>CP086683.1 GCA_030544685.1 Pseudomonas sp. B21_DOA | reverse complement strand
GCCTGCGAGAAAGTTTTCAGCGTTACGGCGAACAAAATTGCACAGTTATTTTCGAATCAGAACACTAGAATAGCCCCATCTTTATCGGAGCCAGAGCCTGTATGTCAGAATCGGTTGACGCCCCCGGGCTGTCAGATTTACCGCTGGAAGACTTGATAGCCTGCCACGAGTGCGACCTGCTGATGCGCAAGCCGACACTTGCCCATGGTGAGAAAGCGCTCTGCCCGCGTTGTGGTTATGAGTTATACGCCCACCGCCATAACGTGGTGCAGCGCAGCCTCGCCCTGGTGATCGCGGCGTTATTACTTTACGTACCGGCAAACTTTTTACCCATCATGCAACTCAATATCCTCGGGCAATCGTCGCAGGATACGGTCTGGAGTGGCGTGGTCGGTCTGTTCAACACCGACATGCAAGGAGTGTCGATTGTCGTCTTCCTTTGCAGCATGGCCATACCGTTACTCAAGTTGTTGTGCCAGCTGTTTGTGTTACTGACGATTCGTTTCGAAGTCGGCCGAAGCTACGGTTTGCTGCTCTATCGTATTTACCACCACCTCAGAGACTGGGGCATGCTCGAGGTCTACCTCATGGGCGTCCTCGTCGCGATCGTGAAGCTTGCGGACATGGCAGCCATCACCGTCGGCCTCGGGCTGGCATGTTTCATTGGCTTGTTGTTGGTACAAGTCTGGCTGGAGGTGGTGATGTCACCGCATCAGATCTGGCAGGCATTATCAGGAGAGGATGCCCATGCGGGCGATTGATGCGGGCATTCTGGTCTGCACCGAATGTCACGAGCTGAACAAGCAGGAAGCTGACGTCGACGAGCAGAACTGCACCCGTTGTGGCGCGCAGGTTCACGCTCGCCGCCCGAACAGCCTGACCCGTACCTGGGCGCTGTTGATCACGGCAGCAATTATCTACATTCCGGCGAATGTCTTGCCGATCATGACGGTCAGCTCTCTGGGTCAGGGTGATCCGAGCACCATCATGTCCGGGGTTATTCAACTGGTGCAGCACGGCATGATTCCGATCGCGGCCGTGGTGTTCATCGCCAGTATTCTGGTGCCGACCTTCAAACTGGTCGGCATCGCGCTGTTGCTGTTTTCTGTGCAGCGTCGGCAACCATTATCGGCCCGCCAGCGTATCTGGATGTACCGTTTCATCGAGTTCATTGGCCGTTGGTCGATGCTCGATATTTTTGTGATCGCCATTCTCGTGGCGGTCGTCAACTTCGGCCGGATAGCCAGTGTCGAAGCCAACCTGGGCGCCGTCGCCTTCGCCTCTGTGGTGATTCTGACGATGCTCGCGGCAGTTACTTTCGATCCCCGACTGATTTGGGATAACACGGAGTCGGACGACGACCATGACTGATTTGCCTGTAGCGAAAACCCGACCCGCTTCGAACTGGTCGGCCATTTGGGTGCTGCCTCTGATCGCGCTGATCATCGGCGGCTGGCTCGGCTGGCGTGCTTATTCCGAGACCGGTATAGAGATTCAGGTGCGCTTCGAAAGCGGCGAAGGCATCCAGGCCAACAAGACTGAAGTGGTCTACAAAGGCATGCCGGTCGG
Organism: Pseudomonas sp. B21_DOA; assembly: GCA_030544685.1. Taxonomy (NCBI): domain Bacteria; kingdom Pseudomonadati; phylum Pseudomonadota; class Gammaproteobacteria; order Pseudomonadales; family Pseudomonadaceae; genus Pseudomonas; species Pseudomonas sp. B21_DOA. The sequence goes on along the minus strand of CP086683.1, from coordinate 5,938,915 downwards.
CAAGGTCAAAACGCTCAAGCTCGACGATGAAGGCAACTCCAAAGGCGTGATCGCCACCATCGAAATGAACAAGGACGTCGAGCAGTACCTGAAGACCAGCACACGGTTCTGGCTGGTCAAGCCGAGCGTGACCCTGGCCGGTATCACCGGTCTGGAGACATTGGTCTCGGGTAACTACGTTGCCATCAGTCCCGGTGAAGGCGAGCCGGTGCGCAAATTCAAGGCATTGGCCGAAGAGCCGCCGCTGTCCGACGCCAAGCCCGGTCTGCACCTGACCATCAAGGCCGATCGCCTCGGTTCTCTGAATCGTGGCAGCCCGGTGTTCTACAAGCAGATCAAAGTTGGCCAAGTCAAAAGCTATGTGCTTTCCGAGGATCAGAGCACTGTTGAGCTGAAAGTGTTCATCGAGCCGACCTACGCCAAACTGGTGCGCAAGCACACGCGTTTCTGGAACGCCAGCGGCATCAGCATCGACGCCAACCTGTCCGGCGTGAAAGTGCGCAGCGAATCCCTGGCCAGCATCGTCGCCGGTGGTATCGCGTTCGCGACGCCGGAGAATCGCAAGGACAGTCCGGCAACCGATCCGAGCCTCCCGTTCCGTCTCTATGAAGACTTTGACGCTGCCGCTGCCGGGATTCGCGTGAAGGTCAAGCTCAGCGATTTCGAAGGTCTGCAGGCGGGTCGCACGCCGGTGATGTACAAAGGTATTCAGGTCGGCAACCTGAAAGCGTTGAAGGTCGATCCGGACCTGAACAGCGCCACCGCCGAGCTGACCCTTGATCCGTTGGCCGAAGACTATCTGGTGGAGGGCACGCAGTTCTGGGTGGTCAAACCGTCGATTTCCCTTGCCGGTATTACCGGCCTGGAAGCGCTGGTAAAAGGTAACTACATCGCCGTGCGTCCGGGTGACAAAGGCGCCGCGCCAAAGCGGGAATTCGAAGCACGACCAAAAGCTCCGCCGCTGGACCTGCGATCGCCGGGCCTGCATCTGGTGCTGTTCACCGATTCGCTCGGCTCGATCGATGTCGGCAGCCCGATTCTGTACAAGCAGGTCAAGGTCGGTTCGGTGCAGAGCTACCAGTTCTCCCGAACCAAGAAGCAACTGGTCATCGGCGTACACATCGAGAAGGAATACGAAAACCTGGTCAACGCCTCGACGCGCTTCTGGAACGTCAGCGGCATTACCCTCACCGGTGGCTTGACCGGCGGCATTCAGGTGAAGAGTGAATCCCTGCAAACCCTGATGGCCGGCGGTATTGCATTCGAAACACCGCAAGCCAATGCGCCGTTGAAGAAACGCATCCCGCGCTTCCGTCTGTTCGCCGATCATGACGAGGCGAACAAGAAAGGTGCGGTAGTGACTATTAAAGTCGATCGCGCTGACGGTTTGAGCAGCGGCACGCCGGTGCGTTTCAAGGGGCTGGATGTTGGCAAGATCGAGAGCGTGGATCTCACCGACGACATGCAGTCGGTGATCCTCACCGCACGCATCACCGAAGTGCCGGAGAAAATTGCGCGGGTCGGCAGTCAGTTCTGGGTGGTCAAGCCGGAGCTGGGCCTGATCAAGACGCAGAATCTGGAAACCCTGGTCACCGGCAAATACATCGAAGTCCAGCCAGCGGCGAAAATCTCGGGCCGCAAAAAACTTCGTTGCTTTGGCCGAGGTGCCGGAAGTCACCAAACAGGAAGCCGGTTTGAGTCTGGTGTTGAGCGCTGCACGTCGTGGTTCGCTGAAGCCCGGCGTACCAGTCACCTATCGTGAAATCACCGTCGGCAAGGTGACCGGTTATGAGTTGGGCCAGACCGCTGACCGTGTATTGGTGCACATCCTGATCGAGCCGAAGTATGCGCCATTGGTGCGCAGCGGCAGCCGCTTCTGGAACACCAGCGGTGTGGGCTTCGATTACGGTTTATTTAAAGGCGTGACGGTGCGAACCGAGTCGCTGGAGACGCTGATTCAAGGTGGTATTGCCTTCGCCACCCCGGACGGTGAACGCATGGGCAACCCGGCGCGGGCCGAGCAGACGTTCCCGTTGTTCGACAAGTTCGAGGATGAATGGCTGACGTGGGCGCCGAGGATTCAGCTCGGTAAGTAACCTGAAGTTTATGGGGCGTCTATCAAGACGCCTTCGCGAGCAAGCTCGCTCCCACATTTTGTATGCGTTTCTATGTGGGAGCGAGCTTGCTCGCGAAGAGGCCCTCTGATTCAACCCAAATCCCAGACGATAAAAAGGGCCGCGATCCCAGCAGATCGCGGCCCTTTTTTGCCTTCAGCTAAAGCCGATCAAACCGCATCCAGCTCCGGCTCATCCGCCTGCACATTCAGCGTGGCCTTGACCACATCGTGGCGGCGGATGTACTTCCAGTCCGCCTCATCGATGTAGATCCCGGCCGGGCCGCTGCCGCCTTCCAGGTCGATCGCGACACTGGCGCAGACCTGCGGCTTCACGCTCGCCAGAATCGGCACGAAGCCCAGTTGCAGACTGGTTTCAAGCAGCGCCGCCTGGTTCTTCTCGTCGATATCCGCCGCCTCGTCGAGGTAGTACGGTAGACGCACGCGACCGGCCAGATCGCGATCCATCAAATGCAGCAACAAGTACATGTTGGTCAGCGCCTTGATGGTCATGGTCGTACCGTTGGACGCCGCGCCGTCGATGTCGGTGTGGATGACCGGTTGGCCGTTGACCTTGGTGATCTCGAAGGCGAGTTCGAACAAGTCCTTGAGACCGAGCTGGTTGTGGTTGGCCGCCACCAGCCGTGCCAGATATTCCTTGGCCTCTTCGTTCTTGTTGTCCTGCTCGGCGCTCTGGCTGAGGTCAAACACCGACAGGGTTTCGCCTTCCTCATACTGCCCGGCGCTGTGGATGATCTGGTCGATGTGCTTGAGCGCTTCCTTGTTCGGCGCGAGGACGATGCGGAAGCTCTGCAGGTTGGAAACCTGACGCTTGTTGATCTCGCGGTTGAACAGCGCCAGTTGATGCTCGAGGCTGTCGTAGTCGCTGCGAATGTTGCGCAGGGTGCGGGCGATGTCGGTGACCGCCGCGCGCCGCGCCTTGCCGAGGGTCAGGGCCTCATCGGTGCGGTGCGCGTAAGCGTTGATCAGCAGCGACAGACGCCGCTCCATGTCGTCTTCGCTGTCGAACTTGGCCACGCCTTTGAGACGCACCTGCGCGTACAGTGCCTCGATCTGGCCATCGGCACGCAGCAGACCCTGCCAGCTGTCCTGATAGTCGTTGAGCAGCGGCAGTAGGTTGTCCATCGAATCGTCGACCGGATCCATGAACGGCGTACCGAACGGCAGATCCGCCGGCAGCAACTGACGACGACGCAAGGCATCGTCGAGGGTGCGTTGCTTGGCTTCCATGTCGGCAATCTGTCGGCCGACCAGTTGCAGCTTGGCCGACAGTTGCTGGACGCGCTCGGTGAACGCATCGCTGGAGCGCTTGAGTTCGTCCTGCGCGGCTTCCATCTGCGCCAGTTGCTCGAGCTTGTCGCCTTCTTCGGCGCTCAGCGTCTGGGTGCGACGGAAATCTTCCAGCGCCTTCTGTGCGTCCAGCACCTGCTGGTACAGCGCTTCGGTCTGGGTCTTGCTCGCGGCGCGGTCGGCGGCCACGGCTTGTTGGGTTTTCAGTTGCTTGAGTTCTTTTTCCAGACGCTCTTTCTGATCGCGCAGCGCGGCGCGGTCAGCCAGCGCTTGCAAGGCCGGCGGCTCGATGTGCGAGATGTCGATCGACAGGCCCGGCACTTCGAAACGCTCGCCTTTGAAGCCGTCAAGAATCAGCTCGACCGATTTGACCCACTCGCCGTTCTCGTCGAGGGTGATGCCGTGCTCGCCCAGCGGCAGGCTGAACAGCGCGCTATTGAACAGACGCATCAGGCGTTCGACGTCCTGTTGCGAGAACTCTTCGCGCAGGCGGGCGTAGCTGTTGTTATCAGCGTGATCGAGTTGCTGCTTCACCGACTTCAGGCGTTTTTCCAGATCGCGCAGACGCTCTTCCAGATCTTCGGCGCTGAACTGACGCGACTGCGCCAAGGCACCGGCCAGTTCGTCGTGAGCGTCCTTGGCGGCGAGCAATTGTTGCTCGAGCACTTTGACGTCATCGACCAGGGCGAAGCGGTTCTTTAATACCGACAGCTCACCGAGCCAGCGCTGAATGCCGGAAATTTCCCGCTCCAGACGCATCAATTCCTGAGTGCCGCCGCGCTGATCGTTTTGCAGATCGTCCTGCTCGCGACGGTAGTGCTCGGCCTGGATGGTCAGCTCTTCCTTACGCGCCGTGGCGTAGTCCGACCAGGTGCCGAGCAGGGAATCGAGTAGCGGCGACAGGCGATGCAGTTTGCCGCGCAGCACGTCGCGCTGTTTCACGCCGTTGGCCAAGGCTTCGACCAATGGGCCGGCGGCGACCAGCGAGTTGTAGTCCTGTTCCATGCGCCGCACGTCGCGGAAGGCTTCTTCGCACGCGGCGATGTAATCGACGCTGCCCGAACGCAGGCTGTGCTCGAAGGCATCGAGGAACAGTTGCTTGAGCTTGGCCGCGGTGATTTCGCGCATGTGCAGCAGGTTGATGAACAGCGCGCGGAAGGTCTTCAGGCTCTGCTCGCTGGTGGAGCGCAGCGGGATCAGCGTCAGGTCGAGCGGGATCGACGTGTGGCCGCCAACCAGCAAGCGGCGCAGTTCGTCCGGCTTGAGCTCGTAAGCCTTCAGGCCTTCTTTTTCGAGATTGCTGAACAGTTCTTTCTGGCGCAGGCAGGTGTCGTTTTTCTGGTAGTGGGCCAGATCGAGCTTGCCGGCGTAGGCGAAGAACTGGTGCCCGAAACCGCCCCCGGGCCGCGACCGACCACGCCGATCACGTGCGGGCCGTGGGGCAGGTTGACTTCGACGAGGATGTAACTGGTGTCGGAGGCGAAGTAGAAACGCCGCGATTGCTCGAGGCTGTACTTGCCGAAACTCATGTCCGACATGCGCGCCAGAATCGGAAACTGCAAGGCGTTGATCGACGCCGACTTGCCGAGGTTGTTCGCGCCATAAACCGACAGCGGTTCTTCCAGCGGGAACAGGCCAAGGCTGTAACCGGCGGTGTTCAAAAGGGCAAAGCGGCGGATGCCGTAGCGTTCCTGGCTCATGCATCGGACTCCTGTTCTTCGGCAATGGCGCGGGCCAGTGCGTCTTCTTCGCTTTCTTCTTCAAATTCGGAAAGATCGAGCGGATCGTCGGTTTCGAGGAATTTCGCTTCGGCTTCTTCGTCGATCAGCACCGGCGCCGGCAGCGGCAGAACGCTGTGCACGCTGGCCGCCAGGTCGCGGTCCTGCTGTACCGACAGGCACACGTCGAGGAAACGGTGCATTGGCGGCAGGAAGCGGTAGACACCGTTTTCTTCGCCGGCAAAACCGAGCTGAGTCATGCGGCGCATGATTTTTTCTTCGAGTTCTTCGACGGTCTGCACTTCGGCCTGAATGAACAGATCGCGGTACTTGTCCAGCAGCGACGGCAACTCTTCGCGGCCAAGGCTGCCGCCGTCGAGCACGGCAATCGGGTCGCGGCCCTGATCGGCCAGGTGCTCGACGAGGATGAAGGTGAATAGCGCCAGTCGCTGGGCGGTCTTGTTCACCGCTGCGGCGGCCATGTCCGGCACGAAGTAGTAGAAACCACGGGTGTCGCAGACCAGTTCAAAGCCCAGCGCCTTGAACAGCGTGCGGTACTGGTCCTGGAAATTCGACAATTGCGCGTACAGCTCGGGATCACGACGGCTGACGTGGTAACCCTTGAACAACTCGCGGAAGATCGGCGCCAGTTGCGACAGTTCGGAAAGATCAAGATGCATTTGGGATGCTCGCAGAATTCTCGGCGGCGGTGTCGCTGGCCGAGAGCAGGGCGAAGGAGCGCAGGCTGACCTGATGCTCGTGAGTGTGATATTCGCGACGTTCCAGACGCTCGCGCTTGAAGCGTTTTTCCCGCGACAGGCGCGAGAACCAATAAAGCAATTCGTCGGTGGCGCCGTCCGGTTCCTGCTCCAGCAGCCAGGTCATCAGATCCGGCATCGGCAGCGATTCTTCGCAGCGATCGACCATCTCGCGCACGGTGCGCGGTGCACGTGGAGCGTCGCCAGCCTTCTGGGTTTTGTGCGCCTTGGGGAAGCGCGCCGGTTTCGGCTCGAAACGCGCCAGCGCGTAGACGTAGGCTTCGACCTGACTGGCGCTGCCCAGGAAAGTGCTCTGTGGGCGGGTGAACAGCGGCATTGCGGCTTGCGGCACGGCGTCGATGCCTTTGCGGCGAATTGCCGCCAGTGCCAGTGCGGCGCCACGGGTCACGGCGTTGTGCCGACGCGCTTCTTCACGCAACGGCAGCAACAGTTCGCGGGCATGACGCAGAGTCAACTGCGCGCTGGTCTGCATTTCGAGAATGCGCGCGTGGGTGCGCAGGAGCATGTCGTCATCGACCAGATGGCCGAGGCGCTGCTGTTCGCTGAGCATCTTCAGCAGCACGGTTTCGACCTTGCGCACGCCTTGTTCGAAGGCGCCGTCGGCGTTGACCAGATCAATCATCGGCTCGACGTATTCGTCCCACGTCGCCAGCACTTCGGCGTAACGCTGACGCAATGGAATCTGCCGGTCGCTGGTCTTCGCCCGTTCGGCGACTGCCACCAAGGCCTGTTCATCGTTGTCGAGTTTTTTCAGTACGTCGCGCACGCGCATGTCGAGCAAACGCAGCTGGCGCGCCAGATCGTTGCCGTCGCGAACGTCGAAGGCGTCCTGGATGTAACCGGCCAGACGTTCGAGGTGACGCAGGTAGGCTTCGATTTCCAGGCACAGACCGAGGCGGTGTTCGCGGCGCAGATAGGCGAGGAAGTCGTGGATCTGCGCGTTGAGCTCGAAGCGGTTCGGGCTTTTCGCCACCGGAACCAGAATATCGAGGCGAATCCACACGTCGAGCAGGCTGGTGATGTCCTGCGGCGTGCTGTCGAGTTGTTGGGCGGCCAGTTGCGTGCGCAGTTCGTTGAGGCTCAGGGTGCCTTGGTCGAAGTGCTCGCACAGTGGCTCCAGAAGTGCCCAGTGTTCAGCGAGGGCGCGCAAGACGCGCTTGGGTTCGATCATCGGAATGGCCGGCTGGTTGGCGGTTAAAAGCGGCGATTGTACTGCATCACAGGCGTGGCGATTCACTCTCGGGACGGGCTGTCGCATTCTTTGCTCGAAGCGCAGTGGCGCAGGCTAGCGATCAACAGCAAGCGATCTTGTGCGAAGGGCGGTAGAATCAGCGCACTTTTCGTTATCCACAAGTGGCCGACCTTTGCTTATCGAGTCCCGCCGCCGCGCCTGTTTGAACGCCATGCAGGTGGTCAACTGGCTGCCGCGCACCGAACTGCCTTTCGCCGCACCGTCGCGGCCCGAGCTGCTGGAGATGCCCGAGCCTGAGCTTGAGTTGCCGGTCGCTCCGGCGCCCCAGGCCGAAGCACCGGCGCAGCCTGCCGTGCGTCAGGCCGAACGGCCGAAAGTCGAAGTGCCGCGCCCGTCGCTGGCCAGCACCCGCAACGGCGCCAAACCGGTGGAAGAAGTCGACGAGACGCCGGTGGTGGTCAAGCCAGCGCCAGTGCCGCCACCGCGTTTCGCCCTGCAACTGCTGCGCGCCGGGCGTTGCCTTCTGCTGGTCGAGTTACCCACAGGCGAAGCGTTTCAGAGTCGCGATCCGGCCTACCTGCTGCTCAAGGACATGCTGCGCGCCGCTGGTCTGCCGGATGCGCCGCAAATCGTCGGCGAACCGGTGCGCTGGCCGTGGCTCAATCGCGGCACGCTGGATCAAGGCCCGGAAGCGGCGCGCGACTTCGTGCAGGGTTTTCTCTCGGTGCAGATGGAAGCGGCGCCCTGCGCCTGTCTGTGGCTGATCGGCCTGCCGGCGGTGAAATTTGCCGGGGAAGCGGACGCCGAAGCGTTCAATAGTGAATTGCAGATCGAAGGTCTGGGCCTGGCCTGGGCGATTCCCGGTCTGGAACTGTTAATGGAAGAGCCACAGCGCAAGGCCGCTGTCTGGCAAGCCATGCGTCGGCTGATGGCGCGCTGGAAACAATCCGATGAGTGAGGCTGTAACCTTTCGCCCGATGACCGAGGCGGACCTGGACGCTGTGTTGAAGATCGAATACGCCGCGTACAGCCATCCGTGGACCCGGGGCATCTTTCTCGATGGCTTGGGCAAATACCAGATCTGGCTGATGTTCGAAGGGCAGCAGCAGGTGGGCCACGGTGTGGTGCAGATCATTCTTGATGAGGCGCACCTGCTCAATATAACCGTCAAGCCGGAAAATCAGGGGCGCGGGTTGGGCCTGACGTTGCTTGAGCATTTGATGTCGCGGGCGTATGCGGCCGAGGCTCGGGAATGCTTTCTCGAAGTGCGCGACAGCAACACGGCTGCGTTCAAGTTGTATGAGCGGTATGGCTTCAACGAGATCGGCCGGCGTCGCGATTATTATCCGGCGGTGGGTGGGCGTGAGGATGCGGTGGTGATGGCCTGTACCCTTGTTGACTGAGACCCTGTAGATACTCTGTTCACGGTCAAGCTTTTTGGACGTGTTTACCGCTAAAAAGCTTGGCCGTGTCGAAGTCTTCTCCGGCCTGCATGCAGGCCCATAGTCCGGTCAGGTATTTGCGCATGACTGCGACGATAGCTTGCATCTTCCTCTTTCCTCGGGCCACCAACGCTTCGTAAAACGCTTTCACGTTCGGGTCGCAACGTATGGCGGTCAGCGCAGGCATGTACATCGCTGAGCGCAAATAGGCATTGCCGCCCTTACTTATCCGGCCGGGTTTATCAATGCTGCTTCCTGATTGCGTGAGTCGGACATCGAGTCCGGCATGGCGGCTAACCTGCGCGGATTTAAGCGTCACCGGTAAGGTCGTCAGTTCAGCCAGCGCTGCAAATACTGAGATCTCACCCATGCCTGGAGCGGCAATCATGTGTCCAAACTGGGCGCTCAACATTGGGCAGTTGTCGATCAATGCCCGACCAGCGACACGGAAACGCTCGATTCGTTTGTCAAAGGCGTTGATGGCCTCTTCTTCATCCTCAATCAGCATCGGGAGTGTTGTTTGAGTAGCTTTTAGCGCATGCAGCTCGTTTTTGGCGCGGGTGCGGTGACCTGTCAAACGATTGATGTGGCGGCCGATAGCACGCAGCTCAAGCTGTATTGAAGTGGGCGGCGTCCACAACCTTGGGCTCATCCGTTCGCCGTATTCAGCTAATAATTGGGCATCGATTGCGTCCGTTTTGCTGTTTTTCAGCATCAGCTTTGCAAAGTTGTGAAAACTCTTCGGATTGATAACCGAGACTGGCAAACCCGCCGCAGCGAGCTCCATGGCCAAGTCCAGGTAGTAGATACCGGTGGCTTCCATCACCACAGATATCGGCTTGAGCTCAAGCAATTTGCCGACAGCAGCCTTGCGCCCCGCCGGCGTCTGGTCGATATTGCACTGACCTGCAAAGCGGCCGCCATTGCGCCAGCCCATCGCTGTAGTGCGAGATCCCACATCCAAACCGACGTGCATGTTCATGCTTTCAACTCCAAGAGAACTGAGTTAAAAATGCTTCCTGGTTCCCCTGACCTCGAACTTCATGCCACTGCAACCTTGTAATGCGAAGTCCGACTCGTCGGCTTCTCGATACTCTTCGTGGTGGGCAATGAGGCGGGGGACCTCTCTACAGACAAGGTCAGGAGCAAGTCCTGCCTTAAGGAGCGATCGGTCTCCCCAGAAACACATCTTCGTATGTCGCACCAGCGAGCTTAGATCTCATTCATGCTGGTGTCTGGGGAACATACAAGGAGCAGCCTTCGGCAGCTCCTACAGGGGGCGAACTTCAAATCAGCTGGTCAGCGCTTGCCATTCAGCGGATCCAGATCCGCCAGTTCCGCTTCATCCAGCCCGTCACCGCCGCCGATGTCGTTTTCACCGACCTCGCTCAAATCCCAATCCGCCGGATTGCCCTCGCCGATTTCATCGGCATCGCGCGCGCCGTCCTCGCGAATCAACGTTTCCGGGCTCAGGTCATCGTCGGTCGGCTGATGATCATCTACCGAAGCCCCGGTCATACCCGCCTCACGCACCCGCTCAGCCGGCATCAACTGGTCGCGTTCGCGCTCGGGCAGCTCATCACCGATTTTCGCACTGGGTTCTTCGTCGTCAAAATCCAGCTCGTGCACCGAGCCCATGCGGTCTTCGTTATCATCGATGGGTTCCGGTTGCACCGCATCATAAGGGCGTCGTGAATCAGTCATGGCAATTCCTCATAGTGTGGGCCTTACTGAGTGGACTCACCGGGCGCGCGAGAATTCCAACGGAAACACTTTGCGCTGGTGGCGTGACTTCGACGGGTGGTCGTCTATCAAACCTGCGCATCTTTCTTGAGGCCTTATCCATGCACGATCTACAAGACCTGATTGATAACAACGAGCGTTGGGCTGACGCGATCACCAAGGAAGACCCGGACTTCTTCGCCAAACTGGCGCGCCAGCAGACCCCGGAATATCTCTGGATCGGCTGCTCCGACGCACGCGTACCGGCCAACGAAATCGTCGGCATGCTGCCGGGCGATCTGTTCGTACACCGCAATGTCGCCAATGTCGTGCTGCACACAGACCTCAATTGCCTGTCGGTGATCCAGTACGCGGTTGATGTGCTCAAGGTCAAACACATCCTCGTCACCGGCCACTACGGCTGCGGCGGCGTGCGTGCTTCGATGCAGGATCGTCAGTTCGGCTTGATCGACGGCTGGCTGCGGTCGATCCGCGATCTGTACTACGAGAAACGCGAAGAGCTGGCCAAGCTGGCGACCGAAGAAGAGCAGGTCGACCGCATGTGCGAACTCAACGTGATCCAGCAAGTGGCCAACGTCGCGCACACCAGCATCATCCAGAACGCCTGGCATCGCGGACAGCCGCTGTCGATCCACGGCTGCATCTACGGGATCAAGGATGGCCGCTGGAAAAGTCTGAACACCACCATCAGTGGTTTCGAGCAATTGCCGCCGCAATATCGTCTGCGCCCGGTCGGCGCGCCGTAACCGTCGCTCTCAACCCCGCCCCGCGTGACGCCAGCGCTGTAAAAGTGCTGGCCTTCAGGCGTGGGGTGCTCATCGTAACCGGTGATCCAGCCACGGCAGCGCGGCGAGCCGCAATCGCAGGCGAACTGGTGCAGCAGTTTGTCTTCGGTCGATGCGTAATCGATGCTCAGGCGCTCGCCGCTATGGATATCCTTCAAGGCCCACAGCCACAGTTCGCTCATGTCGAGAAAGGCATTCGGGTCGCAGGCGTGTTCCAGCACTCCGCAAAAGCGCGGATCGTAAACATGGATACCGGTTTGCAACTGACGGGTCTGTCGACCGCGGTAGGGCAGCAATTGCCCTGATACCCGACACATTCGGCTGATACGCAGAAATTCGCGGCGCGCGACCACTGCCGCGGCAACGCCTCGTTCGTTGTGGATGATCTGGAAGTCGTCGCAGGATGGAAAGCCCAGCCGCACGGGAAGTCCGGCGAAGGGATAGATGCCTTCGGTGTCGCGGGGCGGATGCCGGCCCATGGCTTGGTTGTTCATAACGATCCTTGTTGGTAAGTGTTGCCTCCGGGTTGTGCCCATGCCTCGTCTGCGGGACATGATTGGATCCAAGCCTCGCGTATTTGAAGCTACCGGTCTACTGTCAAACCTGACAGGCGCGATCACCGTTATCCCGCGTCAGCATTGGCTGACACGGGGGCTCCGGCAGCGACTACAGAGCGGGTGCGGGCACAGCGGCCGCAGGCAAGGGCGCTTTCAACTGCTGCAGTTGTGTCTTTACCCGTGGCGTGGCGCACTTGGCAGCCGCTTCTTCGGCGCTGAGATCGCGGATCGAGGTGTAGAACAACTCGCAGGTTTTGACCTTTTGCGTCACCTGCCATGTTTGCGTGCAACTGTTCAGCGTGGTCTTGGCATCGCTGCCCGGTTTGCTGCCCATCGCCGCCTGCCAGCAGGCAGCACTCAAATCCTGGCCCATGACTTTCAGGCCCGCCGCGTCTGCCTTGGCCTGGGCATCGTCGCCGGTGTAGCTCTTCGGGTCGGCGGCGTACCAGATGTAACTCGGATGATTCGAGCCGAGCACCGGCACACTCACCCCTTCGCTCGGACTGATGCTCGCCAGCCCCAAAACGCCAACCGTCGGTCCATATTGTTCCTTGATCCAGTTGCGCACTGGCGCCCCGAACGCAACCATCGGCAGCGTCGTGCCGCTGGCGGTCTGGCTGAACTGCTTGACCAGTGTGGTCTGGTAATCCTTGAAGTAGTCGTAGACGTCCTCCAGATCCCCGCCGGCATTGGATGGTGCGGCGATCGGCGCGATGTCGATGATGGTCTGGTAAGCCGGCGTCTGCTCGGCGGGGATGCCGTTATCGGTCAGCAAGGTTGCCCAGCGATCGGTAGTATTCGAGCGCAAATAGTCCTGCGCCTGCGTCAGCGAATAATCCGGCGGGAAGTGCAGTAGCTCGACAGTTTTGCGGTTTTCCAGCGCCATGCCCAGCGGCAGGAACAGATACCAGCTATAGGCCCATTTGCCATCGGCATTGAGCTTGCTGGCGCCGGCATAAGCCAGATCGCCGGCGTCGAGCAACGCCGACAGCGGCTTGTCGTAGCCGTCGGGGACACCGCTGATCTCGGCGTAGAGCTGATCGTTGTCGGTTTTCACCAGCACCTTGGCGTTGGCATAACCGTCGCGTTGCACACTCTGGCTCAGGTAATGAGCGACGGTCTGCTCCAGCGTCCAGTTGCGAAAGCAGATCACGCTGCAATTGTTGGGGTAGGCGAAGAGGCGGGTGACGCGCTCGGTGCTGCCCAGTTTCACGTCGACATCGGCGTGGACGGCGGCGCTTAGCGTCAGTGCAACGAGGGTAAGTCCTGCGAGTTTGAACATGCTCAGATCCTTTTCAGCGTGGGTTCCCCTCGAGTTTGGGGGCGCTTCATAGTGGATCAGCGGTGTTTGACAGAAAAGCGGTTGAGTATGGATTCTTGCCTGAATGCGGTATTACCCAAGCAGCGCACATATTGTTACGGCTGTGCCAACAAGCACGCTGCCTGGTGCGCGTCCGCACTGCTAGACTGCAGCGACATCGAATTTTCCAAGGGTGAGTCATGAAGCCTTCTACTGCTCTCGACATGCAAAGGTCCGCCGTCCGCGAAGTCATCAGGCGCTTTCGTGTGGCCAACCCGCGTGTATTTGGTTCAGCATTGCTGGGGACGGATCTGGACGGTAGCGATCTCGATCTGCTGGTTGACCCGCTGCCCGGCACGACGCTTTTTGATCTGGGCGGACTTCAGGTTGAGCTTGAAGACCTGTTGGGTGTTGCGGTCGAGGTGCTGACCCCCGGCGACCTGCCAGTGAAATTTCGTCAGCAGGTGCTTGATCAGGCGCGACCCGTATGAACGAGAACCGGCGAGATGATTATCTTGAACATATTCGTCAGGCCGCGAGCGATGCGCTTATCTTCGTCGAGGGCCTGAACAAAGATGAATTCGCTGAAGATAAGAGAACGCAACAAGCGGTGATCATGAGCCTGATCATCATTGGAGAGGCAGCGACCAAGATCATGGATCGTTACCCTGAGTTCACTGTTGAAAACGCGCAGGTGCCGTGGCGCAGCATGCGTGGGATGCGTAATCGAATTGCTCACGGTTATTTCGATATCAATCTGGACGTTGTCTGGGAAACCGTTCAGGTTGCGTTGCCTGCACTGTTGAAGTCCCTTCCGACCGCTCAAGGTTGAATACGCCTGTCCGCAGACAGGCGAATTAAAGTCTACCTACGGCATCACCGGCGGCGTATACGCCAATGTCGTCCCCAACGCCCACAACAACAGCAGCACCAGCGGCGTGTGCACCAGCAGTTGCACGAACGAGAAACCGATCAGGTCCCGCGCCTTCAACCCGAGCACGCCCAGCAGCGGCAGCATATAGAACGGGTTGATCAGGTTCGGCAGAGCTTCGGCGGCGTTGTAGATCTGCACTGCCCAGCCGAGGTGGTATTGCAGGTCATTGGCGACTTGCATCACGTAGGGCGCTTCGATAATCCACTTGCCGCCGCCGGACGGTATGAAGAACCCGAGAATCGCCGAATACACGCCCATCAGCAGCGCATAGGTGTCGTGGGAGGCGATGCTGACGAAGAAAGTCGAAATGTGATGCGCGAGGGTTTGCGCATCGGCGCCTTTGACTGTGGTCATCAGCGCGGCGATCGAGCCGTACAGCGGAAACTGGATCAACACGCCAGTGGTGGTTGGCACCGCACGGGCCACCGCATCGAGGAAGCTGCGCGGGCGCCAGTGCAACAGCGCGCCGAGCATGATGAACAGGAAGTTGTAGGTGTTCAGGCCGGAAATCGCAGTGATCGCCGGTTTGGTCGAGAACTCGTGAAACAGCCATCCCGCCGCCAGCAGTACCAGCACGATGATCAGCAACGGGCTGTGTTCCAGCCATTCGCCGGGGCGAGTGCGCGGTTGCAGCGGTGGCAGATTGAACGCCGGGTCGATGCCACAGGCCTTGGCGTCGCGTGCCGAGTTCGGCCCCGGGGCGGTGGCGTAGGCGATGATGATCGAAATCACGATCAGTGCCAGCAGCATGACCCCGGACTGCCAGAGAAAAATGGTTTCGGTGAACGGGATCACGCCGGTGATCGACAGGATCGACGGCGGCAGGCTGCCGGGGTTGGCCTGCAACTGGGCGGCCGACGATGACAAGCCCAGCGCCCACACCGCACCGAGGCCCAGATACGCCGCAGCGCCTGCGGCGCGATAATCCATTTTCAGGTCGGTGCGGCGGGCGAGGGCGCGTACCAGCAGTCCGCCGAATACCAGCGACAGACCCCAATTGAGCAGCGATGCGACCATCGAGATCAACGCCACCCAGGCCACGGCGGAGCGGCCGTTCTTCGGGATGCGTGCCAGTTTGTCGATCAGTTTGACTGCGGGCGGAGAGCTGGCGACGACATAACCGCCGATCACCACGAAGGCCATCTGCATGGTGAACGGGATCAGGCTCCAGAACCCGTCGCCGAAGGCCATCGCTGCAGCGGTGGGTTTGGCGCCCATGGCCAACGTGGCCAGCGCAACGATGATGACGGCCAACGCGGCGAACACCCAGGAGTCGGGAAACCAGCGTTCGGCAAAACTGGAACAGCGCAGGGCAAAGCGCGCGGAGCGGCTATCTTCGATATCAACGGCCACGGGAAGTACCTCGGATTTTTTATGGTTATTTTGATCTCTGGCCACAATCTCAACATGGTCAGCGCCCTTGTGGGAGCGAGCTTGCTCGCGAAGGCGTCAGGTCAGTCAACAGTGATGTTGAATATACCGGCCTCTTCGCGAGCAAGCTCGCTCCCACAGGGATTGATGGTGGTTTGTAAGCTGTGGCCCAGCAGACAGGCACTAACAGTAAATCAAGCGCCGCCCTTTTGTTGAGCAGGTTTTCGCAAACCGAGACTATGGTCTGACGGGTTGTCGATCCGCGCTTTTGCGTAGACCATGAGCGCCTTGGTTTTTGCCGATGCCTGAGTTCTTTGTCATGACTGCCAATTCTCCAGCCCGACCGGCGCCATTCAGCCGTGCCGACTACAAGACCCTCGGCCTTGCGGCGCTCGGCGGGGCGCTGGAAATCTACGATTTCATCATTTTCGTGTTCTTCGCGCTGACCCTGAGCCAGCTGTTCTTCCCGCCGGAAATGCCCGAGTGGCTGCGTTTGCTGCAGAGTTTCGGCATCTTCGTCACCGGTTATCTGGCGCGGCCGCTGGGCGGGATTCTGATGGCCCATTTCGCCGACCGTCTGGGCCGCAAAAAGGTGTTCAGCCTGAGCATCCTGATGATGGCCCTGCCGTGCCTGCTGATCGGGATCATGCCGACCTACGCACAGATCGGCTATTTCGCACCCTTGCTGTTGCTGGCGCTGCGCATCCTGCAAGGGGCGGCGGTGGGTGGTGAAGTGCCGAGTGCCTGGGTGTTTGTCGCCGAGCATGCGCCTGTCGGCCATCGTGGTTACGCCTTGGGATTTCTGCAGGCCGGCCTGACCTTCGGTTACTTGATCGGCGCACTCACGGCGACCTTCCTGGCGCAGGTTTTCACGCCTGCCGAAATTCTCGATTACGCCTGGCGCTATCCGTTTCTGCTCGGTGGCGTGTTCGGCGTGGTGGGCGTTTATCTGCGCCGCTGGCTCAGCGAAACCCCGGTGTTCATGGCCATGGAGGCGCAACGCGAGGCGCGAGTCGAACTGCCGCTGCGCACGGTGTTGCGTGAACATCGTCTGGCCATGCTCCCGGCCATGTTGCTCACCTGCGTACTCACCTCGGCGGTGGTGGTCTTCGTGGTCATCACCCCGACCATGATGCAGAAAACCTTCGGCATGACCGCCAGCCACACCTTCGGCCTCAGTGCCTTGGGCATCGTTTTTCTGAATATCGGCTGCGTGATCGCCGGTCTGCTGGTCGACCGCATCGGCGCCTGGCGCACGGTCATGCTCTACAGCCTGTTGCTGCCGCTGGGCATTGGCGTGTTGTATGGCTGTCTGATCATGGGCGGCCATTGGATCGGCATGGCCTATGCGGTCGCCGGTCTCGCTTGTGGGGTAGTGGGTGCGGTGCCTTCGGTGATGGTCGGGTTGTTCCCGGCGCGGATTCGCGTGTCGGGCATTTCCTTCACCTACAACATTGCGTACGCGGCGTGGGCAAGTATCACGCCGCTGTTGCTGATTGGTCTGATGCCGTGGAGCCCATGGATCTGCGTGTTCTTCTGTGCAGTGATGGGCGCGGTGGGGATTGTGACGGCGGCGTATTTCGGTGCGCGCATGCCACGTACCGGACCGTGTCAGGCTGCCGGCGCTGCCTGAACCGCAAGCGCCGGATTATTTTCGACTGACGGGTCTGAAGCTGGCTTCAGAAAAGCTGCGCAAGGCCGATGGCTAGGTTGTATCCGCTAACTACCCTGCCATCGGTGCTTTCCCATGTTCAATAAACGCTTGAAACAAGAGCTGGCCGCTCTGCGCGAAGAACTCTCCAGCCTTGTACAAGTGAAGGAAAGCCTGGAAAGCGAAATGCTCGCGCTGACCCTTGAGCCCGACGGGCGGATTCGTTCGGTCAACCAGAATTTTCTCGATGAAATGCTCTACAAGAGCCAGGACCTGGTCGGCCGGGCAATTGAAGACATCGTGCCGGCCCACGTCAAAACCGACGAATTCCATCAGCGCTTCAAAAACTCGATGAGCCGTGGCGAGCATTTTGCCGGCGCCGTGCGCCTGTTGCGCGGCAATGGCGACGAGGCGTGGCTGCGTTCCATCGTGCAACCGGTGCGCTCGTCCGATGGCCGGATCAGACACATCTCCTTCTACGCCAGCGACCTGACCCGCACCATCGAAGCCTCCCGCGAGCATGAGAACCTGATCGGCGCGCTGGTGCGCTCTACCGCCGTGATCGAGTTCGACCTCAACGGCAATGTGCTCAGCGCCAATGATCGCTTCCTCAACGGCATGGGTTACAGCCTGGCGCAGATCAAAGGCAAACATCACCGCACGTTCTGCGCCCCGGATGAGTACAACAGCGCCGAGTACCAGAACTTCTGGCGGCGCTTGAACAGCGGTGAGTTCGTCGCTGGCCGCTTCAAGCGTATCGACAGCCATGGTCGTACGGTGTGGCTGGAAGCGTCCTACAACCCGGTGGTTGATGCCAACGACAAACTGTACAAAGTGGTGAAGTTCGCCACGGTGATTACTGATCAGGTCAACCGCGAGCAGGCGGTTGCCGACGCGGCCAGCATCGCTTACAGCACTTCGCAACAAACCGACAGCACCGCGCAACGGGGCACCACGGTCGTCACCGAAGCGGTGAATGTGATGCGTGATTTGTCGCGGCACATGCAAGCCGCCGGCGAAGGTATCGAGGCGCTGAACGAGCAGTCGCTGGTGATCGGCACCATCGTCAAAACCATCAGCGGCATTGCCGAACAGACCAACCTGCTGGCGCTCAACGCCGCCATCGAAGCCGCTCGCGCCGGCGAGCAGGGCCGTGGTTTTGCCGTGGTCGCGGACGAGGTCCGGCAACTGGCCTCGCGCACCAGCCAGGCGACCGATGAAATCGTTGGCGTGGTACGGCAGAATCAGGAAATGGCCCGCAATGCCGTGACGCTGATGACCGACGGCAAGCTCCAGGCTGAACAGGGCCTGGCGCTGGCGGCGGAGGCAGGCACGGTGATTGTCGAGATTCAGGACGGTGCGCAGAAAGTGGTGGATGCGGTGGGGCAGTTTGCCAATCAGCTTTCTCACTGATCGACACTGACCAAGTGTGGGAGCGAGCCTGCTCGCGAAGGCGATTCAACATTTAACGTTAATGTTGGCTGATACACCGCTTTCGCGAGCAGGCTCGCTCCCACAGGTTCTGTGTTTCTCCAGTGGCAGCGCTACAATCGGCTCCTTTTCCTCCGGAGCAGATCCCATGAGCGCCTCCCACCGCCGTCCGGTGCCTCTGAACAAAGCCTACCGCCTGCTCAACCACGGGCCGACCGTGCTGGTCAGCGCCGCTCACGACGGCCAACGCAACATCATGGCCGCCGCATGGGCCATGCCGCTGGATTTCGAGCCGCCGAAAGTCGCCGTCGTCCTCGACAAATCCACCTGGACCCGCCAGTTGCTCGAAGCCTCGGGCACCTTTGTGCTGAACGTGCCTTGCGTCAATCAGGCCGATATCGTGCAAACCGTCGGCAACACCTCCGGCCTGGAAATCACCCGCGCCCAGGGTCAGGACAAGTTTCAGGCGTACGGTCTGCAAACCTTCGCTGGCGAACAGGTTGAAGCGCCGCTGCTCGACGGCTGTGTCGCCTGGCTCGAATGCCGCCTGTTGCCGGAGCCGCGCAATCACGAGCAATACGACCTGTTCCTCGCCGAAGTCATCGCCGCCCAGGCCGACGAGCGAGTGTTCAGCGACGGCCGCTGGCATTTCGAAGGGCAGGATGGATTGCGCACGCTGCATCACGTTGCGGGCGGGCATTTTCTGACGATTGGGGATGGGGTGGATGGCAAGACGTTGGCGGTCTGATTTACTCCAGGAGAAGGCCTGCTGCTCGGCAGGCCTTTTTCAATGCAGTGTTTCAGTCCCCCAACGCTTCTCCCTCACGCCGAGGATCGGCACCCCCGTCAATGTCGCTTTGCCCTGCGCATCCTTCACCCGCACGATCGCCTGGGTACCGCTGGTCATGTCGATTTCGCTGACCGCGTGGCCCTTGTCCTTGAGTGCCTGAATCAGCGCCGGGCTGAACTGTCCCTGTTCCAGTTCGGTGGGGCCATTGCGGCTGCCGAAGTTGGGCAGGTTGATCGCACTTTGTGCATCGAGGTTCCAGTCGAGCAGGCCGATGGTGGTTTTCGCCACGTATTCGATGATTTGCGAGCCGCCGGGTGAGCCGACCGTGGCGACGAATTCGCCAGTGTTGCGATCAAAGATCAGCGTCGGCGCCATCGACGAGCGTGGGCGTTTGCCCGGTTCGACGCGGTTCGCGACTTTCTGCCCGTTCTCTTCGGGGATGAACGAGAAGTCGGTCATCTGGTTGTTCAGCAGAAAACCTTGAACCATCAGGTGCGAGCCGAACGCGGCTTCGATGGTGGTGGTCATCGACACGGCGCCGCCGAGATCATCCACCGCGACCACTTGCGAGGTCGAGATGCGCAACGGCGAGCGGTCCGGTGCGTAGGCAACCTGTACGCCCGGCGGTGTGCCCGGTTTGGCGCTGCCCATGCTGCGCTCGCCGATCAGGCTGGCGCGGCTGGCCAGATAGGCAGGATCGAGCAGACCTTTGACCGGCACCGGGACGAAGTCGGTGTCGGCCACGTATTGCGCACGGTCGGCATAGGCCAGACGTTCAGCCTCGGCGATCAGATGCACCGCTTGCGGCGCCGGTTCGATGCCGGCCGGCTTATTGCTGTTCACTGGTTTGAGCGGGGTCAGCGACAGGCGTGGATCGCGAGTCTCCAGCGCCTGCAACGTGCCGAGAATCTGTGCCACGGCGATCCCGCCCGACGACGGTGGCGGCATGCCGCAGACCTGCCAACGCTTGTAGTCGGTACACAGCGGCGCGCGCTCCTTGGCCTGATAACGCTGCAAATCGTTCAGCGACAGGCTGCCGGGGTTGGCGTGCTGTTGAACCTTGGCGACGATCTCTTCGGCGATCTGACCTTTGTACAGGGCATCGGCACCTTCGCTGGCGATACGTTTGAATACGGCGGCCAACTTCGGGTTGTGCAGGCGCGTGCCGACGGCTTTGACGCTGCCATCCTCATTCAGGAAGTACGCAGCCATGTCTGGCGACTGGCGTATCAGTGGATCGGCAGTCAGCAGCGAATGCAGACGCGGGGAAATTGCAAAGCCTTGCTCGGCCAGTTTGATCGCCGGCTCAAACAGCTTCGCCCATGGCAAGCGACCATGCTGCCGATGCGCCAGCTCCAGCGCGCGCAATACCCCGGGCGTACCGACCGAGCGCCCGCCGATCTGCGCTTGCGTAAAGGCCATCGGTTTACCGTCAGCCTTCAGGAACAGCTTCTCGGTGGCCCCGGCCGGCGCCGTTTCGCGGCCGTCATAGGTGCGCACCTGCTTGCCATCCCACAACACAATCATCGCCCCGCCACCGATCCCGGAAGACTGCGGCTCAACCAGCGTCAACACCGCCTGCATCGCAATCGCCGCATCAATCGCCGAACCACCCTCACGCAACATCTCCCGCCCGGCTTCGGCCGCGAGTGGATTGGCAGCAGCGGCCATGTGCCTGTTGGCGTGACGGGTTTGCAGATCAGTGCGATAGCCGGATGCAGCTTCCGGTGCCAGCGGCAACGAAGAAGAGGGCGGGGCGTTGCATGCGGTGAGGGTCAGAGCGCTGACAAGCAGTGTCAGGGCTGGCAGGCGAAAGCGCTTCAAAGGCTGGGCTGGAAACACGCGGGCTCTCCGTCCGTGGGGTAGAAGTCTTGGGGGACTTTATCGAGCGGGCGGGCGGGGTGCAAACCGGTGGGGATTTGGTGCTATGTCAATCGTCCTCGACGGTGCGTTCCAAACCCGGTTGGTTGCGATGGATTCAGTTGAATCAATGGTGTCTTTGGTTGTGGTTCTTCGCCCCGGCTGGAGTAATTTTCGTACATTTCTCCTACAGAACTTTCAGGTCGACAGCCTACGCGGCGTTGCCTGAGGATGGTTTCTGTAGTTTTTCCAGGATGGATATCAGATGAAGAGGATGAGTCCGTTGCCATTCGATTTTATTTTCAGTTGGCCGCTGTCATGAGCATTTCCAATGAGGATCGTGATTTTCTGGTGGCGTTGGGCAGTCGCATTGCACATTTACGCACGGTGCACGAGATCACACAGACGCGGTTTGCAAGGGCTTTAGGTCTTTCCCGGCAGACCTTTCAGGGTTACGAGGAGGGCACGCGCAGCATGCCGGTCACGACACTGGTGAAGATGGCATTTGCGCTTCGCGTTCCCGTTGAAGACCTGCTCGGGGTTCCCTCGTACACGGAGACGACCAGGCGCAGCTTGACCTCGACGTGGTATCGACGGCTGCAGTCCATCAATGAGCTTTCGAAGGTCCAACAGAAGGTAATTGCGCAGATGCTTGACGCGCTGATCGCACAGGCAGCGAGCAAAACAAGCAACGAAGAAAAAGAAGTTTGAAGTAACCCAAAGAACGCGGAACCAAGGTGCGCGAACACCCAGGCCCCGCTAACCACAAGCAGCTAAACAGGAGCTAATCATGGCTAAAGCCAATCATACGACATCAACCCCCATCACTGAACGCCGGTTGAAAATCGCCGCTGATTTTTACCCGGTCCACACCAAGGAAAAAACCTACAGCCTCGCCAAACCCGTACCCTGGATCAGACTGCGCGGCCTGTGGCTACGGCAGGCAGGATTCGAGGTGAACGAGAACGTCAAAGTGCGTGTGATGAAAGGGTGTCTGGTGATTACAGCGGAATAGATGAATCGTCCAAGTACAGCCGCAACGCCAGTTGCGTAGGAAAAACGCCGCTAACCCTCAAAGAATAGCGGCGTTTTTTCTCATATAGCGCTCTTGATTATCTAAAGTTTTATGGCGGGCGGGGCTCGTAATACCTGGCTAAAAGCCTGGTTGGGAGGAAGGCATTATCTTGAATTTGATATGTGGCTTATATGAAAAAAGGCGCAGTGCAAACTGTAAGAAAGTCTGACGGATGAGCGGCTGCGAGCCCACTGATCAATCGAAAGGGCTGAAGATAGACCTTCTGTGGGTGGGGAACCGGAGGGGAATTATTGCAGGCATAAAAAAACGGCCTACCTTTCGGTAAGCCGTTTTTAGTACTTGGTGGCTACACAGGGACTTGAACCCCGGACCCCAGCATTATGAATGCTATGCTCTAACCAACTGAGCTATGTAGCCAAGTGGCGCGCATTATTCCCCTGAAATGGCAAAGCGTCAAGCGTAAATCGAAAATATTTCTTCCTGTTTTCAACCGCTTATCCTCCAGCCCCGAAAATCGGGGCCGGGGAGGGCGTCAGCGCAGTTGGAATCTGGCGGTATTGGCGCTCAGGGCCTCGCTGCCCTGGCTCAAGGTGTCCGCCGCGAGGTTAACCGCGCGTGCGCCTTCAAGCAAACGCACCGCCGCTTGGTCGACCTGCTGGATATTGCCGCTGACTTCGTCGGCGGTGCTGGCCTGTTCTTCAACCGCCGTGGCGATTTGCGCCAGGGTGTCGGTGACACTCTGTACGGCGCTGGCGATTTCTCCCAGGCGCTCTCCGAGTCCGGTGACCGCTTCGGCATCCGATTGCGCCTGGCCGCAGGCGGCTTCCATCAGGCTCACCGCTTCGTTGACCGTGGCGCGCAGGCTGTCGACAGTGCCGGCGATCTGCGCGGTGGACGATTGCGTGCGTTGCGAGAGGCTGCGCACCTCGTCGGCGACCACGGCAAAACCGCGACCCTGTTCGCCGGCGCGGGCGGCTTCGATGGCGGCGTTGAGTGCGAGCAGGTTGGTCTGCTCGGCGACGCCGCGAATGGTGTCCACGACCAGTTGAATCTGCTGGCCTTGCTCGCTGACCCGGCCAAGCGCGGCGGCGGTGTCGTTCAGGCGCTGATTGAGCTGCTGAATGCTGGCCGTGGTGCGTTGGCTGTCGCGGCTGCTGTCGGCGGCGATGCGCCGGGTGTGCTGGGCGCTGCCGGAGGCCTGTTCGCAACTCTGCGCGACGCCTTGCGAGGTGGCGGCCAATTGCGTGGCGGCAGCGGCAATCTGGCTGATCTGCAACTGCTGCGCCTCGACTTCGCTCAGGGCGCCGCTGGAGTGTTGGTTGAGGCTGCGTACCGCGTTGCTCAACTGCGAGGTCTCGTGGTCGACGCCGAGCATGCTGCTGCGCAGTTGCACCACGGCGACGTTGAGCGCGGTGCTGATCGCTGCCAGCTCATCGCGCCCCACCACCGGCACTTGCAGGCTCAGGTTGCCGTCGCGCAAAGCTTCGGCGAGTAGGGTGATGCCGCTGGCGCTGCGGCGGATCGAGGCTTGCAGGCAGACAAACAGGTATAACGCGGCCAACAGCAAGCAACCGAAGATTGCAGCGACAAGAATGAACTGGCGAATCGCCGAGCTGTAATAAGCATCGAGCCGCTGATCCAGCGCCACCAGGGATTGCTGGCGCAGGGACGCGAGG
This sequence comes from Pseudomonas sp. B21_DOA, assembly GCA_030544685.1. Taxonomy (NCBI): domain Bacteria; kingdom Pseudomonadati; phylum Pseudomonadota; class Gammaproteobacteria; order Pseudomonadales; family Pseudomonadaceae; genus Pseudomonas; species Pseudomonas sp. B21_DOA. The sequence goes on along the minus strand of CP086683.1, from coordinate 5,915,226 downwards.
TCGGTGAGCAGCGCGTCGAGGCTGCGTTCGAAGTCCTCTGGCTTGAGGTTGATGCTGCCGCCAAACACACCGTCGTCGAGGACTTTCAGGCCGCTGTCGAGGTGTTTCAGGCTGTCGTGATACTGACCGGCCCAGGCTTGCAGTTCGGCTGGCAGACGCGCCTCCAGCAGGCCGGCGGTTTTCACCAGTTGCTCGCGGGCGTCGCCGATGCGGCTGCGCAGGTCGCGCAACTGCAAGCGGCTCTGCAGGGTGAACTGCCCGGAGACCACCGAAGCCTGGCCGACCGCGGCGAGACGGCCGACCCGCTCGATCAGGTCCGGTGCGTGTTGCGTGGAAATGTGCGTCAGCAGGTAGGTTTCCAGCCACGGTGCGAGAGTCAGGCGATTGTCCATGACAATCTGTTCGCGCAAGGCTTGCAGCGCGCCCAGGGCATTGGTGAAGCGGTCGTAACCGTCCGGCCACCAGCCAACGCTGCTGAGACTTTTCGAATCCAGACCATTGAGTGCGGTTTGCAGCGCCTGATAGCGCTCGAGGATTGCGCCGTCGGCGCCTTGCTGGTTCAGGGCATTGCCCAGCTCGGTGGTGGCTTGCAGCACCGCCGGTTGCACGCCATCGAAGGCAGCCATGGCGGCGAGGGTGGCCGGTGTCGGCTGACGATTGGTCTCGGTGGCGCGCCAGCGGGCGGCGCGGTCGCGTTGCGCGGCGAGCAGGTTGTCCAGCGCATCCAGCGCGAGCAATTGACGCACACCGGCACGTTCGCCGGAGATCAGATTGAGCTTCTCGCGATAGTCATGGCCGATCATCAACAGGCTGCCGGCCAGCGGCAGAATGAACAGCAGAAACAATAATTGGAATTTACCTGCGAAGCCAAACCGCCCCAGCAATTTGATCCCCGGTGAAAGGAAAGCCTGCATGCCTCATGACTCCTCTGGACACCACGCACCATTGGCGTGCATCGCGAACCTTGCGGCTGCGACCTGTGCCCTCTAAAAGGCCTCGAAAGTTCACCCATGCCCGCTCTGTAGGCCGGCTCTGTAGCGAAACTTCCCATTGTCGAGCGCCTTTGTAAGGCGATCGTGTTCAAGGGCAGAAGCAAGGCAAGATTCAGACCATGGCGTTGCGCTATCACCGTTCGCTCGACGACCAGTCAGTTAGTTAGCTGCCTAAGGGGATAGCGCGAGCGCACCGAAAAATGGCACATTGGCGCACCTGCCTGCGGGCACCCATCTGCTGTCCGGAATTTTCCATGGCTATCAGCAACGTTCAGACCGCCGCTGCCTCGGCGACCGCTGCTCCGCAAAGCAGCCCCTTGGTGATGCGCATCATCGGCGCGGTGGCGCTGGCGCATCTGATCAATGACCTGATCCAGTCGGTGCTGCCGTCGATCTACCCGATGCTCAAAGCCAATTATGGCCTGACCTTCACCCAGGTCGGCCTGATCACCTTGACCTTCCAGTTGACCGCGTCGCTGTTGCAGCCGTGGGTCGGTTATCACACTGATCGCCACCCCAAACCGTGGCTGTTGCCGGCGGGCACGGTGTGTACGTTGATCGGCATTCTGATGATGTCGGTGGTCGGCAGCTTCCCATTGATTCTGCTGGCGGCGGCGCTGATCGGCATTGGCTCGTCAACCTTTCACCCGGAAGCCTCGCGTGTTGCGCGACTGGCCTCGGGCGGCCGGTTTGGTCTGGCGCAATCGACCTTTCAGGTCGGCGGCAATGCCGGCTCCGCGTTCGGCCCGTTGCTGGCGGCAGCGATCATCATTCCCTTCGGCCAAGGCAATGTGGCGTGGTTCGGTCTGTTCGCGGTGTTTGCGCTGTTCGTGCTGTACCGCATCAGCCGCTGGTACGCCAATCACCTCAACCTGTTCAAGCTCAAGGCCGGCCAGGCGGCGACGCACGGCTTGTCGAAGGGCAGGGTGACCTGTGCGCTGGTGGTGCTAGGGCTGCTGGTGTTCTCCAAATATTTCTACATGGCCAGTTTCACCAGCTACTTCACCTTCTACCTGATCGAGAAGTTCGACCTGTCGGTGGCCAGCTCGCAGCTGCACTTGTTCCTTTTCCTGGGCGCAGTGGCAGCGGGGACGTTCTTCGGCGGGCCGATTGGCGACAAGATCGGACGCAAGGCAGTGATCTGGTTTTCCATCCTCGGCGTCGCGCCGTTCACCTTGATCCTGCCGCATGTCGATCTGTTCTGGACCAGCATTCTCAGCGTGGTGATCGGCTTCATTCTCGCCTCGGCGTTCTCAGCGATCGTGGTGTACGCGCAGGAACTGGTGCCGGGTAATGTCGGGATGATTGCCGGGATCTTCTTCGGTCTGATGTTTGGTTTCGGCGGGATTGGCGCAGCGCTGCTCGGGCATCTGGCGGATGTGCACGGGATTGAGTACGTGTATTTCCTGTGCTCGTTCCTGCCGTTGTTTGGTGTGTTGGCGATCTTCCTGCCGCGTACTAAAAAGGCCTGATTAGACGAATCGAACTGTGGGAGCGAGCCTGCTCGCGAATGGGTGGGTCAGTTGACGAATGCTTAGCTGACACGCCGCATTCGCGAGCAGGCTCGCTCCCACAGGAGATGTACGCAGTCACTGAATTTCAGGCACAAAAAAGCCGCGTATCAAACGCGGCTTTTTCTTGCCCGGCTGTTGCTTAGACGTTGAAACGGAAGTGCATCACGTCGCCGTCCTTGACGATGTAATCCTTGCCTTCCAGGCGCCATTTGCCGGCTTCCTTGGCGCCGGCTTCGCCCTTGTACTGGATGAAGTCGTTGTAGGCGATGACTTCGGCACGGATGAAGCCTTTTTCGAAGTCGGTGTGGATCACGCCAGCGGCCTGTGGTGCGGTGGCACCGACCTTGACGGTCCAGGCGCGGACTTCTTCGACACCGGCGGTGAAGTAGGTCTGCAGGTGCAGCATTTCGTAGCCGGCGCGGATCACGCGGTTCAGGCCAGGCTCTTCCAGGCCCAGGGCCTCGAGGAACATGTCCTTCTCTTCGCCGTCATCGAGCTCGGCGATTTCCGCTTCGATCTTGTTGCACACCGGAACGACCATGGCGCCTTCTTCTTCGGCGATGGCCTTGACCACGTCCAGGTGCGGGTTGTTCTCGAAACCGTCTTCGGCAACGTTGGCGATGTACATGACCGGTTTGGTGGTCAGCAGGTGGAAGCCCTTGATAACGGCTTTCTCATCCGCGCTCATGTTCTTCATCAGGCTGCGTGCAGGCTTGGCTTCGGTGAAGTGCGCGATCAGTTGCTCGAGCAGCGCCTTCTGAACCACGGCGTCCTTGTCACCGCCCTTGGCGTTGCGCGCGACTTTCTGCAGTTGCTTCTCGCAGCTGTCGAGGTCGGCGAAGATCAGTTCCAGGTCGATGATTTCGATGTCGCGTTTCGGGTCGACGCTGTTGGAAACGTGAATCACATTGTCGTCTTCGAAGCAGCGCACCACGTGAGCGATAGCATCGGTTTCGCGGATGTTGGCCAGGAACTTGTTGCCCAGGCCTTCACCTTTTGAGGCGCCAGCGACGAGGCCGGCGATGTCGACGAATTCCATGGTGGTCGGCAGGATGCGCTTCGGATTGACGATGGCTGCCAGAGCTTCCAGGCGCGGATCCGGCATCGGCACGATGCCGCTGTTCGGCTCGATGGTGCAGAAGGGGAAGTTCTCGGCCGCGATACCGGATTTGGTCAGGGCGTTGAACAGGGTGGACTTGCCGACGTTAGGCAGGCCGACGATGCCGCAATTGAATCCCATGGTGTTTCCCCTCGGGTAAAAGTCAGGCCTTCTGGCTGTGCAGGTTTTTCATCGCGCGGTTCCATTCCCCGGCGAGGATATCCGGCAGCACGCCGAGGGCAAAGTCGATGCTGGCATCGAGTTTTTCCTGTTCGGCGCGTGGCGCACGACCCAGGACGAAATTTGAAACCATACTGGCAACGCCCGGGTGGCCGATGCCAAGCCGCAGGCGGTAGAACGTATTCTGATTGCCCAGTTGCGCAATGATGTCGCGCAACCCGTTGTGACCGCCATGGCCGCCGCCCTGCTTGAGCTTGGCAACGCCCGGAGGCAAGTCGAGTTCGTCATGCGCCACGAGGATTTCTTCAGGCTTGATGCGGAAGAAACCGGCGAGTGCCGCCACGGCCTGGCCGCTGCGGTTCATGTAGGTGGTGGGAATCAGCAGACGAACATCCTGACCCTGATGCGAGTAGCGCCCGGTCAGGCCGAAATATTTGCGATCGGCCACAAGAGTCACATTTTGTGCGTGGGCGATGCGCTCAACAAAAGGGCCCCTGCGTTATGCCGGGTCTGTTCGTATTCAGCGCCTGGATTTCCCAGGCCAACGATCAGTTTGATGGCAGTCACGATAGGGGCCCTTCCTTGGAGTGGTGGATAACATCGCCGCGATCAGGGAAAGCGGCGAAAGTGGACGAAAAATGCTCATTTACCATGGATGTAAACTCCGCGTTCTCGCCCGCTTTCTCGCTACGTTCCAGTCCGCGATGTTACTTGCTCACTCCGGCATGACAGAGTGAATTACTCTGCTGCGCCTTCTTCGGTAGGTTCTGCAGCTACACGTGGAGCGTGGACGTTGGCAACAGCCTTGTCATCGCCGTGTGCCAGAGCAACGAACTCAACACCTTTAGGAGCTTTGAGGTCCGACAGGTGAATGATGGTGCCGATTTCTGCTTTCGACAGGTCGACTTCGATGAACTCAGGCAGATCTTTTGGCAGGCAGGAAACTTCGATCTCGGCAACAACGTGCGAAACTTCGCCGCCTTTCTTGACTGGAGCTTCTTCGCCAACAAAGTGCACAGGCACGATGGCGGTCAGTTTCTGGCCGGCGACAACGCGTACGAAGTCAGCGTGCATCACGTGGCCTTTGGCCGGGTGACGCTGCAGAGCCTTGATGATGACGTTCTGCTTGGTGCCACCAACGTTCAGCTCGATGATGTGGCTGTAAGCCGCTTCGTTTTCGAGCAGTTTGGCAACTTCTTTGGCCAGCATGCTGATGGATTCAGGGGCTTTGTCGCCACCGTAAACTACAGCTGGAACCAGGCTTGCGAGACGACGCAGGCGGCGGCTCGCACCTTTCCCAGGTCGGAACGCACTTCAGCATTCAGAGTAAAATCGTTCATTTTGTATCTCCAAAATAGCCATGACCGAGTGGCGTTTGCGACCAGCGCCGAACACGGTATGGGCAAAAAGCCCCGCCCCGACAGGAATGCCGGGGCGGGGCGCTTTTCGTCAACGAGACATTTCGTGAAGGGCAGGGCCCTTAACGGAACATCGCGCTGATCGATTCTTCATTGCTGATGCGGCGAACCGCTTCGGCAACAACCGGTGCGATATCCAGTTGACGGATACGTGCACAGGCTTGTGCTGCAGCGGACAGCGGGATGGTATTAGTGACCACCAGCTCGTCCAGCACGGAATTTTCGATATTCTCGATGGCCCGGCCCGACAGCACAGGGTGTGTGCAGTAGGCAAAGACCTTGGCTGCGCCATGCTCTTTCAGGGCCTTGGCCGCGTGGCACAGGGTGCCGGCGGTATCGACCATGTCATCGACGAGAATACAGGTACGCCCTTCGACATCACCGATGATATGCATCACTTCAGAGTGATTGGCTTTCTCACGGCGTTTGTCGATGATCCCGAGATCGACGCCCAGCGACTTGGCAACAGCCCGTGCACGCACGACGCCACCAATGTCCGGGGACACGATCATCAGGTTTTCGAAGCGCTGATCTTCAATGTCATCCACCAGAACCGGGGAGCCGTAGATGTTATCTACCGGAATATCGAAGAAACCCTGAATCTGGTCAGCATGCAGATCAACCGTGAGGACACGGTCGATGCCGACTACGGTAAGCATGTCAGCGACGACTTTCGCGCTGATAGCCACACGTGCGGAACGCGGACGGCGATCCTGACGGGCATAACCAAAATAAGGAATAACAGCAGTGATACGAGTAGCCGAGGAGCGGCGGAAGGCATCAGCCATCACTACCAGTTCCATCAGGTTATCGTTGGTCGGAGCGCAAGTCGGCTGAATAATGAAGACGTCTTTACCGCGAACGTTTTCATTGATCTCGGCTGTGATTTCACCGTCGGAAAACTTGCCGACAGAGATGTCACCGAGAGGGATATGCAGCTGACGTACGACACGCCGAGCCAGATCGGGGTTGGCATTCCCCGTAAAGACCATCATCTTGGACACGCGCAGTACCTAGAGGCTGAGGGTAACCTGGATGAGTAGAGAAAATGGCAGGGGCGGCTGGATTCGAACCAACGCATGGCAGGATCAAAACCTGCTGCCTTACCGCTTGGCGACGCCCCTGTATCTGTTGCTTTCAAGTGCCGGGCACTTGATTCCTTTAGAGCAGACTTTGCAGCTTGCGATGCAACATCGAAACGTTGCTTCCTTTCGCTACAAACCCTGTAAGGGTCTCTGTCAGAAGGGCCGAGACTTTATCAGCTTCAGCTTTGCTTGGGAAGCCCCCAAACACACAACTTCCAGTTCCGGTGAGCTTTGCTTCGGTAAATTTACCTAACAAATCCAATGCGTTACGTACCTCTGGATAACGCCTTGCTACCACCGGCAAACAGTCATTTCGACTGTTTCCCTCGGGAACGGGGCGCACTTTAATGGGCGGTGTGTTACGTGTCAACAAAGGATCGGAAAAAATTTCTGCCGTACTAACAGCGACTTGCGGCACGAGCACCAGATACCACGGTTCTTCGGGATCGACCGGGGTCAGTTTCTCACCGACGCCCTCGGCAAACGCCGCGTGGCCGCGGACGAAAACCGGCACATCGGCACCGAGTGACAAGCCCAGTGCGGCGAGGCGATCTTCATCCCAGCCCAGTTGCCAAAGATGATTGAGACCGAGCAGGGTCGTCGCCGCGTTCGAACTGCCGCCACCGATGCCGCCGCCCATGGGCAGGACTTTGTCGATCCAGATGTCGATGCCGAGCGCGCAGCCGGACTGTTGCTGCAACATCTTCGCTGCGCGCACGATCAGGTTGCTGTCGTGGGGCACGCCGGCGAACTCGGTGTGCAGTTGAATCACGCCGTCATCGCGCACGGCGAAAGTGATTTCATCGCCGTAATCAAGGAACTGAAACAGCGTCTGCAACTCGTGATAACCGTCTTCACGGCGACCGAGAATGTGCAGCATCAAGTTGAGTTTGGCCGGCGAGGGCAGGGTCAGGCGTGCAGCGGTCATGCGTTATTGCCCCAATTTGCGCGGTTGCCAGGTCTTGATCACCAGCGTCACGTCGAGGTCGGTGCCGTGCAGCTTGATGCGTTCGGGCAGCCAATAACCATTCTGTTCGGTGTAGGCGGTGTATTCGACTTTCCAGCCGTCCTGCTCAAGGCTGGCCAGACGACTGTCGGCGTCCAGGTTCAGACGACTTTTACTTTCCGGAGCTGGCAGGCCACGAACCCACCAGGCCAGATTCGACACCGGCAATTTCCAGCCGAGCTGTTCTTCGAGCAGCGCTTCAGGTGATTGCGATTCGTAGCGGCCCTGGTTGGCAACTTCCAGCGACACCTTGCCCGGACGCCCGGTCAGGCGTGCCGCGCCACGACCCAGCGGGCCGGAGAGGCGAATGTCGTAATAGTCCTGCCGCTGCAACCAGAACAACGTGCCGCTGCCGGAATCCTTCGACGCTCGGATGCCGATCTTGCCGTCGATCTGCCAGCCATCGAGGCCGGTCAGTTGCTGTTTGTTAGCCGCCCACTGGGCCGGGCTGCCGTGGCCCTCGACCGACTCGCGAGTGCCGAACCCCGAGCAGCCGGCGAGCAGGGCGATGAAGCTGAAAATAATAACGTGGCGCAAAAACATGGGTTAAAGAGTCTCGGATCCGGTCAGGCGCTTGATGGTGCTGCGCAGAATGGTGCTGTCGGGTTGGTCCTTGAGGAACTTGCCCCACACTTGTTTGGCTTCGCGTTGATTGCCCTTGGCCCAGAGGACTTCGCCAAGGTGCGCGGCGACTTCGTGATCAGGAAAACGCTCGAGCGCCTGGCGCAAGTATTTCTCCGCATCATCCAGATTGCCCAAGCGGTAGTTCACCCAGCCAAGGCTGTCGAGAACTGCCGGGTCTTCCGGGTTGATCTGGTGCGCCTGCTCGATCAACGTTTTCGCTTCAGCGTAACGGGTAGTGCGATCGGACAGGGTGTAGCCCAGCGCATTCAGCGCCATGGCATTGTCCGGATCGCGCTTGATGATCAGGCGCAGGTCTTTTTCCATCTGCGCCAGGTCATTGCGTTTTTCCGCGAGCATGGCCCGGGTGTAAAGCAGGTTGAGATCGTCCGGATATTTCTGCAGCGCTTGTTGCAGGATTTTCCAGGCTTTGTCGTCCTGTTTATTGGCCGACAGGCTTTCCGATTCGATCAGGTAAAGCTGGATTGCGTAGTCCGGCTGCTCGTCACGCTCGGCCGCCAGTTTGCTCTGCGCTTCGGCGGTCTTGCCGTTGCTCATCAGGATATCGGCCTGACGCAGCTGTGCCGGCAGATAGTCATTGCCCGGGCCGACCTGGGCGTATTCGATGAGCGCGCCTTGCGGGTCGTTGCGCTCTTCGGCAATCCGACCGAGGTTCAGGTGCGCCGAATCGACGTGGCTTTCGCGAGCGATCAAGTCTTCCAGATAGCCCTTGGCCTCATCCCACGCCTTGGCTTCCAGGCACACCAGCGCCAGCGAGTAACGCAGTTCATCGTCTTCCGGGTATTGCTGAACAAGGGTGGAGAACTCGGCCTTGGCGTCGTCCATGCGGTCCTGTTCGACCAGCATGCGCGCGTAGGTCAGGCGCAGGCGTTTGTCTTCCGGGTACTTCCTGATGTTTTTCTGCAACAGCGGCAGCGCGTCGTCGCCACGGTTGAGTAACTGAAGCAGGCGCGCGCGCAGCAGGATCGGAGCGATCTCGCCATCTTCCGGCGGATTGTCTTCAAGCAGAGTCAGCGCACCTTGATTGTCGCCGTCCTGCTGCAACAGCAGAGCCTTGCCGAAAATCAGCTGGTTGTTGTTCGGGTGACGCTGCAGCAAACGGTCGAAGCTTTTCATCAGGCCGTTGCGGGTTTCCTGATCGGTGTCGGCGGCCGACAGCGCGAGGAAGTCGAAATGGGTGTCGCCCTTGCCCTGCAGGACTTTCTCCATGTAGACCATGGAATCGTCGTAACGCCCGGCGCGGGCCAGTTGCACGGCGGCGGCGCGTTGCGCTTCGAGATCGTCCGGAGCATTGCGCGCCCAGATCAGCGCGGTGTCGAGGGCCGGTTGATCGGCGCCCAGATACTCGGCGATGCGAAAAGCACGCTCTGAGACGCCCGGATCCTGGGTGTTGATCGCCTGGGTCACGTAATTGTCCAGAGCAATGTCGAAACGATTGCGCTGGCCGGCGAGTTCGGCGCTCAGCAGGCTGAACACGGTTTCCTCGCTGAACGAGCTGTAAACCTTGGGCTTTTCAGGCGCGGGCGTGGTGTCTTCGGCCGGCGAGGTGCCGTTCGGCGCAACGGGCGCCATGGTCTGGCAGCCGCTGAGGAAGACAAAAGCGAGGAGCAACGCGGAAGATCTATTCATATAGGAAGAGGACGACTAACCTGCGGTCGGATCATCATGACACAAGCCTTCGGCCAAACATAACCGAGACTCAATTGTGGCCATTATAGGGGCTGACGATTGGGACAATAGTCAGCGGTAGTTGTTCTGAATCTTTCGAAGTAGGACAATTGCCGGCTTCACGTCACCACCAGCGACCTTGAATGGCCTTCCTTGCACTCGGTATTAACCACAAGACTGCTTCAGTAGACGTCCGCGAGCGCGTGGCCTTTACCCCTGAGCAGCTGGTGGAGGCCTTGCAGCAGCTCTGCCGACTGACCGACAGCCGCGAAGCCGCGATCCTCTCCACCTGCAATCGCAGTGAGCTTTATATAGAACAGGATCAGCTCTCGGCCGATGTCGTGCTGCGCTGGCTGGCCGATTATCACCATCTGAGCCTCGACGAACTGCGCGCCAGTGCCTATGTGCATGAAGACGATGCGGCTGTTCGTCACATGATGCGCGTCGCCTCCGGGCTCGATTCGCTGGTGTTGGGCGAACCGCAGATTCTCGGCCAGATGAAGTCGGCCTACGCCGTGGCCCGCGAGGCCGGCACCATCGGCCCGCTGCTGGGGCGGCTGTTTCAGGCAACGTTCAATGCCGCCAAACAGGTGCGTACCGATACTGCAATCGGCGAGAACCCGGTGTCGGTGGCGTTTGCTGCGGTGAGCCTGGCGAAACAGATTTTCAGCGATCTGCAACGCAGCCAGGCGCTGCTGATCGGTGCCGGTGAGACGATTACGCTGGTCGCGCGCCATTTGCATGAGCTGGGAGTCAAGCGCATCGTCGTCGCCAACCGCACGCTGGAGCGCGCCAGTCAGTTGGCCGAGCAATTCGGCGCTCACGCGGTGCTGCTCTCGGATATTCCGGCGGAGCTGGTGCGCAGCGATATCGTCATCAGTTCGACCGCCAGCCAGTTGCCGATTCTTGGCAAGGGCGCGGTGGAAAGTGCGCTGAAGCTGCGCAAGCACAAGCCGATCTTCATGGTCGACATTGCGGTACCGCGCGATATCGAGCCGGAAGTCGGCGAACTCGACGACGTTTACCTGTACAGCGTCGATGATCTCCACGAAGTGGTCGCCGAGAACCTCAAGAGCCGTCAGGGCGCTGCACAAGCGGCGGAGGAAATGGTCTCGGTCGGCGCCGACGATTTCATGGTGCGCCTGCGCGAACTGGCGGCGGTCGATGTGCTCAAGGCCTATCGTCAACAGAGTGAACGCCTGCGTGACGAAGAATTGCAAAAGGCCCTGCGTCTGCTGGCCAACGGCGGCAACGCCGAAGAGGTGCTCGGGCAATTGGCCCGTGGCCTCACCAACAAACTCTTGCATGCGCCCAGCGTGCAGTTGAAAAAGCTGTCTGCCGAAGGCCGCCTCGATGCGCTGGCCATGGCCCAGGAACTCTTTGCCCTTGAGGGCTCACCGGATAGTTTTTCGGATAAAAAACCGCAATGAAAGCGTCACTGCTCAACAAGCTGGACATTCTCCAGGACCGTTTCGAGGAACTGACCGCGCTGCTCGGCGACGGCGAAGTCATTGCCGATCAGGCCAAATTCCGCGCCTATTCCAAGGAGTACGCCGAACTCGAGCCGGTAGTGGCCGCGTATAAAAAGCTGCTCGGCGTACAAAGCGATCTCGAAGGCGCGCAGGCGCTGCTCAAGGACAACGACCCGGACATGCGCGAAATGGCCGTGGAAGAAGTCCGCGAAGCCAAGGAGTTGCTGGTCACGCTGGAATCCGACCTGCAGCGCATGCTGCTGCCGAAAGATCCGAATGACGGGCGCAACGTCTTCCTCGAAATTCGCGCCGGCACCGGTGGCGACGAGGCGGCGATTTTCTCTGGCGACCTGTTCCGCATGTACTCGCGTTATGCCGAGCGGCGTGGCTGGCGTGTCGAAATCCTCTCGGAAAACGAAGGCGAACACGGTGGCTATAAAGAAGTCATCGCGCGCATCGAAGGCGACAACGTTTACGGCAAACTGAAATTCGAGTCCGGCGCGCACCGTGTACAGCGTGTACCCGCCACCGAATCCCAGGGCCGGATCCACACGTCGGCGTGCACCGTAGCGGTATTGCCCGAGCCGGACGAGCGCGAAGCCATCGAGATCAACCCGGCGGATCTGCGTGTCGACACCTACCGTTCCTCTGGCGCTGGCGGTCAGCACGTCAACACCACCGACTCGGCGATCCGCATTACCCACATCCCGACCGGCACCGTCGTCGAGTGTCAGGAAGAACGCTCCCAGCACAAGAACCGTGCCCGGGCGATGGCGTGGCTGTCGGCGAAACTCAACGATCAGCAGAACGCAGCGGCAGCCAACGCGATTGCCAGTGAGCGCAAGTTGCTGGTCGGCTCCGGCGATCGTTCCGAGCGTATCCGCACCTACAACTACGCTCAGGGCCGGGTCACCGACCATCGCGTCAACCTGACCCTGTATTCCCTGGATGAAATTCTCGCCGGTGGCGTCGAAGCCGTGATCGAGCCGTTGCTGGCCGAATATCAGGCTGACCAACTCGCAGCGATAGGTGAATAAATGACCATCATCGCCAGCCTGTTGCGCGCTGCTGAGTTGCCGGACTCGCCGACTGCACGTCTGGACGCTGAATTGCTCCTGGCCGCCGCACTGGGCAAGTCGCGCAGCTTCCTGCACACCTGGCCCGAGCGCATCGTGCCGAGCGAGGCTGCGCTGACCTTTGCCGAATATCTGCAACGGCGGCGTAGCGGCGAGCCGGTGGCCTACATTCTCGGCCAGCAGGGCTTCTGGAAACTCGATCTGGAAGTCGCGCCGCACACGCTGATCCCGCGTCCCGATACAGAACTTTTGGTAGAGGCAGCCCTTGAGCTGCTGCCGGCAACCCCGGCCAAGGTCCTCGATCTGGGCACCGGCAGTGGTGCGATTGCTTTGGCTTTGGCCAGCGAACGCCCGGCGTGGAAAGTCACCGCCGTCGATCGTGTGCTTGAAGCCGTGGCCCTGGCCGAACGCAACCGCCAGCGTCTGCACCTGAACAACGCTACGGTGCTGAGCAGCCATTGGTTCAGCGCACTTGCAGGCCAGCGCTTTCAACTGATCATCAGCAACCCGCCGTACATTGCCGCCACCGATCCGCATCTGGTCGAGGGAGATGTACGCTTCGAACCGGCCAGTGCGCTGATCGCCGGTGAAGATGGCCTCGATGATCTGCGTCTGATTGTTGCGCAGGCGCCGGATCATCTTGAAGCCGGCGGCTGGCTGATGCTCGAACACGGCTATGATCAGGCCGAAGCCGTGCGTGACCTGCTGCTCACTCGTGGCTTTGAAGAAGTCCACAGCCGCACCGATCTGGGCGGCCATCAACGCATCAGTCTGGGGCGCCTGCCGTGCTGAATGATCAGGAATTGCTGCGCTACAGCCGGCAGATTCTGCTGCAACACGTCGACATCGACGGGCAACTGAAGCTCAAGGCCAGCCGCGTGCTGATCGTCGGCCTTGGCGGTCTCGGCGCGCCGGTGGCGTTGTATCTGGCGGCAGCGGGCGTCGGCGAGTTGCATCTGGCGGATTTCGACACGGTCGATCTGACCAACCTGCAACGGCAGATCATTCACGACACCGACAGTGTCGGCATGTCCAAGGTCGACTCGGCGCTCAAGCGCCTGGGTGCGATCAATCCCGAAATTCAATTGATCGCCCATCGCCAGGCGCTGGACGAGGATTCTCTCGCCGCAGCGGTGGCGGCGGTGGATCTGGTGCTCGATTGCTCGGACAATTTCTCTACGCGTGAGGCGGTTAACGCCGCCTGTGTTGCCGAGCGCAAGCCATTGGTCAGCGGCGCGGCCATTCGTCTGGAAGGGCAGCTGTCGGTGTTCGACTCACGGCGTGCCGAGAGCCCTTGCTATCACTGCCTGTACGGACACGGCAGCGAAGCCGAGCTCACGTGCAGCGAAGCGGGTGTGGTCGGGCCGCTGGTCGGTCTGGTCGGCAGCTTGCAGGCGCTGGAGGCGTTGAAGGTGCTGGTCGGTTTTGGCGAGCCGCTGGTGGGGCGGCTGTTGCTGATCGACGCCTTGGGCTCGCGCTTCCGTGAACTGCGGGTCAAGCGCGATCCGGGCTGCAGCGTCTGTGGCGCCCGCCATGCGTGAAGCGCCAATCGGCGTGTTCGACTCCGGGGTCGGCGGCTTGTCGGTCCTCGGCGAGATCCAGCGTTTGCTGCCCAACGAATCGCTGCTTTACGTCGCCGATTGCGGACACATTCCCTACGGCGAAAAGACCCCGGAATTCATCCGCCAGCGTTGCAGTGTGATGGCCGGTTTTTCCGCGAGCAGGGCGCCAAGGCTCTGGTGCTGGCGTGTAATACCGCGACCGTGGCCGGTGTTGCCGACTTGCGTCGCGATTTTCCCGACTGGCCGATTGTCGGCATGGAACCGGCGGTCAAGCCGGCCGCAGCGGCGACCCGTAGCGGCGTGGTTGGCGTGCTGGCAACGACAGGTACGTTGCAGAGCGCCAAGTTTGCCGCTTTGCTCGATCGCTTCGCGGCTGACGTAAAAGTCATCACTCAGCCCTGCCCGGGGCTGGTCGAGCTGATTGAAAGTGGCGACCTGCACAGTCCCGAGTTGCGCACGTTATTGCAGGGTTACGTCACGCCTTTACTGGCTCATGGCTGCGATACGATCATCCTCGGATGCACCCATTATCCTTTTCTCAAGCCGTTGCTAAGGTCGATGATCGCCGACGATATCAGCCTGATCGATACCGGAGCTGCCGTGGCCCGGCAGCTGCAACGGCTGCTGGCCGAGCGTGATCTGCTGTCACAGGGGCCGAGCGTGCCAGTGAAATTCTGGACCAGTGCTGATGCGCAATCCTTCAGAAAAATCCTACCTCTGCTGGGCCAAACTGCGTCGAATGTGCAAAACTTCGACTTGTAAAAAAATGTGAAATAACTCGAAATACGCTGAACTTCTGACCACGCGCAGATTTCTATAGCGACAGCAGCAACTAAAAACCAAACGATCGTTCCGGAAAAGGAAGTTTCAAAGTGAAGCGACTATTCTGCTTGGCCGCGATTGCGGCCGCACTGATGGGGCAAAGCATTTCTGCACAAGCCGCTGGCGTTGAATTCGCCGTCGGCGGTACCAGCGATTCGACAATGACGTATCGCCTGGGCATGAATTTCGACTGGGACAAGAGCTGGCTGCAGAGCGACGTCGGTCGCCTGACCGGCTACTGGAGCGGTGCCTACACGTACTGGGAAGGTGACAAGACTTCCAGCAACAACAGCCTGTCGTTCTCGCCTGTATTCGTTTACGAGTTTGCCGGTCAGTCGGTCAAACCCTACGTTGAAGCGGGTATCGGCGCGGCGTTCTTCTCCAACACCGAATACGAAAGCAACAAACTGGGCGGCTCCTTCCAGTTCGAAGACCGCATCGGTTTCGGCCTGCGCTTCAATGGCGGCCACGAAGTCGGCATCCGCGCCACGCACTACTCCAACGCCGGCCTGTCCAGCGACAACGATGGTGTAGAAAGCTACGCGCTGCATTACACAATGCCGCTGTAATCCGCCGCTACGCGGAACCAACGTGGAGCGAGCCTGCTCGCGAAAGCTGAGTGTCAGTCAATTCAAATGGTGGCTGACACACCGCTTCGCGAGCAGGCTCGCTCCCACAGTTGTTTCTGCGTTGTCAAAGAAATCAGCGGTAGGCTGTGGCAATACCCCGGCGTTCTTCGATGCACTCCGGCGCGCCCATTTCGAACTCGCGGCAGATCAGCGGGCGGCGTTCGTAGATCGTGCACATCATGCTGTCGCGATCCAGCGCGGCGCACCAGCCGTCGTCCAGACGCAGCATTACTTCACCGCCCCATTCATCGGTATCGATAAAGCGATCAGGCACGCCGGTGTCGGTGATCAGCATCACTTCGAGCTGGCAGCAGCATGCCGCGCAGGTCGAGCAGGTGACGGCCGGTTCTTCGACTTGTGTGAGGGGGATGGTTTTCATGGCGGCAGTGTAAGGCAGTGATCGCTGTGGGTGTGAAAGCGCTGACGGACGCTCACGGCACCAGACGCCGCCCCATCAAATGCAACAGTGGGAACAACCCTGCCCAGAGCAGCCCGATGACGATCAGCGTCGACACTTCGCCGTAGGGAAATTGCACGCCGGCCAGTCGTCCGCCGCCGTAGTAAGACAACGCACCGCCCACCGCACCAAGTGCGCTGGCCAGCCACCATGGCCGTGCGCTCCAGGCCAGACAATGACGCAATGTGGTGGCGAGCAGCGCCCAGAGCAGCATCAGCCACAACGGAATCAACGGAGACGCATCCGCAAAGCGGAACACGCCGAGCTGACGCAAAACGCTGTCCACCGCCGTGCCGACAATCACCACGCACAAGATCAAACGGCCTTCCTCCGCCCAACTGCTGATCCAGCGCAGATGAATCACCAGCGTCGCCAGTGCAAGTAACAGCCACAAACTGTTGCCGCCGAGCACGCAGGCGAGCCAGCCGAGCTGAAACAAGAGGGCATTGGCGACACGCTCACGCATCGAAGCGCCCGAGCAGCGGCGCGGTCATTGCCGCCGGTTTCGCCAGCAACAGTTGTGCGGTGCCGATGGTGCGCTCCAAAAACCGCCCTCGCAGTAGCACAGGTAGAACTCCCACAAACGCAGGAAATAATCGTCGTAGCCCAGTTCGCTCAGGCGGCCATGGGCGAGGCGAAAGTTCTCGTGCCACAGGCGCAATGTCTTGGCGTAATGCAGACCGAAATCTTCCATGTGCAGCAGGTTCATGTCGGTTTCGCGGCTGACCACATCGAGCATCTTGTGCACCGAGGGCAGGGCGCCGCCGGGGAAGATGTAGCGCTGGATAAAGTCGACGCTGCGCTTGGCCTGTTCATAACGTTGCTCGCGAATGGTGATCGCCTGGAGCAGCATCAGGCCGTTGCTTTTGAGCAACTGCGCGCATTGCTTGAAGTAGGTCGGCAGGAACCGATGGCCGACCGCTTCGATCATCTCGATCGACACCAGTTTGTCGTACTCGCCGCTGAGGTCGCGGTAATCCTTGAGCAGCAGGGTGATGCGGTCCTGCAAGCCCAATTGTTCGATGCGTTTGGCAGTGAACGCGAACTGCTCTTTCGACAGCGTCGTGGTGGTCACGCGGCAACCGTAATGCTGCGCCGCGTACAACGCCATGCTGCCCCAACCGGTGCCGATTTCCAGCAGGTGATCGCTGGGCTTGAGCGCGAGTTTCTGGCAGATGCGTTCGAGTTTGTTCAGTTGCGCCTGTTCCAGGGTGTCGCTCGGCGAAAGGAACTGGGCGGCGGAATACATCATGGTCGGGTCGAGAAACTGTTCGAACAGTTCATTGCCGAGGTCGTAGTGCGCCGAAATATTTTTCTGCGAGCCTTTACGCGTGTTGCGATTGAGCCAGTGCAAGCCTTGCACGAACGGCCGGCCCAGACGCGCCAGGCCACCTTCCATGGCATCGAGTACATCGAGATTGCTGACGAACACGCGCACCACAGCCGTCAGGTCCGGCGAGCTCCAATAGCCGTGGATGAATGCTTCGCCGGCGCCGATCGAGCCGTTGCTGGCGACCATGCCCCACAGGGCTGGATCAAGCACGTGAACCTCACCGAGCAAGGCACTGCCCGGGGTGCCGAAAAGCATTTGTTCGCCATCCTCAACGACCATCAGTTGTCCGTGTTTGAGCTGCGCCAATTGGCGCAACACGCCGCGCCGCAGCAGCGTGCCGGTCAAACCGTTGGTGCTGAAGCGACTGAGCGGCAGGCTAGAGGATTTCATGGTGCGGCTCCTTCGGAGGCACGGTGGCGGTTTTAAAGCTGCCGTCGGCAGCCTGATGAGCGAAGATCGGCGCGCGCTTGAACAGCAGTCGCAGCGCTTGCCAATAAATCGCCAGAGCGGTTTTTGCGGTCATCCACGGGAAGCGCCGCAGGTAGCGATGCAGGCTGCGACGATCGAGCGGTTCGCGGCGCAGATTCAGCGTGGCGTCGAACAGTTTCTCGTTGCCCTGCCAATCGGCCATGTGCACGCCAAGGCTTTGCGCAGCGGGGCTGAAGCTCATGCGGTATTCGAGGTCGCGGGGCAGAAACGGCGAGACGTGAAACGCCTTGGCCACAGCGAAATGCTGATGGAAATCCACCAGGCTGGTCGGCACCTGCGCCGGCAGCACATAGTGATAACGCTCGCGCCACGGCGTGTTGGTCACTTCACAAACGATCGCCGCCAGTTGACCGTCGGCTTCATGGCAATAGAAGAAACTCACGGGATTGAACGACAGCCCCCAACTGCGCGGCTGCGTCAGCAGGCACACCGCGCCTTGTGGCTCATGACCGATGGCTGCACCGACCTGCTGGCGCACCGCGTCGATCAGGCGCATGCCCTTGCCGGTGAAGGCTTTCAGGTAATCGGTTTCGCGAAACGAGAACGGCGCGAAACGACTGCGCCCCGCCAGCGGCGACAAGGCCAGCACGGCGTCCTGTTCGCTCAGGTCGAGGTAGAGCAAACCGATGCGGTAGCGGAATTCGTGGCAGCGCGGCGAAAAACGTCGGTGGCCGATGATGCCGCTGTACAGGGCGCTGTTCACAGGGTTTCACCGAACGCGGCGGCGACGCGCAAGCCGCTGACCACGCCATCTTCGTGAAAACCGTTGGCCCAGTAGGCGCCGCAATAATGCGTGTGCTGCTCGCCGTCGAGTTCGCCCCAACGGTTTTGCGCGGCCGCTGCGGCGAGGGTGTATTGCGGGTGGGCGTAGGTATAGCGGGCCAGCACTTTATCGGGGCTGATCCCTGCGGTCTGGTTGAGGCTGACACAGAACGTGGTGTCGCTCTCAATGCCCTGCAGAATGTTCATGTTGTAGGTGACCGCCGCGCGCGTATGGCCGGCGCCGCCGAGGCGATAGTTCCAGCTGGCCCAGGCGAGTTTGCGCGTCGGCAGCAGGCGCGTGTCGGTGTGCAGCACGACGTCGTTGTCGGCGTAGAGCAGGGCGCCGAGAATCGAGCGCTCGGCGTCGCTCGGGTTGGCCAGCAGGTTCAGCGCCTGATCGCTGTGACAGGCGAACACCACTTTGTCGAAATGTTCGAGGCCCGCCGGGCTGTGGATAACCACGCCGTGCTGATTGCGCTCGACGCGGCTGACCGGACAGTTAAGACGAATCCTGTCGCTGAATGAAGCGGTCAGCGGCGCGATATAGGCACTGGAACCGCCTTCGATGACCTGCCACTGCGGCCGATCACTGACCGACAACAGGCCATGATTCTTGAAAAAACGCAGGAAAAACTGCAGCGGGAAATTGAGCATTTCCGCCATCGGCATCGACCAGATCGCCGCGCCCATCGGCACGATGTAATGCAGGATGAAACGCTCGCCGTAGCCGCCAGCCTTGAGGTAATCATCCAAGGTGGTGTCGGCGGCGATGCGCAGTTCGATCAGATCGCGCTGGGCTTCTTTATTGAAACGCAGAATATCGCGCAGCATGCCCCAGAAACCCGGCGACAACAGATTGCTGCGCTGGGCGAACAGACTGTTGAGGTTGTTGCCGTTGTACTCCACGCCAGTGTCGGGGTCGGTTACCGAAAAGCTCATTTCGGTCGGCTTGAACGCCACGCCAAGCTGGTTGAGCAAGCGGATGAAATTCGGGTAGGTCCAGTCGTTGAAGACGATGAAGCCGGTATCGATGGCGAACGATTGCCCGGCCACGCTCACCGGTACGGTGTGGGTATGGCCGCCGACCCAGTCACTCGCTTCGAACACGGTGATGTCGTGGCGGCGGTTCAGCAGGTAGGCGCAGGTGAGCCCGGCGATACCGCTGCCAATTACGGCGATTTTCATATCGGGTCCCGCTGCGGAGGGTTCTTGCGCACCATGCGTTTGCCGATCGCCAGTTGCGCGCGAGCGGGCAGCTTGGACAGCGGCCACAGCGCGGCCATGAACAGCCCCGGGAAGGCAATTTCCAGCGGCCGGTCCTTGAGTTTGGCGAAGATGTGCCGCGCCGCTTTATCCGCAGGCCAGCTCAGTGGCATCGGGAAATCGTTCCTTTCGGTCAGCGGCGTTTCGACAAAACCCGGGCTGATAATGGTGACTTCAATGCCTTCATCCGCCAGATCGATGCGCAGCGATTCGAACAGGTAACGCAGCCCGGCCTTCGATGCGCCATAGGCTTCGGCGCGAGGCAGCGGCAGGTAAGTCACCGAACTGGCCATGCCGACCAGATGCGGCGCCGTGCCTTTGCGCAGCAACGGCAGGGCGGCTTCGATGCAGTAGCTGCTGGCGAGCAGATTGGTGCGCACCACGTGCTCGATGATCGACGAATCGAACTGCCGCGCATCGACATATTCACAGGTGCCGGCGTTGAGAATCACGCTGTCCAGCGCCCCCAGGCTTCGCTGATCTGCTCACCGATTTCACGCACGGTCTGACTGTTGGTCAGATCGCCGGGCACCACCAGCACCTGGCCAGGATAGCGCTGGGACAAGACCTTGAGCGGCGCGGTCGAGCGCGAGCTGACCGCCAGATGCGCGCCGCTTTTCAGAATGTCCTCGCACAAT
The DNA here is from genome assembly GCA_030544685.1 of Pseudomonas sp. B21_DOA. NCBI lineage: Bacteria > Pseudomonadati > Pseudomonadota > Gammaproteobacteria > Pseudomonadales > Pseudomonadaceae > Pseudomonas > Pseudomonas sp. B21_DOA. Next base: position 5,895,119 of record CP086683.1, on the reverse strand, counting down.
GCTGCACCGATGCCACTGCTGGCGCCGGTCAACCAATACCGCCGTGGAGGTGTACGACTCATCCCATTCTCCTTTTCAGCCAGGCAATCACCCGGCCCAATATTGGCAAGTGTTCATACAGCAGCGCCCCGGCATCAAAATAATCCCGATGACGATAAACCTTGTCGCGCCAGAGCAGGTGCGAACAGCCACCGACCCTGATTTCCCGGCCCTTGGCCAGACGCGGATGGCGATAACTCATGACCCAGCGCAAGTAACCTTCACCGTCGCTGATCTGGTCGAAACCATGAAAATCGAAACGCAGACCGCTGACGTTGGCGTACAGCTCACTGAAGTAATCCTGCAGTTGTGCCAGGCCCTGAACTTCGTGCAGCGGATCGGTGAAATGAATGTCGTCGCTGTACAGCTCGCCCAAGCGATGCAGGTTGTCTTTGTTCAACCCGGAAAACTCGCGGGCGAAACTGCGCAGGAATTCACTCATCGCCGCCGCCGACAGGCTGGCGCGATGGCAGGTTCTTGAATGCGCTCAATGCACGCTCGCGTGAGGCGCTCAGATTGACGATCGGCGCCGGATAATCGGCCACGCCGAACAGCCCACCGGTGGCCGCCGGATTGTGTACTTCCTTCTTGTTGAGCCCGGCCAGTTCCGGCAACCAGTGCTTGATGAACACGCCTTCGGCATCGAATTTTTCCGACTGGCTCAACGGGTTGAAGATACGGAAGTACGGCGCCGAGTCGGTGCCGGTCGATGAGCTCCATTGCCAGCCGCCGTTGTTGGCCGCCAGGTCGCCGTCGATAAGGTGGCGCATGAAAAAGCGTTCGCCCTCGCGCCAGTCGATCAACAGATTTTTGGTCAGGAACATCGCCACGACCATACGCAGACGATTGTGCATCCAGCCGGTTTCCAGCAGTTGACGCATTGCCGCGTCGATGATCGGCAGTCCGGTACGTGCCTCCTGCCAGGCCTTGAGTTCTTCCGGCGCATTGCGCCAGGCCAGCGCCTCGGTTTCCGGGCGGAAGGCGCGATGGCGCGAGACGCGTGGGTAGCCAACCAGAATGTGTTTGTAGAACTCGCGCCACAGCAGCTCGTTGATCCACGTCACCGCGCCGACCTTGCCGCTTTCGAATTCGCCCTGATTGCTTTGCAGCGCGGCGTGCAGGCACTGGCGTGGCGAGATCACCCCGGCGGCGAGGTAGGCCGACAACTGGCTGGTGCCGGGTTTGGCCGGGAAGTCGCGTTCGCTGCGGTAGTAGTCGATCTGCGCATTGGTGAAGGTGTCGAGCCGCCGTCGCGCCTCTTGCTCGCCGGCCGGCCATAAGGCGCGCAGGGATTCGCTCGGCGTGGCGAAGCCTTTGACCGCCTCCGGAATCGCATCGCTGGCAATATCCAGCGCGGCCTGTTTGCCCGGTGCTTTGACCAGCGCCGGCATCGAGCGATGCAGGCGTTCGTAGCAGACCTTGCGGAACTGACTGAACACCTGGAAGTAGGTGCCGGTCTTGGTCAGCACTGTGCCGGGTTTGAACAGCAACTGATCCAGATAGCTGTGGAACTCAATGCCCTCGGCTCGTAACGTTTCGGCCACGGCTTCATCGCGGCGGCTTTCGTGAACGCCGTATTCCTCGTTGACGTGCACCGCCTCGATCTTCAATTGCCGGCACAGCTTGAGCAGTTCTGCTGGCGCCTGATCCCAGTGCGGCGCGCTGCGAATCAACAGCGGAATGTTCAGCGCGCCGAGGCTCTGGCTCAGTTCGCGCAAATTGCGTAGCCAGAAATCCACTTTGCACGGCGCATCGTCGTGCTCCAGCCATTGCTGCGGACTCAACAGATACACTGCCACAGTCGGGCCGCGCGCTGCGGCGGCCGCGAGGGCGGTGTTGTCATGTTGGCGCAGGTCGCTGCGCAGCCAGATCAGTTGCATGTGATTAAACCCATCATCAAATCAATCCGCGCTCGAGCAGCGCCTGGTGTGCGGCAAGCGGATCTTCAGCCAGGAACAGATCGGCGGTCTGGGCGGTGCGTGCGGACAACTCGGTGTGGTGAATGTGCACCGTGGGGCCAGCAATCAAGGTCGGGCAATTGACGTTCGCCAACAGCTTGGGCAACTGCGCCAGTTGCATGGCTTTGCTCGAATACAGCAGCACGCCACGGGCTTGCAGATGCTCCACGGTCAGCGCCAGTTCACCGGCCGGCAGTGGCCAGTCGAACACTTGCACCGGGCAATCGGCACTGCTGATCAGCCATGCGCACAGCCACAGATGTGGCTCCAGCGGCAGGTCGGAATGATTGATCAACAGCAGCGGCGCCGAATGCAGCTGGCGGTTGTTATGGTAGATGCGTGCACCGAATTTGCTGCGCAACCAGGAAAAGAAAAACGTCCGCTCCATCTGTGCGCCGAACTGGCCCTGCCAGCGCTGTTCGAGCTCGGCCAGCAGCGGCATCAGCAATTGCTCGCACAAGGTTCGGGGCGGATAGAGGGCAATAGCCTGATTGACGCTGTCATCCAGGGTGCGTTCATTGAGCGCGGTGACTGCCGACAGCAAGGTCTGACGCAGACGCTGCCAATCGTTCTCCACGGTTTCCGTAAAGGCCTGCGGCGCGTCGAGCAGCGGCTTGACCTGGCTGACCGCAACGCCACGGTTGAGCCAGGTGAGGATGGCCATGATCCGCTGCACATGTTCGGCGCTATACAGTCGATGGCCCTTGGGCGTGCGCTGCGGCACCACCAACCCGTAACGGCGTTCCCACGCACGCAGGGTAATGGCGTTGACGCCGGTCTGCCGCGCGACTTCGCGGATCGGCAACCAGCCTTCGTCGAGGGCTTTCTTGAAGTCGGCGCCGAGGTCTTCCTGGGCGCTGCTGTCGGTTTTATCGTTCATTAGATCGCGTTTCGCAGACTGAGGTTTTCCGGATGCGGCTGCAGGTAAACCTGCTGCGCGATGTACGGATCCGGATGGAGTCGAAAGTGGTGTTTGAGCAGCGTCAACGGCACCACCAGCGGCACAATGCCTTGGCGGTACTGGCCGATGACCTGCTGCATTTCCTGTTTGTCTTCGGCACTCAGCGATTGTTTCAAATATCCGCTGAGGTGCAGCAGCACGTTGCAATGGGTGCCGCGGGTGGCGCATTTCTTCAGCGCGGCCATCAGTTCGCTGAAATAGCGCGGGCCGAGTTCGGCGGGATCGCTGTCGGCCATGTTGCCAAGCATCTTGCCGAGGTTTTTGTATTGCAGCGGGTTGTGCGCCATCAGCAGGTACTTGTAGCGCGAATGGAATTCGGTGAGGGCGCGGCGGCTCAGGCCCTCGGCGAGCACTTGCTGCCAGGCGCTGTAGGCCAATACACGGGTGATGAAATTTTCCCGCAACACCGGATCATTGAGGCGCCCAGCTTCTTCCACCGGCAAGTCTGGATGTTGTGCGCAGAATGCCTGTGCATAGATGCCGCGTCCGCCACCATTCACTGGCGCGCCGTTGGCGTGATAGACCTTGACCCGCTCCAACCCGCAGGAGGGCGACTGCTGCATGAAGATGTAGCCGGAAAGGTCCCGCAACTCGGCGGCCATTTTCTCGCCGTACTCGGCCAGCGGCCTGGTCACATTGATGGTCCGGTCGACGGTGCCGACTGCCTCGGGTTGCTCAGGATCGCCGATCAGGCGAATCGGCTCACGGGGAATGCCCATGCCGATCGCGACCTCCGGGCACAGCGGGACGAAGTCGAAATATTCGGCGAGGGTACGGCTGCACAGCCGCGATTCCTTGTGCCCACCGTTGTAGCGCACTTCTTCGCCCAACAGGCAGGCGCTGATGGCGATCTTCGGCTTGGACAGGGAAGCAGTAGACATGAGCACCTCGAATCTATACCTGTACAGAGAGTTATCGCTGTACAACTTTTCCTCAGCATAGAACGATGGATGTACAAGTCAAATGTTTTGTATAAGATTTTTTGTAGGAGTGCGCCTGCTCGCGATGGCGGTGGGTCAGCCAAAACATTTTCTACCTGACATACCGCATCGCGAGCAGGCTCACTCCTACAGGGGAATTTATTTCCAGCCCAATAGCCAGTGTTCATTGTCCTGAAGCGTTCGCCAATCCAGTCGCTCGCTGCGCTGGGTCAGCACCGCCTGCAATTCAACCTCCAGCACCGTACCTTCCTCGTCGCGGATCAGTTCGGTGACCAGAAAATGTTTTTCGCGGTTTTGCGGGTGGGCTGCTGTCCATTTCGACAGCAGCAATTTGCGTGGATTGATGCGATTCATTGCAGGTGTTCGTGCAAGCGACGTGCAGCTTCCTGACCGCTCAGCCAGGCCCCTTCGACGCGACCCGACAGGCACCAGTCGCCACAGGCGTACAAGCCCAGATCGACATCGGCCAGTGTGGTCCATTCATGGCCAGTGGCGGGCCGGGCGTAGAGCCAGCGGTGGGCGAGGCTGAAGGTTGGCGCAGGCATGGCGCTGTGCAGCAGTTCGGCGAACGCGCCGTGCAGATGCTCGATCACCGCTTCCTTGGACAAGTCGATATGCTGCCGGCTCCAGGCGCTGGTTGCATGCAGCACCCACGTGTCGAGAGTGCTGTCGCGCCCGGGTTTGCTGCGGTTGCGTGCCAGCCAGTCGAGCGGGCTGTCCTGTACGAAGCAGCCTTCGATTGGCGTGTCCAGCGGGGTTTCGAAGGCGAGAGCGACGGCCCAGGTCGGCTCCATTTTCACCCCGGCAGCGACGCCGGCCAGTTTCGGCGCGGCGGCCAGCAACGCGGTGGCTTGCGGTGCCGGCGTGGCGATCACCACATGGCTGAAGGGGCCGTGGGTGCCGCCGTCGGCATCCTGCAAATGCCAGTGTTCCTCACCGCGATAGACCTCGGTGATGCGGCAGGCAAACTGCACGTCCAGGCCATCGAGCAGACCACGGGTGATGGCGCTCATGCGCGGCGTGCCGACCCAGCGGGTCTGCTCGTCCGGCGACATGTTCAGTTGCCCGCCCTGGAAGGTGTACAGCTGCGGCGTCCACTCGGCGGCCCAGCCCTGACTCTGCCAGCGCTGCACCTCGGTGACGAAACGGCGGTCGCGCGCGGTGAAGTATTGAGCGCCCATGTCCAGCGAGCCGGCGTCGCTGCGCTTGCTCGACATGCGCCCGCCGCTGCCGCGGCTTTTATCGAACAGTTGAACGGTATGCCCGGTCTCTGTCAGAGCCTGGGCGGCGGAGAGCCCGGCGATGCCGGTGCCGATGATTGCGATAGGTACAGTCATAGGGGCCTCGTTTACCTTTCTGTACAGACTACGCCGTCGATGAAACCTGTACAATTCTGTTTTTTGGTATAACTTCTAGCGTTCTCGTTCTGACAGCTTGGCCTATTGTTAAACCATAGAGCCTGCCCGATAGAAAAGATCCCTGCCTATAAAAATAGACTAGTGATCCGGGTTAAACGCCACGCGAGGAAGATGTCATGCACATATTGCTGACCGGCGGTACTGGTTTGATCGGACGTCAGCTCTGCCGGCACTGGCTGGAGCAGGGCCATCGCCTGACGGTGTGGAGTCGCCGCGCGGAAAAAGTCGCGCAGATCTGCGGCGCGCAGGTGCGCGGGATAGCCCGTCTGGAGGACCTCGGCGACGAGCCGCTGGATGCGATCGTCAATCTCGCCGGTGCGCCGATTGCCGACCGTCCCTGGACCCATCGACGCAAGGCGTTGCTGTGGAGCAGTCGCATCACCCTGACGGAAACGCTGCTGGTGTGGCTGGAAACTCGCGTGCAGAAACCGTCGCTGCTGATTTCCGGCTCGGCGATCGGTTGGTATGGCGACGGTGGCGAGCGCGAATTGACCGAAGAGTCGCCGCCCGGCATCGACGATTTCGCCAGTCAGTTGTGCATCGCCTGGGAAGAAACCGCTTTGCGTGCCGAGAACCTCGGCATTCGCGTGGTGCTGGTGCGAACCGGTCTGGTGCTGTCGGCCGAGGGCGGCTTTTGTCGCGCCTGCTGCTGCCGTTCAAACTCGGGCTGGGCGGGCCTTTGGGCAATGGTCGGCAGTGGATGCCGTGGATTCACATCGACGATCAAATCGCCCTGATTGATTTTCTTCTGCACCGGAATCAGGCCTGCGGTCCTTATAATGCCTGCGCGCCGAAACCTGTGCGCAACCGCGAATTTGCCAAGACCCTGGGCAGTGTATTGCACCGCCCGGCGTTCATGCCGATGCCGACCCTGGCGCTGAAAGTCATGCTCGGCGAGCTGTCACTGTTATTGCTCGGCGGCCAGCGCGCGACGCCGGCACGCTTGCTGGAAGCGGGCTTCAGCTTCCGCTTTACGGATTTACGCGCGGCCCTGGATGACCTCTCCAGCCGCCTCTGAAATAGGACGTTGCATGACCGATCACGCTTTGCTTCTGGTCAATCTGGGCTCTCCGGCCTCCACCTCGGTGGCCGATGTGCGCAGCTACCTCAATCAATTTCTGATGGATCCCTACGTGATCGACCTGCCATGGCCGCTGCGGCGGTTGCTGGTGTCGCTGATCCTGATCAAGCGTCCCGAACAATCGGCACATGCCTATGCCTCGATCTGGTGGGAAGAGGGCTCGCCGCTGGTGGTAATCAGCCGCCGCTTGCAGGAGCAGATGACCCGCACTTGGAAACACGGCCCGGTGGATCTGGCGATGCGTTATGGCGAGCCGTCGATCGAAACCTGTCTGCTGCGTCTGGTCAAAGCGGGACATAAGAAGATCACGCTGGCGCCGCTGTACCCGCAGTTCGCCGACAGCACCACGACCACGGTGATCGAAGAAGCCCGACGCGTGCTACGCGAGAAGAAACTCGACGTGCAGTTGTCGATCCTGCAACCGTTCTATGATCAGCCGGAATACATCGAAGCACTGGCCGCCAGTGCGCGTCCGCATCTGCAGCAGGATTACGATCATCTGCTGCTGAGCTTTCACGGCTTGCCTGAGCGGCATCTGAGCAAACTCGACCCGACGGGCAATCACTGCCTCAAGGGCGCCGATTGCTGCCAGACCGCCTCGCCGGCGGTATTGGCGACTTGTTATCGCGCGCAGTGTTTCCGTACCGCCGCCGCCTTCGCTAAAACCATGGGGCTGGCGGACGGCAAATGGTCGGTGTCGTTTCAGTCGCGCCTGGGCCGGGCGAAATGGATCGAGCCGTATACCGAAGCGCGGCTGGATGAACTGGCCAAAAGCGGGGTGAAAAAGATTCTGGTGATGTGCCCGGCGTTCGTCGCCGATTGCATCGAGACGCTGGAAGAGATCGGCGATCGCGGCAAGGAACAGTTCCGCGAAGCGGGGGCGAGGAGTTGCTGCTGGTGCCGTGCCTGAACGACGACCCGCAATGGGCCAAGGCGTTGGCCACGCTCTGCGAACGAGCGCCGCTGGCCCTCTGAGCAAGCTCGCTCACACAGTGATCGTTCCCACGCTCTGCGTGGGAATGCAGCCCGTGACGCTCCGCGCCACTGGACGCGGAGCGTCCCTTGAGGCATTCCCACGCGGAGCGTGGGAACGATCATTGCGGGGGTTAAATCAGCGGCTCATCCGCCTTCTTCTGCTTCCAGCCGTCATTGCCCGGCAGGATCAGGTTCAGCGCAATCGCCACCACCGCGCACAGCGCGATGCCTTTGAGGCCGAAGTCATCAGGGCCGGTGCCGGTGCCGACCAGCACGCCGCCGATGCCGAACACCAGCGTCACCGAGACGATGACCAAATTGCGCGCCTCGCCTAGGTCGATCTTGTGACGGATCAGAGTGTTCATACCCACCGCTGCAATCGAACCGAACAACAGGCACAGAATCCCGCCCATCACCGGCACCGGAATGCTCTGCAGCAGCGCGCCGAACTTGCCGATGAACGCCAGAGTGATGGCGAAGATCGCCGCCCAGGTCATGATTTTCGGGTTGTAGTTCTTGGTCAGCATCACCGCGCCGGTCACTTCAGCGTAAGTGGTGTTGGGCGGGCCGCCGAACAGGCCGGCGGCGGTGGTGGCGATGCCGTCACCGAGCAGGGTGCGATGCAGGCCCGGCTTTTTCAGGTAATCGCGACCGGTCACGCTACCCACGGCAATCACGCCGCCGATGTGCTCGATCGCCGGGGCCAGTGCCACCGGAACGATGAACAGAATCGCCTGCCAGTTGAACTCCGGCGCGGTGAAATGCGGCAGGGCGAACCAAGGCGCCGCAGCAATCTTCGCCGTGTCGACCACGCCGAAATAGAACGACATGGCAAAACCCACCAGCACGCCGGAAATAATCGGCACCAGACGGAAGATGCCCTTGCCGAATACCGCCACGATCAACGTGGTCAGCAGCGCCGGCATGGAAATCATCATCGCCGTCTGATAGTGGATCAGCTCGGTGCCGTCACCGGCCTTGCCCATCGCCATGTTCGCGGCAATCGGCGCCATGGCCAGGCCGATGGAGATGATCACCGGACCGATCACTACGGGCGGCAGCAAACGGTCAATGAAGCCGGTGCCTTTGATCTTCACGGCAAGGCCAAGGAAGGTGTAGACGAAACCGGCCGCCATCACCCCGCCCATGGTCGCGGCAAGGCCGAACTGGCCCTTGGCGAGAATGATCGGCGTGATGAAGGCGAAGCTCGACGCCAGAAACACCGGCACCTGACGCCCAGTGACGATCTGAAACAGGATTGTCCCCAGACCTGCGGTAAACAGTGCCACGTTCGGGTCCAGGCCCGTGATCAGTGGCATCAGCACCAGGGCGCCGAAAGCCACGAACAGCATCTGCGCGCCGGACAGCACCGTGCGCCAGAGCGGATCGTTGAACTCTTGCTGCATGGTTACGCGTCCTTCTGCTTGGTGCCGAAGATCTTGTCACCGGCGTCGCCAAGCCCAGGAATGATGTAGCCGTGCTCGTTCAAGCGCTCATCGATGGACGCGGTATAGATGGTCACGTCCGGGTGCGCCTGTTCGACGGCAGCAATGCCTTCCGGCGCGGCGACCAGGACCATCGCGCGGATGTCGCGGCACCCGGCCTTTTTCAGCAGGTCGATGGTGGCAACCATGGAGCTGCCGGTGGCGAGCATCGGGTCGATGATCATCGCCAGGCGCTCATCGATTTCCGGTACCAGTTTTTCCAGATAGGTGTGCGCTTGCAGGGTTTCTTCGTTGCGGGCAACGCCCACAGCGGAGACCTTGGCGCCCGGGATCAGGCTGAGCACGCCTTCGAGCATGCCGATACCGGCACGCAGGATCGGCACGACGGTGATCTTCTTGCCGGCGATCTTCTCCACTGACACGGTGCCGCACCAACCGGCAATGTCGTAGGATTCGAGCGGCAGATCTTTTGTAGCTTCATAGGTCAACAGGGCGCCGACTTCCTGAGCGAGCTCGCGGAAATTCTTGGTGCTGATGTCAGCGCGGCGCATCAGGCCGAGTTTATGACGGATCAGCGGATGGCGGATCTCGAGGATGGGCATGGGAAAGGCTCCGGCGGCGGGCAAAAAAACCGGCCTAGATTAATCTATCCGAGGGTGATGTCCTATAGGACATTCTGTACGTTAGTCCATAAGAGCTTGATTCGACCTCGCGGGATGCGTACCTTTGCCCGCTTTTCCAATTCCGCCAACCCCTTGGAGAGCGCCATGTCCGCTGATCTCGAGCATATCCGTCAAATCATGCGAGAGGCTGACTGCCTGTACACCGAGTCTGAAGTCGAAGCGGCCATCGCCCGCGTCGGTGCACAAATCAACGAACAACTGGCTGACAGCAATCCGGTGGTGTTCTGCGTGATGAACGGCGGCCTGATCTTCTCCGGCAAATTGCTGACGCATCTGCAATTCCCGCTGGAAGCGTCCTACCTGCACGCGACCCGTTATCGCAACGAAACCAGCGGCGGCGACCTGTTCTGGAAAGCCAAGCCGGAAGTCTCGTTCATCGACCGCGACGTGCTGATCATCGACGACATCCTCGATGAAGGTCACACCCTGGGCGCGATCATCGACTTCTGCAAACACGCCGGCGCGCGCAAGGTGCATACCGCCGTGCTGATCGACAAGGACCACGACCGCAAGGCACGTCCTGATCTGAAAGCCGATTTCGTCGGCCTGCCGTGCATTGACCGTTACATCTTCGGCTATGGCATGGATTACAAAGGCTACTGGCGCAATGCCAACGGGATTTACGCCGTTAAAGGCATGTAATCCGCGCCTCAATCTAAATGTGGGAGCGAGCTTGCTCGCGAAAGCGGTGTATCGGTCGACATCTGTTTTGAATGTCAGTCCGCCTTCGCGAGCAAGCTCGCTCCCACAGTGTTTTTGTGTGTGCTGATCCATCCGCGTTACCCATGCTAGAGTGCTCGGCCCCGCCTCCCGGAGCCTGTCATGCGCCTCTTGATCCGCAGCCTCGCCGCCCTGTTGCTGTCCCTCAGCCTGCCCCTGTCCGCCGCGCCGATGCACAGCCAATTCCTGCCGCCGGACGATCTGACCCTGCGTGATGCTGAACCCGAGCAACAGCAACTGCTGCAGGTCGGTGAGTATTCGGTGGTGGTCGGTGCGCAGCGCCAGTCCAATCAACAGCCGATTCCGGTCACTTCATCCTTGTTGATCCGCCTCAAAGGCAAGTCGCTGAACAAAGGTGCGAGCATTTCTCAGGTGCTGGTGAGTTTCGACGGTGAGAGCAAAAGCCTGAAAAAACCGGCCTACGACGACAAGAGCAAAACCCTGACGCTGTTCTATCCGCTCGCTCAATACCGCGTGGTGATGGATCTGCTGCGCAATGACACGGTGTATGTGCAGTTCCTCAGTTATGCCAACGGCCATATCTGGGCCGATTTGCACACCGGGGCGATTCGTCCGCGTTGAGCCGGGCGGTCGGGCAGGGGTAAACTGCCCGCCCCGTGTCATGTCTGCGAGCTGGAGTCGGCAATGCGTAAAGATAAGAAACAAGTGATTGGTGACGAGATCGGCGATGAGCAGATCAAGCTGTTCCTCGATTTTGAGCCGGTCGACGCCACTTCGCCGTCGCTGCACAAACTGATCAAGGCTTATCGAGGTTTGCGTATCGATGACTTTGAGCGCTTTCTGGGTTTCTTCGTCGAAGCCGGTTATGACGTCGATGGCAAGGATGAGCAGGGCAGGACTTTTGTTGAACTGATCAAGGATCAGCGTAACGCCGCTGAGTACATCGAATTGATCGAGAAGGCTCGCGGCTAGGATCAAAAGATCGCAGGCAAAAAAACGCCCCGAACGGGGCGTTTTTTCATGCGGCGCGATCAAGCAAAGCTTGGCGTCTCGCTGCTTTCTTCAACCAGTTCCAGGGCGATGTTGTTCTGCGTGTTGATCTTGCGATACAGCGCAGCATCGGTTTCCAGAACCTTCTCGCGGGCCGGGAAGATTTCCGCCAGTTTGCTTGCCCACTCGCCCGACGCCTTGGCCGGGAAGCACTTCTCGATCAGCTCGAGCATGATCGAAACGGTCACCGACGCGCCTGGCGAAGCGCCTAGCAGAGCAGCAAGGGAGCCGTCTTTCGCCGCGACCAGTTCGGTACCGAACTGCAGGATGCCGCCCTTTTTCGGGTCCTTCTTGATGATCTGCACCCGTTGGCCGGCCACTTCCAGGCGCCAGTCTTCGGCTTTCGCCTGCGGGTAGAAACGGCGCAGGGATTCCAGGCGCTGTTCCATCGACTGCATCACTTCGCTGACCAGGTACTTGGTCAGGTCCATGTTGTTTTTCGCCACCGCCAGCATCGGCCCGATGTTGCCGGCGCGCACCGACATCGGCAGGTCCATGAAGGAGCCGTGCTTGAGAAACTTGGTGGTGAAACCGGCGTACGGCCCGAACAGCAGGGATTTCTTGCCGTCGACGACGCGAGTGTCGAGGTGTGGCACCGACATCGGTGGCGAACCCACAGCGGCCTGGCTGTAGACCTTGGCCTGATGCTGCTTGACCACTTCCGGGTTGTCGCAACGCAGCCACTGGCCGCTGATCGGGAAGCCGCCGAAGCCTTTGCTTTCTTCGATGCCCGAAGCCTGCAGCAACGGCAGTGCCGCGCCACCGGCACCGAGGAAGACGAATTTGGCGTCGACTTCGCGCGTGTTGCCGTTGTTGACGTCCTTGATGCTGACGGTCCAGCCGGCGCCGTTACGCTTGAGGCCGGTCACGCGTTTGCAGTATTTGACCTGGGTGTCCGGGGCACTGCTCAGGTGCTTGAGCAACTGATTGGTCAGGGCGCCGAAGTTGACGTCGGTGCCGTTCATCACGCGGGTGGCGGCGAGGACTTCGTCGGGCGAGCGGCCCGGCATCATCAGCGGCATCCACTCGGCCATCTTGCCCTTGTCTTCGGTGTACTCCATGTCGGCAAATGCGTGGTGCTTGCTCAGGACATTGAAGCGTTCCTTGAGGAACGACACGCCGCTCTCGCCCTGAACGAAACTCAGGTGCGGCACCGGGCTGATGAAGGATTTGCTCGAGCCGAACGTGCCCTTTTTGGTCAGATACGACCAGAACTGTTTCGACACCTCGAACTGGGTGTTGATGTGCACGGCTTTCTTGATGTCGACGCTGCCGTCGGCGGCCTGCGGCGTGTAGTTCAGCTCGCACAGGCCGGCGTGACCGGTACCGGCGTTGTTCCACGGATTGGAACTCTCGGCAGCACCGGAATCCATCAGCTCGACGACTTCCAGCTTGATCGCGGGGTCGAGCTCTTTGAGCAGTACGGCCAGGGTGGCACTCATGATGCCGGCCCCTACCAGAACTACGTCGACTGCTTCGTTATGCGCCATTTAACGCGTCTCCCAAATCTGCAGCACCAAATTGTCGGCATGGCTGCCAGGCGTTCCAGGGCAGGTCAGTGGGCCCGGGCTATCCGTGGTCAGGTTGGCCATGTCCGGATCTTCGCAATTTTTCGCAACTTCGACGGATGCGTGCGGCCTGGTTTCAAGCGTTCCATGAACGCATTTTCACGCAGGGCTGGCAATTCGACTTATGGTCGAGTCATCCGTTTTCGTGCAACCAAATCCGTAGCGGACAGGCTTCAGGCTCCGATGTTCGAGGTGTACCCGGTCCTGTGTCGTTGGGCTGTTTCAGACGCTAATGGTGCATGTTCAGACGCAAAACTATTCATTTGCTCGCCACACTCTTGTGAAGTTGTGAAAACCCGTTTTTTTCACGCTCTTTTGAAGACGTGAACCTCAAAAAGGGCTGCCTTGGCCTGGCACCTGCCCGCAAGGGCGAAACAACGCGGTGGCCGAGCGATTGACAGCTCTGCAGATTCGCGAAAAGCGGGTTTTTGCCGGAAGAACAGGCAAGCGCGCCAACTTCACTCGATCTGTGTGGGCGGCTCTCTGTGGGCGATTTTGATGTCGATGCATGCGCATTGACGCTGTTGCGGGGCCCGATCAGGAGACGTCCTTATAATCGGGGGAGATTGTAGCGAAGAAATGCGCGCAGTTGCTCGTGTTTAATGACTTTTCTTAGGCATCCGGTCAGATGCTCAACTGCACCTGACCGCGTGCGCGCATTTGTCGCGGTACGACCCGGGCGCTGGCGGGCAGCGGCTGGTTCAACCAGGTCAGGCGGATTTCTTCGATTTCCACCCAGCCGTCGCCCATCGGTTGCAGGCTGCACTGCTTGAACGCCTGGCAATGGCCGTTGCGGTCGAGCAGGGCGAAGCTACGATGCAGCGGGCGTGGGGCGAACAGCGAGATCAGATAACGCATGGCAGAGTTCCTTGAAAGAGGACTGCTTTGAAGCTTGTCGGCGAGCCATGACGCCAGGGTGTATGGACGGTGAAGAATGTGTGACAGGAACCGCTTTCGGCGTGGTTTGTCAGACATTTCAGTATTCACTGTGCGGCGCTGGTTACGCGCAGTGGCCCACCGCTATACTGCCGGCCTGTTTGTGCCTGATTCTGGAGAGAAGAGCATGTTGCAACGCCTGTTGTTCGGTTTGATCACTGTCGCCGGTTTGACCCTCGCCGGCTGCGCCCACAGCCCGCAACAACTGAATCCGGAGCCGAAGCTGACCACGCAACTGCCAGCGGTCGGTCGCGGGCAGCCGGTCATCGTGCGTGTGGTCGACGGTCGTCCGTCGCCAACCCTCGGCACCCGTGGCGGCCTGTACCCGGAAACCAGCGCCATCACCGTGCAGCGCGAGCAGATCCTGCCCAAGCTGCAGGCCCAGGCCGAAGCCGCGGTGCGCCTGCTCGGCTTCACCCCGACCACCAGCGCACCCAACGCGCCGCAACTGACCGTGACCCTTGCCGAGTTGAAATATCAGTCGCCGAAAGAAGGCATGTACGTGACTGAGGCCACCATCGGCGCGACCTTCCGTTCCGACGTGCAGAACGCCAACCGCCGTTACAGCGGCCGTTATGGCGCTTCGCTGGACCAGCGCTTCGGCATGGCGCCGAATCAGGAAACCAACACCAAACTGGTCAGCGATGTATTGAGTGACGCACTGACGCGTCTGTTCAAGGACCCGACTGTGGGTCAGGTGCTCGCTGAGTAAGTTTGCAGCGAATGTGAAAAAGCCCGGGGCCAGCGATGAGCACGGGCTTTTTGTGGCCGCATGTTTTGAATACCGCAGAAACCTGTGGGAGCGAGCCTGCTCGCGAAAGCGCTGGCTCATTCGAAGCAATGTTGACTGACCCAATGCATTCGCGAGCAGGCTCGCTCCCACAGGGGGATCTGCGGTGCTTCAAGCAGCCTGGGAATAAAAATCGAGCACGCTCACGCCGGTCAGCAAGTCGGTCTCAGGCAAATCCGCATGCTGATGCCCGCCCAGCGCGCAATACACCAGCCAGTGCCGGTCCTGCACGTTGAAGGCGAGGCTGCCGACCAGGCTTTGCTGGTCGTCATAAGGGGTGATGAGGTACAGGCGATCCTGGTTTTCCGCGTGCAGCATGTCGCATTCCATTCGGGTTTCGAGGCGCGCAGGGTGAAGCATCCACGTGACGATGCCATGACACAGGGCAGCCATCGGTCGATTCTCAGGTTATTTGTCGCAAAGGCTGGGGCAGGGCGTCAGGGTTTGGGTAGAATCCGCGCCGCGGTCGTCGGTCTGGCGTCTGCCACACCGGTTAAGTTCGAGGTCTGTGATGTCGCTGCACTTGATGACGCTGTTTACCGCCCATCCCGCCAAATTGATCAATCTGCTGGCCTTGCTCCTGGCCTTTCCGGGCAGTTGGTTGCTGCACGCGACCCGCCGCCGTGAGCAGCGCGCGCAGGCCAGCCTGGCGGCACAGCGTCAGGCGCAGCCGAATGCCGAGCCGATCCTCGATTGGGCGACGTTGCGCATGAACCGGTTTTTCTATCGTTTTGGTTTTGCTTGCCTGGGGCTGGCCCTGATCGTCTCCTGGATCAGCACCCGCTTTTAAAAGCAAAAGCAAACCCTGTGGTGAGAGGATTTATCCCCGTTGGAGTGCGCAGCGCTCCCAAGTTTTTACCTGAGAAAAACAGGGCCTGCTGCGCAGTCCAGCGGGGATAAATCCCTCGCCACCGCTGTTGCCTACAGCGGCAACCCAGCCTTGACCCGATACTGATTGCGCACCGGCGTCGCATATTGCAGCACCAGGTACGGGCGATGCTCAGCGGGGCAGGCATCCAGTCTGCTTTGCCATTCATCCTGCGCCTTGGCCAGTTCGTCAGCCGGGAACACTTCGGCCGCCTTCGGCACATTCAGTTGCGGGTCGGCATCCGCCCATTGCGCGTACGCCAGGTAATGCACCGGGAACAACCGGTAGCCGCCGAGAATCTGCTTGTCCATCTCGATCGCCAATTGCTTGGTGTCTTCAAACACCTCGGTGATCGGCGCGGCGAAGTTCACGTGCACCCGGCCTTTGTAGCCGGTGATACCCTTGGCAATGCTCACGTCATCCTCGCCCGGCGCCTTGGCGTAGGTGCCGGTGGTGGCGCGGATGTACAGCTCGCGGGCCTTGGCCTGGTCGCACGGGTCGTATTCATAGCTGATCGACACCGGGGTGACGTTCAGCGAGCGGATCACTTCGCCGAACGGCTCGTCCTTGCGGCTCATATGGAACATCTTGAGGATCGCCGACTCGGTACGATCATCGCCATCCTTCGCCCGGCCTTCCGCCTGAGCAATCCAGATCGACGCGCAATCGTTGCGGATCGAGTGGTTGATGTATGCCGATAACAGCTGATACGCAGCCATTTTCTCGCGCCGGCCGGTGATCGAACGGTGGACGATGAAGCTCTTGTTCAAGCGCATCAGGTCACTGACAAACGGCTTTTGCAGCAGGTTGTCGCCAATCGCGATGCGCGGCGTCGGCAGGCCAGCATGGTACACGGCGTAGTTGACGAAGGCCGGGTCCATGACGATATCGCGGTGGTTGGCGATGAACAGGTAGGCGCTGCCGGACTTGAATTGCTCGACACCGGTATAGGTCACGCCGTCGGTGGCGCGCTCGATGGTGTGGTCGACGTAGAACTCGACTTTGTCCTGTAAGGTAGCCACGGAATTCACGTCGGCAAACTCACGACGCAGCCGATGGGCTATAAGAGGTTTGAGCATCCAGCCGAAGGCACCGGCAAAACGCGGGAAGCGGAAGTGGGTGAGGATATCTAGAAACGCCTTGTCGCCGAGCAGCCTTGCCAGTACCGCAGGTACTTCGCTGTCGTCGTAAGGTCGGATGGCATCGAATTCGCCCATCATGCTCTCTTGTTGGAAACGGCTAGGGTAAGTAAAGGGTTTGATCGAAAACCCGCAGGGCATGGTCTGAAAAGTAGTCAGACAAAAATAGCCCTGCAAATAGACCGGCGATTATACGCACAAGTCACTGGGGAGACCGCGATGCTGGAAAATGCAGTGTATGAATGTCCGTATTGCGGTGAGGAAGTCGAGACCACTCTGGATTTGTCCGGTGGGGATCAAACGTATATCGAAGACTGCCAGGTGTGCTGTCGTCCGATCACCTTTGTCCTGCAGGTGCACGAAGAAGAGTGGCATCTTGAAGTCTTCAGCGAAAACGAGTGAGGGCCGCGTATGCAGCGTATCTACGAGCCGGCAAGCCTGATGGAAGGCGAAATGCTCAAGGGCATGCTCGCCAATGAAGGGATCGAAGCGCACTTGATCGGCCGTGATCTGGTCGGCGGCACGGGCGAACTGCCGATTTTCGGACTGCTCGGGTTGTCGGTGGATAACGATCAGGCCGAATACGCCCGCGAGCTGATCACCGCGTACAATGCCGCGCTGCCACTGCCCGGCGACGAACCGGAAAGCTTCCCCGGGACGCTGGTCTGTTAGGCTGACGTTGGTTTTATTCAGAGTTGTGTTGCCCCATGTGTGGACGTTATGCCCTGTTTCGCTGGAACCGCGATTTCGCGGCCCTGCCAGGTTTTCCCGCCGATCAGCAGGCGCAGTGGAACATTTCCCCAATGATTCGGTGTTGATGCTGCGTGCCGACGGAGACGGCCAACGCACCTTGGCCCGTGCGCGCTGGGGCCTGACGCCGCCGTGGCTGACCGATCTGTCGAAAACCCCGGCCCATGCCCGTGCCGAAACCGTGGCCGAGCAACCGATGTTTCGTGAGGCGCTGCGTCTGCGCCGCTGCCTGCTGCCAGCCAACGGTTTCTACGAATGGCGCGGCACCCAGCGCAAGCGGCCGTATTGGTTGACGCCGGGGAGGGCTCGTCGTTGTTTTTCGCCGCGATCTGGGAAGCGTATCCGGTGCAGGAGCAGGTCTGGCTGAGCACGGCAGTGATCACTCAGTCTGCGGCGAGCCAGCGGCGGCCATTGATTCTTGATGAGGCGGGGCAGGCGGCATGGCTCGATCCCGAGACGCCGCTGCATGTCTTGCAGGGTTTGCTCGCCAGTGAGCCGGCAGCGCTGCGTGAGCGGGTGCTGGCGAATCTGGTGAATGATCCGAAGTTGAATGGGCCGGAGTGCCTCACCCCGGCTTGATGAGTGATCTGTGCCGGCATATTCGCGAGCAGGCTCGCTCCCACATGTGAATGCAATCCAACTGTGGGAGCGAGCCTGCTCGCGAAGAGGATCTAAAGATCAAACCTTGAACTGATTGATCAACCGCCGCTGCTGCTCGGCCAGTTTGGTCAGCCCGGCGCTCGCCGAACTCGATTCATCCGCACCGCCGGCCACTTCATTCGCCACCTGACCGATGTTGATCACATTGCGGTTGATGTCGTCGGCCACTGCGCTTTGCTCTTCCGCCGCGCTGGCAATCTGCGTGTTCATGTCGTTGATCACCGACACCGCCTGGGTAATGGTCTCCAGCGCTTCGGCCGCTTTTGCCGCGTGTTGCACGCTTTCGTCGGTGCGGTTCTGGCTGTCTTCCATCACACGCACTACGTCGCGGGTGCCCTGTTGCAACTGCTGGATCATGCTCTGGATTTCTTCAGTGGCCTTCTGGGTTTTCTGCGCCAGATTGCGCACTTCGTCCGCAACCACGGCAAAACCGCGACCCTGCTCGCCGGCCCGCGCGGCCTCGATCGCGGCGTTCAGTGCCAGCAGGTTGGTCTGTTCGGCGATGCCACGAATGGCGGTAAGAATGGCGTTGATGTTTTCGCTGTCCTTGGCCAGCGTCTGCACCACGTCGACAGCCTTGCCGATTTCCACCGCCAGCACGCCAATTGAATTGGATGTGTCGCGGACGATTTGCATGCCTTGGCTGGCGGCCTGATCGGCGTGGCTTGCCGCTTGCGCCGCCTGGGTGGCGTTGCGTGCCACGTCCTGGGCGGTGGCTGTCATTTCCTGCACCGCAGTCGCTACCTGATCGATCTCGGCCATTTGTTTCTGCACGCCGATGTTGGTGCGGATGGCGATGTCAGCGGTGTGTTCCGAGGAATCGCTGACGCTCTGCACCGAGGTCACCACCTGGGTGATCATCGCCTGCAACTTGGCGAGGAAGGTGTTGAAGCCCTTGGCAATCGAGCCCAGTTCATCGCTGCGGTCACTGCTCAAACGCCGGGTCAGGTCGCCTTCGCCCTGAGCGATGTCATCGAGCATGGCGACCATTTGCTTGAGTGGCCGCGCGATGCCGTGGCCCACCAGCCAGATCACCAGCAGGCCGATGCCGGCGATGACCAGGCCGACCATGGCCATGCCGAAGGTGTCGGATTTGCGCTGGGCATCAAGATCGGCCTGGAGGTTTTGCAGATCGGCCATGACCGCGTTGAGCGGCAATTGCAGCATCAGCGTCCAGCGTGCGTCGGTCTGGCCGATGCCGAACGGCAGGTACAACTCGATGCGGCCCTTGGCCTGATTGACCGAATAAGTCACCTCGTCGCGCTTGAGGTTGGCCAGGTTGCTGGTCTGTTCGGCGTCGAGGATGTCGCTGACTTTTTCACCGAATTTGCTCGAATCCTTGGTGTAGGCAACGATCCGACCGTTGCCGCCGACCAGCGCCATTTCACCGGCGCCGCTGTAAAGCTTCTGGTTGGCGGCGAGGAGCATGTCCTGAATGAAGTTCACCGAGAGGTCGGCGCCGACGATGCCCTGAAACGCGCCGTTGACCATGATCGGTTCGATGAACGAGGCGAGCATGACGATCTTGTCGCCGACCTTGTACGGTGCCGGGTCGATCACACAAGGTTTCTTCGTCTCTTTCGAGCACAGGTAGTACTCGCTGGCGCGCACCCCGGTGGACAGGGTTTTCTGATCGTCGACATCGGCCAGTTTGTCCACGCCCAGGCTGCCGTCGGTATTGCGGAACCACCACGGCAAAAAGCGCCCGTTGGCAGGATCGATACCGACCACAGAGCTGCCGACGTAAGCCGCGTCATTGTGGTCCAGCGCGTTTTTTCCCAGCCAATGTAGGTGCCGAGAATCTTCGGGTTTTTTCGACGTTTTCCTTGATCAGGCTGATCAGTTGCTCGCGGCTGACGCTCAGGCGCGGCTGGCCATCCGCGCCGTTTGTGCCGAGCAGGGCGTTGACGCGCACCAGACCGCCGGCAATTAGCAGCGGCGCTTCGAGTTCGCGCTGGATCTGGCTGACCTGCGTCTGCGCCAGCGAAGTCAGGCGCTGCTCGATGACTTGCTCGAACTGCGCCTGGGTGCGCTGTTGCACCATCTCTTGAGTGCGAGCGCCGGAGAACAGCGCGTACAGCACCAGCGCCGCGACCACGCTGAGAACGATGGCGCCGGCCAGGGCGGCGACGGAAAACTGGATCGACTTGAACTTCATGGGAGCTCCGCACGCAAGAGGACTATCTGCGAGGGATTTATCGGCGGGGTGTGCGGGGCCATGAGAGACGTTGGTCGGAATCGCCGCGCGATGTCGCTGATGGATCGGTGCACGGCGGATTCAATGCGCGTTGAGGAATTTCCAGCCAGTCTTGCGGCCTTAGGTGAATGTGCGTTGTATCTGGCGCCAATACAATTAGCCGCCTAGGATACGCCTCAGGTTTTCAGGGAGCTTTTGAATGAACAAGACATTGGTTACAAGTGCACTGAGCGCAGCGCTGTTGCTGGCCGGTTGTCAGTCGGTCAACACCACCAGCGGCGGCGCTGTGGGCGTGGAGCGCAAGCAGTACATGTTCAGCATGCTGTCCTCGCAAGAGGTCGACCAGATGTACGCGCAGTCGTATCAGAAGACTGTCGGCGAGGCGTCGAGCAAGGGTGTGCTGGACAAGACCAGCCCGGAAGCCAAGCGCGTGCAGACCATCGCCAACCGCTTGATCGCCCAGGCGCCGACCTTCCGCCCGGACGCGGCGCAGTGGCAATGGGAAGTCAATCTGATCAAGAGCGATGAGCTCAACGCCAACTGCGGTCCCGGCGGCAAGATCATTTTCTATACCGGGCTGATCGACAGCCTGAAACTCACCGACGACGAAATCGCTGCGGTCATGGGCCATGAAATTGCCCACGCCCTGCGCGAGCACGGTCGTGAAGCGATGTCCAAGGCCTATGGTATGGAAATGGCCAAGCAGGGCGCCGGTGCCTTGTTCGGCTTGGGTCAGGACAGCCTGGCGCTGGCCGACACCGTGGCCAACTACGGCATGACCTTGCCCAACAGCCGCGCCAACGAAAACGAAGCCGACCTGATCGGCCTGGAACTGGCCGCCCGCGCCGGCTACAACCCGAACGCAGCGATCACTCTATGGGACAAGATGAGCAAGGCTTCCGAAGGCGCGCCGCCGGAATTCATGAGCACTCACCCGGCATCGAGCAGCCGCATTGCTGCGTTGCAGGCAGCGATTCCGAAGGTGATGCCGCTGTACGAAAAAGCCCCGAAGTCCTGAGCCAATGATCGTTCCCACGCAGAGCGTGGGAACGATCCTTCAAATCCCCTCACCACAGGTTTTGGGTAGTTCAGTAGACGGGGTTAAACCCAGCCGCTGCTCTGCATCGCTTTATAAACCGCAACAATCGCCAGAATCATGAACGCCGAAGCCGCGAGGCGGCGGATCAGGGTCAGCGGCAGTTTCTCTGCGGCAAAGTTACCCGCCAGGACCACCGGCACGTTGGCAATCAGCATGCCCACGGTGGTGCCGATAATCACCAGCCACAGTTCCGGATATTGCGCGGCGAGCATCACCGTGGCGATCTGCGTCTTGTCGCCGATTTCCGCGAGGAAGAACGCGATCAGCGTGGTCAGGAACGGCCCGAACTTGCGCGCCGTGCTGGCTTCGTCGTCATCCATTTTGTCCGGGACCAGGGTCCACAGCGCCGTGGCGGCGAAGCTGGCGGCGAGGATCCAGTGCAGGACGGCGTCGGAGAAGAAACTGCCGAACCAGGCGCCTACCGCACCGGCTGCTGCGTGGTTGGCCAGGGTCGCGGCGACAATCCCGGCAATGATCGGCCAGGGTTTGCGAAAGCGAGCGGCGAGAATCAGCGCGAGCAGTTGCGTCTTGTCGCCGATTTCGGCCAAGGCAACGATTGCGGTGGGAACGAGTAACGAGTCCAGCATCAGGGTTTTCCTAAGGGGCGGGTCGACACGGCTATGACACGTACAGCCTTCCCGCCCCGGGTAAGGTGTGCGTGTCATAGGTCTTGTCAAACCCTGCGATCCGTCTGGTGCGGACGCTTGGGTCGCATACGCCATGATCTGAGGATCAAGTATGTTGACGTATGCCGGACGAGCATGGCGCTCGTGGGAGACTACTCCCTAGGACGGAGCGGATTCTGCCTAGGCAAATCCGATTGGGCAAGAACAAATTTTCAACCGCGCTTGGCCCGGTAAATCCGGAAGCCGTTGCCTTCGGCTTTGATCGCACACACGCCTAGGTGCTCCTCGATCAGCGGCTGATACTTGAGGAAGCTGTTCGCCACAAGGCGCAGTTCGCCACCGTTTTTCAGATGTTTCGCCGCTTTTCGCAGCAAACTCTCCGTAGCGAAATAATCGGTATGCACGCCGACATGGAAAGGCGGATTGCTCAGAATCGCGCTCAAACCCATCGGTGCGGCATCGATGCCATCGCCGGTCAGTACTTCCGCTTCCAGGCCGTTGGCAGCAAGGGTCAGGCGGCTGCTGGCGGCAGCGAATGCGTCGACATCGAGCAAGGTCACCTGATTGTGCGGATAGCGACGTTTCACCGCAGCCCCGAGCACGCCGGCACCGCAACCGAAATCAAGCAGATGGCCGCTCGGCAGTTTGTCCAGATGCTCCAGCAGCAGGGCGCTGCCGCGATCCAGACGACCGTGGCTGAACACGCCTGGCAAGCTGATGACCTTCAACGGCCCTTCGGCCAGCGGCAGTTCGTACGTCTGCGCCAGGCTTTCCAGCGATTTCGCTTCAGGCGCATTGGCCACGGTGACTTGCCAGAGCTGACAGTGGCGAGCGCTGTCGAGTTTGCGCGGCTTGCCGAACGGGTTGAGCTGTTTCGACGCGCCTTCGATGCCGCTGCGTTTTTCCCCGACCAGAAACACCTCGCGCCCGGCCAGACGCGACGCCACGGCGTTGAGGATGTAATCGGTGAGGTCCTTGGACTTGGGCAGGAACACCACAGCGCTGTCAAACTCGCGCTCCGGGACATTCACGCCGAACTGGCTGCGGCCCTCGAAACGCGCGTCCAGTGCGGCTTGGTCGCCAGCGTGCCAGCACCAGCCGAACGCATTCGGCAGACGCCCGAGCAAATCATCGGCGGGCAGGCCGGCCAACAGCAGCGAACCCTGGAATAACTCGGCCTGACGAAGCAGTACTTCACTGCGCGGATCCATAACTGCTCCTTGAAAAAAGTGCCGCAGTTTATCAACTGACGACCCGCAGCGCCTCACCGCTAAAAACGCTTCGGCGTTTTCGCTCAGTTGGGCGACGATACGCTGGCGCGCCTCGCGGCTGCCCCAGGCATTGTGCGGGGTGACGATCAGGCGCGGGATATCGGCCGCAAGTAGCGGATTGCCTTGGGTCGGTGGCTCGACACTCAACACATCGGTCGCCGCGCCGCCGAGGTGGCCGATACGCAGAGCGTCGGCCAACGCCTGCTCATCGATCAGGCCGCCGCGAGCGGTATTGACCACAAATGCGCCGGGCTTCATTGAGGCCAATTCGCGGGCACCGATGAAATGCCGGGTGTGCTCGTTGAGCGGGCAATGCAGGGTCAGCGCGTCGATCTGCGGCAGCAGTTCATTCAGCGGCAAACGATCCGGCCGCGCCGGGCGCCCGGGAATCTGCCCGAGCAACACGCGCATGCCGAACGCCTCGGCCAGTCGCGCCACGGCGCCACCGAGCTCGCCATGGCCGAGCAGGCCAAGGGTTTTGCCTTGCAGTTCGACGATCGGGTAATCGAGCAGGCAGAACTGTTTCGCCTGTTGCCAGCGGCCTTCGCCCACAGCTTTCTGATAGTCGGCCAGGCGCGTGGCGAGGTTGAGCAACAGCATGATCGTGTGTTGCGCCACCGACGGCGTGCCGTAAGCCTGGCAATTGCACACGGTGATGCTGTGGGCGCGGGCGGCAGTGAGGTCGACATTGTTGGTGCCGGTGGCGCTGATCAGGATCAGTTTCAGTTGCGGGTTGGCAGCCATCGCGGCCGCGTCGATCACGACTTTGTTGGTGATCGCCACACTGGCGCCGTGCAGGCGTTCGCTGACCTGTTCCGGCAGAGTCTGGGCGAACAGCTGCAAGTCGCTGAAGCATTCGCGCAACGGACCGAGGTCCAGATCGCCTAGATCCAGCGAAGGATGATCAAGGAATACCGCGCGGCGCGTGTTCGTCATCAACTGTACCTTTTGTGCTGTGAGCGGAGGGCGTACTCTGCCGAGCCTACCAGATGAAACAATTGGTTACTCAGCCCTGAAGTAGTGCCGTCTCGTGTGGGAGCGGGCTTGCTCGCGAAGGCGGTGTGTCAGTCAATGCAAAGGTTGAATGGGACACCGCATTCGCGAGCAAGCCCGCTCCCACAAAAGTTGCGTCTACAGCATGGCAACGATGTGATCGATCAATCCAAGAGGAGCCCCCATGTACTGGACCGAGTTCTTGACCGTTGCCCTGATCCACTTGCTCGCCGTCGCCAGTCCCGGCCCGGACTTTGCCGTGGTCGTGCGCGAGAGCGTGACCCATGGGCGTCGCGCCGGCACCTGGACCGCGCTGGGCGTGGGCACGGCGATTTTCCTGCATGTCGGCTATTCGTTGCTCGGCATCGGTCTGATCGTCTCGCAGTCGATTGTGCTGTTCAATGCGTTGAAGTGGGCGGCAGCGGCTTACTTGCTGTACATCGGCTTCAAGGCCTTGCGCGCGCAACCGGCGAAAACCGTCACCGATGACTTGCACAAGGAAGCCGGCGTGCGAACTGCGCGGGGTGCGTTCACCTCGGGCTTCGTCACCAACGGCCTGAACCCGAAAGCCACGCTGTTTTTCCTCTCGCTGTTCACCGTGGTGATCAACCCGCACACGCCGCTGGCGGTGCAGGCCGGTTATGGCGTGTACCTGGCGCTGGCAACGGCGATCTGGTTCTGCCTGGTGGCGATGCTGTTCAGCCAACAACGCGTGCGCGCCGGCTTCGCCCGCATGGGGCACTGGTTCGACCGCACCATGGGCGCGGTGCTGATTGCTCTCGGTGTGAAAATCGCGTTCACCGAGATGCATTGAGAACTGGAACACATCAATCCCTGTGTGAGCGAGCCTGCTCGCGAAAGCGCCAGTCCAGTCGACAAAAATGTCGACTGACCCGACGCCTTCGCGAGCAGGCTCGCTCGCACAGGTCGTGTTTTCTTCAACTTCGGCCCGAAATGCTGGCGCAAAGCTAGCATTTGTACGGCTCTGCAAATCATTCCTTTGGCTGATTTGACTGTCATGCAGGCGCACTAGAGTACGAATCTCTCCGCCAACACCGTGCAGTCAGAAAAGGGATTCTTATGTTGCAGACTCGGGTCATTCCGCCGGCCGATGGGGCCTACCAGTATCCATTGCTGATCAAACGGCTGCTGATGTCCGGCGCCCGTTACGAGAAAACCCGCGAAATCATCTACCGCGACCAGTTGCGCTACAGTTATCCAACTCTGATCGAACGCGTCGCGCGGCTGGCCAATGTGCTGACGACTGCCGGGGTCAAGGCCGGTGACACCGTGGCGGTGATGGACTGGGACAGCCACCGTTACCTGGAATGCATGTTCGCCATTCCGATGATCGGCGCGGTGATTCACACCATCAACGTGCGCCTGTCGCCCGAGCAGATCCTCTACACCATGAACCACGCCGAGGACCGCTTCGTGCTGGTCAACAGCGAGTTCGTCGGTCTGTACCAGGCCATCGCGCCGCAGCTGACCACGGTCGAGAAAACCCTGCTGCTGACCGATCTCCCGGAGAAAACCGCAGAGCTGCCCAACCTCGTCGGCGAATACGAGCAACTGCTGGCCGCTGCGAGTGCGCAATACGATTTCCAGGACTTCGACGAAAACTCGGTGGCCACCACGTTCTACACCACCGGCACCACGGGCAATCCGAAAGGCGTGTATTTCACCCATCGGCAACTGGTGCTGCACACCATCGGCGTGGCGACGATCATGGGTTCGATCGACAGCGTGCGGCTGCTCGGCACCAACGATGTGTACATGCCGATCACGCCGATGTTCCACGTCCACGCCTGGGGGTTGCCGTACGTGGCGACCATGCTCGGGCTCAAGCAGGTTTATCCGGGGCGCTACGACCCGGAGTATCTGGTGGAGTTGTGGCGCAAGGAGAAGGTCACCTTTTCCCATTGCGTGCCGACCATCCTGCAGATGCTGCTCAACGCCAAGGCCGCGCAGGGTGCCGACTTCGGCGGCTGGAAAATCGTCATCGGCGGCAGCGCGCTCAATCGCAGTCTTTATGAAAATGCCAAGGCCCGTGGCATTCAGCTGACGGCCGCGTACGGCATGTCGGAAACCGGGCCGCTGGTGTCCTGCGCGCACCTCAACGACGAACTGATGGCCGGCAGCGAAGACGAGCGCACCACTTACCGGATCAAGGCCGGTGTGCCAGGGCCGTTGGTCGAAGCGGCGATTGTCGACGGCGATGGCAATTTCCTTCCGGCCGACGGCGAAACCCAGGGCGAACTGGTGCTGCGCGCGCCATGGCTGACCGAAGGTTATTTCAACGAGCCGCAGAAGGGCGCCGAGCTCTGGGCCGGTGGCTGGTTGCACACCGGTGACGTCGCCACGCTCGACAGCATGGGCGTGATCGACATCCGTGATCGCATCAAGGACGTGATCAAGACCGGCGGCGAGTGGATCTCCTCCCTCGACCTCGAAGACCTCATCAGCCGTCACGCGGCGGTACGCGAAGTAGCAGTGGTGGGCATCGCCGATCCGCAGTGGGGCGAGCGCCCGTTTGCCTTGCTGGTGGTGCGCGAAGGGCAGGTGATTGGTGCACGCGAGCTCAAGGAACACCTCAAGCCGTTCGTCGAGCTGGGGCACCTGAGCAAGTGGGCGATTCCCAGTCAGATCGCCCTTGTTACCGAAATTCCCAAGACCAGTGTCGGCAAGCTCGACAAGAAGCGCATCCGCCTCGACATCACTGAATGGCAGGCCAACAACAGCACCTTCCTTTCGACACTTTGAGTGTCTGCTGGCGCGCCGAAACCGGCGCGCCAGACCCACCAAGCAAGCGCTTGGCTTGTGAAATCGAAAAATCAGCCATCCTTGCCGTGCCGACGTGTGTCGGACTGGCGAAAGGACTGTTCCAGAGTGGTTGGCGGCTGCAAATCACACTTTAGAGGGATCAAGCACTACCACCCGCTGGCTATAGTCCGCTCAAGGACTTTTTGAAAACGGAGCACACGCACTGATCGGGGCGAGCAACTCTGGAACGATTTCGGGCAGCCTTGGCGCCCGGTCCTCCACAGCGTTTTTAAAAGTACTCACTGCCATAACAATAATGCACATGGAGTAGCGTCGATGACCTCAGTAAACCAGTTCTGGCGCCGGGCGAAACTGCCTCTGGCGGTCAGTCTTGCCTCCTCGCTCGCCGGGCCTGCATTCGGCGTCAGTTTCAACGTCGGTGAAATCGAAGGCCAGTTCGACTCGTCCCTGTCGATCGGCGCCAGTTGGTCTACTCAGAGCCCGAACAAGAACCTTATCGGCGTCAACAACGGCGGCCGTGGCCTGTCGCAGACTTCCGATGACGGTCACGCCAACTTCAAGAGCGGCGAGACCTTCTCGAAGATCTTCAAGGGTATCCATGACCTTGAATTGAAATACGGCGACACCGGCGTGTTCGTCCGTGGCAAGTACTGGTACGACTTCGAACTGAAGGACGAGAGCCGCCAGTTCAAGGACATCAGCGACAGCAACCGCAAAGAGGGCGCCAAGTCCTCCGGCGGACAGATCCTCGACGCCTTCGTCTACCACAACTACGCGATTGCCGATCAGCCGGGTTCCGTGCGTCTGGGCAAGCAGGTAGTGAGCTGGGGTGAAAGTACCTTCATCGGTGGCGGCATCAACTCGATCAACCCGATCGACGTCTCCGCGTTCCGTCGTCCGGGCGCCGAGATCAAGGAAGGCCTGATTCCGGTCAACATGTTCTACGTGTCCCAGAGCCTTACCGATAACCTCTCGGCCGAAGCGTTCTACCAACTGGAATGGGACCAGACCGTCGTCGACAACTGCGGCACCTTCTTCTCCCAGCCGGACATCGTAGCCGACGGTTGCGACAGCAATCTGCGCGTACTGAACAAGCGTTCGCAGATTCCGGCGATCGCTTTGGGGCCGTTGGCCGCCAACGGTGTCAACGTCGACGAAGAGGGCGTGCTGGTGCGCCGTGGGCCGGACCGTGACGCGCGCGACAGCG
This sequence comes from Pseudomonas sp. B21_DOA, assembly GCA_030544685.1. Taxonomy (NCBI): domain Bacteria; kingdom Pseudomonadati; phylum Pseudomonadota; class Gammaproteobacteria; order Pseudomonadales; family Pseudomonadaceae; genus Pseudomonas; species Pseudomonas sp. B21_DOA. Next base: position 5,866,999 of record CP086683.1, on the reverse strand, counting down.
GTCAGTGGGGCGCGTCCCTCAAATACATGTTCGAGCCACTCGACACCGAGTTCGGCGCCTACTTCATGAACTATCACAGCCGTGCGCCGATCTTCAGCGCCACCGGTGCACCGCAATCGGTGTACAACACCGCCGCCGGTCTGCCAGGGCCGTTTGCCGCGCTCGCACCGCTGCTGGTTGCGGGCAACTCGAACTACTTCATCGAATACCCGGAAGACATTCGTCTCTACGGTCTGAGCTTCTCCACCACCCTGCCTACCGGTACGGCGTGGAGCGGTGAGATCAGCTACCGTCCGAACGCGCCGGTACAACTGAACTCCACCGACATCCTGTTTGCCGGCGTACGCCCATTGGGCGGAGCGCTGACCAACGCTTCGCTGCTCACTGGCGTGCCAGGCCAGGACCTGCATGGTTACGAGCGCAAGGAAATCACCCAACTGCAAACGACCTTCACGCACTTCTTCGATCAGGTCATGGGCGCCAGCCGTCTGACCCTCGTTGGTGAAGTCGGCGCGACCTACGTCGGTGGCCTGGAAAGCCGTTCCGACAAGCGTTATGGCCGCGATCCGGTCTACGGCCCGGGTGAGTTGCCAGCCACCGGTGGGATCAATACCTGCGCCAACATTCTCAACAACAGCACCATCAACGGCGCCGGCCCGGGTTCGCCTCAGAACAACCGCAGCCGCAATTGCGACAACGATGGTTTTACCACTTCGATGTCGTGGGGCTATCGTGGCCGGGCAATCTGGGAATACAACGACGTGTTTGCCGGCGTGAACCTCAAGCCGAACGTGGCCTGGTCCCACGACGTCAGCGGTTACTCGCCAGGCCCTGGCGGCAACTTCGAGGAAGGTCGCAAAGCGGTCAGCCTGGGCGTCGATGCCGAATACCAGAACACCTACACCGCGAGCCTGGCCTACACCAATTTCTTCGACGGCAAGTACACCACCGTGGATGACCGCGACTTCGTGGCGCTCAGCTTCGGCGTGAACTTCTAAGCACTGCATTTCAGGACGAACGAATTTATGAAAATAACAAAGAGTCTGTTCCACGCCGGTGTTCTGGGCCTGTCGCTGCTGGCGACCAGCGTCATGGCGGCGGTGCCTGCTGCCGAAGCGGATAAGCTGGGCAAAAGCCTGACGCCGATGGGCGCAGAAATGGCCGGTAATGCCGACGGCTCGATCCCAGCCTGGAAACCACTGCCGAAAAACGCCGGCAGCGTCGACAGCAAGGGCTTCCTGTCCAACCCTTACGCCAGTGAGCAGCCGCTGTTCACCATCACCGCCAAGGATGTCGACAAGTACAAGGACAAGCTCGCCCCGGGTCAGTACGCGATGTTCAAGCGCTACCCGGAAACCTTCAAGATGCCGGTCTATCCGTCCCATCGCGGCGCCACCGTGCCGGATGACGTGTTCGCCGCCATCAAGAAGAACGCCACCAGCACCAATCTGGTGTCCGGCGGCAACGGTCTGGAAAACTTCGATACCGCCGTGCCGTTCCCGATTCCTAAAACCGGCGTGGAAGTGATCTGGAACCACATCACCCGCTATCGCGGTGGCAGCGTGACCCGTCTGGTGACCCAGGCCACGCCGCAACCGAACGGCTCGTACAGCCTGGTGTACTTCCAGGACCAGTTTGTGTTCCGCGACAAGATGAAGGATTACGATCCGGCGAACCCGGGCAACATCCTGTTCTACTTCAAGCAGAAAGTGACCGCGCCGGCGCGTCTGGCCGGTGGCGTACTGCTGGTGCACGAGACGCTCGATCAGGTCAAGGAGCCGCGTTCGGCGTGGGTTTACAACGCCGGTCAGCGTCGTGTGCGCCGTGCACCGCAAGTGTCGTATGACGGCCCGGGTACTGCCGCCGACGGCCTGCGTACCTCGGACAACCTCGACATGTACAACGGTGCGCCGGATCGTTACGACTGGAAGCTCGAAGGCAAGAAAGAGATGTACATCGCCTCCGACAGCTACAAGCTCGACGATCCGAAACTGAAGTACTCGGACATCATCAAGGCCGGCCACATCAACCAGGACCTGGCTCGCTACGAGCTGCGCCGCGTCTGGCACGTCGTCGCGACCCTGAAGGAAGGCCAGCGCCACATCTACGCCAAGCGTGACTTCTACATCGACGAGGACACCTGGCAGGCAGCGGTCATCGACCACTACGACGGTCGTGGTCAACTGTGGCGCGTAGCCGAGGCGCATGCCGAGAACTACTACGACAAGCAAGTGCCGTGGTACGCCCTCGAAACTCTCTACGACCTGCAGTCCGGCCGCTATCTGGCACTGGGCATGAAGAACGAAGAGAAGCAGGCCTATGACTTCGGCTTCACCGCCACCACCAGCGACTTCACCCCGGCCGCTCTGCGTCAGGATGGCGTTCGCTAAACCTGGGTAAACCCGAGGCCGCATCCTCGTGAAAACGCCCCGACCGGTTCGGGGCGTTTTTGTGTCTGTAGCCTTTTTGTAGCCATTTGTAGCAGCGACCTTCATTACCTCTTCGTTTAAGGCTAGGCTGCGGACATCTGCAACGCCGCCAATCGCCTTCGAACAAGAGCCGGCCATGACTGATCTGTCCCCACTTCCGGGTCCCGCAAGCATCACCGTCGCAGCACTGGACGGGCGTTTTTTCCGCCCGCCGCTGCCTGATGGCTATGTCTTGCGGCCGCGTTTGTGCCAGCGTCTGCAGGCCGGGCTCGGTGGTCGGTTGCTGCTGGTCAGCGCCCCGGCCGGGTTCGGCAAGAGCTCGCTGGCCGTGGAGTTCTGTCAGAGCCTGCCGTCGCACTGGCAAAGTCTCTGGTTGGGCTTGAGTCCACGGGACAGCGATCCCGGACGTTTTCTTGAGCGCTTGCTTGAAGGTCTCCAGGACTATTTTCCAGCCTTGGGCGCCGGTGCTCTTGGCCTGCTGAAAATGCGTCAGCGCCATCAGCCATTTGCTTTTGAAGAATGGCTCGACGGTCTGCTCGATGAGCTGGCGCTGCATCTCGATCCTGCCGCGCCGTTGCTGCTGGTTCTCGATGACTACCACCTCGCCCAGGGGCCGGTGCTGGATCGTTGCCTGCAATTTTTCCTCAATCATTTACCCGATGGCTTGCTGGTGATGGTCACCAGCCGCCAGCGCCCGGACTGGCATCTGGCGCGTCTGCGCCTGTCGCGGCAGTTGCTAGAACTGCACGAACAGGATTTGCGCCTGACCCACGACGAAGCGCTGACCTTGCTCGATCGCCACAGCAGCTCACTGCGCGGCGAGGCACTGGAGAGCCTGATCCAGCGCAGTGAAGGCTGGGTTGCCGGCCTGCGCTTCTGGCTGCTGGCGGTGGCCGAGGCGGGCAACGATGCCGCGCTGCCGCAAGCACTGAACGGCGGGGAAGGGCTGATCCGCGATTATCTGCTCGAAGAAGTCATCGATTGCCTGCCGGCCGAAGTGCAATCGTTTCTCTACGAAACCGCCCCGCAGGAACGCTTTTGCAGCGAGCTGTGCGATGCGGTCCGCGAAGCTCATGACAGCGCGGAGATCCTGCGCTTTCTGCTCGCCCACCAAGTGTTTCTGGTGCCGCTGGACGAGCACGGCCACTGGTATCGCTATCACCATTTGTTCTCTGACTTGCTGCGCAGCCGGCCAATCGCCCGGGCGATGGTGCCCAACGCCACGCTGCATTTGCGCGCCTGCCGCTGGTTCAATGCACAAGGCCTGCTCGACGAAGCGGTTGAGCAGGCACTGCGTGCCGGGCATCTCGATGTTGCGGCGAATCTGGTACAGAACCTGTCCGAAGAGCAGCTGCTCGCCGAACAGAACGTCGGCATGCTGCTGCGCTGGAAAATGGACTTGCCCGACAGCCTGCTGATCAGCACGCCACGGCTGATCGTGCTCTATAGCTGGGCGCTGGGGCTGGCCTGTCAGCTCGATGCCGCCGAAGAACTGGCCAGCCATTTGAGCCGCTTCCTGCCGGCGCCTTCGGCCACTGCGCAGAAGTCGATGCTGGCGCAGTGGCTGGCGTTGAGCGGGATCATCGCTCGCGGGCGCGGCCATCGCGAACTGACCCTGCGCTATTGCGGCGAGGCGCTGGAGAGCCTGCCGGCCAAGCGTTACGGCCAGCGGCTGATGTGCCTGTCGACCTTGTCCAATCTGGCGATCGCCGACGGCGATCTGTGGCGCGCCCGTGGCCTGAATCGCGAATCCCTCGAGCTGGCGCAACGCGTCGGCAATCCATTATTCGAAGCACTGGCGCATTACGACAGGGCGCGGGTTCTGCAATCGCGGGGCGAGATTCTGCGTGCGCTGGATGAAGTGCATCAGGGGCTGGAGCGCTTGCGCGGTCTGTCGCCGCAACGACTGTACGCCGTACGCGCGCGGCTGACGTTGTATGAAGGTTTCCTGCTGGCGATGCGTTTGCAGCCGCAGGCCGCACGCGTGCGTCTGCTGGCCGGCATCGGCGAGGCGCGCGCCTGTCGCGACATCAGCGTGCTGATCGGTCACTGCGTGATCGCCCGCCTGGACGGCGCCTGTGGCGAGTTCGCCAAGGCCTTCGCCGAACTCGCCGAAGCCGAACGCCTGATGCACATCTGGGACGTGCCGCCGATCTACTATCTGGCGATGATCACGCTGGTCAAATGCGAACTGTGGCTGGCGCAGGGGCGCACCGATCTGGCCGAAGCCTGGTTGGCGCGACTGGGGCAGACCTACACCGGTGAACGCGCCGCGGCACCGCCGGAATTCCATCCGCAATTGCCGTTGCACGTCGAATTGCAGCAGGCACTGCTCGACATGATTCAAGGGCAGCCGATGCTTGCCGAAGGACGTTTGAACGTGTTGCATGAGAATGGTCAGCGTACTGGGCGGCAGTTGCTCAGCGTGATGGCACTGACACAGAAAGTGGCCTTATTGCTGTCGGGTGGACGCGAGCCCGAAGCGCGCAAAACCTTGAATCTGGCGCTGGAAGCTGCTGCCGGCGGCGCCTTTCAACCTTTTGATGCGTTGCTGAAGATTCATCCCGGCTGGTTGCGAGGACAACTGCAGGCGCTCACTTGCAACGCGGTCAGCCAGCAATTGCTTACACATTTTCCCACAGCAGCCTTGCGCCCGACCGTGGAAAGTTCTGTCACCGAACAACTCAGCAGCCGTGAATTGGCGGTGCTGCGCCTGATTGCTCAGGGCTGTTCCAATCAGGAGATCAGCGAGCAATTGTTCATTTCCCTGCACACCGTGAAAACCCATGCCAGCCACATCAATAGCAAACTGGGCGTCGAGCGGCGTACCCAGGCAGTGGCGCGCGCCAAGGAACTGGGATTGCTCTATTGAGATCGCGCCATGACCCGGCAGAAAAACAAACGCCCCGAACCAGTCGGGGCGTTTGTTTTCAGTTCACCTGCCGGGGTTGCTGGCCTGGCAATTGAACAGGGCGTCAGGCCACCAGATCGTTGGCACTGAAGCTGTTCACACCCACCAGCTGGATTTCAAAGTCCGCGCCGGCATTGCCGCTGACATTGCCCGACAGTACGTGGTCGACGAAGCGCAGTTGCCCGGCACCGGTGAAGTCATTGGCACCGATGAAGGTGAAACCGTCCATGCCGCCTTGCAGCAGGTTCGCATCGAATTTCGTCAGGTCGATTTTGTCGCCCTGCAGGCTGCTGAAATCGGTGATCACGTCACGGCTGGCGCCCACGCCCATGTCGTTGACTGCGCGGAAGACGAAGGTGTCCGCTCCGTTACCTCCAATGAGCGTGTCTTTGCCCGCACCACCGTCCAGTACGTTATTACCATCGTTGCCGTAAAGGGTGTTGTTCAAGGCATTACCGGTAGCCTTGAGGTCTGCAGCACCTGCCAGAGCGAGGATTTCGACATTGTTGCCCAAGGTGTAGTCGACGTAGGAATAGACCATGTCGATTTCCGAGAGTGAGGTACCTGTCTCGACCACCACATCCGCGATGTCGTTAACGATGTAAGTATCGTTACCGGCGCCGCCGATCATGGTATCTGCGCCCCAGCCACCATCGATGAAGTTGGCGTCGCTGTTGCCCGTTAGGGTGTTGTTCAGCACGTTGCCCGTCAGGTTGAACGCCCCTGCGCCGCTGATGATGAGGTTTTCGACGTTTTGCAGATTGCTCTGGTCCAGACTGACGGTGCTGGTCTGCGCGGTGGCGCTGTACTCAATGACGATGGTGTCGTTACCCTCATTGGCATATTCCTGAATCAGCGCCAGTTCTCCCGCCTGATCGACGCCATAGCCGTCGTTGCCCTTGCCGCCGATCATGGTGTCGAGGCCTGCCCCCGACCAGTTGGTTGTTGCCGTCATTGCCGATCAATACGTTGTTCAGCGCGTTGCCGACGGCGTAGTTATTGGCAGTGCCAGTAAGCGTGAGGTTTTCTACGTTGGCGACAAGTGCGTAGCTGATCGAGGCGCGGACGGTGTCGATCTCGCTGGCCAGGGTACTGGTCTCGCTGACCACGTCACCGACGTTGTCGAGGATGTAAGTATCGTTGCCAGCGCCGCCCGTCATGAAGTCGGCACCCAGGCCACCGTCGAGTACGTTATTACCATCGTTGCCGTAAAGGGTGTTGTTCAAGGCATTACCGGTAGCCTTGAGGTCTGCAGCACCTGCCAGAGCGAGGATTTCGACATTGTTGCCCAAGGTGTAGTCGACGTAGGAATAGACCATGTCGATTTCCGAGAGTGAGGTACCTGTCTCGACCACCACATCCGCGATGTCGTTAACGATGTAAGTATCGTTACCGGCGCCGCCGATCATGGTATCTGCGCCCCAGCCACCATCGATGAAGTTGGCGTCGCTGTTGCCCGTCAGGGTGTTGTTCAGCACGTTGCCCGTCAGGTTGAACGCCCCTGCGCCGCTGATGATGAGATTTTCGACGTTTTGCAGATTGCTCTGGTTCAGACTGACGGTGCTGGTCTGCGCGGTGGCGCTGTACTCAATGACGATGGTGTCGTTACCCTCATTGGCATATTCCTGAATCAGCGCCAGTTCTCCCGCCTGATCGACGCCATAGCCGTCGTTGCCCTTGCCGCCGATCATGGTGTCGAGGCCTGCCCCCGACCAGTTGGTTGTTGCCGTCATTGCCGATCAATACGTTGTTCAGCGCGTTGCCGACGGCGTAGTTATTGGCAGTGCCGGTGAGCGTGAGGTTTTCTACGTTGGCGACAAGTGCGTAGCTGATCGAGGCGCGGACGGTGTCGATCTCGCTGGCCAGGGTGCTGGTCTCGCTGACCACGTCACCGACGTTGTCGAGGATGTAAGTATCGTTGCCAGCGCCGCCAGCCATGAAGTCGGCGCCCAGGCCGCCGTCCAGTACGTTGTTGCCGCTGTTGCCGGTCAGAGTATTGTTCAGGGCATTGCCCGTCAGGTTGAACGCCCCTGCGCCGCTGATGATGAGATTTTCGACGTTTTGCAGATTGCTCTGGTCCAGACTGACGGTGCTGGTCTGCGCGGTGGCGCTGTACTCAATGACGATGGTGTCGTTACCCTCATTGGCATATTCCTGAATCAGCGCCAGTTCTCCCGCCTGATCGACGCCATAGCCGTCGTTGCCCTTGCCGCCGATCATGGTGTCGAGGCCTGCCCCCGACCAGTTGGTTGTTGCCGTCATTGCCGATCAATACGTTGTTCAGCGCGTTGCCGACGGCGTAGTTATTGGCAGTGCCAGTAAGCGTGAGGTTTTCTACGTTGGCGACAAGTGCGTAGCTGATCGAGGCGCGGACGGTGTCGATCTCGCTGGCCAGGGTACTGGTCTCGCTGACCACGTCACCGACGTTGTCGAGGATGTAAGTATCGTTGCCAGCGCCGCCCGTCATGAAGTCGGCACCCAGGCCACCGTCGAGTACGTTATTACCATCGTTGCCGTAAAGGGTGTTGTTCAAGGCATTACCGGTAGCCTTGAGGTCTGCAGCACCTGCCAGAGCGAGGATTTCGACATTGTTGCCCAAGGTGTAGTCGACGTAGGAATAGACCATGTCGATTTCCGAGAGTGAGGTACCTGTCTCGACCACCACATCCGCGATGTCGTTAACGATGTAAGTATCGTTACCGGCGCCGCCGATCATGGTATCTGCGCCCCAGCCACCATCGATGAAGTTGGCGTCGCTGTTGCCCGTCAGGGTGTTGTTCAGCACGTTGCCCGTCAGGTTGAACGCCCCTGCGCCGCTGATGATGAGATTTTCGACGTTTTGCAGATTGCTCTGGTCCAGACTGACGGTGCTGGTCTGCGCGGTGGCGCTGTACTCAATGACGATGGTGTCGTTACCCTCATTGGCATATTCCTGAATCAGCGCCAGTTCTCCCGCCTGATCGACGCCATAGCCGTCGTTGCCCTTGCCGCCGATCATGGTGTCGAGGCCTGCCCCCGACCAGTTGGTTGTTGCCGTCATTGCCGATCAATACGTTGTTCAGCGCGTTGCCGACGGCGTAGTTATTGGCAGTGCCGGTGAGCGTGAGGTTTTCTACGTTGGCGACAAGTGCGTAGCTGATCGAGGCGCGGACGGTGTCGATCTCGCTGGCCAGGGTGCTGGTCTCGCTGACCACGTCACCGACGTTGTCGAGGATGTAAGTATCGTTGCCAGCGCCGCCAGCCATGAAGTCGGCGCCCAGGCCGCCGTCCAGTACGTTGTTGCCATCGTTGCCGGACAGGGTGTTATTCAACGCGTTGCCGGTACCGCTGAGATTTGCGCTACCAACCAGATTCAATATCTCGACGTTATTGCCCAAGGTGTAGTCGACGTAGGAGTAGACCATGTCGATTTCCGAGAGCGAAGTACCGGTTTCGACGACCACGTCGCCGACGTTCTCGACGATATAAATATCGTTGCCAGCACCACCCTCCATTCTGTCGGCACCCGCCATGCCATTGAGTTGATTGTCCAGCGCGTTGCCGATCAGCGTGTCATTGAAAACCGAACCTGTAGCGTTTTCTATCTTCGCGCCGTATGCAATCGCCAGACCTTGATTGAAGGCATTGCCGGCCTGGTCAGTAAAGGCCTGACCGATCGTGCTGTACTGTCCTTCGTTAAGGTTAAGGCTGACGGCTGCCAATTGGTTGCTCGCATCGATCGTATCGACTCCGCCGGCATCCCAGATGGTTTCAAACACAGATTGTGTCGGCGCCCAGGAGTACACGTTGTTGCCAGTCATCCACTGGGTATTGGCGCCATACAGGCTCTGGATCGCCAATATGTCGAGCACCATCGGAGTGGTCGGCAGGTACGAGTAATTGTTGTTATAGCTCATGACGGTCAACGCGACGTCATCCAGCGCCGGAGCGAGCGTGATGGCATTGTTGGCTGATGGTGCGAATGAATGCTTCAGGCCAATGGCATGACCGATTTCATGAACGAATGTCATGAAGTCATAAGTGCCCTTGTCCGGAAATGCTTCACTAGTGTTCGGTCCGATCCAGACATCGCCGCCATTAGGCTTTTCGGAAGGAGTGTAAGCCCAGGCTGCTGCATCGTTGTCCAGTAATGAGTAACCGCCGAAACGCAGGTCGCCCACGCTCGTCGAGGATTCACCGGTCAACTGAAAGGTGATATTCGCCACCGCGGCCCAACTATCCAGCGCGCCCATTACCGCCAATTTCTGTGTGTTTGTCAGCGCGTAGGCGGCCTTTGGTTCATTGTCAGCGCTGTAGTTCGGTGCGAAGACCGAGACACCAGGGACGATGAAACTGTAGGTAAGACTGGTCACTGCCGCAGGGGAGTACCACTTGGTGCTTTCCCATTTATAGCCGGAAATGAGGCTGTCAACAGGAGCTAGCCCTGTCAATGAAGCGGACCAGGTGTCGGTATAACCAGTAGGGCGTGGCATGAAGAATTCCTGAGGTAGGCTGCGGCCCTTCCCAAAATGTGGCCGCTACAAGGTTTGATTTTGCACGAAAAAAAACAGCTTTGACATTATATGGCCACTATTTTCCGATTGATGGCGTCAAAAAACTGTTCGGGCGATATGTATCGGCGTGTGACGTAGAATCTTGATGTCACCGCCATGCTTTAAGCTCAGGATTCCTATGACCGTTCCGAATTCAGCACTCATTCGCGAAACCTTCCCCGTCGGCCCTTTGCAGTGCAACTGCACGATCATCGGCGACCCGATCACGAAAAAAGCCATCGTCGTCGACCCGGGCGGCAACCCTGACCTGATCATGGCGCGCCTCGATGCCCATGGCCTAAAAGTCGTCAGCATCATCCACACCCACGCGCATCTCGATCACTTTCTGGCTTCCGGGCAGATGAAAGAGAAAACCGGTGCGACCCTGCATCTGCACAAGGAAGATCAATTCCTCTGGGACAACCTGGAAATGCAATGCCAGATGTTCGGTGTGCCGTATACGCCCGTGCCTTCGCCGGATCGCTGGTTGAGCGATGATGAAGAACTGGCCTGTGGTTGCGGCGTCGCGCTGCACACGCCGGGGCATACACCCGGTTCCATGAGCTTCTGGTTTTCCGAGGCTAAGCTGTTGATAGCCGGCGACACGCTGTTTCGTCGCGGGGTAGGGCGTACGGATTTGTGGGGCGGCGATCAGGCGACCATCGTGCGTTCGATCAAGCAGCGGCTGTATACGCTGGACGAGGACGCGACGGTGGTCACCGGGCACGGGCCGGATACGCGCCTGGGTGATGAGATGCGCGAGAACCCGTTTGTGCGTGCCTGAATTTTTTGTCACGGGTGTGCGGTGGAATTTTTGCGCATTGTCATGATCCAACGCCGGCGCAGGTCCATTAGTTAAGCAGTGGCCGCTGCACCAACAGAATGCAAAAACCAGGAGCTCTCCATGTTCACCACGCGTCGTTTGATTATTGTCGCTACTGCCGTGGCCGTGTTGTCCGGCTGCGCCTCGCCCAACCCGTATGACAATCAGGGTCAGGCCGACGGTGGCTCGCAAGGCATGAGCAAAACCGCCAAATACGGTGGCCTCGGTGCGCTCGCTGGCGCTCTCGCCGGTGCCGCCATCGGTCACGACAACCGTGGCAAGGGCGCCTTGATCGGCGCCGCCGTTGTCGGTGCTTCCGCAGCAGGCTACGGCTACTACGCCGACCAGCAGGAAAAGAAATTGCGCGCGAGCATGGCCAACACTGGCGTTGAAGTGCAGCGTCAGGGCGATCAGATCAAATTGATCATGCCGGGCAACATCACCTTCGCCACCGATTCGGCGAACATTGCCCCGAGTTTCTACCAGCCGCTGAACAACCTGGCCAACTCGCTGAAAGAGTTCAACCAGAACCAGATCGAAATCGTCGGCTACACCGACAGCACCGGCAGCCGCCAGCACAACATGGACCTGTCCCAACGTCGTGCGCAGAGCGTGGCGACCTACCTGACCTCGCAAGGCGTCAGCGGTGCCAACCTGTCGGCCCGTGGCGCCGGCCCGGATAACCCGATTGCCAGTAACGGTGACGTCAACGGCCGCGCGCAGAACCGCCGGGTCGAGGTCAACCTGAAAGCGATTCCGGGCCAGCAGTATGGTGGTCAGCAGCAACAGCCGGGTACCGTGCAGCAGTATCCATAAGCGACTGCCTGGATGAAGAAACGCCCGGTCTTGTGATCGGGCATTTTTTTGTGTCATCAGTGCCGGCCCTTTCGCGGGCAAGCCCGCTCCCACAGGTATTGGTGGTGTACCCAAAATCTGTGTTCCACACCTGACCCTGTGGGAGCGGGCTTGCCCGCGAAGAGGCCAGTGTTGTCACCGCAAAATCAGCCGATACAAAAAAGCCCCCGGACAACAGCATTGTCCGGGGGCTTTTTGTTGGGCGCGAAACCCGATTATTTCTTCAACCCATAATGCTCATCGAGCATGCCCGGCGAGTTCGGGCTTTTCGGCGCGTAGTCGCGCGGCGGCTCTTGATCGCGCGGTGGCGTCAGGCGTTCGCGCGGTGCCTGCGCGGCATCCGCATGCAGGGCGGCGATCAGGCGCTGGCGGGTCTGCTCGTCCAGGGCCAGACGGTTGGCGCCCTCGGCGAGATGATCCTGCACTTCCTGATAGCTCTGAGTGAGCTTCTTGACCAGCATCGCGGTGCTGTTGAAGTGGGTGACCACTTCGTTTTGATAACTGTCGAAACGCTCCTGGATATCATCCAGTTGACGCTGCGTGCGGCTCGGTGCGGCGTTCGGCGCAACGCGCGCGATCAGGAATCCAATGGCGACACCCACAACCAGGGCAAGAGTCGGTAACAACCAAACTAAGAGCGAGTGTTCCACGAGTCCTTCCTCTATAAACGGCTTTGCTTTACGTTAACGGCTCGAACCTGCGCTGTATACCGCGATTCACTCGCAATAGATTGGCACAGACAATTTGCTAGACGAGTCGACCCGATTCGAGGTCACGGAGTTCCTCCCTTGCTGATGCGCGAAACCCCTGTAGTGATTGACGGCCCGGTGGGTCAATTGGAAAGCCTTTATCTGGATAACGAGCAGCCGCGTGGCATCGCGCTGATCTGTCATCCGAACCCGGTGCAGGGCGGCACCATGCTCAACAAGGTCGTCTCGACCCTGCAGCGCACCGCGCGCGACGCCGGCCTGATCACCTTGCGCTTCAACTATCGTGGCGTCGGCGCCAGTCAGGGCACGCACGACATGGGCACTGGTGAAGTCGATGATGCCGAGGCAGCCGCCACATGGCTGCGGGAAAAACACCCGGATCTGCCGCTGACCCTGTTCGGTTTCTCCTTCGGCGGATTTGTTGCAGCAAGTCTCGGCGGCCGTCTCGAAGCCCAGGGCGTGCAGCTTGAGCACTTGTTCATGGTCGCCCCGGCGGTGATGCGTCTGGGTGAGCAGGATCAACTGCCGCAGCACGGCGGGTTGACTGTGATCCAGCCAGAAACCGATGAAGTCATCGATCCGCAACTGGTCTACCAGTGGTCGGAACAACTCCAGCGCCCCCATGAGCTGCTGAAAGTGGCAGAATGCGGACACTTTTTCACGGCAAGCTGACCGATCTCAAGGATCTGCTGCTGCCGCGTCTCTCGAATTGATTGCAGTCTGACAAGCGATTACCCATGACCAACCGTACCCGCATTCTCACCGGCATCACCACCACCGGCACGCCGCACCTGGGCAACTACGCCGGCGCGATCCGCCCGGCAATCCTCGCCAGCCGCGACAGCCAGGCCGATTCGTTCTATTTCCTGGCCGACTACCACGCCCTGATCAAATGCGATGACCCGCTGCGCATCCAGCGCTCGCGTCTGGAAATCGCCGCGACCTGGCTGGCCGGTGGCCTCGATGTTGACCGCGTGACCTTCTACCGCCAGTCCGACATTCCGGAAATCCCCGAGCTGACCTGGCTGCTGACCTGTGTCGCCGCCAAGGGCCTGCTCAACCGCGCGCACGCCTACAAGGCGTCGGTGGACAAGAACGTTGAAGCGGGTGAAGACCCGGATGCCGGGATCACCATGGGCCTCTACAGCTACCCTGTGCTGATGGCGGCGGACATTCTGATGTTCAACGCGCACAAGGTGCCGGTCGGCCGCGATCAGATTCAGCACGTGGAAATGGCCCGTGATATCGGTCAGCGTTTCAACCATCTGTTCGGCCAGGGCAGAGAGTTCTTCACCATGCCCGAAGCGCTGATCGAAGAAAGCGTGGCGACATTGCCGGGCCTCGACGGTCGCAAGATGTCGAAGAGCTACGACAACACCATCCCGCTGTTCTCCAGCGCCAAAGAGATGAAAGACGCGATCTCGCGGATCGTCACCGATTCCAAGGCCCCGGGCGAAGCGAAAGATCCGGACAACTCGCACCTGTTCACCCTGTTCCAGGCCTTCGCCACACCGGCGCAGGCTGACGAATTCCGCAGCGAATTGCTTGGTGGTCTGGGCTGGGGCGAGGCGAAGAATCGCCTGTTCCAGTTGCTCGACAACGAGCTGGGCGAAGCACGCGAGAAGTATCACCATTTGATCGAACGTCCTGCGGATCTGGAAGACATTCTGCAGATCGGTGCGAAGAAGGCCCGCGCCGTGGCCACGCCGTTCCTCAACGAACTGCGCGAAGCCGTTGGCCTGCGTTCTTTTGTCAGTCAGGTTCAGGTCGCCGCGACCACCAAGAAGAAAGCTGCGAAAGCCGCGCGTTTCGTCAGCTTCCGCGAGGACGACGGCAGCTTCCGTTTCCGTCTGCTGGCGGCCGATGGCGAGCAATTGCTGCTGTCGCGCAACTTCGCCGACGGCAAAACCGCCGGGCAGGTGACCAAACAGTTGCAGTCCGGCGAGCCGCTGGACGTACGCACTGAAGAATTGAGCTTCAGCGTCTGGCTGGCCGGTGAGTGCATGGGCGACAGCCCGGCCTTCGCCGACGCTGCCGCGCGGGACGCCGCCATCGAGGCGTTGCGCGTCGCGCTGACTCCGGCTCAGGACTAATTGGCGGCGCGACCCGACCAAGGGCCGATTGCCATTCCCACAGGCCGTCGCTACAGTGACGGCCCGTTTTTGTTGCCTTGCTAACGAATTATGACGCCCCTAGAACGATATCAAGCTGATCTGAAACGCCCGGACTTCTTCCATGACGCCGCGCAGGAAACTGCTGTGCGTCACCTGCAGCGTCTGTATGACGACTTGATCGCTGCCGACCAGAACAAGCCGGGCTTCCTCGGCAAGCTGTTTGGCAAAAAAGATCAGGCACCGGTCAAGGGCCTGTATTTCTGGGGCGGCGTCGGTCGCGGCAAGACTTACCTGGTCGACACCTTCTTCGAAGCGCTGCCGTTCAAGGAGAAGACCCGCACGCATTTCCACCGCTTCATGAAGCGTGTGCACGAGGAAATGAAAACCCTGGGCGGCGAGAAGAACCCGCTGACCATCATCGCCAAGCGCTTCGCGGCCGAGTCGCGAGTGATCTGCTTCGATGAATTCTTCGTCTCTGACATCACCGACGCGATGATCCTCGGCACGCTGATGGAAGAACTGTTCAAGAACGGCGTGACCTTGGTCGCGACGTCGAACATCGTTCCGGACGGTCTGTACAAGGATGGCCTGCAACGTGCGCGCTTCCTGCCGGCCATCGCCCTGATCAAGCAGAACACCGAGATCGTCAACGTCGACAGTGGCGTCGATTATCGTCTGCGTCACCTCGAGCAAGCCGAGCTGTTCCACTATCCGCTCGACGAAGCTGCCCACGAAAGCCTGCGCAAGAGCTTCAAGGCACTGACGCCGGAGTGCACGGCGGCGGTGGAAAACGATGTGCTGATCATCGAGAACCGCGAAATCCGCGCTCTGCGCACCTGCGACGACGTGGCCTGGTTCGACTTCCGCGAACTGTGCGACGGCCCGCGCAGCCAGAACGATTACATCGAACTGGGCAAGATCTTCCACGCCGTGCTGCTCAGCGGCGTCGAGCAGATGAGTGTCACCACCGACGACATCGCGCGGCGCTTCATCAACATGGTCGACGAATTCTACGATCGCAACGTCAAACTGATCATTTCTGCCGAAGTCGAGCTGAAGGATCTGTACACCGGCGGACGCCTGACCTTCGAGTTCCAGCGCACGCTGAGCCGACTGCTGGAGATGCAATCTCACGAATTCCTGTCGCGGGCGCACAAGCCTTAAACCGCTTTCGGCAAACAAAAAGGGCCTGCGATTGCAGGCCCTTTTTATGCGCTGAAGAAAAACTCGAACGCACTTCAATCCCTGTGGGAGCTGGCTTGCCAGCGATGGCGTCGTGTCAGGTGATATTTCTTTCTCTGACAAACCGCTATCGCTGGCAAGCCAGCTCCCACAGGTTTTGTATTTGCTTCGGGGGCTATGCAGCCTGCTGGAACTGCTGCCGATACTGGTTCGGCGACAGTTCGGTGTGCTGGCGAAACAGTCGCGCGAAGAAGCTCGCATCGTCGTAACCGACCTCATAACTGATGGTCTTGATGCTCTTGCGCGTGCCCGAAAGCAAACCCTTGGCCGTCTCGATGCGTAGGCGCTGCAAGTAGTGCAGCGGTTTGTCGCCGGTGGCGGTCTGGAAGCGACGCATGAAGTTGCGGATGCTCATGCCGTGCTCGCGGGCGACGTCTTCGAAGCGGAACTTGTCGGCGAAATGTTCTTCGAGCCAGTGCTGGATCTGCAGGATGATCACGTCCTGATGCAGCTTTTGCCCGCCGAAACCGATACGCCCCGGCGAATAGCTGCGTTGCACTTCGTAAAGGATGTCGCGGGCCACCGCTTGCGCTACGTTCGAGCCGCAGAAGCGTTCGATCAGATAGATATACAAGTCGCAGGCCGAGGTGGTGCCGCCAGCGCAATAGAGGTTATCGGCGTCCGTCAGATGCTTGTCCTGATTCAGATAGACCTTGGGGAAGCGCTCGGCGAAGGCGTTGAAGAAACGCCAGTAGGTGGTCGCTTCCTTGCCGTTAAGCAGCCCGGCTTCGGCGAGCCAGAACACCCCGGTGGCTTCGCCGCATAACACCGCGCCGCGCGCATGCTGTTCGCGCAGCCACGGCAGGATTTGCGGGTAACGGCTGCACAGCGTGTCGAAATCGTCCCAGAACGCCGGAAGGATGATTACGTCGGCGTTTTCCAGGCCGCCGTCGACCGGCATCATCACATCACTGAAGCTTTTCACCGGTTTGCCATCGGGGCTGACCAGGCGCGTTTCGAACGCCGGCGTCAGGCCGTGGCCCAGTTGTTTGCCGTAACGCAGGCTGGCCACATGGAAAAAATCCTTGGCCTGCATGAGGGTGTAAGCGAAAACCCGGTCGATGGCCAGGATGCTGACGCGCCGCAAGGGCGGGGAGACGTGCTTAGACATAATTCAACTTTTGTTTTGTTTTTATAAGGGAAAGTGGTCACCAGACGGCTGGATCGTCTTATTTTTTGTCGGATGTGTCCAGTGTCCCGTAGCAGGAGTCGGGCTTAGTCTCTGTGAGCCGAATACCTCCAACAACAAAGAAAGGTGCCGCATGATCCCCAGAACCCTGTTCAGCCCCGAGCACGAATTGTTCCGCGACAGCGTGCGAACGTTCCTCGAAAAAGAGGCCGTGCCGTATCACGCGCAGTGGGAGAAGCAGGGGCACATCGATCGCGCGCTGTGGAACAAGGCGGGGAGGCGGGGATGCTGTGCTCGCACCTGCCGGAGGAGTACGGCGGGCTGGGCGCGGATTTTTTGTACAGCGCCGTGGTGATTGAGGAGGTCGGTCGTCTTGGTTTGACCGGCATCGGATTCTCGTTGCACTCGGACATCGTCGCGCCGTACATCCTGCATTACGGCAGCGAAGCGCTGAAGCACAAGTACCTGCCGAAACTGGTCTCGGGAGAAATGGTCACGGCAATTGCCATGACCGAGCCTGGCGCGGGTTCCGATCTGCAAGGGGTGAAAACCACGGCAGTGCTGGACGGTGACGAATATGTGATCAACGGCTCGAAAACCTTCATCACCAATGGCTTTCTGGCTGACCTGGTGATCGTGGTGGCCAAGACCGATCCCAAGGCAGGGGCCAAGGGCACCAGTCTGTTTCTGGTGGAGGCGAACACGCCAGGCTTCGAGAAGGGCAAGCGCCTGGAGAAGGTCGGCATGAAGGCGCAGGACACTTCGGAATTGTTCTTCCAGGACGTGCGCGTGCCGAAAGAAAACCTTCTCGGCCAGGCAGGTGCTGGGTTTGCCTATCTGATGCAGGAATTACCGCAGGAGCGTCTGACCGTGGCCATCGGCGGGCTGGCCTCGGCCGAGGCGGCGCTGCAATGGACGCTGGATTACACCCGTGATCGCAAGGCGTTCGGCAAGGCGATTGCCGACTTCCAGAACACCCGCTTCAAACTGGCCGAAATGGCCACCGAGATCCAGATCGGCCGGGTCTTCGTCGATCGCTGCCTGGAGTTGCATCTGCAGGGCAAACTCGATGTGCCGACGGCGGCGATGGCCAAATACTGGGGCACCGACCTGCAATGCAAAGTGCTCGACGAGTGCGTGCAGTTGCATGGCGGCTACGGCTTCATGTGGGAATACCCGGTGGCCCGGGCGTGGGCGGATGCGCGGGTGCAGCGGATTTATGCCGGCACCAATGAAATCATGAAGGAGATTATTGCGCGGTCGCTGTGATGATCGTTCCCACGCTCTGCGTGGGAATGCCGCCGGGGACGCTCCGCGTTCCGCTGTCAAGGTAATCCGACTGGCCCCTTCGCGAGCAGGCTCGCTCCCACAGGTACAGTATTCCACTGTGGGAGCGAGCCTGCTCGCGAAGCTTTTGGCGGTCAGTTATGGCGCCGGATTCGGATGATCCTTGTGAATCGCCTCGATCCCGGCCAGCACTTCATCGGACAATTTCAGATCAAAACTGGCAATGTTGCTGTCCAGCTGCTCCAGCGTCGTTGCGCCGATGATGTTGCTGGTCACGAACGGTTGCTGGGTCACGAAGGCCAGGGCCATTTGCGCCGGATCCAGGCCATGTTCTCGGGCCAGGGCCACGTAACGGCTGCACGCCGCTTCCGATTGCGGGTTGAAGTAGCGGCTGAAGCGGCTGTAGAGGCTCAGGCGGCCTTTTGGTGGACGAGCGCCGCCCTCGTACTTGCCGGAGAGGAAGCCGAACGCCAGCGGCGAATAGGCGAGCAGGCCGCACTGTTCGCGAATGGCGATTTCCGCCAGGCCGACTTCGAAGCTGCGGTTGAGCAGGTTGTACGGGTTCTGGATCGACACCGCACGCGGCCAGCCACGGGCTTCGGCCAAAGCCAGAAAGCGCATGGTGCCCCACGGCGTCTCATTGGACAGGCCAATATGGCGGATCTTGCCAGCCTTCACCTGTTCGTCGAGAGCTTCGAGCGTGTCTTCGAGCGGAGTCAGGTTGGCTTCGATCTTGTGCTTGTAGCCCAGCTGTCCGAAAAAGTTGGTGCTGCGTTCCGGCCAGTGCAGTTGGTACAGGTCGATGTAATCGGTCTGCAGGCGCTTGAGGCTGCCGTCCAGTGCCTCGGTGATGTGCTGGCGGTTGTGCCGCAGGTTTTTATCGCGGATGTAGTCGATGGTATTGCCGGGGCCGGCGATCTTGCTGGCGAGGATCCAGTCGGCGCGATCGCCGCGGCTCTTGAAGTAATTGCCGATGTAGCGCTCGGTGGTGGCGTAGGTTTCGGCTTTTGGCGGCACCGGATACATTTCGGCGGTGTCGAGGAAATTGATCCCCGCTTCTTTGGCCCGCTCGATCTGGGCGAAGGCTTCAGCTTCAGTGTTTTGCTCGCCCCAGGTCATGGTGCCGAGGCAGATTGCACTCACGTTCAGGTCGGTACGGCCTAGCTGGCGATAGTCCATCGGGTGCTCCTTGGGCAAAACAATCATAAAAGCAGGTTGAAAAATTTTTCGCAATCTGCATAATTGCCGACCTCTTTCTGCAGTGGAAGTGATGCGCCGCCGCCGAAGAATCTTGCCGTTGAACGGACGCGCCGACCCGAGCCCCCGAAAGCGTCTGTATCCGGCTGCCTTTGACTTGTCAAAGTACGCACTATTCAGTAAGATCCGCCGTCTTATTTACAGGCGGCCCCTGAGGCTATAAAGAATGAAAACTTTTACTGCTAAACCGGAAACAGTAAAGCGCGACTGGTTTGTCGTCGACGCTGCTGGTCAGACCCTGGGTCGTCTGGCCACCGAAATCGCGAGCCGTCTGCGTGGCAAGCACAAGCCTGAGTACACTCCTCACGTTGACACCGGCGACTACATCGTCGTCATCAACGCCGAGCAGATCCGTGTTACCGGCGCTAAAACCACTGACAAAATGTACTACTCCCACTCCGGTTTCCCGGGCGGCATCAAGTCGATCAACTTTGAAAAGCTGATCGCCAAGGCCCCTGAGCGCGTGATCGAGACCGCGGTTAAAGGCATGCTGCCTAAAAACCCACTGGGTCGCGACATGTACCGTAAGCTGAAAGTCTATGCGGGCGCTGCACACCCTCATACTGCTCAGCAGCCCCAAGAACTGAAGATTTAACGGAATAGTTCATTATGTCGGCGACTCAAAATTACGGCACTGGCCGTCGCAAGACCGCAACCGCACGCGTTTTCCTGCGTCCGGGTACTGGTAACATCTCCATCAACAACCGTTCGCTGGATAACTTCTTCGGCCGCGAAACTGCCCGCATGGTAGTTCGTCAGCCGCTGGAGCTGACCGAGACTGTCGAGAAGTTCGACATCTACGTCACCGTGATCGGCGGTGGTGTAAGTGGTCAGGCTGGCGCAATCCGCCACGGCATCACTCGCGCTCTGATGGACTACGACGAAACCCTGCGTAGCGCTCTGCGCAAAGCTGGCTTCGTTACCCGCGACGCCCGTGAAGTTGAACGTAAGAAAGTTGGTCTGCGTAAAGCGCGTAAGCGTCCGCAGTACTCGAAGCGTTAATTCCGCTTCCGCGTTCAAAAGAACGCCCGCCTCCTCACGGAAGCGGGCGTTTTTTTATGTCTGCGATTTATCAAAGAATTGCGTTGTGACAACTTGCCACAGCCGTAGACCCCCTATACTCCAAGGCTTAAGGGGCTGAGCCCCGGGGAATTAACCTTGTCAGAATTGGGGGTTTTCATTACCATTCGGGCAAAATTTTTATAAGTAACATTTGATTTATTTAGTAGACGCCTGATTTAACAGGCCAAAAAAGCTGATGGGAGAGGACTGAATGAGCAATGACGGCGTGAATGCAGGCCGGCGTCGCTTCCTGGTGGCAGCCACATCCGTGGTGGGTGCTGCAGGAGCGGTGGGGGCTGCGGTCCCGTTCGTGGGGTCATGGTTTCCCAGTGCCAAGGCGAAAGCTGCCGGTGCACCGGTGAAAGTGAATGTCAGCAAAATCGAGCCAGGCCAGCAGATGATTGCTGAATGGCGCGGCCAGCCGGTGTTCATTGTCCGCCGTACCGAGGAAATCCTGGGGAATCTCAAGAAGATCGAGGGTCAGCTCTCCGATCCGACCTCCAAAAACTCCACGCAACCCACTTATGTCGACCCGGAAGTACGCTCGATCAAGCCGGAAATTCTGCTGCTGATCGGGATCTGTACGCACCTGGGTTGCTCACCGACTTTCCGTCCCGAAGTGGCACCTGCGGATCTGGGCAAAGACTGGGTAGGTGGCTATTTCTGCCCGTGCCACGGTTCCCACTACGATCTGGCTGGCCGCGTCTACAAGTCGCAACCTGCGCCTTTGAACCTGCCAGTTCCCCCGCATTCCTATGAGACCGATGACCTGATTGTCATTGGCGTCGATACGGAGAAAGCGTGATGAGCAAGTTCATGGATTGGGTTGATGCGCGCTTTCCCGCGACCAAAATGTGGGAAGACCATCTCAGCAAATATTACGCACCAAAAACTTCAACTTCTTCTATTTCTTCGGCTCGCTGGCGCTGCTGGTGCTGGTCAACCAGATCGTCACTGGTGTCTGGCTGACGATGAGCTACACGCCGTCGGCGGAAGAGGCCTTTGCTTCCGTCGAATACATCATGCGCGACGTCGAGTACGGCTCGATCCTGCGACTGCTGCACTCGACCGGCGCCTCGGCGTTTTTCATCGTGGTTTATCTGCATATGTTTCGCGGCCTGCTCTACGGTTCGTACCAGAAACCGCGCGAGCTGGTCTGGGTGTTCGGCATGCTGATCTACCTGGCGCTGATGGCCGAAGCGTTCATGGGTTACCTGCTGCCGTGGGGCCAGATGTCTTATTGGGGGCTCAGGTGATCATCTCGCTGTTCGGCGCGATTCCGCTGATCGGCGATGACCTGACCCAGTGGATTCGTGGTGACTACCTGATCTCCGGAATCACCCTGAACCGCTTCTTCGCCTTGCACGTTGTCGCGCTGCCAATCGTGATTCTTGGTCTGGTGGTGTTGCACATTCTGGCGCTGCACGAAGTCGGTTCTAACAACCCTGACGGCGTCGATATCAAGAAGCACAAAGACGAAAACGGCATCCCGCTGGATGGCATTGCGTTCCACCCGTACTACACGGTGAAGGACATTGTCGGCGTTGTAGTGTTCCTGTTCATCTTCTGCTCGATTGTGTTCTTCTTCCCGGAAATGGGCGGCTACTTCCTCGAAAAACCGAACTTCGAGCAGGCAAACGCATTCAAGACACCTGAGCACATTGCGCCGGTCTGGTACTTCACACCGTTCTACGCGATCTTGCGGGCGATCCCGGACAAACTCTTGGGCGTTGTCGCCATGGGCGCGGCGATTGCGGTGCTGTTCGTGCTGCCGTGGCTGGATCGAAGCCCGGTGAAATCGATGCGCTATAAAGGCTGGCTGAGCAAAATCTGGCTGGTGGTGTTCTGCATTTCCTTCGTGATTCTCGGCATTCTCGGCGTCCTGGCGCCGACACCGGGGCGCACATTGCTGTCGCAGGTCTGCACCTTCCTCTATTTCGCCTACTTCATTCTGATGCCGTTCTACACCCGGCTCGAGAAGACCAAACCGGTTCCGGAAAGGGTGACTGGCTGATGAAAAAGTTATTTCTTGCTCTGATTTTTGCTGCGCTGCCTTCCTTGGTTTTTGCTGCTGAGGTTCATGGTCCGGAACTGGAAAGTGTCGATATCGATGTCTCCGACAAAGCCGCCCTGCAGGATGGTGCGCGGACTTTCGCCAACTATTGCATGGGCTGTCACAGCGCCAAGTTCCAGCGTTACGAGCGTGTCGCCGATGACCTCGGCATCCCGCACGAGTTGATGCTGGAGAAGCTGGTGTTCACCGGTGCCAAGATTGGCGACCACATGAACATCGGCATGCAGCCGGCCGACGCCAAGACCTGGTTCGGCGCAGCGCCGCCAGATCTCACGCTGGTTGCACGCGTGCGCGGCACCGACTGGCTCTACGGTTACCTGAAGTCGTTCTACGAAGATCCGGCGCGTCCGTGGGGCGTGAACAATAAGGTCTTTCCGAACGTCGGCATGCCTAACGTGCTGGTCGGCCTGCAGGGGCGCCAGGTCGTCGGCTGCAAACAGGTGCAGATCGTCGAGGACGGCAAGAAGCAATACGATCCGCTGACCGGCACGCCGCTGACTCATGAAGCGTGCGATCAGTTGACCATCGTGCCGAAGTCCGGTGCTCTGAACGAAGAGCAGTTCGATGAGAAGGTCAAGAATCTGGTAACCTTCCTGGCTTACTCGGCTAACCCGGTTAAGCTGCAACATCAGCGCATCGGTACTTATGTCTTGCTGTACCTGGCGTTCTTCTTTGTGTTCGCCTACCTGCTCAAGCGTGAGTACTGGAAAGACGTGCACTGATACGCTTCAAGCATTGCTGTTAATCGCGCGCGCCCAAGGGCGCCTCCGATAAAGCAGGGTCTGCTCAGTCAGACCCTGCGGGAGGTGCCCTCTGGGCGCGCGCGTTTTTCCGGTTCCGACAAACTCAACAAGCGAGGAGGATCGCCATGGGCGTGACCAATCGGTTGGCCTGTTACTCCGACCCCGCCGACCACTATTCCCACCGAGTGCGCATCGTGCTTGCAGAGAAGGGTGTCAGCGCCGAAATCATTTACGTGGAAGCCGGCCGCCAGCCGCCTAAACTGATTGAGGTGAACCCTTACGGCAGTCTGCCGACGCTGGTCGATCGTGACCTGGCGTTGTGGGAGTCGACCGTGGTGATGGAGTATCTGGATGAGCGTTACCCGCACCCGCCGCTGATGCCGGTTTATCCGGTGGCGCGGGCCAACAGCCGTCTGCTGATCCACAGGATTCAGCGTGACTGGTGCGGGCTGGTGGATCTGATTCTGGATCCCAAGAGCAAAGAGGCCGCACGGGTCGTGGCGCGCAAGGAATTGCGCGAAAGCCTGACCGGCGTTTCGCCGCTGTTCGCCGACAAACCGTTCTTCCTCAGTGAGGAACAAAGTCTGGTGGATTGCTGCCTATTACCCATACTCTGGCGTTTGCCGATTCTGGGTATTGAACTGCCGCGGCCGGCCAAGCCGCTGCTTGATTATATGGAGCGTCAGTTTGCGCGTGAGGCTTTCCAGGCGAGTCTGTCTGGTGTCGAACGCGATATGCGCTAAGGCTTAAGGAGCCGCTATGAACTCCAGTCGACCTTATCTGGTCCGCGCGCTCTACGAGTGGATTGTGGATAACGATTGCACCCCGCACATGCTGGTCAACTCTGAATACCCGGCGGTGCAGGTGCCACAAGGCTTCGCCAGTGACGGCCAGATCGTCCTGAACATCTCGCCGAGTGCGGTGCGTCATCTGCACATGGACAACGACGTGGTGACGTTCGAAGGCCGCTTCGGCGGTGTTCCGCACAGTCTCTACGTGCCGATCAGCGCGATCCTGGGCATTTACGCCCGGGAAAACGGCCAGGGCATGGTGTTTGACCTCGAGTTGCCGATGGACGACGAGGAAGACATCGATCCGGATGACGACTCGCCGCCACCAAGCAGCGAGCCACCACGCCCGAGTGGCCGGCCGAGTTTGAAGGTTGTGAAATAAAAAAAGGCGATCCGGATGGATCGCCTTTTTGTGTCTGCCTTTTACGGTCAGTCGATGTATTCGAACAGCTTCACGATTTTCTGCACACCGGACACACCCTGAACCAGATTGGTTGCCTGAGTGGCTTCCTGTTTGGTCAGCAGGCCCAGCAGGTAGACGATGCCGTTCTCGGTCACGACTTTGATGCGCGAGCCAGGAATGCTGGCGTCGGTGAGCATCTGGGTCTTGATCTTGGTGGTCAGCCACGCATCGTTCTGGCGGGCGAGCAGGGAGGACGGTTGCAGCACTTGCAGTTCGTTATGCACCTTCTTCACGCGCTGGACGTTGGCTGCGGCCTGTTCGGCTTTGGCCTTGAGGTCTTCGCGCGGAGTCTGGCCGGCGAGCAGGACGACGCCGTTGAAGCTGGTGATGACGATGTGCGAATCGTTGTCCAAGGCCGGATCGGCCTTGGCGATGTTCACGCCAGCTTTGGTTTCGATCAGCGAGTCGTCGATCTTGCTGCCGAAGGTACGCGTGCCGCGGTCGTCTTCAATCGGCGCTTCACGGCTGGCATTCACCACCGAGGTGCAGCCGCTGATGCCGAGGCACAGGGTCAAGGCCAGAAGGCCAAGGCGATTAGGGGTCATTCTTCACTCCCGAACAGTTGGCTGTCGATCAGATCGCAAAGGCAATGGATCGCCAGCAAGTGGACTTCCTGAATACGTGCAGTGACGTTGGCCGGTACGCGAATCTCGACGTCCTCGGGCAACAGCAGCGACGCCATGCCGCCGCCATCGCGTCCGGTCAAAGCTACGACAATCATTTCGCGATCATGTGCGGCCTGGATCGCTTGAATAATGTTCGCCGAGTTGCCGCTGGTCGAAATCGCCAGCAACACATCGCCCGGCTGGCCGAGCGCGCGGATCTGCTTGGAGAACACTTCGTTGTAGCTGTAATCGTTGGCGATCGAGGTGATCGTCGAAGTGTCGGTGGTCAGCGCAATCGCCGGCAGGCTCGGACGCTCGCGCTCGAAGCGGTTGAGCAGCTCCGAAGAAAAATGCTGGGCATCGCCGGCCGAGCCACCGTTGCCGCACGAGAGCATTTTGCCTTCGTTGAGCAGGGCGTTGACCATGATCTGGCTGGCTTGCTCGATGTGCGGTGCAAGTACGTCCATCGCCTGTTGCTTGGTGTCGATACTGGCCTGGAAAAGCTGGCGAATTCGGGATTGCATGTCCATCTGTGTGACCTTAAGTGGCGCGGCTGTTCGGCACGTGAATGTGCAGCCGGCAAAGCAAAGAGCAAAATGTGTCGGACGAAAACAGGGCAGGGTGCAGGCGATCAACTGTCGAAAGCATTCTGCAACCAGTTCAGCTGATTCGGGTGGCTGTCGATCGCCACCACATCGAAGCGGCAGGGGAATTGGCCCAACGCGACTCGCGCTGAAGAAAATACTGTGCTGCAAAGATCAGTTTCTGCTGCTTGCGCTCGTCGATACTGGCGAGCGCGCCACCCCATTGAGTGTTTTTTCTGTAGCGAACTTCAACGAATACTACTGTATCGCCATCAAGCATGACCAGATCAAGCTCGCCGCGTTTGCATAACCAGTTCTGCGCCAACAGGCGCAGACCTTGTTGTTGCAGATGTTCGAGCGCTTGGCGCTCGGCATCCTTGCCGCTTTGCGAGCGTGACCTGTCGGGCATCAGCGCGGGGTGTCCGGCAGACGCTGCACCTGGCCGCTGACGAACTGTGCCCACGGCAGCTGGCGCACAACGCGTTGGGTCTGGGTCATGCCGAGGCTGCCGGACTGGCCTTCGATGCGGCTGTCCGGCAGGGCCTTGAGTTGACCCAGGCGCGGTGCCAGGCGATAGGCATCGGCGCCCATGGCGTACAGGCGACCAAGGCTGCCATTGGCTTGCGGCCATTGCGCAGCCACTTGCTGGCGCAGCGGATCGCTGGTTTCCAGCAGCCATGGGGTTTCGCAGAAGCGAATGCCGTTCATGTCGTTGTACTGGTTGACGTCGCCGCTGGCGCTGTACACGTGGGAAGTCGCGTAGACCGGCACGTCACCGGCGTACTGGAAGTTCAGGGTCGGCTTGATCTGCTGTGCCTGTTGCGGCGTCGCGGCCAAGAAGATGAATTCGATGTCCTGACGACGCGAAGGCTGGGCGGCGACATTGGTGCCGGCAACATTCTGCAGGCTCTTGGCGCGGGCTTCGCTCTGACGCAGCTGGAACATGTCGGCGATCTGCTGGGCCAGTTGCACCGGCTGATCGACACGTTCGGTGGCAACGATACTGCCGCCATTGGCTTGCCAGTCCTGGCTGAAGGCACGCAGGACGCGATCGCCCCATTCGCCCTTCGGCACCATGATCGCGGCGCGATGCAGGCCGTCGGCACGAGCGCGACGGGAAACTTCGCGAGCTTCGTCTTCAGCAGCGAGACCGAACTGGAACAGTTGCGCCGGGCCTTGTTCGCCTTCGCTGTAGTTCAGCGCGAGGGTGGTGATTGGCAGTTGCGGGCGAGTGCTCAGTTGCTTGACCAGTGGTTTTTCCAGCGGGCCGACTACCAGTTGCACGCCGTCAGCCTGGGCCTTGCGATAGAACTCGTCCATCGAGGTCAGCTTCGAGCTGTCGTAGAACTCGATGGCAGGTGGGTTCTGGCCGGCCTGTTGCGCCTGATAATGCGCGGCCATGAAGCCTTCACGCAGCGCTTTGCCGACCGACGCCAGCTGGCCGTCCTGTGGCAGCAGCAGGGCGATTTTGCTCAGTGGCTGGCTGGCCAGTTCCTTGAGCTTGGTCAGTGGCAGCGGCAGGTTGACAGCCGCCGGGTGCTTTGGATTCTGCGCGCGCCAGTTGTCGATCGCGGCTTGCTGCTGCTCCAGCGTGCCGGCGGTTTTCACCGCTTGCGCCAGTGCCATCCAGCCGCCGAGATCGTCGGTGGTGTTCGGTTGCAGTTGATCGGTCGGCAGCGAGGCGATCAGGGTCCAGATCGCTTCGTGGTTCTTGCTCGCCGCTTCGCCTTCGAGCATCGGTGCGATGAACACACGCTCGCGGGCAGCGGCCAGGGTCTGGCCATCGGCTTCAAGGGCGCGGGCGTGAACGGTGCCGGTGCGCACTTGCTGCTCTTCCGGCATTTCCCCGAGCTTCTGGAAGCTCGGATGGCTCAGGGCGGTCAGCGCAGCTTTCGGCTGATTGCGCGTCATGGCCAGTTCGGCGGACAGCGTGTTGGCGAAAATCTGCTGGCCTGGCTTGAGTTGCTCCACCGGCACTTGTTGCAGGATTTGCGCGGACTGGCCGGCATTGCCTTGGCGGTAAGCCTGGTCCGCCGCGCTCAGGCGCAGCAGGGCAGCTTGTTCCGGGGTTTTAGCCTGGGCAGCCTGTTCGAGCAGTTGCTCGATGCTGGCGTCCGGAGTCCGTGGAAGTTCGCCAAGGCTGGAGGAAGGGAGCTGGCACACGCGGCCAACAAGGCAGCGAGGCAGAGGGCAGTGAACAGCCGCAGGCAAGCGATCATGTAAGTGTTCCTGATACTCGATCAAATTAGCGTGGAATTGTACCCAAGCACTGGCCGGGGCGCGATGTTACTGGCGTGAATCGGTCAATTTAGCTGGAGTAAATGTTGCGGCAGCGCACAACCGGACGAAAAACCGCGCTCGGCCGGAGCGTATCGCAAGCCTCGTGACGCGCTACAATGGCCGCTTTTACCGATCACGAGGTGTGCGCTTTGACTGCTCCAGGTCCTTTGAATTCCGCTGCTGGCTCGCTTTATGTGGTGGCGACGCCCATCGGCAACCTGGACGACATCAGCGCCCGGGCCTTGAAGATCCTCCGTGAAGTGGCATTGATTGCAGCGGAAGACACGCGGCATTCGGCGCGCCTCATGCAGCACTTCGGCATCGGCACGCCCTTGGCCGCATGTCACGAACACAACGAACGGGATGAGGGTAGCCGCTTTATTACCCGGTTGCTGGCGGGCGACAACGTCGCGCTGATTTCCGATGCCGGCACGCCGCTGATCTCCGATCCGGGCTATCACCTGGTGCGTCAGGCCCGTGCGGCCGGCATCAACGTGGTGCCTGTGCCGGGTGCCTGCGCGTTGATCGCGGCGCTGTCGGCGGCGGGCTTGCCGTCCGACCGTTTCATCTTCGAA
The DNA here is from genome assembly GCA_030544685.1 of Pseudomonas sp. B21_DOA. Classification (NCBI taxonomy): domain Bacteria; kingdom Pseudomonadati; phylum Pseudomonadota; class Gammaproteobacteria; order Pseudomonadales; family Pseudomonadaceae; genus Pseudomonas; species Pseudomonas sp. B21_DOA. Next base: position 5,838,533 of record CP086683.1, on the reverse strand, counting down.
GGATTTCTGCCGGCCAAGTCGGTCGGGCGCAAGGCGCGTCTGGAGGCAGTTAAAAAGAACCGCGCACGTTGATTTTCTATGAGGCGCCGCATCGCATTCTCGAATGCCTGCAGGATATGGAAGCGGTGTTTGGCGGCGAGCGTCAGGCTCTGCTGGCGCGGGAAATCACCAAGACCTTCGAAACCCTCAAAGGCTTGCCGCTCAGCGAGCTGCGTGGGTTCGTCGAGTCCGACAGCAATCAGCAGCGCGGCGAGTGCGTGGTGCTGGTGGCCGGCTGGACCGCGCCGGAGTCGGAAGACGCGGTCAGCAGCGAAGCTATGCGCATCCTCGATCTGTTGCTCGAAGAAATGCCACTCAAGCGCGCCGCGGCACTGGCAGCACAAATCACTGGCGAGCGCAAAAACGTGCTGTATCAGGTGGCGCTGGATAAACAGAAAGGCGTGTAAGCCTTCGCCCATGGCGCTCTGGAGGGTTTTAGCGCTTGTTCTTCCGGCGCTCTGCCGTTAACCTTCGCGGCGGAGAGTCGATCGGACAGTCGCTGCCCTCTATGAAAATTAGGGGGAGGAAAGTCCGGGCTCCATAGGGCGAAGTGCCAGGTAATGCCTGGGAGGCGTGAGCCTACGGAAAGTGCCACAGAAAATAACCGCCTAAGCGCGCAAGCGCCGGTAAGGGTGAAAAGGTGCGGTAAGAGCGCACCGCACGTCTGGCAACAGTTCGTGGCTAGGTAAACCCCACTTGGAGCAAGACCAAATAGGGTCCCAAGGCGTGGCCCGCGCTGGGACCGGGTAGGTTGCTAAAGATGTCCAGTGATGGCCATCGTAGACGAATGACTGTTCAAGACAGAACCCGGCTTACAGATCGACTCTCCACCTTTTTCTTTCCCTGCTTGAAACAAAGAAGACGCGGCTGTGTAATATCAGCCGGCCTGGTCTGAAACTCCGGCAGCGGCAAACGCGGTAATAGCCTTTTCCCACCCTGCTTCAATCAACAGCCGAAGCGCCTTTGTAATACCGAAAAAATCTTACTCTTAACAAACTACTTTAACTTTCGAGCGCAGCTTTCAGTGCTGCATCAAGTTATTGACCAAAACTTCACGTCAGATTCTCGTTGAGCCTCCTTTTACGTCGCTAAATCTCCGTTCTGTAAGGCTTTTCCTTTAATCCGCGCCTTGACGGTGTGGTGGGCGCATTCCTATAGTGTGCGCAAGTGGCGAAAAGTGGCATGAAGTGGGTTTTTTGAGCTCAAAACGATAAAAATTGGAGAAACGCTGACGTGTTTCGCGGAGCTAACGCTATCAGTCTCGACGCAAAGGGCCGTCTCGCCATGCCGAGCCGGTACCGTGACGAGCTCGATTCGCGTAGTTCCGGCCAATTGATCGTGACCATTGATGCCGTTGATCCATGCCTGTGTGTCTATCCGCTCGATGAGTGGGAAATTATTGAAACCAAGTTGCGCGCACTCCTTCGCTTCGCGAAGAGAACCGTCGCCTGCAACGTTTATTGATTGGTAATGCCGTCGACCTCGAACTCGATGGCAGTGGTCGTTTTCTGGTTCCGCCGCGTTTGCGCGAATACGCCAAGCTCGATAAGCGCGCGATGCTGGTCGGCCAACTGAACAAGTTCCAATTGTGGGACGAGGATGCATGGAATGCGGTATCTGCCGCTGACCTTGCTGCTATTCAACAACCGGGCGCGATGCCTGATGAACTGCGTGATTTGATCCTGTGACTATTGATAGCGGCTTTAACCACATCACCGTACTGCTTGACGAAGCCGTCGAGGCTCTCGCCGTACGTCCTGATGGCTGCTATCTGGACGGCACGTTCGGGCGCGGCGGGCACAGCCGGTTGATCCTCAGCCAGCTCGGGCCGGACGGTCGACTCATCGGATTCGACAAGGATCCTCAAGCGATTGCCACCGGGCAAACGCTAGCGGCCGAAGACGGCCGCTTTGTCGTTGTGCAGCGCAGCTTTGCCGAGCTCGGTTCGGTGGTTGCCGAGCAGGGGCTGGCCGGCAAGGTCAGCGGCATTCTGCTCGACCTCGGCGTGTCGTCGCCGCAGCTCGACGATGCCGAACGCGGCTTCAGTTTCCTCAATGACGGGCCGTTGGACATGCGCATGGACCCGTCCCGTGGCATCAGCGCTGCCGAATTCGTCAACACCGCGCCGGTGGAAGAAATTGCCCGGGTGTTCAAGGAATACGGCGAAGAACGTTTCTCCGGGCGTATGGCCCGTGCCGTCGCCGAGCGCCGTGACATCAAGCCGTTCGAGCGCACCGCCGATCTGGCCGAAGTGCTGAAAGTCGCCAACCCGGCGTGGGAAAAGGGCAAGAACCCGGCCACCCGCGCATTTCAGGGTTTGCGCATTCACGTCAACAACGAACTCGGCGATCTTGAAGCCGGCCTCGACGCCGCGCTGGACGCGCTGGAAGTTGGCGGCCGTCTTGTGGTCATCAGCTTCCACTCGCTGGAAGACCGCATCGTCAAACTGTTCATGCGCAAACTGGTGAAAGGCGAGGCGGATAATCTGCCGCGCAATCTGCCGGTTCGCCACGTCGCCTTCGAACCGAAAATCAAAATCCACGGCAAAGCGCAGACGGCCTCCGACGCCGAACTCAAAGCCAACCCACGTTCCCGTAGCGCCGTCATGCGTGTCGCGGAGAAGTTGCGGTGAGCAAGCTTTTCGCCAAACCCCTGCCCGGCGGCAGCTTTCTGATGCTGTTGCTGTTTATCGGCGTGCTGTTTTCGGCCATTGCCGTGTCGTACAGCGCGCACTGGAACCGGCAATTGCTCAACACGCTTTATAACGAACTCAGCGTGCGCGACAAGGCGCAGGCCGAATGGGGCCGGCTGATTCTCGAGCAGAGCACCTGGACTGCGCACAGCCGCATCGAAGTGCTGGCCACCGAACAACTGAAGATGCACATCCCTGGCGCGGCTGACGTGAAAATGGTGGCGCCATGATGAAACTCGAAGGCGCACTGTTCCCATGGCGCTTCCGCTTGATGGTGGCGCTGCTTGGCCTGATGGTCGCGGCGATCTGCTGGCGCATCATCGACCTGCAAGTGGTCGACCGTGACTTCCTCAAAGGTCAGGGCGACGCGCGCAGCCTGCGGCACATTCCGATTCCGGCGCACCGTGGCCTGATCACCGACCGTAATGGCGAACCTCTGGCCGTCAGTACGCCAGTGACCACGTTGTGGGCCAACGCCAAGGAAATGCAGACGGCCAAAGAGAAGTGGCCAGCGCTCGCCGCCGCGTTGGGCCAGAACCCGAAAGCCCTGAGCGAACGCCTTGAAGCCCAGGCCAACAAAGAATTCATTTACCTGGTGCGCGGGCTGACCCCGAGCAGGGTCAGGCTGTGCTCGATCTGAAAGTGCCGGGCGTTTATGGCATCGAAGAATTCCGCCGCTTCTACCCGGCCGGTGAAGTCACCGCGCACATGGTCGGCTTTACCGATATCGACGATCACGGTCGCGAAGGTGTCGAGCTGGCCTATGACGAGTGGCTGGCCGGGGTGCCGGGCAAACGACAAGTCATCAAGGATCGCCGGGGCCGGCTGATCAAGGATGTTCAGGTCACCAAGAACGCCAAGGCCGGCAAGCCCTTGGCGTTGTCGATTGACCTGCGTCTGCAATACCTGGCCAACCGCGAGCTGCGCAACGCGATCATCGAGAACGGCGCGAAGGCCGGCAGTCTGGTGATCATGGACGTGAAGACCGGCGAAATTCTGGCCATGGTCAACCAGCCGACCTACAACCCGAACAACCGTCGCAACCTGCAACCGGCGATGATGCGCAACCGCGCGATGATCGACGTGTTCGAACCGGGTTCGACCATGAAAGCCATTTCCATGAGCGCTGCGATCGAAACCGGCCGCTGGAAACCGAGCGACACCGTCGAGGTGTACCCGGGCTCGTTGCAGATCGGCAAGTACACCATCAAAGACGTGTCGAAGACCGAAGGTCCGGTGCTCGATCTGACCGGCATCCTGATCAATTCCAGTAACGTCGGCATGAGTAAAGTCGCCTTCGATATCGGCGGCGAAACCATTTTCCGTCTGGCGCAGAAAGTCGGCCTCGGTCAGGACACCGGCCTGGGCTTCCCCGGCGAACGTGTCGGCAATCTGCCCAACTACCGCGAATGGCGCAAGGCTGAAACTGCAACCTTGTCTTACGGCTACGGTATTTCCGTGACCGCGATCCAGTTGGTGCATGCATTCTCGGCGCTGGCCAACAACGGTCGCCTCGCGCCGCTGACCCTGATCAAAACCGACAAGATGCCGCAGACCACGCAAGTGCTGCCGGAAGCCGTGGCGAAAACCATGCAGGGCATGTTGCAGCAAGTGATCGAAGCACCGCGCGGCGTGTTCCGTGCGCAGGTGCCGGCGTACCACGTGGGCGGCAAGTCGGGTACCGCGCGCAAGACTTCGGTCGGCACCAAGGGTTACGCAGAAAACTCTTACCGTTCGCTGTTCGCCGGTTTCGGTCCGATGAGCGACCCGCGTTACGCCATCGTTGTGGTGATCGATGAACCGACCAAGGCTGGTTACTTCGGTGGTCTGGTGTCGGCGCCGGTATTCAGCCGTGTGATGTCCGGCACCCTGCGCCTGATGAACGTCACCCCGGACAACCTGCCGACCACCCAGCAGGCCAACGCCACCCCGGTCGTTCCGCTGAAAGCCAATGGAGGGCGCGGCTGATGTCATTAAGTCTGAACAAGATATTCCCCACGCCGGCCACGATCTGTTGATCCGTGAACTGGCGCTGGACAGCCGTAACGTGCGCGCCGGCGACTTGTTTCTCGCCGTACCTGGCGGCCGTTTCGATGGCCGTGCGCACATCGCCGATGCCTTGCAACGCGGCGCGGCTGCCGTGGCTTATGAAGTCGAAGGCGCCACCGTGCTGCCGATCACTGACGTGCCGCTGATTCCGGTCAAGGGTCTGGCGGCGCAGCTGTCGGACATTGCCGGGCGTTTTTACGGTGAGCCGAGTCATCACTTGAACCTGATCGGCGTCACTGGCACCAATGGCAAGACCAGCGTGACCCAACTGGTCGCGCAGGCGCTGGATCTGCTCGGCCAGCATTGTGGCATCGTCGGCACGCTCGGTTCCGGTTTCTACGGCGCGCTGGAAAGCGGCCTGCACACCACGCCGAATCCGATTGCCGTGCAAGCGACGCTGGGCGACCTGAAAAAGGCCGGCGCGAAAGCCGTGGCCATGGAAGTGTCGTCTCATGGTCTGGATCAGGGGCGGGTGACAGCGCTGGCGTTCGACGTGGCGGTGATGACCAATCTGTCACGTGATCATCTGGATTATCACGGCACCATGCAGGCGTACGCGGAGGCCAAGGCCAAGCTGTTCGCCTGGAATGACCTGAAGTGCCGCGTGGTCAACCTCGACGACGATTTCGGCCGGCAATTGGCGGCGGAAAAACGCGAGTCGCGTTTGATCACCTACAGCCTGCTCGACAGCAGCGCTTACCTGTTTTGTCGCGAAGCGCAGTTCGACGACCACGGCGTGCGCGCCACGCTGGTCACGCCGCAGGGCGAGCATCACCTGCGCAGCACATTGCTCGGGCGCTTCAACCTGAGCAACGTTCTGGCGGCAGTCGGCGCCTTGCTCGGCCTGGATTACGCCCTCGACGAAATTCTCAAAGTGCTGCCGAAGCTCGAAGGTCCGGCCGGGCGTATGCAGCGTCTGGGTGGCGGTACGCAGCCGCTGGTAGTGGTCGATTACGCCCACACCCCGGATGCGCTGGAAAAAGTTCTCACAGCATTGCGCCCGCACGTCAAAGGTCAACTGCTGTGCCTGTTCGGCTGCGGCGGTGATCGCGATCGTGGCAAGCGTCCATTGATGGCCGAAGTGGTCGAGCGTCTGGCTGACCAGGTGCTGGTCACTGACGACAACCCGCGCACCGAAGATCCTGCTGTGATCTTCGACGACATCCGCGCCGGTTTCACCGCTGTGGATAAAGTCACCTTCGTCGCCGGTCGCGGTCAGGCCATTGCGCAACTGATTGCCGGCGCAACCGCTGACGACGTGATTGTGCTCGCCGGCAAAGGTCACGAGGACTATCAGGAAATCAACGGCGTGCGCCATGCGTTTTCCGATCTGGTCGAGGCCGATCATGCCCTGACCGCGTGGGAGGTGGCCCATGCTTAAGGCCCTGGCACTCAGCGAATTGATCAACGCGCTCGACGCCCAACTGATTGGCGACGACGCCAGTTTCAATGGCGTGAGCATCGACAGCCGCGCGATCCAGCCGGGCCAGTTGTTCATCGCCCTGACCGGCCCGCGTTTCGACGGTCATGATTATCTGAACGACGTTGCCGGCAAAGGCGCCGTGGCGGCACTGGTCGAGCGCGAAGTCGCCGACAGCGCGCTGCCGCAGTTGCTGGTCAAGGACACCCGTCAGGCGCTGGGCCAACTCGGCGCCTTGAACCGTGCTGCATTCACCCAGCCAGTGGCGGCGGTGACCGGTTCCAGCGGCAAGACCACGGTCAAGGAAATGCTCGCGAGCATTCTGCGCACCCGCGGCCCGGTGCTGGCGACCCGTGGCAATCTGAACAACGACCTCGGCGTACCGCTGACCCTGATCGAACTGGCGCCGGAGCACACCTCGGCCGTGATCGAACTGGGCGCTTCGCGTCTTGGCGAAATCGCCTACACCGTCGGCCTGACCAAGCCGCACGTGGCGATCCTGAACAATGCCGGCACCGCTCACGTCGGTGAGTTCGGCGGCCCGGAAAAATCGTCGAAGCCAAAGGCGAAATCATCGAAGGCCTGGCCGCCGATGGCATCGCCGTGCTCAACCTCGATGACAAGGCTTTCGGCATCTGGAAGACCCGTGCGGCTGGCCGCCAAGTGCTGACCTTCGCCCTGAGCAACAGCGAAGCGAATTTTCACGCCAGTGATCTGGCCACTGATGCCCGCGGTTGCCCAGCGTTCAACCTGCACACGCCTGAGGGTAGCGAGCGCGTGCAACTGAACCTGCTTGGTACCCATAACGTCGCCAATGCCTTGGCTGCCGCCGCCGCTGCTCACGCCTTGGGCGTGTCGCTGTTCGGCATCGCCACCGGCCTCGGCGCGGTGCAACCGGTCAAGGGGCGCACCGTCGCGCAACTGGCGAAAAACGGCATGCGCGTGATCGATGACACCTACAACGCAAACCCCACCTCGATGTGCGCGGCCGTTGATATACTCGCCGGCTTTTCCGGCCGCACCGTCCTGGTGCTCGGAGATATCGGCGAGTTGGGCGACTGGGCGGAGCAGGGGCACCGCGACGTGGGCGAGTACGCCCGAGGCAAGGTTTCCGCGCTTTACGCGGTCGGGCCGAACATGGTCCACGCGGTAAACGCTTTCGGTGAGCAGGCGCAGCACTTCGGCACACAGGCCGAGCTGATCCAGGCCCTCGCCGCCGAGCAGGACACAAACACCACCATTTTGATCAAGGGTTCGCGCAGCGCAGCGATGGAAAACATCGTTGCGGCTCTGTGCGGGTCCAGTCTGGAGAAACATTAATGCTGCTGCTGCTAGCGGAGTATCTGCAACAGTTCTACAAAGGCTTCGCGGTCTTCCAGTACCTGACCCTGCGCGGGATTCTCGGTGTGCTGACCGCGCTGGTTTTGTCGCTGTGCTATGGCCCGTGGATGATCCGTACTCTGCAGAACCGTCAGATCGGCCAATCGGTACGTAACGACGGCCCGCAATCGCACCTGTCCAAATCCGGCACGCCGACCATGGGTGGCGCGTTGATCCTGTCGTCGATCGGCGTCAGCACCTTGCTCTGGGCTGACCTGAGCAACCGCTACGTCTGGGTGGTGCTGCTGGTGACCCTGCTGTTCGGTGCCATCGGCTGGGTCGACGATTACCGCAAAGTCATCGAGAAGAACTCCCGTGGCCTGCCGAGCCGCTGGAAGTATTTCTGGCAATCGGTGTTCGGCCTCGGCGCAGCGATCTTCCTTTATATGACTGCCGCGACGCCGGTGGAAACCACCCTGATCCTGCCGATGCTCAAGGACTACAGCATTCCGCTGGGCGCCGGGTTCATCGTGCTGACCTACTTCGTGATTGTCGGTTCGAGCAACGCGGTCAACCTGACTGACGGCCTCGACGGCCTGGCGATCATGCCAACCGTGATGGTCGGCGGCGGCCTGGGGATTTTCTGCTACCTGTCGGGTAACGTGAAATTTGCCGAATACCTGCTGATTCCTTACGTGCCTGGCGCGGGCGAGCTGATTGTGTTCTGCGGCGCGCTGATCGGTGCCGGCCTTGGTTTCCTCTGGTTCAACACCTATCCGGCGCAAGTGTTCATGGGCGACGTCGGTGCCCTGGCACTCGGCGCGGCCCTGGGCACCATCGCCGTGATCGTCCGCCAGGAAATCGTCCTGTTCATCATGGGCGGCGTGTTCGTGATGGAAACCCTGTCAGTGGTCATTCAGGTTGCCTCCTTTAAGCTGACCGGTCGCCGCGTGTTCCGCATGGCGCCGATTCACCACCACTTTGAACTCAAGGGCTGGCCCGAGCCGCGCGTGATCGTCCGTTTCTGGATCATCACCGTGATTCTCGTCCTGGTCGGCCTTGCCACCCTGAAGCTGAGGTAGAACGAGTGTCTCTGATCGCTTCTGACCACTTCCGCATCGTTGTCGGCCTCGGCAAGAGCGGCATGTCCCTGGTTCGCTTCCTGGCGAACCGGGGCACGTCGTTTGCCGTCGCCGACACGCGGGACAATCCACCGGAACTGGCCACGCTCAAGCGTGACTATCCGCACGTGGAAGTGCGTTGTGGCGAGCTGGACGTCGAATTCCTCTGCCGTGCCGACGAGCTCTACGTGAGCCCCGGCCTGGCGCTGGCGACCCCGGCCCTGCAAGCCGCCGCGGCCCGTGGCGTGAAAATGTCCGGCGACATCGAGCTGTTCGCGCGTAACGCGCGGGCGCCGATTGTCGCGATCACCGGTTCCAACGCAAAAAGCACCGTCACCACGCTGGTTGGCGAAATGGCGGCTGCGGCTGGCAAACGCGTCGCTGTTGGCGGCAACCTCGGCACCCCGGCGCTGGATCTGCTCAGCGATGATGTCGAGCTTTACGTGATGGAGCTGTCGAGTTTTCAGCTGGAAACCACCGACCAGCTCAACGCCGAAGTGGCCACCGTACTGAACATCAGCGAAGACCACATGGATCGCTACAGCGGTCTGCCGGCCTATCACCTGGCCAAGCACCGGATCTTCCGTGGCGCGAAGCAGTTTGTGGTCAACCGTCAGGACGCCCTCAGCCGTCCGTTGATCGGCGAAGGTCAGCCATGCTGGACCTTTGGCCTGAGCAAGCCGGATTTCAAGGCGTTCGGCATTCGCGAAGAAGATGGCGAGAAGTACCTGGCCTTCGAATTCCAGAACCTGATGCCGGTGCGTGATCTGAAGATTCGCGGCGCGCACAACCAGTCCAACGCGCTCGCCGCATTGGCCCTGGGTCACGCTGTGGGCCTGCCGTTCGACGCCATGCTCGCAGCGCTGCGCGCGTTTGCTGGTCTCGAGCATCGCTGCCAGTGGGTGCGCGATCTGGATGGCGTGGCTTATTACAACGATTCCAAAGCCACCAACGTTGGCGCTGCTCTGGCCGCCATCGAAGGCCTCGGTGCGGACATCGACGGCAAGATCATTCTGATCGCCGGCGGTGACGGCAAAGGCGCCGAATTCAATGATTTGCGCGATCCGGTGGCGGCCAACTGCCGCGCCGTGGTGCTGATGGGCCGTGACTCCGACAACATCGGCGCAGCCATTGGCGATGCCGTACCGCTGATTCGCGCGAGCTCGCTGATCGACGCTGTTGCGCAATGCCGCGCCGCTGCCCAACCGGGCGATGTGGTGCTGCTGTCGCCGGCCTGCGCCAGTTTCGACATGTTCAAGAATTACGAAGACCGTGGTCACCAGTTCGTCCGCGCTGTGGAGGAACTGGCATGAACCTGAGAAACATCATCAAGCCGTACCCGTCGCCGCTGATCACCGGGCGTGGCATCGACCTCGATTTCCCGATGCTCGCCGGTTGCCTGGCGCTGCTGGGGCTTGGCCTGATCATGATCGCCTCGGCGTCCACCGAAGTGGCGGCGGCGCAGTCGGGCAGCCCGCTGTATTACATGATTCGCCACCTTATTTACGTGGTGCTGGGCCTGGGCGCGTGCATCGTCACCATGATGATCCCGATCGCCACCTGGCAGCGCCTCGGCTGGATGATGCTGATCGGTGCGTTCGGCCTGCTGGTGATGGTGATCATCCCCGGCATCGGCCGCGAAGTGAACGGTTCGATGCGCTGGATCGGTTTCAGCTTCTTCAACGTGCAACCGTCGGAAATCGCCAAGGTGTTCGTGGTGATCTACCTCGCCGGTTATCTGGTGCGCCGACAGAAAGAAGTGCGCGAGAGCTGGATGGGCTTCTTCAAGCCGTTCATCGTCCTGTTGCCGATGGCCGGTCTGTTGCTGATGGAGCCGGACTTCGGTGCCACCGTAGTCATGATGGGCGCGGCGGCGGCGATGCTGTTCCTTGGCGGGGTCGGGCTGTTCCGTTTCTCGCTGATGGTGGTGCTGGCGGTCGGCGCGGTGGTTTTGCTGATTCAGATGCAGCCCTATCGAATGGCGCGTCTGACCAACTTCGCTGACCCGTGGGCCGACCAGTTCGGAGCCGGATATCAGTTGTCGCAAGCCTTGATCGCCTTCGGTCGCGGCGAGTGGCTGGGCGTCGGCCTGGGCAACAGCGTGCAGAAACAGTTCTACCTGCCGGAAGCGCACACCGACTTCGTGTTCTCGGTACTCGCCGAAGAACTCGGTGCGGTCGGTTCGTTGTGCACCGTCGCGCTCTTCGTGTTCGTGTGTATTCGCGGCATGTATATCGGCTTGTGGGCGGAGAAGGCCAAGCAGTTCTTTGCCGCTTACGTGGCTTACGGCTTGTCGTTCCTGTGGATTGGTCAGTTCCTGATCAACATCGGTGTGAACGTCGGCCTGCTGCCAACCAAGGGTCTGACCTTGCCGTTCCTCAGTTACGGCGGCAGCTCGCTGGTGATCTGCTGCGCCTGTCTGGGCCTGTTGCTGCGCATCGAATGGGAGAGTCGAACCCACCTGGGCAGCGAAGAGATGGAATTCCAGGAGAGCGACTTCGCCGAGGAGCCGACTCATGGGCGCTAACGTATTGATCATGGCCGGCGGTACCGGCGGCCACGTGTTCCCGGCGCTGGCCTGTGCCCGCGAGTTTCAGGCGCGCGGCTACACCGTGCACTGGCTCGGCACGCCACGCGGGATCGAAAACGAACTGGTTCCGGCGGCCGGGCTTGAACTGCACCGGATCAACGCCAGCGGACTGCGCGGCAAGGGCAAGCTGTCGCTGCTCAAGGCGCCGCTGATGCTGCTCAAATCGGTATGGCAGGCGCGGGCGATCATGCGCCGCCTGAAGCCGGTGTGCGTGGTCGGCTTCGGCGGTTATGTGACCGGCCCTGGCGGCCTTGCTGCGAAACTGGCCGGCGTGCCAGTGATCGTTCACGAGCAGAACGCGGTCGCCGGCACCGCCAATCGGTTGCTGGTGCCGTTCGCCGCCCGAGTGTGTGAAGCGTTCCCCGACACCTTTACTCTGTCGGACAGCCGCCGTACTACCGGTAATCCGGTGCGCAGCGAGCTGTTCCTCGACACATCGCGACCGGCGCTGACCGGGCGCAAAGCGCGTTTGCTGATCCTTGGCGGCAGCCTCGGCGCAGAACCGTTGAACAAATTGCTGCCTGAAGCCCTGGCCCAAGTCGCTGCCGACCTGCGCCCGGAAGTGTTTCATCAGGCCGGCAAAAATCACGATGAAGTGACTGCCGAGCGTTACCGCGCCGCGGGCGTGGACGCGCAGGTGCAGCCGTTCATCAAAGACATGGCCCAGGCCTATGGTTGGGCTGACCTGGTGGTGTGCCGCGCCGGCGCGCTGACCATCAGTGAGCTGGCGGCCGCCGGTCTGCCCTCGATGCTGGTGCCTTTGCCCCATGCGATCGACGATCACCAGACCCGCAACGCCGATTATTTGGCCCGCGAAGGCGCAGCCTTCCTGATGCCGCAAAGAACGACTGGTGCCGCGGATCTTGCCGCGCGCCTGACAGAGGTCTTGATGCAACCGCAACGACTCGAAGCAATGGCCCAAGCGGCCCGCCGACTGGCCAAACCCGATGCCACCCGTAGCGTGGTCGATACCTGTCTGGAGGTGGCCCATGGTTGAGAATCAGAAAGCCATGCCACAACCGGAAATGCGCCGCATCCGTCGCATCCACTTCGTCGGCATTGGCGGCGTGGGCATGTGCGGTATTGCTGAAGTGTTGTTGAACCTGGGCTATCAAGTCTCCGGTTCCGACCTGAAAGCGTCGCCGGTGACCGAACGCCTGGAATCGTTTGGCGCGCAGATCTTCATCGGTCACCGTGCCGAGAACGCCGCTACCGCCGATGTGCTGGTGGTGTCGAGCGCTGTGAACACGTCCAACCCGGAAGTGGCGACTGCCCTTGAGCGCCGCATTCCCGTGGTGCCGCGTGCCGAAATGCTCGCCGAGCTGATGCGCTACCGCCACGGTATTGCCGTCGCCGGTACCCACGGCAAAACCACCACCACCAGCCTGATCGCTTCGGTGTTCGCGGCCGGTGGTCTAGACCCGACCTTCGTGATCGGTGGTCGTCTGAATGCAGCGGGCACCAATGCCCAGCTCGGCACCAGCCGTTACCTGATCGCCGAAGCCGACGAAAGCGATGCGAGCTTCCTGCATCTGCAGCCGCTGGTGGCCGTGGTCACCAACATCGACGCCGACCACATGGCGACCTACGACGGTGACTTCAACAAACTGAAGAAGACCTTCGTCGAATTCCTGCACAACCTGCCGTTCTACGGGCTGGCGGTGATGTGCCTGGACGATCCGGTGGTGCGCGAAATCCTGCCGCTGGTGAAACGTCCGACCGTGACCTATGGCTTCAGCGAAGATGCCGACGTGCGCGCAATCAATGTGCGCCAGCAAGGCATGCAGACCTTCTTCACCGTGCTGCGCCCGGATCGCGAGCCGCTGGACGTGTCGGTGAACATGCCCGGCAACCACAACGTGCTCAACTCGTTGGCGACCATCTGCATCGCCACCGACGAAGGCGTCAGCGATGAAGCCATCGTTCAGGGCCTGTCGGGCTTCCAGGGTGTCGGTCGACGCTTCCAGGTCTACGGCGAACTGCCGGTGGACGGCGGCAACGTGATGCTGGTCGACGACTACGGTCACCACCCGACCGAGGTCGCTGCGGTGATCAAAGCCGTACGCGGTGGCTGGCCGGAGCGTCGTCTGGTGATGGTCTACCAGCCGCATCGCTACAGCCGCACCCGTGATCTGTACGACGACTTCGTCAATGTACTGGCCGACGCCAACGTGCTGCTGCTGATGGAAGTCTATCCGGCCGGCGAAGAGCCGATCCCGGGCGCCGACAGCCGCAAGCTGTGCAACAGCATCCGCCAGCGCGGTCAGCTCGACCCGATCTACATCGAGCGTGGCGTCGACCTGGCGCCTTTGGTCAAGCCGCTGCTGCGCGCCGGCGACATTCTGTTGTGCCAGGGCGCGGGTGATATCGGCGGTCTCGCGCCGAAGCTGTTGAAAAGTGAATTGTTCGCCGGCGCCGTGGCGGCGCCGGTCGAGGGAAGTTGAAATGACTGCTGCCTACGCCAAGCTGTTCTCCACCATCGCGCCGAAAGACTTCGGCCGCGTCGCCGTGCTCTTCGGCGGCCTGAGCGCGGAGCGTGAGGTTTCGCTGAAATCCGGCAACGCGGTGCTTGAGGCGCTGCAAAGCGCTGGCGTTGACGCGTTCGGTATCGATGTAGGCGAAGACTTCCTGCAGCGTCTGCTCAGCGAAAAGATCGACCGTGCGTTCATCATTCTCCACGGTCGCGGCGGTGAAGACGGCAGCATGCAGGGCCTGCTCGAATGCGCGGGTATTCCGTACACCGGCAGCGGCATCCTCGCCTCGGCCCTGGCCATGGACAAACTGCGCACCAAGCAGGTCTGGCACAGCCTCGGGATTCCGACGCCGCGTCACGCCGTGCTGTGCAGCGAAGCCGATTGTATTTCGGCAGCGACGGAACTGGGCTTGCCTTTGATCGTCAAACCGGCGCATGAAGGTTCAAGTATCGGGATGGCCAAAGTGAATTCTGCGTCCGAGTTGATCGACGCATGGAAAGCGGCCAGTACCTACGATTCGCAAGTGTTGGTTGAGCAATGGATTCAAGGTCCGGAGTTCACCATCGCCACCCTGCGTGACCAGGTGTTGCCTCCTATCGCCCTGGGTACACCGCACACATTTTACGACTACGACGCCAAGTACATCGCCAACGATACCCAGTACCGCATTCCGTGCGGCCTGGACGCGGCCAAGGAACAGGAACTCATGGAACTCACGGCCAAGGCCTGTGAGGCGCTGGGTATCGCCGGTTGGGGCAGGGCGGACGTGATGCAAGACGCCGACGGGCAGTTCTGGTTCCTCGAAGTCAATACCGCACCGGGCATGACCGATCACAGCCTGGTGCCGATGGCGGCGCGGGCTGCCGGTCTGGATTTCCAGCAACTGGTTCTGGCCATTCTGGCCGCCAGCGTCGAAGACGCAGGCGCAACAGAGGCGCGAGGTTAAGACCATGCAAGGCGCTCATCTCAGACATCAGCCACCCGCACCCGGCCGCAAGCCGGTGCCGCGGGGTGCCAGTCGAATGGTGGCGAAAGAGCCGATGTCCGCGCGCCTGCCGAAAGCCAATTTCAGCTTTCTGAAAAGCCTGTTCTGGCCGGTGCTGCTGGTGGCGCTGGGCTTTGGTACTTATGAAGGCGCGCAGCGTTTGCTGCCGTACGCTGACCGGCCGATCAGCAAGATCGCGGTGCAGGGCGACTTGAGCTACATCAGCCAGCAGGCGGTGCAGCAGCGGATCGCGCCGTTCGTGGCGTCGAGCTTCTTCACCATCGACCTGGCCGGTATGCGTACCGAGCTTGAGCAGATGCCCTGGATCGCCCACGCCGAAGTGCGGCGGGTATGGCCGGATCAGGTAGTGATCCGCCTCGAAGAGCAATTGCCGGTGGCGCGTTGGGGCGACGAGTCGTTGCTCAACAACCAGGGTCAGGCGTTTACGCCCAAGGAACTGGCGAACTACGAACACCTGCCACAGCTGTTCGGCCCACAACGGGCTCAGCAGCAGGTGATGCAGCAGTATCAGGTGCTGAGCCAGATGTTGCGCCCGCTGGGTTTTTCGATTGCACGCCTGGAATTGCGTGAACGCGGCAGCTGGTTCCTGACCACCGGTGCCGGCAGTTCCGGCCCCGGCATCGAGTTGCTGCTGGGACGCGGCAACCTGGTGGAAAAGATGCGCCGCTTCATCGCCATCTATGACAAGACGCTGAAAGAGCAGATTACGAACATTGCGCGCATCGATCTGCGCTACGCCAACGGCCTCGCTGTTGGCTGGCGGGAACCCGTAGCGCCGACGACAGCCCAACCCGCTGTTGCGAAGAATTAAGAAGAGGCAGGACCCATGGCAAACGTGCAAAGCGGCAAAATGATCGTCGGTCTCGATATCGGCACCTCCAAGGTGGTGGCGCTGGTAGGCGAGGTCGCGGACGACGGCCAGCTGGAAATCGTCGGGATCGGCACGCATCCGTCCCGCGGGCTGAAGAAGGGCGTGGTGGTCAACATCGAATCCACCGTGCAGTCGATCCAGCGCGCGATCGAAGAAGCCCAGCTCATGGCCGGCTGCCGCATTCACTCGGCTTTTGTCGGCGTGGCCGGCAATCACATCCGCAGCCTGAATTCCCACGGCATCGTCGCGATCCGTGATCGCGAAGTCAGCTCGGCGGACCTTGAGCGTGTACTCGACGCCGCCCAAGCCGTGGCGATCCCGGCTGACCAGCGCGTGCTGCACACCCTGCCGCAGGATTACGTGATCGATAACCAGGAAGGCGTGCGTGAGCCACTGGGCATGTCCGGCGTGCGTCTGGAAGCCAAGGTTCACGTGGTCACCTGCGCCGTCAACGCTGCACAGAACATTGAAAAATGCGTTCGTCGCTGCGGTCTGGAAATCGACGACATCATCCTCGAGCAACTGGCCTCGGCCTACTCGGTGCTGACCGACGACGAGAAAGAGCTGGGCGTGTGCCTGGTCGACATCGGTGGTGGCACTACCGACATCGCGATCTTCACCGAAGGCGCGATCCGTCACACCGCCGTAATCCCGATTGCCGGTGATCAGGTGACCAACGACATCGCCATGGCGTTGCGCACCCCGACCCAGTACGCCGAAGAGATCAAGATCCGTTACGCCTGCGCCCTGGCCAAACTGGCCGGTGCCGGCGAAACCATCAAGGTGCCGAGCGTTGGCGACCGTCCACCGCGCGAACTGTCGCGTCAGGCCCTGGCCGAAGTGGTCGAGCCGCGTTACGACGAACTGTTCACCCTGATCCAGGCCGAGCTGCGTCGCAGCGGCTACGAAGACCTGATCCCGGCGGGCATCGTGCTCACCGGCGGTACGTCGAAAATGGAAGGCGCCACTGAACTGGCCGAAGAGATCTTCCACATGCCGGTGCGCCTCGGTGTGCCGCATGGCGTGAAAGGTCTGGATGACGTGGTGCGCAACCCGATTTATTCCACTGGCGTCGGTTTGTTGATGTACGGCCTGCAGAAGCAGTCCGACGGAGTTTCGTTCTCCGGCATCGGCAGCCGCGACAGCTACAGCAGCGAAGAGCCTCAGGCGCCGCTGCTGGACCGACTGAAAAAGTGGGTTCAGGGCAATTTTTAAAAGCAGCCTGGAGCGACAAGCTTCAAGCGGCAAGCAACTGCAGTAGATACACCGCTACAAACAGCAGTAGGCGAAAAAACTAGAGAATGTAAGGAGAGGGAAAATGTTCGAACTCGTAGACAACATCCCCGCAAGCCCGGTAATCAAAGTTATCGGTGTCGGCGGTGGCGGCGGCAACGCTGTCAATCACATGGTCAAGAGCAACATCGAAGGCGTTGAGTTCATCTGCGCCAACACCGATGCTCAAGCGCTGAAAAACATCGGCGCGCGGACCATCCTGCAACTGGGCACTGGCGTGACCAAAGGCCTGGGCGCAGGCGCTAACCCTGAGGTCGGCCGTCAAGCCGCTCTGGAAGACCGCGAGCGCATCGCTGAGGTGCTGGCCGGCACCAACATGGTGTTCATCACCACCGGCATGGGCGGCGGTACCGGTACCGGTGCAGCGCCGATCATTGCCGAAGTGGCCAAGGAAATGGGCATCCTGACCGTTGCGGTCGTGACCCGTCCGTTCCCGTTCGAAGGCCGCAAGCGTATGCAGATCGCCGACGAAGGCATCCGCATGCTTTCGGAAAGCGTCGACTCGCTGATCACCATTCCGAACGAAAAACTGCTGACCATCCTCGGCAAGGACGCAAGCCTCTTGTCGGCTTTCGCCAAGGCTGACGATGTTCTGGCCGGTGCCGTTCGCGGTATCTCCGACATCATCAAGCGTCCGGGCATGATCAACGTCGACTTCGCCGACGTTCGCACCGTGATGAGCGAAATGGGCATGGCGATGATGGGCACTGGCTGCGCCAGCGGTCCGAACCGTGCACGTGAAGCCACCGAAGCGGCAATCCGCAACCCGCTGCTGGAAGACGTCAACCTGCAAGGCGCGCGCGGCATTCTGGTGAACATCACCGCCGGTCCTGACCTGTCCCTGGGTGAGTACTCCGACGTTGGTTCGATTATCGAAGCCTTCGCTTCCGAGCACGCGATGGTCAAGGTCGGTACCGTTATCGATCCGGACATGCGCGACGAGCTGCACGTCACCGTGGTTGCCACCGGTCTGGGCGCGAAAATCGAGAAGCCTGTGAAGGTCATCGACAACACCGTTCACACCTCGATGGCTTCGGCGCAGGTGCAACAACCAGCTCCGGCCCGTCAGGAGCAGCCAGCGGTGAACTACCGTGATCTGGACCGTCCGACCGTCATGCGCAATCAGGCTCAGGCCGGTGCTGCGGCTGCCGCGAAGATGAATCCGCAGGATGACCTGGACTACCTGGACATTCCGGCATTCCTGCGTCGTCAGGCCGATTGATGGAATGTATCAGGGCTATGAAGGTGATTGGTGTTCAGCAAAGGCATGGTCTGCTATCATCGCCAGCCTTTGTTGATACCAGTTCGCAATTTGCGCTGAAGCGGCCCAAGCCATGATTAAACAACGCACACTGAAAAATATTATCCGTGCCACAGGTGTAGGCCTGCACTCCGGTGAGAAGGTCTATCTGACCCTCAAGCCTGCGCCTGTCGACACTGGCATTGTGTTTTGTCGCGCTGACCTCGACCCTGTGGTGCAGATTCCTGCCCGCGCGGAAAACGTCGGTGAAACCACTATGTCGACGACGCTGATCAATGGCGACGTCAAAGTGGACACGGTAGAGCACTTGCTCTCGGCCATGGCTGGCCTGGGCATCGATAACGCCTACGTCGAGCTCTCCGCGTCCGAAGTCCCGATCATGGATGGCAGCGCTGGACCCTTCGTATTCCTGATTCAATCGGCTGGCCTGGAAGAGCAGGACGCCGCCAAGAAATTCATCCGCATCCTGCGTGAAGTGACAGTGGAAGACGGCGACAAGCGCGCCACTTTCGTCCCTTTCGAAGGCTTCAAGGTGAGCTTCGAGATCGATTTCGATCACCCGGTATTCCGGGACCGCACCCAGAGTGCAAGCGTGGATTTTTCCAGCACTTCGTTCGTAAAAGAAGTCAGCCGCGCCCGTACCTTTGGTTTCATGAGTGACATCGAGTACCTGCGCAAGCACAACCTCGCACTCGGCGGCAGCGTGGAAAACGCGATCGTGGTCGACGCTGATGGCGTGTTGAACGAAGACGGTCTTCGTTATGAAGACGAATTCGTCAAACACAAGATCCTCGATGCGATTGGCGACCTGTACCTGCTGGGCAACAGCCTGATTGGTGAGTTCAAAGGCTTCAAGTCCGGTCATGCACTGAACAACCAGCTGCTGCGCAAATTGATTGAGCAGACAGATGCGTGGGAAGTGGTGACGTTCGAAGACGCCAGCACCGCACCAATCTCTTACATGCGCCCTGTTGCGGCCGTGTAAGTAAAAACCTCTCTAGTTTTTTGAAGGCCATCCTCGGATGGCCTTTTTTTATGCCTGTGATTTTTGTTTTGTCTCTATCGGCCTCATCGCTGGCAAGCCAGCTCCCACAGGTTTACGGGTGAGACAAAAATTTGCAGCGCACCTCAAATCCTTGTGGGAGCTGGCTTGCCAGCGATGGGGCCATTACCTCCATTGCAAGACTTCAGGTTGATACCACCACCCGATTACGCCCGCCTTCCTTGGCCTGATACAGCGCCTTGTCCGCCGCGAACAACAGCTGCTCCAGCGTCATCTCCCTCGCCGATGTCCATGTGGCAATGCCGATACTCACGGTCATCGCCCGCTCAGCGCCTTCGACCCAGGGCAAGTTTTCCACAGCCTGGCGAATCTGCTCGGCGATCTGCTGCGCTCCTGCGCTGTCGGTCTCGGCGAGGATCACCGAAAACTCTTCACCGCCATACCGCGCGACCAGATCCGCCGGACGCCGCACGTTCGCGGTGATTACCTTGGCCAGTTCACGCAAGACCTGATCCCCAGCCTGATGGCCATGCCGGTCATTGAAGGCTTTGAAGTGGTCAGCATCGATCATCATCACCGACAGCGGCTGGCCCGAGCGCTGGGCGCGGAACCATTCGTGGCGCAGGGTCTGATCGAGCATGCGCCGGTTGGCCACACCGGTCAGATCATCGGTTGCAGCCAGTTGCGCCAGTTCGCGTTCGGCGCGATGGCGCAAACGCAGTTCCCGGGCGAGCAGCCAGGTCAGCCACAACAGCCCCAGGCACAACACGCCGGTGGCGCCGCTGATCAGGATCGCCGTGCGCCGCCAGGTGCCAAACACCTCCTCGCTGGACAGCGCCACCATCACCGTCAACGGCAGGTTGCCCACCCGCGAATAGGTGTAGAGCCGGCGCTGGTCATCCATGCTTGAGGTACTGGTGAAACTGCCGCTGCCATCGCGGTCATTGAGAATGCGCACGACGTTGGGCCGATTGCCGAAGCTCTTGCCTACTGAATCGCTTTGCAGGTACGGCTTCTGCGCGAGCAGCACGCCATCGCTATTAATGATGTTCAATGTGCTGTCAGTGCCTATGTCGAGGCTCTTGAACAGGTCGTCGAAGTAGTCGAGTTTCAACGAAGCGACGGCAACGCCGAGGAATTCACCGGTCTGCGAGGAGATGCGCCGGCTGAAGCTGATGCGCCACTGATCGGCCTCTTCACAATCGCAGCGAGTCTTGAACGGTCGGCTGATGAACATGCCGATATCGCGGTTGAAGGCGTGGGCGAGAAAATAATCGCGGTCGGCGAAACTGCCCGGTTTCGGTTCAATGCGCGAGGAGTCGGCGATCACCTCGCCATGCTTGTCGAGCAGGAGAATGTCGCCCTTGAAGCGCGCCGTGGTCGAGCGATCGAACAGCGCCAGATGGCGGATCTGCGGCGAGACATTCTGCAGGTCGTCACGCTGGGCGGCGGCGATCAGGCCTTGCAGTGTCAGGTCGTAAAGCTCGACGGTGCGCAGCACGTCGGCGTCGATCAATTGCGCAATCGTGGTGGCGCGACGGGTGGCGGTTTCCTGCGCACTGGCGTACTCGCGGATCAGCAGGAAGGTGACGATGCACACCATCGCGATCACGGTCAGCAGACTGCCGAGGATCAGCAGACGCTCGGGGCGACCGGTCTGGCCTGTGATGGAGGGCGTGCGGCTGGCGATCATGATGGGGAGCCGGTTGGAGTGGTTTCATAAGCTTAGTTGGGCTGACGCCGGACGAACCTGTGGGAGCGAGCCCGCTCGCGAAAGCGGTGTGTCATTCAACACAGATGTTGACTGACAATCAGCTTTCGCGAGCAGGCTCGCTCCCACAGGGTAGATCACAGGATCTGAAAAACGCAGCGCCGATCTTAGAAGACGTCGACCGGGTAGTCGATGATCACGCGGTATTCATCTGTATCCGAATCAATCGCGCCGTAGCCGTTGCCGCCACGGTTGGTCGCCCATTGCAGGCGCACCGCCAGGTTCTTGGCCTGGCCGCTTTGCACGACGTACTGCAAATCGATGTCGCGTTCCCAATGCTTGGCGTTGCGGCCATCGGCGCTGTACCAGTTGGCATAGGCTGTGCTGTCCGGATCGGCTTTGGTCAGATCCACCGTGCCGCGTGAATAGGACAGCGCCGAAGTCAGGCCGGGGATGCCGACACCGGTGAAGTCGTAAGCGTATTTCAGCTTCCACGAGCGTTCGTTCGGGCCGTTGAAGTCCGAGTATTGCTGAGAGTTGTCCAGATAAACGCTGTCGCCCTGGCTGATGTAGTCGAACGGCGTATTGCCGTTGACCCGCTGGTACGCGGCGGTAACGCTGTGGCTGCCAATGCCGACGGTGAGATGCACGCTGTAAGCGTTGTTGTCGATGTCGCCGAGCAGCGCCTCGCCGGTGTCTTGCGTGTGATAGAAGTGCACGCCCGGGTTGAGGCTGACCAGATCGTTCAGTTGCCAGGTGTAGTCGAGGTCATAGTAGTACTGGTTCCAGATGTCTTTCAGCTCAGAGGCATAAAGGCTGCTGGTCAGGCCTTCAACACCGCTCCAGGCCACACCGGCCCAGTTCAGGTGTTGGCTGTCATCACCATCGGCCAGCGTGCCGTAGGACGTGCCGATTCGCGTGTGGCCACTTTGGTTATACGGCTTGGTGAAGCTGGCCTGGCCACCTTCGATCAGCCAGCCGTCGAAGCTGTGGTTGCTCAGGCTGATGCCACGAAAGGTCTGCGGCAGCATGCGCGTGTCGCCGCCGGCAATCACCGGGTTGGTGAGAAACAGATCACCGGCCTTCAGCTCGGTATCGAAGGCGCGCAGCTTCAACGTGCCACCCGCAGTGGAGAAGGAGCCCGGCGCTTTGCCGCTGCCATCGCTGATCGGCAGGATGCTCGAACCGTCGGTACCGCCACCACCGTCGAGTTTCAGGCCGAGCATGGCGTGAGCATCGACGCCGAAGCCGACCGTGCCTTCTGTATAGCCAGACTGGAACACTCCGAGAAAACCCTGGCCCCACTCGATATTGTCGTCCGCCTTCTGCAGGCGGTTGCGATTCATGTAGTAGTTGCGGGCGTTGAGATTGAGGCTCGAGCCTGCGACGAAGCCCTGTTGGGCTGACTCATCGGCGTGGACGGCGGGGGCAATACTTGCGGCAATTGCAATGAACAGCGGGGTGAGGCGGGCAGGGTAAAACACGTGCGGTGGAGCTCCTTGGGTCAGCGGGCCGCTCTGTTTCTTGAGCGACTTTGATGTTTCTTGTTGTTACAGACGCACCAGACAGCTTTCAGACCACAACGAAAAAGGCCGCTGAACGGCAGCGGCCTGGAGTGACGACGGTTGAACGGGAAGAGCCAAACAACCGCGTCGAGGGAAACCTTTCGCGGTGCGACTCAGCTGTCTTTCTCGAGCGCTTGAGTCTGGGAATTAGCGGCCTGCGGGGACTGCGTCGCGTCTTGCGCCTTGGCCATCACCTCGGCCTGATGCTGATCGAATGCCTGCGCGCGGGCGACTTTTTGCGCAACGAACGTTTGCGATTCTTCAGCCATCGCCATCGGCGACAGGATCAATGAGGACAAAACGAATGCGCTGGCAATACCCATACTGTTGGACATCTTGAAAACCTTCTCGCTTGGCGAGTGCTGTTTGGTGCGGGCAAAGATAAGGTTGCCGAAGGTTGGGAAACAGCATGATTTTCATAAATGACTGTTACAGCTAAAGCAAAGATCGGCACGGGTAACAACCCGGTCTGTGCGTGATGGTGGCCTGTGGCGAGGGGATTTATCCCCGTTGGGCTGCGAAGCGGCCCCAAGAATTCCAGCCTCAAAGATTCTTAGAGCTTGTGCACAGGATTTTGCGACTGCTGCGCAGCCGAGCGGGGATAAATCCCTCGCCACAGGGCTTGGCGCAGCATTCAGACCGGAAGGTGAATGCCGAAGGTGTTCATGCCCCGATCACTGCGCACAAACACATCCCCGCCATGCATCAGCGCAATCGCCTTGACGATGGCCAGCCCCAGCCCGTGGTTATTGCCGCTGTTGCTGCGCGAGGCATCGACCCGATAAAACCGTTCGAACAACCTCGGCAGATGCTCACTGGCAATCGGCGTCCCGGGATTGGCCACGCCAATGCTCACCTGATGTTCTTCAACTTCGATGTGCACCTCGATCACTTGACCCGGTTCGGTGTGCTGCACCGCGTTGCTGAGTAAATTGATCAGCGCGCGACGCAGATGCGCGACCTCGATCTGCACCTGCGCATCGCCGCTGACCTGCACTTCAACCTGCGCGTCTTCAAGGATGAAATCCAGATAGTCCAGCGTCGTTGCCACCTCATCAGCCAATGACGTCGAGGTCAGTTTGGTTGCCTTGTTGCCCTGATCGGCGCTGGCCAGAAACAGCATGTCGTTGATGATCGAACGCAGCCGTTCCAGCTCTTCGAGATTGGATTGCAGCACTTCGAAATAGTGTTCGGCGGAGCGCCCGCGAGTCAGCGCGACCTGGGTCTGGCCGATCAGGTTGGTCAGCGGCGAGCGCAGTTCATGGGCGACGTCGGCGTTGAACGATTCCAGCCGCGAATAGGCCAGTTCGACCCGTTCCAGGGTCGAGTTGAACGACTCGACAAACTGTTCCAGTTCCGGCGGCAGCGGCGACAGGCGCAAGCGTCCGGCGCGCAGCGGTGGTGCCAGTCGCTGGGCTTCCTGCGACAGTTTGATCAACGGCTTCAGACCGATTCTTGCGACCCAATAGCCCAATGCCGAGGCCAGCAGCACGCCGAGAATCGCCAGACTGATCAGGGCGATGAGCAAGTGATGCTGGGTCTGATGCAGCGTCTCGGTGTCGATGCCGATCATGAAACGCAGCGGCGGGCGCTGATCCTTGGCGGGGAACTGACTGACCAGTACTTTCAGCGGGTAGGGTTGATCGGGCAGTTGCAGATCGTGCATGCCCAACGGGCCATTGATGGCGGCGCGAATCTGCGGGGTGAGGTTGCCGTATTCGTAGCGTGGATCACCGCTGCTGATCCAGAAGCTGATGCGCTTGTCTTCCTCGCCGAGCAGCTTGAGCTTGTTGTTGATCTTCACCCAATGCTCCGGCGTGCCGTAACGGCCTACGGTGGATTCGAGCACGCTGTAACGCGCATCCAGCTCGGCTTCGGGCAACAATCCCAGGCCCTTGTCGACCTGCTGATACAGCGCGCCGCCAATTAGCAGAAACACCAATAGCGCCACCAGCGTGAACATTCCGCTGAGTCGCAGGGCAATCGAGTTACTGGACACCACGGCTCTCCAGCACATAACCCATGCCGCGAATGGTGTGCAGCAGTTTTTCGTTGAATGGCCCGTCGAGCTTGGCGCGCAGGCGTTTGATCGCGACTTCGACGACGTTGGCGTCACTGTCGAAATTGATGTCCCAGACCATCTCGGCGATGGCGGTTTTCGAGAGGATTTCGCCCTGACGCCGGGCGAGGACGCTGAGCAGGGAAAACTCTTTCGCCGTCAGGTCCAGGCGCGTGCCGGCGCGGGTGGCCTTGCGGCTGATCAGGTCGATCCACAGGTCGGCGATGGTCACTTGCACCGGCTCATGGCCGCCGCTGCGGCGGGTCAGCGCTTGCAGGCGGGCGACCAGTTCGAGAAAGGAAAACGGTTTGCCGAGGTAATCGTCGGCGCCGTCGCGCAGGCCCTTGATGCGGTCTTCGACGCGCTCGCGGGCGGTGAGCATGATCACCGGGGTCTGCTTGCGCGCACGTAATGCGCGCAGTACGCCGAAGCCATCGAGCCCCGGCAGCATGACGTCGAGGACGATCACCGCGTAGTCGCATTCCAGCGCCAGATGCAGACCTTCGACGCCGTCGCGGGCAAGGTCGACGGTGTAGCCCTGTTCGGTCAGGCCGCGGTGCAGATAATCCGCGGTTTTTTCTTCGTCTTCGATAATCAGAACGCGCATGACCGCCTCAGTCTGTGGTCGCCAGTGCCGTTGCGGGCGTTGGGGCTGGTGGGTGTGAGTGCCGGTGAAACAGCCGCTCGAGCCATAAGTATATGACCGGCGTGGTGAACAGCGTCAGCATCTGGCTGACCAGCAAACCGCCGACCACGGCAATGCCCAACGGCTGGCGCAGTTCGGCGCCGGTGCCGTAGCCGAGCATCAGCGGCAATGCGCCGAGCAGGGCGGCGAGGGTGGTCATGATGATCGGCCGGAACCGGGTGATGCACGCCTCGAAAATCGCTTCTTGCGCCGGCAGACCGCGCTGGCGCTGCGCCTCAAGGGCGAAGTCGATCATCAGGATGCCGTTCTTCTTGACGATGCCGATCAACAGCACCAGCCCGATCAACGCCATGATCGAAAAGTCCTGGCCGCAGATCCACAGCATGATCACCGCACCGAGGCCTGCTGCCGGCAGGGTCGAAATGATCGTCAGCGGATGCACGAAGCTTTCATAAAGCACGCCGAGAATGATGTACACCGCCACCAGCGCCGCCAGAATCAGCCACGGCTGGCTGGCCAGCGAACTCTGGAACGCCTGCGCCGCTCCCTGGAAATTGCCGCTGATCGCGGTGGGCATGCCGATCTCGGCCTTGGCTTGATTGAGCAGAATCACCGCATCGCCCAGCGCCACGCCGGGGGCGAGATTGAACGACAGATTCGCCGCCGGGAACATGCCGTCATGGGCAATCGACAGCGGGCCGATGGTTGGCGCGTCAAATCGGGCCAGGGCCGACAGCGGCACCATCTCGCCACTGAGCGGTGAGCGTAGGTAGAAATAGTTGAGGCTTTCGGCCTTGCCACGCTGTTTGGTGTCCAGCTCGAGAATCACGTTGTACTGGTTGACCTGGGTCTGGAATTCATTGATCTGCCGTTGGCCGAATGCATCGTACAGCGCCTCGTCGACATCGCTGGCGGTCAGGCCGAAACGCGCGGCGGCGCTGCGGTCGATGCTGATGTGGGTGATGCTGCCGCCCAGTTGCAGATCGTTGGAAATGTCGCGGAACGCCGGATTGCTGCGCAGTTTTTCGGTCAGGCGCTGGGTCCAGGTAGCGAGGGTCGCGCCGTCGTTGCTCTTGAGAACGTATTGGTATTGCGCACGGCTCGGCCCGGAGCTGAGGTTGATGTCTTGGCCTGCGCGCAGATACAGGACGATGCCGGGCACTTTCATCAACTGCGGGCGGATGCGATCGATGAACTGGCTGGCGCTGACATCGCGATCGCCACGTTTTTTCAGAGCAATCCAGAAGCGCCCGTTGGCGATGGTCTGGTTGCTGCCGGACACCCCGACCGAGTGCGAGAACGCCTGCACCGCCGGATCGGCTGCAACGATTTCGGCCATCGCCAAGTGTTTTTTCACCATGTCGCCGTAGGAAATGTCCGCAGCGGCTTCGGTGGTGCCGAGGACAAACCCGGTGTCCTGTACCGGGAAGAAACCCTTGGGAATGAAAATGTACCCGGCGACCGCCAACGCCAGCGAAAGCCCGAACACACCGATCATCAGTTTCTGATGGTCGAGGGCGCGACGCAGGCCCTTTTCGTACCAGCCGAGCAAGCGCTCACTGAAACCGGGTTTAGCATTGGCGTGATGTACCGGCTTACGCATGAACAGCGCGGCAAGGGTTGGCGCCAGCGTCAGCGACACCACCACGGAAATCATGATCGTCGAAGTCGCGGTCAGGGCGAACTCCTTGAAAAGGCGCCCGACCACACCGCCCATGAACAGCAACGGAATGAATGCCGCCACCAGCGAGAAACTGATCGAAACGACGGTGAAACCAATCTCACCGGCCCCTTGATCGCCGCCTCGCGCATATCGTCGCCGGCCTCGAGATGGCGATGGATGTTTTCAACCACCACGATCGCATCGTCCACGACGAAGCCGACCGCGACGACAATCGCCACCAGCGTCAGGTTGTTCAGGCTGAAGCCGAGCACGTACATCAGGGCGAAACTGGCGATCAGCGAGACGCCGAGCACCGCCGAGACAATCAGCGTCGCCGACAACTGGCGCAGGAACAGCGCCATCACCGCGACCACCAGCAAGATCGCGATGAGCAAGGTGATCTCGACTTCATGCAGTGAGGCGCGGATGGTCTGGGTGCGGTCGATCAGGGTTTTCACCTGTACCGAGGCCGGCAGCATCGCTTCGAGACCAGGCAGAGCGGCTTGAATGCGGTCGACGGTTTCAACAATATTGGCGCCGGGCTGGCGCGAGATCACCAGATTCACCCCGGACGATCACCGGCCCAGGCCTGCACGTAGGCATCTTCCGCACCGTTGACGACTTTGGCGACATCGCGCAGGTGAACCGGGGCGCCATCCTTGTAGGAAACGATGAGCTGGCTGTAGTCCTCGGGGTGGAACAACTGGTCGTTGGTCGACAGCGTGGAGACGCTCGATTCGCCGTACAGCGCACCTTTGGCCAGATTGAGGCTGGTTTGCTGGATCGCCAGCCGAATGTCGGCCAGCGTCAGGCCAATCGCCGCGAGTTTGTCCGCCGAAGCTTGTACGCGAATCGCCGGGCGTTGCTGACCGGTGATGTTGATCTGGCCGACGCCGTCGATCTGACTGATCTGACGCGAGAGCAGGGTTTCCACCAGGTCGCTGAGTTCGGTGCCGGGCATTTGCGTCGAGCTGACGCTGAGAATCAACACCGGGCTGTCGGCCGGGTTGACCTTCTTCCATGTTGGCAGCGTCGGCATGTCTTTGGGCAACTTGCCGGCGGCGGTATTGATCGCCGCCTGCACTTCCTGGGCGGCGGTGTCGATGCTTTTGTCGAGAGTGAACTGCAAGGTCAGCAGGGTTGAGCCCAGCGCGCTGCTGGAGGTCATCTGGGTCATGCCGGGGATGGCGCTGAATTGCACCTCCAGCGGCGTGGCCACTGAGGAAGCCATGGTGTCGGGGCTGGCGCCGGGCAACTGTGCCGAGACCTGGATCGTAGGAAATTCCGCTTCCGGCAGTGGCGCAATCGGCAAGCGAGGGAAGGCAATTGCGCCGACCAGTACCAGCGCGATGGTCAGCAAGATTGTCGCCACCGGGTGGTCGATGCACCAGGTCGAAATGCCCTTGTGCGAGCTCATGGCTTGGGCTCCGCCTGCACCACTTGCGGCGGTTCGCTCATGACTTGCACGCTCGATCCCGGTTTGAGCCGCGATTGGCCGTCGGTTACCAGCACGTCACCGGCGTTGACGCCTTTGATGATGTCCTGACCGCTGCCCTGATAAACCATCTGCACCGGCACCGCCTCGACCTTGTCGTCCTGCACGCGGTAAACGAAGTGTTGTTCGAGTCCGCGTTGTACGACGGTCGGCGGGACCACCAGCGCATCTTTATCTACCGCTGTCTGAATTTTTACCGTTACCAGCAAGCCCGGCCAAAGCTTCTGGCTGGCATTGGCGAACTCGGCCTTGGCGCGGATGGTGCCGGTGTTGGCGTTGATCTGGTTGTCGATCAGGGTCAGATGACCTTCGCCGAGCAGATTGCCGGTTTCGCCGTCGGTGTCGGCACCGATGTACGCCTTGACCGGTGCGCGTTGCGGATCGCTTATGAGGCTTTGCAGGGTCGGCAGCATCTGCTGCGGCAGGGAAAACTCGACGGCGATCGGGTCGATCTGCGTCACGGTGAACAGGCCTTGGGTGTCGGTCATGCGCAGGAAGTTGCCTTCATCGACGGTACGAATACCGACGCGCCCGGTGACCGGGGAGCGGATCTGCGTGTAGGACAGCTGCACCTGCGCGGCATCGATCGAGGCCTGATTGCCTTGCGCCGTGGCTTTGAGCTGATTGACCAAGGCCTGCTGCTGGTCGAAGGTCTGCTTCGACACGCCGTCGTCGACGCTGAGCAATTTGTAGCGCTTGAGATTGACCAGCGCGACCTGCAACTGCGCCTGACTCTCGCCCAACTGCGCCCTTGCCTGGTCAAGGCTGGCGCGGATCGAGCGGTCGTCGATGGTGGCGAGCAGGTCGCCTGCTTTGACCAGTTGGCCTTCCTTGACCAGGATCTTCGTCAGGATCCCGTCGATCTGCGGGCGCACCACTACGCTGTGGAGCGAGAGTACGGAGCCGATGCCGCTGGTATAGCGCGGCACGTCTTTGGCGCTGACCGTTACGACGCGTACCGGGATGGCGGTCGGACTGGCCAGTTTGGCCGGCGCTGGTTTGAGCGCGAACCACAGGCCGGCGGCTGCCAGCAGAATCAGGAGAGTGGCCAGCAGGATTTTGTTTTTCTGGATGGACATGCGCGGCGCCGAAGTCTGGAGTTTGGGCAGATTGGCCAGTTATAAACCGGTCAGGCGGTCGGCAGGGTGACGGCTGGCTGTCAGGATTGTCAGTTTCCGACGTTAATTGCACTGGCTGCGATTGCCGTTGAGTTGATAAGTCCCTAAAAGGGACCTATCGTTCCCTTTTTGAGACTCTTTGGCGGGCCAAGTGGAAAACTTTTCTTTAAGCGAAGCCCTGTTCACCGCCACCCAGCAAAAAGTGTTGGGATTGTTGTTCGGCAAGCCTGACCAGACGTTCTACGCCAACGAAATTGTGCGCTGGGCACAGGTTGGCAAAGGCGGCCTGATGCGTGAACTTGATCGATTGCAAAGAGCCGGGATCCTCAGTATGACTCGAGTGGGTAACCAGACCCATTACCAGGCCAACCCCGCATGTCCTATCTACGCGGAGCTTCTGGGCATCACGCGCAAGACATTCGGTGTTGCCGAGCCTCTTCGTCAGGCATTAGAACCGTTTGCCGAACAGATCACGTGGGCGTTCGTGTATGGCTCCATCGCCAAAAACTCGGCGAACACACTCAGTGACATAGATCTCATGCTGATTGGCGAAGGCCTGCACTACAGTGAGTTGATGGAGCGACTCATGCCGTTGGAGGAGCAATTGGGGCGTCCCATAAACCCGACGCTGTACACCCCGCAAGACTGGGCCAGTAAGCTGGCGGCACAGAACAGTTTTGTCATGCGAGTGATGCAGCAGGAAAAAATCGATCTGTCGGGGGCAAACCCTTTGGAGTCCAAGGATGGGCAGCAACGAGAGTCTGGAGAATCTTCTACGTAGCGGTGTACTGAAAGCGGAGCCACCTGACCGGAAGGAGTGTGAAGGTCTGATGCGCTCGGCTTTGGACAGGCTCAAGGATGCGCACACTTGCACACTGTCGTTTTCCAGCCGGTTCGATTTGGCCTACAACGCCGCTCACGCGCTGGCGCTGACAGCTCTTCGCCTGAGTGGCTATCGATCGGACAAGCGCTATCTGGTATTCCAGTGTCTGATCCATACCACTCAAAGCAGCAAGGTTCAGGTGCGATTGTTTGCGCTGTGCCATGACCGGCGCAATCTCGCCGAATACGAAGGCTATATGGATGAAGATGACGCGCTTCTTGAGCAGTTGCTGGAGAGCACCTCGCAATTGTTGAGTGACGTTCAACAACGCATGAACTGAAATATCATCACGCAGTGACAGTGCCTGGCAGCCGTTCAGCGCATCCCGCAAATCTTCAGATGCCGAGCCAGAGCGCACAGGTATACTGCGCGCCTTTGCGGCTCACTGATCGGGCCGACTTTTTGTTCCCGGAGCTTTTATGACTTCCTCGACCCAACCGCCGGTAGACGACGCTGTGAGCGACGTCCCGGCTGAAGTGGCTGACGCCAGCGAAACCAAGGCTGAGATCCCGGCGTTCAAGTTCCCGTTCAAACCGGGCGAGCTGGCTTCGGCGAAAGGCTCGAATCAGCCGTGGTACAAGAATGGCGCGAAGAATGGCCACACCAAAACCCCGGGCATGGCGCCGCCGGGCACGCGTCGGTCGATGGGCAAGCGCTGACATCGGAAAGTGATGGTGCTTGTGCTGGCCTCTTCGCGAGCAGGCTCGCTCCCCATTGGATTTGTGTAGAACCCAAACCTGTGGGAGCGAGCCCGCTCGCGAAAGCGACATCCGCTACAGCACAAATATCAGATCAAGCCGCGCGCAATGAAATAAACGCATATGTCTGCGCCGGTTCCGTCACCACCTGCCCCCGGCTGCCAGCACTTGCCCGGCGACATCATCGCCGGACAAATGAAACAGCCATTCACTGGTTCGCGCCGCCAGCGGTTGCGCGCTCACCTGGTCGATCACCGCTGCAAACGCATCCATGTTCGGCAAGTACGCGGTAAACCCGTCGCCCTTGAGCGCCGTGGTGCGTATCCCCAGCGTTGCGCAGATCACATCCTTGAGTCTGATGTCATCCCGATCCGCCTGACGCGAACGCTGGATCAGCTCAACCAGTTCCCGATCAACCAACTCACCCCCACGATGAGCTCTGGCCCCTGTTCCCAGGACTCCGGCGGGCAATCCTTGGCAGCCGGATTGAGCGGGATGTGGGGATTGATTTCCGCCGGGTAAATCCGGCACACCAGTGGACGCCGCTCGTAGATCCGGCAGCGCTGATCGTCGTCAAGATTCCGGCAGGGGCCGACGTTGTACGCGGCAAAAGTGATCGCCACATGCGCATCAGTCGTGCCACTGCGGACTACCGCGGAACGGCGCTCGGCATGTTCGCGCTGCTGCGCCGGCAGGCCCAGACCATTGCCGAGAAAAGCCTCGACCAGCACGATTACCTGACCGCCATCCGCCGCCCACATACGGGCTTCGGCCAGCGTCAACGGGACATGATGGTCGGTGCAGCACTTGCCGCAACCTACGCAGGAAAACCTCGTATTCATTGAGCGATCTTTCTTCAATCAGGACGTGAGACGACGGCGGAAAACCATCGCACAGAACCGGATCGAAGCAAGGACTGCGCCACTCACTGGGATTTGGCGACCGGACGAATCGAATCCCACTCGGTGACGTACGCGGTTTTCGACTGTTTGTTGTACAGGCACAGCTCGCTGCCTTGTTGGCCTTTCATGTGTTTTTGCGGGTATTGGCCTTGCAGCAGAACGGCTGTGTAGCCGACGCGGTCATCGAATTGCGCGGGGGTGCCGACCGGTTTGACGTTTTTCAGACCGCTGGCCTTGGTGCAACTGGTGAGGACAGTCTTGTCGTAGGCGGCCCAAGCGTCGGGGCTGGAGGCGTGGGCTTGGGAGGCGAGGGCGGAGAGGGTGAGCAGGGCCAGGGTGATGGCTTTCATGGTTGGGGCATCCTTGGTTATGGCCAAGCTTGGAGTATGCCTGAAGGATGGAAGTTGCCTGTGCCGGCGCCATTGCGAGCAGGCTCACTCCTACCATTGAAATGCGTTCTAAAATGTAGGAGTGAGTCTGCTCGCGATAACGGAGGATCAGTCGGCGACCAACTCCCGCCGAACCAAGTCCATCCCGACACTCTCATACAACCGCCGCGCCCGCAGGTTGTCCTCCAGAACCCGCAAATCGACAAACCCCTCGCGCCGCTGTTGAAAGACGCTGAAGGCATGCAGCAACAACGCCCGCCCAAGCCCCAGGCCCTGCAGTCGCGGGTGCACCACCAGATTCTTGATATAGGCACTGGTCCAGCATTGCGCCACGCCGACCACGCCACCGGCATCGCAGGCAACGAAACACAACGAGGGATCGTATTCGGGATCGCTGACAAACCGCTGCTGCCATTCCTCGAGCGGCGGCACTCGACCGCCACCTTCCAGCTGTCCGAGCTGCATCAACTGATGCACTGCCGGCGCCAGTTCCTCGCGGTAGGCGGACCACTCAGTCCCGGCAGGCCACTGCGCATCCGGCACCGCTTCACTCAAATCGCGGCGCAGCAGAAAGCAAAACGCTTCGGCCAAGACTCAGTGCCCGTTGGCCGCGACGTGCTTGGCGGCTTCGATCAGGCGTTGGGTCAGTTCCGGCGAGGAGAACTTGGTCAGCACCGCGTTGGCACCGGCCAGTCGGGCCTTTTCACTGTTCATCGCGCTGTCGAGGGAGGTGTGCAGCAAGACGTACAAGTGAGCGAAATCCGGGGTTTCGCGCAGCGTGCGGGTGAAGGCGTAGCCGTCCATCTCGGACATTTCGATGTCGGAGACGATCAGATTGATCTGCTGCGCCGTGCCCTGCAGGTCGAGCAGGCAGTCGATGGCTTCCTTGGCACTGCGCGCGGTGTGGCATTGCAGGCCGAGGTTGCGCAGGGTGTGCACCGATTGCTGCAGGGCAACCTGGCTGTCGTCGACCACCAGAATGCGGGCGTTGCCGAGCACTTCGGCGTCTTCCATGGTCAGGTCGGTCGGCGCCATTTCGATCTGCGCCGGGGCGATGCTGTGGATGACTTTTTCGATATCCAGCACCTGCACCAATGTGCCGTCCACCGAGGTCACGCCGGTGATGTAGGCGCGCGAGCCGCCGGAGCCGAACGGTGGCGGCTTGATGTCGGTGGTCAGGCAATGGACGATCTTGCTCACCGCCTGCACGTGCAGACCCTGCTTGGAACGGCTGACATCGGTAACGATCAGGCAGCCACCGTTAGGATCTTCCAGCGGCCGCTCGCCGATCGCGCGGCTGAGGTCGATCACCGACAGCGATGCACCGCGCAGCGAGGCGATGCCTTTGACGTGCGGGTGCGACTCCGGCAGCTTGGTCAGCGGCGGGCAGGGGATGATTTCACTGACTTTCAGCAGGTTGATCGCCATCAGCTTGCCGCTGCGCAAGGTAAACAGCAGAAGCGAAAGTGAATCTGCGCGGGCTTTGGTGGAGGACATAAGAACCTTCTGTGAATGGGCGAGAGTGGAAATCGCCAGAAACCTTTGATGCCGGGTTATCGGCGTGAATGGGGTGGGCTTTAGGCTATTGGCGCTTCAGCTTTTCATCCCCAGGCGCTTCGCCATCCGGCCAAGATTCGCTCGATCCACCCCCAACTCCCGCGCCGCGCTCGCCCAGTTATTCTGATGACGCTCCAGCGCTGCGCTGATCAACCGCCGCTGAAACTCGTCGGTGGCGGTGCGCAAGTCACCACCGATCATCGGCATCACATTCGCCAAGTCTGCATTGGCAGGCGCAGCCACGTTATCCACAACCTCACGGGGCAAATCCAGATCCGCCGCACTCAAACTCAAAATCTTCGGCCGCACCTTGCAATTACCTAGCGCCTTCAGCGCACTGCGGCCGATCAAATGCTCCAGCTCACGGACATTGCCCGGCCAGGTGTAAGCGAGCAGCGCCTCCTGTGCATCACTGTTCAAACGCAGGCTATTGAGACCCATGCGCGAGCGGTTCTGCTCGAGAAAGAAGCCACTGAGCAGCAACACATCACGTCCACGATCGCGCAGCGCCGGCACCCGCAGCGGATACACGCTCAAACGGTGGTAGAAGTCGGCACGATAGCGACCGCTGCGCACTTCTTCGGCCAGATCGCGATTGGTCGCCGCAATCAGGCGCACATCGACCTGATGCTCCTTGTCCGAGCCCAGGCGCTGCAACTGCCCGCTCTGCAATACACGCAGCAACTTGGCCTGGACCGTCAGCGACAGCTCGCCGACTTCATCGAGGAACAACGTGCCGCCGTTGGCCAGTTCGAACTTGCCGCGACGGTCGCTGGTGGCGCCGGTAAAGGCGCCGCGCACGTGGCCGAACAGTTCGCTTTCCACCAGCGTGTCGGGCAGGGCAGCGCAGTTGAGGCTGATGATCGGTTTGTCGGCGCGCGGGGAGGCGGCGTGGATGGCCTGGGCCACCAGTTCTTTACCGACACCGGTTTCGCCGGTGATCAGTACGGTGAGATCGCTGCCGCCGACCAGATTGATTTCTTCCACCAGACGTTTATGCGCTTTGCTCTGGCCGATCATTTCGCGGTGCTGCTGGCCGCTGGCCTGGCGGTAAACCTCGGCGCGTTGATGTTCATCTTCGGCGCGGGTGGCCAGACGTTCGATGCGTTCGGCGGCGTTGACCGTGGCCGAGGCGAGGCTGGCGAAGGCTTGTAGGGCGTCAAGTTCGATCGGTTCAAAACGCTCGGGATCGAGCGCATCGAGGGTGATCAGGCCCCAGAGTTTTTCATCGACGAATAAAGGACAGCCGAGGCAGTCGTGTACTTCGAGGTGATCGTCGAGGCCATCGACCAAACCGTCATAGGGATCGGGCAGGTCGCTGTCGGCGGCGAAGCGCGTCGGCCCGGTGCCGGCGAGCAATATTTCAAAGCGCGGGTGTTCGCTGACTTTGAAGCGCCGGCCGAGGGTATCGGTACTCAAGCCATCCACCGCCAGCGGCACCAATGATTCGCCGTCCAGACGCAACAACGCGGCGGCATCGCAGGGCAACAAGGCGCGCATTGCCTCGAGCAAACGCCGGTAGCGCTCGCCTTCGGGCAGTTCGCGGGACAGGTCGGCGACCAGGGGCAGCAGGGCGGTAAGCAGGGATTTGGCGGTCATGGTTTTTTGTAGTCAAAGAGACAAGGTGTAGTCGCGATGACTATACGCTGATCTATGTCGAAATGACTATGCAGATCTCAAGTCGTTGAATCTAAATGATTAATTAGTTGGCACGAAAGCTGATATCCCTAAGGCAATCTTTCAAGAAAGCGCAGGAGTCACCCTTATGCTTAGCGTCCAGGATCGTGCCATCGTCAAATCCACCGTGCCTCTGCTGGAAAGCGGCGGCGAGGCCTTGATCACGCATTTCTACCGCATGATGCTCTCCGAATACCCAGAAGTACGCCCGCTGTTCAATCAGGCGCACCAGGCCAGTGGCGATCAGCCCCGTGCCTTGGCCAACGGCGTGCTGATGTATGCCCGGCACATCGATCAGCTCGACCAGTTGGGCGACCTGGTGGCGAAGATCATCAACAAGCACGTTGCCCTGCAGATTCTGCCGGAGCATTACCCGATCGTCGGCACTTGCTTGCTGCGCGCCATTTCCGAAGTGCTCGGCGACGAGATCGCCACGCCTGAAGTGATGAGTGCCTGGGGCGCTGCGTACGGGCAACTGGCCGACATCCTGATCGGCGCGGAAGCCGCGATCTACGACCAGAAGGAACACGCCGTCGGCGGCTGGCGCGGTGCGCGGGAATTCATCGTCGCGGCGAAAGTGCAAGAGAGCGCGGAAATCACCTCGTTCTACTTCGAACCGGCAGACAAAGGGCCGATTCTTGCGGCCGAACCGGGTCAGTACATCGGCATGAAACTGATCCTCAACGGCGAAGAAATCCGTCGCAACTATTCGCTGTCGGCCCTGGCCAGTAACGGCCAGTATCGCATCAGCGTCAAGCGTGAACCGAATGGTCGCGCGTCCAACTATCTGCATGATCAACTGCACGTTGGCTCGAGCATTCAGCTGTTCCCGCCGTCGGGCGAATTCACCCTGGCGGCCAGCGACAAGCCGCTGGTGCTGATCAGCGGCGGCGTCGGCATCACCCCGACGCTGGCGATGCTGGAAGCCGCGCTGGCGACCGAACGTCCGGTGCACTTTATCCACTGCGCGCGCAATGGCAGCGTCCATGCGTTCCGTGATTGGGTCGATGGGCTGGCGGCGCGTCATCCGCAACTCAAGCGCTTCTATTGCTACGCCGAAGAAGACGGCGTGAGCCCGGCGGCGGACAGGGTCGGTATGCTCAGCGAGGAATTGCTTGGCGAGTGGCTGCCGGCGCAGCGTGATGTCGATGCCTATTTCCTTGGCCCTAAAGGATTCATGGGCGCGATCAAGCGGCACCTGAAAGCCTTGGGCGTGCCGGAGAAACAGAGCCGCTACGAATTCTTCGGGCCGGCTGCTGCTCTGGAGTGATCTGAAACCGAGTTGTCTCGTTTGCGAGCAGGCTCGCTCCCACAGGATTTGCGCCCGACGCAGATCCATTGTGGGAGCGAGCCTGCTCGCGAATCTCCTGCGCGCCGCAAAGCCATGTTGGTTAATCATTCCTTAACCGCTCTTTCGTTTATTGCCCCGGTGTAGACTTGCGACAATTCCAGCCGCCGGCCGGCTGGACCATGGACTTACAAGGGAAAGGCAATGAGCGAGGAAACGATGCGGTTGGGACGTGAGCGGCGCTATCTGGTGCTGCTGGGGATCATCTGCCTGGCGTTGATCGGCGGTGCGTTGTACATGCAGGTCGTGTTGGATGAGGCACCGTGCCCGCTCTGCATTCTGCAGCGCTATGCGTTGTTGCTGATTGCGCTGTTCGCCTTCATCGGCGCGGGCATGCGCAGCCGTCGCAGCATCACCGTGTTCGAGACGCTGGTGGTGATCTGTGCGCTGGCCGGGGTCGCGGTGGCCGGGCATCACGTCTATACGCAGTTCTATCCGGCGGTAAGTTGTGGCGTCGATGTGCTGCAGCCAATTGTCGATGATTTGCCGCTGGCAAAGATCTTCCCGCTGGGCTTCCAGGTTGACGGTTTCTGCTCGACGCCGTATCCGCCGATCCTCGGTCTGTCGCTGGCGCAATGGGCGCTGGTGGCGTTCGTGCTGGTGGTCATTCTGGTGCCGTTGCTGACTTCGCGTAATCGAAAAGCGCTGCGCTGAGTCAACTTCTCGGCAGAGCTGCCGATAAACAAAACGCCCCGATTTTCGCTGATGAAAATCGAGGCGTTTTGCATTTCAGAGCGTTTGTGAAAACACCGTGACGAACGGCAATGGAGCGTGCGGCAAATGTGCGACATGTTGTCACACAGGAGCTGTCGCAGGGACTCGGGATGCAGCGGATTGGCCGCCTGTTACATAAAAACATTGGCCAGTTTTAGTGTTTTCGGCTTGAGCACGGACGTACCAGAGCAGGCAGTTTTAACAGGCGCCGGCAGATGGGCGAAGCCCTTGGAACATCGGGCTTTGCGCCGCTCCAGCGTTTGTAGATCGAGTGCAGAGCTGTCTGATTTGAGGCGGTTACGCTGGCAGATTTTGCCGCTTTTATTGAGAAACGCTTTCGATAACTTGCGCAACTTTTGCAAAAATGGCGATGGATTGTTGCTCTGAGTGATAAAAATTATTTCGGGATAAGACATGGTGTATAGGGCGCTACCTATCTACAATCGCCCGCACTGAATTCCCGGCGCTGTTCAGCCTTTATCAAGGAACTGATCAGGAGGTCGGGTGTCGAGCGAGCCGCGAGGTTTTCAAGACACCCTGGTGTCGGTGCCTTTCCAATTTTCCGCACCAAATGGAATTGGTCTGTAACAAGGCCTTTGACCACGAATTCGAATAAGAACTGAACGCTGTCCCAAGGTTTTGTCGAGCGTGTGACGCGCGACGGGCGGCCCTTATTCAATCCAAAGAAAATGCCAACCCTTGGCAGGGTGAAGTGTTGGCGATCAAAACCCAACTGCATTGCGCAAGCTGCTTTAGAGGTCGTGAGATGAGTAAAAACAGGTACCCCAGATTACTAGGCCTAGTGCCGCTGCTCGGCACGTTGTTGCTGGGAGGCTGCAACATGACCTTGCTCAATCCAACGGGCCAGGTCGGCCTGGAACAGCGCAACCTGATCATCACCGCCACGCTGCTGATGCTGTTGGTCGTCGTGCCGGTCATCGTCATGACCTTCCTGTTTGCCTGGAAGTACCGCGCTTCGAACAAGAACGCCGTCTACACGCCGAAGTGGTCGCACTCGACCAAGATCGAAGTGGCCGTATGGACCATCCCGGTGCTGATCATCATCGCCCTGGGTTACATCACTTACATCTCGACTCACGAGCTGGACCCGTATCGTCCGATCGAGTCTGACGTCAAGCCGGTGACCATCGAAGTCGTCGCGCTGGACTGGAAGTGGCTGTTCATCTACCCGGAACAAGGCATTGCCACGGTCAACAAGATCGTGTTCCCGGCGCACACGCCAATCAACTTCAAGATCACCTCCGACGCCGTGATGAACTCGTTCTTCATCCCGGGCCTGGGCGGCCAGATCTACGCGATGGCGGGCATGCAGACCAAGCTGCACCTGATCGCTGACCGCAACGCTGAAATGGACGGTATCTCCGCCAACTACAGCGGTGCCGGTTTCACCGGTATGAAATTCAAGGCTATCTCCACCACTCAGGAAGATTTCGACGCCTGGGTAAGTGAAGTCAAGAAGTCGCCTAAACAGCTTGATCAGGCTGAATACGCGGCCCTGGCCAAACCGAGCCAGAACAACCCAGTCGAACTCTACTCGTCGGTCACGCCGAACCAGTTCCAGATCATCGTCGACAAGTACGAAGGTATGAAGCCGGGCAAGCCGCTGAAGCACGAGAAGAAAGAGAAAGAAGTGGCGGCCACGGATATTGACGCGGGTTCGCATTCAGCTGCCGGGGCAGAGGAGTAAACGATGTTTGGTAAATTAAGTTGGGAAGCAGTCCCATTCCACGAGCCGATCGTGATGGTGACCATCGCCATGATCGCCCTCGGCGGTCTGGCGCTGTTCGCTGCGATCACTTACTTCAAGAAGTGGACGTACCTGTGGACCGAGTGGCTGACTTCGGTCGACCACAAGAAAATCGGCGTGATGTACATCATCGTCGCCATGGTCATGCTGCTGCGCGGCTTTGCCGATGCGATCATGATGCGTACCCAGCTGGCCATGGCCACCGAGGGTTCGCCTGGCTACCTGCCACCTGAACACTATGACCAGATCTTCACCGCTCACGGTGTGATCATGATCATCTTCATGGCGATGCCATTCTTCACTGGCCTGATGAACCTTGCAGTGCCGCTGCAGATCGGTGCGCGTGACGTTGCGTTCCCGTTCCTGAACTCCCTGAGCTTCTGGCTGCTGGTGTCCGGCGTTGTGCTGATCAACCTGTCGCTGGGTATCGGTGAATTCGCCAAGACCGGTTGGGTTGCGTATCCGCCGCTGTCGGGTCTGCAATACAGTCCTGGCGTGGGTATGGATTACTACATCTGGGCGCTACAGCTATCCGGATTGGGTACGACGTTAACCGGGGTCAACTTCCTCGCGACCGTACTGAAAATGCGTACCCCTGGCATGAAACTGATGGACATGCCGATCTTCACCTGGACCTGCACCTGGGCAAACGTTCTGATCGTGGCTTCGTTCCCGATCCTGACCGCTACCCTGGCACTGCTGACCCTTGACCGTTACATGGATTTCCACATTTTCACCAATGAACTTGGTGGCAATCCGATGATGTACGTCAACCTGTTCTGGGCGTGGGGCCACCCTGAGGTTTACATCCTGATCCTGCCGGCATTCGGCATCTTCTCGGAAGTGATCTCGGCGTTCACCGGCAAGAAACTGTTCGGCCACCACTCGATGATCTACGCCTCGGGCGCGATCTCGGTACTGGGCTTCATGGTCTGGCTGCACCACTTCTTCACCATGGGTTCGGGTGCAAGCGTCAACGCCTTCTTCGGTCTGGCGACGATGCTGATTTCCATCCCGACGGGTGTGAAGCTGTTCAACTGGCTGTTCACCATTTACCAGGGCCGTCTGCGCTTCACCAGCCAGGTAATGTGGACGCTGGGCTTCATGGTGACCTTCGCCATCGGCGGCATGACCGGCGTACTGCTGGCCATCCCGGGTGCTGACTTCGTGCTGCACAACAGCCTGTTCGTGATCGCGCACTTCCACAACGTGATCATCGGCGGTGCGGTATTCGGTTACATCGCTGGCTTCGCGTTCTACTTCCCGAAAGCGTTCGGCTTCAAGCTGCACGAAGGCTGGGGTAAAGCAGCGTTCTGGTTCTGGATCTCGGGCTTCTTCGTCGCGTTCATGCCGCTCTATGCACTGGGCTTCATGGGCATGACCCGTCGTCTGAACGCCACCACCAACCCTGAGTGGGTACCGTACCTGTACGTTGCCATGTTCGGTGCGGTGATGATTGCTGCCGGTATCGCCTGCCAACTGATCCAGCTGTACGTCAGTGTGCGTGACCGCAACAAGCCAGAGAACGTTTGCGATCACGGTGACCCGTGGAATGCACACACCCTGGAATGGTCGACCTCGTCGCCACCACCGTTCTACAACTTCGCTGTGCTGCCTAAGGCTGACTGCATCGACCCGTTCACCGAAGCCAAGGAAAACGGTACTGCGTACCAGCGTCCGGCCAAGTACGAGCCGATCCACATGCCGAACAACACCGCCACTGGCGTGGTGATGGGCGCGCTGTTGACCGTCTTCGGTTTCGCGATGATCTGGCACATCTGGTGGCTGGCGATCGCGAGCCTGGTGGGCACCGTCGTTTACTTCGTGATTCACGCTGCACGTGACGACCAGGGCTATATGGTTCCGGTTGAAACTATCGAGCGTATCGAAGCCGAGCAGCACAAGCGTCTGGTCGCGGCAGGAAAATCCCGGCCAATGCCACCCGTGTTGAAACCTCGTTGGAACAGGCTTAAACCATGTCGAACTTAGTGACCAATGTTGGACACGCCCATGGTGACCATGGGCACGATGACCATCACCACGACTCGGGCGAGATGACCGTATACGGTTTCTGGCTCTACCTGATGACCGACTGCATTCTCTTTGCGTCGATCTTCGCGGTGTACGCAGTACTGGTAAACAACGTTGCCGGTGGCCCGTCGGGCCACGACATCTTCGAACTGCCATACGTGCTGGGCGAAACCGCTCTGCTGTTGTTCAGTTCGATCACCTACGGCTTCGCCATGCTGGCGTTGTACAAGGGCAAGAAGCAGGCGGTCCTGGGCTGGTTGTTCATGACCTTCCTGCTCGGCGCGGGCTTCATCGCCATGGAGATCAACGAGTTCCACCTGCTGATCTCCGAGGGCTTCGGTCCTAGCCGTTCGGGCTTCCTGTCGGCGTTCTTCACCCTGGTCGGTACCCACGGTCTGCACGTTTCGGCCGGTCTGATCTGGATGGGCATCATGATGTATCAGGTCAACAAGCATGGCCTGACGTCGACCAACAAGACCCGTCTGAGCTGCCTGAGCCTGTTCTGGCACTTCCTGGACGTGGTCTGGATTTGCGTCTTCACCGTTGTTTACCTGATGGGGACTCTGTAATGGCTAATGCACACTCCCATGACAGCCACGATGCTGGCCACGGCAGCGTCAAGTCGTACGCCATCGGCTTCATCCTGTCGGTAATCCTGACCGTCATTCCGTTCGGTCTGGTGATGTACCCGACCCTGCCGAAGTCGACGACGCTGGCAATCGTTCTGCTGTTCGCAGTGATCCAGGTGATCGTTCACCTGTATTACTTCCTGCACCTGGACCGTTCCATTGCACAGCGTAACAACGTGATCGCATTCGTCTTTACGGCGATCGTGATCGTGCTGCTGGTTGGCCTGTCGCTGTGGATCATGTTCAGCATCCACACGTACATGATGGCGAAGTGAGGTAGACCCGATGTCGCTCAAGCACTTTATCCAAATCACCAAACCGGGGATCATTTTCGGTAACGTGCTTTCTGTGGCAGGCGGGTTCTTCCTGGCCTCGAAAGGGCATGTCGATCTGGCGGTGTTTCTGGCCGCCATGATCGGTACTTCCCTGGTCGTGGCCTCCGGTTGCGTGTTCAACAACTGCATCGACCGCGACATCGACCTGAAGATGGAACGCACCAAGAATCGTGTGCTGGTCCAGGGCCTCATCTCCCTGAAACTGGCCCTGGTTTACGCGACCATTCTGGGTGTTCTCGGCGTTGCCTTGTTGTACAAGGTGGCCAACCCGTTGGCTGCCTTGTTCGCGGTAATCGGCTTCATCATCTACGTCGGCTTCTACAGCCTGTACCTCAAGCGCAAGTCGGTTCACGGCACGCTGGTGGGCAGTCTGTCGGGCGCCATGCCGCCAGTGATTGGTTACGTTGCCGTGACCAACAGCTTCGACATGGCCGCACTGACCCTGCTGGTGATGTTCAGCCTGTGGCAGATGCCGCATTCCTACGCCATCGCGATTTTCCGTTTCAATGATTACCTGGCCGCATCGATTCCGGTGCTGCCAGTGAAACGCGGCATTCAAGTGGCGAAGAAGCACATCCTGCTCTACATCCTGGCGTTCCTCGTGGCGACCTTGATGCTGACCTTCAGCGGCTACGCCGGCATGAGCTACCTCGCCGTCGCCGCCGCCATGGGCATGTACTGGCTGTACATGGCCTGGACCGGCTACAAGGCAGTCGATGACACCGTCTGGGCACGCAAGCTGTTCGTGTTCTCGATCTTCACCATCACTGCGTTGAGCGTCATGATGTCCCTGGACTTCAAGGTGCCGACAGAGCTGTTGCTGACGTACGCGCCGTAAGGTTTGCAAGCTTCAGAAAAACCCCGCACGTTGAGAGATGTGCGGGGTTTTTTGTTGGCTGAAATATGCTCGTTCGGGGTGCTGCCATTCGCGAGCAGGCTCGCTCCCACAGTTTGCGGTTGCGGCCCTTCGGTAAAAGACCTAGATTCGGATCCAACCCCGACAGTAGTAGCTCCAAGCCATCCTTCGGTGCTCGACTGTCTCAACCCGTGCATTGATCAAAAGGCTGGGCGCAATGACCGAACGGATGACCTGCGATGAGCGCTTTATCGCCCTGGCCGAAGAACTCAACTACGACATCTATGGCGAGAACACCGCCGGTGGCAATTACGCGCCGCTGATCCGTCAGCACGACGAGCTCTACATCAGCGGCATGGTGCCGCGGGTCAATGGCAAGATTCTCTATCCCGGTCGCGTGGGGCTGGAATTGAACCTCAAGGATGCGCAAGCCGCCGCAAGCATCAGCGCCATGCGTTGCCTGGCGCTGATCGTCGATGCGGTCGGCTCACTGGACAAGATCCGCGCGTTGTTGCGGGTCACGGTGTATGTGAAGTCGACGGCGGACTTTGTCGACCTGAGCGAAGTGGCCAACGGCGCTTCGGACGTGTTCAACCATGTGCTGGGCGATGCCGGACGGCATACGCGCACGACCATTGGCGTCTATCAGTTGCCGAAGAATGCGGCGATTGAAGTGGACATGATTGCGGCGTTGCATCCTTCGGCTTGAGGGGGTAGCGGTTTGCCCTCACCCTGACCCTCTCCCGGAGGGAAAAGGGGACTGACTGAGGGGCTCTCAAGATATACGCCGACCTGAAATACCGGGCCGAACTCAGGTTTGAAAATCACACAAGTCGGCTCCTCTCCCTCTGGAGAGGGCTGGGGTGAGGGGCGACGATTTTCGCCT
Source organism: Pseudomonas sp. B21_DOA (assembly GCA_030544685.1). NCBI lineage: Bacteria > Pseudomonadati > Pseudomonadota > Gammaproteobacteria > Pseudomonadales > Pseudomonadaceae > Pseudomonas > Pseudomonas sp. B21_DOA. The sequence goes on along the minus strand of CP086683.1, from coordinate 5,794,464 downwards.
CCTCACGAATCACAAGCCGGACAACAAAAAGCCCCGCCTGAATCTCAGTGCGGGGCTTTTTCGCAAGCGCTTGGCAGATTACTGCGCCGCGATGCTGTAACCATTAAACGCGGTCTGCTGCTGCAGGGCAGTGATGATGTTCTTGCGGTTCACCGCCTGTTCCGTGCCGGCGTTATCGATGAAGGTTTCGCTCTCCAGCTCGGCTTCATCGCCTTCACCGACGAAGGTGAAGCCGAGGAATTCCAGTGCCTCACGATCAACGTTCAGACGTGAACGCGGGGTGCGCATCGGCAGGGTTACGCTGGCGCCGTCCTTGCTGATGGTGAAGATTTCCACTTCTTTCTTTTTGGCGGCCTTGCTCTTGCCGCCGCTCGGGTTGCTGATCGCCTGATGGGTCTGATTCAGCACTTTCAGCGCCAGACCGTAAACGATTTCCTGAAACGCCGGATCGTCCTTGAAGCTGGACAGAATGCGCCCGATCGAGAACTTGCTGCTCAGATCTTCCAGCGCGGCAATGTCGGCTGCCTCGGCGTCTTTCAGGCGCTTGAGTTCGCCCATCAGCTCGTACGCCTTGTCGTCATCAAAGCTGTCATGCGCCTGACGGATCGCCGCACGCAATTCGCGGATCTGGTCGCTCTCGCGGGTCGACTGGAACGCGTCGAGGACCATCTCGCTGATGATTTTGGCTTGAGGCAGGTGTTGTGAAAGATTGATGGAGTTTTCGTATTCCGCTTTGGACGACTGGGTGACTACGGATTCAGCGGTGTTGAAATCGGACATTGAAATTTCACTACTTTTTAACTTGAGTTGGGGCGAGAAAGCACGAGGTCTTTTTCAGGCCGACTAATTTAGGGGAGCGGGGCGGCGTTGTCACGGAGCAACGGTCTGGTGGTCGGGGTTTTTCCCGGCGTGCGTTATTTTCCGAGCATGGCGTCAGCGGGTTTCCCCAAGTACGCATCGCAAACTCGACAAAGCGTCTCAGCTTCGGCAACCGATAGCGATCCTGCGCATACAACAAATGCATCGGCCTGCTCGGCGGTTGGTAGTCCGTCATTACCCTGATCAGTTTGCCGTCGCGCAGATCCTGCTCCACCAGCGCGTCGGGCAGCATCATGATGCCCATGCCGTTGCGCGCTGCCTGGTGCAGACCGGCGGAGCTGTTGATCAGCATCGGCCCGCTGACGTCGACGAGGACTTCACCTTCCGGGCCGCTCAGACGCCAGCGTTTTTCCACCGATTGCCAGTCATCGCCAGCCGGGTAGGCGAAGGACAGGCAATCGTGTTGCTGCAAATCCTGTGGCGTGTGCGGCATGCCGCGCCGCGCGATGTATTCAGGGAGGCGCAGACCGTCAGGGTGTAGTCGATCAGGGGGCGGGCGATCAGGTTGGATTGGTCGAAATTGCCCAGGCGGAATGCGACATCGAGGCCGTTCTCCAGCAGATCCGGGCGGCTGTTGGTCAGCACCACGTCGAGCTTCACTTGCGGATAGAGCAAGGAGTATTCGCTGAGAGCCGGGGTCAGTCGTTCGACGCCGAAGGTCAGCGGCGCGGTGATACGCAGCAAGCCGCGCGGCTCGTCCGACGCTTGTTCGGCAAGGCGTTCAGAGTCGGCCACCAGGCCGAGCACTTCCAGGCAGCGCTGATAATAGACGCTGCCGAATTCGGTCAGGCGCTGGCGGCGCGTGGTGCGTTGCAGCAGTTGCACGCCGAGCCGTTGCTCCAGCGCGCGCAAATGATTGCCCACCATCGTCGTCGACATTTCGCACTTCGCAGCGGCGGCCGTCATGCTCCCGGTTTCGACCACTTTGACGTAGACGCCCATCGACTGAAACAAATCCATTATCAAGCTCGGCTGTTAAATGATTGAAGTTTTCCCGGGTTTATCCAGCTCAGGTGGCTAACCATACTGCAAAAACACCGACCTGCAATGGAGTTTCACGTCATGACCGCCGCCCTGATGAACACCTACCAACCACTGGCCCTGAGTTTCACCAAGGGCCTGGGCACGCGCCTGTGGGATCAGGCGGGGCGCGAATATCTGGATGCCGTTGCCGGTGTGGCAGTGACCAATGTCGGGCACTCGCATCCGCGCATCGTCGCGGCGATCAGCGAGCAAGCGGGGCTGCTGCTGCACACCTCAAACCTGTACAGCATCGACTGGCAGCAACAACTGGCCACACGCCTGACGGCGTTGTCGGGGATGGAGCGCGCGTTCTTCAACAACTCCGGCGCCGAAGCGAACGAGACGGCACTGAAACTGGCGCGTCTTTACGGCTGGCGCAAAGGCATCGAGCAGCCGCTGGTGGTGGTCATGGCCAACGCGTTTCATGGCCGCACCCTCGGCACGCTGTCTGCCAGCGATGGCCCGGCAGTGCGCCTGGGATTCAACGAACTGCCAGGGACTTCGTCAAAGTGCCGTTCGGCGATCTCCCGGCGCTGGAGCAAATACAGCGCAAACACGGCACGCGCATCGTGGCGATTCTGGTCGAGCCGATTCAGGGCGAAAGTGGCGTACAAATCGCACCGCCGGGTTATCTCAAAGCCCTGCGCGACCTGTGCAATCGCCACGCATGGTTGTTGATGCTCGATGAAATCCAGACCGGCATCGGCCGCACCGGGCAGTGGTTCGCCTTTCAACACGAAGGCTTCGTGCCCGACGTCATGACCCTGGCCAAAGGCCTCGGCAATGGCGTGCCGATCGGCGCCTGCCTGGCCCGTGGCCGCGCGGCCGACCTGTTCACCCCGGGCAGCCACGGCAGCACTTTCGGCGGTAATCCACTGGCCTGCCGGGTCGGCTGCACGGTGCTGGACATCATCGAAGAGCAAGGCCTGCTGGAGAATGCGCGGGTGCAGGGCGCACGGTTACTGGAACGCCTGCGCGCCGAACTGGCAGACAACCCGAACGTGCTGGCAATCCGGGGCAGGGCCTGATGATCGGCATCGAGCTGAAACAACCGGTGCGCGACCTGACGCTGATCGCTGCGCGGGATCACGGCTTGTTGATCAACGTCACTCGTGGCAAGACCATCAGGTTGCTGCCGCCGTTGACGATTGATGAGCGCGAGGTAGGGATGATTGTCAGAGGGGTCGGGCGGACGTTGTCGTCAGCCCTATCTGCATAATCACTGCTGCGGAGTGTCTGGTAAGGACGGCGAATTGACTGTCCGCAAAAGTGACTCATAGTCAGTCAGACCTATCATCACAACCGGTTCGGCACCGCGCCTGGTAATCAGCAACGGTTCGCGATCATTGGTTGCTTGGTCCATCGACAAGGCCAGGTGAGCTGTGGTTTTGCTGAAGGTGATGGTTTGCATGATGTGGGCCTGCGAGAGGTTGGTACACAGCGAGGTCGACTGTGATTGCGCCCAGTATCACTTAAGCACTTCGGAGACGTTTCCGAGAGGCTTGTAATCCTTATCTGCTGTAATTGTCAGCAGGTGGAGTGCCCGTTGCCGGGCCCTCCACCTATGCTCAGATCTGGTTTCAGTCTGGCCCATCTCCCAACTCCGGCGCCAGCATCCTCGTCTTCTCCGCCCCATTCGAGTTGTGCTGAACAATCTCGCTCGGCTGCCCCTGTTCATTGAAATACACCTGTCCGATCCCCGCCGAGTTCCACAGCCGTTCCCCGGCCTCGGCATGTTCCGGCGTGTACGGGACGATGCGCATCAGCCGGCGTTTGGTGAACCAGTTCAACGGCGAGCGCGGTGAGTAGAGCCAGCGGTTGAGGCGGTCGAACCATTCCAGCAGCGTTGGCGGGAATTCGTTCTTGATGCCGCTGCTGGTGATCTGCCAGATCCGTGGGCCGGCCTTGCGGTGGCGGATCAGGACTTCGTAGACGAAGGAATAATGCACATCGCCGGACAGCACCACGTAGTTCCCGGGCGTGCGCGAGTGTCGGAAAATGTTCAGGATCACCTGCGCTGCGCCGCGATGGGCCATCCAGTTTTCCGCGTCGACCAGTAGCGGGTAACCGCACCAACTGAACACCTTCTGCACGGTTTCAATCAGCTTCACGCCAAAGATCGGCGCCGGCGAAACGATGATTGCCGACGGGTGATCGAGCAGTTCCTGTTGCAGTTCGCTCAAGGCTTCCCAGTCGAGCAGGCCCGACGGTTGCTTGAGAGCCATCTCGCTACGCCAGCGCCGGGTGCGCGTGTCGATCACCACCAGTGCCGGAGTGCTCGGCAACACGAAATGCCACTGCTGAAAACGCAGTAACTGATCAATCAGATCATCCTGCACCGGCATGTCCAGATAGCCGTCATCACCGCTGGCACTCAGTTGCGCGGTCTGCTCCAGCATTCCTTTGAAAGCGTCCGGATTGTTGCCCCAGCCCTGGCACAACAGATAAGCAATCAGCGCGTTGCCAATGATGCGCTTGGAGAACGGATGGCCGTAGGCGGTTTCCTCCCACTGCGCAGAAAGATTCCAGTCATCAGTGATGTCGTGATCATCGAAAATCATCAGGCTCGGCAGATGCGCCAGCGCCCGCGCGACGTTGCCCAGGCCAGCCTTGAAGGCATCGATGCGCGTGTGCTCGGCGTTGTAGCGCTTGCGGCGTTCCGGGGTCAGTGTCGGAGCGCCCGGATTGATCAGCGACCACGGCGTCGGCGACCACACCAGCATGTACATGGCCATGACTTCGGCGAACGTCACCAGGTGATTGTCGGCACTGCTGCTGGTGAAAATCGGCTTACGCGCACCGCCGAAAAATCGCTCGCGCAACGTCTCGTTGCTCTCCAGCGCCGGTAACAAATCCGCACGGTGGTAGTAACTGGCCGGGTGCTCATAGAGCTTGGCGCTGTCGCTGACCACGGCACCGTCAAGGTGCTCGTCGAACAGACCCAGACGCTCGATCAAGGCATGAATCGCCCGCAGCATCGGCCCGGCAACATCGTCGGCATAGACCTGATCACCACTCATCATCAGCAGCGCAGGACGGTGTTGGGGCTGGGTTTCGTCGGCCAGCAATTGGTCGACGCAGAGCAAACCGTCAGTTGCCGGATGATGCGGCTTGCGGCAGGAGCCGTGGAGCAATTGGTCGATCCGCGAACGCACGACGAGGTTCGCGCAGGTAGCGCCGGGGTAAAGCAGATGAGGCGCCCACTCAGCCATACCGATGGCGTCATCGATCAGCAGGTCGTAATTGATAAACGTGTCGCAGGGCAGGGCGCTTTCAAGTTGGACGTCGATCAGATGCACGAAGGCATGACGGCCTACGGCAATGACCGTGCATTTCTGCGCATCGAGCGGAATATCTCCTACACCTTGCAGGCGCAAGGTCAGCGCCAGTTCACGCGAGCCCACCAGCCACAGCACCACGCGTGTCGGCTCCAGCCGCCGCAGCAGCGGGCCGGCCAGGACAGGAGGCAGCGAGATCAGGTCAGCAGGTGTTGAAAACATCGAGGGCAAAGCTCAAGGCGCACAGGCCGGCGATGATAGCGCAGCCGGCGCCTTGATCCCTTAAATCAGCCTTAAGAGTCGGCTTTTTGCAGTGTCAGCGCCAGCAAACGCCATTCCCCGGCCGTCGCATCAACCCGTGGCAGCTCTTGTACAGAACAATCGAAACGGTAGGTCACATCGTCGCCATTCATGTTGCGCGCGGTGACGCTGTTGCTGAAGCTGTAGATCTGATCCTTGTAGCGATGGCTGACCAGCGCTTTGCTGTCGGCAAAGCGCGCCGAAGCGGGATAACGCAGGGTGCTGGTCACAAACGGGCTGCACATGACATACGCGATCATCGACTTGTCGGCTTGTGCGTCACTGCGCAACTTCTTGTTCAGCGCGGCCAGGGCCATGCGACCCTCGTAGTCGCTCTGATTCAGCACCGTTTGTACCGCCATTGATTTCGGCGCTCGGCTGACGTTATTCGGCAACAGTGCGGAGTCCGGCGGGGAAGGCTTGTCATCCGCTTCGATGGCAGCAAAAACCGGCGCATCTTTCAGCTCGGTGGCGGGCGTGACTGCCTCGGCTTCAGGCAGTACAGAGGTCGACTCGACGACTGGCGTGTTTTGCGCCTGCGCCGCCTCGTGATCGAACGACGAAGGAAACAGCGAAAACGTGATCGACAACATCACCAGCCCGACTATGAAGCTGCCCGCCGCGCCAACGATGTTGCCGTAGAAAATATTCCAGCTGCCGCGGTTCTTCACCACCCAGCGCCACATGAAACCCCAGACAGCGACGAACGCCAGAAAACGCAGAAACTCCATTTGGTCCTTTCCTTAACTTTCAACAATCCAAGCGCGGCGCGAGACGATCAGCAAGCGCCGACGATGCGCGGCAAGATAGCAAAATAGACGCGCCGTCCGGCTACGGTTGCGGAAAATAATTCGCCGCCAGAAACATCAACGTGATCATGCCGGCGGCGAAGCCACAAACCCCCGCGAGCAGTTGACGCGCAACCGGATGCGCCGGCTGACGACGCTTGGCGATCCACAACCACACGCCCGCCAGAACGCCCGCGCTGGTCATGAACACCACCAGGCTGTTATGCAGTCCGGGCGCTGCCATGGTGGTGCCGAACAGCGCGTTATAAAGCAGTGTGAAGACAATGCCAATCACCACAGCGCTGCCCGCTCCGGCAAGGTTCGCCAACCACAGATTCCATCGCCCGCGCTGGCGCACCACCCAGAACCACATTGCAGCCATGACTACCAAACACAACACAGCATCCATCGGATTTCTTTCCTTGCCACGAGCCAGAGGCGACCAACTTGTTCGCCTGTTGAGAGTGGACGGCAAGATAGCAAAATAGTAGCGTCGCGCCATGCCTTCTCTGTAATGGACTACCCATGTTTTCCACAGCCCGTTTGCTGCCACTGCTCGGCGCCCTCACCCTTGTCGCCGTCATCACCCCGACCTTCAGCTTCGCGCAAGAACACCCGCAAGCCAGCTGGAATTACTACCTCGCCAATTGCCAGCGGATGCAGGAGACAATCGCCGACGTCCAGAGCGGTCGCGTCTCCGCTGCCTATGCAGCCACGTCGGGCCTGCAAGACAGCCTCGCCTCCATGAACGAGCGTCGCCTTAACCTTCTACCGCAACACCTCGACTCCAGCGAGTACACCCACTGCGAAAACGTCGCCGCCCACGCCGAGGCAACCCTGGCCCAAGGCAAAGCCGAGTTCGCCGCGCAAATGCAACGGGGTGTGGAGGAGGGCCGTATTGCGCACAAGAACTCCCCGCCTACCAACGCGCCCGTTCCCTCGGCTACAGCGACGTCGGCGACATCTCCTTTCTGAAACTGCACGAAGACACCGACGGCGAAGCCCGCCTGAAAACCATGCTGATCACCGTCGACGAAATCTGCGGCCAATACTTCCGCGCCACGCAATACGTGAAGCCCTATGTGATCTACACGGTGCGACCGTCGGATGGCGGCTGCGGCGAAGTGAAGCGTGTTGCGATAGTTGGCGGCGGGCAAGCAGAGAAGGGCGACTACATTGATCCCAATGGTGAGTTTCAATACATGGGCTTGAAAAAACTGGCTGGCGCTGACGGCTTTCCAACGGATATTAGAGTGCTGAAGGCACGTCGCTGATTTAAAGAAATACCAGGATATTTTCTCAAGCAAGAGGATGGACACATGATCGACTTCAATAACAAAGGCTTCTTCAAACTCAAGCAGAACGATGAGTACGCCGAGCGCGTCACCGCGCTGCTACTGGAAGGCGAACAAGTCATCGATTCCTACAAAGCGATGCGTGACGGCGTGGTCTTCACCAACAAACGCATCATCGCCGTCAACGTCCAGGGCATCACCGGCAGCAAAAAGGATTTCACCTCACTGCCCTACAAAAACATCGTCGCCTACTCCGTGGAAACTTCGGGCACCTTCGATCTGGATTCGGAACTCGAGATCTACTTTTCGTCGCTGGGCAAAGTGAAATTCGAATTCACCGGCAAGACCTCGATGGTGGAAATTTCCAAGTACATCTCGAGCTATCTGCTGTAAGCATCGATTGCGCGGCACTCAAAGAATGTCGCGCAAATACAGCTTCAGCGCGAGCAGCGGCTGACCCAACTGCTCCAGCGACCGCGCCTGAGCCAACTCCGCCGACAACTTGCGCAACTCCCGCCCCAACGGCTTCTCGACCCCGCCCAAAGCATTCAGCGCCAGGTTCAGGCATTCGTTCATCTTGAACTGAATGGCCTCGACATCGCCGCGTTTCACCAGTAACTCGAAAACATCTTTCTGGTAATCGCCCATGACCATGTCATCGCGCAGGATCGGGCTCAGGCCCTCTTCTTCGTAGGCGAGTTTGAGGGAGAAAAGGGCGACGGTTTCCAGTGAGGTTTCCATGGGGATGTCTGTCAGTGAAGTGGAGGGCTTGAAACCAATGCGCGAAACGCCAGAGGAGGTTTGACGTGCGGACGTGATTATACGGGCGGGGATCGCATGCGAGGCAACCAGCAATCGGGCATCTAAAACCTACAAGCTCGCGCAGCATTGACATCCACTTTGATACGACGCTTTGATTACAAACACTGAACATCAGCGGAGTGACCATCATGGAATACGACATGAAACTGATCGACGACGCCGTCCTTGCTCTCCTGGCAGCCTATAGCTCCGACGACGGCAATGCGTGGAAGGGCTATGACTTCGAAATCATGAACCGCTTGCACGCGCAGGGTTTGATCAGTAATCCGGTGAACAGGAACAAGTCGATATGGTTGACGAAGGAAGGGGTGGAGCGGGGGCGGGAGATTGCTGAGCGGATGTTTGGGGCTAAGGAGTAGGTTGGGCAAGCGCCCGATTCTGGACTTGAGCTGTTGCTCGGCAAGATGACGTCAGTTTTGGCCATGGCTCGCCATGGCGATATGCATACGATTGTCGTCGGTGCGGTTACACGCAGATCTGCAGGCGAAACGGTAGCGAGTTACTGGATAAGGAATCGGAGGATTTTTGCATTGGGACATCTTCTGAATGAACCACAACTGACTAGAGTCAGAGATGCCTTATCAGAGCCTTTCAATCATTTCCCCACTGATTACGACTACGTCGTTCGTCAGCTCAAGGGCGTTGATCCAGCGGTGCTCTACAAGATTTTTTATTCAGAAGTAGCACCAGTGTGTTTCACAAACATTGCTGCAGTTCTGCCCACTGTATGGACTGGGTTCGACCCTGATTGGCTCAGATCCCAGATAGAGGAGAGGCTCGCGGCGCGACGGCGCAATTGGTTTCGCAGGCAGTACGACAAACTGTTGGTACGTTGGCTGGAATACAATTATGACTACATGTGGAAGGAGATAGCCTCTAGGCTATGAGGACGGTTTCACGCGGTTTGGCATTCCTCGATGGTAAAAGCCACCTTTTGTTTCAGCGATGCGGTGATTCAGGTCGCTTCAAGCTCAATCGTCAGGCGGGCGTTTTAGTAGTAGGCATTGCACCTACCACTTTCGTCCAGACGAAAAAAGGCCTTGCTTTCGCAAGACCTTTTTCCTTGTGTTGGTGCCCTGAGGGAGACTCGAGTGTTCCATAAGGGCTGTGGTCTGTAGAGCTGTTTTAAACGAAGGGATACAAGTAGGGATACAAAATGCTTGTTTCTGCATAAGGACTTGCTCCTCACCACCTTGCATATACTACGCAAGCTTCGCATCAGCACGGCTCGTTTCTGCTCTGCGACATCTACTTTTTTCACTAGGGAGCGATTCGATGACGGGCGAGGAATACGGTAAGCAGCTGGAGGATGAGCCGCAACTTCCTCCCACTCACGAGTATCAGGCAGCACTGGACGCGATGGAGAAAGCGAAGGCTCCTACCCGCATGTATCAGGCAGCCCTCGATGCCTATGAGAAAGCGATGGCTCCTGCACGCAAGTATCAGGCAGCTCTGGACGCGATTGAGAAAGCGATGGCTCCTACCCGCAAGTATCAGGCAGCGCTCGACGCGTATGAGAAAGCGATGGCTCCTACACGCAAGTATCAGGCAGCACTGGACGCGATCGAGAAAGTGATGGCTCCTACCCGCAAGTATCAGGCAGCGCTCGACGCCTATGAGAAAGCGATGGCTCCTGCACGCAAGTATCAGGCAGCACTGGACGCGATGGAGAAAGCGATGGCTCCTACTCGCAAGTATCAGGCAGCGCTCGACGCCTATGAGAAAGCGATAGCTCCTACCCGCAAATATCAGGCAGCACTGACAGCTATAGAAAGAATGCTACAACCGTCGGACTCGCTAAAAGCGATGATGGCGGTGGTAGATACAAGCGCCTCTTCTCTCTCTTTGAGGTCAATTCTAGGAAGCTTTGAGACCCTCCAGGCTTCTCCAATTTTCAATTTACTGGTAGCAACTGATCCGAAAAAATTGAGTCCCTTATTGGTGAGTGTGAGGGCGACGGTACAACCACATTCGATGGTCTCGGCCAAGCGGAATATGGTAGTGCTGGAGCTCTTTCTGCTTCAAAGGACGTTGAGGCTGAAATTGTTCAGTCGCTGCAGAACGAAGGTAGTAATCAAAAACTGACCGTCCAAGCGATGGCATTTTTGATTTTGTTTCTTGCTGCCCTACATACGTTCTATACCGAAATGGCAAAGTGGAATGATTTTCGCGAATCAGTATGCGATGTGCAGGAACGGCTCCAAGCGTTCGAGTCATTAGCGCAGGCGCGCAAGGTAGTGCGTAGTGCGATGTGCGATATGCCTGCAGACTTGAGGCGCAGCTTTCGTCTGACAAAGGTAGAAGCGGTAAATCTCCGCGAGGAGCCTGGCATGAGATCCGATGTAATTTTAACCCTTCCGAAGTTTGCTGCTCTCGAGGTAATCGATTCGGCTAACCGGGACTGGTTGCTCGTTACCTACAAGCATGAAGGGCTAGAGATCGAGGGATGGGTCTCAAGGAAATTTGTCCGGCCGGCCTCCAGGTGATGTGCCGGTATGCATGGAAAAAACCACTGGGGACCCTGTGGTTATCTGGCGCACACGGGGTCGGAAACCCGCGGGATCTTGTTAGCGGCAAGCTCCCCAGCTTACTGAAATTTCAGTCATTGAAATCGAAAGGATTCGTTGAAAAAAGGGCGTAGTTACCTGATTTGTATCAATGCCGTTGGTGTTGCTGATTGTGCTGGCTTTGGGCCGTCAACCAAGTCGGCTGTCAACCAATGTAAAAAATGTCATCTACCGAGATCACGCGGTTTTCATGCCACGTGTCATCCAGAAATACTCAGGGGCCCTATCTGTCCCCCAACATCCTGCACTGCGCATTTAACTAATAAATTGTGGGGTTACCCGGTTCGCCCATCCACCAAAAAGGTTCACCGGATGGTCGACTCCGCGTATCAATGGTAAGTCTAGGGAAGGCCTAAGACTTACCATTGATTGCCCTTTCCTCGCTGGGGGAACAGGCCCTCTCCGGGGAGTAGGGGGAGCCCGCTGAAAACCCGTGTAACGCAGGTTACAGGTGTATCAAAAGAAGATAACTATCTGTAATCATTGACTATTCTCCTAGTAACACGCCTTTTTCAGGCGGTAGATGTCTGTGTTACTGGGGCGGTCTGTGTTACGCGAAGAAAAAGGGAGCTAGTCTCGGATTTTGTTTGGTGCTAACACCGGAGATAGAGCTTAGGAGGTCCGAAGAAATTGAATGCGGTACAGGTTCGAGTCTCTTTGACGGGTTTTTACGTACGTCGCACCCCGCTAGAAAATCTTTACAACCATCGGGGACGGCTATAGAGAGTACGTGGGTACGGGTTGTTGGATGAGGGAGAGTGGGAAGCTCTGAGATCCTTCAGCAGGCCCGCTGGGACTGTAAGGTAGAGAGGCTGAGCTTCAACTCTCATTAGCTGCCCGGCCCTAGCCTCTCATCTCACCACCTGGTAGGGATGACGTTGGCCGAAAGAGGAGCTATTCCCTTGGCATTTTATGCAGACTGAAGATAGCGCTGGCGTAGAAAATCGTATCGCTAGCGTCAACGGGCTTCGAGTGGCAGTTTTTGAATGCGGCAGAGCTAGTTAAGCGGCTATGATACAGATCGGTTCAGAAGCGTAATCAATGCGCCTTCTCGTTTACAGTGATTAATGCAAAGGAGAGGAAGTGGATATTAATCGAATTCAAATTGAAGGCGGATTTCTCGATGGGGTTGATATTCCGTTCTCTCCGGGGTTAAACGTATTAATAGGCGCCAGGGGAACAGGTAAAACCTCTGTCATTGAGCTAATTCGTTATGCTTTAAGTACAAAAAGTTTGACGGTGGAATCAAAAAAAGGTCGTTGGAGCACGCTCGTGAAGTACTAAAGGATGGTGAAGTAACTGTAACAATGTCTGACTTGGTGGATGATGTCACGATCTCACGAGGCGCTGGTGAAGAGGAGTCTCGTGCCAGCTCGACATTCACAATGCCTATTATTCTATCCCAAACAGAGATCGAAACAGTTGGCTTGAGTGATAGCGGGCGCCTTAGTTTAATAGACGGTTTTATTACTGATCGCAATTCTATACGTAACGAACAGGCAGCTATTGCAAGTGTTGTAAAGTCTCTTTATAAAGAGATCGGAGCCCTGGAAGGAGAACTTTCGAGTTTGAGCGAGGGTGTCGAACAGTACGAGTCAATTGCAAAGAAAATCTTACTTCTGGAGCAAGAACAAAAACAATATGAGGGTGCGACCGACGATGTTGTTGCTAAGCAAGTTCAGCTGAGTGCGTTAAGTGTGCATGTATCTAATCTCGCCGTCCAAGAAGATGTGCTGGTGAGGTTTAATGAGTTGGCGGAAGACTGGTTTCGAGCTCTAGAAGATAGACTATTTGAGGATTTTGGATTAGAAGCTTGGGATAATGGTTCAGGTTCGGATCCGCTAGCTGACCTTCGTCCGAATTATTTAGATGCTATAAATGAACTGAATAGTGCTCTAAGCAAATTTGATTTGATGCGAAAGCGAGCATCTGAAAAGGTTGATAAAGTACGTGTTGATCAGATGGAGTCTGAGAAGCGATCTCGAGCTCTTAGAGCGGAGCTTGAGAAAAACGCAGAAGGCGCTGGTACGCTCGCACGTCAAATTAATATTCTTAAAGCAAATACGGCTCAAATTCAGTCGCGGCAAAAACTTTTAACTGAACGCAAAAACAGGCTTTTATCGCTGCGTTCTAAAAGAAACGAGAAACTTGATGAGCTTGCAGCTCTGCAAGATCGTAAAGCATCGCTGCGACAGCAGATTATTGATCGAATAAATCTGTCCTTGTCGCCTCATATACGAGTTGAGTTAGAGCGATCTGCACAGTATTTAGAATATACGAGGGAAATTGCTGACGCTCTAAGAGGTAGCGGGATGAAATATAACGAGCTTGCCGCTAGCTTATCAGGAAAGGTGAGTCCACGAGAGCTTATGGAGTTTGTGGATGATTACGACTATATCACTCTTTCAGAAATAGTGGGTATTCCGGTCGATCGTGCTGCAAGGCTATTGACTCACCTAAATGAATACGGTGTCGCAGGAATTGTTACGTGCGAGATCGAAGATAGCATTAAGTTGCAACTTTTAGATGGCACGTCTTATAAAGATGTCGCGTCGCTTTCAGCTGGTCAGCGTTGTACCGTGATTTTATCGATTGTATTGCAGCACAGAGATCGTACGTTGATTATTGATCAGCCTGAAGATCATCTGGATAACGCGTTTATAGCTAGCACTGTCATTAAGGCATTGCTGGAAAGACGAGGTTCGGGGCAAGTTATTTTATCGACTCACAATGCAAATATACCTGTGCTGGGAGAAGCGGACTTGATAATAGAGATGACTTCGGATGGACGTCATGGTTATGTTCAGGTGTGTAAATCGCTAAATGACGAAGAAGCTGTACAGGCTATTACAAATGTCATGGAAGGCGGAAAGAAAGCATTCCAGAGTAGAGCTTCCTTCTATCAGAGTCATGAATTTTAATGAATCTCGATGAGGCCGAAATAAGTATCTTATCGAAAAATCCTGACGTCCGTTTGCGGGCCGCGAGATTTTTCGCAGCAAATCCTCACTCAGTAAGCCCCTCTTTCTTGAGGGCAGCTTTCCAAAGAGAGACCGTTTCATGGACTAAGTTGGCTCTACTCACGGCTATCAAGGCTGTAGAGGTTTCAGTAGTAAATCAAGACTCCGATGTGGAGGCCGAGCAATCCGAACCTTCCGAACGCATGGTGCGAAGCATCATGGCTAGGGCCGTTGAAGATGTAACGAGTACTATCCTGCATGAGTTCGGAGCAGTTATTGGCCAGTTAAAATTGTCAGCAAGTATTGAATTTTCCGATTTCGAAAGCTCTGATACAAACAAAGTAGTCACTAGGTTGACAGATCTTTTAAAAGCTATCAGGAATTTGAAAAAAGCATCTGCTAAACCTAATTATTCCGAATTTGATTTGCCCGAGCTAATCAGCGAGATTTACTCGGCTGATCGAAAAGAATTTGCCAACATAAATGTGCAGTTTGCAGGCCCAGATACCTTTCAGATTGTGGCTGATCGAGGGTCACTATTACTTGCCATCGTTAACGGTCTGAGGAATGCTCGAGAAGCGGTTGCCCAGGGCAGCAAGTTAGAACCTCCAGAAATCGTAGTAAATTGGGGTAGGGCGGGAAATGAGAATTATTTGGTTATATTGGACTCAGGTCCAGGGTTCACCGGTAATCCCTCAGACGCCCTTCGAGTAGGGGTCAGTAGTAAAAAGAATGAACATAGCACGGGGGCGAGCAGCATATGGGGTATGGTTTGGCAACTGCTCAATATGCGATGCGAGCTATGGAGGAGAGCTGCTGGTTTCTAACAGCCTCGAAGGCGGCGCCATATTTGAATTGAGATGGTATAGGGAATATGAGAATTCTACTGGTTGAAGATAATAAATCTTATGCTGCTACATTGCGGGACACTATTTTAAAGTTGGGGAATACGTTTGTAGAAATCGCGGAAAGTCGCAAGAGTGCAGTTGATTTTCTGAATGAGCAATTCTTTGATGTTGTAATTTTGGATTTAGAGATTCCAACAATAGATGATGCGTTTGATCTTGAGTTGGAGCATGGTCAATCAGTTTTTTATCACGCTCGTAGTGTGGCTCCGGGTACGCCGGTTTATATATTGACTGCTTCTGAGCCGGGTGTTTTTTTAATTAATTTGGTGCGCCAAGGTCAAAGTATTGATTTGTGGGGCACAGGTCAGTCGGTACCGACAGTTGATTATTTTCTTAAGGAGGATGCTTTAGCCTTATTCAACAAAATAAAAACCTTCGCGGCGCAGATTACTGAGACTGACGAAGTAATTATAAATAAAGGTGGAAAGCAGATTGATCTTTCCGACGAGCAAAAAAGAACCTTAAAGGTCTTTACCCGATCAAATGGCGGTGTTTCGTGTAAGATCCATCGGTTAGGTGGCTTGTCTGATGCAATTGTTTTAAAGATTGCTGTTTATGATGGTGCTGGCCATGTGAGATTGGAGTGTGTTGGTAAGCTTGGTTTGATTAAACATGTAGATAAGGAAATAGCAGCTTATGAGGCTGAAGTAAAGCACTTGAGGCTGGGAGCGTTTGCTCCGGTGTTAAGTTACCATTGCATGGGGTTGAGAGGTTTTTCGGGGATTTTTTACTCCTGGCGGATGAGTATAAGTTAACTTTTTTGATGTGCTCATAAAGAAGCCATCTGCTGCGCCAGGGGTGTTAATTAAAGTTCGCGAGGCCTTGAGTCGCTGGTCAGATGCTCGCAAGGTCGAAAAGATTCTTCTTTCTGATGTGAGGCGGAGAGTCCTTTCTGATGAGGGTTTTGCTAGTATTGTAAAAAAATTTAAATTGGAACATTTAATTGAGTTGGAACTCGCTACTGTAGCGATATCGTCATCTTGTACACATGGGGATTTACACGGCGGGAATATTCTGGTGGATGATAAATTTTCACCGGTACTTATCGACTTCGGGGACGTTGGTCCTGGGTATACTTGCCTTGATCCGATCACGCTTGAGCTAAGCATGTTATTTCATCCTGATGGTCAAAGTTTGGGTATCGCTCAAGAGTTGGAGAAGGTAATTGATAAATGGCCAAATATGGATGCCTATGTCGAATCCAATCCTTTGAAAGAAGTAATAGAATACTGTAGGGAATGGGCTCATGACTTGGGACCCAATGATGAGTCTGTATTGGCTGGCGCTTATGCCTTCGTCGTAAGGCAGTTAAAGTATGACACGGTGAAGCCAGAAACTACTTTAAGGCTTCTATCGAAAATTGTTGATAAAATCAGTTCGAAGGGGTGATTTTTAAATTGGCGTACGAGTGAGCGATTTCGGGCTTGATTCGAATAAGCAATCGGCTAATTTTTAGGTGCTATGATGTTGTGGCAATCACTTCAGTCGGGCGCTACTGTGGAAATGGCAGCGGATAAGAAAATATAACATTCGAATATTGAAGAAGGCCTCAGAAGAGGCCTTTTATCAAACTAGCATTATTTACTCAGCCAGCTTTCGACCTCATCGACACCGTGCTTGGTTTTCCACTCCTTCAACATCTTGTGATTGCCTCCTTTTGTCTCCACCACTTCACCGGTGTGCGGGTTTTTGTAGACTTTCAGCTCGCGAGGCTTGCGTTTGCCTGGTGCAGCAACCGGCGTTTGATTTCGCTTCGTGCTCTGTGGGTCCAGCAGGTTGATGATGTGCTTGAGGCTAAAGCCGTACTGATCCAACAGTTCGCGCAGCTTGGTTTCGAACTCAATTTCTTTCTTCAAGCCGGAATCGCCCTTCAGCGCTTCCAGTGCCTGGAGCTGCTCGGCGAGGTGTTTTTCCAACTGACGGTATTCGGCAAGTTTGGACATGTTTGTTTCCTATGTTTGTTTGATGAAGGTTTGAATGTTCATGCGGCTCATAAGTTCAGCGCTATTCTGACAGTTTCAGATACTCTCGTATGCTAATGATCTCGGCCTTGATCAATTTTACGGTGAGAATCTCGACTTTCGTTTTTATGCGGGGTTTGTCCACGAATTCCAGAATTTCCTTTAAGGCGTCTATTCGTGCTTTCAGTAGGTCTTTCCAGTTGGGAGTGTTTCTGAGGTCTATTTGAATGATCATTTTGTAGCCTGTGGAGGTTTAAACAGCCTACCTGCGTAGGCTGTTTCGGTGGCTCAGCGAGTTACAGTGAAAGGACGTCTTGTACGCTGTATTGGCGGGATCGCTCCAACAGTTCGCGCCAGTTCCAGCTGTGGAAGTCTTCGCCTTCTTTTGGAAGTACCAGCTTCATCAGGCTTAGGTGTTCGCCTCCAAGCATCCCTTCGGTAGCCCACAGCTTACCGCCCAGCTCCATCAGCGCTTGCGCTTGTTCGTTCCACTGTTCTTCAAGCACAGTGCGGGCAAGGTACATCGCTGTTTTTTGGGTCGAACTGTATTCCCTCTGCGCCTCGGCAATGTGCTGGTCGACGATGGCCAGTTCCTGTTCCAACGCAGTGATGATCAGGTGCTGGCGACGATTGAGTTCGGTCGCCGTTGCGAGGTTTTTCGCGGCCTTCTGCGCGTCGGCATTGGCGTTCTTTTCGCCCTCGGTATCGCCCCAGGCCACGGCCTGCGCGTAGGCGGTGGCGGCATCGGTTTCGGCTTGCCGGGCCTTGGTCATGTCGTCCTCCGCTTGCTGCTGGATCTGCGCCAAGCGGGTGCTGAGGCTGTCGCGTTTTTCATTGAGTTCTTGTTCGTCGGCTTTCCAGTTCGCCATCGACTCGGTGTAACCCGCCATCAGGGTTTCATGATTGAGCAGTTTCTCGCGGCGAGTGATCTTCGCATCGAGCAGCCAGGCACGGTGCTTACTGGCGTCGTAAGGAACTTTCAGGCTGCTGTGCTCCTTGCGGATTTCGGTCAGCCGTTCCTCCTCGATGACTTCGTCGCCTTCCAATAGCGCCTCCAACGGCGCCATCTTGGTGTGGTGCTGTTCAGCGACGCTCAGGTGTTTATCGCGTTGGGCGGTCAGATGGTTGATCTCGTCGATCAACCGTTGTTTCTTGTCACAATGACCGGTCGCGGCAGCGTCGTCCGAAACCGGCCGTGCCAGCCCGGTGGTCTCGCGGCTGAGCAGTTCGTGTTTTTCGGTAGAAGCGTGGAATTCGTTCATCTGTCTTGTTCCTTCAAAAATGGGTTTGGGTTGAATGAGCGGCTGGCGAGGCCGGGAATAAGCCGGCGCTACCTCGATCAGCGGACGTGCCTTCAGGCAGCCCGAGCCTCGCTCTCATCCGTTCCCGGAATCCTCTTCACGATGTAGCAGCGCTGGGGCCCAAGTCCGGGCAATCGGACCAGACTCGATGCCTTGCCATCGCTGGCCGGCTCCAGCACGCCGCGCTGCAACAACTCCTTGTTCACGGCGTTGATGTTCATGCCCCGGAAGATTTCGGAGCGCCATGCCTCCGGCAGCACGTAATAGGTGTTGGTGGTGTGCATGGTGTCGCCCATGCCGTGCTCCAGCGTCTTGCGAAAACCTAGGCGGTCGATGGTGCGCGGACCGTGTTCATCGATCTTGGCCGCTGCCGATTCCCAGCGAGTGAAACGGCTTTCACCGAAGCGCTCTATGACCTGGCGCAGCCGCGCCAAGATCGCGTCGCCTTCGAAGTTACCGGCGCCGCCGCGCTCGTGGAGCCAGGCGTTCAAGCACACACGTGCGGCGGTGGTGGCCGTGCCGTCCGGCCAGCCGGTGATTCCCATCGCGGTGGCCAACTCGCCGGCGGCCGCTGCAAGGCCGAAGCGGGCCGCAGCACGGTGTGCCTGACCACTGGCAGAGGCGGGTAGCGCTTGGGCAATAAAGCCTTCCAATGTGCGGCGCAGGATTGCCGCCCAGCCGTGGCGCTTGCCGGGTTCGCACAGCGCAGACAGGAACGCGGTGAGCGGGGTGCCGTAGTAGTTCGCTACCCGCGCCTTGAGCGCGTCGGACAGGGCGGCGGCATCCTCGAAACCGTTGAGCGTGTCGAACATGCCAAGGCCTTTGCTGGCATCGGCCGGGACGGCGAGCATCCTCACCTCCATACCGGCTTTCAGTTCCTTGTTGGCTTCGGCCATGTGCTGGGCCAAGGTCTTCTCGCCGGTAGAGAGAAACAGCAGGCGCCATTCCTGCACCTGCCGGCCTGCTTGGCCTCGATCATTGGCGCGGGCCTTACCGGTGCCGTTGCCGAGCATGTACACCGTCTCGCCGATGATGCGGGCATCACACATGCCGATTTCATCGAGCACCAGAAGCCCGTCGGAATGTGCGGCAGCGATCGACTCCAGCGCGTTGTCGGTCGAGCGCCACGAGCGCACCAGACGGGGCCCACCGTAGATCGAGGCGGCAACCTGCAGGTGCGTGGTCTTGCCGCCCGAGCTGTCGCCGTACAGGTGAAAACCTCCCGATTCGTGGCCGAGCATGTGCAGCAGGGGGCCGGCGAAGGCCACACCGACGACAAACGCCAAGCGATGATTGCCGATGCACAGCGCGCCGATCTGCTGCTGCCATTGTTCGAGCGTGCCCGCTTCGCTGATCGGCGGAAGCTGCGCGCCGGCTTCATAAAAGTGCAGGTGTTCCGCGTGCATGCCGACCTGCTGCTCAGGCAACAGAAAGGCGTTGTCATGCCAGCCCAAACGGGTGACCAGTCGCGCACGTTGAGCACTGTCGAAGCCGCCCAGGTAACTCTGCAAATCGTTGCGTGCGTTACGCCCCGAACGACTGCCGGCCAGACGCAATCCCATATCCACCAACGGGCCTAGCACGTCCTTACCGAAGTCGCCGGTCATGGTGCGTGCCGGGATGTTCCAGCGTTTCTTGGTGCCGTCGGGGTCGTCGAACTCAACCAGCAAACCCCAGTTGTGGCCCTTCTCGTCACGGGTGCGCGCAAGGATTGCCAGCGGCGAACACACAGGGCGTGCTTCGCCGTCATCGCCGGCATAAAACACGCCTTCGGGTGTCAGGCGAAAGCCACCGGGCATCAGGTCGTTTTTCGATTTTGCCGGTCGCTTGGCCGCTGCTTTGGGTTTCGCTTCCGGCTGCGGTTCCGACTCGGGTTTCACCTGGGCAACTACCGGCTTTTCCTCGATCACACCGAACAGCTCGCCGCCGTTTTCCAGCGCGGTGAAGTGGCCGGCGGTCCAGCCTTTTGCGAGCGCATCGGCGGCATCGTCGCCGTCATCCCATTGACCACCTTTTGCGAACGCGGCGCGGTCGTTCTTCAGCGTCGGCTTGCGTTTGAACACCTCCAGCGCGATGACCCGGACCGAGGCGGCGCCGATTTCGCGCAGCTTTTCGGCAACGGTGACCATGCAGGCTTTACCGCTGTCGTCGTTGTCCGGCCACAAAAACGTCGCGTCCCTTGAGCGGCGTCAGGTCGGCTTTGTGCCAAGAGTTGGAGCCGTTCGGCCAGCAGGTGGCCACGTAGTCCGGCAGCAACTCGGCGGCGGCATCCGCAGCTTTCTCGCCTTCGCACAGAACCACCGGTGAGTCAGCGCGCTGGGCCAGTTCATCAAGGCGCAGCAGCGGACGCGGATCCGGCAGACCCTGCCAGCGCCATTGTTTGGTTTGGCTATCGGCACGCTGACACCACGTCAGGGGCGCAAAGACCTTCTTCGGCTTGCCGTCTTCATCCGGACCAAGGTCGAAGCGATACAACGCCATGAGGGGCTGCCCCTGCGCGTCACGGTAGATCCACACCTTGGACGGCACACCGTGATCACGGTGCTTGGCCGGGCACTTGTTCATGGCCTCGGTAGGGATCGGCTGGATGGCGTTCCATGTTGCTGCCTTGGGATTGCTCGGTGCTGCTTTCGTCTTGGCGACGCCGGGCGCAACGTTCAGCCAGTCGGCCAGTTTGTGGCAGGCTTCAACGTCGGTGCCGCCGTCGAGATAGCGCACCAGATCGATCAGGTCGCCGCCTTTGTCGCCGGTAGCAAAATCCGCCCAGGTGCCCTTGCTCAAACTGACCTTGAGCGATCCGGCGCGCTTGTCGCTGCGGGTCGGATTCGGGGCCGTGTATTCCTTGCCGCCGTCGACGCGCTTGCCGTTGGGCAGCCAATGCGACAAGACACGATCAATGTCTGTCAGCGCGGCGGCTTTCACGTCGGCGAAGCTTGGACGTTTCGCAGTGCTGTTCGGGCGCTGGCTCATGTGTCAGCCCTCGGCAGAAACAGTGCGTCGTTGATGTCGTCGATCAATGCTTTGGCCATCTCGCCCAGGTATAGGGCGGGCCAACTGAAACGCTCGCCGTTGTCACTCATGGCAGCGTCGAAATTGAGTTGATTCGCGTGATGCTGAAGCAACGACACCATTTCTAGTGCGTCCTCGACTGGCACGCCGGCGTTGACGCGAAACAGCTTGAGGTCAGTGGCATTGACACGGGAAAAGGTGGCATGACCCAGCGTGGTGGAGGTGGTCATAGCGCACCACCTTTCTGCACTGTAGGCGTAGAAGTGTTGTCACCGTGCATGGCCAGTGTTTTGATCAGGCCGAGGGTGCCGCGTACGTCCCAGAGGACGGCGGCAATGACGTGATTGGCGAGGCGCGAGGATTCGTTTTCGAAGTGATCCTCAAGCAGCGTGAGTACCGAGTCAGCGCGGTCAATGGCGCAGGTGATGGCGTCGATGGGTACACCGGCTTCGGCAGTTGGGTTCACGCAAAGCAGATCTTCGGGCAGGGCAAAACTCAGGGCGTTGTTCATTGGGCACCGCCTGCGGTTTCGAGCGCGCGGGCTTTGGCTATGTGAGCGTTGTAGCGGGAGAGGCGTGTAGCGAGACTGGAGTTGGCGTGTAAAGCGGCGAGAGCCATTGCACGATGTGCAGCAGCGCGAATTTTGGACGGATTGAGGGCGTGCATGGGTGGAGCTCCTTCTTAAGTGGGAACTGCCACGATTCGTCGCCAAACGAATTGGGGTGGCAGCTGTGCGCAGGTTGGCGAACCGGGTAAGAAGGAACCCGGCAGACCCGAAGGTCTCCCACGCACAGCCGCCATAAAGCAGGAATGCGGGCACAAAAAAGCGCCTGCAATCGAGATGGGGGCGCCTGTGCGCCTTCTTAAACTCGGGTCGCCAAACCCGGTCGCTGATTTTGCAGCGACGGCCAGAGAGTAACGTCCGTTTTTCGAAAGTGCAACTGCGCTGATGGCTTGCGGATTTTTCAGGTGCGGCATAAATTGTTTGTGCATGTAGATTGACCTCAACGCCTCCGGATCGTCCCCGGAGGCGTTTTTGTTTCAGGCATGGGCTTCCCAGCGCAGGGAAAGAAGGGGCAGAAATCCGCCGCTGAGCATGGAGCGGGCGTCTTCGTAGGCGTCGACTTGCTGGCCTTCGTCGACGACAACGGCCCCGGTCTTTTCGCAATGGAGGGAGAGGGCGCACCAGGTACCGTCGGCCCAGCTGAGCACGCTAACAACGCGACCTTGCCTGTCCTGCTGGCTGCGGTAGCGTTCAAGACGCTGCATGACGCGAGACGAAAAACCGATCCGACGCAACACGGAAAAGGGGTGCATCAAAGCGTTGTTTGCGGTCTTGTGGCTCATGCAGCCACCTGATCACGTGCCTCGATGCGGCTGCGCGCCCACGCTTGAACTTCGGAAAGCACCCAGGCGACAGGGGCGCCGCGTGCGTTGCTGTTGCTCAGTTTGACGGGCTGCGGAAAGCCGCAGTCGGTGCGCTGCATCAGTTTGTAGATGGTCGAACGTTTTATCCCCACGATGCCTTCCACCTCCCGCATGCGGATTAACGTGGAAGCGGCATCAAAAAGTGAGGCAGCGTTGGCGGGAGTCTTGCGGGGAAAATCGGTGACAGAGGTGTTCATAGGTATTGCTCTCGATTGATTTGGACAACGAGAGCAATGGTCTAGAGATTGCTCGGCGGTGAGCAGTTCACTTCCATTTGAAATGACATTGAAATATTGATCACACCACAAAATTGCGCTTGAGGATTCCCTCCACGCTTTTACGGGTTAGTGCTTTTTCGGTTTCCAGTGTCACCCATTCAGCGCGCTGTTTGAGTGGTTTGGATACCTCCCGTTTCAGCCAAGCGTGAACCGCCGTGGTCACGTCTCGCCGTGACATTCCGCTAGCGACGTAGTGTCGGCCTTGCCTAATAATTGCTGTATTCCGTGCGCCGATTTCTTCGTTACGTTCCATCCCGCTGATGATGCCGCCCTTGGTGCGGATGGCGTTCTCGATGGCTCTGTAAGCGATTGGGGTCAGCTCGTCACTGATCAAGCAGGGTAGGGATGTTATGGGCTCCAAAAACAGCACGTACTGGTCCAGTGCCTCAATACGTTCGTTAGGATCGACCTGCCTTTCCACAACCTGACAATAAAGGTCCCACGGCCAATCCGTCGGAGGCTCGGCAACATGTGACCAAGCCTCTTGTTCGGTGGAGCGCATCCAGTCAGCTAGCGCGCTTAGCGCTTTTACTGCGCATGCCATGACGTAGGCAGCATATGCCTCGCGTTCCGATGCTGAATTACACTTGCTGTATCGGCGAACCCAATGCGCGAGACGGTTTTTTTGTCGGTTGAGGCGTACTGAAAAATAGCCTCCTCATGCATCGTTGTCTGGATGCACATGCTGCTCAGGTCGCTGCTGATGTCGCCGGTCTGGATGCGAATGCAACACTGATTTATCAGTTCGCACACGTCAGTGATCTGTTCATTGCAGAACTCGTAGAGTGGCTGCTCTGAGAGATATTGGATCAGGCCAACGGTTAGCGCCGAGTGCAAAATTGGGTGGGTATCAATCATGCGAATGGCTCTCGACGTGCAACGCGCTGTCCCGCGCCCTGCAAGTTGGAAGCGTAGCCAGCGGGCTTTGCGCTATGGCCAAGTGTGATGGAGTGTCGGCCCGCAGCAGGCGAGGGGCCTGTTGTAGCGTTACACAATCGGCGTGCGTTACATCGAGTGTACGGAATGGCGTGCTGGAGTGTAACGGGGTTAAAAGCCAATGAATCCGGGTGTTTGGCCGGCACCGTTACACGAGTAACACCTGTAACACGGATTTTGAAGGTGGTATGGATAAGTGCATTCATACCGCTTTTCCAAATTGTCCCTTGACCACCTTCTCGCTTGCCAAGGCGTCAAGGTGATCTGCATACCACTGCATCATCTTCACTCGGTGCTCAAGGTATTGAGCCTTGTTGTATACCCCGGATATTCCCTCTTCTTTGTGGGCTAGCTGCGCCTCGACATGCTCTTTCGGCCAGCCGTGTTCCCTGAGCAGAGTGCTGGCGGTGTGACGAGTACCGTGACCAACCAAGCGACCTTTGTAACCAACTGTCGCGAAGACCTTGTTGATGGTGTTTTCGCTAATCGTTGGGTTCTTAGCGCCCACCCCAGGGAACAGCCAGCGACTACGACCTGTGAGGCAATGAAGTTCTTTCAGAGCGGAAAGCGCTTGCTTAGGGAGTGGACACACGAAGTCTCTGCGCATCTTCATCTTGGCGGCAGGTGTCGTCCATAGCGCTTTATCAAGGTCGAACTCTTTCCATTCAGCTAACCGAACCATGCCCGGTCTAGATGCGGTCCAGATACAGAGCCATGCAGCAGTTCGGGCCGTCAGCCTGCTGGGAGTGTTTTTGAGTGCTTGGAGGAATTCTGCCAACTCAGGCTCAAGCAAATGAGGATGCTGCTGAGTCTTCGGGGCTTGAGCGGCAATATCTCGTAGGCGACTGCCCGGATCGTTTTCCGTGAGGCCCAAACCGATGGCTCGCCCGAATATCTGATTGATCCAAGTGCGACATTTTTCCGCCACGTTGTGTGCATCCCGGGCTTCGATGGATGCTTGGAGTTCCGCGCAGTCGGTACGGGTGATTTCGTCTAAAGGCTTATCTCCCAGTGCCGGGAGTATGTCTTTGTCGAGGTAGGTGCGGATTTTGTTGAGAGTGGAGGGTGCGAGACCCTTTTCCTCTTTTGCCTTCAGCCAGGCATCAGCGGCAGCTCGAAAGGTTCGGGTCTTGGCCGCATCGATAGCAGCTTTTGCGGATCGCTTTTGTTCTAGGGGTCGGCACCGCTACTCACTACCTTGCGTAGATCGGCAGCTTTGTCCCTTGCCAGCGCGCCACTTACTTCCGGGTAACCCCCGAGCCCCATCCAAGCCCAATTGCCCGCCGGACGTTTGTAGCGGAGTTGCCAGGATTTACCACCATCAGGTTTAACCCTGAAGTAGAGGCCGTTTCCGTCCAGCTCCCGGTATTCCTTTAATTCCGGCTCCAATCCCGCAAGTGTCGTGTCAGCGAGAGGGCGGCGCTTGATGTCTGCGCGCTTCATCCTTGTATCCCAAAGTTCGGTATTTTAGTCAGGATACAAGCAGGGATACAGGCATACAACGGATAAGGGGATACAGGGGTAGACAGACAGGCACAAAAAAACCGGCCAAGTGGCCGGTTTCTTTGGGTCTGAGAGGCTGGTAGAGACTCTCAGATACTGCTATGTGGTGCCCCGAGGGAGACTCGAACTCCCACTCCTTTCGAAAACGGATTTTGAATCCGCCGCGTCTACCAATTCCGCCATCAGGGCTCAATGGCGGCGAAGTATAGAGAGGTGATTACCGTTGGTCAATCACGTTTCATGGTCAATTTTTGATATTTCCGCTAGACTTTCCGGCCCTGCTAGACGAACCCCATCATGCGCGTTGCTGACTTTACTTTCGAGCTTCCTGATTCGCTGATCGCCCGCCATCCGTTGGCCGAGCGTCGCGGTAGTCGCCTGCTGACCCTCGATGGGCCGAGCGGCGCCCTGGCACACCGTCAATTCACTGATTTGCTTGAGCATTTGCGCCCGGGCGATTTGATGGTGTTCAACAATACCCGGGTGATTCCGGCGCGGCTGTTCGGGCAGAAAGCGTCCGGCGGCAAGCTGGAAATTCTCATCGAGCGCGTGCTCGATGCGCACCGCGTGCTGGCTCATGTGCGCTCCAGCAAGTCGCCGAAGCCGGGTTCGAAGATCCTTATCGACGGCGGTGGCGAAGCCGAGATGCTCGCGCGTCATGATGCGCTGTTCGAGCTGGGTTTTGCCGAGGAAGTCTTGCCGCTGCTCGACCGCGTCGGGCACATGCCGTTGCCTCCTTATATAGACCGCCCGGATGAAGGCTCGGATCGCGAGCGTTATCAGACCGTGTATGCCCAGCGTCTAGGTGCGGTCGCAGCGCCGACGGCGGGGCTGCATTTTGATGAGCCGCTGATGCAGGCGATTGCTGCCAAGGGCGTCGAGACTGCGTTCGTGACGTTGCACGTCGGCGCGGGGACGTTTCAGCCGGTGCGTGTCGAGAAGATCGAAGATCACCACATGCACAGCGAGTGGCTGGAAGTCGGCCAGGACGTGGTCGATGCGGTGGCGGCGTGCCGTGCACGTGGCGGTCGGGTGATTGCGGTCGGCACCACCAGTGTGCGTTCGCTGGAAAGTGCGGCGCGCGATGGTGTGCTCAAGCCGTTCAGTGGCGACACCGACATCTTTATCTACCCGGGCCGGCCGTTTCATGTGGTCGATGCCCTGGTGACCAATTTCCATTTGCCGGAATCCACGCTGTTGATGCTGGTTTCCGCGTTTGCCGGTTATCCCGAAACCATGGCCGCCTACAAGGCCGCCGTTGAAAACGGCTACCGCTTTTTCAGTTACGGGGATGCGATGTTCATCACCCGCAATCCCGCTCCAACTGCCCCTGAACAGACAGGCCCAGAGGAAACAGAATGAGTCGCGAATGTCGAATGTCCTTTGAGTTGCTGGCCACCGATGGCAAGGCTCGTCGTGGTCGCCTGACCTTCCCCGTGGCACCGTCGAGACCCCGGCGTTCATGCCGGTCGGCACCTACGGCACGGTCAAGGGCATGCTGCCGCGCGACATTGTCGCCACGGGCGCGGAAATCATTCTGGGCAACACCTTTCACCTGTGGCTGCGTCCCGGCACTCAGGTGATCAAGGAGCACGGCGACCTGCACGATTTCATGCAGTGGAAAGGCCCGATCCTCACCGACTCCGGCGGCTTCCAGGTGTTCAGCCTCGGCGCGATGCGCAAGATCAAGGAGGAGGGCGTGACCTTCGCTTCTCCGGTCGACGGCGCCAAAGTGTTCATGGGCCCGGAAGAGTCGATGCAGGTGCAGCGCGATCTCGGTTCCGACATTGTGATGATCTTCGACGAATGCACGCCGTATCCGGCTGACGAAGACGTCGCGCGCGTATCGATGGAGTTGTCGTTGCGCTGGGCGCAGCGTTCGAAGAATGCCCACGGCGACAACACCGCGGCGCTGTTCGGTATCGTCCAGGGCGGCATGCATGAAAACCTGCGCATGCGCTCGCTCGAGGGCCTCGACAAGATTGGCTTCGACGGCCTCGCCATCGGCGGTCTGTCGGTGGGCGAACCGAAACACGAAATGATCAAGGTGCTGGATTATCTGCCGGGTCAGATGCCCGCTGACAAACCTCGTTACCTTATGGGCGTTGGCAAACCGGAAGATCTGGTTGAGGGTGTGCGCCGCGGGGTGGACATGTTCGATTGCGTGATGCCAACCCGTAATGCCCGCAATGGGCATCTGTTCATCGATACCGGTGTGCTGAAGATCCGTAACGCGTTCCATCGCCACGATGAATCGCCGCTGGATCCGACCTGCGATTGCTACACCTGCCAGAACTTCTCGCGCGCTTATCTGCATCACCTGGACAAGTGCGGCGAAATGCTCGGCAGCATGCTCAATACCATCCATAACTTGCGCCATTATCAGGTGCTGATGGCTGGTTTGCGCGAGGCTATTCAACAGGGTACATTGGCCGCCTTTGTCGATGCCTTCTACGCCAAACGCGGACTTCCCGTCCCGCCTTTGGACTGAGTTTTCTGACCCCAAGATTCAACATTTGCAACTGGAGTGCTAAATGAGCTTTTTTATCTCTAACGCCATGGCTGACGCAGCTGCACCGGCTGCTGCAAGCCCAATGGGCGGCGGCTTCGAGTGGATTTTCCTGGTCGGCTTCCTGGTCATCTTCTACCTGATGATCTGGCGTCCACAGGCCAAGCGCGCCAAAGAGCAGAAGAACCTGCTGAGCAGCCTGCAGAAGGGTGACGAAGTCGTGACCACTGGCGGCATCGCCGGCAAGATCACCAAGGTTGCCGATGACTTCGTGGTTCTGGAAGTGTCCGACACCGTGGAAATGAAGTTCCAGAAAGGCGCCATCGCCGCCACGCTGCCAAAAGGCACGCTGAAAGCGATCTAAGAGCAACAACTTCTACTCAATCGACGGGGCGCGCAAGGCGCCCCGCGTTCATAACGGGCGGCGTGATGCTGAACAAATACCCTCTGTGGAAATACATTCTGATCCTGGCGGTGCTGGCGATCGGTCTGATTTATTCCGCTCCCAATCTTTACCCCGATGACCCGGCGATTCAGATCAGTGGCGCCAGCACGGCTTTGCAGGTCAATGACGCCGATCTGGCTCGCGTCAGCACAGCGCTGAAAGAGTCCGGCATCAACGTCAAGGCGGCTACGCTGACGGCGGGCGGCAAGGGCGGTCTGATCCGTCTGAGCAAGGCTGAAGATCAGCTGCCGGCCAAAGACGTTGTGCGCAAGGCATTGGGTGATGACTACGTCGTCGCGCTGAACCTGGCACAGACCACCCCGCAATGGCTGCGCAACCTCGGTGCGCACCCGATGAAGCTGGGTCTGGACTTGTCCGGTGGTGTGCACTTCCTGCTCGAAGTGGACATGGATAAAGCCCTCGATGCGCGCCTGAAAGTCTACGAAGGCGACGTCAAGAGCCTGCTGCGCAAAGAGAAGCTGCGCTATCGCAGCCTGCCGCAACTGGGCGGTGCCATTCAGTTGGGCTTCAGCGATGAAGACTCCCGCGAACAGGCCCGTGCGCTGATCCGCAAGAACTTCAACGATTTCGACATTGTTCCGGCCGACCTCAACGGTCAACCGGTGCTGCGTCTGGCGATGACCCCGGCCAAGCTGGCGGAAATCCGTGAATACTCCATCAAGCAGAACCTGACCACGGTACGTAACCGCGTCAACGAGCTGGGTGTTGCCGAACCGATCGTGCAGCGTCAGGGCGCCAACCGCATCGTGGTTGAGCTGCCGGGCGTGCAGGACACTGCCGAAGCCAAGCGTATTCTCGGCAAGACGGCCAACCTTGAGTTCCGTCTGGCCGCCGAGCCGGGCGCTTCGAAAGCCACTTCCGAGTCGTTCGAGTTCCGCGAAGGCAATCGTCCTCCGGCGCAGATCGAGCGTGGTCTGATCATCACCGGTGACCAGGTTACCGATGCCAAGGCCGGTTTTGGCGAACACGGCACGCCAGAAGTGAACATCCGTCTGGATGGCCACGGTGGCGAGCTGATGAGCCGCGCGACCCGTTCCAACGTCGGTCGCAGCATGGCGGTGATCTTCATCGAACAGCGTCCGGTCACCACTTACACCAAGCAAGTGGTTGATGGCGTCGAGAAAGACGTGCCGGTACAGACGTTCAAGGAAGAGAAGAAGATCATCAGCCTGGCGACCATTCAGTCGCCGCTGGGTGCGCAATTCCGCATCACTGGCCTGAACGGTCAGGGCGAATCGTCCGAGCTGGCGCTGCTGCTGCGTGCCGGTGGTCTGGCTGCACCGATGTACTTCGCTGAAGAGCGCACAATCGGTCCGAGCCTGGGTGCTGACAACATCACCAAAGGTATTGACGCTTCCCTGTGGGGCATGCTGTTCGTATCGCTGTTCATCATCGCCATCTACCGCTTCTTCGGCGTCATCGCCACCGTCGCACTGGCGGTGAACATGGTGCTGCTGCTGGCGTTGATGTCGTTGCTGGGCGCCACGCTGACCCTGCCGGGTATCGCCGGTATCGTGTTGACGATGGGTATGGCGGTCGACGCCAACGTACTGATCTTCTCGCGGATTCGTGAAGAGATCGCCGCCGGCATGACGGTGCAGCGGGCAATCAACGAAGGCTTCGGCCGGGCATTCACTGCGATTCTCGACGCCAACCTGACCACTTTGCTGGTCGGCGGTATTCTCTTCGCCATGGGCACTGGCCCGGTGAAGGGTTTCGCAGTGACGATGTCCCTCGGGATCTTTACCTCGATGTTCACGGCCATCATGGTGACCCGCGCAATGGTCAACCTGATCTTTGGCGGACGTGACTTCAAGAAGTTGTGGATTTAAGGGGCTGCCATGTTACGTACAATCAACTTCATGGGCGTTCGCAACTTCGCGTTCGGCGTCACATTGCTGCTTACCGTCATTGCCTTGTTCAGTGTCGCCACCAAGGGCATGAACTGGGGCCTGGACTTCACCGGCGGTACACTCATCGAGCTGACCTACGAGCGTCCGGCGGATGTCACCAAGGTGCGCGAGCAGCTGGCGAGTTCCGGTTATCACGAAGCTATCGTGCAGAACTTCGGCGCGACGACCGATCTGTTGGTGCGCATGCCGGGTGAAGATCCGCAGCTGGGCCATCAGGTTGCAGACGCACTGCAGAAAGTCGGCGGCGACAACCCGGCGACGGTCAAGCGTGTCGAGTTCGTCGGCCCGCAGGTCGGTGAAGAACTGCGCGACCAGGGCGGCCTCGGCATGCTGCTGGCGCTCGGCGGCATTCTGATCTACCTGGCGTTCCGCTTTCGGTGGAAGTTTGCGGTCGGCGCGATTGTCTCGCTGATCCACGACGTGATCGTGACCGTGGGGATCCTCTCGTACTTCCAGATCACCTTCGATCTGACAGTACTGGCGGCAGTGCTGGCGATCATCGGTTACTCGCTGAACGACACCATCGTGGTCTTCGACCGGGTGCGTGAGAACTTCCGCGTGCTGCGCAAGGCGACGCTGATCGAGAACATCAACATCTCGACCACCCAGACCCTGCTGCGCACCATGGCGACCTCGATCTCCACTCTGCTGGCGATCGCGGCGCTGCTGTTCTTCGGTGGCGACAACCTGTTCGGCTTCTCCATCGCACTGTTCATCGGTGTACTGGCGGGTACTTACTCGTCGATCTACATCGCCAACGTGGTGCTGATCTGGCTGAACCTGACCACCGAGGATCTGATTCCTCCGGCCAACACCGAGAAGGAAGTCGACGACCGTCCATGACGGTTAGCGATTTCCCGGCTGTCAGCTGACAAAAGGCGCGAGTTGAACTCGCGCCTTTTTTGTGCTCCAAGGCTGGGAGAAGCGCGGGCGCGTCCCGCATGTGATGGTCAGGAGGTTCATGTGAACAAGTCGTTGCTGGTTGGTGCGGTATTGGGTGCTGTCGGTGTCACAGCCGGGGGTGCTGTTGCCACCTACAGCCTGGTTAAAAGCGGCCCTGAGTATGCGCAAGTATTAGCCGTTGAGCCGGTCAAGACACAGATCAAGACTCCACGTGAAGTATGCAAGGATGTAACCGTGACCCGGCAGGCGCCGGTCAAGGATCAACACCAGATTCTCGGCACGGCGATCGGTGCCGTAGCCGGTGGTCTGTTGGGTAATCAGGTGGGCGGCGGTACCGGCAAGAAGATTGCCACTGTGGCCGGTGCAGTCGGCGGCGGTTATGCCGGTAACAAGGTGCAGGAAGGTATGCAGAACCGCGACACCTACACCACCACGCAAACCCGCTGCAACACGGTCAATGACATCAGCGACAAGGTCGTCGGTTACGACGTGCGTTACTCGCTCGATGGCAAGGAAGGCAAAGTACGGATGGATCGTGATCCGGGCAACCAGATTCCGGTCGACAAAGAAGGCAAGCTAATCCTGTCGCAGAATGAGCCGGGTCAGTAAAGCGCTACTGTTGTGAAAAGAAGCACCCTGTGGGGTGCTTTTTTATACCCGCGTTTCAGGGCTACACGCGATTCTCACCTGTGGGAGCGAGCCTGCTCGCGAATACGGTCCAACAGTTGATATTTCCTTTGCTGACACGCCCCATTCGCGAGCAGGCTCGCTCCCACAGGGAATTGTGCTGTTTGGAATTGCAGGCATAAAAAAGCACCCCGGAGGGTGCTTTTGGTTTCGCGGAAAGCTTAGCGCTTCAGCGAGGCCGGCAGGTGCGGCTGGATCGCCGTCAGCACTGCCTTGAAGCACTTGGTGTTGCCGGCAACGATGTGGCCTTTCTCAAGGAAATCGTGACCGCCGGTGAAGTCGCTCACCAGGCCGCCGGCTTCCTGAATCAGCAGGGCGCCTGCAGCCATGTCCCACTCGGACAGACCCGACTCCCAGAACGCATCGAAACGACCGGCAGCCACGTAGGCCAGGTCCAGGCTCGCCGAGCCGGCGCGGCGGATACCGGCAGTCTGGCCAACCAGGGCGCGGAACATGCCCAGGTAGTTGTCGAGGTTGTCCATCTGATCGTCACGGAACGGGAAGCCGGTGCCGAGCAGGGCGCCGTCGAGGCTGGTGCGACCGCTGACGCGCAGACGACGACCGTTCAGTTGAGCGCCGCGACCACGGCTGGCGGTGAATTCTTCCTGGCGAACCGGGTCCAGAACCACTGCGTGTTCCAGGCGGCCACGATATTTGCAGGCGATGCTCACTGCAAAATGCGGAATGCCACGGAGGAAGTTGGTAGTGCCGTCCAGCGGATCGATGATCCACAGGTACTCTTCGCCTTCGATGCCGGTGCCGGCGTGCAGGCCGGTTTCTTCACCCTGGATCGAGTGATTCGGGTAAGCCTTGCGCAGGGCATCGATGATTTTCTGTTCAGCGGCGCGATCAACCTCGGATACGTAATCCTTGGCGTCTTTTTCGTCGACCTTGATGGTATCCAGGCGCTCGATGGAGCGGAAGATCAGTTCACTGGCGCTGCGGGCGGCGCGCAGCGCGATATTCAGCATGGGCTGCATGGATGTGTCACCTAAGGTTGTTAAAGAAAGCCGCGCATTCTATCAGAACTTTTCTTCAGGTGAAGGACGCTGTTCGCTTTCATAGCTTAACGGTAGGCTGTTCTGTAAGATTTGCCCCCTTTCCTGTGTCCGAGAGCGCCTCCCTTGCTGCAGAACATTCGTGTCGTCCTGGTCAACACCAGCCACCCCGGCAACATCGGCGGGGCCGCGCGCGCCATGAAAAACATGGGTCTGTCGAGACTGGTGCTGGTCGAACCGCGGGTCTTCCCGCACCACGAGGCCGACGCCCGCGCCTCCGGTGCTGGTGACATCCTTGAAAACGCGCAAGTCGTCGCCACGTTGGAAGATGCTTTGGTCGGTTGCAATCTGGTGCTCGGCACCAGCGCCCGCGACCGCCGCATTCCCTGGCCGCTGCTGGATCCGCGCGAATGCGGCAACAAGGTGGTCGAGGAAGCCGGGCAGGGCGCCGAGATTGCTTTGGTGTTCGGTCGTGAAGACTCCGGCCTGACCAATGAAGAGCTGCAGCGATGTCATTTTCACGTGCACATCCCTTCCGACCCGACGTTCAGTTCGCTGAACCTCGGGGCGGCGGTGCAGGTGTTGAGTTATGAAGTGCGCATGGCCTGGCTGGCCGCACAGGGTCAGCCGAGCAAAGTCGAGAAAGAGGAAGTGGCCTCGGTGAAAAGCGCCGAGCTGGCGACCATGGATGAGCTGGAGCGCTTTTATGAGCACCTGGAGCAGACGCTGGTTGCCATCGAATTCCTCGACCCGGAAAAACCACGGCACTTGATGGCGCGCCTGCGCCGGTTGTACGGACGCAGCTCGGTCAGCCGGGCGGAAATGAATATTTTGCGTGGCATTCTCACGGAAACCCAGAAAGCGGCCCGTGGCGAACTTCTAAAGCGGAAGGATTGAATGATGTTTGAGCGTTTGCGTGAAGATATCCAAAGCGTATTCCATCGAGACCCGGCGGCGCGTAACGCTTTTGAAGTCCTGACCTGCTACCCCGGCATGCATGCGATCTGGATTCATCGTCTGGCCGGCATGCTCTGGCGCAACGAACTTAAATGGCTGGCGCGGCTGGTGTCGAACTTCGGTCGCTGGCTGACCGGGATCGAGATTCATCCGGGTGCCAAGGTCGGTCGGCGGTTCTTCATCGACCACGGCATGGGCATCGTCATTGGTGAAACCGCCGAGATCGGCGACGACGTCACCATCTATCAAGGCGTGACGCTCGGCGGCACCAGCTGGAACAAGGGCAAGCGCCACCCGACTCTCGGAGACGGCGTTGTAGTTGGTGCTGGGGCCAAGGTTCTTGGTCCGTTCACGGTCGGTGCAGGCGCCAAAGTCGGCTCCAACGCTGTGGTCACCAAGGAAGTGCCGCCCGGCGCCACGGTGGTGGGGATTCCGGGGCGGATCATTGTCAAGACCGATGAAGAGCAGGACGCCAAGCGCAAAGCCATGGCGGAAAAGATCGGCTTCGACGCTTACGGCGTCAGCGAAGACATGCCCGACCCGGTGGCCCGCGCCATCGGCCAGTTGCTCGATCATCTGCAAGCGGTGGACGGCCGTCTGGAGGGCATGTGCGGTGCGCTGAAGGATCTGGGCAGCAATTACTGTGCGAAAGATCTGCCTGAGCTGCGCGAAGAAGACTTCGCATGCGTCAAGGGCAAGGACGAATCGAAAGCCGGCTGAACCGCGGCGCTGCTTTTCGCGAGCAGGCTCGCTCCCACAGATGAATGCATTCCAATGTGGGAGCGAGCCTGCTCGCGAAGAACGATCACGCGGTTGCGCTGGCTGTCCGCAACCCGTCTTTGCTATAGTGCGCGCGCTCTTTTGCGGGTAAACCCGACTAAAGCACTAGGTCTTATAGTTGACTTAAATGCTCGGGAATTGCATACTCCCGCCCATTCCGAACTCCGTGGTAACTGTCCATGCGACTGACTACAAAAGGCCGATACGCCGTGACCGCCATGCTTGACCTGGCGTTGCACGCGCAGCACGGGCCGGTGTCTCTGGCCGATATCTCCGAGCGCCAAGGCATCTCCCTGTCCTACCTCGAACAGCTGTTCGCCAAGCTGCGCCGCAGCAACCTGGTTTCCAGCGTTCGCGGTCCGGGTGGTGGCTACCAGTTGTCCCGCGACATGCAGGGCATCCAGGTCGCCCAGGTGATCGATGCGGTGAACGAATCGGTCGATGCCACCAAGTGCCAGGGCCAGGGCGATTGCCATTCCGGTGATACCTGCCTGACCCATCATCTGTGGTGCGACTTGAGCCTGCAGATTCACGAATTTCTGAGCGGTATCAGCTTGGCCGACCTTGTGACTCGCCGTGAGGTACAAGAAGTGGCCCAGCGTCAGGACCAGCGCCGTTGCAGCAGCAAGGCGCCACGCCTGGACAAGATTGAAGCGTCCGCCGTCGAATGACAGCCGAAGAGCTACCCGCGGCACGCCAGCCCTGATTTAGGAGATAGTCCATGAAATTGCCGATTTACCTTGATTACTCTGCAACCACCCCGGTTGATCCGCGCGTTGCGCAGAAAATGAGTGAATGCCTGCTGGTCGACGGAAACTTCGGTAACCCGGCGTCCCGTTCCCACGTGTTCGGCTGGAAGGCTGAAGAGTCCGTCGAAAACGCTCGTCGTCAGGTGGCCGATCTGGTCAACGCCGACCCGCGCGAAATCGTCTGGACCTCCGGCGCGACCGAATCCGACAACCTGGCGATCAAGGGCGCGGCACATTTCTACGCCTCCAAGGGCAAGCACCTGATCACCAGCAAGATCGAGCACAAGGCTGTCCTCGACACCATGCGCCAGCTGGAGCGTGAAGGCTTCGAAGTGACCTACCTCGAGCCGACCGAAGACGGTCTGATCACCCCGGCGATGATTGATGCTGCACTGCGCGAAGACACCATTCTGGTGTCGGTGATGCACGTCAACAACGAAATCGGCACCATCAACGACATCGCCGCCATTGGCGAGATGCTGCGCGCCAAAGGTGTGCTGTTCCACGTTGACGCCGCTCAGTCCACTGGCAAGGTCGAAATCGATCTGCAGAAGCTGAAAGTCGACATGATGTCGTTCTCCGCCCACAAGACCTATGGCCCTAAAGGCATCGGCGCGTTGTACGTCAGCCGCAAGCCGCGTGTGCGCATCGAAGCGACCATGCACGGCGGCGGTCACGAGCGTGGCATGCGTTCCGGCACCCTGGCGACCCACCAGATCGTCGGCATGGGCGAAGCGTTCCGTGTGGCCAAGGAAGACATGGCTGCCGAGAACGTGCGCATCAAAGCCTTGAGCGACCGTTTCTACAAGCAGGTCGAGCATCTGGAAGAGCTCTACGTCAACGGTAGCCTGACCGCCCGCGTTCCGCACAACCTGAACCTGAGCTTCAACTACGTTGAAGGCGAGTCGCTGATCATGGCGCTCAAGGATCTGGCGGTATCGTCCGGTTCGGCCTGCACCTCGGCGTCGCTGGAGCCTTCGTACGTACTGCGCGCCCTGGGCCGCAACGACGAACTGGCACACAGCTCGATCCGCTTTACCTTCGGCCGTTTCACCACCGAAGAAGAAATCGACTACGCCGCGCAGAAAGTCTGCGAGGCCGTTACCAAGCTGCGCGCTCTGTCGCCGCTGTGGGACATGTACAAAGACGGCGTCGATATCTCGAAAATCGAGTGGGCGGCACACTAACTATAGAAGCCGCCGGATACAGATCCTGTAGCGACGCGGCGTTAACGCAGCGCAGTTGCAGGGTCTCAAGAGCGGCCCTGATGAGTGAGGATTGAGAATCATGGCTTACAGCGAAAAGGTCATCGACCACTACGAAAACCCGCGCAACGTCGGCAAGATGAACGCGGAAGATCCTGATGTCGGCACCGGCATGGTCGGCGCTCCGGCGTGCGGCGACGTGATGCGTCTGCAGATCAAGGTCAACGATCAGGGCGTTATCGAAGATGCCAAGTTCAAGACCTACGGTTGCGGTTCGGCAATCGCCTCCAGCTCCCTCGCTACCGAGTGGATGAAGGGCAAGACCCTGGACGAAGCCGAAACCATCAAGAACACTCAGCTGGCCGAAGAACTGGCTTTGCCGCCAGTGAAAATCCACTGCTCCGTGCTCGCAGAAGACGCTATCAAAGCGGCTGTTCGCGATTACAAGCAGAAGAAAGGCTTGATCTGAATTTCAAGATTCGGCGACGAGTAAGGAGTCAACGATGGCTATCAGCATGACAGAAGCGGCTGCTCGACACGTGCGGCGCTCCCTCGACGGGCGCGGCAAAGGTGAAGGGATTCGTCTGGGTGTTCGCACCACAGGCTGTTCCGGCCTTGCCTACGTGCTGGAGTTTGTCGACGAGGTAGTGGCGGAGGATCAGGTGTTCGAGAGTCACGGCGAAAAAGTGATCATCGACCCGAAAAGCCTGGCCTACCTGGACGGCACCGAGCTCGACTTCGTCAAGGAAGGGTTGAACGAAGGCTTCAAGTTCAACAACCCCAACGTGCGCGGTGAATGTGGCTGCGGCGAAAGCTTCAACATCTGAGGCTGGTCGTGGGTATTCCTTGTCATTTCGCTTTATTCGAGCTGCAACCGAGCTTCCGCCTGGATCTCGAGCAGTTGGCCACGCGCTACCGTGAGTTGGCGCGCGGCGTCCATCCTGACCGTTTTGCCGATGCATCCGAACGCGAACAGCGCTCGGCGCTCGAGCAATCGGCGCGGCTCAACGACGCCTACCAGACGCTCAAGAGTCCGGCCCAGCGCGCACGCTACCTGCTGAAAATCAGCGGGCATGAAGTGCCGATGGAGGTCACCGTCCACGATCCCGAGTTTCTACTGCAGCAGATGCAATGGCGCGAAGAGCTCGAAGATCTGCAGGACAGTGCCGACCTCGACGGTGTTGCGGTATTCAAGCGTCGCTTGAAAGCTGCTCAGGAAGAACTCAATGAGAGCTTCGCAGCCTGTTGGGATGATGCTGCGCAACGTGAACAGGCCGAACGCCTGATGCGGCGCATGCAGTTCCTCGACAAGCTCACCTACGAAGTGCGCCAGCTGGAAGAGCGCCTCGACGATTAACCCAGTGCTGCGCTGAATTGCACGCTGACAGACAGACAAGACCTGATCACCATGGCTCTACTGCAGATCGCCGAACCCGGCCAAAGTCCTCAACCGCACCAGCGTCGCCTGGCGGTGGGCATCGACTTGGGTACTACCAATTCGCTGGTCGCTGCGCTGCGCAGTGGTCTTTCCGAACCGCTGGCCGACGCCAACGGGCAGGTCATCCTGCCGTCCGCCGTGCGTTATCACGCCGACCGCGTTGAAGTCGGTGAGTCCGCCAAGCTGGCGGCATCCTCCGATCCTCTGAACACCGTGCTCTCGGTCAAGCGCTTGATGGGTCGTGGCCTGTCCGACGTCAAGCAATTGGGCGAACAGCTGCCGTACCGCTTCGTCGGCGGCGAATCACACATGCCGTTCATCGACACCGTGCAAGGCCCGAAAAGCCCGGTTGAAGTCTCCGCCGATATCCTCAAAGTCCTGCGTCAGCGTGCTGAGGCGACCTTGGGTGGCGAACTGGTTGGTGCGGTGATCACCGTTCCTGCCTACTTCGATGATGCGCAGCGTCAGGCCACTAAAGATGCGGCCAAGCTCGCCGGTCTGAACGTGTTGCGTCTGCTCAACGAGCCGACCGCTGCTGCTGTGGCGTATGGTCTGGATCAACACGCTGAAGGCCTGGTTGCGATTTATGACCTTGGTGGCGGTACCTTCGACATTTCGATTCTGCGTCTGACTGGCGGCGTTTTCGAAGTTCTGGCCACTGGCGGCGACAGCGCGCTGGGCGGCGATGACTTCGATCACGCGATTGCCGGCTGGATCATTGAGAGCGCTGGCCTGTCCGCCGATCTCGATCCGGGCGCACAGCGCAATCTGCTGCAAACCGCCTGTGCGGCCAAAGAAGCTTTGACCGATGCGGCCAGTGTGGAAGTGGCTTACGGCGACTGGAAAGCACAACTGACCCGTGAAGCCTTCGATGCGCTGATCGAGCCAATGGTCGCGCGCAGTCTGAAAGCCTGCCGCCGCGCCGTTCGCGATTCCGGTATCGAACTGGAAGACGTCCACGCCGTGGTCATGGTCGGCGGTTCGACCCGCGTGCCACGTGTGCGTGAAGCCGTTGCCGAAGCCTTCGGTCGTCAGCCACTGACGGAAATCGACCCGGATCAAGTGGTGGCCATCGGGGCCGCGATCCAGGCCGATACCTTGGCTGGCAACAAGCGCGATGGCGGCGAATTGCTGCTGCTCGACGTGATTCCGTTGTCCTTGGGGCTGGAAACCATGGGCGGTCTGATGGAGAAGGTGATTCCGCGCAACACCACGATCCCCGTCGCCCGCGCCCAGGATTTCACCACCTATAAAGACGGCCAGTCGGCCATGGCCATCCACGTGTTGCAGGGCGAGCGCGAGCTGATCAGCGACTGCCGCTCTCTGGCGCGTTTCGAATTGCGCGGCATTCCGGCGATGGTGGCGGGTGCGGCGAAGATTCGCGTGACCTTCCAGGTCGACGCCGACGGTCTGCTCAGCGTGTCTGCCCGTGAATCGGGCTCGGGCGTTGAAGCGAGCATTCAGGTCAAGCCGTCCTACGGCCTGACCGACGGCGAAATCGCCAAAATGCTCAAAGACTCGTTCCAGCACGCCAATGACGACAAGGTCGCCCGTGTTCTGCGTGAGCAGCAAGTCGATGCCCAACGCCTGCTCGAAGCGGTGCAGGGCGCGCTGGAGGCCGATGGCGAGCGTTTGCTCGACGCCGAAGAGCGCATGGTCATCGAACTGCAAATGCAGGAACTGGCCGAACTGATGAAAGGTACCGATGGTTACGCCATCGAGCAGCAGACCAAGCGTCTGTCGCAGGTGACCGATGCTTTTGCTGCCCGCCGCATGGACCTGACGGTGAAAGCCGCTCTGTCGGGGCGCAACCTGAATGAAATCGAGGATATCTGATGCCGCAGGTCATTTTTCTGCCCCACGAGAAGTTCTGCCCTGAAGGCATGGTGGTCGAGGCTGCGCCCGGCACATCGATTCTCGAACTGGCCCACGAACACCATATCGAGATGGAAAGCGCGTGCGGCGGCGTCTGCGCCTGCACTACTTGCCATTGCATCATCCGCGAGGGTTTCGACTCGCTGGAAGAGGCCGATGAGCTGGAAGAAGACTTCCTCGACCGTGCCTGGGGCCTTGAGGCGCAATCGCGTCTCGCTTGCCAGGCCATCGTCGGTGAGGAAGACCTCACCGTCGAGATTCCGAAATATTCGCTTAACCATGCGGCCGAAGCGCCGCACTGACTGGTAAGACTGTCATGAGCTACGGTTGGAATGATGTTCAACGCATTGCAGAAGAGCTGGCCGAGGCCCATGAGGGACTCGACCCGTATTCTGTAGGTTTTGTCCGTTTGCAGCAGATGATTCTTGAACTGCCGGACTTCGATGCGACTTCTGGCCGGGTCGGCGAGAAGGTGCTTGAAGCGGTTCAGGAGCTCTGGGCCGCAGAATTGGACTGATCGTCTCGCAGGTTAGGCAATACCCAAGAACCCGCGTATAATTCGCGGGTTTAATTTTTCGCAAATTACCGTTTCTGGAGTTACACCATGGCTGTTCAACGTACTTTCTCCATCATCAAGCCTGACGCCGTTGCTAAAAACGTGATCGGCAAGATCACCACTCGCTTCGAAGACGCTGGCCTGCGCGTTGTAGCTTCGAAACTGAAGCAACTGTCCAAAGCCGAAGCCGAAGGCTTCTACGCTGAGCACAGCGAGCGCGGTTTCTTCGGTGACCTGGTTGCTTTCATGACTTCCGGTCCGGTTGTCGTTCAGGTTCTGGAAGGCGAAAACGCTATCGCTCGCAACCGTGAGCTGATGGGCGCTACCAACCCTAAAGAAGCTGCTCCAGGCACCATCCGTGCTGACTTCGCTGAATCGATCGACGCCAACGCCGTTCACGGTTCGGACTCCGAAGCTGCTGCCGCTCGCGAAATCGCTTACTTCTTCGCAGCTACTGAAGTAACCACTCGCTAAGCATTGCTTGCAGAGTGAAGGTGAATCCATGACTACATCGACTGTTAAAACAAACCTGCTGGGTCTGACCCAGCCGGAAATGGAAAAATTCTTCGACTCAATCGGGGAGAAGCGTTTCCGTGCCGGTCAGGTAATGAAATGGATTCACCACTTTGGCGTCGATGATTTCGACGCCATGACGAACGTCAGCAAAGCCTTGCGCGACAAGCTCAAGGCCATTGCTGAAGTGCGTGGTCCGGAAGTGGTCAGCGAGGACATCTCCAGCGACGGCACCCGTAAATGGGTGGTGCGCGTGGCGTCCGGCAGCTGCGTCGAGACCGTGTACATTCCCCAGGGCAAACGCGGCACTCTGTGCGTTTCGTCCCAGGCAGGCTGTGCCCTGGACTGCAGTTTCTGCTCCACCGGCAAGCAAGGCTTCAACAGCAACCTCACCGCCGCCGAAGTCATCGGTCAGGTGTGGATTGCCAACAAATCTTTCGGCAGCGTCCCGGCCACCGTCGACCGCGCCATCACCAACGTGGTGATGATGGGCATGGGCGAGCCGTTGCTGAACTTCGATAACGTCGTCGCCGCCATGCATCTGATGATGGATGACCTCGGCTACGGGATCTCCAAGCGCCGCGTGACCCTGTCCACTTCGGGCGTGGTGCCGATGATCGATGAGCTGGCCAAGCACATCGACGTGTCCCTGGCGTTGTCCCTGCACGCACCGAACGACGCATTGCGTAACCAATTGGTGCCGATCAACAAGAAATATCCGCTTAAGATGCTGCTCGAGTCGTGCCAGCGCTACATGTCCGCCCTTGGCGAGAAACGTGTGCTGACCATCGAGTACACCTTGCTCAAGGACGTCAACGACAAGCTTGAGCATGCTGTGGAAATGATCGAGCTGCTTAAAGACATCCCGTGCAAGATCAACCTGATCCCCTTCAACCCGTTCCCGCACTCCGGGTACGAGCGGCCGAGCAACAATGCCATCCGCCGCTTCCAGGATCAGTTGCATCAGGCCGGTTTCAACGTCACTGTGCGCACCACCCGTGGTGAAGACATCGACGCCGCATGTGGTCAATTGGTAGGGCAGGTGCTGGATCGCACCCGTCGCAGCGAACGTTATATCGCCGTGCGCGAGTTGAGCGCCGACAGCGATCTGGCACAGAACGCCGCGAACACTAACTAAGAGAGGATCTCTATGTCCCTGCGCTTTGCGCTGCTGTTGCTGTTGGCCAGTCTGTGCGCTGGTTGTGTCCTGTCGGGTGACTACAACCCGATGAAGACCAGCAAGGGCCGCGATGAAGCGCGGGCTGCCTACGTGCAGCTGGGTCTGGGCTACCTGCAGCAGGGCATGACCGAGCGCGCCAAGGTGCCCTTGAAGAAAGCGCTGGAGCTGGACGGTTCCGACCCCGACGCCAATGCCGCGCTCGGTCTGGTGTTTCAGGCTGAAATGGAGTCGGCACTGGCCGACGAGCATTTCCGCAAGGCCTTGTCCTCACGTCCCGCCGATGCACGCATCCTCAACAACTACGGCAGTTTTCTCTACGAAGAACAGCGCTACAAGGAAGCCTACGAGCGTTTTGAACAAGCGGCCGCCGATACCCTGTATCCTGAGCGTTCGCGGGTCTTCGAAAACCTCGGCATGACCGCCGCCAAGCTTGGCCAGCGTGATCTGGCCCAGCAACAGCTGGAAAAAGCCCTGCGCCTGAACCGCCAACAACCGCGCGCATTGCTGGAAATGGCTGAGTTGTCCTTCGAAGACAGGCATTATGTGCCCGCGCGTGACTATTACGACCGTTTCAGCCAGCTGACCGAACAAAATGCACGTAGTCTATTGCTCGGCGTTCGGCTGGCAAAAGTGTTTGAAGATCGCGACAAGGCAGCCAGTTACGGTCTGCAATTAAAACGACTCTATCCCGGTACGCCGGAATATCAGCAATACCTGTCGGAGCAATGATGAAAGCGGCGCATCCCGAAGTTGTAGCAGCGAATCGCGTTAATCCCGGTGAGACCCTGCGCCAGGCCCGCGAAAGCAATGGCTGGTCGCTGGCCGAAGTGGCCCTCAAGCTCAACCTCACCGTGACATCCCTGAGCAATCTTGAAGCCGGCGCTTTCGACAAGCTGCCGGGGCATACCTTCGCTCGCGGTTACATTCGCGCCTATGCCAAATTGCTCGGTATGGACCAGACCGTTCTGGTTCAGCAGTTCGACCAGTCCACCGGCACCGACTCCCAGGGCAGCAACGTTCACGCCCTCGGTCGTATCGAAGAGCCGGTGCGCGTTTCCCACACCATTTTGCGTATCGTCAGCCTGTTGCTGCTGATCGCGGTCATCGGCGGCGGTTTCGTCTGGTGGCAGGATCAGACCTCCCAGCGCACCCGCGATCTGACCAGCCTCGCGCCGGAACACGTCGAAGTCGAAGGCGCTGACGGCACCACGCA
This sequence comes from Pseudomonas sp. B21_DOA, assembly GCA_030544685.1. Lineage (NCBI taxonomy): Bacteria > Pseudomonadati > Pseudomonadota > Gammaproteobacteria > Pseudomonadales > Pseudomonadaceae > Pseudomonas > Pseudomonas sp. B21_DOA. The sequence goes on along the minus strand of CP086683.1, from coordinate 5,751,286 downwards.
GATCCACCCGATCGACGAGCCGGAAGACCAGGCTGTCGCCGAAAATCAGGCAGACAATTCGACATCGCTGGCCTTGCCGCAGTCGGAAACCAGTGCTGAATCGACCGGCGCCGAGTCTGCCGCGCCAGCAACCGAGCCGGCTGCCCCGGCAGTTGCGCCAAGCGCACCGGCACAGACGCCTGCGCCAGTGGTGGCGGCTCCGGCCACTCCAGCGCCGAATGTCCCTGCGACACCGGCCCCGACCGCGCCGGTTGCTCAAGCGCCAAGCGCTGAAGCAGCTGCTCCGGTTGCCGGCGAAGGCCAGGTGCAATTGCAGTTCACCGGCGATTGCTGGGCACAGGTGACCGATGGCCGTGGCAAAGTGATTTTCAGTGGTCTGAAGCATAAAGGCGACAGCGTGACCGTCTCCGGCAAGCCGCCGCTCAATGTGCGTCTGGGCGTTGCCCGCGCGGCACAGGTCAGCTACAACGGCCAACCGGTCGACATCGCTCCGTTCACCAGTGGCGAGACTGCTCGCCTGAAGTTGGGTCAATAAGTCATGCACGGCGAATCTCCAATCAAACGTCGCGAATCGCGCAAGATCTGGGTCGGCAACGTACCGGTGGGCGGCGATGCGCCGATCGCTGTGCAGAGCATGACCAACAGCGATACCAATGATGTCGCTGCGACCGTGGCGCAGATCAATCGTCTGGAAGCTGCCGGCGTCGACATCGTTCGCGTCTCGGTGCCGGACATGGACGCCGCCGAGGCGTTCGGCAAGATCAAGCAACTGGTCAAAGTGCCGTTGGTGGCCGATATCCACTTCGACTACAAGATCGCCTTGCGCGTGGCCGAACTGGGTGTGGACTGCCTGCGCATCAACCCGGGCAACATCGGTCGTGAAGACCGTGTGCGTGCTGTGGTCGATGCTGCCCGTGATCGCGGCATTCCGATCCGCATCGGCGTCAACGCCGGTTCCCTGGAAAAAGACCTGCAGAAGAAATACGGCGAGCCGACCCCGGCGGCGCTGGTCGAATCCGCGCTGCGCCACGTTGAACACCTCGAACGCCTGAATTTCCAGGACTTCAAGGTCAGCGTGAAGGCCTCCGATGTGTTCATGGCCGTCGAAGCCTACCGTTTGCTGGCAAAGGAAATCGTGCAGCCGCTGCACTTGGGTATCACCGAAGCCGGTGGTTTGCGTTCGGGCACGGTGAAATCCGCCGTGGGCCTAGGTATGCTGCTCGCCGAAGGGATTGGCGATACTATCCGGATCTCGCTGGCGGCCGACCCGGTCGAGGAAGTGAAGGTCGGTTACGACATTCTCAAGTCTTTGCATCTGCGTTCCCGTGGCATCAACTTCATCGCCTGCCCGAGCTGCTCGCGGCAGAACTTCGATGTGGTCAAGACCATGAACGAGCTGGAAGGGCGCCTTGAAGACCTGCTGGTGCCGCTGGATGTCGCGGTCATCGGTTGCGTGGTCAACGGCCCCGGCGAAGCCAAGGAAGCCCATATCGGCTTGACCGGCGGCACGCCCAACCTGATTTACATCGACGGCAAGCCGTCGCAGAAGCTGACGAATGACAATCTGGTGGACGAGCTGGAAAAGCTGATCCGCCAGAAAGCGGCCGAAAAGGTCGAAGCTGACGCTGCCGTTATCGCGCGCGGCTGATCGAACGAATTAAGGAAATTTTGTGAGCAAGTCTCTGCAAGCCATTCGTGGCATGAACGACATCCTGCCCGAACAGACCCCGCTGTGGCGTTATTTCGAAGGCACTGTGGCGCGTCTGCTGGATAACTACGGTTACAAGCAGATCCGCATGCCGATCGTCGAGTTCACCGAGCTGTTCAAGCGCTCGATCGGCGAAGTCACCGATATCGTCGAAAAAGAGATGTACACCTTCGAAGACCGCAACGGCGACTCGCTGACCCTGCGCCCGGAGGGCACTGCGGCGTGCGTGCGTGCTGTGCTCGAGCACGGCATCACCGGCGGCGGTCAGGTGCAGAAACTCTGGTACATCGGCCCGATGTTCCGCCACGAGCGTCCGCAAAAAGGCCGCTATCGCCAGTTCCACCAGATCGGTCTGGAAGTGTTCAACCTCGACGGTCCGGACATCGACGCCGAGCTGATCATCATGACCTGGCGCCTGTGGGGCGAGCTGGGCATCCGTGATGCGGTCAAGCTCGAACTCAACAGCCTCGGCACCAGCGAGTCCCGTGGTCGCTATCGTGAAGCGCTGGTCGAGTACCTCTCGGCGCACCACGACAAGCTCGACGAAGACAGCCAGCGTCGCCTGAAGACCAACCCGCTGCGCGTGCTCGACACGAAAAATGCCGACACTCAGGCTGTGCTGGTCGATGCGCCGAAAATGGCTGACTACCTCGACGACGAGTCCCGTGCCCACTTCGAAGGCCTGAAGGCGCGTCTGGATGCCGTCGGCATTCCTTATGTGCTCAACCCGAAACTGGTGCGCGGCCTCGATTACTACAGCAAAACCGTTTTCGAATGGGTCACCGACAAGCTCGGCGCCCAGGGCACCGTGTGCGCGGGCGGCCGTTACGACGGTCTGGTCGAGCAGATGGGCGGCAAGCCAACCCCGGGCGTCGGTTTCGCCATGGGCATCGAGCGTCTGGTGTTGATGCTAGAAACCCTCGAGCAGATCCCGGAAGAGATTTCCCGTCAGGTCGACGTCTACCTCTGCGCCTTCGGTGAAGAGGCCGAGCTGGCCGGTCTGGCCCTGGCCGAACGGGTACGCGATGAACTTCCAAACCTGCGCCTGCAAGTCAATGCCGGCGCCGGCAGTTTCAAAAGCCAGTTCAAGAAGGCCGACAAGAGCGGTGCGCTGTACGCATTGATCCTCGGTGACGACGAAATGGCCCAGCAAGTGGTAGGTTTCAAACCCCTGCGTGGCCAGGGCGAACAACAAAGCATTGCCTGGGATGCGCTCGCCGCTCACCTGGCCACCTGCGTCGTGCAGGGTTGAAGCTGTCTTAACAGCCGATTTAGCGATTAAGGAGTATTGGGGTGTCGAGTACCGAAGACGAACAGTTGGCGGATTTGAAGGACTGGTGGACACGCAACGGCAAACCTCTGGTCACCGGCGGCCTGTTGGCGCTGGTCATCGTGTTCGGCTGGCAGGCTTATCACAAATACCAGAGCAACCAGTCGCAAGGCGCCTCGGTGCTCTATCAGCAATTGCTGGAAACCACCCTGACGCCTGACGGCAAGCCCGATGCCGCGCGCGTTGCGGATCTGGCCGGCAAGCTCAACAGCGAATACGGCGGTTCTGCCTACGCGCAATACGGCAGCCTGTTCGTCGCCAAAGTAGCGGTTGATAGCGGCAAGCTGGACGACGCGGCAACCGAACTCAAAGCCATTGTCGACAAGCCGGCCAACCCGGCGCTGGGCGAAATCGCCCGTCAGCGTCTGGCGCAGGTACTGGGCGCGCAGGACAAAGCCGAAGACGCCTTGAAACTGCTCGACGGCGATGCCGACAAAGCGTTCCTGGCCACTCGCGAAGAACTCAAGGGCGACCTGCTGGTGCGCTTGGGCCGTACCGATGACGCGAACAAGGCGTATCAAAAAGCCAAGGCGGCACTGTCGGATGAAGCGGCGGTCGGTGGCCTTCAAATCAAGCTCGACGACCTGGCCAAAGGGGATGCGTGACGTGATCCGTTGGAAGCATGCAGCATTGCTGGCTCTGGCCCTTCTGGCCGCGGGTTGCAGCAGCAACAGCAAGAAAGAATTGCCACCGGCCGAACTGACCGACTTCAAAGAAGAAGTGGTTCTGCACAAGCAGTGGAGCCGCTCGATCGGTGACGGTCAGGGCGAAACCTACAACATGCTGGTGCCGGCGATCGACGGTGACACCATCTACGCCGCCGATGTGACCGGCGTAGTGATGGCGCTGGATCGCAGCAATGGCGACGTCAAGTGGGACCAGGATCTGGAACTGCCTGTCTCCGGCGCCGTTGGCGTGGGTTACGGTCTGGTACTGATCGGTACCCTGCGTGGCGAAGTCGTCGCTCTGGACACCAGCAACGGTGAAGAGAAGTGGCGTGCCCGCGTCAACAGTGAAGTCCTTGCGCCACCGGCCAACAATGGCGACGTGGTCGTTGTGCAGACCCAGGACGATCGTCTGATCGGTCTGGACGCTGCCACCGGCAACCAGCGCTGGGTGTATGACAGCACCCCGGCGGTCCTGACCCTGCGTGGCACCAGTGCTCCGCTGGTGACCAACCGCCTGGCGGTGGCTGGCCTGTCGACCGGTAAAGTGGTCGCGCTGGACATCTCCAACGGCGTGCCGGTGTGGGAACAACGCATTGCCATTCCACAGGGTCGTTCGGAACTGGAGCGCGTGGTCGACATCGACGGCGGTCTGCTGCTGTCCGGCGGCACGCTGTATGTGGCCAGTTATCAGGGTCGCGTTGCGGCACTGGACCTGGAAAGCGGTCGTCAACTGTGGCAGCGCGATGCGTCGAGCTATGCCGGTATCGCTCAAGGTTTCGGCAGCGTCTACGTGAGCCTGTCTTCGGGCACCGTTGAAGGCGTCGACGAGCGTTCCACCACCGCACTGTGGAGCAACGACTCGCTGGCTCGCCGTCAACTGTCGGCACCGGAAGTGTTCTCCAGCTACGTAGCTGTGGGTGACCTGGAAGGTTATCTGCATCTGCTGAGTCAGGTCGACGGTCGTTTCGTCGGCCGTGAGCGCATCGACAGCGACGGCCTGCGTGCCCGTCCGCTGGTGGTGGGCGACACGATTTATGTGTATGGCAACAGCGGCAAACTGGAAGCCCTGACCATCAAGTAACAACTATGCTTGGGGTTCATCCCCAAGCGGCCCTGCATCAGCAGGGTTCGCAGCGCCCCGGGTGTTGCCCCGAGCACCAGCCGCTGCCTCGCAGCGGCTTTTGTATTTTCTGAAATAACGCAGTGGAGAGCCGCATGGTTCCCGTAATCGCCCTGGTGGGCCGACCGAACGTCGGCAAGTCCACCTTGTTCAACCGCCTGACCAGGACTCGTGACGCCATCGTCGGCGACCTGTCCGGTCTGACCCGTGATCGCCAGTACGGTGAGGCCAAGTGGCAAGGGCGTTCCTACATTCTGATCGACACCGGCGGTATCTCCGGTGACGAACATGGTATGGACGAAAAAATGGCCGAGCAGTCGCTGCTGGCCATCGAAGAAGCCGATGTGGTGCTGTTTCTGGTAGATGCCAAGGCCGGTTTTACCGCTGCCGACCAGATGATCGCCGAGCATTTGCGCAAACGTAACAAGCGCTCCCACGTGGTGGCCAACAAGGTCGACAACATCGACCCGGAAATGGCTCGCGCCGAGTTCGCCCCGCTGGGCATGGGCCACGCGATCCCGATCGCCGGCGCCCACGGCCGTGGCATCACGCAATTGCTGGAAGCCGCCCTGAGCGAATTCCCGCGCGATGATGACGAGCCGGCTGAAGGCGAAGAGGAAGAAGTCGTTGCCGAAGGCGAGGAAGCCAAGCGCATTCCTGGCCCGAGCGAAAAAGACGGGATCAAGATCGCCATCATCGGCCGTCCGAACGTCGGCAAGTCGACCCTGGTCAACCGCATGCTCGGTGAAGACCGCGTCATCGTGTATGACCAGCCGGGCACCACCCGTGACAGCATCTACATTCCGTTCGAGCGCAATGAAGAGAAGTACACGCTGATCGACACCGCCGGTGTGCGCAAGCGCGGCAAGATCCACGAAGAAGTCGAAAAATTCTCCGTGGTCAAAACCCTGCAGGCGATCAAAGACGCCAACGTGGTGATCTTCGTGATGGACGCCCGCGAGGGTGTGGTCGATCACGACTTGAACCTGCTGGGCTTCGCGATCGAATCCGGTCGTGCGCTGGTCATCGCGATCAACAAGTGGGACGGCATGACGCCGAGCGAGCGCGACTTCGTCAAAGTCGAGCTGCAACGTCGACTGTTCTTCGTCGACTACGCCGACATTCACTTCATCTCGGCGTTGCACGGCACGGGCGTGGGCAACCTCTACGCTTCGGTGCAGAACTCGTTCAAGTCCGCGGTTACCCGCTGGCCGACCAACCGCCTCACCCAGATTCTCGAGGATGCGGTGGGCGAGCACGCGCCACCGATGGTCAACAACCGCCGGATCAAGCTGCGTTACGCTCACTTGGGTGGTGCGAACCCGCCGATCATCGTGATCCACGGTAACCAGATCGAGAAAGTGCCGAAGTCGTACGTGCGCTATCTGGAAAACACTTACCGTCGTGTACTGAAGCTGGTCGGTACACCGATCCGCATCGAGTTCAAGGGCGGCGAGAACCCGTACGAAGGCAACAAGAACACGCTGACCGACCGCCAGGTCAACAAAAAGCGTCGCTTGATGTCGCACAACAAGAAAGCCAGCAAGAAGCGCCGCGACAAGAAATAGAAGCAGCTGCGAGTTTCAAGCTGCAAGCTGCAAGCTTCAAGTAAAAGCGGTAAAGCAGAGAGGGCTTCGTATGAAGCCCTTTTTGTGGGCGGCGGATTTAGCTTGCCGCTTGAAACTTGCAGCTTGTCGCTTGAAACTTGCAGCTTACCTGCAAGGGGCTCCCGATGATCACCAGCAAGCTGCCGAATGTCGGCATCACTATTTTCACGCAGATGTCTCAGCTCGCGGCGCAGACCGGCGCGATCAACCTGTCCCAGGGTTTTCCGGATTTCGACGGCCCGCAGTCGTTGCGTGATGCGGTCGGGCGGCATATCGCCAGTGGCCACAACCAGTATTCACCGATGACCGGTTTGCCGGCGTTGCGTCAGCAGATCGCGGCCAAGATCGCCCGCAGCTACGGCGTGACTGTCGATGCCGATCATGAAGTGACGGTAACGCCCGGCGCGACCCAGGCGATCTTCTGCGCAATTCAGGCCGTTATCCACAGCGGCGACGAAGTCATCGTCTTTGATCCGTGCTACGACAGCTACGCACCGGCGACGGAATTGGCCGGTGGTCGTTGCGTGCATGTGCAACTGAATCCGGACGATTTCTCCATTGATTTCGATCAGCTCGCTGCGGCGCTGAGCCCGCGCACGAGAATGATCGTCATCAACACCCCGCATAACCCCAGCGGCGCCTTGATCAGCCGCGCCGAACTCGATCAACTGGCGGCGTTGATCCGCGATCGCGACATCTATCTGATCAGCGACGAAGTCTACGAGCATCTGGTTTTCGACGGCGTCCCGCATGTCAGCGTGCTGGCCCATGAAGAGCTGTATCAGCGCGCGTTCGTGGTCAGTTCCTTCGGCAAGACGTACCACGTCACTGGCTGGAAAACCGGCTACGTCGTCGCCCCGCCAGCGCTGACCGCCGAATTGCGCAAGGTGCATCAGTACGTCAGTTTCTGTGGCGTCACGCCGCTGCAATACGCGCTGGCCGATTACATGGCTGAGCACCCGGAGCACGTTGAAGAATTGCCGGGTTTCTATCAGGCCAAGCGCGATCTGTTCTGCGATCTGCTCGCGCCTTCGCGCTTCAGTTTTACCCGAGTCACCGGCACCTATTTCCAACTGGTCGATTATTCGCAGATCCGTCCGGATCTCAATGATGTCGACATGGCCATGTGGATGACTCGCGAGCACGGTGTCGCGAGCATTCCGGTGTCGGTGTTTTACCAGCATCCACCGCAAGGCCAGCGCCTGATACGCCTGTGCTTTGCCAAACGCGAGGAGACGCTGCGTGAAGCGGCGGCGAAACTATGCGTGATCTGAGTGCATTGCCAGACCTGACCCTGGCGCTGATCCAGACCAGCCTGGCCTGGCACGACCGGCAGGCCAACCTTGAGCATTTCGAGCTGCTACTGGAGCAGGCCCGGGGCGCCGATCTGATCATCCTCCCGGAGATGTTCACCACCGGTTTTTCCATGGAATCGGAAACCCTCGCCGAAGCCGAAAACGGCCCGACCAGCAAATGGCTGCGGGCGCAGGCGGCGAAGTTCAATGCGGTCATCACTGGCAGCGTGATCATTCAGGCGGCTGACGGCAGCCATCGCAACCGCTTGCTCTGGGCGCGGCCGGACGGTGAAGTGCTGCATTACGACAAGCGTCACCTGTTCCGCATGGCCGGCGAGCACAACCATTACACGCCCGGCGAGCGGCAGGTGCAGTTCGAGCTCAAGGGTTGGCGGATTCGTCCGCTGATCTGCTACGACCTGCGCTTCCCGGTGTGGAGCAGGGACGCGCAGGACACCGATCTGCTGCTGTACACCGCCAATTGGCCGGGCGCACGGCGTCAGCACTGGAACCGCCTGCTGCCGGCACGAGCGATTGAAAATCTCTGCTACGTGGCAGCGGTCAATCGGGTGGGCAGCGATGGCAAAGGCTTCGCCTATACCGGCGACAGTCAGGTGCTGGATTTCCAGGGCGAGACGTTGCTGGCGGCGGGGAGGCGGATGGCGTGTTCAAGGTGGTGCTGGAAGCTGCGCCGTTGGCGGCGTATCGCGAGCGCTTTCCGGCGAACCTGGATGCCGACACTTTCGAGTTCACCTAACGCAGCCGATCGTTCCCACGCTCTGCGTGGTAATGCAGCCCGTGACGCTCCGCGTCACTGGACGCGGAGCGTCCCTTGAGGCATTCCCACGCGGAGCATGGGAACGATCGCATCCTTTGATCTACAAAAAAGGCCCCGGAGCTCACACTCCGGGGCCTTTCGCATTTCAGCGGTCGATTACGCTGCTTTTGCCTCTGGCTGGCTCAGCGAGCGGTTCAGTGCGCTGAACAATGCCTTGAAGCTGGCGGTGGTGATGTTTTCATCGATACCCACGCCGTGCACTGCACGTTCACCGTTCACTCGCAGTTCGATATAGGCCGCTGCTTTGGCATTGGTGCCCGCGCCGATTGCGTGTTCGTTGTAGTCCATGATTTCCACCGGAATCGGCAGGCCGGCGACCAGGGCTTCCAGCGCGCCGTTGCCCTTGCCGCGCCAGTGCAGGTTGGTTTCGCCCTGACCTTTGCTGGCCACTTCGACTTCGACGGCGCTGTTGCCGTTCTCTTCCTGCAAACGATGGCTGACCAGCGCATACGGAGTGTTGGCCTGCAGATATTCGCTGATCAACAGCGAGTGAATCTGCTTGGCGGTCATCTCCAGGCCCAGGCGATCGGTTTCACGCTGCACAACCTGGCTGAACTCGATCTGCATGCGCCGTGGCAGGCTGATGCCGTATTCCTGCTCCAGCAAGTAAGCGATGCCGCCCTTGCCCGACTGGCTGTTGACGCGGATCACCGCTTCGTAGCTGCGACCGATGTCGGCCGGGTCGATCGGCAGGTACGGCACCTCCCACAAGGTGTCTGGTTTCTGCTGGGCGAAGCCCTTGCGGATTGCGTCCTGGTGCGAGCCGGAGAATGCGGTGTGCACCAGGTCGCCCACATACGGGTGACGCGGGTGCACCTGGATCTGGTTGCACTCTTCGACGACCTTGCGCACGCCGTCGATGTCGGAGAAATCCAGCTCAGGGTCGACGCCCTGGGTGTACATGTTCAGCGCGACAGTGACGAGGTCGACGTTACCGGTGCGTTCGCCGTTGCCGAACAGGCAGCCTTCGACGCGATCGGCGCCGGCCATCAGGCCCAGCTCTGTGGCCGCGACGCCGGTGCCACGGTCGTTGTGGGTGTGCAGGCTGATGATCACGCTGTCACGACGGTTGATGTTGCGGCCGAACCATTCGATCTGGTCGGCGTAAACGTTCGGCGTCGCGCATTCAACGGTGGCCGGCAGGTTGAGAATCATCTTGTGTTCAGGCGTCGGGTTCCACACCTCGATAACGGCGTCGCAGACTTCTTTGGCGAATTCCAGCTCGGTAGCGCTGAAGGTTTCGGGCGAGTATTCGAAGGTCCACTCGGTTTCCGGCTGCATGGCCGCATATTTGACGAACAGCTTGGCGGCGTTGACCGCGATGGCCTTGATGCCGTCCTTGTCCTGGTTGAAGACGATGCGACGGAAAGAAGGCGAGGTGGCGTTGTACAGGTGAACGATGGCTTTCTTCGCCCCGCGCAGGGATTCAAAAGTGCGCTCGATCAGGTCTTCACGGCCCTGGGTCAGCACCTGAATGGTGGTGTCGTCGGGGATGTGGCCTTCTTCGATCAGGGTACGCACGAAGTCGAAGTCGGTTTGCGACGCGGCGGGGAACGACGCTTCGATTTCCTTCACACCGACTTGCACCAGGGTTTTCCAGAAGCGCAGCTTCTTCGCCGCGTCCATTGGCTCGATCAGCGACTGGTTGCCGTCACGCAGGTCGGAGCTGCACCAGATCGGCGCGGCGTCGATGGTCTTCGACGGCCAGGTGCGATCCGGCAGGTTGATGACGGGAAACGCGCGGTATTTCGAAGACGGGTCTTTGAGCATGCTCATCGGGAAATTCCTTGTTGTCTGGGCCGAAAAGAGGCGGCCTGCCGGTTGAACGAATGTTCTTGGAAAAGCGTGGGACGAGGCGCAGCGATTCAGCCTGGCAGTCGTGCACTGACGAGGCACAGGCTGCGGTGCTGGCGAAGCTGAATGAGGGTGTGAGAGGTTTTCATGGCTTCAACCCTAACCGCGAGGGAAAGGATGGCAAGCAGTCGGAAAAAATTGAGAGGAATACCCGAAAGTCGCGATTTTGCGCGATTTTATTGCGCCTGATTCACTCGAGTATCGTTATTTTTGCGTGGGGCTTGGTAGGGGCGCAATCGAGCCGGCGGTGTGTCATGGTGCCTTGTGGTGTTGGTCAGGGCGCATTCGCGGGCAAGCCCACTCCCACAGGTTATTCGGGTGTACATGAGATTTTAGTACGACACGGACACTGTGGGAGCGGGCTTGCCCGCGAAGAGGCCAGCAGCCTCGACACAACGATTACGGTTGAAACGCACCAATGAATATCGCCGGATCCACCCGCGCGTCATTCAGGCTGACGTTCCAATGCATATGCGGCCCGGTTGCCCGCCCTGTGGCGCCAACCTTGCCGACCACCGCGCCGCGCGCCAGTTGCTGGCCTTTCTTCACGTCGATCTTCGACATATGGCAGAACATGCTGATAAAGCCCTGGCCATGGTCAACAAACACCGTGTTGCCGTTGAAGAAGTAATTGCCGATCAGAATCACCTTGCCCGCCGCCGGGGTCTTGATTGGCGTGCCCGCGGGCACTGCGAAATCGAGACCGGCATGAGGATTACGCTCTTCGCCATTGAAGAAGCGACGCACACCGAACTTGCTCGAAAGCGGCCCGTTTACAGGCTTGTCCAGCAGCAGATTGCTCGGCGTGTTCGGGCTGAAAGTGCGGTAAGCCGCGATCTGTTCCGCCAGTTCACCCTCGATGCGCTTGAGGTTCTCGGCGTTCGGATTGACCTGCTGTTTGTTCTTCAGGGTGATGTGCTGTTCCGGATATTTCTTGCTGCCCACGGTGAAGGCCAGATTGCGCCCGCCACTGCTGATCTGCTGCGCGCCAGGCTTTACCGTCAGCGGCACGCCAACGATCGCCAGCCAGTTGTTCTGCTCTTTGACCACCAGCACCGGTTTGCCCTGATAAGTGGCTTTCGGCGCCTGCGCGGCCGTGCCCAGATCCACCACGGCGACGCCGCCCGGCACCGGTTTGTTCAGCAGCCGGGTGATGTAACTGTCGGCGTGGGCGTTGAAGGTCAGGCAGAGCAACAGCAGCGAAGCGAGAAAACGCGGCATGGATCAGTCCAGTAAAGAGAGGGTGACGGGCGTCAGGTGATTGTCCTCGACGCGCACTTGCAGTTCGCCTTCGCCGAGTTTGGCTCTCAGACGCTGGCCGGTGTGGGTCTGCGCAGCATTGCGAATCGCGTGGCCGCGCTCGTCGAGCAGGATGCTGTAACCACGACCGAGAGTCGCCAACGGGCTGACCACGTGCAGGGTCTGCATCTGACTGTGCAATTGCTGCCAACGCTGTTTCAGAGCATCGCGCATGGCCCGGGGCAGGCGCTCGGCGAGGCTGTCGAGGCGCTGGCGAAGCATGGCCAGTTGGCGCCCCGGATGTTGCCCGGCGAGACGGGTTTCCAGACGGATCAGGCGTTCGCGGCGGGTATTGAGGCTGCGTTCGAAGGCCCGGCGCATGCGCATGTCCAGATCATCCAGACGTTGCGCCTGCTGGCGCAGACGCTCACCAGGATGCCGCAGCCGCCGGGCCATGCCTTCCAGACGCAGGCGATCACGCATCAAGCGATCACGCATGCGCATCACCAGACGCCGGTGCAGGCTTTCGACCTGACGGATCAGATGGCTGGAATCCGGGGCGAGCAGTTCAGCGGCGGCCGAGGGCGTCGGTGCGCGGACGTCGGCAACAAAGTCGCTGATCGACACATCGGTTTCATGGCCGACGGCACTGACGATCGGCGTCACGCAGGCATCGACCGCGCGCGCCACGGCTTCTTCGTTGAAGCACCAGAGGTCTTCCAGCGAGCCGCCGCCACGGGCGAGGATCAGTGCGTCGAAGCCGCGGGCATCGGCCATTTTCAGCGCGCGGACGATTTGCGCAGTGGCTTCGCGGCCTTGTACGGCAGTCGGTATCAGGGTCAGTTGCACCTGCGGCGCACGGCGGCGGAACACGCTGATGATGTCGCGAATCACGGCGCCGGTCGGCGAACTGATGATGCCGATGCGCTGCGGATGCGCGGGCAGCGGCACTTTGCGCTCGGCACTGAACAGGCCTTCGGCGCTGAGCTTTTCCTTCAGCGCATCGAAGGCCAGACGCAGCGCGCCGTCACCGGCCGGCTCCACGGTGTCGAGTATCAGCTGATAGTCGCCACGGCCTTCGAACAGCGAAACCTTGCCGCGCACCTTGACCGCCAGACCGTCCTTCAACGCTTGGCGCACGCGGGCGGCGTTCTGCCGGAACAATGCGCAACGCACCTGCGCGCCGCTGTCCTTGAGGGTGAAGTAGACGTGGCCGGACGCCGGGCGCGCGAGGTTGGAGATTTCGCCTTCGACCCAGATATTGCTGAACACGTCTTCCAGCAACACCCGCGCGCGGCCGTTGAGCTGGCTGACGGTCAGGACTTCACGGTCCAGGCCAAGTCTTGCAAAGGGATCTTTAATCATGGGGCGCAGTTTAAAGGCATTTGCCCGCCAATCACCATGACACCCACACAAAACCCTGTGGGAGCGAGCCTGCTCGCGAAAGCATTGTGTCAGCGGACAACAACGGGGATGACACTCCGCCTTCGCGAGCAGGCTCGCTCCTACATGGGATCAATTTGATATCTGGTCGTGCCGCCCGCTACTGGCTACAGTCAGCGCGGTCTTATAAAGGATGCGGACGATGAGCATGATGGAGCTATTGGGGGCGTGGTCGTGGGGCGCGGGCGGTTGGGCGGTCATCGCGGTGGCCATCGCCCTGGCCTACATTGTCTTCGGCATCGCCGGTTTCGGCACGGCGCTGGTCGCGGGGCCGATTCTGATTCTGTTCATGCCACTGTCGAAGATCGTACCGCTGCTGGTGCTGCTGGATTTCGTCGCGGCATTCGGCAATCTGCTGCCCTCGCGGCGCGAAGTCGCCAAACCGGAACTGCTCAGGCTGTTGCCGTGCATGGCGATCGGCTGCACGCTGGGGGTGATCTTCCTGCTCAATCTGAAATCCGATCTGTTGCTGCTGTTGATGGGCTTGTTCATCAGCGCCTACGCGGTTTACAGCCTGTGGGTAAAAGCGCGGCCGGCGCAGTTGTCGGCGGCGTGGGCGCTGCCGATGGGCACGGTGGGCGGGTTGTTCGGCGCGTTGTTTGGCAGTGGCGGCTTTCTTTATGCGATCTATCTGAACAGCCGCCTGCCCAAGGAAGCGGCGCGGGCCACGCAAAGTGCGTTGATCAGTTGCAGCACCGTGGTGCGCTTGAGCCTGTTTGTCATCGCCGGTGTATATGCCGAGCTACCCTTGTTGATGTTGGCGCTGTGTCTGTTGCCGGCGATGGCGCTGGGCTTGTGGATCGGTCGGCGGCTGACCCTGAGATTGTCCCGCGAGGCATTTGTGCGGCTGGTGACGTGGCTGGTGCTGGCCAGCGGGATCGCGTTGATCGTGCGCTATTTCAGCACTTGACCGGATTTCTTCAGGGATTAAGCTGCCGGCCGCACTGACGCCATCGCGGGCAAGCCCGCTCCCACAGGTTTCTCTGGTGTACACAACCTTTGTGATCGACCGAGATCCCTGTGGGAGCGGGCTTGCCCGCGAAGACGGCGGAGTGAGCACCGCAGAACTTCCATTTGACGTCGCAGGCTCCACCATGAACTCGCAAAGCATCATCGTCCCGAAAATCTCCACCCTTCCGGTGCACGAACCCCGGGCGCGGGCGATCGTGCGCTGGCTGGTGCGCAAGAACATCGTCGAAGAGCAATTGACCACTTGCGGGCGCACCGGCAATCGCATGGCTCACGCGATCGCTGACGGCGCGCGCGCGGTGGTGTTGCATCCCGAGGCGCTGCCGTTCGGCGAGCCGATCAACGGCCTGGAGATCGTCACCAAACGCTGCATCTACACCCCGGCCAAGGGCTTTCTCGAAGAAGCCGGTTGTGCCGAGTGTCGCCGCGAAGTGGGCGAGGCGCTGTTCGAAAGTCTTGAAGACTGGTTTCCAGAGCGCACCGACAATTTCACCTGCCCGGAGTGCGGGCACGAGGACGACATCAACGGCTTCCTGTTTTTGCAGGAATGCGCGTTTTCCAATCTCGGCTTCATTTTCAATAATTGGCTGGAGGCGGGGTTCAAGCAGAGCTTTATCGACGAGTTCGCCGATTGGCTCGATCAACCTGTCTCCTGGGTCAAGGTGGAGCTGTAGGGCCGGGCTTTCCCATCTATCAATTAGGCTGAGTTTTACATTGAACAGCAGGGGGTGTCTGACTATAATGGCGCGCTTCCATTTTCCCGCTCGGGAGCCCCCGCGATGCTGCGTATCAGCCAAGAAGCTCTGACATTCGACGACATTCTCCTAGTGCCCGGTTATTCCGAGGTGCTTCCCAACGAAGTCAGTCTCAAGACCCGTCTTACCCGTGGCATCGAACTGAATATTCCTCTGGTTTCTGCCGCCATGGATACCGTTACTGAAGCCCGTCTGGCGATTGCCATGGCTCAGGAAGGTGGCATCGGCATTATCCACAAGAACATGACCATCGAGCAGCAAGCTGCCGAAGTGCGCAAGGTCAAGAAGTTCGAAGCCGGTGTGGTCAAGGATCCCATCACCATCGAGGCCGATGCCACGGTACGTGATCTGTTCGAACTGACCCGTCTGCACAACATTTCCGGCGTTCCGGTACTGCACGATGGCGACCTGGTCGGCATCGTCACCTCCCGCGACGTACGTTTCGAAAACCGTCTGGAAGCCACTGTCCGCGAAGTGATGACGCCTAAAGAGCGTCTGGTCACGGTCAAGGAAGGCGCCGACAAGAACGACGTCCGTGAACTGCTGCACAAGCACCGCATCGAGCGCGTGCTGATCGTCGACGACAAATTCGCTCTCAAAGGCATGATGACTGTCAACGACATCGAAAAAGCCAAAGCCTACCCGCTGGCCAGCAAGGACGATCAAGGTCGTCTGCGCGTTGGCGCTGCGGTCGGCACCGGTAAAGACACCGGCGATCGCGTGACTGCACTGGTCAATGCCGGCGTGGACGTGGTGGTGGTCGACACCGCACACGGTCACTCCAAAGGCGTGATCGACCGCGTACGCTGGGTCAAGGAGAACTTCCCTGAAGTGCAGGTGATCGGCGGCAACATCGCCACCGGCGCTGCCGCCAAGGCGCTGGCCGAAGCGGGCGCCGACGCAGTCAAGGTCGGTATCGGCCCTGGCTCGATCTGCACCACCCGTATCGTCGCCGGTGTCGGCGTGCCGCAAATCAGCGCCATCGCCAACGTCGCCGCCGCCCTTGAAGGCACCGGCGTGCCGTTGATCGCCGACGGCGGTATCCGTTTCTCCGGTGACCTGTCCAAGGCCATCGTGGCCGGTGCGTCCTGCGTGATGATGGGCTCGATGTTCGCCGGTACCGAAGAAGCGCCGGGCGAGATCGAACTGTTCCAGGGCCGTTCGTACAAGGCTTATCGCGGTATGGGTTCGCTGGGCGCCATGTCCCAGGCCCAGGGCTCGTCCGACCGTTACTTCCAGGACTCCTCGGCAGGCGCCGAGAAACTGGTTCCGGAAGGCATCGAAGGCCGTGTGCCGTACAAAGGCACCCTGAGCGCGATCATTCACCAGTTGATGGGCGGCCTGCGCTCTTCGATGGGTTACACCGGCAGCGCCAACATCGAAGAAATGCGTACCAAGCCCGAGTTCGTGCGGATCACCGGTGCCGGCATGGCCGAGTCCCACGTTCACGACGTGCAGATCACCAAGGAAGCGCCGAACTACCGCGTAGGTTGAGGCTTCCAGCAAAACGTTAAATCACCGGGGCTGTTCATTCAGCCCCGAGTTGTTTCTGATTCACTACATGAGAATGAGTCATGGCCCTCGACATTCACGCTCACCGCATCCTGATCCTCGACTTCGGTTCGCAATACACCCAGCTGATTGCCCGCCGCGTGCGCGAGATCGGCGTGTACTGCGAACTGCACCCGTTCGACATGGACGAAGATGCGATCCGCGAATTCGCCCCTAAAGGCGTCATCCTCGCCGGCGGCCCCGAGTCCGTGCACGAAGCCAACAGCCCCCGCTGCCCGCAGGCGGTGTTCGACCTCGGCGTTCCGGTCTTCGGCATCTGCTACGGCATGCAGACCATGGCCGAGCAACTGGGCGGCAAGGTGGAAGGTTCCGAACTGCGTGAGTTCGGTTACGCCCGCGTTGACGTGGTCGGCAAGAGCCGCCTGCTCGACGGCATCGAAGACCACATCGATGCCGACGGCCTGTTCGGCCTCGACGTGTGGATGAGCCACGGTGACAAAGTCACCAAGATGCCGGAAGACTTCCACATCCTCGC
The DNA here is from genome assembly GCA_030544685.1 of Pseudomonas sp. B21_DOA. NCBI lineage: Bacteria > Pseudomonadati > Pseudomonadota > Gammaproteobacteria > Pseudomonadales > Pseudomonadaceae > Pseudomonas > Pseudomonas sp. B21_DOA. The sequence goes on along the minus strand of CP086683.1, from coordinate 5,734,413 downwards.
CAGCACCCCGAGCTGCCCGATCGCCGGTATGTTCAACGACGACCGCGCTTACTACGGCGTGCAGTTCCACCCGGAAGTGACCCACACCAAGCAGGGCGGTCGCATCCTGTCGCGCTTCGTGCTCGACATCTGCGGCTGTGAAGCCCTGTGGACGCCGTCGAAGATCGCTGAAGACGCCATCGCCAACATCCGCGCCCAGGTCGGCACCGACAACGTGCTGCTGGGCCTGTCCGGTGGCGTTGACTCCTCGGTGGTTGCCGCACTGCTGCACAAAGCCATTGGCGATCAACTGACCTGCGTCTTCGTCGACAACGGTCTGCTGCGTCTGCACGAAGGCGAGCAAGTGATGGCCATGTTCGCCGAGAACATGGGCGTCAAGGTGATCCGCGCCAACGCTGAGGAGCAGTTCCTCAACAACCTGGCCGGCGAAGCCGACCCGGAGAAGAAGCGCAAGATCATCGGCCGCACCTTCATCGACGTGTTCGATGCCGAATCCTGCAAGCTGGACAACATCAAGTACCTCGCTCAGGGCACCATCTACCCGGACGTGATCGAGTCGGCTGGCGCGAAAAGCGGCAAGGCCCACGTGATCAAGTCGCACCACAACGTGGGCGGCCTGCCGGAAGAAATGAACCTGAAACTGGTCGAACCACTGCGCGAACTCTTCAAAGACGAAGTCCGTCGCCTTGGCCTGGAGCTGGGCCTGCCGTACGACATGGTCTACCGTCACCCGTTCCCAGGCCCGGGCCTGGGCGTGCGCATCCTCGGTGAAGTGAAGAAGGAATACGCCGACCTGCTGCGTCGCGCCGACCACATCTTCATCGAAGAACTGCGCAAGGCCGACTGGTACCACAAGGTCAGCCAGGCGTTCGTGGTGTTCCAGCCAGTCAAATCGGTCGGCGTGGTCGGCGATGGCCGTCGTTACGCCTGGGTCGTGGCCCTGCGTGCCGTGGAAACCATCGACTTCATGACCGCGCGTTGGGCACACCTGCCTTACGAACTGCTGGAAACCGTCTCCGGCCGCATCATCAACGAAATCGAAGGCATCTCGCGCGTTACGTATGACGTGTCGAGCAAGCCGCCGGCGACGATTGAGTGGGAGTGATGGAGGAAGCCGGCTCGTCCGGCCTCCGCTAGGCGCCAGTTTCAAAAGCGCTTAGCCATGCTCTGGAAAAATGCCAGTCAGTTTTGCTGACTGGCATTTTTTATTGATAGCGCCGAAAACTTTCAGGCGCAGCTATGTGTTCAGAAGCCAGTAAGCCTGTCGCAGATCTCAAAGATATTCAGATCGAATCAGATCCGTGTCGAACGGCGTCAACCCTTGATCAGGCGCAAACACCGTCTGCGCCTGCTCCGCAGAGGCCACTCGTTCACCTCGTGCCCGCACATGCAAATCAAAAAGTGTGTGCAGTTCCGGCCGTGGTGTATGCACCAAGGCGCGCAGCATCAACGAAACCCCGCTGAGGTTGTTGTCGACGTTGTTCCAACGGGGCGATGAAGTCAGCCCCAGATCGGCCCAGATCATGCGTCGCTCCTGTAGGTCCATCACGAAGGGTAGACAGATACCGGTGTCTGAGGCGATATCGACGCGGTCGACTACGGTGCGCGGCTCGAATACTTCGCCAGATGCCGTGTCGGCGCGGGCCATCCAACCCGCAAAGCATTCCGGAAGGTCGCAATATGGCTGCCAGGTAAACGAGTTGAGGGACGTGACGACATAACGGATACCCTTCTCGGCAAGAACATCAAGGTCGAGGTCGATGAACTCGGAAGCGCCTTCAGGCGCGTCGACGATATCGCCGCTGTGGTAACCGCCATAGCCTTTGAGGTTGTAATAGGCGACTGCTTCCTTGAAGACGAAGTCGCTGTCGAAGAACGCGGCGGACAGGTCGATGTCCGTGCGGTCACGGCCATTCTTCCACCATAGAAACAGGCGAATGAATCGCGTATCGGGCATTGGCAACCGACTGCCGCGTACCAGCGTGCGCAACGACTTCGCTGCGGCGCGCTGTGCCAGTGGCACTCGGTAGTCGCGCAATGCCGGGTCGATGAAACAACGTCCCAGTGGTGGCAGCAACGTGAAACGCGCGATCAGGGCGTTCTCGCAAATCTGTGCGGCACGTGCCAATACCTGCGGTGCGATCGACTCTCGACGATCAGCAGTGCCGAAGACTTTCGCCAGCGCTCCTTTTGGTGTGAACGCCCTCAAGGGCAGGGGACGCGGGGCATTTACCTGGGCCAGCAATTGCAGCAACACAGGTGAGGACACTTGCGCCGCAACAGCCGCAAAGGCGTCGAGCACCGCGTCCGGTTCTGTGGCACGCCGTAACATCACGTCCAGACGGCGCGCGAATTCTCCGGGACGATCCTGCAGCACCGGCGTAAGCGCGGCGATCTGGCGTTGGGCAAGCATCGTTTCGACACGCGACCCGAACGAGGGCGGCGGATCGTTGCGTCGCGCTGCGGTGATGGCCGCGAATGCTCGCGGATACTTCTCAGCGTAATCGCCTGGATGCAGGACTTCGGCCAGGCGTTTCCAGCGTTCGGCCTGGCGCATCACATCTTCCGTAGCGTTGGGCGTGCGGTCGAGCAGGCGCAACAGCTTGCGCCGCATCGAGCGTTTCATTTTGCCAAAGCGCGTCTGCGCTGTTGCCAGCGACACGTCTCCACCATGCAGTGCGATCGCCACGCGCAGCACGTCCGTTGCCGTTTCGACATTTTGCTCAAGGAAGGCCTCGACCCGGGCATCGTCACCGATATGCAGGATCAGCGCGGCACCAACCAGCGCGCGAATCTCGCGGAACGGGATGGTCTCTGGCAGCAGGCGGAACACATCGTTTTTGTACGTTCGGATAAACCAGCCGACATCCGCAGCTTCCTCTTCGGACAGCGAGGTGCGTGATGAGACCAGCGGCTCGAGCAATGCCTCGAACTCGCTGACACTTCCCGGTTCGATGACCCAATGGATGAAGTTGCCTTCAAGCATGGCTGGCCGAACCTGTTCGCTGGGTGGCAGGCGCCGAAGTGTGTGGTAGTGAATGACGGCGTTGAGATACAACTCCGCCTCTGTCGCTTCGAGGACTTGATTGGGGAAGTCAGGATAAAACGGTCGGTGATGTACATGAGCACCGCTGCGCCGCCGCAGGACTCGAATGACTTCACGCAGCCAGTTCTTGAGTTCGACCGCAGAGAGCGTGCCGATTCGCTCGATCAGCGGCTCGGAGAGAACGCATCGAAACGCCGTAACTTCTTTGACAGCTGATGCGACCTGCGCGCGTGTGGCTCCGCCAGAGCCCGCAGGAACGTGCAGTTTTGTACGGCGCCGCAGGAACAGCTCCTGATTAATCATGATTTCTTCCTTGGTCGCCGTTTCCAGTGAGCTGAAGCTCACCTGTGCAATCGATACGAAAACGCCTGCAATAAGCAGGCGCGGTGTGGAGAGCGGAACCCCTAGTTCATGGAGGATAGAAGGAAGGTGTTCCATAGCCACGGCGGCATACTACCGGAGGTCATCGCGGCTTGTCAGCCAACCACATATTTTGAAACGGGCTCGCTTGCCAGCGGACATTACCGCCGCGCCACATCCGAAAAATAGAACTTGTCCAGCGTATGCCGTGATTCGGTGTATTCGAACTGGCGGCCGTCCTGCAGGAAGGTCTGGTTGCTGACCACGATGACATGGCTCTGGCCGTCGAGGTCCAGGTGTTGTTGGTCGTCTTTGCTGGACGGCACGGCTTCGATGGTGCGCTGGGCGTAGGCGATCTGCAGTTGCAGGGTCTGTTCGATGTGGGCGTAGATCGAATGTTCGGCAATGTCTGCTGACAGGTCGGGGATCACGTCGCTGACGAAGTGGTTGATGTCGAGGATGACGCGTTTGCCGTCGATGCGCCGTACCCGCTTGATCCGGGTGATCGGGCTGCCGGGTTCGGCATTGATATGTTCAAGCAATGCACCTTCAAGCGGCACCTGACACATCTCGACCACTTCGGTGCTGACGTCGTTGCCCAGTCGCGGGTGGGTCTCTTGAAAACTGACGATGCCGCCGAGCTGGAATTCGATCGGGTTGGTCGACAGCACGAACGCGCCTTTGCCGTGAATCTTCTGAGCGAAACCGCGCTCCTGCAACTGGTCGATGGCTTTGCGCACCGTGCCCCGGCTGGCCTGATAGGTGTCCATCAGTTCGGTTTCGGAAGGCAGCCGGGCGCCGCGCTCCAAGCGCTGGGTGGTGATACTGGCAAGCAAATCGCTGTAGATCTGGTTGTATTTGCTCATGGCTGGACTCTGTGCCGACGGTGCTCAAAACCCCGAACCTTAAGGGCAGGGTAGGGGTTTGTCCATGCGGACGAAGGAAAACATCTTAGGTCAGAGTAGGAAGAATCCGCGTGTTTCTGACGTTCATCCACGGATGCAAACTCGTACAGACGAGTTGTTGCATTAACTCGTACAGACGAGTATTTTTCCTCTCGGCGTGCTGCCAATAACAACAATCCACGACGGAAAAACAAGCATGAGCCATGACTACCCGAACATCGCCCGAGAGCTGCTGGAAAGCCTCGGTGGCCGCGACAACATCGAGCAGGCGGCGCATTGCGTCACGCGTTTGCGCCTGGCGCTGAAGAACCCCGCGCTGGTGAATGTGGCCGCGCTCAATGGCGTCGATCTGGTCAAGGGTTCGTTCTTCACCGGCGGGTTGTATCAAGTGGTCATCGGCCCGGGTGATGTGGAAAAGGTTTATGCCGAACTGCGCCAGCAGACAGGTCTTGCGGCATCGACCATCGCCGACGTTAAACAGAAAAGCGCCGAGAAGATAAACGCCATGCAGCGGCTGGTGCGGGTGTTTTCCGATGTGTTCATGCCGATCCTGCCGGCGCTGATCATTGCCGGCCTGTTGATGGGCATCAACAACCTGCTCGGCGCCAAGGGCATGTTCATCGAGGGCCAGACCCTGCTCGATGCCTATCCCAACCTCGACGGGTTGTGGAGCCTGATCAACCTGATGGCCAACACCTCGTTCGTGTTCCTGCCGGCGCTGGTCGGCTGGTCGGCGGCCAAGCGCTTCGGCGGCAGCGAGATCCTCGGCATCGTCCTCGGTCTGATGCTGGTGCATCCGGATCTGCTCAATGCCTGGAATTACGGCAAGGCCGTTGCCGGGCTGGATGGGCAGCAGTTGCCGTACTTCGACATCCTCGGCCTGTTCCAGGTGGAAAAGGTCGGTTACCAAGGGCAGATCCTGCCGATCCTGCTGGCAGCCTACGTAATGAGCGTGATCGAAAAATGGCTGCGCGCACGCGTGCCCAACGCCGTGCAGTTGCTGGTGGTGCCGATCACCACCATCGTTGTCACCGGCGTGCTGGCGTTGGCGATTATCGGCCCGGTGACCCGGCATATCGGCATTTACATCACCGAAGGGCTGGTGATGCTGTTCGATCTGGCGCCGCTGGTGGGCGGTCTGATTTTCGGCCTGTTGTATGCGCCGCTGGTGATCACCGGGATGCACCACATGTTCCTCGCCGTGGACCTGCAACTGATCTCCAGCCAGGGCGGCACTTTCATCTGGCCGATGATCGTCATGTCCAATCTGGCGCAGGGCAGTGCGGCACTGGCGGTGTTCTGGATGACGCGCAATGCGCGGGACAAGAGCATGGCCTCGACCTCGGCGATTTCTGCGTATTTCGGCATCACCGAGCCGGCGATGTTCGGCGTCAACCTGCGCTACAAGTTTCCGTTTTACGCCGCGCTGGCCGGTTCGGCGCTGGGTTGCATGTTCCTCTCGCTGAACAAGATCCAGGCCTCGGCCATCGGCGTCGGTGGCTTGCCCGGTTTCATCTCGATCGTTCCGCAGTTCATCCCGATGTTCGTCATCGGGATGCTGATCGCCATGCTCGTGCCGTTTGCCCTGACCTGCGTGCTGAGCATGAAGATCGTCCGTCCGGGTTACCGGGTTGCCTGAAATCAATAAAGGAGTCGCGCCATGCAAGACTGGCAACGTTCGGTGATCTACCAGATCTACCCGAAGAGCTTTCACAGCCATGCGGGCAACGCCACTGGCGATCTGCTCGGCATCGTCGCCAAGCTCGATTACCTGCAATGGCTAGGGGTCGATTACCTGTGGATCACGCCGTTCCTGCGCTCTCCGCAGCGCGACAACGGCTACGACATCAGCGACTACTACGCGGTCGATCCTAGCTACGGCAGCATGGCCGACTGTGAACTGCTGATCGCCGAAGCGGGCAAACGCGGGATCAAGTTGATGCTCGACATCGTGGTCAACCACACCTCGATCGAGCACGTCTGGTTCCAGCAGGCCCGCAGCAGCCTCGACAACCCTTACCGTGACTTCTACATCTGGCGCGACCAGCCGAACAACTGGGAATCCAAGTTCGGCGGTTCGGCCTGGGAATACGAAGCGCAGACCGGCCAATATTATCTGCACCTGTTCGACCACACCCAGGCGGATCTCAATTGGGACAACCCCAAGGTCCGCGACGAAGTGTTCAAGATGATGCGTTTCTGGCGCGACAAGGGTGTCGGTGGCTTTCGTCTGGACGTGATCAACCTGATCTCGAAACCGGCGGACTTCCCCGAGGACGACAGCGATGGTCGGCGCTTCTACACCGATGGGCCTAACGTGCATGCGTACTTGCAGGAAATGCACCGCGAGGTCTTTGAAGGGCATGAGCTGATCAACGTCGGGGAAATGTCTTCGACCCGCCTCGAACACTGCATTCGTTACTCCAATCCGCAGTCGAAAGAGCTGTCGATGACCTTCAACTTTCATCACTTGAAGGTCGACTACCCCAACCTGCAAAAATGGGTGCGCGCCGATTTCGATTTCCTTCAGCTCAAGCAGATCCTGTCCGACTGGCAGACCGGCATGCAGGCGGGTGGCGGCTGGAATGCGCTGTTCTGGTGTAACCACGATCAGCCACGCGTGGTCTCGCGGTTCGGCAATGACGGCGAATACCGCGAGCTGTCGGCGAAGATGCTCGGCACGGCGCTGCACTTTCTGCAGGGCACGCCCTTCGTCTATCAGGGCGAAGAATTGGGAATGACCAATCCGGGGTTCGAGAGCATCGAGCAGTACCGCGATGTCGAGACCCTGAACATCTTTCGCCTCAAGCGTGAAGCCGGCACCAGCGACCTCGACAACCTGGCGGCGATCATGCAGAAGTCCCGCGACAACGGGCGCACGCCGATGCACTGGCACGCCGGGCACAACGCCGGTTTCACAAGTGGTGAACCCTGGATTGGCGTGCCGGCCAATGCTGTGCAGATCAACGTCGCGCATCAGCTGCACGACCCGGAATCGGTGCTGCATCACTATCGGCGCCTGATCGCTTTACGCCGCACTGAAGCGTTGATCTCCGATGGCATCTATCGCCAGTTGTTGCCGGAGCATCCACAGGTCTGGGCGTACCTGCGCGAGGGGACGGGAGAACGCTTGTTAGTGGTGAACAATTTCTATGGCACCGCATGTGAGGTCGAGCTACCGGCACTGATCGACGAAGCCCAGGAGCAGCGCCTGTTGATCAGCAACTACCCGGACTGCCCGCAACGCTCGCGATTGCTGCAGTTGCGACCTTACGAATCCTTCGTGCTGCACCTGACCGACCCCTGATTTTTAACTGAATAACAACCTTTGAAAAAACACGCAGAACGCTGCGCGGGGATTTGTGCGCGCTGAATTCCTGCAACCACACAATAAAAACAACGGGTGGCATATGAAAACAACCATGAATTACAGCTTGGCAGTCGCCGGATTTTGTCTGGCAATGCCTACATCTTCTCAGGCGCTGGAGTTTGGCGGCTATCTGCGCAGCGGTGTCGGCACTTCGGTCAACAGCGGCAGTCAGTCGTGTTTCCAGTTGCCCGGCGCACAGACCAAATATCGCCTCGGAAACGAGTGCGAGCAGTACGGTGAGCTCGAGCTGCGCCAGGATCTGTACACCCTCGACGACGGCTCGGTGTTGAGCGTCGATGGCATGGCGTCGTTGTACAACCGCTACGATCGCAGCCTGACGTTCAAAGAGGACAACGGCTCGATTCGCCTGCCACAGGCTTATGCGCAATGGTCGGCGATGCCCGCGCTTAACGGCGGCTCGCTATGGGCGGGTCGGCGTTACTACAAACGTAACGACATCCATATTTCCGATTTCTATTACTGGAATCAGAGCGCCACCGGGGCAGGTATTGAAGACGTGTTGCTCGGTGGCTTGAAATACAGTTACGCGTTCTCGCGCAAGGACAATCTTTACCAGAAGGATTACATCAATCGCCATGACTTCAACGTCGGCGGTTTCAACAGTAACCCGGGCGGTGAACTGGAGTTCGGCCTGAGTTACATCGACAAGCCCGACAGCCGCGACGCGCACCGTGGCTGGGCGATCACTACTCAGCACGTGCAGCAGGCCTTTTTCGGCGGCAAGAACAAACTGGCGCTGCAATACGGCGAAGGGCCGGGCACCGGATTGGGCTATACCGGTAACGTCAGGCTCGATGACCGCAACAAGAGCTATCGCATCGTCGAATTCTTCGACTGGCAACTGACGCCACGTTTTGGCGGACAATTCCAGGCGGTGTATCAAAAGGATATTCGTCAGGGCGGCGGCGACCAGAACTGGTTGTCACTCGGCGTACGCCCGGCTTATGCGCTGAGCGAGCAGTTCAAACTGGTGACCGAACTGGGTCACGACCAGGTCGAGGCGGCGGACGGCACGCGCAAGCTGAGCAAGTTCACCTTTGCGCCGACGTGGTCACCGAAAGGCCCGGAATTCTGGGCGCGGCCCGAAGTGCGTCTGTATTACACCTATGCCAGCTGGAACCAGGCAGCCAAGCGTGCCGCCAACCTGTTGGCCAAAGGCTCGGCACTCTCCGACACGGGCGCCTTTGGCAACGCACGACACGGGGCCAATGTCGGGCTGCAGGTTGAATACTGGTGGAAATAAGCAAAGCGGCTGCGACCGCTCATTCAATCAATACAAGCTCAGGTGATGTCATGGCCACACCCCAACAATTGCAGCTGCTGGCGCCTTTATCCGGCGTGCTGATGGCGCTGGACCAGGTGCCCGACCCGGTGTTTGCCGGGCGGATCATCGGCGACGGTTTGTGCATCGATCCGACTTCGTCAACGCTCTGCGCACCGTTGGCCGGTGTGGTCAGCGATGTGCAAACCAGCGGGCATGCGCTCACCATCACCAGTGATGCGGGTGTTCAGGTGTTGATGCACATCGGCCTGGACACGGTGAATCTCGCCGGCGAAGGATTTACCCGCCGCGTTGAAGCCGGGCAGCGGGTCGAAGCGGGGCAGGCGCTGATCGACTTCGATGCTGACTACATTGCCCTGCACGCGCGCAGTTTGTTGACCTTGATGCTGGTGGTCAGTGGCGAGCCGTTCGATTCATTGATCGGCTCTACCGGGTGGGTCGAGGTGGGCCAGCCGGTGCTAGACGTGCTGGTCGGCGCAGCCGTCGGCGAACATCCAGCGCCGATGCCGGGAGACGCGGTGTTCTCGCAGCCGATCAACCTGCCCAATCCCAATGGCCTGCACGCGCGGCCGGCGGCAGTATTTGCCCAAGCGGCCAAAGCATTTTCAGCGACCATCCATCTGCACAAGCTGCAAGCGCAAGCCAACGGCAAATCCCTGGTGGCAATCATGGCGTTGCAGACGGCCCATGGCGACAGCGTACAAGTCAGCGCCGAAGGTGAAGATGCCGAAGCAGCGGTCGCAGCGCTGAGCCGCTTGCTGAGCGAAGGCTGCGGCGAAGCGGTGACAGCGTCCGCACCGGTCGAAGCCGATGCAGCAGAAATGCCGAACATCCTGCGCGGTGTCTGCGCCTCGCCCGGTTCGGCGTTGGGGCAAGTCATGCAGATCGTCGAAGCATCGCTACTGGTCAACGAGTTCGGCGCCGCGCCGCCAATCGAACTGGAGGCCTTGAGCCAGGCCCTGATCGAAGCCGACATGGCCCTGCAACATCTGCGCGACACCGCCAGCGGCCAGGCGCAGGCGGAAATCTTCAAGGCGCATCAGGAACTGCTGGCCGACCCGAGCCTGCTGGATCAGGCCAGGGCGCTGATCGACGCGGGCAAAAGCGCGGCATTCGCCTGGAAGACCAGCACCGATGCAACGGCGGCAATGTTCCGCTCGCTGGGCAATGCCTTGTTGGCCGAACGCGCGGCGGATCTGGATGATGTCGGCCAGCGCGTGCTGAGGCTGATTCTTGGTGTGCACGAGCAAGCGCTGGAGTTGCCGGACGACACAATTCTCATCGCCGATCAGCTGACCCCTTCGCAGACCGCCGGGCTCGATACGCGCAAGGTGCTGGGGTTTGCCACCGTTGGCGGCGGCGCTACCAGCCATGTCGCGATCCTCGCGCGGGCCTGTGGCTTGCCAGCGATCTGTGGCATGCCGCTGCAAATGCTCGGGCTCGACAATGGCACGCGGGTCCTGCTCGATGCCGACAAAGGCGAACTGCAATTGCACCCTGACGCCGAGTCCATCGATCAATTGCGCACGCGGCATGAGCGCCAGCGCCAGCGTCATCAGCAGGAACTGGCGCAGGCCAGCGAGGCGGCTTGTACCCGTGACGGTCAGCACATCGAAGTCACGGCCAACGTTGCCTCGCAGGAAGAAACCGCCCAGGCCATGGAGCTTGGCGCGAGTGGCGTTGGACTGCTGCGTTCGGAGTTTCTCTACCTGGGTCGCCAGCAAGCGCCGAGCCACGATGAACAAGTGGCCACCTACAGCGCCATCGCCCGCACTATCGGGCCGGCACACAATCTGGTGGTGCGCACCCTCGATGTCGGTGGCGACAAGCCGCTGGCCTACGTGCCGATGGACAGCGAAACCAATCCCTTCCTCGGTTTGCGCGGTATTCGCCTGTGCCTTGAGCGCCCGCAATTGTTGCGTGAGCAATTTCGCGCCGTGCTGGCCTGCTCGGAGCTGACGCGTCTGCACATCATGTTGCCGATGGTCACAAATCTGGCCGAGCTGCGTCTGGCACGGCAGATCCTCGAACAGGAGGCGCGCATGCTGGGCCTGGCGCACCTGCCGAAACTGGGAATCATGATCGAAGTGCCGGCCGCCGCGCTGATGGCCGATGTGCTGGCGCCGCACGTGGATTTTTCTCCATCGGCACCAACGACCTCACCCAGTACACGCTCGCCATGGACCGCGATCATCCGCGTCTGGCCAGCCAGGCGGACAGCTTTCACCCTTCGGTGCTGCGCCTGATCGCGATGACGGTGAAGGCTGCCCATGCCCACGGCAAATGGGTCGGCGTTTGCGGCGCCATGGCGTCTGAACGCCTTGCAGTGCCGTTGCTGCTGGGGCTGGGTGTGGATGAGCTGTCGGTGAGCGTGCCGTTGATTCCGGCGATCAAGTCGGCGGTGCGCGAAGTGAATCTGGCCGACTGTCGCATCATCGCCGAACAGGTCTCGAACCTCGAAAGCGCCGCCGACGTGCGCGAAGCCTTGCAGCAGTTTCAAGGGGCGAAAGTCGATGCCTCGCCGGTTATGGAGAATTGAACATGTTCGACAAATTGCAGCAGGCATTCTGGAAGGCACTGACGCCGGATCTGGTCCCGGATGAAGTTAAAGTCGCCGCCGAACCGGTTGCCGGTTTGAGCGCCGAGATCATTGCCGCGCTGGGCGGTGTGGCTAACATCAAGTCGCAGCAGCCGGTGGCGCTGACCCGGGTGCGCGTGACGCTGCAGGACGAGGCGCGGGTCGACCATCAGGCGCTGAGTGCCGCCGGCGTTGCAGGTGTCATGCCCATTGGTGATGGCGTGCTGCACCTGATCACCGGCTGCGCGCGCAGGGCTGACAAGACGTGCGGCCGCAGGTCGCCCTTACTGTTTCTCAACTGCGGGTGTATCGTATTCGCCTTTTGCGGGTCCCTCGGGATCTGTCGCTGATACGTGAGGTAGTTGAGTTCATGTCCTTTACCCGTCGCCAAATTCTCGGTGGCCTGGCCGGTCTTGTTGTCGTTGGCGTAGGCGCGGGAGGCGCGTCGCGTTACTGGCTGGGCAAGATGGCCGACGCCGAGGCCGGCCACGACTATGAACTGATCGCCGCGCCGCTCGACGTCGAGCTGGTGCCGGGGCACAAGACCGAGGCCTGGGCGTTCGGCCCGTCGGCGCCGGGCACCGAGTTGCGCGTGCGTCAGGGAGAATGGTTGCGGGTGCGTTTCATCAATCACCTGCCCGTGGCGACGACCATCCACTGGCACGGTATCCGCCTGCCGCTGGAAATGGACGGCGTGCCCTACGTATCGCAACTGCCGGTGCTGCCGGGCGAATATTTCGACTACAAATTCCGCGTGCCGGACGCCGGCAGCTACTGGTATCACCCGCATGTCAGCAGCAGCGAAGAACTGGGTCGTGGGCTGGTCGGGCCGCTAATCATCGAAGAGCGCGAGCCCACCGGTTTCAAGTACGAGAAAACCCTCAGCCTGAAGAACTGGCATGTCGATGAGCAAGGCCAGTTCGTCGAGTTCAGTATCCCGCGCGAAGCGGCCCGTGGCGGTACCGCCGGGCGCCTGTCGACGATCAATGGCGTGCCGTTGCCGGTGATCGATCTACCGGCCGGGCAGATCACTCGGGTGCGCTTGCTCAACCTCGACAACACCCTGACCTATCGCATCAACATTCCGGGTGTCGAAGCGAAGATCTACGCGCTGGACGGCAATCCGATCGAACCTCGGCCATTGGGCAAGGAATACTGGCTCGGCCCTGGCATGCGCATTTGCCTGGCGATCAAGGCGCCGGTGGCAGGTGAGGAGTTGTCGCTGCGCAACGGCCCGGTTCGTCTGGGCACGCTGCGTTCCGTCGCCAACACCGATGCGCCAACGGACTGGCCAAAAGCGCTGCCAGCCAACCCGGTGGCCGAGCCGGACCTGGCCAATGCGGAGAAACTCAACTTCAATTTCGAATGGGTCGGCTCGGTCTCGGTGAACACCGAAAACGGCAAACCGCCGAGCCTGTGGCAGATCAACGGCAAGGCCTGGGACATCACCGACAAGACCTGCGCCGACCGGCCGATTGCCACTCTGAAACTCGGCCAGAGCTATATTTTCGAACTGAAGAACATGACCCAGTACCAGCACCCGATCCACCTGCACGGCATGAGCTTCAAGGTGATCGCGTCGAACCGGCACAAAGTCGTGCCGTATTTCACCGACACCTATCTGCTGGGCAAGAACGAGCGTGCGCAAGTGGCGCTGGTGGCGGATAACCCGGGGTGTGGATGTTCCACTGCCATGTCATCGACCACATGGAAACCGGCCTGATGGCCGCGATCGAGGTGAAGTGATGCGCCAGATCCGCCCGGCGGCGATCATCGACCGCAGCCGCGACCGCGACTTCATGCGCGAAGCCCTGATCCTCGCCGCACAGGGCGCCGCCCTCGGTGAAGTGCCGGTGGGCGCAGTGCTGGTGCACGATGGCGTGATCATCGGTCGCGGCTTCAATTGCCCGATCAGCACCAGCGACCCAAGTGCCCATGCGGAAATGGTCGCGATCCGCGCCGCCGCGCAGGCAGTGGATAACTATCGCCTGCCGGGCAGCACGCTGTACGTGACGCTGGAACCGTGCAGCATGTGCGCCGGGCTGATCGTGCATTCACGGGTGGCGCGGGTGGTGTATGGCGCCCTGGAGCCCAAGGCCGGGATTGTGCAGAGTCAGGGACAGTTTTTTACCCAGGGCTTCCTCAACCATCGAGTGTTGTATGAGGGTGGGGTGTTGGCGGAAGAGTGTGGTGCGGTGCTTACCGAGTTTTTTCGCGCCAGACGCGCAAAACCCGCTGAATAAATACCGCCCCATTGTAGAAGCGAGCAGGTTCACTTGCTCAAAAGACGGCATTTCAACGGCAGAAATGCGCTTGCAATATGGGAGCGGGCTTGCTCGCGAAGACGGTGATTCAGGCAACCATTTATCGTCTGACACACCGCCTTCGCGAGCAAGCCCGCTCCCACAGGGGATCTGCGCTGTGAGATCGGGTTATTTCTTCGCGACAATCACCGCACGCATCGGCGCCGGCAGTCCCTCGACAGTTTTGCTGCGATCCTCGGGATCCAGAAAATCGCTCAGCGATTGATACTTCATCCACTCGGTCCCGCGCTGTTCCTCAACCGTGGTCGTGCTGACATCCACACAACGAATATCTCTGAACCCGGCCCGCCGCAGCCACAATTCCAGCGCCGGCACTGACGGCAAAACCACACGTTGCGCATCTGCGCATAGCGATCTTCCGGGACCAGCACCTGATGCTTGTCGCCTTCGACCACCAACGTTTCCAGCACCAGTTCGCCGCCCTTGACCAGGCAATCCTTCAGCGCTAGCAAATGCTCGATCGGCGAGCGGCGGTGATAGAACACGCCCATGGAAAACACCGTGTCGAAGCCTTCCAGATTCGGCGGCAGATCTTCAAACGGGAACGGCAGGTGCCAGGCATTCGGCTCGGACAAATAACGTTGCACGGCCTGGAACTGGCAGAAGAACAGCCAGTTCGGGTCAACGCCAATTACGCTGTTCGCACCGGCACCGAGCATGCGCCACATGTAGTAGCCATTGCCGCAGCCGACATCGAGGATACGCTTGCCTTTGAGGTCCAAGTGCGGCGCCACGCGCGACCACTTCCAGTCCGAACGCCATTCGGTGTCGACATGCACACCGAACAGATCGAACGGCCCTTTGCGCCACGGCGACAGGCCCATCAAAGCGGTGCGCATCTGCGCGCGGGTTGCGTCGTCGCAATCGGTGTCGAGTTTCAAGCCATTGAGCAAATCGACTTCGCTTGGCTGGATCTTCGGCAAGGCGTCCAGCGCACTTTGCCAGCGTTCCAGATCGCCGTGGCCTTTCTCCATTTTCTTGTCGAGTTGCGCTTGCAGCGTGTTGGCCCAGTCGGCCAGCGGAGTACCGGCCAGACGGCGGGCGAGGGGGACAGATCAATCATGGCAAGGCAATCAACGAGGCAAAGTTAAGACACTGGAACCACGGCACGACTTTCGAGAACCCGGCGGCCAGCAAGCGTTCGCGGTGTTCTTCGAGGCTGTCGGGCTTCATGACGTTTTCGATGGCGCTGCGCTTCTGGGCGATTTCCAGTTCGCTGTAGCCGTTGGCGCGTTTGAACGCCACGTGCAGATCGGTGAGCAGCGCATGCTCTTCGGCATCGTTGAAGCGCAGCTTCTCCGAGAGAATCAGCGCGCCGCCGGGCAACAACGATTGGCGAATGCGCGAGAGCAACGCGGTGCGCTGGTTCGGGGCGATGAATTGCAGGGTGAAGTTCAGCGCCACCACCGAGGCAGGCTGGAATTGCAGCGCGAGGATATCGCCTTCGATCACCTCGACCGGCAGCAATTCCTGAAACATCGAATCCTGACCGTTGAGGTATTCGCGGCAACGCTCGACCATCGCTGCTGAGTTATCCACAGCGATCACTCGGCAACCGTCGGTGCGCACATGGCGGCGCAGGGCTTGAGTGACTGCGCCGAGCGACGAACCGAGGTCATAAAGGACGCTGTTCGGCTGGGCGAATTGCGCGGCGAGCACGCCGAGGTTTTCGACGATGGTCGGGTAACCCGGCACCGAGCGCTTGATCATGTCCGGGAACACCCGCACCACGTCTTCGTTGAAGGCGAAGTCAGGCACCTGGGCCAAAGGCTGGGCGAATAGGCGATCGGGTTCTTTGCTCACGGCGGCGTCCGGCGGTGTCGGTGGAAAAGGCCGGCATTTTAGCCAAAGTGGCGCGGGGATGCTTGGGTTGTCTGATAAAGCACAGTACGGGCGGATAAACTTCGCCGTCAGGGATATCGCTTCGCGAGCAGGCTCGCTCCCACAGGGGATCGCGGTGTCCTGTGGGAGCGAGCCTGCTCGCGAAGAAGCCAGCGCGGTTTGCCGCAGTCAGTTCACGGAAACGGCGCAGTCAAAGGTTTCCACGGGCAGCACTTCCGGCGCCCAGGGTTGTTGCGAAGTCAGGCGCAAGCGCCCGGTGCCGGCTGCGAATGCCTGGAAGCGCCAGGTTGATATACCCGCTGCGCCGACCACGCCGGCATCTTCCGGATTGCTGTAGACCTCCGGGCTGAGCGCACGCAACACGCCGCCAGCCGAATCCTGAATCGCCCAGCGATAACCCGTGGTCGGGTTGCTCGGCAGGGTGATGATCAGGTTTTGTCCGGTCGTGAGCCGCACCGGGCATTCGCTTTGTTTTTCCACGGTCACGTTGTGTTTCGGTTGCGTGGCGCAGGCGGCCAGCAAGCAAAGGGCGAGGGGGAGAAACAGGCGAGTGGGGGACATAAGGTCAGCAGCTCCGGCGGTTACGACGAACGGCGAGCATAACTGAAGATGAGACAAAGTGTGACAGGCGGGTTTCGCGTTGACCCGACTGACGCCATCTCGAGCAGGCTCACTCCTACAGTGGAACGCATTCCAAATGGAGGAGTGAGCCTGCTCGCGATAGCGGTATATCAGGCGCTGAAAACTGTCAGAAGAGCACCTTCGCCACATCCGCAAACTTCTTGGCAAAGTGCACGGTTATCCCTTCCTTCAGATAATCCGGCAATTCCTCGAAGTTACCCCGGTTCGGCTCCGGCAGAATCAACTCGAAAATCTTCTGCCGCCGCGCCGCGATCACTTTCTCGCGCACGCCGCCGATCGGCAGTACATGCCCGGTCAGCGTCAGCTCACCCGTCATTGCCACGCCTTTTTCGGCGGCTGATTGCGTGCCAGCGAGAGCAACGCACTGGCCATGGTCACGCCGGCGCTTGGGCCGTCCTTCGGCGTCGCGCCTTCAGGCACATGCAGGTGGACGAAAGCTTCGTCGAAGAATTTCGCATCACCGCCGAACTGCTTGAGGTGCGAGCTGACGTAGCTGTAGGCGATCTCTGCCGATTCTTTCATCACATCGCCCAGTTGCCCGGTGAGTTTGAACCCACGGTTGAGCGTGTGAATCCGCGTGGCTTCGATCGGTAACGTGGCGCCGCCCATGCTGGTCCAGGCCAGACCGGTAATCACGCCGGTGCCGGACAAGACTTGCTCATTGCGGAACACCGGATGGCCCAGCGAGGCTTCGAGGTCTTTCGGGCCGAGTTTGATCACTGCTTTCGGATCGTCGATCAGCTTCATCACCGCTTTGCGCACCAGTTTGCCCATCTGCTTTTCCAGCTGGCGCACGCCGGCTTCACGGGCGTAACCGTCGATCAGGGCTTTGAGTGCGGTGTCGCTGATGCTCAGGCTGCCTTTCGACACGCCAGCCTTTTCCAGCAGTTTCGGCCACAGGTGCCGCTTGGCGATGGCGACTTTTTCTTCGGTGATGTAGCCGGACAGGCGAATCACTTCCATCCGGTCGAGTAACGGGCCGGGGATCGAGTCGAGGGTGTTGGCGGTGCAGACGAAGAGCACTTTCGACAAGTCCATGCGCAGGTCGAGGTAGTGGTCGAGGAATTCGACGTTCTGCTCAGGATCGAGGGTTTCCAGCAGCGCCGAGGCCGGGTCGCCCTGGTAGCTCTGGCCCATCTTGTCGATCTCGTCGAGCATGATCACCGGGTTCATCACCTCGACGTCTTTCAACGCTTGCACCAGTTTGCCCGGCTGCGCGCCGATGTAGGTGCGGCGGTGGCCCTTGATTTCGGCTTCATCGCGCATGCCGCCGAGGCTGAAGCGGTAGAACGGCCGCCCGAGGGATTCGGCGATGGATTTGCCAACGCTGGTTTTACCCACGCCCGGCGGGCCGACCAGCAACACGATCGAACCGCTGATTTCGCCTTTATAGGCGCCGACGGCGAGGAATTCGAGAATGCGATCCTTGATGTCATCAAGACCCGCGTGGTGCTTGTCGAGGACTTTGCGTGCGTGCTTGAGGTCGAGTTTGTCCTCGCCGTACACGCCCCACGGCACCGAAGTCGCCCAGTCCAGATAGTTACGTGTGACCGCGTATTCCGGCGAGCCGGTTTCAAGGATCGATAGTTTGTGGGTTTCTTCTTCGAGGCGTTTCTGCACCTGCGCCGGCAGGGTTTTGCCTTCGAGGCGCTGCTGGAACTGTTCGAGGTCAGCGCTGCGGTCGTCCTTGGTCAGGCCAAGTTCCTGCTGGATGACCTTGAGTTGCTCCTTGAGGAAGAACTCACGCTGATGCTCGCCGATCTTGCGGTTAACTTCAGCGGAAATCTCCTTTTGCAGGCGCGCGACTTCGACTTCCTTGCGCAGCATCGGCAGGACTTTTTCCATGCGCTTGAGCATCGGCACGCAATCGAGCACTTCCTGCAGCTCGGGGCCGGTGGCGGACGTCAGGGCGGCGGCGAAGTCGGTCAGCGGCGACGGATCGTTGGGGCTGAAGCGGTTGAGGTAGTTCTTCAGCTCTTCGCTGTACAGCGGGTTGAGCGGCAGCAGTTCCTTGATCGCATTGATCAGCGCCATGCCGTAGGCCTTGACCTCGTCGGTCGGCTCGGTGGGCTGGTGCGGGTATTCGACTTCGACCAGATACGGCGGGCGGTGATGCTTGAGCCAGGTCTTGATGCGCACACGGCTCAGGCCCTGGGCGACGAACTGCAGTTTGCCGTTTTCGCGGCTGGCGTGGTGAACCTTGACCAGCGTGCCGTATTCGGGGAGGGCGCCGGTGTCGAAGTGGCGCGGGTCTTCCTGGGGCGTGTCCATGAAGAACAGGGCCAGGGAGTGATGTTCGGATTTGCTGACCAGTTCGAGGGTTTCGGCCCACGGCTCTTCATTGACGATGACCGGCAGGACCTGGGCCGGGAAGAACGGACGGTTGTGGATCGGGATGATGTAAACCTTGTCCGGCAGGTTTTGCCCGGGCAGCGCCAGGCCGGTGCCGGAGGAGGTGTGTTCGATGTGGTCGGTTTCGTAATCGTCGTGGTTGTCCGGGCGATCTTGCTGGTCGGTCATGGGGCACCTGCGCAATGGGGTATGGGTCTTAGATGGGGCAGGGGAGGCGTGGTTTCAATGGGGCGGGTGTGTTTCTGCTTGTGTGTTCAGGGGGGACAGTTTTTTGACCTTGGCGGCCTTTGGGCCGGCCATGCTCTGGATGGTTTGTGGGAATATCCGTTTCTGCGGGTGTTGCTGATTACGGTTTCGCCCTTACGGCGAGTCCCTTTTTCAAACGCCAAAAAGGAACCAAAAGGCTTGCTCCTGCGTTCGGCCCTCGCAGGCTCGGGTTCCTTCGCTCCGGGACTGATCCGGGCGCAGCGGCTCCGGTTTGCTTCGCTGCATCTCCTTGCGCTGTGTCTGGCCGCGCCAGACGGTCGCTGCGCTCCCACGCCCGGATCAATCCTTCCACTCAGCCTTCCGACGTCGCCCGTGGATCAAGATCAAAAGCGTTACTCGAGCTAACGCTCATCGTGCAGGAGCTGCCGAAGGCTGCGATCTTTTGATCTTGATTTTGCTTTCTGTGGGAGTGAGCCTGCTCGCGATAGCGGTGTGTCAGCCCCAAAGTTGCTGTCTGACACACCGCTAACGCGAGCAGGCTCACTCCTTGTGAACAGCTTTAAGATTTCATGCATGAAAAAGGCGATGTCCCTTACGGGACATCGCCTTTTCTTTACCGCTCGCTAACGCTTACTCAGACAGTTTGTACGCAATCACATAGTCACCTTGCTTGGTGCCCAGCGAGCCGTGACCGCCGGCGACGACGAGCACGTATTGCTTGCCGTCCTTGCCGGTGTACGTCATCGGTGTGGTTTGCGCGCCGGCTGGCAGGCGGCCTTCCCACAGTTGCTTGCCGTTTTTCACGTCATAGGCGCGCAGGTACTGGTCGAGGGTACCGCTCAGGAAGGCAACGCCACCTGCAGTGGTGAAGGTGCCGCCCAGGCTCGGTACGCCCATGCTCAATGGGATCGGAACCGGCGAGCTGTCGCGCACGGTGCCGTTTTTGTGCATCCAGATGGTTTTGCTGGTGGTCAGGTCGACCGCTGCGACATAACCCCACGCTGGCGCCTGGCATGGCAAGCCCATTGGCGACAGCAGCGCCTCGAGGATCACGCCGTATGGCGCGCCCTTGTTGGGCTGTACGCCTTCGGTTTCGCTCTTGCGACCCGGGCCGCCGGCAACTTCTGCAGCCGGTACCAGTTTCGAA
Organism: Pseudomonas sp. B21_DOA; assembly: GCA_030544685.1. Lineage (NCBI taxonomy): Bacteria > Pseudomonadati > Pseudomonadota > Gammaproteobacteria > Pseudomonadales > Pseudomonadaceae > Pseudomonas > Pseudomonas sp. B21_DOA. The sequence continues at coordinate 5,714,337 of CP086683.1, read as the reverse complement.
CGGAACGCCATGTAGCTCGGGTTGACGAAGGCGATCTGGCGCACCGGATCGACCGAGATGCCGCCCCAGTCGAACACGCCGAAGTTGCCTGGATACACGATCGAACCTTGCAGCGATGGCGGGGTGAACGGGCCGTCATAACGCAGGGATTTGAAGTCGATCCGGCAGAGCATCTGATCGAATGGCGTCACGCCCCACATGTCGCGTTCTTTGAGTGGCGGCGGCATGAAGTTGAGGTCGGATTTCGGTTGGGTCGGCGAAGTGTGGTCGCCTTCCACCGCGCCTTGTGGCACCGGGATTTCGTTGATCGGCACGATGGCCTTGCCGGTGCTGCGATCCAGCACGTAGATGCTGCCCTGCTTGGTCGACGCCAGTACCGCTGGCTTGACGCCGTCAGCGGTCTTGATGTCCATCACGGTCGGTTGACCGCCGACGTCCATATCCCACAGGTCATGGTGGGTGAACTGGAAGTTCCAGCGCACCTTACCGGTGGCGATGTCCAGCGCGGTCAGGCCAGCGGCGTGCAGTTCCGATTCAGGCGTACGCATGCCACCGAACTGGTCCGGGGTCTGGTTGCCCATCGGCAGGTAGAGCATGCCGAGTTTTTCATCGACGGCAAACATCGACCACATGTTCGGCGAGTTGCGCGTATAGGTCTTCCCTTCGGCGATCGGCGCGGTGTCGTCCGGGTTGCCGCTGTCCCAGTTCCACACCAGTTTGCCGGTGTGCACGTCGAACGCGCGGATCACGCCGCTAGGCTCGTCGGTGGAAACGTTGTCGGTGACGTGACCGCCGATCACCACCAGGTCCTTGGTGACCGCAGGTGGCGAAGTGGAGTAGTAGCCGCCGGCGTTGAAGCCGCCGATGTTGGCGCTCAGGTCGACCTGGCCTTTGTCGCCAAAGTCTTCGCACATTTTGCCGGTGTCGGCGTTCAGGGCGATCAGACGGGTGTCGGCGGTTGGCAGGAAGATGCGACGCGGGCAGGCGCTGGCCGGGGCCGGGCTGGCCGAACCGGTCGGGCTCTGCTCGGAGGCATAGACCGCGTCGTCGTGATAGCTCACGCCACGGCAGGTCATGTGCGCCCAGCCTTTGAAGTTGGCCGCGTTCTGCGTACTCAGCTTCGGATCGAAGCGCCAGATTTCCTTACCGCTGTCCGGATCCAGCGCAATCACCTGGCTGTGCGGCGTGCACACATAGAGCATGCCGTTGACTTTCAGCGGGGTGTTTTCAGCGGTGGTTTCGCCCGGATCGTTCGGCCCCGGGATGTCGCCGGTGCGGTAGGTCCACGCCGGTACGAGTTTGCTCACGTTGGCCGGGGTGATCTGCGCCAGTGGCGAGTAGCGATCACCGTGGGCGCTGCGGCCGTAGGAATTCCAGTCACCGTCGGGCATGGCCGGGGCGGTGTTGGTCATACCGTCGACGCTGTCGCGGTCCAGCTGGCCTTTGATTTCCCTGGGTTGGTGAACTGACTGGCTACAGCGGTCAGGCCGGCCAGTACCACCGCTACGCTCAAGGCGCCGGTGCCCATTGGCGCCGGACCGTTGAGCAGCAGCGGGCGACGGAACCACGGCAGCAGCATCACCAGACCAAGGGCGAACAGCATCGCCAGACGCGGCACCAGTTGCCACCAGTCCAGACCGACTTCCCACAACGCCCATACGGTGCTGGCGAACAGCACGATGGCGTACAGGCCCAGCGCCGCACGACGGCGCATCAGCAGCAGGATGCCGGTCAATGCGATGCCGATACCGGCCAGCAGATAGTAAAGCGAGCCGCCGAGCATGCTCAGCTTGACTCCCCGGCCAGCATGGCCAGGCCCATCAGTAGAAGCAGAATGCCGAGCAGGCCCGGTAGCAGACGGCCCCGACTCGAAGCACTTTCGGTGCTCATAGTGTGATTCTCCGTGACGTTTATGTAGTCCCGCGCTGTAGTCACTTTAGATGACGATTTGGCGCAGGCATGGTTCAGATAAAAACTTGTTCGGCTAACGAAATGCATTCCTGTAGGAGTGAGCCTGCTCGCGATAGCGCTGTTTCAGTCTCTGGAGATGTCGCCTGTAACACCGCTATCGCGAGCAGGCTCACTCCTACATTGGATTTGTGTAGATCTCTAGAACGACGACTGGATCTTGATCCCGCCGATCAGGGCGTCGTCGACGTCGTTCACGCCACCGGGGTGGCGGATGTATTGCAGGTTCGGGCGCACGGTCAGCCAATTGGTCACGTGCACGCCGTAATACAGCTCGGCGCTGTACTCGGTGTCCTGCGGTGGCAGGAACGCCGGATTGTCGTAGTCGTAGACGGCGTTGGCGCGGTTAGTCATTTCGGCGTTCTTGCGATAGGCCGGGTTGACGTGGACGCGGGCCAGGGCGAAACCGATGTCGTCCTTGGCGCGGGCATCGAACGGGCCTTTGTAGGTCAGGCCGGCCTGCACGTAGTTATCGATGGCGTTGGTTTTCTTGTCGTGCATCGTCGCGTTGGCGAACAGGCTCAAACCCCGGCTGTTATCGCTGGCGACACTGGTGACCTGCTGCTGCAGGCCCAGCCATACGCCGTGCTTGCTCGACGCGCTGCGGTAGGCTTCGCCGCTCAGCGCTGCCGGCTGGTCATTGCGATCTTTATAAACGTCAGACGCTTTGGCGTTGCTGTAGTAATAACCGGCGCGGTATTCGCCCGGCAGGCCGTTGAGCTTCGGCGTCCACACCAGTTCGACCGGCAGGATCGCGCCCTGGGTGCCGCTGCCGCTGAGTTTGAAACCGTTGCCGCGATCGAGGTTCGACGGGTTTTGCTCATAGGCGCCGACCTGTGCGTACAGCTCCGGCGTCAGGTGATATTTGACCCGCAGCGCCCATTGGCTGACCGGCCAGTTGTACCAGATGCCGCCGACCCAGTTACCAACCTGCGAGCCACAGAACGCCAGGTTCTGAAAATCGCAGGGGAAGCTGTTGAAATCTTCGCCTTCGCCGAACCGGCCGACCTTGATGTCGAGTTTCTGATCGAAGAATTTCTGCTGATACCACATTTGCGTCAGGCGCGTAGTCTGGCCACGTCCCCAGACTTCCTGCGCCGAAGTGAAGCCGCCAACGCGCGGATCGTTGATGCGGTCATTGCTGATGTTGTTGCCGCTGCGTTTGGTAATGGTCAGTTGGAACTCGGCGTCGTTCCAGCCAAGGATCTTCTGCAGATCCAGATGGGTGCCGAGGCCGAACTGGTCGCTATAGCGCGCAGTGCGATCGTGGTCATAGCCGCCGTGCAGGTTGCTGCCCATTTCGCCGGTGTAATCGAGTTTGAAGTCGTAGCCTTTTTCCGCGAGTTCTGTGCGCGTGCCGTTCCAGTCACCGAGCATGTACGGTGACTCACTGTCGAAGGCTGGAGCTGCCTGGACGCAGGTGGCAAGGCCAAGGGCGGTGCAGCCGCCGAAGGTGCGCAGCGCGAAGGTAGCGCTATCTCGGAAGGAGGAAAAATCAGCCATGAATAAAGTCTTTTTTGATGTTTTACGGGTGCAGGCCGAGCGCTTCAGATTGTCGCAGGCAGTGAAGCGTTTCAGCGGAAGGGCGGCAGGATAATGATCTGTAACAAATTGAGAAAGGGCTTTTGCAGACATGCAGCGTTTCGGATTCGGTAACAGTGCGGCAAACGGGCGCATTGTGAGCCGGGCCACAGCCTGCGATCTTCCCGGGTTGGCCTACATTTGCAGGAAGGCCTTCCACCCGCTCAGCCCCTCGGCTAAGGTGCGCGGCTTTACGCATTTCCACTTCGCCCAGAGGCCGGCATGAACGAACAATCCCCGATCCGCTGCACGGCGTGACCCTCGAACAGATCCTCAATGCGCTGGTGACTCACTACGAGTGGTCGGGGCTGGCCGAGCGTATCGACATCCGTTGCTTCAAGAGCGATCCGAGCATCAAGTCGAGTCTGACCTTCCTGCGCAAGACGCCGTGGGCGCGGGAGAAGGTCGAACGCCTTTACGTCAAGCTGATGCGCACCAAGCGACCGCTCTGAGATGGACAGCGCGAGGCGGCGACGCCTGATCACCGGCCTGGCCGTGTTGGGCTGGGCAGGGCTGGCAATTCAGCTGTACCTGATTCTCTTCGCACGATTGAGCATCGGCGCCAGCCTGTTGGGCGGGCTGGTGAGTTTCTTCAGTTACTTCACGATATTGACCAACACCCTGGTGGCGACGGTGCTGACCTGCGCGGTCACCGAGCGCGAATGTGCCGCGCGGCGCTGGTTCCTGCAACCGTGGGTCAGCAGTGGCATTGCGGTAAGCATCGCCGTGGTCGGTCTGGCCTACAGCATTTTGTTGCGGCACTTGTGGCATCCCCAAGGCTGGCAGTTTGTCGCCGATGAATTGCTCCATGACGTCATGCCATTGCTGTTTCTCGGCTATTGGTGGCGCTGCGTTCCCAAAGGCACGTTGCGCCTGTGGCACCTGCCGCTGTGGCTGATCTATCCGCTGGTGTATTTCATCTACGCCTTGCTGCGCGGGCATCTGCTTGGCGCGTATGCGTACCCGTTCATAGATGTCGCGGTGTTGGGTTATCCACAGGTGCTGGCGAATGCCGGGGGATACTGGTGGGGTTTGTGTTGGTGGGGTTGCTGGTGATCGGCCTCGACCGCAGATTGTCCGCACGAAGTTGATATTCAATGTGGGAGCGAGCCTGCTCGCGAATGCGGTGTATCAGTTTGCATGGATGTTGACTGACACACCGCTTTCGCGAGCAAGCTCGCTCCCACACGGGAATTGTGGTCAGGAGAAAATCACTCCTCGTCAGTGCCCTCGGCGCGCCAGTATCCGGCCGCCTTGATGAACTGTTCATCGAGCCCATGCTCATCGATCAGCACCCGACGAATCTGCCGTGAGACCTTGGTCTCGGTCGCCACCCACGCGTACAGATTGCCCTTGGGCACTTGCAGCTGTTTGACCGTCGTCAGCAGGTTGTCCTTGCCGCCTTCGCGCAGTACCCAGATGACATTGAACTGCGCAGCGCTTTCCAGCACTTGCTGCTCGGCGCCGTTTTCCACTTCAATCACCACCAGCGCCTTGCGATTTGCCGCCAGACCTTCGAGGCGGCGGGCGATGGCGGGGAGGGCGGTTTCGTCGCCGATCAGCAGGTAGCTGTCGAAGATGTCCGGCACGATCATCGACCCGCGCGGCCCGCCGATGTGCAGAAACTGCCCCGGTTGCGCCTGTTCCGCCCAGGTCGAGGCAGGGCCATCGCCATGCAGGACGAAATCGATGTCCAGCTCCATTTTTTCCAGATCGTAGCGACGCGGCGTGTAGTCGCGCATCTCTGGCATCGGGCCGTTGTCCTTGCCGGCGCCGAGCTTCATTGTCTCCAGCGCTGCTGCCTGTTCGGCGTTCTGCGGGAACAGCAGTTTGACGTGATCGTCCGTGCCCAGGCTGATGAATCCGGCCAGTTCGGGCCCGCCGAGGGTGATGCGGCGCATGCGCGGGGTCAGGTCGGTGACGCGCAATACTTCAAGCTTGCGTCGTTTGATTTCATGCATGACGCGGTGAATGGTTTGAGTATCGACTGCAGTCATTCGGCTGTCTCCTGGGCAGGTTGAACGGCAGGGCCGTCGACGATGGCTTTGGCGGTGTCGTTGAGCAGGTCGCGCACGCGCAGGATTTCTTCGGCGCTCCAGCGACCGTGGTGCAGCTGCAAGGCATGGCGCAGGTTGTGCACCGCTTCGTGGATTTCCGCCGGGCGATCATGGCCGCGCAGTGAGCGCTTGCTGACGTCGATGCGCATGCGTACGCCATCAAGCGCTACGGCCTGCTCACTCAAAGACAGACGACCGGCGTCGGTCACGCTGTAACGTTTTTTGCCGGCCTCGGCATCGCCGGCGATCAGGTCGCTCTCTTCCAGAAAGGTCAAGGTCGGGTATATCACCCCGGGGCTCGGGCTGTAGGCGCCGTCGAACATGCCTTCGATCTGGCGGATCAGGTCGTAGCCGTGGCATGGCTGTTCGGCAATCAGCGCCAGCAACAGCAATTTCAGATCACCGGGGGCGAACACTCGAGGGCCGCGGCCGCCGCGTTCGCGACCCGGGCGCTTCTCGAAGCCGTCGCGGCCGTCGCCGTGCTCGCGGTGGGGGGATGGTGGTCTCTCATTTCGCTTCTCTCACGTCGTATTTAGATACAACTTAAGATATATCTTAACGGTGGCGCAAGACGTTTTTTCCTCAAGCGCGTTTCGACGGACGAGCGGTCACCAGCACCCTTCGGGCGGAAAAAATATATTTGGGTGATTGAACGATGCCGTGACCTCGAAGTTAAAGTTATCGCTCTAGTTGCTCTTGAGTATATATTCTAATACCTCCAAAGTTGCTGATCTAAAGCGGCAAAGTTGCTGTATGGTTTTTTTCGGATAACTGTATGTAAGGCGAAACTTACAGCGAATGTCGCAAGTATCTGTTTTTTGTTCTTTTTTCTGGCGGGGTGCAGGGTGGTTTAACTACGCGTTTGTCGGAAGTTGCCTGCTTACATTCCAGAGGCAACAGTCGATGATGCCCACCGTTGAAAGTTCAAGTTGATCCGCTGCTGCTTAAGCAATGGGTTTATGAACTTTTAATGACACCTCTCTTATATAAAGCAAACAGGTACTGAACGATGTTCAAGAAATTCGCAATCGCTGCTCCCCTGGCTCTTCTGGCAATCACCTCCACCGGTGCCTTCGCTGCGGGCGAAGCGTCGCATTCCATCAGCCTCGTCGCTCACGTGCCGACCAATGGTTTCTACGTGGTGCCAACCGATCCTGACCTGGTCAACAAGGATCAGGACATGAGCTATCAGCCGACGACCGGCAAGATGGCCGAAGTCAACGGTTTCTTCGATGTGCGCAACAACAACGGTTCGGTACACGCCAGCCTGGAAAGTCTGCCAAAACTGGTCGCTGGCAGCACTTCGATCGACCTGCAAGTGATGCTCAACAACAAGGAACTGACCACCACTCCGCAAATGGTCGTCGGTGAAGCCGAGTCCGACGTCAACTATCGCGCACCGCTGAAAATCTCCGCCAAGGGCAGCAACTTCCAGCCGGGTGACTACACCGGTTCCGTGGCAATGATCTTTGACGCCGTGCCACCGATTGGCGGCAACTGATCAACTGATCAGCTCAATACGCTCGCTTTTCACGAGTGGCGTCAACCGCCGGGGCAGACAGTCATGTAGGCCCCGACGGACTTTCATTGTCAGTCAATCAGAGTACAAGTTCATGTTCCCGATGACACCCATCGCGGCTGCGCTTGCGCTGTTGTTGTGTGCCAGCACAGCCATGGCCGCCAGCGCCGCCGGTACGACGCCACGCAGTCTGCTGGCCCAGGCCAAAGGCTTGCCGGCGGATTTCGAGGAGCATTTCTTTGATGTGCCGCTGGCGGTGCGGGTCGAGGTCGACCAACAGCCGCTCGGCGAGGCCATGGTGGTGCTGTCGCGCGATGATCGCCTCACACTCCTCGAATTCACCGACACCAGCGAAAACCGCTTCGGTCCTGCGGAACGGGAAAAATGGGCGAGCTTTCTCAAGCCCGGCGTGCCTCTGGGCGCATGCACGGGATCTTGCCCGGATGGTTTTCTGGCGGTGCATTACAACCTGGAAAACTCATTGGTTTCGATCGCCACGCAAGATGCCGAACGCGATGTCGAGGCCAAACGTTATTACGAGCAACCGAGCGGTGGCAGTAGCGGCCTGATGGTGCGCAATCAGCTCAACCTCAACGGTGGTCAGGACCAGGACCTCGGCGGACGCTTCGGTCTGGAGGCCAGCGCCAGCCTCGGCAACTGGAGCCAGACGCTCAATCTGCAAATGGCCCGGCTCGGCGGCCCCGACGACAAGCTTTATCACGCGGTACATGAACTGCACACCCAGCGCGAACTGCAAGGCAGTTTCTTTCGCCTGGGCTATTTCACCCCAATTCCGAAGGACTGACGCGCCAGCCGCGTACGTTCGGCACCAGCCCCGATACGGCGGTCGGCGTCATGTACGGCAGCTCCGACAGCCTGGCAATCAACAGTCCGATGCCCAGCGTTTACCCCATCTACGTCACCGCCAACCGGCAGGGTTCGGTGGAGATCTGGCGCGACGGTTTGTTGATCAATACGCAATCGGTACCGGCCGGCCTGCAGACCCTCGATACCCGCCCGCTACCCGGCGGTATCTATGAGGTGGAAGTGCGCCTGATCGAAGACGGCCAGATCACTTCGACGACTCAGGAGCTGGTGTACAAGCCCAACAACTGGCGCAACCTCGACGAGCGCTGGCGCTACAACGTATTCGCCGGCGAGGAGAGCAAGCTGCTGAGCAACTGGGACACGCAATCGAGCGGCAGTCCCACCGCCGGCGCGTCGGTGAACTACCTGCTGCACCCACGGGTGATTGTCGGTGCCTCGGCGCGGCAGATCCGCGAAAAACTGCAGTACGGCACCTCCATCGACTGGACGCTGGCCAATCACATCACGTTGTACGCCAACGTCTACAAGACTGAGGATTACGGCACCGGTCTCGATCTGCAGAGCCTCTATAACTACGGCGCCGGCAGTATCGTGGTCAGCCACAACCGCAGTTGGCTCGACACCACCAATACCTACGACACGTTGCCCGATGGCACGCGCATTCGGCCGCGCAACGTGTTTGTCGGGCAGACCAGTAACTCCTCGCTGGCACTCAACCATCGCCTGAGCAGCAAGAGTTCGGTGAACGCGCGGCTGTCGCACAGCGAAGGCAATGTCGAAGGCATGGGCGTGGATCTGGGCTGGACCCAGCGCACCGTGCTGTTGGGCAGCGATGCCAGTTGGCGGCTGTCGCTGTTTGATCGGCCGGGCAGTTTCAGCAGCGGCGATGCGCGCAATCGCGGTGTTGATCTGAGCATCAACCTGGCCCTTGGCGCACCTGGCCAGCAGCTCACCGGCAGCATTGGCTCGCGCACCGCCCGTGACGGCAAACGCGACAACAATGCCTCGCTCGGCTGGCGCAGGGACTTCAAGGACCACGTGCTGCAAAGCGTCTCGGTGACGGCGCTCACCGACACGTACGGCCTGGGCATGTCCAGCCTGACCAATTTCCGCACCGATGCGCTCAGCGGCGACGCGTTTGTCCAGCGTTCCTCCTACAACGGCAACTTCACGGGCGGGCTCAACCTCGACAGCACGCTGGTGGTCGGCGGCGAGAAAATGCTCCTGACCAGCCAGAGCGAAGTGCGCGGTGCCGGGATGATTGTCGACGTCGAGTCAGACATCGAGGACATCGTCCTGCGCGCCGACGACTACAGCGGCGGCGGTGCTGCGTTGAAGCCGGGGCGCAATTTCATTCCGATCACGGCGTATCAGAACAGCTCGGTGAGTTTCGATTTCGAAGGCAACGCCGTGCCGGCCGCCACCATTGAGCCGGCGCGCACCCGTTATCACTTGAACAAGGGTGGCGTTGAGTACCGCCAGATCCGCGTGATGAAAACCCTGACCGTGCTCGGCCGTCTGGTTGACGGTCGCGGCCAGCCGCTCAAGGGCCATCACGTGATCAACCACGCCAGCCGTGGCGTGACCGAAGTCGACGGGTTCTTCTCGATGGAAATGAACGCCGGCTCACCGACCCTGGAAGTACGTCAGGGCAATCAGTTGCTGTGTCAGTTCCGCCTCAACGAGGCCGACCATCGCAGCGAAAACAACGTGTTGATGATCGGTGATCTGCGTTGCACGCCGGACACGCTGGCCGATGTCACTACCACCGAACAGAAGGCGGGTTGAAGCCATGAAGATCATCACAGGTGGCTGCGCTCTCGCGCTGATGCTAGCGGCGTTTGCGGCGCATGCGGTCAATCAGGAGATCCGTGCGGTGTTTCGCCCGGACCCATCTCAGCCGAGCAAGAACGTGTTCCTCAACCAGACGCCCATCAGTGGTTACTGCGCGAGTTATCCGGACCAGTGCGTGCCAGCCAATATGTTCAGTATCCAGCTGCCGGCTCGTTTCGTATCGGCCAGAAGTATGCGCCCCGGTGATGGCCTTGCGCTGAAGGCACCGGCCAACTGGCGCCAACTGACAGTTATCAACGCGGATACTCAGGAATCGGAAATCGTTGAAGTGCGCATCACAGGGGTCGGGACCAAGTATGTCCTCAGCCATCCGGCTTACGTTCTGGCGGGGGTGAGCGACGAACTTGAAGGTCACCGAAGACTTTGGTCAAACATGAGTTGGGTCTATGCACCGCCCCTTGCCAGTTCAGCGGCAATGCGCCGTACGGACCCGAGCATTATCGTTTTTTCTGGAAAACACCAGTCGAGGCGCCATGCACGAAATACGCGGCGTTCGACATCCCTTCCATTGAGTACGATACGCTCGATTTTGCCTACGAGCTTCGTACCCCCAATCCATTGGGTATGTCTTCGGGGCTATATACCGGCTCCATGACTTACACCATCGGATCGGCGGGTGATTTCGATTTCGGGCCGTTGATGCGACCGGACGACAGCAGCCTGACCCTGGACTTCGTCCTCGACGTCCAGCACACCCTCAAGGTCGACCTGCCACCGGGCGGCAACAACGTCACCCTTGAACCCGAGGGCGGTTGGGCGCGGTGGGTGGAAAGCGGGCGCAAGCCGACGCGGATCTTTCGCGATCAGTTGTTCTATATCTCGGCGTCGTCGCGCTTCAAGGTCATGTTGCTGTGCCATTCCTATGGAGGAAACGTCTGCAAGCTGGGCAATCCGGAGGGCAACAGCACTGAAGTTCTGGTTTCCATAAGCCTGCCGTCCGGCATCACCGGCCCGGGCGGGTCGGTCAACCGCCATTCGTTGCAATTCAACCGCTGGACCGGCCCGTTCCAGCCAGGCCTGTACGTCGATCGCAAGCCCGGCACCTTGCATTTCGACATGACACCTTCTGCGATCGACTTCCTGCTCGGACCCGGTGCCAGCGGCAGGTTGCGCGGCAATGTGACCATCATCTGGGATTCGGACGTATGAGCGCTGCAGTCAGGACATTTGCCAAATTCGTGGAGTTGAAAACGATGAACCGAGGATTGCTGCTGAGCCTGCTCAGCGTGTTTTGCCTGACGGCGCAGGCCGGGCCACAGATCAATGTGGGCACGGTATACGACTACCTGGATGCCGATAAAAGTACCTACCTCAAACGGGTATTCAACAGCGGTGACGCCACGGCGTTCGTCAAGGTCAACGTGCTGGAGATCGTCTACGAGGCGGATGGAACGTCAAAGGAAATTGCCGTGGTCAATGCCGCCGACGGTGCCTCGCGCAATGGCCTGATGGCCAGCCCGGCGCGGCTGATCGTACCGGCGCAAGGCATGCAGGGCACGCGCCTGCTGTACATGGGCGAACGGGATCGCGAGCGCTATTTCCGCGTGCGGTTCGTGCCGGTCGTGCCGGAGCAGGAGGACAATTTCGTCGTCAGCAATGAAGAACGCGATGACTACAAAAAATCGCTCTCGGCGGGGGTCAACGTGATGACCGGGTTCGGCACGATCTTCTTCGTGCGCCCGAAAAATGCGCGTTTCGACACGGCGATCAATGAAACCGATACGCGCTATGAATTGCGCAACAACGGCAACACGGTGCTCATCATCGACGAATTCAAGAGCTGTTCGCTGAGCAAGGAAAGCGACTGCGGCGCGACCACCAAACACCATGTGCTGGCCGGCAAGACGTTCGCCTTCGACAAGGAGAAAGGCCGCGAATACCGCTTTTTCCTGATCGAGGGCGCCGACAGAAAAGCCCTGAAAGTCGCCAGCCGCTGACACGCTTTACCACTGACGCATCGGGTACCCGACATGATCAAGCAATGCATCGCCCTCGTGCTGCTGGCAGTTGCCGGCACCGAGGCCTGGGGCGCGCGGGAGGAGCACACTTTCGAAGTGTCGCTGACCATCCCCAGCCGACCCTTTACGTCATCCCGGCGGAGCCGGACTGGATTCACCGGCCCCAGCGCCTGAATTGGGATTACCCCACGTCAACGCTGGGTAACGTGGAGAAAAACTTCGATGTGCGCCATGACAGCAGTGCGATCGAGGCCCGTTTGCTGCTCGATCCTTATCTGGAAAACGGCCGGCCGGGAGAGATCATCGAACTGCGCGTGACCTTCAACGGCGTCGAGCTGAGTTCACATGCCATCGCGCGACAAGTGGTGTCCCGGGAAGAAGCCGCCGCCGGCAAACGTGTTGCGCTGAAGATCGAACCGATCGAACCGGCCGGAGGCTATCGACCCGGTGACTACTACGGCAACGTGTTGCTGATGTTCAACGCCGGCACACCGAGTGCGGGATGACAATCATGACTACGAACGGGCGGGCCGCTCAGCCTTTGAAGAAAATGATCAGCGCGGTAGGCGTACTGATGGCGTTGGGCATGACTCAAGCGCATGCGGTCAATCAGGAGATTCGTGCGATGTTTCAACCGGATCCGTCGCAGCCGGGTAAAAATCTGTTTATCAATCAGACGCCCAACGGAGGCTACTGTGTCTCCTTTCCGGACAAGTGCGCAGCCAATAATATGTTCAGCATCGAATTGCCTGTGCGTCACGATTCAGATCGTGCGCTTGTGTCCGGTGATGATGTTTCGCTGCGAGCGCCCGCTGACTGGCGCCGGTTGACGGTGACCAATGAGGACACACAGGAAACGGAAATCGTCGAGGTGCGTATTACTGGCATTGGCTCAAGATTCGTCCTGAGTCATAGAGTGCAGGATCTGACCGGTATCGCCAACGCCGCGCAGGCGCATGACCGGCTCTGGACCTCCCAAACCGGCTGGCTGTATGCCCCGGCACCCTGCGGCGGAAGTGGTCTGGCAGGATATAGCGACACGAGCTACCGTTTTTTCTGGCATACGCCGGTGCTGGCTTCCTGTACCAAGACTGCCGCGTTCCGCATTCCCGCGATGTATTTCGAAAAACTCGATTTTGCCTATGAGCTGAGAACGCCCAATCCGTTGGGTATGTCGAGCGGGCTGTATACCGGATCAATCGCCTACACCGTCGGGCCTACCGGCGATTTCCAGCTGGGATCAATGATGAGGCCCGACGACGGCAGCATCACTCTGGATTTTGTCCTCGACGTGCAACACACCCTCAAAGTCGATATCCCGCCCGGCGGCAACCATGTCTTGCTGGAACCTCGAGGTGGCTGGCAGGGCTGGCTGGAGAGCGGACGGCGGCCGACGCGGCTGTATCGCGACCAGACATTCAACATCTCGGCTTCGTCGAAATTCACCATGAAACTCGAGTGCGAGCATGATCTTGGATTCGGCGATGGCTGCGCCATCATGAACCGCGAGACGGGCTATGCCGGCGCGGTCGACGTCAGCGTCAGCCTGCCCCACGGATTGACCGACAGCGCCGGACGCCCGGTGCGTAACGTGCCGTTGGGCCGCACGGCGACCGCACCCTTTCAGCCTGGCATTTACGTTGACCGCAAACCGGGCACGTTGCACTTCGAAGTGGCGGAGCAATACACCAACTGGCTCATCGATAACGCCGGTGACAAACCCTACAAGGGCAACATCACGGTGATCTGGGATTCCGAAGTGCACTAGGCCACAACCATCGGCCAGACCTCGAGCGGCGCTGGCCGAATCGCGTCAGAAAACAATCACAGGCCGGCTTTGACCATCGCCTCACGCGTCAGGCGCCGGGACAGTTCGCGGCGTTTGTACGCGATGCCGTCATACAACTCCAGATAGCGTTCCTCGCTCAGCGGTGCGTCGTCGAACAGGTCGCCGTCGGCAGGGATGCCCAGTGCTTCTGCCAGGGTCTGGATGCGGCGAGTCAGTGCGTGCATGTTCGTCCGTGCGGTCGGATTGGCCCACTCGGCCTTAGCGTCCTTGAGCTCATCGAGTTGCTCGCCCTGGCGATCATATAGCCGATTATTTTCTGCGTATTGCTCCGGGTACGTTTTCAGCAAATGGTTTTCCCAGAAATTATCCGACCCCAGGCTGATCATTCCGTTGACCAGGCCATCGCCGGCTTCACCCTCGGTGATCGTGGCGTAGGCAGCGTCGAGTTTTTCATGCGTCACCCCCGAGCGCTTGCGGTACAGCATGTCGTCGGTTTGCCAGGGCAGTTGCAGGCGCTCAGCCAGACCGGTCTCGTAGGCCAGATGGACTTCAACTTCATCCGGCGCCGGGATGCTCGGGTCGCTCTTATTGAGCGCCTCCTGGGTCTTGTACTCGAACGCCGCTTCATCGCTGACGCGATTCAGGCGTGCCGCACCGCGCGCCAGACGCACGAGACGGTCTTCCAGCACTGCGGGTGAAGTCGACTCTGTGTAGGCCTTGGATACCAATACTTTCATGCCCAGCGAGTTGAACAATTGCGCGCCGAGATCGCCGCAATCTTCGGGGAGACAATCTGCTTGAACAACGTTTCGCGCAGCTTCGAATCGACGGCAACGGCATCGACCATTTCCCAGACCCGCCGGGTCAGTCGCCGGCGACCTGCATCGGTGCGGTAGTCGGCACTCTCGCGCTGTTTGCGAATCACGCTGAAAAAACCGGCGGAATCGGGCTCTGCGATCAGGTCATACCAGGACTCCTTGCGCCAGGTGCTGAGCGCGCCTGACGGACCCGGTCCCGTACCGGGGGCGTCCTTGGGAAAACGGCTCCAGTAGCTGAGTTCGTCGTCCGCCGCGGGGAATAATCCTGTACAAAAGACAGGCCGGTAGAGGTCCGGTACTCGCCTAAGCGCACCCGGTCTTCGTTGCTCAGCCGTGTCTGATCGAAGCGAGCCCGACTGAGCACAAAGGCCTGATCAGACCCGGCTCTGACCGTCGGCAAGGTGTCGAGGGGCGCGCCACGCAAATCCAGCATCAGGCTGCGCGGGCGTGGTTTGGCCACTGAGTCGACAGTGAACAGACCTTCGGGCCAGGTCTGGATACGCGAATTGGCCAGGTGCAGGCGCGCCAAGTGATTCATCGCGCTGACATCGGGCGGCAGGTCCAGTGGGTTGCCGTTGAGGTTCAGGGTGCGCAGTCGGGTCAATCGGCCCAATTGCCGGTTGGCTTCGGCATTCAGCGTGATGCGGTTGTCGGCCAGATCCAGCTCCTCCAGGTTGGCCATCAGTCCGGTTACGGACGGCAGTTCGCGCAAATCGCATTGGCGAGCGCTCAGTTGGCGCAGGTTGGGGAAGTGGCTCAGCAGCACGCTGGGGTCCGGCGACAGGCGCGCCCGGTCGAGATTCAACGCCGTGATGCGATCGAAATACTTTTTCATCCCGGGGCGTTGGTACAGCGTTTGCCACCAGCGTTCCAGTTCCGGGCGGGCGATGGTCGAAGATAAATCCAGCGTGTAACCCTGGTCGGGATGCACGCTGCGTTCGCCGAAGATTTCACCCTGGCGATCAAAACATTCGATCAGGCGCTCCTCGATGTGCCGCCCGCCTTTTTGCATGAAATCCGCAGAAGCGCCGTAAATGGGTTCACCGTTGGCATCCACGCCGGCAGGGTAGCTTTCCCGCCAGCGCTGCAATTCGTTGTGCAACTGCGTTCGGTCGTTTTCAAGGCTCGCGATGGCCTCGACCGGTTCGCCCTTGCGCTTGAGTGCCTCAACAAATGCGCTGACTTCCCGGGGGCTCATCTTCGGATAGAGGTCCTTGATCCTTTCTTCAGGTGTCGAGCGCCGAAAAAGGCGGGGCCAGCCGCGCACCAGTGTTTCGGTTTCGATGCTCACGGCTCGCTGAATCGGCGGTTCGGCCAATGCCGTGCGGCGGTCGGCTGGCGCTTGCGCCAGCTCCATCAACCATAGTTTGAACGGCCGGCCCTGGCCGCGCCTGTAGCCCACCTCAGACAGTGTTTCATCCGGCAAGGCGCGCAAAATCGCTTCGTAGAAATCGTCGGCGCCGTGCAGCTTGAGATTGTTGGCGTCGAGCACTTCGTAACGGCCATGCTCGTCTCTGATCAAACGTCTGATGGTGGTCGCGTCATCCGGGCCGAGCTCACAACGCAACGGTCCTGCAGGGGTGCCGTCGCGCACTTCGATTCGCAGGTGGCCGAAGGCGTCCGTGTATTTGCGCAAAGTGCTCAGCGCCAGCCGTTCGGTCATCGGTGTGGGTGGGGTGTCGCGGTAGAAACCGTCATAGGCGCGGCTGGCCGAGGCTTCGAAATCGAGTTCGCGGGCCTGATGTTTCAGGCGCAGCGGCAAGCGATGCTCGTCGCCGATGCGCTGCAATTCAGCCGGGCTGGCATCGCTCAGCAGCTTTTCCGCCAAGGGCAGCGGCAACTCGGGAAAACGCTGCCTGATGATACGAACCTTGCGTGTTCGCGGTCGGTCGGCGGCCTGATAGAAGCGTCTGGCAATGTCATCGCGGCCGGACTCTACCGCCTCGGCGAGCAAGTCGCGAAGGGCCTGCGGACGGGCGATCGCCGGCACGTCGCGCTTGAGCAGCGCGCGCATTTCGCCCTCGTTGAGGAAATCATTCAGACGTTCGGGCAAGCGGCCGGCATTGAGATCCGCCTGGCTGATGGTCAGGGTGTCGGCTTCGCCTGCGGAGGGATCGCCGTATTGGCGCGAGTAGCCTTCCACCTGCTCGTAAGTCACTTTGATCGCGCGCCGACCGGGCCAGCCCGGCAAGCTGGTAGCGATCGGTTCGAACCAGTCGGCGGGTGGTTTGAGCGGGCGCCCGGCGCGAATGTCCGCGCTGGCGAGGCCCACGTCCGCGCGGGCGGTGAAGCGCTTGAGCGAATCGGTCAGCAACGGCGGCGGCGCGCTGCTGCTGTCATGCATGGCGCGCAGCTCATCGTGAGCGGTGCCGCTGCTGGCGCGGATCTGCTCCAGTTCGGTCGCGGAAAAACGCTCGACGTTGTGACCCAGGCGCGGCATCAAGGCGCTGTCGTGCCAGTCGAGCGGGTTCTCCGCCTCGTGCCGCCAGGCGCCCTGTGCGTTGTGTTCGAGGATCGGTTTATACGCGTTGGCTCGCTGCGGATGCTTGATGCGGTGAACGTTTGCAGATTGATGACTGAGCGCTTTTTCGACGCTGTAGAGCTTGCCCTCCAGCGGCAGAACGGTTTGGCTGCCCAACTGATGCAGGCCATGCGGGTCGGGTTTCGATGAAGCGGCCAGTTGCAGGTCGTTTTGCTCGTAAGGCGCAAGATCCGGGTGCCACAACGAGGCTTTGCCATCGGGCAGTTTCACCGGCTTCATAGCCTCGACCAACGGTGACAGCTTGAGTTTGAAGGCACTGCCGATTTGCGCACCGGCGCCGAATGCCGCCAGCTGAATCACGCTGCTCACCACACCGATGATGTGTTCGGCTGCCTCGATTTGCTGGCCCTGTACCAGATCGACCACGCCTTCGACCACTTCCCGAGTCAGTTGATACGCGCTGTAGGCGAGCATCAGTTCGCCGAGACCGGGCACGAACGGTGTGGCAATCAGCAGCGCGACGTTGAAAATGTCCGAAACGATTTTCTTGAAGTTGTCCCACCACGCCCAACGCGCCTGGCTGTCGGTGTCAGCGGTGGACACGGCGATCTCGCGGCCGTCATTGAGAATCTTGTCGAGTTTGCGTAGATAAGCGTGTTGCCAGTAATCACCGAGCAGGCGGGTCTCAGCGAGCCGCAGATTCGGGCTGTCCACCGGGTCCTTGCGCCATGGCGGGCGTTGGTCGGTCGAGCTTTCAGGCGGGTGATACCTGACGACGAACAGGCGTTGTTCCAGCTCGGCAAAGAAATGTCCGCGCTGTTGCTGGTCGATGAATTGACTGAAGAACTGGCGATACGTCTGTCGCGTCGCAGGGCACAAGCGATCCTCGCGCAGTTGTCGGAGCAGTTCGCTGCCGAATGCCTTGAGCGAGTCGTATTGCTTCAGCGGATGATCCGGATCGTGTGGCACATAGGCGATCACGGGTCTTGCACCGGCAGCGTCGCTGGCACCGTGTGGCAACAGCATGATCCCGGTCATCGGCTGGTCGAGCAGCGACAGGTCATACCAGCGAACCGGCCGCTGTGTGCCAGGGGACGAGAATTTGCTGGTGGCCAGGCGCAGCACCTTTTGTGTGCATCGTCCTCGATGTCGCCCCTGATCAGCGCCATGTGCGCCGCGACGACAAGGGCGTCCTTCTGGCTTTGCAACACCTGGTAGCGCAGCAGACTTTCGGCCAGCGGCTGGGCTGGCAACAGCGTGCCTTCCAGATGCTTTTGGTACTGCGCACCCAGGTCCAGCTCGCGACACAGCGTCTGGAACTGTTGAATCGACATCTTGTGCCGGAGCGGCAAAACATCGAACAGATCACGCGCGTCGGGCTGGCTGATGTATTGCGAGTCGGGCCCGGCAATTTCCGTGCTGGCAAAGTTGTGCAGCGCGGCGTCCAGCAGCGATACCGTACGTGTGACGGCGCCAGCAGAAAGGTCAAGCGCATACCAGGGCGTGGCTGCCGGAATGTACAGGCGCAGCCAGGTGGTTTTGACATCCGGTTCGATCCCGTACACCGCTTTTATTTTTGCCTTGAGCAAGGGTTCGGCGAAGGTGTACAGGTCGATTTTCGCCAGCAGGTGATCAACCGCGTTCTGCGAGCCCCACGCCTTGAGATTGGCGGCGGCGAGCCGTTGCTGATCCTTGGCAGAGGCTGTCTGGTACCACGGCTCGATATTGAAAGGCGTGGCGGCCAGCGCTTCGGCGCGACTGACGGTTGCGGTCTTGAACGGAGTACTGACGGCGGATTTGATGAATTCGTAGTGGCGCCCTTGGTCTGGGTTGTCATCCGGCACGGGAGAGAGGGCATGGCAATCATCCTTGATTGGTTGAGGAATGATCAGCCTACCCACGACGGGGCAAAACAAAAGTTCAAAGAACGGGAGGCAAACGGCGTTCCAGCGCCGTAACCCGACGAAAATTCGAATCGGAAAAATGCAGGGTTACCACCTGCGAAAGTAAAAAAACCTCACCCTGAAGCGTTTACCCCGACACGCTTTGTTACCTCAAGCTGCGCTGACCGTGCTCGACCAGCGCCACATCGGTGTTTTGCGCAGGGCGGCATTGCGAATCGCTGCCCGGTTGCAAATGCGGCGTGAGAATCGGCGCCATGCCCTTGAGCACCTGTGTGGGCAGGGCCGAGGTGAACTTGAAGTTTTCCGCCGAGCGCCCCGGAACGAACGCGGTCAGGGTGCCGAAATGGTGATCGCCGATGTAGAACACAAACGTCGCGGTGCGGTTGATCGACTTCGAACTGATGATCCGCCCACCGGAGCCAATCGCGGCAATGCGGTTGTCGCCGGTACCGGTTTTGCCACCCATCGCCAGCGGTGTGCCGTCGGGCAATTTGAAACTGCCGGACACACGTTTTGCGGTACCGGCATCGACCACTTGCGACAGTGCCTCGCGCATGGCTCGGGCCACCTCCACCGGCATTACCCGTTTGCCGACGTGCGGATCGTTGACCAGTTTCGTTTCATAGGGTGTGCCGGCAGCGAAATGCAGGCTGTCGATGCGCAGCGTCGGCATGCGCACGCCGTCGTTGAGGATGGTGCCGATCAGCTCGGCGAGGGCGGCGGGGCGATCCCCGGAGCTGCCGATGGCGGTGGCCAGCGACGGCACGAGGTGATCGAACGGGTAGCCGACTTTCTGCCAGCGCTGGTGAATGTCGAGGAACGCTTCGATCTCGAGCATGGTGCGAATGCGACTGTCGCGCGCGCCTTTGTGCCGGCTCTTGAACAGCCAGCTGTAGACTTCCTGACGCTCGAAATGGCTGGCCTTGACGATCTCACTGAAAGTCGCCTCCGGGTGATGCAGCAGGTAGCCCATCATCCACAAGTCCAGCGGATGCACCTTGGCGATGAAGCCTTGGTCAGGCAGATCGTAACTGCCGGGGCCGTAGGCATCGTAGAGGCGGATCAGGCGATCATCGGTAAGCTTCTCCTTGAGCTTGGCGCCTTTGAGGTGTGCGCGAACAAAGCTGTTGAAATCTTCCTGGCTGGCGTCGGGCAACAGATAACGGTGCACCGCCGCCATGCGAATCGGCGTCGGCCGGATGCTGTCGAGGAAAGTTTCCAGACGTGCCTGGGTGTCCTTGTTTTTGTACTTTTTCCAGAACTTGAGCAGGAACGAGGTGCCTTCGCGGTCGGCAAAACTGGCCAGGTATTCCTGACGGCGCGGGTCGCGATCATCCTTGAGCAACTCGGCATTGGGCCCTGAGTAGGTTGTGTAACGGACGATGTCACGCATCAGGCGAATGAACGGCAGGTTGATCGACTCGCGCAACGAATCGCGCAAAGTCGGCAGGCGCCCGTTGTCCTCTTTGCGGAAGTTATGGAAGGTGTGCAGACCGCCACCGGTAAAAAACGCTTCGCCGGGGCTCGCCGAATACTTGCGATCCAGCGCAGCGCTGAGCAGCTTCGACAGGTCGTGATCCTTGTTCTGGATCAGGTAATCGACGACCCACTGGCTGAGGCGGTCCTGCTCCGGCACTTCGACCTTCTTCAATTGCGCCACGCTCATCGCGCCGTACTTGTCGTGCAGCTCGGCGATGATCTGCAGATAGGTGGTCAGCACGCGCATTTTTGCCGTGGAACCCAGTTCGAGTTTGCTGCCTTCGTTGATGTCGAACGGTTGATCGGTGCTGTCGGTCTGCACGCGCACCCGTGAGCCGTCCGGCGTCAGTTCGAACAGGGTGAAGCTGTAGCGCACTTGCGTGGTGCTGGTCGGCGTCAGCAGGCGTTCACCAAGCAGGCCGATTTCGGCGGCGTAGGCCGGGTCGGCGAGTTTTTTCAGATAGGCAGTGGCCTGGGTTTGCAGATCGCCCTGCAAGGTGCTGGTGGCCGACAGGTCGAGGCGATCGAGGTCGTACAGCGGCCGGTTGAGCATGCTCGCCAGGCGACTGCGGGCGACGCTGATGCCTTTGTTGGTTTCGATCGGCTGCATCGTTGGCTGAGTCTGCCAGTCGCGATACGACACGGTACTCGCCAGCGCGGCGTCAGCCAAGGCACTGTCGATCACGCCGTTCTGTTTGAGCAGACGCAGATGGCTGTCGGTGAGGTTGGCCAATTCGTCGCGACCCTTGGTCAGGTAGTGAGAAGGACGACGCTGGGCGATCATCAGCGAGAGCATTTCACGCAGGGCCAGCCCCTTGGCGGCCATGGTCTGCGGGTCGGTCGCCGGGCTGTTCAGCTGTTCATTGGCCTTGTTGAAATCGCTGCCGTACCAGACGCGCAAGCCTTCAGCCATGCCGTGCACTTCGCCGTGGCCGGGCACTGCCGAGAGCGGCACGCTGTTGAGGTAATCGCGGACGATGTTCTGCCGCGCGCCAAGCGTCTCCGGGCCGTCCTGATAAGCGCGCACGCTGGCAGAAATCATCTGGCGGATCTTCTCCGCGCCGGACACGGTCAGGCCGTCGGGCGAATGGCGATACTTTTCCAGTTGCGTCGCCAGGGTGCTGCCACCGGCCGATTGCCCGGGCAGGTGCAGCAGCTTCGCCACTTGCGACCACGCCGCCATGCCGAAGCGCGGCCAGTCCACCGCCGGGTTGGCCAGCGGCTGTTTCGGGTCGAGAAGGAAACGGTTTTCGATGAACAGCAGACTGCTGACCACCACCGGCGGAATCGCTGCGAAGTCGGCATACAGTTGCTGCGGATAGTTGTACCGATACAGCGGCGCGCCTCGGCAATCGGCGATCGACAGCCCGGCCTGAATCTTTTCCGAATACGGCACGAACAGGCCTTTGTCGGTGTAACCGAGCAGGGCAGGGAGAAGCGCGTCTGCTCGGTGATCACATAGTTGCGCTTGAGCAGGCGCGGCAGGAATTCGTCGAGTGAGCTGTAACCCAGACGCAGATCGAAAGGACCGTTGCCCGGATAGTGGATCGCTTCGCTGGGGCCGGGCTCGAGCCTGTAGGTCAGCGAAGCGGCGTACTGACTCAGCTCCCGCGCCTGAAAACGCGAGGTGCGCATTTCCTTGGATGCGGCAAGTCCCACCACCACCGCGATGATCACCAGCAACAACCAGAAAGCCTTCCACCCGTGCCGGCTGCGGCGGGGTTTTTCAGGGACAGGCGCTTCATCCACACGTTCAGTCGGAACCACGGTTTTACTCGAATCGGTTTGCCACAAAGCGCCCATAGTCGACTGATCCATTCACGCAGATTGATCGGACTTGTCTGAAGCTTAGACGGTGGTTGGAGCCGGTGAAAAAAATGTGAAGAGCGGAGCCTGCGCTTTATCTGAATAAAACTGGAACAAACACTGTGGCGAGGGGATTCATCCCCGTTGGGCCGCGAACCGGCACCAAAACCTGCCAACACGGTTTCTACAGGCCCACCGCGTGTGAGGAAATTGCGCCTGCTGCGCAGCCGAGCGGGGATAAATCCCCTCACCACAGAGAGATTGTTCACATCCCCATGATGTGTCTGTGCGAGCAATGGACTCCCTGTGGCTAGCAGATTTATCAGTCATGCAGGGATTCCCTGTGGCGAGGGGATTCATCCCCGTTGGGCTGCGAAGCGGCCCCAAAACCTGCCAACACGGTTTCTACAGGCACACCGCGTTTGAGCAAGGTGCGCCTGCTTCGCAGCCGAGCGGGGATAAATCCCCTCACCACAAAGAGACTGTTCACATCCCCATGATGTGTCTGTGCGAGCAATGGACTCCCTGTGGCTAGCAGATTTATCAGTCTTGCAGGGACTCCCTGTGGCGAGGGGATTCATCCCCGTTGGGCCGCGAAGCGGCCCCAAAACCTGCCTCCACGGTTACTACAGGCACACCGCGTGTGAGGAAGTGGCGACTGCTGCGCAGCCGAGCGGGGATAAATCCCTCACCACAAAGAGACTGTTCACATCCCCATGATGTGTCTGTGCGAGCAATGGACTCCCTGTGGCTAGCAGATTTATCAGTCTTGCAGGGATTCCCTGTGGCGAGGGGATTCATCCCCGTTGGGCTGCGAAGCAGCCCCAAAACCTGCCAACACGGTTTCTACAGGCACACCGCGTGTAAGGAAGTTGCGCCTGCTGCGCAGTCGAGCGGGGGATAAATCCCCTCGCCACAAAGAGGCTGTTCACATCCCGGGAGTTTGTCTGTGTGAGGAAGAAATCCACCTATTCCATAGCACTATTGCGCTCAGAGCCAGCAGGCATCCCAAAGCGGGTAGTCACCGAGGTTATCGACCAGCCCGGCTCGCAAGGAATTATTGATGATGTAGCGGGCGAAGGGCTCCAGGTCCTCGCCGTCACGGATCGCACGGTCGTGGTAGCCGGTTTGCCACAGCGGTCCGTGACGTCCGGTTTTTCTGTTAACCGCATGCGTACAGCGAGCCTTTACACCGCCAATGACTTCACCAAGTGAGCCGCGTTGCAATTGCATCAGCCAATGAAAGTGGTCAGGCATGACAACCCAGGCGATGGATTGCGCGACTCCTTGCTCATGAGCCCGGCGCAGTTCGGCAACCAGTAATCGGCCGGCCTGCCAATCTGCAAATACGGGCTGGCGTTCGTGGATGACTGAGGTGATGAAGTAGGCACGACCGTTTTCCGAGAAACGACCTTGGCGCAGACGGTGGGAGTTGGGACGGACTGGCAGGTGAGCTTCCTTGCATGTGCTCCTGGCTTTTTCAAAGGTTAGTGGTTGGCCGCCCCGGTCGGCGCTGCAACTGTTGAGTGAAATTTCTGAATCCGTCGGCGATTTATCCGTGATCAAGCGAGGCGAGACATCACACAGTGGATCAAATGCCCTAGGGCTGAAACATGACGCTGCACCATCGCTGTGCAATACTTCGCGGCTTTTTCAGTGGCGACTTTTCCTACGTAATGCAGGTAATGCCTCTCCGCGGAACCCACAATTGCCGAGAGTTGTCGCTGAATGTTGTGACTTTTAGAGTGAAAAATCCTGCCCTGAGCTTTTTATACTGCACGCCCCGCTGATCTTTCAGGCCCGCCCTGCGAGACGCGTCTGCCCACGAAGCCGACGCGGTTTCCTGCCCAGCCAAGGCCTATCGGCCGACGCTTCGAAACCCGGTGGTCATATCCAATAACAAGACGAGGTTGTACCCCTATGCCAGTTGGCAATCCTCAGCCGTACGGCGACACCGCTTCGGGCGGTCCGCTCAAACGTGAACTCGGCGAACGGCATATCCGCCTGATGGCGCTCGGTGCCTGTATCGGCGTCGGTCTGTTTCTCGGTTCGGCCAAAGCCATCGAAATGGCCGGCCCGGCGATCATGCTGTCTTACATTCTTGGCGGTCTGGCGATCCTGGTGATCATGCGCGCGCTCGGCGAAATGGCCGTGCATAACCCGGTGGCCGGCTCGTTCAGCCGCTACGCGCAGGATTACCTCGGGCCGCTGGCCGGCTTTCTCACCGGCTGGAACTACTGGTTCCTGTGGCTGGTGACGTGTGTCGCGGAAATCACTGCGGTGGCGGTCTACATGGGCATCTGGTTCCCGGATGTGCCGCGCTGGATCTGGGCCCTGGCGGCGCTGATCAGCATGGGCTCGATCAACCTGATCGCGGTGAAAGCCTTCGGCGAATTCGAATTCTGGTTCGCCCTGATCAAGATCGTCACCATCATCGCCATGGTCATCGGCGGCGTCGGCATCATCGCCTTCGGTTTCGGCAACGACGGTGTGGCACTGGGCATCTCCAACCTGTGGGCCCACGGCGGTTTCATGCCCAACGGCGTAACCGGCGTGCTGATGTCGCTGCAAATGGTCATGTTCGCCTACCTCGGCGTGGAAATGATCGGCCTGACCGCCGGTGAAGCGAAGAATCCGCAAAAGACCATTCCCGACGCGATCGGCTCGGTGTTCTGGCGGATCCTGCTGTTCTACGTCGGTGCGCTGTTCGTCATCCTGTCGATCTACCCGTGGAATGAAATCGGCACCCAGGGCAGCCCGTTCGTGATGACCTTCGAGCGTCTGGGCATCAAGACCGCGGCTGGCATCATCAACTTCGTGGTGATTACGGCGGCGCTGTCGTCATGCAATGGCGGCATCTTCAGCACCGGCCGCATGCTCTACAGCCTGGCGCAGAACGGCCAGGCCCCGGCCGGTTTCGCCAAGACCTCGAACAACGGCGTGCCGCGCCGCGCGTTGTTGCTGTCGATTGCGGTGTTGCTGTTGGGTGTAGTGCTCAACTATCTGGTGCCGGAAAAAGTCTTCGTCTGGGTCACCTCGATCGCGACCTTCGGTGCGATCTGGACCTGGGTGATGATCCTGCTGGCGCAACTGAAATTTCGCAAAGGCCTGAGCGCCAGCGAACGTGCCGGCCTCAAGTACAAGATGTGGCTGTACCCGGTCAGTTCGTATTTCGCCCTGGCGTTTCTGGTGTTGGTGGTCGGCCTGATGGCGTACTTCCCCGACACCCGCGTGGCACTGTATGTCGGGCCGGCGTTTCTGGTGTTGCTGACGGTGTTGTTTTACGTGTTCAAGTTGCAGCCGACGCAAGTGTCGCAAGGTTCGGTGCGTTCGGTTTCTTGAATCCTGACGCCTGAAAACCACAAAGCCCCGGTCGCAAGATCGGGGCTTTTTGGTTCACGCGAGCTGATCGCCAGTCTTACGCCGCTACCACTTCCTGCGGCTCAAAACTGTCCGCCCGCGCCATCTGCCACATCCGCGAATAGAACTCGCCATTCACTTCGCCGGTAAGCAGTTCCCCCGGTTTCAGAAACACATGCAGCTGCGAGAACAACTTGATCTCGGTCGCCGACATGCGACGAACCAGATGCTTGGCCGACAGTTGCGAAGGATGATCAAGCCCGGCGGCAGCGAGCATTTCTGCCAGCGCTTTGAGTGTGCTGCGATGGAAGTTGTAGACGCGCTGGGCTTTGTCCGGCACCACCAAGGCGCGTTGGCGCAGGGCGTCCTGAGTGGCGACGCCGGTCGGGCATTTGTTGGTGTGGCAGCTTTGCGATTGGATGCAGCCAATGGCGAACATGAAGCCGCGTGCGGAGTTGGCCCAGTCAGCGCCGATGGCCAACACGCTGGCGATGTCGAAGGCGCTGACGATCTTGCCGCTGGCGCCGAGTTTGATCTTGTCGCGCAGGTTGAGGCCGACCAGCGTGTTATGGACGAACAGCAGGCCCTCGCGCATCGGTACACCGATGTGGTCGGTGAACTCGACCGGCGCCGCGCCAGTGCCGCCTTCCTTGCCATCAACGACGATGAAGTCCGGAAGAATGCCGGTTTCCAGCATGGCCTTGGCGATCCCCATGAATTCCCACGGATGGCCGAGGCAGAACTTGAAGCCCACCGGTTTGCCACCGGACAGCTCACGCAGTTGCTGGATGAACTGCATCATTTCGATCGGCGTGGAAAACGCACTGTGGCGCGACGGCGAAACGCAGTCCTCGCCCATCAGGATGCCGCGGGTCTCTGCGATTTCTTTGGTGACCTTGTGCTTGGGCAGGATACCGCCGTGGCCGGGTTTGGCGCCCTGGCTCATCTTGATTTCGATCATGCGCACTTGCGGGTTCTGTGCCTGCACGGCGAAGCGCTCCGGGTCGAAACGGCCGTCGCTGGTGCGACAGCCGAAGTAGCCGCTGCCCAGTTCCCAGGTCAGGTCGCCGCCGTGCTCGCGGTGATACGGGCTGATGCTGCCTTCACCGGTGTCGTGGGCGAAGTTGCCAAGCTTGGCACCCTGATTCAAGGCGCGGATGGCATTGGCGCTGAGTGAGCCGAAGCTCATCGCCGAGATATTGAAGATCGACGCCGAGTATGGCTGCGTGCACTGCGGCCCGCCGACAGTGACACGGAAACCGGTCGGGTCACTCAACGGCGCCGGGCGCATCGAGTGGCCGATGAATTCGAAGCCGGACTGATAGACGTCGATCAGCGTGCCAAACGGTTTGTCGGCGGTTTCGTTTTTCGCGCGCGAGTACACCAGCGAACGCTGGGCGCGGGAGAAGGGCAGGGCATCACTGTCGGATTCGAGCAGGTACTGGCGAATCTCCGGGCGGATACCTTCGACCAGATAACGGATATTGCCCAGAATCGGATAATTGCGGCGCACTGCATGGCGCGTCTGCAGCAGGTCAAACACGCCGAGCAGGCTCAGCACCGCGGTGACGGCGGTGATCGGCCACAGCCAGTCATGTTCGAGGAAGGGCAGGCTGGCGAGAGTGAAAATCACACAGACGGCAAAGAAGGCGTAGCGGCTCAGCAGCGACAGGCTCATACGGTTTCCTTGGTTCGGACTCAATTTTGTGCAACGGCACACATCCCTGTGGGAGCGAGCCGGCTCGCGAAAGCGACCTGTCAGTAGAAAAATTATTTTCTGACCCGACGCATTCGCGAGCAGGCTCGCTCCCACAAAAAGCGTGAATCACACTGTTTCAGGCGTTCTGCGCCTGTAGAAAAATCGAAAACAGCTCGGACTGGGATTTGATCCCCAGCTTGCTGTACATGTGTTTCTTATGGACTTTCACGGTTTCCACGGAGATTTCCAGCTTACGGGCGATTTCTTTGCTCGAACAACCGCTGAGCATCAAGCGCCCCACATCCAGTTCCCGCGCGGTCAGTTGTGCGCCTTTGAGCTGTTGCACCGACGCTTCCAGTTGCACCCGCCAGTCTGCCTGCGCAGGTGCGACGGCGAGGGCCACGGTTTCGTTGATTTCGTACGGCAGACGTTGGCGCAACAGGCCGAGCACCCATGGTTGAATCAAAGACAGCAAAGCGATCTGCTCTCCAGTGAAACGTTTTTCACTGCCCAGCGACAGGCACAGCGTGCGCTCGCCTTCGAGCTGGCAATTGAACTGGATTTCGTCGGCCACCACATTCAGACGAAAGTATCGCTGGTAGTACTCGGTCAGCTCGAAATGCTCCGGCGCGACTTCCGAGAGGCGATACAGGCCGGTGCGCGACTGCTCGCGGCAGGCGATGTAAAACGGGTCAAGCAGGTACAGACCGCGTAGATAATCCTGGAACAGCGGGTCCGGGCTGCCGTCCTCGCCGGGGCATTCGGCGAAGACCTGCGGGTGCTGATCGGCGCTGAACAGCAGCACCACCCAGCTATCGAA
Source organism: Pseudomonas sp. B21_DOA (assembly GCA_030544685.1). Taxonomy (NCBI): domain Bacteria; kingdom Pseudomonadati; phylum Pseudomonadota; class Gammaproteobacteria; order Pseudomonadales; family Pseudomonadaceae; genus Pseudomonas; species Pseudomonas sp. B21_DOA. Next base: position 5,686,415 of record CP086683.1, on the reverse strand, counting down.
CGCTACGTACTGCTCGAGCAAACGCAGCAGTTGCGCCCAGAAATTCGGCTTGTCGAGCGCGTCGATCAGTTGCCCGACGGCGCGGTGCCAAGTGATGTCATTCAACGAAAGTGTCATCGATCTACCCCTATCGGGTTACCCCGGCCGCGTGATTCCCTGGCCGGTTGCTTGCTGCGCATACTGGCCCACAGACAGGCACCGGGCAATCCTTCAAGGCCCGGCGCAGAGAACAAGGGATACCCATGAAAGTAGAACTCGCCCAATTGGCGGGCCGTGACAACGACACGGCTTACAACCTGGAACGCGCACTGGCGGCGATTGCTGCCTGCGCGGCCGACACGCAGATGATCGTGTTCCCGGAAACCCACCTGATGGGCTTCCCCAACGCCAAAACCGTGACCCAGGTCGCCGAACCGCTAGACGGCCCGACCGTCAGCACGGTGCTCGCTGCAGCGCGTGAGAAGAACATCGCCGTGGTGATCGGCATTGCCGAGAACGACAACGGGCGCTTCTACAACACGACGCTGCTGATTACCCCCGAAGGCATCGCTCTGAAGTACCGCAAGACCCACCTGTGGGCTTCGGATCGCGGCGTGTTCGAAGCCGGCGACCGCTACGCCACCTGCGTATGGAACGGCGTACGCGTCGGCCTGTTGATCTGCTACGACATCGAGTTCCCGGAAACCGCCCGTGCCCTGGCGCAACTTGGCGTGGAATTGCTCATCGTCACCAACGGCAATATGGACCCGTACGGCCCGACCCACCGCACCGCGATCATGGCCCGCGCCCAGGAAAACCAGGCGTTTGCGCTGATGGTCAATCGCGTTGATGCAGGGGATGACGGCCTGGTGTTTGCCGGCGGCAGCGCGCTGGTCGATCCGCTGGGGACGCTGCTGTTCGAGGCTGGGCGCGAAGAAGAGCAGTTCAGGGTCGAGCTGGATTTCGCGCAACTGGAAATCGCGCGCAAGGATTATCGCTATCTGGATGATCAGCGTTTGAAGTTGCCGGGGAGGTGGTGGAGCAGCAGGCTTGTGGATTGCGAGAGCTGCTGATTCCTGTGCGGTGATCCGAATGCTGTGCCGCTCGGGCTGACGCTTTCGCGAGCAGGCTCGCTCCCACAGGGGTTTGCTACGAGCAAAAAATCTGTGTTCACCACCGACACTGTGGGAGCGGGCTTGCCCGCGAAGAGGCCCGCTCAAACAACAAAAAACTACTAAGCCACACCCGAAATTTTCGCCGAACCCGGCTCTGCCATAAATCCAATAACATTCGGAGTAAGTCGCCCATGGCTCGTTTGCAACGCACCCTTTCGCTAGGGTCGGTGGTGCTGTTCGGCATCGCCTACATGACGCCGATCATTGTCCTCGGCACTTTCGGCATCCTCGCCCAGTCCACCGCCGGCATGGTGCCGGCGGCCTACCTGGCGGCGCTGGTGGCAATGTTCTTCACCGCGATGAGTTACGGACGCATGGCCGCCGCTTTCCCGGTGGCGGGCTCGGCCTACAGCTACGTGCGCAAGGCAATCAGCCCGAAACTCGGTTTCATTGCCGGCTGGGCGGTGTTGCTCGATTACCTGTTTCTGCCGATGGCGATCTGGTTGATCGGCGCGGCTTATCTGGCCTCGGCGTTCCCGTCGATCCCGCAGTGGATCTGGGTGCTGGCGTTCATCGGCATCACCAGTGCGATCAACATCGTCGGGCTGAAACTGGCTAACGGTATCAACGCCTTGCTGATGCTGGTGCAGTTCCTCGTGTTGATCGCCTTCGTTGCGCTATGCGTGCACTACATCGGCGGCGATGGGAGTACGCCGCTGTGGTCGATCAAACCGTTCTTCAACGGCGATATGCAGATGCCGCTGATCATGAGCGGCGCCGCGATCGCCTGCTATTCCTTCCTCGGCTTTGACGCGGTCAGCACCCTGACCGAAGAAACCCGCGATCCACGCCGGACCATTCCCCGGGCGATCATGCTGATCACTTTGATCGGCGGCCTGATCTTCGTCGGCGTTTCGTACTTTGTGCAGATCGCCCATCCGTCGTTCCAGTTCGACAGCGTCGATTCGGCTGCCTATGAAATCGCGCGCAACATTGGCGGCGATCTGTTCGTCTCGATCTTTCTCATCGGCCTGATCGTCGGTCAGTTCGCCTCGGGGCTGTCGGCCCAGGCCAGCGGTTCGCGCCTGCTGTTTGCCATGGGCCGCGACGGCGTCTTGCCGAAGTCGTTTTTCGGCACCTTGCACGTGCGCTTCGGCACGCCGGTCAACAGCATTCTGCTGTGCGCGGCGGTGGCCTTGCTGGCGCTGAAACTCGACGTCACCACCTCGACCTCGTTCATCAACTTCGGCGCGTTCCTGGCATTCAGCCTGGTCAACCTGTCGGTGATCTTTCACTACTGGATCGGCGGCGAGAAAAAGGCCCGCGCGAGTTGCTGCTGTTTTTGCTCTGCCCGCTGATCGGTCTGGTGGCCGACCTGTGGCTGATGGTCAGCCTTGATCATCTGGCGGTGTGGCTGGGGCTGAGCTGGTTGGCGATTGGCGTGGTTTACCTTGCCGTGTTGACGGGCGGTTTCCGCCGTCAGCCGCCGGAACTGGATTTTCAGGAAGCGACCTGAGCCTCGCGGCTTGGCTTCCCTCTGACGGGCATGGGATCCTTGGCGCTTTTGCGCCAGGGGATTCCTTTATGTCGACCATTCATATCGCCGCCGCGCTGCTGCTCAACGCCCAAGGCCAGACCCTCCTGGTGCGCAAGCGCGGCACCACCGCCTTCATGCAACCGGGTGGCAAGATCGAAGCCCACGAATTGCCAGTGCGCGCGTTGGCCCGTGAGCTGGAAGAAGAGTTGGGGCTGCAGATCGACCCGGCGCAGGCGATTTTCCTCAACAGCTTTTCCGCCCCCGCCGCGAACGAGCCAGGCTTCATCGTCCATGCGGAAATCTTTCAACTGACCATCGACACTGACGTCTGCCCGGCGGCGGAAATCGAAGAGGTCATCTGGGTCGATCCGGCCACTGACCCGGCGCTCGAGCTGGCGCCATTGACACGCGAGCACATCCTGCCGTTTTATCGCCGTTCACTGACTGCACTCGCCTGATCATTCCCGCAAAGGACTTTGCCATGATCCCGCTGCAAGACTTGCTGATATTCGCCGCCGCCGCATTGCTTATGGTGCTGACGCCGGGGCCGAACATGATTTACCTGATCTCGCGTTCGATCTGTCAGGGACGTCGCGCGGGGGTGACTTCGTTGCTTGGCGTGGTCGGCGGGTTCTTCGTGCATATGTTCGCGGCAGCGGCCGGTCTGACGGCGGTGTTTCTCGCCGTGCCGATGGCTTATGAAGTGTTGAAATGGGCCGGCGCGTTGTACCTGCTGTGGCTGGCCTGGCAAGCGCTGAAACCCGGCGCACGTTCGCCGTTCGAAGCTCAGCAATTGCCGCCGGACTCGTCGCGCAAACTGATCACCATGGGCTTTCTCACCAGTGCGCTGAACCCGAAAATCGCCGTGTTCTATCTGTCGGTTTTTCCGCAATTCATCAGCCCGGAACATGGCTCGGTTTTCACCCAGAGCATCATTCTCGGCCTGACGCAGATCAGCGTCAGTTTCAGCGTCAATCTGTTGATCGCGCTGTTCGCCGCAGGCATCGCCTCGTGGTTTGTGCGCAACCCGACCTGGCTGGCGCTGCAACGGTATTTCATGGGCCTGGTCCTCGGCGGCCTCGCAGTGCGGTTGATGCTCGAACAGCGGCGGACCGCCTGACATGTGGATCGAACGGCTGGATGCCAGCCACGCCCTGGCTTACCGAGAACTCATGCTTGAAGCCTATGACCGGCATCCGCAGGCCTTCACTTCCAGCGTGCGCGAACGCGCGGTGATGCCGTTGAGCTGGTGGGAGGCGCGGCTGACCAGCAAACTCGATGTGGTGTTGGGAGCATTCGATGCCGCGGCATTGGCCGGGATTGTCGGCCTGGCTTTCGAACCGCGCGAGAAGGCACGACACAAGGCCACGCTGTTCGGCATGTATGTCTCTGCGGATTTTCGTCGCCGGGGGCTGGGCTTTGATCTGGTGCAGGCGGCATTGGCCGAAGCGCAAAAGCATCCGGCGCTGAAACTGCTGCAGCTCACCGTCACCGCCGGCAATGGCGCGGCTTTTCAGTTGTACCAGCGTTGCGGCTTCATTCAGTACGGCCTCGAACCGCTCGCCGTGCGGGTGGGCGAAGACTACTTCGACAAGATCCACATGTGGCGCGAACTCTGACCCAGCGATAATTTCCGCCTGCTGATCGTTCCCACGCTCTGCGTGGGAATGCAGCCCGGGACGCTCTGCGTCCCATCCAAAGCCGAACGCAGAGCGTCCGTTGAGGCATTCCCACGCAGAGCGTGGGAACGATCATCTCCTGCACAGGAAATCAGCGTACGGCACTGACCCCATCGAGGGTCGAGAACGATGTGTCCTTCGCCGTCAGGAGGAAATCGCGCATGTACGGCGCATCGAGCATGTCGGTGCGAATTGCCGCATACAGCGTCGCGAACAAGCCTTTCTCCCCCAGCCGTTTGCCCTTCACATAGCCGCGCGAGCTGTACTCATGCAGCGCCCAGTGCGGCATGCCGCAGACGCCACGGCCGCTGGCGACCAACTGCATCATCATCACCGTCAGCTCGGAAGTGCGCACCTGCGCCGGTTCAATGTCCGCGGGCTCGAGAAAGCGGGTAAAAATGTCCAGGCGATCGCGCTCTACCGGGTAGGTGATCAGCGTTTCCGTCAACAAGTCTTCAGGAACGATATACGGCTTGCTCGCCAGTGCATGCTGGTTGGCCACCGCGAGCATGGCTTCGTAAGTGAACAGCGGCACGTAAGTGATGCCGGCGATGTCCAGCGGATCGGAAGTCACCACCAGATCCAGATCACCACGGGCCAGTGCTGGCAGCGGGGCGAAAGCGAAACCCGAAGCCAGGTCCAGCTCGACTTCCGGCCAGGCATCGCGGAACTGGTCAATGGTCGGCATCAACCACTGGAAGCAGCTGTGGCATTCGATCGCCATGTGCAGACGCCCGGCGGTGCCACCGGCCAGACGACCGATGTCCCGTTCAGCGGCGCGCAACAGCGGCAGGGTGGCGTCGGCCAGTTGCAGCAGACGCAGACCGGCGCTGGTGAAGCGCACCGGTTTGGTCTTGCGCACGAACAACTGCATGCCCATGCGCTCTTCCAGCTCCTTGAATTGATGCGACAGAGCGGATTGCGTCAGATGCAGGCGGTCAGCGGCGTCCACCAGGCTGTCGGCCTCGCGCAGGGCATGCAGGGTTTTCAGATGTCGGATTTCAAGCACCGGCGGGCTCCATGAAAAAACTTGTGACGAATGCGTGGAAGGTGAGTCTGTCTCATGAGGCGAGCTTTGTCGATCTGTCGGTCCAGGTCGGGCAGGACAGTCCACAGCCGACCGCTCGGCACTCTTCATCAAACTGTCATCGAAGTGTGGCAGCGCGCTCGCACGAACTTCATCAGACTCGCGCTCTACTGGGGTGCTGCGTTTTGGTGTTTTTCATGTTCAAGAGATTGTTTTCAGTCGCGGCCGCGTTGGCCGCGCTTTTGTTAGGGGCCGGCTCGTGGGCAGCCGGGCGCTGTGATGTCAACGTGCCGACCGAGCACGCCGAGCTTGCGCAGGTCAGTCTTGCCTATCAGAGTATCGGCCGCGCGTCGGATCCGGCGCTGTTGCTGGTCATGGGCCTGGGTGGGCAGCTCATTCACTGGCCGGACGAAGTGGTGGTCGCGCTGTGCCAGCAGGGTTTCCGGGTGATCCGCTATGACAACCGCGACGTCGGCCTGTCCACTTGGCGGCAGGCGCCGGTCGAAGCCAATCTGACTTTCGAAGTGCTGCGTTACAAGCTCGGTCTGCCGGTTTCGGCACCGTACAGCCTGACTGACATGGCCGACGATGCGCTGGGTTTGATGACGGCGCTGAGGGTTGAGCAATTCCACGTGCTCGGCGCGAGCATGGGCGGGATGATCGCCCAGCACATGGCGGCGATGGCGCCGCAGCGGGTGGAAAGCCTGACGTTGATCATGACCACTTCCGGTGCTGAAGGCCTGCCGGCACCAAGTGCGGCCTTGGTGCAATTGCTCTCGCGCCGTGGCGCGCCGAACCGCGAAGTGGCGCTGGAGCAACAGGCCGATCTGCTCGCGGCACTGGGCAGCCCGGCGGTGACCGATGATCGTCAGGTCTTGCTGCAACAGGCGGCGGCGTCCTACGATCGCGCGTTCAACCCCGAAGGCGTCAAGCGCCAGATCATGGCGATCCTCGCCGAGCCAAGTCGGGTGGCGTTGCTCAATCAGTTGCGCGTACCGACGCTGGTGGTGCATGGCACGGCCGATCCGCTGTTGCCGGTGATGCACGGCGTACATCTGGCGGCGCACATTCAGGGCAGTCAGTTGAAACTGATTCCGGGACTGGCGCATCGCTTTCAGGAGGCGTTCAAGGAGCCGTTGCTGGCGGCGGTGCTCCCGTATTTGCAGGCGCATCGCGAGGACACTTCGCATTGGGCGCAGGTTGATCCAGCCGTGCGGAACAATTTGCTGTAAGAGCGCCAGCATCCTGTCGCCAAAAAATATCAATGTGCCACTATTGTTTGCCGCGTTGTTGCCGATAAGGCGCAGGAACGTTTTCAGACATAGGGACTTGATCCATGATTTTTCGCGCTACACGTCAATGGGCCGCACTGGCCCTGCTCGCCGTACTGACCCTCACCGGCTGTGCCCATGTGCAACCGCCGGTGCCGCTGGACAAACAATTCTGGGACGCCAAAGAGCCGACCATCGGTGTAGCCATTACCGTCGTACCGTCGCCAGTGCTGGCACTGACCGGCAATCAGGGCATCCTCGATTACGCCATCAATGCCGGCGTCAACAGCAAGCTCAGCGCCAACGTCGAGACCTGGCAGGTGCGCGACCTGGAAACCTTGCCCGACGCCATCGTCGCCAAGTTGCAGGCCAAGGGCTACAAGGCCAAGCGCATCGATGAGAAGGTCGATCTGAAGACCTTCAAGGAAGTCGATTTCCGCGAGGGCTACATGACCAAGGACATGACGCCGATGAAGGTCGCCCACGGCATCGATCGCCTGTTGCTGGTGTCGATTTATGCCACCGGTGCCACGCGCAGCTACTACAGCATCGTGCCCACCAGCGTGCCGATGGCCCAGGTTGGCGGCCAGGGCATGGTGATCGACCTGTCGGACAACAAACTCCTGTGGTACCAGCCATTCGCTGCAGTTCAAGCCGCGCAGGGTGAATGGGACGAGCCGTCCTACACCAACCTGTCCAACGCGTTCTATCAAGCGATGGATAACAGCCGTCAGCAAATGATCGCCCCGTTCGCGCAATGAAACGTCTGGCGCTGACCATCGCGGCGATCTCGCTGCTGGCGTTGCCTGGCTGTGCGCAGAAACCGGCACCCGAGGCCGGTTTCAAAGATCAGGCCGCCATGAGCTATGTGCAGGCGCACGGGCTGAAGGTGGACGTGCAACTGCCGGCGGAGTTTGTCGGCGCCAGCACGGTGATCGACAGCAAGGCGGCGCTGAACGCGGCGAATTCCAGCCACACACTGGTCTCCAGCTCTGGCGCAGGCGCCGGGCTGGCGGGCGTGCTGGTGGCCAGCCTGATCAATACGCAGATGGGCTCCGGTACGTTGCAGCGCGATGCCGAAAAAGCGGCGCTGAACGAATCGCGGCCGCTGGCCGACCTGCTTGCCGGCGTGCCCTTGCAGGAGCGCTTGCAACAGCGCTTTCAGGCGGCGTCGCAGGTGTCCGGATTCAAGCAGGGGACAGGTGCGGTCACGGCACGGTTGCTGATCGAACCGAAGCTGATGCTAACGCCTGATCGCGGCAGTTTCGTGCTGGTCAATCAGGTGCAATTACAGGATATCGCCGGCTCGCCGCTTTACCGCATGCGCATCGAAGTGGCCAGTCAGCCGATTCGTCGCTGCGGCAAGCAATGCATTGATGACGGCGGCCTCGACCTGGCCCAGGTCACCGCTGTGCTGGATGAATGCATTGACGAATCCATGCGCGTGTTGAGCGCCGACCTGATGCAACCGACGCCACCGCCCGCCGCGCAGGAAACCCTGCGTTACGTGCTCGACGGCCAGCGCGTGGTCGAGCGTGGTTATCAACTGGCGCAGAACGGCAGCTACTGGCGCTACCGCAACCTTTACGGTGCGGTGAAGTCAGTGCCGGTGCCGTTCGAGGACGCCTTGTCGTCCGCGCAACTGGCTAAGGTCTACGGCCGCTAGAGGTTGATGCCCGTGGGTTCAGGCATGCAGCCGGACCCACACGCTGACCAGCACAGTCGCCGCTATCAACCAGGCCACCGCCGCCACCGCCAGTGACGCTTCCAGGCGCATGCGGTCGACCATCACGTACAACGTCGCCAGATACACGAAGTAGGGAATGATCGACCACATGCCGAACACGATTGTGGTCTTCAGGTCGTCGACCGAACGGCCCTTGCCAACGATGTAGTGCGCAATCAGGGCAAAGGTCGGAAACAGCGGCACCAAGCCGGCGATGTAATAGTTTCTGGTCTTCGACAGTGCCGCGAGGATCAGCACCACTGCCGCGCCTATCGCGGCTTTGAGAATCAGATCCATCAGTGGCTCAGCCCGTACTTTTTGACTTTGTCGAACAGCGTGGTCTTGGCCATGCCCAGTTCCTGGCTGGCCTGGGTCAGGTTGCCGCCGCTGCGTTGCAAGGCGTCGACCAGCAAATTGCGCTCGAACGCTTCCACCGCTTCGGCAAACGCCAGACCCTGGCCGGCGCTGGCCCCCGACTTTTTGAAGGCCGGCAGGCCGAGGGCGAAGCGTTCGGCAACGTTGCGCAGTTCGCGCACGTTGCCCGGCCAGTCGTGGCTCATCAGGTTCGACAGGGTCTGGTTATCCAGCTCCGGCAGTGCGCGATCAAAGCGCAGCGCCGACTGCTGGGTGAAGTGTTCGAACAGTTGCAGGATGTCTTCGCGGCGTTCGCGCAGCGGTGGCAATTCCAGGGTCACGACGTTGAGGCGGTAGTACAAGTCGCTGCGAAACTCGCCGGCCTTGCTCGCTTCGTCAAGGTCGGATTTGGTCGCCGCGATCACCCGGCAATCCACTGCCACGCTCTGGTTCGAGCCGAGTCGTTCGAGGGTGCGTTCCTGCAACACGCGCAGCAATTTGATCTGCAACGGCAGCGGCATGCTTTCCACTTCGTCGAGGAACAGCGTGCCGCCGTCGGCGTGTTCGATCTTGCCGATCCGCCGTTTGCCGGCGCCGGTGAAGGCGTTGGCTTCGTGGCCGAAGATTTCACTTTCAAACAGATTTTCCGGCAGGCCGCCGCAGTTCAGCGCGACGAACTGTTTGCTGTGGCGCCGACTGAAATCGTGCAGGCAACGGGCGACCAGTTCCTTGCCGGTGCCGGTCTCGCCTTCGATCAAGACGTTGGCTGACGTGTCGGCGACGTTGGCAATCAGTTCGCGCAGGTTCTGCATCGCCGGCGAGCGACCGATGATCCGCCCTTCAAGGGAATCGCGTTCAGCCAGTTGCCGACGCAACGATGACACTTCGCGGGCGAGGCTGCGTTGCTCCAGCGCACGCCGCGCGACGTCCACCAGACGCTCCGGCGAGAACGGTTTTTCCATGAAATCGTAGGCGCCTTTCTGCATCGCGCCGACGGCCATGGAGATATCGCCGTGGCCGGTGATCAGCACCACCGGCAGGCTGCGATCGCGCTGCTTGAGGCGGGTGAGCAATTCCAGGCCATCGATGCCCGGCAGGCGGATGTCGCTGATGACGATGCCGGCAAAGTTGTCGCCAACCTGCGCCAGCGCTTCTTCGGCACTGCCGACACCGATGCAGGGGATGTCTTCGAGAGTCAGCGCCTGTTGGCAGCCGAGCAGCACATGGGGGTCGTCTTCGACAATCAGCACACTGAGTTCAGGGTTCATATTGGCTCGGCAGAAAGAGGGCTTACCAACGGTAAACTGAGGACAAAAGTGGTGCCACCGCCGGCCGGGTGTTCGACACCCAGATGGCCGCCGGTGGCCGCGGCGAGGCTGGCGGACAGGGTCAGGCCCAGGCCCAGGCCTTGCTCGCCGGGTTTGGTGGTGAAGAACGGTTCGAACAGATGCTTGCGCGCTTCGGCGTCGATGCCGTGGCCGTTGTCACGCACCCGCAAGCGATACTTGCCGTTGAATTCTTCACCCTCCAGCCACAGTTGCGGCTGCGGTTGCGCGTGCATGGCGTCGAGTGCGTTGCCGATCAGGTTGACGAGGATCTGTTCGAGACGGGTCTGGTCGATCAGCAACTGCACATCGGCAAACTGCCGGTGGATCTGCAGCGCGGCGTTTTCCACGCGCGCGCCGAGCACTTGCAAGGCGGCGTCGACGGCTTTGCCGAGACTGGCCTGGCCCTTGTTATCGCCACGTCGGGCAAACGAACGCAGGCTGGCGGTGATCCGGCCCATGCGGTCGATCAGATCATTGATGGTTTTGAGATTGGTGCTGGCGACGTCGAGCTGGCCGCGCTCGAGAAAACGCACGGTGTTGCCCGACAGCGTGCGCATGGCCGCCAGCGGCTGGTTCAATTCGTGGGCGATGCTGGTCGACATCTGGCCGATGGCGGCGAGTTTGCCGGCCTGTACCAGTTCGTCCTGGGCGCGGCGCAAGGTCTCCTCGGCCTGGCGGCGCTCGCGGATCTGACTCTTCAACCGTTCGTTGCTGGCGCGCAAATCGGCGGTGCGTTCGGTAATCCGACGCTCCAGTTGGCTGTTGGCTTCCTGCAACGCTTCGCGGGCGGCGAGGCGGGTGGCGAGGACTTTGCGCCGTTCATTCCAGGCGATCAGCAGGAAGGCGAACAGGGCAAACGCCACGGCGACCAGAATGCCTTGGTTGATCGCTTCGCGGCGCAGGTCCTGCAATGGTGTGAGCAGGGTGAAATTCCACGGCGTGTCGCTCAGGAGCCGTGTTTGCGCCAGATAACTGATGTCGTCTTCGTCGGGCTGCAATTCGCTGTTGGCCGGGAAGGTCAGTTTCTCCACGCCCTCGGCCAGGGTCTCACGGGCCAGCGGTTGCAGTTCGTTGAGCGGGAACCAGTAGTACTGCAGGCTGCGGGCAAGTTTTTCCTTGACCTCGTCGCTGAGCGGAATCACCGATTTCAGCCGCCTTGCCGGATCGCTGGAGAGAATGATGATGCCGTTCTCATCGCTGACGAACGCTTCCAGACGCGCCCGCTGCCAACGTTCTTCCATGGCTTCCAGACGCACTTTCACCACCGCGACACCGATGATCTTGCCGTGCTCTTCGAGGCCGTGGGCCAGGTAGTAACCGGGTTCGCCATTGGTGCTGCCGATGCCGTAAAAGCGTCCGGGCTGGCCGCGCACGGCGTCCTGGAAATAGGCGCGGAAGGACAGGTCTTCACCCAGATAACTGTCGACATCGCGCCAGTTGCTGGTGGCCATGACCCGCCCGGTGGTGTCCATCACGTAGATGGCGCGGCTGCGGCTGCGGCGGTTCAGGCCTTCAAGGTAATCGTTGACCGTCTGCCGGTGCTCCGGGGTCGGGTCGGCCAGCAGCTGCGGCACACTCGTTTCGAGTTCCAGCAGGCTGGGCAGGTAGGTGTATTTGCTGATTTCGCTTTCGACCGCGCGGGCGTGCAGTTCCAGCTGACGCTGGCCGTTCTCGCCGAGGCTGCGGATGCCGAAGTGTTCACTGGTCCAGAAGCCGATGAAACCCAGTCCGACCATCAGGGCGATGATCAGCGGCGGCAGGAACAGATGACGGATCAGACGGGGCTTCACGGCAAGTGATGGCTCTGCAGCGCGATAAAGAGTGGGGTCGCATTTCATCACAGATGCCTTGGGTCAACCACAACACAAATCTCAGGATCAGCATTGATCCAGTGTGGGAGCGGGCTTGCTCGCGAAAGCGGTGCATCAGTCGATGATGAGGTTGAAGTGCCGGCCTCTTCGCGAGCAAGCCCGCTCCCACAGTTGGGGAGCGGTTTTTTAGTGCTGCAGGATTTTCTCAAGGAAGTGCTGCGCGCGTTCGGAGCGGGCGCTGATGTCGCCGAAGAATTCCTCTTTCGGGCAGTCTTCGATGATCTTGCCCGCGTCCATGAAGATCACCCGGTCTGCCACTTTGCGGGCGAAGCCCATTTCGTGGGTCACGCACATCATGGTCATGCCTTCGTGGGCCAGTTGCACCATCACGTCGAGCACTTCGTTGACCATTTCCGGGTCGAGCGCCGAGGTCGGTTCGTCGAACAGCATGACGATCGGGTCCATCGCCAGCGCACGGGCAATCGCCACACGCTGTTGCTGACCGCCGGACAATTGCCCCGGATGCTTGTGAGCGTGTGCCGAGAGGCCGACGCGCTCCAGCAGTTGCAGACCTTTTTTGGTCGCCTCTTCCTTGCTGCGGCCCAACACCTTGATCTGCGCGATGGTCAGGTTTTCGGTGATGGTCAGGTGCGGGAACAGTTCGAAGTGCTGGAACACCATGCCGACGCGCGAGCGCAGTTTCGGCAGGTTGGTCTTCGGGTCGGCAATCGAGGTGCCGTCGACGACGATGTCGCCTTTCTGGAACGGCTCCAGCGCGTTGACGCACTTGATCAGCGTCGACTTGCCCGAGCCCGACGGGCCGCAGACCACGATCACTTCGCCTTTCTTGACCTCGGTGCTGCAATCAGTCAGCACCTGGAAGTCCCCATACCACTTGTTGATGTTCTTGATAGAGATCATACGGCGAACCTTTTTGCAGACGCTTGACCAGCAGCGAGGCGGAAAAGCTGATGATGAAGTAGACGACACCGGCGAAGATCAGGAACTCGTTGGAACGGCCGATAATGTCGCCGTTCGAGCGCGCGGAGTTGAGGAAGTCGACCAGGCCCACGGTGTAGACCAGCGAAGTGTCCTGGAACAGGATGATGCTCTGTTGCAGCAGCAACGGCGTCATCTTGCGGAACGCCTGGGGCAGGATGATCAGACGCATGGTCTGGCCGTAGGTCATGCCCATCGCTTGCGCGGCGGCCATCTGGCCTTTGGGAATCGACTGCACGCCGGCCCGGACGATTTCACAGAAATACGCCGCTTCGAACATCATGAAAGCCACGACGCACGAGGTGAATGCACCGATCGGCGTGTCTTCGCCGGTGATCCAGCGCAACACGAACGGCACCGCGAGGTAGAACCAGGTGATCACCAGCAGCAGCGGGATCGAACGGAAATAGTTGACGTACGCGCCGGCAATGTTCGACAGCAGTTTGCTTGACGACAGGCGCATCAGCGCCAGGATCGTGCCGAGCACGATGCCGCCGATCACGCCCATGACCATCAACTGCAAGGTCATGACCATGCCGTTCCACAGGCCCGGGATCGCGGGGATGATGCCGCTGAAATCGAAGTCCATTATTTACCCCCACGGAGATCAGGCCGGGCACCGCGACTTTCTTCTCGACCATGCGCATCAGCAACATCAGGCTCATGTTCAGGGTGAAGTAGATCAGCGTGGCCAAGGTGAAGGCTTCAAACAGGTTGGCCGAGAACTCGGCGGTCTGTTTGGTTTGTGCCAGCAGTTCCATCAAGCCGATCAGGGACGCCACGGAGGAGTTCTTGAAGACGTTGAGGAATTCCGAGGTGAGCGGCGGAATGATGATCCGGCACGCCTGCGGCAGCAGCACGTTCCAGTAGATCTGCGGCAGCTTGAAACCCATCGCGCGGGCAGCGGATTCCTGGCCGCGTGGCAGCGCCTGGATACCGGTGCGCACCTGTTCGCAAACACGGGCAGCGGTGAACAGACCCAGGCACACGACGACGCTCAGGTATGCCGAGGTGGTCGGGTTGAGGTCTTGCTTGTACCAGTCCTGCAGGTTCTGCGGCAGCAGGTCGGGTACCAGGAAGTACCAGATGAACAGCTGAACCAGCAGCGGCACGTTGCGAAACAGTTCCACGTAGCAGGTGGCGATGCCGGCTACGATGCGGTTTGGCACAGTGCGCATGACCCCCAGAATGGAGCCCAGCAGCAAAGCGATGATCCACGCCACGACAGCGATGCCGATGGTCCAGCCCAGGCCGGCGATGTACCAGTCGAGATAAGTCTCGCTGCCAACGCCAGTGGACTTGAAGAACACGCCCCAGTCCCAGTTGTAATTCATTAGGGTCTCCCCTCGAAATCGATCGATGTACAAGCACCCGCTTGGGGAAGTTCCTTTCCCGTCCGACGCGGAACGCCGGACACACGCGATCGGCTCGAAAACCGCCAGGTCGAGTGTTCCACAGCAAAGCCAGCAGGCAGTAACAGACGTCTGAGGGAGGTCGCTCCCTCAGACGATAAGGTTAGTCAGGAATCAGATTTTTACGTCAGGCGCCGGCTTGTCGCTTGGATTGGCGATCAGCTCCTTCACCTTGTCGCTCATCGGGAAGTTCAGGTTCAGGCCTTTTGGCGGGATCGGGCTTTCGAACCACTTGGCGTAGATCTTGTTGATCTCGCCCGACTTGTACAGGCCGACAATGGCGTCATCGACCGCCTTCTTGAACGGCGCGTCGCCTTTGCGAACCATGCAGGCATAGGCTTCGAAGGACTGCGGCGTGCCGGTGATGACCCAGTCAGTCGGCTTCTTGGCCTTGGCTTCTTCACCGGCCAGCAGGGCGTCGTCCATCATGAAGGCCACGGCGCGGCCGCTTTCGAGCATGTTGAAGGATTCGCCGTGGTCTTTGGCGGAGATGATGTTCATGCCCATCTGCTTGTCGGCGTTCATCGCTTTGATGATGCGCTCGGACGTGGTGCCGGCGGTGGTCACGACGTTCTTGCCTTTGAGGTCGGCGAAGTCGTTATAGGACGGCTTGCCTTCCTTGTCTTTCTTGACCAGCAGACGGGTGCCGATTTCGAAGATGTTGACGGTGAAGTCGACCTGCTGGGCGCGTTCGGTGTTGTTGGTGGTCGAACCACACTCGATATCCGCGGTGCCGTTCTGGATCAGCGGAATACGGGTTTGCGAGGTCACCAGGTTGTACTTGACCTGCAGGTCTGGCTTGTTCAGGTCTTTTTTCAGGGCTTCAACGATCGCCACCTGAATGTCGTGGGAATAGCCCACTGGTTTGCCAGAAGCATCTGCAATGTAGGAAAACGGAATTGAGCTGTCGCGGTGAGCGAGCGTGATGGTGCCCGAATCGTTGATTTTCTTCAGGGTGCCGGTGAGTTCGGCGGCGAAAACTGGCGTGCTGATCAGAGCGGCAGCAATGGCTGCGCCCAGGATATGGGGAACGATGCGCATCAAATTTTCCTCGACATTGTTTTTTTTATGGAGCCAGTTTGTCGGCCCTTTTTGTGCTTCGAATGCCTGACGGCTCCTGAAGTGTTGGCACAGCAGGCATTCGTCGAGAGAGTGTAGAGCATGAGTCGTGCCAGAGCAGGCGGCGATGGTTAACTAATTGATTTATAACGTTATTAAACTTTTGTGATGGTATTTTTGTGGACGGCTGATCCGGTTTACCGAATCGACCATAGAGTCTCGTTCGGAAAACCGAACGCGTTGTGAGGGCTATTTCAGGTTTCGCGACTCAAGGGCGTTTCGTGCAAATACAGCCACTTCACCCCATCTGTCTGTGTGCGCAGGATCGCCACCGACACGCGTTGATGTTCCGTGCCGTTCAACCGATGGGTTTCGACGTAGCTCAAGGCAAGTGTCTCGTTCTGCTGCCAGACCGTATGCAGATCGCTGATTTCAATCTCCAGTCCGGCCCTGGCGCCGACCGCCTCCCTGAACAGTTGCTCGACCTCGGAGCGATTCAAAGGAATCGCCGAAATGCCGATCATGCTGAAGTTGTCGGCGAATGCCTGCATTAACGGCTCGATGCTCGCGGCACCGTTGCCGTCGGCATTGTTGAATACCTGAAGGATCAGCTCGTGGACGTGGTGAACGCTGTGTTCGGCTTGGTCGATCGGGTCGTACGTCATGGACATTCCTTTGCGGGGTTCAGTTGATTCATCAGCAACAGCGGCAACAGGCCGACCAACGCTGCAATAGCGAAAGTTGCGTGATAGGCATGCGGAGGGCCGAATGGCTCGAGCAGTACATTGAAAATCATCAGAAACAGTGCGGCGCCGAGGCTGAAGGACACTTGGCGATTGATGTTCCAGATGACACTGGCCTTGTGTGTATCGCCACCAGCAAAGTCCATCAGTGAGGTGGTTTGCGCGGTATTCGCCCCGATACCGCCGCCGATGCCCATCAGGCTGTAGGCGCTGACGATGAGCCACAGATCACCTGGCACATCGACCAGCACCAGCGTGGCGATGCCGGCGCTGTGCAACAGCATGCCGAGGGTAAACAGGCGCTTGGCGCCGACCCGGTTGTAGACCCGGCCGCCAATAGTCATCGCGATGAATGCCCCGGTGGCGTAGAGGATCATGAACATTCCGGTCAGCCGGGCGCTGAAGTGCAGCGTGTTCTGCAGAAAGAAAATGCTCATCAGATTGACCCCGGTGAACACACCGGGAATCGCGTAATAAATGAAAATCGAGGTGCTGAGTCTTTTGCTTCTGAGCAAACTCAACTCGATGATTGCGTTGGTGCAACGGCGGTAGTGCAGCAGATAAAAGGCGACGAATATCAGGCCGGCCATGGGAAAACCCAGCGCTGCCAGCGGAGGATAATCGCCACCGTACAGCGACATGCCCATCAACAGGCTCGCGAGTGCTGCGCTGATTAGCAGCAGGCCTTTGATGTCCGGACGCTGAAGCTCGGCGGGTTTGCTTTCCCTGATCCATAACCAGGACAGCCCGGCGGCGATCAGCGAAAACGGGATGTTGCTGTAAAACACCCAACGCCACGAACTGCTGTCGACAATGAGCCCGCCGACGGTGGGTGAGATCGCTGGTGCGATCAGAGCGACGGCCATTATCAGCGTGGATATTTTCGCCCGTTGCTCGCCATGAAAAAGATTGAACGTCAGCGCCTGACCGACCGGGATCAACAAGCCGCCACCGATGCCCTGGACGAAGCGCCAGAGCACCAGTTCATGGAAACTGTCGGCCTGGCCGCACAGACATACCGCTGCTGCGAACAGCAACATCGAGGCCGTAAGGATTTCCCGGCTGCCGAAGCGTGCGGCCAGCCAGGTGCTCACAGGAACGATCAGCGTAAGACCGAGAATGTAAGCATTGCCGACCCACGCCACCGCTGAGCTGCTGACGTGCAAGGTTGCCGACAGACTGGGCAGAGCCACGGCCGACATGAAAATGTTGATGCAGTCGATGAAGAAGCCGAGCAGAAACACCGACGCGACTTTGTAGCGGTAACTCATGCTGTTTCCCCTTTGTCGTCGAGCATAGGGACGATAGACTCCGCGCGTCGATGCAATGGGGCTGAACACAATGTTTGAAGGGATTGAACGGTGATTCAGGGCGCTCTGCACACTCACTTGAATCGGGTGCAGACGTTTCTGGCGATCGTCGAACTGGGTTCATTCACCAAGGCTGCGAACCATCTGAACCTCAGCCGGGCCATGGTCAGTCTGCACATCAAAGCCTTGGAAGCGGCGCTGTCGACGACTCTGTTGTTGCGCAACAGTCGTACTGTGGCTCTTACCGAGGCCGGGCAAAGCTTTTACAACGAATTCAAAGCCATCGTGGCCGATATCGACACAGCTTTTGACCGGGTTATGCACGGCACGAACCGCGTATCGGGAACGTTGCGGATCAGTTCCACCAGTGAATACGGCGAGCGATTCATCCTGCCGCTGATTCCGCTGTTCGCCGAGCGCTATCCGGACATCCGCCTGTGCTACGACTTCAACTCTTCGCTGAATGATCTGCTCGCCGAACGGTTGGATCTGGTGATTCGCCTGGGCAACCTGGCGGACTCGGCTTTCAAGAGCCGGAAGCTGGCGGACTATGAAATCGTACTGGTGGCCACTGAAGGATTTCTGGCCCGCTATCCGGTAAAAACACCGCTGGATCTCAGTGCTGCGCCGTGGATCGCCAACAGCAATTTGCTAACGCCGACGCAGTGGGTTTTACGCGATGGTGTGGGGGAGGCGGCCGAAATCAATGGCGCCGGTCATTTCCAGTCAAACTCCTCGACGGCGATTCGTGCTATGACCTTGTCGTCGATGGGCGTGTCGGTGCTGCCAGCGTGGATGATAGAGGCCGATATTGTCAGTGGGCGTCTAGTCCGCGTATTGCCTGGATACTCGCTGCCCTTGCAGCCGATCAGTCTGGTATTTCCTGATACGCCGCACCTGCCGCACAAATCCCGGGTGTTTATCGATTTCCTGCTTGCACATTTGGGGCGTTGAAATCAAAAGCCCCTCACTGGACGCAACAAAAAGCCCCTGAATCTCTCGATTCAGGGGCTTTCATTTGAACGTTGAGATCAAGCCGCCTCGATCTTCCGATTCAGCTCAACCTTGCCCAAGTACGTCGCGAGCTTCTGCTGCTCCTCCGCCGTGGTGAACAGGCCAAGCTTGGTGCGACGCCACAGAATATCGTGCGCCGTGGTCGCCCACTCTTCGCTGCACAGGTAGTCGACTTCGCGGGTGTAGAGCCCGCCGCCGATGTGCTCACCCATGTCGGCCAGGGATTCCACGCCTTCGAGCATGCGCCAGGTGCGGCTGCCGTAGGTGACGGCCCAGCGCCGGGCGATTTCCGTCGGGACAAAATCGAACTTGTCGCGGATCCGCGCGCTCAGGGCTTCGGGCGTGGTCATGTCTTCGCCGCCGGGCAGGGTGGCAGTGGCCGTCCAGCTCGGGCGCATCTGGGTGAAGAACGGCATCAATTGCGCCATCGCCGACTCGGCGAGTTTGCGATAGGTAGTCAGCTTGCCGCCGAACACCGACAGCAGCGGTGCTTCTTCAGCGTTGCCCGACAGCGCCAGGGTGTAATCGCGGGTGACGGCGGACGGGTTGTCGGATTCGTCGTTGCACAGCGGCCTAACACCCGAGTAGCTGTGCAGGATGTCTTCGCGGCTGACTTGCTTCTTGAAGTGGGCGTTGACGACTTTCAGCAGGTAATCGGTTTCGCCTTCGGTAATCGCCACTTTCGCCGGGTCGCCGGTGTACTCACGGTCGGTGGTACCGATCAGCGTGAAGTGGTTCAGGTACGGAATAGTGAAAACGATGCGCTGATCTTCGTTTTGCAGAATGTGCGCGTGCTCGCCTTCGTACAGTTTCGGCACGATGATGTGGCTGCCCTGAATCAGGCGAATGCCATACGGCGATTCCATCTTCAGGTCGTCACGGATGAACTTGGCCACCCATGGGCCGGCGGCGTTGACCAGTGCTTTGGCGGTGATCGAAAACAGGCTGCCGTCGGCACGCTCCAGATGCAGATGCCACAGGCCTTTGGTGCGACGTGCGCTGACGCAACGGGTCTGGGTGTGCACATGCGCGCCTTTTTCGCGGGCAGCCATGGCGTTCAGCACCACAAGGCGGGCGTCATCGACCCAGCAGTCGGAGTATTCGAAGCCTTTCTTGATTTCGCTTTTCAGCGCGCTGTCGGCGCCGAACTTCAGGCTTTTCGAACCCGGCAGTTTTTCGCGCTTGCCGAGGTTGTCATAAAGGAACAGGCCGGCACGAATCATCCACGCTGGACGCAGGTGCGGGCGGTGCGGCAGCACGAAACGCATCGGCTTGACGATGTGCGGCGCCTTGGCCAGCAGCACTTCGCGCTCGGCCAGTGCTTCACGCACCAGACGGAATTCGTAATGTTCCAGATAGCGCAGGCCACCGTGGATCAGCTTGCTGCTGGCCGACGAGGTGTGGCTGGCCAGGTCATCTTTTTCGCAAAGGAACACCGAAAGACCGCGACCGGCGGCATCCGCTGCGATCCCCACGCCATTGATCCCGCCGCCAATCACGGCAACGTCATAGATCTCGGAGAGAGGGGCGTACGCAAGGTAGAGGTGGACATCGGCTGGCCTCGGTTCTTTTGGTTTTATGTCTTGGAAATCGAACATTAATGTTCATTTGCGAAAATGGTAGCCCATAAACACGCGCGCAGCCAGTCGCGTTCGATTGAAAAAACTCATCGAAGGGCGATTAAAAGAAAATTTTCGAACATGAATGCGCGCAAGGACGCAGAAGATGTGTTGCTTGATCGATTGTTTTCGCGAGCAGGCTCGCTCCCACATTTTGCAATGCATTCCAAGTGTGGGAGCGAGCCTGCTCGCGAAGGCGTCGGTTCGGTCAGTGAGGGAGAGGGATCAGACGACTTCCAGACGAATCTTGTGCTGGCTCAGCAACTGCGCCAGCGCCGGTACCGGCTGCTGATCGGTGACCAGGCAATCGATCAGGCTGATCGGCCCCAGTCGAATCATCGCGTTACGCCCGAACTTGCTTGAGTCCGCCGCCAGAATCACCTGCCGCGCGTTGGCAATGATCGCTTGGGAAACGCGAACTTCCTGATAATCGAAGTCGAGCAGGCTGCCGTCCTCATCAATCCCGCTGATCCCGACCAGGGCGAAATCGACCTTGAACTGATTGATGAAATCCACACTTGCCTGACCCACCACACCGCCGTCACGGCGCACGTTACCGCCGGTCAGCAGCACATCGAAATCATCCTTGGCGCTGAGCATCGAGGCGACGTGCAGGTTGTTGGTGATGATTTTCAAGTGGCTGTGATTGAGCAGGGCGCGAGCGATCGATTCGGTGGTGGTACCGATATTGATGAACAGCGAGGCGTGATCGGGGATCTGCGCGGCGATGGCTTCGCCGATGCGTTGCTTTTCGTCGCGCATCTGATCGGCGCGCATCGCATACGCGGTGTTTTCGACACTGGAATCGTACGCGGCGCCGCCGTGGTAGCGACGCAGCAGATTGGCTTCCGCGAGCTGGTTGATGTCACGGCGGATGGTTTGCGGGGTGACAACGAACAGCGTGGCCATTTCCTCGATGCTCACATAGCCGCGTTCGCGGACCAGCTCGAGGATTTGCTGCTGACGGGGAGGCAGATTCATGGGGCTTCCTTTGGGCTGCCGTGCAAAATTTGCCCATGATGCCGCAGGAATCCGCTCCCGACCAGTTAGATACCTATGTGTAACTCAAGGCTGGCTTATTCAGCGTCCTCACGCGCCCAGTCACGGGTGCGGCTGACGGCTTTTTCCAGCCTTTGTAGAGTTTCTCTTTCTCGGTTTCGTCAAGGCTCGGTTCGAACTCGCGCTCGATCACTGCTTTGCCGCGCAGTTCTTCCAGGCTACCCCAGAAACCGCAGGCCAGACCGGCCAGATAAGCCGCGCCCAGTGCAGTGGTTTCGCGCATTTGCGGGCGCTCGACCTGGGTGCCGAGGATGTCGGCCTGGAATTGCATGAGGAAGTTGTTCGCCACCGCACCGCCGTCCACACGCAGAGCCTTGAGGCGTTCGCCGGAGTCCTGCTGCATGGCGTCAAGCACGTCGCGGGTCTGGTAGGCGATCGATTCCAGCGCGGCGCGGATGATGTGATCGACGCGCACGCCGCGCGTCAGGCCGAACAGCGCGCCACGGGCATACGGGTCCCAGTACGGTGCGCCGAGGCCGGTGAACGCCGGCACCAGGTACACGCCGTTGCTGTCCTTGACCTTGTTGGCGAAGTATTCGGTGTCGTGGGCGTCGTTGACGATTTTCAGTTCATCGCGCAGCCATTGCACGGTAGAGCCGCCGTTGAATACTGCACCTTCGAGTGCATAGGCAACTTCGCCGCGTGGGCCGCAAGCGATGGTGGTGAGCATGCCGTGCTGGGATTTCACCGCTTTGTCGCCGGTGTTCATCAGCAGGAAGCAACCGGTGCCGTAAGTGTTTTTCGCCTGGCCTGGCTCGACACACATCTGGCCGAACAGTGCTGCCTGCTGGTCGCCGGCGATACCGCCGATGGCGATGCCGCTCTTGGTGCGACCGTAGATTTCCGAGGAGGCTTTGACTTCCGGGAGCATCTCGCGCGGGATGTCGAGGATTTCCAGCATCTTCGAATCCCACTCCAGCGAATGGATGTTGAAGAGCATGGTGCGCGAGGCATTGGTGTAGTCGGTGACGTGCACCTTGCCGCCAGTGAATTTCCAGATCAGCCAGCTATCGACGGTGCCGAACAGCAGTTCGCCGTTGCGCGCGCGCTCGCGGCTGCCTTCGACGTTGTCGAGAATCCACTTCAGTTTGGTTCCGGAAAAGTACGGGTCGGTGACCAGGCCGGTGGTGTCGCGGATGTAGTCTTCGTGACCATCACGCTTGAGCTGCTGGCAGATTTCGGTGCTGCGGCGGCACTGCCAGACGATCGCGTTGTACACCGGGCGGCCGGTGGTCTTGTCCCAGACCACGGTGGTTTCACGCTGGTTGGTGATACCGATCGCGGCCACTTGGTCATGATGCAGGCCGGCCTGGGCCAGCGCTTCCACCATCACCGCGCTCTGGGTGGCGAAGATTTCCATCGGGTCGTGCTCGACCCAACCGGCCTGCGGGTAATGCTGAACGAATTCGCGCTGCGCGGTGCAGACCACGTTCGCATCGCGGTCGAAAATGATCGCGCGGGAGCTGGTCGTACCCTGATCAAGGGCAATGATGTAGTTCTTGTTCTGAATGTCGGTCATGTCGATTGCCTTGGACGAAATAAGGGAGAGTGGGCCGTGGCGCCGGCTCGGATGGGCAGGAGCCGGCGCCGACTGTTTCAAGAAGTTCTTGGTTTGCCGTCAATGGCCGGTTCTGCATCCTTTGTAGCAGGTGTGGCGCCGGTCAGGTGACGGGCGATAAGCCCGCGATACCCGGCAGCGCCGAGGCAGGCACCGACAATCGGTGCAAAAATCGGAATCAGGAAATACGGAATATCTCGACCGCCAGTGAAGGAAATTTCACCCCAACCGGTAAAGAAAGTCATCAGTTTCGGACCGAAGTCACGCGCCGGGTTCATCGCGAAACCGGTCAGCGGACCCATCGCACTGCCGATCACGGCAATAAGCAGACCAATCAGCAGCGGCGCCATCGGGCCGCGTGGCAGGCCGTTGTTGTCATCGGTCAGGGCCATGATCACGCCCATCAGGATCGCGGTGATGATCATCTCGACCAGAAATGCCTGGGCCGTCGACAGCACCGGGTTCGGGTAGGTCGAGAACACCGACGCCAGTTCGAGGCTGGCAGCCGAGCCGCGAACCATCTGGTGGGTTTGTTCGTAATCGAAGAACAGATTGCTGTAGAGCGTGTAGACCAGCAACGCGCCGCAGAAGGCGCCGGCGATCTGCGCAAGGATGTAGAACGGCAATTTGCGCTTTTCGAAGTCAGCGAAGATTGCCAGAGCGATGCTCACGGCCGGGTTCAGGTGCGCGCCGGAAACCCCGGCGGTGAGGTAGATCGCCATGCTCACGCCGACGCCCCAGATGATGCTGATTTCCCACAGGCCGAAGCTGGCGCCCGCGACTTTGAGCGCGGCGACACAACCGGTGCCGAAGAAGATCAAAAGGGCAGTGCCCAGGAATTCGGCCATGCATTGGCCGGAAAGCGATGGTTGCGGTAAAGCAGCTGTCATTGAAAACCTCGGTTCTTTTTCTTGTGTAGCGCCTTGCCAACGGAGCAGGGCGCGATCTTCACCGGGTCGGAATCCCCATTCGGTTCCCGGGTTACTGCTGGGTACTGCGCGGAGCATGATTCTTACATTATTCAGATTCGAAAAAATATAGACAAGAAACAAAGCTGTCAAAGGTCGAAAGTGAACCGTCGGTCACAATAAAACTATTCGCCGTGTGAATGATCAGCGCGGCGATCAGCTTGAATACAGCGCAAAGCCACGGGATTTGCGGCTTGGAATAGAGCCTTTTGCCCAACGATGACCTAGAATCGGCCGCAGCTTTTTCAAAGATTGCCGAACCCGGAGCTGCCATGACCCCAGCGTTGGACTTGTTGAAAAAAGTTCGTGCCGAACATCGCGTGCACAGTTACGAACATGATCCGAAGGCCGCGTCCTACGGGCTGGAGGCAGCGGAGAAGCTCGGGCTCGAACCAGCGCAAGTGTTCAAAACCTTGCTGGCCGCCACTGAAAAAGGCGAACTGCTGGTGGCCGTGGTGCCGGTCGTCGGAACGCTCGACCTCAAAGGGCTGGCCCATGCCGCCGGAGTGAAGAAAGCCGAAATGGCCGACCCGGCTGCCGCGCAACGTTCAACCGGTTACTTGTTGGGCGGCATCAGCCCGCTCGGGCAGAAGAAACGCCTGCGCACCTTCATCGACAATTCCGCTCAGGGGTTCGCCACTATTTATGTAAGTGCCGGGCGGCGAGGACTGGAAGTGGAATTGGCACCGGCGGTTCTGGCCGAGTACACCCAGGCGAAGTTTGCTGATATCGGCCGCGCGTAGTTTCAAAATCGGCTGTATGAAGAAAAAATCAGATTCTGTCACTGGCACTGATCCGGCCCGCCAATGCATGCTCGGTTGACCAATTCAGGGAGAAAATCATGCAGCTTGCGTTTCATCAGGTCGACGCGTTCAGTGATCGGCCGTTCAGTGGCAATCCGGCGATGGTCTATCGGCTCGACAGCTGGCTGGCCGATGACTTGATGCAGAAAATCGCCGCCGAGCACAACCTGGCGGAAACCGCGTTTCTGGTGCGCGAAGGCCAGGCCTGGCATATCCGCTGGTTCACCCCGACCACTGAAGTGCCGCTGTGCGGGCATGCGACGTTGGCCAGCGCGTTCGTACTGTTCGAAATCCATAAGGAAAGTGCCGAGCGTATCGACTTCACCTGCAAGTCCGGCCCGCTGAGTGTCAGCCGTGAAGGCGACCGGTTGTGGCTGGATTTTCCAACCATCGTGCCGTCGGAAATCGGCGTGACGCTGGATGTCGAGCGGGCGCTCGGTGTCGAGGCGGTTGATGTACTCGGCTCCAACGAGCTGTTCGTGGTGCTGGATTCGGAACAGGCCGTACTCGACTGCAAACCCGACATGGCGGCGCTGGCGAAACTGCCGTGGCTGGGGGCGATTGTCACTGCGCGTGGCAATCAGCATGACTTCGTCTCGCGCTATTTCGCCCCGGCGATCGGCATCGATGAAGACCCGGTGACCGGTTCAACCCATTGCAGCCTGATTCCGTACTGGGCCAAGCGTCTGGGCAAATCGAACCTGACCGCGTGCCAGCGCTCGGCGCGGGGCGGGGAGTTGTTCTGTCGGTTGGAAGGGGAGCGAGTGAAGATTGGCGGCAATGCGACGCTGGTGGCCAGCGGCACCCTGTTTTTAGGCTGAGGCAATACCAACTGTAGGAGCGAGCCTGCTCGCGAAAGCGCTCTTTCAGTCAACATCTTCGGCGACTGAAACACCGCATTCGCGAGCAGGCTCGCTCCACAATTTTTATCCAGTGCGGATCAGAGGCTGGTGCTGAATCGACGGACGCCGTTTTCCACCGCCGGAATCTGTGCCGCAGTGCTCCCCGAAGCCTGGAACAACACCAGGTGATCCGCCGCTACGCGAATCCCGACCTGCGCGCCGACCAGATGATCGGCATGGCTGGGGAAGATCGATTCCAGCTGCGCGCCAGTCGGCAGTTGCAGGCGATACAAGGTCGCCGCGCCGAGGAATGTCTTGCCGACAATCTGCGCCTGCAATGCGCTGTCCGGCGCGTAAACAATGTCATCCGGACGCAGCAGCACATCCACCGCACCGCCAATCGGCCAGGTATAGGCGCGATTACCGCGCAGTTCACCCAACTCAGTCTGCACCGACTCCGGACTGACGAGCTGGCCGCGAATGAAGTAACCCTGACCGATGAAACTGGCGACATAAGGCGTTGCCGGTTCGTGGTAGAGGTTGTAGGGCGTGTCCCACTGTTCCAGCCGACCTTCCTTGAACACGCCAACGTGATCGCTGACGGCGAAAGCTTCTTCCTGATCGTGGGTGACCAGAATCGCACTGGTGCCACGGGCCTCGAGAATGTCGCGCACCTCATGGCTGAGCTTGCGGCGCAGCTCGCCATCGAGGTTGGAGAACGGCTCGTCGAGCAGCAGCAATTGCGGCTCCGGCGCCAGGGCACGGGCGAGGGCGACGCGCTGTTGCTGACCACCGGACAACTCGTGGGGAAGCGCTTGCCGAGGTTTTTCAGGTTGACCAGTTCCAGCAGTTCCTCGACCACGCGCGCCATGTTCGGGTGCTTGCGGATGCCGAAGGCGATGTTGTCGGCCACGCTCAGGTGCGGGAATAGCGCGTAGTCCTGGAACACCATGCCGATCCGGCGTTTCTCCGGCGCCAGGGTGAAACCGGCGCTGGAGAGGGTTTCGCCACCGAGGGTGATTTCGCCTTCGTGCACCGGTTCGAAACCGGCGATGGCGCGCAGGGTGGTGGTCTTGCCGCAGCCCGACGAGCCGAGCAGGCAGCCGATGTCGCCAGCATTGAGGTGCAGATTGAGGTTCTGCACCACGCGTTGATCTTGATAGCCGCAAGCGAGGTTGCGCAGGTTCAGCAGTAATTCATGGCTCATGCGTGGTGATATGCCGGTTCGACGAGGAACTCGAGCAGGGCCTTCTGTGCGTGGAGACGGTTTTCTGCCTGATCCCAGGCGACGGAGCGCGGGTCATCGAGCAGGTCGAGACTGATTTCTTCGCCACGGTGCGCCGGCAGGCAGTGCATGAACAGCACGTCCTCGGCAGCGAGGTCGAGCAGGGCACGGTTGACCTGGAACGGCGCGAACAGCTTGAGGCGCTTGGCAGTTTCCTCTTCCTGGCCCATCGAAGTCCAGACGTCGGTGCCGACCAGATGCGCGCCACGCACGGCATCCTGCGGATCGCGGACGATGGTCACGCGATCGCCAGCTCTGGCGACAAACTCGGGATTCGGCTCGTAACCTTCCGGGCAGGCCACGCGCAGCTGGAAGTCGAACTGAATCGCCGCTTCTATATAGCTGTTGCACATGTTGTTGCCGTCGCCGATCCAGGCCACGGTCTTGCCCTGGATCGAGCCACGGTGTTCAAGAAAGGTCTGCATGTCGGCGAGCAACTGGCACGGGTGCAGATCATCGGACAGGCCGTTGATCACCGGCACGCGTGAGTTGGCGGCGAATTCGGTGAGGGTGCTGTGGGCGAAGGTGCGGATCATCACCGCATCGAGCATGCTCGACATGACGATGGCGCAGTCGCTGATCGGCTCGCCACGGCCCAGTTGCGTGTCGCGCGGGGACAGGAAGATCGCCTGGCCGCCGAGCTGGATCATGCCGGCCTCGAAAGAGATCCGGGTACGGGTCGAGGATTTCTCGAAGATCATCCCCAGCACGCGGTTTTTCAATGGCTCGAACAGTACGCCGCGGTTACGCAGGTCCTTGAGCTCAACGCCTCGACGGATCACGCTGACCAGCTCTTCGGGCGTGCAATCCATCAGGGAGAGAAAGTGCCTTGCGCTCATCATTGACTACCTTTTTGCTACAGACCGCAGATGCTCAAAGCCTTGTTTAACGGAACAACGGGCGAGACCTGCGGCGTAAGCCGCACGGGGCGACGAAATAGGGGAGGCGCGATATTGACACTAAATGTCGCGTTACGCCAATAGGCTACGGTTTCTGCGGGATCGGACAGCGGACCGAATAATTCGATCGCGCCTGTTGAAGCCGAGTTGATTGCAGCAGCGAGCCTCTTTGTACACTGGCCCCGCCGCGCTTGGCAATGCGCCGCGACGGCATCAGTTCGGCTTGCTCGGGTTACGACCGCTGCGCCAAGGTTTCGCTTGGTCGGATGATCAGACTGAAACATTTGCTAAAGCAAAGTGCTGGGTTATAAATAAGTTTCGAGCGACGCAGGAAGCCTCCGCATGGAATCGAAAGAACAACTGTTAATGGAACTGCTGGGCCACACGGCTCGCTCCCTGACCCATCTCACCGCGTCAGTTACGTCGATGTCTTTCGAGTTGCTGCGCAGTGACGACGAAGTGGTCAAATCCGCCGGTCGACACATGATCGATCGCATGGCCACTATCAGCGCCGGGCTTGATGAGCATTGGCGTCTGATCGGCGAACTCACCGGCGTGCACGTCGCCCATGAGCAGATCGAAACCATCCAGGAAATCCAGCTGGCTGCGCCGCCGCAGTTGCCGCCGAATTGATGCGGGCGGTTTATCGGCTGTCCTGATAACCGTCGATTCACAAGACGAACGTCGCTGGCGCCGTCTCCGCGCACGGGCCATAGTTTTGTTCCCGCGGGCGTGATTGCCTGCCTCCGAACAAGATAGAGACTGGCCATGACCAAGACTCTTCACCACCGTGCATGCCACCTGTGCGAAGCCATCTGCGGCCTGACCATCGAAACCACGGAAACCGATGGCAACGTTGCGATCACTTCGATCAAGGGTGATGCCCTCGACACTTTCAGTCGTGGTCATATCTGCCCAAAAGCCGTGGCCCTGCAAGATATTCAGAACGATCCCGACCGCCTGCGCCAGCCAATGCGCCGCGTCGGTAGCGAATGGCTGCCGATCGAATGGGACGAGGCGTTCGCGCTGGCGGCCGAGAAACTGGCGACGATTCAGGAACGTCACGGGCAGAACGCCGTTGCGGTGTATCAGGGCAATCCGAGCGTGCACAACTACGGCCTGATGACCCACAGCAATTACTTCCTGGGGTTGCTGAAAACCCGCAATCGCTACTCGGCAACGTCGGTCGATCAACTGCCGCACCACCTCAGCAGCTATCTGATGTATGGCCACGGTTTGCTGCTGCCGATTCCGGACATTGATCACACCGATTTCATGCTGATCCTCGGTGGCAATCCGTTGGCGTCGAACGGCAGCATCATGACCGTGCCGGATGTCGAGAAGCGTCTGAAGGCGATTCAGGCGCGCGGCGGCAAAGTGGTGGTGGTCGATCCGCGCCGCAGCGAAACCGCAGCGATGGCCGATCAGCATGTGTTCGTTCGCCCCGGTGGCGATGCGGCGCTGTTGTTCGGCATGCTCAATACGCTGTTCAGCGAAGGCCTGACCCGCGACAGTCATTTGCCGGTCGATGGCCTGGATGAGGTGCGCAACGCCGTGGCATCGTTCAGTGCCGAAGCCATGAGCCCGTTGTGCGCGGTGCCGGCCGAGCAGATCCGCCAACTGGCGCGCGACTTCGCTGCTGCGCCGAGTGCGGTCTGCTACGGGCGCATGGGCGTTTCGACGCAGGCCTTCGGCACCCTCTGTCACTGGGTGGTGCAGTTGATCAATTTGGTCACCGGCAACCTCGACCGCGTCGGCGGTGCTTTGTGCACCGAACCCGCTGTAGATCTGGTGGCGTCGACCTCGGGCGGGCATTTCAACAAATGGCAGAGCCGGGTTTCCGGGCGTCCTGAATACGGCGGCGAGTTGCCGGTTTCGGCGCTGGCCGAAGAAATGCTCACGGAAGGCGAGGGGCAGATCCGCGCGCTGATCACCGTGGCCGGCAACCCGGTGTTGTCGACACCCAACGGCCGGCAACTGGAGCAGGCGCTGGACGGCCTCGACTTCATGCTCAGCATCGACCTGTACATCAACGAAACCACGCGCTATGCCGATCTGATCCTGCCGTCGACCTCGGCGCTGGAAAACGATCACTACGACACCACGTTCAACCTGTTCGCCGTGCGTAACGTGACCCGCTTCAATCGCGCCATCCTCGCCAAGCCCGAGGGTGCGCTGCACGACTGGGAAATCTTCGTCGGGCTGGCCAAGGCCTTCGCCGAGAAAACCGCCAAGGAACTGAAACCGACGATGCCGCCGGCGAAGATGATCGAAATGGGCCTGCGCATGGGCCGCTACGGCGATGCGTCCGAGCACAAGCTGTCGCTGGCGACCCTGTACGATCATCCCCACGGCATCGATCTGGGTGCGTTGAAACCGAACCTGGTGTCACGTCTGAAAACGTCGAATCAGCGTATCCAGGCTGCACCGCCGGAGATCCTCGCCGACCTCGCGCGCTTTGCCGCATTGCAGGCGCCGGCTGCTGATGAATTGTTGATGATCGGCCGTCGCCATGTACGCAGCAACAATTCGTGGATGCACAATTTTCATCGACTGGTGAAGGGCAAGCCGCGGCATCAGTTGCTGATGCACCCGGATGACCTGGCCAGCCGTGGTCTGGCCGACGGGCAACGGGTTCGGGTGAGCTCGCGGGTCGGGCAGATTGAGGTGGAAGTGCTCGCCAGCCTCGACATGATGAAAGGCGTGGTCAGCCTGCCCCACGGGTGGGGCCACGCGCGCCCGGGCGTGCAGATGGCGATTGCCAGCGGCCAGCCGGGGTCGAGCGCCAACGACCTGACCGACGAGTGCCAGCTCGACGAACTGTCGGGCAACGCGGCGTTGAATGGCGTGCCGGTGACGGTGGCGGCGGCTTGAGCGGGTCTGTCGGGGAGACCGAGCATGGCGCTCGGGATTCCGTTACAATGCGCCACCGTGCCGACCTCTGAGTCGGAAAGTTCAGCCGAGGTGCTCCATGGATATCATCGAAACGATTAAAGAGCAGATTGCCAACAACACCATTCTGCTTTACATGAAAGGCTCGCCGAATGCCCCGCAGTGCGGCTTCTCCGCAAAAGCTGCGCAGGCTGTGATGGCCTGTGGTGAAAAGTTCGCGTACGTGGACATCCTGCAGAACCCGGAAATTCGCGCCAACCTGCCGAAGTACGCCAACTGGCCGACTTTCCCGCAACTGTGGGTCGGCGGTGAACTGGTCGGCGGCAGCGACATCATGACCGAGATGGCTGCAGACGGTTCGCTGCAAAGCACCATCAAGGCGGCTGTCGAAGCGGCAGCGGCGAACAAGTCCGAAGCCTGATCAGGCTTTATGTGGGAGTGAGCTTGCTCGCGAGAGCAGTCTCTCAGTTTGCTGTGATGGTGACTGACACGACGTCTTCGCGAGCAAGCCCGCTCCCACATTGGTTTCATGCGACTTCTGCGATCTTTTGATCTTTGGCCAGCAAAAAGCCCCGCACCTCGAAAGAGGGCGGGGCTTTTTGTTGGTTATACGAGTTGACTGAGTATTAAGGCTGAAATCGATAAAGATCGCAGCCTCGTTTCACTCGACAGCTCCTACTCTTCGCCCATCTGCGATTGCAGATAGTTTTCCAGGCCGATCTTGTCGATCAGGCCGAGCTGGGTTTCCAGCCAGTCGATGTGTTCTTCTTCCGATTCGAGAATGTCTTCGAGCAGTTCACGGCTGCCAAAGTCGGCAACGGTCTCGCAATGAGCGATGGCGGCTTTCAGATCGGCATGGCCGGTCTTTTCGATGCGCAGGTCGCACTCGAGCATTTCGCGGGTGTGCTCGCCGATGTGCAGCTTGCCCAGGTCCTGCACGTTCGGCAGGCCTTCAAGGAACAGGATGCGCTTGATCAGCTTGTCCGCGTGTTTCATCTCGTCGATGGATTCTTTGTATTCGTGCTTGCCGAGCTTGTTCAGACCCCAATCTTCGTACATGCGCGCATGCAGAAAGTACTGATTGATCGCGACCAGCTCATTGGCGAGGATCTTGTTGAGATGCTGGATGACTGTAATGTCGCCTTTCATGATCGGAGTCCTGCCCTGTATTAACTGTATATAAGGCGGAGTTTGAGCTTGGCAGTTATAAGTGTCAAACCTAAGTTATTGAATAATAAATGAAAATTAATCGGAATAAGAATGTTTGTGTTCCGCGTCTGGACGCTAAGCAATTGATTTTCAGGCATAAAAAAACCGGACGCGAAGTCCGGTTCTTTGAAATGGGGGCATCAAGCGGCAGTAAATTCTACCGGGTAGGGGATCGCGGCCTGGGCGGTTTGCAGCTTGGTCAGGGTTTCGCGAACCACTTCCTTGGCAAGGCAGGCGCATTTGCCGCACTGGCTGGCGACGCCGGTGGCCTGGCGAACTTCTTTGTAGCTGCAGCAACCTTCATAGATCGCTTCGCGGATCTGTCCGTCGGTGACGCCAGTGCAGAGGCAAACATACATAAGTAAGAACCGTCGCTGGTTGTGACTCAATTGCGATGGATCTTAATGTTAACGAGAATGATTGTCAAAGTGCTTTCGGAACGCTTCGCAGCCAATTTCCCAACGACTGACGAACGGTATTTTTCAAATGCTCGTCTGACCCCATGAATACGCAGTGGACAACCGAACAGGGAAAATCCGCTACGGACAGGCCAAACACGCAGTGTATGATGGTCCTCCCTTGCGAAGAGGGTTCGTGTCACAGGGCTGTCGCCTGAGGGTGACAGGCTGGCGCGGACTCTGAACTTCAAGTTTTTACACCAGGAGATATCAATGAGCGTACTCGTAGGCAAACAAGCCCCAGACTTCACCGTCCCGGCCGTACTCGGCAATGGCGAGATCGTTGACAGCTTCACCCTGTCCTCGGCCATCAAAGGCAAATACGGCCTGGTGTTCTTCTACCCGCTGGACTTCACCTTCGTCTGCCCGTCCGAGCTGATCGCTCTGGACAACCGCATGGCTGACTTCAAGGCACGCAACGTTGAAGTGATCGCTGTGTCGATCGACTCGCATTTCACCCACAACGCTTGGCGCAACACCCCGGTCAACAATGGCGGCATCGGCCAGGTGAAATACACCATGGCTGCCGACATGAAGCACGACATCGCCAAGGCGTACGACGTTGAATCCGAAGGCGGCGTGGCTTTCCGTGGCGCGTTCCTGATCGACGACAAAGGCGTGGTTCGCTCGCAGATCATCAACGACCTGCCGCTGGGCCGTAACATGGAAGAGCTGATCCGTCTGGTCGACGCACTGCAATTCCACGAAGAGCACGGCGAAGTCTGCCCGGCCAACTGGAAGAAAGGCGACAAAGGCATGAACGCTTCGCCAGAAGGCGTTGCGGCTTACCTGACCGAGAACGCTGCAGCCCTGTAAGGCGCAACGTCGAGGTACAAAAACCGGCCCACGTGGCCGGTTTTTTCATGCGCAGGATTTGCTCGCCAAGGATCAGTCGTCGAAGTCTTCCCAGCCGCCCATCTGCTTCCAGCGATTGACGATGCCGCAGAACAGCTCAGCGGTCTTTTCGGTGTCGTAACGCGCCGAGTGCGCTTCACGACCGTCGAAATCGATGCCGGCGGCCTGACAGGCTTTCGCCAGCACGGTCTGACCGTACGCCAGACCGGCCAGCGTCGCGGTGTCGAAGCTGGAGAACGGGTGGAACGGGTTGCGCTTCATGTCCAGCCGCGCGACGGCTGCGTTGAGGAAACCCAGGTCGAAACTGCTGTTGTGCCCGACCAGAATCGCCCGTTTGCAGCCGTTGGCTTTCAGCGCCTTGCGGATGCCACGGAAGATGTCGGTCAGCGCGGTTTCTTCGCTGACGGCCATGCGCAGCGGGTGATCGAGCTTGATCCCGGTAAATTCCAGGGCTGCCGCTTCGACGTTGGCACCTTCAAATGGCTCGACGCGGAAGAAGTAGGTGTGATCCGGGTAGACGAAACCCTTTTCATCCATGGCGATGGTGGTCGCGGCAATCTCCAGCAGGGCGTCGGTGGCCGCGTTGAAGCCACCGGTTTCTACGTCGACGACAACCGGCAGGTAGCCGCGAAAACGTGCTGCCATCGGATGCCGGGAACCGCCGCCGCCATTTTGACCGTCCAGTTCGTCGTCGAAATGCTCTTCACTCACGCGTGTTCCTCCAGCAGGCGCCAGCGCAGTTTTTCACCGGCGCGCAGCGGGATAACGGTCAGCTCGCCAAATGGCAGACTGGTCGGGGCGGTCCATTCTTCACGGACCAGGGTGATGCGATCGGTGTTAGCCGGCAGGCCGTAGAAACGCGGGCCATTGAGGCTGGCGAAGGCTTCGAGCTTGTCCAGCGCGTTACGCTGTTCGAACGCTTCGGCATACATCTCGATGGCCGCGTAAGCGGTGTAGCAACCGGCGCAACCGCAGGCGGCTTCCTTGGCGTGCTGGGCGTGAGGCGCCGAGTCGGTGCCGAGGAAGAATTTGGCGCTGCCACTGGTAGCGGCATCGAGCAACGCTTCCTGATGGGTGTTGCGCTTGAGGATCGGCAGGCAATAGAAGTGCGGCCGAATCCCGCCGACCAGCATGTGGTTGCGGTTGTACAGCAGGTGATGCGCAGTGATGGTCGCGCCGACGTTGGCCGAAGCCTCGTTGACGAACTGCACGGCGTCGCCAGTGGTGATGTGTTCGAACACCACTTTCAGCGTCGGGAAACGCTCGACCACGCGACGCATGTGTTCATCGATGAAAATCTTTTCGCGGTCGAACACATCGACGTCGCCACGGGTAACTTCACCGTGGATCAACAGCGGCATGCCGACGTCGGCCATGGCCTCGAGCGCCGGAAAGATCTTGTCGATGCTGGTCACGCCGGAATCGGAGTTGGTGGTCGCGCCGGCCGGATACAGCTTGGCGGCGTAGACGAAACCGCTGGCCTTGGCCTGACGAATTTCTTCCGGTTGGGTGCGGTCGGTGAGGTACAGCACCATCAACGGCTCGAACTGACTGCCGGCCGGGCGGGCAGCGAGAATGCGCTGACGATAGCCGTCGGCTTCAGCGGCGTTGCGCACCGGCGGTACCAGGTTCGGCATGATGATCGCGCGCCCGAAGGTGCGGGCCACATCGGCAACGGTATTGGTCAACACGGCACCATCGCGAAGATGAATGTGCCAGTCGTCGGGACGCAGCAGGGTCAGGCGGTCGGACATGAGGGATTCCAGGCGGGTCAAACTGAGGCGAATGCTACCGGAAAAGACTCTTGCAGGCACCCGCTATCAAGTTTTGCCACAAGCGTCCGATATCCCGAAGGTATGCCGTAAACATTGTGTGAATCGGTGTTTGTGTTTCACAAGCCAATGGAGCCTGCCGTGCGCCAGCGTTATTTAGCCCTGCTCAGTGTGTTTGCCAGCCTTCCCGCGATGGCGCTGACCTACCAGACCCGTCTGGAGAACATTGAGTGGACGGTCGCCGGCGACCAGTTCGAGTGCCGCCTGACGCAACCGATCACCGATTTCGGCTCGGGCGAGTTCGTGCGCAAGGCCGGAGAGCAGGCGATCTTTCGGCTGAACGCCTACAACGCCATGCTCGGCGGCGGTTCGGCGACCTTGCTCGCCGCCGCTGCACCATGGCAGCCGGGGCGTGGCGATATCAATCTGGGCTCTGTGCGGCTGGGCAGCGGCAATGTGTTGTTCAACAGCTCGCAATCGCAGGCTGGTGGATTGATGAGCGGTCTGCTGGACGGACGCAGCCCGGTAGTGCGCCGCGCGTCTGGCGATGGCCGGGTCTCGGAAGTGCGTCTGTTGCCGGTCAAGTTCAGCAAAGCGTTCAACGATTATCAAAGCTGTGTGGCGAAATTGCTGCCGCAAAATTTCGACCAGATCAAGCAATCGCAGATCGGCTTTCCCGGCGAGGGCGTTGAGCTGGACCCGGCCGCCAAGGCCAAGCTGCAAGTGATGCTCGAGTACATGAAGGCCGATCCGACGGTGAACCACATCGAACTCGATGGCCACTCCGACAATAGTGGCAATCGCCTGACCAACCGCGAACTGTCGCGGCGCCGGGCGCTGGCGGTGGTCGATTTCTTCAAGGCCAACGGCATCCAGGAGTCGCAGATCACCGTGCGTTTCCACGGCGAGCAGTATCCGATCGTGCCGAACACCAGCAAGGCCAATCGTGCGAAGAACCGGCGGGTCAACGTAAAACTTGCGCGCGTCGCACCGATTACCGCCCCGGCTCCGGCGCCGCAAGCGAGTACGCCGGCCACGGCCGCAGCGACTTCCTGACTCGCCGGTCATCGTCGCGCTCTCGACAGATTCTGTCGCTTTGTCGTCTTAAGCTGTCGCGCCTCTGTAAATTATCGCGTTTGAGCGGTAGACTCCCCGGCTTTCCGTAGAACCCCGTGGAGTGATGGCATGGCGGACGTAAACAAGGTCGTTCTGGCGTATTCCGGCGGCCTGGACACTTCGGTGATCCTCAAGTGGCTGCAGGATACTTATAACTGTGAAGTGGTGACCTTCACCGCCGATCTCGGTCAAGGCGAAGAGGTCGAGCCGGCCCGCGCCAAGGCTCAGGCCATGGGCGTCAAAGAAATCTACATCGACGACCTGCGCGAAGAATTCGTGCGTGATTTCGTGTTCCCGATGTTCCGCGCCAACACCGTTTACGAAGGCGAGTACCTGCTGGGTACTTCCATCGCCCGTCCGCTGATCGCCAAGCGTTTGATCGAAATCGCCAACGAAACCGGCGCCGACGCCATTTCCCACGGCGCCACCGGCAAGGGCAACGACCAGGTGCGTTTCGAACTGGGCGCCTACGCGCTCAAGCCAGGCGTAAAAGTTATTGCCCCTTGGCGCGAGTGGGACCTGCTGTCCCGCGAGAAGCTGATGGACTACGCCGAGAAGCACGCGATCCCGATCGAACGCCACGGCAAGAAAAAATCCCCGTACTCGATGGACGCCAACCTGCTGCACATCTCCTATGAGGGCGGTGTGCTGGAAGACACCTGGACCGAGCACGAAGAAGACATGTGGCGCTGGACCGTCTCCCCGGAGAAGGCTCCCGACACCCCGCAATACCTGGAACTGACTTACCGCAACGGCGACATCGTCGCGCTGGACGGCGTCGAGATGACTCCGGCCACCGTTCTGGCGACGCTGAACAAGATCGGCGGCGAGCACGGTATCGGTCGTCTCG
Source organism: Pseudomonas sp. B21_DOA (assembly GCA_030544685.1). NCBI lineage: Bacteria > Pseudomonadati > Pseudomonadota > Gammaproteobacteria > Pseudomonadales > Pseudomonadaceae > Pseudomonas > Pseudomonas sp. B21_DOA. The sequence goes on along the minus strand of CP086683.1, from coordinate 5,649,866 downwards.
ACATCGTCGAAAACCGTTATGTAGGCATGAAGTCCCGTGGCTGCTACGAGACCCCGGGCGGCACCATCATGCTGCGCGCTCACCGCGCCATCGAGTCGATCACTCTGGATCGCGAAGTCGCTCACCTCAAAGACGAGCTGATGCCCAAGTACGCCAGCCTGATCTACACCGGTTACTGGTGGAGCCCTGAGCGTCTGATGCTGCAACAGATGATCGACGCTTCGCAGGTCAACGTGAACGGTGTTGTGCGCCTGAAACTGTACAAGGGCAACGTCATCGTCACCGGCCGCAAGTCCGACGATTCGCTGTTCGACGCCAACATCGCCACTTTTGAAGAAGACGGCGGTGCTTACAACCAGGCGGACGCGGCGGGCTTCATCAAGCTCAACGCGCTGCGCATGCGGATTGCTGCCAACAAGGGTCGCAAGTTGTTCTGAGCGGTTCAGATCGACGCGCAATAAAAAAGGCGGCCTGTTCAGGGCCGCCTTTTTTTCGGAATTTTGTGTGGTTCATCAAGCCGTTTCTCTTGTCTGCCTGTTGGCGGGTCGTCCCGTCAGCTTGTTCGCCCCAGCAAGGTGACTGTCCGCGTGCACAGGTTGTAAACGACACACAGCGTTGTGCCTGAGCTTTTCTTCGCCTGTTTGAGCTGTTGCAGCGCGGTATGTGCCGGAGAGTCCGAAACATGATTCGACAGGAAAACCAGAACACGCGGTTTTTTTCCCACCGCTCCGGAGAGTTTCGAGAATCGCATCGAATTCTCTGGACGCGTCAACATCTCTGGCGTCGATAATGTTCAGTTCGCTTATCAGTGGTGACAGCTTGATGGTCTGGACCACCGGGCTGGCCTGGCTTGCCATGTCGAGCGGAGGGTCGGGCGCGTTATGGATCCTGCAGGGACGCTGAAATCCGCCCCCGCAGTGTTGCTGGATACCACACAGCTGGTTATCTCGAAAGCGCACGGTTCATCGGTTTTACGCAACGGTTCTTTTCGTTCGCTCTCGCGTTCCGGATGTCCAGTCGCCTTGAGGAAGCTTTTGTCTTTGCCGAAATCCGAGGGTGAGTAGAGGGATCGGTGATTGAAGTTGAGCGTGATGAAAAAAGAAATAACAAGTAAAAGGGAAAACTGATCAGAAACCACACATAGATTTCCCGATCCTTATTATCCAGAAACGGCAGCGAGACCGCCGCGGATGTTTCCGAAAGAATGGCAAATATGGCGATAACTGTCATTGGGTTGGTTATCTTGTTCTTTATCTTGAGCATGATTAAGTTCTATGTTGTGTGTTGGGTATTGACTGTTTCTATATATAGCAAAAGCGATCATTAAAGTTTCTGGGTGTTGTTTCAAGTTTTATAGACTGGCTGAGGGTGTGTCGAACTTGCGATGCTGTCGCTTCGTAACGTCATATGTCTAATCGGCAATCAGCACGACAATTCGGGGGAAGATGGCATTACGTATGACTTCGGCGCGGCGTAGGACGCGTAGGCGTTTATCCGCAAAATCGATGCGGTCTTGAAGCAAGCAGTACGATTACGCTGGGTATGGCGGGGTCTATTTGTGGGAATTATCCTCAATACCTGTAGGGAATGTCTCTCGATGCAAGTGCGTGTAAAAGTTGCTATGCGCTACAGCAAGTGACTGGGATATCGTGCGTGTTCTAAAAATTCGAACAGCGAAAACTGGACTTGCCCATGAATAAAGTGCTGATCGTGGATGACCATCCCGTCATTCGACTTGCGGTACGTATGCTGATGGAACGGCATGGCTACGAAGTCATTGCAGAAACGGATAATGGCGTTGATGCACTACAAATTGCTCGCGAACAAATGCCGGATCTTGTCATTCTGGATATCGGGATACCCAAACTCGACGGGCTGGAAGTTATTGCGCGCCTGACGTCCACCGCCATGCCGGTCAAAGTTCTGGTGCTGACCTCCCAGGCTCCCGGACATTTTTCCATGCGCTGCATGCAGTCAGGCGCTGCGGGATATGTATGCAAACAGCAAGATCTGACCGAATTGCTGAGTGCGATCAAGGCAGTTCTATCCGGCTACAGCTATTTCCCCAATCAGGCCCTGCATACCGTGCGAACTAGTCTGGGCAATGCGAGTGAAGCGGACATGGTCGATCGTCTGTCCGGGCGGGAAATGATGGTGTTGCAGCAGCTGGCGCGCGGCAAGACCAACAAGGAAATCGCTGATGGCATGTTCTTGAGCAACAAGACCGTGAGCACTTACAAGACTCGTCTGTTGCTGAAACTCAATGCGCGGTCTCTGGTTGATCTGATCGAGTTGGCGCAGCGCAATGGCCTGGTTTGAACGATTCGACAACTGAGACCGTCATGGGCCGATCAAGCTTGGTTGTCGCAGAAAATGAAAAGCCTCCGCTTCGGGAGGCCTTCAGGTATCACAGATCAAAGTCGTAATCGGCCAATTGCCTTTGCAGTCGGCGCTCCTCAAGCAGGTTGTCGATTGTGCGACGCTTGCTGAGGTTGGTCTTCGCCACCTCAACCACCGGTTCGACCTCATCGGCCTCGACGGCAATAAAATCTTCTTCTACATCCAGTTGCTCTTTGTCGGTACTCATGAAGTCAACTCCCGGCTAAGACTGCCTTTGGCGCTCCTTATATCGACATTACTGCGGCGGGTAAAAAGATTTTTTCAATCGATGGATACGAAAAACCGATGACGTCTCAATCGTCAGAAGTTTTATGTTTGTATTCGCACAGATCTTCGATGCGGCAGCTACCGCAGCGCGGTTTGCGCGCCAGGCAAACATAGCGGCCATGCAAAATCAGCCAGTGATGGGAGTCGAGCAGGAATTCTTTCGGTACAAACTTCATCAGTTTCATTTCAACCTCCACCACATTTTTCCCGGCGCGATGCCGGTGCGATTGCTGACGCGAAAAATGTGCGTGTCAACGGCCATGGTCAATTGACGGAAAGCGGTATTGAGCACCACGTTCGCGGTCTTGCGTCCGACGCCGGGCAATGCTTCCAGCTCTTCCCGGGTCTGCGGAACTTCGCCGCCGTGGCGTTCAACCAGCAAACGGCAGGTTTCGATGACGTTTTTCGCCTTGCTGTTGTACAGGCCGATGGTCTTGATGTACTCGGACAGCCCTTCGACGCCCAGCGCATGAATCGCGGCGGGGGTGTTGGCGACGGGAAAGAGTCTGGCGGTGGCCTTGTTGACGCCGACATCGGTGGACTGCGCCGAAAGAATCACCGCAATCAGCAGCTCGAACGGCGAAGAGTAGGCCAGTTCGGTTTTCGGCTCGGGATTGTCTTCGTGCAGTCGGCGAAATATCTCAAGACGTTTTGCAGCATTCATGGGCGATGCGTTTCCTTGATGACAGAGTGACGGCGTGTCCACGCCTGATGTACGGCGAGAAGCAAACCCGATAAAACCAAAGCGCCGGGAACCAGCGTAAACAGATGCAATCCCTCGGGGAATAAAACCAGACCTGGCCAATGCGTCGATAATCCTCGGCCAAGGGTGCCATGGCCGATGATTTCGCGCAGCCCGCCGATCACCAGCATGAGCGTACCGAACGTCACGCAGCGTTTGAGGCACTTGGTCATCGGCGCGCGAAGGAAACCACTGCATTCGAGCGCTACGCATTGCAAGGCAATGAGCCCTATATAAACCTCCGAGGTCTGGCGCCACGGTAGAAACCAGCGTTGCGCCGAAAGATCCGCGCAACTGGTCAAGGTTGCTGCGACTACCAGGCTGGCCAGCAAAACGCTTGTGCTCGCCAGGTGATTGCGCAGCGACGCCATACACACGGCAAACAGGCCGATTACCACGCTGAGCATCAAGATCATGCCCAACGCAGCGTTCAATGTTTGGGTGGCGCCCAGTAGCGGCACCAGCATCAGTAAACTCACCGTGCGTTTCATGGGTCAGTCCCCAACAGCAGCGCCCGATGCTCATCGAAGTAACGCAGTGCGTCATGGATCGCGTTGATGGCGGCACGGGAGGTTATGGTCGCGCCAGCGATTTGATCAAACTGCCCCTGATCCTTTTTCAGCGCCCAACCGGCGTCCGTCGGCTCAGTACGGGATTTGCCGATGAAGGCCTGCAACCAGGCGTTCGGCCATTCACCGATGTGACCACCCAATCCCGGCGTTTCGCGCTGCTCAAGGGTTTTTACGCCCAGAAGTTTGCCATTTGCATCAATGGCAATCAGCAGTTCCAGAGTCCCCGCGTAACCTTCGCTGCGACTGCGCAACAGCACCGCCACGGTTTGCCCGGAGCGGGTCGCGCGGTAGCCGCCCGACAGCGTGCTATGGGGCCGTGCTGTGGCGGCGAGCGTCAGCGGTTGCTTCAGCGGCTGATTGTCGTAGTAATTGGCAGGAATCACATCGAGCACGTTGCGGCTGTCGAGCAAGTGCTGTTCGGCGGCAATTTGCAGTGCGCTGCTGCGCTGCAGCAGGTACGTCGCGCTGACGCCGCCGAGCGCCAGCAGCACAACCGCCATGACACTGGCTGAGCGGTTCACGCGTTCACCGCAGGCTGGCGGCGGGCGGCGAAGCGCTCCAGCGTCGGCACCAGCAGATTCATCAGCAACACCGCAAACGCGACGCCGTCCGGGTAACCACCCCAAGTGCGAATCAGATATGTGAGCAAGCCGACGCCAATGCCGAACAACAGGCGGGCGAGGGCGCTTTTCGCGCCGGACACCGGTTCTGTCACGATAAAAAATGCAGCGAGCATGGTTGCGCCGCTGAGCAGATGAAACAGCGGCGAACCATGGGAATCCGAACCCGATCCGTTCCAGCACAAGAGGCTGATGACGAACAGGCTGGCGAGCATCCCCACCGGTGCGTGCCAGGAAAAATCCGCCGCTGCAACAGCAACAGGCCGCCGAGCAGAAACGCCAGATTCACCCATTCCACACCGCGCCCGCCGAAACGGCCGAAGGCCGAGTTGCTGGCGAACAGCTCATCGATGGTCAGGCTTTTATTGATGCGCAGACTGTCCAGTGCCGTGGCTTGCACCCAAGCGTCCGGCGCTTGAGCCGGGTCGAAAACCTGTTGCAACGCAGAGAGGAAGTCGAGGCCACGACCGGGCCAGTGCGTCATCGCTTGCGGGAACAGCACCATGCTCAGGACAAAGCCCAGCATCGCCGGATTGAAAGGGTTTTTGCCGACGCCACCATACAGGTGCTTGCCGAACAACAAGCCCGAGGCGGTCGCGATCACCGTCAGCCACCAAGGGCAATAAGCCGGTAGCGCAACGGCCAGCAACATCGCACTGACCAGCGCACTGCCATCGCGCAAGGCCGGTTGCACGCCTTGCCGACGCAGACAGGCAACGCCAGCTTCGACGAGCAAAGCGCTGGCAACCGCCAGCAACAGGTTGATCAACACGCCCCAGCCAAAAACCAGAACATTGCCAGCAGCCCCGGCAGTGCAGCGAGCAGCACAGTATTCATCGCCTGTTGCAGGCGATCGTCCGCTGCCTCAAGGGGTGGCATGGTCTTGCACCTGGCGCTCGGCGTCAGCCACGGCTTGCTCCAGTGTTGCGATCTGCTCCGGCGCAGCCTCTGCCGCCTGAGCCTTTTTCAGCTCGGCGCGGCGCATGGCCAGTTGAATCTTCGCCCGTTTCAACTCCGCGTCGTTGCTCGGAGCAGGGACGGCGGGAATCACCGGTTGGCTGCTTTCCAGCTTCGCCAGCGCTTGCTCGGCGGCTTCGAATTGTTGCTGCAGGACGATCAGTTGCGACTGCTGCTCGAACGTCGGCGGATGGCCGAAAGCTTTCAGCGATTTATGCAACTGAGCCCGACTCATCGCCACATCGACCTTGGCCTTCTTCAGCGCCGCATCGGCGTTAGCGGCTTTTGTGCGCGCACCCGCTCAAGTGCAGCCTGCACCGGGTCGGCGGTCGACACTTGCGGTTGTGCCGCACGCTGGGCTCGCGCCTCGCGTTCGGCCTGCTTTTGCTGTTCTTCGCGCAGCAAGCGCTGGTTGCGACGCTCGAAACGCTGGCGCGCGTGGTCACGCTTTTCGGCGCGGGCACGCTGTTCTTCGAGATTGAATGCGAGACCACCAACCACTGGAATGGTTTCAGCAGGCAGCGGATGCATTTCAATGCAGTCGACCGGGCACGGCGCGACGCACAGATCACAACCGGTGCATTCGTCGATCAGCACGGTGTGCATCAGCTTTGCCGCGCCAACAATGGCATCAACCGGGCAGGCCTGGATGCACTTGGTGCAACCGATGCATTCGGCTTCGCGGATGAAGGCGACCTGCGGTGGTGCCGGGCCACGGCTGATGTCCAGTTCCAGCAACGGTATTTTCAACAGCTCGGCCAGGGCAGCGATGGTTTCCTCGCCGCCGGGCGGGCACTTGTTGATCGGCTCGCCGTCAACGATGCCTTGTGCATACGGTTTGCATCCGGGATGGCCGCACTTGCCGCACTGGGTCTGCGGCAGCAGGGCATCGATGCGTTGAAGCAGACTCATGTTTTGATCAATCCACTGAATCCGAGAAAAATCACTGCAATCAGTCCGGCGCTGATCAGATCGACCGGCAAGCCGCGAAAGGGCAGAGGAATATCGTTGTCGGCCGTGCGCTGGCGCAGATCGCAGAATACGCTCAGCACCAGCCAGAAGCCCAACCCTGCGCCAACGCTCAAGGCTGTCGCATGCAGCAGGCCTTGATCGTTTTGTGCGTTGATCAACGCCAGTCCGAGTACGCCGGCATTGCCGAGCAGCAGCGGCCACAATCCATCGAACGGCCAGTCTGGCAGCCCGCGCGCCAGCAGTTTCAGCAGCGGCGTGATCAGCAACACGCTCAGCGGCAAAAACACAAACAGGCGCAGCGCTTCAAGCTGCAACGGCACCAGCAACCCATGCCAGATCGCCTGACCAATGACGCCAACAAGCACCATCAGGCACAGCGTCGCCAATCCCAGCGCATGCACCTGGCGTCGGCTACCCGCCAGCAGCGGAGCGACGCCCAGCGGCCAGTGCAACACGAAGTTGTTGAGCAGCGCAGCACTGATCAGCGTTAACACGAGTTCGGTCATGGTTCTGCCAGCGAAACGGGCGGGTGTCTCTCAAGGGTAGGCACTATCGGGCCAGATATGAAAAATCCCACCGGCATGCAGAGCACGTCGGTGGGATCGTTTTACGGCAACGTCTTACTTGATGCGCTGACCCGGCTTGGCGCCGCTGTCAGGGCTCAGCAGGTAAATCTCTTCACCGCCGGGACCGGCTGCCATCACCATGCCTTCGGAGATACCGAACTTCATTTTCCGTGGCTTGAGGTTGGCGATCATCATGGTCAGGCGACCGTCGAGCTTGGACGGGTCCGGATACGCACTTTTGATCCCGGAGAACACGTTGCGTTGCTCGTCACCGATGTCGAGCGTCAGGCGCAGCAGCTTGTCCGCGCCTTCGACGTGTTCGGCCTTGACGATCAAGGCGACGCGCAGGTCGATGGCAGCAAAGGCGTCGAAGTCGATTTCCGGCGACAGCGGATCCTTCGCCAGTTCGCCGTTGCCCGCAGGGCGGCGGCGCCAGTGTCGGTCTGGCTGGCGGTCAGGTCTTCTTTCGAGGCGTCGGTCATGGCTTGGACTTTTACCGGGTCGATGCGGGTCATCAACGGTTTGAATTCGTTCAACTGATGGTTGGCCAGCAACGTGGTGTGGTCATTCCAGGTCAGCGGCGCGACGTTGAGGAACGCCTCGGCATCGGCGGCCAGCAGCGGCAGCACCGGTTTGAGGAAGATCACCAACTGGCGGAACAGGTTGATGCCGGTGGCGCAGATCGCCTGGACTTCATCCTGCTTGCCTTCCTGCTTGTTCAACGACCACGGGGCCTTGTCGGCAATCCACGCGTTGGCGCGGTCAGCCAGGGCCATGGTTTCACGCATGGCGCGGGCGAAGTCGCGGGCTTCATAAGCGTCGGCAATGCTCGGCGCGGCGGCGAGGAAGGCCTCGGTCAGCTCCGGCGCGGCATTGTTGTCGACCAGCAGGCCGCCGTTACCCTTGTGGATAAATCCGGCGCAACGGCTGGCGATGTTGACCACTTTGCCGACCAGGTCAGAGTTGACCTTCTGTACGAAGTCTTCGAGGTTCAAGTCGAGGTCATCGACGCCACGGCCGAGCTTGGCCGCGTAGTAGTAGCGCAGGTATTCCGGTGACAGGTGATCGAGATAAGTGCGGGCCTTGATGAAGGTGCCGCGCGACTTCGACATCTTCTGACCGTTAACCGTCAGGTAGCCGTGCACGTTGATGCCGGTCGGCTTGCGGTAGCCGGCGCCTTCGAGCATGGCTGGCCAGAACAGCGCGTGGAAGTTGACGATGTCCTTGCCGATGAAGTGGTAAAGCTCAGCAGTGGAGTCCTTGCCCCAGAACGCATCGAAATCCAGCTCCGGCGTGCGGTTGCAGAGGTTCTTGAAGCTGGCCATGTAGCCGATCGGCGCATCCAGCCACACGTAGAAGTACTTGCCCGGCTCGCCCGGAATCTCGAAGCCGAAGTACGGCGCATCGCGGGAGATGTCCCACTGCTGCAGGCCGGCGTCCAGCCATTCGGCGATCTTGTTGGCCACGGCGTCTTGCAGGGTGCCGCTGCGTGTCCAGGCCTGAAGCATGTCCTGGAAGTCCGGCAGCTTGAAGAAGAAGTGCTGGGAATCCTTGAGCACCGGAGTGGCGCCGGAGATCGCCGACTTCGGATCCTTCAGGTCAGTCGGGGCGTAGGTCGCGCCGCATTTTTCGCAGTTGTCGCCGTACTGGTCTTCGGTGCCGCATTTCGGGCAGGTGCCCTTGATGAAGCGGTCGGCCAGGAACATTTTCTTTTCCGGGTCGAAATACTGCGTGATTGAACGCTGGGCGATGTGCCCGGCGTCACGCAGCTTGAGGTAGATCTGGCTCGACAGCTCACGGTTTTCTTCGGCGTGAGTGGAGTGGAAGTTGTCGAAATCAACCAGGAAGTCGGCAAAGTCGGCGCTGTGTTCAGCCTGTACGTTGGCGATCAGTTGCTCTGGGGTGATGCCTTCCTTTTCCGCGCGCAGCATGATCGCCGAACCGTGGGCGTCGTCGGCGCAGACATAGATGCATTGGTTGCCGCGATGCTTCTGGAAGCGCACCCACATATCGGTCTGGATGTATTCCAGCATATGGCCAAGGTGGATCGAACCGTTGGCGTAGGGCAGGGCGCTGGTGACGAGGATCTTGCGTGGCTCGGACATGGGGCTTCGCTACTTGATGAAACGGAGGTCGGCCACTATAAAGCGCCGGGCAAGATATTTCACCCTGCAAATCGTTGCCGGGCATGCCGTCCGGATGACAGAAGGGGTACGATAGCCGCCATCTTTTCCAGTCTTGTTATCGGAGTTGCCCATGAGCGCCGTCACTCGCGCAGCGGTGGAAGCCGTCCTCAGCCAATACACCGACCCTTACCTGAACCAGGACCCGGTCAGCGCCGGTTGCGTGAAAAACATCGAGATCATCGATGACCGCGTCAATGTGCAGCTGGAAATCGGCTACGCCGCCGGCCTGTTCAAGAGCGGTTGGGCGCAAATGCTGCAACTGGCTATCGAAAACCTCGAAGGTGTCACTGCGGCTAAAGTCGAGATCGCCAGCGTGATCGCCGCGCACAAGTCCCAGGCGCAGATTCCGGGCTGGCCAACGTCAAGAACGTCGTCGCCGTCGCGTCCGGCAAGGGTGGCGTGGGCAAATCCACAACCGCTGCCAACCTCGCGCTGGCGCTGGCCCGCGAAGGCGCCAAAGTCGGCATTCTCGACGCCGACATCTATGGCCCGAGCCAGGGCATCATGTTCGGCATCCCCGAGCGCACCCGCCCTGAGGTCAAGGATCAGAAGTGGTTCGTCCCGCTCAAGGCCCACGGTGTGGAAGTCATGTCGATGGCGTTCCTGACCGACGACAACACGCCGATGGTCTGGCGCGGGCCGATGGTTTCCGGGGCGCTGCTGCAACTGGTCACGCAAACCGCCTGGGGCGATCTGGATTATCTGGTCATCGACATGCCGCCGGGCACCGGCGACATCCAGCTGACCCTGGCACAGAAGGTCCCGGTGGCAGGCGCAGTGATCGTCACTACGCCGCAGGATCTGGCATTGCTCGACGCACGCAAAGGCGTGGAAATGTTCCGCAAGGTCAACATTCCGGTGCTGGGCGTGGTGGAAAACATGGCCGTGCACATCTGCTCGAACTGCGGGCATGCCGAGCATCTGTTCGGTGAGGGCGGTGGCGAGAAGCTTGCCACTCAATATGGCGTGGAACTGCTGGCCTCGCTGCCGCTGTCGATGCTGATCCGCGAACAGGCCGATGGCGGCAAGCCGACCGTGATTGCCGAACCGGACAGCCAGATCGCCATGGTCTACCAGGAACTGGCCCGCCACGTCGGCGCTCGTATTATGCTGCAGGAAGCGGCGACACCGGCGATGCCGAATATCACCATCAGCGACGATTGATCCATCAGCGGCGCTGAAAACCTGTGGAGCGAGCCTGCTCGCGAAAGCGGTAGATCAGACAACCAATGGGTTGAATGACACACCGCATTCGCGAGCAGGCTCGCTCCCACATTTGTTTCAGGGTGACAGTCAGATGCGCAAGCCGCCATCCATCTCCAGAATCCGTCCGGTGTAGTAGTCGTTCTCGAAGATATACGCCGCCGAATGGGCGATCTCCTCCGGCTTGCCCATGCGCTTGAGCGGTATCCCTGACGTCATCTTCTCCAGCGCTTCCGGTTTCATGCCCAGGGTCATTTCGGTTTCGATGAAGCCCGGCGCAATGCCCGCGACGCGAATGCCGTAACGCGCCAGTTCCTTCGCCCAGGTCACAGTTGCGGCTGCGACGCCAGCCTTGGCTGCGGAATAGTTGGTCTGGCCGACGTTGCCCGCGCGGGAGATCGACGAAATGTTGATGATCGCGCCGTTGTTCTTCAGCTCGACCATCTTCGCCGCCACCTCACGGGTGCAGAGGAACACGCCGGTCAGGTTGACGTCGATCACCGCCTGCCACTGGGCCAGGCTCATCTTGGTCATTTCGCCGTCCTTGACCTTCAGCAGCAGACCATCGCGCAGGATTCCGGCGTTGTTGATCAGGCCGTGAATCGCGCCGAAGTCAGCGGCAACCTGGGCGACCATGTGCTCGACCTGTTCTTCATTGGCGACGTTGCACAGGTAGCTGCGGGCTTCGACGCCTTTGGCTTTGCAGGCGGCCACGGCGTCGTCGAGTTTTTCCTGATTCAGATCAACCAGGGCCAGCTTGGCGCCCTTGCCGGCGAAATACTCGGCCATGGAACGGCCCAAACCCTGGCAACCGCCGGTGATAATGATTACTTTGTCGTTGAGTTGCATTCGCATGTCCCGCTGGCAGGTCTGAGTTGTTTTTGTTGTCGGCAACGCTCGATCGGCACCGGCCCGGGCCAGATTGCAGAGCAACATTTGCCCGGTGCGTGCCGGTTACTTTTCGCTGCGCCTGTCCGTTTTCTAGACGGAACCCATTTAAGGAGTCACAAATTGAGCGCTGAAGTGGCGAAGAATGCCCGAGAATTGCTTCTCAAGGAATACCGTGGAGTGCTGTCGACCCACTCGAAATCGATGCCCGGTTTTCCGTTCGGCTCCGTGGTGCCGTATTGCCTGGACGAGCAGGGCCGGCCGCTGATCCTGATCAGCCGCATCGCCCAGCACACGCATAACCTGCAGAAAGATCCGAAGTGCTCGATGCTGGTGGGCGAGCGCGAGGCCGACGATGTGCAGGCGGTCGGGCGCCTGACGTATCTGGCCGAAGCGCAGAAGCTCGAAGACCCGGCAGCCATCGAGGCCGCCGCCGAGCGTTATTACCGCTACTTTCCGGATTCGCAGAATTATCACCAGGCCCACGATTTCGATTTCTGGGTGCTCAATCCGGTGCGCCATCGCTACATCGGCGGCTTTGGTGCGATCCACTGGATCGACGATCTGATCCTGGCCAACCCGTTCGCCGGCAAGGCGGAAATCAACATGGTCGAGCACATGAACAGCGACCACGCCAAGGCCATCGCCCATTACGTCGAGCTCGCCGGGCTGCCCAACAGCGTGCCGGCGCAACTGGCCGGGATTGATAGCGAAGGCATGCACCTGCGCATCGGTCAGGCGGTCTATTGGCTTCCCTTTGCAGCGTCATGTAACACGCCGACACAAGTGCGCGAGGCCTTGGTTTCTCTGGCTCAAGCCCAGTCCTGGCCGAAAAAGCGCAAAGTTAAGCTTGAATTCACGCAAGGGCGACGTCATCTAAGGCTTACTGCAAGGCATTTCTTGCGTTGAGGAAACTTTGATGCGCCCTTTTCTGTTGCTCTTTCTGCTGTTTCCAGTGCTGGAGCTGTTCGTATTCGTCAAAGTGGCAGGCTCTATCGGGTTCTTCCCGGCCCTGCTGCTGATCATTCTCGGCTCGATGTTCGGTGTGTTCGTCCTGCGCGTCGCCGGTCTGGCCACCGCATTGCGTGCCCGGGAAAGCCTGAACCGCGGCGAATTGCCCGCACAGACCATGCTCGAAGGCCTGATGCTGGCGCTGGCCGGAGGCCTGTTGATCATTCCCGGCTTCATCAGTGACGTGGTCGGTCTGGTGATGCTGTTGCCGGTGACCCGTCGTCTGCTGGCGAACAAGATGCGCCAGCGCGCCGAAGACCAGGCCATGCGCCAGCGCGCCTTCGCCGACGACCTGCAACCGCGTGGCGGCCCGGCCCCACGCGAGCCGCTCGGTCGAGAGCCGAATGTGATCGAAGGCGAGTTCGAACACCGCGACAACAAGTAACACAGCATCGACACGGCACCTGCGGGTGCCGTGCTCGTTTATGGCGTTTTTTACTGCGTGGCGATGAAAAATTTTTTCCGCCAGCCCTTGTAATCGGCTTGTGCGCCCCTATGTATCGGTCACCGAAAGGTTTCCGGTATTCAAACCGGACAGACTTGCGCGGTTCGCTCGACGGACCGCAACCGGCGCAGGCCGGATTCGTTAAACCCGCCGGGACTACACCGGCCGATGAAAACCACAATTAGGAGAGATCGACAATGAAGCTTCGTCCTCTGCATGACCGCGTCGTCATCCGTCGCAGCGAAGAAGAAAAGAAAACCGCTGGCGGTATCGTCCTGCCAGGTTCGGCTGCTGAAAAGGCCAACCACGGTGTGATTCTCGCTGTAGGCCCGGGCAAAGCTCTGGAAAACGGTGAAGTGCGTGCACTGTCCGTGAAGGAAGGCGACAAGGTTGTGTTCGGTCCTTACTCCGGCAGCAACACTGTGAAAGTCGATGGCGAAGACCTGCTGGTAATGAGCGAGAACGAAATTCTCGCGGTTATCGAAGGCTGATATCCCCGTTCATTTTCCCGTTACTACAAAGTATTTAAGGAATATCGATCATGGCTGCTAAAGAAGTTAAGTTCGGCGATGCCGCCCGCTCCAAGATGCTCAAAGGCGTCAACGTTCTGGCTGACGCGGTAAAAGCGACCTTGGGCCCGAAAGGCCGTAACGTGATCCTCGAGAAGAGCTTCGGCGCTCCGACCATCACCAAGGACGGCGTTTCCGTCGCCAAAGAAATCGAACTCGAAGATCGCTTCGAAAACATGGGCGCGCAGCTGGTCAAAGACGTTGCCTCCCGTGCCAACGACGATGCTGGTGACGGTACTACCACCGCTACCGTTCTGGCTCAATCGATCGTCAACGAAGGCCTGAAAGCCGTCGCTGCCGGCATGAACCCGATGGACCTGAAGCGCGGCATCGACAAGGCGACCATCGCCATTGTCAAAGAGCTCAAAGCCCTGTCCAAGCCATGCGCTGATTTCAAAGCCATCGCTCAGGTCGGCACTATCTCGGCCAACTCCGACAACTCCATCGGCGACATCATTGCCGAAGCCATGGAAAAAGTCGGTAAAGAAGGCGTGATCACCGTTGAAGAAGGCTCGGGCCTGGAAAACGAACTGTCGGTTGTAGAAGGCATGCAGTTCGACCGTGGCTACCTGTCGCCATACTTCGTCAACAAGCCGGACACCATGGTTGCCGAGCTCGACGGCCCGCTGATCCTGCTGGTCGACAAGAAGATCTCGAACATCCGCGAAATGCTGCCAGTGCTGGAAGCCGTTGCCAAAGCCGGCCGCCCACTGCTGATCGTGGCCGAAGACGTTGAAGGCGAAGCCCTGGCGACTCTGGTTGTGAACAACATGCGTGGCATCGTCAAAGTCGCTGCCGTCAAGGCACCGGGCTTCGGCGACCGTCGCAAGGCCATGCTGCAGGACATCGCTGTTCTGACCGGCGGTACCGTTATCTCCGAAGAGATCGGTCTGAGCCTGGAAAGCACCACCCTGGAGCACCTGGGTAACGCCAAGCGCGTGACCCTGTCCAAGGAAAACACCATCATCGTTGACGGTGCTGGCGTACAGGCTGACATCGAAGGCCGTATCGCTCAGATCCGTGCCCAGGTTGCCGAAACTTCCTCGGACTACGACCGTGAAAAACTGCAAGAGCGTCTGGCCAAGCTGTCCGGCGGCGTTGCAGTGATCAAGGTTGGCGCTGGTTCCGAAGTTGAAATGAAAGAGAAGAAAGCCCGCGTTGAAGACGCCCTGCACGCAACCCGCGCAGCCGTTGAAGAAGGCGTGGTACCTGGCGGTGGCGTGGCGCTGATCCGTGCTCTGGAAGCACTGACCGAGCTGACCGGCGACAACGCTGACCAGAACGTCGGTATCGCTGTGCTGCGTCGCGCTGTTGAAGCGCCGCTGCGTCAGATCGCTGCCAACTCCGGTGACGAGCCAAGCGTAGTCGTCAACGAAGTGAAGAACGGCAAGGGTAACTTCGGTTACAACGCTGCTTCCGGCGAATACGGCGACATGATCGAAATGGGCATCCTGGACCCTACCAAGGTAACCCGTTCGGCTCTGCAAGCTGCAGCCTCCATCGGCGGTCTGATCCTGACCACCGAAGCAGCTGTTGCTGACGCACCGAAGAAAGAAGGCTCGGCTGGCGGCGGTATGCCAGACATGGGCGGCATGGGTGGCATGGGCGGCATGATGTAAGCCAGCCTTATCCCTGTAACGAAAAAACCCCGCCTGTGAAAGCAGGCGGGGTTTTTTATTGCCCGAATTCTGGGCGGGCTACAGACCGAGGTGTGGCCATCGCTGGCAAGCCAGCTCCCACAGGAATCCAAGGTCAGGCACAGAGTGTCTGAACACTTTCAGTCCCTGTGGGAGCTGGCTTGCCAGCGATGGCGTTCGATCAAGCGCTGACGGGGCGTGCTTTGACAACCGTTGCAGCCTTGCTCGCCGGGCGATACAGCACCCAGTAATAAGCCCCCAGACAAATCAGCCAGCAGAAAATAGCCGTCCACACGTTGTGCGAAAAGAAGTGCGCGCCCTGCATCATGCGGCTGATCGAGAACACCGAGCCCAGCGCAAAGGCAAACACAAACGCCTGTCGTGCGAGTCGCGGACGACGGTCGCGCAACACGAAGAACAACGCAAACAGGGTAAACCCGGTCGCCGCATGGCCACCCGGCCAGCAACGTCCCGGCTTGTCAGTGGCGGGGCGATGCTCCATCAGTTTGCTGTAGGTCTCGTGGCCGCCGAATTGCTCCAGGCTCCACGGGCATTGCACGGCGGTGACGGCTTTGACTGGCGTAACAAACGAAGTCGCCAGCCCCAGCGACAGCACCAGACAGCCCAGTTCGCGCTTGAACGGTTTCAGCCGTTCGATGAAAAACGCACCGATGAAACCGAGAATGGCGAACACCGAAAAGCCGATGACCACCTGTTTCGCCCGGTCATGCAGGATGTCTTCAAGGAAATAGCTGTGGCGCCCGATGAAATCGCCGGCGACCGGGTCGTAGAACATTTGCGCCAGAACCATGTCCAGATCGGTCAGTTCCAGCAACAGCAGAATGATCGCCGCCACCGCTGGGATGCCCAGACACAGCCACCAGTTCAGTGGCCTCGAAGCGGGAAGGGCAGAGGTCGACACCATGGGCAGATTCCTTGGTCGATGAAAAGAAAGGGAGAGCGCAATCGCGCGGAGTCTGCGCGCGCAGGCGTCGGCGATTTGTTAACCGAAAGTGAAAAAATCGTCGCAGCGCGCACGGCGCAGATTTATCGAAAAACGCCCCTAGCCCTGAGCCACACTTGGCCGTAAGCTGCGCGGGCCAAGACGGCCGTTACCCCGTTCGGAGGAGATGTCCATGCGAATTCTGCTGGTCGAAGACAACCGTGACATCCTGGCCAATCTGGCCGATTACCTGGGCATGAAAGGCTATACCGTCGATTGCGCCCAGGATGGTCTGTCCGGTCTGCATCTGGCGGCGACCGAGCATTACGACCTGATCGTGCTCGACATCATGTTGCCTGGCATCGACGGCTACACCTTGTGCAAACGCCTGCGTGAAGACGCCCGGCGTGACACGCCGGTGATCATGCTCACCGCCCGTGATCAACTCGACGACCGCCTGCAGGGCTTCAAGTCCGGCGCCGACGATTACCTGATCAAACCGTTCGCTTTGTCCGAACTGGCCGCGCGCGTCGAAGCGGTCATGCGCCGTGCCCAGGGCGGCGGCCGCCGTGCTTTGCAGGTCGGCGACCTGAGTTACGACCTCGATACCCTGGAAGTCACCCGCGAAGGCAAGTTGCTCAAGCTCAACCCGGTCGGCCTCAAGCTGCTCGCGGTGTTGATGCAGAAGAGCCCGCACGTGCTGCGCCGGGAGATTCTCGAAGAAGCACTGTGGGGCGACGACTGCCCCGACAGCGACAGCCTGCGCAGCCATGTTCACCAGTTGCGCCAGGTGATCGACAAGCCATTCGCCAAGCCACTGCTGCACACCGTGCACGGTGTCGGTTATCGCTTGGCTGAGGGGCGAGATGGAGTTTAAGCAGAGTCTTTCCCAGCGGATCATCATCGCCTTTGCGCTGATGAGTGCGCTGGTGGCCGGCGCCTTCGCCATGGGCATCGTCGCCACGGTGCACCTGGTGGAGGAGAAGCTGATTTCCGCAGGGCTGGGCGGCGACCTGCAACGTTTGCTGTTGATGGACAACGTCTCCGACTGGAGCCATCGCCCCGAGCCTGACCAGCTGTTCTATTTCAGCGGTGGGCCGGGAGACTTCGAACTGCCCAAGGATCTGCGTCACCTCGATGCCGGTTTCCATGAAGTGTTTCGCGAGCAGCTGTCCTATCACGCCATGGTTGAAGTGGTAGATGGCCGGCGTTATGTCTTGCTGCAGGATCAAAGCGATTTCGAAGAGCGCGAGCGCGTGCTGTTTGCCGTGGTGCTGGTGGGCTTCGTGCTCAGTCTGGCGCTGGCGGTGTTTCTTGGCTGGGTGCTCGCGCGCAAAGTGATGGCGCCGGTGGTTCGCCTGGCCCGGCAGGTTCGCCATCGCGACCAGTTGCTCGGCTTGGCGCCACCCCTGGCGCCGGATTACGCGGCGGATGAAGTCGGTGAACTGGCGGTGGCATTCGACGCCACGCTGGGGCGTCTGTGTCAGGCGCTGACCCGCGAAAGGCTGTTCACCAGCGATGTCAGCCACGAGTTGCGCACGCCGCTGATGGTCTTGGCCAGTTCCTGCGAATTGCTGCTGGAAAACCCCGGGATCGATCAGCGTGGCCGCGCCCAGGTCCAGCGCATTGCCCGGGCCAGCGAAGAGATGCGCGAACTGGTGCAGACCTTCCTGATGCTGGCGCGCGCACAGAACGAAGAAGCCGGGGCGGCGCCGCAGCAGAACCTGACGCAAGTAGCCGACAGCCTGCTGTGCCTGTGGCGCGAACCGATCGAGCGCAAGGGCCTGACGCTGTTGTTCGAGACGGGTAACCCACCTGACACGCGTTTCAACGCGACCTTGCTGAACGCGGTGATGGGCAACTTGCTGCGCAATGCTCTGCATTACACCGAGCAGGGCTTCATTCGCCTGACCCTCACTGCCAACGGATTTGTCGTCGAGGATTCGGGGTGGGTATTCCCGAGGAAAAACGCGAGGCGATGTTCGAGCCCTTTGTGCGCGGCAGCGAAAAACGTGGCGAGGGTCTCGGCCTCGGTTTATCGCTGGTGCAGCGCATCTGTGAAAACCAGGGCTGGACGGTCAGCCTGAGCACAATGGACCCCAATGGCTGCCGATTCGAGGTAGATCTTGGCGTGAATGCCGGCAAATAGTGGCTCGAGGCTACTCCCGCCCACCTGTCTAAATCCTGTATAACGTTGTAATACTTTGCCGATTTACCTGACAGAATTTTCACAATTGGATGACCTGACGCTGACACGTCGCTGCCTAAGGTGACGTCATCAGAACTCAGGAGTCCAGATGATGGCCGGCCCGATCAAGCTCGATTTTTCCGAAAAGTACGACGACCAACACGCACAACGCTACCTGCGCAAGCACCAGGAGAGCCTTGGCCGCCGCCTGTCGCACTGGCGCGACGAGCAACTGGGGCGCAAGGCCCTGGCGCTGGCGGGGGATCCCGGACTGGTGCTGGATCTGCCCTGCGGCGCAGGGCGTTTCTGGCCCATGCTCGCGGAAAAGCCCAATCGGGTGATCATCGGTGCGGACAACTCCGAGTCGATGATCAAGACCGCGCTGCAAGGCCAGCCGGCCGATGTGGTCAAGCGCGTACAACCGCTGCACACCTCGGCGTTCGATATTGCCTTGCCGGATAACGCGGTCGATAGCATCTTCTGCATGCGTCTGCTTCACCATATCGGTGAAGCAGAGCACCGTAAGGTGATCCTGCGCGAATTCGAGCGGGTCACCCGCGACAGCGTGATTGTTTCATTGTGGGTCGATGGCAACTTCAAGGCGTGGAAGCGTAAGCGCGCCGAACTGGACCGGCCGAATCGTGATTACCAGAATCGCTTTCTGATTCCGGCGGCGACGATCGAAAAAGAATTTGAACAGGCGGGTTTCCGCATTCAGGAACAACTGGACTTTATACCGCTCTATGCGATGTGGCGGGTTTACGTATTACGCAAGAGGTAGAGGATGGCAGTGCAAGCAGCGGTTGGAGCGGATCTCGCTTCGCAAGATGGTTTCGATTATTACTGGGCCCAGCGTGGCGAATGGGTGGAAGAACCCAACGTGCGCCGCGGTGGTGAAAGCGGGGTACAGCGCATCGTCGGCCGTGACGGCCAGTTGCTGTACGCCAAGCGCCAGACCGGGCACATCTATCGCAGCTGGTTGCACCCGTTCGGTCGCCCGACCGTATTGCGTGAACTCGATGCGCTGACCGGCGTGAGCAAACTCGGTGTGCGGGTTCCGCAGATCGTCTTTTGCGGCGCGCAACCGGATCCGCAATACAAGTGGCGCGCACTGCTCGTCACCAAATCACTCGATGGCTTTCAGGAACTGGAGCACTGGCTGGCCGCTGCTGGTGGTCGCGATCAATGTGGCGATGTGGTTTACGAGCGCGTGCTCAAGGACCTCGCCGAAAACCTCGCGCGCATGCACAAGGGCCGCTGGCAGCACAGCTGCATTTACATCAAGCACGTTTTCGTGCGCGTGACCGGTGAAGGCGAAGCGGCGCAGGTTGAAGTGGCGTTGATCGATCTGGAGAAATGCCGCCAGCGCCTGACCGCCTATCGCGCTGCGCAGCATGACATGAAGCAACTGCGTCGCCATTCGTCGTTCCGCGATGCCGACTGGAAAAACTCGTCTACTTTTATGAGACGGCGTTTGGCAGCGCTATCAAAGGTTTATAGCGATGAAACTCGAAATTGCACGAGGTTTGTTCCTGGTCGGGGCCTTGGCAGTTGCTTCACTGGCGGTGGCTGCCTGGGAGCAGCCGCGCATGCAGGTCATAGGGGCGTCCGGGAACGACGCTCATTGTTCGGTTCCACGGGTGGCGAAAGCCTCCGTGGCGACCCAGCCCGATCATGATTTGCTGTTGTTCATGTTCGGGCTGTCCCAGGAATGAGGCCAGCCAGTTGACACGATTCAAGCCCAAATAAAAGGCCTCGCAGTTGCGAGGCCTTTTTTGCACCCGGCTTTATCGGTTCACACCTTACCTGTGGGAGCGAGCTTGCTCGCGAAGGCGTCGTGTCATACAACATCTTTTCCAACTGACATACCGCTTTCGCGAGCAAGCTCGCTCCCACATTGGATCTCTTTATTACGTGGGATCCGGTTTCGCCAGAAAGGTGTAAACGCACGGCAGCACGAACAATGTAAACAACGTGCCAATCGACATCCCTGTGGCAATCACCAGGCCGATGTCAAAGCGACTCACCGCTCCCGCGCCCGTCGCCAGAATCAGCGGCACCATGCCGAACACCATCGCCGCCGTGGTCATCAGCACCGGGCGCAAGCGAATTGCTGCCGCTTCCTCCACCGCTTCACGGGCGCTCAGGCCCTTGTCCTTGCGCAACTGGTTGGCGAACTCGACGATCAGGATGCCGTGCTTGCTGATCAGGCCGATCAGCGTCACCAGCCCGACCTGGGTGTAAATGTTCATGCTCGACCAGCCGAGAAACAACGGAATCAGCGCGCCGCAGATCGACAGCGGCACCGTCACGAGAATCACCAGCGGATCGCGGAAGCTCTCGAACTGCGCGGCCAGCACCAGAAAGATGATCGCCAGCGCCAGGGCAAAAGTTACCCACAGCGCGCTGCCTTCCTGCACGTACTGCCGCGAGGCACCGCCGTAGTCGAAGGCAAACCCGGCCGGGGCTTCTTCGCGGGCAATCTGCAGCACGGTGTCGATGGCTTCGCCCATGCTCACCAGCGGGAATCCGGAAATCTTCGCCGCATTGAGTTGCTGGAACTGATTGAGCTGTCGTGGTCGCGCGCGGTCACTGACCTTGATCAGCGTCGACAGTGGCAGCAATTCGCCCTGAGTATTTTTCACGTAGTAGTTGTTCAGCCAGTCCGGGTTGTCGCGGTAGGCCCGTTCGACCTGGGCGATGACCTTGTAGCTGCGGCCGTCGATGGTGAAGCGGTTGATTTCCGCCTCGCCGAGCAAGGTCGCCAGCGTGCCGCCAAGATCAAGCATCGAAACGCCCATTTGCGCGGCCTTGTCGCGGTCGATATCGACCACCACTTCCGGCTTGTCGAACGCCAGATCGAGATCGACAAAAGCGAATTTGCCCGACTCCATGGCGCGTTTCTCGATGCGCTCGGCGACTTGCAGCAGCAGCTCGTAATCATTGGCCGTATTGATCACGAATTCGAAGGGCAGACCTTCACCGGTACCGGGCAGGGAGGGTAGATTAAAACCGAAGATCTGCAAGCCCGGAATGCTCTCCAGCTTGCTCTGCACCTCGGGGAGGATTTCCATCTGCGTGCGGTCGCGCTCGTTCCATGGTTTGAGCAGGAAGCCGCCGATACCGGCCTGTACGCCGTTGTAGCCGTTGATCTGGAACGATGAGTAGTACTCCGGGAACTCTTTGAAGACGGTGATGAATTCGTCGGTGTAGGTGCTCAGGTAGTCGAGGTTGGTCGGCTGCGGCGCGCTGGCCATCATGAAAATGATGCCCTGATCCTCGTCCGGTGCCAGTTCCGACTTGGTGAACTTGAGAAACACCGGAATCAGGCACAGCACGATCACTGCAAACACCAGCACCACCGGCCGGGTATTGAGCGTGCCGTGCAACATGCTTTGATAACGGCGTTTGAGGCCTTCAAAGACTCGGTCGAGACGATGGGCCAGGCCGCTGGGATTCTCTTCGTGGCGCAGCAGAAACGCGCACATCATCGGCGACAAGGTCAGGGCAACGACGCCGGAAATCACCACCGCCCCGGCCAGGGTCAGCGCAAACTCCTTGAACAACGCCCCGGTCAGCCCGGTGAGAAAACCGATCGGAGCATACACCGCCGCCAGGGTGATGGTCATCGACACCACCGGCATGGCAATTTCCCGCGCGCCTTCCAGCGCTGCGTCGAACGGCGTCTTGCCTTCCTCGATGTGCCGGTGAATGTTTTCCACCACGACGATCGCATCGTCCACCACCAGACCGATGGCCAGCACCATCGCCAGCAGCGTCAGCAGGTTCATCGAGTAACCCATCATCTGCATGAAGAACATCACGCCGATCATCGACAGCGGAATGGTCACCACCGGGATTACCACCGAACGCAGCGCGCCGAGGAACAGGAACACCACGACGATAACGATCAACACCGCTTCGAACAGGGTTTTCACCACCTCGTCAATCGAGGCCTGAATGAACAGCGTGGCGTCGTAGGCGATTTCGCTTTTCAGGTTCGGCGGCAGTTGCGCTTCCAGCTCGGGCATCAGCTTGCGCACTTCCCTGATCACGTCCAGCGGGTTGGCGCCGGGGTGGCCTTGACGCCGATGTACACCGATGGCGTGCCGCCGAACGAGCTGATCGAGTTGTAATTTTCCGCGCCCATTTCCACCCGCGCGACGTCGCGCAGCAGCACGCGGCTGTCACCGTCGACCTTGAGCGGAATCGCCGCGAAGGCCTCGGCGGATTTCAGTTCGGTGTTGGCGTTGATGCTGGTGACGGTGTACTCGCCCTTTACTTCGCCCGCGGCGGAGAGGAAGTTGTACTGGCGCACCGCAGCGGTCACGTCGGCGGCGCTGAGGCCGAAGCCGGCGAGTTTCACCGGGTCGAGCCACAGGCGCATGGCGAACACCTGGTTGCCGAGGATCTCCGCTTCGGCCATGCCCGGCAGCGTCGCCAGTTTTGGCTGGATGACCCGCGACAGGTAGTCGGTGATCTGCGGGTTGCTCAGGTCCTTGCTGAAGAAACTGATGTACATCAGCGCCGAAGCGTCGGCGGATTCCTTGCTCAGCACCGGGTCTTCGGCATCCTGCGGCAGCTTGTTCTTGACTTCGTTGGCCTTGGCCAGCAGCTCGGTGAACAAGCGGTCGGTGTTGGCGCCAATGCGCGCGTAAATCGAGATCACCGAGAAGTTCTGCCGGCTGACCGAAGTCATGTAGTCGATGCCCTCGGCACTGGCCAGGCTTTGTTGCATCGGTTGGGTGATGTAGCCCTGAATGGTTTCGGCGTTGGCCCCGGGATAAGCCGTGGTCACCGTGATCAGGGCGTTTTCCATTTGCGGGTACTGGCGCAGCGGCAGCTTGCTCCAAGCCTGGAAGCCCAGCAGCACTATCAGCAGGCTGACCACGGTGGCGAGCACCGGGCGGCGGATGAACGGATCGGTAAAAGCCATGGGGATTCCTTGATCAGTCGGCGCGAGGCGGACTGTTCTGCTCGCCGAGGGTCTTGTCGTCGCTGATGGCGATGTGGGCACCGTTGTCCAGTTTGATCTGGCCCGCCGTCACCACTTGTTCGCCGCTCTGCACGCCCTTGTTGATCATCACCAGGCCATCGCGGCGCTCACCGGTCTCGACAAAACGACGTTCGGCGATCAGCAGCGGTTGGCCTTTATCATCCTTGGTGACGCTGCCGTCCTCGGCCTTCTTCTGCCCGACCACATACACCGAGTTGCCGTACAGCGTGTAGGTGATCGCGCTTTCCGGCACCACGATGTGCTTCTGCGGATCGGGCAGCAGCACCTCAAGGCTGGCGAACATCCCCGGCAACAGCTTGCCGTCGGGGTTGGCCAGGGTGGCGCGGACAAGGATGTTGCGCGTGGTGCTTTCGACGATCGGGTTGATCGCGCTGATCTTGCCGGTAAAGTTCTGTCCCGGATACGCGGCGACGGTGAACTGCACGGGCTGGCCGATGGCGAGTTTCGGCACCGCTTGTTCCGGCACGAAGAAGTCGGCGTAGAGGCTGCTCAAGTCTTGCAACGTGGCGATTTTGCTACCGCTGGCGAGGTAGTCGCCGACGTCGACCTGGCGGATGCCGATGGTGCCGCTGAACGGCGCGAGGATGCGCTTTTTCGCCAACGACGCGTTGAGCTGATTGACCGTGGCCTTGTTCTTTTGCAACACGGCGGAGAGGCGGTCGTACTCGCCTTTGGAGATCGCGCGGCTGTCGACCAGCTGCGCGCCACGGCCGAAATCAAGCTGCGCCAGGCCGAGATCGGCGCGGGCGGTTTCCAGCAGGGCGGTTTCCACGGCGCTGTCGAGTTGCAGCAATGGCTGGCCGGCCTTGACCTTCTGTCCGGATTCGAATTTGAGTTCAGTGACGGTGCCGGCAACTTCCAGACTCAGGTCGACGCCTTGCAGCGCCTTGAGCGAACCGACAGTGGGCAGGCGCATCTGCCATGGCTGTTCGCCGGCGGTGGCTACGGCGACGCTGATGGGTGGTTTCGGTTTGGAAAAGCCCTGGATCATCGTGTAGATCGAAAAGGCTTTGTATCCGCCCAGCACCAGGACGAGCAGCAAGACAACACCCAACATGATCAGCATGCGGCGACGCAGCATAAGTCCAGTTCCTTGGATAAATCATGAGACAGGCGGGCACATTACTCCGAGTACAGGGGGATTCCAACTGGCAGTTATTACAGGGTAGAAGAGGAGGGCGATCGGAACACCAGTCCTGTGGCGAGGGGATTTATCCCCGTTGGGCTGCGAAGCGGCCCCTGAATCCTTCAGTCATACCGCAATTGCAGTTTTAAGGGCGGCTGCGCCACCCAACGGGGATAAATCCCCTCGCCACAGGATGGGGGCCATCTCAAAAATGGGGGTATCAGGCCATCAAGTGCAGATGGTTGTCCCAGAGCCCCGCCGGCAATTCCAGCGGCTTGGCCAGCAACGGTTCCTGACGGCAATCGTAATAGCGGCAACGGCCCTGACCCGAGGTCACGACAAAGCCATCCTTCACCGCTCCGACGCCAGCGCAATCCGGCAAAGGCGCATCGAGGCGCAGTTCACCACTGTCCAGATCCCAGATAAAGAAGCGGTTGCCACGCGGCGCCGTCAACGCGACCAGACGCAGATCGCTGTGCAACGCGACGCTGGCAGTGTAGTGCCCCATCGCCTGCAACTGATCCTCCGCCACCGGGAACGCCACGAATGCTTGCCCCGGCCGCTTGATCGCCAACAGCTCCGAGCGCTCGTGAGACGGGCCCATGAATTGCTGGCCGGCAACGATGGTGCCGTCGCTGGCGATGCCCAGGTGGCGCACGCTGTTCATCTGCTGGGCGAGGGTTTCCTTGCTCAGCAATGTGCCGTCACGCTGCATCAGCACCAGACTCGGCTCCATGGCGTTGAGGTTCATGTCGACGCGGCTTTCCGCCTCGGTACGAATCCCGCCGTTGGCCACCACCAGCGTCTCGCCGTCGGGCATCCACGACACCTGATGCGGGCCGAGGCCATGGGTGGAAATCTCGCCCGTGTGCACCAGCCGTTCGCCCTCGAACTTGTACACACCGAGCAGGCCACGGCCGGGATCGCTCGTGTCGTTCTCGGTCGCATACAGGTATTCGCCGTCCTTGTGCACCACGGCATGGCCGTAGAAGTGCCGGTTCGGCTGCGAGGTCACGGTCTGCAGCAGCTTGCCGTCGCGCAGGTCGATCAGGTAACTCTCGGTACCCGGACGCCGTGCAACGAACAACGCCAGCGGCTGCGTGGGGTGGTTGATGATGTCGTGACAACGCTGGCCGACGTGAGTGGCGAATAGCCGCGTACCGTCGAGCCGATAACCGACGGCGTAATGCTTGCCGTCAGTATCGTCGCGCGCCGACAGTAGCAGCGGGCTCTGATCCTTGCGTTTGAACAGCGTCCAGCCGCCCAGCGACACTGCTCCCAGCAGTGCACTACCTAAAGTCAGAACCTGACGTCGCAGCATGGCACTCGCCCTCATCAGTCACCGTCGTTGGCATTGAAGCCCAGTTGGATGCCCAGCGCCTTGGCCAGTTCGCCTTCATGCAGGCGATGGACGACGTTGAGGCTGTCGTAGATATCGTTGAGTTGCTGGCGACCGGCGTCGTCTTCGAGCATTTCGCCCAGCGAGCGCTGGGTGCTGTCGAACAGTTTGAGCGAAGCGGCATAGGCGCCATCGATCTTGTCCGCCAAGGGTTTCTGCTCGGCCGGCAGCAGACCGCGCAGGCCTTTGTTGTCGACGCCTTCCCAGACGGTTTTCGCCGCCGCGAGGCTGGCTTCCAGCGCCGTCAGCGACGACTGGCTGCGCCATGCATCAGCCTGGAACGGCTGCGGCACGCCTTTGCTCTGACGGCCCATTGGCGTGCCGAGTTTTTTCTTCAGAGTATCCAGTGCCGTCACTTGGACGCGCAGCAGATCGGCGATCGCTTCGTGGGAATCGGCGTAGCGCTGGTTGGGGAACTTGCTCATTTGCGCGAGCATGCCGTCGGTGTTGTTCCAGCCCTGCAGGATTTCCTCGGCCAGTTGCTTCTGGCGTTCGCCGATGGCGATCAGCAGCGGGCAGTATTTGGCTTTTTGCGCATCGTTGGCGACGTCAGGCTTGGCGTCGAAGAGGATGTATTCGTAAGCCGACAGGCCCTGCACCACGACGCTGGATTTGGCCAGGGCAGCGGCATCGATCTGCGGCTGGGCGACGACCAGTTGCTCGACCTGACGGCCAACCAGATTTTTCTTGTCCGGCCAGAATTGCACTTGCCACGAACGGTTGCCCTCGGCCAGCGGACCGATCAGCAGTGGTTGCAGTTCGGCCCAGGCTTTCTGCGCGTGGAGAAAATCGGCACGGGCGGTTTCCAGGCTTTCCTTGCCCTGGCAGTAGGCGAGGGCGCTGACCGCCAGTTGCCGGTCGGCTTCGACCCAACGGGTGTAGGTCGGCAGGATCACCGATTTGGCGATCGCCGCCGAGGTGACCGCTTGCGGATCCTGCGGCGAACAGGCGCCGAGGGCGAGCGCGGCAAGGCTGGTGAACAGTAACTTGGGACGGAACATGTCGGGCTCCCGATGTTTTTTCAGTATTTAAAGTGAGTTCAGAAACGCCAGCAACGCAGCGCGCTGCTCGGCATTGAAAGACAGAACCTGTTGCTGCGCCGCCGTCGCTTCGCCGCCATGCCAGAGCACCGCTTCGAGCAGGTTGCGTGCGCGGCCGTCGTGCAAAAACTGCGTGTGGCCACTGACCGCTTGCGTCAGGCCGATCCCCCACAGCGGCGGCGTGCGCCAGTCGCGGCCGGAGGCCTGGAATTCCGTGCGGTTGTCCGCCAGGCCTTCGCCCATGTCATGCAGCAGCAAGTCGCTGTACGGACGAATCACCTGATTGGCCAATTCCGGTTCGGCGGCATCGGCGGCGGTGGTGTATTTCGGTGTGTGGCACGACTGGCATCCAGCCTGGAAAAACAGATTCTTGCCGGCCAGCACCTGTGGTTCGTTGACGCCACGGCGCGCCGGCACTGCCAGGTTGCGGCTGTAGAACAGCACCAGACGCAGAATGTTGTCGCTGACTTCCGGCTCGCCGTCCGGGCCATTGCCGTTCGGCGCCTGTTTGCAGGCGGTTTGCGCCTCGGTGCAATCGTCGAACGGCCGCAGGCTGGTGGTCAGGCCCATGTCACCCGAGAACGCATGAACATTCTGTTGATTGAGATTCGGCTGCCCGGCTTTCCAGCCGAACCGGCCGATGACGGTCTTCTGCAACTGGTCATCCCAGACCTGGTTGGGCCGGCCGTTGATGCCATTGTTCTCTTTCGCCTGGGCGGCGGCGTTGGCGAGGATCGCTTCTTCAGGGATCGCTTCGAGCAAGCCCAAGCCAATCATCGGCGGCGCCACCCGCGCGGAAAACCGCGTGTCCGGGTGCATCGGGCCGTAGCCGAGTTGAGTGATCTGCAGGGTCGGTTTGCGTAACTCGACCTCGGTGCCGTCCTTGAACCGTACCGGCACCGGGGTGTAGTCGACGCGCACCTTGCCTTCCGGGGCGACGCCGGGCACGGCCATGTCCTGGAACTGCCCGCCATACACCGGCTCCGGCACCACGCCGAGCTGTTCGACGATTTTAGCGTAGGGCGGCGCATCGGGAATCGACAGGCGCACCAGCATCGACACCGCATTGCTCGCATCAGCTGCCGGCGGATGACCGCGACCGTCCTTGATGTGGCAGTTCTGGCAGGCGTTGGTATTGAACAACGGTCCGAGGCCGTCACGCGCCGTGGTGGTCGAGGGCGCGATCACCCACGGGCTGCGAAAGAAACTGTTGCCGACACTGAAATCCACGCGCCGCGAGGGCGGCAGATTGGCCGATGGCAGGGAGAAGGCGTTCTGATCGCTCTTGCGCACAGTCGCCGCACCGCCCGAACGCGCTTCACCCGGCTCGGCCTTGGTGAAACGCGGGGCGTCATCGCAGGCACTCAGGCCCAGGGCCAGCAACAGTGCGGACAAGCGAAGCGGCAACGACGGCATCAGACATCCTGCAAACGGGCGAAAACAAAGGCGCAAAGTCTAACAGGGCGGGGAGTTTGAATAAGAGGAATTATCGTTTGCTTGATATCGCGCAAGCCTTAACGCGTATGCCAACCCTGTGGGAGCGAGCCTGCTCGCGAAAGCGGCGCCCGACGCGCTGAAAATGCTGCGCCGGATCAAGCCTTCGCGAGCAGGCTCGCTCCCAAAGGGATAATGGTGTGCCAATAATGAAAAAGGCGACCCGAAGGCCGCCTCTTTTTGCCGCGGACGCGGTGATCAGAACTCGTGATCGGCGTTGTCCGGGTTCAGGTCGCTGATGCCCAGTTTGCCCGCAGCGGCTTCGATCGAACCGGTCTGTTTGACCAGCGCGGCGATGGCGTCGCGAACCACCTGGTTGCCAGCGGTGTTGCCGGCGGCGATCAGTTGATCGTAGTGCTCACCCTTGTTGGCGTGATCGACCATGACCTGAATCTTCGCTTCGGTCGCGGCCAGATCGGCTTTCAGCGCGGTATCGGCAGCCGGGTCGGCCTTGGCTACCAGCGACGACAGGCTGGCGCCGGTCAGCTTGGTGCCGTCAACGCGGGTGTACTCGCCCAGGTAAACGTTACGCACGCCTTTGGCGTCGTAGAAGTGCGAGTAGTGGGTGTTGTCGCTGAAGCAATCCTGCTCGTCTTCGGGGAGTTGGCTTCCAGGGAAACCTTCATGCGCTCGCCCGCCAGTTCACCCAGGGACAGGCTGCCCATGCCGAAGAGCATTTTGCGCAGGCCGGTTTCGCCTGGCTCGGCTTCCAGGGTGGCGCGGTAGTTGTCGGCCACGTTCGGCTTCCAGTTGCCGACCATTTCTTCCAGATCGCTGACCAGCAGTTGGGTCACGGCTTTCAGGTAGGCACGACGACGCTCGTTGTGACCACCGGTGGCGCCGGCGCCTTCCAGGTAGTCCGAGGCCGGACGGTTGCCGGCGCCAGGGCCGGTGCCGTTCAGATCCTGGCCCCAGAGCAGGAATTCGATCGCGTGGTAGCCGGTGGCAACGTTCGCCTCGGAACCGCCCAGCTCGTTGAGGCTGGCAAGTTTTTCCGGGGTGATCTCTTTTACGTCGACCTTGTCTTCGCCGACCTGCACTTCGGTGTTGGCGATGATGTTGGCGGTGGCGCCCGGGTTACCCAGTGCGTGCTCGTAGGATTTGTCGACGTAGTCGATCAGGCCTTCGTCCAGCGGCCAGGCGTTAACCTGACCTTCCCAGTCATCAATGATGGTGTTGCCGAAGCGGAACACTTCGCTCTGCAGGTATGGCACGCGTGCGGCGACCCAAGCAGCCTTGGCGGCTTTCAGGGTGTCGGCGTTCGGCTTGGCGAGGAACGCGTCGACGGCGGTTTGCAGGGTTTTCGCGGTGGATTCGGCATCGCTGTAAACGGCGAAGACCATGTCAGCATAGTGCGCGACCACAGCCTTGGCGGCGGCATCGTCAACTTTACCGGCAGCAGGCGCAGGTGCAGCGGCAGGCGCCGGGGCTGGAGCAGCGCTGCTGGACGCCGGAGTCATCTCGGAGGCTTTTTCTTTGTCCTTGCCTTCGCCGCAACCGGCGAGGGAAATAGCGATGGCCAGCAGACTGGCGGTAGCCAGAGGCATACGAATCATGGCGAACATCCTGCTTCGGTAGTTGAGTGGACTGGCGCCGGGGGCGCGCAAAACTGCGACATAATGCAAATCTTTCGCATTATGTGTAAAGGCGTGGCTGGAAATATTTCTTATTTGCGCATCACGATCAAAAGATCGCAGCCTCGTTTCACGGTAGGAGCTGACGAGTGCAACGAGGCTGCGATCTTTTGATCTTTAAATAATCGCCGCATTACTGCGCTGCGCCTGCTTGAGGTAAATCCCCAGCTCCCGCGCCGGCAGCGGTTTGCTGTAGTGGTAGCCCTGACCTTCGTGGCAACCCTCGGAAATGATGTAGGTTTCCTGCTCGGCGGTTTCCACGCCCTCGGCAATCACCTGCATGCCCAGGCTTTTGCCCAGTTGAATGATCGCGCGAACGATGGTCGCGTCGTCGTCGTCATCGAGCAGGTCCTGAACGAAGCTCTTGTCGATCTTGATCTTGTCCAGCGGCAGGCTTTTCAAATAACTGAGGGATGAATAGCCGGTGCCGAAGTCGTCGATCGCAATCAGCGCACCGGAGCGGCGCAGGCTGAGCAGATGCTGGGCGGCGGTGGTGATGTCTTCCATCAGGCCGGTTTCGGTGACTTCCAGTTCCAGACTGCGCGGCGGCAGACGGTACATCTGCAGCAGGTTGTTGACCACCCGTGGCAGCTCGGCGTGGTGCAGTTGCACGGTAGACAGATTGACCGCCATGCGCAGATCGACGAAACCCTGATCGTGCCACTCGCGCAGTTGCTTGCAGGCCTGATCGAGCACCCACTCGCCGATGGCGATGATCGTGCCGTTCTGTTCGGCTAGCGGGATGAACAGGTCCGGCGGCACCAGTCCATGCTCAGGATGCTGCCAGCGGATCAGCGCTTCGACGCCGACCACGCGGTGGTCGCGATAGCTGATCTGCGGCTGGTAGACCAGGTAGAACTGGTCGCGGATCAGCGCGTCACGCAGGTCTTTTTCCAGCTCGCGACGACGGCGCATCTCGCTGTCGACGCTGGCGATATAGAACTGATAGCGATTGCGCGAGCGGGTCTTGGCCAGGGTCATGGTCTGCTCGGCTTTCTGCAACAGCTTCTCGGTACTGTCGCCGTCCTCCGGAAACAGGGTAATGCCGATGGTCGCGCGCAGGCGGATTTCCTGATCGTCGAGGGCGAAGGGCGCCTCCAGATCATCAAGTATGCTCTGCGCCAGTTCCGCGGCTTCGTAAGGCTGTTCAATGTCGGCCTGCACCAGCGCGAACTGGTCGCCGCCGAGGCGGGCGAGGGCGCCGAGGCGGCCGCTGTGGGCACGTAAACGATCGGCCAGGGCCAGCAGCAGTTGATCGCCGGTCTGGTAGCTGAATTGTTCGTTGATGCCTTTGAAATCATCCAGGCCGACGCACAACACGGCGACGCGGCGCTGCAACTTGCCGGCATCGACAAGAATCTTGTCCAGTTGCTGCTGCAATTGCTGGCGGTTCGGCAGCCCGGTGAGGAAGTCGTACTGCGCCATGCGCAGCAGGCTGTTTTCCGCTTCGTGGCGCAGATGGGTATTGCGTTCGATGGACTCGAGCAACTGGTTGGCGGTGTTGATCCACAGGCCCAGTTCGTTTTTTCGTGGCCCTTGATCTGCGGGATCTTGTGCTCGCTGGGACGATCCGGATTGATCTCGGTGAGGTGCTCGATGATTCGCGACAGCGGCTTGGTCAGCAACCAGTGATAGACCAGGTACAGCACCAGCCCCAACGCCAGCGCGCGCAGCACGCCGGAGATGAAAATGATCACCGAGCTGACGATGAAACCTTCGCCATAAGTGGCGGTGTCGAGGGTGATGCTCAGGTCGCCGTAGTATTCGCTGTAGGGCCCGCGACCGACCAGTTGCGTGGTGAAGGTGCGTTCCTGACCGAGAATCAGATCGGTCAGCCAACGGCTGTTGGAGTGCTGCAACTCGCGGGATTTCTGCGCCAGCATCGCTTCGTTGGGGTGGCCAATGGAGGCCTGGCGCACGGCGTCGTCCTGGAACAGCCCTTCGATCACCTGCATGCCCATTTCCCGATCCAGACTGTAGACAGCCTGGGTCGACGGATCGCGGAACATGTCGAGGATGCGCTCGGCATCGCCGGCAACCGCCTGACGGGTCTTGTAGGCATCGAAGACAATCTGCGCGCAGCTCAAGACTACGCCTACGATCAATGCCGACAGGAGCACGACCCGGAGCAACTTCACCGACAAGCTGTTCTTGAGTTCCAGCTTCAAAGAGGTATTCCTTGTTCCGTGCGGATAGCGTCAAGTTGCCATGAGTATTGGCAATCCCGGGTTGGCCGTCAAAGGGACAATCAGGCACGGGAAAATTCGCCGGTATCCTGGCCGCCATGTGGTCATTTGAGTAATAGCTCTGAATTACTGTGTCGGTTGCAGTCGCCCGCAACTTGAGCACCGGGTCAAAGATTTTTTCCTGTCTCTGATGGTAGTCGGCTGCAGGCCGGCGGCAAACGGCGCGAAGCTGCTTTTGCCGTGCGACAAACGCCATGCGCCGGGCATAAAAAACCCGGCCGAAGCCGGGTTTCTTGACTGACGTGCAGCTTAAGCAGTGAAGGTCTTGCCTTCGAACTGCTCGGCCACGAACTTCCAGTTGACCAGGTTCCAGAACGCTTCAACGTACTTCGGACGCAGGTTGCGGTAGTCGATGTAGTAAGCGTGTTCCCAGACGTCGCAGGTCAGCAGCGGGGTGTCGCCGCTGGTCAGCGGGTTGCCGGCGCCGATGGTGCTGGCCAGGGCCAGGGAACCGTCAGCCTTTTTCACCAGCCAGCCCCAGCCGGAACCGAAGGTGCCGATCGAGGTTTTGCTGAATTCTTCCTTGAATTTGTCGAACGAACCGAACGCGGCGTTGATGGCATCTGCCAGTGCGCCGGTTGGCTGACCGCCGGCGTTTGGCGCCAGGCAGTTCCAGTAGAAGGTGTGGTTCCAGACCTGAGCGGCGTTGTTGAAGATGCCGCCCGAAGAAGTCTTGACGATTTCTTCCAGGGTCTTGCCTTCAAACTCGGTGCCTGGCACCAGGTTGTTCAGGTTCACGACGTAGGTGTTGTGGTGCTTGTCGTGGTGGAACTCCAGGGTTTCCTTGGAGATGTGCGGCTGCAGGGCATCGTGTGCGTAAGGCAGCGGCGGCAATTCGAAAGCCATGATGATTCTCCTAATCAGGTCTGTTGCGGTGAGCGCAAGGCCGATCACGGGCGGCCGGAAATGCACCGGCGAGTTTTTACTCTTTGCGGCGCAGGGTTCGGATCATAGCACCGGGGTCGCGCCTTAACCACGCAACAACTGTGTGGGATAGAGGTTCCAGAGCCTTTGGCAATTAATCACCCGGCGATGATCAGTTGTGCGGCGACCGCAAACATCATCAACGCTACGACCAGATCGAGAATGCGCCAGGTACTCGGGCGGGCCAGCCACGGCGCCAGCCATGCGGCGCCGAGGGCCAGGGTGAAAAACCACAGCAGCGAGGCACTCGCCGCGCCGACCACGTAAGCGCCTGGCACTGATTGCTGCGCGCCCAGCGAGCCGATCAGCAGTACCGTATCGAGATAAACGTGGGGGTTGAGCAAGGTCACCGCCAGAGCGCTGAGCATCACTGCGCGCAGCGAGCGCACGGTCTGGTTCTCGCCTTGCTCAAGGCTCTGCTTCGAACAGGCCCGGCGCAGCGCCTGGCTGCCGTACCAGATCAGAAACGTCGCGCCGCCCCAACGGGCGATCGCCAACAGGGTCGGGTTCTGCGCCAGAATCGTCGCCAGGCCGAACACTCCTGCCGCGACCAGAATCGCGTCACACACCACGCACAATGCCGCCACCGGCAAATGGTGTTCACGGCGCAGGCTCTGGGCCAATACAAAAGCGTTCTGCGTGCCGATCGCCATGATCAGGCCGAACGCCACCAGCAGGCCGTTTACATAGCTTTGCCACATGGGAGATGTCCTTGAAAGAGAGTGCTTGCTGGCTATTCTCCGGTGTGACGCTGTATAAGAAAAACCAATAGTGCTGATCGCCCATTAGGAAAACTGATGTTCGACTATAAATTGCTTTCCGCGCTGGCTGCTGTGGTCGAACAGGCCGGATTTGATCGCGCTGCACAGATCCTTGGTCTGTCGCAGTCGGCGATCTCCCAACGCATCAAATTGCTCGAGGCGCGGATCGGCCAACCCGTGCTGGTGCGTGAGACACCGCCAGCGCCGACGGAAATCGGCCGACGTTTGCTCAACCATGTGCAGCAGGTGCGTTTGCTCGAGCGCGACTTGCAGTCGGCGGTGCCAGCGCTGGACGAAGAAGGCCTGCCTGATCGCCTGCGCATCGCCCTTAACGCCGATAGCCTCGCCACGTGGTGGGCCGAGGCCGTCGGCGATTTCTGCGCCGAGCAGCATTTGTTGCTCGACCTGATCGTCGAAGACCAGACCGTCGGCCTCAAGCGCATGCGTGCCGGTGAAGTGGCCGCGTGCCTGTGCGCCAGCGAGCGCCCGGTGGCTGGCGCACGCAGCGTAATGCTCGGCGCCATGCGCTATCGCGCCTTGGCCAGCCCCGCATTCATCGCTCGGCATTTTCCCGATGGCGTGCGCGCCGAACAGTTGCCGCGCACCCCGGCGCTGGTGTTCGGCCCGGACGATTTCCTCCAGCATCGCTACCTGGCGCTGTTGGGCGTCGACGGCGCGTTTGAACATCACTTATGTCCGTCTTCTGAAGGCTTCATTCGCCTGACCGAAGCCGGCCTCGGCTGGGGCCTGGTGCCGGAACTGCAGGTGCGCGAGCAGTTGCAACGCGGCGAGCTGCGCGAATTGCTGCCAGATAAACCGATCGACGTGCCGCTGTACTGGCATCATTGGCGCAATGGCGGCCAGTTGCTCAATCTACTGACCGAACAACTGCTGCGCTCCTCAAAGCAATGGCTAGTGGCTTAGAGGCAGCTGCGAGCGTCAAGCTGCAAGCGGCAAGCAGAGCGTTTGCGCACCGTTTTTACTTGCAGCTGATGGCCTGTAGCTTGCAGCTGTATTCGTGGAGTTTTTGATGAAGATTTTGGTTACCGGCGCCAGCGGCTTTATTGGCGGGCGCTTTGCGCGTTTCGCTCTGGAGCAGGGCCTTGAAGTGCGGGTCAACGGTCGCCGGGCCGAGAGTGTCGAGCATCTGGTGCGCCGCGGTGCCGAGTTTGTGCCGGGCGATCTGACCGACGCCGATCTGGTGCGCGATCTGTGCCGTGACGTCGAAGCGGTGGTGCATTGTGCTGGTGCGGTCGGCGTGTGGGGGCGTTATCAGGACTTTCATCAGGGCAACGTCGAAGTCACCGAGAACGTCGTCGAAGCGTGCCTCAAGCAGCGGGTGCGGCGGCTGGTGCATCTGTCGTCGCCGTCGATCTATTTCGATGGCCGCGACCATCTCGGTCTGACCGAAGAGCAAGTGCCCAAACGCTTCAAGCATCCCTACGCCGCGACCAAATATCTGGCCGAACAGAAAGTTTTCGGCGCCCAGGAATTCGGTCTCGAAACCATCGCCCTGCGCCCGCGCTTCGTCACCGGTGCCGGCGACATGAGCATCTTCCCGCGCCTGTTGAAGATGCAGCGCAAGGGGCGTCTGGCGATCATCGGCAATGGCTTGAACAAGGTCGATTTCACCAGCGTGCAGAACCTCAACGAAGCCTTGCTCAGCAGTTTGTTGGCCCAAGGTTCGGCGCTGGGCAAGGCCTACAACATCAGCAACGGTGCGCCGGTGCCGCTGTGGGACGTGGTCAATTACGTGATGCGCCGGATGGACGTCGATCAGGTGCGTAAATACCGATCGTACGGTCTGGCCTACAGCGTCGCGGCGCTTAACGAGGGCGCGTGCATGCTCTGGCCCGGACGTCCGGAGCCGACCCTGTCGCGCCTGGGCATGCAGGTCATGAAAAAATTTCACCCTCGACATCAGCCGCGCCCGGCATTATCTCGACTACGATCCGCAAGTCAGCGTGTGGGCTGCCCTCGATGAGTTCTGTGCGTGGTGGAAAGCTCAGGACATCCGTTGAAACGATTCGGCCGGGCGGCAATGAACCGCCTTGCGGGTTGAGGGTCAATGCCTGCGGCTGCGGCGGTTATACTTCGCAGCATTTAGCCATCACCGCGTTTGCCAAAGGTTGCCTCAATGTCCATGCGAAACGATGCCCACGACGACGATTTCGACAACGTGCCAAGCCTGCGCGCCGATCCGTTCGATGACGATGACATCGCGCTCAGCCCTCGTACCTCCGTGCATTCGCGCACGGCGCCAGTGGTCAAGGTCAAGGCCGCCAGCACCGGGCCGCTGTGGGCACTGGTTGGCGCGTTGTTTTTCGCCTTCATCGGTCTGGCCTGGTGGAGCTTCCAGCAGATTTCGTTGATGGAGCAGCAACTGGTCGCTACCCAGGAAAGCTTCGCGCGGATCAGCGAAGAAGCGGCGGGGCGTCTGCAGGATATTTCCGGCAAAGTTGTCGCCAGTCAGAGCAACGTCAGCAGCGACAGCGAAGCACTGAAGCTGCAGATCAAACAACTCGAAGGCAAGCTGCTCGACCAGAGCAAGCAGCAGCAAGGCGTGGCCGGGCAGGCCAGCGAGCTGGACAAGCGGCTGGCGCAGATGACCGCGCAGACCACCGAACAACAGAATGCCAATACCCAATTGCAGGCGCAGGTCAAAGCCCTGAGCGCTGAACTGGCGACAATCAAAAGCACGCCGGCCGATACCAGCAAGGTCGATGCCCAGTTGAAAGCCTTCGACGCCCAGTTCAAAAGCCTCGGCGCCGATATCGCCGCGCTGAAGAAGCAGGGCAACCCGAGCGCGGCGATCGATCGTCTGGAGCAGGACATCGTCGTGCTGAAAAGTCAGCAGGACAACCGCCCGGCAGCGCCACAGGGTGGCGGCAATACTGCCGAGTTCGATGCGTTTCGCGCGCAGATGACCCGCAACCTCAATACCTTGCAGGCGCAGATCCAGAACCTGCAACAACAAATCAATTCCCGCCCGTAAGCGCTGAGCGAGGCTGGCGAGCATTGCTTGTCAGCCTCACGGCGCAATGTTCAGAAACGCTCTGAATATCTCTACATGACCACAAGCCGTCTACGCTCTTGAAACACCAAAAAGAACGAGGGATGCGCTATGGGGTTTTTGCATAAAGTGGCCTGGCTCGGCCTGATCCTGTTGGCCGGCTTCGGCCAGGCCAGCGCCGCCACCGCCGCCAAGGATGACAGCCAGGCCGCAATCGCCCTGCTGGAAAAAGCCTTGGCCTATTACCACGACAATGGCGATAAGGCGTTTGCCGCATTCAGCCGCCAGGGTGAGTTCGTCGACAAGGATCGCTACGTGTTTGTCCTCGACACCAAAGGCGTGATGCTTGCCAGTGGCGGGCCGTCATCGGCGCTGATCGGCCGTGATGTCAGCGAAGTGCTCGGCCCGGATCTGCAGAAGGCGTTCAAGGATGCGCTGAAAGTGCCGGAAGGCAACGGCATCCAGCAGGCCGAATACCGCTGGCAGAACTGGGCCGACGGCAAGGTCGAGCGCAAGCATGTGTTCTATCAGCGTGTCGGCCAGCGCATT
This sequence comes from Pseudomonas sp. B21_DOA, assembly GCA_030544685.1. Lineage (NCBI taxonomy): Bacteria > Pseudomonadati > Pseudomonadota > Gammaproteobacteria > Pseudomonadales > Pseudomonadaceae > Pseudomonas > Pseudomonas sp. B21_DOA. The sequence goes on along the minus strand of CP086683.1, from coordinate 5,612,497 downwards.
CTTGCCGTGGGTTACTACCTGCCACGGGCCTCGGCGGAGCAGGCCAAGGCCTTGCTCGACAAAGCCGCGACGGATCTGACCAAGGACGAGAAGGGCACGCTGGTAGCGATCAACTCGCTCAAGGGTGGATATCTGCAGGATGACCTGTATGTATTTGTGGTCGATCTGAACAATCAGCGGTATGTCGCCCACGGCACCAACCTGCGCTTGATCAACACTGATTTCGGCAAGGTCAAGGACCCGGAAGGCAAACCGGTGGGCGAGCCGATTCTGGCGCTGATCGGCAAGCAGGATGAAGGCGAATATGAATACCGCTGGAAAAACCCGGTGACCGGCAAGATCGAAGACAAGCATGCGTACCTGAAAAAGGTCGGGCATTTCCTCGTCGCGGTGGGTTACTACAGCCCTTGAGCGCGCGACGATCGTTCCCACGCTCCGCGTGGGAATGCAGCCCGGGACGCTCTGCGTCCCATCCAAGGCAGAACGCAGAGCGTCCGTTGAGGCATTCCCACGCAGAGCGTGGGAACGATCAGCGCAAAAGGCTCATTTCGCGCCGTGCTCCCGTCCGCGCAGCAGGTTGTTCGGCATGGCAATCGCCGCTGCCAGCCCGAGCAACGACACTGCCGTGCTGACCCAGAGCAAATGGCGGAAGGTCACCAGCAGCTCCGCGCGCAAGGCGTTCTGCGCTTCTCCGGGGGCTGCGTTCAGGCCATCGAGCAGGACGTTGCCCGAATGCCCCTCGCTGATCAGCGAGTTGCTCGCCAAGTGGGCGAAACTGGAATCGTGCAACAACGCCAGCAACAGCGCCGACATCAACGCCACGCCCACCGCGCCGCCCAGTGAGCGGAACAGATTCGTGGTGCTGGTGGCGACGCCGATGTCGCGTTGTTCCACCGAGTTTTGCGTGCCGACCAGCGAGGTCGGGAACTGCATGCCGCCAGCGATGCCGCTGAGCAACATGAACAAACCGCTGAGCAGCGTCGCTTGTGGTGGACTGAAGGCCATGCCGAGAATCGAAATCGGCATCAGAATCGCGCCGGTGAGAATCTGCGGTTTGTAGCGTCCGGTGATCGAGGTGCGACGGCCGGCGAAATAGGCGCCGATCGGCAAGCCCATGGCCAGAGGCAGCAAGTGCAACGCGGCGCTGTCGGCGCCCGCGCCGGTGACGCTTTGGAAGCGCAGCGGCATCAACACGATCAGCGAGATGGCCTGGAAACTGGTGAAGAAAATCGTGCACCAGCACAGCAGGGCATTGCGGTTGGCGAACAGGTGCATCGGCAACAATGGCTCGCGTGCCCGGCGCTCGTGCCAGACAAACAGCGCCAATACCACCACGGCGCAGGCGAACAGGGCGAGCACTTCCCTGCTGCGCCATGAATGGCCCTGGCCGACTTCAGTGATGCCGAGCAGCAACGCCGTGAGGCCGATGATCATCAGCACCGTGCCAAGGTAATCGATCACCGGTTTGCGCTGCGGAATCGGCAAGCCGCGCAGGTTGCGCCGTGCCACCCACCAGGCGCCAAGCCCCAGCGGCAGGTTGATCAGAAACACCCAGCGCCACGACAGGTATTCGGTCATGTAGCCGCCAAGCACCGGGCCGGCGACGCTGGCCACCGCGTACATGCTGCTGAAGTAACCCTGATAGCGCCCGCGTTCACGTGGCGGGACGATGTCGCCGATGATCGCCTGGCTCACCGAGATCATGCCGCCGGCGCCGATGCCCTGAAGGATCCGTGCCAGCACCAGTTGTTCCATGCTTTGCGCCATCCCGCAGAACAGCGAGGCGAGGGTGAACAGGCCCATGCCGAACAGCATCAGTTTGCGTCGCCCGTACAGGTCGCCGAGCTTGCCGTAGATCGGCACCGCCACGGTCATCGCCACCATGTAACCGGAAATCACCCAGGCCAGCAGGCTGACATCCTTGAATTGCGCGGAGATCGCCGGCATCGACACGGCGACGATGGTCTGGTCCAGTGCACCGAGGAAGATCGCCATCATCAAGGCGACCAGCACGCTGCGAATGGCCGGTTTGGGCGTTTCAGGCTGATTGAGAGTGGTCACGGAAAACCTGCGGGCAGTGATGGACCCGCGCGGCCATCGCGCGCGGGTGGATGCTCGCAGTGTAAGTCGGTAGGAAGCTATTCGATAGCCTCGTACGGAAGCCCGACGTAATTTTCTGCAATGGTTTTTTGCCCGGCTTGCGAGCTGACGAAGTAGTCCAGTTCCGAGGCGCTGATGCGTTGGCTGAACTCATCGTGCTCGTCAAAGCGATGCAGCATCGACGTCATCCACCAAGAAAATCGTTCGGCTTTCCACACCCGGCGCAGGCAGATCTCCGAGTATTTTTCCAGCAGATCGGTGCGATCTTCGCGATAGACCTTGAGCAGGATATTGAATAGCGTGCTGACATCGCTGGCGGCCAGGTTCAAGCCTTTGGCGCCAGTGGGCGGGACGATATGGGCGGCATCGCCGACGAGAAACATGCGCCCGTACTGCATCGGCTCGACGACAAAACTGCGCAGCGGCGCGATGCTTTTTCGATCGATGGGCCGGTCACCAGTTTTTCCGCTAGAGCAATCGGCAGGCGTTTTTTCAGCTCATCCCAGAAACGCTGATCGCTCCAGTCATCGACGTTTTCATCCGCCGGCACTTGCAGGTAATAGCGGGTGCGCGTGGCCGAACGCATGCTGCACAAGGCGAAGCCGCGTTCGTGGCGGGCGTAGACCAGTTCGTCGTGGACCGGCGGCGTGTCGGCGAGAATGCCCAGCCAACCGAACGGGTAGACCCGCTCGAAGATCTTCAGGCAATCGGCAGGAATCGACTGCCGAGCGACGCCATGGAAACCATCGCAACCGGCGATGTAATCGCAATCGACGCGCCAGCTTTCACCGTCCTTTTCGAAGGTGACAAACGCTTCGTCGCTTTTCACGCCGTGGGGAACGACATTGCTCGCTTGATAAATTGTTGGCGCGCCGGCCTCCCGACGAGCGGCCATCAGGTCGCGGGTGACTTCGGTCTGGCCGTAGACCATTACGGTTTTGCCGCCGGTCAGTGCGTGCAGGTCGATGTGCACCTGACGCCCATCCAGCGCCAGATCGAAGCCGCCATGAACTAGGCCTTCAGCGTCCATTCGCTGGCCGACGCCGGCCTGACGCAGCAGCTCTACCATGCCTTGTTCAAGCACGCCGGCGCGGATACGCCCGAGAATATAATCGGGCGTCTGGCGTTCGAGGATAAGCGTGTCGATGCCAGCGTTGTGCAGCAACTGGCCGAGGAGCAGTCCAGAAGGACCGGCGCCGATAATGGCGACTTGGGTTTTCAGGGTTTTCATTGTTTTTATGACTCGCAAGCTTCACGCAGCAAATGCCGTGAATGATTTTATGGATCGAGTGCTTGCATTTTTCCCTTGCGGGTCTGTCAATTGAAGGTGAAAACTGAGCCGATACCTGTACATTCTGCCAATCGGTGCGATTATCGCCCATAAACCCGAGGCCTGGATTGAAGTATGAACAAGCCTGCCCTGCCTTCGATTCCGGTGTTCAAGCTCTACGGTGAAAGCCTGGACTGGCCGACCCCGGACTTGCTGCACTGTGAAACCATTTCCTCGCGCAGTCGCGAACACCATTGGGAAATCAAACCCCACCGCCACGCGGATCTGTGCCAGCTGCTGTTTGTTTACAAAGGTCAGGCAGAGCTTGAAATCGAAGGCCAGCGCACGCAGCTCGAGACGCCAGCGATTCAGGTGCTGCCACCGTTATCGGTGCACGGGTTTCGCTTTTCCGAGGATGTTGAAGGCTTCATCGTTACTTTGGCCACGCCGCTGATCAACCATTTGCAGGCGCAGCTGGGCGACTCGGTACACGCCTTGGCCCGCGCGGAAAACTACCCGGCCGGCAAGGATGGCGATTATCTGAACAGCCTGTTTTCAGCGTTGCAGGCCGAGTACAACGGCCATCAACCGGCGCGGGAAATGCTCATGCATTCGCTGGTCAGTGTGATCATGGTCTGGGTCAGCCGCCAGGCAATCGTCCGCCACAAGGCCAGCCAACGGCCGCAACGCCAGCGCGAATACCTCAACGGTTTCATTCAATTGGTGGAAGAGACTTACCGCCAGCACGTCAAGGTCGAAGACCTCGCCCATCGACTGGGCATCTCCGTGTCGCACCTCAACGGCACCTGCCGTGAACTGGCCGGGCAACCGGCGTTGCAGATCATGCACGAGCGCCAATTGCTGGAAGCCAAGCGGCTGCTGACCTACACCAGCATGACGATTTACGAGATGTCGGAGTTGTTGGGATTTTCCGATCCGACCAACTTCACGCGCCTGTTCCGTCGCCGCGTGGGAATTTCGCCAAAGGCATTCCGCGACCGTTTGAAGGCCGAGCAATAACCTTAAAGCACCACCCAACACCTTTGGGAGCGAGCTTGCTCGCGAAGGCGGAGTGTCATCCAACAAACAGGCTGACTGACCCACCGCTTTCGCGAGCAAGCTCGCTCCCACAGGGTTGCATTCCAGCGCAGGTCTATCAGCGCAATGCGTTCAGCGTGGCATTGTGCGGTATGCACCGCTCATAGTTGCAGCTCGCATACTCGCGCGGCAGCTGGCGCAACTGCTCGACCCGCCAGGCAGCGGTGCCGTACAGCGCCAGCGTGGCGGCGCAAGTGATGAAGATTGCGGCGTATCTTTTTGTTTTGATGTTCATGGTGTTCGACCTCTGAACGTCTACCTTGCGGTATTACTTTGAGCATAGGTCAGGCAGGCGCAGCTGCAAGCTTCAAGCGGCAAGCGGCAAGCGGTCACGACGCGGTCAGCTTGGCGCTTGTGGCTTGAGGCTCGCAGCTTCATCCCACGCGGGATTTTCGGGAAACCGTCGAACCAGAAAGTCGAGCATGCTGCGCAACGCCGCCGGCATGTGTTTGCGAGAGGCGTACACCGCGTAGATATTCATCTGGCGCGGTTCTGCGTGTGGCAGCAAACGCAGCAGTTCGCCGTTGTGAATATGCACGCCAGCCTGGTAGGTCGGCAGCATCGCCACGCCCGCGCCGGCCAGAGTTGCGCGCAGGAGGGTGCTGGCCTCATTGGCGCTGATATTGCCCTGCACCGGTACCGAAACCGGTTCGCCATCCTCCTCGAAATGCCACAGGCTTTTGCCGAAATAGGAATGGGTCAGGCAGTTATGTCGGCTCAAATCCTCAACCGTCTGCGGCGCCGGATGCTCAAGCAGATAAGCCGGCGCTGCGCAGACCACCGAGCGGCACACGGTCAGGCGCCGGGCGATCAGATTCGGATCAAGATCATTGCTGGTGCGAATCGCCAGATCGATGCGCTCATCGACCAGATTCACCGTGCGGTCGAGCATCTGCAGATCGATACTCACGCCGGGGTAAAGCCTGACGTACGCCGCGACCGCATCGGCCAGTTGCGCCTGGCCAAACGAGGTGCTTACGCTGATCCGCAGCAGTCCGCGCGGCGCGTCATCGGGTTCGCTGACGGCGGCCTGCATGTCCTGCGACAGGTCGATCATCTGCCGACAGCGCGGGAGGATTTCACTGCCAGCGGCGGTCAGGCTCAATTTGCGCGTGGTGCGGTGCATCAGCCGCGCGCCGACCCAGTCTTCCAGCTCCGCCAGATAGCGCGACACCACCGGCCGCGACAGGTCGAGGTGATCGGCCGCTGCCGACTGACTGCCCAAATCGACCACCGTGACAAATACCCGCATTGCTTGAAGCCGATCCATGATTTGCCCGCTTTCAGAAACAAACTATGTCCAAGCATCGCATTTTTTGTACTGAGTCTGGCAACTAAGCTCTGTTGCATCGCCAGACTGGCATTCGAAACTCGGAGCAACAAATGATCGGCTTCACCCTTTCAAACGCGTTCTGCTCGCCGCAACATTTTTCGGCTTTGCCGCCCATGCATCCGCTGCCGAGCTGAGCCTCGATGTCTACAATCCGGGCACTCAGGCGATTTTCCCGGTCAGCTCGGTGCTGGTCAGCGGTGAGAAAGAAGCGATTCTGGTCGACGCGCAATTCGGCAAATCCCAGGCCGAGCAGGTGGTGGAGAAGATCCGCGCCAGCGGCAAGCAGTTGACCACCATCTACATCAGCCACGGTGACCCGGATTACTACTTCGGCCTCGACACCCTGACCCAAGCATTCCCGCAGGCGAAAGTGCTGGCTTCGCAGCCGACCGTCGATCACATCAAGCACACCGTCGACGGCAAACTGGCCTACTGGGGGCCGAAAATGGGCGCCGACGTTCCGGCGAAAACCATTGTCCCTGAAGTGCTCAAGGGCGACAGCCTGACCCTCGAAGGCAAGCAGTTGCAGGTGATCGGCCTCGATGGCAAGCAGCCGGATCGCAGCTTCGTATGGATCCCGTCGCTCAAAGCAGTGGTCGGTGGCGTAGTGGTGGCCGAGAACATTCATGTGTGGATGGCCGACACCCAGACCGCGCAATCCCACGCCGATTGGCTGCACACTCTGCACACCATCGAAAGCCTGAAACCGCAAACCGTGGTGCCCGGCCATTACCTGGGCGACAGCAGCCGCTCGCTGGCCAGCGTGAAATTCACCGCTGATTACATCAAGGCCTTCGATGCCGAAACCGCCAAGGCCAAAGACTCCGCTGCACTGATCGCGGCGATGAAAAAGCGCTACCCGCAACTCGGCGAAGAAAGTTCGCTGGAGCTCAGCGCAAAAGTCGCCAAGGGCGAGATGAAGTGGTAAGCCGAACCTGAACACGCAGCATTTTCAAGCCAACTGGAGAATGTCATGAGCAAGATCGCAATCATTGGTGCCACCGGCCGTGCCGGTAGCCAACTGCTGGAAGAAGCCCTGCGTCGCGGCCACAGCGTCACCGCCATTGCCCGCGATACCTCAAAGGTCGGTGATCGCGCCGGTGTCGTCAGCAAGAGCCTCGACGTGCTGGATTCGGCGGCGCTGCAAGCGGCGGTGGCCGGTCACGACGCAGTGATCAGCGCAGCGCATTTCGCCACCGTCCCGGCCTCGGCGATTGTCGGACCGGTAAAACAGGCGGGCGTGAAGCGCTTGCTGGTAGTCGGCGGCGCCGGTTCGCTGTTGCTGCCGGATGACACGCGGGTGATCGACAGTGCCGGTTTCCCGGCCGAATACAAAGCCGAGGCGAGCGCGGGGGCGGCGTTTCTTGATGCGTTGCGTCAGGAGCAGGAACTGGACTGGACTTTCCTGTCGCCGTCGGCGGAGTTTGTCGAGGGTGAACGCAGCGGCCAGTATCGCGTCGGCAAGGATCATCTGTTGGTCAGTGCCGAAGGACGCAGCTGGATCACCTTTGCCGATTACGCGATTGCGCTGATTGACGAAGTGGAAACGCCGAAGCATTCGCGCCAGCGTTATACCGTCGGTTACTGATCTGAAATGCTGTCCCTGTAGGAGCAGCCGAAGGCTGCGATCTTTTGATTTTGCTTTTCAAGATCAAGATCAAGATCAAGATCAAGATCAAGATCAAGATCAAGATCAAGATCAAAAGATCGCAGCCTTCGGCAGCTCCTTGTATCTACAGGGGTATAGCGGTGTTCAGCGGGTATGTGCCTGCTCAACCAGCCAGAGCATCAGCTCCTCAAGTTGCGGCGAGGGTTCGGCTCCAGCAGGCACCACCACGTAATACGCCAACCCCGTCTTCACCTTCAACGCAAACGGCATCACCAGCCGTCCTGCGTCCAGATCATCGCCAATCAGCGACCAGTCCCCAATTGCCACGCCCGTGCCATGGGAGGCCATCGACATCGCCTGATCCAGCGTTTCGAAATGCTGGCCGCTGTTCAGATTAGCCAGTTGCAAACCCGCCGCATCGAGCCACACCGACCAGTCCTGGATGTCGTGGGTCGGGTGCAATAACAGATGATTCTGCAAGTCCCTGAGTGAATTGAGCGCCGGGGAGCCTTTGAGCAATTGCGGCGAGCAGACCGGTGTCAGTTGCTCGTCGAACAGATGCAGCGCGCCTGGCGAATGGTCCGGCGGCGGGCCGTAGATCACCGCGGCATCGAATGGCTCGCGCTGAAAATCCACGCCGTGTTGCAGCGAGGCCGTCAACTTCACCGGCACGTCCGGGCGTTCCTTCTGCCATTGCAGCAGACGCGGCAGCAGCCAGCGCATCACGCAGCTCGGGGCCTTGAGTTGCAAGGTTTGCCGCGTCCGGCCGATCTGCTCGGTCGCCTCGCTGATCAGCCCGAAGACCTTCTCCACCTGCGGTAGCCATTCGCGTCCTTCGGCCGTCAGCGCCAGCCCTCGTGCCAAACGAATGAACAACGGATAGCCGAGCTGTTCTTCCAACCCGGCGATCTGCCGGCTCACCGCGCCCTGAGTGATGTGCAACTGCTCGGCGGCGCGAGTGAAATTGCAGCATTGCGCGGTGATCCAGAACGTATGCAGAGCGGGCAGGGAGGCAGGCGTTTCATGGCGATCCGAGGTATGACGTGAGGACATGGCTAGTATGACTATTAATCGATTGTTGCCGCTAGGTGTGCGCCGTTCAATGGCCCCATGTGCAGACCTTGTGGGAGCGGGCTTGCTCGCGAATGCGGTGGGTCAGTTATCTCGTCGCTGTTTGACACACCGCTCTCGCGAGCAAGTCCGCTCCCACAGGGGATCTGCGTTTCACCGAACGAAAAGGGCAATCAACATGGCAACGTGCGGCGAAGTACTGGTCAAGCTGTTGGAGAATTACGGGGTCGAGCAGGTGTTCGGCATTCCCGGTGTGCACACCGTAGAGCTGTACCGAGGCCTCGCCCGTTCGAGCATCAAGCACGTCACGCCTCGCCACGAACAGGGCGCCGGGTTCATGGCCGATGGCTACGCGCGCACCAGCGGCAAACCCGGTGTGTGCTTCATCATCACCGGCCCGGGCATGACCAATATCACCACGGCCATGGGCCAGGCTTACGCCGATTCGATTCCGATGCTGGTGATCTCCAGCGTGCAGTCGCGGAGTCAGTTGGGTGGTGGGCGCGGCAAGTTGCATGAGCTGCCGAACCAGAGCGCACTGGTCGGCGGCGTCGCAGCGTTCTCGCACACGCTGATGTCCGCTGCCGAACTGCCGGTGGTGCTTGCTCGCGCCTTCGCGCTGTTCCAGGCCGGGCGACCGCGTCCGGTGCACATCGAAATTCCGCTGGACGTACTGGTGGAAGAGGCCGATGAGTTACTCGCCAGCGTGCCGGTGAATATCGACCGCGCCGGCGCCGCACCGGCTGCCGTGGCCCGCATGGGCGGACTGCTCGCCACGGCGCGACGCCCATTGATTCTCGCCGGCGGCGGTGCTATCGACGCGGCGCCGGAGCTGACGCGGATCGCCGAATTGCTCGACGCTCCAGTGGCGCTGACCATCAACGCCAAAGGCATGCTGCCGACCAGCCATCCGCTGTTGATCGGTTCGACGCAAAGTCTGGTCGCCACCCGCGCACTGGTCGCTGAAGCCGACGTGGTGCTGGCGATTGGCACCGAGCTGGCCGAGACCGATTACGACGTCACTTTCGCCGGCGGCTTCGAGATTCCCGGCAAGCTGCTGCGCATCGACATCGATGCCGATCAGACCGTGCGCAACTACCCGCCGCACGTCGCACTGGTCGCTGATTCGCGCAACGCCGCGCAAGCCTTGCTCAGCACCCTGACGCAGAAACCGCTGGCCGAACGCCGCAATGATTGGGGCCAGGTACGGGCCGCGCGTTTGCGCAATGAACTGGCCGCGAGCTGGGACGCGCCGACGCTGGCGCAGACGCGTTTCCTCGAAACCGTGCTGCACGAGCTGCCTAACGCGATGTTCGTCGGCGATTCCACGCAACCGGTGTACACCGGCAACCTCACCTTCAACCCCGAGCGTCCACGTCGCTGGTTCAACGCATCCACCGGTTACGGCACCCTCGGCTATGCGTTGCCAGCGGCGATTGGTGCGTGGCTCGGCGGACAGCTCGATAACGGCGCGCGCCCGCCCGTGGTGTGCCTGATCGGCGACGGCGGCTTGCAATTCACCCTGCCGGAACTGGCCAGCGCCGTTGAAGCACGGGTGCCGGTGATCGTGCTGCTGTGGAATAACCAGGGTTACGAGGAGATCAAAAGTACATGGTCAACCGCGCCATCGAACCGGTCGGCGTGGACATCTACACCCCGGACTTCGTCGCCGTGGCCAAGGGCCTCGGTTGCGCCGCGCAAGCCATCAGCAGCATCGACGATTTGCGCGCAGCGCTACGTAAAGCGACGGACCGGCAAGGCCCGACGCTGATTGAAATCGACCAGAACCAGTGGATGCAGGCGGTGGCCCAATGATCAGTTTTCCAACCACACTCGACGGGCTCTACATCAACGGTCAGTGGTCGGCGGGGGCGAACATCTACGGGTGATCAACCCCGCTACCGAAGCGCTGCTGACCACCGTCAACGGCGGTGACGAACACGCCGTCGATCAAGCGATCAGCGCGGCGACCGAGGCGTTCAAACACTGGTCGAAAACCACCGGCGCCGAGCGCGCTGTGATCCTGCGCAACATCGCAAACGGCGTGCGCAACGGTCGCGATCACTTGATGAACCTGCAGTCGAGCAACAATGGCAAACCGCAGTTCGAAGCGGCCATCGATGTCGATGACGTGATCGCTACTTTCGACTATTACGCCGAGCTCGCCGAAGGCCTCGACGTCGGTCAGGACAGTAATGTGCCGCTGCCCAGCGAAGATTTCAGCGCACGCTTGCGACGTGAGCCGTGCGGCGTGGTCGGGCTGATCGTGCCGTGGAATTTCCCCATGGTCACCACCGCGTGGAAACTGGCGCCAGCGCTCGCCGCCGGTTGCTGCGTGGTGCTGAAACCTTCTGAAGTGACACCGCTGCCGGAGCTGGAACTGGCGGCGATCATCGCTGAATCCGGGTTGCCCGACGGCGTGTTCAATCTGGTCTGCGGCACCGGTCTGGCGGTGGGCGCGCCGTTGTCGGCCGATCCGCGCATCGCCAAGATCTCCTTTACTGGCAGCAATGCGGTTGGCGTGCAGGTGATGCAACGCGCTGCCGAAACCGTGAAGGGTGTGAGCCTGGAGCTGGGTGGCAAATCGTCTTTGCTGGTGCTGGCGGATGCCGATCTGCAACTGGCGGTGGAACTGGCCTGTGGCGGCGCGTTCTTCAACGCCGGGCAGATGTGCTCGGCCACCAGTCGGGTGCTCGTCGCTGAGGAATTGATGGATGAGTTTCTCCAACGTCTGCAAACACGCGCAGAGGCGATCCGAGTCGCTGATCCGTTTGATGCGGATGTGGAGATGGGCGCGCTGGTCAATCAGGCACAGTACCAGCGGGTGCTTGGGCATATCGATCGCGGCCTGAGTGCGGGGGCGCGTTTGCTCTGTGGCGGCAATCGTCCGGCGCATTTGCCGCGCGGTTATTTTCTGCAACCGACGGTGTTCACTGATGTGCCGCTGGACAGCGCGTTATGGCGTGAAGAGATTTTCGGCCCGGTGGTGTGTGTGCGCGGTTTCGCCAGTGAGAGCGAGGCGATTGCGCTGGCCAACGACACGCAGTTCGGCCTGGTCGCGAGTGTGGTGACACGCGATGCTGCAACGGCGGATCGCGTGGCCAATGCGTTGCAGGCGGGGCTGGTGTGGATCAATGCTCCGCAGGTGATTTTCCCGCAGGCGGCGTGGGGTGGTTACAAGCAGAGCAGTGTCGGTCGTGAGCTGGGGCCTTGGGGGTTGGCGGCGTTTCAGGAGATCAAGCATGTGATCCGCGCGGTCTGATCATAGATATGTAGCGCCTGGACTGACCCTTCGCGAGCAGGCTCGCTCCCACATTGGAATGCATTTCCCTGTGGGAGCGAGCCTGCTCGCGAAAGCGCCATAAGCCCCACGTCAGATTCCGGATCAGACAGAAAGCCGCAACCGCGCCAGATCCCGCAATGGCGGCGCGCCAAACAGGCGGCTGTACTCACGGCTGAATTGCGACGGACTTTCATACCCCACGCGATACCCCGCAGCCGAGGCTTCCAGCCCTTCGGTCAGCATCAGGCGCCGCGCTTCCTGCAGGCGCAGTTGCTTCTGGTACTGCAACGGACTCATCGCCGTCATCGCCTTGAAACGATGATGCAGCGTCGACACGCTAAGGTTCACTTCCCGGGCCAGATCATCGATGCGCAGCGGCTGTTCGAAATTGCCGTTGAGCCATTTGATCGCCTGGCTGATGCGATGGCTCTGGCTGTTGGCAATCGCAATCTCATACAAACGATGACCCTGCGGGCTGCGCAGCAAGCGGTAGAGAATCTCCCGGCGAATCAGCGGCGCAAGCATGGCGATGTCTTTCGGCGCGTCGAGCAGCCGCGCCAGACGCAGCACCGCGTCAAGCATGGCGCTGTCGATTTTTTCCACGTACAGCCCACGTCCGGTCGGCCGTGTCGGTACGCCCATCGGGCCGGCGTCGGCGATCAGCGCGGTGATTTCGGTCGGGTCAATGTCGAGGCGCACGGCGAGGATCGGTTCCTCTGGCGAGACGTTGACCACGCGCCCGCTGAGCGGCATCGAAACCGACACCACCAGATAATTCAGCGGGTCGTAGTTGAAAAACTCGTCGGCCAGGCGCACCTCTTTGCGCCCCTGCGCCATGATGCACAGCGCCGGCTGCGCGAGCACCGGGGCAAAGTCATGGGATTTGGTGTGGCGCGACATCACCAGCGAACCGATGGCGGTCTGGTAGCTGCCATCGTCGCTGGTGTTGCGGCGGATGATCGCCGCCAGCTCCGCACGCTGCTTTTCCATGTCGGCGCTGGGTTCGGCTTGAAAACGATCAAATGACGTCATGCACGGCATCCTCGGCAAGTGAGGGGGAATGCAGCAGAGCATATGTTTGTGCAAGCAGCGGCGGTAGACACATTCTGCCAAATGCTTGCCTGATTCTGCACCGCGCCGTTCCCGAACGTCGCCGAGACGCCCGACCGTAGGAGCTGCCGAAGGCTGCGATCTTTGATTTTTGTTTTTCAGATCAAAAGATCGCAGCCTTCGGCAGCTCCTACAGGGCAGCGGTGGCGGCTGGGGTTTTGGCAAGTCTCGCAGGATTGTGCAACGCGAAGGCAGGAATCGACTAACGGCGCGGCGGCCCCGGCCCTTAATCTTTGCTCCAGTCGCAGCCCGTCCCCCGGCTGCCACGCGATTTCATGGAGGGTTGATCATGTCCAAGCAGATGCCTGTCAGTCATATGGCCTTCGTTCGCGCCCAGGCCGGGCGTTCAGCGGAACTCGGCGTGCGCCTGAGCGCATTGATCGAAGTCTCGCGCGCGGCGCCCGGTTGCCTGAGTTTCTCGTTGCAACAATCGCAGTGCGACGCCGACCTGTGGCTGGTCAGCGGCTACTGGAGCAGTCAGCAAATGATGACTGCGTATTTCAACAGTCCATCGATGGAAGTCTTCGCCGAGCTGGTCCAGGACCTGGTGGTCAACAGCCTCGACTTCCACACTTTCAGGGACGTATCTGCCGCGCAGGCCCTCGGTCAATGTTCGGCGCCGATACACAAACTCGCCGGTTGAGGGTTTAATGTCCGGCTTATTTGATTGAGCCAGGATCCGCGACATGGCACGTAAAGAGTTTGAACGCTTCGAAGCAGTCTCCGCAGTCGTCCCCGTTGAGCTGGGCGGTAACAAGGGTTATTACGCGGCCATCGCGGTCAAGGCCCTGGTCGATGGCGGCGCACCACGCTTTCACAAATTGCTCGATGAGCAGGTGTTTCCCGGCGCCATCGCTGCCGATGAAGCGGCAATCAATGAGCTGGACAAGCTCAAGGGCGTCACTGATGACGCCGAGCTGATCTGGTAATTATTTCTGCGCCCCGGGGCGCCACATCTTGAACAGAGCCTCAGGCCCCAGCTGGAAATAATCCGCCGGACCGCCGCCGCGCAGAATCGGTTGTGCGGCGGCGGTGTCGTAGATGCCATCCTTGAGCAGCCATTTGGCGATGTGCACCGCAACCACCTCACCGAGGATCAGCCAGCTCGGTACGGTTTCGCCATCGGCGCGTTGCAGCTGGATGATCTGCGTGATTTTGCACTCGAAGGACACCGGGCTTTCGGCGACCCGAGGTACAGAAATCACCTTTGATGCCACGGTGGTCAGCCCCGCCAGTTCAAACTCGTTGACCTCAGGCGCGACCATCGCGCAGCTCTGGTTCATCTGCTCGGCCAACGGGCGTGTGGCGAGGTTCCAGACGAATTCGCCGGTCTGTTCGATGTTGTTCAGACTGTCTTTGCGCCCGACGCTGGAAAAACCAATGATCGGCGGCACTTAGTTGAAGGCGTTGAAGAAACTGTACGGCGCGAGATTGAGTCGGCCTTCGGCATCCTGCGAGGAAATCCAGCCGATGGGCCGCGGGCCGACGATGGCGTTGAACGGATCGTGAGGCAGGCCGTGGCCGTTGGCGGGTTCGTAGAAATGGATGTCATCGGACATGGGGAGCGGATTCCTGGGCTGCATTCGGATGCAGCCATAGTGCAAGGACACCGCGCATATTTCCAGCCGGACGCAAATCACCCCTGTAGAAACTGCCGAGGCTGCGATCTTTTGATTTTGACCATGAACGGGCAGCATTCATCAGTTATGAATGACCTTTTTCCGGGTGACAATTTTTTCATCCTTCTCCGACCGCTTTTTCACCCGCGTAACGCCAGTCTGCACACGGCCAGAAAATCAATAACCGGCCGTCACAAACTGGAGCGTTCCCGCGATGAATAAATTGCCTCAAATCACCCTGGCCTTCTGGGTCATGAAAATCTGCGCGACAACCCTGGGGGAGACCGCAGGCGATTTGCTGTCGATGACCCTCAACGTCGGTTACGCGATGAGTTCGCTGATTCTGATCAGTGTGTTCGTGATGACGTTAATCACTCAGTTGATGGCCAGGACTTACAAACCGCTGCTGTACTGGCTGGTAATTCTGTCGACCAGCACCGCCGGCACGACGATGTCGGACTTCATGGATCGCACCCTCGGGCTGGGTTATGCCACCGGTTCGACGATCCTCATCGCGATTCTCCTGGCGATCTTTGTCGCGTGGCGTCTGAGCGGCGATTCGCTCAATGTCAGCAAGGTGCAAACGTTCCGTGGTGAGATGTTCTACTGGATGGCGATTCTGTTTTCCAACACTTTGGGTACCGCTCTGGGTGATTACCTGGCCGATGATTCGGGTCTGGGTTTTGCCGGCGGCGCGTTGCTGATCGGCTCGACGATTGCGGCGGTCGTGCTGCTCAAATACTTCACGAAGATTTCGCCAGTGCTGCTGTTCTGGGTGGCGTTTGTGCTGACCCGGCCCTTCGGCGCGACGTTGGGCGATTTGATGACCAAGCCCCACGAAAAGGGCGGGCTGGATTTCGGCACCATTGGCTCGTCGGCGGTGCTGGCGGGGATTCTGCTGGTGATGATCGTTGGCGCTTCGTATGCGCAGAAGCGCTTTGGCAAGCCGCAGGTTGCCGAGTTGACTTGATTCCGCGTCGCCCTCATTCGCGAGCAAGCTCGCTCCCACAGGGCAATGGGGTGCCCACAGAATATGTGAGCACCACCGACCATTGTGGGAGCGAGCTTGCTCGCGAAGGGCCTCACAGCCACCGTTGCAGTGGCTGAAAAAACCGATCAGTCAGTCACGATCCGCGAATGCTTCTGGGTGTCTTTCATGGTGATGTACACCAGCAGCGACACGGCAATGCACGCAGTGACGTACCAGTAGTAACCCGTTTCCATGCCGATGCTCTTGAACCACAGCGCGATGTATTCGGCGGTGCCGCCGAAGATCGACACGGTCAGTGCGTACGGCAGGCCGACGCCCAGGGCGCGGATTTCGGTCGGGAACAGTTCGGCTTTGACCACCGCGTTGATCGAGGTGTAGCCGCTGACGATGATCAACGCCGCCATGATCAGGAAGAACGCGCCCCACCAGGTCTGGATGGTGTGCAGGGTCATCAGGATCGGCACGGTGAAGATCGTACCGAGCACGCCAAACGCGATCAGGATCGGGCGCCGGCCGATCTTGTCCGACAGGCCACCGATGATCGGTTGCAGGCACATGAACAGGAACAGCGTGGCGGCGGAAATGGTGGTCGAGTCGGAGATGCTCATGCCGACCGTGTTCACCAGGTATTTCTGCATGTAGGTGGTGTACGTGTAGAACGCCAGGGTGCCGCCCATGGTCAGGCCGACCACGGTCAACAGCTCTTTCGGATGGCGCATCAAGGTGCGCATCGCGCTTTCCTTGGACTTCTCTTTCTTGGTGAACGACTCGGTTTCTTCCATGCCGCGACGCAGATACAGCGCCACCACTGCACACAGCGCGCCGATGGCAAACGGGATACGCCAGCCCCACGCGTACAGCTGTTCGGTGGTCAGCATGTTTTGCAGCACGATCAATACGCCGAGGGCGATGAGCTGGCCGGAGATCAGCGTCACGTACTGGAAGCTGGAGAAGAAGCCGCGACGCTCCTTGGTCGCCATCTCCGACAGATAAGTCGCCGAGGTGCCGTATTCGCCGCCAACCGACAGGCCTTGCAGCAGGCGGGCGAACACCAGCAGGATCGGCGCGCCGATGCCGATGGTTTCATAGTTCGGGCTCAGGGCGATCAGCAGCGAGCCGAAGCACATCAGGTACACCGAGGCCATCAGCGCTTTCTTGCGCCCGACCTTGTCGGCGTACATGCCCATCAACCAGCCACCGATCGGGCGCATCAGGAAGCCCACGGCGAAGATCGCTGCGGTGTTCATCAGTTGCGCAGTGGTGGAACCGGCGGGGAAGAAGGTCTTGGCGAAGTACAGGAGAAGGCGGCGTAGACATACCAGTCGTACCACTCGACCATGTTGCCGACAGAGCCGCTGAAGATCGATTTGATCCGGCTGGCGGTGGTTCTCGGTTTGGCCGGCACGGCAGCCGACCCAAGGGGCAGGGCGTTGGAGTTATCCATTGAAGGATCCTTCGTTTAATTGTTTTTGTGGAGCGCGTCGGAACGCAGCCTGCCAGGGCTATAGCAGGAGGTGTGCCAAGGGGTGAGGGGCCGGTTTAGAGGGGCCGGTGAGATCGAATGAGCGGAAATCCGCTTATGGCTGGATTGTGGTGAGCGGAAAATTGCTCATTAGGTTGATCGGCCATTGTTGCCTGTGCTGGGTCCTTCGCGGGCAAGCCCGCTCCCACAGGGTTTTGTGCTGAACCCTGAATTTGTGACCTCCACCTTCCATTGTGGGAGCGGGCTTGCCCGCGAAGAGGCCCGATCAAACAATGAAAAGTCAGCTGCCTTGAACAAATATCTCCCGACTCAACCCATGCCGCTGCATCTTTTCATTGAACGTACGGCGCGGCAGTTGCAGTTCTTCGAGCACGGCTTTGACATCGCCTTTGTGCCGGGTCAGCGCCGCGCGCAGGCATTGTGCTTCGAAGGCTTCCTGCTGCGCCGCCAGCGACTGGCCCGGATCAATCGCCGCCACCGGCTCATCCAGGCCCAACACCTGACGTTCGGCGACGTTGGCCAGTTCGCGCACATTGCCCGGCCAGTCATGGCTGAGCAGATGGCTTAATTGCGCGCCTGTCAGCGGTGGAAACGTTCGGCCCAAACGTTGCGCGGCGTTCTGGGCAAAGGTTTCGAACAGCAACGGAATGTCTTCCCGGCGATCGCGCAGCGGCGGCAGGCGCAGTTCGGCGACGTTCAGGCGATACGCCAGGTCTTCACGAAAGCGCCCGGCGCGGGCTTCGTCGAGCAGGTCCGGTTTGGTCGCCGCGACGATACGCAAGTCGACCCGTATGCTCTGGTTCGAACCCAGCCGTTCAAGCTTTTGCTCCTGCAAGACCCGCAGCAGTTTCACCTGCTGGGCCAGCGGCATGCTTTCAATCTCGTCGAGAAACAGCGTGCCGCCATCGGCGTATTCCAGCTTGCCGATGCGCTTGCCGGAAGCGCCGGTAAACGCACCGCTCTCATGGCCGAACAGCTCGGCCTCGAACAGTTGCTCCGGAATCGCCGCGCAGTTCAGCGCCACGAACGGTTTGCCGGCGCGCGGGCCGAAATCATGCAGGCAACGCGCGACCAGCTCCTTGCCACTGCCGGTTTCGCCACGGATCAGCACGTTGACCGGCAACGTCGCCAGATCCAGCACCTGCCGACGCAACGTCTGCAAGCCCCGAGATACGCCCAGCAACGTCGCATCGAGCTTCGCGCGGTTGTCGGCCAGTTCGTGCAGGGCGCGGTTTTCCAGGACCAGGCGGCGTTTGTCCAGCGCCCGGCGCAGGCTGCCGAGCAGGGTTTCCGGGCTGAACGGTTTTTCCAGAAAGTCGTAGGCGCCGTCGCGCATGGCTTCGACCGCCATCGGCACGTCGCCATGGCCGGTGAGCAGAATCACCGGCAGATCGGCGTCGCGCTTTTGCACTTCGGCGAGCAGTTGCAAGCCGTCCATGCCGGGCATGCGCACGTCGCTGAGGATCACCCCGGCAAAATGTTCCGGGAGCGCGGCGAGGCATTCTTCGGCGCGGCTGAACAGCTGCACTTCGAACCCCGACAGGCTCAGCCACTGTTCGACGGCGTCGCGAATGCTGCTTTCGTCGTCGACCACCATTACCGAATTGAGCATCAGATGTGTGCCTCCAGATCGATTGGCAAGGTCAGGCTGAACACCGCGCCGTGGTCGCCATTCTCGGCGCTCAGGCGGCCGCCGGATTCATGCACGATGGCGAAGGATACTGCCAGCCCCAGGCCCAGACCATCGCCCACCGGTTTGGTGGTGAAGAACGGATCGAACACCTGACCCAGATGTTCCTCGGCAATGCCGCCGCCGTTGTCGCTGACGCTGAGCCGCCACAATTGCTCGTCCGCCTCGAGACGAATTTCCAGGCGCTTGCAGGCTTTGCCCTGCATCGCGTCCAGCGCATTGCGCAGCAGATTGATCAACACCTGTTCCAGACGAATCGCATCACCGCGCACCCACGCCGGACGGGTCAGATGCAACACAAGGCTGACTTGTTCGTCACGCAGGCGCGCATCGAGCAGTTGCAGCGACTGATCGACCACCGTCGCCAGATCCAGACGTTCGCGCAGGCCGCTCGGGCTTTTGCGGGCGAACGTCTTGAGGTGGCCGGTGAGGGCAGCCATGCGCGTGAGCATGTCGTCTACCGGTTTCAGCGCTTTGTAGGCGTCTTCGACGCGGCCATGTTCGAGCAGCAGGCGCAAGGTTGCCAGTTGCATGCGCTGGGCGGTCAGCGGTTGATTGATTTCGTGGGCCAGTGCGGCGGACATCTGCCCCAGCGCGGCGAGTTTGGCCGACTGCACCAGACCTTCCTGCGCGGTGCGCAAGTCGCGGGTGCGCTCCTCGACCAGACGCTCGAGTTCTTCGCGATTGCGCTGGCGGACCTTGGCCAGCCGCCAGCGCTGATTGAGAAACAGCAACAGGAACACCAGCGCCAGCCATACACCGGCGGCGGCCAGCGCGGCGTTGCGCAAATCTTCGAAGGCGACTTGCGGGCGGCGCAGCAGATGCAGGGTCCAGCCTTCGGTGGTCAGTGGTAGCGACTCCCAAAGATAGTCGGCAGTGCCGTCCGGGCCTTCGACCCGGCGCAAGTCGCTGTTGTCATCGAAGCGCCGTAGCGGCAAATGGGTCAGCGGCACTAGTGATTGCTTGTCGTACTGACGGGTGGTTTTGATTTCGGCCAGATCGCTGGCGCTCAACGGTCGCAAGGCGCGATAACGCCAGCCCGGTTGATTGGCGATGAAGATGATCCCGCGCGCATCACTGACCAGCAGCGTATCGCTGCCCTGGCTCCATTCGCGTTCCAGCTCCGGGAATTCCAGTTTGACCACCATTGCACCGAGGAACTCGTCGTTGTCCCCGAGCACTGCGCTGGAAAGGAAATAACCGGGAATCCCACTGGTCACGCCTACCGCGTAAAAACGCCCGGTGCCTTGGGTGCGGGTCTGGCTGAAGTAAGGACGAAAACCGTAATTGTGCCCGACGTAACTGCTGGGCAAGCGCCAGTTGCTGGCGGCCACGGCCAGACCGGTGCGATCGAGCAGTTCAAGGGTCGAGGACTGCGCCGCACCGTTGATCTTTTCCAGCTTCAGATTCAATGCCGCTTGCTGCGCAGTATCGACCGGCCCGGTCAGCGCCGAACGCAATTGCGGGTCCAGCGCCAGCACGGCGGGCAGCGCGCGATAGCGATCGATCAGGGTGTGCAATGAGTTGGCGTACAGCCCCAGTTGCTGATTGGCGCGGGCGGCGTCTTCTTCCAGCGCCTGACGTTCGGCATGGCGCATGGCGAGCGTCGCGGCCACGACCGTGCCGGCGATGATCAGCAGGGTGTACAACGACAGACGCAGGGTACGGGAAGTCGGCAACATGCTCAGTGCTGGGTCGGCAGAACGGGCGGGCACGATAGCATGGGCCGAGGTGGCCCGGCGTGCTGTACACGCCGGCCGTGTCTGCTAAACAGCTGTCTCCCGTACCTGACGTCGATGCACAAGGTTCGACCGCGGTTTGGCAACGGGCCTGGTTCTCGGTTCGGCAGCGATCGACTGTTCCAATTGTTGCAAGCGGTCGGTTACGCCGTCGGCTTCGCTGGGCTCTTCAACCAGCTGCTTTGCCGTTTCCAATGCCTGGTCGATCGCCTCGAACGGATCAATACCGCTCCTCACCAGCTTCATGATTTCCCGTTGTTTTTCGCCGGACAGTACGTCCAACTGGTTGTAGAACATGTCCTGAAGACGTTGCGGATAGCTGCTGAGGGTTTCGGTGAAGCGTTTGATACCGTTGAGCAGTGTGCTGGCGTCATCCGCCAGATCGCTCGCTCCATCCATCACCTTCTGCGCAAGGTCTGCTCCGGACTGCACGGCGTCGCTGATCGCTTGGGCGCCATCGTTCAGTTCTTCGGTATGCATGACTTCAGTGAGCTTCAGACCCTTTTTGAAAAAGTAATACCGCATGACCGGAATGGCGATGGCGCCTATCACGCCGCCCACGAGGCCCCTATAAAACCGCCACCCAGAGCACCGGCCGCCGCGCCAGCCGGCAAGCCGAGCAGACCACCGATAACGCCACCCACTGGCGTGCCGACCGTTGCGCCAAATCTGCCGCCTTTGTAAATCGATCTCAGCCCATAGCGGGAAAAATGAATTTTCCAAATGTCAGGTTTTCACGCGCATCGTCGATCGCTGCGCCTTCAGGGATGAGTGCGTCGAACTTGGTGGCGAACTCATGCAGTTGACTGATCGAATCGCTGACGTTTTTCGTCATGCCTACCAGTCCGCGCAGGCTGTTTGCCAAAGATTTCATGTAGCCTGACGTGTCGACGTAGAGCAGCGGATTGTTCGACACCATCGCATAGAGATTCAACCCATCCACATCCCCGGCCGGATCGGCGCTGACCCAGCGCTGTAACCACGGCGCGTAATAACGTGCGCCGTAATAATACAGACCGCTGGCATCCATCTCCTTGCCGGAGTAACGGATGAAGCGATACACGGTTTCCGATTCCGGCTTCATCCATGCGGTTTCGCCGAACGGGTAATAGCCTTCTGCGCTGGTGACGTCAGCCTTTTCATCCAGCTCCATCACGCAAGAGCCGAGATGATCCTGGAGGGTGTAGCGCAGTTGGTTGTTGGCGACAGGTGGAGTCGTTACCCAATGCAGACAGCGCGCGTTGCCGAGGCTGATGACATGCAGTTCTTCGCCGTTGTCTCTGGTGCGGATTTCCAGGCCGGGCAGATAACGCACCTGATGGAAGTGATTGGCACCGGGAGCGAAGGTTTCGTGACGCTTGAACACCCGCACGCCTTGGCTGTATCGGTAGTGTTCAGCGTCGTTGGCGCTGTCTTTGCGCAGGACCAGATCGATATGTTCAAGCTCGTCGCGGCCGTTCCAGTGCAATGACGGACCGTGGTGCAGCCTGCGTTGATTGCCGTGCGGGTCGAACCAGGCGCCGAAGTCCGGCGGCTCGTCGCCTGTTTCCCAGCGCACGCCGCGGTTGCTTTTGTCGTCGATGCACAGCGTTCGGGTACGACTATTGCCGTCGCGCTGATGACGCAACTCGGTCAGGTTGCCGCCATCGTCATAGGTATACGTCTGGGTGTAGTTGAGGCGGTTTCGTTCGTCTGGCGGTTGCGGCAGGCCGGGGATGTCTGGGGCCAGGGCATCGTCATGGCCGGTGGCGCGGATCAACCGGTACAAGGAGTCGTAGCTGAATTCACGGTGCCCGTCGACCCGCTGATTGGCGAACCAGACGGGCTCGAAGGCGTGGTCTTCGATCCGGGTGATATTGCCGACGCGGTCGTAGAAATATTCCAGATCCTGCAACCTCGGCTGATCGGGTTTCTGACTTGTCCGTGTGCGCAGGCGACCATCTGCCGGGTCATACGTCCACTGGCTGAGCACTTCGTTACCGTCCAGCTGCGAGATGATCTGATCGTTGGCGTTGTACTGCACGTCCAGCAACACCTGCATGACTTTCGTCTTGACCTCCAGCTCCACTTGTTTGAGCTGCCCGGCAAGTCCGTAACGAGATGCTCTGCGGTGTCCGCCGGCATCGATCTGTTCCAGCACAGCGCCGAGTGGGCTGAACACCTGATGGCTGGTGAACGCTGCGTCATCATGAAAGGTCCGCTTTTCCACCAGCAGTTGCCCGGTGAGGGCATAACTGGTGATGTCCAGCGAACCTGAAGAATCTGTCTGTCGGATCAACTGCCCGCGCAGGTTGGAGTCTGGTTTAGCCGAGCCAGGGGCATAGGTGAAAGTATCGAGCTGACTATCGCCGTTTCCGGTGAGCTCCAGCTGCACCACGCGCAGTTGCTCGTCAAAGGTCGATTGCCAGCAGTGGCCGCGCTCGTCCCAGCGCTGCCGAGGCTCCCCGGCCAGTCCCGGCAGTACCAGGCGCCAGCCACTATCGACACTGTCGATTTTCAACGGATCGCCGTTAAGCGAGTAGAGGGTGGTGAGATTGGGTTCAGATAAGCGCGGATCCCGTTTCGCGACCAGGCGTGCGGCAGCGTCATGAGTCTGGCAGGTGATCAGGCGTTCAACCTTTCCACTCGTCGTTGCACGCAGATAGTCAACCTGCCTGACAATCAACGTCCGAGGATCTCTGACCTGCACACTGGGGGTATGGAAATGCGTTGATCTGTTCATGGCCAATGTGCTCAGGATTTATCCAGCCGCAGAGCGAAGATAAACGTGCCAGAAAGTATGCAAACTTTTTTATGCCGCCTTTTGGCCGGTATATTGGCGATATCTGCCAAGCAGCTCGATACCGCGCCTTGCTTCAGCCATCCGTACGGCGATCTCCTTCTCGATCCGATTGCGACTGATTGCGTTGGAGTCCTGGGTTCCGACGCTACCTTTTGCAAGATCCAGGACAAAACCGAATGAGCCCGCTACACCTTGGTCATAAAATTCGTTGACGCCGATTTCGCTGAAAGCTGCATTGATGTCGCTCTGGTCCTGTTCAAGCATGTCGGTAATTGAAACCAGCGCTGTTTCGAGGTTATCAATTTCGATATCTCTCAAACCGGCCAGCGCTGTCGCTGTGTCCAGCCCTGAGTGAACAATGGCCATCATGTCGCTTGCAGCAGGTACCCCTGCAATTTGACTGAGCGTTTTCTCAGTGGCTGTTTCGATCAGTTTGTTTTGTCCCTCGGAAGTCCTCGGATCATATGATCTGAGTGTTTTTTCAAATATTTCAGGGGGTAAAAAGCCTGTAGTGGCGTTGCTGTGAATGCTGTTCGGGTTCAGTTTTCCGACAGCGGGCAGGACAGGAGTAGAAGCGGTGGTAAGTTCGCCAAATTTGTCCATTGCCGCGCCGGCGACTTTTGAGGCGATAATCCCACCGATTATTGTCCCGCCTATGGGCAGTATTGCCGTCCCGATTGCACCGCCTGCTTTTCCTGCTGCCGTGGTGGCAGCACCTTTACTGATGTTGAAGGTTGTGTTTATGGCCATGCGTTTGGAAATGTCGGCAGCGCTGAACATTCCGTTCAGTTGACGATTGAGCATTTGTAACTCCTTGCCCAAGTTGTCCAGGACTTTCGTGTAGGTCACGATGTCCTCCCTGACATCTTGCGGTAGGTCTTTTTATTACCGTCGTTATCGATGAACAGGATCGGATTGTTGCCGACGAAACCATACAGATTGAGTCCATCCACATCCCCCGCCGGATCTGCGCTGACCCAGCGTTGCAGCCACGGCGCGTAATAGCGGGCGCCGTAATAATACAAACCGCTGACATCCATTTCCTTGCCGGAGTAACGAATGAAGCGGTACTCGGTTTCCGATTCCGGCTTCATCCAGGCGGTTTCGCCGAACGGGTAATAGCCTTCTTCGCTGGTGACTGTCACGTCTTCATCCAGCTCCATCACGCACGAACCCAGATGATCTTGCAGGCTGTAGCGCAGTTGGTCGTTAGTAGTGGGGGCGTTGTTACCCAATGCAGGCAACGTGCATCGCCCGCGCTGACGATGTGCAGTTCTTCGCCATTGTCTTTGCTGCGAATTTCAAGGCCCGGCAGGTAGCGGACCTGATGGAAATGTCGCCTGTTTTGAGTAAACCACTCGTGACACTTGAAGACCCGCTGACCTTGGCTGTAGCGATAGTACTCGGCGTCGCTATCGCCGTTTTCGTGGGAAAGCAGGTTTACCCTTTGCAACTCGTCCCGGGCATTCCACTGCAACGCCGGCCCATGCTGGAGATTCCGCTGATTGCCGTGAAGGTCAAACAAGGCGTCGAAGTCCGGATCCGCATCACCCGGTTTCCAGCGCGCAGCACGATTGCTGTGGGAATCGACGAACATTTGCCGCGTATAGGTGTTGCCCTCACGTACATGGGTCAACTTGAGCAGGTTACCGCCGTTGTCGTAGCTGTAGGTCTGGCTGTAATTGAGGCGGTTTTTCGGATCGCTCGGAGCCGGCAAGCCAGGAATTTGCGAAGGCGGCGCATCGTCGTAGCCGGTGGCGCGAATCAGGCGGTACAGCGTGTCGTAGCCGAATTCGCGATGGCCGTCGACCCGCTGGTTGGCGAACCACGACGGCGTGAAGGCGTGATCCTCGATGCGGGTGACATTGCCGACACGGTCGTAGAAATATTCCAGCTCCTGCAGGCGGGACTTCTCCGGGGCTGACTGGTCAGGGTACGCAAGCGTCCATCGGCGCGGTCGTAGGTCCAATGGCTGCGTACCCCGTTGCCGGCCACTTGCTCGATGATCTGGTCACTGGCGTTGTAGTGTGTGTCCAGCAATACCGGTTTGCGCACTTGGCCATCGATCCACAGATCCACCCGCCGCAGCTGTCCCGCAAGGCCATAGCAAAAATGTCGGCGATGTCCGCCGGCATCGATCTGCTCCAGCAGGGCGCCCAGCGGGCTGAATACCTGCCGGCTGGTGAATGCTGCGTCGTCATGAAATGTGCGGGTTTCGATCAATGACGGGCCGACGAGGGCATGGCTGGATATTCCCAGCGACCCTGAACTGTCGGTTTGCTCGATCAACTGGCCGCGCAGGTTGTGGCTGGCGCTGACCTCACCACCGGCATAGGTGAAGGTGTCGGTCTGGTCCTCACCGTTTCCAGTGACCTGCAATCTGACCACGCGCATTTGATTGTCGAAGGTCGATTGCCAGTGATGGCCGCGTGCGTCCCAACGCTGTCGTGGTTCACTGGCCAGCCCCGGCAATATCAGGCGCCATCCGCCATCAACGCTGTCGGTGAATAGCGCATCGCCGTTAAGCGTGTAGACGGTGGTGGCGTTGGCAACCGGCAAGCGCGGATCGTGCTGCGCCACCAGACGCCCGGCCACATCGTGCTCCTGAGCGGTCACGATAGCGCTGGCTGCGCCATTTGCGGCCGAGCGCAAATAAGCGACCTGACGGATCGGCAAGCCTCGGCCGTCAATCACCGCCAGGGCCGGCGTGCGCCAATGCAACGAGGCGGTCATGCGCCTGACTCTCTCGAATGCACCACCTCTTCGGCAGTGTCGTTGAAGTCCTCGCTGATGGTGAACCAGGGATGGCAAGTCGTTCTGGCGAAGTCTTCTTTGGCGTTGATCAGTTTGATCAGACGCCCCAGCGCGTCATAAAACAGTTGGTCGAACAGTCCGAGTTTGCGCACTGATTGATTGACGTACCGGTGCGTATTGGCGAAGAACGGCCGGTACTGGCGTATCGGCAAACCCTTGTTGTTGTACTCGACGCGTTCGCTGATGCGCCAGCGCCTTTGCGCCAGTTGCTCGCCCTCCTCGATAAGCAACTCACCGTTTTCGTCTACGGTGTAGGCCAGCCCCGGGTCGACCTCTTGCAGGGTTTGCAGAATACGACCGAAGCCGTCGACGCAGGTTTTGACAATCTGGATCTGCACGTCGGGGTCGTCGGGGTAGCGGTCAGCGCTGAGCATCACGGTGTGCACGGGCTCGCGATAAGCAGCATCGATAGCGTTGAGCAACAGTTGATCGTCGGGTGTCAGGTCTTTGCCTTCGGCCAGGCGCTGCCGTGCGCTGGCGCGTATGTGTCCGCCGGGCAACAGGTCGCCTTGCCTGATCGATCGGGTTTGCAGGGTGGAGGCGGGGATCCGGCCCATCCAGCTGAACAGGTTCTTGTGCAGGGTACTCGCTGCTTTTTGTACGGTTAAATATGGATTCTCGATGGCGTATTCCGCACTGGTGTCCGGTTTTGTCCAGCCGGTCAGCTCATGGAATCCGGCGTCTTTACCGTTTTCCGTACCGTAGAAGCTGGTGACCAACGGCTGACCTGACGGCTCGTAGATGACTTCTTCGATATTTTCATTGGCGTCGATGAGTCGCTTGGGTTTGAGTGCGTGGTAATCGAACTCCGCCACGCGAGTAATACAACCGTCAGGCAGCTCCATGCGAACGACCGTCAGGTAGTGTTGATCGTATTCGGCTTTGGTCACGCCATGGCTTTGCGTTTCGTTGAACTCAAGGACTTTGTAGAACGCCTGAAGGTTGCCGTATCGCGCGAAGTTGAACCGCGCCGACCAGAGGTTTTTGTCTGCGTTGGGCATTGCCTCGAACATCGGCTGCATGTCTTTGTAGCCAATGTCCTCCAGGGCTTTAGTGATATCGAACTCCGGCACCATGCTGTAAGCGTCCAGCGCGGTCTTGTCCAGCAGCGCCAGCTCCAAAGAAAATCGCAAGGCTTCGAAACCGGCGACGCCGTCCTCCAGCTCCAGGCCTTCTATATCCACATAGCGCTGGACAGATTGCGACGTCAGGACCCGTTCGTTATTCCACTGTGTTGAATCCTGATGCGCTCGCAGCGTTTCGAAAGACACCTGAGCGGGGTTCAGCCCTGTGGGCAAGGTACCTTTGCGCAATTTCAGCGCATTGCTCCGTTCCTGATAAGGCAGGCCCAATCGCCACTGCTGCGGCCCGGTCAGGTTGATCAGGCGCGCACGGGTTTCACTGATGTAAAACCATTGCTGCGCGTCGTCATGGGCGTCGCACCACCATTGATTCAGGTGGTCCTCGGTGAAGGGGGCGGACTGTCGGCCGTCAGCCGTCGCGCGTAGCTCACCGAGAGTGCATGGGTCACGGCAGCAAAAGCGTCCCAGCGCAGAGTCACATCGTGGCGGCATAGCGGGTCATTGATAAAACCATCGTACTGATAACTGATGGTTTCCACCTGCAGCGGCAGCAGAACGGCCGCGGCATATTGCCCCTGCGGCTGCACTTCGCGCACCAGATAGCGTGTCTCTTGAACCGAGTACAGTTGGGGTTCGTCGGGTGGCCGGGCATCGGCCTGGTAGGCATAGGTTTCCGTACGGGCCACCGAGCCGACCAGTGCCTGGGCGATGCGATAGCGACTATAGGCATCCTCCGGGGTAATGGGTTCATCGATTTCACCTTTGGGGTGGTAACGACTGAACAGGGTTTCGCCCAATGGGTAAGCGTCCACATCCGCGCTGAAGTAATCGTCGCGTGGGCGATTCATGTCTTGCCCGTTGTGAAACCAGATGCGGGTCTGCGCCGGCTCGCTGAAGCCAGGCTCTGAAGGCCCCGTGGCCCTTTCGCAATCGAGTTGTTGCAAGTAGCCGAAACCGCGAAATTCGCGTTCCCTGCCGTCGTAAAATCCCTCTCGCCATTCAAATAACTGGGTCAACCGGACGTTGGTGATCTCATCGTGCTGCTCCTGCTTTTTCACCACGGCCAGCGGAAACGGCAAATGACACACCGGGGCGCGCCCCAGTGTCAGGAGACGGGCCTTTTCATCCAGCCACTCCTGTGCCGAGCTGCGATAAGTCACGCTGGAGCAACAGCCCATATTGTTATTGCTGCTGGCCAACAGATAAGGTTTGTTCGCAACGAAATCGTAGCGCCAGTGCCTCGGCTTCATATGCGGTACCGTCAGAATCAGGCTGGCGCAACCCAGCCCCTGCAGATCGGCAAAGCTGACCTGGCACAAACGGTCGTAACGCACCCCTTCCGGCCACGGCACGCTGACAGGAATTTGCTCCAGACCGTTGCCGCCACGGTTGAGATAGATCTCGAATGTGTCGGATTTCAGATAGATCAGCGCCGGCGCGCCAGAACCGTCGAGGTCGGCGAGGCGCACTCGCGAAGCGTCGAATTCTTCGTAGGTGAAGGGCAGGGCGCTGATCTTGCGTCCTTTGCCGAATTTGCCGTGGCCGAAATTCGACCAGCAGCGGACCTCGTCATGGCGGATACGGCACAGTTCCGGCATATCGCTGCCGAGCAGGTTGCCCAGCAACACCAGCTCTGTGGGCGAGTTGCTGAAGACCGGCAAACGGTCGTCATCATATTCATGGGGTATTTCCTGTGCGGCGGCGAAGCCTTTTTCCCGCAGGCTGGCATAGAGGCGCACGCGGTCGGGGCTGATGCTCGCCGCTGACATCAGCCCGTCCCCGCTGAAATCCCCATGGTCAAAGACAGATCCTGGTGCTCTCTGGGAAACTTGTCGAACGCGCTGAACAGTTCGAATTGCCGCTGCGCATTCAGCGCATGAAACCCGCAGTAACCCAACCGTGCGATGATCAGGTCCAGACGGCCGTCACCGGTCAGGTCGAGCAGTTGCGCCACGGCGCGGTTTCGATTCGCGAGCGGAATTCTGTCCAGCAAGGTCCACGGGCCGTATCCGATCAGCTCGGTACCGGGCGCCGCGCGCAGCGGTTCACGGTAATACCAGGCGTTGTCGTAGCGGCAGAGAAACCCCGGCACCCCTTCGCCATACAGATCGACGCATTGGTAAAACCCGCCGTCTTCGATGCCCGGTTGGTTCTGGTTTTCCAGCAGGGGCGCAGGCGTTTTGCTGATTTCGAAGGGGCGTACTCGAACTCTACCGGCGGTGAATGCTCGACATTGCCTTCAGCATCGAAGGCCTGATAGTGCGCTGCGCTGATCTGGCTGTAAGCCCACTGTGCGATGTTCTGGATCGGCCGGTATTCCAGCAGCAATCGACGTGCGAGCTTCGCTTCTGTCGCCAGACCCTTAGGGAAATGATGAAACATCAGCACCTGCTGGCAAAGCCTGCGTGTGCCCAGTTCAAAACCCTGGCCATAGGTTGAAAACCGGTCCTGTCGTACCCGCCACCGGGTTTCTTCATCGTAGGTCGGGATCTGCGTCAGTGAGTCGCTGCGCTCGCCATAATCGAACAACAGTTGAAAATGCCACGCCAAATCCGTCGGCCTGTCGAAGTCCCAGCTGTAAAGGCGGTCGCTCGCCGTGGCATTGCCATGACACACCTGTCGCAGATAACGCTGGGCGCGGTAATCGTGAATCGCGTCCTGTTCGTCCGGCTGATCGTCTGCCTTGTATTCGTAGCAGATGTGTTCGCCATGCGCGTTCATGCTTTCGCACAGCAGCCAGCTGCTGACGCGCAAAGGGTCGGCGGGGTCGGCGCGGCGTGAAGCGGCGGTTTTGCCGTAGACATGCAATGTGCCATCGGCGCCGTGCACCAGCCAGAAGGGCGCTCCGCCGTCGGCCGGATGCCAGCATTCGCGCAGGGAAAAATCACTTTCGATCCGCGCCCGATAAGACACCACCGTATGCGCCGGAATGGGCCGGTCGCGGTAGGTCGTTTCGCTGCGTGACTTCAGGTTGCCATCGTCATCCAGCTCCGGCATCCATACTTCGCCGTCATGGCCGATGATTTCGTCGTGCTCGGTGTAGCGCGGTACGCCCTTGTTGGTACGTCGGCTGATCTGGCTCAGCCCGGCCAGATTCCAGCCAAGGCCAAACGGGCTGTTACCACTCTGGCTGCTGGATGACAGGAGCATGTGCGGGTCATAGCCACGGCCAGCGGTCGGGATCGGCAGTTCAACCCCGGCTGTGCCCGTCGGACCTACCGCGCTCCAGCTCTTGCCGATAGTCGCAATCGACGAGCTTTTGGCGATGGAGGGAGCGGTGATGCTCAGGTCTTGATCGGGCATGTCGATTCCATTCGCGGGAAGTGGGCGTTCATGGAATGACGCTAGCAAGAATGGTGGAAAAATGAACCTGTCAGATCTGACAGGTGCGCAAGATCATTTTCTGTGCATTGGCGGGTTGGTTATCGCGATCGGTATTAACCAAAAAAACGGCCGGGCATCTTTGCAGATGCACCGGCCGTTTCGATGTGGCGAAAAACTTACTGCACTTCAACCGCCAGACTTTCGCTGATCTTCTGTTGCCAGATCGCCGGGCCGGTGATGTGTACGGATTCGCCTTTGCTGTCCACCGCGACGGTGACCGGCATGTCCTTGACCTCGAATTCGTAGATCGCTTCCATGCCCAGCTCGGCAAATGCGAGCACCTTGGACTTCTTGATCGCTTGCGCAACCAGGTAGGCGGCGCCGCCGACAGCCATCAGGTACACGGCTTTGTTGTCCTTGATCGCTTCGATCGCGGTCGGGCCGCGCTCGGATTTGCCGATCATGCCCAACAGACCGGTCTGCTCGAGGATCTGACGAGTGAATTTGTCCATCCGCGTTGCGGTGGTCGGGCCCGCCGGGCCAACCACTTCGTCACCGACCGGATCAACCGGGCCGACGTAGTAGATGAAGCGACCCTTGAGGTCGACTGGCAGGGTTTCACCCTTGTTGAGCATCTCTACCATGCGCTTGTGCGCAGCGTCGCGACCGGTGAGCATCTTGCCGTTAAGCAATACGGTTTCACCCGGCTTCCAGCTCTGCACGTCTTCCGGGGTCAGGGTGTCGAGGTTGACGCGACGTGCCGACGGGCCGGCTTCCCAGACGATTTCCGGGTAGGCGTCCAGCGGTGGCGCTTCCAGCGAGGCCGGGCCGGAACCGTCGAGCACGAAGTGCGCGTGACGGGTGGCGGCGCAGTTGGGGATCATGCACACCGGCAGGGAAGCGGCGTGGGTCGGGTAATCCATGATCTTCACGTCGAGCACGGTGGTCAGGCCACCGAGGCCCTGGGCGCCGATGCCCAACTGGTTGACCTTCTCGAACAGCTCCAGGCGCATTTCTTCGATGCGGTTCTGCGGGCCACGGGCCTTGAGCTCGTGGATGTCGATGGATTCCATCAACACTTCCTTGGCCATTACCGCAGCTTTCTCGGCGGTGCCGCCGATGCCGATGCCGAGCATGCCCGGCGGGCACCAGCCGGCGCCCATGGTCGGCACGGTCTTCAATACCCAGTCGACGATCGAGTCGGACGGGTTGAGCATGGCCATTTTCGACTTGTTCTCGGAACCGCCGCCCTTGGCCGCCACGTCCACTTCCACGGTGTTGCCCGGGACGATGGAGTAGTGGATCACGGCCGGGGTGTTGTCCTTGGTGTTCTTGCGCGCGCCCGCCGGGTCGGCGAGGATCGAGGCACGCAGGACGTTTTCCGGCAGGTTGTAGGCGCGACGCACGCCTTCGTTGATCATGTCGTCCAGGCCCATGGTGGCGCCGTCCCAGCGCACGTCCATGCCGACACGGACGAACACGGTGACGATACCGGTGTCCTGGCAGATCGGGCGGTGGCCAGTGGCGCACATGCGCGAGTTGATCAGGATCTGCGCCATCGAATCACGCGCCGCTGGCGATTCTTCGCGCAGGTAGGCTTCGTGCATCGCCTGGATGAAATCCACGGGGTGGTAATAGGAAATGAACTGCAGGGCGTCGGCAACGCTCTGAATCAGGTCATCTTGCTTGATCACGGTCATGAGTCGCGCTCCTCTAAAACACGATGGGGCAGCTACAAGCTTTTAGCTTCGAGCGGCAAGTTAAAGCATTACGCGGACAGCTTGAGCTTGCCGCTTCAGGCTTGCGGCTTGTAGCTGTCCCTTTGTGGCGCGACGCTAAAAAGGCGCGGCAGTATACCGCGGCTCGGTGGTGGGGGCACATTGGCTTTTGGTCGGATGACCCTGTGGCGAGGGGATTTATCCCCGCTCGGCTGCGCAGCAGTCGTAAAACCTGTGAGCTCAGAGTGATTGACCGGTTGCAAGGGGCCACTTCGCAGCCCATCGAAGATAAATCCCCTCACCACAGGGACCTGGTGCGGGCATCAATGCAGCTCAATCAGGTCATGCATTTGACGTCAATTTTCGAGCCCGAAAATCGGTGGTCATTTAGCGACCGGGCCTCTAAAGTGGCATCCGGTCTGTAGAGTAGGACACTCGGTCAGCCTCCTATCGCACGGTGAGTCAACGATTGACCCATAACGCCATTCAACGCCTTTTGCTCAAACGCTTCGCCCTCGCTGCGGCCACCTACGGATTGGCTTTGCTGCTGCTGTGGCTGGCGTTTTTCACCGGGCATTATCAGCAATCGCTCAGTGGCGTGGCCATCGGCAGCTCCCTGGTGGTCATCAGCCAGGCGACCCTCTTCGGGCTGTTCTGGAGCGGGCGCAACCAGCGCTTCGCCGACCCCAGCCTGACCGAAGCGCAAGTGCTGATGGGCCTGGGCTGGCAGACGTGGCTGATCGCCCATGTCGACGAGGCGCGCGGCGCTTTTCTGGTGTTCTACGTGCTGATCCTGTTGTTCGGTCTGTTCCATCTCACCCGACGCGTGTTCATCCGCTGTGCGCTGCTGGTGTTTTTCAGTTTCTGCGCCATTACCCTGTGGGACGCTTACCACTTCCGCTTGGCCGAACCTGCGCTCGCGGCGTTGCAGGTGTGCATTCTGGCGATGGTGCTGGCGTGGCTGGTGCTCTATGCGCGCTTTGTCCAGGTTTCCCGACAACGTCAGCGCCAGCGCCGCTTTGCCTTGCAGGCGCATCAGGACACCCTGCGCGGGATGATGCGTCAGCTCGAAGATCTGGTGGCCACCGATGAGCTGACCGGGCTGTTCAATCGCCGACACTTCCTGCGCATTGCCTCGCGCGAGCTGAACGCGCTGGACAGCGACGTGATGCACGGCCTGGCGCTGATCGATCTGGACCACTTCAAACGCATCAACGACCTGCACGGCCACGCCGCCGGCGATCAGGTATTGCAAGCGTTTGCCGGGGTGGCGCAAGCGTGCCTGCGCGACGGTGACGTGCTGGCGCGTTATGGTGGCGAAGAATTCGTTGTGCTGGTGCCTGACTGTGACGCCGAACGCCTGACCGCGTGTTGCGAGCGTTTGCGCATCGCCTTCAGCGAGGTGGAATTGATGGGCCTGCAAGTGCGCAACCTGAGCCTGTCGGCGGGCATGACCCTGTTGGCCGTTGGCGATGATCTGGATGAGGCGTTGCAGCGTGCCGATCAGGCGCTGTACCGGGCCAAGCGCGACGGGCGCAATCGCTGTGCCGCCGCGTGGGAGAACGTCGATGCCTGAATTGCGGGTCGGTGATCGGCAGTGGACGGTCGCGGCGGGCAGCAACCTGCTCGATGCGCTCAACCACAACGGCGTCGCCGTGCCCTACAGCTGCCGCGCCGGCAGTTGCCATGCCTGTCTGGTGCAATGCGTTCAAGGCGCACCCACGGATAATCGTCCGGATGCGCTGAGCGCCGAGCAACGCCTGCAAGGCTGGCGGCTGGCCTGCCAATGTCAGGTGAATGAAGATCTGCAGGTGCACACCTTCGATCCCATTGCCGACGGTCGCCCGGCCGTCGTCGAGGCGCTGGACTGGCTCAGCGACAACGTTTTGCGTCTGCGTCTGGTCCCGCAACGGCCACTGCGTTACAGCGCCGGCCAGCATCTGGTGTTGTGGATCGGCCATGTCGCCCGTCCGTATTCATTGGCAAGCCTGCCGCAAGAAGATCGCTTTCTCGAGTTTCACCTCGATTGCCGCCAGCCCGGCGAATTCATCGATGCCGCACGCAAGCTGCAGATCGGCGACGCGATCCGTCTCGGCGAACTGCGCGGCGGTGCCTTGCATTACGATGCGGACTGGCACGCCCGGCCGCTCTGGCTGCTCGCCGCCGGCACCGGTTTAGGCCCGCTGTTCGGCGTGCTTCGTGAAGCCTTGCGCCAGGATCACCAAGGCGCCATCCGCGTCATTCACCTGGCCCATGACGAACGCGAGCACTATCTGGCCAAACCCCTTGCCGCACCGGCCGCGCAGCGGGAAAACCTCAGTGTCGAGCTGTGGACAGCGGCCGAGTCGGCCGCCGCTTTGGCGCAACTGCGCCTTGTTTCCCGGCAGACCCTGGCCTTAGTCTGCGGCTCGACGACCAGCGTCGACGCCTTCGCCAAGCGTCTGTACCTGGCCGGATTGCCGCGCAATCAACTGCTGGCCGACGTGTTTGTGAGCCGTGGTTGAGCGCTGATATCTCAGACGCGAGACACGCCATGACCGAAGCCATCCTGCTGGAACGCGAACGCGGTGTGCTGACCCTGCGCTTCAACCGCCCGGACAAGAAAAACGCCCTGACCCGGGCTATGTACAGCCGCCTCGCCGAAGCATTGAAACAGGCCGACGGTGACCTCGAAATCAATGCCGTGCTGATCACTGGCAGCGCCGAGTGCTTCACGGCCGGCAACGACATCGCCGATTTCATCGAGCAACCGCCGAGCGACCTCGACAGCCCGGTGTTTCACTTCATGCTCAATCTGCTCGAATGCCGCAAACCGGTGATCGCCGCCGTGGCCGGTGCCGCGGTGGGGATTGGCACGACCCTGCTGCTGCATTGCGATCTGGTCTATGTCAGCCGCGACGCCCGGCTGCGCATGCCGTTCGTCAACCTCGGATTGTGTCCCGAATTCGGTTCCAGCCTGATCCTGCCGCGTTTGCTCGGGCAGGCGAAAGCGGCTGAGTTATTGCTGCTTGGGGAAGGCTTCAACGGCGAACAGGCTGCGCAGTGGGGGATTGCCACCGAAGCGCTGGACAGCGGTGAAGCGACCTTGAGCAAGGCTCGGGAAGTGGCCCTGCGGTTTGATGAATTGCCGGCCGAAGCGGTGCGCATCAGCAAGCAATTGATGCGAGCGCCCGATCGCGAGCTGCTGCGCAAAGTGATCGAGGAGGAGGGCGGGTTGTTCACCCAGCGGCTGCGTTCGCCGGAGGCAGTGGCGGCGTTGAGTGGGTTTTTTCGCTGAATCTTGAGACGCCTTCGCGAGCAGGCTCGCTCCCACAGGAGATTGCATTTCAAATGTGGGAGCGAGCCTGCTTGCGAAAGGGCCTTACCAGACAAATTATCTGTTGAATCTAAGCAAAAGCCCCGCCATTCACCTGGCGGGGCTTTTGCGTTTCAGCTGCCGGTCACTCAGACCTGGGGGTCGCCGACATGCAGGATCTTCATGCCATTGGTGCCACCGGTGGTGTGGTAGCTGTCGCCCTTGGTCAGGATGACCCAGTCGCCTTTTTCCACGACGCCGCGCTTGGTCAGCTCATCGATAGCTTTCTGGCTGACTTCGTGCGGTTCCAGCGAGGCCGGGTCGAACGGGATGGTGTAGACGCCACGGAACATCGCCGCGCGGGCTTGGGCTTCGCGGTGCGGAGTGAACGCGTAGATCGGCACCGAGGAGCGGATACGCGACATGATCAGCGGGGTGAAGCCGCTTTCAGTCAGCGCGATGATCGCTTTGACGCCCGGGAAGTGGTTGGCGGTGTACATGGTCGCCAGCGCAATGCTCTCGTCGCAGCGGCTGAATTCCTTGCCGATACGGTGGCTGGAGGTCTTGCCAGTCGGGTGCTTCTCGGCGCCGACGCAGATGCGCGCCATGGCCTGTACGGCTTCCAGTGGGTACAGACCGGCGGCGGATTCGGCCGAGAGCATGACGGCGTCGGTGTAGTCGAGCACGGCGTTGGCCACGTCGGACACTTCGGCGCGCGTCGGCATCGGATTCTGGATCATCGACTCCATCATCTGCGTCGCGACGATCACGGCCTTGTTGTGGCGACGTGCGTGCAGAATGATTTTCTTCTGGATGCCCACCAGTTCGGCGTCGCCGATTTCCACACCGAGGTCGCCACGGGCCACCATCACCGCATCGGAGGCCTTGATCAGGCCGTCGAGGGTTTCGTCGTCGGCCACGGCTTCGGCGCGTTCGATCTTCGCCACCAGCCAGGCAGTGCCGCCGGCCTCGTCGCGCAGTTGACGGGCGTATTCCATGTCGGCGGCGTCACGCGGGAAGGACACCGCGAGGTAGTCGACTTCCATTTCGGCGGCGAGCTTGATGTCGGCCTTGTCTTTTTCGGTCAGGGCTGGAGCGGTCAGACCGCCACCGCGACGGTTGATGCCTTTGTGGTCGGACAGCGGGCCGCCGATGGTCACGACGCAATGCAGTTCGGTGGCGGTGGCGGTTTCAACACGCATCACCACGCGGCCGTCGTCGAGCAGCAACTCGTCGCCTACGCCGCAGTCCTTGACCAGATCCGGGTAGTCGATGCCGACTACCTGCTGGTTGCCTTCGGTCAACGGATGGCTGGTGGAGAAGGTGAACTTGTCACCGATCTTCAGCTCGATCTTCTTGTTGGCGAATTTGGCGATACGGATTTTCGGGCCTTGCAGGTCGCCGAGCAGGGCGACGAAGCGGCCGTGCTTGGCCGCGAGGTCACGCACCAGCTTCGCGCGAGCCTTGTGCTCGTCGGGGGTGCCGTGGGAGAAGTTCAGACGGGCAACGTCCAGACCAGCCAGAATCAGCTGTTCGAGAACTTCCGGCGAGTTACTGGCCGGGCCAAGGGTAGCGACGATTTTGGTACGACGGACGGACATGCAAAGACTCCTGAGTTCAAGCGCAGGCAGAGGCTACTATGCTCGAAGGGTGTAGTCATTGTTCGAATGCACTACTTATCGTTTTCTTTATTGAACGCGGCAACTTTGCGCTCAGCGCGCCTGAAGATTTCCGACCAGGGGTCGATACAGAGCACAAGACAGGAGAACCCCCATGCGATTGTTGCCCATTGCCGCCCTTGCCCTCAGCGTCCTCGCCGCGACCGGTTGCACCCGTTGGTCGATGAACCATCATTTGAACAACGCCTACAGCGCCTATGAACGTGGCAATTGCGAGCAGGTCATGCTCGAACTGTCCAAGGTCGAACGCGCCAGCCGCGCCCGCCCGTATGTGTGGCCGGAAGTGTCGATGATGCGTGGCCAGTGCCTGGAACGGCAGAAGCTGTACATCGACGCGGTGCAGACCTACCAGTTCATCATCGCCTCATACCCGAACAGCGAATACGCCTACCGCGCCCGCGCACGTCTGGAAACCCTGCAGAGCCTGGGCCATTACCCGACACGCAGCGCCGCTGCGGTGGTGCGGCCGACACGCTTCTGACGGCGTTGTCGTACAAACTCTGGCCCTCTGTACAAGCTCCGCTATAGTCAAGGAAACCGCTTGCGAGCCTTGTCTCGACGGCGGCGCAACACCTGCGACTGGCCGTGGTAAAGGTGACGGCGCTATGCGAGCGTCACACCGGAAGCGGGGAGAGCGGGCCTGCCGCACAGGTTCGTTCCGAAGCACAGGTGCGGCTCCTTGCGGAGCCCTGCATGGCGAACAGCACATCATGTTTACCGACCGCCGGATCGAACGGCACCAATTGCCGTATTACCTCAGAGTCTTCAACAGCGTCACCGACAAACCTGTCGGCTTTCTCGGCAATGTGTCGGCGGACGGGCTGATGCTGATCAGCCAGTTGCCGATGATGGTTGGGGTGGATTTCCAGTTACGCCTCAAAGTCCCCGCCCGCGATAGCAGCCAGCAAGTGATCGATTTCAGCGCCTGCTGCGTGTGGTGCCATGAAGACGCCACCCCGTTGCATTACGACGCCGGTTTCATCCTGCGGCGCGCGCCGCCGGAATTCGGCCAACTGGTGCAGGCGTTGCAGCAGTACTTCAGTTTTCAGCCGATGCCAGCTTCGGCCTGAATTCAAACCTCCAAACGCTTCGCGAGCAGGCTCGCTCTCACACTGGATCCGGGGTGCACAAGCATCCTGTGGGAGCGGGCTTGCCCGCGAAAGCGTCTTCACGGGCACTCGAACGCTGACCGCCAGATCGTGTCATTGGCCGATTCGTTACCCAGACTTCTGCGAAGCCATATTTCCCTCTCGCTCAACTGATTGATCGTCAGGCAGGGTCCGCGGCCTGTCAGTCAGATCCGCAAGTGCACAAACCAGCGCATTTTTTCAGGGATTTGCCGGTAAGGAACCAGGGCGTTGCGTTGCGAGCTGAAGCTTGCACGAGATTATCGGCTCGCTAGGCGAGCAGCTACCGTTCGTCGGGACTGTCAGATTTTACAGGTAGGAATAAGCTGATTCCTGTGGCTTTCTGTCCTCTCCTGTCACTGTATCCAAAGGTGAAGCATGAACGACGATACTCACCAGAATCCTGATGCGTTCACCTTGATCATCGACGAGCCTGCAGATGGATCTGAGATTGATTTCA
This sequence comes from Pseudomonas sp. B21_DOA, assembly GCA_030544685.1. Taxonomy (NCBI): domain Bacteria; kingdom Pseudomonadati; phylum Pseudomonadota; class Gammaproteobacteria; order Pseudomonadales; family Pseudomonadaceae; genus Pseudomonas; species Pseudomonas sp. B21_DOA. Next base: position 5,573,820 of record CP086683.1, on the reverse strand, counting down.
GGAGCAATACCATTTCAGGTAGAGGCCTGATCCACAATGAGAACGTCTACATTCACATCAGTGGACCTACTATTTCGCTGAATTTCGAGGTGTCTGCCAGGCAGGGTGTCTGGAGTTATACCCTGCCGCACTTCTTGCCCACAGGCAGACTCCAGGTTACAGCACGCAGCGTAATTTTTGAGGTGAAGAATTACTTCACTGCTACTCAGCCACCGCCAAGGATTGCTCCTCAGGAAGGCACCGGTGTCGAGGTTGGCGGAACGGGAATATTCGGTACAAACATACTGATATACGGCACGGACTCCGATGGAAAGGGCGTGATTGGGACTGCTGTCGTTGAGGCTGATGGAAAGTGGAATCCCAAGTGGCTCGGAGGGTATGAACCTGAAGAAAGGGAATATGTATACGTAGCAAAAAGCAGGTTTACCATCGGCGGCACACAATTCGCTTCAGACGAATCTCAACCTGAGACCTATTCGCCGGGCATTCGCATTCCGACCATCACTTTCCCGGTCATTGATTTGCAGGAGCGCCATTTCTTCCTGTCAGGTATCGATGGCGTCGTGGACGCAACTCTTTATATCTATACAGACTTGACATCGGTAAATCTGGGTGAGACAGCCGTCACGGCGACTGACTGGCGCTTGCCTGTGACGGTCGAGCCTGGACCGGTTTCACTTGTCGCGATGCAGGTATTGAAAAATGAACCGTCCAAGAGAAGCGCACCACGCTCTTACCGAATCCGCCCGCCGCAACTGGAAAAACCTGAGGTCACCTTTCTCCCGGATACAGGCTTGAAGTTCTCCGGCACTGGCCATTTCGATAACAACCTCTCGACCGAAATCCAGTTCTCTGCCAGCGACGGCTCGCTGCCTTTGCCTTCCAACGTTCGCGTCAATGCTCAAGGCCAGTGGGAAACTGCCCCCGTTGTCTGGCCTTTGGGCAGCTACGATGTGACGGTGATGCAAAAAATCGCCGACAAGGCCGATGGCTGGATCGAGTCCAAGCCTGTTGAATTCAAAGTCCACAACGACATGCCGGATATCATCAAGGCGAGCTACACCGAGGACTATCTACCCGTCTTCAGCGGCGAAGGTTATTCAGACGCCACCGTCTCGCTCAGGTTTCCCGATTCAACCGAGGCTGCACGACGTGTAGTGGTCGTGAACGGCAAATGGTTGACCCCGGCATTGGTCACGTGGGGCCCAACCAACAAGCGGGAAGTGCGCATTACACAGCATCTGGGGACAATCCCTCACAACGTCCTTTCATCCTGTACGTCACGATTCCACCGCTGGCGCCAGGTCTGGATGATCCTTGCGAGGAGGGTCTGGAGCCGATATTCAGCGGCACTTGTTGGTCTGAAGCGGTGGTGAAGCTCCGGTTCAGCGACGATACCGAGACGCACGTGGCGACCGTGACGGGGGCCACCTGGATGTTTCAGCGACCAACCCCGTTCGAGGCAAATATCAAACATACCGTGGAGGTCACGCAAACTATCCTCGATCTCCCTTCAGAATCGACCTCGAAAACCTTCACTGTCCACAGAGTCATGTTGCAACCGCTCATCGTCGCGCCGGTATCCGGCTCAGAAGTGGGGTACGACGTCACCATTGACGGTGATAACGGCATGCTGGGCGCGATGATGCAATTGCATGACAGCCAGATGGGAGGAGAACTGGGTGCTCCGCTCGAATTGCTAGAGGAGGGCAAATGGTCGATCGGACTGCGCGATCTGGAGCTGAGGCATTATTTCCTCCACGCGCAACAGATACTCAACGGGCAAAAGTCATCCAACAGCGCTGAGCACGAACTCAAGGTGGTGGTGCCGCCGCCTCGATTCACGACGCCGATCCCTGGCGGGAAAGTGCCGCGCATCTCGAAGATTGCTGGCACGGGCAGACGTACCGCGCTGGTGGAGGTCTGGCTGGAAGGCGCTACTGAGCCATTGCTGACGGATATTGAGGTGAACGCGTCAGGCAACTGGGAGGCGGAAGTGAGTTTGCCGGTGGGCAACACAACCATCTGGGCGTTTCAGACGCTCGTCGTCAATGGCATTGCGCTGCGTTCTCAGCCCAATGAGCGTTTGCGTTACAAGGTCGTGCCAGCGACTCCGTTTATCGAAACCCCGACTGCCGATGACCATGTCGGCCGACGGGTCGTGGTGTCGGGTTTCGCGACGCCCGGCGACACCGTATCCGTGACGCTGGGTAGCGACCACGCAAACGTCGAGGTGCGGGAAAACCGGACGTGGTCGGTAACGCTGGAGCCTGGGCAAGACGAGGGCAATCATGAGCTGGAAGTTGTAGCGGCTTGCGAAGGGTTTGAATCCGATAGCGCGAAACGCACGCTTCAGCTGGCGACTTATCTACCCACCATTGACAAACCAGCGCCCGGAGGCTGGGTCAGCAACCCGGTGCTGTTTGCCGGCGAGGGCCGTCAAGGTGTCGGTGTTCTGGTCGACCCGTTCAACCCGGACAAGATATGGGTAGCGTCGATTCAGGTCGCCCCTGACTGGCAAGGTCTGTCTGACCAAGCGCTACCGTCAGGTGGCAACTGGTGTCGTTTCAAGCTGCAGCCAAGCGACAGCGATCCGATGGGTTCTGACTGGGTCGTCAGCGAGCGGTTTGAAATCGAATCAGCGCCGGCGGACAAAGCACGGTTGTAAATTCCGATGGGTGGTCATAACAACTGTCATTTATGACAGTTTTCAATTGTTGCGTTAAAGCGCTAAATCCTTATGCACCGCTGGGTTCGCCTGACACATCAGTCAGGCGCCCCGGGCCCGTTATCGACTAAAGGAATGTGGCCATGGCTGATTCACTCCGTCCCGCTGCGCAGTTGTTCATTCAGCTGTTTGGTGAGCAAGCGTCCACCGCGCCAAACCGGCTTTCGAAGCTCTGGAGTTACGTTGAGCAGGGGGATCGTTTTTCTCTCTGGTGGAAAAGGGTCTTCCTGTGCTGGTCGGCGAGTACGGACTTGAGCAGGAAGAGGCCCGGCGCTTTTGCGCCGGGCCAACAGCCTGGCGACCTATGTGCGGCGTCGGTTCATTGAACATCACCAGCAGGAGGACAAAGCCGGGTCGACAGGACCGTCCAGTGGTTTGATGTCGATTGTTGTCGGGCCGCAACTGGAGCGAATATTCGATCTGCAGTTGAGAACCAAATGCCCCTCGGATTCTCTGGAATCCATGTTCGGGCCTTCAGCGTATCTCGTCTTCTTGTATCGCTTGATTCGCGACTTGATCGAATCCGTTGGCGACAACACCAGTCTGCCGTTGCATGAGCGTCGCACGGATTTGATGACGTTGACGGTCGACAGTAAAACGGTGAACGCGCTGGAGTCATCCGTCGACGTGATCGTACGCGTGCTGCAGGCGTTCATCGCTGCGAACACAACGGTTCCAATTGAACAGGCATTGATCGAAGCGCGCTATCCCAACGGTCTGCCGTATTACCAGCACTGGGTCACGATCGATGGTGTGGCCGGTTTCAACAATCGATCCGTGGGGGATTTTGCCAACATCGTTGACAGTAAATTCCCCAACTTCTTGCACTCCGGGTCTCTGACCAGGCTCGCCGCTGCTGCCTTGGCTCATGCCTCTCGACTTGGCCCGTACCAGCAGCGTTTGGTGACTGAGGAATATAAAGAATCCGGGGAGATGTATCAGTTTTATCTGGAGAGCTTTGGCACGGAAGACTTGGAGTTTCTGAATCTCAATCAGATATTTTATTTGGCTGAACGTACAAATCTTGTGGCCGAGGAGGTGACAAGTCTTTTGTCGGTTGGGGACTACGCGCCGCGGCGTTCGGCCAATGTCAAATACTCCAGTGAGCCCGACGTTCCGGAAGGCGGCCGATCCGGCTCGGTTTACATCAATGATAATGCTCACCCCGCTATCGGTATCACCACCCAGTCAGGGAATAATTTTCATCGGATTATCGTTAATCCCAATACCCCAAGAGGCTTGAGTGCATTTGATCGACTCAACCGCAAGTTACGCCTGGACAAATGGCTGAATCTACCCCCTGAGCAGACTGACGCCTTGTTGGTGGCAGCGATCAGGGCTGAAGCACGGGGTGCGGAAAAGTCTGAAGTGTGGGCGATTTCGGTGAATGTGATCCATGCATTGGGCCTGTTTCAGCGATTGCGTGAACGCTACAAGTGCACGGCGGCGGATTTCGCCGTGTTTCTCGATGAAATGTCACTCTACGGTCGTGGTGATGCACTGTCGCAGTTCGATCAGGTCTTCAACAATCAGGACAATTATCGCGAGCCGCTGAAACTCGACGACACACCGTTTGCGCTGATACCGACATCGGACAAGGACAATCTTACGGTCAGCCAGCTATGCAGTGGTTTGGGTATCGATCTTCAGACTTACCATTACCTGGCGGTGGCCATAGCCCAGGCTCATGGCCTTATCGATAAGCTGGAACGCAGTTCGGCGGTTATTTCCAGTTTTTACCGGTTGGTAAAACTGCCTCGACTGTTGAATATCACGCCGGTCGAAGGCGTGTTGATGCTCAGTGTGCTGGGGGCGAAACCTGGCTCGAGGGGCTGGCGGGCAAGCCGCGTATTGTCGCCGTGGCGGATGATGACAGCCGCACTGACGCCACGGCTGGCGGTCCGGATGTGCTGAGCCTGATCGAAGCCATGCAGGCCTGTGTGCAATGGTGCGAACAAAGCAAGATATCGGTGTTGTGGATGTTGCAGCACGTGAGTGCACCACTGCGTTTGCGCGAGTTCTCCCAGCAGGACCAGCAGTTCTTCGACAAGATCGGCACCCTCCTGCCCAGCGCGCGGTTATCCAACAATTCATTTCTCGTGGCCCGTATTCCGCCGGCCGGAAGAAGAGACTGGCTGGATTTGCTCTCGATTGACAGTGAGGGGCAGCCGCCGCTTGTCGACGTCAATGGCCTGATTCTGCCCACTGCCATGACGCCGGAAGATTATTTGGCTTTTGCCCGCGTGAAGCTCGAATGGGCCGTCAGGAACGGCCTGGACATTGAGGAAACCCAGGTCAGCGTTTTGGTCGAGATCATGCTCACCGTTCTTCTGCAGGCCAGAGACGCTCAGGTGTCGCTGGTCAGGGAGTCGTTGGCAGTCTACGCCGGCCTCGACGGCGAATTGGCCATTCTGGTGCTGAACTGGGTCGATTCCTCGGTGTATCAACTGTTGCGCCAGGTGTGTGACCGCACCGACTTCGAATCGCCAGCGACAGAGCGCAGGCGCGACGAACCTTCAGATTCGTTACTCGAATTGCTGGCTGTTGTGCGCCTGCGCGCTGAAGTTGTTTCGACCCTGGGCTTGAGTGCGGCTCTGGTCGGGGATTACCTGGATTATGGATATCAGGTGTGGGTCGACCCACTCACCATCATCGATCCCTCTCAAAAATATATGTTCTCGTTGCGCATACTTTACGCAATGACCACGCTGGCCCGCGCGTTCAGCATGAGTAAACAACCGGAGCAGAAATTGCTGGACTTTCTGCGTCAGGTCCATTCGCTACCGCCTAAGCTCAGCGCCGATGCATTACGCGTGGTGCGACAGGCCGCAGCCATCAAACTGGCTGAGTTCTTTGCCTGGAGCGCGCAGGAAGTCAGCGAATGCGTTCGCTATATCGATCCTGAAACCCAAGTGTTGAAAACCCTCGAGCAACTGGATCTGCTGATGCGCGTTTACCAGTTGTCGATGCAGACCGGTATGGATGCCCGGACCATTTTGCGCATCGGTACCTTGCCGGAGACCACCGATGCCAGTGAGGCCTATGCCGAGGCGGCTGAACTGGCGTTGCTCAGTCAGACCCGGACGCGTGTGCCGGTCGTGCAAATACCGGGCGAACTGAACCAGCTGGTCAGGATGACTTGCATCGTAACGCCTACAGAAGTCTTCGCTGGTAAACCAGGCGAGAAAGCGATCATTACGATGACGCTCACCGACGCCCAGGGCGCAGCATTGAAAGGTGTCGCTGTTGACTGGCATTCCGAGCTAGGGACCATCACGTCAGGTATCACTGATACCAAAGGAGTCCTCACGGCTGAGTATTCTCCCGGCAAAGTCCTGGGCACGGACAGCCTTTATTTTTCGATGAGCTTGCTCGAGCCTGAGTGGGCAGTGAGCATCGACGTCATTGCCGACGTCAACAGCATGAATTTCCCGACGGGGCTAATGTCTCCGGTGCCAACGGAGGTCGTGCCGCTTGGTCAGGAAGTCACACTCTACGCCACGATGGTGGACCAGTACGGAAACCTTGGGGCCAACATGCTGGTGGACTGGGCCTGGGAGCAAGAAACAGATCCCGAAGAAAGACCAACGATCCGTCCGACACAGGGTTTCACCAATCACAAAGGTGAAACCACGGTTGATATCACCAGCGATTTCAGCGGTGAATTCCAGGTTGGTATACGCAGCCTGGCAAGCGGGCTGGGGACGCTCTTCGAACCCATCAGGTTTGGGGTGGCGCAAGGGCGCGCCGACTCGCTTGAACAAACGGCACCGCCTTCCGACAGTGACGCGGGAATCTCTTCCACGGAGCAAGGATCATGACATCGAACAACATTGGCCTGTTGCAGGAAAAACGTCGTAGCGCGTTGCTTGAGTACTGCATCGGGCAAGTGAGGGCGGAGCGTTACCCGCCTTTGCGGACCCCGGAGGACGTGTTCGAATTGCTGCGCATCGACCCGCTGGACAGTGCTCGGGTACAGACGTCGGGGGTGGCCGAAGCGATCAGTTGTGCACAGCAATTCATCAGTGCGGTGTACAACAAAATGGAGCCCGGTTTCGTAAACCACGAGTTTCCCCCTGAACAGCTGGAAAACTGGGCGCTGTACAACAACTACTCGGACTGGGCAGCGGTGCAGATGATCGCGCTCTACCCGGAAAACTACATTAATCCGTTTGTGCGTCAGCGCAAGACGGATCTGTTCAAGACCCTTGAAAACAATCTCAACCAGGCCCGTCTGAGCACCGATTCGGTTCAGGCGGCGTTGCAGGGTTACTTGCAAGCCTTCGAGCAGATCTGCGATCTGGATGTCATCAGTGGCTACATGGACGGCACAACCCCTGAGGGCGCCGATTATTACTTTGTCGGACGCCAGCGGGTGCCGCCGTTCCAGTACTTCTGGCGCAAGGCGCAAATCGAGATCACGCCCACTTGCCTCGCCGTCAACCCGGCGGCGTGGAGTGAGTGGAAAGCGGTGGACATTCAACCCGCCGGGCGGGTGCTGGACATGCGTCCGGTGGTCTGGAACGGCCGGCTGTGTCTGGTCTGGGCGGAGTGGCGGGACAAGGTCGGCGAGATCATCAAAGCCGATCCTGCGGGTGACGGAGAATCGCCATTGCCAGACGACAGATCCCGATTCGTGCCCCATCAACTGCATATCAATGTGGCCTTCATGAAGCAGAACGGCCAGTGGTCGGCGCCTTTGAATTTACGCCATAGCGAGTTTGATGAGGATATCTCTGCAGATGCCAGGCTGATTGCAACCGTGTGGGCCGACCCTCAGCTCCCCAAAGGCAAGCTGGGGGTATTGCTGGTCAACGATAAAACCGGCACAGGTGCCTTGAAAGAGATCGCAATCATCGATGTGCTGATGCGTCCCGTTACCGGGGACAGTGGCAACTGGCTTGAGTTGGCCAAGAGCGATCGATTTGTTTCTGCCTTGACGGTTCAGCACCCCTTGGGTCTTGAGGTTAAGGTGGTATCAAGCGAGTCGCCGCCAGGCTCCATGGCAGCTTTTCTGGGGCTGAACGTCTTCGCCATGCGAGTGGGTAACAACGATGTGCTGACGGTTGAGGGGTTTGCAGGTCAACAGGGTTACCAGGTGTCGAAAAGACTGCGTTTACCTTGCAGTTGGAACTTGCAACGGCTGACGACCCTAAACCTGTGAAAAGTGAGGTCGCAGTCGCCGGCGACTGGACCATGAAGTTCTTGGGGAGCTTCACTCGACCAAAGGGGCACTGGGACAACGTCAAGTTCACTCTAAAGAACGATACTGAAGGCTTTGGCGGCAAACAGTTTGACCTGACGATTGTCGATCTCTCTGATTTCCGCCCGCCAACACTGCTGAAAAAGACCACGGATGCCGCCCAATTCCTCGACTTTCAACTGGGCGCTGGCTGGGCGCTGCGATACGTTCGGCTCAATTCGCTGTTCGGCCCCGAGTTGGTCACACGCTCCACTGCCTCTCCAGCCACGCTGATCAACTGGGACTCTCAGCATTTGTCAGAGCCGCCACCCACTGATGCTGATTTCGAGGAACGCAACGGCGCTTTCGACGGTGCCAACGGGCTGTTTTTCTGGGAGCTGTTTTTCCATTTGCCGCATTTGATTGCGACACGCTTGCGTGATGAAGAACGGTTTGCCGAAGCACAGACGTGGTTGCATTTCGTCTTTGATCCCCGGGCTACCGCCGACAGCAGCTCGGTCCCCGAAAAACCGAGTTACTGGCGCTGCCGACCGTTGATCAACGATCTGGGCAATGCCGGCTGTGAAGCCGTGGCGCCCGCCGACCCGGATGCAATTGGATATTCAGCGCCTGTGCATTTGAGGCTGCTGATGTTCATCGAGTATGTGAAGAATCTCATGGCCTGGGGGACTGGCATTACCGCCAACTGACCCGCGAAAGCCTGGTGGCGGCAAAGCTGTGCTATGTGCAAGCGGGGTCATTGATGGGCAAACCACCTCTGACTCAAACGGTGAACTTGTGGCAGACCGCGACGCTGGGGAGCCTTCTGGCCCAAAGCTGCACGCGTACGGCACTGGAAACTTTCGAGCAGACATTAAATTACAGCCTGGCAGATGTTCCGGCCGGCTCGGATACGGCTCCCATGCTGGGCATGTTGGGATGTCCGCCGTTCAGGGCACCCATCAACGATGAGTTGCTCTCTTGGTTCAACCAGCCGCAGTACCGCATGAACAACTTGCGCAACCACCTGACGATTGATGGCAAGCCCATGCTCCTGCCGTTGTTCAACCCACCGACTGACCCGAACCAATTGCTGCGCGATCTGGCCGCAGGTGGCGTCGGTGGCGCCAGACCGATGGGTGGCCGGCTGGTGGTGATTGCGTTTCGCTGGCGTGCGATCTTCGAGGTTGCCTTGCGTGCGGTGCAGGCCTTGCAGGATTACGGCAGCCAGGTACTCAATCTGCTTGAGCGGCATGACCGTGCCGAGCAGGAAGAGCTGCAGCAAAACCATCTGGTGGAGTTGGGCAACTACGCCAGAACCTTGCAGGAGCAATCCATCGCTCAGTTGGAAGCGAGCACGACGGCGCTTGAGCAGAGCCGGGCAGTGGCGCGGGAACGGGCTGATGCTTACGCAGCCCGCTATGACGAAAACGTGTCGGCTGTCGAATATCAGGTCATGGCAAACCTGGACCAGTCCAAAGAGTTGGCGCTGGCTGCCAAAATTCTCAAACCGGTAGGCGCCGCGGTGGCGGCTGCGCCTAATATTTTCGGGATGGCGAACGGTGGTTTTCGGGTCGATAAAGTCACGGATGCCATCTGCTTTGGCCTGGAAATAGCTTCGTCGATGCTGCAAATCGATGCAGACAAGCAAGCCACCACCGAAGGCTATCGCCGTCGCCGCAACGAATGGGGGCTGCAACGCGATCAGGCGTTGACAGAAATCGCGGCCATCGATGCGCAGATCGTCGCGCAGAACCATGCGGTTGATGCGGCCAGAACCAACCTCGCGCAAACGCTGCGAGCTAACGCTCAGGCTTTGACGATGTACAACTATCTGAAAAAGCGCGCGACCAATGCCGAATTGTTCGGCTGGATGCTGGGCCAGCTCAAAGCCTTGCACTATCAGGCTTACGACGCGGTGGTCAGTCTGTGCCTCAGCGCGCAAGCGGCGATGAATGCCGAAACCGGCGATTACGATTCCCATATTCCCTTGCCGCAGGTCTGGCAGGATCAACGCCACGGTTTGACCGCTGGCGAGCATTTGCGCGTGCACCTGCTGCGCATGGAGCATGAGTACCTGCAGCGCACCGAGCGGCGGCTGGAACTGGTGAAAACCATCTCCTTGCGTCAGCTGTTCAACGATGCAATAGACCCTCAGGTCGGCATCAGCACTTGGGAGGCTGCACTGAAGCAGCTGCAGACCACCGGCTCGCTTGAGTTCAGACTGACGCAATTGCTGTTCGATCGGGATTATCCTGGACATTACTGCCGGCAGATCAGTTCGGTGGAAGTCGACTTGCCAGTGCTGACGGGGCCTTTCGAGGACGTGCGCGCGACCTTGCTGCAGGTCGGCAGCATGACCGCCAGCCGGGCTTCGGTGCAGTCGGTGCAGTACTTGCACAATCCTGATCCTGGGGACGTGGCCCCTGCCGATGTGCTGTTCAACTTGCGTCCGGGCCAACAGATTGCCCTGTCGGTGGGGTTTGCCGACAACGGCATGGCGGCGGCGAAGCCAGATGAAGGTTTGCTCTTTCCCTTTGAAAATACCGGTGTGGTGTCCGCCTGGGAGCTGAAATGGCCATGGCATAAAAAGCCGCTGCAGCAGGCCATGCTGTGCTCGATGAACGATTGCATCTTGCGCATTCGCTATACGTGCAAGAGCGGAGATCAGTCGTTTATCGATTCGGTGAAGGAGTTGGTCAATGCAGCGCAAGAGGGTCTGGCCGGCAAGGGCAAGGGAGTGCGCAGTCATGAATGAGCCTATCGTTCAGGTGAATGAAAACCTGGTGTGCAATGGTGATTTCGAAGAAAGGTTCGAATGTTGGGCAAGGACGGGGACGGTTGCTATAGGCACGGCGTATTACGACAACACGCCGATCAAGCACATGAAAGCACCGAAGGGCGGGGGTGTCACTCAGGACGTCACCCTTCCCAGAGATCCCGATGGCAAGGGTGCTTATTGGCTGAGTTTTCTGTGGGAAAGCAGTTTCAGCCAGTCAGGCTGGGTGAGGGTTTCTCAGGGAGAAACCGAGCATTATCGCATCGAACTCAAACCCGACGGTGAAGCCGGGCAGGCACAACAGCGCGAGGGTTTCGGATCAGGAGCCAGAGAGGCGATTCAGTCCGACCCTGCATGAGGTGGAACTGACATCGGACCTCTCAAGCTCAAAGCCGCTGCGCATCGAAATATGCAGCTCAACAGAGTCTTCGAGTCCATTTGGCGAACTCTGGGTTACACGCGTCAAGATCGCGTTGAAACTCGCCCCGCTCGAGTTGCAGGAAATAACGCTGGACGGTATGTCGTTCCGACCCTTGAGCAAAATGTACCTGTGTCAGGGCGCCAGCAGCGGCGCAACTTTTGGCAGCGACGCATTGATCACGCCCCACGTACTCGGTTTTGTACCTGTGCCGGATAACCCTTGGCGCGACACCCCGGTTGCGTTGAGCATCGACAATAACCTGCAGGGCTCGATCGTCGCGTCTCCTGCTTGGGACATTCAGCAATCGCTGGACTTGCCATGGACGCTCGATTGCCCGTTGATCGATGATCAGGAATATCAATTCACCCTGAGTTTACGCAACCGTTACACCGCGCAGGCCTACGAGATCCCTGTATCGCTGGGGCATCATCGACTGATTTTTCGCGAGGTGGTCGAGGCCGCTTACTATCCGTTGATTGAGCAAACTGTTCGCCTGGGTGTGCAAGTGGCGTCGTTTTACACCGGCCAGCCATTGGCCGGGCTTACGGTGAACTGGTCGACCGAGCAACGGGTGTTGGCGGCTGCCGTTACGGATGAACAAGGCTGGGCCTACTTCGATTATGAGGCAAAGGCAGCAGGGGACTTCATTATTGAAGCCTCTGTGGTCAGCCTTTATTACAAGCAGGGTGTGTGGACCCAGACGTTTGACGTGCTGGTACTGGGCGAGGACCCGTGGGCACATTTGACTGTCTTTGAAAACAACGAGATCAGGGACTGGATTGATAACAGTTATCCGAACCGAGGCGCCACCCATTCCATTGATGTCATGCTGGCGGCAGACAGTCCTCTGCGAGGCAGCGACTTCTATCTGCACTGGCATGGTGACAGGCATGAGCAACTGGGTGTCGTTGTCAGTCCGCCTCTGGAAACGGCAGTGCCCATGCCGATCGATGACGGGGGCACTGCCTCCTGGACGCTGAACTGCGAAGACCGGCGCGACGGGATATTCGAGTTGTCACTGGGCTGCTCGAAGCTGTTGTTGCCGTCGCCCAGGAAGCGCATGTCGCTGGCGCGCAACAGGATCAGGATCAAAGAGATACGCCAGGCCGAGAATAGTCCGGTGGTGGAGGAGCACGAAAGTGCGTATCTGCGATTGCAAGTGGTGCATGTTACCGATGAGGGCGACGGCGAACCGGTGATCGGTGCGCTGGTCAAGTGGCAAACCGCCGACGGCGTCGTGCAGAGCCAAACGGGAAGCGCTGGTTGGGGAGCCTGAAGTTTTACACCAGAGAACCCGGGACTCATGAAATCACTGCAGCGGTCCGAGCGCATGAATCTGCCGAGCCGCATGAGTGCGAATTCAGCGTGACAGCGATTGCCAGAAGTTCATGGAAAGACAAGGTCAACATCACATTTGATCGCGGCTACATCGACAATGTTCTGGGTTTTTCTGCCGACGAGGTCAAATCCATTCTCTGGAGGTCACGGCGCTTGCCGACAGTCCTCTTATCGGCCAGGAAATTACCTTGGCATGGGGCGTTGACGGATCAAACATCGGGCTGGCGGTGAGTGAGCTTGGCGAGCCGAGGATATTGCGGGCAGATGAACCATTGGTCTGGACCCTGAGTTCTGAGTTCGCAACGAGCCGCAGCAGTATGTTCGGACTGCGGTTGTTGAGCGATTCACTGGAGGATCGGGAGTTGCTCGGTCGCTTGCTTTCGCCGGATATTTACGATGAGTTCGAGCTTGTTCTCGATCAAATGCCCTCCAAACGAGGTCAGTCGCTGTATCCCTGCATTGGCGCTGTGCACCGGTATATTTTCAGAACGAATGCGTTGAGTCCTCTGGTAGGCACTGAAATGGATTTGAGTTGGTCCGGAAGCTCGGCCGAAGATCTGGGGATCATTCTCGATCCTCCAGTCAGGACCTCGAATTTTATTGATGAAAGTGGCATGACCTGGACACTGGATTGTTCGAATAGTCGGGGTGGCGGTGAGTTCGGTCTACATTTCTTGACTAGCGCTGACCCGACGGATGTCACCAGAATGCACTTGGGCCACAACAAACTCAGCATTGAAACCGTGCGTGAGTCTGCCGTTTTTCCGATCGTGGGTCAGGATCCGGCATGGATGTGGGCGAAGGTCCGTTCGGACTTCTCGGAAGACCGGATGGCTCAGGCACGAACACTGTGGACGGTGAGCGGCAATACTGAAGAGCATGTTACAGATGAAGAGGGATGGGTTCGCTATGCCTATGAGGCAGCGAAGGAGGGCAATGCAACGGTCGAAGTGTCTGTGAACAGTCCGTATGACAATGTTACTGATACACGCTCGATGGAGGTATGTTCGCTGGCCAACGACCCCTGGGATCGATTGCTGTTCAGTATGGATCTCAGCCCGGCACAGCCTTTCGGCCAGGACACCGGTTTTGCGCGGCGCAAACTGACCCATAAAATCGATGTAAACGCCCCGGGTGACACTTTCCTGTCTGGGCGCAAATTGACATTGGGGATGGTCGGTACCGGCCCGGAGGCACTGGGTATCCGCTTTGCTCAGCCAGTGCTCGGTTTGCCGAGGGTTTTCCATGGTGAGACGGGATTCACCGATTACTTCACGGTCGATGACCAGCGTAACGGCAGTTTCGGCTTGTTTCTGGCCTGCGAAAGCCTGGCTCGATGGTCACCTGTCAACGCAATGTCGGTGGGCGAAGGCGCGCAAGTGGTGAAAATCGCCGAGCGTTCGCGGGTTAGTCAGACGCTGTTCTGGCGCGAAGCGGTGTCCGAGCAGATCACCATTGTTTCGACTATCAGCGGCAGGCCGATGGCGAGGATGAAAGTTGTCTGGCGCGCTCCGGATCTTGGCGAGGTGACGACGACCACTAACTTCTACGGCGAGGCGCGGATCCGTTTCGTGCCCAAGACTCCCGGAGCGGCGCAACTGACGGCGACCGTGGGGGATGTGCAGTATTCGGAGTCGATTTCATTGCCGTATTTCCTGCACGAGCCGCGAGAGATCAAAGAGCTGGTCAGTGATGACCCGAGCGGTTATCCGGGGCAGGAAGTTTCAGCCCGGGTTTACGTCGTTTCGGCCATTACCGGTAATCCCTTGGCAAACGTTGAGGTCAATTGGGAATTCTCTGGAGTCGACATCGCGCCGACGACAACGGATAGCCAGGGTATCGCCAATGTCGTGTTCCGACTTTCGGCTCTTCAATCCGGTCTTCTCGATGCAGCCGTTCCGGGGGCTGGCTGGATGGGAGGTCAGTTCGATTCTTTTTACGCTTAAAGCGCACGAGCGAATGATGACTGAGATCAGCGGCAGCGGCAGTTACCCGATTGATCAATCTGCGTCCATCTCGTTCAGGATCGTATCGATCCCCGACGGCAAGCCGATTGTTGGCCAAAAAGTTCTCTGGGTACTGAACAGTGATCCCGATGGATCGTCATTTTCAACAGAAGATGGATGGGTGAGAAAAAGTTATTCGTCGCGAGGAATGGTTGGCTACAAGATCGTTCGTGCTTCTGTTGTCGATGAGCAGGGGCGGTACTTGAAGAGGAAGTATTCCGGCTTCAATTCTTTGACTCGGAGTTGCCTTGAACCTCGTACACAAATCAGTACGGGATCATGCGGTTCCGCTCCTTTTCCAACTGAGATACTGCGTCACCAGTCCGGCCCCCAACTCGGCGGGCCGGACATCTACCACCGGAACGCCATGAGCGCTCAACCGCTCATGGAGTTCTGCCCGTTCATTCATGTAGTTCACCGTGCCGCAGTAAGCCAATGCCTCGGGCAAGGTTTGCACCGGTGTCTGGCGTAACGTATCCAATGTTTCTTCGCGCAGACTGGCGACCAGCACCCGATGTTGTGCGCTCAGGCGCTTGACCGCGCTCAGCAACTCCTCATCGTCTTCATCACGCAGGTTGGTCACCAGTACGACCAGTGCCCGGCGCTTCTGTCGTGTCAGCAGTTGATTGGTGGCGGCTTGATAATCGGCAGGACGTTGCGTGCTGTCGAGGTCGTAAACCGCGTTGAGCAGCACGTTCAGTTGCCCGCTGCCTTTGACTGGCACGACATGGCGCGTTTGATCATCGGCAAACGTACTCAACCCCACCGCATCGCCCTGACGCAACGCCACATAAGCGAGTAACAGGCAGGCATTGAGCGCGTGGTCGAAGTGCGACAGTTCACCGTCCTGACTGCGCATCTGCCGGCCGCAATCGAGCAGAAAGATGATCTGTTGATCGCGTTCATCTTCGTACTCCCGGGCAATCGGTGTGCGCTGGCGGGCGGTGGCTTTCCAGTCGATCTGGCGCAGGCTGTCGCCCTCACGAAATTCGCGCAGTTGATGAAACTCCTGACCCTGCCCGCGACGTTGCCGCTGGCGCACGCCGAGCTGGCTCAGCCAGTTGTCGACGGCGCGTAATTCACCACCGTAGAGCCGGGCGAAGTCGGGATACACACGGGTCTGATCGGCGACCTTGATCAGGCGTTTGCCTGACCATAAGCCCAAGGGACTCGGCAGATTGACTTCGCACTGCTCGAAGCGCAAATGCCCGCGTCTGGTCGGGCGCAAACGGTAGGTGATCCGGCTGACATGACCGGGTTGGAGCTCGACGGCCCATGGCAGATGTTCGAACGCGAGGCCCTCGGGGACGTGGTCGAAGAGATCGATGTTCAGTGGCTCGGCAAACTCATGGGCAACTTCCAGTTGTACCTCTGCCCAGCGCCCCAGTGCCAGGCTGCCGGGCATCTGCCTTTTGATAAGCGGCGAGGGCAGACGTCTGAGGCGCACCGCGTCAATCACTGCCAGCGCCAACAGCGCCAGGAGCAAACCCCAGTTGATCGAAACCAGACTACTTGGAACTTCAAGCTGCAAAGCCTGCAAAGTGCCGAGCACCATGCTGACCACCAGCAGCAGGCCCAGCCAGATCAGCAGCAGTCGCGAGGGTTTCACAGGCGCGGCGCCGGCACTTGGTCGAGCAATTGCGCAAGCACCTGATCGACCTGCAGGCCTTCGATGTCCAGCTCCGGCGCGATGCGCACGCGATGGCGCAGCACCGCCAGCGCGCAGGCTTTGATGTCATCCGGAATGACAAACTCGCCGCCGCGCAATAACGCCCGGGCACGGGCACAACGCACCAGTGCAATCGAGGCGCGTGGTCCGGCGCCGAGGGTCAGCCCCGGCCAGGTGCGCGTACTGCGCGCCAGGCGTACGGCATAGTCGAGGACCTGATCGTCCAGCGGCAAGTCACTCGCAATGCGTTGCAAGGCTTGCACGTCCTTGGCCTGCAACACCGTGCGCAGCGGTTGCACATCGAGCATGTCGGCGCGGGTCGAACGACAGACCTGACGGACCATGTTCAACTCCTGATCGGCGTCGGGATAATCCATGCGCACCTTGAGCATGAAGCGGTCGAGTTCGGCTTCCGGCAGTGGATAAGTGCCTTCCTGTTCGATCGGGTTCTGCGTCGCCAGCACCATGAACGGTTGCGCGATGGGCAGGGCGCGACCTTCGAGTGTCACCTGCCGTTCCTGCATGGCTTCGAGCAACGCTGCCTGGGTTTTCGCCGGGGCGCGGTTGATCTCATCGGCCAGCAGCAGGTTGGTGAACAGCGGGCCTTTGCGCAGCTTGAACTGTTCGGTCTGCAGGTCGTACACGGCGTGACCGGTGATGTCGCTGGGCATCAGATCCGGGGTGAACTGGATGCGCGCAAACTCGCCGCCGAAGCATCGCGCCAAGGCCCGCACCAGCAAGGTCTTGCCCAGACCGGGCACGCCTTCGAGCAGCACATGGCCGCCGGCAATCAGCGCGGTCAGGACATCGTCGACCACCGCCTCCTGGCCGATCAAGGCCTTGTTCAATTCGTTGCGTACCGCCTGCGCCAACTGGCTGGCACGCTGGCGTTGCTGGGCGGCGTGCGTCGCGCTGCCGGGCTCGATCTGTTCAGTCATAACGCGTTCCTCAAGGTTTGCAGATGAGCGACCTGACGGCTGAATTCGGCGCTGGACAATCGCTGCTTCGGTCGTGGGCTCAGGGCCTGGCTGATGGCGCGGGTGGGTTGCCGGGTCAGGCGCGCTAACGCCAGCCATTGCTCGGCCACATTCAATTGATCGAAACCGGGATGGCGGCGGCGGGCGCGGCGCAGGATGTCTTGCTGCAGCGCTTGCAACAAGGCTTCCTGGCCGTTATGCCGCAAGAGGAAATCGGCGCTGGCGCGCAGATGTTCGAGCAACTGTCGGCGGCCCGCTGGCGCCGGCATTTGCACCGGGCCGTGACGCACGCCGGCCTGCCACAGCCACAGGCCGATCAAAGCAAGCAGGGCGACGATGGCCTGCGGGAAATAGCGCCAGAGCAATGACCACAAACTGTCGTGCGCCGTGTTGTAAATCAGCGTGACGTCGGTGTCGGCGCTCAGGTACCAAAGCAGCCAGGCGTTATCGTATTGGCCGATGGTCGGGGTTTTCCACAGCTCGGCATCGGTGACCACGGTGACTGTGCCGAGGCCGTACACCCGTTGCATCATGTGCGTGGCTTTGGCGCTGTTGGCCCAGGCTTGCGCGACATTGTTGGGGTCGTCGAGGTGGAAGTCGGTGTCGAACCCGGCGTAGGCCGGCGCATCTTCGTCTTCCAGGTACAGCTTGGTCAGTTTCGGGAAGCGGTCCTTTTCCACTGCTTGCGGAGGATCTTTCAGATCCTTGCTCAGCGATTGCTGCAGTTGCACCCGGTCGAGCAGCAAATCATTACTTTGCCGGGTTTGCGCATCCCACAGCGACTCGGCAACAAACACCAGCCGCCCGCCGGCGCGAGTCCAGTTCAGCACTTGATCGACTTCACGCGGCGTCATCCGCGCGCGCTCGCCAAACAAAAGCAAAGTGTGGCTATGCGGATCGATCTGCGGCAGCACCACCAGGGTCTCGGCGTGATTGACCGAGAGGCCGCGCTCGCGCAGGAACATTTCCGCCGCCAAGTAAGGATTGGCTTGCGCGGCAGGCGAGGGCCGTGATCAATGGTTTCCTGATACGGCTGGGCCTTGAGATAGAGGAACAGGCTCAAACCGCCAAGCAGCAGAAGCGCCAGCGCACCCGACAACCAGCCGATGCGCCGGTTCAATGCCCGGATCCTTTGCTGAACAATTCACGCCAGCCGTCGCACAGTTCTGCTTGCAGATGCGCGGCTGGAACCCGATGCCCGTAGGCCATGTTCTGCCAGTGAGCAGTGAGGTTGCGGCTGTAGGCGAGCAGGTCCGGGCGTTGTAATTGCTCAATGCGTTTGAGGATCTGGTTTTCCGTGTCGGCGGCTTTCAGCGTCAGGTCAAAATCATGCAGCAGATGGCTCAGCAGGCCGCGATAGAGCAGGCCCAGCGCGGCGCGAGGTTCGCTCAGCCACAACTGTTCGGCGCTGGCGGCGATGTCATTCGGCAGGGTTTCACGGTTCAGATCAAGGCCGAAGACTTGTGACGGCGCCGCTGGTTTGCGGCGCGTTGGCAGGTTCGGGCGGCGGCTGACGAAAGCCTGGAGAAATTCGCGATAACGCCAGATCAACCAGCCCAGCGCGGCTATCAGCGCGCCCCACAGCAGCACCTCAATCACGCCGGCGAGGCTATCGAGGTGCCGGCCGTCGAGCCAGCCGAGCAGGTTTTTCAGCCACTGCGGTGCCTCACCCGGTTGCTGGTTCTCGGCGGGTTTTGCCGGGTCGTCGCCGAAGCGATAGCGGGTGACGCTTTCCTTGTTCTTGAACGGCGGTTGCTCAAGCAGCGACTGGATGCTGTCACGCGAGGCCTGACTGGTCAGCGGCTGATTGAGCAACCTTGGAGCATCCGGCGCATCGCTGGCCCATGCCGGTTGCAGATTCGGCAGCAGCAGACACGCCGCCAGCAACATCCCGAGCACGCCGTTGTTCAAGCGCTGGCGCAAACGGCGGAAAACCAGCTCGATATCCCAGGCTTCCAGTTGTGTGCGGCGGTTCAGGTACAGGCTGAAACCGCAGGCGACATATACCGGTCCCCAGGCCACCAGGATCAGTGCATAAAAAACGTTGGTCAGATGCTCCAGCCAACGCCAGTCCTGATCGGCGGCGAGCAGCAGCGACTGCCAGTCCCAATCGGTTTCGATCTGCTGCGGCAGCAACATATAGAACAGCAGCATCAAACCGATCCACAGCGCGGTTTCCAGATGCATGCCGATAATCGTCAACCATTGCGCGGCGCCGCCGTTACGTTGCAGCAGCACCTGCAGCCGTTGTTGCCTGGCCTCGCCGTCGAGACCTTCGAGTTGCGTCACCGGCAGCACAAAGCTGCGACTCAGGCTCAGCCGTCGCCAGGTCAGACTCGCCAGCAGTTGCGGCTTGAGCAGGCGCGGCCATTCACGCAAGGCTTGCTTGAGTGTTGGAGTTTCGCCGAACAGCGCTTTGGAAAGGATGTACAACGGCAGGCGTTCATAGGCCGGTTTCAGCCACCAGAAAATGAACACCGCCAGCGATGGCGAATCCCACAGCAACAGGCTGAGCAGGGCGAACAGCGGCAGGGTGACGATCGCCCAACTGGTCATTAATAACCGGCGGTGCTGTTGGCTCATCAACACGCCCAGGTCCATGGCTTCCCAGGTCGTGCGCGGTCGAATCACCACACTGGCGTCACTCAGGCGCATGGCGGGTCCTTCCGGCAAACAGCAGATACACCGCAACGGCCAGCCACAGCGCGGCGCCGACGGCGTATTTGGTCAGCGGCGTGACGCTGGTTTTCGACGACCAGTAAGCCTCGATGAATGCAGCGATCAGCAAGAACAGCATGACCCCGCACACCAGCATTACACCTTTGCGCGCAGCCAGGCGCAGTGCCTCGCTGCGCGTCAGGCGCCCCGGTGCAATCAGCGCCCAGCCCAGCTTCAGGCCGGCTGCACCGGCGAGAGCGATGGCGGTCAGTTCGAATGCACCGTGAGCGATCACGAACGACCAGAAGGTCTGGCCAAAACCGATTTCGCTGAGGTGTCCGGCCACCGCGCCGATGATCATGCCGTTGTAGAGCAGGAAAAAACCGCTGCCCACGCCAATCAGCAAACCGCTGGCGAAGGTCTGAAAGGCAATGCCGATGTTATGCATCACGTAATAGCCGAACATCACCCAATCTTCGCTGGCTGCCCGTTCCGCGGAGCGGCCGAGGTGGCCGGCGACAGGGTCGTACATGCCTTGCATCTCGCGCACCTGTTCGGCCGGGATCAGGTTGTAGATCAGTTCCGGGAACAGGTAAACCAGCAGCGCGAAACTTATCAGGCTGCCGAAGAACAGCAGGCTGGCGACCGCGACGAAGCGCCACTCTTCACGCACCAGTCGCGGGAAGTCGGCGAGAATAAAACTGATGATTTGCGCACCCAGGCGACTGCGATGCCGATACAGCTGTTGATGACCGCGCAGCACTTGCTGCTGCAATGAGTCGATGAGAAAACTGCTGTAGCCGCGCGCCTGGGCCAGGGCCAGATGTTGGCAGAGGCGTCGATAGGCCTTGGGGAAAGCGGCCACTTGCGAAGTGTCCTTGCCGTGTTCGAGGTGTTCGAGCGCCACGGCGAAGCGCTCCCATTCAGCCTTGTGGCGGGTTTCGAACAGGCTCTGCTTCATGGCGTCGGCCCCAACAGACCGCGCGCAATGCCGTTGAGTTCGGATACCGCTTTGTGCGCAGAAATGTGCAGCGGCTGAGCCAGCAATGCCGCCAGCTCATTGACCCGGGCCGGCGACAGGTGCGCCTGACGTTCGGCGAAACCGAGCACCGCGCGTTGTTCGCTGAGTGTGAGCGCAAAGGAGCAGGGGCGAGGTTCGGCGTCAGGCAATTGCGGACGGCTCAGCGGTCGCTCGCTGTAAACCACCAGCGTGCCGGCGGCAAGATCGCCGAGGCGTTTGAAGGTCGGGTGCTGCAGGCAACTGAGCGCACCAAGGAAATAGCCGAGCGGCAGCAGATCGACGAAACGCAGCAGGTTGCGCAGCAACGAGGCCGACCAGCCGATCGGCGTGCCGTCGTCGTGCACGACGCGCAAGCCCATCCACTGTTTACCCGGCGAGCGGCCCTGACGCAGTACCTCGAACAGCACCATGTACCACCAACTGATGGCAAACAGCAGCAAAGAGCCGAGGCCCATGCCGAGCTGGCCGAGAAATGCCAGTGCGATAAACAGCACGCCCAGAATCAGGCCGCGGATCCCTAGATCGATGGCAAATGCCACGGCGCGCACCATCAACCCGGCAGGGCGCAACGGCAGGTCGATGCCTTCCGGCGTTTCGACCTGATGCCGCGTATCCAGCGGTGCTTTCCTTGGCGGTGCTGTGGGTTCGAGCATGGGCTACCTGATGTTCGCCTGTCCGGGATGCAAGTGCGCCTGATGCTAGCAGCCTCTCGGGTGTGGGAGCGAGCCTGCTCGCGAATGCGGTGGATCAGTCAGCCCATTTGCAACTGACAGAAAGCCTTCGCGAGCAGGCTTGCTCCCACAAGGGCAATGCGCTTCTGTTGTAGGAATCTGGAGAAATTGCGGTTCGAGGGCGACGAGGCTGGCCCTGGCATCACTGGAGCGCCTAGACTTCGCCGATCTTCTGTTCAGGATGCGCCCGTGACTTCAATCTTCTGGTACGACTACGAAACCACTGGCATCAATCCGCGCAACGACCGGCCGCTGCAAGTGGCCGGGATCCGCACCGACCATGCGCTCAACGAAATCGATGAGCCGGTCAACCTCTATTGCCAGCCCAGCGAAGACATCCTCCCGCATCCGGCGGCCTGTGCGATCACCGGCATCACCCCTGGCCAGCTCGCCGAGAAAGGCCTGAGCGAAGCCGATTTCATGACTCGCGTGCATGCGCAACTGGCCGCACCGGGTACCTGCGGCGCCGGTTACAACACCTTGCGTTTCGACGATGAGATGACCCGCTACAGCCTCTATCGCAACTTCTTCGACCCCTACGCCCGTGAATGGCAGGGTGGCAACAGTCGCTGGGATCTGATTGATGTGGTGCGCGCCGCTTACGCGTTGCGCCCGGAGGGTCTGGTCTGGCCGACCGATGACACGGGCCGGGTGTCCCTCAAGCTTGAACGCCTCACGGCGGCCAACAATATCGATCACGGGCATGCCCACGAGGCACTGTCGGATGTGCGCGCCACCATCGCCCTGGCGCGGCTGATTCGCGAGAAACAACCCAAACTCTACGAGTGGCTGTTCCAGCTGCGCAGCAAGCAAAAGGTCATGGATCAGATCCGCCTGTTGCAGCCAGTGGTGCATGTGTCCGGACGTTTCTCGGCGGCGCGCAGTTATGTCGGCGTGGTCCTGCCGCTGGCCTGGCACCCGAAGAACCGCAACGCCTTGATCGTCTGTGACTTGCATCTCGATCCGCAGGGGCTGCTGGAGCTCGACGCGCAAACGCTGCGCCAGCGCTTGTACACCCGCCGCGATGAGTTGGCCGAAGGTGAACTGCCGGTGCCGCTCAAGCTCATTCACATCAATCGTTGCCCGGTGGTAGCGCCGCTGAAGGTATTGCGCGCAGAAGATCAGCAACGCCTTGGGCTGGATATGGCGCTTTATGATGAACGGGTCATGCGACTAACTGACGCACAACAAGTCTGGAAAGATAAAATCGCAGCGATTTATACCAGCGAAGATTTCACTCCCAGCGAAGATCCCGAGCAACAGTTGTACGACGGATTTATCGGTGATCGTGATCGGCGTCTATGCGAACAAGTTCGAGCGGCTGATCCTGCGCAATTGGCGCAAGAGGCATGGCCTTTCGATGATGAACGTTTGCCTGAATTACTTTTTCGATATCGAGCACGCAACTTTCCAGACACCCTGGATGTGGCGGAACAAGAGCGCTGGAGATTGTTTTGTCAGCAGCGTCTTACGCAACCCGAGGCCGGCGCGCCGAATACCGTGCAGTCTTTTACAGAAGCGGCCGAGCAATGGTCGCTTAGTGCGACGCCCCTGCAGCGCGAGGTACTCAATGACTGGCAGAACTATGTCCAGGCATTACGCAAACGTTTGAATCTTTGAAATCGAACATACCCGGAATTAATTTGCGGGCATAAAAAAACGCCAGCTCAAGCTGGCGTTTTTTTGTTCGCGGATCGCTCGGCGAAAGCGTCGCGGCTTAGCCCAGCAGGGTCGCCCAGCCTTCAACCACGTCACCGCCCCACTTGGCTTTCCACTCTTTCAGAGTCTTGTGGTTGCCACCTTTGGTTTCGATGACTTCACCGTTGTGCGGGTTTTTGTATTGCTTAACTTTGCGTGCACGCTTGGTGCCGGTAGTTTTTACTGCGCCGCCACGTGGCGCCTTGGATTTGGCTTCCGGATCCAGCAGCGCGATGATGTCACGCAGCGACTTGGAGTATTCACCCATCAGCGTGCGCAGTTTGCCTTCGAATTCCAGTTCGGCTTGCAGTTTGTCGTCTTCGGACAGGTTCTTCAGACGGGCTTGCAGCTCTTTGATGGCTTCTTCGGTGGCGCGATATTCGTTGATCAAGGACATGAGTACTACCTTTTGTAGAATGCTGAATGACAGGGGACAGTGCCGCAATAATAGTCAGGCTGTTTCATCAAGTAAACATTTAGATCGGCTTTTTATTTAAATGAGTTACAGGAAATTAGCCGTCAATTGAATGTTCCGTTAAATAATGTGATGGAGTCAGCACAGATATTTACAGTTGTCTGACAAAAGCCTCGGCAAAGCGTCACGGCGTTGACGAAGATCACCGTCAGAAAGTCGTTTCGCCGGGCTTCGTCCCACCCGGCGCGCATGCGTACTGCAGTTTTCCTGCACAGTCGCTAGAATGGCGGCCTTTGTGAAGTTCTGGAGTTTCCCCCTCATGCGCACTTTTCGGCTGGTGATATCTTGCCCGGACCGCGTTGGCATCGTTGCCAAAGTCAGTAATTTTCTGGCCTCTCATAACGGCTGGATCACCGAAGCGAGCCACCACTCTGACAATCAAGTGGGCTGGTTCTTCATGCGTCACGAAATCCGTGCCGATTCGCTGCCGTTCGGTATCGAGGAGTTGCGCGAGAAGTTCGCACCGATCGCCGAAGAGTTCTCGATGGACTGGCGCATCACCGACACCGAGCAGAAAAAACGCGTGGTGCTGATGGCCAGCCGCGAATCCCACTGCCTGGCCGACCTGCTGCACCGCTGGCACAGCGACGAACTGGACTGCGAAATCTCCTGCGTAATTTCCAACCACGACGACCTGCGCAGCATGGTCGAATGGCATGGCATCCCGTACTACCACGTGCCGGTCAATCCACAGGACAAGCAGCCGGCATTCGACGAAGTATCGCGTCTGGTCAAACAGCACGACGCCGAAGTAGTAGTGCTGGCGCGCTACATGCAGATCCTGCCGCCAGACATGTGCCGCGAATATGCGCACAAAGTCATCAACATTCACCACAGCTTCCTGCCTTCGTTTGTCGGCGCCAAACCGTATCACCAGGCGTCCCTGCGTGGCGTGAAGCTGATCGGTGCGACCTGCCATTACGTCACCGAAGAGCTGGACGCCGGCCCGATCATCGAGCAGGACGTGGTGCGTGTCAGCCACAGCGACAGCATCGAAGACATGGTGCGTTTCGGCCGCGATGTCGAGAAGATGGTGCTGGCCCGCGGCCTGCGTTATCACCTCGAAGACCGCGTGCTGGTGCACGGCAACAAGACTGTTGTGTTCTGATCGAGCACGCCACGCTTGAAAAACCAGGGGCCTGGGCGTTGAATCGCTCAGGCCCTTGTCATTTGCGCCCGAGGAACAGCCATGAGCGACCCACTGGACACAGCTACTTCAAAAGCGCCCGCCACTCTCGGTGAGGGTTGCCTGAGTCGTTACGACCCGGAAGACATGAGCCCCGAGGACGGCACCGAGTTTCCCGGTGCCGCCGAGTTGTGGGAACAGGTGAAACCAGAGTCGGACGATGAAACCGGTAATGCCTGAAAAGATCGCAGCCTTCGGCAGCTCAGAGAGAGTCGCGTTTCAATGTAGGAGCTGCCGAAGGCTGCGATCTTTCAAGCTTGATGCACTTTCATCAGCTTCTTGAGCAACGGCTTGCCCAGCATCAACACGAACACCGGGCCACCAACCAGCAGATAGAAGTAATAAGTCACTACCCGCCAGATCAGAATCGCCGCCGCTGCGGTGGATTTGCCCACCATTGGCGTCAGCAGCGCTGCAGACGTCAATTCTGCGGCCCCCGCGCCACCGGGCAACAGGCTGAATTGACCGGCGCCCAGCGATAGCATCTGCACCAGAAAACTCCAGGCCCACTGCAAGTCGGCACCGAGCCCGCGTAGCGCCAGATACAGCACGCTATAGCGCAACAACCAGTGTACGCAGGTCAGGGCGAACACCTGGATCAGCGTCTGCCAGGGCAGTTTCAAGGTATCGGTAAACGCCGCGAGAAAGTGCAGCAATTTGCGCGCCCAGCGGCGACGCGTACGCGCCGTGACGTTCATACCTGCCAACAGCCGGCCGCTCAGACGAATCAACGCCCGGTGAAAGCGTGCAATCAACACGCAACTGACCAAGCCGCCGAACAGCGACACTGCGCTGACTGTCAGCAGCCACTCGAGCCGATCGCTTAAGTGCTGGAATAGCGCGTAAATCAGAATTGCGCTCAGCGCGCAGAGAAAGAACAGCAGATCGCTGAGCTGATCCATGGCAAATACCGCACTGCCTCGCGCCGGACGTACGCCGCAGCGCGCCAGCAAGGCCATGATCGTCAGCGGCCCGCCACTGCCGCCGGGCGTGGCGCAGTAAGCGAACTCGGCCGCCATCACCACACCGAGGCTTTTCAAGGGCGCGACCTTGTCACGCTGATCGCCGAGCAACAATCGCAGGCGCAGGGTATTGATCCCCCAGCACAGCAGAATCATGCCGAACATGATCAACAGCCAGTTCAGCGGAAAGCTGCGCAGGCGTGACCAGGTTTCCCCGCCGCCGAGCAGCACCGGAATCAGCACCGCCGCGAGCAGGCCGATCAGCAACAACAGGCTGCGCTTCATGCTGCGCGTTCCAGCTGACCGTGCTGGCGGGCAAGCCAGTCGATCTTGGTCAGGGGCACGCGTCCGTCTGCCAGCAGGCGTTGCAAGGTGTGTAGCCAGTAATCGCGCGAGAAACGGTGGCGCATGTCCACCGGATGCAGGCCCAGGCGAATCACCGGCGCCTCGCGCCAACGCTGTTCACGCTGGTCGCTGACAATTTTCGACAAGCCGCGACGCCAGGCACTGCGCGCACTCCATACCAGTCCCGGAGCATCTATGGCGCTGAAGTCGGGCAAGCGATAAAGATGCTGTGGATCGCTGGTGTAGCTGAGTGGCAATTCGCGCAAGGCTTGGCGGGTGCCGTCGCTCATCAGCCAGGCCGGGGCAACGAAGCCATGCACTGGCCAGTCGTAACGCTGAAAGATTTCAAGGCCGGCGTGCAGGCGGGCGAGGGCGGTTTCGCGGGACAGGCGATAGAACTCGCCTTCATGGGTGTAGACCCGGCGCATGAACCAGTCGCGCGGGGTGTTCGGCATGGGTTCCTGGTCGTCGTGGTAATAACCGTGCAGCGCCAGTTCATCGCCCCGAGCGACCCGGGCATCGAGCACTCGGCGAAATGCCGGGTTGGCATCAAGCGCATCATGGCGATGGAAGTCCGGCACCACCAGCCACGTGATCGGCACATTGCCCAAGGCATCGACGGCGTCGACGAAGGGATGGTAATCCGCCCACGTCGAGGGCGCCACGTCGTGCAATACCAGGCACACCGCTTTCATGTTCTCAACCATTGGCCACCCGTGGCAGCGTATGACCGAGCACCGCATGGTAGTGGCTGAGCAGGCTATCGACCACCGTGTCCCAGGCGTAATGGCGTTCGACATGCTGGCGCGCCTGGCGACCGAGGCGCTCACAGCCACGACTGAACAGTTCGCGCACGGCATTGGCCATGGCTTGCGGGTTATTCGGTGCACAAAGCAAGCCGCAGGAATCGTTAACGATCTCTTCAAACGCACCGGCCGCCACCGCCACCACCGGAATGCCACAGGCCATGGCTTCGAGGATGACCAGTCCGAAGGTTTCCTGGTCGCCGGCATGCAGCAGCGCATCGGCGCTGGCCATCAGTCGCGCGACTTTTGGCGCCGGGCAGAATTCGTCGATGACGCTGACGTTGTCCGGCACCGCAGCGGGCATCGACGAGCCGACCAACAGCAAGTGATAGCGCGGGCCGAGGCGCTGCATGCACTTGAGCAGCACCGGCAGGTTTTTCTCCTTGGAACCGCGCCCGGCGAAGATCAGCAAGCGAGTGTCTTCGGCAATCCCCAGCTCGGCACGCAGGCCGGGGTCTCGGGCGTCAGGATGAAAGGTATGCAGATCCACACCCAGCGGTTGCACATGAACGTTGCGCACGCCGAGCCCGGTGAGCTTGTCAGCCATGACCTGACTCGGTGCGAGCACACGATCAAAATTGCCGTAGAGACGAGTCACGTAAGCCTCGACATTCGGCGTGACCCAATGGCCCATGCGATTGCCCACCAGCAGCGGCAGATCCGAGTGATAAAAGCCGATCACCGGCACATCCAGCTGCCGCCGGGCATCCAGCGCCGCCCACGCGGTGAGGTAAGGGTCGCCGACTTCGATCAGATCCGGCTGCAAATCCTGCAGGACGTTTCGCCAAGGCGCCAGGCGCAGCGGGAAGCGATAGCCTTTGCCGAAGGGCAGGGCAGGTGCTGGAACCGTGTAAATGCCGTCATGTTCACCCAGCCGCGCGCCGGGGATCAGCAGGCTATGACGAATACCGCTGCGGTCGCCGAGGCGACGGTGTTTGGCATCCAGATAAGTACGCACGCCTCCGCTGGCCGGGGCGTAGAACATGGTGATGTCGGCGATATGCACGGTGAGCAACCCTCCGCTGTGTTGTTCTCCCTTGGTTGACCGTTATCCAGAATAGATGTTCGGTCGGGATTGCGCGGTGGGGTGTCAGTCGGGTTTTGTTGAAAGGTAGATATTCGCGAGCAGGCTCGCTCCCACAATGGAATGCATTTTCCCTGTGGGAGCGAGCCTGCTCGCGAAGTGGCCAGTCGCCGCAGCTTAAATCCTGAAGCTGCCCACCAGTTGCTTGAGGCGCGAAGCCTGCTGCTCCAGATCCGAACACGCGCGCAAGGTCGCTTGCAGGTTCTCCACGCCTTCCTGGTTCAGCGTGTTGATCTCAGTAATATCGACATTGATCGACTCGACCACAGCAGTCTGCTCTTCAGTCGCGGTCGCCACCGACTGGTTCATCCCGTCGATCTCACCGATGCGCAGGGTCACGCTGTTCAGGCGTTCGCCGGCAAGGTTGGCGATCTCCACGCTGTCCTGACTGTGGCGCTGGCTGTCGCTCATGGTGCTCACCGATTCCCGAGCGCCGACCTGCAGCTCCTCGATCATGGTCTGCACCTGTTGCGCCGATTCCTGCGTGCGGTGCGCGAGGTTACGCACTTCGTCGGCCACCACGGCAAAACCACGACCGGCCTCACCGGCGCGCGCCGCTTCGATCGCCGCGTTCAGGGCCAACAAGTTGGTTTGCTGGGAAATGCTGGTGATCACTTCGAGAATCTGGCCGATGTTGACAGTCTTGCTGTTCAGCGACTCGATATTGGTGCTCGATGCGCTGAGCATGCTCGACAGTTGGTTCATCGCCTTGATGCTGCGCTCGACCACTTGCTGGCCGTCCTCGGCCAGACCCCGAGCGTCGCTGGCCTGGTTCGAGGCTTGCGCGGCGTTGCGGGCAATTTCCTGGGCGGCGGCGCCGAGCTGATTGATCGCGGCGGCAACGCTGCTGGTGCGCGAGGCTTGCTGGTCGGAGTTGTACATCGACGAGTTCGAAGCTGCGACCACGCGCAGGGCGACCTCGTTGACCTGGCCGGTAGCTGAGGACACTTCGCGGATCGAACCGTGAATGCGCTCGACGAAGCGGTTGAACGCGGTGCCGAGGATGCCGAATTCATCGTTATTGATGATGTTCAGGCGTTTGGTCAGATCGCCTTCGCCGTCAGCGATGTCTTCCATGGCGCGGGTCATCACGTGCAGCGGCTGGATCAGCAGGCGGATGAGCATACCGAGCAGGGCGATGATGATCGCCACGGCAATAACGGTCGCGATTACCGCTGAGGTGCGGAATTCGCTGAGCATCGCGTAGGCCTGGTCTTTATCGATCGACAGACCGATGTACCAGTTCACCGACGGCAGGCCTTTGATCGGGGCGAAAGTGACGATGCGGGTTTTGCCATCAACCGTCACTTCGCTGAAATCACTGCTGATGCGCGGGGTGTCCTGCGGGTAGGCTTCTTTGAGCGACTTCATCACCAGAGCCTTGTCCGGGTGGACGAGGATCTTGCCGTCGGCGCTGACCAGAAACACATAGCCCATGCCGTCGAAATCCCGCGCGGCGAGGGTATCGACCAGTGATTGCAGGCTCAGGTCGCCGCCGACGACGCCAACACTCTGCCCGGCCTTTTTCGACGCGGTGGCGATGGAGATAATCAACTGGCCGGTGGCCGCATCGATGTAGGGTTCGGTCAGGGTCGAGGTGCTGCTGCTTTCGGCACCTTTATACCAAGGGCGTACGCGCGGATCGAAACCGTCCGGCATTTTCACATCCGGGCGGATGGTGAAGTGGCCAGTGGCATCGCCCAGATAGGTGGCCATGAACGTCGAGGTCAGGCTTTTCTGTTCCAGGAGGCTGGCGACCGTGGCAGGTTCCGGGTTGATGGCGATGTTCTGCGCGGCGTTCTCGATCAGCAGAATGCGCCCGCTGAGCCAGGTCTGGATATTGCCGGCGGTGACCTCGCCCATTTCATTGAGGTAGTTGTTCAGGTCATCGCGGATCGCATTGCGTTGCAGCCAGTCGTTGTACAACGTGAACGAGGCGAAAGCGGCAATGACGATGAGAGCGGCGGCAAGCAAAATCTTATGGCTGAAGCGCAGGTTTTTGTTCATGGCTTGGGGTTCCGCTAAGGTCTTAATGTCCTGGGCGTGCTTTGATAGAGACGCGCACTATGGGCAAGGTTGAAAAACTGATATTTCCGGCTCTCCTTAGGGAAATGTCCGACCCGATTTTCTGATGGGTCTGTCCAATTGATGTATCGGCCATGTGTCATCAAAGATTAACCATTGGGTGAGAAAATGCCTGACTCTTCGCAACTCGTTATCGGCGCTGATCCGGCCGCGCAACCCATCGCTCAGGCCATGCGCCTGGCCAACCGCCACGGCCTGATCGCCGGCGCCACCGGCACCGGCAAAACCGTGACATTGCAGCGTCTGGCCGAAGCGTTCAGCGACGCCGGTGTGGCGGTGTTCGCCGCCGACATCAAGGGCGACCTCTGCGGCCTCGGTGCTGCCGGCAACCCGCAGGGCAAAGTGGCCGAGCGCATTGCCGGCATGCCGTGGCTCAGTCACACCCCCAGGCTTATCCCGTGACGCTGTGGGACATTCACGGTGAGTCCGGTCATCCGCTGCGCACCACGTTGAGCGAAATGGGCCCGCTGCTGATCGGCAGCCTGCTCGAGCTGACCGACAGCCAGCAGTCGGCGCTGTACGCGGCTTTCAAAGTGGCGGATCGCGAAGGTCTGCTCCTGCTGGATCTCAAGGATCTGAAAGCGCTGCTCAATCACCTCAAGGACAATCCGCAGTTGCTCGGCGAAGACGCGGCGCTGATGACCACCGGTTCCAGCCAGGCGCTGCTGCGCCGTTTGGCGACGCTGGAACAACAGGGCGCCGAAGCCCTGTTCGGCGAGCCGGCGCTGCAACTTGAGGACATTCTGCAACCGGGCGCTGACGGCCGTGGACGCATCCATCTGCTCGACGCCAGTCGGTTGGTACACGAGGCGCCAAAAGTCTATGCGACATTCCTGCTGTGGCTGTTGGCCGAGTTGTTCGAGCAACTGCCCGAGCGAGGCGATGCTGACAAACCGCTGCTGGCGCTGTTTTTCGACGAGGCGCACTTGCTGTTCGGCGACACGCCCAAGGCGTTGCAGGAACGGCTAGAACAAGTGGTGCGCCTGATCCGTTCCAAAGGTGTTGGCGTGTATTTCGTCACCCAGTCGCCGGCGGACCTGCCGGATGACGTGCTGGCGCAGTTGGGCTTGCGCATTCAACACGGTCTGCGTGCGTTTACCGCCAAAGAACAGAAATCCCTGCGCGCCGTGGCCGATGGTTTTCGGCCGAATCCAGCATTCGACAGCCTGTCGGTGTTGACCGAACTGGGGATTGGCGAGGCGCTGGTAGGAACGCTTACCGAGAAGGGCACGCCGGAATTGGTCCAGCGCGTGCTAGTGGCGCCGCCGCAATCGCGGATCGGCCCGCTGACTGCAACCGAGCGCACCGTGCTGATCGCCGGCTCGCCGTTCAAGGGCCGCTATGACAAGCCGATCGACCGCGAGTCGGCCTATGAGATTTTGATGGGACGCAAAGGGCTGGCGCCGGAGGCTGAAACACCAGCGGGCAAACCGGCGGCCGAAGAGCCGAGCCTCGCCGATCGGGCGGGAGAATTCCTCGGTACGGCAGCAGGCCAGGCGCTGAAATCGGCGATGCGCCAGGCCGCCAATAACCTTGGCAAGCAATTGGTGCGGGGGTTGATGGGGTCTCTGCTCGGAGGCAGCAAGCGCCGCTGATCCAGGAATTGCCGGAGATCAAACCTGTGGGAGCGAGCCTGCTCGCGAAAGCGGTGTGTCATTCAACATCAATGTCGGCTGACATGGCCTCTTCGCGAGCAGGCTCGCTCCCACATGGGAATCGTGTGCACAGTCAGGTCTTGCTTTTGGCATGCGCCGCCAGCCGCTCCAGCGCCGCGCGCAATCCCGGATCGCTGATCCCGTCAGCCGTTGATTGAATCGTCTCCGCCGCACTGCTGGACAAATCCATCGTGTGCCCGACCGCCCGATGTTGGACGATCGGCGGGCGCACGCTGAATTTGATCCGCGACAGGTTGGCGAACTCTTCGAACAATTGCAGTTGTCGTTGCAGGCGTTTCTGCTGATAGCGCAGGCGCGTTGCCCAGTGGCCGTCAGTGACCACCAGCGACAGCTCGCCCTCGCGCCACTTGGCCACCCGGCAATGCTCGCGGGCAGCGGGTTGCAGCTGACTTTCGAGCAGGCGTTGTAAATGCTCCAGACGCTGGGCATGGCCGAGGATGGCTTTCAGCGGTTTGGCTTCACGTAACAGAACGGCGGGGGCTCTGGCCGTGAGAGGGCGAAACGCCATGATCGAACACCTGAAGTAACAGAGGCGCCATGTTAGCAGAAAGCTGTGGAACCTCTGGCCCATTGCTTTTGTCCCTGCTTTGCTCATTAAATCAACGCCTGACTTCTTTCCCCGACGGGTTGAAGTTGAGCAAAACGCCCCTATTTTAAGTGAGCCCCGTCAAAGCGCAGTGCCAGCATCGTGGAACATCGCCACTTTCCTCACCACCGTTTCCGGGTAGAATGCTCGTTCGCATGCGGCCATGAGGGCTGCACGGGCGACTCACGGGGCCGCCCTCCATCCCTTTAGTGTGGAAGATCCTGCCGATATGTTTGCGCCTTTGTTAAAGAAACTTTTTGGAAGCAAGAACGAGCGTGAAGTCAAACGCATGCTCAAGACGGTGCAGCTCGTCAATGCCTTCGAAGAGCAAATGGTGGCCCTTTCGGACGATCAATTGCGTGCCAAGACCGCTGAGTTCAAGGCCCGTATCGCCAAAGGGGAAACCCTCGACAAGCTGTTGCCGGAAGCCTTTGCCGTTGCCCGCGAGGCCGGCAAGCGCGTGATGGGCATGCGCCACTTCGACGTGCAACTCGTCGGCGGCATGACCCTGCACGAAGGCAAGATTGCCGAAATGCGCACCGGTGAGGGCAAGACCCTCGTGGCCACCCTGGGTGTTTACCTCAACGCACTGTCCGGCAAGGGCGTGCACGTTGTGACCGTGAACGACTACCTGGCCCGCCGTGACGCCAACTGGATGCGCCCGCTGTATGAATTCCTCGGCCTGACCGTCGGCGTCGTAACGCCGTTCCAGCCGCCGGAAGAGAAGCGCGCCGCCTACGCCGCCGACATCACCTACGGCACCAACAACGAATTCGGTTTCGACTACCTGCGCGACAACATGGCGTTCAGCATGGATGAAAAATTCCAGCGCGAACTCAACTTTGCCGTGATCGACGAAGTCGACTCCATCCTCATCGACGAAGCGCGTACTCCGCTGATCATTTCCGGTCAGGCCGAGGACAGCTCCAAGCTGTACATGGAGATCAACAAGCTGATCCCGCAGCTGGAACTGCACGTCGAAGAAGTTGAAGGCCAGGTCACCAAGGCCGGTCACTACACCGTTGACGAAAAGACCCGTCAGGTCGAACTCAACGAAGCCGGTCACCAGTTCATCGAAGAAATGCTCACCCGCGTCGGCCTGCTGGCCGAAGGCGAGAGCCTGTACTCGGCGCACAACCTTGGCCTGCTGACCCACGTCTACGCCGGTCTGCGTGCGCACAAGCTGTTCAACCGCAACATCGAATACATCGTCCAGGACGGTCAGGTCGTACTGGTCGACGAACACACCGGTCGTACCATGCCGGGTCGTCGTCTGTCCGAAGGTCTGCACCAGGCTATCGAAGCCAAGGAAGGTCTGAACATCCAGGCCGAGAGCCAGACCCTGGCCTCGACTACCTTCCAGAACTACTTCCGTCTGTACACCAAGCTGTCGGGCATGACCGGTACCGCCGACACCGAAGCGTTCGAATTCCACCAGATCTATGGTCTGGAAGTCATGGTCATCCCGCCGAACAAGCCGTTGGCGCGTAAAGACTACAACGACCTGGTGTTCCTCACCGCCGAAGAGAAATACGCGGCGATCGTGGCCGACATCAAGGAAAGCATGGCTGCCGGTCGCCCGGTGCTGGTGGGTACCGCGACCATCGAGACCTCCGAGCACATGTCCGAATTGCTCGTCAAAGAAGGCATCGAACACAAGGTTCTCAACGCCAAGTTCCACGAAAAAGAAGCTGAAATCATCGCTCAGGCCGGTCGTCCGGGTGCGCTGACCATCGCCACCAACATGGCCGGTCGTGGTACCGACATCCTGTTGGGCGGCAACTGGGAAGTGGAAGTCGCTTCGCTGGAAAACCCGACCCCTGAGCAGATTGCACAGATCAAGGCCGACTGGCAGAAGCGTCACCAGCAAGTGCTGGAGTCCGGCGGCCTGCAGGTAATCGCTTCCGAGCGTCACGAGTCGCGTCGTATCGACAACCAGCTGCGTGGCCGTGCCGGCCGTCAGGGCGATGCCGGTTCGAGCCGCTTCTACCTGTCGCTGGAAGACAGCCTGATGCGCATCTTCGCTTCTGATCGGGTGAAGAACTTCATGAAAGCCCTGGGCATGCAGCCGGGCGAAGCGATCGAACACCGCATGGTGACCAACGCGATCGAGAAGGCGCAGCGCAAGGTTGAAGGCCGCAACTTCGACATCCGCAAGCAACTGCTCGAGTTCGACGACGTCAACAACGAACAGCGTAAAGTGATCTATCACATGCGTAACACGTTGCTGGCCGCCGACAACATCGGTGAGACCATCGCCGACTTCCGTCAGGACGTGCTCAACGCTACCGTCAGCGCACACATTCCGCCGCAATCGCTGCCAGAGCAGTGGGACGTGGCCGGTCTGGAAGCGTCGATCGAAAGCGATTTCGGCGTGAAATTGCCGATCCAGCAATGGCTCGACGAAGACGATCACCTGTACGAAGAAACCCTGCGTGAGAAGCTCATGGCCGAGCTGATCGCCGCGTACAACGAGAAAGAAGACCAGGCCGGTGCCGAGGCGCTGCGCTCGTTCGAGAAGCAGATCGTCCTGCGCGTACTCGACGACCTGTGGAAAGACCACCTGTCGACCATGGATCACCTGCGTCACGGCATCCACCTGCGTGGCTATGCGCAGAAGAACCCGAAGCAGGAGTACAAGCGCGAATCCTTCACGCTGTTCTCCGAGCTGCTCGATTCGATCAAGCGCGATTCGATCCGCGTGCTCTCGCACGTTCAGGTACGCCGCGAAGATCCGGAAGCCGAAGAACAACGCCTGCGTCAGGAAGCCGAAGCACTGGCGGCGCGCATGCAGTTCGAACACGCCGAAGCGCCTGGGCTGGATCAGCCGGAAGCGTTGGGTGAAGAGGTCGATGTGGCCCTCGCCACCGCCGCTGCCCCGGTTCGCAACGAGCAGAAGTTGGGCCGCAACGAGCTGTGCTACTGCGGTTCGGGCAAGAAATACAAGCATTGCCATGGGCAGATCCAGTAAAACCCGTTTCAATCGCTGAACACCCGCGCCGCGACCGGCTTCTGCCGTCGCGGCGTTTTGCCATTTATCCCACCGTCCTTTCCCGTGGCGGTGCTGACATCATTGAGTAAGGAGCGCATTCATGGCTGTTGGTCTTGGTCCTTTGCCAACGTTGCACCCGGTTGCCGGTTTTGAACTCGGTATCGCCTCGGCCGGCATCAAGCGCCCGGGGCGCAAGGATGTGGTTGTGATGCGCTGCGCTGAAGGTTCGACCGTGGCTGGCGTGTTTACCCTGAACGCGTTCTGCGCCGCGCCGGTGATCCTGGCGAAAAAGCGCGTGCACAATGCCGTGCGCTATCTGCTGACCAACACCGGCAATGCCAACGCCGGTACCGGCGAGCCTGGTTTGGCGGCTGCCGAGCGCACCACCGCTAAGTTGGCCGAGCTGACCGGCGTCGATGCCAGCCAGATTCTGCCGTACTCCACTGGCGTGATCGGCGAGCCGCTGCCGGTCGAGAAGATCGAAGGCGCACTGCAAGCCGCGCTGGACGACCTGTCGGAGAACAACTGGGAAGCCGCCGCCACCGGGATCATGACCACCGACACCCTGCCGAAGGGCGCCAGCCGCCAGTTCGAGCATGACGGCGTGACCATCACTGTTACCGGCATCAGCAAAGGCGCCGGCATGATTCGGCCGAACATGGCGACCATGCTGGGTTACATCGCCACCGACGCCAAAGTCTCCCGCGAGGTGCTGCACAATCTGATGCTCGACGGCGCGAACAAGTCGTTTAACCGCATCACCATCGACGGCGACACTTCGACCAACGACTGTTGCATGCTGATCGCCACTGGCAAAGCCGCGTTGCCGGAAATCACCCGCGCTGAAGGCGAGCTGTTCGCCAAGTTGAAGCAGGCGGTGTTTGAAGTGTGCATGGACGTGGCCCAGGCCATCGTGCGCGACGGCGAAGGCGCGACCAAGTTTGTCACCGTCGAAGTGAATGGCGGCGGCAATCATCAGGAATGCCTGGACGTCGGCTACACCGTGGCCCATTCGCCGCTGATCAAGACCGCGCTGTTCGCCTCCGACCCGAACTGGGGCCGCATTTTGGCCGCCGTGGGCCGTGCCGGTGTGCCGGATCTGGACGTGAGCAAGATCGACGTGTTCCTCGGTGACGTGTGCATCGCCAGCCGTGGCGCCCGCGCCGCGACCTACACTGAAGCCCAGGGCTCGGCAGTGATGCAGCAGGAAGAAATCACCATTCGCATCGAACTGGGTCGCGGCGATTGCAGCGAAACCATCTGGACCACCGACCTGTCGCATGAGTACGTGAAGATCAACGCTGAATACCGTACTTGATTCAAGGTGTGGGAGTGGGCTGCCGGCCTCTTCGCGGGCAAGCCCGCTCCCACAGTGATTGCGGTCGTTCACAAATGCCGTGTCCACCACCAAAACCTGTGGGAGCGGGCTTGCCCGCGATGACGGACGACCAGACGCCAGACATTCTGGATTGTTTCCCTGACGAAAAGGCGCCACACCATGTCCCTGCACCTGATCATCGGCGACAAACTGCTTTCCTCCTGGTCCCTGCGCGCGGCACTGGCGCTGGACCTGACCGGCGCACCCTACAGCGAAGAGCTGATCAAGCTCGGCAAGCCCGACACCCGCGAGCGCCTGCTCAGGCATTCGCCTACCGGGAAGGTGCCGCTGCTGCAAACCACCCGTGGCACCATCGCCGATTCGCTGGCCATTGCTGAATACCTCGCTGAGCAGTTTCCGTCCGAGCAACTCTGGCCGAGCGATACCTTCGCCCGCGCCCAGGCCCGCTCGGCCTGCGCACAGATGCACAGCGGCTTCTTCGCCATGCGCAATCACATGCCGTTCAACCTGAGCCAGGACGCACCACTGAACCCGGTGCCGCCAGAGGTGAAGGTCGATATCGAACGCATGCTCGCGCTATGGGCTGAGTGTCGGGCGGCAGCCACGGAAGAGGGCCCATACCTGCTCGGTCGTGTCAGTCTCGCCGATGCCTTTTTCGCGCCGATCGCCGTGCGCCTGCGCACCTATCAGGTGAAGTTGCCGGCAGTCGACGAAGCTTATGTTGAAACCGTCTACCAATGGCCCGCCTTCAAGGCGTGGCAAAAGGCTGGACTGGAGGAATTGAACCCGTGAAACGCGTCCACGTCGCCGCTGCCGTCATTCGTGACGGCGCCGGCAAAATCCTCATCGCTCGCCGCGCTGACACTCAACACCAGGGCGGCTTGTGGGAATTTCCCGGTGGCAAGGTCGAGGCTGACGAGTCGGTCGAATCGGCACTCGCTCGCGAGCTGCACGAAGAGCTGGGCATCGTCGTTGCCGCTGCCCGTCCGCTGATCAAGGTTCGCCACGATTATCCGGACAAACAGGTGTTGCTGGATGTCTGGGAAGTCTCGGCGTTCAGCGGTGAACCCCACGGCGCTGAAGGCCAGCCTTTGGCTTGGGTCCCTGCCAGGGAGTTGATCAACTACGAGTTCCCGGCGGCCAATCAGCCGATCGTCGCAGCAGCGCGCTTGCCTGCCGAATACCTGATCACTCCGGAAGATCTGGAAGGCCCGGCCTTGTTGCGCGGCATCCAGAAGGCGATTGCTGGTGGAATCAAACTGATCCAGCTGCGCGCACCGAACGGCTACGACCCGAAATACCGCGATCTGGCGGTGGATGCCGTGGGCCTGTGCGCGGGCAAGGCTCAGTTGATGATCAAAGGGCCGTTCGAATGGCTTGGCGATTTCCCCTCGGCCGGTTGGCACATCACCGCTGCCCAGCTGCGTAAATACGCAGCGGCAGGACGTCCGTTGCCGGCCGAACGCTGGCTCGCGGCATCGTGCCATAACGCCGAAGAGCTGGCGCTGGCCGAGCAGATGGGCGTCGACTTTGTCACCCTGTCACCGGTGCAGCCGACGCTGACGCACCCGGATGCACCGCCGTTGGGGTGGGAGCAGGCACAGGCATTGATCGACGGTTTCAGTAAACCGGTGTTTCTGCTCGGTGGAGTAGGCCCGGCGGATCGCGAGAAAGCCTGGGGTGCCGGGGCTCAGGGTGTGGCGGGGATTCGGGCGTTCTGGCC
This sequence comes from Pseudomonas sp. B21_DOA, assembly GCA_030544685.1. Classification (NCBI taxonomy): domain Bacteria; kingdom Pseudomonadati; phylum Pseudomonadota; class Gammaproteobacteria; order Pseudomonadales; family Pseudomonadaceae; genus Pseudomonas; species Pseudomonas sp. B21_DOA. The sequence continues at coordinate 5,535,353 of CP086683.1, read as the reverse complement.
TGATCCAGTGTAAGGGCTGCTTGCCCCATCGCTGGCAAGCCAGCTCCCACAGGTTATGGATGTACACAACGTTTGTGAACGATCTGGATCCCTGTGGGAGCTGGCTTGCCAGCGATGGCGGTATATCAGGCGCTACTTTCCTTCAGGTTTCGCAGCCGGCTGCCACAAAATTTCCGCCACCCCTTGCCGCCGCGCAATCAACCGCGCCACAACAAACAGCAAATCCGACAACCGATTGATATACGCCAGGCCAACCCCGGCCAATGGCTCAACCGAGTTCAAATGCTGACAGCGGCGCTCGGCACCGCGCGCCAGACTGCGGCAGACATGCGCTTGCGCAATCAGCATCGAACCGCCGGGCAAGATGAAGTTTTCCAGCGGCCCCAGCTCTTCATTCCATACATCGATCGCCGCTTCCAGCCGCTCGATTTCAGCCTCGTTCAACGCCTGGTATTCCGGCATCGCCAGTTCACCGCCGAGGTCGAACAGGCGATGCTGACACGGCGCCAGCACGTCGATGATTTCATTCAGCCCCGGATGCACTGCGCGCTCGGCGAGCAAACCGGCTAGCAGCACGCCGACCTGACTGTTCAGCGTATCGACCTCGCCGATCGCCTCGATGCGCGGGTGATCCTTGGGGACGCGGCGGCCGTCACCGAGGCCGGTCTCGCCTTTGTCGCCGGTGCGGGTGTAGATCTTCGACAAGCGAAAGCCCATGGGTTACCTCGGTAATGAATTGGTTTCGGTGGTCAATGGCGCCGGTTGCGCCAGCGGCAAACGCAGGGTGAAGCAAGTGCCCTGGCCGGGCGCCGACTGCACTTCCATCTGGCCCTTGTGGTTGTTGGTGATGATGAAGTACGACACCGACAGACCAAGCCCCGTGCCCTGGCCGATTTCCTTGGTGGTGAAGAACGGCTCGAAGGTACGCTTGCGCACGCTCTCGCTCATACCGATGCCATTGTCTTCGACCTGAATCTCGGCCCATGGCGGATTGAGTCTTGTGCGCAAGATGATCCGGCCCGGCTCGCTGTCGTCTTCACGCTGGTGAATGGCCTGGGCGGCGTTCTTCAGCAGATTGAGCAACACCTGTTCCAGCTCGTTGGCGGTGCCCGGCACGGGCCCGAGGGCTGGGTCGAACTGGCGGATGATCGCCTGGCCCTTGAAGTCGAAACCGATGGCCAGATCGAAATCGTTGCCGGCGATTTCCACGGCTTGGTCGATCAGCGCCGGTAGATCGCACGGCGCCATTTGCCGGGTGCTGCGGCGGCTGAAGCTGAGCATGTGCGTGACGATTTTCGCCGCGCGGGCGCCGGCCTGTTGAATGCCGTCGAGCAATTGCGGGACTTCGCGGCCTTGCAGGTAGCGGTTCACCGTGTCCAGTTCGATGCCCAGTTGTTCGGCAGTCTCGATGTTCTTCGGCAGATCCGCCGACAGACGCCGGCGAATGTTCTGCACGTTGTGCAGGATCGCGCCGAGCGGGTTGTTGATTTCGTGGGCCATGCCGGCGGCGAGGCCACCGACCGAGAGCATCTTCTCCGACTGCACCATCATTTCTTCCAGCGACAGACGCTGGGTGATGTCGTCGATACGGATCACCACGCCACGCCCGGCCCCGCCCATCAGCGGATAAAACGTCAGCGCATAGTGTTTGGGTTCATCGTCCTTGAACCAGGTCACCCGGTCGACTTTGGCCACGGTGTGCTGCTCAACGGTAGCCTTGAGCTGCGGCAAGAATGGCTTGAGCGGCTCGAAGGCGAGGAAGATCGGCTGGTTCAGCGCCTCGTCCAAGCGGGTGCCGGAGAGCGCGCTGGCCTCCTGGTTCCACTGGGTGACGTAGAGTTGCTCGTCGAGGGCGATCAGCGCCGAGGGCATCGAGTCGATGATGCTGTTGAGGTAGTTCTGGAAGCCGGTGAGCTTCTTCTCGATCTTGCTGCGCACCTGGACTTCCAGCTCCAGTTTGCGGTTGGTGTGACGGGTTTCCTCGGCCAGCCCCTGCGCCTGATCGTAGGCAGCCTGCGAGTCGTCGCGGGCGCGTTTGAGTTGCTGCTCGCGGGCTTCGATGCGCGAAAGCATGGTGTTGAACGCCTCGGCCAGACTGCCGATTTCGTCGTGATTGCCGCGCGCGGCGCGCAGGGCGTAGTTCTCTTCGCGGGTGACCTGCCGCGACAATTCCTCAAGTTGATGAATGGGGCGGGTAATCAGACGTTTGATCTGCCGGGCAATCACCAGCCACAACAACACACTGAAAATCAGGATGCCGAGGCTGGCGGTCAGGGTGCCGGTGTAGAACGCCATCGGCAGTTCGCTACTGGCGACCAGCAACAGATGTCCCGGCGCCGCACCGGGACGGGGCAGGGTGATCAGTTGATTGCTGCGAAACTCGGTAAGCTGCCAGGCTTCGACATGCCGATAGCGCTCCGGCAAGTGAAGTTTGTCGCCGCGCTGCACCTGCGCCAGACGTTCACCCTTGCCGTCGTACAGGGCAGCGGCGCGCAACGGTGAATAACTGTCGAGCTCCTTGAGCAGACGTTCGGCGCTGCGCGGTGATTCCAGCGCATCGCTGACCAGACTCGGATTGGCAATCAGCCGGCCAATGGTCTGCAGGGCCTGTGGCGCCATGCTTTCCTGGGAAATGTAATAGGCGGCGCTGATAAAGGTCAGGTTGGCGACCAGCAGAACCGTGGTCAACAACACCAGCAGGGCGGCCAGCAGTTTCTGGCCGACCGGCAGGTTTTCAAGGCGCTGGCGCAATGGCATCAGGTTTATCGCAGCAGGGGAACAAGTCGTCAGCCTAGCGGCTGCTCAGTCGCTGGGCAATCCACGCTTGTGCAGATGAGCGATCAGACGTTGCTGCAACTGGTGCAGATGCGGCAGATGCAACTGATGGCGCTCGGCGACTTTACATGCGTGGCCCAACAGATAGCTGATCTCGGTGCGGCGCTGGTTGGCGACGTCCTGATACATCGAAGAATAATTGGCGGCGGTGGCGTGGATCACTCGTTCGACTTCCGCCTGCAGGTTTTCCGCCGCCGCAGGTTGGCCGCAGCGCTCCAGCAATTCAGTCAGTTCGGCGCAGAGCGTGGCGACTTCGCAATGATGCTCGCTCAGCCCGCCGTTGCGGCAGTCGTGGAGCACGGTCAGCGGGTTGATCGCACAGTTCAGCGCCAGTTTGCGCCACAGCCGAGTGAGGATGTCAGCGTTCCATTCATGGGGAATGTTCGCCACTTGCAGTTCATCCAGCCAGACTGGCGCCAGCGGATTCGCGCCATCGCCCAGCCAGTTGAACCCGTGACCAGCAAACACCACGCGCCAATCGCCATCGCGGAACGCACCCTCGGTACTGGACGCACTGATACAGCGCGCCTGTGGCACCCGCGCGGCGACGGCGTCCTGACTGCCAAGGCCGTTTTGCAGCAGGATCAGTTCGGCATCCGGAGCGAGACGTGAAGCGAGGCGGGCGACGGCCTCTTCCGCGTCATAGGCCTTGCACGCGACCAGCAATCGGCGAATGGGCTCGGGGCTGTCCGGGGTTTCGCCGGGAACTGCATAGGTGTGAGCTTGTCCGTTCTCTACCAGGGTTAATCCGCCCAGTGCCTCGTAGCTTTGCATGCGTGCCGCATCGCGCAGGATCAGTCGCACAGGCAAACCGGCGCGGGCCAGACGTGTCGCCCAGAGTGTGCCGAGGCTGCCGGCGCCAAGTACGTGCCAGGTGGTCGACATCAGTTTTTTGCTCGATTGCTTGCAGGCATGTGCGGCTCGCCGTATCGGTAGGAAAAGACCCGTTATAATGAGCCCGATTTTAACCGCAAGCCAAGCGCGCTCCATCCACATCGAGCGCGCCTTTTTTATTGGAGAGATTACATGCCGTCGTTCGACGTGGTATCCGAACTGGACAAACACGAACTCACCAACGCGGTCGAGAACGCCGTGAAGGAACTCGATCGTCGTTATGACCTGAAAGGCAAAGGCAGCTTCGAGTTCAAGGAAAAAGACCTGACCGTCAGCCTCACCGCCGAAGCCGCTTTCCAGCTCGAAGCGATGATCGAAATCCTCAAGCTCGCGCTGACCAAGCGCAAGATCGACGTGCAGTGCCTCGAGGTCAAGGATGCGTACGCTTCCGGCAAGCTGATGAAGCAGGACGCCATCCTCAAGGAAGGCATCGACAAAGAGCTGGCGAAGAAGATCGTCGGCCACATCAAGGAAGCCAAGCTCAAGGTCCAGGCCGCCATTCAGGGCGAGCAGGTGCGTGTCACCGGCAAGAAGCGCGACGACCTGCAGGAAGCCATCGCGGCCCTGCGTGCCAAGGAATTCGGCATGCCGCTGCAGTTCAACAACTTCCGCGACTAAGCTTGGTCTGAAGGCTATGTGGGAGCGAGCCTGCTCGCGAATGCGGTGTTTCATTCAGCGAAGAGTTGACTGACACACCGCTTTCGCGAGCAGGCTCGCTCCCACAGTTGTTTTGTTGTTTTGAATACACCCGGGAAGCCGGAAATCAGGAGATAGAACATGGATTTGAATGCGGAAGTGGACCACCTGGTCAAGGCGTCCCAGGCGTGGATCCCGATGATCATGGAATACGGCAGCCGCGTACTGCTGGCAGTGATTACCCTGGCCATCGGCTGGTGGCTGATCAACAAGGTCACGCAAAAACTCGGCGGTCTGCTGGCGCTGCGCAATGCTGACCTTGCCCTGCAAGGCTTCATCAGCAGCCTGGCCAACATCATTCTCAAGGTGCTGCTGATTGTCAGCGTCGCGTCGATGATCGGCGTCGAAACCACGTCATTTGTCGCGGCCATCGGTGCTGCGGGTCTGGCAATCGGTCTGGCCTTGCAAGGCAGCCTGGCCAACTTCGCCGGCGGTGTGCTGATTCTGCTGTTCCGTCCGTTCCGTATCGGTGACTGGATCGAAGCCCAAGGCGTGGCGGGCACTGTCGACAGCATCCAGATCTTCCACACCGTGCTGCGCACCGGCGACAACAAGACCATCATCGTGCCCAACGGCAACCTGTCGAACGGCATCATTACCAACACCAACCGTCAGCCAACCCGCAAAGTGGTATTCGATGTGGGCGTGGATTACGAGGCGGATCTGCAGAAAGCTCGGCAGGTGCTGCTGGATCTGGCCAAGGATGCCCGCGTCATGCAGGATCCGGAACCGCAAGCGGTGATTTCGACGCTGGGTGACAGTTCGATCACGGTGTCCCTGCGCGTCTGGGTTAAAACCGCAGACTATTGGGATGTGATGTTCATGTTTAATGAACAGGCGCGTGATCGTTTGAAGGCTGCCGGGATTGATATTCCATTTCCGCAGCGAGTTATACGTGTAGTGCAGGAATCGGCGGCGCAATGATAGGTTGCTAGCTAAGTAATTATTAGCCGGTCTGTCAATACAGATGAAATAAAAAAGGCCCATCGGAAGATGGGCCTTTTTTCATGCTTTAAAACTAACCACTGACAATTACAAGATGTTCAGCGGGTACTCGGTGATCAGGCGGAACTCTTTGACATCGCCTTCACCTTCGTCGGCGTTGGCCACGTGCCAAGCTTGACGAATGCGGAAGGACAGGTCTTTCGCCGGGCCGCTTTGAACAACGTACTTGGCTTCAAAGTTGGTTTCGTGGTGTTTGCCATCTTCACCATACAGACCGGCATAAGCGCTGCCTGCTGGAGTATTGGTGCCATCAATGTCCCAACCTTTGACGTAACGAACCATGAAGCTCAGGCCAGGCACGCCGTACTCAGCCATTTTCAGGTCGTAACGGGCTTGAACGGATTTTTCGCCTGCACCGTTGAAGTCAGAGTACTGGATCGAGTTGGCCAGGAAGATCGAGTCGCCACCACGGTTGTTCTTGCCCACGCCGATGTAGTCGAACGGGGTGTCGCCGTTGACCTTCTGGAAGGCCAGGGTGAAGGTGTGCGCTTTGAGGAACGACAAAGCGGTTGCCAGCGAGAACGTGGTGTTGCTGATGTCGCCCGCTTCGGCACTACCGGTGTCGGTGGTGCGATAGATGTTGAAGTCGGTGTTCAGCGAAGTATCACCACCGAATGGAGTGGTGAGGTTCACGTTGGCGTAGTACTGGTTCCAGATGTCTTCCAGCTTCGCGCCGTACAGCGATGCACTGAGGTTGTCAGTGATCGAGTATTTGCCACCAAAGTAGTCGATGTTGTTCGCCTCAACACCGGCATAGGTAGCGTAGAGGCCGCCATCACGGGCGTTCTTGTCCTGGCTGGAGCCGGAGTAGAAGTGACCGGCTTCGAGATCCAGGTCTTTCACTTCGCTGCTCTGCAACTGGAAGCCAGTGGCAGTTTGCGGAAGGATGCGCGAACCGCCGACAGCAAACACTGGGGAAGTGCTTGGCTGCATGTCGCCGAATTTCAGTTCGGTCTTGGAAACGCGGAACTTGATGGAAGCGCCTGCCTTGCCCTGACTGTCGTTGACGTCACGAGCGTAGCCGTTGGCCTTGACGGTATCGCTACGGCTCATGTTGCCAGTACCGGAAGTACCGTCACCGCCATCCAGTTTCAAGGCCAGATAGCCGTAGGCATCAATACCTACACCCACGGTGCCCTGGGTATAACCGGAGGTGAAGTTGCCGAGGAAACCCTGGGTCCAGTCTTTCTGGTCGCGGCCACCATTCTTGTTGTCACGGTTGAAGTAGTAGTTCTTCAACGTTTCGGTGAGTTTCGCACCTTCAACAAAACCTTTGGCTTCTGCCTGGTCATCTACGAACGGGGCGGCCGTAGCCAACTGGGAACTGGCTGCTGCAGCAACTGCCAGTGCGATCATGCTCCACTTCATCACGCGCATCGTGATTTGCTCCTTTGGTTTTAGAAGAGTACTGCCGTCCCACCTGTTTTATTATCTGGGCGGCTCTTTCTTTTTGTGTCGGCGCAAACTTATATCACGCCGACAATGTTGGCGATACTTGCGAAACCAACCTTTCAGCTTCTTTACGGCGTTGTCGCAAAAGGAGCGCTGGATGTCGCAAATTCACAGTACCGATGCAGCCGGACTGACAACTTTATCGCTGTTTCCGGACCTCTTGGCATCGCTACAAAAGAGTCCCTGGCAAAACACTTGAATCTCCATCGGGCAACCCTGCCACTGTTTTTATTGGCTTCAGGCGACCACTGCCGCTGGCACGCCTATAGTCCATAACGTTACGAATGCAACAAGCGTGCACAAACCGCAAAAATGTCGCGGTTATTTTTCTGTAGCGCGCCCGCATATGTGAAAACCTTGTGAAAACGGGGCCTCGGGCTTGTTTTGTCACACGCTTGACGTGGTTTGCCCAATGGTGTTGCAACGCACCAAAGGTGCGCGAGACAGCAAAAAACGTTACCGGTTCACCCCGTACTGAGTATTTGGCGGATGCCCGACCCAGTGAGCGTAGACGGGTTGTGCAGTTTTGGTGCAAAAAAATCGACGGTGGGCCTGAGGGTAGTCTGTCCGTCAGAGAGTCGAGGCTCGCTAGATCAAGGAATTTCATGCGACTCTTCACGTCAAGGCTCATGTCATGGCCTAAGTTGGTGCGCGGCGCGGACAGATGTCTCATGTCGAAGCAGCTGGGGATTAACTGCCGGGGCAGCGTGAAGGCCGCTGCATTCGCAGGTATGCTGCCGTCCTGTCGCTTGGCGCGTCGCCTCTTTGGAGCCGCCGCTAAGCTGAGTCATAGGATCAGCCGGGAGTACGTACAGTGTTTGCTTTGGATTCACGACTTCAACAGGACACCCTGGTCATCGGTGACTTTCCGTTGTGCCGGCTGTTGCTGTCCAACGACAGCAATTACCCGTGGTTCATCCTGGTGCCTCGCCGCGAGGATATAAGCGAGTTGTTTCAGTTGGATGTCGCCGATCAGCAGCTGCTCTGGCAGGAAACCACCACGCTGGCCGAGTTGCTCAAGGATTCGTTCGACGCTGACAAGCTGAACGTCGCAACGCTGGGTAACGTTGTCAGCCAACTGCACATGCATGTCATCGTGCGCAAACGCGATGATGCTGCGTGGCCGGCGCCGGTCTGGGGCAGGCATCCGGCCAAGCCGTACAGCGCGGAACAGGTAGCAGCCATTCGCGAGCGCTTGCGTCTGGTGCTGACTGAAGAATTCACCTTTGTGGAGGGCTGAGTCATGAGCCTTGAAGAGCGCGTAACCGATCTGGAAAGCCGTCTGGCCTTTCAGGATGACACCATTCAGGCATTGAACGATGTGCTGGTGGCCCAGCAGAAAGTCATCGAGCGCCTGCAATTGCAGATGGAAGCGCTGATCAAGCGTCACGAAGAAATGGTCGGGCAGTTCGGTGCCTTTGAAGAAGACGCGCCGCCGCCACATTACTGAGCCATTCGGCAGGCATAAAAAAACCGCGAGCAGCCAGGCTGTTCGCGGTTTTTTTGCTTTGGATCAGCGACGCGGCAGGGCGGCGATCACGTCCTCGGCTTGCAGGCCTTTGTCGCGGTTCATCACCGAGAACTCGACGCGCTGGCCTTCGACCAGGACGCGATGGCCTTCGCCACGAATGGCGCGAAAGTGCACGAAAATATCGTCACCGGAATCCCGGGAGATAAAACCGAAACCCTTGGAAGTGTTGAACCACTTCACGGTGCCGGTATCGCGATTGCTCATGTCATAGGTAGTCGGCGCAGCGGCCGGTGACGATTTGTAGAAGCTGATGGCCAGGTGCAGCAGCACGGCAACCAGCGCAATGACCAGGCTGAACAATACGGCCGGCTGGCCAGCGATAACCGGCATCGGCGCGATCAGGGTCAAGGTTTGCAGGACGACGGTCAGTACCAGAAGGGCGCTGACCAGATTTTGCAGATGCTGGCGCGGGCCTTTGTTCCAGTAAGGAATCACTGGAGCGATGACCAGGTTCAGCAGGCCGAAAAAGGCCAGGTAAAGTGCATCGGGCTGTTGCAGGTAAGGAGCGGCTTCGGCTTTCAGGCTGGGTATGAACGACAGCAGCAAGGCTGCTGCGCCCATTAGCAGGTGGACGATTTTCAACATTTTGATTGGCTCACGTTATGACGGCTCACAAGGAAGAGCTGAAGGCGCACGGTTCGCTTCAGGACAAAATAAGAGGCGGTGGACACGTACACGGCATCAGCCTATGCGCAACACCCCGGAAAATAGGGCATGGCGACACACTGCCTATTTAACAGCAAAGCCTGCGGCTACTCAAATCAGCCCGGCCAGCGGCAGGGAAACGGTCGATTTGTCGCAGTCAGGTCACCGATTCATAGCTGCGAGCCGGCGCTTGCCTTGCTAAAGTGGGGGCGAACCTGCTGGATGAATTCACTCATTGTTAGGGGGTAAGCATGGCCATTGATATCGGTATCAGTGAAGAAGACCGCAAATCCATCGTCGAAGGGCTGTCGCGACTGCTGTCGGACACCTACGTGCTGTATCTGAAAACCCATAACTTTCACTGGAACGTCACCGGCCCGATGTTCCGCACGCTGCATTTGATGTTCGAGGAGCAGTACAACGAACTGGCGTTGGCCGTCGACTCAATCGCCGAGCGTATCCGTGCGTTGGGCTTCCCGGCACCGGGCGCCTACGCGACCTACGCGCGTCTTTCTTCTATTAAGGAAGAAGTCGGTGTGCCGAGCGCCGAAGACATGATCAAGCAGTTGGTCGAGGGCCAGGAAGCGGTGACCCGTACCGCACGCGGTATCTTCCCGCTGCTGGACAAGGTCAGCGACGAGCCGACCGCTGACCTGTTGACTCAGCGCATGCAGGTGCACGAAAAAACCGCGTGGATGCTGCGCGCGCTGCTCGAGGAGTGACCCGGCCGCTGCGGACGGCTTGAGGTCGTCCGCACGCTGTCCAGACTCTTACTATTGTCGTTGGCTTATCCTACGAGGCTGGTCAACAAGTCGTATGGCGATAACTTTGTCACTGAGTTTTTATGAAGGCGCAGGATGTTGCCTTATAAATCAGCAGTCATGGCAAAGGAGTGTCAACGCTATGGTAGAAGGAGACAGGCGAAGCGACAGGATGTCGGCTTCGCGGCACGTTATAAAAGTCGATCCGTTTGTCAGCGAGTTCGACATGAATCTGATCCGGCCGTTATCGCGATCGATTCGCCTCAACGGATTTGCGACCTGCCTGCGACTCGAGCAGGTCTACTGGAACATCCTCGGCGGCATGGCCGAGGCCAATCATTGTTCGATCAGCACACTGTTGTCCCATGTCGACCGTGAGGTGCATCTGCGTCACGGCGGGGTGAAGAATTTCAGTGCGCTGGTACGGGTGGTTTGTGTCATGAACGGGATCAAAGAACTCGCACCCGCCGTTTCGCGCTGAAACGGCGGTTGCAATGAGGTTGTGGGCTGTGCAGTGTTACGGCTGCACAGCCCGCATTTAATCGATATAATCCCGCGCTTTCGCCGCAAAGCCCTGCGCGCGGCAGCAATCTGATCGCCGAGACACCCCCATGCCAATGTACGATTACCAATGTGCTTCCTGTGGTCATCAGTTGGAAGCCATTCAGAAGATCAGCGACGCACCGTTGGTCGACTGCCCTGCCTGCCAGGCGCCCGAACTGAAGAAGCAGCTGTCCATGCCGGGTTTTCGCCTCAGCGGCAACGGTTGGTACGAGACCGATTTCAAGACCGGAGCCAAGAAGAATCTGGCCGGTGGCGACAAAGCTGACTAGGGTTCAAACCCTGAACGAACGACACGCGTGAGTGGCCGCCTTGCTTGAAGGCGACAGTTACTCCACCGAATTTCGAATTACGAGAAGCGAACCACACCATGATGCGCAGCCACTATTGCGGCCAACTGAACGAAAGCCTGGAAGGCCAGGAAATTACCCTTTGCGGATGGGTTCACCGTCGCCGCGATCACGGCGGGGTGATTTTCCTCGACATCCGTGATCGTGATGGTCTGGCCCAGGTGGTGTTCGATCCGGATCGTGCCGAGAGCTTCGCCGCCGCCGATCGCGTGCGCAGCGAATACGTTGTGAAAATCACCGGCAAGGTGCGTCTGCGTCCGGCCGGTGCGACCAACGCCAACATGGCCTCGGGCATGATCGAAGTGCTGGGTTATGAACTGGAAGTGCTGAACGAGTCGGAAACCCCGCCGTTCCCGCTCAACGAGTTCTCCGACGTCGGCGAAGAAACCCGCCTGCGCTATCGCTTCCTCGACCTGCGTCGTCCGGAGATGGCCGAGAAGCTGCGTCTGCGTTCGCGCATGACCACCAGCATCCGCCGCTTCCTCGACGAAAACGGTTTCCTCGATGTCGAAACTCCGATCCTGACCCGGGCCACCCCGGAAGGTGCGCGGGACTATCTGGTGCCGAGCCGTACCCACGCCGGTTCGTTCTTCGCCCTGCCGCAATCGCCGCAGCTGTTCAAGCAACTGCTGATGGTGGCCGGCTTCGACCGTTACTACCAGATCGCCAAATGCTTCCGTGACGAAGACCTGCGTGCCGACCGTCAGCCGGAATTCACCCAGATCGACATCGAGACCAGTTTCCTCGATGAAAAAGAGATCATGGGCCTGACCGAGCAGATGATCCGCAACCTGTTCAAGGAAGTGCTGAATCTGGAATTCGGCGAATTCCCGCACATGACTTTCGAAGAAGCCATGCGCCGCTACGGTTCGGACAAGCCGGACCTGCGTATTCCACTCGAACTGGTTGACGTTGCCGACCAGCTCAAAGAAGTTGAATTCAAGGTGTTCAGCGGCCCGGCCAACGATCCGAAGTGCCGCATCGCCGCACTGCGCGTTCCAGGCGGGGCGAGCATGCCGCGCAAGCAGATCGACGATTACACCAAGTTCGTCGGCATCTACGGTGCCAAGGGCCTGGCGTACATCAAGGTCAACGAGCGTGCTGCCGGTGTTGAAGGTCTGCAATCGCCGATCGTGAAGAACATTCCTGAAGACAAGCTCAACGTGATCCTCGATCGCGTTGGCGCAGTCGATGGCGATATCGTGTTCTTCGGTGCCGACAAGGCCAAGATCGTCAGCGAAGCCTTGGGCGCGCTGCGGATCAAGCTCGGTCACGACCTCAAGCTGCTGACCTGCGAGTGGGCCCCAATGTGGGTCGTTGACTTCCCGATGTTCGAAGAGAACGACGACGGTAGCTTCTCGGCGCTGCACCACCCGTTCACCGCACCGAAGTGCACCCCACAGGAACTCGAAGCCAACCCGGCCGGCGCACTGTCCCGTGCGTACGACATGGTGTTGAACGGCACCGAGCTGGGCGGCGGTTCGATCCGTATTCACCGCAAGGAAATGCAGCAAGCGGTATTCCGCCTGCTGGGCATCAACGAAGCGGAACAGGAAGAGAAGTTCGGCTTCCTGCTCGACGCGCTGAAGTACGGTGCACCGCCGCACGGTGGTCTGGCCTTCGGTCTGGACCGTCTGGTGATGCTGATGACCGGCGCCCAGTCGATCCGTGAAGTGATCGCCTTCCCGAAAACCCAGAGTGCTGCCGACGTGATGACGCAGGCTCCGGGCGTAGTGGATGCCAAGGCATTGCGCGAGCTGCATATTCGCCTGCGCGAAACGCCAAAGGCTGAGTAAGACGGGCCTGAAGGCGCATCTTCGGATGCGCCTTTTTCTTTCTCAGGTCGAATTTTTCAATTGCCGGCCGCTGCACCAGCAGGGCGGGCAAGGTTTCAAAGAGCATTCGGAGCAAGTTATGGCAGGTCATTCCAAGTGGGCAAACATCAAGCACCGCAAAGAACGTCAGGATGCCAAAAGGGGCAAGATCTTCACCAAGTGGATCCGTGAACTGACCGTTGCGGCCCGTCAGGGTGGCGGTGATCCGGGTTCCAACCCGCGTTTGCGCCTGGCTCTGGACAAGGCGTTGAGCGCGAACATGAGTCGCGACATCATCGACCGCGCCGTCGCGCGCGGTGCCGGTGCCACCGAAGCGGACAACGTTGAAGAGCTGACCTACGAGGGTTACGGCCCTGGCGGCGTCGCGGTCATGGTCGAATGCATGACCGATAACCGCAACCGTACCGCCGCAGCCGTGCGTCATGCGTTCAGCAAGTGTGGCGGGAACCTCGGCACCGACGGTTCGGTGGCGTATCTGTTCGAGCGCAAGGGCCAGATCAGCTTCGCCCCGGGCGTCGATGAAGACGCACTGACCGAAGCGGCGCTGGAAGCGGATGCCGATGACGTGGTTACCCACGAAGACGGTTCGATCGACGTGTTTACCTCGTTCACCGGTTTCTATGCGGTACGCAACGCGCTGGAAGCGGCCGGGTTCAAGGGCGACGACGCGGAAATCGTCATGCAGCCAACCACCAGTGCCGAGCTGGATCTGGAAGGTGCGGAGAAGGTGCTCAAGCTGATCGACATGCTTGAGGACCTGGATGACGTGCAGAACGTCTACTCTAACGCGGACATCCCGGAAGACGTCGCCGCTCAGCTTGGCTGATAAGCGACTAGTCTTCCCTGTGGGAGCGAGCCTGCTCGCGAAAGCGGTGTGTCATTCAGCACCTGTATCTGCTGACATACCGCCTTCGCGAGCAGGCTCGCTCCCACATTTGCTATTGGCTGTCAGGTAAATCGTTTTATGAATCTGCAGGCGTTATGACTTTAATTCTTGGTATCGACCCCGGTTCGCGCATTACCGGTTACGGGATCGTTCGCGATACCGGGCGCGGCGGCTGCATCTATGTGGCTTCGGGCTGCATTCGCACCGGCTCCGGCGAACTGCATGAGCGTCTGCAAATCGTCTATCGCGGCGTGCGCGAAATAATCAAGACCTACGGCCCGGTGACCATGGGCATCGAAAAGGTGTTCATGGCGAAAAACGCCGACTCGGCGCTGAAGCTCGGTCAGGCGCGCGGCGCGGCCATCGTCGCCGGCGCCGAAGAGTGCCTGGAAATCGCCGAATACACCGCTACCCAAGTCAAACAGGCCGTGGTCGGCACGGGCGCGGCCAATAAAGAGCAGGTGCAGATGATGGTCATGCACATGCTCAAATTGACCAGCAAGCCGCAAATCGACGCCTCCGACGCCCTCGCTATCGCCATTTGCCATGCGCATACACGCTCGAGCCTTCTGCCGCACGGTCTGGGAACCGCACGCAGTCGTGGCGGGCGCCTGCGTCTCTGATAGCATCAGCATCAATTTTCCTGAAAGTGGCTCTCTGGTGCCTGTGTTGCCGGCGCGCAAGCCACCTTCAATCGTCGCCAGCCCACGGCTGGCCAGCGCTCAAGGATTCAAAACGTGATTGGACGCTTGCGCGGCACCTTGGCTGAGAAACAGCCGCCGCACCTGATTCTCGATGTGAATGGCCTCGGCTATGAGGTGGAAGTGCCGATGACCACCCTTTATCGGTTGCCGTCGGTCGGTGAACCGCTGACCCTGCACACCCATTTGGTCGTACGCGAGGATGCGCAATTGCTCTATGGCTTTGCCGGCAAGCGTGAGCGAGACTTTTTCCGCGAACTGATTCGTCTCAACGGCGTAGGCCCGAAACTGGCGCTGGCATTGATGTCGAGCCTGGAAGTCGATGAACTGGTGCGCTGCGTGCAGTCTCAGGATACTTCGGCGCTGACCAAGGTGCCGGGGTTGGCAAGAAGACCGCCGAGCGTCTGCTGGTCGAATTGAAAGACCGCTTCAAGGCTTGGGAAACGTCGCCGGCGATGTTCGCGCTGGTGCCGAATCAGCCCGATGGGCCGGCGCCGGTCAACAGCGCCGAGACTGATGCGGTCAGTGCGCTGATCTCGCTGGGGTACAAGCCGCAGGAAGCGAGCAAGGCGATTTCCGCGATCAAAGACAAGAATCTGAGCAGCGAAGATCTGATCCGCCGAGCTCTGAAGGGAATGATTTAAGTGATTGAAGCTGATCGTCTGATCGCCGCCGCGCACAGCCCGCGCGAGCGCGAAGAAGTCCAGGATCGGGCCATCCGCCCGGTCAGCCTGGCCGATTACATTGGCCAGCCGACCGTGCGCGAGCAGATGGAACTGTTTATCCAGGCTGCCCGGGGCCGTAGCGAATCCCTTGATCACACTTTGATCTTCGGCCCGCCGGGGCTGGGCAAGACCACGCTGGCCAACATCATTGCCCAGGAAATGGGCGTGTCGATCAAGAGCACCTCCGGACCAGTGCTGGAACGTCCGGGTGATCTGGCCGCGTTGCTGACCAATCTCGAGCCGCACGACGTGCTGTTCATCGACGAAATTCATCGTCTGTCGCCGATCGTTGAAGAAGTGCTGTATCCGGCGATGGAAGATTTCCAGCTCGACATCATGATCGGCGAAGGGCCGGCGGCGCGTTCGATCAAACTTGATCTGCCGCCGTTCACCCTGGTCGGCGCCACCACCCGCGCCGGCATGCTGACCAACCCGTTGCGTGATCGCTTCGGTATCGTCCAGCGCCTGGAGTTCTACAGCACGGCGGATCTGGCAACAATCGTCAGCCGTTCAGCGGCCATTCTGGGTCTGCCGCTGGACCCGGAAGGTTCGTTCGAGATCGCCCGTCGCGCCCGTGGCACCCCGCGAATTGCCAACCGTCTGCTGCGCCGAGTACGCGACTTCGCCGAGGTCCGCGCCAAGGGTCATATCACCAAAGCGGTGGCGGATCTGGCGCTGAACCTGCTGGATGTCGACGAACACGGTTTCGATCACCAGGATCGGCGCCTGCTGCTGACCATGATCGAGAAGTTCGACGGCGGTCCGGTGGGGATCGACAGTCTGGCGGCGGCGATCAGTGAAGAGCGCCACACCATTGAAGACGTGCTCGAGCCTTATCTGATCCAGCAGGGCTATATCATGCGCACGCCACGAGGCAGGGTGGTGACGCGCCATGCCTATCTGCATTTCGGTTTGAATGTTCCGTCACGCATGGGCGAGATGCCCGTGGCAGACGAGTTTCTCGACGCCGTCGACGATTGATACACATTTGCTGGTGATTTATTCAGGGTTTGTACTGTCAGACGACGGTACTTTTGCGTTAAAGCTTTGAAACCACGAAAAACAGTTGTCTGGCCGGATTGGCAACCTGAGGAGTAAGCACTAGAGTATGCGCGCGCAAAACGGGCTTGAGCCGTTCGCACATCGTTGTCGCGTTTATTACGAGGACACCGATGCGGGCGGCATCGTGTATTACGTTAATTACCTCAAGTTTATGGAACGGGCTCGAACCGAACGGCTACGGGAACTGGGCTTTGCCCAATCGCAGCTGGCCGCAGAGGACCTGTTGTTCGTCGTGCATTCCAGCGAAGCGCGCTACCACGCGCCGGCGCGACTGGACGACGAACTGCTGGTAAGCGCTGATGTAACCGAATTGAACCGTGCCAGCCTGCGCTTCAAACAGCAGGTCAGGCGGGCCACGGATAATGTGCTGCTCTGCGAAGGGCAGTTTTTGGTGGCCTGCGTGCGCACCGACAGTTTGAAACCCCGGGCCCTTCCCGAAGACCTGCGTGCGGCCTTCGCCGACGCGGTCGGTCCGGGTACACACTCAAAGCAGGAGATAAAGCGTGGAAGCTAACGTCGTCGACCATTCCTCCATGTGGAGCCTGGTCAGCAATGCCAGCATCGTGGTGCAGTTGGTAATGTTGACCCTGGTGGCCGCATCGGTGACCTCATGGATCATGATCTTTCAGCGCAGCAATTTGCTGCGTGCCGGTCGACGCGCCCTGGAGAGCTTCGAGGAGCGCTTCTGGTCGGGTATCGACCTGTCCAAACTGTACCGTCAGGCCGGCAGCAACCCTGATCCGGATTCGGGCGTGGAGCAGATCTTCCGTGCGGGTTTCAAGGAATTCTCCCGTCTGCGTCAGCAGCCAGGCGTCGATCCTGAAGCGGTGATGGAAGGTGTCGCTCGTGCCATGCGCGTCGCCATCTCCCGCGAAGAAGAGAAACTCGAGCAGAGCCTGCCGTTCCTCGCCACTGTTGGTTCGGTCAGTCCGTACATCGGCCTGTTCGGTACCGTGTGGGGGATCATGAACTCTTTCCGCGGTCTGGCCAGTGCTCAGCAGGCGACCCTCGCCACCGTAGCTCCGGGTATCGCCGAAGCGCTGATCGCCACGGCGATCGGCCTGTTCGCTGCGATCCCAGCGGTCATCGCTTACAACCGTTTTGCTGCGCGCAGCGAAACCTTGCTTGGCCGCTATTACACCTTCGCCGATGAATTCCAGGCGATCCTGCACCGCAAAGTGCACACCAGCGAAGAATAAGCAGGTATTTCCCGATGGCTTTAATCGCTCGAGCTCGCAAAAAGCGCAAGCCGGTCGCCGAGATGAACGTGGTGCCCTACATCGACGTGATGTTGGTGCTGCTGGTCATCTTCATGGTGACCGCGCCGATGCTCAATCAGGGCGTGAAAGTTGATCTGCCCAAGGTTTCCAGCGAAGCCTTGCCGCAGGACAACAACACCCAGGTCCTGACCATTTCGATCAAGGCTGACAAGACCTACTACTGGAACCTTGGCAGCGAAGTCGACACCGAGAAGCAACAGGACAGGGCCATGACCCTGCCGCAAATGACTGACGCGGTGACCAAGATCATTCGCGCTGGCACCGAGGGCGGCAAACGCACCCAGGTATTCATTCGCGGCGACAAGACTGTCGACTACGGCGCCGTCATGGGCGCCATGGGCGGGTTGCAGAAAGCCGGGGTCGGTAACGTTGGTCTGATTACCGAGGCCCCTGATGCAGCAACAGCGAGAGCCGTCCGCCTCGGAAAGCTACTTCTGGCCTAGTGTTCTGGCAATCGTCCTGCACGTGCTGGTGTTCGGGATGCTGTTCGTCAGTTTTGCCTTCACGCCCGAACTGCCGCCGGCCAAGCCGATCGTTCAGGCGACTCTGTACCAGCTGAAATCGAAAAGTCAGGCGACCACCCAGACCAATCAGAAGATTGCGGGTGAGGCGAAGAAATCCGCCGCGCGCCAGACCGAAGTCGAACAGATGGAACAGAAAAAGATCGAGCAGGAAGCGGTGAAGGCGGCGGAACAAAAGAAAGAGGAAGCGGCTCAAAAGGCCGAGGAAGCCAAGAAGGCCGACGAGGCGAAGAAAGCGGACGAAGCGAAAAAGGCTGATGAAGCCAAGAAAGCCGACGACGCGAAGAAAGCCGAAGCGAAAAAGGCCGAAGAGAAACAATTGGCTGATATAGCCAAGAAGAAGGCCGAAGACGAAGCGAAGAAGGCTGCTGAGGAAGAGGCGAAGAAAGCCGCTGCCGAAGAAGCCAAGAAGAAGATCGTCGAAGACGCGAAGAAGAAAGCCGCCGAAGACGCCAAGAAGAAAGCTGAAGCTGAAGAGGCGAAGAAGAAAGTCGCCGAAGACGCGAAGAAGAAAGCTGCTGCCGATGCTGCGAAGAAGAAAGCGCAGGAAGCGGCACGCAAATCCGCCGAAGACAAAAAGGCCCAGGCCCTGGCAGATCTGCTTTCCGACACGCCGCAGCGTCAGCAGGCCCTGGCCGATGAGCAGGGTGACGAGGTTGCCGGCAGTTTCGATGACCTGATTCGCGCTCGCGCAGCAGAAGGCTGGGCTCGTCCTCCTTCGGCGCGCAAAGGCATGACGGTCGTGCTGCAAATCGGCATGTTGCCGGACGGCACGGTGACTTCGGTCAGCGTGGCCAAGTCCAGCGGTGACGGTCCGTTCGATGCTTCGGCAGTCGCGGCAGTGAAGAATATTGGACGTTTGACAGAAATGCAGGGAATGAAGCCGAGCGATTTCGCTCCGTATCGTTCATTCAAGATGACATTCACACCTGAGGATCTAGCCTTGTGAGAAACCTTCTTCGAGGAATGCTGGTCGTGATCTGCTGCATGGCAGGGATCGCGGCGGCAGATGAAAAGAACATTCTGGTCACCAGCGGCAGCGATCGGGCTACTCCGATCGCCGTCGTACCGTTCGGCATGCAGGGCGGCGCCGTGCTGCCGGATGACATGGCTGAAATCATTGGCAACGATTTGCGCAACTCGGGCTATTACTCGCCGATTCCGAAAGCCAACATGATCAGCCAGCCAAGCCAGCCGAGCGAAATCATTTTCCGTGACTGGAAGGCGGTGGGTGCTCAGTACATGATGGTCGGCAGCATCGCTCCAGCGGGCGGTCGCCTGCAGGTGCAGTGGGCACTGTTCAACGTCGCCACCGAACAGAAAGTGGCTGACGGCAGTGTGTCCGGTACGACCGACCAGATCCGTGACATGGCGCACTTCATCTCCGATCAGTCGTTCCAGAAACTGACCGGCATTGAAGGTGCCTTCTCGACTCGCCTGCTGTATGTGACGGCTGAGCGTTTCTCCGAGAAGAATACGCGCTACACCCTGCAACGCTCCGACTACGACGGCGCGCGCGCAGTGACTCTGCTGCAATCGCGCGAGCCGATCCTGTCGCCGCGTTTTGCACCGGACGGCAAGCGTATCGCCTACGTGTCGTTCGAGCAGAAGCGTCCGCGTATCTTCATGCAGAACATCGACACCGGTCGCCGTGAGCAGATCACCAACTTCGAAGGCCTCAACGGCGCGCCAGCCTGGTCGCCGGACGGCAATCGCCTGGCGTTCGTGCTGTCGAAAGACGGTAACCCGGACATCTACGTGATGAACCTCGGTTCGCGTCAGATCAGCCGCGTAACCAACGGCCAGGGCATCAATACCGAACCGTTCTGGGGCAAGGATGGCTCGACCATCTATTTCACCTCGGACCGTGGCGGCAAGCCGCAAATCTATAAAACCAGCGTCGGTGGCGGTGGTGCCGAGCGTGTGACGTTCGTGGGCAACTACAACGCCAACCCGAAACTTTCGGCTGATGAAAAGACTTTGGTGATGATTCATCGTCAGGATGGCTTCACCAATTTCAAGGTGGCAGCTCAGGATCTGCAGCGGGGTAGTGTAAAGATCCTCACTGATAGCACTCTGGACGAGTCACCTACTGTTGCGCCCAACGGCACCATGGTAATCTACGCCACCCGCCAACAGGGCCGGGAGTCTTGATGCTCGTGTCCATTAATGGGCGCGTGAGGCTCCCGCTTCCTACCGCTCAAGGCGAAGTCAGAGAACCGTCCTGGTCCCCTTACCTGAAGTGAGCGGGCGCTACACGTTTTACTTAACACACTGGGGTTCATTAGGAGTTTCACGATGGAAATGCTGAAGTTTGGTAAATTTGCTGCGCTGGCTCTGGCCATGGCTGTAGCTGTAGGTTGCTCGTCCAAAGGCGGCGACAACGCCGGTGAAGGCGCTGTTGATCCAAACGCTGGTTACGGCGCAAACACTGGTGCCGTTGACGGCTCCCTGAGCGAAGAAGCTGCTCTGCGCGCAATCACCACCTTCTACTTCGAATACGACAGCTCGGACCTGAAGCCAGAAGCCATGCGCGCTCTGGACGTTCACGCCAAAGACCTGAAAGCAAACGGCGCTCGCGTTGTTCTGGAAGGCAACACCGACGAACGTGGTACTCGTGAGTACAACATGGCACTGGGCGAGCGTCGTGCGAAAGCCGTTCAGCGCTACCTGGTACTGCAAGGTGTTTCCCCAGCTCAGCTGGAACTGGTTTCCTACGGCGAAGAGCGTCCAGTTGCTACCGGCAACGACGAGCAGTCCTGGGCCCAGAACCGTCGCGTCGAACTGCGTAAGTAATTCGATATGCGAACGTGCCGTCGTGCTGTAACTGTTCTGGCTCTCAGCCTCGCGCCGCTTGCGGCGTGGGCTGCGGTTCCTGTGGTCGATGACAACTCCGGTTATAACAATAGCGGGAGCAGTTATCCGCCTGCGGGTTACGGTACGAACGGCGCCTATGCCGGGGAGCGGCTTCGGCCCCTGCCTCGGCACAAGGCATGCTGTTCAACCAATTGCAACAGATGCAGGATCAGATCTCGCGCCAGCAAGGCGTGATCGAAGAACTGCAGAATCAGGTTGCGCGCATGAAGCAGGAATCCCTGGAGCGATACCAGGATCTTGATCGGCGCATAGGATCCGGCGTTGCACCAGCCGCGACTCCCGAGAATTCTTCTGCCGGTAGCGACGCAAGTGCTGCTGCCGGTGCTGCCGCAGGCGCGGGTGCTGCTACGGCCGCCCAAGCCCCTGCTGCGGGTAGCGAACCGGCTGATCCGGCCAAGGAAAAGCTGTATTACGATGCCGCTTTCGACCTGATCAAAGCCAAGGATTTCGACAAGGCCAGCCAGGCCTTCGCCGCTTTCCTGCGTAAATACCCGAACAGCCAGTACGCGGGCAACGCTCAGTACTGGTTGGGCGAAGTGAACCTGGCCAAGGGTGATCTGCAAGGTGCGGGTCAGGCCTTCGCGAAGGTTTCGCAGCTGTATCCCAAGCACAACAAGGTGCCGGACTCGCTGTACAAACTGGCTGACGTAGAACGCCGCCTCGGTCACACCGACAAGGTCAAAGGCATTCTGCAGCAGGTGGTGTCCCAATATCCGGGCACGTCTGCTGCGCAGTTGGCCCAGCGTGATCTACAGCGCATGTAAGCCGGTTCATCCGTGTTTTGAAGAAACCCGCGCTTGTCGCGGGTTTTTTCGTTAGAATTCACGCCCTTTTTCTGAAACACGCTTCTTGCGGTCTACGCGTTGGCGGGATTGCCTGAAGTGCCTGACGGAGGCGGACAGCCTGTTTAGCTGTTACGCCCGTGGCGACTATGCAAGACACATTGAGAATCACCGAAGTTTTCTACTCGTTGCAGGGTGAAACTCGGACTGCCGGGCTGCCCACGGTTTTCGTGCGCCTGACCGGTTGCCCGTTGCGTTGCCAGTACTGCGACAGCGCTTATGCGTTCAGTGGCGGCACCGTCCGCACCCTCGACGATATCCTTGAGCAAGTGGCTGGATATCGTCCGCGCTACGTTTGTGTCACCGGCGGTGAGCCATTGGCTCAGCCAAACGCCATTCCTTTGCTTGAGCGGTTGTGTGATGCCGGCTACGAGGTGTCGCTGGAAACCAGCGGCGCCCTTGACGTTTCGGCTGTCGATCCGCGTGTCAGTCGCGTCGTCGATCTGAAAACGCCGGGCTCGAAAGAAGCCCACCGCAACCGTTACGAGAACATCGAACTGCTGACCCGCCACGATCAGGTGAAGTTTGTCATCTGCTCGCGGGAAGACTATGACTGGGCGGTTTCCAAACTGATCCAGTACGGTCTCGATCAGCGCGCCGGCGAAGTGCTGTTTTCGCCAAGTCACCACGATCTCAATGCCCGCGAGTTGGCAGATTGGGTGGTGGCGGACAATCTGCCGGTACGCCTGCAATTGCAGCTGCATAAATATCTTTGGAACGACGAGCCGGGGCGCTGAGATGACTGAACAACTGAACACTACCGAAAAACGTGCAGTCATCCTGCTGTCCGGCGGCCTCGACTCGGCCACCGTGGTGGCGATGGCTCGCGCCGAAGGCTATGCCTGCTACACCATGAGTTTCGATTACGGCCAGCGCTCGCATGCCGAGTTGCACGCTGCCGCCCGCGTGGCTCGCGATCTGGGTGTGGTCGAGCACAAGGTTATCGGGCTGAACCTCAATGGCATGGGCGGCTCGGCGCTGACCGACACCAGCATCGACATCCCGGAAGAGCTCGGTGAAGGCATTCCGGTGACTTACGTACCGGCGCGCAACACCGTGTTCCTGTCGCTGGCATTGGGTTGGGCCGAAGTGCTCGGCGCCCGCGACATCTTCATCGGCGTCAACGCGGTGGATTATTCCGGCTACCCGGACTGCCGTCCCGAGTTCATCGAATCGTTCGAGCGCATGGCCAACCTGGCCACCAAAGCGGGCGTGGAAGGCAATGGCTTCCGCATTCAGGCGCCACTGCAAAACCTCAGCAAGGCGCAGATCGTCCAGGCTGGGGTGAAGCTCGGCGTGGATTATGGCCTGACCGTTTCCTGCTATCAGGCCGATGATGACGGCCGCGCCTGCGGCAAGTGCGACAGCTGCCGCCTGCGTGCAGAAGGCTTCGCGGCAGCTGGTGTGGACGATCCAACCCCTTATTTTTGATTTTTTCAAAAAAGGTGTTGAATAGTCCTTAAAAATCAGTATTATACGCGCCACCACACAGCGGGTCGTTAGCTCAGTTGGTAGAGCAGTTGGCTTTTAACCAATTGGTCGTAGGTTCGAATCCCACACGACCCACCATATTTGGCGGTTTAGAAAATCCGGAAGGCCCACGAAAGTGAGGATTTCCGGGTTTTTTTGCCTGCCATTCGGCGTTCGATGTTTCAGCGCAGCCCGACCTGACACAGGTCAGATTCATCTTTTGTATCAACGGGATATTCTGTAGCCTTGCGCAGCTTCAACGCTGTCCCGTGCCTGATGATACTCACTCTCCCGGCGGTACCCTCTAGCGGTCCGGAGCCGGGTGTATACTCGACTTTCGCGCGAATGCGCCTGCAGGTCTTGCGAACATGACGCAGATTTCCGAACGCCTTCTGGTTCAAGCCCACCTCGACGCCAAGCAGCCTAAACCGCTGACGGCAGAGGAGGAGGCTTATTACCGTTCCGCCATCGCTGCCGAGCTCAAGGCTCAGGACGCGGTGCTCGTGGCTCACTTCTATTGCGATCCGGTGATTCAGGCCCTGGCCGAAGAGACCGGCGGCTGTGTTTCCGACTCCCTGGAAATGGCCCGCTTCGGCAATGCTCACCCGGCCAAGACCGTGGTGGTCGCCGGCGTGAAATTCATGGGCGAGACGGCAAAAATTCTCAACCCGGAAAAACGCGTGCTGATGCCAACCCTGGAGGCGACCTGCTCGCTGGACCTGGGTTGCCCCTTCGACGAGTTCTCGGCGTTCTGCGATCAGCATCCGGAACGCACCGTGGTGGTTTACGCCAACACCTCCGCCGCCGTTAAGGCTCGGGCTGACTGGGTGGTGACATCGAGCTGTGCACTGGAAATTGTCGAAAGCCTGATGGATAACGGCGAGACGATCATCTGGGGTCCGGACAAGCACCTGGGCACTTACATTCAGCGCAAGACCGGTGCCGACATGCTGCTTTGGGACGGTGCCTGCATCGTCCATGAAGAGTTCAAGTCCAAGCAGCTCGAGGACATGAAGGCGCTGTACCCGGACGCAGCGATTCTGGTGCATCCCGAGTCGCCGACTTCGGTGATCGAGCTGGCGGACGCGGTCGGTTCCACCAGCCAGTTGATCGCCGCCGCGCAAAGCCTGCCGAACAAGACCCTGATCGTCGCCACCGACCGTGGCATCTTCTACAAGATGCAGCAGCTGTGCCCGGACAAGGTCTTCATCGAAGCGCCTACTGCCGGTAACGGCGCGGCTTGCCGCAGTTGCGCGCATTGCCCGTGGATGGCCATGAACACCCTTGAGCGCACCCTCAAGAGCTTGAAGG
This sequence comes from Pseudomonas sp. B21_DOA, assembly GCA_030544685.1. Lineage (NCBI taxonomy): Bacteria > Pseudomonadati > Pseudomonadota > Gammaproteobacteria > Pseudomonadales > Pseudomonadaceae > Pseudomonas > Pseudomonas sp. B21_DOA. The sequence continues at coordinate 5,511,113 of CP086683.1, read as the reverse complement.
AAGGCACCAACGAGATCTTTGTCGATCCGGCGCTGATTCCCCAGGCGATTCGCCCGCTGAAGCGCATGCTGGACTTCACCCAGGCTGCGCGGATGAAGTTGGCCGGTAACGCCTGAGTACCCCCTTGTAGAAGTGAGCCCTGTGGTGAGGGGATTTATCCCCATTGGGTGGCGAAGCCGCCCTAAATCAAACACCGCGGCATATCAGGGATACCGCGTGTCCTTCTTTACGACTGCTACGCAGCCGGACGGGGATAAATCCCCTCACCACAGGCCGGCTCTTGAGTATGGAAATTATTTGCTCTTCTTCGGGATCCGCACCACGCGGGTATCCGAGTAAATGTCATGCCAGGTGCGTTTCTGCTTGTCGAACAGCGACCAGAAGAACCCCAGCCCGATACACAACCACGACGCGATCGACACCATAAAGCGCAGCAGCGCCTGCCACAGGCTGATGGCCGTGCCGTCGTTGTTCTGCACGCGAATGCCCCACACCTGCATACCGAGCGTCTGCCCGCCGTGGGTCCAGAACTTGGCGAAGAAGCCGAACAGCACCAGCAGCAGCACCGTGGAATAGAGCGGATCGCCATCGAGCTGGCCGGCATCGGTCATCGCCCGCAGGCGTTCTTCGCCGACAATGGCGGCCTGGATCAGCTTGTAGATGAATCCGGTGACGATCAGCAGGGCGGTGCACAGCAGGAAGTCGTAGAACATCGCCGCCAGACGACGACCGAGAGCAACGGGAGGAAAGTCCCCTTGCGGCGTGAGCAGGTGTTTCGACATGACAGCCTCAAGGCGTGAATGGAAGCGCCAGTTTACGGATTAGCGCGCACAAAAAAGCCCCTGATATCAATATCAGGGGCTTTTTCGTATCAGCAGATCAGGCTTCTGCTTGTACTTCGTCAGCCTGCATGCCTTTCTGGCCTTGCACAGCAACGAAAGTCACTTTCTGGCCTTCTTTCAGACTTTTGAAGCCGTTGCCCTGAATGGCGCGGAAATGTACGAACAGATCCGGACCGCTTTCTGGAGTGATAAAACCAAAACCTTTCTCGTCGTTAAACCACTTGACGGTACCGCTCTGACGTGTGGACATTTCTTATTTCCTTTGACGCATAAAATTGATGACAGCCCCTTTCACATGAAAGAGTACTGGAGCTGGTTGCAAGGAGTAAGAAGACGTCGAGCGGGATGTAGCTAACTTGTAGGCTACTGCCCAGGTCACGATTCCAAGCTGACCCATGCAAACACAGTGGACAAACTCTACGCCAACTACGGGAGAAAAAACAAGCCCTGCGAAGGCCCCGGTTTTACTGCCCTTCATGGCAGTTCGTCAGTTAACTAGTTGTGTCTTAGACGATTGTCCGGCTCTATTTTCAGCAAACGTTATAAGCACCGTTCATATTCGAAACGAATGTTAAAAAACGCACTGTTTTATGGCGATTGCGTTACACATTAGTGCACGTATAACGCAATCGCGTTACTTATAGAAACAGTCGATCAGCCGCGATAGTAGCGTTGTGGAACAAATGGCATTTTGCTTACAAGCATTTGCACCTTTTTCCCACGGACGATGGCCCACACCGGAGTGTCGAGAGCAACGTAGGCGCTGTCGAGGTAACCCATCGCCAATGGTCCTCCCAAGGTCGGACCGAAGCCACCGCTGCAGACGCTACCGATGATCTCGCCGGTCTCGTTGACGATTTCTGCGCCTTCACGCACGGGGGTGCGTTCCTGGGGCAGCAGGCCGACGCGTTTGCGTGCGACACCATTTTGTTGCTGCGCGAAGATCGGCTCTGCGCCCGGGAAACCGCCGGCCCGCGCGCCGTCAGCGCGGCGTGGCTTGGAGATCGCCCAGAGCAGGCTGGCTTCAATTGGTGTGGTCTCGGTGTTCATGTCATGGCCGTACAGGCACAGGCCGGCTTCCAGACGCAGCGAATCACGGGCGCCGAGGCCAATGGCCTGGACCTCTGGTTCGGCGAGCAGGGCGCGGGCGAGTTTTTCCGCTTCGGCGGCCGGGACGGAGATTTCGAAACCGTCTTCACCGGTGTAGCCCGAACGGCTGACAAAGCAGTCCACGCCCAGCAACGACACACGGTTGAACTGCATGAAAGTCATCTTCGCCACGTCCGGCGCAAGACGCGCCAGCACCGTGACGGCTGCCGGACCTTGCAGGGCGAGCAGGGCGCGCTCTTCGAACAGCGCCGTAATGGTGCACTGATCGCCGATGTGTTTTTGCAGATGCGCGAGATCCTGATCCTTGCACGCGGCGTTGACCACCAGGAACAGCTCGTCATTGCCCAGATTGGCGACCATCAGGTCATCGAGGATGCCGCCGCTTTCGTTGGTGAACATCGCATAACGCTGCATGCCCACCGGCAGGTCGATGATGTCCACCGGCACCAGGGTTTCCAGGGCTTGGGCTGCATTGGCACCGGTCAGGCGAATCTGGCCCATGTGCGAAACGTCGAACAACCCGGCCTGTTCGCGGGTGTGCTGGTGTTCTTTCATCACGCCCAGCGGGTATTGCACGGGCATGTCGTAGCCGGCGAACGGCACCATGCGTGCGCCGAGTTCGAGGTGCAGTGCGTGCAGCGGGGTTTTCGAGAGTTGTTCGGTGGACATGCGTGGCTCCTTTGAATGTGGGTTGCGGGTGAGAGGCAAGATCAAGAGTTCCTCACCCCAGCCCTCTCCCGGAGGGAGAGGGGCTAATTAGCATTCGATAATGTTGACTGCCAAACCGCCGCGAGCGGTTTCCTTGTATTTGCTTTTCATGTCGGCGCCGGTCTGGCGCATGGTGCGGATGACTTTGTCGAGGGAGACGAAATGCTGACCGTCGCCACGCATGGCCATGCGCACCGCGTTGATGGCTTTCACCGAGCCCATCGCGTTGCGCTCGATGCACGGCACCTGCACCAGGCCGCCAATCGGGTCGCAGGTCAGGCCGAGGTTATGTTCCATGCCGATTTCCGCAGCGTTTTCGACTTGCTGCACGCTGCCGCCAAGCACTTCGCACAAGGCGCCGGCGGCCATCGAACAGGCCACGCCGACTTCACCCTGACAGCCGACTTCGGCGCCGGAGATCGAAGCGTTTTCCTTGTAGAGAATGCCGATTGCGGCAGCGGTCAGCAGAAAGCGCACGACGCCGTCGTCATTCGCCCCGGGGATAAAACGCATGTAGTAATGCAGCACCGCCGGAATGATGCCCGCCGCGCCATTGGTGGGCGCAGTAACCACGCGCCCGCCGTTGGCGTTTTCTTCGTTGACCGCCAGTGCATAAAGGTTGACCCAGTCGAGCACCGACAGCGGATCGCGCAGCGCCGATTCCGGGTTCTTGCACAATTGCCGATGCAGCGCCGCCGCCCGGCGTTTGACCTTCAAACCGCCCGGCAAAATGCCTTCGTTGCGGCAGCCGGCAGCGACGCAATCCTGCATCACTTGCCAGATGTTCAGCAGGCCGGCACGGGTCTCGGCTTCCGGACGCCAGGCGCTTTCGTTGGTCAGCATCACTTGGCTGATCGACAGCCCATAGGTGGCGCAATGACCGAGCAAATCCTTGGCACTTTTGAACGGGAAGGTCAGTGGCGTGGCGTCTTCGACGATGCGATCGGCGCCGGCGGCATCTTCATCGACAACGAAACCACCGCCGACCGAGTAGTACTCGCGGCTGCGGATCTGAATTCCCGCTGCGTCGAAGGCGCGAAAGATCATGCCGTTGGGGTGATAGGCCAACGGTTTGCGGATCATCGCCAGGTGTTCTTTTTCGTTGAACGCGATGCTGTGTTCACCGAGCAGATTCAGTCGGCCATTGCCGCGAATCTCATGCAGCCGCGCGGCAACGGTTTCGGTGTCGACGGTATCTGGATGTTCGCCTTCGAGGCCGAGCAGCACGGCTTTGTCGCTGCCGTGGCCTTTGCCTGTCGCGCCGAGCGAACCGTACAGCTCAACGCGCACGCTGGCGGTGCTGGTTAAAAGGTTTTCGCGGCGTAAACCCTCGGCAAAGCGCGCAGCCGCACGCATCGGGCCGACGGTGTGGGAACTGGAGGGACCGATGCCAATCTTGAACAGGTCGAACACGCTTAACGACATGAGTGGTTCTCCGGTTTCTTGTTATAGGGATTGGCGAAGCGTAAAGCTTGATGCGTTCCATGTGGAGCTGGCTTGCCAGCGATGGCGGAGTGTCAGGCAACAGATATGCAGACTGATCCACCCTCATCGCTGGCAAGCCAGCTCCCACAGGGATTTGTGGCGTTCTGGAGACAGGGACAGGTGACCCGCCCCCACATTCCATTAAGCGTAGCTTTCGATCGACGGGCAGGCGCACACCAGGTTGCGATCGCCGAAGACGTTGTCGACGCGTCCGACCGGCGGCCAGTATTTGCCTTCGATCAGCGACGCGACCGGGTACACGGCCTGCTCGCGGCTGTACGGGTGGGTCCATTCGCCAACCAGTTCCGCTGCGGTGTGCGGGGCGTTTTTCAGTGGATTGTCTTCCTTGTCCAGCGTGCCGTTTTCCACTGCGCGGATTTCTTCGCGGATGCGGATCATCGCGTCACAGAAGCGATCGAGTTCTTCCTTGGATTCGCTTTCGGTCGGCTCGATCATCAACGTGCCAGCGACCGGGAACGACATGGTCGGCGCGTGGAAGCCGAAGTCGATCAGGCGCTTGGCGACGTCATCGACGCTGATGCCGCTGCTGTCTTTCAGCGGACGCAGGTCGAGGATGCATTCGTGCGCCACCAGACCATTGCTGCCCGAATACAGCACTGGGTAGTGCTCTTCGAGACGACGGGCGATGTAGTTGGCATTGAGGATCGCCAGTTGCGAAGCGCGCTTCAGACCGGCGCCACCCATCATGCGGATGTACATCCAGGTGATCGGCAGAATGCTCGCGCTGCCGAACGGTGCCGCGCAGACCGCGCCTTCCTTGCGTTCCATCTGGCCATGGCCCGGCAGGAACGGGGTCAGGTGCGATTTGACGCCAATCGGGCCGACGCCCGGGCCGCCACCGCCGTGCGGGATGCAGAAGGTTTTGTGCAGGTTCAGGTGCGAGACGTCGCCGCCGAACTTGCCCGGTGCGCAGAGACCGACCATGGCGTTCATGTTGGCGCCGTCGATGTACACCTGGCCGCCGTTGTCGTGAATGATCGCGCAGATTTCGCGGATGCCTTCTTCGAACACGCCGTGGGTCGACGGGTAGGTGATCATCAGTGCGGCGAGGTGTTCGCGGTGCTCGAGGGCTTTGGCGCGCAGGTCCTCAATGTCGACATTGCCACGGGCATCGCAAGCGGTGACCACGACGCGCATACCAGCCATTTGCGCGGTGGCAGGGTTGGTGCCGTGGGCCGACGACGGGATCAGGCAGATGTCGCGGCGTTCATCACCACGGCTCTGGTGGTAGGCGCGGATCGCCAGGAGACCTGCGTATTCACCTTGCGAACCGGCGTTCGGTTGCAGCGAGATCGAGTCGTAACCGGTGGCGGCGCAGAGCATCGCTTCCAGCTCATCGGTCAGTTGCTGGTAACCGGCGCTTTGTGCGGCCGGGGCGAACGGGTGCAGGGCACCGAATTCGGCCCAGGTCACCGGGATCATTTCGCTGGCGGCGTTGAGTTTCATGGTGCACGAGCCTAGCGGGATCATGGTGCGATCCAGTGCCAGGTCCTTGTCCGCCAGTTTGCGCAGGTAGCGCATCAGCTCGGTTTCCGAGTGATAACGGTTGAACACCGGGTGGCTGAGGATCGGCGACTGACGCAGCAGCGCAGCAGGGATGGTGCTCTGCACCGAGGCGGCCAGCGCAGCGAAGTCCGGCAGGGTCTTGCCGTCGGCGAATAGGCCCCACAGGGTTTCGATATCAGCCTGAGTGGTGGTTTCGTCGACCGACAGGCCCAGACGTTCGGCGTCGATGACGCGCAGGTTGATCTGCTGGGCGTGCGCCTTATCGTGCAGCGCGGCAGTGTGTGCGCCGGTGGCGACGGTCAGGGTGTCGAAGAAACTGATTTGCTCGACTTGCGCGCCCAGCGCGGTCAGGCCCTTGGCCAGGATTGCGGTCAGGTGATGCACGCGATTGGCGATCTGGGTCAGGCCTTTCGGGCCGTGATAAACGGCGTACATGCTGGCGATGTTGGCCAGCAGCACTTGGGCGGTGCAGATGTTCGACGTGGCCTTCTCGCGGCGGATGTGTTGCTCGCGGGTCTGCATCGCCAGACGCAGGGCCGGCTTGCCGAAACGGTCAACCGAGACACCGACCAGACGACCCGGCATGTCGCGCTTGAACGCATCTTTGGTGGAGAAGTAAGCAGCGTGCGGGCCACCGAAACCCAGCGGCACGCCGAAGCGTTGTGCCGAACCGATGGCGACGTCAGCGCCGAACTCGCCCGGAGCGGTCAGCAGCGTCAGGGCCAGCAGATCAGCGGCCACCGCCACCAGAGCGTTGGCGGCGTGGAAGCGCTCGGTCAGCTCGCGGTAGTCGAACACATCACCGTTGCTCGCCGGGTATTGCAGCAGCGCGCCGAAGAACGGCGTGACGTCAGTCAGTTCGCGCTCATCGCCCACGACCACCTCGATACCCAGCGGCTCGGCACGGGTTCGCAGCACGTCGAGGGTTTGCGGGTGGCTGTGGATCGAGGCGAAGAACTGGTGGCTGCCTTTGTTCTTGCTCAGGCGCTTGCAGAAGGTCATGGCTTCGGCAGCGGCGGTGGCTTCGTCGAGCAAGGAGGCGTTGGCGATCGGCAGGCCGGTGAGGTCGCTGATCATCGTCTGAAAATTCAGCAGTGCTTCGAGACGGCCTTGGGAAATTTCTGGCTGGTACGGAGTGTAAGCGGTGTACCAGGCCGGGTTTTCCAGCAGGTTGCGCAGGATCGGCGACGGCGTGTGGCAGTTGTAGTAGCCCTGGCCGATGTAAGTCTTGAACAACTGATTCTTGCCGGCGATGGATTTGATCATCGCCAGGGCATCGGCTTCGCTGAGGCCGTCGTCCATGCCGAGCACGCTGGTGCCCTTGATGCTTTCCGGGATGACGCTGGCGCTCAGCGCTTCGAGCGAGTCGAAGCCGAGGCTGTTGAGCATGGCTTGCTCGTCACCGGCGCGCGGTCCGATGTGACGGGCGATGAATTCGTTGGCGGTGCCGAGATTGATGGCGGTCATGGCTAATTCCTCAGGCTTCGGCTTGGGCTTTGATCAGACGGTCGTAGGCGTCCTGATCGAGCAGTTTGCCGACAGCGGCGGCATCGCTTGGCTGAAAGCGGAAGAACCAGCCATCGCCCAGCGGATCTTCGTTGACCAGCTCAGGAGCGTCTTGCAGTGCCGGGTTGACTTCCAGCACGTCGCCATCGAGCGGCATGTATACGCCGCTGGCGGCTTTTACCGATTCCACGGTGGCGGCTTCAGCGCCTTTTTCGTAAGCCTGCAGCTCAGGCAGTTGCACGAACACCACGTCGCCCAGGGCGTTCTGCGCGAATGCGGTGATGCCGACGGTGACACTGCCGTCGGCTTCGGTGCGCAGCCATTCGTGATCTTCAGTAAAACGCAACTCGCTCATGGAAACTCCTCAGGGGCCAGACTCGTCTGGCGGACGCGGTGGAAAGCTTGGGGCGGGGAAGCCCTTTATAGATGAGGAGGCGGGTAGCAAGAATGCGGCCAAGGTTGATTTATCTATATAAATCAATAGCTTGTAGTTTTTAGGTGGTTGTCGGCAGGTCGCACCTGTAGCGAAATCGCTACAGCTTGGGGCGGGAAGAAAAGCTTAACGGGATCAAAGCGTTGCGCAGCGCTGGTCACAGGCGGGTGTATCGATATCGTTCCGCTGTAGCGCTTTCGGTACAGGTGGAGGTCGTTTTTGGACGGATTTCGAATCCGCCATAAATCCTGTGGGAGCGAGCCTGCTCGCGAAGACGGTGTGTCAGGCGCCAGCCACTTTGCTGATAGACCGCTTTCGCGAGCAGGCTCGCTCCCACATGGGAATTTCCTGCAAAAGGGATGCGCGGTGAGTCAGGGTTTATTGGGAATGCCGTATTTGCGCAGGCGATGGGCGATGGCTGTGTGCGAGGTTTGCAAGCGGCTCGCCAACTGTCGGGTCGAGGGGTAGCTGACGTAGAGCTTTTCCAGCAGTTCTCTCTCGAACGATTCGACCGCTTGTTCGAGGCTGTCGACGTCGCTGTCGGCCTGACGCGCCATTGAAGTGCCGGCGATGTCGAGGTCGCCGATATCGACCAGGCTGCTCTCGCAAATCGCCGCCGCGCGGAAAATCACGTTCTGCAATTGCCGCACGTTGCCCGGCCAGCGATTGCCGAGCAGCGCCGGATAAGTCCCCGGCGCCAGACGACAGACCGGGCGCTGGATCTGCGCGCAGGCCTGCTGCATGAAGTAGCGCGCCAGCAGCAGAATGTCCTGACCGCGTTCACGCAGCGGCGGCACTTCGACGTTGAGCACGTTGAGGCGATAGAACAGGTCTTCGCGGAACAGGCCTTCGCTGACCATTTTTTCCAGATCGCGGTGAGTCGCGCTGAGGATGCGCACGTTGACCTTCACTTCCCGATCACCACCGACGCGGCGGAAGCTGCCGTCATTGAGAAAACGCAGGAGTTTGGCCTGCAAGTACGGCGACATCTCGCCGATTTCATCGAGAAATACCGTGCCCTGGTTGGCCAGTTCCATCAGCCCCGGTTTACCGCCACGCGCCGCGCCAGTGAAGGCGCCGGGGGCGTAGCCGAACAGTTCGCTCTCGGCGAGGTTTTCCGGCAGCGCTGCGCAATTCAACGCCAGAAAAGGAGCGCTGTGCCGCGCACTGATCGCGTGGCAGGCACGTGCCACCAGTTCTTTACCGGTGCCGGTTTCGCCCTGAATCAACAGCGGAGCATCAAGCGCCGCGACCCGTTGCGCACGGGCCTTGAGTGTGCGGATCGCCGGAGACTCGCCGAGCAGCGCGTCGAAGCCTTCGGCGTGGTCGTGATGCAGTGCCGAGAGTTGCTCGCCGATGCGGTTCGGTTGATACAGCGTCAGCAGCGCGCCGGCGTCGGTGATCGGCGTGGCGTCGAGCAGCAGGGTCTGGCCGTTGACGGTGATCTCGCGCAGCGGCAGGCGAAAGCCGTTTTCCAGCAGCGTGTCGAGCAGGCCGGGATCGTTGAACAGCGCCGAGACGCTTTCGCCGGCCGGTTCGCGACCGTACAACGCGATCAACGCCGGGTTGGCCAGCAGCACCTTGCCGGCGCTGTCGAGGGCCAGCACCGGGTCGGTCATGGCCGCGAGCAGAGCATCGAGCTGCAAGTGCCGGCGCTGGCCGGGGAGGATATCGACGACAGTCACCGCTACTACGCCGAGCACGCGAAACAGCGCATCCTTGAGTTCTTCGAGCACTTGCGGGCTAAGGGTAGGCGCGTCGATGTAGACGTTCGGCGGGATCATCTCCACGGCATCCAGATTGAGGTTGCGCCCACCGAGGATAGCCAGGACTTCCTGGGTGATGCCGACGCGGTCGATGAAGCTGACGTGGATACGCATGGGGCGGTTCAATGATCTGCAGAGCGGAGGGGGCAAGTATGCCTTGGGGCGGGCTAATGATGAAATCTGCGGCGACTTTCGTCACAACATAATGCCCTGTGGGAGCGGGCTTGCTCGCGAAGGCGGTGTGTCAGTCGATATTTTCGTTACTGATACACCGCCTTCGCGAGCAAGCCCGCTCCCACAGGAGGTTGTGGTGGATTCGGGTTATTCGAAATGCTCGGGATTGACCGGATCCCCCGAATGCATATTCAACTTCTGCCGAATGTCTTCAAACATAAGATCGTAATGCTTGTGCACCGAGCCGATCTGGCTGTGGGTCTTGGGTATGCCGTATTTCTCGGCGATCCGGGTCACGTCGCGGGCAAAGTTGTAGGCCTCTTCCTTGGGCAGGAAAAACACCTCCTTCACGTCCTTGCCTTGCATGCTGCCGTGCAGGGTGAACTGAATCCCTTTGCCTTTCTGCGGGTCGGTGAACACTTCATAGTCGAGGCAGACGTTGTAATTGACGTCATCGTCGGTCAACGCGTGCCGCTCGATATGCAGATGACCGGGTTCGAATTGGGCCATTGAGCTACTCCTTTCAAGGCATGGTCGCGGGGCAGGCATTGAGTCTGCCCCGGCGTTTTATTGTTATCGGTAGCTGATTCCCGGCTTCGCCGTGCTGACCCGCGTACCGGCGGTGCCCTGGACGATGGCTTCGATATCGGCCAGCGAACCGATCACCGCAACCTTGCCAGTATGGCGCGCGAATTCACAGGCTGCCTGCACCTTCGGCCCCATGGAGCCGGCGGCGAACCCGAGGCGCTCAAGTTCGTCCGGATGGGCTTCGGCGATGGCTTTCTGCGTCGGCTTGCCATAGTCGATGAACGCCGCGTTGACGTCAGTGGCGATCACCAGCAGGTCGGCTTCCAGTTGCTCGGCAAGCAGCGAGGAACACAGATCCTTGTCGATCACCGCCTCAATGCCTTTGAGATTGCGCTGCTCGTCATACATGGTCGGAATGCCGCCGCCACCGGCGCAGATGACGATGCTGCCTTTGTCCAGCAGCCATTTGATCGGGCGGATTTCGAAGATGCGTTTCGGCCGTGGACTGGCGACGACGCGGCGGAATTTGTCGCCATCGGCTGCAATCGCCCAGCCTTTTTCGGCGGCGAGTTTTTCCGCTTCGGCTTTCTCGTACACCGGGCCGATCGGCTTGGTCGGGTTCTTGAAGGCCGGGTCGTTGGCGTCGACTTCGACCTGGGTGAGCAGGGTGGCGAACGGCACTTCGAAGTCGAGCAGATTGCCCAGTTCCTGTTCGATGATGTAGCCGATCATGCCTTCGGTTTCAGCGCCGAGCACGTCCAGCGGGTAGGGGGTGACAGAGGTGTAGGCCGCCGCTTGCAGCGACAGCAGACCGACTTGCGGGCCATTGCCGTGGGCGATGACCAGTTGGTTGCCGGGATGGATCTTGGCGATTTGCTCGGTGGCGATGCGGATGTTGGCGCGCTGGTTGTCAGCGGTCATCGGCTCACCACGGCGGAGCAGGGCGTTACCGCCCAGGGCTACGACGATACGCATGGTGCATGTCCTTCTAGAAAACAGTGAGTTCGTGCAGGACGAATGCGATCCCTGTGGGAGCCGGGCTTGCCCGCGATGACGGTGTATCAGTCAGTGTTTATGTCGGCTGACACACCGCCATCGCTGGCAAGCCAGCTCCCACAGGGACCGGGTCGATCAGTTAGAGATCAGCCAGTGTCGAGACCAGAATCGCCTTGATCGTGTGCATGCGGTTTTCCGCTTGCTCGAAGGCGATGCAGGCGGGCGACTCGAACACGTCGTCGGTCACTTCGATGCCGTTTTTCAGGTGCGGATATTGTTCGGCGATCTGTTTGCCGACCTTGGTGTCGCTGTTGTGAAAGGCCGGCAGGCAGTGCATGAACTTGGTACGCGGGTTGCCGGTGGCTTTCATCAGCTCGGCGTTGACCTGGTACGGCAGCAGTTGCTGGATGCGCTCGGCCCAGGCTTCCACCGGTTCACCCATCGATACCCAGACGTCGGTGTGAATGAAATCGACGCCTTTGACCGCCGCTTTCGGGTCTTCAGTGAGGGTGATGCGCGCACCGCTTTCTTCGCCGTATTTCTTGCAGCGCTCGACCAGATCATCATGCGGCCACAAGGCTTTCGGCGCGCAGATGCGCACGTCCATGCCGAGCTTGGCGCCGATCAGTAGCAGCGAGTTGCCCATGTTGTTGCGCGCATCGCCCAGGTAGGCGTAGCTGATTTCGTGGATCGGCTTGTCGGCGTGTTCACGCATGGTCAACACGTCGGCGATCATCTGGGTCGGGTGATATTCATCGGTCAGGCCGTTGAACACCGGCACGCCGGCAAACTTGGCCAGCTCTTCGACGATTTCCTGTTTGAAGCCACGGTACTCGATGGCGTCGTACATGCGCCCCAGCACGCGGGCGGTGTCCTTCATGCTTTCCTTGTGGCCGATTTGCGACGAGTTCGGGTCGATGTAAGTGACGTTGGCGCCCTGGTCATAGGCCGCCACTTCGAAGGCACAACGGGTGCGGGTCGAGGTCTTTTCGAAGATCAGGGCGATGTTGTTGCCCTTCAGATGCTGTTGCTCGGTGCCGGTGTATTTCGCGCGTTTCAGATCGCGGGACAGGTCGAGCAGGTAACGCAGCTCACGTGGGGTGTGGTGTTCCAGGCTGAGCAGGTTACGGTTATGAATGTTAAACGCCATGATGATTCTCCTTGGATTCGGTAATCGGCCCGGCCGCTACGGGATGGGTGCGGCCAGGAGACGGTCGTTTAGTAATCGATCGGGTCGCGGATGATCGGGCAGGTCATGCAGTGGCCGCCGCCACGGCCGCGACCGAGTTCGCCGGCGCTGATGGTGATGACCTCCACGCCAGCCTTGCGCAGCAGGGTGTTGGTGTAGGTGTTGCGGTCGTAGCCGATGACCACCCCGGTTCCATCGCCACCACGTTATTGCCGTCGTCCCATTGCTCGCGTTCGGCGGCGAAGCTGTTGCCGCCGGTTTCCACTACGCGCAGTTTCGGCAGATTCAGCGCAGCGGCGACGGTGTCGAGGAAGCTGCCTTCTTCGCGGCGGATGTCGATGCCGCCCTGTTTACTTTCGTCAGGGCGCAGGGTGAAGGCAACGATCTGGTTGACCACTTCCGGGAAGATCGTCACCAGGTCGCGGTCGCAGAAGCTGAACACGGTGTCCAGGTGCATTGCCGCGCGGGATTTGGGCAGGCCGGCGACGATGACTTTTTCCACCGCTTTGTTGTTGAACAGGTTCAGCGCCAGTTGGCCGATAGCTTGACGCGATGAACGCTCGCCCATGCCGATCAGCACCACGCCATTGCCGATCGGCATGACGTCGCCGCCCTCAAGGGTGGAGTTGCCGTGATCCTTGTCCGGGTCGCCGTACCAGATCTCGAAGTCGGCGTTGGTGAATTGCGGATGGAATTTGTAGATGGCGGTGGTCAGCAGGGTTTCCTGACGGCGCGCCGGCCAGTACATCGGGTTCAGCGTTACGCCACCGTAGATCCAGCAGGTGGTGTCACGGGTGAACTGGGTGTTGGGCAGCGGCGGCAGGATGAAGCTGGAGTGGCCGAGGAAGTCGCGGAACATCTGGATGGTCTTGCCACCGAAGCTGTCCGGCAGATCATCGGCCGAGACGCCGCCGATCAGGAATTCGGCGATGTGCCGTGGCTCGAGGCTTTTCAGCCAGGATTTCACTTCGCTGATCAGGCCCAGGCCCACCGAGTCGGCCGTCACCTTGCGTTCGAGGATCCAGTCCAGCGCTTCGGGGATGGCGACGATGTCGGTCAGCAGATTGTGCATTTCCAGCACGTCGATGCCGCGTTCGCGCATCTTGGTGACGAAGTCGAAGTGATCGCGCTTGGCCTGCGCCACCCACAGCACGTCGTCGAACAGCAGTTCATCGCAGTTGTTCGGGGTCAGCCGCTGATGGGCCAGACCTGGGGAGCAAACCATGACTTTACGCAGTTTCCCGGCTTCGGAGTGGACGCCGTACTTCACTTTTTCCGTGGTCATTTCTGTGTTCCTCCAGATGACAATCAATCAGGGGTTACAGCGTCAGGAAGCCATCGTAGAGACCGTAGGCCGCCACCACGGCGCCCACGACCACTGCGGCGAAAATCAGCTTCTCGACGTTGGTGAAAACCGGTTGTTTGAGTTCCAGCTTGGCCTTGGCGAACAGGATCGCGCCGGGCGCATAGAGCAGGGCCGACAGCAGTAGGTACTTGACCCCGCCGGCATACAACAACCACACCGCATAGATCAGGGCGATACCGCCGATGATCAGATCCTTGCGCCGCTCGGCGGCAAAGCCTTCGTAGCTCTCGCCGCGCACCGCCAGCAGCAGGGCATAGGCCGCCGACCACAGGTACGGCACCAGAATCATCGAGGTGGCGAGGTAGATCAGTGACAGATAAGTGCTGGCCGAAAACAGGGTGATGATGAGGAAGATCTGCACCATGGCGTTGGTCAGCCACAGGGCGTTGACCGGCACATGGTTGGCGTTTTCCTTGCGCAGAAACTCCGGCATGGTGTGGTCTTTGGCAGCGGCGAACATGATCTCCGCACACAGCAGCACCCACGACAGCAGGGCGCCGAGCAGCGAGATGATCAGGCCGACGCTGATCAGCACCGCACCCCAGTGACCGACCACATGCTCAAGCACGGCGGCCATCGACGGGTTCTGCAGTTTCGCCAGTTCCGGCTGGGTCATGATGCCCAGCGACAGCACGTTCACCAGCACCAGAAACAGCAGCACGGTAATGAAACCGATCACGGTGGCCTTGCCGACGTCCGAGCGTTTCTCGGCGCGGGCGGAGAAGATGCTTGCGCCTTCGATGCCGATGAACACCCAGACGGTGACCAGCATCATGTTGCGCACCTGATTCATCACGCTGCCCAGATCGGGGTTTTTCACGCCCCAGATGTCAGCGGTGAAGATGTCCAGTCTGAACGCGAAGATCGCGATCAGCACGAACAGCAGCAGTGGCACGACCTTGGCGACGGTGGTCACCAGGTTGATGAACGCTGCTTCCTTGATCCCCGCAGCACGAGGAAATGCACGCCCCACAGCAACAACGATGCGCCGATCACCGCCGCCGGCGTATTGCCTTCGCCGAAGATCGGGAAGAAGTAACCGAGGGTGCTGAACAGCAGAACGAAGTAACCGACGTTGCCCAGCCAGGCGCTGATCCAGTAGCCCCAGGCCGAGGAGAATCCCATGTAGTCGCCGAATCCGGCCTTGGCGTAAGCGTAGACACCGCCATCCAGGTCAGGCTTGCGATTGGCGAGGGTCTGAAAGACGAAAGCGAGGGTGAGCATGCCGACTGCAGTGATGGCCCAGCCGATCAGCACGGCACCGACGTCGGCGCTGGCGGCCATGTTTTGTGGCAACGAAAATATCCCGCCGCCAATCATTGATCCGACTACCAGTGCAACCAGTGCACCGAGTCTTAGTTTTCCGGGCGCTTCAGACATTTGCATGACTCCATTGCAGGAAAGGAGAGCTCACAGCCTAGTACTGTTGTCTGTTCGAACAGCTGACTTGGATCAGTGCATGGTCACATTCCATTGTTAATGAATGACTTATCCACCCGTTGCGGGAATAAAGCTGCGGTCTGAAAGGCCCGTGCCAGAGCCGTTTCGCTAACGCAATTGGGAATAGCTATTAATGCTTTCGAACTATGACGCTAGTTGCTTTTCCGCGTTTGGCAAATGTCCGTCATCTGTTTTCAGCACAGAATTGAATTATCAGGATCAGCGCACAAAACTGACTTAACGTGCTACGCGTTATCGTTATCAGCTATATATAAGAGTGCGCAGCCGGGCATTACCTGATAAACGTCATCTACTCTTAGCTTTTTAGTCAGCTGTTGTTACAAATAAACAACAGCGGCTTTTTCAAGGAGATCTGCATGTCGCAACCGACGCAAAAGCTGCGCCTTGGTGCGTTGATCGCGCTGGTAGTGGGGTCGATGATCGGCGGGGAATTTTCTCCTTGCCGCAGAACATGGCGGCACGCGCCGATGCCGGGGCGATCCTGATCGGTTGGGGCATCACTGCAATAGGCATGCTGACCCTGGCGTTCGTCTTCCAGACCCTGGCTAATCGCAAACCGGAGCTGGACTCCGGCGTCTATGCCTATGCCAAGGCCGGGTTTGGCGATTACATGGGGTTCTCATCGGCCTGGGGTTACTGGATCAGTGCGTGGCTGGGCAACGTCGGCTATTTCGTCTTGCTGTTCAGCACACTCGGCTATTTCTTTCCGGTGTTCGGCCAGGGCAACACGCCAATCGCCATTGGCTGCGCCTCGGTGCTGTTGTGGGCGGTACATTTTCTGGTGATGCGCGGGATCAAGGAGGCGGCGCTGATCAACCAGTTGACCACCGTGGCCAAGGTGGTGCCGCTGATCATGTTCATCGTCATCGCTGCGGTGGCATTCAAGGCTGACATCTTTACACGTGACATCTGGGGCCGCAGCAATCCCAACTTCGGCGGGGTGATGGATCAGGTGCGCAACATGATGCTGGTCACCGTGTTCGTGTTCATCGGCATCGAAGGCGCCAGCGTCTACTCGGCCCGCGCGGAGAAACGCAGCGATGTCGGCCGCGCCACGGTGATCGGTTTTCTCGGCGTGCTGGCGCTGCTGGTGCTGGTCAACGTGCTGTCGCTGGGGATCATGAGCCAGCCGGAACTGGCCAATCTGCAAAACCCTTCCCTGGCGGCGGTGCTGGAGCACATCGTCGGACCATGGGGCGCGTTGCTGATCAGTGTCGGGCTGGCGATTTCCCTGCTCGGTGCATTGTTGTCCTGGGCCTTGCTCTGCGCGGAGATCCTCTTCGCCACGGCCAAGGACAAGACCATGCCGGCGTTCCTCAAGAAGGAAAATAACAATCACGTGCCGGTCAATGCGTTGTGGTTGACCAACGCGATGATTCAGATTTTCCTGCTGATCACGCTGTTCTCGGCGGGCACGTATACCAGCCTGATTTACCTGGCCTCGTCGATGATTCTGGTGCCGTATTTGTGGTCGGCGGCCTACGCGGTGCTGCTCAGCGGGCGCGGCGAAACCTATGAACACGCGTCGGCCGAGCGCACCAAGGATCTGCTGATCGGCGGCATCGCACTGGTTTACGCGGTGTGGCTGTTGTATGCCGGCGGAGTGAAATATCTGCTGCTGTCGGCGCTGTTGTATGCCCCTGGGGTGATTCTGTTTGCCAAGGCCAAGCGTGAACAGGGCCAGCCGGTGTTTACCACGGTGGAGAAAGGGATTTTTGCCTGCGTGGTGATTGGCGCGGGGCTGGCGGCTTATGGGTTGTATAGCGGGGTGTTGTCGTTGTGATCGGAATGTTGCTTTGGCAGGGCCGGCCTCTTCGCGAGCAAGCTCGCTCCCACATGGGTTTTGTGCACGACACAGCACCCTGTGGGAGCGAGCTTGCTCGCGAAGGCGGCCTTAAAATCACCACTGCGCCCGATGCGAACCCAGATCAGTTGCCGGCCAATCCCACCGCACCGCCACCCCGTTGATCTGCACCGGCACGCGCAACCTCCGCGCCGGCCCCCACGCGGTCTGTTCAATTGCCGAATCCTGATCCTGCACGTCTTCGGTCCGCAGCGGATCAAGTATCCCCGGCCCATGCTCGACCAACAGCTTCGCCGTACGCGCCAGCGACAACCGCGCCGAACCCCCGCGACCGTTGGCCAGACGCTTCGTCAGCAATCTGATCGCACTCGCCGCCAGCAGATACCCGGTGGCATGATCGAGCGCCTGCACCGGCAGCGGCGTCGGTTTATCGCTGTGCTTCCAATGCTGTCCGGCCTCGGCGATGCCGCTGCTCATCTGCACCAGGCTGTCGAAACCCCGGCGGTTCTGCCAGGGGCCGCTCCAGCCGTAGGCATTGAGGCAGACGTCGATCAGCCCCGGTGCCAGTTGCCTTCGACGTTCAATACCAAACCCCAGATGTTCCAGCGCATCGGCGCGATAGCCATGCAGGAGAATGTCAGCGTCCTGCAGCAAACCTTCGAACACTGCGCGATCCGCTGGCACTTGCAGATCCAGCCGCGCGCAGCGTTTGCCCACGGTCATTTCAGGAACCACGCCGGGTTCGTTCCAGCTCGGCGGATCGATGCGCAGCACGTTGGCGCCCAGCCCGGCGAGAAAGCGGCTGGCGGTGGGACCAGCGAGGACACGGGTCAGGTCGAGCACCTTGATCCCGGCCAGAGGCCGTGCGATCGAGCCTTGCCATGCAGTGCGGTTCTCGTCCGTCCGCTCAATGAACTGCACCAGCGCTTCGGCATTTACCGCCAGCCCTTGCGGATGCTGCTGCCATTGCGCCCAACTGCGCATTTCGGCGGCGCAACCCTTGGCCTCGACCACCGCCTGTTCAAGATCGGTGCTGCCCCACTGCGCAACTTTCGCCGCCATCGCCGCGCGGTCGGCGCAGACCCCCAGCACGCGTTCGGCGGCGGCGCGGTGGTGCGGGGCGTTGGTGTGCAGACGGATCCAGCCATCCCGGGTCGCATAGTCCCCGGCGATCGCGTCCCATAAGGGCGGCACTTGCCAGCCGATCGGGCGCAGCGAGGTGGAGAACCAGAACGAGGCCAGACGTCGGTCGACTGCAACCGCAGGCAAGTGCCCGGTTTGCTGGTGAAGCAATTCGCTGAGCGCTTGCCCGGCAACGGCGATGCTGGCGCAGGCCAGATCGGTGACGGCGAACGCCGAGGGCAACGCGCCGTCACCGTGGAAGGGGATCGGCGTGCGCGGCAGGCCGAGTGCGGTTTGGATGGACGTGAGCAGATCAGTCATCGAAGGCCCTCCGGAACGAGAGGGGATGATAGTGCAAAAGAATCGCGGTTTAGATGAAACCACAGGGTGAACACTTACCCTGTGGAGCTGGCTTGCCAGCGATAGCGGTGTGTCAGCCACAGAATGGTCAACTGACCTGCCGCCATCGCTGGCAAGCCAGCTCCCACAGGGATTTTTGTTGTTCCCGCTCTTGCGGCTAGACGCGGAACTGATCCATCAATTTCATCTGCTGGCTCGCCAGGCTGTTGAGCTGGCTGCTGATCGCTGCCGATTCCGTGGCCTGTTCGGTCAGGGTTTCGGTCACGGTGCGAATTGCCGAGACGTTGCGGTTGACCTCTTCGGCCACGGCGCTTTGCTCTTCGGCGGCGCTGGCGATCTGCAGGTTCATGTCGCTGATCACCGTCACCGCGTCGCTGATCTTGCCCAGTGCATCAACGGCCTGACGAATCTGCCCGGCGTTGTTGTGCGCCTGGGTCTGGCTCGAGTGCATGGTCGCGACCACGCCACGGGTGCCGGTCTGGATGCGCTCGATGACGATGCGGATTTCTTCCACTGAATCCTGCGTGCGCTTGGCGAGGTTGCGCACTTCATCGGCGACCACGGCAAAACCGCGACCGCTTTCGCCGGCGCGGGCGGCTTCGATGGCGGCGTTGAGAGCCAGCAGGTTGGTCTGTTCGGCGATGCTGCGGATCACTTCCAGCACTGAACCGATCTGCTCGCTGTTGACCGCCAGCGCTTCGACTTCGGTCACCGCTTTGCTGACTTCATCGGCCAGCTGATTGATGTCGCGGGTGCTGCGCTCGATGATCGCCATGCCGTCCTTCGCCGACTGGTCGGCACCCTTGGCCGCATTGGCGGCGTTCGAGGCGCTGTTGGCGACGTCGTGGGCGGTGGCGCTCATTTCGTTGGACGCGGTGGCGACCTGATCGATTTCGCGGAACTGCACCTGCATGCCTTCACTGGTCTGGCGGGCAATTTCCGAAGACTGGTCAGCCGTGCCGCGCGCTTCGGTGATGCTTTGTTTGATCTGCGCGATGGTCGGCTGCAGCTTGTCGAGGAAGCGGTTGAACCAGTTCACCAGTTCGCCCAGTTCGTCTTTCTTGCTGTAGTTCAGGCGCTGGGTCAGATCGCCTTCGCCGCTGGCGATGTTCTTCAGCATGTCGGCGACGCTGTTGATCGGACGGGTGACGCCGGAAGCGGTGAGCCAGATCAGCAGCAGGCCGACCAGACCGGCCACGCCCGCCACCAGCAGGGCAGTGATCACGCCGGTTTGTTGTGCGTCATCCAGTACTGCTTGCAGCTTTACCGAATCGGCCAGCAGCACATGCTCGGGCAGGTCAATGACCACGCCCCAGGCGCGCGAGTTGCCGATCGGATCAACCGGGTAAACCGCGCGAATCAGGTCGCCCTGTTCGAGGATTTTCGCCGTACCGCTGCCGACCAGTTGCAATACATCTTGGCCGTCAGCGCCGAGGGCGTCGTTGATTTTTTTGCCGACCCGCGTTGCGTCAGCGCTGTCGGCCGCGAGCACGCCGCTGCCGGAAACGATCAGCATGTGCCCGGCGTTGTTGAACAGGCTGCGCTGCGAGTCGACGGCGGCGGCTTGCAGGGCGTCGAGCGCGATGTCGACACCGACCACACCGATCGCTTTGCCGTCGACCATCACGGGCACGGAAATGGTCGTCATGAGCATTTCCTTGCCACCGACGGTGTCGGCATACGGGTCGAGCAGGCAGGTGCGCTTGTTGTCGCGAGGGCAGGTGTACCAACTGTTGTACGGCGTGCCGCTGACGCTGAGAGTGGTTTTGGTCAGGTCATCTTCGACCATGATCGTATTCAGCGCAGCGCCGGCGGCACGGCTCCAGTACGAGGCGAAGCGCCCGGCTTCGTTGGACTGCCGCGCGGCATCGTTGGCGAATTCGCTGTCCTTGCCGTCGAGGCCGTTGGGTTCGAAAGCCAGCCAGATGCCCAGCACTTTGTCGTTGCGCTCGAAGGCGGTTTTCAGGTTCTGGTTCAACTCTTCACGCACGGCGCCAGCTTCGAGCGAACGCTTGGCCGCCATCGTCCGCAGATCCTTGATCTGGTCGGCGAGGGAGGTGACCACCAGCAGGCTTTCACCAAAGGTTTTCTGCACCCGCACTGCCTGCTCGGCAGCCTTGGCCTGCAGCAGGTTCTGCACGCTGGCGGTGAGCAATTGGTTGCTGGATTGACTGACCAACTCGTCGTTCTGGTTGGTCTGGTAGATGTTCATGCTGACAATCAGCGCCACCACTCCGAGCAGGCACAGGCCGGAGAGCAGGACGATTTTCAGGCGAATGGACAGAGCGTCGAACATGGGGCGGTCTCGCGAATGGAAAGAAACAGGTGGCTGGGCCTGAGGCCCGTTTTGCCAAATCCATTCAGCGCCATTCAATCCTCATCGGCGTTAAGCGAGACGGCATGAGGCGCTTGCCGACGGACGGTCGCCGCTAAACGTTTGCGCAGGGGAAAGTGCTGAAAAGGCGTTAATTACAGGAATGTTTCGCGACCGTGACGGGCGTTTCCGGGCGCGACCAGATCCACAGATTGCCCAGGCCCATGCCGGCAATCGCCAGGTAGATCGGCCAGCCGTGATCGAGCATGACCAGCATCAAAGTGGCGCACAGCAGCATGCTGACGGTGGCGCTGAGTTTGGCCTTGCGCGCGATGATCCTGCCGTTGCGCCAGTTACTGAGGAGCGGCCCGAACAGCCGGTGATTTTCCAGCCATGCGCTCAAGCGCGGCGAACTGCGGGTCGCGGCCCATGCGGCAAGGAGGATGAACTCGGTGGTCGGCAGACCGGGCACGACGATGGCGATCAGGCCAATGCCGAGGCTGATATAGGCCAGCAGGCCGAACAGCAGACGGGCGAGTTTTGATGGGGCGGGTGCGGGCATGGGCTCGAAGTGGCAGTGAAGCGAGTCGGGGATTCTACAGACTTACTCAGTCCTCTGTGGGAGCTGGCTTGCCAGCGATAGCGGTCGATCAGTGACTACAAAGTTGACTGACATACCGCCATCGCTGGCAAGCCAGCTCCCACAGGATTCTCTGCTGTGTCGAGGATCAGGCAGGTTCGACTTCAGTCGCATAAGCCCGTTCCAGCAGCACGGTAAAGCGGTTGAACGCATCCAGTGCACCTTGCTCAACTTCCGCCTCTTCCGCTGCCGTGAACGGCAACGCATCGAGGGTGCGCACAAAGCTTTTCCAGCCCTCGGCACGGCCACCTTGCGGTTCAGCCAAATGCCGGGCACCAAAGGTTTCGCTCAGATCGAGCGCCACCGCACGCTTGATCAAAAACGCCGCGCCGAGCTTCGAACCCTCCGACACGAAGATCCAGCCCAGCGCCCGTGCCTTGCTCGGATTTTTCAGCGCGCCGGCCACCGGCGCCGGGACTTCGGTGTCGAGGTCGGCGAGGTCAGCCTTGGCCGCTTCGGCGCGGCAACGGGCCGGCAGATCCGGGACGATCGCGGTCAGTTCGGCATCGTTGTACAGCTCGACCAGTTCCGCCTGGAACAGGTATTGCGCAACGACGAAACGGGCGAAGCTGGCGCGGGTTTCGAAGGGTGCGTGGGCTTTGACCAGCGCATCGAGTTTGCTGTGCGGCTCGTGGGTGATCTGGTTCAAGCGTTGCGAACGCAGGGCTTTTTCCGGGGCAGTCATGGGGTGTCCTTGATAAATGAGGCGCTTGATAACAAGACGTACGGGCGGGCGGCGGATAGTAAAAACCTCACTGCGCAGCGATAACACGCGCAGTGAGGCCGGGCGGGTCAGATGTCCCAGATCAGGTTGATCGCGAAGTTGCGTCCCGGTTGGGTCAGCCGGTCGAGGTTGGCCGGTTGCGTCACCGAGGCTTCGCCAACGCTGTCGTAACCGCGCACGTCATCCCATAGCCAGTATTTCTTGTCGGTCAGGTTGTAGACTCCGCCGCTGACGGTGACGTCGTCGGTCACCTTGTAATAGCCGGCCAGATCGAGAATGCCGAAGCCCGGGGTTTTGAACTGACTGCTGACGCCGTCCGGCGACTTGAAGTTGCTGTCGTCGACGCGGTCCTTTTTCTTCACCACCGTCCAGCTCAGCAGGCCGCCATAGTTGTCCTGGTCGTAACCGAGGCCGAATACGCCGGTGAGTGGGTTGACGCTGTTGATCGGTTCGCCGTTGTCGTTGTTGCGACCGTAGGCGTAGGCGATCGAACCCTGGGTATACAGACCTTGCGGCGCACCGAACGCATCCAGGTTCAAGCGTCCTTTGACCTCCGCGCCCTTGATCGTGGCGCGCTTGATATTGTTGCTCTGGAAGGTCAACTGATCGTCGCCCGGCTTGACCGCGTCCTCGTTGATGAAGTCGCGGTACTTGTTATAGAACACCGCGACGTCGAACGAGCCCTGCTCGAAATTGCCGCGCAGGCCGGTTTCGAAACCTTTGCTTTTTCCGGCTCAAGGTCGGAGTTGGGCGCGACGGTGTAGCCGCTGGTGTTGTTCTCGAAACGCCCGTACAGCGCTTTCGCCGTCGGGGTGCGGAAGCCTTCGGCATATTGCCCGTACCAGGTGTAGTGTTCCGTCAGCGCATAGGTCAGGCCGAATTTCGGCGAGACTTTGTGCCAGGTCTTGTTCTTGTCGCTGACCGTGCCCTGGCCGTCGGCGTTCACGGTGTTGAGGAATTCCTCGGTAATGTGCGGCTTGAGCTGGGTGTAGTCGTAGCGCAGGCCCGGCAGGAAGGTCCAGTCGTTCCAGCTGATCTGATCCTGAGCGAACAGGCTGGAGGTGTTGATGGTCGGATCGGGGAAATCGCTGGCCTTGGCCAGCACGTCCGCCGCACTGGTCGCGCCAATCGCCGTGCAGCCGCGACCGACCGCCAGGCATGTGCCGTCGCCGCTGCGTGAACCGGTGACCTTCTGTTGCTTGATCGTGGTGCCGTAGGTCAGCAGATGATCGGTGTCACCGATGGCGAAGGCCTTGTCCAGTTGCGCGTCGAATACCCACTGTTTTTCTTCGTAGATCGTGTCGCGGGTACGCAGCACCTTACGAGTGATCGGGTAGTAGAACTCTTCGGTGCTTTGGTCGGTCTTGGCGATCTGGTGATTGAGGCTCCACTTGACGTTATCGGCCAGCAGGCTGTCGAGGGCGAACGAATGTTCGATGCCGAAACGCTCGCGGGTGATGGTGTCGTTGCCGGTGCGCCACTGGTACATGCCGCCGGGCAGGATGCTGCTCGGAATGGTCGGCGCGCCGTTGAAATACGGGCCGCCGTAGGCACTTTTCTGGTCGGTGTCGCGATCGTCCTTGTACTTTTCGTAGGTCAGGCCCAGGCGCGAATCGTCGTTGTAGTTCCAGCCGAGCTTGGCCAGGACGTTGGTCGCGCGCACGTCTTCCGGGTTGGCGGCGGTGCGCGCAAGGCCGGTGCCATTGTTGCCGCCGAAGGACTCGGTTTCGTGTCCGTCGCGCTGGCTGTAATGCAGCAAGCCGTCGAACTCACCGCTGCGGCCGGCGACGGTGGCGGATTTCAGCCAACTGTCATCAGCGGAGCTGTAACCGCTTTTCAGGCGCGCGCCGACGTCCTTGCCCGGTTTGATGATGTCGTCGGCGTCCAGCGTGTAGTAACTGACCGCGCCACCAATGGCGTTGCTGCCGTACAGCACCGAGGCCGGGCCACGGAGGATTTCCACGCGTTTGACGATTTCCGGGTCGACGTAGTTGCGCTGGCTCTTGGCGTAGGGGCCGTTGAAGAAACCGTTAGGAATCTCCACGCCATCGACCTGGGTCAAGATGCGGTCGCCGTCGATACCGCGAATGTTGTAGCCACTGATGCCGCCACGCTGCCCGGCGCCGCCAACGGAAACGCCCGGCTCGTAGCGCACCAGATCCTTGATGGTGTTGACGTTGTTGCGGTCAAGCGCTTGGCGATCGTGCACGCTGACCGTCGAGGGCACGCTGTTGACTGACTGTTCCTGGCGAGTGGCGCTGATGGTCACCTGATCCAGATTGAGCGTGCCGCTGCTGTTGCGTTTTTCCAGCACGACATTGTTGTTGCTCAGCTTGCGAAAGCTCAGGTTGGTCCCCACCAACAGGCGCTCGAGGGCTTTCTCCGGCGGCAGCGAACCGCGCACTCCCGGCGACGAAACGTTCTGCCCCAACTCGGCCGGCAAACCGACCTGCCAACCGGTCACGGCGGTAAAGGCATTGAGTGCCGAAACCAGCGGTTGCTGGTTGATGGCGAACGAGTAATCGCCCATGTTGCGCGCCGGTTGCTCGGTGGCCGCCAGCAGCGGTGCGGTGCCAGCCATGAGGATGGCCGCCGTCAGCAGCGAGAGGACGCGGGAAGGGGAAGCAGTCTGGCGGGTAAGGCGTGAGGACATCGATAGCGCTCCGTGTCGCACGAATCTTTATAGGTGCTGATTGGCATGGTCAGATGCGAATCAATTGCATTGGCTATAACGAGACGTACTGCCGTTGGCTATCGAGTAAAAATAATTCTCATTCAGTTCAGGATCACCAGTGCAGGGAATTCCTGCAGGCGTGCCGAGGTGATGTGGGCGAGGGAGCGGACCACGTCCAGCGGCTGGTCGAGGCGGTAATTGCCGGTGACGGCGACGTCGGCCAATTGCTCGTTGTTGTTGATAATCCAGCCCGGATAGTAGCGGCGCAGCTCGGCCAGCACCTGATTGAGCGGGCAGTTCTCGAACACCAGACGGCCTTCAACCCAGGCCAGGTCGGCATTGGCGTCGAGCTTGGCCGGGCGATCAAATCCGTTGGGGCCGATGCGAATGCTTTCCCGGCACGCAGGCGCACACGGGCATCATTGTGGGTGGCGCGCAGATCGACATCGCCACGCTGCACGTTCACTTGTGCGACCCCGTCGAGGTAGCGCACGGCAAATGCGGTGTCGTGCACGCTGGCCTGCACCGGGCCTGCGTCTATCTCCAGCGGCTGATTGCGCCCGCTGGCGATCTCGAAAAACGCCTCGCCCTGAAACAGCCGGGCCACGCGCTGTTGATCGTTGATGGTGCTGGAAAACGCCGAGTTGGTATTGAGCAGGACCTTCGAGCCGTCCTCCAGTTGCAGCCGCTGACGCTCGCCAACCACGGTGAGGTGATCCGCTTGAATGCGCATCGGCAGGTTGCTGAAACTGAACAGCCCGAGGATCAGCACCGCAGCGGTAGCCAGCGGTTTCCAGTGCGGGCGCAAGCGTTTGAGAAAAGTGATTTTTACCGGTTTTGCTGCCAGAGCCTCGGCGCACAGTGCGACTTGCGGGCCATCCCAGATGGCCTGGGCCTTGGCGAATGCCTCGGCATTCAACGGATCAGCCGCCAGCCAGGCATGAAATTGCCGGGTCTGTTCCTCATCCGGGCTGCCGAGCACGATGAGCCAGTCCAGCGCCTGGTCCATTGCAGCTGCAGCGTCCCGCGCCGAATCGGGCGAAGGCGAGCGGTGGGTGTCCGTCACGGTGGTTCCTCAGGGCTTCTGGCGAAGCAGTTTCTAGCTTCAAGCTGCAAGCTGCAAGCCGGATGCAATACTGCTTTTTGTTTTTACTTGTAGCTTGCAGCTCAAAACTTGCCGCTGCCGTTATGTCGTTCGGCAACGCCGATGCAGATCGACATGATCAGTTTCAGTTCCTTCTGCACGGTGCTCAGCGAAACATCAAGTTCATCAGCGATTTCCTGATAGCTGTGGCCGTGCAAACGGCTGAGGATGAAGATCTGCTGCTGACGCGGGCTGAGCTGGCTGAGGCTCACGTTCAAACGCTCCAGCAATTGTTCGGCATGGGCGGCGTCTTCGGCGCTGCTGGCCGGCGCGGCGATGCTCTGTACTACGTCCTGAGGCACGTCATCGATCATGGTCCGCGCATGAATCTTGCGCGCACGCAAATGGTCCAGCGCCAGATTGCGCGCGGTCTGGAAGACAAAGGGTTCAAGGTGGTCGATGGCCCGTTCGCTCAACGCCCGGGTCACGCGCAGGTAGGTCTCCTGCAACAGGTCTTCAGCGGTGCTGTGATTGTTGACCATCCGTTCCAGCGTGCGCAGCAGGGACGTGCGCTGGGCGAGGAAGACGTGGTTGAAACGCGATTGACTCACGGGAGGACCTGATCCATTTCGAGCGAATGATAATGCTTATCATCCAGCTGAATGGTCAAGCGTTGATTTCAATTGAAATCAGAAACCCCTGTGGGAGCGAGCTTGCTCGCGAAGACGGAGTGTCAGGCGCTTGAATGTCGACTGAGGAACCGCTTTCGCGAGCAAGCTCGCTCCCACAAGGATTGGGGGCCGGCTGGGATTATTCGGCGTTGCACAACGCCAGGCAGTTATCCAGCATGCGGTTGGAGAAGCCCCATTCGTTGTCGTACCAGGCCAGCACTTTCAGCAACTTGCCGCTGACCTTGGTGTGGTTGGCATCGAAGATCGACGACAGCGGGTTGTGGTTGAAGTCGCTGGAAACCAGCGGCAAGGTGTTGTAACCGAGGATTTTCGAATGCTGGCTCGCCGCTTTCAGCAGGGCGTTGACTTCGTCGGCGCTGGCTTCTTTCTTCAGTTGCACGGTGAGGTCGACCAGCGACACGTTGATCACCGGTACACGCACGGCCATGCCGGTCAGTTTGCCCGCCAGTTCCGGCAGCACCAGGCCTACCGCTTCGGCCGCGCCGGTCTTGCTCGGGATCATGTTCTGTGTGGCGGAACGGGCGCGGTACGGGTCGCTGTGATAGACGTCGGTGAGGTTCTGGTCGTTGGTGTAGGCGTGAATGGTGGTCATCAGGCCGCTTTCGATCCCCAGCTCGCGATGCAGCACCTGCGCCACTGGCGCGAGGCAGTTGGTGGTGCACGAAGCGTTGGAAACGATCTGGTGCGACTGACGCAGAATGTCGTGGTTGACGCCGTAAACCACCGTGGCGTCGGCGCCTTTGGCCGGGGCCGAGATGATCACTTTGCGCGCGCCGGCGCTGATGTGCGCGGCGGCTTTGGCGCGGTCGGTGAACAGACCGGTGCATTCGAACACTACGTCGATTTTTTCTGCAGCCCATGGCAGGTCGGCCGGGTTGCGAATGGCGCTGACCGCGATGCGGTCGCCATTGACCGTCAGGCTTTCGTTATCGTGCGCCACTTCGGCGTCGAACGTGCCGTGGACGGTGTCGTATTTGAGCAGATGGGCATTGATCGAACTGTCACCCAGATCGTTGATCGCGACGATCTGCAGGTCTTGACGATAGCCTTGGGTATACAGTGCGCGCAGGACATTACGGCCGATGCGGCCGAAACCATTGATTGCAATTCGAAGAGTCATGGAACAGCGCCGCCGTCGTTTTGTTGTTGGAATTACAAGATTATTCGCATAAAAATAGAAAACAAGCCTTTTTAGTGGCAATATTTTGTTTTATCTACAACGAGTGACCTGAATCAACTGGTCCGAATGGTCAAAAAAGCCGTCTGTCATTCCAACAACAACGGCGTTTGATCAGCATAGACAATCAGGTCGCCACATCCGTTAGCCTGGAGTTCTACACATGCATCCCCGCGTTCTTGAGGTCACCGAACGGCTTATCGCCCGCAGCCGCGCCACGCGTCAGGCTTACCTTGCATTGATTCGCGGCGCCGCCACCGACGGCCCGATGCGCGGCAAGCTGCAATGCGCCAACTTCGCCCACGGCGTGGCCGGTTGCGGCACGGAAGACAAGCACAGCCTGCGGATGATGAACTCGGCGAACATCGCCATTGTGTCTTCGTATAACGACATGCTTTCGGCGCACCAGCCGTACGAAGTTTTCCCGGAACAGATCAAGAACGCCCTGCGCGAGATCGGCTCGGTCGGCCAGTTCGCCGGCGGCACTCCGGCCATGTGCGACGGCGTGACCCAGGGCGAGCCGGGCATGGAACTGAGCCTGCCGAGCCGCGAAGTGATCGCCATGTCCACCGCCGTGGCGCTGTCGCACAACATGTTCGACGGCGCGCTGATGCTCGGCATCTGCGACAAGATCGTTCCGGGCCTTATGATGGGCTCGCTGCGCTTCGGCCATCTGCCAACGATCTTCGTGCCGGGCGGGCCGATGGTTTCGGGGATTTCCAACAAGGAAAAAGCCGACGTCCGGCAGAAATATGCTGAAGGCAAAGCCACCCGCGAAGAGCTGCTGGAATCGGAGATGAAGTCCTACCACAGCCCGGGCACCTGCACGTTCTACGGCACCGCCAACACCAACCAGTTGCTGATGGAAGTCATGGGCCTGCACTTGCCGGGCGCCTCTTTCGTCAACCCGAACACGCCACTGCGCGACGCACTGACTCGCGAAGCCGCGCATCAAGTGACGCGCCTGACCAAGCAGAACGGCAACTTCATGCCGATCGGCGAAATCGTCGACGAGAAGGCGCTGGTCAACTCCATCGTTGCCCTGCACGCCACTGGCGGTTCGACCAACCACACCCTGCACATGCCGGCCATCGCCATGGCCGCAGGCATCCAACTGACCTGGCAGGACATGGCCGACCTCTCCGAAGTCGTGCCGACCCTGAGCCACGTTTACCCGAACGGTAAAGCCGACATCAACCACTTCCAGGCCGCGGGCGGCATGTCGTTCCTGATCCGCGAACTGCTTGGCGCCGGCCTGCTGCACGAAGACGTCAACACCGTGCTCGGCCACGGCCTGAGCCAGTACACCAAAGAGCCGTTCCTCGATAACGGCGAACTGGTCTGGCGCGAAGGCCCGACCAACAGCCTCGACGAAAACATTTTGCGTCCGGTGTCCCGTGCGTTCTCGCAAGAAGGCGGACTGCGGGTGATGGAAGGCAACCTCGGTCGCGGCGTGATGAAGGTGTCTGCGGTGGCGCTGGAGAACCAGATTGTCGAAGCGCCGGCGATGGTGTTCCAGGATCAACAGGATCTGGCGGATGCATTCAAGGCCGGTCTGCTGGAGAAGGATTTTGTCGCCGTGATGCGCTTCCAGGGTCCGCGTTCCAACGGCATGCCGGAGCTGCACAAGATGACGCCGTTCCTCGGCGTGCTGCAGGATCGCGGCTTCAAGGTGGCGCTGGTGACTGACGGGCGCATGTCCGGCGCGTCGGGGAAAATCCCGGCGGCGATTCACGTCAGCCCGGAAGCTTATGTCGGTGGTGCTTTGGCGCGGGTGCAAGAGGGCGATATCATCCGCGTCGATGGCGTCAAAGGTACCTTGGAACTGAAGGTCGACGCCGCCGAATTTGCAGCGCGCGAACCTGCCAAGGGCCTGTTGGGCAACAACATTGGCAGCGGACGCGAGTTGTTTGGCTTCATGCGCATGGCCTTCAGCTCGGCGGAGCAGGGCGCCAGCGCCTTCACTTCTGCCCTGGAGACGCTTAATTGAAACTGGCTTTGGTCGGTGACATCGGAGGCACCAACGCGCGGTTCGCGTTGTGGCAAAACCAGCAACTGCAATCGGTTCAGGTGCTGGCCACGGCCGACTTTGCCAGCCCGGAAGAGGCAATTGCTCTGTACCTGAGCGGGCTCGGCCTGGCGCCGGGTTCGATCGGCTCAGTGTGCCTGTCGGTGGCAGGTCCGGTGAGTGGCGATGAATTCAAGTTCACCAACAATCACTGGCGGCTCAGCCGCAGCGCGTTCTGCAAGACCTTGCAGGTCGAGCAGTTGTTGCTGACCAACGATTTCTCGGCGATGGCGCTGGGCATGACGCGTTTGCAGCCGGACGAATTCCGCGTGGTCTGCGAAGGCACGCCGGAGCCGTTGCGCCCGGCGGTGGTGATCGGCCCGGGCACTGGCCTGGGGTTGGCACTTTGCTCGATCTCGGCGAAGGGCGCTTTGCCGCGTTGCCGGGCGAGGGCGGCCACGTCGACCTGCCGCTGAGCAGCCCGCGGGAAACGCAGCTGTGGCAACACATCTACAACGAGATCGGCCATGTCAGCGCGGAAACCGCGTTGAGCGGCGGCGGCCTGCCGCGCCTTTACCGGGCAATCTGCGCGGTGGATGGCCATGAGCCGAAGCTTGAGACGCCGGAAGCGATCACCGCCGCCGGCCTTGCCGGTGATCCGATCGCTTTGGAAGTACTCGAGCAATTCTGCTGCTGGCTCGGTCGCGTCGCCGGCAACAACGTGCTCACCACCGGCGCGCGCGGCGGCGTGTTTATCGTTGGCGGGGTGATTCCTCGGTTCGCCGATTTCTTCCTCGAAAGCGGCTTTGCCCGCTGCTTCGCCGACAAGGGTTGCATGAGCGACTACTTCAAAGGCATCCCGGTGTGGCTGGTGACCGCGCCGTATTCCGGCCTGGTCGGCGCCGGTGTGGCGCTGGATCAAGCAACAACTGCATAGAGATCGTTCCCACGCTCCGCGTGGGAATGCCTCAAGGGACGCTCCGCGTCCAGTGACGCGGAGCGTCACGGGCTGCATTCCCACGCAGAGCATGGGAACGATCAACAGGCGACAAATTTTCCAGGTTCATCAGGCATAATCCGCCCCAACTCCAACAACAAGGATGCCTTCGAAGTGAGCTCAGTCAACAAGTCGATATTGTTGGTCGATGACGACCAGGAAATACGCGAGTTGCTGGAAACCTACCTGACCCGCGCCGGGTTTCAGGTGCGGGCCACCGCCGATGGTGCCGGTTTTCGTCAGGCCCTCAACGAGGCGCCGAGCGATCTGGTGATCCTCGATGTGATGCTGCCCGACGAAGACGGTTTCAGCCTGTGCCGCTGGGTGCGCCAGCATCCGCGTCAGGCGCAGGTGCCGATCATCATGCTGACCGCCAGTTCCGACGAAGCCGACCGGGTGATCGGTCTGGAGCTCGGCGCCGACGACTACCTCGGCAAACCGTTCAGCCCGCGCGAACTGCAAGCGCGGATCAAGGCCCTGCTGCGCCGCGCGCAATTCGCCCACGAACGCAGCGGCAGTGAAGTGTTGGCTTTCGACGACTGGCGCCTGGACACGGTCAGTCATCGGCTGTTCCACACCGACGGCGAGGAAGTGATTCTTTCCGGCGCCGATTTCGCCCTGCTGAAACTGTTCCTCGATCATCCGCAGCAAATCCTCGACCGCGACACCATCGGCAACGCCACCCGTGGCCGCGATCTGATGCCGCTCGATCGCATCGTCGACATGGCCGTCAGCCGTTTGCGCCAACGCCTGCGCGACACCGAGAAACCGCCACGGCTGATCCGCACCGTGCGCGGCAGCGGTTATCAGTTGGCAGCCAATGTGGTTGCCGGCAATGCTCACTGAGACGCTGCGCAAGTTCGCCAGCCGCGTGCCGGTGCCGCGCTCACTGCTCGGGCGAATGTTGCTGCTGACCCTGCTGGCGGTGCTGTTCGCGCAGACGCTGTCGAGCGTGATCTGGGTCTCGCAACTGCGCGCCACTCAACTCGAAGGTCTGGTCACCAGTGCCCGCAGCCTGGCGCATTCGATGACCGCCAGCGTCAGCTATTTCCGTTCCTTGCCGGTGGCCTATCGGCCGCTGGTGCTCGATCAATTGCGCAGCATGGGCGGTACCCGATTTGTCGTGACGCTCAATGACAAGCCGCTGGGCATGGACGTGCTGCCGGTGACGCCGCGCAAGGCTGCGGTGATGCAAGCGGTAGACGAAGTGCTGCGCCAGTCCCTCGGTCACGACACGGACATTTCGGTGACCTTCGTCAGCCCCGAAGACCTGCGGATTTTCAACGCCGGGCTGAAACTTGATGAGCTGCCGCGCTCCTGGGCGCATTACGCGCTGACCCTGGAGCCGGTGAATCCGCCGGTGCTGGTCACGCAAATTCAGATGGCGCCGGGCGAGTGGCTGTACATCGCCTCGTTGCTGCCCGAGCCCTACACCAGTCTCGAAGAGCAAGGCCTGCCGGCGCAGCAGGTGTGGTTTATCGTCCTCACCAGCGGCTTTCTTTTGTTGTTCATCGGTTTGCTGGTGCACTGGCAGAGCCGGCCGCTCAAGCGCCTGGCGCGAGCAGCGCGGGATCTGTCGCTGGGTGCCGATGTCGAGCCGGTGGCGGAGGGTGGTGGCAGTGAAGTGGTCGAAGTCGGCCGCGCGTTCAACACCATGCGCGAACGCATCAGCCGCTACCTGACCGAACGCAGCCAGTTGTTCAGCGCGATTTCCCACGACCTGCGCACGCCGATCACGCGCCTGCGCTTGCGCGTCGAACTGCTCGAAGATGAACAGCTGCAAGCCAAGTTCGGCCGCGATCTGGATGAGCTGGAGCTGCTGGTCAAAGGCGCGCTGCAATGCGTCAAGGACACCGACATCCACGAGAACATCGAGCCGGTGGATCTCAATCATGTGCTCGATTGTCTGGTCGAGCCTTACCTGGCGCCGAACGGCAATGGCCGCGTCACTCAACATGGCCGCGCGCTGTCGGCGTACCCGGGCAAACCGCTGGCGCTCAAGCGCTGCATCGGCAACCTGATCGACAACGCCTTGAAGTACGGGCAGAACGCGCATCTGCACATCGATGACGATGACAGCGCGTTTGTTCTGCACGTCGACGATGAAGGGCCGGGCGTACCGCAGCAGCGGTTGGAGCAAGTGTTCGAACCGCATTTCCGTTTGGCGGGGCAACAGCAGGGCTACGGACTGGGTCTGGGTATCGCGCGCAATATTGCCCACAGCCATGGCGGCGAGGTGACGCTGCAAAATCTGCGTGAGGGCGGGTTGCGGGTGACGTTGCAGTTGCCGCGTTCGGTTGATTGAAGATCAAAGGATCGCAGCCTTCGGCAGCTCATGGAAACGCATTTCAAATGCAGGAGCTGCCGAAGGCTGCGATCTTTTGACTTTGCTTTGCTAATGTCACAGGCCCGTGACAAACCCCGTCCCCTTCGTTACAAGCCCGCCCCGGCCCGTTGATTAGACTGCCCGCAGTCCTAACAACAAAAAAGGGTCACGCGATGGACACCTTTCACCCAGACTTCAGCAGTTGGCTGAACGCTCCTGCCCACCAGCAATGGCTCGCTGCCGAAGGCCTGCGTCTGCTGGATTTCGCCAAGGCGGCGAAGTTGCCCGAAGGTTTCGGCAATCTCGACGAACGCGGCCGTTTGCCGGCGCACGCGCAAGCCGAAACCATGAACACCGCGCGCATGACCCACAGCTTCGCCATGGCCCACATTCAGGGCCTGCCGGGATTTGCCGAACTGGTCGACCACGGTATCGCCGCGTTGCGCGGGCCATTGCGTGATGCGTTGCACGGCGGCTGGTTTGCGGTGGCCGAGCACCGCGACGACAACACCGGCAAGAACGCCTACCTGCACGCCTTCGTCGCGCTCGCCGCCAGCTCTGCCGTAGTCGCGCAACGGCCCGGCGCCCAAGCTTTGCTCGATGACGCAATCGACATCATCGACACTTATTTCTGGAGCGAAGAAGAGGGCGCCATGCGTGAATTCTTCAATCGCGACTGGAGCGAAGAGGAAGCCTATCGCGGCGCCAACAGCAACATGCACGCGACCGAAGCGTTCCTTGCGCTGGCTGATGTCACTGAAGACCCGCGCTGGCTGGTGCGCGCCCAGCGCATCGTCGAGCGAGTGATTCATGGTCACGCTGCGGCCAACGATTACATGGTCATCGAACACTTCGATCGCGACTGGCAACCGCTGCGCGAATACAACCACGACAACCCCGCTGACGGTTTCCGTCCTTACGGCACCACGCCGGGCCACGGTTTCGAATGGGCGCGCTTGCTCCTGCACCTTGAGGCCGCACGGGTGCAAGCCGGCATGCTCACGCCCGGCTGGCTGGCCGTGGATGCGCAAAAACTCTTCGAAAACAATTGC
The DNA here is from genome assembly GCA_030544685.1 of Pseudomonas sp. B21_DOA. NCBI lineage: Bacteria > Pseudomonadati > Pseudomonadota > Gammaproteobacteria > Pseudomonadales > Pseudomonadaceae > Pseudomonas > Pseudomonas sp. B21_DOA. The sequence continues at coordinate 5,477,048 of CP086683.1, read as the reverse complement.
CGCCACGGATGGGATGTCGATGGCGCGCCGGGCATCGTCTACACCCTCGACTGGAATAACCAAGCCGTGGTTCGCCATCGCCTGCACTGGACGCATGCCGAAGCCAGCGCCGCCGCCAGCGCTTTGCTCAAGCGCACCGGCGACGCGCAATACGAAACCTGGTACCGACTGTTCTGGGAATTCTGCGAGACGAATTTCATCGACCGCTGCAACGGCAGCTGGCATCACGAACTCAATCCGCAGAATGTGCCGAGTGCCGATATCTGGCCGGGCAAGCCCGATCTGTATCACGCCTGGCAGGCTGTGCTGATTCCACGATTACCGCTGGCGCCAAGCATGGCCACGGCTTTGGCGCAGTTGTCGCGGCCTGTTCCTGTGTAACCATGTCGTGACATTTACGCGTCCCTTCGTTACCTGCGAAGCGAAACGCTCTGTTTAAACTCCGTGCAGCGCAAGCACCAGACTTGCAATGCATAACAACAAGAAAGGTACATTTCGAATGAATGCGATTTCTCGCCTCGCTACTGTCATTTCTGTCGCCTCCCTGTTCCCGCTCGCAATCCTGCCGCTCAGTGTCTCCGCTGCCGACTCCAAAGGTTCGGTCGAAGTCGTGCACTGGTGGACTTCCGGTGGCGAAAAAGCCGCTGTTGATGTGCTCAAGGCCCAAGTCGAAAAAGACGGTTTCACCTGGAAAGACGGCGCTGTCGCCGGGGGTGGCGGTGCGACTGCCATGACCGTACTGAAGAGCCGCGCCGTTGCCGGCAACCCGCCAGGCGTCGCGCAGATCAAAGGCCCGGACATCCAGGAATGGGCATCGACCGGCCTTCTCGACACCGACGTTTTGAAAGATGTCGCCAAGTCGGAAAAATGGGACAGCCTGCTCGACAAGAAGGTCTCCGACACCGTGAAGTACGACGGTGATTACGTGGCCGTGCCGGTGAACATTCACCGTGTGAACTGGCTGTGGATCAACCCGGAAGTCTTCAAGAAAGCCGGCATCACCAAAAATCCAACCACCCTCGAAGAGTTCTACGCCGCCGGCGACAAGCTGAAAGCCGCTGGCTTCATTCCGCTGGCCCACGGCGGTCAGCCTTGGCAGGACAGCACCGTGTTCGAAGCGGTGGTGCTCTCGGTCATGGGCGTGGACGGCTACAAGAAAGCCCTGGTCGATCTCGACAACAAAGCGCTGACCGGCCCGGAAATGGTCAAAGCGCTCACTGAGCTGAAGAAAGTCGCGACCTACATGGACGCGGACGGCAAAGGCCAGGACTGGAACCTCGAAGCGGCCAAGGTCATCAACGGCAAGGCCGGCATGCAGATCATGGGTGACTGGGCCAAGTCCGAATGGACCGCCGCCAAGAAAGTCGCCGGCAAGGATTACGAGTGCGTAGCGTTCCCGGGCACCGACAAGGCGTTCACCTACAACATCGACTCGCTGGCCGTGTTCAAGCAGAAGGACGCCGGCACTGCGGCCGGTCAGCAGGACATTGCCAAAGTCGTGCTGGGTGAGAACTTCCAGAAAGTCTTCAGCATCAACAAAGGCTCGATCCCGGTGCGCAACGACATGTTGAACAACATGGACAAGCTCGGCTTCGACTCCTGCGCACAGACCGCTGCCAAGGACTTCCTCGCGGACGCCAAGTCCGGCGGCCTGCAACCAAGCATGGCGCACAACATGGCGACCACGCTGGCCGTGCAAGGCGCGTTCTTTGACGTAGTCACCAACTACATCAACGACCCGAAAGCCGACCCGGCCGATGCGGCGAAGAAACTCGGCGCGGCGGTTCAGTCGGCCAAGTAATGCTTGGCCCCTGTGGGAGTGGGCGTTTGTGGTGAGGGGATTCATCCCCGATGGGTTGCGAAGCGACCCCGGAAAGTTGCAGCGGTGCAGTGTGTGAAATACCGCATGTAATGATTTCGCGACTGCTGCGCAGTCGATCGGGGATAAATCCCTCGCCACAGGGCTCACTCCTACAAGGGAATGCTTTCGTAAACCCTTATTGTGGATTTCCCCATGAGTTCTGTTGCTGTGTTCAGCAAGGCCTCGCCGTTCGATGCATTGCAACGCTGGCTGCCAAAACTGGTGCTGGCGCCGAGCATGTTCATCGTGCTGGTGGGCTTCTATGGCTACATCCTGTGGACGTTCATTCTGTCGTTCACCACCTCGACCTTCCTGCCCAACTACAAGTGGGCCGGCCTGGCGCAATACGCGCGGTTGTTCGACAACGATCGCTGGTGGGTGGCGAGCAAGAACCTCGCCGTGTTCGGCGGCATGTTCATCGGCATCACCCTGGTGATCGGCGTGTTGCTGGCGGTCTTCCTCGACCAGCGCATCCGTCGCGAAGGCTTCATCCGCACCATTTACCTGTACCCGATGGCGCTCTCGATGATCGTCACCGGTACCGCGTGGAAATGGCTGCTCAACCCGGGCATGGGCCTGGACAAATTGTTGCGTGACTGGGGCTGGGAAGGCTTCCGTCTGGACTGGCTGATCGACCCCGATCGCGTGGTCTACTGCCTGGTGATCGCCGCTGTGTGGCAAGCCTCGGGCTTCATCATGGCGATGTTCCTCGCCGGCCTGCGTGGCGTCGATCAATCGATCATCCGCGCGGCGCAGATCGACGGCGCGAGCATGCCGCGCATCTACTGGAAAGTCGTGCTGCCAAGCCTGCGTCCGGTGTTCTTCAGTGCGGTGATGATCCTGGCGCACATCGCGATCAAGAGCTTCGACCTCGTTGCGGCGATGACCGCCGGCGGCCCGGGTTATTCCTCCGACCTGCCAGCGATGTTCATGTATTCCTTCACCTTCAGTCGCGGCCAGATGGGCATGGGCTCGGCCAGTGCGATTCTGATGCTCGGTGCGATCCTCGCGATCATCGTGCCTTACCTGTACTCCGAGCTGAGGACCAAGCGTAATGACTAGTCTTGCTGCCAAACCCGCCATCAGCTTGAGCCGCATCGCGATCTACGCGGTGCTGATCCTCGCGGTGTTCCTCTATCTGGTGCCGCTGGTGGTCATGTTGCTGACCAGCTTCAAGACCCCGGAAGACATCAGCACCGGCAACCTGTTGAGCTGGCCGACCGTGGTCAGCGGCATCGGCTGGGTCAAGGCCTGGGCCACGGTTGACGGCTACTTCTGGAACTCGATCAAGATCACCGTACCGGCGGTAATCATCTCCACCGCCATCGGTGCATTGAACGGTTATGTGCTGTCGATGTGGCGCTTCCGTGGTTCGCAGTTGTTCTTCGGTCTGCTGCTGTTCGGCTGCTTCCTGCCCTTCCAGACCGTGCTGCTGCCGGCCTCGTTCACCCTCGGCAAGATGGGCCTGGCGAGCACCACCACCGGCCTGGTGTTCGTGCACGTGGTCTACGGTCTGGCGTTCACCACGCTGTTCTTCCGCAACTACTACGTGAGCATTCCCGATGCGCTGGTCAAGGCTGCGCGTCTGGATGGCGCGGGGTTCTTCACGATTTTCCGCCGCATCATTCTGCCGATGTCGACGCCGATCATCATGGTCTGCCTGATCTGGCAGTTCACCCAGATCTGGAACGACTTCCTCTTCGGGGTCGTGTTCTCCAGTGGTGATTCGCAACCGATCACCGTGGCGCTCAATAACCTGGTCAACACCAGCACCGGCGCCAAGGAATACAACGTGGATATGGCAGCGGCGATGATCGCCGGCCTGCCGACCCTGCTGGTCTATGTGGTCGCAGGCAAGTATTTCGTGCGCGGGCTGACGGCCGGCGCGGTCAAGGGGTAATCATGGCTACGCTTGAACTTCGCAACGTAAACAAGACCTACGGGGCCGGCCTGCCGGACACCCTGAAGAACATCGAACTGTCGATCAAGGACGGTGAATTCCTGATCCTTGTCGGCCCGTCGGGCTGCGGCAAATCGACCTTGATGAACTGCATCGCCGGGCTGGAAACCATCACCGGCGGCGCGATCATGATCGGTGACCAGGACGTCAGCGGCATGAGCCCCAAGGATCGCGACATCGCCATGGTGTTCCAGTCCTACGCGCTGTATCCGACCATGAGCGTGCGCGAGAACATCGAGTTCGGCCTGAAGATTCGCAAGATGCCGCAGGCAGCGATCGACGAAGAAGTCGCCCGCGTGGCCAAGCTGTTGCAGATCGAACACCTGCTCAATCGCAAGCCGGGCCAGCTCTCCGGTGGTCAGCAACAGCGCGTGGCGATGGGCCGTGCTCTGGCGCGGCGGCCGAAGATCTACCTGTTCGACGAACCCTGTCCAACCTCGACGCCAAGCTGCGCGTCGAGATGCGCACCGAAATGAAACTGATGCACCAGCGCCTGAAAACCACCACGGTCTACGTGACCCACGACCAGATCGAAGCGATGACCCTGGGCGATAAAGTCGCGGTGATGAAGGACGGCATCATTCAGCAGTTCGGTACGCCGAAAGACATTTATAACGACCCGGCGAACCTGTTCGTGGCGAGCTTCATCGGTTCGCCGCCGATGAACTTCATCCCCCTGCGTTTGCAGCGCAAGGACGGTCGTCTGCTGGCGCTGCTCGACAGCGGCCAGGCGCGTTGTGAATTGCCGATGAGCATGCAGGACGCCGGGCTTGAAGATCGCGAAGTGATCCTCGGCCTGCGCCCGGAGCAGATCTGTCTGGCGAACGGCGAGGGCAATGGTCTGCCGAGCATCCGCGCTGAAGTGCAGGTCACGGAACCGACCGGCCCGGACACGCTGGTATTCGTCAACCTGAATGACACCAAGGTCTGCTGCCGACTGGCGCCGGACGTGGCACCGCAGGTGGGCGAAAGCCTGACGCTGCAGTTCGATCCGTCGAAAGTGTTGTTGTTTGATGCCAACACCGGTGAGCGTCTGGGCGTTGCGGGCCAAGTGCAGAGCGAAACCCGGTCGGCAAATGTGGCGCAGTTCAAAGGCCGCTGAAAAACAAATGTGGGAGCGGGCTTGCTCGCGAATGCGGAGTGTCAGGCAACACATGTATTGACTGACACTCCGCATTCGCGAGCAAGCCCGCTCCCACAAGGGCAAACGCGGTGAATGGCCTGTCATTCGTCGCACTTTATGTAAACCGCGTTAGATAAAAACAGTTAATAACAATAAAGACGAGGATGTAGGGATGAAAAAGAAACACGTCAATGCCCGGTTGATCTGCCAGGTTTCTGCGGCAGCTGCACTGGTGCTGGCCGGTAATGCGATGGCGGCGGATGCGTTCAGCTCCGACTCCAAGTGGATGACCGGCGACTGGGGCGGCGAGCGCACCAAGCTGATTGAGCAGGGTATCGACATCAAGGCCGACTACGTTGGCGAGATGGGCGCCAACCTGCACGGTGGTTATGACGACGACAAGACCGGCCGCTACAGCGACCAGTTCGGCCTCGGCGTGGCCCTCGATCTGCAGAAACTGTGGGGCTGGGACAACACGCAAGCGAAGATCCAGCTGACCAACCGTAACGGCTACAACATCTCCAACGACCGCGTTGGTGATCCACGTGCCGGCACCCTCAGCTCCTCGCAGGAGGTCTACGGCCGTGGCCATATGGTGCGTTTGACCCAGTTGTGGATCCAGCACCAGTTCTTCGACAACAAGCTCGACGTCAAGGCCGGTTATTTCGGCGAAGGCGAAGACTTCAACACCTTCCCGTGCGATTTCCAGAACCTCGCGTTCTGCGGTTCGCAAGTGGGTAACTGGGCAACCAACATCTGGTACAACTGGCCAGTCAGCCAGGCCGCGATCCGCGTGAAGTACAACATCAACGACGAGCTCTACGCGCAGATCGGTGCGTACAACCAGAACCCGTCGCAGCTGGAACACGGCAACGGCTTCAAGCTCAGCGGCAGTGGCACCAAGGGTACCGTTCTGCCGGTTGAATTGGTCTGGTCGCCGAAGGTCAACAGCCTGCCGGGCGAATACCGCGTCGGTTACTACAAGAGCACGGCCGATGCCGACGACGTTCGCGAAGACGTCAACGGTTTCGACGCGGCGACCACCGGTGACGCCTACAAATCGCACAACAGCAAAAGCGGTTACTGGTTCGTCGCGCAGCAGCAACTCACCAGCCACAACGGTGATGCGACTCGCGGTCTGAACATCGCCGCCAACGCGACCTTCCACGACAAGGACACCAACTTCATCGACAACTACCAGTCGGTGATGTTTGTCTACAAAGGCCCGTTCGATGCCCGTCCGAAAGATGACATCGGTATTGGCGCAGCGCGTATCCACGTCAACAAGGACGTCAAGCGCAACGCTGAACTGCTGAACGCCTCCAACGGTGTTTCCGACTACGACAACGCCGCGTTCTCGCCGATTCGTGAGACCGAATACAACTACGAACTCAACTACGGCTTCCACGTCACCAACTGGCTGACCGTGCGTCCCAACCTGCAATACATCACCCATCCGGGCGGTGTGGATGAAGTCGATAACGCTTTGGTCGCTGGCCTGAAAATTCAGTCAACGTTCTGACGCGTCTGCGATAAGCTCCTCTCTATGTGCGCATTTTGCGGACAGCCCAGGCTGTCCGCTTTTTTTGCGAGAACCGCAGAAAGGGTTGGGTCGTACGCATTTGTGGTGAGGGATTTATCCCCGCTGGGCTGCGAAGCGGCCCTGAAACCATTCAGCGAGGTGTATCAGCCAGATTGTGTTTATCGGATTTGGGGCCGCTTCGCGACCCAGCGGGGATAAATCCCTCGCCACAAAGTGCTATGCAAGGCTTTTGGATTGATAAGTACCCCATGATTTTCAGGACCGTAGCCAATGCATGAGCATCCGCTGCAACGCTTCTTCAAATCCCTGCGCGAGCGACCGGTGTTCGCCTGGGAGCGCTATCAGATGCGCGACGTGTTGGTGATCGATCATCCGTTGTGTCAGGCGGTGTTCAGTCGGCAGGGGGCGCAATTGCTGCACTTTCAGCCGCGTGGGCAAAAACCGTGGTTGTGGTGCGCGGCGAAGTGGCCGCATGTCGGCGCGATTCGCGGTGGCGTGCCGGTGTGCTGGCCTTGGTATGGCCGTCATCCAAGCGAAAATGCGTGGCCGTCGCACGGTTGGGCGCGATTGCTCGACTGGAAGTTGCTCGACAGCAGCAGCGCCGAAGACGGCGTGCGCCTGCACTGGCAATTGCAGCTGTGCGATTGGCAGGTCGACCTGCACGCGCATTTGGGCGAACGCATGGAATTACGCCTGAGTACCGAGCATCAAGACGACATGCCGTGCCAGTTGAGCCAGGCTTTGCACGCTTACTGGCGTATTGGCGATGTCGGCGAGATAGCGCTGTCTGGCCTCGAAGGTGCGCAGGGTTATGATCAGTTGAATCGTCAGGTTTGCCAGCAGGAAGGCGAGTTGCGCGTTGATGGTGGTTGTCAGCGAGTGTTCCAGCATGGCGGCGAATTGCAGCTCAAGGATCACGCTTGGCAACGCGAGTTGTGCATTGATACCGGCGACAGTGGCGACACCGTGGTGTGGCACCCAGGCGCACGTCCGTTGCTGGGGGTGAGCTGGGATGAGATTTCTGAATTCGTCTGCGTGGAGGCGGCGGCGGGTGGCACCGACAGCCTGCATCTGGCGCCGGGAGAGAAGGCGCATTTGAGTTTGCAGGCGTGGGCGGCGGCTTGATCGTTCCCACGCTCTGCGTGGGAATGCAGCCCGGGACGCTCTGCGTCCCTTTCGGAGCCGGAACGCGGAGCGTCCCTTGAGGCATTCCCACGCAGAGCGTGGGAACGATCAGCCGACAGAGATCAGTTGAACTCATCCCCAACCGGATACCGGCTGGCATTCAGGCTCTCTTTGATCTTGCGCAGATGCGGCTGGAAATCCACGCCACGGCGCAAGGTCATCCCCGTCGCCAACACATCCAGCACCGTCAACTGAATGATTCGCGAGGTCATCGGCATATAAATGTCGGTGTCTTCCGGCAACGGAATATTCAGGCTCAAGGTACTCGCCTTGGCCAGCGGCGAATTCTCCGCCGTCAGGCCCAGCACTGAAGCACCGTTCTCCCGAGCGATCCGTGCCACTTCCACCAGCTCGCGGGTGCGGCCGGTGTAGGAAATGATCACGAACAGCTCACCGGTGTGCGCCACCGAAGCAATCATCCGCTGCATCAGCACATCGGCATGCGCGGTGACCGCAAGGTTGAAGCGGAAGAACTTGTGCTGCGCATCGAGCGCCACCGGGGCTGAAGCGCCGAGGCCGAAGAAATGGATCTGCCGGGCCTGGATCAGCAGGTCGACGGCGCGGCTGATCAGGTTCGGGTCGAGTGCCTGACACGCGCTGTCCAGCGAGGCGATGGCGCTGCCGAAAATCTTCTGCGTGTAGGCCTCGGGATTGTCATCGGCTTCAACCGCACGGCTGACATACGCCGCGCCACTGGCCAGGCTCTGCGCCAATTGCAGCTTGAGCTCGGGGTAACCGCTGACACCGAACGAACGGCAGAAACGGTTGACCGTCGGCTCGCTCACCGAAGCGGCCTGGGCGAGGGCGGCGATGCTGAAGCGGGTGGCCTGCTGCGGGTTGAGCAGGATCACCTCGGCGACCTTACGTTCGGCCTTGTTCAGCTCTTCAAGGCGACTCTGGATCTGTTCCAGTAAATTTCGCACGCGGTCCATATGGAATTCCTGATTCACCGACGCAGAGTTGCGTCGGGCTATGCAAATTGGGCCTTTGATATGGCCCGTGACGGTGGCCTATCCTACTGATGCGTCCGGGCGACCACCACTCGGATTGAGTATTCTGCGAAAATGTTGTGGTTATTACTACATTTTCCCTTGAGTGATGCCTTGAAAAAAGGTATTTGTAGCTTAACTTGATAAAAGAACAAACATCATGCCTTCCATTACGGTTGAACCGTGCACCTTTGCCTTGTTCGGCGCGCTTGGCGATCTGGCCCTGCGCAAGCTGTTTCCTGCCCTGTATCACCTTGACGGTGCCGATCTGCTGCATGAGGACACGCGCATCATCGCGCTGGCCCGTGAGCCCGGCAGCGAGCAGCAGCACATGGCGTTCATCGCCGCCGAATTGCGCCGTTACGTCGGCAAAGAGCTGAACGAAACCGTGGCTGAGCGCTTTCTCGCGCGCCTGACCTATCTGCATGTCGATTTCCTCAAGGCTGAAGATTACGTGGCGCTGGCGGAACTGGTCGGCAGCAGTCAGCGCATGATCGCGTACTTCGCCACCCCGGCAGCGGTGTACGGCGCAATCTGCGAGAACCTGGAAAAAGTCGGTCTGGCCGAAAATACTCGAGTGGTGCTGGAAAAACCGATCGGCTCTGACCTGGAGTCGTCGCGCAAGGTCAACGACGCCGTCGCGCAGTTCTTCCCGGAAGACCGCACCTACCGCATCGACCACTATCTGGGCAAAGAGACCGTTCAGAACCTGATCGCCCTGCGTTTCGCCAACAGCCTGTTCGAAACCCAGTGGAACCAGAACTACATTTCCCACGTGGAAATCACCGTCGCCGAGAAGGTCGGCATCGAAGGCCGCTGGGGCTATTTCGACAAGGCCGGCCAACTGCGCGACATGATCCAGAATCACCTGTTGCAGCTGCTCTGCCTGATTGCCATGGACCCGCCGGCCGACCTGTCCGCCGACAGCATCCGTGACGAGAAAGTGAAAGTGCTCAAGGCGCTCGCGCCGATCAGCCCGGAAGGCCTGACCACACAAGTGGTGCGCGGCCAGTACATCGCTGGCCACAGCGAGGGCAAATCCGTTCCGGGTTACCTCGAAGAACCGAATTCCAACACCCAGAGCGACACCGAAACCTTCGTCGCCCTGCGTGCCGACATCCGCAACTGGCGCTGGGCCGGCGTGCCGTTCTACCTGCGTACCGGCAAGCGTATGCCGCAGAAGCTGTCGCAGATCGTCATCCACTTCAAGGAACCGTCGCACTACATCTTCGCCCCGGAGCAGCGCCTGCAGATCAGCAACAAACTGATCATCCGCCTGCAACCGGACGAAGGCATTTCCTTGCGCGTGATGACCAAAGAGCAGGGCCTGGACAAGGGTATGCAACTGCGCAGCGGCCCGCTGCAACTGAATTTCTCCGACACCTGGCGTAGCGCGCGGATCCCCGATGCCTATGAGCGGTTGTTGCTGGAAGTGATGAACGGCAATCAGAACCTGTTTGTCCGTAAAGATGAAATCGAAGCCGCGTGGAAGTGGTGTGACCAGCTGATCGCCGGGTGGAAGAAATCCGGTGACGCGCCCAAGCCGTATGCGGCCGGGTCGTGGGGGCCGATGAGCTCCATTGCTTTGATCACGCGGGACGGGAGGTCGTGGTATGGCGATATCTGATGTGCAACTGCCGGCGGGCGTGACTGCCCGCGAATTCAACAGCCCGGTGCTGCTCGCCGAAGGCCTGGCGCTGAACGTTGCCAAGCAACTGAGCGACGCCATTGCGGCGCGCGGCAACGCGGTACTGGTGGTGTCCGGCGGGCGCAGCCCGGTAGCGTTTTTCCAGCACCTGGCCAAGCAGGAGCTGGACTGGTCGAAAGTCGTTGTGACCCTGGCCGACGAGCGCTGGGTGCCGGTCGAACACGCCGACAGCAATGCCGGCCTGCTCAAGCAATACCTGCTCAAAGGCCCGGCAGCCAAGGCGCAATTTCTCAGTCTCTACAGCGCGGCAGCCAACGTTGAGCAGGCCGCCGAGCAGGCTGACCGTTTGCTCGCCGAGTTGCCGCCGATCGACGTACTGGTGCTGGGCATGGGCGATGACGGCCACACCGCGTCGCTGTTCCCCGACAGCCCGAACCTGACTGAGGCGTTGCAGGCCGACGGCACGCGCCGTTGCTGGCCGATGCTGGCGCCCAGCGTGCCGCGGCAGCGCCTGACCATGAGCCGCGCGCTGCTGGCCTCGGCTAAGCACAAGATCCTGTCGATTTCCGGTCAGTCGAAACTGACCACCCTGAATGCCGCGCTGGCATCCGACGACGTCGCGGCCATGCCGGTGCGCGCGTTTCTGCAACCTACGTTAGAGATTTACTGGTGCCCATGAGCCAAGGAACAGCCGCTATGACAACCCCATCCCCGACCGTTTCCATGGCGGACAAAGTTGCCCTGATCGACAGTCTCTGCGCCAAGGCGCGGATCCTGCCAGTGATCACCATCGCCCGCGAACAGGACGTGCTGCCACTGGCCGACGCGCTCGCCGCCGGTGGCCTGACCGCGCTGGAAGTGACCCTGCGTTCGCAGTTCGGCCTCAAGGCGATTCAGATCCTGCGTGAACAGCGTCCGGAATTGATGACCGGTGCCGGCACCGTGCTCGACCGCAACATGCTCGCAGCAGCGGAAGCGGCAGGCTCGCAATTCATCGTCACCCCGGGCATCACCCGCGACCTGCTCGAAGCCAGCGTCGACAGCCCGATTCCGCTGTTGCCAGGCATCAGCAACGCCTCGGGGATCATGGAAGGCTATGGTCTGGGCTATCGCCGCTTCAAGCTGTTCCCGGCGGAAGTCAGCGGTGGCGTGGCGGCAATCAAGGCCCTTGGCGGCCCGTTCGGCGAAGTGAAATTCTGCCCGACTGGTGGCGTCGGCCCGGCCAATATCAAGAGCTACATGGCGCTGAAAAACGTCATGTGCGTGGGCGGTAGCTGGATGCTTGATCCGGAGTGGATCAAGAATGGCGACTGGGCGCGCATTCAGGAATGCACCGCCGAAGCCTTGGCGCTGCTGGACTGATTGTTACCTGACACTTCGTTGTGTGCTTTACGGCTTTATGGTGCGCTTGGTCGGCGCACCTTTTTTGCGCTGAAAAAGTGCCTGTACACGCCGCGATACATAGTTACCGCACGCTGGCTTTATCACGGGGTTAACCTGCGTTCATCTTATGGAAGAGAGAACGCTTCATGGACGACCTTCAGTCTCTGACCCCTACGCCACAATTTCCTTATCAACCGAAGCCGCCATTCCCTGGTCGCGCCGATCGGCCTGCAGCCCAGCCCGAGGTGCGCAATATCAGTCAGGGTGTCGAAGGTCTGCCGCTGATCCTGCGTCTGTCGCTGGTCGATGCGATGACCAGCGAGCCGGTTATCGGCGCGCTGGTGCGCATCCAACAGCGTGTCGATGGCGACATCAGCCTGGGCGGCAGTCAATCGACCGACAGCCACGGCATCGTCCGTTTCACCAGTGTCTATCCGGATCAACCGGCACCCGGCAGTTCTTGCCTGAACCTGAACGTATTCATTCCCGGCGACGAAGCAGGTGCGCAGTCTCACCACGAGGCTTGGGCCGGCACTTTGCACTTGCCCGGCCGCTGCGGCTGTGTAGCTCCCGCCAAAGACGCTTTGCGACTGATGTTGCAGCCAATTGCCGGCGGAGAACTCGAAGACGGTGCCTTCGCCTGCCAGACCCTCGGCATCGATACCTTCGCCGTGTCGTCGCAGCTGGGTCTCGAAGGCTACGAAAAAACTCCGGTGCGCCGTTCTAGCGCAGTTGGTCCAGCGCCCGCACCAACTGTTCCATCTCGCCAGCCGTGGTGGTCAGCCCCGGGGTGATGCGAATGCACGGTCCGCACGCGGCGCCGGTGCGCACCACGGTGAACAGGTTGAATTCGCTGAGCAAGCGTTCGGCCATGACTTGTTGATCGGCATGCCGGGTGAAACGCAGCGCGGTGATCGCGCAATACAGTTGCGGGTCCTCAGGCGTCAGCACCTCGATGCCCGGCAGGTGCCGCACGGCGCTGACCCACAGGTTGCGCAGGTAATTCAGGCGTGCGCTTTTGGCGGCCGCACCGCCGAGGGCGTCGTGTTCTTCGAACACCAGCGGCAAGGTCATCAGCGCCGGGATGTTCGGCGTGCTGTACGAGGTGCGCGCGCGAATGTCGGTGACCGGATAATGCATCTCGCCCATGTCCGGATCGATGTCGGCCAGGCGCTGCGGGGCGATGTAAATGAAGCCAAGCGTCAGAGGCGCGCCGATCCACTTGTGCAGGTTGTAACCGGCGAACGCGATGCCCAACGCTTGCAGATCGAATTCGATCTGGCCGAGGGCGTGGGCACCGTCGAGGATGATGTCGACGCCATGCTCTTTGGCCAATGCGGCGATGGCCTGCACCGGCATGACCAGACCGGTGCGATGGGTGACATGGGTCAGCGCCATCAGTTTGAGCTTCGGGTGGCGGGTGAAAGCTTCGCGGTAGCTTTCCAGCAGGCTGTCGAAACTGGCGGGATGGTGGTGGGTAATCTCGATGACCTCAACGCCACGGTGTTTCGCCAGCCAGCGCATGGCGCCTTTGACCGTGTCGTACTCGAGGTCGCAGATCAGCACCTGATCGCCCGGTTGCAGGCGATTGTAATTGCGGATCAGCGATTGCAGGCCGTCGGTGGCGTTGCGCGTCAGGGCTACGCTTTGCGCGCGCACTCCAATCAGCTCGGCCAGTTGCGCGCGGATCTCAAGGTTGTCGTGCTGTTCGAAGCGCTGGCGCGCATAAACCGAGTTGCTGGTATTGATCAGCTCAATGTTGCGCTGGTACTCCTCGATCACCGTGCGCGACATGCGTCCGAAGTAACCGTTCTCCAGATTGACCGGGCCGGGCTGCACATCGTATCGGTCGGCGAATGTCTGCCAGAAGGCTTCGTCACGGGCGCGGCGGGTGTTGTCAGGCATGGTCGGCAAGGCTCAAGAAAGGAGGGCGAGTCAGTGGCGCGGGGCGGGTTTGCCGTGTTTGGCGCGTAACGGCTCGAGCAGGTCGGACAGGCCGTTGTGGTCGATCTCCTGCATCAGCGCCAGCAGGCCACCGAGTTCGCCGTGGGGAAAGCCTTCACGGGCGAACCAGTTCAGATAGGGGCCAGGCAGGTCGGCAATGATCCGCCCTTTGTACTTGCCGAAAGGCATCTCGCGGGTGATCAGCAGTTCGAGTTTTTCCGGATTCATCAGCACGCTTCATTCATTCACATAACAGCCTGGAAAATACAGGCATTCTGCATGCAGGCCAAATGACAGATCATGCAAAAAACCAGCATACAGATGGTTCAATCTTTTATAACTTATTGAAATTAAAGGACTTATTTCTTGAAGCGAAGCTGGCACGCACGCTGCAATATTCCTTGCATCTTCAACCCATCGCAAGGAATTGAAAAATGACCGACATGAATAAAGAAGCCATCTCTGTACTCAACGACCTGATTGAAACCTGCAAGGACGGTCAGGAAGGGTTCAAGACTTGCGCCGAAGACATCAAGCACCCGGAACTGAAAACCTTGTTCGTGCAGCGTTCCGCCGATTGCGCTACCGCAGCAGCGGAGCTGCAGGCTCAGGTGCGTTCGCTGGGCGGTGATCCGGAAACTTCGACCAGCGTTGCCGGTGATCTGCACCGTCGTTGGGTAGACGTGAAATCAATGTTCACCGGTAAAGACGAAGAGGCTGTGCTGAACGAAGCCGAGCGCGGTGAAGACCATGCGCTGAAGGCTTATCGTGAAGCGATCGAGAAGATCAACAAGCACAATCTGGTGGGCATCAAGGATCTGGTTGAGCGTCAGTACCACGGCGTACAACGCAACCACGACCAGGTGAAAGCCCTGCGTAACCAGGCTCGTGCGAACTCGTAAGAGTTAGCCGGCTGAAAAAAACGCCAGCATGTCTGGCGTTTTTTTATGCTCGTCTGGAAAGCAAAAGATCGCAGCCTGCGGCAGCTCCTACAGGGATGCATTGCAAAGTAGGAGCTGCCGAAGGCTGCGATCTTTTCGATCAACCGATACTGATCGCCGGCAATGTCGGCAACGTCACCGTCTGCTGTTTGCGCGGCGCGAGAATTTCCGCCTCGCCATCCACTACCAACTCATCACGCTGATTGAATACGCGAGTGGCAATGCGCACGCGGAATTTCGGCAGTTTCTCCAGAATCTCCAGGCGCACGGTCAGCGTGTCGCCGATCTTCACTGGCTTCTGAAAGCTCATCTGCTGACCGATATAAATGGTGCCCGGCCCAGGCAGCTCGCAGGCAACGGCGGCGCTGATCAGCGCACCGCTGAACATACCGTGAGCAATGCGCTCCTTGAACATGCTGGCGGCGGCGAATTCGGCGTCCAGGTGCACCGGGTTGTGGTCGCCCGACATCGCAGCAAACAGCTGAATGTCGCGCTCTTCGACAGTCTTGCTGTAGCTGGCGGTCTGGCCGACTTCAAGGGCTTCGTAAGGGATGTTGGTAACCTGGGTCATCGGTTTCGTTTCCTGTGACGGATTTCAGTGAATCCACAAAAATTATTCGCTGCGCTGCGGGCGCCGGTGGCTCAGGGCCTGGTCGATCCAGTCGAGCACATCGGCGGTCACTTCGTCGCGATTGCTTTCATTGAACAATTCGTGCCGGGCCTGTGGGTAGATCTTCAGTTGCAGGTGCTGGCTGCCGGCCCTGCGCAAGGCATTGGCCAGATCAGTCAGACGCTTGCCCTCGCTCACCGGATCACATTCGCCGCCGATTACCAGCAGCGGCAGGCCCGGATCGATCTGCGCGAGATTGGACGCTTTGCTGATTTGCTGCAAGCCGCCGAGCAGGTTGATCCACAGCTGATTGGTGCAGCGAAAGCCGCACAACGGGTCGGCGGCGTACTTGTCGACCTCGACCGGATCGCGGCTCAGCCAGTCAAAACGGGTGCGCACCGGTTTGAATTTATTGTTGAACGAGCCGAACGACAGCCACTCGATCAATGCACTGCGGCCCTTGCCGCCCTGCCGCAGTTTTTCCAGCCGGGCAATCTGCCGGGCGGCGCGATACAGGGCCACTGGCTGGAAATTCGAACCGCTGAGAATCGCCCCGTGCAGACTGGCGCTGTGGTGCAGCAGATAGGCCTGGGCGATGTAGCTGCCCATGCTGTGGCCGAGCAGGATGATCG
The DNA here is from genome assembly GCA_030544685.1 of Pseudomonas sp. B21_DOA. Taxonomy (NCBI): domain Bacteria; kingdom Pseudomonadati; phylum Pseudomonadota; class Gammaproteobacteria; order Pseudomonadales; family Pseudomonadaceae; genus Pseudomonas; species Pseudomonas sp. B21_DOA. The sequence goes on along the minus strand of CP086683.1, from coordinate 5,461,229 downwards.
GCACGCCGGGATGTTGCTGGCCGATGTGCTGGTTGAGGCTGGCCAGATCGCCAACCACCTTGCACCAGCCATCGTCATCGGCGAAATGGCCGAGGGTGCCGTTGTCGGCGGTGCGACCATGGCCGCGCAGATCCGGGGCGTACACGCCATAGTCTTTGTCGCAAAACGTGTCGGCGAGGCGGGCGTATCGAGCGCTGTGTTCGGCCATGCCATGGGCGACGAGAATCACCGCTTTCAAAGGCGTGGCCGGCAGCCAGCGGTTGACGTACAGGCGGCTGCGGTCACTCGCGTCCAGCCAGAAGGTGTCGTGGGTCATGGCGATTCCTTTGCTCAGCATCGCCACAGTGTATAGCGCGTCTGATCAGCTCACGCCACGGCAGGAAGATTCACGGGATCAATGAGGGCTTGCCTCATATTTGCCTCAATGGCCATAGCTGCTAGTGTCCGTGAAGCTCCGCTTTGTGCTTTTCACCTTCCATGGACGAAGCAGAAACGACAGAAAGCGGCTCCCGGATCGGCTCAGGTAAAGAGGACAAGAACAATGCAACCTGATTTCTGGAATGACAAACGCCCGGCCGGCGTACCGCTGGACATCGACATGGGCGAGTTCAAGTCGGTCATTGAAGTGTTTGAGCGTTCCTGCAAGAAATTCGCTGACCGCCCGGCGTTCAGCAGCATGGGCATCACCCTGACCTACGCCGAACTCGAGCGCCAGAGCGCGGCGTTCGCCGGTTACCTGCAGGCCCATACCGATCTGGTGCCGGGGGATCGCATTGCGGTGCAGATGCCCAACGTTCTGCATTATCCGATTGCCGTGTTCGGCGCCCTGCGCGCCGGGCTGATCGTGGTCAACACCAACCCGCTGTACACGCCGCGGGAGATGCGCCACCAGTTCAAGGATTCCGGCGCGCGTGCGCTGGTCTACCTGAACCTGTTCGGGCAGAAAGTCCAGGAAGTGCTGCCCGACACCGACATTCAATACCTGATCGAAGCGAAGATGGGCGACCTGATGCCCACCGCCAAAGGCTGGCTGGTCAACACCGTGGTCAGCAAAGTGAAGAAACTGGTTCCCGAGTATTCGCTACCTCAAGCGACCTCGTTCAAAAGCGCGCTGCGCATGGGCCGCGGCCTGGGTATCAAGCCGCTGAACGTCGGCCTCGATGACATCGCCGTGCTGCAATACACCGGCGGCACCACTGGCCTGGCGAAGGGCGCGATGCTCACCCACGGCAATCTTGTCGCGAACATGCAGCAGGTGCGCGCCTGCCTGGCTCAACTCGGCCCGGACGGTCAGCCGCTGTTGCGCGAAGGCCAGGAGGTGATGATCGCGCCGCTGCCGCTGTACCACATCTATGCCTTCACCGCGAATTGCATGTGCATGATGGTCTCGGGCAACCACAACGTGTTGATCTCCAATCCGCGTGACATCGCCGGCTTCATCAAGGAACTGAAAAACTGGCGCTTCTCGGCACTGCTGGGTTTGAACACTTTGTTCGTCGCGTTGATGGACCATCCCGATTTCAAGACTCTGGACTTCTCCAGTCTGAAGCTGACCAACTCCGGCGGCACCGCGCTGGTCAAGGCCACCGCCGAGCGCTGGGAACAGATGACCGGTTGCCGCATCACCGAAGGCTACGGCCTGACCGAAACCTCACCAGTGGCGTGCACCAATCCTTACGGCGACCAGTCGCGCCTGGGCACCGTCGGCCTGCCGGTACCAGGCACGCTGGTGAAAATCATCAACGATGACGGCGTCGAGCAGCCGCTGGGCGAGCGCGGCGAGCTGTGCATCAAAGGCCCGCAGATCATGAAGGGCTACTGGAACAAGCCCGAAGCCACCGCCGAAGTGCTGGATGCCGAGGGCTGGTTCAAGTCCGGCGATATCGCCGTGATCGACCCGGACGGTTTCGTGCGCATCGTCGATCGCAAGAAGGACATGATCATCGTCTCGGGCTTCAACGTGTACCCCAACGAAATCGAAGACGTGGTCATGGCCCACCCGAAAGTCGCCAACTGCGCGGTGATCGGTGTGCCGGACGAGCGGTCGGGGAGGCGGTGAAGCTGTTTGTCGTGGCGCGGGAAACCGGCGTCAGCCTGGAAGAGCTGAAGGCGTACTGCAAAGAGAATTTCACCGCCTACAAGGTGCCGAAGCACATCGTGTTGCGTGAGTCGTTGCCAATGACGCCGGTAGGGAAAATTCTGCGGCGCGAATTGCGGGATATCGCCTAGGCCTGAACCGCTGCGCTTGTGACATTCGCGAGCAGGCTCGCTCCCACAGGTATCGATGCTTTCTGTGGCGGCGAGCCTGCTCGCGAATCTTTGTGCCCGCTGAATTCGGGGGTTTTGGGGAGTTATAGGATTTTTGCTCTAAAATGACCGCTGGCAAGTCTTGAGTCATCAATATGACTGTAGGGCCCACGTTTGGCTCTGGTCGACCCTTGGCAAAGCTGCTACTCTCGGCGCGCTTTGTGACTTCTCGGCCTGTAAAACGCCGGATTCACCAATACAAAACACACACCAATAATAATCGCATCAAATGCGGTGAAGAATTCGCGTTGCTGAGGAGTGGGCTTCCATGATCGAAGACTTTTGGAAGGATAAGTACCCGGCTGGAATCGCAGCCGAGATCAATCCAGACGAGTATCCGAACATTCAGGCAGTGTTGAAGCAATCCTGCCAACGCTTCGCCAACAAACCGGCTTTCAGCAACCTGGGCAAGACGATCACCTACGGTGAGCTGTACGAGCTGTCCGGGGCCTTTGCCGCGTATTTGCAACAGCATACCGACTTGCAGCCCGGTGATCGAATCGCCGTGCAACTGCCTAACGTCCTGCAGTATCCGGTCGCGGTCTTCGGTGCCATTCGCGCCGGGCTGATTGTGGTCAACACCAACCCGCTGTACACCGCGCGGGAAATGGAACACCAATTCAACGACTCCGGCGCCAAAGCCCTGGTGTGCCTGGCGAACATGGCGCACCTGGCCGAAGCCGTGGTGCCGAAGACCGGGGTCAAGCACATCATCGTCACCGAAGTCGCCGACCTGCTGCCGCCGATCAAGCGCCTGCTGATCAACAGCGTCATCAAGTACGTGAAGAAAATGGTTCCGGCCTATCACTTGCCCAAGGCCATCAAGTTCAACGACGTCCTGAGCAAGGGCCACGGCCAGCCAGTGGCCGAAGCCAACCCGGACAGCGGCGATGTCGCCGTGCTGCAATACACCGGCGGCACCACCGGCGTGGCCAAGGGCGCGATGCTTACCCACCGCAACCTGGTCGCCAACATGCTGCAATGCAAGGCGCTGATGGGCTCCAACCTCAACGAAGGCTGCGAGATCCTGATCACGCCGCTGCCGCTGTATCACATCTATGCGTTCACCTTTCACTGCATGGCGATGATGCTGATCGGCAACCACAACATCCTGATCAGCAACCCGCGCGACCTGCCGGCGATGGTCAAGGAACTGTCGAAGTGGAAGTTCAGCGGTTTCGTCGGCCTGAACACGCTGTTCGTGGCGCTGTGCAATAACGAAGGTTTCCGCAAGCTGGATTTCTCCGCGCTGAAAGTCACCCTGTCGGGCGGCATGGCCCTGCAACTGGCGGCGGCCGAGCGCTGGAAAGCCGTGACCGGTTGCGCCATCTGCGAAGGTTACGGCATGACCGAAACCAGCCCGGTGGCCACGGTCAACCCGATCCAGCACATCCAGATTGGCACCATTGGTATTCCGGTGCCATCGACCCTATGCAAAGTCATCGACGATGCCGGTGTCGAGCAGCCGCTGGGTGAAATCGGCGAGCTGTGCGTCAAGGGCCCGCAAGTAATGAAGGGCTACTGGCAGCGTCAGGAAGCCACCGATGAAATGCTCGACAGCGACGGCTGGCTGAAAACCGGTGACATCGCGCTGATCCAGCCGGACGGCTACATGCGCATTGTCGATCGCAAGAAAGACATGATTCTGGTGTCTGGCTTCAACGTTTATCCGAACGAGCTGGAAGACGTGCTGGCGACTTTGCCGGGCGTGTTGCAGTGCGCGGCGATTGGCGTGCCGGACGAGAAGTCGGGCGAGGCGATCAAGATTTTCATCGTCGCCAAGCCGGGCGTGACCCTGACCAAAGAGCAGGTCATGGACCACATGCGCGCCAACGTCACCGGCTACAAGGTGCCGCGTTCGGTGGAGTTCCGCGATGCGCTGCCGACCACCAACGTCGGCAAGATCCTGCGCCGCGAATTGCGCGATGAAGAGCTGAAGAAGATCAAGGCCAAGAGCGCCGCTTAAACAAAAAGCCCCGCAGATGCGGGGCTTTTTGTTGGTGAACTGATCGTTCCCACGCTCCGCGTGGGAATGCCGCCCGGACGCTCCGCGTCCAGCACCGCAGGGACGCAGAGCGTCCCGAGATGCATTCCCACGCAGAGCGTGGGAACGATCAAGTGCAAATCCTACTGACGAAACGGCGCAAAATTCACATTGGTCCCCGCCGGTCGCATGTCCTGCAGGTACGAATCCTTGTCCGCACTCAATTCCAGGCTCAGCGCCGCCTTGCGTTTGCCTTCGTTGCGAATCACCAGGCCTTCGAGCTTTTCGCGCAGGAACACCGTGGGCACTTTCAGGTGCAGCAACTCATCGGTGGCCGGGGTGTGCAGCAGCAAGTGAATCCACTCGTACTGACCGATGGCCAGACGCGACACCGGCAGGTCGAACCACCAGATATTGCGGTTACGGTTCAGTTCGGCGAAGTGGCAGTTGTTGGTGCCGAGCACGGCGCCGCCCAGTTCCTGGTTGCGACGGGCGATGGCCTGGGTTTTATTGAGCTTCATGACATTCCTGCGAATCGGTGTGCCGGGCGCGACGCCCGTAGGCTGAGCATTCTCGGGGCTACGCCGGCAAACATAAAGCGCAACCTGCGTGCCACGACGAAATGCCGGGAAAATAAATGAAACTTGGCGCAAAGCGAACCGGTCAATCGTTACGTAATGACTTTTCTTCCCTTTATGCTTCACGGAGAAACACCATGAGTAGCACAGGCGATAAAGTAAAAGGCATGGCCAACGAAGCCGTCGGCAATATCAAGCAAGGCGTCGGCAAAGCTACTGACAACGACAAGATGCGTGCGGAAGGCAAGGTTCAAGAGAAAAAAGGCGAAGCCCAGCAAGCGGTCGGCAACGCCAAGGACGCTGTGAAAAAGGGCGTCGACAAGGCGTAAGCGAGCCTTGAACGAATCACACGAGCGGCCATCCAAGGATGGCCGTTTCTGTATCAGAACCCTGCGGTCATCCGCCAAAGGCTCGTCAAACAGGCTACCTTGAGGTTAATAACGGCCCCTGAGTCGCCACGACTTCAACCTTTTGCGGCGCAAGGAGACGCGAATGATATTTCCGGACATGAAAGGTCTGCCCCTGCACCGGGTGATGGTGCGCACGGTCACTGAGTTCGTCGATGACGAAATGTCGACCTACGCCTCGGCACTGGCCTACCAGATGCTGTTCTCGCTGTTTCCGTTCATTCTCTTCCTGATCGCCCTGATCGGTTTCCTGCACCTGCCGGACTTTTTCTCCTGGCTGCGCCTGCAATCCGAACTGGTCCTGCCGCCGCAGGCGCTGGAACAGGTCAACCCGGTGATCGACCAGTTACAGCAATCCAAGGGTGGCCTGCTGTCCATCGGTATCGTGATCGCCCTGTACACCGCATCCGCCGGCGTGCGCCTGATGATGAGCGCAATGAACGCCGCTTACGACGTGGTCGAAGGCCGGCCGATCTGGAAGCGTTTCCCTTTGTCGATCGTCTATACAGTCGGCATCGCCGGCATGCTGCTGATTGCCGCCGCGCTGATGGTGCTCGGGCCGCAGGTGATGGGCTGGATTGCCGCACAAGTGGGGCTGGAAGACTTCATCGTCACGGTGTGGACGATTGCGCGCTGGCCGGTGATCGTGATTCTGATGATGGTCGCGGTGGCGCTGATCTATTACGTAATGCCCGACGTCAAACAGGACTTCCGCTTCATCACGCCAGGTTCGGTGCTGGCGGTAGTGGTGTGGATCCTCGCTTCACTGGGGTTTGCCTTCTACGTGAAAACCTTCGCCAACTACAACGCGATGTATGGCAGCATCGGGGCGATCATCGTGCTCTTGCTGTATTTCTATATCTCCGCCGCGGTGCTGTTGCTCGGCGCGGAAATGAATGCGGTGATCGAGCACATGTCCGCCGAAGGCAAGGACAAGGGCGAAAAAGCCCCTGGCGAGCCCGACGAATCCACCAAACAACACGTCTCGGGCCTGGGCCGCGATCATTCGCTCAAGCCGGACACTGATGAAGCGCGACCATGATTCGTGAAATTCTGAAAATGGGTGATGAGCGCCTGCTGCGCATCGCCCCGCCGGTACCACCGGAAATGGTCAACAGCGCCGAGCTTTGGCAACTGATCGACGACATGTTCCAGACCATGGAAAGCGTCGGCGGTGTAGGCTTGGCGGCGCCGCAGATCGGCGTCGACCTGCAACTGGTGATCTTCGGCTTCGAGCACAGTGAGCGTTACCCGGACGCTGAAGCAGTGCCGCAGACGATCCTGATCAATCCGCTGATCACGCCGTTGAATCCGTTGATGGAAGAGGGCTTCGAAGGCTGCCTGTCGGTGCCGGGCCTGCGCGGCGCGGTGGATCGCTATCAGCAGATTCGCTACGAAGGCTTCGATCCGAAGGGCGAGCCGATCGTGCGCGTGGCCTCGGGGTTTCATGCGCGAGTGGTGCAGCATGAATGCGATCACCTGATCGGTCGGCTGTACCCGTCGCGAATTACCGATTTCAGCAAGTTCGGCTTTACCGAAGTGCTGTTCCCGGACCTTGATCCCAACGCTGACGACTGATTGTCAGAACACCATCAATCCCTGTGGGAGCGAGCCTGCTCGCGAATGCGGAGTATCAGAACCAGATTCGGCGCTGACACACCGTATTCGCGAGCAGGCTCGCTCCCACAGAGAATTGCGTCAGGCTGCAGGATTGAGCCCCATCGCAATCATCGGCTTGCTCCGCGCATACCGGCTCAACCGCTCGGCCATTGCCTGCGGCAACGCGGGGTCGAAGCTGAAGCCGCGCCGCTCATAAAACCCGCGCAGATCCGGATGGCAGAACAGCCACACCGGCTCGTTCACCTGAGCAACCGCCGCGGCCATCAACTGCGCAGCGACGCCCTGCTCACGACACTGCGGATCGACAAACAACCCCGTCAGCCAATGTCCGCCCGATACCGGACGCAGGCACAGCGCCGCTACAATCTCGCCGCGCCTTGCGACCCACAGCTGCGCCTCGCGCACGGCTTTCATCGACGATTGGTGGCTGCGGTAGAACTTGTTCATCAGCGGCCACAACGATTCGTCGAGCTGGCTGTAGTGGATGTCGGACATGGTTCGGACTGTCGGTTCGAAAAGCGCCGATTATAAAAGAACGCGCGGCTCGGGATAGGTGTATACCTGATCTCACATCCCTGTGAGTGGAGTACCGATCATGTCCAAAGGTATGGATTCAAAGAAAGCCGCGAAGAAGAAACCGGCCAAGACTGCGATTGAAAAACGCGCCGAGAAGAAAGCCAGGAAAGTCGACATTTTCGGCCATTGATCAACCCTTCGGAAGCCCGTCCCTCGGGCTTCCACGCCATCAAGAAAATAATCTGCAAGATTCCACCGCCTCGTTGCACAGAAGGGGACGATTCCCGTTCCGAGCAACGCCATGGCTTTTACTTCGATGCCGAGCATCGCCAGCAGATCGAGACCCTGCGCCAGCGCTTCACCGCCCGCAGCGAATGGCCGACCTGGCTGTTGCTGATCGGTGTGTACGCCGGCTGGTTCGCCATCCTCCTCAACAGCGCCTGGCTGGGACGCGGCTTGAGCACGTTGCTGCTGATTCCGCTGCTGGTGTTGTGGTTGTCGCTGCAGCATGAACTGCTCCACGGCCATCCGACCCGCTCAACCCTCGTCAATAAAATCCTCGGCTACGCGCCTTTTGCCGTGTGGTATCCGTACACGCTGTATCGCGACAGCCACTTGCGCCATCACCGTGACGACGATCTGACGGTGCCCGGTGTCGATCCGGAAAGTCGCTACCTGACCTCTGCGAACTGGCAGGGCGGTTCGATGTTCGAGCGCAGCCTGCACCGGCTGAACAAGACGTTGCTGGGCCGCTTTGTGATCGGTGCGCCACTGGCGTTGACGGCGTTAGCACTGGAAGAGCTGCAGCGCTTGAGAAACGCTGATCCACAAGCCTGGCGGATGTGGCTGACCCACGGTTGCGTCACTCTGCCGATGCTGGGTTTCGTTGCTCGCTTCAGCATTCTGCCGGTGTGGCATTACCTGTTCCTGATCAGCGTGCCGGCGCTGTCGATCGCGATGATTCGTTCGTTTCACGAGCATCGACCGCATGTACATCCCGAGCAGCGCACCGTGCTCAACGAAGCCGGCTGGCCATGGCGCTGGCTGTTTCTCAATTTGAATTTCCATCTGGTGCATCACGACTTGCCGGGGCTGGCGTGGTACGACTTGCCCAGGGTTTACCGGATGCACCGGGAACGCTGGATCGCGCGCAGCGGCGGGTTTGTCGTGCGCGGTTATGGGCAGTTTTGGCGGCGCAATGGCTTAAGAGCGATCGACAGCCCAGAGCATCCATTTCATTAATCCTGACACGCCACAAAACCCTGTGGGAGCGAGCCTGCTCGCGAAAGCGGTGTATCAGTCCAAAATGATTCTTAATGGGACAAAGCCTTCGCGAGCAGGCTCGCTCCCACAGCGTATTTCACTGGAAAAGCTTCGATGACCCAACACCACGCCGAACTACTGATGTACCCAGCTCCCGAGCCCGTCCGCGTGGCAAACGAGCAGTGGCTGGCGCGCATCGTTGAACACCTGGGCCACAGCCGTCTCGATGCGACCAACCTGACACTGCCCGAACTGTGGTTATCACCCGATCTGCTGCTCACCCAGACCTGCGGCTATCCGCTGATGACCGCGCTGCGTGGCCGGGTGCGCGTCATCGGCCGGCCGCGCTATGAACTGCCTGACGCCACTGGCGGCGAGCATTGCAGCCTGATCCTTGGCCGCGCCGCTGATCCGCGCTACGCGCTTGGCGACTTTCGTCACAGCCGGGGCGTGATCAACAGCGAAGATTCCAACAGCGGCATGAACCTGTTGCGCCAGCGTCTGGCGCCATTGCAGGAAAACGGCCGGTTTTTCGCCCGTGTCGGCATCAGTGGCGGTCACCGCGAGAGCCTGCGCTGGCTGCGCGAAAACCTCGCCGACTTGGCCGCGATCGATAGCGTCACATTTGCTTATATCGCCCGCCACGCGCCGGACGAAGTCTGCGATTTGCGCGTGATTGCGCGCAGTGCGTTGAGTCCGACACTGCCGTTCATTACCGCTGCCGGAGCCAGCGACGCGCAGGTCGACCGGCTGCTCCAAGTGATGAATGACTCTTTGCATGAATTGCCTGGTGTTGTGCAGACCTTGGGTTTGGCTGACATTCAGCCGGCAACGGAAAGCGACTATGACGTGCTGCTCGATTACCAGCGAGACGCTGAAGCTCAAGGCTACGGTCTGCTGCGCTAATTCACTAATCGAATATAAAAATAAGATTTAAATATTATTAACGCATAAGGCGTCTTGCTACGATCGCGCCACCGGAACACCGGACATTCAGCGACCCTAGCCCAGGAGCCCTTATGTCCGGGACCAATCATGCCCATCGTGACACCGTGGAACGCCTGTTCCGTGCACACCATCGCTGGCTCTGTCATTACCTGCGTCGACACCTGCGTGACGTGTCCGGCGCTGAAGACATCGCCGGCGAAACCTTCGCCCGTTTGCTCGAAGCCCCGTCGCTGACGGCCATTCGCGAACCTCGCGCCCTGCTGACGACGATTGCGCAGCGTCTGCTCTATCAGCACTGGCGCCGTGCGGATCTGCAGCGTCGCCATCTCGAGCAGTCCGACCCTGACGTCGCCGCTTCGCCTGAAGACCTCGCACAGTTCTCGCAGTCCCTCGAACGCCTTGACCGCAGCTTGCATCGCTTGCCGAGCAAGGTTCGTTCGACCTTCCTGCTGGCGCGTATCGATGGCCTGACCTACCCGCAAATCGCTGCCGAACTGGACATCTCGCAACGTTCAGTCAGCGTGTACATGGCGCGTTCCCAAGCGCTGTGCGATCGCCACAGCGCCAATCAATTCCTGGAAGAAAAGAGGTCCGCATGAAATCGATCAAAACCCTGCTCGGCCGCACGCTGCTGGCGCTGAGCCTGAGCCTGAGCGTCGGCGCTGTTTCTGCGGCGGAGAAAACCGCACCCATCCACTTCGGCGATATCACGTGGGAGAGCGGCAGCTTCATCACCGAAGTGCTTCGCCTGATCGTTGAAAAAGGCTACGGCTATCCGACCGATACGATGCCCGGTAGCACCGTCAGCCTGGAGGCGGCGTTGGCAAAAAACGATATTCAGGTGATCGGCGAAGAGTGGGCGGGGCGCAGTCCGGCGTGGGTCAAGGCTGCCGCCGAGGGCAAGGTATTCGGCCTCGGCGACACGGTCAAAGGTGCTACCGAAGGCTGGTGGGTGCCGGAATATGTGATCAAGGGTGACCCCGAGCGCGGGATCCAGGCGCTGGCGCCGGAGCTGAAATCGGTCGCCGACCTGCCGCGCTACAAGGATGTCTTCCGCGATCCGGAAGACCCGGGCCGTGGACGCTTTCTCAACAGCCCGACCGGCTGGACTTCGGAAATCGTCAACAGCCAGAAGCTCAAGGCATATGGCTTGACTGACAGCTTCGTCAACTTCCGCACCGGTTCTGGCGCGGCGCTGGATGCCGAGGTGGGGTCGTCGTTCAAACGCGGCAAACCGGTGCTGTTCTATTACTGGTCGCCGACGCCGCTGCTCGGGCGTTTCAAACTGGTGAAACTCGAAGAGCCGCCGTTTGACGCCGAGGCGTGGAAGACCCTGGCCGACGCCAATAATCCGAATCCGAAGGGCACGCGTTCGATGCCGGCGAGCCTGGCGATCGGCGTGTCGGCACCGTTCAAGGCGCAGTACCCGGAGTTGGTCGCGTTCTTTGAAAAAGTCGATCTGCCGATTGATCTGCTTAACCAGACATTGGCGGGGATGAGTGAGAAACGTCTGCGGCCGAGAGCGGTGGCCGAGGCGTTTTTGCGTGATCAGCCGCAGGTGTGGACGGTTTGGGTGCCGGGGGAGGTGGCGGCCAAGGTGAATGGGAGTTTGTAGTTCTTTTCTGATGTTTTTGCGGTGCTTCTCATGACGTCTTCGCGAGCAAGCCCGCTCCCACATTTGGAATGCGTTCGAGCCTGCTCGCGAAAGCGTCTGCCTTGGTCACCAATCTCTTCGCGCTGAACCGTTTCTTGTGCAAAAAATGCCAGATACTGGCCGACTAATGGCCTTGCGCCCGACGTCGGGCTGGCTATAGTTGCAGGTAACTAACCATGTCGACCGTCATGCCAAGCGCGCCGACGGCACAGGCTGGTCCGTGATTCATGCTGCCAGAGTGCGCAACCCAAGGCACCGACACTGAACCAACAAGGAGCGTCACCTAAATGGAAGTTCTTCTACGCGTTAGGGCTGGCCCGCATGCGGGCTATCAAGAAAAGGATGTCTTGATCAGAGCGTCGCTGCACGAACCCTCCGATTGATCATCATTTATCACCTGACAACTTCCTCCTGTGGAGGAAGGCGTGTGCCTGTTCTGTGGAACGTAGTGATGGATCTTGCAAGACCTGAACTTTCATCAAATCAAAACAACGCGCGGAAGGTGATACGACCATGTTCAACCTACATCACAAGGCTGACCTGCGGGAAATCGAGCGTTTCAGCTGTGCGCTGACCGAGGCCAACGCGAAAATCGAAGCGATCAGCCGCTCGATGGCGATGATCGAGTTCACTCCGGACGGCATCGTTCTCGACGCCAACGAGAACTTCTGCAAGACCATGAGCTACAGCGCCGAAGAAGTGCGCGGCAAACACCATCGGATTTTCTGTGAAGAAAGCTTTTATCGCAGCGAGGACTACGCGAAGTTGTGGCGCGACCTGGCTCGTGGTGAACCGCTCAGCGGCACTTTTCTGCGCCTGAACAAGAGCGGCCGGGAGATCTGGCTTGAAGCCAGTTACATGCCGGTGTTCGGGCCCGACAAACAGGTCAGAAGTGTGATCAAGGTCGCGGCGGACATCACCGCGCGCATCAACAAAGAACATGAAGAAGAAGCCATGCTGGCGGCGATCGGTCGTTCCATGGCGGTGATCGAGTTCACTCCCGAAGGCCATGTCATCCGCGCTAACGACAACTTCCTGCAGACCATGCAGTACGCGCACCCTGAAATTGTCGGCCAGCACCACAGCCTGTTCTGTCACCGCGCCGAAGCCGAATCCGCGCAGTACAAGGCGTTCTGGGCTTCGCTCAATCGCGGCGAATATCACTCGCACCGTTTCGAGCGCAAGAACAAGTCCGGGCAGATGGTTTATCTGGAGGCTTCGTATAACCCGCTGTTCGACGCCAAGGGCCGCTTGTACAAAGTGGTCAAGTTCGCCAGTGACATCACCAAACAGATGACCACTCTGCAAAACGCTGCGGAATCGGCCCACAGCACCTCGGTACAAAACGACGCCTGCGCGCAAAAAGGCTCACAAGTGGTGCAGCAAACCGTGCAGACCATCCAGGACATTTCCCGCGACCTGAACGAAGCGGCGGTGAGCATCGATGCGGTAAGCAAACAGTCGGACATCATCGGCAGCATCGTCCAGACCATTCGCGGCATCGCCGATCAGACTAATTTGCTGGCGCTCAACGCGGCGATTGAAGCCGCGCGCGCGGGTGAGCATGGGCGGGGATTTGCGGTGGTTGCGGACGAAGTACGCAGCCTCGCGGCGCGGACCAGTCAGGCGACCCTGGAAATTGTCGATGTGGTGCGCAGGAATCACGATTTGTCATTGAGCGCGGTGTCGAGCATGCAATCGAGTCTGAGCCGCACCGGCCTGGGTGTGGAGCTGGCGAATGAGGCGGGGAGGTGATCCTGGAGATTCAGCAGGGCTCGCGGCATGTGGTGGATGCGATCAGCCAGTTCAATGAGACGTTGCAGTTGAACTGAACTTGCGTGGCACAACGCTCATTTCTGGCGAGCAAGGTCGCAGGAAATGAGCGTTGTCATATCTAAACGCTGCAACGCTCTATTGTTCAGCTCGCTGATTTTGTCGGTACAACGGCAATGTCAAAGGTACTGTCGACCGTCCAGTCCCTCCCATGTTTATCTTTCCACTCCGCGATGAAGTTACCCTTATAAGTGCCCACTGAGCTGTCGATGTCGATATGTCCGGACGAGATTCCGGGAAAAACGGTCTCAGCCCCATTACTGTATATGACACTTGTATTATTCGAAGTCAGGTCATGCGAGCCGCTGGCTAGCCCACCGTCTTTAAAACTAAGCCCTAAATGGATATTGGCAGCATTGTTGGATTGGATAGCCGCGGTGGGAACAGGAGGCGCGTTGGGTGTGACGTTTATTACAGTGGCGCTATAGTCTGGTATAACCGGTGCGCCAGGTGAGCTGATTTTGGCGTCGAAGGTGCTGGTCATGGGATATCTCCATATATCTGAGTGGAAGCGGAAACCAGTCGTTGCCGCTTGCGCATCATTCGTCGGGCGTGGGCTCTCGTCTACTGTCAGAAATTACAGGTGGGCACTGAAATGGATGCGATTCAGACGGGCGGTCATAGAGCGTCCATGGATCTCGCCCTCAATATCCAAGTCATGTCATGAGCAGTTCTGCCCACCGTTTGTCGGCCTGATCAGGATGTTGCCTTTCAGCGATGGGCAATATTCTCCAGCGCCAGATTACGCGTGCGCGGGCCGAACCAGCCGATGGTCAACATCACGATCAACATGCTGCTGACAATGAAAGCCAGCACGCCGGGCGTACCGAAGTTGTCGAGAAACAAGCCGATCAACAAGCTGCTGAACACTGTCGACAAGCGACTGAACGAGTAGCAGAAGCCGACCGCGCGAGCGCGGATGTTGGTCGGGAACAGTTCGCTCTGGTACGAGTGATAGCTGAAGCTCAGCCAGGCGTTGCAGAAGGTGATCATCACCCCGCAGAAGATCAGCCCGACGGCGCTGGTCTGCAAGGCGAACAGGGTGCCGAAGGTCATCGCACCAAGGGCCGAGCCGACGATCTGCCATTTGTTCTCGAAACGGTTGGCAAACTTGACGAACAACAACGGCCCGAGCGGGTAGGCGAGGGTGATGATAAAGGCGTACATCAAGCTGTGTGTGACGCTCACGCCTTGACCTGAAAGCAGCGCCGGCAGCCAGTTGCCGAAACCGAAGAAGCCGATCGCCTGAAAGATATGGAAGACGATCAACATCAGCGCGCGGCGGCGATACGGAGGTTGCCAGATATCAGCGAAACGGCCCTTGCCTTCAACATCGACCGGCACCGGTTCTGGCGTATCGAGGGCTTTGCCGTGGTCCTTGGCGCAGCGCGCTTCGAGGTCATCGAGAATACGCTTTGCCTCATCGAAGCGACCGTGTTGCGCCAGCCAGCGCGGTGATTCCGGCAAGCGCTTGCGCAGCCACCAGATGAACAGCGCAAACACTGCGCTGGCCAACACCACCCAACGCCAGCCGGACACGCCGAATGGCGCTTGCGGCACCAGCCACCATGACATCAAAGCCACCGCCGGCACCGAGAGGAACTGCACGAAAAACGCAAAGGCAAACGCCGAGCTGCGCATGCGTTTGGGCACCAGTTCCGAGAGATAAGCGTCGATGGTCACCAGCTCGATACCGAGGCCGATGCCGACCAGAAAACGCATACCGATGATGCCCAGCGCCGAGCTCTGGATGCCCATCAGCACTGTCGCCACCGTGTACCAGATCAGCGCGAAGGTGAAGATTGCCCGGCGACCGAAACGATCCGCCAACGGACTGAGCAGGCTGGCGCCGAGGAACAGGCCGAGGAACGTCGCCGAGGCGAACGCCGCCTGATCGGAGAAGCCGAACACCCCTGACTGCCAGTGGCGAACAGGCCGTCGCGAATCAGCCCGGGACTGATGTAGGCGGTCTGGAACAGATCGTAGAGTTCGAAAAATCCGCCGATCGACAGCAGCGCCACCAAACGCCAGAGGGTGGCGACGGCGGGCAGCCGATCGATGCGGGCGGAAATTTCGGCGGCGCGTACCGGGTCGATGCCATCACCAGGCGCGGCGGCGGGAGCGTGAGCAGTCATAAGCTGATCCATTTTTTATAGATGGAAAAGCTTAGCCTGCTATCGGTGTTTGCGGATTGTGAATGTCGGTGGTTTAACAGGTTGAACCGCTAATTTCTCGCAATATCTGCTTACGAATTAGCGATTTATGCCGCAGCGGCAGAATCCGGCAGCGCCGAGTTCGGCAGGCCGAAGATCCGGTCGAACAGCCAGTTGAACATGAATGTGTAGCACGGGATGAAGACGATCAGGGCCAGATCAAGCAGGAATGCCTGCACCAGACTGATGTGCATCCACCAGGCGATCAGCGGAATCAGAAACACGATCAGCGTCAGTTGAAAGCCGACCGCATGGGCGATGCGCCGTTTCACCGTGCGGGTGCGCGAGACCTGGCGACTTTCCCAGCGTTCGAACAGCGAGGTGTAGATGAAATTCCAGGTCACGGCGATGCTGGTGATGATCACCGCCAGCGGCCCGGTGCTGCCCGGCGATGTACCCGACAACAACGCCAGACCGAGGGCCGAGAAGGTCATGCCGATCACCTCGTAGAGCGACACGTAGACCAGTTTGCGTTTCACGCCTTGCATGCAGATTTGCCTCTTTCTTGCCGAATGTTGACCAGCAGGGCTGGCGAAGGCGGCGAAAGATAGCTTCAATAGACCTGAAAGAAAAAGTTGGTAGCTTTCAGTTTTATTGATAGGTGGGGCATTTGAATTTCAGTAGCGACAGCATTGAGTTGTTTCTCGCGGTGATCGAACGCGGCTCGTTCTCCGCTGCCGCGCGGCAATTGGGCAAGGTGCCGTCGGCGGTGAGCATGGGCATCGCCAATCTTGAAGCGGAACTTGGTTACCCATTGTTCGACCGTAGCCATCGCGAGCCGCAACCCACGGCGATCGCGCAGTCGCTGGTGCCGCACGCGCGACTGATCGCCGAGCAGCTCAAGCAGCTGCAAGTGCACGCGGTGGAGTTGTCGCTGGGGCTGGAAAGCCGATTGTCGGTCGGCGTGGTTGCGGACATTGATCGACGCCGCTTGCTGGCAGCGATCAAGGTGATTGCCGAGCGGCATCCGTTGCTCGACATCGAAGTGCTGACTGGGCCACAGGATGATGTGCTGGCGATGTTGCACAGTGGCCGGATCAGCGTGTGCCTGGCCTTCGCTGGCTTGAGCGTGAATGCGCTGGAGCGTTTTCAGTTCGTCGGCAGCGAACGCATGATCGCCACGCTGGCGGCGGACAGTCCGTTGCTGCAAGGGCGCGATGTGTTTCTCGAAGACCTGGTGCAGGTGCGCCAGATCATCGTCGCCAGCCGCGACTTGCCGATCAGCGAGACGCGGCCGTTGGTGGCTGAATCCTACTGGCGCACGGACAATCTTGAGACGGCAATGGAAATGGTCGAAGCGGGATTGGGCTGGGGTAATTTCCCGCTGTCGGTGGTGCAGCCGTGGCTCGAGGCCGGGCGCTTGAAACGGCTGAATTTTCGCAACATCGAAAATGGCCTGGTGCTGCCGGTGCACGCGGTGTGGCTCAAGAGCCAGCCCTTGCAGAAGGGCGCGCAGGCCCTGGTTGACCTGCTCAGCCATTGAACTGGGTAGAGATCCCCTGTGGGACCGAGCCTGCTCGCGAAGGCGTCGTGTGAGCTGCATCAAAGCTGACTGACCCACCGCTTTCGCGAGCAGGCTCGCTCCCACAAGGGTTGTGTTGCAACTCAGCATTTGTGAAGGGTCAGCTACTCTCGCGAACCTTCAGCTCAAAGCCCATATCCTCCACCGGCCGCGCCACTTTGTTACCCGCCATCAACGTCAGCATCTGCTCTGCCGCGCGCCGGCCGATCGCCTCACGCGGGGTGTTGATGCTGCTCAGGCGCGGGACCATGTGCTCGGACATCGGCAGATCGTTGAAACCGAGGATCGCCACCTGCTCGGGAATTTTGATGCCATTGCGCAACGCTTCCAGCATCGCGCCTTGGGCCAGGTCATCGTTGCCAAAGAAGATTGCATCGACGTCCGGATGCGCCGCCAGCAACTGCAAAAACAACTCTCCGCCCAAGCCCACCGATGAAGCACGTGGCGTCAGCACTTCCAGATCCGGGTCGTAGCGGCCCGCCTTCTGCAATGCTTTGCGGAAGCCCTCTCCGCGCAACAAGGTGCGCTGATCCAGCTGCGCGCCAATGTAGGCCAAGCGTTTGCGCCCGCGAGATAGCAGGTGTTCGGCGGCAGTTTCACCCGCGCTCAATTGCGAAAAGCCCACGCAATTGACCCCGGCGGCGCTGTCCAGCTCCATCATGTACACGCAGGGAATGTTGCTGACTTCAATCATTCGTCGCGAACTTTCCGTGCGATCAAAACCGGTCAGCAGAAACCCGCGTGGCTGATAGGCCATGTAGTTGCGCAGGAGGTTTTCTTCTTCATCGCGCGAGTAGTGGAAATTGCCGATCAGTACTTCGAAGCCCTTGGGCGTCAGCACCCGATGAATGGCTTCCAGCGTGTCGATGAACAGCAGGTTGGACAACGACGGCACCAGCACGACAACCGAATGGCTCTGCGCCGAGGCCAGCGCGCGGGCGGCCGGGTTGACGACGTAGTTGAGTTCGAGCGCGGCTTTCTGCACTTTTTCCACCAGTTCGGTGGCCACTGTGCTCACCCCGCGCAGGGCGCGGAGGCGGTGATCGGGCTGACGCCGGCCAGGCGGGCTACTTCATTGAGGGTCGGACGGCCGGTGGTGCGGGTATTTTTATCGTTCTTGGGGGAGGTCATCGGGCGGCTTGCCAAACAAAAATCAAGGCACTAAGGTAGCGCTGTCCTGATGCAGCTGCAAATGCGTGAACGCGATCCTGCCTGATCTGCGCGCTTTGGCGTCGGGAACGAACCTGCTGCAACCCAAAAAACGACAAGAAGGCGTCGGCAACTTCTGCCTGTGCACTAGAGTCATAGCTAGCAAAGGTAGCGCTGTCTGCGCGCTGAGGTGTTATATGAGTCATCCCATCACCGCCCTGGTCATCATGGGCGTTGCCGGTTGCGGCAAGACGTGCGTCAGCCAGGCCCTGTGCCATTTGAGCGGCGCCACTGCCATTGAAGGCGATACTTTTCATCCGGCCGCGAACATCGAAAAGATGAGCGCGGGGATCCCCTGAACGACGAAGACCGCGCCGGCTGGCTCGACAGCCTGTGCGATGAACTGCGTCGCGTCGACGCCCAAGGCCAGCGCCCGGTGTTGACCTGCTCGGCCCTTAAACACAGTTACCGCGAACGCCTGCGCAGCGCCTTGCCGGGCCTGGGTTTCGTGTTTCTTGAACTGACCCCGGAAGTCGCCGCCGAGCGTGTATCGCACCGCCCGGGCCACTTCATGCCGGCGACGTTGATCGAAAGCCAGTTCGCCACCCTCGAATCGCCCAAGGGCGAGCCGCTGACCCTGCCGCTCAATGCCTCGATTCACAGCGTCGAAGAGCTGGCCCTGCAGGCTCACGTCTGGTGGCAGGCCAACGGTCTGAAACAGGCGGTATGAGTATGTTGAAAAAGACAGCGCTGTCCTCCCGACTTCTGTTCAACCCGCTTTAATAACAACAACAATCCAGGAGACACCCCCATGTTTGGCATGTCCCACGAGACGTTCCTGCTGCTCGATGCGGTGGTCACGGTAATCGGCCTGATTATCCTGATCACCAAATTCAAAATTCACCCGTTCATCGCCCTGACCATCGCCGCCGCCTTCCTCGGCCTGACTTCCGGCATGCCGATCAACACCATCATCAAGGCGTTCCAGGACGGCTTTGGTGGCGTGCTCGGTTTCGTCGGCATCATCCTCGCCCTGGGCACCATGCTCGGCAAGATGATGGCCGAATCCGGCGGCGCCGATCAGATCGCCCAGACGCTGATTCGCGCCTTCGGCAAGGACAAAGTCCAGTGGGCAATGATGTTCGCCGCGTTCCTGGTGGGCATTCCGCTGTTCTTCGAAATCGGCTTCGTGCTCCTGATTCCGCTGGTGTTCATCGTTGCCCGTCGTACCGGAGTGTCGATCATCAAGATCGGTATCCCGCTGCTCGCCGGCCTCTCTGCGGTGCACGGTCTGGTGCCGCCGCACCCGGGCCCGCTGCTGGCGATTGGCGTATTCGGCGCTGATATCGGCAAGACCATTCTCTACGGTCTGATCGTCGCACTGCCTACGGCAATCATTGCCGGTCCGATCTTCGGTACCTTCATTGCCAAGCACATTCCCGGTCACCCGAATCAGGAACTGGTCGATCAACTGGCCCGTGAAAACGATTCGGCCAACCTGCCGAGCTTCAGCATCACCCTGGTCACCGTGCTGCTGCCGGTGTTCCTGATGTTGCTGAAAACCTTTGCTGACGTGGCACTGCCGGACGGTCATTTCTTCCGTATCTGGATGGACATGATCGGTCACCCGATCTCCGCACTGCTGCTGGCGTTGCTGCTGTCGCTGTACACCTTCGGTTACAAGCAGGGCATCGGTTCGCAACAGATGCTCAAATGGCTCGACGCAAGCCTGGCGCCTACCGCTGCGATCATTCTGATCATCGGTGCCGGCGGCGGCTTCAAGCAGATGCTGGTGACCAGCGGTGTGGGCGATGTGATCGGCCACATGGCGGTCAGCGCGCAGATCTCGCCGATCCTGCTGGCGTGGCTGGTGGCCGCAGTGATCCGTATTGCTACCGGTTCGGCCACTGTGGCGACCATCACTGGCGCGGGCATTGTGGTGCCGGTTGTCGGCATGATTCCGGGCGTCAACCGTGAGCTGCTGGTGCTGGCCACCGGCGCCGGTTCGCTGATCCTGTCCCACGTCAACGACGCCGGTTTCTGGCTGGTCAAGCAGTACTTCAACATGACCGTGGCCGAGACCTTCAAGACCTGGACCGCGATGGAAACCATCCTCTCGGTGGTCGGCCTGGGCTTTATCCTGCTGTTGTCGCTGTTCGTTTAAACGGCGTTTTGCAGGCACAAAAAACCGCAGCGATGCGGTTTTTTTGTGGGTGGAGATATCAAGTCTGAGCACAAAACCCTTGTGGGAGCGAGCTTGCTCGCGAAAGCGGTGGTTCAGTCAGTATTGAGGTGGCTGACACGACGCCTTCGCGAGCAAGCTCGCTCCCACGGGGATTAGTGTTAGCCGCCAGTTTTTGCGACTAACCCATCCGCGCGGAACATCCCGCGAATCCCGCGCACGGCCTGGCGAATGCGATCCTGGTTTTCGATCAGGGCAAAGCGCACGTGATCATCGCCGTACTCGCCAAAACCCACGCCCGGCGAAACGCAGACCTTGGCTTCGGCCAGCAGTTTCTTGGCAAACTCCAGCGAACCCAGATGCGCATAGGCCTGGGGAATCTTCGCCCAGACGTACATCGAGGCTTTTGGGTTCTCGACCATCCAGCCCAGCTCATGCAGACCCTTCACCAGCACGTTACGACGCTGGCGATACTGCTCGGCGATGTCGCGCACGCACTGTTGATCGCCTTCCAGCGCGGCAATCGCCGCCACTTGCAGCGGCGTGAAAGTGCCGTAGTCGTGATAGCTCTTGATCCGCGCCAGGGCGCTGACCAGTTCCGGGTTGCCGACCATGAAACCGATGCGCCAGCCGGCCATGTTGTAGCTCTTGGACAGGGTGAAAAACTCCACCGCAATGTCCTTGGCCCCCGGCACCTGCATGATCGACGGGGCTTTCCAGCCGTCGTAAACGATGTCGGCGTAAGCCAGATCGTGGATGACCAAGACGTCGTACTGCTTGGCGAGGGCGATCACCCGCTCGAAGAAATCCAGCTCCACGCACTGCGCGGTCGGGTTCGACGGGAAGCCGAGAATCATCATTTTCGGTTTGGGGATCGAGCCGCGAATGGCTCGCTCCAGTTCGTCGAAGAAATCCACCCCCGGCACCAGCGGCACCGAACGCACCTGAGCGCCGGCAATCACCGCGCCGTAAATGTGAATCGGGTAGCTCGGGTTCGGCACCAGCACCGTGTCACCCTGATCCAGGGTGGCCAGCATCAAATGCGCCAGGCCTTCCTTGGAACCGATGGTGACAATGGCTTCGCTTTCCGGGTCGATATCGACTTCGTAGCGCTGCTTGTACCAGTTGGAAATCGCCCGGCGCAGGCGTGGAATGCCCTTGGAAGTCGAGTAACCGTGGGTGTCCTCACGTTGGGCGACCTGCACCAGTTTTTCGACAATGTGCGGCGGCGTGGCACCGTCGGGGTTGCCCATGCTCAGGTCGATGATGTCTTCACCACGGCGGCGAGCGGCCATTTTCAGCTCGGCGGTGATGTTGAAAACGTAAGGGGAGTCGATCTATGCGCGCAAAGCGGCGCGGCGAACCTTGTTCGGCCATTGTTGCCTCGGATAACGTAAGCGCCCGGAACCGTCCGAGCGACGCTGGTCACTGCGGTGACCTGTGGCGGAAGATAAGGGCAGTGATGGCATACTGTCCAGCGCGCTTGTAAACATTTTTTCAAGGAAAATCGCTCAATGGAATTCACCAGCGGCTTCTTGCTGAGCCTTTCGCTGTGCCTGGATATCGGCGTGGCCAACATCGCGATGATCACCCTGGCCATGCAGCGCGGCTACTTTCAGGGCTTCGCCCTGGGCCTGGGCACTTGTGTCGGCGACCTGATCTACGCGGTGCTGGCGCTGGCCGGCATGACCGTTCTGCTGCAATACGAAACCGTGCGCTGGGTGCTATGGATTGGCGGTTCGGCGCTGCTGATCTACTTCGCGGCGAAGATGATTTATTCGGCGATCCACCACGAAGCGCTGCTGGCGGAAACCGCGGAAGTGGGGCAGAACTCCCATCGCAAGGAATTCTTTCGCGGCATCTTCCTTGCCATGTCTTCGCCAAGTGCGATTCTCTGGTTTGCTGCCGTCGGCGGTACCTTGATCGCGCGATCCGGTGGCGGTGGTCCGTTGAGTTCGGCGCTGTTTTTGGGCGGCTTTCTCTGCGCCGGGCTGCTGTGGTCGGCCGGTCTGTGCTTCGCCGCAAGCCACGGCGGCAAGCTGCTGGGCGACAAGCTGCTGCGCTACTCCTATCTGGCATCGGCGGCGATCTTCTGTTATTTCGCGGTGTACGTGATCGTTTCTGGCTACAACGAGTTTGTCGGCTCGGGCGCCGTCGAGCAGTTGCACTCGCTGTAAACGTGCGAAACGGGTCGAGCTTTCTATACTCCCAGCCGAATCCACTTTTCCGTTCTGAGGAGTCGCGTCATGGATGAACAACAACGCGTCGAGATAACCGAGCCTCGCTTCGAACACGGGCAATTTCTGCTGATTGCCGGTTTCGGCGGGCGATTCACTCAGGAGACCACCGAAGACATTCCCGCGTTGTGGGAAAAACTGATCCCGCACTTGGGAAAAATCCCCGCGCAAGTCAATGAAGTGACCTATGGCGTTTGCTGCAATGCGGATGGCGAGGGCGGTTTCGAATACATCGCCGGGGTGCAGATCGACAAGCTCGACGACCTGCCGGAAAAGTACCGCTGGGTTGAAATCCAGCCGCAGCAATATGCGGTGTTTGAGCACAAGGGGTCACTGGCGCAACTCCCTGACACCTTCCAGTACATCTGGAACACTTGGCTGCCGCAGTCCGGCCACGAAGCGGCGGACGCCCCGGAATTCGAGCGCTACAGCGAGGATTACAACCCGAAACTCAATACCGGCACGCTGGAAATCTGGCTGCCGATCAAGGCCTGAGCGGCGTAACAATCGAGGCGGAGCATGTCCGTCCCGGTGGTTGTGCTTTATGCTGGCGGGCCTTGTTTCCACAGATTTTTGAGCTGCCATGAACACCGTGATCCGTAACGTCAGCGCCGCCGACCTCGACCGCTGCTACGCCATCGAAACCGTCGCCTATGAAGGCGACGAAGCCGCCACCCGCGAAAAGATCGCCACGCGCATCGCCACCTGGCCGGACGGCTTCATCGTCGCCGAGGTGGACGGCGTGGTCGCCGGTTTCGTCAATTCCGGCGCGGCGTTCGACGTGCAGATGTCCGACGAGGCGTTCAAGGAATTGATCGGCCACGACCCGAAAGGCCCGAACGTGGTGATCATGTCGGTGGTGGTGCACCCGGATTACCAAGGGCAGGGCCTGGCCAAGCGCCTGCTCGCCGAATTCATCGAGCGCATGCGCGGGATGGAGAAAGCGACGATTCACTTGATGTGCAAAGAGCAACACATTGCGCTGTATGCCGGCTTTGGCTTTGCCTACATCAAGCCGTCCGAGTCCGACCACGGCGGCATGGCGTGGCACGAGATGATCCTGACCCTGTAACGGCACGTGGAGATCCCTTGTGGGAGCGGGCTTGCTCGCGAAAGCGCTGGGTCAATCAACATCAATTTACATGACACACCGCCTTCGCGAGCAAGCCCGCTCCCACATTAGATTGCGGTGGGTCAGTAGAGGCTATCGAGCACCCGTTTCGGCGCTTCCCGATCGTAGGTGTCGGCGTCGAACTGGCCGTCATTCAGGCGCTTGTGAAATGCGCCAGCAGATGGCAAGGCCGAGCGCGGCAGGTGCGTTTCGGGATTCCACGCATCCGAGCGGACAAAGGCTTTCGAGCAGTGAAAAAACGCCGCGTCCACCGTCACCAGCAACACTGTTTTCGCCGGTTTGCCATTCACCGCGAAACTCTCCAGCAACGCCGGTTCATCGCTGATCAGGGCCGTGCCATTGACCCGCAATGTTTCGCCGATCCCGGGAATGATGAACAGCAGCGACACCCGCGAATCGTGCAGCACATTGCGCAAGGTATCGATGCGGTTGTTGCCCGGGCGATCTGGCAGGGCCAACGTGTTTTGATCAATGATCCGAACGAACCCCGGCGCATCACCGCGCGGCGAGTTATCGAGGCCATCGGTCCCCACCGAGCTGACGATCACTAGCGGCGACAGGCGCACCATCGCCTGATAATCCTCGTTGAGAAAGCCGATCTGCTTGCGCACGGCGCGTTCGTGGGGCCGGCCGTAAATGGCTTCCAATGCTTCTATCGAATCGATCATCGTTTATCCCTCTACGATTTAAAAAAACAGGCCCATCCGCCGCTCGTACCCAATCCGGCCCTTGTACGCTTCGCCGCTGTCGACGTAGCCATGCCTGGCATACAGCGCAATTGCCGCCTCGTTATCAGCGTCCACCGACAATTCCAGCCCCTTGATCTCCGGCCACGCTTCACGGGCGACAGCGGGCAGCGCTTGCAGACAGGCCTTGCCGTAGCCCTTGCCCTGCGCACGCCGATCGACCTGCAGCGCATGCAACGTGGCGCTGTGCTCGTCGGCCCAGGCGGGCAATACCGGCGGGCGCTTGAGCAACAGAAATGCCACCGGCACGTCGTCCGCCAGCAGGGCGAAACCCTTGACGCCGGGGCCGGGTTTCGACAGCAGGGTGTGCAGGGCACCGTGGATATCACCGGAGAACTTGATTTGCTCGGGGTGGATTTCAATCGCCGCGACTTGCTCACGTTGCAAAGGGCTAAGGCTGTCGTAAGGCACGAGTTGGGATGACAAGGGAGTTTCCTTTTTCCTACAAGGAGTGAGCCTCGGATTCTAGCGAGATTGTCGTCGGTGAATTTTTTTGTTTCGCCTGTCGATCTACGCAAAGGGCAAACGACTAAGGGTGTCTTCACAACAAAAAACCCGGAGAACACCATGAGCGCACACAGCGAAATCCAGACCCTGATCAACACCTACCGCGAAGCGGTGATGACCAAGGACGTCGAGAAAGTCATGGCCCTGTACGACGACGACATCGTCTCGTTCGATGCGATCAAGGCGCTGCAATTCAAAGGCAAAGCGGCGTACCGCGCGCACTGGGTCGAGTGCATGGAAATGTGCCCCGGCCCGCACGTTTTCGAGTTCCACGAAATCGCCATCGAAAGCGCCGACAACATCGCTTTCGCCCACTGGGTGGCCAATTGCGGCGGCACCAACGACAAGGGCGAAACCCAGAGCTGCTGGATGCGCGCCACCGCGTGCTATCGGCAGATCGGCGGGGCGTGGAAGATCGCGCACGAGCATTGGTCGGCACCGTTCGATCCGATGAGCGGCGCGACGCTGTTCGATGTGACTCCCTGATCTTCAGCCATAGTTGATCCGTTCGAATCAGGAGATCGCCATGAAATACCTATGCCTGGTCTACAGCGATGAACGTCTGCTGCACACCTCGCCGGACAGCCCGGAGGACGCCGAATGCTGGGCCTACGCCGAGTCGATTCAGGGCAGCGGGCGGATGATCGCTGCCGAAGCGCTGGAATCGGTGGAAACCGCCACCACGGTACGGATGCGCAACGGCAAGGTGTCGATCACCGACGGGCCTTTCGCTGAAACCAAGGAGCAACTGGCCGGTTTCTACCTTATCGATGCCAAGGATCTCAACGAAGCCATTCAGGTCGCCGGCAACATTCCGGCAGCCCGGGTTGGCAGCGTTGAGGTACGTCCGGTGCGGCAGTTGAATGTCTGACGTCAGGGCGCGGGTCGAGCAGGTCTACCGCGAGGATTCGCGGCGGATTCTGGCGACGCTGATCCGCCTGCTCGGTGATTTCGACCTCGCCGAAGAAGCCTTGCACGAGGCGTTCTTCGTCGCGGTCGAACGCTGGCAGCGCGATGGCGTGCCGGACAATCCGCGCACCTGGCTGGTCTCGACCGGACGCTTCAAAGCCATCGATGTGTTGCGTCGGCGCGCGCGGTTCAAGGCGTCGCAACCGTTTCTGCTGGCGCAACTCGATGAGCTGGAACAGGCTGACTGGAGCGGCGAAGACGTGGAAGACGATCGCTTGCGGCTGATCTTTACCTGCTGCCACCCGGCACTGGCGGCGGATGCGCAGGTGCCGCTGACCTTGCGCGAAGTCTGCGACCTCACCACCGAGGAAATCGCCCGCGCTTTTCTCTCGGCGCCGGCGGCGATTGCCCAGCGCATCGTCCGCGCCAAAGCCAAGATCCGCGACGCGAAAATCCCTTACCAAGTGCCCACGCTGAATGAATTACCCGAGCGCCTCGACAGCGTGTTGCGGGTGATTTATCTGGTGTTCAACGAAGGCTATTCGGCTTCGGTCGGCGCTGAGCTGACCCGCGAGGATCTGACGCGCGAAGCGATTCGGCTGGGGCGTTTGTTGATGGAGCTGCTGCCGGAGCCGGAAGTCATGGGTCTGCTGGCGCTGATGCTGCTGCACGAATCACGCCGGCCGGCACGCACCTCACCGAGCGGTGAACTGGTGTTGCTCGACGATCAGGATCGCTCGTTGTGGGACGCCGGGTTGATGGCCGAAGGCTGCGCACTGGTGGAGCGCGCGCTGACTACCCGGCGCTTCGGGCCATATTGCCTGCAAGCGGCGATTGCAGCGGTGCATGCGGAAGCGCCGTCGGCGGCGGAAACGGACTGGCAGCAGATTGTCGGTCTGTACGACGTGTTGCTGCGCGCGGTGCCGTCGCCGGTGATCGAGCTGAACCGCGCGGTGGCGGTGGCCAAACGGGATGGAGCGTTGGCCGGGTTGTTGTTGGTTGAAGGGATTTTGGCGCGTGGCGAGTTGCAGGATTACCACTTGGCCCATTCGGCGCGAGCGGAGTTTTGCCGGCAGTTGGGCCGGGTGGAGCAGGCGCGGGCGGCGTACCAGCGGGCGCTGGAGCTGACGCGGCAGGCGCCGGAGCAGCGGTTTATCGAGGGGCGACTGAGGGGACTGGGTTGATCTGGAAGCTGCGTCGGTGCGGCTGGCCCTTTCGCGAGCAGGCTCGCTCCCACAGGTGGTTGCATTCCTCTTTGGAAGGCTCGCTCCCACAGGTGAGCGCGTTTCAATTGTGGGAGCGAGCCTGCTCGCGAATGGCAGCACCGCTTATTCCAGCATCTTGCTGAGCAACCAGCTCCCCGCCGGCCCCGGCGGATACAGGCGTGACCACAAGGCATCGACAAACACCGGTTTCGGCCAGCCCCTCACGTCCAGCTCCATCAGCAAATCAGCGGCATAACGCTGCACCAGCCACCTCGGCAACGGTGCCCAGCCAAAGCCTTTTTCAGCCATCTCCAGCAACATCAGATAACTCGGCGCCGACCACACCCGGCCTTTGCCGCGACTGTCATACGGATTGACGATGGTCGCCAGACGCAACTCACGATGTTGCTCGAGGATCTGCTGATCGACATGCTCAAGCTTGGCCAACGGATGCTCGCGGCTGACGAACAGGGCAATCTCCGTGCGCTCGGCCACAGTCGAGGTCACCAGATCCGGCGGGTAGTTGTCCTGCATTTCCGCGAAGGCCAGATGCGCCCGGCCGCGCTGGACCAGTTCGATCAGGTCATCGCATTCGGCAATCAGGCATTCCAGCTCAAGCTCCGGGTAACGCTGCTCGAAACCCACCAGTGCCGCCTCGAAACGATAGGACTGATAGGTATCGGAAATAGCGACCGTCAGCTTCGGCTCCACACCTTGCGCCAATTGCCGAGCGCTCATTTCCAGGCGGCTGGTCGCGGCCAGAATCCCCTCGGCTTTTTGCAGCATGACGTGGCCGGCGGGGGTGAGCGTGGGCTTGCGGCTGCTGCGGTCGAACAGCTGCAGGTCCAGATCGATTTCCAGGCTCGCGACCGCCGCGCTGATGGTCGACTGACTGCGGCCCAATTTACGCGCCGCTGCGGAAAACGAACCTTGCGTCGCTGCCTGGACAAACGCCAACAACACTTCCTGCGAAGCCATGAACTATCGCCTTGATCGATGGTTATTGGTTATGAAGTATCGGGATTCGGTCGGATCATGGCAACCATCGTCAAACTAGGAGTCGGCCATGACTGCCCACAAGTCCATCACCGAACGTGTTTTCCAGGCTATCGGTTTCGAATTTCTCGCCATCCTGATCTGCACACCGCTGCTCGCCTGGATCATGCAAAAGCCGCTGCTCGACATGGGCGCGGTGACCGTGTTGATCGCGCTGTTGGCGCTGGCGTGGAACGTAGTGTTCAACCGTTTTTTCGACCGTGCACTGGCGCGGATGAATCTGCCGCACAGCGCCTGGGTGCGGGTGGTGCATGCGTTGTTGTTCGAAGGTGGACTGATCGTGATGGGCGTGCCGCTGATTGCCTGGTGGCTGTCGGTCAGCCTGTGGCAGGCGTTGTTGCTTGACATTGGCGTGCTGCTGTTTTTCCTGCCGTACACCTATGTCTACCACTGGGGTTATGACGTGCTGCGCGAGCGCTTCATGGCCCGCCGCGCATATGAAAGCTGAGGTAGCCCTGTGGCGAGGGGATTTATCCCCGTTGGGCTGCGTAGCAGACCCGATTTTGGGGCCGCTCCGCAGCCCAGCGGGGATAAATCCCCTCGCCACAAACAGTCTGTTGGTTGAGGTCAGAGAAACATGCCGCCAGACGCCTCGACCCGCTGGCCATTGATCCACTGTCCACCCGGCGACAGCAGCAGCGCCAATGCACCGCCAATGTCATCCGGCTGCCCGACGCGACCCAGCGCGGTGTTGCCGGCGACCATCGCGTTGACAGCGTTGTTGTCGCGCACCGTGCCGCCGCCAAAATCGGTTTCAATCGCACCCGGCGCCAGAATGTTCACACCAATCTGCCGCGCGCCGAGCTCCTTCGCTTGATAGCGGGTCAGCACTTCCATCGCACCTTTCATTGCCGCATAAGCGCCGTACCCCGGTAGGCTGAAGCGGGTGAGGCCGCTGGAGATATTGACGATGCGCCCACCGTCGTTGATCAGCGGTAGCAGTTGCTGAGTCAGGAAGAACGGTCCTTTGAACTGCACGTTCATCAGCAGATCGAACTGCTCCGGCGTGGTTTCGCTGAACAGCGCGTGCACGCCAATCCCGGCATTGTTGATCAGGAAATCAAAGCGCTGACGCTCAAAGGTTTGCCCCAATACCTGTTCAACCTGCTCGGCAAACGCGGCGAAGTTTTCGCTGCGGCCGACGTCCAGTTGCAACATCGCCGCTTTCGCGCCGAGTGCCTGCAACTCAGTGATCAGCACTTGGGCCTCGTCGGCGCGGCTGTTGTAGGTGCCGATAATGTCGATGCCTTGCGCGGCGAGGTGCAGGGCGGCGCTGCGGCCCAGGCCACGACTGGCGCCAGTGATCAGTGCGATTTTGCGATTCATGCTGACTTCCTCGATTGCATTGAGTGGGGATGGAAGAAGTTTATTTATCCGCCATGAGCTGATAAACACAGCAAAAGCGGAATCACTGATCGGTTCATCCGAACAATCACCGGGGCTTGTCATGAACAAACTGGAACTGCTGCGGACCTTCGTCCGGGTCAGCGAACTGTCGAGTTTTACCCTCGCCGGTGAAAGCCTCGGCCTGCCGCGCTCCACCGTGTCCGAGCAAGTGCAGGCACTCGAAGCCTTGCTCGGTACGCGGCTGTTGCAGCGCACCACACGCAAGGTGCAGGCCACGCAGGATGGACTGGTGCTGTATGAGCGCAGCAAGGATTTGCTCTCGCACATGGATGAAATTGAAGGGCTGTTTCGTCAGGACGAGGCGTCGCTGACCGGGCGCATCCGGGTCGACATGCCGAACATTCTCGCGCGACGGCTGATCATGCCGCGTCTGCCGGAATTCATGGATCGCCATCCGAATCTGCAGATGGAAATCAGCAGCACCGATCGCCGCGTCGATCTGCTCGGCGAAGGCTTCGACTGCGTGTTGCGCATCGGCGCGCAGCCGGATCAGTCGGTGGTCGCCCGGCATCTTGGCGACTTCCCGATGGTCAATTGCGCCAGCCCGGCTTACCTGCAACGTTACGGCGTGCCGCAGACCATCGAGGATCTGGCGCAGCATCGGCTGGTGCATTACGTCGGCGTACTGGGCTCGCGTTCTGAAGGGTTTGTGTATGAGGAGGGTGGCGAAGTGCGACGGGTGGCGATGGCCGGCAGTGTCACGGTCAACAGCACCGACGCCTATGAAGCGGCGTGCCTGGGCGGCTTCGGCCTGACGCAGGTACCGCGCACCGGCATGCAGCCGCATCTGGAAAATGGCGAACTGCTAACCGTACTGCCGCAATACACCGCACCGCCGATGGCGATTTCATTGTTGTATGCGCGACAACGGCATTTGCCGCTGCGGGTGCGGGTGTTCATGGATTGGCTCGGCGATGTGGTTCGTTCGACGCTCTAACATGAGAATGCAAAGCGTTGTAGGAGTGAGCCTGCTCGCGATAGCGGTGGGTCAGATAAATCAATGCTGACTGACAGTCCGCTATCGCGAGCAGGCTCACTCCTACATGTTGGATTTGTGTAGGGTCAGAAGATTTGGGTGAACAGCCAATACAGGCTGCCCGACAGCAAAATGGCCGCTGGCAGGGTCAACACCCAGGCCATCAGCAGATTGCGGATCGTGCGCATCTGCAATCCTGCACCATTGGCCACCATGGTCCCGGCCACGCCCGATGACAACACATGGGTCGTCGACACCGGCAAGCCGAACATGTCCGCCGCGCCGATGGTCAGCATCGCCACGGTTTCTGCCGAGGCACCCTGGGCGTAGGTCAGGTGCGTCTTGCCGATCTTTTCGCCGACGGTCACGACAATGCGCTTCCAGCCGACCATGGTGCCGAGCCCCAGTGCGATGGCCACGGCAATCTTCACCCACAGCGGAATGAACCGCGTGGCGTTGTCGATCTGTTGTTTGAACAGCTGCAGTTTGCTGCTGGTGTCGGCATCGAAGTTACCGACCTTGTTCTTGTCCATCAGGCGAATGCTTTCGCTGGCCAGGTACATGTCGTTGCGCACGTTACCCATGGCTTCGGCCGGGACTTTCGCCAGCGATCCGTAGCCTCTGACTTCCTCGCCGATGTGCCCGGTCAGGGCGGCGAGGGCGGGGATCAGTTGCGGCGTCGGTTCCTTGCTGCGCACGTAATCGGAAAGGACCGGACGCGGATCGGCAGGTGCCGGCATTGGCGCGCTTTTCACCAGCGCTTGCTGGGTAACTTGCGCCACGGCGGCGAATTGCAGCGATTGTTCTTCCGGCATGGTGCGGTTCAACGCGTAGGCCATCGGCAGTGTGCCGACCAGAATCAGCATGATCAGGCCCATGCCTTTCTGACCGTCGTTGGAGCCGTGAGCGAACGACACGCCGGTGCAGGTGGCGATGAGCAAACCGCGAATCCACCACGGCGGCGGGGCATTGCCTTCGGGTGCTTTGTACAGCGCGCGGTTCTTGACGAACGCGCGCAATGCCAGCAGCAACAGCGCCGCGCAACCGAAACCCACCAGCGGCGACAGCAGCAGCGCATAACCGATTTTGGTTGCCTGTGCCCAGTCGACACCGCTGGTGCCATCGCGGCCGTGCATCAAGGCATTGGCCACGCCGACGCCGATGATCGAGCCGATCAACGTGTGCGAAGAGGAGGCCGGCAAACCCAGCCACCAGGTGCCGAGGTTCCACAGGATCGCCGCGATCAACAGGGCGAAGATCATCGCAAAACCGGCAGACGAGCCGACCTGCAGAATCAACTCCACCGGCAGTAGCGCGATGATGCCGAACGCCACCGCACCGCTCGACAGCAGCACGCCGAGAAAATTGAAGAAGCCCGACCAGACCACCGCGACATTCGGCGGCAGCGAGTGGGTATAGATCACCGTCGCGACGGCATTGGCGGTGTCATGGAAACCGTTGACGAACTCGAAACCCAGCGCAATCAGCAGCGCCACGCCGAGCAGCAGAAACGGCGTCCACGTGGTGACGACCGTGCCGAGTTCGTGCATGTCGTGCATCAGGCTGTAGGCGGTGAACAGCATGCCCATGGCCAGCACGGCGAAGAAGATCACGTAGGTGAACGGACCGGGTTTCTTGTCGAGCGCCGGCCTGCCGCTGGCGGCGGACGCAGGGCTGGCGGTCAGTGAAGGCGTAGCCATGGCGAACAATCCTGAGCGAGGGAAGGAATGTCGTCCATGATCGTTGCAGAATGTTACGGAGAGACTGCGGCAGGTCAGTGTTTGTCTTATTAGTCTGACCATGATCGTTCCCACGCTCCCGCGTGGGAATGCCGCCCGGGACGCTCCGCGTCCCAGTGACGCAGAGCGTCACCTGATGCATTCCCACGCAGAGCGTGGGAACGATCATGGCAAGAGCTCAATAATCCCCACGCTTGCGAAACGCCCAGCGTCCGGCAATCACGGTGAATGTCGCCACCAACGCAACCAGCACCCAGAACCCATGGGGATCCTGCGACAGCGGCACACCCCCACATTCATGCCGAAAAAACCGGCAATGATGTTGATCGGCAAGGCCAGCACCGTCACCACGGTCAGGGTGAACAGCGTGCGGTTGCTCTGTTCGTTGAGGTTGGCGGCGATTTCTTCCTGCAACAGTTTGATGCGTTCGCCGAGGGCGGTGAGGTCGTTGATGATCAGCGCAAACTCCTCGGTGGATTTGCGCAACTCCTTGACGTCCTCCTTCTGCAACCACGGCGGCGGACGATTGAGCAGGCGCAGCAGCGAACCCGGCTCCAGCGCCAGGAGCCGTTGCAGCCGCACCAGCACGCGGCGATTGGCGCCGAGTTCGGCGCGGTTGGTCGACAGACGCGAAGAGAGCAATTCGTCTTCGACCTGATCGACACTCAGGCTGGTCTTGCGCACGATCTGCGTCAGCACTTCGCCCTGATCGCGCAGCAGGTGCACGAGCAATTCCGAGGGCGAGCGAAAGCACTCGCCGGCCTTCACCGACGAGCGCAACTTGTCCACGGAGTGCAGCGGTTGCAGGCGCGCGCTGACGATGAGTTTGCTGCGCACGCAGACCCACAGCGTCGACACGTCGGAGGAGACCATGCTGCTGAGGTTGAACACCACATCGTTGACCACCGCCAGCAGCGCCGAATCGACATGCTCGATGCGCGTCGAACGCGAACCTTCGTGCAGCGCTTCGAAAAACTCATCGGGCAATTGCAGATGATTTTTCATCCAGCGCTCGCACGCGGCGTGGGCCAGGTTCAAGTGCAGCCAGAGGAATTCGCCGCTGTCACTGTCGTCCTGCAAACAGCGCAAAGCCGTCGCCGAATCGATTTCCCGACCACGCTCACCGGGCAGAAAGCGAAAGCCGTAGAGCAAGCCAAACAGGTCCGGGTCGCGATGACTGATATCGAGGCTGTGGTTCATGGCGGCTCGCTGCGAGGAGGATGTCTGGGGCAGGATTTTCAGGTTCACCTGAGCGGCATCATCGCAAGCTCACGTGACCGTTTTGTGACAGCAAAATGACGTCAAATCAATGCCTTGCCGGCTGTCGGAAGTTTCTCAAGGAAGGCTCTGGCGCGCCGATCTCAGGTGAGTTAGGTTGCGCGCCATTGGCGTTTGCCACGGTGCGACGACAGGGAAGTCCGGCCATTTCTCACGTCCGCCCGGGCGTGCCTCATCCCTGCTTCGAGTACCTTGCAATGCTGCAAAAATCCCTGAGAGCGCAAATTCTCGCCCTGCTGAGCGGCAGTCTGCTGGCGATGCTGTTGATCGCGCTGGCCTGCTTTCATTTCCTCTCCAACGGCGTGCAAAGCTACAGCCAGTTGATTGCTGGCCCGTTGCACACTTCGCAACTGATCGATGAAGCCAACCTGCAATTCAAAGTGCAGGTGCAGGAGTGGAAAAACGTCTTGCTGCGCGGCAAGCAACCGGCAGATCTGGCGAAATACTGGAGCCAGTTCGAGGATCGCCAGCGCGACGTGCAGAACATTCTCGGTGAATTGGCCGGCCAGAAGGGTATCGAGGCCAATCTCAAATCACGTATCGAACGCTTGCGCGAAGAGCATCGCCAGTTAGGTGCTGCCTACCAGAAGGGCCGCGATGCCTACGTGGCTGCCGGTGGTGATCCGAGCGCCGGCGACGCTGCGGTCAAAGGCGTCGACCGCGCCACCAGTGAACAGATGAGCGCGTTGGTCGCCGAGCTGCGCGAGCAGGGCACCGCGCAATCGGCATTGATCAGTGCCAGCGCTGATCGCACCGTGTGGCTGGGCCTGTTGGTGATGCTCGCGTCAGGCTTGCTGATCGGTCTGCTGAGCCTGTGGCTGGTCAGCCGCAACCTGATCGAGCCGATCCGCAACCTCATCGATTACGTCACTCGCTTGAGCCGTGGCCAATTGGCCGAGCGCGTAGTCAGCGAGCGTCGCGATGAGCTGGGCAACCTCGCTGCTGCTGCGAACACCTTGCGCGATTTTCTCGCGGACACCTTCACTCGGTTGCAGCACAGCGCGAGCAATCGGGACAGCGCCAGCGGTGAGTTGAATGCCATTGCCACGACCATGGCCGGCGGCACCAGCGAGCAATTCAGCCGCACCGATCAGGTAGCCACGGCGATGAACGAAATGTCTGCCACGGCGCAGGAAGTGGCCCGTCACGCCGCCGATGCCGCGCGTGCTGCCGACGATGCCGATCAGTCGGCGCAGCAGGGTGAAAAGGTCATGCAGACCACCATTCACTCGATCACCCAGATGCGCGGTGAAATTGCCAACACCGCCACGGTGATTCGTCGCCTGGAAACCGACAGCGGTCGTATCGGCAAGGTGCTGGAAGTGATTCGTGGCATCGCCGAGCAGACCAACCTGTTGGCCCTCAACGCAGCCATCGAAGCGGCACGCGCGGGTGAGGCCGGGCGCGGTTTTGCCGTCGTCGCCGACGAGGTGCGCAACCTCGCGCAGCGCACGGCGGAGTCGATCATCGAGATCAACCAGATCATTCAGAACGTGCAGACCGGCGCGGTGGATGCCGCGCAGGCTATCGAGAGCGGCCAGGCGCGCAGTGACGAAAGCGTCGAGCAAGTGACCCAGGCCGGCGCGATGCTGGAGCGCATCACTTTGGCCGTGGAGGCGATTCGCGACATGAACCGTCAGATCGCCACGGCAGCAGAAGAACAGACGTCGGTGGCCGAAGATATCTCGCGCAACCTGACTGAAATCACGGCGATCGCCAGTACCAACCTGGACAACGTGCAGCGCACCGAAAGTGCCAGTCAGAACCTGCATGGGTTGTCGGGGCAGTTGAATGAGGTGACGGCGCGGTTGAGTGCTTGATTGCGAGTTCAAGCGTCCGGCAACTTTCGTAGGTCTTCGCCTGCTCGCGATAACGGTGGAACAGTCAACATTGATGTCGCTGACACTCCGCTTTCGCGAGCAGGCTCGCTCCCACATGATTTACGGCAGGCATGAAAAAGCCGCACGATCTTTCAATCGTGCGGCTTTTTAACAGCGGTCTATCAAGTGTCTTGCTTGTTGCTCAGCACTTTACCGGTGGTGGCGTCAAAGTCCACGTCGAACTCTTTGCCGTCAGCGGTTTTAAGTTCAACTTCGTACTCGTAACCGTTGAAGTGGTTATCCAGGTCGGTGTCGGTAATCGTTGCGCCCGGGTGCAATTTCAGTGCTTCGGCGTTCATCGATTCCAGCGACTTGATCTTGCCGTCCTTGACCAGTTGCGGCACTTGGTCGATGCGAACATCAGCCTGAGCCAGGCCAGCGGTGAGGGTCAGGGCAGCGGCGGTAAACAGGGCAGTCAAAGTTTTCATCGGTTCATTCCTTGGCAGTGCGTTGAAGTGGTTGATCTGTGTAAGTGGGTTCAGATTAACCAGCGCAACTTAACTCACCCTTAAATCTCTGCTTCGCGATAAAACTGCTCTTTTGTGGGAGCGAGCCTGCTCGCGAAGCAGGCGACTCGATAACCAGTCAGAAACCGTTCTTCTTCAAAACCTCATCAACACTGCCAACAACCGGACGCTTATAAAACTTCAACAATTCACTGGCGCGGTTGGTAAAGATGCCATCAACCCCCGCCGCCATGACTTTCTCGTAGTCCACCGCCTCGTCGACCGTATAAACGTGCACCAGCATGCCCTGATCGTGGGTGTACTGATTCATCCACGGTTGCACCAGGTCGGAGTAGCTCTGATCTCCACCATGAGTCAGCTTCGCCGAAGGGCCGGTGCCGATCGCGCCCTGAGCTTTGGCGTAGTCGACCCACTGCTTGAATTCAGCTTCCGACTTCGGTTCCTGCTTGCCGTAGAACACGTTTTTGTCTTTCTCGCCGGACGCGGCAAACGTCACGGCGGATTTAGGCTCGATGCTGCCTTCGCCGACCCACAACAGCAGGATCTTCGGCACTTGCGGCATTTCCTTTTCCAGCAATTGCAGGCTGTTCTTATCGAAGGTCTGCAGGATCACCTTGCCTTTGCCCTGACCGACGCCGAGCGCACTTTTCGCCAGTTTCGAACCGGCCGGGCTCAGCCAACCGCGATCCTGAAGTTTTTCCTTGAGGTCATGTTCGATGCCGGGAAACAGCTGCGGCTCTTTGGTTTCGATGTACAGGCCCGGTTTGTGCTGCGGGTTGGCGCGGGCAATGTCGATGATTTCATCGAGGGTGAGAATTTTCAGTCCGGCGTAGGAGGGGCGTGCGCGGTCAGGGTATTTGGTGTTGAACCAGCTGCCGGCATCGAGGGTTTTCAGTTCGGCCATGGTGAACGCGGTGGCCGGACTGTCCTTGCGCTCGGGGAATTTGCTGGCGACGTCGGTGGTGCGTTGCAGGTTGTCGTCGTGCAGGGCGAAGAGCACGCCGTCCTTGCTGCGCTGCAAATCCATCTCCAGGTAATCGGCGCCGAGGTCACGGGCCAGTTTGTAGGCCGCAGCGGTGGATTCCGGGGCATCGAACGACGCGCCACGGTGGGCGATCACCGCCGGATGCGGAATGCCATGGGCGGCAGCGATTGCCTTGGGCTCGGGATGGCTGGCGGCGTGCGCCTGACCGAGGCCGATCAACAGACTCAGCACCAGAGCGCTTCGGGTAAAAGTGGCAGGCATGGTCGAGTTCCTTTCGCAGGTATTTTTCGAGACGTATCTTTTAACAACTGAAGCGCCGCAGGGCTATCGCCAGACCGACATAAACCGAGCAAAACGGAAATTTCCTGCACTTTTGTGGCGCTGTTTGCAGTAGGCTTGCCCTCGGCAGACGTCCCGGCAGAGGGCGCGCCGCTGCGTTGCCCTGCGTGTAAACCATCGATCATCTTTCGTGAGGTTTACCATGCGCATCACCTCCCAACTCATCTGCCAGGCCGCCGACGATCTCAAAGGCTTCGTCGGCCTCAACCGCAAGACCAGCCAATATATCGTGCGCTTCAGCGAAGATTCCTTCGGCATGGACGTGGCTGACGACGGCATCATCCCGGCCAGTGAATTCGTCTGGGCGACGGCGTCGGACACCACCATGACGCTCAGGCGCGAGTTGATTCAGTTGTTGCTCGATCAACACATCGACGACCGCATCAACATCACCGAACCGTTGCGGGTTTACATGAGCAGGGCTGAAGTGCCAGAGATTGTGGCGGTGCGGAGTCTGGTGCGCGGTTGAGGTTTTGCGGTGGGGTTGCGGGCCTCTTCGCGAGCAGGCTCGCTCCCACATTGGATCTGTGGCGTTCACAAAATCCCTGTGGAAGCGTGCCTGCTCGCGAAGGCCACTCCTCGGTTCACCGCCAGCCGCAATTGCGATCCAGTCACGCGCTCATGTCAGTCCCGATCACCCCGGCACCCGCTCATTGGCAAACATGCTCACCGCATCCACTGCCTCGCTGGCGCCGTCGCGAATCTGCAGAATCACCGTCCCGGCCTGATTGGCCAATTCCACGCCTTCTGCGGCGCGGTCGCGGGTGCCTTGCATGCTCTTGATCGCCTGCCGTGTTTCGCTCTGGATCAGACTGATCATGGTAGAAATTTCCGCTGTGGAGCCGCTGGTGCGCGCCGCCAGTTGCCGGACCTCATCGGCCACCACGGCAAAACCGCGACCCTGTTCACCGGCGCGCGCCGCTTCGATGGCAGCATTCAGGGCGAGCAGGTTGGTCTGATCGGCGATCGCGCGGATGGTGTTGACGATGGCCGTGATCTGTTCAGAGCGTTCGCCCAGTTGCGCGATCAGAGTTGAAGACTGGCTGATGTCCTCGGCGATTTCGCGCATTTCGCTGGCAGCCTGTTGAATCACCTGCGTACCTTGCTCGGCGACTTTTCGCGTCGCCACCGAGATGTGATAAGCGGTGCTGGCACTGCGCGCGTCCTGCTCGTGTTGCTCGACACGGGCGGTAACGTCAGACGCGAACTTCACAACTTTGTACAAACGCCCCGAAGCGTCGTAGACCGGGTTGTAGTTGGCCTCCAGCCAGACGATCTGACCGCGTTTATCCACGCGCTCGAACTGCCCGTGGAAGAACTCGCCCTGATTCAGGCGGCGCCAGAAATCCTGATAGGCACTGCTGTTGACCAGCGCCGGGGTGCAGAACAAGCGGTGATGCTGGCCTTTTAGCTCTGCGAGGTTGTAACCCATGCGCATGAGAAAGTTCTGGTTGGCAGTAAGAATGTTACCGTCGAGATCGAACTCGATCACCGCCATCGCGCGATCGATCGCCTGCAGCTTGGCGTTGGCCTCGTTCTCCTGCTGCACCTTGGCGGTGACGTCCATCGCGTATTTGACCACTTTGACCACCCGTCCCGACGCATCCTTGATCGGGTTGTAACTGGCCTCCAGCCAGATCGGCTGGCCTTGGCTGTTGACTCGTTCAAAAGTGCCGGATTGGAACTGACCGTTTTTCAGGCGCGACCACAGCTCAGTGTATTGTGCACTGCGACCGAACTCTGGCGTGCAGAAATGCCGGTGTGGCTGGCCGATCGCCTGCGCAGCCGTGTAACTCATGGTCTTGAGGAAGTTGTCATTGGCACGTAACACCACGCCATCAAGATCGAATTCGATCACCGCCATCGAACGGTTGATCGCTTCGAGCATTGCAGCTTGGTCAAAAACGGTGTGTTGCAGATCTTCGAGGGCGGCTTTGTGGCGGTTGAAAAACATGCTTGCGATACTCGGGAGTGGGAAAAATCAAAAGGATTCAGTCCCTATTCCTGCGCCGGCAGACCGAAATGCACAGACGGCATTCGGTGGTGGCTGCTCAATGCCAGCGTTCCGTTACTGGCAGATGGCTACTTATACAAAACTTAATAAAGTTGTACAAGAAAGGAATTTTTCGCGAGTTTGTATAACTTTTTGTGAGATTAGTTGTACGCGGCTCGACGCTGTCGGTGATTCACCGCTGATACAGTGCCAGGAACATCTCCAGCGCCGACTCGGCAACTGCATTCTGCGCGTCTGGATCAAGGGCCGCGCGACCCAGCGAGATCTGCGGCCAGAACGCGAATGCCTTGAGCAACCCCTGCACTTGATGCGCGGCAAACTCTGGATCCACCGGCTTGAGCCGTCCGTCGGCTTGCGCCGCGCGTATCCAGACGGTCAGGCCTTCCTCGCGCTCGCCCATGCGCTCGATCATGTTCTGCGCACGTTCAGGGGAATGAATGGTCGCGGCAATCGCCACCCGGGCGAGGGTGAGAAAATTCTCGTCAGCCATCATCTGCACTTTTTCTCGCAGCATCAGGCGCAGCTGCTCATGCAGCGGTCGCTCGCGGTCGTAGCTCACCGATGGCTCGGCAATGATCCGCGCCCACAGCTGATTAAGGATCTCGGCGAACAGCTCTTCCTTGCTCGGGAAGTGGTTGTACACCGTCCGCTTCGACACCCCCGCCGTGGCGGCGATCTTGTCCATGCTGGTGATTTCGAACCCGTGGGCACGGAATTCGGCGATCGCTGCCTGGATGATGGCTTCGCGTTTGCGATCGGTGAGGCGTTGTGGAGCGGTCATGAGCGGGCTTCGGCAGAGAAGGGAGGAAATTACACTCGGCAGTTTACTTGTCGTCGGCTTTGATGCAACCTAGAAACTACACCGCTCAGTGTAATGTTGCGTTAATCCTCGTACCTTACAAACTAGAGCGTTTGGCCTTTGCGTGCAGCCTGGCCATTTTCATTTCCCGTGGAATACCGTGCAGCACACGGTTTTTCGGAGTCGTTCAGTCATGGCCAATCCAGTCTCTCTCCCGGAAAACACTCCCACGCCTGAAGCCTCGCGCCAGGATCAAGGGCTGTTTCGCAATCATGCGCCGGTTCAGCGCGAAGGCCTGCGCAAAATGCTGCGGATCATGTGGAACATGATTTTTCACAAACCGCGCGACACCCGTCCGAGCGCCGCCATTCCTGTACAGCCGCTGACCCGTGAAGATCTGCTCGCAGCGCCCAATCACAGCGTTTACCGCTTGGGACACTCGACGCTTTTGTTGAAGATGCGCGACAAATTCTGGATCACCGACCCGGTGTTCGCCGAGCGCGCCTCGCCAGTGCAATGGGCTGGCCCGAAACGCTTCCACCAACCACCGATCAGCATCGACGAACTGCCGCCGATCGAAGCGGTGATCCTCTCCCACAATCATTACGACCATCTCGACTACGAAGCGGTACTCAAACTCGCCAACAAAACCACGTACTTCCTGACCCCGCTGGGCGTGGGCGACACCCTGATCAAATGGGGCATCGACGCCAGCAAGGTGCGCCAGTACGACTGGTGGCAGGGCACCGAAATCGCCGGTATCCGCTTCATCGCCACCCCATCGCAGCACTTCTCCGGCCGTGGCCTGTTCGACGGCAACAGCACGCTGTGGGCGTCATGGGTGATGATCGACGCCGACACACGAATCTTTTTCAGCGGCGACAGCGGTTACTTCGACGGCTTTAAACGCATCGGCGAACAATACGGCCCGTTCGACCTGACCCTGATGGAAACCGGCGCCTACAACGTCGAATGGCCCCACGTGCACATGCAACCGGAAGAAACCCTGCAAGCCCACATCGACCTCAAGGGCCGCTGGCTCTTCCCGATCCACAACGGCACCTTCGACCTGGCCATGCACGCCTGGCATGAACCTTTTGATCGCATCCTTGCGCTTGCATGGGAACGCAGTATTGCGATTACCACACCGCGGATGGGGAGGCGTTCAACCTTGCGCATCCACAACGGGGGAGTGCGTGGTGGATGGCGGTTGAAGAGGAGGGGAGGCGCTTGCTCAGAATGCCTGACGCGTTCGCCTCAAGCGAATACCACCTCAATACGGCCCTCTTTCCGTGATCGGGGGCCGATTTGACTACAATTTGCACATCTCGTCCGAGACGTGAAAGGCATTCCATCATTTTGGCCTCACTGATTCCGCGAAATTTGCCACGCAACATTTCGGAAAGCTTGGGTTGTGATAGTCCCAAGATTTCTGACGCCTGAATCTGAGTGAGATGACGCGCCTTAATGATTGCGCCAATTTTCGCTGCGAGCTGCGACTTCACCTGCATTTCACTTGCATTGGGTAAGTCCAGATCGTGATAGACGTTTCCGCTACCTACTTCAATCTCCATGGTTTTCTGATCCTTTCGCATGTTCCTGGGCGGCTCGAAGTCTGTTTCTGATCAGATCAATGTCCGACTGGGCGGTTTTAATCCCGCTTTTCGACTTTTTCTGAAAGCAGTGCAAAACGTAAATTGCACTGCCAAAACGAACCGTATAAATGGCGCGGTAGGTGTCGGTGTCGAAGTCTTCTATCAACTCCAGGACACCTGCGCCTCCGAACCCTTTCATTGGTTTTGCATCTGAATACTTCAGGCCACGTTGAGCCAGATCCAGTGCGTGACCAAAAACGTCTTGTACCTCTGTGGGCATCTGCTTGAGATCTTTTTTACTACTGCAGACCCACATAAGCGGCTTCCTTGCACTCATGCGAAATATACCTATTTTGGAATAATTATCAAATTGCCGTTTCAGTCAGCCATCGCAAAATCCCCACGCCCCACCGATTCCCCCGCCATCCCCTGCGCCCTGACACTGCGCCCCGGTGCAAACCCCGGGAAGAACACCAACCCCTGCGCTTCAAACCGATAAGCCAGTGCCAGTCTTGCGGCGTCCGCCACGTCCTGCTGCGCTTCGAAACGCTGGATATCTGCCACTGCCACCTCGGCCTCGC
This sequence comes from Pseudomonas sp. B21_DOA, assembly GCA_030544685.1. Classification (NCBI taxonomy): domain Bacteria; kingdom Pseudomonadati; phylum Pseudomonadota; class Gammaproteobacteria; order Pseudomonadales; family Pseudomonadaceae; genus Pseudomonas; species Pseudomonas sp. B21_DOA. The sequence continues at coordinate 5,419,201 of CP086683.1, read as the reverse complement.
GCGACAGTTGTTCAACACTCCAGCCCAGCATGGCGCGGGCTTGGACGCAGTGGGTCGGGGTGAACTGGAAAAGTGCAATGCGTTCGAGGACGTGGTTCATCGCAAGAGAGGCCATGGTGTGCTCCGGGCTCAAAAGTGCTGATTGAAAATGTACTGTGTTTTTGTACAGTTGTTTTCGGCCGGGATCAAACGCATTTTTCGAATTTGCCTAGTTCGTCGGCTCCAACCAGACGGACGGTGCCTGTCCCAGCACACGCCGAAACATCGTCGAAAACGCCGCCGGGCTCTCGTAGCCGAAGTCCAGAGCAATCCGCGTCACCGCTTCCCCGCCGCCAACCGTGCCAACGCCTGCACGACGCACGCCTGCTGGCGCCACTGACGAAAGCTGAGCCCGGTCTGCTGCCGAAACAATCTGTTAAAGGTACGCAAGCTTATGTGTAACTGGTCCGCCCAATGCTGCGGGGATTGATGGGTGTTGGGCATGTTCAGAAAGGTCTGACATAGACTGAGGAGCTTTCCTTCGACGGGCATAGGAATGTGTAGGGGAAGGGGGCACTGCGTGTCAGTTCATGCAACAGCAAGTTGATCAGCACACCGTCGCGTCCGGCCTGGTCGTACATCAGCGGCACGTCCACCGCCTCCATCAGCAAATGCCGCAGCAGCGCCGACACGTTGAGCACTTGGCACTTCGGGCCCAAATCCACCGTGCACGGTTCAATGTAGAGGCTGCGCGTGCTCACCCCTAGCATCAATACTTCGTGGGCGACTCCCGGCGGAATCCACACTGCACGCTGCGGCGGCACCACCCAGTTGCCGCTCTGAGTACTGACCCGCATTACACCAGTGGCGCCGTAGAGCAATTGCCCACGTCGATGCGTATGAAACGGGAGTAGGTGGCCGTGGGAATAATCGGTACCGATGGCCACGACCGGGCGAGGCGTGTCATCAAGCTGATTGATCGAAATATTGCGCATCAGGCGAGTTCCAGCGATTGGCGTAAACGCGAACATTATTGGCCCAACTGCTGAAGCCGGCCAATGCCTGCCGCACTAATGTCACGGCTCCCGGTTCTGGACGCTCACCATGTTCTACCTCCTGCTTACATTGTTCGGCTGCCTCACCGGCATCAGCGCCGTGCTCTTCGGTTTCGGCGGCGGCTTCGTCATCGTGCCGCTGCTCTATCGCATGCTCACCGCCAGCCACGCAGCCGACGACCCCATCGCGCAATCGGCCATGCACATCGCCGTGGCCACCTCGACCTGCGTGATGATCGTCAACGCCCTCATCGCCACGCGCAAACACCAGCGCGCGGGCAATCTGCTCCGGGACTACCTCTGGCCATTGGGCGGGTTTATCGGCGTAGGCGCGGTCGTCGGTGCCATCGCTGCGATGTGGGTCAGCGGCCAAGTGATCCGCTACGCCTTCATCACCTATCTGGGCGTGACCATCGTCGATTGCCTGCTGCGCCGAGGATTTCTCACACAGTCCCAAACCACATTCCCACGGCGACTGACCTCAACAGAAACATCCGCCGGCGGCGTAGGCATCGGCGCCATCGCGACGTTCCTCGGCGTAGGAGGAAGCGTCATGACCGTGCCGCTGCTGCGCCGTTGCGGGCTGAGCATGTCGCAAGCGACGTCCATGGCCAATCCGCTCAGCGTGCCGGTAGCGCTGGCCGGGACGCTGACGTACATGGCGCTGGCCGGTTTCACTGAGTCTGATCTGGGTGTTTGGTATATCGGATATGTCGATGTCCTGGCGTTTGCAGTGCTGACGGTTGGCTCGTTGTTGGGGATCAGATTGGCTGCGCGATGGATTGGGCGGATACCGGATCGGGTGCATGCGCGCGCGTACATCGGTTTACTTATGGTGGTGATGATCAGCTTGTGCTTGAGCTGAGCGCGACGGCGCTCGATTCCAGCGCGCAAGCTCGCCATAATCCGCAGCTACTTTCGCAGGCAGCTGCTCGTTTATTCAGGGATGAAATGATGTACCGAGGACTGTTACGTATTTTTGCTGTTTTTTTCTAACGGGTTCTTTTGTCTCGACGGCAACTTGGGCCGAGACCGGCGCGCAGTTGTTCACCGGCACGTTGGGTAAATCGTCTATCGTCCTCGAAATAAATCCTCGTACCGGAGAGGGACGTTACTTTTACAAGAAGTACCGCAAGGATCTACCACTCGACGGTGCTCCGGACGGGGAAACGCTTGTGCTGGAGGAAGGCTCGCGGATGGAAGACTCACGCCCGACCTTGCGTCTGCAGCCGACAACTGATGGTTGGTATGGCGATTGGACGAGCACCGCTGGGAAAAGCCTGAAGATCAAGTTACAGCCAGCCGTCATCCCCGATGTAGCGGATGATGCCTTGCCCTTTTTCACCACACTTCACGACAAGTACCCTTATGAGTACCTGCGGCTGCAGGGCGTTACACTCAAAAAGGCAACATCGACACCTTCATGGGCTACACGCTGCAGTGGTGGAGCGAGCCGAAGACAGGCACTTCTCTGTTTGAAGTGGTCTCGGGTTATTCCCTTGAAGAGCGTCGACGCATCAACCAACAATTGATGGCGCGTTTGTGGAGCGAGGTATTGTCGTCTTATGGATGTTCAGGCAGTTACGCGCAGTCGAGCCAACCGCTGTGGATGTCGTCAACAGTGATGAGTGTTCTGATTTCATCAGATTATTTCTGCGGCGGTGCCTATCCGGATCAAAGCCAGGATGCGCTCAACTTCGACACTAAAACAGGCAGACTCCTGACCCTTGATGATGTTTTGTGGGTGGGGCGGGGCAAGCCATTGCATTTCCAACGAGAGGGCGACTTCGGCGGGGAGGCGTCCGGCTCGTCTGATTCCTGGTCTAACTACCGCAGTGAGGAACTGGCACCCTGGCTGGTCGCGCAGTTGCTGAAACTCTACTCCAGTGAAATGACAGTTACCCTCGAAGGCGAAAACGACTGCAACTACGACGAGAGTTATCCCTGGCAATTTCCTGGTTGGCACTTCACGGAACTGGGCATCAAGCTCGAGCCATCATTTCCCCACGTCGCGGCGGTCTGCGGATTCGTCGACTGGAGCGTTCTGCCGTACACAATCGTCAAACAACATCCGGGCGGGGTTGCACTGCAACTGCCTTGACGTGGCGTTTACTTTCCTGCGCAGCCCCTCGATTCCCGACCACAACCCCGCCATAATCGCCGCGAATTTATCCGCGCCGGCCCTCAAATGCCGGCGCGACCTCTGACTCTTTCAAGGAACGATCAATGCTCAAGGGACTGATGCGCCTGGCGCCATGCGCTTCTGTGCTGTTCTCGCTGATTCCAAGTGTCCACGCCGATGATGGCCGACGCGTGTTCACCGGCACGTTGGGCAAAATGCCGATCGTCGTAGAGCTCAATACCACGCAGCAGGACGAAGTAACCGGTCGGTACTTCTACGAAAAATACCATCGTGATTTGCCGCTCAGTGGCGCGTTGCAGAACAGCACGCTGACCTTGACCGAGGGCAATAATCGCTATGGTGACGAAAAGCCGCTGTCAACGTTGGAACTTGAAGAAACCGGCAGCGGCTGGCAGGGCGAATGGAAAAGTCCGCAGGGCAAGAAGCTGCCAGTGAAACTCATCGAGGCCAGACTTACCGCCCCCACCTCATCAACTTTGCCGTTCATTGCCGCTTTGCCCTACAGCGAGCCTTACGACTATTTGCGCCTGCAGGGACTCAAACTGAAACCGGCGAAGAAAGAAAACTTCATGGGCTACGACCTGCAATGGTGGACAGAGCCTGAGACAAAGATTTCCCTGTTCAGCGTGGAGTCCGGATTGTCGAAAGATGATCAGCAACGGGTCAACCAGCAGTTGCTTGGACGCCTCTGGAATGAAGTCATCAGTTACCACGGCTGCCAGCTGCAGGGCGTCGAAAACGTCGAATTTATGCAACAGGTGCAACCGAAAATGATCTCGCCAGCCGTGGTCAGCCTGAACATCTCGACCAGCTATTACTGCGGCGGCGCGCATCCAGACTTCGGCGATTCACCGCTCAACATTGACGTCAAAACCGGCCACCCGCTGTCCCTCGAAGATGTGCTGTGGGTCGGTGAGGGCAAACCACTTTTACATGCCGAACGCGACAGCTTGGGCGACGAACCTCTGAGCAAGGACGAAAGTAACGCGCGCTATCAGTACGTCAGCAAAGAGTTGGTGCCGTGGGTGATCAAACAATTCACGGCCCTGTACCCCACAGAAATGAAGACACCGACGGGAGATGACGACTGCAACTTCCAGGACGAAAGCATCTGGGGGACTTCACCTTGGTACTTCACCGAGAAGGGCTTGTACCTCGGCGCGTACTTCGCTCGCGTGCAACGCTCTTGTGATAGACCTGACTGGTCGATCCTGCCGTACTCCCTAGTCAAACAACACCCTGGCGCCGTAAAACTGCAACTGCCCCAAGGCTAGCCATCACTCCAACCCCGGCGCTTCACGAATAATGAAGTGATCCAGGTTCTCGATATTGGCATTGAAGACCTCGAAAGGCTTTTCGGGGTTCTTCTTGCCGGGTACCTGCTTCAACTCCGGCGTCACCCCATAGAAGAAACAGAACAACGCCTTGTCGCTATCCACCGCGTGCTTGATCTCCTCCAGAAACGCCTTGCGCTTGCGGTAGTTGTCGATCAGCTTCTTGTTCAGATAAACGCTGACCGGATACGGCTTCTTCTTGCTGTCCTCGGGCTTCTTGAACCAGACCTTGTCCTCGAAATCGATCCGAAAACTGGCACTGTGGAAGTCCTCGATCTTCTTGATCCGCCCCCAGTAGATCAGCCCCTTGTTGTCCGTCAGATACTCGATCTTCTTGAAGAACGAACTGTACGGCGCCGTATGCTCGCCGACCTTCAACGGCATCCGCTTGAGCAACTCCTTGTCGGCGAAGTTCGAAACAAAACACTCCACCGGATGCGCAAACACACTGGTCTTGTCCGGCGCCGACTCACGACCCACCGACTCTTTACCACTCTCCGCCGTCACCCGCACCGGATCATCCCGCAACACATCCGCCGCCCCGCTGGCGCGACAGGCTTGCGCACATACTCACGCCGGGTCAGCAATAACTCCGATGGGAAATGCTCCTCACGCCCGTCATCCACCTCGCCATCCGCCGTCTCAACGCCAGACGCCGACGCCTTCAAACTCGCATACGGACAACCCGCCACATGCTGCGTCGTGGGCAGATTCTTGAAGTGCGGCGTACGCACGTAATTCACGTTCTTGGCGTTAAACGTACCCAACTCATTGGAAGCCTCGAACGCCGAGCGACAGGCATCATTGGGGCACTGGAAGTGTTCCTTCGCCGAGTCAAACGCCACCGTCTCATCGAAATTGAGATCGCGAACGTCATAGATCGACAACTTGTCGTCGAGGCTGAGGCAGTAGGCGAGATCGAATTTCATGGTGGGGCTCGGATCCTTGAGGAGAAGATGGCGCGTTAAGACGAGTAAACGAGTCAGGTGGGGAGCACGCCGATATTAAAGGCAACGCCTGGAAATAGTGGCTCTTTGCTCTGTCATGTATTGAAACCCTTTTGGAGTTTGGCGACTATAGGAATTTTCCTACAGCCATTGACTACAAAGGGCGGCACTCATGGTGATCAAAGCGGTCTCGAAGGAACGAATAGGCAACGCGATGCTGGAGTTTGATCACAAATTTCGGAGTAGGCCTGAGTGGCAAGGCTGGGAAAAAACCAATCGCATCGTTATGCCATTGAAGCGGGCGGGGTCCTGTATCCAGCGAAGAAAATTGTCTCTTTGGCGACTGGCGTTGCGGTAGGCGATTTTTCGGGTGGGCATCCGACCAACAGTTACCTTAAGAAGCGAGGCTTCACTATTGTGGAGTTACCTCGTGAAGAAGGTGAGCTTTTGTTGCAGTTCACGCCAGGGGTTGTTTATGACCGAAAAACTGAAATCAATGGGCCGTTCGGTGGTAGTCGCCAAAGTGGCATTGCAGCGTCAGCTATCTATCCAGTGATTTTTTTGTTTACTGGCGATAGCGGTGAACAATACGGTTATGCAGATCGTTGGGACGACGGCGCATACCTTTACACGGGTGAAGGACAGCGAGGTGCGATGACTTTGACTCGTGGCAACCGCGCCATTGCTGAGCATGCCGTGGACGGCCGAGCACTGCATTTGTTTAAGTCACTCGGCAAAGGTAAAGGCTGCGCTTATGTAGGTGAATTTTCTTGTGCAGATATGTTCACGCGGATTCAACCTGATGTAACTGGCCAGGATCGTGCGGCTATTGTTTTTCGACTAGTCCCAGTCGGTATTTCTGGCGGAACGATTGAAGTTGGTGACGAGTACGAGGACAAGGCTGACCTTCCCGAGTCTCTGGCTGCTGCGCGGCTGGTCGCGGTGGCTGCGTGTAAGCTTAGCAGTGATGGATTCGGACAATCCGCCCCCGTAAGATTTATCAGCGTAGCCGGAAGGTCTCGTTCTACGTATTGATGCGTGCTCAGGGAATATGCGAAAGCTGTGAGATGCCTGCTCCATTCTTGAAGAAAGATGGCATACCCTATTTAGAACCTCATCATGTGAATAGGCTCTCCGATGGTGGTTTAGACCACCCACGGTATGTGGCAGCTGTATGTCCAAGTTGTCACCGGGAAATTCATTCTGGGGTGCATGGCGCATTGGTGAATCAGAGATTGAAGCTTCGGTTGGAAGCAATTGAAGGTTGAATATTCCAATCACGGTTGTTCTTTTTCCTACCCATACGATCGCCGAGGGTGCGAACCCTCGGTCGATATTGAATGGCTGTCATGAACTGCTTATGAAGAGTCGTGGGGCTCGAAAGTGCTCCTATAAACACGTCACCTAGCCCATTGAGCGCTTCGAAGATTGGAACGCCTGAGCAACTCGTCGCCACCAAGGTCGAATCGTAGTTGCTCTCCGCTGCGTCTGATCATTTAACAGGTGCGGCATATCCCGTAGCCGAATCCAGCCCTCATCCTGCCAATGCAGCAAACTCAACGACATCTCCGGCCAATCCAACAAGCTCAACATTGGCCGATTTGAATCTCCTGAATCCGCAGCGTCACGCAAGGTCGGCACGACCTCGTTGGTGAGCCATTCACGCAATAACCGATTTCCCGGAACGTAGTGATAGACCAACAGCGCATAAACCCCAGACTCACTGAGCATCAGATGCTGTTCAGGTTCTCGAAAGTACTCAATCCACATAACGCGGCGCTGGTCGCTATCTAGCTTGTTGACCACCCGTTCATTCAGATGGAAACCCATCAAGCGGCCGACATCGCGGGCGGAGAACCATGGCTGGTTCTCTAATAGAAGGCCATGCAGAAAAAGATTGTGGCGAGAGAAAACAGTTACCGAGCATGGATCCGACATATCTATGACCTCTACGTTATGGATTTTGGGCGGGCCTGACCCCAACGTAGAGCGGACTTAAGAAATCCCAACGAGCAGAGCAGTTGTCACCGGCGAATTACGCGTCTGTGTCACTGATCGAGCTTTCTACGTTGGGCGTTTCTTAGGCACCTGCGCTAGAGCTTAGTAGTGCTCGTATCAGGCTTCAATGGGAAGCGGCTGTAAGTGCTGTAGGAGATTTAGAGCGCTGATGTAGGGATGTAATTATTTTTCAGGAAATTTAAAAGCCCTGATCAGATCAGGGCTTTTTTCTTTACTTGAAACGTCAGAGCTCCGCGAAAATATGAGTCATGTGGCTATCCCCCGACGATAACCTGGTCGAGGAGTATGGAACGTAGCGCCAGATGTTTTCAGGTCTGATATTTTATTGAGCTCGCACAGATCCCATTCGTGGCCTGGAGTTACATGGCCGCCATGGGTTTGAAAGCAACGGATTACTTCTTTTCCAGTGCGAGAAAGACCAACGGCATGCGGTTCAACTACCCGTGGAATACCGCTGTATGTGAACGTTAAAACTTGATAGTTACTGATTGCATCAATAATTGTCTGCTTCATAGGAATTCTCTGTACGTGATTATAGAACGGGACAGTTGCCTGTCCCGCACGGTTAGGCTTTCACAAAAAAACAGAAAGGACGCCCGTCTTTGCGAACGACGTCTTTTCCGCTACGCCAGTGCTTGAAACTCATACAGAAAACAGCTCTGTATCCTGGCGGTGCCACCGGATAATCGTTCATGACGAATTCTCCGACGTGAGGCCGTTGTAACCGTCCGAAAGATGTCTATAATCACGTCGCGCATTTTCCCAATGCATCGTGATCTGAGTTCTTCCAGTCACGGCCCGCACCCTCGGGCTTCTGTTCAATGGTGCGGTCAAGACCCGCAGCAATCGTTGGCGCGATTGCTGCGGGTTTCTTGTTTCTGCCTTCTGAATAACAGCCTTTTGATATTTTTATGGCCCTGCTGCAATTGGAGCAGCAGGGCCATATCAATCAATCCCAGCTCAACGCCCCACCAGTCTGATACTCAATAACCCGAGTCTCAAAGAAATTCTTCTCTTTCTTCAAGTCCATAATCTCGCTCATCCAAGGGAACGGATTCGTAGTCCCTGGATACTCTTCCTTCAAACCAATCTGCGACAAACGACGGTTAGCGATGAACTTCAGATAATCCTCCATCATCGCCGCGTTCATGCCCAGTACGCCGCGAGGCATGGTGTCGCGGGCGTATTCGATCTCCAACTGGGTGCCCTGCAGGATCATCTGGGTCGCTTCTTCCTTCATTTCGGCATCCCACAGGTGTGGGTTTTCGATTTTGATCTGGTTGATCACGTCGATGCCGAAGTTCAGGTGCATGGATTCGTCGCGCAGGATGTATTGGAACTGCTCGGCGACGCCGGTCATTTTGTTGCGGCGGCCCATGGAGAGGATCTGGGTGAAGCCGCAGTAGAAGAAGATGCCTTCCAGAACGCAGTAGTAGGCGATCAGGTTGCGCAGCAACTCTTTGTCGGTTTCCGGGGTGCCGGTTTCGAACTTCGGATCGGAGATCGAACGGGTGTACTTCAGGCCCCAGGCTGCTTTTTTCGCGACCGATGGGATCTCGTGGTACATGTTGAAGATTTCGCCTTCATCCATGGCCAGCGATTCGATGCAGTACTGGTAGGCGTGGGTGTGAATCGCCTCTTCGAAAGCCTGGCGCAGGATGTACTGGCGGCATTCCGGGTTGGTGATCAGGCGGTACACGGCCAGGACCAGGTTGTTGGCAACCAGGAGTCGGCGGTGGAGAAGAAGCCGAGGTTGCGCATGACGATGCGGCGCTCGTCGTCGGTCAGGCCTTCCGGGTTTTTCCAGAGGGCGATGTCGGCGGTCATGTTGACTTCTTGCGGCATCCAGTGGTTTGCGCAACCGTCCAGGTACTTCTGCCAAGCCCAGTCGTACTTGAATGGTACGAGTTGGTTGAGGTCGGCGCGGCAGTTGATCATGCGCTTTTCGTCAACGGCGACACGGGCGGAGGCGCCTTCGAGTTCGGCGAGGCCTTCGGCGACGTCGAGGAGTTCAGTGCAGCCTTGGCGCGGGCCACGGCGGCCGAGTCGTCGGCGGTGACGGCGCGGGCTTCCAGCGCGGCGGCGCCGCCAGCGTTGTCGAGGCGGTCCATGTTGGCTTCGCTTGCGTGGCCGGCGTTGGCGCCTTTCACGGTTGCGACTTCACTGTCTTCTTTATCGAATTCGTCCCAGCTCAGCATGACGTGTCGTCTCCTGCGTGAGGGCTTGTGCCCGTGTGAAACCTGATGGGTTGGTTTTTCACACGGCCAAACAAGCCGCGTTGGATGTCGTTTTTTGCAGCGCTGCACGCAGGCAAATAACAGAAATTTTGACGGGTTCCGAGAGCCTCTGATGGGCGCAATCAGCGTCTGGCGCTGTTGCGGGGCTTCAGAATGGCTTTTGCTCCCTGTAAGGGAATATTGCTGACCCGTATAGGGCGGCATTATAGGGAAATTTTTACCGGCGTGGTGCGGCGAATCGGCTCATGGCGAGGCCGAGGAGGGGTGGATTTCGGTCCGACCGAGGGATTACAGGGCTTTGCGCGGAATCGACCCGAGCAGATTTTTTTTCGTTAATTTTTTGGCAGGTGGTTTTTTGTTTAAAAAATAGCCAGAAAAGTGCGTTTTTCACTATATCTAGTGTTTTGCAAGCCTTTTTCGCGGCTCCAGACACAACTGAGCCCGACCGAAGCCGGGCTGGAATCGACCCTCAATGTAGCGCTGAGCGATCCGATTCGGTGCAGTCTGATTCAGTTCGTGCAGCCGTTGCCCATGATGCTGTAGCGCAGGATGTGGCGTTGGCCTTTGGAGTCGTCGTATTCCATTTTTGCCGGTACAACTTCGCAGACATTTGGAATTTCGCTCATCGATACAACTTTGGCGATGTCCAGATGTGTGGAGTAAGTGTATTCCTCGATGACCGGTTGTTGCTGTGCGACATCAGTCGGGACCTCGTCTGCCATGGCGGTTGCGCACAGACTGCTGAGGGCCAGAACCAATAAAGCTTTCATTTCTAATTCACCTTTTTGAGGTCGAGTGGGGTCACGCAACCTTTTAGGGTTGCGTGTGGAGCTTGAGTAGTTGATGCGTTACTTGGAGAGCTGGATTAACGGCCTTCGTGGGGGCTGTAACGTTGTTAATCGCGGTTGCCTTGTTGGCGAGGTGAATTTTAGGGCGGTGGGGTGTCGGTAAACAGGGGCGGTTTTGATAAACACTTTTGATAGATTTGGTAACAATCGATTCAGGTCTTGGTGTCTGGCCGGATGGGTTTGCCTGACGGATCGCGTTGACTGCATCGCTGGCAAGCCAGCTCCCACATGGAATGCGGACATTTTGTAGGGGCTTGTTACTACCATCGTCGAATGGTTCTATGGGCCCCACCCGGCTACAACGGGGTCATACAAAAACAACTATTACACCGAGGTAGGAAAGATGAGTGCGGCTTCTCTGTATCCCGTTCGTCCCGAGGTTCTGGCAAACACGCTGACTGACGAGGCGACCTACAAAGCCATGTACCAGCAGTCGGTCGTCAACCCTGACGGCTTCTGGCGCGAGCAAGCCAAGCGTCTGGACTGGATCAAGCCTTTCACCACGGTGAAGCAGACGTCGTTCGACGATCACCACGTCGACATCAAGTGGTTTGCCGACGGCACCCTGAACGTTTCCTACAACTGCCTCGACCGTCATCTGGCCGAGCGCGGCGACCAAGTCGCGATCATCTGGGAAGGTGACGATCCTTCCGAAAGCCGCAACATCACTTACCGCGAACTGCACGAGCAAGTGTGCAAACTGGCCAACGCCCTGCGTGGTCAGGACGTGCACCGTGGGGACGTGGTGACCATTTACATGCCGATGATTCCCGAAGCCGTGGTCGCCATGCTGGCATGTACCCGGATCGGCGCGATTCACTCGGTGGTGTTCGGCGGTTTCTCGCCGGAAGCCCTGGCCGGCCGCATCATCGACTGCCGCTCGAAAGTGGTGATCACCGCTGACGAAGGCATCCGTGCCGGCAAGAAGATTTCCCTCAAGGCCAACGTCGACGACGCCCTGACCAACCCGGAAACCAGCAGCATCCAGAAAGTCATCGTGTGCAAGCGCACCGGTGGCGACATCAAGTGGAACCAGCATCGCGACATCTGGTACGAAGACCTGATGAAAGTCGCGGGCACCGTCTGCGCGCCGAAAGAGATGGGCGCCGAAGAAGCGTTGTTCATCCTTTATACCTCCGGCTCCACCGGCAAGCCGAAGGGCGTGCAGCACACCACTGGCGGTTATCTGCTGTATGCGGCAATGACCCACGAGCGGGTGTTCGACTACCGCCCGGGCGAAATCTACTGGTGCACCGCCGACGTCGGCTGGGTCACCGGTCACAGTTACATCGTCTACGGCCCGCTGGCCAACGGCGCGACCACCGTGCTGTTCGAAGGTGTGCCGAACTACCCGGACATCACCCGGGTGGCGAAGATCATCGACAAGCACAAGGTCAACATCCTCTACACCGCACCGACCGCGATCCGCGCGATGATGGCTTCGGGTCAGGCCGCCGTGGAAGGCGCCGATGGCAGCAGCCTGCGCCTGCTCGGGTCGGTGGGTGAGCCGATCAACCCGGAGGCCTGGGACTGGTACTACAAGAATGTCGGCAAGTCGCGTTGCCCGATCGTCGATACCTGGTGGCAGACCGAGACTGGCGGCAACATGATGAGCCCGCTGCCGGGTGCTCACGCGCTGAAGCCGGGTTCGGCGGCACGTCCGTTCTTCGGCGTGGTGCCGGCGCTGGTCGACAACCTCGGCAATATCATCGAGGGCGAGGCCGAAGGCAATCTGGTGATTCTCGATTCGTGGCCGGGTCAGGCGCGTACGCTGTACGGCGATCACGATCGTTTCGTTGATACCTACTTCAAGACCTTCCGTGGCATGTACTTCACCGGTGACGGCGCGCGTCGCGATGCCGACGGTTACTACTGGATCACCGGGCGCGTGGACGACGTGCTCAACGTCTCCGGGCACCGCATGGGCACCGCCGAGATCGAGAGCGCGATGGTCGCGCATCCGAAGGTGGCCGAAGCTGCGGTGGTGGGCGTGCCGCATGACATCAAGGGGCAGGGCATCTATGTCTATGTGACCTTGAAGAACGGCGAGGAGCCGACCGAGCAGTTGCGTCTGGAGCTGAAGAACTGGGTGCGCAAGGAGATCGGCCCGATCGCTTCGCCGGACGTGATCCAGTGGGCGCCGGGGCTGCCGAAGACCCGTTCGGGCAAGATCATGCGCCGTATCCTGCGCAAGATCGCCACGGCGGAATACGACGGGCTGGGGGATATCTCGACCCTGGCGGATCCGGGTGTGGTGCAGCATTTGATTGATACGCACAAGACCATGAATGTTGCTTAAGTAGCGGTTTGATGTGCTGAAAAGCCCTGTTCGGTGTATGCCGGACAGGGCTTTTTTGTGTCTGCTGGTTTTGTGTTGGTAGGGCTGGCCTCATCGCTGGCAAGCCAGCTCCCACAGGTTTTGTGGTGTATTGCAGATTTCGGTTCCGGCACAAATCCCTGTGGGAGCTGGCTTGCCAGCGAAGGCAATTTGTCAGACTCCGGTGTAGTCCCTCGTGGGAACGATCATTTGGCCAACCAATAATTATCGACCTGCACCGCAGGACCTTTCCCGCTGTTACCCACCACAACCCAATGTGTAACCGCCTGCCCCGCAACGGGGCGAAGGGAAACGCAACGCCCCATTCCAGAGCCTCAAAACCACCGCTGAAAAATAAGACACAACGCTGCGCTTGCCGGATTAGAAGGGTTTGCGAATAATGGGCCCGCAACTTGCAATATGTATCGGTTCACTGTCTTTCGCTCTTGCATGAAATTGCAGAGCTGTCAATGAGCTCAAACCGCTTTCTCGGTGCATCTGTAATTAGTTGTCGCATTGAAGAAATATCGGCTTCGGGCCTGTCGTTAGAATGCCGATCACTCGCTCATCGTGGCCGACGTTGAAATCGCCTGCGGTTTCAATGGGAAATTTCCCGCCGATGCGCAACCGATTTCCGATTCACCCATTCGCATATTGGGCTGTCGCTCACTCTGCCGTTTTTGCCCTTTACCGATGGAGTCCCAAGATGAAGAAACTTGTGCTGCTTGGCGCCCTGGCACTGTCCGTGCTGTCGCTGAATGCCGTCGCTGACGAAAAACCTGTGAAGATCGGCATCGAAGCGGCTTACCCTCCATTCGCTTCGAAAGCTCCGGACGGCAGCATCGTCGGTTTCGACTACGACATCGGCAACGCGCTGTGCGAAGAGATGAAGGTCAAGTGCGTGTGGGTCGAGCAAGAGTTCGACGGTCTGATCCCGGCTCTCAAAGTGCGCAAGATCGACGCGATCCTGTCGTCGATGTCGATCACCGAAGATCGCAAGAAGTCGGTCGACTTCACCAACAAGTACTACAACACCCCGGCGCGTCTGGTCATGAAGGCCGGCACTCAGGTCAGCGAGGGTCTGGCTGAGCTGAAAGGCAAGAACATCGGCGTACAGCGTGGCTCGATCCACGAGCGTTTCGCCCGCGAAGTTCTCGCTCCACTGGGCGCCGAGATCAAGCCGTACGGCTCGCAGAACGAAATCTACCTCGACGTGGCTGCCGGTCGCCTGGACGGTACCGTGGCTGACGCTACCCTGCTCGACGACGGTTTCCTGAAAACCGACGCCGGCAAAGGCTTCGCGTTCGTTGGCCCGGCCTTCACCGACGTCAAATACTTCGGTGACGGCGTAGGTATCGCGGTGCGCAAGGGCGACGCCCTGAAAGACAAGATCAACACGGCCATCGCGGCCATCCGCGAAAACGGCAAATACAAAGCAATCCAGGACAAGTACTTCGCCTTCGATATCTACGGCAAGTAAGACGTCTCTGCGACAAGTCCGAAATGGCGCAAGCAACAGAATCTCTGCGGTTTGCGCCATTTTTTCATCCCAACTTTCGAGGACCTGAATCATGTTGAAAGGCTACGGGGCTGTCATCCTCGATGGCGCATGGCTGACGCTTCAGCTCGCCTTGTCGTCCATGGCTCTGGCCATCGTTCTCGGGCTGATCGGTGTCGCGTTGCGCCTGTCGCCGGTGCGCTGGCTGGCGTGGCTGGGCGACCTGTATTCGACGGTGATCCGCGGCATTCCCGATCTGGTGCTGATCCTGCTGATCTTCTACGGCGGTCAGGACTTGCTCAACCGCGTCGCGCCAATGCTTGGCTATGACGACTACATCGACCTGAACCCGCTGGCCGCCGGTATCGGTACCCTCGGTTTCATCTTCGGTGCGTACCTTTCGGAGACGTTCCGGGGTGCGTTCATGGCGATTCCCAAGGGCCAGGCCGAAGCGGGCATGGCGTACGGCATGAGCAGTTTTCAGGTGTTCTTCCGGGTGATGGTGCCGCAAATGATCCGCCTGGCGATTCCCGGCTTCACCAACAACTGGCTGGTACTGACCAAGGCCACCGCGCTGATTTCCGTAGTCGGTCTGCAAGACATGATGTTCAAGGCCAAGCAGGCGGCGGATGCCACGCGCGAGCCTTTCACCTTCTTCCTCGCAGTGGCGGCGATGTACCTGGTGATCACCAGTGTTTCGTTGCTGGCATTGCGTCACCTTGAGAAGCGCTACTCGGTAGGCGTAAGGGCGGCTGATCTATGATCTTCGACTACAACGTCATCTGGGAGGCACTGCCGCTGTACTTCGGCGGCCTGCTGACCACCCTCAAACTGCTCGCGCTGTCGCTGTTCTTCGGCTTGCTCGCGGCGTTGCCGCTGGGGCTGATGCGCGTCTCGAAAAACCCGTTCGTCAACGGCGCCGCGTGGCTGTACACCTACGTGATCCGTGGCACGCCGATGCTGGTTCAGCTGTTCCTGATCTACTACGGTCTGGCCCAGTTCGAAGCGGTGCGCGAAAGCTTCCTGTGGCCGTGGCTGTCGAGCGCGACGTTCTGTGCGTGTCTGGCTTTCGCGATCAACACCAGCGCCTACACCGCGGAAATCATCGCCGGCAGCCTCAAGGCTACGCCGAACGGTGAGATCGAAGCGGCCAAGGCCATGGGCATGTCGCGCTTCAAACTGTACAAGCGCATTCTGCTGCCGTCGGCCCTGCGCCGCGCGCTGCCGCAGTACAGCAACGAAGTGATCATGATGCTGCAGACCACCAGTCTGGCGTCGATCGTGACGCTGATCGACATTACTGGCGCGGCACGAACCGTCAACGCGCAGTTCTACCTGCCGTTCGAGGCGTACATCACCGCTGGCGTGTTCTACCTGTGCCTGACCTTCATTCTGGTCAAGCTGTTCAAACTGGCCGAGCGTCGCTGGTTGAGCTACCTCGCGCCACGGAAGCACTGATATGCAACGCATCGACCACGTATTGCCGTGGAGCCACCTGGGCAGCGAGCGCAAAGTCTCGGTTTTCCGTTTCGGTAGCGGCGAGCGCAAGGCCTACATTCAGGCCAGCCTGCACGCCGACGAACTGCCGGGCATGCGCACCGCCTGGGAGCTGAAAAAGCGCCTCGGCGAGCTCGAAGCGCAGGGCTTGCTCAACGGTGTGATCGAGCTGGTGCCGGTGGCCAATCCTCTGGGTCTCGGGCAATTGCTGCAAGGCAATTTCCAGGGCCGTTTCGAGGCGGGCAGCGGCAAGAATTTCAACCGTGACTTCGTCGAGCTCAGCGCGCCGGTAGCGGCGGCACTGGGCGACAGGCTCGGCGATGATCCGCATGCCAACGTGCGCCTGATCCGTCAGGCAATGGCCGACCACCTGGCCGGATTGCCCGAAGCGAGCAGCCAGTTGCAAGGCATGCAGCGTGTGCTGCTCAGCCACGCCTGCACCGCCGACGTGGTTCTGGATCTGCACTGCGATGCCGAAGCCGCGCTGCACATGTATGCGCTGCCGCAGCACTGGCCGCAGTGGCGTTCATTGTCGGCGCACCTGAACGTCAAGGTCGGTTTGCTCGCGGAAGATTCCGGCGGCAGCTCCTTCGACGAAGCCTGCTCGTTGCCGTGGCTGCGCCTGTCGCGGCAGTTCCCCGACGCGCAGATTCCTTTGGCATGCCTGGCGACGACCATCGAGCTGGGCGGGCAGGCCGACACTGGCCGCGTCGAAGCCGAGGCTTACGCCGAAGGCATTCTCGCGTTTCTCGCCGAGCAGGGCCTGATCACTGGCGAGTGGCCGAACCCGGCCTTCGAACCGTGCGAAGGCATGCCGTTCGAAGGCACTGAATTGCTGTTTGCGCCGCACCCCGGTGTGGTGAGTTTTTCCCGCAAGCCCGGCGAATGGGTCGAGGCGGGCGACGAGATTTTTCAAGTGATCGACCCTGTGTCCGATCGGGTCAGCACGGTGTGTGCTGGTACGTCCGGGGTGCTGTTTGCCATTGAACGGCTGCGCTATGCCCAACCCGGTTTCTGGCTGGCCAAGGTGGCGGGGCGCGAAGCGCTGCGTCACGGGCGCTTGCTCAACGACTGACTGACTGTTTTTGTGAGAACCGACCGCATGTACAAACTTGAAGTCCAAGACCTGCATAAACGCTATGGCAGTCACGAAGTGCTCAAGGGCGTGTCCCTGAAAGCCGCCGCCGGCGATGTGATCAGCATCATCGGCTCCAGTGGCTCCGGCAAAAGTACTTTCCTGCGTTGCATCAACCTGCTCGAGCAGCCGCACGCCGGCAAGATTCTGCTCAACAACGAAGAGCTGAAACTGGTGGCGAACAAGGACGGCGCGCTGAAAGCGGCTGACCCCAAGCAGCTGCAGCGCATGCGTTCGCGCCTGTCGATGGTGTTCCAGCATTTCAACCTGTGGTCGCACATGACCGCGCTGGAAAACATCATGGAAGCGCCGGTGCACGTGCTCGGCGTATCCAAGGCCGAAGCCCGCGAGAAAGCCGAGCACTACCTGAACAAGGTTGGCGTGGCCCATCGTAAGGATGCATTCCCTGGGCATATGTCCGGCGGCGAGCAGCAGCGTGTGGCGATTGCCCGGGCGCTGGCGATGGAGCCGGAAGTGATGCTGTTCGACGAACCGACCTCGGCCCTCGACCCGGAGCTGGTCGGCGACGTGCTGAAAGTCATGCAGGCGCTGGCGCAGGAAGGTCGCACCATGGTTGTGGTGACTCACGAAATGGGCTTCGCCCGTGAAGTGTCGAACCAGTTGGTGTTCCTGCACAAAGGCGTCGTCGAAGAAAGCGGCAACCCGCGCGAAGTGCTGGTCAACCCGCAGTCGGAGCGCTTGCAGCAGTTCCTGTCGGGCAGCCTGAAATAAATCAGGGCTGCCGTTGTGCACCAGATTAGGTCATGCTTCGCGATCTTCTGGCTGGCTCAGATCCCTTGTGGGAGCGAGCCTGCTCGCGAAAGCGGTGGTACAGATAGCAATCATGTTGACTGATACACCGACTTCGCGAGCAGGCTCGCTCCCACATTTGATCTTCGTTGGTTTCAGGATGTGTGTTCATTTCCGGGCTAGCATTGGCCCATGCCTTCATCACCGTTGTTCGTTTCGGATTGCCCGCCCATGACTGCCCATCGAATTGGTTTCCTGATTTGGCCCAGCACTAAAGCGTTGACGCTGGCGCTGGCGGAGGAGGCCTTGCGTGTTGCGCAGCGGGTGCACCCGGACGTGGTTTACGAACTGACGTTCTTGCAGGCCGAACCGCAGACCGAAGGTGCCTGGCAGCTACCCGGCGAGCCCTGGGCCGGCAAGCTCGAGAATTTCCAGAAACTGTTCCTGCTCGCTGATGAGCCGCCCACCACTTTGGCACCGGCGCTGAGCAGTGCGCTCAAGCAAGTGGTGCGCGCCGGTTGCGTGATCGGTGGTCTCTCGGCTGGTGTCTATCCACTGGCCCAGCTCGGTCTGCTCGACGGTTATCGCGCCGCCGTGCACTGGCGCTGGCAGGACGATTTTGCCGAGCGCTTCCCCAAAGTCATTGCCACCAGTCATCTGTTCGACTGGGATCGCGATCGTCTGACCGCTTGCGGTGGCATGTCGGTGCTCGATCTGCTGCTGGCAGTATTGGCCCGTGATCACGGTGCGGAACTGGCCGGTGCGGTGTCGGAAGAGCTGGTGGTCGAGCGCATTCGCGAGGGCGGTGAGCGTCAGCGCATTCCGTTGCAGAATCGCCTCGGCTCCAGCCATCCGAAGCTGACCCAAGCGGTGTTGCTGATGGAAGCCAACATCGAAGAGCCGCTGACCACCGACGAAATCGCCCAGCATGTGTGCGTATCCCGTCGGCAGCTGGAGCGGATCTTCAAGCAGTACCTCAACCGCGTGCCGAGCCAGTACTACCTCGAATTGCGCCTGAACAAGGCCCGGCAGATGTTGATGCAGACCAGCAAGTCGATCATCCAGATCGGCCTGTCCTGTGGCTTCTCCTCGGGGCCGCATTTCTCCAGCGCCTACCGCAATTTCTTCGGTGCCACGCCGCGGGAAGATCGCAACCAGCGGCGCAGCAGCAGCCCGTTCGAATTGTCGTCAGTGCCGCCAGAGCGCGGCTGATCGCGGCTTAACTGTCGCGGTTGAACTCCACGCCGACGGAGATCTCCGACCCGTCACTGTCATCGGGCGATGGATTCAGGTTGACCTGACCGGCCTGCTCTTCAAGCAGACGCATTTGCCGTGCGCGGTTGTAAGCCTCAAGGCGTTGCAGACTCTGCGGATTCAGTGGATTGCCGCTGAAGTTGTAGTGCGTCGCCACGTCGCCGGGAGTCGATGGAAACTGACTTGGCAACTCGCTGATGACGTTATCCGCCAGGTTCACTGACTTCAGTCCTGGCAGATCGAACAGTCCTTTGGGCGTTGCGCGCAGGCCGATATTGTTCAGACGCAATATCTGCAGATTGGCCAGTTTGCTCAGCGCAGGAACGTTGCCCAGCGGATTGTCGCCCAAGTCCAGAGAGACGAGGTTTTGCATTCCGGCGATGGCATCTGCAGTTTGCTGGGGCAGCGTCAGGCGGCAGTCGGGCAAACTCAGGGTCGTCAGTGCATCCAGTCCGGTGATTGCCGGCGGGACTTCCCTCAGCGGGTAATTGCGGATGTCGACCACGCTCAGCTTCGGAAAAAGCTCCACCAGGCGATTGACGCCGGGAGGCGAAGCGGAGGTGCTGGTCAGTTCCAGCTGTTCGATGTAGTCGAAGCGTCCGGCCAATGGCGGCAACTCTCCCGAGAAGGCCAGATCGCAGACGAACGCGTTGTCCTTTGGCGATTTCGGATAGCGGCGCAGGCGCGCCTCCAGATTTTCCTTGAAGCGTTTTCGGCTGGCTGATTCCCGCCGCGCCGCTTCGCCGGTCAGCGGCGTACGCAAAACCGGATGGTGCGCAGTCTCGTTGCACCAGGTATCGAGTCGCGTGAGCAGGCGCGTCATCTCCGTCTGTCGGCGCGCCAGTTCGACACGTCCGTCCGCCAGTGTGCCCGGCAGACCGTACAACAAGTCGTTGGCTTCCAGGCCGGTCAAAGAGGGTACAGCGATTGCATCAGGTTGAGGTCGGCCGGTTCGGCCCAGACGCCAAAGTTGTCTGTGGTCATTTGAAACGTTGCCTTGATGCGCTCTCTGGACGCCGCTGACAGCGGATTGGCGCCTACGTCAATGCCATGCCCGGCGTAAGGAACGAGGTCGCCGGGCAGCTCGGCAATGTTGTTGTCGTTCAATAACGCGGCGTTTAACTGTGGCAGTTGCTCAAGCCCTGCGGGCACAGAGTCGATTCCGGTCCGGATCAGGTCGAGAAATCTCAGATCCGTCAGCGCTGATACGTCCGGGGTGGCCTCCAGAGTGTTGCCGAACAGGTCCAGCGCCTTCAAACGGCCCAGCGTGGACAAGATCGCTTGCCCCGCCGCATCGAGCGTGATCCGGCATTTGCTCAGCATCAGGGTTTCCAGCGACGGTGTGCTCTGCAGAACCTGCGGGATCCGGCCAAGGTTGAAGTCTTTGAGTTCCAGCCCGCTTAATCCGTTGAAGCTGCGTAGAAAGCCGTCAGGCACGCTCAGCCCCGGATTACCATCAATTTGCAAATGCGTAATGTGGCCGAAATCAGCGTTCAACGGCGGTAATTCGCCGGCAAACTTAGCGCTCGTTTCAAACCTGTCCAGGCGTAACGCCAAATTTCCGGTTCGTCGGCCACGCCACAGTCGTTCCAGTCGCTTCGCGAATTCTTGTCTGGCGTCCAATTGCGCCACTCTTTGCTCGGCCGTCCAGAATTGTCCTGTGGACGGATCATTGGCTGGGATTTGGTCACGCCATGTATTGAGGTCGGCGATCATTCGGGCGAGTTCCGCTTCCCAGCGAAGCAACTGCGCCGTGCCGGCCTGCAAGGTGCCGGGCAGACGGTAGATCATGTCGCTGGCCGCCAAGTCGTTCAGTCCCGGGAAAAGCTTTCGCGCCAGGGCGATGTCCGCCGGCGCGGGGCTCACCCCAAAGTCGTGTGCGTGGCTGGCATGGTAGCGCTTGATTCGCTCACGGGTAGCGAGGGACAGCGGGTTGTCGTTCAGATACAAGCCATCGAGGCGTTGTGGATTCGCGGCGAATAGAGTCTCCGGCAATTCTGTGATGAGGTTGTCATTGAGGTACGCGTACTGCAGAGACCGGGTGATCGACAATGCCTTCGGGCAGGACGGTCAGGCCGGCATTCATCAGAAAGACATCCACCAGCGCCGGCATGGTGCGCAGATCGGGCGCCATGGCCAGCGGGTTATTACTCAGATCCAAAAGCTTCAGCGTGGGCAAGGAATTGAGTACTTCCTGTCCGGCAGGTGTGAGCTTCACGGCGCAATGACGCAGGCGCAGTTCCTTGAGCGTGTGCAGGTCCGCCACAAATGCTGGTATATCGTTCAGGGCAACGGCTTTGAGCTCCAGAGCCTGCAGGTTGGGGAAGCGTTCGACGAACGTGCCGATGTTACTGATTGCAGCGTTTGCGTTGAGCTTCAGACTTGCAACGTGGCTGAAATCCGCCGACAGCCGTGGCATGTCGCCAAAAACTTCAGGTCGGCGGCAAAAAACTCGCTTCGCGCTGCAGTCTCGTTCGACCGCTGTCGCCAAAACGCTTCCAATGCTTCTTTGAACGCCGTTCGCGCCGCCGTTTGCGTCTGTAATTCATCGGCCGACAGCACCTGCCCGGTAACCGGATGAGTGGCGGTGATTTGCTCTGTCCATTGCGCGAGATCGAGCTGCATCTGCTCCAGCTCTGCGCGCCATTGATCAAGCTGCATGCGACTGTCCGCCAGGTCGCCTGGCAGGTCGTAAATCATATCGCTGGCCTGTTGCTGATCCAGCCCGGTAAACAGTTGTCGGGCAAGGGCAATGTCCTGATCATCGGCGCGCACATCAAAATCGTTCTGATGGAGGCGGTAATAGGCTTTGATCTTGTCGCGTGTCGTGGCCGAGAACGGGTTGTCGGAAAGATAAATGCCGTCGCTGCGAGCCCCGGGATCTCGAACAGGGCGTCGGGGAGGTCGGTGATGCGGTTGCCGGTCAGCACCGCAATGGGCAGCTTCGGATGAGTGGCCAGCCCATCGGGGAGTACAGTGAGACCGCTGTTGGACAGGTCGATGTATCTCAGTTCAGGCAGCAGGTTCAGATCGGGAAATGTCCCCAGCGGGTTGTCGCCCAGGTCCAGCCTGCGCAGGCCGTTCATGGACATCAGGGCTGCCTCGTTTTCGGGGTCAGAACCACGCCGCAGTTTTTCAGCTCCAGTTCGGTCAGACCGGGCAGGCTGATTCCGGCCAGCGTCGGTGTATCCAGTGCGAAGCTGTCCAGACGCAGGGTAGTCAGGTTGGGGAAGCGTTCCACGAAAGAAGCGATGGCGGAGAGGTTGCTGTTGCCGCTCAGGTTCAATCGCGACACATGGTCGAAATTGGCGCTGAGGACGGGCATGGCGCCGCTGAACTCGGCACGCGCCCTCAGCTCGTCAGCGCGGCCGAACCCGGTCCGGGTGCGCCAGAACAACTGAATTTGCCGGGCGAAGGAGCGCCTTGCATTGGTCTCGCGGGTCTGTGCTTCAGGGCTCAACGGCTCGTCCGATCCAGATGGAGTCACGGATGCCTGTTCGACCCACCGCTCCAGTTCGAGATTGAGTTGTCTCAGCTCTGCCTCCCAGCGTGACAACTGTGCCCGTCCCTCGGCCCAGTTCCCGGGCAACCGGTACAACACCTCAGTAGCCTGCTCGGCGTCAATATTGGGAAACAGGTTCATGGTGCGTTGCAGGTCTTGCGTCTCGGGGCGGACACCGAAGTATTTGCCGGTGTGGTTGTAATAGTTTTTCACCCGTTCCCTTGATGCCGTCGACAATGGATTGTCGGCAAAGGTGTAGCCATCGCTGAGGGAGCTGGCGAGGTTGAAGAACCGCTCGGGAATGCTCGTGATCCGGTTGCCGTCGAACTGCGCGGAGATCAATCGCGGGTGATCGAGCAGGTCATCCGGCACGGCGTAGAGCCCGGTATTGGACAAGTTGACGTAGCGCAGCGAAGGCATCGTGTGCAGGTCGGGAGGCAGGCCCAGCGAGTTGCCTTGCAGGTCCAGCAGGGTGAGTTGTGGTAACGACGCGAGCACCGATTGCGTGGTGGTGGTCAGGCTGATCCGGCAATCACGCATGCGCAATTCGCGAAGCGCCGGCATCGAGGTGAGCGACTGAGGCAGGCTCGGCAGGTTGAGATTGTACGCATCCAGTCTCTGCAACCGCTGGAACGACTGCAAAAAGCTGTCGAAAGAACCGGTCATGGTGTTGCCATCGATCGCCAGCCAGATGATATGGCTGAAATCGGCCGACATCACCGGCAAGTCACCCATGATGCGGAGAGTCAGCAACATGGCGTGGCCCGAGGCGGCACCCTGCGCATCGATCCCGACGACATTCTCCCGTCGCCAGCCCTGCAGCAGTTGTTCCCTGAATAAACGTCGGTTGCGAATTTCGGCTTGTCGCTCGATTGACGTGAGCGCGCTGCCTGTCAGAGGGTGCCGGGCGGGTGGGTTGTTGGCCCAGACCTGAAGCTCGTTCTGCAATTGCAGATAGTCGGTTTGCAAGCGGACCATTTCCGCGCGCCAGCCCAGAGGACTGGCGCGCAGGCGTTGTGCGAAGCGGCTTGATTCCGCGGCCGACATCCTTGGATAGAGTGTTCTTATGTCGTGCTCAAGGGCGTCAATGGTCTCGCCTGTCACGACGATTGGAGGGGAAGACGCGGGTAACCCTCCGTCCCCAGGATCCGTAATGTATCGGTCATCGGTGGCTTGATCGGATTCTCCGACAGCACCTGCCGCAGCTCGCTGCGTTCCAGCGTGTGTTCGCGAATCGCGGTTTTCAGTGTCTGGCCCTCTCCGATTTGCAGGGCGAGGCTCTGGCGTTCACTGTCCGGCAGCGCATAGAGCAGGCTGGAGTAGAAGTCACTGAGCGAATGCAGTGCCTGGCCGCGATCGTCGTAAGGTTGATATTGACCATCATCGTTGCGCACGAGGACTTTCTGCTCGGGAGCCTCTTCGCTTCCGATGCTATCGAGGACCGGGCCGTCGTAGCGGCCGTCGCGGATTTCGATGCGCACGTCGCCGCTCCAGCCTGGCAGCAGTTTCAGGCTGTGCAGGGCGAGGTAATCGGAATCGGCATTGCTCACCGAGCCGAGCTGCAGTCCTTCGTAGGCGCGGGTGACGCGCACTTCCTGGCGCGCCAGTTGCAGCAGCTCCTGCTGACGCGGCGGAACCTGGCCCTGATCCAGCTGCAACATTTCGTCGCCGGTAGCGGTGTCGAGCAGTTCGCGGGTGACGCTGGCCGGCAGCTCGGGTGCCTGGGCCTTGAGCGGTTGGGCCAGTGGATCGTCGATACCCTGCAGCGCCTGATAGCGCGACTCGAACAGCGCGCTTTTGTGGGTTTTCGCAAGGCCGGCCAGTTGCTTGCGCAGGGTCTGGCTGCGGACATCCAGTGGTGGGGTCAGCGCAAAGGGTTCGTCAAGCAGCGCCTTGATTTGTTCTTCGTCGAGGGCGGAGAGCAAGGATTTGAGCAGGTCGCCGCCGATCAGCCGATCCTGCCTCAACTCGGTCAGGGGCAGGCTTTCGTCTGCGGAGGATTGCCAGAGCAGTTCGCCGTTGCGATCAACCAGACGCAGCCGCCTGTTGCTCGGCCAACGGCCATGGTCGGTCAGCAGTTGCAACTGGGTGACCGGATCGGCACGCAAGAAATCTTCAGACGTTTCGCTGTCCATTTGATCGACGAAGCGCTGCAGCTGCTGGTCGATCTTGAAGCGCTGAATGCTGTCGGCCAGCAGCGGCGGGAGCTTTTCCTGATTGACGTGCATCTTGCGCAGGGCGTCTTCGCTGGTGCCGCTGACCTGCAGAATGGTTTCCCGCTCGGCCGGTGAAAAGCTCTCCACCGACGGGCCGATGCGGCGCAGTGCGGTTTCGCCGTCCCATTCGAGCGGTTGTTCGAGCTCTGTGTGCCAGGCGCCCTCACCGTTGTGGCGGACTGCAGGCTGGTAGGCGTCGGGCCGGGTGGGGTGTTCGATGCGGTACTGCCCGGGCTCCTCGGCGGGCTTCAGGGAAAAATGCGCATCGTCGAGCGGCAGAAGTTGCTTGCCCTGATGGGCGTGCAGGCCCAGTGCGTCGGGTTGCGAGTCGACGGGCGGACGCAGCGGGTGCTTGTAGCGCTCAAGATCAGGCTGCCAGTAGCGGGTTTCGCCTTTGGCCAGTTTCACCGGTTTGAAACGGTCGATGAACGCCAGCACGTCTGCAGGCAGCACCTTGCGAAACTCGGCTGCGCCAATCGCACCGCCCACCGCGAACAGGCCCAGCTGAATCATCGATTCGACGGTGTCCATCAAGTGCCCGATGGCTTCGGTGTTGCGACCCTGTGCCCATTCGACGATGCCTTCGAAGGTTTCGTCGAGCATCTGGTAAGCCATATACGCCATCATTGCTTCGCCCAGTACCGGCACGAATGGCGCGACAATCAGGGCTGCGGTCTGGGCGATGCTGGAAAGGATATTCACCACCGAATCCCAGAAGGCCCAGCGTGCGCGTTGATCGACCCAGGCCGTCGGGACGGCGATGACCCGGGCATCGTTGAAGACCTTGTTCAGTTTGGCCTGGTGCAGGTGTTGCCACAGGCCATCGTAAAACGGCACCAGCGCGGTCTGCAGGTCAGGCCGTTCCACGGGCGCCTCGCGCCACGCGGGCAGGGCGCTGCCGGGCTCGTGGGGATGCCATTTGATTGCGCTCAGGCGGCTGTTGAGTGTGCTGAAGAAGTAGCCGCGCTGTTCGTGATTGACGAAGCGGCTGAAGAACTGCTGGTACTCTTTTGAGCGCAACTGGCGCGTCAGCTCGACGAGCATTTCAGCCGGGGACGCATATTCCTTGAACGGATGATCGGGATCATTCGGTACATAGGCCACGACGCGTGCGACATTGCGCGTCTGGTACAGATCCGCAGCGAACACGACGATGCCGGTGAGTGGTGCGCAGAGCATCGTCACGTCATGACACAGCACCGGTGCACCGTTGATGTAGAGCCCTGTCATGCCGTCGAGCATGGCGTCGACCAGGCGGAAATGATTTTCCGACACGTCACGGTGCATCCGCGCCCACTGCAACGCGGCTTTCATCGCGGCCTTCTCGCTGGCGTCCAGTTTGGCGCGCAGGCTCGAGGCGAGCGCAGGGTCGGAGTAACCGAGATTTTTTCCAGGCTGGCCTTGTACTGCGCACCGATATCCAGTCGGCGGCACAGTTGGGTAAACGCCGGGATGCTCAGTCTGGCCTTGATGTCCGGCAGTGGCTCGAACTGCCCGCTGGCCGATGGTGCGGTGGTGTAGGTCGATGCGGCTTCGAAAGCGTTTTCGTAGGTTTCACGGTCTTCGAAGTTATGCAGTGCGGCGTCCAGCAACGACACCGTCCAGACGCGGGCGCCGGTGCTGATGGCAAACCATGGTGTCGTCACCGGAATATACAAGCGCACATAGGTGTTTCTGACATCCACGTCGAGGTTGAAGCAGTTTTTCAGTTCCGCTTTGAGCAGAGGCTCGGCGAAAGCGGCGGCGTCCTGCAGATGTTCCAGGCTTTTGTCTACCTCGCTCTGCGCGGTGAGAGTGGTCGCAGTGAGTTTCTTCATCACGGCGTGTTGCTCGGCGGGAGCGGACTTGAGCGCCTCAGGCACTAGAGGCGGGCTGTTTTTCAGTGCCTCGCGGCGGGAGGCCGAGGTGTTGCCGAGCCATTGGGGAATCGCGTTTTTCAGCGGTTGATAGTGCTCGTCCGGATGTTGTGGTTCGGGCGTCTTGCTAAAGGTTGTCGGTGAGTGGCCATCAGACAGGTGCATGAGCATTCCTTGGCGTTGAGAAGAACCCTCAGCAAATCAGCAACAAGCGCCCACCGTGCGGTACATATTTATCTCTCTGCGGCGAGGCTGACTTGGTATTCTGCGCGGCCTGCCGCAAATCGGCCGCGCCCGGTAAACTGCGCCTTTGCGACGCTATATGTCGCATTGCCGTAAACCCGGGAAAATCCGGGGTTTGCGCTATAAGAAGTTGTCGCTTGGCGACAAGGCCGAGCACCCAACTGTCCTTACAATCCCCTCATCGCTCGCCAGTTCCAGGCGGGTGTTCCTCTTCAGGAGACTCCGATGTCCGTTGAGCACGCTGCGGTACAACGCGCCGATTTCGACCAGGTAATGGTTCCCAACTACGCGCCTGCCGCTTTCATTCCGGTGCGTGGCGCCGGTTCCCGGGTCTGGGATCAGGCCGGCCGCGAGCTGATCGACTTCGCCGGCGGGATTGCCGTCAACGTCCTGGGCCACGCGCATCCGGCGCTGGTCGGTGCGTTGACCGAACAGGCGAACAAGCTGTGGCACGTGTCCAACGTGTTCACCAACGAACCGGCGCTGCGCCTGGCGCACAAGCTGATCGACGCCACGTTTGCCGAGCGCGTGTTCTTCTGCAACTCCGGCGCCGAAGCCAACGAGGCCGCATTCAAGCTGGCCCGTCGCGTCGCATTCGACCGTTTCGGCACTGAGAAATACGAAATCATCGCCGCACTGAACAGCTTCCACGGCCGTACCCTGTTCACCGTCAACGTCGGTGGCCAGTCGAAGTATTCCGACGGTTTCGGCCCGAAGATCACCGGCATTACCCACGTTCCGTACAACGATCTGGCCGCGCTGAAAGCCGCGGTGTCCGAGAAGACCTGCGCGGTCGTGCTCGAGCCGATCCAGGGTGAGGGCGGCGTGCTGCCGGCCGAGCTGGCCTACCTGCAAGGTGCCCGCGAGCTGTGCGACGCCAACAACGCATTGCTGGTGTTCGACGAAGTGCAGACCGGCATGGGCCGCAGCGGCAAGCTGTTCGCCTACCAGCATTACGGCGTGACCCCGGACATCCTTACTAGCGCCAAGAGCCTGGGCGGCGGTTTCCCGATCGCGGCGATGATGACCACCGAAGCGCTGGCCAAACATCTGGTCGTCGGCACCCACGGCACCACTTACGGTGGCAACCCGCTGGCCTGCGCCGTCGCCGAAGCGGTGATCGACGTGGTCAACACCCCTGAAGTGTTGAACGGCGTGAACGCCAAGCACGACAAGTTCAAGACCCGCCTGCAACAGATCGGCGAGAAGTACGGCCTGTTCACCCAGGTGCGTGGTCTCGGTCTGCTGATCGGTTGCGTGCTGAGCGAAGCCTGGAAAGGCAAGGCCAAGGACATCTTCAACGCCGCCGAACAGGAAGGCCTGATGATTCTCCAGGCCGGCCCCGACGTGATCCGTTTCGCCCCGAGCCTGGTGGTGGAAGACGCCGATATCGATGCCGGTCTCGACCGCTTCGAACGCGCCGCGGCGAAGTTGACGCAAGCCTGATGGACCTTTCGGCGCCTGGAGGTTTTCCGGCGCCGAAGCCAATTTTTACATCGGACAGATTCGACTGTCGGAGTGAGCCCTGTGGTGAGGGGATTTATCCCCGTTGGGGCGCGAAGCACCCCAGAAAAGGGGCCGCTACGCAGCCCAACGGGGATAAATCCCTCGCCACACAGGCTCACTCCTACAAGGTCCGGTGTTTTTTTCTGTGAATATTAAGAGAAAGGAGTGACACCATGCTGGTGATGCGCCCCGCGCAAATGGCTGATCTGGGCGAGGTACAGCGTCTGGCTGCGGACAGCCCGATTGGTGTCACTTCCTTGCCGGATGACGTGGAACGTCTGAGCGACAAGATCGCCGCGAGCGAAGCTTCGTTTGCCGCCGAAGTGAGCTTCAACGGTGAAGAGAGTTACTTCTTTGTCCTTGAAGACTCGAGCACCGGCAAACTGGTCGGCTGCTCGGCCATCGTCGCGTCCGCCGGCTACTCGGAGCCGTTCTACAGCTTCCGCAACGAGACCTTCGTCCACGCCTCCCGCGAGCTGAAGATCCACAACAAGATCCACGTGCTCTCGCAGTGCCACGACCTGACCGGCAACAGCTTGCTGACCAGTTTCTACGTGCAGCGCGAGCTGGTCGGTTCGCCGTGGGCCGAGCTCAATTCCCGTGGCCGTCTGCTGTTCGTCGCCAGCCACCCGGAGCGTTTTGCCGATTCGGTGGTGACCGAGATCGTCGGTTACAGCGACGAGAATGGCGACTCGCCGTTCTGGGATGCGATCGGGCGTAATTTCTTCGACCTCAACTACGCCGAGGCCGAGCGTCTGTGCGGGCTGAAAAGCCGCACCTTCCTCGCCGAGCTGATGCCGCATTACCCGATCTACGTGCCGCTGCTGCCGGACTCCGCCCAAGAGGCGATGGGCCAGGTGCACCCGCGTGCGCAGATCACTTTCGACATCCTGATGCGCGAAGGCTTCGAGACCGATCACTACATCGACATCTTCGACGGCGGCCCGACCCTGCATGCGCGGGTTTCCGGGATCCGTTCGATCGCCCAGAGCCGCGTGGTGCCGGTGAAGATCGGCGAGCCGGTCAAAGGCGCCGGACGCCAGTACCTGGTGGCCAACGCGCAGTTGCAGGATTACCGCGCGGTGTTGCTCGAGCTGGACTACGCGCCGGGCAAACCGGTGACGCTGGATATGGAAGCGGCCGAAGCCCTGGGCGTCGGTGAAGGTGCCAGCGTGCGCCTGGTGGCGGTTTAACGCCTTAGCGAGTTTCACGGGTGGCGCGAGCGGCCCGTTTGAGGAGATAGCATGATTGTTCGTCCCGTACGCAGCAGCGATTTATCCGCGCTGATCGACCTGGCCCGCAGCACCGGCACCGGCCTGACTACCTTGCCGGCCAACGAAGAGCGCCTGACCCACCGGGTCGGCTGGGCCGAGAAGACCTTTCGCGGCGAAGCCGGGCGCGGTGATGCCGACTATCTGTTCGTGCTCGAAGACGATGACGGCCGTGTGGTGGGGATTTCCGCCATCGCCGGTGCGGTCGGCCTGCGTGAGCCCTGGTACAACTTCCGCGTCGGTCTGACGGTCAGCGCTTCCCAAGAGCTGAACATCTACCGAGAGATTCCGACGCTGTTTCTGGCCAACGACCTGACCGGCAATTCCGAGCTGTGCTCGCTGTTCCTGCACGCCGATTACCGCAACGGTCTCAACGGCCGGATGCTGTCCAAGGCGCGCATGCTGTTCATCGCCGAGTTCCCGGAGCTGTTCGGCAACAAGATCATCGCCGAGATGCGCGGCGTGTCCGATGACGCCGGGCGCTCGCCCTTCTGGGAAAGCCTCGGCCGCCATTTCTTCAAGATGGAATTCAGCCAGGCCGATTACCTGACCGGTGTCGGCAACAAGGCGTTCATCGCCGAACTGATGCCGAAGTTCCCGCTGTACACCTGCTTCCTTTCGCCGGACGCGCGCAACGTCATCGGCCAGGTGCACCCGGACACCGAGCCGGCACTGGCGATGCTCAAGAGCGAAGGCTTCAGCTATCAGGGTTACGTCGATATCTTCGACGCCGGCCCGGCCATCGAATGCGAAACCAGCAAGATCCGCGCGGTGCGTGACAGCGAAGCGCTGGTGCTGGCCGTCGGCACGCCGGGCGATGACGCCACGCCGTTCATCATCCACAACCGCAAACGCGAGGATTGCCGCATTACGGCTGCACCAGCGCGCCTGGCTGCGGGCACCCTGGTGGTCGATCCGCAGACCGCGAAACGTCTTCAACTCAGCGCCGGCGATCAGGTTCGCGCCGTGGCGTTGTCCGCTGCACGGGAGTCGAAATAATGAATTCGCTATACATCGCAGGTGAGTGGCTGGCCGGTCAGGGCGAAGCCTTTCAATCTTTGAACCCGGTGACCCAGCAAGTGCTGTGGGCGGGCGAGGGCGCCACTGCCGCGCAGGTCGAATCGGCGGTGCAGGCTGCTCGTCAGGCGTTTCCTCAGTGGGCACGTCGCACCCTCGAGGAGCGCATCAGCGTCCTCGAAGCTTTTGCTGCTGCGTTGAAAAACCACGCTGACGAACTGGCTCGCACCATCGGCGAAGAAACCGGCAAACCACTGTGGGAAGCCGCGACTGAAGTGACCAGCATGGTCAACAAGATCGCGATTTCGGTGCAGAGCTACCGTGAGCGGACCGGCGAGAAGAGCGGCCCATTGGGCGACGCCACCGCCGTATTGCGCCACAAGCCGCACGGCGTGGTCGCGGTGTTCGGCCCTTACAACTTCCCCGGTCACCTGCCTAACGGTCATATCGTCCCGGCGCTGCTGGCCGGTAACACGGTGCTGTTCAAGCCCAGTGAACTGACGCCGAAAGTCGCCGAGCTGACGGTCAAGTGCTGGATCGAAGCCGGTCTGCCGGCGGGCGTTTTGAACCTGCTGCAGGGCGCCCGCGAAACCGGTATTGCTCTGGCGGCGAACCCGGGTATCGACGGTCTGTTCTTCACCGGCTCCAGCCGCACCGGCAATCACCTGCATCAGCAATTCGCCGGGCGCCCGGACAAGATTCTTGCGCTGGAGATGGGCGGCAACAACCCGCTGGTGGTCGATCAGGTCGCCGATCTGGACGCGGCGGTGTACACGATCATTCAGTCGGCGTTCATTTCCGCCGGTCAGCGCTGCACCTGCGCCCGCCGTCTGCTGGTGCCGCAAGGCGCGTGGGGCGACAGCCTGCTCAAGCGTCTGGTGGAAGTCAGTTCGACCATTGAAGTCGGTGCGTTCGATCAGCAACCGGCGCCGTTCATGGGCTCGGTGATTTCCCTTGGCGCGGCGAAGGCGCTGATGGATGCGCAGGAGCAACTGCTGGCCAACGGCGCGGTGGCGCTGCTGGAAATGACTCAGCCACAGGCGCAATCGGCCTTGCTGACTCCGGGCATTGTCGATGTGACGGCCGTGGCCGAGCGTCCGGACGAAGAACTGTTCGGGCCGTTGCTGCAAGTGATCCGCTACGCCGATTTCGCTGCGGCGATCACTGAAGCCAACAACACCGCTTACGGGCTGGCCGCCGGTTTGCTCTCCGATTCCGAAGCGCGTTACCAGCAGTTCTGGCTGGAAAGCCGCGCAGGCATCGTCAACTGGAACAAACAGCTGACCGGTGCCGCGAGCAGCGCGCCGTTCGGCGGCGTTGGCGCCTCGGGCAACCACCGCGCCAGTGCCTACTACGCAGCGGATTACTGCGCTTACCCGGTGGCATCGCTGGAAACCCCGAGCCTGGTGCTGCCTGCCTCGCTGACACCCGGCGTGAAAATGGCGTAGCGCCCAATCGCTGGCAAGCCAGCTCCCACAGGGTCAGAGACGTCCACACATTTTGTGTACGACGCGGTCAATGTGGGAGCTGGCTTGCCAGCGATGGCCGCACCGCGGTCTTACCTAATTGTTACTCGATGCCTATAACAACAGATTCTCGTGGAGCCTCGCTGATGAAATCCTATGAAGTCAATTTTGACGGTCTAGTGGGGCCGACCCATAACTACGGTGGTCTGTCCTACGGCAACGTCGCCTCGCAGAGCAATAGTCAGCAATCCTCGAATCCGAAGGAAGCGGCGCTGCAAGGTCTGGCCAAGATGAAAGCGCTGATGGACATGGGCTTTCAGCAAGGCGTGCTGGCTCCGCAAGAACGTCCCGACGTGTCCGCGCTGCGTCGTCTGGGCTTCAGCGGCACTGACGCACAAGTGATCGAGCGCGCCGCCAAAGAGGCGATGCCGCTGCTGGTTGCCAGTTGCTCGGCCTCAAGCATGTGGGTAGCCAATGCCGCGACGGTCAGCCCGAGCGCCGATACCGCTGACGGCCGCGTGCACTTCACCGCCGCCAACCTCAATTGCAAATATCACCGCAGCATCGAGCACCCGACCACCAGCCGCGTGCTCGGTGCGATGTTCGCCAATCAACAGCACTTCGCCCATCACGCCGCTTTGCCGGCAGTGGCGCAGTTCGGTGATGAAGGCGCGGCCAACCACACGCGTTTCTGCCGTGAGTACGGTGAAGCGGGCGTCGAGTTTTTCGTATTCGGCCGCAGTGCTTTCGACAATCGTTTCCCGGCGCCGCAGAAATACCCGGCGCGCCAGACCCTCGAAGCATCGCAAGCGGTCGCGCGTCTGCACGGTCTGCGTGACGAAGGCGTGGTCTATGCGCAGCAGAATCCAAATGTCATCGATCAGGGCGTGTTCCACAACGACGTGATCGCCGTGGGCAACGGTGAAGTGCTGTTCTATCACGAGGACGCGTTCCTCGAGACCGACAAGATGCTTGCCGAACTGCAAGGCAAACTGGCCAAGGTCGGCGGCAACTTCCAGTCGGTGTGTGTGCCGCGTTCGGCGGTCAGCGTCGATGATGCGGTGCGTTCCTACCTGTTCAACAGCCAGTTGCTGTCGCGTGCCGATGGTTCGATGCTGCTGATCGTGCCGCAGGAATGCCAGGCCAACGAACGTGTCTGGGCTTATCTGCAAAGCCTGACCAGCTCGGGTGGCATGATCCGCGAAGTGAAGGTCTTCGATCTCAAGCAGAGCATGCAGAACGGCGGTGGCCCGGCGTGCCTGCGTCTGCGTGTGGCGCTGAATGAAACCGAACTGGCGG
This sequence comes from Pseudomonas sp. B21_DOA, assembly GCA_030544685.1. Taxonomy (NCBI): domain Bacteria; kingdom Pseudomonadati; phylum Pseudomonadota; class Gammaproteobacteria; order Pseudomonadales; family Pseudomonadaceae; genus Pseudomonas; species Pseudomonas sp. B21_DOA. The sequence continues at coordinate 5,385,812 of CP086683.1, read as the reverse complement.
CGGTCAACCCAGGGGTTATCATGACGGCCCCGTTGTACGGTTCGTTGACCGCATGGGTTGAAAAGCACTACCGCGACCGCCTGAGCGAAACCGACCTGGCGGACCCGCAGTTGCTGCTTGAATGCCGGACGGCACTGGATGAACTGACGCAAATCCTTAAACTGGGCGCGGTTTATCCCTTCCAGATCAATTGATCGCCGGCGCGCTGCCTGAACGTGGCGCGCGGCGTGTCACCCCAAGAGAGTAAAAACATGAGCGATTCCCTGCAGCTGATCCTTGAAGACACCGACGGCACGCAATTGCAAACCTCGTGCACCCGCGTTGCGGTCATGTGGCAAGGCAAAGAGCTGTGGATCCAGCAGGACGGCCGTGGCCAGCTGCTGATCGGCGTCGACGTCGAGGAAGGTGACGAAGAGTACGCCAACCTGCTGCTGCGCCCATTGGCGACTAATCTGGTAAGTCTGCAACTGGAAATGGAACCGGCTGACCTCGGCGCTGACGAGGATCACGTACACGGCCCGGATTGCAACCACGACCATTAAGGAAATCGCTCTATGCTCGCCCTCGGCAAACTGCTTGAACTGACCCTCGCCGGCCGCGAACCGGCGGAGAAGACTCAACTGACTGTCGAAGGCGTGCGCATGCGCTGGTTGAGCGAAGGGGCGCTGGAAGTGCGGCCCCCGGAAGCGCGCGACAATGGCCTGGACCTGCTGCTGTCGGCAGGCATCCACGGTAATGAAACCGCACCGATCGAGTTGCTCGATCGGCTGCTGCACGACATCGCACGCGGCGATCTCAAGCCGCGCGCACGCATTCTGTTCCTGTTCGGCAACCCGGAAGCCATCCGCAAGGGTGAGCGTTTCGTCGAGCAGGACGTCAACCGGCTGTTCAACGGCCGCCACGAACAAAGCAGCGGCTCGGAAGCGTTGCGCGCCTGCGAGCTGGAACGGCTGGCGGCGAGTTTCTTCAGCAAGCCCGAGCGCCAGCGGCTGCACTACGACCTGCACACCGCGATTCGTGGGTCGAAGATCGAACAGTTCGCCTTGTACCCGTGGAAGGAAGGGCGCCAGCATTCCCGTCGCGAACTGGCGCGCCTGCGCGCTGCTGGCATGGAGGCGGTGCTGTTGCAGAACAAACCGTCGATCGTGTTCAGTTCTTATACCTACGACAAGCTCGACGCCGAGGCTTTTACCTTGGAATTGGGCAAGGCGCGACCGTTCGGGCAGAACGATGGCGTTAACGTTTCACTGCTGGAAACCCGCCTGAAGCAGATCATCGAAGGCACTGAGCCGGAGACAGAAGAAGGGCTGGACGGCTTGCAGTTGTTCAGCGTGGCGCGGGAAATCATCAAGCACAGCGATGCGTTCCGCCTGAATCTGCCTCAGGACATCGAGAACTTTTCCGAGCTGGAACCGGGTTATGTGCTGGCCGAAGACCTGGCCAATACCCGTTGGGTGATCGAAGAGCAGGGCGCACGAATCATCTTCCCCAACCCCAAGGTCAAGAATGGCCTGCGCGCCGGCATCCTGATCGTCCCGACCACAGACGAAAACCTTGCCTGACTTCACCGCATTCCGTGTGGATCGTTCCCACGCTCCGCGTGGGAATGCAGCCAGGGACGCTCCGCGTCCCAACAGCGGACGCAGAGCGTCCATTGAGGCATTCCCACGCAGAGCGTGGGAACGATCATGTGAGAATCAGACCGCTACAGCGCGCGGCTCGGTTCGACGCAACGCGCGAATCTTCAGCAACGTATCCGCGCAAGTCCGCGCTGCTTCCTGGCCCTTGTGCACAAAGTGCTCGAAGAAGAACTTCTGATGCTCTTCGCCCGAATGGAAGTGATGCGGGGTCAGCGACACCGAGAACACCGGCACTTCGGTTTCCAGTTGCACCTGCATCAGGCCGCTGACCACCGATTGCGCGACGAACTCGTGGCGATAAATGCCGCCGTCCACCACCAGGGCGGCGGCGACGATGCCGGCGTAACGGCCGGACTTGGCCAGCAGCTTGGCGTGCAGCGGCATCTCAAAAGCGCCGCCGACTTCGAAGAAATCGATGTCCGATTCCTGATAACCCTGCACCAGCATTTCGGCGATGAAGCCTTTGCGGCTCTGGTCGACGATTTCCTTGTGCCAGCAGGCCTGGATAAACGCGACGCGCTCGCCCTGTGGGTGTTTGCTTTTGCTGTCGATAACGGTGGGTTGCATGTTCTGACTCCTGTTTGTGTGAAAAACAGGGCGTTATGAATCGAAAGGGATGCAAGGGTGCGAACGCAGGCACGAATGCACGCGGACGGCCCTTTGGCGTCGATCCCGTTCTCTCTTCATCCGGACTATGACCGTCGGCCCCGGAATCACACCGGGTCTGCTGACCTTGCCGACGCACCCGACTCAAGTCGTGTGCAACGCCAAGCGCTCGCGGGCTATGCGCGTTGCGCGCAATTACCGCCGGTGGGGAATTGCACCCCGCCCTGAGAACGTTTTCGCCGCCCGATCTCGGGCAGCGCGCAGTTTGTAACACATATTTTTCGGTCCTGCACAGAACCGGTGGGAGCGAGCAAGCTCGCTCCCACAGGGATGGCGCTTTTTCAGCGAGACCGCGATTTTTCCTTCTTCAAGGCTTGATTAATCGGCGCCATGACCGCAGTAATCCCACTTCACAAAGGGATTTCCCCATCTGACCAGAGGCCAGGTTCATGAGCGTTATCGATCTTCGCAGCGACACCGTCACCCAACCGACTCCCGCCATGCTCGAGGCGATGACTGCAGCGGACACCGGAGACGATGTGTACGGTGAAGATCCGACGGTCAATCGCCTCGAGGCCGAACTGGCCAAACGCCTGGGCTTTGCCGCCGCGTTGTTCGTGCCGACCGGGACCATGAGCAACCTGCTTGGCCTGATGGCGCACTGCGAGCGTGGTGACGAGTACATCGTTGGTCAGCAGGCGCACACCTATAAGTACGAAGGTGGCGGGGCGGCGGTGCTTGGTTCGATCCAGCCGCAGCCGCTGGAAGTGCAGGCCGACGGTTCACTGGATCTGGATCAGGTCGCCGCCGCGATCAAACCGGACGATTTCCATTTCGCCCGCAGCCGTTTGCTGGCGCTGGAAAACACCATGCAGGGCAAAGTGCTGCCGCTGGAGTTTCTGGCGCGCGCCCGACGCTTTACTCAGGAGCATGGTCTGCAATTGCACCTGGATGGCGCGCGGTTGTACAACGCGGCGGTCAAGCTCGGCGTCGATGCCCGGGAGATCACCCAGCATTTCGATTCGGTGTCGGTGTGCCTGTCCAAAGGCCTCGGCGCGCCGGTCGGCTCGGTGCTGTGCGGTTCCGAGCAACTGATCGGCAAAGCGCGGCGTTTGCGCAAAATGGTCGGTGGCGGCATGCGTCAGGCCGGGTTGCTCGCGGCGGCTGGCTTGTACGCGCTGGATCATCACGTCGAACGGCTGGCGGATGACCATGCCAACGCGCAGTTACTCGCCGATGGTCTGCGTGAGGCCGGTTTCGTCGTCGAACCCGTGCAAACCAACATGGTTTATGTGCAAATGGGCGAAAGAGCCCAAGCACTCAAGGCCTTTGCCGGCGAACGCGGGATCAGGCTCAGCGCCGCTGCGCGCTTGCGCATGGTTACGCACGTGGACGTTAGCCGCGCGCAAATCGAGCAAGTGATCGCGACATTCGTCGAGTTTTCACGCAAGTGACAGCGTTAGCCGTCCAATTGACCGTTTCTATCGTATAAACACGCTGTACCCCGCGCGCAGGGCCGATATAATGCGGCCCTTTGCCGTCGCTTCGTCTCACGACGTTTCGAACAGGCCTTTGGCCGCAGCCTCCGTGGAAGAACCTAATGAAAAGCGCAGAAATCCGTGAAGCCTTCCTTCGCTTCTTCGAAGAGCAAGGCCACACCCGTGTAGCCTCCAGCTCTTTGATTCCGGGCAACGACCCAACCCTGCTGTTCACCAACGCGGGGATGAACCAGTTCAAGGACTGCTTCCTGGGCCAGGAAAAACGTGCGTACACCCGTGCCACCAGCAGCCAGAAATGCGTGCGCGCCGGCGGCAAGAACAGTGACCTGGAAAACGTCGGTTATACCGCGCGTCACCACACGTTCTTCGAAATGCTCGGCAACTTCAGCTTCGGCGACTACTTCAAGCACGACGCGATCACCTTCGCCTGGACCTTCCTCACTGGCGTGCTCAAGCTGCCGAAGGAAAAGCTCTGGGTCACCGTCTACGCCACCGACGACGAAGCGTATGACATCTGGACACAGAAAATCGGTGTGCCAGCCGAGCGCATGATCCGCATCGGCGACAACAAGGGCGCACCGTACGCGTCCGACAACTTCTGGACCATGGGTGACACCGGCCCGTGCGGCCCGTGCACCGAGATTTTCTACGATCACGGCGAGCACATCTGGGGCGGCCCGCCGGGCTCGCCGGAAGAAGATGGCGACCGCTACATCGAAATCTGGAACAACGTGTTCATGCAGTTCAACCGCACCGCCGATGGCGTGTTGCATCCGTTGCCAGCGCCGTCGGTGGACACCGGTATGGGCCTGGAGCGGATCAGTGCGGTGATGCAGCACGTCAATTCCAACTACGACATCGACCTGTTCAAGAACCTGCTGAAGGCTTCGGCTGAAGCGATCGGCTGCGAAAACGGCGATCAGTCGTCGCTCAAAGTCGTCTCCGACCACATCCGTTCCTGCGGCTTCCTGATCGCCGATGGCGTGCTGCCGTCCAACGAAGGTCGCGGTTACGTGCTGCGCCGGATCATCCGTCGCGCCTGCCGTCACGGCAACAAGCTCGGCGCTACCGGCAGCTTCTTCTACAAGATTGTCGCGGCGCTGGTCGCCGAGATGGGCGAAGCCTTCCCGGAACTGCAGAAGCAGCAAAGCAATATCGAGCGCGTGCTCAAGGCTGAAGAAGAGCAGTTCTCCAAGACCCTGGAGCACGGCCTGAAAATCCTCGAGCAGGATCTGGCCGAGCTCAAAGGCACCGTGGTGCCGGGCGACGTGGTGTTCAAACTCTACGACACCTACGGTTTCCCGATGGACCTGACCGCCGACATCGCTCGCGAACGCGGCCTGACCGTCGACGAAGCCGGCTTCGAGCGCGAGATGGAAGCCCAGCGTGTGCGCGCGCGTTCGGCGAGTTCGTTCGGTCTGGACTACAACACTCTGGTCAAGGTTGACGTGGCCACCGAATTCACCGGTTACGCCGCCACCAGCGGCTCGGCGAAAATCGTTGCCATCTATAAGGATGGTCAGTCGGTCGACGTGCTGAGCGAAGGTCAGGAAGGCGTGATCGTGCTCAACCAGACGCCGTTCTACGCCGAATCCGGTGGCCAGATCGGCGACTGCGGTTTCATTCAGGCCGGCAGCAGCCGCTTCGACGTGCGCGACACCACCAAGACCGGCGGCGCATTCCTGCACCACGGCGTGCTGGCCTCGGGCAGTCTGACCATTGGCGCGCCGGTGGAAACCCACGTCGACGCCGAAGTGCGTCACGCCACTGCGCTGAACCACTCGGCTACGCACTTGCTGCAACGCCGCGCTGCGTCAGGTGCTCGGTGAGCATGTGCAGCAGAAAGGTTCGTTGGTCGACAGTCAGCGCTTGCGTTTCGACTTCAGCCACTTCGAAGCGATCAAGCCAGAACAGATCAAGCAGCTGGAAGACATCGTCAACGCCGAGATTCGCAAGAACTCCGCCGTTGAAACCGAAGAAACCGATATCGAAACCGCAAAGAACAAAGGCGCCATGGCGCTGTTCGGCGAGAAGTACGGCGACAGCGTGCGCGTGCTGAGCATGGGCGACTTCTCGGTCGAACTGTGCGGCGGGATCCACGCCAACCGTACCGGCGACATCGGCCTGCTGAAAATCATCAGCGAAGGCGGTGTGGCATCGGGCGTGCGTCGTATCGAGGCAGTCACCGGTGCTGCGGCGCTGGCCTACTTGAACGCGGCGGAAGAACAACTCAAGGAAGCGGCCAGCCTGGTCAAGGGCAGCCGCGACAACCTGATCGACAAGCTCTCGGCGGTACTGGAGCGCAACCGTCTGCTGGAGAAACAACTCGAGCAGTTGCAGGCCAAGGCTGCCAGCGCGGCGGGCGACGATCTGTCGGCCTCGGCGGTGGACGTCAAGGATGTGAAGGTGCTGGCCGCCCGTCTGGACGGTCAGGATGGCAAGGCGCTGCTGGCGCTGGTCGATCAGCTGAAAAACAAACTCGGCCGCGCAGTGATCCTGCTCGGCGGTGTCCATGAGGAAAAGGTCGTACTGGTTGCAGGCGTAACCAAGGACCTGACTGGCCAACTCAAAGCCGGTGATTTGATGAAACAGGCTGCTGCGGCAGTGGGCGGGAAGGGCGGTGGTCGTCCGGACATGGCGCAGGGCGGCGGTGTCGATGCCGCTGCGCTGGATGGCGCACTGGCGCTGACCGTTCCATTCGTCGAGCAGGCTTTATAAGACGGCTCGCCGGGCCCGCAGTCTAGTGGCGGGCCCGGCGACTGTTCGAAAGATTATTGGGCGCCCTTCATGGGCAGAGGCGGCTTTGAAATGGCTTTGATCGTACAGAAATTTGGAGGCACCTCGGTCGGCACTGTCGAGAGAATCGAGCAGGTCGCCGACAAGGTTAAGAAATTCCGCGATGCCGGCGATGACCTGGTGGTTGTGCTGTCTGCAATGAGCGGCGAAACCAACCGTCTGATCGATCTGGCCAAGCAAATCAGTGGCGAGGCACAACCGGTTCCGCGCGAGCTTGACGTGATCGTTTCCACCGGTGAACAGGTGACGATTGCCCTGTTGGCCATGGCGCTGATCAAACGCGGTGTGCCGGCGGTGTCGTACACCGGTAATCAGGTGCGGATCCTGACTGACAGCGCACACAATAAAGCGCGTATCTTGCAGATTGATGACCAGAAGATTCGCGGTGATCTGAAGGCCGGTCGCGTGGTGGTTGTCGCCGGTTTCCAGGGCGTCGATGAGCACGGCAACATCACCACCCTCGGTCGCGGCGGTTCCGATACCACCGGCGTGGCACTGGCAGCTGCCTTGAAGGCCGATGAATGCCAGATCTACACCGACGTCGACGGTGTCTACACCACCGACCCGCGTGTGGTGCCGGTCGCTCAGCGTCTGGACAAGATCACCTTCGAAGAAATGCTGGAAATGGCCAGCCTAGGTTCCAAGGTCCTGCAGATCCGTGCGGTGGAATTCGCCGGCAAGTACAACGTTCCGCTGCGCGTACTGCACAGCTTCAAGGAGGGTCCGGGCACCCTCATTACTATTGATGAAGAGGAAACCATGGAACAGCCGATCATTTCCGGCATCGCTTTCAATCGCGATGAAGCCAAGCTGACCATCCGTGGCGTGCCAGACACCCCGGGTGTGGCGTTCAAGATTCTCGGCCCGATCAGTGCCGCGAACATCGAAGTCGACATGATCGTGCAGAACGTCGCGCACGATAACACCACCGACTTCACCTTCACCGTGCACCGCAACGACTACCAGGCCGCACAGACCGTGCTGGAAAACACCGCTCGCGAGATCGGTGCCCGTGAAGTCGTTGGCGACACCAAGATCGCCAAGGTCTCGATCGTCGGCGTCGGCATGCGTTCCCACGCAGGCGTGGCCAGCCGCATGTTCGAATCCCTGGCGAAAGAAAGCATCAACATCCAGATGATCTCGACTTCGGAAATCAAGGTTTCCGTAGTGATCGAAGAGAAATACCTGGAACTGGCCGTGCGCGCGCTGCACACGGCTTTCGAACTGGATGCTCCGGCCCGTCAGGGCGAGTAATCCGCTTCAGTGAAGGGCGCGGTCTGACCGCGCCCTTTATTTTTGAATGGCGCGAGCCCCGGAACTGTTCTTTTGCTCGCGCTGGTCAATACTCAGGCATGTAGGGCTACGATCGCTGCGGTTGTAGGTCGGGTGCCTTTTTTGCAGACTGTTGTCCCTGAAATGAATGGCGTAAGGAGAAAGGTATGCTGATTCTGACTCGTCGGTGCGCGGAAAGCCTGATTATCGGTGACGGCGAAATCACCGTGACCGTGCTCGGCGTCAAAGGAAACCAGGTGCGTATCGGCGTCAACGCTCCGAAAGAGGTTGCGGTGCACCGTGAGGAAATTTACCTGCGTATAAAGAAAGAGAAGGACGAAGAACCAAGCCATTAATTTTTATCGATTTTTATGTTTGCAAACGGGGAAGAAGCTGGTTAATATACGCCCCGTGTTGCGGAGAGCTGGCCGAGTGGCCGAAGGCGCTCCCCTGCTAAGGAGTACACCTCAAAAGGGTGTCGGGGGTTCGAATCCCCCGTTCTCCGCCATTATTTGCTTAGTACGTCGTAATCTGGCTTCTTCTGTAAGTTGTTGAAATTACTAGAAAAAGTGTTTGACATAGAGATTAGACGGCCTATAATGCGCGGCAACAAATGCACTCGTAGCTCAGCTGGATAGAGTACTCGGCTACGAACCGAGCGGTCACAGGTTCGAATCCTGTCGAGTGCACCATTTAAGAGTTATTTGCTGTAAGGTGAGTAACTCGGCTTCAACCAGTTGTGGTCTGGTTTAAAAACACAAAATGCACTCGTAGCTCAGCTGGATAGAGTACTCGGCTACGAACCGAGCGGTCACAGGTTCGAATCCTGTCGAGTGCACCATATACCAAAAAGCCCGCGTTTAACGCGGGCTTTTTGCTGTCCGGGATTTGGCTTTTCCCTTCACACAACCCCTTTCATCAAAATCAATTTGAGCACTGCGGCCTCGCTTGAGGTCGTAACGATAGCTCGTGGTCGATGTGCGCGTGTTGATCTTGTCCGGCTTGCCCAGTGCGCTTTCGACGTCCCGCTGGCTCATGCCGGCAATCACCCGCCGGTTGATGATTGCTTCCGCGCCGCTGCCTGTTATCGATCTGGTTTCCACATTTGTGTTCGGCGCCGCCGACGATGCCCGGTTCGCGGCCGCGGTCGTTCATGCCTGTCACAGCTTCGTGATTGAGCTCCGGCATGATTGCGACCCAGCCGGGAGAATAGGGATGAACCTCCTGAACCGAGAGTTGCTCACCCATTGCGCAGCTCATCGATGTGAAGGTGACGCTGCCGTCAGCGGCCTCGCAACGATGAAGCGTGGCGGCTTTGGAAGGGATGACGGGGAGCAGGGCGGTCAATAGTAAAAGCGCGGGTTTTAATGGCATTCGGTGTCCTCCGTGACGATCTACGCTGAAGGGTAGTCGCTGCTTTTTGCAATGCCGGTGTGTTTTCTTTTCAAGATGAGTCGTCGCATTTGCACGGATCACGCAAGCGCTCAGGTTTGTTTCGCAAGCGCTTGTTTCAGCCGTGATTTTTTAAACGTTTTAAACCGTCAGGCGTGTATCATTGCGCCCGTCAGCCCCGCCGGGGCTTATGGAAAACCTCCATGGACTTACCCAGTAGTTGTTCAGTAAACCGTTTCACCAATCATGAATTGACTGATTGATCCTTCCGGCGTGCCCCGCTGCTGGGAGTGGAGTTCGCCTATGTCCGAAATCGAAGTAAAGAAAACACAGGAAAGCCTGCAGGACCGCCTGGCTCAGGTCGTCGAGTTGCTGCAGCGCCAGCGTGTCGTTGAAGACCTGACTCATCGCCAGGAAGGTCCGCACCACGACCGCGTGGAAAACCTGGTTCACCGGCAAAATCTCGTCGAGCTGCAACGCAAGCTCGATGACCTGCACTCCGCCGACGTCGCCTACATTCTCGAAGCCTTGCCGCTGGACGATCGTCTGACGCTCTGGCAACTGGTCAAGGCCGACCGCGACGGCGACATTCTTCTCGAAGTATCCGATTCCGTCCGTGAAACGCTGATCGCCGACATGGACGATCACGAGCTCCTGGCTGCGGCCAAGGACATGGACGCCGACGAACTCGCTGACCTGGCCTCCGAGCTGCCGCGAGACGTCGTCCATGAGCTGATGGAGAGTCTGGATAACCAGCAGCGCGAACGCGTGCGCTCGGCTCTTTCCTACGACGAGGATCAGGTCGGTGCGCTGATGGACTTCGAGATGGTGACGATCCGTGAGGACGTCAGCCTTGAAGTGGTTCTGCGCTATCTGCGTCGCCTCAAAGAGCTTCCCGGTCACACCGACAAACTGTTCGTGGTCGATTACGACGGCGTGCTCAAGGGCGTGTTGCCGATCAAGCGTCTGCTGGTCAACGATCCGGAAAAACAGGTCGCCGAAGTAATGGCCAGCGATCCGGTGAGTTTCCACCCGGATGAAGACGCTTACGACGCCGCTCAGGCGTTCGAGCGTTACGACTTGATCTCGGCGCCGGTGGTCGACAAGAACGGCAAACTGATCGGCCGTCTGACCATCGACGAAATGGTCGACCTGATTCGTGAGGAAAGCGAAAGCGAAGTCCTCAACATGGCCGGTCTGCGCGAAGAGGAAGACATCTTCGCCTCGGTGTGGAAATCCCTGCGCAACCGTTGGGCGTGGCTGGCGGTGAACCTGATCACTGCATTTGTGGCATCGCGGGTGATCGGTCTGTTTGAGGGCTCGATCGAGAAACTGGTGGCGCTGGCGGCACTCATGCCGATCGTCGCCGGTATCGGCGGCAACTCCGGCAACCAGACCATCACCATGATCGTGCGCGCCATGGCGCTGGATCAGGTCAGCACCGGCAACACCTCGCGATTGATGCGCAAAGAGCTGGCGGTTGGTTTGATCAACGGTCTGGTCTGGGGCGGGGTAATCGGCGTGGTCGCGTACATGCTTTACGGCAGTTGGTCGCTTGGCGTAGTGATGACGGCAGCAATGACGCTCAATCTGTTACTGGCGGCATTGATGGGCGTGTTGATCCCGATGACGCTGGCCAAAATGGGCCGCGATCCGGCGATGGGCGCCAGCGTCATGATCACTGCGATGACCGACAGCGGGGGTTCTTCATCTTCCTCGGGCTGGCGACAATCTTCCTGCTCTGATCTGTAGTGAATGAAAAGCCCGTCAAATTGACGGGCTTTTTTTGCGCCTGCGAAATCTCGAAAACCGAGGCAAAAAAAGCCAGCAATCATGCTGGCTTCAATATGTTCGGTTTAGCTCAGGACGCGTCTGCGGCCATCTCGGCGTCGTGGGCGATCAGCGACACAAGGGCGTTCTGCTGACGGTGCGACAGCTGACGGAAGCGTTGCAACAGCTCGCGCTCGTGCAGCGACAGCTCCGGGCTGTCCAGGCGCATGCTCAGCTCTTCGCCCAGTGCGCCTTCCTGAATAAGACTCTGCTCAAGGCGCGCAATGATCTCGGAGTTCATGCTGCGATGATGATTGCGAGCCACCTCGGCAATGCGTTCACGCATTCCGTCTGGCAGACGTACGACAAACTTGTCAGCCGTACGGCTGGAATAAATTGCCTGTTTCAATGGGCGCATATATTTAACCGGTTAGTTCAGGGAGCGGTTCTCGGGATTGGCCGCAGGATGTGTGGTAGGACAAGCATCCGGACCAATTGGTTCAACCTGAATTGTTAAGAGGCCGGCATCATGCCTCAAAATTGCCAGATCATTGGCGTCAATTCTGTGACAAATATTGAGCCGGGTAAAGGCGTAATGCCAGCACCAGTTGTCAGAAATGCGGACTGGTTGGAAAACTTTCCATTCGTCCGTATCGCTGCCCGCTTTCGAATGCACATCTGTTGATGTCCGAAGACGCCAGAACGTGCATGCTATGCAGCTCGCTATTCTTGATCCCTGTCTGTACAGGATAGTGGCAATTTGCCGATTTACTAGAGGCAGAACCTGTCGGAGGGCGTTTACAGGATGGATGGCAAGCTTTTTTACCTGATGGGGCCGTCCGGTTCGGGCAAGGACAGCCTGATCGAGGCATCGCGTGAGCCATTGCGAGCATTGAACTGTGAAGTAATGCGCCGGGTGATTACCCGATCAGCGGAGTCCGTTGGCGAAGATGCAATTGGCGTGACGCCTGAAGAGTTCGACCGGCGACAGCGCGCCGGGGCCTTTTCCTTGGCCTGGCAAGCCAACGGCCTGTCTTACGGTATTACCAAAGAAATGGATGAATGGTTGCGAGGCGGGCAGCATGTGCTGGTGAATGGTTCGAGAGCGAACCTGCGCCAGGCGATGGAGTTGTATCCGACCCTTGTGCCGATCCTGCTGACCGTCAACGACGAGGTCCTGCGCAAGCGCTTGCTCAAGCGTGGCCGGGAAACCCCTGAGCAGATCGATGCGAGGCTGGCTCGCAACGCGTTGTTCAAAGACCGAAGATCCAGCGACAGCCCCGTTCACCAGATCGATAATTCTGCCGACCTTGCCGTCGCTGTCGCCGCGTTACTGGAATGGGTTCAACTCAACGCAGGACCGGATCGAACTTGATCTTGCGCCCGGCGATCAGCGCCAGCACAAACAGCACTGCAAATACGCCACAGCCAACCAGAGGCAAGGTGACTTCCGTCTCCTCGAACAGCGCCAGGTGGGTAACGCCACTCAGTAAAGCGAGGATGAGAAATCCTGTCGCCGATTTGGACATGTTCTACTCCTGAAGATATTTCAAAAACCAGACGTTCGGTGGTCGGCGCCGAGGCTTGCTCAGGCTCGCTGACCATTTGCGTAGAAGCGTCGCTGCGTTCACTCAAAACTGCCCACTGCGGCGCTTTCTGCACCTGCAGGTAATGCGGCACGCGCTGCGCTACTGGCTGCTCAGCGTCAGCCTTGGGAAAAAATGTGATCCGAGCAAGAAAGCCAGAGCCGCTGCGTTTGCAAGCAAGAGGGTGCTGTTCATGGCACGACGCTCCAAATTGTTCTTTTTGATAGAACAGGCATAGCAGTCGCCGTGCCAACAGTGTAACGGGTGATAAGTCCTTTAAAAACAAGGGTTTGGTAAGGTTTTTCGCGAAGCGCTGATTGCAATCTGCAATGACTGCATTTTCGCCCAGTGCAATTTGCCCGGTAAAAGTTCCCGCAATCTTGCGGGGCGCTTGCCTACACTTAAAAAGCCCTACGGACGACATGACAAAACAAGGGCTGGCCGTTAACATGCACGCCGTCTGTCGCGCCGCGTCCAGCGCGCCTCAATCAGTGTCTCAGTAGCTCAATTGGATAGAGCATCCCCCTCCTAAGGGGAAGGTTGCAGGTTCGAACCCCGCCTGGGACACCACCTCTTCAACACCGAAAAGCCCCGTCGCATCTATCCGTGCGACGGGGCTTTTTGCGTTGGTGTCAGCTGACGAGTTGTCCTGGCGATCCGCCGAATCTGTGCCTTAATTTCCGACTCGCGGGGGAGGAGAGCCATGGTGAGACGTCGGGGTGCCCAGTATTGGTTTTGGAGCAACAGCCGTTTAGCGCTGTACAGCCATGAAGAAGTCTTGAGCGACGGCTTGCAGATCGAAGTGCAGGCGCGGATCAACACACGCGGCGTGACACAGGTGTTTGTCGGGGTTTACCTGGAGGACGGGCGGGCGCTCAGTGAGGAGTTTCACGATCGTGAAACCGAGCAATCCTGCGAGGTGGCCTTGAAGTGGGGGACCCGGCGCGCGCGGGAGATCTTGCTCGACTACCAGGGGTTCGTTTCACCGCACCGGGTTCAGTGCGTCTTGAGTCCGGTGGTCACCGACCCATTGGCGCTGGCCCTGCGCCGGATGGACATGAGCGAAACCGAGCGGCTCAAGCTCAAGGCTGCCGACGCCTGGTCGGAATACCTGGAAGCCAAAGCCGTCGTGCTTGAGTTGATGCGCCGCACGCGCGTCGATCCTGGCCTCTGGGCCGAGAGCAAGGCGCGTTTGCAGCAGGCGATCGATCGTCGGGTCTGCGTGCAACGCGCTTATTTGTGCTGAGCGCCGTTACAGCAACTCTGAGCGGCGCAACGCCTCGATGGTTTCAATCAGGTCGTCGTACGCCACCGGTTTGCCCAGATGCTGATCGAACCCGGCTTCACGGGATTTCTGCATGTCGCTCTGAGTGCCATAACCGGTGAGGGCGATCGCCGGTACGTTTTTCACCAGCGGCAGCTTGCGTAGTGCAGCCATCAGTTCGTACCCGCTCATGACCGGCATGCCAAGGTCGGAAATGATCAGATCGAAGCGCGTGCCCTCGGCAGCTTTCAGCGCTCCCACGGGATGGTCGAACGCGGTCACTTCGGCATCTTCCATTTCGAGCAGCATTTTCAAGGTCTCCAGCACTTGCGGCGAGTCATCGACCAGCAGAATGCTCAAGCCCACCAGCTTGCCCGATTCCGGCTTCTGCCGGCGGCTGCTCGGAGGTTTCCACGGTTTCGGTGGCTAGCGGCAGGCATACGGTGAACGTACATCCGGCGCCCAGCCCTGGTGAGGCAACCCGTACGGTGCCGTGTTGCGCCTCGGTCAGTTGCCGTACCAGCGACAAGCCAATGCCGAGCCCTTCGCGTTGATGATTGGTGTGCTGTTTTTCCGCTTGGCCAAACAGGTCGAACACGTGTTCGAGGTTTTCCGCTGCGATGCCGACGCCGTTGTCCTTGACGTTGAGTTGAGCCATTTGCCCACTCTTGCTGGCAATCAATTCGATGCGTCCGGTCGGTGGGGTGAATTTCAGCGCGTTGTTCACCAGGTTCCAGATGATCTGCTCGACGCGGGTTGGATCGGCATGGATGAACAGCGACTCTTCGGGCAGTTGCAGGTCGATGTGCGTTGCATGCTGTTCATTCAGCACGACCGTGTGGATGTCACGCAGCACAGCGCTCAGGTCGACGCGGGCCAGTTGCAGCTTGAGCTTGCCGGTGCGTACGCGAGCCACGTCGAGCAAGTCGTCGATGATCCGCGCCTGGCTGTTGACCGCATCGCAGATGGTATTGACCGCTTTGGTCGCCGGGCCGGCAGTACGGATCATCGGCAGGCGACGCAGCAGTTCGGCGTTGAGCTGAATCAGATTCAAGGGATGCTTGAGTTCGTGGGACATGACCGCAAAGAATTCGTCGCGCAACGACACCGTGTTGCGTGTCTGGGCCAGTTCCTGGTTTTGCTCGTCCTGCGCGCGTTTATGCCCGGTCAGATCGCGAGCGATTTTCACATAACCCTGCAGGTGATCGCCGCTGAGCAACGTGACTTCGCCGCTGCAGAAAAACCGGCTGCCATCCTTGCGTATGTGCCAGCGCTCGTCCTGAGCGCGTCCGTGCTGACGAGCCGTCGCCAGTTCGTTTTCGGCCATACCGGCGTTGCGGTCTTCACCGGTAAAAATGAAATCGTAAAACTGCCCCTCGGCCTCGCTCTTGGTGTGGCCGAAGATCAGCTCGGCACCCTTGTTCCAACTGGTGATCACGCCCATCTCGTCGAGAATGATGATTGCGTAATCGCGGGTGCTTTCGGCGACCAGGCGCATGCGCTCTTCGCCCAGGCGCAGCTCTTCCTCGGCTTCGCGGCGCTTGCTGATGTCGATGAAGGTCAGCACCGTGCCGTCGATATGGTCTTCGCTGGAGCGATAAGGCAATAGCCGGGCGATGTACCAGCGATTATCGGTGCTGTTAACCTCGCGTTCGATCATGTTCAGCGATTCAAATACCTGCGCAGCGTCCTCGGCCATGTCCGGGTAATTCAAGCGATGGGTGATATCCAGCAGCGAACGGCCGGTGTCTACCGGCAGCATGCTGAAGATGTCGGTGGCGCGCGGCGTGAACCATTTGATGCGCATGCTGCGATCGACGAACACCGTAGCAATGTCAGTTGAAGCGATCAGATTGGTCAGATAATCGTTGATCTTGTCGGTTTCCTCGACTTTGGTCTTCAGCTCGTAATTGACCGTCAACAGCTCTTCATTGATCGACTGCAACTCTTCCTTGCTGGTCTCGAGCTCTTCGGTGGCCGAGCGCAATTCTTCGTTGATCGCCTGCATCTCCTCGTTTGAAGCCTTGAGCTCTTCGCTGGAGATTTCCGACTGTTCGATGGTGTCCTGCAAATGCAATTTGGTGCGTTGCAGCTCACGTTCCAGGTTCGAGAGCACTTGGCTTTCAGTCTGCAGCACCGTGGTCAGCGCCTGCTCGTGCGCGTCAATCTCCGTTTCATCGAAGGTCACCAGCACGCACTCGCTGTCGAAGTCGTCGTCCTTGTACGGCTGCGCAATCAGCGTGATGCGGTACTGGCGCTCCTCGCGCTTGAGCAGCACTTCACGCGAGCAAACAGTGAGGTTGCTTTGCTGCACCTGGAACAGTGTCGTGCGAATTTCCAGGCGCAGTTCCGGCAGGATCAGCGTCAGCAAGTTGCGTGACAGCTCGCCGCCGACATGCCGCAGGAAACGCCCGGCGGCTTCGCTCATGTGAAGAATATCGGCATTGGTGTCGACGATGATGCTCGGCGGGGCGAAGCGTTCTATGGCGCGGCGGTGGATATCGGCAAACGACAGCTTGACGGGCTCGATGGCTTTCGATGGCGGTCGGGAAACGCTGGTGCGCATGTAACCGCCACGTGGCATGGTCGGGGTGCGGCGGCTGTTCGGGGTACCGGTCTTGGCGCGGAAGATGCGGTTGCGCTTGTCCACTGGCGCGAACAATTCATGGCAGGCATCGGCGCTTTCAGAGGTGCCGAGAAACAGGAAACCGCCCGGTCGCAGGGCAAAGTGGAACATCTGCAGGATTTCCCGCTGCACCTCGCGATCCAGGTAAATCAGCAGATTGCGGCAAACGATCAGGTCGATCTGCGAGAACGGCGGGTCGGACAACAGGCTGTGCTTGGCGAACAGAACTTTCTCGCGGATTTCCTTGCGAATCCGGTAATGCTCATTGTCCTTGACGAAATAATGTCGCAAGCGGGTTGGCGGTACGTCGGTAACGATGGCTTGCGGGTAGGTGCCGGCGCGGCCGGTGGTGATCGCACGTTCGTCGATATCGGTGGCGAACACTTGCAGATTGGCCTTGCTGCTTTGTACCTGCATCTGATCGTCGAGCAGGATCGCCAGGCTGTAGGCTTCCTCGCCGGTCGAGCAACCGGCAGACCAGATGCGCAGTTCTTCTTTTTCCGACGAGTCGGCAACCGATTGCACCAGTTGCGGCAGCACATCGCGCTCAAGGGCTTCGAAGGCTTCGCGGTCACGGAAGAAGTTGGTCACGCCGATCAGCATGTCGCCGAGCAAGGCCTTGGCTTCTTCCGGGGTATTTTGCAGGTAGTTGTAGTAAGCGCTGAGGTCAGACTGGCTGTTGACCTGCATGCGCCGCTCGATGCGGCGCAGCACGGTGGCGCGCTTGTAGTGTTTGAAATCGTGACCGGTGCTGCTGCGCAGGTACAACAGGATTTCATGCAGGCGTTGTTCGGCGATCGACGCCTCGTGTTCGTTTGCAGGCTTCAAGGCTTTCAAGTCGGGATCATTGGCGCTGGGTAATTTGATGTTCTGGGAGTTGCGCCAGAGCTCCATCAGTTTCTGCGGCATCTCGACCACTGGCAGCACCAGATCGACCATGCGCGTCTCGATGGCGGCGCGCGGCATGCTGTCGAACTCGGCGTCTTCCGGCACTTGCACCAGCGTCACGCCGCCCTGTTCCTTGATTCGCGACAAACCCACCGCACCATCGGAACCGGTGCCTGACAGCACCACGCAGAACGCCCGCTCACGGTGCACATCGGCCAGATCGCGAAAGAACAGGTCGATGGCCGTGTGGCGCGCCTGCGGCGAACCGGCCGTGCTGACCCGCAGATAGCCGTCGTTCATCGACAGCGAATGCGCTGGCGAGATCACGTACACACAGTTCTTTTCGATCGGCACCGGCTGCGTCACTTGCAGCACCGGCATGCGCGTCGATTCCTGAATGATCTGGTCGGCGATGCTTTGGTGATCGGGCGACAGATGCAGAATGATCACGAACGCCATGCCACTGTCCTTCGGCATATGCTCGAAAAACAGCTTGATCGCTTGCAGGCCGCCCGCCGAGGCGCCGATGCCTACCACCGGGAAATTCAGGTGGCTGGGGGTCACATCCTTGCGCTCGGGCGCAGAGGGCGAGGCAGGGGTTTTCGAGGTCATCACTTCGGCCTTTTTTGTGGCGGTACAAGCGTATCGCGGACGTCCGGGGGCGCAGGTAATTGAGCAGAATAAACCTCATTTGCGGATCTGCCTGCATTTTTGAAGGACAAATGTGCTGTCTGTGTCTTTGACCTCCGGCGATTGGCAACCGTGCCGATTATTTTGCCGGTGTGATGATCGGTGGTCAGTCGTCGTTGATTTCGACTTTGCCAAGGCTCCCGCTGACCTCGGTAACATGCCGGCGGCCGTAGACTTCGTAGCTAGTCCCGCTGGCCTCGACGCCCGGCTTGCGCACGGCCAGTTGGGCGAATAACCCAGCCTTTTCGCTGTAGCTGCCGAACCAGTTGACCAGCGCCCCGATGTAGCATTCGCCGCCAATCATCACCGGCAGGTCGGTGATCTTTTCGATGGCATAGTGCGTTGGGCCGTAGCTGTAGTAATCGTCGTCTCCGGTACCCGTGGGAGGAATTGGGCAAAGGGGCGAGTTATTGGTTGAGTCGGGGGCGGCTTTCATCGCTTGAGTGATGGCGTGGTCGAGTGCCGCGTGCAAATTCGCTTCGAGCTCATACGTGCTGGTGTCGTCTTCTTTATGTTGCGTGGTTGGCACTTGCAGGGAGTAAGCGTAACGCACGGACACCGTCGGTACCTGACGGTTGATCTTCAGCGGATTGAGCAGGTACAGATTATCGACACCATAGGCGCCGTTTCGGTAAGCGGCATAAATTCTGTCGTGAAGCCTGATCCAGCTGACTGCCTGATTGGCGCCACGGTCGTTGGTGTAGAACAGCGAACTTTCCGGCTCGACCGATCTTTTGACAAACCGCTCGCCCGTTCGGTGCCAGGTTTCCACGTAGGTGAACAGGCCAGTGCCGCCTGCGTATGTGTCGACGATAAGGTCGCGTTGGCCATCATCGTCCAGATCCAGCAGTGCGTAGGAAGTCCGTCCGGTCTCGGCGGCGCCTTCAATGCGTGAGGCGTTCAATGCTTTCCATTCGTCCTCGCTCACGCCTTTGGGGCGCGACTTGGGGAAAGTGGTTTGCTCGCCGTAACTGTCGTCGACTGGATCGCCTGCGAACGATGTCTCGGATGAATCGACAGCCCACGCGGCCAAGGCACGTTCCAGCGCAAATTCCGGGTGATTTTTGCTCTCGGCGCGAATGCGTTCCTGCAGATCGTTCATCGCCTGAAGATCCACGGCGTCCGGCTGCCACATTGCGGCTTGCGTCCATTGTGCCTGCAACGCTTGCAGGCGCTGGCGGTAGCTGCCATCCAGGCAAGCGACATCGTCTGCGCAGGTGTTGCGGCTTTTCAGCCAGGCGCGCTGGGTGCGCTTGAGTTCAGGTTGCGCCGCTGCGGCAGCTGTCATCAGTTGGCGATAAAGCGTGCCCATCTGGGCGTCCAGCTCATACAGCGTTTTGTTCGCACAAATCGTGTTTTCCACGTCGTTCGCCGCTTTGGTGCAGTCCATTGCCGCCGCACTCATTGGCTGGATAAACAGCAGCAAAAAGGCCGACAGGATGTAGCTTCCCTTGATGTACACGATTCAGTCCTTATGGAAATCCTTGAGCAGGCGCGCAGAGTAATACTCGAAGCAACATTCTTGAAGCACCACCCTCAGGCCCCGGCACTTTTGGCCGATAACCCGAACGGTGAGTTCAGACTCCAGCGAAATCGCTTGATGGCGCGTGGCCTCCAGCTATCATCTGCGCGCCTGAAATCGCCTCGGTTCGTTTTCTTCAATTGCCTGGAAATCCTCGATGTCGTCGTATCACCAAAAAGCTTTCTGATCGTCGATGATTTTTCCGATTTCCGCAGTTCCGTGCGTTCGATGTTGCGTGAGCTCGGCGTCAAGGATGTCGATACTGCCGACACTGGCGAGCAGGCGCTGAAGATGTGCTCGCAGAAGTCCTATGATTTCATTCTTCAGGACTTCCACCTCGGCGACGGCAAGAAGAACGGCCAGCAGGTGCTCGAAGACCTGATGTCGGAAAAGCTCATCAGCCACGAAGCCGTTTTCGTCATGGTCACCGCCGAAACCAGTCAGGCGATGGTGCTCAGTGCGCTGGAGCATGAGCCGGATGCGTACCTGACCAAGCCGTTCAACCGTTCCGGACTGGCCCAGCGCCTTGAGCGTCTGGAACAACGCAAGACGTTGCTCAAACCGATTCTGCAAGCCCTTGATCGCGGTAAGCCGGTCGAGGTGCTCAATGCCTGTATTGCCCTGTGCAAACAGGACATCCGCTATTCGCCGCTGTGCCTGCGTTACCGCGCCGACGCCCTGCGCGACATGAACCAGAACGAAGCGCTGGAGCGACTCTACGACGGCATCATTGCCGACCGCCCATTGCCATGGGCCTTCGCTGGATTGGGCAAGTTGCTGTTCAAACGCGGGCAGGTCTCGCAGGCCAAAGAAGTTTATGAAAAAGCCCTGAAAGTCTTCCCGATGATGCCGGCGCTGTATGACGGCGTGGCTGATGTGCTGGTGGCCGAAGGCGACAGCAAAGGCGCGCAACGGGTGCTGGAAGAAGCGATTCGTCTGTCGCCGCTGGCAGTGCGTCGTCAGGCCTTGCTCGGCAAACTGGCGATGGCCAACGAAGATTTCGAAACCGCCTCGCGTGCTTATCGCCAAGCGGTGGCACAGGGCGCGCAGTCGCGTTTCAAGGACCCGGAGAGCAACCTCGGCCTGGCGCACGCGCTGATCAGCAAGGGCAGCGATCGCGGTCTCGACACGCGCACGCGGCTGGAGATCAACACCACACTCAGCGCCGTAGCCAAAGAGAACCCGAGCGATCCAGGCCTGCAGATTCGCGCGCGGTTGATGAAAGCCACCAGCCTGTTGCTCAACGACGCCGAAACCGCTGACAAGCTTACTGAACAGGCGCTGATGCGCCTCGATGGCATGGAACAATTCATGAGCCCCGAGGCGGCGCTGTTGGTGGCCAAGCAGTTGCAAATGCTCGGTCAGGCCGAGGCGGGCACTTCGATGCTCAAGAGCTGCGCGGAGATCTACGGTGATGATCCGGCGGTGATGAAAGACATTGCCAAGCTCACTGACGATCCGACCATTCTCAGCTCGAGCAACGCTGCGGCCGATCTCAACCGTCAGGGCGTGCGTGTGTACAAGACCGGCAATCTGGTCGAGGCCCGCGAGGTGTTCCGCAAGGCGCTCAAGCTGCAACCGAAAAACATCAGTATTGCGCTGAACCTGGCCCAGTCGCTGTTGCATGGCACCGACACCAGTGTGCCGTCGGCGGAGCTGGAAGAATGTCGGGCCTGCCTGAAACTGGTGGGCCTGATGCCCGACACCGACGCGCGGTTTGCGCGTTATCAGAAGCTGAAAAGCAAGGCGTTTGGCGAATGAACCCAATTGATCCGGCGCTGGATTTTTCCACGGTGATTGCCTCCACCGTTCACGACATGAAGAACTCCCTAGCCATGCTGATGCAGGCGCACAGCCAGTGGCTGGCGCGTTTGCCGAAAGAGTTGCGCGAAGGCTCGGAGCAGGGCGTGATCGACTTCGAGTTCGCCCACCTCAACGGCATGCTGGTGCAGTTGCTCGGGCTGTACAAACTCGGCGTCAATCAGTTGCCGCTGCAGCCGGCGTATCACGAACTCGACGATTTCATCGAGGCGCAACTGGCCGCGCATCAGGAAGTGTTTGCCAGTCGCGGCATCATCGCCACTTATGAGGTCGATCCGTTGAGCCCGCTGGGTTTCTTCGATCGCGAGCTGATCGCTTCGGTGCTCGGTAACTGCATCAATAACGCGATCCGTTACGCCCGCGAGTCGCTGCTGATCACCGTCAGCGACGAAGCCGGGCAACTGGTGCTGAGCATCAATGACGATGGCGACGGCTATCCGGCGCAGATGCTTGAGCGTCAGGCCGATTATGTCCAGGGCATCAATCACAGCAGCGGCAGCACTGGGCTGGGACTGTATTTCGCCAATCGCATCGCCGCGCTGCACCAGCGCAACGGTGTGGAAGGGCGCACCGAAATCAGCAACGGCGGGCCGTTGGGTGGTGGGGTGTTCAGCCTCTATCTGCCATGACAGGCTTTTTGTTTGACGCTGCTTGATATTCCGAACAGCCGCAGCCTATTTTGTCCGGGTCGCCGTTCGCGGCTCGCACAACAACAAGGATTGCGTCATGACAACCGATGGCCAGGGTTCACTCGCGCAGCGATTGACCGGCATTGATGAGATTGAATGTGTCACCCCGGATCTGAACGGGGTGCCACGGGGCAAGGTGATGACCGCCGAGGGGTTCCTCGAGGGGCGGCGTTTGCAGTTGGCGCGGGGTGTGCTGCTGCAATGCATCATGGGCGGCTACCCGCCGGCGCGGTTTTACGGCAGTGACGACGGCGATCTGGCGCTGGTCGCCGATCCTGCGCAGATTCATCGTTTGCCGTGGAGCGACGAGCCGCGCGCCATGGCGATTTGCGACGCCGACGAACTGAGCGGGAGAGCTCAAGTCTCTCGACCCGTGGCCAGCTCAAAGCGGTCATCGCCCGTTATGCCGCGCACGGTCTGGCGCCGGTGGTGGCGACCGAACTGGAATTTTTGTCTTCGCACCCAATACCGATCCGACTCAGCCGTTCCGTCCGCCGGTAGGCCTCGACGGTCGCCGCGAGGATGGCCAGTCAGCGTTCAGCGTCAGTTCCAACAACGGTCTGCGGCCGTTCTTCAGCGAAGTGTATAAATGCATGGCCGCCCTTGGCCTGCCGCGTGACACCTTCATGCATGAAATGGGCGTCAGTCAGTTCGAGATCAATCTGCTGCACGGCGATCCGCTGCTGCTGGCCGATCAGACGTTCCTGTTCAAGCACCTGCTCAAGGAAGTCGCGCTCAAGCATGGCCTGAGCGTGGTGTGCATGGCCAAACCGCTGGCGCACACACCGGGCAGTTCGATGCATATTCACCAGAGCATCGTTGAGATCGGCAGCGGCAAGAATGTCTTTACCGACTCGAACGGTGAGTCGACAGCGATGTTCCGCCACTTCATCGGCGGGCAGCAGGCAGGGTTGGCCGACTTCACCGCGCTGTTCGCGCCCAATGTGAATTCCTATCAGCGCCTGTGTCATCCGTACGCGTCGCCGAACAACGCCTGTTGGTCCCATGACAATCGCGCCGCCGGCTTGCGTATTCCCGCCAGCTCGCCGGTCGCCCGTCGGGTCGAAAACCGTTTGCCGGGCGCCGATGCCAATCCGTATCTGGCCATCGCCGCCAGTCTGGCTGCGGGTTTGCATGGCATCGAGCAGGAACTGGAGCCGAGCGCGGCAATCCAGGGTGAGTTCGCCGTGCCGGATAATCTGGCCTTGCCGTGTACCTTGCACGCCGCGCTGGAGCGTCTGAAACGTAGCCAGTTGGCGAGGGAACTGTTCGGGTCGGAGTTCATCGAAGGCTACATCGCTTCGAAGACCATGGAGTTGACCAGCTTCTTTGATGAAATCACTCCCTGGGAGCGCCGTGTGCTGGCCGCCCAGGCCTGACGTATCGCTGCTGCCGGGCAGTCGTTCTGACCGCCCGGTATTTACTGCAAGGAGCCGCTCGGAACGCCGATGCGCCAAATCTGGAAATCCTTTCGAGCACTGTATTTCGCCTCGCTGATGATGTTGATCGGCTCTGGCCTTCTTTCTACTTATCTGGCTTTGCGTCTGGCCGCCGACAATGTCGACGGTCTGTGGGTCGGTGCGCTGATGGCGGCCAACTATTTCGGTCTGGTGCTGGGCGGCAAGATCGGCCATCGCCTGATTGCCCGGGTCGGGCATATCCGTGCCTACTCGGCGTGTGCCGGGATCGTCGGCGCGGCGGTGCTCGGCCATGGGCTGGTGGACTGGCTGCCGGCGTGGCTGGTGCTGCGGACAATCGTTGGTCTGGGCATGATGTGTCAGTACATGGTGATCGAGAGCTGGCTCAACGAGCAGGCCGATGCCAATCAACGCGGCCTGGTGTTCAGCGGCTACATGATCGCCTCGTATCTGGGCCTGGTGCTGGGCCAGCTGATTCTGGTCATGCACCCCGGCCTCGGCCTGGAACTGCTGATGCTGGTCGCGCTGTGCTTTGCCCTGTGTCTGGTGCCGGTGACGCTGACCCAACGGATTCACCCGGCGCCCCTGCACCCGGCGCCGATGGAGCCGCGCTTCTTTATCAAACGGGTGCCGCAATCGCTGAGCACGGTGCTCGGCGCCGGTCTGATCATTGGTTCGTTTTATGGTCTGGCACCGCTGTACGCCTCGCAGCAAGGGCTGTCGACCGAGCAGGTCGGTCTGTTCATGGGTAGCTGCATTTTTGCCGGTCTGCTGGTGCAGTGGCCGTTGGGCTGGTTGTCCGACCGTTATGACCGCGCGCTGCTGATTCGCTGCTTTGCCGGGTTTCTCGCGGTGGCGGCGTTGCCGTTGGCGATCATGCCGCAGGTGCCGCTGGAGGTGCTGTTCGTCGTCGGTTTCTTCTGTTCGCTGGTGCAGTTCTGCCTGTATCCGCTGGCGGTGGCGTTTTCCAACGACCACGTCGAAGGCGATCGCCGGGTGTCGCTGACCGCCATGTTGCTGGTGACTTATGGCGTCGGCGCGAGCATCGGGCCGCTGCTGGCGGGCGTGCTGATGAAGTTTCTCGGCAGTCAGAGCCTGTATGCGTTCTTCAGTTTCTTCGCGCTGGTGCTGGTCTGGCGGATTCGTCCGAAAGCGGTCACCAACCTGCACCAGGTCGACGACGCACCGCTGCATCACGTGGCAATGCCGGACAGCATGTCGAGCTCGCCGCTGGTGGCGGCGCTTGACCCGCGTGTCGATGAGCAGGTGGTGCAGGAGCAGATGGTCCAGGACCCGGCGCCGGTCACTCCTGAGCCTGAGCCTGAGCCTGAGCCTGAGCCTGAGCCCGAAGCGCAGCCGGAAGCAGTCGTTGAAACCGAACTGGACAGCGGCAATGAAGACAAGCCTGCGCCGGATATCAGCGGTGGCAGGCCCTGAATCGAAGGTAAACACCGGCGCATAAAAAGGGCAGCCCTGTGCGGGACTGCCCTTTTTGATCGCTGCGACTCAGAGATCGTCTTTGTCGAAACGCCGTGCTTCACGTTGCAACTGGTAAACAAAACGCTCGACGTTGCGCGCAGCCTGGCCACTGATGTTGTGGAAGCGCAGACCGGCGAAGGTGATGTTGAGTTTTTCTTCGAAGTGCAGGTAGCGCAGCTCGACCGACGTTGGCTGATTGCCGAACAGCGGCGGGGCGATCAGACGATCGTAGACCTGGCCCAGTTGCAGGCGATCAGTGATGTCGCCTTCGAAGCGGAACTTGCAACCGGTCGCGGAAATATCCAGCAGCTTGCCGTGGATAGGCGCCTTGAGCTTTTCGCCGCCCAGTTCAACGCTGACCAGATCGGTGAGCTTCAACGCAGCGCGGAAGGCGTTACGGCGCTGGTGATAGACCACTTCGCTCGGCAGGTCGCCGGTGTAGAAACGGTCGCCGTCGGATTCTTCGATGTTCAGCGTGCCGTTGCATTCCCAGGCGATGCGCACGCCGTCATGAAAGCCTTCGACCTTGAACGGTTCGCCAGCCTGGAGGAAGCGCTCGCCATCGCGCGGGATCATTTCGTCCAGCGCAATCGTTGCGGTTTCGCGGTCGACCTTGATCAGGTAACTCTGAAAGCGCTGGCTGCGTTCATGGAAGGTGATGATCAGCGGATCGTGGCTGTCTTGCAGCTGGCGCAGGTTGCTGGAGATTTCCAGTGGCGTGGTGAGCACCTTCGGAGGCTGCGGAGCATCATCCGCGCTTAGGGTGTTGGACACGGTTCTTCAATCTCCAGACAAAATAAGACGACTGGCCAGTATTTTGCCAGCATGTTGCGCAAGTGGATAGTGCAGGGCCAGCGAATGGCTCATGCCTGGCTGAGCGTTCGCGGCTTGACCGGTTTGGCAAAGGTCCCGCTGGCGTCGTACAGCGCTGGCGGCTCACCGCCGGTGAGGATCTTCAGCTGGTTGGCCGTAGTCGCCTGCTGGATCTGGATCGACTGGCCGTTCTTGATGTTGGCCGCCTGGCATTGGGCGATCAGCGCGGTCAGGGCATCGCCCTGGGTCAGCAACTGGTCGCCAATGCTCGACTGGCTGGCCAGTTGCTCAAGACCTGTGCGGTCGGTCGGCAGGTTGAGGCTGGCGAGGATTTCGCTGCGCTTGCGGCCATGCTGCTCGAGCAGAATGATCAACGCTTGCTTGGTCGCCAGAATTTCTTCCAGCAACGGCATGTCGCGACCATGCAAAGCGAGGGATTCGGTTTGCAATAACTCCAGCAATTGTTGCGCTGGAGCAAAGTCGTCATTGATCAGTTGCAATAAGTTAGTGTCGTGCATGGCTGGCCTTGGGGTTTAAGCGTCCAAAAGCCTGGCGCCGGCAAAAGCCTAGCGCTGGGCTTCGAAGTTGAGCAGTTTGCTGGCTACACGGTTGCTGTCGACTTTATAGCTGCCATCGGCAATCGCGGCTTTCAACTCGGCCACACGGGCTTTGTCGACAGCAGGCTGATCGCGCAGCTTGTCAGTGACCTTCTGCAACTGTTGAGCCTCATTGCTGAGGTGTACCGATTCCCCGCTTTTGGCGGCACTGGGCGGTTCGGCCTGGGTATTCAGCGGCGCGGAGGGGCTGTTTTCAGCGCTTTCCCTGGCGTTGCTGGTACGTGTATTGCCGGTAAGTGACGAGGAACTGTTCAATCGGTTGAAATCGATAACCATGATAAAAAACCTCTGGGAATTTGGACGCTTGCCATGTTTTCGGCTATCCCCTGAAAAACTTTAGGCCCAATCAACCATAAGCTTGCATGCGCCGTTGCGAGACCTGCTGCGGCACAGTTTAGGGAAGCGACGGGATCGGCGCCAGTTTTCTCCGCGAGGCTTTTACATGGCCACTTCGACCTGTCCCGGCGCAATCACCTGCGCCTTGATAACTCTTTGAGAATTAAGGTTTTTTACGCGAATCTGTTCTTTCATGCCGCCATTGGAGAGTGCTTCCCCGGCATGCGTACGGCGAGGGTGCCGCTGCGCGCTGTGATCACCACCTGGTCACCCTTGCGCACGACTTCGGCCTGCTCCAGATGCACCTGCGTGATGACCTGATCGGCTACCGTTGGTCGGGTTAATTTCTGCCCGATCGCTTCGTCGACGGAGGTAAGGAAACCCTGATTGATCGTGCTGACATCGCGCTCGCGCAACGTCACGTCCTGCGGCTCGATGATACCGGCGCGTTTCAGCGGACGAGTGGTGGTCACGATCTCGCGAAACAGGCGGACTTGAGCGGGTACGAACACCGTCCAGGGCGAACTGCCTTCGCAGCGAACCTTCACCGTGACGCGCCCCAGCGGGCGTGCCGGGCTCTCCAGCGTGGCTGTCAATTCCTTGTCGCACATCGGCATGCGCATGCGCGGGTCGAGCTGGTTGACTTCGATTTCGTAGCGGCCTTCGGTTTGACTGGAAGCCAAATAGTCTTCTACGGTGAATTCAAGAAAGCCCTGAGTCACGCCGATAAGCATATCAGGCAAGGTAACCGCATCTGCATGGGCAGGACTGCCAGCAAGCAAGCAGCAAACGGCGGACACCGCGCAAAGCCCTTTGCGAAGGGTAGATGTCAGGCGTCGGGAAAATGTCGTTTGAGCGTTCATACGAGTTAAAAAGCAAGCGCCGTGCCGTTTAGCAATGAATGTGCGTCGCAACAACACTTGGCGTTGATGTAGGAGTCTGGGCATGGCTGGTGTAATGGATTCGGTGAACCAGCGCACGCAACTGGTAGGGCAGAATCGCCTCGAGCTGCTGTTGTTCCGTCTCGACGGGCCGCAGCTCTATGGGATCAACGTGTTCAAGGTACGGGAAGTGTTGCAATGCCCGTCCCTGACGTTGATGCCCAAATCCAGTCCTGTCGTGTGCGGGGTAGCGAATATACGGGGAGCGACCATTCCGATCCTGGATCTGGCAATGGCAACGGGCTCCGGTGCGTTGAAAGACAAGAACAGCCCGTTCGTGATCATCACGGAGTACAACACCAAGACCCAGGGTTTCCTGGTCCGCTCGGTGGAGCGCATCGTCAACATGAACTGGGAAGAGATCCATCCGCCGCCCAAGGGAACCGGCCGCGATCACTACCTGACCGCTGTGACTCGGGTCGACAACCAGCTGGTCGAAATCATCGATGTCGAGAAGGTGCTGGCCGAAGTGGCGCCGACGCCGGAAGCGATTTCGGTGGGCGTGGTCGATGTCGAGACGCAGACCAAGGCATTGTCGCTGCGGGTGCTGACGGTCGATGACTCGTCGGTGGCGCGCAAGCAGGTCACGCGTTGTCTGCAGACCATCGGTGTCGAAGTGGTGGCGCTGAACGACGGCAAGCAGGCGCTGGATTACCTGCGCAAGCTGGTCGACGAGGGCAAGAAGCCGGAAGAAGAGTTCCTGATGATGATTTCCGACATCGAGATGCCGGAGATGGACGGGTACACCCTGACGGCGGAAATCCGCGGCGACGCACGCATGCAAAAGCTCCATATCATCCTGCATACTTCGTTGTCGGGGGTATTCAATCAGGCGATGGTGAAGAAAGTCGGTGCTGATGACTTTTTGGCCAAATTCCGTCCTGATGACCTCGCATCCCGGGTAGTCGACCGGATCAAAGCAGCAGATATCAGCTAGGGGCGTTTTGCCCTTGGCGTTCAACACGATTTAAGAGGCGGCATCATTGTCTACGGGTAATTTGGATTTCGAACAGTTCCGGGTCTTCCTGGAAAAAGCCTGTGGCATTCTGCTCGGTGAAAACAAGCAGTATCTGGTCTCGAGCCGTCTCAACAAACTGATGGAGCAGCAAGGCATCAAGTCCCTGGGTGAGCTGGTGCAGCGCATCCAGACCCAGCCGCGCAGCGGTTTGCGCGAGCAGGTGGTCGATGCCATGACGACCAACGAAACCCTGTGGTTTCGCGACACCTATCCGTTTGAAGTCTTGAAGAACAAGGTACTGCCGGAAGCGATCAAGGCCAGCCCCAACCAGCGTCTGCGGATCTGGTCGGCGGCCTGCTCGTCGGGGCAGGAACCCTACTCGCTGTCGATGTCGATCGACGAGTTCGAGCGCAGCAACCTGGGCCAGTTGAAGATGGGCGTGCAGATTGTTGCCACCGATCTGTCGGGTCTGATGCTCAACAACTGCAAGACCGGCGAGTACGACAGCCTGGCGATCGGTCGCGGTCTGTCGCCGGAACGCCTGCAACGCTACTTCGACCCGAAAGGGCCGGGGCGCTGGGTGGTCAAGGCGCCGATCAAGAGCCGGGTGGAATTCCGCTCTTTCAACCTGCTCGACAGTTACGCGGCGCTGGGCAAGTTCGACATCGTGTTCTGCCGCAACGTGCTGATCTACTTCTCTGCCGAAGTGAAGAAGGACATCCTGTTGCGCATTCACAGCACATTGAAGCCGGGCGGGTACCTGTTCCTTGGCGCGTCCGAAGCGCTGAACGGATTGCCGGATCATTACCAGATGGTTCAGTGCAGCCCGGGGATTATTTACAAGGCGAAATAAGCGGTTTGCGCTCATACAAAAAACGGGAAGCCCGCAAAGGCCTCCCGTTTTTTTATGTCCGAAGAAATTCTCTTAACACCAACAATCCCTGTGGGAGCGAGCTTGCTCGCGAAGAGGCCGTCACATTCTGCATTTGCATTGGCTGGCACTCCGCCTTCGCGAGCAAGCTCGCTCCCACAGTTTTTCGCCGGCGATAGAGGCAGCCAAGCGGCAGAAAAGCGGCATCTGGCGGAAGCCGGTTGCCGCTTTTCTGGCATTGCCGCTTTGCCGGCGGCCGGCAAAGCCCCGGAAACCGGGGGGTTACAATCTGGCACGGCGCTTGCTAAAGCTCAGATACGAAAAACCGGTCACCTGAAGGTTCCCGACATGAGCATCAGCTTCGACAAAGCGCTGGGCATTCACGAAAAGGCATTGGGCTTCCGCGCCCAGCGTGCCGAAGTACTGGCCAATAACATCGCCAACGCCGACACCCCGAACTACAAGGCGCGGGATCTGGATTTCTCCAAAGTGCTCGAAGCACAGACCGAGAAAACCAAGACCGGCGGCCACTTTGCCCTGAACATGACCAACAGCCGTCACATCGAGGCTGAAGGGCTGGGCAACGGCGACGAGTCGCTGATGTATCGCACGCCGATGCAGCCTTCGATCGACCAGAACACCGTCGACGCTCAACTGGAACAGTCCAACTACGCGGAAAACGCCGTCGGTTTCCAGGCCAGCTTCACCTTGCTCAACAGCAAATTCAAAGGGCTGGTGTCAGCCCTGCGCGGAGAATAATCCATGTCCCTGTCCAGCGTTTTCAACATTGCCGGCAGCGGCATGAGCGCGCAGACCACACGTCTGAACACCGTGGCCTCGAACATCGCCAACGCCGAAACCGTCTCGTCGAGCATCGACCAGACCTACCGCGCCCGTCACCCGGTGTTCGCCACCATGTTCCAGGGCGGCCAGGCCGGCGGCAGCAGTTCGTTGTTCCAGAACCAGGACGCGGCCGGGCAGGGTGTGCAGGTGCTCGGCGTTGTCGAAGACCAGAGCAACCTCGAGGCGCGCTACGAGCCGAACCACCCGGCCGCTGACGCCAAGGGCTACGTCTACTACCCGAACGTCAACGTGGTGGAAGAAATGGCTGACATGATTTCCGCCAGCCGCTCGTTCCAGACCAACGCGGAAATGATGAACACCGCCAAGACCATGATGCAGAAGGTACTGACCCTCGGTCAGTAATAAGGGACGAATGCCATGAGCGTTACGGACACCACCAGCACCCTGAGCATGAAAGACATCCTGGCCAACTCGTCCAAGACGAGTAGCACCACGTCGGGCGGCATCGCCTCGGCGACCAACAGTGCCACCGGCGGCCAGGCGCTGGGCAAGGATGCGTTCCTGCAATTGCTGGTCACCCAGCTGAAAAACCAGAACCCGCTCGACCCGCAGGACAACAGCGCTTTCGTGGCGCAACTGGCGCAGTTCAGCAGCCTTGAAGGCATCACCACGCTGAACTCCACAGTCAGTGGCCTTGCCGGCAACTACAACTCGTCGCAGGCGCTGCAAGCCTCGTCGCTGGTCGGTCGCAACGTGATCGTGCAGACCAACACCGCCCAGCTCGATGACCCGAGCAAAGGCCTGACCGGTTCGGTCACCGTGCCTTCGTCGATTGCCGGCGGCACCGTGACCATCACCGACAAGGACGGCAAAACCGTGCGCACCATCGACCTGGGCAGCCGCGCTGCCGGCGATGCCAGCTTCACTTGGGACGGCAAGGACACTGCCGGCACCGTGGTCCCGGTTGGCACCTATACGTTCAAGGCCAACGCACCGATCAACGGCACCGCGACCGACCTGGCGACCTACCTGCCAGCGACCGTCAACAGCGTGACGATCAGCCAGACCGGTGGCGAGCTGATGCTCAACCTGGCCGGCAAGGGCACCGTTGCCCTGTCCAAAGTACAAACCATTGGTATATAGAGCCGACTAACCCGGCACGAAGGAGTGGAACATGTCTTTTAACATCGGCCTTAGCGGTCTCTATGCCGCCAACAAACAACTCGACGTAACCGGCAACAACATCGCCAACGTCGCCACCGCCGGGTTCAAATCCTCGCGCGCAGAATTCGAAGACGTCTATTCGGCGACTCGTCTGGGCAGCGGCAGCAAAGTGATCGGTAACGGCGTACGCCTGGCCAACGTGTCCCAGCAGTTCACCCAGGGTGACATCAACAACACTGGCAACGTGCTGGATATGGGCATTAACGGCTCTGGCTTTTTCACCATGAACAACAACGGCTCGGTGTCTTACACCCGTGCCGGTACGTTCAAGGTCGATAACGCCGGCTACATCACCAACACTGACTACACCTCGCGTTTGCAGGGCTACGGTGTGGATGCCAACGGCAAGATTATTAACGGCGTCTTGACCGACCTCAAGATCGATACCTCGAACCTGGCCCCGAAGTCGACTTCGGCGGTGGCTTCGACCATCAATCTGAACTCGACCGCTGCGGTGATCGACGATACGGTCGCGGCAGGCAAATTCGACCCTACCAACACTGCGACCTACACCAAGTCGTTCAGCACCCCGATCTATGACAGCCAGGGCAACCAGCACACCATGGATCAATACATGGTGAAAACCGGCGCCAACACCTGGAAGGTCTACACCCTGGTGGACGGTCGTAACCCGGATGCGACCGGCAGCGATCCGAAGACCACCGCGCCTGTAGCCTCGACGCTGTCCTTTGACGCGACCGGCAAGCTGACCCAGGTCAGCACGCCAGATCCGCTGGGTGGCCCGGCCATCATCAGCAGCGACCTGACACTCAAGGGCTGGGTGCCAGGCACTGTGACCGATGGTGTCTGGAAGGCTAACGGCGCGGCGGCAAACCCGGCGGGTGTGACCATCTCGATGGCCAAGACCACTCAGTACAACGCCGACACCTCGCGCACGATTCCTACTCAGGATGGTTACGCGACTGGCCAGATCACCAACCTGACCATCGACGGTACCGGTACCTTGTTCGCCAACTTCAGCAACAACCAGAGCAAGGCCATCGGACAGGTTGCACTGGCGAGCTTCACCAACGAACAGGGCCTGCAGGCGATCGGTGGCACCAGCTGGAAAGAGACGTTTGCTTCGGGTATTCCGGGCTACGATGCGCCTGAGACCGGTACGCTGGGTTCGGTGGTGTCCAACTCGCTGGAAGAATCGAACGTTAACCTGACCAATGAGCTGGTTGATCTGATCAAAGGCCAGAGCAACTATCAGGCGAACGCCAAGACCATTTCGACGCAGAGCACGATTATGCAGACCATTATTCAGATGACCTGATTCGGGTTTCTGAGCTGGTTTTTTGGGCCCCTCGGTTTTGAGGGGCTTTTTTTGGCCGTGGCGGCCTTTGGGCCGACCAGGTTCTTGGGGGTTTAGGGGTATATCCGTTTTTTGCGGTGCTGCGGCTGGCGGTTTCGCCTGACGGCGACTCACTTTTTTACAAACGCCTAAAAAAAGTAAGCAAAAAAACGCTTGCTCCTGCGTTCGGCCCTCGCAGGCTCGGGTCCCTTCGCTGCGGGATCGATCCGGGCGCAGCGGCTCCGGTTTGCTTCGCTGCACCTCCTTCCGCTGTGTCTGGCTGCGCCAGACGGTCGCTGCGCTCCCACGCCCGGATCAATCCCTCCACTCAGCCTTCCGACGTCGCCGGTGGATCAAAAGCAAGATCAAAAGCACTTGAGCTTGCGCTCATTGTTGAGTGGGGCGGCTTTGCCGCGGGCAGCTTCGCTGCTTGCTTTTCTGTGGGAGCGAGCCTGCTCGCGAAGGAGGCCTGACAGCTGACCTGATTTCGCGGGTGTACCCGATCCAATTGTAGGAGTGAGCCGGCTCGCGATAGCGGTCTGCGGCCAACCAATTTCGCCCAGATACCCACGATCCAACTGTAGGAGCCGCCGAAGGCTGCGATCTTTTGATCTGGCTCTTGATCTGGCTTTTGCTTTGCTTCGGCTCTTGATCTTTCGCCCCTTCGGCAGGCTTCGTTACGGGATCGATCCGGGGAGGAAGCGCAGCAACCTACGACCAGGTCTCTGAAAAGGTGACTCGCTGTAACAGCGAAACCATAAGAAGCCGTTATCGCTGCAACGGATATTCACCCAAACCTAAACCCCAAAAACAAAACCCCCGACAAACCAGAAGTCTGTCGGGGGTTTTGTTTGCCTTGAGATTCCAGGCGTCTCGCAACGCCTGAAATCAGCTCAGCTTATTGGCAAGCTTCGCAATCCGGCTCGTCAATCGCGCAGGCCTTTGGCACGGGTGCCGGACCTGCCGGAGCGGCCAGGACCGAATCGTCGCCGTGGTTGCCGCCGCTGGAAACAGCGTTCAGCTTACCGGTGTTGATGGTCGACTTCTCGGTGCTGGTCGCGGCCAGGGCACGGAGGTAGTAAGTGGTTTTCAGGCCACGGTACCAGGCCATGCGGTAGGTCACGTCGAGCTTCTTGCCCGATGCGCCGGCGATGTACAGGTTCAGCGACTGGGCCTGGTCGATCCACTTCTGACGACGGCTGGCGGCGTCAACGATCCACTTGGTGTCCACTTCGAACGCGGTCGCGTAGAGCTCTTTGAGCTCTTGCGGGATGCGCTCGATCTGCTGCACCGAACCGTCGTAGTACTTCAGGTCGTTGATCATGACCGAGTCCCACAGACCGCGAGCTTTCAGATCGCGAACCAGGTAAGGGTTGATCACGGTGAATTCGCCCGACAGGTTCGATTTCACGTACAGGTTCTGATAGGTCGGTTCGATCGACTGCGAGACGCCAGTGATGTTGGCGATGGTCGCGGTCGGTGCGATGGCCATGATGTTCGAGTTACGGATGCCTTTCTGTACACGGGCGCGAACCGGTGCCCAGTCGAGGGTTTCCTTCAGGTCGACGTCGATGTACTTCTCGCCACGCTGTTCGATCAGGATCTGTTGCGAATCCAGCGGCAGGATGCCTTTGGACCACAGCGAGCCGTTGAACGTCTCGTAGGCGCCGCGCTCGTCGGCCAGGTCGCAGGAAGCCTGGATCGCGTAGTAGCTGACCGCTTCCATCGACTTGTCGGCGAACTCGACGGCAGCGTCGGAGCCGTAGGCAATGTGCTGCAGGTACAGAGCGTCCTGGAAGCCCATGATGCCCAGACCGACGGGACGGTGGCGGAAGTTGGAGTTCTTCGCTTGCGGCACCGAGTAGTAGTTGATGTCGATCACGTTATCGAGCATGCGCACAGCGGTGTTGACGGTGCGTTGCAGCTTGGCGGTATCGAGCTTGCCGTCGACGATATGGTTCGGCAGGTTGATCGAGCCCAGGTTGCAAACGGCGATTTCGTCCTTGTTGGTGTTCAAGGTGATCTCGGTGCACAGGTTCGAGCTGTGGACCACGCCGACGTGCTGCTGCGGGCTGCGCAGGTTGCACGGGTCTTTGAAAGTCAGCCATGGGTGGCCGGTTTCGAAGAGCATGGACAGCATTTTGCGCCACAGGTCTTTGGCCTGGATGGTCTTGAACAGCTTGACCTTGCCCGGGTACTCGGTCAGCGCTTCGTAGTACTCGTAGCGCTCTTCGAAGGCTTTACCGGTCAGGTCGTGCAGGTCCGGTACTTCGGATGGCGAGAACAGGGTCCACTTGCCGTCATCGAAGACACGCTTCATGAACAGGTCAGGGATCCAGTTGGCGGTGTTCATGTCGTGGGTACGACGACGATCGTCACCGGTGTTCTTGCGCAGCTCGATGAACTCTTCGATGTCCATGTGCCAGGTTTCCAGGTAGGCACACACCGCGCCTTTGCGCTTGCCGCCCTGGTTCACGGCCACAGCGGTGTCGTTCACCACTTTGAGGAACGGCACCACGCCTTGCGACTTGCCGTTGGTGCCCTTGATGTACGAACCCAGCGCACGAACAGGCGTCCAGTCGTTGCCCAGGCCGCCGGCAAATTTCGACAGCATGGCGTTGTCGTGGATCGCGTGATAGATGCCCGACAGGTCATCCGGCACAGTGGTCAGGTAGCAGCTCGACAGCTGTGGACGCAGGGTACCGGCGTTGAACAGGGTCGGGGTCGAAGCCATGTAGTCGAACGAGGACAGCAGGTTGTAGAACTCGATCGCACGGTCTTCTTTCTGCTTCTCTTCGATCGCAAGGCCCATGGCCACGCGCATGAAGAAGATCTGCGGCAGTTCGAAACGCACGCCATCCTTGTGGATGAAGTAGCGGTCGTACAGGGTCTGCAGGCCCAGGTAGGTGAATTGCTGATCGCGCTCGTGGTTGATCGCCTTGCCCAGTTTTTCCAGGTCGAAGGTGGCCAGCACAGGGTTCAGCAGTTCGAACTCGATACCCTTGGCGATGTAGGCCGGCAGGGCCTTGGCGTACAGGTCGGCCATTTCGTGATGGGTGGCGCTTTCGGCGACTTCGAGGAAGTTCAGGCCTTCGGCACGCAGGGTGTCCATCAGCAGGCGGGCGGTGACGAACGAGTAGTTCGGCTCACGCTCGACCAGGGTGCGGGCGGTCATCACCAGTGCGGTGTTGACGTCGGTCAGGGCGACGCCGTCGTACAGGTTCTTCAGGGTTTCGCGCTGGATCAGGTCGCCGTCGACTTCTTCCAGCCCTTCGCAGGCTTCGGTAACGATGGTGTTCAGGCGGCCCATGTCCAGCGGCGCGAGGCTACCGTCGGCGCGGGTGATGCGGATCGACGGGTGCGCGTTGACGGCTGCTTCGGCCGGGGCGTGGGCAGCGCGTTCTTTCGAACGGCCGTCACGGTAGATCACGTAGTCGCGAGCGACTTTCTGCTCGCCGGCACGCATCAGGGCCAGTTCGACCTGGTCCTGGATTTCTTCGATGTGGATGGTGCCGCCCGATGGCATGCGACGCTTGAAGGTCGCGGTGACCTGTTCGGTCAGGCGCGCAACGGTGTCGTGGATTCGCGACGAGGCGGCAGCGGTGCCGCCTTCAACTGCGAGGAACGCTTTGGTGATAGCGACGGTGATCTTGTCATCGGTGTAAGGAACGACAGTGCCATTACGCTTGATCACGCGCAGCTGGCCAGGCGCGGTGGCTGCCAGATCCGAAGTCGAATCGGCGGCCTGCGGCAAGGTGCCCTGCGGGTTCTCGCGAGTTGTGTCGGTTTGCATGGGGGTGGTCTCCACATTCTCTATGTTTGTTTGGCACCGTCATGGTGCTCACCGTTCTGTACCGAAGCACTGCGCCCGACGGGCGTCGGCATTACAAACTTCGGAACAGTAGGAAAAAGGCTGCAACGCCGCATCCTTGCCGAAGTTTTGGTAGCCAGCCGAAGCTCGCCACCGGATTCCTTCGCGGGTGACAGTCATGACTGCAACACCCATACCGTTTTGTCCGTTTCGGACCAAATAAAACGGTGCCATCCGCCAGTGCGGTTTGGGCTTGAAAAAACTCGTTCGTTCAACCGGAAACTCGCCATAAAGCGCTTGAGTTTCAGGTCTGAAATGTGGTTGGGCGATTTAGACGAAAACCCTATATGTAGGGTCTGCGTTTTCGCGGTGCTACAAGATAATGCGTTTCAGGGGGGATTGCAACGTACTACCTGTGGATAAGCCTGTGCGTAATTTGTGTAAGAAACAGGGAAAACGCGTGTAGGCCGCGAACCTGCTGAGCCAGACCGTTTGTCACTGTTTTTTTGCCTGGAAAAACGTTACAGCGGTTTTTAAGGGCGCGAACCCTATCACAGAATTCCGCCTTGTCCGAACGCATTTACCGACTTGTTTTCCGGGTGGCCGGCGTTTATACAATCGCTGGCTGCATGGGCATTTTTATCCTCCTGAAACATGACAGATGATCGGGAGGTACACGCAGGATTGTGGGAGCGAGCCTGCTCGCGAATCGGTTGACCACTGAGCATTCAGGTTGGAGCAACAGACGCTTTCGCGAGCAGGCTCGCTCCCACAGGTTTTGTCCGTGTCAGGCGATTGTCTTTCTTCTTTTAATAAAAACAGCAAACAGAGGTCACCGGTGGAGCAACAAACCTGGCAGGTATTGATTGTCGAGGATGACCAGCGACTGGCCGAGCTCACCCGTGACTACCTGCAAGCCAATGGCCTGCGCGTGGAGATCGAAGGCAACGGTGCGCTGGCGGCGGCGCGGATCATCAGGGAGCAGCCGGATCTGGTGATCCTCGATCTGATGCTGCCCGGCGAGGATGGCCTGAGCATCTGCCGCAAGGTGCGCAGCCAGTACGACGGGCCGATCCTGATGCTCACCGCGCGCACCGATGACGCTGATCAGATCCACGGCCTCGACCTTGGTGCCGACGACTATGTCTGCAAACCGGTGCGCCCGCGTTTGTTGCTGGCGCGGATCCAGGCGTTGCTGCGACGCAGTGACACACCGGAACCGGCCGCGGAAAAATCCCGTCGCCTGCAATTCGGCCCGCTGGTGGTCGACAACGCGTTGCGTGAAGCCTGGCTGAGCGACAACGGCATCGAGCTGACCAGCGCCGAGTTCGACCTGCTCTGGCTGCTGGTCTCCAACGCCGGGCGGATTCTTTCCCGCGAAGAAATCTTCACCGCATTGCGCGGCATCGGCTATGACGGCCAGGACCGCTCGATCGACGTGCGCATCTCACGCATCCGTCCGAAAATCGGCGACGACCCCGATCATCCGCGTCTGATCAAGACCATTCGCAGCAAAGGCTACCTGTTCGTCCCTGAAGCCTGCGCAGACCTGGCGCTGTGAATTCGATCTTCCTGCGCATCTACGGCGGCATGTGCGCCGCGCTGATTCTGGTGGCGGTGCTCGGCGTGCTGGCACTGAACCTGCTCAATCAGGTGCGCAGCGAGCAATATCGCGAACGCCTGGCGCACGGCACTTTCTCGCTGATGGCCGACAACCTGCAACCGATGAACCAGACCGAACGCCATCGCGCGTTGCTGGTGTGGGAGCGGCTGCTCGGCATCCCGCTGACGCTGAAGAAATTCCCCGAAAGCGACCTCGATCTGGCCCAGCGCACCCGTGTGCTGCGCGGTCAAGCGCTGGTCGAGCAGACCGGACCCCACGCGGCCAAGGTCTATCGACTGGTCAGCGAAAAAGAGCAGCTTGTACTGGTAGGAGAGGTACAGCAGATCAGCGAGCAACTGGCCCGGGCGACCATTTATTTGCTCGCCGATGAACTGGTGCGAGTACCGGTCGGCGAACAGCCCAAACGTCTGGCGCAGATAAAGCAGGAAAAAGGCTTCGGCTTCGATCTGCGTCTGGTCACGGTAAATGACGCCGACATGGACGAAGACCAGAGCCGCCGCGTGGCCGAGGGCGATACGGTGATGGCGCTGGGCAAGGGCGGCGATTCGATCCGCGTTTTCGCCGGCATGGTCGGCACGCCGTGGGTGCTGGAAATCGGCCCGCTGTATCAGATGAATCCGTACCCGCCGGAATGGCTGGTGCTGATTGCCGCTCTGGGTCTGACGCTGATCGGTCTCATCGTCTATCTGTTGGTGCGTCAGCTTGAGCGGCGTTTGCGCGGCCTCGAAGCAGCGGCCACGCGCATCGCTAAGGGCAGCTTGGAAACCCGCGTACCTGCACGCGGAGCCGACTCGGTCGGGCGGCTGGCGTCGGCGTTCAATGGCATGGCCGAGCATTTGCAGCAACTGCTGGCGATCCAGCGTGAACTGGTGCGCGCGGTATCCCATGAGTTGCGCACGCCGGTGGCGCGGCTGCGTTTCGGTCTGGAGATGATCGGTACGGCGACCACCCCGCAGGCACTGGAGAAATACCGCGAAGGCATGGATCACGACATCGAAGACCTCGATAAGCTGGTCGACGAGATGCTCACCTACGCAAGACTGGAGCAAGGCTCACCGGCGCTGACCTTCCAGCGCATCGATCTGGATGCGCTGGTCAATCAGGTTATCGAAGAACTGGCGCCACTGCGCGCCGAAGTCACGGTGCAGCGCGGTTTGTGTCTGTCATCGGCCGACAATGACGGCGCCTGGGTCGAGGCTGAACCGCGTTATTTGCATCGGGCGCTGCAGAATCTGGTGGGCAACGCGATGCGCCATGCGCATTCGCACGTGACGGTGAGTTATCAGGTCGGCCAATTGCGCTGCCGGATCGACGTCGAGGACGACGGGCCGGGCGTGCCGGAGGTGGCGTGGGAGCGGATCTTCACGCCGTTTCTGCGCCTCGACGACAGCCGCACGCGGGCGTCGGGCGGGCATGGGCTGGGGCTGTCGATTGTGCGGCGGATCATTCACTGGCACGACGGCCGCGCGATCATTGGCAAGAGCAAGAGCCTGGGTGGGGCGTGTTTCAGTCTGAGTTGGCCGAGGAATCAGGAGCGCCGGTAGGGTGTGTAGTGGCAGGGCTGGCCCCATCGCTGGCAAGCCAGCTCCCACAGGTTTTGCGGGTGTACATTGTCTCTGTGTACACCGCGAATACTGTGGGAGCTGGCTTGCCAGCGATGAGGACCATGCAGGCAATGCAAAACTTCAGGCCCGAATACTGACCAGACTCAACAACTGCCCATCCTGCACTCCGAACTGCGCCTCCAGCTCCGATCCGTTGCGCCATTCGCTGGACAGATCCGTCAACAACCGCAGCCTGACCTGACCCGCCGCAGTCCATTCCAGCACTTCGGCATGCTCGAAATAAAAACGCTGCTGCACGATCGGGTACAGCGCTTTGAACAGACTTTCTTTGACCGAAAACGTCAGGGTCACCAGTAACGCCAACTGATCCTCAGATCCCGCTGCCATGCGCTGCAGTTCCGCCGGGGTGAGAATTTCCCCGGCCAGGCGTTCGGCGCGCTCGTGGCTCAACAGGTTTTCCAGATCCATGCCCAAGCCGCGCCAGTGCTGTTTGTTGGCGACAATCGCCGCCGCACGGCCAGTGCTGTGGGTGATCGAACCGCAAATGTGCGCCGGCCACACCGGCGCGC
Source organism: Pseudomonas sp. B21_DOA (assembly GCA_030544685.1). Classification (NCBI taxonomy): domain Bacteria; kingdom Pseudomonadati; phylum Pseudomonadota; class Gammaproteobacteria; order Pseudomonadales; family Pseudomonadaceae; genus Pseudomonas; species Pseudomonas sp. B21_DOA. Next base: position 5,345,424 of record CP086683.1, on the reverse strand, counting down.
GGTCTTCGCCGATCGGTGGGACGATATCCAGGCCTTCGAGTTGTTGCAGCGCGGCGCGGGCGCAAATGCGCCCGGCGAGAAACTCGGCCTGGCGCTTGGCCACCGAGCGCTGAATGCTCGGCGGCGCCAGCACAGCGCTGCGCTGGAAGTCATCGCCAAGCAGGCGTGCCGGGTCGAAGTGGGTACTGAGCAGCACGGTATCGGCCAAGACCGTCGGCAACGGCCAATGGCTGTCGAGGGCAGTGCAGCAGGCGGGCAGGGCGAGGGTGATATGCATGGCGGGCATTTTGCCGGTTAGTCGGGGCGAGGTCGAGATCGGCGGTAAAGCCTCCGCGAGCAGGCTCGCTCCCACAGGATCTTCTGTGCGACAGATATCCGGTGTGGGAGCGAGCCTGCTCGCGAAAGCCACGCCTCGGTCGTTACTGACTCAACCGAAAATCTTCTTGAAGAACGCCTGCATATCCGCCCATGACTTCTCGTCCGCCGCTTTGTTGTAACCAATGTCCGGCCCGCCATGCTCGCCATGGCTCAGGCGATCGGCATCCGGGTTGCTGAAACCATGCTTGGCGCCATCCAGACTGACGAACTGGTAGTCCGCCCCGGCCTTGTCCATCTCCGACTTGAACGCGGTGACGTGGTCCTGAGTGACCATGCTGTCCAACGCACCATGCTCGACCAGAATCTTCGCCTTGACGCTACCCGGAGTCGCCGGGGTCTTGGTTGCCAGCGCGCCATGGAAACTCACCACACCGGCCAGCGGCACACCCTGACGCGCCGCATTCAGCACCACGCCGCCACCGAAGCAATAGCCGATGGCGGCGATTTTGTTCGGGTCGGTCTGCGGTTGCTTCTTCAGCAGATCGAGCCCGGCGGCGAAGCGTTTACCGGCAGCATCGGCGTCCTTGGTCGCTGCCTGCATGAAGGCCATGGCGTCTTTCGGGTGCTCGGTGTTCTTGCCTTCGCCGTACATGTCGATGGCCAGCGCGCTGTAGCCGAGTTCGGCGAGATCCCGCGCGCGGCGCTTGGCGTAATCGTTCAACCCCCACCATTCGTGGACCACGACAACGCCGGGGCGGGGCCTTTGATCGCGTCGTCATAGGCGTAGTAACCGATCAGTTGGCTGCCGTCGGCGCTTTGATAGGGGATTTCTGCAGTCTTGATCGCAGCCTGGGTGAGGCTGCTGACCGCCAGCAAAGTCAGGGCGAGGAACAGGCGCATGGTCGGGTCTCCTTATTGAAAGTGATCAGAACAGCCTAGTCGATCTGGTTCAGGTCTGGTTCAGAGACGGTTCAGGGGCCGTACAGGGGCGGCTGAGTAACCTTGCGCCATACCCAAACAGCACTGTGAAAGAGGAAATACCCATGACTCGTATCAACAAACTGCTGCTGGCTTTTACCCTGTTAGGCTCCAGCATCGCGGCCAATGCCGACGACACCAGCAACTTCGCCGGCCTGACGTTCGGCCAGACCAGCGACAAGATCGACAAGTCCCACGCACTGAACAATAACCTTGGCCACCCCAACGCCACCGGGGCCATCGACGGCAACAACACCTACGGCATGCGCCTCGGTCAGCAAAACAGCCAGGGCCGCTACTACGCCACCTACGACAACGTTTCCGGCTCGCACAATGGCGTTAAACTGCGCCAGGAAAATCTGCTCGGCAGCTATGACCTGTTCTACCCGGTGGGCGGCAGCACCAAGTTGTTCGGTGGCGCCACCGCCGGTCTGACCAAGCTGACGCAGGATTCGCCGGGCTTCAGCCGTGACAGCGACATCGGTTACGCCATCGGTGGTCAGGTCGGTGTGTTGCAGCAGGTTTCGCAGAACACGTCGGTGGAACTCGGTTACCGTTACCTGCGCAGCAACGCCAGCACCGAAATGAAAGAGAGCGGCGGCAGCAAACAGGGCTCGCTGGACTTGACCAGCAGCGCGCAGACCTACCTGTCGGCCAACTACTATTTCTAAGCGGTTGCCGCCGATTGAAGTGTGGAGCGAGCCTGCTCGCGAAAGCGATGTTTCATTCAACATCATCGTTGACTGAATGACCGCATTCGCGAGCAGGCTCGCTCCCACAGGTTGTGACTGGAGTGTTCAAGTGATGGGGAGAAGGACATGAAACTGTTGGTCGTCGAAGATGAGGCGCTGTTGCGTCATCACCTGCAAACCCGCCTGACGGAAAGCGGTCACGTCGTCGAGTCCGTGGCCAATGCCGAGGAGGCGCTGTACCAGACCGGACAGTACAACTTCGATCTGGCAGTGATTGATCTCGGCCTGCCGGGCATGGGCGGCCTCGACCTGATCCGCCAGTTGCGCTCGGGCGGCAAGACCTTTCCGATCCTGATCCTCACCGCGCGCGGCAATTGGCAGGACAAGGTCGAAGGGCTCGCCGCCGGTGCCGACGATTACGTGGTCAAGCCGTTCCAGTTCGAAGAACTCGACGCACGCCTCAACGCATTGTTGCGCCGCTCCAGCGGTTTCACCCAGTCGACCATCGTTGCCGGGCCGTTGCTGCTCGACCTCAATCGCAAACAGGCGAGCCTTGATGAGCAGCCGCTGGCGCTGACCGCCTACGAGTACCGCATCCTCGAATACCTCATGCGCCATCATCAGCAAGTGGTGCCCAAGGATCGCTTGATGGAGCAGCTTTATCCGGACGATGACGAGCGCGATCCGAATGTCATCGAAGTGCTGGTCGGCCGTCTGCGGCGCAAACTCGAAGGCCCGGCCGGGTTCAAACCGATCGACACCGTGCGCGGCCTCGGCTACCTGTTCAATGAGCGCTGCACTTGATCCGTTCCCTTCGCGTTCGCTTGATGCTCGCCGCCACCACGTTGGCGGTGTTGTTCATGCTTGCCTTGCTGCCGGCGATGCAGGGTGCGTTCAGCCTTGCCTTGCAGGATTCGATCGAACAACGCCTGGCGTCCGACGTCACCACACTTATCTCCGCCGCGCGGGTGGAAAACGGTCGGCTGGTGATGCCGTCGCAATTGCCGGACGAGCGCTTCAATCTCACTGATTTCCGCTTGCTCGGCTATATCTACGACCGCGATGGCAAACTGGTGTGGCGTTCGAAAGCCACCCAGGAAGAACAGATCAACTACAAACCGCGTTACGACGGCCTCGGCAACGAGTTCGCGCGGATCCGGGAAGCCAGCGGTCAGGAGTTCTTCGTCTACGACGTCGAAGTCAAATTGCTCGGCGGCAAAAGCGCAGCGTTCAGCATCGTCGCCCTGCAACCGGTGCGCGAATACGAAACCACTCTCGAAGGCCTGCGCGAAAACCTCTATCTGGGCTTCGGCGCGGCATTGCTGGTTTTGCTGGCGCTGCTATGGATCGGCCTGACCTGGGGCCTCAAGGCCTTGCGCCGCTTGAGCCAGGAACTCGACGAAATCGAAGGCGGCACTCGCGAAAGCCTCACGGAAAAACACCCGCGTGAACTGCTGCGCCTGACCGGCTCGCTCAACCGCCTGCTGCTCAGCGAACGCCAGCAGCGCAGCCGCTACCGCGACTCCTCGACGACCTCGCCCACAGCCTGAAAACCCCTTGGCGGTGCTGCAAGGTGTCAGCGAAGACATGGCGCAGCGCCCGGAAGACCGCGACCAGGCTTGGGTCCTGCAAAGCCAGATCGAACGCATGAGCCAGCAGATCAGCTACCAACTGCAACGGGCCAGCCTGCGCAAAAGCGGCCTGGTGCGCCATCAGGTGCGCCTGCAACCGGTGCTCAAAAGCCTCTGCGATACGCTGGACAAGGTCTACCGCGACAAACACGTGCGCGTAACCTTTGATCTGCCGGAACATTGCTACGTGCCGATCGAACAGGGCGCTTTGCTGGAAATGCTCGGCAATTTGCTGGAGAACGCCTATCGCCTGTGCCTCGGCGAAGTGCGGGTCAGCGTGCGCGAGTCACTGGCCGGGATCGAATTGTGCGTAGAAGATGACGGGCCGGGTGTACCGCTCGATCAGCGTGCGCGGATTCTCGAACGCGGCGAACGTCTGGACGCCCAGCATCCGGGGCAGGGGATCGGGCTGGCGGTGGTCAAGGACATCATCGAAAGCTACAACGCGCGCTTGGCTTTGGGTGATTCACCGATGGGCGGGGCGGCGTTCAGGATTCATTTTCCGGCGGTGTGAAGGTTGGCCGTGCCGGCCTCTTCGCGAGCAGGCTCGCTCCCACCTTGAAACGCATTCCCCTGTGGGAGCGAGCCTGCTCGCGAAGGCGTCTGACTTCACAACTCCTGCGCCCGATAAGCCCCCGGTGTCAGCCCCGTCCATTTCTTGAATGCCCGGTGAAACGCCGAAGGCTCGGAAAACCCGAGCTGCTCGGCAATCTGCTGCAACGACAGATCCGCCCGGCCCAGATGATAGATGGCGATATCCCGCCGCAGCTGATCCTTGAGCTCCTGAAAACTCGTGCCTTCTTCACGCAAATGCCTGCGCAAGGTCTGTGGACTGATGTGCAAGTGCGCGGCGACGGCTTCCAGATCCGGCCAATGTGCCGCGTCGCGGCTGAGCAAGCGGCGCAGGCGACTGCTCAGGCTGTCGCCGTCGTCCGGGCGTGAGAGCAGGTCGGCGGGGAGCGTTCGAGGAAATGTTTGAGCGTGCGTTCGTCCTGCAACAGCGGCATGGCCAGGTAGCGACTGTGAAACAGCAGGCTGCTCTGCTCGGCATCAAAGGTCAGCGGGCAGGGGAACAGCAAGTCGTATTCGCCGCCGTGCTCGGGGCGCGGATAGCTGAAAGTCGCCTGCTCGAGCCGAATGCGCTGGCCGATCAGCCAACTGCCGAGGCGATGCCAGATCACCAACAAACTCTCGCTGAGAAAATGATCCGGGTCCCACCACTGCGCATCGTCGAGGCTCAAACGCACCCATTCGTCTTCGCGGCGCAGGGCCAGGCGCGGGGCGTCGGGGAACAGGCTGTAAAACAACAAGCCACGTTGCAGAGCCTTCTCCAGGTTGCGGCAGTGAATCGAGGCGTGGCACATCATGGCGAAGCTGCCGGGCTTGCTCGGGGCGTTACCGAAACCCAGGTATTCGTCGTCCAGCGCCAGCCACAGCCCCTGAATCAGCCGGGTGAACTGCTCAGGGGCAATCCGCGCGCGGGGCTCGTCGAGCAACTCCGGGCTGATCCCCATTTGCTGTAACAGGCCTGAATAATCCAGGCCGCGCCGGCGTGCGCCGCCAAGAGCGGCACGGGCGAAATGGCTGGCGATGGTGCGTTCGCGCATAAGCGGCAATCCTTGTTCAGGCACCGATCGTAATGGCGGGCCTGCAACGCAACAAGGCGGATTTCCGCCAAATTTCAGGACGACGCGCGGCGGGTTGGCGGAAATCCGCCATGCTCAAGTCGCCGATGGGGGACAGGAAAAATCCTGCAGCCCCTGATATCAAAAGGCTTGCTGGCAATCGCACCAATCTGGCACGACGTTTGCGATACAAGCGACAGAAGCGTGCATTTTTCCCGCCCGGGAGGATGCCGCTCCAACAACAAATCCCTCCAGTGCAGGAGGGTTCGCAATTAAGGTTCGGCGCTCGACAGATGGATGTTGCCGCTGGACGCTTGAGGAAACCTGCAATGACGACTCGTCAGCCACTGTACAAATCCCTGTATTTCCAGGTGATCGTTGCCATCGCCATCGGCATCCTGCTCGGTCACTTCTATCCGCAGACCGGTGTGGCCCTCAAGCCACTGGGCGACGGCTTCATCAAGCTGATCAAAATGGTCATCGCCCCGATCATCTTCTGTACTGTTGTCAGCGGCATCGCCGGCATGCAGAACATGAAATCGGTAGGCAAGACCGGCGGCTACGCGCTGCTGTACTTCGAAATCGTTTCGACCATTGCCCTGCTGATCGGTCTGGTCGTGGTCAACGTTGTGCAACCGGGCGCCGGCATGCACATCGACGTCACCACCCTCGACGCCTCGAAAATCGCCACCTACGTGACGGCCAGTAAAGACCAGAGCATTGTCGGTTTCCTCCTCAATGTGATCCCGAACACCATCGTCGGCGCGTTCGCCACCGGTGACATCCTGCAAGTGCTGATGTTCTCGGTGATCTTCGGCTACGCCCTGCATCGCCTCGGCTCGTACGGTCGTCCGCTGCTGGACATGATCGATCGCTTCGCCCACGTGATGTTCAACATCATCAACATGATCATGAAACTGGCGCCACTGGGTGCGTTCGGTGCCATGGCGTTCACCATCGGTGCCTACGGTGTCGGCTCGCTGGTGCAACTGGGCCAGTTGATGATCTGCTTCTACATCACCTGCGTACTGTTCGTCGTGCTGGTGCTGGGTGCGATCTGCCGGGCTCACGGTTTCAGCGTGTTCAAGCTGGTGCGTTACATCCGTGAAGAACTGTTGATCGTACTGGGCACCTCCTCGTCGGAATCGGCACTGCCACGCATGCTGATCAAGATGGAGCGTCTGGGCGCGAAGAAATCGGTTGTCGGTCTGGTGATCCCGACCGGTTACTCGTTCAACCTCGACGGTACTTCGATCTACCTGACCATGGCCGCCGTGTTCATCGCCCAGGCGACTGACACGCACATGGACATCACCCACCAGATCACTCTGCTGCTGGTACTGCTGCTGTCCTCCAAAGGCGCGGCGGGTGTGACCGGTTCGGGCTTCATCGTGCTGGCCGCGACACTGTCGGCAGTAGGTCACCTGCCGGTGGCCGGTCTGGCGCTGATCCTCGGTATTGACCGCTTCATGTCCGAAGCCCGCGCACTGACCAACCTGGTCGGTAACGCTGTTGCGACCATCGTTGTGGCCAAGTGGGTCAAGGAGCTGGACACCGATCAACTGCAAGCCGAGCTGGCTTCCGGCGGTCGCGGCATCTCCGACGAGCGTGAAGAAGACGACCTGGGTGTGGCTGAAGGCCCAACCCCGAGCAATGTGAAGTAAATACAAGAACTGCGCATCAGTACGATGTGAGGTTGTAAAAATCCCTTGTGGTGAGGGATTTACCCCCGATGGACTGCACAGCGGGCCTCTTCTTCCAATTCCAGAGAAGGGGCCGCTTCGCGACCCATCGGGGATAAATCCCTCGCCACAGGGGTTTTTCTTGCCCGGGATTTGAGCGCAACGGTCACACCTGCTGACATTTGCGGTGATTGCCGCATCGACAATGGCTGCCTAGGCTGAGTGCATCGCCCAAGGAGTTTGCCCATGTCCGCACCGCTGGCCTCACTGAAGATTCTCGATTTCTCGACCTTGCTGCCGGGGCCGTTCGCCTCGTTGCTGCTGGCGGACATGGGCGCCGAGGTGCTGCGCATCGAATCGCCAACCCGTATGGATCTGCTGCGGGTGTTGCCACCGCATGATGGCGGGGTATCAGCCAGCCACGCTTATCTGAACCGCAACAAGCGCAGTCTGGCGCTGGATCTGAAACAGCCCGAAGCGCTGCAGATCATCAAGCAACTGCTGGGCGAATACGACATCGTCCTCGAGCAGTTTCGCCCCGGGGTGATGGAGCGTCTGGGCCTGGGTTATGAGGCATTGAAGGCGATCAACCCAAAGCTGATTTATGTGTCGATCAGCGGTTACGGCCAGACCGGGCCGTACAAGGAGCGCGCCGGGCATGACATCAATTATCTGGCCCTGGCGGGACTCGCCAGCTACACCGGACGCGCCGACAGCGGGCCGTTGCCGCTGGGCATGCAGGTGGCGGACGTGGCGGGCGGCTCACTACACGGCGTGATCGGCCTGCTGGCAGCGGTGATTGCCCGTCAGCAAACCGGGCAGGGCACCCATCTGGATGTGAGCATGACCGATTGCGCGTTCAGCCTGAACGCCATGGCCGGCGCGGGATATCTGGCCTGTGGCGCGGAACCGGGTTGGGAAGACCAGATGCTCAATGGCGGCAGCTTCTACGATTATTACCGCACCCGGGATGGGCGCTGGATGTCGGTGGGCAGTCTGGAACCGGCGTTCATGCAGCAACTGTGCACGGCGCTGGGCCGACCGGAACTGGCAGCGCAAGGATTGTCGCCCAGGCCTGAGCAGCGACAGGCACTGAAGGAGGCGTTGCGGATCGAATTCGAACGGCATGATTTTGCAGAACTGTGTGAGTTGTTCGCCGGGGTCGATGCCTGTGTCGAGCCGGTATTGAGTCTGGGTGAGGCGGTGCGCCATCCGCAGCTACAGGCGCGGGAGTTGATGACACAAGTGCCGCGCGGCGATGGCACGACGCAGGCGCAGATCGCCTGTCCGTTGAAATTCTCCGAGGCGTTGCCGGCGCCAAGGCATGTTGGCGCCGGGTTGGGGCAGCATACGGATGAGGTGTTGGGGAGTTGGGGTTGAGTGCTTCGAAGATCGCTGAGCTGCGTTCCGCCAGAGTGATTTTGTAGCGCCCTGGCGCCGCCTTCGCGAGCAGGCTCGCTCCCACATTGAAATGCATTCCCCTGTGGGAGCGAGCCTGCTCGCGAAGGGGCCATTCAGGGCACCGCAGGAACTGACTATTCCACCCGCATCTCACCACTGAACACCAATGTCGTGCGGCACCGTCGGCAGAAGTAGCGACGTCCTTTCCCGACCAGGCCATGACGCTGGGCGGTAAACGGGAAATCACTGTCGGGACACGGGCATTTGTAGATATAGCGGGTCACGCTGCGTCGCTTGATTTCATAGGTGTGGCAGCGGTCCGGCGGCAATTCGTAGACGCCACGCATGATCAGTTGCCACTCCTCGCCATGGGGCTGGATGCGGTCGCCGAACAGTTGATGAGCGATCAGGTGGGCGACTTCGTGGGCCACGGTCTGCTTGAGGAAGTGCTCGGTGTTTTCCCGGTACAGCTGTGGGTTGAAGCGCAGCAGGTTCTCGTGCAGATGCGCGACACCGGCTTTCTGCCCGCGCAGCTTGAGACTGACCACGGGGCGTTTGAAGGAGCGTTTGAAAAAGGATTCAGCGAGTTGGTAACAATCTTCGACGCGGGTATTGAGTTGCTCGGGCATGCTTGATGGATCTCCAGAGACGCCGAGTATGCCGCAACCCCGGCGACTTGCGAATCGCCGACCTGCCGAATGGTCGTCGCCCAACGAGAAGGCCGCCTTGCGGCGGCCTGTATTGGCAGATGTTGTTTTTCTCAGGAGGAAACAGGTCAGTTGGTATAGACCGGGCCGACACCCAGGCCCCAGACAATCACGGTGAATGCCATGATCGCCACCAGCACCACCAGGCCGACGGCAAGCACTGAGCTGGAAAACAGGAAACCTTCATCCGAAGGAATGTTCATGAACGTCGGCAGGCCGACATACAACAGATACACCGTGTAGCAGATGGCCGCCGTGCCGACGATCATCCCCAGCCACATGTGCGGATACAAAGCGGCCAGTCCACCCACGAATAACGGTGTTGCGGTGTAAGTGGCAAACGCCACGCAACGGGCCAGGCTCGGGTTGGCGTCGTAGGTGCGCGCCATCCAGTGCACGAAGGCGCCCATCACCGCGACCCCGCCGAGCATGGCCAGGTACGACATGATGGTCATCCACAAGGCGCTTTCGAACGTGAGCATCACCGGCGCGCGATTGCCGATCACCCAGCCCACCTGGGTCGTGCCGATGAACGCCGAGACCGCAGGGATCGCCGCCAGGATCAGCGTGTGCGTCAAGTACATGTGGCTGATGCTTTCCTCTTGGTCGCCACGGATCTCTTTCCATTCCTGATCGGGGTGGGTAAACAGTCCCACTACGTGATGGATCATGCCATTCACTCCTCTTGTCATTGCCATCGCCCCCCAACGGAGCGCCTACGGGCCAAGGTGGCCGAGCAAATACAGGTCTAAAGACGTGTGCGACCTTATGTCGCAGTATAGGAAGGACTCCAGCGCACCGTTATGCCGGGCTTAGAGCAAATCGCGCTGTAAACATTGCAGGTAATCGCCTCGGGGTCTTGCGGGGAAGGCATTTTTGAGGCGAAACACTTTTGTGGCCAGGGATTCATCCCCGTTCGGCTGCGCAGCAGTCGCCAAGCCATTCACCGAGCAGTGTCAGGCGATACGAGTTCTCGGGTTTCAGGGCTGCTTCGCAACCCAGCGGGGATAAATCCCCTCGCCACAGATGCTTCGCGCTACTGGGGTTTTTGCGTAAAATGCCGGCCTTTCGTCACACCTCACGGATTTCGCGTCATGGGCACTCTTACGGTCAACCAGAACAAACTGCAAAAGCGCCTGCGCCGCCTGGCCGGCGAAGCGGTCGCCGATTTCAACATGATCGAAGACGGCGACAAGGTCATGGTCTGCCTGTCCGGGGGCAAGGACAGCTACACCATGCTCGACGTGCTGATGCACCTGCAGAAGGTTGCACCGATCAAGTTCGACATCGTTGCGGTGAACATGGACCAGAAACAGCCGGGCTTTCCCGAGCACGTGCTGCCGGGCTACCTGAAAGAACTGGGCATCGAGTATCACATCGTCGAGAAGGACACTTACTCGGTGGTCAAGGAACTGGTGCCGGAAGGCAAGACCACCTGCTCGCTGTGCTCGCGCCTGCGTCGCGGCACGCTGTACACCTTCGCTGACGAAATCGGCGCGACGAAAATGGCCCTCGGTCACCACCGCGACGATATCGTCGAAACGTTCTTCCTCAACATGTTCTTCAACGGCACCCTGAAAGCGATGCCGCCGAAACTGCGCGCCGACGATGGCCGCAACGTGGTGATTCGTCCGCTGGCGTACTGCAACGAGAAGGACATTCAGGCCTACTCGGACTTCAAGCAATTCCCGATCATCCCGTGCAACCTCTGCGGCTCACAGGAAAACCTGCAACGCCAGGTGGTCAAGGAAATGCTCCAGGACTGGGACCGCAAGACTCCGGGCCGTACCGAATCGATTTTCCGCAGCCTGCAGAACGTGGTGCCGTCGCAACTGGCCGACCGCAACCTTTTCGACTTCACCAGCCTGAAGATCGACGAAACCGCGGCTTCGCGTTTCGTCAATGTCGTCAATCTGTAAACACAACCTGTAGAAGCGAGCCCTGTGGTTGAGGGGACAGCTTCTGCATGTGTTATTCATTTCCAAACCTCAGGAGAGGGCATGCGCGATTACAAGTGGCTGCACGAATACTGTCTGAACCGTTTTGGTTCGGCGGCTGAACTGGAAGCCCATCTGCCCGTTCCCAAGACCCCCGCTCAACTGCGCAAGATCCGCGACGACCGCTACCTCTCGACCATGGCCCTGCGGGTTTTTCGCGCCGGGCTCAAGCACAGCCTGGTCGACGCCAAGTGGCCGGCGTTCGAAGAAGTGTTCTTCAAGTTCGATCCGGAAAAAGTCGTGCTGATGAGCGCCGAACACCTGGAGCGGCTGATGCAGGACGCGCGGATCATCCGCCACCTCGGCAAGCTGAAAAGCGTGCCGCGCAATGCGCAGTTCATTCTTGATGTGGAAAAGGACAAGGGCAGCTTTGGCGCGCTGATCGCCGACTGGCCGGTGACCGATATCGTCGGCCTGTGGACATACCTGAAGAAACACGGCCACCAACTCGGCGGGCTGTCGGCGCCACGCTTTTTGCGCATGGTCGGCAAGGACACGTTCGTGCCCAGCTACGACGTGGTCGCGGCGCTGAATGCGCAGAAGATCGTCGACAAAGTGCCGACCAGCCAGCGTGATCTGGCAACGGTGCAGAACGCCTTCAACCAGTGGCACGAACAGAGCGGCGGCCGGCCGATGAGCCAGATTTCGATGATGCTCGCCTATACCGTCAACCATTGAGTCAATCCGATCGTTCCCATGCTCCGCGTGGGAATGCCGCCATGGACGCTCCGCGTCCACTGTGACGCAGAGCGTCACGGGATGCATTCCCACGCGGAGCGTGGGAACGATCATGTGGGAGCGAGCCTGCTCGCGAAAGCGCTTGGTCAGGCGACGCTGATCTCGCCTTCGCCCGCCAATTTGCGATTCAACTGATAGCGCCAGCGCACATACAGCAGCGCCGAGCAGAACACCGCCAGGCTCGCGGCCATTTCCAGCAGGCCGAACAGCTGCCGGTTGGGATCGTACGCCGCCAGTGCGCCTTTGATGAAATACAGGTTCACCACAAAACACATCCACGAATGACCACGGGCGCTGCCCATGATCATCGCCGGGGCGAGGACCAGCCACGGGATCAGCTCGACCAGCAGAATCACCCACGGCCGCGCGCCATGCAGGTCGGCGAACAGCAGATAATAAGCGGCCAGCAAGCCGGCGAGGGCGAAAAAGCTCAGCAGGCTGAGCACGCGCATCGCCTTGACCCGTGGCTCAAGCCACGCCACCGAGGGCAGAACTTTCGGCTTCTTCGCCATCAGCTCACCAGTTTCTGCGCGGTTTTCGCCAGACGCAGACCGAGTGCGCGACACAGCGCCATTTCGTGTTGATCCAGGCCACTCTTGCCGTCGGCACCAGCGTGATGGCTGGCGCCGTAAGGCGTGCCGCCACCTTCGGTTTCGAGCAGGGCCGATTCGCTGTAGGGCAGGCCGGTGATCAACATGCCGTGATGCAACAGCGGCAGCATCATCGACAACAGCGTGGTTTCCTGACCGCCGTGCAGGCTGGCGGTGGAGGTGAACACACCGGCCGGTTTGCCGACCAGCGCGCCAGTCAGCCAGAGGTTGCTGGTGCCGTCGAGGAAGTACTTGAGCGGCGCGGCCATGTTGCCGAAACGCGTCGGACTGCCCAAGGCGAGGCCGGCGCAGTTTTTCAGATCATCGAGGCTGGCGTAGAGCGCGCCCTCATCGGGAATCTCCGCGGCCACCGCTTCGCATTCGGTGGAAATCGCCGGCACTGTGCGCAAACGCGCTTCCATTCCGGCCTGCTCGATGCCACGGGCGATTTGCCGGGCCATCTCGTTGGTCGAACCGTTGCGGCTGTAATAGAGAACCAGAATGTACGGCGTGCTCATGGCAACAACTCCAGCACGTTTTCCGGCGGGCGACCGATGACGGCCTTGTCACCGACTTCGAGAATCGGCCGCTCCATGAGTTTCGGGTGCGCAGCGATGGCGTCGATCAGGTGCTGTTCGCTGAGGCTGGCGTCCGCCAGGTTCAGGGTTTTGTATTCCTCTTCACCGCTGCGCAACAACTGCCGCGCACTGATCCCGAGTTTGCCGAGCAAGGCCTTGATCTGCGCGGCGCTGAGCGGCGTTTCCAGGTAGCGCACGACAGTCGGAGTCAAGCCGCGGGCTTCGAGCAGTTCCAGCGCGCCGCGGGATTTCGAACAGCGCGGATTGTGATAAAGCGTCAGATCGGTCATGGCGGGTCGCTTCTGGCGTAAAGTGGCGGCTATTCTAACTGTGCGGCGCGCAATCCAGAACCGTCAGAGGCGATGGGTCGCAGGCGCTTTCGAATTTTCACAAGGAACACGACATGACACGGCGATTGGCAGCGGCATTGACGATTCTCGGGGCGTTGATGCTGGGGGCTGCGGCAATGATTACGGCATCGACCAGAACGGCCAGAAGGTTGCGTCCGAACGTCTGGATAAACAATGGGTGGTGCTCAATTACTGGGCCGAGTGGTGTGGCCCGTGCCGCACGGAAATTCCTGAGCTGAATCATTTGGCTGATGAGCTCAAGAGCAAGAATGTCGGGGTGTTCGGGGTCAACTTCGACAACGTGCAGGGCGCGGAATTGAAAGAGGCGAGTGAAAAACTCGGCATCAAGTTCACCGTGCTGGCGCAGGATCCGGCCGAGCTGTTCGACCTGCCGCGCAGTGAAGCGCTGCCGGTGACGTTCATCATCGATGACAAGGGCAAGGTGCGTGAACAATTGCTGGGCGAGCAGACGGCGGCAGGGTCATGGCGAAGCTGGAGGCGTTGCGGAACAAGTAACCTGTGGCGAGGGGATGAATCCCCTCGCCACAGGTCCCCTGCGGGCAAAGAAGGGGCTCAGCCCTCTTCCAGCCACCAGCGCAATGGCTTGCCTTCAGCCGGCCAGAAGCGCACCTGCTCGATCGGCGAAATGTCCCAGCGCTCGATTTTTTCCAGCGCCTGCAAGAACCGTTGTTCCTGCTCCATCAGCGCCGGGGCGCAGAGTTTGCGGGTCTTGCCGATCTTGCCAAAGGTCAGCTTGTCGCCGTCCTGCGTATAAGGCGCGAACCAATGGTTGCAGCCACCGTTGCCATAAGCGCGGCCGTCATCGCCGAGGGTCACAGTCAGATGGCTGTAATCCATCAGTGGCCGCTCGCCGATCCATTCCAGGATGTAGCTGCGGTTGTGCTGCAGTTGCACCGGCTCTGCGGCACAACCAACCAGGCCGACACCGATCAGTGCGGTCAGGGCAAGCCGTTTCATCACGCAGGCTCCTGGCATTTCGGGCACAGGTGCTTGTCGCCCACGGCTTTCCAGCCGAGCTCGGCGATGCGCGCGGTGGCGGCGGGTTTCTCGGCGGTCTTGCCCAGCTTGGCATCCACGGCAAATTCAAAGCTCAGCTCTTTCGCGCAGCTGTCGCAGTTGACCTGCCAGGTGTGAATCGCCAGTTCGCCAAACACCGGGCCAGTGGTCATTGCGGTCCATTGGCCTGGCGGGTTGATCAGGTGGCGGACGGTGTCGACGGTCAGGCGCATGGACAAATCCTTGCTGCCTTTGAGCGTGACCAGCAGGGCATCGCCAATACGGATCGAGCCACCGTTGCCGGTCACCTGATAGCGGCCCGGAACCAGGGCGCGGCATTCGGTGAGGGTGTGTTGCGGGTTCATCAGGGTGTAGCGGAAATCGTGTTCGACCATGGGTCCTCCAAATATGCGCGACATGCTAGCACGGGCTCGATTGCAGAATGATGCGCGCGTGCGACCTTCGATCCGGTTCAAATGAGAGCACAGTCATGGCAAACTGCCGGCCCCCGAATCTGAAGGAACGGAACATGGCGCTGATCGAATGTTATGAATGCAAGCGGAGCATCAGTTCCGAAGCGCTGGTGTGCATTCACTGCGGCGCGCCGATGGCCGAACACGCCGCCATGCAGGCGCAATCCACTGCGGCAGCGGCGCAGATCTCGACGATTTCCTTCGGCAGCTTGCCTCGCAACAAGGCTGTGCCCGAGGCGGTTGCGCCACCAGTGTCCGAGCCTTTACCCAAAGTGATGCCGGCGGCAGCAGGGCGTCGCCGTCGTCAGCAGGCTGCGGAACAGGCACGCCAGGTACAACAACCGCTCAACGCAGATGGCAGCCGTCCGGTGGAAGGCTGGCTGAAAATCATGGTGTTTCTGTTACCAGCGTTTTTTGTCTGGTTCCTGCTGCGCAGCGGCCACTCCAGCAAGCAGCGCCTGCTCGGTTTCGGCTGGCTGGGCTTGCTGATCCTGGCGTCTTCGCTGTCCAAGTAAGCGCTTCAACCCTCGACCTGGTTCTGCGGCGCCCCCGCCGCCCAGGTCGCGATGTTGTGCAGGGTGGTCGCGGCGATCGCGCCCAGCGCCTCGCGCGTCAGGAACGCCTGATGCGCGGTGATGATCACGTTGGGAAACGTCAGCAGCCGCGCCAGCACATCGTCCTGCAACGGCAGGTCGGAGCGGTCCTCGAAAAACAGTTGGGCTTCTTCCTCATAAACATCCAGCCCCAGATACCCGAGTTGGCCGTCCTTCAGTGCGTCGATCAGCGCCGGCGTGTCCACCAGACCACCGCGCCCGGTATTGATCAGCATCGCCCCCGGTTGCATGCGCGCCAATGACTGGCGATTGATCAGGTGTTTGCTTTGCTCGTTGAGCGGGCAATGCAGGCTGATGATCCGCGACTCTGCGAGCAACTCCGGCAGGCTCAGGTAACGTGCGCCCAACGCCAGCACGTCGGGATTGGGATACGGATCGTAAGCCAGCAAATCACAGCCGAAGCTATGCATGATTTTTGCGAACGTTGCGCCGATCTGCCCGGTGCCGACGATGCCGACGGTCTTGCCAACCAGATCGAAACCGGTCAGGCCATGCAGGCTGAAATCGCCTTCGCGGGTGCGGTTGTAGGCACGGTGCAAGCGACGATTGAGGGCGAGGATCAGCGCCACCGCATGTTCGGCCACGGCGTGCGGCGAGTAGGCCGGCACACGCACCACGGCTAGGCCGAGGCGTTTCGCCGCCGGCAGGTCGACATGGTTGTAACCCGCCGAACGCAAGGCAATCAGCCGCGTGCCACCAGCAGCAAGGCGTTCCAGCACCGGGGCGCTGAGGTCGTCATTGATGAACGCGCAGACCACTTCGTGCTGTTCGGCCAACGCCGCCGTATCGCGGCTCAGTCGCGCCGCTTGAAAGTGCAGTTCAAGCCCGGCCGGGCAGTCGGCGGCGAGGAAGCTGTCGCGGTCGTAGGTCTGGCTACTGAAAATGATCGTGCGCATGAATCCTCCTGGAACATCGACGCGGGCCGCAATGGCCCGCGACAACTGTAGCGCTTTGCGCGCGCCGTGCCTTGCCGTGGATCAGGCGCTGATGCGCGCCTGCGCCGCAAGTCGATTGATCGAACGCTCCAGTTCATCCAGTGCGGCGGCGGCTTTCGGATCGTCCTGCTTGAGCAGGGTTTCGCTGCGCTGGCAGGCGGCGCGCAGTTGTGGCACGCCGCAATAACGGGTTGCGCCGTGCAACCGGTGCACGCGTTCGAGCAGAGCATTCTGGTCGTGACTGTCACGCGCGGCGCGAATCGCTTCGCGGTCGGCTTCCAGCGAGGCCAGCAGCATGGCCAGCATGTCCGCCGCCAGATCGGCCTTGCCCGCCGCCAGGCGCAAGCCTTCCTCGTGATCAAGCACTGGCAGTTCCTGCTGACTCGCCGCGCTGTCGCCGCTGCGCTCCGGCGCCTGATTGCGCAGGGCCAGTCCGGTCCACTTCAACACCACTTGTGCCAGTTGCCGCTCGCTGATCGGTTTGGTCAGGTAGTCGTCCATGCCGCTTTGCAGCAGCGCGCGTTTTTCGTTGGCCATGGCGTGGGCAGTAAGCGCAACAATCGGCAGCGGCGTGCAATGCCGCTCGCTTTCCCACTGGCGAATGGTTTCGGTGGTCTGGCGACCGTCCATGCCCGGCATCTGCACGTCCATCAACACCAGATCGAAAGATTCGCTCTGTACCGCTTTGACTGCCGCGTAACCGCTTTCCACTGCGAGTACGCGGGCGCCCATGTCTTCGAGCAGGGTTTGCACCAGCAACAGATTGGCCGGGTTGTCGTCGACACACAGCACGCGCGGCGCACGGCTCGACAGCGGTTCGCCCGGTTCGCTGCGGGTCTGGCGCGGATTGACCAGATCGGCCAAGGCCCGGCGCAATTTGCGCGTACACGCCGGTTTGGCTTGAAGCTGGCTGTGCGGGTTGGGCACCGACAAATGGAACAGCGTCTGCTCGGTGGTCGGGCACAGCACCAGCACTTTGCAGCCGAGGTGTTCGAGGTCCCAGATGTGCTGGTTCAAGCGTTCCGGGAGCATGTCGTTGCTGGTGATGCCGATCACCGCCAGATCAATCGCCTGATCGGTCTGATGCGCGCCGGTAACGCCATTGCTCAGGCTTTCCAGGGTGTTGAACGGAGTGACGTCGAGGCCGCAGTCTTCCAGTTGATGCTGCAAGGCCTGACGCGCCAGTTCGTGATTTTCCAGCACCGCCACGCGGCGCCCGAGCAGTGGCGCGGCGGGCAGGTCCTCGGCATCGTCGCGAGTCTTCGGCAGACTGAGGCTGATCCAGAATTCCGAACCTTCGCCCGGAGTACTGTCGACGCCGATCTCGCCGCCCATCTGTTCTATCAGTCGTTTGGATATCACCAGCCCCAGACCGGTGCCGCCGGGCTGACGTGACAATGAATTGTCGGCCTGACTGAAGGCCTGGAACAGCGCGCGAACATCCTGACTCGACAGGCCGATGCCCGTGTCCTGAATGCTGATGCGCAACTGCACGCTGTCTTCATGTTCTTCTTCGAGCATCGCCCGGGCGACGATAGTGCCTTCGCGGGTGAACTTGATCGCGTTGCTGACCAGATTGGTGAGGATCTGCTTCAGGCGCAGCGGATCGCCGACCAGCGACAGCGGCGTATCGCGATAGACCAGACTGACCAGTTCGAGCTGCTTGGCGTGCGCCGCCGGGGCGAGAATGGTCAGGGTGTCTTGCAACAGATCACGGAGATTGAACGGAATGTGATCGAGCACCAGTTTGCCGGCCTCGATTTTCGAGAAGTCGAGAATCTCGTTGATGATTCCCAACAGGCTGTCGGCGGACTTTTCGATGGTGCCCAGATAGTCGAGCTGGCGCGGGGTCAGTTCGCTTTTCTGCAACAGGTGAGTGAAGCCGAGAATGCCGTTGAGCGGCGTGCGGATCTCGTGGCTCATGTTGGCGAGAAATTCGGATTTGATCCGGCTGGCTTCCAGCGCCTCTTTGCGCGCCAGGTCCAGTTCGATGTTCTGGATCTCGATGGTTTCCAGATTCTGCCGCACGTCTTCGGTGGCCTGATCGACGCTGTGTTGCAATTCTTCGCGAGCGTTCTGCAGGGTGCCGGCCATGCGGTTGATGCCCGAGGCCAGTTCGTCCAGTTCCTGGCTGCCGAGGGGCGGCAAGCGGGTTTCCAGATGACCGTCCTTGAGCTGGGCGACCGCTTGTTTGATCTGGCTCAGCGGACGATTGATGGTGCGGCCCATGCGCAACGCGAGGAGGGCGGCACCGGCCAGTCCGGCGGCGATCAGCAGCAGGCTGGCGAACAGGCTGCGATAGCCGCGCAGCAACATGCCGTTGTGCGACAGCTCCAGCTCGACCCAGCCGAGCAGCCGTTCGGATTCTTCGGGAATGATTTCACCGGCGAGGTTGCGGTGCTTGCCGAACACTGGCATGAGGTAGCGCGTCGCGTCATTGCCGCTGCGTCGCTGCAGCAGCGCGCTGTCGCCGCTCGGTGCCTGATTGAGCATGGTCGGGCCGGCGTGGGCCAGAGGCGAGCGGTCCGCCGCGAGGAAGGTCACCGCGCGCACGTCGGGTTGTTCAAGGGACTGGGTGGCGATGCGTTCAAGCAGGTCGGCGTCACCGTGGCCCATCGCCGGCGCGACCAGTGGCGCCAGTTGCTCGGCGATCATTTCGCCGCGCTGCATCAATTGGCTCTGCAGGTCGGTCTGCTGCGTCCAGGTGAAATAGCCACCCAGCACCAGCGCCATCAGGCTGGTCGGCAACAAGGTCAGCAACAGCACGCGACCTTTGATTCCCAGTTTCTTGAGCACGCCTATCTCCCGCATCCCGCTGATCTGTTGACACATGCGTGCATCCGGCACGCGACATGGGCGCAGTGTAGCGATTTGCAGGCGGGCAATCTTGCGGAAAATGCAGCGCCGCCCAGGCACTCGTTCGTCCGACAGGCCAAGCTTGTGTTGCCCGCTGTCGGACAATCTTGAATAATCCGCCAACTGAGAATTACTTGCAGATACTCATGACTCCTGTTTCCGTTGGCCAGCCACGCATTCTTTCCATTGAAGACGATCCGGTCCTCGGCGCGTACGTGCACGAGCATCTGGGCCGCAGCGGTTTTCAGGTGACCTGGTGCCAGAACGGCCAGGAAGGTCTGAACATCGCCCAGCGCCAGCCTTTCGACGTGGTGCTGATGGATATTCTGCTGCCGGGGCTCGATGGTCTGCAGTTGTTGACGCAATTGCGGCAGAGCCATTCGACGCCGGTGTTGCTGATGTCGGCGCTGGGTGCCGAGGCTGATCGCATCAGCGGTTTCCGCCTCGGCGCCGATGACTATCTGCCCAAGCCGTTCAGCATGGCCGAGCTGCATGTGCGCATCGAAGCGATCCTGCGCCGGGTTGCGCTGGATCGGCGCCCGCCCGCTGTCGCCCCTGCGGTCGTCAGCGGCACCCTGCGTTTCGACGATGATAACTGCGACGTGTTCTTCCGCCAGCAAGCCGCCGGGCTGACCCGCAGCGAATTCCGTCTGCTGGAAACCCTGCACCGCAACAACGAAGAAGTGCTGAGCAAAGCCTTCCTTTATCAGCACGTATTGCAACGCGGCTATGCCGCGCACGACCGCAGCCTCGACATGCACATCAGCCAGATCCGCCGCAAACTCAAAGCCATCGGTTACACCGAGCGCGAAGTGCGTACGGTGTGGGGCAAGGGCTACGTTTTGAGTGCCGCCGATGAAACTGTCTGAACTGCCGGGGCGGCATTCGCTGTTCTGGAAACTGGCGTGCCTGTTGGTGGCGTTCTGTCTGCTGATGATCTGGTTGAGCTGGTCGTGGGGTCGCTACATGGAGGAGCGCAACCAGTTCCTCTCCAGTGACGCGCGCAGCACCCTCAGCCGTTATGCCGCGCAAGCCGAACAGGCGTGGCAGCGCGGCGGGCGCAATGGCGTCGATGACTGGTTGCAGAGCATGGAATTGCGCGAGGCCAGTTGGGTCGGCGTGATCGGCGCTGATTTGCAGTCGCTGAGCAGCCAGCCGTTGAACGCGGCAGAGGTGCAGCACCTGACCTTTTGCGCGGCCTCGACTGGCCGATCCACAAGAAGGGCCGACCTTGGCTGAGGGTACCGTTCCCTCAGGATCCGGCCGCCGGCATCCTCGTCATCGAGCTGCCTGAACGTTTTGTGCCAGGCAAATACCGGGTGTTCTGGCGGGTGATCACCAACGGCGTAATTCCCGGGTTGTTCACTCTGTTGCTCTGCGTCGGTCTGTATCGCCTGTTGGTGGTGCCGCTGAACAACCTGCGCGAACAGGCCAATGCCTGGCGTGCCGATCAATTGAATGTGCGCCTGTCGAGCGGCATCACCCAGCGCCCGGATGAACTCGGTGAGCTGGCGCGGGCCTTCGATTCCATGTCCGAGCGCCTGCAAAGCACAGTCGCCCTGCAACAGCAGTTGTTGCGCGACCTGTCTCACGAACTGCGCACGCCGCTGAGCCGCCTGCGCGTGGCCAGTGAAAGCGAACAGGGCCTGGCGCAATTGCGCGAACGCATCGGCCGCGAGGTCGACGGCATGCAGCGGCTGGTCGAAGACACCCTGCAACTGGCCTGGCTCGACACCGACCGCTCGCCGTTGCCGGATGAAGCGATCCAGATTCAGGCGCTGTGGGAAATGCTCACCGACAACGCCTGCTATGAAAGCGGCTGGCCGAGCCTGCAATTGCAATGCTCGGTCGAAGCTTCGTGTTGGGTGCGCGGCAACCTCAATACCCTCGCGCAAGCGCTGGAAAACATCCTGCGCAATGCCATTCGTCACTCGCCCGAGGGCGGGATTGTGCGTCTCGATGCACGGCGTGATGGCGAGTATTGGCATTTGTGGCTGGAGGATCAGGGCGGCGGCGTGGCTGACGAAGATCTGCAGCGGATCTTTTCGCCGTTTATTCGATTGGATGGATCGAGGCCGGGGGATGGCGGGTTTGGCCTGGGCTTGAGCATTGCCCGCAACGCTGTGCAGCGCCAGGGCGGGATGCTCTGGGCGGAAAATGCCGGGGCGGGGCTGCGACTGAATTTGCGCTTGCGGGCGGATGATGGTGTCGCACCGACTGGCGCTATCGCTGGCAAGCCAGCTCCCACAGGGAGTTTCTGCCAAACACAAATCGTGTGAAGACTCGGTCTCTGTGGGAGCTGGCTTGCCAGCGATGAGGCCATCCGCATCGCTGCAGATGAAGTCTGGCGAACTTAAATGTCTCACCACTGGTTGGACTGTTGTCCCTTATTCCCATAAACCATAAGCACCGCACTTTGCGTGATATGGCCTGCGCGGGTTTGCCGGTATGATAGGCGCCCCCGCACGTCTGGATTGCGAATACGCCATGACCTTGCAGTACCCAACCATCGCCGATTGCGTCGGCAACACGCCGCTGGTGCGTTTGCAGCGCCTGCCCGGCGCCACCAGCAACACCCTTTTGCTCAAGCTCGAAGGGAACAACCCGGCGGGTTCGGTCAAGGACCGCCCGGCGTTGTCGATGATCACTCGCGCCGAGTTGCGCGGGCAGATCAATCCCGGCGATACGCTGATCGAGGCGACCTCCGGCAATACCGGTATCGCGCTGGCGATGGCCGCTGCGATCAAGGGTTACAAGATGATCCTGATCATGCCGGACAACTCCAGCGCCGAGCGCAAAGCGGCGATGACCGCGTATGGCGCCGAGCTGATCCTGGTGACTCAGGAAGAGGGCATGGAAGGCGCCCGCGATCTGGCCCAGCGTATGGAAGCCGAAGGCCGTGGCAAGGTGCTCGACCAGTTCGCCAATGGCGACAACCCCGAAGCGCACTACACCACCACCGGCCCGGAAATCTGGCGTCAGACCCAGGGCAGCATCACCCATTTCGTCAGTTCGATGGGCACCACCGGCACCATCATGGGCGTGTCGCGCTACCTCAAAGAGCAGAGCGACAGCGTGCAGATCGTCGGCCTGCAACCGATGGAAGGCTCGGCCATTCCCGGCATCCGCCGCTGGCCGCAGGAATACCTGCCGAAGATCTATCAGGCTGACCGCGTCGATCGTATCGTCGACATGGCGCAGAGCGAGGCCGAGGACGTCACCCGGCGTCTGGCCCGCGAAGAAGGCATCTTCTGCGGCGTGTCCTCCGGCGGTGCGGTGGCGGCGATGCTGCGCTTGTCCAAAGAAGTTGAAAACGCGGTGATCGTCGCGATCATCTGCGACCGTGGCGACCGTTACCTGTCGACCGGCATTTTCGACGCGCCCAACTGATGGCCAAACACGAAAGAGGCCTGCGCTTCCAGCCCACCGGCGGCAGCAAGGCGCCACAGATCCCGACCGGCAAAAAGCAGCGCTTGAGTATCGAGCGCCTGGCCAATGACGGTCGCGGTATCGCGTTTTTCGAAGGCAAAACCTGGTTCGTCCTCGGCGCCCTCGCCGGTGAAGAGGTCGAAGCGCGGGTGCTCGGCGCCCACGGCAAAGTGGTCGAAGCACGCACCGAGCGCGTCTTCACTGCCAGCGAATTGCGTCGCCCGGCAGCATGCCCACACTTCGGCCGCTGTGGCGGTTGCAGCGTTCAGCACTTGCCCCATACCGAACAGCTTGCCCTCAAACAACGCATGCTCGCCGAGCAATTGTCGCGGGTGGCCGGTGTCGAACCTGAAGAGTGGGCAGCGCCGCTGACCGGCCCGGAATTCGGTTACCGTCGGCGCGCGCGGATCGCCGTGCGCTGGGACATGAAAGCGAAGAAGCTCGAAGTGGGTTTTCGCGCTGCCGGCAGTCAGGACATCGTCGCGATCAGCGAATGTCCGGTGCTGGTACAACCCTTGCAACCGATCATGACCCGTTTGCCGGAGATGCTGCGGCGCCTGAGCAAACCGCAGGCGCTGGGCCATGTCGAGTTGTTCAGTGGTTCGTCGCTGGCGGTATTGCTGCGGCACATGTCGCCGTTGTCCGAAGCGGATCTGACGATTCTCAAGGATTTCTGCCAGTTTCATGAGGCGCAATTGTGGCTGCATGGCGAAGGTGAACCGCAACCGGTCGAGGCCGGTCAGAGCCTCGGTTATCGCCTTGAAGAGTGGAATCTCGAGCTGGCTTACCGACCGGGAGACTTTGTTCAGGTCAACGCCGGGGTCAACGAAGCGATGATCGCCCAGGCGCTGGACTGGCTGAAACCGACGGCTGAAGAACGCGTGCTCGACCTGTTTTGCGGGTTGGGAAATTTTGCGCTACCGCTGGCCAAAAGCGTCCGTGAAGTGGTGGCGGTGGAGGGCGTGCAGACCATGGTCGAGCGGGCCGCTGCCAACGCCGTCAGTAACAATTTGCATAACACAAAGTTTTTTCAAGCCGATTTATCCCAGCCTTTGACCGATGCCCAGTGGATCGGAAACGGCTTTTCTGCGGTACTCTTGGACCCACCGCGTGACGGTGCTTTCGAGGTGGTGCGCAAGCTCGCGACCCTGGGTGCCAGGCGGTTGGTATATGTGTCGTGCAACCCGGCCACGCTGGCGCGCGACACGCAGGAATTGATCAAGCAGGGCTACCGGTTAAAACGTGCCGGGATTCTCGATATGTTTCCTCAGACGGCACATGTCGAGGCCATGGCGTTATTTGAAGCGAGCCAGGACGGCTCGTCTGAATCCGCCTGATCTGTCCGCGCAGCGCTCGCCTGAGCCCCGCGAGCGCGAACGGACACCGAGGATCAGCGATTTGACGCATTGAATCTGCGTCGTAGGGAAGGTAAAGCAGCATGGTACAGGTGAGAGCACACCAGCCGATCAACACCGACGGCAGTATCAATCTCGAGGCCTGGCTCGATCACGCGGTCAGTGTCGATCTGGCACTGGATCGCGAGGCCTTGAAAGAGGCCTGCGAGTTCGCCCGCGAGGCCGAACAGCAGTCCAATGCGAAGAAGAACCTGTGGGCCGAAGGCTCCGGCAGTTTCAGCACGGGCCTGGAGATCGCCGAGATCCTCGCCGACCTCAAGCTCGATCAGGATTCGCTGGTCGCCGCCGTGTTGTATCGCGGCGTGCGTGAGGGCCAGATTGAACTGGCAGCAGTCGGCCAGCGCTTCGGTCCGGTAGTGGCCAAGCTGATCGACGGCGTGCAGCGCATGGCGGCCATCAGCGCCAGCCTCAGCCCACGGCAGTCGATGGTCATGGGCACGCAAGGGCAGGTCGAGAACCTGCGCAAGATGCTTGTGGCCATGGTCGATGACGTGCGCGTTGCGCTGATCAAACTGGCCGAACGCACCTGCGCCATCCGTGCGGTGAAAACCGCCGACGATGAAAAGCGCAACCGCGTTGCTCGCGAAGTCTTCGACATCTACGCACCGCTGGCCCATCGCCTCGGCATCGGTCACATCAAATGGGAGCTGGAGGACTTGTCCTTCCGCTATCTCGAACCCGATCAATACAAGCAGATCGCCAAGTTGCTGCATGAGCGGCGGCTGGATCGCGAGCGTTTCATCAGCGACGTGATGACCCAGCTCAAGGACGAACTGCAGGCCACCGGCGTCGACGCCGACATCAGCGGCCGGGCCAAACACATCTACTCGATCTGGCGCAAAATGCAGCGCAAGGGTCTGGAGTTCAGCCAGATCTACGACGTTCGCGCGGTGCGCGTGCTAGTGCCGGAAATGCGCGACTGCTACACCGCGCTCGGTATCGTCCACACCCTGTGGCGGCACATCCCGAAAGAATTCGACGACTACATCGCCAACCCGAAAGAGAACGGCTACCGCTCGCTGCACACGGCGGTGATCGGCCCGGAAGGCAAGGTCCTCGAGGTGCAGATCCGTACCCATTCGATGCACGAAGAAGCCGAACTCGGCGTCTGCGCGCATTGGCGCTACAAGGGCACCGACGTCAAATCCGGCTCGAACCATTACGAAGAGAAAATTTCCTGGCTGCGTCAGGTCCTCGAATGGCACGAAGAACTCGGTGATATCGGCGGTCTGGCCGAACAACTGCGCGTCGACATCGAGCCCGACCGGGTCTACATCTTCACTCCCGACGGTCACGCCATCGACTTGCCGAAAGGCGCAACGCCGCTGGATTTTGCCTATCGCGTGCACACCGAAATCGGCCACAACTGCCGGGGCGCGAAGATCAACGGCCGTATCGTCCCGCTGAACTACAGCCTGCAGACCGGCGAGCAGGTCGAGATCATCACCAGCAAGCACGGCACGCCGAGCCGCGACTGGCTGAACCCGAACCTCGGTTACGTGACCACCTCGCGGGCGCGGGCGAAGATCGTTCACTGGTTCAAGTTGCAGGCTCGTGATCAGAACGTTGCGGCCGGTAAAACCCTGATCGAGCGCGAACTCACTCGCCTCGGGCTGCCCGCGGTGGATTTCGACAAGCTGGCCGAAAAGGCCAACATGAAAACCGCCGAAGACATGTTCGCTGCCCTCGGCGCCGGCGACCTGCGTCAGGCGCATCTGGTCAACCTTGCGCAGCAACTGGTCGAACCGGAGCGCGGCAACGAGCAACTGGAACTGATCCCGCGCAAGGCCACCGGTTACAAACCGGGCAAGCGCGGCGATATTCAGATCCAGGGCGTCGGCAACCTGATGACGCAGATGGCCGGCTGCTGCCAGCCGCTGCCGGGCGATGCGATCGTCGGTTACATCACCCAGGGCCGTGGCGTGAGCATTCACCGTCAGGACTGCGCCTCGGTACTGCAGCTGGGCGGGCGCGAGCCGGAGCGGATCATTCAGGTCAGCTGGGGGCCAGTGCCGGTGCTCACCTATCCGGTGGACATCATCATCCGCGCCTACGATCGTTCCGGGCTGCTGCGTGACGTCTCGCAGGTGCTGCTCAACGAGCGCATCAACGTGCTGGCGGTCAACACCCGCTCGAACAAGGAAGACAACACTGCGCTGATGTCGCTGACCATCGAGATCCCCGGTCTGGATGCGCTCGGGCGGCTGCTGGGGCGGATTTCGCAATTGCCGAACATCATCGAAACGCGGCGTAACCGTACCCCGTGAAGATGACTCTGATCCCATGTGGGAGCTGGCTTGCCAGCGATGCAGACAACTCGGTCTCTCAGGAGAGTCGAGGTGATGCAATCGCTGGCAAGCCAGCTCCCACAGGATTTTGTGGTGAGACAGATAAATGACGTATTCACTCGAAGACCTGCTCCACCTGATGTCCCGTCTGCGTGATCCGCAGTTCGGTTGCCCGTGGGACATCAAGCAGACCTACGCCTCTATCGTCCCGCACACTCTCGAAGAAGCCTATGAAGTGGCGGATGCCATCGAGCGTGGCGATCTCGACCATTTGCAGGGCGAGTTAGGCGATCTGCTGTTTCAGGTGGTGTATTACAGCCAGTTGGCCAAGGAAGAAGGGCGGTTCGAATTCGCCGGGGTGATCGACAGCATCACGCGCAAACTGATCCGCCGTCATCCCCACGTATTCCCCACTGGCGATCTCTACGCGCCGCTCGACGTGCCGCGCTTGAGCGAAGAGCAGGTCAAGCAGCGCTGGGAAGAGATCAAGGCCGAAGAGCGCGCCGAGAAAGCATCGGCGCCCGAGCAGTTGTCCCTGCTCGACGATGTGCCGGCCACCTTGCCGGCACTGTCGCGCTCGGCCAAGTTGCAGAAGCGCGCCGGGCAGGTCGGTTTCGACTGGCCGGACGCTTTGCCAGTGCTCGACAAGGTGCGCGAAGAGCTCGATGAAGTGCTCGAGGCGATGTCGGAAAATGACCCGGTAGCCGTGGCCGACGAGATCGGCGACCTGCTGTTTTCCGTGGTCAATCTGGCCCGGCATCTGAAGGTCGATCCGGAAACCGCCTTGCGCGGCGCCAATGGCAAGTTTGAAAGACGTTTCCGTTTTATCGAACAGGCATTGCGCGACACCCACCGTCCCATGGAAGATTGCACCCTCGAAGAGTTGGACGCCCTGTGGGGCGAAGCCAAACGCCAGGAAAAGAATGAGCCCAGCTGTGGCTGAGCCGTTGCCCAAGTGAGTAAGCATTGATGAGCCTTTCCCTTCGCGACCAGTTGCTCAAAGCAGGCCTGGTCAACCAAAAGCAGGCCAAACAGGTCAGCAAAGACAAGCAGAAGCAACAGCGCCTGGCCCACAAAGGCCAGGCCGAGCTGGACGATTCGCAGCAGCGCGCTGCCCAGGAAGCCATGGCCGAGAAGGTCAAGCGCGACCAGGAGCTGAATCGTCAGCAGCAGGAGAAGGCCGAGGCCAAGGCCCGCGCCGCGCAGGTCAAGCAGTTGATTGAAGTCTCGCGTCTGCCCAAGCTGACCACCGAGGACTACTACAACTTTGTCGACGACAAGAAGGTCAAGCGCATCTCGGTCAACACGCTGATGCGCAACAAGCTCAGCAGCGGTTCGCTGGCGATCGTGCACCACAACGGCGGCTATGAAGTGATTCCCCGTGAAGCGGCGCTGAAGATCCAGGAGCGCGACCCGCAGCGCATCGTCCAGCTCAACGTGCAGACCGAAGAGGTCAACGCTGAGGACGATCCGTACGCGGCGTACCAGATCCCTGACGATCTGATGTGGTAAATCCACGGCTGTAACAACGACGAACCCCGCTCATGGCGGGGCTTGTCGTTTTCAATGCTGTGGTTGCCTCAGGCGGACTTCAGTTCTCGTTGCTGTTCCTGCACTTCCAGTTCGGCCTTGTAGTTGTGGGCATCGATCTCGTTGTGGAACATGCCGACCAGCAAATCTTGTTGATGCACATCCCAGATACGGATGCCGGCGGCCAGGCCTTCGTGGGACATGTGTGAATCGTCGCGTTCAGTTACTTTTACAGTCATCTGCTAGCTCCAATTTTTTCAGGTTTCTGCAGCAAGGCATGTGCAGGACTCTGTTATAGGATTTGTTAGTCAGCTAAGTAAACTGCCGATTGGCGCAAGGTGTTGTTGCGGATTTCGCAACAAAGCTGGAGGCCGCGTAAACCGCGACATTCGGTCGCAGGGCAGTAAGTTTCATGACAGAAGTTTCATCTCCAGAACGCTCTGGATCCCTGTCTTTGATCGTTTCCACGCTCCGCGTGGGAACGATCAATATCGCATTCGCGAGCAGGCTCGCTCCCACAGGTTTTGCGGTGTACCTGCTATTTTCTGCAGACGAAAAAAACGCCCCGAACCAGTCGGGGCGTTTCATGTGTGGCTCAGCAGCGGGGAATTATTTGCCTTCCCAGCGCTTCAGCACCAGCGTGGCGTTGGTGCCGCCGAAGCCGAAGCTGTTGCTCATCACGGTGTTGATGGTGGCGTTTTCGCGGGTCTTGGTCAGCACCGGCAGATCGGCCACTTCCGGGTCGAGCTCGTCGATGTTGGCGGAGCCGGCGATGAAGTTGCCTTCCATCATCAGCATGCAGTAGATCGCTTCGTGCACGCCGGCAGCGCCCAGGGAGTGACCGGACAAGCTCTTGGTCGAGCTGATTGCCGGAGCCTTGTCGCCGAACACTTCACGCACACCTTTCATCTCCGCGACGTCGCCGACCGGAGTCGAAGTGCCGTGGGTATTCAGGTAATCGATCGGGGTATCGACGGTGGACAGCGCCTGCTGCATGCAGCGGATCGCGCCTTCGCCGCTCGGGGCAACCATGTCGTAGCCGTCGGACGTTGCGCCGTAGCCAACGATCTCGGCGTAGATCTTCGCGCCACGGGCCAGAGCGTGTTCCAGTTCTTCGACGACAACCATGCCGCCGCCGCCAGCGATGACGAAACCGTCGCGGTCCTTGTCGTAGGCGCGGGAAGCTTGTTCCGGGGTGTCGTTGCGCTTGCTGGACAGGGCGCCCATCGCGTCAAACAGGAACGACTGGCTCCAGTGCTCTTCTTCACCACCACCGGCGAAGACGATGTCCTGCTTGCCCATCTGGATCTGCTCCATGGCGGTACCGATGCAGTGAGCACTGGTGGCGCAGGCAGATGCGATGGAATAGTTCAGGCCCTTGATCTTGAACGGTGTGGCCAGGCAAGCGGAAACGGTGCTGCTCATGGTCCGCGTTACACGGTACGGGCCAACGCGCTTCACGCCTTTCTCGCGGAGGATGTCCAGCGCTTCCATCTGGTTCAGCGTGGAAGCACCGCCGGAGCCGGCGATCAGACCGGTGCGCGGGTTGGACACCTGCTCTTCGGTCAGACCGGAGTCAGTGATCGCGTCTTTCATGGCCAGGTAGGCGTAAGCCGCTGCATGGCCGACGAAGCGATAGATCTTGCGATCGATCAGCTCTTCAAGGTTGAGGTCGATGGAGCCGGAAACCTGGCTACGCAGACCCATTTCAGCATATTCCGGGTTGAACCGGATGCCAGGGCGGCTTGCACGCAGGTTAGCGGAGACGGTCTCTTTGTCATTGCCCAGGCACGAAACGATGCCCAGACCAGTGATAACGACGCGGCGCATGCGAATAACCCTTAGAAGTTGTCAGTGGAGGTGAACACGCCGACGCGCAGGCCTTCGGCGGTGTAGATTTCGCGTCCGTCGACACTGACCGAACCATCGGCGATGGCCATGTTCAGCTTGCCCTTGAGGACGCGTTTGATATGAATGTTGTAAGTGACTTTCTTGGCGGTCGGCAGCACCTGGCCGAAGAATTTCACTTCGCCCGAACCCAGCGCACGGCCGCGGCCCGGCAGGCCTTGCCAGCCCAGGAAGAAACCGACCAGTTGCCACATGGCGTCCAGACCCAGGCAGCCCGGCATCACCGGATCGCCTTCGAAATGGCAGGCGAAGAACCACAGATCAGGGTTGATATCCAGCTCGGCGACCAATTCACCTTTGCCGTACTTGCCGCCTTCTTCGCTGATATGGGTGATGCGATCCACCATCAGCATGTTCGGGGCGGGCAGTTGCGCGTTACCTGGGCCGAACAGCTCACCGCGACTGCAGCGCAGCAGGTCTTCCCGAGTAAAGGCGTTTTGTTTGGTCATGCGAGCTCCTCAATAATCCCATGCGGCAGGTGGGGCAGATCTTCCCGACCGTTCAAGGCGTTCATGCCTCGAACCGGCAGCCTACTCATAGACTATTGCGTTGTGGTGAAAGTCACAGCACCAAGGACATGAATGTACACTTGTGCACTGAAATTTTTAATCAAGCCCCTTTGGGGCTCGTTCGGGTGCCTAAGACTGCCGCACTTTCGCTTTTCACGCCAGTCGCAGATGGTCGAAAGGCCCACACTACGACACCCAGCGCTGCAAAATCTGCTGCAGGTCATTGCGTTTGAACGGCTTGGCCAGGTAATCGTTCATCCCCGCCGCGAGACAGGTTTCGCGATCGCCCTGCAAGGCGTTGGCGGTCAGCGCGATGATCGGCACATCGCGGCGTCCGGGCAGGTCGCGGATCTGCCGCGTGGCCTCGTAGCCGTCGATGATCGGCAGCCGGCAATCCATCAGAATCACTTCGAATTCGCCACCCTCGGCACTGCGCACCGCTTGCGCGCCATCGGTCGCCACGCTGACGGCAAAGCCGAGGCTGCGCAGCATCGCTTCGATCACGGTCTGGTTGACCGGATTGTCTTCGACCAGCAACACATGGCGTCCCTCGCCCTGACCACTGCCGTTCAGGGTGCGCGGCGCGGCCAGCGCTGGCATTGCCTGCTTATAGAGCGCCAATGGAATTTCCAGAGTGAATACCGAACCGCGTCCTTCCTCACTCTGTGCGCGCAAGGTGCCGCCCATGCGTTCGGCCAAAGTCCGCGCGATCGGCAGACCAAGCCCGGTGCCACCGTAACGACGGGAGATCGAACTGTCGGCCTGCTGGAAGGCATTGAACATCAGCTCCAGACTCTCAGAAGAAATGCCGATGCCGCTGTCGCGCACCGAGCAGGTGAACCACAGCAGTTCATGATCCAGCGACTGCCATTGCGCCTCGATACTCACCCGGCCCTGCTCGGTGAACTTCAAGGCATTGCCGACCAGGTTGACCAGAATCTGCCGGATCCGCGTCGGATCACCCTGGACCTGCAAGCCACGCATGTCATCGGGGATGCGCAGATTCAGCGCCAGGCCTCGCTGCACCGCGCTGTGCTGGAACGACTGCGCGCAGGCGCCGATCAACTCGGCGAGGTTGAACGGAATGTGCTCAAGCTCCAGCTCCGAACGCTCGATTCGCGAGAAGTCGAGAATGTCGTTGATGACCTTGAGCAAATGCTCGGTCGACTCCGACGCGAGCGCCGCGTATTCCGCCTGCTCGTCGGTCATCTCGGTGGTTTCAAGCAACTGCAACATGCCCAGCACACCGTTCATGGGCGTGCGCAGTTCGTGGCTCATCATCGCCAGAAAATCCGACTTGGCGTTGTTGGCCTTTTCCGCTTCTTCGCGGGTCTGGATCAATTGCGCCATCGCCTGCTGCTGTTCGCGGCTGGCCTGCTCCAGCGCTTGGGCGAGGTTATTGATGTGCTGCGACAGCGCACCCAATTCAGTGTCATCGACAATCGGCAACGGGGTTTTGTAGTCGCCTTCCTGGATCGCTTTGACAGCGTTGCCAATGTCACGGATCGGCTGCGACAGGCTGCCGGCCAGGCGCCGCGCCACGACAAAGGTGAAGAGCAGGGCGAACAGCGCGAGAATCCCGGCCTTGAACAGGATCTCCTGCTGGCGCTGACTGAAGGCGTCATTGGACAGCCCGACGATGACCCGCCCCAAATAATCCTCGCCGGCAGCGCTGTTGCTGACCTTGCCGTCCTGGAAAAAATCATTGTGCAAGGCGATACGCTGCAAACGCACCGGCGCCTGGAATACTTCGACCTGATGCGGGCGGCTGTGGCTGTCGGCCGGTTGTTCGACGTACACCACAATCCGGTTGGCGCTGTCCTGCACTTCGAGAAAGCGCACATTGGGCGTGGCCAGTGTCGCCTTGAGCAGGCTTTCCAGGACTTCGTTGTTGCCGGAGATCACCCCGTATTCGGTGGCCGGGGCCAGTTGGTTGGCGATCAACTGGCCGGTGTGGTTCAGCTCCTGGCGCAAATCCTGAATGCGCACGAAGGTGAAGAAGCTGATCAACAGCAACGTCAGCAACAGCGCCGGCCCGAGGCTGATCAGCTGCGTGCGGGTGTTGATGTCCCAACGGCGACGAAAACTCATGGGCGGCGCTCTCCTTCGGCCAAGGCACTGGCGACAGATGCTTCATTCAGCGGTTCGATGCCTAAGGAACGAGCCACCTGCGCATTACTTGAGACTTTGAAACGAGCGGGATAAAGCGTTCGTGGCCAGGCACTGGTCGGCTGGTCGAGCAAATGATCGAGAATCGCCAGCCAGTCACTCTGGTCGCTGTACGTGCTGGCGAGGCTGCCCGCGCGAACGAAGGCAATGTTGGGGCCGATCAGCGCAACCTGTCGCGAGTAGCTGCTGAGCAAAAGGTTTTTCGCCGTTTGCGAGTTGTACAGGTCGGGATCGTCGAGGCCGAGCAATACGTCGCTGTTTTTCAGCACCGCTTGCAGCGGACGGCTGTCGTGGGTGTTGTCCCAGCGCTGGCTGACGATGTCCAGATTCAACGGCCGCGCAGCCGCACGCAATTCGTCGAGAAGGAACTCGCCATGCTCATCGAACAACACGCCGACGCGTCGGGCCTGCGGCAGAATCCGTCGGATCAGTTGCAATTGTCGGCTTAGCGGCGGATCGCTCCACAACAGGCTCAGGCGCGCCGGGTGCGAGTCAGCGAAACGCTGGCGTGCCTGCAAGCGACTGATGCGCAACACCAGCGTCGACGGGCCTTGCGAGTCCTGCAGGCGCCAGTCGAGGCTGGGCAGATCGAGCAGGATCAAGCGCAGGCTGGCCGGCAGTTTGCCCGGAGCCGGCAAACTGGCCAGCGGCTGAAACCGCACGTTGTCAGTCGGGCGCAGTTCACTCAGTGCCTGAACAAAAGCTTGCACGCCGGGGCTTTCCTCGGCGCCGGTCAACAGAATATCCGCCGCCTGCACCGCGACACCGTGCAGCCACGCGGTCAAGAACAGGCAGAGCCCGGCCAGCCAGTGGCCAAGGGTTGGCGTCTTCCGTGACGGGCCGTTGCGCATCCTAGAACTCCAGCTCGGCGCTGAAATACATCACCCGGCGTTCATCGTAATTATTGTCGACGAATGTGTTCGGCTGATGATCGAGGCGCTGTTGCAGCACCCCGGCCAATTGCAGCTGAGCTTTGCCAATGGCGATACGTTTGGCGATGCGCGTGTCGACGCGTTCGAAGCGATAGCCGTTGAGCGCGTTGTCGCCGTAATAGAAGAGGGCGCTGTTCCAGCCATGCCCCCAGTTGCGCAGCCAACCGGCGGAACCGCTGTGGCGTGAGGTGTACTGCTGGTCCAGCGGATTGCTGGCCTCGGCGTCGACGAAGGCGTAGGTCAAACGCAAGCGGTCGGCGCTGCCGAGGCGCCAGTCGAGTTGCGTTTCGGTGCCGCGAAAGCGCGAGCTGTTGGCGTTGCTGGCGATGTATTGGTTGTTGCGCAGCGGCTCGCTGATCATCCCGGTGATTTCGTCGTAGAACAGCTTCACGTCCACCGCCAGACCGAGTTCGGCGAAATAACCGTTGTAGCCCAATTCACGCGAGCGCATGTGCTCCTGATCGAGATCGCCGGGGCCACGGGTCTTGACGAAATAACGCGCCGACGACTGGCCGTACGCCGAGGGCCGCAGGTTGCTGACCTGATAGCTCCAGTTGACGTTATTCTCGAACATGTCCGGCGAACGGATCGCCTCCGAATACACCGCACGCAGGCCGTGACGCGGGTTGATCAGGTAGTTGACCGCGAAGCGCGGCGTCAGCGAACTGCCGATCAGTTGCGTGTCTTCGAACATCGCACCGCCCTGCAGCAGCCAGTGCTCGGTGGCGCGCCATTCCAGTTGACCGAAGGCGCGCCAGGTGGTGTCGTCGAGGGTGCCGTTGAAATAGGTCTCGGAATCGGCGCGGTCGTAGCGGTAGTTGAGGCCGCTGACCAGACGCAGGCTGTCGGACAGACTGAGGGTGTCCTGCAGTTCGAAGTCGTAGCGCGATTCGCGGGCGCTCTGGTCGATGTCGCCGCACAGGGTCTGGCTGGCGCCGTTGCGCCATTGCTCAAGCACTTGATTGGCCAGCGCCATTTCCTGTGGCGTGCCGGGCGCGGCGCCGGGGCCGGTGAACTGGTTGATGTTGCGCGCCAGCCGCTCGGTGTAATTCGGGTTGAGCTGCCACAGCTGCGCCAGCTCGGGGCTGAACGACACCTCGGCATCGCAGGCGCGCCAGACTTGCTGGCGATCCCAGTGCTGCGCCGAACCTTGTACATAAAGGCTGTGTTCGGGGTTGATATCGAGGTTCCAGCGCACCGAGCCGGCGTAATCCTTGGCCACCACGTCGGAATTGTTCCCGGCGTCGGTAATCCCCGAGAACACCGGGCGATAGGTATAAGGTCGCTGATTGCTGCCGTCCTTGGCGTTGAGCTGCCAGTCGAGGCTTTGCCCTTCATTGAGGTCGTGGCTGACCGCCAGGCTCAGACGATTCAAGCGTCGACTGTCGCGATAATCGGCGCCGTTGCGGTCGCTGTCGAAACCGTCGTCTTCCTGGCCGGACAGCGACAGGCGCAGATCACCGCCATCCCAACCGGTGCCCTGGCTGGCATAAAAGTCGTTGATGCCACGCTGACCGCGGGTGATTTTCAGGCGCGTGCCGTGGCTGTCGGCCGGGTGGCGGGTGATGATGTTGATCACCGCCATCAGCGCGTTGGCGCCGTAGCTGACCGTGTTCGGGCCGCGAAACACCTCGATCCGGTCAATGTCTTCCATCGCTACCGGAATATCGCTCCAGTCCACCGTCGCCAGGCCGGCGCGGTACACCGAGCGGCCATCGATCAACACCTGCATGCGCCGAGCTTCGCTGGCATTCGTGCCGTGGTAATTCACCGCCGGCTGATTGCCGTTGATGCTGCCGACCATCATTCCGGGCACCAGCCGCAGCAGTTCGCTGATATCGCGGGCACCGCTGGCGTTGATCAATTCGTTGTCGAGCACGGTCATGCTCCCGGGCACTTCCGCCGGCGTCTGCTTCAGCCGCGTGGCCGTCAGCACCGGCGGCAGCGTCTGGCTGTCGACGAACAGGTCGTCCGCCAGTATCAGCGGGCTGAACAGCAGCGCCAGTAGCAGGGGCGAGCGCGGAGGAGGAGGGCCAGAAAACACGACACAGCCTGCAGAGAAAGGAATTGGCGCGCATGTTAACCGAGGGCCGCGACTTTTCCAGTGACGTTACAGGCATTTTCGTAGGTTTTATTGGTCTTCTTCCTACAAATGTCGGTAATTGTTGCTGGGGCTGGCCGCCACCGGGGCGCCCCGTATAATGCCCGGCATCGCCACTGGTATGGATTAACGGATTGCATATGACTGAACAGCGCCCGATTGCGGTCCTGGGAGGCGGAAGTTTTGGTACCGCCGTGGCCAATCTGCTGGCCGAGAACGGCCATCAAGTCCTTCAGTGGATGCGTGACCCCGAGCAGGCCGAGGCCATCCGGGTAAATCGCGAAAACCCGCGTTACCTCAAAGGCATCAAGATTCTGCCGGGCGTGACCGCCGTCACCGACCTGCAAGCCACCCTCGACGCCTGCGATCTGTGCTTTGTCGCGCTGCCGTCCAGCGCCTTGCGCACGGTACTCGCCGCCCACGCCGAGCGTTTGAGCCGCAAGATGCTGGTCAGCCTGACCAAAGGCATCGAAGCGCAGACCTTCAAGCTGATGAGCCAGATCCTCGAAGAGATCGCCCCGCAGGCACGCATCGGCGTGTTGTCCGGGCCGAACCTGGCGCGGGAAATCGCCGAGCACGCATTGACCGCCACGGTGGTCGCCAGCGAAGACGAAGAACTGTGCAAAGCGGTGCAAGCCGCGCTGCACGGGCGCACCTTCCGCGTTTACGCCAGCGCCGACCGTTTCGGTGTCGAGCTGGGCGGTGCGTTGAAAAACGTTTACGCAATCATCGCCGGCATGGCGGTGGCGCTGGAAATGGGCGAGAACACCAAGAGCATGCTGATCACCCGCGCCTTGGCCGAGATGACCCGATTTGCGGTGAATCAAGGCGCCAACCCGATGACCTTCCTCGGTCTGGCCGGGGTCGGCGATCTGATCGTCACCTGCTCTTCACCGAAAAGCCGCAACTATCAGGTCGGTTTCGCCCTCGGTCAGGGCTTGAGCCTCGACGAAGCGGTGTCGCGTCTCGGTGAGGTCGCTGAAGGGGTCAACACCCTCAAGGTGCTCAAGGCCAAGTCCCAGGAAGTCGGCGTGTACATGCCGCTGGTCGCCGGGCTGCACGCGATCCTGTTCGAAGGACGCACGCTGGAGCAGGTGATCGGTCTACTGATGCGTGCCGAGCCGAAAACCGACGTCGACTTTATTTCCACCAGCGGTTTCAACTGATTCAGCTGTTACACGGACAGGAAGCAAGCCATGAACGATCCGAAAAGCGAAACCCAGTACGAATCCATTCTCCTGCGGGTGTTGTGGATGATCGTTTATCTGCTGGTCTGGCAAGTCGCGCAATTCATCCTCGGCGCGGTGGTCCTGGTGCAACTGATCTACCGCCTGATCTACGGCGCACCGAGCGCCAGCCTGATGAATTTTGGCGACAGCCTCAGCCAGTTCCTCGCGCAGATCGGCCGCTTCGGCACGTTTCACAGTGACCAGAAGCCCTGGCCGTTCGCCGACTGGCCGGCGCCGCGCACCCCGGAAGGGGAAGCGCCGCACACCGTCGCCCCGGCCGCGCATCCCGTGCGCGATGAGGAGCCCAAACTATGAAACTCTGGGTATTGCGTCATGGTGAGGCGGTGCCTCACGGCTCGAAAATCGATTCCGAACGCGAGTTGACCGAGCACGGCCGTAAGGAAGTCCTCAGCAGCGCGGCGCATCTGATCGGGCAGCCGCTGACGGCGATTTATGCCAGCCCTTATGTACGCGCTCAGCAAACCGCGCAGATTGTCCGCGAGGCGCTGGGGTTCGAGCCGGAGATTCGCACGGTCGAATGGCTGACGCCGGAGAGCGATCCGGACAAGGTGGCCGAGCAATTGGTGTCGGTGAGCAATGTGCTGCTGGTCAGCCACAACCCGTTGGTGGGCAATCTGCTCAGCTATCTGCAACACGGCGCCGGGCATCCGTCGGAGAAGGTCAGTACAGCGGGGCTGGCGGAGCTTGAGCACAGCGAGCTGCTGATTGGCTCGATGAAGCTCAACAGCCTCAAGCACCCTTAACGCCATATCCCTGTGGGAGCGAGCCTGCTCGCGAATGCGGTGTGTCGTTCACGGTTGATGTGTCTGATACACCGCATTCGCGAGCAAGCCCGCTCCCACATTTGAGCGGCGCAATCCTTAGGAAATTATTTGTTTGAAAATTCCAACCAAGCACTTGCTTGGTTGACTACGCTTGCTCCAGACCAAAAAAACAGGAGCGAGTCGCATGTCTGCCGCCTTCCGTTTGCCGCTGGACGTGTTCTACGAACGGGAAGCCCGGCACCCGCGCCAGCGCTTTCTGGTGCAGCCCATCGGCGGTGGTCAGGTGGAGACGCTGACGTGGGCCGATGTCGGCCATCAGGCCCGCTGCGCCGCGCACTGGTTGCGGGCGCGGGAGCTGCCGCCCGGCAGCCACATCGCCCTGATCTCGAAAAATTGCGCGCACTGGATCATCGCCGATCTGGCGATCTGGATGGCCGGACATGTGTCGGTGCCGCTGTACCCCAATCTCACCGCCGAGTCCGTGGCGCAGGTGCTGACTCATTCAGAAAGTGCGCTGGCGTTCATCGGCAAGCTCGATGACTGGGCGGGCATGTCGCAGGGCGTGCCGACGGGCCTGCCGACCATCAGCCTGCCGCTGCATCCGCCAGGCGAGTTCGATTACAGCTGGGCGGACCTGCAGAGCTGTTCGCCAATCCAGGACGATCCACGTCCCGCCGCCGAGCAATTGGCGACGATCATTTACACCTCCGGCACCACCGGCCTGCCGAAAGGCGTGATGCACAGTTTCGCCAATCTCGGTTTCGCCACCAGTCGTGGCACGCAGCTGTTCGGGCTCAACGAGAACGATCGGCTGCTGTCGTATCTACCGCTGTGCCACGTTGCCGAGCGCATGTTTGTCGAACTGGCCTCGATCTATACCGGGCAGACAGTGTTCTTTGCCGAAAGCCTCGAGACGTTCATCACCGATCTGCAGCGCGCGCGGCCGACGGCGATGTTTGGCGTGCCGCGTATCTGGACCAAATTCCAGATGGGCGTGTATGGCAAGATTCCGGCAAAGCGTCTGGATTTTCTCCTCGGGCTGCCCTTCATCGGTAAACGGGTCGGGCGCAAAGTGCTCGCCGGGCTTGGGCTGGACGCCTTGCGCGTGGCATTGTCCGGCGCCGCGCCGGTACCGCAGACCTTGCTCGCCTGGTATCAGAAACTCGGCCTCGATGTGCTGGAGGTCTATGGCATGACCGAGGGCTGCGGTTATTCGCATATCTGCTTGCCGGGGCAGTACAAGCAGGGCTGGATCGGCCAGCCATGCCCGGAAGTCGAGGTGCGCATCGATGAGTCCGGCGAAGTGCAGGTGCGCAGCCAGGCCAACATGCTCGGCTATTTCAAGGAACCGCAGAAAACCGCCGAGACGCTTACCGCAGACGGCTTTCTGCGCACGGGCGACAAGGGCGAGCAGGACAGTGAAGGGCGCCTGCGCCTGACCGGGCGACTCAAGGAAATCTTCAAGACCAGCAAGGGCAAATACGTCGCGCCGGCGCCGATCGAAAACCGTCTGGCCGTGCATTCGCGCATCGAGCAAGTGTGCGTGGTCGGCGATGGCCTGAGGGCGCCGCTGGGCTTGTGCGTGCTGTCGACGGTCAATCAGCAAGAGCCTCGTGCCAGCCTGCACGCGAGCCTGGAAAAGCTGCTGGGGAGGTCAACGCCGCCCTCGACAAGCACGAACGCCTGCACCGGCTGGTCGTAGTCAAGGACAGTTGGGCGGTGGACAACGGCTTCCTCACACCGACCCTGAAAATCAAACGCAACGTCATCGAGGATCGCTACGGGCCGCGCTTCGAAGAATGGAGCGCGCGCAGCGAGGCGGTGCTGTGGCAGGATTAGGCATCGATTACAACAACAAAGGAAGTCTGCGATGAGCTTGTGGCGTACTACTCCCGACATCGAACAGTTGAACGCGATCCAGAAGAACACCATCGGCGAAGTGCTGGATATTCGTTTCGAAGCCTTCGATGAACAGTCGCTGACGGCGAGCATGGTCATCGACCACCGCACCCATCAGCCTTATGGTCTGCTGCATGGCGGCGCGTCGGTGGTGCTGGCGGAAACCGTGGGTTCGATGGCCAGTTATCTGTGCATCGATGCCAGCAGGTTCTATTGCGTTGGCCTGGAGATCAACGCCAATCACCTGCGCGGTTTGCGCAGTGGGCGGGTGACGGCGGTGGCCACGCCGATCCATATCGGCCGCACCACGCACGTTTGGGACATCCGTTTGACCAGCGACGAAGGCAAGGCCAGTTGCGTGTCGCGCCTGACCATGGCGGTGGTGCCGCTGGGAGAGCAGCCGCCGCTGCGTTGACAGGTTGAAGATCAAAAGACCGCAGCCTTCGGTGTTGTGGTCTTTTGCTTGCGAAGCGTCTCCACCACCATTTCTGGCAGTTATGGTCATTGCTGCGGCGCCGGGTCTTGCGGACAATCAACGCACGTTTCCCGCTCATGGATTTGCCCGCATGTCGCAACCGATCTTTTTCGCCCACGCCAATGGCTTCCTTCGGGAACCTACGGCAAGTTGTTCGCGGCGCTGGCGCCGGAGTACCGGGTCGCGCATCTGGAGCAGCACGCCCATGACCCGCGTTTTCCGGCGGACGACAATTGGTACAACCTCGTCGATGAACTGATCCATCATCTCGAGCAGCAGGAACAGCCGGTATGGGGCGTTGGCCATTCCTTTGGTGGTCTGCTGCATTTGCACGCGGCGTTGCGTTGTCCAGAGTTGTATCGCGGTGTGGTGATGCTCGACTCGCCAGTCTTGACCCGCACTGATCAGTGGGTGATTCGTGCGGCCAAACGCTTTGGTTTCATCGATAAGCTGACTCCGGCCGGGCGCACCCTTGGGCGCCGTGAAGAATTCGCCGATCTCGACAGCGCCCGCAGTTATTTTTCCGGCAAAACCCTGTTTCGCGGCTTCGATCCGGAATGCTTCGATGCCTACCTGCAACACGGTTTGCATCAGGTCGACGACAAGCTTCGTCTGCGTTTTGACCCAGCCACGGAAATCAGCATCTATCGCGGCGTGCCGCACACCAGTCCGGGGCGCACCCGCCAGTTGCAGGTGCCGCTGGCCATGGTGCGCGGGCACAAGAGCCGCGTGGTGATGCGTCATCACACGCGTTTCGTCTCGCGACTGCCGCAAGGTGAGGCACTGAGCATGCCCGGCGGGCACATGTTTCCGCTGGAGCGCCCGCAGGACACGGCGCGATTGCTCAAGAGCCTGTTCATGCGCTGGGAACAGCGGCAGAACAAGGATTGCGCATGAGCCCGACCTGCGAAGAAGTGCGCCTGAACCTGCCGCATATCGAGTTGGCCGCGCATCTGTTCGGCCCCGAGGACGGCCTGCCGGTGATCGCGTTGCACGGCTGGCTCGACAACGCCAACAGCTTCGCGCGGCTGGCGCCGAAGCTCCACGGTTTGCGTATCGTCGCGCTGGACATGGCCGGCCACGGTCATTCCGCTCATCGGCCAAGCGGCGCCGGTTATGCCCTGTGGGACTACGCCCATGATGTGCTGCAAGTCGCCGAGCAATTGGGCTGGAAGCGTTTCGGTTTGCTCGGGCATTCGATGGGCGCGATTGTCTCGATGGTCCTCGCCGGTTCGCTGCCGGAGCGCATCAGCCATCTGGCGCTCATCGATGGAGTGATTCCTCCGACAGACAAAGGTGAGAACGCCGCCGAGCGCATGGGCATGGCCTTGCAGGCGCAACTCGATCTGCGCGAAAAGCGCAAACCGGTCTATACCACCCTCGATCGAGCCATCGAGGCGCGGATGAAAGGCCTGGTGGCGGTCAGTCGCGAAGCTGCTGAGCTGTTGGCCCAGCGCGGCTTGATGCCGGTCCCCGGCGGTTACACCTGGCGCACCGACAATCGCCTGACCCTGCCATCGCCGCTGCGCCTGACGGAAGAACAGGCAATGGCGTTTGCCTCGCGCGTCAGTTGCCCGGCGCATTTGGTAGTCGCGGCGGATGGCATGCTGGCCAGGCATCCTGAGTTGCTGCAGCGTCTACCCTTCAGCCACGAACAGCTGCCGGGCGGGCATCATCTGCACCTGAATGACGAGGCTGGCGCAGGTCTTGTAGCAGACTGTTTCAATCGCTTCTTCGCCATGCCTTGACTTGCTGCGGGCAACTGCCGAGGCTGGGCGGGTTGAAATGGGAGACAAACTCGATGGATTTCTATACCGCTGCGACCCCGACCCGCCCAGCCATGACCGTCCGGTGAGCCTGACTATGCGGTCACTCAGTCTTTTCGCGCTGTGCTGCTTCAGCCCCTTGTCCTTCGCTGCCGATGTGCCGGGCAGCCAGGATCTGCAAATCGTGCCGCGTCTGGCCGACGCACAGATCGTCGACTATCGCCCGGCGGCCGAGCTGGAGCGCATCTAC
Organism: Pseudomonas sp. B21_DOA; assembly: GCA_030544685.1. Classification (NCBI taxonomy): domain Bacteria; kingdom Pseudomonadati; phylum Pseudomonadota; class Gammaproteobacteria; order Pseudomonadales; family Pseudomonadaceae; genus Pseudomonas; species Pseudomonas sp. B21_DOA. Next base: position 5,303,557 of record CP086683.1, on the reverse strand, counting down.
CCGCTGGGCTCGATTCGCAAGATCAGCGGCCAGTTGCGCTTCGACGGCCAGATCACCGCTCGCGGCCAGACCACCTCGGTGACCTACGAGTTGCCGCCGGAACATTCCGCCACCGAAGCCTTTACCGCCGCCCGCGAAGCCCTGCAACAGCAGGATGCCGAGTTGCTGTTCTGGTGTCAGGCACGTGACTGCGGCGAAAGCAGCCTGTGGGCCAACGAAGTGTTCGGCAACGCCAAACTGTATGGCGCTGACGAGCAACAGGCCTATCTGTTGCTCAGGCTGGCGGCGCCAGAGGACAACACGCTGGTGGCGCTCTACAGCATCACTCGCGGCAATCGCAAAGCCTATCTGCATGTCGAGCAATTCGAGGCGGTTGCGCCGTTGGGCGAGTTGCTGCCGACCTCGGCGACCTTGCTGCGTCAATTGAAGAGCACTGGCGAGCTGGATTTCCCGAAACTGGTCGATGAGCCGGATGCCACCTGGCTGCGCTTGATTTCCCGTGGCCTGAATCTCGACACGACCTTGCGGGTCACGGTTTCCGGGGCCAAGGCCGAAGCGTGGCGCCAGGCGCTGATCACTCAGGGTGTGCGCGCGGCGCGGATGGAAACCGGCAATCTCGACGGCTCTGGCCTGCGCATCGACCTGTTGCGATAAGCTGTGCCGGGCGAGCACGCACGCAGTGTTCGCCTACTCTTTCGCTGACTGACTTTGCCGGGATTTTCCATGCTCAATAACGATCGCCTGCTGGTGCAGATTCTGCTGCTGGTGTTGTTTGGTGCCAGCCTGTGGGTGATGGCGCCGTTCTGGTCGGCGCTGTTCTGGGGCGCGGTGCTGGCGTTCGCCAGTTGGCCGCTGATGCGTCTGTTGACCCGCGCGCTCAATGGCCGCGAATCGCTGGCTGCGTTGATCCTGACGCTGGGCTGGATGTTGCTGGTGGCGGCGCCGCTGGTGTGGCTGGGTTTCAATCTTGCCGATCATGTGCGCGATGCCACGGCATTCATCAAGGACGTGCAGGTCGACGGTTTGCCGGAAGCGCCGACCTGGCTTGGCAGCGTGCCTCTGGTCGGTGAGCGGCTGGTGGCGATGTGGGACAGCATCGATCAGCAGGGCGCGGCGCTGATGGTCTCGATCAAGCCGTATCTGGGCCAGGTCGGCAACTGGCTGCTGGCGCGTAGTGCGCAGATCGGCGGCGGGATTCTCGAGCTGACGCTGAGTCTGGTGTTCGTGTTCTTTTTCTACCGTGACGGGCCACGACTGGCGGCGTTTGTGCACAGTCTGTTGCAGCGCTTGATTGGCGATCGTGCCGGTTATTACATCGAATTGGTGGCGGGCACGGTGCAGCGGGTGGTCAACGGTGTGATTGGTACGGCGGCGGCGCAGGCGGTGCTGGCGTTGATCGGCTTTTTCATTGCCGGGGTCCCTGGGGCGCTGGTGCTGGGGATCGTCACGTTTATGTTGAGTCTGATTCCGATGGGGCCACCGCTGGTGTGGGTGCCGGCCACGGCTTGGCTGGTGTGGAAGGGTGAGTACGGGATGGCGATCTTTCTCGGGATCTGGGGGACGTTCATCATCAGTGGCGTGGACAATGTGCTCAAGCCGTATCTGATCAGCCGTGGCGGCAATCTGCCGTTGGTGATTGTGTTGCTTGGGGTGTTTGGCGGGTTGATTGCGTTTGGGTTTATCGGGTTGTTTATTGGGCCTACTTTGTTGGCGGTGGCTTATAGTCTTTTGACGGATTGGAGTAAGAGTCAGGCTCGGGTCTAGGGGGCTTGGCGGCCTTTGGGCCGACCAGGCTCTTGGGGTTTTGGGTGTATATCCGTTTCTGCGGGTGTTGCTGATTACGGTTCCGCCCTTACGGCGGGTCACCTTTTTCAAACGCCAAAAAGGTAACCGAAAAGGCTTGCTCCTGCGTTCGGCCCTCGCAGGCTCGGGTTCCTTCGCTACGGGATCGATCCGGGCGCAGCGGCTACGGTTTGCTTCGCTGCACCTCCTTCCGCTGTGTCTGGCTGCGCCAGACGGTCGCTGCGCTCCCACCCCGGATCAATCCCTCCACTCAGCCTTCCGACGTCGCCGGTGGATCAAGATCAAGAGCACTCGAGCTTGCGCTCATTGTTGAGTGGGGCGGCTTCGCCGCGGGCAGCTGCGCTGCTTTGCTTTTGCTTTTGCTTTTGTGGGAGCGAGCCTGCTCGCGAAGGCGGCCTGGCAGCCGACCCCTTTTTGCTGGACGCGCTCGATCAAACTGTAGGAGTGAGCCTGCTCGCGATAGCGCCCACAAAGCCAACCCATCTCTCTCTGAAACCACTCGATCCCTGTGGGAGCTGGCTTGCCAGCGATAGCGCCTCCACATCCAACCAATATCTGCCGAATACACTCAGTTTCATTGTGGGAGCGAGCCTGCTCGCGAAGAGGCCGATACATTCAACCAAGGCATTGAATCATCAGACGCTTTCGCGAGCAGGCTCGCTCACACTTCAAGTCGGCTGAGCCTCAGCCCCGTGGCAACCGAACAATGGCAGTCAGCCCGCCACCCGGCGTTTCTTCCAGATCCAACCGCCCACCCAACCGCTGCGCCGCTTCCCGGGCAATGGTCATGCCCAACCCCACGCCGCCGGAGTTGCGATTACGCGAGCCTTCCAGTCGGTAGAACGGTTCAAACACGGCTTCCCGCTGGTCTTCAGCAATGCCCGGCCCGTGATCAATTACCCGAATCAGCAGTTCTTCGCGCTGTTCCAGCAGTTCAATCCTTGCCTGTCCGGCGTAACGCAGGGCGTTGTCCAGCAGGTTGTTGATGCACGAACGCAGTGCCATCGGTTGCACCGGCAAGGGCGTGCAGCCGCCGCTGACCTGTACATCGGCGCCCTGGTCCTGGGCGTTCTCGCAGAGCGATTCGACCAGCGCTTGCACGTCGAGCAGTTGCAAGGCTTCGCTGGTGCGTTGTTCGTGCAGATAGGTGAGGGTGGCGTCGAGCATGCTGATCATGTCGTCCAGATCCTGGCGCATCTGGTTTTGCAGCTTGTCGTCGCTGATGTTTTCCAGGCGCAGTTTCAGCCGTGACAGTGGCGTGCGCAGGTCGTGGGAGACGGCGCCGAGCATGCGCGCGCGTTGCTGGACCTGTTCGCGGATGCGCCGTTGCATGAGGTTGAAGGTGTGCGCCGCTTGCCGGGCTTCGCGCGGGCCGGATTCGTCGAGGGGGCGCTGTCGAGGTCTTCGCTCAGGCGTTCGGCGGCGTCGCTCAGGCGCTGGATTGGTCGGCTGAGCAGTTTCGCACCGTACCAGGCAGCAATCATCAGCGTGATGAATTGAAAGGTCAGCGGCACCACCGGGCCACCGAACCAGGGCCGTGCTTGCCTCGGAGGGTAAGCAGGATCGTGCATGGGCGGTTGGCCGTCGATATTCGTTGAGAGTTCTGGCGGCGGTGGGGGCGGAGGAGGGCCGTAGAGTCTGAACCAGGCGAAGGCCAGCAAGTGCGCCAGGACAATCGCCACGAACAGCACGCCAAACAGACGCCCGAACAGCGTGTCGAAGCGCGCCTTCATCAGCCGATGTCCCGCGCGTCGAACAGGTAACCCTCGCCGCGTACGGTCTTGATCAGTTGCGGGGCTTTCGGATCGTCGCCGAGTTTTTGCCGCAGGCGCGAGACCAGCAGGTCGATGCTGCGGTCGAAGGCTTCGATCGAGCGACCGCGAGCGGCGTCGAGCAATTGTTCGCGGCTGAGCACGCGGCGCGGGCGTTCGAGAAAGACCCAGAGCAGGCGGAATTCGGCGTTGGACAAGGGCACTACCAGGCCGTTGTCGGCGACCACTTGGCGCAGGACGCTGTTGAGGCGCCAGTTGTCGAAGCGAAGGTTCGCGCGCTGGTCAGTGCGGTCGTCGCGCACGCGGCGCAGGATGGTCTGGATGCGGGCGACCAGTTCGCGTGGTTCGAACGGTTTGGCCATGTAATCGTCGGCGCCCAGTTCCAGGCCGATGATGCGGTCGGTGGGTTCGCAGCGGGCGGTGAGCATCAGGATCGGGATGTCCGATTCGGCGCGCAGCCAGCGACACAGCGACAGACCGTCTTCGCCGGGTAGCATCAGGTCGAGGACGATGACGTCGAAATGTTCGCCCTGCAGCGCCTGGCGCATCGCCGCGCCGTCGGTGACGCCGCTGGCGTGAATGTTGAAACGGGCGAGGTAATCGATCATCAGCTCGCGGATCGGCACGTCGTCGTCGACGATCAAAGCGCGGATGCTCCAGCGCTTGTCGTCTTTGCTTTCATCCGTCACGGTTGTCGGGGCGTTGGGCATGGGGCTGTTCACTACCAGAGGTGGTTTCAGCATAGGCGTCCAGCCGGGAGGCGGGAAGTGCTGTTGTAAGGACGTGTTGCGCCGGCGAGGCTAACCCCGGTGCGTGTTGCGGGCGTGTCGGCTGTGTATCGGAGTCGACACATTCACCGCGCCGGCTAAGCTGATCACGGTCGGCGCGACGATTTACCGATCATCGGGTGCCGCGCCGCCGCCGGTTCCGCTACAATGCGCGCCGTTTTCGACCAGCCTGAGAGCCCATCCATGTCCGCCTGCCAGACTCCTATCATCGTCGCCCTGGATTTCCCCACCCGTGACGCCGCACTGAAGCTGGCCGACCAGTTGGACCCGAAACTGTGCCGGGTCAAAGTGGGCAAGGAACTGTTCACCAGTTGCGCGGCGGAAATCGTCGGCACCCTGCGTGACAAGGGTTTTGAAGTGTTTCTGGACCTGAAATTCCACGACATCCCCAACACCACCGCGATGGCCGTGAAAGCCGCTGCCGAGATGGGTGTGTGGATGGTCAACGTGCACTGCTCCGGTGGCCTGCGCATGATGGCGGCCTGCCGTGAAGTGCTGGACAAGCGCAGTGGTCCGCAACCGTTGTTGATTGGTGTGACCGTGCTGACCAGCATGGAGCGCGAGGATCTGGCCGGTATCGGCCTGGATATCGAGCCGCAGGAACAAGTGCTGCGTCTGGCGGCGCTGGCCGAGAAGGCCGGGATGGACGGTCTGGTGTGTTCGGCGCTGGAAGCGTCGGCGCTGAAAACCGCGCACCCGTCGCTGCAACTGGTGACCCCGGGGATTCGCCCGGCGGGCAGCGCGCAAGATGATCAACGGCGCATTCTGACCCCACGTCAGGCGCTGGATGCCGGTTCCGATTACCTGGTGATCGGCCGTCCGATCAGCCAGGCGGCAGATCCGGCGCAGGCGTTGGCGGCGGTGGTAGCCGAAATCGCCTGAAGCTTATTGAAGATCCAACTGTGGGAGCGAGCTTGCTCGCGAAGGGGAGTGTCAGTCGGCATCATAACCGACTGATCCACCGCTTTCGCGAGCAGGCTCGCTCCCACATTGGTTTCAGGCTTGCCTTAAACCTTCAACACCAATTTGCCAAAGTTCTCGCCGTTGAACAGTTTCATCAGCGTCTCCGGGAACGTCTCCAGTCCTTCAACCACATCTTCCTTGCTCTTGAGCTGCCCGTTGGCCATCCAGCCGGCCATCTCCTGCGCGGCGCTGGCGAACTGCGCGGCGTAGTCCATCACCACAAAACCTTCCATGCGCGCGCGATTGACCAGCAGTGACAGGTAATTGGCCGGGCCTTTGACCGCTTCTTTATTGTTGTACTGGCTGATCGCGCCGCAGATCACCACTCGCGCCTTCATGTTCAAGCGGCTCAGCACCGCGTCGAGAATGTCACCGCCGACGTTATCGAAGTACACGTCCACGCCTTTCGGGCATTCACGTTTGAGTCCGGCCACAACATCTTCGGCCTTGTAATCGATGGCGCCGTCAAAGCCCAACTCATCGATGAGGAATTTGCACTTGTCGGCCCCGCCGGCGATGCCAACGACGCGGCAGCCTTTGATTTTGGCGATCTGCCCGGCCGCGCTGCCCACCGCACCGGCCGCGCCGGATAGCACCACGGTGTCACCGGCTTTCGGTGCGCCGACATCGAGCAGGGCGAAGTAGGCGGTCATGCCGGTCATGCCCAGTGCAGACAGATAGCGTGGCAATGGCGCGAGTTTCGGGTCGACCTTATAAAAACCGCGCGGCTCGCCGAGGAAATAATCCTGCACACCGAGGGCGCCGTTAACGTAATCGCCGACGGCGAAGCCAGGATGGTTCGAGGCGATGACTTTTCCCACGCCCAGTGCGCGCATGACCTCACCGAGACCGACCGGCGGGATGTAGGACTTGCCTTCGTTCATCCAACCGCGCATGGCGGGGTCGAGGGACAGGTATTCGTTTTTCACCAGAATCTGTCCCGCCTGTGGCTCGCCGACCGGTACTTCCTGGTAAGTGAAAGTTTCGCGAGTCGCGGCGCCCACCGGGCGTTTGGCGAGCAGGAACTGGCGATTGGTCTGGTTGGTCATGACAGGCACTCGAATGGAAGGAAGCCTTGTTGATAGCTCTTCAACGGCGATGTCGCAAGGTTGGCTGATACGGCGAATGCGAGACGATCCAGTGCAGTGATGGTTACGCGGCGGGTTTCATCACTGCAGCGCATGCGCCGGTAAACAGCGATTGCATAGTGCTGACGCGCTTTCGCCGCCCTTGGCTATGCTGCGACGCAACATCTCCAGTTTTTGCATTCGAGGACATCTCCATGAGCATGACATTTTCCGGTCAGGTGGTTGTAATCACGGGAGCCGCCTACGGCATCGGTCGCGCGACAGCCCTGGCGTTTGCCGCCGAAGGCCTGAAAGTGGTGGTGGCTGACCTTGACGCGGCTGGAGGCGAAGGCACGGTGGCGCTGATTCGTACAGCCGGTGGCGAAGCGTCCTTCGTGCGCTGCGATGTGACGCTGGAAAGCGATGTAAAAAATCTGATGGATGAGGTGATCACTACCTACGGGCGTCTCGACTACGCCTTCAACAACGCCGGGATCGAAATCGAGAAAGGCAAACTCGCCGACGGTTCTTTGGACGAGTTCGACGCGATCATGGGCGTCAACGTCAAAGGCGTCTGGCTGTGCATGAAGTATCAGTTGCCGCTGCTGCTGGCCCAAGGCGGTGGCGCGATCGTCAACACGGCGTCGGTGGCCGGGCTGGGTGCAGCGCCGAAGATGAGCATCTACGCGGCGTCGAAACATGCGGTGATCGGCCTGACCAAGTCGGCAGCGATCGAATACGCGAAGAAGAAAATCCGCGTCAACGCTGTGTGCCCGGCGGTAATCGATACAGACATGTTCCGCCGCGCCTACGAAGCCGACCCGAAGAAGGGCGAATTCGCCAACGCCATGCACCCGGTCGGACGCATCGGCAAGGTCGAAGAAATCGCCAGTGCTGTGCTGTATCTGTGCAGCGATGGCGCGGCATTCACAACCGGGCACTCTCTGGCGGTGGACGGCGGTGTGACCGCGTTTTGACATTCGCCCTCATCCAACGAACCCGCCTTCGCGCGGGTTTTTTGTGCCTCGCGCTCTGCGGCGTGAATGCCGTTAAACAATGTGTATCAAAGAGTTAGAACGGCTGCATTTGACGCGTTTGTCGCACAGCTTCGACGGCGCGGCTGTGATTTACTGCTGTCAGCAAAACGGACAGGAGTTTGCGAGCTCATGGAACTGAGAATTGACCGACAGGCAATGGTGCCGGTCGTGCAGCAGGTTGTCGACGGTCTGACGGACTGGATTGTGCAAAGCGGCGTCCCGCCTGCAACGCGGTTGCCCTCTGTGCGGCAAATCGCCCGCGGTAATCTGCTCAGCCAGTCGTGCGTGGTCGAGGCCTGCGAGCGCCTGGTGTCGCAGGGTGTCCTGACCACGCGTCAGGGCTCCGGCTTTATCGTTGCGGCGCCGCCGACGCTGCGCGATGCAGATCCGGAACTCGCCGGGTTCGAGGGGCGCCATGCCTGGTGCAGTGAGATCAGTGCTGCGAGCGGTCGCTTGAAACTGGGGCAGGGCAGCTTGCCGTCGAGCTGGCGCGAGCCCGACGACCTCAGCTACGCGTTGCGTGAGGTCGCGCGCACCGATATGGACAGCCTGTTCAATTACAGCTCGCCGCTGGGCTCTGCCAGCGCTGCGCGAGCAAATTGTCAGGCGCCTCAAAGTGCTGAATATTGCTGCCTGCAGCAGCCGGCTGATGAGTACCAGCGGTGCCAGTCATGCGCTGGACCTGATTGTCCGCACCCTGTTCAAGGCCGGCGATTGTGTGGTGGTGGAAACGCCCGGTCATGCACCGTTGTTTGACCTCTTGCGCATGCACGGCATACGGATGCTCGAAGTGCGCCGTACATCGAACGGGCCAGATGTCGAAATGCTTGAATCGGTACTTCGTCAGTTTCGTCCCGGCGCCCTGTTCATCGGCAGTCATCATCACAATCCCACCGGCAGTTGCCTGACGCCCGCCGTGGCCCAGCGCATTGTGCAGTTGAGCAAGCGCTACGATCTGCAGGTGATTGAGGATGATGTCTACGCTGACCTGCACACCGGCAACGGTACGCGGCTGGCGGCGCTGGATCATGAGGGCCGGGTCATTTACGTGGGCAGCTTTTCCAAGACACTGAGCAGTTCGTTGCGCGTCGGCTTTGTTCTGGCAGACAGCCACCTGCTGACGCGCCTGGCCGAGGTCAAGATGATCAGCGGCATGGGCTGTTCGAGACTGGCTGAGGCGGTGCTGGCGAGGCTGATGGCGACCGGCGCCTATCGCAAACTGGTACAACGTCAGCGCCAGCGCTTGAATGCCGATCGCGCAGCGGCCTTGCAGGCCCTGGAAGATGCCGAGTGGGAAGTGTTCGGCAAGCCGGTTGGCGGACTGTTCATCTGGGCGCGGGCACGATTGAAGGATCAAGCATTGGTGCGCAGCCAGGCTCAGCATTGCGGGCTGGAGTTATCGGCAGCAGATGCCTTCAGTCCCAGCGGCGAGGCGGGTGATTGGCATCGCATCAATGTGGCTTGTGCCTGTGACCCACGGGCCCGGCAGTTTCTTCGCAATACCTGCGCGGATCGACCTCCAGCATTCTGAAAACGACGCGGGCGTAGCTTTTTGCCATTATTCCGACGCCCGAGACTTGTGCTGGTTCGGGCCCGTTGCGAATCTTCGGCAACAGACTTTGGCAGGGGACTACGCGCAATGATTTCGGCCGTGCAAGGACGTTTTGCCAACCTCGGTATGGCGAAAAAACTGGGTATCGGATTTGTGCTGGTTTTGCTGTTGACTGCACTGGTCGCGGCGATTGGCGTCTGGTCCCTGCAAACGATCAGTCTGCGTTTCGACGGATTGAAGCAGATGTCCGCGCTCAACAGCGGGTTGCTGAATGTGCGCCTGCTCGAGCAGGAGTACGCGCTGCGTAGCAATCGGAAAACTGCCGATGCCTTGCGTGAAGGCGTCGATGGGTTGGTTGTCCTCGCCGGTGAGCTCAGGGCGCGAACGCCGGCCAATGTGCCGGTGATGAACGATGTCGAGCAAGCGCTGGGCGCGTATCGCAAGGCATTCGATGAGTTTGTCTCGCTGAGTCAGGCCAAGGATCTTGCGTTGGAAATGGCCAGTTGGTCGGTGTCCAGCGTGGCCAATAACCTCGATGTGTTGCAGAGCGGGCTCGCCGATGATGGCGCCTACACATTGAAAGACACCGAGGGCAAGGACGGCGCCCAGTTCATCGAACAGGCCAATCAGGTCAGTCAGGTCTCGCGACTGATGTTGCAGGCGATGAACGAAGCGCGCGTGCGTCTGGATCAGAGCCGCAAGGGCGATGCCGACAATGCCGGTCAAGGCAACATCGAGCAGGCGGCGCAAGCACAGGAGCAGGCCGAGGCGCTGAAAACCACGGTCAAGGACGAGGGCTATCTGACCGTGCTCAATGAAGTCTCGGGACATATCGCTGGATTCAACGAGAAACTGGCTGAATACACCGGTTTGCTGGCGCAAGAAAAACGGTTTATGACCAACTGCATCAGCGCGCGGCGCAAGTGGTGGACCGGGTCAATCAGGCCTATGTCGCCGAAGATGCTGCGATGCAGGCGGAGCTGAAAAAGAACACGGTGTTGATCATTGGCTCTTCGGCGCTGGCCTTGTTGGTCGGATTGCTAGCTGCGTGGGTAATCACGCGCCTGATCGTTGCGCCGCTGCGCAGTGTGATTCGCGTGGCGCAGCAGATTGCTGCGGGTGATCTGACGGCGAAGGTCGAGGTGACGCGGCGCGATGAAATGGGGCAGCTGATGTTGGCGATGCAGCAGATGGCCGCCGGTCTCGGCACGATTGTCAGTGGCTTGCAGGCCGGTATCGAGCGACTGGCCGGCTCCGCACAATCGCTGTCTGCGGTGACCGAGCAGACCAATCTGGAGGTCAACAGCCAGAAGGAGGAAACCGAGCAGGTCGCCACGGCCATGAACCAGATGACCGCCACGGTACATGACGTCGCGCGCAATGCCGAAGAAGCGGCGCTGGCGGCGCAGACGGCGGATGACAAAGTCGAGAGCGGCCAGCAGGTGGTGCGCCAAAGCATGGCGCGGATCGAGCAGTTGGCGGATTCGGCGACGTCTGCCAGTTCCAGCATCGAGAGCCTCAGCGCCGAGATTCAGAATATCGGCACGGTGCTGGAGGTGATCAAGAGCGTGGCCGAGCAGACCAATCTGTTGGCGCTGAACGCAGCGATCGAAGCGGCGCGGGCCGGGGAGCAGGGCAGGGGGTTTGCGGTGGTGGCCGATGAGGTGCGTGCGCTGGCGCGGCGCACGCAGCAGTCGACCGAGGAGATCGAGCGCTTGGTCAGTGCCCTGCGCGCGGCGGCGCAGTCTTCGGTGCAGCAGATTCGCAGCAGTGGCGAGCTGGTGAAGCTGGCGGTCAGCGATGCGTTGCAGACCGAGAGTGCGCTGGGGAGTATTGCCGCGGCGGTGTCGTTGATTCAGCAGATGAATCAGCAGATCGCGGCGGCGGCGGAGGAGCAGAGTTCGGTGGCGGAGGAGATCAACCGCAGTGTTACGCAGATTCGTGCGAGCGCGGATCACTCTTCCGTGGCGATGCGCGGGAATGCGGCTTCGAGCGTTGAGCTGGCGCAGTTGGGCGGCGAGTTGCGCTCGATGGTTGGGCATTTTCGGCTTTGAGCCTTGGCGGCCTTTGGGCCGACCAGGTTCTCGGCTTCGACGCGTGGGTATGGCCCGGTTTTGCTTTTGCTGTTCTGTGGGAGCTGGCTTGCCAGCGAAGGCGGCCTGCCAGCCGACCGATTTTTACCTGAGAACACTGCTTCCCGATGTGGGAGCGAGCCTGCTCGCGAAAGCGGTCTTCAATTCACATCCTCTTTCAAGTCACCCACAAAAAAGCCACCCATGAAGGTGGCTTCTTTACCAGCATCGCCGACTCAGTCGTAAATCACTTTCTTCTTCCAGTCCGCATCGGCTTCGACATCCTTCAAACCGGCGGTCAGTTGGTTTTCTTCACCTTCCACCGGGGCAATCTTGTCCATGACCTGGGCGTTGGCTCGGGCGAGGAGTTTTTCCAGGTATTGCAGTTGCTCGGCATACATCTGCGGGTCCTGCTGCTTGCGCAGATATTGCACGCCGCGTTCGAAGGCGAGGCGGGCCTGGCCGGGTTGGTTTTGTTGCAGGGACTGTTGGCCGAGGTTGTTGAAGAATTCGATGTGCAGCAGCACGAGGATGTGGCGCACCTCGCGAATCCATTGTTTGGCTTCGTTCGGTGGCAGGAAACCGTCGTGGGCGGCGCGGGTGATCTGGCCGTGCAGGGCTTCGAGGAGGAAGCGCACGTCTTTGGCTTTGGCTTCGGTCAGGATCGGCGCGGGCGGGTTGTTCACCGGGATCGATTCGCCCTGGGCTACAAGTGCGCTGAGTTCGGTGATGCGGGCCTTGGTGGTTGCGCTGGTCTTTTCCAGATTGAGCAGGCGCTGGCAGACGTTGAGTTCCAGGCGGGTCAGCAGCAGCTTGAGCGCTGGGGTCATGAACTGGCCAGGGAAGGTTTCGGTCAGTTCGCCGCAGCGGCGCAGGCGGTCGTTGAGTTCGACTTTGGTGCGGGCCTTCTCCAGTTTGTTGTTTTCCACCACATGGTTCATGTAGCCAATGGCGATCAGAATTGCGATCCCGGCTACGACTAGCAGGGTGATCATGAGTGGTGTCACCGGTAAGACCTCTTTATAGGGTTCGCATGCGAGTGTAGTGGCTGGGCATTTAGGCGCCTAGCGCCGCTCGACGGGTTTGATCGGCTGCTGCAATCTGTATCGGCCGCCGGCTGTATAGATGAATGCTGGCGCTGGATGTGCAGATTGCCATCACTGTGCGGTGACTATAACGTCTTGGCGAGTGGCGGAATATAGGCGTCAGGTTTCGAACGACGGAAAAGCCCTACGCGGCCCGTAATCCAGGTCGAAGTCATTGATTTAAATAAATTTATATCAGGGGGTTGACGACCCCTCAATCCATCCATAGAATGCGCGCCACTTGCAGCGTAAAGCACACAGCGAAACGCGGCAGGGAGTGAATGTTGTAGTGTGTCCCCTTCGTCTAGTGGTCTAGGACACCGCCCTTTCACGGCGGTAACAGGGGTTCGAGTCCCCTAGGGGACGCCAATGCGGGAATAGCTCAGTTGGTAGAGCACGACCTTGCCAAGGTCGGGGTCGCGAGTTCGAGTCTCGTTTCCCGCTCCAATTTTAAACAGCAGCGCTTTCGGGCGGTGCTGAGTGAAACCAGAACCAAGTCTTCGGATGCGGATCTGGACACCGAAACACACACCATGTGTTCCGGGTAGCGTGTCCCCTTCGTCTAGTGGCCTAGGACACCGCCCTTTCACGGCGGTAACAGGGGTTCGAGTCCCCTAGGGGACGCCATTTGCGGGAATAGCTCAGTTGGTAGAGCACGACCTTGCCAAGGTCGGGGTCGCGAGTTCGAGTCTCGTTTCCCGCTCCAATTTCACAAAAACGCCGATCAGTGATGATCGGCGTTTTTGTTTGTGCGCGTTTTGCGGCGGCAATAAAAAAGGACCTTTTCACAGGTCCTTTTTTATTTTGAGCCCGGTTATCAATGATCGGGCTCAGGCAGAGCTTTACAGCTTCGGCAATTGCCCGACACGGCCCATCATTTCCGTGACGATCTGCAGATCCAGCAGGAACTGCTCGACGGTCTTGAACTCGCCATCGGTGTGGCCGGTGTATTTGGCTTCAGGTCGCGCCAGGCCGAATTGCACGCCGTTCGGCAATTCGTGAACCGACGTCGCACCAGCGGAAGTACCGAATTCCGACTTCATGCCGAGGTTTTCGCTGGCCACGGCAAGCAGCGCCTTGACCCACTCACCCTCGGGGTTGCGATACATCGGTCTCTGCCACCGAGTAATCGAACGCCACGGCAACGTGAGTCTTCTTGCTCCAGGCATCCAGTTTCTCAGCGATCTCAGTCTTGAGCTTTTCCGGAGATTTGCCCTTCGGTACGCGCAGGTTCACCGCCAGCTTGAAGGCTTTGTCATCTTCGCCGACGTAGGTCAGCGAGGTGGTCAGCGGACCCATGAACGAGTCGGAGAAGCCCACGCCAAGTTTTTTGCCCAGATAATCCAGGCCCCAGTTTTCATCGGCATAACGTGCGGCGTCGGTGAACTGGTTGTGCTTGAGCGCGACTTTGCCGTCCAGGCTGTTGATGAAGCTCAGCATCCGCGCGACCGGGTTGACGCCGGACTCTGGTTCGGAGGAGTGCGCAGAAACTCCCGTCACGGTCAGTTTGACGTCTTCGCCATCAACCTTTGCCGCGACTTCGAAATCGCCGCCGTTGGCCTTGGCATAAGCGTCGCCGGCCTTTTGCAGACTGGCGGCGAGCTCGGCTGGCTTGTCGGTTACCAGCGTGACCACCGAAGCCGATGGGATCTGGTTGGTCGCTTTGCCGCCAGTCATCGAAACGATTTCCGCACCGTTGCCTTCACCTTTGCGTTTGGCAAAGTTAGCCATGACAGTGCCGTAACCTTTTTCGGCGATTACCACGGGATAACCGCCGTCCAGCGCCATGTTGTAGGTTGGCGTCGGGTTGCGCTCGAAGTAATAAGGAATAGCGTCGCCGCTGGTTTCTTCGGTGGTGTCGACCAGCAGTTTGAAGTTGCGCGCCAGAGGCAGCTTCTCGTCCTTGATCACTTTCATGGCGTACAGCGCGACGACGATAGCGTTCTTTGTCATCCTCGGTGCCGCGACCGTACATGCGATCGCCAATCAGCGTGACTTTGAACGGGTCGAGTTTGGTGCCGTCCTTCAGCACCCAATTTTCCGGAGTCACTGGCACCACATCGGCGTGGGCATGAATGCCGACGACCTCGTCGCCTTTACCGTCCAGAGAAATTTCGTAGACACGGTTATCGATGTTGCGGAATTTCAACCCGAAGGATTCAGCGAGCTTTTGGATCTCGCCGGCGATCTTGATGAATTCCGGGTTGTCGTGTTGCTCCACGCCGTCCTTGCGGAAGGTCGGGATCTCGACGAGTTGGCGCAGGGTTTCCAGCGCGGCCTTGCCATATTTCACGCGGGTATAAATGCCCAGCAGACGGTGAATTTCATTCTGCTGTTCGGCGTTCAGGGTCTTGTTGTCGAGGAAGGCGCTGATGGACGGGGTGAGTTTATCCGTCTTGGCCAGGTCGCTTTTCGCCAGGCTGCCAAGGAAGCTGCGGAAATCCGTCAAGCTCTTGCCGTCGAAGGATTTCAGGATCGCTGCGCTTTGCTCGGCAGTGATGTTTGCTTGTGCGGCGCTGGTAAACGCGGTGAGGCTGGCCATGACGAGCGTGGCAGCGGCCAGTTTTTTCAGGGAAAAGACCATGGAGCAGGCATTCCTTTGCAAAGGATTGGGAAATTATTTCTGACGCTTGCGACGGAAACATTTTGTAAACCTAACACTGCGAGCGCTGGGAGAGGGAGTCTCAAACTTGATCTGTCGCACAGAAATGCAAAAGAGACGCACAAATGAAACTGTCCCGGCAGCTGCGCCGGGACTTTTTATGGGGCCTACATCGACAGCATCAGGCGTCCGGCAAACAGAATCAGGATGACGCCCATGCTGCGCTCGAACCAGTGTCCGAGGCGCATGAACAGCAGGCGCACTTTGTTGCTGGAGAAAAACAGCGCGACGATGACGAACCACAACGCGTTGACGAAGCACATCCACAGTCCATAGAGCGCCTGAATCTGCAGCGGCGTGCTGGCGCTGATGATCGTGGTGAAAATTGCCAGGAAAAACAGCGTGGCCTTGGGATTGGTCGCATTGGTGAGAAAACCGGTGCTGAATGCCTTGAACAGTGACTGTTCAACCAGTGGCTCATCGGCGGTTTTCTCGCCTTCGACGCTGCTCTTCGGTTTGCTGCGAATCAGGCTGACGCCCAGATAGAGGATGTACGCCCCGCCCACCACTTTGGCCACGGTCAGCAGCCACGGTGTGGTGTGCATCAAAGCGCCGACGCCGAGCAGGGTATACAGCACGTGCACGGAAATTCCCGCGCCGATGCCCAGCGCAGTGCAGATACCGACGAGCCGACCGAAGCGCACGCTTTGGCGGATGGTCACAGCGAAGTCCGGACCGGGTGCAACCACGGCGAGAAAATGGATGGTGGCCAATGCGAGAAACTCGCCCAGGTAATTGGAAAGCATGTCAGCTCCAGAAAGTCAGAGGGGAAGCATTGCCGCGATAGCCGACAAAGAACGACAGGCTCAAACGCGGATCCGTGACGCCCGGAGTTACCGAGTGCATGCGCCGTGAATTGAACATGATGAAATCGCCGGGCTGCGGTCGCACTTCCAGCGCGGGTGGCCCCAGCAGCGACGGCTCGATGCCATAACTGTCGCCGCGCATTTCGTCGAATTGATCGGGGGTGATGTGGTCATTCCACATCTGCAAGGCGCCACCCTCGGCGGGCATGTTCAGGTAGACGTTGCAGGCAAATTGCGCCTCGAGACTGCGCGCCTGAAAACTGTCCGGGGCGTCTTTGGCGAAGATGTCGTGATGAGCAAGAAAGCACACGCCGGGTTTGACCACTCGCGACAAGCCGACATACATCTTGCGCCCGTAGAGGTTTTCCAGATGTGCGCCGGCGGGCCAGGATTCGTCGAGCATGCAGCGCAGGGTGTCGATCGGCGAGGAGTAGGGCGCGCAGCGCTGGCGCAGTTCGGCGATGTTGCGGGTGGCGCGTTCGAAGTAATCCTCGATCAGCAGCGGCTGGTTTTCCGCCTCGTAGAAGGCCATGCCGATGCGGCCGATGCTCGGTGCGTTGATGTAGCCCTCAAAGCCCGGGGCGAGGATCTTGTCGCCAATTTCGATCGCCAGCGGCTCGGGGAGAAAGCGTTTGACGCGGATGGCGAGGACTTCTTCGTTGGCCAGTTTTTTTATGCACGTCTCATCGAGACGCTCGACGTCTAGCATCATTTGTTTTAGGTCCATCTATCGATAGTCAACGGAACCGGCGAGTGCGGTTCCCCGGCGTCGGACGTTGCGCGACGGCAACGTCCGAAATGCTCAATCCACGCTGTAGTGGACGGACAGCGTGCCTTTCTTCTGCGAAAGCGACGCGATCGTGACTGTGCCCAGATCCTTCAGGCTGCGTACGTGGGTGCCACCGCAGCCATAGGCTGGCAGTTCACCAAAACTGATTTCCCGCGCGCCCTCGCGCAGCGAGGTCAGGCGCGGCAGATCGTGTTCGATCCACTGCTCGATACCGGTTTGCACGGTTGGCGCATCGACTTCTTCTGCGCCATCGCCCGGTTTGAATTGCACCCGGCCTTCGTCCGGCCAGTGGTGCGCCTTGATCGGCATCCAGCCCATGGCCTGAATGAAATGACCGATCAGGTGCCCGGCCGAGTGCATGCGTGTGTTGAAGCGGCGGCGCTCTTCATCGATGCGGATAGCAGTCATGCCCAGCGGCAGCGGGCGGTCGACGAAATGCACAATGCGCTCCGCTTCCTGCACCACGCGCGACACCCGGCTTTCACCGATCCAGCCGGTGTCGCAAGGCTGACCGCCGCCCTGGGGTGAAACAGGGTAGCGCGCAGCACTACGGCGAATTCGTTCTCGTGGGGTGTGCAGTCGAGGACTTCGACATTCGCCTTGAGGTCGTCAATGTGAAAAAACAGGCGAAGCGTCATATTCCATGCCCTGATCGAAGTTCTGTTTTTATTATATGAATCGTGCAATAACGTGATAATCCGTTCGAACATCAAAGGACTTGTGCGTCGTGAGCATCAATCTTCCGCTGCCGCTGCTGGGTGAAATGGCGATTTTCGTCAAGGTTGTCGAGACCGGCAGCTTCTCTGAAGCGGCGCGGCAGATGGGTTCCTCACCCTCGGCGGTCAGTCGCAGTATTTCCCGATTGGAAAAGGCGTTGGCCACGCGCTTGCTGCAACGCACCACGCGCAAACTGCGCTTGAGCGATGGCGGTGAGGAGGTGTTCAAGCGTTGCCAGGAAATGGTCAGCGCGGCCAGATCGGTGATGGAAATCAGCGGCCAGTTCACCCACGAAGCCGAAGGTCTGGTACGGGTCAGCGTGCCGAAAGCGGTGGGGCGCTTTGTGATTCATCCGCACATGCCGGAGTTTCTGCGCCGCTATCCCAAGGTCGACGTCGAGTTGTTGCTGGAAGATCGGCAGGTCGACTTGATCGATGATCATGTCGATCTGGCGATTCGCATCACTGATCGTCCACCGGCCGGTCTGGTCGGGCGGCAGTTGCTGACCATCGATCATTTGCTTTGCGCCACGCCGCAATACCTGGCCGAACATGGCACGCCGACGCATCCTCACGATTTGCTCAATCACAGTTGTATTTATCTGGGCGAAACGCCGAGCGATGCGCGCTGGAAATTCAAGAAGGGCAGTAAGGCGGTCACGGTCGGTGTGCGTGGGCGTTATGCCGCCAATCACACGGGCGTGCGGTTGGGGGCGGTGTTGCAGCACATCGGGATTGGCAGTCTGCCGTATTTCACGGCGCGTTATGCGTTGGAGCAGAAGCTGATTGTGCAGGTGCTGCCGGACTGGACGTTTCTGGCTTCCTATCATGGTGGGTTGTGGTTGCTGCATTCGCCGACGCGGTATCTGCCGCCGAAGTTGCGGGTGTTTATTGATTATCTGGTGGAGTGTTTGCAGAAGGAGCCGACGTTGGGCAAGCCCGGGAAGTCGGCCGATGAGAGCAATGCGGCTGTGGCGTATGAGCTGCCGGAGAGTGAGGGGTTGCTTTGAGGTTTCTTTGGGGGCTTGACGGCCTTGGGGCCGACCAGACTCTTGGGGTTTTGGGTGTATATCCGTTTCTGCGGTAACGGCTGCTTAGGGTTTCGCCCTTACGGCGACTTACTTTTTTACAAGCGCCTAAAAAGTAAGCAAAAAACGCTAGCTCCTACGTTCGGCCCGCTCGCTGGGGCTCGGGGTACCTTCGCTTCGGGACTGATCCGGGCGCAGCGGCTACGGTTTGCTTCGCTGCACCTCCTTCCGCTGTGTCTGGCTGCGCCAGACGGTCGCTGCGCTCCCACGCCCGGATCAATCCCTCCGCTCAGCCTTCCGACGTCGCCTGTGGATCAAGAGCGGTACTCGAGCTTGCGCTCATTGTGTTGAGTGGTGAGGAGCGGGTGGTATCTGGCTGGTTTTGTGGTGGATTTTCCCTCACCCCAGCCCTCTCCCCAGGGAGAGGGAGCCGATTTTTTGGCTTTTCGAAATCTTCGACTCGGTAATTCAGGTCGACGTACCTCATCCAAACAGCGCGGTCAGTCCGCTCTCCCTCCGGGAGAGGGCTAGGGTGAGGGGCTTTTGATCTTGAAAAAAGGCCCGCACTGAATTACCAGTGCGGGCCTTTTGATTACCTGTCGAATATCAGTGCTTGCTGTCCTGTGCGGACATGGCCAGCAGTTGTTTTTCCTGGTTCCAGTCGAACGGTTCGTCGTTCTGTTCGGCTTCGTAGCGGCGTTCTTCGAGGGCCTGGTAGAGGTCGATTTCTTCGTCGGAGAGGTAGTGCAGGCAGTCGCCGGCGAAGAACCACAGCAGGTCGCGCGGGATCAGGTGGGCAATTTGCGGGTAGCGGCTGATGACTTGGGTAAGGATGTCCTGGCCCAGGTATTGGCTTTCGATAGGGTCGATTGGTAGGGAGGCCAGCAGTTCGTCGAAGCGCTCGAGGAACAGGGCATGGCTTTCTTCGGGCACTTGTTCGGCGTCACCTACGGCGACCAGGATACTGCGCAGGTGGTCGAGCAACACGAGATGATCGGCAACGACGTTGGACACGAGATAAGTCCTCAAGAGCAAAACGGGCGCGGGAGTATAAAGCCCTCGCGCCGTTTTTTCACATAAACCGGGATCAGCGGACTTTGCCCGCTGCCTGGGTCAGTTCCTCTTTGTCGAAATCATCGACGTCGATGACCTTGCGGCGGGCCGCTTCGGCGTCGCGCAGGTTTTGCGCTTCGACGGCTTGCAGTACGCCGGCTTCCAGCGCGGCATCGATGGCGTGTTCGCCGGCGGCCGGTTTGACTTGGCCGCTCTTCAGTGCGGTATGCAGTTTTTGTGCAGTGGTTGCGCGGCGTTGAGCAGGTCGCTGGCGTGTTGCAGCGCACCCACGGCATCGTCCGCCGATTGCGGGCGGTAGCAGCCGGCGAGCAATTCTTCCAGTGCCGGATCGCCTTTGGCGCGACCGATGACCGCAGCGACTTCGGCGCCGAGTTTGTCCGATGGGCCTTTGTGACGGCGCCCGAACGGGAAGACGATGACCCGCAGCAGGCAGCCGAAGACCTTGTTCGGGAAGTTGCTCAGCAGTTCATCCAGCGCACGCTCCGACTGGCCGAGGCTTTCTTCCATGGCCCAGCGGAACAGCGGCTCCATGTACGCCGGCGAATCCAGGTCGTGATACCGCTTGAGCGCGGCAGAGGCCAGATACAGGTTGCTCAGCACATCGCCGAGGCGTGCCGACAGGCGTTCGCGGCGCTTCAGTTCGCCGCCCAGGAGCATCATGCTGAAGTCGGCGAGCATGGCGAATGCGGCGGCCTGACGGTTCAGCGCGCGGAAGTAGCCCTGACTGATCCTGTCGCCCGGCGCATGTTCGAAGTGACCCAGGCCGAGGTTCAGCACCAGTGTGCTGGCGGCATTGCTGACGGCGAAGCCGATGTGCTTGAGCAGCAGACCGTCGAATTCCTTGAGCGCCTGATCCTTGTCCTCGCGACCGGCCAGGGCCATTTCCTTGAGCACGAATGGATGGCAGCGGATCGCGCCCTGACCGAAGATCATCAGGTTGCGCGACAGGATGTTCGCGCCTTCGACGGTGATGAAGATCGGCGCTCCGTTCCAGCTGCGGCCGAGGTAGTTGTTCGGCCCCATGATGATGGCTTTGCCGCCGTGCACATCCATG
The DNA here is from genome assembly GCA_030544685.1 of Pseudomonas sp. B21_DOA. NCBI lineage: Bacteria > Pseudomonadati > Pseudomonadota > Gammaproteobacteria > Pseudomonadales > Pseudomonadaceae > Pseudomonas > Pseudomonas sp. B21_DOA. The sequence goes on along the minus strand of CP086683.1, from coordinate 5,283,288 downwards.
GCGTGGCTGATGCATTCGCGGCCGCGTTCGGTGAGGTGATATTTGAGGATCGCAGAGAGCACCGATGGTTTTTCGCCGAGATCCACCGCATTGGCGGTGAGCATCCGTGCGGCGTCCATCATCCACGCGTTGCCGCCGATACGCGCCATGGCTTCCTGAATGCCTTCGAAAGCCGAGAGCGGTACGTTGAATTGTTCACGAATTTGCGCGTACTGGCCTGTGACCAGACTGGTGAACTTGGCGGCGCCGGTGCCGACGGCTGGCAGAGAGATCGAACGCCCGACCGACAGGCAGTTCATCAGCATCATCCAGCCCTTGCCGAGCATTTCCTGACCACCGATGAGGTAGTCCAGCGGAATGAACACGTCCTTGCCGGAGTTCGGCCCGTTCATGAACGCGGCGCCCAGTGGCAGGTGACGACGACCGATTTCCACACCTGCGGTATCGGTGGGGATCAGCGCCAGACTGATGCCGAGGTCTTCCTCTTCTCCGAGCAGGTGGTCCGGGTCGTAAGCCTTGAATGCCAGGCCAAGCAGAGTCGCGACCGGGCCGAGGGTGATGTAGCGTTTCTCCCAGTTCAGGCGCAGGCCGATCACTTCTTCACCCTCCCACTGGCCTTTGCAGATGATCCCGGTGTCGGGCATCGCGCCGGCGTCGGAACCGGCCAGCGGGCCGGTGAGGGCGAAGCATGGAATATCGTCGCCACGGGCCAGGCGCGGCAGGTAGTGATTGCGTTGTTCGTCGGTGCCGTAATGCAGCAATAGTTCGGCAGGGCCGAGGGAGTTGGGCACCATCACGGTCGAGGCGAGGTCGCCGCTACGTGTCGCCAGTTTCATTGCTACTTGGGAGTGAGCGTACGCGGAGAAGCCTTTGCCGCCGTATTCCTTTGGAATGATCAGGGCGAAAAAGCCGTGTTCCTTAATGTGCGTCCAGGCCTCGGGCGGCAGGTCCATTGACTGGCCGATCTGCCAGTCGCTGACCATTGCGCAGAGTTCTTCGGTCGGGCCGTCGATGAAGTCCTGTTCCTCTTCGCTCAGTTGCACTTTTGGATAGGACAGCAATTTGTCCCAGTCCGGACGGCCGCTGAACAGCTCGCCGTCCCACCACACGGTGCCGGCGTCGATCGCATCGCGCTCGGTCTGCGACATTGGTGGCAGGGTTTTCTGGAACCAGTTGAACAGCGGCGCGGTGAAGTGCTTGCGGCGCAGGTCAGGCAGCAACAACGGCGCGGCGACCACCGCCAGCAATACCCAAAAGACAAACAGCAGCCAGCCCGGCGCGTGACTGAAAATCCCCATGGCAACCAGATAGGCCGCAACGATGCCCAACGCGGGCAGCGGGGCGATGCGTCGATGGGCGAGATACGCCACGCCGACGATCAAAACCAGTATCCACAACAACAGCATATTCAGTCCTCCGTGAACCAAGGCAAAACGACCCTCCAGAGCTTAGACGGCATCTGCAAATAAGGGTGGTCAGAGCATGGTGATTGAAATCGTGGGAAACCCCAGATGGTTTTCGTAGGTTCGGTGGGCAACACGTGTGGGAAATCGTTCGCTGCTGCGCAGCTTTGCTTTCAGGTTTGGCCGAAACGTCGTTATCTCTGTGCTCAAGCTGTCGCTAGACTCGTGGCTTACCCAGGAGATTGCCGTCATGCACGAGTATCTGAGCCCCGGCCGCTTCATCGATAGTGACCACCCGGCGGTGGTGGAGTTCGCCGAGCGGCATCGCAGTGCCAGTAATGATCCGCGCGAGCAGGCGATCAGTCTTTATTACGCTGTGCGCGAGGCGGTGCGCTACAACCCGTACACCTTCAGCCGTGATCCGCAAACCCTGTGCGGCAGTTACGCACTGGCAGCGGGGAGAGCTATTGCGTGCCGAAAGCCACCCTGCTCGCCGGTTGCGCGCGGCATTGCGGGATCCCGGCGCGCATCGGTCTGGCCGACGTACGCAATCATCTGTCGACGCCGCGTCTGCTCGAGTTGCTGAAAAGCGATGTGTTTGCCATGCATGGCTACACCGAGCTGTTTCTCGACGGCCGCTGGGTCAAGGCGACGCCAGCGTTCAACCAGCAACTGTGCGAGTTGTTCAACGTCGCAGCGCTGGAGTTCGATGGCATCAATGACAGCGTTTTCCATCCGTTCAACCGTGACGGCGCGCAGCTGATGGAGTATCTGCTCGATCACGGCCAGTTCACCGATGTGCCGGAAGCCTTCTTCTTCGAGCACCTGCAAAAGTGCTATCCGCATCTGTTCGGTGAGCAGTTGCCGGTGCTGCTGGGCGATATGCAGAGCGATTTGAGTCGCACCTGATCCGGCGTATGCTGGCCGTCCACTCACTTGCAAAGAGGCGGTCATGCTGAAGATCTGGGGACGGAAAAATTCATCGAATGTCAGAAAACCCTTGTGGGCTGCCGAAGAGCTGGGCCTGGCGTACGAGGCCATCGATGCCGGCGGCGCGTTCGGTGTGGTCGATACGCCCGAGTACCGCGCGATGAACCCCAATGGCCGGGTGCCGGTGATCGAGGATGACGGTTTCGTGCTGTGGGAATCCAACGCGATCGTTCGCTATCTGCTGGCCAAACACGCCCCGGACAGCGCTTGGTACCCGGCGGATGCGCAAGCCCGCGCCATGGCGGACAAGTGGATGGACTGGACCACTTCCAGTTTCGCCGGGCCGTTTCGCACGGTGTTCTGGGGTGTGCTGCGCACGCCTGCCGAGAAGCAGGACTGGAAGGCGATCAACGCCGCGATCAAGGAATGCGATGAATTGCTGAACATGGCCGATCATGCCTTGATCAGCCAGCCTTATCTCTCCGGCAATGATATCGGCATGGGCGACATCCCGCTGGGCAGCTTCATTTATGCCTGGTTCGAAATGCCCATCGAGCGCGCTCCGCAACCGCATCTGCAAGCCTGGTATGAACGTTTGAAGCAGCGTGCGGCCTATCAGAAGGCGGTCATGACCGCGTTGACTTGATAATTACTATCGACACACTTGACTGTACTTGTGCGGCGGCGGCAAGCACCATTGCGAACGTGCGCCGCGGTTGTTTCCCTCGCCGCCCGCCCTTATCTATCCCTTTCCTTCCTTCTTGGTGCGTAAATCCGATATGAGTTCCGCTCTGTCCATCCGGCAGCTAACCAAAACCTACGGCAACGGGTTCCAGGCCTTGAGTGGTATCGATCTGGACGTCGCCGAAGGTGACTTTTTCGCCTTGCTCGGCCCTAACGGTGCCGGCAAATCCACCACCATTGGCATCCTCTCGACCCTGGTCAACAAGACCAGCGGTACCGTGAATATTTTCGGCCATGACCTGGACAAGAACCCGGCGGCGCTCAAGCGCTCGATCGGCGTGGTGCCGCAGGAATTCAACTTCAACCAGTTCGAAAAGACCTTCGACATCGTCGTGACCCAGGCCGGTTACTACGGCATTCCGGCGAAAGTCGCCAAGGAACGCGCCGAGCAGTACCTGACCCAGCTCGGACTGTGGGACAAGCGCGATGTGCCTTCGCGTTCGCTGTCCGGGGGCATGAAACGGCGTTTGATGATTGCCCGTGCGCTGGTGCACGAACCGCGTCTGCTGATCCTCGATGAGCCGACTGCGGGCGTCGATATCGAGCTGCGCCGTTCGATGTGGACCTTTCTCACCGAGCTGAACCAGAAAGGCATCACCATAATCCTGACCACGCATTACCTGGAAGAGGCCGAGCAGCTGTGCCGCAATATCGGCATCATCGACCACGGCACCATCGTCGAAAACACCAGCATGAAACAGTTGCTGGGCCAGTTGCACGTGGAAACCTTTTTGCTCGACCTGAAACACGACTTGCACGCGCCGCCGCAATTGCTCGGCTACCCGGCCCGCTTGCTCGACGGCCATACCCTGGAAGTCCAGGTCGATAAATCCATGGGCATCACGGCGTTGTTCACCCAGTTGGCGCAGCAGAACATCGAAGTGCTGAGCCTGCGTAACAAAACCAATCGCCTCGAGGAGTTGTTCGTGTCCCTGGTGGAGAAAAATCTGTCGAAGGTGGCGGTATGAGTTCCGAGTTCGGTCCTAACCTCGTCGCCCTGCAAACCATCGTCTACCGCGAGGTCAAACGCTTCATGCGGATCTGGCCGCAGACGTTACTGCCGCCGGCGATCACCATGGTTCTGTACTTCGTGATCTTCGGCAACCTGATCGGCCGGCAGATCGGCGACATGGGTGGCTTCACTTACATGGAGTACATCGTGCCGGGGCTGATCATGATGTCGGTGATCACCAACTCCTACGGCAACGTGGTCTCGAGCTTTTTCGGCAGCAAGTTCCAGCGCTCGATCGAAGAGTTGATGGTCTCGCCGGTGTCACCGCACACGATCCTGATCGGCTTCACCATTGGTGGCGTATTGCGCGGTCTGGCGGTGGGTCTGATCGTGACGATCCTGTCGCTGTTCTTCACAGATTTGCAGGTGCATCACCTCGGCGTGACCATCCTGGTGGTAGTGCTGACCGCGACAATCTTCTCGCTGCTGGGCTTCATCAACGCGGTGTTTGCGCGCAACTTCGATGATATTTCGATTATTCCGACCTTTGTGCTGACTCCGCTGACTTACCTGGGCGGCGTGTTCTACTCGATCACTTTGCTGCCACCGTTCTGGCAGACCGTGTCGCTGGCCAACCCGGTGCTGCACATGGTCAACGCCTTCCGCTACGGCATCCTTGGTGTCTCGGATATCCGTATCGGCATCGCCATCACCTTCATGCTGGTGGCGACCGTGGTGCTGTATCTCGGCTGTGCGCGGTTGCTGGTGAGCGGGCGCGGGATGCGTACCTGATCCCGACCGCGTCGCTTTCCGCGAGCAGGCTCGCTCCCACACTGGAATGATGTTCTCTGTGGGAGCGAGCCTGCTCGCGAAGGGGCCAGCCCAGACACAACAAAAAACGGCCTCCCATCGCGGAGGCCGTTTTGCATTCATTTCTGCCGGCTTTTCTTGCGCCGCCGCCATTGCCGCGCCACCCACCAGCGCCAGTACAGCATCACCAGAAAGTACGCGAGAACGCCCAGCACCAGACCGACAACCACCGAGCCCAATAAAAACGGCTGCCACAATGTCGACAGCTCACCGCTGATCCATTCCCAGGTCAGCTCGTCCGGCAGATGCCGCGCCGGCACATCCATCAGGAACGCCCCGGCCTGGTAGGTGCAGAAAAACACCGCCGGCATGGTGATCGGATTGGTCAGCCAGACCAGACTCACCGCGATCGGCATATTGCCGCGCACCATCACCGCCAATGCCGCCGCCACCAGCATCTGTGCCGGGATCGGCAGGAATGCCGCAAACAGGCCGACCGCCATCGCCCGGGCGACCGAGTGGCGGTTGAGATGCCAGAGGTTCGGGTCATGCAGCAACGTGCCGAGAAAGCGTAAGGATTTGTGTTCCCTGATGCTCGTCGGGTCGGGCATGTAACGTTTGAATAAGCGCCGGGGCATAAGGCTTCTCGGTCGGTTAAGGCGGCAAGTATGTCTGGATTCTACGAACCGCCCATTCAGACTTTGTGACAATTGTTGACGACGGTGGTGCCGCAGACCCGCTATGCCTAAGGAGGGAACTCTCAAGGACGGGCATATGCGCACAGGGATGATGGCGCTGGCAGTCGGTCTGCTGGCCCCGGTTTTTTGCCGGCCTTGCCGCCGGTCGGCTTGCTGGTAGTGCTGCCACTGGTGGCGCTGATGCTGCTGCCGTTTCGCAGCTATCCATTGGCATGTTTGCTGTTTGGCTTTACCTGGGCCTGCGTTAGCGCGCAGTGGGCGCTGAATGACCGCTTGCCACCGAGTCTGGACGGCGAAACCCGTTGGCTCGAAGGGCGTGTGGTCGGCTTGCCGCAGCACGGCGACGGTGTGGTGCGTTTCGAGCTGGCCGATGCGCACTCACGGCACGAGAAACTTCCATCGCTGCTGCGCCTGGCCTGGTATGCCGGGCCGCCGGTCAACAGTGGTGAGCGTTGGCGCCTGGCCGTGAACTTGAAGCGCCCGGGTGGCTTGCTCAATCCGGACGCCTTCGATTACGACGCGTGGCTGCTGGCACAGCGCATCGGTGCAACCGGGACGATCAAGGATGGCCAGCGTCTGGCTGAGGCCCGGCATGCCTGGCGCGACGGTGTTCGGCAGCGCCTGCTGGCCGTGGATGCGCAAGGGCGAGAGGGTGCGCTGGCAGCGCTGGTGCTCGGCGACGGTTCAGGCCTCAGTCGCGAGGATTGGCAGGTGCTGCAAGATACCGGCACCGTGCATTTGCTGGTGATCTCCGGCCAGCACATCGGTTTGCTGGCGGCGGTGATGTATATGCTGGTCGCCGGGCTGGCGCGTTTCGGAATCTGGCCGTTGCGCTGGCCATGGTTGCCGTGGGGCTGTGGTCTGGCATTCGCGGCGGCGCTCGGTTACGGCTTGCTCGCCGGTTTCGATGTGCCGGTGCAGCGCGCCTGCGTGATGGTGGCGCTGGTGCTGCTGTGGCGCCTGCGTTTTCGTCATCTCGGCGCATGGTGGCCGTTGCTGCTGGCATTCAATGGCGTGCTGCTGCTTGATCCGCTGGCCAGCTTGCGTCCCGGCTTCTGGCTGTCCTTCGCGGCGGTGGCAGTGTTGATCTTCACTTTCGGCGGGCGGCTGGGCGCTTGGCGGTGGTGGCAGACCTGGACCCGCGCGCAGTGGCTGATCGCGATCGGCTTGTGTCCGGTGTTGCTGGCGCTGAGCTTGCCGATCAGCGTCAGCGGGCCTGTAGCCAATCTGCTGGCGGTACCGTGGGTCAGCCTCGTGGTGTTGCCGCCGGCGTTGCTCGGCACGCTATTGCTGCCCGTGCCTTATGTTGGCGAAGGGCTGCTGTGGCTGGCCGGCGGTTTGATCGACTGGCTGTTTATCGGGCTGGCGCTGATTGCCGGGCAATGGCCGGCGTGGATACCCGCCGCCATTCCATGGTGGGCGTTGGTCCTGGGCAGCCTTGGCGCGTTGTTATTGCTGTTGCCCCGTGGCGTGCCGTTGCGCCCGTTTGGCTGGCCGCTGCTGTTGCTTCTGGTGTTGCCGCCCCGAGAGCGGATGGAGGAAGGCCGAGCCGATGTCTGGCAACTCGATGTTGGCCAGGGCCTGGCCATCCTTGTTCGCACCCGCCATCACGCATTGCTCTATGACGCCGGCCCGCGTTTCGGCGAGTTCGATCTCGGTGAACGAGTGGTGTTGCCTGCGTTACGCAAACTCAATGTGCAAGCGCTCGACCTGATGCTGCTCAGCCATGCCGACGCCGATCACGCTGGCGGCGCCAGGGCGGTTATGCGTGGATTGAATGTGCACCGTGTCGTCAGTGGCGATGCGCCAAACCTGCCGCCGGAGCTGAACGCCGAAGCCTGCGCCAGTGGCGAACAATGGCAGTGGGATGGCGTGCAGTTTCAGCTCTGGCAGTGGTCGGCGGCCGATGACAGCAACCAGCGCTCCTGTGTCTTGCAGATCGAGGCCAACGGCGAACGCCTGCTGCTCACTGGCGATATCGACACTCATGCCGAGCGCGTCCTGCTCGACAGCCCACTGGCCGTGCCGACGCAGTGGCTGCAATCGCCACATCACGGCAGCCGCAGTTCATCGTCGATGGCCCTGCTCAAAACCTTGCAGCCCGAAGCGGTGCTGATCTCCCGCGGCCACGGCAACTCCTTCGGTCATCCGCATCCAACCGTGCTTGCGCGCTACCGCAAGCAAGGCCTGCGCATCTACGACAGCGCCGAGCACGGTGCCATTCATCTGCTACTGGGCAGCTTCAAGCCGCCGTGGACGATGCGTCAACAGCGGCGGTTCTGGCGCGATCCGCCGGTGGCTGGCCGTTGATCGGTGCCAGCATGGGTGCCACCTCACGGTCGTCGGGGCGGCGGGTCTTAATCGCGAATCGGTATGGTAAAGTGGCGCACTTTTTCGAGGGGACTGTCACTGTGTGGGAATTGGTCAAATCCGGCGGCTGGATGATGTTGCCGATCATTCTGAGTTCCATCGCGGCCATGGCGATCGTCGCCGAGCGCCTGTGGACACTGCGCGCCAGTCGCGTCACCCCCGAGCATCTGCTGGGTCAGGTCTGGGTCTGGATCAAGGACAAGCAGCTCAACAAGGAAAAACTCAAGGAACTGCGCGCCAACTCGCCGCTGGGGAAATCCTCGCCGCAGGCCTGGCCAATTCCAAGCATGGTCGCGAGATCATGAAAGAGTGCATCGAAGAGGCCGCCGCGCGGGTCATTCATGAACTCGAACGCTACATCAACGCGCTCGGCACCATCGCCGCCATGGCGCCGCTGCTCGGCCTGCTCGGCACCGTGCTGGGCATGATCGACATTTTCAGTGCCTTCACCGGCTCCGGCATGACCACCAATGCTTCGGTATTGGCCGGCGGTATTTCCAAAGCGCTGATCACGACCGCAGCGGGCCTGATGGTCGGTATTCCGGCGGTGTTCTTCCACCGCTTCCTGCAACGTCGTATCGACGAGCTGGTGGTCGGCATGGAGCAGGAAGCGATCAAACTGGTGGAAGTGGTGCAGGGCGACCGTGATGTCGACCTGGCCGAGGGCAAAGCGTGAAATTCCGTCGCAAGCCCCGGGAAACCGTGGACATCAACCTCGCGTCGCTGATTGACGTGGTGTTCATTCTGCTGCTGTTTTTCGTGGTCACTACCACCTTCACTCGGGAAACCCAGTTGCGCGTGGATCTGCCGGAAGCGGTCAGCGGTTCGCCTGCCGAAGATCAGCAGGTCAAACAGCTGGACGTCGCGATCAGCGCCGAAGGCGTGTTCTCGGTGAACAACAAGATTCTGCCGAAGAATGATCTGGCGACGCTGATGGAAGCCATGCAGAAAGAATCCAACGGCGACACCAACATGCCATTGTCGATCAGTGCCGATGGCAAGGCCCAGCATCAATCAGTGATCACCGCTATGGACGCGGCCGGCAAGCTCGGTTTCAGCCATCTGCGCATGACCACGGTCGAGGCGGCGCCGAAATCCTGATGAGCCTGTCCGATCGCCTGCTCGCCGCGTGGTATCAGGGGCATCCGGCCCTGACGCTGCTGCGGCCACTGGAAATGCTGTATCGCCGCGTGGTGATCAACAAGCGTCAGCGCTTTCTCGACGGCGAAGGTGAAATCTACCAATCGCCGGTGCCGTTGATCGTGGTCGGCAATATCACCGTTGGCGGCACCGGCAAGACGCCGATGATTCTCTGGCTGATCGAACATTGCCGGCGCCGTGGATTGCGCGTCGGCGTGGTCAGTCGTGGTTATGGCGCCAAACCGCCGCAACTGCCGTGGCGGGTTGAGGCCGAGCACAGTGCCGAGATTGCCGGTGACGAGCCGCTGCTGATTGTCCAGCGCACCGGCGTGCCGCTGATGATCGACCCTGATCGCAGCGCCGCCGTCAAAGCCTTGATCGCCAGTGAGCCACTGGACCTGATTCTGTCTGACGACGGCATGCAGCATTATCGCCTCGCGCGGGATCTGGAACTGGTGCTGATCGATGCCGCACGGGGCCTGGGCAATCAGCGCTGTCTGCCGGCCGGGCCGTTGCGTGAGCCGGTCGAGCGCCTGCAAAGCGTTGATGGCGTGCTGTTCAACGGTGCCCTTGATGATCGCGACGATGGTTTCGCCTTCCGCCTGCAACCTACGGCCCTGGTCAATCTGCGCAGCGGCGAGCGTCAGTCGCTCGAGCATTTCCCGCCCGGGCAAGCGCTGCATGCGGTGGCCGGGATCGGCAACCCGCAACGTTTCTTCAATACCCTCGAAGCGCTAGACTGGCGGCCGATCGCCCATGCATTTGCCGACCACGCCGAGTACAGCGTGCAGGCGTTGAATTTCATCCCGTCATTGCCGTTGGTGATGACCGAAAAGGACGCGGTGAAGTGCCGTGCCTTTGCTGCTGCCGACTGGTGGTATCTGGCGGTCGATGCCGTGCCGTCGCCGGCCTTCGTGGGCTGGTTCGACACCCAGCTGATGCGCCTGTTGCCGGATCGTCTGCTGCCTTAACTCTTTTATTTCTGGGAATGTTCATGGACACCAAACTGCTCGACATCCTCGCTTGCCCCGTGTGCAAAGGCCCGCTCAAGCTCAGCGCCGACAAGACCGAATTGATCAGCAAGGGCGCCGGCCTGGCCTATCCGATCCGCGACGGCATCCCGGTGATGCTGGAAAGCGAAGCGCGCACCCTGACCACCGACGAGCGTCTGGATAAATGACCACAGCCTTCACCGTTGTCATCCCGTCGCGGTTCGCCTCGACCCGTCTGCCGGGCAAGCCGTTGCTGGATATTGCCGGCAAACCGATGATCCAGCATGTCTGGGAACAGGCGAGCAAAAGCAGCGCGACCCGCGTCGTTGTTGCAACTGACGATGCACGCATCGTCGAGGCATGCAAAAGCTTTGGCGCCGAAGTGGTGCTGACCCGTGAAGATCACAACTCCGGCACTGATCGTCTGGCCGAGGTCGCGGCTAAACTGGGCCTTGCGCCTGATGCGATCGTGGTCAACGTCCAGGGCGATGAGCCGCTGATTCCGCCGAGTGTGATCGATCAGGTCGCCGCTAACCTTGCCGCTCACACCGAAGCGCGCATGGCCACGCTGGCTGAGCCGATCGAAGACGTGGAAACCCTGTTCAACCCCAACGTGGTCAAGGTCGCCAGCGACATCAACGGCCTCGCGCTGACTTTCAGCCGCGCGACCTTGCCATGGGCACGCGATGCATTTGCCAAGAGCCGCGAGCAGCTGCCAGAAGGCGTGCCCTATCGTCGCCACATCGGTATTTATGCCTATCGCGCCGGGTTCCTCCACGACTTCGTGAGCTGGGGGCCGTGCTGGCTGGAAAATACCGAATCTCTTGAGCAACTGCGTGCCTTGTGGCACGGCGTGCGTATCCATGTTGCCGACGCGCTGATCGCGCCGCCGACCGGTGTCGACACCGTTGAAGACCTTGAGCGGGTTCGTCGCCTGCTGGGGGCCTGATGCGCGTTCTGTTTGTGTGCCTGGGCAACATCTGCCGTTCGCCCACCGCTGAAGGTGTGTTGCGTCACAAGTTGCGTGAAGCCGGGCTGGCCGATGTGGTCGAAGTGGCCTCCGCCGGCACCGGTGACTGGCACGTCGGCAACCCGCCGGACAAGCGCAGCCAGGCCGCGGCGAAAGTGCGCGGTTATGACCTGTCGACGCAACGCGCGCAGCAGGTCAGCCGGGCCGATTTCGCCAGCTACGACCTGATTCTCGCCATGGACAACAGCAATCTGCGCAATCTCAAGGCCCTGCAGCCGTCCACCGGCAGAGCCGAGCTGGATCTGTTTTTGCGTCGTTATTCCGGGTTGGTCGATGAAGTGCCGGATCCGTATTACGACGGTGATCAGGGTTTCGAGCAGGTGCTCGATCTGATCGAAGCGGCCTGCGACCAGTTGCTGATCGAAGTGAAGGGCCGTTTATGAGTTTGCAGGTCCAACCGCAAGTATCGTTGCAGGCCTTCAATACGTTTGGCGTCGATGTGCGCGCGCAGCTGTTTGCCGAAGCCCGCAGTGATGACGATGTCCGCGAAGCGCTGGCCTATGCCGCTTCCCATGACGTGCCGTTGCTGGTGATCGGCGGCGGCAGCAACTTGCTGCTCACGGCGGATATTGCGGCGTTGGTATTGCGCATGGCCACGCGCGGCATCCGCGTGCTCAGCGACGATGGCAGTCGCGTGGTGGTCGAGGCGGAAGCGGGCGAACCGTGGCATCCGTTCGTGCAGCACACGCTGGCCGCGGGTTTTGCCGGGCTGGAAAACCTCAGCCTGATTCCCGGCACCGTCGGCGCCGCGCCGATGCAGAACATCGGCGCCTATGGTGTCGAGATCAAGGACGTGTTTGCCGGCCTGACTGCGCTCGACCGCGAGAGCGGCGAGCTGCGGGATTTCAGCCTGGAGCAGTGCAATTTCGGCTACCGCGACAGTGTGTTCAAGCAGCAGCCGGGACGTTGGCTGATCCTGCGGGTGCGCTTCAAGCTTGATCGCGCCGCGCACCTGCATCTGGAATACGGCCCGGTCCGTCAGCGCCTGAGCGAGCAGGGCATCGAGCAGCCGACGCCCAGCGATGTCAGCCGCGCCATCTGCAGCATCCGCAGTGAAAAACTGCCGGACCCGGCGGTGCTCGGCAATGCCGGCAGCTTCTTCAAGAATCCGCTGGTGCCCGCCGCTGTCGTCACGCAGATCAAAGCGCAGCACCCGGATCTGGTGGCTTACCCGCAAGCCGATGGGCAGATGAAACTGGCCGCTGGCTGGCTGATCGAACGCGCCGGTTGGAAGGGTTTTCGCGATGGCGACGCCGGCGTGCACAAGTTGCAGGCGCTGGTGCTGGTCAACTACGGCACGGCCACCGGCCTGCAACTGCTCGACCTGGCGCAACGTATCCAGAAAGACATCGCCGAACGGTTTAATGTCGAACTGGAAATGGAGCCCAATCGGTATTGAAGCAGCTGCAAGTTTCAAGCTTCGAGCGGCAAGCTGCACTGCGTCATGAGCTATCTGCCGCTCTTGCTTGCAGCTTGTAGCTAGAAACTTGCAGCTAAAAAGCCCTGTATAAGCAGGGCTTTTTTGTTAATGCTGGGTTAACTTAGCCGCCTAACGATACCAATCATTTGCTTCACCCAAGGCGCGGTTGCGAGCTGCAATCTGCGAGCGAATCAGACGCGCCTTCACTTTGAGCTTGCAGCTTGCAGCTTGCCGCTAAGATGTAACCCATAACCACTAAAAAATATGCGGGCGTGCCCATGATTACCCTGAAACTCAACGGTCAAGACCACTCCCTCGATGTCACCGAAGACATGCCGCTGTTGTGGGCGATTCGTGACGTCGCCGGTTACAACGGCACCAAATTCGGTTGCGGCATGGGCCTGTGCGGCGCCTGCACCATCCATATTGACGGCTTGCCGGCACGCAGTTGCATCACGCCGATCGGCTCGGTGATCGGCCAGAACGTCACCACCATCGACAATCTCCACGCCGACCCGGTAGGCCAGGTCGTGCAGCAAGCCTGGCTCGACAGCGCCGTGGCTCAATGCGGTTATTGCCAGGGCGGGCAGATCATGTCGGCCACCGCTCTGCTGAAAACCAACCCCAACCCGAGCGACGAGCAGATCGAAGAAGCCATGGTCGGCAATATCTGCCGCTGCGGTACTTACAACCGGATCAAAACCGCGATCCGCCAGGCCTCCACCCAACTGAAGGGGGTGAAGGCATGAGCCGCGTCCCGAATGATTTCGCCCTGAGCAACCTCAGCCGCCGTGGGTTTCTCAAAGGCGTCGGCGCCACCAGCGCGCTGGTCCTCGCCGCGAGCTGGGGCTGGCAGGATGCGCTGGCCGATGACGCGAAGAGGTTTGGCGCCGATGGCATGCCCAATGGCTGGATCGACGATCCCAAGGTCTACGTGAGCATTGCTGCCGATGGCAGCGTCACCGTGGTGTGCAACCGTTCGGAAATGGGCCAGGGGTGCGCACCAGCCTGAGCATGGTGGTCGCCGATGAACTTGAGGCCGATTGGGCTCAGGTCAAAGTGCAGCAGGCGCCGGGTGACGAAGTGCGCTTCGGCAACCAGGACACCGATGGTTCGCGCAGCATGCGTCACTGGTACGAGCCGATGCGTCGTTGCGGCGCCGCGGCGCGAACCATGCTCGAACAGGCCGCTGCTGCGCAGTGGAAAGTGCCGGTTGGCGAATGCCATGCGCAATTGCACAAAGTCATTCACAAACCGTCCGGCCGCGAACTGGGCTACGGCGAACTCGCCGCTGCCGCCAGTGCGCTGGCAGTACCGGCGCGTGACAGCCTGCGACTCAAGCAGCCGTCGGAATTTCGCTACATCGGTAAGGAAGGCACCAAGGCCATCGACGGTGCCGATATCGTCAATGGCCGCGCAGTGTACGGCGCTGACGTGCATTTCGACGGCATGCTCTACGCCACCATCGCTCGTCCGGCGGTGTATGGCGGCAAGGTCAAAAGCCTCGATGACAGCGCCGCACTGAAAGTCCCCGGCGTGCTAAAAGTCATGCAGATTGAAGGCCGACCGTTGCCGTCGGAGTTTCAGCCACTGGGCGGCGTCGCGGTTGTGGCCAGCAACACCTGGGCGGCGATCAAGGGCCGCGAGGCGCTGAAGATCGAGTGGGATGACGGCCCGAATGCCAGTTATGACTCGATTGCCTATCGCAAAGAGCTTGAAGCCGCGTCGCTGAAGGCCGGCAAAGTGGTGCGTAACACCGGTGATATCGACAAGGCCTTGAGCGGCGCCGCCAGCACTCTCGAAGCCTCGTATTACCTGCCGCACCTGGCGCAGGCACCGATGGAACCAATGGTCGCCATCGCGCGATTCAAGGACGGCGTCTGCGAAGCCTGGGCGCCGAGTCAGGCACCGCAGGTCACCCGTGAGCGCATCGCCGAGCGTATTGGCGTGCCGTTCGAAAAGGTCACCTTCAATGTGACATTGCTGGGCGGTGGTTTCGGGCGCAAGTCGAAACCGGACTTCATCGTCGAAGCGGCGATTCTCGCCAAGGAGTTCCCGGGCAAGGCTGTACGGGTGCAGTGGACCCGCGAAGACGACATCCACAATTCGTATTTCCACACGGTGTCGGCGGAATATCTGAAAGCGGGCATCGACAAGAACGGCCTGCCGTCCGGGTGGCTGCATCGCACCGTGGCGCCGAGCATCACTGCGTTGTTTGCGCCGGACATGAACCACGAGGCCGCGTTCGAGTTGGGCATGGGCTTTACCAACATGGCCTACGCAATTCCCAACGTGCGCCTGGAAAACCCCGAAGCCAAGGTGCACACGCGGGTCGGCTGGTATCGCTCGGTGTCGAACATTCCCCACGGCTTCGCGATTCAGAGCTTCGTCGACGAACTGGCGCACAAGGCCGGTGAAGATCCGCTCAAGTACCAGATCAAATTGCTCGGCCCGGATCGGCAGATCGATCCACGCACCTTGAGCGAGGAGTGGAACTACGGGGAATCGCCCGAGCGTTATCCGATCGACACCGGGCGCATGCGCACGGTGCTGGAAACTGCCGCCCAGGCCGCCGGTTGGGGGCGCAAGCTGCCAAAGGGCCGTGGGCTCGGTCTGGCGGTGCATTACAGCTTCGTCACCTATGTGGCGGCAGTGATCGAAGTCGAGGTCAAGGACGACGGTTCGCTGATCGTGCACAAGGCCGACATCGCCGTCGACTGCGGGCCGCAGATCAACCCTGAGCGCATCCGTTCGCAGTTCGAAGGCGCGTGCGTCATGGGCCTGGGCAACGCTGTACTCGGCGAAATCAGCTTCAAGGACGGCAAGGTCCAGCAGGACAACTTCCATATGTACGAGGTCGCGCGCATGTCGCTGGCGCCCAAGGAAGTTGCGGTGCATCTGGTCACGCCTCCAGGTGACGTGCCGTTGGGTGGCGTCGGTGAGCCGGGTGTGCCGCCGATTGCCCCGGCGCTGTGCAATGCGATCTTCGCCGCCACCGGCAAGCGCATCCGCAATCTGCCGGTGCGGTATCAGTTGCAAGGCTGGCAGAAGGCGCAAGCGTAATGGACAGCGTCGATCTCAACGTCCTGCGCAGCGTCCTCGAATGGCGCCGCGCCGGGCAGCGGGTGGTGCTGTTCAGCGTGGTGCAGACCTGGGGCACCGCGCCGCGCTCGCCCGGCGCCATGCTCGCCTTGCGCGAGGATGGTGTGGTGATCGGTTCGGTGTCAGGCGGCTGTGTCGAAGATGACTTGATCGCGCGACTGCATGACGGTCGCATCGCCACTGACGGCCCGCCGGTGCAGATGATTACTTACGGCGTGACCCGCGAGGAGGCCGCGCGTTTCGGCCTGCCTTGCGGCGGCACTTTACGCCTGACCGAAGAGCGTGTCGGCGACCCGGCGTGGGTGGCCGAGCTGCTGCAGCGTTGCGAAAACCATGAAATCGTTGCCCGGGAACTGAACATCGAAACCGGCGAGGTGCGGCTGGCTGCGGCGAGCAAGTCCGATTCGCTGGTGTTCGATGGCAAGGTTCTGCGGGCGATTTACGGCCCGCGCTGGCGCTTGTTGCTGATCGGTGCCGGGCAGTTGTCGCGCTACGTCGCCGACATGGCGCGGCTGCTGGATTTCGAAGTGCTGATCTGCGACCCGCGCAGCGAGTTCGTTTACGGCTGGGAAGAGCAGCATGGCCGTTTCGTCCCCGGCATGCCGGATGAGGCTGTGCTGAACATCCAGACCGACGAGCGCACGGCGATTGTCGCCCTGACTCACGATCCACGCCTGGATGACATGGCTTTGCTCACCGCGCTCGACTCGCCGGCGTTCTACGTCGGCGCGCTTGGCTCGCGGGTCAACAGCCAGAAGCGCCGGGAAAATCTGGCTCAGCTAGGCTTGTCGCAAACGTCGATTGATCGCTTGCACGGGCCGATCGGCCTGCACATCGGTAGTCATTCGCCGGCAGAGATCGCCTTGTCCTTGCTGGCGGAAATTGTTGCGATCAAGAACGGTGTGGAGTTGAAGCAGAAAAAACCGCTGGAGGGTGCATGAGCCAATCCATCGCAGTGATCGTGCTGGCGGCGGGCGAGGGCAATCGTTTTCGCCAGATCGCCGGGCCAGACAAAGACAAATTGCTCGCTGATTGCACCGGGCGCGACGGCGCGGTTCGCTCGGTAGTCGAGCAGGTGCTGGTGAACCTGCCGGCCAGTCTCGACAAACGTGTACTGGTCACCACCGAAGCGCGACCGCAGGCGATGCGCATGGCCCAGGCTTACGGCTGCGACGTGGTGTCGATCGAATCGACCGGCATGGGCGACAGCATTGCCGCCGGTGTTGCCGCTTGCCCGGACGCTGATGGCTGGTTGATTGTGCTCGGCGATATGCCGTTTATCTTGCCTTCGAGTATCGAGCGAGTGCTCGCGGCGATGGCTGATGACGCGGTGAGCGTGCCGGTGCTGGATGGCGAATTTGGCCATCCGGTGGGGTTTGGTCGTTCGTTTGGCGCGCAATTGCAGGCGCTGACCGGCGATCGTGGCGCACGGCCGTTGTTTGCGCAGGGACGGGTGGTGGAAGTGGCGGTGGATGATCCTGGCGTGTTGTGGGATATCGATGTGCCTGAATCTCTGGTATTTCCTCGGCCCTGAGCCGTGTTGTATCCCTTGTGGGAGCGATGATGCTGGATTTCAGGCAATAAAAAGCCCCGCCAGGCTTTCACCAGGCGGGGCTTTTTAACGGCTTCAGGAATTACACGAGTGGTTTAGGCTCGTGCTCTTTTTCCTGAGCTTCTTCTCGCTGCTCTACCGCGTCCTGAACGGAGCGTGGCGCTTCAGCGATCACCGCTTCAACCGATGCTTCTTCAGCGACCGGGGCAGGGCTGCCTCGATCACTTCAGTTGCAGGGGCTGGTTCGGCAGCAACCGGAGCCGCAGCGGCAGCCAGTTCGGCTTCCTTCTGCAGACGCTCGGCTTCACGCTTGCGACGGCGCACTTCACGCGGGTCGTTTGGTGCGCGGCCGTTTGGCGTCAGGGCGCTGACCGGAGCCGGCGCTTCAACCACTGGCGCTGGCGCTTCGACTGCGGCGGGTGCTTCTTCAACCTGAGCTTCGGCAACCGGAGCTTCAACCACTGGTGTCGGCGCTGGCTCTGCTGCTGCAACTACTGGCTCGGAAACCATGGCTTGCGGCACTTCGGCTTCAGCGACTGGCGCCGGAACTTCGGTCACAGCTGGCTCGGCAACCCAGTTGAACGCAGTCTGCTCTTCGCGAACTTCACGCACGGTTTTGGTCACGTTTTCGCTGACGGTTTCTACCGCTGGCTCAGTGGCGGCCGCTGGTGCTTCGACGACAGCTTCCGGTTCGGCAGTTGCTTCAGCCTGAGGCTGAGCTTCGCGGACCGGAGCGACTTCGATTTCCGGTGCAGCAGTCACTTCCACAGCAGTGGTGGCTTCGACAACCGGCGCTTCGACTGGAGCAGTTTCCAGTGTGGCGGCAGTGGCGCGTTCAGCCTGCTCGTGAGCTTGGGCTTCTGCCGGAGCGCTGATGGTGCTGCTGGCAACGGCAGTGGTGACGGCCAGGCCAGCGGCCAGATCGGCAGTGCTTGGCTCGCCAGCGTTTTCAGCGGACTCGGACTCTTCCGAACCTTCGATCACATTGCCATTGGCGTCACGTTGACGCTCGCGACGGTTGCTGCGACGACGCTGACCACGGGAGCGACGACGTGGACGATCGCCTTCGGCGTTGTCCTGACCGTCTTCCGGCAGTTGCTCTTCGTTGTTGCTGTTCACTTCTTCTTCAGCGACGGCAGCAGCGGCCTGATCGGAACGCGGTTGACGCTCTTCACGCGGCGGACGCGGAGCGCGTTCTTCGCGTGGCTGACGGGCCGGACGCTCTTCAGCGGTCACGGCAGCAACGGCTGCGGCTGGCGCGGCGTCAAGTGGTTCACGCAGTTCACGCACGCGCTCTTCACGCTCGCCACGCGGCTTGCGATCTTCACGCGGTACGCGGGGTGCACGTTCTTCACGCGGGGCACGTGGTGCGCGCTCTTCGCGGGCTACCGGCGCTTCGCTGCGAGTTTCACGCGGCTCGCGGGCTTCACGTGGCTGACGCTCTTCGCGCGGCTCGCGCGGTGCGCGTTCTTCACGTGGAGCACGTTCTTCGCGCGGCTTGCGTTCTTCATCGCGGCGACCGTTACGGTTGCGGCTCTGCTGACGACCGTTGCGACGTTCTTCGTTACGGGCAGGACGCTCGGTGGCAGCCGGTTTCGCAACGGCAACCGGTGCGGCTGGCTCTTCCTTGGTGGCGAACAGGCTGACCAGCGACTTCACCAGACCCTTGAACAGGCTTGGCTCAGGCGCGGCAACCGGTGCCGGAGCAGGTGCGGCAGGTGCAACTTCAGTCGGCACCGGTGCGTTGGCACGGGCCGGCGCAGTTTTCACTGCAGCTTCCTGGCGAACCAGGGTGCGGGTCGCAGCGGCTGGCTGGACTTCTTCGACTTCGGCAGCGGCGGCAGCGATTTCGTAGCTGGACTGGTTGGTCGCAGCTTCCGGGCTGTCGTCACGCAGACGCTGCACTTCGAAGTGCGGCGTCTCGAGGTGATCGTTCGGCAGAATGACGATGCGGGCACGGGTGCGCAGTTCGATCTTGGTGATCGAGTTGCGTTTTTCGTTGAGCAGGAACGCAGCGACCGGGATCGGCACTTGCGCGCGAACTTCGGCGGTGCGGTCTTTCAGGGCTTCTTCTTCGATCAGGCGCAGGATGGCCAGCGACAGCGATTCAACGTCACGGATGATGCCGGTGCCGTTGCAACGCGGGCAGACGATGCCGCTGCTTTCGCCCAGCGATGGACGCAGGCGCTGACGGGACATTTCCAGCAGGCCGAAACGCGAGATGCGACCGATCTGCACACGGGCGCGGTCAGCTTCCAGGCATTCGCGGACTTTCTCTTCCACGGCGCGCTGGTTCTTGGCCGGGGTCATGTCGATGAAGTCGATGACGATCAGGCCGCCGATGTCGCGCAAGCGCAACTGACGGGCGATTTCTTCGGCGGCTTCAAGGTTGGTCTGCAGGGCGGTTTCTTCGATGTCGCTGCCTTTGGTGGCGCGCGCCGAGTTGATGTCGATGGACACCAGTGCTTCGGTAGGATCGATGACGATGGAGCCGCCGGAAGGCAGTTCAACGACGCGCTGGAATGCGGTCTCGATCTGGCTTTCGATCTGGAAACGGTTGAACAGCGGCACGCTGTCTTCGTACAGCTTGATCTTGCTGGCGTACTGCGGCATCACCTGACGGATGAAGGTCAGGGCTTCGTCCTGGGCTTCAACGCTGTCGATCAGCACTTCGCCGATGTCCTGGCGCAGGTAATCGCGGATGGCGCGGATGATCACGTTGCTTTCCTGATAGATCAGGAAAGGCGCGGAACGATCCAGCGAGGCTTCTTTGATGGCGGTCCACAGTTGCAGCAGGTAGTCGAGGTCCCACTGCATTTCTTCGCTGCTGCGGCCCAGGCCAGCAGTGCGCACGATCAGGCCCATGTCGGCCGGAGCAACCAGGCCGTTCAGCGCTTCACGCAGTTCGTTGCGCTCTTCGCCTTCGATGCGACGGGAGATGCCGCCGGCACGCGGGTTGTTCGGCATCAGTACGAGGTAGCGACCGGCGAGGCTGATGAAGGTGGTCAGGGCGGCGCCCTTGTTGCCACGCTCTTCTTTCTCGACCTGAACGATGACTTCCTGGCCTTCGCTCAGGACATCCTTGATGTTGACGCGGCCTTCGGGCGCTTTCTTGAAGTATTCGCGGGAGATTTCTTTGAGGGGCAGGAAGCCGTGGCGCTCGGAGCCGAAATCGACAAAGGCAGCCTCAAGGCTTGGTTCGATGCGAGTGATGCGGCCTTTATAGATGTTGGCCTTCTTCTGCTCGCGTGCACCGGATTCGATGTCCAGGTCGTAGAGGCGCTGGCCGTCTACCAGTGCAACACGCAACTCTTCGGGTTGAGTTGCGTTAATCAGCATTCTTTTCATGTAGTACCGTCGGTTTCCGGGCTGCCGGAAACGGCGTTCGGCACACACGACTTCTCACGGTCGGTGTCAGGTGCGTCGGGAGTGGTTGGCCATTCCCGTGTCCAGCGATGTGCGGCCAATTGGGCCGATACCGCGACGTACGCGTCCTGCTTGCTGTGGCTACTTAAGCACTCAGTCAGGAGGAGGAATCAACCAGCGGCTGTGGACGAGATGAAGCGTCTTGATCAAAGCTTGTTGCTACACAGTCCGGCGGTTGTGCATCTCCACCCTACACGTATCCCTGATAATTCGGGTGCTGCCGCGCGCAGAATCCGCAGCGGGTTGGCATTTACCGTGAGCTCCGAAAGGGGAGGTCACGCATCATGGCTAATTCAGGCGATGTTTCCGAAGCAATCGCTCGGGGTCATTCGCAGTCGACTGCACTTTGTGAACTGGCCTTGAATGTTGCCTGCCGGGCGAGTGAGAACTCTGCTCGGCGGTGTAATTCAGGCCTCATGTCACCTGCGCTCGTTACAACCACAAACTCCACCGTTACGTAGCGAAAGCCCCGTAGGACGGCCTCGCGCCCTGGTGAATTGCGTTGGTCAGGGCCGGTCTTTGACCGTGGTTCCGCTGTCCAGGCCGCTTTTGGCGGCGTTCGCGACTATAGCAGCAATGATTAAGTGCTTCAATTCCATAAAAATTGTTATCATCCGCGGCATGACAACTACTGCCCCTTCGACTCCAGGCGTTCAACTGCTTGAAGTCTCGCCGGAGTATGCCGGCCAACGAATCGACAACTTTCTCCTCGCCCGGCTCAAAGGCGTGCCCAAGACCTTGATTTACCGCATTTTGCGCAAAGGCGAAGTGCGCGTGAACAAAGGTCGGATCAAGCCCGAATACAAGCTGCAGGCCGGCGATATCGTGCGCGTGCCGCCGGTTCGCGTGCCTGAGCGTGACGAGCCGGTGCCGCTGGCCCAGGGGCTGTTGCAGCGCCTGGAAGCCTCGATCGTCTTCGAAGACAAAGCCCTGATCGTGATCAACAAGCCCGCCGGCATTGCGGTTCATGGCGGCAGCGGGCTGAACTTCGGCGTGATCGAAGCCTTTCGTCAGTTGCGTCCCGATGCCAAGGAGTTGGAGCTGGTTCACCGTCTCGACCGTGACACCTCCGGCCTGCTGATGATCGCCAAAAACGCAGCATGTTGCGCCACCTGCACGAGCAACTGCGTGGCGATGGCGTCGACAAGCGTTACATGGCACTGGTCCGTGGCAACTGGGCAACCTCGATCAAGCAGGTTCGCGCACCGTTGCTCAAGAGCAATCTGCGTTCCGGCGAGCGCATGGTCGAAGTCAACGATGAAGGCAAAGAAGCCCTGACGATGTTCAAGGTGCTGCGCCGCTTCGGTGATTTTGCCACCATGGTCGAAGCTAAGCCGGTTACCGGTCGTACCCACCAGATTCGCGTGCACACCTTGCATGCTGGCCATTGCATCGCCGGTGACAGTAAGTATGGCGACGAGGATTTCACCAAGGAAATCCGAGATCTGGGTGGTAAGCGCCTGTTCCTGCACGCTTACATGCTGACGGTGCCGCTGCCTGACGGTGGCAAGCTGAATTTGCAAGCGCCCGTCGATGAAATGTGGGCCAAAACCGTGGAGCGATTGAGTGCGCCCATCTGATTACAAACTGCTGATTTTCGACTGGGACGGCACCCTCGCCGATTCCATCCATCGGATCGTCGAGGCCATGCACTCGGCCTCCGGGCGTTCCGGTTTCGAGTTGCGCGATGACTTCGCCGTCAAAGGCATCATCGGTCTCGGCTTGCCGGAAGCGATTCGCACGCTATACCCCGAGATCAGCGACGCAGAATTGCTCGCGTTTCGCGAGTATTACGCCGATCACTACATCGCTGCCGAAGCTGTGCCTTCGCCGTTGTTCGAAGGTGTGGTCGAGTCGATGGCATCGTTTCGCGAGCAGGGTTATCACTTGGCGGTTGCGACGGGCAAGAACCGGCGCGGACTGGATCGTGTGCTCAAGGCCAACGGATGGGAAGATTATTTCGATATCACCCGCGCGGCCGATGAAACTGCCAGCAAGCCGCACCCTCTGATGCTTGAGCAGATTGTCAGCCACTGCGGCGTACGCCCGGAGCAGGCGTTGATGGTCGGTGATTCGTCGTTCGATCTGCTGATGGCGCGCAACGCGGGGATGGATTCGGTGGCGGTCAGTTATGGCGCACAATCGATCGAGTCCCTGCAACAGTTCGAGCCGCGCCTGTCGATTGACCGTTTTTCTGAATTGCACGCCTGGCTGGGTCAGCGGGCTTAACAGGTTTTTGTTGGGGTGGATGGCATGACCGACGAATGGAAAGCACCGGACAAGGCAAGTGCCGCCGACGGTGACGCGAAAAGCTGGAAGCTGTTGGAAAAGACTTTGCTGGCCGGTGTACAGGAACAACGCCGTTCGCGGCGCTGGGGGATTTTCTTCAAGCTGCTGACGTTTGTTTATCTGTTTGTTGCGCTGCTGCTGTTCACGCCGCTGATGGACATGGAAAAAGCGCCACCCGCGGCCCGAACTACACGGCGTTGATCGAGATCGACGGCGTCATTGCCGACAAGGAGCCAGCCAGCGCCGACAATATCGTTGGCAGCTTGCGCGCGGCGTTCGAAGACAAGAAGGTCAAGGGCGTGGTCCTGCGCATCAACAGTCCGGGCGGCAGTCCGGTGCAGTCTGGCTATGTCTATGACGAGATCAAGCGTCTGCGAGCTTTGCACCCGGAGATCAAGCTCTACGCAGTGATTTCCGATCTGGGTGCTTCGGGCGCCTATTACATCGCCAGCGCGGCGGATCAGATCTACGCCGACAAGGCCAGTCTGGTCGGCTCAATCGGCGTGACAGCAGCGGGTTACGGTTTTGTCGGCACCATGGAAAAACTCGGGGTTGAGCGTCGCACCTACACCTCGGGCGAGCACAAGGCATTCCTTGATCCGTTCCAGCCGCAAAAGCCTGAAGAAACCGCATTCTGGCAAAGCGTGCTCGACACCACGCACAAGCAGTTCATCAACAGCGTCAAGCAGGGTCGTGGCGATCGCCTGAAGGACAAGGAGCATCCAGAGCTGTTTTCCGGACTGGTCTGGTCGGGTGAGCAGGCGCTGCCGCTGGGCCTGATCGATGGCTTGGGCAGTGCCAGTTCGGTGGCGCGTGATGTGATTGGCGAGAAGGAGCTGGTGGACTTCACCGTGCAGGAATCGCCGTTTGATCGCTTCTCGAAAAAGCTCGGCGCCAGCGTGGCCGAGCAGTTGGCGATGTGGATGGGGTTCCACGGGCCGTCGTTGCGGTAAGACGTTTCAAGGTCGAAAGATCGCAGTCGGCGGCAACTCTTGCACGGATCGGTGTAGGAACTGCCGAAGGCTGCGATCTTTGCTTTTAAGGGATTTGCACGCCTTCGACCAATAACATATCGATCAGGCGAATCAGCGGCAGGCCGATCAGGCTGGTAGCATCCGGGCCTTCGGTCGATTGAAACAGGCTCACGCCCAGTCCTTCGGCCTTGAAGCTGCCGGCGCAGTCGTACGGTTGCTCGATGCGCAGGTAGCGTTCGATGCGCGCCTGATCCAGCTGACGCATGTGCACGGTAAACGGCACGCAGTCGACCTGGCATTGCCCGGTCTGGCTGTTGAGCAGTGCCAGCCCGGTCAGGAAGGTCACGCTCGCGCCGCTGGCCGCCATCAATTGCGCGCGGGCCTTTTCGAAGGTGTGCGGCTTGCCAATGATCTGTTCGCCCAGGACGGCGACCTGATCCGAGCCAATGATCAGATGAGCAGAGTGGCTGTCCGCCAGGGCGCGGGCTTTTTCTTCAGCGAGACGTTTGACCAGATCGATCGCGGATTCGCCCGGGCGGTGACTTTCGTCGATGTCCGGCGAGCCGCAGACGAACGGCAAGTGCAGGCGGGCGAGCAATTCGCGGCGATAAGTCGAGCTTGAAGCGAGTAATAAAGGCAGCATGGACGTCTCCTGAGGCAGGTACGGATTCTAGCGGAGGCGCGCAAGTGACGGACAGGGCACAATTTCCTTTGACATGGGTGGGTGCATCCCTATAATGCTGCGCCTATGTTGAATGACCCGATTCCACCTCACGTTGACCCGCGCAAATTGGCTGACCGTGGCACCACCCTTCAAGGTGAACTGCTGCTGGCCGATTTGAAGAGACTCTGCGACCCGCTTTCCGACGATGTCGGTACGGTGCAGGCAAAATTCGTTTTTGAACGAGATGAACGTAAGTCTGTGGTCATCCACAGCTTTATCGACACCGAAGTCAAAATGGTTTGCCAGCGTTGTCTTGAGCTGGTCACCCTGCCGATCCACAGCGAATGCAGTTACGCGGTGGTGAAGGAGGGTGCGAATACCCAGTCGTTGCCGAAAGGTTATGACGTGCTGGAACTGGGCGAAGATCCATTGGATCTGCAGTCACTGATCGAGGAGGAGCTTCTGCTCGCCTTGCCCATTGTGCCTGCTCATCATCCGGAAGAATGCCAGCAGCCGGCGGGAGCAGATGAGCCCGAACCGAGCGAGGACGAGGTAACGCGGTCCAACCCGTTCAGTGTATTGGCGCAGTTAAAGCGTGACCCAAACGTTTAGGAGTTAATCAATTATGGCTGTTCAGCAGAACAAAAAATCCCGCTCTGCCCGTGACATGCGCCGTTCGCACGACGCTCTCGAGGCTAGCACCCTGTCTGTAGAAAAAACCACTGGTGAAGTTCACCTGCGTCACCACGTATCGCCAGAAGGCGTATACCGTGGCCGTAAAGTGATCGACAAGGGCGCTGACGAGTAATCACTTGTCTGCTCAAGTCATCGCGATTGACGCAATGGGCGGGGACTTCGGTCCCCGCAGCATTGTTCAGGCCAGTCTCGCTTGCCTGTCTGCTACGCCCTCGCTGCACCTGACCCTCGTCGGTCAACCCTCCCTTCTTGAAGAATTGATCCACGGCCAGTCGGCTGCTGATCGCGCGCGCCTGACGATTGTTGGGGCCAGCGAAGTCATCACCATGGACGAAAAACCCGCTCAGGCCCTGCGTGGCAAGCCGGATTCGTCGATGCGTGTCGCCCTCGAGCTGCTGCGCGATGGCAAGGTGCAGGCCTGTGTCAGTGCCGGCAATACCGGCGCGTTGATGGCCTTGTCGCGATTCGTGCTGAAGACATTGCCCGGCATTGATCGTCCGGCCATGGTCGCGGCGATCCCGACGCAGACCGGTTATTGCCAACTGCTCGATCTTGGCGCCAACGTCGATTGCAGTGCCGAGCACCTGTTGCAGTTCGCCGTGATGGGTTCGGTGGCCGCGCAGACCTTGGGCATTGCCCGTCCCCGTGTTGCGTTGCTGAACATCGGCACCGAAGACATCAAGGGCAATCAGCAGGTCAAACTGGCCGCAACGCTGTTGCAGGCTGCACGCGGAATCAACTACATCGGTTTTATCGAAGGCGACGGCTTGTATCGCGGTGAGGCCGACGTGGTGGTGTGTGACGGCTTCGTCGGCAACATCCTGCTCAAGTCCAGCGAAGGTCTGGCGACGATGATTGCCGCGCGCATCGAGGCGTTGTTCAAGAAAAACATGGCCTCTCGTGCGGTCGGCGCCCTCGCGTTGCCGTTGATGAAGCGTCTGCAGGCTGATCTGGCCCCGGCGCGACATAATGGCGCAAGCTTTCTCGGCTTGCAGGGCATCGTTGTGAAAAGCCACGGATCGGCCGGGGTGCAGGGCTTTCAGAGTGCCATTCAACGGGCGCTGATCGAGATTCAGGAGAACCTGCCCGAGCGTCTCCACGGTCGTCTGGAGGAACTGTTGTCTTAGGCGTTTTCGTCGGACAATGCTTAAATGTGACCGCCCGGTTCAAAGGGCCATCCAAACTGTCAGTTTCTGGCGTCCCCAACGGGGCGTTATTTTCCGACGACAAGATCATTAGGGGCTTGTTACATGTCTGCTTCCCTCGCATTCGTCTTTCCAGGACAGGGTTCGCAGTCCCTCGGCATGCTGGCCGAGCTGGGCGCGCAACATCCGCTGATCCTCGAAACCTTTCAAGAAGCCTCTGCTGCGCTGGGCTACGACCTGTGGGCACTGACCCAGCAGGGCCCGGAAGAGCTGCTCAACCAAACCGACAAAACCCAACCGGCCATTCTGACCGCGTCAATCGCCCTGTGGCGTCTGTGGCTGGCCGAAGGCGGCGCGCGTCCGGCATTCGTCGCCGGCCATAGCCTGGGTGAGTACAGTGCGCTGGTTGCCGCCGGCAGCCTGAGCCTGGCTGACGCGGTCAAGCTCGTTGAACGCCGTGGTCAGTTGATGCAGGAAGCGGTGCCGGCCGGGCAGGGCGGCATGGCCGCGATCCTCGGTCTGGAAGATGCCGACGTGCTGGCTGCCTGCGCCGAAGCGGCGCAAGGCGAAGTCGTCAGCGCAGTGAATTTCAACTCGCCGGGCCAAGTAGTGATCGCCGGTGCCAAGGCAGCCGTCGAGCGCGCCATCGAAGGCTGCAAGGCCCGTGGTGCCAAACGCGCCATGCCGTTGCCGGTGAGCGTGCCGTCGCACTGCGAGCTGATGCGTCCGGCTGCCGAGCGTTTCGCCGAATCCATCGCCGCCATCGACTGGCAGGCGCCGCAGATCCCGCTGGTACAGAACGTCAGCGCACAAGTGCCAGCCGATCTGGAAACCCTCAAGCGCGATCTGCTTGAACAGCTCTACAAGCCAGTGCGCTGGGTTGAATCGGTGCAGACTCTGGCCGCCAAGGGCGCGACCAATCTGGTCGAATGCGGCCCGGGTAAAGTCCTCGCTGGCCTGAACAAGCGTTGCGCCGAAGGCGTTTCGACTTCCAACCTCAATACCCCAGACGCCTTCGCTGCCGCTCGCGCAGCGCAGGCCTGAATCAGGAGAAACTTGCATGAGTCTGCAAGGTAAAGTTGCACTGGTCACCGGTGCAAGCCGCGGTATCGGCCAGGCCATCGCGCTGGAATTGGGTCGTCAGGGCGCCATTGTTGTCGGCACCGCGACCTCCGCATCGGGCGCCGAGCGCATTGCCGCGACCCTGAAGGAAAACGGCATCCAAGGCGCCGGTTTCGAACTCAATGTCACCAGCGACGAATCGGTCAGCGCCGTACTGGCTGGCATTCAGGAGCAGTTCGGTTCGCCGGTAGCGATTCTGGTCAATAATGCCGGTATCACCCGCGATAACCTGATGATGCGCATGAAAGACGACGAATGGTACGACGTGATCGATACCAACCTGAACAGTCTGTATCGCCTGTCCAAGGGCGTTCTGCGTGGCATGACCAAGGCGCGCTGGGGCCGAATTATCAGTATTGGCTCGGTGGTGGGTGCCATGGGCAACGCCGGCCAAGTAAACTATGCAGCCGCCAAGGCCGGTCTGGAAGGTTTCAGCCGGGCGATGGCGCGTGAAGTCGGTTCGCGTTCGATTACGGTCAACTCGGTAACCCCAGGGTTCATCGACACCGATATGACCCGCGAACTGCCTGAAGCACAGCGTGAAGCCTTGCAGACGCAGATTCCGCTGGGTCGTCTGGGACAAGCTCAAGAGATCGCGTCCGTGGTCGCTTTTCTTGCATCTGACGGTGCGGCATACGTTACCGGGGCTACAATCCCGGTGAACGGTGGGATGTACATGTAAGTAAAATGTGACGGATTGCTTCAAAAAAATGTCATACGAGCTGTCTAAAATCCGTTATAAAGCTGCAATCTATTTATAGGCAGAGGGCCGCAGGGTTTGAGGAGTGAAGCTTTCAGTTGAAAAACTGAAAAGGCTTTCTATACACTTACCCACTGGCCAGCTGCCTGAATTTGTCCATTAGGAGTGAAAACAAGGTATGAGCACCATCGAAGAGCGCGTCAAGAAAATCGTTGCCGAGCAACTGGGTGTTAAAGAAGAAGAAGTGGTCAACACCGCTTCCTTCGTAGAAGACCTGGGTGCCGACTCCCTTGACACCGTTGAGCTGGTGATGGCTCTGGAAGAGGAATTCGAGACCGAAATCCCTGACGAAGAAGCTGAAAAGATCACTACTGTACAAGCTGCAATCGACTACGTTACCAGCCATCAGGCGTAATAGTTTGTAATCGTTGCTTGCTGTCATGGAAAAACCGCACTGCCATCATGGCGTGCGGTTTTTTCTTTAGGCCTGATGCAAAGTCGTCATTTGAAAAAGGAGAGTGCTGTGTCGCGTAGACGCGTCGTAGTCACCGGTATGGGTATGTTGTCGCCACTGGGCACGGATGTGCCGAGCAGTTGGCAGGGCATTCTGGCTGGCCGCAGTGGCATTGGTCTGATCGAACACACCGACCTTTCTGCCTATTCGACTCGCTTCGGCGGCTCGGTCAAAGGCTTCAATGTCGAGGAATACCTGTCGGTCAAGGAAGCGCGCAAGCTCGACCTGTTCATTCAGTACGGCCTCGCCGCAGGCTTTCAAGCCGTGCGCAACGCTGGTCTGGAAGTCACCGATGCCAACCGTGAACGCATTGGCGTGGCCATGGGTTCGGGGATTGGCGGTCTGACCAATATCGAAGAGACCAGCCGCACCCTGCACGAGACCGGTCCGCGACGGATCTCGCCGTTCTTTGTGCCTGGCTCGATCATCAATATGATTTCCGGCTTCCTGTCGATCCATCTGGGCGCACAGGGACCCAACTACGCCATCGCCACCGCATGCACCACCGGTACGCACTGCATCGGCATGGCAGCGCGCAACATCATGTACGACGAAGCCGACGTGATGATTGCCGGCGGTGCGGAAATGGCCGCCTGCGGTCTGGGTATGGGCGGCTTCGGCGCGTCCCGTGCGCTGTCGACCCGCAACGACGAGCCGACCCGCGCCAGCCGTCCATGGGACAAGGGCCGTGACGGCTTTGTTCTGTCCGACGGTGCCGGTGCGCTGGTTCTCGAAGAGCTCGAACACGCCAAGGCCCGTGGTGCGACGATCTACGCCGAGCTGATCGGTTTCGGCACCAGCGGCGATGCGTTCCACATGACCTCGCCACCCGCCGATGGCGCCGGTGCCGCGCGCTGCATCACCAATGCCCTGCGCGACGCGAAGATCAACGTCGACCAGGTGCAGTACATCAACGCTCACGGCACCTCGACGCCGGCCGGCGACCTCGCCGAAGCCAATGCGATCAAGTCGGTGTTCGGCGATCACGCCTACAAGCTGGCCGTCAGCTCGACCAAGTCGATGACCGGCCATCTGTTGGGTGCGGCGGGCGCGGTCGAGGCGATCTTCAGCGTGCTGGCCATCAACAGCCAGGTGGCGCCGCCGACCATCAACCTTGATGAGCCGGACGAAGGCTGCGATCTCGATTTCGTCGCGCACACCGCGCGCAACATGGACATCGATGTCGTGCTGTCCAACTCCTTCGGTTTTGGCGGCACCAACGGCACCCTGGCGTTCCGTCGGTTCGCCGGCTGATGGACAGCTGGGTCGACGGTCAACCGGCTGACGCGCTGTCGCTGAAAGATCGCGGCCTGGCTTACGGCGATGGTCTTTTCGAGACCATCGCTGTGCGCAATGGTCAGCCGGTCCTGCTGGATCGGCACCTGGCGCGTCTGGCTGATGGCTGCGTGCGTCTGGCCATCGCGACCGATCTCGAGCTGGTTCGCCATGAGCTGCTCAGCTATGCCGCTGCGATGGGCGAGGGCGTGCTCAAGCTCATCCTCACTCGTGGCGACGGTTTGCGCGGTTATGCGCCCGATCCTGCGGCGCAGGCCCGACGCATTCTGCAAGGCAACCCGCCGGCGGCTTATCCCGCTGCCCATGCCGAGCACGGCATCCGCCTGTATCCCTGCAACACGCGTTTATCTACGCAGCCGTTGTTGGCCGGATTGAAACATTTGAATCGACTGGAACAGGTGCTCGCCCGCGCCGAATGGCAGGACAGCGATCATGCCGAAGGCTTGATGCTCGATCAGGCCGGGCGCGTCGTCGAAGGCGTGTTCAGCAATATTTTCCTGGTGCGCGACGGCGGCTTGATCACGCCCGACTTGAAGCGCTGCGGCGTTGCCGGGGTGATGCGCGAGGAAATATTGTTTCAGGCCGAGTCACTGGCCATCCCCACGCAAATCGCCGATATCAGCCTCGAACAGCTGCAATGGGCTGATGAAGTGTTTGTCTGCAACAGCGTTTATGGCGTCTGGCCGGTACGCGCCTGTGCTGCACTGAGCTGGCCGGTTGGCCCGCTCACCCGTAAACTGCAAACCATTGCCCGCGCGCTACTGGATGCCTGATTCGTGAGACGTAAACTTTTGCTGCTGCTGGAAACCGGACTGGTTCTGGCAGGGCTGCTGTTGGGCGCCAGCGCCTGGAAAATTCATTCGGCGCTGGAACAGCCCCTGAACATCCCGCAGGAACAACTGCTGGATGTGCCGAAAGGCTCTACACCGACCCGTACCTTCCTTGAACTCGAAACCGATGGCGTCATCAAGGACGCGTTCTGGCTGCGCGTCTACTGGCGCTTCAATCTTGCCGGCACACCGATTCACAGCGGCGAGTACCGCATGCAGCCCGGCATGACCGTCAACGGTCTGATCGATTCGTGGAAGCGCGGCGACGTGGTTCAGTACAGCCTGACCCTGGTCGAAGGCTGGACTTTCCATCAGGTGCGCGCCGCCCTGGCCAAAGACGACAAGCTGGAGCAGACCCTCAATGGTCTGAGCGACAGCGACGTCATGGCGAAAATTGGACACAAAGGCTTGTTCCCTGAAGGCCGGTTCTTCCCGGACACCTATCGCTTCGTGCGCGGCATGTCCGATGCCGAGTTGCTGAAAAAGGCGTTTGATCGACTTGACGAGGTGCTCGCCAAAGAGTGGGCGCAGCGTTCTGCCGATGTGCCTTACAGCGAACCTTATCAAGCGCTGATCATGGCCTCGCTGGTCGAGAAAGAGACCGGCGTTCCGCAGGAGCGCGGGCAGATTGCCGGAGTGTTCGTACGGCGCATGGCGCTGGGCATGCAGTTGCAGACCGATCCGACAGTGATCTATGGCCTCGGCGATCGCTACACCGGCAAGCTGACCCGCGCGCATCTGAAAGAACCGACACCCTATAACACCTACGTGATTCCCGGTTTGCCGCCGACGCCGATTGCGATGGTCGGGCGCGAAGCGATTCATGCTGCGCTCAATCCGGTGGAAGGCAGCAGCCTGTATTTCGTCGCCCGTGGCGATGGCAGCCATGTGTTTTCCGATGATCTGGATGCACACAACAACGCGGTGCGCGAATACCAGCTCAAGCGCCGTGCCGATTACCGTTCCAGCCCGGCACCAGTAACCGCGCCGGCCACCGATGAGGCGATTCCGGCGGCCTCGCCGAACACCGCGCCCGAGGTGCTGCCCGAAGTGCCATCGAAAGCGCCGCCGCAAGATCCGGCGCCAGCCCAAGAACCGGACGCCGCTGCACCACAGAACGCGCAATGACTTTGATGAAGGACTGCCTGTGACTGGCTTGTTTATTACCCTGGAAGGCCCGGAAGGCGCGGGCAAGAGCACCAATCGCGAATACCTCGCCGAGCGCCTGCGCGCCGCCGGTATCGAAGTGCTGCTCACCCGTGAGCCTGGCGGTACGCCGCTGGCCGAGCGGATTCGTGACGTGTTGCTGACCCCGGCCGACGAAGTGATGCACCCCGACGCCGAGCTGTTGCTGGTGTTCGCCGCCCGCGCGCAGCATCTGGCTGAGGTGATTCGCCCGGCGCTCGCTCGTGGCGCGGTGGTGTTGTGTGATCGCTTCACTGATTCGACGTACGCCTATCAGGGCGGCGGTCGTGGTTTGTCGCTGGAACGCATCGCCACCCTGGAAACGTTCGTGCAGGGCGACTTGCGGCCCGATCTGACCTTGATTTTCGACCTGCCCGTGGAAATCGGTCTGGCCCGCGCCAGTGCCCGCGGTCGACTGGACCGTTTCGAATTGGAAGGCAGGGCATTTTTCGAGGCTGTGCGCAATGCGTTTCTGAAGCGCGCCGAAGCCGATCCTTCGCGCTATGTGCGCATTGATGCCGGTCAGCCACTGGCCAAGGTTCAACAATCGCTGGATACCCTGATTCCGAACTTGTTGGAGCTGGCCCGTGGCTGAGGCCTATCCATGGCAGGACAGTCTCTGGCAGCAACTGGCCGGACGCAGTCAGCATGCCCATGCGTATCTGCTGCACGGTCCGGCCGGGATCGGCAAGCGCGCACTCGCTGAACGCTTGATGGCCAGCCTGCTGTGTCAGCGCCCTACACCTGAGGCGTGTGGCGAGTGCAAATCCTGCTTGCTGCTCAAGGCCGGCAGTCATCCGGACAATTACATTCTGGAGCCGGAAGAGGCGGACAAGGCGATCAAGGTCGATCAGGTTCGTGATCTGGTCAGTTTCGTCGTGCAGACCGCGCAGCTTGGCGGGCGCAAAGTGGTGCTGATCGAGCCGGTCGAGTCGATGAACATCAACGCTGCCAACGCCTTGCTCAAAAGTCTTGAAGAACCGTCCGGCGATACGGTTCTGCTATTGGTCAGCCACCAGCCGAGCCGTTTGTTGCCAACCATCAAGAGCCGTTGCGTGCAGCAGGCCTGCCCGCTGCCGGGCGAAGCAATGAGTCTGCAATGGCTGGAGCAAGCGTTGCCGGAATGTTCCGAAGAGGAGCGCGTCGAACTGCTGACGCTGGCCGCCGGTTCGCCGTTGATGGCGGTCAGCCTGCAATCCCAGGGTGTACGTGAACAGCGCGCGCAAGTGGTCGAAGGCGTGAAGAAGTTGCTCAAGGGCCAGCAGTCGCCGACGCAACTGGCGGAAGAGTGGAAAAGCATTCCGATGCTGCGTCTGTTCGACTGGTTCTGCGACTGGTCGAGCCTGATCCTGCGCTATCAACTGACTCAGGACGAAGCGGGCCTCGGCCTGGCCGATATGCGCAAGGTTGTGCAATACCTGGCGCAGAAAAGTGCGCAGGGCAAAGTGCTGGATATTCAGGACTGGATTCTCGCCCAACGGCAGAAAGTGTTGAGCAAGGCCAACCTAAATCCGGCCCTGTTGCTGGAAGCATTGTTGGTGCAATGGGTGGGATTGCCTGGTCAAAGATAAGAATGTGTACCTAGACTCTGAAAATCAGCAGTGGAGGTGAACATGATTGAGCCTGTCAGCCCGGGGCCACGTAACGGCATCTTGTCCCTGACCATCAAGGACAAGTCGGTGCTTTACGCCGCCTACATGCCGTTCATCAAGAATGGTGGTCTGTTCATCCCGACCAACAAAAGCTACCGGTTGGGCGACGAGGTGTTCATGCTGTTGCACCTGATGGATGAAGCGGAAAAAATTCCCGTCGCCGGCAAAGTCGCCTGGATCACCCCCAAAGGTGCACAAGGCAATCGCGCCGCCGGTGTCGGCGTGCAGTTCAACGACGGCGACGACACTGCGCGCAGTCGCATCGAAACTCATCTGGCCGGAGCGCTGAAATCCGACCGTCCCACTCATACGATGTAAGTTGCAGTCCTTTTTATGCTCGTAGATTCCCATTGTCACCTTGATCGTCTCGACCTCGCCGCCCATGACGGCTCGCTGGATGCCGCACTCGCTGCGGCCCGCGAGCGTGGGGTCGGACATTTTCTGTGCATCGGCGTCAGCGCTGACAACGCCGCCGACGTCAAAGCCCTCGCTGAACGTTATGACGATGTCGATTGTTCGGTCGGTGTGCATCCGCTGGATGTGCAGCCGGGCGCGGCGCCAGCGCTGGACTGGCTGCTGCACGAACTCAATCACCCGAAAGTGGTGGCGATCGGCGAAACCGGCCTCGATTATCACTACGAGCCGGAGGCCGCCGAGCTGCAGCAGGAATCGTTTCGCCTGCACCTGCAAGCGGCACAGCAGACCGGCAAACCGGTGATCATCCACACCCGTGGCGCCCGTGCCGACACCCTCGAACTGCTGCGCGAAGCGGCGTTGCCACAGGCCGGTGTGTTGCATTGCTTCACTGAAGACTGGGACATGGCCAAAGCGGCGCTGGACATGGGCTATTACATTTCCCTGTCGGGCATCGTCACGTTCCGCAATGCCGACGCCTTGCGTGACGTGGCGAGCAAAGTGCCGGCCGATCGCCTGCTGGTGGAAACCGACTCGCCGTACCTGGCGCCGATCCCGTATCGCGGCAAGCCGAACCTGCCGCAGTACGTGCGCGAAGTCGCGGAGTTTCTGGCGATGTTGCGCGGTGAAAACTACGAGCGCTTTGCCGAGCAGACCACAGAGAACTTCAAGCGTCTGTTCCCGCTGGCGAGTGTTAATTCTGCCCCGTGACCGCTGGCCAAATCGCAGGCAAAAAAACCCGGGTTCTGGGGGTGAATCCGGGTTAAGACCATTAGGAGTAAAACAAAGGCACGCGGTCCGTTGGTACCTTTACCGGCGCGACACTTGGGGAGATGTCGCCCGACAGTTCAAGTATTGATCAGTCTGGCGCGCAGTCCAGTGAGCCGGTCGGGGTTTTTAAACAAATTTGGAATACGTTTGCTTCAGTTGAGTTCTCATTGCACCCTAATCGTTCTCGAAATGAACAAGAAACACAGATTTGGTCGATGAACCGTGCTTTTTGTGCAAGTTAGGCATAATACGCGGCTTCGAATTTTGACCCTTCAGACCTTTTTCTTATGCATAAAGAACCTCGTAAGGTCCGTGAGTTTCGTCGCCGCGAGCAGGAAATTCTCGATACCGCGCTCAAGCTGTTCCTCGACCAGGGTGAAGACAGTGTCACCGTCGAGATGATTGCTGATGCCGTGGGTATCGGCAAAGGCACGATCTACAAGCACTTCAAATCCAAGGCCGAGATCTACTTGCGCCTGATGCTCGATTACGAGCGCGATCTGAACGAGCTGCTGCATTCGGCTGATGTCGACAAGGACAAGGAAGCGCTGTCCCGCGCCTACTTCGAATTCCGCATGCGCGACCCGCAGCGCTATCGCCTGTTCGACCGCCTCGAAGAGAAAGTCGTCAAGGGCAATCAGGTGCCGGAGATGGTCGAGGAGCTGCACAAGATCCGTGCCTCGAACTTCGAACGCCTGACGCTGTTGATCAAGGGTCGCATCAGCGAAGGCAAGCTCGAAGACGTGCCTCCATACTTCCACTACTGCGCATCCTGGGCGCTGGTGCACGGCGCGGTGGCGCTGTATCACTCGCCATTCTGGAGCAATGTGCTGGAAGATCAGGAAGGCTTCTTCCAGTTCCTGATGGACATCGGCGTGCGCATGGGCAACAAGCGCAAGCGCGACCCGGAAACGCCGAGCACATAAGCCATTCAGCGGGCTGATTGCGCCGTGTTTTCGCAACATGGCGCAATAGCACAGGAATATACTCAGGCATAGGGCTTGCTAAAACCTGATTTCTCAGTCAAGTTTTGCTCGCTCGATTTTCTTTCGCCGGAGTGTTTCATGATCGTTGACCGTCAAGGCAGGCGTTTTCGCAATCTGCGCATCAGCCTGACCTCTGCCTGCAACTACGCCTGTACCTACTGCGTGCCCAACGGCAAGCGGTTGGTCGCTGCGCAGGATGAACTGTCGGCCGAAGCCATGGCACGCGGCGTCGAATACCTGATCGAAGCGGCCGGCATCGAGCGCCTGCGCATCACCGGCGGCGAGCCACTGGTCAGCCCCAAGCTCGAATCGTTCATGACTGCCGTCGGCCAGATGGGCCTCGACGACATCAGTCTGACCACCAACGGTCAACTCCTCGCGAAAAAACTGCCGCTGCTGGTCGATGCCGGTCTGCGCCGGATCAACGTTTCCCTCGATACCCTTGATGCCGCTGCTTTTCGCAGCATCGCCCGTGGCGGCGACCTGGCCAGCGTGCTTGATGGCATGGATCAGGCTGCCGCCGCCGGGATGAAGATCAAGGTCAACATGGTGCCGTTGCGCGGGCAAAACCTCGATCAGGTCATGCCGCTGCTCGACTACTGTCTGGAGCGCGGCTTCGAACTGCGCTTCATCGAGCTGATGCGCATGGGCCATCTGGCCAAAGATTCCAACGCATTCCTGCAGCAGTTCGTCAGCCTTGAGCAGTTGCGCGGCCTGATCGGCGAACGTTATGAATACGCCCAGACCGACGCACCGGTGGATGCCACAGCGGTACGCTACGCGATCCCCGGTCGCGGCAATTTCGGGGTGATCGCCAACGAAAGCGTGCCGTTCTGCCGCACCTGCTCGCGCTTGCGCCTGTCGTCTACCGGTTGGCTGCATGGCTGTTTGTCGTCGAGCAACCGCCACTATGTCGGCGATCTGCTCGACAAGCCGCGCCATCAGGCGTTGCCGGCGCTGCAACGGTTGCTGGTCAAGGCGTTGAGTGACAAGCAGGAGGTGGCGTTCTCCGGTGGTGCTACTGTCATGAAGATTATTGGCGGCTGAATAATCGCTTTCGCGAGCAGGTCGAATCGTCGCACCGTCGCTCCCGCATTTGGAATGCATTTCAATTGTGGGAGCGAGCCTGCTCGCGAATGCCTCTATCACTGAATTTGCCGAGCTGGCGCAAAAGCTGCATCCAACGGCCATTCGCCGGTTTTCCGACACCGGCTTCTGGAGGAATAGGATGCGTAGCCTGGTTTTGCTGCTGGCCGTTTTGGCGCTTGGTGGCTGCATGAATGTCAGCGATATGGCCGAAGGCACTCGCTATCACATGAGCGATGCGGGGCTTCTGGACCACAGCGACAGCCGCCGGGTGAACAATATCCGCATTCAGCCGGACTCGTTCATCTTCATCGCCCAGGGCGCGTTCGCGCCGCCGGGTGGTCCCTATCCACGGCCGAACGTGGTCGCCGAAGAAGCCTTCAAGGGCTTTGTCGAATACTTCCCGATGGTCCGCCGCGCCCGTGCGCCGGAAGGCCTCGATCAAGCCATGGGCGAAGCCCGTGATGCCGGCGCGCATTACCTGCTCTACACACGTTTCGCCAAGGCTGACGACCGCATCGGCAACTCCGACGAGTGGCTGGATCAAGAGGCGGTGGATCGCCTCGGTATCGACGGCGGCGTGATTCAGATCATGTTGATCGAGACCAGCACCCAGTATTTGATTGATACTGCACGGATCAAGAGTCGTGGCGGTTTACTGACGTTCCATGACTCCAAACCCGAAGACCTCATCGGTCCGCCGCTGGCGCAGTACGCACGCAGCCTGCTGGGGATCGGCGACCAGTAATCAAGGAGTACGCCATGAGTGACCCGCAAACAGCCAATGACCTGCTGGGGCAGATCCCCAAGACCAAAGGCCTGCCACCGGTGCATTTGTGGAACCCGGATTTCTGCGGCGACATCGACATGCGCATCGCCCGTGACGGCACCTGGTATTACCTGGGCACACCGATCGGGCGCAAGCCGATGGTCAAACTGTTCTCCACCATCATCCGCCGCGACGGCGATGATTACTTCCTGATCACCCCGGTCGAGAAGGTCGGGATCAAGGTCGATGACGCGCCGTTTGTGGCGGTTGCGGTGGAAGTGGAAGGCGAGGGCGAGGCGCAGGTCTTGCGCTTTACCAGCAACGTCGAGGAAACCATCGAGGCGGGAGCGGATCATCCGATCCGTGTCGAGATCGATCCTGAGACCCAAGAGCCTGCGCCTTATGTGCATGTGCGCAGCAACCTTGAAGCGCTGATTCACCGCAATGTGTTTTACCAGTTGGTGGAATTGGCGGTGAGCCGCGAGATCGATGGTCAGCGCTGGTTGGGCGTGTGGAGTGGCGGCGAGTTCTTCCGCATCGGCCTCGAACCTTAAAACACATCACCTTCGTGGGAGCGAGCCTGCTCGCGAACGCGGTGTATCAGTCGCAATCATTGTTGACTGGCACGACGCTTTCGCGAGCAGGCTCGCTCCACAATGGTTTGTGCAAGCTGAAAAAATCCGATTGACTGTTAATCGTATGATGATTAGCGTAGGCCCCCATCGCGATTCGCCTTGAGGTGTACATGTCCAGCAGCTTTCATGCGTCGACCGTTGACTGGCTGGGCAGCTGGATTGCTGCCGGTCAGGTCAAGCCGGGGCAGACCATCAAGGTCGAGGCGGATCTGGGCGAGCAGCTTGGCGTCAGCCGCACGGTCATTCGCGAAGCCATCAAAACCCTCGTCGCCAAAGGCATGCTCGAAGTCGGGCCGAAGGTTGGCACGCGGGTATTGCCGGTCCGGCGCTGGAATCTGTTCGATCCGCAAGTGGTCGGTTGGCTATCGCGCAACGGCTTGCCGGAAAACTTCGTCGATGACCTGCTGGATTTGCGCCGTACCATTGAGCCGATGGCGGTGCGCTGGGCCTGTGAGCGGGCGACGCCGGAGCAGATCGAAGCGGTGCAACTGGCCTTCAACGCACTGGAGCGTGCCGTCGACAGCGGCATCGACTACAACCGTGCCGACCAGGCCTTCCACGAATGCATCCTGGCCGCCAGCCATAATCAGTTCATCGAACAAATGGTCCCGGCCCTCGGCGCGTTGCTGGCGGTGTCGTTCGAAGTCTCCGCCGCCGACCCCGATGAACTGCGCCGCACCTTGCCGATCCATAAAGACATGGCCGACGCCATCGCCGCGCGCGATTCGACCCGTGGCGTGTGGGCGTGCATGACCTTGATCGACAACGCCGACCTGGCGATAAAACGCTTTTACCCGAAAGTCATGGCGGACCGAAAAGCCAGCTGAACACCGAGATTCCCTGTAGGAGTGAGCCTGCTCGCGATAGCGGTGTATCAGGCGACATCATTGGCACTGAACCACCGCTATCGCGAGCACGCTCACTCCTACAATGCGCACAACAAGAACATGAAGGATTCCAGATGACCTGCACCGCCCTGACCCAACACCGCGCGCAACTCGGCGAAGGCCCGTTCTGGGATGCGCCGACCCAGGCGTTGTACTGGGTGGATATCGCTGGCAAACAAGCGTTGCGCCTGATTGGTCAGAATGTGCAGATCTGGCAGATGCCTGAGCACATCTCCGCCTTCATTCCCTCCGCCAGCGGAGATGCGCTGGTCACGCTCAGCAGCGGTGTCTATCGACTGGATCTCGATTCACCGGGCCTCGAGCCACGGTTGACGCTGTTCTGCGTCGCCGACCCGCAACCGGGCAACCGCCCCAACGAAGCCCGTTGCGATGCCTTGGGCCGGTTGTGGTTGGGCACCATGCAAAACAACATCGGCGAGCATGGTGAGGATCTGCCGCTGGTGCGCCGTTCCGGTGGCCTGTTCCGTATCGATCCCGATCAACGCGTGAGACCGCTGCTGCTCGGTCTGGGCATCCCCAACACTTTGTTGTGGAGCGATGACGGCACCACGCTGCTGTTTGGTGAAAGTCTCGACAGCACGCTCAATCGATATTTCATCCGCACCGACGGCAGTCTCGATACGCCGCAGGTGTTTTACTCGTCCGATCAGAATGGCGGCCCCGATGGCTCGGCGATGGACGCCGAAGGCTACGTGTGGAATGCACGCTGGGACGGCAGTTGCCTGTTGCGCCTGACGCCGGACGGGCAGGTCGAGCGCAAAATCGATTTGCCGGTCAGTCGCCCGACCAGTTGCGTTTTCGGTGGCGAAGACTTGAAAACCCTGTTCATCACCAGTGCCAAGAGCCCGCTGAATCATCCGTTGGACGGTGCGGTGCTGAGCATGCGCGTCGACGTTGCAGGAAAACTCTGTACGCGTTTTGCTGGTTAAATCCCAAAATATGGGATGCAAAATTATATATTGAGATTATTTGGCGGTCGGGTTTATAGTCGGCTCCAGCAGTAACACGCACTCACACTTAAAAAGAACAAAACAGGTGAAGTGATGCAGCGAATTCTTGTCGCCCGCGCAAGCGGGATCCGCCTTTCGCCACGGCTCAATGCCGGCGGCGACGCTTGCCTGTTTGTTTTCCCCAGCCGTCAGAACCGGACATCGACCGATGCCCGGTTTTTTTGCGCCTGTGTGCAGGAGGCCTGAGCCATGGCTGAAGCGCTGACATTGCCGGCAGTGCCGGCCCCGCCGAAAGGCGAGCGCCTGAAAAACAAGGTCGTGCTGTTGACCGGGGCCGCTCAGGGCATCGGCGAAGCCATCGTCGCCGCCTTCGCCTCGCAGCAAGCCAGATTACTCATCAGCGACATCCAGGCCGACAAGGTCGAGCAGGTCGCCGCTCACTGGCGCGATCAGGGCCATGACGTGCAGGCGCTCAAGGTCGACGTATCGAATCAGCAGGATCTGCATGCCCTGGCCCGACGCGCCGTGGAATTGCATGGCCGCATCGATGTGTTGGTCAACTGCGCCGGGGTCAATGTGTTCCGCGATCCTTTACAGATGACCGAAGAAGACTGGCGGCGCTGCTTCGCCATCGATCTGGACGGCGCCTGGTATGGCTGCAAAGCGGTGCTGCCGCAGATGATCGAGCAGGGCGTCGGCAGCATTATCAACATCGCCTCGACCCATTCCAGCCACATCATTCCCGGCTGCTTTCCGTACCCGGTCGCCAAGCACGGCTTGCTCGGCCTGACCCGCGCACTCGGCATCGAATACGCGGCCAAAGGCATTCGCGTCAACGCCATCGCGCCGGGCTACATCGAAACGCAGCTGAACGTCGATTACTGGAACGGCTTTGCCGATCCCCACGCCGAACGTCAGCGCGCCTTCGATCTGCATCCGCCCAAGCGCATCGGCCAGCCGATCGAAGTAGCGATGACCGCAGTGTTTCTGGCCAGTGATGAAGCACCGTTTATCAACGCCTCGTGCATCACCATCGATGGTGGTCGTTCGGTGATGTACCACGACTGAATAAAACGAATTTCCAGCGCTGAACTACGCTTGAAATCCAATCATCATACGATATGACTATTTTCAACCAGCTTCACTGAGAACACGCTTCAACGCTTTTCAAACCTTGCTCAAAAAAATAACAAGGAGTCATCTGATGAAACGTCGTTTCGGGATTCGTACCTTCTGCAGCACTGCTCTGGCGGTCACTGCGTTCAGCCTGAGCAGTGCGCTGCTTGCCGCCGACGCGGTAAAGATCGGTTTTCTGGTCAAACAGGCCGAAGAACCGTGGTTCCAGACCGAATGGGCTTTTGCCGAAAAAGCTGCCAAGGACAAAGGCTTTGAACTGATCAAGATCGCTGTGCCGGATGGCGAGAAGACCCTCTCGGCGATCGACAGTCTGGCCGCCAACGGCGCCAAGGGTTTTGTGATCTGCCCGCCGGACGTGTCCTCGGCCCGGCCATCATGGCCAAAGCCAAGATCAACGACCTGAAAGTGATTGCCGTCGACGACCGTTTCGTCGACGCCAACGGCAAGTTCATGGAAGACGTGCCGTACCTGGGCATGGCCGCGTTTGAAGTCGGTCAGAAACAGGGCGCCGCCATGGCTGCCGAAGCGAAGAAGCGTAACTGGGACTGGAAAGACACCTACGCGGTGGTCAACACCTACAACGAACTCGACACTGGCAAGAAGCGCACCGACGGTTCGGTCGATGCCTTGAAGAAGGCCGGCATGCCGGAGGACCATATCCTCTTCGCCGCACTGAAAACCCTCGACGTACCGGGCAGCATGGACGCCACCAACTCGGCGCTGGTGAAACTGCCGAGCGCGGCGAAAAACCTGATCATCGGCGGCATGAACGACAACACCGTGCTCGGCGGCGTGCGCGCCACCGAAGCGGCCGGTTTTGCCGCGAGCAACGTGATCGGCATCGGCATCAACGGCACCGACGCCATCGGCGAGTTGAAAAAGCCTAACAGCGGCTTCTTCGGTTCGATGCTGCCTAGCCCGCACATCGAAGGCTACAAGACCGCCGAGATGATGTACGAGTGGATCACGGCCGGCAAAGAGCCGCCGAAGTACACCGCCATGGATGACGTCACCCTGATCACCCGCGAAAACTTCAAGCAAGAGCTGGAAAAAATCGGCTTGTGGAACTGAGGCAGCGACGGCCCGGGCAGCCGGGCCGTTTTTCGGTGTGAAGAGGTGGCTTTATGCACGCGCAAGTACAGACACAAGAACAACATGGCGCCAGCGGCAGCCTGCGCTTCAACGGGATCGGCAAGACCTTTCCCGGCGTGAAAGCGCTCGACGGCATCAGCTTCGTCGCCCACCCCGGCCAGGTTCATGCCTTGATGGGCGAGAACGGCGCGGGCAAATCGACCCTGCTGAAAATCCTCGGTGGCGCCTACATTCCGAGCAGCGGCGAACTGCAG
Organism: Pseudomonas sp. B21_DOA; assembly: GCA_030544685.1. Taxonomy (NCBI): domain Bacteria; kingdom Pseudomonadati; phylum Pseudomonadota; class Gammaproteobacteria; order Pseudomonadales; family Pseudomonadaceae; genus Pseudomonas; species Pseudomonas sp. B21_DOA. The sequence goes on along the minus strand of CP086683.1, from coordinate 5,240,650 downwards.
ATCGGCGAGCAGGCGATGGCGTTCAAGTCGACTGCCGACAGCATCGGCAGCGGCGTCGCGGTGATTCACCAGGAACTGCATCTGGTCCCGGAAATGACCGTGGCCGAAAACCTGTTTCTCGGCCATCTGCCGGCGAGTTTCGGCTTGATCAATCGCGGTGAGCTGCGCCAGAAAGCCTTGAACTGCCTGAAAGGCCTGGCCGACGAAATCGATCCGCAAACCAAGGTCGGCCGCTTGTCACTGGGCCAGCGGCAGTTGGTGGAAATCGCCAAAGCGCTGTCGCGCGGCGCCCACGTCATCGCTTTCGACGAACCGACCAGTAGCCTCTCGGCGCGCGAGATCGATCGCTTGATGGCGATCATCGGTCGCCTGCGCGACGAAGGCAAAGTGGTGCTTTACGTTTCCCATCGCATGGAAGAAGTCTTCCGTATCTGCGACGCCGTCACCGTGTTCAAGGACGGCCGCTACGTGCGCACCTTCGATGACATGAGCCAGTTGACCCACGATCAACTGGTGACCTGCATGGTCGGTCGCGACATTCAGGACATCTACGATTACCGCCATCGTCCGCGTGGCGCCGTGGCGTTGAAAGTCGACGGCTTACTCGGTCCGGGCTTGCGCGAGCCGATCAGTTTCGAAGCACACAAGGGTGAAATCCTAGGCCTGTTCGGGCTGGTCGGGGCAGGGCGCACCGAGCTGTTTCGCCTGCTCAGTGGGCTGGAGCGCAACACCGCCGGACGCCTCGAACTGCGCGGTCATGAGCTGAAACTGCGCTCGCCGCGTGACGCGATTGCCGCCGGCATTCTGCTCTGCCCGGAAGATCGCAAGAAGGAAGGCATCATCCCCTTGGCCAGCGTCGCCGAGAACATCAACATCAGTGCCCGTGGTGCGCATTCCGGGCTCGGCTGCCTGATTCGCGGTTTGTGGGAAAAGGGTAACGCCGACAAGCAGATCAAAGCCCTGAAAGTGAAAACCCCGCACGCCGGCCAGCAGATCAAATTTCTCTCCGGCGGCAATCAACAGAAGGCCATCCTCGGCCGCTGGCTGTCGATGCCGATGAAAGTCCTGCTGCTCGACGAACCGACCCGAGGCATCGACATCGGCGCCAAGGCCGAGATCTACCAGATCATCCATAACCTCGCCGCTGACGGTATTTCGGTGATCGTGGTGTCCAGCGACCTGATGGAAGTGATGGGCATTTCCGACCGCATCCTGGTGCTGTGCGAGGGCGCCCTGCGCGGCGAAGTCAGCCGCGACCAGGCCAATGAATCCAACCTGCTACAACTGGCTTTGCCACGCCACCGCGCTGACGGCGTGGCGAACTGAGAGGTGACTATGATGACTACGCAAAACGAAACCCTGCCGACCGAGCGCAAACCGTTGGACTTGCGGCGCTTCCTCGATGACTGGGTCATGCTGCTGGCGGCGATCGGCATCTTTGTCGCCTGCACACTGCTGATCGACAACTTCCTCTCGCCACTGAACATGCGCGGTCTGGGCCTGGCGATTTCCACCACCGGCATTGCCGCGTGCACCATGCTTTATTGCCTGGCATCCGGGCACTTCGACCTCTCGGTCGGTTCGGTGATCGCCTGTGCCGGCGTCGTCGCGGCGGTGGTGATGCGTGACACCAATAGCGTATTTCTCGGCGTCAGCGCGGCACTGGTGATGGGCCTGATCGTTGGTTTGATCAACGGCATCGTGATTGCCAAATTGCGCGTCAATGCCTTGATCACGACGCTGGCGACCATGCAGATCGTGCGCGGCCTGGCCTATATTTTTGCCAACGGTAAAGCGGTCGGTGTGTCGCAGGAGTCGTTCTTCGTCTTCGGTAACGGCCAGCTGTTCGGTGTGCCGGTGCCGATCCTGATCACCATCGTATGCTTCCTGTTCTTCGGCTGGCTGTTGAACTACACCACCTACGGGCGCAACACCATGGCCATCGGTGGCAATCAGGAAGCGGCGCTGCTGGCGGGCGTCAACGTTGACCGGACCAAGATCATCATCTTCGCCGTGCACGGTGTGATCGGTGCGCTGGCGGGTGTGATTCTGGCGTCGCGGATGACTTCCGGGCAGCCGATGATTGGTCAGGGTTTTGAACTGACGGTGATTTCTGCCTGCGTATTGGGCGGGGTTTCGCTGAGTGGCGGCATCGGCATGATCCGCCACGTGATTGCCGGGGTGTTGATTCTGGCGATCATCGAGAATGCGATGAACCTGAAGAACATCGATACGTTTTATCAGTATGTGATTCGCGGTTCGATTCTTTTGCTGGCCGTGGTCATCGACCGTTTGAAACAGCGCTGACACAACCTCAACCCTGTAGGAGTGAGCCTGCTCGCGATAGCGTCCTTTCATACACATTGAAGCTCAATGTGCTGACGTCATCGCGAGCAGGCTCACTCCTACAGTGATCGCGTAAATCCTCCACCTTCGGTCACCTCACGCAAATACCCCTTGCCCGCCACGCCCCGTTTCGGTTATCAATTTGTACATGATTAGACAGGTACGATTCGACAAGAAACAACGGGTGGTCGACGAGCTCGTCCGACGCATCGAAAGCGGCCTCATGGAGGACGGCTTTCTGTTGCCCGGCGAACATCAGTTGGCTCAAGAATTCCAGGTCAGCCGTGGCACCTTGCGTGAGGCGCTGGCCGAATTGAAGCGGCGTAATTACATCGCCACGCAAAGCGGTGTCGGCTCTATCGTCACTTTCGACGGTGTCGCGCTGGATCAGCGCAGCGGCTGGGCGCAGGCGCTGGCCGACAGCGGGGCGCTGATCAATACCGAAGTGTTGCGCCTCGAAGCCGTGACCCGCCCGGATCTGCTGGTGCGTTTTGGCACCGATCAATTCATCACCCTCGACCGTCGCCGGCGCGCCACCGACGGTACGCTGGTGTCTCTGGAACGATCCTTGATGCCGGCCAATGGCGGCCTGGAAAGCCTGCCTCGCGTCGGTTTGATCGACAATTCCCTGACTATCACCCTGGCCGCCTACGGCTACATCGGCGAGCGCGGCGATCAGTGGATCGGCGCCGAGCCGCTGAATGCCGAAGACGCCGAGCTGCTCGGTCGCCCGGTCGGCACGGTGTTTCTCAAAGCCCTGCGCACTACTTACGACCGGCAGAACCGTTTCATGGAACAGGTCGAAAGCCTGCTCGACCCGGTGCACTTTCGTCTGCACCTGCAATTCGGAGAATCGAAATGACCGCGCTCAATCGTGCGCTTGGCGCTTTCTATGGTCTGGCCCTGGGTGATGCGTTGGGCATGCCGACGCAGTCGCTCAACCGCGAAACGATCAAAGCGCGCTTCGGCCAGATCACTGATCTGCAGGACGCAGGTCCCTTGCAACCGATCGCCGCGAACATGCCCAAAGGCTCGATCACCGATGACACCGAGCAGGCGATTCTGGTCGGTGAATTGCTGGTCGAAGGCCAAGGCCGCATTGAGCCGGCGGTCCTCGCTCAGCGCTTGATCGAATGGGAAGCCGAGATGCAGGCCAAAGGCTCGCAGGACTTGCTCGGCCCCTCGACCAAACGCGCCATTGAAATGATCCTCGCCGGGCACTCCCCGGAAGAAGCCGGCCGCTACGGCACCACCAATGGCGCAGCCATGCGCATCACCCCGGTGGGGATTGCCGCGAACGTGGCCGATCCGCAGCGCTTCATTGCGGCGGTCGTGCAGGCGTGCCAAGTGACCCATAACACCACGCTGGGGATTTCCAGTGCGGCGGCGGTGGCGGCGGTGGTCTCCGCTGGCATCAACGGCGTTGATCTGGGCGAGGCGCTGAACATCGGCCAGCAGATCGCCCAGCAGGCCGAAGCCCACGGGCACTGGGTCGCTGGCGGGCGCATGGCGTCGCGCATCAGTTGGGCGCGCAGTATCAGCGTCGACAGTGACAAAGCACTGCTGGCCGATCTGCTCTACGACGTGATCGGTACATCGGTGGCGTCGCAGGAGTCGGTGGTGGTTTCATTCGCATTGGCCCAACAAGTGGCCATCGGTGAGATGACGGCATTCGAGGCGTTGTGCATGGCCGCCAGCCTCGGTGGCGACACGGATACCATCGCGGCGATTCTCGGCGCCATGCTCGAGGCCTGCCTGGGGCTTGAGTGCTGGCCGGAGCAAATGATCGAGACGGTGAAAGCTGTTAATCAACTGCAGCTTGAGCCGTTGGTACAGGGGCTGTTGGCCTTGCGTTGACTGGCTGGCCTCTTCGCGAGCAGGCTCGCTCCCACAATTGGAATGCATTCCCTTGTGGGAGCGAGCCTGCTCGCGAAAGGCGGCGCATTTCTAAAGAATTCACACAGCAATGGATCGCACAGACAGGCCTCGGAAGGCCAATTGTCTTGTCGTTTTGCATCATTGCCACAACCACAAAAAAGGCAAACAGGAGCATCTTCATGAGTTCATCAACCGCCGGGCAAAGCGTCGGGCAATTGGAAACCCGGGGCATCGAGCCGGTGCCGGAAGCCGAGTGCAACGGTCATCCGTTGCAGCTGTTCTGGGTCTGGTTTGCGGCCAATATTTCCATCCTCGGCCTGCCGCTGGGCGCCACGCTGGTGGCGTTTCGCGGGTTGGCGATCTGGCAGGCGATCATCGTCGCGATTCTCGGTGCTGCCGGTTCGTTTGCGGTGGTGGGGATCATCTCGATTGCCGGCCGGCGTGGCCGTGCGCCGAGTCTGACCCTGTCGCGAGCAATCTTCGGCGTGCGCGGCAACATCGGCCCGACGCTGGTTTCGCTGATGTCGCGTCTGGGTTGGGAAACCGTCAATACCACCACCGCAGCCTTCGTGCTGCTGTCGCTGTGTTCGATTCTGTTCGGCTCGCCGGTCGAGGCGAAAAGTGCGCCGGTACTGACGCTGATCTTCATCGCCATCTTCGTCCTGCTGACCTTGTCGGTGTCCGGCCTCGGCCACGCGACCCTGCTGGTGATCCAGAAGTGGGCGACGTACGTGTTCGGTGCGCTGAACATTCTCGTCGGCGGTTTTCTCTGCGCGACCATCGACTGGAGTGCGGTATTCAACGCCACGCCAGCGCCGCTGAGCGCAATGATCATCGGCATCGGCACCATGGCCGCTGGCACCGGCATCGGTTGGGCCAACGCTGGTGCCGACATGTCGCGCTATCAGCATCGCAGCGTCAAGGCTGTGCGCCTGGTGGCGTCGGCGGCGTTCGGAGCGGGCATTCCGCTGGTGCTGCTGATCACTCTCGGCGGCTTGTTGTCGGTGGGCAACAATGACCTGGCGTCGGCGACTGACCCGATCGTGGCAATCCGCGACATGCTGCCGACGTGGATGGCCGTGCCGTACCTGATCACCGCGTTCGGCGGTCTGCTGCTGTCGAACAACCTGTCGGTGTACTCCGCCGGCCTGACCACGCTGACACTGGGCCTGAAGGTCAAACGCGTCTATGCGGTGGTGGTCGACATCGTCGCGATCTTCGCCGGCTCGATCTACTTCATGCTGATCGCCGACAGTTTCTACGGTCCGTTCATTACCTTCATTTCCCTGCTGGCGGTGCCGATCACTGCGTGGGTTGGGATCTTCGTGGTCGACCTGATTCACCGTCACTACTACAGCCCCAAAGACCTGCTCGACGTCAGCCCGAGCAGCGCCTACTGGTATCGCGGCGGCATCGAGTGGCGCGCATTCGGCGCGTGGGCGATCGCCATCGTCCTCGGTTTCAGCTTCACCACCATCGGCACCACGGCGGAAAACGTCTGGTTCAAGGGCTTTCTGTCCGACTCCTGGCTGGGTCACAACGGCCTCGGCTGGATCGTGACCTTCGTCGTCGCCGGCGGCATTTACCTGGTACTTGGCGGTGCGAAAGATCGCCGCGCCGCGCAACCCGAGAATGCTCATGCCTAAGATGTTGCACACCGGCCAGGTCATTATCGACCTGGTCATGGCCGTGGAAAAACTGCCGCAGATTGGCGGCGACGTGCTGGCGCAGTCGGCGGGATTCGAAGCCGGTGGCGGCTTCAACGTTATGGCGGCGGCGGTGCGCAACGGCCTGCCGGTGGTCTATCTAGGTCGCCATGGCACGGGGCGTTTTGGTGACTTGGCGCGCCAAGCGATGCAGGCGGAAGGTATCGCCATCGGCATCCGCGAGCCGGCCGAGCGCGACACTGGTTTGTGCGTGGCGCTGACCGATGCCTCGGCTGAACGCAGTTTCATTTCCTACATCGGCGCCGAAGGCGAGGTGACCGAGGACGATTTGAACAGCGTGGCTGCCGAGCCTGGCGATTACGTTTATCTCAGCGGCTACAGCCTGCTGCACGAAGGCAAGGCGCAGGCGTTGCTCGACTGGACGCTGGCGCTGCCGGCGGCGGTCAATGTGGTGTTCGACCCGGGGCCGTTGGTGGAGTCGCCCGATGCGCCAATGATGCAGGCGTTGCTGCCGCGCATTGATGTGTGGACCAGCAACAGCGTCGAGGCGCTGCGCTTTGCCGGCGCTGATGAGATTGGCTTGGCAATGGATCGGCTCGTGGAACTGCTACCGGAAAAAGTGCTGATGGTGGTGCGCGATGGACCGCAGGGTTGCTGGATTCAACAGCGTGGCGAGCGTCGACAGGTGCCGGGGTTTGCTGTGAAAGCAGTGGACAGTAATGGCGCTGGTGATGCGCATGCCGGGGTGTTTGTGGCCGGATTGGCGCAGGGGCTGGAGGCACCGGAAGCGGCGCGGCGGGCCAATGCGGCGGCGGCGATGGCGGTGACTCGCTGGGGGCCGGCGACATCGCCGGGGCGGGTGAGGTGGATGCGTTTATCCGCGAGTCCTGCCGCGACTGATGCACCGCAATCGCTGGCAAGCCAGCTCCCACAGGGTCTTCGTGTGTAAGTGCAATAGTGCAACCACCCGAAAGATCTGTGGGAGCTCGCTTGCCAGCGATGAGGCCATCAGGCTTAGCCAGCCTTGCGCAACGCCTCAATCAACTCCTGCTTGCGCATCGAAGACCGTCCCGGAATGTTCTTTGCCCGGGCCTCTTTCATCAGGCTATCGACAGTCTGCGTATCCTTCGAAGTCTCGCTGTTGCGCGAATGGCCCTTGCGACTCGCCACCGCGCGGCGCGATGACTCTTTGCGATCTTCCGACTTGGCACTCGCAGGCTTCTTGCGCCCCGAGCCACCGGACTTCTCGCCGCCACCGGACTGCTTGTTCACCGTCGCCCAAGCGCGAGCCTCAGCCTCATCTTTCGACACGCCCTTTTTCTCGTAGCTGTCTTCGATGTGTTCGGCTTTACGCTTCTGTTCACTGGTGTATTTGTCTTTGCTTCCACGAGGCATGGGATTTCTCCTCAAGTTGCGGATCCGGCCGCTCGCCGCTTCGACGGCGAGCGGCGTGGCACTACTGCAGATCCAGTTTACGCGCCGCTTCGACGCCGGCAGAACTGAGCTTGATCGGCAGGTTCAGCGAGTGTTCGCCCGCTTCGCTCAAGGTCACATGACCATGATGAATCAACCCGCGATCCTGCAGGGCGGCGAGGGCGCTGGCCACGACTTTCTCGCCCCGGTAATTGTCCAGCACCTCCTTGCCCAGGCCGTTGGGATGCGCGTGCAGCAGGCGGGTGAGGACTTCTTTTCCAGGTCTTTGTCGACGTTCATGGTTACCTCTTCATGGGAGTGAATAGGGCGCTCGCGTCGGCGAACTACTGACCGGCACCTTCGGAACCGGAGCCACCTGTGGTGGTTTTCGAACCGACACCAGGGCCGGCGTTGTCAGGGAAGTAGCAGGAGAATCAGGTGTATTCATGCCGCCCTGGCGCCCCGGATCGCTGCCCTGAGTACGCGGATCGGTGCCAGTGGCGGGTGGCTGATTGATCAACGGCACGCCGGAACCATCGGTGTTCATTCCGGGGGCGCTGTTGATAGCGGGCGCGCGTGGCGGGGTCGGATCGGTAGGGCCAGTGCCCGCTGCCGTGGACGAGGCGGCGAACACCGCAGGGCAGAGCAGGGCGCTGAAGACTAGAGCGGTCAACCTTGACGGGATCATAGGGCTTCTCCAGTGATTGGAATCCTTACACTGGGTTGGTCAGCCCTTATGACGGATTGGTGCCTGAGGATCGACGAACGGTCGGCCTCGGCCTTGGGTTTTTGCAGTGAATCGGCGCCATAGCAGGCGGCCGATAGTGATCAACCAGTTCGCCAGCGCCACACCCAACAACGTCAGCAGCAATGACGCCATGCCTTGCTCGACGATGAGTTTGCCGGCGAGCAACGGGAAACCGAACACCCCGATAAAGTATGCGAGACTGAACAGCAGCAGTGCTTGGGAAGTGGTGCCATCAGGTGCTTCGTTGGCGGCGAGGCCGTTAATCACCGAGTAGGTCAACCCGTAACCGACGCCGAGCATGACCGCCGCCAGCAGATAGCTGAGGCCGCCGTTGACGCCGAACGCGAACAGCATGACCGACGCGAGCATCACACCCGACAGCAGGCACGAGGCGCCTAACGGATCGCGCTTGATCACGTAGCCTGCGATCAACATCCGGCTGCTGATCGCCGCGCCCATGAACCCCACGAAAAACCACGAATAATCCAGCGCTCGCACGGCGGCGTAGCTGGTCTGGAAACTCGACAACCCGCCAAACACACAACCGCCCAGACCGACCATGATGATCGGCAGCAAGGCCTGTGAGCTGAAGACTTGAGTGGTCGCGCGCCAAGTGATTTTCGCTGTGGTGGTTTGCGATGGGGTCAGTCTCGGAGCAAGTCGCCAGAACAGCAGCGCGCCGACGAAGCTCGCCAGCGCAGCCAGATAAAAGGCTGAAGCGAGCGGTAAATCCAGTGCACTGGCCGCCCTTCCGAACAATGGTCCGCTGCCGATCCCGCTCATCATGCTGCCGGACAGCAAAGCGAAATATTTCGCGCGCTGAGCCGGGACCACCAGATTGGCAACGATGATCGGCCCCAGGGTGTAGAACACGCCCCAACCCAATCCCAGCAGCAAACCGAAAAACAGCAGCCCGTAACCGAACCCCGATGTCATCGCAAAGCCCAGACTCGCCGCCACCAGCAACAGGGCGAACACGCCAATCGAGCGCGCCGCGCCGAGCAGATCCGCCAGATGACCACAGCCCAGTACGGCAACAAAGGTACTGAGCATCGCCGCCGAAATCACCGTGCCCGCGTCATGTTCATTGCCGCCGCGCGCACCGATCAATAGCGCCAGCAAAAACGTCGTGCCATATGACAGCGACAGCAGATAACTGGCGAGACAGAACAGACCGAACAGTTTGCCTGACACCTTGGATGTTACATGGGACATGGCGCGCTTCCTTGAGCGGGGAATTAACCTTGTCTGTTTATCACGGCGATCGTGCGCGTCAGGTGTGAGGTTGCTGAAGTCAGGATCGCGCTTTGCCGGAGTAAAGGATCAGACGATGCCGATTTCTTCCTTGAACTGCTCCATGAAATCCTTCAAGCGCTGATGTCGAACCCACGCCAGGCGCTGGCCGGTGGCGGTCTGGAAACCCTCGGCGAGGTGCAGCAGTTTGGTCTGGAAGTGGTCCAGGCAGAAGCGTGTGTCGTCGTATTCGCGGTGCTGCGCCTCGGGGTCTTGCGGATCGTAAATGGCCGAGCCCATGCGCCCGGCGACGTAGAAGGTGCGGGCGACGCCGAGCATGCCCAGCGAGTCGAGGCGGTCGGCGTCCTGCACGATTTTCGCTTCGAGGGTCAGCGGGGCGATGTTGGCGGAGAAGCTGTGGGCTTCGATGGCGTGGGCGACGCTGATGGTTTTTTCGCGAGGCCAGTCCATCTCCTTCAGAACGGACGAAGCTTTTTCCGCTGCCAGACGCGAAGCCTGCGAGCGTAGCGGCGAGTTTTTTCGACCGATACGCAGTCGTGCAACAGCACCGCTGCGAGCAAAACCTCGAGATCGCCGCCTTCGGTTGCATGCAGGGTGCGTGCGGTGTGCCAGACCCGCTGCAAATGGGCGAGGTCGTGGGCGCCGTCGTCCGAGGGTTCGAGTGCGTGGGGCAGCAACTGCGCCGCAAGGGTCGTCATCGGCACGAATGCATTAAGGCTCATCAGATTCCTTTCAGGTTGGCTTGGTACCTGTGGGAGCGAGCTTGCTCGCGAAGGCGTCCGGTCAGGGAAACAGATAGCGCCTGATCCACCGCTTTCGCGAGCAAGCTCGCTCCACACAGTCCCGCGGTGTTGGCAATGACTGTACATTAATCCCGTTTGCCATGTGACGAGCGCCGCTGCGCGCCTTAGTATGGCGCTTTAATTTGCACAGAAGGCCCGTCCATGACGATCGAAATCCGCCCGGCGACCCCCAGCGATGCACCGCAGATCCTCGCCTTCATCACCGAACTCGCCGATTTCGAAAAGGCCCGTCACGAAGTCATCGCCAGCGTCGCCGACATCGAACGTAGCCTGTTCGGCGAAGGCGCCACCGCCCACGGCCTGATCTGCCTGCGCGACGGCTTGCCGATCGGCTTCGCGGTGTTCTTCTTCAGTTATTCGACCTGGCTGGGCAGCAACTGCCTGTACCTCGAAGACCTCTACATCACCCCCGAACAACGCGGCGGCGGCGCCGGCAAAACCCTGCTGCGCCACCTGGCAAAAATCGCCTGCGCCAACGACTGCGGCCGCTTCGAATGGAGCGTGCTGGAATGGAACACCCCGGCCATCGAATTCTACAAATCCCTCGGCGCACAACCGCAGGAGGAGTGGGTGCGGTATCGCATGGATGGCAAGGTGTTGCGCGAATTTGCCGAGGGCTGAGCACAATGATGGCAATCTACTGCTGATTCAGTTGTCGCCACCGCTCTAGTCCGGCATTCTGTGCGCCATTTTTGCGCGCTCACGGACGACACTTGCAATGCATCTGGCAAAATTTCTCCGCGCCTGTGGAGCCCTCGCTGCGTCAATGAGTGACCAGCTATGAGCGGACTGCAGGCGTCTATGCGTCTGTATGGTCTGGTGAAAATTACCGGCTCTTCTGACGACCCGAATCGACAGGCTGTCGAAATTCTCTGCATGGCCCAGCGCACTGGCGGCGTGGCTATACGGGCTTTCGTGTCGCGGCTTGATGCCGAGTTGATGACGCGCAGTTCCGACCTTGGCGACTACCGCGTGATAGCGCTGAGAACCTTTGATCCCACAGCGATTATCGACGCCCATCAAGGCTGGCTGATGCTGCACGTCTGTTGCGGCTTCGTCGCTCTCGCCGGCCATTCTCTGTTGAAAAACGGTGCGTTGATCCCGATGGGCTGGCACGTCTACTCCGAAGTAGGGCGTTGGACCACTGGGCATCATCTGGATTTCGGCGTGCAAATGGGCGACGTGCTGCAATCGACTTATGAGCGCAATCAGCTGCGCAACTACAACGCCTGGCTCAACGAACTGGATGACGCAACGTCTGCCGACCTGAAATGGCAAGCCGACGAAGCCTGGCGTGCCGTGCAAACCGCGACATCACCTGACAGCCGTGAGCATCGTCATGCTCTGTTCGACCCTGTCGACAATCGCTGGCGCTTTGCCGCGACCGACATCGACATCTATCAGCCATCCCCGGCACCCCTTAAGCAAGGAGCTTTGAATTGAGTGGTAAACCCGCAGCTCGCGTCACCGACCCAACCGCCTGCCCACTGCCAGGTCACGGCACCAACCCGATTGTCTCCGGCTCGCCGGACGTATTCTTCGACGGCCTCGCTGCTGCCCGCATGACCGATAAATCAGCGTGTGGCAGCCCTATTACCGGAGCGGTCTCCGGCACTGTTTTCATCAACGGCCTTAACGCCGCGATGCTCGACAGCACTGGTGGGCATGGCAATGTCGTGATCGGTGGCTCGGGAACGGTGATCATCGGCCAGAGTGGGGGAGGGGCTGCGTTTAGCGGGCTGTTGCCGATGCCGGTGCATTTCACTGACAGGTTGCAAGTAGTCAATCAGGACACCGGAGAGCCGGTCTCTTATCACCCTTACATCATTCAGCGGGGTGACGGCAGTGAAGAGTCTGGCGTGACGGATGCGGCGGGATTTACCCATACCGTCAGTTCGCACCTGGCTGAGACGATTAAATTATTTGTGGAGTAATTAGAGATGGCAAATGGAAGTGCTACAGCAGAGGCTCCACCACCGCCAATGGCGAAAAGGGATCCGGTGAGTCATACACTTACTTGCAAGACAGATCAATCGGTCAAGCAAGTAACAGTAAGCATCCGCGATGCAATGGTTTTTCTTGTTGGTGGAGCTGGCGATCAGGAACGGTATTACGTTGATGGTCCCAATCACAACGTCGACTATGTGCGAGACATGGTCGACGCGGACATCGAAGCGCTGGAAATACAGACATCTTGTACGACGTTGCCTCTTGGTTATAACTCATTTATGAGTGAGGAGGATTTGGAGCGTAACGTTATTCGAAAAATTCCAAGTTGCAATACTGCGATTTATATCATTGGCCACAGTTTGGGTGGCTGGAACGGTGCTCATTTGTCTGCCGTTTTAACCGAGCGCGGTTTCGAAATAAAAATTTTGGTGACCCTGGATCCCGTAGGACACGGCAAAATCGTATATGGTATTTCGAAAATATATCGTCAGGTTCCCAAGCCTAAAGCGCAGTATTGGGTAAATATCAGGGCAGCTGCGGTCGATTGGAACCTGTCAGATCTGGTTGCAGACTTCGGTGAGCAATGGGAGATCTCCGAAGGACCGAACGTCATGGGGCGGCTCGATATCAATCACGCAGATGCGAACTCTATGTACGCTCACGCCTTGCCCGGTGGAAAGTCAGCGCGACAGATTGTAGCGGAGTCAATATTCAAATGGATTAAGGGGTAACAACCTGTGAAGGTTTTGATCTTGACAATATGTGTGTCGGTGCTCTCGGCTTGTTCTTTGAATCATGGTCGGCCCATTGCCAACCTTCAATACGAAAAGACAGAGCGGCTTCGTACTACCGGAATTTATCAAGTTTATTTCAAGTCCGATGTGGAACTTCTCGGCCTGTTCAAGTCGTCTATAGGGCGTGGGCTGGTCTGCTCGTTGACAAATGATCTTGATTTTTCTCAGGCACACCGAATTAAACAGTCCGGTTTCGGGTTTATCGAGAGGGTTTCGCCGGACTCGTTAATTTATAGGGCAGATGTCATTTTTGACGAGTCGGTAGACGATGAGGGGGAGAAAGGCGCCTGAAAGGGGAAACACTGGATCCCTTTTTAAAAGCCAGAGATTCCTTTGCCTGTGTGTATAGAGTCCACTCCACTACATACAAGACGTATTTTTCCAAGATTATGCGGGTACCTAGCGCGGATTTGCTGACAACTGGACCTGCAAAATAAAAAAACTATCCCGTCCGGCCCTGCCTCTTTCGAGGGCCGCTCTCCCTGAGTATTTCCCGACCGCAGCGGCATGGCGAACCTTGCATTTTTGTCCGTGCAAGCCTGACTCGGCCCTTCCCGGCATTCGATCGCCATCGTTGCAGCCCATGGGGGGCGTTTTGAGTGAGGTGATCCCGTTACTGATGATTCTTCCCATAATGTGGGATTGATATTTATATATTGAGATTTCCCGTCCCTCGGGTTTATAGTCCGTCGCACTCACTGCCAAAAACAAAACAGGTGAAGCGATGCAGGCGCAATTGATCGCGCTCGATTGGGGGACGACCTCATTACGTGCTTACAAACTCGCGGCGGACGGTGTGGTGCTGGAACAGCGTGCGCTGTCGTCCGGGATCATGCAGTTGCCCAAGACTCCACGAGTGATTCACGGCCGTGAATGCGCCGACGGTTTTGAACTGGCGTTTGACGAGGCCTGCGGTGACTGGCTCGATGCGCAGCCGGATCTGCCGGTGATCGCTTGCGGCATGGTCGGCAGTGCGCAGGGCTGGCGTGAGGCGGCTTACTGCGAGACGCCGGCCGACGTCGCCCATCTCGGAAATTCCCTACAAACCGTTATCAGTCTGCGCGGCAAGCCGGTGCATATCGTCCCGGGCGTGATTCAGCGTTCGCGACTGCCCAACGTGATGCGTGGCGAAGAAACCCAAGTCCTCGGCGTGCTGCAAAGTCTGCCGGCCGAAGCGGGTAACGATCTGCTGATCGGCCTGCCGGGCAGCCACTCGAAATGGGTGGAAGTGGTCGATGGCCGCATCACGCATTTCGACACGTTCATGACCGGCGAAGTCTTCGCCGTGCTCAGCGAGCACAGCATCCTTGGCCGTACCCAGCAGCCGAGCGCGACGTTCGATGCGCAAGCGTTCGATCGCGGCGTGCAAATCGCGCTGTCGGCGGATGCCGAGCTCGGTGTGCTCTCGACCTTGTTCAGCGCCCGCACCCTCGGCCTGACCGGTGAACTGAGCCCGACCGCTCAGGCGGATTATCTCTCCGGCCTGATGATCGGCCATGAGCTGGCAGCGCTTGCCAATGTGCAGCGGCGCCGGCGCAATCAATCGAACCTTCCAGCGATCGTGCTCATCGGTAATGCGCAACTGTGCACGCGTTATCACCGCGCCCTCAACGCCTGCGGCTTTGCTCAGGTGACGCTGGCCGAGCAGGCGACCGAGCGTGGCCTGTGGCACCTGGCGCGCGCCGCCGGACTGATCGATTCCTCATCCCGTTAACCCTGACTGGAGGCCTGACATGCTCAAGCAAGCACTGGCACAAAACGGTCTGATCGCGATTCTGCGTGGCCTGCAACCGCAGGAAGCGGCGGCTGTCGGAGAAGTCCTGTATTCCGCCGGATTTCGTGTCATCGAAGTACCGCTCAATTCCCCATCGCCGTACGAAAGTATCCGCATCCTGCGCGACGCGCTGCCTGACGATTGCCTGATCGGTGCCGGCACGGTGCTCACCCCGAGCAGGTCGAGCAGGTCAAAGCGGCTGGCGGCCAAGTGATCGTCATGCCGCACAGCGATGCCAAGGTGTTGCGCGCGGCGAAAGCGGCGGGGCTGTACCTGTCGCCCGGCGTGGCCACGCCGACCGAAGCCTTCGCCGCATTGGCCGAGGGTGCGGACATTCTCAAGCTGTTCCCGGCCGAGCAGATGGGCCCGGCCGTCGTCAAAGCATGGCTCGCGGTGTTGCCGGCCGGCACGGTGCTGGCACCGGTCGGTGGCATTACACCGGACAACATGCAGGCCTTTATTGACGCTGGTGTGAAAGGTTTTGGCCTCGGTTCCGGCCTGTTCAAACCGGGCATGACACCCGAGCAGGTGGCGGTCAATGCCAAGGCCTACGTGGCTGCCTGGAAAGCCCTGCGTTAAGACTTTTGGCGCTGTGAGCGCTGCATCTAATAAAAGCTGCATTTACAAAAGAGAGCAGAGATGAAAATCACCAAACTCACGACCTTCATCGTTCCGCCGCGCTGGTGCTTCCTCAAGGTCGAAACCGACGAGGGCGTGACCGGTTGGGGCGAGCCTGTGGTCGAAGGGCGCGCGCATACCGTAGCGGCTGCGGTGGAAGAATTGTCCGACTACCTGATCGGCAAAGACCCACGCAATATCGAAGACATCTGGACCGTGCTCTATCGCGGCGGTTTCTACCGTGGCGGCGCGATCCACATGAGCGCGCTGGCGGGTATCGACCAAGCGCTGTGGGACATCAAGGGCAAGGCGCTCGGCGTGTCGGTCAGCGATCTGCTCGGTGGTCAGGTGCGCGACAAGATTCGTGTCTATTCCTGGATCGGCGGCGACCGTCCGGCCGACACCGCGCGTGCGGCGAAAGAAGCAGTGAGCCGTGGTTTCACGGCGGTGAAAATGAACGGCACCGAAGAGCTGCAGTTCCTCGACACGTTCGAAAAAGTCGATCTCGCTTTGGCCAACGTCGCCGCCGTGCGTGATGCGGTGGGGCCGAACGTCGGTATCGGCGTCGACTTTCATGGCCGCGTGCACAAGCCGATGGCCAAGGTGCTGATGAAGGAACTTGATCCGTACAAACTGATGTTCATCGAAGAACCGGTGCTCAGCGAAAACTATGAAGCGCTGAAAGAACTGGCGCCGCTGACCAGCACGCCAATTGCCCTCGGCGAGCGCTTGTTCTCGCGCTGGGACTTTAAACGGGTGTTGAGCGAAGGCTACGTCGACATCATCCAGCCGGATGCCTCTCACGCTGGCGGTATCACTGAAACCCGCAAGATCGCCAACATGGCCGAAGCCTATGACGTCGCGCTGGCGCTGCACTGCCCGCTGGGACCGATCGCGCTGGCGGCGTGTTTGCAACTGGACGCGGCTTGTTACAACGCGTTTATCCAGGAGCAGAGCCTGGGCATCCATTACAACGAAAGCAACGACTTGCTCGACTATGTGAAGGATCCACGGGTGTTCGACTACGACCAAGGCTTCGTCAAAATCCCGAACGGCCCGGGGCTGGGCATCGAGATCAACGAGGAATACGTGATCGAGCGTGCGGCCGTCGGCCACCGCTGGCGCAACCCGATCTGGCGCCATGCCGATGGCAGCTTTGCCGAGTGGTGAGTCTCTGACTCGCTAGCATCAGATCGTTCCCACGCTCTGCGTGGGAATGCCTCAATGGACGCTCTGCGTCCGCTGCTGGGACGCGGAGCGTCCCGGGCTGCATTCCCAGGCGGAGCGTGGGAACGATCAGTCAGTTTTTGATCTCCAGGGAGAGGAGATCTGCGTCATGACCTCAACAAACATAAAAAGAGGCATCTCTCATGCAAACGCACACCCTCTCCGGGCAGGCGTCTTTAGTCACGCCCAGCCGCAAGCGGTTTTTCATCATGGTGTTGCTGTTCATCACCGTGGTCATCAACTACCTCGACCGCAGCAATCTGTCGATTGCCGCGCCGGCGCTGACCAGTGAACTGGGCATCGACCCGGTTCATGTCGGTCTGATCTTCTCCGCCTTCGGCTGGACTTACGCCGCAATGCAGATCCCCGGCGGCTGGCTGGTCGATCGCGTGCCGCCACGGATTCTTTACAGTGTCGCGCTGTTGCTGTGGTCGGTGGCCACAGTGATGCTCGGTTTCGTCAGCAGCTTCATTGCCCTGTTCGTGCTGCGCATGGCCGTCGGTGCGCTGGAAGCGCCGGCCTATCCGATCAACAGCCGCGTAGTCACCACCTGGTTCCCTGAGCGCGAACGCGCCACGGCAATTGGTTTCTATACCTCCGGACAGTTTGTCGGTCTGGCCTTCCTGACCCCGGTGCTGGCTTGGCTGCAACATGAATTCGGTTGGCACATGGTGTTCGTCGCCACCGGCGCGGTGGGCATTCTCTGGGCAGTGATCTGGTACGCGGTGTATCGCGAGCCACGCGATTTCAAAGGCACCAATCAGGCGGAAATCGACCTGATTCGTGAAGGCGGCGGGCTGGTGGATATCCAGGCCGAGGCGGCCAAGGTCAAGGCCAAATTCAGCTGGACCGATCTTGGCATCGTCCTCAGCAAGCGCAAGTTGTGGGGCATCTACCTCGGCCAGTTCTGCCTGAACTCAACGCTGTGGTTTTTCCTCACATGGTTCCCGACCTATCTGGTGAAATATCGCGGCATGGACTTCATCAAGTCCGGCCTGCTCGCGTCCCTGCCGTTTCTTGCCGCGTTCGTCGGCGTGTTGTGCTCGGGATTCTTTTCCGACTTCCTGATCCGCCGTGGCTATACCGTGGGCTTCGCGCGCAAGTTGCCGATCATCGGCGGGCTGCTGATTTCGACTTCGATCATCGGCGCCAACTTTGTCGAGTCGACGCCGCTGGTGATTGCCTTCCTCGCGCTGGCATTTTTCGGCAACGGTCTGGCGTCGATCACCTGGTCACTGGTGTCGACACTGGCGCCGGCGCGTTTGCTCGGCCTGACCGGTGGCGTATTCAACTTCATCGGCAACCTCTCGGCGATTGCTACACCGATCGTGATCGGCTTCCTCGCCAGCGGCGATTCGTTCGCTCCGGCGATCACCTACGTCGCCGTGCTCGCGCTGGTCGGTGCCTTGTCCTACGTGCTGCTGGTGGGCAAGGTCGAGCGTATCGAGTTGTAGTGCTCAGTCTCGGGCGACCATAATGCCGCCCGTTCCTTCGCTCAACGGTAAAAGGCTGGATATGCAGGAAGACGCCCCGGAAAAACCAAGGACGCCGCGCCCACCGGCACCCAGACGCTGCTGCGCGGCCTCGGTGTGGTACAGGCAGTGGCCAGTGGCGCGCGCGATCTCAAGGAGATCGCCCGGCTGATCGGCACCACGCGCAGCACCACCCATCGTCTGGCCAGTTGCCTGGTCGACGAGCGTTATCTGCGCGTGGTGCCGCAAATCGGTTATCTGCTCGGGCCGAAACTGATCGAACTGGGTTTTCAGGCCCGCGAAGAGTTGCCGCTGGTGACGTTGGCCGGGCCGTATCTGGACGAGTTGTCGGCACTGACCGGCGATACCGTGCACCTCGGAATCCGCGAAGGCGACGAAGTGCTGTATCTATTGAAGAATCCTGGACGCAACGGCCCGGAAATGCGTTCAAGGGTCGGCCATCGCATGCCGCTGGTGCGCACCGGGATCGGCAAGGCCTTGATGCTCGATGATTCGCCGCAGGATTGGCGGCGGCTGTACGACATCAGCCTGCCGGCAGGTGGCAAAAGTCAGTTCTGGCCGCAGCATCCCCAGCAGTCGTGGGAACAGCTTGAGCAGCGCATGGGCGAGTATGTCGCCGGTGGTTATGCGTTCGATCTGGAAGACAACGAACCGTCGATCCGCTGCGTGGCGGCGCCGATTCGTGATGCGAGCAAGGGCATTGTCGCGGCAATCAGTATCGCCAGCACCGTGCCGTACATGCCGCTGGAAAAAATGGCCGAGTTGATCCCCCTGCTCAAAGGGGTCACAACCCGGCTGTCGGCGGAGCTAGGCTTGAAGGTGTAAGCCTTGAAGGCTTAAGCCTTCAGCGTCGCCATATCGATGACGAAACGGTATTTCACGTCACCGGCAATCATCCGCGCGTAGGCTTCATTGATATTGCGGATGTCGAGCATTTCGATGTCGCAGGTGATGTTGTGCTCGGCGCAGAAATCCAGCACTTCCTGGGTTTCGGCGATACCACCGATCAAGGAACCGGCCAGAACGCGGCGGCTCATCACCAGTTTGCCGGCGTGGACGGGTGGGTTCACCGGCTCGATCAGGCCGACCAGAATGTGCACACCGTCGAAACGCAAGGTATCTAGGTACGGGTTCAAATCGTGTTGCACCGGAATGGTGTCGAGCAGGAAGTCGAAGTAGCCGGCAGCGGCCTTCATCTGCTCGGCATCGGTGGAGACGATGACGTGATCGGCGCCCTGACGGCGCCCTTCTTCAGCCTTGCTCGCCGAGCGGGTGAACAGCGTGACTTCCGCGCCCATGGCCTTGGCGAACTTGATGCCCATGTGGCCGAGGCCGCCCATGCCGAGAATTCCGACCTTGTCACCGGCCTTGACGCCGTAGTGCTTGAGCGGCGAATAAGTGGTGATGCCGGCGCAGAGAATCGGTGCGGCGCTGGCCAGAGCCAGACGTTCCGGAATGCGCACAACGAAGTGTTCGCTGACCACGATGCTGTCCGAATAGCCGCCCATGGTGTTGCTGCCATCGACCCGGTCCGGGGTGGCGTAAGTCATGGTCGGGCCTTCGAGGCAATATTGCTCGAGGTTCGCCTGGCAGGCTTCGCAGCTGCGGCAGGAGTCGACCATGCAGCCGACGCCAACGAGATCGCCTACTTTGTGACGGGTGACATTCGCACCGACAGCGGTGACTTTTCCGACAATCTCATGGCCAGGCATCAGCGGATAAACGGCGATGCCCCATTCGTTGCGTGCCTGATGGATGTCGGAATGGCAGACGCCGCAGTAGAGGATCTCGATGGCGACGTCGTCGGCGCGCGGGCTGCGGCGTTCGAATTTCATCGGGGCGAGGGAGTGGTGGCCGACTGGGCGGCATAGCCGATGGCGGTGTACATGGGTGACCTCGCAAAAACAGTGACAAGTGAGGCGGTGAATTCTGGGCGCCAGAGGCGGGTGCGGCCATGACGATTTCTCCGGGTCTCATGCCTAATCCTCCGGCATGCGGGTTTCTGCGGTCGCATTGGCCTGCGGATCTGCGATGATGTTTTCATCCCTTTTTCCGTGAATTTTACGAAGACCTATTCGATGCAGTTGACCCGTCATCTTGATGCCAATGCCCGGCTGGTTTCGTTGATCGAACCGCTGGCGCTGCGCGATGGCTACAGCCAGACCGGCCTGCCCGGTGTGCAGATTCTGCGCGCCAGTTGCGACGTCGCCCGTGGCCCGCATATCTACGAGCCGAGCCTGATGATCATTGCCCAGGGCAGCAAACTGGCGTTCCTCGGCCCACGCACCATGGAATATGGCGCCGGGCATTACCTGATCCAGGCGCTGCCGGTGCCCTTCGAATGTGAAACTTTCGCCTTGCCCGATGCGCCCTTGCTCGGGGTGTCGGTGGCGATCGATCGCGTCCTGCTCGGCGAACTGGTGCTGGCCATGGGGCTGGCGCCGGGGCGGCATATTCCGGCGCAGACGCCGGAGTCGATGACCTCGGTGGTGCTCGACGATGGCATGCGCGGTTGCGTCGAACGGCTGCTCAGCTGTCTGCACGATCCGCTGGAATGCCAGATTCTCGGCCCGGCGCGGGTCCGCGAATTATTGTTCGTCGCGCTGCGCGGGCCGCAAGCGGATGTGTTGCGTGCGCTGGTCGAGCAACAAGGGCAATTCGCCCGGGTCGCGGCATCGATCAGCCATCTGCATGCGCATTACACCGAGCCGCTGAATGTCGAGACCTTGGCCGGTTGCGCGAACATGAGCGTGTCGACCTTTCATGAGCATTTCAAACGCAGCACATTGTTGTCGCCGGTGCAGTATCTGAAGCGTTTGCGCTTGTTGAAGGCGCAGACGTTGCTGGTGGCGGAAGGGCTTGGCGTGGCGCAGGTGGCGCATCGAGTTGGGTATCAGAGCACGTCGCAATTCAGCCGCGAGTACAAGCGTTACTTCGAACGTAGCCCGGGGATGAACGCGCTGCCTGAGAGTTCGCATAATCCCTGTGGGAGCTGGCTTGCCAGCGATAGCGGTGGGTCAGGCTGCCACGATGTCGTTCGGTGCGGCCCCATCGCTGGCAAGCCAGCTCCCACAGGGGAGATGTGATGCTCTGAATTGCGGGCAACAAAAAGGCCCCCGATTCGGGAGCCTTGTTGTTCAGCGTTTCGACTTACATATTCGGGTAAGTCGGGCCGCCGGCACCTTCCGGCGCCACCCAGGTGATGTTCTGCGCAGGGTCCTTGATGTCACAGGTCTTGCAGTGCACGCAGTTCTGGGCGTTGATCTGGAAGCGTTTCTCGCCGTCTTCCTTGGTGATCACTTCGTATACGCCGGCCGGGCAGTAACGCTGCGCCGGTTCGTCGTACAGCGGCAGGTTTTTGCTGATCGGGATGCTCGGATCGGTCAGCTTCAAGTGGCACGGCTGCTCTTCTTCGTGGTTGGTACCGGAGATGAACACTGAGCTGAGTTTGTCGAAACTCAGTTTGCCGTCGGGTTTCGGGTAGTCGATCTTCTTGCAGTCGGCCGCGAGCTTGAGGCAGGCGTAATCCGGCTTGGTGTCGCGCAGGGTGAACGGCAGTTTGCCGCCGAAAATGTTCTGGTCCAGCCAGTTGAAACCACCGCCGATGATCGCACCGTACTTGTGAATCGCCGCGCCGAAGTTGCGGCTGGCGAACAGTTCTTCGTGCAGCCAGCTGTTCTTGAACGCGTAGACGTAAGTGGTCAGTTCGACTGTGCAGTCCTGCTCGGCGAACAGCGCATCGGCTACCGATTCCGCCGCGAGCATGCCGGACTTCATCGCCGTGTGGCTGCCTTTGATCTTGGCGAAGTTCAGGGTGCCGAGGTCGCAACCGATCAGCGCGCCGCCCTTGAAGACCATTTTCGGCAGCGAATTCAGGCCGCCCTTGGCGATGGCGCGGGCGCCGTAGCTGACGCGCTTGCCGCCTTCCAGATATTGCTTGAGCACCGGGTGATGCTTGAGGCGCTGGAACTCATCGAACGGCGACAGGTAAGTGTTGCTGTAGGACAGGTCGACGATCAGACCGACCACCACCTGATTGTTTTCCAGGTGATAGAGGAACGAGCCGCCGGTGTTTTCGGTGCCCATGATGTCCAGCGGCCAGCCGGCGGTGTGCACCACCAGGCCTGGCTGATGCTTGGCGGGGTCGATTTCCCAGATTTCCTTGAGGCCGATGCCGTAATGCTGAACGTCGGCATCGCTGTCGAGGTTGTAGCGCTTGATCAGTTGCTTGCCGATGTGGCCACGGCAGCCTTCGGCGAACAACGTGTATTTGCCACGCAGTTCCATGCCCGGGGTGTACAGGCCTTCTTTCGGATGGCCTTCACGGTCGACGCCCAGATCACCGGTGATGATCCCGCGCACCACGCCGTTTTCATCGATCAGCGCTTCCTGAGCGGCGAAGCCCGGGTAGATTTCAACACCGAGGTTTTCAGCCTGCTGAGCCAGCCAGCGGCACAGGTTGCCGAGGAGATAATGTAGTTGCCTTCGTTGTGCATGGTCTTGGGCACAAAGAAGTCAGGGATCTTCTGCGCACTGTCGGCATTTTTCAGCACGAAAATGTCATCGCGTGTGACGGGCGTGTTCAGCGGCGCGCCGAGCTCTTTCCAGTCCGGGAACAGTTCGTTCAAAGCGCGGGGTTCGAATACCGCACCGGAGAGGATATGCGCGCCGACTTCGGAGCCTTTTTCGACCACGCAGACGCTGATTTCCTTACCGGCGTCAGCGGCCTTCTGCTTCAAGCGGCAGGCGGCGGACAGACCAGCGGGGCCGGCACCGACGATGACGACGTCGAATTCCATGTATTCGCGTTCCACAGGCTATCTCCTACTCAAGGCTCAACAGTTTTTTCTAATATGGAGGTTTGATCTCGCATCCGTATTGCCTTTACGTTAACGTCAAAGGGAATATTGGCGAATCCACCTTTCTCTCTAGGCGGCGCATTATATCTACACCACTCCGAGCGTCCAATACAAACGTTTGTTTGAATCGCCTCCAGCCCTGATAAATCAAAGAAGCGCGGCTTATGACAGGGCATTTTGGCGTATTGACCAGAATGGGCGTTCCGGTCAAGATACGGGCGGTTTTGCGCTCGCCGTAGGCAGACTGGCGGTTTCAAGAGCACCTCTAAAGACAGGGCACAGGCAGTAGACGGTGATGCGCAGCGCAAGTCCGGCGCGCAGTTTACACAGCGTGAGAATGAATGACCCGGCAGTCACCCCTGACGAACGGTCACCTCCCTTCGCGAAGTGAATCACCTTACATTCAAGCCGGCGTTTTTAGAGGTGCCCTTGTCGCCCGATGAGCATCATCCGCCAGGTTCGCCTAGGCGACTTTCTTTTCACCGGAGAGTAACGAGGAATCCATGAAGGTTCTTGTAGCTGTCAAACGCGTTGTGGATTACAACGTCAAGGTCCGCGTCAAGGCGGACAATTCCGGCGTCGACCTCGCCAACGTCAAGATGTCGATGAACCCATTCTGCGAAATCGCCGTGGAAGAAGCCGTACGCCTGAAAGAGAAGGGCGTTGCGACTGAAATCGTCGTCGTCTCCATCGGCCCGACCACCGCTCAGGAGCAGCTGCGTACCGCACTGGCTCTGGGTGCCGACCGCGCCATCCTCGTCGAATCCGCTGAAGACCTGACCTCGCTGGCCGTGGCCAAGCTGCTCAAGGCTGTTGTCGACAAGGAACAGCCGCAGCTGGTGATTCTTGGCAAACAGGCGATCGACAGCGACAACAACCAGACCGGCCAGATGCTCGCGGCACTGAGCGGCTACGGTCAGGGCACCTTCGCGTCGAAAGTCGAAGTCTCCGGCGACAGCGTTGCCGTGACCCGCGAAATCGACGGCGGCGCGCAGACCGTTTCGCTGAAACTGCCTGCAATCGTCACCACCGACCTGCGTTTGAACGAGCCGCGCTACGCGTCCCTGCCAAACATCATGAAAGCCAAGAAGAAGCCTCTCGAGACGCTGACTCCGGACGCTTTGGGCGTTTCCACCGCCTCCACCAACAAGACCCTGAAAGTCGAAGCGCCGGCTGCACGCAGCGCGGGCATCAAGGTCAAGTCGGTGGCTGAACTGGTCGAGAAACTGAAAAACGAAGCGAAGGTAATCTAATCATGACTATCTTGGTAATCGCCGAACACGACAACAAATTGCTGGCTCCGGCCACACTGAACACCGTGGCTGCTGCTGCCAAAATCGGCGGCGACATCCACGTTCTGGTTGCAGGCCAAGGCGCTGGCCCGGTGGCCGAAGCCGCTGCGAAAATCGCTGGCGTGAGCAAAGTCCTCAACGCTGACAATGCCGCTTACGCGCATCAGCTGCCGGAAAACATTGCTCCTCTGGTTGCAGAGCTGGGCGCTGGCTACAGCCACATCCTCGCTGCCGCCACTTCCAACGGCAAAAACATCCTGCCGCGCGTTGCTGCTGCGCTGGACGTTGACCAGATCTCCGAGATCATCTCGGTTGAAAGCGCTGACACCTTCAAGCGTCCGATCTATGCCGGTAACGCCATCGCTACCGTGCAATCGACCGCCGCGATCAAAGTGATCACCGTGCGTGCCACCGGTTTCGATCCGGTGGCTGCTGAAGGTGGTTCGGCTGCCGTTGAAGCCGTTGGCGCTGCTCACGACGCCGGTACTTCGAGCTTCGTCAGCGAAGAGCTGGCCAAGTCCGATCGTCCTGAGCTGACCGCTGCCAGGATCGTCGTTTCCGGCGGTCGCGGCATGCAGAACGGTGACAACTTCAAGCACCTGTACGCGCTGGCCGACAAGCTCGGCGCGGCTGTTGGCGCTTCGCGCGCTGCGGTCGACGCAGGTTTCGTACCGAACGACATGCAGGTCGGTCAGACCGGCAAGATCGTTGCGCCACAGCTGTACATCGCCGTCGGCATCTCCGGCGCGATCCAGCATTTGGCCGGCATGAAAGACTCCAAGGTGATCGTTGCGATCAACAAGGACGAAGAAGCGCCGATCTTCCAGGTGGCCGATTACGGTCTTGTGGCGGATCTGTTCGAAGCAGTACCTGAGCTGGAGAAGCTGGTCTAATCCGGCGGCTTCACTTATAAAGAGCCCGGCCTGTTGGTCGGGCTTTTTTTGTCTCGGATTTGAGTGGGGAGTGTTTTGCCATGGATCTGCGCTGCGGATGGTTATTGGGATTGATGCTGTTGCCCGGTTTGGCCATGGCCGCGGGCAAGTGCGAGCGCCTGGTCGTCACCGGCAGCCCGGATGCGCCGCCGTACCTGTGGCAGGACCCGCAAAACCCCAAGCGCCTGATCGGCGCCAGTGCCGATCTGTTGCAGCAAGTGGCCAAGGATCTGGGCATCAAAGTCGACCTGCTCTACGCCGGCAAACGCTCGCAGGCCCTCGATGAAGTGCGCAGCGGGCGCATGGACATGCTGGCCGACGCACCGCTGACCGTGACCGAGCTGGAAAACTTCGACTTCATTCATCCGCCACTGCTGGAAAACGACTATCTGGTGTGGACGCGCAAAGGCTCGACGCTGACCTATGCCGAGGCCGGCGACCTTAAAGGGCACGCCGGCGCGGTGTCGGAAAAATCTCGGATGACCCAGGCATTCGGCACTTTCGCCGAGCAGAATCTGACCCTGACGCGGACAGCCAACCTTACCCAGGCACTACAGAAACTTCTTTTGGGCGAGGTGGAATATGTCCTCGCCGGGCGCTACTCAGGCCTGGCCGCCGCGCAGACATTGGGCATGACCAGCGATCTGCTGGCGTTCGAACAACCCATCGACCGGCCGGGTCTGTTCCTCGCGGTTTCGCATAACTCGGCCTGCAACGATCCGTGGTTGCGCGGACAGCTCGCCAAAAAGATGACAGAATTGCCCGCGTCCGGACTGACGGAAGCCGCGCTGCAACGCAACCTCGAGCGCTGGAAGGCGCAACAGCAACAGCCGCCACGACCTGTCAGTGCCCCAAAACAGTAGGGATTCTTAGTGAGTATTCGACCTCTTTTCGCGGCTGTGGCCGTTCTGGCCCTGGCCGGGTGCGCAACCGATCCGGCACCCAGTGAACAAATGCGTTTGACCGAACAAGCCATCGTGCAGGCCAAGGCCGTTGGCGCCACCGCTGACGACGTGCCGGAAATGCAACTGGCCGAAACCAAGTACAACCGCGCCAAAGGCAACATGGCGGACGAGTCCTATCGCAACGCGCGCATGCGGGCCGAGCAGGCCGAACTGGATGCGCGTCTGGCTGAAGCCAAGGTGCTGACGAAAAAAGCCAAGAGCAACTGAATGTGCTCAATACCCGCATTGTCCGCCTGCGCAAGCAGCTGCAACTGGGGAAGCGCAATGAGCCTCAAGTCCAACGCTCTCGGCATTCTGCTTCTTGCCAGTTGCGCCAGCCTCTACGGCTGCGCCGGCCAGCACAGCGAGGCGGCGCTGCAACAGGCCGGCGCTGATTTCCAGAAGGTCAAGGAAGATTCCAACGTGCTGCGCATCGCGCCGAAAGACGTGATCCGCGCCGGCGAATCCCTGGCCCGCGCCGATCGGCTGTCGACCTATTGGGGCAGCGGTGCCGACGTGGTGCATTACGCCTACCTGAGCCAGCGCTACAGCGAAATCGCTCGCGAGCACACCAATCAGGTACTCAACGAGGAGCAAGCGGCCAAGCTCGAACTGGAGCGGCAGCGCCTGCAACTGGCCCTGCGCGAATCGAAACTGCTCAGCGTGCAGCAACAAGGCAAGTGGCTGGAGGAACAGATCGTCGCGCTGGCGACCACGCAGACCGATCGCGGTCTGGTGATGACCCTCGGCGATGTGTTGTTCGACACTGGCGAAGCGGAACTGAAAAACTCGGCCAACCGGGTCGTGCTGAAGATCGTTCAGTTCCTGCAGCTCAATCCCAAGCGCGTGGTGCGCATCGAGGGTTACACCGACAGCACTGGTGGGAAACAGGAGAACCTCAAACTGTCCCGTGACCGCGCGCAATCGGTGGCTGACGTGCTGGTCGATCTGGGGATCGACGAAAAGCGCATCCAGGTCGAAGGTTACGGTGATCAGTTTCCGGTCGATGCCAACGCCTCCGAGCGCGGTAGGGCGCAGAATCGCCGTGTGGAAATCGTGTTTTCCGACGAAAAGGGCCAGCTCGGCGCCGCCCGCTAAGCAACGCAAAACCCTGTAGGAGCTGCCGAAGGCTGCGATTTTTTGATGTTGAATTTAAAAACAAGATCAAAAGATCGCAGCCTCGTTTCACTCGTCAGCTCCTACACAGCTCCTGCAAAGCCCGGCCTGTCATGCAGTGCCGGGCTTTTTTACGTCTGTCTATTGGCTGGCAAATCGGTACAGTCGGGGGCAGACACCGCACTGTATGGTCGAGTAATCTGGCAACTGTCCCAGTACACTTCTAAACTGTTCCGGTATTGTTTCAGACAAGAATAAAACGCCCGTGAAATCGAGTGCTGCGTCATGACCAATCTCTTGCTCTACCAACGTATTGCTCAGCAACTGGCCGAAGACATCCGCCGGGGTGTCTATCAACCCGGGGAGCGCGTGCCTTCGGTGCGCAAGATGAGTTCGCAGCTCAACGTCAGTCATGCGACGGTGTTGCAGGCCTACGCCAATCTCGAAGATCAGGGCCTGATCCGCGCTCGTCCGCAATCGGGTTATTACGTACACCAGACCCCGCGCTGACCGCGCCGACGCCTGACATTGCCCGGGTCGAACGGCCGGGGCTGGTGACGCGCAGCAGCATCATTCAACAGGTATTGGTGGAGTCCCGCCGGGAAGGCGTGTTTCCGCTGGGCGCTGCGGTCCCGAGTGTCGATTATCTGCCGGTGCGTGCGCTGCATCAGCAGTTGGCCAAGGTGACCCGGTTTCACAGCCCACGGGCGTTCAGCTACATGTTCAGCCCCGGTTTTGAACCGCTGCGTCGGCAAGTGGCGATTCGCATGCGTGATGCTGGTGTGGTGGTGGACCCGTCGGAAGTAGTGATCACCCACGGCTGTGTCGACGCCTTGCAGATGTCGTTGCGTGTGCTGACCCGGCCGGGCGATCTGATCGCTGCCGAATCGCCAACCTATTACGGCCTGCTGCAACTGGCCGATCTGCTTGGCCTGAAAGTCATCGAAATCCCCAGCGACCCCGCTACCGGCATGAGTCTGGAAGCCTTGCAGCTGGCCGCCAATCAATGGTCGATCAAGGCGTTGGTGCTGACCACGCGCCTGAGCAATCCCCTCGGCGGCACCATGCCGGAAGAGCGGCAGAAACAGTTGCTGCGCCTGGCCTCGGATTTCGATATCCAGATTGTCGAAGACGATATCTACGGGGAACTGATGTTCGAGCAGGGCCGCACCAAAGCGCTGAAGGCCTACGATCGACTGGATCGAGTGATCTACTGCTCGAGCTTCTCCAAAACCCTGTCGCCCGGTGTGCGCATCGGCTGGATGATCGCCGGCAAGTACCAACAGGAAATCCAGCGCCTGCAAACCTTCAGTACCCATTCAGCGTGCAGCGTCACGCAGATGGCGATAGCGGCCTATCTGGAAAACGGCGGTTATGACCGGCATTTACGCTACATCCGTCAGGAATACCGAAAAAACCTCAGCGCGTTCCAGCTGGCGGTGCAGCAGCACTTCCCTGAAGGCACGCAAATGTCCCGACCTACGGGCGGTTTCATCCTGTGGGTGAGCTTGCCGGGGCGGGTCAACACCCAGGAATTGCATGTCCGCGCGTTGCAACAAGGCATCAGCATCGCGCCGGGGCTGATCTTCAGTAATACCGAGCAGTTCAACCACTGTATCCGCCTGAATTGCGGCATTCCGTGGAATCGCGAGGCGGAGCGGGCGCTGATGACGCTGGGTCTGTTGGCCACCCAACTGTGTCAGGAAACCGCTGGCGGATTCTGAACGAAGAGGGCGGTGATGCTTGTCATGTGACGCACAACAGGCGAGCATGTGGCCCTCTGCCGTTAGTTCGTTGGGTCCATGAAAGCGATTGTTCCTGCCGCGTGGGTACTGCTGGGTTTGCTGATGATCGGCCAGGCGCCGGGTGTCCTGGCGGCCGCAGCCCAGGAAAAACCGGCAGCGACCAGTACCACGAACAAAGCCACCAAAACCGCGGCTCCGGCAAAAAAGCCCAAGCGAAAAAAACGCCACGGTGAAGAAGCGCCGCCCGGTTGCTTCGAAATCGAAACCCGCCAGCGAAGTGGCCAAGACCAAATTGCCGCCGGCAAAACTCGACCTCAGCCTGCCCAAGGATATGGTTGAAGAGTTGAAGCCACGGGGCACCGTGGAGCTGCCCAAACGCGAGGCGATCCTGCCGCAGATGTTTGGCGAGAAAGATAACGGCTTCCAGCTCAACGGCCGCTTGCTCAGCAACGAAATGCAGTTGCAACTGCGCAACGAAGCGCGCCGCGATGTGGAAGGTGCGGCGCTGGATTTCGAATTCAAACAATAGATCCGGGCATCTGCGACGCGCAGACCAGACGCTTCGTCGGAGACTGCCCGGTCACTTTTACTTATCGTTGAAAACCCGCTTGCAGCAATTTGAAACAGCCGTTTTAGCGGTTACTCTGTTCGCGTCTCTTTACACATCGCCCGTCGCGAGGATCTGTTCGTCATGAAATGCCGTGAAGGCTGTGGCGCTTGCTGCATTGCCCCCTCCATCAGTTCGCCGATCCCGGGCATGCCCGATGGCAAACCCGCCGGCGAACGTTGCGTGCAACTGTCGGTCGATAACCTGTGCAGCATTTTCGGCCGTCCGGAACGCCCAGCTGTCTGCTCGGGCTTCGCTGCGGATGTCGAGGTCTGCGGCAGTAGCTCCGAAGAAGCGATCAGATTGATCGGCTGGTGGGAGCAGATGACGGCGGCGTGATGTGTTCACCAACGGAACTTCAACAATAAGGAATAACACTATGGGTTCGCTGCACCGTATCGCTGTTTTGTGTGGTCTGACTGCCGTGCTCGTCACTTCGGTCGCCCAGGCGGAAGACTGGAAAGTCGCCAAGAATGAAGACGGCATCAAGGTTTCCCTGAGCGAAATACCCGGTTCGGACTACAAGTCCTACCAAGGCGTCGCGCTGATGAAAACCACCGTTGCCAAACTGCGCGCCTTGCAGGAAGACGTCTCCGGCGCTTGCGCCTGGATTCACGAATGCAAGAGCCAGAAACTGCTCAAGCACGAAGGCGATCTGAGCTGGACCTATTCGCAATTCAACACGCCGTGGCCGGTGACCCCGCGTGATTCGGTGCTGAAGATCACCACCGTTGAAGGCGCCGACGGCAGCCTGACCCGGAATCTTGAAGGCGTACCGACCTATCTGCCGGAAGAAAAAGGCTTCGTGCGGGTCCAGCAGGTCAAAGGCTTCTGGAAGTTCGTGCCAAAAGGCGATCAGGTCGAAGTGACTTATCAAGTGCACACCGAGCCAGGCGGCAGCGTGCCGGCCATGGTTGCCAACAAGTTTGTCGTCGATGCGCCATTCAATACCTTGAAAGCGCTGAAAGAACGCGCCGAGAAATAATCTTCGCGCTCTAAACAAAACGCCCCGACCGGTTCGGGGCGTTTTGTTTTGTCTCTAAATTGTATTTCCAGATATGCGTTGCACGAAATTTTCACAGAGTCTTAAAGACAATTCGCCCGCACTTGTTGCCTGCCATAGCACTGCCAGCCCTTTGAATGAAAGTCTTCAAGAGCAGGGCAGTAATCAATGGCAATGGTGTGAACGATCGTGCAACATTTGCGCACCGCGCACGCCCCGGGGTCTGGAATGACCAATAGAGGGCCTGGCGCCGCTGTATTTTTGCAACTTCAACTTCCAATGGGTCCTAAAACGACATGGCAAACCCGGACGCCCTGAATCAGCAGCGATCTTCTGCTCGCCTGCTGCAACCGACCGTCAAATCGCATCTGGCCTACACGCTGCTGTGCGCACTGGTCATGATGGTCATGTTTTCCGCGCTGCGCCTCGCGCTGCTGGTCTACAACCGCGAAATGATCCTCGACACTCCGGCCGCGACCTTCCTCGAAGCGTTCGTCAACGGTCTGCGTTTCGACCTGCGCCTGGTGGTGTACCTGTGCATTCCGCTGGTGCTGGCGCTGTTCAGTGCCCGGGCCATGGCCGCGCGCGGTTTCTTCCGCCTGTGGCTGACCGTCGCCTCGAGCATCGCGCTGTTCCTCGGCCTGATGGAAATGGACTTCTACCGCGAGTTTCACCAGCGCCTCAACGGTCTGGTGTTCCAGTACGTGAAGGAAGACCCGAAAACCGTAATGAGCATGCTCTGGTACGGTTTTCCGGTGGTGCGCTACCTGCTGGCGTGGGTGATCGGCACAGCGATTCTGACCCTGGCGTTCAAAGGCGCCGATCGTGCCACTCGCCCGCGCGGACCGTTCAGCGGCGGCAGCGTCAGCTCCCGTCAGGTCGCACCGTGGTACACCCGTCTGGCGGTGTTCGTGGTCTGCCTGTTGATCTGCGTGATTGCCGCCCGTGGCACCCTGCGTCAAGGCCCGCCGATGCGCTGGGGTGACGTCTACACTACCGATTCCAACTTTGCCAACCAGCTCGGTCTCAATGCCACGCTGTCGCTGATCGAGGCCGCCAAGTCCCGCATGGGCGAAGATCGCGACAATATCTGGAAAGCCACGCTGCCGCAGGAGCAGGCGCAGAAAATCGTCCGTGAGATGCTGCTCATGCCGGACGACAAACTGGTCGACGCCGATATTGCCGCCGTGCGCCGTGATTACACGCCGCCAGCCGACAAGACCCTGCCGATCAAGAACGTCGTCGTGATTCTCATGGAAAGCATGGCCGGTCACTCGGTCGGTGCCTTGGGCGCGCCGGGGAACATCACTCCGTACCTGGACAAGCTGTCGAAGGAAGGTCTGCTGTTCGACCGTTTCTTCTCCAACGGCACCCACACCCACCAGGGCATGTTTGCGACCATGGCCTGCTTCCCTAACCTGCCAGGTTTCGAATACCTGATGCAGACTCCGGAGGGCAGTCACAAACTGTCCGGTCTGCCGCAGGTGCTCAGTGCTCGCGACTACGACGACGTGTACGTCTACAACGGCGATTTCGCCTGGGACAACCAGTCGGGCTTCTTCAGCAACCAGGGCATGACCAACTTCGTTGGCCGCAATGACTTCGTCAATCCGGTGTTCTCCGATCCGACCTGGGGCGTTTCCGACCAGGACATGTTCGATCGTGGCCTGCAGGAACTGAAGGCGCGGGAAAACGGCAAGCCGTTCTACGCATTGCTGCAAACGCTGTCCAACCACACCCCGTACGCTTTGCCGACACCGTTGCCGGTCGAGCGCGTGACTGACCGTGGCAGCCTCAACGAACACCTGACCGCCATGCGCTACTCCGACTGGGCGCTCGGCCAGTTTTTCGAGAAGGCGCGCAAAGAGAAATATTTCAACGAAACCCTGTTTGTCATCGTCGGCGACCATGGCTTCGGCAACGAGCGCCAGATCACCGAAATGGACCTGGGCCGTTTCAACGTGCCGATGCTGATGATTGCTCCAGGCATTCAGCAGAAGTTCGGTACCCGTGACCATACCGTGGGTACGCAGATCGACATCGTGCCGACCATTATGGGCCGTCTTGGTGGTGAAGTGCGTCACCAGTGCTGGGGCCGTGACCTGCTCAACCTGCCGCAGGGCGATACCGGTTTCGGTGTGATCAAGCCATCGGGCAGCGAGCAGACCACCGCCATCGTTACCGCCGAGCAGATTCTGGTGTTGCCGCGTGACAAGGACATGGGCCCGAAAATCTGGCAATACCAGCTCGGTGCCAATCCGCACGCCGAAGTTGTGCCGGACGCGCCGCGCACTGCCGAACTCAAACTCAAACTTGAAGCGTTCCTGCAAACCGCGACCAAGAGCCTGCTCGATAACACCGCCGGTGTGATTCACGGCACGCCGGACTGATGCCTGGTTAAAGTCCACGCAATAAAAAAGAGGCCCTTGAACAAGGGCCTCTTTTTTTACAGCTTCAAATCGTCATATCTTGCCGAGTAACAACAGCACCAGCAGCACGACCAACACCACGCCGATAATGCCCGACGGGCCATAACCCCAACTTCTGGAGTGCGGGAAGACCGGCAGACCACCGATCAGCAACAGGATCAGGATGATGATTAGAATTGTGCCCATGGGTGATTTCCTTGTTCAGAGTCTGGAAGAGTCTTGATGCTCAGTGGGCAGCTGGAGAGCAACTAAATTCCAGCCGGCTTACATGTTCCGACTTGCGTCAGTGAAAAATAATTCAATGTTTTTTAATGTATTTGGATTGCTCTGTTATTTCCTTTCCAGCAAAAAGATCGCAGCCTCGTTGCACTCGTCAGCTCCTGCATGAGACCAACCGGAAAACAAAGACGGCTGCAATCTTTTGATCCTCCATTCAGCAACTGGATGGAGCGTGGGCGAACGAAGTTCCTTCGCTACACTCGGCGCATCTTTCCCGGAACAACAAGGCTGTCCGCTATGCAAAATCGCATGATGATCACTGGTGCAGGCTCAGGCCTGGGTCGCGAAATCGCCCTGCGCTGGGCCCGTGAAGGCTGGCGGCTGGCCTTGTCCGACGTCAGTGAACCCGGTCTGCAGGAAACCCTGAAGCTGGTGCGCGAGGCGGGCGGTGACGGTTTCATCCAGCGCTGCGACGTGCGCGATTACAGCCAGCTCACCGCGTTCGCCCAGGCTTGTGAAGAAAAACTCGGCGGCATCGACATCATCGTCAACAATGCTGGCGTCGCCTCCGGCGGGTTCTTCAGCGAACTGTCGCTGGAAGACTGGGACTGGCAGATCGCGATCAATCTGATGGGCGTGGTCAAAGGCTGCAAGGCGTTCCTGCCATTGCTGGAACAGAGCAAGGGCAAGATCATCAACATCGCCTCTATGGCCGCGCTGATGCAGGGTCCGGCGATGAGCAACTACAATGTGGCCAAGGCTGGCGTGGTGGCCTTGTCGGAAAGTCTGCTGATTGAACTGGCGCAGCAGGAAGTGGCGGTGCATGTCGTCTGCCCATCATTCTTCCAGACCAACTTGCTGGATTCTTTCCGTGGCCCGACCCCGGCAATGAAAGCGCAGGTCGGCAAGTTGCTGGAAAGTTCGCCGATCAGTGCAGCGGATATCGCTGACTACATCTATCAGCAAGTCGCCGCCGGCGAGTTCATGATTCTGCCTCACGAACAAGGGCGCATGGCCTGGGCGCTCAAACAGAAGAACCCGCAATTGCTCTACAACGAGATGACCTCAATGGCCGAGAAAATGCG
This sequence comes from Pseudomonas sp. B21_DOA, assembly GCA_030544685.1. Classification (NCBI taxonomy): domain Bacteria; kingdom Pseudomonadati; phylum Pseudomonadota; class Gammaproteobacteria; order Pseudomonadales; family Pseudomonadaceae; genus Pseudomonas; species Pseudomonas sp. B21_DOA. The sequence goes on along the minus strand of CP086683.1, from coordinate 5,206,454 downwards.
CGCCAAGGCCAGACAAAACAACGCTTGATCTTGTTCGTTGCTGGCCGCGTGGTTAGGGTGACCGCCATGGTCACCCTGTCGAGACGCGTTGATGCTCAATTACCTGTGGTTCTTCCTTGCGGCGCTGTTCGAAATCGCCGGCTGTTTTGCTTTCTACATGTGGCTGCGCCAAGGCAAGAGTGCGTTGTGGGTGATTCCCGCGTTGCTCAGCCTGACCCTGTTCGCGCTGTTGCTGACCCGTGTTGAAGCGGTCTACGCCGGGCGCGCCTATGCAGCATATGGAGGGATCTACATCGTTGCTTCGATTGGCTGGCTAGCGGTGGTCGAGCGGGTGCGTCCGCTGGGTTCGGACTGGATTGGCATGGCCCTGTGCGTGGTCGGTGCCAGCATCATTCTGTTCGGGCCGCGCTTTTCCGCCGCCTGAGGCTTTTGTGCGAAGCGTCTGACAGCTGTGGGCGTGGGCGACTGTAGGGCAAGACTGATTTGCTCGTCGTGGATTGTGAAGACGCTGTAAGCCGCGCATCTTCAGGGTTTGCCAGTCCTGAAGGATGAATCCCATGCTTGTACTCAGCCGTGTGGTCGGTGAGTTGATTTCAATCGGTGACGACATCACCCTGCGTGTTCTGTCGGTCAATGGCTCCAGCGTGCGCTTCGGCGTCGAGGCGCCGAAGAAAGTCCATGTGCACCGCGCCGAGGTCTATGACCGGATCAAGCGCAAGGAGGCCGCCGCGAAGGCTGGCTGACGGTTTCAGTCGAACAGATGCTTGGGTACGTCGTGCTTGAGCATCAGCTGGCACTGTTCGCTTTCCGGGTCGAACACGATCAGTGCCTGGCCTTTGGTCAATGCCTGGCGCACGCGCAATACGCGGGTTTCCAGCGGGGTGTCATCGCCGTTGTCAGTACCGTCGCGAGTGACGAAATCCTCGATCAGGCGGGTGAGGGTGTCGACTTCAAGCGCGTCGTGTGGAATGAGCATGGGCACCTCGGTCAAATCAATGTCGGGATGCTACGGGGATTGGGTTTTGCCTGCCAGTTCTGTATTGGACTTGTCGGCCCATTCGCGAGCAGGCTCGCTCCCACATTTGAAATGCGATCCCTGTGGGAGCGAGCCTGCTCGCGAAGGCGGTCATCTGTTCACCGAAGGCTCAACTGTCAGAACGCTGCCCCACCAGACTGTCTACCGGCGGCACGCGGGTTTCGCTTTCCATCTGCGTGTCATGCTCGATCTGATGGCTGAAGCGATCCAGAGACGCATTGGCCGGCGCCGCATCGCTGGCGAAGACTGGCGGGCTGAGGATGTACGCGCCGAGCAAACGGCTGAGCGCCGCCAGGCTGTCGATGTGCGTGCGTTCGTAGCCGTGCGTGGCATCGCAGCCGAAGGCGAGCAGGGCAGTGCGAATGTCGTGGCCGGCGGTGACCGCCGAATGCGCATCGCTGAAGTAATAGCGGAACATGTCACGGCGCACCGGCAATTCGTTCTCGCCGGCCAGACGCAGCAAATGCCGCGACAAGTGATAGTCGTACGGCCCGCCAGAGTCCTGCATCGCCACGCTCACCGCGTGTTCACTGGAATGCTGGCCCGGCGCGACCGGCGCAATGTCGATGCCGACGAACTCGCTGACATCCCACGGCAATGCTGCCGCCGCACCGCTGCCGGTTTCCTCGGTAATGGTGAACAGTGGATGGCAATCGATGTTCAGCTCCTGGCCACTGTCGACAATCGCCTTCAATGCGGCGAGCAGTGCGGCCACGCCGGCCTTGTCGTCGAGGTGGCGCGCACTGATATGTCCGCTTTCGGTGAACTCCGGCAGCGGATCGAACGCCACCACGTCACCGACATGAATGCCCAGCGATTCGCAATCGGCTTTGGTCGCGCAGTAGGCGTCCAGCCGCAGTTCGACATGGTCCCAACTGATCGGCATTTCATCGACCTGGGTATTGAATGCATGCCCGGAAGCCATCAGCGGCAACACGCTGCCGCGAATCACGCCAGTGTCGGTAAACAGGCTGACCCGGCTGCCCTCGGCAAAGCGGCTCGACCAGCAACCGACCGGGGCGAGGGTCAGGCGACCATTGTCCTTCACCGCACGCACCGCGGCGCCGATGGTGTCCAGGTGCGCCGATACGGCGCGGTCGGGGCTGCTTTTTTGCCCTTCAACGTCGCGCGAATGGTGCCGCGTCGGGTCATTTCAAACGGAATACCCAGCTCTTCGAGACGCTCGGCGACATAGCGCACGATGGTGTCGGTGAACCCGGTAGGGCTGGGAATGGCGAGCATCTCCAGCAGGACTTTTTGCAGGTAAGCCAGATCCGGTTCAGGGATTTGTGTGGTCATGGTCATGGAAACTCCTGATGGGTTGAGCACTGATCGTTCCCACGCTCTGCGTGGGAATGCAGCCCGGGACGCTCTGCGTCCCTCGAATGGACGCGGAGCGTCCGATGAGGCGTTCCCACGCAGAGCGTGGGAACGATCAGGAAAGGTTCAGACAGCCGGCTGACTATGCGGAAACAACAGATCGACAAAGCGCTCCGCCGTCGGCTGCGGTTCATGGTTGGCGAGGCCGGCGCGTTCGTTGGCTTCGATGAACACGTAGTCGGGCTGATCCGCCGCCGGCACCATCAGATCGAGGCCGACCATCGGAATATCCAGCGCCCGCGCCGCGCGCACTGCCGCGTCGACCAGGGTCGGATGAAGAATGTCGGTCACGTCTTCCAGCGTACCGCCGGTGTGCAGGTTGGCCGTGCGCCGCACGAACAGATGCTCGCCGGCCGGCAGGATGCTGCTGTAGTCATAGCCGGCAGCGTGCAGCGTACGTTGGGTTTCGTGGTCCAGCGGGATCTTGCTCTCGCCGCTGGTGGCCGCTTGCCGGCGGCGGCTCTGCGCTTCGATCAGCGCACCGATGGAATGCTGCCCATCACCGACCACTTCGGCGGGCTTGCGAATAGCAGCCGCGACCACTTCAAAACCGATCACCACAATGCGCAGATCGAGACCTTCGTGGAAGCTCTCCAGCAACACGCGACTGTCGAACTGCTTGGCGGTTTCGATGGCCTTCTGCACCTCTTCGATGGTGCGCAAATCCACCGCGACGCCTTGGCCCTGTTCACCGTCGAGCGGTTTGACCACCACCCGCTGGTGTTCATCGAGGAAGGCCAGGTTGTCGTCGGCATTGCCCGCCAGTTGCTGTGCCGGCAGTTTCAGGCCGGCGGCCTTGAGCACCTTGTGGGTCAGGCTTTTGTCCTGGCACAAGGTCATGCTGATGGCGCTGGTCAGGTCGCTGAGCGACTCGCGGCAGCGCACGCGACGGCCACCATGGCTGAGGGTGAACAGCCCGGCGTCGGCGTCATCCACTTGCACGTCGATACCGCGTCGATGCGCTTCTTCGACGATGATCCGTGCGTAAGGGTTGAAATTCGCCTCCGGCCCCGGGCCGAGAAACAGCGGCTGATTGATGCCGTTCTTGCGCTTGATGGCGAAGGTCGGCAGGTTGCGGAAACCGAGTTTGGCGTAGAGGTTTTTCGCCTGACGGTTGTCGTGCAGCACCGACAGATCCAGATAAGCCAGGCCACGGCTCATGAAGTGCTCGACCAGATGTCGCACCAGCACTTCGCCGACGCCGGGGCGCGAGCAATGCGGGTCGACCGCCAGGCACCACAGGCTGCTGCCGTGTTCCGGATCGTTGAAAGCTTTTTGATGGTTGAGGCCCATGACACTGCCGATCACCGCGCCGCTATCCTCGTCTTCCGCCAGCCAATACACCGGACCGCCCTGATGATGCGGAGTGAGCAGCTCCGGATCGATCGGCAACATGCCGCGCGCCTGGTACAAGCGGTTGATCCCTTGCCAGTCGGTTTCACTCTGCGCGCGACGAATGCGGAAGCCGCGAAACACCCGCGTGGCCTGCCGATAATCGCTGAACCACAGGCGCAGGGTGTCGGATGGATCGAGAAACAGCTGCGTCGGCTCCAGGCCGAGAATCTGCTGCGGTGCGGCAACATACAGGGCGATATCGCGCTCGCCGGGTTGCTCGTTGAGCAGCTCCTGCGCCAGCGACGCCGGGTCGGGAAAGGTGTGCCCGATCAGCAGCCGGCCCCAACCGCAATGCACAGCAATCGGGGCGCTGGCAGGCTCGCTGCCGTCTTCGGCCAGGCGCGCCTGCAAACGTTCATACGAGGGGCCTGACCACGCAACAGGCGTTGGTTGATGGACGTGGCATGAGGTTTCATCAATCAGATTCCTTGTTCACTGAGCCACAGGTTCAGGGCCGCCAGTTGCCACAGTTTCGAACCGCGCAACGGGGTCAGTTGGCCTTGCGGGTCAGTCAAAAGCTTGTCGAGCATGCTCGGGTTGAACAGGCCACGATCCTGGCTCGGATCCAGCAGCAGCTCGCGCACCCAATTGAGTGTGTCGCCCTGCAAGTGCTTGAGACCCGGCACCGGGAAATAGCCTTTCTTGCGATCGATCACTTCGCTTGGAATGACCCGGCGAGCAGCTTCTTTCAGCACTTGCTTGCCGCCATCGGGCAGCTTGAATTTGCCCGGCACACGGGCTGACAGCTCGACCAGTCGATAGTCGAGAAACGGCGTGCGCGCTTCCAGGCCCCAGGCCATGGTCATGTTGTCCACGCGTTTGACCGGGTCATCGACCAGCATCACCGTGCTGTCCAGGCGCAGCGCCTTGTCCACGGCAGCATCGGCGCCAGGCTGGGCAAAGTGCTGTTTGACGAAATCGCCTGCCGCATCGTGGTCGACCAGCCATTTCGGCTGAACCGTCGCCGCGTAGTCGTCGTAGCTGCGATCGAAGAACGCATCGCGGTAGGCCGCGTATGGATCTGCCGCGCCGTCGACTTGCGGATACCAGTGATAACCGGCAAACAACTCGTCCGCGCCCTGGCCGCTCTGCACCACTTTGCAGTGCTTGGCCACTTCCCGCGACAACAGATAGAACGCGATGCAGTCATGGCTGACCATCGGCTCGCTCATCGCCCGGAACGCAGCAGGCAGTTGCTCGATGATTTCTTTCTCGTCGATGCGCAACTGATGGTGGCGGGTGCCGTAGTGCTTGGCGATCAGGTCCGAATACTGGAACTCGTCGCCGCGCTCGCCGCCGGCATCCTGGAAACCGATGGAGAAGGTCGACAGGTTCTCTACACCGACTTCACGCAACAGGCCGACCAGCATGCTCGAGTCGACACCGCCAGACAGCAACACGCCGACATCCACTGCCGCACGCTGACGAATCGCCACCGCTTCGCGGGTGCTGTCGAGGACGCGATCGACCCAGTCTTCAAGGTTGAGGTTTTTCTCGTCCTCATGTGGGCCGTAGGGCAGGGTCCACCAGGTTTTCTGCTCGGTGCGGCCATCGGCCTCAACGCGCATCCAGGTGGCGGGCGGCAGTTTTTCGATACCGGCCAGCAAGGTGCGCGGCGCAGGCACCACCGCATGGAAATTCAGGTAATGGTTGAGCGCCACCGGATCAAGAATCGGGTTGATGTCGCCACCCTTGAGCAGCGCTGGCAGTGCCGAGGCGAAGCGCAAACGCTGGCCGGTGCGTGACAGGTATAGCGGCTTCACGCCGAGACGGTCACGGGCGATAAACAGGCGCTTGGCATCGCGCTCCCAAATGGCGAAGGCGAACATGCCGTTGAGCTTCGGCAGCAGCGCCTCGCCCCAGGCGTGATAACCCTTGAGCAGCACTTCGGTGTCGCCGCCGGAATAAAAGGCATAGCCCAGCGCTTCGAGCTCTGCGCGCAATTCCGGGAAGTTGTAGATCGCGCCATTGAAAGCCAGGGACAGGCCCAATTGGCTGTCGATCATCGGCTGCGCCGAACCGTCCGACAGGTCCATGATCTTCAGGCGTCGATGGCCCAGGGCAATCGGCCCTTGGGCATGGAAGCCCCACGCGTCAGGGCCGCGAGGGGCCAGGTGATGGGTGATTCTCTCGATCGCTGCAAGGTCTGCAGGTTGTTGATCAAAACGTAACTCGCCAGCTAATCCGCACATAAAGTCCTTACCGGTTTTTCCGTTGGGGAAGGTCAAGCCGTACCGCGCGAAAAGTGCGGGTACTCAGAAACTGACCTGTCACGGTAGGCGGAGTTTTAGATCGATAAGTTATAAGCGAGCCGTCTGCGCCAAGGTGCGGCGGTTATCCAAGCGCAAGGAGCGTGGACAACCGACTCTGAGCTACCGGGTGGTAGCGGGCTGTTTTAACGGTCGCAAATCCTGTTTGGTTGCCGGGATTTCCCCGAGCTTTTTGAATTATCAATTCGCCTCAGGCATCGCTAAGGTCACAGGCCTCCCGCAATAAAGGACTATTGCCATGCCTTCCAAAGAAAACAACATCCCAACGACTCAAGCCACGATTCTCGGCACATTGCTTGAGGCTACCGGCGACCTCGATATTGCCCAAGCCCTGCAGAAAAATCTGCCGCCGCATTTGCTTACGGCCTCGCCTGCGACCCTCGCGGTGCTCGATCAGACCGTCAGAGATCTGCATACCCTGCAACTGAAGGTCGAGAAGGACTTCAGCCGCCTCGAATCGTTGCAGCCTTTCTGCATCCGCGAGCTGACCGCCGCGCTGAAGAAAAAATGGCCGGCGGTCTATGACGTCGAGCGGGATCTGCTGAGCCTGCCCGGTGTCGACTGCGGTTGTGAGGCGGTCACTGCCGATGAGTCCGGCGTCGAAGTGATCAAACATGCCACGCAAACCCTGCTGCAGGCGGCGATGCAGAATTTCACCGAGGATGAAGAACAGGCAGATGCGTTCCCCTCAGGCAGTGTGGTGCGCGTCCAGAGTGCGCCCGGCGGGGTCAAGGATCTGACTCCGGCGGCGTTCGCCACGTTGTGCCGCGAGCTGGATCTGGGCAAGCAATACCAGCTGCATTTGCAGAAAACCTTCGGCCTTGTGGACGATGGCGGGAAGGTCGTGGCCAGCAGTGCCATGACCAGCGACATCGTCGCGATGAAAAAGCATCTGTTGCGACTGGATGCCGAGCAGGCCTGGCTCAAAGGTGACATCACCTCATCCGGGCTGCGCATGGTCAAGGATCTGATCGAGGCCGATGGCGTGGCGTCGCCGCAAACCCTGCGCTACGGCGAGGACCCAATGGTCATGCAGGGCATTGAAATATTCGACAGCTGTGTCTGGGGCGTCGTGGTTTTCAGCGCACGTTCCCTGGAGCACCATCCCGAGGACGGCTGCCTGGTGTACATGCCTGGCGAGCCCGCACGAGCCCTGTACGAGTACCCCAATCTGGCGGCCTTCAAGCTCTACCTTACGCAACAACTGCAGACGACGGACTATCGGGAATACTTCGCTCGCAGTCTGGATGAAGATGACAAGGCCGATTTCTTCACGGCGTTCACCGGCAAGGGTGAGGTGGCCGTAATCAAACAGCTGTCGATCGATGTATCACTGTTCGATTTCATGCTGCTGAGTCATGTCGGCAAGCGCCAGATCGATGCGCGCAAACTGGCGGTGCCGACCGCTGATATCGATGAAGAAGCGCGTCGCAAACGCCTGCAGGACTGGCTCGAGTCGGGAGTGACCCTGGCTTCTGTGGCAGGGCTGTTCGTGCCGGTACTCGGGCAGTTGATGATGGGCGTCGCAGTGGGCCAATTGCTTGGCGAGGTGTTCGAGGGCGTCGAAGACTGGCAACGCGGTGACCATCAGCAAGCCCTGTCGCATGTGCTCAGTGTCGTCGAGAACATTGCCCTCATGGGCGTCTTCGCCGGTGGGCAAAAAGCAATCGGTGCCCTGGGCGGCAAGCTGCTGCGCAGCCATCCCGAGTTTTTCGGACAATTCGCTGCGATTCTCGATCACGCCGCAAGACCTCGCTTGTGGAAGCCGGAACTCAGCCATTATGAGCACGCGCTTCCAGCCGGTTTCACCATCGATGCGGGCTCCGAGGCGTTCTACCGGATCGGGGTCAAGACCATAGGCCGTGTCGACCATCGGCTGCTTGCGGGCAAGTACGACGCCGACGGCAAGACCTGGCACCTCGAACACGCGCAACGTGCAAACGCCTATGCCCCACAATTGGTCCGGCATGTCGAGGGCGGCTGGCAGGTTCCCAACGAGGCGCCGGAAGAGTGGAGCAGCTCGGCCTACACGCTCAAGCGCATCGATCCACAACTCAGCGAGTTCGTCGATGATGATCTGGACATGATGCGCCGGCTCAGCGACACCTCGCACGAGGCGCTGTTGCAAACCTTCAATGACAACCTGAAGCTGCCGGTGCGCTTGCGCGACACCGTGGAGCGCGTGCGCCTGATCCGGCAATTGCGCGAGCTGACAATCGAATTGCACAGCGGCGAGTACCATTCCGGCCAGCCTGTCGAGGAGCAGTTGCACGCTTTGCCGACGTTGCCGGGCTGGCCGACTGACCGTTATATCGCGGTGACCAGCGCCGAAAAAGCCATTGAAGCAACCTATCCTGCGACGCGCTTGCTCGACGACACCCTCAGTGTCGAGGTGACGCGCGAGCAGTTGTCCCGAGGTCAATTGCTGCAAACGGTCATCGATGGCCTTGACCAGCACGAAGTCAAAGAGATGCTTGGCGCCAAGGTGGCGAAATCCACGCAGGCATCGGCGCTGGCAAAAAGCTGGCCGCGGCACTCACTGCGGATCATCGCGCGGCCTTCAAGCGCATGTACCAGCGTTACGACCAGAGCGAGGCGGGTGAACTGGTGAAATTACGCCAGGTGTTCACTGACCTTTCGGCGCGTCATGGACAACGCTTGGTCGACCGCGCCACCAGTGTCGAGCGCCAGCACCTGCGATCGACCGGACGGGTGCCGTTGCGCCTTGCGCAGCGGGCCAGGGCCGGCATTGAGGAGGTGCGCCTCGATCACGCTCTGGCGGGTTTTCATTGGCCGCGTCTGGCCAACGTTGACACTGATGCGCTGGCCATCCGCTTGCTGCCGCGCCTGAACAGCTGGGATACGCAATGGCGTCTGCAGCTGCGCGAAAACACCCTGGCGGGGCCGGTTCTGGAAGAGGTCGGGGACACGGCGGCCAGCGCGGAAAACACCTGCACACTGGTGAAATCCGCCGCCGGTTATGAAGCGTTCAGCGGCGAGGGAAAGTCCCTTGGCAAGGTGGCCACGGGGCCTGAAGCGTTGTTCACCGCCCTTTTCAAGGCACTGCCGCAGCGTCAGCGCACGCTGCCGGGTTTTGCCGCGAACACCCGGCAATTGCGCAGCAAGCTGCTTGATGCCGCCTTGCAGGAACGCCAGGTCACGGCTCGTACGTTACGCAACGCTAAGGCCGCGAGGATCGAGGAACCGGCATGCGTGCAAGGTGATCAAGCCCCTGCAAACAAGCATCCGCGCGGGCTGCTGCGCAAAGTGCGCAGGCTATACCCGCGCCTGAGTGAAACCCAGGCCAGCCAACTGATCGATGGCCTCGGCGCGGATCCGCTGAGCCGCGCGACCCGGGTCAAAGCGCTGCAGCAGGAACTGAAAACCCTGCGTGACGCCTTGTTTGTCTGGAGCGAGGACGCGCTGGGCCTGAAGGCCTTGGGGGTGACCTGGCAGAAGCGCGCCACAGCCGAAAAATGACCGCAGAACTGATCGAGGAGGGTTTTCGCCGGTTTCACTGGGTGCCCGACGAACAGGGCAAATCCCTCTGCACGCTCAACCTTGATGGCATGCGCGTCGGCAAGCTGCCGACACTGCCGCCGGGGGTGAGCTTTGATCACATCCAGCAGCTATCGATGAAGAACATGGCCCAGAGCGACGACGTCGCGCACTTTCTCAAATCCTTCAAACAGCTCGAGTCGCTGGAACTGGACAACAACAGCGTTACACGCTTGCCGGAAATGCTGTCGTACATGCCCAATCTCCAGCGGCTGAGCCTGGCAAACAATCAGCTGCGGCTGACGGAGCCGACGCTGGCCAAGCTCAAACGCATGACCACGCTGCACTACCTCAATCTCAATGGCAATCCTCTGGGCGCGACGCCGGACGTCAGTGCCATGCGCGATTTGCGCCGATTGCTGCTGCGCGAAACGGGACTTACGGAAATGCCGGTCGGCCTCAAAAATCTTACGTCTGCCGAGTGGATGGACCTGCGCAACAACCAGATCAAGGATCTGCCCGACTGGTTGTTCGAGGTGTCGCGTCGATTCAGTCAGGCGCTGAATCTGCGCTTCAATCCGTTGTCTGCGGCCAGCGAGACTCACCTTGAAAACTACCGCAACAACATCGGTGTCGGCATGGGCTACCTGCAGGACGATATCGCTCGGCTGGACGAGCAGAAGGCCCGTTCGCTGTGGATGATCGGCAATCCCCCAGCGCAGGCCGCCGAGCGTGAACGGATCTGGACCGCTTTCAAGGACGATGAGCGTGGCGAGGCCTTGTTTCACTTGTTGTCGGAACTGGGCGATACCGCTGATGCGACGCAGGGCAGTGCCGACATGCGCCGGCGCGTCTGGGCTGTGCTTGAGGCGGCGCAGCGTGACCCGGTGCTGTGCGATCAAGTGCTCAACCTCGCCGCCAATCCGATCAACTGCACGGACAGCGCGGCGATGAACTTCAGTCATCTGGAAGTGGCGGTCGAAGTTGATCGGGTCAGTAATATCGCCGGCGGCCGGCCGGTCACTGCCAAACCGCTATTGGAACTGGGAAAGCGCCTGTTTCGCCTGGAAAAGCTCGGCGACCTTGCGCTTGAACATGTGCGCAAACATCCGAAGGCTGACGCACTGGAGGTCAATCTGGCCTATCGCACCGGACTCGCCGAGGCGCTCGATTTACCCGGGCAGCCGCGACGGATGCAATTCGCCGAACAGGGGGCGTGACGGCTGCCGATCTGGAGACGGCCAAGAACCGGATCATGACGGCGGAGCTGTCGCCTGAATGGCTGAAATTCATGCAGCGGCAAGGGTTCTGGACAGACTATCTGCAGCGCACGTTCGCGCGGAAATTCTCGCCCATCGATGCGCTCTACGCACCGCGCATCGATGCTGTATTCGAACAGGCCGAAACGCTGCCCTCCGCCGATTACCTGAGCCAGATGGATGCCATCAGGCTCGAGCGCGATGAGGCACAACAAGCCGTAATCAAGCGTCTGACCGAAGAGTCGATACGCCTGATGGACCTCGGCCTCTGTGTAATGCCCGACGACTGAAACCTACTTGCCGCGAATCAACTGGCGCAGGGCGAACCGGTTGGGATGACAGGCTTCGGCCACGCTGCGTGGCAACGGCAGCGGCTCGTTGTCCAGCCACGCGGCGAGCAATTCGCCGGACAGCGGGGCGGTGATCAGCCCGCGAGAACCGTGGCCGCTGTTGACGTAAAGTCCGTCGAGCCATGGGCAAGCGACGTCCGGCACTTGGCGGGCGTCCTTGCTCAACGCTGCGTAGCTCTGGAGGAAGGCTGTGCGGTCGGCGAGCGGGCCGACGATCGGCAGATAATCCGGGCTGGTGCAACGGAAGGCGGCGCGGCCTTCAAGGTTCTCGACTGGCTGCTCGCTGATGTTCAGACGGGTGAGCAGATCGTTGGAAATCTCTTCGAGCATTGCCAGATTGCCTTGGTGCTCGGCTGTCGTGGGCGTCAGATCGTCGCTGTTGAAGTCGAAACTGGCGCCCAGCGTGTGCTCGCCCAGTCGTGCCGGGGCGACATAGCCCTCGGCGCACACCACCGTGGCCAGCGCATGACTTTCTGCTGTCTCAGCCAGACGCGTGATCTGCCCGCGAATGCGCTTGAGCGGTAGTTCGGCACTCTGGGCAAAACGTTTGATTTCGGCGGCTCCGGCCAGGATCACCACCGGCGCACTGGCGAGCAGTCGTTCGCCGTCGAAGGCTTGCCACAGGTCTGCGACTTTGCGCAGTTCCAAAGCTTCGTGATGGCTGAGCAAATCAATGTTGGCATGCATTGCCTGGGCCTGACACAGCGCTGGCGGATGCACCCAGCCGCCTTCGGGGTAGAACAAGCCGCCGTGGGCTACGCCGACACCGGCGCGGGCCTGGGCTTCAGGTTGTTCCAGCCAATGCAGCAGATCTTCCGGGAATGCCTGCGCCAGTTGCGCGTGGCGCTCGGCTTCCTTGGCATTGAACGCCAGTTGCAGCACCCCGCAGTCATCCCAGTCGCTGCCGCGCTGCAGCGTTTCCAGCAGACGCCGGGTGTAACCGAAGCCGCTGAGGATCAATTGCGACAACGCCGTGCCATGGGCGGACAGCTTGAGATAGAGCACGCCTTGCGGGTTGCCCGAAGCTTCTTGCGCCACCGTCGCATGCCGCTCCAGCAGACTCACCTGCCAGCCGCGCGCCGCCAGGCTCGATGCTGTCGCGCAGCCGGCCAGGCCGGCACCGATCACCAGCGCCCGGCGCTCGCCGTTGAGTGGAGCAGGGCGGGCGAACCAGGGTTTCGCCGGTATCGGCGCCGCCACCTCGGCGGGCCAGCCAAGAAATTCGCCACGCAGGATTTCCCACTTGTGGCCGATGCCCGGCGTGCGCTTCATCTTGAACCAGGCAGCGTTGAGCAGACGGCGGACCCAGCCGGTGCTGGTGAAGGTGCTGATGGTCGATCCCGGTGCGGCCAGACGCGCCAGTTCGACGAACAGCTCAGCGGTCCACATGTCCGGATTTTTCGCCGGAGCGAAACCGTCGAGAAACCATGCATCGACCTGCGCATCGAGTTGAGGCAGTTGCTCCAGCGCATCGCCGATCAGCAAGGTCAGCGTCACCCGGCCTTCGGCCAGAGTGATGCGCTGAAAACCTTGATGAATCGCTACGTAGTGCTTGAGTAACTGATCGGCCAACGGCTTGAGTTCCGGCCAAAGTGCCAGGGCCCGTTGCAGATCCGCTGGCGCCAGCGGGTACTTTTCCACGCTGACAAAATGCATGCGTGCGCCGGCCACCGCGTGCTGTTCGAACAACTGCCAGGTGCAGAGAAAATTCAGCCCGGTGCCGAAGCCGGTTTCGCCAATGACCAGGCGCCCATCGGCGGGCAGTGCAGCGAAACGCTCGGCCAGACGGTTCTGCTCAAGAAACACGTAACGGGTTTCTTCCAGCCCCGACTGGTCGGAAAAATACACGTCATCGAACACCCGCGAACGTGGGCGTCCCTGGTCGTCCCAGTCGAGTTGGGCGTGGGGCATTTCGGCTTTCATGGCAGGCTCGGCAAACACAAGGCGGCCATTCTAGCCGATCGCGCCGGTACTACCTGATTTAGCACAAGGCTCGCGGTGAAAAGAACCCTGTGGCGAGGGATTCATCCCCGCTGGACTGCGAAGCAGTCCCAAAACCATCCACCCCGTTTTCCCGATCCAAACCACACTTCCCGGATTTACGCCTGCTGCACAGCCAGTCAACGATAAATCCCCTCACACAAAGTTCTCCTCCCGTCCTGAGTTCATGGGAATTTATGCGCCGCGTCCGTGCCCAATCCGCTAGTCTTGCTGAACCCTGGAAGGAGCCGTCCCATGTTCGAATCCGCTGAAATTGGTCACGCCATCGACAAAGACACTTATGAGGCGGCGGTCCCTGCGCTGCGCGATGCCTTGCTTGAAGCCCAGTTCGAATTGCAGCAGCAGAAGCGCTTCCCGGTGATCATCCTGATCAACGGCATCGAAGGGGCGGGCAAGGGCGAGACGGTCAAATTGCTCAATGAATGGATGGACCCGCGCCTGATTGAAGTGCGCACCTTCGACCAGCAAACCGATGAAGAACTCGCACGGCCACCGGCGTGGCGCTACTGGCGGATGCTGCCGGCCAAGGGTCGAATGGGGATTTTCTTCGGCAACTGGTACAGCCAGATGCTCCAGGGCAGGGTTCATGGTTTGTTCAAGGATCCGCGTCTGGATCAGGCCATCGCTGGCGCCGAGCGTCTGGAAAAAATGCTTTGCGATGAAGGCGCGCTGATCTTCAAGTTCTGGTTCCACCTGTCCAAAAACAGATGAAAGCGCGGCTCAAAGCGCTGGCCGACGACCCGTTGCACAGCTGGCGCATCAGCCCGCTGGACTGGCAGCAATCGCAGACCTACGACAAATTCGTCAAATACGGCGAGCGCGTGCTGCGCCGCACCAGCCGCGATTACGCGCCGTGGCACATCATCGAAGGCGCCGACGCCAACTACCGCAGCCTGGCGGTGGGCAAGATTCTCCTCGAGGGCCTGCAAAATGCGCTCAAGCGTGCCGAGGTCAATCCGCGCGAGGTCAGCGCCGCGCCCTTGGGTACGCCGGTCGATCAGTTGAATCTGCTCGACAGCCTTGACCTGACACAGCGTCTGGACAAGAAAGACTACGAAGAACAACTGATTACCGAGCAGGCGCGCCTGTCCGGGCTGATGCGTGACAAACGCATGCGTCGCCATGCGCTGGTGGCAGTGTTCGAAGGCAATGACGCGGCCGGCAAAGGCGGGGCTATCCGCCGAGTCGCGGCGGCGCTCGACCCGCGTCAGTACAGCATCGTCCCGATCGCCGCACCAACCGAAGAAGAACGCGCGCAACCGTACCTGTGGCGGTTCTGGCGGCACATTCCGGCGCGGGGCAAATTTACTGTGTTCGACCGCTCCTGGTATGGGCGGGTGTTGGTTGAGCGGGTCGAAGGTTTCTGCACCCAGGCCGACTGGCTGCGCGCCTACGGCGAGATCAATGACTTCGAAGAGCAATTGGCCGACGCCGGCGTGATCGTGGTCAAGTTCTGGCTGGCCATCGACAAGGATACGCAGATGGAGCGCTTCCAGGAGCGCGAAGAGATTTCCTTCAAGCGCTTCAAGATCACCGAAGACGACTGGCGCAATCGGGAAAAATGGGACGCTTATCGTGCAGCCGTGGGCGACATGGTCGACCGCACCAGCACCGAGATTGCGCCGTGGACGCTGGTCGAGGCCAACGACAAGCGCTGGGCACGGGTGAAAGTGTTGCGCACCATCAACCGCGCGCTGGAAGACGCCTTCGAGAAATCCGACAAGAAGGCCAAAAAGCACAAGGACTGAAGCGATGGCCGCGCATACGCCGGGTGAATGATCCTCGCGGTCGGCAAGAAGGTGGACTTATGCTCAGGTCCACTCTCAACCGACAACAACAATGAGGTATGCCATGCGTGAAGTGGTGATCGTCGACAGCGTGCGGACCGGCCTGGCCAAATCCTTTCGCGGCAAGTTCAACCAGACCCGCCCCGATGACATGGCGGCCCACTGCGTCAATGCGCTGCTGACCCGCAACGATATCGACCCGGCCAGTGTCGAGGACTGCATCGTCGGTGCCGGCTCCAACGAAGGCGCGCAGGGCTACAACATTGGCCGCAACGTCGCGGTGCTCTCGCGCCTGGGCACCGGCACCGCCGGCATGACTCTCAACCGCTTCTGCTCGTCGGGTTTGCAGGCGATTGCGATTGCCGCCAACCAGATCGCCTCCGGTTGCAGCGACATCATCGTTGCAGGCGGCGTCGAGTCGATCAGCCTGACCCTGAAAAGCGTCAACACCGATCACCTGATCAACCCGTTGCTCAAGCAACAGACCCCCGGCATCTACTACACCATGGGCCAGACCGCCGAAGTGGTCGCCCGGCGTTATGGCGTCAGCCGCGAGGCCCAGGATCGCTATGCGCTGCAAAGCCAGCTGCGCACCGCTCAGGCCCAGGCCGCCGGTCTGTTCGACGATGAAATCGTGCCGATGGCGGTGAAATACCGCGTCGAAGACAAGAACAGTGGCGAGGTGCAGATTGTCGATGGCGTGGTCGAGCGCGACGACTGCAACCGCCCGGACACCACCTACGAAAGCCTTGCCGGACTGAAGCCGGTGTTCGCCGACGACGGTTCGGTGACGGCGGGCAATTCATCGCAGCTGTCCGACGGTGCCTCGATGACCTTGGTGATGAGCCTGGACAAGGCGCTGGAACTCGGACTCAAGCCGAAAGCGTTCTTCCGTGGCTTCACTGTGGCCGGTTGCGAGCCGGACGAAATGGGCATCGGCCCGGTGTTCTCGGTACCGAAGCTGCTCAAGGCCAAAGGCCTGCAAGTGGCGGATATCGATCTGTGGGAGTTGAACGAGGCGTTCGCTTCGCAGTGCCTGTACAGCCGAGATCGGCTGGAAATCGACAACGACAAGTACAACGTCAATGGCGGCTCGATCTCCATCGGTCACCTGTTCGGCATGACCGGCTCGCGCCAGGTCGGGCACCTGATTCGGGAATTGCAGCGGCGCGATTTGCGTTACGGCATCGTCACCATGTGCGTGGGTGGCGGGATGGGGGCGAGCGGGTTGTTTGAGGCGGTGCGCTAAATCCTCCGTTCGTTGTCGTCGGTCAGATCGCCATCGCTGGCAAGCCAGCTCCCACAGGTTTTGTATATGTCAAAAATCCTGTGGGAGCTGGCTTGCCAGCGATGGGATCAACACGGTTAGCCCTTGGAACCCTGCCGCTGCATCCGCGCTATATAAGCCTGAATTTCCCGCTCGATCACCTGACCGTCAAACGGCCCCTCAAGGGTATTTTCCCGGGTGCTGAAATACAGCTCGCCATTGACCCGACACACGCGGTCGCTGCGAAAACGGGTGGCGGGGGCGCTGTCCTCGGCGCGCATGGCGTACATGTAGGTCTCCCTGCTATGCGTTGAAAAGTCTGCAATCAGCTTATGCCTGAAGCACTTGGCGCGCCTGCCCGGCCGATCAACGGCGGCGCGCCGGTTTACTGCTGCGACCTGCACAGTTTCATTCGCGGCCTGCCGGCAACTGTCCCTGTGTTGTGCGCAGCCGGACGCCTAGAATGAGTGTTCTTGTCAGCAGGCTTTTGGGGTTCGCATGCACATTTCATCGGGGCGCTGGGTGTACGGACTGTTCCTGGCGCTGCTGACCGCGTTTCTGTGGGGCATCCTGCCGATCAAGCTCAAACAGGTATTGCAGGTGATGGACCCGGTCACGGTGACCTGGTTTCGCCTGATGGTGTCCGGTGGCTGCCTGTTCATCTATCTGGCGTCGGTCAAGCGCCTGCCAAGTCGCAAGGTGCTCGGGCCGAAGGGTGGCTGGCTGGTACTGATGGCGGTGCTGGGGCTGGTCGGCAATTACGTGTTGTACCTGATGGGCCTCAACCTGCTCAGCCCCGGCACCGCGCAATTGGTGGTGCAAATGGGGCCGATCATGCTGCTGATCGCCAGTCTGTTCGTGTTCAAGGAGCGCTTCAGCATCGGCCAGGGCATCGGCTTGCTCGTGTTGCTGATCGGCTTCGGCCTGTTTTTCAATCAGCGCCTGGCCGAGCTGCTGACTTCGCTGTCCGATTACACCGCCGGCGTGCTGTTGGTGCTGCTGGCGTCGACGGTCTGGACCTTCTATGCGCTGGGCCAGAAGCAATTGCTCACGGTGTGGAATTCGTTGCAGGTGATGATGGTGATCTATCTGTTCTGCGGGCTGTTGCTGACGCCGTGGGTGCATCCGCTGGAAGCGCTGAGCCTGAGCCCGTTGCAGGGCTGGCTGCTGCTGGCGTGCTGCATGAACACCTTGATCGCCTACGGCGCATTCGCCGAAGCACTGGCGCACTGGGAAGCATCGCGGGTCAGCGCGACGCTGGCGATCACGCCGCTGGTGACGTTTGTTGCGGTGGCGATTGCGGCGCGGATCTGGCCGGAGTACGTGCATGCCGAGCAAATCAATGCGCTGGGCTATGGCGGGGCGGTGCTGGTGGTGCTGGGTTCGGCGCTGGTGGCGTTGGGGCCGTCGATGATTGCAGGATTGAAGGCGCGTCGGATGAAGATGGCAGCCAGTTGAACCGCGCCGGCCGCATTCGCGAGCAAGCTCGCTCCCACATTTTTGCGCATTCCCAGCATGAGAATGCAGTCCACTGTGGGAGCGAGCTTGCTCGCGAAGGCTGACTTCCAGGCACTGAAGATTTCAGCCCTTGGCCCCGGCCTCGATCATGTTCTCCGGCCGCACCCAGGCATCGAACTCTTCATCGGTCAGATAACCCAGCTGCAACGCCGCCTCACGCAAGGTCAGCCCCTCGCTGTAGGCCTTCTTGGCGATCTCCGCCGACTTGTCATAACCGATGTGCGGGTTCAGCGCGGTCACCAGCATCAGCCCGCGTTCCAGGTGCTGGGCCATGGCCTCGGCATCCGGCTCGAGCCCGGCGATGCAGTGCTGCTGGAAGTTGCTGCAGCCATCGCCGAGCAAACGGATCGATTGCAGCAGGTTGTGGATGATCACCGGTTTGAACACGTTCAACTGCAAGTGTCCTTGGCTGGCGGCGATACCGATCGCCACGTCGTTGCCGAGCACCTGACAGGCGAGCATCGACAGCGCTTCGCACTGGGTCGGGTTGACCTTGCCGGGCATGATCGAGCTGCCCGGCTCGTTGGCCGGCAACTTCACTTCAGCGAAACCTGCGCGCGGACCGGAACCGAGCAAGCGCAGGTCGTTGGCGATCTTCATCAAGGCCACGGCGAGGGTTTTCAGCGCGCCGGACAGCGTCACCAGTGGCTCATGGCCGGCCAGCGCGGCAAACTTGTTCGGCGCGGTGACGAATGGCAAACCGGACAGCGCAGCAAGTTCGGCGGCAATCGCCTCACCGAAGCCGTGCGGTGAATTCAGCCCGGTGCCGACTGCGGTGCCACCCTGAGCCAGCTCGCAGACCGCCGGCAACGCCGCGCGAATCGCGCGCTCGGCGTAATCCAGTTGCGCGATGAAGCCGGACAGCTCCTGGCCGAAGGTGATCGGCGTCGCGTCCATCATGTGCGTGCGCCCGGTCTTCACCAGTTTCATGTGCCGCGCCGCCAGTTCAGCGAGGCCGCCGGACAGCTCGGCAATCGCCGGCAGCAGTTGTTCCTGCACCGCTTTGGCGGTGGCAATGCTCATGGCAGTGGGGAAGCAGTCGTTGGAACTTTGCGAGCGGTTGACGTGATCGTTGGGGTGCACCGGCGACTTGCCGCCGCGCGGGTTGCCGGCCAGCTCGTTGGCGCGACCGGCGATCACTTCGTTGACGTTCATGTTGCTCTGGGTGCCGCTGCCGGTCTGCCAGACCACCAGCGGGAACTGCTCGTCATGCTCGCCGGCGAGGACTTCATCGGCGGCCTGTTCGATCAGGCGAGCGATGTCGGCGGGCAGGTCGCCATTGCGGTCGTTGACCCGCGCGGCGGCTTTCTTGATCAGCGCCAGGGCGTGCAGCACCGGTAGCGGCATGCGTTCCTGACCAATGGCGAAGTTGATCAGCGAGCGTTGCGTCTGAGCACCCCAGTAAGCGTCGTCCGGGACCTCGATCTGGCCCAGGCTGTCGGTTTCGATACGGCTCATCGTGCACACTCCTGTTGGTCTGTTGGCGCAATTTAGGCCGGCGTCGGCCCGGGTGGTTCCATCGACTCGATTGTTGACCGCAAAACCCCGCCAATCAAGCGCGGCAAGGGCCGGGGTTGAGCCACAGCGATTGTTAGGCGCAGAATGGTCGCCCTTGGGGTTCGACCTCGCTTTGCTTAAAGGAAACTCGATGACTCGTCTTCGCGCCATCTGTACCGCGGTTGCACTGGTTTGCGCCAGCGGCCAGGTGCTTGCCGATACCGCCAGCCACAACGCCAGTGCCGAAGCTTTCCTGACGCTGGCTCACGCTGACAAGCTGGGCACCCCGGTGTACATGCAAGTGCAGCAAATGTTCGCCCAGCGCTTTGAACAGACCAAAGCCCCTGAGTCGAAGAAAGCCGTGCTCGAAACTTACCAGGCCAAGGCCAACGCCGCACTGGACCAGGCCATCGGCTGGAACAAGCTGAAACCGGACATGGTCAAGCTCTACACCAGCAACTTCAGCGAATCCGAGCTGAAAGATCTGGTGGCTTTCTACCAGTCGCCACTGGGCAAGAAAGTCCTCGAAAAAATGCCGCAGCTGACCCAGCAGTCGGCGCAGATGACCCAGGGCAAACTGGAAAGCGCGGTGCCAGTGGTCAACAAGCTGCTCGACGACATGACCAAAGAGCTGACCCCGGCCGCGGCGCCAGCCAAGAAGAAGTAAGCGGAGTTCGTGATGACCATGCAACAACGCATCGAATCGACGCTGGCCCTGTTACAGCCTGAGCACCTGCAAGTGCTGGATGAAAGCCACATGCACAGTCGCGGGTCACAGACCCACTACAAGGCGGTGGTGGTCAGCGCGCAGTTCGAAGGCCTGAACCGGGTCAAGCGCCACCAGAAAGTCTACGGCACGCTCGGCGAGCTGATGGGCGAGTTCCATGCGTTGGCGCTGCACACCTACACCCCGCAGGAATGGGCAGAGATCGACGGCGCCCCGGCGTCGCCGACCTGTGCCGGCGGTAGCAAGCACTGATTTTTTGGATGTGGCGGGATTTTTGTGGCGAGGGATTTATCCCCGTTCGGCTGCGCAGCAGTCGTAAACCCTGTAACCACGGTCCTGGCAGAAGGAACGGGGCTGAATGGGTTTAGGGTTGCTTCGCCACCCAACGGGGATAAATCCCCTCGCCACAGGTTTTGTGTTGTCACAGAAGACTGAGTAAATCCAAAACACATCATGTTTTTGCTAGAATCCGCAACGCGCCGCTTAGCCGGCGCGTTTTTTTGAATCCGGTTCACCCTTTGCGAGGGTAGCCACCTGGAGAAATACCCATGACACAACCGATTGTCGTGGCGGCACTGTACAAGTTCGTCACCCTCGAAGATTACGTTGACCTGCGCGAGCCTCTGCTGCAAGCGATGGTCGACAACGGCATCAAAGGCACTCTGCTGATTGCCGAAGAAGGCATCAACGGCACGGTTTCCGGCAGCCGCGAAGGCATCGACGGTCTGCTCGCCTGGCTCAAGAACGATCCGCGCATGGTCGACATCGACCACAAGGAATCGTACTGCGATGAGCAGCCGTTCTATCGCACCAAGGTCAAGCTGAAGAAAGAGATCGTCACCCTCGGCGTCGAAGGCGTTGACCCGAACAAGAAGGTCGGCACTTACGTTGAGCCGCAGGACTGGAACGCGCTGATCAGCGACCCGGAAGTGCTGCTGATCGACACGCGCAACGATTACGAAGTGTCGATCGGCACCTTCGAAGGTGCCATCGATCCGAAAACCACCAGTTTTCGCGAGTTTCCCGACTACATCAAAGAACACTTCGACCCGGCCGTGCACAAGAAGGTCGCGATGTTCTGCACTGGCGGCATTCGCTGCGAGAAAGCCTCGAGCTATATGCTCGGCGAAGGTTTCGAAGAGGTCTACCACCTCAAGGGCGGCATCCTGAAGTACCTCGAAGAGGTGCCGCAGGAAGAAACCAAGTGGCGCGGCGATTGCTTCGTCTTCGACAACCGCGTGACCGTGCGCCACGACCTGACGGAAGGCGACTACGATCAATGTCATGCCTGCCGCACGCCGGTCAGTGTTGAAGATCGCGCCTCCGAGCACTACGTCGCCGGCATCAGTTGCCCGCATTGCTGGGACAAGCTCAGCGAGAAGACCCGGCGCAGCGCCATCGATCGGCAAAAGCAGATCGAACTGGCCAAGGCGCGCAACCAGCCGCACCCGATCGGCTACAACTATAAGCAAGCATCCACCGAGGCTTAACCATGTCTGCGCGCCTGCTCTACGTGATGGATCCGATGTGTTCATGGTGCTGGGGGTTTGCTCCGGTGGCCAAGGCACTGGTCGAGCAGGCGCAGGCAGCCGGGGTGGAGCTGCATCTGGTGGTCGGCGGCTTGCGTACCGGCAGCGGTTCGGCGCTGGAGCCGACCACGCGGCGCTACATTCTTGAGCACTGGCAGGCGGTCACCGAAGCCACCGGCCAGCCGTTCAAGCTCGACGGTGCGTTGCGCGACGGCTTTGTCTATGACACTGAGCCTGCCTGTCGCGCCATCGTCACCGCGCGCAGTCTGGCGCCGGATTGCGCGTGGACACTGGTCGGGCTGATCCAGCAGGCGTTTTACGCCCAAGGACGCGATGTCACCCAGGCCAGCGTGCTGGTCGAACTGGCGGAGCAGGCCGGTGTGCCGCGTATCGAATTCGCAGCGTTGTTCGATCATGCCGATCAGCACAAGGCGACCCAGGCCGACTTCACTTGGGTGCAGGATCTGGGCATCGCCGGTTTCCCGACCCTGCTGGCCGAGCGCAACGGGCAACTGGCGCTGCTGACCAACGGCTATCAACCGCTCAGCGAGCTGTCGCCGTTGCTCGGCCGCTGGCTGGAGCGCGCGGCCTGTGTCTGACCGCGCCGATGACACGCCAGCCGTAGAGCGTGTCGACCGGCTGAGCTGGGCTGAAGTCCGGCGTCTGGCACTGCATCACAAGAAATCCCTGTGGATCGCCAACGGCGTGGCCGTGCTGGCGACGCTGTGCAGCGTGCCGATTCCTTTGCTGCTGCCATTGCTGGTCGACGAGGTCCTGCTCGGCCACGGCGATGCCGCGCTGAAAGTCATGAATCATTTTTTGCCGGGCATGTGGCAGCAGGCGGCGGGTTATATCGGCCTGATGCTGGTGGTAACCCTGACCCTGCGTTGCAGCGCCCTATGTTTTGGCGTGTTGCAGTCGCGGCTGTTCGCGCGGCTGGCCAAGGACATCGTCTACCGCATTCGCGTGCGCCTGATCGAACGGCTCAAGCGCATTTCCCTCGGCGAGTACGAAAGCCTCGGCAGCGGCACGGTGACCACGCACCTGGTCACCGATCTGGATACCCTCGACAAATTCGTCGGCGAAACCCTCAGCCGCTTCCTCGTCGCCATGCTGACGCTGGTCGGCACCGCCAGCATCCTGATGTGGATGCACTGGAAGCTGGCGCTGCTGATTCTGCTGTTCAACCCGTTGGTGATCTACGCCACGGTGCAGTTGGGCAAACGCGTCAAGCACCTGAAAAAACTGGAGAACGACAGCACCTCGCGCTTCACTCAGGCGCTGAGCGAAACCCTCGATGCGATTCAGGAAGTGCGCGCCGGCAACCGTCAGGGCTATTTCCTCGGGCGCCTCGGTTTGCGCGCGCAGGAAGTGCGCAACTACGCGGTCAATTCGCAGTGGAAAACCGACGCGTCGAATCGCGCCAGTGGGTTGCTGTTCCAGTTCGGCATCGACATCTTCCGCGCGGCGGCGATGCTCACCGTGTTGTTTTCCGACCTGTCGATCGGGCAGATGCTCGCGGTGTTCAGTTACCTGTGGTTCATGATCGGCCCGGTCGAACAGCTGCTCAATCTGCAATATGCCTACTACGCAGCGGGTGGCGCGCTGGCGCGGATCAATGAATTGCTGGCGCGCGCCGACGAGCCGCAGTATCCCGGCGGCGTCGATCCGTTCAAGGGCCGCGAAACCGTCGGCATCGAGGTGCAAGGCCTGAGCTTCGGTTATGGCGACGAACTGGTGCTGGATCAGATGAACCTGTCGATCCTGCCCGGTGAAAAAGTCGCGATCGTCGGCGCCAGCGGCGGCGGTAAAAGTACCTTGGTGCAGTTGCTGCTGGGTCTGTACACGCCAGCGGCCGGGACCATTCGCTTCGGCGGATCGACCCAGCAGGAGATCGGTCTGGAGACCGTGCGCGAGAACGTCGCGGTGGTGCTGCAGCATCCCGCGCTGTTCAACGACAGCGTGCGCGCCAACCTGACTATGGGTCGCATGCGCAGCGACGAAGCCTGCTGGCAGGCGCTGGAAATCGCGCAAATGGCCGCGACCATTCGCGCGCTGCCCAACGGCCTCGACAGCATCGTCGGGCGCTCCGGCGTGCGTCTGTCCGGCGGCCAGCGCCAGCGTCTGGCGATTGCGCGGATGATTCTCGCCGAGCCGAAAGTAGTCATTCTCGACGAAGCCACTTCGGCCCTCGATGCCGCCACCGAGTACAACCTGCATCAAGCGATGGCGAAGTTTCTCAATGGCCGCACCACGCTGATCATTGCCCATCGCTTGTCGGCGGTGAAACAGGCGGACCGCGTGCTGGTGTTCGACGGTGGGCAAATCGCCGAGGACGGCGACCATCGCCAACTGATCGCCGACGGCGGTCTGTACGCCAAGCTCTACGGCAACCTGCAACAGCACTGATCGAAACCCTTGCCGGCCTGTCAGACGTTCTGCGCGCGGTGTACAGCCGCGCCTTGCCTTGAACGAGAACCCCACCTAGTCTCGTCATAGCGAATTCGCCCGGAAGGCGAGCGGGCAGTGCTCATGCAAGGAATCTCATGAAGCAAAAGCAGACTCTGGGAACACCACGGTTGTTGGGTATCGTCTGGCCCTTTATTGCTGTCGTGGTGTTCCAGGCATTACTGGGGGCGTGAGCCTTTACGTGCTTTCGGCCGTGCGTGGCTACGTGGCCGGCGAAAGCCTGTGGTCGAAAGGCCAGAAGGACGCCATCTATTACCTCAACCTTTACGCCGACAGTCGTGACGAGGCGATCTATAACAAGTACCTGACGGCGATCGCCGTGCCCCAGGGCGGGCACCAATTGCGCCTGGCGCTGGATCGTCAGCCGCCTGATCTGCAAGCGGCGCGTGAAGGCATTCTCAAGGGGGCAATCACCCGGACGACGTCTCCAGCCTGATCTGGCTGTATCTCAATTTTCGCCATTTCAGTTATCTGGAAACCGCGATCGATCGCTGGACAATCGGCGATGCCTACCTCGACCGGCTGCACGAAGTCGCGCAGGAGATGCATCAGGGCATTGCGCAGAACCAGGCCAGCCCCGGCGATGTGCAGCGCTGGAAAGTACAGATCTTCGCCATCAACGATGCGGTAACTCCAGCCGCGAAAGCCTTCAGCGATGCCTTGGGCGAAGGCTCGCGGGTGATCATGCGCCTGCTGCTGTTCACCAACCTGGCCACCGCGCTGGGTCTGATCGTGCTGGCGCTGTGGCGCACGCACAAACTGCTCAAGCAACGCCATGAATTTGCCCATGCACTGCAGCTGGAGAAGGATCGCGCGCACATTACGCTACAGTCGATTGGCGATGGCGTGATCACCACCGACGTCAACGGCGCGATCGATTACATGAACCCGGCCGCCGAGGTGATGACCCACTGGAAGGCCGAGCAGGCGGCGGGCCTGCCGTTGTCGGCGCTGTTCAACCTGCTTGACGAGAACGCCCAGACCGAAGGGCTGACCTTGATCGAGCACATTCTCAGCGGCCAGCTCAGTGGCGGCAGCGAACATTCCAAGCTGATTCAGCGTCTGGATGGCAGCACGTTGTCGGTGACCCTGGTCGGTGCGCCGATCCGCAACGCCGGCAATGTCAGCGGCACGGTGCTGGTGTTGCACGACATGACCCAGGAGCGGCAATACATCGCCAATCTGTCCTGGCAAGCGACCCACGACGCGCTGACCAGGCTGGCCAACCGTCGCGAATTCGAATATCGCCTCGAGCAGGCCTTGCACAACCTGACGCGCCAGCCCGGGCGGCATGCGCTGATGTTCCTCGATCTGGATCAGTTCAAACTGGTCAACGACACCTGTGGCCATGCGGCAGGCGATGAGCTGTTGCGGCATATCTGCACGCTGTTGCAATCGGGCCTGCGTGAGGGCGACACGCTGGCGCGGCTGGGTGGCGACGAGTTCGGCATTCTGCTTCAGAACTGCCCGCCAGAGGTGGCGGAGAAGATTGCCGAGAGCCTGCGCCAGACGGTGCAGAACCTGCATTTTGTCTGGAAAGGGCGGCCATTCCTGACCACCGTCAGTATCGGCCTGGTGCATGTCGCACAGAATCCGACCACCCTCGAAGCCTCGTTGCGCGCGGCGGACATGGCTTGCTACATGGCCAAGGAAAAGGGCCGCAACCGCGTGCAGGTCTATCACGCCGACGATTCAGAACTGTCCATGCGTTTCGGTGAAATGGCCTGGGTGCAGCGCCTGCACATGGCGCTGGAGGAAAACCGTTTTTGCCTGTATGCCCAACAGATCGCGCCGCTCAAGCCGCAAGCTGGCCAGGCCGGGCACATCGAGATCCTCCTGCGTTTACATGATGAATCGGGGCGGATGATTCTGCCTGACAGCTTTATCCCGGCGGCGGAGCGATATGGTTTGATGACCCAGTTGGATCGCTGGGTAGTTGAAAATGTTTTCAAGGTTATTGCTCAGTGCATCGAACAGGAACATGAACTTCCTTTAGCGATGTGTGCGATTAATCTGTCAGGCATTACTATCGGAGATGACGCCTTTTTGCACTTCCTGCGGGAACAGTTTGTTAACTACGCTATACCGCCTGAAATGATTTGTTTTGAAATTACTGAAACCAGTGCAATCGCAAATCTTGGCAGTGCAATTCGTTTTATCAACGAACTCAAAGGCTTAGGTTGTCACTTTTCCCTGGATGACTTTTGTGCCGGAATGTCTTCATTCGCTTACTTGAAACATTTGCCTGTAGACTTCCTGAAGATCGACGGGAGTTTCGTAAAGGATATGCTGGACGACCCGATTAATCGGGCAATGGTCGAAGTGATCAATCACATCGGTCATGTTATGGGTAAGCAGACAATTGCCGAGTTTGTTGAAACTAACCAGATCGAACAGGCGTTGCTTGAAATAGGTGTGGATTACGCTCAGGGGTATGTTATCGAGCGTCCGCAGTTGTTTACCTGTGACAGTTTGCAAAGTCGCCCTGCCAGACCGCAGCCGTTGTTGTTCAAAGCGCCTGGCACGTTCCGTTGAAGTCTCTCGCCGATCCTTGCCATCACAACTCAAAAGGAGCCGAACAGTGATCGACACATTCAACCGAACCGGACCCCTCATGGAAGCTGCAAGTTATCCTGCCTGGGCGCAACAGCTCATCAAGGATTGCAGCGAGAGTAAGCGCCGGGTTGTCGAGCATGAACTTTATCAGCGCATGCGCGACAACAAACTCAGCGCGAAAACCATGCGCCAGTACCTGATAGGGGGCTGGCCGGTGGTCGAGCAGTTTGCCTTGTACATGGCGCAGAACCTCACCAAGACCCGCTTCGCCCGCCATCCCGGCGAGGACATGGCGCGGCGCTGGCTGATGCGCAATATCCGCGTCGAACTCAACCATGCCGACTACTGGATGCACTGGAGCCGCGCCCATGGCGTCAGCCTCGAAGATCTTCAGGCCCAGCAAGTGCCGCCGGAGCTGCACGCCCTGAGTCACTGGTGCTGGCACACCAGCTCGGCAGATCCGCTGATCGTGGCAATTGCCGCGACCAACTATGCGATCGAGGGCGCGACCGGGGAATGGTCAGCGGTGGTCTGCTCGACCGGGGTCTACGCGGCAGCGTTTCCGGAAGAAGATCGCAAGCGCGCGATGAAGTGGTTGAAGATGCACGCCCAGTACGATGATGCCCACCCGTGGGAAGCGCTGGAAATCATCTGCACCCTGGCCGGCATGAACCCGAGCAAGGCTTTGCAGGCAGAGCTGCGTCAGGCGATCTGCAAGAGCTACGACTACATGTACCTGTTCCTGGAACGGTGCATGCAGCTTGAAACTTCGGAGCGGTTGCTGGTCAACCGCGAGCGCAGGACCGTAACCGAAAGCTGATCGAACTGTGGGAGCAAGCCTGCTCGCGAAAGCGGTGGGTCATTCAACGACTCGTTGTCTGACACTCCCTCTTCGCGAGCAGGCTCGCTCCCACAATGATTTTTAGCCGGCCATCGCCAGCCGGTTCCGCCCTTCGCGCTTTGCGACATAGAGCGCACTGTCGGCCCGGCGCAGCAAGCTGTCCGCCGACTCGCCCGGCAGTAACGTCGAGCATCCCAGACTCACGGTGATCTCGATCAACTGGCCATCGGCAAAGTATTCCTCCGACTGCGTCGCCTGGCGCAAACGCTCGCCGACCATCGCTGCCGCCTCGCGACCGGTGTTGGACAGCAGAATCAAAAACTCTTCGCCGCCATACCGGAACACCATGTCGACATTGCGTAGTTGCGCCTTGATCGAAGCGGCAATCGCTCTGAGCACTTCATCACCCGCGCTGTGACCATGATCGTCATTGACCCGCTTGAAGTGGTCGATGTCGAGCATCAGTACTGATAGCGGCTGCACATGGCGGCGCGACATGTCGATCTCGCGCTGCAAGGTCTGCTCCATGGCAACGCGGTTGCCAGCGCCGGTCAATGGATCGCGCAAAGCACTTTGGGTTGCAGCGCGATAGAGCAGGGCGTTGCGCATCGGATACAACAAGCAGGACAGCAGCGACTCGAGTTCGCCCTGTTCCTTGTCGTTGAAACGCTGATTGCGACGGAAGATCAGTTCGCCCATGTGCTCACCTTCGTGGCTCAGGGTGTAGCTGACCGAATGATGACCGCGCGCGCCGAACTCCAGGCGCAGGTCGCTAGCCTTATGCACATAGCTGAGGGCGTCCAGCGGCACCAGGCGCTGGATTTCGCGAAAGAACAGGCCAAGGATGCGCTGTGGCTCAAGGCTGGTTTGCAGTTGCAGGCTCATTTGCTGACGCAGTTGCGCCAGGCTGGTCGGGCGCTCGATCAGCGCCGGTAGTTGACCGAAGCCCAGGCGCTGCAATTTGGCACTGTCGAAGTCAATTGCATGGGTCTGGGAAGGAGATTTCATATGGCGTGAGCCCCTAAGCAGTAAGTCTGTCTTACAGGCTGGGTGAGAGCGGCTATGGGCTGCGCGTCGTACTGATCCATCAGTCCCGTAGGACGTTTGGCGTAAGTTTAGTCTGCCGCAAGACGATCAGTCAGCTATCGAAATCGGCGTTGCCCCATGGCCATCACACGGCATGTTTTGAGGGAATTTAGAGCGAAACCCGTGCCATTCGGTTCGATTTTATTTAAAGCTTTTCGAATCAATGACTTGCTGACGGATGACGGGCCGCCGCGCTGGGTTTTTGGCGGCTTTGTGACGGTTTCAAGCGGCAATGGCTTGCCGCGACAGCATTCTGCCGCGGCAACAAATGCGACGTATGGCGTTATTGGGCGTTGAAAGCCTGGCCATTGACGCCCGCGCTGTCGGGGCCCATCAGGTACAGATACACCGGCATGATCTCTTCCGGTGTCGGGTTGTTCAGCGGGTTTTCCCCGGATACGCCTGCGCGCGCATGCTCGTGCGGGTGCCGCCCGGGTTGATGCTGTTGGAGCGTAACGGCGCAACGCCTTCCACTTCATCGGCCAGGGTTTGCATCAGGCCCTCGGTGGCAAATTTCGACACACCGTAAGCGCCCCAGTACGCGCGACCCTTGCGCCCGACGCTGCTTGAGGTGAACACCACCGAAGCATCCTGGGATAGCTTGAGCAACGGCAGCAGGGTGCTGGTCAGCATGAACATCGCGTTAACGTTGACCTGCATGACGCGCATGAAGTTTTCGCCGGACAGTTGTTCGATCGGCGTGCGCGGTCCGATGATCGAAGCGTTGTGCAGCAGGCCATCGAGGTGGCCGAACTCGGTTTCGATCATCGCTGCCAGCTCATCGTACTGATGGGGCAGGGCGGTCTCGAGGTTGAACGGGATCACCGCCGGTTGCGGGTGGCCCGCTGCTTCGATTGCGTCGTAGACCTCGGTCAGATTGGCTTCGGTCTTGCCCAGCAGCAGTACAGTGGCGCCGTGGGCGGCATAGGTTTTCGCCGCAGCCGCGCCGATGCCACGGCCGGCACCGGTGACCAGAATGACCCGATCCTTGAGCAATTCAGGGCGAGCGGTGTAATCAAACATAAAAACCTCGTAGTCCTTTTCATGAAGACCTGCTTCACCCCTGTGGCGAGGGGATTTATCCCCGTTCGGCGGCGAAGCCGTCGCAAAACCTGTGTGTCACATTGCCTGGATCAAAGCGGGGCCGCTTCGCAGCCCAGCGGGGATAAATCCCCTTGCCACACAGGGAGCTTGGCGCAGTCAGGTCAGCAGCTGCAAAGCGCGCTATCAAGCACCTTGCGCAACTCCAGCGGGTGATCCACCACCACGTCTGCGCCCCAATGCCGTGGGTTGTCATCCGGGTGGATGTAGCCGTAAGTGACCGCAGCGGTCTTGGTGCCGGCATCGCGGCCGGATTCGATATCGCGCAGATCATCGCCGATAAACAGTACGGTCGACGGATCCAGATCAAGCATGTTGCAGGCGAGGATCAAAGGCTCCGGATCCGGCTTGCTGTTCTTCACATGATCCGGGCAGATCAGCAGCGCCGAACGCTCGGCCAGCCCCAGACGTTGCATGATCGGCTCGGCGAAGCGCAGCGGTTTGTTGGTGACCACGCCCCAGATCAGGTGGGCCTTTTCAATGTCAACGAGCAGTTCGGCCATGCCGTCGAACAGTTTGCTGTGCACGGCGCAGCCGACCAGATAGCGCTCCAGGAACTCCAGACGAAGTTCTTCGAAGCCCGGCGATTCCGGATCCATCGAGAACGTCACTGCGACCATGGCCTTGGCCCCGCCGGAAATCTCGTCGCGGATGTGCTTGTCGTTGATCGGTGGCAGACCGCGATCGGCGCGCATCGCCTGGCAGATGGCGATGAAGTCCGGCGCGGTGTCGAGCAGGGTGCCGTCCATGTCGAAAAGTACCGCTCTGATGGCCATCGGCTTATTCCTCGCGCAGGGTCTGGATCATGTAGTTGACGTCAACGTCGTTGGCCAGCTTGTAGTGCTTGGTCAGCGGGTTGTAGGTCAGGCCGATGATGTCCTTGACGGTCAGGCCGGCCATGCGGCTCCACGCGCCGAGCTCGGACGGGCGGATGAATTTCTTGAAGTCGTGGGTGCCGCGCGGCAGCAGCTTCATGATGTATTCGGCGCCGATGATCGCGAACAGATAGGCCTTCGGGTTGCGGTTGATGGTCGAGAAGAACACCTGGCCGCCCGGCTTGACCATGCGGAAGCAGGCGCGGATTACCGAGGACGGATCCGGCACGTGCTCGAGCATTTCCAGGCAGGTGACCACGTCGAACTGCTCGGGCATCTCTTCGGCGAGGGCTTCGGCGGTGATCTGGCGATACTCGACGCTGACTCCGGACTCGAGTTGATGCAGTTGCGCGACCGCCAGCGGCGCTTCGCCCATGTCGATACCCATCACCGTGGCGCCGCGCTGGGCCATGGCTTCGCTGAGGATGCCGCCGCCGCAACCGACGTCGAGGACTTTCTTGCCGGCCAGATTGACTCGTTCGTCGATCCAGTTGACCCGCAGCGGGTTGATGTCATGCAGCGGTTTGAATTCGCTTTCGCGGTCCCACCAGCGATGGGCCAGGGCTTCGAATTTGGCGATTTCGGCGTGGTCGACGTTGCTCATGTTCAATTCCTCGAAAAACCTGAAAAGGGCTGTAGCCGCGGATATTGCGCCGCGGTGTTTACGATTCGGTGTGGCCGCTGATGCGCTGGCCCCAGTGGCGGGCGGTTGCGCCCAGCTGTTGTTCGTCCATACGGGTCAGGCGCCGGTCGTCGAGCAGTTGCTTGCCGGCGACCCACAGGTGTTTCACGCAATCGCGCCCGGTGGCGTAGATCAGCTGCGACACCGGGTCATACACCGGTTGTTGCGCCAGACCAGACAGGTCGAAAGCGACGATGTCGGCGGCCTTGCCGAGCTCCAGCGAGCCGACCTGCGCCTCGATCCCCAGTGCACGGGCGCCATTGAGGGTGGCCATGCGCAAGGCGCGGTGGGCGTCCAGCGCGGTGGCGGAACCGGCGACGGCTTTGGCCAGCAGGGCGGCGGTACGGGTTTCGCCGAGCAGGTCGAGATCATTGTTGCTCGCCGCACCATCGGTACCGACGGCGACGTTCACTCCAGCCTGCCACAAACGTTCGACCGGGCAGAAGCCGCTGGCCAGTTTCAGATTGGATTCCGGGCAGTGGATCACGCTGCTGTTGCTTTCTACCAGCAGGGCGAGGTCGTCATCGCTGATCTGGGTCATGTGCACGGCCTGGAAGCGCGGCCCGAGCAGGCCCAGGCGGCCGAGGCGCGCCAGTGGCCGTTCGCCGGTTTGCTCGACGGCCTGTTGCACCTCGAAAGCGGTCTCGTGCACATGCATGTGGATCGCGGCGTCCAGCTCCTCGGCGATCACCCTGATTTTCTCCAGGTTCTCATCACCGACGGTGTAGGGTGCATGAGGGCCGAAAGTAATTTTGATGCGTTCGTGATGCTTGAGGTCGCCGAACAATTCGACGCCCTGACGAATGGCTTCGTCGGCACTGCTGGCGCCGGGGATCGGGAAATCGAGGATCGGAATGGCGATCTGCGCACGGATGCCGCTGTTGTGCACGCGCTCGCTGGCGACTTTCGGGAAGAAATACATGTCCGAGAAACAGCTGATGCCGCCCTTGATCTGCTCGGCGATGGCCAGATCGGTGCCGTCGCGGACGAAGTCCTCATCGACCCATTTGCCTTCGGCCGGCCAGATGTGGTTTTCCAGCCAGGTCATCAGCGGCAGATCGTCAGCCAGGCCACGGAACAGCGTCATCGCCGCGTGGCCGTGGGCGTTGATCAGTCCCGGCGCCAACAGAACGTCCGGCAGTTCACGGATTTCTGTCGCGTTACACTTCAACGCTTCGGCGCGCGGGCCGATAAACACGATGCAACCGTCGCGGATGCCCAGGCCGTGCTCCTTGAGCACCACGCCTGCGGGTTCGACGGGGACCAGCCAGGTCGGCAGCAATAACAGGTCGAGCGCAATGGCAGGTTTCGGCATCGAGGGTCGGTTCCAGTGCTTTTGTAAAGGATGGCGAAGTATACCCGAGCGTCTTCGCGGGGGATCGCTATAATCGGCGGCTTTTGTTCATGAGTGCGGGGTGTGGGATGCGCGATCGACTGTTGGCTGCGGAGAAAGTGAAGGCCATCGATTGGCGTGATGGCGCGCTGCACCTGCTGGATCAGCGTATTTTGCCGTTCGAGGAAACCTGGATCGCCTACACCAGCGCCGCCGGCGTGGCCGAGGCGATTCGCTCGATGGTTGTGCGTGGCGCGCCGGCCATCGGTATCAGCGCGGCCTATGGCATCGTCCTCGCAGCGCGGGCGCGGATTGCCGAAGGCGGCGACTGGTACGCGGCGCTGGAAGAGGATTTTGCCCTGCTGGCGGATTCGCGTCCTACTGCGGTCAATCTGTTCTGGGCGCTGGGGCGCATGCACGATCGCCTGGATCGTTTGAAAAGCAACGCCGATCCGCTGGCGGCGCTGGAAGCCGAAGCCGTCGCCATTCACGAAAGCGACCGCGAGGCCAACCTGACCATGGCGCAGCTTGGCGTCGACCTGATTCGCAAGCATCAGGGCAACGCTCAAGCCATCCTGACCCACTGCAACACCGGCGCGCTGGCCACTGGCGGGTTCGGTACTGCGCTGGGGGTGATCCGCGCTGCTTATATAGAGGGCATGGTCGAACGCGTTTACGCCGACGAAACCCGGCCATGGCTGCAGGGCTCGCGCCTGACCGCGTGGGAGCTGGCCAACGAAGGCATCCCGGTGACCCTTAACGCTGACTCCGCCGCCGCGCACATCATGAAAACCAAAGGCGTGACCTGGGTGATCGTCGGCGCTGACCGCATCACCGCCAATGGCGACGTGGCGAACAAGATCGGCACCTATCAACTGGCAGTCAACGCCATGCACCACGGCGTGCGCTTCATGGTGGTGGCGCCGAGTTCGACCATCGACATGAACCTCGCCAGCGGCGATGACATCCCGATCGAAGAGCGTGATGGCGCCGAACTGCTCGAAGTTGGCGGCAAACGCGTCGGTGCCGATGTTGAAGCGTTCAACCCGGTATTTGATGTCACTCCAGCGGATCTGATCGACGCGATCGTCACCGAGAAAGGCATCGTCGAACGCCCGGACACCGCGAAAATGGCCCAGCTGATGTGCCGCAAGCGCCTGCATTGAAGGGCTGTAGCGTCTGAGCGGGCCCCATCGCTGGCAAGCCAGCTCCCACAGGTTTTGTGCCCGGCATTGAACCTGTGGGAGCTGGCTTGCCAGCGATGAGGGCCTGAATGTCAATAAACAACTGTAAATCTGCCCCCGATTTCACATTCAAAGAAGCTCTGAGCCTCTCTCGTCCCCCTCAAGCCTGTCATCGGTCAACTAACTATGCTCCATGCGCATCTGGGGGATAGGTGCGTGGCGGCCTTTGTGATAACATCCGGCGTTTTCCGAGGCGGCTCCACGGAGCTGTCTTTACTGCGCAAATCCGCGATCCAAATGTTGATTTGTCGTAAGTCGGCGCATGGCACTCGGCCGGCCCCGACGAGCTTCGTTGCTCCCACATGGATATGACGAAGTTTCACCAGAAAAAGGAATCAGGCTTCTCATGGGCGAACTGGCCAAAGAAATCCTCCCGGTCAATATCGAAGACGAGCTGAAACAGTCCTACCTCGACTACGCAATGAGCGTGATCGTCGGCCGTGCACTGCCGGATGCGCGCGATGGCCTCAAGCCCGTGCACCGTCGCGTACTGTTCGCGATGAGCGAGCTGGGCAACGACTACAACAAGCCGTACAAGAAATCTGCCCGTGTCGTCGGCGACGTGATCGGTAAGTACCACCCGCACGGTGACACTGCCGTGTACGACACCATCGTTCGTATGGCCCAGCCTTTCTCCCTGCGCTACCTGCTGGTCGACGGCCAGGGCAACTTCGGTTCGGTCGACGGCGATAACGCCGCGGCCATGCGATACACCGAAGTGCGCATGACCAAGCTGGCGCACGAGCTGCTGGCTGACCTGCACAAGGAAACTGTGGACTGGGTGCCGAACTACGACGGCACCGAACTGATCCCGGCGGTCATGCCGACCCGCGTGCCGAACCTGCTGGTCAACGGTTCCAGCGGTATCGCCGTGGGCATGGCGACCAACATTCCTCCGCACAACCTCGGTGAAGTCATCGACGGTTGCCTGGCCCTCATCGACAACCCCGAGCTGACCGTCGATGAGCTGATGCAATACATTCCGGGTCCGGACTTCCCGACGGCTGCGATCATCAACGGTCGCGCCGGCATCATCGAAGCCTACCGCACCGGTCGCGGGCGCATTTACATGCGTGCCCGCTCGATCATCGAAGACATCGACAAGGTCGGTGGTCGTCAGCAGATCGTCATCACCGAGCTGCCTTACCAGCTGAACAAGGCGCGTCTGATCGAGAAGATCGCCGAGCTGGTCAAAGAGAAGAAGCTCGAAGGCATCACCGAGCTGCGCGACGAGTCCGACAAGGACGGCATGCGCGTCGTGATCGAGCTGCGTCGCGGCGAAGTGCCTGAGGTGATCCTCAACAACCTCTACGCCCAGACCCAGCTGCAATCGGTGTTCGGTATCAACATCGTCGCGCTGATCGACGGCCGCCCGCGCATCCTCAACCTCAAGGATCTGCTGGAAGCCTTCGTCCGTCACCGTCGCGAAGTGGTTACCCGTCGTACCGTGTTCGAACTGCGCAAGGCGCGCGAGCGTGGGCACATTCTCGAAGGCCAGGCCGTTGCGCTGTCGAACATCGACCCGGTGATCGCCCTGATCAAGGCTTCGCCAACGCCGTCGGAAGCCAAGGAAGCGCTGATCAGCACGCCTTGGGAATCCTCGGCTGTGGTGGCGATGGTTGAACGCGCCGGTGC
Source organism: Pseudomonas sp. B21_DOA (assembly GCA_030544685.1). Lineage (NCBI taxonomy): Bacteria > Pseudomonadati > Pseudomonadota > Gammaproteobacteria > Pseudomonadales > Pseudomonadaceae > Pseudomonas > Pseudomonas sp. B21_DOA. The sequence continues at coordinate 5,171,118 of CP086683.1, read as the reverse complement.
CGATTCGTGCCGTCCGGAAAACCTCGATCCGCAATACGGCCTGCGCGAAGGCAAGTACTTCCTCTCGCCAGAACAGGCCCAAGCCATTCTCGAGCTGCGCCTGCACCGTCTGACCGGTCTGGAGCACGAGAAGCTGCTGGCCGAGTATCAAGAGATCCTCAACCAGATCGGCGAGCTGATCCGCATCCTCAACAGCGCTGTGCGCCTGATGGAAGTGATCCGCGAAGAGCTGGAAGTGATCCGCGCCGAATACGGCGATGTGCGCCGCACCGAAATTCTCGATGCCCGTCTCGATCTGACCCTGGGCGACATGATCCCGGAAGAAGAGCGCGTCGTGACCATTTCCCACGGTGGCTACGCCAAGACCCAACCGCTGGCTGCGTACCAGGCTCAGCGTCGTGGCGGCAAAGGCAAATCGGCTACCGGCGTCAAGGACGAGGACTACATCGCTCACCTGCTGGTTGCCAACAGCCACACCACGCTGCTGCTGTTCTCCAGCAAGGGCAAGGTGTACTGGCTCAAGACCTACGAGATTCCGGAAGCCTCCCGCGCGGCCCGTGGTCGTCCGCTGGTCAACCTGCTGCCGCTGGATGACGGTGAATACATCACCACCATGCTGCCGGTCGAGGAGTACACCGAAGGTCACTACATCTTCATGGCCACCGCCAACGGCACCGTGAAGAAGACCCCGCTGGAATCCTTCAGCCGTCAGCGCAGCGTCGGTCTGATCGCGCTGGAGCTGGACGAAGGCGACGTGCTGATCTCTGCGGCCATCACTGATGGTGAGCGCGAAGTAATGTTGTTCTCCGACGGCGGCAAGGTCACCCGCTTCAAAGAGTCCGACGTGCGTGCCATGGGCCGTACCGCTCGCGGCGTGCGCGGCATGCGTCTGCCGGAAGGGCAGAAGCTGATTTCCATGCTGATCCCGGAAGAAGGCAGCCAGATCCTCACCGCTTCCGAGCGTGGTTATGGCAAGCGCACCGCGATCTCCGAGTTCCCTGAGTACAAGCGTGGCGGTCAGGGCGTGATTGCCATGGTCAGCAACGAGCGTAACGGCCGTCTGGTCGGCGCAGTGCAGGTGCTCGACGGCGAAGAAATCATGCTGATCTCCGATCAGGGCACCCTGGTGCGTACCCGTGTCGACGAAGTGTCGAGCCTGGGCCGTAATACTCAGGGCGTGACGCTGATCAAGCTGGCCAAGGATGAAACCCTGGTCGGGCTGGAGCGGGTTCAGGAGCCTTCGGAAATCGAAGGCGAAGAGCTCGAAGGTGAAGAGGGCGAGGAAATCGCAGGCAGCGTCGGCATCGACGATGTCGGTGAAGACCAGCAACTCGACGCCGCAGCAGACGAAGAACCGCAGGAATAAGCGGACAAACGAGGGGGCGGATGAGAATTCGCCCCCTTGTTATTTGTCCGGTATGAATTTTCGACATCATGGATATCTCCTGTGGGAGCGAGCCTGCTCGCGAAAGCAGGCGCTGCGGTACCTCTGAAGCACCGCGGTGATGCATTCGCGAGCAGGCTCGCTCCCACAGGACCATGTTGATCGGTAGTGTGATTTATTGCGTGATACCACCAAATCAGAGCGAGATTGGATGTGAGCAAGCGAGCCTATAACTTCTGCGCCGGTCCGGCGGCGCTGCCTGAAGCTGTCCTGCAGCGCGCCCAGGGTGAACTCCTTGATTGGCACGGCAAGGGTCTGTCGGTCATGGAAATGAGCCATCGCAGCGATGAGTTCGTGTCCATCGCCACCCAGGCCGAGCAGGATCTGCGTGACCTGCTGAATATCCCGTCGAACTACAAAGTGCTGTTTCTGCAGGGCGGCGCCAGCCAGCAGTTTGCGCAGATCCCGCTGAACCTGCTGCCTGAAGGCGGCTCGGCCGATTACATCGACACCGGTATCTGGTCGCAGAAAGCCATCGAAGAAGCTTCGCGCTACGGCCACGTCAACGTTGCTGCCACTGCCAAGCCTTACGACTATTTCGCCATCCCAGGCCAGAACGAGTGGAACCTGTCGAAAGACGCCGCTTACGTTCACTACGCGCCGAACGAAACCATTGGCGGTCTGGAATTCCAGTGGATCCTGCAAACCGGTGACGTGCCGCTGGTGGCCGACATGTCTTCCGACATCCTCTCGCGCCCGGTCGATATCTCGCGTTTTGGCATGATCTACGCCGGCGCGCAAAAGAACATCGGCCCGAGTGGCATCGTCGTCAACATCATCCGCGAAGACCTGCTGGGCAAGGCGCGCTCGCTGTGCCCGACCATGCTCAACTACAAGGTCGCGGCCGATAACGGCTCGATGTACAACACCCCGCCGACGCTGGCCTGGTACCTGTCCGGTCTGGTGTTCCAGTGGCTGAAAGAGCAGGGCGGCGTTGAAGCGATCGCCAGGCTCAACGACGTCAAGCAGCGCACCCTGTACGACTTCATCGACGCCAGCGGCCTCTATAGTAACCCGATCAACAAGTCGGATCGCTCGTGGATGAACGTGCCGTTCCGTCTGGCTGACGATCGTCTGGACAAGCCGTTCCTCGCCGGTGCCGACGAGCGCGGCCTGCTCAACCTCAAAGGCCACCGCTCGGTCGGCGGTATGCGCGCCTCCATCTACAACGCCGTCGACATCACCGCGGTCAACGCGCTGGTCGCGTACATGGCGGAATTCGAGAAGGAACACGGCTGATGTCCGAGCAAGAACTCAAGGCACTGCGCGTTCGCATCGACGCTCTGGACACCAAAGTCCTCGAGCTGATCAGTGAGCGTGCGCGTTGCGCCCAGGAAGTCGCCCGCGTGAAGATGGCCTCGCTGGCCGAAGGCGAAGTGCCGGTGTTCTATCGTCCCGAGCGCGAAGCTCAGGTGCTCAAGCGCGTGATGGAGCGCAATCAGGGGCCGCTGGGCAACGAAGAAATGGCGCGGCTGTTTCGCGAAATCATGTCGTCGTGCCTGGCGCTGGAGCAGCCGCTGAAAGTGGCCTATCTCGGCCCTGAAGGCACCTTCACCCAAGCGGCGGCGATGAAGCACTTCGGCCACGCGGTGATCAGCAAGCCGATGGCGGCGATCGACGAAGTGTTCCGTGAAGTCGCCGCCGGTGCGGTGAACTTCGGCGTGGTGCCGGTGGAAAACTCCACCGAAGGCGCGGTCAACCACACGCTGGACAGCTTCCTCGAACACGACATGGTGATCTGTGGCGAAGTCGAGCTGCGCATCCACCACCATCTGCTGGTCGGCGAAAACACCAAGACCGACAGCATCAGCCGCATCTATTCCCACGCGCAGTCGCTGGCCCAGTGCCGCAAGTGGCTGGACGCGCATTACCCGAATGTCGAGCGCGTCGCGGTGTCGAGCAATGCCGAAGCGGCCAAGCGGGTCAAGGGTGAGTGGAATTCGGCAGCGATCGCTGGCGATATGGCGGCGGGGCTGTACGGCCTGACGCGTCTTGCCGAGAAAATCGAAGATCGCCCGGACAACTCGACGCGCTTCCTGATGATCGGTAACCAGGAAGTGCCGCCAACCGGTGACGACAAGACCTCGATCATCGTGTCGATGAGCAACAAGCCCGGCGCGCTTCATGAGCTGCTGGTGCCGTTCCATGACAATGGCATCGACCTGACCCGCATCGAAACCCGTCCGTCGCGCAGCGGCAAATGGACTTACGTGTTCTTCATCGACTTCGTCGGCCACCACCGTGATCCGTTGATCAAAGGTGTGCTGGAAAAGATCAGTCAGGAAGCAGTAGCACTCAAAGTGCTGGGTTCCTACCCGAAAGCAGTTCTCTAAGGGGCGGTAGCAAATGAGTGGCAACTTCCTCGCTCTGGCACAGCCGGGCGTGCAACAACTTTCGCCGTACGTTCCGGGCAAGCCTGTGGACGAACTGGCGCGCGAGCTGGATCTGGATCCGGCAAAAGTCGTCAAACTGGCGAGTAACGAAAACCCATTGGGCGCCAGCCCAAAGGCGCTGGCGGCAATTCGCGAAGAGCTGGCCGAGCTGACCCGCTACCCGGACGGCAATGGTTTCGCCCTGAAATCACTACTGGCCGAGCAGTGTCGCGTCGAGCTGAATCAGGTCACCCTGGGCAATGGCTCCAACGACATTCTTGAGCTGGTAGCCCGTGCCTATCTGGCCCCAGGCCTGAATGCGGTGTTCAGCGAGCACGCTTTCGCCGTCTATCCGATCGCGACTCAAGCGGTCGGCGCACAAGCCAAAGTCGTTCCGGCCAAGGATTGGGGCCATGACCTGCCGGCGATGCTTGCGGCCATCGACGCTAACACCCGCGTGGTGTTCATCGCCAACCCGAACAACCCGACCGGCACCTGGTTCGGCGCTGAGGCGCTGGATGAGTTCCTGCAAGATGTACCCGAGCACGTTCTGGTGGTGCTGGACGAGGCTTACATCGAGTACGCCGAAGGCAGCGATTTGCCGGACGGTCTCGATTTCCTCGCCGCGTACCCGAACCTGCTGGTGTCGCGCACCTTCTCCAAGGCCTATGGCCTGGCCGCGCTGCGCGTCGGTTATGGCTTGTCGACGCCTGTGGTGGCGGACGTGCTGAACCGCGTTCGTCAGCCATTCAACGTCAACAGCCTCGCCTTGGCGGCGGCGTGTGCGGCGTTGAAGGACGAGGAATATCTGGCGCAAAGCCGCCAGCTCAACGAAACCGGCATGCAGCAGTTGCAGGCGGGTTTCCGTGAGTTGGGGCTGGGCTGGATCGAGTCCAAAGGCAACTTCATCTGCGTCGATCTCGGCCAGGTCGCGGCTCCGGTTTTCCAGGGCTTGCTGCGCGAAGGCGTGATCGTGCGTCCGGTGGCCAATTACGGCATGCCGAACCACCTGCGGGTGACCATCGGTCTGCCAGCGGAAAACAGCCGTTTTCTTGAGGCGCTGCGCAAGGTTCTGGCTCGTGGTTGATGTCACTGCGCTGCAACCTGCTGCACCTATGATCGGTCGCCTTGTGGTGGTCGGTCTGGGGTTGATCGGTGGTTCGTTTGCCAAAGGCTTGCGTGAAAGCGGCCTGTGCCGTGAAGTGGTCGGCGTCGATCTGGATCCGCAATCGCGCAAGCTCGCGGTCGAATTGGGTGTGGTCGATCGCTGCGAAGATGATTTGGCGGCGGCTTGCGTCGGTGCCGATGTGATTCAGCTGGCGGTGCCGATTCTGGCCATGGAAAAGCTGCTCGCGCGTCTGGCTGTCATGGATCTGGGGCAAGCGATTCTTACGGATGTCGGCAGCGCCAAAGGCAACGTGGTGCGCGCGGCGACCGAAGCGTTCGGCGGCATGCCGGCGCGTTTCGTCCCGGGGCACCCGATTGCTGGTTCCGAGCAGAGCGGGGTGGAGGCCTCGAATGCCGAGCTGTTCCGCCGGCACAAGGTGATCCTGACGCCGCTCGAGCAGACCGATCCTGCCGCGCTGGCGGTGGTCGATCGCCTGTGGCGCGAACTGGGTGCCGATGTCGAGCACATGCAGGTCGAGCGTCACGACGAAGTGCTGGCCGCGACCAGCCATCTACCGCACCTGCTGGCCTTCGGTCTGGTCGATTCATTGGCCAAGCGCAATGAAAATCTGGAGATCTTCCGTTACGCTGCCGGTGGTTTTCGCGATTTCACAAGAATCGCCGGAAGCGACCCGGTGATGTGGCACGACATCTTCCTCGCCAACCGCGAGGCTGTCCTGCGCACACTCGATACATTTCGCAGCGACCTCGACGCCTTGCGCGACGCGGTCGATGCAGGGATGGGCACCAATTGTTGGGCGTTTTCACGCGCGCCCGGGTTGCCCGCGAGCATTTCAGTAAAATCCTGGCCCGCAGGGCCTATGTGGACGCTATGAATTCCAACGATCTGATCTTCCTGGCTCAACCTGGTGGCCGCCTGTCCGGTCGGATTCGCGTACCGGGTGACAAATCGATTTCCCACCGTTCGATCATGCTCGGCTCGCTGGCCGAAGGCGTCACCGAAGTCGAAGGCTTCCTTGAGGGTGAAGACGCCCTGGCGACCTTGCAGGCGTTTCGCGACATGGGTGTGGTCATCGAAGGCCCGCACCACTGCCGCGTGACTATCCATGGTGTCGGCCTGCACGGCCTGAAACCGGCGCCGGGCCCGATCTATCTGGGCAACTCCGGCACCTCGATGCGTCTGCTCTCCGGCCTGCTGGCGGCGCAGAACTTCGACAGCACCCTGACCGGCGACGCTTCGCTGTCCAAGCGTCCAATGAATCGTGTGGCCAATCCGCTGCGGGAAATGGGCGCCGTGATCGAAACTGCTGCTGAAGGTCGTCCACCAATGACCATTCGTGGCGGGCACAAGCTCAAGGGCCAGACTTACACCATGCCGATGGCCAGCGCGCAGGTGAAATCCTGCCTGCTGCTTGCCGGTCTGTATGCCGAAGGCAAGACCACCGTCACCGAGCCGGCACCGACGCGCGACCACACCGAGCGCATGCTGCGTGGCTTCGGCTACCCGGTCAGCGTCGACGGTGCCACGGCTTCGGTCGAATCCGGCGGCAAGCTCACTGCAACTCACATCGAAGTGCCGGGCGATATCTCGTCATCGGCGTTCTTCCTCGTTGCGGCCTCGATCGCCGAGGGTTCCGAACTGGTGCTCGAGCACGTCGGTATCAACCCGACCCGTACTGGCGTGATCGATATCCTGCGGCTGATGGGCGCCGATATCACGCTGGAAAACCAGCGCGAAGTCGGTGGCGAGCCAGTGGCTGACTTGCGCGTGCGGGCAGCTAGACTCAAGGGTATCGAGATTCCGGAAGAACTGGTCCCACTGGCGATCGACGAATTCCCGGTCCTGTTCGTTGCTGCCGCGTGCGCCGAAGGGCGTACCGTGCTCACCGGCGCAGAAGAGCTGCGGGTGAAGGAATCCGATCGGATTCAGGTCATGGCGGACGGCTTGCTGGCGCTGGGCGTCAAGTGCGAGCCGACCCCGGACGGTATCATCATCGACGGCGGCCAGATCAGCGGCGGTGAAGTGCACGGTCACGGCGACCACCGTATCGCCATGGCCTTCAGCGTCGCTTCGTTGCGCGCTACCGCACCGATCCGCATCCATGATTGCGCCAACGTCGCGACATCGTTCCCCAATTTCCTCGCGCTGTGCGGGCAAGTCGGCATTCGTGTGGCACAAGAGGCTCAGTCGTGAAAAACATTGCACCGGTCATCACCATCGATGGGCCAAGCGGCTCCGGCAAAGGCACGGTCGCCGGGATTCTGGCCAAGCGTCTGGGCTGGAACCTGCTGGATTCCGGTGCGCTTTATCGATTGCTGGCGTTTGCAGCGCACAACCATGGCGTCGACCTGACCAATGAAGAGCTGCTGAAGACATTGGCCGCTCATCTGGATGTGCAGTTCATCGCCGCGACCGAAGGTCAGCTGCAGCGGATCATTCTGGAAGGCGACGAAGTCAGCGATGTCATCCGTACCGAAAGCGTCGGTTCCGGCGCCTCGCAAGTGGCTGCGCTGCCCGCCGTGCGCGAGGCGCTGCTGCAGCGCCAGCGTGCTTTCCAGGAAGCGCCGGGCCTGGTGGCCGACGGTCGCGACATGGGTACGGTGGTGTTTCCGGATGCACCGCTGAAGATTTTCCTCACCGCCAGTGCCGAGGAGCGGGCGCGCCGTCGATATTTGCAGTTGAAGGGCAAAGTCGAGGGTGTTAGTCTGTCGAGTCTGCTAGATGAGATCCGTGCACGCGATGAGCGTGACACCCAGCGCGCAGTAGCCCCGCTCAAGCCGGCGGCCGACGCGATTCAGCTGGATTCAACGGAGCTTTCCATCGATCAGGTGCTTGAACGCATCATGAGCGAGATCGCCATTCGCGATATCGCCGGGTGACCAAGAAGGTCGCAGGGGACCAGTCATAGTCCTGCGGTGCTTCTTTTAAATGAAACTAACCCACACCGTCTGGGGTGTGGAGATGGGCGTTTACTTCGCCCTCATCTACAGGAATTAAAATGAGCGAAAGCTTTGCGGAACTCTTTGAAGAAAGCCTGAAAACCCTGAACCTTCAGGCAGGCTCCATCATCACCGGTGTTATCGTTGATATCGATTACCAGGCTCGCTGGGTAACCGTTCACGCTGGTCTGAAGTCTGAAGCACTCATCCCGCTTGAGCAGTTCTACAACGATGCTGGCGAACTGAACATCAACGTTGGTGATGAAGTTCACGTTGCTCTGGATTCGGTTGAAGACGGCTTTGGCGAGACCAAGCTGTCCCGTGAAAAAGCCAAGCGCGCTGAATGCTGGATCGTTCTGGAAGCAGCCTTCGCAGCCGAGGAAGTGGTCAAGGGCGTTATCAACGGTAAGGTTAAAGGCGGCTTCACTGTCGACGTTAACGGCATCCGTGCGTTCCTGCCAGGTTCCCTGGTTGACGTCCGTCCAGTGCGCGACACCACGCACCTGGAAGGCAAAGAGCTGGAATTCAAGGTCATCAAGCTGGACCAGAAGCGCAACAACGTTGTCGTTTCCCGTCGCAGCGTCCTCGAAGCCGAGAACTCCGCCGAGCGTGAAGCTCTGCTGGAATCCCTGCAGGAAGGCCAGCAAGTCAAAGGTATCGTCAAAAACCTCACCGATTACGGCGCATTCGTCGATCTGGGTGGCGTGGACGGCCTGCTGCACATCACCGACATGGCCTGGAAGCGCATCAAGCATCCTTCCGAGATCGTCAACGTTGGTGACGAAATCGACGTCAAGGTTCTGAAATACGATCGCGAACGCAACCGTGTTTCCCTGGGCCTGAAGCAACTGGGCGAAGATCCATGGGTGGCTATCAAAGCCCGTTACCCAGAAGGCACTCGCGTTACCGCTCGTGTAACCAACCTGACCGACTACGGCTGCTTCGCTGAGCTGGAAGAAGGCGTTGAAGGTCTGGTACACGTTTCGGAAATGGACTGGACCAACAAGAACATCCACCCTTCGAAAGTCGTACAAGTCGGCGACGAAGTGGAAGTCATGGTTCTGGACATCGACGAAGAGCGTCGTCGTATCTCCCTGGGCATCAAGCAGTGCAAGTCGAACCCATGGGAAGACTTCTCTGGCCAGTTCAACAAGGGCGACAAGATCTCCGGCACCATCAAGTCGATCACCGATTTCGGTATCTTCATTGGTCTGGACGGCGGCATCGACGGTCTGGTTCACCTGTCCGACATCTCCTGGAACGAAGTGGGCGAAGAAGCCGTACGTCGTTTCAAGAAGGGCGACGAGCTGGACACTGTCATCCTGTCTGTTGACCCAGAGCGCGAGCGCATCTCCCTGGGCATCAAGCAGCTGGAAAGCGATCCGTTCTCCGAGTACGTCTCGGTTAACGACAAGGGCGCTATCGTGACCGGTACCGTGAAAGAAGTTGACGCCAAAGGCGCCATCATCGTTCTGGCCGACGACATCGAAGCTACCCTGAAAGCCTCCGAAATCAGCCGTGACCGCGTTGAAGACGCGCGCAACGTTCTGAAAGAAGGCCAGGAAGTTGAAGCCAAGATCATCAGCGTTGATCGCAAGAGCCGCGTAATCCAGCTCTCGATCAAGTCGAAAGACGATGCTGAAGAGAAAGAAGCCATCCAGAGCCTGAAAGCAGCTCCGGAAGGCGAAGCAGCTGATACCACTATGGCGGCACTGCTGCGTCAAGCAATGGCCAAACAGAACTGAGTTCTGCTTGATCATTAAAAAGGGCGACTTCGGTCGCCCTTTTTTGTGTCTGCGATTTGGTCTTTGTACGTCCGTGCATGAAACCAATGCCGACGCCTGCGGGTCTGTTTCTTTAATCGGATCAATCGCCTATTCGCGACTAAGCTTGGTCTTGAGCGTTAGTCGTCAGGCTTGCCTGGCATAAGGAAGTGGATGAACAAGTTACTTGTTGCTGCAATGGTCCTGGCGCTGGCAGGGTGCACCACCAGCGCGAAAACCCATGCGGTGCGCGGCGTCAGTGGTATCGAGGTCGACTGCTCGGGGCTGGGCTCCGGTTGGGAAAAGTGCCAGAAGCGCGCAGCGAAGGAGTGTAAGGGCAAGGGCTACAAGGTCATAACCCGGTCTGATGATGCCGAAGATGACGACCAATATCCGTTCGGCTTCAATCCGGCAGGCTTCGTAACCCGGACCATGCTGGTGATGTGTCGTTAGGTGCGCAGCGATCCGACTCGCCAATGGGATGCCCTGAAAATGGGCATTTTGACCCCGGGAAAGATATGTCAATCCCTGGGCTGTTCAAAATCTTCCGGGCATGCTAAAACCTTTCAAGCGCTGATCTAGCTGCTTGAAAAAGAAGGGAAAAATATGACGAAGTCGGAGTTGATCGAACGAATTGTCACCCATCAAGGGCTACTCTCATCCAAGGATGTGGAGCTGGCCATCAAGACCATGCTTGAACAAATGTCTCAGTGCCTCGCCACCGGTGATCGTATTGAGATCCGTGGTTTCGGCAGCTTCTCCCTGCACTATCGCGCGCCTCGTGTAGGTCGCAATCCCAAGACCGGCCAGTCCGTCAGTCTGGACGGTAAATTCGTTCCGCATTTCAAGCCGGGTAAAGAATTGCGTGATCGGGTAAATGAGGAAGAGGAGGAGGGCGCTTGATCTTCGCTATTCAAATTCAAGGGGCGTGAATGCGTAACCTGAAACGCATACTGCTTGGCGTTTTTCTTCTGCTGATGGTTCTGATTGTTCTGGCATTTGTGCTGGAGAACCAACAATCGGTTGCGCTTTTGTTTCTGGGTTTTTCCGGCCCGCAGTTGCCAGTCTCGGTGGTTGCAGTGTTGGCGCTGCTGATTGGCATGCTGATTGGCCCGGTATTGGGCTGGTTTCTGGGGCGTTCATCCAGAGCCGCGCGCAAGCGAATGGTCTGAAAGCGGCAGGCGCACGGCATCTGTCGAAATTGCGTCTCGGCGTGCCTTATCCATTAGTAAAACCATCATTAAGCTGTAAAATGCGTCCCTTGTTCGATCGTGCCTTCTGCATGTCGATTCAGACTGACTCTGACGGATGCCGACTGATAGTGGCTTCTGCATTCATGGATTAGACCGCGCTCGCTGGCAGCGCTGTCCGCAGCTCAAGGGTATCGCTTCGCGTGAAAATTCTAGTTACCGGCGGTGCCGGCTTCATTGGCTCGGCAGTCATCCGTCATATCATCTCCAAGACTTCCGATGCAGTCGTTAACGTCGATAAACTCACGTACGCCGGCAATCTGGAGTCATTGGCGGAAGTCAGTCAGAATTCCCGTTATGCGTTCGAGCGGGTCGATATCTGTGATCGTGACCAGATCGACCGCGTTCTGCGTGAGCATCAACCGGATGCAATCATGCATCTGGCCGCAGAATCCCACGTTGATCGCTCTATATCGGGACCTTCCGACTTCATCCAGACCAATATCATCGGTACTTACACGCTGCTCGAAGCAGCGCGCCATTACTGGGCTGCGTTGGATGATGCACGCAAAGCGAATTTCCGCTTCCATCACATTTCGACCGACGAGGTTTACGGAGATCTCGAAGGTCCGGAAGACCTCTTCACCGAAACCACGCCTTATCAGCCAAGCTCACCCTACTCGGCGAGCAAGGCCAGCTCCGATCATCTGGTTCGGGCCTGGGCACGCACTTATGGCTTGCCTACGCTGGTTACCAACTGTTCGAACAACTATGGCCCATGTCACTTCCCTGAGAAGCTGATCCCGCTGATCATTCTCAACGCACTTGAAGGCAAGCCGCTGCCGGTGTACGGCAAAGGCGATCAGGTTCGCGATTGGTTGTATGTCGAAGATCATGCTCGTGCGTTGTACAAAGTCGTCACCGAAGGCGTCATCGGTGAGACCTACAACATTGGCGGACACAACGAAAAACAGAACATCGAAGTGGTGCATACCCTGTGTTCGTTGCTCGATGAATTGCGGCCTGATTCGGCCCATCGTCCCCATGCCAGCCTGATTACCTATGTGCAGGACCGCCCTGGGCATGATCAGCGCTATGCCATCGATGCCAGCAAGATCCAGCGGGAATTGGGTTGGGCGCCTGAAGAGACCTTCGAGACCGGAATTCGCAAGACTGTCGAGTGGTACTTGAACAACGCTGATTGGGTTGAGCACGTGAAGAGCGGCAGCTATCAGCAGTGGATCGATCAGAACTACACAGATCGCTCGAACAACGCATGAAAATCCTGCTGCTGGGCAAGAACGGTCAGGTGGGCTGGGAGCTGCAACGCTCTCTGGCTCCGCTTGGGGAGTTGATTGCGCTTGATCGCCATCAGGCCGGTGGATTGAATGGCGATCTGTCGAATCCCGAGGCTCTTCGCACGACGATTCGGCAGGTGCAGCCCGACGTTATCGTTAACGCTGCTGCTTACACTGCGGTTGATAAAGCCGAATCGGAAACCGACTTGGCTGACCGTGTAAACGGCATTGCAGCGGGTGTTATGGCTGAAGAAGCCGTCGCCTCGGATGCCTGGCTGGTTCATTATTCAACCGATTACGTTTTCAATGGCCAGGGCACTGCCGCGTGGCGGGAAACGGATGCCGTTGCGCCGGTGAACCATTATGGATTCAGCAAACTCGCCGGCGAGCAGGCAATCACTGCATCGGGTTGCAAGCACCTGATCTTCCGTACCAGTTGGGTTTATGGTGCTCGCGGTAACAACTTCGCGAAGACGATGCTGCGGTTGGCCAAGGATCGCGAAACGTTGAGCGTGGTCGCGGATCAGATTGGTGCGCCTACCGGTGCAGATCTGATTGCCGACGTAACGGCTCAGGCGCTTCGCCAGGCCCTGCAACGGCCCGAACTGGCGGGGTTGTACCACTTGGCAGCCGCTGGTGAAGTGTCCTGGCATGGCTACGCAAACCAAGTGATCGCCTTCGCTCAAGCCAATGGTGAATTACTCGCCGTGAAGGCTATCGAGCCAGTCGAAAGCGCTGCCTATCCGACGCCCGCACATCGACCGCTGAACTCGCGTCTGGATACTCAAAAGCTGCGCGCTACTTTTTCTCTACACTTGCCGGATTGGCAAAGTGGTGTAACCCGAATGCTCAGGGAAATTCTGAATAAATGATCAAGACCAATCGTAAAGGCATCATTCTCGCTGGTGGCTCCGGGACACGTTTGCATCCGGTCACGCTGGGGGTGTCCAAGCAGCTGTTGCCTATCTACGACAAACCGATGATTTTCTATCCGTTGTCTGTGCTCATGCTCGCGGGCATACGAGAAATCCTGATCATTTCGACCCCTGAAGACTTGCCCAATTTCCGCAAGTTGCTGGGCGACGGCAGTCTGTATGGCATCGAGTTGAGTTATGCCGAACAGCCGAGCCCGGACGGCCTTGCGCAGGCGTTCATCATCGGCGAATCGTTTATCGGTAGCGACCCTTGCTGCCTGATTCTCGGCGACAATATCTTTTACGGTCAGTACTTCACCGAAAACCTTCGCTCTGCCAACGCTCAGGCCTCAGGCGCGACAGTGTTCGGCTATCACGTGTCCGACCCGGAGCGTTTCGGGGTGGTGGAATTCGATGCCAATGGCTGCGCGCTGAGCATCGAAGAAAAGCCACTGAAGCCGAAATCCAACTACGCCGTGACCGGGTTGTACTTCTACGATAACCAGGTCGTCGAAATCGCCAAGAACATCAAGCCGTCGGAACGAGGCGAGCTGGAAATTACCGACATCAATCGTGCGTATCTGGAACAGAAAACCCTGAACGTCGAAATGTTGGGGCGCGGCTTTGCCTGGCTGGATACCGGTACACATGACTCGCTGCTGGAAGCCGGGCATTTCGTCCACACCATCGAGCATCGTCAGGGGCTCAAAGTAGCGTGCCTGGAGGAAATCGCCTACCACAACGGCTGGATTACCGATGAGCAGGTCGAAGCTCAGGCGCAGCGCCTGAAGAAAACCGGATACGGGCAGTATCTGCAAAAGTTGCTGGATCAACCCGCGCGTTGACGGGCGCTGCTTGCCGACCACCGTTCGTTGCATTCTGTCGAATCATCAAGGGGCTGGCGCTGTAGAATGGCAGACAATCACGCAACGTATTCGGCGCTCGCGAGGGCGTATGTGTCATCAGCCCTGTCGTCTTGAGGCCGAGAGGCGGGGCAAGGATTCTGCACTGGGTTCGGTGCAGTTCGACTGCAATCATTATTGAGACTGCTTTCCTGGATATCATCTGCAGGAGAGAGGGTTAAGGACTTTGAGCATGGAACTGATTCCCGTAATTTTGTCTGGCGGAGTGGGCAGCCGGTTGTGGCCTGTATCCCGTGAAGCCCATCCAAAACCCTTCATGGAGTTGCCGGATGGTCAGAATCTGATCCAGAAGACGTTCTTGCGCGCCTCGCGGCTGGACGGTGTGGTGGAAGTCCTCACCGTGACCAATCGCGAGTTGCTGTTCAAAACTGAAGATGAATACGGCGTCGTCAACACGGCCAGGCACGCGCAAGGCTTCATTCTCGAGCCCTTTGGGCGAAACACGGCGGCGGCAGTGGCCGCAGCGGCCTTGCAACTGGAAGCCACCCATGGTCCCGATGCACATATGCTGGTGCTCGCCGCCGATCATTTGATCCAGGACGAAAAAGCCTTTGCCGCGGCGGTGTCCGATGCTGTGGCGCTGGCCAGTCAAGGCTGGCTGGTTACGTTTGGCATTCAGCCGACCTATCCGGAAACCGGTTTCGGTTATATCGAAGCGCAGAAAGAGGCACCGCTCAAGGGCGGGTTGAAGGTCGCCCGGTTTGTCGAGAAACCTGATCTGGAGACTGCACAGAACTACGTCAGTGCTGGCAACTATTTCTGGAACTCGGGCATGTTCTGTTTCCGTGTAGGCACCGTTCTGGAAGAGCTTCGGCTGCACGCCCCGACGTTGTCGAGGCGGTTGCAAAGACCATCGAGGTGTCTCGCCTATCGTCCTCCAACAAATATCGTTGCCTGGCGCTGGACAGCGAAAGCTTTGCGCAGGTGCCGGATATCTCCATCGACTATGCATTGATGGAGCGTTCCCAGAAAGTCGCGACCATACCGTGCGACATTGGCTGGAGTGACATCGGTTCATGGAACGCGGTGAGCGAACTGACTGCGCCGGATGAAAACGGCAACCGCTTTGAAGGCGAAGTGTTGTCCCATGGCTCGCGCAATAATTATGTGAACAGCGAGGGGCGTCTGACTGCGCTGGTCGGTGTGGAAGACCTGTTGGTCATCGACACGCCTGATGCGGTGATGATTGCTCATAAAGATCACGCTCAAGACGTGAAACACATCGTCAATCAGCTCAAGGCGTGCAGCCACACCGTGCATTTGCTGCACCGTACGGTCCACCGTCCATGGGGTACCTATACCACCCTGGAAAATGGCGAACGCTTCAAGATCAAGCGAATTGTAGTAAAGCCCAAAGCGTCGCTGTCGCTGCAGATGCATCATCACCGCAGTGAACACTGGATCGTCGTCAGCGGGATGGCGGTCGTGGTCAACGACCAGCAGGAACTGATGCTCAACACCAACGAGTCGACGTTCATCCGTGCCGGTCACCAGCATCGCCTGATGAACCCGGGCGTCATTGACCTGGTGCTGATCGAGGTGCAAAGCGGCGATTATCTGGGTGAAGACGATATCGTCCGCTTTGAAGACAATTACGGCCGCGTCGACAAATAACAGCGCGGTGGCAGCCATAGGCCTGACCGGCGATTTTTTACCGGTCGGGCTTATTTGCATGTGACATTGCGCGACTTCACTCCCTATCGATGATTCACAGCTGCGGCATTTTCCGGCGGCTGTCTCGGATTCCCAGGCAAGAGATCGAAATGCATACCCCTATCAAGACCCGCTGCTTTAAGGCTTATGACATCCGTGGTGAAGTACCGGTCGATCTGAATGAGGATGTCGCTTACCGGATCGGCCGGGCCATGGTCGTTGAGTTGCAAGCCAAAAGCATCGTGCTGGGGCGCGATATGCGACTGGAAAGTCCGATGCTGGCCGAGGCGATGGCCCGTGGACTGAGAGAGGCAGGTGCCGATGTCATCGACATCGGCCTGTGCGGAACTGAAGAAGTCTATTTCGCCACCAGTGCCTTCAATGCCGATGGTGGCGTAATGATCACGGCGAGTCACAATCCCAAAGGCTATAACGGGATGAAACTCGTCAAGTCGCAATCACGTCCCATCAGCGGTGACACCGGGCTGAACGCCATCCGTGATCGGGTAGAGAGTGGTGACCTTGGCGCGTTGGCGGAAGCCGTAGGTAATGTGCGTGAGGCGTTCGATAAAAGCCGTTACATCGACCACTTGCTGACTTACATCAACGTGGCGAACCTCAAGCCGCTGAAGATCCTTGCAGACCCTGGCAACGGTGCTGCCGGGCCGGTCCTGCAGGAGTTGATGGGCAAGTTGCCATTCGAATGGACGCTGATCAATGCCGAGCCGGACGGTCACTTCCCCAATGGCGTGCCCAACCCTCTGTTGCCGGAAAATCGCGAGCTGACGCGCCAGGCATTGCTTGAAAATGGCTGCGATGTCGGGCTGGCGTGGGATGGGGATTTTGACCGGTGTTTCTTTTTCGACGAAACCGGCCGGTTTATCGAAGGTTATTACCTGGTCGGGCTGTTGGCGGAAATGTTGCTCAAGCAACACCCGGGCAGCAAGATCATTCATGACCCGCGACTGACCTGGAACACCATCGAGCAGGTCGAGCAAGCGGGCGGCGTGCCGGTGTTGTGCAAGACGGGGCATGCCTTTATCAAAGAGCGCATGCGTATCGAGGACGCCATTTATGGCGGCGAAATGAGCGCCCACCACTATTTCCGTGATTTCGCCTATTGTGACAGCGGGATGATCCCGTGGTTGTTGGTCACGGCCCTGATGTCCAGCACTGGCAAGAGCCTGGCGCAACTGGTCGACGAGCGTATTGACGCTTATCCATGCACCGGCGAGATCAACTATCGCGTTGAAGATGTGCCGGCGATGCTGCACAAAGTCCTGGAGCATTTCCTGCCGCTCAATCCCGCGCTCGACAGGACTGACGGCATCAGCGTGTCGTTTGCCGACTGGCGCTTCAACCTGCGCGGCTCCAACACCGAGCCGCTGTTGCGCCTGAACGTCGAAACCCGTGGCGATCAGGCATTGATGTGGGCGCGTCTGAAAGAGATCGAATTGTTGATCAAGGGTGCTTGAAGCTTCGCCCGTCTGGTATTCAGCGGCGCCCGTGCTTGGGTGAGCGAAGCACAGCGATGCGGGCGCGGGTTGCGAAATATCATTTCTATAGGTTGCCATTTTGAAAACGGTTTTATTGTTAAGCACGTACCCGATTGCCAGTCCCCGTCACGGCGGACAGGTCCGGGTCGCCAACATCGCCAAGACCTTTCGCGAAAATGGTTGGGATGTAACTCATCTGGCTGTATATGAGCCGGAAGGTTATCCGCCATCTACCCTGGGTGCCAACGATGTCAGCTTTCCGGCTGGCAGCGACTTCAGGAAATACAAGGGCACGTATGTGCCACTGATCAACGATTTGCTGTCCGGGGAATTCGCAGCGTCGGAGCAGGGCGGTTTCGCTGACATTCTCAAGAAACTGCCGCCAGTGATCGACGTGATTCATGTCGAGCAGCCATGGCTATGGCCGCTGGTGCTGAAGATCCGCCAGATGCCGCAATACGCCAATGCGTGCCTCATCTACGGCTCGCAGAACATCGAAGCTCCGCTGAAGCAGGAGATTCTCGACAGCTATGGCATCAAGGGCGCCGAATCGGTGATCGCCGACATCGAGACGCTCGAGCGCAAGGCAACGCTGGAAGCAGATATTGCCGTGGCGGTAACCCAGGCCGATTTCGATATTCTCAAGGTCTGGGGCGCGAAAAGACCGCTGCTGGCGTCCAACGGTATCGCGCCATGGTCGGCCAGGGCGGAGTTGCTCGCCAGTTGGAAAGAGCGGCTGCCGCAGTCGCCCTGGATTCTCTATGTTGCCAGTGCCCATCCGCCCAATTTCAAGGGTTTCAATGAATGCCTCGGCAGTTCTCTGGCGTGCATTCCTCCGGACAGCAAACTGGTGGTGGTCGGCAGTGTATGTGAGCACCTCGAAACCACACTTCGCGACAGTCGCTGGGGACAACTGAACCTGTCGCGCCTGCAACTGCTGTACATGCTGCCGGACGAAGATCTGGACGCCGTCAAGACACTTGCGCACGCATTTCTGTTACCGATCCCTCACGGTGGCGGCTCGAATATCAAAACCGCAGAAGCCATTTACTCTGGCAAGTACGTCATCGGCACCGAAGCGGCATTTCGTGGTTTCGAACAGCATCTTCTGCTTCCCGAGATCAGTGTTGCGCGTACGCCCCACGAGTTTCATGCGGCAATCCGCGCGCGTCTCACCGGGCCTGCGATGATCAGTGGTGACGGCCCGGACAGAGCATCGCGTGAGCCATTGACGTGGGCTCGGAGTCTGGAATCAATTCCGCGTACAGCGGCAGACGTTATCGTTCAGAAGGCGCAAGCATGACCACTTGGTTTGATGTAACAACCATTCTTGGCTGGCGTCGGCCAGCCGTAGGCATTATTCGTACCGAGGCCGAGGCTGCGGCCCATGCGCTCGAACTGATCGCGGCGGGGAAGAGGTGAAGTTCTGCTTCTTCAGTCATGCCACCGGATACAGCGCGATCGATGCGACCGACGTGGCAAAAACCCTGAAGAGAATTTCCGGGGTTCACGCGGCAGCGCCAGGCCGGACAGCTGCCGGCACTACCAATAAACGTTCGATAGAGGCGCGCCTGAAAGAAAAGGCGACCAAGGTACTGAACCGCCTGCCTCCCAAGTTGAGCGGGCGTATCTATCAGTTTTTCCAGCTGCGCCGTACCTCCATCGTGGAAGCGGTGATCGGCGTCCGCCATTTGATTTCGGCCGCACGGGCTTTTTCAAACCGGCCCAGCGCAGCCATGTATTCAATCCTGCGTCACGCAAAGTGCACAGTGGCGGCCATCCCTTTGCCAAAGGTGACAGCTACATATCGGTGGGGCTGGACTGGGACAATAAAGACCTTGTGCATCTCTATGAGTTGAAGAAGCAGGTCGGTTTGCGCGTCATTCTCTTCTGCTACGACGTGATTCCGGTGAGGCTGCCACATTTGTGTGTGGGTGATGTTGCGGCCAAGTTTGCCAATTACTTTGCTGACGTCGCCTGGTGCGCGGACAAGATCCTGTGCATTTCCGAATGCACGCGCAAGGATCTGATCGCGTTGCTCGATGAATTGGGTGCGCCGGTTCCTGAAACGGCGGTGGTCAAGTTGGGCTGCCAGCTATCTCACGAGTTGAGCGACGCCGTCAGCCCTGACGTCGAGACATTGTTGAAAGAGCGTTTCGTCCTGTTCGTTTCCACGATCGAGCGCCGCAAGAACCATGAGGTGCTTTACCGCGCCTATACCCGCCTGATCGATAGCGGTGTTCAGGATCTGCCTAAACTGGTCTTTGTCGGAATGCCGGGTTGGGGCGTGGGTGACTTGTTATCGGACATCTCGCTTGATCCGAGAACTCAGGATTACATACGCATTCTCAATAACGTGTCGGACTCAGACCTCATGCACTTGTACCGCAACTGCATGATGACTGCGTTCCCGTCATTGTATGAAGGGTGGGGACTGCCTGTTGCCGAAAGTCTCGCTGCCGGCAAGTACTGCCTGGCCTCCAATGCGGCTTCGATTCCGGAAGTAGGCGGGCAGCTGCTGGACTACCTGGAGCCATGGGATGTGTCGGCTTGGGTGGCTGAACTGCACAAGTATGCGTTCGATCCGCTGGCGCTGGCGGCCAAGGAAGCGGCGATCAAACGTGATTACAAACCCGTTGCCTGGAAAGAGACGGCGCAGTTTGTTTTCGATAGCCTGAAGTAACGATTACAGCATGCGGTGGATCAGGGTCGATCCACCGCATGCTGGTATTCAGGCAATCGTATTGGTGTTGAACAGATTCAGCGACTTGAGAATCTCGGGCGTACCGAGCAATTCGGGGCTTGCTGACCATTTCTCGATGATGGTCGCAAAATGGTCGACCGCTGAAATGATGACCTTCGCCCGAAGCGCGACAGGCACCGCCTGCACAAGTTTGTGGGCGTAGTTCTCGGCCGTGAATGTCTCCTGTGCCCACGTTTGCGCCTGCTTGCCGATATCGATCGCCGCGGAGGGGCTGCTGCGCAGTGATAGAAGGATCTTCTTCAGATCTTCTATTTCCCTTTCAGGCGATACCTTCAATACGTACTGATCGGGCAGTTCGCTGTAAAAGCCGGTGTCGGTAACGATGGTGGCTTTACCGTACAGCATCGCTTCAATCGCAGAGGCCGAAGCCGCTTCGAGGCTGGGCCAGCGCAGGCAACTGATAACGTCAGCTTCGCGAATGGCCTCTGACAACGCGGCGTCATCGACTTCGTTGGAAATAATCAGCTCGACCCCGGCTTTGGCGGCCATTTCGGACAATTTCCGTTCGACATCCGGAAGAATCGCCCCCACCAGACGGTAACTCACGTTCTTTCGAAGTGAGGCGTTGCTGGCAATGGCCTTGATGCAACTTTCCACCCGTTTGTTGGGGTTGACGTGGCCAATGGTCAACAACCGCAACTTGCGATTGTCATTTTGTACCGGTTGCCCGGCGACAGCCCCGGGAGCGTCGTAGGCCAGCGGCGTCACAAAAACCGGACCCGCGCACGCGGCCATTACCCGCTTGCATCCCCAGTTGCTATGGGTAATCACGCCGGTGGCCATCGAACTGATCCATTCGGTCAGCGGTGCGGTTTCTCGCGTCGAGTTGATGAAGGTCGTACTGTCGCTGACGTTGAAGTAGTCGCTGGCGATTCTGCGTCCGTACCACTGCGTCAGGATGTGATGGGCCTCATCGCGCCGTTGCTGCGCCCAACCCCAGAAAAGATGGCCGAGGAAGAAGTCATGCAGGCAGACGATGCCCGGGGCTTTGTGAAGCCAGGCTACGCCACCTTCGTGAAACTCGTAGTTGTCGCCGATCTGGTAGACGAGGCAGTCAGCGTCCGCCACTTCGGTGCCAACCCGCTCTTCATCCGTCCAGGCAATGACGGTGCAACCGAAGTCATGAGCCTCTTTGTCGAGAACATGCGGGCTTTCAGTGCGCACCAGCACAATGTGGTGCTGCTGACTGAGCAGGGCGCGAACCACGAGACGAGTCATCCTTCCGATGGCGGAGGATTTGACGCCGGGGGTAAAAATGACCAGTTTCATTTAAGTAGCGCCTCTATGGTCTCGGGCCAGTTGATGCCCAGGGTGTTCCACAGCGCCTCCGCGCCTTCGCCGTACTCGATGGTTCGGGTTTTGCTTTCGAATGCCGCATTCATCGCTTCTGCCAGACTTTCTGCAGTGGGTTCTGCCCGCCATCCGGACTCCTGCGGATTGACCAGGCCCAGGATGCCACCGCTGTCCGTCGTCGTGATCAGTGCTTTGCGCGCAGTGGCGGCTTCCATCGCGACGTAACCCAGGAGTCTTCATCGAACGGAATGTAAGCAACCGCGAGTGCACGATTGACATAATTGACGTAGGTGGAGCGAGGCAGGAATCCAAGGTCAAGTTTGACGCGGTCATGCAGGCCGAACTCATTGATGATCGAATGCAATTGCAGCGTGTCGGCGTGCGACTCGGGAGGCCCGGCAATGACCAGCTTGACCCGTTTGTCGGCTTTGGCAAGTGCTCGCAGCAGCAAGTGCTGACGCTTCATGCCGTTGACGCGTCCGCCGGCAAATATGTAATCGTCATATTCACCGCCGGTGAATGCTTCAGGATCGTTTACGGGCGGCAACAACACCTGCGAGTCGAAGCCGTTGTATTTGAACAACCGCTGTCTGGTCACTTCGGAGTTGGTGTAGATGCTGCGGCTCTCCGCGAAAGTTTCGTTGTCCGCGTTGATAATGGCGTTGCGAATGTCGCTGCCGCTCTTGTCTGCCGGCAGGTTGGTCTGGCCGACGTCGTAAAGGTCGTAGGCCTGACGATACTGGTGCAGCAGCCACAGTGATTTGCGGTGGTGGCGAACCAGGTACGCCGGGAATTTCAAGGCGATGACGTGATCGGTATTGAAGATTTCCAGCGTGCGGGTCAGCAGCATCTGGGAGGGATGCGCGATGCCGGTTCCCACTGAGCCGGGATGCGCATGACTTCGGCGTCGTGACCGGCCATGAGCAGGTTTCTTTGCAGATTGACCGCCAGTTCTTCGGCGCCGCCCCAGATGAACGGAGCCATGTTGTTTACAATCAGGACTTTCATGCCAACAGACGCTCCAGCACATGTGACCAGGAAATTTTCAAGTCAACCAGGCGCTGCCGGGCATTCTTGCCCATGGCTTCGGTCAGACTTCGATCCCGGTAGAGTTTGTCCATCGCAGCGGCCAGAGACTCTGGAGTCGGCTCGGCGATATAGCCGTTATAGCCATCCTGAACCAATTCCAGAACGCCACCCGAGTCGGTAGTGGTTAGGATCGGTTTTTCCGCGTGACTGGCTTCGAGGCTGGGGTAGCCGTAGGAGTCTTCATCAACCGGAAGGTAGGCGGCAGCCAGGCAAACTGACAGCTGCGCGACCTTTTCTTCTTCAGTGATCCAGCGATCATCCAGGGTCACTCGGTCCGAAAGGCCGTACTCTTCGATTTTTTCGCGCAGGGCGATGCCGTAGTCTGGACCCGCGCCCGTTCCCAGCAACCGCAGGCGGACCGGCGTCGTCGTATAGTTCAGTGCGTCGATCAGCAGGTGTTGGCGCTTGTGATGTTCGAGGCGGCAGATGTAAGCGATTTCATCGTTGTAGCCAGCGCAAAAAAACGCTCCGATTCGAAGACCGGAGGGTAAAGCACCTCGCTATCGAAGTCGTTGTAGGTCTTGAGTCGCTTGGATACGACCTTCGAATTGGTGAAGATCGCCTTTGCTTCGCCCAGGGCTCGGGTATCGGCATCCACCAGCGCATCGCGAATTGCGCGATGCTTGGCATTGTCCGGGAAATCGCGGTACGGGCTGTCCCACATATCGTAGAACGCACGAATGTGATGGATGAACCAGAGGATCTTGTGCGGATGGGGAATCAGGTGCGACTGTGGCCGGAAACATATCACCCGGTCAGCGCTCTGCAGATCGACCCAACGCAACGCCATCATCTGTTGAAACAACAGATCCGGCGCATCCAGTTCGGGCAAGTAGACGACTTCGACCTGATGGCCGGCTGCCGTCAGCGTGGAGGCCAGCCAGTCGACGATATTCCTTCCGCCCCTCTGATGAAGGGCACGAATGTGGAGCAAAGGGCGATTTTCATCAGTCGGCCAGGACCTCACGCAGGCTGGCTGCAATTCTGATGATGTCATCCTGAGTCAGGTCCTGATGCGTCGGCAAATTGATGCCCCGTCCCGACCACAAGTCTGCAACAGGGTAGGTACTGTCCTCCTTGTACGGTGGCAGCACGTGCATCGGGTAGAAGACCGGGCGGGTTTCGATACCCATGGCATCAAGCTTTTGCATGACTTCGTCACGTTTGTGCTCGTCGCCATCGCTCAGGAAGATGTTGTACATCCAGAAAACCTGTTTGGCCCAGGAGGCCTCGGTCGGCAACACGATTTTGCCAGCCAGGTCGGCCAGCGCTTCGTTATACCAGCCAGCGAGCCGATCACGATCTGCCAGGGCAGTATCAATGTTTTCCATCTGCGCCAGACCGATCGCTGCCTGAATGTTGGTCATGCGGTAGTTGTAGCCGACCACTGGAAACCAGTAACGACGCTTCGGGTCCATGCCCTGACCACGGAACAGGCGCAGTTTCGCCGCCAGCTCATCATCGTTGGTGGTAATCATGCCGCCCTCACCAGTGGTGACGATCTTGTTGCCAAAAAACTGAAGGTTGCGCACGTGCCGAGGCTGCCAACCTTGCTGCCCTTGACCTCGGCGCCATGGGCTTCGGCCGCGTCTTCCACCACCCACAGGTTGTGTTTGCGGGCGATTTCGTTGACGACATCCATTTGCGCAGGGTGACCGTACAGGTGCACCGGGATGATGCCTTTGGTCTTCGCGGTGATCTTGCTTTCGATGGTCTGCGGATCGATGTTCATCGTATCGGCGCAAACGTCCACCAATACAGGCGTCGCTCCGCAGTAGCGCACGGCATTGGCGGTGGCAATGTAGGTCACTGTCGGAATGATGACTTCATCGCCCGGTTGCAGGTCGAGCACGACCAATGCCAGGTGCAGTGCAGTGGTGCCGTTGTTGGTCGCGATCGCGTGCTTGACGCCGCAGAATGCTGCGAAGCTTTCTTCGAAGGCGCCGATGTATTTGCCGTTCGAGGAAATCCAGTTGGTATCCAGGCAATCCAGCACATACTTACGTTCGTTTCCGGCAAGCTTCGGTTGTGCAACAGAAATACGATTCATGCTTGTTCCTTCAAATTTTGTGTAGAACTTTGGCTGGCACGCCTACGACTGTAGTTGCCGACCCGATGTTCGAAATGACGACGCTGCCGGCACCTACCATCACCGACTCACCAATATGAACCTCGGGGATGATTTTGCTGCCGACACCGATAAAGCTGAGCTTGCCCACATGCACATTGCCCGCCAGCGCGCATTGCGGAGCGATATGGACCGCCTCGCCAATCACGCAATCGTGATCGATAGTGGCGCCGGTATTGACGATGCACAGGTCCGAAATTTTCGCCTCGGCATTGATAACGGCGCCGGCCATGACGGCGATTCCCTCCCCAAATTAGCTGAAGGTGATACCACTGCTGCCGGACTGATCGCATTGACCAGGCCAAACCCCAGCTGGGTCGCCTTTGCGGCCAGCTTGTTTCGCACCGAATTGGAGCCGATCGCGATGAATGCCTTTTCGTAGCCATCATTGCGAAGCGCCGCGAGGTGTTCGTCATTTTTAAGTACGGGAACCCCCAGGCAGGTATCCGGACTGTCCGGATTACCTACGCAGTAAGCGACGCTATCGCCTTGGGCTCGCAGCAATTCGATACACACCTTGGCGTGCCCGCCGGCACCGACGACGATCACTTCACTTTTCATGCACCTTCACCTCTGGCTTGTCGAGGAGCGGCCGTGGCCTCGCCCTGAGGCGAATCGACAGCCGGTTGACGGTCGACGCCCGGACATTTCCGTTCGATACGGTCAAGTTGTTGTTGCAGACTTTCCAGCGAGTGCTGGCCGGAAAAGATTTTTTGCGACAGTCGGGCCTGGATCTTCGCCGAGTTCGCCAGGCGCTGAAATTCGAGAACGATCTGCTGGTGCTGCTGGTACTGAATTTTCTGCAGCTTGGTGAACTCTTCCAGCATTTCCTGGCGGAGGGTGGAGGTGAAGTAGTTGCGCAGGCGGAACAATAGTGGTCGGGTGACCGGTCGGGCCGCTCTGACAAGGCGATGCGCAATACGCACAAGCGCCTGTTTCGTATAGTGGCGTACGATCAGTTTCATGCCTGGCTTGGTCGCGACAACCTCCGCCGGGACATCAGCCCCCGTTTCAATGAGGTTCTTGGCGTGCAGGCGGCTGGAGGCCAGCGTGAAAGCCACCTGTATATCCACCCCGTTGCGCTTAATGCTGTTCATCTGCCTCAAGCTCCGAAATAAGCTGCGGTGACCGTCGCCGGGTCGCCATCCATTTTTATTTTCCCGTGCTCCAGCCACAGCACTCGATTACAGGTGTGCATGACGAGTTCGCGCGAGTGGCTGGCAATCACCAGGATATTGGTCGATTTCACCAGCTCGTTCATGCGGATTTCGGCTTTGTGCTTGAAGCCTTCATCGCCCACCGAAAGCCATTCGTCCATCAACAGAATTTCCGGTTTTATCGTCGTCGAAACCGCAAACGCCAGACGCAAGTGCATCCCTGACGAATAAGTGCGGATCGGCATGTCGACAAAATCACCAAGCTCGGAGAATTCGATGATCTCGTCGAGCTTTTCGGCGATCTCCGACTTGGTCATGCCAAGAATGCCGCCGCGCAGGAAAATGTTTTCCCGGCCGGTCGCTTCCGGATCCGTACCCAGTGATATGTCGATCAACGAGCCGATTTCTCCCTTGATCACGGCGGTGCCGGAGGAAGGTTCGTACACGCTGCTGAGCAAGCGCAGCAGCGTGCTCTTGCCGGCGCCGTTGTGTCCAAGGAGGCCGACCCGATCCCCGTCGCGGAGCGTGAAAGTCAGGTCTTCGAGAGCTCTGACAATCACTCGGCCCTGTTGATCCGCACCTAACTGACCGCCGGTAGCCACTTGCATCAGACGCTTTTTCAGCGAGCGTCCGTTCGCGTTATAGATCGGAAAATCTACACAGACATTTTTGAATTCGATCAAGGACATTAGTCGTTCTTCTCAGAGCCAGTATGCGATGCGGCGCTTGTAACGGCCGTAAACCACGAGCGCGAAAGCCCAGCCGACGACGGCCATGCCCAGGAAACCCACCAGTTGGTAGCGGTGGGCAACTGCCCGATCAGCGGGGATCGAACCACCGACATGACATGGTAGGCCGGGTTCAGATCGAGCAGGTACAGACCTGCCCGTTGCGGCAGCAAGCTTGGCATCCACATGATTGGCGTGAGGTAAAACACGACTTGCAACAAACTTCCGACAATCTGGGGCAGATCACGGTAGCGCGCACACAGAATGCCCAGCAGAAGGGCGATCCAGGTCAAGTTGAGCAGTGCCAGGAAAAACCCGGAATGCTGATCAGGGCCAACCAGGTCAGCGGTTTGCCGACGGCCAGCAGTACCAGTGGAAAGATCACGATGTTGTGACCCAGAATCAGGATGTTGCGCCAGATCATGCGCATGATGTGGGCAAACAGGGGGATCGGTAATTGCTTGATGATGCCTTCGGCGGCAATGAACCCGGTGCAGCCTTCGGTGATCACCGTGGACATGAAGCTCCAGAGAATCATGCCGATCGCGAGAAAAGGCAGGAATTCCTGAATCGGAGAATTGAAAATCTGACCGAAAACCACACCGATGGTGGCGATCATGACGCCCATGCTGATAGTCAGCCAGAACGGTCCGAGTGCCGACCTTCTATAGCGCTGGCGAACGTCCTGCCAGCCTAGCATCCCTACTAAAGCGTACCGTCTCGTCGCGGCGATGATGTCCGACACGGCGATACTTACTGAACCATTGCGCATTAATAGCACCAGATTGTTGATCAAAAAAACACGCCATTTTAGGCTTGGGTGCGGGGAGTGTCACTCTTTCTGAGTTATTTCTTTATTGCCTGTCGCACGAGCTGGAGGATTTCGATCAGTAGCAGCAACTTCTTGATTTATATATCCGTGTAGGCGTGGCAGGGATCGGGCAGAATGCAATCCTCGACACGCGGAGGAAGGTCATGGGCTGCTGGCATAATGATCCTGTTACGCCTGGCGAACAGCTTTGGTATCGTCGTTCCGAGCCGCATTCTGTATGATCTGCAAGATTTCATGGCTCTTCGACTTAGAGCTCAATGGGCGCACATGACACAACGGAGCCTGGCAAAGGCTCTCTAATGGAGTTTAGAGGATTCGCATGAAAGCTATCGTTACCGGCATTACTGGGCAAGACGGCGCCTATCTGGCGGAACTGCTGCTGGAAAAGGGTTATACGGTGTACGGCACCTACCGTCGAACCAGTTCTGTCAACTTCTGGCGCATTGAGGAGCTGGGTATTGAAAAGCATCCCAATCTGCATCTGGTCGAGTACGACCTGACCGATCTGTCGGCCAGCATCCGTCTGCTTCAGACCACTGAAGCGACTGAGGTTTACAACCTTGCAGCCCAGAGTTTCGTTGGCGTGTCATTCGATCAGCCTCTGACTACCGGTGACATTACCGGCATGGGGTGTGTGAACCTTCTGGAAGCGATCCGGATCGTCAATCCGAAAGTGCGTTTCTACCAGGCATCGACTTCCGAGATGTTCGGCAAGGTGCAGGCGATCCCCCAGATCGAAAGCACACCTTTCTACCCGCGCAGTCCTTACGGCGTTGCCAAACTGTACGCGCACTGGATGACCATCAACTACCGCGAGTCCTACAACATCTTTGCCACCAGCGGCATTTTGTTCAACCACGAGTCGCCACTGCGCGGACGCGAGTTCGTTACCCGCAAGATCACCGACTCCGTGGCGAAGATCAAGCTGGGCCTGCTCGACAAGATGGAACTCGGCAATCTGGACGCCAAGCGTGACTGGGGCTTTGCGAAAGAGTACGTCGAAGGCATGTGGCGCATGCTGCAGGCAGACGAGCCGGATACTTTTGTACTTGCGACCAACCGTACCGAAACCGTGCGCGATTTCGTCACCATGGCCTTCAAGGCTGTCGGGATCGATCTGGCCTGGAGCGGTGCGGCTGAAGACGAGAAGGGCACAGACCTGGCGACTGGCAAGGTGTTGGTCACGATCAACCCGAAATTCTACCGTCCTACCGAAGTCGAGCTGTTGATCGGCAACCCTGCCAAAGCCAAAGCGGCGCTGGGCTGGGAGCCAAAAACCACGCTTGAAGAGCTGTGCCGCATGATGGTCGAGGCGGATCTGCGTCGAAATGAGAAAGGGTTTTCGTTCTGATGAGTATTGCCGGTAAGCGCGCGTTGATCACAGGTATTCAAGGTTTCACCGGGCGGTACATGGCTGCTGAGCTCAAGGCCGGTGGCTATGAAGTGATAGGGATGGGTACACAACCGTCGGATGAACCTGGCTATTATCAGGTTGATCTGGCTGACGGTTCTGCCTTGCGCGAGTTACTGGCAACTATTCAACCCGACGTGGTAATTCATCTGGCTGCACTCGCCTTTGTGGCTCACGGTGCGGCCGATACGTTCTACCGCGTCAATCTGATCGGCACCCGTCACCTGCTGGAAGCCGTCGCAGCTTGTGGCAAGGTGCCGGACTGCGTGCTGCTGGCAAGCAGTGCCAATGTCTATGGCAATGCTTCGGCGGGGTTGCTCAGTGAAACCACACCGCCAGCGCCGGCCAACGATTACGCAGTCAGCAAACTGGCCATGGAATACATGGCCAGTCTTTGGCATAACCGCTTGCCGATAGTGGTGACGCGTCCTTTCAATTACACCGGTGTCGGCCAGGCCGAGAGCTTTCTGCTGCCGAAGATCGTCGCTCATTTCCGGCAACGTGCGGACAAGATCGAGCTGGGCAATCTCGATGTATCTCGCGACTTCAGTGATGTGCGTGCAGTGGTCAAGGCTTATCGCGGTTTGATCGAGGCGCGGCCTGTTGGCCAGACGGTCAATGTGAGTTCGGGCAAGAGTCATTCCCTGCGTGAAGTGATCGACATGTGTTCGGCTATCACGGGGCATCAGCTTGCAGTCGAAGTGAACCCGGCGTTCGTCCGAGCCAACGAAGTCAAAATTCTCTGCGGCGACAATACCCGTCTTTGTGAGCTGGTTCAGGGCTGGGATACGCCAAGACTGGAAGAAACTCTGAGCTGGATGCTTGCGGCGGAATAAATGAAGCTAGTTCTTTCAGTTGAGCCGATCCGCTTTCCGCTGACTGGCATCGGTCGCTATACCTATGAACTTGCGCTGAGACTTCAGCAAAGTCCCGAAATTACCGACCTGCAATTTTTTGCCGGTCGACGTTTTCTGCCTGAACTTCCCACAGCTTCCAATGAGTCCGGCAGTGGTTACGGCTTGAAGCGTGCGGTGCAGAAGAACTTTTTGGCAGTGGAAGCTTATCGGCTGTTGATGCCGATGTTGCGCAAGGCTGCCCTGAAAGGGCATGGGGATTTTCTCTACCACAGCCCCAATTATTATCTGCCGCCTTTTGCCGGGCGCAGCGTGGCAACGTTTCACGATCTGTCGCCCTTCACCTGGGCGCATTGTCACGCGCCGCAGTTAGTCCGTTATCTGCAAAAAGAGCTGAAAACCACGCTGGTCAGGGCCGATGCTTTGATCACTGATTCGGAATTCACGCGACAGGAACTGGCCAGCTATTTTTCATGGCCCATCGAACGAATCCATACTGTGCCGCTGGCCAGCTCTCCGGAGTTCTTTCCTCGCGCGCCGCATGAGCTTCGCGATGTGCTTGCACGCCATGGCTTGAAGCCCGATGGCTACACGCTTTTTGTCGGTACGATCGAGCCACGCAAGAACATCGAGACGTTGCTCGCCGCCTATGGTCGATTGCCCCTTGCATTGCGAACCCGTTGGCCGTTGATCCTTACCGGGTATCACGGTTGGCGCAACGACGCGATTCACGAGAAGCTCGAAAGCGCCAGGCGTGAAGGCTGGGCGCATTATCTCGGATTCGTTCCCAGCGCAGACTTGCCCCTGCTGTTTGCCGGCGCACGTCTGTTCGCGTTTCCGTCGCTTTATGAAGGTTTCGGTCTACCGGTTCTGGAAGCCATGAGCTCCGGGGTGCCGGTGGTCTGCTCCAATAGCTCCTCGCTGCCCGAGGTGGCGGGTGATGCTGCGCTGATGTGCGCCGCGCTGGACGTAGAAGCGCTGACCGGTCTTATCGAGCGCGGGCTGACCGATCAGTGTTGGCGCGATGCCGCCGTCATCAAGGGAATGAAGCACGCGCAAGGCTTTTCCTGGGAGCGTTGTGCTCGAGAAACCCTGCAGGTCTACCAAAAGGTTATCGACGCCAAATGATCAAGGTTCTGCACTTCTTCAAAACCTATTACCCGGAAACGATGGGCGGGATCGAGCAGGTCATTTTCCAGATAGCCCAAGGCGGCGCGGAACACGGGTTTTGCTCCGAAGTGCTGTACCTCAGTGAACGGGGCGCTGCTCGTAATGAAACAGTGGGTAATCACCTGACCCATCGCTCGAGGCTGGATATGCATGTTGCCTCGACGGGATTCTCTCTGTCCGCGTTCAAGGATTTTTCGCAATTGGCCAAAGAGGCTGATGTGGTGCATTACCACTTCCCTGGCCTTATATGGACCTGGTCCATTTTGCGACTCGGCATGGCAAACCCTCGGTACTCAGTTATCACTCCGATATCGTCAAGCAAAAGACACTGCTCAAGTTGTATCAGCCACTGATGAATCGCTTTCTCTCCAGCGTGGATTGTATCGTGGCGTCTTCACCTAACTACGCACAAAGCAGTCCGGTGCTGTCACGGTTCCGCGACAAGGTCGAAATCATTCCTTATGGGTTGGACAGAGCTACCTATCCGGTCGTCCCCGAAACCAGGCTTGATTTCTGGCGGAGCAGGGTGGGTTCTAAGTTCTTCCTGTTCGTCGGTGCCTTGCGATATTACAAGGGGCTCGATTACTTGCTGGATGCGGCAAAGATCAGCGGTTTGCCAGTGGTGATCCTCGGGGGCGGGCATCAGGAGTCCGAACTAAAGAGCAGGCTGCGCGGCTCGGCCTTGCCAATGTGCATTTTCTGGGAGGCTTGGGTGATGAGGACAAGGCTGCGCTGTTGACGCTGTGTTATGCCTTTGTGTTTCCATCACACTTGCGTTCGGAGTCATTTGGCATTTCGCTGCTCGAGGCGGCGATGTACGGCAAACCGCTCATTTCCTGTGAAATCGGCTCGGGTACTACCTTCATCAACATTGCTGGTGAGACCGGACTTGTGGTTCCGCCTAGAGACTCCGGTGCCCTTGCCAGCGCAATGTTGACGTTGTCGAACGCTCCTGAGCGCGCTCAGGCCTTCGGTGAGAATGCGCAGCGTCGATACTCTGAGGTGTTTTCTGCGCGATCCATGGTTTCAGCGTACGCGGCAATCTATCGGCGCTTGCTGCGAAAACCCTGAGGTCCGAGAGCTTCGCACAAGCGCCGTGGAGTCTTCCGTACAGTGATCGTGAGCGCGTCGTCTCAATCTGCATACAAGGGCGTCTCGCGCGACGCCCTTACACTGACATCCGACTCTCAATTCAATTGAAAAACCGGGTTGGATATCGCAGCTTTTGCAATCATGAACGCGATAGGTACGGCGACCACAAACAAAATGCCCAGAGGAATCAGGACTTTTGCCGAAGTCGCCCGTGCGCACTGTTTTGAAACTCCAAACGCAATCGCACAGTAAGCCATCACATGCAGAGGCAAGAAAAACCTGGTCTCAATGGCGCCCGGAAGAATTGCGAATACCGGCAACACAATAACCGCCAGCCAGCCAATGCGATATAAGCCTTGCGCCCGGTTGTCCGATTTTTGAATCACTAAAAGGAATAAGCAGATCAGGCCAAACAGAGCGATCGCGATACTGGTCGCCGAGCGAATGTCATTTTCCTTGGAGCGAACTTTCGTATAGGTGTCATAGTCACGAACATCCAGCCCGTTCACAAAATGCTTAGTGTATATCTTGAGAAATGAAACCGGTTCCGAGAGGAGCAGTTGGAAATACCACGGTAGTGTTGGAACAGTACCTTTAAACTTTAATTCTTCAGTTAATCGCACTCCTATCGGATCGAGATAGAAGATAGGAAAGATTGCACCGGTCTCTGTGTCGTGGCCTGTTTCATAACGCTGCAGGGTAATTCCCCATTTAAGCTGACTTGCGAAGAGTGAAGCGTCGTTGACGCTCGCGACAACCAAGGGTGTTGCAGAATTCAGGTGCTTTTGTTTATCAAAGACTGAGGAATGGCTGCGATCGCCGAGCCGATGACGAAGAATGCCAATAACAGTATTTTTTTACGCAGGCATTGATTTTTAAGCGCGAGCAGGGGAATAGCCGGCAGCAAGGCAATGAGAGTGAACAGATAGATTGTTCGAGTATTGTATGCCCCGTATGCCAGTACCCCTGCCACGATCATAAGGACGATTGCTCTTGCGACACTCTTTTGCTCGCTTGCTTTGAGAATCAGGGCCAGCGCGCCAATGATCAGGCAGAAAGCGGGAAGGTCGCTAAGTGTGTAAGCAATCAGCGGCGGGAAGAAAATGGCTACCAGCGCAGGCACCAACAGGCGGCGTGGCAGGGTGATTTTGCCCCCGATGACCTTGCTGAACACGTATGGCAGCGAAATGCACAGTGAGTAGGAGAAGGCCAGTGCCTGGATGAGATGGACAGCCAGGTATCCCGTTTCAGGATAGGCGTCGAAGAATATCCTCGCTGGCGAGAGCAGCAATGGATAAAAGTAACCGCGCAAAGATTTTGGAAATGAAAAATCCCAGATTTTTGAGCTCAGATCCCAATAGTTATAGGCATCCCCCAGAAATGTCTGTGGGTTGATGTAAAGCTGGGCCATAAACATCAGTAGCGTGGCCAGTGCGAAGGCGACGAACCTTTCGCTTAGTCTGAAGGTGTACATTGCCGATTGCTCTGACGGGGGGCGGGTATCGATTTTCATCGCATCCATGTTGTTGCTCCGTTTCAGCGAAGAGTTTGCTGGCTCGACGTGAAATAAATTCGAATAAACCCCGCATCTGCATTTTCAACTGGCAAGGATGCGGGGGGCAGGGTTATTCAGGTGCGATCTTGACCCAGTCCAGCCGCGCAGAATAACCGTAGTAATCATGGTTGGGGACCGTCTCGAACTCGAGTACATTGCGTCCCGTTTTCAAGAGTTTAGGGTCCACTGCCCCGGTGAACTTTCCAACCTCGCTCCATTCAACAGGAATCTCTGAGCCGTTAATTCTGAACTTCATGTTGCTGCGGCTCGCCTCGTTCGGGAACGCGTCGAAAAAACCGCTCAGTACGTAAGGCGCGTTTTTCGGCTCGAGATCGAAGTAAAGTGACGCTTGCGGTGCATTCATCCAGGCCGTAGCAATGTGATTGAACCGGCGAGGTTCCCAATCTGCGTCGCGCCATCCAGAGCCAGCCGTAGGAAGGTCGAGATTCCACCAGTTGCCAAAGCCCCAGAAGTACTCGTCTTTGGCCAATTGGTCGCGAAATTTGAAAAATCAAACCACGGTTTGGTTTCGGTAATTCCACGGTAGCGCAGGCTGGTCGGCGTATCGCCCGATTCCAGCTCCGTGCGGTAGGATGCCGATAAACCATTTTCCGCGTTCGGCTTTCTGTCCCCGACCACCACCGTGACCACTTTCGACTTGGAGAGCTTCATGCTCGGGGTGGCAGGTGCCAACTCCATGCCTGGGCCAGTAACAGGCGACGGAAAATTGAATGTCCAGTCATCTTTGCCCTCTTCGCAAGTGCCCTTGCGTTGCACCGAAGGTGTTGGCGCTTGCCATTCGCGGCTGGGCATATAGCAAACCTGGATGTCGTTGACGGGTTTGCCATAAATGTAAGTAAGAACGTTTGCCAAGTCAGGATTCAAGAACATCCAGACATGATTGAGCTGATTGTTGTAGTCGAGGATCAACAGGGTCTTATCAGCAGCGTTGCCGTCGAAATTTTGAACAATGTCCCTGAGCGCGAGCTGTTGTTGCCTGGAAATTTCAATGTAATGGTGAAACTGGAACAGCTGGAAGGCGAGGCCAGTGAAGATGAGCGCGGCGAATCCTGCCGAGGTCAGTGCTTTGGATGCTTTGCTCAAAGCCCAGAGCATTGAAACTGCGAACAGTACGGCGCCTGGTGTAGCGAATAAAAGGTCCGTTGGCTGATCGCCATATGCGGAGGCGACAGCAGAAACGGAGCGTAGCCGATGCAAATGAGGGCGAGGCCGATTAAGGCGAGCCGTAAAACGATTGCAAAGTCAGCGCTTTTTCTTCGAATGCGACGGTTTTTACCGATCTCTTCAAGAAGATATAAATCAGTCCCATCAGTACTGCAGTCGCAACTACCAGATACCAATAACTGATTATCTCGATGCGGGTGATGCGCAGTGCATCGATCCAGCCGCCGAAGATACTGCGAAACAAGCCCACTTTGAACAGGTTGGGATAGTACGTCATCAGCGTCGTCAGTGCGCTGCCGCCAGCCAGCACGCTTTGATAGCTTTTTACCAGCGGCGCGGTATGAATGACATAAACAATATATGTCAGGGCGCCGGAAACCCAGATCACGTAGTAAAGGCAATTGTCTTTCAGGTTTGAAAACAATCGCTTGAATCCCGTCTGTGCGAACGCGACCATAAACGGAATGGCGACGAGCAGCAGGGAGGCTTCATACATTGCACTGGCACAAGCCAGCAGGAAGCCAGCAGCCAAGCTCAGGAGTGTCCCGCGGAGTTTACTGTTCTGGTCGGTTGCTGCGAGCAGCAAGACGCTGCCAATCAATACCAGGCTCAATGCCCAATTGATGTGGATCGCCCGGAACGAGAGCTGCATCGTGTCGGCTGGGTAAATAATGACCAGAATGCTGGCGAACATTCCCCATTTGATGGAGCCTGTCACCCGAGTGGTAAGCAAACTCAATGAGGCGCCTTTGATCGTCAGTGCGACCATCAGCAATATGTGCCAGAAATTGAAACTATTCGGGTCAAGAAAATAAGCGACCGCATGGGGAAATACCGTCAAGGGTCGCAAGGCATGAGCAGGCAAGGGGCTTGAAATGTCTGTTACGAAAAACAGTCCCGCTCTACTGAAGAGGCCGATAACACCCCATTCCTCAATAAGCCCGGTCAGCAAAAATCCGAAGGGCAGCCATATGAACACAACGGTCAGCAGTGCCGGAGCCAAGTGGGCGAGCCATAGCATCGACCTGCTATAGGGATGAATTGGCATCGCAGGCAATGCCGGTTTCGTAGTTGTCATGGGGCGCCTGTTAATCCTTCGCGGGCTTGGTTTTATGAGTTGCCTTAAGAACGACTTTGTTTAGAAGGTAACTTGAGGGTAGGAGAAGTAATATGACCAGAATCGGTGCGACAGCCTTGTGCATATTCAAGTGCTCGACCAGCACATTGAGTAACACTGCGCCGAGTACGTACTGCACGAGATAAATGGTCGGATAAACAAGCATGCCGATCACCGAGTGCTCGACCTTGAACACGACTTTCGAGTTGAAGAAGTAGGCAAAGACTATTCCGGCAACATAGGCGATCGCATAGGCTATCTGGTAGTTGATCACATAGCTGAGCAACAGATAGAGGCAGTAGGTTATTCCGGTATTGAGCCCGCCGCCGATCAGGAAGCTGATCCAGCGGCGAACTTGCGGATTGTTTTTCAGTGTGGTCACGGCGCGCTTTTTTGGCAGTCAGCTTGGTGAACTCTGAATAATCACGGATGTAATCGTCAGCTTCGTAATAGTCCGAGGTGAACACCAGCAGTACCGCATCTTCGGAATATTTGTACTGGATACCCCAGGTCAGTGGCGGCAGATAGATGCCTTTGTTCGGAGCGTCGAGCAACACTTCGGCACGGTTGGTGCCGTCATCTACCACCACTGCGCAGCTGCCTTTGACGCAAATCAGGAACTGGTGGCACTTGTGGTGGGCATGCTCGCCGCGGGTTTTCTGGCTCGGAACATTGAACACGAGAAAATAACGTTTGGGGGTAAACGGGATTTCCTTGTGGAACTCACCTACGGACAGGTCGCCGCGCATGTCCGCAATGTATTTGAAGCGGTGGGTGGTGACATCGCCGACGCCGATACGCACTACCGCATCATCCTGCTCCTGGGTTTTGACAGCAGGAGTCTTGGTGGCATCACTGGATGCGGAGTTTTCCACGTAGCCTGTTATACGGGCCGGAGAGCCGGTCACGATGGCGTACGGAGGTACGGACTTGGTAACGACCGCACCTGCACCCACCATTGCGCCGGTACCGATGGTGACGCCGGGCAGAATGACCGCGCCGCCGCCAATCGAGGCGCCGTCCTGGATGACCGTCTGCGAAAACGTCTCCGGATATACCTTGGAGCGTGGGAATTTGTCGTTGGTGAACGTGGCGTTCGGGCCGATGAATACGTCGGAGCCGATCCGCAAGCCGTCCCACACGTAAACACCGGACTTGATGGTAGTGCGATCACCAATCACCACGTCATTTTCAATTAGCGAGTGCGAGCAGACGTTGACGTCGTCACCAATCACCGCGTCCGGGAAGACCACAACGTATTGCCAGATGCGTGTGTTCTTGCCGATCTTCGAACTCTTTACATCGGCGCTGGAGTGGATGAACGGCTCAGTCATTGGAATGTTCCTTGTTGTCGAGTTTCATGCAGACGATGGCAAGCGGACGCTGCTTGCTGTTTTCGTAGGCGCGCCAGGCATAGGTGCCCACGAGCCCCAGGCCGAGCAGATTGAGTGTGCCCAACAAGAGCACCACCAGCATGGTGGCGGCATACCCTGGCACCTCGATAGCTCCAGACAATTTCGCAATGATCACCATAAAGCCGATGAACAGCGAAATGAGCGAGCCCATGGCGCCCATGCGTGTGAGCAGTCTGATCGGGTAATCGGTAAACGCGAACACACTGTCCATCATGTACTCGAGCTTCTTCTTGAAGGTCCACGCCGATTTGCCTTCCAGGCGTGTCTGCCGTTCGTATTCGATGAACTTGCGCCGAAAGCCGAGCCAGAAAATAAGCGCAATCAGCGACGAGCGCGACTCGTTCAGCTGCAGCAACTGCTCGCGAAACGCCTTGTTGCAGCCGAAGATGTCGACCCCTCCTGCAGGCATGTCGTGCACCACCAGGCGGCGATACAGGCCCCAGAAGATCGACGACGCCATCCGGCTGGAGAACGGATCCTGGCGGGCATTGCGCGTACCGATGGCAACGTCGCATTCATCGTTGGACAGCGACTTGAAAAAACTGATCAAGAGTTCTGGCGGCTCTTGCAGATCGGCGGCCATCACTCCGAAATAATCACCCTTGGCAGCCATCAGGCCGGTGCGAATGGCAGGGAACGACCCGAAGTTGCGCGAGTGCGCGAGCAGTTGTGCAGAAAATTTCATGCTACCCAAAGCCTGTTTGAGCAACAGGAACGAGTCATCAGGGCTGCCATCCACCACAAACACCACCTCGAGCTGATTCTCGAGTGTGGTGTTCATGTCGGTCAGAGCCTGGATCAGCCGGGGAATCGAATCAGCGTTTTTATAGACTGGAACGATGACGGAATATCTCATGCAGTCCATCCATTGGCGGCTGCAATCACGTTGCTGACTTCGGCGTCGGTCATTTCCGGATAGCAAGGCAGCGTGAGGATGACCGAAGCCAGTTGCTCGGTGTTGACCAGGTTGAGACCGGCGAACTGTTGGCCGAATACCGGCTGCTTGTAGTCGGGGATCGGGTAGTGCACGTCTGAGGCGATCTGCGCTTCACGCAGGTGTTTTTGCAGAGCGTCACGTTTCGGCGACTTGATCACGTACAGGTGGGCAACCGAGGCCAGGCCCGTGTCTGGCGAGTGGTTGATGTCACCGTGGCGAATCTCGGTGCGGTAGCGCTGGGCGATTTCGCGGCGGCGCGCATTGCCCTCATCAAGGTGCGGCAGAAATTCGGACAGGATGGCCGCCTGCATTTCATCGAGGCGACTGTTGCGGGCGCCTGCGAGCTCCACGCAATACTTGGATGACCACCCGTATTGGCGCAATTGCGCAACACGCTGGGCAATTGCAGCCGAATTGGTCACGACAGCGCCGCCGTCGCCCAAGGCTCCGAGATTCTTCGTTGGATAGAAGCTGAAACTGGAAGCGTCCCCGAAGGTACCCACGCGTTGACCATCGCGCTCGGCGCCATGAGCCTGGGCGCAATCTTCCAGCAGAGCAACCTTGTGCGTCGCGCAGCACGCCGCGATGGCCTTGATGTCCGGCACTGCGAGACCGTACAGGTGGGTAACGACAACGGCTTTGGCCCCGGCTTCGATCGCTTGCTCGACGCTCGCCAAGGTGACCACATGAGTGTCCAGGTCGACATCCATGAACAGCGGAGTTGCGCCGATGGCCAGTACCGATGTGGTGGTGTACATGCCGGCATTGGCCACTGTAGCGACCTGATCGCCTTCAGCGACACCGAGTGCCTTGAGCGCCAGCTCGATGGCGTCGGTTCCATTGGCGACGCTGATGCAATGGCCAGCCTGCAGATACTCAGCGAATGCTGTTTCAAAGCGTTTGACTTCCGGCCCTAATACCACCCAACCGCTGTCGACCACGCGCTGCACCGAAGCGTTAATCTGCGACTTGAACTTGTCGATCTTCGCTGCGAGGTTGTTGATCTGTTGCATGGGTGCTCTCCATTTCGAAGCAAAAGGCGTCTGCTATCTTGATTTTGGCCGGTGTTAGCCGAGATTTGACGTGATGGCGGAGCTGAAATCCTGTAGCTGCGAGCGCTCCGATCACTTTTCCGCACGGATTCTATCCGTACCCTGAGCCCGCTCCAACAGCAAAGTGCAATTAGCGCCAGTGTTTGGCTTTGCGGTAGATGCAGCTTGCAGGACTGCTATCGCCACAGAAGTGGCTATGAAGTCGTCGATTCAATAAACTGCCCGCCTCGTGCGGTAGCCGATCGGATTTTCCTGGCGTCGCGCCAGAAGCGCGGTTCCGTCACTTGCAACAGCGTCGCTGCAGTGTGTGCAGTATCCATTTCTTCCAAGGGTCGCCCATGAGCACCAAGACATTTCTGGTAACGGGTGGCAGCGGTTTTGTGGGCCGGGCATTGATCGGCCGATTGCTTGCGTCAGCGGACTGCCATGTCGTGGCCCCTCTGCGCCGCGCCGAAACGGCTATGGATCCTCGCATGCATGCGGTCCAGTGGTCCGGTCTTGGCCGCGGGCAGGATCTATCGGAGGCAATGCAGGGCGTCGATTGCGTCATCCATACCGCGGCGCGGGTTCATATCATGAACGAGGTGGACGCCGATCCGCTGGCAGCGTTCCGTCTAGCCAATGTGCAAGGCACTCTGGATCTCGCTCGGCAAGCCGCGGCGGCCGGAGTGCGGCGTTTCATCTTCGTCAGTTCGATCAAGGTCAACGGGGAGGGCACTGCGCCCGGGCACGTGTACACGGCCGATGACCTACCTGCGCCGGTCGATCCATACGGCATCTCCAAACACGAAGCCGAACAGGCGTTGCTGTCTTTGGCCGCGGGCACCGGCATGGACGTGGTCATCATCCGCCCGGTGCTGGTCTACGGCCCGAGCGTCAAAGCCAATTTCCTCAGCATGATGCGCTGGCTATATCGCGGCGTGCCACTGCCGTTCGGTGCCGTCGACAATCGGCGCAGCCTGGTGGCGCTCGATAATCTGATCGATCTGGTGCTGACCTGCGCCGAGCACCCGGCAGCTGCAAATCAGGTGTTTCTGGCCAGTGATGGTGAAGATGTCTCGACCACTCAGCTGTTGCGCAGGCTCGGCACCGCGCTTGGCAGACCGGCCCGGCTATTGCCGGTCTCCGTCGGTTTCATGAGCGGTGTGGCCAGATTGCTGGGCCGTGAAGCGCTGTCGCAAAGACTCTTCGGTTCTTTGCAGGTCGATATCAGCAAGAACCGCCAACTATTGAACTGGGTGCCTCCGGTGGCCCTTGATCGCGCCTTGAACCTGACGGCGCAGCATTTTCTGGATACTCGCCAAAAATGAATTACGGATGGTTCATCGCGATCATTGCGCTTCTCTCCCTGACACTGACCTGGGCTTTGCGTCATTACGCTCTGGCAAGAAGCCTTATGGATATTCCCAATGCGCGAAGCTCGCATTCGGTGCCAACCCCGCGTGGTGGCGGGGTGGCGATTGTTCTGACGTTCTTGTTGGCGCTGGTGTATCTGCTGTGGCGGGATTTGATTGCGTTCGCGCCGTTTATCGCTATCGCCGGGGCGGGGCGCTGGTCGCCGTGGTTGGGTTCATGGATGACCA
Source organism: Pseudomonas sp. B21_DOA (assembly GCA_030544685.1). Lineage (NCBI taxonomy): Bacteria > Pseudomonadati > Pseudomonadota > Gammaproteobacteria > Pseudomonadales > Pseudomonadaceae > Pseudomonas > Pseudomonas sp. B21_DOA. Next base: position 5,130,635 of record CP086683.1, on the reverse strand, counting down.
TGGACACATCGCTGCACGCTGGCGATTGCTGGGGCATTTTGCCGCGGCGACCTGGTTGCTCTGGTGGATGGGCGGACTCCCTGCCCTGCAGTTCTGGGGCGTGGTGGTCGACCTGGGTGTTGTCGGTCATGTGCTGGCGGTGTTTTATCTTGTCTGGCTGCTCAATCTGTACAACTTCATGGACGGTATTGACGGTATCGCCAGTGTCGAGGCCATTTGCGTATGCCTCGGCGCCTGTCTGCTTGGCTGGCTGGGTGGTTGGCCGCAAGTGGTCTGGGCGCCGCTGCTGCTGGCGGTGTGCGTCGGCGGCTTTCTGTTCTGGAATTTTCCGCCCGCTCGAATCTTCATGGGCGATGCCGGCAGCGGATTTCTCGGTATCGTGCTGGGAGGCTTGTCGCTGCAGGCGGCATGGCAGAGTGCCGAGCTGCTATGGGGCTGGCTGATACTGCTCGGCGTGTTTATTGTCGATGCGACATTCACGCTATTTCGGCGCTTGCTGCGCGGCGATAAAGTTTATGAGGCGCATCGCAGTCACGCCTATCAATATGCCTCTCGTCGGTTTGGCAGTCATCTGCCCGTCACTATTACCGTTGCCGTGATCAATATGTTCTGGTTGTTGCCGATTGCCGTGGCCGTTACGCATTTCGGACTGGACGGGAGCCTGGGCGTTATTGTCGCCTATGCTCCTCTGCTGTGGCTTGCAATCGCATATCGCGCCGGCGAACTGGAAAAGAACTGAAAGGCCACCGCGTCACGGCTCTGTCATTTGGGTTTACAGTGCATGCCAGCAGTTCAGCAGAGGAATACAGCAGTTGAAGGGAGAAAACTGAGTGTTTGAAGAGTTGATGGACAAGGTTCGGGAGCGGCTCGTCGCATTGCCGAGGCGACGCAAACGCCTGATTCAGGTGGCAACGGACATCGTCCTGGTCTGGGCAGCCCTGTGGCTGGCGTTCATCGTTCGCCTGGGCATCGACGACATGTATAACCCGTTCAGAGTGCATGTCTGGCTGTTTGTCTGCGCCCCCGTCGTCGCTATCCCCCTTTTCATTCGCTTCGGCATGTACCGGGCTGTCATGCGGTATTTCGGCAATGACGCGCTGATTGCCATTATCAAGGCGGTAAGTCTTTCTTCGCTGATCCTGGCCGTTGTCGTGTACTGGTACAGCAACCACGAGGCCGTTGTACCGCGTTCGATCATTTTCAATTACTGGTGGTTGAGTCTGGTCATCATTGGCGGACTGCGCTTGTGTATGCGCCAATACTTCATGGGGGACTGGTTTACTGCAGCGCAACATGTGCCCTTCACCAATCGTGATAACGGCTTGACGAAGGTTGCCATTTACGGCGCCGGCGTCGCCGGCAATCAGCTGGTTGCCGCGTTGCGCATGGGCAAGGTCATGCGCCCGGTGGCTTTCATTGACGATGACGCCAGTATCGCTGACCGATCGATCTCGGGTCTGCATGTCTACAAGCCCAAGCACATTCAGGAAATGATCGACGTTACCGGCGCCCAGGAAATCCTGCTGGCCCTGCCATCCTCCACCCGGGCCAGACGGCGGGAGATTCTCAACCTGCTCGAGGGTTTTCCTCTGCATATCCGCAGCGTGCCGAATTTCACCGATCTGGCCAGCGGAAGGGTGAAAGTCGAAGACATTCAGGAAGTCGACATCGCTGACTTGCTGGGGCGCGACGCCGTGCCAGCGCAACCGGACCTGCTGCAACGCTGCATCAGGGGCAAAGTCGTCATGGTGACCGGTGCTGGTGGCTCGATCGGCTCAGAGCTGTGCCGGCAGATTTTTGCCTTGGGCCCGACCACACTACTGCTGTTCGATCACAGTGAATTCAATCTCTATAGCATTTTGTCCGAACTGGAGCAGCGTGGGTGCAGGGAGTCGGTCAAGGTGCGTCTGTTGCCCATCCTCGGTTCCATTCGCCATCCGGACAAGTTGCTGGATGTGATGAAAACCTGGCAGGTCGACACGGTTTATCACGCAGCGGCTTACAAACACGTACCGATGGTCGAGCACAACATTGCCGAAGGTGTGCTGAATAACGTGATCGGCACCTTGAATACCGCGCAGGCAGCCCTGCAGTCAGGTGTGGCCAATTTCGTGTTGATTTCTACCGACAAGGCCGTTCGCCCGACCAATGTGATGGGCAGTACCAAACGCCTCGCCGAACTGGTTCTGCAAGCGTTGAGCCACGAGATCGCTCCAGTCCTGTTTGGTGACAAGGCCAACGTTTCACGGGTCAACAAAACCCGCTTCACCATGGTGCGATTCGGCAATGTGCTGGGGTCTTCCGGTTCAGTGATCCCGTTGTTCCACAGCCAAATCAAATCTGGTGGTCCTCTGACGGTGACCCATCCGAAAATAACCCGCTATTTCATGACCATCCCCGAGGCGGCCCAATTGGTGATTCAGGCTGGCTCGATGGGACAAGGCGGCGATGTGTTCGTGCTGGACATGGGCGAGCCGGTGAAGATCGTCGAGCTTGCCGAGAAAATGATTCACCTCTCGGGTCTGAGTATCCGCTCCGACCGCAACCCGCAAGGCGACGTCTCCATCGAATTCACAGGGTTGCGTCCTGGCGAAAAGCTCTACGAAGAGTTGCTGATTGGCGACAACGTCGCCGCAACCCCACATCCGATGATCATGAGTGCCAACGAAGACCATTTGTCTTGGGATGTGTTGAAAGCGCGGCTGAGCGAATTGCTCAAAGCCGTCGAGAGAGATGACTACATCCGTGTCCGCCAGCTCCTGCGTGAAACGGTCAGCGGCTACACCCCCGATGGCGAGATCGTTGACTGGATCTACCAGCAACGTCGTCTCGAGCCTTGATTGTTTCACATCCTGTAACGCTCGCATTTTTGACTTCGCTCCATCATGGCCTACGTTTGAAGAGCAGCTTGGGAAAAGCTGCTTTCTAAAACGATGATGGAGCGTCACTTATGCGTACCGGTTATTTCTACTCGCTGATCTTTGCTTTCCTCACCAGTGCCTCGATCGCCGCGATTGCGGCACCTGAAGCGCCTTCGCCGACGCCGAAGGCGCCTTTGCTGATGGATGCAGCGGCGCCTTCCCAGACTACCAAGGTCGATCTCAACGGCGCGGATGCGGCAACGTTGCAAAAGGAGTTGGCGGGTGTGGGAGAGGCGAAAGCGCAGGCGATTGTTGCGTATCGGGATACAAATGGTCCGTTCGCGTCGGTGGATGAGTTGCTGGAGGTGAAGGGGATTGGTAAGGCGATTCTGGATCGAAATCGTGAAAAGCTGGAAGTGAACTAAGCTGACAGTTCAACGCCGAGAGGCCGGTCATTGACCGGCCTTTTTATTGGGTGCCGATCTGGTCGATGCCTGAACGCTGAAAATTACGGGTATCATATTGCGCCTTAATTATGCCTATAATAATTTCGCTCGGGACTGATTCAGCAGCTGAATCGCAGTACACCGATGCACGTCGAATTTTGAATTGATAAGGGGTCACCACAATATGAACCAACGTCGAGTCGTCGTTACGGGCATGGGCCTGGTTTCACCCTTGGGCAGTGATGTTGAAATCGTCTGGCAGCGTTTGCTGGCCGGTCGTTCCGGGTTGCGCAACCTGCCAGACGCGGTTGTGGCTGATCTGCCGACCCGGGTCGGCGGCAGCGTGCCGACGGTGGAGGAGGATGCCGAGGCCGGGTTTGATCCGGATCGTGCGACGCCGCCCAAGGAACAGAAGAAGATGGATCGCTTCATCATGTTCGCCATGGAAGCGGCGCGGCAGGCGCTGGAGCAGGCAGGCTGGCATCCGGCGGACGCTGAAAGCCAGGAGCGGACCGCAACAATCATCGGCTCGGGCGTCGGTGGTTTCGGTGCCATTGCCGATGCCGTGCGTACCACCGACAGCCGTGGCCCGCGGCGTTTGTCGCCGTTCACCATCCCATCGTTTCTGGTCAATCTCGCGGCCGGTCATGTGTCGATCCAGCATGGCCTCAAAGGGCCGTTGGGCGCACCGGTTACCGCATGTGCCGCCGGGGTTCAGGCGATCGGCGATGCGGCGCGGTTGATTCGCGCAGGTGAGGCGGACATCGCTGTATGTGGCGGTGCTGAAGCTTCGATCGATCGCGTCAGTCTCGCCGGTTTCGCGGCGGCGCGGGCGCTGTCCAGCGGTTACAACGACACCCTGAAAAAGCCTCGCGTCCTTTCGACAGTGGGCGCGACGGTTTCGTGATGGGCGAGGGTGCCGGCCTGCTGGTCATCGAATCGCTGGAGCATGCTCTGGCGCGTGGGGCGAAACCGCTGGCCGAACTGGTCGGCTACGGCACCACCGCCGATGCCTATCACCTGACCGCCGGGCCGGAAGACGGCAGTGGCGCACGCCGGGCGATGCAATTGGCACTGGCTCAGGGCGGTGTGACGCCGGAGCACGTGCAGCATCTCAATGCTCATGCGACGTCGACGCCGGTCGGTGACCTGGGCGAGTTGGCGGCGATCAAGGCGTTGTTTGGCACGCAGAACAAGATCGCCGTGACTTCGACCAAATCCGCTACCGGTCATTTGCTCGGCGCGGCCGGCGGGCTGGAGGCGATTTTCACGCTCCTGGCGATTCGTGATCAGGTAGTGCCGCCAACGCTCAACTTCGAAAACCCGGATCCGGCGAGCCAAGGGGTGGACATCGTCCATGGTCAGGCGCGGTCGATGGCGATCGAATATGCCTTGTCCAACGGCTTCGGTTTTGGCGGGGTCAACGCGAGCGTGCTGTTCAAGCGCTGGGAAGGTTAATCGCTCGATTGCTTGAGATGTTCGCGGGTGACGTCGAGGATGCGCTGAGCGAAGTCGGCATTCGCGACGCTGCGTGACAGCAGCAGTGCGCCGGCCAGGGTCGCCATGATGACAATGCTGCGATCGGCGCTGTTCTCGCCTTCGAGCGTGCCTTGAATTTGTTCGAGGCGAGCGTTGAGGACTTCGTCACTGGTGGGGCTTGGCTGGCCGCGCAGGCCCAGTTCCGAGGAAATGGTCAGCAGCGGGCAGCCCTCTTGAGGCGAGGTCTGATGCCACTCTGACAGGTAGGTGTCGATGAATACTTGCAAAGGGTTTTCCTGCGCGAAGATTTCTTCGCATAGGCCCGCGACTTGCTCGCCGGCCTCTTGCAGGGCTTTTTCGACCAGTTCTTCCTTGGATTTGAAGTGCGAGTAGAAACCGCCATGGGTCAAGCCCAGCGCTTTCATCAACGGTTGCAGGCCGGTGGCGCCTATGCCGTCCTTGCGAAAGCGCGCCGAGGCTTCCTTGATGATGCGCTGATGGGTCTGGGCTTTGTGATCTGGCGAGTAACGCATGTGGAGCTCTCCGCGACGATGCTGCCATCTTAACCACGGAAGATTAAATGGTGACTGTACTTCCAAAATCTAAACAGCCGGCGGGTAAGTCCGATTGCGCTGGAAAAACAAACCCCGCCATGGCGGCGGGGTTGGTGTCAGCGGTCCTGTGCGTCCTTGGCGTCCGCTTCGGCATTGCGCTGTGCGACGCGCTTGCGTTCTTCATCGGTCAGTTCGACCTTGTTGGCGGTGTCGCGCAACATCATCAATCCGCCAACAATCGAGCCGATCGCAACGACCAGAATCAACCAGGCATACCAGGGCATAACGGCTCTCCTTAAGGGCAGCTCGACGGGCGAGGACTTCGCCGTGCGATGCTGCATACCACCTTTGAGCGAAACGACTTCGCAGTGGTTCCATTCTAGGCCGCTAATGCCCGGCACACCCGAACGGCGTCACAAACCGGTCAACATCGCATCCGCCGGCGCATCGGCGCGCAGTTGCCCGGTCAGCATGAAGTAGCAGAACCCCACCGCCATGAAACCGAGGAAAATCAGCCCGATCAGTGTGTTGAACCACGCCATCGCTACCAGGCAAACCACCGCCAGTATCAGCGCAATCATCGGCACCAGCGGATAGCACGGCGCGCGGAAAGTACGTTCCAGATTCGGTTCCGATTTACGCAGTTTGAACAGGCTGAGCATGCTCATGATGTACATCACGATCGCGCCGAACACGGCCATGGTGATCATCGCTGCGGTGAGTGTCATGCCGCCGAGGTTGATCAGGCCGTCGCTGTAGATCGCCGCGATGCCGATGAGGCCGCCAGCGATGATTGCCCGGTGTGGGGTCTGAAAGCGCGACAGTTTTGCCAGTGAGGCAGGCAGGTAACCGGCGCGGGCGAGGGCGAAGAATTGTCGTGAGTAGCCGAGGATGATGCCGTGAAAACTGGCGACCAGGCCGAACAGACCGATCCAGACGAGCATGTGCAGCCAACCGGAGTTGTCGCCGACCACGGTTTTCATCGCTTGTGGTAACGGATCGTTGATGTTGGCCAAGGTGCGCCAGTCGCCTACACCGCCCGCGAAGAACATCACGCCCATGGCCAGCAGCACCAGGGTCAGGATGCCGCTGATGTAGGCTTTCGGGATCGTACGTTTCGGGTCCTTGGCTTCTTCGGCGGCCATGGCGGCGCCTTCGATGGCGAGGAAGAACCAGATCGCGAAGGGAATCGCCGCGAACATCCCGGCAATCGCCGGTGCGCCGAAGACGTCAGAACCGGCCCAGCCATTCAGTGCAAAGTTGCTGAAGCTGAACGCCGGCGCGACCACGCCCATGAACACCAGCAACTCAGCCACCGCCAGCACGCAGACGATCAGCTCGAACGTCGCGGCCAGTTTCACTCCGAGAATGTTCAGGCCCATGAACACGATGTACGCGCCGACCGCCGCGTGTTTCGGGTCCAGTGCCGGAAATTGCACATTCAAGTAAGCGCCTATCGCCAGAGCAATCGCTGGCGGGGCGAAGACGAATTCGATCAGTGTGGCCAGTCCGGCGATCAATCCGCCTTTTTCGCCAAACGCGCGGCGGCTGTAGGCAAACGGCCCGCCGGCGTGGGGAATCGCGGTGGTCAGTTCGGTAAAGCTGAAGATAAAGCAGGTGTACATGGTCGCGACCATGAATGAAGTCACCAGAAATCCCAGCGTACCGGCCACGCCCCAGCCGTAACTCCAGCCAAAATATTCCCCGGAAATCACCAGCCCCACGGCAATGCCCCACAGGTGCAACGTGCCCAGCGTGGGTTTGAGTTGTGTGTTCATGCGCTTGCTCCCGCAATGGTTGGAAAGCTCGGGAGAGGGCATGTGCAGTGGACGTGCCATTACGCTGAAACAAGTCGTAATGAGTTCAAAGCTGTCGCAGCGGGGATGATTGGCGCTGAATGTGTGGGTTTTGTGCGCCAGTTGGGAGCAGCGGAGTCTGTTATGCCGTCTTCGCGAGCAAGCCCGCTCCCACAGGTTTCTGCGTCGTCCGCTGAATTTGATTCCAGCGCATAACCTGTGGGAGTCGGGCTTGCCCGCGATGAGGGCCGCCCTGACGCTGCAAAACCTGCTGTAACGCCGGCATAAACCCACTCTTTACGCTTTCTTTATGCCCCGCCACACCCCTCGCTCTCGTTCCTTTACAGCCTCCTTCCCGACAATCGCTGCACACACGGCAATACGCCGTAACACGGAGATCTTCCATGAGCGTTCTGGACGGGGTGTCACTGCTGTTGGCAGTGGGGCTGTTCATTTATCTGTTGGTTGCGCTATTGCGCGCGGACCGGAACTAGGAGCGGCTATGCACAGTTATGACTATTGGCTGATCCTCGGGTTTTTGCGCTGGTCTTGCTGCCGGCGCCGTTCCTTGGGCGCTTCTATTACAAGGTGATGGAGGGCCAGCGCACCTGGCTGACGCCGATTCTCGGCCCGGTCGAGCGCGGTTGCTATCGTCTTGCCGGGGTCGATGCGCAGGCGGAGCAGAGCTGGCAGAAGTACACGCTGGCATTGCTGGCGTTCAACCTTGCCGGTTTCCTGCTGCTGTTTGCGATTCTGCTGTTCCAGGATCACCTGCCGCTAAACCCGCAAAACCTGCCGGGCCAGGAATGGACCCAAGCGTTCAACACCGCGGTCAGTTTCATGACCAACACCAACTGGCAGTCCTACAGCGGCGAAGCGACCCTCAGCTATCTGAGTCAGATGGTCGGCCTCACTGTGCAGAACTTCGTCAGCGCCGCCACTGGCCTCGCCGTGCTGGTCGCGTTGTGCCGTGGCATCGGGCGCAAATCGACGAAAACCCTGGGGAATTTCTGGGTCGACATGACTCGCGCCACCCTCTACGGCCTGCTGCCGCTGTGCCTGTTGCTGGCGCTGTATCTGGTCTGGCAGGGCGTGCCGCAAACCTTCGCCCAGTATGTAAATGCCGTGACCCTGCAAGGCGTCGATCAGGTGATCCCGCTCGGCCCGGCCGCCAGTCAGATTGCGATCAAACAACTGGGCACCAACGGTGGCGGTTTCTTCGGCGTCAACTCGGCGCATCCGTTCGAGAACCCCACCGCGTGGAGCAACCTGTTCGAAGTCGCTTCGATCATCCTGATCCCGGTGGCACTGGTGTTCACCTTCGGCCACTACGTCAAGGATCTGCGTCAGAGCCGCGCGATCATCGCCTGCATGTTGGCGTTGTTCCTGATCGCCGGTGCGACGTCGTTGTGGGCTGAGTATCAGCCGAATCCGACCCTGAACAACGCCGCCGTTGAGCAGACTGCACCGCTGGAAGGCAAGGAAGCGCGCTTCGGTACCACCGCGACGGTGCTGTGGTCGGTGACTACCACGGCGGCTTCGAACGGCTCGGTGAACGGCATGCACGATAGCCTCACCCCGCTGAGCGGCATGGTCGCGCTGGTCAACATGATGGTCGGCGAAGTGATCTTCGGCGGGGTCGGCGCCGGGCTCTACGGCATGTTGCTCAACGTGCTGATCGCGGTGTTCCTCGCCGGCCTGATGATCGGTCGGACGCCGGAATACCTCGGCAAGAAGCTTCAAGCGCGTGAGGTGCAATTGCTGGTCGTAACCTTGTTGGTGATGCCGGTCGGCGTGCTGGTGCTCGGCGCCATTGCGGCCACGATTCCCAGCGCTGCGGCAACCATCAGCAACCCCGGCCCGCACGGTTTCAGTCAGTTGCTCTACGCCTACACCTCGGCGAGCGCCAACAACGGCTCGGCGTTCGGTGGCCTCAGCGCGAACACGCCGTTCCACAACCTGATGCTCGGCCTGGGCATGTTGATCGGCCGCTTCGGCTACATCCTCCCAGTGCTGGCACTGGCCGGTAGCCTGGCGATGAAGAAAAGCGCACCGGTCGGCCAGAACAGCTTTCCGACTCACGGCCCGCTGTTCGTGACCCTGTTGACCGTGACCATTTTGCTGGTGGGCGGCCTGACGTTCTTGCCGACGCTGGCGCTCGGTCCTATCGCCGAACATTTAAGTATGGGCTTCTAAGGAATCCATCATGAATATGCCTGCAATCAAACCCGCCGCCGTCAAAGCGCCGGAACAAGCCAAAACCGCGATCTCGGCCCTGTGGCGTCCGGCGCTGGTGCAAGCCTTCGTCAAGCTCGACCCACGACAACTGGCGCGTTCGCCGGTGATGCTGGTGGTCGAACTGACGGCGATTTTCACCACTGTGCTGTGCTTCCTTCCGGATGCCGACGTGCCGACCTTCGTCGCCGCGCAAATCGCTCTGTGGCTGTGGTTCACCGTGCTCTTCGCCAACTTCGCCGAGGCCCTGGCCGAAGGTCGTGGCAAGGCTCGCGCCGACAGCCTCAAGGCCGGCAGCGAAGGCCTCAGCGCCCGCTGCCGCCAAGCCGATGGCAGCTTCAAGATCGTGCCGGCTGCCAATCTGCGCAAGGGCGATGTGGTGCGTGTCGAAGCTGGGAAATGATCCCCGGTGACGGCGAAGTCATCGAAGGTATCGCGGCGGTCAACGAAGCGGCGATCACCGGTGAATCGGCGCCGGTGATCCGCGAGTCCGGCGGCGACCGCTCGGCCGTCACCGGCAACACGCGATTGGTGTCCGACTGGCTGCTGGTGAAGATCACCACCAACCCTGGTGAATCGACTCTCGACCGCATGATCGCCCTGGTCGAAGGCGCCAAACGCCAGAAAACCCCAACGAAGTGGCGCTGGATATCCTGCTGATCGGCCTGACCCTGATTTTTCTGCTGGTGGTCGTCACCCTGCAACCGTTCGCGCATTTCGCCAATGGCAACCTGCCGCTGGTGTTCCTCGTGGCGTTATTGGTCACGCTGATCCCGACCACCATTGGCGGTCTGCTGTCGGCCATCGGTATCGCCGGGATGGATCGGCTGGTGCGCCTGAATGTGATCGCCAAGTCCGGTCGCGCAGTGGAGGCGGCGGGTGACGTGCACGTGCTGTTGCTCGACAAGACCGGCACCATCACCTTCGGCAACCGTCGTTGCAGCGCGGTGTATGCCGCGCCGGGTGTGACCGGCCGTGAGCTGGCCGAAGGCGCGCTGTTCGCCTCGCTGGCCGATGAAACCGCTGAGGGCAAGTCGATCGTCGAGTTCCTTCGTGGCCTGCATCCGCAGCCGGAGCCGGCCCCGGAAACCCTGACCGCCGTGCCGTTCAGCGCGGAAACCCGCTTGTCCGGCGTCGATTATCAGGGCCGCGTGTATCGCAAAGGCGCGGTGGATTCGCTGCTGGCGTTTCTCGGTCAACAGCGTAGCGATCTGGCCCCGGCGCTGGCGCGGGAAATCGACAAGATTGCCCAGAGCGGTGGCACGCCGTTGCTGGTCTGTGCTGACGGCAAATTGCTTGGCGCGATCCATCTCAAGGACGTGGTCAAGCCAGGCATCCGCGAGCGTTTTGCCGAGCTGCGCAAACTGGGGATTCGCACGGTGATGGTCACCGGCGACAACCCGCTGACCGCTGCTGCGATCGCCGCTGAAGCCGGCGTCGACGATGTGCTCGCCGAAGCCACGCCGGAGAAGAAACTCGCGCGGATTCGTCACGAGCAGAACGACGGTCGCCTGGTCGCCATGTGCGGCGACGGCGCCAACGACGCCCCGGCGCTGGCCCAGGCAGACGTCGGCATGGCCATGAACGATGGCACGCAAGCGGCACGCGAAGCGGCGAACATGGTCGACCTCGACAGCGACCCGACCAAGCTGCTCGACGTGGTGCAGATCGGCAAGGAATTGCTGGTGACCCGTGGCGCGCTGACGACCTTTTCCATCGCCAACGACATCGCCAAATACTTCGCGATTCTGCCGGCGCTGTTCGCCTCGATTTACCCGCAGCTGGGCGTGCTGAACATCATGCATCTGAGCAGTCCGCAGAGCGCGATTCTCTCAGCCATTGTGTTCAACGCGCTGATCATCGTTGTGCTGATTCCACTGGCATTGCGCGGCGTGCGCGTGCAGGCGGCGAGTGCGGCGGCGTTGCTGCGGCGCAATCTGCTGATCTATGGCGTCGGCGGGATTGTCGTGCCGTTCGTGGGGATCAAGGTGATCGACATGCTGCTTACGGCGTTGCATCTGGTGTGAGGCTGAAAAGAGCCCCTCACCCTAGCCCTCTCCCGGGGGAGAGGGGACTGACCGAGGTGTTTGTGCGAGGTTCGCCGACCTGAAATTCCGAGCCGAACTCAGGTCTTGAACAGCATGAAGATCGGCTCCCTTTCTCCCTCGCCCCCTTGGGGAGAGGGCTGGGGTGAGGGGAAAAGATCTCCCTGACACCCGGCAAAAGTTTGTCCAACGAATTCGAGGATCTTGAAATGTCCACAATGATACGCCCGGCCCTGACCCTGTTAGCGCTAATGACCCTGATCACCGGCGTCGCCTATCCACTCGCGGTCACCGGCATCGCCCAGGTCGCCTTTCCCGACCAAGCCAACGGCAGCCTGATCCACGACGCCGACGGCAAAGTCCGCGGCTCGTCGCTGATTGCCCAGGATTTCAGCGGTGACAACTGGTTCCACCCACGGCCATCCGCCGGGGCTTTTGCCACGGTCGCCAGCGGCGCCAGCAACCTCGCGCCAAGCAATCCGGCCCTGGCGACCCGCGTGATCGAAGACGCGCAAAAACAACAGGTCGCTGGGCAGGGGCCGGTGCCATTGGCCTTGCTGACCACCTCCGCCAGCGGCCTCGATCCGCACTTGCCACCGGCGGCAATTGCCTATCAACTGGCGCGTGTCGCGGCGGCGCGCAACCTGCCGGTATCGACTTTGCAGCAATTGCTCGACCAGCACATCGAACAACCGCTGGTGGGGCCGCCGGTGGTGAATGTGCTGGAGCTGAACCTGGCACTGCAAAACCTGTAATTCAGTTGATACCGATCGTTCCCACGCTCTGCGTGGGAATGCATCAATAGACGCTCTGCGTCTGCTTTTATGGGACGCAGAGCGTCCCGGGCTGCATTCCCACGCAGAGCGTGGGAACGATCAAACCTCAGAAGAAAGAGAGCATCCCCAGCATGAGCGACTCCGGCCGCGCCGACGCATTGTTAGCAGACCTGCCCCGCGCTGGCCGTGGCCGGCTCAAGGTTTTTCTCGGGGCGGCGCCCGGGGTCGGCAAGACCTACGCCATGCTCCAGGCCGCGCACACGCAACTGCGCCAAGGCGTGAAGGTTCTCGCCGGCGTGGTCGAAACCCATGGCCGCGCCGAAACCGAAGCCTTGCTCGGCGGCCTGCCGCAGCAACCGTTGGTGCGCAGCGAATACCGTGGCGTGCTGCTCGAAGAAATGGACCTCGACGGCTTGCTCGCGGCCAAGCCGAAGCTTGTGCTGGTCGATGAACTGGCTCACAGCAACGCCCCCGGCAGCCGCCACGCCAAGCGCTGGCAAGACATTCAGGAACTGCTCGCCGCCGGCATCGACGTGTTCACCACGGTCAACGTCCAGCACCTGGAGAGCCTCAACGATCAGGTGCGCGGCATCACCGGCGTGCAGGTGCGCGAAACCCTGCCGGACTGGGTCTTGCAGGAAGCTTTCGAGCTGCTGCTGATCGACCTGCCGCCGCGTGAATTGCTCGAGCGTCTGCGCGAAGGCAAGGTCTACGTACCGGAGCAGGCCCGCGCCGCCATCGACGCTTTTTTCACCCAGACCAACCTTACCGCCCTGCGTGAACTGGCAATGCAGACCGCTGCCGCGCAGGTCGACAACGATCTCGCCCAAGGCTATCGCCAACTCGGTCAGGCCGCGCCGGCTGTGCGCGGGCGTTTGCTGGTCGGCGTCGATGGTGATGCGCAGGCCGAACGGCTGGTGCGTCACGCCAGTCGCGTCGCCCAGCGCCGGCATCTGCCGTGGAGTCTGGTGCATGTCGACAACGGCAGCGCTCGGGATGAGCAATCACGCTTGCGTCTGCAAAGCGCCCAGCAACTGGCCGAACGTCTCGGCGGCGAAGTGGTGCTGTTGCGGGCCGGCGAAGTGGCGAAAACCCTGATTCAGCACGCTGGCGAACGCCGCGCCAGTCTGCTCTTGGTCGGTCAGTCGCGGCCACGCTTGCGCCGTCGCTTGTTCGGCGGAGGCCTGGCGGCGCGCCTGCTGCGTCAGGCGCACGGTCTGGAAATCAACGTCCTCGACAGTGACCACGAACAGCATCAACCGCGCCCGCGCAATCCAGTGACGCTGGTGTGGTTCGATTACGCGCTGGCGCTGGTGGCGACGTTGTTGGCCAGCGCGTTGGCCTGGGCGGTGTCGAGCGTGTTGCCGCTGCCGAACATCTCGCTGGTGTTTCTCGCGGCGGTGTTGCTGGTGGCGGTGCGCAGTAGCCTCGGCCCGGCGCTGGCCTGTGCGGCGCTGTCGTTTCTCACCTACGATTTTCTGTTCATCCCACCGAATTTCTCGTTCAGCATCCAGCGCGAAGAAGACGTGCTGACGCTGCTGTTTTTCCTGTTGATGGCGGCGCTCACCGGCAATCTCGCAGCACGGCAGCGGCGACAATTGCAGGCCTTGCGCGACACCCAGGAAGAAACCAGCGAACTGCTCGACCTGTCGCGCAAACTCACCGCCGCGACCGATCGCCAAGCCGTAGTCAGCGCCGCTGCGCAACACCTCGAAGGCTGGAGCGATTTGCAATTGTGCCTGCTCGACCGCGACGGGCAGGGCGGCTGGAAGGTCGAAACCGGCGGACCGCTGCAATTCACCGAGGCCGAACGCGCCGCCGCCGATTGGGCCTGGCAACACGATCAACCGGCGGGCAAGGGCACCGGCACCTTGCCGCTGGGGCGTTGGTGGTGGTGGCCGTTGTCGGTCGAGGACGGGCCGCTGGCGTTGCTTGGTGTTTGCGCCAAGGAAGGCCAGAGCTTGAGCGGTCAGCGCCGACGTTTGCTCACTGCGCTGAGCCAGCCGTTGGCGCAAGCCCTGGCCCGCGCGCAATTGGCCGATGACCTCGAAGCGGCGCGTCTGCACGGCGAAACCGAACAATTGCGCAGCGCCTTACTGGCCTCGGTGTCCCACGATTTGCGCACACCGCTGACGGCCATGCGCGGCAGTATCGATAGCCTGTTGGCTCTCGGCGAAGCGATCCCGCTGGAGGATCGCCGCGAGTTGCTCGAAGGCACCCGCGATGAGGCCGAACGCCTCGACCGCTACATCCAGAACCTGCTCGACATGACTCGGCTCGGCCACGGCGCCTTGAAGCTGGCGCGGGACTGGGTATCGCCGGCCGATATCGTCGGCAGTTCGCTCAATCGCCTGCGCGCCGTACTGGCGCCGCTGCACGTCAGCACCGAAGTACCGGCCGAATTACCGCTGCTGTATGTGCACGCGGCGCTGATCGAACAGGCGCTGGTCAACGTGCTGGAGAACGCCGCGCGCTTTTCGCCCAGCCACGGCCGCCTGCAATTGCGTGCCGGCGCCGATGAGCAGCAGATTTTCTTTTCGGTCAGCGATGAAGGCCCGGGGATTCCCGAAGAGGACCGAGCGAAGATTTTCGACATGTTCTACACCGCCGCGCGCGGAGATCGCGGCGGGCAGGGCACGGGGTTGGGACTGGCGATCTGTCAGGGCATGGTCGGCGCTCACGGTGGGCATATTTCCGTGGCTGACGGCATCGACGGGCGTGGCACCTGCATCACCTTGCACCTGCCATTGCAGGCGCAGCCGGGCATGGACGGTGAAGCATGAAGTCGACTGCGCTACTCTCTTGCGACTCTTTTGTGTTGATGTGAATTCATGAGCCAGACCGCGACCATTTTGGTCATCGACGACGAACCGCAGATCCGCAAATTCCTGCGCATCAGCCTCGCTTCACAGGGCTATAAAGTGCTCGAGGCCGGCACCGGTGCCGAAGGCCTGGCGCAAGCCGCGCTGAGCAAACCGGACCTGGTGGTGCTCGACCTCGGCCTGCCGGATATGGACGGTCAGCAGGTGCTGCGCGAGTTGCGCGAGTGGGCGACCACGCCCGTGCTGGTGTTGTCGGTGCGTGCCAGTGAAGGGCAGAAGGTCGAAGCGCTGGATGGCGGCGCGAACGACTACGTGACCAAACCGTTCGGCATCCAGGAATTTCTCGCCCGTGTTCGTGCTTTGTTGCGTCAGGCACCAGCGGGGAGGCGCAGCCAGCGGCGCTGAGTTTTGGCCCGTTGACCGTGGATCTGGCTTATCGGCGCGTGCTGCTCGATGGCGCTGAAGTCGCCCTGACCCGCAAGGAATACGCCGTGCTCGCGCAACTGGCGCGGCATCCGGGGCGGGTGATCACCCAGCAGCAATTGCTCAAGGATATCTGGGGGCCGACGCACACCGAGGACAGTCATTACCTGCGCATCGTGGTCGGGCATCTGCGCCAGAAACTGGCGGATGACCCGACCCGGCCACGGTTTATCGTGACTGAGGCGGGGGTGGGGTATCGGTTGTTGAGTGCTGATGGGTTGTAGTTTTGTGTTGTATGGTCGGGCGCCATCGCGGGCAAGCCCGCTCCCACAGTGAGCTATGTATCACCCAGATTTCATTCCCCCGAGAACCCTGTGGGAGCGGGCTTGCCCGCGATGAGGCCGGAACATTCACCCACAGCCTTCAGGTAATTAACCCTGCTCCTGCTCATACCGATCCAGCGTATCACTGGCAATTTCCCGCCCCAGGGCGATCAATTCCGGCGCCTTGTAGAACTCGAAAAACCGGCACACCCGCTTCGGCACGTTGATCAGGATATCCGGGGGATACCCGGCAATCTTGTACTGCGCCAGTGAGGTCTGCATGACCTCGAAACTCTGGTTGATCAGATCCAGCAACGACGCCGGCCCGACGTTATCGATGATGAACGAACCGGTGGCGGATTTCGGTGCACCCTCGCGTTCCGGGGCGGCGGCCGGTTGCTGGCTTTCCGGCTCGACGCCTTCGAGCCACGGATTGATCTCCGCCGCCTCGGCGCGCAGGGCTTCCTGTTCCAGCTTCAACAATTGCTCGGCCTGTTTACGCCGGAATGGCAACTTCGAACCCAGGGAGTTGATCAGGCTGTCGAAGCGCGAACGAAACGCTGCTGGCCGCTCGATCACCGGCAACTTGTACTGCCGCTGGTTGGTGGCGTTGAGGTTGACCGCGATGATCAGATCGCAGTGACTCGACACCACCGGAACGATCGGCAACGGATTGAGAATGCCGCCGTCGACCAGCATGCGGTTGCCCTGCATCACCGGGGTAAACAGGCTGGGAATCGCCGCAGAGGCGCGCATGGCCTGGTGCAGGCAGCCTTCCTGAAACCAGATTTCCTGCTGGTTGGTCAGATCGGCGGCGACGGCGGTGTAGGGGATGCGCAGGTCCTCGATATTGATCTCGCCGACGATCTTGCGGATCTGCCCGAAGACCTTTTCACCGCGAATCGCGCCGAGACGGAAACTCACATCGACCAGGCGCAGCACGTCGAGGTAATCAAGGCTTTCGATCCAGCGCCGGTACTCATCCAGTTTGCCGGCGGCATAGATCCCGCCGACCACCGCGCCCATCGAACAGCCGGCAATGCAGGCGATGTCGTAGCCGCGTTTTTCAATTTCTTCGATAACGCCGATATGGGCATAGCCCCGGGCGCCACCGGAGCCCAGCACCAGTGCGACACGCTTTTTCATCAAACTTCCTCCGGACAAGCCTGCACAATGCACGCATCGGCCAAGCGGCTCAATCGCCAAGGTCGTTGCGCGAAGCGGTGACGTCGTTTTTCGTTCGCGGTGCAAGCTTGCGCGCTATGCTCTGCGCCACGTGGTTTGACCGGTCAGCGAGGCACTTTTTCGCCGCTTGACCGTCTTACCTGCACGACTGTTGACCTACCTTGAGGTGTGAGTGATGAAAGCCTGGATCTGTGTACCGTTGATGGCTCTGGTTCTGGCCGGTTGCGCCGGCAAAACCGCGTACCGCGACAGCTGCGGCAGCCAACTCGACGCGGCCTGGCACGAACTGGACCTGGCCAAGGCCGAAGGCTTCGCCGGCACCGTCAGCTATTCCAAAGCGCTGTCGCTGCTGACCGCCGCCAAGACCCAGCAACAATTCGAAGGCTTCGAAGGCTGCAGCAAGAAAGCCGAGAAAGCCCGTTTCTACATTCGCGAATCCCGCGCAGGAAGATAAAAAAGCAGCTGCAAGTTTCAAGCTGCAAGCGGCAAGCTCAAAGCGACCCCATTCAGCTTGAAGCTTGCAGCTTGCAACTTGAAGCTGTCTACGGAGTAGACCCCCATGATCGATCGCTTGGTGGCTCATGTGTTGAGCCTGGATGTGCGGCTGCTGGCCTGTCAGGCGCGCTTGACTGCGCGTACTGATCCGGAGGCGTTGCATGATTTGCGCACTACGGTGCGGCGCTTGCGCAGTCTGTTGCGGCCGTTGCGCGGCTTGCCGGGTGTCGAGCAGCTGGAGGCGGCGGCTTCGGCGGTGGGCGAGCTGACCACGCCGTGGCGTGATCGCGAAGTGCTGGCGGCGTATCTGCTCGAGCATGACCAACCTGAGGCTGCGCAGCGGCGTCTGGCGCAGATGGCCGAGGCGTATCCGGCGCTGGCGGCGAGTGCGGAATTGGCTTCGCTGCTGATGATTCTTGACGCTTTTCCACGCTTTTTGCGCGCGTCCCAGCGTCAGGGCTTGCTCAAGGATCTGGATAAACGCATTGAAAAACGCTTGGGCAAACAATGGCAGAAGCTCGACGCGGCGCTGCACGATCCCGCCCATGACCGCCATCGTCTGCGCCTGCTGATCAAGCGCGTGCGCTATGGCATCGAAGCCTATCCCGAGCTGGATCGCTTGCCGAAACCGGCTTACAAACGCCTGAAATCCGCGCAAGGCGCACTGGGCGACTGGCACGATTGCTGGCAATGGCTGGCGCGCGCCGAGCAGGAGGCCGATCTGCAACCGTGCGTGGCCACCTGGCAGGCAGGGTTGATCAAGGCAGAGCTGAAGGCCGATCGAGTGCTGGAAAAACTCAGCGCGACGTGTTTCAAATCCTGATATCGCCGCATCCCCTTGTAGGAGTGAGCCTGCTCGCGATAGCGGTCTGTCAGTCGACAATTCATTGTCAGATAAATCGCTATCGCGAGCAGGCTCACTCCTACATGGGATTTCGGCGTGACGGATATTGGCGCAAGGCCTATCTGTCAGCCCATTTGACCGGAATAGACGCTGCGCCGCCGCCCTGCGCTGGTTAAGATCCGCGCATCCCTTTTTCGTTTTCCGAGGTTGCCATGCGCTTTTGCGATCTGCTTGATGCTGTCCGCCAACAACCTGAAGTGACCATCCCCGCCGAATGGGGGCAGGGCCGCGCCAGTTTTGGCGGGCTGGTGGCTGCGCTGCAATTTGAAGTCATGCGTACCAGGGTGCCGACGGAGCGCCCGGTGCGTTCGCTGGCGATTACCTTTGTCGGCCCGGTCGAGCCGGAGGTGCCGGTGAGTTTCGAAGTCGACGTGCTGCGTGAAGGCAAAGCCGTCAGCCAAGTGTTGGGCCGCGCCATGCAGAATGGTCAGGTGGTGACGATCATTCAGGGCAGCTTCGGTGCCTCGCGGCCTTCGGAAGTCGCCGTCGAAGCCTACCCGGCGCCCACCATGAAACACTGGGACGAATGCCAGGAGCTGCCCTACATCAAAGGCGTGACCCCGGAATTCCTGCGCCATCTGGCGATGCGCTGGAGCGTCGGCGGGATTCCGTTCTCCGGCACGCCATCGCGCTTGATGGGCGGCTGGGTGCGCTTGCGTGGGGATGTCAAAGAGGAGCCGGTCAACGAGGCGCATCTGCTGGCGCTGGTGGATGCCTGGCCACCGGCGCTGTTGCCGTATCTGAAGAAACCGGCACCGGGCAGCACGCTGACCTGGACCATCGAATTCGTGCAGCCGTTACACGACTTGAGCACGCTGGATTGGTGCCAATACCTGGCCGATATCGAATACGCAGCCGACGGTTACGGCCATGTCGCCGCGAAGCTGTGGAGTGCGAAAGGGAGCTGATTGCCATGAGCCGGCAGACCGTAACGATCTTCGCCTGACTCAATGCCGACGGTGGCGCTCACGCCAGGCGCGCCACCAGCCACCGCTGAGAAAGAACCGCGGAAAGGTCAGAAACTGCTCGACCAGCAAACGTGACACGGCGTCTTTGCGATCACTGAACGGCTCGGAGGCTTGCGCTTCCAGGCTGTGGCCGTGGCGCTGCAGACCCAGCGCCGCGACAATCCCGATCACACCGATGGCGACGCTGGCCAGACTCAAGCTGAACACCCCCGACACGATCAACAGAAACGCCACAATGAACAGCGGCACGGCAATCAGGTGCAGGACCAGATTGGCCGGATGCTGGTGATTGCCCGGGTAGGCGCGCCATTGCCACGCGGGAAGGTTGGGGTGACGTTTGCCCATGTTTGCTACTCCTCGATCCATGTTGAACACATGCTTGAAGAATAGGCCCGGTCGCGGAGGGCGGCGAATCAAGGTTGGCTATTGAGCTGATAGCGGCAATGGCAAATCTGATGTCGCCTGAGCGGACGGCATCGCGGGCAAGCCCACTCCCACAGTGTGCTCGGTGTACGCACAATTGTTGATTGTCGAAAATCCCTGTGGGAGCGGGCTTGCCCGCGAAGAGGCCATTAGAGTTTCAACTGACCTATCGCCTTGTTCAACTCCCCGGCCAGCGTCGCCAACTCATTACTGGTCGTCGCCGAATCCACCGTCTGCTGCACAGTGTTCTCGGTCACGTCACGAATACTCACCACCGCCCGGTTCATCTCCTCGGCAACCTGACTCTGCTGTTCCGCCGCCACGGCAATTTGCGTGTTGCTTTCGCGCATCTGCGCCACCGCCCCGCTGATTTCCGCCAGCGCCGCGCCAGCCTCCTGGGCCTGCTGCACGCAGTCGTCGGCCTTAAACGAACTCTCCTGCATGAAATCCACCGCATCGCGGGTGCCGGCCTGCAACGCGGCGATCATGCCGGTGATCTCGTCCGTGGACGCCTGCACGCGCTTGGCGAGGTTGCGTACTTCATCGGCGACCACGGCAAAGCCGCGCCCCATCTCCCGGCGCGGGCCGCTTCGATCGCCGCGTTGAGCGCGAGCAGATTGGTCTGTTCGGCGATGCTGTGAATCACACTGACCACGCCGTTGATCTTCTGACTGTCCTCGGCCAGCCGTTGAATCATTTCTGCCGTCTGCTGCACGCCGCTGGACAGCCCGGCAATCGACTGCTGCACCCGCGCCACCACCTGCTGGCCGCTACCGGCGAGGCCGTCGGCGGTTTTCGACAGGTCACGAGTAGCGCCGGCGTGTTGCGCGATGTGATAAACGGTGGCGGTCATTTCGTTGATCGCGGTGGCAGCCTGGTCGGTTTCGCTTTGCTGGCCGAGCATGCCTTGGCGCACATCATTCATGCTCGAGGCCAGCCGCGCAGCCCCGTCATCCAGTTGTCGTGCGGTGTTGGCAACTGTGGTTACGACGCGTTGATAACCGGCCTGCATGGCATTGAAGGCATTGGCCATTTGCCCGACTTCGTCCTTGCCCACCAGCGGCACGCGAGCAGAGAGGTCGCCGGTTTTTTCAACGTGCAGCATCACGTCTTTCAACGTGTTGAGCTGGCTGAGCAAAAAGCGGATCAGCAGTTGCGAAGCACCGAGCATCGCCAGCATCAGGATGAAGACCGCCAGTGCATAGTTGGCGAAACGCTCGCTGAACACTTGGCTCAGGCTCGGCGCGCAGGCGATGACCGCCACTTGCTCGCCGTCGGCCCGGCTGAACACCTCGGCGCCGATCAACGGATTTTCGCCAAACAGCGGCAGATGATTGATGGCGTTCCAACCGACGCTGCCGCTGATTTCCAGCAGCGGTTGATCATTGAGACGCGGCGCTTCACCGCGCTTGAAGGTCAGCACTTGAGCGGACTTGGGCAACGGTTGCCCGAGCGGCCAGGCCTTGAGCAACTGCGCCTGCGCCTGCGCGGACACCTGCGCGGCGTGGCTGCGGGCCTGTTGTTCGAGATGTACGGCGTACAGTACGAGCAGCAGGGTGGTGACAAAGGCGACCGCGTTGACCGCCCAGAATTTGTATTTCAGCGAGATGTTGCTAAGCCAGGCACCCATGGAGGTCTTCTCTGATAGCGGAACAGTTTTGGCAAGGTGCCATTATTGTGCCGCTATACAGATTCGGGAGTTTTGATATGAATCAACAGATGCCGAGATCTATTGTGGGAGCGAGCCTGCTCGCGAAAGCGCTGCGTCATTCAGCCCATTTGTAGCTAATCCACCGCCTTCGCGAGCAGGCTCGCTCCCACAGGGGACGTGTGCAGTCAGGGGAGAATGGGGAGTTTAAAGAACGCCCGGGCACACGCGGTGCTATGCGCGGCCAGCGCTTCCTCGGTCTCGCCACGGTGCAACGCCACCTCTCGCAGCACTTCGGTTAGATACGCCGGCTCGTTACGGCCGTTTTTCGGCTTCGGCCGCAACGTGCGCGGGAGCAGATACGGTGCGTCGCTTTCCAGCATCAGCCGTCCCGGCTTGATCTCTTTCACCAGCGGATGCAGATGCGTGCCTCGGCGCTCATCGCAGATCCAGCCGGTAATGCCGATGTGCAGATCCAGATCGAGGTAGCTGAACAGGGCTTTCTGCTCGCCAGTGAAGCAGTGCACCACCGCCGCCGGCAGTTGATCGCGGAAGTCCTTGAGGATCTCCAGCAGGCGCTGGCTGGCATCGCGCTCGTGCAGAAACACCGGCAATTGCAGGTCGACGGCCAGCGCCAGATGTTCTTCGAGAACCTTTTCCTGCTGCGGGCGCGGGGAGAAGTCGCGGTTGAAATCCAGCCCGCATTCACCTACCGCGACGACGCTGGATTCGTTCAACAGACTGCGCAGGCGACGAGCACTGTCAACGTTCCAGTCGCTGGCCGAATGCGGGTGGATACCGGCGGTGGCGAACAGCCGTTGGCCACTTTCATCCAGTTGCTGGCACAGTTCCAGCGCCTGCTCGCTGCCATCGACGCTGGTGCCGGTCAGCACCAGTTGGCAGACGCCGGCGGCGTAGGCGCGGTCGAGCACGGCCTGGTGTTTGTCGGCGAAACTGGGGTTGGTCAGGTTGACGCCGATATCGATGAGTTGCATGGTGCTACCTCGGGCCGAAGGCCGGAAAGCATATCAGAGCTGTAGATTTATAAGAAAAGCCAAGAACTACAACGACTTATGGCTGTCTGTTGAGGCCGCGAAGGACTCCGGGGTGGCGGCAATGCCATCACTGTGCCAGTCTCTCGCACTTTATCAGCGCTCAAAGCGCTCTGTTTTCGTCGGTGATGCCGTCTCTTTTGCGACGAATCGCCCCGTATTCTTTTCGGAGAGTGGATGCATCGTCCCTCGGTTCTGCTGCTGTTGTGTGCTGCGTTGCTGCTGCCGATGACGGCGGTCGCGCGCCTGCCCGGGCCGCTGCAAGCCGTGCCGGCGAGCAAGGTTCGCGATCTCTCCGATATTCGCAGCAGCCGCGTGTTGCGGGTGTTGGTCAATCAGAGCCGCAACAGCTCCGGCGAAGTCCAGGGTCAGGCCATCGGTGTCGAGTACCACCGACTGCGCGCTTTCGAGCAATACCTTAATGGCCATGCTCGTGACGGCCAGGAAGTCACCCTCAAGATCATTCCCAAAGCCAAGGATCAATTGCTCGGCGCCTTGCAGCGCGGCGAAGGCGATATGGTCGCGCCCGGTGAATTGCTCGATCTGCCCTCGGGCTATGCGGTCGCCAGCAGTGAGCCGATTGCCAGCAACGTACCGCTGGTGCTGGTCGGCATCAAAGGCCAGCGCCGTTACACCAAGGTCGAGCAACTGTCCGGCAAAACCCTGGCGCTGCCCACCGGCAGTGCAGCGGGGAGGTGGTCAGTCAGCTCAACCAGAAACTGGCGCTGCACAAACTGGCGCCGATCAATATCGAATGGGTCGATCCAACCTTGGCCGTGGAGGACGTGCTGGAAATGGTCCAGGGCGGGATTTTCCACCTGACCATTGTCGAACAACCGATTGCCGAGCGCTGGGGCAAGATCCTGCCGAAGCTGCGCCTCGACCGGCAACTGAGCCTCGGCGAGCCGGGCGAGGAGCACTGGTTTGTGCGCCGCGACGCTTCAATGTTGCGCGCGAGCATCGATCGCTTTCTCACCGGTTACAAGAAACCGTCGGATGAAGACGCCGCGTTTCTGCGCATCTATCGACGCTTGTATCAGGTGCACAATCCGCTGGCCAAAGCCGATCGCCAGCGCCTGGAAAAACTCCGTCCGACCCTGCAGAAGCACGCCGATGCGCAGAACATGGACTGGCTTAATCTGGCGGCGCTGGCGTTCAAGGAATCGCGTCTGCAGCCCAACGCTCGCAGCGGCAGCGGCCCGACCGGGCTGATGCAGATCACCCCGTCCGCCGCGCAGCGGGTCGGCGTGAGCAATATCCAGAATCTCGATGCGAATGTACAGGCCGGCGCCAAGTACCTGGCGATGATCCGCCGCAAGTTCTTCAGCAGCCCGAAACTCAACGAGCGTGAGCGCATGGCCTTCACCCTCGCCGCGTACAACATCGGCCCCGAGCGCGTGCAGGGCATGCGCGCCGAAGCCCGCCGCCGCGGCCTCAATCCCAACCAGTGGTTCTTCCAGGTCGAGCGCATCGCCATGGAGCAGGTGGGGATGGGCGCCGTCAGCTATGTTAATAGCGTGAACAAGTATTACCTGGCATTTGACCGGGAGCGTGAGTCGCTCGAGCCCCGGCAGCAGAAAGTGGTTACACGGAAATAATCTAATAATTCGATTGTTATGGCGAATTTTTTGCGCTTTAAACATGAAATAAACTGATTAATATAGCGACCAACCCAAACACACAAACACTTCTGCACAACAAGGAATGCACCATGAGCTCTCTGATCAACAAGGTTCTGTTCACCCGCGCCGGTTACGGCCTGACTGTCCTGCGCATTGCTGTCGGCGTGATCTTCGCCGCCCACGGTTCGCAGAAACTCTTTGGTCTGTTCGGTGGTTACGGCCTGGCCGGCACCGCGCAATGGATGGAAAGCATCGGCCTGACCCGGGCTATTTGATGGCCTCGCTGGCTGGCGGTACCGAGTTCTTCGCCGGTCTGGCGCTGATCATCGGCCTGCTGGTGCGCCCGGCGGCACTCGGTCTGGCGTTCCTCTCGCTGGTGGCGATCTTCTCGGTGCACATCGGCAACGGTCTGTTCATGGCCAACAACGGTTATGAGTTCGCCCTGGCTCTGCTGGCCGGTAGCATCGCGGTACTGATCGAAGGTGCCGGCAAGCTCTCAGCGGATCGCGCCATCGCCGGTTGAGCGCTCTAACTCAAGGCAAAGGCCCGCATTGCGCGGGCCTTTTTTGTTGTGGGGATTCTTGACACTGGTCGGTCACGTTCTCTAGGATGTTGCCCATGCGCCGATTTAAACAGCTACTTGCGGGGCGCCAGGTGACTTCTACAGTTACCGTCAGAAGCCGGAACAGGGCTTCGAAATACCGCTAAAGCGCTGGTTCGGTGTTGCCTCTCACCTGCCATGCAGACTTTTGAGGCAGAGACACGACACGATGAACGCACTACGCCCTCCAGCACGTCCCGCGCCGATCACGGCACATGTCACCCAGCGCAACCCGAAAATCCTTCTTGGCGGCAAACACCAGCCGACGCTGTTGCGTTATCTCGATGGCTGGCCACGTCGCAGCGGCGGCCCTGCCGCGTTCCTGATCCAGTTTGTCGATGATGGCGAGTCGCTGGCGCGTTTCGCTACGGACAGCTTCGATCTGGCGGTGATTCAGGCGCCGAGCGCAGAAGATGCGCCGGAAATGATCAAGCAACTGACCCGCGTAGCGCGGCAGGGCCTGATCACTCGGCGCTGATCAGTCTTACGGGTATTCAATCGCAACGATGTAAACGAACTGCTCGCCGGTCGGCGTCTGCACCCGCACTTCCGCGTCGAGTGCCTTGCCGATCAGCGCGCGGGCCAGCGGCGAGTCGATGCTGATCAAACCCTGTTTAAGGTCCAGTTCATCGGGGCCGACGATGCGGTAGCGCGATTGCTTGCCGTCTTCGTCTTCGATGGTCACCCAGGCGCCGAAATAGACCTTGTTCGGATCGCTGGGTTTTTCGCTGACCACCTTGAGCGCTTCCAGGCGTTTGGTGAGAAAGCGCACACGGCTGTCGATTTCGCGCAGCATCTTCTTGCCGTAGGTGTACTCGGCGTTTTCCGAGCGATCGCCCTGCGCGGCCGCTTCACTCACCGCCTGCGTGACCTGCGGGCGACGCACATGCCACAACTCATGGAATTCGGCGCGCATCCGCGCTTCACCTTCAGGGGTGATCAGCGCGGTGCCGGCGGTGCGGGGAGGGCGATAACGGCTCATGGCGACTTCTTGTGATTAAGACCGCGTGAGTCTATCAACCCTCGCGCAACACTGTCAGCGGGCTGGCGTTCAACGCCCGACGGGTGCCGAACACGCCGGCACCACCGATCAGCGCGGCGCCAATCACCGGTAGCACCAGCAGCCATGGATGCGGATGCCATGGCAGATCAAAAGCGAAGCGGTACAGCACCAGACTGACCACCTCCGAACCGATCGCCGCGAGCAGACCGCTGACCGCACCCAACAAACCGAACTCGATACGCCGCGCCTTGATCAGCAACTGCCGCTCGGCGCCCAGCGCGCGCAACAGCGCACCCTGGCGGATGCGTTCATCCAGCGTCGCTTGCAGACCGGAGAACAGCACCGCCATCCCCGCAGCCAGAACAAACAACAGCACATATTCCACCGCCAGGGTGACCTGAGCGAGGATGCTGCGCAGTTGTTCGAGCAACGCTTCGACCTGCAGGATGGTCACCGCCGGGAAGGTCCGCGACAGCTCGACGATCTGCTGATCGTGCCCCGGCGCCAGATAGAAACTGGTCAGGTAGGTCGCCGGCAGATCCTTCAGGGTGCCAGGCTGGAAGATCATGAAGAAGTTCGGCTGGAAATTGTCCCAGTTGATCTCGCGCAGGCTGGTGACCTTCGCTTCCCGATTGACCCCGCCGACACTGAACACCATGTGATCGCCGAGTTTGAGTTTCAGGCTTTCGGCAACCTTGCCTTCCACCGAAACCTCCGGCACGTCGTCGGACGGCTGGCCGCTCCACCATGAGCCGGCGGTGAGCTTGTTGCCGGCCGGCAGATCCGCCGCCCACGTCAGGCTCAGGTCGCGCTGGATGGCGCGGTCACCGGCCGAGTCCTTGCTGACGATTTGCTGCACCGGCTCGCCATTGATGCTGATCAGTCGCCCTGGCACCACCGGATACAACGGCGCCGCTTGCGCGGACACCTTGATCAGGTGATCGGCGAAAGCCTGTTTGTCCGCTGGCAGGATATTCAGCGCGAAGTAGTTCGGCGCGTTTTTCGGTAGCTGGTTCTGCCAGGTGTCGAGCAGTTCGCCGCGCAGCAGCGCGATCAGCGCCATCGACAACAGGATCAGACCGAACGCCAGCGACTGCCCGGCCGCCGCCAATGGATGGCGCAACAACTGGCCAAGGCCCAGACGCCAGGGCAACGAGGCGCGGGCGAGCATGCGGCGCAGGCTTTGTAGCAGCAACAACAGCAGGCCACCCAGCACCAGCGCGGCGACCACGCCACCGCCGAGCAGCGCGAAGGTCAATAACAGGTCGAGACTCAGGCGCCACATGATCAGGCCCAGCGCACCCAGCGCCGCGCCGTAGACCATCCATGTACTCGAGGGGATCGGCAGCATGTCGCGGCGCAACACCCGCAGCGGTGGCACGCGACCCAGTGCAGCCAATGGCGGCAAGGCAAAACCGGCCAGCGCCACCAGCCCGGTGCCAATTCCGGCTATCGCCGGAAACAGGCCGCCCGGTGGCACATCATTCGGCAACAAATCATGCAGCAGGGCGAACAGCCCCAGTTGCGCCAGCCAGCCGAGCAGGGCGCCGCTGACCGCCGCGACCAGTCCAAGCACAGTCAGTTGCAGGCTGAACAGCACCATGGTTTCCCGGCGCGACAAGCCGAGGCAGCGCAGCAAGGCACTGGCATCGAAACGCCGGCTGGCGAAACGGTTCGCCGATAACGCCACTGCTACACCAGCCAGCAACACCGCAACCAGGCTGGCCATGTTCAGATAGCGCTCAGCCTTGCCCAGCGCACCGCCAATTTGCCGGTTACCGTCACGGGCATCCTGAATTCTCTGGTTCGCAGCCAGCCCCGGTTTGATCAACTCGCGATAGGTCTCCAGCGCCTGCGGTTCGCCGCGCCACAGTTCGCGATAACTCACCCGGCTGCCCGGTTGCACCACGCCGGTGGCGGCGAGGTCTTCTAGGTTGATCAGCACCCGTGGCGTCAGGCTGTAGAAGTTGCCGGCGCGATCCGGCTCGTAGGTCAGCACGCGGGTCAGCTTCAAGGTCTTCATGCCGACATCGATGCTGTCGCCGATCTTCAGATCCAGCGCGGTCAACAGACGCGCCTCGACCCAGGCTTCACCGGGTTGCGGTTCGCCGCCGACTTCTTCCTGGGCAAAGGGTGCGGGCGCGCTTTTCAGCTCCCCACGTAGCGGATAGGCACGGTCGACGGCTTTGATGCTGGATAACTGAATGCCGTTGTCAGTGGCAATGACGCTGGAAAACTCCACCACTTGCGCATGATTCAGGCGCAGTTCGGTGCCGCTGCGGATTTGCTCCTCGCGGGCCGGCGAGCTGCCTTCCAGCACCAGATCAGCGCCAAGAAACTCGGTAGCGCGCAGCATCATCGCGCCGTTGAGACGGGCGCCGAAGTAGCCGATCGCGGTGCTCGCCGCGACGGCCACCACTAACGCAAAGAACAACACGCGCAGCTCACCGGCGCGGGCATCGCGCATGAGCTGGCGCAGGGCAAGGCTGAACAGACGCAACAGCGGCAGACGTGCCATCAAGGCTCCAGAGGGGCGACCAGCAGCCCGGCTTCAAGACGGATCAGGCGCCGGCAGCGATGAGCCAGGCGTTCGTCGTGGGTCACCAGCACCAGGGTGGTGCCGCGTTCCTTGTTCAATTCGAACAGCAAGTCGCTGATGCGCTCGCCAGTGTGGCTGTCGAGGTTGCCGGTCGGCTCGTCGGCGAACAGCACATCCGGTTCGGCGGCGAAGGCGCGGGCGATGGCGACACGTTGCTGTTCACCGCCGGAGAGCTGGCGCGGCGAGTGGGTCAGGCGCTGGCCGAGACCGACGCGCTGGAGCAATTGCGTGGCGCGCTCGCGGGCATCTTTGCGGCCGTCGAGTTCAAGCGGCAGCATGACGTTTTCCAGCGCATTGAGGCTGTCGAGCAACTGGAACGACTGGAAGACAAACCCGACGTGCTCGGCGCGGATTCGTGCGCGCTGGTCTTCGTCGAGATTGCTCAGGCCCTGGCCGGCGAGGGTGACTTCGCCGCTGCTGGGCAGGTCGAGGCCGGCGAGCAGGCCGAGGAGGGTGGATTTGCCGGAACCGGACGCGCCGACGATGGCCAGGCTGTCGCCCTTGTTCAGTTCCAGGCTGAGTTCGTGCAGGATAGTCAGTTCACCTTCCGCGCTAGGGACCACTTTGCTGAGGTTCTTCGCGGTGAGAATGCTTGCGCCCATGGAGAATCCGATGCGTGTATGGTTTTTGAGTGCTGGCCTGGCCTTGATGTGCATGGCCCAGAACGCAGCGGCGGGTACTGTCCTGATCGTTGGCGATAGTATCAGCGCCGGTTTCGGCCTGGATACCCGTCTGGGGTGGGTGTCGCTGCTCGAGCAGCGGCTCAAACAGGAGGGTTTCGACGATAAAGTGGTCAACGCCTCGATCAGTGGCGACACCAGCGCCGGAGGCCAGGCGCGGCTGCCGGCGCTGCTTGCAGAGCATAAGCCGGAGTTGGTGATCCTCGAGCTGGGTGGCAATGACGGCCTGCGCGGGATGCCGCCAACGCAATTGCAACAAAATCTTGCCTCGATGATCGACAGCTCGCGGCAGAGCGGCGCGAAAGTGCTGCTGCTCGGCATGCAGTTGCCACCCAATTATGGCAAGCGCTACACCGATTCGTTCGCCGAGGTTTACGGCAAGCTTGCCGACGAGAAAAACATCCCGCTGGTGCCGTTTTTTCTCGAAGGCGTCGGCGGCCATCCGGACCTGATGCAGGCGGATGGTCTGCACCCGGCTGCCGGGGCTCAGGGCAAGTTGCTGGAAAATGTCTGGCCGACGCTAAAACCGCTGTTATGAGGCTTTTCTAGTGGCAGGCTTTCGGCTAATGTGGCGCCCCCTAATTTGGAGCCCCCAATGCCGCGTCCTGCCTGGTCCCTGTTTGCCTACCAACTGATCGAGCCTGACGAGCAGCTGGACCTGTTCGCCTGCCAGGAAGTGCGGGTGCATCTGGTGACGCGTCAGTTGGAACTCGGTGGCTCGGCTGACCGCACGCTCTGCGGCAGTCTGCTGCCGGCGCAACCGCGCTGGTCGAATGTCGATCGGCGGGTGTTTCAGGATCAGCGCCTGTGCTCGCTGTGCCGGGCGATTCTCGAATCGCAGAAGCGCGGTACGTCGCCGATCTGGCCCGAGCTGCGATTCGAGCTCTGAGCGCTCAAGATCAAAGTGTGGGAGCGAGCCTGCTCGCGAAGGGGTTTCATCAATCGACATTTATGGTCGCTGACACACTGCTTTCGCGAGCAGGCTCGCTCCCACCTTGAAAGCACTCTGTCGCCTGCAACTGCGTGGCCTCCCGAATCCCCAAGCCGCGGTGTACAATCGCGCCCTTATACCCTTGATGATCATGCGAAGGATTTTCCGGATGTTGCCGCGCTTTCCTGCCGTCACCCGCTGCCTGTCACTTGCCGCCCTGTGTGTGGCCGGTCCCCTTGCTGCATTGGAGCTTCCCTGCCACCACCCGGCGAGGACATCGTCGGCCAGGTGCAGGTGATCAAAGCCAAGTACGAAGACACCTTCGCCGACCTGGGCACCACCTACGATCTGGGTTATTCGGAAATGGTTGCGGCCAACCCGGGCATCGATGCCTGGCTGCCGGGCGCCGGTACCGAGATCGTTCTGCCGACGCGCTTCATCCTACCGCCGGGCCCGCGTGAAGGCATCGTCATCAACCTCGCCGAATACCGTCTCTATTACTATCCGAAAGGACGCGACGTGGTGTACACCTTCCCGTTGGGCATCGGCCGTGAAGGTTGGGGTTCGCCGATCGCGCACACTTCGATCATCGCCAAGACACCGAACCCGACCTGGACGCCTCCGGCCTCGATCAAGGCCGAACACGCCGCTGACGGTGATCCGCTGCCGAATGTGGTGCCGGCCGGTCCTGATAACCCGCTGGGCCCGTTCAAGTTCACCCTCGGCACACCGGGCTACCTGATCCACGGTTCGAACAAGAAGTTCGGCATCGGCATGCGCACCAGCCATGGCTGCTTCCGCATGTTCAACAACAACGTGCTGGAAATGGCCGGCATGGTCCCGGTGGGCACCTCGGTGCGCATCATCAACGACCCGTACAAGTTCGGTCGCAGCGGCGGCAAGGTCTATCTGGAAGCGCACACGCCGCTCGACGACAAGGGCAACCCGTCGGTGGTCGACAAGCACACGGCGGTGATCAACGCGATGCTCAAGCGTGAAGACATCACCAGCAACCTGCGCATGAACTGGGATGTGGTGCGTGATGTGGTCGCGGCCGAAGACGGCCTGCCGGTAGAGATCGCCGTGCCGAATGCTTCGGCGCCGATGGTCAGCAGTGCGCCGATCGATCTGCAGCAATAAGCGCTGACAGGAAACCCGCCGATGCGAGCAGCGTCGGCGGGTTTTTTATTGCCCGGAGAAAAGAGTCGGGCACAAAAAAGCCGACCCGGAAAACCGGATCGGCTCGATAACAATCCCGAGGGATTATTACTTGCGGCTAGCTTTTTCCAGCATGCGCAGAGCACGCTCGTTAGCTTCGTCAGCAGTCTGTTGTGCTTTTTGAGCAGCAGCCAGAGCTTCATCAGCTTTACGGTAAGCTTCGTCTGCACGAGCCTGGGAGCGAGCAGCTGCGTCTTCAGTAGCGGTCAGACGTGCTTCGGTTTCTTTCGATGCGCTGCTGCAACCGGTAGCCAGAACTGCGGCCAGAGCCAGAGCAGAGAATTTCAGAACGTTGTTCATCGTGTTCCCCTTCAAGGACTTTCAAATTAAGTGGCTGTCTCCTCACGATTGAGGAAATAGCCGGCGTACATACTACCCATTACTTGTAGTAAGTAAACTGACGTAGCGCAAGAAGCAAAAAAATTGTAGGCGTTGATTCTTTTTCGAGCAACTTTTAACTGCACTGTATAAAAAATATCCAGCTGCAAGCCCCGGCGTGAGCGACTCAAACGGAAAAAGTTCCCGTGCTCGGATGCTGTTTTTGTCACTTCGGCTAAAGTCTTTCTAAATGAATTCGTCCACACTTTTGTTCAGGTTCTGCGAAGCGCTTCGCGTATCTTTGTTGATGTTCAGGTGACTTTAAAAAAGGTTGCACGTCTTAAGTCTCAACATTCCCGGCAATGTACAGGCAAGCGGCACGCAAAGATTGTCTTGCGACCGAACCTGCGAGCATCGAAGCCTTGAACGCAAACCGTCCGATGACGAGCGTACCTTGAGCATTTTCGCCAATGGTGCCTACTATTCAGCAGGTGTCAGATTGCGCGAGATCGGTGTGGCTCTTCTCGGTGTCCATCAGGCACGGGGTGGCGTAGATGTTCCTTCGCCGGGAAAACATCGGTAAGGTAGGGGTCACAATCCAAGACCCGCGAGGAGTAGTGATGAGCGAGGCGTTGTCCATCCACCATGACCAGGCTGGTCATCAATTCGAGACCACTGTGGACGGTCATCGTGCTTACCTGACCTACATGGATCTGGGCAAGCAGACCCTGGATATCTACCGCACCTTCGTGCCCAATGCCCTGCGCGGCCGTGGCATTGCCGCAGCGCTGACTGAACGCGCGCTGCAATACGCCGAAGAAATGGGCTACACGGTGATCCCGTCTTGCTCCTACGTCGAGCGATATATGGAACGCCATCAGCGTCGCGCCGCGAAGATCTGAACCGCACACACAAAAACGCCGGACAATGTCCGGCGTTTTTTTATGCGCACAAAACGCAACTTAGGTGCGCTGACGTTTCGGCAGCACGTCCTTGAGCTTGGCGTGCATGCTGCGCAAGGTGTTTTCGGTAGCGGACCAATCGATGCAGGCGTCGGTGATCGACACGCCGTATTGCAGGTCGGCGAGGTCTTTCGGGATTGCCTGGCAGCCCCAGTTCAAATGGCTTTCAACCATCAGGCCGATGATCGACTGGTTGCCTTCGAGGATCTGGTTGGCGACGTTCTCCATCACCAGCGGTTGCAGGGCCGGGTCCTTGTTGGAGTTGGCGTGGCTGCAATCGACCATGATGTTCGGCTTGATCTTCGCCTTGTTCAGCGCCTGCTCGCACAGGGCCACGCTGACCGAATCATAGTTCGGCTTGCCGTTACCGCCACGCAGCACCACGTGACCGTAGGCGTTGCCTTTGGTGGTGACGATCGACACGCCACCTTCCTGGTTGATGCCGAGGAAACGGTGCGGGCTGGACACCGACTGCAAGGCGTTGATCGCCACGGTCAGGCCGCCGTCGGTGCCGTTCTTGAAGCCGACGGCCGAAGACAGGCCGGAAGCCATTTCGCGGTGAGTCTGCGATTCGGTGGTACGCGCGCCGATGGCCGACCAGCTGATCAGATCCTGCAGATACTGCGGGGAGATCGGATCGAGGGCTTCGGTCGCGGTCGGCAGGCCTTTCTCGGCCAGGTCGAGCAGCAACTGACGACCGATGTGCAGACCGTCCTGGATCTTGAACGAGTCGTCCAGGTACGGATCGTTGATCAGACCTTTCCAGCCGACAGTGGTACGCGGCTTCTCGAAATACACACGCATGACCAGATACAGGGTGTCGGAGACTTCCTCGGCGAGCACCTTGAGGCGATCGGCGTATTCGTGGGCAGCCTTTATGTCGTGAATCGAGCACGGGCCGATCACGACGAACAGACGGTGGTCGGTGCCATCGAGAATGTTGCGAATGACTTCGCGGCCCTTGGTGACGGTGCGCAGGGCGGCGTCGCTCAGGGGATATCACGCTTGAGCTGATCGGGAGTGATCAGGGTCTCGTTAGAGGCGACGTTTAGGTCGTTGATCGGTAAATCAGCCATCGTTTACTCGTCAGGTCACGGGTGCCGGCCGCCAGCGATCCCCGCGCGGCGGAGCACAGCAGATTTAGCGCGTCGGGGAGCCGAACCTTAGCGCGTCAGACGCTGCTCGACAATGGGCAAACCGTGCTTTAGTCCAGCGCTGGCTGCGCAAAAGCCTTGCGCAGGTTGTCGTGGGAGAACTCTTCGGCGTGCTCCTCGACCCACTGCAGGGCCAGCGCCTGACTATCCTGCAGATCGTCGTGGCTGTCCTGCATGCGTGAATAGCGTTCGATCTGACACACCTGCTCACCCATTCGCGCGCTGAACAGGGTCTGTTCGTCAGTGAAGGCAATGCCCACCAGATAGCCTTTTTACGCCGCAGACACCAGGCCACGTAGCCCGGGCAACAGAAGTCGGCATTCAGCGTCGGCATGCGTACTTGCAGCGCAGTGCCGTGGCGCCAGGCGCGGTGGTAATTGCAAGCGATGCCGCCGAGGCTGATAGTGTGCAGCTGTTGTCTGGAAATGCATTCAGGCTTGAGTAACGTCAATTCAACCGGCACTTCGTCCGGATGAGGAATGAAACGTCCCATGAGCACAGACTCCCTGTGTCGGCCATCTGACATTGTTTCACCCAGTATAGTGGTCGAATCCGAGCTGACCGACTTCGACGCCGACCAGCGGCTGCTGGCGATGCGCGGGGTTTCTCTGGTGATCTTCACCAGCGTCGGCTGCGCCAGTTGTCGTTATGCCCGCGAGGTGTTGCCGGAATTGCCGCTGGCGATCAATCGGCTGTGCTGGATCGACGCCGGCAACAATGGCGGGCTGGTCGAGCGTTATCAGGTGTTTCATTTGCCGGCGCTGTTTGTGGTGCGCGACGGCGAGTTCTTTGGCGCAGTGCACACTCGTCTGACGGTTGACCAACTCAACCAGGCAGTAGCGCAGGCGCTGGGTCGAATTGCAGAGGAGTTGCCATGAGCGAGACAGTCAACAAACCGGTGGTGGGGATTATCGGCACCGGTGCGATCGGCGGGTTTTACGGGGTGATGCTGGCGCGTGCCGGTTTCGACGTGCATTTCTTGTTGCGCAGCGAATTTTCCGCAGTGGCTGAGCGCGGTTTGCAGATCAACAGTGCGGTGCATGGGCCGTTGACGCTGAATCCGGCCAATGCCTATTCCGCTGCCGAAGACATGCCGCCCTGTGACTGGCTGCTGGTCGGCACCAAGACCACCAGTAATGCCGGTCTGGCCCCGGCGATCATTCAGGCCGCCAAACCTGACGCAAAAGTGCTGTTGCTGCAGAACGGTCTGGATGTCGAAGACAGCCTGCGACCACTGTTGCCGGATTCGCTGCATCTGCTCGGTGGTCTGTGCCTGATTTGCGTGCACCGCCAAGGGCCGGGGCAGATCACCCATCAGGCCCTTGGCGCGGTGAATGTCGGTTATCACAGCGGCTCGGCCATTGATGAAGTAGCGCGTATGGCGATCGTCGAGGAGGGCGCCGGGCTGTTCCGTGCCGCCGGCATCGACTCTCAAGCGATGGCCAACCTTCATCAGGCGCGCTGGCAAAAGCTCGTGTGGAATATTCCCTACAACGGACTCTCAGTATTACTCGGGGCGGGAACCGAAGCGCTGATGGCTGATGCTGACAGCCGCCTGTCGATTCAGGCGTTGATGGCGGAAGTGGTGCAGGGCGCCCGGGCCTGTGGATACGAGATCCCGCCCGGCTATGCCGAGTACCTGTTCACCATGACGGAAAAAATGCCCGATTACTGGCCGAGCATGTACCACGACTTTGCACACAAACGCCCGCTGGAGCTGGAGGCGATCTACGCCCGGCCACTGGCGGCGGCTAAAGCGGCAGGCTGCGAGTTGCCGCGCATCGAGGCGCTGTATCGCCATTTGGGTTTTATCGACCGACGCAATACCTGAGTCGGTTGTTCTGGGGAAGGCATGGCCAATAACATCGATGACAAACTGGTGCTGGCGATTTCCTCGCGCGCCTTGTTCGACCTGAGCGAAAGCCACAAGGTCTACCTGTCGAGCGGCGTCGAAGCCTATCGGCAATACCAGATCGAGCACGAAGACGAAATCCTCGCGCCGGGCGATGCGTTCCCGCTGGTGGAAAAACTCCTGAGCCTGAACAGTCGCCTCGGCCGCGCGCGGGTCGAGGTGATTCTGGTTTCCCGCAACAGCGCCGACACCGGTCTGCGCGTGTTCAATTCGATTCATCATTACGGCCTGGCGATTTCTCGTGCGGCGTTCGTCGGCGGGCGCAGTCCGTATCCGTATCTGAAGGCGTTTGGCTGCGACCTGTTTCTCTCGACCCACGCCGAAGACGTGCGTGCGGCGCTGGACGCCGGGTTCGCCGCTGCAACGATTCTCTCCGGTGGCGCCAGCCGCGCCGCCAGTGATGAATTGCGTATTGCCTTCGACGGTGACGCGGTGATTTTTTCCGACGAGTCCGAGCGCGTTTATCAGTCCGGCGGCCTGGAAGCGTTTCAGGCCAAGGAACGCGAGTCGGCACGCGAGCCTTTGCGCGGTGGCCCGTTCAAGGGCTTTCTGGCAGCGCTCAATCTGTTGCAGCGCGAGTTTCCCGATGACGATTGCCCGATCCGCACAGCGCTGGTGACCGCGCGTTCGGCGCCGGCCCATGAGC
This sequence comes from Pseudomonas sp. B21_DOA, assembly GCA_030544685.1. Classification (NCBI taxonomy): domain Bacteria; kingdom Pseudomonadati; phylum Pseudomonadota; class Gammaproteobacteria; order Pseudomonadales; family Pseudomonadaceae; genus Pseudomonas; species Pseudomonas sp. B21_DOA. The sequence goes on along the minus strand of CP086683.1, from coordinate 5,094,554 downwards.
GAGTGATTCGCACCTTGCGGGAATGGGATATCCGCCTCGATGAGTCGCTGTTTCTCGGTGGCCTGACCAAATCGGCGTTCCTCGAAGCCTTCGCCGCTGACGTGTTCTTCGATGACCAGACCGGTCATTGCGAACTGGCTCGCGAAGTGGTCGCCACCGGCCACGTGCCCCATGGCATCAGCAACGAACCGTCGATCTAGAGCCTTTTCATTCAGGACGTTGCGTCGCACGTCGTACTCGCCAAGGCACTGCTAAGCTGAATCAATCTCCGCCATCGTTGGCTCGCGAGGAGGTCCCATGATTCGCTCAATGCTGTATGCCACCGACCTCGGTCTGTACGCACCGTTCGTGATGCAGCATGCCCTGGCCTTGGCGCGCACCTTCAATGCCGATCTGTATGTAGTACACGCGGTGGAACCCATGGGCCTGTTTGCCGAGTCGGTGCTGCAAAGCTATCTCGACGAACAGGCATTGAACGAATTCCATAGTCAGGGTCTGAAAACAGTCATCGCCAATATCGAACAACGGGTGCTCGACAGCTTTCGTGAAGAACTGGGGGACGACGGCGAACAGGATCTGCAGCGCATTCGCGCGGTGCGCGTGCTGCAGGGTGATCCGTCGCAGGTGATTCTCGATCAGGTGCACAAGCTCTCGGTCGATCTGCTGATCGTCGGCAGTCACAGCCATGGTGTCGGTGCGGAAACACCGTTGGGGCGCACGGCGGCGCGGGTCCTGCAATTGGCCAAGGTGCCGGTCTATCTGGTGCCGCTGATGGAACGCCGGCGGCGTGAGGATCGCTGAAGCAGGAATAATGGCGTTTTGATAAAAAAGTTCTAGATTTATTCTTCGAACCATTAATATAGTTATATACCGTCGCTGATGCCCGTGGCGTCTACCTGCTTTGAGGGATTGATATGAAGCTTCAACAACTGCGCTACATCTGGGAAGTGGCGCACCACGACCTCAACGTTTCCGCTACCGCCCAAAGCCTGTACACCTCGCAACCGGGTATCAGTAAACAGATCCGCCTGCTGGAAGATGAACTGGGCGTCGAAGTCTTCGCCCGCAGCGGCAAGCACCTGACCCGCGTTACCCCGGCCGGCGAGCGCATCATCACCACCGCCGGTGAAATCCTGCGCAAGGTTGAAAGCATCAAGCAGATTGCCCAGGAATTCTCCAACGAGAAAAAGGGCACCCTGTCGATCGCTACCACCCACACCCAGGCGCGTTATGCGCTGCCACCGGTGATCAGCAATTTCATCAAGCAATACCCGGACGTGGCCCTGCACATGCATCAGGGCTCGCCGATGCAGATCGCCGAAATGGCCGCTGACGGCACCGTCGATTTCGCCATTGCCACTGAAGCGCTGGAGCTGTTCGGTGATCTGGTGATGATGCCGTGCTACCGCTGGAACCGCTGCGTGGTCGTACCCCACGGCCACCCGCTGACCAAGCTGCCGAAGCTGACCCTCGAAGCGCTGGCCGAATACCCGATCGTTACTTACGTGTTCGGTTTCACCGGCCGCTCCAAGCTCGACGAAGCCTTCAGCCATCGCGGCCTGACGCCGAAAGTGGTGTTCACCGCTGCTGACGCCGACGTGATCAAAACCTACGTGCGCCTGGGTCTGGGCGTAGGCATCGTCGCTAAAATGGCCGTCGATACCAAACTCGATAACGACCTGGTGGTGCTGGATGCCAGCGAGCTGTTCGAGTCGAGCATCACCAAGATCGGTTTCCGTCGTGGCACTTTCCTGCGTGGCTTCATGTGCGACTTCATCGAGAAATTCGCCCCGCACCTGACCCGCGAAGTCATGGCCAAGGCCATTCAGTGCCACAACAAGCAAGAGCTCGAAGAGCTGTTCGACGGCGTCGAACTGCCCGTTCACTAAACACCCGCTTCAGAGCACCTTGGTGACAGCAAACTGTTGCCGGGTGCCCGCCACCAGAATCTCCACCTCATCGCCCTCGAACTTGCCCAGCAGGCTTTTGCCCAGCGGCGAGCGCGGGGTGATGACGGTAACCGGCTGACCCACCACGTCGACTTTCAGCCCCGCCGCATCCGGCGCCAGAAACAGCCATTGCTCGCGACCCTTTTCGTCCTCCAGGCCGAGCAGGGCGCCGACTTCAATGCCGCGATTTTCATCGTAGGCACGCAACGTCAGGTTCTGACATAGCGCCAGTGACTGGCGGATTTCCTCAACCCGCTTCGCCTGACCCGCCGCCAGATACGACGCCTCCAGCCCCAGCGTGTCGTACTTGTTTTCGGCGATGTTTTCTTCGTGGGTCGCGGTTTCGTAAGCGGTTTGCGCGGCGCGTTCGGCGATGTCGAGGTCGATGCGCAGCTTGTCGAGAATCAACTGGTGGACGCTGTGTTTGTTCATGATCAATCGCAGAATTGCAAAACGTTGGCGCGGCTCTTTTCGGTCGGCGCGGTCTGGTCCTGCTGCAGCCAGAACTGGCATTTCGGATTGGACGCGTTACGCGAATTGGCGCGCGCCTGATCCAGTCGGGCCTGCTGTTCATTCTTGCGCAGGTTTTCTTCGTACTGTTGGAACAGCGGACTTTGCGGTGGAATGTCCGGCTGTACCTGTACGGGCGCCACAGCCGGAGGATTGACGCGCTGCTGCACCGCTTGCGCGACAGGGGCCAGTTGCTCGGGAAAGATAAAGCGCGAAAGCAGCCAGCAGGTCAGCGCAATCGCCAGGAACCCCAGCCACAGGCCCAGCGCAATGCTGCCGGTCAGATGCAGCGCGCTAAGCTGAACAGGCAAGGGACGACGCGGATTCGGACGGTAGGGCATGGCGGCCTCCTGGCGGATGGTTGCGGGCAAGTGGCGATTGTCGCACGAAGATTAATCGCCGTCGGCTCTTCTGCGCGAGCGCATTTATGCGGACAATCGAGGTCTTTTGCCAACGGGAGAACGGCATGCCTGAAGCGAAACCCCGCTGGGACATTTTCTGCACCGTGGTCGATAACTTCGGTGACATCGGCGTGACCTGGCGCCTGGCCCGGCAGCTGGTGGCCCAGCATGCCTTGCCGGTGCGCCTGTGGGTGGATGATCTGCGCGCGTTCGAGCGCATTTGCCCAGAGATCGATGTCGATGTTGCGCAGCAGCGGCAGCAGGGTGTCGAGGTGCGTCAGTGGCCGAGCGAATGGCTGCACGCCGAGGCGGCCGACGTAGTCATCGCCGCCTTCGCCTGTCAGTTGCCCACTGATTACATGGACAGCATGGCTGCGCGGGAAACGCCGCCGCTGTGGCTCAACCTCGATTATCTCAGCGCCGAAGACTGGGTTACCGGCTGCCACGGCTTGCCGTCGGTGAAATACAAAACGGTGCAGAAGTTCTTTTTCTTTCCAGGTTTCAAGCCGGGCACCGGTGGCTTGCTGCGTGAGCGCGGACTGCTAGAACAGCGTTGGCAGTTTCAGCAGGATCGGCCGGCGCAGCGACATTTCCTGCAAGGCCTGGGCATTGATCCTGCGCCCGACGCGCAATTGATGTCGCTGTTCGCTTATGAAAACCCCGGGTTGGCCAGTTGGCTTGATGTGCTGGCGACCGACGCGCAGCCGACTCACCTGCTGGTGCCGGAAGGGCGGATTCTCGGCGATGTGGCGCGCTGGCTGGAAGTGGAAACCCTGACGGTCGGCGCGATTCACGTGCGCGATTCACTGACCGTGCAAGTGCTGCCGTTTGTCCGTCAGGATCAATACGACCACTTACTGTGGTGCTGCGATTTCAACGCGGTGCGCGGTGAAGACTCATTCGTTCGCGCGCAATGGGCGGGGCGGCCGATGCTCTGGCACATCTATCAGCAGGACGATGACATCCATCTGGACAAGCTCGATGCTTTTCTCGCGCTCTACACTCACGGCCTTTCGCCCGCCGCGGCGCAGGCGATGAACGGTCTGTGGCGAGCGTGGAGCGCCGGGCAACCGATCGGCGAGCACTGGCTGGCGGTGCGGAATCATTGGCCGGAACTCGAGAAAAACGCCGAAGTATGGTGTCTGGAACAGGCCTTGCAGGCGGATCTTGCCACGGCGCTGGTACAGTTTTACCTAAATTGGATATGATACGCGGCCTAGATTTTTGTAAATCCCATCCAAATTCGGATATTCGCAATGAAAACTGGTAAAGAACTCAAACCCGGTACCGTGATCCGTATCGACAACGATCCTTGGCTGGTTCAGAAAGCTGAATTCACCAAGTCGGGCCGTAACAGCGCGATCATGAAGACCAAGCTGAAGAACCTGCTGACCGGTTACAAGACCGAAACCGTTTACGGTGCGGACGACAAACTGGACGACGTGATCCTGGATCGTAAAGAAGCCACCCTGTCGTTCATCAGCGGTGACACTTACACGTTCATGGACACCACTGACTACACCATGTACGAGCTGAACGCCGAAGACATCGAAAGCGTTCTGCCTTTCGTTGAAGAAGGCATGACCGACGTATGCGAAGCCGTGTTCTTCGAAGAGCGTCTGGTTTCCGTAGAACTGCCGACCACCATCGTGCGTCAGGTTGACTACACCGAAGGCTCCGCTCGCGGTGACACTTCCGGCAAGGTGATGAAGCCTGCCAAACTGAAGAACGGTACCGAGCTGTCGGTTGCCGACTTCATCGAAATCGGCGACATGATCGAGATCGATACCCGCGAAGGCGGTTCCTACAAAGGCCGTGCGAAATAAGCACTGCTTTTTGCGGAAAGAAAAACCCGACCATTGAGTCGGGTTTTTTTGTGCCTGTTAGAAACGCTCGGAACCCTGTGGGACGGTGGTTACTTCAAGTGTTGCTTCAGTTCTTCAGACGCCTGCAACATCGCCGAACGCACCGCCGGTACCTGGCTGACCACGTTGAGCAAACCGTAATCGTGAATCATGCCGTTGTAGCGCACCGACGTTACCGGAACCCCGGCCTCGTCGAGTTTGCGTGCGTAAGCTTCACCTTCATCACGCAGCACGTCGGCGCTGGCAGTCTGCACCAGTGCAGGCGGCAGCCCTTTGAGCTGTGCGGTAGTAGCGCGCAGCGGTGAAGCGTAGATCTCGTTGCGCTGTTTGGCGTCGGTGGTGTAGTTGTCCCAGAACCACTTCATCATGTTGCGGGTGAGGAAGTGCCCTTCGGCGTACTGGTTGTACGAACCGGTGTCGAAGTTGGCATCGGTCACCGGCCACAGCAGCACCTGGAATTTGATCGCCGGGGTGCCCTTGTCCTTGGCCATCAGCGCAACCACTGCGGCCATGTTGCCGCCGACGCTGTTGCCGGCCACGGCCAGGCGCTTGCCGTCGACATTGATCTCTTTACCATGTTCCGCCACCCACTTGGTCGCAGCGTAGGCCTGGTTGATCGCCACCGGGTAATGCGCTTCCGGTGAAGGGGTGTAATTGACGAACACCGCCGCCGCTCCCGAACCGACCACGAGATCGCGCACCAGACGTTCGTGAGTCGGGAAGTCCCCCAGCACCCAGCCGCCGCCGTGGAAGAACATGAACACCGGCAGCTCACCCTTGACCCCGGCCGGCCGGACAATGGTCAGGCTCAGCGGTTGACCATCGACCTGCACCGTTTTCTCGCTGACATCGGCTTTGGGCAGCGTCAGTTTGACCCCGGACTGCGCGCCGACCAGCACGGCGCGGGCATCCTTGGGCGACAACTGCTCAATCGGCTTGCCGCTGCCTGAATTCAGCGCATCGAGAAATGCCTGGGTGTTGTGTTCGACATCACCGGCAAAAGCGCTGTGTACCGACAGGGCGAGAAGGGTACCGGTCAAGACTTTGCTGAAAGTGTTCATGTTCATTTTTCCTTGTTCGGGCCGGGGGCTTGAGTGATTACACGGTTACGTGCAGGCGCACATCGACGTTGCCACGGGTGGCGTTGGAGTACGGGCAGACCTGGTGAGCGGCGTCGACCAGCGACTGCGCGTCAGCTTGTTCCAGACCCGGCAGGCTGATGTGCAAATCGATGTCCAGACCGAAACCGCCAGGGATCTGGCCGATGCCGACATGGGCGGTAATCGACGCGTCGTCAGGAATCTTGCGCTTGGTCTGGCTGGCTACGAATTTCAGTGCGCCGATGAAGCAGGCCGAGTAACCGGCAGCGAACAGTTGCTCAGGGTTGGTCGCCGCGCCGCCAGCACCGCCGAGTTCTTTCGGGGTGGCCAGTTTGACGTCGAGTACGTTGTCGCTAGAGATTGCACGACCGTCACGGCCGCCAGTGGAAGTTGCGATTGCGGTGTAGAGAGTTTGCATGGTGTGAGCCTCATTGGTTGTGGTTTTGTGCGCTAATTGTTTGCGCGCTAAGTAGGTGTGAAGAGAATGTATAGCGCTAATGTTTAGCGCGCAAGATAAATTTTTAATAAAAAGCACGTTTTGCTCAATGGCTAAGCCTGGAAGGGGGACGCAAGGCTTGATTTAGACGGCTTGGCGAGGAAATACAGGCGTGAAAAATATTTTTTGTTGGCGCCGAAATCAGTGTGGGAGCGGGCTTGCCCGCGAAGACGGAGTGTCAGTCAAAATGATGTCGGCTGACAGGTCGCCATCGCGGGCAAGCCCGCTCCCACAGGGACAGTGTTGTGCTCGGAAATGAGGATCAGGTCAGGCTGTCTTGCAGATGTCCGCGCAGCGCTTGCAGCTCGGCCTGCAACTTCTGCAGACGTTCCAGGGTGAAGCCACTGGCGCCAAGAATGCACTGCGGCACGGTCTGCGCCTTGTCGCGCAAGGCGCGGCCTGCTGCGGTCAGTTCGACAATCACCACTCGCTCATCTTCACGACTGCGGGTGCGGCTGAGCAGGCCTTCGGCTTCCAGACGCTTGAGCAATGGCGTCAGCGATCCCGGATCGGTCAGCAGGCGTGCGCTGATTTCTCCGACAGTCAGACCGTCCTTCTCCCACAACACCATCATCGCCAGATATTGCGGATAGGTCAGGCCCAGCGCCTGCAACAGCGGCTTGTAGACCTTGGTCATCATCAGCGAGGTCGAGTGCAGGGCGAAGCATGCCTGATTGTCGAGCAGCAGGTCGTCGCAGTTGTCGCGTTCGGAAGTCATGTCAAAGCCTTGATCGTTGATCGTTTTTTAATCTAGCGCTCGAATCTTTAATGCGCCAGATAAATATGCCCGGCGTCAGTGCCGGGCGAATTGTCGTTGCAGCGCAAGATCCCACGGCGGCACCGGGCTGAAGCGGGTTTTGAGGTATTCCAGCAACAAACGACTGCGCGAATGGACCTGCTGTTCCATGCGCAGCGCGTAGATGCCGGTGGACTCCGGCGGCGGCAGGCCATTTTCACAAAACAGCGGCACCAGTTCGCCACGCAGCAAGTAGTCGCTGGCCAGCCAGGTCGGCAGGTGTGCGACGCCCAGACCCGCCGCCGCGCCACACGCCAGGGCTTCGGCATTGTTGGCGCTCAGGCGCACCCGCGATGGCCGGTGCAGTTGCATTTGCCCGTCGACTTCGAATTTCCAGGCGAAGGGCGGAGCAAGGCCTTCCCAGTCGAGCCCGTCGTGTTCGCTCAATTGCACTGGGGACTCGGGCACGCCGCGCTGCTTGAGGTAGTCAGGGCTGGCGCAGGCGACGCGGACCATACTCGCCAGTGGCGTGGCAACCAGGCGCGAATCGGCCAACTGCCCGGTACGCAGCACCAGATCGACCTTGCCCAGGCTGCTGCCGGCCATGTCGCTGAAGCTGTCGATCAGGTGCATCTGCACATCCAGTCCAGGGTACAGCAAGAGAAAGTCGGCAATCACCGGTGCCAGATGCCGCCGCCCGAAGGCTGCTGGCGCATCGATGCGGATTAGCCCTTCCGGTGCGCTACTCAACGACACCGCCTCGGCGCGTGCCAGTTGCAACTCGGCGATGATCCGTCGCGCTCGTTCGGCAAAGGCCAGTCCGGCCGAAGTCGGTAGCACGGCATGGGTGCTACGCACGAACAGCTGGCTGCCGACGGCACTTTCCAGGCTGTCGATGCGCCGCGCCACGGCAGAAGGTGTCAGCGGATGACGGCGCGAAGCGGCAGAAAAGCTGCCACTCTCCAGCACATCGAGAAAGAGACCGAGCTGATCGGTCAATTGATTGAGGTTCATGGGAAACCACGCTTGTGCAGAATCGGCATAGCCATTGTGCGTTGCTGTGCGTTTCCCTGCTAGGCGTGAATGCGTAGCATTGGCCACCTGTCGTTAGAGGATTACCGTTGTGATGGATTTTCTGTTGTACCTGCTGTTCGGCGCTGCCCTTGGCACATTGGGCGGGATCTTTGGCATTGGCGGTGGCTTGATTGCGATTCCGTTGCTTGGCGTGTGGTTTGGGCTTGATCAGCAGATCGCCCAAGGCACGGCGTTGGTGATGGTGGTACCGAACGTGATGCTCGCGCTGTGGCGTTATCACCAGCGCAATCGCATCGAGTTGCGCCATGCGCTGCCGCTGGCAGTGATGGGTTTCTGCTTTGCCTGGCTTGGTTCGATCTGGGCGGTGGGCATCGACGCGCAAACCATGCGCATCGGTTTTGTCGCCTTTCTGGTGGCGCTATCGGCCTACAACCTGTTGAAGATGTTCGGTCCGCGCCCAGCGCCGACTGCCGAGATGCGCTATTCGTGGCCGTGGCTGGGCGTGCTCGGCGCCGCGTCGGGAACCATGGGCGGCTTGTTCGGCGTCGGCGGCGCAGTGGTCGCCACGCCAGTGCTGACCAGCCTGTTCGGCACCACGCAAGTGGTCGCTCAGGGCTTGTCATTGGCGCTGGCCTTGCCGAGCACCGGGTGACGCTGGTGACTTACGCGGTGCACCACGAAGTCGATTGGATGATCGGCCTGCCTCTGGCGGTCGGAGGTCTGCTCAGCATCAGTTGGGGCGTGAAAGTGGCCCACGCCATGCCGGAAAAATTCTGCGTGGGCTGTTCTGCGGGTTCCTGGTGCTGTGTGCGGTGATGCTCGCGTTTAAAGTTTGAAGCCCTCGACGATGTGCTCGGCCAGGCACTCGGTGATCGGCGACGGATTGTTCAGATTGCGGATCAGCATGATGCTCGCCTCGGGCAACAGCGGCAGATCTTCGGCGGCGCCAAGGATGCGCATGTCCGGGGTGATCAGGCTTTCCAGTTGCGCGGTGATCGCTAGCCCTGCGCTGACCACGGCCATCAGCGCCGACAGGCTGCTGCTGTTGTAGGCGATGCGGTAATCGCGGCCCATCGCGTCCAGCGCATTGCACGCCCACAAACGGCAGAAACAATCACTGTTGAACATCGCCAGGGGCAGCGGCGTCTGTTCGTGGGCGCTGAAGTTCTGCGCCTCGGCCCAGACAAAGCGCTCCTTGCGCAGCAACTGGCCAATCTCGTTGCCCGGCTCACGGGTGACGATCGACAAATCCAGGTCGGTGCGTTGCAGCAACTGTTTGCTCGACTCGCAATGCACCTCGATCTGGATCAGCGGATAGAACTGCGCGAACCGCGACAGAATCCCCGGCAGAAATCGCATCACATAATCATCCGGCGTACCGATGCGCACGGTGCCGACCATGTGCGGCTCGCGCAGGGTGTTGAACACTTCACTGTGCAGTTTGAGGATGCGCCGCGCATAACCGAGCAGCACTTGGCCTTCGGCCGTCAGGCGCACCTGACGGCCATCGCGCTCGAACAGTTGGCGCTGCAACACATCCTCTTCCAGGCGTTTCATCTGCATGCTCACCGCCGACTGGGTGCGGTTGACCATCTCGCCAGCACGGGTGAAACCGCCCTGATCGGCAATCGCGACGAAGGTGCGCAGGACATCGGTATCGATACTGGGGTAGGCGGACAATTGATGAATCTCCGTGATGCATGCCATCAGAAACATTCGTTGGATTGATCTTAGCGCCGGCGCGAGACTTGAGCCATCCACAAAAGGAGGCAAGACGATGAAAGGTCAAAGAGAGTATGTGAACGAAGAACAGCTGTCCGGCCATGGCCATATCGTGTCCGATCTGCTGCACAAATTCAGCCGTTGGTATGAGCTGCATCGTGAACGGGAAATGCTCGCCGGTCTGAGCGATGAGGCGCTGAAGGACATCGGCATCAGCCGCGCCGATGTCGAACACGAAACCGTGCGGCCGTTCTGGGACGACCCGATGCATAAATGATGAGGCTATCGCTACACAAACCCCTTTCAGGTGAGGTAGGTTGCGAGCAGACATGGAGGAATAAATGCCCGCGACAGTGTCCTTTTCCCTCAAACAGGCGCGACGTCTGGCGCTGGCCGCCCAAGGGTTCAACGGGCGCCAGCTGCCGACCGTCAATGCCAGTCATCTCAACCGGCTGATCGAACGGCTGGGCCTGCTGCAAATCGATTCCGTCAATGCCGTGGTGCGCTCGCACTACCTGCCGCTGTTTTCCCGTCTCGGTTCCTATCCTTCCGACTTGCTCGACCAGGCTGCCTGGAGTTCGGGGCGTCGGCGCACGCTGTTCGAATATTGGGGCCACGAAGCGTCGCTGTTACCGATGTCGATGTACCCGTTGCTGGGTTGGCGCATGCAACGCGCCAAGCGTGGCGAAGACATCTATCAGCAACTGGCAAAGTTTGGTCGCGAACAGCAGGAAACCATCCGCCGCGTGCTGACTGCGGTGGAGGAGCGGGCGCGCTGGGGGCCGGCAGTCTGTCAACCCGCGAAGACAAGGCCGGGCCATGGTGGGACTGGAGTGCCGAGAAACATGCGCTGGAATGGTTGTTCGCCGCCGGTGAGGTCACAGTAGCGGGGCGACGCGGTTTCGAGCGCTTGTACGATTTGCCCGAGCGAGTGATTCCGGCAGCGATTCTGCAGCAGCCCCAACCGGACGAGGCCGAGGCGCAACGCGGTTTGCTGCTGCATGCGGCGCAAGCATTGGGTATTGGTACGGAAAAAGACCTGCGCGATTATTTCCGTCTGAGCCCTGCGGATGCGCGGCCGCGTCTGGCTGAGTTGGTTGAGGCGGGGCAATTGCAGATGTGCGAAGTCGCCGACTGGCGGCAGATCGCCTATTGCCTGCCGGAGCCCAAAGTGCCGCGCAAGGTCATTGCCATCGCGCTGCTGTCGCCGTTCGACTCGCTGATCTGGGAACGCAGTCGCACCGAGCGCCTGTTCGATTTTCGCTATCGTCTGGAAATCTACACACCGCAGCCCAAGCGGGTTTACGGCTATTACGTGCTGCCGTTTTTGCACAACGAGCGGATCGCCGCGCGGGTTGATCTGCGTGCCGAACGGGCAGCAGGGCAGTTGGCGGTGCATGCGGTTCACGAGGAAGAGCCGGGGCTGGATGAAGAGGGGATGTCGGCGCTGGCGCTGAATTTGCGGCGAATGGCGGGTTGGCTGGGGCTTGAGCGGGTGCAGTTGAATTGTCAGCGCGAGAGTGCGGCTCGGCTCAGAGTCGCGTTCGCGCAGGTTGAGGGTATCTGAGCTGGCCCTTCGCGAGCAAGCTCGCTCCCACATTGGTTTTGTGTAGGCCACAGGTCCTGTGTGTGAGCGAGCTTGCTCGCGAAGATGGCGACTCGGTCTAGCGCCGGACTTGCTTCAGGGTTTCGGCAATCAAAAACGCCAATTCCAGCGACTGATCAGCATTCATCCGCGGATCGCAGTGGGTGTGATAACGGTCGGACAAGCCATCCTCGGTAATCGGTCGGGCGCCGCCGATGCACTCGGTGACGTTCTGCCCGGTCATCTCGATGTGAATGCCGCCGGCATAACTGCCTTCCGCTTCGTGCACCTGGAAGAACTGCTTCACCTCGCCAAGAATCTGCGCGAAGTCACGGGTCTTGTAGCCGCTGCTGGCCTTGATGGTGTTGCCGTGCATCGGGTCGGAGCTCCACAGCACCTGCTTGCCTTCGCGCTGGACCGCGCGGATCAGTGCCGGCAGATGATCGCCGACCTTGTTCGCGCCCATCCGCGCGATCAGGTTCAAGCGGCCCGGATCGTTGTCCGGGTTGAGCACGTCGATCAGGCGAATCAGATCATCGGGATTCATGCTCGGGCCGACCTTGACGCCGATCGGGTTGTTCACCCCGCGCAGAAATTCGACGTGCGCGCCGTCGAGCTGGCGGGTGCGGTCGCCGATCCACAGCATGTGCGCCGAGCAGTCGTAGTAATCGTTGGTCAGGCTGTCGCGGCGCACGAAGGCTTCTTCGTAGTTCAGCAGCAACGCTTCGTGGGCGGTGAAGAAGCTGGTTTCGCGCAGTTGCGGCGAGCTGTCCATGCCGCAGGCGCGCATGAACGCGAGGGTTTCATCAATGCGGTCGGCGAGGTGGCTGTACTTCTCGGCCAGCGCCGAGTTGGCGATGAAATCCAGGTTCCACTTGTGCACCTGATGCAGGTCGGCAAAACCGCCCTGAGCGAAAGCGCGCAACAGGTTCAGGGTCGCCGTGGACTGATGGTAGGACTGCAGCAGACGTTCCGGATCCGGCACGCGGCTCTTTTCGTCGAAGCCGATGCCGTTGACGATGTCGCCACGGTAGGCCGGCAGGGTCACGCCGCCGATGGTTTCGTCGTTGGCCGAACGCGGCTTGGCGAACTGGCCGGCCATGCGCCCGACCTTGACCACCGGGCAGCCAGCGGCGAAGGTCATGACGATTGCCATTTGCAGCAACACTTTAAAGGTGTCGCGGATCTTCGCGGCGGAGAATTCGGCGAAGCTTTCCGCGCAATCGCCGCCCTGCAACAGGAACGCGCGGCCCTGGGTGACTTCGGCAAACTGGCGGCGCAATTCGCGCGCTTCGCCGGCGAACACCAGCGGCGGATAGCTGGCCAGGGTCTGCTCGACCTGGCGCAGGTGCGCGGCGTCGGGGTATTGCGGTTGTTGCTGGATCGGCAGGGCGCGCCAGCTGTCAGGGCTCCACGGTTGGCTCATCACGGTCTCGAAGTTCGTACGCAGGGGAGCGCCATGTTAGCAGCAATTAGTGCGTGACCTGCTCCCGCCCCATCGCCGACAATCGCCGCTTTGCCACGGCGCCACAGCGGTGCCATCGCGTCACCGCGCCCGGTGACCATCAGGAGACGAAATGACTGAGGAGCGCGTCGAGCATCTGCTCGCCGAAGTACAGGATGAGTTCGGCGTGATTCGCGTGCTGGAAGTGGCCGATTACCGCTTTCTCGAGTTCGGCGATGCGATCGAGCAGAGCTGCGTGTTCACCGCCGATCCGAGCTGGCTGGAGTACGACTATACCCGCGCCATGCTGATCGGCGCGCTGTGCCACGAGCAGCCGGAGAGCGCACTGTTTCTCGGTTTGGGGCGGGCACGCTGACCCAGGCTTGCCTGAAGTTTCTGCCGCTGGAAGACGTCGAAGCCATCGAACTGCGCCCGGACGTGCCGCGTCTGGCCATCGAATATCTCGGCCTGGACGATGATCCGCGTTTGTACATCCGCGTCGGCGATGCGCTGGAATTGCTGCCGACTGCCGAGCCGGCGGATCTGATTTTCGTCGACCTCTATACCGATGTCGGCCCCGGTGTCGGGCATCTGGCGTGGAGTTTTCTTGGCGACTGTCAGAAGCGCTTGAATCCGGGCGGCTGGCTGGTGATCAACCAGTGGGCCACCGACGACGGCAAACCGCTGGGCGCGGCGTTGTTGCGTGGCCTCTATCACCGGCACTACTGGGAATTGCCGGTGAAGGAGGGCAACGTGATTCTGATTGTCCCGGCCGATCTCGATCAGGCACTGGACATGCAGGCGCTGACCCAACGGGCCGAAGCGCTGGCGCCGCGGTTGGGGTATTCGTTGCAATCGTTGATCAACGCGATTCGCCCGGCGACCTGAGCCGGCAGTACCGCCCCTTCGCTGGCAAGCCAGCTCCCACAGGATTCGCGCCGTACGTAAAACGTGTGGACGACTCGGTCATTGTGGGAGCGGGCTTGCCCGCGAAGGCGTCCTGATAGTCACAACATCTTTCAGATCCCTTTGAAAACCCCAGGCCGCCGTTCCACCAACGACCGCACCCCTCCCGGGCATCCTCAGTGGCGAGCAACTTCTTCACCAGCGCCGGTAACGCCTGCGCCGCCGCTGTCTCACCCTCATAACGCGCCTGTCTCGCTGACATCAACGTCGCCTGCACGCCCAGCGGCGCCTGCCGGGCAATCCGTTCGGCCAGTTCGATCGCTCGGGGCAGCAAGTCTTCGCTGGCCATCACTTCCTGGACCAAGCCCAGATGCAACGCATCGTGGGCATCGAACTCATCGCCAGTGAGCAACCAGCGCATCGCATTGCCCCAGCCGGCGATCTGCTGGAAACGTAAAGTCGCACCACCGAAAGCAAAGATCCCACGCTGCACTTCCATCTGCGCGAAGCGGGTATTGCTCGCGCACAGGTTGATGTCTGCCGCCAGCATCAGCTCGATGCCGATGGTCAGGCAGTAACCCTGCGCGGCGACGATGACCGGTTTGCTCACCCGTGGGCCGACGAAAACACCCCAGGGATCGCACCCGCCGCTTGGAACCTGCCAGCCTTCGGCCAGTGCTGCACTGGCGTTGACCAGATCGAGCCCGGCGGTGAAGTGTTCGCCGTGGCCAAACACCACCGCCACTCGCGCTTCGCGGTCAGCTTCGAATTCGCCGTAGGCCAGGCTCAGATCATTGAGCAGGTCGATATCGAAAGCGTTGCGCTTGGCCGCCCGATCAAGGCCGATCAGGTGCACGTGGCCACGACGTTCTCGGCTGACGCGGCCGGCGCAGGGCTGATTCATGGCTAAATCCTCAAGCGGGAAGGGCGAAGGCGCGGCGCTTTGCCGCAGGTCGGTGAATCGTTTTAGCGGCATCGCCCACAGGGCCGGGCCTTTGCAAAATAGACCGTTGCACGATTATCCGCAAAAGCCCGTTACACGGCGGTGACACACGGATTGTGGCGATAAAAAAAGCTCCCTTTTTGGGCAAAATCCGGTATAGTGCGCGCCGGCCTTTAACCGGGCCGCGTTTAGGTAGCGCAATTTCCCGAAGTCAGCTTCGGCTGCACGTCCGCACTGCGGGCTCTTCCTTGACGATTCATCTTCATTCATTCGTTTTCGCAAATCCCCGCCGACAAAGCTGCCAGGGCGACTCTTGAGTCTCAACACGGCATGCGCAGCTTTGGAGCATGGGTCTTTGCGGATGCACTTAGAGGCAGACCCATGACCCAGGAAACCGGCGGATTCGCCGCTTTTAATCTCAACCCGAATATTCTTGCAGCCGTCGCAGCGACCGGCTACGAAGAGCCTTCGGCGATTCAGCAGCAATCGATCCCGATCATCATGGCCGGCCAGGACATGATTGGCCAGGCGCAAACCGGTACCGGTAAAACCGCCGCGTTCGCACTGCCTATTCTGCACCGCATCGATCCTGCCAAGCGCGAACCGCAAGCCCTGATCCTGGCGCCAACCCGAGAGTTGGCGCTGCAAGTAGCAACCGCTTTTGAAACCTACGCCAAGCAAATGCCAGGCGTCACCGTCGTGGCCGTTTACGGCGGCGCGCCGATGGGCCCGCAACTCAAGGCAATCCGTAATGGCGCACAGATCGTTGTCGCCACTCCGGGTCGTCTGTGCGACCACCTGCGTCGCGACGAGAAAGTCCTGTCGACCGTGAACCATCTGGTTCTCGACGAAGCCGACGAAATGTTGAAGCTGGGCTTCATGGATGACCTGGAAGTCATCTTCAAGGCTCTGCCAGCGACCCGCCAGACCGTTTTGTTCTCGGCGACCCTGCCGCAGTCGATCCGCGCCATTGCCGAACGCCACCTGCGCGATCCGCAACACGTGAAGATCCAGACCAAGACCCAGACCGTTACCGCGATCGAACAGGCTCACCTGTTGGTTCACGCTGACCAGAAAACCTCGGCCGTACTCAGCCTGCTGGAAGTCGAAGACTTCGACGCCCTGATCATGTTCGTGCGCACCAAGCAAGCGACCCTGGACCTGGCCAGCGCCCTCGACGCCAAAGGCTACAAAGCCGCCGCGTTGAACGGTGACATCGCCCAGAACCAGCGTGAGCGCGTGATCGACTCGCTCAAAGATGGCCGTCTGGACATCGTTGTCGCCACCGACGTTGCTGCCCGTGGTCTCGACGTTCCGCGTATCACTCACGTATTCAACGTTGACATGCCGTACGACCCAGAGTCCTACGTGCACCGTATCGGCCGTACCGGCCGTGCCGGTCGCGAAGGTCGTGCGCTGCTGCTGGTGACTCCGCGTGAGCGCCGCATGCTGCAAGTGATCGAGCGTGTAACCGGGCAGAAGGTTGCCGAAGTACGTCTGCCGGACGCTCAGGCTGTTCTCGATGCGCGCATCAAGAAACTGACCAACAGCCTGTCGCCGCTGGTGGGTGATGCCGAATCGACCCACGGCGAGCTGCTTGATCGCCTGACCGCTGACATCGGTTGCACCCCACGTGCACTGGCCGCTGCGCTGCTGCGCAAGGCTACCAACGGTCAAGCACTGAACCTGGCGGCGATCGAGAAGGAACGTCCACTGGTGCCGAACAACGCACCGCGTGGCGACCGTCCTGAACGTTCCGGTGATCGCCCTGATCGTGGTGACCGCGAGCGTCGCGCGCCAATGCCGTTGGGCGAAGGCCGTGCTCGTTGCCGTACCGCGCTGGGTGCGCGTGACGGTATCGCTGCGAAAAACCTGCTGGGCGCCATCCTCAACGAAGGCGGTCTGGCCCGTGAAGCGATCGGTCGCATCCAGGTGCGTGACAGCTTCAGCCTCGTCGAGCTGCCGGAAGAAGGTCTGGAAAAGCTCCTGACCAAACTGAAGGACACTCGCGTGGCCGGTAAGCAGCTCAAGCTGCGTCGCTACCGCGAAGATTGATCCGCCCCGGGCTGATTGATCGCACATAAAAAATCCCCGACTGGTTCGGGGATTTTTTTGCCTTTTTTGGCTCCTGTGGGAGCGAGCCTGCTCGCGAATGCTTCAACCGAAGCGATAAATATCCATGCCCAGCGCGCCCATCGTGAATCCCTGATGCGCCACGCTAAACCTCCCACCGGCACCCGCGCAAAATACAACGGCAACAGATGCTCATCACTCGGATGGCTGCGCACGGCATTCGGCGCCTGCTGGCGATAATCATGCAGTGCCGTTTCATCGTCGGCCGCCAGCTTGTCGATCATCCAGTCACGAAAATCCCGCGCCCACGGTTCAATGCTTTCCGGCCCGGCATGCCAGTCCAGCTCCCGCAGGTTATGGGTGATGCTGCCGGAGCCGATCAACAAGATGTCTTTTTCGCGCAGGCTCGCCAGCGCACGGCCAACCCGCGTCTGCAACGCCGGCCCGCCACGACTCGGCAGCGAGACTTGCACTACCGGAATGTCGGCCTGCGGATACATCAATGACAGCGGCACCCAAACACCATGATCGAACGGTCGCTGCGGATCGAGCCGCGCTGGCAGGTCATTGGCGTTCAGCAGCTCAGCCACCTCTGCGGCCAGTTGCGAATTACCCGGGGCCGGGTACTGCACTTCAAACAGCGCTCGGGGAAACCGCCGAAGTCGTGCCAGGTGTCCGGGTGCGGATGGCTGCTGACCAGCAGTTCTTGGCTTTCCCAGTGCGCCGAGATGATGACGATGGCTTTGGGGCGCGGCAGTTCGGTGGCCAGTCGCGCCAGTGCCGGGCCGCTGGCACCAGGTTCCAGCGCCAGCATCGGCGAGCCGTGGGAGATAAACAGGCTGGGCAACATGGACGGGCTCCTGAACGATTAAGATGAGCCATCTTCAGCCAGATCATCGATCTGAATCTAATATAAGTTTCTGCGGTTTTTCATCGGTTTTTCGGGAGTGATCCATGCAGCCAGAATTTTGGTACAAGAAATGGGATTCGAACCAGATCGGCTTTCACCAGTTTGAGGCAAACCCGTATTTGCAGCGCTATTGGCCGGAGCTGGCGATTGCACCGTCAGCGCGCGTGCTGGTGCCGCTGTGCGGGAAAAGTCTGGATCTGCTCTGGCTCGCCGGGCAGGGACATCAGGTGCTTGGAGTGGAGCTGTCGGAAAGGGCCGTCGAGGATTTTTTCGTTGAGCACAAGATTGAACCGCAGATCAGCGAGCAGGGCGCATTCAAGGTGTATCGCAGTGATGCCGTCGAGCTGTGGTGCGGAGATTTTTTGCGCTGACGACGGAAGATGTCGCCGATTGCACGGCATTGTATGACCGTGCCGCGCTGATTGCCTTGCCGGAAGCGATGCGCGAGCGCTACGCGGCGCATCTGCAGCAGTTGCTGGCGCCGAGGGTGAAAGGGCTGGTGATTACCCTGGATTACGATCAGACGCAGATTCCGGGGCCGCCGTTTGCGGTGAATGATGATGAGGTGCAGCGCTTGCTGGGCCAGGGTTGGCAGGTGGAGAACCTGCAAGAGCGGGATATTCTGGCTGAGAGCCCGAAGTTTCTGCAGGGCGGGGTTGAGTGGTTGGTGGAGCGGGTCTATCGGGTTTCTTCCAGATAGTTTTCTGTTAGCAGCTCCGGCGTCTTCGCGAGCAGGCTCGCTCCCACAGGGGAACGCATTCCAAAGGTGGGAGCGAGCCTGCTAGCGAATGGGACTTTGCTGACAACGCATGATCTGAAGATGCAAAAAAGCCCGCATCACTGCGGGCCTTCTTTTCACTTCGATCAAATCAACCGCGACGACGCAGTGCGTCAATACGCTCTTCCAGCGGCGGGTGGCTCATGAACATGCGGGCGAAGCCCTGCTTGATGCCACCGTTGATGCCGAAGGCGTTCAGGGTGTCGGGCATGTGCACCGGCAGGCCCTGTTCGGCACGCAGACGTTGCAGTGCGCCGATCATCGCGCTGGTACCGGCCAGGCGGGCGCCGGCTTCGTCGGCGCGGAATTCGCGCTTGCGCGAGAACCACATGACGATTGCGCTGGCGAGGATGCCCAGCACCAGTTCGGCGAAGATGGTCGCCACGTAATAGGCGATGCCCTGGCCTTCTTCGTTCTTGAAGATGACCTTGTCGACGAAGTTGCCGATGATCCGCGCGAAGAACATCACAAAGGTGTTCACCACGCCCTGGATCAGCGCCAGCGTCACCATGTCACCGTTGGCTACGTGACCGATTTCGTGAGCCAGTACGGCTTTCACCTCATCGGGCGAGAAACGCTCGAGCAGGCCTTGGCTGACCGCGACCAGCGCGTCGTTCTTGTTCCAGCCGGTAGCGAAGGCATTCGCTTCGTAGGCCGGGAAAATCCCGACCTCAGGCATCTTGATCCCGGCTTCGCGCGACAGTTGCTCGACCGTTTGCAGCAGCCATTGCTCATGACGGGTGCGTGGCTGGCTGATGATTTGCGTGCCGGTGCTCATCTTGGCCATCCACTTGGAGATGAACAGCGAGAACAACGAGCCGGCGAAACCAAAGACCGCACAGAAAACCAGCAGCTGACTGAGGTCGAGGTCGACCCCGTTGGCCGCCATGAACCCGTTGAAGCCGAACAGGCTCAGGGTGATGCTGGCTATCAGCACGACCGCCAGGTTAGTGGCCAAAAACAGCAGGATGCGCATCATGGTTGTAGAACTCTCCTCAAGCTAAAGATGTAGCGTACTGCGGGGTATATAAGGTGCGGCACCGGGCTATTCAACCGAGTGACTATTTCAAACTGTGTCCTACAGCAGTTTCCTGAGGGGAAAGAAAATTCCCACCCTCGATTCCGATACAGCTGACACACCCTTTCGCCCCGCGCGCATTAGGTCGGACAGGCCTTTACGGCTCGCATCGCAAGTGTAGAAGGGCTGCAAAGGTGCGGGACAAAGATGTGTTGCTGAATCAGACAGCGCGCAACGGGCAATCCGTTGCGCACTAATGGCCTATTACTGGCGGTAGGACTTGAGGAAGTTACCGATACGGCCGATGGCCATTTCCAGGTCATCGACGCGGGGCAGGGTGACCACACGGAAGTGATCCGGCCACGGCCAGTTGAATGCCGTGCCCTGCACCACCAGCAGCTTCTCGGAAAGCAGCAGGTCGAGGACGAACTTTTCGTCGTTGTGGATCGGGCAGACCTTCGGGTCGATCTTCGGGAAGGCGTACAGCGCGCCCATTGGCTTGACGCAGCTGACCCCGGGAATGTCGTTGAGCAATTCCCAGGTGCGGTTGCGCTGTTCCAGCAGGCGACCTTGCGGCAGCACCAGGTCGTTGATGCTCTGATAACCGCCCAGCGCGGTCTGGATCGCGTGCTGGCTCGGCACGTTGGCGCACAGACGCATGTTGGCCAGCATGTCGATGCCTTCGATGTAGCTCTGCGCGTTGTGTTTCGGCCCGGAGATGGCGATCCAGCCGGAGCGGAAACCGGCCACACGGTAGGATTTCGACAAGCCGTTGAAGGTCAGGCAGAGCAGGTCAGGTGCCAGCGACGCGGTGCAGACGTGCACGGCATCGTCATACAGAATCTTGTCGTAGATCTCATCGGAGAACACCACCAGGTTGTGCGCACGGGCGATTTCCAGCATGCCCAGCAGCACTTCCTTCGAGTACACCGCACCGGTCGGGTTGTTCGGGTTGATGATCACCATGGCCTTGGTGTTCGGGGTGATCTTGGCCTTGATGTCAGCCAGATCCGGGAACCAGTCGGCGCCTTCGTCGCACAGATAATGCACAGCGTTACCGCCGGCGAGGCTGACGGCGGCGGTCCATAGCGGATAGTCCGGGGCTGGCACCAGCACTTCGTCGCCGTTGTTGAGCAGCGCCTGCAGCGACATCACGATCAGCTCGGACACACCGTTGCCCAGGTAGATGTCTTCGATGCCGACGCCTTCAACCTGCTTTTGCTGGTAGTACTGCATCACCGCCTTGCGCGCGCTGAACAGGCCTTTGGAATCGCTGTAGCCTTGCGCGGTGGGGAGGTTGCGGATCACGTCCTGAAGGATTTCGTCCGGCGCTTCGAAACCAAACGGCGCCGGGTTGCCGATGTTCAGCTTGAGGATGCGCTGGCCTTCCTCTTCCAGTCGTTTGGCGTGCTTGAGCACCGGGCCGCGAATGTCGTAGCAGACGTTGGCGAGCTTGTTCGATTTGCTGAACTGCATGGCGATGTGATCCCGAAAATGAACGATCCAGGCGGCAAATGGACAACCGTACTGGGATTGCTGCGTCTTCGCACAGGCGGAGGTCTGGCGCTTTTGTGCTCAGAATCCGTTTGAATGCGCCCGGTCTGGCTGCCAGACTGGCGCGTGACGAGGCGCAATCATACGTGCCGCCCGATCCGTGGAAAAGGTACAGATCGGGCTTTTTCAGCCGCTGAGGTGTGATGATGGAAAAGTTGCAGAAAACCCTGGAAGAGTGGAAGGCCATGCTCGACCCCGAGCAGTACAACGTCTGCCGCCTGAGTGCCACCGAGCGCCCGTTCTCGGGCAAATACAACGACACCAAGACCGACGGTGTCTACCACTGCGTCTGCTGCAACGAGCCGCTGTTCGATTCCAAGACCAAATTCGACTCTGGCTGCGGCTGGCCGAGCTTCTATGCGCCGATTGGCGAAAGCGCGATGACCGAAATTCGTGACACCAGCCACGGCATGATCCGCACTGAAGTGAAGTGCGCGCGCTGTGATGCGCACTTGGGTCATGTGTTCCCGGATGGCCCGCCGCCGACCGGCCTGCGTTATTGCATCAACTCGGTGTGCCTGGATCTCAAGCCCCGCGAGTAACGAACAAGGCGACAGGTTGTGTCGCCTTTGTTTCGGTTAATTGAATTGCACACAATTCAATTGCTCGTTATGTTTGCGCCTTCCTGATAATTGCGGAGCCGACCCATGAGCGACAACCTGCTGAATATCCCTTGCATCACCATCAAAGGTGAGCAAAAAACCTTGGCTGACTACGCCGGCAAAGCCGTGTTGGTGGTCAACACGGCGAGCAAGTGTGGCTTCACTCCGCAATACAAGGGCCTCGAAGAGCTCTGGCAGACCTACAAGGACCAAGGGCTGGTGGTGCTGGGCTTTCCTTGCAACCAGTTCGGCAAGCAGGAACCGGGCAACGAGGGCGCCATCAGCGAGTTCTGCGAATTGAATTTCGGCGTCAGCTTCCCGCTGTTCAAAAAGATAGACGTCAACGGCGCCGATGCTCATCCGCTGTTCGTGCAGTTGAAGAAACGCGCTCCCGGCGTGCTCGGTTCGCAAGGCATCAAGTGGAACTTCACCAAGTTCCTGATCGGCAAGGACGGCCAGATGGTCAAGCGTTTCGCGCCGACGACCAAGCCGCAGGACTTGAGCGGCGAGATCGAAGCTCTGCTCAAATGAACCAGCCGGGTGACTCGCTGAAGCTCGACAGCCAGTTGTGCTTCAAGCTGTACGCGGCCTCACGGGCGGTGATTCGCGCCTACAAGCCGATGCTCGATCAGTTGGGCCTGACGTACCCGCAGTACCTGGCGATGCTGGTGCTGTGGGAATGGCAGGATGCTGCGCCGGAGCAACCGACGGTCAAGGCCTTGGGCGAGCGTCTGGCGCTGGACTCGGGCACGTTGACGCCGTTGCTCAAGCGTCTGGAGCAGATTGATCTGGTCCAGCGCCGACGTTCGGCACGTGATGAACGCGAGGTTCATTTGAGCCTGACGTCTGCCGGACGGGCGTTGCGTGAGCAGGTCGGGCCGCTGAAAGCGCGGCTGCTGTGCGACAGCGGCGTTGATCTCGACCGGCTCAACGACTTGCGCGCCGGCCTTGATCACTTGCTCGGGCAGATCAAAGCGCTGTCGTAGTCGGCATCCATTGATCGAGCAACGCCGCGAGTTCTTCGCGGCGAAACGGTTTCGCCAGATAGTCGCTCATGCCGGCCGCGCGGCAACGTTCGCGCTCTTCGGACATGGCATTGGCAGTCAGCGCGACAATCGGCAGATTCGGCCAGCGCCCGCTCTGGCGAATCTGCCGACTGGCTTCATAGCCATCCATCACCGGCATGTTGCAATCCATCAGCACCAGATCGAAATCGGTGAATTCCAGCTGATCCAGCGCCTCGGCACCATGGCCGGCCACCACCACGTCGCAGCCAAGCTTGCCGAGCATGCCTTTGGCGACCAACTGGTTGACGGGGTTGTCCTCGACCAGCAGCACCTTGCCGCGACGCGCGGACGGCGAGGCGTCCGCTTGCGATTCACTGAGGGTGCCGACATCCGGTTGCAGAATCCGCCGCAGATGCTGGTGCAGCGCATTACGCGCCAGCGGCCGGGCTTGCTGTTGCAGCGGGGCGAGGGCGGCGGCTTCTTCGCTGGGCAGAAAACTGCCGTAAGCCGTCACCAGCAAGATCGGCGCAGTGATGCTCGGGCGCAAACCGAACAGGCATTCCGGGCAATCGGTGATCACCACGTCGGGATTGAGGCCCAGCCGCGAATCGTCGATGGTGCGTTGCATGTACTCCAGCCCCCAAACCGGCAACAAGCTTTTCAGCAACTCCGCCAGACCGCTGCTGGCAGCGGTGATCGCCAGAACCTTGCCGCGTAACGGCTCCGGTACCAACGCGCGGGTGTGAGAGGGCAGTGGCAGCTCGGCACAGAACTGGCTGCCGAAGCCGCTTTCGGAACTGATGGTCAGACGACCCTGCATCGCTTCGCAGAGGTTGTACGTCAGCGCCAGACCCAACCCGGTGCCGCCGTATTGCCGGGTGATACCAGCACCGGCCTGAGTAAACGGCTGGAAGATTTTCACCTGGGCTTCCTGGGCGATGCCGATGCCGGTGTCGCAGACTTCGATGCGCACGCCATCCTTGTGAGCTGACAAACGCACATCGACCCGACCGAAGCGGGTGAATTTCAGCGCATTCGACAACAGGTTGCTGACAATCTGCCGCACTCGCGTCGGGTCGCCCAGCACCAGCGCCGGAAAGTTCGGCTCGATCAGGCAGGTCAATTCGACGCTCGGTGCGGCATTCTGCGAAAGTAGGTTGGCGGTATCTTCGATCAACGAACCGAGATCGAACGGGATGTTTTCCAGCTCCAGTTGCCCGGCGTCGAATTTCGACAGATCGAGAATATCGTTGAGCAGCTCCACCAGCACCTTGCCCGAATCGTGGGCAATCGACAGTTGTTGCTGCTGCTCGGCGTTCAGCGGGCCGTCCAGCGACAGCGCGATCATCCCCAGCAACCCGTTGAGTGGCGTGCGGATTTCATGGCTCATGTTGGCCAGAAACGCCGAACGTGCTTCGGCCATGTCCAACGCAGTGCGGCGCGCCGCTTCGAGTTCTTCGTTGGATTGGCTGAGGCGGGTATTGATGGCCTTGAGCTCGGCGGTGCGCGCCGAGACGATGTCTTCCAGTTGCGCGAGGTATTCGGTCAGGCGGTTTTCCGCTGTGCGCCGTTGCTGGATTTCGGTGGCGATGTTCTCGAATTGCTGGTTGGCAACTTTGACCAGTACGCCGATTTCATCGTTGCCGTGGCCGGCGGGGCACTCGAGCGTGGTCGGCTCGGCGCTGCGTGGATCACGGCCGCTGAGTTCACGGATGACCCGCACCAGCGGCTTGGTCAGCATCACGTAGAACAGCGCCAGGAGGATCCCGGTCAGCAGCAGGCTGCGGGCGAAACCGTTGAGCAGGGTGACTTCGGCGCGGCGCAGGAAGCGACTGCCAAAGGCGTAAGTGTCGACTTCCAGTTTGAGCACGCCGAGGGATTCGTTGGGCAAGTGGTCAAGGTACAGGCGGTCTTCGAAATGACGCTTGGCGCCGAACAGGAAGTCGCTGATCAGCCGGTAGTTGCTCTGCAGCTCCGGGCGTTTGACGTTGGCCAGCACGGTATCGTTGTTGTCGATCAGTTGCGCGGCGATGATCGCGGGCGAGCGCAGCAGGCCCAGGGTGAGTTCCTGCGCCAGTTCGGCGTCGATGTTATAGGCGATGCGCGAGGCCGGATTGTGGCTGATTTCCAGCAGCGCGAGGATTTCACGGTTGATGGACGCGTCTTCGCTGGCATAATCGATGCCGATCTGCAGCAGACTGAGCAGGGTGCCCAGAATGAACCCGACCAGCACGGTAAGCCTGGCTTGCTTGTAAGACAGCCGGTGGGTGAATTTGATATCCATGGGGTGTTGAACCACTTCCGTTTCCCTTCGCTGCTCAAGCATAGTCGATCATGTATGGATACCGAGGTTCCCGAATCGCCTTGTAACAAGGCTTGCTCGGGCACTTCTATCTGTGCAGGGTCGCTGGATCGTCATCATCACTGTGAAAGTGCCCGAGGAGAAGACGTGGATTCACGATTGAATGCTTTTCTTGAACGCGCCGAGTCGGTTCTGGCGCGAATCGAACCGCTGTTGCCGGCACCGCGTCCTGTGATTGACTGGAACACTTGCCTGGCGGCGCGCTGGCAGCGTGACGGGCGCAGCGGTTATCTGCTGCCGCTGGAAGTCAGCCTCGACATGCGCCTGTCGGACCTGATCGGCGTCGACCGTCAGCTGGAGCAGTTGGGCCGCAACACACAACAATTTCTTGATGGCATGCCGGCCAACCACGCCTTGCTCTGGGGCTCGCGCGGTACCGGCAAGTCCTCGCTGGTGCGTGCGTTGCTTGCCGAACACGCTGGCGCGGGCCTGCGTCTGATCGAAATTGAGCGCGATCATCTGGCGGACTTGCCACGAGTGGTCGAGCAAGTCGCCAAATTGCCGCAACGTTTCGTGCTGTTCTGCGATGACTTGTCGTTCGAATCCGGCGAAGGTGACTACCGCGTGCTGAAAAGCGTGCTCGATGGTTCGCTCGAGCAGGCCCCCGACAACGTCTTGCTGTACGCCACTTCCAACCGCCGCCACCTGGTGCCGGAAAAGGAAAGCGACAACGAAAACTGGAAGCGCGTCGACGGCGAATTGCACCCGAGCGAAGCGGTGGAAGACAAGATTGCCTTGTCGGACCGTTTCGGCTTGTGGCTGTCGTTCTACCCGTTTACCCAAGAACATTTCCTCAATGTCGTCGAACACTGGATCGGCCAGTTGGCTGCCAAGGCCGGCCTGAGCTGGGAGCGCGACGAAGCACTGGACATTCTCGCCGTGCGCTGGGCCACCGGCCGCGGTAATCGCAACGGACGTTGCGCGTATCAATTCGCCCGCTACTGGGTGGGACTGAAATTGCTGGAGCACAAGGCATGATTGATTTGCAACACAGCGGCCGGGGCCTTGAAGGCTACGGTATGTTGGCCGCGCAACTGGAATCGCTGCTGGCGGACGAGCGCGATTTCATCGCCAATGCCGCGCAGTTTTCCGCGTTCCTGTTCAACCAGCTCGATGATCTGAACTGGGCCGGTTTCTACCTCAATCGCAACGAAGAACTGGTGCTCGGCCCGTTTCAGGGCCAGATCGCTTGCGTGCGCATCCCGTTCGGCCGTGGCGTATGTGGCGCCGCTGCTGCCAGTCTGCAGACCCAGCGCGTCGAGGATGTGCATGCATTCCCCGGCCACATCGCCTGCGACAGCGCGTCCAACAGCGAACTGGTTGTGCCGTTGGTCAAGGACGGTCGCCTGATCGGCGTGCTCGACCTCGACAGCCCGAAGCTGGCGCGTTTCGGCGCCGAAGATCAGGCCGGCATCGAGCAGCTGGCGGCGATTTTCCTGCGCCTGACCGACTGCTGATCAACCGCTGAGGCCAGCCTTGTGCAACAGGCTGGCCGTGTCCACGCTGTCGATTTGCGCTGGATCGAGAAACCGCGTCGCGTACTGCATGTACACCCCTCGTTGATGAACAGGCCAAACAGTGGCGCATCGATGTGCGCTTCACGGCACATGGTCGCCATGATCCCCAGCGCCTCGCTCAGCGTCTTGGCTTTCTTGTAAGGCCGATCGGCCGCTGTCAGCGCTTCGAAAATATCAGCAACTGCCATCATTCTGGCCGGCAGGCTCATTTCCTCGCGCTTCAACCGTTTCGGATAGCCGGTGCCGTCCATTTTTTCATGATGACCGCCGGCGATCTCGGCAATGCTGTCCAGGTGGCCGGGGAAGGGCAGGTGGCTGAGCATCATGATCGTCTGCACCATGTGGTGATTGATGATGTAGCGCTCTTCGCGGGTCAGCGTGCCACGGTTGATCTTCAGGTTGTACAGCTCACCGCGGTTGTATTTGTAGGTGGGCACATCGAGCTTGAAGCCCCAGGGGTTGTCTTCCGGGATCAGTTCGTTCTGGTTGCGTTCGATCAGGTGCTCGGGTTTGTCGGCGAGCAGCCTTTCGCTGACGGGCAACGCCGGCGCCGGCGTTTTTGCCTGACGGCCGTTTTCCTCCCAGGACACACCGAGGCGATCGTCGAGTGTGCGCATCCAGGTGCGCTTGGCAATCTGCTCAAGGCGTTGCAGATCGGCCTCGGCCATGGCCTCGCCACCGAGATTGCAGCGGGCGACAAAGGCAAAATCTTCATCCAGCGTCAGCAACTCATGGTCGCGCGAGCGGCCAGCGCAGCTTCGTCTGCGCCTGCCGCCAGCGTCTGCCAGTAGTTGATCCACACGTCACGCTTGAGCACTTCGAAGCGGGTGCGGATCTCGTGGATGCGGTCGTGGATGGTCTCGAGTTTGGTGGCTTTGTCGACCACGTACTCCGGCGTCGTGACCTTGCCGCAATCGTGCAGCCACGCGGCGATGTGCAGCGCCTCCCATTCATCTTCGCTCGGTTGATAGGCGCTGAAGGCCGGTTCCTGGCTGGCGGCGGCAGCCTGGGCGAGCATCAGCGTCAGCTCCGGCACGCGCTGGCAATGGCCGCCGGTGTACGGACTCTTGGCGTCGATTGCGCTGGCGAGCAGTTGGATGAACGCGTCCAGCAACTGTTTTTGCCGGGCCTGCAGGCGCTGGCTTTCAATGCTGACCGCCGCCGCGCCCGAGACGGCTTGCAAAAACGCGATGCGGTCGGGCCGCAGCTTTTCCAGATCGCTCGGCGCGCCGCTGTCATTGACCAGCAAAATCAGCAGGCCGATGGTTTCGTCATGCTGGTTGTGCAGGCGGATACCGATCAGATGAATGCGCGGCGATTCCATGGCCAGCAGGATTTTCTGCAAGTCGCCCGCCTGATCGAAGCCCAGGTGGCTGACCACATTGTTCGCGCTGACCAGTTGTTCGAACCAGGCCGGCCCGGTGTTCTTGTGCAGGTCACGCCCCTGAATATCGAACGCCTCCAGTGCCTGGGGCACGCCGTTGATGATCAGACCATAAGGTTCCATGCGCGCACCATCGGCTTCGCGCAGGTAGATCAGACCGGCCTGCGCCTGGGCAATCTGTACGGTTTCGAACAGCACGCGCTCGAGCAGCGGGGCAAAACGTGTTTCGGCGCACAGGCTGTCGGTGATCCGGAAGAAGCTCCCCAGGGTTTCCCTCATCCGCGCCATTGACAGGCTCAATTGATCGACTTCCAGTACGAGGGAGCGTCGCGCCAGCGGAAAATTGAAGTCGAAGCTGCGGATCGCATCGGCTTCCTTGACCAGGGCGTGCAGCGGCTTGACCAGAATCCGCGAAATCACCCAGCCCAATGGCAGGCACAGCAAGAGGATGGTCAGGGTAATCAGCGCGGCTTGCCAGCGCATGCGGAATGCATCCACCAGTAATTCGTCTTCCGGCACCAGCAGCGCCAATTGCAGACCTTTCGGTCCGCCTTCCTGAATACTCGTGCGCGCAACAATCCACTGTCGACCGTTGACCTGCAGGCGCTTGCCGTTATTTTCAGTGCTCAACAGCGCGCTCAACTCCGGGCTGAGATCGGCGGCTCTGGCGAGCCGCGCGGTGCGGTCATCGACGATCAGGCGACTGCTGTCGGGATAAGCCACGGCATTGCCATCGGCATCGTACAAGGCGATTTCGGTCGACGCGGTGACCCGATGTTTGTTCAGCGTCGTCGACAACGCGGCCAGCGTCAGGTCGGCACCGATCACGGCATGCTCGCCGGCGCGTCGGGCCAGGGTGGTGCCGACGTTATGGGTGGAAAAAATACGTAAGGCTCGGTGGTGATCTGCCCGGCCTGCTGCAGGGCCTCGCTGAACCAGTTTCGGCTGCGCGGATCGTACACGTCTTCGGGATGCTCGCGCCGAATGATCAGAGACAGAGCCTGATCAAAGAACAGTGATTGCGAGCGTACGGCGCCTTGCGGGTCGTGTTCGATGCTCCAGACCTGGTATGCCGCTGCGTCCGGCGCCTGCAATTGTGCTTTGATCGCCGCGGAGCGCAGTGCCCGCACCATGAAGAAGTCGCCACTGGCATAACCCAGATACAGCGACGCCAGTGCCGGGTTGTCGCTGAGTGACTGGCTGAAGGGCTTGAGCAAAGACAGGCGCTGCTCGAAATTGCCAGTGTCGGCGGCCGGGGTCTCTGCCAGCAGGCTCAGCAGGTTGCGGATCGGCTGATAAGTCGCCTGCAAGTCGTTGCGTACGTCCTGTTCGATGCGATCGAACAGTTTCTCGCTGCTTGACAGGATGATTTGCGTGGTCTGGTGGTAATTGAACAGGCCCAGCACCACGCCCGTGAGCAACAAGAGAAAGGTGAACATGACGCTGATGTGCACGTGCAGCGGCAACCGGCGTTGCTCGGGGCGCAGTGGGCTGTGCATTGCAGGCTCTCCATGAATGTTTAACTCACTGCTCAGCGCCAAAGCATAGTTAAGACTCGCTCAATGTGCCTTGATCGGCCAGGGTCAATTGATTCTGCAGGGCCTGTTCCAGTTCGAGCATTGCCTGACTGGTGGCCGCCCAGTGGCGGGCAATCTCCTGCGATGCGAGGGCTTGCTGGCAAGCTTCCTCGAGGGCGTCGCAACATTCGATCAACCGCGAGGCCTGGGCGATGCGTGCCGCGCCCTTGATCTTGTGCGCAACCACGGCCAATGCTTCGCGATCATCTTCGGGTGACAGAGTGAGCAGTTCCTCGCGGTCGAGACGGCTGCTTTTAAGCAGTTCCGCGAGCATGCGACGTGTCTGCGCCGGGTTGCCGCCCGTCAGCACGCTCAGACTTTGCAGGTCGAATACCGGCGCGGGGAAGGTCGGTGTGATTTCATCGATCCACTGCCCGAGCAGGGTCAGGCTCAACGGCTTGAACAGGCAATCGTTCATGCCGGCAAGCTTGCAGCGCTGGATTTCTTCAGGCTGTGCATTGGCGGTGAAGCCCAGCACGGTGCACGGCGGCCGGCGGTTGTGCAGTTCCAGTTGGCGAATCGCGCGAGTCATCTCATAGCCGTTCATCAAAGGCATGTTGCAGTCGACAATCACCAGATCGAAATGCCCTGACTTCCAGAGTTCGAGACCGCTGCAGCCGTCCTCGGCGAGGCTGAAGCGATGACCGAGGAATTCCAGTTGCTGGCACATCAGCAGGCGATTGGCGGGATGGTCGTCGACGACCAGTACGTGTAATGGGGTTGTTGCGGTCTTGATCAACGGTTCGCCTTTCTGCGGATTGATTTTCGCCGGCTGGCTGTCCAGTGGCAGCGACACGCAGACTTGAGTGCCGATGCCGGGCTGGCTGCTCAACTGCAATTGCCCGCCCATCATTTCGCACAGGTTCCGACTGATGACCAGTCCAAGCCCCGCGCCGTTTTTGGCTTGCCGGCTGCCGTTTTCCGCCTGTGCGAAAGGTTCGAAAAGACGCTGTTGGTCCTCGGCACTGATACCGGTTCCACTGTCCTGCACGGTCAATTGCATCAAGGTGCGTCCGGGGGCGTCCGATGTGAGCATTTCCAGGGTAATCCGCACGTGCCCGTGTTCGGTGAATTTGATGGCATTGCTGACCAGGTTGGACAGCACTTGTTTGAAGCGCAGTGGGTCCAGGTGCACATCTACGGCCGGATCCCGGGGTTGAAGACAGTTTGCAAGGCGAGATTCTTCTGTCGGGCAAGACCGTCGAAGATGCGCGCAACGGAATTGACCGTGTCGACCAGATTGATCCATTCCGGACACAGGCCAAGGCGCCCGGATTCGATGCGCGCTATGTCGAGAATGTCGCCGATCAAGCCCAACAGGTCCTTGGCCGAATGGTAGGCCGTGTCGATCGACGCGCGATCAGGATGGTGCGGATCAATGCGTCTGAGGGTCAGTTCGAGCATCCCGATCACGGCATTCATCGGCGTGCGTATTTCATGGCTCATGGTCGCCAGAAATGTACTCTTGGCCCGATTCGCCTCGTCCGCCCGCTCCTTGGCCGCGCGCAGCTCATCGAACAATTGGCGGCGTTCGCTGATGTCGATCCAGCCGCCGATGATGCCCTGGACCGCGCCGCTGGAGTCGCGATAGGGAAGTATCCAGTGATAGATGGTCAGGCGTCGGTTGCCGATATGCAGCGGCCGGTCAAGTATCAACGGAGTGCCTTCGGCGATGACTCTCTGGTAATCGGCATGGAATGCCTGTGCTTCGAACGCATTGCTCAGCGTGCCCTGCATGACACCTTTGCCAATGATGTCCTCGCGCCGGGCATTGAACGCTTCGAGATAACTGTCGTTGCAACTTTGCAGAAGACCCTGTCGGTCACGGACATAGATCGGATGCGGTGTGCCATTGACCAGCGAGCGCATGAATTCCAGTTGGTCGCTCAATGCACGTTCGGCGGCCTGGCGCTGTTTGATCTGATGACGCATATAGGCATTCCAGGTCAACAGCAACAGCAGTACCAGGGCAGCCGCGGCGACCACTTGATAGAACAGGCGCTGGTAGTTTTGCCAGATGTTCTGCGAGGCAGTGGAATACCCGCGCCAGCGACCATTGATAACGCCGAGTTCTTCGGGGGCGATGCTCAATAGTGCCTTGTTGATGATCGAGGCCAGTTCAGTATTGTCCCGGGCGGTCGCCAGCGAAAAAGCGGCCTGGCCGGTGCCGATCGTGGTGGTGATCTGCAATGGCCGGTCAAAGATGCGCGAAGAGATGAAGTAGTTGGCAATCACCAACGAATTCACTGCACCCTCGACATGGTTTTCGGCAAGCATCGACACGGCACTGAACGTGTCAGGTGTTTCGATCAGCTCAATGCCGGGATGTTCCTGGCGCAGGTTGTCGATCAGCGGGTTGCCCTGAGCGATGGCCAACCGCTTGCCTTTCAGCTGCGCCAGGTTGGTCGGACCATCGGCGCTTTTGCGGGTGAGCAGTACATAGGAGTTTTCCAGATACGGGCGACTGAAATGCAGTTTTTTCACGTTCGGCGCTGGGCAGCAGGGCGGCAATCAGATCGGCTTTGTGGTTGTCGATTTGCTTGATCATTTCTGCGTCATTGCGACTGCGTTGAATATTGAAACGCAACCCGGTACGCAAGCGAATCAGCTCGAGCAGATCGGCGCTGATGCCGCGAAAGTTGCCTGCACTGTCGAAGAACGTCAGCGGTGCGTAAGCTTCATTGACGACAACGTTGACCACCGGATGTTGTTTGAGCCAGCTTTCCTCGCGCTCCGTCAGCTGGAGTTTCCTGTCCGTCAGCAGCAGGTCGCTGCCGGCGCTCCAGCGTTTGGCAATGTCGTCACGCTGAGTGCCCGGGACTGCCTCGAGCACCGTGTCGATCACGCTCAACAGGTGCGGATTGCTGCGCCGTACCGCGAAGCTGAAGCCCTGGGCTTCCTGCTTGCCGAAATTGGCCATGCGCACGTTGTTGAGATAGCCCTTGTTGATCATGTAATGGGTGGAGAGGGTGTCGCCGAGAAACACGTCGGCCTGATCAAAGGCAACCGCGTTGATTGCGTTCTGGTAGGACGGGTAACAGGTGATCAGCGCCTTGGGATACATCGCTCTGATCTCGGGCAGCGGCAGATAGTGATAGACCATGCTCAAGCGCAGGCCGGCCAGGCCTTCAGTCAGTGAGCGGGTTTCGTCCTCGCGCGTCACCAGCACCGGCTGATCGACTGCATAGGGAATGGAGAGGGCCAGGTTGGCATTACCTGCTTCGTATCCATTTGCTGTGCCGAGCACGTCGACCTGGCCATTGATCAATGCGCTGATTGCGGCGTCGCGTGAGGCAAAGCGTTGCACCCGAATCGGCAAGCCAGTGGCCTTGCCGATAATCCCTGCGTAGTCGGCGGTCAGTCCCTCGTACTCCTTGCCGCTGACGGTCATGTCGAACGGCGGATAGTCAGGTGCAGACGTTCCCAGGATCAATTCTTTGCGCGTCCGCAGCCACTGCCGTTGGACCGGCTGCAAGGCAACCGGAACGGCTGCGGTCGCCCGGCTGAGCAAGGCGTATTCCGCTGATTCGCCCGGCATGGCAGACGCATTGGCGCTCAGGCACAGACCTGCGCTCAAGGCGATTAGATAGTCCTTCAAACGGCTGGGCATGCGGGGTCTCACACGAGTGCGTTGCGTTTGGCCATTTCGATAAGTTCTACAAGGGACCTGGCCTTGAGTTTTTGCATCAGGCGCTTTTTGTAGGTGCTTACGGTCTTGTTGCTCAGAAACATGCCCTTGGCGATTTCCTTGTTGGTACGTCCTTGGGCAAATAACTGCAACACCATTAATTCGCGATCGTTGACGGCTTTGAATAATTCCAGCTCGGCGTACCTGATATCGTCGCTGCGAACCGGATTGAGCGCCTGGCTGGGAAATAGTTGTAACCGGACAGTACCGCTTTAATTGCGCTGACCAGTTCGCTCAAGTCTTCCTGTTTACAGACATAGCCCGATGCTCCCGATTGCATGCAACGGATGCCGAACAGCGTAGGACACTGTGCCGTCAGAATAAGGATCTTGAAATTCGAACCCATACTATTGAAACGCGCCAGTACTTCCAGGCCGTCCAGCTTGGGGATGCTGATATCGAGAATGACCAGGTCGGGCATGCATTCACGGACCATTTGCATGGCATCAACTCCGTTATCGGTCTCACCGACGACCTTGTAGCCTTCATGTTCCAGCAACATTCGCACGGCGAGACGGATGACCGGGTGATCGTCCACAATAAAAACGGAGTTCATAAATAGAGTCCCATGCAAGCATGAATAAAGCGCGCACCTTAGCTCAGTTGAATGAACACTCGCATGGACTGCCGGGGGCTCGACTACGCTATCGGATTAATCCTACGCACAATGAAGAATCGGACTACGT
Organism: Pseudomonas sp. B21_DOA; assembly: GCA_030544685.1. Lineage (NCBI taxonomy): Bacteria > Pseudomonadati > Pseudomonadota > Gammaproteobacteria > Pseudomonadales > Pseudomonadaceae > Pseudomonas > Pseudomonas sp. B21_DOA. The sequence goes on along the minus strand of CP086683.1, from coordinate 5,060,706 downwards.
TGAAATTAGGTTTGACGTAAGGAAGTGCGCGGTCGTTGCTGGCTTTTAGCGAAATCTGGTTCCTTGGTTAATATCGATCTCCATTATTTGCATGTGTTTAAAGTTGTGTTTAACCCACGCTGTTTGTTTTATCTGATGACTTGACGATAGCCCGACTGCATTCAGCGAGAGAAACCACCATGTTTGAGGTTTGGTGCAGTCGGGCCGGAGAACGTCACTGTATTTGGCCGGCCCGATCAGCAGCAGGCCAGATACAGCGCGATCAGTGACTTGAACGTCCGGTCATTTCCAGCGCCATGTCGCTGGCGTAACTGTCGGTCATGCCGGCGATGAAATCGATCATGCGCAGAAACGAGCTGTGCAGCGAGCCCTGCGGATCGGGCGCGTTGTTGCCGAGCAGATCGAGGATGCGCCGACTCTTGAACGACGGCGTGCGGCCGTTGTGTTGTTCCAGTGCGGCGCCGCAGAACGAATTGAGCAGAATCTCCAGCGTGGTATAGGCGCCGATCTCATGCAGCGTCTTGCGTTTGTCCTGGAAGATCTTCTTGCGCGCGATGTCCTTGGCATTCAACACGCAGCGCTTGGCCGGCCCGTGCATGTGTTCGACCAGATCGCCGTGCAGCGTACCCGCGAGCAGGGCGTCCTGCTGTTCGACAAATGCCCGCGCTGCCGCGTTGGTCAGGTGCTCGATGGCCTTGCCGCGCAGGATCGCCAGTTTGCGTCGGCGGGAATCCTGCGGGCCGAGCTGGCGATAGGTTTCCGGCAAGTCGTCACCGACCAGGCCCAGCAGCAGCGATTCGACTTCGGCGTAGTCGAGCAGCTCCATCTCGAGACCGTCTTCCAGATCGATCAACGCGTAGCAGATGTCATCGGCGGCCTCCATCAGATACACCAGTGGATGGCGTGCCCAGCGCTGGTCTTCGAGCTGCGGCAGGCCGAGCTTGTGGGCGATCTGTTCGAGCAACGGCAGTTCGCTCTGGTAGCAACCGAATTTGTGTTTCTTGTAGCCGAGAGAGTCGGCGTGGCGCGCGGTCCACGGGTACTTCAGATAGGTGCCCAGGGTCGCGTAGGTCAGACGCGTGCCGCCATCGAACTGGTGATATTCCAGCTGCGTCAGCACGCGAAAGCCCTGAGCGTTGCCTTCGAAATTGAGGAAGTCACCGCGCTCGGCGTCGCTCATGCCATCGAGCCAGCCGCGCCCGGCGGCTTGTTGGAACCAGTGGCGGATGGCGTCTTCGCCGGAATGGCCGAATGGCGGGTTGCCGATGTCATGCGCCAGGCAGGCCGATTGCACGACCATGCCGAGGTCGGCCGGGTCGCACCAGTCTGGCAGCGCGCTGCGCAAGGTTTCACCGACACGCATGCCCAGCGAACGGCCGACACAACTGACTTCCAGCGAGTGGGTCAGGCGAGTGTGAATGTGATCGTTGCTGGTGACCGGATGCACTTGAGTCTTGCGCCCGAGACGGCGGAAGGCACCGGAGAAAATGATGCGGTCATGGTCTTTGTGAAAAGGGCTGCGGCCGAGTTCTTGCGGGCTGTGCAGCGGCTTGCCGAGGCGTTCGCGGTTGAGCAGGGTAGGCCAATCCAAGGCTGAATCTCTCCGTCTGGTGACTGATCGCCCTAGCTTCCCGGTTCGGCCCGGCGCCTGCAAGCAGAACTACAGGCCTGCCGCATCGATATCGATCAACAACAGTCGCTCACCGTTATCGAAGAACTGTCCGGCAGTCAGGCAATACTGGTTACTGGTAGCATCGCGATAGGTGTTGGACAGGGTCAGGCGGCGCTCTTCCCAGCCTTCGGCGAGCAGGTGATAGAAGTACGGTCGCCACGACCAGTTGTGCCCCAGGTAGCGATCATCAGCGAACCAGCCGCCCTGACGCCATTCCAGGTTGGGTGTCAGCTGGGTGCCGTGGCGATCGCATTGGTAAAAGCGCAGTAGCCAGGGAAGGCCTGAAGTTGTGGCAGTGCGCTGAGCGGTGCGCGGGCTTGCGCCCATTGCTGCAGAATCGCCATCAACTCGCCGAGTTGCTGACGCATCTGCATCAGCCGCCCGCGCTCGCTGAGTTTCTGCATCACGTAGCGCTGTCGCAAACGAGCGAAATGCGCGACGAAAGCATCCGTGGCGAAGAACTCTTCCTGCGCCCCGGCGAAGAGAAATCCCTGTACGTAGCGTGAGCCGCATTCCAGGGCGAAATTCAGCTGCGCCTCGGTTTCGACGCCTTCTGCGATGATCCAGCAGCCGGTTTTTTCGGCCATCTGCGCAAGCGCTTTGACCACGTCACTGCTCGGGCCGCCGAGGGCCGCAGCCTGAAACAGGCGCATGTCGAGCTTGAGAATGTCCGGTTGCAGGGCCAGTACCCGATCCAGTTGCGAATAGCCGGCGCCGAAATCGTCGATGGCGATTCTTGCGCCAGCCTCGCGGTAGCGCGCCACCACCTGGGCCAGGCGTTCGCTGTTACCGCCCAACTCAGTGATCTCGAAAACGATGCGCCGCGGGTCAACGTCATGCCGCGCCAGCTGCTTGAGACTGGGCAGCGCTTGGTCGGCGCGCAGGCGGCTGATCCAGCGTGGCGACATGTTCAGGCTGAGAAACCAGTCCGCCGGGGCTTCATGCAGACAACTGAGCGCGTGGTCACGGATCTGCCGATCGAGACGGCGCAGGGCGGTCGACGGGGTCCGCGGATCGGCGAACAATGGCCCGACCGAGGTCAGTTGACCATCGCTCTGGCGCAAGCGACCCAGTGCTTCAACGCCGGCAATGCGCCCGGTGGCGGTGTCGATAAAAGGCTGAAAGCAGGCGAGCGGTTGCCCCTCGATCACGGCAGGTCCTTAATCTTATTGTTCGTTGGCCGCGTTTGCCGGATAGGCGCGCGGAATTGAACCCTCCGATAAGAGGGTTCATCCCGGCGCTATTGCAAGATTGTAGCCAGAGAAGTCGGCTCAGCGTTTGCCCGAGCTGTGCATGACCAGTCTGATCAGCGGCCCAAGCGTCGTGCCCAGACGCAGCAGTCGCGTCAAGCCGCCACCACTGCCGCGTTTCGAGCCTTTGCCGGTGAGGAAACCCAGCAGCGTCACCGCCGCCACGCCCCACAACGGCGCATGCTTGATGCCGAAACCGTCCTGCACGTTCTGCTTCATGCCGCGCATGCGCTGCAAGGGTTGCAGGACTTGCGCGGTTTCGTGGCGGATTTCCTGACGATGCATTTCCATGCGCAGGCGGATCAGTGCCTTGCGCATTTCCCGACGCGAGCTGTTGTGTGGAAGTTCAGGCAGGCTCATGGCAACAGGCGCTCCCGGTCGTTGGCCAACTCTTCGAGCGTGCCGTGGAAAGGTGAGGACTCATCGAAAATTGCAGCCTTGAGGCGCAGACCGCAGAAGATCGAGGCCAGCGTATAGAAAACGCACAGGCCGATGATCGCTGGCAAACGGTAGGTGTCCCAGAAAATGATCATCACCAGCGTCGACAGACCTACCAGCAACAGCAGGGCAAACACCAGCGCCAGACCGGCGAACAGCAGCAGGCTGACGGTGCGTGATTTCTGCTCCTGCAATTCGATGCCAAACAACTCGACATGGCTGTGCAGCAGGCCCAGAACGGCGGCGCCGAGACGACGCGTGGAAGAGGCGGTGCCCGCAGTCGGGCCGGATTCACCGATCGACATGATCAGCGCCGAGTGGCCAGCAGGCCGATCAGAAAGCCGACGCCGGCAGCGATGCCCACCGACTGCCATGGGTTGGCCGACACATAATCTTCAGTGGCGGTGACCGCCGCCTGACCGCGTTCGCGCAGCGTGTCTTCAGTCACTTTCAGGGTTTCCCGGGCGCGCAGCAGGCTGTCATGAATCTGGGCGCGCAGCTCATCGGCCTGATCACCCGCGAGGGTCTTGGTGTGCTCGAGCAAGCGTTCGGTGTCGGCGACCAGAGTCTGGAAGTCGTTCATCAGGATTTCTTGAGCAGTCTTTGCCTTGATGCTGGCCATTGGTGGATCTCCGTAGGTGGCTTTGAAGCGTTCGAGTATGAGCCTTGCGCGAAGGTTCAGTACAAATGCCTGGTACAACTTTTGCTGTGTCGTGGTGCGTAGCTCGGTGTGTGTGCGCTGTTGCCGGGCGTCCCGGCAAAAAATCCAATTCAGATGCTTGCGGTTCGTGATCGGACATTGATCTGTGCACCAAATCAAGTCGGCCATTGTGCAGTGGGATGACTGGCGGGGTACAACTTGGTGCAAGAAATGTCTGCATGAACCGCTTTGGTGCCTTTTCAGCCTTCAGGTCTGCCTTCTCATGGAAAATCTGCAAAGCGCTGTGGACACGCTGGTCCACAGTTCCAATACGTTGTTCATTCTGATCGGTGCAGTGATGGTACTGGCCATGCACGCCGGTTTCGCCTTTCTGGAAGTCGGGACGGTCCGGCAGAAAAACCAGGTCAACGCACTGGCGAAAATCCTCAGTGACTTCGCCGTCTCGACCCTGGCCTATTTCTTTATAGGCTATTGGATCTCCTACGGCGTCACCTTCATGCAACCGGCTGCGGCGCTGACGAACGATCATGGCTATGGACTGGTGAAGTTTTTCTTCCTGCTGACCTTCGCTGCCGCGATCCCGGCGATCATTTCCGGCGGCATTGCCGAGCGCGCGCGGTTTGTTCCGCAGTTGTGCGCGACGGCGCTGATCGTGGCGTTTATCTATCCGTTCTATGAGGGACTGATCTGGAACGGCAACTTCGGCTTGCAGGGCTGGCTGGCAGCGCAGTTTGGCGCGGCGTTCCATGATTTCGCCGGTTCGGTGGTGGTGCATGCCATGGGCGGTTGGCTGGCGCTGGCCGCTGTTCTGCTGCTCGGCCCGCGCAATGGCCGCTATCGCGATGGACGCCTGGTCGCGTTTGCGCCGTCGAGCATTCCGTTTCTGGCACTGGGCTCGTGGATCCTGATTGTCGGCTGGTTCGGCTTCAACGTGATGAGCGCGCAGACGCTGCAAGGTGTCAGTGGCCTTGTCGCGGTCAACTCGCTGATGGCCATGGTTGGCGGTACCGTCGCGGCGTTGATCGTCGGACGCAATGACCCGGGCTTTCTGCACAACGGCCCGTTGGCCGGTCTGGTGGCGATCTGCGCGGGATCCGATCTGATGCATCCAGTCGGTGCGCTGGTGACAGGCGCGGTCGCCGGAGCCTTGTTTGTCTGGTGCTTTACCGCTGCTCAAGTCAAATGGCGCATCGACGATGTGCTGGGCGTCTGGCCATTGCATGGCTTGTGTGGCGTGTGGGGCGGGATTGCCTGCGGCATCTTCGGCCAGACCGCGCTGGGTGGCCTGGGCGGCGTCAGCCTGATCAGCCAGATGATCGGCACTGCGCTCGGCGTCGCGGTGGCGCTGGTTGGCGGCTTCGTTGTTTACGGCGCGATCAAGGCATTGCATGGGCTGCGCCTGAGTCAGGAACAAGAGTATTACGGCGCCGACCTGTCGCTGCACAAGATCGGCGCGGTGAGTCAGGACTAGATTTCCTCATCATTGGCTCCGGGATAGAAACCGTGGAGCAGGCGATAGCGATCGATACGCACTTGATCGACCTTCTCCTGCACTTTGTGCGCGGGCAGGCCGAGCATGATCAGCGCATGTGAAGCGAGCATCAGGCTCGACTCCAAAAGCTCCGGCACCACCTCGGTGGCACCGGCGGCTCTGAGTTCCGCCGATTGGCTGTCGTCACGGGTGCGTACCAGAATCGGCACCTGTCGGTTGAGTCGGCGGGCTTCGCGCAGAATGCGCAACGCCACGTCGCTCTGATCCACGGCGATTACCAGCAGCCTGGCGCGCAACAGGCCAACCGCAGTAAGCAGATCGCCACGCGCCGAGTCGCCGTAGTGTACGTCGCTTTCCGCAGATGCGGCTTCCTGCACCCGCACCGGATCGTTGTCCAGCGCAACATAGGCTTGCCCCGCATTGCCCATGAAGCGGCCAATGGACTGGCCGACGCGACCGTAGCCGCAGATCACCACGTGCTGGTCGAGGTCGGCGTTGAGCGCGCTGATCTGTTCGATCTGCGCTTCCTGATTGGGCTTGCGGTGCAGCACGGCGGCGATGCGCGGCGCCGCACGCAACAGCAGTGGCGTGAGCAGCATCGAACAGAACGTCGCCGCGAGCAGCAGGGCGCCCGGTTCGGCCGGCAACAGGTTGTTCTGCTGCATCTGCGCCATCAAGGCAAAACAGAATTCGCCACCCTGGGCCAGGGCCAGGCCGCTGCGCCATGCGGTTTCGCTGTCACTGCCGCGCCACTTCACCAGCAGCGCGACCACGATGCCCTTGATCAGCATCAGGCCGAGCGTCAGGCCGATGATCAACAGGCTGTGACTGACGAACAATTGCAGGTCGATCAGCATGCCGATGCTGACGAAGAACACGCCGAGCAGAATGTCGCGAAAGGGCCGGATGTCAGCTTCGATCTGGTGCCGGTAATGGCTTTCCCCGAGCAACATGCCGGCGAGGAAAGCGCCGAGTGCAGGCGACAGCCCCAACAAGTGCGTGAGCCAGGCAGTCAGCAGCACGATCACCAGCGCCAGCAGGACGAACAGCTCCGCAGAGCGCGAGGCCGCCACCTCATGAAACAGCCGTGGCAATAACCAGCGACTGGCGAGCAGCAGGCCGAAGAACAGCACCACGGTTTTGCCCAGGGTCAACGGCAAGGCCCAATACCAGGCCTGCTCGCTGGTGCCGGCGAAGACCGGAACCAGTGTCAGCAGCAATACCGCGACAACGTCCTGAAACAGCAACACGCCGACCGCGTTCTGGCCGTGGCTGCTGAATACTTCACCAAGACTGCCCAGCTCCTTGGTCACGATCGCCGTGGATGACAGCGATAACCCTGCGCCGAGTAACAGCGCCGGCATCAGCGGCATGCCCAGGCCCATCAACAGTGTGCCGAGCAGCGCTGTGCTGATCAGCACTTGCTGACTGCCGAGGCGAAACACCACCTGACGCAGCGCAATCATCTTCGACAGGGAGAACTCCAGACCCAGCGAAAACAGCAGAAACACCACGCCCAGCTCGGCGACATCGGGCAGATGTTCGCTCTCGTTGACCCAGTCGAATGCGTTCGGCCCGACCAGTAATCCCACGCACAGGTAACCCAGCACCGGCGGCAGTCGCAGGTGCCGGAACAGGGCAATCACCACCAGGGATGAGGCGAGGATGATCAACAGATTTGCAAACACGGGACACTCCGCTGTCAGGGCGTTGGCCTCTGAAGCGTAGAGGCAAAAAGTCCGCGAGGATGACGCATTTGCAATCTGCGCTGAATGATTTGCGTCAGGATTTTGCGCCGGCAGGGTTATGTCCTTCGGGCGGCGGTGGGTCGACGAGTATTCGGGGCCGTCCTAGAATGGGCTCACTTGTTTTTCCGGTAACGCCGTTATGCCTCCAGAATGTCAGCTGTTCGGCACCCTTGGGTGCCACCTGTGTGAAGTTGCCGAAGCCGAGCTGATGCCCTTCGTCGAGCACGGTCTGCTGGTGGAACTGGTGGACATTGCCGAAGACGAATCGTGGTTCGAAAAGTACAGCTTGCGCATTCCGGTACTGCGACGCATCGACACCGGCGCGGAGCTGGACTGGCCTTTCAGTGCCGACCAGGTGGTGGCGTTTTTAGGTTGATGAGGTTGTGCCTTGATGCCTCCGCTGGTCGCGGCAACCCATCCTTGCGTTGGCACTCGCTGGCTTCTTCGGTTACTGTATGTTCATACAGCAATCGAGTCAGAGGGATGAACCGTGGTCAATGTCGAACAGTTGAAGAGCAGCGTTAACCGGATGTCGGTCGACGTGGTGCGCGAGGCGGTCCTCGAATTGCGCCTGGACGGGCTGGTCACGGAAGGCAAGACGCCATTCAACAAGCTGCATTTCAATACCTGCTTTGCCGAAATCGAAGCCCTTTTTCAACGCGCTGGTTATCACAAGCAGCTGGATGTGGTGGGTTATCAGGGGTTGCTGTATGCCTTGTACGACCCGGGGCGTTGGGAAGCGGTCGATGTGTTGCGCTGGCTGAAGGAGTTCACCGAAGCGGCGGCCCTCAAATCGATTCCAGCCTGATCAAACTGCGCTAGGTCGCTTTGCCTCACTGTTGGATAATGCCGGCCTGCATTGAGGATTTCTGTTTCGTATGACCAGCCCCGTATTTTCCGCTGCGCACAATCAGGCCAGCACCTTGTATTTGCCGCCCGGTCCCTGGCTGACGGTACTCGATTGTCTCTGCGAGCACTTCAGTGCCATCGGCCGCGAACAGTGGCTCGACCGGATTGCTCGCGGACGGGTGCTGGATGCGCAGGGCCAGCCAATTGCCCTGGACCTGCCGTACAAGGAAGGGCTGCGCATTCATTACTTTCGTGAGGTGCCGGACGAAAAGCCGATCCCGGTGCTCGAGTCGATTCTCTATGCCGATGAACACTTGGTGGTGGCCGACAAACCTCACTTTCTGCCAGTCACCCCGGCCGGGGAATATGTCGAACAAACCCTGCTGCGGCGTCTCATCCATCGGCTGGACAATCCGCATCTGGTGCCGCTGCACCGCATCGATCGGCACACCGCAGGGTTGGTGATCTTCTCGGCGAATCCGCAAACCCGTTCCGCCTATCAGTCGTTGTTCCCGACGCGGCAGATCGACAAGCGCTACGAAGCGATTGCCCCGGCGCTGCCTGAGCTAAATTTCCCGTTGGTGCACAAGAGCCGGTTAGTCGATGGCGAGCCATTCTTCCGCATGCAGGAAGGGCCTGGGGTCAGCAATACCGAAACGGCAGTGGAGGTCCGCGAGAAAAATGGCGATCTGTGGCGCTATGGCCTGTTTCCCGTGACCGGCAAGAAGCATCAGCTGCGTGTGCACATGACGGCTTTGGGCGCGAGTATCTGCAACGATCCGTTTTATCCGACCGTGTTGAAAGATGTCGTGGACGACTACGCCAATCCGTTGAAGCTGCTCGCGCAAGGGCTGCGCTTCGTGGATCCGGTGACGGGCGAGGCGCGAGAGTTCGAGAGTCAAATCACTTTGCAGTGGTGAAGCTGAACCCGTTTTTCGAGCGCCCATGAAAAAGCCCGCATGACAATGCGGGCTTTTCTGTATCCGGTATCGATCCGCAGCCTTACAGCTCTTTAACGGTACGAACCTGATCCTTGTTGATGCGGGTTTCTTTGCCGTCCAGCTGCTGGAACTCGTAGAAGCCCGAATCATCATCGTATTTCGGGGTGTCGACGGCCTGGATTTCGCGACCGTCATTCAAGGTGATCACTGTCGGTGAGGAGCAACCGGCGAGGGTTGCCAGGCCCAGTGCGAGCATGAAAGTGGCGAGGGTCCGTTGAGTCATGAGTGTGTCTCCGAATGGGAAATCTTCTGGTTACTGAGCTTGAGACGTAAACAAGGCGCGAGAGTTCCTTGGATAGTGTCAGTCTGACACAGTGTTGTGCAGATGTAACAATTCGGGGGTGTTGAGGTTGGCCAGTCGCGGGTCGTTGTCAGGGCATTGCAATGCGACGGCGTCGAGACTGCGCATCACTCGGCCGGGGCTGCGTTCGCCTGCATTCCAGGCGGCTTCGAATGCGGCCAACAGCGCCACGGGGATCACGCACAGCAGTGGTTCCCAGTGCGCGCCATGGCGCAGCATTAAAGGTTTTTCACGTTGCTGATTGGCAGTCGTCAGCATGTCCTCGAGCAAGGCCTTGTCGATTCGCGGCACATCACACGGCGACACCAGCAAATGCGCATGACGCGCCGCTTTCAGCCCTGCACGAATACCGGCCAATGGGCCCGGAAAGTCGCCCTCGTCATCCATGACCAGTTGATCGGCAAAAGCGGCATAGCGCTCGCGATTGCGGTTACACGAGATAATGAGATCGTCGGTCAGCGGTCGCACCTTGCGCTGCAAATGCGCGATCAAAGGTTCGCCCTGCCATTCGATGAGCCCCTTGTCCTGGCCGCCCATGCGCTGGCCGCGTCCACCGGCCAAAAGCAGGACGGAGCAGGGTGGCAATAGGCTGTTCAACGGCATGACGACTCTCCGGAGGGGCGGCAGAAAAATGAGCCGCTGTGATATAACACCGGGCTGTTTCCCCTACAACTGGAAGAGCCTATGAAAGCCAAGGCTGATGTACCTTTCGTGCCGCTCAATATTGCGGTGCTGACTGTCAGCGACACCCGGACGCTGGAAACCGATACTTCCGGCCAGGTCTTCGTCGATCGCTTGATCGCGGCCGGCCACGCGCTGGCCGAGCGCGTTTTGCTTAAAGATGATCTGTATAAAATTCGCGCGCAAGTCGCCAACTGGATTGCCGACGATGTGGTTCAGGTTGTGTTGATCACTGGCGGCACCGGCTTCACCGGGCGTGACAGCACACCGGAAGCGGTGGCGTGCCTGCTCGACAAACAGGTCGACGGATTCGGCGAGCTGTTCCGCCAGATATCTGTCGCCGATATCGGCACTTCCACCGTGCAGTCCCGTGCCCTGGCAGGTCTGGCCAACGGCACGCTGGTGTGCTGCCTGCCGGGTTCGACCAATGCGGTACGCACCGGCTGGGATGGCATCCTCGCAGAGCAACTGGACGCTCGTCATCGTCCGTGCAACTTCGTCACGCATCTGAAGCAGGCGGCACCTTGTGAATCCCGTGGGTAAGCCGGGCAAGAGCGGCAGTTTGCTGCCCGTCGAAACGGCGCTCGAGCGCTTGCTGGCAATGGCCGATGCTTCGCGGATTGTCGAGCGCGAGCACTTGCCGCTGGCTCAAGTCGAAGGGCGGGTGCTGGCTGAAGATCTGATCTCGACGCTGGACCTGCCGCCGTGGCCCAACAGTGCCATGGACGGCTATGCCTTGAATCTGGCTGACTGGAAGGGTGAGCCGTTGCCGGTTAGCCAAAAAGTCTTTGCCGGGCAGTCGCCGCAACCCTTGGAGCCAGGCACTTGCGCTCGCATCTTTACCGGGGCGCCGCTGCCGCCCGGCGCCGACTGTGTCGAGATGCAGGAAAACGCCGACGTTCAGGCCGACGCAAGAGTGCGCTTCCTCGAGCCTTTGAAAGCCGGACAGAACATTCGTCCGCAGGGCCAGGAAACCACGGTCGGTGAACTGGTCCTGCAGGCAGGCACCCGATTGGGACCGATCGAGCAGGGCCTGGCTGCATCATTGGGCTGCGCCGGCCTCAACGTCGTGCGCAAGCCGCGCGTGGCGGTTCTGTCCACCGGAGACGAGCTGGTTGAACCCGGTCAGGCATTGGGTCCGGGCCAGATCTACAACAGCAACCGGGTGCTTTTGTGCAGTTGGCTGCAGCGTCTGGGTTGTGAGGTCATCGATGGCGGAATCCTCCCGGACGATCTTCCCGCCACGCGGGCCCGGCTGGGCGAGCTGCAGAATGTCGATCTGATTCTGTCCACCGGCGGTGTCTCGGTCGGTGAAGCGGATTTTCTTGGCATTGCCTTGCGTGAAGAAGGCGAACTGGCCTTGTGGAAGCTGGCCATCAAACCGGGGAAACCGTTGACGTTTGGTCATTTCCGCAACGTGCCGGTGATCGGCCTGCCCGGAAATCCCGCGTCGACGCTGGTGACGTTCGCCTTGCTCACGCGCCCTTATCTGTTGCGACGCCTGGGCGTGCAAGCCGTCGAGCCGCTCAAGTTTGCAGTGCCCGCAGGCTTTGTCTGGCCGGTGGCCGGAAATCGTCGCGAGTATTTGCGCGGACGTATCGACCAAGGGCGCGCAATCATTTATCGCAACCAGAGCTCGGGGGTGTTGCGCAGCGCAGCGTGGGCCGACGGATTGGTCGAAGTCCGGGAAGGCCGCACGCTGAGCGAGGGCGATGAAGTGAGCTTCATTCCCCTCAGTGACCTGCTGGGGTAACCCGTCTTGCCCATGCACGCGTCGGCTGGTAAGCACGGCACGTGCAACAATTGATTCGGTCAGTTGCTGATGAGTGACACCAACTGGTCGAATCGGCTGTTGGCCACCCATCCCAGCAGTCCGAGGATGACAGCGGTTGCACCCGCCGAATACGCCAGACGATGTTTTATCGTCCGCACATCATTGAGTACTTCATCCATGTCGCGGCGCATGTATTTGAAGTGGGTTTCCAGTTCGCTGACGCGGGGCTCCATATCAAACTCTCCACTGGTCTTGGCGCTGTTACAGAATTCTGGTTTTTTGCTGGCACGGCTTTCGGCGAGAGCGGCGACCGGGCTCACCGGTGCCTTGGTTTCATGGTTGCGCATGGAAATACTCGCTGATCGTAGCAACTGCACGCTTGCTGGTTTTTCCATTGCTCGATTCATGGAAATGAATCGCGGGGTATCCGTTCATTACCTGCACATCCTTGTGTTGTTGGGTTGAAAGTTGATGCTGCCGGTACACGGTGACCCAAGGGGCGGCCGGGGTCAATTAAGCCGATTCCTCTTGTTTCGTAAGAAAAAATACCGCTGTGTAGGACGCCGGTTGTTGGAAGAGGAATTAATTGCCATCTCCGTGGCTTTTTTAAGGCGCACAGTGGTCAAGATGTTTCAATCGATTTCAATTCTTGGAGTGACGTTATGAGTGAACGCCGGGCACTGCTGATCCTGCATGGCAAACAGGCACTCAACGAGGATGTCCGCGCCGCCGTCGAAGCCAGGCGCGAGCAAGGCTGGGAGCTGGCTGTCCGGGTGACCTGGGAGGCCGGCGACGCCCAGCGTCTGGTCGAAGAGGCGCTGGCAGCGGGTTACACGAAAATCATTGCAGGCGGCGGCGACGGTACCTTGCGCGATATTGCCGAAGCGCTGGCGCAGCATCCGCAAAAGCCAGTCTTGTCCTGCTACCGCTGGGCACTGCCAACGATTTTTCCCGCGCCGCCGGCATTTCGCTGGAGCCGGCGCAGGCGCTGGATTTGCTCGACGTCGAGCCTTCGGATATCGATCTGGGCGAAGTGGGCGGGCAGATTTTCCTGAACATGGCGACGGGTGGATTTGGCAGTCAGGTCACCGCCAATACGTCGGAAGACCTGAAAAAAGTCTTGGGTGGCGCTGCGTACCTGTTCACCGGCCTGACCCGGTTCAGTGAGCTGCATGCCGCTTACGGTGAGTTGCAGGGGCCGGATTTTCATTGGCAGGGTGAACTGCTCGCGCTGGGAATCGGCAACGGAAGGCAGGCGGGCGGCGGCCATGTGCTGTGCCCCGAGGCGCGAGTCGACGATGGTTTGCTGGATATCAGCATTCTGCCGGCACCGCAGGAGCTGGTCGGGACGCTGAAGAATCTGCTGAGCGAGGGCTTCGGTCTCGATAGCATGTTTGTGCGGGCTCGCTTGCCGTGGGTCGAGATCAAGGTTGCCGAAGGGTTGAGCATCAATCTCGATGGCGAGCCGCTGGAAGGCGACAGTCTGCGTTTTGTCGCCAAACCTGCCGCGTTGCAGGTGCACCTGCCAAAGGACTCGCCGTTATTGGGCCAACAGCCGTCAATCAGTCATCAAGGCTGATGATCTGCTCACGCACGGCGAACAGCACCAGACCCGCCACGTCGTAGATTTGCAGGCGCTTCATGATCTGCGCGCGATGGGTTTCAACGGTCTTGACGCTCAGGCCCAGACCGTTGGCGATTTCCCGTGTGGACTTGCCTCGTACGATCAGCCTGAGGATCTCTAACTGGCGCGCCGTCAGATTGTGCGAATCGGCGATGTCCGGCTGACTTTTCTGGCTACGGGTCAGCGCCTGATTGATCACGGTATGAGCAATGGCCGGGCTGAGGTAGCGTTCGTTGTTGCGCAGGGCCTCCAGCGCGTGCTCAAGCTCAGTGGCCGTTGTGTCCTTGAGCAGATAACCATGGGCGCCGGACTCCAGCGCCTGCATGATCAGCGCCGGATCGGTGTGCATCGACAGGATCAGAACCTTGCTCTGCGGGCGCACGCGCTTGAGGCGTTGCAGCGCTTCCAGGCCACCGGTTTCTCTCATCGAGATGTCCAGCAATACGATGTCGGGGCTCAGTTGCTCGACCATTTCAAGCAATTGCGAACCATCACTGGCTTCGCCGATTACCGCGTAACCGGGAATATCCAGTACCAGAGCGCGCACGCCGGCTCTGATCAGCGAGTGGTCATCCACCAGAAGTAAGTTACAAGTCAACGCATAACCTTATTCGTACTGGCCCGTTCGAGCGACCGAGGCGCCCATGGGAAAAGTGCTTCGATTCTTGTGCCTTTGCCCGGCTCGCTTATAACACTCAGTGTGCCGCCCAACTGTTCGATACGCTCGGCCATTCCGGCCATGCCGCGTTGGCCTTCTCTGGCCGGATCGGCTGCCGGGGTGAAACCGAGACCGTCATCGCTGATCAACAAAGTCAGACCTTGCGGCAGACGCTGTACTTGAATCAACAGGTTTTTCGCCTGTGCGTGCCGCAGGATGTTGGTTACGGCTTCCTGGGCGATGCGAAACGCCGCGACGGCCATTTCCTCGGGAATGCCATTGAGTCGTTGCTGACAGTCGAGGCTCCAGTTCACCGGCGTGTTGGCGAGTGTCTTGAGCAAATGTGCACGCAGGCTGGCTTCAAGGCCCAGGCTGGTCAATTGGCGCGGATTGAGAATGGCCGAGACGTCACGCACTTTGTTCAGGGTTTCATCCAGCGTGTCGCAAAGTACCGTGCACTGCTCCTGCACTTCTTCCGGCAGGCGACGTTTGAGCCAGTCACTTTGCAGCTTGGCGGCGGTAAGCAACTGGCCGATATCGTCGTGCAATTCACGGCTGAGACGGTGGCGCTCGTTTTCCTGCACTTGCAACAGGCGGTCAGCCAGCTCTTGCGGCTGAAACTTGATCGACTTGCGCGACAAGCGATATTGCACCCAGACGCAAGCGGTGGCGGCGACGTCGAGAGCCAACAACCCCAGCGGAATGTGCGCGGAGAAAAGATAAGCCAACAGACTGCCAAGGGTCGCCAGAACACACATGACGAGTGTGAAGCGCCGGGCATTTTCCCGCGAAGGCGGCCATGTGGTGAGTGACTTGAAACTGGCGTACATAACGGATGGAGCCAATGGATGTTCGCTGCGGGCAGACCGGCCGGTGGCTGGCGGATCTCTGTGTGAAAAATACTGTCAATTATGTTACTGATTCAAATTGCATTTGTTGAGCAATCATTGACTGGCAATAACATTGCTGAGCAAAGGCTGGAGTCAGTGTGCCATTAACGGCAGGCAACTAGCCGGCGGCATAATACCACTTAACATACCGTCGGTCGCGGTTGCTATATATGTCCATTCAGTCAGGAAATATCGGTTTGTGGACGTAAGTTCCATATTGGAAAAAGCTGGAATTGTTGTATTTCGGCCGCTTTGACGGGCCGGGAAGTGTCGCTGGGT
Source organism: Pseudomonas sp. B21_DOA (assembly GCA_030544685.1). NCBI lineage: Bacteria > Pseudomonadati > Pseudomonadota > Gammaproteobacteria > Pseudomonadales > Pseudomonadaceae > Pseudomonas > Pseudomonas sp. B21_DOA. The sequence goes on along the minus strand of CP086683.1, from coordinate 5,045,388 downwards.
GACACAGGGAAAACCCTGATGGCGGCACTTGGAAATTAGCCGTTGGTCGGGCTGATTATTTGATCCGGGTTGTCGCTGGCAGGTATGAACTATTCAATTACGACAATATCGCGGCCTGTCTTATCAAGCCTGCCGCGCTGCTGGGGAGGGTGACAGCAAACGTTTGCTCATCGACTTCGGCTCAAATGCGTCCTGACCCATTTGCGCGGCGAACGCTTCCAGCAAAGCTGTTTGCTCGCTTTCATCAAGGCTCAGCTGTCCGGTCTTGTGATCCACCAGCTCCAGTTGCCATGCCATCAAGGTGAAACAGTCTCGTAATGCATCAAGCGCCTGGTCGTGCAGGTCGACATGATCCTGCGTCAGATTCAGCAGACTATAGATATGCAGGGAAAACTCGGAGATTGCTTCCAGTGCCAACGCTTCGGCGCGGCCTGCCAACTTCAGCAGAGTGCCGAGCATACAGTCGATGGCATCCTTGTCATTGCTGATCAATTGCAGATGGTTCAGGCATTCTTCGGACTTGGCGAGAAGCGTTTCGGCCTCGACCAGAAATTCGGGGAAGCGTTGCGCCCAGTCTTTGCGGTCGATTGGCATGTTTATCTCCACCACGTCGTGTTGGTTGACGGATGGCCGGGTGTGGCGACGATCGTGGATCGTCGGCAGATCGCGCCCGGTCGTGCAAGTACACGGGCCGAGAGGTTCCAGAGGGTGGGTTGCCACTGAATTGCGATCGCACACAATAGCCTGACTCCGTTCATGCAATGAGAATGGCGTCACAGTAATGGCTATTGGAAATGGCGAATATCAGGTTGGGCCTGATTGATCCTAGGGGAATCCCTTAGGCGCGGGAACCTAACGTGCAAACCGAGGTCGCGCCGCAATGAATCTAGCAGATGAAATCACGAATGCCAGTAAAGCATGATGTCAGTGTGACATCAATGGTCGTTTGTGGCATTTTTACTTACGGGCTTTACAGCAATCAAGATTAGCTGAATGCAGCCGATAAACCCCCATAGTGAATTCATCAGAACAAGCCCAGGAGTCATTGATGGCCGGCATTCTCGACACGGTAGACCAACGCACGCAACTGGTGGGTGAGAATCGCCTGGAAATCCTCATGTTTCGCCTGGCTGGACGCCAGTTGTTCGCGATCAACGTGTTCAAGGTTCAGGAAGTACTGCAACTGCCGAAGCTGACCCTGATGCCGCAGCGTCATCCCTTTGTTTGCGGCGTGGTCAACCTGCGCGGTCAGACATTGCCGGTGATCGACCTGTCCCAGGCAATCGGCATGCGCCCACTGGTGCCGGGCCCGAACAGCACGATCATCGTCACCGAGTACAACCGTTCGGTGCAGGCCTTCCTCGTCGGCGGCGTCGACCGCATCGTCAACATGAACTGGGAAGCCATTCTGCCGCCGCCGACCAGTGCCGGCCGCCAGCATTATCTGACCGCGATCAGCAAGGTCGACGATCAACTGGTCGAGATCATCGACGTAGAGAAAGTCCTCGCTGAAATCGTCCCTTACAACGCCAAGGTTTCACGCGAGAAACTCGACGACCCGGTACTCGAGCGCGCCCGTGGCCGCGAAGTGTTGCTGGTGGACGACTCCAACGTAGCGCTTTCGCAATTGCGCGATACCCTCGGCCAGCTCGGGGTGAAAATGCACATTGCCAGTGACGGTCTGAAAGCCTTGAACATGCTCAAGGCCTGGGCCGATACCGGCGTGCACATGACTGACAAACTGCTGATGATTTTCACCGACGCGGAAATGCCGGAAATGGATGGCTATCGCCTGACCACGGAAATCCGCAACGATCCGCGCCTGCGTGGGTTGTATGTCGTGCTGCACACCTCGTTGTCGGGCAGCTTCAACGACTCGATGGTGAAGAAGGTCGGTTGCGACAACTTCCTCTCCAAATTCCAGCCGGACAAACTGGTCGACGTGGTGCGCCAGCGTCTGATGCTCGACGCCGTGCCCGCTTGATCGCACGCCCATTGTAGGAGTGAGCCTGCTCGCGATAGCGGTGTGTCAGCCCCGAATCATTACCTGACACACCGTCTTCGCAAGCAGGCTCACTCCTACAGTTATTGCTCTTTGCTTCCTGATCGAGCTCGTATAGGGTGGCGTTTTTCCATCAAGGAAGCTGGCCATGCTGCGTCTGAGCGCGCTTTATCGTTACCCGTTGAAATCCGGCAAGGGCGAACTCCTGCAAAGCATCGAGCTGGACAAGCTGGGCCTGGCAGGCGACCGCCGCTGGATGCTGGTGGACGAGGCCAGCGGGCGCTTTCTGACCCAGCGTGCCGAAGCGAAGATGAGTCAGTTGTCGGCCTTGTGCAATGCCAGCGGCGGTCTGACCCTGAGCGCTCCGGAGCACGGCTCGATCGAAATTCCTTTGCCTGATGCAGACGCCGAGCTGCGCGGTGTGACGATCTGGCGCGACACCCTGCGGGTGCCGGACGCCGGTGATCAAGCCGCGCGTTTCGTCAGCGACTTCCTCGGCAAGCCCACGCGTCTAGTGCAAATGCCGCTCGAGCGGGCACGCACCACGCAGTCGGGTTTCGGCAAGGACGACGATAAAGTAGCGTTCGCCGACGGTTATCCATTGCTGCTGATCGGCGAAGCCTCGCGGCAGGCGCTCTCGGAAACGGTAGGGCGAGAGCTGGAGATGCTGCGTTTCCGTCCGAATCTGGTCATCGAAGGCAGCGCGCCGTACGCCGAGGACAACTGGAAGCGTCTTCGCATCGGCGACATCGAATTCCGTGTGGTCAAACCGTGCGCGCGTTGCATCATGACGACTGTTGACCCGCAAACCGGTGAGCGCAGCCCTGATCGCGAGCCGTTCGCGACGCTGCAGAAACACCGCAGCACCGCTGACGGCGCGATGTTCGGGCAGAATCTGGTCAATGACGGCAACGGCCGCCTGGAAGTCGGCATGCCGGTGGAAATTCTCGAATAGGTTGTCGCTGCAACGAAAAATGCCCGGGTCTTTTGGACGCGGGCATTTTTTGCGCTGTGAACCCGGCGGGATCAGCCGCGGTATTCGCACAGGTAAGCGGTATCGACGGCGACTTTGAGCTGGAACTTGCTGTTGGCCGGGACGTTGAACTGGCTGCCAGCGGCGAAGGTTTCCCAGTCGCTGCTGTCTGGCAGTTTGACGCTCAGCGCGCCGGACACCACGTGCATGATCTCGCGCTGACTGGTGCCGAATTCGTATTCGCCCGGGGCCATGACGCCAATGGTCGCCGGACCTTCAGCGGTGCCAAAGGCGATCGACTTGACGGTGCCGTCGAAGTACTCGTTGACTTTAAACATGGGCGGATTCCTCGAAAAGGGCTTAAAAGGGGCGGCCAGTATGCACAAGGCTTTTCGTGCCGTCACGCGTCTAAAGCGGCAGCACCAGCGGCAATAACCGTGCGGTATTGCGGGCATCTTCCAGCGCGCGATGTTGTTGGCCGTTGAACTGCATGCCCGCCAGTTGCAACGCGCCGTTGAGCCCCAGCGGTCGTTCCAGGCGGCGAGCCTTGGCGAAGCGCTGTTTGAGGTTCATGTGCGGGACTTTGCTCAGGCCACTGTCGATGTTCAGGCGCTGCCACTCTTGCAGCAACTGCTGGCGATCGTAACCGCCCCAACTGGCCCAGCCTTCAAGGCGAGCCTGATGCTGCGCCAGCCAGCGCTCAAAGGCTGGCCAGACCTCGCTCAGCGGTTGCGCCGAGTCGATGTTGGCCTGGGTGATGTGCGTCAGCTCCCGACAGAACGACGTCAGCAATGGACGGCGGGTCGGTTTGACGAAGCGCTGAAAGTGATCCTGCTCGCGCCCGGCGCGGTCGACCAGGGTCGCACCGATCTCGATAATTTCCATTTCCGTGACCGGCCAGCCACCCTCGTCTGTAGTGGCTTCCAGATCTATGACCAGCCAATGGGGCATCGCAGGGTTCCTGATTTCCGCGTTCTGATTTATCAGAGCGTAGTCAAACCCCGCGCTTGTGCCCGGGCGACTACTCGACCTGCAACAGAACCTGACGATTTTTTACCTGATCGCCGACCTTCACTTGCACCCGTTTGAGCACGCCATCGATGCCGGCCTTCAACGGATGCTCCATTTTCATTGCCTCCAGTACCACCAGCAATTGACCCTTGCTGACCGTACTGCCTTCGCTGACCAGCACATCGACAATCGCACCGTCCATCGGGGCTTTCAGGGTGCCGGAGGCGACGCTGGTCTGACTGTCGATCGGCGCATGAGTTCGATCCTCCAGGCGCAGGCTGCCCGGATGGGTGAACAGCCACAGCAGCCGATCGTGCAGACGATAGGCGTGGCGCTGGCGCAGGCCGTCGACTTCGATGGTGATTGATTGCGCGGCGTGCTCAATGATTTTCACCGCCACAGTGCTTTCGCCAGCCTGCACGACCAACTCGCCGGTTTTGCGCGCCAGCACCGACAGCGTCCAGTCCTGCTCGTCACTGCCGAGTCGATAGTGCAACGGCACGCTGGCGTTGTTGCGCCAGCCATTCAATGGGGCGCGATGGGGCAGGGCGCTGGCCTGATAGAACAACACCACGGCAATCGCCAGTTGCGCCGTTGTCGGCACATAAGTGTTTAGGCTGGCATGGCTGGAAAAATGTTCTTGGATGAAGGCGGTGCTGAAATCGCCACTGATGAATTGCGGATGTTGCAGCAGGCCTTCGAGCAAGCGCTGATTGCTCTGCACGCCAAGCAGCACGGTGTCCTGCACCGCACGCAACAGCTTGCGCCGCGCCTCTTCACGAGTGGCGCCGTGGGCGATCAGTTTGCCCAGCATCGGATCGTAGAACGGGCTGACCGACTGACCTTCAAGCAGGCCGTGATCAATCCGCACACCGTGCGCCAGCGCTGGCTGCCATGCCACAACGCGGCCGGTTTGCGGGAGAAAATCCGCAGCGGGATCTTCAGCGTAGAGGCGCACTTCCATGGCGTGACCGTCGAGGCGGATCTGCTCTTGGGTCAGCGGTAGCGGCTGGCCTTCGGCGACCAGCAACTGCCAGGCGACGAGGTCTTGCCCAGTGATCATTTCCGTTACCGGGTGTTCGACCTGCAGTCGGGTGTTCATCTCCAGGAAGTAGAACTGCCCGCGCGCGTCGAGCAGGAACTCCACGGTGCCGGCGCCGACATAATTCACCGCCCGCCCGGCCTTGAGCGCCGCCTCGCCCATGGCCTGACGCAGCTCGGCGGTCATCACCGGGCACGGTGCTTCTTCGACGACTTTCTGATGGCGGCGCTGGATCGAGCAATCGCGTTCGCCGAGATAGACCAGATGGCCGTGCTGGTCGCCGAACAGTTGCACTTCGACGTGACGCGGTTCGATCACTGCCTGCTCGAGAATCAACTCGTCGCTACCGAAACCGTTCATTGCTTCGGAGCGCGCGGTGCGCAGTTGCGCCGCCAGTTCGCTGGCCTCGTGCACCAGGCGCATGCCACGTCCACCACCACCGGCACTGGCCTTGATCATCAGCGGATAGCCGATGCGCTCGGCCTCGGCCAGCAAGGTCGCGTCGTCCTGCGCTGCGCCTTGATAGCCAGCGATACACGGCACGCCCGCGTCGAGCATGGCGATTTTCGACAGGCGTTTGCTGCCCATCAGTTCGATCGCTTCGACGCTGGGGCCGATGAAAATCAGCCCGGCTTCGGCGCAAGCGCGGGCGAAATCGGCGTTTTCCGAGAGGAAGCCGTAGCCGGGATGAATGGCATCGGCGCCGCTGCGGCAGGCGGCGTCAATGATCGCCGCAATGTTGAGGTAGGACTGCTGCACCGGTGCCGGGCCGATGTGCACGGCCTGATCGGCCATTTGTACGTGCAGCGCATCGGCATCGGCGTCGCTGAACACCGCGACGGTGCGATAGCCCAGCGCCTGGGCCGTGCGCTGGATGCGGCAGCCGATTTCACCGCGGTTGGCGATCAGGATTTTGTGGAGGGTGGGCATGGTGGGGTTCCTGAGTTTTTGACTTTGAATGTGATGGCCTCATCGCTGGCAAGCCAGCTCCCACAGGTTATTTGAGCAAATGAGAATCCGTGTGGGAGCGGGCTTGCCCGCGATGCTTTTTCAGGCCCACCCCGGTTTGCGTTTCTGCATGAATGCCATGGTTCCCTCCACACCTTCGGGGCCGGTCACCGCCGCGCTGAACCACTGCGCCGCCTCATCAAGCAAGTCACTCGACGGCTGTCCGGCACTCGCCAGCAACAATTTCTTGGTCATCGCATTCGCTTCCGGTGCGCAGCGCAGCACCTGTTGCAAGACTTCATCCAGTCGCTCGGCCAACGCTTGCGCATCCTGTTCAACGAAATGCACCAGCCCTACTCGCTGCGCCTCAGCGCCATCGAAACGCGCCGCTGTCAGCGCGAGCCGGCGGGTTTCGGTCAAGCCGATCCGTTGCACCACAAACGGTGCGATTTGCGCCGGGATCAGGCCGAGGCTGGTTTCCGGCAAACCGAACTGCGCCTGGTGATCGGCCAGGGCGATATCGCTGACGCAGGCCAGACCGAAGCCGCCGCCGAGGACGGCGCCTTGCAGCACAGTGATCAGCACTTGTGGTGTGTGTTGGGCTTGTTCCAGTAACGCACCGAACGCCCGGTTCAACTCACGGTAAGCCTCCGCCCCTGAGCCCGTGCATTGGCCATGTCCTTGATGTCGCCGCCGGCGCAAAAATGCCCGCCGGCACCGCTGAGCACCAAGGCCCGCACTGTGCGGTCATCGCGTATCGCCGCCAGCACCGCGCGCAGTTCGGCGACCATTTGCAGGCTCATCGCGTTGCGGCTGTCCGGGCGGTTGAGGGTGATGTGCAGCACGCCGCCATGCAGTTCCAGCAACAGCGTCTGGCAATCGGGCAGGCGGCTCATTTCTTTTTCCCCGGCAGGATGCCCATCAGTTTGCAGATGATGCCCAGCATGATTTCGTCGGCGCCGCCGCCAATCGACACCAGACGCACATCGCGATAGGCGCGGGCCACCGGGTTGTCCCACATGAAGCCCATGCCGCCCCAATATTGCAGGCAGCTGTCGCTGACTTCACGGCCGAGGCGTCCGGCCTTGAGCTTGGCCATCGACGCCAGTCGGGTGACGTCCTGACCTTTGATGTACTGCTCGGTGGCCTGATAGACCAGCGCGCGCAGGCATTCGATTTCGGTCTGCAATTCGGCCAGGCGGAAGTGAATCACCTGGTTGTCGATCAGCGCGTTGCCGAAGGTCTTGCGCTCCTTGCAGTACTCGATGGTGCTGTCGATGCAATATTCCAGGCCCTTGATCATGTTCGCCGCGCCGAACAGGCGTTCCTCCTGGAACTGCAGCATCTGCATCATGAACCCGGCGCCTTCGTGGCCGATGCGATTGCGCTGCGGCACGCGCACGTTGTCGAAGAACACCTGCGCGGTTTCCGAGCTGCGCATGCCGAGTTTGTCCAGGTGCGAGCTGAGGCTGATGCCCGGGGTGGTCATCGGCACCATGATCAGCGACTTGTTGATGTGCGGCTTGTCGTCCGACGTGTTGGCCAGCAGGCAGATGAAATCGGCGCTCGGCGAGTTGGTGATCCACATTTTGCTGCCGTTGATCACGTAGTCGTCGCCGTCCTTGCGCGCCGTGGTTTTCAGCCCGGCAACATCGGAGCCGGCGCCGACTTCGGAAACGCCGATGCAGCCGACCTGCTCGCCCGTGATCGCCGGCCGGAGGAACTCTTCGCGCAGTTCATCGGAGCCGAAGCGGGCGAGGGCCGGGGTGCACATGTCGGTCTGTACGCCGATCGACATCGGAATCCCGCCGCAATGAATGGTGCCGAACTCTTCGGCGGCGACAATCGAATAGCTGTAGTCGAGGCCCATGCCGCCGAATTTTTCCGGCTTGGAAATGCCCAGCAGGCCCAGCTCGCCGGCCTTGCGGAAAATCTCGTGGATCGGAAAGCGCCCGGCCTTTTCCCATTCTTCGACGTGCGGGTTGATCTCGTGCGTGACGAACTGGCGGACGGTGCGGCGCAGGGCTTCGTGTTCCGGGGTGAAGATCATTGTTGTTGTTCTCCGTAGGATCCGTGGCGGTCAGAAGCGGCTGACGCCGAAGCTGTTGGGTTGCAGCGTGCGCATGTCGGCTTCGTGGCAGATGTCCAGCAAGTAACCGAGCAGGGTGCGGGTGTCGCGCGGGTCGATCAGGCCGTCGTCCCACAGGTTGGCGCTGCCGTACAGGGCGGTGGATTGGCTGTCGAGTTTCTGCGCGGTCATCTGTTCGAGCATGTCGAGCATTTTCGGATCGGGCTCGATGCCGTCCTTCAGCTGTTTGGCCTCAGTGACGATGCGCAAGACCTTGCCGGCCTGCGCGCCACCCATCACTGCCGTTCGGCTGTTGGGCCAGGCGAAGATGAAGCGCGGATCGAGCCCGCGTCCGCACATCGCATAATTGCCGGCGCCGTAGGAACCGCCGACGACGATGGTCAGTTTAGCCACCCGTGCATTGGCCACCGCCTGGATCAGTTTCGAGCCGTGCTTGATCACGCCTTGCTGCTCCGATTCGGTGCCGACCATGAACCCCGTGGTGTTGTGGAAAAACAGCAGCGGCGTCTGGCTCTGGTCGCACAGCTGGATGAACTGCGCCGCCTTGCTCGCACCTTGCGGGGTGATCGGGCCGTTGTTGCCGATGAAGCCGCAGGCGCGGCCCTGGATTTTCAGTTGGCCGCAAAGGGTTTGCTGATCGAACTCGCCTTTGAATTCGAGAAAGTCCGACTCATCGGCGATCCTCGCGATGATTTCGCGCACGTCGTAGGGCTTTTTCGCATCGTCGGGGATCAGCCCCAGCAGTTCGTCGATGGGGTAGAGCGGTTCCTTGTATTGCGGCTCCGGCAGCCAGGGCAGCTGTTCGTTCCACGGCAGCATGCGCATGATGTCGCGGACCTGACGGATGCCGTCAGCATCGTTTTCAGCGAGGTATTCAGCGGTGCCGGCGACCTGCGCGTGCATTTCGGCGCCACCGAGTTCTTCATCGGTGGCCACTTCGCCGGTCGCCGCTTTGAGCAATGGCGGGCCGGCGAGAAACAGCTTGGCCTTGCCGCGCACCACCACCACGTAATCCGACAAGCCCGGTTGATAGGCGCCGCCGGCCGTGGCCGAGCCGTGCACCACGGTGATCTGCGGCAAACCCATCGCTGACATGCGCGCCTGGTTGGCGAAACTGCGCGCGCCTTCGACAAAAATCTCCGCCGCGTAGTTGAGGTTGGCGCCGCCGCTTTCGGCGAGGGTGATCATCGGCAGTTTGTTTTCCCGGGCGATCTGTTGCAGGCGCAGGGATTTTTTCAGGCCGCTCGGCGAGATCGTGCCGCCCTTGATTGCGCTGTTGTTGGCGACCACCATCGCGCGGATGCCGCAGACATAACCGATGCCGGCAATCAGCCCGCCACCGGCCGAACTGCCGTCCTTGTCGTCATGCAACTTGTATCCTGCGAGGCTGGCCAGTTCGAGAAACGGCGCGCCGGGGTCGAGCAACAGGTTCAAGCGCTCGCGGGGCAACAGTTGCCCTCGTTTGCTGAATTTTTCTTTGGCTTCGGCGGCCTTGTTCAGCAGGTGCTGTTCGAGCTGCTGCACCTGCTCGATGGCGGCGAGCATGGCCGCGCGGTTGCGCGCGAACGCTTCGCTGTGCGGATCGAGTTGCGACTGAATCTGCGCCATGGCTTATTCCTTGTCCTTGAGCACGTCGGGACGCAACACTTCTGGTAAATACGCGCGGTGGAAACCGTTGAACGATTCGCTGTGGCTGGCCTTGTGCAGCGGCCAGGCGCGACTGCCGAGGCTGGCGGCGCCGTCGATTTTCACCGTGGTGCCGCTGATGAACGCTGCCGCCGGGCTGAGCAGAAACACGATCGCCGCACTGACTTCCGATTCGGTGCCGATACGCTTGAGCGGCACATGCTCGCGCAGGGTCGGAATCACCGCTTTGAATGCGCCCTCGTAAGTGTCCATGCCGCTGGAGGCGATCCAGCCCGGCGCCACGGCGTTGACCCGGACCCCGGCGTAACCCCACTCGAACGCAGCAGTCTTGGTGAAGTTGTCCATGCCTGAACGCGCGGCGCCCGAGTGGCCCATGCCGGGCATGCCGCCCCACATGTCGGCAAGCATGTTGACGATGCTGCCGCCGTGTTTGCTCATCGACTGGTTGAACACTTCCCGGGCCATCAGAAACCCGCCGACCAGATTGGTCCGCAGCACGGTTTCGAAGCCCTTCTGATTGATCGAGGCCAAGGGCGACGGGTATTGGCCGCCGGCATTGTTGACCAGGCCGTGGATCGGCCCGTGTTCGGCGATCAGCTCTTTGACCAGTTGCTTGACCGCCTCTTCATCGCGGATATCGCAGGCCTTCCAGTGCGCGCGGCCGCCGTCCTCGGCGATTTCGGCGGCGACCTTTTCGAGTTTTTCCGGCTTGCGCCCGACCAGCAGCACATTGGCGCCAAGGGCCGCCAGTTCATGGGCGGTGCAGCGACCGATGCCGCTGCCGCCACCGGTGACAATCATGTTCTGGCCGCTGAACAGATCGGCGCGAAAAATCGACGCGTAAGCCATGCACACCATCCTCTAGTCGAGCTGTTCGGCGATGCTCTGCGGCACCGGAATCTGGATTTCCAATAGTTGTTGAGCGAAGGCCTTGCCCTGCGGATCGATGCGCAGACTGGCGACACCGCCACCGCCGAGGGCGTTTTCCAAGAGAAAGTTGAGGCTGTGGCTGCCGGGCAGATACCAGCGTTCGACACGCCCGAGAAGTGGATCGAGGACGTGACGCATCCAGTCGACCACCACCGAAGTGGTCAGCGCTTCGGCGATCCACGGCAGGTAATCGGGATGGCGCGGCATCACGCCGATGTTGCTGTGGTTGCCCTTGTCGCCGGAGCGCGCCACCGCCAGTTTCACCAGCGGCACACTGGCATCGGCGCGGCCCTGGGGTTTGGGTGGCTGATGGGCGATCGGCAAATCTGCGCTGTCGAGGGCCACCGGGTCGGGCAGGGCGCACGGATGGCGCTCACCGGCCATGTCGATTTGCAGCGTGCAGGCATTTTTATCTACGAGAAATGAGAACAGGCGGATGACTGGGTACACGGTCGGACGTCCGCCGACAATGCCGGTCAAACCCGGCGCCATACCGGTCGCGGCCTGGGCGATCTCTTTGGAAAACAGCACCAGCGCGCGTTTGTCAGGATGGCGCACGGCGATCTTGATCACCACTTCACGGCTGTCGCGGCGCTGGCCGTGGGGGCCATAGGTGGCTTCGCTGCCGAGCAGTTCGACATGGGTTTCGCTGTAGGGCGACCAGCCGCGCAGGCTGAACATCTCGGCGGTCTTGTCGATGATCGCCTGACTGACCCGCCGCGCCTTGTCCACCGCGTCGATGCCGGCCATCAGGCAACTGGCGGTGCAGCGAAAACCGTCCGGGTACGTGGCGCTGACCTTGTATTTATCGCTGGGCGGCAGGCCTTTGGCACCGTGCACCTGCACGATATTTTTGCCCTGTTGCTGAAGTTTGACCTGAGTGAAATCGCAGATCACATCGGGTAACAGATAGGCCTGCGGATCGCCGATTTCGTAGAGCATCTGCTCGCCGACGGTCAGCGGCGTAACCAGGCCGCCGGAGCCTTCGGGTTTGCTGACGAGGAACTGGCCATCGGCGCTGACCTCGACGATCGGAAAACCGATGTGCTCGTAATCCGGCACCTCGCGCCAGTCGGTGAAATTACCGCCGGTGCACTGCGCGCCGCACTCGATGATGTGCCCGGCCAGCGCGGCCTGAGCGAGTTTGTCGTAGTCGTGCCACGACCAACCGAACTCGTGCACCAGCGCCGCGCTGACCACGGCGCTGTCGACCACCCGGCCGGTGATGACAATGTCGGCACCCAGGCGCAAAGCTTCGACAATCCCCGGCGCGCCGAGGTAGGCGTTGGTCGACACGCACATGCGCGGAAGTGGCGCGCCGCTGAACATTTCGCGGATGTCGGCGGGGTTTTTGAGCTGTCCTTGCAAGTCGTCGCCGAGCAACACGGCAATCTTCAGCTGGACTCCAGCCTGGTCACAGGCCGCTTGCAGGGCCGCCGCGCAAGCCTGCGGATTGACCCCGCCGGCATTGCTGATCACGCGGATGTTCTGTTCGGCCAGTTGCGTCAGCAGCGGCGCCAGCACTTCAACGAAGTCACCCGCGAACCCGGCCTGCGGGTCTTTCAGGCGCGCGCCGGCCATCAGCGACATGGTGATCTCGGCCAGATAATCGAACACCAGATAATCCAGGTTTCCGCCGCAGACAAGCTGGGCGGCAGCAGTGCAGGTGTCGCCCCAAAAGCACTGGCGCAGCCGATTCGCACGGTGGTTGGCATTTTTATCTCCGACTCAGGGACCTGCGACAGAAGTGTCTGGAGGCTACCAAGCAAGCGCTTGGTTTGTAAACAGGCGAAACATTCTTCTGCCCAAGCGCTTGCTTGGTGCCCGCGCGCGGCTTAAATTGCGCGCAACCCTGCGGTTACAGGGGGCAACACACTGATCGACTGTAGGAGAGAACGGGTGGACGAGCAAAAAGCCCTGCGGGTCATGCGCGAACTGGTCGAGCAAGGCCAGTTGACCGACCCGGACAGCGCCCGTGGCAAATTGCTGCAAGTGGCGGCTCACCTGTTTCGCAACAAAGGCTACGAGCGCACCACGGTGCGTGATCTGGCCAGCGCTGTGGGCATTCAGTCGGGCAGTATTTTTCATCACTTCAAAAGCAAGGATGAAATCCTTCGCGCAGTGATGGAGGAGACCATCCGCTACAACACCGCGTTGATGCGCGCAGCCCTGGCCGAGGCAAGCGACGTGCGCGACAAGGTGCTGGCGCTGATTCGTTGCGAGTTGCAGTCGATCATGGGCGGCAGCGGCGAAGCGATGGCGGTGCTGGTGTACGAATGGCGCTCATTGTCCGAAGACGGCCAGGCTAAAGTCCTTGCGTTGCGTGACGTTTATGAAGACATCTGGCTGCAGGTTCTGGGCGAGGCCAAGGACGCCGGCTACATTCGCGGCGACGTTTTTATTACCCGACGTTTCCTCACCGGCGCACTGTCCTGGACCACCACCTGGTTCCGTGCCGGCGGCAGTTTGAGCCTCGATCAACTCGCCGATGAAGCGCTGATTCTGGTCCTCGAAGCACGTTGAATGGCCGTCTGTTCCGGGCGGGAAACTGGCTAACTCGGCGAAACCGCCTAGCTTGAATGCATTGATCGCTATTTTTTCGGGGAGTGGGGTGTTTTGAAGTCTTCGCCAATTCGGACAGCCGCCGGGCTGATGCTCGCTGCGCTGGCTGCGTTATGGGTATTGCCCGCTCAGTCAGCGCAATTGGTCCGGGTCGGCGCCGCGCATTTCCCGCCCTATACGATTCGCCCGGAAAACGGCGCCGACACCGGCCTGTTGCCGCAATTGGTCGAGGCGCTGAACCGCTCGCAGAGCGAGTATCAGTTCGTCCTGGTGCCGACGTCGATCCCGCGCCGTTTCGGTGATTTCAAGCAGGGCCGCATCGATATGGCGATCTTCGAGAACCCCGAGTGGGGCTGGAAGGACATTCCCCACGACGACGTCGACATGGGCCTGGAAGACGCCGAGATTTTTGTCGCCCAGCGCGAGGATGGCCGCCAGCAGAACTACTTTTCCAGCCTGTCAGGCAAACGTCTGGCGCTGTTCAGCGGTTATCACTACGAATTCGCCAACTTCAACGCCGACCCGAAATACCTCGCGAAAAACTACAACGCCACGCTGACCTATTCCCATGACAGCAACCTGCTGATGGTGCTGCGCGGGCGCGCCGACATTGCCCTGGTGACCCGCTCCTATCTGTTCGATTACCTGCTGCGCAACGAAAAGGTCCGCGATGCGCTTCTGGCCTCCCAGCGTACCGATCAGATCTATCACCATTACGCGATTCTGCGACCAAGCGCTCCGATCAGCGGCGAAGCCTTCGGCAATCTGTTGCAGCGTTTGCGCGACAACGGCGAGTTGTTGAAGATTTTCGAGCCGTACAGGATTGCCGTGGTGCCGGTGCCGCATCACTGAAGCGCTGTTTTCGTCCCGCGCTTAAATTTCCCCTCCCGACTCACGTCACTTCGTTGAACTGTCGACGATTACGTGAGCCCGACCCATGTCCCATCTGAACGACCTGACTGCCCTGGCGTTGCCCTCGGGCAGTCGCTTGATCGCTGATGCCAGCGAAAGCCGCTTGAGCCTGAGCCTGGACGGGCAACCGTTGATTCGGCTGCGCCTGAACCGTGAAGGCAAGGGCCCGATCCAGCTTGATGAACGTTATGCCCTGCTGCCCGGGCAGGCCTTATGGGCGGCCTGTTACTGGTTGTTCGCCCGTGACCCGGCGTGTCAGCAGCTAACCTGGCAACTCGATCAACCGCCGACCGAGGCGTTGCGCAGCGGTTTGCTGATCAACAGCGAAGTCGCCGGCGAATATCGCTGCGAGCGCACGCTGTTCTGGCAACTGCCGCAGCCGTGGCTGGGCACTTCACTGACCGGCAGCTATCCGCAGCAAATGGTCATCAGCCAGGGCAAGCGCCACCCGCTGCGACCGGTGAAACCGCGCGGTGAAGTCTATCGGCGTTTCGATGCGCGGCTTGGCGCATGGGTTTCCTTGCGTACGCTGGAAATCGAAGAAGATCTGTCGCGCTTCAATCGCTGGCAGAACAGCCCGCGCGTGGCGAGTTTCTGGCAGGAGGAGGGCAGCCTTGAGCAGCATCGCGAGTACCTCAACAAGCTCGATGCCGATCCGCACACGCTGACGCTGATCGGCTGTTTCGATGATCAGCCGTTCGCCTATTTCGAAGCCTACTGGGCCAAGGAAGATCGCATCGCGCCGTTCTACGATGCCGGCGATTACGACCGTGGCATTCACATGCTGGTCGGCGAAGAAAGTCATCGCGGCCCGCACAAAGTGGCGAGCTGGTTATCGGCGCTGGTGCATTACCTGTTTCTCGATGATCCGCGCACCCAGCGCGTGGTTGCCGAGCCGCGTGCCGATAACGCGAAAATGATCGGGCATATGCACAATCAGTGTTTCCACTGCGAGAAGGAATTCGATTTTCCGCACAAGCGCGCGGCGCTGATGATTCTGGGGCGGGAGCGGTTTTTTGATCGGTGCAGCTTGGCCTGATGCGTTCGGCCTCGGTATTGCGTTGAGTCTGAGGCCGGTTTCGCGAGCAGGCTCGCTCCCACTGGATTTGTGTCGTTGTTCAAACCCTGTGGGAGCGAGCCTGCTCGCGAATGGCTTGACGCAGAATCCGGATCCTAACGACGACCCGCGATCACCGCATCCCGCCGATTGCCCGAGACCTTGCGGCAGTGCACCAGCGCATCACGAATCATGAAGTTGACCAGGGTGGGCGATACGCCCAGTTCCTTGGCGATGTCTTTCTGCGGTACGCCGTGCAAGCGGTACATCTCGAAGGCATAACGGGTGCGGCTGGGCAGCTCGGTCAGCGCATCGGCGATGTGTTCGAGGGTCGAGAAGTTGATGTGCGAAGTTTCCGGCGAAGCGCCCTGAATCACCACGTTCAAGCCTTCCTCTTCCGGGCCTGAGTATTTCTGTTCGAGCGCCTGCTTGCGGTAATGATCGATGGCGAGGTTGCGCACGATCTGGAACAGGTAGCTCAGCTGAGCCTTGATCGACGACGTGATCGGCGGCGCCGATTGCAGTCGGAAAAACGCATCCTGCACCACGTCTTCGGCGCGAGACCTGCAGCCGGTAATGCGCGCTGCAATCTTGACCAGAATCAGTCGATTGTCGACGAATGCCTGAAGTAGCGGTGAATCGCACCTGCTTGTGGATACTTGTTCCGTCATGGAAATCACCTTGCTGCCAATAGGTTAGTGGGAGGGCCTCGGGGGACGGCGCCGTCCTACACATCGAGCGACAAATTATGTTGAATGATAATGATTGTCAAATGAGAAAGAGAGGTATTGCTGTAAGGCGATGTGTTTTGCGAACTGCGACACGCCGCCGCACCCCAGCCCTGCTGGACGTCGCGCCTGCCGACTAATTATTTCCCCAGGTCATCCGTTCTCATTGGTGAATGGTGCCGGGTGCAGATCCCCGGCCCCAGCGCATTTCGATGCCTCGCGCGGTCGGCACAGACCGCGCCCCGCACGCCTCTCGACAGGTGTGACGCAGCTACCCGATTCCACTTGCAAGCCGAATTCAGGCAGGAAACCTCATGACCGACGCGTTCGAACTCCCCAGCACCCTGGTCCATGCCCTCAAGCGTCGCGCGGCCCTGACGCCGGACCGACTGGCCTTGCGTTTTCTCGCCGAAAACGCCGATCAGGCTGTGGTGCTCAGCTATCGCGAACTGGATCAACGCGCGCGCACCATCGCTGCTGCGTTGCAGGCTCAGGCTGGATTCGGTGAGCGTGCGGTGCTGCTGTTTCCCAGTGGCGCGGATTACGTCGCGGCGTTTTTCGGTTGCCTGTACGCCGGTGTGATTGCGGTGCCGGCCTATCCGCCGGAATCCGCGCGTCGTCATCATCAGGAGCGATTGCTGTCGATCATTGTCGACGCCGAACCCACGCTGTTGCTGACCAGCGCCGACCTGCGCGATGCCTTGCAACAAATCGACGGCGCGCCGCCGCTGTTGTGTGTCGACACCCTCGACAGCGCACTGGCCGAACAGTGGGTTGAACCGAGCCTGCCGCCCGAACACATCGCCTTTCTGCAATACACTTCCGGCTCCACCGCGTTGCCCAAGGGTGTGCAGGTCAGCCATGGCAACCTCGTCGCCAATGAACTGCTGATCCGTCACGGTTTCGGCATCGACGTTAACCCGGACGACGTCATCGTCAGTTGGTTGCCGCTGTACCACGACATGGGGCTGATCGGCGGTCTGTTGCAGCCGATTTTCAGCGGCGTGCCGTGCATTCTGATGTCGCCGGCCTACTTCCTCGGCCGGCCATTGCGCTGGCTGGAAGCGATCGCCGAATACGGCGGCACCATCAGCGGCGGGCCGGATTTCGCCTACCGCTTGTGCAGTGAAAGGGTCAGCGAATCGGCCCTTGAGCGCCTCGATCTGAGCCGTTGGCGCGTGGCCTATTCCGGCTCCGAGCCGATCCGCCTCGACACCCTCGAGCGCTTCGCTGAAAAATTCGCCGCCTGCGGTTTCAGCGAAAACAGTTTCATGGCTTCGTACGGTCTGGCCGAGGCGACTCTGTTCGTCGCTGGCACACCGCGCGGCACTGGCATCCCGGCGCTGCGCGTGGACGATCAGGCGCTGGCGCAAAACCGCGCCGAGCCGGGCGAAGGCAATGCGATCATGAGTTGCGGCATCAGCCAGCCGGAACACGCGGTGCTGATCGTCGAACCGAATACCCTCGAAGAACTCGCCGACAACGCCGTCGGTGAAGTCTGGGCTGCGGGCCCGAGCATCGCCCACGGTTACTGGCGCAACCCCGAAGCCAGCGCCAAGACCTTCGTGCAGCACGCCGGCCGCACCTGGTTGCGCACCGGCGATCTGGGTTTTATCCGTGACGGCGAACTGTTCGTCACCGGGCGCCTGAAAGACATGCTCATCGTCCGAGGCCATAACCTCTACCCGCAGGACATCGAGCAGACCGTCGAGCGCGAAGTCGAAGTGGTGCGCAAAGGCCGGGTGGCGGCGTTCGCGGTCACTCACAACGGCGAAGAGGGCATCGGCATCGCTGCGGAAATCAGCCGCAGCGTGCAGAAAATCCTTGCGCCAGATGCGCTGATCAAAGCCATTCGCCAAGCCGTGGCCGAGGCGTATCAGGAAGCGCCAAGCGTGGTGGTGCTGCTCAATCCGGGCGCGTTGCCGAAAACCTCCAGCGGCAAACTGCAGCGCTCGGCGTGCCGCAATCGTCTGGCTGATGGCAGCCTCGACAGTTACGCGCTGTTCCCTTCGATCGCAGCCGCAACGGAAAACGCGACCAGCAGCACTTCGGACCTTGAAGCGTTGATCGGGCAAATCTGGGCCGAGCAACTCAACGTCAAGCAGGTCAACGCCCACGATCACTTTTTCCTGCTCGGCGGCAACTCGATCGCCGCCACGCAAGTGGTCGCGCGGGTTCGCGACGCACTCGGTGTCGAGCTGAGCCTGCGCCTGCTGTTCGAAGCGCCCACCCTGTGCGCCTTCGCCGCCGCTGTGGCGCAGCAACAACAGACTGGCGGCAGCGCCCACGATGCAATCAGCACGTTATCGCGCAGCGAACCGATGCCACAGTCGCTGGCACAAAACCGCCTGTGGATCACTTGGCAACTCGATCCACAGAGCAGCGCCTACAACATTCCCGGTGGCCTGCGCCTGCGGGGCGAGCTGGACGTAAACGCCGTGCGCGGCAGCTTTGAGCAACTGATCGAACGCCATGAATCACTGCGCACACGTTTCTTCGAGCGTGACGGCGTGGCATTGCAGCAAGTGCTCGCGGATGCCGAATTCAACCTGCAACTGATCGACATCAGCGACTTGCCAATGGCCGAGCGTGAAGCCCGCGCCGAGCAGATTCGCGAAGACCAGGCGCGCACTCGGTTCGATCTGGAAAAAGGCCCGTTGCTGGCGGTGACACTGGTGCGCCTCGATGATGAAGAGCATCAATTGCTGGTGACGATGCACCACGTCATCGCCGACGGTTGGTCGCTGAATATTCTTCTCGACGAATTCTCGCGCCTCTATGCCGCCGCTACCCAAGGTGCAACGGCGACGCTGGCAGCGCTGCCCACGCAATACGCCGACTACGGCAACTGGCAGCGGCAATGGCTGGCGCAAGGCGAGGGCGAGCGGCAACTGGCGTACTGGAAAGCGCAACTGGGCGAAGACCATCCGACGCTGGAACTGGCCACCGATCACCCGCGCTCGACCAGAACCAACCACAGCGCCGCGCGCCACAGCGTGCGCTTGAGTAGCAAGCTCAGCGAGGCGATCCGCCAGACCGCGCAGGCCCACGAGGCCACGCCGTTCATGCTCCTGCTCGCCGCATTCCAAAGTTTGCTGCACCGCTACAGCGGACAGCGCGACATTCGCATCGGCGTGCCCAACGCCAACCGTCCGCGCCTGGAAACCCAAAGCCTGATCGGCTTCTTCATCAATACCCAGGTGTTGCGTGCGCAAATCGATTCGCGCCTGACATTTGCCGAGCTGCTGAACCAGACCCGCCAGGCCGCACTCGGCGCCCAGGCCCATCAGGATCTGCCCTTCGAACAACTACTCGAAGCTTTCCCGCAGGCCCGCGAACAGGGACTGTTCCAGGTCATGTTCAACCATCAGCAGCGCGACCTCAGTGCGCTCAAGCGCCTGCCCGGTCTGCTCGCCGAAGAACTGCCGTGGCACAGCCGCGAGGCCAAGTTCGATCTGCAATTGCACAGCGAAGAGGATCGCAACGGGCGTCTGAGCTTGGCGTTCGACTACGCCAGCGAACTGTTCGATGCCACGACCATCGAGCGTCTGGCCGAGCATTTCCATAATCTGCTCAGCGAGGTCTGCGAACAGCCAAAGCAGGCCATCGGCGATCTGTGCTTGCTGACCGCCAGCGAGCAGAGTCAGCAGAAGGACTGGAGCGTTGCTCCGTGCATCCCGGCGCAACACTGGCTGCCGGAACTGCTCGAGCAACAATTGCGCAACACCCGCAACGCACCGCGCTGGTGTGGGACGGCGGTAGTCTGGATTTTGCCGAGCTGCACGCGCAAGCCAACCGCCTCGCCCATTACCTGCGCGACAAAGGCGTTGGCCCGGACGTGTGCGTGGCCATTGCCGCCGAGCGTTCGCCGCAACTGCTGATCGGTCTGCTGGCGATCATCAAGGCCGGCGGCGCCTATGTGCCGCTTGATCCGGATTATCCGGCCGAACGCCTCGCGTACATGCTCCGCGACAGCGGCGTCGCACTGCTCCTTACCCAGACGCAATTGCTCGAGCGTTTGCCGGCCAGCGACGGTGTCAGCGTGATCGCCATGGATGCGCTGCACCTGGATAAATGGCCGAGCCAGGCACCGGGCCTGCGACTGCACGGCGATAACCTCGCCTACGTGATTTACACCTCGGGTTCCACCGGGCAACCGAAAGGCGTCGGCAACACCCACGCCGCGCTGGCCGAGCGCCTGCAATGGATGCAGGACACTTACCGCCTCGACGAAACCGACGTGCTGATGCAAAAAGCGCCGATCAGTTTCGACGTCTCGGTGTGGGAATGCTTCTGGCCGCTGATCACTGGCGCGCGTCTGCTGCTTGCCGCCCCGGCGAGCACCGTGACCCGCATCGCATTGCGCAACTGATCCAGAAGCACGGCGTGACCACGCTGCACTTCGTGCCGCCGCTGCTGGCGCTGTTCATCGACGAGCCGCTGAGTGCCGAGTGCACCAGCCTGCGCCGGGTGTTTTCCGGCGGTGAAGCCTTGCCCGCCGAGTTGCGCAACCGGGTACTGGCGCAATTGCCAGCGGTGCAGTTACACAACCGCTACGGGCCGACGGAAACCGCGATCAACGTCACCCATTGGCACTGCACAACTGCCGATGGCGAGCGCTCGCCGATTGGCCGGCCGCTGGGCAATGTGGTCTGCCGCATCCTTGATGCCGATCTCAATCCAGTGCCGGCGGGTGTCGCGGGTGAACTGTGCATCAGCGGTCTTGGTCTGGCTCGCGGTTACCTTGGTCGTCCGGCGTTGACCGCCGAGCGTTTTGTCGTCGATCCACTGGGCGAGCAGGGCGCCCGTTTGTACCGCACCGGCGACCGTGCGCGCTGGTCCTCGGATGGCGTGATCGAATACCTCGGCCGTCTCGATCAGCAGGTCAAGCTGCGTGGCTTTCGCGTCGAACCGGAAGAAATCCAGGCGCGACTGCTGGCGCAAAATGGCGTCGCCCAGGCCGTGGTACTGGTGCGCGAAACCGCTGCCGGTGGGCAACTGATCGGCTACTTCACGGCGAGCGATACGCAGGAAAATGCCGACCAACAAATCGCTTGGCTGAAGAACGCTTTGGCCGCTGAGCTGCCGGATTACATGGTCCCGGCGCAACTGCTGCGCCTCGACGCGATGCCGCTCAGCCCCAGCGGCAAACTCGACCGCCGCGCCTTGCCCGAGCCGCAATGGCAAGTGCGTGAACACATCGAACCGGTCACTGAGCTGGAGCAACAGATCGCCGGCATCTGGCGCGAGGTGCTCGGCCTGAGCCAGGTCGGCCTGCGTGATGATTTCTTCGCCCTCGGCGGTCACTCGCTGCTGGCCACGCAAATCATTTCACGCACACGCCAGGCCTGTGACGTGGAGCTGCCGCTGCGCACCTTGTTCGAGCACAGCGAACTGGGCGATTACGCCGAACAGATTCGCCTGATCCAGGTCAGCGGTCGCACCAATCAACAGTTGCCGATTGCAAAAATCGACCGCAGCCAAGCGGTGCCGCTGTCCTATTCGCAGCAGCGCATGTGGTTCCTCTGGCAGATGGAACCGGACAGCCCGGCGTACAACGTCGGCGGTATGGCGCGCTTGCGCGGCGTGCTGCATGTCGAGCATTTCGAGGCCGCGTTGCAGGCGCTGATCCTGCGCCACGAAACCTTGCGCACCACATTCCCAAGTGTCGATGGCGTCGCCCGCCAACAGGTGCATGCCGAGACCGGTGTGCGCATGGGCTGGAAGGATTTTTCCAGCCTGCCGGCGCAGCTGCGCGAGCAACAAGTGCAACAACTGGCTGACGCAGAAGCGCACCAGCCGTTCGATCTGGAAACTGGTCCGTTGCTACGTGCCTGTCTGGTCAAGACCGCCGAGCACGAGCATTACTTCGTCCTGACCTTGCACCACATCGTCACCGAAGGCTGGGCAATGGACATCTTTGCCCGTGAACTCAGTGCGCTGTACGAAGCGTTCGTCGATGAGCGGGAAACACCGCTCGAGCCGCTGCCGGTGCAATACCTCGACTACAGCGTCTGGCAGCGCAACTGGCTGGAGTCCGGCGAGCGCCAGCGCCAGCTCGATTACTGGACCGCGCAACTCGGCCGTGAGCATCCGTTGCTGGAATTGCCCGGCGACCGTCCGCGTCCGCCGGTACAGAGCCATCGGGGCGAGCTGTTCCGTTTCGATCTGAGCGATGATCTCGCTGCGCGGGTGCGGACGTTCAATGCGCAAAACGGCCTGACCCTGTTCATGACCATGACCGCCGCGCTCGCCACGTTGCTCTACCGCTACAGCGGCCAGACCGACCTGCGCATCGGCGCACCGGTGGCCAACCGCATCCGCCCGGAAAGCGAAGGGCTGATCGGGGCGTTCCTCAACACCCAGGTGCTGCGTTGCCAGCTCGACGGGCAGATGTCGGTCGGCGAATTGTTCGAGCAGGTGCGCCACACCGTGATCGAAGGCCAGTCCCATCAGGATCTGCCGTTCGATCATTTGGTCGAAGCCTTGCAGCCACCGCGCAGCGCGGCTTACAACCCGTTGTTCCAGGTGATGTGCAACGTGCAGCGCTGGGAATTCCAGCAGAGCCGCACCCTGGCTGGGATGACTGTCGAGTATCTGGCCAACGATGCGCGGGCGACCAAGTTCGACCTCAATCTGGAAGTCACCGACCTCGACCATCGGCTCGGTTGCTGCCTGACCTACAGCACCGATCTGTTCGACGAACCGACCATCGAACGCATGGCCAGGCATTGGCGCAACCTGCTTGAAGCGTTGATCGCTGATCCACAGCAGCGCCTCAGCGAACTGCCGTTGCTCGACAACACCGAGCAACAGCACCTGCTCGACAGCCTCGGTGTCGAGCCGGGCGAGCATCGTCTCGACCAGTGCATCCATCATCTGTTCGCCGAACAGGCACTGGCGCGCAAAGACGCACCGGCGCTGACCTTTGCGGGGCAGACCCTGGGCTATGCCGAACTCGATGCCCGGGCCAATCGTCTGGCCTGGGCGCTGCGTGAACGTGGGGTCGGCCCGCAAGTGCGGGTCGGTCTGGCGCTGGAGCGTTCGCTGGAAATGGTCATCGGCCTGCTGGCGATTCTCGAGGCTGGCGGCGCCTATGTGCCGCTGGATCCGGAGTATCCGCTGGATCGTTTGCACTACATGATCGAAGACAGTCGTATCGGCTTGCTACTCAGCGATCGGGCGATGTTCGAAGCCCTCGGTGAGTTGCCGCCAAGCGTGGCGCGCTGGTGCCTGGAAGATGACAGTGCAGCGTTGGCCAGCTTCCCGGCCAGCGCGCTGCCGTTTATCAGCCTGCCGCAACATCAGGCCTACCTGATTTACACCTCGGGCTCGACCGGCAAACCGAAAGGCGTGGTGGTCTCCCACGGCGAAATTGCCATGCACTGTCAGGCGGTGATCGAACGTTTCGGCATGCGCCCGGACGACTGTGAACTGCATTTCTATTCGATCAACTTCGACGCCGCCACCGAGCGTTTGCTGGTGCCGCTGCTCAGCGGTGCGCAGGTGGTGCTGCGGGCGCAAGGCCAATGGGACGCGGAAGAAATCTGCGGCTTGATTCGTGCGCATCGGATCAACGTCCTCGGCTTTACGCCAAGCTACGGCAGCCAGTTGGCGCAGTTCCTTGCCACGCAGAATGAAGCCCTCCCGGTGCGGATGATCATCACCGGCGGCGAAGCACTGACCGGCGAGCATCTACAGCGCATCCGCGCGGCGTTCCAGCCGGCGCAGTTCTTCAACGCCTACGGCCCGACCGAAACCGTGGTCATGCCGCTGGCCAGTCTGGCGCCGCAGGTGCTGGAAGAGGGCGCCGGCAGTGTGCCGATCGGCAGCGTGATCGGTGCTCGGGTCGCGTACATTCTTGATGCCGATCTGGCCTTGGTGCCGCAAGGCGCGACCGGTGAATTGTTTGTCGGCGGCGCCGGTCTGGCTCAGGCCTATCACGACCGCCCGGGCATCAGCGCCGAGCGTTTTGTCGCGGACCCGTTTGCCGCTGACGGCGGGCGCATGTATCGCACCGGCGACCTGGTGCGCCAGCGTGCCGATGGTTTGGTCGAGTATCTGGGGCGGATCGACCATCAAGTGAAAATCCGCGGTTTCCGCATCGAGCTGGGCGAAATCGAAACGCGCCTGCTTGATCACCCTTCGATCCGCGAAGCGGTGGTGCTGGCGCTGGATGCGCCGAGTGGCAAGCAACTGGTGGGCTACCTGGTGACCGAAGTAGCCGAGCGAAATGAGGTGCAACAAGCGGAGCTGCGCGAGGCACTGAAGACTCACCTCAAGGCGCAACTGCCGGATTACATGGTGCCGACTCACCTGATGCTGCTGGCGAGCATGCCGCTCACCGCCAACGGCAAACTCGACCGCCGCGCCTTGGCGGCGCCGGACCCGCAGCTCAATCGTCAGGACTATGTCGCGCCGAGCAACGCGCTGGAACAGACCCTGGCGCAGATCTGGTGCGACGTGCTCAACGTCAGGCAGGTCGGCCTCAACGATAACTTCTTCGAACTCGGCGGCGACTCGATTCTGTCGATTCAAGTGGTCAGCCGCGCGCGTCAGCAGGGCATTCACTTCAGCCCGCGCGACCTGTTCCAGCACCAGACCGTGCAGACGCTCGCCGCCGTTGCCAGTCGCACCCAGCAAGTGACGGCCGAGCAAGGCCTGGTGGTCGGCGAGTCGCGCCTGACGCCCATTCAGAACTGGTTCTTTGATACGGACATTCCCCAGCGCCAGCACTGGAATCAGGCGCTGTTGCTGGAACCGACTGCGCGCCTCGAACCGCAACGATTGCAGCAAGCCTTGCTGGCGGTGATTGAGCAGCACGATGCGCTGCGTCTGCGTTTCACTGAAACCGATGATGCATGGCAAGCGACGCATCAAGTGCTGTCGAGTGATGATCTGCTCTGGCAATTCAACGTCGATTCGCTGGACCGGTGCGAAGCCCTGTTCGCCGACGCGCAACGCAGCCTGAATCTGCAAAACGGCCCGTTACTGCGCGCAGTGCTGGTCGATGTAGCGAATGATCAGCAACGTCTGTTTATCGCCATCCACCACTTGGTCGTCGACGGCGTTTCCTGGCGCGTGCTGCTGGATGATCTGCAAACCGCCTATCGCCAACTCGACGCTGCGCAGCCGCTGAACCTGCCGGCGAAAACCAGCGCCTTCAAGGACTGGGCCGCGCGTTTGCAGGCCTACGCCGGCAGCGAATCGCTGCGTGAGGAATTGAGCTGGTGGCAGGCGCAACTGGCCGGGCGGAGCGCTGATCTGCCTTGCGAAAACCCGCAGGGCGGCAGGCAGAATCGCCATGCGCAAACCGTCAGCGTACGCCTCGATGCCGAGCGCACCCGGCAGTTGCTGCAACAGGCACCGAGCGCTTATCGCACTCAGGTCAACGACCTGCTGCTGACCGCGCTGGCCCGTGTGCTGTGCCGCTGGAGCGGCCAGCCCTCGGCACTGATTCAACTGGAAGGACACGGTCGCGAAACCCTGTTCGACGAGATTGATCTGACCCGCACCGTCGGTTGGTTCACCAGCGCTTATCCGCTGCGCCTGACCCCGCACAATGTCGAAGAGGCCGCCGGGCAGGGCGCTTCGATCAAGGCGATCAAAGAACAACTGCGCGCCGTGCCGCACAAAGGTCTCGGTTATGGCGTGTTGCGTTATCTGGCCGATGACGGCTGCCGCCAGAACATGGCCGCGCTGCCGCAGGCGCAGGTCACCTTCAACTACCTCGGCCAGTTCGACCAGAGCTTCGGCAGCGATGCGCTGTTCCGTCCGCTGGATGAGGCGGTCGGTGCCGCCCACGATCCGCAGGCGCCGTTGCCCACCGAGCTGAGTGTCGACAGTCAGGTTTACGGTGGTGAACTGCTGCTGCGCTGGACTTTCAGTGCCGAGCGTTACGAGGCGCAAACCATTAACGATCTGGCCGCCGCTTACCTCGGCGAGTTGCAAAGCCTGATCGCCCATTGTCTGCAAGACGAAGCCGGCGGCCTGACGCCGTCGGATTTCCCGCTGGCCAGACTGACTCAGGCGCAACTCGATGCGCTGCCGGTGCCGGCCGCGCACATCGAAGATGTCTATCCGCTGACGCCGATGCAGGAAGGCATGTTGCTGCACACCTTGCTCGAGCCGGGCACCGGTCTGTACTACATGCAGGATCGTTATCGCATCAACAGCGAACTCGACCCCGAGCGTTTCGCCCAGGCCTGGCAAGCGGTGGTCGCCCGTCATGAAGCTTTGCGCGCTTCGTTCTGCTGGAACGTTGGCGAAGACATGCTGCAAGTGATTCATACGCCGGGACGTACGCCGATCGAGTATCTGGACTGGAGCGCGGTCGCCGAAACCGAGCAGGAACCACAGCTGCAAGCGCTGCTGAAAAGCGAGCGCGAAGCCGGGTTCGATCTGCTCAATCAGGCGCCATTCCACCTGCGCCTGATCAAGGTCGGCGCGGCGCGCTACTGGTTCATGATGAGCAACCACCACATCCTCATCGACGCCTGGTGCCGTTCGCTGCTGATGAACGACTTCTTCGAGATCTACACCGCCCTCGGTGAAGGACGCGAAGCACAGTTGAGCGTGCCGCCGCGTTATCGCGACTATATCGGCTGGCTGCAACGTCAGAGCCTGGCCGAGGCGCGGCAGTGGTGGCGGCAGAATCTGCAAGGCTTCGAGCGCACCACGCCGATCCCGAGCGACCGGCCGTTCCTGCGCGAACACGCCGGCGAAAGTGGCGGCATGATCGTTGGTGATCGTTACACCCGCCTCAATGTCGAGGACGGTGCACGGCTGCGGGAACTGGCGCAGGCCCATCAACTGACCGTCAATACTTTCGCCCAGGCTGCGTGGGCGCTGGTTCTGCGGCGCCTGAGCGGCGATCGTGACGTGCTCTTCGGCGTGACTGTGGCCGGGCGGCCGGTGGAGATGCCGGAAATGCAACGCACCGTCGGCCTGTTCATCAACAGCATCGCCCTGCGGGTGAAGATGCCTGAGGACGATCAGCGCAGCAGCGTGCGTCAATGGCTCAGCGCGTTGCTCGACAGCAACATGCAGCTGCGCGAGTACGAATACCTGCCGCTGGTGAACATCCAGGAACAGAGCGAATTGCCCAAAGGCCAGCCGCTGTTCGACAGCCTGTTCGTCTTCGAAAACGCCCCGGTGGAAGTCTCGGTGCTTGATCGTGCACAGAGCCTGAATGCGACCTCGGATTCCGGCCGCACCCACACCAACTTCCCGTTGACGGCGGTGTGTTACCCGGGCGATGACCTTGGCTTGCACCTGTCCTATGACCAGCGTTACTTCGACGAGTCGACGGTCGAGCGCATGCTCAGTGAGTTCAAGCGCCTGCTGCTGGCGCTGGTCGACGGCTTCCATGGCGACATGGCCGATTTGCCGCTGCTGGGCGACGAAGAACGTGACTTCCTGTTGCACGGTTGCAACCAGAGCGGCCATGACTATCCGCTGGAGCAAAGCTACGTGGCGTTGTTCGAAGCGCAGGTCGCGGCGCATCCGCAGCGCATCGCCGCCAGTTGCCTCGATCAGCAATTGAGCTATGCCGAACTGAATCACAACGCCAACCGCCTCGGCCATGCCCTGGTCGCTGCCGGCGTGCGCATGGATCAACCGGTGGCGCTGCTGGCCGAGCGTAATCTCGATCTGCTCGGCATGATCATCGGCAGCTTCAAGGCCGGTGCCGGTTACCTGCCGCTGGACCCGGGTCTGCCGAGCCAGCGCCTGAGCCGCATCATCGAGCTGAGCCGCACGCCGTTGCTGGTGTGCAGCGCAGCCTGCCTTGAGCAGGCGCAGACCTTGCTCGAAGAGTTTGGTTGTTCGAATCGTCCGCGCCTTCTGGTATGGGAAGAGGTGCAGGCATCGGTGGCAGCGACGCACAATCTCGGCATTCACAGCGGCCCGGACAATCTCGCTTACGTGATCTATACCTCGGGTTCGACCGGGCTGCCAAAAGGCGTGATGGTCGAGCAGCGCGGCATGCTCAACAACCAGTTGAGCAAACGTCCTTACCTCGACTTGAGCGAGGCCGATGTGATCGCGCAGACCGCCTCGCAAAGCTTTGACATTTCCGTCTGGCAGTTCCTTGCCGCGCCGTTGTTCGGCGCGCGGGTCGACATCGTACCGAATGCGATTGCCCACGATCCGCAAGGTCTGCTGGCGCATGTACAGGCGCAGGGCATCACCGTGCTGGAAAGTGTGCCGTCGCTGATTCAGGGCATGCTCGCCGCTGATCACATGAGCCTCGACGGCTTGCGCTGGATGTTGCCGACCGGTGAAGCGATGCCGCCGGAACTGGCCCATCAATGGCTGCTGCGTTACCCGGACATTGGTCTGGTCAATGCTTACGGCCCGGCGGAATGCTCGGATGACGTGGCGTTCTTCCGTGTGGACATGGCGTCGACGCGCGGCAGTTATTTGCCGATCGGCACGCCAACCGACAACAACGTGCTCTATCTGCTCGATGGCGCGATGGAACTGGTGCCGCTCGGCGCAGTGGGCGAATTATGCGTGGCTGGTACCGGCGTCGGGCGCGGCTATGTCAGTGATCCGCTGCGCACCGCGCCGGTGTTTGTGCCGAACCCGTTCGGCGCGCCGGGCGAGCGTCTGTATCGCACCGGTGATCTGGCGCGGCGCCGCACCGATGGCGTGCTGGAATACGTCGGCCGCGTCGATCATCAAGTGAAGATTCGCGGTTACCGCATCGAGCTCGGTGAAATCGAAGCGCGCCTGCACGAACAACCGGAAGTGCGCGACGCTGCGGTGGGTGTGCAGGAAGGCGTCAACGGCAAGCATTTGGTGGGCTATCTGGTCGCGGCCGATGCAGCGCTCAATCCGGGCGAGCGCCTGGAACGGATCAAGCAGCGCCTGCGCGCCGAACTGCCGGAATACATGGTCCCGCTGCACTGGCTATGGCTGGAGCAAATGCCCCTGAATGCCAACGGCAAACTCGACCGCAAAGCCTTGCCGGCACTGGAAATCGGTCAGTTGCAAAGTGCGGATTATCTGGCGCCGCGCAATTCACTGGAGCAGACCCTGGCTGATATCTGGGCCGAGGTGCTGAAAGTGGAAAAGGTCGGCGTGCGCGACAACTTCTTCGAACTGGGCGGGCATTCGCTGCTGGCTACGCAAATTGCATCGCGGGTACAAAAAGCCCTGCAACGCAACGTGCCGCTGCGCGCGATGTTCGAATGCAGCACGGTGGAGGAACTGGCCGAATACATTGATGGACTGGCGGCCAGTGACATTACAGAGGAGAAAGTTGATCGGTTGAATGATCTGATGGCGGAGCTGGAGGGGTTGTAGTTCTTCAGCGCCTGGGCCGGCCTCTTCGCGAGCAGGCTCGCTCCCACACAGGGTCTGTGGTGTTTACAAAACCTCTGTGGGAGCGAGCCTGCTCGCGAATGGCGTCTGTACATTGCCGTACATTTCCATCCTTGACGATCAACAACCGGCAGCTCAGTCTGCCGGTTCTGTTTTTCTCGCGGAGGTGGTCGATGCCCTTTTTCACGGTTGACGGACAAGCGCTGCACTACATTGATCAAGGCACCGGCCCGGCCGTGTTGCTGGCTGGCAGTTATCTCTGGGATCAAGCGATGTGGGCGCCGCAGATTGCCGCACTGACTGCGCACTATCGCGTCCTGGCCCTGGATCTGTGGGGGCATGGCGAGTCCGGCAAGTTACCCGAAGACACCACATCGCTGGATGACATTGCCCGACAGGCGCAGGCCTTGCTTGATCATCTGGACATCGACCGCGTCACTCTGGTCGGGCTTTCGGTCGGCGGCATGTGGGGCGCGCGTTTGGCATTGTCCGCACCGCAACGTCTCAACGGTCTGGTGCTGATGGACACCTACGTCGGCGTCGAGCCGGAACCGACCCGGCAGTATTACTTCTCGCTGTTCAAGCAGATCGAAGACAGCGGGACCATCTCCGAACAACTGCTCGACATCGTCGTGCCGATCTTCTTCCGCCCGGGCATCGACCCGCAGTCGGCGCTGTATCAGGACTTCCGCGCAAAACTGCAGGGCTACTCGCCCGAGCGTCTGCGCGACAGCATTGTACCGATGGGACGCATCACGTTTGGCCGCGACGATCTGTTGCCACGCCTGGGCGAGCTGAACCCGGCGTCGACACTGGTGCTGTGCGGCGATCAGGACAAACCGCGGCCACCCTCCGAAGCCCGGGAAATGGCTGAATTGATTGGTTGCCCGTGTGTGCTGGTACCGGAGGCGGGGCATATCTCCAATCTGGAGAATCACGAGTTTGTCACTGAGGCGCTGCTGGCGTTTCTGGCCGAGCGCAACCGCAAGACCGAGTGAGCTTCATTCGCGAGCAGGCTCGCTCCCACAGTTAATCGAATTCTTGCTGAGGGAATGCAGTCAACCGTGGGGCCGAGCCTGCTCGCGAAAGGGCCTCTCAGGGCACAATACAATCGCGAGTGTGAAACTCATCTGTAAAAGCATTTGATAAGGGAACGACGTGCAACAGTTCTGGTGGCGTGACCTCAAGGATCTCGAGGACAAGTGGGTTGGATTGAGTATTGAGGTCAACCGATCGAAATCAAGCAAACCGCCGCTTCATCTGCAAAGTGGCAACAACGGGCGGATGAAGTTGATGCTCAATGAAAGCCCACTCTTCTGGGCGACCATTGCCACCTCATATTACGGTGCTTGGCTGGTTCGCAATCCGCGGCCCGTTCAACTGGAATCGCCATCCGTGCCACCCATCGGTTCGGCTGACGTTCAGGAGCACTTTGAATTACCCGTCCAAGAGCGCTTCCCGCGCTGGTGTCGCTATTTCATCAACCAGTTGATGAACAATCAGGCGGACTTTCTCTATCCCGGCCACTGGGTGGCGCGCCCTTTATTGCCAGCAGTTAGCCGATACAAACCCGTTGCAGGTCGGGATGGCTGGTATTTTTCCACCCCGGCCGATGCGTCCAGTCATTTACCCAACTGGTACGCGCGCGGCGAGGGCATTCTCGACAATGTGCAACCGCACACCGTGCATTGGCTTGATTGGGATTTGGGGCACTTGATCGGTCTGCACACGGTGGACCCTTTGGCAGGTCGCCTCAAATGGTGGCGCAAAAAAGCCAGGGAGGGCAGCTTGCCGCCGGTCCTGCTCTGGTATGTGGGTGGGCTGTGTTCTTACGTGATCATCGATGGACATTACAGATTGCAGGCCGCGCTCGATGAAGGTGTCAAACCTGATTTCATTGTCTTGAGCTCGACCAAAGCCCAGCAAATCAAACCATGCGATGCGACGCAACAGCGCGTGTTCGGTTCGTTGTTATTGCAGAATGCGAAAAATCCCAAGTTCAACGTTCACACATTCAATCAAGCGCTGATCAATACGTTTGACGACCGTCCCTGGCATTGGGCGGGGACGCACGCTTGGGCCGGTATTCCCTCAGACCAAGCGTGGTGCGCTGAGGTGACAACCTTTCTCACGGAACAGGGAAAGACTGAGCACTTGCAGGACATTATCGAACGGTGTGAGTACTGATCAACCCGCACCGGTCAGTGCTTGTGAAGGCTATTTCGGCCCGAGAATCTTCACCAACTTGTCCGGCGAAGGCGCGCCTTGCTGTTGTTGCAGTTCGCCTTTGTCGTCCAGGTAGAAAATCGCCGGGGTGGCCTGCAGTTCGAGGTCTTCCATCAACTGCATGTTGGTCGCGAGTTTGGTTTGCACGGCGACCGGGATGTCTTTCAAGGCCTTCAGCGCGCTGCCCTTGCCGGCTTTTTCGTGATCTTCCAGGGCCTTGGCCGGGTCTTTCGCTGCCAGCAGCGCGGCTGACTTGCCAGGGCTGTCTTCGCGGATGATGCCGAC
Organism: Pseudomonas sp. B21_DOA; assembly: GCA_030544685.1. Taxonomy (NCBI): domain Bacteria; kingdom Pseudomonadati; phylum Pseudomonadota; class Gammaproteobacteria; order Pseudomonadales; family Pseudomonadaceae; genus Pseudomonas; species Pseudomonas sp. B21_DOA. Next base: position 5,013,647 of record CP086683.1, on the reverse strand, counting down.
CATGATGTGGCGCAACTGCACCTTGCCCGCCTTGACCCATGGCCGTGCCTGTTCCCAGAACATGTTGCAGTATGGGCAGTTCGGGTCGCTGAACAGGTACACCGTGCGCGGCGCGTCCTTGTTGCCGTCCTGAATCCAGTTGCTCGCCTCGAACTTGGCCCAGACTTCCTTGGACATCGGCGCGTAGACGAGTTTTTGCAAAGGTTCGCTGCTCAGGTCCTTGCCGTCGGCATCGTACAGATTGCCCACCACGACGTGTTTGCCGTCCGGGGTCAGGTACAGCGCCATGCCGCGATTCTGGTATTGCGCGGCGTACCCGCGCAGGCCATCGGGGGCGTCGAACTGGCCGACGATTTTCGCGCCCTTGGCTTCGATCTTTTTGATCGCCGCGGGCAGTTCTTCAGCAGCCTGCACCGACGGCAAGTGCAGCAGGGCAGTGCCCAGGGTCAGCGTCAGCAGGTGGCGGAGGCGGGGCATGGCAGTTTCCTTGCAGAGTTGGCCGGGGCAACGGCCTGATTCGGGCTTGAAGGTGAAGTGTCGAAGGTTTCCAGGGCGCGGGCGAGGCTGGCGTTCGACAGTTCACCGAGATGACTGGTCAGCAAGCGACCGTCCGGGCTATAGAACAGCGTAGTCGGTAACGCCATGGAACCCACGGCCTGACCGAGACGGCCATTGCGGTCGAACAGCACGTTGTTCAGGCTCAGGCCCTGGGTTTCCAGAAATGTCGCCACGCTTTGCATGCTTTCGGCCTGATTGACGAACAGGAAGGTCAGGTCCGGTCGCTGCTGTTGGGCGTTTTCCAGCACCGGCATTTCTCGCCGGCACGGCGGGCACCAGGTCGCCCACAGGTTGATCACCAGCGGGCCGCCCTGATAGTCACTGAGCTTGATCTTTTCCCCGGCGGCGTTGCGCAGGGAAATATCCGGCAGCCGCGTACCCTGTTCATAGATGTTCAGCGACAGGGTGGCAAGCAGCCAGAACGCTACGCCACTGACCACGCCGAAGCCCAGCGGGCGTCGCAGTCCAGGGCGCCGCCAGCCGCGATACAACGCCGCCAACAACAGAACGATCACCCCGGGCCAGGCGAGGAAACCACCGTCGCGCAGATCGATGATCTGCCACGGGTCATTGCGATAGTGCGACCAGTACAGAGCGACAAACGCAATGCGCGCCGCAAGCATGCCCAGCAAGAACAGGCTGAACAGCGCCGACTCGGGGTTATCGCCGCCGCGCTTGGCCACCCGCCAGCCGACAAACGTCGCCAGCGCCAAAGCACTGATCAGCAGCAGGTGGTTGAGCGCGATGGCGAAAGTGCCGAGGGTGAACGTCAGCATCAGTTGGCGTCTCGGGTAGTGGACCAGCGTTGCAGGAAGGTGTCGGCATCGACCTCGCCAGTGATGCGCTGGCTGCGGCGTTCTTCGCCGTCAGCGCCGATCCAGATGAACGTCGGCGGCCCCGGCACTTTGTAGCGACTGAGCAGGTCGCGGCTGGCGGCGTTGTCGGCGGTCACATCCAGGCGCAGCAGGCGCACATCACTCAATGCCTGCATGACTTTGGCCTCGCCGAATACCTTCTTCTCCATGACCTTGCACGACACACACCAATCGGCGTAGTAATCGAGCAGTACCCACTGGCCCTGAGCCTTGGCCGCGTCGAGTTCACGTTGTAGAACGGCCGGCTCCTTGATCGTCGTGAAGGCATCGTGACCTGTCGGCGCTGCGCTGGCGACACGGCCGGCGCTGTAGACCTGCAACGGCTGATACGGATCATCGCTGCCGCCCGCCGCACCGATCACCAACACGCTGCCCCACAAACCGAGCAACAGGGACAGGGCGCCAAACATCTGCGCGACGCGGCCAAACCCTGCGGATTGTTTCCAGGCGCTGTAAGCCGCAATCACCAGCAGCGCGCCACACAGACCCAGCCACAACGACGAATCCAGCACCGGACGCAGCATCAGCAATGCGGTTGCGAGAAAGAGGAAGCCGAATATGCCCTTGAGCAGATTCATCCATGCGCCGGGTTTCGGCAGGAAGCGGTTGCCGACGGTGACCAGCAGCAACAGCGGCACACCGATGCCGATGCCCAGCGCAAACAGGATCAGACCACCGTGCAAGGCGTTACCGCTTTGCGCGATGTACAGCAGCGCACCGGCCAGTGGCGCGGTCATGCACGGCCCGACCAACAGACCGGACAATGCGCCCAGCACACCGGCGCCGATCAGGCTGCCGCCGCTGCGGCTGCGCGACGCATGTTCAAGTCGATCACGCAGTGCCACCGGCAGTTGCAGCTCGAAGAAGCCGAACATCGGCAATGCCAGCACCACGAAAATCGTTGCAAACGCACCGAGCAGCCAAGGGTTCTGCAACCACGCCTGCAGGTTTGCACCGAGCAGCGCTGCAATCACACCCATCGCCGCATAGACCAGCGCCATGCAGATCACGTAGCTGCTTGCCAAGGCAAACCCGCGCCGAGGCGTGGCACCACTGCCGACAATCATGCCGGCCAGAATCGGCAGCATCGGCAGCGAACACGGCGTGAACGCCAACAGCAGACCAAGACCGAAGAACACCAAAGGCTCCAGCCCAGCGCCCGTTGTTGCAGGCTGCTGGCCAACGCCTGATCCGGCGCTTCAGCGCCCGTTGTTGCTGCGGCTTTGCCGCCCAGATCGATCACCCGGGTTTGCGGTGGGTAGCACAGACCGGCATCGGCGCAGCCCTGATAACTGACCTTGATCTGACCACTGGCCGCCGCCGGGATCTTCACTTCCAGCCCTTGCCGATAGACCGGCTGCTCGCCGAAGAACTCATCGCTGTGGGATTCGCCGTCAGGCAGCACCGGCTGCTGATCGGCGGCCAGTCCGTCGAATTTCAAACGTTTTTGATAGAGGTAGTAGCCGTCAGTGATCTGCCAGAACAGCTGGGTTTCGCCCGACTCCAGACGCTCGGAAGTCAGTACGAATGCCTTGTCGACGGGTAAAAAGTCCGGCTTGGACTCGAACGGATTGTTTCCGGCCTGAGCCAGACCGGAAATCAGCAGAGCAAACAGAAGAAAAAATGACGCATGGAGGAGCCTTGTCCCTGTGCAAGTGGGGTGCAGGATGGGCGGCGGCGATTAACCGATAATTAACCCTATCCTACTAGCCTCGCCGGGATTGACCAATCAGCCACGCAGCAGGCCGGGCCAATTGTCGTCATTGATTGTTGTGGGGCCGGAAACCAGTCGGTCGGATTGAATGTTGTAGGTCAAATACTGATTGTTGGTGAGGAAGATGTACCAGTAGCTGTCCGCGAATGTCCGGTCATTCTGTGCCGCAGTGATAATTCGGTCTTTATAGGGTTTCAGCGCGCCTAGTTGATATTCGCCGAAGCGGTTGCGCGTAAGAGTCTTGGCCTTGTAGTTGAAAGAGAGATAGTGTCCGTCATCAAGGATAAATCGGAACAGGAAGGGGTGGCCGGTAAGTTGAAACCAGGTGCCGGCGATAATCTTGTCGAAATAAGGAAGGATCGGCTTCCAGATAGAGTCAGCGACCTTGTAGAAAGCAGCCACCTTATCGTTGTCCTGGTCATATTTGCAGACCATCGGGGTTGTTCCCTGATAAAAGAACAACCAGGCAATATCCTCGTCACTGCCGGCATTCCAGCCAAACGAAGTGGTGGTCAAGCCGAAGCGCAGGTCCTTTGTATAAGGGTCGAAAGTATCCCAGCTGCCAGAAGTGGAGGCTGGATAATTTTTCGATACGCTATTGTCGCCAATATCAAAGCGCGAATAAGTGTCGGTGTCCTTGAAGAAAAAATAAATTCGATCGGGGCCGGAGCGCCAGTCTATGGCGACGAAGTTATTCAAGTTGCTCATGTTTTAAATTCCGTTTAAAAGTGGATTCGAAGCGGCAAGCAGAAACTAAATGAAGTCATGTTTTCGATACAGTCCGGAATTGTTTCTGGATGGGTAAACAGCAAAAAATAATTGTGACGCTGGGCCTCGCATTCGTCGCTGATACGCGATAACCCACCTTGTTTTCGTGCAGCTTCCCGAACCCGACATGTAGCGCCATAATTGCGCCTTAATCTTCGCCTGTTTCACTCGCGTTTTTATCCACGGAGCCCCCATGCACGTACTGGTTTGCGAAGACGACGAACTGATCGCCAGCGGTATCGTTGCCGGGCTCACGGCACAGGGCCTGACCGTCGAGCACGTCAACACCGCGTCGAAGGCGCGGGCGATGCTCAAGGTCGCGGAATTCGACGTGATGGTGCTCGACCTCGGCCTGCCCGACGAAGACGGCCTCAAGTTGCTGCAGCAATTGCGCCAGAGCGGCCTGGAAATCCCCGTGTTGATTCTCACCGCTCGCGATTCAGTAACTGATCGTGTCGACGGCTTGCAGGCCGGCGCTGACGACTACCTGCTCAAGCCTTTCGACCTGCGCGAACTGTTCGCTCGGCTGCAAACCTTGTTGCGCCGAGTGGCCGGGCGCAGCGTCAATCTGATCGAGCACGGCGCGCTCACCTACGACCCGAGCAGCCGGGAAACCCGTCTGGCCGGGCAACCGGTGGATTTGTCGCGCCGCGAGCAGTCACTGTTGCAGGCACTGCTGCACAATCGCGGACGGGTGCTGTCCACCGAGCAACTGAAGGACAGCGTATACGGTTTCAACGACGAACTGGAAAGCAACGCACTGAACGTGCATATCCATCATCTGCGCAGCAAGCTTGGTAAAGGCATCGTCGAAACCGTGCGCGGTCTGGGCTATCGCCTCGGGCCTGCCGATGGCGCAGAGCAAGGCAAGTGATGAGTCTGCGCCTGCGCCTGAGCCTGACGCTCGGCGCCGCCTTCGCGCTGATCTGGGCACTGGCGGCGGCGTGGATGCTCAGCGATTTGCGCAATCAGATGATGTTTTCTCTCGACCAGCGTCTGGTTGCCTCGGCGCGCATGGTCGCCGGTCTGCTCGAGCAATTGCCGACGCTGCCGAGCAAGGGCGAGGGCACCCACTTCAGCGCTGAACAGCTGAATATTCCTGGCGGCATGGCCTGTCAGGTCAGCTCATTGCGCGGCGAGATTCTTGCGCGAAGCCATAACAACCCCGAGCAAGCGCTGGAAGCCGAGAAAATGGGCTTTCACGATCAGATGATCGACGGCGCACCGTGGCGCAGTTTCACCCTGGCCCGGGGCGATGTGCGCATCACTACGGCGGATCGACAGATCGAACGCGAAGCCTTGAACATGTCGATTCTGCTCGCCGCTTCGGTGCCGGTCGGTGTGGCCTTGCTGGGCTGCTTGTGTTTGTTGTGGCTGGGAATCGGTCAGGGTCTTGCACCACTCAATCGACTGCGCGAGGCGCTGATGCGGCGCAATGCCGATTCCCTTGAGCCCTTGCAGTTGCAGGCGTTTCCCAGCGAATTGAAGCCGTTGCTGGAAACCCAGAATCAATTGTTCCAGCGCATCGGCAAGACCATCGAGCGTGAACGTCGCCTGACCGGTGACGCCGCGCATGAATTGCGCAGTCCGCTGACGGCGATCAAGACCCACCTGCAAGTCGCGCGCATGACCGACGGCAGTGCCCGCGATCAGTCGCTGGCTCGCGCCGAGGAGGGCGCCGATCGCCTGCACCGCACCCTTGAACAGTTGCTGTTGCTGGCGCGGGTCGAGGGCAGTCTGTCGTTCGATGACGGTTCGCAATGCAGTGCCGAGCAAGTGGCCCGACTGGCGATCCAGGACGCCACCGGCGGTGAGCGACTGCGGATCAAACTGCATGTGCCGGATGACCTGTCCGCCGCGCCGCTGCAAATGCCTGCGGTACTGGCGATTGCTGCCCTGCGCAACCTGCTCGACAACGCTCTGCGCCATACGCCTGAAGAGTGTGCGGTCGAGGTCAAGCTGGAAAACATCGGCAAGCGCGTGCGGTTTGTGGTGCGCGACCATGGCCCGGGCATCGCGCCTGACGACATACAACATCTGACTCAGCGCTTCTGGCGCAACGGGCAAAGCACCGGCTGCGGGCTGGGTCTGGCGATTGTCCAGGCGATTGTGCAGCGCTGTGACTGCGCCTTGCATTTCGACAGCCGCGCGGATGGCTTGCGGGTCGAACTGACCATGCCGTTGCAAACCCTCTGATCTCACCTCAGATCCCCTGTGGGAGCGAGCCTGCTCGCGAATGCGGTAAGTCATTCAACATCGACGTTGAATGGCCTGATGCTTTCGCGAGCAGGCTCGCTCCACAAAAAACATGTTCTGGCACATCAAATGTAACTTTTCGGCGTTCGCTATCCGCCAGGGTTGGGGCTAAGGTCAACCCAGCTTTGACTCAATGGATTGAGGGAACTGCGCCATGGAAGCACCCGTCTGTATACGTCCGGCCACCTTGGCCGACACCGGCATCATCAACCGCATTGTCGAGCGCTCGATCCGCATCGGATGTGCACTCGATCACCGCAACCATCCACTTCTCGTCAGCGACTGGCTCAACCGTTCTCCCGCCGATTTCATCAGTAGCCGGCTCGCCGACCCACATTTCTATCTCTGCGTCGCTTTGCTTGAAGACAAACCGGTCGGTGTCGGCATGGCCCGGGTCAGTGGCGAAATCCTGCTGTGTTACGTCCAGCCGGAATCCTTCCGCCGAGGCGTCGGCAGAGCGCTGATGCACAATCTCGAGGGTTGGTTGCGCATTCGTGGTGTGCAGCATGTGCACCTCAACAGCACCCGCACCGCCGAGGCGTTCTATCGGCATCTGGGTTACCAACAGGCAGCGCCACCCGGCCACTCCATCGGCCTGCAAACCGTGCCGCTGCGCAAACCTTTGTCCTCACCGGCCGAACAACTCGATCAAGGGTGTAAATCCGCACCGCGCTGAAGCGTTTCCAGAACAGGAAAACCTGCAAGTGCGCCCCGCGACCGGAACGCGCACCTGTCGGTGTGCTGTTCTGGTCACTATCCATAGCGAATTGAGGGGTCGAGAGATGTCAGTCGCCACCAGTCTTATCGAAGCGTCGTCGGCCCGGGTCGCCTCGGCGCCGGCGGAAACGTTGTTCGAATTCAACGAATCACCGTTGTTGGCGCGGCAGAGCCGGCAGGAGTCCAACGCGCGCAGTTACCCTCGGCGTATTCCCTTGGCGCTCAAGCGTGCCAAGGGCCTGTATGTCGAGGATGTTGAAGGACGTACATTCATCGACTGCCTGGCTGGAGCTGGCACGCTGGCGCTGGGGCATAACCACCCGGTGGTGATCGAGGCGATCCAGCAAGTGCTGGCCGATGAGTTGCCGCTGCACACCCTCGACCTGACTACGCCGGTCAAGGATCAATTCGTCCAAGACCTGTTCGGACTGCTGCCGACGGAGTTGGCGGCGCAAGCGAAGATCCAGTTTTGTGGCCCGACCGGCACCGACGCCGTGGAAGCAGCGCTGAAACTGGTGCGCACCGCAACCGGGCGCAGCACCGTGCTGTCATTTTCCGGCGGTTATCACGGCATGAGCCAAGGTGCGTTGAGCCTGATGGGCAGCCTGGGGCCGAAAAAACCATTGGGTGCGTTGCTCAGCAACGGCGTGCAGTTCATGCCTTTTCCCTACGATTACCGTTGCCCGTTCGGTCTGGGCGGCGCAGCGGGCGTCAACGCCAATCTGAGTTATCTGGAAAGCCTGCTCAACGATCCCGAGGCCGGCGTGCAATTGCCGGCGGCGGTGATCGTTGAGGCGGTACAGGGTGAGGGCGGAGTGATTCCAGCTGATATCGAATGGTTGCGCGGTTTGCGCCGAATCACCGAGAAGGCCGGCGTGGCGCTGATTGTCGATGAGATTCAGAGCGGTTTCGCCCGTACCGGCAAGATGTTTGCCTTTGAACACGCGGGCATTGTTCCGGATGTGGTTGTACTGTCCAAAGCCATCGGCGGCAGCCTGCCATTGGCGGTAGTGGTTTACCGCGACTGGCTCGACACCTGGCAACCGGGCGCCCATGCAGGCACCTTCCGCGGCAATCAGATGGCCATGGCCGCCGGTTCAGCGGTGATGCGCTATCTGGTGGAGCACAAGGTTTGCGAGCACGCCGCCGCCATGGGTGATCGACTCAGGGAGCATCTGCACATTCTGCAGCGCGACTTCCCGCAGTTGGGCGATATTCGTGGTCGCGGCCTGATGCTCGGCGTTGAACTGGTGGACCCGAACGGCGCACCCGACGCGCTCGGTCATCCGCCTGCGTTTGCGTGTCTGGCGCCGCTGGTGCAGCGTGAATGCCTCAAGCGTGGCCTGATTCTGGAGCTGGGCGGTCGGCATGGTGCGGTGGTGCGCTTCCTGCCGCCGCTGGTGATCACTGCCGCGGAAATCGATCGGGTGGCCGAGATCTTCGGTCGCGCATTGGCCGCTGCCACCACCGCGCTGTAAATTTTTCGCGCGGCGAACGTTCTTTCTACATACCCCGGCTGCATCCATTGTGCAGCCGACCCTACAACGATGGAGAACCAGCATGACGTCAGTATTCGACCGCGAGGACATCCTCTTTCAGGTCGTGGTCAACCACGAAGAGCAATACTCGATCTGGCCCGATTACAAAGCCGTGCCGGAAGGCTGGCGTACCGTTGGCAAGAGCGGCCTGAAAAAGGAATGCCTGGCCTACATCGAAGAAGTCTGGACCGACATGCGCCCGTTGAGCCTGCGCCAGAAGATGGATGCACAAGTCGTGGCGCAATAAGCGATCGGGCATAAAAAACCCGCTGGACCAGTGATGGTCAGCGGGTTTTTTCATGCCTTGAATTTGTATTGCCTGCACAGTCTCATCGCTGGCAAGCCAGCTCCCACAGGTATTGTGGTTGATCACAAATGTGTGTTCGCCAAAAACTTTGTGGGAGCTGGCTTGCCAGCGATGAACGATGACGCGGATTTACTCAAACTACGCTCCGCTCAACCCCTTGAGCAACACATCCACATTCCCTTCCAGCTCCGCCAGCGGATCCGCCGCATCGGTACTCAACACCACCAGGCGGCTGCCGGATTCGGCAATCGCCGCTTTCACCGGCTCCGCTGGCTGGCGATGGTGCAGGACCACCGCCACGTCGTTGTCCTTGAGCGTCGCCGTCAGCTTCTTCAACTCATCTGGCGTCCACTCGGCATCAGGACGCGCGTCCTGTCCGGCCAGTTCGAGATTGAGGCTGCCAATCAGATAGCCGAAGTGATCGCTCAAGCTCATCACGCTCAGGTTGTCTGCTTCGGCCAAGCGCGCTTCGGTGTCGGCGCTGAGTTTCAGCAGGCGCTGTTTCAACGCCGCCAGGTTGGCCTCGATCGCAGGCTTGGCGCTCGGTGCCAGGCGCACCAGGTCCGCCGCCATCACATCGGCCATGCGTCCCATGTTGTTGCTCGCCAGCCATGGCTGACTGTTCAGGCCATCAACCTGCAGGCCCGGCTGCACGGCGATGCCGGGCAGGGCGCCGTCGACCGGGCGCGCAGCGTCGACTTCGACGATACGGATGTTGCTGCGCCGCGCGATTGGGTACAGCGGATCATCGGCCCACAGCGAACGCAGACCGATTACCGCGTCCGCGTCGGTCGCCAGTTTGCTCAGCGCCGGCGCGCCACGGCCGGTGAAATACGCAGTCTGACGGCTACCCGGAAGGTTGGCCGGCGCTGCACGTTCGAGATTGACGTCGGTACCCTTGAGCAATGCTTCGCCCAATCCATAGGTGATCGGTAACGAGGCCAGAACGCGCAAGGGTTTCGCACTTTCAGCCGCCAGCAGCGGGGTGCAGACCACGCCACACAGGGCCATGGCCAGAGTCAGGTTACGCAGTGAAAAAGCCATTTATCCAAGGTTCCCTTTCAGGCTGGGGACGACGCCGCGCGCAATGGCGGCGAGGGCGAAAGCGATGCCGGCGACCAGAATGATCGCGGCGCCGGATGGAATCGGCAGGTCGAACACGATTGGCGCAAGTATCCCGCACAGCGTACTGACAGTGGCGATCAGCACCGAGCACCAGAAAAAGCCTTTCAGCGACTGACTGAGCAAGCGCGCCGCTGCCGCCGGAATCACCAGCAAGGCACCGACCAGAATCGCGCCAATCACCTTCACTGCCGCAACGGTGATCAAGGTCACCAGAATCACGAACAGGTAATCCAGGGTCTTCACCGCTACGCCACGCACCGCCGCCAGTTGCGGATTGAAACTGGCGAGCATGATGCGGTTGTACAGCGGCAGGGCGAGGGCCATGACCAGCGAACCGACGATGGCCAGCACCGCCAGATCATTGCCGTTGACGGTCAGTACCGAACCGAACAGCACGTTTTCCAGAATGTGCACGTTGATCTTGCCGGCGAGAATCAGCAGCAGGCTTGCGCCCAGTGCCAGTGACACCGAGAGAAACACGCCGATCAGCGTATCCGGTGCCAGTCCGGTGCGGTTGCGCAAGTAATTGAGCAGGATACCGAACAGCAGGCAGTAGCCAAACAGGCTGCCGTACGGGCCGGTGTAGGGTTCGCCGAGCAGGATGCCGATGGCGACACCGGTCAACGCCGCATGGCCGACTGCTTCGGAAAAGAACGCAAAGCGCTTGACCACCACCAGCGTGCCGAGCCCGCCTAGCACCGGGCCGATCAGCAGGCCGGCGAGCAAGGCGTTGACGACAAAACCGTAGGCCAGCGCTTCCGGCAGATAACCGGAAGACGCCCAGCCCTGAACCATCAAACGAAAGGCTTCGTAACTCATCAGACCGCGCTCCGTGGATGGGTGGAAAACAGCGTCAGGAGACGTTCCGGAGTCAGCGCCTGTTGCGGAGTGGCGTCGAACAGCACGCGGCGGTTGAGACCGGTAACCCGATCGGCCAGCCGACCCACCGCTTCCAGGTCATGTTCGATCCACAACACCGTGATGCCCGCCGCGCGCCAGTCAGTCAGCAGACGTTCGAACACCTGGATCCCGGCCTCATCGAGGGCCGACATCGGCTCGTCGAGCACCAGCAGTTGCGGTGCCGGAATCAAGCCCTGCGCGAGCAGTACCCGCTGCCGCTCACCACCGGACAGCGCGCCCATGCGCCGCTTGCGCTTGTCCTCCATGCCGACGCGCTCCAGCGCCGCGCCGATGGCGCCGGCGTAGTGTTTGCTCAAACCGAGGAAGGCCGGGCGGCGTTGACACATTGCCGCCATGAAATCGTCGACGGTCATCGGCAAGCCGCGATCGAACTCCAGCGCCTGCGGGACGTAACCAATGGTGCCGGGCTCGCCGGGCCAGTGCAGACTGAGCTGGCCCTGATGCGGCATCTGCCCTAGCAGGGTCTTGATCAGCGAACTCTTGCCACCGCCGTTGGGGCCGACCAGCGCATGCACGCTGCCGGGCTGCACCTGGAAGCTGACCTTGTCGAGAATCGTCGTACGCCCCAAGGTCAGGCTGATACCCGCAAACTCCAGCGCCGGCCCGTTTTTCCTGTGGGAGCGAGCCTGCTCGCGAATGCGGTGTGTCACTCAACGAAGATGTTGGCTGATCCGGCGCCTTCGCGAGCAGGCTCGCTCCACAGGGTTATTGATGTTGTCAGGGATGAGGGTTTCTTTCGACGTCATGCCCCCGACTCCTGAATCGCCCGAACCACGGTGTTGAGGTTGCCGGTCATTTCCTTTTCATACTTGTCGGCGGTGTATTCGCCGTAGGAAATGTGCGACAGCGGGTACAGCTTCACCCCGGATTCGCGCTGGATGGTGTCGACGTAGCTGGAGGGGAAATCCATCTCGGAGAAGATCACTTTCACGTCGAGTTCACGCAACTGGTCGATGGTCTTTTTCAGCTGGCTCGGGCTTGGCTCGATGCCGTGGGCGGGCTCGACCACGGCCGTCACTTCCAGACCGAATTCACGCAACAGATAGTCGTAAGCCGCATGCACCGTGGCCACGCGCAGTTCGGCGTTCGGTGCCTGGGTCAGTTTGGCCAACGCGTCGGCGCGCATCTGCCGCAGGCGTTTGCCATAGGCGCGGGCGTTCTGGGTGTAGGTCTTGGCATTGTCCGGATCGAGCTTGCCCAGCTCGCGCGCGATGTTGTTGACCTGGGCGATGGAAGCGCTGATCGACAGGAACGTGTGCGGATTGACCACTTTGCCGGCGCCGCGCGCAGCGACACCGGTGGCCGCCAGCAGCGGCACGTTCTCGTTGGCTTCGATGGTTTTCACGTTGGGTGTTTCGCTGGCGGCGATCATCCGGTCGGCGAAGTCGTCATGGCCGACGCCGTTGAGCACGACCACGTCCAGTCCGCCGATGCGCTTGATGTCTTCGGCGCGCGGTTCGTAGGCGTGCGGATTGAAGCCCGCAGGAATCAACGGCACCACTTCGGCCTTGTCGCCGACGATGTTGGCGACATAGCTGTAATACGGATGCAGAGTGATGCCGATACGCAGGCGTTTGCCTTGCTCGGCGCTGGCCAACGGGCTCAGCAGGCAGGCGCACAGGCCAAGCAGAAACAGGCGTAACAATGGACGGCGAGGAGATGAAATGGGCATGGGCAAGCAGTCTTCTCTCGGATAAAGGCGAGGAATCAATGGCGATGTTCGCGGGTAACCCCGGCATCGAATTGCGCGACGATCTGTTTCCAGCCAGCGGCGGACAGCGCGGCGTCAGACAGATCCTCAGCAGGTGCGGGATCGGCGCCACGGTTGAGCCAGATGTCCGGCACCGCGTTGGCGTCAGTGCCGACACGCATCAGAAATGAACCGGCGACATCAGGCGTTGCGCTGCGGCCGAAATAGGCGCGCTCGGCGAGCATTTGCCATGCGTGACCACCACGGCTGACCGAACTGGCATCCTGCGCGAACGGCGCGAAACCTTCGTCGGCCAGCATCTGAGGCGTCGGCAGGGTTTGTTGCTCTTCGCGCAGCAAGCGGATTTCGTCGAGGGTCACTCGCAGGTCGGCATAGATGCCTTGCTCGGCGGCGCTGAGATCGCGGCGGGCATCGTACTGGTTGCTCGCGACCGGCTCCGGTTCATGGGAAACCCCGCGCCACGCCACCACCGAACCGGCGACCGCGAGGATCAGCAGGCACAACAGCAGCACGTTGAAAGTTTCATGACCGGCGCCGGCCGGGCGTACCACTTGCGTCGTCGGGCTACTCATGGGGCTTCGATATCCGCTTGGTCGATTTCCACCACGTGGCCGGGGCCGGCGTCGAACAGCACATAGAACTCGCTGCCGGGCTTCTTGAACGTCAGGGTCGAGTCATCGCCTAATTTGCCCGGCACCAGAATGGTTTCGTCGTAGCCGATCACATCGAGGGTCACCCCGGCGCGCCGCTGCCATCGGAGAAACCGCCGGTGCATTTGATCTGTTCGGCATCGATGGCTTTGCATTCGCACATCGGGTTGTGCGCCAAAGCGCCGGTACTGAAACCGGCGCTCAGCAGCAGCGCGGCGCTGGCGAGCAAACGGGTATGAAGGGGTGAGCGAGTCATGGTTTGGCTCCTTGTTTGTTCAGCCATGCAACCGTGGCGGGGAGGCTTGGATCAGGGGAATCGCGGCTTGGTGCATGCTGCCGTCCCAGCCTTCCATGGTGATCCACAGCTCGGCGTCAGGTTTGGTCTTTGCCGGGATCGGCATTTGCGTGCCCATGCGATAAGGCGTACCGAAGAAGATCGTGCCAGCGGCGCGCAGACTGCGCGGTTTGCCGATGCGCAGGTAAGTCGCCTTGACCTGTTCGACGCAGGCATCACAAACGGCGGCAGTGAAATCCTTCATATAGCCGGCCGGACCGCTCAGGTGCGGCGCCTCTTCGCGTAACTCGGCCAGGCGCAGGCTCCATGGGCCGACCTGAACCGTGCCAATTTCCCGTTGACCCAGGCCACTGTCGCCGCGAAACAGCGAGGCATCGGCAAAGTATTTCGGCATGAAGCCCAGCGGGATCAGCAGCAGCAGGACATTGATGTGGAAGCGCCACTTGTGCCAGAAACGCGACAGGCGCGAGGGCGGTGTGACCGAGATGGCTTTGTTCACAGGCTGGCCTCCGAAGGTTCACGGCGCAGCGCCGGTTGTGCCTTGATGCGGTTTTTCTTGTCCTCGCGTTTCAGCGCATTGGCGGTGGCCAACGCGGTGCGCTTGGTCCAGATCAGCAGGCCGCTGAGGATCATCATGCTCAGCAACAGACCGAAGAAGAACCAGATCAACTTGATCCAGATCCCACCGAAGTCGCCGGTATGCAGCGGACGCATGGATTCGGTGACGAATTCCAGCGAGGAGCGGTCGGACAGCAAGCGTGAGGAAGCCATTTCGCCGTTGTAGGGGTTGAGTGTCGCGGTCTGATACATCAGCGGATACCAGCCACGGCCGCTGACGCTCATGTGCGAGTAGGCATTGCCCGGCAGGTTGACGTAGCTGGCTTCCAGCCCCGGAATCTTCTGCTGAGCGATTTCGATGGCGCGGTCCAGGCTGATGCGCGGCGGCGGGGTGCCGGCGGCCGAAATCGGCACACTTTCGCGGGACATCGCCGGAATGATCGGCTCGCTGGAAATCGAAATCTGGTTATCGAACAGGATCGCCTTGATCAGGAACCAGATGCCGGTGATGGAAATCACCGCGATGAACCAGATCGACCAGATGCCGCACAGGCGATGGAAGTCGCCCCAGAAAATCCGCGCGCCATGGCGTACGCGCAGGGTCGGGCGCAAAAAACCTTTCCAGAAGCGCTTGTAGACCACCAGCCCGGTAATCAGCGACACCAGCATCGGCACGCCGAGCAACGACACCAGATACCAGCCCCAGCTGTAGCCATTGGTGAACGGCACCAGCCACCAGCCATGCAGGGCGCGGGTAAAGGCCTTGAAATCGAAGGCCGGCGCGGTGCCCTGAATGACGCCGGTGTAGGGATTGACATAGACCGTCAACGAGCGCCCGTCGGGGTAGCTGACTTCGACGTCGAGGGCAAAGTGCGACTCGTCCGGACGATTGATGCTCTGCACCAGGGTTTGCGGCTCGGCTTGTTTGATCGCGGCGAGGATCTGGTCGTAGCTCAGTCGCGGCGCATCGTCCGACGGCTGACTGGCGCGCATTTGCGGGTTGGCCAGCCAGACAATTTCCTGGCTGACCACCGCCAGCGTGCCGGTGACACAGACGATCAATACAAAGAACCAGATCGGCAACGCGAGCCAGCTATGCACCAGGAACCACAGTTTGGAACGGGATTTCTTCGACATGATTGCGCGTCTTGATTGCGGTGGAAGGGGCCGGGCTACGGGCTTCGCAGCACGGAACTTCCCGGGAGGCCGCTCGTGGCTTTTGCCTACGCGAACGGCCTGCATTCCTATAAGACGGATGAGCGAAGAAAATCCCGAAAGCGGATATGAAAGCAAATGTTTCGCAATTACATCGGCAGTGCATATTTTGCCGGTTGATCAGAGGCAACAAGCCCTCAGCCTTGGTTGAACATCTCCATCGCTCGCTGGCGAATCTGCTCTTCGCTCAAATCCTCTTTGCGCGTGGCGAGAAACCACAGATGGCCGAACGGATCTCTCAACGTGCCGCTGCGGTCACCGTAAAACTGGTCTTTGACCTCGGAGACGCTTTGCGCCCCGGCATCCAGCGCTTGTTGAAAGGATTGGTCGACATCGGTGACGTAGAGATGCAAGCCGATCGAGACCGCTTGCTGTGGATTGCTCAACGGCCCTTGATCGCAAGGCGTGCCGAGCATGATCGCGCTGTCGCCGATGCGCAGCTCGGCGTGGCCGATGTTGCCGTCGGGCATGGTCAGGCGCATCACTTCGCTGGCATCGAAGGCTTTCTTGTAGAACTCGATGGCCTCGGCAGCCTGTTGGATGCCGAGATACGGGGTAATGCTGTGATACCCCTCGGGAATGGGTTTGACGCTCATGACGTTCTCCCTGTTTTGTTTTCAACAAATGTGGTTACGCCGGATTTGCCCGGAGCAATCACTATAGAACCGTCCTTACTGCGCGGAATTTGCGCCGACGAGCCGCGCTCATCATTCATCGCGAAAGTGCGGGCCTGGCCCTTGGTCACCGAGCATGTCGCCTTTATTGCGCAGCGGACACGCTTCCATGGACAAACAGCCGCAGCCGATGCACCCGGTGAGCTGATCGCGCATCAGCGTCAGTTGCCTGATCCGTTCGTCGAGCTCGCGCTGCCATTGTTCAGAGAGCATTTTCCAGTCCGCCGCCGACGGCGCGCGATCCTGCGGCAGGATTTTCAGCGCTTCGCCGATCTCCGCCAGCGGTATCCCCAGCCGTTGCGCGACTTTGATCAACGCCACCCGGCGCAGGACGGCGCGCGGATAACGGCGCTGATTGCCGGCGTTGCGTTCACTCTTGATCAACCCTTTGGCTTCGTAAAAATGCAGCGCGGTGACCGCGACGCCACTGCGCGCCGCAACCTCGCCCACGGTGAGAGGCTTGTGCACCTGCTCCTTGCTGATCATGCGGAAAATACTCTTGACCTTGACTTAACTAGAGGTTTTACCCTGCAGCTCTTCGGGTCGCAAGGCTCGCTTCAATAAATGGGGCTTTCCATGAGCAATCGCAGTTTTACCCAATTGATCGAATTCGAAATCGAACCCCGTCAGCAAGCGGCGCTGGTCTCGGCACTGGCCACGCAGACCGAGGGGCTGGCCCAGCGTTCCGACGGGTTTCTCAGCGCCAGCGTGCAGGCCAGCGACGACGGCCGCCGCGTGCTGAGCTTTTTGCAGTGGCAAAGTCGCGAAGCGGGGAGGCGGCATTTCGCAGTTTCGAAAGCGGCGAGGAGGATTTCTGGCAGTTGATCCGCACCCATCGGGCGAAAACCGTGACCTTCAATTCATTCCAGGTGCACAGCAGCATTGCCCGCAGCCACGACGATGCGCTGCATTGCCGTCTGCCGGTTTAGCCAGTATTAGCGCAAAGCTGATAGCCACTATTGAGAGCGTTGATTTCTGCGCGAGCGTGCCCGGGCGTAGCCTTTCTCCATCGACCCCACATTGCTCGCCAGGACGCTCCCATGAACCGTTTACTGACTGTTTCGCTGATGCTCGCTGTTTCCGTACTCGCCGGTTGTGCCGGCCATGTTTCGCCCGAGCTGCGCCCTTACACCGCTGAAGAATCCCGCGAACTGGCGCTGGAAGCGCTGAACCGCAGCGGTTTGTCGTTCGACGAATACCACGCGAAAAAGCCCAATTGCTCGGCCAGCCGCAGAAGACTTTCGGCTTCGATCAGCAGGGCGAGATGAGCGCCGAACGTGCCATACAGCTGCACGGTCGTCCAAGCTGAAAGCAAACTGTACTGCTTGAAGTTTTCCCTAACTGTCCGTGGGTTTGCCGGGCCGTGTGGGATAGGGTCAACAGCTGGATGACCCTGGATGGACTGCCTCGATGAACCTCTCGCTTGATCTGCTGTTGGGCTTTGCCCTGTTTGCCCTTGTTACCTCGATCACACCGGGGCCGAACAACACCATGTTGCTGGCGTCCGGCGTGAACTTTGGCTTCAACCGCACCATTCCGCACATGCTCGGCATCAGCTGCGGCTTCTTTCTATTGGTGGTCGCGGTGGGCTTCGGCCTTGGCGCGGTGTTTCAGGCCTATCCGATTCTGTATACGGTGCTGCGCTATGTCGGCGCGGCATATTTGCTGTATCTGGCGTGGAAGATCGCCCACTCCGGCCCGGTCGGCGACAGCGCCGACAGCGAGGCGAAACCGATCAGCTATCTGGGCGCCGCGGCGTTCCAATGGGTCAATCCCAAAGCGTGGATCATGGCCATCGGTGCCATCAGCACCTATACGCCGATGCAGGGTTATTTCTACAACGTTGTGATCATCGCGGCGGTATTCGCCATCATCAATCTGCCCAGTGTCGGCCTGTGGGCGGCGTGCGGCACGCTGTTGCGCAATGTGCTCAAGGATCCGCGCTGGTTGCGCGTGTTCAATTGGGGCATGGCGGCGCTGTTGGTGATCTCGCTGTATCCGTTACTTCTCGAAAGCTTTCATTGACGCATTGCTTCAATCGCCGGCCCGATGCCTGTTAAGCTCGGTTTCAGGAGCGTTCCTACGCACTTTTAAATGAAGCCCTACTTCTTTAACGGCATCCGATCAGGTATTGATGACGCTCTCGAACCCATGCACAGCTCACGAGGCTGTGCATCGTCGTTTGCAGACACGAGCCTCCTGATCCCGGAACACGCTCTGCGAGTCCTTTATGAACACACGTCCGTTGTATTTCGATTACGCCGCCACCACCCCGGTGGACGAGCGGGTCATCCGGGTGATGATCGAATGTCTGGGTTTTCACGGTAACTTCGGCAACCCGGCGTCCAGCTCCCACGCCTTCGGCCAGCAGGCCCGGCAGACGGTCGAGCAGGCACGTCGACAAGTCGCCGATCTGGTCGGCGCGCAGCCTGAGCAGATTGTCTGGACCTCCGGTGCCACCGAATCCAACAACCTCGCGCTCAAAGGCGTCGCCCAGGCTCGTGGCATCTCGGGCGGCCACATCATTACAAGCCAGATTGAACACAAGGCGATCCTCGACACCGCCCGGCAATTGCAGGATTCAGGCATTGCCGTGACCTATCTGGTGCCGGACGCAGAAGGCCTGATCACGCCGCAAGCGGTCAGTGAAGCGATGCGTGACGACACCTTTCTCGTGTCGCTTATGCTGGTCAACAACGAGTTGGGCACGGTCAATGATGTCGAGGCGATTGGCGAGGTGGTGCGCAGTCGGCAGGCGTTGTTTCATGTGGATGCGGCGCAAGGCGCGGGCAAAGTCGCGATCGATCTGAGCCGCTGGCCGGTGGATCTGATGTCGTTTTCCGCACACAAACTCTACGGTCCCAAGGGCATCGGCGCCCTGTATGTGGGCCCGCTCGCGCAGCAACGCCTGCAGGCGCAAATCCATGGTGGCGGTCATGAAGGTGGCTTGCGCTCCGGGACCCTGGCGACTCACCAGATTGCCGGCATGGGTGCAGCATTCGCTTTGGCCGCTGACGCATTCGATGAAGAAAAAACTCTATTGTCGCTTTGCGCGAACGCTTGCTCGAGCAACTGATGAGTCTGCCGGGCGTGCGCCTCAATGGCAGTGCCTCGCAACGTATTCCGCACACCCTGAGCCTGACTTTCAGCGAAGGCGAGTTCAACAGCGCTGCTTTGAGCCATTCGATCGCGTTTTCCGCGACGTCGGCGTGTAATTCCGCAAGTAATGCGCCGTCCCACGTGCTGCTCGCGCTCGGACACGATGCGCGGCTGGCGGGGCGCACCATTCGCTTGAGCCTCGGGCGGTTTACCACCGTTGAGGATGTCGACAAGGCCGTTGACCTGATCACAACCGCCTGCGCCAGTGCCCCGGCATTCTGGGCGACAGGGCTTTAAACAGCAGACGCTTTCCATGGCCGCGAAGGCTACGAACAATAACGATGACGCGATTAGCAGGAGACATAATGAGTTCCCACACCTTGACCGAAGGATCGGTGCCTCAGCGCCTGGCGCGTACCCGTGAACTGATGCGCCGCGAAGGCATCCATGCGCTGCTGGTGCCGTCCGCCGACCCGCATCTTTCGGAATACCTGCCGGGTTACTGGCAGGGCCGGCAATGGCTGTCGGGTTTCCACGGTTCGGTCGGTACGTTGATCGTCACTGCGGATTTCGCCGGTGTGTGGGCCGACAGTCGTTACTGGGAACAGGCGACGAAAGAGCTCAACGGCAGCGGCATCGAACTGGTCAAGCTGCAACCGGGGCAACCGAGCCCGCTGGACTGGCTGGCGGAGCAAACACCCGAGGGCGGCGTGGTTGCAGTGGATGGTGCAGTAATGGCGGTGGCTTCGGCGCGCACACTGAGCAGCAAGCTTGAGGCACGCGGTGCTCGCCTGCGCACCGATACCGACCTGTTGCAGGAAGTCTGGCGTGATCGCCCAAGCCTGCCGAACGCGCCGATCTATCAGCATCTGCCGCCACAAGCGACCGTCAGCCGTGGCGAGAAACTGGCGAAATTGCGCGAAACCTTGCAAGAGCGTGGCGCCGATTGGCATTTCATCGCCACCCTCGACGACATCGCTTGGCTGTTCAACCTGCGTGGCGGTGATGTTTCGTTCAATCCGGTGTTTGTTTCGTTCGCCTTGATCAATCAGCAACAGGCCACGCTGTTCGTGGCGCTGAGCAAGGTCGATGCCGATCTGCGCGCGGTGCTTGAGCAGGATGGCGTGACGCTGCGTGACTACCGCGAAGTGGCCGATGCATTGCGTGCTGTGCCGAGTGACGCGAGCCTGCTGGTCGATCCGGCGCGAGTGACCACGGGGTTGCTGGATAACCTGGACAGTGACGTGAAACTGGTCGAGGGTCTCAACCCGACTACGTTGGCCAAATCGCAGAAAAGCGAAGCCGACGCTCAGCACATCCGCAAAGCGATGGAGCAGGATGGCGCGGCGTTGTGCGAATTCTTCGCCTGGCTGGAATCGGCGTGGGGTCGCGAGCGCATCACCGAGCTGACCATTGACGAAAAACTCACCGCTGCCCGCGAACGTCGTCCCGATTATGTTTCGCTGAGCTTCAACACGATTGCTGCGTTCAACGCCAACGGCGCGATGCCGCACTATCACGCTACTGAAGAAGAGCATGCTGTGATTGAGGGTGATGGTCTGTTGCTCATCGATTCCGGCGGCCAGTACCTCGGCGGGACCACAGACATCACGCGGATGGTCCCGGTGGGCACGCCGATGCAAGAGCAGAAACAGGATTGTACGCGCGTGTTGAAAGGCGTGATCGCCTTGTCGCGGGCACGATTCCCCAAAGGCATTTTGTCGCCGCTGCTCGATGCCATCGCCCGTGCACCGATCTGGGCTGACAACGTCGACTACGGTCACGGCACCGGTCATGGCGTGGGCTATTTCCTCAATGTTCACGAAGGTCCGCAAGTGATCGCTTATCAAGCGGCACCGGCACCGCAGACGGCGATGCAGCCGGGGATGATTACCTCGATCGAACCCGGCACTTATCGCCCGGGCCGCTGGGGCGTGCGCATCGAGAACCTGGCGATGAACCGCGAGGCCGGCAGCAGCGAATTCGGCGACTTCCTCGAGTTCGAAACCCTGACGCTGTGCCCGATTGATACCCGCTGCCTGATTGCCGACCTGCTGACCCAAGAAGAAAAGCAGTGGCTGAACGACTACCATCGCGAAGTGCGCGAGCGTCTGAGCCCATTGCTGGACGGCGCGGCGCTGAGCTGGCTGAACGAGCGTACTGTGGCCGTTTGATCGATTTACCCAAGGCGCCGCTCGCGGTGCCTTGGGGCTCGGCTTCAATCCTGGCGCAACGCCTCTTCTACGAAGTCGAGTCGATCCTGACCGAAGAACAACTGATCGCCGATGAACATGCTGGGAGCACCGAAAACGCCGCGCTTGATGGCGGCTTCGGTGTTTTCCTTGAGAGTGGCTTTGACCGATTCATCGTTGCACAGCGTCATGATCTCTTGAGGATCGAAGCCGTTTTCAGTCAGCACGGCGGCGATGGTCTGCGGGTCATTGAGGTTG
This sequence comes from Pseudomonas sp. B21_DOA, assembly GCA_030544685.1. Classification (NCBI taxonomy): domain Bacteria; kingdom Pseudomonadati; phylum Pseudomonadota; class Gammaproteobacteria; order Pseudomonadales; family Pseudomonadaceae; genus Pseudomonas; species Pseudomonas sp. B21_DOA. The sequence continues at coordinate 4,992,216 of CP086683.1, read as the reverse complement.
CGGCCTTCCACCCAAAGGGCCCTGAACAGGCAATCGACGAACTCGGCGAAGCGTTGCGGCTGATGTAGTTGGATGCCGGTGACGGCACGCATCAATGTCAGCGTATTGATCGGGAAGTGCGGATTGAATCTAAGCTGGACGCCATAGCGTTTGGCGAAGCGATCTAGGTCCTGAAACATGTAGCGACCCTTGGCCGGAATCATTGCCGGCGAAGCGTTGCCAGTGGCTTTGAACACACCTCCCAACAGCATTGGAATGTAGGTCAATTCGCTTTGGGTATCAGCGCAAATCTTCGGCAGTTGGGTGTACGCCAGATAGGTGGCGGGGCTGCCAAGGTCGAAATAGAATTCCACGGTTTTCGTCATGATCAAGTTGCGCTCTTGTTGTTGTAATGCGGGAGAGGGCTTACCAGCGTTCATTCCATGGGCGCAGGTCCAGCTCGAAGGTCCAGGCATCCCGAGGCTGACTGTGCAGATACCAGTAATTTTCGGCAATGTGCTCTGGCTTGAGAATGCCGTCCTGATCCTTGGTCGCGTATTTCTCGGGAAAGCTGTTGCGGATGAAATCGGTGTCGATCGCACCATCAACCACAATGTGGGCGACATGAATGTTCATCGGCCCCAACTCTCTCGCCATGCTTTGTGCCAATGCGCGAATGCCATGTTTGGCTCCAGCGAAAGCGGCGAACCCTGAAGCACCGCGCAATCCGGCAGTGGCACCGGTGAACAGAATCGTGCCGCGCTGCCGGGTCACCATGCGCTTGGCCACTTCACGGGCATTGAGAAAGCCGGAGAAGCAGGCCATCTCCCAGATCTTGAAATATTTGCGTGCGGTTTCTTCGAGAATGCTGCAGGGCACGTTGGCACCGATGTTGAAGACAAAGGCCTCAATCGGGCCGACTCGGGTTTCGATGTCTTCAATCAGCGCGATGACGTCTTCTTCCTTACGTGCATCGCAGGCGAAACCATGAGCCTCACCGCCCTCAGCGATGATTGCGTCAACCAGTGGCTGCAGTTTTTCGGCGCTGCGCCGGGTCACGCAGGCAATGAAACCCTCACTGGCAAAACGCTTGGCAATCGCTCCGCCCGTGGCATCCCCGGCCCCGACAACCAATACGACCTTCTTGTTATTCATGGGTGAATCCCTTTGGGTTAACGATCGTTTAGTTAACGAACGTTATGCTAGGATTCGGGCAGCGTCAAGGCGAGCTATTTCAGGAGATGACATGCGTTATTCGGCCGGACACAAATCGGAAACCCGCGAACGGTTGCTGCAAAGCAGCGCGCTGTCGGCGAAAAAATCGGGGTTTTCCACAGTGGGCGTGGATGGCCTGATGAAAGCCATCGGTTTGAGTGGCGCGGCGTTCTACAGCCACTTTTCATCCAAGGATGCCTTGTTCGCAGCCATCGTCGAGCGGGAGTTGAGCGAGAGTCTTGAGCGTCTTGGCGGGCAGGGCGGTGCGGATCGGCAGCGACTGGAGCGTTGTCTGAAGCATTACCTGAGCATGGCCCACGTCGAACAACCCGAGGTCGGTTGCGCGCTGCCGACCTTGGGCGCGGAGATTGCCCGTGCCGATGTGCAGGTGCGTGAGCAGGCTGAAGAGTGGATCTGTCGTCTTCAGCAAAGCTGGGCGCAGATACTGGAAAGCGAAAGTCTGGCCTGGTCGGTACTTTCGCAATGCGTGGGTGCGTTGGTGGTCGCGCGGATGCTGGCAACACCGGACGTGCAGCGTACGGTGTTGCGCTCGAGTCACGAGGAAATTACACGTCAGCTCGCTTTGCCACGAGCCGAGTAGTTATTTGCAGATGACGATCATGCTGCGGCTGGTATAACCGGCGGGGTTCAAGCCGAACGGATAGTCACCAGGTTCCTCTACCGCATCCCCGGATTTGGCGATCACCTTGTAGCCCTTGGGGCGCAGGAGTTGGCGGCGCTGGTGTAACACTTGTCCCATGAGGATGAAAGTCCGGAACAGTTGATATGCAGCCCCTTCTTGCCGCGTTTGACCTGGGTTTCCGAGGTCGCTGCGCAACTCGCGATCGCCAGAAGGGCGATCAATAGCAAAATTCGTTTCATTACCATCCTTAATAGCGGCCACGAGTCTGGTGCTCGGGTCTGCCTGTATTCGCTCGCGTTTGCAGCGTTGTGCCGTCCTTTGCGAAAAAATCCATGCCTGGCGATGGGTTACGAAGCTAAACATGGCCTAAATGAGCGCCAATTACCAGAGTCAGTTTGATTACGCCTCAGTCGGCCGCTACCGCGGGCTTTGCTCCGTTACCCATGGTCATCGTTGCGCCCACGGAAGCCAGGATAATGCACAGGATGGCCAGCCATTGTGACAATGAAAGGTATTCCTGGAGAAAGAGCAGGCCTGACAGCGCGCCGAATGCCGGTTCGATACTCATGAGCGTGCCGAAGGTGCGTGCTGGCATTCGAGTGAGGGCGACCATTTCCAGGGTGTAGGGCAGGGCGGTGGATAGAATGGCGACTCCGATAGCAATCGGAATCAGTGATGGTGTAAGCAGCGCAGCGCCGGCATGAACGATTCCGATCGGCGCCACGAACAGCGCGGCGATCATCACGCCCAGCGCAGCCGTCGTTACGCCATTGTCGGCGCCAGCCTTCTGCCCGAACAAAATGTACAGCGCCCAGCAGACCCCGGCTCCCAACGCATAGCCCGCACCGACCAAGTCAATGCCAGCAGTTGTTGCTCCAGTGGGTATCAATAGAAGCAAGCCGGCTGCGGCGAGAGCGATCCAGACAAAATCGATGGCGCGACGTGAGGCATATATAGCTACAGCCAGCGGGCCGGTGAATTCCAGCGCAACGGCGATGCCCAGCGGAACCGTCCGTAAGGACATATAGAAGAGGAAGTTCATTCCGCCCAGTGCCATTCCGTAGACGATCACGGTACGAAGGGACTTGGAGGTCAACTTTGCACGCCATGGGCGCAGTATCAGCAGCATGATCACGCTGGCGAAGATCAGGCGCAGCGTGGTGGTTCCTTGTGCGCCGATAATCGGGAACATGCTTTTGGCCAGAGAAGCACCTGACTGGATGGATGCCATGGCGATCATGAGCAGGCCCACCGGAAACAATGTCGAGGCGAGAGAGCGGGGTTGGTCATTCATTGCGTGGCAGCATCCAAGGCAAAAACAGTATTGTTGTGGGGATGGGCAATATACTGCGCATCGGAGTGGGCTGCGTCTATATATAGAGGCGCTTTTTACTCTTTTGGAAGAAAAGCGAAATTAACGGTTGACGGCAGATTCCAGAGGTCTATAATTCGCCCCACTTCCGGCGCAGTCGAAACGGAAAACTCCTTGAGATTCAAAGAGTTACGCAGTTTTCGACAGCGGCTTGCTTCAGATCATCGAAGCCTGGAAGGAGTTGAAAGAGCATTGATGTGTAGCTCTTTTAACGGTTCGATCTTCTCGGTCGAAAGCGGAGAAAAAGAGGTGTTGACAGCAGCGATTAACGCTGTAGAATTCGCCTCCCGCTAACGAGAGATCGGAAGCGCAAGTGTTTGAAGTTGTTGAAGAATTCTTCGAAAACTTCTGAAAATAATCACTTGACAGCAAATGAGGCTGCTGTAGAATGCGCGCCTCGGTTGAGACGAAAGATCTTAACCAACCGCTCTTTAACAACTGAATCAAGCAATTCGTGTGGGTGCTTGTGCAGTCAGACTGATAGTCAACAAGATTATCAGCATCACAAGTTACTCCGCGAGAAATCAAAGATGTAACCAACGATTGCTGAGCCAAGTTTAGGGTTTCTTAAAAACCCAAAGATGTTTGAACTGAAGAGTTTGATCATGGCTCAGATTGAACGCTGGCGGCAGGCCTAACACATGCAAGTCGAGCGGATGAAAGGAGCTTGCTCCTGGATTCAGCGGCGGACGGGTGAGTAATGCCTAGGAATCTGCCTGGTAGTGGGGGACAACGTTTCGAAAGGAACGCTAATACCGCATACGTCCTACGGGAGAAAGCAGGGGACCTTCGGGCCTTGCGCTATCAGATGAGCCTAGGTCGGATTAGCTAGTTGGTGAGGTAATGGCTCACCAAGGCGACGATCCGTAACTGGTCTGAGAGGATGATCAGTCACACTGGAACTGAGACACGGTCCAGACTCCTACGGGAGGCAGCAGTGGGGAATATTGGACAATGGGCGAAAGCCTGATCCAGCCATGCCGCGTGTGTGAAGAAGGTCTTCGGATTGTAAAGCACTTTAAGTTGGGAGGAAGGGTTGTAGATTAATACTCTGCAATTTTGACGTTACCGACAGAATAAGCACCGGCTAACTCTGTGCCAGCAGCCGCGGTAATACAGAGGGTGCAAGCGTTAATCGGAATTACTGGGCGTAAAGCGCGCGTAGGTGGTTTGTTAAGTTGGATGTGAAATCCCCGGGCTCAACCTGGGAACTGCATCCAAAACTGGCAAGCTAGAGTATGGTAGAGGGTGGTGGAATTTCCTGTGTAGCGGTGAAATGCGTAGATATAGGAAGGAACACCAGTGGCGAAGGCGACCACCTGGACTGATACTGACACTGAGGTGCGAAAGCGTGGGGAGCAAACAGGATTAGATACCCTGGTAGTCCACGCCGTAAACGATGTCAACTAGCCGTTGGGAGCCTTGAGCTCTTAGTGGCGCAGCTAACGCATTAAGTTGACCGCCTGGGGAGTACGGCCGCAAGGTTAAAACTCAAATGAATTGACGGGGGCCCGCACAAGCGGTGGAGCATGTGGTTTAATTCGAAGCAACGCGAAGAACCTTACCAGGCCTTGACATCCAATGAACTTTCCAGAGATGGATTGGTGCCTTCGGGAACATTGAGACAGGTGCTGCATGGCTGTCGTCAGCTCGTGTCGTGAGATGTTGGGTTAAGTCCCGTAACGAGCGCAACCCTTGTCCTTAGTTACCAGCACGTTAAGGTGGGCACTCTAAGGAGACTGCCGGTGACAAACCGGAGGAAGGTGGGGATGACGTCAAGTCATCATGGCCCTTACGGCCTGGGCTACACACGTGCTACAATGGTCGGTACAAAGGGTTGCCAAGCCGCGAGGTGGAGCTAATCCCATAAAACCGATCGTAGTCCGGATCGCAGTCTGCAACTCGACTGCGTGAAGTCGGAATCGCTAGTAATCGCGAATCAGAATGTCGCGGTGAATACGTTCCCGGGCCTTGTACACACCGCCCGTCACACCATGGGAGTGGGTTGCACCAGAAGTAGCTAGTCTAACCTTCGGGAGGACGGTTACCACGGTGTGATTCATGACTGGGGTGAAGTCGTAACAAGGTAGCCGTAGGGGAACCTGCGGCTGGATCACCTCCTTAATCGACGACATCAGCTGCTGCATGAGCTCCCACACGAATTGCTTGATTCATTGAAGAAGACGATAGAAGCAGCCCGAAATTGGGTCTGTAGCTCAGTTGGTTAGAGCGCACTCCTGATAAGGGTGAGGTCGGCAGTTCGAATCTGCCCAGACCCACCAATTTTGTGTGGGAAACGCCTGTAGAAATACGGGGCCATAGCTCAGCTGGGAGAGCGCCTGCCTTGCACGCAGGAGGTCAGCGGTTCGATCCCGCTTGGCTCCACCACTACTGCTTCTGAAGTTTGAAAGCTTAGAAATGAGCATTCCACCGGTTCGGTGATGAATGTTGATTTCTAGTCTTTGACTAGATCGTTCTTTAAAAATTTGGGTATGTGATAGAAAGATAGACTGAACGTTACTTTCACTGGTAACGGATCAGGCTAAGGTAAAATTTGTGAGTTCTCTTAGTTGAGAAATTCGAATTTTCGGCGAATGTCGTCTTCACAGTATAACCAGATTGCTTGGGGTTATATGGTCAAGTGAAGAAGCGCATACGGTGGATGCCTTGGCAGTCAGAGGCGATGAAAGACGTGGTAGCCTGCGAAAAGCTTCGGGGAGTCGGCAAACAGACTTTGATCCGGAGATGTCTGAATGGGGGAACCCAGCCATCATAAGATGGTTATCTTGTACTGAATACATAGGTGCAAGAGGCGAACCAGGGGAACTGAAACATCTAAGTACCCTGAGGAAAAGAAATCAACCGAGATTCCCTTAGTAGTGGCGAGCGAACGGGGACTAGCCCTTAAGTGGCTTTGAGATTAGCGGAACGCTCTGGAAAGTGCGGCCATAGTGGGTGATAGCCCTGTACGCGAAAATCTCTTAGTCATGAAATCGAGTAGGACGGAGCACGAGAAACTTTGTCTGAATATGGGGGGACCATCCTCCAAGGCTAAATACTACTGACTGACCGATAGTGAACTAGTACCGTGAGGGAAAGGCGAAAAGAACCCCGGAGAGGGGAGTGAAATAGATCCTGAAACCGTATGCGTACAAGCAGTGGGAGCAGACTTTGTTCTGTGACTGCGTACCTTTTGTATAATGGGTCAGCGACTTATTTTCAGTGGCGAGCTTAACCGAATAGGGGAGGCGTAGCGAAAGCGAGTCTTAATAGGGCGTCTAGTCGCTGGGAATAGACCCGAAACCGGGCGATCTATCCATGGGCAGGTTGAAGGTTAGGTAACACTGACTGGAGGACCGAACCGACTACCGTTGAAAAGTTAGCGGATGACCTGTGGATCGGAGTGAAAGGCTAATCAAGCTCGGAGATAGCTGGTTCTCCTCGAAAGCTATTTAGGTAGCGCCTCATGTATCACTGTAGGGGGTAGAGCACTGTTTCGGCTAGGGGTCATCCCGACTTACCAAACCGATGCAAACTCCGAATACCTACAAGTGCCGAGCATGGGAGACACACGGCGGGTGCTAACGTCCGTCGTGAAAAGGGAAACAACCCAGACCGTCAGCTAAGGTCCCAAAGTTATGGTTAAGTGGGAAACGATGTGGGAAGGCTTAGACAGCTAGGAGGTTGGCTTAGAAGCAGCCACCCTTTAAAGAAAGCGTAATAGCTCACTAGTCGAGTCGGCCTGCGCGGAAGATGTAACGGGGCTCAAACCATACACCGAAGCTACGGGTATCATCTTCGGATGATGCGGTAGAGGAGCGTTCTGTAAGCCTGTGAAGGTGAGTTGAGAAGCTTGCTGGAGGTATCAGAAGTGCGAATGCTGACATGAGTAACGACAATGGGTGTGAAAAACACCCACGCCGAAAGACCAAGGTTTCCTGCGCAACGTTAATCGACGCAGGGTTAGTCGGTCCCTAAGGCGAGGCTGAAAAGCGTAGTCGATGGAAAACAGGTTAATATTCCTGTACTTCTGGTTATTGCGATGGAGGGACGGAGAAGGCTAGGCCAGCTTGGCGTTGGTTGTCCAAGTTTAAGGTGGTAGGCTGAGATCTTAGGTAAATCCGGGATCTTAAGGCCGAGAGCTGATGACGAGTTACCCTTTGGGTGACGAAGTGGTTGATGCCATGCTTCCAAGAAAAGCTTCTAAGCTTCAGGTAACCAGGAACCGTACCCCAAACCGACACAGGTGGTTGGGTAGAGAATACCAAGGCGCTTGAGAGAACTCGGGTGAAGGAACTAGGCAAAATGGCACCGTAACTTCGGGAGAAGGTGCGCCGGTGAGGGTGAAGGACTTGCTCCGTAAGCTCATGCCGGTCGAAGATACCAGGCCGCTGCGACTGTTTATTAAAAACACAGCACTCTGCAAACACGAAAGTGGACGTATAGGGTGTGACGCCTGCCCGGTGCCGGAAGGTTAATTGATGGGGTTAGCTAACGCGAAGCTCTTGATCGAAGCCCCGGTAAACGGCGGCCGTAACTATAACGGTCCTAAGGTAGCGAAATTCCTTGTCGGGTAAGTTCCGACCTGCACGAATGGCGTAACGATGGCGGCGCTGTCTCCACCCGAGACTCAGTGAAATTGAAATCGCTGTGAAGATGCAGTGTATCCGCGGCTAGACGGAAAGACCCCGTGAACCTTTACTATAGCTTTGCACTGGACTTTGAATTTGCTTGTGTAGGATAGGTGGGAGGCTTTGAAGCGTGGACGCCAGTTCGCGTGGAGCCATCCTTGAAATACCACCCTGGCAACTTTGAGGTTCTAACTCAGGTCCGTTATCCGGATCGAGGACAGTGTATGGTGGGTAGTTTGACTGGGGCGGTCTCCTCCTAAAGAGTAACGGAGGAGTACGAAGGTGCGCTCAGACCGGTCGGAAATCGGTCGTAGAGTATAAAGGCAAAAGCGCGCTTGACTGCGAGACAGACACGTCGAGCAGGTACGAAAGTAGGTCTTAGTGATCCGGTGGTTCTGTATGGAAGGGCCATCGCTCAACGGATAAAAGGTACTCCGGGGATAACAGGCTGATACCGCCCAAGAGTTCATATCGACGGCGGTGTTTGGCACCTCGATGTCGGCTCATCACATCCTGGGGCTGAAGCCGGTCCCAAGGGTATGGCTGTTCGCCATTTAAAGTGGTACGCGAGCTGGGTTTAGAACGTCGTGAGACAGTTCGGTCCCTATCTGCCGTGGACGTTTGAGATTTGAGAGGGGCTGCTCCTAGTACGAGAGGACCGGAGTGGACGAACCTCTGGTGTTCCGGTTGTCACGCCAGTGGCATTGCCGGGTAGCTATGTTCGGGAAAGATAACCGCTGAAAGCATCTAAGCGGGAAACTTGCCTCAAGATGAGATCTCACTGGAACCTTGAGTTCCCTGAAGGGCCGTCGAAGACTACGACGTTGATAGGTTGGGTGTGTAAGCGCTGTGAGGCGTTGAGCTAACCAATACTAATTGCCCGTGAGGCTTGACCATATAACACCCAAGCAATTTGCTGACCTGAGAAGGCACCAGATTGCGGTGTGTGAAGACGAAACGAACCGAAAGTTCGAAACGCACAAACACCAGCTGTCACATACCCAATTTGCTGAAGCGAGACCATCTGGTCACGAGTCAGTACCCGAATTTCTTGACGACCATAGAGCGTTGGAACCACCTGATCCCATCCCGAACTCAGCAGTGAAACGATGCATCGCCGATGGTAGTGTGGGGTTTCCCCATGTGAGAGTAGGTCATCGTCAAGATTAAATTCCGAAACCCCAATTGCGAAAGCAGTTGGGGTTTTGTTTTGCCTGCGAGAAAATTTTTCAGGCTGCAATCGGGTAAATTCATCCTGAAGTGGACGGCCGGTTTTGGTATGGTGCAGCTCGTTTTTTTAACGGACTGATGTCCTGACCACGGATCGGCACTCATTTATGTCAAAGAGTTGCTGTAGAAATGCCTGAACCAATCCCGATCAAGGATCATGAAAAAGAAACGCGGCTGGTCAATAAACGATTGATTGCCTGTGCTCTGTTCGTCTTTGCCATCAGCTGTGCTCTGGTGGTGCGCCTGTACATCCTTCAGGTCGTAGAGTTCGACTACCATTCGACCATCTCCGAAAACAACCGTGTCCATGTCCTGCCGATCCCGCCAACGCGCGGATTGATCTATGACCGCAACGGTGTGTTGCTCGCCGACAATCGCCCCAGCTACAACCTGACCATCACCCGTGAGCGCGCAACTGACGTCAATCAGGAGCTGGACGAAGTCATCAACTTGCTGCACCTGCCTGCCGAAGACCGCACGGTATTCGACAAGGCGATGAAGCAATCCCGGCATCCGTTCACACCGGTCACCCTATTTTATGAGCTGACGGAAGAGCAGATTGCCGTCCTGGCGGTTAACGAGTTTCGCTTACCGGGACTTGATGTCGAACCGCAGTTTGTCCGGCACTATCCCCTCGGCGCGCATTTCGCCCATTCGATCGGTTATGTCGGTCGGATCAATGAAAAAGAATCAAAACTCTCGACTCCGTTGAATACCGTGGTACGCAGTCCATCGGTAAAACTGGTATCGAGCGTTTTTATGAAACGCAGCTGCATGGCCATGTCGGTTACGAAGAAGTCGAAACCAACGCTCAAGGCCGAGTGCTGCGGGTACTCAAGCACACCGATCCGGTGCCCGGCAAAAACATCGTTCTGAGCCTCGACGTGAAATTGCAGGAAGCCGCCGAAGCCGCGTTGGGTGATCGCCGTGGATCCGTGGTTGCTCTTGATCCATCCACCGGAGAAGTGCTGGCCATGGTCAGCAATCCCAGCTTCGATCCGAATCTGTTCGTCACGGGTATCAGCTCAAAGGAATACTCGGCGCTGCGGGATTCCATTGACCGGCCGCTGTTCAACCGAGTATTGCGCGGCCTGTACGCCCCAGGCTCGACGATCAAACCAGAAGTCGCTATCGCAGGCCTGGACGCCGGCGTCGTGACCCCACAAACCCGCGTCTTCGATCCCGGCTACTACCAACTGCCGGACTTCGACCACAAGTACCGCAACTGGAACCACAGCGGTGACGGCTGGGTGGACATGGACGCGGCGATCATGCGCTCCAACGACACTTACTTCTACGACTTGGCGCACAAGCTCGGCATCGATCGTCTGCATGATTACATGGCGATGTTTGGCCTCGGTGAAAAAGTCTCGCTGGACATGTTTGAAGAGTCTCCCGGTCTGATGCCGTCGCAAGCCTGGAAACGCGCAACGCGGCGACAGGCCTGGTATCCCGGTGAAACCGTTATTCTTGGCATCGGCCAAGGCTACATGCAGGTCACGCCGCTGCAATTGGCCCAAGCTACTGCACTGATTGCCAACAAAGGAATATGGAATCGGCCGCACCTGGCCAAATCGGTCGACGGCGTAGCGCCGGTCGACGAGCACCCGATGCCGAACATCCTGCTCAAGGACCCGCGCGATTGGGAGCAGGTCAACCACGGTATGCAGATGGTCATGCACGATGCTCGAGGCATTGCCCGTGCGGCCGCTGCGGGGGCGCAATACCGCATCGCCGGCAAGAGTGGTACGGCGCAAGTGGTGGCGATCAAGCAGGGGGAACGCTACAACCGCGAAAAAACCCTCGAGCGTCACCGTGACAACGCTTTGTTTGTTGGATTCGCACCGGCAGAGCATCCAAAGATCGCCATCTCGGTAATGATCGAGAATGGCGAGGCAGGAGGCCGAGTGGCAGGGCCAGTGGTCCGGCAGATCATGGATGCCTGGTTACTCGATCAGGATGGCCACCTGAAGCCCCAATATGCTGCGCCGAGTAAAGCACCGGGTGATCCGCACGTCTGACGCATGGTGGCTCCGCAGCGCAGGCTCACGCTAGCTGAGCCTGCGCTTACGCCCCAGGAACCGGGCAACTCATGTCACCTTCCTCACATTTCAAATATTGCTTGAGCGCCTCGACACGCGTCTTGGTCATGCTGGTCAGGCAATCGCTGTAAATCAATGGATAAACACTCCCGCCCGCCACTCCTGATGCCGAAAATTTGCATTCCGAGTCCCGAAATCCAATCCATGCCCGCTGTGCGCCCACCAACAGCTTCTTGCCGTCTGGATTGTCTTTCAAGCGTGCGGTGATCTGCTGGTAAACCGCGTTCAATTCCTTGTCTGCCGCTTTGAACGCTTGCCCCGCGCATTGATTCATCGTCGCCTGATCGCTGGCGTTGGCACAATCATCGGCGGCATGGGCGAAAGGGAAAAACAAAAAGGGCGCGAAGGCTAGAAGCAGATGCTTTGACATGAGGTTCTCGCTGTATCAAGTGGAAGGAGCAAAACAGTGTAACGATGGTCAGGTGCGTGACCTGGAAGCTTCCAGCAAGCGATCCGCCGTGGCTGCGATTTCCTCGCCTTCATGCAGCTGCTCCAGCCAGTGTTCCGGGATCGCCCGAACGCCATAGTAAGCGCCGGCCAACTGACCCACGATAGCCGCTGTAGTATCCGCATCATCTCCGAGATTGGCTGCTTTCAGTACCGCGTCAGCGTAGGTCTGCGTTCGATGGAAACACCACAAGGCAGCTTCCAGCGATTGCACGCTATAGCCGCTGCCTTTGATTTCGTTTTCCGTTTTATCGAGGTAATCGCCCTGCGCGATAGCAACCACCTTGGGCTGGGAAAGCTCTAACAATGGCGACCGGCGAAGCTGTGTTTTCTCCGCACCCTCAAGCGCTCTCGTGATCAGATCAGCCAGCAATTGGCAGCACTCAATTGCCTCCGGCGCGGCATGGGTTGTGCGCGAGCAATCGGCAGCGGAGGTCTGGATCTGTCGAAAATCAGGAAAATAGAACAGCACGACGGGCGCCAATCGCATCAGCGATCCGTTGCCGGCAGTTAACGGGTCAGTCGAGCCTGCGAAAGGCTCCCCGGTTCGCTGATACTGTTCCAGCGCCTGGCTGACCGTCATGCCGATGTCGAAACATTCACCGGTGGAACTCAGGTATCCCCATTTCCACCAATTGAGGTAGCGGCCCATTTGATCGGCCGCGTCAAAACCGTTTTTGCGCAGCAGGCTCTCGGCTAGACAAAGTGCCATTGAAGTGTCATCGGTCCACTGCCCTGGCTTGAGCTGGAACGGGCCGCCGCCGACCATGTCGCTCAGCGGCTGGAATGATCCTCGCGGCTGGAACTCAACTGTTGTGCCGACCGCATCGCCGCAAGCCAGGCCGAGGAGGGCGCCGCGGTATCGATCGGCAAGTGAGGGCTGCATGATTCGTCCTTGTTTCTGCGGATTCGCTGGAAAGATAACAGGTCAAGCGGCGCCGATCACAGAGTGCAAACTGCCGCAGGATGTGTCCGCTCGAATCGATGTCTGCAGCGCCTGGATACAACTTCGCATTGGACATGTGGTCATACAAGCCTAGTGTTCAGAACAGGAGGTGACGTATGAAACCAGTACCTAACAGTTTCGAACGCAAGATCACGCTCAAGGCGTCGCGTTCCCACGTCTGGCGCGCATTGGTCGATGCGGAGGCGTTTGGCCAGTGGTTTGGCGTGGCGCTCGAGGGCCGGCGTTTCATTGCCGGCGAGTGGACGCAGGGCCAGGTCACTTACCCCGGTTATGAACACGTATTGTGGAATGTGCTGATCGAGCGGGTCGAGCCGCAGCAGTTGTTTTCTTTTCGCTGGCACCCGTATGCGGTCAACCCGAAGATCGACTATTCACAAGAGCCGACCACACTGGTCAAGTTCGAATTGCAGGACTTCGAAGACGGCACTCTACTCAAGGTCTCGGAATCCGGCTTCGCGCACATCCCTGATATCCGTCAGAAAGAGGCGTATTACATGGACAGTCGCGGTTGGGAGGAGCAATTGAGCAGGCTTGAACAGTTTCTCGCCGAAAGCGCCAAGGCTCGCGAAAGCGGCGGTGCCTGACGGGCCTAAGGGTTTTCGGAAGTGTTTGTATGGCGAATGTCTTACACGCGTTAGTAGCTTTTACGACTATTGCTGATTGGATCCACTGGGTAATCTACACACATCAACTGGGACACAGGGAGTGTTTCAGGATCATGGACGATCGACCATTGCAAGGATCGCTGCCGACAGGGAGTCGATAATGGTCTTGGGAAAAACCCGCTTCGGCGGGTTTTTTTCGCCTGTACGTAGGGGTTGTCGAAGGCTGCGATCTTTTGATCTTGCTCTTATAAACCCAAGTCAAAGAGATCGCAGCCTGCTGCGAATGTCACCCCGTTACGAAGCAATCAACTGCCGCAACACATAATGCAGGATCCCGCCGGATTTGAAGTACTCGACCTCATTCAGCGTATCAATGCGGCACAGAACTTCGATCTTTTCCTGACGCCCATCCTCGTGAGTAATCACCAACGGCAGGTTCATTCGCGGCGTCAGTTCAACGCCGGTCAATCCCAAAATCTCGAACGTCTCTTTGCCGGTCAGGTTGAGACTCTTGCGATTCTGATCAAGCTTGAACTGCAACGGCAGGACGCCCATCCCGACCAGATTGGAGCGGTGAATACGCTCGAAGCTTTCTGCGATCACCGCTTTGACGCCGAGCAGATTGGTACCCTTGGCCGCCCAGTCACGGCTTGATCCGGTGCCATATTCCTGGCCGGCAATCACCACCAGAGGCGTGCCCGACGCTTGATATTTCATGGCTGCATCGTAAATCGCCATTTTTTCCCCGGTGGGGATGTAAATTGTGTTGCCACCTTCCTCGCCCCCGAGCATTTCATTGCGAATTCGGATGTTGGCAAACGTTCCGCGCATCATCACTTCATGGTTGCCACGACGTGAACCGTAGGAGTTGAAGTCGCGCGGCTCGACACCTTTCTCCTGCAGATAACGCCCAGCGGGGCTGTCGACCTTGATATTGCCGGCGGGGGAGATGTGGTCTGTGGTTACCGAATCACCGAGCAAAGCCAATACCCGCGCGCCTTTGACATCTTTCACCTCCGGCAGAGGACCGGAAATATTGTCGAAGAAAGGTGGATGCTGGATGTAGGTCGAATCGTCCTGCCACACGTAAGTCGCCGCTTGCGGTACCTCAATGGCTTGCCATTGCTCGTCGCCGGCAAACACTTCGGCGTATTCCTTGTGGAACATTGCAGTGTTGACCTGATTAACCGCCTCGGCGATTTCCCGGCTGCTCGGCCAGATATCGCGCAGATACACCGGATTGCCCTGTTGATCCTCGCCCAGCGGTTCGCTGCTGATATCGGTACGCACACTGCCGGCCAATGCGTAGGCGACAACCAGCGGTGGCGAGGCCAGCCAGTTGGTTTTCACCAGCGGGTGCACGCGACCTTCGAAGTTGCGGTTGCCGGACAGTACCGATGCGACGGTCAGATCGGCTTTCTGAATGGCTTTCTCGATCGGCTCCGGCAGTGGCCCGGAGTTGCCGATGCAGGTGGTGCAGCCATAGCCGACCAGCGAAAAACCGAGTTGATCGAGGTACTGCGTCAGTCCGGCAGCCTTGTAGTAGTCGGTGACGACTTTCGAACCCGGCGCCAATGAACTCTTCACCCAAGGCTTGCGCGTCAGCCCTTTCTCCACGGCTTTCTTCGCCAGCAACCCGGCCGCCATCATCACGCTCGGGTTGGAAGTGTTGGTGCAGGAAGTGATCGCGGCGATGACCACAGCACCGTTTTTCAGGCGATAGGTCTTGCCCTCGTATTCGTAGTCCGCTTCGCCGACCAGATCGGCGTTGCCCACGGCGACGCCACCACCGCCCTCGCTTTCCAGGCGTCCTTCTTCCTTGCTGGTGGGTTTGAATTGCAGGTCGATGAAATCACTGAAGGCTTGCGCGACGTTCGGCAGCGAGACGCGATCCTGCGGACGTTTCGGCCCGGCCAGACTGGCTTCGACGCTGCCCATGTCCAGCGCCAGGCTGTCGGTGAACACTGGCTCCTGACCCGGCAGACGCCACAGGCCTTGAGCCTTGGTGTACGCCTCAACCAATTTCACTACTTCCGGCGGCCGGCCAGACAAGCGGAGGTATTCCAGCGTGACATCATCGACCGGGAAGAAACCGCATGTCGCTCCGTACTCTGGAGCCATGTTGGCGATCGTTGCACGGTCGGCCAGTGGCAGATCGGCGAGACCGTCGCCATAGAATTCGACGAATTTACCGACCACGCCTTTCTTGCGCAGCATCTGCGTCACGGTCAGCACCAGATCGGTAGCGGTGATGCCTTCCTTGAGCTTGCCGGTGAGTTTGAAGCCGATCACTTCGGGAATCAGCATCGACACCGGTTGCCCGAGCATCGCCGCTTCCGCTTCGATCCCGCCAACGCCCCAGCCGAGCACGCCGAGACCGTTGATCATGGTGGTGTGGGAGTCGGTGCCGACCAGCGTGTCGGGGAAGGCGTAGGTGCGGCCATCCTCGTCTTTGGTCCACACGGTGCGGCCGAGGTATTCGAGGTTGACCTGGTGGCAGATGCCGGTGCCCGGCGGTACCACGCTGAAGTTATCGAACGCACTCTGGCCCCAGCGCAGGAAGGCATAGCGCTCGCCGTTGCGTTGCATTTCGATGTCGACGTTCTGTTCAAACGCACTGGCGCTGCCAAACCTGTCGACCATTACCGAGTGGTCGATCACCAGATCCACCGGCGACAACGGGTTGATCCGCTGCGGATCGCCGCCGGCCTTGGCCATTGCCGCACGCATGGCGGCGAGATCGACCACGGCGGGAACGCCAGTAAAATCCTGCATCAATACACGGGCAGGGCGGTACTGGATTTCTCGATCGGAGCGGCGCTCCTTGAGCCAGGCGGCGATGGCTTTGAGGTCGGCGCCGGTGACGGTTTTTTCGTCTTCCCAGCGCAGCAGGTTTTCCAACAGCACCTTCAACGACATCGGCAGCTTGTCGAGGTCGCCCAGGCTCTTGGCGGCTTCCGGCAGGCTGAAATAGTGGTAGGTCGTGGCGTCGATTTGTAGGGTTTTCAGTGATTTCAGACTATCGAGGGACGGCATTACGATCACTCCTTTGAGTCCGCACGGCTACGGACTGAGGGGACGGGCAGAGCATTAAACCTAGCCCTGTTTTGAGTAGCTGGCTAATAACTGGACTCTATGGACGGAACCAAGGTTCCGACTTCGGCTATCATGCGCCGGTTTTCGTGACAGGCATTGCGGCAACGCAAGGCTTGAGCATCGCGCAGCGGTCGAATGATCGACCGCTGCCCAGGAGTAAGAATGAACACCCTATTCATGCATTGCCGGCCCGGCTTCGAAGGCGAAGTCTGTTCGGAGATTTCCGACCTTGCCGCCCGTCTCAATGTCGCCGGTTACGCCAAAGCCAAAACGGCTGCGGCCTGCGCCGAGTTTGTCTGCACCGAAGCAGACGGTGCCGAACGCCTGATGCGCGGGCAGCGTTTCGCCGAACTGATCTTCCCGCGGCAGTGGGCGCGCGGCTTTTTCATCGATCTGCCGGAAAACGACCGGATCAGCGTGATTCTCGCGCACATGGCCGATTTCCCGGTGTGCGGCAGTCTGTGGCTGGAAGTGGTCGATACCAATGACGGCAAGGAGCTGTCGAACTTCTGCAAGAAGTTCGAAGGCCCGCTGCGCAAGGCACTGATCGCCGCTGGCAAACTGGTGGAGGACGCCAGCAAGCCGCGTTTGTTGCTGACTTTCAAAAGCGGCCGCGAAGTTTTTCTCGGCCTGGCCGATGCCGGCAATTCGGCGATGTGGCCGATGGGCATTCCACGCCTGAAATTTCCCCGCGAAGCGCCAAGCCGTTCGACCCTGAAGCTGGAAGAGGCGTGGCACCACTTCATCCCGCGTGATCAGTGGGAAGATCGCCTGCACAGCGATATGACCGGTGTCGACCTCGGCGCCGCGCCGGGGGCTGGACTTGGCAACTGGTCAACCGTGGCATGCTGGTGACGGCGATCGACAACGGCCCGATGGCTGAAAGCCTGATGGAAACCGGGCTGGTCCAGCATCTGATGGCGGACGGATTTACCTTCAAGCCCAAGCAGCCGGTGGACTGGATGGTTTGCGACATCGTCGAGAAACCGGCGCGCAACGCCGCGATGCTGGAAGAGTGGATTGGCGAGGGACATTGCCGCGAGGCGGTGGTCAACCTGAAGTTGCCGATGAAGCAGCGTTATGCCGAAGTGAAGCGGCTGCTCGAGCGCATTGCCGATGGATTCAAGGCACGGGGATCAAGGTTGATATCGGCTGCAAGCAGCTGTATCACGATCGTGAGGAGGTGACTTGCCATCTGCGCCGGCACGACAGCAAAAAGCCCAAGTCCCGCTGAAGCAGAGCGAACTCTTGTGGGAGCGAGCCTGCTCGCGAAAGCGTCTTGTCAGCCGACATCAATGTTGGATGAAGCACCGCATTCGCGAGCAGGCTCGCTGCCACATGGGTTGGACGATATCCCAAGCAATGCGCGACAATGCCGGCCAGTTTCTGGAGTGAACCATGAGTGAAATGATCGATACCCCGGTCGACGGCACCCTCGACGCCACCGGCCTCAATTGCCCGGAGCCGGTGATGATGTTGCACCAGCACATCCGCGATCTGGTGCCCGGCGGCCTGCTCAAGGTGATCGCTACCGATCCCTCGACCAAGCGCGATATCCCCAAGTTCTGCGTGTTTCTTGACCATGAACTGGTCAGCCAGCATGAAGAGGCCGGTACCTATCTTTACTGGATTCGCAAGAAGTCCTGAATCTGGGCAAAAAGATCTGCAAATGCAGGTCTTTTTTATGGGTGATCAACCCGCCGAACGACTGATCCGGATTCGCTTGCGCGCACTGCGTGTCAGCCGGATTGACAGCATCAGCGCCGCGCAGCTCAAACCGACAATCAGACCCTGCCACAACCCGCTCGGGCCCCGTGGCTCGCCGAGCCAATCGGTCAGGCCCAGCGCGTAACCGACCGGCAAACCAATGCCCCAGTAGGCGAACAGAGTCAGGATCATCGTCACCCGCGTGTCCTGATAACCACGCAGCGCGCCGGCTGCTGTCACTTGGATCGCATCGGAAAACTGGAACAGCGCCGAATAGACGATCAGCATGGCCGCAATGTGAATCACCGTCGGATCAGCGGTATAGATCGCCGCAATCGGCTCGCGCAGAGCCAGCATCAGGCTCGCCGACAGGCAGGCGTAGGCCAGTGCGGTGCCCATGCCGACACCTGCAGCGAAACGCGCCTCACGGGGTTCCTCGCGGCCCAGCGCCTGGCCGACGCGCACGGTGACCGCCATGCCCAGCGAATAGGGAATCATGAACACCAGCGAGCTGACGTTCAGCGCGATCTGATGCCCGGCCACCACCGTCGCCCCGAGGCTGCCGATCAGCAGTGCAATCACGGCGAAAATGCTCGACTCGGCAAACACCGCGATGCCGATCGGTAAACCAATCGACAGCAGACGCTTGATCACCGCCCACTGCGGCCAGTCGAAGCGGCTGAACAGTTCGCTTGAGCGATAGGCTGGCGCCCAGCGTTCGTAACCGGCCAGGCCCAGCGCCATCACCCACATCACGATCGCCGTGGCCCAGCCGCAGCCGACGCCGCCCATGGCGGGCACGCCGAAGTGGCCATAGATGAAGATGTAGTTCAGGGGAATGTTCAGCGCCAGACCGCACAGGCCCAGCACCATGGCCGGGCGGGTGCGGCCGATGCCGTCGCTGGTGCAGCGCAGCACGTGATAAAAGGCCACCGCCGGCAAGCCGCTGGCGATGCCGTGCAGGTATTGCATGCACGGGCCGATCAATTCGGGATCGACCTTCATCAGGTGCAGCACCGGCTCGGCGGCGACCAGCATCGAGGTAGCGATCAAGCCGACGACCAATGCCAGCCACAGCGCCTGCCGCACGATCGGGCCGATTTCGCTGTGCTTGCCAGCGCCGAAACGTTGAGCGACTTTTGGCGTGGTGGCCAATAGTGTGCCGGTCATCAATAGAAACACCGGGACCCAGATCGAGTTGCCCAGTGCCACTGCCGCCAGATCCTTGGGCCCGACGCGCCCGGCCATCACCGCATCGACGAAGCCCATGGCGGTGGTCGCCAGTTGCGCGATGATGATCGGCAACGCCAGGGCGAGCAGATTTTTCAGCTCCAGACGAATCCGCGCTGGGCGAGTCAGGGAGACGGCGACAGGTTGGTCAGTTACAGGGTTCACAGGCAAAGCGTCCGGATAGTGTTGATACGCAAGGCGACGCATTCTACGCCGCTGACGCCTCGGTCAGGAAAAATCCTCTGTTGCGTATTTGTAAGCGCAAACCCTGCTGGCCGATCGACGCGTCTGCACCTAAACTGCCGATCCGCCCAAGGAGCCCGCCATGCTGATTGTTGCCGACGAAAATATCCCGCTGCTCGATGCTTTTTTGCCGGTTTCGGCGACATCCGCCGAGTCCGGGTCGCTCCATCGACCGCACGACGGTCGAGCAGGCCGATGTGTTGCTGGTGCGCTCGGTGACCAACGTCAATCGTGCGCTGCTCGAGGGCAGCAAGGTGCGCTTTGTCGGCACCTGCACCATTGGCACCGATCATCTGGATCTGGATTACTTCAACGAGGCCGGGATCTGCTGGTCGAGCGCGCCGGGGTGCAATGCCCGGGGCGTGGTCGATTACGTACTGGGCAGTCTGATGACACTGGCAGAAATCGAAGGGGTTGATCTGAGTCAGCGCACTTACGGCGTCGTCGGCGCCGGTGAAGTGGGAGGGCGCTTGATCAAGGTCCTCAAGGGCTTGGGCTGGAACGTCAAGGTTTGCGATCCGCCGCGTCAGGCCGCCGAGGGCGGCGATTATGTCAGCCTTGAACAGATCATCGAGCAGTGCGACGTGATCAGTCTGCATACGCCATTGACCCGCAGCGGCGACTCTGCAACCTGGCACCTGTTCGATCAACAGCGTCTGCAGCAACTCAAGCAGGGTGCATGGCTGATCAATGCGGCGCGCGGCCCTGTGGTGGATAACGCTGCGCTGCGTGAGGTGCTGCTGGAGCGCGAGGACCTGCAAGCGGTGCTCGACGTCTGGGAAAAAGAGCCGGAAGTTGACCCTGCGCTGGCGGAGCTCTGCGTATTGGCCACGCCACACATCGCCGGTTACAGCCTCGATGGCAAGCAACGCGGCACCGCGCAAATCTATCAGGCCTACTGCGCTTTCAGCGGTCAACCTGCGGCGATTCAGCTCAGCGATCTGCTGCCAGCAACCTGGTTGTCGGAAGTTTCCTTGCACGGTGACAGCGATCCTGCGTGGGCGCTGGCGATGTTGTGCCGGGGCGTGTACGACCCGCGCCGCGATGATGCGGATTTTCGCCGCAGCCTGGTGGGAAATGTCGCTGAACAGCGTGCGGCGTTTGACGTGCTGCGCAAGCAGTACCCGGTGCGACGCGAGATCGAAGGCCTGAAGGTGCGGATTGAAGGTGATGCGCTGGTGTTGCGGCAGATGGTTGAGGCGCTGGGGGCAACCCGTGTCCTGTAGGAGCTGTCGAGTGAAACGAGGCTGCGATCTCTTGATCTTGCTTTTGAAGATCAAAAGATCGCAGCCTTCGGCAGCTCCGACACGATACACAGCTAAATTACAGATACAAAAAACCCGGCCACTCAGGACCGGGTCAGGAAGACGGTGGCTATATCACTCTTG
This sequence comes from Pseudomonas sp. B21_DOA, assembly GCA_030544685.1. NCBI lineage: Bacteria > Pseudomonadati > Pseudomonadota > Gammaproteobacteria > Pseudomonadales > Pseudomonadaceae > Pseudomonas > Pseudomonas sp. B21_DOA. The sequence goes on along the minus strand of CP086683.1, from coordinate 4,971,361 downwards.
TTCGGCAGGCTTGACCAATCGCTTTTCCAGTTCGCGGCAGGCGTTCTGGATCATGTCTTCAGTGATCGGTACCTCGCGGCCCTGCTCATCGATAATCGAGCAACCCAGAGACTGGTCGGGTTGGGTGCGGATCACTTCAATCTTGTCTTCGCTGCTGTGTTGCAAGGACATGGCCTGTCTCCTCATCAGGTTGTGTGCCTAAGGTAAAACCGCCACGTGACCAGGCTGTGACAACTCCCTGCGGTCTGTCGGCGGGGCGGCATCTCTACTCAAACAGAAATGACGATTCGTCTCAACCGCAACCTTAGACCAATCGTTTCTAGCATCCGGACATCCCGGGCATATTTAACCTGACTCATTGTGATTTACAGAGTTCCACCCCATCTGGGTCTGTAGGCTGGCCCGATTCATCTGCGCAGACGTGAATTCCATGATCTCCATGCTTTCTTCCCGACACCGGCGCGCCCTGCGCCTGACCAGTCATTTTCTCCTGCCGTACCGCTGGCATGCTTTCGGCGCGCTGCTCGCGTTGATCGTCACAGCGGGCATTACGTTGTCGATGGGGCAGGGCATCAAGTTGCTGGTCGATCAGGGTTTCATGACCCGCTCGCCACATCTGCTCAATCAGTCCATCGGTATTTTCATGCTGCTGGTGCTCGGGTTGGCGCTGGGCACTTTTGCACGGTTCTATCTTGTTTCATGGATTGGCGAGCGCGTGGTCGCCGACATTCGCCGGCAAGTGTTCAATCACTTGGTGTATCTGCATCCGGGCTTTTATGAGGACAACCGCAGCTCGGAAATCCAGTCGCGCCTGACCGCCGACACCACACTGCTGCAGTCGGTGATCGGTTCCTCGCTCTCGCTGTTTCTGCGCAATCTACTGATGGTGATCGGCGGTGTGGTGTTGCTGTTCATCACCAATCCCAAACTGACCAGCATTGTCGTGATCGCCCTGCCACTGGTGATCGCGCCAATCCTGATTTTCGGCCGCCGTGTGCGCAATCTGTCGCGCCAGAGCCAGGACCGTATCGCCGACATTGGCAGCTATGTGTCGGAAACCCTCGGCCAGATCAAAACCGTGCAAGCCTACAACCACCAGGTGCAGGACGAGCAGCGTTTCGCCTCGACCGTCGAGCAGGCGTTCGAAACCGCGCGCAAACGGATCTTCCAGCGAGCGTGGTTGATCACTTTGGTGATCGTGCTGGTGCTTGGCGCGGTGGCGGTGATGTTGTGGGTCGGCGGCATGGATGTGATGGCCGGACGTATTTCGGCCGGCGAGCTGGCGGCATTCGTTTTCTACAGCCTGATTGTCGGCAGCGCGTTCGGCACGCTGAGCGAAGTGATCGGCGAACTGCAACGCGCTGCGGGTGCCGCTGAACGCATCGCAGAATTGCTGCGCTCGGAAAGCATCATCCAGCCCCCGGCGACCGGGGTGGTGACGTTGCCGGTGCGGGTCAAAGGTGAGCTTGAACTGCGCGACGTGCGCTTTTCCTACCCCTCGCGTCCGGAAAGCTACGCAGTCGATGGCTTGAATCTGGCGGTGAGAGCAGGCGAAACCCTGGCGTTGGTGGGGCCGTCAGGCGCGGGCAAATCTACGGTCTACGACCTGTTGCTGCGCTTCTACGATCCGCGCGAGGGGCAGATTCTCCTCGATGGCGTGCCACTGACCAGTCTTGACCCGCTGGACCTGCGCCGCTGTTTCGCGCTGGTCTCGCAAACTCCTGCATTGTTTTTCGGCAGTGTGGAAGAGAACATTCGCTACGGCTGCCCGACGGCCACGCTCGCGCAGGTCAAGGAAGCTGCGCGAATTGCCCACGCCCATGACTTCATCGAACAAATGCCGGACGGCTATCAGACTCACCTCGGCGACGGCGGCCTCGGATTGTCCGGCGGTCAGCGCCAGCGTCTGGCCATCGCCCGCGCCTTGCTGGTGGACGCGCCGATCCTGCTGCTGGACGAAGCCACCAGTGCCCTCGACGCCCAGAGCGAGCATCTGATCCAGCAGGCCCTGCCAACGCTGATGGAAAACCGCACGACACTGGTGATTGCCCACAGGCTGGCCACGGTCAAGAACGCTGATCGAATTGCGGTGATGGATCAAGGCAAGCTGGTAGCGGTGGGGACACATCAGCAATTGATCGCCAGCAATCCGCTGTACGCGCGGCTGGCGGCGTTGCAGTTCAATGATGGTCAGCCTGATTAACCGATCCAGTAACCGACTGGTAATGATCCATAAAAAAATGCCCGTATCTCACGATGCGGGCATTTTTCATTCTCATGCGGTCACTGCCTGCTCATTGATCATCAAAATATCGCTCATGCCAATCCACCAGCGGTTGCGGCGAGTTGAGCTTCTGGCCGTAGATCACCGAGTACGACAACACGTTCTGCACATACTGGCGGGTTTCGTCGAACGGGATGCTTTCCACCCAGACGTCGAAACTGAGGTGATCGGCACCGCGCAGCCACTGACGCACGCGGCCGGGGCCGGCGTTGTAGGCGGCGGAGGCGAGCACGCGGTTACCGTTGAACTGGCTGTGCACCTGGCTGAGATAAGCGGCGCCGAGCTGGATGTTCTTGTCCGGATCGAGCACTTGCTGGGGTGAGGCCAGTGGAATGCTGAACTTGCGCGCGGTTTCCTTGGCGGTGCCGGGCATCAACTGCATCAGACCGCTGGCGCCGACGCCGGAGCGCGCGTCGTCCATGAAGGCACTTTCCTGCCGAGTGATGGCGAACACCCAGCTCGAATGCAGGCCGCGGACCTTGGCTTCACGCACGAGGGTATCGCGGTGCGCCATCGGGAAGCGGATATCCAGGTCGTCCCAGTATTGCGCCTGACTGATGGTGCGGATCGCCGGGAAGTACCATTTCAGGTCGTAGGCCAGTTTGGCCTGGGCGACCATTTCATCGCGGTTGAAATGACGGCTGACGTGATACCACTCGCGACGCCCGTCGACGATCTGCCCGCGTGCATGAAACTCCAGCGCGCGGCGCACGCCGGGGTGTTACGGACCTTGTTGATCAGCGCCTGGCTGAGCACCAGCGGCTTGTTGTTCAGCGAGTAAGGCGATTGTGAACGGTCTGCGGCGAGGAAGCCGTAGAAGTCTCGTTCCCGCGCCAGATTCTTGTACAGGGTCAGCGCTTGCGGGTTTTGTGGCTGGGCCAGTTCCAGGCTGCGCGCCTGCCAGTAGCGCCAACGGTTGGTGGTGGCGAGGTCTTGCGGCAGGCGTTTGGTCAGCTCGTAGGCATCATTCCAGCGTGCCAGACGCAGCAGCAGGCGCAGGCGCCATTCCGAGACGGTGTTGTCGCGCAGTTCCGGATCGTATTTGGTCATTACGTCGAGCGCGCGGCTGTCGAAACGCCGGGCGAGGGTCAAGCCGATCTCGCGGGCGATCGCGACTTTTTCATCGCGAGAGAAATGCATGCTGCTGGCGTAACCGTCGAGCAGGGCCATGGCCTTGTCCGGGTCCTGCCGAGCGAGGCGGCGCAGGCCGAGGCTGACCACGTCGGACATCGGCTCGTCGGCCGGGGTGAAGCGCGACGGCTGGTTGAGCAGTTCGGGTTTCTGCGCCACGTCGACCAGCAAGCGACCGCGCGGGGCCAGGGTGGTCAGGCCGTTGATCAGGCTGTTGGCCAGCGGATAGTTGCGTGCCTGCGCGGCAAGTTTGGTGCGCTCCCAGCGTTTCTGCTCGGTCAGTTGGCCGTCGGCAGCCCAGATGCCGAACAGGGCGTCACACGCAGCCGGTTGCGATTTGCCGGTCAGCCAGAGTTTTTCCGCACTGGCATAGCCTTCAGCCTTCTTGTCGTGGCTGATCTGATACTGCGCGTTGAGGCAATCGAGCTCAGTGAAATTCAGTTTCGGGTCGTAATACTTGACGAAGGTCGCCCAGTCGCCACGGTCGGCGAGCCAGCGTAACCAGCGCAGTTTCATCCAGTTGGCTTGCGGCAGGTCACCGTGTTCGGCGAGGAATTTCTCGATTTCCGCGTTGCTCGCGGTCTTCAGGCGCGCGGTCAGTTCGTCGTAGGCCAGGTAAGGTTCGAGCGGGTAATCGGCGAGCGCCTGGCTGTAGCGCAAATATGGGCCGGTATCACCTTTGGCCAAGGCGCGCTTGGCTTCATCGTAATACTGGCGTTGGGTGGAAAGGTCCACCGCCTGGACGGATTGAGCGGCAGTGGCGGTAAGAAACAAGCAGGACAAAACACTGAAAAGGCGACTGCGCATGAGACATCCGGGCAGAGAAATCATGACAAGTGCCGATCGGGATCCGCACTGAATTGCCTGTAGCTTAGCCTTTTGCCAGCAAGCGGCGAAAGCTTTGCGCGCCTCGCTGCACAAGTTCGCAACAAATGTTGTGCAGAGTGCTTCGACAGACAAATTGCCGGCCTGCTGAAGCCTCAAGTCAGGTAGAATGCGCGCCCGGTTTTTGGAGAAGCTCATGACCCTGCTCAAATTCAGCGATGTGTCCCTTGCGTTCGGCGCTATGCCGTTGTTGGACAAGGTGTCCTGGCAGATCGCCCGTGGTGAGCGGGTGTGCATCATCGGCCGCAACGGCACTGGCAAGTCCAGCATGATGAAACTGGTCAAGGGCGACCAGAAGCCCGATGACGGTTCGGTGTGGCGTGCCCCCGGTCTGAAAATCGGCGAATTGCCGCAAGAATTGCCAGTGGCCGACGACCGGACGGTATTCGATGTGGTGGCTGAGGGCCTCGACGGTGTTGGCGCCTTGCTCGCCGAATACCATCACCTGAGCCAGAACATTGTCACCGACGCTGATCTGGACAAGCTGATGCACGTTCAGCACGACCTCGAAGCCCGTGACGGCTGGCGCTTGCAGACGTTGGTCGACAGCACCCTGAGCCGCCTGCAATTGCCGGCCGACAAGACCCTCGCCGAGTTGTCCGGCGGCTGGCGTCGTCGCGTGCTGCTGGCGCAGGCGCTGGTGTCCGAACCGGATCTGCTGCTGCTCGACGAACCGACCAACCACCTGGACATCGGCGCGATTGCCTGGCTCGAAGAAGCGCTGAAGGATTTCCAGGGGCCGTGTTGTTCATCACGCACGACCGTTCCTTCCTGCAAAACCTCGCCACGCGCATCCTCGAACTGGATCGCGGCGGCCTGATCGACTGGAACGGCGACTACGCCAGTTTCCTCGTGCACAAAGAAGCTGCGCTGGCCGCTGAAGAAACCGCCAACGCGCTGTTCGACAAGCGTCTTGCTCAGGAAGAAGTGTGGATCCGTCAGGGCATCAAGGCCCGGCGCACCCGTAACGAAGGTCGCGTCCGCGCCCTGAAAGCCCTGCGCGTTGAGCGCAGTGAGCGTCGCGAGCGTACCGGCAAAGCCAACATCCAGCTGGAAACCGCGGACAAGTCCGGCAAACAGGTGATGGTGCTGGAGAACGTCAGCTTCGCGCATCCGGGCGGGCCTTTCCTGATCAAGGATTTCTCAATGGTCCTGCAGCGCGGCGACCGTATCGGTCTGCTCGGCGCCAACGGTACCGGCAAGACCACACTGTTGAAGCTAATGCTCAGCGGTCTGCAACCGACCAGCGGCAAAGTGGAAGAGGGCACGCGCATCGACGTCGCCTACTTCGACCAATTGCGCCATCAGCTGGATCTAGAAAAACCGTGATCGACAACGTCGCCGAAGGTCGCGACTTTATCGACATCGACGGGCAGAGCCGCCATGTGCTGAGCTATCTCGGCGACTTCCTGTTCAGCCCGCAGCGTGCACGCACGCCGGTCAAGGCGTTGTCCGGTGGCGAGCGTGCGCGTCTGTTGCTGGCGAAGCTGTTCAGCAAGCCGGCGAACCTGCTGGTACTCGACGAACCGACCAACGACCTCGACGTGGAAACCCTCGAGCTGCTCGAAGAGGTGCTGCTGACCTTCAACGGCACCGTGCTGATGGTCAGCCACGACCGGGCATTCCTCGATAACGTGGTGACCAGCACCCTGGTCTTCGAAGGTGAAGGCAAGGTTCGTGAATACGTCGGCGGTTATCAGGACTGGATCCGTCAGGGCGGCTCGCCGCGTCTGCTGGGCGTGACTGAAAGCAAGTCGGGCAAGGCTGACCTGAATTCGGCGGTGGTTACCGCTGAGCCGGCTCCGGTGGCTGCGCCTGCGGCTGCTGCTCCGGTTGCCAAGAAGAAGCTGAGCTACAAGCTGCAGCGCGAACTGGAAGCCTTGCCGGGCGACATCGACGCCAAGGAGCAGCAGATCGCCGCGGTTGAAGCGGAAATGGCTGAAGCCGGTTTCTACCAGCGTCCGCCGGCGGAAACGGCCAAAGTGATTGCTTCGCTGGAGCAATTGCAGGCCGAGCTGGATGCGTTGGTGGAGCGTTGGGCCGAGCTGGATGCCTGATTGCTCCTGAGGTGAAAAAGCCCGGCGCTCAGTAATGAGCGCCGGGCTTTTCATATGTAATGCGATCTACAGGCGGGAGCACGTCACCTGTGGGAGCGAGCCTGCTCGCGAAAGCGGTGTTCCGCGCAGCACCGAAGTTGAATGTGCCGAGGTATTCGCGAGCTGGCTCGCTCCCACAAAGAGCAAGACAGATCAGCGTTTGACCAGGTGCACCGCCAGCACATCGCAAGGCGCGCCGTGCAGCACGTCATTTGCAGTCGAGCCGAGGAGCAATGCCAGGCCATGACGGCCATGGCTGCCGACCACGATCAGATCGCACGCTTGTTCCTTGGCGAAATGATGGATTTCCTGGCGTGGCTGGCCGTAGGTCAGATGGCAATTGGCGCCCTCAAGCTCGGGATATTTCGATTTGAGTTTTTCAAGGCGTTCCTTGGCTTGATCGAACTGCTGTTGTTGCAGTTGTGACAGGTCCATCGGCACGTCGCCACCGAAGGCCATGGCCATTGGTTCAACGATATGCACCAGCGACAGCTTGGCGCTATTGCTCACCGACAGCTCGCGGGCGCGGTGGATCACAGGGTCGCACTCTTCGGTCAGATCTACGGCGACCAGTATGTGGTGGTAGGGCATGAGGTGCTCCTCCTGAGGGTTCGATATTGGTAAGTATGGCTGGTTTCAAGCGCATTGGTTCGCTAGTGAGACAATGGGCTCATCAAAAATCGGGAGTACAGATATGACGGTCTGGCTGGTGGTGTCAATCCTGCTGGTAGTTTTAAGTCCACTGGCATGGTTGCGCCCATCGCGCGCGCAGAGCGGGCGCATGGCGCTGCGCATGGAGGCGCGACGCATCGGCCTGGCGATGCAGCTGGCGCCGCAGGAGTGGCCACACTGGCTGCTGCCGGAGCCGCCGAATCCCTGCGCCCAGTACCACCGACCCCGGCGTGGCAGTCAACCGGCGTGCTGGACCTATTGGCAGAAAACCCCGGGCGTGTGGGTCAATCAATGGCAAGAAGTCTGCGATGACCGGGCGCTGCTCGATTATTTCGAAAAATTGCCGGGCAATGTTTTCAAGATCGAAGCGGACAAGCAGATGATCGCCTTGTACTGGGGCGAGAAGGGCGAGGCGACGGTTCTGCAGGATATCGACGCGACGCTGAAAGCGCTGGCGTGAGACGGCGATTTTTCTCACTGCAACGGTGTAGAACGTCCGGCAGACGCCCAATAAAAAGCCCGACATGATTCGTCGGGCGGGTTGGCCAGGCAGGCCGGTAATCTTTTCTGCGGCAGGCGCTTTTCGCCTCGGCAGATTTCCTTGCAGTCCACCCAGCGTAGCCTTCTGGGCGGGGCTCGGCGGGAATTAGGGCGACTTTTCTAACTATTGATTCTATGAATGGCTGAACATCGAGGCAGGTGTTGCTGCTCATCATGGTGCAGAAATGACTGCAAAGTCGCGTTTCAGCCCGAATTTAGGGCGATTGACAATTGTCAGAAATTCCGTGAAGGTGGCGTACCCGAATCAAACGGGCGTATGAATTGAGCGTTTGTCTTACAGACTGCTCCTACAGAATCCCGACTATCGCGTTGGCGGGTGTGCCAGGCGGACGGTGTCAGTATCGACGAGCAAAGCGTCCTTCTGAGCCATAAGTCTGCGTCCGACGTGTACTGTTCAGCTTCCATATCGTGGAGATCAGTTGATGATTTACGAAGGTAAAGCCATCACGGTTAAAGCTCTTGAAAGTGGCATCGTCGAATTGAAATTCGACCTCAAGGGTGAGTCCGTCAACAAGTTCAACCGTCTAACCCTGAACGAATTGCGTCAGGCTGTAGACACCATCAAGGCAGATGCTTCGATCAAGGGCGTGATCGTCAGCAGCGGCAAGGACGTGTTCATCGTCGGCGCCGACATCACCGAATTTGTCGACAACTTCAAGCTGCCGGATGCCGAGCTTGTTGCTGGCAATCTCGAAGCCAACAAGATCTTCAGCGATTTCGAAGACCTCAACGTACCAACCGTCGCGGCCATCAACGGCATCGCCCTCGGTGGCGGTCTGGAAATGTGCCTGGCGGCCGACTATCGCGTCATGTCCACTAAGGCCAAGATCGGTCTGCCGGAAGTCAAACTGGGCATCTACCCAGGCTTCGGCGGCACCGTACGTCTGCCACGCTTGATCGGTGTTGATAATGCCATCGAGTGGATTGCCGCCGGTAAGGAAAACCGTCCTGAAGACGCGCTGAAAGTCAGCGCCGTCGACGCCGTAGTCGCCCCTGAAAAATTGCAGGAAGCTGCCCTCGAGTTGATCAAGCGCGCCATCTCCGGCGAGTTCGATTACAAGGCCAAGCGCCAGCCGAAACTTGAAAAACTCAAGTTGAACGCCATTGAGCAGATGATGGCTTTCGAAACCGCCAAAGGGTTTGTAGCTGGCCAGGCTGGGCCGAACTACCCGGCGCCGGTTGAAGCGATCAAGACCATCCAGAAAGCCGCAAACTTCGGTCGCGACAAAGCTCTGGAAGTGGAAGCTGCAGGCTTCGTCAAATTGGCCAAGACCTCTGCTGCGCAGAGCCTGATCGGCCTGTTCCTGAACGATCAGGAACTGAAGAAAAAGGCCAAGGCCTACGACGAAATCGCCAAAGACGTGAAGCAGGCTGCCGTACTGGGCGCCGGCATCATGGGCGGCGGTATCGCCTATCAGTCGGCTTCCAAAGGTACGCCGATCCTGATGAAGGACATCAACGAGCACGGTATCGAGCAGGGTCTGGCCGAAGCCGCCAAGCTGCTGGTTGGCCGCGTTGACAAGGGGCGCATGACCGCTGCGAAGATGGCTGAAGTGCTCAACGGCATTCGTCCGACCCTGTCCTACGGCGACTTCGGTCACGTCGATCTGGTGGTCGAAGCTGTCGTCGAGAACCCGAAGGTCAAGCAAGCCGTGTTGGCTGAAGTCGAAGGTCAGGTCAAAGAGGACACCATCCTCGCGTCCAACACCTCGACTATTTCCATAAGCCTGCTGGCCAAGGCCCTCAAGCGTCCGGAAAACTTTGTCGGCATGCACTTCTTCAACCCGGTGCACATGATGCCGCTGGTGGAAGTGATCCGTGGCGAGAAGTCCAGCGAACTGGCCATCGCCACCACCGTTGCCTACGCGAAGAAAATGGGCAAGAACCCGATTGTCGTCAATGACTGCCCGGGCTTCCTGGTCAACCGCGTGCTGTTCCCGTACTTCGGCGGTTTCGCCAAACTGGTCAGCGCCGGTGTCGACTTCGTCCGCATCGACAAAGTCATGGAAAAATTCGGCTGGCCGATGGGGCCTGCGTACCTGATGGACGTGGTCGGCATCGACACCGGTCACCACGGTCGTGACGTGATGGCTGAAGGTTTCCCGGACCGCATGAAGGATGACCGTCGCTCGGCCATCGACGTGCTGTACGAAGCCAAGCGCCTGGGCCAGAAGAACGGCAAAGGCTTCTACGCCTACGAGGCCGACAAGAAAGGCAAGCAGAAGAAAGTCGCCGATCCGTCGGTACTCGAAGTGCTCAAGCCGATCGTTTACGAGCAGCGCGAAGTCACTGACGAAGACATCATCAACTGGATGATGATCCCGCTGTGCCTGGAAACCGTGCGTTGCCTGGAAGACGGCATCGTTGAAACCGCCGCCGAAGCCGACATGGGTCTGGTTTACGGTATCGGTTTCCTCCATTCCGTGGCGGTGCGCTGCGCTACATCGATTCCATCGGTGTCGCCGAGTTCGTTGCCCTGGCTGACCAGTACGCTGATTTGGGCGCGCTGTACCACCCGACCGCGAAGCTGCGCGAAATGGCCAAAAACGGCCAGAGCTTCTTCGGTTAAGCGCCCCCAACTAGAGTGAGAGTGAACTTATGAGCTTGAATCCTAGAGACGTCGTGATTGTCGACTTCGGTCGTACTCCGATGGGCCGCTCCAAGGGCGGCATGCACCGCAACACCCGCGCTGAAGACATGTCGGCGCACCTGATAAGCAAACTGCTGGAACGCAACAGCAAGGTCGACCCGGCGGAAGTCGAGGACGTGATCTGGGGCTGCGTCAACCAGACCCTGGAGCAGGGCTGGAACATCGCGCGCATGGCGTCGCTGATGACCCAGATCCCGCACACTTCTGCTGGCCAGACCGTCAGCCGCCTGTGTGGCTCGTCGATGAGCGCGCTGCACACCGCTGCGCAAGCGATCATGACCGGCAACGGTGACGTGTTCGTGGTCGGCGGCGTCGAGCACATGGGCCACGTGAGCATGATGCACGGTGTCGATCCGAACCCGCACATGTCGCTGTACGCAGCGAAAGCCTCGGGCATGATGGGCCTGACCGCTGAAATGCTCGGCAAGATGCACGGCATCACCCGCGAGCAACAGGATGCCTTTGGCGTGCGTTCCCACCAGTTGGCCCACAAGGCAACCGTGGAAGGCAAGTTCAAGGACGAAATCATCCCGATGCAGGGTTACGACGAGAATGGTTTCCTGAAACTGTACGACTACGACGAAACCATTCGTCCGGAAACCACCCTGGAAAGTCTGGCGGCGCTCAAGCCGGCATTCAATCCGAAGGGCGGCACCGTGACTGCCGGTACTTCGTCGCAGATCACCGACGGTGCTTCGTGCATGATCGTGATGTCGGCGCAGCGTGCCCAGGACCTGGGTATCCAGCCTATGGCAGTGATCCGTTCGATGGCAGTGGCGGGTGTGGACCCGGCGATCATGGGCTATGGTCCAGTGCCGGCGACACAAAAAGCCCTGAAGCGTGCGGGCCTTGGCATCAACGATATCGACTTCTTCGAGCTCAACGAAGCTTTCGCCGCACAGGCCTTGCCAGTGCTGAAAGATCTGAAAGTGCTCGACAAGATGAACGAGAAGGTTAACCTGCACGGCGGCGCGATCGCCCTGGGTCACCCGTTCGGTTGCTCCGGTGCGCGTATTTCCGGCACCCTGTTGAACGTGATGAAGCAGAATAGCGGCACCTTCGGGGTGGCCACTATGTGCATTGGTCTCGGCCAAGGCATCTCCACCGTCTTCGAACGCGTTTAAGCGTCTCGTCGATGGAAGCCGGGGCCCAGTGCCCCGGTTTTTGTTTTTGGGTTTTTTATTTATTTTTGAAAAGATTTCAGTGAGGGCCGAAGCATGCCGATACAACCTGGGCTCTACCAACATTACAAAGGTCCGCAATACCGTGTATTCAGTGTTGCGCGGCATTCCGAAACCGAAGAAGAAGTGGTCTTTTACCAAGCCCTGTATGGCGATTACGGCTTTTGGGTGCGCCCGTTGAGCATGTTCGTCGAGTCGGTCGAGGTTGACGGCGAGCAGGTGCCGCGCTTTGCTTTGGTGCAAGCCGAACCGAGCCTTTTTGACAAGGCATGAGGCGGCTGCGCAGACAACCCTGCGCTTGACCTCACCTTGTATCAACTATATATAGCGGTGCCGCGTCAGGCGCCAACCGCCTTTCACTTCTAGAATTCAGGAATTTTCTGATCCATGGGCAAATCGCTGGTCATTGTGGAATCCCCGGCTAAGGCCAAGACCATCAACAAGTATCTGGGTAACCAATACGTGGTGAAGTCGAGTATCGGCCATATCCGAGACCTGCCCACCAGCGGTTCGGCTAGCGCCAGCAAAGAGCCAGCCGCCAAGCGCGGCAAGGCAGCTGCGGGCGAAGGTCCGGTGCTCTCGCCTAAAGACAAAGCGCGCAAGCAGCTGGTCTCGCGTATGGGCGTCGATCCCGAACACGGCTGGAAGGCCAAGTACGAGATTCTTCCCGGCAAAGAGAAAGTCATTGAAGAGCTACGCCGGCTCGCCAAGGATGCTGACACCATCTATCTCGCAACCGACTTGGATCGCGAGGGGAAGCCATTGCCTGGCACCTGCGCGAAGCCATCGGTGGTGACGACAGCCGCTACAAGCGCGTGGTGTTCAACGAAATCACCAAGAAGGCGATCCAGGAAGCCTTCTCCGAGCCGGGCGAGCTGGACATTGATCGTGTCAACGCCCAGCAGGCGCGTCGCTTCCTCGATCGCGTGGTTGGCTACATGGTGTCGCCGTTGCTGTGGGCCAAAATCGCCCGCGGCCTGTCTGCCGGTCGCGTGCAATCGGTTGCCGTGAAGCTGGTGGTCGAGCGTGAGCGAGAAATCCGTGCGTTCATTCCGGAAGAATATTGGGAAGTGCACGCTGATCTCGGCACTGCCAAAGGCTCGGCCGTGCGTTTCGAAGTGGCTCGCGAAAAAGGCGAAGCCTTCAAGCCGCTGAACGAAGCCCAGGCCATGGCCGCGCTGGAGAAGCTCAAGTCTTCCAGCTACAGCATCGTCAAGCGCGAAGACAAGCCGACCAGCAGCAAGCCGTCGGCGCCGTTCATTACGTCGACCTTGCAGCAGGCTGCGAGCAACCGCCTCGGTTTCGGCGTGAAGAAAACCATGATGATGGCCCAGCGTCTGTACGAAGCCGGCTACATCACTTACATGCGTACCGACTCGACCAATCTCTCGGCCGACGCCGTGGCGATGGCGCGCACTTACATCGAAGACGAATTCGGCAAGAAGTACCTGCCGGAAACGCCGAACGTCTACAGCAGCAAGGAAGGCGCGCAAGAGGCTCACGAAGCGATTCGTCCGTCCGACGCCAATACCACGCCGAGCAAGCTGGCGGGCATGGAGCGTGATGCCGAGCGTCTGTACGAGCTGATCTGGCGCCAGTTCCTCGCCTGCCAGATGCTGCCGGCGCAATACCTGTCGACCACCGTCAGCGTCGGCGCTGGCGACTTCGAGCTGCGCGCCAAGGGCCGTATCCTCAAGTTCGACGGTTACACCCGCGTGATGCCGCAGATTGCCAAGCCTGGCGACGATGACGTGCTGCCGGACATGGCCCAGGGCGACGTGATGAAGCTGATCAAGCTCGATCCGTCGCAACACTTCACCAAGCCACCGGCGCGTTACTCCGAGGCCAGCCTGGTCAAGGAAATGGAAAAACGTGGCATCGGTCGTCCCTCGACTTACGCAGCGATCATTTCGACCATTCAGGATCGCGGTTATGTGACCCTGCACAACCGTCGTTTCTACTCGGAAAAGATGGGCGACATCGTCACCGAGCGTTTGTCCGAGAGCTTCTCCAATCTCATGGACTACGGTTTCACCGCCGGCATGGAAGAGAACCTCGATGACGTGGCGCAGGGCGAGCGCGACTGGAAAAACGTGCTGGACGAATTCTACGGCGACTTCAAGAAGAAGCTCGAAGTAGCGGAAAACCCGGACAGCGGCATGCGCGCCAACCAGCCGGTCATGACCGACATTCCGTGCACCACCTGCGGTCGTCCGATGCAGATTCGTACCGCCTCGACTGGCGTGTTCCTCGGCTGCTCGGGCTACAGCCTGCCGCCGAAAGAGCGCTGCAAGGCTACCGTCAACCTGGTGCCGGGCGATGAAATCGCAGCGGACGACGAGGGCGAATCGGAATCGTTGGTACTGCGTGGCAAGCATCGCTGCCCGATCTGCAGCACGGCGATGGACGCCTACCTGCTGGACGAAAAGCGCAAGTTGCACATCTGCGGCAACAACCCGGACTGTGCCGGCTACGAAATTGAAGAGGGCAGCTATCGCATCAAGGGCTATGAAGGTCCGAGTCTGGAATGCGACAAGTGCGGCAGCGAAATGCAGCTCAAGACCGGCCGTTTCGGCAAGTTCTTCGGTTGCACCAACCCGGAGTGCAAAAACACCCGTAAGCTGCTGAAGAGCGGTGACGCGGCGCCGCCGAAGATGGACCCGGTGAAGATGCCCGAGCTGAAATGCGAAAAGGTCAACGACACCTACATCCTGCGTGACGGTGCCTCCGGTCTGTTTCTCGCGGCCAGCCAATTCCCGAAAAACCGCGAGACCCGTGCCCCGCTGGTGATCGAGATTCTGCCGCACAAGGACGAGATCGATCCGAAGTACCACTTCTTGTGCGAAGCTCCGCAGAAGGATCCCGACGGTCTGCCAGCGGTTATCCGCTACAGCCGCAAGACCAAGGAGCAATACGTGCAGACCGAAGTCGACGGCAAGCCTACGGGTTGGAAGGCGTATTACGACGGTGGCAAGTGGACAGTTGAAGACAAGCGCAGCGCAAAGGCCAAGGCTGAGTAAGCGTTAGTCTGAACAGCGAAAAGGCCGCATGAAACCTTCGGGATTTCATGCGGCCTTTTTGTTTTGTGCTTGCGCTGGCATCGGCTGATCCATGACACTGCCGGGCCTGTGTGAAGCAATTATTTCGTTGTGGAGGCTGCCGTCATGGCCCACGAACTCTATACCCGCACCAACCAGAAGATCTATTTCGCCGGTCTGTCACTCGAAGCTCTGGCGCGTGCTGAAGAAGGGCGGGCGATGAATTCTCTGGCGCTGATCCAGGCCGGGCGTGAGTCGGCGTTGTTCCACCTATACGGCGCGCTGCTGGGCTTGTGTCATGAGATCGCTGGCTTTTATCGTCTGCCGCAGGCCAATTCGCCGAGGGCGGAGGAGTTGCTGAGGCGCGAAGTGCTGGAATCGATAGCGATCCCGGAGCTGGCGGAAATGGTCGAGCTGGCCGGTAATCCGGAAACCTGGCTGGCGAAACTGCTGGCGGCGCACGCAGCACTGTTTCAGCCACCGAGGGCGCCACACAAGCCGAAAGGCGACGTGACACAACCGCTGATTCAAGCGGTTAACCTTGATGAAGAACAAGCGCCAGAAGAATTGAATCGAGAAGAGCTGGAGAGCTGGCGGCAGAACCTCAAGGGCTTGGCCATCCGTTTCCGAGAAGGCTTGAACGAGTGCTGAGGCAGTTTGGCGCAGTGGCAATCTGAAACATGCTGCTGGTCAAGATCCTGAGCGAAGCTCGAATGATGTCTATATAATCGCTGCCTTTCGTGGAGAACAGACCTTTATGCCAACGTCCTTTCTAGAAATTGTCGAGTTACCAGACGGCCGAATCGAACTGCGCAGGGCTGAGGACGAAGGTTCTCTGGTGACGCTGGATTTCTCCGAGGATGCCAAAGCGTTCCTGCAAGGCCAGCACGTTGAAATTGCCAAAGCAATGTTGAGCGTCGGCGTGCAGATGGCAGGTCGTATGGTTGAAGGTGAGTTTGATAAGGATGAGGGGCCGCGGGTTCTTCATTGATCCTCGCCTTGGCCTTTTCTCGGTCGCTTGCGCTATAGATCGGCTTCTCTGTCCCTGGAGAAGCCCTGCGCTTCACACAGCGCGCACTACCATCAATCAACCCAAACGAATATTCAGACTCTGAGCTTCGCCCGTACGCGCGGCGCTGATCAGTTGTTGCCGAGAATTTGCATTCAGCGGATTGAGCCAGGTCACCACGGTGTGGCTGCGACCCAGGCGCAACGCTTCACACGCCAGCTGCTGGGCACTTTGAGCGCCGCGCGGTTGCAGTAGCAGAATGCGCTCGCGGTTCAGGCCAGCATCGCGTAGCCATGATTGCGTCAGGCTGGCGGGCGGTGCGATCAGCGTCAGCCAGCGAGCATCCTGATCCTCGCTGAGTTCACGCAGGATCGGCGCGAGCAGGTTCAGGCAGTTCCCGGCTGCACCGCGCAGTGACAGCTCACTGAAAGCGTCAGGTTTGGCATTCCAGTCACGCTCGACCACGTCTTTGAGGATCGGCGCTATCGGCTGCGCCAGAAACGCTTCAAACAAAGGCAGTTGTGTTTGCTGAGGTGTGTGTGGAACTGCATGGAGCCTCCTTTAGCGGCGAATGACGCCGACACTCAAGCCTTCGATCACCAGTTCCTGATCTTTCAGGTCGACTTCGATAGGGGCGAACTCGGGGTTTTCGGCGATGAGCCAGACTTTGCTGCCTTCACGCTTGAAGCGTTTGACCGTCACCTCGTCGCCGATACGTGCAACCACAACCTGGCCGTTACGGGCTTCGCGAGTAGTGTGAACTGCCAGCAAGTCGCCGTCGAAGATGCCAATGTCCTTCATGCTCATGCCGTGCACACGCAATAGATAGTCGGCGCGGGGATGGAAGAAGGTCGGGTTGATGTTGCAGGATTCTTCGATGTGCTGCTGGGCAAGGATTGGCGCGCCGGCAGCCACTCGGCCAATGATCGGCAGTGTTGAATCGTCGGCCTTGGCTTCGAAGCCGGGAATACGGATGCCGCGGGAAGCGCCGGGCGTCATCTCGATCGCGCCTTTGCGGGCCAAGGCCTTGAGGTGTTCTTCCGCCGCGTTGGGCGACTTGAAACCCAGTTCCTGAGCGATTTCCGCACGGGTGGGCGGATAGCCGTTGTCTTCGAGGCAACGTTTGATAAAGGCCAGAATCTCGGCTTGGCGTGGCGTCAGCTTTAGCATATTGATCGCTCTGTCTTTTTATACAGTGACTGGGATTATATACAGTGAAGCGCTGTTGGCAATGGGCGTTTTTTGCCGGCCGCCGAGCGGTCGCGAGGGTGTTTATTAATGCGGGCGCCTTATGTGGTTAAATATCTGACCGACCATTCCCAAAACGAACTGGCAGGCTTGACAAGGCACAGGCTGAAACGTATGTTTCAAACAAGTGTTTGTCAGGCGGAGTAGCCATGGCCCAGTCGGAAACCGTTGAACGCATTCTTGATGCTGCCGAGCAGTTGTTCGCGGAGAAAGGATTCGCTGAAACCTCATTGCGTTTGATCACCAGCAAGGCTGGCGTCAATCTGGCTGCAGTGAATTATCACTTCGGCTCGAAGAAGGCGCTGATCCAGGCGGTGTTTTCGCGTTTCCTTGGACCGTTCTGCGCCAGCCTTGACAAGGAGCTGGAGCGCCGTCAGGCCAAGCCGGAAAACAAGCCGACCCTCGAAGAGCTGCTGGAAATACTCGTTGAGCAAGCGCTCGTCGTGCAGCCTCGCAGCGGTAACGATCTGTCGATCTTCATGCGCTTGCTCGGCCTCGCGTTCAGCCAGAGCCAAGGCCACTTGCGGCGTTATCTGGAAGACATGTACGGCAAGGTCTTCCGCCGCTACATGCTGCTGGTCAATGAAGCGGCTCCACGCATTCCGCCGATCGAGTTGTTCTGGCGCGTGCACTTCATGCTTGGCGCCGCTGCGTTCAGCATGTCCGGGATCAAGGCCTTGCGCGCGATTGCCGAGACCGATTTCGGCGTCAATACCTCCATCGAACAAGTGATGCGCCTGATGGTGCCGTTCCTCGCTGCCGGCATGCGCGCCGAAACCGGCGTCACCGATACAGCCATGGCCAGTGCGCAACTGCGTCCGCGCAGCAAATCCATGCCGGTCGCCGCCAAGGTTTGACCGCGCACGGGTGGGCGCGGCAGCTGGTATCCGCTAAGCTAGCCGGCCATGCCGACTCTCGTACTGAACCCGATCTGCATGAATTCTGCTGACCGTCCGGGCATTGCCCACGGTAGCGAATGCAAGCAGATCGGGTTTTTCGTTTTCAAGGAATCTCTATGACTGCTGGCCTGCAAGGCTCGTTGATGGTGGACGTCGCCGGTATCTGGCTGACGGCCGAAGATCGCCAATTGTTGCGTCAGCCCGAAGTGGGCGGCCTGATCATTTTCGCCCGCAATATCGAGCATCCACGCCAGGTGCGCGAACTCAGCGCCGCGATCCGCGCGATTCGCCCGGATCTTTTGCTGGCGGTAGATCAGGAGGGCGGGCGCGTGCAGCGCTTGCGTCAGGGTTTCGTCCGTCTGCCGGCCATGCGCGCCATCGCCGATAACCCGAATGCAGAGTATCTCGCCGAGCAATGCGGCTGGATCATGGCCACCGAAGTGCTGGCAGTCGGGCTCGACCTGAGTTTCGCCCCGGTGCTGGACCTGGACTATCAGCGCAGCGCTGTGGTCGGTACCCGTTCATTCGAAGGCGATCCCGAGCGCGCAGCCTTGCTCGCCGGTGCATTCATTCGCGGCATGAACAGCGCCGGCATGGCCGCCACTGGCAAACATTTCCCGGGCCACGGCTGGGCCGAGGCAGACTCCCACGTGGCGATTCCGAACGACGAGCGTAGCCTCGACGAAATCCGCGCCAATGATCTGGTGCCCTTCGCCCGTTTGAGCAAGCAGTTGGCCGCCGTCATGCCGGCCCACGTCATCTATCCGCAAGTCGACTCGCAGCCCGCCGGTTTCTCCCGACGCTGGCTGCAAGACATCCTGCGCGGCGAATTGCAGTTTGAGGGCGTGATCTTCAGCGATGATCTGTCGATGGCCGGCGCCCACGTGGTCGGCGACGCTGCCAGCCGCATCGAAGCCGCGCTGAGTGCCGGGTGCGACATGGGTCTGGTATGCAACGACCGTGCGGCAGCCGAGCTGGCGCTCAGCGCGGCGCAGCGCATGAAGGTCAAGCCTTCCGCGCGCATCGCGAAGATGCGCGGGCAGGCCTTCGCCAGCACCGATTATCGTCAGGACCCGCGTTGGCTCACCGCCCTCGGCGCGCTCAAAGACGCTCAACTGATCGATTAAGGATTTTTCGTTATGACCGTTTACGCAATCATCGGTGGCACTGGCCTGACTCAGCTCGAAGGCCTGAGCATTCGCCAGTCGCTGGCAGTCGACACCCTGTACGGCGCGCCTTCGGCCGAGGTGCAGATTGGTGAGTACGCCGGCAAGGAAGTGCTGTTCCTCGCCCGACACGGTCACCCGCATCGTTTCCCGCCGCACAAGGTCAACTACCGCGCCAACCTGTGGGCGCTGAAGCAGGCCGGTGCCGAAGCGATCATCGCCGTCAATGCGGTGGGCGGGATTCATCCGGCCATGGGCACCGGGCATTTCTGTGTGCCGCACCAGATCGTCGACTACACCAGTGGGCGCGAGCACACCTATTTCGCTGATGATCTGGAGCACGTCACCCACATCGATTTCAGCTTTCCCTACAGCGAGCCGTTGCGTCAGCAACTGATTGCCGCAGTGGCCGCCGAAGGCTGCGAATACAGCGATCAAGGCGTCTACGCCTGCACCCAGGGGCCGCGGCTGGAAACGGTGGCCGAAATCGTGCGACTGGAACGTGACGGCTGCGACATCGTCGGCATGACCGGCATGCCGGAAGCCGCGCTGGCCCGTGAGCTGGATCTGGATTACGCCTGTCTCGCCTTGGTAGTCAATCCTGCAGCAGGCAAGACCACAGAAGTCATCACCATGGCCGAAATCGAGCAGGCCCTGCACGACGGCATGGGCAAGGTGAAATCAACGTTGGCCCGGGTGCTGGCCAGCTAAGGACTGTCCATGAGCATTTTCATCGAGCGGCTCAAAGGGCTGACATGGACCCACGCATTCAGTAGCAAGGCGTTGGCCAAGGCCCGGGCTTATGCCGCCGATGACCGGGTCGAGATCCTCGAGATCGATGACAGGAAGATTGAGGCGTTCTGCGTCGGTTCTCACCCCCAGACGTATGCGCAAAGCATTTACCTGTCCGAAGATCGGCTGGGGTCGGTAAACCTGCGTTGCCTGTGCAGCTGTCCTGTTGCAATCGACTGCAAGCACAGCGCAGCGGTGCTCTATCACCTGCTGGGCACTGGCGAGGATGCGTCTGGAAGTGACGCGCAGACCCCGTTGGGACGAGCGCTGGAGCATTGGCTTTCGACAATTCCCGTGCCGGCCAAGCCCGCTGAAGAAAGTGCGCAAACCGCAGGCACGCGTCTGTTTTACAAGCTCAAACCGACGTCTGCGAACGGCAAGTGGCTGCTGGATATTTTCAAGGTCAATCAGCTCAAGAGCGGCGAGTTACGCGAAGTCAAACCGATGTACTCGCTCGCGGAAATGCTCATGCGCCAGCCCGGCTACCTGTCCGAGCTGGATCTGCGCATCGCCCGGCTGTTGGTCGCCATGCATTCCCATCACGCCTATTACAGCGGCTATCCGCTGGAAGGCAGCAGTGGCGCCGAATTGCTGGACATGCTCCTGCGCACCTCGCGGCTGTTCCTCGACTTCGAAGACCTGCGAGCGCTGACACCGGGGGCGAAACGCGTGGGTGAGTTCTCTTGGGCCGAGCAGGCTGACGGCGGATTCCGCGCGCAATGGAGCAGTGCCGAAGCCGCGCAGGAAACCGTGCTGGCGCTGGAGCCGCTTTATTATCTTGATCGCCAGCAGCGCCAGGTTGGCCCGCTGTTCACTGAGCTGGAAGAAAAGCTCGCCTGCCATTTGACCCTGGCGCCAGACATTCCGGCGCGTCAGGCTATGCAGTTCAGCCATCGCATGAGCGCGGCTACCAATATTGCGCCACCACACAAGCTCACCGAACGGATCATCGATGACGTGCTGCCGCAGCCGCAACTGACCCTGGTCAGTGGTCGAGAGCGCTCACGCTGGGAATACGTGCTGGAGCACCGTGCCGCTCTGCTGTTTACCTACAACGGTCATCCGGTGGTGGATCGCAACCCGGAAGTGATGATCCTCAACGGCAGCGAAACCCAGCGCATTCAGCGTCAACCGGCGCTGGAAAAGAAGCTGCGCCAGAACCTGCAAAAACATGGCTTCAAGAAAGCCACGCGCAAGAGTGCAATGGATCGTCCTGGCGAGATGTTTACCTTGCCGGATGATTCCGCCTGGCTCGGGTTCATGCACGAAGGGCTGGCCACGCTGCGCGCCGCAGATTGGAAAATCGAGATCGGTCCCGGTTTCCATTTCGATGTACAACCGGTTGAGCAGTGGTACGCCGAGGTTGAGGAAGAGGCCACGCATCAGTGGTTTGATCTGCAGTTGGGTATCGTCGTCAACGGCGAGCGCTACAGCTTGCTGCCGATCCTTCTGCATCTGTTGCGGACCCAGCCGCGCTTGCTCGACCCGGTCAATCTGGCGCAGCGCAGCGATGACGAAAAGCTCCTGATCGAGCTCAAGCCCAGCGGTTTTGGCGAACCGGCGGGCGCCAAAGTCGCGTTGCCGCTGAGTCGGGTCAAACCGTTGATGGCGACGCTGGGTGAGTTGTATCTCGGCGGTCATCAGGGCGATGCGCTGCGCTTGACCGCTCCAGACGCCGCGCGTCTGAGCATGCTCGATGGTGTGCCGCTGGATTGGCAGGGCGGCGAACGCCTGCGCACTTTTGCCAAGCGTCTGCAGAATTCCAGTCACGCCCACGTTGCTGCGCCGGCCGGCCTCAATGCGCAGCTGCGCCCGTATCAGCTCGAAGGCCTGAACTGGATGCAGACGCTGCGCGAGCTAGAGGTCGGCGGCATTCTGGGCGATGACATGGGCCTGGGTAAAACCCTGCAGACCCTGGCGCATCTGCTCACGGAAAAACACGCCGGGCGTCTGGACTGTCCGGCACTGGCGGTGATGCCGACCAGCCTGATTCCCAACTGGCTCGACGAGGCCGAGCGCTTCACGCCGCAGTTGAAAGTCCTGGCGCTGCACGGCACCGGGCGGCAAAAAGACTTCGCCAATCTCGCCGAATACGACTTGGTGCTGACCACTTACGCATTGCTGCCCAGGGACCTGGAGACGTTGCAGCCGCAGTCGTGGAGCGTGCTGATTCTCGACGAAGCGCAGAACATCAAGAACCCGCTGAGCAAAGCCGCCCAGGCCGCCCGTGACTTGCAGGCCCGTCAGCGCTTGTGTCTGAGCGGTACGCCGCTGGAAAACCACCTCGGTGAGCTGTGGTCGCAGTTCCATTTCCTCATGCCCGGCTGGCTCGGCGACAGCAAATCCTTTAACCGCGATTACCGCACGCCGATCGAGAAGCACGGCAATGTCCAGCGCATGCAGCACCTGACTGCGCGGATCAAGCCGTTTTTGCTGCGGCGCAAGAAGGATCAGGTCGCCACCGAGTTGCCGCCGAAAACCGAAATCATCCACTGGGTCGAACTCAGCGATGGTCAGCGCGACGTCTATGAGACGGTGCGTGTGGCGATGGACAAAAAGGTCCGCGACGAAATCGCCCGCAGTGGCGTGGCGCGCAGTCAGATCATCATCCTCGATGCGCTGCTCAAGCTACGTCAGGTCTGCTGCGATCTGCGCCTGGTCAACATGCCGCTCACGGCGAAGGCGTTGCGCTCGGGCAGCGGCAAGTTGATCAGCCTGATGGAGATGCTCGAAGAACTGCTCGGCGAAGGTCGGCGCATTCTGCTGTTTTCCCAGTTCACCTCGATGCTGGCGCTGATCGAGCAGGAGTTGCAGCAACGCGGGCTTGGCTACTCGTTGCTGACCGGCGACACCACCGATCGGCGCACGCCGGTGAAGGATTTTCAGAGCGGCAAGGTGCCGTTGTTCCTGATCAGCCTCAAGGCCGGCGGTACCGGTCTGAACCTGACGGCGGCGGACACGGTGATTCACTTCGATCCTTGGTGGAACCCGGCGGTGGAGAATCAGGCGACTGATCGGGCGTACCGGATCGGGCAGAACAATCCGGTGTTCGTCTACAAGTTGATTGCCAAAGGCACCGTGGAGGAAAAGATCCAGGCGTTGCAGCAGGAGAAAGCGGCGCTGGCGGGGGCGGTACTGGAGGGTGGCACGACCGGTGGATTCAAACTGGAACAGAGTGATATCGATGCGCTGTTTGCGCCTTTGCCGGTTTCCAAGGGTTGAGCCCTGAGTGATTGCGCAATATTGGATGACCCCATCGCTGGCAAGCCAGCTCCCACAGGTATCGAGTTGAAACACAATCTTCGGTACAGGTCATAACCTTATGGGAGCTGGCTTGCCAGCGATAGCTATCTAACCAGCGACGCCGATTTCAGCGCTTGTCGATCTTGTCCGGCAACGGCGCAAACAGCGCTTCAATATCATCGCTCTGTAACTTCCAGTCCCCGGCCTTGCGGCCATCCAGCACGCCCGCTGTCAGGTCAGACTTTTCCTTTTGCAGGTGCTGAATTTTCTCTTCCACCGTGCCCCGGGCAATCATTTTGTAGACGAACACCGGTTTTTCCTGACCGATGCGATAGGCGCGGTCGGTGGCCTGATTCTCGGTTGCCGGGTTCCACCACGGGTCGTAGTGAATCACCGTATCGGCTTCGGTCAGGTTCAAACCGACACCGCCGGCCTTCAGGCTGATCAGGAAAATCTGACGCGTACCGCTCTGGAATTCCTTCACCGGTGTGCGCCGGTCACGGGTCTGGCCAGTGAGGAGGGCGTAAGCGATCTTGCGTTTTTTCAATTCCTCTTCGATCAATGTCAGCATCGAAGTGAATTGCGAGAACAGCAGGATGCGCCGACCTTCCTCGAACAATTCCTCAAGCATTTCCATCAAGCTGTCGAGCTTGCCCGAGGTGCTGCCGCGCGCGGGCAAGGTGGCGTCGTTGACCAGGCGCAAGTCGCAGCAGACCTGGCGCAGCTTGAGCAACGCTTCGAGAATAATGATCTGGCTGCGCGCCACGCCTTTGCGGGTGATCTCGTCGCGGACTTTCTTGTCCATCGCCAGCCGCATGGTCTCGTACACGTCGCGCTGCGCTTCGTTGAGTTCGACCCAATGAATGATTTCGGTTTTCGGCGGCAGCTCCGTGGCGACCTGCTCTTTGGTGCGGCGCAGCAGGAACGGTTTTATCCGACCGTTGAGGTGCTGCAATCTGATTTCACTGCCGCGCTTTTCGATCGGCACACGGTAATCGGCATTAAAACTTTTCACGTCGCCGAGCCAGCCCGGCAGCAGGAAGTGGAACAGCGACCACAGCTCGCCCAAGTGGTTTTCCAGCGGCGTGCCGCTGAGGCACAGGCGCTGGCGCGCATTCAGCTCGCGCGCGGCCTGGGCGGCTTTGCTGTTGGGATTCTTGATGTACTGCGCTTCGTCGAGCACCAAGACGTGCAGCGGCTGTTTGGCCAAGCGTTCGACGTCTTTTGGCAGCAGGGCATAGGTGGTAAGGATCAGGTCGAAATCGGCCAGATTGTCGAAGTGTTTCTTGCGCGCGGCGCCATATAGCGCGAGCACTTTCAACTGCGGAGTGAAGTGCGCCGCCTCGTCGAGCCAGTTCGGAATCAGGCTGGTCGGCATCACTACCATGCACGGACGATCGAGGCGTCCGGCGTTCTTCTCGCTGAGAATATGCGCCAGGGTTTGTAAGGTTTTGCCCAGGCCCATGTCATCCGCAAGAATCCCGCCGACTTCCAGTTGCCGCAGCGATTGCATCCAGCTCAAGCCTTCAAGCTGATACGGGCGCAGCGTCGCGTTCAAGCCTTGCGGTGCTTCGGCGCTGAAATCGCGGATGTCGCGCAGGCGCTGGGCGAAGGTGCGCATCTGCTCGCCGCCTTCCCACAACAGCGGCAGGCCTTCCAGCGAATTGAGCCGGGTGGCGTCAGCCTTGCTCAGACGCAAGGTGGTTTCGCCCGGCTCCTGCAAATAGAACTCGCCCAGCGTCATCAATACCGGCTTCAAGCGACCGAGCGGCAGCGCCACTTGCAACGGCCCATGCTCGCTGGTGCGTTGCGGAATGTTGACCAGAATCAGCTCGTCATCGCGACGCCGGGCGAGGCGTTCCGGGTTGAGGATCTCGGTGTGCGAGCGCATCAGATTCAGCAGAATCGGCAGCAGGCTCAGGCGCTCGCCGTTGACGATGATGCCCAGCTCCAGATCAAACCAGTCGCGCTCCGGCGCCTGTTCGACGGTGGCGTACCAGTCGTCGACGGCGGTCAGGTCGAAGCCGAATTCCTCATCGATCTGCAACTCCCAGCCCTGGCTGCGCAACTTCGGCAAGTCATTCAGGGTGAAAGTCAGCCAGGCGCTGTCGTTGACCATCTCGTAGAGTTCGCCGGCGCTTTCTGGCAGCGCTTTGCTCTGCCTTGTGGCGATGCGGAAACCGAGGATGCGCAACTGTTCGCGGTAGGACTGTTCGACATCCGGATGCCGTTTTATCCGCAGGGTCTGCGCTTCCTGACGGATCAGGATATCGCTGTGTTTTTGCCCGCTGACGTATTCGTCCAGATAGCTGAACGACAGCGCCGCGCGATGCTGAATGTAGCGTTGCATCTTGCCGTTGCGCGGCTCGAAGGCGCTGAACTCGACGCTCGCCAGCCACAGGCGCGGCACCGGCTGCACATTGTCCACCAGCACTTGCGGTGGCGCTTTCGGGCTGCGGTTTTCCAGCACGGCCTGGAGTTTCTCCAGCAGCTCGGCGTCTTTCGCGGCGGCGGGGTAGTCGAGGGTTTCCTGGATTTTCAGCAGCACCGCCGCGCAGTGTTTGCAGTTGCTGCGCACCGGGCAGGTGCAGGTGGCGTCAACCAGCAACAGCGTCGCTTTGGCTGATTCGCGCAAATGGATGGTCTGCCGATAAACGCTACCGCCAGAACCTTCGCAACTGGCGGTGATGGTCGCATCGCCGACCTGGGCGATGCGCACCCGATTCTCCAGAGCGTAGCGGCGGCCGCGCTCCAGACTCTGTTCTTTGAATCGGCTGACCCACGACGGGGCCAGCGGTTTGCTCAGGGGCGGCGGCATAAGGACTTCGGTCAGTCCGGCACGACTTCAGGCGCTTCGCGAGGCGCTGGTGCAGTCAGGGAAGTGATCTTGATCAGCAGCGCCAGGTGGCCGTTGTCGAGGTAGTTGAGCTGGCCGTTCTTGGTGTGGCTGTCCTGGCGCAGGCGCTCACTGGCGGTGACCAGGCCATTGGCGTCGATCTGATTGACCCAGAAATCGGCGGTCACGTCGGTGAAGCGGCCGAGTTTCATTTCCAGCGTGCCCTCGATAGGGAACTGGCCGAACTGCTCCTGACCTTCGCTCACTGCGACTTTCGCCGGCGCTTCGCCGAGGCTCTGCTGCCAGGCTTTGTGCATCAGCACGGTGTACTCGCCGCTGGCGGTGAGTTTGCTCACTACATCATTCAGCGCAGGCGTGCGCTGGCTGTCGTCGCCCAAACGCTGGGCACCAGCGGCCCAGTCTTCCGGGGCGGCGCGGCTGGCGATGGCCGGGACGGCATTCTGGCGCACCAGAATCATTTCGACCTGATAGGTGTCATCGGCAAACGCCGTCGGTGCCGCAAGTGCGAGCAACAAAGTCAGGGAGCGGAACAGGCGCATCGGGCGTCCTTCAAGCGGATTTCGGGATGAGGCGCTCAAACAGCGCCTCGACAGTATTGAAACGTTCTTCCGGGCGCTCCATCGGCACCTGGAATTTGAACATCGTCGCGCCTTCGAACTTGTAGCGCTTGGGCTGTGTCTGGATCAGCTTGATCAGGGTCATCGGGTCAACCGGTGTCTGCGCTTCGAACTCGATACGCCCGCCTTGCGGCCCGCCGTCGACTTTCTTGATGCCAAGCTTTTCCGCCTGCAGTTTCAGCGCGGTGATCCGCACCAGGTTTTTGGTCGGTTCCGGCAACAGACCGAAACGGTCGATCATCTCGACCTGCAGATCCTTGAGGCCTTCCTCGTCGGTGGCCGAGGCGATGCGTTTATACAGAATCAGCCGTGCATGCACATCCGGCAGATAATCTTCCGGAATCAGCGCCGGCACCCGCAGGTTGACCTCCGGGCCGCCGCCAAGCGGTTGATCGAGGTTCGGCTGCTCGCCCTTGCGGATCGACTTCACCGCGCGCTCGAGCATTTCCATGTACAGGGTGAAACCGACAGCCTGAATCTGTCCGCTCTGACCATCGCCCAGCAGTTCGCCGGCGCCACGGATTTCCAGGTCGTTAGTGGCCAGCACGAAACCGGCGCCGAGGTCCTGGGTATTGGCGATCGCCTCCAGACGCTTTTCCGCGTCCGAAGTGATCTGCTGGCGCGGCGGCGTCAGCAGGTAGGCGTAAGCCTGGTGGTGACTGCGGCCGACACGACCACGCAACTGGTGCAGCTGGGCCAGGCCGAACTTGTCGGCGCGCTCGATGATGATGGTGTTGGCGCTCGGCACGTCGATGCCGGTCTCGATGATGGTCGAGGCGATCAGCACGTTGAAGCGCTTGTGGTAGAAGTCGCTCATCACCTGTTCGAGTTCACGTTCGCGCATCTGCCCGTGGCCGATACCGATGCGCGCTTCCGGCACCAGTTCGGCGAGGTCGGCGGCGCATTTCTCGATGGTCTTCACATCGTTGTGCAGGTAGTAAACCTGACCGCCACGCAGCAATTCACGCAGCAGGGCTTCCTTGACCGTGCTCTTGTTCTGTTCCATTACGAAGGTGCGAACCGACAGGCGTCGCGCTGGCGGCGTGGCGATGATCGACAGGTCGCGCATGCCCGACACCGCCATGTTCAGCGTGCGCGGAATCGGCGTCGCAGTCAGGGTGAGGATGTCGACTTCGCTGCGCAGGGCCTTGAGCTGTTCTTTCTGGCGTACGCCAAAACGGTGTTCTTCGTCGATGATCACCAGCCCGAGGTTTTTGATCTTCACGTCGTCGGACAGCAGCTTGTGCGTGCCGATGACAATGTCGATCTTGCCTTCCGCAAGATCAGCGATCGCCGCGTTGACTTCCTTGGCCGACTTGAAGCGACTCATCACTTCGACGGTCACTGGCCAGTCGGCGAAGCGGTCGCGGAAACTGTTGTAGTGCTGCTGGGCGAGCAGGGTGGTCGGCACCAGAATCGCCACCTGACGACCGCCGTGCACCGCGATGAACGCCGCGCGCATGGCCACTTCGGTCTTGCCGAAGCCAACGTCGCCGCAGACCAGACGATCCATCGGTTTCGGCGCAAGCATGTCTTCGCGCACGGCCTCGATGGTCGCTTGCTGATCCGGCGTTTCTTCGAACGGGAAACCGGCGCTGAAGGTGGCGTAATCGGCCTTCGGATCGGCGAAGGCATAGCCTTCACGAGCGGCGCGACGGGCGTAGATGTCGAGCAATTCGGCGGCGACGTCGCGCACTTGTTCGGCGGCTTTGCGCTTGGCTTTCTGCCAGGTTTCCGAACCGAGGCGATGCAGCGGCGCGAGCGAATCGTCGCTGCCGGTGTAACGTGCGATCAGGTGCAGGTTGGCGACCGGCACGTAGAGCTTGGCGTTCTCGGCGTATTCGAGGGTGAGGAATTCGGCGGCCTGATTATCGATTTCCAGAATCGTCAGGCCCAGATAGCGGCCGACACCGTGGTCGATATGCACCACCGGCGCGCCTTCGCGCAGCTCGGTGAGGTTCTTGATCACCGCATCGTTGCTGACGTCGCTGCGCTTCTCGCGGCGGCGACGTTGCATCACTCGTTGGCCGAACAGCGGGCTTTCCGCCACCAGCGCCAGCGCCGGGTCGTCGAGCAGCAGACCTTCGTCGAGCGGGGCGATGGTGATCGCCAGACGATCCTTGCTGGCGACAAAGTCTGGCCAGCTGTCGATGGTTTTCGGCCGCAGCTTCAGACGTTCCAACAGTTCCAACAGGACTTCGCGACGACCCGCCGATTCGGCGGTGAACAGCACGCGACCGGGGAACTCTTCGAGGAAGCCGGCCAGCGCCGCCAGTGGCTGCGTGGCTTTCGCTTCGATGGCCAGATCCGGCAGCGCGTGCGCCGGGAAGCGTTCACGGCCGACACCGCTTTCAACGTCTTGCTGACTGGCGACGACTCGCGGCCAATTCTTCAGGCGCGCAAAGCAGTCTTCCACCGGCAGGAACAATTCGGCCGGTGGCAATAAAGGACGCGAAGGATCGACACGGCGTTCTTCGTAACGATTGCGCACGTCGTTCCAGAAGTTCTCCGCCGCCTGCTCGATGCCCGGCAGCGAGAACACTTGTGTGTCCTGGGGCAGGTAATCGAACAGCGTCGAAGTTTCGTCGAAGAACAGCGGCAGGTAGTACTCGATACCGGCCGGGGTGATACCACTGCTCAGGTCCTGAAAGATCGGGCAGCGGCGGAAGTCGACGTCGAAGCGCTCACGGAAACGCGCCTTGAACCGGGTCACCGCGTCTTTCTGCAACGGAAACTCGCGCGCCGGCAGCAGCTTGACCGACTCGACCTTGTCGATCGAACGCTGGGTTTCCGGATCGAAAGTGCGCAGGGTTTCGATCTCGTCATCGAACAGGTCGATGCGATAGGGCAGTTTGCTGCCCATCGGAAACAGGTCGATCAGCGCGCCGCGCACAGTGAACTCACCGTGCTCATACACCGTGTCGACATAGCGATAGCCGCTGGCTTCGAGCCGTGCGCGCATCAGTTCAACGTCGAGCTTCTGGCCGATATCCAGCACCAAGCTGCTGCCGAGGAGGAATTTGGTCGGCGCCAGGCGATGCAGGGCGGTGGTGATCGGTACCACCAGCACGCCGTGGGCCAGTTCCGGCAGGCGATACAGGCTGGCGATGCGCTGGGAGATGATGTCCTGGTGCGGCGAGAACAGGTCGTAGGGCAGGGTTTCCCAGTCGGGGAAATGCAGTACGGGCAAATCCGGGGCGAAGAAACTCAGCTCCTGTTCCAGCCGTTCGGCACTTTGGCTGTCGGCGGTCAGCAGCAGGGTAAAGCGCTTGGCAGCGCTGGCAGCCTCGGCAATCGCCAGGCTAAGGGCGGCACCGGGCAGATTGCCCCAGTGCTGTTTACCTGCTTCGGCAGGGAGTAGCGGTAGACGCAGAACAGGCACGGAAGGTTGAGCTCCAGGCGTTGCGACAAAGTCGGTAATTGTAGCGGCCTCCGGTGCCGCCTGTCAGTTGCAGACTGCGTCTATCTTCAGGGTTTGGACGAAATGTAGTGGTAACCATAAAAACGAGCACTTTTTTCGTGGTTATGTAGTGCCGAAACCGGGCGGTGTTACGGAGGGTTACAGACATCGTCTAACACTCGTCGAAAAATTGACTGCGCTGAAAGCCCCGGTTTTCCTGGGCTGGAGAAGGGCGTAAATTTTTTGAACGGGATTTTGTTACCGATCGCGCGACAAGCGCGCATTGCTGAAAGGGCTTGTCGGCGGCATAATGTAGCCCCTTTTTCTGCCCCTACATGTGGAAGGTTACCGTGACTCAGAAGCCCGACCAGTGTCTTGGTGAATGGATCGACCGTGAAGCACTCGCAGAAGCGATGATCCCGCTTATCGGTCAGCTCTACCGCAATAACAACGTGGTTAGCTCGATCTATGGCCGCAGCCTGATCAACCAGTCTGTCATCGCGATTCTCAAAGCTCACCGCTTTGCTCGCCACCGTTCTTCGGACGACAGCGAACTCTCCGTCCACGAAACATTCCCACTGCTCAAGGCCATGAGCGAGCTCAAGCTCGGCGCGGCGTCGGTGGATCTGGGCAAGCTGGCGTTCAAATTCCGCAATGAAGGCAACGGCCGCAGCGCCGAGCAGTTCGTGCGTGAAGAGATGGCTGACGTGGTTGGCCAGCAGAACGCCTCGGCCCGCAAAGGCACTGACGTTGTTCTGTACGGCTTCGGTCGTATCGGCCGTCTGCTGGCGCGCATCCTGATCGAGAAAACCGGTGGTGGCGACGGCCTGCGTCTGCGTGCCATCGTCGTGCGCAAAGGCGCCGAGAACGACCTGACCAAGCGCGCCAGCCTGCTGCGTCGCGATTCGGTACACGGTTCGTTCAACGGCACCATTACCATCGACGAAGAAAACAACACCATCACCGCCAACGGTAACCTGATCCAGGTGATCTACGCGAAGAACCCGACCGAGGTGGATTACACCCAGTACGGCATCAAAGACGCGCTGCTGGTGGACAACACCGGTGTATGGCGTGACGCCGATGGCCTCGGTCAGCACCTGGCCTGCCCGGGCATCGACCGCGTTGTTCTGACCGCGCCTGGCAAGGGCAAGCTGAAGAACATCGTTCACGGCATCAACCACGGTGAAATCACCGCTGACGACAAGATCGTCTCGGCAGCTTCCTGCACCACCAACGCCATCGTGCCGGTGCTCAAAGCGGTCAACGACAAGTTCGGCATCATCAACGGTCACGTTGAAACCGTTCACTCGTACACCAACGACCAGAACCTGATCGACAACTTCCACAAGGGCGATCGCCGTGGTCGCAGCGCCGCGCTGAACATGGTGATCACCGAGACCGGCGCCGCTACCGCTGCTGCCAAGGCTCTGCCTGAGCTGGCCGGCAAGCTGACCGGTAACGCGATCCGCGTTCCGACGCCAAACGTGTCGATGGCCATTCTCAACCTCAACCTTGAGAAAGCCGCCACCCGTGAAGAGATGAACGGGTACCTGCGCTACATGGCGCTGCACTCCGAGCTGCACAAGCAGATCGACTTCGTCAATTCGCAGGAAGTGGTGTCGACCGACTTCGTCGGCTCGCGTCACGCTGGTGTGGTCGATGCTGAAGCGACCATCGTGCAGGATAACCGCGTCGTTCTGTACGTTTGGTACGACAACGAGTTCGGCTACAGCTGCCAGGTGGTTCGCGTAATGGAAGACATGGCTGATGTGAATCCGCCAGCGTTCCCGCGCTAAGCCTCAGGCTTGAATGAAAACGCCCCGGCATTTGTCGGGGCGTTTTTGTTTGTGGAGTGATCGTTCCCACGCTCTGCGTGGGAATGCAGCCCGGGACGCTCTGCGTCCCATTGGAACGCGGAGCGTCCCTTGAAGCATTCCCACGCAGAGCGTGGGAACGATCGCGCTGGCGGGTGCGATCTAACGGGCGCCGCCAACCATAGCAGCCTGCGCCGTGCGCAACTCATGCCGGTTGCCACGGAACAACACCAGTGTCGCAATCAACCCCAGTACCGCCGCGCCACTGAGCCAGATCCCCGGCGCTGCCTTGTTGTCCAGCACATGAATCAGATAGGTACACGCCGCCGGCGTAAAGCCGCCGAACGTCGCCGTCGCCAGGCTGTAGGCCAGCGAGAAACCGGTCGTGCGCACTTCCACCGGCATGATCTCGGTCAGCGCCACCACCATCGCGCCGTTGTACGAGCCATAGAGGAACGACAGCCACAATTCGACAATCAGCAAATGGCTGAAGCTCGGATTCGCCACCAGCCACGACAGTGCCGGATACGCCGTGAGGATCGCCAGAATCGTCGCTGCCAGCAGCAGGGTTTTCTCCCGATCTTGTCGGATACCGCGCCCATCACCGGCAGCCAGAAGAAGTTCGATAAGCCGATGCACACGGTCACCAGCAAGGCGTCGAGGTCCGACAGATGCAGCTCGGCCTTGCCGAACGTCGGCGTGTAGGCGGTGATCAGGTAGAACGACACCGTGGTCATCACCACCAGCGCCATGCCGGCGATGACGATGCCGAAGTTCTGGCCGATCGAGCGGACGATCTCGCCGAGGGTAGGGCGGTGGGTGCGCGCCTGGAATTCCGGGGTTTCTTCCAGCGAGCGACGGATGAAAAAATTACCGGCACGATCATGCAGCCGATCAGGAACGGCACGCGCCAGCCCCATTCGCCCATTTGCTCCGGACTCAGCCAGTGATTAAGGCCAACGCCGAGCAAACCGGCGAACACCACGGCTGCCTGTTGGCTGGCCGACTGCCAACTGACGAAGAAGCCTTTGCGACCCGGCGTTGAAATCTCCGCCAGATACACCGACACACCGCCCAGTTCCACGCCTGCCGAGAAGCCTTGCAACAGACGGCCGAACAACACCAGCAGCGGCGCGGCGACACCGAGCGTCGCGTAGCCGGGCACGCAGGCAATCAGCACCGTACCGGCGGCCATCATCGCCAACGTGATGATCAGGCCTTTACGCCGTCCGTGACGGTCGATATAGGCACCGAGGAAAATCGCCCCTAGCAGGCGCATCAGGAAACCGGCGCCGAAGGTCGCCAGCGACAGCATCAGCGAAGCAAACGCGCTGTCGGTGGGGAAGAAGGTTTTGGCGATAGCCGTGGCATAGAAGCCGTAGACCATGAAGTCGAACATTTCGAGGAAGTTGCCGCTGACAACGCGAAAGATCGCTTTGCCTTTGCCCGTGGTGGAGGACATGGGAGGTACTCACTGTTCAATTTGTATAAAGGCGTTGCAGCCATGGGGAAGCGAGCGGGCGCTTGTAGTTCATAATGGCCGCCGTGGTTTTGCGGGGAGATGAAGAATTGTTAACTGGACGCTGGTGGGGGCTTGTGGTCTTGGCGGCGGCTTTGGTCGGCTGCGACAACGGCGATTCCCTGGAACAGGTCGGCGGCTCGACCATGGGCAGCACCTGGTCGGTCAAGTACGTGCGCCACGCCGATGTTGCCGATCCTGCGCAAGTGCGCGGTGAAGTGGAGCGCATCCTCGGCGACGTCGATCAACAGATGTCGACTTACCGCAGTGACTCCGCCATCCAGCGTTTCAACGCCTTGCCTGCCGACAGCTGCCAATCCATGCCGGCAGCGGTGCTCGAATTGGTCCGCATCGGCGAACAGCTTTCAACGCAAAGCGAAGGCTCCTACGACCTGACCGTGGAACCGCTGCTGGACCTCTGGGGTTTGGCCCGCAAGGACGCGAAGAAAAGATCCCTGATGCGGCCGCTGTGGCCGAGGTCATGCAGCGGGTCGGCCATCAGCATCTGCGCATCGATGGCGAGCGGTTGTGCAAGGACGCCGCCGTCGAAGTCGACTTCAACAGTATTGCCGCCGGTTACGCCGTGGATGCCATCGCCGCCAGATTGCAGGGCATGGGCATCGACAATTATCTGGTTGAAGCCACGGGCGAACTCAAAGCCCGCGGCAAGAAGCCGGATGGCTCAGCGTGGCGCATCGCTCTCGAAGAGCCTCGCGATGACCAGCAAGTGGCGGAGCGGATTATCGATGTCGATGGCTACGGCGTATCCACCTCCGGTGGCTACCGCCACTATTTTCTGCAGGACGGGCGGCGTTATTCCCACACCTTCGATGCACGCAGCGGGCGACCTGTCCTACACGACCTGGCGTCAGTCACAGTGATTCATCCTTCTGCGTTGATGGCCGATGGACTATCGACGCTGTTGCTGATTCTTGGGCCGGAAAGGGCGCGGGACTATGCCCAAGAGCATGACATTGCTGCATTCTTTGTCTTGCGTGCCGATACAGGTTTCGTCACCCGCAGCAGTCAGGCATTTACGCAGCTTGTCGGTGAAAAAACTGACCGAAGACAAGACGAAAGCTGGCGTTGTAGTGCAGGCAAAAGTAGCCTACGACGCGACCAAGGGTTAATGTGCGCGGCGTTGACGCTTCTATAGACTGTGTCCGGGTTCTCTACTGGCCCCCAATTGTTCCTTCGCGCCGCCGTTCGGCGTGATTTAGCCGCCGGTGCTGCTGGCACCGCGGCCTGTTCTGAGGAGTACGCATGGCTGTCTACAACTACGACGTGGTGGTACTGGGTTCCGGCCCGGCGGGAGAAGGCGCGGCAATGAACGCCGCCAAAGCGGGGCGCAAGGTCGCGATGGTCGACAGCCGTCGTCAGGTCGGCGGCAACTGCACCCACCTCGGCACCATCCCGTCCAAGGCACTGCGTCACTCGGTGCGGCAGATCATGCAGTTCAACACCAACCCGATGTTCCGCGCGATCGGCGAGCCACGCTGGTTCTCCTTTCCGGACGTGTTGAAAAGCGCCGAAAAAGTCATTTCCAAACAAGTCGCATCGCGCACCGGCTACTACGCCCGTAACCGCGTCGACGTGTTCTTCGGCACCGGCAGCTTCGCCGACGAGCAAACCATCGAAGTGGTCTGCGGCAACGGTGTGGTCGAGAAGCTGGTGGCCAAGCACATCATCATCGCCACCGGTTCGCGTCCGTATCGCCCGGCGGACATCGATTTCCACCACCCGCGTATCTACGATAGCGACACCATCCTCAGCCTCGGCCACACCCCGCGCAAACTGATCGTTTACGGCGCCGGCGTGATCGGTTGCGAATACGCATCGATCTTCAGTGGTCTGGGTGTGCTGGTCGAGCTGGTCGACAACCGTGGCCAGTTGCTGAGCTTCCTCGACTCGGAAATTTCCCAGGCGTTGAGCTACCACTTCAGCAACAACAACATCACCGTGCGTCATAACGAAGAGTACGACCGCGTGGAAGGCGTGGACAACGGCGTGATCCTGCACCTGAAATCCGGCAAGAAGATCAAGGCCGACGCCTTGCTCTGGTGCAACGGCCGTACCGGCAACACCGACACGCTGGGTCTGGAAAACATCGGGGTCAAGGTCAACAGCCGTGGCCAGATCGAAGTCGACCAGAACTACCGCACCTGCATAGAGAACATCTACGGCGCCGGTGACGTGATCGGCTGGCCAAGCCTGGCCAGTGCCGCCCACGACCAGGGTCGTTCGGCCGCCGGCAGCATCGTCGACAATGGCAGTTGGCGCTTCGTCAATGACGTGCCGACCGGCATCTACACCATTCCGGAGATCAGCTCGATCGGCAAGAACGAGCAGGAGTTGACTCAGGCCAAGGTGCCGTACGAAGTCGGCAAGGCCTTCTTCAAGAGCATGGCGCGGGCGCAGATCGCCGGCGAGCCGCAGGGCATGCTGAAGATTCTCTTCCACCGCGAAACGCTGGAAGTGCTCGGCGTGCACTGCTTCGGTTATCAGGCGTCGGAGATCGTTCACATCGGTCAGGCGATCATGAACCAGCCGGGCGAGCTGAACACCCTGAAGTATTTCGTCAACACGACGTTCAACTACCCGACCATGGCCGAAGCCTATCGGGTAGCGGCGTACGACGGCCTCAACCGGCTTTTTTGACGGGCTCCGGCCGGTGGCCTGAGCCGGCCGGGGAGACCGATTTCAGCAATTCTCAAGGGTGGCAGTGGCCAAACCGGGAAAGTCTGTAATCAGGCTGTCAACGCCGAAGTCGGCGAGTCTGCGCATCAGTGCAGGCTCGTTGACGGTCCACACCGACACATGCAGGCCCTGCCGCTGCGCCTTCTGCAGGCGTTCCGGCGTACACAGCGTCCAGTTCAACGCGAGAATCTCGCAGCCATAACTGGCTGCAACCTTTAATGGGTCGAGCCAGGCATATTCGGCCACCAGTCCACGCGACACGTCCGGCACCAGGTCCAGCGCTGCCTTCAAGACTTCCCGCGAACTCGAAGTGATCGTCACCTTGTCGAGCAGGCCGTGGCGCTGAGCCATTTCGCGAATCGCCAGCACGGTAGTCGCCGCGCGGGTGCGTGAAGCGCTTTTGACTTCCAGTTGCCAATGCTCGAAATCACATTTCTCGAACAACTCTTCCAGCGTCGGAATCGGGCACGGCTTGATCCAGCCCGGGCCACCCTTGCGCGCGTCGTAGGTGACCAGTTCGGCGGCGGTGTGCTCGACGACTTTGCCGCGACGCTCGGTGGTGCGCTTGAGCGTCGGGTCATGAATGACCATCAGCTCGCCGTCCTTGGACAGGTGCAGATCCAGTTCGCAGCGGCGCACGCCGTGCTTGAGGCATTCCTGAAAGCTGCTCAGGGTGTTTTCCGGTGCTTCGCCCTTGGCGCCGCGGTGGCCGTAGATGAGGGTCACGGTGCTTCCTTAAGTTAAATGCCAGATTCGTTCTGTTCGCGGGCCAGACGGCGTTCCTGGGCCTGCTTCTGCAAAATGTAGCGCGCGAGCAACTGGCGCTGAGCATCGGTCGGACGCTCGAACTCGGTGCCGACGTCATAGCCATCGCCCTTGGGGTCGCAATGGGTGACCCGAGCGCGCAGCAGCAGGCCAAGCGCCTGCGGCATCAGCACCAGTTTTACCGACAGGTGCGCGCCGGTGGCAATCGGGGTCGGGTACTGAAAGTCGATCCCGCCCTCGGAGATGATCACCGGCTGCGGCTCGCCGATGTGGCCGAGCACGGTCAGGGCGATCACCTGGCTGAGCAGGTCAATGCGTTTGTTCTGCGATTTGAGGAACGCGGCGATGGCGCGGTCGCGCTCGCTGATCTGCCGCAACAGGTGCTGCGACTCGAATTCGCTCAGGTGCAGTTCGCTGAGCAGGTTGAAGAGCGGGGAAGCATCCTGCAACACTTCCTGGCCTGCGGCTTCGGGAGCGGACAGGGGCCGAATTTCCAGTGCGATCGTGTCCTCGATACGGTAGTATTCGCGGCGATCTTCTTCATCTAATGTCGACATGGCGAACCCATGGTAGCGGCGGTGGTCTGAGTGTAAAGCTGGTTTTCGACCCCCGCCACAAGGACGTTCCTTTTCCCTCCGAACAAGCCCCGACATGTTCAGACCTCTCTTCGTATTTATCGGCACGCGTTATACCCGTGCAAAGCGTCGCAATCATTTTGTGTCATTCATTTCCCTGACTTCGATGATCGGGCTCGCCCTTGGCGTGGTCGTGATGATCGTCGTGCTGTCGGTGATGAACGGCTTCGATCATGAGATGCGCACCCGCGTGCTGGGCATGGTGCCCCACGCTACTCTCGAGACCGGCGAGCCGATCAATGACTGGCAGAGCCTGGCCGACAAGGTTAGGCAGAACCGGCAGGTGACGGCGGTGGCGCCGTTCACCCAGATGCAGGGCCTGCTGACCAACAACGGTCAGGTTTCCAAGGTGTTGCTCAATGCCATTGATCCTGCGCTCGAGCGCAATGTGTCGATCATCGACAACTTCATGAAGCAGGGCAAACTCGACGAACTGACACCGGGCAGCTTCGGCATCGTCATCGGCGACAAGGCGGCGACCAAGCTCGGCGTCGGCATCGGCGACAAGGTTACTTTCGTTGCGCCCGAGGTTAGCGTGACCCCGGCCGGGATGTTCCCGCGCATGAAGCGCTTCACCGTGGTCGGGATTTTCCATGTCGGCGCCGGTGAGCTCGACGGCTACCTCGGCGTGACCAATCTGCAGGATCTGGCGAAAATGCACCGCTGGAAAGCCGATCAGGTGCAGGGCCTGCGGCTGAAGTTCGACGATCTATTCCAGGCCCCGCGCGAGGCGTGGAACATTGCCCAGCAGCTCGGCGAAGATCATTACTACGCCCGCGACTGGACCCGCACCCACGGCAACCTGTATCAGGCGATCCGCATGGAAAAAGCCATGATCGGGCTGCTGTTGCTGCTGATCGTCGCCGTCGCCGCGTTCAACATCATTTCCACGCTGGTGATGGTGGTGAACGACAAGAAGGGCGACATCGCCATTCTGCGTACTCTTGGCGCCACTCCGGGCACGATCATGCGCACGTTCATGGTGCAGGGCACGGTGATCGGGGTGGTCGGCACGGCCATTGGCGCGGTAGTCGGGATCCTTGCGGCGCTGAATGTCAGTGCGGCCATTTCGGCGCTTGAAGGGCTGATCGGCCACAAGTTCCTTAATGCTGACGTGTATTTCATTGATTATCTTCCTTCGCAGGTACAGAGCCAGGACGTCGTCATGGTCTGCGCCGCTGCGTTGGTCCTGAGTTTCCTCGCCACCCTGTATCCCGCCTGGCGTGCCGCGCGCACCCAGCCGGCGGAGGCGTTACGTTATGAGTGAGTCGGGCATGAGTGAACAAGCAATTCTGAGCTGCCGTAACCTGGGCAAATCCTACGAGGAGGGCCCTGAGTCGGTAGAAGTGCTGGCCGGCCTGCAACTGGAGTTGCACCCGGGCGAGCGTGTGGCGATCGTGGGTAAATCCGGTTCCGGCAAAAGTACCTTGCTCAACCTGCTCGGCGGTCTCGATACGCCGAGCAAAGGCAGTGTCTGGCTCGACGGCGAGGAGCTGTCGGCATTAAGCGAGAAAAAGCGTGGCCTGCTGCGCAACCGCGCCCTCGGTTTCGTTTATCAGTTTCACCATTTGCTGCCGGAATTCACCGCGCTGGAAAACGTCTGCATGCCACTGTTGATCGGCAAGACCGCCATCCCGGAGGCGCGTCAGCGTGCCACGGCATTGCTGGAGCGCGTCGGTCTCGGCCATCGTCTGGAACACAAACCGGCCGAGCTGTCCGGTGGCGAACGTCAGCGCGTCGCCATCGCCCGCGCCCTGGTCAACAACCCGGGGCTGGTGATGCTCGATGAGCCGACCGGCAACCTCGACCTGCACACCGCCGAAGGCATTCAGGACCTGATGCTGGAGCTGAGCACGTCGATGCGCACGGCGTTCCTGGTGGTGACGCATGACATGAACCTGGCTCGCCAGATGGACCGCGTCCTGCAGCTGCAGGAAGGCTGCCTGACTCCCATCTGACTGGCTGAAACCCGGCGCTCGTAACGGCGCCGGGTCTTTTATTTCTATACGGTGCCCCAGCGAATGTTCAGACCGTTATCGATCTTTATCGGCACGCGCTATACCCGCGCCAAGCGCCGCAATCGCTTTGTTTCGTTCATTTCGATGACCTCGATGATCGGCCTCGCCCTCGGCGTGCTGGCAATGATCGTGGTGCTGTCGGTGATGAACGGCTTCCAGCGCGAAATGAGCTCGCGCATCCTCGGCATGGTGCCCCATGCGACCATCGTTGGCGTCAAGCCGATCGACGACTGGCAGCCGGTGGCCGCTGCCGCGATGAAAAATCCCGAAGTGACCGCCGCCGTGCCGTTCACCGAGATGGAAGGCATGCTGTCCTACAAGGGTTCGATGCAGCCGATCCAGATCAGCGGCGTTGATCCGGCGCAGGAAGGCAAGGTGTCGATCGTTGCCCAGCATATCGTCCAGGGTCGTCTCGATGCCTTGAAGCCGGGCGAATTCGGTGTGGTGATTGGTGAAATCACTGCGCGGCGTTTCCGCCTCAATGTCGGCGACAAGATCACCCTGATCGTCCCGGAAGTCAGCACCGCGCCGGGCGGTATCACCCCGCGCATGCAGCGCCTGAATGTGGTGGGCGTGTTCAAGGTCGGCGCCGAGCTGGACGGCTCGATGGGCCTGATCCACGTCGCCGACGCCGCGACCATGCAGCACTGGCAGCCGAATCAGGTGCAGAGCGTGCGCCTGGCGGTCAAGGATCTGTATGCGGCGCCAAAGGTGTCCGCAGACATTGCCGGTGGCCTCGGTGCCGACTTCAAGGCTGACGACTGGACCCACACCCAAGGCAGCCTGTTCAGCGCGATGAAGATGGAAAAAACCATGATCGGCCTGCTGTTGCTGATGATCGTCGCGGTGGCGGCGTTCAACATCATCGCGACGCTGATCATGGTGGTGAACGATAAGGGCGCCGACATCGCGATCCTGCGCACGATCGGCGCCACGCCACGCCAGATCATGGCGATCTTCATGGTGCAGGGCACGGTGATCGGTATTGTCGGCACCATCATTGGCGGCGTGCTGGGCGTGATTGCCGCGCTGAATGTCAGTCAGATCGTGGGCTGGATCGAGCGAGTCAGCGGGCAGCATATCTTCAGTTCGGACGTGTATTTCGTCAGCAATCTGCCCTCGGAACTGCAGGGTGGGGATGTGCTGTTGATCTGCTCGGCGGGGTTCATTCTGAGCTTTCTAGCGACGGTGTATCCGGCGTGGCGGGCGGCGAAGATCGAGCCGGCGCATGCGTTGAGATATTCGTAAGCGACTCCATGCTCGTTCCCACGCTCTGCGTGGGAATGCCTCAACGGACGCTCTGCGTTCGGCTCTTGAAGGGACGCGGAGCGTCCTGGGCTGCATTCCCACGCAGAGCGTGGGAACGATCAGGTCCGAGGCAACTCGATTACAAACCGCGTCCAGCCCGCCTCAGATTCGCAATGAATCGTCCCGCCATGTGCCCGCACGATCGACTGAGTAATCGCCAGCCCCAACCCCGCATGTTCACTGCTACCTTCCTGCCGCGCCGGATCCGCCCGATAGAAGCGGTCGAACAAACGTGGCAGCACCTGCGCTGAAATCCCCTCACCACTGTTCTCGACGCAGACGCGCACGGCTTTCGCCTCGTCGACGATGCTCAAGCGAACGTATCCCTCAGCCGGGGCGAACCGCAGCGCGTTATCCAGCAGATTCGACAAGGCCCGGCGTAACATGCCGCGATCACCGTCGATTCGCGCCTCACCTTCACGGCTGAGACTCAAGCCAGCGTCTTCCGCCAATGGCGCAAAAAACTCCAGCAGCATGTCAGCTTCATCCGCCAGTTCCAGCGGTTCGCGCTTGGGCATCAGCAAGCCGTGGTCAGCCTTGGCCAGGTAGAGCATGTCGTTGACCAGTTGCGCCATCCATTGCAGTTCTTCGAGGTTGCTGTGCAGCGCTTCGCGGTAGTCCTCCAGTGCCCGTGGGCGGGTGAGGGTGACCTGGGTGTGGGTCAGCAGATTCGACAACGGTGTGCGCAGCTCATGGGCAATGTCGGCGGAGAACGCCGAGAGGCGCTGAAACGAGTCGTCGAGGCGTGCGAGCATGGCGTTGAAGCTGTAGGCCATTTCGGCAAGTTCTGGCGGCATCTTCTCTTCAGGCAGTCGGGCATTCAGCGATTGCGCGGAAATCCCACGAGCCACGGCGCTCATTCGGCGCAACGGGCGCAGACCACTGCGCGCGGCCCAGGCACCGAGCAGGGCGGTAGCCAGCGCTGACAGGCCGACGGTCAGCCAGATCAGATGCTGCATGCGCGCAAGGAAATGCTGGTGATGGGTGATGTCCAGCAGCAGCGTGAGTTGCGGCGAATCCGCTGTGTCCGGATAGAGTGGGGCGCGCAATACGCGGTAATCGGTGCCGTCATGGCTGATCGTCGACAGGCCGGTTTGCAGCGGCAGATTCTTCGGAATCTGCACCGAGCTGTCATACCAGTGCTGACCATCGCCACTGGTGATGCGCAACGACAGATCGGCCTGACGGCTGAGTTCATCGGCCAGCCGCGCCTCGCGCTGGGCAGGTTGGAGATCCTGTAAGGCGCGGCGCAGGCCGATCAGTTTCGTCTCCAGTTGTTGCTGATCAAGCTCGATGAAGTGCGCCTCGCTGGCGCGGTCGAACAGCACCCCGGCGAACAGCGAGACCACCGCAGTGCAGGCGGCAAACAACAGGGCCAGGCGCGTGCTCAAGGACAAACGACGCATCACAGCGAACGCACTTCGAGCACGTAGCCCATGCCGCGCACGGTGTGGATCAACTTGTTGGGAAAGTCATCGTCGATCTTCAGGCGTAAGCGGCGGATCGCCACTTCGATGACATTGGTGTCGCTGTCAAAATTCATGTCCCAAACCTGCGAGGCGATCAGCGATTTGGGCAGGACCTCACCCTGACGGCGCAGGAGCATTTCCAGCAGGGCGAATTCCTTGGCGGTCAGGTCTATGCGCTGGCCGTTGCGTTCGACGCGGCGGCGGATTAGGTCCAGGCGC
Organism: Pseudomonas sp. B21_DOA; assembly: GCA_030544685.1. NCBI lineage: Bacteria > Pseudomonadati > Pseudomonadota > Gammaproteobacteria > Pseudomonadales > Pseudomonadaceae > Pseudomonas > Pseudomonas sp. B21_DOA. Next base: position 4,929,185 of record CP086683.1, on the reverse strand, counting down.
AGATCGGCCAGTTGCAGGCTGGTTTCCTGGGCGACTGCGCTGCCGCGCCGCAACAGGCTGCGCACCCGCGCGAGCAATTCGGAGAAGGCGAATGGCTTGACCAGATAATCGTCGGCGCCCAATTCGAGGCCGTGAACCCTGTCCTCCACGGCGTCTTTGGCAGTAAGAAAAAGTACCGGCGTGGCGAGGCCGGCGCTGCGCACCGCTTGGAGAATCTGCCAGCCACTGCGCCCGGGCAGCATCACATCGAGGATCAACAGCGCGTACTCGCCGCTCAACGCCAATTGCTGGCCACTGATGCCGTCAGCCACCAGCTCGGTATTGAACCCGGCCTCGGTCAAACCCTGGCGCAGGTATTGGCCGGTTTTCGCTTGGTCTTCGACGATCAACAGTTTCATGGGCGACTCGGGCGGGGATGGTATGTAGAAGGGCGAGGGCGTTATACCGTGAGATCCGGCGATAAGCACCAAGCTGACAAAGTTGTAATCTGCCTGTCAGGTCGATGCCAGCGCGGGGTGGTTAGAGTTTCCCACAGGCTGAACCTTCTCTTGTTGGAGCGTGACCATGTTTTATCGTACATCCCTGACGTTAGCTGCCTGTCTGCTGGCATTGAGTTCGCCTGTTTCGGCGACCCCGGCGCACGCCTTCGCGTTCGGCAAGCCGGCAGCCGCGAGCCTAGCCACGCGGACTATCGAAATCGTCATGGGCGACATGAACTTCGACCCGAAAGCCATACAGGTCAAGGCCGGTGAGACCATTCGCTTTGTGCTGGTGAATAAAGGCCAGTTGCTGCACGAATTCAACCTCGGTGATGCGGCGATGCATGCCAGCCACCAGCAGGAAATGTTGCAGATGCAGCAGAGCGGCATGCTCACGCCTACCGGCATGAAAGAAATGTCCCACGACATGGCGGGCATGGATCACGCGGCGATGGGCCACGGCATGCAGCATGACGACCCCAACAGTGTACTGGTCGAGCCCGGTAAAACCGCCGAGTTGACCTGGACCTTCAGCAAGGCCACGGCGCTCGAGTTTGCCTGCAATATTCCCGGGCATTATCAGGCGGGCATGGTTGGCAAACTGACAGTCAGTCAGTAAGCACTCAAAGGCGCGGGCAAAGGCTGGTAGAATCCGCTGATTCTTCAGTCAGGTTTCCGCCATGCATCCCGCAGCCGAACATTCGCCGCTGGGCAAATCCAGCGAATACATCGCCACCTACACGCCGTCCCTGCTGTTCCCGATTCCGCGCACCGCGAAATGGGCCGAGCTGGGCCTGAGCGCCGAAACCCTGCCGTATAAAGGCGTGGATTTCTGGAACTGCTTCGAGCTGTCGTGGCTGCTTCCCTCGGGCAAACCGGTGGTGGCGATCGCCGAATTCAGCATTCCGGCGGACTCGCCGAACATCATCGAGTCGAAGTCGTTCAAGCTGTACCTGAACTCGCTGAACCAGACGCCATTCGCCGACGTCAGCACATTGGAAGCGACGCTGGTCAAGGATCTGTCCGCCGCTGCCGGCAAACCGGTGGGCGTTCGCGTTCGCAGTCTGAAAGACGTGGAAGCTGAAGGCGTGGTGGCGTTGCCGGGCGTGTGCATCGATGATCTGGATATCAGCGTGAGCAATTATGAGCACCCGCGTCCGGAGCTGCTGCGTTGCGACAATTCCCGCGTGGTCGAGGAGAGCGTGCACAGCCACCTGCTCAAATCCAACTGCCCGGTGACCAGCCAGCCGGACTGGGGCAGCGTCGTGGTGGAATATCGCGGCGCGGCGCTGGATCACGCCAGCCTGCTGGAATACATCGTCAGCTTCCGCCAGCACTCGGATTTCCACGAGCAATGCGTTGAGCGGATTTTTCTTGATCTGCAGCGGTTGCTGAAGCCGGAGAAACTGACGGTATTTGCGCGCTATGTTCGGCGCGGCGGGTTGGATATCAACCCGTATCGCAGTACCGAAAGCGTACAGCTGCCGAATCATCGCCTCGTACGTCAATAAGATCCGGAATGTGCGATATCCAATGTGGGAGCGAGCCTGCTCGCGAATGCGGTGTGTCATTCAACGATGATGTCGACTGACACGACGCCTTCGCGAGCAGGCTCGCTCCCACAAGGGCTTGCATGCACATTTTGCAAATGAAAAAGCCCTGCCATCGCTGGCAGGGCTTTTTTGTGCGGCGGGCGTCAGATGCCCATGCTGCCCAGCGTATTCATGATGTTGCGCAGGGTGCCGGCGATTGCCGGGTGTTCGACTTCGAAGCGCTCGACCGCCAGGTTCACGCCGTCGGCGATGCTCGCGTCCTGGGTGGCAGTTTCCAGCTGGATTTCCGATTCGATCTGCGCCATCAGCGCATGCAGATCCTCACGCTCGGCTTCCGACAGCGGTGGATTGTGTTCCAGCTGCTCGCGCAGGGTATCGAGCTGTTTTTGCAGTTCTTGGGCGGGCATGGTGGTTTCCTTTTATCAATAGGCACTGGCATTGACCGCAGCCGCGCGCCAAAGGTCTATGGCTGACCTTTAGATTAATCCACTCTGGGTAAACCTGCATGACGCCGATCAGGGCTTTTCGCCTTTGGCGCGGCGCAGGCTGATATCGGCGAGACAGGCGTCGAGTTCACCGAGATGATCGATCACCGAATGCACGCCCAGGCTGAACAGCTGCACGGTTGCCTTGCCGCGCAACTGTTCGCGCTCCTTTTGCGACAGAGCCTGCCACTCGCTCGGGCTCAGGCCGCACAGCGAGCCACAGGATGCCAGCCCAATCGTCCACAACCCGGCATTCAGGCCGGCCTGCAACAGGCGCGGCTCACCGCTGACCAGCACGCAGCCATCGAGTCGGTCGATGTTCAGATCCATCAAGGCTTGCCAGCATGCATTGGGCGCCGGCCATGGATTCATTGTTGCTGAATGTTGCGTCGGCTTGATCCAGTCCGGCAGCGAGGCGGCCAGTGACTGAGCGAGGGCAGGGGGTAACTCATCCAGCCATGCGCAGGGAATCTGCTGACGCTGCAAGCTTTTCAGGCTATCGAGTGCGCCAGGGGTGGCTTCGGTGTGTTGCGTCTGGGCGAGGGTCTGCTGCGCGGCCCGTGCACCGAAATCCACCAGGCAGCCGCTGAGGCCGAACAGTACGGCCGTCAGGCGGGGCGCGGCGACGGGCAAGGTTTCGGCGTGTGTCATGGCAACGTCCCTGAAATAACGCTCAAGGCTAGGGCGCGCGGGTGACAGTTGCATGACAGCCCTGTGAAAGTCGGCGTAGGAAACTTCCTGCATATCCTTGCTGCGGCGCACTGCCCAAATCGCCGTTTACGCTTATACTAGCGGCCTCAACGCACGGGCCGAGCGTCCGCGCCAGTATCAAATCCAAGGAGTTTTTCTATGCGCTGGAGCCCTTCGCTCACTCAGCTAAGTGTTTGTGCCAGCCTGTTGCTGGCGCCGTTCGCCACCCAGGCGGCCACCGAAGAAGACCCTTGGGAAAGCGTCAACCGGCCGATTTTCCAGTTCAACGACTTCGTTGACACCTACGCGCTGAAGCCATTGGCGCAGGGTTATGAGTTCATCACTCCGCAATTCGTTGAAGACGGCATCCACAATATGTTCCGCAACGTCGGCGACGTCACCAACCTGGCGAACAACGTTCTCCAGGCCAAACCCGCTGCCGCTGGCGTTGATACTGCCCGACTGATTTTCAACACCACCTTCGGTCTGCTCGGCTTCTTCGACGTCGGCACCAAGATGGGCTTGAACCGCAGCGACGAAGACTTCGGTCAGACGTTGGGCTACTGGGGCGTAGGCAGCGGCCCGTACGTGATGCTGCCGCTGATGGGGCCGAGCACCCTGCGTGACGCACCGTCGAAATACGTCGACAGCTTCACCGGCGCGTACCGCTACATCGATCACGTGCCGACGCGTAACTCGATCTTCGGCCTGAACATCGTCGACACCCGCGCCAGCCTGCTGTCGAGCGAGAAGCTGATCAGTGGCGACAAATACACCTTCATCCGCAATGCTTACCTGCAGAACCGCGAGTTCAAGGTGAAGGACGGTCAGGTCGAAGACGATTTCTGATTTCGACCGGTGACAGAAAGGCGACCCCTCGGGTCGCCTTTTTTGTGCGCGGCAGAGCAACGCCAGTGACCGTCGCTACCTTCCATCGGGTTACGCTTGGGGCGGTTCTTATAACTCCCGGTGATTTGACAAACAAAGTCGTCAAGCGACAATCGGCGCATGCTTGAAACGCTCTGCGGATGGGAGTACCGTCTGCGCCTTAGAAGGGCACCTCTGTTTAAAACCGCGCGCCAGGCGAATGCTTGAAAGTGCTGCAGCAGAGAGGCTAGAAAGCGAATCCAGTAGTCTGCGCAGGGCCGTTGCCCCGCTCACTACGCCAACCTAATTCTGGCGCCGTTTGCCCACATGCCAAAAACCAGTGCCACGCTGCTGATAATCGATGATGACGAGGTAGTGCGCGCGAGCCTCGCGGCCTATCTGGAAGACAGTGGTTTCAGCGTCCTGCAGGCCGGCAACGGTCAACAGGGTCTTCAGGTATTCGAGCAAGACGAGCCCGATCTGGTCATCTGCGATCTGCGCATGCCGCAGATGGGCGGTCTCGAACTGATCCGTCAGGTCACCGAGCGCTCGCCAGAGACGCCAGTTATCGTCGTCTCGGGTGCCGGGGTGATGAACGACGCGGTCGAGGCCCTGCGCCTGGGCGCGGCGGATTACCTGATCAAGCCTCTCGAAGATCTGGCTGTGCTCGAGCATTCTGTGCGTCGGGCCCTGGATCGAGCGCGGCTGCTGCTGGAAAACCAGCGTTACCGCGAGAAGCTGGAGAAGGCCAACCGCGAGCTCGAAGCCAGCCTGAACCTGCTCCAGGAGGACCAGAACGCCGGTCGCCAGGTGCAGATGAACATGCTGCCGGAAAGCCCGTGGAGCATCGACGAATTCCACTTTGCCCACCAGATCATCCCGTCGTTGTACCTGTCGGGTGATTTTGTCGACTATTTCCGCGTCGACGAGCGCCGGGTCGCGTTTTACCTGGCGGATGTTTCCGGGCATGGCGCGTCATCAGCCTTCGTCACCGTGCTGTTGAAGTTCATGACCACGCGTTTGCTCTTCGAATCGAAACGCAGCGGTACCTTGCCGGAGTTCAAACCTTCGGAAGTGCTCGGTCATATCAACCGGGGCTGATCAGTTGTAAGCTGGGTAAACACGTCACAATGGTCGGTGGAGTCATCGACGAGGAGACCGGTTTGTTGACCTATAGCATTGGCGGCCATCTGCCTTTGCCTGTGTTGTACACGCCTGACAGTGTTCGTTATCTCGAGGGCCGTGGCCTGCCGGTGGGGCTGTTCAATGAAGCCACCTACGAAGACCACGTGCTTGAGCTGCCGCCGACGTTCAGCCTGACGCTGATGTCTGATGGCATTCTGGACCTTTTGCCAGAAGCAACGCTCAAAGAAAAAGAGGCTGCTTTGCCTGAACGGGTGAAGTCAGCGGGCGGCAGCCTGGATGGTCTGCGGCAAGTGTTTGGTTTGGCCACGCTAGGGAGATGCCGGATGATATCGCCCTGTTGGTGTTGAGCAGGAATCTTCAATGAGTACCGGTAGAATCCAGTTCGCCGAGCAGGACGGCACCTTTGTCCTGAAGTTCGTCGGTGAAGTTCGCCTGACCCTGTGTTCGGCGTTGGATGCGACTATTGAGAAAATCTTCACCGCGTTGAATTTCAACGCGATCGTGATCGATTTGACCGAAACCCGCAGCATCGACAGCACGACGTTGGGCCTGTTGGCCAAACTGTCGATCCTGTCGCGGCAGAAGGTCGGTCTGTTGCCGACGGTTGTCACCACCCACGAAGACATCACCCGTCTGCTGCAATCGATGGGCTTTGAGCAGGTGTTCAACATCGTCAACCACCCGGTGCCGTGCCCGGAGTGCCTGGACGACCTGCCGGATCAGGATCAGTCGGAAGAAGTGGTGCGAATCAAAGTGCTGGAAGCGCACAAGATTCTCATGGGCCTGAACGATTCCAATCGGGAAGCGTTTCATGATCTGGTGAATGCGCTGGAGCGGCATTGATCCAGTGAATTGAGGAAGCATGGGCCGGGCTCTTCGCGAGCAGGCTCGCTCCCACATTTTGATCAGCGCTTACCATAAAAAAGGGCGAACCCTCACAGGTTCGCCCTTTTTGCATTCTACAAACTCAAATCACAGCTTGGCCTGCAGCAACGCTTCCAGCTTCTCCTGGTCGCGGGCGAACTGACGGATGCCTTCAGCCAGTTTCTCGGTGGCCATCGCGTCTTCGTTGGACAACCAGCGGAATTGCGCTTCGTTGAGACTCAGACGCGCTTCACCGGTATTGCCCGGCGCCAGTTTGCGTTCCAGCTTGCCGGTGTCGGCGGCCAGCTTCTCCAGCAGTTCCGGACTGATGGTCAGGCGATCGCAGCCGGCCAGTTGTTCGATCTGGTTGATGTTGCGGAAGCTCGCGCCCATGACCACGGTCTTGTAGTCATTGGCCTTGTAGTAGTTGTAGATGCGCGTCACCGACTGCACGCCAGGATCATCGGCGCCGGTGTAGTCGTTGCCGTTGGCCTTCTTGTACCAGTCGTAGATGCGGCCCACGAACGGCGAGATCAGGAACACCCCGGCATCGGCGCAGGCGGCGGCCTGGGCGAAGGAGAACAGCAGGGTCAGGTTGGTCTGGATGCCTTCCTTCTCGAGGATCTCGGCAGCGCGAATGCCTTCCCAGGTCGAGGCGATCTTGATCAACACGCGGTCGCGGCTGACGCCAGCCTTGTCGTACAGCTCGATCAGACGATGCGCACGCTTGAGGATCGCATCCTGGTCGAAGGACAGACGCGCATCCACTTCGGTGGAGATGCGGCCCGGAACCACGTTGAGAATTTCCTTGCCCACTGCGACGCCGAAACGGTCGCTGGCCAGGCCGACATCGCCCTTGCAGTCGCGAACGCAATCGTTCAGCAGTTCGGCGTAGCCGTGAATGGCCGAAGCCTTGAGCAGCAGGGAAGGGTTGGTGGTGGCATCGGTCGGTTTGACTCGGGCGATCGCTTCGAAGTCGCCGGTGTCGGCAACCACGGTGGTGAACTGTTTGAGTTGTTCCAGCTTGGAAGTCATGGGCGTGCTCTATCCTATGGGTCTGAAGACATTACCCGAGCGCTGACGGGCACTCAAGGGTGCATTCGTGGATCGATGGCCCCTGCGGCAACAACCTGAAAACGATTGTTTGAAAGGTGGGGCGCGGTGTCGCTGAATACGATGCCAAAACAGCCCACAGGTTCAAAGCAACCGACCTGTGAACAGACCGGTTGCCCACGACCTACTCGGCGTTCAACAGACCTTCCACGGACAAGCGTGCCGGTTTTGGCTGGCCGTCGGAGGTGAGAAAGCCGAAGTTCTTCTCACGATCATTGCTGCCGGAATCACTGTTCCTCCATTCATAGATAGAAGTCAGCGGGATATTCAGACGTTTAACGTCAGCGATAAACGCGTTGATCTTGGTCGCTTGTCCCTCAGGCCCGCCGTTTGAGGCGAGGGCCGAAATCCCCATTCACTGATCACCCCCGGCAGATTGAAATTCTGCTGGATGAACGTCTGCGCGTTGCTGATCTGCGTGGCGGTCATGCCATAAGGATGATAGGAAACGGCGTTCAGGCATTTGGGGTAATCGCTGACGATACTTTTCATCGCCACCGTCGAAGCCGAGCCTGCGCTTGGCGGCCGAGCGAAGCCGAAGCCGACCCGTGGTGTCATCTGCGGCTGGCCTTCGAAGGCCTTGCACATGCCAGCCATGAACGGCACGAAAGTGGTGTCGAAATTGCGCGTCGGCCAATAGGTTTCCAGGTCGGGTTCGTTCCAGATTTCGATCGCCACCAATTGCGAACTCCAGGATTTTTCCAGCCCGGTCACGGCGTTGGCGAACTTACCGCCGGCGGCGTTCAGCTCCTCGGGCGATGTGGCCGGCAGTGCCTTGATTGCGCGCACTGTCAGCAGCACCGGAAGCCCGGCGGAAGCGGCGGCGGCGAAGGCGTCGCTGACCTGTTTTTGATAAGTCTTGGCGGTGAGGCTGTCGCTCCACACGCCGAAGCGCACAAAGCTGAAGCCTGCTGCCTTGATTTGCGCGGCATCGGCAGCGGTGAAGCTCTGGATCTTCACCTGAACGCCGATGGTTTTCGCTGGAAGGTTGGGGAACAGCTCACTGGCGTGAACCTGACTGGTGGCACCGAGCGCCATCAGGGCTAAGGCGGCGAGTTTATTGCGCTGTGCTGTTTTCATGTCTGCTCTCCTGAAGAGAATGACAACTACGAATGTTTATCCCGTTACTCAATTTCCGATAACGATGATGGCACTAAGTGCGTGAATGTTATTTTTTGTCAGGAAAACAGCAACTGAAAATCACAGTTATTTTTAGTCCGCTAATTGTGGTTGGGGCGGCTTAAAACGCTGTGGTACTTAATGTTCCTGTACTAACAGGGCGAAGCTATTTCTGAGTGCAGGAAAGTCGTGAGGGTTCATTAACTTTCACGGCATGTTGGCTGTTTGATATTACACAGGAATGCAAGACTTGTTCAAAAAGATCCTCGTTGTCTGCGTGGGCAATATATGCCGAAGTCCGACGGCTGAACTGCTGCTGCGCAACGCGCTGGCCCCTGCCGCCATCACTGTGTCCTCCGCTGGCCTGTCCGCGCGCGTGGGCGAGGGGTCGAGGCCTCAGCGCGGCAGGTTCTCGAAGAACACGGGCATTGTGCCGAGGCCTTCAAGGCGCGGCAGTTGACGTCGGATATCGTCAATGACTCGGACCTGATCCTCGTCATGGAAAAGGCCCACATTAATCAAGTGCTGAAGATTGCCTCACACGCCAGAGGCAAAGTGTTTCTGCTCGGTAAATGGCAGAGCGAGCGCGAAATACATGATCCGTATCGTCAAGGCAAAGCCGCGTTTATTCATGCCCACGCATTGATTGAAGATGCGGTTAGTTCATGGGCGAAGCGTCTCGCGAATTGATGAATCTTCTTCAGAACAGTAAATGGTAAGAACAGACTTATGCAGTTACCGTCCGTAATCGGCACCCGCGACAATGATCAAGACAGTATTGATCTGCTCGGCATCTTCGGCAGCCTGATCGACCAGAAGTGGCTGATCGGTGCGCTGACCGGTGCCTTCATGGTCACCGGCGTCGCCTATGCGGTGCTGGCAACGCCGGTGTACCTGGCGAACGCGCTGGTGCAGGTCGAACCGAAAAAGAACGACATGCTCGGTTTCTCCGACCTCAACAGCATGCTCGGCGGGCAATCGCCGTCGGTGACCGAAATCGGCATTATCAAATCCCGCGCAGTGATCGGCAAAACCGTTGACGACCTGCGCCTGGATATCGACGTCACCCCCAACACTTTCCCAGTGATCGGCGGCTTCCTTTCGCGGCGCTATCGCGGTGACAGCGAAACCAGCGTTGCGCCGCCGCGTTTCGGTTTTAACAGTTATGCCTGGGGCGGTGAGCGCTTGGAGTTCTCTCGGCTGGAGTTGCCGAAAGATCTGCTCGGCAAGAAACTCACCCTGATCGCCGGCGAGCAGCAGCGCTTCCAGCTGTTTGATGAAAACGACAATCTGCTCGCCGAAGGTGTGGCTGGCGAAGCGTTTGCCAACGACGGCGTAGAAGGGCAGATCGCGCAACTGGCAGCCAACCCCGGCACGCGTTTTCAAGTGGTGCGCAATCCACGCATCGTGACCATTCAGGGCTATCAGGACGCGCTGGATATCTCCGAACAGGGCAAGGAGTCGGGGATCATTCGTCTGGCGCTGGCCAGCTCCGACGCGGCCGAGGCGGTGAAGATCCTCAACAAGATCGCCTCGCTCTACGTCGAACAGAACGTACGCCGCACTTCGGCGGAAGCCGCGCAGAGCCTGGCCTTCCTGCAAAGCCAGTTGCCGCAGGTCAAGCGTGATCTGGCCAAGGCCAGCGACGCCTTGAATGCCTACCAGACCCACGGCAAGACCGTGAATATCTCGCTGGAAACCCAGTCGGTGCTGGGCCAGTCGGTAGCGCTGGAAACGCGCATCTCCGAACTGAAAATGCAGCAGGCCGAGCTCGATCGCAAGTTCACCAAACAGCACCCGGCCTATCGCGCCTTGATGACGCAGATCGGCGAATTGACCCAGCAGCAGAAATCCCTCGAAGGCAAGGTTCAAGACCTGCCTGCCACCCAGCAGGAATTGCTCAACCTGACCCGCGACGTCGAGGTGGCTTCGCAGATCTACACGCAGTTGCTTAACAAATCTCAGGAACTGGACATCGTCCGCGCCGGGGCCGTTGGCAATGTGCGCCTGATCGACACTGCCGATGTCGACCTGACCAATCCGATCAAACCGAAGAAACCACTGATCGTGCTGATCGCGACATTGCTCGGCGCGTTTGTCGGCGTGGCGCTGGTGCTGCTGCGCAAATCCCTCAGCCGAGGCCTTGAAGGTCCAGAAGGCATCGAGCAGTTGGGCCTGCCGGTGTATGCGTCGATTCCCTACAGCGCCTTGCAGGAGGAAGAGGACAACAAAAGGGCCGCGCCCGCGATGGCGTCGACAAACCAGCGTATCTGTTGGCGCTGCGCAACCCGACCGATCTGTCGATCGAATCGATCCGCAGCCTGCGCACCTGCCTGCACTTTGCCGGGCTCGACTCGACCAACAACCGCATCATGATTTCCGGCCCGAGCCCGCAGGTCGGCAAGACCTTCGTTTCGTCCAACCTTGCGGCGGTCATGGCCCTCAGCGGCCAGCGCGTGGTGCTGATCGATGCCGACATGCGCAAAGGGCACCTGCACAAAACCCTCAACACGCCGATCAGCAATGGTTTGTCCGACCTGCTGGTCAAGCGCTGCACCCTTGAGCAGGCGATCAACAAAGTCGAAGTCGACAACCTGCATTTCATCAGCCGGGGGCAAGTGCCGCCCAATCCTTCCGAATTGCTGATGCACGCCAACTTCCGTGAGCTGCTTGCGCAACTCAGCGAGCGCTACGACCTGGTGATCATCGACACGCCGCCGCTGCTGGCGGTGACCGATGCCGCCATCGTCGGTCGCGAGGCTGGGATTAGCCTGATCGTCACCCGCTTCGGGGTGAACCCGGCCAAAGAGATCGAACTGACCATTCGCCGCTTCGCCCAGAACGGCATCGAGTTGAAAGGCGCGGTGTTCAACGGCGTCGAGAAGCGTGCGGCCAGCTATTACGGCGGCACTGGCTATTACAACTACGAATACGCGTCCGACAAATCCTGATGGTTGCCGATTGTTCTTTCCTGTTTGAAGTGGGTGAGTTGTGAAAAAATACTGCACGTGGCAGAGACGATCAAAGGTGGCGTGGCGACGGTGATCCGCACGATCTCGGCATCCCCGAAGATGACGCGGCGAATTATCAACTGGTCTATCTGGTGCCCGAGGATCAGGCCAAAGAGCTGCACGGTATCGCCCCGCAGCAGGTGCGCACCTTCCCGCGCAGCGGCCGCAACGTGCCGTCTCTGCTGCGTTTCGCCTGGCGTCTGAGCCAGGTGCTGCTCAAGGAAAAACCCGACGTGGTGCATTTGCACAGCACCTTTTCCGGCGTGATCGGCCGTGTTGTGTGCGTGCTGTTGCGACCATGGCGCAAGCCGAAAATCGTCTACTGCCCCCATGCGTTTTCGTTCCTGATGGAAAGCTCGCCGACCAAGCAGAAGGTCTATGCGTGGATCGAGCGGGTGCTGCAGAAAGTCACCGACGTGATCATCTGCGTCAGCCAGTACGAGCTGGATAAAGCCGCGCGTTTCGGCATCGAGCGCAAGCGCATGAAGCTGATCTACAACGGCATTCATCACAAGGATGACGCGCCGAAAAGCGCTGGCGCCGAGCCGATTCATCTGTTGTTCGTCGGGCGTCTGGATTACCAGAAAGGCTTCGACGTGCTGCTAAAGGCCTACGCCAAGGTCAACCGCAACGACTTGAAACTCACCGTGGTCGGCAGCGCGGTCAACGAGGATTCGGTCGAGTGCCCGCCGATGGATTCGGTCGAGTACCTGCCCTGGGTGACGCCGAGTGAAGTGCAGGCGCTGTATCAGAAAGCCGATGCGCTGATCGTGCCGAGTCGCTGGGAAGGCTTTGCCATGGTGCCGCTGGAAGGCATGGCCATGGGGCTGCCGGTGATTGCCAGCAACTGCACTTCACTGCCGGAACTGGTCACCAACGAGGTGTCCGGCTACGTCTTTCCGTCCGGCGATCACCAGGCGCTGGCCGACGTGTTGACGATCATCCAGAAGCCGCGCCTGCTCGACCTTGGCAACGAAGGCCGGAGCATTGTCCGCGAACGCTTCAGCGCCGCGTTGATGATCCGCCAGACCTACGACCTGTATCACGCTCCCACTTATTAAGTAGAACTCAAGCTTATGAACGTAACGATTTTGCATGGCTACAGTGCGTCCAACTCCGGTGACGGTCTGCTCGTCGATCTGGCCATTGCTCTGGTGCAGCGTAACTTCGGTGACGACACCGCGATCAGTGTGGTGGCGTCCGATCCCGAGTCGTTCAACTACTTGCCGCACCCGCGTTTCGATGCGCCGGTGATGGCGGCCAAGGGTCTGGGGCGGGTCAAGCAAGCGGTGTTTCTCAATCAGTCCTACGCCGGGCTCGCCGATCTGCTGAAGAAAACCGATCTGATCGTCGGTGTCGGCGGCGGTTACATGCGCTCGAAAAGCGCCTTCGAGCACATCAAGCTTAAGCTTGGCCACGCCAAGCAACTGGAAACCGCGATCCTCAGCCAAGTGCCGTCGGTGTACCTGCCGCAGAGCATCGGCCCGTTCCACGGCGAGAGCAGCAAGATTGTCGAGCACTACGCCAGCGCCGATGCGGTGTTCGTGCGTGACAACCGTTCCTCGGCGATTTTTGATGCTTGCGAAAACGTCTACCGCGCGCCGGATCTGGCCGTGCAGTCGCTGGCGAGCAAGATTCTGCAGCAACCGAAATTCACCCGCTGCGCCGCCTCGCCGGCGACGGTCTGCGTGGTGCTGCGCAAGCCGCCGGAGTGGAGCAAAGAGAAGAAGGTCGCTTACGTGGCCAATCTGAAACTGCTGCTGCAGCGTCTGAAGAACAAAAGCAAAGTGGTCTGCGCCGTGCAAAGCGCCGTACGTGGCAACGATGACGGCGCGTTCTACCGCGAACTGGGCATCAACGAAGACCTGCTGTCGCTGAAGGCAACCATTGCCAAGTACCAACCGGACCTGGTGATCTCGGTGCGTCTGCATGGCGCCATCGAATCGCTGCTCTCCGGCGTGCCGGCGTATCACATCAGCTACGAGCGCAAAGGCTTTGGCGCCTATCAGGACATGGGCGTCGAGGACTGGGTGATCAACGGCGGCGACATCGACGTCGACACCATCATCAACACCGTTTACGCACCCAATGCGCTGACGGATTTCGGCAAGCGCCTGACCGACACTTGCCGCGAAATCGAAGCGAAAACGGTGGCCATGGACGAAATCATCAAGGGTGTCGTTCGATGATATTTCGGCTGTTGCTTCGCGGCGGAGCCTTGGGCGCGAAGTTCTTGCTGGTGTTGGCCATCACCCATTACCTCGGATACGAGGCGCTGGGTTTTTACGGTGTGGTGGTCGCGGCGTCGTTGATCGCGTCGAAGTTCTACAGCGTCGGCTTCAGTTCCGAAATCAACCGACTGATCAGCGTCGGCGGCAGTTCGCGGCGGGTGGTCGACAAGGTTCTGCTGCTGTATCTGGCGGTGGGGCTGTTGTTGTCGATACTGACGGTACTGATCTATTCGCTGTTCCAATCGGTGGAAGCGACCGTCACGCTGATCCTTTGCGTGACCCTGGTGCTGCTCACCGAGCACCTGTCGTTCGAAATCAATTCCTTCGTGTTTTCCGCGCAGAAAGCCACCGCCGGTGCTCTGCTGTTCTTCATCAAGACCGGCCTGTGGGCGGTGTTGGCGGTGGGCGGCATGGTGCTCGGCTGGGTCGCGGGCATCGCCAGTGTGTTGTGGCTGTGGGTCGCCGCCAACGTGCTGGTGATCGTCGCAGGTTATTTGATCGTGGTGAGCGTGCACAAGGGCCGCGAAGTCGCGCCGCTGAACACCGCGACGGTGTGGAAGGCCGGCTTGCCGTTCTATCTCGGCACCGGTCTGATCGCGCTGAGTCAGTACGCCGAGCGCTTTCTGATCATCGACCTCGAGCCTTACGCCAGCCTCGGCAAATACGTGTACGCGTGGTCGGCGGCCAACACCTTGCAGGCGTTGTCGTATGCGGTGGTGGCAGTGGTCGGCATTCCGGTGCTGGCCAAGCGTTTCCAGGCCGATCAACAGGCGTTCACGGTCAGGCAACTGTTCGTCAACAAATGGGTGATGCGCTCGCTGGTGGTTTCTGCGGTTGTGGCCGTGGCGATCTATGTGTTTTTCAATGTGCTGCTCGATTACGTCGCCGCCAGCGTGCCGCGTCCCGATAACGCGCTCCTCGCGGTGCTGATTTTTTCCTTTGCCTTGCGGGCGATTGGCGACATCGTCTGGGGCGGTTTGATTGCCTCGAAAAACAGCCGGGTGTCGCTGGCCAGCGCGGCGCTCTGCCTGCTGATTTCAGTGCCGGTCAGCTATGTGCTGATCAAGCATTACTCGATCTACGGCGCGGCGTGGGGCAACGTTTTCGCCATCGTCGTGCAGCTCAGTGTGATTGCAGTGTTGACCCGTGTCAGCGGCGCGAAAAAGGCTGCGCTGTCATGGGCCTGAAACTGCCGCGCATCGAGTTTCGTGGGCGCAAGTTCGATTCGTCGATTTCCTTTCTGATCCTGTTCACTGGGCTGTTTCTGTCAGTGGCGATGCCGTTGCTGGTGCCGCGTGATCCGGGTCCGGATGCGATGACGTTGTGGTCGTCGTATGCGCGCGCCGACAACTGCAATTTCTGGAACCCGTTCTCGCCGGATCGCTCGTCCTACGAGTGTTCGGCGTTCCTGCTGCGGCCCACCGGGATCAACCTGACCAACGCCTGGGCCTACGGCATGTTCTGCAATTTCTTCCTCACCGCAATTCCGGTAGTGGTGTTCCGGCGCATGCCGTTGACCATTTTCGGCACCCTGTGCCTGTGGGGCATCGTGCGCTCGTTTTTCCTTGAGAACCTGACCAAGGAAATCATCGTGTCGGTGGCGGTGTTGAGCATTCTGCTCAGCGCATTGACGCGCAAATATCGCGGCGGTTTTTTCCTCTCAGCGGTGATTTACGGCGTGTTGATCCGGCCGTACTGGATCCTGTTTTCGCTGTCGTGGGTCGGCGTCTGCGTGATGAAAAAGTACGTCTCGCGCTTCACCTTCTTTCTGATGCTGTTCCTGTTTTATCTGGCGGTGGCCATGGCCATTCAGCTGGCGCTGGGCTTTCCGGTGTCATCGATCCGCGCGAGCAACAACGAGCTGCGCACGGCGGGCGAGGAGGGCTCGAAATCGCTGATCGTCTCGTGGCTCAGCGGCAGTGACTTCGTCTCCCAGGCACTGGATTCGATGATCATTTTCTTCCGCCTGTCGTTTCCGGTTGAGCTGATTCTGCTGTCCGGACCGGGGCAGGTGATCTTCGTTGCGCTGATGATCATGACCGCGTTGCTGCTGTTCAAAGTGATCACTTCGACCGACTACAAGGGCGCGCCGATCCAGACCAAACCCAAGGAACTGATCGCGATTCCGCTGGCGTTTCTGTTGGTGCAAGGCTTGTTCGAGCCGGACTTCGGCTCCTTCGCCCGGCACTTCTCGATGGTGGTGCCGGTGTTGTTCGTCGGCTTGGGCTTGATGCTGCGCGCGAACAAACCGGTGCAGGTCGAATCAAGAATTCTCACTTAAGGCAGGTGCTCTATGTCGAGCAAGAACAAATCCCTGGAAATCGAAACCCTGCGCGGCCTGGCGTGCCTGCTGCTGGTGCTCTATCACGTCATCGGCCCGCTGGGCGGCGGCTTGAAGATCGACATCGGCTCGCCGTTCCGGGTCATCGCCGACTCGATGGTGTATGTGCGCATGCCGCTGTTCACGTTCATCTCCGGCTACATCTATTCGATCTACAAGATTCGCGGCAATGACTTTTCCGCCTTCTTCGCCGGCAAGGTGCGTCGGTTGATCGTGCCACTGTTCTGCGTCGGCGTGCCGTTTTCAGTGTTGCAAGCGGTAGGGCCGGGAGTGAACAAGGACGTCGGCGTGATCGATGCGTTGTTGTCGTTCTGGGTGCCGATCAACCACTTCTGGTTTCTGCAGGCGGTGTTCAGCATTTTCATTTTCGTCGGCTTGCTGGAATGGCGCGGCCTGCTGCGTTCGGCGACGCGGCTGTATGGCTTGTTTGCGTTTGCCGCGGTGTTGTTCCTGCTGCCGCCGTTGCCGCTGGATGCGTTCGGTATCAACGGCGCGATCTACCTGCTGCCGTTTTTCGTCGCGGGGATGATCGGTCAGGAAAATGTCGATGTTTTCAAGCAGCGTTTCAAAGTGATCGGACCGCTGTTGTTTGTGCTGATCTCGCTGACGCTGCTGTACGTCGCGGCGATTGATCGTGAGCTGATTGTCGATCGCCGCAGCCTGATTGGTTTGGCCGTGGGGTGCGTGTCTTGCATCGCGTTGCTTTCGAGTGACATGCGCTCGAAAGCGCTGACCTGGCTGGGCGGATATTCCTATGCGATTTTCCTCTTTCATGTGCTGTTCGCAGCGACCTCGCGGTTTGTCCTCGGGCGCCTCGGCGTGAAGGATGAGAGCTTGCTGGTGCTCGGTGGTCTGAGCTGTGGATTGCTCGGGCCGGTGCTGCTGGCGATGGTGTTCAGCCGGTTCGATTTCACCTCGGTGCTGTTCCTTGGCGAGCGGGCGGCGAAGAAGAAAGCGCCGGTGATTGTGGCTCCGGTGGTGCAGACGCAGAACAGCTGAAAGCTTCGCGAGCAGGCTCGCTGCAAAATCACACAATCCCTGTGGGAGCTGGCTTGCCAGCGATTGGGGCAGGTCAGACGCAGTCATATTGACTGACCCACCGCCATCGCTGGCAAGCCAGCTCCCACAGGTGTTTCGATGTGCAGAGATTTGGCGGAGGACCATAAACCCCGTGGGGCCGAGCCTGCTCGGGAAGGGTTATTACAGATGAAGGAAATTTTGCATGCTGGCAGTGGATGACGCTCAACCCGTAGCAGCGTCGGTGGTTCAGGTAGACGATGCCCGCCAGCGCTTTGCGCAATGGCGCGAAGGCAAGGCCGGCAAGGTGCTGGCGGTTTCGGTGATTGGCGACAGCTACACCGCCGGGCAGGATTTCTACCTGAACAAACTGGTGCAGCGAGTGGCCGCCGAGGTGGGTTTCGCCGGCCCCGGTTACGTTGGTTTCAACCACGGCGCGGCGCTGGGCGGCACGCATTTCAAATACACCCGCAGCAGCGACAAATACTTCGGCGGCGGCTGGAAGGTTTCCGAGCTGGGCCAGGCCAGCCCGGACAGTCGCACGATCAGCGGCAAACCGGGCGCGTGGTTGCAAGTGGATGCCAGTCCTTCGCCGCGCATCGATACCGCGGTGACTCAGGCGAAACTGTTGTATCTGGGCAACGGCGAATCCGATGAGCTGCGCTATCGCTGGTCGCCCGCGCAAGACTGGCAACCGTTGAAACTGGCAGGCTCAGGCGTTCAGGAAGTCGCGCTACCCAGCTCTCCATCAGCCGCAGACTGGTCATTCAAACTGGAAGTGGTGAAGGGCGCGCCGACACTGTTCGGCCTGTGGCTGGGCAACGCTCAGCAAGGCGTGCGAGTGTCGAAACTGGCGGCCTCCGGCGCGGCATCGGCCGATTTTTATCACACGGATCCACAGTGGCAGACGCAAT
Source organism: Pseudomonas sp. B21_DOA (assembly GCA_030544685.1). Taxonomy (NCBI): domain Bacteria; kingdom Pseudomonadati; phylum Pseudomonadota; class Gammaproteobacteria; order Pseudomonadales; family Pseudomonadaceae; genus Pseudomonas; species Pseudomonas sp. B21_DOA. Next base: position 4,911,355 of record CP086683.1, on the reverse strand, counting down.
GGAAAGCTGTGGTGGCGAAGATCCCGGCCGACGTTTACCTGATCATGCTCGGCGGCAACGATCAGGGCTTCGGCGTCAAACCTGCGCAGTACCTGCAAAACGTTCAGGGCCTGGTGAGCATGCTGCGCGAGATTCAGCCAGCGGCGAGCATCAACCTGATCATGCGTCAGGACACCACGCGCTCCAGCGCTTATCCGATGTCGGCCTACGCGCAGGTGCTCGAACCGTGGGCGCGTGAACAGCAGCTCGGTTTCGCCAACCTGCAATGCGCATTCGGCCCCGACGTCAAACGCTACGCCAGCGCGATGATCGGCCCGGACAAAATTCATCCGTTACCGGCCACGGGCGGGAAGGTGATTGCCGATTATTTTTATGGCTGGATAACGGGTACGAGTACCGGTTGCGACGACTCGCCACCATGATCGTCTTCCCACGCTCCGCGTGGGAAGACGATCAATGCTGACTGTGCCGCCGCTTTCGCGAGCAGGCTCGCTCCCACAATGGATCGGCGTGAAGCCCGGGTGATCAGGCGTCGCGCTTGAAGGCGTCGATGAGCCCCAGCAGTTCGTCAAGTTTGCGCGGCATCAACCGCGCATCACAACGTGTCTCCACATTAATGATGATCGCCGGATCGTTGCAGCAGATGCGCACGCGAAAACGCCAGTCGCTGAAGATCACCTTCAGGCCATCGCGGTCATCCATTTCCAGCGCCTGTTCGCCATACAACGCTTTCAGGTGCGCGAGCAGCGGATAGGGATCGCGCATCGGTCGGCGAATATCGCCGGACGCAGGGAACACGCCGATTCGCTCCACCAGCAGAATCGTGCCCAGCCAGGTCTCGTTGGCGCTGGGCAGCGGTTGATGGCGCGACAACCAGCTCATCACCCCGAGGTTGCCCACCTCACGTTCAATCTTTGTCGAATGTTGTGCAATGTTCATGGTTGCCTGCCTCTGGTGGTGGGGAGCCGTCTCAGCGGCCCTTGAGGTACACGTTGTCGTAGCAGAAGTTGGTCGCCTGCAAGTAACCCTCGGCATCGCCGCAATCAAAGCGCAGGCCTTTGAATTTGTAGGCCAGCACGCAGCCGTTCTGCGCCTGTTTCATCAGTGCGTCGGTGATCTGGATTTCGCCGCCCTTGCCCGGTTCGGTGTCGGCGATCAGGTCGAAGATGTCCGGGGTGAGGATGTAGCGCCCGATGATCGCCAGGTTCGACGGCGCGTCCTGCGGCGCCGGTTTCTCCACCATGTTGTTGACCCGGTAGATGCCCTCGGAAATCAGCTCACCGGCAATCACCCCGTACTTGTGAGTCTGGTCGGCCGGGACTTCTTGAATGGCGACGATCGAGCAACGGAATTTCCTGTACAGCTGGATCATCTGCGACAGCACACCGTCGCCTTCGAGGTTCAGACACAGGTCGTCGGCCAGCACCACGGCAAACGGCTCGTCGCCGATCAATGGGCGACCACTGAGAATGGCGTGGCCCAGGCCTTTCATTTCCACCTGACGGGTGTAGGAAAAGGTGCAGGTGTCGATCAGCTCGCGGGTGCCGGCGAGGAATTTCTCTTTCTCGGTGCCACGGATCTGGTGCTCGAGTTCGTAGCTGATGTCGAAGTGGTCTTCCAGCGCGCGCTTGCCCCGGCCGGTGACGATGGCCATGTGTTGCAGGCCGGCGTCCCGGGCTTCTTCAACGGCGTATTCGATCAACGGCTTGTTGACGATCGGCAGCATCTCTTTCGGCATGGCTTTGGTGGCCGGCAAGAAACGCGTGCCGTAGCCGGCAGCGGGGAACAAACATTTACGAATCATAAAAGTATCCTGGACAGTCATGGAACACAGGCGACGGTTGCGCGCCACAAAGTGGCGGCAAGTTTCAATGATTATTGAAGGCTTACTTTAATACCCGAGTCAGGTTGTTGCTGGCAATTAGTTGAGCTGTTAAAAAGCGCTAATGTTATGAGATGTCGACTACTTGGTTATAAGTTATTTTTAGTCGGTATCTGTCGATAGTGATAAGTATCCAAGGAGTGCTAATAAGTACCCGTCAAACAGTTTGACCGGCAAAAATAATTATTGCCAGTGGTTGAACTAAATTTGTTTGAGGTTGTTGTCGCCCTGTTTGTGTGAATTGCTCCGCATCTCCACCAGGCATGGCTTGACACGCTACCGGGTATTTATTCAATGACGGACCGCGCTATGAAGATTCTGGTAACGGGTGGCGCCGGCTATATCGGCTCGCATACCACACTTGCATTGCTTGAAGCAGGTTATGAAGTTGTCGTTCTGGATAATCTTTGTAACAGCAGCGACGCAGCACTCCACGCCGTTGAAGCCATTTGCGGCAAAAGTGCATGGATGATTCGCGGCGACGTCTGCGATCGGCCGTTGCTCGACCGGATTTTCCGCGAGCATCAGATCGACGCCGTGCTGCATTTCGCCGGGCTCAAAGCCGTGGGCGAGAGTGTGCGCAAGCCGCTCGAATACTACGAAACCAACGTCGGCGGCAGCATCACCCTGTGTCAGGCGATGGCAGCGGCGGGGGTGTTCCGGCTGGTGTTCAGTTCCTCGGCGACGGTGTACGGCGAGCCTGAAGAGATGCCTATTCGCGAGGATTTTCCGACGGGCAATCCGACCAATCCCTACGGCCAGTCCAAGCTGATCGTCGAGAACGTGCTGCGTGACCTGAGCCTCGCCGAGCCGCGCTGGAGCATCGCGCTGCTGCGCTACTTCAACCCGATCGGCGCCCACGCCAGCGGGCATATGGGCGAAGACCCCAACGGCATCCCGAACAATCTGGTGCCTTATATCAGCCAGGTTGCGGTCGGCAGCCTGCGCGAGTTGTCGATCTTCGGTAACGATTACCCGACCGCCGATGGCACCGGCGTGCGCGATTACATCCATGTCGTTGACCTGGCGGATGGGCATTTGAAAGCGTTGCAGTCGATCAGCGAATGCACCGGCATCCACACCTGGAACCTCGGCACCGGCGATGGCTACAGCGTGCTGCAAGTGCTGCATGCCTTCGAACAGGCGTGCGGGCGGCCGGTGCCGTACCGGATGATGCCGCGCCGCGCCGGTGATATCGCCGAGAGTTTCGCCGATGCTTCGAAAGCGGCGAAAGAACTCGGCTGGAAAGCCACACGCAACTTGCAGGACATGGTCGCCGATACTTGGCGCTGGCAATCGAATCATCCCAATGGTTATTCGCGATGATGGCCATTTAGTCCGATGTTAGTTTCAGTCAGGTTGTTAGATAACGTCGGGAAATTACACTGGCAATGCCATTTGCAAATCCGTAGATATAAACCTGCCGTTCGACTTTAGCAGTTACGTAGCGCTGTGAAAGAACAACGGATCTTGTTCGCGCTCTTTGCGGACTTGAAAGCTACCAGCTCTGACACAGACCTGTTTTTTAACAGTTCGAATGTTAGAAAGGAGTTGTTATGAAAAAAGTGATGGCAGTTGCCCTGTTGACGATGTTGAGCAACTGGGCTGCCGCCGCTGAAGCGCCGTTGACAGCGGTAACCAATGTAGGTGGCAGTGTGGCGGCTTCGCAAGCGCCCGCGGCCAGTACTGCAATGGTTGCCAGTGCTGTAGCGGCGTCCAACAGCGGTGGCAGTGCCAACGGTGGTACCACCGGTACGACGGGTACCACCGGTACAACCGGCACGCATAACTAACAGGAACATTTGTTAGTGCAGTACAGAGTCGCCCGACGCAAGTCGGGTGACTTTGTTTTTGGATTCGCCCTTGAATAGCGTAGTGCCATTATGACTCGTAGTGTTTATCTTTTAATGTTGGCAAGTCTCGCTTTGCAAGGTTGCATGTTTTCCCCGGCCAGTACCTGAGCACCAGCGATATCACCCGCCAGGGTGCCAGCGAAAGCAGTCGGGTCGAGCTGATTCCGATCACCCCGAAGCTGATCGCCATGAACCGCGCCACGCAGAAGCGTGAGTCGCTGCCGGCGGAGCTGCTGGTGACGCCGGCGGAATATCGCATCGGCAACAATGACGTGCTGTACATCACCGTCTGGGATCACCTGGAGCTGACCGCGCCGTCCGGCGCGCAACAACAGATCGATGCCAACGGCCGTCTGGTGCGCTCCGATGGCACGCTGTATTACCCGTTCATCAAGGAAGTCCAGGCCGCCGGCCGGACCATCCAGCAACTGCGCGCGGACATCGAACAGCGCTTATCGGCATTCATCGCCGAGCCGCAGGTCGATGTCGCGGTGCTGCGCTTCGCCAGCCAGAAAGTCGTGGTCACCGGCGCCGTTACGAAAGCCGGCCCGCAAGCGATTTCGACCAATCCGCTGAGCGTGGTCGAGGCCCTCGGTTCCGCTGGCATCGACACCAACAATGCTGACTTGTCCGGGCTGTTGCTGACGCGCAACGGGCGGGTCTATCCGCTCAATCTCGACTCGCTCAATCAGCAGGATTCCGAACTGCAGAACGTCTACCTCAAGGGCGGCGATCAGCTGTATCTGCCGTACAACGACAACAAGCGCATCTACGTCATGGGCGAAGTCAACCAGCCGCGCGCGCTGAGCTTCAAGACCGCAACCATGAACCTGTCCGACGTGCTCGGTTCGGTCGGTGGCCTGAGTCAGACCAGTTCCAACGGTAACGCGGTGTACGTGATTCGCGGCGTGGAAAATCTCGACGTCGAGCCGGCGAAGATCTATCAGCTCGAAGCCGAATCGCCGACCGCCATGGCGCTGGCTTCGCACTTCCAGGTGCGGCCGCAGGATGTCGTCTACGTCGGCCCGGCCAACGTTACTCGCTGGAACCGTTTCATCAGCCAGTTGGTGCCGTCGGCGTCGATTGTCGGCACCGGAGCTTCGGCAGCGAAGAACTGGAGCGAATACAGCAACAACAGCAAATAAGGCCGCCCGACTGTGAATCTATTGAAAGTGGGCGTCTGCCTGATGGCGGCCTCGTTGCTGTGCGGCTGCAATCCGCTAATGAGTGCATCGCTGAACAATCTCAAGGCCGCCGTCGTCGGCCCCGACGAGGTTGACGTTTCGGCGGCCGAAGTCGCCGGGGTCAATTACCCGCAACTGAAACTGACTACGCCGTCCGGCTCAGGCGTGCTGGCGCTGGTGCGCGAGCGCGAAGATCTGCAGTTCTGGGTCGCCTCCGGCAAACAGGTTTTGCTGCTGCGCGATGGCCTCGCCGTGCGCAGCATCGGCCTCGGCCTGCAAGGTGATCTGGATGGCACGCGGCTGGCCGATGATTCGCCGTTCAAACAGGGTCTGCATCACGTCGCCGACGGTTTCACCACACGGCGCTGGATCGATCTGTACAAGGGCCAGGAAGTCGGCGTGATCGTCAACAGCCGCTTCTCGCGCCGTTCCACCGAAACCCTGGAAATTCTCGACAAGGCTTACTCGGTGCTGCGCGTCGATGAACAGATCGACGCGCCAGCGATCGGCCTCAGCGCGACCAACCGTTACTGGGTCGACCCACGTGACGGTTTCATTCTGCAAAGTGAGCAACAACTGACCTCGCAACTGCGCGTCAAGCTGGTGCAATTGACTCCTGATCGCAGGCATCTGCCGTGAAGCGCCTGGGCCTTATCGCGGCGGGTCTTTTGCTGATCGCTGGGGCGAGTCAGGCCGCCGTCACTGTGTCCGGCGACGTCGCCAATCCCGGTCCGATCGCATTGCCGCCGGGCGGGCGCCTGCTCGATGTGATCAGCGAGGCCGTGCCGAATGCCGAAGGCTACTGGCTGGCAGGCGGCTTGTTGCGCCAGTCGCTGGTCGCGGAACAGACGCGGCTCAAGGTCGGCGTGTTGTTCGATCTCGAGGTGCTGCAACGCATGGCGACGCTGTTTGATCGGCCAAGCCGCGCGGCACTGGCACAGCGCGTTGCTGAAGAAGTCCGACAAATGCCAGTGACCGGACGGCAGATCGCTGACCTCGATCCGGTAGCGGTGGAAGTCGGCTTCGCGCGCAACATTCGTCTGGATGACGGCGATCGGCTGATCTATCCGAAACGGGTTGATGAAGTGCAGGTGTTGGGCGCAGTCACCGAGCCGTGCCACTTGCCGTACCAGCCATTGCAGGAGGCCCGCGAATACCTCGAAGGCTGCTCGATTCTCGACGATGCCGAGGCCGATTACCTGTGGTTGATCCAGCCCAACGGCGTGTCGCGGCGCGTCGGCATCGCGCACTGGAATCGCGAGTCCGGGCAGTTTCCGGTGGCCGGCAGCCGGATTCTGGTGCCGATAAAAAATGATGATCTTGATCCGCCTCTTCCTGAATTGAATCAGCAGTTGGCCGAATTCATTGCCACGCAGCTGGCCGAGGTGGTTCGTTGAAGTTACGTTTTGCAGCTGTGTTGTTGTTGCCCTGCGGCCTGGCTCACGCCGAGCCGCGCATCACCCAGAATGACTTCGGTGGCGCCGGTCTTTTGCAGACGCCGACGGCACGGATGGCCCCGGCCGGCGAGCTGAGCGTCAACGCCAACCGCACCGACCCGTACAGCCGCTACAGCGTGTCGTTGCAACCGCTGGACTGGCTCGAAGGTTCGTTCCGCTACACCGCGATCACCAACCGGCCGTACGGCTCGGAGGCCCTCAGCGGCAGTCAAAGCTACAAGGACAAGGCGGTCGACGCCAAAGTGCGCCTGTGGCAGGAAAGCCACTGGGCGCCGGAAGTGGCGCTGGGCTTCCGAGATATCGGTGGTACCGGTTTGTTCTCCAGCGAATTCTTCGTCGCCAACAAGCGCTTCGACAATTTCGACTTCAGCGCCGGCATTGCCTGGGGTTACATCGGTAATCGCGGCGACTTCGACAACCCTCTGGGGTATGCCAGCAGTCGCTTCGATACCCGCCCGGCGCTAGAAGGCACCGGCGACGTCAACTCCGGCGCGTACTTCCGCGGCAAGCCTTCGCTGTTCGGCGGCGTGAGCTACCAGACGCCTTGGGACCGCCTCAGTCTGAAGCTTGAATTCGAAGGCAACGACTACAAGAACGAGCCGAAGGACAACGAGATCAAACAGGACTCGCCGATCAACCTTGGCGCGGTGTTCAAGGTGACCGATTCGATCGATCTCAGCGCCGCGTGGGAACGCGGCAATACGGCGATGTTCGGCGTGACCTTTCACACCAATTTCGTCAGCCGCAAAGCGCCGGCCAAGACTTACGATCCGACTCCCGAACCGCTGCCGGCGAAGGCGCCGACGACCTCGATGGAACAGGTCAACTGGGCCGATGTGTCGCGGCGTTTGCAGCAGAATGCCGGGTACAAGGTCGAGCGCATCAGCCAGCGCGATTCCGAACTGATCGTCTATGGCGAGCAGCAGCGGTATTTCCATTCGTCCAAAGCCGTTGGCCGCGCGAGCCGGATTCTCGACAACAGCGTCAACGACGACATCGACTGGTTCACCGTGGTCAACAAGCGTTATGACTTGCCGCTGGAAGAAACCAGCCTGCCGCGCCAGACCTTTCGCGAAGTGATCAACAACGAAGAGCCGTTGGAGGCGCTGCACCGCACCACCGAAATCAACCCGGCGATGCCGCACAACGAGAAAACCCTCTACAGCGAAGCGCCGCAGCATTTCAGTTACGGCGTAGGATTGGGCTTCAAGCAGAACGTCGGCGGCCCGGATGGTTTGCTCTATCAGTTCAGTGCTGACGCCGACGCGGAATACCGCTTCAACCGCAACACCTGGTGGAGCGGTTTGCTCAGCGCCAACCTGGTCAACAACTTCGACAAATTCGTCTACGACGCGCCGAGCGGATTGCCCCGCGTGCGCACGGATTTGCGCCAGTACCTGACCACGTCAAACACGACCATGCCGTTGTTCCAGCTCAGCCATGCCGAGCAGTTGGACAAGGATCTGTATGGCATGGTGTACGGCGGTTACCTGGAATCGATGTTTGCCGGTGTCGGCGCGGAAGTGTTGTTCCGCCCGACCGGCGAGCGCTGGTCGCTGGGCGCGGATCTGAACTGGGTGCGCCAACGTGATTTCGATCAGGGTTTTGCCTTGCGCGATTACTCGGTAGTGACCGGGCATATCACCGGCTATACCGATCTGCCGTTCGATACGCTGGCGGCGGTCAGTGTCGGTCGTTATCTGGCCGGGGACTGGGGCACCACCGTGGACATCTCGCGCGAGTTTTTCAACGGTGTGCGCGTCGGTGCCTGGGCGACCATCACCACGGCCAGCAGCGCCGAATATGGCGAAGGTAGTTTCGACAAGGGCCTGTACCTGTCGATCCCGTTCGACGAAATGATGAGCATGTCGACCATGCGCCGTGCCAACCTGGTCTGGGCACCACTGACCCGAGATGGCGGCGCCAGACTGAGCCGCAGCTATCAACTGCACTCGATGACCGATAGCCGGGAAGGGGACATGTTCTATCGCAATTTCGAAAAGATTACCGAGTAAGCGCTGGTCTCCCGAGCCGAAACAAATCCTGTGTAGGCGTGAGCCTGCGTCACGTCACACATCCCGGCCATAACCCAACCCCCTGTGGGAGCGGGCTTGCCCGCGAAGGCGCCGGCACATCCAACATATTCATCGCCTGACCTACCGCTTTCGTGAGCAAGCCCACTCCCACCGGGGTTGTGTTACACCACAATTTTCGACCCAAACCCTAATTCCCGTTGGAGCGAGCTTGCCCGCGAAGGCGCCGGCACATCCAACATCTTCATCGCCTGACCTACCGCTTTCGTGAGCAAGCTCACTCCCACAGGGGTTGTGTTACACCACAATTTTCGACCCAAACCCTAATCCCTGTGGGAGCGAGCCTGCTCGCGAATGGTCCGGCACATCCAACATCTCCATCGCCTGACACACCGCTTTCGCGAGCAGGCTCGCTCCCACGGGGCGCACCTGTAGTCGATACTGATTACCCAAATCCCGCTCACAAAAAGGGGACTTTCGTCCCCTTGTGATTTGAAGCGCTGAGCCTCAGTAAATATCCTTCGACAACAACGTAAACGGCGTCTTCACCAGGATCTTCAGATCCAGCCACAACGACCAGCTGTTGATGTACTGCAGGTCGATCTCGACACGCTTTTGCATCTTGTCGATGGTATCGGTCTCACCGCGGCAGCCGCTGATCTGTGCCAGGCCAGTGATGCCCGGTTTGATTCGGTGACGCGCCATGTAAGCGAGGATCTTGCCCGAGTAGTAATTGTTGTGCGCCACCGCATGCGGCCGTGGCCCCACCAGCGCCATGTGCCCCTGCAATACGTTGAACAACTGCGGCAGTTCGTCCAGCGAAGTACGGCGGATAAAACGACCTACTGCGGTGATACGCGAGTCATTGCGGCTGGCCTGTTTCACCTCGCGGTCATCGTGGACACGCATCGAACGGAATTTCCAGACCTTGATCACCTTGCCGTTCCAGCCATGGCGGTCCTGCTTGAAAAACACCGGGCCGGGCGAGTTGAGTTTTACCGCCAGAGCGATGATCAACAGCAGCGGACTGAGGGCGATGATCGCCAGGAATGCCACGGTTTTCTCAACCAGACTCTTGCTCAGGGCAGCGGTCGGGCGGCTGGTCAGCGGGCTTTCGTTCAAGTAGATCGCCGGCAGGCCATCCACGACTTTCACCGAATGGTTGAGCAAGGTCAGGCTGTTCAAATCCGGTACCCACACCACGTCGACGTTGGCCCCGAGCAAATCGACATACATCGCTTCGATTTTCGCGGCTTCGCATAGCGGCAGGGTGATGTACAAACGACGGATGTCGTGGGCCTCGATCAGCTCAAGCAACTCGTCCTGAGCGCCAACGACACGCGGTGCGTCGGAAGCGAGGACCGGTTTGTCACCGTTGCTGACCAGGCCAATCAGCGGCAGGTTTTCCAGTTGGCTGAGTTTCTTCGCCAGGCCCAACGCCAGTTCGCCAGTGCCGACAATCAGCGTCCGGTGTTCGCTTTTACGCGAGCGCTGGTAGTACTTGGAAAACGCGTGCAACGGCGCATAGAGGAATGCCTGACCGAGGAAGCCGTATACCGCCCAACTCAAGATCACCTGACGGGAAAACAGCTCATCGGCCTGGCAGACAAACGCAATGCACGCCAGCGCGGCCATGGTCATCGACCAGCCCATGAACAGGCGGCCGAGGCCAGTCAGGTAGTTGTCGCGTTTGCGATAAACACCCGTGAATGTGTAAGCGGGCACCGAGGCCAGGACGGCGAGGGTGGCGCACATTCGGTAGTAGAACGCGACGGTGCCGGTGTGCTGTTCAGCAAGAATGAACAGCAACGTCACAACGAAAGCCTGTGCCAGCGCCCATTGGCCCCAAAAGGTCAGTCCCTTGAGGCCCGTGCTTCGATTAATACTGAGAGAAAGATCCATACGATATCCCCAAAAGACGTCCATTCAGGTTTCAACAGTTGAAAGCCGAGTTGTTATGCAGACTTGTTGTTTTTGTTTTAGCGAGTGTCTTGAGGTAACAACATCGAGAGCCGAACTGTCGTCAGCCAATAGACTAAGTTATTGCCGGGAATGGTGTCTGACGAGTTCTAACAAGATGGCACAGTGCCAACTTTTTAATAATTAAATAGATAGCTGTTAGAAAAGGTCGTAGAGAGGGGGATGAAAAAGCGAGGGCGTATTTGTTACTGTTGAAGGGTGGAGGCAGGGAGCTTTTATCGAATCAGGGAGGAAAACCAAACAGAGTGCTCTTCTTGTTGTTGTAGTCGCACTTTATATCTGTTTGTCTTGGTTTTAAGTCGTCTTCGCTTACGCAACGACTTCCTGGATCAGGCAATATCCGCGATTTCTTACGGCTCGGAACAATCGCTCGCCATTACTCGCACTCTTGAACTTGTCCTGCAATCGGCTCAGGCACATTTCCAGGCCACGGTATTGCTCGGGTTCCCGACCAATGCTGATGATCAGGTCATCACGACTGACCACACGCTCATCATGGCTCAGCATTTTTCTGACCAGAGCGGTTTCCAGACCAGTCAGGCTGATCGCAACATTGTCCTTGAGCAGCACGCCTTGTTCATCGTCAAGATGCCAGGTGTCACTGCAAGGCTCAGTGCTCTCGGTGACATTGGAGATATGAGCGCGTTCTGCACTGCGGGTCGGGAAGCTTTGAAACGGATTGTCTGTTTGCGCGGCTCGCCATTCATTTTCAAGAGTGGCCAGTATGCGTTGGGTATCATGTTCGATACTGCGCGCAACATTCTTTCGGCTGAGGCTTGGGTAACTGAACTCCATGACCATCGGGGCGGAAGAGGGCGAAGCAACACCTTCAACAAACATTTGTGCCTGCGACGTGCCAAACGAATTGAAACGCTCACTGGACAAGATGCTTTCCAGTTCACGTTGCGACGTTGTGCTGTGCGTCACAACAACAAAATATTTTCTGGGGAGGGTTGTACTCGTTTCCATGTCTCTCTCCTAAATACACACCAAAATTGGCTAAAAGATAAATCGGCAGGCGAGCAATGACTTCCTCGGAAGTAATCGTAGGCAGGGTTCTGGCCGAAAATGGCCATCGATAAATTCCACTCGATCTGCTGCTATGTTATGGAGTTTTATTGTTATGTGGCGTGATGCCGTGCTCATTCAAGTGCTTGAGTTTTAATAAGTATGAGGCGCTATTGAAACGATATGGCTGCATCAGACGATCCTTCGTACGTATGCAAAGGGAAGACTGCCCGAGACTCAGGCAGTCGATATCAGGCCCCGCATCAGGCGATAGCCGTAGCCGCGGATGCTCTGAATCGCGTTTGTACCATACATGTCCTTGATTTTTCCACGCAAGCGACTGATTGATTTTTCCAGTGCCCGAGGGTCGTAGAAATTGGCGTTGAGGCCCATGATGCCGGCGATTTCATCATGACTCAGAATGTGATTGCCTGTGTGCGCAAAGGCCTCGAGGATCTTCATTTCGGCGAAAGAGATATCCAGTTTGCGCCGACTGTCCATCAGGCAGATCCGCGTCGGATCAAGCGTGAGGTTGATATCTCGTTGCCAGTCTTCGCTGTTGAAGAATTCCGCCAGCAAGTCTTCGCTGTCATCGCTCAATGTGTTGAGCTTGATACAGGCATCCGCCCCGGCGAGGAAATATTTGATCTTGTTGACGGCACCGCGGCCGGTAACGACAGCGCAAATAAGTGGCTTCAAGTTGTCATCGCGCAGGGTCTGCACCAGGGCCAGATTTTCTTCGATGGCTTGTGGACTATCGATGATGACGAAAATGGCGCGGTAGGAACCTATGTAGCCGCGCTGTTTATATGAACTAGTGAAAGCACCTGTTTCCAGGGTCATATCGGGCTGCACGTGCTTTGCGATCAGCGATCTGAAATGATCAGCCACACCCATTGTACGACCCAGAGCAAGAACACCGGATTCATCATTTGTCGGGCGCGGACTTCTAGTCGCCAAGTTCCCTGAGAGCATCATGCGTTGACTCGAATTAGGTGCTGACATCGGGATGTTAAAGCACCGGTTCTCATCTGTGACTGACAATTGGTAACATTTGCGCGGATTTTAGACGTGTCTCCCGAGTTTTCTAACAATAACTAAGCTTTTCAGGCTTTTAGTTGATTTTCTCGGGCTTGTGAACTAATGCGTAGGTGATGGCTATATGCAATGGTGCCACTATTTTGAGCTTGTGGCGATGGCTTTGTCTATGTCCTTTTGCCACTGATTGGCCATGTCAACAATGTGTGAGGTTGATCACACTTCATATCTGAACTGAAATATTTGTTGTAATAGATGTAAATTTTTTCCGTTTAGTTCGTCGGCCGACGATTACTAACAGTCCTTGAGTCTAACTCTGCATAAACCCTATTCTTCCGGATCGGCGAATCGCTGTATGCATACTTCAGATACTCAACCCCTGAGTGTTATTGAACCGGTCGCTCACCCTGAGTGCTCTGACGGAGGATTAATGGATTTCTGGACCGCTTTCCAGGTGTTGATATTAGGCGCGGTAGAAGGCTTGACCGAGTTCTTGCCCATTTCAAGTACCGGTCACCAGATTATTGTCGCCGACCTGCTCGAGTTTGGCGGTGAGCGCGCCATGGCGTTCAACATCATTATTCAACTGGGGGCCATTCTTGCTGTGGTCTGGGAATTTCGTCCGAAGATCTTCGAAATTGTCAAAGGCCTGCCCACCGAGCGCAACGCGCAACGTTTCACCCTCAATCTGCTGATCGCGTTTTTCCCGGCCGTTATCCTCGGCGTGTTATTCGCCGACGCGATTCATGAATACCTGTTCAACCCGATCACCGTTGCGGTGGCCCTCGTTGTTGGCGGCATCGTCATGTTGTGGGCCGAACAGCGTAGCCATGTAGTCAGCGTCGAACATGTCGACGACATGCGCTGGTCCCACGCGTTGAAGGTCGGTTTCGTACAGTGCCTGGCGATGATTCCCGGCACCTCGCGCTCCGGCTCGACCATCATCGGCGGTCTGCTCTTCGGCCTTTCGCGCAAAGCCGCCACCGAGTTCTCGTTCTTCCTCGCCATGCCGACCATGGTCGGCGCCGCCGTTTATTCCGGCTACAAATACCGCGACCTGTTCCAACCCAACGACCTGCCAGTCTTCGCCCTCGGCTTCGTCACCGCATTCATCTTCGCCATGATCGCCGTGCGTGGTCTGCTGAAATTTATCGCCAACCACAGCTACGCCGCGTTCGCGTGGTACCGGATCGGTTTTGGTTTGTTGATTCTGGCAACCTGGCTGTTTGGCTGGGTGAACTGGACCGCGGCTGCGGCCGCTTGATCACTGCGCGCTGATCAACGCCGCCACGGCGAGATCGTTTAACGTCGAATCCGCCGACTGCTGCCGAAAGCGCTGCAAGGCTGAGGTGAAATACGCGGCTTGCAGCATGCCGTCGCTGGCCAGATAGAGTCGCGCGTCTTCTTGCTCCTCGGCAGAGTAAACACGTTTGTGACTGTCGGTCGTTTCCTGGCTAGACGAAATAGGTGCGAGGATTAAAGACACCAAAGTGAAGCCGGAAAGCTGCGTCACCTCCCACGGCGTATCGGTACGGCCCATGCAAAAGCCATCGCAGTGCGCATAAACGTTGGAAGTGAAGCTGAACAAAGCGAGGAGGGTGAAACGCTTGAAACCTGAAAAAGTAAACGCGGGCATAAACAAAAGACATCCTGTCAGTACATCAAAATACCGGGCAACGCTCATGCGCCGCCCGCACACTCAAACCATCAATCAACGCCCTTCAAGCAACTCAGCCGCCTGATCCAGCAACGCCAGCGGATCCTTGGCCTTGTGAATATCCACCGACAACAACTGACGAAACTTGCGCGCCCCGGGGAACCCTGTGCCCAGGCCCAGCACATGCCGAGTGATGTGATGCATCGCACCACCGGCCAGCAAATGCTCGGCGATATAAGGCCGCAACTGCGCCAACGCCTCAGCCCGACTGATCACCGGAGCGGTACTGCCGAACAGTTGCTGATCGACCTCCGCTAGCAGATAAGGATTGTGATAAGCCTCACGCCCCAACATCACGCCATCGAACGTCTGCAGATGCTCATGGCAGGCCTCCATGGTCTTGATCCCGCCGTTCAGCACAATCTCCAGCTCCGGAAAATCCGCCTTCAACTGCGCCGCCACGTCATAGCGCAACGGCGGAATGTCGCGATTCTCCTTCGGCGACAACCCCTCGAGAATCGCAATCCGCGCATGCACGGTAAAACTCGTGCAGCCGGCATCGCGGACTGTGCCGACGAAATCGCATAGCTCCGCGTAACTGTCCCGACCGTTGATGCCGATGCGATGCTTCACCGTTACCGGAATCGACACCGCATCACGCATCGCCTTCACACAATCAGCCACCAACTGCGGATGTCCCATCAGGCACGCACCGATCATGTTGTTCTGGACACGATCGCTTGGGCAGCCGACGTTGAGGTTCACCTCGTCGTAGCCGTGCTCCTGAGCCATGCGCGCGCAGGCGGCGAGATCGAGCGGAACACTACCGCCGAGCTGCAACGCCAGCGGGTGCTCGGCTTCGTTGTGACGCAGGAAACGTTCGTGATCGCCGTTGAGCAGCGCGCCGGTGGTGACCATTTCGGTGTAGAGCAGGGCGTGCTTGGACAGCAGGCGCAGGAAGTATCGGCAGTGGCGGTCCGTCCAATCCATCATCGGCGCTACACTGAAGCGGCGAGACGGCTCGGAGCGGGCGTGGCTAGTGTTTACGGGCGCTTCAGGTTCTTCGAAATTCATTGATACTGATCTTTTATACAGCGGTTTTTACCCATTTTTCCTTGTTTTCTGAAGTCGGTTGCTACAATGTAGCAAGCGAATTTAGCAATGTAGCAACTGGAAATGGGCACGATTACATCACGTAAGCGCAAGGACAACTCGACGGCCTACACGGCGCAGATACGGATCAATCGGGATGGGCGCACAGTTTATCAGGAAAGCCAAACCTTCGACCGCAAGCAGGTCGCTCAGGCGTGGATCAAGCGGCGTGAGACGGAGCTGGCCGAGCCTGGTGCGATTGAGCGAGCGAACCGTAAAGGTGTAACGATCAGAAAGATGATCGAGCAGTACCTGGACGAGTACGAAAAGATCCGGCCGTTGGGTAAGACAAAGAACGCCACACTCAATGCGATCAAGGACACCTGGTTAGGTGATCTCGATGACTCGGCGCTGACCAGTCAGAAGCTCGTAGAATTCGCACAGTGGCGGATGAGTAAAGAGGGCGGCGGCGTTCAGGCGCAGACGGTTGGCAATGACCTCTCGCACTTGGGAGCGGTGTTGTCCGTGGCGCGTCCAGCGTGGGGTTATGAGGTAGATCCGCTGGCCATGCCTGATGCTAGAAAGGTTTTGCGCAAGTTAGGCATGGTGAGCAAGAGCAAAGAGCGTAACCGCCGGCCGACGCTCGAGGAGTTGGACAAGCTCATGGCGCATTTCTTCGAAATGCAGGAACGTGGCAAGGCTCAGATCCACATGCCGAAGGTGATCGCCTTTGCGCTTTTCTCAACTCGCCGGCAGGAAGAAATTACGCGGATTCGCTGGGCTGATCTCGACGAGTCGCGGCATGCTGTCCTGGTGCGCGATATGAAAAACCCCGGGCAGAAGATCGGCAATGACGTGTGGTGTTATTTGCCGGACGAGGCCTGGGCGATACTACAAAGCATGCCGCGGATCGAGAGGGAGATCTTCCCTTACAACGCCAGGTCGGTGTCCGCCTCGTTTACCCGAGCTTGCCCGATGCTCGGTATTGAGGATCTGCATTTCCACGATCTGCGGCATGAGGGTGTGAGCCGGCTGTTTGAGATGGACTGGGATATCCCTAGAGTGTCGAGTGTTTCCGGTCACAGAGATTGGAATTCATTGAGGCGTTATACGCATTTGAAAGGGCGGGGCGACTCCTACAAAGGTCTGGAGTGGGTGAGGCGGCTGGTATGATATAAGAGATGATGAGTGAAGCTGGGGAAATGGGTGCTATATTTGAGATTTATGAATTCTAAGCCCCCGCAGTCTCTAAGACGACTGAATTATTCAATGCAAATGGAGATGCAAAATGCGCATAAAGTTAGATGTAAATGATCTTCCTCATCCTCTACTTGAATATTTTGAGCTTCGAGGGGTCAATAAATATAAGCAATTGACATTGGGAATAACTAGCTCAATAAAAATTGTAGCGGCGGAGAATGGAACTGGCAAAACCACATTGCTTAACGCGCTGTATGCCGTGCTCTCCAAGAAGCTTACAAAATTGTCTTTAATAGATTTTTCAGAGCTCGTTATCAAGTTTCAGAATCTTGGTGTGCTTGTCGTTTCAAAAAAGGAATTATTCAGTTCCAGCCTAAAGAGCCAGGAAAGCTCCGCAGTTGATGAGCTGGTTGAATGGGGGCTTACTCCTCAAGATATAAACTACATTTTTTCTAAATATACTCATGCCGATTATGATGGCCTTCGCGCGGAGGAGGCTTATAATAAAGTTTACATAAATGGTCCATATGATCCGGATGATACGGAAGATCTGTTTCTACGAGCAATGCCTAGAATAGAGAATAACGCTGCGTATCAAACATTGGTTTCTTATGTGGATCGTGGGTTAGATGGTGTTGAAGTTTTATATCTGCCCACATTTAGGCGCATTGAAGCAGAGTTTTCTGAGTTTAATTTCCGGAAGAGTCGAAGGAATAGGTTGCCAATACTATTCGAAAGTGAATCAAAAAACGATGACACTTTGATCTGGTTCGGTATGGCAGATGTTGAGGAGCGTCTCGAAGTTATCAGGGAGAGAATTAAGGCTCAAACTTTTGATGCATATTCGCGTCTGAGTGTTAAGTCGCTTGAGGATCTATTGTCTCCCACTACTAAATCGCCACCTCCAATTGCTTTTGAGGATAGAGTTCTCCATACGCAGTTGACTCTGGTTCTTACTCGCTTAGGGGAGGCGCAAGGAGCTACCGCTGAAAAGCTCTGGAGTTTGATTAAGAGTGGTGAGATTAATAATGCTAACTATGATAGTCTTCGGTCTTACTTGTTTCAAATGCTAGATATTTATACGCAAACCCAAGCTGATGAGCAGTCTATTGAAGGCTTCGCACAAGTTATTAATAACTACTGGGAAACATCTGCGTTTGAGACGAACTCCAAACCTGAAAAGAAAGTGGTATTTGATAAGTTGGCGCTGTCGGTCGATGTAAGAATTCCTTATAGTCCAGATCCATTGAGCTTGAACGATTTGTCTTCAGGTGAAAAACAGATTGTATCTATTTTTGCTAGGTTGCACTTGAGTCGAGGCAACCGATACATAGTTTTGATTGATGAGCCAGAGCTTTCTCTGTCGTTGGCGTGGCAGCGGCTTTTTTTGATGGATATCCTCTCTGCGCCAAGTTGTGCTCAGCTGATTGCGATCACGCACTCCCCTTTATATTTGATAACGATCTGGATCCTTTTGCAGAACCGTTGTTGGTGAAATATGAGAGGCCGCAGGAATGAGCGTGGTCGAACTACCCAACCAGACAAACGGGGCTGGCTTAATTGATTCAATGCGTAAGGCTCGAGAGATTCCTCAAGTAGTTTTGCAGCAGTATAGTAGTATTAGAAGCAAGGGGAAAGAATCGTTAATTTGTGTTTTCGAAGGTAATGATGATCTTCCGTATTATGGAACTGTATTTAAGATTGTTGCTAATGATCATGCGTTTGCGCCAATTCTATCTAAAGGTAAAGAACAGCTTCTCGCCTTCAGGCAATTGCTTACGAAGAGAGCGGAGGACGATCCCCATATTGCATACTTCATAGATCGGGACTTTGATGGTTATAAAGGTTACCCCGAAGGCGAAGATATATATTGTACCGATGGATACTCAATAGAAAATCAAATGGTCGGTACTGACGTCCTTCGTGAATTGTTGGCGTCGGAGTATAAGTGCGAGTCGAGCAATGATGCTGAGTGTATAGATGCGATAGTGCATCACTATGAGGCTAGACTCAACGAGTTTGTTGATGTGATGCGACCAGTTAATAATATAATATATTATGCGCGCAAAAATAAAATCCCTCTTTCTGGGATTGAAAATAAAATTCGCAAGTACTTAAGGTTTGAAGGTGACTCTATTGTCGCTAAAGATAATAATATTTATGAGCTAGTAGGGTGGCCTGAATCTATTGATTATTCATTAATTGACTTTTATGACGAAAGCTTTCTTCGGTTGGATCCTGTTGTAAGCTGGAGAGGTAAATTTCTTTTTGGTTTTTTTGTAGAAATGCTAACTCACTATAAAGCAGATAGAACATCTGAGCAGCCTCAGTATTTTGGAAGTAAGGTTGGAGTAAAATTCGACCCGAGAGGGAGTCGGTTAGAGTATTTGCTATCCTGTCACCGATTCCCGTTCCACTTAGGGAATTCATTCTTCGATTGGCGGGAAGGGCGACGATACAATAGAGCTCAATTAAAAAAGCAAGCGGGACTACACGTCCCGTTTGCTTATGCCATGATTTTTTTGCTCTATTATTCCTTTTTCTCGTTGTTGATCTATGTAGTCGGCAAGGTCGTTTAGGTGCACGCCTAACGCCGCTTTTTGGCTATTTGTGCCAAGTCGGGTTATGGGTATGTTGATCTCACCGGACGATTGTTTTAATTTAAACTTTTCTACTGTCAGGTTCATGTAGTCTGCGCATACGCGATCTAGAGGTATTACCGCTTGTCCGTTGTACTGAGCCATTAAGAGAAATAGGGTGTTCATTAGGCCTCCGAAGTTGCCTGCTTGACGATTCCAATTGTTTGTCCGGCTGATTGCCTTTGGACGACAGAGGCGTTCATTTAAATCAAACTGCTTACTTTACAGCTTGGGCATCAAGGAACAGGGCTAGGTCGTGCAGGTACACTACTCGTTGTGCGCGAGTGGATCCGTGCAAACGCTTCACGTCCAGCGCGATACGCCCTGCCTTGATCTCGGCCAGTAGGTAACGGTCGGTGCGAATGTGTGCGAAGTACTGTTCCCGGACTGCCGCCAGGGTCGGGCATGGAGTAGCAAACTGACGTCGCAATTGTTCAAGTGTGTTGCTCACGCTGCGTTCTCCCCGAGCCCCTCCGATGGGGGCAGCAACTTGAGGCGAATCAGCTCAGCGAGGCCTTCCTTACTTTTGCCCATTGCAGCCGCACAAATGTTGCCCTTGGCGTCAGCCACCACCGCGCCGAATGGGAACTCAGGCGAATTGGTCGGCGTGACGTAGGCGACTTGCCCGTCAAGGATCACGTTGTTGACGCAGCGAAATACCTCGGCCAGCTCGGTGCTTAGTGCTGGCATGCTTTCCAGTAATTGGATGGCTTCCGTCGAGGCGCCAACGAGCGTTGCGCGGCTGATTACCCCCGGGCAGTTCAAGTAGATCGGGATCAGCTTCAGGGCGCCGAGGGCTTGCGTGTAAGCATTGAGGTTGTTGGTTTTCATGCAGCGGCGTCCTTTTTGGTAATGATGATTCCTAGCTTCTTGGCCAGCCATTCGATCCCTTCTTCCTTCACCATCACCACGGAGTAATGACGGCATTTGTTGAGGGACGGAATCACGGTGCTGCGCGGATCCGAATACAAATAGCCGCGATCACGGTGCTGGCTGGCTAGATCGCCACTGCTGTTGAGAATGCTCAGCTCGCGCAACCTGGTGCGGAAGGCGCGGGGCTTGAGTCCGAGCAATGCGGCTGTTTCGTCCAGGGTGCGGTTCATGGCGCAGTCCTCAGGCAGCGATCATTTTGCGAACGCGGGCAAGCAATGCTTCCGAGTCCGCAAGTGCTCGATCAATTTTCGCCAGTCGGCCGGACTGCTCGGGTGGCGCGGGTTGAGCTGATTCAATTCGGCCGTTCGCAATGTCCTGGATGAAATCCCGCAGGTGCAGGTGATTGGCTCGGTCCGATCGCTTGAGGGTCAGTTCGCCGGTGTGACCTCCCAATTCAACGCTGACGACTGCGCTGTTTTGAGTGAGCTCCACATCAAAGCTTGCATAGATGGTTTGCTCTGGTCGTTGAAGAGGGCACTCGGCGCCTCCACCAACCTGGAGCATGTGATGCAACAGGTCTTGTTTAGTGAGGGGGATGAGGTAGTTATTCATGCCGCATCGTCTCCGAGCGGCCCGGCAGTGGCTTCGGATGCGTTAGCGATAATGACTGGCCTGATAGCGGCGGTACGGCCCTTGGGGTTGCTGACGACGAGAAGTCCGGTGCGAAGCTGTAGCTCTTCAACTGCGGCGCGACTGCTGCATGCGGAGGGGTGCAGGTAAACAGGGCAGCGGGTGTCGCTTTGCTGTGTGATTTGCATGGGTTGATCTCTTTGGTGAGAGGTAGATTCCGATGCAAAATTAGTGTTACTGATTTAATATGTCAACAGTATCACTTATAAAATTCGATAAATAAAATTAGTAGACGAAAAAAGACCCTTACGGGCCTTTTGGGGAGTTCTCTTAAAGCATTACCGAGTACCAGAAAACCTTCCCGATGATACGAATGTGCTGTTGGACGTAGTCGCCATCGTAGCGTTCGTCCGGGTGTTCCTCAGTGTTGTAGCTCCGTAGGCGCAAACCCGAGCCTGGCAATCGATAGAGAAGCTTCACGCGCAACTGTCCGTCATGATCAATGGCGTACATCTTGCCGTCCTGAACGACTGTATTCGCGGTGTCTACACCCACGGTACTGCCATCCGGAAGCACTGGCTCCATGCTGTTCCCAGTTACTGGAGCGCAACCTGCAGAAGCAGGATCGATGCTCTTTCTTTTGAGAGTACGTTTCCCGAAGCGAAGCTTGCGTCCGTTTGTTTCAAGCCTAACCTGAGATCCATTACCCGCAGACAATTCCACTTCCTTAAAGAATGGCAGCTCTACCTCATCAGGCCCGAGCGGGGTCTCGTCATCCCACACTTCAATCTGATGCATTTCCCAGTCGGGGGTTCTTGAGCTTTCATTGCCGCCCTGCGAATGCCGCAGTCGGGGCATTTCGGCGAGAGCAGCGAGACGTGGACTTACCTCTTCAAGCGAAAAGCCCAAGACATTCGAAAATTTGATCAGCGCTCCGATGTTGAGAGGGATTCGGCCATTTAAGTATTGGCTGACAACGCTTTGCCCAGCCCATTCGCACAGATCGGCGATTTTGTCCTGGGTAAGGGAAGGATCATGCCGTTTGCGGTCCTGATAAATAGCCTTCAAGCGCATAGCTTCGGCTTTTCGGGTCTCGTCGTCGGCAGAGAAGGATATCGAGGTAATCATGCGCCCCAATTTATAAGGAAGACTTATTTTATCAAAACAGCTTCACGTCTTTTTTCTTGCTGTTTAAAAGAAGTAACACTAATATCCACGCCGCAACGCCCATTCGAGGAAACGTGGATGGCAAACGAAATAGGAATTCCCTTGGGAGATTTCGCCGAGGGTAAGACTCAACCAGAGCTCGCTTTACTGATTGGGGTATCGCAAAGCGCTGTCTCTCAAATGCTCAACTCAGCTCGAGATATTCGAGTTCGGGTTGATGAGAAGGGGCCTGTACAGCGGTAGAGATTCGTCCAATCGGATCGCGCCGCAAGGTCAGGGCCGCTTAAAAGGTGTCGAGCTGGGGCCTCTCACCAAAGAATCCCCCAGCCCGACTACGACGATACACAGCACATGCACATCGGTCGTGGTCATAGGATAGGGTTTGCCCTGGGCTATGGCTACACCGTAAACAGGGGATTTACGGTTATGAGTCGCACAGATCTTTTGCCGGACGCTGGTCCGGTCCTGCCACTACGCCAAGCGATTTATCGCGCTGGTCGTGACTACAAGGGCGGAATCACCGCCCTTGCCTTTGAAATGGTGTTGGACAACGACACCCTCCAGAAAAAACTCAAACTCGATGAAGAACGCCGCTGGTTAAATCCCGATGAGCTTGAGGAAGTGATCAGGCTGACGGCTGATTCGCGCTTACTGGACGCATTAATGCGTCCAGCAGGTGCAGTTTGGTACCGCCCAGTGCCAGTACCGGCAACGCGTGATGCCCTGAAAGCCGTTGGCAAGTTGCTCGGTGAGACAGGTGAATTCGTGGCAAAAATGCATGACGGCGCCGCGGATAATGTTTGGGAGCTTCACGAAGTTGTTGATCTCGAAAAGCACGGTATGGATGTGATTCGCGAAGTCCTTGGAATCATGGCGGGCGCTCGTCAGGCGATGGAGGATCGCATCAATGGCTGATGATATCGACCGCGCAAACGAGCAGGCGCAATACCTGCTTGATGTTGCTATCCATCGCAGTCGCCGCGTGCCATCGAGCCGCGTTAGCGCGCAGTTCTGTGGCGACTGCGACGAACCAATCCCGTTGCTTCGACAGCAGAAGGTTGAAGGTTGTGAGACCTGCGTCTCTTGTCAGGAGTTGCGGGAGGCCCGGCGATGAGTGAATCGGGCAAAGGAACAGCCATCGCTAAATGGGCAAAGCGTTACATCAGTACTTTTGACTTGGCACTCGTATCGATTGATCCAGGTGAAAAGGCTCCGAAAGGCCTTGGGTGGAATAAGCCCGGAGGCTACATCACCGACGCCGACACGGCCGAGGCGTTCTGGCAACGAAACCCAAATCACAACCTTGGCGTCGTGCTGGGGCCGAGCCGCGTTTGTTCATTGGATGTTGATGACGTTCAATGGACGCGACATGTTCTGTATGAACTGTTGGGCCTTGACCTTGACGCGATGGCAGTAGTGTTCCCGACTATCGTCGGGAATCCGCTGCGATTCCGGGTGGTGTTCAAGGTGCCGGAAGGCATCGAACTCACGCGTCATTCACTTTCATGGCCGAATGAAAAAGACCCGGACGGTTCGATTTTCAAAGGGTTGATGGACAAGGCTAAGGTTGCGAAAGAGCAGGGTGATCTTGCCGCAGAAGCTGCTGCACGAACCGAAGCCGAGCCGTTCAAACGCTTCACGGTCTTTGAACTACGTGCGGGATTGGTGCAAGACGTATTTCCACCATCAATTCATCCCGGTACCGGCAAACCTTACATCTGGAAAACTGCTCCAAGTGCTACTGACGGGCTGCCGACGCTGACCAACGAGCTGCTTACCATTTGGCAGAATTGGGAGTTTTTAAGCGAGATGCTGAAGCTGCATGTCCATGGGCGGTTGCGCCACCAAAGCCACCGGCCAAAGCCCAAAAGCGTCCTGCACTCGGTGGCGGCAAACAGCCCTCGGTAATTAATGAATTCAACCGTTGTCACGATGTTGCGGAGCTTCTTCGTGCCCATGGATACATCAAGCGAGGCAATAAGTGGCTGTACCCTCAAAGCAGCACCGGTCTGCCAGGGGTGACGATCAGTGAGGACAAGGTTTATTCGCACCACGGTGCTGACCCTCTCGCGAACGGGCATCAGAACGACGCCTTTGAAGTGTTCTGCTTACTCGAGCACGGTGGCGACCAGTCGAAGGCTGTGAAGGATGCTGCGCGAATGTTGGGCATGCAATACGCCGCCCGTCCAGATCCGAATGATCTTCCCCCACCCCATCCGGTGAATTGAGCGGGCCGATCTCCGACGAAACATGCCCGTCCAGCGAGGCCGCTCCTGCTCCTGACGGGGGGCGGGGAGGTCATAACGTTGGATCACATTCTGCGTCGTTTTGCGTTGGTCGAGGGCACCACGCACGTATGGGACTGCGACCAATCGAAGGTAATGAAGAAGTCCGCCTTCGAAGCTCGCGTGGGCAAGCCTCTGGCCAAAGCCTGGTTGGACGACACCGGAAAGAGGCTGATTTCTGACGACCATGTTCGCGAGATCGAGCAGGCGCGCCGCATGGCTGGGAAGAAAGGCGGTGCATTCGGGATGTCTCCAACCGATCGCTACGTTTACATCGATGGCACCAAAGACGTTTGGGATCGGGAAAAGAAGCGGCGTATAGCCGAGGGCGCGGTGAAGATGGCGCTGGGTGACACTTACCCGCTGTGGTTGAACAGCAGTGAGCGCCGCACCGTCGATGTTGAACACATCGTGTTTGATCCGACCATGACGAAGGATCCTGCGGTGTACATCAATACCTTTGACGGGTTGCCGCTTGAGCCAGTCAGGGATGATGCAGCGTGTGCCAACCTGCGTTGGCTGATTTCATTTCTTTGTAACCACGATGAAGCTGCAACCGATTGGCTAACTCGCTGGCTGGCGTATCCGCTGCAACACCTCGGCGCCAAGATGGATACCGCTGTGTTGATGCATTCGATCATGGAAGGTTCGGGCAAGAGCCTTTTGTTCGCTGACGCACTCGGCATGCTTTACGGCCAATACGCGGCGACTGTTGGTCAGACGCAATTGGAAAGCAGTTTCAACGCGTGGCAAAGCCGCAAATTGTGGTCGGTATTTGAAGAGGTCGTCAGTCGCGATCAACGTTACAACCAGGTGGGCAAGATCAAGCACTTGATCACTGGTAAAACGGTGCGGATGGAGTCGAAATTCATTAATGGCTGGGAAGAAGCCAACCACATGAACGCGGTGTTTCTCAGCAACGAGATTCTTCCGTGGCCAATCAGCGACAGTGATCGACGAATGCTGGTCATGTGGCCTATGGAGACCCTGCCAGTCGCAAGGCAAAAGGCGATTGGTCGTGAACTGGAGCAGGGTGGGGTGGCGGCGCTCTACGGTTGGTTATTGTCGGTCGATCTAGGGGACTTCAACCAGCGCACGCGGCCGCCATCGACCGAGGCGCGTGAGCGTTTGGTGGCCTTGAGCCGGGCCGGCTGGCAAACATTCTTGCATCTGTGGAAGTACAGCGAGCTGGGGCATGGGCTTTGGGGACCGTGTCTATCGACCGACCTCTATTCGTTGTTTCTCGAATGGTGCCAGCGCAACAAAGAGCACGTGATGAGTCAGACCAAGTTCTCTCTATTTATCAGTTCCGAGGTGGATAAAACGCGGGCGATACCCTGGACTGACGGCAATAACCGTCGCTTCGGCGCGTTTTTCTTTCCTGTGGATCTGGATGCTTCCCCGCCCCCATCACTCAAGGCGGCAGAGCTGGGCAAGCAGGTAGAGAACTGGCGGGCTAAGGCCAAGCTGGCGGGCTGGCACGTGGACAGCTGGGATCACATCAAGGCGCTTGCAGCATGACTATTTTCAAAAGTGTGTTGGGTGTGTTGAGTGTGTGTCGGGTTGATTTTGAATACCCCACACAATTTGAGTGCCCGAATTACATGCCCTCGCGGGTGTTGTGTGGGGTGTGTTGGGTTTTGTGTCGCGCACGCGCATGCATGACGTTCTTTGCAACGAATTCAACGGAACGAATTTTTTCTTATGCGAAGACTGATAAACCTAACAAACCCAACACACTCAACTCAAGTTTGATTGAGGCATTGAATTTAAAGGGATTTATCTGTGTTGGGTTTGTGTCGGGTTGCGGTTTTTCTGTGTTGGGTTGGGTTTTACGGGGGCAGGGCAATGATTGAGGCGATGGAGTTGTTGCTGAAACATTGGGGCGAGCAATGCCGACACGCTGGTGAAGCGGGAGGCATGGGTAGCCCGATGGCGACAATCATGGAGTGGGGCGGTTGTGCGCCGCGGGGCACACCCGGTTCTCGGATCCTTCTCGGCGGTGGTGCGGGTCCAGATTCAATTGCGCAGGAAATTGGTGCCGCCCTTTCCGAGATTGCCCGGCAAGATGGTCGGGGTGAAAGGCTGCAACAGTTGGCAGTTATGCGTTACGGCTTTGACCCAGCACCGACATGGGCAGCGCAGATGCACGAACTGGGCTACGTCTCAAAGGCGAAGCAAACCTACTACGATCTTGTGCACCGTCTTCATGTCCGACTCTTTGAGGTGCTGGCCGAGCGCAAGGACGCACGTAAGTGGCTTACCGTTGGTCGGGGCGCTTTACCTCAAAGTCTCCTCAAAGTTGCGTCAAAGTTGCGTCAAGTTGGATAACCGAAAATGCCCCCTTTTCGGTTCCGTACTCAGGGGTAAAAAGTCCCCACGATATGGATTCTGCGCCTTGGCGCTTCCCGAGCACGTGCTGTGCACTTCGTCCTGGCGTATGCCGCGACATTGAAAACCCTGCCCTCCGGCGGGGTTTTCTTTTGTGTTCGGCATGCTCCTTCACTTGAGGCACAACATGACAAATGAGCAGCAAGCGCTGGCAGAAATGCCGATCTGGTTGGTGATCGTCCTGGCTCTGGTCGGCGGCGTATCCGGTGAGATGTGGCGAGCAGACAAGGATGGTGCCCGGGGCTGGGCGTTGCTGCGCAGGCTCGCGCTTCGGTCGGGGGCCTGCATTGTCTGCGGGGTGACGGCGATGATGCTGATGATCGCGGCCGGCATGACGATCTGGACGGCGGGCGCCTTGGGATGCCTCACTGCAATGGCCGGAGCGGACGTTGCCATCGGGTTGTACGAACGCTGGGCTGCCAAGCGGCTTGGCCTTTCCGAATCAGCATCGACCGACCACACCTAAGAGGCGGGGCGGAGCAGGGGCGCCGGTTTTTCCGGGTCCTCCCCGAAGGCCTCCCCTACACGGGTTACGGAACTCGCGGGATCTCTGCAGCTGAGAATTTCACAGGGATGTCCGTCTTTTCAAAGGGTTAGACATGGGAAAGACAGTCAGCAAGGCCGACTTGAGCGAGATCGTCGGTCGCGATGAACGCACCCTGACCCGATGGCAGAACGACGGCATGCCAGTGACCGAGTTCGGCCTCGGTCGGGGCAACGAAAACCAATACGACACCGAAGCCGTGATTCAGTGGCTGATGCACCAAGCCGCACTCAACGGCAAAAAGAATCTTCCCGCGATCGCCTCGACCGGATCCGCGCTGATCGTGAAGAACTCGCGATGGCCAAAGATCTTGGCGAGGTGGTCATCGCTGCTGATTTGATCGAACGCTTCGAAGCAATGATCACCGCCGCAAAAGTGGAGTTGCTCAACTCTTTCCCCGATGTGCTGGCCGCCGAACTTTCGGCGCGCTACGACGTGGAAGTCGACGAGCAACTGATTCGCGACCCCATTGAAGCCATCCTGAGGAGGCTTTCTGACTATGACAAGGATGATGCCGCGTCAGATGGATATCCTGACGAATCGGACGATTCGGAGGGCCCTGAGGAAGACGGCGACTAAAGCGCTGCGCGGTGCTTGCCGCAAGTGGGCGCCGCCGCCTCGCATGAGCATTATCGAGTGGGCGGACAAGTACCGCTGGCTCGCACCAGAAGAGGCAGCGCGACCCGGCAAATATCGCTTTGACGTTACGCCTCATCTGATCTGGCCGGGCGGGCCACTGGAAGCGTTGGACGATCCAGCTGTCAGCGAGATCGTCGGCCGTAAGTCAGCGCAGGTTGCTTGGACGTCAGGCGTTCTGGGTAACGCCCTGGGCAAATGGATCGACATCGATCCGTCACCGATACTGGTGCTCTTTCCCAAGGCCGAAGCGGCCAAACAGTACGTCGGCGAAAAGCTTGAACCGATGATCGAAGCCACACCACGGCTGCGCAAGAAAGTCGATCTGCGAAGCCGCAAGTTGCAGCAGCGACAGGACTTCAAGCGTTTCCCAGGCGGCTTCCTGAAAATGGTGGGTTCAAACAGCCCGGCCAGTGTGAAGTCCACGCCAGTGCCGCGCGTTGCGATCGAAGAGCCGGACGACTGCAACCTCAACCTGCGCGGTCAGGGCGACAGTATCAAGCTGGCCAAGGAACGACTGAAAACGTTTCGCCGCTCGAAGATCATCATCGGCGGTACACCGACCATCAAGGGCTTGTCCGCCATAGATGCTGAGCTGGAACTGTCGGACAAGCGCGTCGGCCTGGTGCCGTGTCACGAATGCGGCCAAGAACACGCGTTGAGCTTTGACAACCTGCACTGCGACGAGGATCCGGAATACCTGCATGAGGTGTACGGCAAGAAGCGGCCGGAGAAAACTTTTTACTCCTGCCCGCACTGCGGTGGAATCTGGGATGACAACCAGAAGAACGCCAACCTCAAGCACGGGCGCTGGTCGGCTACAGCAGAATTTCGGGGGATCGCCGGTTACATCCTCAACGAGCTGTACGCGACGTTTTGGGGATCGCGTTTCCAGGTGTTGATGGAGAAAAAGCTCCAGGCCGAACACGCGGCCTCGCAAGGCAACATCGGACCGATGATCGCTTTCGTCAACAGCTCCAAGGGCGAAAGCTACGAGTATCAGAGCGATGCACCGAAGACCGATGAGCTGGAAAAGCGTGCGGAGCCTTATGCGGAGCTGACAGCGCCGAAAGGTGTCCTGCTGATCACCGTTGGCGTTGACGTCCAAGGCGACCGTCTTGCTCTCACAATCATCGGTTGGGGACGAGGCGAAGAGTCGTGGCGCTTGTACTGGGGTGAGCTTCACGGCAACCCCATCGATCCCCATGACGCTGTTTGGCAAGAACTGGATCGGGTTATTTCTCAACCCATACCGGTCGAAAGCGGTGCGCAACTGGCGGTATCGGCGGTCAGCATCGACAGCTCTGACGGCAATACCAGTGATGCGGTGTATGCCTACGTGCGGGATCGTCAACGCTACAACGTGATGGCGATCAAAGGCGCCTCTATCGACAGTCGCGACAAGGAGATCTTTACCAAGCCTCCGCAGTCGGTGGATACCTCACAGGACAACACCAAGGCTGCGAAATACGGCCTGCGAGTCCACATCGTCGGTACGCACAAAGCGAAGACGCTCATTGATGGGCGGCTGCGCCTCAAAGGTGCTGGACCGGGGCGCATGCATTGGTACTGCGAGATCCGCTCGGACTACTACGAGCAACTCACCAACGAAGTCCTGGCACCGCACCCGCGTAACCCCAGCAAAATGGTTTGGCAAAAGAAAGCCGGCCGTCGCAACGAAGCGCTGGATTGCGAGGTGTATGCCTTGCACGCGGCTCGCAGCCTGAAAACTCATCTGTTACGCGATCACGAATGGGACCAGTTGGAGCAGCAGTTGCTGCAGCCAACCCTGTTCAGTACCGAACAACCGGTCGCACCGGTACCGCGCCGAGCTGTCGCTCGTGGGCGGGGCACCCGCAGTCGCGCGGGCTATTAAGGAAACACACATGACAGACGCACAACAGCGCCTCGCGGAAGTCCGGGCGGCGATCTCTGACGTCCTGAAAAAGGCCAGCGCCTGCGCCGTGCGGATCGCGAGCTTTATCGCGCTGAGCTGAACAGCTTGCGTCTTCTGGAGCAGCAGTACGCCAGAGAGGTCGCGTTGGAACAGGCTCAACAACAGGGACGTGGCCGCAACCGCGTCTCCTTCATGAAGATCTGACTATGGGATTTTTTCGAAAAGACCCGGCCGAGCTGCTGATGCGCGAGGCCCTCAAACTCGCCAAGTCGGCAAACGAGTCCAAGCCTATCGTCGCCCAAGGTGGCGGGGGCGGTGTTGAGACGAGATGGCGCGGGGCTTCTCGCGTACTGCGCAGCATGGCCAGCTGGATTCCCGGTCTTGGCAGTCCGCGTCGAGATCTCGATCAAAACGAGCGTCGAATGCTGGTTGCTCGCTCGCGAGACGCCATGCGCAATCACTTGATAGCCCGTGCGGCGATCACGCGCTTGCGCACCAATGTTGTAGGAACCGGGCTGGTTTGCCGGTCACAGATCGATCATGACGCATTAGGTCTCGACGAGGCGCAGGCTGAGAAAATCAACAATCAGCTTGATCGCTTGTGGTCGCTATACGCCGATGATCCACGCGAATGCGATGCCGAAGCGACACTCAATCACTACCAGTTACAAGCACTGGTATTGATCTCGTCCATGGTGGGTGGTGACGTGCTGATTGCCAGTCCTGACGATGAGCGCTCAGGCTGCATTTTCAGCACGCGCTTGCAGTTGATCGAATCGGACCGGGTCTGCAATCCAGCCGGGCAATTGGACACTGCAAACCTCGTGGACGGTGTCGAGTTCGACCGGCTGGGGGCGCCGCTGGCGTATCACGTCTGTACCGGATACCCCAACGAATACACCGCCGGCCAGGCGCTTAAATGGGAGCGTCTGCCAGCCTTTGGCGAGGCCACGGGCCGGCGCCGCGTCATGCACGTCATGGCCGACAAGGAGCGTCCGGGGCAAAAGCGCGGAGCGCCTTACCTGGCACCGGTACTGGAACCGTTGCAGAAGCTGGAGCGCTATAGCAGCGCCGAGCTGATGGCGGCGGTGATCTCCGCAATGTTCACGGTGTTCATCAAAAAGACCAACGACTTTCAAGTCGGGAATCTCCCGCTGACCGCATTAGCCAACGAAGGCGACGGTCCCGCAGGCGACACAACGGCTGACGGCGAACTGGCTCTGGGCGAGGGGGCGATTGTTGACCTAGGCCAAGGTGAGGAACCGGTAATCGCCAATCCTGCGCGGCCTAATGCGCAATTCGATCCGTTCTTTACGGCAGTGGTCAAGGAAATCGGCGCTGCTTTAGAGCAACCGATGGAAGAGCTGTTGCTCCACTACAGCAGCAGCTATAGCGCAGCCCGTGCGGCGATGTTGCAGGCGTGGCGTTTTTACAGCCTGCGCCGCTGGTGGTTGATCTGTGACTTTTGCCAGCCCAGCCGGGAATTGCTGATCGATGAGGCGGTGGCCCGTGGATTGATCAGCCTGCCGGGTTACGCGGACCCGGCGAAACGCAAAGCCTACTGCCAGGCGATTTGGATCGGCCCGGCACGTGGCGCCATTGATGAGCTGAAGGAAGCCAACGCTGCCGGTAAGCGCATCGAGATTGGTGTCAGCAACGAAACACTGGAAACCGCCGCAATGACCGGCGAGCCGTGGCAGCAGGTGTATCGGCAGCGCGTGCGCGAAGTCACCCAGCGGCGCAACGATGGCCTGCACGTTTTACCCAAAGGGCGGGAGCAGGAAACACCGCCGTCCGCCAACCCCAACGAGGAATAACCATGCCCCGCGCATTCGAGCTGGCTGCATCGCAGCCGTGGCTGATGCTGCCCGGCGCCCTGGATAACTTGCTGACCATTGCAGACCGCATGGGCGATCCGGCGGCGCTGGAAACACGCACTGGCATGCGACTGGATAACAGCCGCACTGTCAGCGTACGCAATGGTGTGGCGATCATCCCGGTAGTCGGTCCGGTGTTTCGCTATGCCAACCTTTTCACCGAGATCAGCGGTGCGACCAGCACTCAGGTGCTGGCCACCGACCTGCAGACCGCACTCGATGATCCCAAGATCAGCGCGATCATCCTGAACATCGATAGCCCAGGCGGCGTTGCCGCCGGCATCAACGAACTGGCTGACCAGATCCATGCGGCCCGTGACCGTAAACGCATCGTTGCCTACATCGGCGGCACTGGTGCAAGCGCGGCCTATTGGATTGCGTCAGCTGCCAGCGAAATCGTCATCGACGAAACGGCGCTCGCCGGGAGTATCGGTGTGGTCGTTGAAGCCGTGGTCGGCGGCGAGGAAGGCAACGGCCGTAAGCGCTATCAGATCGTCAGCCGCAATGCCCCGAACAAGCGTGTAGATCTCTCTACCGAAGAAGGGCGGGCCAAAGTCGGCGAAACGGTCGATGCCATGGGCGATGTGTTCGTCGCCAAGGTGGCCCGTAACCTGGGCGTGGAGCCGGAGCGTGTCCCAGAGATGGGCGACTTCGGCGGCCTGCGCGTTGGCGCCGCGGCTGTCGAGTCCGGCTTGGCCCACCGTCTGGGGTCGCTTGAAACATTGATTACCGAACTGGCCAAACCGGCCGCCACTCAACCGAGGAAATACAACATGACCACCGTCAGCAGCACGGCGGAGTTGCGTGAGGCGCTGGCCGCCGGCACGGATCCGCAAACCATCGAAATCGCTCAGGCGAGCCAACCGGATCTCGAAAGCATCCGCACCCAAAGTCGCGAGGAAGGCGCTACTGCAGAGCGGCAACGCATCACTGGCATCAATGCAATGGCCAGCAAGGGTTTCGAAACTGAAATCGCCGCTGCCATCGACGCAGGCACAACGGTTGAAGCCACAGCGCTACAGCTGTTCAAGGCAGCGCAGGATCGCGGCATTTCTCTGAACGCCATCAAGGCCGATGCCACTGGCGCATCGACGTCCACTCCGACGGGCGATGCCGCTCAGGGTGAGCGCAAGGCCGTCGTAAACGCCATTGTCGAGGGCGCCTCGCGCCGCTGATTGGAGAACATCATGAGCAACCCAGAACGCCAAACCTATGTGCCGGACCAGCTGTCCGCCGGTGCCTTCCCGGTGATGATCGACACCGCCGTGATCGCTTCCGGCCAGAAGCTCAGTCGAGGCGCCGTCCTTGGGCAAGTAACGGCCAGTGGCGAATATGTGCTGAGCAAGGCCGCAGCAACCGATGGCTCCGAAGCCCCTGCGGCTGTACTGGATCAGTTCACTGATACGACCTCAGGCGCGCAGGTAGCGCCAATCCGCCTGACCGGTGAAGTGCTGGCCAGTCAACTCACACTCGGCGAGGGTTTTACTTTGGCGCAGGCAAAAGCTGCGCTGCGTTCCCTGTGCCTGTTTGTTCGTTAATTCGGAGTCTTTGATGGATATTTTTGATACCCGCACAATGCTTGAAGCGGTTGAGCAGATGCCAACCGCGCGGCGCTTTTGCTGAACACTTTTTCAACGGTGGCAGTCCTGTCACGTTCCCGACCAAGACCGTGGACATCGACATCATCAAGGGCAAACGCAAAATGGCGCCCTTTGTTAATCCTCGTCTGCCGGGCAGCGTGTCGTTGCGCGAAGGCTATACCACCAGCACCTACAGCCCGCCGTACATTCAACCCAAGCGCGAAACCACCGCCGAGCTGGTGCTCAAGCGTTCGGCCGGCGACAACCCGTTTTCCTCGCGTACTCCGCTGGAGCGTGCCGGGCAATTGCTCGGTAAGGACCTGCGCGATCTGGACGACGAAATCATCCGCCGGGAAGAATGGATGTGCGCCCAGGCACTCACCACGGGGAAGGTTCGCGTCGTGGGAGAAGGGGTGGATGACACCATCGACTTCCTGATGGCCAGCGATCACAAGATCAGCTTGGGCAGCGGTCAGTGGGGCACCGAAGGCGGCGATCCGATTGCCAATCTTCGTAGTTGGAAGCGCAAGATCGCCAAGGATTCCGGCCGTACTGCAAACACCGTAGCCATGAGCGGCGAAGCGCTGGATGCATTTCAATCCAGCTCAATGGTGATGAAACAACTCAACACTCGCCGCGTTGACATGGGCTTGATCAAGCCAGAGGAACTGCCCGACGGCGTGACCTACCTGGGTTACCTGAACGATCCCGGTGTCGATCTCTATGGTTATGACGAGTGGTACCTGGATGACGACGATGACGAGCAGCCAATGATTCCGGCAGGTGGCTTGATTCTCGGCTCGACGTCCACGCGCAACGCCATGCTGTACGGGGCGATTCAAGATCTGGAAGCCGTGGAAAGCGGCTTGGTCGAAGCGGCGCGCTTCCCGAAGAGCTGGGTGACCCAAGAGCCGAGCGCTCGTTGGCTGAAGCTGCAGAGCGCGGCGTTGGCTGGCCTGCTCGAACCGGATGCGTTCATTTACGCCAAGGTGGTGTGACATGGCCAAGAAAGCCGATTTTCTGGTGATCGACGGTTGCGTGCAGGATGGCCGCGTCGTTGTTGTGAAGGGCGAGCCTTACAATGCGCCAAGTAAAGGGGTTGAGGAAGCGTTACTCGCCGAAGGCCGTATCGCTCCGCTCAAGGACCCCGAGCCCAAGAACTGCTGCGCCAGAAATCGGGCGTTGCCAATGAGGACGACGACAGCGGCGGTGAGTGATGGGCTTTCGCGAATTGAGCGACGACATGGACGCCCTGGTGTTGGATGGCTTGGGCGACATGGCAACGGTCGGCGGTCGAGAGATCGCCGGTTTTTTCCGCCCCATGGCTGCAGCCGCGCATGGGACGGATTAATACCGCCTTGCGCGAGCCGCAGTTTGAGATCCGTGCCATAGATGCGGATGGCATCGAATCGGGGCAACTGGTTTCCATTGACCTATCGGTGCAAGACGGCGGTGGCCAATATGACCTTGTCCAACTTGAGCCAGATGGTACCGGTTGGGTGGCTTTGATTCTGAGGATGCGGGCATGAGTATAGGCAGTTACTACAGTTCCTCGGCCAGCGGCGGGATGCTGACTATTCAGTCTTCGGCTGCAGATCTACAAGCTTTCGAGGGCTTCGCCAAGTTGGTGCCAAAAGCGGCCGCTGTCGCTCAACGTCGTGCGATCAACAAAACATTAGGTTGGTTGCGCACTCACATCGCACGGGCAGTTGGCCGGGAGGAGCGCATTGCTGTCGCTGCAGTGCGTCAGCGCTTGCGCAGCTATCCGGTCGCAGGCAGGGCAGCAAGCGGCAAGTTGTGGTTCGGTCTGAATGCCATTGAATCCAGCCGGATCGGTCGGGCGCGGCAAAACGGAAAAGGCGTGTCCGTGGCGGGACGGCGGTATCAAGGCGCTTTCCTCAAACAGGTTTATGGGAATAAGGCCGATATCTGGATTCGTACCGCGAGTAAGCATTTCAGTTCAGACGACTATCCCGATACGACGGTGTCATCCAGTCGTGGTGCCAGCTCGGGTTGGATCGCGGAAAACGACAGCCGCTTTCCGCTGGCCAAGGCCAAAGTGTCGCTTGAGCATGCCCGTCCGCATTTCGACGAGTGGGTTAAACGCGCCCATGCGCGTTTGCTGGAGATCCTACAGCAAGAACTCAATTTCGAGTTTCAGAAGTACCTGAAGGGGGCGTGAAATGTCTGAAGAACCCTTTACGCTTGATGAGCTTTATCGGGCGATCGAATTGTATCTGGTAAATCATCTGCCAGGCGTCAAAGCTGTTACGGCATGGCCCGACGTGAAGGATCGCATCGCGCTGCCTGCGGTGTTCCTTGAAATGGTGGAGATGGAGCCTGGTACCGACATCGGCACCGGCGAGACGACGCTCGTCTGCAGGTTTGAAGCGCGGATCATCGTTGACCCGATTCGTCCCCGACATTGCCAGCAGGCTTCGCAGTTGGCTGCTCAACTGGCGGTGCTGCTGCGCATGCAGACCTGGGGTGTAGCCGTCCAGCCCGCCGAATTTGTGCAGGCCATGCAGGACTGGACCAAGCCAGAACTGGATGGCTACACGGTCTGGGTGGTTGAGTGGACCCATACACTTTATCTAGGGACTGAAGACTGGCCATGGCCAGACGAACCGCCGGGTTCGCTGATGTTCGGTTTCAACGACGACAAGGAGCCGGAGTTTTTCCCGCCGGAGAGCCTGCCGTGAGTTATCCAAGCGGTGAGCATGACCGCATGATTGCGGCCATGCTGATGCCCTGTGCGGTCGTGGGGGTTGATCTGGCCGTCGGTGCGGTTCGGGTATCGAATGGCGAGTGGACGAGCGCCTGGGTGCGCTGGCACAGCCTCGCGGCCGGCAAGGCGCGGCACTGGCGCTCGCCGAGCCTTGGAGAGCAGGGGTTTTGTTCAGCCCCAGCGGGCAGGCCGGCATCGGGACGTTTATCCCGGGGCTGTACGGCAATGCCGGCGCCCAGCCGGACAATCGCGATCATGTCGAGGTCTGGCGGTTCGATGATGGGGGTTCACTGGTCTACGACTGGGAGGCAAGCAGCTACACGATCACCGTGCCCAGCGGGACCGTGACAATCAAGGTCGGCGGTACAGAACTGGTCGTTACGGATAACGCGGTGACGGTGAAGTCTGGCACGGTCGACATTGAGGCCACTGTGAACATCAAAGGACCGGTCAACATCGACGGGCCGTTACACGTAACGGGCAACATCAACGGCGACGCGCACATCATGGCCGCCGGCAATAGCGACAATCACCACAAGCATTGATCAATCAACCATGCAGCCCGCCAAGTGCGGGTTTTTTGTGTCTGGAGGAAACCCATGGCCAAGGCCACTGCAACACCCGGCGCTGATGCGGCGCCGGCGACGGATCTGCGTTTGGCGTTTCGCGACACGGTCTATACCTCGCGCACGCTTTGCATCCCTGGAACCAATCGCACGCTTGCCGTGGTCAAGGCCTCGGTCGATGTTTCGGCGTCCGATGAACAGGCTGTGACGTTCCTGAAATCCCATCCCGAACTTGAATCCCAGGAGTAACGCAGATGATCGGAATGGATCGCCGCACCGGCCAGCCCATTACCGGCATCGACAGCGTTATTCAGTCCATCGGCGACATTCTCAGCACTCCGTTGGGCAGTCGCCGGGAGCGGCCCGACTACGGCAGCAAGCTACGCACCTATGTGGACTTGCCGGTTAACGCCGGTTGGATCAGTTCGGTGCAGGCTGAGGCCGCGCGGGCGCTCGGCCGCTGGGAGCCGCGCGTGGAGCTCAAGAGCGTCAAGGTGCGGTCTGTGCTGGGCGGAAAAATTGATTTGGTCGTCGTCGGCGAATATCTGGGCGACGACTTTCTGGCCGAGGTGAGCGCATGAGTATCTTGGATCTGTCCGCGCTGCCGGCGCCGGACGTGCTGGAGCCGCTGGACTTCGAACAAACCTTTGAAGATAGCTTGAGCATGTTTCGCGGGAGCATGGGCGACAACTGGACGGCCAACCTTGAGTCAGATCCGGTGGTCAAGCTGCTGGAAGTCGGGGCCTATAACAAGCTCGGCAACCGTGCCCGGGTCAACGATGGCGCCAAGGCGCTGCTGCTGGCCTACGCGATCAAAACTGACCTCGATCAGCTTGGCGGCAACGTCAATCTGCCGCGCCTGGTGATCCAGGCCGAGGACCTGACGGCCACGCCGCCAGTGCCTGAAGTGCTGGAAGAGGACGACCCGTACCGAGAACGCATTCAACTGGCTTATGAGGGGCTGACCACGGCGGGGCCGCGTAACAGCTACATCCTACACACGCGTAACGCCTCGGGTCTGGTGGCTGACGCCTCGGCCGAGAGTCCGGCGCCGTGCAACGTTACGGTAACGGTGTTGAGTACCGAAGGGAAAGGCGAGGCCAGCCCCGAGCTTTTGAACATTGTCCGGCTGGCGCTGGATGACGAGGACACGCGGCCGGTGGCCGATCGGGTCAAGGTGCAAAGCGCTGAAATTCTTGAGTACCGGATTGACGCCATCCTGCACATGAGCAGCGACGGCCCCGAGGGTGACGCCAGTTTGACCGAGGCGAAACGCCGGCTTGCCGCGTGGATCAACCCGCGCAAACGGCTGGGGGTTGAGGTGGCGCGCTCGGCTGTGGACGCTCAGCTGCACATTGCCGGCGTTTCACGGGTCGAGTTGGTGGGCTGGCAGGATCTGGCACCTACCAAGGCGCAAGCGGCGTGGTGCACCGGTTACGAGGTGACGATGGCGGGGGCGACATGAAAAGCCTACTGCCGAGCAATAGCACGCCTCTGGAGCGGGCAATCGAAGCGGCTTTCTACGATCGCACGATTGTCCCGCTGCGCACGCTGTACAACCCCGACACCTGCCCGGTCGAGCTGCTCCCGCATCTGGCGTGGGCGTGGTCGGTCGATCGCTGGGATTACCGATGGTCTGAGGCGACCAAGCGCGCGGCCATCAGGGCGTCGTTCTATATCCACAAGCACAAGGGCACGATCGGCGCGCTGCGCCGCGTGGTCGAGCCGCTGGGCTATCTGATCGAGATTATCGAGTGGTTCAAGACCGTGCCCGAGGGCGTGCCGGGCACTTTCGCGCTGAAGGTCGGGGTGCTCGATACCGGCATCACCGAAGAAATGTATCAGGAGCTTGAGCGCCTGATTGACGACGCCAAACCCGTCACCCGGCATCTGACCGGGCTGGCGATCAGCCTGGAAACTCAAGGCAATTTGAATATCGCTGTGTCCGTCTACGAAGGCGACGAAATCGACGTTTACCCGCCCGTCATGCGTGACATTGAGGTGACTGGCAGCTTCGGCGTGGTCGGCCGCGAACACACCATAGACACCTTGGACGTTTATTATGATTGATGCGAATTCGCAGTTTTTCGCGATCCTTACGAATGTGGGGATGGCCAAGCAGGCGAACGCCGACGCGCTCGGCATTCCCTGGCTGATCACGCAAATGGGCGTAGGGGATGCCAACCCGAACGGGCTGGCCGATCCGCCCAACCCGGTGCCCTCGGCCGGGCAAACCGAACTGCTCAACGAGTGGCGCCGTCAGCCGCTGAATCAATTGCTGGTCGACCCAAAAACCCGGCGGTGATCATCGCCGAGCAGATTATCCCGGCTGACGAGGGCGGTAAGTGGATCCGCGAAATCGGCCTCTACGATGCTGACGGCGATCTGGTGGCGGTGGCCAACTGCGCGCCCAGCTTCAAGCCGTTGCTGTCGCAAGGCTCGGGCCGTACGCAAATCGTGCGGATGAACTTCATCGTCACCAGCACCGGCAACATTCAGCTCAAGATTGACCCGGCCGTGGTGCTGGCCACGCGGTCCTACGTCGACGCGGCGATCCTGGAGGTGCTGCCGAAGAACAAAACGCCGGGCCAGTGGACGCGGGTCAAGACTAACGACCGTGGGATCGTAGTGTCGGGAGACAACCCCGGGACGCTCGCCGGCATGGGCATCACCGACAGCTATACGTCGGCACAGGTCGACGCGCTGATTGCCAAGGCCACGGCCATGCCGGTTGGCGCCATTGTGTCGTTCCCGGTCGATAAGCAGCCGGCCGGGTTTCTGGAGCTGGACGGAAGCGTCAAGAGTGTCGCCGCTTACCCAGATCTGTCGGCCTTCCTCGGGACGGCCTTCAACAAGGGTAACGAGGGCGCCGGCAATTTCCGCTTGCCGGATCTGCGCGCTGAATTCCTGCGCGGCTGGGATCACGGTCGTGGCTACGATGTGGGTCGCGCGATTGGCAGCGCCCAGCTCGGTACGCTTGCCGTGTTCGACAGTAACTATACGGGCGGGCAATCGGTCGACGTTGTGCGAGGTTCTCCAGTCGAGGCGCAGGCGGACTTATATCGCGAATCGGATTATCCGGGCGTCGGGATCACTTTCACCTCGGCGAATGTGAGTTTTAGCCCGTTCCCGTCTCGCCGGTGGCGTAACCCGTCCGCGTAACGTCGCGGTGATGTGGTGTATTAAGGCTTGGAGTGCGCCGGTTAACCAAGGCGTGATTGACGTCGGTGTTTTGGCCGATGAAGTGCGCAAGGCGACCGGGCGCTTTCTCGGCCTGCGTCGA
Source organism: Pseudomonas sp. B21_DOA (assembly GCA_030544685.1). Lineage (NCBI taxonomy): Bacteria > Pseudomonadati > Pseudomonadota > Gammaproteobacteria > Pseudomonadales > Pseudomonadaceae > Pseudomonas > Pseudomonas sp. B21_DOA. Next base: position 4,871,875 of record CP086683.1, on the reverse strand, counting down.
ATTCGGGCGACTCAGATTTATTGGTCGACGCCTGGAACCATCAAAATTCGAGTGAGGGGGCAGGGGCAGGCGCTGCTGGCGGTGGTGCAGCATCAACCGCGGCGGGTCAGGTTTCCGCCGGCTGCGGCGGCGGTGCGGGGCGCCATTTGATACGTGGATCACCAGCGGTTTCGACGGTGTGATGGCCACGATCGGCAAGGGCGGCACCGGTGTGCTGGTTGGTCCGGGTAACAACGGCGGGGCCACTTCGTTCGGATCACATGTCACCGCGCCGGGCGGTATCGGTGGTGGGTTGTCGGCGAACGTGGCGCCGCCGCTGTACCTGGGCCAGACCCCGAATTCACAACCGGCGGTCGGCGCGACTGTGAAAAATGGGCAGGGCAAGGGTGGTGGTGGCGTCATTGGGCCAAAAACTGACTTTGTCGTATCTGGCGAGGGCGGCCCGAGTGAAATGGGGCCGGGGGTAATTCAATCTCAACCAGTTCGCAGGGTGCTGATGCGGTCAACCCGGGGTCGGGTGGCGGCGGTGCCGTTGCGCTTCCTTCATACCCTGCGCATTTGCGCGGCGGTCACGGTGCTGATGGTTGGATCGATGTTGAGGAGTGGGCATGAGTATTTATGCGCGGGTCTACGGCGAGCAGGTGTTTGAGCTGATCGAGACTGACGGCGATATCACGGCGCTGTATCACCCTTCCATGGTGTGGGTGTGTGTTGACGGCATCGAGCCGATGCCGGCGGCGGGTTGGAAGGCGGTAGAGGTCGACGGCGCTTGGCAGTTCTCGGCGCCGGGTTTGGCGGTCGCCCCCTGCCGCTCGCCGAAGTGGTTGCCGCCGAACGCTTCCGCCGAGAGGGTACGGGCGTCGTGGTCGAGGGGCTGGCCATCGAGACGACTCGCGACAGCCAGGCGCTGATCGCCAGTACGGGATTGTCCGCCGTCCTCGATCCTGACTACCGCTGCAACTTCAAGACGGCAGACGGTTTTGTCGAAATCGGCGCGGCGCAAATCATCACGATTGCCAAGGCCGTGCGGGCGCACGTTCAAGCCTGCTTTGACCGCGAGTTTACGCTGTTGCGCGCGATCGAGGCCGGCGAGTATCACGACGAAATGCTGTCGCAAGGTTGGCCGGATTCCTTGCCGCCTGATCCGGCAGAGCTGCAATAGACGCCCCGCACTGACGGGGCGTTTTCTTTTCCGTTACGCGTAACACGAACACCCTCACAGCCTCGCACATGCGGGGCTATTTCGTTTCTGGAGAACGAGCCTTATGACTTTCTTTCACGGCGTCACGACCACGTCGGTCGACACTGGCGCGCGCACCATCTCGCTGCCGTCGTCCTCGATCATTGGTCTGTGCGACACCTTCACCCCTGGCGTTCTGGGCGGTGGCACGGCCAAGGCGGGCGAGCTGAAACTGATCACCACCGAGCGCGAAGCCATCGCGGCTTTCGGCCCTGACTCGGCGATCACCAAGGCCTGTCAGGCTATTTACGCCAAGGCTAAAGCCGTGATCGTTGCCATCGGCGTGGCCAAGCTGGAAGACGCGGCGCTGCAAACCTCGGCGATCATCGGCGGCGTTTTGGCCTCGGGCCAGCGCACCGGGTTACAGGCGCTGCTCGACGGTAAAAGCCTGTTCAATGCGCAGCCGCGACTGTTGATCGCGCCGGGTCATACCGCGACTCAGGCGGTGGCCACGGCGCTCGATAGCGTGGCGCAGAAGCTGCGCGCCATCGGCATCATCGACGGCCCTGGCACGACCGACGAGGCCGCCATGGCCTACGCCGATAACTTCGGCAGTCGCAACCTGTTTATGGTCGACCCGGGCGTCAAGTATTGGGACACCGTCACCAGCAAGACCGTCGACGCGCCCGGTTCGGCTTGGGCGGCGGGGCTGTTCGCGTGGACGGATGCTGAATACGGTTTCTGGGCCTCGCCGTCGAACAAGGAGTTGACCGGCATCACTGGCACAGGTCGCGCGGTCGAGTACCTGGACGGCGACGAGACCTGCCGGGCCAACCTGCTCAATAACGCCAATATCACCACGATCATTCGCGATGACGGTTACCGCCTGTGGGGCAACCGCACGCTGTCGAGCGATCCGAAGTGGGCCTTCGTCACCCGTGTTCGCACGCTGTTCATTCTCATGGACGCGGTGCAGGCCGGGCACAAGTGGGCGGTCGACCGCTCGATCACCAAGACCTACGTGGCCGATGTCACCAACGGTCTCGACGCGTTCATGTCTGACCTCAAAGCCCAGGGCGCGATCATCAACTTTGAAGTGTTCCCCGACACCGAACTGAACACGGCCAGCCAGATCGCCCAAGGCAAGGTGTTTTGGCGCATCCGTTTCACCGATGTTCCGCCGGCAGAAAACCCGAATTTCCTTTTCGAAGTCACCGATCAGTGGATGACTGAAGTGCTTGAAGCAGCCTAAGGGGCTTGCCAATGATTCCTCAAGTTCTGAAAAACATGAACCTGTTTGTGGACGGCGTCAGCTTTTCCGGCGACGTGCCCACCCTGACGCTGCCGAAACTGACCCTGAAAACCGAGGACTATCAGGGCGGGGGTATGTTCGCCCCGATCGAGTTTGCCGTGGGCATGGAAAAGATCGAATCGTCCTTTACCACCAACGGTGTGCGCCGCGAGGCGCTGAAGTTCTTTGGTCTGGCTGACCAGACGGCCACCAGCCTGACGTTTCGTGGCGCCTTCGCGGATCTGAAAGGCCGCATTACGCCGGTGATCGTCACCATGCGCGGCGGCGTGAAAGAGGTGGACATGGGCGACTGGAAACCGGCGACCGTGGGCGAAATCAAGCACGCCGTAAAGCTCACGTATTACAAGCTCGAAATTGACGGTCGCCTGATGTACGAGATCGACCCGCTCGCAATGATCATGGTTGTCAATGGTGTAGACCAGTTGGCCGCTGAACGCTCGGCCCTCGGCCTGTAAGGAAATAGAACATGACTCACGAAACCGAAGAAAAGAAAGTCCCGTCCTGGCTGGCTATCAGTGACGACAGCGCAATCATCACCTTGAAGGGGCCGCCAATTTCGGCGGCATCAAGGTCGACAAGGTGACCATGCGAGCGCCGACGGTGCGTGACACGCGTGCCGCAACTGCCACGGCAAAGGGTGATTACGAGCAGATCGAAATCAACATTCTGTGCAGCCTGATCGGTGCGACCGAAAAGGAAATTGCCGCCCTGACTCAGCGGAACTACAACCGCTTGCAGGCTGGCTATTTTCGCCTGGTCGAAGAGGACGAGCTTTAACACCGAAACCCAACGGGTAGCGGCCAAGACCTTGGCGAGAGAGACGGGTTTCTCTGCCGCCGAGATTGAGGCCATGCCCTTTGACCGGATGCTGTGGTGGCTCAGGGATTGAGCCGCTTTTAACTCGGTGAACATAGGGCACGCACATGAGCAAGAAACTAGCGCTCGGTCTGGTGATTGGCGGGGCTGTCAGTTCGACGCTGGGAGCGGCGTTCAAGGACGCCACCGGCCGTATCAAGAAGCTGGAAGAAACCGGTAAAAGGCCCGGGTCCTCGAAAAGACCATTGGCGAAACCATGCGCCTGCAGGCCGAGTTTCGAAAGGCGCACATGGCCGGCGAGAAGGGCGCCGAGGATCTGCGCAAGAAGCTGGAAGCCAACTTGGCCGCGCTGAAAAAGCAGGGCGTTGAGGTTCGCAACCTCGGCAAGGCCTACAGCCAAATGGGCAAGATTGCGCAGGGTGCCGAGCTGAAGGCCAAAGGGCACATGCAGCTTGACGAAGGCAAGCAGCAGATGCGCAGCAGTATCGGGCGGGCGACGGCCGCCACGGCGCTGATGGCGGTCCCGACGAAGATCAGCGCGGACTACGGCGCGATCATTCGTGACATTGCGATCAAGTCCAACATTGCCAACACGCCCGAAGAGGCGACGCTGTCCAAGACCGTGATCGACACCTCGCGCGATACCGGCATGGCGCGCAATCAGGTGGCCGAGGTGGTGAACGCCCTGGTGGGTGCCGGCATGGAGCTGGACAAGGCGCTGGCCTACGCACCGACGGCGGCCAAGTTCGCTGTGGGGCAGGGTTCGGACGGCACGGAAACCGCCCGGATGATCAATGCCCTGGGACAAAACGCCAAGATCACCGACCCCGAAATGATGCAAAAGGCGCTTGAGGCGATCGCCTATCAAGGGCAGGCGGGCAGCTTTGAAGCGGCGGACATGGCGCGCTGGTTCCCTGAACTGCTCGCGGGTATGGGCAAGCTGGGCATTACCGGCATGGACTCGGTGACGCAACTGGGTTCGATGCTTCAGGTGCAGATGAAGACGGCCGGCGGTTCCGACGAGGCGGCGAACAACCTCAAAAACTGGATGGAGAAAATCGGTTCCAACGATACCGTGGCGGCTTACAAGAAGGCCGGCATTGATTATCAAGGCTCGATGAATACCGGCCTGCAAAATGGCAAGTCCACCTTGGAATCCAGCTTTGCGCTGGCCCAAAAATACATTGAGGCGACCGACCCCAAGAAGGCCGCCGAGATGGCCAAGGCGACGGCCGCAATCAGCAAGGAATCGGACCCCGAGAAAGCCAAGGCCATGATCGCCTCGCTGGAATCGGCGTTGCGTACCGGCGACCTGTTCGCAGACATGCAGGTCAAGGGCGCTTTGACTGCGTACATGCAGAACAAGGACCTTTACGACAAGCTGAAAAAGGAATCGGCCAGCGCGACCGGGATTCTCGATAAGAACCTGGAAGAGCGCCGCCAGTCGTCGGCGCAAAAGCAGTCCGAAATGGTTCAGAGTCTTGACGACTCGATGCGCGCGATCGGCGACGCCATGCGCCCGGTGACGGATGCTGTGGTAGACGGGATCGGCTCTGTCGCGCGCGGGCTGGCCAAGCTGTCCGACGAGTCGCCGCGACTGGTGTCTGCGATCGGGCTGGCCACCGCCGGCATTCTTGGGCTGTCGACGGCTATGAGCGGCCTCAAGATGGCCAAGGGGCTGATGAACATCGGCCGTGGTTCGCTGATGGGTAATCCGAACATCCCGCAAAAGGTGATTGTGACCAACCTGCCGGCCGGTGGTGCAGGTGGCGGTCTGGACGGCGCCGACGTGGATGCCGGCGACGGCAAGAAAGCCAAAGGGGGCAAGGGCAAAGGCAGGGCCGGTGGTCGCGGTGTCGGCCGTGGCATTGGCATCGGATCAGCGGTAAGAGGCACGGCGGTTCTCGCAGTGGCTGACGCTGGTTTCAAGGCTTATGACACCTATCAGAACGCCGAAACTCAGGACGAGAAAGCCGAGGGCTACGGTGCAGCGGCCGGCGGCTTGGCGGGCACGCTCGCCGGTGCGGCGGCCGGTGCCGCGATCGGCTCGGTCGTGCCTGTGATCGGTACGGCGATCGGCGCCTTGATCGGCGGCGTGCTGGGCAACATGGGCGGCGACTCCCTGGGCGGCTTTGTCGGCAAATCGCTGTTCGGTGCCGATGAGGCGGCTAAGAAAATGCCGGACGCCGGGCCGTTGATGATGGCCAACGCCGGCAAGGACATTGCGCCGGTGATGGGCGATATCGCCAAGTCCTTCGCCAAGCCTGCTACGCCATTGATGATGGCCGCGCCTGGCGCTGCGCCAGTGGCCAGCGACTCGGCAAAGCCCGGCGATGTGGGCCGCTCGATGATGCTGCCCGAAGTCAGTGCCGACGCGAAGCTGGGGCCGTTGGCCAAGGCAGCGCCGGCCAGTGCGCCGGCGGCGCCAAAGGTCGAGTCCAACGTGGCGATCAATGCGCCGTTCTCGCTGACGGTCAACGGAGACGTCAAGGACGGCAATCAACTGTTCGCGCAGATCAAACCGCAGCTCGATCAGTATTACCGCGACATGGCCAAGCAGCAGGAAAGCCGAAATCTGTTCGATGCGCCGCACGTGTGATCAGGGGGATTTATGGAAGCATTGGGGCAATTGCAGTCGGGGATTAAATACTTGGCCTCGGCCGGGGAGACGGGCCGGCGCAGCCTTGACGGCATGATGGCGCCGGTTAACGGCGCGATCGGGGAAATCACCGGCGCCGCGTCCGAGCTGGAGAGCTTGCCCTTTGTCGGTCCGGCGATCGGGGCCAAGCTTCAGCGTGCCATGCGCGGGATCAATGCCGCCCAGGCGCAAGTCGGGCGGGTGGTGTCGATGTACGGCACGGCCACGCGTGCGGTGGCGCAGATCGACGAGCGGCTGGGGGTGCTGAAGGAACAGGCCGGCCGCGCCGCCACGGCGATCAACAAGATCGCCGGCAAGGCCAGCCCAGCGTTGGCCAACATCGTGCCCACCGGTGCCTTTGCCACGGATCAGACGCCGGCGCCGGAAGCGGTGAAGCCGTTCCCGCACTTGCTGATCATTCAGCCGCAGGACCCGAAGGCGCCGCAGTACACGTTCAACCTCGACACCGCTGCGTTTGACGAGCTGCGCCGCTCCACCGAATTCCGTTGGGCTTCGCAAGAGCGTTTGGGGCGCCGGCCGGCGCAGCAGGGTGTGGGCATGGGCGATGAGAAAATCACGCTCAAGGGGTGATCTTCCCGGGCTTCAAGGGCGGTTTAAAGCAGCTCGACACGCTGCGCACGCTGGGCGCCCAGCTTCAGCCACTGACCTTGACCACCGGCTATGGCGACGTGCTGGGAACGTGGTGCCTCAAGAGCGTCAACGAGGAACAAAGCTCGCTGATGACCGGCGGCATCCCGCGCAAACAGGCCTTTACCTTGGAGTTTGTCCGCTATGGCGACGACATGCAGAACGTCTGACGGGGATCTGCTCGATACCATCTGTCACAACTTTTACGGGCACTTGAATGGCAGCGTCGAGGCGGTGCTGGGCGCCAATCAGGGGTTGGCCGACGAGGAACAGCCCTACCGCGCCGGCGTGGTGATCGTGCTGCCGGATCTGCCGCACCCAATCACCGAGGCCGTGACCTTGTGGGACTGATCCCGTCCGGACACGCCGCCGGCGTCCGCTCGCGTTACGCGTAACGCTTCAATCCTTGGCCCGCCCTGTGCGGGCTTTCTTTGGAAACAATCCATGACCCCCGATTCCGCATTGTTGCCGATGGCAACGACATCACGGCGCTGCTTAACGATCGCCTGATTCAGTTGAGTGTCACCGACAAGGTCGGGATGGAGTCCGACGAGTTCGAACTGCGCATTGATGACCGTGACGGGCTGGTGGTGCTGCCTGCCCGGGGCGCCGGGATCGAGGTCTACTTGGGCTATCTGGAGACGTCGCTGGCCCGGCTGGGCCGTTATGTGGTCGACGAGGTCACGGTATCCGGTCCGCCGGATACGATCGTGATCACGGGCAAGGCAAGCGACATGCGCGGCAGCGGCAAAACCATTCGCAGCGGTAGCTGGGAAAACGTGCCGTTGTCCAAGATCGTCGCCGACGTCGCGGCCCGCAACGGCTGGGCGCCGATGTGTCCGGTCAATACGAAAGTGGTGCGTGCCGATCAGCTCAGCGAGTCCGATTTTAATTTCATCACGCGGCTGGCCAAGCAGTACGACTGCACGGCCAAGGTCGCCGACGGCAAGCTACTGGTGATGCCGCGTCAGGGCGGGCAGAGTGCGAGCGGCAAGGCCTTTGCGCCGATCGTGATCACGCGTGAAGACGTCAGCCGCTGGCAGTTCCACCTTGGCGATCGCAGCACCCACAAGGCGGTCGGGGCCAAGCATCAGGACAAGAAGACCGGCAAGCTTGCGGTGGTGTCGCTGGAGAACGACGACGCCCCGGACGGCCTGCCGGCGGTGCATACCGATCGTCATATTCACCCGAACAAGACGGCGGCCGAGGCAGCGGCCAAAGCCCGTCTGGCGGCGTTCAACCGGTCCACCGCCGGCGTGCGGCTGGAGATGGCAGGGCGTACCGATCTGTTTGCCGAACGATCGATCATCGCCCAGGGCTTCAAGGTTGGACTTGATGGCGAGTATCTGGCCGAGTCGGTGCAGCAGACGTACACCCAAGCCGGCTGGACCACCGTTGTCGAGTGCAACGGCGGCAAGAATGGCAAGGCCAAAGCCAAAGGCAAGAAGGGCAAAAAACCCGCCAAGCCGGTCAAGGTTGTGAGCCTCAAATAGCGCGAGAGCGCACCAAATCCCGCCGCCTTGAGCGGCTTTTTTGTGCCTGGAGTTTGTATGCCGATCACTCAGCAGCAATTGCTGCAGATCCTCCCCAACGCCCGCCCAGTCGCGGGCGTTTTTGTGTCTGCGCTGGTCACGGCCATGGCGCGGTTTCGCATCACCTCGCCGGTGCGCGAGGCGGCGTTTATCGCCCAGTGCGGGCACGAGTCGCAGCACCTGACCAAGTTGTCGGAAAGCCTCTACTACCGGGACGCCGAGCGCGTCGCGACCTTGTTCAAGTCGGGTTTCGATGACAACCGTAACGGCCGTGCAGATCCGGCCGAGATCGAGGCCGCAAAGGCTTATCTGTGCAACTCGGAAAAGCTGGCCAACCGCGTCTATGCAAATCGCATGGGCAATGGTCCCGAAGCTTCTGGCGATGGCTACCGCTATCGAGGCCGCGGCCTGATCCAGATCACCGGGCGCGACACCTACCGCCTGTGCGGTCAAGCGCTCGGCCTGCCGCTGCTCGATCGGCCGGAGCTGCTGGAGCAGCCGGACTATGCCGCGCTGTCGGCGGCCTGGTACTGGTGGGATCGAGGCCTTAACGATCTGGCCGACGTGGGGCTGTTCGACGGCATCACCCGGAAAATCAACGTGGGCAGCGCCGGTCTGGCCGATCGCCGCGAGCTGTGGGCCAAGGCCAAGGCGGTGCTATGTCAATCCTCGATCTGATTCCGGCACCGGTGCGGCCCTGGGCGATCGCCCTGGTACTGCTGTCGATCGCCGGCGCCGGCGCTGCCGGCAGTTGGGCGATACAGGACTGGCGTTACGGTAACGCGCTGGCCGAGCAGGCCCGCCAGTCCGCCGACGTGGCCCGGGCGGCCGCCGAGGCGATGGTAGGCGCGCTGGTGATCGAGCAGGACAAGCGCCTGGCGCTGGAGCAGCGCCTGGAAGACAACGACAAAACCCACTACAAGGATTTATCCGATGCGCAAACAGCTCAGCAACGCCTGTCTGATCGCCTTGCCACTGCTGATGTCCGGCTGTCAGTCCTACTCAACGCCGGCAGCGCTGCCGGCCGTTGTGACGGGGTGTCAGCCCCTGCCAGCGCCGGCGGCGTGGTTCATGGCCCCGCAAGAGCCGAACTTGACCCAGCGCATGCTCAAAGAATTATCGGCATCACCGATGCCGGTGACCGGAGGCTGATTGCCCTCGCGGCCTGTCAGGCATACGCCAAAGAAGTGTCAACACCGAAGTGAAAAAGAGCGGCCGGTCCGGATGCGTCAACATCCAGATCGACCGCCGTCCCTGCAGATTGTCCCTGCAAGTCCAGCCGAGGCTCTTGCTCCGTGCACAAAGCGCGGCGAGCCTAGCACCTGTTTATCCATACAGTAAAGGTCTTGCTTTCAATGTCTACACCCATCATCCCTTGGATGGGCGGCAAACGCCGCCTGGCCGATCGCCTCATTCCGCTTTTTCCGCCACACGAATGCTACGTTGAAGTCTTTGCCGGCGGTGCCGCGCTGTACTTCATGAAGCCCCAGCCATCACCGGTCGAAGTCCTCAATGACATCAACGGTGACTTGGTCACGCTTTACCGCGTCGTGCAGAACCACCTCGAAGAGTTCGTACGCCAATTCAAATGGGCGCTCAGTTCTCGGCAGGTGTTCGAATGGCAGAAAATGACCCGCCCCGAAACCCTCACCGACATCCAGCGCGCCGCCCGATTCTTCTACCTGCAGCACCATGCCTTTGCCGGCAAGGTCTCCGGTCAAACATTTGGCACGGCGACCACCGCACCGGCCATCAATCTGCTACGGATCGAAGAAAACCTCTCGGCCGCGTGGCAGCGCCTGTCCGGCACCTACGTCGAAAACCTCCCATGGCTTGAATGCGCTGAACGCTACGACCGTGCCCACACCTTCCACTACATGGATCCGCCTTATTGGCAGACCGCCGGATATGGCGTGGACTTTCCATTCGAGAACTACGAGCGGATGGCCGACTTCATGCGCCGCTGCAAAGGCAAAGTGATGGTCAGTATCAACGACCATCCCGATATCCGCCGCGTGTTCAAAGGCTTCCACTTCGAGACCTTGGACATTCGCTACACCACGACCAACCAGCGACAGGGGAAGGCCGAAGTCAGTGGCGAGCTGGTGATCATGAATTGGGAGCCGGCAGCGTTGGGTGGGCTGTTCTGATCACCAGGGTGCGAATCCGGGGCATCCAATACCCCACAGCTGCAACAGCTCGGTGAGTTTTATAAGAAACTCGACAGTCGCCATCAGAAGAATCAGAACATTCATTTTTTATTCTCGCAAAGAAACGTGCCGCGCTTATGGGCGCGGTAGCGGAAAGGAGTAGGTCGATCTGTTTTTAAACTAGATGTTTATAGCGGTATTCGTCAATGGTTGATCGAGATTAATTACGTCTGCTGCTGCGAATCCACTCGGGGAAGTTGTAGTAGGGCTGAATGTGTATGCACCCGCATCACCTTCATGGTGTTAGGGCTAAGGGGGTATATGGCGGTCGGGGATTAGGGCAATGGGTGTATATCGCAAGCTGGTATCGGGCAATGGGTGTATATGAATGATCTGACCTGTTTTTCGAGTTGGTCCTACATCTGTTTATTACACGCAAAGTGGAAATTACGTACATACGTATGTAAGTAAGGCGTGGTCTTTTTCCGACCGTGGTAGAGCGAAGTGCTTGTTGTTACTGGCTTCGCAAGTAATCGCCACGTCTAAACAGTTAATCTGTTATTTACACGAAAGTTGTAAATCGTGTTGCTAGCAGTCAACGTGCGCAGAGTGGGTTAGCCCGGCGTTGGAGTCACTGCAGCGATGAGCGCAGCCCTTGGTTGCGAACATTGCCAATCGCTCGATCCACCTTGAACCATTCAAACACATCTGTCGGTTCACCTTGGTGAAGCACCATTTCTTCGGCGCGCTCTTTGGGTGTGGCTGGATCCAGCCATTCACGCGCTAGCTCGGGTGAGAGCGCTACCGGACGCCGGTCATGGATATCCACCATCCCACCGGCACTGTCAGCGGTGATGATTACGAAGCCGTCATGCTCGGTAGGTTCTCGCCCGGCGCTTGGATATTGCCCAATTGCAGCACACAGAATGGGCGCCCGGTCTCGGCGGCGAATCAAGTACGGCTGCTTTTTAGGTCCTCCTTCATCCACCCACTCGAACCAGTTATTGATCGCGACGATAGCTCGATGCGGCCAGATGGCACGAAAGAATGGGCCGTGCGCGACTTTCTCTACCCGAGCATTGATGGGGCTGCACGATCTTTTGCCCAATGGGGCCGCCATCCCCAGCGGACCATGTCTGCATGCAGAAATCCTTCCTCCTGGTGAAAGAGCGCAAGCTGTGTTGTGGGAGCTGCGTTGTAGCGTTCGAGCGGCAAATCCCCGATGTGGTTGACGAGCGCGTTGGGCATGCTCAATGCGGCAACGAAGTCGTGAATGCCGCTGTACTGCGAGAGTCGTCCGCACATTGCCCGCCCGCCTATCTGATATTTCCTACAAAAATTGACCGCAAGCCATTCAGAAAGTTAACTGTATATTCGTACAGTTCTGGAAGTCGTGCGTCATGAGTTACTCAATTCTAGGTCCCATCAGTCAGGGCGGCTTGAAGGTGCCGCTGTGTCTCTTCCGAGTCCCGGCCGGCTTTCCTTCGCCGGCAGCGGATCACATCGAAGCGCAGATATCGTTGGATGAGGTGCTGAACATTCGCGCGCCACACGTCTATTTGGTGTCGCTCACCGGTGAAAGCATGCAGGGTGCCGGGATCTACGAAGGGGACCTGGCCATTGTCGATCGATCAATCGAGCCAGCTCACGGCCACATCGTCATTGCGTTGTTGAATAACGAACCCGTGTGCAAGCGTCTGTGCCTTCGCGGTAGCGACGTAATACTGATGTCGGAAAACCCCAAGTATCCGCCACGGTATGTCCTTGAGGGTGATGAGCTGGCAATTTGGGGTGTGATCACCAGCAGCGTGCGCAGCCATGTCTAAGACGCTGCCGGTATTCGGCCTGATCGATTGCAACAGCTTCTACGCCAGTTGCGAACGCGTGTTTCGTCCTGACCTGGCGAAGGTGCCTATCGTGGTGCTGTCGAACAACGACGGCTGCGTCATCGCGCGGAGCTACGATGCCAAGCCCTACGTGAAAATGGGCGAGCCGTACTTCCAGATCAAGCACAAGCTCAAGCAGCATGGCATCGTCCCGTTCTCCTCGAACTATGCGCTATACGGCGACATGAGTGAGCGTGTCATGACGCTGATCGAATCGATGGTGCCGGCCGTTGAGGTCTATAGCATCGACGAAGCCTTCGTCGACCTTACCGGCATTAATGGCCTAGACGCCCTTGGCCGCAAGATCCGCAGCCAGGTGCTGCGCTGCACGGGCATCCCGGTCGGTGTCGGCATCGCTCACACCAAAACTTTAGCCAAGCTGGCCAACCACACTGCCAAGCGCCTGCAGGCGCAAACCGGTGGCGTCGTGAACATCTGCGACCCAATCAAGCGCGACTGGGTGCTTCGCAACACGGATGTCGCTGAGGTCTGGGAGTAGGCCGGCGCATGAAAGTGCACCTGGATGGCATGGGGATCAAGACCGCCATGGATCTGGCCAAGGCCGACCCGTGGACGTTGAGAAAAAATTATAGCGTGGTGATAGAGAAAACCGCCTGGGAGCTGGCCGGCACGCCGTGCCTGGAGCTGGACGAGCCGGATCCGCCAAAGCAGGAGATCTGCTGCAGCCGGATGTTCGGGAAGCGGCTTACGGAGCTGGCACCGATCATGGAAGCTGTGGCCACCTACATGATGCGTGCTTCGGAAAAGCTCAGGGCGCAGAAGTCGCTGTGCAAGAAGATTCGCGTCAGCATCCGCACCGGCATGTTCAACCCCGATGAGGCTAAATACGCAAACGGTGTGGTGATCGATCTACCGTACCCAACGGATGATGTTCGGCTGTTAACGACGGCAGCGGTCGATGCACTTGATCGCGTATTCCGTCCTGGATTCAGTTACAGCAAGGCGGAAGTCCTATTGCTGAATCTATGCCAGCCGGGTGAATACACGGATGATCTGTTTGCCATTTCTCAACCCACTGAGGCAACAAGGGTGATGGCGGTGTTGGACGAGATCAATGGACGGTGGGGTAGGGGTACGCTCCGGTCCGCGAGTGTACCGAGCAATCCAGATTGGGGCATGCGTCGGGAAATGATGAGTCAAAGCTACACCACGCGCTTGGATCAATTATGGACAGTTAGCTGTAGATAATTAAGGCGTGCTTTTCGTAAGAATATCTTAACTCGACAGTCGTAAAAAATTCACTAGTAAGGGTATGTTTTTATTTTCATGTAGGGTTTGGTTTGAACACTGCCATTATCGCTTGAAAGAATTGCGCCATGTTTGTGGGGTGCGTAAGGCCAGTTGGGGTCTACAGTGACCCCAGCCCTTAGGTGAATATTAGCCTTTCGGTCTAGCGGGCCGTCAAGAAAAGAAGAAACGTCTAAAATACCGTCTAGTTTATAAGCGGGGTTGAGGATAGGGTCTGAGAAGGAAAAAGCTAACGGAAATGTTTTGTATGCTGATATTCCGAACGGATCATACCCGCTTCCGAAAATGGTATGGAACAAATCTTTTAATATCGCCTGTTGCTTGAACGGGTAAAGCCACATTTGAAAGCGATATCGCTCCGGAAATGCGCGGTCGAAGTTCATTACGTAGCGACGCAGCGCCCTGCTAAGTGGATGTCGCCACTGTGCTGTGTCACTCGCAGCTAAAAAGTGTCCCGCTACTGATCTCGAAACTTTGTTTAATTGAACATCTGTGGCCATAAGGTTAGGAACCATCAGGAAGCGCACATTCCGTAGCTCGTTTGAAAATTTCTTACATATGTCTTCTAAGGCTGGGTCTAAAATAGTTCCCAATAATCTATTATTGCAGTCGCTACAGAGTGTTTTTTTGAATAGTCCATTTTGGAATAGTCGTGAATGCGGTTTTCCATTTTTATTTTTAATATGTTTGAGGATTTCGGTGACTTGTCGTTGTTGGGGGATGGCAATGGACTTAGGGAAGATATGATCCTCAGTCATCTCTCGACGCTGGAGGCAGATGTTACATCTTCTGAGTAATGCCATCTTTTCACCCCTGATTTTAATGACTCGTTGGTTGGGTCTCGCCGATCAAAGTGGATTTTGCTAAGGTCGAGCTAGTTATTTTTCGCGGATCCAAGGTTAGCCGCGCATAACCTTGTTCCAGTCGATTTCGTAACCAGCATCCTGAAGTTCTAGGCTCAGAGCTTGCTTCCAGCCATCACTATCCATAGATGTCCACACTACTCCTGCGAAGTCGCTCGGAATTTCTAAACCGCCTTTTTTGAGTGCGCAAACTTTTTCACGCCCCAAGTAGCCGATAAAATATCCAAGTTCAAGAAGAACATTTTGACGAGCGCGCGGTTCAGGTTTGCCACCCTTAACACAGCCTTCATCATCGGGCGTCAGCAGAACCACAGCAAAGCCCACGTCTCTATTAGCCTCGATCTTTTCTATTATCGTGCGACCACGGTTTGCCTGCTCGTGAAGAATGATAGGTTCAAACCCAATTTTTTCTAAAAAGCGAGCCGCAGTTTCTCTAGGCCCGTCATCATGGCCATGCACTATAAAAACTCGCTTAGAGCTAAATTTAGTCGACGGCTCTATGGGTTCAGCAATGGTCAAACTTTGTGCGGAAGAATGCTGAATGTCCGCGAGGTCTTCATTGAGACTTCGTTGAGCTTGTGCGAGCAGCGCTATTGAGCTCTTAATGTTGCGGTCTACCGGTGCGACGTAATTCGGCCTTGAATCCCTAGATACCATCATAGAGTAGTAGGTGAGATTACAGGCACCTTCGTAGGTAGAGTAGGCCGTAGTGTTTTCGCCGAAGCATCTGATCAGCGTATCTTTTACCGCTACCTCAAGCGCTTTTAGTTCTGGTGTCATACCTAAGCTAACGGTATTTACGTCGAACGCTTTCAGCTCGTTTATCCGATCTTCAAGTCGAGATAATGCACGCTCAATGTCTTGGGCTGTTAACGTCAATTTCGGGGCAATTTGCGTTGGGGGCGTTGTTTTTCTAGCCATGAAATCAAATTCCTTGAAGGTGAGTAGCATTGAATCTCAACCGCCGCCATTGGAGCGATGAGTTCAAAAGGAAAGCATGAAGGGTGTAAGCATAGTGCCTCGCGCGCTCCGGGGCGCACAGTATTACTGTTCATGTGCCGCTACAGACGGCCGTGAGCCCGATATGATCCTTGTAAAAACCATGGCTGCGTCGGTGCGACAAGCTCGTCAGAATCCCTATCCTTACGTTGAAAATCCATTCGCTGTCTTTGCCCAAAGCTCTCAGCCATAAGTGAAAAACAGCGGTCTGCTCCTGGCTACGTGGTGTGACACACCCAGATCAGCAAGGCAAAGGATAAGACTGGAATTGAATATGATATGGGGAGTAGGAGAAGTCGTAGCTGTGGCGATGTAGCAACAATTCTTAAGCAAGCCGCGAGGTGCTTTAACATTGGTCGGTACCCAAATCAGAAATTGAAGTTGAGTTCCCGGCTGATTCAAAGCAACCCAGAGATCGATCTGGAGAAGATGAAGATCTGCCCAGAATCGCCCTTGTGGGGCTTGGCGGGCTTGCACCTTGGAATTGGATCGATGCTAATTCCTGAGCGTCTGTTCCGCAATAGTGCGGGAAGTCTATCGATGGTGAGTGCTCTGACGCTCAATCAGCGTCCGGCTGTCATGGGGCAAAAATGGGGCAAACCGTACGCCAAACAATGCCTCTCAGTGCCAATCATGCATAAATGCATGTTAATCAAATGGGCCTCCTAACCCAGTAAACACGAGGGATATGGGCCTAAAAGCTCAGTTACTCCAACACAATCGGAGTGTGCAGGAGCAACTCATGGCGCAGTTGACACTGAGTGATCACAAGCAAGCGTAAAGCCGAAGCGAGAGCCAAAGACTCAGAGCTTCCACGCGAATGCCATCACGATCATTCGTCCACTTCCCGTTGACGCGCTTGTGAGGCGTGATCAAACGCTACGTATAGGCTTTCGATCACCCCAGGGTTAAGTGCCTTCACGGTTTCGATGCCCAAGGTGAAACCCTCGGCACGGTCGGCCGCGTGCAGTGTGTCAGCCACGGTGCCGGCGTTGGCGATGGCCGTGAGCAGTTTCAGTGCCTGCGCATGAACCGAGCGCGGCAGGTTGAGTGCGGCCAGCACCTCATGCTTGATCATTTCCTTTGCCATTCTTTCGAAGCGCCCGGTGGCTCAAAGGCCAAGTCGTACTGCTCGACATTGATCAGCAGCCACCCGCCGGTAGGTTCATTGCTGCCGTCGATGATTGGCCCTTGCACCATCATCCCGTGCGGCAGCATGACCCGCACTGTGTTGGCCCGCGCGGGGCCTTGCAGGTAATGCTGTAGTTCGACGCGTACGCGGTTGGGGCCAGCGTTGAGCAAGCGCACCGGACATTCAAGGGTGGTCAACTCGGCCGGTTCCAGGCCGAGATAGCGGGCCATCACGGTGACGGTGGCCGGACCTTCGTAGACGTACGGTATAAGCACCCTTTCCTCGAGGAGGGTGACGGCAACAAAACAGACGGTGGGACTATGGTAGTCCAGCCTGTGGACAAGTGGTTTTCATTGCCCCACGAAAAGCGCCCGCACCTGGCAAGGGTGTGGGGGCCAATTCAACATAAACGGCGATCTGTTCATTGGATGACGAAAGCCGCCATCAGACGTACGCGACGTCCGCACATCTGACATATATAAACCGATAGACGGTGATTCCGGTCGAAACTCCGCATTGAACTTGCTTTTTTCTGGCGCAATCCATTGGTCATTGAGGAGCGCTTTTATGAAATGTATGTGCTGGATTTGTTGGGAAAACGCGGAGCGTCGATCTCTGGTAGGCGACTGGGTAAATATTGAATGTGATGCCTGTGGCCGCTATTTCATTAGCCGCCAGTTCATGCACAAGAACAAAGGCAAGACGCTTGACGTAGAAGCTATGAGATACCTGATCTCCTACGCTATGTCTGCTGGAGTATCACCGGCCATTGGCGACGGAACAGCTCGTTTCGCAACGTCCAGAAAGTGTTGAGCGTAATCCGATGGACTCCGAACGCGCGTCGGCTCGCTCTGCCAACCATTACGAGTGACTACACCTGCCGTAATCGCGTGATCGCGTCCGTAATCGCTGCCGCATTCCTGTCCAGTGTTTCTAAGGCGACTACAGCATTATCGGCAACAACATCTGCGCCAGCCCCCGAGATCCAATGAGTGATCTCTTCTATCGCCGCACCCAGCGCATGCTGGTTGTGTAGCAACAAAGTCAGCGCGTCGGCCGTGGTTACATTTGAGTCTGAGTTATTTGGCATTTGGATCGTCCTTGAGCGAAAGCTACCAAAAAGGGCTAGTTCAGGCGTGCCAGACCAGATTAGCTCACGTATCTCTGTTTCGATGACTTTTCCCACCAGAATGGCGCATCGTCCCAGATCTGTCCCATATAGCCATTTTTTGGACGTAAAAAACCACAAACCTCCGACTTTATCTAGGAAAATCAGGGGGTTCCGTTTACTGAATGTGGCGGTGAAGGAGAGATTCAAACTCCCATCCAAGCGAAGAGGCTAACGCACGTGCGTATTTGTAACTAGGTACGATGCCTAATCCGGGCGGCTTTTGGGACAAGATTATTGATGCTTAGAAATTGCTACAACGCAACGCTGCAATGATGTTTTAGCCAATCAGCGCGGGGAGCCGGTGGGTTGCTCCACCCAATCCATCATGGGTGCGACGGAAAAACGGCGGGAGAGTGGGGCGGGGTATAGGGACATGTGAGGAATCTGGATCAAGAAGGCGAAGGCGCAAGAGTTTATCAGGATTACGGACAGGCAAAGATCCGTACAGCGGCGTCATGTGTTTAGGCCGGACGCAAACGCTCCGGCTGATTGGCGGATCTTGTTCAACGCTGCACCGACGCTTATGCCCGTTGGACAACTGGACTGAGTAATGGCAATTCAGTAGCATCCGTTTTTTCAGGATCAGTCCGTCATGGAAGCCACCTCGCCAAAGCGCCCACTGCAAGCGTTCGTCATGTCCTGTCTGGTGGCCGGCTGGGGGCTGGTCTACGTCGGTCAGGTCAAATGGGCGGTGCGCATTGCCGCTCTGCTTTATATCGGCGTTGTCCTGATGGGGGTTTGCGGATTAACGACTACTCCGATAGGACTATATGCTGTTGTCGTGTTCGCCGTACTAGTGAAACTGGGTTCTGCGACTGTGGCGGCGATGCTGGCGCGCAGAAACGAAACTTCGGTGACTAGCCCTGGCATTCGATTCCATGTGCTTTATGTGGCAACTCTTATCGTAATCACGCTGGTATTGCTGGGGCCGTTGAGAACTGCAACGTTGGGATTCAAAACTTACTTCATTCCCTCCGGCTCGATGGTTCCGACTCTGTCTATCGGCGATTACATCGTCACAAAACTGCGCATCGGCTCGCCGCAGGTGGGAGATATCGTGGTCTATCGCTACAACGGTACCGAAGCGGTCAAACGCGTTGCGGCTGTGGGGGCGATACCTTGTCGATAGTCGACGGGGAGGTCATTCTCAATGGTAAAAACCTGGGACTGTTCTTTGCTCCGCGAGAGCGGGTGAAGAACCCTCGTTATATGCAAACTGCGCCGACGCGGGTCGAAAACAATCATGTCTATCTGCTCGGCGATAACCGCGATAGCAGCAATGACAGTCGATTCATGGGGCAGGTGAAAGTTGATGACATCTCCGGCATAGTCACCGGGATTTGGTGGTCAGAAGACCGGTCAAGGATCGGTACGGTTTTCCCTTGAGGGACTCTTGCAGGCACTTGCTTCTCCGGCGATTGCGCATCGCCGGAAAGCCATAACACCAACACACTGAAGTACGGCGGCAACAGCATCGGCAGCAGCCTCAATCATTAAAGCTCCGCCATGCTGCACGACGATAACCATTACTGCCCCGGCACCGCAATCCACTCGCTCAACGTCTGCTGATACTTGCCAGTGACCTTGCTCAAATGCAGCCACTGATCGACATACAGTTTCCAGCTGATGTCATCGCGCGGCAGCAAGTAAGCCTTCTCGCCGTATTGCATGTACTGATGCGGATTCACTGCGCACAAGCCGGGTTTGAGTTTCTGCTGATACAGCGCTTCCGAGGCGTCGGTGATCATCACGTCGGCTTTGTTGTCGAGCAGTTGCTGGAAGATCGTCACGTTGTCGTGCAGGGCCAGTTGCGCTTGGGGCAGGAAGGCGTGGACGAAGGCTTCGTTGGTGCCGCCGGCCGGTTCCACCAGGCGCACGTTGGGCTGGTTGATCTGGTCGATGGTCTGGTATTTCGACTGGTCGGCGCAGCGCACCAGCGGGATTTTGCCGTCGGTGTCGAGGGTGTTGCTGAAGTAGGCTTTTTCTGCCGCTCGAGTGTGACCGAGATGCCGCCCATGCCGATGTCGCATTTGCCGGCCTGCATGTCGGGCATCAAGGTTTTCCAAGTGGTCTGCACCCATTGCACCTTGACGCCGAGGCTGTCGGCCAGTGAGCGAGCCATGGCGATGTCGATGCCTTCGAAGTCGCCGTCGGGACGTTTGAAGGTGTACGGCTTGTAGTCGCCCGTGGTGCAGACGCGCAACTGGCGTTGTTGCTGGATGCTGTCGAGGTGCGAAGTGCTTGGCTCGGCGTGAGCGACGGCGACGGCGACGGCGGCCACGGTCAGCAGGCCGCAGAGGATCATCGTTTTTGGCATTGTCATTGTGATCGGGTTTCTGAGAAGGAAGGTGGCCCAGTGTAGTGAAAGGCCTTCTCGGGTGTCATCCCGCGCCCGGACTCAACGTACCGGGCAACGCCACCAGCGCCAGCATTCAGTTGGCTGAGTAGGGGATTACAGTTTTGACAGGTTCAGCCAACTGCTCAATGCGGCGTTGGAGTTGGAGGACCTGTGGCGATAGGTGAATCGGTTTGAGAATGGCTGAGCGCAAGTGATCCCAGCCAACGATGTGTTCAGCACGCTGCTGCCAGCTGAGTAGCGGCGCAAGCCCTGGACGCAAAGGTTTCTGAGTGACCTTGCTGTTACGTGTGGCGATGCAAAAGTGTGTGTAGCGAGGCAATTCATACAGGTTCAAACGCTGCAGGTCTCTGCTGCACAACAGCAAGATGTCGCCAAAGGTGAACAAGGGAAACGCCGTGACTTCGATCTTTTGTTTTTCATTGAGTGTGGTTCGCCACAGTCTGTTATCCAGATCGTCCAGACTGATGTTTTCGTCAAGTATGAATCGCGCCGGTGGTTGACGAATCGCCAGATTTCCAGCAGCTGCGTAGGTGATGCTTGGCATTGCACCTGGCGATAAAAGAAGAAACCCGCTGAACAGAACCAGTGCTGTTGCGATTCCATAAGCGATACGCGCAAAGACATGGCCTCTGCTGATATAAAAAATCAAAATCGGGACGAGACTGAAAATGAGTGTGCCGAGGGAAAACAACCCGACAACCACTACCGCCTGCGCATTATCATCGCCGACGTAGGTCTCGAGGATCAGCAATGTGGGGAGTGACGCACACAGAACGGCTAAGCCGATCATGCCACCGATCAAGAGTCGGAAACCGTTTTTCTTCCAGCCTCCCATTCGTCGGGTGTTTTTGTTGAAAATCTTTCGAAAGTGTTTGAACAGGAAAAGTGCGAAATAGGCCAGCAGGGTCATGGAAAAAACAAACAGCATCGAAATTCCGGCGCTGAATGTGTTCGAGAATTTGAAAAGTAGAAAAATGAAAGTACAAAAGCCAAAACACAAAGGAAGCAGCAAATAGGTAGCGATCTGTTTGTGCCTTTTTGGCACTTTTTCGAACATCGATACGGTAATACCGTAGAACCAAGCACTGGCGGAGAGTACGCCAAGGTAGCCCACCATGATCAGCACGATCAGTAAAAGCCAGATAGCAAGGGCTGACTTGGCATCGCTGCCTGCCAGGAAAAGGTCAGTACGACCAATTGCCCGGGTGTAGACGTATAGCCCAAGGATTGCCAACCCCGCGCCGAGAAAGCCCAGAGTGACGGTGATCTGGCTCCAGTAATCAAGAATACGTTTGAAATTGCGTTTGAAGAACTGCGTAAACGTTGGTGCGGGCGAAGCATCCATGCGATCAAGATTCCATCGGGTTTGATTGGTGGTTCTGTAACGACAAATGGCCAGATTTCTTTAGAAATCCGGCCATTCAATGCAATTGGTCTGTTTTTCTGAGTTGGTCGTGATGGAAAGAATTTAAAGCCCCAATCCTTCCTGCACCACCTGCAGCAGATTGTTTTCGGTCAGGGCGATGGCATCCAGCTCCTGGCCGGTTTCAATCGACTGCATCCACCAATGGCTCTCACCATGCTCATCCACTGTACGCAGCAGATAAGTGTCCGTGGCTGACGGGTTGATCTGCACCCGCCCGGCGCCATCCTCGGTAAACCTTGCAATGGGATCAAATGTCAGGCTTCGCTCATTGGCTTCGATCACCAGTTGGTCGATGGCGTAATCGTGGCTTTCGCCATCCGGGGAGCTTTCGCAGATGTGCGTGGGATTGCGCCGAATCTTCAAACCAACCTCAGTCACCGGTTGCAGCCACGCTTCGATGCGGTGGTACAAGTCGTACACCTGCGCCGGCCAGCAATCGATCTCCAGCGCGGCATCGGCATGGGTGTGCCGGGTTTGCTTGAGTTTGGCGGCGAGTTCGTCTGCTTTACTCATTTCGGATCCCTCGGTTTGATGTCTGCCTGTTAATCGTAGACCTTTCAACGGTGTACGACGTTGCCTTGCGTCATGCGCCTGCAACACAAGCGTGTCGAAATCAGCGCTGGCCAAGTCGGTCAGGATCGAAAACCATGGACGCAGGCGTCCCAAGGAGTGGGTACATGAAAAAGCTGTTTACAATTTTGGCGGTGATTGCGCTGATGGCCGGTAGCATCGGCTTGAGTTCGGCGCGGCAATCACAGTCAAGCAAAGCCCAGGCGGAATCGGTGGCGGGAGTGTTCGATTACTACCTGCTGGCGCTGTCCTGGTCGCCGACCTTTTGCCTGACGCATAAAGATGACTCGCAGTGCACGGGCAAGGGCTACGGCTTCGTGCTGCACGGCCTGTGGCCGCAATACGTCAAGGGCGGCTGGCCGGAATCCTGCCCGCCGCTGACCACGTTGAACGCGGCGCAAACCAGCAAAGGTCTGACGCTGTTCCCGACCAAGAAACTGCTCGACCACGAATGGTCCAAGCACGGCACCTGCAGCGGCCTCGGCGCGATGGGTTATCTGGATGAAGCGGACAAAGCGGTGGCGGCGGTGAAAGTCCCCGATGAGCTGCAACCCTTCAGCTCCTCCTATTACTTCGA
Organism: Pseudomonas sp. B21_DOA; assembly: GCA_030544685.1. Lineage (NCBI taxonomy): Bacteria > Pseudomonadati > Pseudomonadota > Gammaproteobacteria > Pseudomonadales > Pseudomonadaceae > Pseudomonas > Pseudomonas sp. B21_DOA. The sequence continues at coordinate 4,849,347 of CP086683.1, read as the reverse complement.
AGCCCAGGAAATTGCTGACCTTTTCCGCAAGGCCAACCCGGGGATCCCGGCCGATGGCATCGCCGTCATTTGCAGTGGCCCGGAACTGGCGGAAGTGCGCGTGTGCATGGGCAAGGATTTGCAGTTTGGCGCGTGCGGCAAGGGTGTGAAGACTCAGTGCCGGGCGGGGATATTCGAGTTCCGCCGTCGCGGTGATAAGAAAACAGGCGTCCGACGGGACGCCTGTTTTTTATGCGGCTTGATAACTCAGTGGTTGACCAGCGTGGTGTTACAGCTGCATCCGAGGCAGTTTGGCAAAGGCGATGTCAGAGCCTCCCAACCGATTAGCACGCCTCCTCGATATGATCCGGTAACGGCATTATCGGCGGTTGCACAGATATCGGCTGTCTTCACACAGCCACCAGGGGCGGTCGACCAGGTTCCGACATCCCAGCCCGCATTCTTATGCCGTTCTACTGACTTGGGAGTTGGATGCCTGTATTTGTTACCCCTGCCAAATGAATAAACCAGACGCCGGTAACCACTTTGCACAGGTATCGGTACAGTGCCGGTAGCTTTTAAATTAGCGCCATGGTGCGGTGCTATGACTGCCACGGCGGGTGGTGGTTTTAATTTGTCGAGGAAGCATTTGTAGTCGCAGTCGCCGGTCAAAAGCCAGCAGGCCGGGAAGTCCGGGTCATTGTTCTCGATGGAAAGAACAATCCCGGAATCGTTGCGCGTGCGTCCATTGCCCAGAGTGAATCGGATGGACATCTTATTGTTCAAAACAGCCTGACCAATATCTCCCACTGGCATGTCGAGAACTCTGATGCGGCCTTTTTTATTGATTACCTCCATAGCAAAGGTCTTGTGGATGGGGTCAAGGATTTGATTGGTCACAATCCAGTTCATCTTCAGCGCGTCGCTGTCCTTGTTTTCCTTCGGACAAGCACCTGCCCAGTGATCATGATCCCAATGAGACATGATGATGAGCGGTTGTTTGCTAAAGCAGAAATCAATCAGACCCGGTTTTGAACTTTTGTTGGGGCCGACAGCGGCACCAACATCAAAGTAGATGTCTGGACAAGCCCCCGGAGTCACTGATCAAGGCGTTGGAGTTGCCCTGGCCAACGTCATATGCAGCCAGAAATTGTGGGCCTGGGGTCGATTGGGCGATCAGATGCTGTAACTCGACCATGTTGATCTTTTCGGCGGTGTCGAGAGAAAACTCCCGGTTAAGCATTTTCTGGTGGTCCGGGTCCACCGGGTCGAAACGAACCTGACTCGGAATCGACGTAGTAAAGAGGTTGGTGTAGAGCCTCGAGTTCCCGTTTTGTTTGCCGGGATCGCGGACTTTGAATATGTACCACTTGTCCTGATGACTCAGCAGAAACTCGTCTAGCGATGAGTATTCCCGAGAAACATGGAGTTTTATTTCTATGCGGAAAATCACCGCTTCTTCGTATGGATTCTCATCGAAACTCGCAAGTTCGCGGTGAACTTGAACGTGATGTTTGCGCTGCAATCCACATTTGTATAGTGAATTTATGGCGATCAAGTTGAACCACGCCATGGCGAAAGAGGGTTCGCCGGGAATAGCCTCAATGTCATCGATCTTGCCGTAAGCCAAATAGTTGCTGAAATCGAATGGCGGCGTGTCATCAAGTTGTTCAAGAAAGCGGTTCACGTTCAGTCCTTTGAGGTCAGCGGTAAGAGCTGCATGGTGGCCTGTAGCCATTGCTTTTTGAAAGTTTTTGACTTTAACAGGTCAAGTTGCGGAGATACAGGTCGCTAACGTTCTCGTGGGGTGATGGAGCTGACTGCAATACCGTAGGTGCCTTCAATTGCCTCGATACTGTCCATGAACTACGCTCACAAAAATAAGGGTTTCGGGCTCACGCCCTAGTCGTACCTGCCCAGGACATGCTTTTGCCAATCCCTATTCACGATCCGCATCAAGCCCCGGCACCCTTAAACGCTTGCCGCTTCGCAAAGCAGCGGTGCTGTTTATCGTTGCGGTGAGCCTGTGCCTGTGCGGTCTGCTGTACCTGCAACTGGAGCAGTCACGGCGTCAGGATCTGGCGGTGGCGAAGATGGCTTCGGGCAACCTGACCCGGGCCATGGCGCAGCAGGCCGAGGACACTGTGCGGGCGGCGGACCTGGTGATGACCAGCCTCGTCGACTGGATTCAGGACGATGGTTACGGGACGGCGCAGCGACCTCGGTTGCAGCGGATCTTTGCCCGCCGCGCGCAGCAACTGGATCAGTTGCACGGCATCTTTCTTTTCGATCGCGAAGGGCAGTGGGTCATTACGTCGTTCCCCAATCTACCCCGTGGCAATGGCGTGGCCGATCGCGAATATTTCAAGTTCCATCAGCAGAATGCTTCGACGGTTGCGCACATCGGCCCGGCGATTCGCAGCCGCGAAAACGGCGAGTGGATCATTCCGATTTCCAGACGCGTCAACGACCAGTCCGGCAACTTTCAGGGCGTGCTGATGGCCGGCATCCGCATGTCGTACTTCGATCAGTTCTTCAAAAGCTTCAGCCTCGATGACAGCGGCATCATGTTTCTGGCATTGACCGACGGCACCTTGTTGGCCCGACGGCCCTTTGACGAGGCGTTGATCAATACCTCGGTGGCCCACGGCGAGATCTATCAAACCCTCCTGCCCAACGCTAACGCCGGCACGGCGATGCTCAATTCCGTGGTCGATGGCGTGACACGATTGTATGGCTATCGGCAGCTTGCCTCATATCCGCTGGTGGTCTCTGCCGCGACTTCGCAAGACACGATTTTGCGGGGCTGGCACGACCGCGCATTTCAGTCCAGCGTGATCGTCGCGCTGGTTGTTTTGGGCATTGGTCTGTTCGGCTGGGTATTCATTCATCAGGTGCGCGACGGCGAGCGTATCGAGAAAAATCTACGCAGGGCTCAGCTGGCGCTGGAACAGATCGCCACCCACGACAGCCTCACCGGGCTGGCCAATCGACGCTTGTTCGAGCGTTCGCTGGATATCGAATTTGCCCGTGGCGCGCGCCAGGTCAGCCCGGTCAGCCTGATCATGCTCGATATCGATTTCTTCAAGCGCTACAACGACGCGTATGGTCATGTCGCCGGCGATCAGTGTCTCGCACAAGTGGCGCAAGTGGTGAAGACCTGCTGCCAGCGCAAGTCGGATCTGGCGGTGCGTTACGGCGGCGAGGAATTCGCCGTGCTGTTGCCGGACACCGACATCAACGGTGCGCTGGCGATTGCCGGGCAGATTCGGCGCAGCGTGATCGACAAGCACATCATCCACAGTGGCTCGCCGACCGGCTATCTCACCGTGAGCCTGGGCTGTTATGCGTTTATTCCGCACGGCAACGACAGCCCGCAGATGTTTATCCAGCGCGCGGACGCGGCGTTGTATCAGGCGAAAAATGCCGGGCGCAATCGCGCGGCGGTGTATGCGTCGGAAGAAGGTTTTGCCGAACTGATGCGGTCGGATCGCTGATTCTTTCAATCAACATAAATCAGAAGTGGGAGCGAGCCTGCTCGCGAAGAGGGCATGTCAGTCACCCTGTTTTTTGACTGATACACCGCTTTCGCGAGCAGGCTCGCTCCCACGTTGGTCCGTGACGGACTCAAGACTATCTGGGATGGCTCTTGTTCGTTCAGCCGCCCGTGCCACCGCCCGCGCCACCTGTACCGCCGCCGGCCGAACCGGTGCCGCCACCCGCGCCGGAACCCGAACCGCTGGCGCCGCCATTGGTGCCCGTGCCCGTGCCCATGCCCGAACCAGTGCCGGTACCGTTATTGGTTCCGCCAGAACCGCTGCCACCCGATGGCGAGCCCGGGGTGTTGTCTGGCGGCATGGTCGAGCTGCTGGCGCCGCCGGACTTGGTGCCCGTCGCATCGGTGCTGTCATTGGCAGCGAAGCTGGCGGCGGATGCCGTAGCGAGCAGACCGGCCAACAATAACGAAGTGAATTTGCGCGTCATCATGGTACGTCTCCTGATAAAGGGGATTACCTGATATTGGTCTCGCACGCCCAAGCCTTGGTGCCAGTCGAGTGACGAGCGGTCAATCGCTGCGCCAAGTGGCCTACCGTTCTTCTGCAATATTGGCTATTTGCCGAACCACCCCGGGGACTAACGTAGCCACACATTCAATCGCTACCCCGGAGTCCACCATGCAACCTCGTGCCGATTTCTACACCGCTTCCCCTGATGCCATGAAGGCGATGATGGCGCTGGAAAATGCCGTCTCGAAACTGCCGCTGGAAAAGAGCCTGATCGAACTGGTCAAGCTGCGCTCTTCACAGATCAACGGCTGCGCATTCTGCATCGACATGCACACCGCCGACGCGATCAAGGACGGCGAAACCCCGCGTCGCCTGTTCGCCGTGACAGCATGGCGGGAAGCGCCGTTCTTCAGCGAGCGCGAACGTGCGGCACTGCTGTGGACCGAGTCGCTGACGCAACTGAGCCTGACCCACGCGCCCGACGAAGATTACGAGGTAGTCGCTGCGCAGTTTTCGCCCAAGGAACTGGTTGACCTGACCGTGGCGATCAACACCATCAACGGCTGGAATCGCCTGGCGGTGGGCTTCCGCAAACTGCCCCAGGCTTAAGTCCCACGCACATCCTGTAGGAGTGAGCCTGCTCGCGATAGCGGTAGGTCAGTCACCATGTTTGCTATCTGACAGACCGCTATCGCGAGCAGGCTCACTCCTACAAGGGAATCTTCAATGTGCTTGTGAACTCGGCGCCGCCGGTGGCTGCACCTTGCGCATCAAGGGCACCATCGCCGTGGCGATGATGAAGCAGACCATGATCATCAAAAACGTATCGCCATAAGTCTGCGTCTGCGCCTCGCGATACGTCACCAGCCACAGCTGCCGCAGGCTGGCGGTGACGCCGACATCGCCGCTCTGGCCGAGGTTGGCGAAGTTGCCGCCGACCTGCGACAGCCACTGATTCATCGCTTCATTGCTGCTGTTCAGATGCTCGGCCAACCGGGTGAAGTGCAGGTTGGTGCGGTCATTGAGAATCGTCGCGCAGGCAGCGATGCCAATCGCACCACCGAGGTTGCGCATCAAGTTGAATAACCCTGACGCGTGCTTGAGCCGCGCCGGTGCCAGTCCCCCCAAAGTCAGCGTCACCGCCGGTGGCACGGCCAGTTGCTGGGCAATTCCGCGCAACGCTTGCGGCAGCATCAACTCCCCGGCGCCCCAGTCGTGGGTGATCGGGCTGAACTCCCACATCGACAAGGCAAACAGGCCGAGGCCGAGCATCATGATCCAGCGCAGATCAACGCGGTTGGCCAGAAAGGCATACAGCGGAATCGCCAGGATCTGGAACACTCCGGTGGAAAAAACTGCCATGCCAATGTCCAGCGCGCTGTAGCCGCGCACGCGGCCGAGGAACAGCGGCGTCAGGTAAATTGTCGCAAACAGGCCGATACCAGTGACGAACGAAAAGAAGCAGCCAAGGGCGAAATTGCGATCCTTCAACGCGCGCAGATCGACGATCGGATTGGCCACGTGCAGCGTGCGACCGATGAATGCCAACCCGGCGAGTCCGCTGATCCACGCGGTAGTGAGGATTGTCTGGTCACTGAACCAGTTCCAGCGCGGGCCTTCTTCGAGGGTGTACTCCAGGCAACCGAGAAACAGCGCGAGAAACACCATGCTCAGGTAATCCGCGCCCTTGAGCAGCGACAGTTCCGGCTGATCGATCGTGACCAGCATCGGCACCGCTACCGCGACGAAAATCCCCGGCACCAGATTGATGTAGAACAGCCAGTGCCACGAAGAAAGGTCAGTGAACCAGCCGCCGATCACCGGCCCCAGCGTGGGCGCCAGCGAAGCCACCGCGCCGATGGTGGCGGCGGCAATCACCCGTTGCTTGCCCGTGAAGAAAAAGAACGCAGTGGTAAACACCAGCGGAATCATCGAGCCGCCGAGAAAGCCTTGCAGCGCGCGAAAGGCAATCATGCTCTGGATATTCCAGGCCAGGCCGCAAAGCAGACTGGCGAGGGTAAAACCGACCGCCGATGCGCAGAACAGCCAGCGCGTGGAAAACACCCGCGATAGCCATCCCGACAACGGAATCACAATGATTTCGGCGATCAGGTAGCTGGTCTGCACCCACGCGGTTTCGTCGGTACCGGCGGACAAGCCACCGCCGATATCGCGCAGCGACGCCGAAACAATCTGGATATCCAGCAGGGCGATGAACATGCCGATGCACATCGTCGCGAAGGCGAACACTTTGGTCGCCGTGCTCATGTCCGCTGCGTTGAAGGGTTGCGCAGGAGCGGCGAGGCGGGTGCTCATGGCGCGACGGCTATGGCGGCGGTTTCAGGCTCGGCGCGGGTGTCGACTTCAGCGGTCACCGACAGGCCGGGGCGTAAATGGCCGAGCACACCGTCGGCAGGGTCCAGGACAATTCTTACCGGCACGCGCTGGACGATTTTGGTGAAGTTGCCGGTGGCGTTTTCCGGCGGCAACACGCTGAACAGCGAGCCGGTGGCGGGGGCGAGGCTATCGAGATGGCCGTGGAATTCCTGGCCTGTCAGCACGTCGGCGCGGATGCGCACCCGTTGCCCGGGTTTCATCCGCGCCAGTTGATCTTCCTTGAAATTGGCATCGACCCACAGACCGCTGGCCGGCACCACCGACAGTTGCTGAGAACCGGCCTGGGCATAGGCGCCGACCCTGGCGCGGCGATTGCCGATCACCCCGTCGACCGGCGCACGCAGTTCGGTGTAGCCGAGGTTCAACTGGGCCAGATCGCGTTCGGCGCGGGCTTGCTGAAGGGCAGCGCGGGCCTGTTGTTTCTGGGTTTCGATCACCGCCAGTTGCCGTTGCGCGGCGAGCAGTTCGGCCTGGGCGCGGGCGCTGAGGGCTTGGGCGGTTTTGAAAGTGGCGTCGGCACGCTGCGCACTTTCCACCGACACCGCGTTGCTGCTCACCAAGCGCTTATAGCGCGTATTGTCATCCCGCGAGCGTGCGGTCTCCGCGCTCGCCGCATCGATACCGGCGCGGGCCTGACCGATCACGGCGTACTGCAACTGTTCGGTGGCGTCCAAGTTGGCCAGCAGCGCTTCTTCGGCGGCCACGGCACCTTCGGCCTTCGCCAGATTGGCGCGATAGTCGCGGGCATCGAGACGGATCAACACATCGCCAGCCTTAACCGGCTGGTTATCGCTGACCAGCACCTCGTCGATGTAGCCGGCCACTTTCGGTCCGATCACCGTGACGTTGCCGCCGATGTAGGCATCGTCGGTCTCCTCGAGAAAACGCCCGGCGCCCCACCAATGCATGGCGTACAAGCCGCCCAGGATCAGTGCGAGCAACGGGGCGCCCGCGATCAACAGGAGTTTGCGCAGCGCAGGTCTGGTCTTGACCGGAACGGGATCGGGGAGGGCATGCTGGTCATGGCGTCTGTACCTGAGGAAACGAGGCGTTATTACAGTCGTAATATGACGCGAGTAATATTTGGTGGCAAATTATTTCTGCGGTCGATGGTCGTTTATCCGGATTTGCCGGCAACAGCGCGCATTGCGTTGGATTAATACGAAGCATTATTATTCACGCCCTTTCCTCACCACGCCGCCCATCTCCATGCGCTCCCGCAGATCCGGCTTTTTCGAGCATTACGAAGAGTTGATCGGCACCTGGACTCGGCGCCTGCGCAATCGCGCGCAGGCTGAGGATCTGGCGCATGACACCTTTGTGCGGGTGCTCGAGGCGGATTCGGCGGCGGTGCAGCAGCCGCGCGCTTATCTGCACCAGACGGCGCGCAATATCGCCGTCGATGGTTATCGGCGTGAGGACCGCCGTGGTGTCATGGAGTCGGAGGCAGTCGATGACAGTGCGTCGTCGGCGGGCGATCCGGAGCATTACATGCACGCGATCCAGCTGGCCGATTCCATCGAACGCGCGCTCAGCGAATTACCGCTCAACTGTCGCAAGATCTTCGTCTGGCAGAAGATCGAAGGGCTGACGCAGGCAGAAATCGCCGAACGCCTGGGGCTGTCCAAGAATATGGTCGAAAAGTATATGATCCGCACCCTGCGTCATCTGCGTGAGCGGCTGGATGGATTTCAATCATGAGCGCTCGCGCCTTTTCATTCTCAGTCGGACAGGACATTCCATGATGGAAACGGGTGATTGCGCCTGTGGGAAAACGGCGGTGCGTGACAAGGCGGCGGCCTGGTTCGTGCGTTTGCAGGAACCGAATGTCAGCGTCGAGCAACGGCGGCGCTTCGACGCCTGGCTGAACGAGCATCCGCAACACCGCGAAGAATTCCAATTGCTGCAAGGCCTGTGGACGGCGGCCGATCTGCTGCCGACTTCGCGCCTCAAAGCGCTTGCTGAAACACCGCCAAATCGCCGCGAGCGCCGGCCGTTGCTGCGTTATGCCGTGGCCGCGAGTGTTCTGGCCGTGGCGCTGGGGCTTGGCCTGTTCAGTGGACTGAATAATCCGAGTGGCTACCGCGCCGAGTTCGTTACGGCGCTGGGCGAGCGCAGACATGTGGCGTTACCCGATGGCTCGGTGATCGATCTGAACAGTCGCAGCCGCTTGCAGGTGCGCTACGAGCAGGATCGACGTGTCATCGAATTGAGCGCCGGCGAGGCGATGTTCAGCGTTGCACACGACGCCTCGCGTCCTTTTATTGTCGAGGCCGGCAGCGGCAAGGTCACGGTCACCGGCACGCGTTTCGATGTGCGCCGCGATGCCACGCACACCCGCGTAGCGGTGGAGCAGGGCACGGTGAAAGTGCAGGCAAGTGCTGCGCCGGACCACGAATTCATCAACCTCACCGCAGGCCTCGGCACGTCGGTCGATGCGCAAGGCAAAGTCCTGCCGGCCTACGCGATCAACCCGGCGCAGCTGACTGCGTGGCGCAACGGCAAACTGGTGTTCAACAACGCCAGCCTCGAAGAAGTGGCGGCCGAAGCGTCGCGTTATCGGGATAAGCCGTTGATCGTTTCGCAACCGGGCGTGGCCAGCCTGCGCCTGACCAGCGTGTTCAAATCCGATGACACCGACGCCTTGCTCAAAGCCTTGCCGAACATCCTGCCGGTGGCCGTGCGCACCCTTGCCGACGGCAGTCAGGAAATAATTTCCAGATAGCATTCAGGTTTTTCCCCGTTCATCGTCTTCCTGTTCAACTGCAACTGGTTTGCATTAACAGCCGCACACTCTTGCGATCCACAGGACTCCGTACGACGTGAACATCACCACCCACCACAATAAAAAATCCCCTTGGCTGCCATTGGCTCTCGCGCTGGCCGTCAGCGCAGCGATGCCGTCGGCGTTTGCCGCTGAAGCCATTCATATCCGCGCGCAACCGCTGGGCCAGGCCTTGAGCGAACTGGGCCAGCAAACCTCGCTGCAGGTGTTTTTCAGCCCCGAGCTGGTGGCCGGCAAACAGGCGCCTGCGGTCGATGGCGACCTCTCGCCGGAACAGGCCTTGCGTCAGCTGTTGCAGGGCAGCGGCCTCGATTATCAGATCAACGAAGGCTCGGTGACGCTCGCCCCCGCCGCGACTTCCGCAGCCAGCAACGGCCCACTGGAGCTCGGCGTGACCGATATCAAAGTGGTCGGCGACTGGCTCGGTGACGCTGACGCGGCGGTGGTGCAAAACCACCCGGGCGCACGCACGGTGATTCGCCGCGAAGCGATGGTCGAGCAGGGCGCGATGAACGTCAGCGACGTGCTCAAGCGCGTGCCGGGCGTGCAGGTACAGGATTCCAACGGCACCGGCGGCAGTGATATTTCCCTTAACGTGGGCGTGCGCGATCTGACGTCGCGCCTGTCGCCACGCTCGACCGTACTGATCGACGGCGTACCTGCCGCGTTTGCTCCATACGGCCAGCCGCAACTGTCGATGGCGCCGATTTCCTCGGGCAATCTCGACAGCATCGACGTCGTGCGTGGCGCCGGTTCCGTGCGCTACGGGCCGCAGAACGTTGGCGGCGTGATCAACTTCGTGACCCGGGCGATCCCGGAAAAACCCACCGGTGAAATCGGCACAACGCTGGAGACCACGCAGTACGGTGGCTGGAAACACATCGACACCGCGTTCCTCGGTGGCACCGCCGACAACGGCATGGGCGTCGCGCTGTTGTACTCGGGTGTCAACGGTCACGGCTATCGCGAGCGCAACAACGGCAACGACATCGACGACGTGCTGCTCAAGACCCATTGGGCACCGACCGATCAGGACGATTTCAGTCTTAATTTCCACTACTACGACGCCAGCGCCGACATGCCCGGCGGTCTGACCCAGCGCCAGTACGACGACAAGCCGTACGAGTCGGTGCGTGACTACGACCAGTTCACAGGCCGGCGCAAGGATGTGTCGTTCAAGTGGATTCGCCAGATCGACGAGCGCACTCAGGCGGAAATCCTCACCTATTACACCGACAGCTTTCGCGGCAGCACCATCGCCGCGCGCGATCAGGGCACCCTCAGCTCGTACCCGCGTTCCTACTACACCCTCGGCATCGAGCCGCGCGTGTCGCGGGTGTTCGATGTCGGCCCGACCACCCAGGAAGTCAGCGTCGGTTATCGCTATCTGAAAGAGGCCATGCACGAAGAGTCGAGTCGTCTGGCACTGGTCAACAACCAGCCGGTGGTCACGCCGACTTCCGACGGCCATGTATTCCAGGATCGCACCGGTGGCACCGAGGCCAACTCGGTGTATGTCGACAACAAGATCGACGTCGGCAACTGGACCATCACCCCGGGCATTCGTTTCGAACACATCAGCACCGACTGGCACGACCGCGCCGTACTCGACACCGCCGGCCGGCCGGTACCGGAAAAAATCGCAGCATCGAAAGCAATGAGCCGCTGCCGGCGTTGAGCGTGATGTATCACCTGTCCGATGCTTGGAAGCTGTTTGCCAACTACGAAACCTCGTTCGGCAGCCTGCAGTATTTCCAGCTCGGCCAGGGCGGTTCGGGTGACAGCACCGCTAACGGTCTGCAGCCGGAAAAGGCCAAGACCTACGAGATCGGCACGCGTTACAACGATGACGTCTGGGGCGGCGAGGTGACGCTGTTCTACATCGACTTCGATGACGAACTGCAATACATCAGCAACGACGTCGGCTGGACCAACCTCGGTGCGACCAAACACCAGGGCATCGAAGCGTCGGTGCACTACGACATGGTGGCCCTCGACCCGCGCCTCGATGGCCTGACCGCCAACGCCGGTTTCACCTACACCCGCGCCACTTATGAAGGCGAGATCCCCGGTTTCAAGGGCCGCGATCTGCCGTTCTATTCGCGGCAGGTGGCCACGGTCGGTTTGCGTTACGACATCAATCGCTGGACATACAACATCGACGGCTTCGCCCAATCGAAACAGCGCTCGCCGGGCACCGGTGTGAATGCGGATGGCAGCTTCAACGGCAATTACATCACCGAAGGCACGGCGGACGGGCAGTACGGCGACATCCCGGGTTACGTGACCTGGAACGTGCGCGGCGGCTATGACTTCGGCCCGCAAGTGTCGAACCTCAAGCTCGGCGCCGGGGTGAAGAACGTCTTCGACAAGCAGTACTTCACCCGCTCCAGCGACAACAACTCGGGGATGTATGTCGGCGCGCCGCGCACGTTCTTTGTGCAGGCGAGCGTCGGTTTCTAAGCCTTCGGCTATTGCTGGACTGGTGCGCAGGGGTTCAGCAATAGCCGTTCTCAGCTATTGAGGTATCAGGAAATTGATAACCGGGCCGGGATTGCCCACCAGATCTGCACCTTTGAGGCAGATGCTCTGCCGGCCATTTGCGAGGGAGACATGGAACACGCCTGTGGAGCCAGACACACGTTGGAATCCACGCTCGTCATGGCAATCGATATGCTCCGGCTGACCAGACTTGTACTGAAACCGAAAAGGATCCAGATCCGGTAGAGCCGGAAAAACCCTGATATCGTAGTCATCGCCATTCACCCACTCAACTTTATAGGTCGGCGCCAATGGCGCTGGCGCTTCCAGCAACCACCGCCAATAGACGCTGGCGGTCTTCCCTTCCGACTGTTTTGGCGCGTCCGTAGGCCGCTGTTGACCGATCAGGCAAAAAATACAGTCCCGCACCTTCTTTGAGTTCATGACTCAACTCATTTTCCGAATCAGGTCGAGCGGTTTGTATTTGGCTGTACCCTGCGAGTGACTGACATTCATCCAGAGTGCGCGTATAGCGATAGCGATAGAACGGGGCGCTCACTGAGAAGTTTTGCACCCACTGCCATGGCAATATCTGTCCGTGCTCGTCACGCTCGACCTTGATGTAATCGCTATCTTGCGATGCTCTTGGAAAAGACCATGCCGCTCCCAGGGGGCACTCACCCGGGCGCGGGTCAAATTGTCCTTTGGTGAAACAAGCGCCCAGGCCCTGGGTCGTCGAGGCATAGTTGGTATCTATACGCTTGTCGACCTGTCCGGCAACGACTTCGCAGGGAGCGCCTTCTTTACAGCGATTGCGCCCACTTCCGCGGGTTGTAGTGCCCAGCACACCGACGATTTCATTGGTATAGCGCGCAAGCACCGGCGAGCCGGATAACCCACTGACGACATCCAGGCAGCGGTTGCTCGATTGGCCGATCCATCGCCATGGACCTTCGATGACAGACGCCGGGTGTTCTTGTCTGCATGCCATTCGCTGAATGAAACCGTCGATGGGCGCGCCCGTGATGAGAATGTTTTCTTCGGTGGCCAGTGGCTCATCTGCCAGTTTCAAAGGCTCGATACCGTCTCTGACCAGTTGTTCCAGAGACGGAGCAAGTTCAATGATAGAGATGTCTTGACCCCGCAGCGTGCTCCAGGCAATCCGATTCACAGCATAAGAGCGATTTTGCGGTTGAGTGTCGAAAAAATAATTGAATGTCACCCGACCCTTCGCAGGTTCATTGACGACGATCTCGTTGTTGCCGACCTCCGGGTGTGTGCAGTGCCCAGAGGTCAGTACATAGGCCGGGTGCGACAGGGTACCCGGTCCGCGGGTATCAATGAGTGTGCCGGAGCAGGTCATGCCGCCTTCAACTTGGACGCGGCCAATGGCTTGCCAATGCGCATAGTGCCCGTTTGCATTGGCCAGTCGCTGAGCGGGAGCAAAGTTGACTGTGCCTTCGCCCCAGTCGTATCGACTGACAGAGAGACATCCCTGGAGAAGAGCAATGACTGCAACGGCACATCCCATTCTCATATTCACGGTGGATTTCCTTTCCGGTGGAGGGAGAAATCAACATGATTCATGAGGCTCAGGCTTGTCTACTGTCAAACCTGACAGGTGTCGCACTGATGTTCAGACCTTCAATGTCTTCCCACCGATCGCCACAGCCACCAGCAAAACCGCCATCAATCCAAAGGCAAAACTCAGGCTGCTGGCATGCGCGACAAAACCGATCACCGCTGGCCCGGCGAGAATACCGGCATAACCGAGGGTGGTAATCGCCGGCACCGCGATGCTTTCCGGCATCACCGTTTGCTTGCCCACCGCCGTGTACAGCACCGGCACGATGTTCGAGCAACCGGCGCCGACCAGCGCATACCCGAGCAGCGCCGCTTGCCAGCTCGGTGCGAAGGTGGCGAGAAACAACCCCGCCGCCGCTAACAGCCCACCGAACAGAATGATTCGCGTCGCACCCAGCTTGCGCACGATGCGGTCACCGAGCAGGCGGCCCACGGTCATGGTCAGGGCAAACGCTGCGTAGCCCAGGCCCGCGTATGCCGTGTCGATCCCGCGTTCCTGCGCGAGGAACACTGCGCTCCAGTCCAGCGCGGCGCCTTCGGTGAGGAACACGATGAAGCACATGCCGCCGATAAACAGCACGATGCCATGGGGAATGGCGAACGCCGGGCCGGAGCTTTCGCTGCCGTAGGGCAACATGTGCGGCACGCACTTGAGCAAGGCGCCGATCAGCAAAACCACTACCACCAGCATCGCCGCCAGTGGTGTCAGGCCGAGGCCGAGCAGGGCGCTGACACCCGCCGCACCGACGATGCCGCCGAGGCTGAACAAACCGTGGAACCCCGACATCATGTGCTTGCCGCTGGCGCGCTCGACGATCACTGCTTGCAGGTTCACCGTCGAATCCACCGTGCCGAGGCCGGCGCCGAACATGAACAGCGTGGCGATCAGCGCCGGGATCGACGACACCGTCGCCAGCAACGGCAGCGCCGCGCAGATCAGCAGGGTGCCGCCGGTGGCCACACGTCGGCAACCAAAACGCGTCGCGAGAATCCCCGCCAGCGGCATCGCCAGAATCGAACCGACGCCCAGGCACAACAGCAATAATCCCAGCGTGCCCTCATCCAGCCCGGCCCGGGCCTTGGCATATGGCACCAGCGGCGCCCACGCGGCAATGCCGAGGCCAGCGATGAAAAAAGCGACGCGGGTAGACATCTGTTGCAGACGTCCGGGGACGAAGGTGTCTTGGGGGTTGAGGCTGGTCATATCGATCCTTGGTAAAAAAACAACTGCATCCCGAGTGACATTCTGACGGCGTTGAGGTTCGATCTCAGGCCTTTCGGGGCATAACGGTGGACATCCTACCCTGTGGGAGCGGGCTTGCTCGCGAAGGCGGTATGTCAGGCCAGGAATTTTTGACTGGCACACCGCCTTTGCGAGCAAACCCGCTTCCACAGGGTGTGTATTAATCATTAGAGTGGCGTTCATCCATACGAAGGTAAACGGTCGGCAATGACGAGCTTCTACGACGCACGCGGCAATATCTACGCCGTGGTCTCACCTCAAGACTTGCGCGAGGCCGGAATCGCTTTGCCGACAAGCGCCACCGAGTGCGCCGCCTCTGGGCAGCAATGGAGCGAGGCCGCCATCGCTTTGTGCTGCCACTGGCCCGAAGGCCAACGCCCGGCCAACAGTAAACCTCACCGCAGCGATGGCCTGCTGATCGGCCCATTCCAGACAGCGGCGCCGTTCGATGTGCTGATCGTCAACACCGACGGCAGCCTCGCCGAACGCAGTGGCAACGGCCTGACGATTTTTTCTCAGGCATTGACCGAGCAAGGCTTGCTGCCGGAGCAGGGCGCCATGCTGTGCGTGCATCATGACAAGGGCGAAGCGCTGGAAACCTCGGTAAAACCGGCCGAAGTCGAGGGCGTGCGCGGTTTCTGGCTCGACCTCGGCCAGCCCACATTTGGCCCGGAGGCTGTGGGGCGCAGGCCGTTCAGAGCGCTCAGTTCAACAATCGCGACGTCAGCCATGTCCAGCCCCTGGCACAGCTCGATCCCACTTGGACCCACAGCCAATTCGTCCGTATCGGCAATCCGCACTGTGTAACGCTGCTCAGCGATGCAAGCGCTTTGCCGAGCAACGAACAGATGGGTGAATCGCCCCTGAACGAACGGCTGACGGCAATTGCCTATGCCATGCCCACCGGTGCCGGCAATCCGTGCCCGGCGGGCGTCAATCTGCAATGGGCCGCGCTGGCGTCGCCGCAGAAAATCGCTGCGCGGGTATTCGAGCGTGGCGAAGGTCCAACCGCGTCTTCCGGCACCAGCGCCAGTGCGGTCGCGTGTGCAGCGTGGCGGGTGGGTTGGGTCGAGGCGGGGGAAGTGCGGGTGGTCATGCCCGGCGGCACCGCACCGGTTTTGCTTGAGGTTTCGGAAGGGGAGTTGCTGCGCGTCAGATTGTTTGGCACGGCGCGGTTGGCGGGTTGATTCGGCCGACGCCATCGCTGGCAAGCCAGGCTCCCACAGGTTTTGCGTGAGGGCCCGATCATGTGCTCAACACAAAACCTGTGGGAGCCTGGCTTGCCAGCGATGAGGCCATCAGCCCCAGCGCAATCTCAATTGAACTCCACCACCGGCATCTGCCGCTTCATCAGCACCTTGCCGCCGCGAATCGAATACAGCGGCAGGCCTTGGCTGCGGATCACTTCGTAATCGCTGTCCGCTGAGAGAATCAGCAGGTTCGCCGGGCGGCCCTGTTCCAGTCCGTAACGTTCGCCCAGGTGCATGGCCTTGGCGCTGTTGTCGGTGACCAGGTCCAGGGCGCTTTGCAGGTTGCGATAGCCGAGCATGTGGCAGATGTGCAGGCCGGCCTCGAGCACACGCAGGATGTTGCCGTTGCCCAGCGGGTACCACGGGTCGACGATCGAGTCCTGACCGAAACAAACATTCATGCCGGCTTCGAGCAGTTCGTTGACGCGGGTCACGCCCCGGCGTTTCGGGAAGTTGTCGAAGCGTCCTTGCAAGTGAATGCTTTCGGTCGGGCAGGAAACGAAACTGATTCCGGAATGGCCGAGCAGGCGGAACAGTTTGGCGCAGTAGGCGTTGTCGTATGAACCCATCGCCGTGGTGTGGCTGGCGGTGACGCGGGCGCCCATGTCGCGGCTGCGCGCTTCTTCGGCGAGCACTTCAAGGAAGCGTGAATGCGGATCGTCGGTCTCGTCGCAGTGCACATCGACCAGGCAGCCGGTGCGCTCCGCCAGGTCCATCAGAAACTTCACCGAGCTGACGCCCTGATCGCGGGTGTATTCGAAATGCGGAATGCCGCCGACCACATCGGCGCCCATGCGGATCGCCTCTTCCATCAGCTCGCGCCCGTTGCGGAACGACTCGATGCCTTCCTGCGGGAACGCGACGATTTGCAGGTCGATCAAGTGACGGCTTTCCTCGCGCACTTCGAGCATCGCTTTGAGCGCGGTGAGTTGCGGGTCGGTGACGTCGACGTGAGTGCGCACGTGCTGAATGCCGTGGGCGGCCAGGGCCTGAATGGTCTTCTTGGCGCGGGTCTTGGTGTCTTCTTCGGTGATGGTGACTTTGCGCTCGCCCCAGCATTCGATGCCCTCGAACAGCGTGCCGCTCATGTTCCAGCGCGGCTCGCCGGCGGTGAGGGTGGCGTCGAGGTGGATGTGCGGTTCGACGAAGGGCGGCACCACCAGATTGCCGCCGGCATCGAGGTCATCCGCGCCAAGGGTCGGCGCTTCGGTCTGACGGGCGATGCTGTGGATCAGGCCGTCTTCGAGGTGCAATTCGTGCAGGCCTTCCTGGTTGCGCAGGCGGGCGTTGATGATGTGCATCAGGCGAATCCTTTTATAGGTCTTGTAGTGGTGCGCTGACGCGACGGGCGCCGAGCACACCGGTGACGATGACATACGTTAGCGCGGCAGCGGCAATGCCTACCAGCGGCGCGACCCAGGGCGAGCTGAACGCGGCGATGGTGCCGATGCCGTAGGCCCCGAGCCCCGGCCAGTTGAACGCCGGCAACCGTGCGTCGGCCAGACGCGGATAGTGGCCGCGCCAGCGATAGAAAAAGTCAGCCATGATCACCCCGCCAATCGGCGGAATCACCGTGCCGAGCAGAATCAGATACGGCACCAGCATGTCGTACATGCCGAGCAGGGCGAGCAGGGTGCCGATCACCGCGCCACCGAGGGTCACGGTTCTGCGCCGACCGGTCCGCAGCAGGTTGCAGCCGGCGACGGCGAAGTTGTAGATGGTGTTGTCCTGGGTGCTCCAGATGTTCAGCAGCAGCATGGCCATCGCGGCCATGGCGAAACCTTGCAACAGCAGCACTTCGACCACATCCGGTTGCTGATAGACGATCGCGCCATACGCGCCGATCAGTACCATCAGGCCGTTGCCGATGAAAAAACCGATCAGGCTGGCCAGCACCGCCACCTTTGCCGAGCGCGAAAATCGCGTCCAGTTGGTGGCTTGCGTCGCGCCGCTGACGAAGGTGCCGAACACCAGGGTGATCGCTGTCGACCAGTCCAGCGAACCGCTCGGCACTACGCTGAGCAATCCCTCGAAACCGCCGACTTTCACGGTCGCTGCCCACATCGACAGCATCAGCAGCAACAGCATCGCCGGCACCGCGATGTACGAGAGAATCTCCAGTCCGCGATAACCGATGTACGCCGTAGCGCAGAAACCCAGACCGAACAGCACCATCAGGACCAGCACGGTGGTTTCATCGAGATTGAAATACTTGCCGATCACCACCGCTGCCGTCGCCGTGCCCCAGGCGTACCAGCCGATCTGGGTGAAACCGAGGATCAGGTCGCTGAGCTTGCTGCCGACTTCGCCAAAACAGAAGCGGCCCATCAGCACCGAATTGAGGCCGCTCTTGAAGGCGATGTAACCCAGCCCTGCCGCGTACAGGCCGAGCAGCAGGTTGCCGACGATAATCACCGCCATCATCTCGGCAAAACCGAACGCGACCCCAGCTTGCCGCCGGCAAACATGGTCGCGGTGAAAAACGTGAAGCCGAGTAACACCATCGCCGTCGAGGCCAGGCCTTTGCGCGCGTGCATCGGCACTTCACTGAGCGGGTAATCGTTGCCGGAGGCGTTCTGCGTCATGGGGCAGTCCTTGCTGGAAGGGGAAGACACAGAAGGGTTGCAGCGGTCGTGCCAAGCGGCGCCGCGCCGGGTATGTATAGACGACACGGCGAAGTCAGGCGCGAAAACGGTGCACCCGAACACACCATGGCCCAGTCAGGGAGCGAGCCTGTTATGTGCATTGCAGATAATTCAGACTTGGCGCCGGACTCCTGTGGAGCGAGCCTGCTCGCGAATGCGGGGTGTCAGTCACCGAAAGATGGATTGATACGACGCCTTCGCGAGCAGGCTCGCTCCCACAAGGAAAAGGCATGCTGTTGGCTTAGAGAAAACGCAGCAGGGCGGCGACGATGGCTTCGGGTGCGTCTTCCTGGACGAGGTGGCCGGCATTGGCGATGGCGTGAAATTGCGCTCCGGGAACCATCTGCTGTAAGGCGCGGCCACGTTCGATGGGAATCCACTGATCCTCTTCGCCCCAGAGAATCTGCACCGGACAGCGAATCGTCGGGTACAGGCTTTCGGCTTCACGAGTAAAGCGCTCGTCCATCTGCGCGATCTGCCGGTAGAACGCCGCTTGCCCCGGATCGCCCAGCCAAGGCCGCACATACGGCGCCAGTTCATCATCGGCAATGTCACGGTGAATCGCGCCGCGAATATAGGTCGGCACGATGGCGCGCTGGATGTAATCGGGCAAGCCGCTGAACGCGGCTTCGTGTTGACGCACATGCTGCACGAATGCCGAACCCCACGGCGTCAAGGCGACCGGGTCGATCAGGGTCAGGCTGCGGTAATCCTTGCCATTGAGCAGGTGCGCGCGCAACACCGTGGCGCCGCCGAAATCATGAGCGACCACGTCCGGAGTTTGCAGATTCCAGTGATCAAGCAGTTGCGCCAGGAGTTCGTTCTGCACGCCGAGGGAGACGTCGGCGTCTGGCTGCGCGGACTGTCCGTAACCGAGCAGATCGAAAAAGTGCACTCGGTGCGTGGCGAAAAAGTGCAGGGCGATGCGGTGCCACACGTAAGACGAAAACGGCGTGCCATGCACGAACACCAGCGGCGGACCGTCACCGCGCACGGCATAACGCACTTGATGCCCATTGAAATCAAACACCTGATCCAGCAGCCAGTCCGTCATGGGCCTGTCCTCTTGGCGGGAGAACGGAAAGCATAGGCATAAAAAACAGCCGTAAAGGCTGTTTCTGTGGATCAACGCTGTCCCACTGAGCGAGCCTGCTCGCGAAGAGGGCGTGTCAGTCGATATCAATGTCGGCTGACCCACCGCTTTCGCGAGCAGGCTTGCTCCCACAGAGGTATTTGAGGGGCAGGCGTTATTCCCCGCGATAGATGCAGCCGCTGGTGCACGTCTCATGAATGCGGATCGCGCTGAGTTCCGGCAGCAATGGCTTCATTTCATTCCAGATGAATTTGGCCAGCACTTCGCTGGTCGGGTTTTCCAGGCCGGGAATGTCGTTCAGGTAGTTGTGGTCGAGACGCTCATACAGCGGCTTGAAAATCGCTTTGATCTCGGAGAAATCGCGAATCCAGCCAGTGTGCGGATCGAGGTCGCCGCTCAGGTGCAGCGCGACCTTGAACGAGTGACCGTGCAGGCGTCCGCACTTGTGGCCGTCCGGGACGTGCGGCAGGCGGTGGGCGGATTCGAAAGTAAATTCCTTGAAGATTTCCACAGTATTTTCGGCTCTGTTCAGATGGCGTTCGCCGCAGCGATTCGGGCAGGCGGCGAGTTTATCAGCTTGTCTTTGGCCGTGCTGACTAAAGGGTCAGCAAGCGCTCGGCGAGGCGACCGCTGGCCGTCAGTTCGAGGAATTCATCGCCCAGTCGGCGGCTCTCTTCCATCGCCGCGTGCCAGTATTTCTGCCGGCTCGGCGCATCGCCCATAAAGCGTTTGAAGTCATTACGATCGGGCAGTTTGCCGTAGGGCAGGCGGGCCAGATATTCCTTCGACGGCGCGACCAGCAGAACATCCTGCAAACGCTGCACCGAAGCGCGGCGCCAGGGCAGGGTCTTGTCGAACCAGCCGGGAATCACCCGATCGGTGAAATGCGGATAGAGCACGATGCCGTCGCCGCTGTAGGGCAGGTCGAGGTGGTAGTCGAGCAAGCCGCCGTCGCGGAACGTACCTGCGCCGGCGCCGGGCAAGTCGCGCACGCCTTCCATGACCATTGGGATCGATCCTGAAGCGAGCAGCGCCTGGCGCAGGTTGCCGGTATTGAGCGCAACGAAGCGCGAGGGGAAATCGGTCAAGGCATCAAGCGGCGGCGCCAGACGCGGATCGTGGATGATCAGCCGTTCGAAGTGCCGCGACAGCCGTGCACGGCCGCGCAGGTTGTCGGCGATTACCGAGCCCAACGCGAGACCGAGGCGCCCGCGATGGTCTTCGGCGAGACGGCCCTGGCTTTTCACCACCATGATGTTCAGACGGTACTCGGCGTTTTCAAGAATGCTCGCGTCGCGGCCGTCGAGCAGGTCATTGAGCATGCGCTGCGAGCTCTGGCTGATCTCGGCCATGGTCACGCCTTTGTTGAAGTTCTGCTCGGCGTACAGCTGGCCGAGGCGGCGAATGCCTTCGGCGGCGTCTGGCAGGCAGGCGCTGGCGAAGCGCCAGGAACCCACCGAGGCGCCGATCAGCGAACGCTCACGCGGCGCACTCGGCAGCCACTCGCCGAACAACGCCAGATCAAGCCCCTGAATCCCCAACGCCTTTGGCCCACCGGCCGCACCGGGCAGCGTGCCGACGTCTGCGGCGTGCAATCCCTGCGCACGAATCCGCGCCATGGCCCGCGGGCCGGCCTTGAGGGTGAGGGCGGGGAACTTGATGTGGATGGCGGTCATACCGGTCTCGATCGTTAGCAAGCTGGCGATTATAAGCACACCGCATAACCCTGTGGGAGCGGGCTTGCCCGCGATAGCGTCCTTTCAGTCACAGCGATGCAAGCTGTGCCGCCGCCTTCGCGGGCAAGCCCGCTCCCACAGAGTTATCCATCAGTCTGTGGTCCAGCGGAAAGGGCACAATGATGGCCATTCAGTTTCAGTTAAGTTGACCCCGCTATGGTGCCCACCTTAAGCAACCTATAAGAATTCGGAGACACCCATGAAAACCCTGACTGCCCTGACCACTGCCTCGATCCTCGGCCTTGGCGCCAACACTGCGCTGGCGCGCGATCTCGGGCCTGACGAGGCGCTTCGTTTGCGCGACGCTGGTACTATCGTCTCCTTCGAGAAGCTCAACGCCATCGCGCTGGAAAAACACCCCGGTTCGGAAATCACCGAGACCGAGCTGGAGGAAGAGTACGGCAAGTTCATTTACCAGATCGAACTGCGCGACCCGAAAGGGCTGAAGTGGGATCTGGAGTTGAACGCCGTCGATGGTGAAGTGCTCAGGGATCATCAGGATACGTAATGAAGCTGAATAGTCGCGCCACCCGCCTCACGGCGCTGGCGCTGGTGTTGTTGTGCAGTACGGCCATGGCCCGCGACCTCGATCAGGACGAGGCCCTGACCCTGCGTCGCGAGGGTGTGATCCTGCCGCTGGAGCAAGTGCTGCAGCAGGCCATGGATCGCTACCCCGGCGCCAAGCTGCTGGAAGTCGAGCTGGAAGAAAAACACGACGTGTACATTTACGAAGTTGAATTGCTGACGGTCGAAGGCGTGGCGCGCGAGCTGCACCTGAAGGCCGATACCGGCGAGTTAGTCAAAGACAAGGAAGATTGATCGATGCGTTTGCTTCTGGTGGAAGACCACGTACCGCTGGCCGACGAATTGCTCGCCGGCCTGCAACGCCAAGGCTACGCGGTGGATTGGCTGGCCGATGGTCGAGACGCGGTATATCAGGGCAGCAGCGAGCCCTATGACCTGATCATCCTCGACCTCGGCCTGCCCGGCGTGCCGGGGCTGGAGGTGTTGGCGCAGTGGCGCGCCGCCGGTCTGGCGATTCCGGTGCTGATTCTTACCGCGCGTGATTCCTGGGCCGAGCGCATTGAAGGGCTGAAGGCCGGCGCTGACGATTACCTGACCAAACCGTTTCACCCGGAAGAGCTGTATCTGCGCATTCAGTCGCTGTTGCGCCGCTCCAAGGGCCAGGCCAACCAGCCGACCCTGCAAGCCGCCGGCCTGCATCTGGACGAAGGTCGCCAGTGCGTGGTTCGCGACGGCGCCGATATCCAGCTGACTGCCGCTGAATTCCGTCTGCTGCGCTATTTCATGCTGCACCCCGAACAGATCCTCTCGAAAAGCCACCTCGCCGAACACCTCTACGACGGTGAAACCGAGCGTGACTCCAATGTCCTCGAAGTTCACGTCAATCACCTGCGGCGCAAGCTCGGCAAAAGCGTGATCGAAACCCGTCGTGGTCAGGGTTACCTGTTCGGCGGGCAAGCTTCATGAGGTCAATCCAGCGCCGTTTGAGCCTGGGTTTGATCAGTGTGATGGTGGTCGTCGGTCTGGTACTGGCGCAAACCAGCCTGTGGTTGTTCGAAGTCGGTTTGCAGCGCTACCTCGAAGCCGGCCTGCGCAACGACAGCGAAAGCCTGCTGGTGGCGCTGGTGCGCGGCCCACAAGGTTTGCAACTGGATGAGCGACATCTGTCGCCGGCCTATCAGCGGCCGTTTTCCGGGCACTACTTTCGTATCGATTTCTCCGACAGCCACTGGCGTTCGCGCTCGCTGTGGGATCAGGAGCTGCCGCTGCTGCCCTCCCGGGGCTGCACAGCAACCTGCAACTGGGCCCGGGCGGGCAACGCTTGCTGATATTGCGCTCGGACTATCGACGCCTGGGTCAGTCGATCTCGATCAGCGTCGCCCAGGATTACACGCCGGTCAGCGACAGTTTTCAGCGCATGCGTCAGATCGGCCTCGGCCTTGGGCTGGCGGCGTTGCTGTTGATCCTGTTCCTGCAACGCCTGACTGTGCGCCGCGCGCTGAAACCGCTGGAACGCGCGCGCGAACAGATCGCCCAGTTGCAACAGGGCCAGCGTTCACAACTCGACGATCAGGTGCCGGTAGAGCTGGAGCCGCTGGTGGCGCAGATCAACCATTTGCTCGCCCACACCGAAGACAGCCTCAAGCGTTCGCGCAATGCCCTTGGCAACCTCGGCCATGCGCTGAAAACCCCGCTGGCGGTGCTGCTGAGTCTGGCCTCCAGCGACAAGCTCGATGACCGTCCCGAGCTGCGCAGGATTCTCAAGGAACAACTGGAGCAGGTGCAGCAGCGCCTCAATCGTGAACTCAATCGGGCGCGGTTATCCGGGGATGCGCTGCCCGGCGCGTTGTTCGATTGTGATGCCGAGCTGCCGGGTTTGCTGGCGACCTTGAACATGATTCACGGCGAACATTTGGCCTTGAGCTACGTCGCACCGCCCGGGCTGCAGCTGCCGTGGGACCGTGAGGACTTGCTCGAACTGCTCGGCAACCTGCTCGACAACGCCTGCAAATGGGCCGACGCCGAGGTGCGCTTGAGTGTCATCGAACGGTCTGACGGCTTTGCCCTGAGCGTAGAAGATGACGGCCCGGGGATTCCCGAAGAGCAGCGTACCCAGGTGTTCAGCCGTGGCACGCGGCTGGATGAGCAGACCCATGGGCATGGGCTGGGATTGGGGATCGTGCGCGATATTGTCGATACGTGGGGTGGCTTGCTGGTGCTGGGAGAAAGCGAGTGGGGCGGATTGAAAGTGGTGATTGAACTACCTAAGCGCTAATTGCCAAAACACCCTACATCCCCTGTGGGAGCGAGCCTGCTCGCGAATGCAATCTGTCAGATAAATGTTCGCTGACTGATACGACGCTTTCGCGAGCAGGCTCGCTCCCACATTGGGTTTTGCGGTGGATTCTAGACCCGAAACTGATCCATCAACCGCTGCTGCTGATTCGCCAGGCTGTTGAGCGACTGGCTCACCCGCGCCGATTCATTCGCCTGTCCGGACAGCGACTCCGTCACATCGCGAATTGTCGCCACGTTGTTGTTGATCTCCTCGGCCACCGCGCTCTGCTCTTCGGCAGCGCTGGCGATTTGCAGGGTCATGTCGCTGATCACGGTCACTGCATCGCCGATCTGCCGCAGCGCGGTCACGGCCTGGCCAACCTGCTCGACACTGCCCTGAGCCTGACGATGGCTGTTGCCCATCGAGCCCACCACTTCCTGCGTGCCGTTCTGCAATTGCTCGATGACCTGGCGGGTTTCCTCCACCGACTCCTGAGTGCGGCGCGCAAGGTTGCGCACTTCGTCGGCAACCACGGCAAAACCTCGTCCGGCTTCACCGGCGCGAGCGGCTTCGATGGCGGCGTTGAGTGCGAGCAGGTTGGTCTGCTCGGCGATGGCGCGGATGGTTTCCAGCACCGTGCCGATCTTCTCGCTGTTCGCAGCCAGCCCTTCGACCTGAACCATCGCGGCGCTCATATCGGCGGCGAGGGTGTCGATGCTTGCGGTGGTGCGGTCGATCACGGTCAGGCCCTGACGGGTGGCGCGGTCGGCGTCCTTGGCGGCCTCGGCGGCTTGCGCGGCACTGCGCGCCACGTCCTGGGCGGTGGCGCTCATTTCGTGGGACGCGGTGGCGACCTGATCGACCTGGCGATATTGCTGCTCCATGCCAGCGCTGGTCTGAGTGGCGATGGCCGAAGACTGGTCAGCGGTGTTGCGCGCATCCTGCACCGAGCGTTTCACCTCGGCGATAACCGGTTGCAGCTTGTCGAGGAACTTGTTGAACCAACCGGCCAACTGGCCGAGCTCGTCCTGTTTGTCATAGGCCAGACGCCGGGTCAGGTCGCCTTCGCCGCTGGCGATGTCTTCAAGCATGTGCGCCACGCCGAGGATCGGTCTGGTCACGCTGCGCGCCATCAGCCACACCAGCAGCAAACCGATCAGCGCGGCGAGCAGGCCGAGGCTCAGTTCGATCAGCGTGCCCGAAGAGTTGCTCGCATCCAGTTGCTGCTTGAGCGCTTCGGCGCGGCTGACCAGGACTTTCTCCGGCACATCAAGCAGCACGCCCCACGCCGGTCCACCGGGAATTGGCTGGAACGGCGACAGCACTTTCAACTGGCCGTTGCTGTGCAGGCTGCTCACGCCAGTGCTCGCGGCGAGCAGGCGCAGCATTTCGCTGCCGCTGGCCTGATCCACCGCATCCAGACGCTGGCTGAGTTTGCCGGCATCCGGGCTGTAGCCGGCGAGCAGGCCGGCGGGGCTGACGATACTGACGGCGGTCTGGCCGTCATACAGCTTGCGGCTGGCGTTCTGGCTGATCGCTTGCAGGCTGTTGAGGTTGATGTCGACCGACAGCGAAGCGATGACTTTGCCGTTGACCTGCAGCGGAAAGACGATGCTGGTCATCAGCACTTTCTGGCCGTCGATGACATAGAAGTACGGCTCGATCACGCACGGTTTGAGCGTGGTGCGCGGGCAGGTGAACCAGGCGTTGGCGGCCTGACCGCTGGGGCCGGTGCTGGTGTCGCTCATGTCGCTTTCCGGCAGCGCCATCGAGGTGACTTTGCCCGGGGTCGGCTGCGACCAGTACAGGGCAAAGCGGCCCTTGTCGTTGCTGCCCAGCTCAGCCTGGTCGGCGAACAGTTCGTCCTTGCCGTCCAGTGCATTGGCTTCGAACACCAGCGACAGGCCAAGCAGGTCCGGGTTGGCTTGCAGCGCGGATTTGACCTGACGGGTCATGTCCTCGCGCAGGTCGAAAGCATCGAGGAAGCGCTTCTCGGCCTGCTCACGCAAAAACAGCACCTGCCGCGAGAAACCGTGGCCGTATTGATAGGCGTCCATGAATTGCTGGCGAATGCCGGCGGCCTGCACTTCACCTTGCGATTCAATCCGCGCCTGCGCCGACTCGGTGAGCATCTCCATGCTCGAGGCCTTGACCAGCGCCGAGCTGTGTTCCATGCGATACAGCGAAAGACCGACCAACAGGGTCACGATACCGGCCAGGCAGAGGCCGGCGAGCAGGGTGATTTTCCATTGGATGGAAAGTTGTCTGAGCGACATGGAAATATCCTTATCCGATAAATATCTGAGACTTTGCACTGTAGCGGCCGCGTTTCGGCTTTCTTTATGCGTGAGCGCAATATGACCGATTGCCGCATGCGGGGCCTGTGGTCCTGCAGTCCTGTGGCGAGGGGATTTATCCCCGTTCGGCTGCGAAGCAGTCGTGACACCTGCGTATAGGGTTGTTTCGAAGTTTGCCGGTGGCGGCTTCGCCACCCAACGGGGATAAATCCCTCGCCACAGGGCTTTGACACTGCCGCCACTCTGCGGCACAGTGCGCGCCCTCTAACAAGACCCTCTGTACACATCCGCCGGCCAATCCCGCGCGGACTCATCCTGTCTGGCGGTGTGTTTTCACCCGCAGTGTTTTTTGAGGTAGTGAAATGAATGCAGTCATAGCAGCCGTCGGCGTCATGCTGATCCTCAGCCTGTCGCGCGTGCATGTGGTGATCGCGCTGATCGTCGGGGCGCTGGTCGGTGGCCTGACCGGCGGTCTGGGCATCGACGCAACACTCAAGGCGTTCAACAGCGGCTTGGGCGGCGGCGCGACCGTGGCGTTGTCCTACGCTTTGCTCGGCGCGTTCGCCGTGGCGATTGCCAAGTCCGGCCTGGCCCATGCGCTGGCCGACAAGGCCCTGGCCATGGTGGATCGGCAGCATGCAACCGGCGGCGGTAACGTCAAATGGCTGCTGATCGGGCTGCTGTGGGTGGTGGCGATTGCCTCGCAGAACATCCTGCCGATCCACATCGCCTTCATTCCGCTGCTGGTGCCGCCACTTCTATATGTACTGACCAAGCTGCAACTCGATCGCCGTTTGATCGCCTGTGTCATGACCTTCGGCCTGATCACCCCGTACATGTTCCTGCCGGTGGGCTTCGGCAACATTTTCCTCAACGAAATCCTGCTGGCCAACGTCGCCCGCAGCGGCGTCGACATCAGCGGCATCAATGTCACCCATGCCATGGGCATTCCGGCGCTGGGCATGGTCTTCGGCCTGGCGATGGCGTTCATCAGCTATCGCAAGAAGCGCGTTTATGACTTGGCCAAAATCGAACAGGTCGAGCAGACGGCGGTGCAGTACAACCCGTTGAGCCTGATGATCGCCGGCGTGGCCATCGCTTCGGCATTTGTGGTGCAGTTGCTGCTGGACTCGATGATTATCGGCGCGCTGGTTGGGTTCCTGATTTTCTCGTTCTCCGGCATCGTCAAATGGCGCGAGACCGATGACCTGTTCACCGAAGGCATGAAAATGATGGCGATGATCGGCTTCATCATGATCGCCGCCTCAGGCTTTGCCGAAGTCATGAAGGCCACCGGGCAGGTGCAGACGCTGGTCGAATCGTCGGCGGCGTGGATCAATCACAGCAAAGGCGTGGGTGCCTTGTTGATGCTGCTGGTGGGCTTGCTGGTGACCATGGGCATCGGCTCGTCGTTTTCCACCGTGCCGATTCTAGCGGCGATCTTCGTGCCGCTGTGCATGCAACTGGGCTTCAGCCCGATCGCCATCGTCTGCATCGTCGGTACGGCCGGTGCGCTGGGCGATGCCGGATCGCCGGCCTCGGACTCGACCCTCGGCCCGACTTCGGGTCTGAACATCGACGGCCAGCATCACCACATCTGGGACACCGTCGTACCGACTTTCCTGCACTACAACCTGCCGCTGCTGGTGTTCGGCTGGGTTGCAGCGATGGTTCTCTAAACGCCCCACCAATCACTGTGGGAGCGAGCTTGCTCGCGAAAGCGGTGGATCAGTCGCAGTTGCAGCGACTGACACGACGCCTTCGCGAGCAAGCTCGCTCCCACAGAGGCCTGGGTATTTCCCGGACTCAACTTTTGCTCCGGCGTGCCGTTAAAGCCTTTAACCACGCCAACAAAATCAAAAGAGTGAGTCCCCCGATGCGCCTGAGTCTCAAGGCTAAAGTCCTGTCCCTTGCCGTTCTGCCGGTGCTGCTCTTTGCGCTGGTCATCAGCGTGACCACGCTGTTCATCCTCCAGGAACAGGCGCGCAAGGAGGTCGAACAGACCCGCGAGCGGCTGCTCAGCGACGCCAAGGCCACCCTGCAAAGTTACGTTGCCGTGGCCATGACCACGATCAAACCGCTGTATGACGCCGCCGCACCGGGCGACGACGCGGCGCGCGCCCAGGCAATCAAATTGCTCTCGGGCATCCGCTACGGCAAGGATGGCTACTTCTTCGGCTACGACTCCGAGACCGTGCGTCTGTTCAAGGCCAACGACCCCGACGGCGTGGGCAAAAGTTTCAAGGACAACCGCGACCCGAACGGCGTCTACGTCAACCTCGGCCTGGTCAAGGTGGCCAAGGACGGCACCCACTATCTGCAATACAGCTCGCCGCTGCCGGGCAACGCCAAGGTGCTGGTGCCGAAACTCGGCTACACCGAATACCTGCCGAAGTGGGACATGGCGGTGGGTACTTCGGTCAACCTCGACGGCATCGAAGCGCAAGTGGCGCAGGTCGAGGCGCAAGTGCAGGAGCGCGTGCAAGGCGTGGTGCTGAGCATTGTCGGCGTCGCGGTGCTGGTGCTGCTGGTGATCGCGGCGGCGGGCATGTTGCTGGCCAACACCATTCTGCGTCCGCTGACGCAAATGAAAGCCAGCCTCGACGACATCGCCGCTGGCGAGGGCGACCTGACCCGGCGCCTGAACATCACCAGCCAGGACGAACTCGGCGAACTGGCCGGCTCGTTCAACCGTTTCGTCGACAAGATCCACGGCCTGGTGCGGCAGATCACCGAGATGACCACGCAACTCACCGGGCTGGTCACCCAGGTCTCGGAACAGGCGCAGCGTTCCGATCAGGCCATGGAGCGTCAGCGTCACGAAACCGATCAGGTCGCCACGGCGATCAACGAAATGTCCGCCGCCGCCCAGGAAGTGGCGAAGAGCGCGCAGAACGCCGCCGTTGCCGCTCAACAGACCGACGAAGAAGGCCAAAGCGCCAAGCGTGTGGTCGCGGGCAGCATCAAGCAGATTCATGCATTGGTCGACGATATCCGCAACAGCGGCGTGTCGCTGGACAGCCTGCAGCAGGACGTCAGTTCGATCGTCGGCGTGCTTGGGGTGATCCGTTCGATTGCCGAGCAGACCAACCTGCTGGCGCTCAACGCCGCGATCGAAGCGGCACGCGCCGGTGAGGCCGGTCGTGGCTTTGCGGTGGTTGCGGACGAGGTGCGCGCACTGGCCAGCCGCACGCAGATCAGCACTCAGGAAATCCAGGGCATGATCGACCGCTTGCAGGCCGGCACGCAGCAGGCAGTTGAGGCCATGCGCCGTTCCAGCGAGGCTGGCGATGGTACTTCGCAGCAAGCCAATCAGGCCGGTGCATCGCTGGATGCCATGGCGCAGTTGATCGCCACGATCAACTCGATGAACGCGCAGATCGCCAGCGCAGCGGAAGAGCAGACGGCGGTGGCCGAAGAAATCAACCGCAGCGTGCATCAGATTGCCGTGGCGGTGGACAGCGTGGCCGATGAAACGCAACTGGGCGCGCAGACCTCGCGCAGTCTGGCGGAGCTGGGGCAGCGGTTGGGCAAGCTGGTCGGGCAGTTCCGTATCTGAAGATTCACGATAATCCATTGTGGGAGCGGGCTTGCTCGCGAATGCGTTGTGTCAGACCCCCAATGGGTTGCATGGCACACCGCATTCGCGAGCAAGCCCGCTCCCACATTTGAGTTTCTGTAGCCTTCAAGTCTGGTCCCAATACGGGATTTCACCGAAGCATTCGATGAAGAAATCGATCACCGTCCTTACCTTCACCGACAGCCGCCGGCTCCCGGGCCACAGCACCGCGATCTGCTGCGGTTCCAGGCTGTTCGACACCTGATATTCCCCCAGCACCGGCACCAGTGTGCCCTCGCGCACCGCTTCGCCAATCAGCCACGACGGAAACATCACCAGCCCCAGCCCTTGCTGAGCGGCCTGGGTCAGGGTGTCGGCGTGGTTGCCGGTGATCGGACCTCTGACGGTGTATGGCGTCCAGTCCTCGCCATCACGGCGGAAAAACCAGCGCTGCTGACCGGCCGCGCCTTTGTAGGCCAGGCACTGATGTTGCGCGAGTTGGTCGGGATGCTGCGGCGTGCCATGGCGTTTGAGATAGGCCGGGCTGGCGGCGACCTGAAAGCGGTGCGGCGCGAGAATGCGTGCCTGCATGCTCGAATCGTGCAGCGCGCCGATGCGAAACAGCAGGTCGGCGCCTTCCTGTAGCGGGTCGACGTAATGGTCGGTTTGCTGGATATCCAATTGCAGCTTCGGATAGCGCGCGCAGAGCTCGCCCAGCCACGGTGTCAGATGGCGTTGGCCGAACACCACCGGGGCGTTGATGCGCACCAGTCCGGTGGGTTCGCTTTGCTGCTCCTGCAACGCCTGTTCGGCTTCTTCCAGTTGCACCAATAGCAGCCGCGCATGGTGGCCGAGCGTGCGCCCGGCTTCGGTCGGGGTGACGGCGCGGGTGTGGCGGTAGAGCAATTGCTGGTTGAGCGCCTGTTCCATCAACTGGATCTGCCGCGAAATCGAGGAGGGCGCAACGCCTTCGCGGCGGGCGACTTCGGAAAAACTGCCGTGGTCGAGGACCGCCACAAACAGCCGTAGCGCTTTGAATCCGAGTTCGTTGAGCCCGTGCATGCCGTGTCTCGCTGTGCGTGTTGCGCAAAAGTGTTGTCCGGATGCTCCCATTTATCGCACAGCGGCGCCAGCCGATAATCCGCGCCATTGTTTTTGAGCGTGGAAGGTCAGGTATGCAGTCGTTGGATGAGGGATTGGTCGCCGCACCGGTGAAAAAATCGATGTTGCGTTTGCTGTTGCTGCCGCTGGTGATCCTTGCCGGCATGGGCTTGTCGGTCGAGGCCGGGTTGCTGGGGCCGCTGGGTGAGCAGGTCGGGCATTTGTGGGCGACGTTGAGCATCTTCGGCGTGGGTTCGGCGATTCTGTTTTTACTTTTGTTGTTCGCCGGCCCACAGAAAGGTCCGGCGCTGACCGAGTTGCCGCGCTGGCAGTTGATCGGCGGTTTTCTAGGGCCGATCTACGTGGTGGTGCTGACGCTGGCGACGCCGCACATCGGCATTGCCATGACGATGATTGCGATTTTGTCCGGGCAGGTCGGCAAGAGTGTGCTGATCGACCATTTCGGCTGGTTCGGCGCGACGCGCAAGAAGGTCAACGGCGAGCGCTGGCTGGCGTTGGGCTTGATTGTGGTGGCTTTGGTTCTGATTGCACGGGGTGAGTGATGGGTCTGGTGATTTTGTTGGCGGTGGTGGTATTGGCCGGTGCGGTGTTGAGTGTGCAGGCCGCGATCAATGGTCGTTTGGGTGAGACGGTGGGTGTGCTGCGCTCCAGTTTGCTGACCTTTGCGGTGGGCGCGGTGGTGACCGGGTTGTTGATTCTGTTTTTCGAACCGGCGCAGGCGGTGAGTCTGCTTGAGGTGCCGAAGTGGCAGTTGACCGGGGCGCTGTTCGGCGTGGTGTACATGATGGTGATGGTGGGTGCGGTGCCTGTGGTCGGGACGGCTGTGGCGACGGTGGCGGTGATTGTCGGGCAGTTGGGGATGGGGATGTTGATCGACAATTTTGGCTGGTTGGGGAATCCGGCGATCGGCTTGTCTTCGAGCCGGATGCTGGCGATGGTGTGTCTGGCGGTGGCGTTGGTATTCATGTATCGGAGTTCGCGGCAGGCGCAGTGATTTTATTTGTTTGACTGTGTACATATCCGTTGCTGCGGGTGTTGCTTCTGGCGGTTCCGCTCTTACAGCGGGTCACTTTTTCAAACGCCAAAAAGTAACCAAAAGGCTGCGCCCTGACGTCCGGCCCGCTCGCTGGGGCTCGGGGTTCCTTCGCTGCGGGACTGATCCTGGCGCAGCGGCTCCGGTTTGCTTCGCTGCACCTACACTCGCTGTGTTTGGCTGCGCCAAACGGTCGCTGCGCTCCCACGCCCGCATCAATCCCTCCACTCAGCCTACCGACGGGCTCTGAGATCAAGATCAAAAGCTACTCGAGCTTGCGCTCATCGTGTGTAGGAGCTGCCGAAGGCTGCGATCTTTTGATCTTGCTTTGCTTTGCTTTGCTTTGGCTTTTCTGTGGGAGCGAGCCTGCTCGCGAAAGCCATTTCTGCGTCGCCCAATCTCTCAACAGTTGGCCAGCCTGCAACACCACCTTCTACACTGTCCCTTATGGCTTGCTCGCAAGCTTCAGACAACCACCACGCAAGGAGTCTGTCCCATGTCCGACAAAAATGCGACTGCCCGGGCTGCAACTGCACGATCAAAGAAGGCGATCATTCCTACGCTGTACACGGTAAACACTATTGCTGCGAGGCTTGCGCTCATCACCACAAGGGCGGTGAGGAGTGTGCGATGAAGGGTTGCGGTTGCGCCCATCCGAAATAATCACGGCAAAAAAGTGGGGCCTAATCAGGCTCCACTTCCATTTTCAGACTGTCGTCGTCCCGTCGCTCAAAGTGCCTCACCGTGCCTTGCAACGTTCGCCCCTCGACCTTGACTACTACGATCTTCGCCTGGTCGAGGTCTTCCGGTACCGGTGCCTGGACGCACAAGGTGAAGCGATAAGGGTCATCCGCGACCGTTTCCAGTGCGACTGCGCAATTCACCGTTTTGGTGATCTGGCCGAAGAAGGTGGTCAGGCCGTAGTCCAGTCGGGCCGGGTGATAAGTGTCGGTCATCGGTCGATTCCCCTGTCGATTGCCAAGCCTGCGATGAAGGCGGTGGAGTCAGTTGGTCTGGCGCCAGGTGACGTTTTCCAGACCGAATTTTTCTGCCATCGGTTTGCTGGTCTTTTGCACTTTCTCGCGGCCGAAGCGCGGGATGCGACCCACGCCCGCGTCGCAGCTTGCCCAATGCCAGGCTTCGGCGTTGTCCATTTTGTCCGAGCGGATAATGAACGACTTGGGGTGCCATGCAGTGTGTAGTCGATGACGTAAAGTTTTGCGTTGTTCATAAAGCCCGAATTCCTCCCTGTGGTATTAAACGGATCGCGCTGTGCCGAGAAAATTCAGTTGGATTGTCCGACGGTATCTATCGTTGGCGAGGGCGGGGCGTGCTGGTTACCATGGCGGCTTCGCCAACCCCTGTGAACGCTCGCCATGGCCCTCGCCGCGCCTCCTGATCTGACCGACACCGATGTGCCCGTGCAACCGCTGGCGCGGACCTACCCGCGTGGCTTGTTCATCGAACCGCACGAGCATGTCTGGGGGCAGTTGCTCTATGCGATGAGCGGGGTGATGTGGGTGGAAACCCCGCACGAAGCGCTGGTGGTGCCGCCGCAACGCGCGGTGTGGTTGCCGCCGGGGTGCCGCACGGGATCCGGGTGGTGTCGGACTTGCAGATGCGCAATATCTACCTGCGCCCGGCGCTGGCGGCGGCGCTGGATGCGACGGTGCAGGTGATCGAAGTCGGTGGTCTGCTGCGCGAGTTGATCGTCGGGCTGGTGGCGCAGGGCGATAATGGCGAGGCTGAGTATTACGAGGCGCTGGTCGGGCTGGCGTTGCTGGAACTGCGCCGGGCCAGGCGTTCGCAGTTGAAGATTCCGCTGCCCGATGAGTCCGACCGGCGTCTGATGAATCTGTGTCAGGCCGTGATGGCGGCGCCGTCGCTGGAGATCCCGTTCGAGCAGCATGCGGAGCACGCCGGGGCCAGCGTGCGGACGTTGGCGCGGTTGTTCAAGGACAGCCTCGGCATGGGCTTCGCCGAATGGCGACGGCAGGTGCAGTTGGCCACAGCAGTGGCAGCGTTGATTCAGGGCGTGGCGGTGAGCGTCATTGCTCGCGATCTGGGTTATTCACCGAGCAGCTTCAGCGACATGTTTCGCCGGGAGCTTGGGGTGGCGCCTTCGCAATTTGCCGTGTAGGACAAATGTCTGATTTGTGAGATCCTGTGGGAGCTGGCTTGCCAGCGATGGCGGCTTGGCATTCAACGGATATGTTGACTGACCCACCGCTATCGCTGGCAAGCCAGCTCCCACAAGGTTCTTTGTGAATTGGGGTTTTTGTCCGAAATTCAGAAGTCCTTGGCCGATACCGCTCCGCCCGTTTCCCTAGACTCTGCCCATCACTTATCGCGGCGGAGTTCCTCCATGAACTACCTCATTTCTCTGGCCATCGGCCTGGGCGTCGGCCTGCTCTATGGCGCGCTCGATTTCCGTTCTCCCGCACCACCGGCGATCGCGCTGGTCGGTCTGCTCGGCATGTTGGCCGGTGAACAGTTGTGGCCGCTGGGCCGGCAACTGGTCGCTGGCTGGCTGTCCTGAATTTCCCTTTTCTTTTCGGTGGATGTGCCCATGAAAGCGTTGCAATTCGATCAGACCGGCGACCTGTCTTCCCTGCGTTTCGTCGACGTTCCAACCCCGGTGCCCGGCGCCGATGAAGTGCTGGTGCAGATCAAGGCTGCCGGCCTTAATCCCAGCGATGTGAAAAACGTCCTCGGGCGTTTCCTTACACCACACTGCCACGGGTTCCGGGGCGGGATTTCGCCGGGGTGGTGGTCGAGGGGCCGCAAGCAATGATCGGTCAGAAAGTCTGGGGCACCGGGCGCGAGCTGGGCTTTTCGCCGACGGCGCCCATGCGCAATTCGTCAAACTGCCGGCCAGCGGCGTGGCGCACAAACCGGCGCATTTGAGTTTCGCTCAGGCGGCCAGCCTTGGCGTGCCGTACACCACGGCGTGGGATGCACTGGAACGCAGCCTGGTCAGCGCCGATACGCGCTTGCTGGTGATCGGCGGCGGGGCAGTGGCAACCGCGGCTTTGGCCCTGGCAAAGGTGCGCGGCGCGCAATTGCTGGCGGCGGCGCGCCGGCCCGAGCAGGTCGCCGATCTGCAGCAGCAGGGCTATCAGACGATTCAACTGGATAAGCCAGAAGACCTCGGTGCCCAGGTCAACGCGGTGTATCGCGGCGGCGCCGATGTGATCTTCGACACCACCGGTTTCTGGCTGCCGGCCTCGGTGGCGGCACTGGCCACCTTCGGCCGCATCGCCATCATCGCCGCGCCGGTCGACGGCCACGTGCAATTGCCGGCGCTGGCGCTGTATCGCAAGGGCGGCTCGGTGGTCGGGATCAACTCCTTGTTGTATGGCGTTGAAGCGTGCGCGGCGATGCTCGAGCAGTTCGGGCGGTTCTTCGATGAGGATCGCTTGCCGCTGCCGCAGGGTCTGGTGGAGGTGCCGCTGGCTGAAGGGCTGGCGCGCTATGAAGAGGTCAATCATGGCGGTGGCGACAAGATCATCTTACTGCCCTGACTCACGCAAATCCCTGTGGGAGCGAGCCTGCTCGCGATGACGGTGGATCAGTTAAACAGTCGGCGACTGACACACCGTATTTCGCGAGCAGGCTCGCTCTCACAGGAATACATAGGATCCGGGATCATTTCCGTAGGATCCTGGCCGTTTCTCTGTGGGCCACGTCCTTTTCGCTCGCAGACCGGCAAAACAGGGAAAGGTCTGACTTCACCCATTGCAGCGCACCGTTGCACAGTCCCGTCTTTCACTCAGACACAGGGACAGGTGGATGCGCATCGCTGGCAGGCCCGTTGTTTTCACTCTCGAGATAGAAGGCGTTTCCCACGATCTTCAAGTGTTCGGCTTTCGCACCCGGGAAGTGCTCAACCAGACCTATGAACTGGATCTCGAGCTGGTCAGCGAGCGCCCCGATCTGGATCTGGAAGGCTTGCTGCATCGGCCGGCCTTTCTCTGTTTCGGTGCCGACGGTAGCGGCATGCACGGGCTGGTCTATCGGGTCGGCCAGGGTGATTGCGGTGTTCGGCTGAGCCGTTACCAGATCACCCTGGCGCCACACCTTGCCTACCTCGCGCATCGGCGCAATCAGCGGATTTTCCAGAACCTGAGCGTGCCGCAGATCATCGCCAATGTGTTGAGCGATCACGGCATGCAGGCCGATGCCTGGCATTTTCAGCTCAGCGCCGAGTACCCGGCGCGGGTGTATTGCGTGCAATACCAGGAATCCGATCTGCACTTCGTCCAGAGGCTGTGCGAAGAGGAGGGCCTGCACTTTCATTTCCGCCATCGCCGTGAGGCGCACCTGTTGGTGTTCGGCGACGATCAAACGGCGTTCCTCAAACACGACGTGACGACGCGCTATGTGCAGGGCAACGGCCTGGTTGCCGATGCGCCGGTTATCGACCAGTTCACTGTGCGCCTGGAGCCACGCTCCAACCTCGTCGAGCGCCGCGACTATCACTTCGAAAAGCCTGCGGTGCAGTTGGATGCCAAGGCCAGTGCAGCGCGGGTTCCGCTGCTGGAAGATTATGAGTTTCCCGGGCAGTTCACCCACCGCGAGCGCGGCAAGCACCTTAGCCAGCGTGCGCTGGAGCGCCATGGTGCCGACTATCGTCTGGCTAACGGGCGCAGCAATCAGGCGCTGATGCGCGGCGGCAGTTTTATGACCATGGCGGATTACTCGCGCGCCGACTGCAACGATTTATGGTTGCTGACCGAGGTCGAGCACATCGGCAAACAGCCGCAAGTGCTCGAGGAAGCGTTCACCGAGCAGGCTGACGCAGATGGTTTCAGTCAGGGCTATCGCAACCATTTCGTCGCGACACCGTGGGACGTGGTGTTTCGCCCGCAGCTCAGGCATGTCAAACCGCGCGTCAGCGGCAGTCAGTTGGCGGTGGTGACCGGCCCGCCCGGCGAAGAAATCTACAGCGATGCCTACGGCCGCGTGAAAGTGCAAATGCTCTGGGATCGCGACGGCCAGCGTGATGAACAGTCAAGTTGCTGGCTGCGCGTGGCCACTGCCTGGGCACATGACCGCTACGGCAGCGTGCAGATTCCTCGCGTCGGTATGGAAGTGCTAGTGGGGTTCACCGATGGCGATCCGGACAAACCGCATGTGCTCGCCTGCCTGCCCAACGCCGAAACCCCGGTGCCACTGGACCTGCCGGCGCAACAGACGCGCAGTATCTGGCGCAGCCAGAGCAGCCCCGGCGGCGGTGGTTACAACGAACTGCGCATCGAGGACCGGCAAGGCGCGGAAGAAATCTCCATCAGGGCGCAGCGCGACTTGGTGCAGCACGTGCTCAATGACTTGCGTGTGCAGATCGACAACCTGCATAGCCAAGTGATTGGCGGCGTCTCCAGCCTTGAGTTGCGCGACGAAGAACATCATCTGACCCATGGCAATCGCCTGACTGAACTCAAGCAGGACGATCATCTGTGGGTGCAGGGCGAGCAGCATGTGCGGGTCGCCAGCCAGCGCGTCAGTGCGGCGCAGCAGCTGCATTTCGGCGCGGGCGAGCAGGTGGTTTTCAACAGCGGCCTGCAGATCACTCTGGCTGCTGGCGGGCATTGGCTGACGGTCGGCGCCGCCGGCATTTTCAGCAGTGTGCCGGTGGTGCAGGGCGGGGCGCCGACGGTGTGTCTGCCAGCGGAACCCATGCTGCCGGGGGCCGCGCCGTTGCTTAAGGCGACGTTCGATGCCGTGCAGCAACGGCATGCGCTGCTGACCACGCGGACCTCGCGTTGCCTGATTTGCGAGGCAGCCCAGGCATGAGCCTTTTGACGGATTGGCCCGAAGGTTTGCCGTGGGCTGAGCAGCAGGCGTTTGTGCTGCTCGATGGTGCGACGATCGCCGATCTACCGACGCAACTGCGAAGGCTCGATCCCGCCGCCAACGCTTTCGCGCTGTACGACCAGCCACCGTTTACGGCCCTGCGTGACGTCTCGCCGCTGCTGGTGGGGCTCGCTGACGCTGACGATCCGGTGGCGCGGTTTTATCGCCAGCACGCCCAACAGGAATGGGGCGTGCTGCTGTTCAGCGCCGCGCCGGCGCATGAAATCGTCGCGCATTTGCGCCAGTTGCTGATCGTCGAGTTGCCGGTCGGCTCGCCGGTGTTGTTGCGGCTGGCGGATGCCGCCGTAGCGCAGGCGCTGTTTGCCAGCGGCGATGCGAGTCTGTTCGGGCCGCTGGGGTGTGTGGTCACGGCGGATGGCGCGCGGGGAGTCTGGCACTGTCAGCGACCTCGGCACGGGCAGGGTGGGGCGCTGGTGGCGCCGTATCGGTTGAGCACCGAGCAGGATGCCGCGCTGGATCGGGTGGATCGGCGGCGGGTGTTGCTCGACATCGATACGCACCTGCTCAAGCATTTTCCTGACTTTCATGTCGGGGACACGGCAGTTGAACGCTGGCAATTGCTGGAACGCATCCACGCCCATGCCAGCGAGTTTGCCTTGAGCAACCCGTCCGAGATTCTGCTGTACGCCAACGTGGTGGCATGGCTGGACGATGCAGCGTGCAGTCGGCATCCGCAAATCCATCAGCTGATGCACACACCTTCGCTGCAATCCCCCGGCGAGCGCGTTGCGATTGCCGCTGCAATAGCCTTTCGATGGGCCTCTGAGAGACATCAATCATGAACCACCCCGCCAACCTCGATGCGTTAGCCGCCTCGAAAGCGCCCATTGGTGCGCCAGCCGCCTGCCCTTGCGCAACACCCACGTGCAACTGCTGCCCCTCGCGTACGGCCTTGTCGAAAAACCCTTCGACCCCAGCACCGAAATCACGCTGCCGTACACCCTGACCACGCGCCCCATGGGCATCCGCCGTTTGCGCGATGGCTGGCTGTACATCGTCGACAGTCTCAGCGGTGAGCTCTACGAATACCGCGTGCTGGAAGGTGTCATCAGCGCATTGCTGCATCGCGGCAAAAGCGTCAGCGAGGAGCAGCGCAGCGCCATCGAAGAACGTCCGGCGTTGATCTTTTCGCGCAAAAGCACCCTTTACGTGACCTTCGCGGATGTGCAGTTGAGCGCGGCGAAATGCCGACAGGTGCTGGACAGCGCGGAGGAGCGCGAGCACTTCATGCAGGCGGTCGATCTCGGCCCGGTGCATTGTCTGATCGGCGGCGAGCATTTGCTTACCGTGGCCCAGGCGAAACAGTGGCTGGCGGAGGTGGCCTGCACGGCAAAACCGCTGGCCGAGGCGGACGCCACGCGGATGCCGACGGTGCAGGTCAGCGATGCGCCGGAGCACGAACGCGAACCCTATCTGTGGGAAAACCCGCGACGTTTTCGCGAGGCGCATATCGGCGAGTTTCTCGGGCGGGTGCGCGGGCCTTATCAGGACGACACGCTGTTTCTGCTGGTCAACGACGACCTCGGCGTGATGCGCGATCTGTCTGATTATCAGGATCTGGTGGTCGGCTGGATCGAGCAGTGGAGCAACACCGACAACAACGAGCGCGACTATCTGCTGGCCAGTTACATCGAGTCGCTGAGCCAGCTCGGATCTCAGGACTTCGACACTTTGGCCAAGGCCAGCGACGATCCACGCGCTCAGGCATTGTTTGCTGAACTGGAGCAATTGCCCGAACCGGATCGGGAAAATACCCGGCAGGCGCTGCTCGAGTATTTGAACAAGGGTGGTGAGGTTGTCCCGACCGATACCCAGACTAGACCTGAACTGCAGCAACAGCGCGAAAAGGCATTAGACGAGTCACTGGCGCTGAACCGTTTCGACGGCGTCGCCCCGGACTTCACCGCGCACGCTCGCGTCACCGCCGAGGCGGACCGACGCTTTTACACCCGTGAATATTTTCTCGAAGTGGCCCCGGTCGATTTCGTCGAGCGTCACCTGAGCACACTGGTCGAGCTCGGCAAAGATCAGAGTCGGCGCATGAAAGACGTGCTCGACGGCCCATTGCTCAGCGGCAAACGCGGCATCAACGACCTGATCGACCGCCCGGCCATGGACGAGGTGCTCAACAGTCATCGCGACAACCTCGGGC
Organism: Pseudomonas sp. B21_DOA; assembly: GCA_030544685.1. NCBI lineage: Bacteria > Pseudomonadati > Pseudomonadota > Gammaproteobacteria > Pseudomonadales > Pseudomonadaceae > Pseudomonas > Pseudomonas sp. B21_DOA. The sequence continues at coordinate 4,809,304 of CP086683.1, read as the reverse complement.
GCTGGAATCGCCTGCTCGAACGCATCACTGCCGATCGCGCGCAACTGCTGTGCGCCGGGCGTTTCCATCGCTCGGCGTGGTATTTCGACGGCCAAGTGCAGATCGATCAGGCTTTCGCCAGCGAATACGCCTGCCTCAAGGACATCGGCCGCAGCGACGCGGCCAATGAGCAAATGCTCGGTTACCTCGAGCAACACCCGCAACTGACCCGCCCGTTGTTCTACACCTTGCCGCTGCGTTTGCAGACCGAACAGGCCGGGCAATATTCAACGCTGTTCAACGCCGGCATGGCGATGTTCAACAACCTGCCGGACTGGCTGGCCAAATTGCAGAGCATCGAGCAGCCGCAGCTGCCGGCCCTCGACGATCTGCCGGCACACAGCCGCGTCCTCGCCGATGCCGTGCAAGACACCTACAGCCCGGCGCTGAACCTCGGCCTGAGCCGGGCGCTGGAAGGTTTTGATCTTGCCGGCGAGAAAATCCCCGACCTCGACGAACTGTTCCAGCGCCTGCCCAAAGCCCTGCGCCTGCGCGTCTTCGACGCCGCGCGAACCAGCGGCGTGACCTTCACCGTGTCTACCCCGGCGGAACAAGCGGCGCTGCAAGCCACGATCAAGGAAGTGCTGCGCGAACGCGACTACCTGAAAACCCTCAACCGCGAACGCAACCAGCTCACCCACAACAAAAACCGCCAAGGCCACAAAACCGCCCGGGCGATGGAATTGCAGCAGGAAATCGTCCGCGTGCGCACGCAACTGGCCTTGTTCGAAGGAAGGCTGGCGGCGGCGTTGAGCCCGATTGATGAACTGCCGGATCGCTCGGCGCGGCTGTACGGCGCCACCCCGGCGAAAGCGGGATTGACGGTGGTGTTTCCGCCGGCGCAGCACGGAGAATTGCGCGGGTTGCTGGAGAATATTCGCGCGGGGGGCGGGGGTTTCGAAGGCGAGTCTGGTGCGGACGGAGGGGATGGGGTTGGTGGTGGTGTTGGTGCAGGTGGTGAATTTGGTGGGGGCTTATCGAGAGGTGATGAAGCAGACGAGGGACAGGAAGAAACGAGCGGAGTTTTCCGCGGCCCTTGCCGCGACAGGCGCGGCGGGTTTTACCGCTGCACAGGGGCTTGCTGATACAGCGTTAAGGGCTCGAAGATCCAGCCTTGTTGCCAGTTTGCAGCTGGAAGCGCTGCGACAGGTTCGTGTGCAAATGGGTAAGTTGCATGTTGGTTTGGGCTTCTTTACTTATGTTTTGGGTTTAAGCACCTCTGGTGCCAGCCTCGGAAAACAAAATCGAAAGTGGCAAGATGCGATTCGCAGTGGGACTCAAGCTGAGCAGACTGCGGCTGCGATGGCGACATTGGGCGCGACAGGCATGATTGCAACTAATGGCTACGGGTTTGGTAACACCATTTATGCTTCCATTAAAGTCTTAGCAGCACCGAATAGTTCTGCACGAACAGCCGCTTGGGCTGCCGCTGGTACACGTCTTTCTTTAGTGTTTTTTCGCTTCAATTTAGCCGGTGCATTGTTCACTGTTCTGGAGTTTGTCGGTACTTGGCTGTTCAATCGCTACAACGTCTCCGCCCACGACAAGTGGTTGAAAATCACACCCTGGAGCCGTGATGACCAGATGCGCGGTGACCACTCCCTGGATGACTATCAAAATTATCTGGCGTTTTTGATACACGCTCCTTACGCCCAATCAGGACCTGATCCCAGTGACACCTGGCTGAAGACTTTATTATTTGGCGCCAAACCGAGCGATATTCATTTGGTTCTGCCGAGGCTGGCGCTAAATGATCTTCTGCCGCCTTTAAACGGTAAACCGAGTCATCGCTTGGGAATCGGTGCCTATCGACTTGTTGTACCGCTGCATGGTCGCGGGGTGCCGCAAGCGCGCAAGGAAGTGATCAGTGAGGAGATATTGAGCAGTTTGCGAATCGTGAAATCGACGCCAGAGGGTTTGGTGCTCTGCCTTCAATACCCCGTCCGTCCCGATTCTGAATACGCGCCTGCAAAGGAAACGCTAGAACTTGCCATATGTATTCAGTCCGTCAATGGCAGAGGCGAGTCGGAAGCACGAACTCGTGTGATTCATATTGCCCCCGGGATACCGGCCATTTCGCTGTAGTAGTTCCCGGCTCGGTCAAGGAAAACCCTCCGGTTTTATTGGTAGAAATTCAATATCTCGAGTGGGCCGACCATGCTGAATAATCACAATGAGCCTCTTGTTGATGCGCAAAGTGAGGTGATTAGAAGACCGGGCGATGTAGAGCCGTTCCCAAGCGGAAGAATTACCTATCTCGCACCGTTGCCATTACCTACAGCAATGCCGCCTTATGGGCCTCATATTGGAGAGTTAAACGACGGATACATGGACTTTGGGCTTGGATTGCCAGAGGTATTTACGTGGCAGCTAATTTTCGGTGGGCCAATCGCAGGCGCCTTTATGATCATCGTTTTATTTCCTTTAGTTACAGGGTTACTAGGCATTATTTTTGGCTATGGAACCGGGGCCATTTGGGAATCAATGGTTGGTGTGTTCGAAGCGGGTTACGAGAACCAATCAATTTGCGGCCCCTTGATCCTTCTTATTGGCCTCGGCGTCTGGCACTACGCTCACAAAAACGCCTCTCCCTCATCCCAACCCGCTTCAACCGTCAACGCCGCGAAGTCTGCTTCATGCCCGAGGGCGCCACCGAACCTGTCTTTGTCCCGTGGGAATCGCTCAGCGCCTGGATCATCGAAGCCAAGGGCGCCACCCAGTTCGGCATCCATCGCCAATACGGCATGGGCATCGGTTTCTACCAAGGTGAAACCCTCATAAGCCAGGAATTCCAATGCGCCGGCCTGGAGCTCGCGATCAGCCATTGGGAGGCGATTCGCGGTTACATGGAGTACGAAGTCAACGACCTCAAATCAATTCAGGATTTGCAGGACCTGCAAGGCCCGGACGACCCGCCCCACGAAGGCCTGCACACTTTTCGTAACGCCCGCGCGAGGATGCACCAGCAGATCCGTGAAGGCCGCCGCTCGCGGCTGTCGGGGTTCTTCTGGTACCTGTATCACGTCATGACTTTATGGACGATTCCAAACCGTTTGGTCGAATGGGAAGTGCGGCGTCTGGAAAGGATCGGCAAACAGGCGCTGCCGGAAGTCATGCGTGCCTGGTCCGAGCCGCTGCCGAAAGAGCAATGGGCCAAGCCCAGTGAAGAGTTGCTGCGGCTGAGTGAACAGGTGCGGCGGATGCACAAGCGCCAGCCGCATCGGCCGATTACGCAGATTTTCGCTGAGATTTGCAGGCGGGCTGTGGACTGATGCAGAGCAGTTTTGTGACCAGAGGGTGGGAGGTTTTTGCCTGCTTGAGCGCCTTCGCGAGCAGGCTCGCTCACACAGGGGACTGCGTTGGATGCGGATGTTTCGGTTGATCTTGGCCGAGGTGGGAGACCCTCGGGGTGGCGGCCATTTCTCAGTTGTTGCTCCCGGCTCGTTCAACGAAAACCCGATGGTTCTGCTGGTAGAAACTCAATACCTCGAATGGGCTGACCATGCTGAATAATCACAATGAGCCTCTTGTTGATGCGCTAAGTGAGGTGATTAGAAGACCGGGCGATGTAGAGCCGTTCCCAAGCGGAAAAATTACCTATGTCGCACCGTTGCCATTACCTACAGCAATGCCGCCTTATGGGCCTCACATTGGGGAATTAAACGAAGCATACATGGACTTTGGGCTTGGACTCCCAGAGGTATTTTCGTGGCAGGTAATTCTCGGCGCGCCAACCGCAGGCGCCTTTATGATCATTGTTTTATTTCCTTTATTTACCGGCCTGCTAGGCATTATTTTTGGCTATGGGAACGGGGCGATTTGGGAATCAATGATTGGTGTATTCGAAGAGGCTTACAAGAACCAATTAATCTGCGGCCCCTCGATCCTTCTTATTGGACTAGGCGTCTGGCACCACGCTCACAAAAAACGCCTCTCCCTCATCCCAACCCGCTTCAACCGTCAACGCCGCGAAGTCTGCTTCATGCCCGAGGGCGCCACCAAACCAGTCTTCATCCCATGGGAATCGCTGTCCGCGTGGATCATCGAAGCCAAAGGCGCCACCCAGTTTGGCATCCATCGCCAATACGGCATGGGCATCGGTTTCTACCAAGGTGAAACCCTCATAAGCCAGGAATTCCAATGCGCCGGCCTGGAGCTCGCGATCAGCCATTGGGAGGCGATTCGCGGTTACATGGAGTACGAAGTCAACGACCTCAAATCAATTCAGGATTTGCAGGATCTGCAAGGCCCGGACGACCCGCCCTACGAAGGCCTGCACACTTTCCGTAACGCCCGCGCGCGAATGCATCAGCAGATCCGTGAAGGCCGCCGCTCGCGGCTGTCGGGGTTCTTTTGGTACCTGTATCACGTCATGACTTTATGGACGATTCCCAATCGTCTGGTCGAATGGGAAGTGCGCCGTCTGGAAAGAATCGGCAAGCAGGCGCTGCCGGAAGTCATGCGTGCATGGTCCGAGCCGCTGCCCGAAGAGCAATGGGCCAAGCCCAGTGAAGAGCTGTTGCGACTAAGCGAACAAGTGCGGCGGATGCACAAGCGCCAGCCGCATCGGCCGATTACGCAGATTTTCGCTGAGGTTTGCAGGCGGGGCTGACTGGACGGTGCAGGCAGGTTCGATTGCTTTCGCGAGCGGGCTCGCTCCCACAGGAGACCACGGTACAAATGTGGGAGCGAGCCTGCTCGCGAAGGGCCGCTCGGTCAGGACAAAAATCTGCGCTCTCGCGCTCTGCTAGAATCCGCCCCATTCATTGCCAGAGACTCTCCCATGAGCGAGCCGATTCGTCTGACCCAATACAGCCATGGCGCCGGTTGTGGCTGCAAGATTTCCCCACAGGTGCTGGAAGTGATCCTCGCCGGCAGCGGCGCACAGAACCTCGATCCAAAACTCTGGGTCGGCAATGCATCGCGTGATGACGCGGCGGTGTATGAGATCGATGCCGAGCGCGGGGTGGTGTCGACCACCGATTTCTTCATGCCGATTGTCGATGACCCGTTCGACTTCGGCCGCATTGCCGCAACCAACGCGATCAGCGACATCTACGCGATGGGCGGCGATCCGTTGATGGCGATCGCGATCCTCGGTTGGCCGGTGAATGTGCTGGCGCCGGAGGTGGCGCGGGAAGTGATTCGTGGCGGTCGCTCGGTGTGCGACGCGGCGGGCATTCCGTTGGCGGGGGCATTCGATCGATGCGCCGGAGCCGATCTTCGGCCTCGCCGTCACCGGCCTCGTGGAAAAGCGCCACATGAAACGCAACGACACCGCTACCGCCGGTTGCCTGTTGTACCTGACCAAACCGCTGGGCATCGGCATCCTCACTACCGCGGAAAAGAAGGGCAAGTTGCGCGCCGCCGACGTCGGTGTCGCCCGCGACTGGATGTGCACCCTGAACAAGCCTGGCAGCCGCTTCGGCAAACTCGCCGGCGTTACGGCGATGACCGACGTCACCGGTTTCGGCCTGCTCGGGCACCTGGTGGAAATGGCCGATGGCAGCCAGTTGACCGCGCGCATCGCCTATGACCGCGTGCCGCGTCTGGACAGCGTCGAGTACTACCTCGATCAGGGCTGCGTGCCGGGCGGTACGCTGCGCAACTTCGACAGCTATTCGAGCAAGGTTGGCCGCGTGCAGGAGTTGCACAAACGCGTGCTTTGCGATCCGCAGACCAGCGGCGGTCTGCTGATTGCGGTCACGCCTGAAGGCAATGACGAGTTCCTCGGCGTCGCCGCCGAACTGGGCCTGAACCTTGCGCCGATCGGCGAACTGGTTGAGCGACAGACGAACGCGGTCGAGGTGATTTGATGCTCCGCGACTGCACCGACTACCGCGATATTTTCCTCAACGACCGGCCAATGATGGATGCCCGGGCGCCGGTCGAGTTTCACAAAGGCGCCTTCCCCGGCGTGGTCAATCTGCCGCTGATGAATGATCTGGAACGGCAGAAGATTGGTACCTGCTACAAGCAGCATGGCCAGCAGGCGGCAATCGAGCTGGGCCATCAACTGGTGTCCGGCTCGGTCAAGGCCGAGCGCATCCAGGCCTGGGCCGATTTTGCCCGGGCCCATCCCGATGGTTATCTGTATTGTTTCCGTGGTGGCTTGCGCTCGCAGATCACCCAGCAGTGGTTGCGCGACGAGGCGGGCATCGACTATCCGCGCGTCGGCGGCGGCTACAAGGCGATGCGCAGTTTTTTGATCGACACCCTTGAGCAGGCCATCGCGCAGTGTGATTTTGTTTTGCTCGGCGGCATGACCGGCACCGGCAAGACCGAAGTGCTGGTGCAATTGCGCAACGGTGTCGATCTGGAAGGCCACGCCAACCATCGCGGCTCCAGTTTCGGCAAACGTGCCACCGGGCAGCCGTCGAACATCGATTTCGAGAATCGCCTGGCCATCGACTTTCTGAAGAAACGCGATGCCGGGATCGAGCAGTTTGTGCTCGAAGACGAGAGCCGCGTGGTCGGCAGTTGTGCCTTGCCGCTGCCGCTGTATCAGGGCATGCAGCAGTACCCGATGGTCTGGCTGGAAGATCGTTTCGAGGATCGTGTCGAACGGATCCTGCGTGATTACGTCATCGATCTATCGGCGGAGTTCGCCTCGCTGCACGGCGAAAACGGTTTTGCCTTGTTTTCCGAACGTCTGCTGGAGAGCCTCAACAACGTACAGAAACGCCTCGGCGGTGAGCGCCATTCGCGGATGCTGGTGTTGATGGAGCAGGCGCTGGCCGAGCAGGGCCGCAGCGGTGCGGTAGAGCTGCATCGCGGCTGGATCGAGGGCTTGCTGCGCGAGTATTACGACCCGATGTATGTGTTCCAGCGCGAGAAGAAGGGCGGGCGGATCGAGTTTGCCGGGGAGCGGGGGCGGTGATCGAGTATTTGCGCGCGAGGGTGAGCCAGAGGGTTTGAAGGCATTATCGCTGGCCCCATCGCGGGCAAGCCCGCTCCCACAGGTATTGTGGGTGTACAGGTAATTCATACACACCCTCATACCTGTGGGAGCTGGCTTGCCAGCGATAGGGCCGGGTCAGGCAATACAGAACTCAGGTCGGGCAAGTGTCCTTGCCGTTATCCAGCCCCTGTTTGTAGCTATGACTCTGCAGACTGGCCTTGCCGTTGTGCCACTTCAGGGTCAGCACATACAGCGAGTCGAAGTCATCGCCGGCCCAGTCATCGGTGATCTTCTGCCGCTCGCCCACCGCATTGCCGGCGACCTTGTTGATCAACTCCGGCAGGTAGCCGTGAGACCAGGCGGTGTAGATCGTCGAGTTGTGGTACTTCTCGTCCAGCAGCTCGCGGGCCAGATCGCTGGTGTCGTTGGCGGAGAACTCGATGTTCACCGGCAGGCCAAGTTTGATCGCGGCCGGGCTGATGGTCATCAGCGGACGAATGTAGCTGTAGGAATTGTCCAGTTCGCCTTCCTCGACATTGCGCGTCGGGTTGGCGGCGAACACATAGTCGGCCTTGCCGAATTTTTCCGGCAGCAGGGTCGACAGGTCGATGGCGCGGTTCAGGCCCTGGCAGTTGAGCTGGCCGAGGCCGCCTTCGGGTTTCTCCGCGTGGCGCAGGAACACCAGCGTCTGCGTGCCGTCCGCCGGTTGTGCGCGGCTTTCGCTGGATTCGAGGGAAAGAAACAGCGCACTGACTGCCAGCAGGGAGGGCAGGGCCACGTACGCGCGATGTTTGAAGCGTTTGGCGAAACTCATCAGGTTCGTCATCAATTCGAGGGTTCTTCAGCAAAATCGGTTAAGGCTGACAAACCTTGGCACCGCGGGCTCCCAGCACCGGGTGTTTCCCTGTCGTGAACAGCTTCCTCTGCGAGAAAGGCATAGCTCAGAGTCCTGTAATGCCCGTTTGGTTCGATCCGGGCCAGTGCGCAGCACTCTAACGGCAACCTTTGCGGGCATGCAGGCAGGTTAGCGACAGGATGTTACGGTTCGTGTAGGCGCGGCGGCAGGCCTACTTTATGATCGGTTTTCAATTTGTGACTGGATGCTTCCAATGACCGATCTGTCTGCATTCCCGATTACTCAGAAATGGCCGGTGCAGTACCCTGACTGGATTCAGCTCTACTCCCTGCCGACCCCGAATGGCGTCAAAGTGTCGATCATGCTCGAAGAGATCGGCCTGCCGTACGAGCCGCACCGCGTCGGTTTCGACACCAACGACCAGACCTCGGCAGAGTTTCTCTCGCTCAATCCGAACAACAAGATTCCGGCGATCCTCGATCCGCATGGCCCGGAAGACCAGCCGCTGCCGCTGTTCGAATCCGGCGCGATCCTGATTTATCTCGCCGACAAGAGCGGCCAGTTGCTCGCTCAGGAAGGCGCGCTGCGCTACGAGACCATCCAATGGCTGATGTGGCAGATGGGCGGCATCGGCCCGATGTTCGGCCAGCTCGGTTTCTTCAACAAATTCGCCGGCAAGGATTACGAGGACAAGCGTCCACGCGATCGGTATGTCGAGGAGAGCAAACGCCTGCTGAATGTGCTCAACACTCGCCTCGAAGGCCGCGACTGGATCATGGGCGAGCGCTACACCATCGCCGACATCGCCACGTTCCCGTGGGTGCGTAACTTGATCGGGTTTTATGAAGCCGGAGATCTGGTGGGCATTGAGAACTTCCCGAATGTTACGCGCGTGCTGGAGAAATTCCTCGCCCGCCCAGCCGTAATCCGCGGCCTGACCATCCCTCCTGACAACACACATCCCCCTGTGGGAGCGGGCTTGCTCGCGAAGCATCCTGTCAGTTGACGCATCTGTTGCTGACCCACTGCTTTCGCGAGCAAGCCCGCTCCCACAGGGATTTATGTTGCTGCAAAGAGATTATTGCGTACCCGGTAACGCTCTCTTGATTGATCCAGGTTTGTCCCGCACCCGCCGCAAGGCATAAGCTTCGCCCCCTACGACTTTCGTCTCATCCGCTGTTTTCAGGAAAGGCCCCATGTCCAGTCAGTTCCCCGAAGCACGTCCCCGCCGTCTGCGCCGCAATGCGAGCCTGCGCAGTCTGTTCCAGGAAACCGAATTCAGCCTGAACGATCTGGTCCTGCCGATTTTCGTCGAGGAAGAGATCGACGACTTCGTGCCGATCACCAGCATGCCCGGCGTGCAGCGCATTCCCGAGCGCAAACTGGCCAGTGAAATCGAGCGCTATGCCCGTGCCGGCATCAAGTCGGTGATGACCTTTGGCGTGTCCCATCATCTGGATGCCAACGGCAGCGACACCTGGCGCGAAGACGGGCTGGTGTCGCGCATGTCGCGCATTGCCAAGGACGCCGTGCCGGACATGATCGTGATGTCCGACACCTGCTTCTGCGAGTACACCGATCATGGCCATTGCGGCGTGATGCACAACCACGAAGTCGACAACGACCAGACTCTGATCAACCTCGGCAAGCAAGCCGTGGCCGCCGCCCGCGCCGGGGCTGACGTGATCGCACCGTCGGCAGCAATGGACGGCCAGGTGCGCGCGATTCGCCAGGCGCTGGACGCCGCCGGCTTCACGCAGATTCCGATCATGGCCTATTCGACCAAATTCGCCTCGGCGCTGTATGGCCCGTTCCGCGAGGCCGGCGGCAGCGCGCTCAAGGGCGATCGCAAAAGCTATCAGATGAACCCGATGAATCGCCGCGAAGCCCTGCGCGAATCGCTGCTCGATGAGCAGGAAGGCGCCGATGCGCTGATGGTCAAGCCGGCTGGCGCGTACCTCGATATCATCCGCGACATTCGCCAGGCTTCGAACCTGCCATTGGCGGCATATCAGGTCAGCGGCGAGTACGCGATGATCAAGTTCGGCGCCCAGGCCGGGGCGATCGATGAAGATCGCGTGGTGCGCGAAAGCCTTGGCGCAATCAAGCGTGCCGGGGCGGATCTGATCTTCACTTACTTTGCGATGGATCTGGCACTGGCGGGAATTTAATCAACGCTGCAAATGCAACTGTGGGAGCGGGCTTGCTCGCGAATTCGGACTGTCAGGCAGCGCATCTGGCACTGACACACCGCCTTCGCGAGCAAGCCCGCTCCCACAGTTGAAGGGTGGTTTGTCAGTTGAAGAACGGGCGGATGCCGTGATCGCGGAAGTAGCGTTCGATCACTTTTGGATCGGCGCTGTTATCCGCCACCGCCACATAAGTATCCGGCCGCAACAGATAAAACCCGTTGCGCCCCAATCCCGCCGTTTCAAATGCCGGTCGCCAGTCGAACACATGCAGCGGCAAGTGATGTTCATTGCACCAGGCGATCATTTCGTCGCTGGTGTCGCCGTAGACATGCACCTGCCAGCACGGCTGCCGTAGCGGCTCGAAGTTATCTCCCTCGCCATCATGCGCCCACGGCAAGCGGTCACCGCCGTGCACGTGGCCCGCTTCGCCCTGGCTCAGCGGCATGCCGCGATAGTTTAGGGTGACTTGTGAGACCGTGCGAAACAGGAACTCGCGGCTGGCTTCGAACGAGGCCATTTTCGGTATCAGAAACGGCGCCACACGCATCCGTAGCAGGTCGGCCATGCGCCCCTCGGCGGTGACGAAACTGAACACCTTGTCGGTGGTGGACACCAGGCGGCGAGCGAAGGCGATGCGCTCGGTTTCGTAGGTGTCGAGCAGCCTCGGTTCGGCGCCACCACTGAGCACGGCGGCAAGTTTCCACGCCAGATTGATCGCATCGCCGATGCCGGTGTTCATACCCTGGCCACCGGCCGGACTGTGTACGTGGGCGGCATCGCCTAGCAGAAACGCCCGACCGCTGCGAAAGTGCTCCGCCACCCGGTGATGCACGCGGTAGGTGGAGAACCAGTGGACGTCTTCGATATGCACTTTCAGGTGTTCAATGGCGCGGCTGCTGACGTCGGAAAATTGCAGGGTGTCGGCGCGCTCGGCGCGTTCATCACGCACCGTGCCGATCAACCGCGCACGGCCTGCGCCGGCCAGCGGGAACACCGCGAGAAAGTCCGCTTCGTCGAGGTCCAGATGCAGCTCGCCATTCAGCGCCGGGCCGCTGGCCGTGACGTCGGCGACGTAGAAAATCTGCTGATAGGTACCGCCGGGAAAGTCGGTGTCGAGGGTTTTGCGCACCACCGAACGCGCACCGTCGCAACCGGCCAGATAACAGGCCTGACAGACTTCCTGGCGGCCATCGGGCAGGCGCAGATGGGCGGTGAGGGTGTCGCCGGTTTCTTCGAAGCTGTCCAGTGCGGTATTGCGCTCGACGCTGACGCCGTAGTCTTCCAGGCGCTCGAGCAGCAGCCGTTCGTGCTCGTCCTGCGGGAAAATTTCGACGAAGGCGTAGGGCGTCAAGCCTTCGCCGATGCGCTTGAGCGGCAACTGCGCAACCGCTTTGCCGTTGACCCAGAAATTCGCCGCCGCAACCTGATGGCCGCGACGCACGATGGTGTCGGTGAGGTCGAGTTGGCGGTAGAGCTCGAGGGTGCGTGCCTGCACCGCCAGCGCGCGGGAAGTGGTGCCGGGTGCCGAGGTCTTGTCGATGATGCGCACGCGCACGCCGAGTTTGCTCAGCCACAGGGCGAGGACCAGACCGGTCGGGCCGGCGCCGATGATCAGCACGTCGCTGCGGTTCATGGGGCTGTCCTCTTGTGGCTGTGCAGCAAGTATGGATCAGGTCGCCAGTTCCGGCCTCTTCGCGAGCAGGCTCGCTCCCACAGGGAGCGCATTCCAGTGTGGGAGCGAGCCTGCTCGCGAAGAAGCCGGATCAAGCATCACAAAAACCAGAAAGGCCCCGCAACTGTGAAGCTGCGGGGCCTTTTTACGACGCGATGACGCTTAGAAGTCGATCGTCCCCGACAACTTCGCCACTCGCGGTTCGCCCTGGGTCAGGTAGCCGCCCTGAGCCGATTCCCAGTACTTCTTGTTCGCCACGTTTTCAACGCCGAACCGCACGGTCACGTCCTTCTCCGACACCTTGAACGCATAACGCGCGCCCGCGTCGAAGCGGTTCCACGTTGGCAGGCTGAGGTTGTTCGCGGCATCAGCGTATTGCCCGCCGGTGCGCAGCATCCGCGCGTTCAGCGCGACGCCTTGCAGACCCGGCACGTCCCAATCCACGCCAGCGTTGAACTGGAAGGTCGGCACGCCGATGGCGTGGTTGCCGTCGTTGGCGCCGTTGAGGGTGTTTTTCAGTTCGGTGTCCATCAGGGTCAGGCCGCTGATCAGGCGCAGGCCGTCGATCGGCTCGCCGAACACGTTCATTTCCACACCTTTGTTGATCTGCTCGCCTTCACGCACGTAGGTACAAGTGGTGGCGCTGTTGATTTCGCAGTAGCCGTCGCTCGGCTGTTCGATGCGATAAACGCCCAGGCTCGCGCCGTAGGTGCCCATGTCGACCTTAACGCCCAGCTCGGTCTGCTTGGAGCGCTTCGGTGCGTAAACCTCGTTGCCATTGGTCACGCGGAAACCGCCGGAGCTGGTCGGCGAGGTCGGCCCTTGGGCCAGACCTTCGATGTGGTTGGCGTAGAACGACACATGCTCCCACGGCTTGAACACGATGCCGTACACCGGCGTGGTGATCGACTCGTCGTAGCTCGACGAGCGCGGGCCGCTACCGTAGCTGGCGTAGCTGTAACCCTGCACCACCAGTTGCTGACGGCGCAGACCGGCGGTGACCAGCAGGCGATCGTCGAAGAACCCGAGGGTGTCGGAAATCGCCACACTGCGGTTGAAGGTCTTGCCGACGATGCCCGGATCGTTGAGATCGCCGCCAGAGAAATTGCCGACCGGTGCCGGAGGAGTGATCGGATGGTAGATGTTGTTCGAGTAGCGGGTCAGGTCGAAGTCATAAGCACTGCGCTGCTCGGCCCAGATCCCGGTCAGGCCGAAATTCAGCTTGTGGCTGACCGGGCCGGTGTTGAATTTGCCGTTGAGGCCGGCCATGACGCTGGTGTTGTCCTCATCATGCGGGACGAACGAGCCAGTGGTGAACGAGGCGCCGCTGTTGCCGACCAGCGTGGTCGAGTTGTACCGGCCGACTTCACGGGTGTGCTTGGCGCCACCGGCGGCGTAGGCGGTCCAGTTGTCGTTGAGGTCGTACTCGGCGCGGAGCATGCCGAAGGTGTCTTCGATATCGGTGTAACCCCATTTCGGCGCGTAGTTGGTGTCCGCCGATGGCGCGTCCGGGATGTGCGTGGCGGTGCCGAGGTTGACCGAGCTGCGGCCGCCGTTGACGCGTTCCTTCTGATAGGCAAAGTCACCGGAAACCCGCAGCGCATCGCCGCGATAATCCAGGCCGATGGCGAACAGTTTCGAGCGCTGGTTCTCGTGATCAATGCCGGTGTCGCCTTCGCGCTGCGACAGGTTGACCCGCGCGCCGAAGCGGTTGTCTTCGCCGAAGCGCTGGCCGATGTCGAAGTGATGACCGATGCGGCCTTCGCTGTTGATGTCGGTGGTGTAACGGCGCAGCGGCACGTCGCCGGCACGCTTGGGTTGCAGGTTGACGCCGCCGCCGATGCCGGAACCGGTCGGGGTCACGCCGTTGATGAAGGCGTTGGGGCCTTTGAACACTTCCACGCGCTCCAGCGCATCGGTGGAAATGATCTGCCGGGGCAATACGCCGTAGAGGCCGTTATAGGAAATATCGTCGCCATTGAGCGGCAGGCCGCGAATCATGAAGACCTGCGCCTGGTTGGAGAAGCCCGAGGCCTGGCGCACGGAAGAATCGTTGAGCAGCACATCGGCGACGTTTTCCGCCTGCTGGTCCTGGATCAGCTGCTCGGTGTAGGACGCTGCGCTGAACGGCACGTCCATCATGTCTTGATTGCCGAGCACGCCCAGCTGACCGCCGCGCGCGACGTGACCGCCAGCGTAGACCGGGGGCAGGGCGTTGGGCGCAGGGGCCTGGGCATTGACGTTGACGTCGTCGAGCACCAGCGCTTTGCTGTTGTCTTCAGCAGCGTGGGCGGTGACGGTCAGGGAGCACAGCAGGGCAAGCAAAGTCGGGCGGAACGGAGCGCCGAGTCGAGCTGAAGCGGGCATGTCGGATACCTGGAGGCGAACGGCCAATGAAAAAATAAGGGCGGCGCGGAACTCCTTGCGCTAATGCGACTCCAGGCGCGAATGATAGGGTTTCGCAGTAACGTTTTGCAATCAGTTTGTCATCCGTAGGAGCTGCCGAAGGCTGCGATCTTTTGATCTTGCTTTTTGCAGATCAAGGTCAATCTCAAGATCAAAAGATCGCAGCCTGCGGCAGCTCCTACGCGGGTTGTGTATGGTGGTCTGGCTAATTTGATTGGATGGAGCAACATGCGATTACTCATTACTCTCGGCGCTTTGCTGCTGCTCGCCGGTTGCGCCAGCCAGCGCAGCAACGAACCGGCGCCGCGCCCGCCGGCTGAAGTGAAGGCTGAAATTGTTCGGCTGTTGCCGGCGAAAACTGCCGACCGTCAGGGCTGGGCCACGGACATCTACGCCGCGTTCGCCGCGCAAGGCATCAACACCACCACGCAGAATCTATGTTCGGTACTCGCCGTGGCCGAGCAGGAGTCGACTTTCCAGGCCGACCCGACGGTGCCCGGACTGGGCAAGATTGCCCGCGACGAGATCGATCGCCGCGCCGCCAAGGTGCACATCCCCAGCTTGTTGGTCAGCGGCGCTCTGCAAGTGCGCTCACCGAATGGCAAGAGCTACAGCGAACGTTTGAACGCGGCGCGCAGTGAAAAAGAGCTGAGCGCCATCTTTGACGACTTTATCGGCATGGTGCCGATGGGCCGCACGCTGTTCGGTGGCTTCAACCCGGTGCACACCGGCGGGCCGATGCAGGTCAGCATCGAATTTGCCGAGGAGCACGCCAAGGATTACCCGTACCCGGTGGACGGCACGATCCGCCGTGAAGTGTTCAGTCGGCGCGGCGGCATGTATTTCGGCATCGCCCACTTACTCGGCTACCCGGTGAATTACCGCGAGCCGCTGTATCGCTTCGCCGATTTCAACGCCGGCTGGTACGCCAGCCGCAATGCCGCGTTTCAGAATGCGGTCAGCCGCGCTTCCGGTATCCCGCTGACTCTGGACGGTGACCTGATTCGCTACGACTCGATCATGCCCGGCAGCACTGAACTGGCGGTGCGCACCCTCGGCAAGTCGCTGGGCATGCGCAACCCGACGATTCGCGATCAACTGGAGAAGGGCAAGACCCTGGAATTCGAGGAGACCAAACTCTATCAGCGCGTGTTCGAACTGGCGGAGCGGGCCGAAGGCAAAACGTTACCGCGCGCGGTATTGCCGGGGATTGTGCTGCAGAGTCCGAAGATCACCCGCAAACTCACCACAGCCTGGTTCGCCAAGCGCGTGGACGAGCGTTACAAGCGCTGCATGGCGAAGGCCGGATAAAAAGGCAGACATAAAAAACCCGGCTGCGGGGGCCGGGTTTCTCTGCGGTATTGCGCTTCAAACCGTGCATTCAGGCAACGCGACGTTCGATCAGACGATCCGAGCCACCTTCGGCAACACGGCGTTCGATCAGACGATCAGCACCACCTTCGGCAACACGGCGTTCGATCAGACGATCCGAACCACCTTCAGCAACGCGACGATCGATCAGACGATCCGAGCCACCTTCGGCAACGCGGCGTTCGATCAGACGATCAGCGCCACCTTCGGCAACGCGGCGTTCGATCAGGCGATCAGCTCCACCTTCGGCAACGCGGCGTTCGATCAGACGATCAGCACCACCTTCGGCAACACGGCGTTCGATCAGACGATCAGCACCACCCTCCGCAACACGGCGTTCGATCAGACGATCCGAACCACCTTCAGCCAGACGGCTTTCGATCAGTTTGTCCGAGCCGCCTTCGGCGATCATGGTGTGCGCCGGGGTGGCGGCGAAAGCGTTAACTGCGAAAACCGAGAAAGCAATGCTGAGGAGAGTCTGGCGTTTCATGATGGTGTGCTCCGGGGTGTTGTTGGTTGGTATGGAGCTGATGTTACGCCCGGAATTTTTTATGAGAACTTCATTGCCGTGATGGTGAACATCGACGTCGATGATGGTTGCGGACAACCGCGTAGCAGAGCCTCAGAGCACCTTCACCGCACGCCCGATCGCCTGAATCGGCCCGGTCGGTTTGCCGATCGGTGAGCCGTTGGCGCCTTCCAGGGTCAGCTCAAACAGCTGGTTCGGCTGTAACGGCGGCAACTTGTCCAGCGGCACCGACAACGCTTGCCCCGGTTTGACCAGTCCCAATGAAACCGGTGCCGACCAGCCGTCAGCCTTGGTCCAGAACTCCAGCGCCTTGTCCGCCGGCACCTCGACCACGCCCAGCGGAATCAACTGGATCTCGCGCGCATTGCTCGCCTGAATCACCCAGCCCGGGCCTTGTCCTGCGGCGCTACCAGCACCACCAGATAACTCGGTTTCGGCGCAGTCTGCGTCAGCAGCATGGTGCCGAGGATCAACGTCGCCGCCAGCCCGGCCGCACTCAAACCGCGCCACAGCGGCAGCAGGTTCCACCACGAGGTCAGCGGTTTCTTCACCGTCAGCCGTTCGAGACTGCGTTCGATGCGAGGCCATAGCTGCGCCGACGGTTGCTGAGGTTCGGCCAGATCGGTCAGCTCCAGCAGGCGCCGCTCCCAGGCATCCACCGCAGCACGCAATTCGTGATCGTTCGGCAGGCGCCGTTGCACCTCGCTGCGCTGCTCGAACGACAAGGTGCCGAGCACATATTCGCCGGCCAGTTCATCCCGTTCCTGCGCTGATTCGCCGGTCATCCCATGCACTCCCGCAAAGCATTGAGGCTGCGCTTGATCCACGCCTTGACCGTGCCCAGCGGCGTGTCGAGGCGCGCGGAAATCTGCGCGTGGCTGTAACCGTCGACGTAAGCGTGGAGGATGCAGCTGCGCCGCTGCGGTTCCAGTTGCTCGAGGCAGCGATGAATGCGTGCCGAGTGAACATCGACCGCCTCATCAGGCGCCGCTGACTCATGTTCTTCGCTGAACGGCGTTTCCCGACTTTGCTTGCGTAACTGATTCAAAGCCAGGTGCCGGGTCACGCTGAACATCCAGCCCCGCGCCGAACCGCGTGCCGGGTCGAACCCGGCCGCGCCGTTCCAGATCTTGATGAACGCCTCATGCACAATGTCCTCCGCCAGCGCCGTATCGCGCACCAGCCGCTTGGCCACGCCGAGCAGGCGCGGGCCTTCCTGCACATACAAATCGCGCAAAGCCGCGCGCTCGCCCCGGGCACAGGCGGCGAGGCGGGCTTCGTAATCGAAAACGGATTCGGCTAAAGGCATGGGGTGCAATCTAGCTCACATTTCCCAAACATCCAGACGCATTGTTCCCTGTGGGAGCGAGCCTGCTCGCGAATGCGGTGGGTCAGAAAGTAATAAGGCGACTGACACTCCGTCTTCGCGAGCAAGCTCGCTCCCACAGGATTGTGCACTGCTTCCGGATATCAGTTAGCCGCCCAGAAAATATAATCCGCCTGGTACTTCACCACTTCCTGCTTGCCCTTGTTCGCCATGGTGCACTCACTGCCCGGCGCGACGCCGCCTTTGAGCGCAACACGCTGGATATAGCTGACCCCGGTCATCGCGCCTTTGCCCTCGGCCGGATTGGCCTTGACCAGTTGATAGGGCAGGTTGCCCGGGCTCGACGGTGCCACGGCCAATTGCGTGCCGGTGACTTTCGAACCGTCCTTGGCTTGCCAGGTCGCTGGCGGGCCGAAATAGGTGCCGACCTGTTTGCCGCTGCGATCATTGAGCACCGCTTTCGGGCCGACAAAGGTCCACTCGGTCTGCCCGGCCATATTGGGTTTGTCGCGGCATTCGTAGGTGATCTCGCCAACCCCGGTGGTTTCCAGGGCAATCTTGTGCCCATCCGGCACCTTGATCGCGTCGGGATAACTGCTCTGGGCGAAGGTGGTCGCGGTGAAAGCGAGCAAACCGGTGAAGCCAATCAGCTGGGTGATGTTCATCCGATGATTCTCCGAAAAGGGTAGGGCGCTGACAGCACCAGAGTGGGCTGTTACAGGGACTACCCGTGGCGGAGGCGATTGGATGCAGTGCCGGAAAAATAAATTTCAAACACCACCGATCAAACCTGTGGGAGCGAGCCTGCTCCGGGCGGCGTTCCGACGAAAGCGTCGGGCCAGCCAGCACTTATGTGACGGATGCACCGCATTCGCGAGCAGGCTCGCTCCCACAAGATTTTGCATCTGGCGTGAACGATTATTTGACAGAATTTTCTACAGCAAACAAGCCAGCCATCTACCCTGTGCAAAGGCCTTATCGGGGGAACGGACATGTACCAGCTCTACGGGCACAAGAATTCCGGCGCGGCTGCCGTCGAGGCGGCATTGGAGTTGTGCCAGATCGCTTATCGCTTCATTGATACCGAAGCCAGCGCCGAGGCCGACGAGGCGCTGGGCAAACTCAATCCGCTGAAACAGATACCGACCCTGCAACTGCCGGACGGCAGCGCCATGACCGAAAGTGCGGCGATCCTGATTCACCTGGGCCTGACGTTTCCCAAGTCCGGCCTGCTGCCGAGCAAGGCTGCCGATCGTGATCAGGCGATTCGCGGCCTCGCCTATATCGTCAGCAATTGCTACGCGGCGGTCGGCATCATCGATTACCCCGAGCGCTGGCTGAGCACGCCCGACGAGAGCGCACGGCAAAACCTGATCGCCGGCACGCGCCAGCGCTTACACTTCAGTTGGGAGGTGTTTGCCGATCAGTTTTCCGGGGAGCTGTATCTGGATGATGAAACGCCCGGCGCGCTGGATGTGCTGGCGGCCGTGGTGAGCCGCTGGGCCGGCAGCCGCGAACACCTGCGCCAGAGCCGCCCGGGCTTTTATGCGTGGCTGCAAAGGATCGACCGGCACCCGGTGCTGGCACCGGTGTTTGAGCGGCATTGGCCGTCTCAGGGCTGACAATGGATCCCTGTGGGAGCGGGCTTGCTCGCGAAAGCAGTTTGTCAGCCAATGATGTATTGACTGACCCACCGCATTCGCGAGCAAGCCCGCTCCCACAGGGTCAAGTATGAGCGGAAGACCGGAAATTACTCCCCGCGAATGTATTGCTCCAGCTGTTTGATCAGCTCGGCCTGTTCAGCAATCGCTTCCTTCACCAGGTCGCCGATCGACAACAGGCCGATCAACTGGCCGTCCTCGACCACCGGCAAGTGGCGCAGGCGTTTGTCCGACATGATGCCCAGGCAAGTATCGACGGTTTGCCGGGTGTCGACGGTAATCACGTCCTTGACCATGATGTCGCGCACTGGCGTACCGACCGAAGAACGGCCATGCAGCACCAGTTTGCGCGCATAGTCGCGCTCGCTGATGATGCCGACCACTTTGTCGTCTTCGACCACCAGCAAGGCGCCGACGTTTTTCTCGGCCATCTTCATCAGCGCTTCGAGCACCATGTGATCGGGTTTGATCTGGTGCACTTCCTGATTTTTCTGATCTTTGAGCTTGAGCAGTTGGGCGACGGTCTTCATGGCGGTTACTCAGGTGTTGTCGTTGTTCATCAAGCATCGTAGACGTAGCCGCGCAGGGCAAGGTGGCAAAGCGGCAGTTAGCGTGCAAAAACGCCATTTGCCGCAAAAACATCTTTTATCGGTAAATGAAGCGTCTGTGGTTAGGGATTCATCCCCGTTGGCCTGCGCAGCAGGCCCTTTCATTAAAAGCGGGGCCGCTTCGCGGCCAGCGGGGATAAATCCCTCGCCACAGATAAATCCCTCGCCACAAATGCTGCGTAGAATGGCGTTCTGATTGAAACGTTGAGGTCGCAGTGGTGGATTTACAGCAGGGCTTCGTCCTGACCCGGCATTGGCGCGATACGCCGGCCGGCACCGAAGTCGAGTTCTGGCTGGCGACGGACGCCGGGCCGCGCCGCGTACGGCTGGCGCATCAGCCGTCGGTCGCGTTTATTCCCGCCGCACAGCGAGAAGCGGCCGAGCGGCTGTTGCACGATGAAAAGAATGTGGAACTGCGACCGTTGGCGCTGCTGGATTTTCAGCATCGTCCGGTGCTCGGTCTGTATTGCCAGCAGCACGGCCAGTTGATGCGTCTCGAAACCGCGCTCAACCGCGCCGGCGTCGACGTCTTTGAAGCCGACGTGCGCCCGCCGGAACGCTATCTGATGGAGCGCTTCATCACCGCGCCCGTGCTGTTCGGCGGTACGCCGGGTGCTGACGGCGTATTGGTCAACGCCCAGTTGAAACCTGATCCCGGCTACCGGCCGAAACTGCGTCTGGTCTCGCTCGACATCGAGACCACCGAAAACGGCGAGCTGTATTCGATTGCGCTGGAAGGCTGTGGCGAGCGCCAGGTGTACATGCTCGGCGCGCCGAACGGCGACGCCAGCATTGTCGATTTCGACCTCGAGTACTGCGATTCGCGCACGCTCATTCTGAAGAAGCTCAACGACTGGTTCACCCGCCACGACCCCGACGCGATCATTGGCTGGAACGTCGTCCAGTTCGATTTGCGCATCCTTCACGAACACGCGCGACGCCTCGGCGTGCCGCTGAAAATCGGCCGTGGCGGCGAAGAGATGCAGTGGCGCGAGCACGGCAGCCGTAATCATTATTTCGCCTCGGCCGCGGGGCGGCTGATCATCGATGGCATCGAGTCGTTGCGTTCGGCGACCTGGAGTTTCCCCTCGTTCAGCCTGGAAAACGTCGCGCAGACCCTGCTCGGCGAAGGCAAAGCGATCAACAACCCGTACCAGCGCATGGACGAGATCAATCGCATGTTCGCCGAGGACAAACCGGCGCTGGCCAAATACAACCTCAAAGACTGCGAGCTGGTTACGCGGATTTTCGCCAAGACCGAACTGCTGACGTTTTTGCTCGAACGCGCCAGCGTTACCGGTTTGCCGGCCGACCGCAGCGGTGGTTCGGTCGCCGCGTTCACCCATTTGTACATGCCGTTGATGCACCGCCAGGGTTTCGTTGCACCCAATCTGGGTACCAATCCACCGCAGGCCAGCCCCGGCGGGTTTGTCATGGATTCACGACCGGGGCTTTACGAATCGGTGTTGGTCCTCGATTACAAGAGCCTCTACCCGTCGATCATTCGCACCTTTCTGATCGACCCGGTGGGCTTGATCGAGGGCCTGCAACACTCGGACGACGCTGACTCGGTAGCGGGTTTTCGTGGCGCACGCTTCTCGCGCACCCGCCATTGTCTGCCGTCCATCGTGGCGCGAGTGGCCGAAGGGCGCGAGACCGCCAAACGCGAGCACAACGCGCCGCTGTCTCAGGCGCTAAAAATCATCATGAACGCCTTCTATGGCGTGCTCGGCTCCAGCGGTTGCCGGTTTTTCGATACCCGGCTGGCCTCGTCGATCACCTTGCGCGGCCACGAAATCATGCTGCGCACTCGCCAGTTGATCGAAGAGCAGGGCCACGCGGTGATTTACGGCGACACCGATTCAACCTTTGTCTGGCTGCGCAGCCTGCACGGTCAGGATGAAGCAGCGCAGATCGGCCATGCGCTAGTCAAACACGTCAACGACTGGTGGCGCGCGCATGTGCGTGAGAAATACGGGCTGGAAAGCGCGCTGGAATTGCAGTTCGAGATTCACTACAAGCGTTTTCTGATGCCGACGATTCGCGGCGCGGAGGAGGGCAGCAAGAAGCGCTACGCCGGACTCGTCACCCGCGCCGATGGCAGCGAAGAAATGGTCTACAAAGGCCTGGAAACCGTGCGCACCGACTGGTCGCTGCTGGCCCGGCAGTTTCAGCAAGAGCTGTATGAGCGGATTTTTCAGCGCAAGCCGTATCAGGAATACGTCCGCGACTACGTGCGCAAAACCCTCGCTGGCGAGTTCGATGATCGGCTGATCTATCGCAAGCGCCTGCGCCGTACCCTCGACGATTACGAACGCAACGTGCCGCCGCACGTCCGCGCGGCGCGGCTGGCCGATGACTACAACGCCGAGCAGGGGCGGCCCCGGCAGTATCAGAACGGCGGCTGGATCAGCTACGTCATCACCCTGGCCGGCCCGGAGCCGCTGGAGGTACGCCTCGCCGCCATCGACTACGACCACTACATCACCCGCCAGCTGCAACCGGTGGCGGATGCGATTCTGCCGTTTGTCGACGACGACTTCTCAACCCTGATCGGTGGGCAACTGGGCCTGTTTTGAGTCGAGCAGTTGCAGCGTCCATTCATCGAGAATGCCGTGGAAGTAACGCTCCAGCGCCTGATGGAACAGACTGTCCTCGGCGCTGAACTGGGCGTAAAGGGTCATCGAAGAATGAAATTTGAGGTCGTCGGGATGGCCGAAAATTTCAGCAATCGAGCGCTGCGGCACATTCAGGACCAGTTGTGTGCAGGTGCGCAGCCGCGCCCCGAGCAGTTCGTCGGCCAGGTAGGCCTGGGCTTCCTCGGCTGAACCAATGGCAAAGCGCCGGGCCATTTCACTGCCGCCCAATCCGGCGAATTGCGGAAAGACGAACCACATCCAGTGGCTGCGCTTGTGGCCCGTTTCGAGTTCACGCTGGACCCGTTCGAACACCGGGTCCTGTGCCTGGACAAAACGTTGCAGGTTGTACGGGTCGTGCAGATCTGTGCTTCTCATGGCGAAGCCCTCGCAGTCGGCAGCTCAGACCATCGCCAGCCGCTGCTTGCGTTGTGGCGCCGGGAACACCTTGTCCAGCGCCGCCAGATCCCCGGCGTCCAGTTGCAGCTGCGCCGCCTCGGCATTGAGTTGCACATGCTCCGGGCGCACAGCTTTGGGAATCGCAATCAAGCCGTCCTGGCGCAGGAGCCACGCCAGCGAAATCTGCGCCGGGGTGGCGTTGTGGCGGCTGGCAATGTCCCGCAGAACCGGCTCGGCGAGCATCGCGCCGCCCTGGCCGATCGGACAGTAAGCCATCAGCGGCAGGCGCTGATGCTGGCACCACGGCAGCAAATCGAATTCGATGCCGCGCTCCTCGAGGTTGTACAGCACCTGATTGGTGGCGCAGGCCGAGCTGGACAGTTCTTCGAGATCGTCGACATCGAAATTCGACACGCCCCAACGGCCGATTTTGCCGTCCTCGCGCAGGCGTTCGAAGGCTTCGACGGTTTCCTCCAGCGGATACTGACCGCGCCAGTGCAGCAGATACAGATCGATGTAGTCAGTGCCGAGCCGACGCAAACTGCGCTCGCAGGCTTGCGGGATGCCCTGGCGGCTGGCGTTGTGCGGGTAGACCTTGCTGACCAGAAAGACCTTGTCGCGATGACCGGCGATGGCTTCGCCGACCACCGTTTCGGCACCGCCCTCGGCATACATCTCTGCGGTGTCGATCAGGCTCATGCCCAGCTCGATGCCGGTGCGCAGTGCCGCCACTTCACGGCTGTGCGCCGAGCGATCCTCGCCCATGCGCCAGGTGCCCTGACCAATCACGGGAACCTGCACGCCGGCCAACTCAAGGGTACGCATTCAAACCTCCTGGCTTAAAGAGTCGATATCTTTAGTGGGCAGCAGGATAGAGCAAGGGTTCCCGTAAGGAAGGGGGAGTCAAGGATGAAACCGGATCAATTGTGGCGAGGGGATTGTGTGGTGAGGGATTTATCCCCGCTGGGCTGCGAAGCAGCCCCAAAAACCTGCAATAGAACGCTTTCTGATACAACGCGTGTTGCAGGATCGGGGCTGCTTCGCAGCCCAACGGGGATGAATCCCTCGCCACGGGGGCATGGCAGGTTACTTGGTGGAGAACTTCAGTATCACGCTGTGAGCATAAGTCTGCCCCGGATCAAGCCGCGTGCTCGGGAAGTCCGGCTGGTTCGGCGAATCCGGATAGTGCTGGGTCTCGAGGGTGAACGCGCCCCAGTGCGGATAGACCTTGCCGCCCTTGCCCTTGACCGTGCCGTCGAGGAAGTTGCTGGTGTAGAACTGCACGCCCGGCTCGGTGGTGAACAATTGCAGGACACGCCCGGATTGCGGGTCGCTGACTTCGGTGGCGAGCTTGCTGACATCGCCCTTGGTGTCCAGCGCCCAGTTGAAATCGAAGCCGCCCTGTTTCGGCTCGGCGAATTTCAGCTGCGGATGATCAGCCTTGATGTGCGTGCCGATCGCCGTCGGTTTGCTGAAGTCCATCGGCGTGCCGGCCACAGGCGCCAGCTCTCCGGTCGGGATCAGTTTCGCGGTGACCGGCGTGTAATGGCTGGAGTTGATCATGGCGACTTGCTTGAGAATGTCGCCATTGCCGGCGCCGGCCAGGTTGAAGTAGCTGTGGTTGGTCAGGTTGAGCACGGTCGGCTTGTCGGTGCTGGCCTTGTAGTCGATGCGCAGTTCGTTGTTGTCGGTCAGGCGATAGGTGACTTCGGTGGTCAGATTGCCCGGGAAACCCATCTCACCGTCGGCCGACAGATAGGTCAGGGTTACGCCAACCGAATCCTTGTCCTTGGTCTCTTTTGCCTTCCAGACTTTCTTGTCGAAACCTTCGGGGCCGCCGTGCAAGGCGTTGGATTTGTCGTTCTGCGGCACTTGATAGCGCTTGCCATCAAGTTCGAAAGCGCCTTCGGCCAGGCGATTGCCGAAGCGGCCGATGGTCGCGCCGAAGTACGCGGTGCCTTTCTGGTAACCCTGCACGTCGTCAAAACCCAACACGATGTCGTCGAACTTGCCGTGTTTGTCAGCGACTTTCAGCGCTTGCAGGGTCGCGCCGTAGGTGATGACGGTGGCTTGCATGCCGTGGCTGTTGCGCAGGATGTACTGTTCAACGGGCGTGCCGTCATTGGTTTTGCCGAAGGCTTTATGTTCAGCGGTCAGGCCCGCCGCGTTGGCGGAAAGGGTAGCGATCATCAGGGACAGTCCGAGGCCGGAGAGCAGGTGACGGGATTGAAGCATGGTTGACCTTCCTTTTTGTTGTTGTTTTCGTATTGACCGTAGGAGCTGCCGAAGGCAGCGCCTACCTGTCACTAGTCATGCTATTTGAGTAGAGAGAGAAGATTTATAGCGGATTTACCGGTGTTGGCAAGTATAAAGTCCGACTAATTGCCGGGCCGGGAATCACCGAAGGTCGGTAAACGTCCCAGGCACTGCACTTTTTCGCAATCGGTGGCTCTATGCATGGCCAGGATGCGGTGACTCCCGCCGCACAGGAATGTGCCTGTCCGAGATTACATGTCGAGTGTTTTTGCCCTGATCACCGTCGCTCACCGCCGCCCGTGCCTGCTGCTGGCCTGCCTGGTCTCGCTGTTGCTCGGCGGCTGCAGCCACCAGAACGGCAACGGCTTCTTCAATCAGATGCGTGAAGGGCAACCGCAGGAATTTTTGCAGACCAGCGTCGACCGCATGGCCACTCTGGCGATGCGCGACAACCTCGACAGCCTTTACCGGCTGATGGGCAAGCTCTATTTGCGCAACCCGGAAGAGCTGCGAAAATCCGGCTTCCTCACCGTCAACGCCGCCGTGAAACAGGTGCGTCTCGCCGTCGAGCAGCAGCAACCGTTGCCCGTGCTGGGCGGGCGCAAGGACCTGGCGGCGCTGAGCTATGCGATGAGCCCGGAGTTCCTCGGCGACCGCGTCGGCGCCTTCATCTACGCGATCGGCAGCATGCTGGTTACCGCCCACGGCAATCGCACCGAGTTCTACATGACCGACGCGATCAACCCGACGTTCGTGCACAACGCCGCGCGCAACATCGAAAAAGCCATGTGGATTTTGTCGCAACGACAGAACAAGGAAGGCCAGCCATTGCTGTTCTCCAACGAAATCTCGGAGGAGGGCAGCAACCTCAGCTTCGCCACCGAATTCAGCAAAATCGTCGCGCGCCTGGATCTGCTCACGCAGATGCTCGATGAGCGCTATCGCAGGATCGGCCTGAATTACGCGCAGAGTCTGCTGTTCCTGAATTTCTTGCCGGTGCAGTGAGCTGTAGCGCAAAGCCCCCACAGGGATCTACGGTGAGTTCGATATGGCATAACGATAGACCGCATCGATATATGTGGTTATAAGAAAAATCGCTATGCTGCGGGCCAGATTTTTCCTGTCGTTTTTTGGACGCTTGAATGGAATTGGCAAATTTCGGCCTGGTGATTGCCGGGCTGGTAGTAGGGTTCATCGTCGGCATGACCGGTGTCGGCGGCGGTTCGTTGATGACGCCGATCCTGCTGTGGTTCGGTATCAACCCGGCGACGGCAGTGGGGACTGACCTGTTGTACGCCGCGATCACCAAATCCAGCGGCGTCCTCGTTCACAGGAAGAACAAGAATATCGATTGGGCCATCACCGGCTGGCTGACCCTTGGCAGCGTACCGGCCGTGGCCATGACCCTGTGGTTCCTCAGCACCCTGCACACCGCGCCGGACGCGATGAACGCCATCATCAAACAGGCGCTCGGCTTCGTCCTGTTCGCCACCGCCCTGGCAATCTTCTTCAAGAAACGCTTGCTCGAATTCGCCCACAAACGCGCGGGTGGCAACTACAACCCGAGCGGTTCGCGCCTGAATATCATGACGGTGATCACCGGTCTGATCCTCGGCACCATGGTCGCGCTGACCTCGATCGGCGCCGGCGCACTCGGCACCGTCGCCTTGTTCATCCTCTACCCGCTACTGCCAACCCGCCGCCTGGTCGGCACCGAAATCGCCCACGCCGTACCACTGACCCTCGTCGCCGGCCTCGGCCACGCCAGCATGGGCAACATGGATTGGGGCGTGCTGGGTTTCCTGCTGATGGGCTCGCTGCCCGGCATCTGGCTCGGCAGCCACCTGACCGGTCGCATCTCCGACGAAGTCCTGCGCCCGTGCCTGGCGACGATGCTGGTGTTGATTGGTTACAAGTTGGCGTTCTGAGTCAGCCTGGAGAAAACACTTCCAATGCAGCGGCTGTAGGGATGTGCCGATGATCGCTCGCGCCATGTTGCGCAAAGTTCTCCCTGACCTAAGCTTCTGACAGGGCAATGCCTTTTGCCAGACGCCGCCGGAACAATCGCCACGATGCGCAATCAGTAGTGCGTGGATATCAAAAGGAGATGCGCATGCTCATCAGGTCCCTGACCCTGACCCTCTTGCTGGCAATCGCCGGCCCCCTGTTCGCCGCCGACAGCGATTCACCCCTGGCCGGGGACGTGGGCCGCGCCCGCCCGCTGATCGTGATTGCGCAAAGCACCGTCGACCCGGTGTGGCTGAGCCTGAAAAAGGCACTGGAAGACCCGGCCAACAAAAAGGGCGTCACCGACCGCAACATCAAGGTCTACACCATTCTCAGCATGTCCGGCCAGCTCGACGGCAAGGACATGGGCCAGCAGGACACCATGGCCCTGCTGCGCTCGCTGAAGCTCGGCGCGGGGGCTTATCCGAAAGTGTTCCTGGTGGGCAAGGACGGCGAAACCAAGCTCTCCGCCTCGGGTGATGAAGCCAAGGCATTGAGCCTGGCGAAAATCTTCGAAACCATCGACGCCATGCCCATGGCCGAAAAAGAAGCCGCCGCTGCGGCCGCCGCACAAACGCCTGCCACCACCGAGCCGGAACCGGCTAAAGGCGCGAAGGGCAGCAAACCGGCAAAACCGAGCAAGCCGCCGCAGATGCCGGATGATTGATCGGTTTTTGAGAGATGTTTCATAAGCGTAAAAAAGGGGCGAGAAGATTTATCTTCTCGCCCCTTTTTACGCTGGCATCTGGCGAATGATGTTTACTAGCACGGGCGAGAAGGGTTCGAGCTTTTGCGCTTTCGGCAGAAGTAAATCATCCAGGAGCAGGTCGAGTATTTCCTTGTCTTCAATCTCCGGCAATTCGCCGGGTTGGACCCCAACCTTATAAATCAGCGCTTCAACCAAGGTTCTTCTTCTGCCGATAAGAGCGCGATTGCTCTCTTCGGTGTGGCCCAGATTCAACGTTTCTATGGCATCTTTTGCGCGTGCAGTTTTTCCCGCGACCAAGCCTGAAAGGTAAAACTTGAGTTCGGTTTCACACTCATCCATGAAAGGAGTCAGCCCCAACGGCTGCGTTCCTCGACCGTGCCCGCAATGAGGGCGATTCTCGCAACTGGCTACGATGTTGGTGAAATCCAATGTGCGGTTGTGGACGCGATTCTGAGCTTCAACATGCTCATTGTGGGAACCATCGACCGTGATGGACTGACAGCAATAAGCGCAAAGTCCGAACTGCTCGGTGACGCAAGCGGCCCTGACGGTTTGACGTTCTTCGTGCGGAAGGTCAGGGTAGGTGGCGGTCTTGTTTTTCAGCTTCCATTTCGCAAATGAGTCCGGCTCAGCTCCTTTGATTATCTTACGCACGACGCAACTCCAGCTTGCGGATCAGTAGAGCGGCTTTCGCTAGTTCGATATGACCTTCGGGGAGCTCTGAGGAAAGCTCAGCGAACAGCAATTTGGCTTTATCCAGATTTCCATCCTGTACTTCCTTCAGGAGCCGATTCAGGCGCTTCTGCACGTCGCTGTTGCGGATATCGGTGTCCATGACTTCCAGCAGTATCTGATTGGCGTCGAGTCCGTAAAGGCCGTTGTGTTCGTGGAGTTCGCCGTCATTGAGTACGTAAACCAGCACCTCCTTAGCATCGCTGATGACGAGGGGGAGTGGGTAGTTAGTACGAACTGGCAGTTCGGGAACGTTTCGCTCAACTGACGGATCAGGCTGCGTTGCCACTTCGGGTGCAGGTGCAAATCGACCTCGTCGATGAGCACGATGCCGTCACCGTGCAGTGGGTTTTCCATCGATTGATTCATCATCGCCAAACGACGAGCAATATCGCCGACGAGTGCCATTATCGATTTCTCACCTTGAGAGAGTTGGGCGACGTTTAGAGTGACGCCGTCCTTATCTATTGCCATGTGTAGTCGTGGTTTGCGTTTGACGCGCAGATTGCTAAAGCCTGGCATAAATGCGCTTATGGCTGAGCGTACCGCTATTAGTTGGCGATCTCTGGTGGATGCCCTTAACTCGGCAAGAGTCTTCCATACGTCACTGTTTGAACCGAATATTTCAGA
The DNA here is from genome assembly GCA_030544685.1 of Pseudomonas sp. B21_DOA. NCBI lineage: Bacteria > Pseudomonadati > Pseudomonadota > Gammaproteobacteria > Pseudomonadales > Pseudomonadaceae > Pseudomonas > Pseudomonas sp. B21_DOA. The sequence goes on along the minus strand of CP086683.1, from coordinate 4,780,373 downwards.
AATTTCGGTCAGTGCGGTATCTGAAATACCTGTCTCGTTCTCACTGTCTTCGCGCTGGCGAAACCATTCGAAAAAACGGCGAAAATCAACGCCTCTGTTGAGTGAGTTATCGTAACCATCGAGTTGGTCAAAGGAATGTTTGGTGCGAATTTTTAGCGGTATTTCAAGAACGGAGCGTTCAACTGGGTAGTAGGCAATCAGTGGTAGGGAAGCGCTGTCGTCGCCTAAAAGTTGAGTGCGATAGTGATCGGCTACTAAGGTAGCGTCCGCCAACACGCTATGAGACGCAGACTTTCGTCCTCTTTTGCCGCGGGCAACTGTCCAGCTAAACAAAATTTCTTTTGCCCATTCCTCAAGTGTTTCGGACTGCGCATTGCATGTGTCGATCACAGCGACGTTAATCATCGCAATAGAACTATTGTTACGAATAACATCATCAGTTATGGGACTTCCGACACCTTTTTCGGAACGGATCCTGGCGACCAGCCAGCTCAAGGATGTCGCAAGCGATTTCAAAACCGTGGTTTTGCCAGCCCCGTTGTTCCCCACCAACACTGTCACATTGGATGGATTCTTGGAGGTCGGTGCCAAGTAGATCGTCAGATCGGCGAACCGGCCGACATCGGTAAGGCTTAGGCTGAAAACTTGCAATGCGTCACCCTTAGATTCTGTCGATATGAAGTTATGCGCATTATGTCATCACCGTCCCCGGATTGAATCGATCAGTGTAGATACAACGAATTTATCCGCTAATCAAAACTCGTTGCAGGATGTGCCTGCCGAAATGTCTGACACAAATCGCCTTCAATCTCTGTGGATTTTTCCTGCAAGACGCGGCGGCCGTGGTGAACTGGTGCGTTGTGGCGCAGGGGGATAACCTCTTTTGGCCGCTGAAAAACACAGTGGTCGGATGTGGAAGTCCGGTTGTTCGGTTACATCCATCAATGTCTCAAAAGCGCATGTCGACGGGTTTTATGTCAACATCGCCGCGTTTTGGCGGCTGTGCGCAGGAGCACTCTCGAGTGCGCCGGGTATTGGTGGATTGGCCTGGTCTTCCACACCTGCGTACAGCTGCCACCCTCATGTGGAAGTGAGACAGGTAGTGTTTCCTACAATCCACAACGGTAATCAACACATGAAAAAACACACTCCAAATCCCCCGAATCCCCCATGGATTCAAGCTCCTTCGACTCCAATAACCCGCGTCTGCGCCACCCCGGCCAACCCGATCCCATCAGCCACGTCTTCACCATTCTCCCCGACATCGACACGGCGACACTGCTGAGCCATGCTTGCGAAACCCTTGCCTCACTGAACGTACTGACCACCGACCTTGCCTGTGAATTGAGCGGTGCGCAGCGCAGCCTGACGTTGTCGATCCAGCAGTTGGCGGTGGTCGGTGAACTGCTGGTCAACCGCGCGCTGGACAATCTCGATTCACCCGCAACGGCGACTCAACATTGAACAGGAGGTTCTACCATGGCGCGCTACATACCGATCACCGGGATTGACTGCAAAATTCCCTGTGTGCTGATCGACAGCGAAGCCCCCATCGACGTGTTGCACGGCACCGCGGCTTACCGCTTGCGCTGTGTGACGCAGCTGATGGAGAGCCTTTCGCTGGACGAGGGCAAGGGACACGATGCATTGCTGTTGCAGGATTTCGCCCGGGTGCTGGCGATTCCGTTGCGCGATAGCTGTGACTTGATGGATGTCATTGGCTGGCGCTTGCAGGCGCAGCTTTAAGCGCTGAAACGAAAAAGATCGCAGCCTGCGGCAGCTCCACCATCAACCGAGTGAAAACCCGATCCTATAGGAGCCGCCGCAGGCTGCGATCTTTTGCTCTTAATCCGCCAACGCCTCGAAAACCGTGTGCGCAATCTTCACCCGTTCGACGTTCGGGTAGTTTTTGTTGGCAAGAATCACGATGCCCATGTCCCGCGACGGCACAAACGCTACATACGCGCCAAAGCCTCGTGTTGAACCGGTTTTGTTGAACAGCACATTGGCCGGTTCAGTTTGCGGTGGAGTCAGCCACTCGACTTTGTGCGGCTCCATGGCCATTGGGGTCGAGTTGCCGTTCTGCAGTTTTTCCAGACTGATCGGGTAGGTGTAGCGCTCCCAGCCCAGGCCTTGGGTCATGTCGCCGACGCGGTAATAACCGATGTGGGTGTTGGCGATGGCTTGGTGCAGATCCGGCGCGAGGCTGGCCGGTTTCAGCTGTGCCTGAACGTAGCGCAGCAGGTCGGCGGCGCTGGTTTTGATGCCGTAGGCTTCGGCGTCGAGGGCGCCGGGGCTGACGCGTACCGGTTGGTCGGCGCTGTCGTAGCCTTGGGCGTAAAGCTTCGACTGCGCTGCCGGCACGCTGAGGAAGGTGTGCTGCAAGCCGAGTTTCGGCAGCAGGGTTTGCGTCATGGCCTGGTCGAACGGCTGGCCGAGGCTTTTCGCCGTCAGGTAGCCGAACAGGCCCAGGCTCGGGTTGGAATACAGGCGATGGCTGCCGGCGGGAAACTGCGGTTTCCATTGTTGGTAATAGCCGAGCATCCTGTCGGAAGAATCCGCCTCAGCAGGAAATTGCAACGGCAGACCGCCAGCACTGTAGGTGCCCAGTTGCAGCACGCTGATGTTGTCGAAGGCGCTGCCCTTGAGCTCCGGCCAGAGTTGGCTGGCCTTGCTCGACAGGTCGAGTTTGCCTGTGGCCTGGGCGTAACCGGCGAGGGTGGCGGTGAAGGTTTTACTCACCGAGCCGACTTCGAACAAGGTGTTTTCGCTGACCTTTTTCCGGTGTCTTTCGCGGCGACTCCGTAGTTAAAGTAATGCGCCTGGCCGTTCAGCGTGATCGCCACGGTCAGCCCCGGAATGCTGTTTTGTTGCATCACCGGGGTCACGGCTTGGCTGATCAGTGCCTGCAATTGCGCATCGCTCGGCGTGACGGCATGACTGGCAGCGCTGACGAACAGCAGGGTGAAAGCACTATAGAAAAAGGCCTTGCTCGGTTTTAAGAAACGCATGAGTGAATCACTCTCCATGAGTGTTGATTGTTGTATCCCGCTACACTGCGGGTGATTTTTCATCGGGCGGCCGATCAGCGCGGCCAATTTAGGCACTTCGCCGGCCCTCGACAAACGATGAAAATTCGCACGAGCCATTAGAAAAATTTGAGGCAACGCATGATTCGACCGCAACTGCCGCTCAACGCTCTGCGCGCGTTTGAAGCCTCGGCGCGCCACCTGAGCTTCACCCGTGCTGCCGTCGAGTTGTGCGTGACACAAGCGGCGGTGAGCCATCAGGTCAAAAGCCTGGAAGCGCAACTCAACCTGACCCTGTTCAAACGCCTGCCCCGTGGGCTGATGCTGACCAGTGAAGGCGAAACCTTGCTGCCGGTGCTCAGCACCTCATTCGATCATATTGCACAGATGCTCGAGCGTCTGGCCGGGGGCAGTATCGCGACATGCTGACGGTCGGCGCAGTGGGCACGTTTGCCGTGGGCTGGTTGTTGCCGAGGCTGGCGGACTTTCGGGGGAAATATCCGCTTATAGATTTACGTCTGTCGACCAATAACAACCGGGTGGATGTGGCGGCGGAGGGACTGGATTATGCGATTCGTTTCGGTGCTGGCGCCTGGCATGGCATTGAGGCGACACGCTTGCTCGATGCGCCATTGTCGGTGTTGTGCGTGCCGGAGATTGCCCGGCAACTGCGCTCGCCGGCTGACTTGTTGCAGCAGACCTTGCTGCGTTCCTATCGCACCGATGAATGGCCAGAGTGGTTTCACGCGGCAGGTTTGGCGACGCAGGCCGCGCCACCGCAAAGCATCGTGTTCGATTCGTCGCTGGCGATGATGGAAGCCGCATTGCAGGGCGGCGGGGTGGCGTTGGCGCCACCGCTGATGTTCGCCCGGCAACTGGCAGCAGATGCGATTTGCCAGCCGTTTGCGATCGAGATCACCACCGGCAGTTACTGGCTGACGCGGTTGCAATCGCGAGCGGAAACGGTGGCGATGAAAGCGTTCAAGGCGTGGTTGCTGCAAATTTCTGCCTGATTCACCTCATTCCCTGTGGGAGCTGGCTTGCCAGCGATGGGGTCGCAATGGCCAACATTGATGCTGGCTGACCCACCGCTATCGCTGGCAAGCCAGCTCCCACAGGTTTATCAGTTGAATTACAGGGCCGGGCTTTAATCCTCGATTTTTCTCACCGCACCAGACACGGCCGCTTGTTATCGAATTTCCACCCCGGAATCAGGAACCGCATTGCCACGCTGTCATCCCGCGCGCCGAGGCCCATGCCTTTGTACAGTTCGTGGGCCTTGGCCACTTGATCCATGTCCAGCTCCACGCCCAGCCCGGGTTTTTCGGCACCTGCACGAGACCATCGACAATCTGCAGCGGTGCCTTGGTCAGGCGCTGGCCGTCCTGCCAGATCCAGTGGGTGTCGATGGCGGTGATCTCGCCCGGTGCGGCGGCGGCGACGTGGGTGAACATGGCCAGGGAAATATCGAAGTGGTTGTTGGAATGCGAGCCCCAGGTCAGGCCCCACTCATGGCACATCTGCGCGACGCGTACCGAACCCTGCATGGTCCAGAAGTGCGGGTCGGCCAGCGGGATGTCCACTGACTGCAACTGAATCGCGTGGCCCATTTCACGCCAGTCGGTGGCGATCATGTTGGTCGCGGTTTTCAGCCCGGTGGCGCGGCGGAATTCAGCCATGACTTCGCGCCCGGAATAACCGTTTTCGGCACCGCACGGGTCTTCGGCGTAGGCGAGCACGTGATGCTGATCGCGGCACAAACGGATCGCCTCTTTCAGTGACCAGGCGCCGTTCGGATCGAGGGTAATCCGCGCGTCTGGGAAGCGCTCGGCCAGTGCCGTCACCGCTTCGATTTCGGCATCGCCACTGAGCACGCCGCCCTTGAGTTTGAAATCCTTGAAACCGTACTTGGCGTGCGCGGCCTCGGCCAGGCGCACCACTGCTTCGGCGGTCATGGCTCTCTCGTGGCGGACACGGAACCAGTCGTTGTCGGCATCCGGTTCGCTGCGATAGGCCAGATCGGTTTCGTGTTGATCGCCAACGTAAAACAGATAACCGAGCATCTTCACTTCGTCGCGTTGCTGGCCTTCACCGAGCAGCGCCGCCACCGGCACGTCGAGATGCTGGCCGAGCAGGTCGAGGAGGGCGGCTTCCAGGCCGGTGACCGCGTGAATGGTGATGCGCAGGTCGAACGTCTGCAGGCCACGGCCACCGGCATCGCGGTCGGCGAAGGTCTGGCGCACCTGGTTGAGGATCTTCTGGTAGGTGCCGATGGGGCTGCCGACCACCAGATTGCGCGCGTCTTCCAGGGTCTGGCGAATGCGCTCGCCACCGGGCACTTCGCCGACGCCGGTGTGGCCGGCGTTGTCCTTGAGGATGACGATGTTGCGGGTGAAAAACGGCCCGTGGGCGCCGCTCAGGTTGAGCAGCATGCCGTCGTGACCGGCCACCGGAATCACTTGCATGTCGGTGATGATCGGAGCTTTGGCGGTGTCATGAACAGTCATTGTTGTTTTCCTTGTCGAGACGAAGTCAGGCGTGTTTCGGCGCGGCGTCGGCCACAGCCTTTTCAGCAGCGGGTTTGGGCGTGGTGCGCGCGGCGAAGACGATGATTGCGGCGATGATCGAAGTCGCGGCCAGACCATAGAGGCCGCCCTGGATCGAGCCGGTGTGTTGCTCCAGCAGGCCGAAGGTGGTCGGCGCGACGAAGCCGCCTAGGTTGCCCACCGAGTTGATCAGCGCGATCACTGCCGCCGCGATACGAGCGTCCAGATAAGCCTGGGGAATCGGCCAGAACAGCGACGAGGCGGATTTGAAACCCAGTGCCGCAAAGCAGATCGCGACGAAGGCAAAGATCGGCCCGCCCGTGGTGGACATGAACATGCCGGCTGCGGCGATCAACAGGGCAGTGGCGACCCAAGCTTGTTGATGTTTCCACTTCGCCGACAGCGAGGCGAAGGCGTACATGCCGACGATCGACAGCAACCATGGAATCGAGTTGAACAGGCCGACCTGCACGTCGCTGAGTTCGCCCATCTTCTTGATGATGCTCGGCAGCCAGAAGGTCGCCGCGTAAATGGTCAGCTGAATGAAGAAGTAGATCAGGCAGAACAGAATGATCTGCCGGTCCTTGAGCAGTTTGCCCAGCGACGGCCGGATCGGCGTCGCGGCTTCGCGGGCCTTTTGCTCGTCGTCGATGGCGCTGACCAGCGCATCCTGTTCGGCGCGGCTCAGCCATTTTGCGTCGTGGGGTTTTGCATCCAGCCAGAACCAGACAAAGACGCACAGGCACACCGAGAACATCCCCTCGATGAAGTACATCCACTGCCAGCCGTGCATGCCCAGGCCATTGATCTGCAGTAGCAGGCCGGACAGCGGACCGGAGATCAGCGAGGCCACGGCCGAGCCGCTGAGAAAGATCGCGATCGCCTTGCCACGCTCGACGCCTGGCAGCCAACGGGTGAAGTAATAGATCACCCCGGGAAAGAATCCGGCCTCGGCGACACCGAGCAGGAAACGCAAAATGTAGAAGTGGGTTTCGTTCTGGATGAACGCCATGCAGGCGGCGACTATGCCCCAGGTGAACATGATGCGGGTCAGCCAGATGCGTGCGCCGACTTTTTGCAGAAGCATGTTCGAAGGCACTTCGAACAGCGCGTAACCGATAAAGAACAGCCCGGCGCCGAAGCCATAGGCGGCAGCACCAATGCCCAGATCGGTTTCCATGTGGGTGCGGACGAAACCGATGTTCACCCGGTCAATGTAATTGACGATGAACATGATCACGAAGAGCGGCAGGACGTGGCGTTTGACTTTGGAGATGGCTGAGGCGAGCGTCGGATCAACGCTTTCCTGCATCCCCGAGATGGAGGTTTTCACTGATGTTTCTCCCACTGATTATTTTTATGCGGGTAGGACCGGGTGCTGCGTTGTTGATAGACATCATACAACTGGGCTATTTTGTCCTACAAGTGGGCGGAGGTGATTAAATTCTTATGAGCGTTCGGATTTTTATACGAAAATTCAGTTATACGCCGTATTTATTGGGCGATTGGCAAGCATGATGGGGCGCCCCTTTGGACTTATGGTTGGGGTGCGCGTAGGCAGGCCGCTTAACAGACCTGAGTTAATTGAGTGTTGTCATACAAGTTGTGGGGGCTCTCAACCGCTAAAATCAATCTCAACCGTCATCCCGCAGTGTTACGATCGGCAAGCCCCGATCTCCGGAACTGACCATGCAAGAAGACCTCGACGCCCCCGCGCGCAAACGCACGCACAATCTCGCTCATGACCTGGTGGAAAAGCTCACCCAGAGCATCCTGCTCGGACAACTGTCGCCCGGTGACAAACTGCCGTCGGAGAATTCCATCGTTCAGGAACACGGGGTCAGCCGCACGGTGGTGCGCGAGGCGATTTCCAAGTTGCAGGCCTCGGGGCTGGTCGAGACGCGCCATGGCATCGGTACCTTCGTGATCGAGCGCGCAGCGGAGCAGGGCCTGCGCCTGAATGTCGACACGGCGCTCGGTGTGCGCAGCATCCTCGAATTGCGCATGGGTCTGGAGACGCAAGCGGCGGCGTTGGCCGCGCAGCGACGCAGTGAGCAGCAGTTGCAGCAAATGCGTCAGGCGCTGGATGACTATCAACGGCTGCTGGCCAACAACGACAGTTGCGTGGAGGCCGATCGGCGTTTTCATCTGTTGATCGCCGAGGCCACCGGCAACGCTTGTTTCAGCGAGATCATGCAGCACTTGGGCAACGCGATGATCCCGCGCAATCGGCTGAATGCCGCCGAACGCGGCGCGGCGGATCTGAGCAAGCTCGGACACTTGGCGAATCTGGAACACGAGGCGATTCTGAATGCGATCAAGCGTCAGGACGCCGATGCCGCCCGCGCCGCCATGTGGCTGCACCTGACCAACAGTCGCGATCGCTTTATCGCCCAGGGCTGATGCCGCTGGTCTGATCTACCGCACGCCCTCGACATCCGCGCTTCCAAGTAATACGTCCTGGATAATCCGGGCCTGTATTGTGAGGTGCAGCATGGCTGATGACGCACTTGTTCCCGGTGGCATGGCGCCCACCGACCAGACCCGCCCCGTATCCGGCACCGACGAGCCGACGCTGAGCGATCACGATGCGCCGCCGGGGATGGACCCGGGGCGCGATCCACTGAGCGATGCCGACCGTCCGGACGACTGGAAGGATCCGCCGGATGACGACGATGTACCGCCGGCGGATGAGCCGACACCGTTGTCGGATGATATGCGCTGAGGTCTGGATTTTTCGCGAGCAGGCTCCCACAGGGAATTTGCGTCATCCACTGTGGGAGCGAGCCTGCTCGCGAAGACGGCATCGGATTCACAGCAGATTCACGCCTTGGTCTCAACTGCCCGAACGACCCCAGGCCCACGCTCCAGATTCAACGCCAACACACTGATCAACACCACCACCGCCCCCATCAGAACCATCAACGTCGGCCGTTCCCCCAATCCCCACGACGCGATTCCCATGGCTGTCGGCGGTATCAGATACAAAGTCATCGTCGCTCGGCTCAAATCCACATGCTTGAGCACGAAGCCCCAGGCCAGATACGCCAGAGCGCTGGGAAACATCCCCAACATCAGCACCGCCCACTGCGCACGCGCCGGCGCCTGCATCACGGCGTCAGCCAGCCCCGGCAGATAAATCAGCAACAGCAACGTCCCCGACCACACCGCGTAGCAGCCCAGGCTGAAACCGTCATACCGCCGCGCATGATGCTTTTGCAGGGCGAAATAGATGCTCCAGGAAAGCGCCGCCAACAAAATCAGCAAGCCATGGGCATCGATAGCGCCCAGGCCTCTATCGCCACTGACCACGATCACCACGCCGACAAATCCAAGCAACACGCAACCCCAGCGCCAGATGCTGACGCAGTCCTCAAAGACGAATCGCGCCAGCAGCGTGCTGAACAGCGGGCTCGATTGCGCCAGCACGCTGGAAGCCCCGGCACTGATGTTTTGCTGGCCGATGTTCAGGGCGACGTGATGCAGGCTGACGGCAAAGAAGCCCAAGGCAAACAGCAACGGCACATCGCGCCACTGCGGCAGGCGAATGCCCTTGACGATGGCGATCAGCGCCATCAACAGCGAGGCCAGCAGAAAACGCAGCAAGGCCAGATGTCCGGGCTCATACCCTTGCAAGCCGATGTGAATGCCAGTAGGCGAATAGCCCCAGCAGCCGATGACAAACGCCATGGCCAGGATAATTTTGCAGTTAGAAGTTGAAGTCATGATCGAGGCACCAAGGCAGTGGATGCGCCGAGTATCCGGGCGCCCGATCATTCGTCACAACTGACTTATACTGCGCTGACTGTTCACTCAGAGTGATGATTATGGAGCTGGCGCAAATCCGCATGTTCAAGACTGTGGCCGAAGTCGGCAGCATTGCTCGCGCCGCCGAAAAGCTGTTCTGCGTGCCATCGAATATTACTGCGCGGATCAAAGCGCTGGAGACCGAATTGGGCGTAGCGCTGTTCTTGCGCGAGGGGCGCGGGTTGCGCATCAGCCCGGCGGGGCAGACCTTTCTGGTTTATGCGGAAAAGATTCTGGCGCTGACCGTCGAAGCCAAACGCGCGCTCGACCCGGCCGCCGAGCCGTCCGGACCGCTGCGTATTGGCGCGATCGAGTCCTCGGCGACCGGGCGCTTGCCGCGGCTGCTGGCGAAATTCCACAAGCGCTACCCGCAAGTCGCACTGGAACTGACCACCGGAACCTGGAGCCAGTTGCTCGACGACACTGTCAACCATCGTCTCGATGGCGCGATCGTGGCGGTGGATGTCGAACGTGCTCAGCTCAGACGTACGCCGATGTATCGCGAGGAGTTATTGCTGATCGCTTCGACGTCATTCGGACCGGTGCGTGGCATCGCGGATCTGCAAGACAAAACCGTATTCATGTGGCCGCAGGGGTGCCCGTACCGCGCGGCACTTGAGCATTGGTTGCTGCGTCAGGGGCAGGCGCTGCCGATTGTCAGTCTGGCCAGTTACGGAGCGATTGTCGGCTGCGTCAGCGCCGGTGCCGGGGTGGCGCTGGTGCCCAAGGGCGTGTTCGAGCAGTACGCCAAAGGTGCGGGCTGCGTGGGTCATGAATTTGCCGAACTGACGGCGATCGAGAATTTGTTTTACTGGCATGAGAATGCAGGCGTGCACCCCGCGCGGGAGGCGTTTGTGGGGATGTTGCGGGAGGAGTTTGCCGACGCAAGGTTGCGACAGTGATCGTTGTCGGATGATAGGTGCTGAGGTCTGGTGTTTTTGCTGAGTTCGCCGGCCTCTTCGCGAGCAGGCTCGCTCCCACAGGGAGTTTTTGTCATTCACTGTGGGAGCGAGCCTGCTCGCGAAGACGGCATCGGCTTCACCAGCAAATCACGGCCATGCTGCGATTGCCAGACAGGATCGCCAGTCAACCAACTCGCAAATCCCGCATCAACAACCCAAAGCGCAAGTCCACCGCGTCCGGTATCGGCACGTACACCGTATGCCCGTCCCCCGGCGCCACTTTGATCGCTTGGCCGCTGACACTCTGCAACTCATGCAGATCAAAATGGAAATTGCCCTTGGGCGTCATCAGTTCCAGATGATCGCCTACGGCAAAACGATTCTTCACTTTCACCTCGGCCAGGCGATCCCGGCGCTCGCCGGTCAGCTCGCCAACGAACTGCTGACGCTCCGACACGGAACTGCCGTGCTGGTAGTTCTGATATTCGTCATGCACATGGCGGCGCAGAAAACCTTCGGTGTAGCCGCGCTGGGCCAGCGACTCCAGATCCAGCATCAGGCTGCGATCAAACGCGCGCCCGGTCACCGCATCATCAATCGCCCGGCGATACACCTGCGTGGTGCGTGCGCAGTAGAAGTGCGATTTGGTCCGGCCCTCGATCTTCAGCGAATGCACGCCCATGCGCGTCAGCCGCTCGACATGCTGCACGGCGCGCAGGTCCTTGGCGTTCATGATGTAGGTGCCGTGTTCGTCTTCGAAGGCTGGCATCAATGCCTCGGGCCGGTTGGTTTCCTGCAACAGAAAGACCTGGTCGGTCGGTGCGCCGAGGCCTAGCGTAGGCTCGGGTTGAAAGGTCTGGACGATCTCGCCGAGCTGGTTTTGCGTGGCTTCCTGCGCCGTGTATTTCCAGCGGCAGGCGTTGGTGCAGGTGCCCTGATTGGCATCGCGTTTGTTCATGTAACCGGACAGCAGGCAGCGCCCGGAATAGGCCATGCACAGCGCGCCATGCACGAATACTTCCAGCTCCATGCCTGGCACCTGCTCGCGGATTTCACCGATTTCTTCCAGGGACAGTTCGCGCGAAAGAATGATCCGGCTCAGCCCCTGTTGCTGCCAGAACTCGACGCTCGCCCAATTCACCGTATTGGCCTGTACCGACAGGTGAATCGGCATCTGCGGATAATGCCGGCGCACCAGCATGATCAGGCCCGGATCGGACATGATCAGCGCATCCGGGGCCATCTCGATCACCGGCGCCAGGTCCTTGAGGAACGTCTTCAGTTTGGCGTTGTGCGGGGCGATGTTGACCACCACGTAGAAGCGCTTGCCCTGCGCCTGCGCCTCTCGAATGCCCAGCGCCAGGTTGGCGTGGTCGAATTCGTTGTTGCGCACCCGCAGGCTGTAGCGCGGCTGGCCGGCGTAGACCGCATCGGCGCCGTAGGCGAAGGCGTAACGCATGTTTTTCAGGGTGCCGGCGGGGCGAGAAGCTCGGGGGCAATGAGAGTCTGCATTTGGCTGTCGGTCGCAAAAGCCGCGCAGGGTAGGGCAGCTGTTGCGAGGGTTTATTGATCTGGATCTATGCTCCATGAATAAACATGGCACTCGCGCGCGCGGCGGCTGACTAAGTGGGGCGGGCGTGCGTGACGCCTGACTGACATGGACCGGATATGAACGAAAAGAGTCTGCAATTCAAATCCCTGACAGTGCTGCTGGTGCTGGTCACGGTGGCCTTTATCTGGATTCTGCTGCCGTTTTACGGCGCGGTGTTCTGGGCTGTGATCCTCGGCATTCTGTTTGCGCCGGTGCAGCGCAAGGTGCAGCTGAAATTCGGCTGGCCACGCAACGTGACCTCGCTGTGCACCTTGAGCCTGTGCCTGGTGATCGCGATTCTGCCAGTGATCATCGTCAGCATCCTGCTGGTGCAGGAAGGCGCGACGGTTTACAAGAACATCGAAAGCGGTGAGTTGGACATCGCCGCCTATCTGGCGCAGTTCAAGCACAGCCTGCCGCCGTACTTTCAGCACTTGCTCGACCGCTTCGGCATGGGCGAACTCGACAGCCTGCGCGAGAAAATCGTCAAAACGGCGATGCAGGGCAGCCAGGTGCTGGCGACTCAGGCGTTCAGTTTCGGCCAGGGCACGTTTGAATTCGTGGTGAGCTTTTTCATCATGCTGTATCTGCTGTTTTTCTTTCTGCGAGACGGCCCCGAGCTGGCGCGCAAGATGCGCACCGCCGTGCCACTGGAGGAAAACCACAAGCGTCGTCTGCAACTGAAGTTCAACCGCGTGGTGCGCGCGACGGTCAAGGGCAACGTGGTAGTGGCCGTGACCCAGGGTGCGCTGGGCGGGCTGATCTTCTGGTTTCTCGACATTCCCAGCGCGTTGCTGTGGGCGGTGCTGATGGCGTTTCTGTCGCTGTTGCCAGCAGTGGGCGCGGGGATTGTCTGGGCGCCGGTGGCGGTGTACTTCCTGCTCAGCGGGATGATCTGGCAGGGTGTGGTGCTGGGCTTGTTCGGCGTATTCGTGATCGGCCTGGTCGATAACGTGCTGCGCCCGATCCTGGTGGGCAAGGACACGAAAATGCCCGATTACCTGATTCTGGTGTCGACCCTGGGCGGCCTCGCGGTCTTCGGCCTCAACGGCTTTGTGATCGGGCCGCTGATTGCCGCATTGTTCCTGTCGAGCTGGGCGCTGTTCGTCGAGACCAAGCCCAAGGTGCAGCTGCCTTAGGCATGAAAAGTGTTGCTGGCGACTTGTTGCGACAAGGCCTGTGCTGCTGGCAAGGAGGTGAGCGGGCCGCTGATCGGCTCGCCATCGCGCACCAGATACCAGCAAGCGAGCAAACCGGATGCACGCAGCGAAGCGGAACTGCGCTGCCGATCACCGACATGATTTGAACCTGTGCCATGGGAAAACCTCCATCAAACTGATGGGGCTACCTTAGGGATTTGCCGGCACGACGGACAATCAACGCTTTCGATAGTGGTCATTGATGCCAGTGAGGTCTGGCGTCATTCCACCACTTGATCGAGCATGTGCATGACTTCGCGTTCATTGAGCAGGCCCTTGTGCACAAGGTTTTCGGCGAGCAGGGACAGCAGCTTGGCGCAGCGATGGCCTTCCAGGTGCTTGAGCTCGGTGAGCGCGCTGTAGACCTTGCTCGAGGTGCACAGACCAACGATGCGGTGCGGGTTTTGGGTGGGCATACAGTCGTCCTTGTTGTTATCGATCTGTTGTTTACGGACGGATTCAGATTGCGGTTCCGTCATGACAAAGTGGTGACCGTTTGATGAAAAAAGCCCAACGGTCGATTCCATCATGCCGACTTTAGCTGCTCACACTGTCCTCACAGCGACCTCGGCGCGATTTTTTCAGACCCTCGCCGACCAGCGGTCATAAAAAGCCCCGCTCGAAAGCAGGGCTCTGCGTTGCGCTTACCAGCGTGGACCGCCGTAGTAGCCATGCGGGCCACCGTAGTAGCCGTGGGGACGGCCGTAATAACCACGAGGCGGGCCGTAATAGACGGGGGCCGGCTGGACGTAGACCGGTTGTTGTACATACACCGGCGCGGGTTGGTAGTAGACCGGTGGCGGCGGTTGCTGCACGTAGACCGGTTGCGGCTGAACATAAACCGGTTGTTGTTGCACATACACCGGCCGATCCTGGTTGATCAGTGCCGAGCCGATGATGGCCGAGCCGACAATCGCGCCAAACACTGCAGGGCCCTGCCAGCCATGGCCACCACCCGCTTCAGCCTGGCCGGTGACGGCAAGTGCGCCAATCAACAAAGCCATGATGGGAAGTTTACGAATCATGATAAGTCCTCGGTTCTTCGACCCGGCGCCGCGGCCTGAATCAGGCCTACAGTTGTCGCGGGGATACAGCTAAGACAGCAAAATTGCGAAATTCAGCACAGCCGCTGGGTAAATTTTGTGTAAGGTCTGTAGCGGCTTCTTTACCCGGCTGCGCGGCGCCACAAACAAGCCTCAATGATGATTCAGAACCCGGTGGGCTGGCCAATCCCGTCCATCCGAAAGTGCGTTTGAAGGAGAAGTTTCATGCAGATGAACCCGAACAAAGACACCCAATTGTGCATGTCCCTGTCCGGGCGGCCGGGGAATTTCGGTCTGCGTTTTCACAACCATTTGTATGAACAGCTGGGCCTGAATTTCTATTACAAAGCGTTCAGCAGCCAGGACCTGACCGGCGCGGTCGGTGGCATCCGGGCGCTGGGCATTCGTGGCTGCGGCGTGTCGATGCCGTTCAAGGAAGCCTGCATTGCGCTGGTCGATGAGCTGGATGCGTCGGCGGCGGCGATCCAGTCGATCAACACCATCGTCAACACTGGCGGCCACCTCAAGGCCTACAACACCGATTACATCGCCGTCGCGCAATTGCTGGAAAGCCACGCGGTGCCGAAAGATTCGACCTTCGCCCTGCGTGGCAGCGGCGGCATGGCCAAAGCGGTGGCCAGCGCCCTGCGCGATGGTGGCTACAAGAACGGTTTGATTGTCGCCCGTAACGAACGCGCCGGACGCGCCCTGGCGGATTCGCTGGGTTATCGCTGGCAGGCCGAGCTGGGTGACGAGCGCCCGCAGATGCTGATCAATGTCACCCCGGTAGGCATGGACGGCGGGCCGGAGGCGGGGCAACTGGCGTTCGAACCTGAAGTGATCAAAGCGGCTGAGACTGTATTCGACGTGGTGGCGATCCCTTCGGAAACACCGCTGATCGTGCGTGCGCGGGCCGAGGGCAAGCGAGTGATCACCGGGCTTGAGGTGATCGCGATTCAGGCGCTCGAGCAGTTTGTGCTGTACACCGGGGTGCGGCCGAATGAGGCGCAGTTTGCGGCGGCGGTGGATTTTGCGCGCAGCTGAGTGATTTCTGTAGTGGCTGCGGGGGCGTCATCGCTGGCAAGCCAGCTCCCACAGGGGCTGGAGTGATGCAGAAATTGCAGTCGACCGCGGATTTGTGGGAGCTGGCTTGCCTGCGATGAATTCAATTCGGTTTATCTGGTTGTCTATTATTCAAAACCAGCACGCACAGACGTGCCCATCACAAAAACCTTAAACGAGGCCGCCCATGCATCCGCCCATCCTCAACCTCAACGAGGTCGAACTCGAAGCCCTACCCGAAGCCCTCGCGCCGCAAGGCGATACCGCCGGGCGTTATCAGCAGCGTATCGCGCGGATCGGTCAGCAACTGGGTGCGCAGAAACTCGGTTATCGCCTCTATGCGCTGCCGCCGGGCATGCGCGGCAGTCCATTCCACAGCCATCGGGTCAACGAGGAAATGTTCTACGTGGTGGCCGGGGAGGGCGAGGTGCGGTTGGGAGACGAGCGCTTTCCGATCCGCGCCGGTGATGTGATCGCCTGCCCACCCGGCGGACCGGAGAAGGCACATCAGATCATCAATACCAGCGCGGGCGAACTGCGTTATCTGGCGGTGAGCACTCAGCAGCAGCCGGAGATCTGCGAGTATCCGGACTCGAACAAGTATGCGGTGATGGATAATTTCGCGGTGGATGCCGACGGCAATGCCTCGGGTTTTGTCGCTGTCGCGCGGCAGGTGGATGGGGTGGATTATTGGGATGGGGAATGAAGCGGGCAGCTGAATATCGCGCAGACCCTGTGGAGCGAGCCTGCTCGCGAAGGCGGCGGGTCAGTCGCCATGTTCGTTGACTGATTCGACGCTTTCTCGAGCAGGCTCGCTCCCACATTGGCTCTGTGGTAATTATTCGAGGCGGGCCAGGCGTTCTTCCAGTGCTGCGATCCGTGCTTCCAGCTCTTCGATACGCTCCAGTGAAACGCCACCGCTCGATCGCTCCCCAGGATTTTGCCGCGCCGTCAGGATCGCTTCGATATCCGCCGGATCGCCGAGGGCATGGGTATAACGGTCCTCACGCTGCCCGGCCTGACGCGGAATCAATACCGCCAGTCCGCGTGCAATCAGGCGTTCAAGCTGATGCACGACCTGCTCGGCGTCTTCGAACTCGTGCATGCGCCCGCTGCGGGTCAGCAGTTCGTTGACGGTCTGCGGACCGCGCAGAAACATCAGACCCGTCAGAATCACCTGCGCCGGCACCAGTTCCAGCGCCTTGTCGACCTTGTGCTCCCAGCGGTCGGCACGGCTGCCCATTACCAGCCGGGTGAAACCACGCCCCTCCAGCGCCCGCAGGCTCTGGCCGACCTGGCCCTGATTGAGGTTCATCACCGGTTCGCGGCTGGTTTTCTGATTGCAGGCCAGCACCAGTGCGTTGAGGGTCAGCGGGTAGGTTTCCGGGCTGGTGGCCTGTTTTTCGATCAGCGCACCGAGAATGCGGATTTCCGTGGCATTGAGCCGTGGCTGTTCGGAGGTGGATTCTTGTTCGTTGCTCATCGCGCGTTCCCTCTGCAGTCGAAGCCGCCTAGCCTAATCCTTGCCAAACAAAAGGCAAGCCGTGTGCTCATCAAGCATGGCTATAATCGCCACCACGTATTACCCAGCCATCACATGAGACTGCCATGACCATTTCACTGTACGCCGCATCCGTCCCGGTTTTTCAACAAATGCTCAACGCCCTGAGCGATGTGCTGAAAAAGGCTGAAGCCCACGCCAGCGCGAAAAACATCGACCAGAGCGTCTTCCTGCAAGCGCGTCTGTACCCGGACATGTTCCCGCTGGTGCGTCAGGTGCAGATCGCCGTGGATTTCGCCAAAGGCGTGTCGGCGCGTCTTGCCGAAGTCGACCTGCCGAAGTACGACGACACTGAAACCACCTTCGCCGAGCTGCAAGCGTTGATCGCCAAGGTCCTGGCCTTCATTGGCGAGATCAAGCCAGAGCAGATCGATGGCAAGGAAGGCATCGAAATCGTCACCCGTCCGGGCACGCCGAAAGAGAAGCGCTTCAGTGGTCAGGCGTATCTGCTGACTTACGGCTTGCCGCAGTTCTTCTTTCACGTCACCACCACCTATGCGTTGCTGCGTCATAACGGCGTGGAAGTGGGCAAGCGCGATTACATGGGCGCGTTCTAAACACCCCGATACGAAAAAGCCCGCCAAGGTTCGCGCCTTGGCGGGCTTTTGTTTGATCGTTCCCACGCGCAGCAAAGGAATGCAGCCCGGGACGCTCTGCGTCCCATTCAGAGCCGAACGCGGAGCGTCCGTTGAGGCATTCCCACGCAGAGCGTGGGAACGATCTGTAAACTCCCGGGCTTCCGCTTCTCCTATGGCAGCGATTACGCGCGCTGAGCCTTCTCTTCTTCGCCCAGGCAAGCCGCCGCTGTAAACAGCACGTCAGTCGACGAGTTCAGCGCGGTCTCCGCCGAATCCTGCAGCACGCCAATAATGAAACCCACCGCCACGACCTGCATGGCGATCTCGCTCGGGATGCCGAACAGGCTGCACGCCAGCGGAATCAGCAGCAGCGAACCGCCGGCCACACCCGAAGCACCACAGGCGCAAATCGCGGCGACGACGCTGAGCAGGATCGCGGTCGGGATGTCCACGGCGATGCCCAAGGTGTGCACCGCCGCCAGGGTCAGCACGGTAATGGTGATCGCCGCACCGGCCATGTTGATGGTCGCGCCGAGCGGGATCGATACCGAGTAGGTGTCTTCGTGCAGGCCCAGGCGTTTGCTCAATTCCAGGTTGACCGGAATGTTCGCCGCCGAACTGCGGGTGAAGAACGCGGTGATGCCACTTTCGCGCAGGCACATCAGCGTCAATGGATACGGGTTGCGGCGCAGCTTCCAGAACACGATCAGCGGGTTCATCACCAGCGCGACGAACAGCATGCAACCCAGCAGCACCGCCAGCAGGTGCGCGTAGCCGAGCAGCGCGCCGAAACCGGAGGTGGCCAGTGTCGACGCGACCAGGCCGAAGATGCCCAGCGGCGCGAAGCGAATCACCACACGGACGATCACGGTAACGCCGTTGGACAAGTCACCGAGCACTTCGCGAGTGGTATCGCCGGCGTGGCGAATGGCGATGCCCATGCCGATTGCCCAGGCCAGAATGCCGATGAAATTGGCATTCATCAACGCGCTGACCGGGTTGTCGACGACGCTCAGCAACAGGCTTTGCAGCACTTCGCCGATGCCGCCGGGCGCAGTCACGGCCACGTTCTCGGTGGACAACACCAAATTCGACGGGAAGGCCATGCTGGCGACCACGGCCACCACCGCAGCGCTGAATGTGCCCAGCAAATAAAGGAACAGGATCGGGCGGATGTGGGTTTCCTGACCGTGCTTGTGGTTGGCGATCGAAGCCATCACCAGCACGAACACCAGAATCGGCGCCACGGCTTTCAACGCCGAGACAAACACCTTGCCGATGAACGCAGTGGACTTCGCCAGCTCAGGTGCAATCAGGGCCAGGGCAATACCAGCGATCAGACCAATGACGATCTGGGTCACCAGACTCAGGCGTTTCAGGCGTTGCAGTAACGAAGGGGATGAAGCGGTCATAGCGGCATCTCTGTTTTTTATAGGGTGCGAAGCGTCGTGGGCAGTCACGAAACGCCTGTCGAAGTGACATCAACGCCGCCAAACGGCACGTTGAACAGCTGTACGATTTTCAGGGCGCGGACTTTATCACAGCGTAGGCGTGAACCTTCAGGCCTGTGACGATCTGCCACCGGATCGGCCCGGCAGATCGGCAGTTTTGGGCAACTCAGTGCCGGCACAGTCTGTTAAGCTTCGCCATCCTCATTTTCAAGTTCTGCCAGCGGGCCTCCGGGTCATCGCTGGTGTCGTCGTTTTGCTGGAGTTGCGCATGCTGTTGCCTATTCTTCTGTTGTCCGCTGCCGGGTTCACGGTGCTGACCACGGAATTCGTCATTGTCGGCCTGTTGCCGGCGATTGCCCGAGACCTCGAAGTCAGCATCCCGCAAGCCGGGCTGCTGGTGACGTTGTTTGCCTTTACCGTGGCGCTGTTCGGCCCGTTCCTGACCGCTTATTTCGCCCGTTTCGAGCGGCGCAAACTGTTTATAAGCATCCTGATCATGTTCGGTCTGGCCAATACCGTGGCGGCGTTGGCGCCGAACATTTGGGTGATGGCCATTGCGCGGTTGATTCCGGCGTTGGGTTTGCCGGTGTTCTGGGCCTTGGCCAGTGAAACCGCCGTCGACATCGTCGGCCCGGATTTCGCCGGTCGCGCCATCGCCAAGATCGGCTTCGGTATCGTCTGCGCCACGGTGTTTGGCATTCCGGTCGGCACGCTGATTTCCGACGCATTCGGCTGGCGCAGCGCATTCGGCATT
The DNA here is from genome assembly GCA_030544685.1 of Pseudomonas sp. B21_DOA. Taxonomy (NCBI): domain Bacteria; kingdom Pseudomonadati; phylum Pseudomonadota; class Gammaproteobacteria; order Pseudomonadales; family Pseudomonadaceae; genus Pseudomonas; species Pseudomonas sp. B21_DOA. The sequence goes on along the minus strand of CP086683.1, from coordinate 4,760,850 downwards.
CTCGCGCTGATCGCGTTTGCCAAAGCCTTGCTGCTGTTTGTCTACCTGCCGAAAACCAGTCTGCACCAGCATCAGGTCAGCTTCCGTTCGCAGTTCAAGATCCTGCGCAGCCCGCTGATGCTCGGCCATATCTTGTTGTCGATTCTGGTGTTCAGCGGCATGTTCACCGCTTACACCTACCTTGCGGACATCCTCGAACGACTTGCCGGTTTCAACGGCACCGTGGTCGGCTGGTGCCTGATGGCGTTTGGCGCCGTCGGGCTGATCGGCAACTCGCTCGGCGGGCGAGCGGTGGATCGGCATCCGCTGGGGGCGTCGGTGTTGTTCTGTGCGTTCATGATCGCCGGCATGGTCTCGCTGGTGCCAAACATTCATTCGCCAGTAGGCCTGGCGGTGGCGATGGGCATCTGGGGTGTAACCCAGGCGGCGTTGTTCCTGGTCAGCCATGTGCGCCTGATGAAAGCTGCGCCGCAAGCGCCTGCGTTTGCCGCGTCGCTGAACATCGCCGGAGCCAATCTCGGTATCGGCCTGGGCGCGATAGTCGGCGGCCGGGTGATCGACAGTGCCGGGCTGGGCTTTCTGGGCTTTGCCGCTGCCGGCTTCATTTTGCTGTCGGTGTTCCTCGCCATGGTGCTGATGACGCTGAAGCCGCGTGAAGTCTGCGCTTCATAACCCGGTAAACAACTCGCGTCGGGCACCCTCGGTAATCGCTACGATGCCAGGGTGCTTGACTTTGCGCTCCACCGAAATCGCATAGAACGACTCGCTCACCGCGTCGGTCTGGCCGATCAACTCGACGCCGTACTGGCGCTTCACTTCCTCGGCAATCACGCTCGGGCCGATAAAGATCCTGCTGCCGGATTGGCCGAAGGCCTGCATCAAAGCACTGTCATCGAATTCGCCGACAATCTGCGGCTGGATCTGCTGTTCGGCGAACCAGCGCTGCAAACGGCTGCGCACCACGGTTTCCGCGCCGGGAATCAGCAGCGGCGCGCCATGCAGACTGCGCGGGAAATCCTGGCCATACTGCGCGGCGAGTTCGGCGGTGGCGAAAAACTGATCCCGCATTCACCGAGCTTCTGGCTGTAGCCTTTGATGTCCAGATGCGAAGGCATCGGGCTGTCGGAAATCACCAGATCCAGACGCTGAATGGCCAGATCGGCGAGCAGGCGCTCGAGCTTGTCTTCGCGGCAGGTGATGCGCAGCGGCTCGCTCAACTCCATGGTCGGCGCGATCAGGCGATAAACAATCGATTTGGGCACCACGTCGGCGACGCCGACGCGAAAGAGGATCTGCTGCTCGTTGGGCTGCGCTCGCAGCATCAGCTCCAGCTCGCCGCCCAGTTGAAACATCTGCTCGGCGTAGGGCAGGGCCTGGCGCCCGGCTTCGGTGAGCTCCAGCTGGCGGCCGACACGACGAAACAGTTCCACGTTAAAGGTTTGTTCGAGCAGGGAGATCTGCCCGCTGATGGTCTGCGGTGTCAGGTTCAGTTGCTCGCAGGCGCGGACAATGCTGCCGGTCTTGGCCACGACCCAGAAGTAATGCAGTTGGCGGTAGTTGAGCATGTTGATCGTCGCTTCGTGAAAACCGAAGTATAGCCGCTAAAAATACGAATTTTCCTGAACTGTCCATCTCCCTAGAATGCCCAGCCATCGACGGCCGGTGTGCGCGCCTGTCTGTTCATTCGAAGGAAACCTTATGAAATACACATTTCCCGCAGTGATGTTTGCGTCTTTACTGGTTCTGGCCGGTTGCGATCAGGCAGAAAAAGCGCCCAACAATTGATGGGCGCGGCGGCTGAAACCGCCAAGCAAGCGATCGACGACACCCACAAGGCCGCCGAGCAAGCGCTCAGCGATGCCACCGGTGGCTTGATCCAGAAGAAAGAAACACCGGAAAAACAGGCGGAAGAATCCGAATCTTCCTCCAAGACCATCTGAACCGTCTTACACAGAGTCAGGACTGACCCATGGAATATCTGTTAGAACTCGCCGCCAGCCCCACCGCTTGGGTTGCTTTGGCCACATTGGTGGTAATGGAAATCGTGCTCGGCATCGATAACCTGATCTTTATCTCGATCCTGACCAACAAACTGCCCGAACAGCATCGGCAGAAGGCGCGCCGTATCGGTATCGGCATGGCCCTGATTCTGCGTCTGGCGTTGTTGAGCACCATCGCGTTCATCGTGCAGTTGACCGAGCCTGTGATCGAGATCCTTGGCCAGGCGTTCTCCTGGAAGGACATGATCCTCATTGCCGGTGGTCTGTTCCTGGTGTGGAAAGCCACGACCGAGATCCATCACAGCATGGACCCGTCGCCAGAAGATCCGAAGACTGCGGCTTCTACCGTAACGCTGGGTTTTGCTGCGGCTATCGGTCAGATCCTGATGCTCGACATGGTGTTCTCGATCGACAGCATCATTACCGCTGTCGGCATGACCGAACACTTGCCGATCATGATCATCGCGGTAGTAGTGTCGGTGCTGGTGATGCTGCTCGCGGCTGATCCGCTGGCCAAGTTCATCAACGACAACCCGACCGTGGTCATGCTGGCGCTGGGCTTCCTGATCATGATCGGCATGACGCTGATCGCCGAAGGCTTCGGCGCCCACGTACCGAAAGGCTATGTGTACGCGGCCATGGCATTCTCGGCGGGTATCGAAGTGTTGAACATGATGTCGCGCCGGGCGAAGCAGAAGAAGGTTGCTCAGCAGGCGTAATTGCTGAGAACACAAAAAACCGCCTGGGCTGGTTGAGCTCAGGCGGTTTTTTTATTCACCTTTGCTGAGTTATCGAGAGCGCGCTGCTGCTGAGCGCTCTCATGAGGGAAGGACCTTGTTGGTCTTCAATGCGCAGCAATGTGCCGCACTGGGTGCTTCTCTGTTTTCTCAACCGGCATCGTCTGCACCGGATGATGATGGCGTCGCGAAATCCGCAGCACGCCCCACAACATGGCAGTCGCCACGGCCAGCCAGCCGGCTATCAACATCACGATGGTCATGGTCAGGCTCATTGGTGCCTCCTCTTCGCCCTGCATCGGGCGCCCGCTTTTCGCAATTCGCTCTATTTCAGTGACAGTCTAGTCAATGGGGTGTTTCAAGCTATTGACCAAAGGTCGTTAGCGACCAATCAGTTTGCTCTATGCAATCGCAGAGTCTGCGGTTTAAGGCTATACCGCGGGCGGGTGCGGCTCTATGATCGCTGGCGTTGCCGGAACACGATGACCGGCGTCTGGATGAGAGTGGCGATGGTGCGGGTATTTTCTCGAGTGAGTGGGGCGCTGCTGGTCGCCGTTTGTGTGGCGGCGCTGAGCGGATGTGCAGGCAATGTGGCGCCGCAAGTCAAACGCTTGCCGGAGCGGGTTGAGCTCAGCGGCACTTTCTATCGCGGCGAAGCCAACCAGAGTGGGCCACAGGTGCTGGCCAGTCTGCTGTCGCAACAAGGCATCGTGATCACCCCGGGCCTTCTGGAAAAACCGCTGCACTTGCCGGGCGCTGAGGACAAGCTGCAGCAGAATATGCAGAACCTTGCCCGCGAATATGGCCTGGTGGTCTATCCGCTCGACAGCAACCTGCCAGCGTTGCTGACCCAGGTTGCGGCCGGCTATCCAGTCATGGTGCGTTTCAGTGAGGGTTCGGCATTCTGGGCCGAGCCGCGTTACGCGATCCTGTCCGGCTACGACCGCAATAAACAGAAGGTCCTGCTGCGCGCCGGCATGAATCGTCGGCAGTTGATGGATTTTGGCAGCTTCGAGTCGGCGTTTGACAAGGCCGGTGGCTGGGCGATCCTGATTCAGAAACCGTCGCAGATCCCGGCAGACGTCGATCGCTCCCGTTGGCTGAAAGCCGCCGATGACCTGGCGCAGGCCGGTGAAGAAAACGCTGCGGCGCAGGCGCGAAAGGCCCTTGCGGCGCAATAGACCTCCGTTCGTCATCTGCCGGGCACGACTGCGCCCGGCGAGCCTCTGAAGATTAATGCCCGTGCTTCGCGGGTGAATCAAGGAGGCAACATGGCAGATTCCCCAACCCCGAAAGGTCCGCATTCGTCCGAACATTCCTCCGGCGATGATCTGGGATTCGACCCGGATTCGCCCGACCTTGACGATCCGCAAGTCGATCCGGTCGGGCCGGCGAAGGCGCCACTGGATATCGAGCGCGGTGAAGATCCTAAGAAGCCGGCCAAGCCCTACGACCCGTTGGGCGATCTGAAACCTTGATGTGAGGTGCGTATGAGTACCGATTCAAGCTTCGATGACCACAAACCGGACAGCGTGCCGACCACGCCGGAGCCAAAGGTTGACCCGGTGCTCGATCCGGACAGCCCGATGCGCGATCCACTGGCGCGGCCCAACGTGCTGACACCGGACGTTTCGCCAGAGCCGAGCTCGGGCGATGGCATCCCCGATGACGACAAAATGCCGCTGCCCAACGACTGATGCGCAGACGAAAAAAGCCCCGAAGATTCGGGGCTTTTTCATGACCGCTGGACCTACTTGGCCGCTTCGACCACGCCGCTCTGACGGCTCTTGAGGTTCTTGTCGGCTTTATATTGCTGCGCCACCGCGGGAACAGTGGCGCTGCGTCCGGTTTCCACCCAGCTGCGGATACGGCTGGCATCGGCAAAATGCGTGTACTTGCCAAAGGCGTCGAGAATCACCAGCGCGACCGGACGGTTGCCCATCTTCGTCACCAACACCAGGCAATGGCCGGCCGGGTTGGTGAAACCGGTCTTGGTGATCTTGATATCCCAATCAGCCTTGTTGACCAAATGATCGGTATTGCGAAAGCCCAAGGTGTAGTTGGGCTTACGGAACGCCACGGTCTTTTCCTTGGTGGTGGTCAGTTGCACAAGAAGCGGTTGCTTGTGCGCGGCCACCAGTAATTTGCTCAGGTCGCGGGCGGTGGAAACGTTGCGCTCGGACAAACCGGTCGGCTCGACGAAGTGCGTGCTGGTCATGCCCAGCGCCTTGGCCTTGGCGTTCATCGCCGCGATAAAAGCCGCATAGCCGCCCGGATAGTGGTGGGCAAGACTCGCGGCAGCGCGGTTTTCCGATGACATCAAGGCGATCAGCAGCATCTCGCGGCGCGGCAGCTCACTCTTGAGTTTGACCCGGGAGAACACACCCTTCATTTCCGGGGTGTTCCTGATGTCGACATCGATCCATTCGTCCATGTTCTGTCGAGCTTCCACCACCACCAGGCCAGTCATCAGCTTGCTGACGGAAGCGATCGGCACGATCACGTCAGGGTTGCTGGAATAGATGACTTTGTTGGTCTGCATATCCATGAGCAGGGCGCTGCCGGACGCGATCTTCAAAGTCGAAGCGTCACGTGGGACAGCGGTGGTTTCCGCAGCGTTGATCGTTGGCGTGATGAATGTGCCTGTAACAGCAAACAACAGGCTCAGAATCGAGAGACGAATATTCACGCGGGCGAACTCTGAAAGGTTGGATATACCGTTAGTTTGTAACGGGTTATTTCTTAAAACCGGCGCATTTTAGGATTATGGCTGAAGAACTGTCGATGGTTGTTTGTAAGACCTGAAAATCCCGTGAAAAGGCCTGTAAAAAGAGCGGTTTCCGGCGAACGGTTGAAGTTTTTTCTCAGACATGAAAAACCCCGCACGGGGCGGGGTTCTGGTGCAGCGGAAAAACCACTCAGGCGTGCAGGGTTTCTGCGGCGTAGAGCGTGTTTTCCAGCAGGCAGGCGCGCGTCATCGGGCCAACGCCGCCTGGTACTGGCGTAATCCAGCCGGCGCGGGGCAGGGCGGTTTCGTAGACGACGTCACCGACCAGTTTGCCGTCGTCCTGACGGTTGATGCCGACGTCGATCACGATCGCGCCTTCCTTGATCCACTCGCCCTTGACCAGGCCCGGCTTGCCGGCGGCGACGACCACCAGATCAGCACGGCCGACGTGGCCCGCCAGATCCTTGGTGAAGCGGTGAGTGACAGTGACGGTGCAGCCGGCCAGCAACAATTCCATGGCCATCGGGCGACCGACGATATTCGAGGCGCCAACGACCACCGCGTCCATGCCGTAAAGATCAGCGCCAGTGCTTTCCAGCAAGGTCATGATGCCTTTCGGGGTGCACGGACGCAGCAGCGGGATGCGCTGGGCCAGGCGGCCGACGTTGTACGGGTGGAAGCCGTCGACGTCTTTGTCCGGGCGAATGCGTTCCAGCAATTTGGACGCGTCGAGATGTTCTGGCAGAGGCAGCTGCAGGAGAACGCCGTCGATTGCCGGATCGTCATTGAGGCGATCGATCAGATCGGTCAGGGCGTCCTGAGTGGTGTCGGAGGGCAGGTCGTAGGCTTGAGAGAGGAAGCCTACCTCTTCACAGTCTTTACGCTTGTGCGAGACATAAACCTGAGAGGCAGGATCGCTGCCGACCAGGATCACCGCGAGGCCGGGGTGCGCAGGCCTTGCTGGCGACGCTCGGCAACTCGTTGGGCGATCTGCTGGCGCAGGCTGGCGGCGATCGATTTGCCGTCGATTAGTTGTGCAGTCATTGCGCGTGATTAACCATCGAGAGGGAAAAAATGAGAACGCATTCTCGCATGTCGAGCGGTGAGGGCAAAGGCGCTTGGTCAGCAAATTCCTCTAACTCCTTTAATTAAATGAATTTTTTTCAAAAAGGATTTGACGACCTTTTGAGCCCTCTATACTATTCGTCGCACTTGTCGGGCACAGCCTAGCACTGGTTAAGAAGGTGAAGCGGAATCAAGGTTCTGCGACACTGGAAAGCACTTAGTTTGTAGTCCTTTAAGAGTACAGATTAACAAGGCGCCCGTAGCTCAGCTGGATAGAGCATCCGCCTTCTAAGCGGATGGTCGCAGGTTCGAGTCCTGCCGGGTGCGCCATTAGGCAGCTTTGGCACAAGTAACGCGATATGGTGGGCGTAGCTCAGTTGGTAGAGCACGGGATTGTGACTCCCGTTGTCGTGGGTTCGATCCCCATCGTCCACCCCATATTTCGAAAGGCGCCAGATTTAACGGTCTGGCGCCTTTGCTTTAAAAGCTTCATCCGCGGATGTGGTGGAATTGGTAGACACACTGGATTTAGGTTCCAGCGCCGCGAGGCGTAAGAGTTCGAGTCTCTTCATCCGCACCAAATAAAGCTTTATCTGTGCCTCGGGCCTGATGAGGTTTTGACAAAGAAGTTGTTTGGCTTTTGTGTTACGCAATATGGTGGGCGTAGCTCAGTTGGTAGAGCACGGGATTGTGACTCCCGTTGTCGTGGGTTCGATCCCCATCGTCCACCCCATATTTCGAAAGGCGCCAGATTTAACAGTCTGGCGCCTTTTTTGTTTTAGCGGTTTTCAAAATCGACCTGGTCGGTTTCAGGTCGCAGGGCAGGGCACTTCATCGCATTTAAACGATCCGATGACGCTGAACTGCTCGTCGTTCCGGTTTTGCTGGAATGGCAGTCAGGGCGGATTTGATAGTTGCTTCTATATATAGAGGCGTTGAAACAGAGCCCTGACCTGATCGCTTGTATTCGCCAGTGGAGTGCGCGGCATTCGTGCGGCGCTCCCTATAAATTGCCTGCTGTTTTTTTACCCGTTTCCAGTAGGGTGACTTCTTGAGTTTGACCCACTAGAATGCATGCCCTTGATTCTGGGGTCGGAAACGGCCGGCTAACGTCTGTGCAACGAGGAATATCCATGCAAGTTTCTGTTGAAAATACTACTGCTCTCGAGCGCCGCATGAGCGTCACCGTGCCGGCAGAGCGCATCGAGACTCAGGTCAACAAGCGTCTGCAGCAGACTGCCCAAAAGGCCAAAATTGCTGGCTTCCGTCCAGGCAAAGTGCCAATGAGCGAAATCAAGCGCCGTTTCGGTGCTGATGCGCGTCAGGAAGCGGTAGGCGACGTCATCCAGTCTTCCTTCTACGAAGCTGTGGTCGAGCAGAAGCTCAACCCTGCCGGTTCGCCTTCGATCGAGCCAAAGTCGCTCGAAGCGGGCAAGGATCTGGAATACGTTGCTGTGTTCGAAGTCTTCCCTGAGTTCACCGTTGCTGGCTTCGAAGGCATCACCGTTGAGCGTCTGAGCGCTGAAGTGGCTGACGCTGACCTGGACAAGATGCTCGACATCCTGCGCAAGCAGAACACCCGTTTCGAAGTGGCCGACCGTGCTGCCCAGAACGAAGACCAACTGAACATCGATTTCGTTGGCAAGGTTGACGGCGAAGTATTCGCTGGCGGCTCCGCCAAGGGCACTCAGCTGGTGCTGGGTTCCGGCCGTATGATCCCGGGCTTCGAAGAAGGCCTGGTTGGCGCTAAAGCTGGCGAAGAGCGCGTTCTGAACCTGACTTTCCCTGAGGACTATCAGAACCTGGACCTGGCTGGCAAAACCGCCGAGTTCACCGTGACCGTCAACACTGTGTCCGAGCCTAAGCTGCCTGAGCTGAACGAAGAGTTCTTCGCTCAGTTCGGCATCAAGGAAAGCGGCATCGACGGTTTCCGCACCGAAGTTCGCAAGAACATGGAGCGTGAACTGCGTCAGGCAATCAAATCCAAGGTCAAGAATCAGGTAATGGACGGTCTGCTGGCCACCAACCCGATCGAAGTGCCAAAGGCTCTGCTGTCCAACGAAGTTGACCGTCTGCGCGTGCAGGCTGTTCAGCAGTTCGGCGGCAACATCAAGCCAGACCAACTGCCAGCCGAGCTGTTCGAAGAGCAAGCCAAGCGCCGCGTCGTGCTGGGTCTGATCGTTGCCGAAGTGGTCAAGCAGTTCGATCTGAAGCCTGACGAAGCTCGCGTTCGCGAAATGATTCAGGAAATGGCTTCCGCTTACCAGGAGCCAGAGCAGGTCGTGTCGTGGTACTACAAAAACGAGCAGCAACTGAACGAAGTGCGTTCGGTTGTGCTGGAAGAACAAGTTGTGGATACTGTTCTGCAGAAAGCTAGTGTGACCGACAAATCGGTCTCCTACGAAGAAGCAGTCAAGCCGGTAGAAGCTCCAGCAGCCGACTGATTGATTTTGCGTTAGAAGTGCACACCATAAGCCAGCTCTCGAGCTGGCTTATGCGTATTCAAGACATAACTATTTGGGAGCGACTGCAGAGCATGTTCCGTAATTCTTATATTCAGCAGAACTCTGATATCCAGGCCGCCGGCGGCCTGGTCCCGATGGTTGTCGAGCAGTCCGCTCGTGGCGAACGCGCCTACGACATCTACTCGCGCCTGCTCAAGGAGCGAGTGATCTTTCTGGTGGGCCCGGTAGAGGACTACATGGCCAACCTGATCTGTGCGCAGCTGCTGTTCCTTGAAGCGGAAAACCCGGACAAGGACATCCATCTGTACATCAACTCGCCGGGCGGTTCGGTGACTGCAGGCATGTCGATCTACGACACCATGCAGTTCATCAAGCCGAACGTGTCGACCACCTGCATCGGTCAGGCCTGCAGCATGGGTGCATTCCTGCTCACCGCAGGTGCACCGGGCAAGCGTTTCTGCCTGCCGAACTCGCGTGTGATGATTCACCAGCCACTGGGTGGTTTCCAGGGCCAGGCATCGGATATCGAAATCCATGCCAAGGAAATCCTCTTCATCCGCGAGCGTCTGAACATGCTGATGGCCAAGCACAGCGGCCGTACTCTGGAAGAAATCGAGCGCGATACCAATCGCGACAACTTCATGAGTGCCGAAGCTGCGAAGGAATACGGCCTGATCGACGAAGTGATCAACCAGCGTCCAGCTTAATATAAGCAGCGCAAAACAGGCCTGATCGGCATGTCCGATCAGCGGCGGGCTTGAAAAAGCCCGCAATAGCCTTCATCTTGTGTTGCAAGCCTATCGGATTTGGATCGAACGAATGACTGACACCCGCAACGGCGAGGACAACGGCAAGCTGCTCTATTGCTCCTTCTGTGGCAAAAGCCAGCATGAAGTGCGCAAATTGATTGCCGGCCCCTCGGTCTTTATCTGCGACGAGTGCGTCGACCTGTGCAATGACATCATCCGCGAGGAGGTGCAGGAAGCACAGGCCGAAAGCAGCGCGCATAAATTGCCTTCGCCTAAAGAAATCAGCGGCATCCTTGACCAGTACGTCATTGGTCAGGAGCGTGCGAAAAAGGTTCTGGCCGTAGCGGTGTACAACCACTACAAGCGTCTGAACCAGCGTGACAAGAAGGCTGACGACGTCGAACTCGGCAAGAGCAACATCCTGCTGATCGGCCCGACAGGCTCCGGTAAAACCCTGCTGGCCGAAACACTGGCCCGCTTGCTGAATGTTCCGTTCACCATTGCCGACGCAACCACCCTCACCGAGGCCGGTTACGTGGGTGAGGATGTCGAGAACATCATTCAGAAGCTGCTGCAGAAGTGCGATTACGACGTAGAGAAAGCCCAGATGGGTATTGTCTACATCGACGAAATCGACAAGATTTCCCGCAAGTCCGACAACCCGTCGATCACCCGCGATGTTTCCGGTGAGGGCGTGCAGCAGGCCTTGCTCAAGTTGATCGAAGGCACGGTCGCTTCGGTACCGCCGCAAGGTGGCCGCAAGCATCCGCAGCAGGAATTCCTGCAGGTCGACACCCGTAACATCCTGTTCATCTGCGGTGGTGCGTTCTCCGGCCTGGAAAAGGTCATTCAGAACCGTTCCACCAAAGGCGGCATCGGCTTCAACGCCGAAGTGCGCAGCAAGGAAGAGGGCAAGAAAGTCGGTGAATCCCTGCGTGAAGTCGAGCCTGACGATCTGGTCAAGTTCGGTCTGATCCCGGAATTCGTCGGTCGTCTGCCGGTCCTGGCGACACTGGACGAGCTCGACGAGGCTGCGCTGATGCAAATCCTCACCGAGCCAAAAAATGCTCTGACCAAACAGTATGCCAAGCTGTTCGAAATGGAAGGCGTGGATCTGGAATTCCGTTCCGACGCGCTGAAATCGGTCGCCAAGCGTGCACTGGAACGTAAAACCGGTGCCCGTGGCCTGCGCTCGATTCTCGAAGGTGTGCTGCTCGACACGATGTATGAAATCCCTCGCAATCCGAGGTGAGCAAAGTCGTGATCGATGAAAGCGTCATCGAAGGCAAGTCCAAGCCACTGTATATCTACGAAAACAGTGAGCCGACGGCTAAGGCAGCGCCGGACGCATAAGCGTCCACCGCGCCGCAACAAAGAAGGGGCCTTCGGGCCTCTTTTTTTAAGTCGTTTTTTGCCTGCGCTTTGCGCTTGTTTTTTTCGAGGCAGCCCCCATCTTGGTTTCAAGCTTAATTCCATCTGATTACGGCCATACGGCCGCCGTAGAGGCGAAATCATGAAGACAACCATCGAATTGCCTCTCCTGCCATTGCGTGATGTCGTGGTTTATCCGCACATGGTTATCCCGCTGTTCGTGGGGCGCGAGAAATCCATCGAAGCCCTCGAGGCAGCGATGACGGGTGACAAGCAGATCTTGCTGCTGGCCCAGAGAAACCCGGCTGACGATGATCCGGGTGAAGACGCTCTCTATCGCGTAGGTACGATTGCCACGGTTCTGCAGCTGCTGAAGCTGCCTGATGGCACCGTCAAGGTTCTGGTCGAAGGCGAGCAGCGTGGCACCGTCGAACGCTTCAGCGAAATCGATGGCCACTGCCGCGCCGAAGTTTCTCTGATCGAAGAAGTCGACGCCGCCGAGCGCGAGTCGGAAGTCTTCGTGCGCACGCTGCTGTCGCAGTTCGAGCAATACGTTCAGCTGGGCAAGAAGGTTCCGGCTGAAGTCCTGTCGTCGCTCAACAGCATCGATGAGCCCGGTCGTCTGGTCGACACCATGGCCGCGCACATGGCGCTGAAAATCGAGCAGAAGCAGGAAATCCTCGAAATCGTCGATCTGTCGGCCCGTGTCGAGCACGTGCTGGCACTGCTGGATGCCGAGATTGACTTGCTGCAGGTCGAGAAACGCATTCGCGGTCGCGTGAAAAAGCAAATGGAGCGCAGCCAGCGCGAGTACTACCTGAATGAGCAGATGAAGGCCATTCAGAAAGAGCTCGGCGACGGTGACGAAGGTCACAATGAAATCGAAGAGCTGAAAAAGCGCATCGATGCTGCCGGCCTGCCAAAGGATGCACTGGCCAAAGCCACTGCGGAGCTGAACAAGCTCAAGCAGATGTCGCCGATGTCCGCTGAAGCCACCGTAGTGCGCTCGTACATCGACTGGCTGGTGCAAGTGCCGTGGAAGGCGCAAAGCAAAGTACGCCTCGATCTGGCCCGTGCAGAAGACATTCTCGACGCCGATCACTACGGTCTCGAAGAGGTCAAGGAACGCATCCTTGAATACCTCGCCGTGCAGAAACGCGTGAAGAAAATTCGTGGCCCGGTGTTGTGCCTGGTCGGTCCTCCAGGCGTGGGTAAAACCTCGCTGGCGGAATCGATTGCCCACGCAACCAACCGTAAATTCGTGCGTATGGCCTTGGGCGGCGTGCGTGATGAAGCGGAAATCCGTGGTCACCGCCGGACCTACATCGGTTCGATGCCGGGAAGATTGATTCAAAAGATGACAAAAGTGGGCGTACGCAACCCGCTGTTTCTGCTCGATGAAATCGACAAGATGGGCAGCGACATGCGTGGCGATCCGGCGTCGGCGTTGCTGGAAGTGCTCGACCCTGAGCAAAACCACAACTTCAATGATCACTATCTCGAAGTCGATTACGACCTCTCCGATGTGATGTTCCTGTGCACGTCGAACTCGATGAACATTCCGCCAGCGCTGCTGGACCGGATGGAAGTCATCCGTCTGCCGGGTTACACCGAAGACGAGAAGATCAACATCGCCGTGAAATATCTGTCGCCTAAACAGATCGCCGCCAATGGTCTGAAGAAGGGCGAGCTGGAGTTCGACGAGGAAGCGATCCGCGACATCATCCGTTACTACACCCGTGAAGCGGGCGTGCGTGGCCTCGAGCGGCAGATTGCCAAGGTCTGCCGCAAGGCGGTCAAAGAGCATGCCCTCGAAAAACGCTTCTCGGTGAAAGTGACAGCTGATCTGCTCGAGCATTTCCTCGGCGTGCGCAAGTTCCGCTACGGCCTGGCCGAGCAGCAGGATCAAGTGGGTCAGGTGACGGGCCTGGCGTGGACTCAGGTCGGCGGTGAATTGCTGACCATCGAAGCTGCAGTGATTCCGGGTAAAGGACAACTGATCAAGACCGGTTCGCTCGGTGATGTAATGGTCGAATCGATCACTGCCGCACAAACCGTGGTGCGCAGCCGCGCCAAGAGTCTGGGCATTCCGCTGGACTTCCACGAGAAGCGCGACACCCACATTCACATGCCGGAAGGGGCGACCCCGAAAGACGGCCCTAGCGCTGGCGTAGGCATGTGCACGGCGCTGGTCTCGGCGTTGACCGGCATTCCGGTACGCGCCGATGTCGCCATGACCGGTGAGATCACGCTGCGTGGGCAAGTGCTGGCAATCGGCGGTTTGAAAGAAAAACTGCTGGCGGCACATCGCGGCGGAATCAAGATTGTGATTATTCCGGAAGAAAACGTCCGCGATCTGAAGGAGATTCCTGACAATATCAAGCAGGATCTGCAGATCAAACCGGTTAAATGGATTGACGAGGTCCTGCAAATTGCGCTGCAATACGCGCCGGAGCCCTTGCCGGATGTGGCTCCGGAGATAGTTGCCAAGGACGAAAAACGCGAGTCTGATGCCAAGGAAAGAATTAGCACGCATTAATACGTTTTAGCCTGGGGGCTTTCCTTGACAGCATTTTAGAGCCCTTGTTATAAAGCGGCTCTTAAGTGTCTGTAGGCCATTCAGCACTCGTTTTTGCTTTCACCAAAAAACTTAGAAACATCTCAAAATAGATATAAGGGGACTTAGAGTGAACAAGTCGGAACTGATTGATGCTATCGCTGCATCCGCTGATATCCCGAAAGCTGCTGCTGGCCGTGCGCTGGACGCTGTAATCGAATCCGTCACTGGCGCTCTGAAGGCTGGCGACTCCGTTGTTCTGGTTGGTTTCGGTACTTTCTCCGTGACTGACCGTCCGGCTCGTACCGGTCGTAACCCGCAAACCGGCAAGACTCTGGAAATCCCGGCTGCCAAGAAGCCAGGTTTCAAAGCCGGTAAAGCACTGAAAGAAGCTGTTAACTGAGTTTTCAGGTTTTTACCCATCCGGGTCGGGGTCAAGCCTGACTTGGCAGCGGAGCGGTAGAGCAGGTGGCTGGAACAGGCACCTGTAACGCCGGGATCGAGGGTTCGAGCCCTGTCCGCTCCGCCAGTTACGAGAAGGCGCATCCTCGGATGCGCCTTTCTTCTATCCGGATTCTACCCACGCTCCACGGTTGCCTAAATTGAAGTTCAACCGTTTCTGGGGGACGCATGCTGCAGAATATCAGGGACAATTCACAAGGCTGGATTGCCAAGACAATTATCGGAGTCATCGTTGCACTGATGGCTCTGACCGGTTTCGATGCCATTTTCCAGGCCACGACTCACAAGAACGAGGCGGCCAAGGTCAACGGTGACGAAATCAGCCAGAACGAGCTGAGCCAGGCCGTTGACATGCAACGCCGTCAGCTGATGCAACAGCTGGGCAAGGACTTCGATGCTTCCTTGCTCGACGAAAAAATGCTGCGCGAATCGGCTCTCAAAGGCCTGATCGACCGCAAGTTGCTGCTGCAAGGCGCCGAACAGGCGAAATTCTCTTTCTCCGAAGCCGCGCTGGATCAGGTGATTCTGCAAACGCCTGAATTCCAGGTTGACGGCAAGTTCAGCTCCGAGCGTTTCGACCAGGTGATCCGTCAACTGGGTTACAGCCGCATGCAGTTCCGCCAGATGCTGGCTCAGGAAATGTTGATCGGCCAGTTGCGCGCCGGTGTTGCAGGCAGCGGTTTCGTCACCGACGCCGAAGTGCTGGCATTCGCCCGTCTGGAAAAACAGACCCGTGATTTCGCTACTCTGAACGTCAAGGCCGACCCGGCTGCGGTCAAGCTGACCGATGACGAGGTCAAGGCTTACTACGACGAGCACGCCAAGGAATTCATGACGCCGGATCAGGTGATCATCGATTACGTCGAGCTCAAGAAATCGTCGTTCTTCGATCAGGTCGCGGTCAAGGATGAAGACCTGCAGGCGGCGTATCAGAAAGAGATCGCCAACCTGTCGGAACAGCGTCGTGCCGCGCACATCCTCATCGAAGTGAACGACAAGACCAGCGAAGCGCAGGCCAAGGCGAAGATCGAAGAAGTCCAGGCGCGTCTGGCCAAGGGCGAGAAATTCGAAGCGCTGGCCAAAGAGTTCTCGCAGGATCCGGGGTCCGCCAACAATGGTGGTGACCTGGGTTATGCCGGTCCTGGCGTTTACGACCCGGCTTTCGAAAAAGCGCTGTACGCCTTGTCGAAAGAGCAGGTGTCCGAGCCGATTCGTACCGACTTCGGTTATCACCTGATCAAGCTGTTGGGCGTGGAAGCGCCTGAAGTACCGACCCTGGCCAGCCTGAAAGACAAGCTGACCCGCGAGCTGAAAGCCGCTCAGGTCGAGCAGCGTTTTGTTGAGGCGACCAAGCAGTTGGAAGACTCGGCGTTCGAAGCCTCTGACCTGGCACAGCCAGCAGCGGACCTGAAATTGACCGTGCACACGTCCAAGCCGTTCGGCCGTGAAGGTGGCGAAGGTGTTGCCGCCAACCGTGCCGTGGTCACTGCTGCATTCAGCCCGGAAGTCATTGATGAGGGTGCCAACAGCACCGCCATCGAGCTGGATCCGGAAACCGTG
Organism: Pseudomonas sp. B21_DOA; assembly: GCA_030544685.1. Taxonomy (NCBI): domain Bacteria; kingdom Pseudomonadati; phylum Pseudomonadota; class Gammaproteobacteria; order Pseudomonadales; family Pseudomonadaceae; genus Pseudomonas; species Pseudomonas sp. B21_DOA. The sequence goes on along the minus strand of CP086683.1, from coordinate 4,745,156 downwards.
ATCGTGCTGCGTTCCAAGGAGCACCTGAAGCCTGCGCAGCTGCCGCTGGAAAGCGTGACTGCGGCGATCCGTACTCAGCTGACCAAGGAACATGCCAGTGCCGAGGCCAAGACCCGTGCCGAGAAGCTGATCGCCGATCTGCGTGACGGCAAGGCGCCGCTGGACAAGGCGGTTGATGGTCAGAACTGGAAAACCACCGAAGCGGCTACTCGTGGTCAGGAAGGGGTTGATCCGGCCGTGCTGCAGGCGTTGTTCCGTATGCCGAAACCGGCTGCCAAGGACAAGCCGACGTTCTCCAGCGTTACGTTGCCGGATGGCAGTCTGATGATCGTGCGTCTGAATGGCGTCAATGAAGCGGCTGCACCGACGGATGAAGAGAAGGCGCAATATCGTCGTTTCCTCGCCTCCCGTGAAGGGCAGCAGGACTTTGCGGCGTATCGCAAGCAGTTGGAAGCTGAGGCGAAGATCGAGCGGTTTTGATCTTTTGACTGGCGTTTGAAGGAGCCCCGGCCTGATGGTCGGGGCTTTTTTGTTTTTGGGCGTGGCGGCCTTTGGGCCGGCCATGCTGTTGGGTTTGGGTGAATATCCGTTTTTTGCGGTGTTGCTGAGTACGGTTCCGCCCTTACGGCGGGTCACCTTTTTCAAACGCCAAAAAGGTAACCCAAAGGCTTGCTCCTGCGTTCGGCCCTCGCAGGCTCGGGTTCCTTCGCTGCGGGATCGATCCGGGCGCAGCGGCTACGGTTTGCTTCGCTGCACCTCCTTCCGCTGTGTTCGACTTCGTCGAACGGTCGCTGCGCTCCCACGCCCGGATCAATCCCTCCACTCAGCCTTCCGACGTCGCCGGTGGATCAAGATCAAGAGCACTCGAGCTTGCGCTCATTGTTGAGTGGGGCGGCTTCGCCACGGGCAGCTGCGCTGCTTTGCTTTTGCTTTTGTGGGAGCGAGCCTGCTCGCGAAGGCGGCCTGACAGCCGACCTGATTCTTGGATGGACTACGTCCCTTGGCGGTTTAGAACAGGTCGGGCGGTTAGGGTGTTGTGGCCGTCGAGTCGACAGGCGACGGCGAAATTGCGCGTGCCGATCGATCATTTGTCGGCGCGGCTTTTTCCATCCGGCGAGGACCGGTAAAGTTGTAACCGATTCTTGACACTATTCCATGCGCCATGGGGCGGCGATCTGTTGCACAATACGCCCCGGACTGTTTTCCCTCAGGATGTTCAATGTTGATTTCCACTCCCATGCGTGTTGTCGGGCTGGCGCTTTTGTTGACTGCGGTGGCCGGTTGTTCGAAGGACAAGCCGATCTATGAGCATGAGAACTTCGATGACTCCGGCACCTTTTCGCGCAATTACCCGGTGACTGATACCGCCAGCTGCGAAGCGGCTCGTCGCGCGTTGCTCAGTCAGGGCTACATCATTACCAGCAGTGATCCGAAGCTGGTCAGCGGTCACAAGAGCTTCCAGCAGACCGGCGAGACCCACCTCGAGATCAGCTTCAACGTGGTCTGTGCCGAAGATGGCAGCGCCGGGCATCACGCGACGGTGTTCGCCAACGCCCTCCAGGACCGTTATGCGCTGAAGAAGACCAACAATTCGGCCAGCCTCGGGGTTGGTGTGCTGGGCTCGGTGTCGATGCCGATCGGCTCCTCGGATGATTCGATGGTCAAGGTCGCCAGTGAGACCGTCACTGCGCAGAAGTTCTACGAGCGGTTCTTCACACTGGTGGAGCAGTTCCTGCCCGCCGATGCGAAGAAGGCTGCACACATCGAAGAAAAACCGAAAACCGACCTCGGTGTGCCTGAGCCGAAGGTGACGCCTGCTCCGGCTGCTGCGCCACTTGTGCCGACACCTGCGGCGGAACCGGCTCCTGCGCCAGCTGCCGAGCCTGCACCGGCGCCTGTCGACACCGCGCCAGTGAGTTCCGAGCCGGTCGTGCCACCCGCGGAGTCGGCGCCGATCACGCCAGCGCCTGCGCCCGCAGAAGAGCCAGCGCCGGCCAGCGAAACCATCACGCCACCGACCAACCCGGATATTCCGCCACCGTCCGAGCCGATTCCGGCGATGCCTGCGTCGGGCCAATAAAAACTCAGCGAAACCCTGTGGGAGCGAGCCTGCTCGCGAATGCGTAGTGTCAGTCGACAGATGATCAGACTGACACACCGCCTTCGCGAGCAGGCTCGCTCCCATAGTGGTTTTCGGGTGGGCATAAGATCTGGTTACATACCTGCGACATCAGCGCCGCGATAAATCCCCAACCACCTGCTACGTTTTATTCATGAAGGCGGCGTTTCACTTTTCCTTCACACGGGCACTTTATGCTCGGGGCACAGGTCGATTGATCAGGCCATTTTCATAGCGAGCGGTTTGGGGGATTTATACGATGGATGAGTATCAGGAAGAACTGCTCGAATACCAGGCCTATGAGCTGGATCAGCCAGAGCCGGCTGACGACGCCACGGAGCTCTGAGCGTCAGGCTCCCGAGCGGTAATTTCGTCGAGATTCGCCGGGCGTCTGCCCGCTCCAGCGCTTGAAAGCGCGCTGGAAGGCTTCGGCTGAGGCAAAGCCCAGTAGATAGGCGATCTCACCGAACGCCAATTCGGTGTCGCGGATGTAAGTCATCGCCAGGTCCCGGCGAGTGTCATTGAGGATTGCGCGGAACTGCGTGCCTTCCTCGGCGAGTTTGCGTCGCAAGGTCCATGTCGGCAGTTTCAGGCGTGCCGCGACTTCTTCAAGATCCGGTTCGCGGCCTCCATTGAGCAGCGGGCCGAGCAGTTGAGTGATGCGCTCGCGCAGGCTGCGGGTGCGGGTCATTTGGTCCAGCTCCCGCTCACACAGTTGCAGCAGATGCCGCCAAGTGCCCGGACAATGTTCAGGGTTGCGCAGGGCGAGACTGCTCAGGCTCAGGCGCAGTTGGTTGTGCTCGGCGCGGAACTGGATCGGGCAGTCGCCGAGCGCGGCGTAGGCGTCGCGATAATCCGGCGCTTCGAATTCGATTTCGATCCGCTCGGCGCGCAACGTTTCGCCGCACAGGCTCGACAACTGATGCAGCCAGCCGGCGAGGATCGAGTCGACCACGAAGCGGTTATAAGCGTTGTACGGGCTGATCGAGTAGAAGCGCAGCCAGGCGCCGCTGGCGTCTTCATGGAAAGTGGATTGCCCTCGGTAGTTCGAGCCGTAGAGCGGTTCGAAACGCGTCAGGCAACGGGCCGCTTCGCGCACGGTGGGTGCTTGCGCGGCGGTGATGCCGGCCAGCCCAGCCTGATTCAAGCGGATCATGCGGCCCATGCGCAGGCCCAGAGCGGGATCGCCGGTGAGTTGAATCGCCGCATGGCCCAAGCGCATGTAACGCGGGATCGATAAGCGTGCCCCGGCCTCGGCCAGCCGCGCGGTATCGAGGCCGTATTGCTCAAGCAGAGGCAGCGGATCGACGTCGTGGCTGCGCACGGCATCGGCCAGACTGTGGACGAAACCCACCGACAGATCCCCGAGGCGCATCGGCTGCGGCTTCATGGATTACAGCCAGACGTTCAGCAAGCGCGCACCACGGGCCTCGCCATCGGCGAACTGCTGACCGTTGCTGCTGAGGAAGCTTCTGCCGGTGCTCGGCTTGTCCCAGAATTGCCCGCGCATGAACACACTGACGCCGGCAACCGCGCGGCTGCTCGGTGGTTGTGCGGTAAGGGTCAGTCGATGCCAGGCCTGTCCTTCACTGAGGTCGCCGGGCTTGAGGCTGACTGACCCCGGCGTGCTCGAACCTTTGTAACCGCGCCATGGCTTGTCCCACGCGCCTTGGCCAATAACCTGCGCCGGTACGGCCACCAGTTGCGCGCCTTGGTCATCGAGTGTGCGGTAGTTGGAGGGATACCAGCTGTCACTGCCGATCAGGATGCCGAGGCGTCCGGCCGGGGTGTCGACGACCTGAATGGCGTGCTTGTTTTCGGCCTCAATCACACCCTGCTGATCAAAGATCGGGTGCATCTGGCGTTGCGGCTGCCCCAGCGGCAAACCGTCGCGGCCGAATACCACGCTGCTGTTGAACAGCGCGCCGCTGCCAGGCTTGAGCTGGCCATCACGGATACTCGGCTCTGGCAGCACAATGGAGCCGGCGACCAGGGTGACCTGAAACTCCTTGGCCAGACCGCCGAACAGCGCCTGATAATCCTTGGCCATGGCTTTCGATTTCATCCGCAGATAAGCATCGTCCAGGCGTTGCTCGCCCTTGGCCCGCAGCCACGCGCGGGCGAACAGCAGCGGATTGCTCGCCGCCAGCCAGTTCATCGCCTCAGCCAGCGTCGGTGCCTGATAGAGCTCGTCTTTCTCGCCGCTGATCATCAGCCACGTACCGACGTGCTCGGGCAAAACCACCACGGTTTTTTCGTTGAGCAAACCTTGATCGCGGGCCTGCTGCAGGTACGCCGCGAGTTTGCGGTGCAGGCGTGCGGAGCTTTGGTAATCGGTGGGGAACAGTTCGGGCTGAATGCCGAGCAGGTTGCCACGGTCGCCGGGCGTGCCGTGATCGACGGCGAGCTTGATGCGCAGGTCCGACAGGTAATGCCCCGCCGGTCGGTCTGCCGCCCACATGGCGTAGGTGGTCAGGGCGGCAACGAGGGCCATGGAGAAAAACAGATACAGAAGTTTGCGCATGAAAACCAACAACAGCCGGGTACAGAGTGTGGCGCCTAGGGTAGGGCCCATGGCCCGGATTGCCAAGGGGCGCTGCGCATTTGGATCAATAACTTGTCAGTTACGGTCATTGAGTGACAGCGGTACGACTCTTAGTCTGTCGAACATGACTGACGGGGGACGCAGAGCTCCCGCAATTTTCCGTGATCGCTCGTTGTGGAGTTACCGATGACCGCCGCTCATTACCCGCATTTGCTGGCCCCGCTGGACCTGGGATTCACCACGCTGCGCAACCGCACGCTGATGGGCTCGATGCACACGGGCCTGGAAGAAAAGCCGGGTGGCTTCGAACGCATGGCGGCGTACTTCGCCGAACGTGCCCGTGGCGGTGTCGGCCTGATGGTGACCGGCGGTATTGGCCCGAATGACGAGGGCGGCGTGTATTCCGGTGCGGCCAAGCTCACCACTGAAGAAGAGGCGCTCAAGCACCGCATCGTCACCCGCGCGGTGCATGAGGCGGGCGGCAAGATCTGCATGCAGATTCTCCACGCCGGCCGTTATGCCTACAGCCCGAAACAGGTAGCGCCGAGCGCGATTCAGGCGCCGATCAACCCGTTCAAGCCCAAAGAGCTGGATGAAGAGGGCATTGAAAAGCAGATCAGTGATTTCGTCACCTGCTCGGTGCTGGCGCAGTCCGCCGAATACGACGGCGTCGAGATCATGGGTTCGGAAGGTTATTTCATTAACCAGTTCCTCGCCGCCCACACCAACCACCGCACCGACCGCTGGGGCGGCAGTTACGAAAACCGCATGCGCCTGCCGGTGGAAATCGTCCGCCGCGTACGCGAAGCGGTCGGGCCGAATTTCATCATCATCTTCCGCCTGTCGATGCTCGACCTGGTCGAAGGTGGCAGCACCTGGGACGAAATCGTCACGCTGGCCAAGGCCATCGAACAGGCTGGCGCGACCATCATCAACACCGGTATCGGCTGGCACGAAGCGCGGATCCCGACCATCGCCACCAAGGTTCCGCGTGCAGCGTTCAGTAAGGTCACGGCCAAGTTGCGTGGTTCGGTGAGTATTCCGCTGATCACCACCAACCGCATCAATACCCCGGAAATTGCCGAGCAGATTCTTGCCGAAGGCGATGCCGACATGGTCTCCATGGCCCGACCATTTCTCGCCGATCCGGACTTCGTCAACAAGGCCGCCGCAGGCCGTGCCGACGAAATCAACACCTGCATCGGCTGCAACCAGGCGTGCCTCGACCACACCTTTGGCGGCAAGCTGACCAGTTGCCTGGTCAACCCGCGTGCCTGCCACGAAACCGAACTCAATTACCTGCCGGTGCAGCAGATCAAGAAAATCGCCGTGGTCGGTGCCGGCCCTGCCGGGTTGTCCGCCGCCACCGTGGCCGCCGAGCGCGGTCATCAGGTGACGCTGTTCGATTCGGCCAGCGAGATCGGCGGCCAGTTCAACATTGCCAAGCGCGTGCCGGGCAAGGAAGAGTTTTTCGAAACCCTGCGCTACTTCAACCGCAAGCTGCAAACGACGAATGTCGAGGTATGCCTGAACACCCGCGTCGATGTGGCGAAACTGGTTGAGGGCGGCTACGACGAAATCATCCTCGCCACTGGTATCGCCCCGCGCGTGCCGGCGATTCCCGGCGTCGAGAATGCCAAGGTGCTGAGTTATCTGGACGTGATTCTCGAGCGCAAACCGGTCGGCAAGCGCGTCGCGGTGATCGGTGCAGGCGGGATCGGTTTCGATGTCTCGGAATTCCTCGTTCATCAAGGTGTAGCCACCAGTCTGGATCGCGCAGCGTTCTGGAAAGAGTGGGGCATCGACACGCAGCTGGAGGCGCGGGGTGGTGTGGCCGGTATCCAGGCGGCACCGCATGCACCGGCCCGTGAGGTGTTTCTGCTGCAGCGCAAGAAAACCAAGGTCGGCGACGGTCTGGGCAAAACCACCGGCTGGATTCACCGCACCGGTCTGAAGAACAAGCAGGTGCAGATGCTGAATAGCGTCGAATACCTGAGCATCGATGACCAGGGCTTGCATATCCGCATCGGCGAAACTGGCGAGCCGCAGCTGCTGGCGGTGGACAACATCGTGATTTGCGCCGGGCAGGATCCGCTGCGTGAGTTGCACGATGGCTTGGTCGAAGTCGGGCAGAACGTGCACTTGATCGGCGGCGCGGATGTTGCGGCGGAGCTCGATGCCAAGCGCGCGATCAACCAGGGGTCGCGCCTGGCAGCTGAGTTGTAAGCACATTCTGCAGGAGCTGCCGCAGGCTGCGATCTGTTGATCCTGATTTCAACAGCAAGATCAAAGATCGCAGCCTGCGGCAGCTCCTTGTATCTCGACTAACGCTCCGTCAGGAGCGATAGTTCTCGACTGATCATCGAGGGAGGGACTTGGAAGCCGCGCAGCTCCTTAGGCTTTTTGCCTGTGACGTAGATCGTGCTCCAGCCCTCCACACTCACTCGTACAGTTCGCACGGTATCTTGGGCCCGCCTACGGCGAGAGCCCGCATTCGCAAGGTTGGACAGAGTGACGTGATGATCGCAACAGGGAACAAGTGGAGAAACGATCATGTCCGGTTTCGTTGGCGTCGACATCGCAAAGAACACTTTTGATATCGCTACACACCTGCCCAACGGCAAGCACAAAACCAAGGCCAAGCTGGCCAACGATCCAAAGGGCTTTAAAGAGTTTGAGGCGTGGCTAGAAAAAACGCCGAGCGTTCGGCCCTGATCGTGATGGAAGCCACGAGCGTTTACCACTTGGAACTCGCGGAGTTCGTTTACAACAAAGGCTTCCGGGTCTGCGTCGTGAACCCGGCTACGACCAAAGCGTACGCTGACAGCGAACTGCGCCGCATCAAGACTGATAAAAGTGATGCCAAACTGATCGCCGACTTTGCCCGGGAAAAAGATCAAAAACTTCACCCATGGGCGCCTGAGCCGCCGAAATACCGCCAGTTAAAAGCAATGGTGCGCCGCCTGGATGACCTTCAGGAAATGGAACAAATGGAGCTTAATCGTCTGGACGTTTCCGACGAAAAGGTCAAAGACTCGATCAACTCCGTTCTGCGCCATATTGAAAAAGAGATCGTAGAAACGCACAAGGCGATCAAAAAACACATCGATGACGACCCGGATATGCGTCAGATGCGGGATCTCATCGTAACCATCGACGGCATCGGACAAAAAACGCTTGAACGATTGCTGGCCGAACTGGGTGACTTGCGCAAATACAGTGATCCTCGCCAACTGGTCGCTGCTGCAGGGCTCAATCCAAAGCTGCAGGAATCAGGAAAGCTCAAAGGTCATACCCTGATCTCAAGAGTAGGGTCGGCACGGCTGCGTGCAGGCCTCTACATGCCTGGCATGGTGGCGCTGAAACACAATAAGGCGATCAAGGCGATGAAAGAACGCCTGGAGGCCAACGGCAAGGCCCCCAAGCAGATCATCTGCGCAGCAATGCGCAAGCTGCTGCACTTCGTTTACGGAGTGCTCAAGTCTGGACTGCCATATGACCCGAAACTTGCGCTTGCCCGGTGAGGCTCAAGACGGTATCTACTAGTATGTGGTCTTTTCCAGATTGCACAGTGCCCATGCTTCTGCCTCCCGCCAACTGGCTACCCCAGGCCCCCTCCAACCGCTCCGTCTTGATTGGCTGGAAAGTGCCGGCGTCGAAGTCGCGATCCTGCGCCTGGACCAGATCGACCCGCTGATCAGCGGCAACAAGTGGTTCAAACTCGTCGAACATCTCAAAACCGCCGAGCGCGCCGGCGCCGAAGGCATCATCAGTCTCGGCGGTGCACATTCCAATCACCTGCACGCGCTGGCGGCGGCAGGCAAGCGGCTGGGGTTCAAAACCGTGGGGCTGCTGCGCGGGCATCCGCAGGACACGTCGACGGTGGAGGATCTGCACGCGTTCGGCATGCAGTTGCACTGGCTGGGTTATGCCGGCTATCGCGCGCGGCACGAGGCCGGATTCTGGACGCCGTGGCAGGAGCGATATCCGACGTTGCATGCGGTGCCAGAGGGTGGCGGTGGATTGGCCGGCGCGCTGGGTTGCGCTGCGATCATGCAGCAGGTCGACGAACAATTGGCCAAGCTGGGCTGGGATGATTTTGACGCCTGGTGGCTGGCCTGTGGCACCGGCACGACCCTGGCCGGGCTGGCGCTGGCTGACAGTGGCAAGCGCTCACTGTATGGCGCGCTGGCGGTGCCGAATGATCACGGCGTAGCGCCGAACATCGAGTCGATCCTGGCGCAAGCCGTCGGGCCCGTGGCGAGCTATCGGTTGATCGACGCCAGCCGGCGTGGCTTCGCCAAGGTTGACCAGACGTTGCTGACGTTCATCGAACAGACCGAGCAGGTCAGTGGCGTCCCTTTGGAACCGTTGTACACCGGCAAGGCCTTGCTGGCGCTCAAGCAGCTTGTCGAGTCAGGCGGATTCGCTGCTGGCACTCGAGTGGTTTTCGTTCACACGGGGGCCTGCAAGGGCGGCGCGGATTTACCGCAACGCCCTGACGCTCAGCCGCGCTTGGGCATCATCCGCAACAGCGTGTTATCGCGCACCACGTAATGGTGATAAATACCCGCCAGCGCATGCAAGCCGATCAGCCAATAGCCGATCGTGGCGATCAGCACATGCCAGCCTTCGACTTGTTTGGCGAAGGCCTTGTCTTCATCCATCAACAGCGGCAAATCGAAGCCATAGAACATGACCTGATGGCCCTCGGCGCTGGTGATCAGCCAGCCCAATATCGGCATGCACAGCATGAACAGGTACAACGCCCAATGCATCAGCCGCGCCGCCAAGGTCTGCCAGGCGGGGATGCGGGGAAGATTTTCGGCGCAGGGCCGAGGCTGCGCGCGAGCAAGCGAAACCACACCAGTACGAACACAGTAAGGCCGAGCAGATAGTGCATTTCGCGGATCAACGCGCGGCCGCCGCTGCCTTTGGGGAAGAAACCGCGCAATTCCATGCTGGCGTAAACCAGCACCAACAGCACCAGCATCAGCCAGTGCAGCAGAACCGAAACAGTGCTGTAACGCGATTCTGAGCTTGTCCACGGCATGAGATTTTTCCTCTGGATCGGAATGCAATGGCCGTCATCGCGGCACTGCTTTCACTGTAAACCTGTCGAGATGTTTTTGCCCGCAGCGCTCGCTGTTTTTTTGCAATGAACACAGTGCAAAGAGTGCGGAGTGAATTGACTGAATACTTTAAAGTCATTCTTCTGTTTATTTTGCTGTAGCGTAACTTCATGTTGTTTATATCTTGTGCTTTATTTTGGTTTGAGTGTGTTGTTGTTCGCGATTACTGTTGGTTCGGGTCTTTAGCTTGTTATTAAAGATGAATGCTAATTTGTTAATCAGAGTATCAATATGAAAAGTCCGATCCCCAAACCTCGTCCGTCTATCACCCAGCCAAAGCCGGTAGTTCCTGCCAAACCGGTTGCGCCAACAAAGCCGGTTGCACCGACCAAGCCAGTTGTGCCGACCCAGCCAGTGGCACCGACCAAACCGGTTGTGCCGACCAGGCCAGTGGCACCGACCAAGCCGGTTGTGCCGACCAGGCCAGTGGCACCGACCAAGCCGGTTGTGCCGACCAGGCCAGTGGCACCGACCAAACCGGTTGTCCCGACCAGGCCAGTGGCACCCACCAAACCGGTTGTGCCGCCGAGGCCAGAGGCACCGACCAAGCCGGTTGTGCCGCCCAAACCAGTAGCACCGACCGCCCCGGTTGCACCGACGGCGCCAACCGAATCGAAGCGACCGCCTGTGCCATGGCCGACAATCAACATCAATATCGACCCGGTGGCGTTGATCGCATTGATCCAGGCCGCCAGAGCAACCGCCGATACTGACGGTTCGACTTCGCTACCCGAAGGAATCATCCAGCATGAAGATGGCCGGGTTGAACACCCAAGCGGGCTGATTATTTGGGCGGACAATACAATCGAATATCCGGATGGGCGTATTGTCTGGGAAGACGGTACCGAACGGTTGCCTGATGGCCGCGTTAAAACCCCAGAGGGTCTGGTTTATGATGCGGAAGGTAACCTTGTTACGGAGTAAGTTTCAAAACCTTAGTTTGTATTTGTAATATGTAAAACAAAAAAAACACCGCTGGGAACTTCGAACAGCGGTGTTTTCTTTTAGACAGGCTCAGGGGTTCTGCGGCATCTGCCCGTTGGCCAGACGCTTGTTGATGTCGACGATTACTTGCGGCAAATCGCTGATAGTGTCGATCATGTAATGCGGGCGCGAACTTTCAAACAGCGCGTGGATGCGCTGGCGTTCGCTGGCCAGTTCGTCGCTGCCCAACGCGCGGAAACCTTCATAGTCCAGACCCAGCGCGTTGCCCGAGCAAATCAGCGCAACCGTCCACATGCCGGCCCGGCGACCTTCGAGAATGCCTGGCACGGTGTCGTCGATCTTCACGCACGCTGCAACATCGTCGATGCCCAGAGCGATCACGTTGGCCAACGCTTGCGCCGGCCATGGACGACCGTTTGGCACTTGGTCGGTGGCGACCACGTGGTCGGCGACGTAGCCGTTGCTGGCGGCGAGTTCGACGACTTTGTCCATCACCGCTTTAGGGTAGCCGGAGCAGGAACCGATCTTGATCCCTTGCTCGCGCAGTTGGGCGATGGCGTCCAGCGCGCCGGGAATCAGTGCCGAGTGCTCGGCGATTTTCTCGATCTGCAACGGCATGAAACGGTTGTAAATCGCGGTGACGTCGTCATCGGTCGGCGTGCGACCGAACACCTGGCGATAACGCTCGGCCACCTGCGGCTGATCACAGAGGGTGCGGATGTGGTCCCACTTGCCCATGCCCATCGGCCCCGGGCTTCTTCGATCGATACCCGTACGTCGAATTCGGCGAAGGCTTCGACAAAAATCTGTGTCGGCGCAAACGAGCCGAAATCGACCACGGTACCGGCCCAGTCGAGGATCGCGGCTTGCAGCTTGTTTGGGTTGGTGTAGTTCATGGCAATCAATTCCTGTGAAAAAGAACTATTCGAATTTGGCGATCCTGTGGGAGCGGGCTTGCCCGCGATGAGGCCCTTTCAGTCGACATCCATGCTGAATGTCAGACCGCTATCGCGGGCAAGCCCGCTCCCACAGGAACCGTGGGGCGCTCAGATGTCTAGCACTTCCATCTCGCGCAGCACTTCAGCCACCGCTGCCACGGCCTGGCGCATTTGGTCCGGGGTGACGTGGCCAATGCAGCCGACGCGGAAGGTTTCGACCTGGGTCAGTTTGCCGGGGTAGAGGATGTAACCCTTGGCTTTGACCCGCTCGTAGAAGTCCTTGAACTGGTAACGCGGATCCTGCGGCGCATGGAAAGTGGCGATGATCGGCGCCTGGATCGCCGCTGGCAGAAAGCTGCGCAAACCGATTTTGTTCATCTCTTCCATCAGCGCCTGACAGTTCGCCGCATACCGCGCATGCCGCGCCGGCAGACCGCCTTCTTCGCTGTATTGCAGTAATGCTTCGTGCAGTGCCGCGACCACATGGGTGGGCGGGGTGAAGCGCCATTGCCCGGTCTTCTGCATGTAGGCGTGCTGGTCATACAGGTCCATCGCCAGCGAGTGCGAATTGCCGGCAGCGGCGGCCAGGGATTCCTTGTGGGCGAAGACGAACCCCATCCCCGGTACGCCTTCCAGGCATTTACCGGAGGCGGCGATCAGCGCCTCGAACGGTACTTTTTGCGCGTCTACGGGCAATGCGCCGAAAGAGCTCATGGCATCAATGATCAGGCGTTTGCCGTGTTGCGCCACGACCTCGGCGATTTGTGCCAGCGGATTGAGGATGCCGGTACTGGTTTCGCAGTGAATCAGCGCCACGTGGGTGAGGTCAGCATCGGCACGCAGCAAGCGCTCGACGTCGGCGGCGCTGGTCGGTTCGTCTTCGGCGGTTTCGAACGTGCTGAACGAGCGCCCGAGGACTTCGCAGATCTTCGCCAGCCGCTTGCCGTAAGCGCCGTTGATCAGCACAAGAATTTTGCCATCACGCGGCACCAGCGTGCCGATCGCCGCCTCGACGGCAAAAGTGCCGCTGCCTTGTAACGGTACGCAGTGGTGGCTGGCGGCGCCGTTGAGGATGGCCAGCAATTGCTCGCAAACGCTGGCGGTCAACTGGTTGAAGCGGTCATCCCACGAGCCCCAATCGAGCATCATTGCCTGACGGGTGCGGGCCGAGGTGGTCAACGGGCCGGGAGTGAGCAGAATCGGTGCGGCGGTACTCATTCATGTGTCCTTGCGAAAACGCTGGGGGATGAAGCTACGGGCCCTACGTTGCAATTCGCCATTGCATCAATCAAATTGTTTGTTGTTATGCCAGCCATCAGTGAGGGTTATCCATGAACCTGTTTCAGCTGCGCGCTTTCGATGCCGTGGCCCGCGAAGGCAGCTTCACCCGCGCGGCTGCGCGGTTGTTCATCAGCCAGCCGGCAGTCACCGGACACATCAAGGCGCTGGAGGAGCACTACCAGATCACCTTGTTGCGGCGCACCGCGCGACGGGTGGAACTGACCGAGGAGGGCACCAAACTGGCGGCGATCACCCGCGCCATGTTCGGCTTGGCCGAAGAAGCGCAGACCTTGCTCGAAGCAAATCGGCAGTTATTGACCGGGCGTCTGGAGGTGGCGGCGGATGGGCCGCACATGGTCATGCCGATGCTGGCGAGCCTGCGCGCACGCTATCCGGGCATCACCGTCAACCTGCGTCTGGGCAACGCGCAGGAAACCCTGGCGGCGCTGTTGTCGGAACACGCCGATGTCGCGGTGCTGACCGAGGTCGAGCCGCGCAAGGGCCTGCATCTGCAAGCACTGAGCGAGTCGCGGATCTGTGCGTTGGTGCCAGTGGGGCATCGTTGGGCGAATAGCTCCGGTGAAGTGAAACTCAAGGAGCTGGACCAAGTGATCATGGTTCTGCGCGAGCCGAGTTCGATTACCCGGCGCACTTTTGATCAAGCGTGTGCGCAGGCTTCGATTCAGCCACGGGTGTTGCTGGAGCTGGACAGTCGCGAGGCCGTGACCGAAGCGGTTGCGGCCGAGTTGGGGGTGGGTGTGGTGTCATCGGTGGAGGTCAGTCATGACCCGCGCGTGGTGGCGATCCCGATTGCCGGGGAAGGGCTGGTGAACCGGCACATGATCGGCTGCATGGAGCGCCGACGCGAGTTGCGCTTGATTCAGGCGTTTTTTGATTTGGCGCCAGCCTGAATACCGAGGCGCCCTCTTCGCGAGCAGGCTCGCTCCCACATGGATTCTGCGCCTGGCGCGATGAATGCGGGAGCTGCCGAAGGCTGCGATCTTTTGTCTGTGCTCTAGTGTTCGGCGCGGTTGATCAGCCAGTCGAGCAGCAGGCTGTCGCGCGCGGGCTCTGCCTCGCGGGCCGGTGGCTGGCGTGGGTGGCCGAGGCACAAGATCGGTCGGTCCGGATCGCTGTCGAGAAAGCTGACCCACACTTCGCTGCCGGCACTGGGTAAATCGTCGACGGCGACGGGGCCGTTCAACCGGCTCAGGGCGATTGGCAGCCAGAGGGCGTCACTGTCGTTGCCGTACTGATTGTCAGCGGGCCACAGGATCACGGCGAGGCAGCCGTTTTCATCTACTTGCGCTGGCTGCCCCGGCGCACCCGCTACCCGCGCCAGGTGGTAACCGGCCACATTCGGACGCGGCTGTTTGAGTGCTGGGCGAAAGTCACTCGACCAGGGCTGTGCAGTGAAATCGTTGTGATAGCGATGAACCGTTGCGCCCGGGTCAAGAATCGAAGGGTGCTGTCCGTGGTGGCGTACGGCGCTGATCAGCCATTGTTCGTTGAAGTGATGAATTGGGTGCTCGGTCACCAACAGCAATCGGCCACTGAGCAAGTCGCTGCAATCGCTGCGCCCGTGAATCGAGCGCAGCTGGCAGCGTTGGCGTTGCAAATGGCGCCGGCTGCGTTGTTCGGCATACAGGCGTTCAATTGATCGCGCCGGCGTTTGCAACCCTGCCGAGGCTTCGTTGGCGGCTTCATCAATGCAGGCAGGCTGGCCGCGATTGCGTACCGCATGGAGCATCGGCACCGGCGCTGCGCGGTGCTGTTGATAGAGCGCGCTGACGCAGGGCGTGGGCGGGTGCTCATCCGCGTTGAAAGGGATTTCGACCGGTTCCTGTGGCAGGCTCAGGCTGTCGTCGGCGAACACCACAACATGGCCGTCTGGCCCATGTTCGAAGTGATAGTGGATGCCTTCTTCTTCACAGAGCCGCTGCAGCAGCGCCAGATCGCTTTCGTCGTATTGAATGCAAAACGCCCGCGGCGGGTAATGGCCGACGCTCATGTCAATGCGGTAGCTGTGCGCCGGCAAGGCATGCTCTTCAAGCAATTGCTGAATGATTTGCGGCGCATTGAGGCGAGTAAACACACGTCGTTCAGGCGCTTGCGCCAGTTGTTGCAGATGCGGCACCAGAATCAGCCGATAGCCCACCCGATGCGTGCCGCGATGTTCGCAACTGGCGCTGGTAATGACGCCGTGGAAACCGTGCTGTTCACTCAGCCGCAGAAAGGCCGGCCTGTGCAAAAGGAGCCAGGGGCGATGGCGGGGGCGAGGCCGAGCAGTTCGATGTCGAAACGGTAGGGCTGGTTCAACGCCTCCTCGCCGCGAAAACGCACGACCGGCAGGCGCAATTCGCTGTCGGTCAGCGTAAGGGTGAACGGACTTTCCTTGTCATTGAGCATTCGAGCAGGCCCTGTCAGGCGATACGGGGTTTCAAGGGTACGAAACCGTCAGGCTGAATGGTCATGTCAAAGGCGCTTTTCAGAATCCCCTACATGCTTTGGTGAAGATGTCGATTCCGCTGGCTGTTTTTTGGGTGATTGCCGACTTTAGGCCGTATAAACTTGCCGCCACGCGTCGGCCAATAGATGTCTCGGCGCCACAGATCAAGAGAGTGAGTAATGGGCGCACAGTGGAAGGTTAAACACAAAGAAGCGGCAGCCAACGCCAAAGGGAAGATCTTCGGCAAACTGGTGAAGGAAATCACCATTGCTGCGCGCAACGGTGCCGATACCGCCACCAACGCACACCTGCGTCTGGTGGTCGAACAGGCGAAGAAAGCCTCGATGCCAAAAGAACCCTCGATCGCGCGATCAAGAAAGGCGCCGGTCTGCTGGGTGAAACCGTGCAATACCATCGCGTGACCTACGAAGGTTTTGCCCCGCATCAGGTGCCGCTGATCGTTGAATGCGTCACCGACAACATCAACCGCACCGTCGCGGAAATCCGTGTGGCGTTCCGCAAGGGCCAGTTGGGCGCTTCCGGTTCGGTGGCGTGGATGTTCAACCACGTCGGCATGATCGAAGCTTCGCCGGACACCCCGGACGCCGATCCGGAGATGGCGGCGATCGAAGCCGGTGCCCAGGATTTCGAACCGGGTGAAGAGGGCGCGACGCTGTTCCTCACCGATCCGACTGACCTCGACGCCGTGCAGAAAGCGCTGCCGGAACAAGGCTTCACCGTGCTTTCGGCCAAGCTTGGCTACCAGCCGAAAAATCCGGTCAGCGGCCTGAGCGACGAGCAAATGGCTGAAGTCGAAGCGTTCCTCGAAGGCCTCGACAACCATGATGACGTGCAGGACATGTTTGTCGGTCTGGCTGGCTGATCTGTCGCGCCGGTAAGCCTTTTCGCGAGCAGGCTCGCTCCCACATTGGAATGCATGTCTAATGTGGGAGCGAGCCTGCTCGCGAATGCCGCGCAGCGGTCAAAGGTTTTGCAGAATTTCACTGACTTCGCTGAATGCCGGGCGTCCCGAGACATCCGCCTGACAGCAGCGCTGCTCCAGCGCTTCCAATGCCAGGCGCCGCTCTGTACTCAACCCCGAGTCGACACGCGCCAACACTTCCCCAAGCAACACACCGAACGCACGTACCTCCAAGCGCTGCAATGCGCGTGTTTGCACATCATCGCGGGTGGCGTGAAACGAGGCCGCGCCGAAATCCCCAGCAGACAATCGCCGCGATCATTCAACAGGATGTTGTGGCCATAGAGGTCGCCGTGGGTGATGCCTTGGCGGTGCAGGTGCTCGGCCGCTGAGGCGATGCCTTGGGCGACGCGCAGGGCAACCTCGGCGGAGAACCGGCAATCTTCGGCATAAACATCCCGCGAGCACGAGTCCAGGCTCGGTAAGCCGGCGAGATTGCCGAAGCTCGGATCAATCAGTTGCATCACCAGCCCCTGCTGTTCATCGGGATGGCCGCTGATGCGTCCTTCGACGCGGATCAGGTTCGGGTGCAGGCCTGCAGTGATGCAAGCGTTCATCTCATGCAACGGCGAGCCGTCGCTGGTCATTTCGCCTTTGTACAACTTCACCGCAACCGCCTGCGCCGAGCCATCGTCACGCTGCCAGACCGCCCGGGAAATCACCCCGGAAGCGCCTTCGCCCAGTTGTTGTTCAAGGCGCAGCGCCGACCAGTCGATCAGTGGCGTGGCCTCCAGTGCGGCGGCATCGGCTTCGGTTTCCAGCGGATTGCCGGCGTAGGCCAGCCAGGTCAGGCTCGGCAAGGTCAGCAGCCACTGTGGCAGCTCGTTGAGCTGGTTGGCGGCGATACGGAGCAATTCCAGTCGATGACAATCGCGCATAGATTCTGGCAGCGAGCGCAGGCGATTACCGGCGAGCATGAGCTTCTGCAAAGCGGGGCGTTCACCCAGTTCCCTCGGCAGGTTCTCGATGCGGTTATCGGTGAGGATCAGCCAGCGCAGCTGCGGCGGCAGGGCGGCACCGGGCACATTGACGATGCGGTTGGCCTTGAAGCCGACCATGGTCAGCGCGGTGCACTGGCCGAGGCACGCCGGCAGCTCGGTGAACAGGTTGTCGGAGCAGAACAGCACGCGCAGGCGGGTCAGGCGATGCAGGTCGTCGGGCAGGTTGTTCAGCGCATTGCCGCTGAGGTTGAGCACTTCCAGCGTGTCGGCGAGTTGGAAAATTTCGTTGGGGAATTCGGTCAGGCCGCAAGACAGGTCGAGGCGGGTAATGCCCGACAGCTCGCCGGCGCGCAGTTGAGCAAGGGTGTGCATGTCTGGTTTCGCTATTGATCGGTGGAGCGACGCGGGGGCGCTGAGGATGGGCGACATGATAGCGGTAAAGCAATGTCTGGTTTATCTGGTATTGAAGTTGGCTCGGGACCTGTGGGAGCGAGCCTGCTCGCGAAAGCGGTATGTCAGTCAGAATTTATGTAACTGATACACCGCTTTCGCGAGCAGGCTCGCTCCCACAGGGTTCGCTTCCACAAGGTGCGGCATATCAGGCGGGGGCGTGGATTTCCTGCAATTGCCCCAGCCGGCTGCGCGTGCGTGCCAGGTCGATGGCGTTTCCTTCAAGACTTTGGCCCAGCGGTAGTTGGCCCAGCAGCGTCAGGTGTTTGTCCTGGTCGTAAAGCACGTCGATCAGATTGATGAAGCGCTGCTGCACGGCGATCGGACACTCCCGAGCTGCGGCAGGTCATCGATGATCCACTGGTCGAAACGCTGGCACAGCTGCAGATAGTCCATCACCGCCGTTGGTTGTTCACACAAGTCGTTGAAGGTGAACGCGACTCTTCGGCCCTCGCACAAGCGTGCTCGAAGCTGGCGCTTGCCAACCTCGAGGGCAAGAGCAGGCGCGTCCGATGGGGGCAGGTTCAGGGCCTGGCGCTGAGCTGCTGTGCCCGGCCACACGTAATGACCTTGGGTGAACACTTGATGCGTGTGTTGACGGTTGAGCGTGCGGTAGTCGTGGGCGCCGCCGACTTCCATCACCTGCATGCGCGTGTTGATCAGCTCGATCACCGGCTTGAACCGCGCGTGATACAGCGGATTGGGCAGCAGGCCTTCAGGCGCGTAGTTGGAGGTCACCAGCAGCATGATCCGCCGTTTGAACAGGGCCTTGAACAGCCGCGTGATGAGCATCGCGTCGCCGATGTCGTGCACATGAAACTCGTCGAAACACAGTACCTGACAATCTTCCAGCAACTCGTCCAAGGTGATTTCCAGTGCGTCTTCCAGCTGGCGATGACGGAACATGCCGTCGTGCAACCGAGCGAAGAATTGATGGAAATGCAGGCGGCGTTTACGCGTGATCGGCAGCGCCTGGAAGAAACCGTCGAGCAACCAGCTCTTGCCGCGTCCGACGGCGCCATACAGGTACAGACTCGGCGGCGTGTGGACGCCGTCGCCCAGCAGCACGCTGGCCTGCTGCGCCATGCAATCGATGACTTGCTGCTGGCTGCGGCTGAGGGTGTAGCCCTGGCTTTTGGCCTTGTCGCGGAAGTAATCGCGGATGGCTGCGGCATGCGCATCGTGCCCGGCGCTGGCGGGCAGGCTTTTGCCGAACAGGCGACGCAAGATCGGCCAGCGTTGGCTCAGACGTGATCGTTTCGGCGTTCGGGCGGACACGCGGGACAGGCTCCTGGTTGAGTGGACCGGCTCCAGCGGGAGCGCGGTGGCCCAAGTGTAACCAGAGCTCGGGCGTTGGCTACATGAAATATCACGGCGTACACGGTCCACTGTAGGAGTGAGCCTGCTCGCGATAGCGGCTAATCAGTCATCATCAGTGTCTGAAAAAACGCTATCGCGAGCAGGCTCACTCCTACAGGAGATCGTCTCAGAACGGTGGCGATTGCTTGAGCAACTGCGCCGCTGGCGAGTCGGTCGGGCTGACCACCGCATAGTTGTACCCCGGCCCTGACCAGTAATCGGCTTGCAGATCGCCATCGCTGCGCGAACCGCGCGGCAGCAGGGTGTTTTTCGGTCCTGGCGGACGCAGGTAGAAACTGACCTTGTGACCGCTGCCATCCTCATACATCACCATCGCCGCCGGGCCTTCATCGGTGCTGAGCAAGCGCCCGCTGACCGGCTCGAATCCCGCTGCCTTGAGATCGGGCAAGCGCCTGGCGTCGCTGAAGTAACGGTCGAGCCAACGCTGCATGTCGCCGTCGTTGTCGACCTTGTAATCGGCGGGCATTACGCCTTGCTGGGCGATCAGTCGATAGGCTTGCAAGGCGTCAGTCATCGGGAGTTGTGCAGGGCGCACCAGGGTCATTTCCCGCGCCTGCCAGCCACTGAAACCGCCGACGCTGACGGCGATCAGCAACACCGCCGCGCTGGCCAGATGCCGACGTGACTGCTGACGGCGACGCTGGCGAATCATCAAAGGATCCAGCGCCGGATTGCTCGGCTGCTGCAACGCGCCACTCAACGCTGCGCGCAATTGCTGGGCGTCCCGCTGCCAGGCGCGCACCTGCGCCGCTTCTTCAGGATGGCTGGCCAGCCAGGTCTCGAGCACGCGCCGATCGGCGTCGCTGAGCTGGTGGTCGACGTAGGCGTGCAAATCGCGTTCGCTGGGAGGCAGGCTGATCATTTGAGTATCCGCAAGGAAGGGCTGCTGATTTCGCCGTCGCTGAGTTGGCGCAAGGCCTGGCGGGCGCGGGACAGGCGCGACATCACGGTGCCGATTGGGGCGCCGAGGATCTCGGCGACCTCTTTATAGGACAGGCCTTCCACCGAGACCATCAGCAGCAAAGCGCGCTGTTCGGTGGGCAGGCGTTCGAAGGCTTGCAGGGTCGACTGGGCAATCACGGTGCGTTCCACCGAGGGTTCGGCATCGTCACGACCGGTGAAAAATTCCAGCATGCGCGCATAGCGCCGCGAGCGACGGTGCGCATCGAGAAATTGCCGATAGAGGATCGCGAACAGCCAGGCGCGCAAGTCGCCTTCGGCACGTTTTTCACCCCACGCCGAGAGTGCCCGTTCGAGGCTGGCCTGGACCAGATCGTCGGCGCTGCTGCTGTTGCGCGTCAAGGACACGGCGAAGCGGCGCAATCTGGGAATGATTTCTCTCAACTGTTCGTCGAATTCGCTCATGAATTTCTGCTGGTCGCTACGCTGTGGACTAGGAAGACGCCCGTCAGTGCAGGTTATTCCCCGTGCGCAAAAATAAATACCGCGCCGTGGAATAAACCCGGACGGGGTGCGTCTTGCTGACTCTTTCCAATTGTGGCCGATGGCCTGGAGATATTCATGGTTGATCGCTCGTCCCCTAACGCGGCACCGCCGGGCAGGCCTGCGCGCCCGCCACTGAGCGCCGCGAGCCTGATCTTGCGTCTGGGCGCCATTGGCGTAATCGTCGCCGCTGTGGCCGGGGCGTTTGCCTACGTGCATGGCAACCTTGACCCACAACGACTGACGCCAAAAGCGTTGGTCGATGTGCTGGAAAAGAACAACGGCGTGCATCCCGGTTTCCGCCGCAATCACGCCAAGGGTGTCTGCGTGATCGGCCATTTCGAAAGCAGCGGCGAGGCACGCGCGTTCTCCACGGCACAAGTGTTCAACCTGCCGCAGACGCCGGTGGTGGGGCGTTTTGCCTTGCCGGCCGGCAATCCCTATGCGCCGGACAGCGCCGTGCCGATCCGCAGTCTGGCTCTGCGTTTCACTCAGGCTGACGGGCAGCAATGGCGCACCGGGATGAACAGCATGCCGGTGTTCCCGGTCGGCACGCCCGAGGCGTTCTATCAATTGCAGCAGGCGCAGTCGCCTGATCCGGCCACCGGCAAGCCCGATCCAACGAAGGTGCCGGCGTTTTTCGCCGCACACCCGGAAGCCGTGCCGTTTCTGACGTGGGTGAAGACCGCCAAGCCTTCGGCCAGTTACGCCACGGAAACCTATAACAGCATCAACGCGTTCTATCTGGTCGATGGCAACGGCAAGAAACAGGCGGTGCGCTGGAGCATGACGCCATTGGCGCAGGACGCGGCAGGTGCCACCGCCCCTGAAGGCGCAGACTTTCTCGAGAAGGATCTGGTGCAACGCCTGGCCGCCGCACCTTTGCGCTTCCAGTTGAACATCACCCTGGCCAACGCCGACGACCCGGTCAACGATGCCAGCAAGACTTGGCCCGCAAATCGAAAAGTGCTGAACGCCGGGACTCTGGTGCTGGAGAAAACCCAGCCGCAGCTCAGTGGTGAATGCCGCGACATCAACTACGACCCGCTGGTATTGCCGGCCGGAATTCAAGGCTCGGAAGATCCACTGCTGGCCGCGCGTTCTGCCGGTTACGCCGATTCCTACCTGCGTCGCACCAGCGAAGTCAGCCAGTTGCCCGCCGCCAAACAGGAGGCTCGTCCATGAACAAGCAACCGACTCATTTCGTTTTGCTGGCGCGCCTGCTGCACTGGCTGATGGCGCTGATGATCATCGCCATGCTGTTTATCGGCGCGGGCATGGTCACTTCGGTGTCGTCTCGCCATGAATGGCTGATTCATCTGCACAAGCCACTGGGCATCGCGATTCTGGCGCTGGTGATTGTGCGTCTGCTGGTACGGTTCACTACGCGTCAGCCACCGTTGCCGGATGATCTGCCGGGCTGGCAGGTGTTGGCAGCCAAGGCTTCCCATGTCTTGTTGTATGCGTTGATGCTGGTGTTGCCACTGCTCGGCTGGGCGATGATCAGTGCGTCGGGCGAGCCGGTGATGCTCTCGGCGTCGCTGCATCTGCCGTCGATTGTGCCGGCCGATGCGCAACTGTTTGCGCTGCTGCGCAAGTCGCACGGCTATCTGGCGTATCTGCTGTTTCTGACGGTGCTGCTGCACCTGGCGGCGGCGCTGTTTCATGGCTGGGTGCGTCGTGACGAAGTCCTCGACAGCATGTTGCGCGGGCGTGATCGCGGCTGACCGGTTAAAGCAAAGATCGCAGGCCGGCTGCGATCTTTTGTCGTTACAGGGAGGGGATCAGCGCAGGGTGTCGACCATGTCGGCGAGCGTGGTCAGCACATCCTTGCCCAATTGCTTCGAACGTTTGCCCGACCAGCCGGTGAGCTTGTCCGGGTGGTCGTCGTGGTCCTTGAACGGCATCTCCAGGGTCAGCGACAGGCAGTCGTATTTCTGTCCGACGCTGTTGCAGGCCAGCGTCATGTTGGCCTGACCCGGTTCGTCGCGGGTGTAGCCGTAGGTGGTCTGGAAATCTTTGGTGGTGTGCTTGAGGTGGCTGCGGAAATGCTCTTCAAGCTTTTCGATGCGCGGTGTGAAGCCGGGATTACCTTCACAGCCGGCGGTGAAGACGTGGGGTATTTCCTCGTCGCCGTGTACGTCGATAAACGCATCGACGCCATACTTTTCCATCTGCTGCTGGACGAACAGCACTTCGGGGCTGATGTCCTGACTGGCGTTCTGCCAGGCGCGGTTCAAATCCTGGCCCATGGCGTTGGTGCGCAGGTGGCCGTGGAAGGCGCCGTCCGGATTCATGTTCGGTACCAGATACAGATCGGCGCTGGCCAGCAGTTTGTTCAGAATCGGGTCGTCATGGCGTTCCAGACGCTCGATCACGCCTTCCATGAACCATTCCGCCATGTGCTCGCCCGGGTGCTGCTGGGCAATGATCCAGATCTTGCGCTGGCCTTCGTCGCCACTGCCTTTGCGCAGCAATTGAATGTCACGGCCTTCGACACTTTTGCCGGTCGCCAGCAATTCGGTGCCAGCCTTGCTCAGCGCCTGCTCGATGAGCCAGTCGTGACGGCCGCGGCTGTAGGGTTCGAAGTAGGCGAACCAGGCGTGAGTCTGTTCGGCTTCGAGGCAGAAGCGCAGGCTGTCGCCTTCGAAGCTGGTAGGGATACGGAACCAGTTGACGTGGTCGTAGGAAGCGACTGCCTGATAACCGGTCCAGGCTTTGTTGTAGGAGGACTGGCTGGCATTGACCAGGCGAAACCAGTGTTCCTGATGCACATGCAGGCCGCTGGCTTTGAAGTGGAACCACTGAAAATGAGCGCTGCGGGTGTCCGGACGGATGGCCAGAACCGGATTGAGCGGGTTGCTGATGTCGATGACTTGGATATTGCCGCTGTCGAAATTGGCGCTGATGTCGAACGAAGATTTGGCCACGGTCATAATCGCTTCCAGAGCAGGATTTTTATGATCGGTACTTTACACGCAGGCAGGGCTGAAACCGAGGGGAATTGCGGGTGTAGCGGGGGCGTCTTCCGTGACGCGCCAGCAGCTTAGAGGCTATGCGATTGATTCTCAAGTGCTGATCGCCATTAGTTAGGCCCGATGGAGCCTGGTCTGGCTTGCCAATCGATATTCATTTGATATGATCCGCGCCATCGAATTTGCAGCACCCAAAGACTTCATTAGCCTGAAGACACAAGCCCGAAAAACGGGCAAAAAAGACCCGGCAAAAAGCCGGGTCAAAAACCGTGATTAGCCTGATGAGGAGATAGTCCAGAAGACCGACCTAAGGTCTCTGGTCCATCGACTGATCTCGCGACCAGCTGCTTGCAATAATAATCATTATCATTTGCAAGTCAAACGTTTTTATCTACTCGATGGGAAAATTCTTTCCTGTCCGCCCGTACCTTGTCCGCCGTGACTTCGTCGTTGTCGATCGAATGGTCGACCATCGCCCGCGCCATATCCACCATGTGCACCACCGAGAAGGCCAGGTCGCGATTCGTGCCTTGCAGGTTTTCTGCAGCCTTGAACGCTGTAGCGGCTGCACATCGCAACAAGTCCGAGGCGTGCACCAGTGCTTCCTCGCCACTGAGATGGTTTTTGACATCGAAAAAACGTTCGTCCGTCTCGGATTTCGAAACAGTCGGTTTCAAGTAGTAGTCCAGCGCTCGCTGTGCCGCGGCGTTACCTTGAGGCGAGGTGAAGCTGGTGTCGATTTGCAGATCGGGCAGGTCTTTGCTGCTGATGTTCATCATGAGAAGGCACTCCATGTTCATTTGAAAGTCCGTTTCCCTAGGATAGTACCGCCTGTATTTGTGACGAGAATTTAAATACTACAATATGTGTTTTGCTGGTCGAAGACGTCCGCGTAAGGTGCGGCACATGGATAAATGGATTGAGTTGGTCAAGGCCAAGATGAGTGAACTCAAAGTCACTCAAACAGAGCTCGGAGAGCGCGTCGGCATGTCCCAGGGCGGGATCGGTCATTGGCTGAACAAGCGTCGCGAACCCGGTGTTACCGAAATGAATCGCGTGCTCAAGGCGCTGGGAATGGACTTCCTCGAAGTCGTGCTGGTGATCCGCGAACCGCAGCCCGCCGCGGATGACGAGATGCCGCTGGCGCAGAAGTACAACCCGTACTTCCGTTACCCGGTTTGCGATTGGCGTGCACCGTGCGAAGTGCGCGACGCTGCGGCGAGCTATCCCGGAGCATCAGCGAAGCAGCGCTTCGAACTCACGGATTACCACGCTCGCGGCGGTGCGGCGTTCTGGCTGACGGTGACGGGGGATTCGATGACTGCGCCCAGCGGCCAGAGCATTGCCGAGGGCATGCTGATTCTGGTCGACCCGGAGCTGGAGGCGGTGCCTGGCAAACTGGTGATCGCCCAATGGCCGGACAGCGAAGAAGCGATTTTCCGCAAACTCGACGAGCAGGCCGGCCAGCGTTACCTGGTGCCGCTCAATCCAACCTGGCCGAAAACCCTGCTCACCGATGAATGCCGGATTATCGGCGTGGTGGTTCAGGCGACGGCGCGTTATTGAACGGATCGATCCTCGCTCAAGGCCAGGATCGATCCTTTCATTTCACTCCTCTTCCAGCTCCACCAAAGCGCTGCCTTCGCTGACCATATCGCCTTCCCGGCAGTACAGCGCTTTGACCACCCCGGCGTGCGGCGCGCGGATGCTGTGTTCCATCTTCATGGCTTCGAGCACCACCAGTTGCGCCCCGGCCTCGACCGATTGGCCCACTTCGACCAACACACGCACGATGCTGCCGTTCATTGGTGCGGTCAGACCGCCCTGATGGCTGTGGCTGGCTTCAACGGCACTGATCGGATCGAACGCTTCGATGCGCCGCAACTCGCCTTCCCATTCCAGGTACAACGCGCCACCCTGATGAATCGCCCGCAATGTGCGTCGCACGCCGTCATGCTCGACGACCAGCGCTTCGCCCAGCAGTCTGGCGTGGGCCGCCGCTCCCAATGTCAGTGCGCGATCCTGCCCTCGCAACTCAGATGTAAAGTGATTTCTGCCGGCAAGCCTGCCCGCAGACCACTGCCGCAAGACCAGGGTGAGGCGGGATCATCTGCCCGCGCACGCTTGGGCAAACTCTGCGCAAACGCCTGCGCCGCCGCCCGCCAGAACTCATCGCTCAATGTGCCTGGTGCAGGCAGCAATTGCTCCTGATAGCGCGGGATAAACCCGGTATCCAGCTCTGCCGCCGCAAATGCCGGATGCGCGATGATCCGGCGCAGGAAATTGATGTTGGTCTTCAGCCCGCCAATAGCAAACTCGTCGAGCATGCTCAACAGACGCAAGCGTGCCTGTTCGCGATCTTCGCCCCAGGCAATCAGTTTGCCGAGCATCGGGTCGTAGAACGGCGATATCTCGTCACCTTCCTCAACGCCGCTGTCGACCCGCCGCCCTGGCCCTTGCGCCGATTCGCGGTACAAGTGCAGACGCCCGGTGGCCGGGAGGAAATCATTCGCCGGATCTTCGGCATACAAGCGCACTTCAATCGCATGACCGTTGAGCGGCACCTGCGCCTGGGTAATCGGCAGCGCTTCCCCACGGGCGACGCGGATCTGCCAGGCGACCAGATCGAGCCCGGTGATTGCTTCTGTTACCGGGTGCTCGACTTGCAGCCGCGTGTTCATCTCCATGAAGAAAAACTCGCCGCGCGCATCCAGCAAAAACTCCACGGTGCCGGCGCCGACATAACCGATCGCCTGCGCCGAACGCACAGCCGCTTCGCCCATTGCCCGGCGCAACTCGGGCGTCAGACCCGGCGCCGGGGCTTCTTCGACGACTTTCTGGTGCCGACGCTGAATCGAGCAGTCGCGCTCGTTGAGGTACAGGCAGTTGCCGTGCTGATCGGCGAACACCTGAATCTCCACATGACGCGGCTTGAGCAAATACTTTTCCACCAACATCCGCGAGTCGCCAAATGACGATTGCGCTTCGCGCTGCGCCGAGGCGAGGGCTTCAGCGAGTTGGCTGATATCCTCGACCACTTTCATGCCTTTACCACCGCCGCCGGCCGTGGCCTTGAGCAGCACCGGATAACCGATGCGTTCGCAGGCTTCGCGGAAGGTATCGAGATCCTGCGCTTCGCCGTGATAACCCGGCACCAGTGGCACGCCAGCCTTTTCCATCAGCGCCTTGGCGGCGGATTTGCTGCCCATCGCATCGATGGCCGAGGCGGGCGGGCCGAGGAAGATCAGTCCGGCGGCTTCGATGGCGCGGGCGAATCCAGCGTTTTCCGAGAGAAAGCCGTAGCCGGGATGAATCGCCTGGGCACCGCTGGCCTTGGCGGCGGCGATCAATTTATCGATTTGCAGATAACTCTCGGCAGCCTTGCTGCCGCCCAGATCCACACGGATATCGGCTTCACGGCTGTGCCGCGCATCGCGGTCGGTGGCGCTGTGCACGGCGACGGTGGTCAGGCCCAGAGCCTTGGCGGTGCGCATCACGCGGCAGGCGATTTCGCCGCGGTTGGCCACCAGCAGGGTGGTAATCACAGGTGCGCTCATCAACGCGACTCCTTGGTTGATGCGGCTTGCCAGTTCGGTGGGCGTTTTTGCAGGAAGGCACGCAAGCCTTCCTGGCCTTCAGGGCTGACGCGAATCCGCGCGATGGCATTTTCGGTGTAGCGGCGCAGGGCCGGGGTCAGCGCGCCGTTGCCGACTTCACGCAGCAGATCTTTGCTGGCGCGCATGGCGGCGGGGCTGTTGAGCAACAGGTTGTCGATCCACTGTTCGACCTGTTGCTCCAGTTCAGTGGCGGGATAGCTTTCCGACAATAAGCCGATCTCCCGCGCCCGCTGGCCGCCGAAGCGCTCGGCCGTCAGTGCATAACGCCGCGCCGCCCTTTCACCGATTGCCTGCACCACGAACGGGCTGATCACCGCCGGCGCCAGGCCGATGCGCACTTCCGACAGGCAGAACTGCGCGTCATCGGCGCCGATCGCCATGTCACAGCAACTGATCAAGCCCAGCGCGCCACCAAACGCCGCGCCTTGCACCACGGCCAGCGTGGGGATTTTCAGCTTGGCAAGGTTGTACATCAGCTCGGCCAGCTCGCGGGCGTCGTCGAGGTTGGTGTGGTAATCGAGTTCCGCTGATTGCTGCATCCACGCCAGGTCAGCGCCGGCACTGAAGTGCTTGCCGCGCCCGCGCAGCAGCAGGAAGCGCAGGCTCGAATCGCTGGCGACCTTGTCGAGAGCGAGGATCAGTTCGCGGATCATCTCGGCGTTGAATGCGTTGTTTTTCTCCGCGCGATTGAGCCACAGCGTCGCGAAACCGCGTGGATCGTTTTGCAGTTCGAGGGTATTGAAGTCGTTCATCAGATTCTCCCCATCACATCCGGAACACGCCGAAGCGGCTCGGTTCGATTGGCGCGTTCAGCGACGCGGACAAGGCCAGGGCCAGTACGTCGCGGGTCTGCGCCGGGTCGATGACGCCGTCGTCCCACAGCCGCGCGCTGGAGTAGTAGGGGTGACCCTGTTCTTCGTACTGATCGAGAATCGGCTGCTTGATCTCGGTCTCCTGCTCGGCGCTGAACGCCTGACCGCTGCGTTCGGCTTGTTCGCGCTTGACCTGCACCAGCACTCCGGCGGCCTGTTCGGCGCCCATCACGCCGATCCGCGCGTTCGGCCACATCCACAAAAACGCGGGTCGTAAGCGCGACCGCACATGCCGTAGTTGCCGGCACCGAAGCTGCCGCCGATGATCACGGTGAATTTCGGCACTTTGGCGCAGGCCACCGCGGTCACCAGTTTCGCGCCGTGCTTGGCGATGCCGCCGGCTTCGTACTTCTGGCCGACCATGAAACCGGTGATGTTCTGCAGAAACAACAGCGGGATGCCGCGCTGGCAGGCCAGTTCGATGAAGTGCGCGCCTTTCTGCGCGGCTTCGGCGAAGAGGATGCCATTGTTCGCCAGAATCGCGATCGGGTAGCCGTGCAGGTGCGCGAAACCGCAGACCAGCGTGGTGCCGAACAGCGCTTTGAATTCATCGAACACCGAACCGTCGACCAGCCGCGCGATCACTTCGCGCACATCGAATGGCTGCTTGGCGTCAGCCGGAACCACGCCGTACAACTCGTCGCTGGCGTACAGCGGCGCAATCGGCGTGCGTTGCTGCACCTCGCCGAGTTTGCGCCAGTTGAGGTTGGCAACGCTGCGGCGGGCGAGGGCAAGGGCGTGTTCGTCGTTCTCGGCGTAATGGTCGGCCACACCAGAAGTCTTGCAGTGCACATCGGCGCCGCCGAGGTCTTCGGCGCTGACCACTTCGCCGGTCGCGGCTTTCACCAGCGGCGGGCCGGCGAGGAAAATCGTCGCCTGGTTGCGCACCATGATCGCTTCGTCCGCCATTGCCGGCACATACGCGCCGCCAGCGGTGCACGAGCCCATGACCACGGCGATCTGCGGGATGCCCATGGCGCTCATGTTGGCCTGGTTGAAAAAGATCCGCCCGAAATGCTCGCGATCCGGAAACACTTCGTCCTGACGCGGCAGGTTCGCGCCACCGGAATCCACCAGATAAATGCACGGCAGGCGATTCTGCTGGGCGATGGTCTGCGCGCGCAGGTGTTTTTTCACGGTGAGCGGGTAATACGAGCCACCTTTCACCGTCGCATCGTTGGCGACGATCATGCACTCCACGCCTTCGACGCGGCCGATCCCGGCGATCACCCCGGCAGCCGGGACGTCTTCGCCATACACGGCGTGAGCCGCCAGTTGGCTGATTTCGAGAAACGGCGAGCCCGGATCGAGCAAGCGATTGATGCGCTCGCGCGGCAGCAATTTACCGCGCGAGGTGTGGCGTTCCTGCGCTTTGACACCGCCACCCTGCGCCACTTGGGCGAGCAGGGTGTGCAGCGCGTCGACCTGTTTGAGCATCGCCGCGCTGTTGGCGGCGAACTCCGCTGAACGCGGGTTGAGCTGAGTGTGCAGAATCATGGGGCTTACTCCGTAAGCAGCTTCTAGCTACAAGCGGCAAGCTGCAAGTCGGGGCAAGAGCGTGGATCTCTTGCAGCGTGTAGCTTGCGGCTTGCAGCTGACGAGATTCATTTCGTCTCGTTGAACAGTTCGCGGCCGATCAGCATGCGGCGGATCTCGCTGGTGCCGGCGCCGATTTCGTAGAGCTTGGCGTCGCGCAGCAGGCGGCCGGCGGGGAATTCGTTGATATAGCCGTTGCCGCCGAGAATCTGGATCGCGTCGAGGGCCATTTGCGTGGCGCGTTCGGCGGTGTAGAGGATCACCCCGGCCGCGTCCTTGCGCGTGGTTTCGCCGCGCTCGCAGGCCTGGGCCACCGCGTACAGATAAGCGCGGCTGGCGTTGAGCTGGGTGTACATGTCGGCGACTTTGCCCTGGATCAGCTGGAATTCGCCGATGCTCTGGCCGAACTGCTTGCGGTCGTGGATGTACGGCACGATCAGGTCCATGCACGACTGCATGATCCCGGTCGGGCCGCCGGAGAGCACCACGCGTTCGTAATCGAGGCCGCTCATCAGCACTTTCACGCCACCGTTGAGCACGCCGAGGATGTTCTCTTCGGGTACTTCGAGGTCATCGAAAAACAGCTCGCAGGTGTTGGAGCCGCGCATGCCGAGCTTGTCGAACTTGTTGCTGCGGCTGAAGCCTTTCCAGTCACGCTCGACGATGAACGCAGTAATGCCGTGCGGGCCTTTTTCCAGATCGGTCTTGGCGTAGATCACATAGGTATTGGCGTCAGGGCCGTTGGTGATCCAGGTTTTGCTGCCGTTGAGTACGAAGCGATCGCCGCGTTTGTCGGCGCGCAGCTTCATCGAGACCACGTCGGAACCGGCGTTGGGCTCGCTCATCGCCAGGGCGCCGACGTGCTCGCCGCTGATCAGCTTCGGCAGGTATTTGCTTTTCTGTTCGTGATTGCCGTTGCGGTTGATCTGGTTGACGCAAAGATTGGAGTGCGCGCCATAGGACAACGCCACCGACGCCGAGCCACGGCTGATTTCTTCCATCGCCACCACGTGCGCCAGATAACCCAGACCTGCGCCGCCGTACTCTTCCGGCACGGTGATGCCGAGCAGGCCCATGTCACCGAATTTGCGCCACATGTCGGCGGGGAACAGGTTGTCGTGATCGATCTGCGCGGCACGCGGGGCGATCTGATCGGCGACGAAGGACTGCACCTGATCGCGCAGCATGTCGATGGTTTCACCAAGGGCGAAATTCAGGGATGGATAGCTCATGTGGCACCTTTTGGCTTTTTTATCGGGTGGAGCGCACGACGAATCGGCGTTCAGCTTTACGTTAACGTAAAGCTTCCAGAGATCGACTGTCAATCGGCTTTACGTAAGCGTCAACTTGGGCGAGAGTAAGGGCAGTTCAGGATCAGATATCGGTTTGTTTCTGGTGGGAGCGAGCCTGCTCGCGAAAGCGCTGTATCAGTCGCCCTAAAGGGTGAATGACGCAGCGTATTCACGAGCAGGCTCGCTCCCACAGGGATTCAAAACCGGGAAAACCCACTAATAAAGACAATAGGGGTCGTCATGGATCAA
This sequence comes from Pseudomonas sp. B21_DOA, assembly GCA_030544685.1. Classification (NCBI taxonomy): domain Bacteria; kingdom Pseudomonadati; phylum Pseudomonadota; class Gammaproteobacteria; order Pseudomonadales; family Pseudomonadaceae; genus Pseudomonas; species Pseudomonas sp. B21_DOA. The sequence continues at coordinate 4,714,010 of CP086683.1, read as the reverse complement.
CCCAGTGCAAACCCGCAGCGCAGCTACAGCCGTGGCTCTCAGGACCAAGCCCTGCTGGCGATGACCATCGGTCAGCGCTTCGATCAGACTGTCGCGCAACACCCGGACGGCGAGGCGTTGGTGGTGCGCCATCAACGGCTGCGGTATTCGTGGCGGCAACTGGCCGAGGCGGTGGATGAGCAGGCCAGGGCCTTGCTCGCGCTGGGCTTGCAGACCGGCGATCGCCTCGGCATCTGGGCGCCGAATTGCGCGCAGTGGTGCATTACCCAGTTCGCCACGGCGAAGATCGGCGTGATCCTGGTCAACATCAATCCGGCCTACCGCAGCTCCGAACTCGAGTACGTGCTCAAGCAATCCGGCTGCCAGTGGCTGGTCTGCGCCGGAGCGTTCAAGACCTCGAATTACCACGCAATGCTCCAGAGCCTGGCGCCAGAATTGACCGAGCACGCCATCGGTCAGCTGCGCAGCGAGCGTCTGCCGGAGCTGCGCGGCGTGATCAGCCTCGATGCCAATCCGCCGCCCGGTTTTCTGCCGTGGTCGCAGCTCAGCGATCTGGCCGCCAGCGTCTCGTCCGAACAGCTGCGCGAACGCAGCACCAGCCTGCATTTCGATCAACCGGTGAACATCCAGTACACCTCCGGCACTACCGGTTTTCCCAAGGGCGCGACCCTCAGTCACTACAACATTCTCAACAACGGCTACATGGTCGGCGAAAGCCTCGGCCTGACGGCTGCCGATCGTCTGGTGATTCCGGTGCCGCTGTATCACTGCTTCGGCATGGTCATGGGCAACCTCGGTTGCGTCACCCATGGCAGCACGATGATTTACCCCAACGACGCTTTCGATCCGGCGCTGACCCTGCAAGCGGTGGCCGAGGAAAAAGCCACGGCGCTGTACGGTGTGCCGACCATGTTCATCGCCATGCTCGATCAGCCGCAGCGGCAGACCTTCGACCTGTCGAGCCTGCGCACCGGGATCATGGCCGGCGCCACCTGTCCGATCGAGGTCATGCGCCGGGTGATCAACGAAATGCACATGAGCGAAGTGCAGATCGCCTACGGCATGACCGAAACCAGCCCGGTGTCGCTGCAGACTGGGCCAGCGGATGAGCTGGAGCTGCGCGTCACCACGGTCGGGCGCACCCAGCCGCAACTGGAAAGCAAGATCATCGACTCTGCTGGCCACCTCGTGCCGCGCGGCACCATCGGCGAATTGTGCACGCGCGGTTACAGCGTGATGCTCGGTTACTGGAACAATCCGCAGGCCACCGCCGAAGCCATCGACGAGGCGGGATGGATGCACACCGGCGATCTGGCGAGCATGAACGAGGAGGGTTACGTCAACATCGCCGGGCGTAACAAGGACATGATCATTCGTGGCGGCGAGAACGTTTATCCGCGTGAGCTGGAGGAGTTTTTCTTCACTCATCCGGCGGTGGCGGACGTGCAGGTGGTCGGCATTCCGTGCTCGCGCTACGGTGAGGAAATCGTCGCCTGGATCAAATTCCACCCCGGCCATAGTGCCTCGGAGCTGGAGCTGCAAACCTGGTGCAAGGAACGCATCGCCCACTTCAAGACACCGCGCTACTTCAAGTTCGTCGACGCGTTTCCGATGACGGTGACGGGGAAGATCCAGAAATTCAGAATGCGGGAGATCAGTATCGAGGAGCTGAAAATAACCGAGCGGTAACCTAAACCCTGTGGGAGCTGGCTTGCCAGCGATGGCGTCAGGTCAGCCAGCATCAATGTTGAATGTTCTACCGCAATCGCTGGCAAGCCAGCTCCCACAGGGATTGGGGTGGTTTCAGGAATTGCAGAAAGCACAAAGGGAGCCGAAGCTCCCCTTTAATTTGTCGTTGCGTGCTCTTTTTATTATTGAGGGTCGGTCTGTTGTTGTTTTTGGCAACCGTGGCCCTGTACAGCTTTTTGGCGACCCCCATCCGGGGTCAAGAGCAAACGTATTTTTTGAGCGCTGATCTGCTTTCTCGTTTAACGATCCAACCGATTCGGGAGCTACCTGAAGGTAGTTTTATTGTTCTCTGCCCGGTTGCGGGTCACTCCTGAGAGCACCCTGAAAAGCACACCTTCTCCAAAAAATCTGTTAGCTGCGTCTCTGCCGTGTTGTTCTTGTTATGTCAGAGTCGTTTCGTCTTGTTTTTATTAGTTTGCGGCTTTTTATTCTTGTTATGCGATAGAGATAGCAGGTGTCGTGCCAACTTTTAAAAAGCTTTATAAATCAGTCGGTTAGAGTTTTAGGGTTTTTTCAGCTCGGGGCAAAGCCAGACAATTTGTTTCCGTGTTACTCGCTTTTGCCCACATCACTGACGCAGCGGTAACACCTCACTGCGCGCTGCGCGCCTTGGCCACCCGCGAACCGCTCGGGCGGCCGAGCACTGCGCTGATCTGCTGGCCCGCGGCAATCAAGGCGTCCAGGTCGATACCGGTCTCGATGCCCAGGCCATCGAGCAGGTACACCACGTCCTCGGTGGCAACGTTACCGCTCGCGCCTTTGGCGTACGGGCAGCCGCCGAGGCCGGCGATAGAGCTGTCGAACACCGCAATGCCTTCGAGCAGGCTGGCGTAGATGTTGGCCATGGCCTGGCCATAGGTGTCGTGGAAATGCCCGGCGAGTCTGTCCCGTGGCACCTGCGCCGAGACCACCTCGAACAGGCGCCGGGTCGCGCCCGCCGTGCCGGTGCCGATGGTGTCGCCCAGCGACACTTCGTAGCAGCCCATCGCGTACAGCTCGCGCGCGACCATCGCCACTTGCTCCGGTGCGACCGTGCCTTCATACGGACAGCCCAGCACACAGGAAACGTAACCGCGCACGGTAACGCCGTGTTGTTTCGCCGCCTCCATGATCGGCGCAAACCGCGCCAGGCTCTCGCTGATCGAGCAATTGATGTTGCGCTGCGAGAACGCCTCGGAGGCGGCGGCGAACACCGCGACTTCCTTGACCCCGGCGGCAAGCGCGTCTTCAAAGCCGCGCAGGTTCGGCGCCAGCGCGCCGTAGGTCACGCCGGGTTTGTGCTGGATCTGCGCGAACACTTCGGCGGATCCGGCCATCTGCGGCACCCATTTCGGCGAGACGAAGCTGCCGACTTCGATATAGCCCAGACCTGCAGCGCTCAGGGCATCGACCAGTTGCACCTTGTCAGCGACGCTGATCGGCTGGGCTTCGTTCTGCAGGCCATCGCGCGGGCCGACTTCGATCAGGCGTACTTGGGAGGGGAGGGACATGGGCGGGACCTGCTTCGTGGATTCGTGGTGATCCCTGTGGGAGCGGGCTTGCCCGCGATGAGGCCGGAACATCCTGCAATGATGTTGACTGACCCGACGCCATCGCGGGCAAGCCCGCTCCCACAGGGAAAGGTGTATTGGCAGACTACTGGGCTATTTGCTGGCTCTTGAGCGTCTGCTCCAGCGCCTGCACACAGCGCTCTTCGGCCGTATCCAGCTCGAGCTTCATCTGTTCGATATCCAGCAATTGCTGCTCGAGCTGTTCGCGGCGTTCGCTGATTTTCGCCAGCATGCTGTTGAGCTGTTTGGTGTTACCGCCGGACGGGTCGTAGAGTTCGATCAGCTCGCGGCATTCGGCCAGGGAAAAACCGATGCGCTTGCCACGCAGGATCAGCTTCAGAGTGACCTTGTCGCGCGGCGAATAGATACGTTCCTGGCCCCGACGCTCGGGGCTGAGCAGGCCTTGCTCTTCATAAAAGCGGATCGCCCGGGTGGTGATGTCCAGCTCGCGGGCGAGGTCGGAAATGCTGTAGGTCTGACTGCTCATGAAAGCGCTCGGAAAAGGGGCATGGCGCTAAGCTAATCGGTGGTTTACGTTTACGTCAAGAAGGATGGTTGTGGTTGTCTGTACAGGCCCTTCGCGAGCCAGCTCGCTCCCACAGTGGATGTGTGTGAACACAGGATTTGTGTTCGACAGAAAACCCTGTGGGAGCGAGCTTGCTCGCGAAGAACGGTGACACGGTGTCGTGTCTTAAACCTTCTCCAGCTTCTTCTCCTGCGCCGTCACCTGCTGGCACAACTCGATCATCTGCTCGCGCATCCAGCGGTTGGCCGGGTCCTGGTCGGTGCTTTCGTGCCAGTACAAATGCGTTTCCACCGACGGCACATCATTCACCGGCAAATTGAACGACTGCAAATCATGGCGGCGGGCGAAGCGTTCCGGCACGGTCATGACCATGTCGGTCTGCTGCATCACTTGCGAGGCCATCAGATAGTGCTGCGAGCGCAGGGCGATCTTGCGCTGGATGCCCATTTTGCCCAGCGCCAGATCGACATAGCCCAGCCCGCTGCGGCGGCTGGAAATATGGATGTGAGTCAGCGACAGGTAGTCATCGAGACTCAGTTTTTCCTTGCCCGCCATTGGATGGCCCTTACGCATGGCGCAGACGTAACGGTCGTCCATCAGCTTGACGTGGCGCACCTGCGGGTCGGTGTTGAGCGGCGCATCCACAGCGAAATCCAGACGCCCGGCGGCCAGTTCCTTGGTGGTTTCCCGGCGCTTGGACAGAAAGCTTTCGATGATCACCGTTGGCGCGAGGCGGCGCAGGCGCTGGAACAGTGGCGGCAGAATGATTGCCTCCGTCAGGTCGGTCATGCTGATGCGGTAGGTCTTGGCCGCCTGCGCCGGGTTGAAAATGCGGCTTTCCTGCACCGACACGCGCAGCAGCGACAGGGCGTTGCGCACCGGGCCGATGATGTTCTGCGCCATCGGCGTAGGCACCATGCCCTGGGCAGTACGCACGAAGAGCGGGTCGTTGAAGGTCTCGCGCAACCGCGCCAGCGCGTTGGACACCGCCGGCTGGGTGATGCCGACAATCTGCCCGGCGCGGGTCAGGTTGGCTTCGGTGTAGATCGCGTCGAAGACGATGAAAAGGTTCAGGTCGACCTTGCTCAGATTCATAACGCGGCTTCTCTTGTTATTAAGTGCAAGTGTTTTGGGGCTGACGATCAGCGGATCATATATTGGTGATGAATGTTTATACACGCCGAGAATAGGCTAGGCAAATGATCAGCGCTGTTCTAGCATCGATTGCATGACTTGAACAACCTCTGCCCGAGAAGGTAACTACCCATGGATTTCGCTTATTCGCCCAAGGTTCAGGAACTGCGTGAGCGCGTGACTGCGTTCATGGACACTTACGTTTACCCCGCCGAAGCGGTGTTCGAGCGCCAGGTTGCCGAGGGCGATCGCTGGCAGCCGACCGCGATCATGGAAGAGCTCAAGGCCAAGGCCAAGGCTGAAGGGCTGTGGAATTTGTTTCTGCCTGAGTCCGAGCTGGGCGCCGGCCTGAGCAACCTCGAATATGCGCCATTGGCGGAAATCATGGGCCGTTCCCTGCTCGGGCCGGAGCCGTTCAACTGCTCAGCGCCGGACACCGGCAACATGGAAGTATTGGTGCGCTACGCCAACGAAGAGCAGAAACAGCGCTGGCTCGAGCCGCTGCTGCGCGGCGAAATCCGCTCGGCGTTCGCCATGACCGAGCCCGACGTGGCGTCTTCCGATGCGACCAACATGGCCGCCCGAGCTGTGCGTGATGGCGATCAGTGGGTGATCAACGGCAAGAAATGGTGGACCTCCGGCGCCTGCGATCCGCGCTGCAAGATCCTGATCTTCATGGGCCTGAGCAACCCCGACGCGCCGCGTCACGCCCAGCACTCGATGATCCTCGTGCCGGTCGATACCCCGGCGTGAAGATTGTCCGTCCGCTGCCGGTGTTCGGTTACGACGACGCACCGCACGGTCACGCCGAAGTGCTGTTCGACAACGTGCGCGTGCCGTACGAAAACGTCCTGCTGGGTGAAGGACGCGGCTTCGAAATCGCCCAGGGTCGCCTTGGCCCAGGGCGGATTCACCACTGCATGCGTTCGATCGGCATGGCTGAGCGGGCACTGGAACTGATGTGCAAACGCTCGGTGAGCCGCACCGCGTTCGGCAAACCGCTGGCGCGTCTGGGTGGCAACATCGACAAGATCGCCGACTCGCGGATGGAGATCGACATGGCGCGTCTGCTGACGTTGAAAGCGGCGTACATGATGGACACCGTCGGCAACAAAGTGGCGAAAAGCGAGATTGCGCAGATCAAAGTCGTCGCGCCGAACGTGGCCTTGCGGGTGATCGACCGGGCGATCCAGATGCATGGCGGGGCAGGGGTGTCGAACGATTTCCCGCTGGCCTACATGTATGCGATGCAACGCACCCTGCGTCTGGCCGACGGCCCGGACGAAGTGCACCGCGCGGCGATTGGCAAGTTCGAGATCGGCAAGTATGTGCCGAAGGAGATGATGCGTAGCGAGCGCTGATCCGTGATACCAGCCTGATCGTTCCCACGCTCTGCGTGGGAATTCCGCCATGGACGCTCTGCGTCCACTGTGACGCGGAGCGTCACGGGATGCGTTCCCACGCGGAGCGTGGGAACGATCAGGCGTCAGGATCAATACACCCAAACCTCAACCCGCCGATTCTTGATCCGCCCCTCATCCGCGCTATTGGTTGCCACCGGCATCAGCGCGCCGAAGCCGCGTACTTCGCGCATGACCACACCGTTTTTGACCAGCTCGCGACGCACGGCCATTGCCCGCAGCTTCGACAGCAGATCGGCCCGTGCCGGGTCATCCTTCAAATCGCCAAACCCCACCAGCGTCACTGCCCGTTCGGTCTTGCCATTGCGCTTTATATAGTCGAGCACCCGCGCCAGATCCTGCCGCGCCTTGTTGTCCAGACTGGCGCTGCCCTCGGCAAACCGGAAATTCACTGTCAGACGCTGGGCATGTCGGCTGAGGGATTGGTAACCCTCGGGCATCAGCGCATTCGGCGCCACGCTCATGGCTTGCACGGTCTGGCTGACAAAACCACTGGCGGCAACGATCGCCTGACCCTGGGGGCTCTGCGCGAACGCGGCTAACGCCTGCACCCACGGATTGCGGCTGTCCGGCGGCAGATAAAAGAACAAGCGCCGCGACAGCGGATAATCTTCGGTGGCGATCAGACTGTTCAGCGGCAGCATCGCTTGCGAGGCGCCGTCGGCAATCGCCACGGCTTTGGCTTGACGCACGTAAGGCAAGCCGATGAAGCCGATACCTTGCGGGTCCGCGCTGACGGCGTCGGACAATTGCTCGCTGGATTCGAAGCGTTTCGCCGCGCTGCTGAGACTTTTCCCACGCCGGCTCAGGACCAGTTCCTTGAACGTGTCGTATGTTCCCGACTGATCATCCCGCGCATATAAATGAATGGCGCCGCCACGGCTACCGAGCTCTTCCCAGGTTTTCACTTCGCCGGCAAAAATCCGCGCCAATTGCTCGGTGTCCAGCTGCTGCAATGGATTGGCCGGGTTGAGGATGATCGCCAGGCCGTCGATGGCAATGACTTGCTCGGCCGCCGGGCTTTTCAGATCGCCGAGGGCTTGCAGGGCAAGCAGTTCGCTGTCCTTGATCTCGCGGGAAGAGGCGGCCAGATCGGCGCTGGCGTTTTTCAGCGCAGTGAAGCCGGTGCTGGAACCGTGGGCGGCGACTTCGATGATTACGCGTTGCCCTTGCGCGGTCTGGCCGACGAGGCGTTGTTCGTTGGCGGTATCCGGGGTTTCGCGGTGGATTTTCAGCAGGCCTTGTTCCTGCAACAGGCCTTCGACCAGCGCCGGGCCGAGTTCGGCGCCGATGGTGTTGGAGCCCTGAATGCGTAATGCCGGGCCGTTTTCGGGGATCGGCAGGGCGGCGGCGGACACCGACAGCCAGCCACTCAACAGGAAAACGCAGAGAACACGCAGGGTCATGCCGGCACCGAATCAAGCCAAGGGGATTGCCGGGGAGATTAAGTCAGGCGCGTGACCGAAATATGACAGGGATTGAAGGGTGTAAATATCAATTGTGGGAGTGAGCTTGCTCGCGAAGGCGGCGTATCAGCAACATATCTGATTACTGACACTCCGCCTTCGCGAGCAAGCTCGCTCCCACAGGGATCTCAGGCAACTCGCGGATCAGGCCAGTTCAAGCCAGATCGGCGCATGGTCCGATGGTTTTTCCATGCCGCGCAGTTCGTAGTCCACGCCGGCATCCTTGATCCGTGGCAGCAGGCCATGGGAAGCCAGAATTACATCGATGCGCAGGCCACGCTTGGGCTCATCTTCGAAACCACGGCTGCGATAATCGAACCAGCTGAACATGTCGCTCACGTCGGGGTTGAGGTGCCGATAGCTGTCGGTCAGGCCCCAGTTCTTCAGGCGCGCCATCCACTCGCGTTCTTCCGGCAGGAAGCTGCATTTGCCGGTTTTCAGCCAGCGCTTCATGTTGTCCGGGCCGATGCCGATGTCGCAGTCTTCCGGGGAAATGTTCACATCACCCATCACCACCAGTGGCTGTTCGTTGTGGAACTGGCTTTCCAGCAGTGCTTGCAGATCGCTGTAGAAACGCTGCTTGGCGGGGAATTTGGTCGGGTGGTCGCGGCTTTCACCCTGTGGGAAATAGCCGTTCATGATCGTCACCGGCACACCATTGGCATCAGCGAAAGTGCCCCAGATAAAGCGCCGCTGCGCGTCTTCTTCATCCGTGGCGAAGCCTTTATGGATCGCGATCGGTTCGTTGCGCGAGAGCAGGGCGACACCGTAATGGCCCTTCTGGCCATGGAAGTGCACGTGGTAGCCGAGGGCGCGGATGTCTTCGAGGGGGAACTGGTCGTCGTGAACCTTGGTTTCCTGCAGGCCGATCACGTCGGGCTGATGTTTTTCGATCAGCGCTGCCAGCTGATGCGGACGGGCACGCAGTCCGTTGATGTTGAAGGAAACAATCTTCATGGTCGGCAGTCCTGGCAAAAGGGCGATGCTAGCTGACATGGGGGAGATGGGCCAGTGTGGGACAAATCATTTTGGCCTGTGGGATTTGTAGCGCTTGTCCCGGCCCCATCGCTGGCAAGCCAGCTCCCACAGGTTTCTGTGGTGTATGTAAATGTTGTGAACGACGCAGACACTGTGGGAGCTGGCTTGCCAGCGATGAGGCCCGCCCCAGTCGATGAAGATCCGAGGCTGGTCTAACCTGTCAGGTGAACCACCACATCCGCCCAAGGTTCGTACCAACAAGCGCGCCAGCCTCCGAGCGCGCCACCGGGGAGAATCACTGCAATGCCTGAAACCCAGTTCGCCGTCGCCGATATCCACATGCTCGACCGCGGCTATTCCCGCGAAGCCCGCTCGTTGCTGTATCAGGCCTATCGCCACGAGCCAACCTTCGGCTACCTGTTCGAAGCCGAACGCCCGGGCTATGAACAACGCGTGCGCGCGACGGTGCGCGAGCTGGTCAAACAGCATTTCCTTCAGGACCTGCCGGCGATCGGCCTGCTGGTCAACGATCGCTTGATCGGCATCGCCCTGATCGCACCTCCGCAACGGCGCCTGGGCGTTACCGAAAGCTGGGCTTGGCGCTTGCGCATGGTGCTCAGCACCGGGTTTCGCTGCACCCGGCGTTATCTGGAATATCACGCTGCCGTCGCCGCGTGCGTGCCCGGTGATTCGGTGCACATGCTGCCGTTACTCGGTGTCCACCCGCAGTTTCAGGGCAAGCACTACGGCGAACAGTTGCTCACTGCCGTGCACAACTGGTGCGCCGTCGATGAAACCTCGCAAGGGGTGGTGCTCGACACCGGCAACCCGCGCCACCTGGAATTCTATAAAAGGCAGGGTTATCAGGAGATCGGCGAGGTTGCCGTCGGGCCGGTGCGCGAACACGTATTTTTCCACGCCAATCCGCAGGTGTTACAGACAGCAACGGGATAATGATCGAACTTCTTCACAAATTACCTGTTCTATCAGGCTCCCGAGCCCGTGATAGCATCCGCGCCTATGAAGTTTCCACGAAGATTTACCAGCGGCGTGCTGATGCTGTTATCCAGCTGCGCGGCGCTGGCGCAAAGTGAATTGGATGTACGGATCAAGCCGTCCAACGATGAACTCAAGGCCAATATAGAAGGCTATATCGGCAGCCTCGGCGATCGCGACGAAGAAGCCTTGCTGCGCTTCAGTCGCGGTGCCGAAGAGCAGGCGCGCAAAGCGGCCCAGGCGCTGGGCTACTACCAGCCGCAGATCGACAGCGACGTCAAGGGCGGGGAAAACCGCGTCTGGTGCTCAACATCGATCCCGGCGAGCCGATCCGCCTGCGCAACGTCACCGTACGTGTCGATGGCCCGGCGGCCTCGCTGAAATCCTTCCGCGTACCGAAAGGCGACCTGCTCAAGTCCGGCGCCGTGCTTAACCATGGTCGTTACGAAGACGCCAAACGGGTGATCCAGAACCAGGCCTCGCGCTTCGGTTACTTCAGCGGCCATTTCACCAGCCAGAAACTCATGGTCGATCCCCGCGCGGGCGTGGCCGACATCGAATTGATCTACGACAGCGGCCCGCGCTATGCGTTGGGCAATGTCAGTTTCGAGGGCGACACGCCATTCGACGAAGACCTGCTGCAACGCATGGTGCCGTTCAAGGCAGGCGAACCCTACGATTCAGAACTGATCGCCGAACTCAATCGCAACCTGCAATCGAGCGGCTATTTCGAAGGCGTGCGCGTCGACGCGGCGCCGACGGCGGCAAAAAATGACGTCATTCCAGTCGAGGTCAAACTCGACACGCGCAAGCCGCGCACCATGGGTCTGGGCCTTGGCTACTCGACCGACGTCGGCCCGCGCATCAAAGCCAACTGGACGCGTCACTGGGTCAATCCGCAGGGCGACAGTTACGGCTGGGAAGCTGAACTCTCGGCGCCCCGGCAGAACGTCGGGCTGTTCTATGACATCCCGCTCGACCCGCCACTGACCGACAAACTGCGCTGGGCCGGCGGCTATCAGTTCGAAGACATCGAAGGCTCCGACACCCTCAGCAAGCTGCTGACGTTCGGCCCGGAATGGCACAGCAAGTTGCCCAGCGGCTGGCAGCGGGTGATCTCGCTGAAATGGCAACGTGAAGAATACGAACTGGGCGACGACTCCGGCCTGAGCACGTTGCTGATGCCCGGCATCAGTTATTCGTACCTCAAAAGCGACAACCGCATCGACCCGCGCAACGGCTATCGCCTGAGCTTCGAAAGCAAAGTGGCCAAGGAAGGCCTCGGTTCGGACAACAACCTTTATATGGCACTGCGCTGGTCAAGGGCCTGACCACGGTGTTCGACAAGCACCGCTTGCTCGGCCGCGTGCAGGTCGGCGGCAGCGCCACCAACGGCTACAACTCGATTCCGCCGTCTCTGCGCTTTTTCGCCGGTGGCGATCAGAGCGTGCGCGGTTACGACTACCAGAGCCTGTCGCCAAAAACTCCGACGGCGACCGCATCGGTGGCCGCTACATGATTGCCGGCAGCGTCGAATATCAATATTCGATTGCCGAGAAATGGCGTGTGGCGACCTTCGTCGACCAAGGCAACTCTTTCAACAAACTCGAACTGCCCGACCTCAAGACCGGGGTCGGCATCGGTGTGCGCTGGGTCTCGCCGGTCGGGCCGATCCGCCTCGACCTCGCTCGGGCGCTGGACGATGACGGCGGCTTTCGCTTGCACTTTTCCATGGGGCCTGAGCTGTGAAGCGTGGTTTGAAAATAACAGCGCTGACTTTGTTGGCGCTGGTCTTGTTGATCGTCTTGAGCCTCGCCGCACTGCTTGGCACGCAGGCCGGCAGTCGTTGGGCGTTGGGCCTGGTGCCGGGCCTGAGCCTGGAGAATTTCCACGGTCGCCTCGCTGGGCAGTGGAGCGCCGATCACCTGGTGTGGCAGCAGGACACCAGCCGTGTCGAGCTGAACAAGGCGATCTTCGCCTGGTCGCCGCTGTGCCTGACGCGCATGACCTTGTGCATCGATCAGCTCAAGGCCGAGCAGGTGATCCTGCAATTCCCGCCGAGCGAAGCAACCACCGACAGCGGCCCGATCAAACTGCCGGACCTGCAATTGCCTGTGGCCATCGAACTGGGCGATGTTGAGGTCGGCAGCCTGTTGTTCAACGGCAGCGAACAGCTCAAGGGCTTGCAACTGGCGGCGCACTGGACCGCTCAGGGCCTGCAGATCGACAGCGTGAAATTGCAGCGCGACGAACTCAGCCTGAACCTGTCCGGCCTGCTGCAACCGAGCGGCAACTGGCCGCTGAAAATTCAAGGTGATCTGACCTTGCCCGCGCCCGGCAGCGAGCCGTGGACCCTGGCGCTGAAAGTCGACGGCGATCTGTTGAAAACCCTCAACCTGCATGCCGACAGCCGTGGCTACCTCGACGGTCAGTTGAACGGCGAGTTGCAAGCGCTGGCGGAAAACCTCCCGGCCAAGCTGCGCATCACCAGCGACGCGTTCAAACCCAGCGCCGATCTGCCGGACACCCTGCAATTCAATCAGCTTGTGCTCACGGGCGAAGGCGACCTGAAAAACGGTTATCAACTGCTCGGCAACGCAACGTTGCCCGCCGAAAAATCGCCAGTGGCGCTGCTGCTCAAAGGCAAGGTCGACGCCAATGGTGCGCAGATCGCCGGTCTTGATCTGACGGCCAACGACAAGCAAAGCCTCAAGCTCACCGGCAATGTCGACTGGAGCAAAGGCCTCAGCGCTCAGGCCAATATCAACTGGCAAGACTTCCCGTGGCATCGGCTCTATCCGGAAATCGACGAGCCGCAGGTCGCGTTGCGTACTTTCACTGGCGAAGTGTCCTACACCGACGGCCAGTACCTCGGTAATTTCGACGCTGCGCTGGATGGCCCGGCCGGCGCGTTCACCTTGAGCAGTCCGTTCAGCGGCAGCCTCGAACAGATCGCCTTGCCGCAACTGGTCATGCAGGCCGGGCAGGGCAAGGCCGAAGGGCACGTCAATGTACGATTCGCCGACGGCATCGCCTGGGATACCGCGCTGGACCTGTCGGCGCTCAACCCGGCGTACTGGGTCGCGGAACTGCCGGGCACTCTGGCCGGGCCGTTGAAGAGTAAGGGCGAGATGAAGAATGATCAGCTCAGCCTCAGCGCCGACCTCGACCTCAAAGGCAAATTGCGCGGCCAACCGGCAATCCTGCAGGCCAAGGCTGACGGCGCGGGCGAGCGCTGGAACCTCAACGCCCTGCAAATCCGTCTCGGCGACAACAGCATCAACGGCAAGGGCAGCCTGCAGGACAAACTCGGCGGCCAGATTGACATCGAACTGCCGCGTCTGGCCCAGCTGTGGCCGCAATTGCGCGGGCAGGTCAACGGTCAGATCAACGTCGCCGGTACGCTGAAGGCGCCGCAGGGCAAGCTCGATCTGCAGGGCTCGCAACTGGCCTTTCAGGACAACCGTCTGCAAAGCCTCAACCTCGACGCCACGCTCGACAGCGCGCAGCGGGCGAAGATCAATCTCAAAGGCAGCGGCATTCAGACTGGCGATACCTCGTTGGGCACTCTGACCGCCAGTGCTCAGGGCGATATCAAAAGCCAGAAACTCAACCTCGACCTGATCGGACCGAAGCTGAAACTGGCGCTGGGTCTGGACGGTAATCTCGACAAAGGAAACTGGCGCGGTCGCTTGGCCAGTGGTGACATTCAAGCCGGTGGCCAGGACTGGAGGCTGCAAAGCCCGGCCAAGCTGGAACGTCTTGCGGACGGCCAGATCAATTTCGGCGCGCATTGCTGGCTGTCCGGCAACGCCAGCCTGTGTGGCGAGGACCAGCGCCTGATGCCCGAGCCGAAGCTGCGTTATCACCTCAAGCAATTCCCGATCGAAAGCCTTGCGCAGTGGCTGCCCAAGGACTTCGCCTGGCAGGGCCGACTCAACGCCGATCTGCAACTGGACTTGCCGGCGAGCGGCCCGAACGGCGTGGTCAGTGTCGATGCCAGCGGCGGCACCCTGCGCGTGCGCGACAAGGATCAGTGGCTGGATTTCCCCTACCAGACCCTCAAACTCAGCAGCAAGCTCACGCCCAAGCGCGTCGACACCGAGCTCAATTTTGTCGGCGGCAAACTCGGCGAATTGCTGGTCCAGGCGCAGCTCAATCCGCTGCCGAAAAACAAACCGCTGAGCGGCTCGTTCCGCCTCTCTGGCCTCGATCTGTCGGTGGCGCGGCCATTCGTGCCGATGGTGGAAAAACTCACCGGCCGGCTCAACGGCAGCGGCACTATTTCCGGTGGCCTGCTCGCACCGCTGGTCAACGGCACCGTGCAGCTCAGCGACGGCGAGGTGTCCGGCGCCGAACTGCCGATGGAGCTGCAGAACCTGCAACTGACGGCGGCGATCGCCGGCGAATCGGTGCGCCTGGACGGTGGCTGGGACAGCGGCAAGACTGGCAAAGGCAGTCTCAACGGCAACGTCGCCTGGGGTCAGGCACTGGTGGTCGATCTGGCGCTCAAGGGCACGCAATTGCCGGTCAGCGTCGAACCCTACGCCAAACTCGAAATGGCCCCGGACCTGAAGATTTCCATGGCCGGCGATGAGCTGAAAGTTGCGGGCAAGGTGCTGGTGCCCAAAGGCGAAATCACCGTGCGCGAGCTGCCACCATCAACGGTGAAAGTCTCCGACGACACCATCATCGTTGGCGCGCAGACCGAAGAGGGCAAACCACCGATTGCGATGAAAATGGACATCGACGTGATCGTCGGCCAGGACAAGTTGAGCTTCGCCGGTTTCGGCCTGACTGCCAATCTGCAAGGCCAGGTGCACATCGGCGACAACATGGACACCCGTGGCGAACTCTGGCTCAACGACGGCCGCTATCGCGCCTACGGCCAGCGCCTGACAGTGCGGCGTGCGCGCCTGTTGTTTGCCGGCCCCATCGACCAGCCGTATCTGGACATCGAAGCGATCCGCCAGACCGACGACGTCATCGCCGGTATTCGCCTGAGCGGCAGCGCCGAACAACCGACCACGCAGATATTCTCCGAACCGGCGATGAGCCAGGAACAGGCGCTGTCGTACCTGGTACTGGGTCGTCCGCTGAGCACCAATGGCGAAGACAACAACATGCTCGCTCAGGCCGCACTGGGCCTGGGGTTAATGGGCAGCGCCGGAGTCACCAGTGGCCTGGCCAAGGATCTGGGCATCGAAGATTTCCAGCTCGACACCCAGGGCAGCGGCAACGACACCAGCGTCGTCGCCAGCGGCAACATCTCAGAGAAACTCAGCCTGCGCTACGGCGTCGGCGTCTTCGAACCGGCCAGCACCATCGCCCTGCGCTACAAGCTGAGCAAGAAGGTCTACGTCGAAGCGGCAAGCGGCGTGGCGAGCTCGCTGGATATTTTCTATAAGCGGGATTTCTAGGGCGAATTTCTGTCCTCGAACCGAGTTGCTCCAATCGCTGGCAAGCCAGCTCCCACAGGGTCTGCGTCGTGCACACTATCCATGTACGCCTCAGAACCTGTGGGAGCTGGCTTGCCAGCGATGGCGTCATTTCAGACAACATCGATGATGCGACTGACGCCCAAGCTCATTCCTGCATTTGCGCCGGGCGGCACACCAGTGAGGCGCGTTCGTAGTTCAACGCCTTGTCGCGCTCGGGCAGTGCATACGGCGCTTCACAGCGCTGGCCTTGCCACTTGATGGTCAAAGTGCCGGCGTCGTCCTCGACCAGGGCCAGGGCCTTGCCGCTCGGGTCGGAGATTGCCAGTTGCTTGCCGGCGGCGTCTTCCAGCGCGGCGCCGAACGGAATCGGCTGGTGCTGTGCGTCGGACAGGGAAAACTGCACCCGGCGCCCGGTCTTGCTCGCGTAGCGCGCCAGCACCACCGCACCACGGCGCGGCACCACTTGCTGGGTAGCGTTTTCAATTTCGAAATCGCCGCCCAGATCGCGGGTGTCGAGGCTGATCCAGTTGACCCGATACGGTTGTGCGTTGGAGACCACCGCATAACCATTGCCAGCGGTTTTCGCCCCGGAAAAGCTGGCGATCTTCACGCCTTCAACACCCTCGACCTGGGCCAGCGCGAACGTCTCCCCAACGGTCTGCCCGAGGTTGATGCCACCAGCATGGCCGACGATCGAACCAGCGACATTGAGATTCTGTGAGTTATAGCCACGGCCCTGGCTGTAACCGGCACTGATGTCCATCAATGAGGTTCGCGTGCTGAGGTTGGCCGAACCCGTACTGCCGCCAATGCGACTGTTGCCGCCCTGTACCGAGTAATAGGTGTCGCTGTCTTCGGACAGATAGCCATTGATGCCGACCTGGGTGCTGCTGTCGTCTTTCTGCGTGCTGGCGGAAACGAACGCTCGCGGCGCGCGGGGCTTGGAGCCCAGCGGAAACGACACTGAGAGGTTGAACAGCGTGTCGTTGTTCGCCGGGCCGTAGTTGCCGACATCCTTGGTGTAAGTGGCACTGAGGTTGTAGCTGACATCACCCCAATAGTTGCTGTAGCCGGCTGACAGGCTCTGCGAACCGCCGCGCCCCTAATAACGCTGATCACTGGCGTTAAGGTAGATGCTGCCGAACTGCTGATTGCGCCCCAGGCTCTGGTTGACGGTCAGATCGGTGCGGGTTTTTGAGTTACCGGTGCGCTGCTCGCCCTCGCGGCTCAGCTCCTCGACGTGTTCGCTCAAGGTGCGATAGCCCTCGGTCGAATAGCGATAGGCGGCGAGGGTGAAGTTGGTGTCAGTCCCAGTGAAGGTCTTGGCGTACAACGCGCGCAAGCTGTTGCCCTTGACGGTGCGGCCAAAGGTGCGGCTGTTGGAGTGGGTCAGGTCGAGCGAGATTGCGCCGATCGCCGTATTGCGCCCGGCGCCGATCGACAGTGCCTGGAAATTCTCGGTGGCCTGGGTACCGACAATTGCCGACAGGTTACTGCTGACGCCATAAGCCACGGTGCTGCTGACAAACTCCGGCGTCTGCTGGTCATCGCTGTTGCTGTTGTAGCGGCCCGCCGAGACGCTGTATTTCAGTTGCCCTTCGCGCACCATGATCGGCAGGCTGGAAAACGCCTGCACCGTCACCCGGCGCCGGCCATCGGCTTCGATCACGGTGATCTCCAGATCGCCATTGGAGCCGCTGGGGTAGATATCGCTGATCTCGAACGGCCCGGGCGGCACGTTGGCCGTGTACAGAATGTAGTTGTTCTGGCGAATCTCGACGGTGGCACTCGATTGCGCGATGCCGCGAATCACCGGCGCATAGCCGCGCTCGCTGTCGGCGCGCATGCCATCGTCGGAGGCCAGTTTCAGGCCGCGATAGCGCACGCTGTCGAACAGGTCGGCGTCGGAGAAAATGTCGCCGGCACTGAACTGGCCTTTCAACACGGTGACGTCATGTTGCAGATAACTGCGGTTACTCTTGAACGTGCTGGGCCGGCCGGTGCTGCTGTTGAAGTTCGATTCGTTGCGCAAGCGCCAGCCGCCGAGGTTGATGCCATTGCGCAGGCCGACGTTATTGGCAATCGTAGTATTGGCGTCGCTGCTGTTGCGGTTGCTGCTCACCTGATAATTGATGAACGCCGCCGGTACACCTTCGTCCCACAGCGCGGGGTCGACATAACCACGGCGGCCGCGCTCCATCGCGCTCTGCGGCACGCTGACCAGCAAGCGCAGGCGCGGCACGTCGTAGCGCACGGTGGCGTGGTCGATCAGCGCGGGCAGGTCGAGGCAGGCATCCGCATCGGCGACGTCGAGCTTGCCGCTGGCCTGCAACTTGCCAATATCCACGCCCAGTTGCTTGAGCATGTCCTGGGTCAGACAGGCTTCGACCTTGTGACTGTCGGGGAGACGGCGAAAGTCGATATCGCGCCGGCCCACCAGCATATCGTTGCCATACAGATCGACCCGATAAGTGCCGGGCAGAACGCGGCTGCCGGCGAGCAGCGATTGCAGGTCGATGGCGGACGTCGCGCCTTGCAGAAACGAGGTATTGAATTGTTCTTCGGCGTCAGCCAGACAGGTTGTGCTGAAGACCAGAGCGACCGAAAACGGCGCCAGGCCATCGCGCTTGAGTAAAAACATGCAGGAACCCTATATCACCTCCGATACGAACTAACGGAGCGAAGAGAAATACAGTGAAAGTGCGGCTGTAAAAGCGGCACGCGAGTTATGGCGATTCTTTATCCGGGCTGGCGCTCACTTCGGCGCTGCTGGAAAGTTGCGCGACATAACGATCGCGGGCGCCATAGTCGTTGATGCTGCTGAATGACAGGCGCAGGGAGCTGGCCGCGTGACGATGTTTGAGAGCGAACTCTTTTCTTCACCGGGGGCGATCATCATCGAGTCGAATGGATGCTCGCTGGTAGTGCCGGATTGCAGGGTGATGTCGGCAATCGACACGTGGTACAGGCCGGGATTTTTACTACCAGCACGCTCTTGCCGGCGCGCTCGGTCAGTCGCCAGGTCACTTCGGCCGGTGCCTGATAGGCATTGTTTTTCAGCCCGGCAGGGCGGAAGAACAGCTTGATCCGTTGGCGCACCGCCAGTTGCAGAGTGTTCGCGGTCTTCGCTGACTGCGGGATCTCTTGCACGTTCAGCCACACCACTGACTCGCGGTCTTTGGGCATGCCGGTGCCTTCGTAGATGACCCGCAGAATCTGCTGCTCGCCGTCGCTGACGCGCACCAGCGGCGGAGTGACGGCGAAGGGCACAGAGGCCTCGTCGCTGTCGGTATCGACCCACGACTGAATCAACACGTCGGCACCGCTGTTACGCACGGTGATGCCAGCTTCTTTGTGCTTGCCGTCGAATATCAGCCGGGTGCTGCTCAGGGAAATGCCGGCCATGGCCTGATTGACGGCGAACAGGCTCAGAAGGCCGACGCAAAGGAACAGGGAAGGACGTATGAACATGAACGATTACCGCGCAGAGTGAAAGAAAGTGCGGGACCGTCCGGCCCCGCACAGTGCTCGATGAAGCTCGCGGTTTATTCGTATTGCAGGGTGAACGGCAGGGTCGCGTCGCCACGGCCGGCAACGGCCAGTTTCGGATCGACAGTGGTCACGTAGGCTGCCGAGAATTTCAGCGTGGTGTTGCTGTCCTGCAGGGTGTTTTCGATGCGTGCGGTGGTCGGGGAAGTCAAATCGATTACCTCGCCGTTGGCATCCAGCAATGCGATACCGATACCTTTGGCAGCACCTAAACCTTCGATCAGTTTCAGGACTTTGGTACCCGCTTCAATGCCCGACCCGCCCTTGGTTGGTTCAAAAATCATGGCAACCTTGGTGCCGGCGTTGCAGTTGATCTTCATGTCGAAGTTCTCGACGCTCAGGGTGCCGTTGCCTTTCGGCGCGGTAGCGGTGCCCATGTCCTTGATCGACACTTCACCCATGTTTACCGAAATGGTTTTTCCTTGCCGGCGCCTTCGATCGAGCAGGCATCGTTGTTGATATTGCCGGTGAAGTTGATGGTGCCGCTGCCAGCCTTGGTAGGCACAACCGGATCGGCCGCGAGAACATTACCGGCAGCGAAGATCGACAGGGCGAGAAGCGTGCGAGACAGCTTTTTCATGTTGCTTTTCCATTGGTGGGTAAAGACAACACGATAAAATCCGCTCGGGTCCTGCAACATCAGACGATCCCTAGAAGCCGCCAGGTTGCAAGGGGTAACGGTCAGTCAATTGAACAAGTTGCGCTCGATGCAATAAGCCAGCAACTCCTGATCACTGCTGACATCCAGTTTGCGCATGGCCGAAATCTTCTGGGTGCTGATGGTTTTTGCACTTCGATTCAGACCTCGGGCAATTTCATTGACGCCTTGCCCTTGAACAAACAAACGCAGGATTTCATGTTCCTTGGGCGACAGTCGGGAAAAGCGTTCATCGAGATCGGCGCCATCGTCCAGTACCGAAGTCGGCGCCGGTTGATGGCCGCGTACCCGTTTGCCCTTGGCGATGGCTTTGAGCGCCACTTCTATTTCAATGTGCAACTGGCTTTTCTGGATGACTGCGAGTACGCCGAGCTCTTGCAGGCGGGTGAGGATCAACGGATTGGAAATCATGGTCAGCACCAGCACGCGCACTGCGGGAAAGTGGCGGGTCACGTACTCCACCAGTTTCAGGCCGTCACCGTAGGGCGAGTCACCGGGCATGTTGAAATCGGTGATCAACAAGTCTACCGGTTGTGACTTCAGCAGCTCGATCAAACCATCGGAACACACCGCTTCGCCAACCACGCGGAAGCGCCGGTCGCGCTCGACCAGTTCCCGCACCCCAGCAAAACGATGGGATGATCATCGGCGATGACAACGTTGAAGGTTTCCATGAGTGCTTTATCCAGAGTGAAATTATTCAAGGGCGTCGAGCAGGTCAGTCAGCCGCGCCAGTTGTCGGCGCACTTCGACGGCCAGCGGTGCGGTCATGGCCATGCCGGTCAGGCGGCATTCGAGTTCAACGAACGCGTGGGCCAGCGCCTCGACCTGCACCGCGCCCAGCGCCCCGGCCATGCTGTGCAATTGCTGCGCGACACGGTTGGCGTCGGCTGCTTCCAGCGCGCCGAGCGTTGTTTGAATGTCTTTGCGCAGCGTCGAGACAAACAACTCGCGCATCTTCGGCGACAACGTCGGCAAGGGGTCTGCGAGCGGCGCGAAGACGGTCTGGCAGTGGCTTTGCAAATGCGCGCGCAGTGTCGCCAGGTTCAGCGGTTTGACCAGCCACGCGTTCATGCCCACGGCGGCGCAGCGTTCGCCTTCTTCGCGCAGGGCGTTGGCGGTGACGCCGATGATTGGCAGCATCGCACCCTGTTCGCGCAGCGCTGAAGTCAATTGGTAGCCGTTCATGACCGGCATGTTGACGTCGGTCAGCAGCAGATCGAAGCGCCCCGGTGCCCATTGCGCCAGGGCCTGTTCGCCATTGGCGGCGACGATCACCGAGCAGCCCAGCGCCTCCAGTTGTTCCTTGATGACCGCTGCGTTGATCATGTTGTCCTCGGCCACCAGCACGCGCAGATTCAGCGCTCGGGTCTTTTCCTGAGGCGAGGAGCGCGGCGCTGATGGGCGTCGTGTCGGGCCAGCGCAATCGCCCAGCCAATCGCGCGGACATCGTCGGCATCGACCTGCCAGTCGCTGCCGCTGATTTGCGCCGGGTTGGGGCCGCCCGGTATTGCGGCGATTCGCGGGCCATCGAAAACCGTGGCGTTGGCCAGCGGCGCAAGGTCCACCAGCAGCGCCGAGGACGGCGGCAACTCATGCGTCACCAGACGGCAATCCAGACCGAAGCGGTGCAGCCAGCCGAGCAAATGCTGCGCCAGTTCGGCGACCGGGGCGCGCACATAAACGGCGGCACTGCCGGCCTCGAACGATGGGCAATCGGCGAGGCTGCCCGGCGCCCGATCCAGCGCCAGTTGCAAGTTGAAGCGGCTACCGAGCCCAGGTTCGCTGACCACGTTGAGGTCGCCATGCATCAACTCGCACAGCCACTTGCAAATGGCCAGACCGAGACCCGCCCCAGCATGACTGTCGGCCTCGTTGACCTGATAGAAAGGGTCGAACAATTGCTCTTGCTGCGCCTGGGAAATGCCCACGCCGGAATCGCTGACCTGCCACTGCACCTCGGCGCGGCCGTCAGTGTTTTGCAGCACCTGAACGCGTACGACCACACGGCCGTTATCGGTGAACTTGATCGCGTTGCTCAGCAGATTATTGAGGATCTGGCGGATGCGCTGCGCATCGCCAAACAGTTGGTCCGGCAACGTCGCATCGATGCAGGCATACAATTGCAAGCCTTTGCCACGGGCAAACGCGCCGTAGCTGCGCACCACATCTTCGGTCAGCTCCAGCGGGCAGAACGGCTGACGCTCGAGGTTCATCTGCCCGGCCTCGATCTTCGACACATCCAGCACGTCGCTGATCAGTTTGAACAGGCTGGCCGACGAGCGCTGAATGGTTTCCAGATAGGCCTGCTGACGCGGCGCGAGATCGGTCAGGCCGAGCAGTTCCAGGGTGCCGAGCACGCCATACAACGGCGTGCGGATTTCATGACTCATGGTCGCCAGAAAGCGGCTCTTGGCCTGATTGGCCGAATCGGCGGCCTGACGGGCGATTTCCAGTGCCGCTGCATCTTCGACATGGCGGGTGACATCGTGCAGCGCACACAGCCACGCGTCCTGGCCCTGATAGCGGGTGGCGATGAAGGCCACGTGCAAATGCCGATGGTCGATCTCAAGTTCCGCGTGGCCATGGCCAGTCGTGCCTTGTTGTTCGAGCAGGCTGATCAATTCCTCGGTGTCGTGCCATTGCTGGGCGCGCTGGTTTTCCAGCAAGACCTGATGATCACGACGGCTGATCACGCATAGACCAGTGGGTGCGGTATCGATGAGCGCACGGCTGAACGCTTCACTTTCGGCGATGCTGGCGTGGGCAATCCGGGCGGGCAGAATTACCCGTTGCGCGTACCAGCGATTCAGCGCGCGGCCGCAGGCGAGCAGTGCCAGAACCAGGCCCAACAGGCACAGCAATGGCCATAGCGCGTAATCGAGAAAGCTCTGCACACTGATCACATAGATCGCCGTCCAGTGCTGTTCGCCGGGGCTGCTCAGCTTGAACACCAGACCGTCGGGGTCAGGTTCGCGCCTTCATCGAGCACCTGATCAGGCTTGAGCTCGCCGATCAGCACCGTGCCGCTGGGCGTGATCAGGGTGAAGTCGTCATAGATCGACCACTCCATCAAACGCTCGATGTTGTTGACCTGTGACAGCTTCAGCAGCGAACCGAGCACTATCCAGGAATTCGCCCCTTCGATGGCCAGCGTCGGTTTGCTCAGGTTGATCCGCACATAAGCGAGCAGGCTCGGGGTAACGTTGTCGTCCGCAGCGAACGGATAGGGCACCCAGTGCACTTGCGCCGAAGTCTGCGCGCGCCGCTGCAGATTCTTCTGGGTCATGATCTCGACGAAGGTACTGATCTGCGTCTGCCCGGCACCGCGCAAGCGGCCGGCAGCGGGCACGGCGATATCGAAATTGTCCGGCCCATTGAGCAGGATCACCTGCGGCGACTGGTAATGCGAGGCCGCCCAGAAAGCGCTGTAATACGCCGCCAGATAGCTGCCAAGCGCAAACACTTTGGGGTATTGGCTGGGGGCGATTCGCTCGGGATCGATCTTGACGCTGAACGGCAGCGAGAACGGCAGGCCACGGCCCTCATAGATGTTCGGCCCTTCCTCGGGCAAACGCTTTTGCATCACCGGCGGCGCCACGGTTTCCGGAAAGTACTCGCCCTTGTCGCTGGCCCGTGAGATATCGCCGAGAAACGCTTCCTGCTCGCGAATGTTTTCCATCAGTCGGGCGAAGTGGAACTGCATCGTATCGCGCTGCTCCTCGACCATGCGCTGGACGCCGAGATAGCTGATGCCCAGCAACAGCAAAACCAGCGCGCCGAGGATCAGCAAACCCTTGTTCAGGCGCAGCGAGCTGCTGGCGAGTTTTTCCAGCAAGGCATTGGGATGCGGCATCAACACGCCCGGTCAGTGAAAGTGATTACGCGAGTGAACATGGATGGCCTCGATGGCAAGTGGTGATCGTCCACTGCGTTGTGCGGGTCACCAGACATTTGCCGGGCCGTCGTGGCTGAGCAACTGCTGGAACTGCTCCGAAGACACCGCGTGGGAAATCAGGAAACCCTGAACCTGAGTGCAGTCGATCTTACGCAACAGAGCAAGTTCTTGCGCGGTTTCCACGCCTTCGGCCACTACCGTCAGGCCCAGTTGTCGACCCAGCGTGACAATACTGGTCAGCGCTTGCGCCAGTTCGGCGTTGCGGTTGCAACCCTGAACCAGTGCGCGGTCGATTTTCAGTTCGGTAAAAGGCGCCGACACCAGGTTCATGTAAGAGCTGTAGCCTTTGCCGAAATCATCCTGGGACAAGCCGAAGCCCTTGATCCGCAAGCGGCAGGCCCCGGCGTAGAAATTGCTGATGTCATCGGGCACCGAGCATTCCATCAGCTCGAAACAGATCCGCGCTGGCAGGCCATCATGTCGCAGGACAAACGCGAGGATGCGATCGGGCAGGTCGTGGCTGTTGAGCAAGTGCGTGGGCAGGTTGATCGACACCGGAATGTCATAGCCTTGCTGGCGCCATATGGCTTGGGCGTTGATGGACTGTTCGAGCATGCGCCAGAGCAGATGCTCTTCAAGGTCGTGGGCGATCAGCGCCGGTAGAAACAGCCCCGGCAACAATGTGCCGTGTTCGGGATGCACCCAGCGCACCAGTGCTTCGGCGGCAACGATGCGGCCATTGTCCAGTGCCTTTTTGGGTTGAAACCATGCTTGCAACTCACCGTTGTCCAGCGCGCGCACAATACTCTGTCGATCGATACCGGCATGCGCGGCAACAGGCGCGTCCTGACGCAATGCCCGCAACTGTTCGATCAGGCAGCGCAATGCCGCGCTGTTGACCGGTTTGGAAATCAGCCCGATGACTTTCACTTGCAGGTTGCTCGCCACCAGGCTCGCGCCCATCAGCATGCGCCGCGAGGCGGCGCTCATGATCGCCAGGGCCGGGCGCGATTTCTGCGTGGCGAGGCCCTGAATGAACTGCACGCCGTCCATGCCCGGCATCAGCAGATCGGTGAGTACCAGATCGAACTCGCGGTTCTTCAGACGGCACAAGGCTTCTTCGCCGTCCCGGGCAAATTCCAGATCGAACACACCCAGTTCGTTGAACAGGTTCTGCAAGTACAGATGTTGGAACGGGTGATCTTCGACTATCAGCAGGCTAGAGGACTTCATCGGCGACTCGTTGGTAGGGAGCCAGTAAGGTCGACAAGGCTCGCAACGTGAAAGGTTTGATCAGGCAATGATTCATCCCGGCGGCCAGGCACAACGCCTCTTCGCCGCGCAGGGCGTTGGCGGTGGCGCCGATGATCGGCGTGGTGCAGCCCAGGCGCCGCAAGGCCTTGGCCAGCTCATAACCGTTGAGGCGCGGCATGTTCACGTCAGTCAGCACGACATCGAAGCTGTCGTCCTGCCACAGCGACAGGGCTTCTTCACCATCGCTGGCGAGCGCCACGGTGCAGCCCAGTTCCTGCAATTGGTCGCGCAGGATCAGTTGGTTGATCGCATTGTCTTCGGCCACGAGGATGTGCAGGTGTAACGGCGCCAGCGCCTGGGGTTGCGCGGGGCACTGATGGTCGATGACGGTGCCGCCCTGCGCTTGGCGCACGGCCTGGCGGATCGCGGCCAGATCGTTCAGGTTGACGAGCCAGCCGTCGCCTTTGCTCAGCGACTCCCACGCGCCATCGCCGCTCGCCAGGATACGCGGCCCTGACCAGTGCAGTTCGCTGCGCTGCTCCATCGGCGCAGGCCACAACTCAAGCAACACGCCATCGTCGCCACCGTCGTGCCTGGCCGGTGCGCCGATATGAGGCAGAGCGCCCCAGCGACGCAGCCAGCCAGCGAGGCTTTCGGCCAGCTCGCGCACCGGCGACACCACGTAAACGGTATCGGCCGCGAGCTTCGGCTTGCCTTCAGGCTGCGCATTACCCGAGCGCTGTTCCAGCGGCAAGGTCAGGGAAAACTGCTGCCCAGCCCCGGCTCGCTGACCATGCGCAGGGTGCCATTCATCAGATGGGTCAGGCGCAGGCAAATCGGCAGGCCCAGGCCGGTGCCCGCCACCTCATGGCTGTTGCCTTGGGTCTGGTAGAACGGTTCGAAGATACAGGCTTGATCCGCGTGGGCGATCCCGCGCCCGGTGTCCGAGACCTGCCATTGCAGGCAAACGCGTTCGCCTTCGCGTGTCAGCACTTTGACTCGCAATACCACGCGTCCGGAATCGGTGAATTTGACCGCGTTGCTCAACAGGTTATTAAGAATCTGCCGTAGACGACTGACATCGCCGATCAAGCTGTCGGGCAGTTGCGGGTCAAAGCAGGCGTACAGCTGCAAGCCCTTGCTCTGTGCCGCTGCCGCGTAGCCCTGAACGGCTTCTTGCGCGAGCGCTACGACGGAAAAATCACTGAGTTCCAGCGCCAGTTGCCCGGCCTCGATTTTCGACACATCGAGCACGTCGCAGATCAATTGCAGCAGGGTCGCCGATGAGCCTTCGATCGCTCGCAAGTAACCTTTCTGCTGGGCGTCGAGCCGGGTGCGGGCGAGCAACTCCAGTGTGCCGAGTACGCCATACAGCGGCGTGCGAATTTCGTGGCTCATGGTCGCCAGAAACAGGGTTTTCGCTTCGTTGGCGGCATCGGCCGACTGGCGCGCCTGCTCCAGCGCCGCTTCGATCTGCCGGCGCGCGCTGATGTCGCTGAAAGCGCAAAGCAATACGTCCTCGCCCTTGTAACGGGTCGGCGCGCAGCTCAGGTACAGGTGGCGGCCGTCGGCGGTTTCGAAATAGTCGGTCAGGCACGGCGCGTTTTCTGCAAATGCTGCGCGGATCCAGCCGGGGCCGAGTTGTTCGCTGCAGGCGCCCAGCCATTGCTGCGCCAGCGTGTTTTCCAGCACCACTCGAGCGTCGCTGCGGCGTAACACGCAGAGCGCCACTGGCGCGGTCTGGATCACGTCGCGGCTGAACAGCTCACTTTCGACCAAGGCCTGAATGCGTTGCAGGGTCGGCATGATGAAGCGATGTTCAAGGCGCCGGATCAACAGCCACACCAGGCTGATACTGGCCACGCAGAACACCAGCGCGCCAAGCATCTGTGGCCACAATGCCCACAGCACGGCCAGCAAGTCGATGGAATAGGTCAACTGCCAGTCCGACGATTTCAGCTGTTTGCGCAACACCAATTGCTCGGGCAGCCAGCCGTCGCCGACGAAGCCGAAGAAATCCTGCTGGCGCAGCAGCGGCAGATCCTGCCCCGGTGGCGGCTTGTGACTGTTGCTGAAGAGCGGCATGCCTTGCGAGTTGAACATGGTGAACTCGCCGGCGCTGTGGTCGCTCAATGCGTTGGAGACTTCACGGTCGTCCATCTCCAGACCGAGCCAGCCGGAATCGAGGTCGCGATCATCCAGACGAATAAAGATGTACAGCTGCGAGTGCCCTTGCGCGTTGTGGGTCAGCCAGATTTCCTTGAGGGCGCTGGTGTTGTCACGCTTGAGGGTTTCCAGGCGATCAAGCATCGCACGCGGAAAATTGCCGGCCATGGATGTTGTGTTGTACAGGCGCCATACCTGCGCCTCGGCGCCGCTACTGACGTAGAGCAGATTCAGTTTGCGTGCTTGCAGATAGTCGCGCATGCGCTCGGTCAGCCAGATACTCCATTGCTTGCCCGAGGGCTGTCCGAGCAACAGGCGAATTTCCTCTTCAGACAGCGGCGCGCTTAACGCTGTCTGCCGGGTCGCCGACAAACTCAGGCTTTCCAGTAGCGCCTCGCGGGTGGTGAAAAAGGTGTGCGCCTCGGCAATGGCGCTGCTCATGTAGCTGCGCCGCTGAGAAATCTCGTTATTGAAGGTGAACAGCAGAAAGCTGTACACGCCGCCGAGGATGCCCACCAGCAATACCCACGCGAAAATGCGCAACAAGCGTCGCGCAGCGTGGGGCGTGGACAGCACCGGGCTGATCTGATGGAGGTAGTTCTTCAATCGCATGCCGGCACAGTAGGGGCGCCCGGGCAGGACGAAAATCAGACGATTCTTAAAGACTTCACAGGTAATTGACGATGAAGGTCACTTCGGTATTGGCGCTGCCGGCGCTGAGCTCTTCATTGCCCAGGCGGTAATAGGCGGCTGACAACGGGATCTTGAAATTGAGCCCGGTGGTGGTGAAAGCATCGAACGGGTAGGTCGTGTCGAAAGCGATTGGCTGGCCCGCTTCATTCATCACTTGCAGGCCGATGCCTTTGGCGGTGGAGCCGGCATTCAGTGCGACTATGCCCTTGGTCGCATCGATCACCTGTGTGTTGGCCTTGAGCGAATAGGTGACTTTCTTGATGCCGGTCTGGCATTGGTTCAGGGCAATATCGAAGCGCACCGTGCGCGGCTTGGCGCCGGCTTCGCGAAATTCATGAAGTTGATAATCGTCGCCCATCGCCACCGGCACGGAAGGTGTCTCGCAGGAGGCGGCGTTCAGTACGATAGGGTTCATCAGGTTGAGTTTTTTCAGGATCAGATCATCGTCCTGCAGGCTGCCCAGATACCCTGCATCGATGTTGACTTTCGGTGCCAGCGCGCCGGTCTTGACGATTTCCAGGCGCACCGAATTTGCACCGAAACCATAGCTGGTGTTGGGTGCAATGGCCTGCGGCGCTGATTGGTAGCGGTCCAGTGCAGTGAACCAGATGCGGTAGGACAACCCGCTTTTGCCTAACGGAAAAAGAGTTTCCGTACCGCTGGCGGTGCCCAGTTTCGGATTCATCAGAAAGCCGAACATGGACGTCTTCGAGCAGCTCCAGATGTGCCCGACCGACTGCACGGTGTCCTGATAAACCACGGTGCCATTGGGTGTGTCGGCAGCAATGTTCAGAGTCGAACTGGCCAGGCTGGCGCCAAAGTTGAGGGTGTCGAGTTTCGAATCGACTGCCACGCAGCTGCCAGCCATGGCATTCGAAGCGCAGGCAAGCAGGGTGACTGCGGTACAGAACAGGAGCGAGCGCTGGATTTGGAAACGCTTCATGAAGAGGGCTTTTCGTGTCGGCGGATGAGCGGCGTACGTTAGCCACGGCACTCAAGCCTGAATATCAGGCGATTCCTAGAAGACGCAGACGCTCCCCACTTGCAATGCGTGCCCTGTGGGAGCGAGCCTGCTCGCGATGAGGCCATCAGCCGCACCATTGGTGGTGAATGAGACGACGCCTTCGCGAGCAAGCCCGCTCCCACAATGCCTGTGTTTTCCCTGCGCAAATGCGTTTCCTGTAGGAGTTAGCCTGCTCGCGATGAGGCCGTCAGCCGCACCATCGATGGTGAATGAAAGGGCGCCTTCGCGAGCAAGCCCGCTCCCACACTGCATGTGTTTTTCCTGAACCAATGCGTTTCCTGTAGGAGTGAGCCTGCTCGCGATGAGGCCGTCAGCCGCACCATCGATGGTGAATGAAAGGGCGCCTTCGCGAGCAAGCCCGCTCCCACACTGCATGTGTTTTTCCTGAACCAATGCGTTCCCTGTGGGAGCGAGCCTGCTAGCGATGAGGCCATCAGCCGCACCATTGGTGGTGAATGAGACGACGCCTTCGCGAGCAAGCCCGCTCCCACACTGCATGTGTTTTTCCTGCACCGATGCGTTCTATGTGGGAGCGAGCCTGCTCGCGAGTGCGGTTGCCCACGCAATAAAACCCAGCCCACTGGTCAACTAATTACCAAGCCCCTAACTATTGCGTTGACATTCGCTGCCTAAGCAGTAACATCTCGACATACATTCACTGCCTAGGCAGTTATCAGGTCGAACCATGAAGCATTTCACCCCGGAAGAATTCAAACATTGCCACCTAGGCTTGTTGCTCGGTCGTGCCGCGCTGCTCAAGGACCGGATCATCGATACCCACATGGAACCCCACGGCATCACCGCCGCGCAGTTCAAGGTGTTGATCATCATGGCCCAGTTCGGCGTCGACACCCCGGCCGAGCTGTGCCGGCATCTGTCGCTCGATAGCGGGTCGATGACGCGCATGCTCGATCGCCTCGAGCAGAAGGCTTTTCTGATTCGCCAACGCAGCGAAGACGACCGCCGGCAGGTGCAACTGAAACTGACCGAACAGGGCCAGCAACTGACCGATCGCCTGCCGCAGATCGGTGCCGATGCGATGAATGAGCTGGCCGGCGCGATCTCCCGCGAGGAATTGAAAAACCTGGAATACATCCTCAAGAAAATCCTGCTGGCTGCCGGTGACCCGATCACCCTCCAGCGTTTAGGTGAACACAATGAGCGCTAAGACCTTGCGCAGCAGTCTGACGCTGCTGTTGTCGGCGATGATCCTCGCCGGTTGCGCCAATTACAGCGGCCTCGACACTGAAGGCCAGCGCCTCGACGCGGCGCAACTGCAGACAGCGCAGTCTCTCGACGGCGTCACGCTGTCACCGGCGGCGTGGCCGAAAAGCGATTGGTGGAGCGGCCTCGGCGATCCGCAGCTCGACGGCCTGATCCGCGAAGCCCTGCACGACAGCCCGGACATGCAGATCGCCGCAGCCCGCGCCCATCAGGCCAGTGCCGCCGCGTATGCCGCCGATGCCGAGCGTTATCCGACCCTCGACGCCAGCGCCGGCATCAGCCGTTCGCGTCTGGCACGCGACCAGGATCCGCGCGGGCAGGGCGGTGCCTATGCGACGGTGCGCAATGTCAGCGCCGGCTTCAATTACAACTTCGACTTGTGGGGCGGCCAGCGCGATGCCTGGGAAGCTGCACTCGGCGAGGCCCGTGCTGCTGAAGTCGACCGTCAGGCCGCGCAGCTGACACTCGCCGCTGACGTCGCTCGCGCCTACAGCGATCTCGGTCAGGCGCACATCGTTTATGACCTCGCCAGCGAAGACCTCAAGCGCACCCGGCAAATGCTTGATCTCAGCCAGCGCCGCTTGAGTTCGGGGATCGACAGCCAGTACCAGTTCCAGCAAACCCAGAGTCTGGAAGCCAGTTCTCAAGCGAGCCTGATCGACGCGGAAAAACGCTTGAACAGCGCGAAAATCGCCTTGGCGGTATTGCTCGGCAAAGGCCCGGATCGCGGCAACGAGATCGCCCGACCGAAAGTCCTGCAGGCCAGCGCCGTGGCAGTGCCGTCGGTATTGCCGGCGGAACTGCTCGGGCGCCGCCCGGATCTGGTCGCGGCGCGCTGGCGCGTCGAAGCGGCGAGCAAAGACATCGATGCGGCGAAAACCCGCTTCTATCCCAACCTCAACCTGTCGGCTTCGGCCGGCGCCGAGTCGTTGTTGGGTGATGCGATGTTCGGCTCGGCCAGTCGCTTCTTCAACATTGCCCCGACCATTTCCGTGCCGATCTTCGATGGCGGCCGCCTGCGCGCCAACCTCGATGCCCGCGACGCCGATTACGATCTGGCGGTGGCGCAGTACAACAAGAGTCTGGTCAAAGCCCTCGGCGATGTCGGCGACACCATCAATCAGCTGCGCGATATCGGCCGGCAGATCGGTGCGCAGCAACACGCCACCGACATCGCTCAGGATTCTTACAACACCGTCGTTCAGCGTTACGGTTCCGGCATCGGCAACTACCTGGACGTGCTCAGCATCGAGCAGCAATTGCTCCAGGCCCAGCGTCAGCTGGCGACCCTCAATGCTGAGCAGATCGACCTGTCGATTCAACTGATGCAAGCGCTGGGCGGCGGCTTTCAGGGTGAAAACCTGAACGCAGCCAACGCCAGCCCCGCCTCGTCGCACCCATAATTCAAGGTATTTGTCATGGCCACTGCCGAAAACACCCAAGCTCAAGACAACACCCCGGACACCGGCAACCCGCGCAAACGCAAGGTGATGCTGTTGGCCCTCGCCGTGGTCGTCCTGCTCGCCATAGCCGGCGTGTGGGCCTATCACGAATTTATCGGGCGCTTTAACGAAAGCACCGACGATGCTTACGTCAATGGCAACGTCGTAGAGATCACCCCGCTGGTCACCGGCACCGTGGTCAGCATCGGTGCCGACGACGGTGATCTGGTCCACGAAGGCCAGGTGCTGGTCAATTTCGACCCCAACGACGCCGAAGTCGGCCTGCAAAGTGCCAAGGCCAAACTGGCGCGCACCGTACGTCAGGTGCGCGGTTTGTATAGCAACGTCGACGGCATGAAAGCCCAGGTCAATGCGCAACAGGCCGAAGTGCAGAAGGCGCAGGACAACTACAACCGACGCAAGAATCTGGCGCAGGGCGGGGCGATTTCCCAGGAAGAACTGTCCCACGCCCGCGACGACCTGACCTCGGCGCAGAACGCCTTGGCCAACGCTAAACAGCAACTGAAAACCACCAGCGCACTGGTCGACGACACTGTGGTCTCGTCGCATCCGGACGTGATGTCGGCGGCTGCCGATCTGCGTCAGGCGTACCTGACCAATGCGCGCAGCACCTTGATCGCGCCGGTCACCGGTTACGTCGCCAAGCGCACCGTGCAACTCGGCCAGCGTGTGCAGCCGGGCACCGCGTTGATGGCGGTGATTCCGCTGGATCAGTTGTGGATCGACGCCAACTTCAAGGAAACCCAACTGCGTGACATGCGCATCGGTCAGCCAGTGGATATCGAGGCCGATATTTAT
This sequence comes from Pseudomonas sp. B21_DOA, assembly GCA_030544685.1. Classification (NCBI taxonomy): domain Bacteria; kingdom Pseudomonadati; phylum Pseudomonadota; class Gammaproteobacteria; order Pseudomonadales; family Pseudomonadaceae; genus Pseudomonas; species Pseudomonas sp. B21_DOA. The sequence goes on along the minus strand of CP086683.1, from coordinate 4,682,022 downwards.
GGCAGCGACGTGAAATACAGCGGCACCGTCGACAGCCTCGGCGCCGGTACCGGTAGCGCGTTTGCTCTGCTGCCGGCGCAGAACGCCACCGGTAACTGGATCAAGATCGTTCAGCGCGTCCCGGTGCGCATCCACATCAATGCCGAAGAACTGGCCAGGCACCCGCTGCGTGTCGGTCTGTCGACCAATGTCGAGGTCAATCTGCACGACCAAAGCGGCCCGGTGCTGGCCCAGCAACCGCCACAAAGGCCTCGTTCAGCACCAACGTCTACGAGCGCCAACTGGCCGAAGCGGACGCGATGATTGCCCAACTGATCCACGACAACAGCGCCGCTGCGGGCAAGACCGCGCAGCGCTGATCCGAGATTTTGACACTTCCTCTTGTGGGAGCGAGCTTGCTCGCGAAAGCGGAGTGTCAATCACAGTTGATTTGTCTGTTACACCGCCTTCGCGAGCAAGCTCGCTCCCACAGGAGTTGCGGTGTTCATCGGTACGCAGCGCCAACCCGGTTTCATAGGATCCACCATGAGCAATAACGCTTCTTTCACGCCGCCCAGCCTGTTGCTCAGCACCATCGGCCTGTCGCTGGCGACGTTCATGCAAGTGCTCGACACGACCATCGCCAACGTGGCGCTGCCGACGATCTCCGGCAACCTCGGGGTGAGTTCGGAGCAGGGCACCTGGGTGATCACTTCGTTCGCCGTGAGCAATGCGATTGCGTTGCCGCTGACCGGTTGGCTGAGCCGCCGCTTCGGCGAGGTGAAACTGTTTCTGTGGGCAACGATGCTGTTTGTGCTGGCGTCGTTTCTCTGCGGTATCTCGACGTCGATGCCTGAGCTGATCGGCTTTCGTGTGCTGCAAGGCCTGGTGGCCGGACCGCTGTACCCGATGACGCAGACCCTGCTGATCGCGGTCTATCCGCCGGCGAAACGCGGGATGGCCCTGGCGCTGCTGGCGATGGTCACGGTGGTTGCGCCCATCGCCGGGCCGATTCTCGGCGGCTGGATCACCGACAGTTACAGCTGGCCGTGGATCTTCTTTATCAACGTGCCGATCGGCATTTTTGCGGTGATGGTGGTCCGTTCGCAACTGGCGAAACGGCCGGTGGTCACCAGTCGCCAGCCGATGGATTACGTTGGCCTGATCACGCTGATCATTGGCGTCGGCGCATTGCAGGTGATCCTCGACAAGGGCAATGACCTGGACTGGTTCGAATCGAACTTCATCATTGTCGGCGCCGCGATATCCGTGGTCGCGCTGGCGGTATTCGTGATCTGGGAAATGACTGACCGCCATCCGGTGGTCAACCTGCGCCTGTTCGCCTATCGCAACTTCCGCATCGGCACGCTGGTGCTGGTCTTGGGTTACGCCGGCTTCTTCGGCATCAACCTGATCCTGCCGCAGTGGTTGCAGACGCAAATGGGCTACACCGCGACCTGGGCGGGACTTGCCGTGGCGCCGATCGGGATTCTGCCGGTGCTGCTGTCGCCATTTGTCGGCAAGTATGCGCACAAGTTCGATCTGCGACTGCTCGCCGGCATTGCGTTTCTGGCGATCGGCCTGAGCTGCTTCATGCGTGCCGAGTTCACCAATGAGGTCGACTTCCAGCACATCGCGCTGGTGCAGTTGTTCATGGGCATCGGCGTGGCGCTGTTCTTCATGCCGACCCTGAGCATTCTGATGTCGGACTTGCCGCCAAGCCAGATTGCCGACGGCGCCGGTCTGGCGACTTTCCTGCGGACACTGGGCGGCAGCTTCGCGGCCTCGCTGACCACGTGGATCTGGATTCGCCGGGCCGATCAGCATCATGCGTATATGAGCGAAAGCATCAGCACGTTTGAGCCTGCCACCCGCGAGACCTTGAATCAGTTGGGTGGGGCGAGTCAGTCGGCGTATGCGCAGATGGATCAGATTCTGACCAGCCAGGCGTACATGCTCTCCACCGTGGATTACTTCACGTTGCTGGGCTGGGGGTTCATGGGGTTGATTCTGATTGTGTGGCTGGCTAAGCCGCCGTTTGCCGCGAAGGCCGGGCCAGCCGCGTCCGGACATTGAGGCAACACATAACCTGTGGGAGCGGGCTTGCCCGCGATGGCGGATTTTCAGTCAACAGAGATGTTGAATGTGATGGCCTCATCGCGGGCAAGCCCGCTCCCACAGGGATAGCAGTGATCCTTAGGCGCTCGGGGCGGGCAGGGCGGGTGGCGGGGCGAAGTCGAACGGCGCCAAGGCATACCCGCTCTCATCGACCTGCAACGCCCAACCCTGGCGATCCCAATCCCCGAGCACAATCCGCTTCGCCGCTTGTTCACCCAGCTGCAACTTGTGAATCGCCGGGCGATGGGTATGGCCGTGGATCAGGGTTTTCACGGCGAATTCCTGCATCACCCGTGGTATCTCTTCCGGGGTGACATCAACGATGTCATTGGCCTTCATCCGCGTTTGCGCACGGCTCTCGCTGCGAAGCTTGCGCGCCAGTTTGTGGCGGCTGCTCAGCGGCAGGTGACGGAGGATGAACAGGGTGACCGGGTTGCGCAGATAGCGGCGCAGCTTCATGTAGCCAACGTCGCGGGTGCACAGGCTGTCGCCGTGCATCAGCAGCACCGGCTCGCCGTAGAACTGCACGACACTCGGATCCTTCAACAGCGTGCAGCCGGCCTCTTTGCAGAAAGCCTTGCCGAGCATGAAGTCGCGATTGCCGTGCATCAGAAAGATGGCCGTACCGCTGTCGCTCAAATCGCGCAGGGCCTGGCAGATGGAACGCTGAAAGGGCGTCATGGCGTCGTCGCCAATCCATGCCTCGAAGAAGTCGCCGAGGATGTACAACGCACTCGCCGAGCGGGCGCGTCCGGCGAGCAAATCCAGAAACGCCCGGGTAATGTCCGGGCGCTCCTCTTCCAGATGCAAGTCTGAAATCAGCAATATCACGCTGCGATGATCTCGGCTTTCTCGATGATCACGTCGTCAGCGGGTACGTCCTGGTGGCCGGCCTTGGAAGTGGTCGACACGCCTTTGATCTTGTCGACAACGTCGGTACCGGCGGTCACTTTACCGAATACCGCGTAGCCCCAACCCTGCACGTTCTTGCCGCTGTGGTTGAGGAAGGTGTTGTCGGCGACGTTGATGAAGAACTGTGCCGAAGCCGAATGCGGCTCCATGGTGCGCGCCATGGCGACGGTGTATTTGTCGTTGGAAAGACCGTTGTCCGCTTCGTTCTGGATGCTTGGACGCTTGTCTTTCTTTTCTTTCATGCCAGGCTCGAAACCGCCGCCCTGGATCATGAAGTTACCGATGACGCGGTGGAACACGGTGTTGGTGTAGTGACCGGCGTTGACGTACTCGATGAAGTTGGCAACGGTGATCGGCGCCTTTTCAGCGTTCAGTTCGATGACGATGTCGCCATGGTTGGTGGTCAGTTTGACTTGAGTCATGGTCATTACTCTTCATAGGGAATTCGTGGTTCTGGGACATTGAGCACCACAACCGGTTCAGCCTGCTTCGGCCAAGGTGCGCAGTTTAGCGTGACAGGCGCGAATTTCGAGGCGGTTTTTCAAATCCCTGCGATTAAATGCATGCCTTTATCGGGGGTGCTCTGTCAGGCCCTTGACAGCATCGGCTATGATAGCGGCTTTGTTTTGTCTGGCCCCTCTTTGCGGCCGCGCACCTGTACGTCAAGGATCCTATGAGCAAGCCCACTGTCGACCCTACCTCGAATGCCAAGTCCGGCCCTGCCGTGCCGGTCAACTTCCTGCGGCCGATCATCCAGGCAGACCTGGACTCGGGCAAGCACACCCAGATCGTGACTCGCTTCCCGCCGGAGCCCAACGGCTACCTGCACATCGGCCACGCCAAGTCGATCTGCGTCAACTTCGGCCTGGCCCAGGAGTTCGGCGGCGTCACGCACCTGCGTTTCGACGACACCAACCCGGCCAAGGAAGATCAGGAATACATCGACGCCATCGAAAGCGACGTCAAATGGCTGGGCTTCGAATGGTCCGGTGAAGTGCGCTACGCCTCGCAGTATTTCGACCAGTTGCACGACTGGGCGGTCGAGCTGATCAAGGCCGGCAAGGCCTACGTTGACGACCTGACCCCGGAGCAGGCCAAGGAATACCGTGGCAGCCTGACCGAGCCGGGCAAGAACAGCCCGTTCCGTGACCGTTCGGTTGAGGAAAACCTCGACCTGTTCGCGCGCATGAAGGCCGGTGAATTCCCGGACGGCGCGCGCGTGCTGCGGGCGAAGATCGACATGGCCTCGCCGAACATGAACCTGCGCGACCCGATCATGTATCGCATCCGCCACGCTCATCACCACCAGACCGGCGACAAGTGGTGCATCTACCCGAACTACGACTTCACCCACGGTCAGTCGGATGCCATCGAAGGCATCACCCATTCGATCTGCACCCTCGAGTTCGAAAGCCATCGTCCGCTGTACGAGTGGTTCCTGGAGAACCTGCCGGTGCCGGCGAACCCGCGCCAGTACGAGTTCAGCCGCCTGAACCTGAACTACACGATCACCAGCAAGCGCAAGCTCAAGCAACTGGTTGACGAAAAGCACGTCAATGGCTGGGACGATCCGCGCATGTCCACGCTGTCGGGCTTCCGCCGCCGTGGCTACACGCCGAAATCGATCCGCAACTTCTGCGAAATGATCGGCACCAACCGTTCCGACGGCGTGGTCGACTTCGGCATGCTCGAATTCAGCATCCGTGACGACCTCGACCACAGCGCCCCACGCGCCATGTGCGTGCTGCGTCCGCTGAAAGTGGTCATTACCAACTACCCGGAAGGCCAGGTCGAAAACCTCGAACTGCCACGCCACCCGAAAGAAGACATGGGCGTGCGCGCGCTGCCGTTTGCCCGGGAAATCTACATCGACCGTGAAGACTTCATGGAAGAGCCGCCGAAGGGCTACAAGCGCCTGGAACCGGCCGGTGAAGTGCGTCTGCGCGGCAGCTACGTGATCCGTGCCGACGAAGCGATCAAGGACGCCGACGGCAATATCGTCGAACTGCGTTGCTCGTACGACCCGGACACCCTCGGCAAGAACCCGGAAGGGCGCAAGGTCAAAGGCGTGATCCACTGGGTGCCGGCCGCCGCCAGCGTCGAGTGCGAAGTGCGTCTGTACGATCGCCTGTTCCGTTCGCCGAACCCGGAGAAGGCCGAAGACAGCGCGAGTTTCCTCGACAACATCAACCCTGACTCACTGCAAGTGCTGACCGGTTGTCGCGCCGAGCCATCGCTCGGCAATGCACAGCCGGAAGACCGTTTCCAGTTCGAACGCGAAGGCTACTTCGTCGCGGATCTGAAGGACTCGAAACCCGGTCAGCCGGTATTCAACCGTACCGTGACCCTGCGTGATTCGTGGGGCCAGTGAGACAGCGTCAAGGAAATTAACGTGCTGACGATCTACAACACGCTCACCAAGAGCAAAGAAGTCTTCAAGCCGCTGGATGGCAACAAGGTGCGCATGTACGTCTGCGGGATGACCGTGTACGACTACTGCCACCTCGGCCACGGCCGCAGCATGGTCGCGTTCGACCTGGTGACGCGCTGGCTGCGCTTCAGCGGTTACGACCTGACCTACGTGCGCAACATCACCGACATCGACGACAAGATCATCAATCGCGCCAACGAGAACGGTGAATCGTTCGAAGCGTTGACCGAGCGCATGATCGCCGCGATGCACGAAGACGAAGCGCGCCTGAACATCCAGAAGCCGGACATGGAGCCGCGCGCCACCGATCACATCGCTGGCATGCACGCGATGATCCAGGCACTGATCGACAAGGGTTACGCCTACGCCCCAGGCAATGGCGACGTGTACTACCGCGTCGCCAAATTCATAGGCTACGGCAAGCTGTCGCGCAAGAAGATTGAAGACCTGCGCATCGGCGCGCGGATCGAAGTCGACGAGTCGAAACAGGACCCGCTCGACTTCGTCCTGTGGAAAGCCGCCAAGCCGGGCGAGCCGAGCTGGGAATCGCCATGGGGCGCCGGGCGTCCGGGCTGGCACATCGAGTGCTCGGTGATGTCGACCTGCTGCCTCGGCGAGACCTTCGACATTCATGGCGGCGGCAGCGATCTGGAGTTCCCGCACCACGAAAACGAAATCGCCCAGAGCGAAGCGGCCACCGGCAAGACCTACGCCAACGCGTGGATGCATTGCGGGATGATTCGCATCAATGGCGAGAAGATGTCCAAGTCGTTGAACAACTTCTTCACCATCCGCGACGTGCTCGACAAGTACCACCCGGAAGTCGTGCGTTACCTGCTGGTGTCGAGTCACTACCGCAGCGCGATCAACTATTCGGAAGACAACCTCAAGGACGCCAAGGGCGCACTGGAGCGTTTCTACCACGCGTTGAAAGGCCTGCCGAGCGTGGCGCCGGCCGGTGGCGAAGCGTTCGTCGAGCGTTTCACCACGGTGATGAACGACGACTTCGGCACCCCTGAAGCCTGCGCCGTGCTGTTCGAGATGGTGCGTGAGATCAACCGCCTGCGCGAGAGCGATCTCGATGCAGCGGCGGGCCTGGCGGCACGTCTGAAAGAACTGGCGAGCGTGCTGGGTGTGTTGCAGTTGGAGGCGGATGACTTCCTGCAGGCCGGCGCTGAAGGGCGGGTCGATGCGGCTGAAGTCGATGCGCTGATTGCGGCGCGTCTGGCGGCACGGGCTGCGAAGGACTGGGCCGAGTCGGACCGGATTCGTGATCAGCTCACAGCGATGGGTGTGGTGCTGGAAGATGGCAAGGGTGGGACTACCTGGCGTCTGACTGACTGAGGCCCAAAGCCCCTACGATGATCGTTCCCACGCAGAGCGTGGGAACGATCGATTTTCAATGCACGATACAAATGCCCTGTGGGAGCGGGCTTGCTCGCGAAGAGGCCCGTCCAGACAACTTGTCATTCAGCCTGCCGCAACCTCTTGTAAAGCGTATTCCGGCTCACCCCAACCGCCGCGCCAGGTGCGAAATATTCCCCCGGCCGCCTTCAACTCGCGATTCAGCGCTTCAACATCATTCAAATCCAGTCCCAACGGCGCCGCCGTTTCCACTGGCTCCATCTCCAGATCGACAAAAAAATCATCCGGCAAATGCTCTGGCCGCACCGGTTGCTCCTCGGCCATGGCCAACGCCACCTGCATCACGCTGCTGACCTGCCGCAAATTCCCCGGCCACGGGTGCTTTGCAAACAGCTCCAGCACCTCAGGGCTCAGTCCCGCCCATTGCGTCGGCTCGCGATGTTGCTCCCACAACCGTTTGAACAGCGCCTGCTTGTCACTGCGCTCGCGTAACGGCGGCAGCTCCAGCGTCAGGCCACCAATGCGGTAATACAAATCCTCCTAAACCGGCCCAATTGCACTTGCTCGCGCAACGAACGGTTGGTCGCCGAGATAATGCGCAGATCAACCGGGAACAACTCGCTGCTGCCTACCGGCTGCACGCAGCGCTCCTGCAACACCCGCAACAAGCGCGCCTGAGTCGGCAAAGGCATATCGCCGATCTCATCGAGAAACAGCGTGCCTTTGTCGGCCTTGCGGATCAGGCCGATGCTGCCTTTCTGGTTGGCCCCAGTGAACGCGCCTTTCTCGTAACCGAACAACTCCGACTCGACCAGTTCAGCGGGGATCGCCGCGCAGTTCACTGCGATGAATGCCTGTTTTTGTCGAGAGCTGGCCTGGTGCAAGGCTTTGACGAAGACTTCTTTGCCGACTCCAGTTTCACCGTGGATCAGCAGCGGAATGTCTTTTTCCAGCAAACGCTCCGCCTGGCGCACGGCTTTTTCCACGCGACTGTCGCCGAAATGCAGCGTATTGAGGCTGATCGCGCTGGCTGGCGCAGGCTGGTCCTCGGCGACAAACACCCGCGCCTGCACCGGTGCCTGTTTCGGCCGCTTCAACAAACACTGAAAGCGGTTGCGCCCGGAGGTCTGCAAAGCAAACGGCAGACCCTCGGGCTGATTGATCAACTCCAGCAGCGACACCTTGAACAGGCTTTCAACGCTGACGCGCGACAAACGCACACCGAGCAGATTGTCGGCGCGGCGATTGGCCGACAGCACCTGTCCACTCTCATCGAAAATCAACAGCCCGGCCCATTGGCTGTCGAGGTTGTTCAACCCGGTGTTGAAGGTCAGTTGAAAATGCTGGCCATGGAACAGGTTGAGGATCAGCCGGTTTTCCACGGTCTGGCTCATCATCTTGACCATGCCCAAGGTGTGCGAGGGCGGTAGGTAGCTGTCGCTGGAGACATCGAGCACGGCGATGACCTTGCGCTCGGCGTCGAAAATCGGCGCGGCGGAGCCGGTCATGAAGCGGTTGGCCTTGAGAAAGTGTTCGTCGTGTTCGATGTGCACCGCCTGCTCACAGGCCAGTGCGGTGCCGATTGCATTGGTGCCGCTGCTGCGCTCCATCCAGCTCGCCCCGGCCTGAAAGCCCCGGGCCAGATTCGGCTCGATAAAGCGCTGTGTGCCCCACGAGGTCAGCACTTGGCCCTGATTGTCGGCGAGCATGATCAGGCAGTTGGAGTTGCTGAGGATGTTTTCGTAGTAGGGCAGGACTTCCTGATGCGTGGTCTGCACCAGTGAATGGTGGCTGTCGAGCAATCGCGCGATGCCGGCGGCGGGCAATTGATCGAAGGCAGGCGTGCTCTGGTGGTCGAGGCCGAACGCGCGGCAACGTTGCCAGGAGGTCTGGACGATCGCATCGTGGGACAGCGGCGAAGCAGGTGCGGCCATGGCAGGTCAGCCTCTGATGCAGCGATTTTTATTGTTGTTATGAACCCAAATCCTGAACACAACCCAGATCAACTGTGGGAGCGGGCTTGCTCGCGAATGCGGTGTGTCATTCAACTGATTCGGTGACTGATACTGCGCATTCGCGAGCAAGCCCGCTCCCACATTGATCTTCGGCGTTGATGAGCTCGGGCAAAAAGCGTTCATAGAGTGTTGTTCACTATTGTTCATTGTCAATCACCCCGACTGTTCAAAAGTGTTCAGCTGTGAACGCCGCTTGCCCCCGTAAACACTGCTTCTCAAGACAAATCAAGCACTTGCCATTTCTGGCACGAATGTCGCTCTGTTGCTCCGGTCGCTTGACTCCAAAAATAACAAAGGCCGAGCCATGTCACTCACCCTGGAGCACGTCAGCCGTACCGTCGAGGGCCAGATCTGGATCGACGATGCGTGCCTGAAATTCGAACCCGGATCCTTCAACGTTCTGCTCGGGCGCACCCTGTCCGGCAAGACCAGTCTCATGCGCCTGATGGCCGGCCTCGACAAGCCCGACAGTGGCCGCGTTCTGATGAACGGCGTCGACGTTACCCAGCGCCCGGTGCGGCTGCGCAACGTGTCGATGGTCTATCAGCAGTTCATCAATTACCCGACCATGACCGTGTTCGAGAACATCGCCTCGCCACTGCGCCAGGCCGGTATTTCGAAAGAGATCATCCACAGCAAGGTGCAGGAAACCGCACGCATGCTGCGCATCGAGAAGTTCTTGCAGCGCTATCCGCTGGAGCTCTCCGGCGGGCAGCAGCAGCGCACGGCCATGGCCCGCGCGCTGGTCAAGGATGCTGAACTGATCCTCTTCGACGAGCCGCTGGTCAACCTCGACTACAAGCTGCGCGAAGAGCTGCGTCAGGAAATGCGCGAGCTGTTCAAGGCCCGCCACACCATCGCCATCTACGCCACCACCGAACCCAACGAAGCGCTGGCCCTCGGCGGCACCACCACCATCCTGCACGAAGGCCGGGTGATCCAGAGCGGGCCGTCGACCGAGGTCTATCACCAGCCGCAGTCGGTGCTCGCCGCTGAATTGTTCTCCGAACCGCCGATCAACCTGATGCCGGGACGCATTGCCGGCAACGAAGTCAGCTTTGCCAACTTCGTCCACTTCCCGCTGAACGTCGATCTGCGCCCGGTAGGCGAGGGCGAGTTCCGCTTCGGCGTGCGCCCGAGTCATATCTCGCTGGTGCCGAGCAACGATGATGATCTCGAACTGGCCGTGACCGTCGAGGTCGCCGAAATCAGCGGTTCGGAAACCTTCCTGCATGTACGCAACGAGCACTTTCTGTTGGTGCTGCACTTGCCGGGTGTTCACGAATACGACGTCGATGCGCCGATCCGCATCTATATCCCGACCCACAAACTGTTCGTTTTCGATGCGCAGGGCCGTCTGGTGCAAGCACCGGGCCGGCGTGTCGCGAGGGTTGCCTGATGGCCGAAATCCGTTTGCAGCACCTCGCCCACAGCTACAGCAAAACCCCGAGCGGCGCGGAGGATTATGCGATCCGCGAGATGGATCACGTCTGGGAGCAGGGCGGCGCCTACGCCTTGCTCGGCCCGTCCGGTTGCGGCAAGTCGACCTTGCTCAACATCATTTCCGGCCTGCTCAGCCCGTCCCAGGGCCACGTATTGTTTGACGGCAAAGCGGTCAACGACCTGACCCCGGAGAAGCGCAACATCGCCCAGGTTTTCCAGTTTCCGGTGGTCTACGACACCATGACGGTGTTCGACAACCTCGCTTTCCCACTGCGAAACCAGGGCATGGCCGAGGCGAAAGTGCACAGCAAGGTGCAGGAAATTGCCGAAGTGCTCGATCTGCAGAATCTGCTGAGCAAGAAGGCGCGCAATCTCACCGCCGACGAAAAGCAGAAAGTCTCCATGGGCCGTGGCCTGGTGCGCGATGACGTCTCGGCGATCCTCTTCGATGAGCCGCTGACGGTGATCGACCCGCACTTGAAGTGGAAACTGCGGCGCAAGCTCAAGCAGATCCATGAGCAGTTCAACATCACCATGGTCTACGTTACCCACGATCAGCTCGAAGCCTCGACCTTCGCTGACAAGATCGCGGTGATGTACGGCGGCCAGATCGTCCAGTTCGGTACGCCACGGGAATTGTTCGAGCGCCCCAGCCACACCTTTGTCGGCTATTTCATCGGCAGCCCCGGCATGAACCTGATCGAGGTACAGCCGCAGCCCGGTGGCGTCGGTTTCGCCTCGACGCACCTGCCACTGTCCGACGCCTTGCAGCGCCATATCGAGCACGGCCAGTGGAAAAATCTCAAGGTCGGCATCCGCCCCGAGTTCATTCATGTGTGGGACGAGCCGTTTGACGATGCGATGCAGGCAAAAGTCGTACACGTCGAAGACCTCTGCACCTACAAGATCATGACCCTCAACCTCGACGGCGCGCCGTTGAAGGTGCGCCTGGCTGAAGACAAACCGGTGCCGCAGGGCACCGCGTACATCAGTTTTCCGGCGCAATGGCTGATGGTCTATGCCGACGAATTTCTCCTGGAAGTCAGCGACGAGGAGGTGCAGCCATGAACATGGTGCAGAACAACAAGGCCTGGTGGCTGGTGTTGCCGGTGTTCCTGCTGGTGGCGTTCAGTGCGGTGATCCCGATGATGACCGTGGTCAACTATTCGGTGCAGGACATCTTCGACCAGTCCAGCCGCTACTTCGTCGGTGCCGACTGGTACAAGCAAGTGCTGCTCGATCCGCGCCTGCACGACTCGCTGCTGCGCCAGTTCATCTACTCGGCGTGCGTGCTGCTGATCGAAATCCCGCTGGGCATCGCCGTCGCGCTGACCATGCCGACCAAGGGCCGCTGGTCTTCGGTGGTGCTGATCATTCTGGCGATTCCGCTGCTGATTCCGTGGAACGTGGTCGGCACCATCTGGCAGATCTTCGGCCGCGCCGATATCGGCCTGCTCGGTTCCAGCCTCAACGCGATGGGCATCAGCTACAACTACGCGGCCAACACCATGGACGCGTGGGTGACGGTGCTGGTGATGGACGTCTGGCACTGGACTTCGCTCGTCGCGCTGCTGTGTTTCTCCGGTTTGCGAGCAATTCCCGACGTCTATTACCAGGCGGCGCGGATCGACCGCGCCTCGGCCTGGGCGGTGTTCCGCCACATTCAATTGCCCAAACTGAAAAGCGTACTGCTGATCGCGGTGATGCTGCGCTTCATGGACAGTTTCATGATCTACACCGAGCCGTTCGTGCTCACCGGCGGCGGGCCGGGCAATGCCACGACCTTCTTGAGTCAGACGTTGACGCAGATGGCTGTAGGGCAATTCGACCTCGGTCCGGCAGCGGCGTTTTCGCTGGTGTACTTCCTGATCATCCTGTTGGTGTCCTGGCTGTTCTATACCGCCATGACGCACTCCGATGCCAACCGTTGAGGCCCGGCCATGAGCAAGAGAAAGCTTATTCCGTTGCTGGTGTACATCCTGTTCCTGTTGGTGCCGATCTACTGGCTGCTGAACATGTCGTTCAAGAGCAACACCGAAATCCTCGGCGGCCTGACACTTTTCCCACAGGAATTCACGCTGGCGAACTACAAGGTGATCTTCACTGATCCGAGCTGGTACACCGGCTATCTGAACTCGCTGTATTACGTCAGCCTCAACACGGTGATTTCCCTGAGCGTCGCGTTACCGGCGGCCTATGCGTTTTCACGCTATCGTTTCCTCGGCGACAAACACTTGTTCTTCTGGCTGCTGACCAATCGCATGGCGCCGCCGGCGGTGTTCTTGCTGCCGTTCTTCCAGTTGTATTCGTCGATCGGCCTTTTCGACACGCATATCGCCGTGGCTTTGGCGCACTGCCTGTTCAACGTGCCGCTGGCGGTGTGGATTCTCGAAGGCTTCATGTCCGGCGTGCCCAAGGAGATCGACGAAACGGCCTACATCGACGGCTACAGTTTCCCCAAGTTCTTCGTGAAGATTTTCATCCCGTTGATCGGTTCCGGTATCGGCGTCACGGCGTTTTTCTGCTTCATGTTTTCCTGGGTCGAGCTGCTGCTGGCGCGCACGCTGACCTCGGTCAACGCCAAGCCGATTGCGGCGGTGATGACGCGCACGGTGTCGGCGTCGGGGATCGATTGGGGCGTGCTGGCAGCGGCGGGGGTGTTGACCATCCTGCCGGGCATGCTGGTGATCTGGTTTGTACGCAACCACGTGGCCAAGGGCTTTGCCCTCGGTCGAGTCTGAGGAGCTGATGATGGAATGGATGAGCTGGACGACACCGACCGCCGCGTTCTTCATCGGCATCGGTCTGATTCTGGTGGGCATGACCACCTGGGAATTGCGCTCGCCTAGCATTCTGCGGCGCGGGTTTCTGCCGATTGCCACCACCCGTGGCGATCGCTTGTTTATCGGTCTTCTCGGCAGCGCCTACCTGCATTTGCTGGTAATCGGCGTCACCGACTGGAGCATCTGGGTGGCGTCCGCGTTGTCCCTGGTGTGGCTGTTGGCTGTGATGCGTTGGGGCTAGTCGAATCGTTCGGCAACGCGGCTCCACAACTTAAACAGGAGGTCTCTATGTTCGATAAAAACAATAAGCTGCGACATAGCATTTCATTGGCAGCCATGCTGGCACTCAGCGGTCTGAGCGCATCTGCCTGGGCCGACGCCTACGAAGATGCTGCAAAAAATGGATCGGCAGCGAGTTCAAGCCCTCGACCCTGACGGCCGAACAGCAGCTTGAAGAACTGAAGTGGTTCATCAAGGCCGCCGAGCCGTTTCGCGGCATGGACATCAAGGTGGTTTCGGAAACCCTGACCACCCACGAATACGAGTCCAAGGTGCTGGCCAAGGCCTTCAGCGAAATCACCGGGATCAAACTCACCCACGACCTGCTGCAGGAAGGCGACGTGGTCGAGAAAATGCAGACGGTGATGCAGTCGGACAAGAACATCTATGACGGCTGGGTCAATGACTCCGACCTCATCGGCACGCACTTTCGCTACGGCAAGACCGAATCGATCACCGACCTGATGGCCAACGAAGGCAAGAACTTCACCTCGCCAACCCTCGACATCAAGGACTTCATCGGCATCTCTTTCACCACCGCGCCGGACGGCAAAATCTATCAACTGCCCGACCAGCAGTTTGCCAACCTGTACTGGTTCCGCGCCGACTGGTTCGAGCGCGCCGATCTGAAAGCCAAGTTCAAGGAGAAGTACGGTTACGAGTTGGGCGTGCCAGTGAACTGGTCGGCCTATGAAGACATCGCCAAATTCTTCAGCGAAGACGTCAAGGAAATCGACGGCAAACGCGTCTACGGCCACATGGACTATGGCAAGAAGGACCCGTCGCTGGGCTGGCGCTTCACCGATGCCTGGTTCTCCATGGCCGGTGGCGGCGACAAGGGCATTCCCAACGGTTTGCCGGTCGACGAGTGGGGCATTCGCGTCGAGGACTGCCACCCGGTCGGCTCCAGCGTGACCCGTGGCGGCGACACAAATGGCCCGGCGGCGGTGTTTGCCACCACCAAATACGTCGACTGGCTAAAAAATACGCGCCACCGGAAGCGGCCGGCATGACCTTCTCCGAGTCCGGCCCGGTACCGTCGCAGGGCAACATCGCCCAGCAAATTTTCTGGTACACCGCGTTCACCGCCGACATGACCAAACCGGGCCTGCCAGTGGTCAACGCCGACGGCACGCCGAAATGGCGCATGGCACCATCGCCGCGCGGGCCATATTGGGAGGAGGGCATGAAGCTCGGCTATCAGGACGTGGGTTCGTGGACGTTCATGAAGTCCACGCCTGAGAAGCAGAAACTGGCGGCATGGCTGTACGCACAGTTCGTTACTTCGAAAACCGTATCGCTGAAGAAAACCATCGTCGGCCTGACGCCGATTCGCGAGTCGGACATCAACTCGCAGGCAATGACCGATATGGCGCCGAAGCTCGGCGGTCTGGTCGAGTTCTACCGCAGCCCGGCCCGCGTGCAATGGACCCCGACCGGGACCAACGTGCCGGACTATCCGCGTCTGGCGCAACTGTGGTGGAGCCACATCGCCGAAGCGGCCAGCGGCGAGAAGACTCCGCAACAGGCGCTGGATGGTTTGGCCAAGGATCAGGACGCGATCATGACCCGCCTCGAACGCTCCAAGGCCCAGGCCGTGTGCGCACCGAAAATGAACCCGGAGCGCGATGCGCAATACTGGTTCGATCAACCGGGCGCACCGAAGCCGAAACTGGCCAACGAGAAGCCGAAGGGCGAGACCGTGAGCTACAGCGAACTGCTGAAATCGTGGGCGGATGCGCGCAAGTGATGTTGGAAATGTAAGAAGCGAACGGCACCGGAAGGTGCCGTTTTTTGCTGCCTGATCTGCCGCTTTCGCGAGCAGGCTCGCTCTCACAGGACCTAAGGTGTCATCGGATGTTTTGAGCAGACCTATCCATTGTGGGAGCGAGCCTGCTCGCGAAAGCGATGTGTGAAACACAATGATGTCGACTGACTTGCCACCGCCGGGTCAGACCAGAGACGGCCAGATCGGTGTACTGAGCCACCAAAGGATCAGCCGTGAGCAGCTTCATCGGCTCGGTCATTGCTGTGGCCACAATAATGCGGTCAAACGGATCCCGGTGATGGTGTTCAAGATCTTTCACCGCAATCGCGTGTTCTGCGCTCACTGGCAATTCGATAAACCCGCTATCAATGCAATATTGACGGATTTCTTCCAGGTCGACATTCAGCTTTCCAAGTCCGACCTTGATCGCCATTTCCCAGAATGTTGCCGCGCTGACGTAGATATCGGCTGCATTTTCAATGATTTTTCTGGCTTTGGTGGTCAGTCTGGCATCATCACTTAGCGTCCAGAGCAGAATATGCGTGTCAAGCAGAAGCCTCATGCCTGCGTGCCTTCAAATGCATCCAATATTTCGTCGGAAAGAGGTGAGTCGAAATCCTGGGGCAGTACGAGTTTGCCCTTCATCGCGCCAATGCGCTGTGCGCGGGATCTCCCTATCGGAACAAGACGAGCCATCGCCCGGCCATGCTTGGCAATCGTGATGACTTGGCCAGCAGCGGCATCATCGACGAGTTTCGATAAATTGTTTTTGGCCTCAGCCAGCGGAACGATGATCATCAGCTCACCTCTGTATTCTGGATAAATATAGCCAGAATATTTCAGCGCTGCAAAGTCGCGCCAAGGCTCCGTGCAGCCAAGCGTCCTATCCGTCGACCTGCGCTGATAGGGCAGTTGCGCAACATTGCATTGTCGCTGGGCAGCCAAAGCATCGACACCCTCCATCAACTCACAAAAGATATCTCGTTTCATTACCCGCCTCGATTCAATATCCACCTGCCAGGGCACCTACCTTAGAACTGTTCTCCGGGGTTGGCTGTAGGACGAAACGGAGGTTAAGGAGAGAGCTTTCGGAGTTTGTATGAGGATGCGAGTGGGCCGGTAAAATATCGTACAAAACGCTTTCATGCTGTATCCAGAACCCAGGCAGTACACGAGACTGCAGGAGCGAGCCTGCTCGCGAAAGCGGTGGGTCGGTTAGCATATCCATCGACTTGTAGGACGCCATCGCGAGCAGGCTCACTCCTGCAGGGTGTGCGATGCACCCGGATGCTATGAGCGACACACACACCTGTGGGAGCGGGCTTGTCCGCGATGACGCTTACACAAACGCCGGCGATATCGACTTCTGCTACAAACAAAAAACGGCACCCGAAGGTGCCGTTTTCATTTCCAGCCAGATCAGCCGAGCAATCAGCCCGCCAGACCCGCCTGCTGTACCAGCACCAGCAATGGCTGCGGGTACACGCCCAGGAAGAATGCGACCAGGGCGATGGCCAGCAGCATGACGCCGCCTGCCTTCTGTTCCCAGTGCAATTGGGCGTCGTGGCGACGCAGGTTAGGCTCGATCAGGTACAGGGTGACCATCACGCGCAGGTAGTAGAAGACGCCGATGGCGCTGCCCAGTACCAGTGCGCCGACCAGCCACCACTGACGGGTCTCGACGCCGCTGGCGATGATGTAGAACTTGCCGATGAAGCCGGCGGTCAGCGGGATGCCGGCCAGGGACAGCATCATCACGGTCAGCACCGCGGTCAGGTACGGACGGCGCCAGAACAGGCCGCGGTACTCGTACAGCGCGTCGGCGTCGCGGCCGTTGTACGGCGAGGACATCAGGGTGATCACGCCGAACGCGCCGAGGCTGGTGATCACATAAGTCACCAGATAGACGCCGATGGCTTCCACCGCCAGACCCTTGCTCGCCACCAGCGCGATCAGCAGATAGCCGAAGTGCGCAATGGACGAGTAACCGAGCAGACGCTTGAGGTTGCTCTGGGTCAGGGCCAGCAGGTTACCGAACAGGATCGAGGCGACCGCGATCACGCTCAGTACGTCGCTCAGCACACCGCTGCTGGCGGCGGGGAGAGCTGGAACAGACGCACCATCACCGCAAACACTGCAACCTTCGAAGCGGTGGCGAGGAACGCTGCCACCGGAGCCGGTGCACCTTCGTAAACGTCCGGCGTCCACAGGTGGAACGGTACCAGCGACAGCTTGAACGCCAGACCGATCAGCATCATGCCCAGGCCCAGTTGCGCCAGCGGGCTTGGCAGGCCGGTTGCAGCCAGGGCCTGACCGATGCCGACGAAGCTCAGCGAACCGGCGTCTGCGTAGAGCAGCGCCATACCGAACAGAAGGAACGCGGAACCGGCGGCCGACAGCACCATGTATTTGATGCCGGCTTCCAGCGAACGCTTGTTGAAGAAGGCGTAAGCCACCAGACCGTAGACCGGTACCGAGAGCAGTTCCAGACCGATGAACAACCCGGCCAGATGCTGCGCGCTGACCAGGACCAGACCACCGGCGGCGGCCATCAGGATCAGCAGGTACAGTTCTTCGCGGTTGCCCGGGTAACCCGAACCGCCATCACCCAGATAGGCGTGGGCGAGGGTGACGCAGGCGAGGGTGGCGACCAGGATCATCGCCATGTACAGGCAGGCGAAGGCATCGATCTGCAGCAACGGGGTCACGGCCAGAGGCGCGACTTTCAACGCAGGCAGGATCGACAGCAGGGCCAGGTTCAGACCCGCCACCGAAATCAGGAAGGTCTGCGAGTGGTTGCGGCGCCAGGCGATTGCCAGCATCACCACGATAATGGTGAGGCTGGTGATCAACAGTGGCGCAAGCGCAATAAAGTGTTGAATCGTGAATTCCATAGCGCTCTTACCGGGCCGAAGCGAGTTGAGAGAAGGCGGTGCCGAGCCACTGCTGCACGCCATGCATGGTGGCGGCAGAGGTGTCGAGGAACGGTTGCGGGTAGACGCCGAGGTAAATCAGCAATACCGCCAGACCGAGCACCATGATCAGTTCGCGCGCGTCCATGCCGTGCAGCACCGCGTCGGATTTCGACGGGCCGAAGTAGGCACGGTGGATCATGATCAGCGAGTAGACCGAACCGAACACCAGACCGGAAGTGGCAATCGCCGTGACCCATGGAGCGCTGGCGAAGGAGCCGATCAGGATCAGGAATTCGCCGACAAAGTTACCGGTGCCCGGCAAGCCCAGCGACGCCGCAGCGAAGAACAGGCTGATGGCCGGCAGGTAAGCGATACGCGACCACAGACCGCCCATCTCACGCATGTCACGCGTATGCAGACGCTCGTACAACTGACCGCTGAGGATAAACAGCGCCGCTGCCGACAGACCGTGCGCCAGCATCTGGATCACTGCACCTTGCAGCGCCAGTTGGCTGCCGGAGTAGATGCCGATCAACACGAAGCCCATGTGGGAAACGGAAGAGAAGGCAATCAGACGCTTGATGTCGGTTTGTGCGAACGCCAGGAACGCGCCGTAGAAGATCCCGATCAGACCGAGGGTCATGGCGATCGGCGCGAACTCCGCCGAAGCGTTCGGGAACAGCGGCAGGGCGAAACGCAGCAGACCGTAGGCCGCGGTTTTCAGCAGGATACCGGCGAGGTCGACGGAACCGGCAGTCGGTGCCTGGGCGTGAGCATCAGGCAGCCAGGAGTGGAACGGTACGACGGGCAGCTTGACCGCGAAAGCGATGAAGAAGCCGAGCATCAGAATGTACTCGGTGGTCATCGACATCTTGGTTTTCAACAGGTCGGCGTAGTTGAAGGTGATCACGCCGGTGTTGTTGAAGTTGACCAGCACCAGACCGAGGATCGCCACCAGCATGATCAGGCCGGACGCCTGAGTGAAGATGAAGAACTTGGTCGCTGCGTAGATCCGGGTTTTCTTGCCGTCCGAAGAACTGTGACCCCAGAGCGCGATGAGGAAGTACATCGGCACCAGCATCATTTCCCAGAAGAAGAAGAACATGAACAGGTCGAGGGCGAGGAACACGCCGACCACACCGCCCAGGATCCACATCAGGTTCAGATGGAAGAAGCCAACGTGACGTTGGATTTCTTTCCACGAGCAGAGTACCGAGAGGATACCCAGCAGGCCGGTCAGCAGGATCATCAACAGCGACAGGCCGTCGAGGGCCAGGTGCACGTTGATGCCGAAACGCTGGATCCAGACATGCTTGAACTCAAGCGCCCAGGTCGGATCGGCGCCCGGCGCCGGTGCGAATGAATAGTCACCGTGGGCCCACAGCCAGAGGCCGAGCGCGAGTTCCAGGGTCATGGTCAACAGCGCAATCCAGCGCGGGAGGGTAGCGCCGAAGCGCTCACCCATCCAGCACAGCAGGCCGCCGATGAAGGGGATCAGGATTAGCCAAGGCAGAATCATGACGGGCTCGTTTCCTTTCGCAAATTCGCAAGGTTCATATCAGACCGCTACCAGCACGATGGCGCCGATCACCAGCACGGCACCAGCAGCCATCGAGGCGGCGTACCAACGCAGTTGACCGGTCTCGGTGCGGCTCAGGGCAGTGTGACCACCCTTGGCCATACGCGGGATCAGACCGATGGTCTGGTCGAGCGGGTCTTTGCGCAGTACATGGCTGATCGCAAGGTACGGCTTGACGAACAGTTTGTCGTAGATCCAGTCGAAGCCCCAGGCAGCGAACCACCAGGCCGAAAGGAAACGGCCGATGCCGCTGTTGGCGATCGCCGTGACGAAGCGACGCTTGCCGAGGAACAGCAGCGCTGCCAGCAGGATACCGGCCAGGGCGATGGCGCCCGAGGCGATTTCCAGACTGTGTTTGGCTTCGCCACCGGCATGGCCAACGCTTTGCGGCAGTACGCCGTGCAGCGGTGGCACGATCATCGCGCCGACGAAAGTCGACAGCACGATCAGTACCGACAGAGGCAGCCAGTGGGCAATGCCGTGGCCGGCGTGGGCTTCGGTCTTGGCTTCACCGTGGAACGCGATGAAGATCAGGCGGAAGGTATACAGCGAAGTCATGAACGCACCGACCAGACCTGCGTAAAGCAGACCCTGGTTGCCGCTGGCGAACGCTTCCCAGAGGATTTCGTCCTTGGAGTAGAAGCCTGCGGTAACCAGTGGCAGAGCGGCCAGCGCGGCACCACCGACGATGAAGCTGGCGTAGGCCAGTGGCAGTTTCTTCCACAGACCGCCCATCTTGAAGATGTTCTGCTCGTGGTGGCAGGCAACGATCACCGCACCGGAAGCAAGGAACAGCAGGGCCTTGAAGAAGGCGTGGGTCATCAGGTGGAAGATCGCGCCTTCCCAGGCGCCAACGCCCAGCGCCAGGAACATGTAGCCGATCTGGCTCATGGTCGAGTAGGCGAGGATACGTTTGATGTCGGTCTGCACCAGCGCGGCGAAACCGGCCAGCACCAGGGTCACGCCACCGACGATGCCGACGAGGTGCAGGATGTCCGGCGCCAAGGCGAACAGACCATGGGTACGGGCGATCAGGTAGACACCGGCGGTGACCATGGTTGCGGCGTGGATCAGTGCCGAAACCGGAGTTGGGCCGGCCATCGCATCCGCGAGCCAGGTTTGCAGTGGCAGTTGCGCCGATTTACCGACAGCACCACCGAGCAGCATCAGGGTTGCCAGAACGATCCAGAAATCGCCGACCTTGAAGTGCTCAGGCGCACGCACCAGCAGTTCCTGGACGTTCAACGTGCCCAGTTGCTGGAACAGGATGAACAGGCCGATGGCCATGAACACGTCGCCGATGCGGGTGACGATGAACGCCTTGAGTGCCGCGTTACCGTTGTTGCGGTTGCTGTAGTAGAAACCGATCAACAGGTACGAGCACAGGCCCACGCCTTCCCAGCCGAAGTAGATGAACAGCAGGTTATCGCCGAGGATCAGGAACAGCATGCTGGCGATGAACAGGTTGGTGTACGAGAAGAAGCGCGAGTAACCGTCTTCGCCACGCATGTACCAGGACGCGAACAGGTGGATCAGGAAGCCGACGCCGACGACCACACCGAGCATGGTCACCGACAGGCCATCCAGGTACAGCGCGAAGTTCGGCTGGAAACCTTCCACCGACATCCAGCGCCACAGCACCTGGGTGTACACGCCACCCTCCGGCGGTGCGACGTTGAATTGCCAGATCACGTAAGCGGTGACGATGGCCGACAGGCCGATCGAACCGACACCGATCAGCGCCGAGAGGTTTTCCGAGAAGCGGCCGCGCGAGAACGACAGCAACAGGAACCCGATCAGAGGGAATACGAAAGTCAGAAAGAGTAGGTTCATCCGCGCATCTCACTGGCAGCGTCGATATCGAGCGTGTGGAAGCGGCGATACAGTTGCAGCAGGATCGCCAGGCCAATACTGGCCTCTGCGGCTGCAAGGCTGATCACCAGGATGAACATGATCTGTCCATCCGGCTGCGCCCAGCGGGCGCCCGCGACGATGAAGGCCAGGGCAGAGGCGTTCATCATCACTTCCAGACTCATCAACACGAACAAAATGTTGCGGCGGACCATCAGGCCGACCAGACCAAGGCAGAACAGGATGCCGGCGACGGCCAGTCCATGTTCGAGAGGGATAGCAGGCATGTCTTACTCCTTCGCCTCGTTACGGCCCAAATGGAACGCCGTGACGGCTGCGGCGAGCAGCAGCATCGAGGCGAGTTCGACCACCAGCAGGTACGGGCCGAACAGGCTGATGCCCACGGCTTTCGCGTCTACGGTGGTGTGGCCGATGGCTTGGCCGCTCTGGTGAGCGAACAGCACATACAGCAGTTCGGCCAGCAGCAGCGCGGCAAGAATCACCGGTCCGGCCCAGATGCCGGGCTTGAGCCAGGTGCGTTCCTGCTGCACGGAGGCGGGACCGAGGTTGAGCATCATCACCACGAACACGAACAGCACCATGATGGCGCCGGCGTAGGCGATCACTTCCAGCACACCGGCGAAAGGCGCGCCGAGAGCGAAGAAAGTCATGGCCACGGCGATCAACGAGATGATCAGGTAGAGCAGGGCGTGCACGGGGTTGGTGTTGGTGACCACACGCAGCGTGGACACCACAGCAATACCCGATGCGAAATAGAAAGCGAATTCCATCGTTCTTCCTTAAGGCAGCAAGCTCTTCACGTTGATCGGTTCGACTTCGTTCTGCGCAGCGCCTTTCGGCTTGCCAGCGATTGCCATACCTGCAACACGATAGAAGTTGTAATCAGGGTTTTTGCCGGGGCCGGAGATCAAAAGATCTTCTTTCTCGTACACCAGGTCCTGACGTTTGAACTCGGCCATCTCGAAATCCGGGGTCAGCTGGATCGCGGTGGTCGGGCAGGCTTCCTCGCAGAGACCGCAGAAAATGCAGCGCGAGAAGTTGATCCGGAAGAAGTCCGGGTACCAGCGACCGTCTTCGGTTTCAGCTTTCTGCAGCGAGATGCAACCCACCGGGCAGGCCACGGCGCACAGGTTGCAGGCTACGCAGCGTTCTTCGCCATCGGGGTCGCGGGTCAGGACGATGCGGCCACGGTAACGCGGCGGCAGGTAGACCTGCTCCTCGGGGTATTGCAGGGTGTCGCGCTTGCGAAAGCCATGGCCGAAGACCATGACCAGGCTGCGCAACTGGGTACCGGTACCCTTAACGATGTCGCCAATATATTTGAACATGGGTCAAATCCTCACTGAACCGCAACCGCAGGCGTGTTCATCAACACAACCGCAGCGGTCACCAGCAAATTGATCAGGGTCAGTGGCAGGCAGAATTTCCAGCTGAAATCCATCACCTGGTCATAACGCGGACGCGGGATCGAAGCGCGCAGCAGGATGAACAGCATGATGAAGAACGCGGTCTTCAGTGCGAACCAGACGAAGGACAGTTGCGGCAGGATGCCGAACGGACCGTGCCAGCCACCGAAGAACAGGGTGACCAGCAGCGCCGAGATCAGGATGATGCCGATGTATTCACCGACGAAGAACATGCCCCATTTCATACCGGCGTATTCAATGTGGTAACCGTCGGCCAGTTCCTGTTCCGCTTCCGGCTGGTCGAACGGGTGACGGTGAGTCACGGCGACACCAGCGATGAAGAAGGTACAGAAGCCGAAGAACTGCGGAATGATGAACCACAGGTTCTGCGCCTGGTATTCGACGATGTCGCGCATGTTGAACGAGCCGACCTGGACCACGATGCCCATCAGGGCCAGGCCCATGAACACTTCGTAGGACACGGTCTGCGCCGAGGCACGCAAGCTGCCGAGCAGGGCGAACTTGTTGTTGCTCGACCAGCCGGCGAACAGCACCGCGTAGACCGACAGACCGGCCATGGCGAAGAAGAACAGCAGGCCGATGTTCAGATCCGCCACGCCCCAGGTCGGGGTGATCGGGATGATTGCGAAGGCGATCAGCAGGGCGGACATGGCCACCACCGGCGCCAGGGTGAAGATCACCTTGTCGGCGAACGGCGGGGTCCAGTCTTCCTTGAAGAACATCTTCAGCATGTCGGCGGCGATCTGGAACATGCCGAACGGGCCAACGCGGTTCGGACCGTAACGGTCCTGCCACCAGCCCAGCAGGCGACGTTCGACAAAGCTGAGCAAGGCGCCTGCAACCACTACGGCCAGCAGGATCACGATGGCTTTGATGACCGTCAGGATCACATCGATCACTTCAGGGGTGAACCAGGTCATTGCGCTGCCTCCTGCAGACCGTCGACGGACACGCCGGCGAATGCCGGTGGAATGCCGGCGATGCCCGCAGGCAATGCCACCAGACCGGCGCCCAGTTCTTCATTGATGCGCAGCGGCAGACGCAATGTCTGACCGGCCACGTTCAGGCTCAGCAGGGCACCGTCGTTGACGCCGAGGCGATCCGCTTCGGATTTCGCCAGCGCGACGTAAGGTGCCGGAATGCGTTCCTGTACCGGGGCGGCTTTCGAAGAGTTTTCTTCGCTGCCGAACAGGTGGAAGAACGGCACGGCTTGCCAGGTACCCGGCGCCGGGTTGAACGCACGCGGGGCAGCGGCGAACCAGTTCAGCGAATCACCGGTGCTTTCGATCAGGCGTGTGCCCGGGTCGCCAGCACGCAGATGACCACCGACTTCGTCCTGGAACTTGTTCCACGCTTGTGGCGAGTTCCAGCCCGGCGACCATGCGAATGGCACCTGCTGACGCGGTTCGGCGGAGCCCGAGTAACCTTCCATGGAGAAGGCGAACGCGGTGTCCTGGTCTTGCGGGGTGCGCGGTTCGTGAACGCTGATGTCGGCGCGCATGGCGGTGCGGCCGGAATAACGCAGCGGCTCACGGGCCAGTTTCAGACCCTTGATGCGGAAAGCAGCCGACGGTGCAGCATCGACGATGCGCGCCAGTTGCGCGGTGCTCGAGGCAACGGCGGCGGTGACGTGGTCGAGTTGCGTCCAGTCGATCGGCTGGTTCAGCAGGGTCGCGCGCAGGGCGTGCAGCCAGCGCCAGCCTTCGTGCACCAGAATGCTCGCATCCAGGTATTGCGGATCGAAAACCTGGAAGAAGCGCTGGGCGCGGCCTTCCTGGCTGACCAGCGTACCGTCGCCCTCAGCGAAGCTCGCCGCTGGCAGAACCAGGTGCGCGCGATCAGTGGTGGCGGTTTTCTGATGGTCAGCGACGATCACCACTTTCGCGGCGTTCAGTGCGGCATCGACCTTGGCTTTGGCGGTGCGGGTGTACAGATCGTTTTCCAGCACGACGATAGCGTCGGCCTTGCCATCGATGACCGCTTGCAGCGCGGCGTCGACCGATTCGCCACCGAGCATGGCCAGACCGAGGCTGTTGGCCTCCGGCACGATCAGGCTGATCGAACCGTTCTTCTCGCGTAGCTTCAAAGCCTTGGCGATGTTCGCGGCAGCTTCGATCAGGGCTTTGGAGCCCAGCGAAGTACCGGCGATGATCAGCGGACGCTTGGCGGCGAGCAGGGCATCGGCGATGCGCTGCGCCAGTTCCAGGGCTTCGGTGTCCAGACCTTCAACGGCCGGGGCACTGGCGTCCAGCGCGTGAGCCACGGCGAAACCGATGCGCGCCAGATCGTCGGGAGCGGCGTGTACGCATTCTTCGGCGACGTCGTCGAGCTTGGTTTCGGCGAGGCTGGCGATGAACAGCGGGTTCAGCGCGTGCTGGCCGATGTTTTTCACCGCCGCGTCGAGCCAAGGCTGTACGCGCATGGCTTCGGCCATGTCTTCAGCCTTGCCCTTGACCGACTGACGCAGAGCCAGCGCCATGCGCGCGGCGGTCTGGGTCAGGTCTTCGCCGAGGACGAAGATCGCGTCGTGGTCTTCGATGTCGCGCATGTTCGGCACTGGCAGCGGGCTGTCGTTCAGCACCTGCAGGACCAGACGAATGCGCTCCAGTTCGGAGGCTTCGATACCCGAATAGAAGTGCTCGGCACCAACCAGTTCGCGCAACGCGTAGTTGCTTTCGAGGCTGGCACGCGGCGAACCGATGCCGACGATGTTGCGTCCGCGCAGCAGGTCGGCGGCTTTGTCCAGCGCAGCGTCGAGGCTGAGCTTGGTGCCATCGGCCAGCAGCGGCTGACGTGGACGGTCAGTGCGGTTGACGTAGCCATAACCGAAACGGCCACGGTCGCAGAGGAAATACTGGTTCACCGAACCGTTGAAACGGTTTTCGATGCGACGCAGTTCA
This sequence comes from Pseudomonas sp. B21_DOA, assembly GCA_030544685.1. Classification (NCBI taxonomy): domain Bacteria; kingdom Pseudomonadati; phylum Pseudomonadota; class Gammaproteobacteria; order Pseudomonadales; family Pseudomonadaceae; genus Pseudomonas; species Pseudomonas sp. B21_DOA. The sequence continues at coordinate 4,656,236 of CP086683.1, read as the reverse complement.
CCGTAACGCTCGCCCGGGGAGATGTTGCAACCGCTCGAGCAGCCGTGGCAGATGCTCGGGGCGAACTGCATGTCCCACTTGCGGTTGTAGCGCTCGGAGTGGGTCTTGTCGGTGAACACACCGGTCGGGCAGACCTCGGTGAGGTTGCCGGAGAACTCGCTTTCGAGGGTGCCGTCCTCAACGCGACCGAAGTACACGTTGTCGTGGGCGCCGAATACACCGAGGTCGGTACCGCCGGCGTAGTCCTTGTAGAAACGCACACAGCGGTAGCAGGCGATGCAGCGGTTCATTTCGTGAGAAATGAACGGGCCCAGCTGCTGGTTCTGGTGGGTGCGTTTGCTGAAGCGATAGCGGCGCTCGTTGTGGCCGGTCATCACTGTCATGTCTTGCAGGTGGCAGTGACCGCCTTCCTCGCACACCGGGCAGTCGTGCGGGTGGTTGGTCATCAGCCATTCGACAACACTGGCGCGGAACGCCTTGGATTCTTCATCGTCGATGGAGATCCAGGTGTTGTCGGTGGCCGGGGTCATGCAGGACATGACGATGCGACCACGGGTGTCGTTCTCGTCGGTGTACTGTTTGACCGCGCACTGGCGGCAGGCCCCGACGCTACCAAGCGCGGGGTGCCAGCAGAAATATGGAATGTCGAGGCCCAGCGACAGACATGCCTGTAACAGGTTGTCTGCCCCGTCGACTTCGAGCGCTTTGCCGTCTACGTGGATAGTGGCCATGGTTCAAAGGTCTTCGTTGGCCCGGTGTCAGCGGGCGTGGCTAATGGAATCTTGTTATGCGTCCGAATCCAAACAGCCCCGAAGGGCGTCATCGGACGAAAGGCGAAGGGCACGGACCCTTCGCCTTTTTAAGCGTTTACGCGCCGACTACGATCGGCCTTGCCAGAGGCGGGACGGCGGCGCTGACAGGCGCAATACCGGCTTCGAACTCTGGACGGAAGTATTTGATGGCGCTGCCCAGCGGCTCCACGGCACCCGGTGCATGAGCACAGAAGGTCTTGCCCGGGCCGAGGAAACCGACCAGACCCAGCAGGGTCTCGATGTCGCCTGGCTGGCCCTTGCCCTGTTCGATGGCCATCAGGAGCTTGACGCTCCACGGCAGACCATCGCGGCACGGGGTGCAGAAACCGCAGGATTCGCGAGCGAAGAACTGCTCCATGTTGCGCAGCAGCGAGACCATGTTGACGCTGTCATCCACCGCCATCGCCAGACCGGTACCCATCCGGGTGCCGACCTTGGCGATACCGCCGGCATACATTTGTGCGTCGAGGTGCTCCGGCAGGAGGAAACCGGTACCGGCGCCCCCTGGCTGCCAGGCCTTGAGCTTGAAGCCGTCGCGCATGCCGCCGGCGTAGTCTTCGAACAGTTCACGACCGGTGACGCCGAATGGCAGTTCCCACAGGCCCGGGTTCTTGACCTTGCCGGAGAAGCCCATGAGCTTGGTGCCCATGTCTTCGGAACCTTCACGGGCCAACGATTTGTACCAGTCAACGCCGTCGGCAATGATCGCCGGCACGTTGCACAGGGTTTCGACGTTGTTCACGCAGGTCGGCTTGCCCCACACGCCCACGGCGGCAGGGAAGGGCGGCTTGGAGCGCGGGTTGGCGCGGCGGCCTTCGAGGAGTTGATCAGTGCGGTTTCTTCACCGCAGATGTAACGCCCGGCGCCGGTGTGGACGAACAGCTCGAAATCGAAACCCGAACCGAGAATGTTCTTGCCCAGCAGGCCGGCCGCCTTGGCTTCTTCCACGGCACGGTTGAGGTGCTTGGCGGCGGTGGTGTATTCGCCGCGCAGGAAGATGTAGCCACGGTAGGTTTTCAGCGCGCGGGCACTGATCAACATGCCTTCGATCAGCAGATGGGGCAGTTGCTCCATCAGCATGCGGTCTTTCCAGGTGTTCGGCTCCATTTCATCCGCGTTGCACAGCAGGTAGCGGATGTTGATGGATTCGTCCTTGGGCATCAGGCCCCACTTCACGCCAGTGGGGAAGCCGGCGCCGCCGCGACCCTTGAGGCCAGCGTCTTTGACGGTCTGGACGATCGCGTCCTGATCCATCTCGGCGAAGGCTTTGCGCGCAGCGGCGTAACCGTTCTTGGCCTGGTACTCGTCGAGCCACACGGCTTCGCCGTCATCGCGCAGACGCCAGGTCAGCGGGTGTGTCTCGGCCGAACGCTGGATGCGGTTGGCTGGACCAAAAGATGTCAGGGTCATACGTAGCCCTCGAGCAGTTTGGCCACGCCAGCAGGCTGCACGTCGCCAAAGGTGTCGTCGTCGATCATCAGCGCCGGTGCCTTGTCGCAGTTGCCGAGGCAGCAGACAGGCAGCAGGGTGAAACGACCGTCGGCGGTGGTCTGACCCAGGCCGATGCCCAGATTGTTCTGGATTTCGCTGACCACCGACTCGTGGCCGCCGATGTAGCAGACCATGCTGTCGCAGACGCGAATGATGTGACGGCCGACCGGTTGACGGAAGATCTGGCTGTAGAACGTCGCCACGCCTTCAACGTCGCTGGCCGGGATGCCGAGGATTTCGCCGATCGCGTAGAGGGCGCCGTCCGGCACCCAGCCGCGTTCCTTCTGAACGATCTTCAGGGCTTCGATCGACGCCGCGCGCGGGTCTTCGTAGTGATGCAGCTCGTGCTCGATGGCCGAGCGCTCGGTTTCACTCAAGGTGAAACGGTCTGTCTGGATAAGCGTGCTGTTCATGCTTAGCGGTCCACGTCGGCCATAACGAAGTCGATACTACCCAGGTACGCAATCAAGTCCGCGACCATGCTGCCTTTGATCACCGAAGGGATCTGTTGCAGATGCGGGAAGCTTGGAGTACGGATCCGGGTACGGTAGCTCATGGTGCCGCCGTCGCTCGTCAGGTAATAACTGTTGATGCCCTTGGTCGCTTCGATCATCTGGAAGGATTCGTTGGCCGGCATGACCGGGCCCCACGAAACCTGCAGGAAGTGCGTGATCAGGGTTTCGATGTGCTGCAGCGTGCGCTCTTTCGGCGGCGGCGTGGTCAGCGGGTGATCCGCCTTGTACGGGCCTTCCGGCATGTTGCGCATGCACTGATCGATGATCTTGATGCTCTGGCGCATCTCTTCGACGCGGACCATGCAGCGGTCGTAGGCATCGCCGTTGACGGCCAGCGGCACTTCGAATTCGAAGTTCTCGTAGCCCGAATACGGACGCGCTTTACGCAGGTCGAAATCGCAACCGGTAGAACGCAGGCCGGCACCGGTGACGCCCCATTCCAGGGCCTCTTTGGTGTTGTAGGCGGCAACGCCGATGGTACGACCCTTGAGGATGCTGTTCTGCAGGGCGGCCTTGGTGTATTCGTCCAGACGCTTGGGCATCCACTCGACGAAATCCTTGACCAGTTTTTCCCAGCCGCGCGGCAGGTCGTGGGCGACGCCGCCGATGCGGTACCAGGCCGGGTGCAGACGGAAACCGGTGATGGCTTCGATCACCGTGTACGCCTTCTGGCGGTCGGTGAAGGTGAAGAACACCGGGGTCATGGCGCCGACGTCCTGGATGTAGGTACCCAGGAACAGCAGGTGACTGGTGATCCGGAAGAACTCGGCCATCATGATGCGGATGACGTCGACCTTCTGCGGCACCTTGATGCCGGCGAGCTTCTCGACCGAGAGCACGTACGGCAGGTTGTTCATCACGCCGCCGAGGTAGTCGATACGGTCGGTGTATGGAATGTAGCTGTGCCAGGACTGACGCTCGCCCATCTTCTCGGCGCCACGGTGGTGGTAACCGATGTCCGGGACGCAATCGACGATCTCTTCGCCGTCCAGCTGCAGGATGATGCGGAACGCACCGTGCGCCGAAGGGTGGTTCGGGCCGAGGTTGAGGAACATGTAGTCCTCGTTGGCACCGGAACGCTTCATGCCCCAGTCTTCCGGACGGAAGCGCGCGGCTTCCTCTTCCAGCTGCTGCTTGGCGAGGTTGAGGCTGTACGGATCGAATTCGGTGGCGCGCGCCGGGAAGTCCTTGCGCAGCGGGTGACCTTCCCAGGTCGGCGGCATCATGATGCGCGACAGGTGCGGGTGGCCTTTGAAGTCGATGCCGAACATGTCCCAGACTTCGCGCTCGTACCAGTTGGCGTTCGGCCAGATGCTGGTGACGGAAGGCATGCTGAGGTCGCCTTCGGACAAGGCCACCTTGATCATCACGTCACTATTACGCTCCAGCGACATGAGGTGATAGAACACGGTGAAATCGGCGCCGGTCGGCAGCCCTTGACGCTTGGTGCGCAGACGCTCGTCCACGCCGTGCAGGTCATAGAGCATGACGTACGGCTTGGGCAGGTTGCGCAGGAAAGTCAGGACTTCAACCAGTCTGGCACGGGCCACCCACAGCACCGGCATGCCGGTGCGGGTTGCCTGCGTGGTGAACGCTTCGGCGCCAAAACGGTTGTTCAGTTCGACGACCACATCCTGGTCGTCTGCCTTGTAAGGCGGGATGTACAGAGCACTGCCTGTAGTCATGGTTATTTTTTCGCTTTCGGTCAACGTAAAGAATGAAGCCAGCTTCTCGTTACTAAGAACAGATCTGGATCAGACTTCGTCAGGGCTGCGCAGATTGGTGACTGCGATTCGCTGTTCGCGGCGCTGTTCCTTCTGCGATGGCATGTCGGCGCGGTACACGCCTTGATCACCAACGACCCAGGAAAGCGGACGACGCTCCTGTCCAATCGATTCCTGCAACAGCATCAAGCCTTGCAGAAAAGCTTCCGGACGGGGCGGGCAGCCAGGTACGTAGACGTCCACGGGCAAGAACTTGTCCACCCCTTGAACCACAGAGTAGATGTCGTACATGCCACCGGAGTTGGCGCACGAACCCATGGAGATAACCCATTTTGGTTCGAGCATTTGCTCGTAGAGACGCTGGATGATCGGCGCCATCTTGATGAAGCAGGTACCGGCGATAACCATGAAGTCGGCCTGACGCGGCGAGGCCCGGATCACTTCGGCGCCAAAGCGCGCGATGTCGTGGGGCGCCGTGAAGGCGGTGGTCATTTCCACGTAGCAGCACGACAGGCCGAAGTTGTACGGCCACAGGGAGTTCTTACGTCCCCAGTTGACCGCGCCACTCAGCACGTCTTCCAGCTTGCCCATGAAAATGTTTTTGTGGACTTGATCTTCTAACGGATCGGCAACGGTTTCCCGCTGGCCAATCGGATACTGCTCGTTAGGAGCATCGGGGTCGATCCTGGTGAGATTGTATTGCATTGCCAAAGCCTCATTGTTTCAGCTTCGCCTGCCGCTTGCGACGAGCTTCCGGAGCCCAGTCAAGGGCGCCCACTCGGAACAGGTAGACAAGACCTGCCAACAGAATTGCTATGAAAACGAGAGCTTCGACGAATCCGGTCCAGCCGCTTTCGCGGACGGACACAGACCATGCAAAGAGAAAGAGGGCTTCGATATCGAAGATCACGAAGAGCATCGCGACCAGATAGAATTTGGCTGAGAGCCGCAAGCGGGCGCCACCGGTAGGTAGCATGCCCGACTCGAACGGTTCGTTTTTGCTGCGACCCCAGGCTTTTGACCCGAGGAGGCTGGAGACGCCAAGCATGAAGGCACACAGGCCGACGACACCCAGAAGGAAAATGGCAAAGCCCCAGTTGTGGGCCATGAGTCCTGTCGCTTCGGGCATGCTGGTAATCCTTAACAGAGAGCAAAGGTCTCTGAGCTTGATAAAGAAATAAGGCAGTGACGATATGTCGCAGCAATCAATCGGGCTGATTTTATGGCTAAACACCCGGCAAGTAAAATTCCAAAGGCGAAATTATTTACCGGATTAAGGACATAGCGCCTCCTGAAGGCGCTGCGGCCCATGCGTTGCGGGCATTAGCCGGGTTTGCATCAATTATGTTTTGTAGAGTTTGTAACGAACATAGTTGCGGCTAAATGATAATTGATATCGTTTGGCGTGGTTTTGTAACTGTTTAACGAGTGAGTGGCTGGGAAGTTGTCTTACTTGCGCGTTACTGCAAGTAGCGAAGCCTACCGTTTTAACGGAAATTTCTGACGCTTGTAGCGCTTCAGATCAATGTTTTGCGCTGACGCCATAGATCCCCTGTAGGAGCTGCGCGAATCGATTTCCCCAGGCAAAAAAACGCCCCGATCCAGTCGGGGCGTCAGTCTTGCGGCTCTGCGGTTAGCTTTTTATTCGATCCGCAAAGGCCGTTTGCTCAGGTGAGGCCGAATCAGTGGAACTGTTCTTCTTCGGTCGAACCGGTCAGCGCGGTCACCGAGGACGAGCCGCCCTGGATCACGGTGGTCATGTCGTCGAAGTAGCCAGTGCCCACTTCCTGCTGGTGCGCAACAAAGGTGTAACCCTTGGCGGCGTCAGCGAATTCCTGCTCTTGCAGCTTCACGTAGGCAGTCATGTCGTTGCGGGCGTAGTCGTGCGCCAGGTTGAACATGCTGTGCCACATGTTGTGAATGCCGGCCAGGGTGATGAACTGGTGCTTGTAGCCCATGGCGGACAGTTCGCGCTGGAACTTGGCGATGGTCGCGTCGTCCAGGTTCTTCTTCCAGTTGAAGGAAGGCGAGCAGTTGTACGACAGCAGCTGGTCCGGGTATTCCTTTTGATCGCTTCAGCGAAGCGACGGGCTTCTTCCAGATCCGGTTTGGCGGTTTCGCACCAGATCAGATCGGCATACGGCGCGTAAGCCAGGCCACGGGCGATCGCTTGATCCAGGCCGGCACGTACCTTGTAGAAACCTTCCTGAGTACGCTCGCCGGTTACGAATGGCTGATCGTACGGGTCGCAGTCGGAGGTCAGCAGGTCAGCCGCGTTGGCGTCGGTGCGAGCCAGAATGATGGTCGGCGTGCCGGCAACGTCAGCTGCCAGACGGGCAGCGGTCAGCTTTTGTACGGCTTCCTGGGTTGGCACCAGAACCTTGCCGCCCATGTGGCCGCATTTCTTCACCGAAGCCAGTTGGTCTTCGAAGTGAACGCCGGCGGCGCCTGCTTCGATCATGCTCTTCATCAGCTCGTAGGCGTTGAGTACGCCGCCGAAACCGGCTTCAGCGTCGGCCACGATTGGTGCGAAGTAGTCGATGTAGCCATCGTCGCCCGGGTTCTTGCCAGCTTTCCACTGGATCTGGTCGGCACGACGGAACGAGTTGTTGATGCGCTTGACCACGGTTGGTACGGAGTCCACCGGGTACAGCGACTGGTCCGGGTACATCGATTCTGCGGAGTTGTTGTCCGCAGCAACCTGCCAGCCGGACAGGTAGATCGCCTGGATACCGGCCTTGACCTGCTGAACAGCCTGGCCGCCAGTCAGGGCGCCCATGCAGTTGACGAAATCTTTCTCTGGACGGAAGGACGGCTTGGCACCCTGGGTGACCAGGTTCCACAGCTTCTCGGCGCCCATCTTCGCGAAGGTGTGCTCTGGCTGAACCGAGCCACGCAGGCGGACCACGTCGGCAGCGGAGTAAGTGCGAGTCACGCCTTTCCAGCGCGGGTTCTCGGCCCAGTCTTTTTCGAGGGCTGCAATTTGCTGTTCGCGTGTCAGTGCCATGGAGATAAACCTCGTCGCGTCTTTTATGAAAAGTTGTTCTGCGGTGGAAAATTCCTGCGCTCGCTGACCAGAAGCTTAGGTGGTCAAGTCGGATTCGGCGGGGTAGGCGACGGGATGAACGATGGGCTCGAGGGGAAGTGAGCAGGTAGTGGCGGACTGCGGGGCGCATGCGGGCGTCGTGGGCCTTTATACGGACAACAGCGTGAAGCCGGGTTACCTAAATACGCTTCCGTCCCTCGGGACAACTTCGTTCCAGTCGGCAACCTCGTCAAACACACCTTTTGGGCGGTACAGACACGAAACGGCTCGCGGGGTAGGTGCGAGCGGCGCTTCGAAGGCCCTTGCCAGGGCCTCTGATTAGCGGGAGCGAGGCCATCATGCCTTCGCTTTTTTTCGCGTCAAACGTTTTGTAGTGCTTTTTTCAAGCACTACATCTTTCGTCTAATACGACTAATCAGTCAGTTTTCGGTGCTTTAGTCCAGCGTGTCGACTTTCACCCGCAAGGTCATGTCATCCCGGCCTTGAGTCGAGTAGCTGCGGGTCAGCCCCTGTTTATCGGCCTGAGTCTGGCTGTTGGCGCCCGCCAGAGTGATCCACTCACCGAGGCGTCCGGTGACGGTTGTGTCGGTGCTTTGCACGTTCACTACATCGGGACGTTCCTGGCTCATGCGGTCACGGTTGGTACTGATCGCCAGATGAACGGTTTCGCCGGTGACGCTGGCGGTGACGTAGAAACCTTGGGTGACGTTGCGGTATTGAGTCTCGCTGCTGTAACCGCCGTAGGAATCGCTCTGGGTGTTGGTGATCGGCACGCTCTGGCCAACCTGAATCAGCGCCGGAGTGCCTTCGCTGGTCTGCACTTGCTGAACGTCGCCGTTGCGGCTGGTAGTGCTGCGGCTGATGATCCGGATCTGGCTCGGCTGGGCGCCATTGACCGCATAACCTTCGTCGCCACGGCCGTTGTTTTCGTTGGTGTCGACGGTGATCAGCAAGCGCTTCGGTGCGGTATCGAGTTGCGCCAGCAAGTCCTTCAGTTCCTGAATCTTGCCCGGCTCGGCTTTGACGATCAGTTGATTGCCATAAGCGCTGACCTGACCGTCCTGGCCGATGAAGTCCTGCGCGACCGGCAGCATGTCAGCGCTGGTGTGGTATTTGAGGGGAACGATTTCTGTGGCTGCCAGCACCGAAAAACTGCAGCCGAGCAGCAGGGTGGTGAGCAGGGTGCGTAGGGACATGTCCGTTATCTCCGCGTTCGAAAGGCTTGATATTGCCAGTTTGTCGGCCCGGGGTGGGGCAAGTTGAATCGTAGACAGCAAAACGCCCCGGCATCCGAAAATGGCGGGGCGTTTTGTGGTGTGCTGGCGGCCTTTTGTGGTGAGGGGATTTATCCCCGCTCGGCTGCGCAGCAGTCGCCGACCCAGCGCGCTCGATTTAACTGACTCACCGAGTTTGCTGGATTTGGGGCTGCTTCGCAGCCCAGCGGGGATAAATCCCTCGCCACAGGGATCTGGAGGTCTCGGAATCAGGCCGAATGCCGAACCATGTCGACATGCGGAATCCCGGCTTCGAGGAATTCCTCGCTGACCAGGCTGAAACCCAGGCGCTCGTAGAACGCCGTGGCTTGCACCTGAGCGCTGAGCTTCTGTTGCCTCAAACCGCGTGCTTCAGCTTCGGCGATGACCGCTTGCATCAGCGCATCACCGACCTTCATCCCGCGCCAGTCTTTGAGTACTGAAACGCGGCCGATGTGGCCGTCGGGCAACAGCCGCGCCGTACCGATCGGGAAGTCGCCTTCGAACGCCAGAAAATGCACGGCGGTCGCGTCATCGGCGTCCCACTCAAGCTCGGGTGGCACCGATTGTTCGGCGATGAACACCGTTTCACGAATGCGCCGGATCTCGGCGATATCCTTCTGCCAGTCTGCGACACGAACGCGAATTTTATTCATCGGCGAACCCCAGGCTTCCTTGCTTGACCAGTTCGCAGAGCAGGCTGCGGCCGTCTTCGTCGCTCAGCCATTCGCCGAGGTTGTCGGCGTGCAGGGCGTCAGCCGCGCAGATCAGCTTCAGCAGTTCGCGCAGCTTGCCCGGCAGGTAACGGCTCTGGCCACTGGCGAACAGCAGCAGATCGTCGTCGACTTCCGACCAGGCCAGGCGCGCGCTCGGGTTGCGGATCAGTACGGCGCCGTCCTGCAGGGCGGCGAGGAAGTCTTCTTCTTCGACGTCTTCCGGGCCGACCACCAGTTCCGGGTAGCGCGGCTCCGTCATGTATTGACCGAACCAGGTCAGCAGCAGACGCTCATCGCTCATGTGTTCAGCGAGCAGGCTTTTCAGGCGATCCAGCGCATCGTGTTGAATCTGGTGCGGATCGACCGCCGGCTTGGCGTCGGCATCGGTGTAGCGCTCTTCGTCGGTCAGGAACTGGCTGAGGAAGTCGGTGAAGTGGGTCAGCACTTCAGCGGCACTCGGCGCGCGGAAGCCGACCGAGTAGGTCATGCAGTTGTCGACCGCGACACCGCAATGGGCCAGGCGCGGCGGCAGGTAGAGCATGTCGCCCGGTTCCAGCACCCATTCTTCGGTTTCGTGGAATTCAGCGAGGATGCGCAGGTCGGCGTGTTGCAGCAGCGGGCTCTCGGAATCGCACATCTGGCCGATTTTCCAGTTGCGCTTGCCGTGGCCCTGCAGCAGGAACACATCGTAATTGTCGAAATGCGGGCCGACGCTGCCACCCGGGGCAGCGAAGCTGATCATCACGTCATCGACGCGCCAGCTCGGCAGGAAGCGGAAGTTTTCCAGCAGCTCGCTGACTTCCGGCACGAACTGGTCAACCGCCTGCACCAGCAGGGTCCACTCTTTCTCTGGCAATTTGCTGAACTCGTCTTCGGCGAACGGGCCGCGACGCAGTTCCCATGGACGCTCGCCGTGCTCGATGACCAAGCGCGATTCGACTTCTTCTTCCAGGGCCAGGCCGGCCAGTTCGTCGGCGTCGATCGGGCTTTCGAAGTCAGGAATCGCCTGACGGATCAGCAGCGGTTTTTTCTGCCAGTAGTCACGCAGGAATTCGCGTGCTGTGAGGCCGCCCAGAAGTTGAAGAGGAATATCGGAATTCATATGTAACCTATTGAAAAAAGCACTTTTCAGACGGGAATAAAAACGCCCGGCGCGGCCGGGCGTCTCAAACGGGGCAAACGGTCGATCAGATGCGTTTGGCTTGTGCCACAGCGTTGCCGATGTAGTTGGCCGGGGTCAGTTGCTTGAGCTCGGCTTTGGCTTCGGCTGGCATGTCCAGGCCATCGATGAAAGTCTGCAGCGCTTCAGGGCTGATGCCCTTGCCACGGGTCAGTTCTTTCAGCTTTTCGTACGGGTTTTCGATGTTGTAGCGACGCATCACGGTCTGGATCGGCTCGGCCAGTACTTCCCAGCAAGCATCGAGGTCGGCGGCAATCTTCTGCTCGTTGAGCTCGAGTTTGCTGATGCCTTTGAGGCTGGCTTCGTATGCGATCACGCTGTGGGCGAAGCCGACACCGAGGTTGCGCAGGACGGTGGAGTCGGTCAGGTCGCGCTGCCAGCGGGAAATCGGCAGCTTGCTCGCCAGGTGCTGGAACAGTGCGTTGGCGATGCCCAGGTTGCCTTCGGAATTTTCGAAGTCGATCGGATTGACCTTGTGCGGCATGGTCGACGAACCGATTTCGCCAGCGATCGTGCGCTGCTTGAAATAACCCAGGGAGATATAGCCCCAGATGTCGCGGTCGAAGTCGATCAGGATGGTGTTGAAGCGTGCAATGGCGTCGAACAGCTCGGCGATGTAGTCGTGCGGTTCGATCTGCGTTGTGTACGGGTTGAAGCCCAGGCCCAGCTCGTCTTCGATGAAGGCGCGGGCATTGGCTTCCCAGTCGATCTGCGGGTAGGCCGACAGGTGCGCGTTGTAGTTGCCGACAGCACCGTTGATCTTGCCGAGCAGCGGTACGGCAGCGACCTGAGCGATCTGGCGCTCGAGACGGTAAACCACGTTGGCCAGTTCTTTACCCAGAGTAGTCGGCGAAGCCGGCTGGCCGTGGGTGCGCGACAGCATCGGCACGTCGGCGAAACGGATGGCCAGTTCGCGGATGGCGTTGGCGGTCTGGCGCATCAGCGGCAGCATCACGTCGTCACGGCCTTCACGCAGCATCAAGGCGTGGGACAGGTTGTTGATGTCTTCGCTGGTGCAGGCAAAGTGGATGAATTCGCTGACCTTGGCCAGCTCCGGCAGCTTGGCCGCCTGCTCCTTGAGCAGGTATTCGATCGCTTTCACGTCGTGGTTGGTGGTGCGCTCGATTTCTTTGACGCGCTCGGCGTGCTCCAGCGAGAAGTTTTCAGCCAGTTCGTTGAGAACGGCGTTGGCCTCGGCGGAGAAGGCCGGTACTTCAGGGATACCAGCGTGGGCGGCCAGGCGCTGGAGCCAGCGCACTTCAACCAGAACGCGGGCACGGATCAGGCCGTACTCGCTGAAAATCGGGCGCAGGGCCTGGGTTTTGCCGGCGTAGCGGCCGTCAACAGGGAAACCGCAGTGAGCGAAGAGAGCTGCATGGGGTGTTCTCGGACAGTCGGGCAACGAAATGGGGCGCGTATCATACATGAAAAAATCCGCCGGTCCGTCGCCAACTGACCGGCGTATTACGCGTTACAGACTACAAAGCCTTCATGACGCGGCGTTTACTCGCTGCGCATCAACGGATAAAGCTCTTTGAGTAACTTGCGGCGGCTGATCACCAACTGCCAGCGATGACCCCCGAGCTGACGCCACAGGCGCGCCGAGCGGATACCCGCGAGCAGCAGGGCGCGGATCTTCGAGGCGTTGCTCGGCTGCTGCAGGTTGCGCATGTCGCCGTGCACCTGAATGCGTTGGCGCAGGGTGCTCAACGTGTCCTGATACAACGCACCGCAAGCGGCGACGACGTTTTCATGAGCCGGGCCAAAATGCTCCACCTGTGACTGAATCTGCGGCAGGCGTTTGGCAATCGTCTCGAGCATGTCGTCACGCTTGGCCAGTTGCCGCTCCAGACCGAGCATCGACAGCGCGTAGCGCAATGGCTCGCGCTGCAAGGTGCTCGGGTCGCGCTCCAGTGCGCCAATCAACGCGCGATAGCCTTCGCGCAGATTGATGTCATCGCCACCGTACACGTCCAGCGTATCTTTCGGATCCCGCACCAGCAGGCTGCCGAGCATGCAGCTCAGGCCGGCTTCGTTGGTCTGGCCGGTCTTGGCGATGCGATCCACCAGCACGGCGGCGAGAAATACACCGCCCAGCGCTGTCAGTTGCTCCTGAGTCGGGCTCATGCCTGACTGCTCCACGGCTCGGCTACTTCGATCACGCCGCCGCCGAGACAGATTTCGCCGTCATAGAAAACGACCGACTGGCCCGGCGTCACCGCGCGTTGCGGTTCGTCGAACACGGCGCGATAACCGCTGGCGGTTTTTCCAGGGTGCAGGCCTGATCGCTCTGGCGATAACGCACTTTCGCTGTCAGGCGCAGCGGCTGGCTCAGGTCGATCGGGTTGACCCAGTAGATTTCCGAAGCGAGCAGGGCGCTGGAGAACAGCCACGGATGGTTGTTGCCTTGGCCGACGATCAGCTCGTTGGTCTGCAGATCCTTGCGCAGCACGTACCACGGCTCATCGCCGGCATCCTTCAAGCCGCCGATGCCGAGGCCCTGGCGCTGGCCGATGGTGTGGTACATCAAGCCGTGGTGACGGCCGATGACTTCGCCTTCGGTGGTCTTGATCTCACCCGGTTGTGCCGGCAGGTATTGCTTGAGGAAATCGCTGAAGCGGCGCTCGCCGATGAAGCAGATCCCGGTGGAATCCTTCTTCTTGGCGGTGGCCAGTTCGTACTTCTCGGCAATCGCGCGGACTTCAGGCTTTTCCAGCTCGCCGACCGGGAACAGGGTCTTGGCGATCTGTTCGCCGCCGACGGCGTGCAGGAAGTAGCTCTGATCCTTGTTCGGATCGAGGCCCTTGAGCAGTTCGGTGCGGCCATCGATGTCGCGGCGGCGCACGTAGTGGCCGGTGGCGATCAGGTCAGCGCCGAGCATCATCGCGTAGTCGAGGAAGGCTTTGAACTTGATCTCGCGGTTGCACAGGATGTCCGGGTTCGGCGTGCGCCCAGCCTTGTATTCGGCGAGAAAGTGCTCGAACACGTTGTCCCAGTACTCGGCCGCGAAGTTGGCGGTGTGCAGCTTGATGCCAATCTTGTCGCAGACAGCCTGAGCATCCGCCAGGTCGTCCATGGCGGTGCAGTATTCCGTTCCGTCGTCTTCTTCCCAGTTCTTCATGAACAGGCCTTCCACTTCGTAACCCTGCTCGATCAGCAGAAGGGCGGAAACGGAAGAGTCCACGCCGCCGGACATGCCGACAATGACGCGCTTCTTGGATGTGTCAGAAGGGGCTGGATCACGCATAGGGATTCAATGAGTGTCTTGGAAAAGGGCGCGATTCTATCAGGCTCGCGGCCGCAAGGCTAAAGAGAAGGGCGGATCAGTTCGAGGCTGAAGTGATGACCGGCCAGATAATCGTCAATGCAACGGATGATCAGCTCGCTGCGCCAGTTGTCGCGCTGGGCGACTAATTCGTCGCGGGTCAGCCACTTGGCGCCGACGATGCCGTCGTCGAGTTGGTAATCCGGGTGATGCTGCACGGCTTTGGCGCTGAAGCATATGCGCTGGTAAGTCACGCCGTTGCTCGGCGCGGTGTACAGATAAATGCCGATCACGCCGGTGGGTTCGACGTCCCAACCGGTTTCTTCGAGGGTTTCGCGAATCGCCGCGTCGATCAGGGTTTCATCCGGATCGAGATGCCCGGCGGGCTGGTTGAGCACGTTGCGCCCGCCCTTGTGCTCTTCAACCATCAAAAAACGGCCGTTGTCCTCGACGATGGTGGCGACGGTGATGTGGGGGAGCCATTCCATGAAACCTTCCTCAATCTGTTGGTTAAACCCCAATCCCTGTGGGAGCTGGCTTGTCGGAACGCCGCATCGCAGCGATAGCGGTGGTTCAGTCACCATCCATGCTGGATGATAAACTGCCATCGCTGGCAAGCCAGCTCCCACAAAGTTTTGTGGTGATCACAAAACCCGGAAACACAAACCCCGGCACAAGGCCGGGGTTTGTGATGTTCCCATTACAACCTTAAACCAGCGCAGCGATCGCCGCGTTGAAGGTTGCGCTTGGGCGCATGGCCTTGCTGATCAGCTCGGCGTCGGCGTGGTAGTAACCGCCGATGTCGACTGGCTTGCCCTGAACGGCGTTGAGTTCGGCAACGATGGTTGCTTCGTTCTCGGTCAGGGTTTTGGCCAGGGTTGCGAACTGCGCTTGCAGTGCCGCGTCTTCAGTCTGGGCCGCCAGGGCCTGAGCCCAGTACATCGCCAGGTAGAAGTGGCTGCCGCGGTTGTCGATGTTGCCGACTTTACGCGATGGCGACTTGTTGTTGTCGAGGAACTGGCCGGTGGCCTGGTCCAGGGTTTTCGACAGCACCAGCGCTTTCGGGTTGTTGTAGTTCACGCCCAGATGCTCGAGGGAAGCGGCGAGGGCGAGGAATTCACCCAGCGAATCCCAGCGCAGGAAGTTCTCTTCAACCAGTTGCTGCACGTGCTTCGGCGCCGAACCGCCAGCGCCGGTTTCGAACAGACCACCGCCGTTCATCAGCGGCACGATCGACAGCATCTTGGCGCTGGTGCCCAGTTCCATGATCGGGAACAGGTCGGTCAGGTAGTCGCGCAGTACGTTGCCGGTCACCGAAATGGTGTCCTTGCCTTCGCGGGTGCGCTGCAGGGTGTACTTCATCGCATCGACCGGCGCCATGATCTGGATGTCCAGACCGCTGGTGTCGTGATCCTTCAGGTAAGCCTGAACCTTCTCGATCACTACGCCATCGTGAGCGCGCATCGGGTCGAGCCAGAAGATCGCCGGCGTGCTGCTCGCGCGGGCACGGTTAACGGCCAGTTTGACCCAGTCCTGGATCGGCGCGTCTTTGGTCTGGCACATGCGGAAGATATCGCCGGCTTCGACAGCCTGCTCCATCAGCAGCTTGCCTTTGCTGTCGGTGACGCGAACAACACCGTCTGCCTTGATCTGGAAAGTCTTGTCGTGGGAGCCGTACTCTTCGGCTTTCTTCGCCATCAGACCGACGTTCGGCACGCTGCCCATGGTGGTCGGGTCGAAAGCGCCGTTGGCTTTGCAATCTTCGATCACGGCCTGGTAGATGGTCGCGTAGCAGCGATCCGGGATCACAGCCTTGGTGTCGTGCAGCTGGCCGTCGGTGCCCCACATCTTGCCGGAGTCACGGATCATCGCTGGCATCGAGGCGTCGACGATGACGTCGCTCGGCACGTGCAGGTTGGTGATGCCCTTGTCGGAGTTGACCATCGCCAGCGACGGACGAACGGCGTAGACCGCGGCGATATCGGCTTCGATCTGCGCTTGCTGCTCGGCCGGGAGGGCCTTGATCCGTGCGTACAGATCGCCGATGCCGTTGTTCAGGTTGAAGCCGATCTGGTTCAGCACGTCAGCGTGCTTGGTCAGTGCGTCTTTATAGAACTCGGCAACGATCTGGCCGAACATGATCGGGTCGGAGACCTTCATCATGGTCGCTTTCAAGTGCACCGAGAGCAGCACGCCCTGGGCCTTGGCACTTTCGATTTCGGCAGCGATGAACGCACGCAGGGCGTTTTTGCTCATCACGGCGCAGTCGAGGATCTCGCCAGCCTGAACGGTGGTTTTTCTTTCAGAACGGTGGCAGCACCGTCTTTGGCGATCAGTTCGATCTTCACAGCGTCAGCGGCGTCGATCAGGACAGCTTTTTCGCTGCCGTAGAAATCGCCGGTGCTCATGTGCGCAACGTGGGACTTGGAGTCTTTGGCCCAGGCGCCCATTTTGTGCGGGTGCTTGCGTGCGTAGTTCTTCACCGACAGCGGAGCGCGGCGGTCGGAGTTGCCTTCGCGCAGAACCGGGTTCACGGCGCTGCCCTTGACCTTGTCGTAACGCGCCTTGGCGTCTTTGTCGGCGTCGCTGGTCACGGTTTCCGGGTAGTCCGGCAGGTTGTAGCCCTGCGCCTGCAGCTCTTTGATCGCGGCTTGCAGTTGCGGTACCGAAGCACTGATGTTCGGCAGCTTGATGATGTTGGCTTCAGGCGTAACGGCCAGGTCGCCCAGTTCGGCGAGGTGGTCGGCTACGGCTTTGTCGCCCAGTTGCTCGGGGAAGCTTGCCAGGATGCGCGCTGCAAGAGAGATATCGCGGGTTTCCACGGCGATATCGGCCGAGGCGGTGTAAGCCTCGATGATCGGCAGCAGGGAATAGGTGGCGAGGGCAGGAGCTTCGTCGGTGAAGGTATAGATGATCTTCGAGCGGGTGGGCATATTCGGATTAACTCTCTCTTCTTTGCTAAAGCGTGCGCAGAAACTCGAGGGGCGCCGGGTAAGCGCGTTCGTTCAAAGTCATCCATGAACCGAATGTCGAGATTCTTCGCGGTGATGTTGGGTGCATCAGTAGAGCGTCAAGCAGTCAGGCTGCGGTAACAACCCGACCAATCAGGCGGAAAGTCTCGTGCTAGAGAGGCCAGCCGTCGTGACCCTGTGGTCAGCGGGCGGCATTATACATAGGTAGCTGGCAATCTGCCGATGGTTCATATGCAACGATTCTCGTCCATTGGTCTAAAGGTCGCAGGGCGGCATCGGGCAAAGACTCGTTACGAATGCTGGAGTTTGGCGCTTTTCCCTTTGCTTTCAGGCTTGTACGAAACGAGATGTGCGCGGCGGCGGAACATAGGGTTTGCGTGTTGATACAACTGGGTTACGCTCGAAGCAAGCCAGGTGTTCAATCCAAACAATGGAGTTCAGCATGGGTTACAAGAAGATTCAGGTTCCAGCCGTCGGTGACAAAATCACTGTCAATGCAGACCATTCTCTCAATGTTCCTGATAACCCGATCATCCCCTTCATCGAAGGTGACGGTATTGGTGTCGACATCAGTCCGGTGATGATCAAGGTTGTCGATGCTGCTGTTGAAAAGGCCTACGGCGGCAAGCGCAAGATTTCCTGGATGGAAGTCTACGCCGGCGAAAAAGCCACTCAGGTTTATGACCAGGACACCTGGCTGCCGCAGGAAACCCTCGACGCAGTCAAGGATTACGTGGTTTCCATCAAAGGCCCGCTGACCACCCCGGTCGGTGGCGGCATCCGCTCGCTGAACGTGGCCCTGCGTCAGCAGCTCGACCTGTACGTCTGCCTGCGCCCGGTGCGCTGGTTCGAAGGCGTGCCGAGCCCGGTGAAAAAACCCGGCGACGTCGACATGACCATTTTCCGCGAGAACTCCGAAGACATTTACGCCGGTATCGAGTGGAAGGCCGGTTCGCCGGAAGCCACCAAGGTCATCAAATTCCTTAAAGAAGAAATGGGCGTCACCAAGATCCGTTTCGACGAAAATTGCGGCATCGGCGTCAAGCCGGTATCGCGCGAAGGGACCAAGCGTCTGGCGCGTAAAGCCCTGCAATACGTGGTCGACAATGATCGCGACTCGCTGACCATCGTGCACAAAGGCAACATCATGAAGTTCACCGAAGGTGCCTTCAAGGAATGGGCCTATGAAGTGGCGGCCGAAGAATTCGGCGCGACTCTGCTCGACGGCGGTCCGTGGATGCAGTTCAAAAACCCGAAAACCGGCAAGAACGTTGTGGTCAAGGACGCTATCGCCGACGCCATGCTCCAGCAGATCCTGCTGCGTCCGGCCGAATACGATGTGATCGCTACGCTCAACCTCAACGGTGACTATCTGTCCGATGCCCTGGCGGCAGAAGTCGGTGGTATCGGTATTGCGCCGGGCGCCAACCTCTCCGATACCGTGGCGATGTTCGAAGCGACCCACGGTACCGCGCCAAAATATGCCGGCAAGGACCAAGTCAACCCGGGCTCGCTGATTCTCTCGGCAGAGATGATGTTGCGTCATATGGGCTGGACCGAAGCGGCGGACCTGATCATCAAGGGCACCAACGGTGCGATCAGCGCGAAGACTGTTACTTATGATTTCGAGCGTTTGATGGATGGGGCCAAGCTGGTTTCGTCTTCGGGGTTCGGCGATGCGTTGATTTCGCATATGTAAAACGCGGACAACCAAAAAAACCGCCTGAATTTTCAGGCGGTTTTTTTGTGGCTGATGTTCAGGTGGAAATCAGTCAGCTCATCGCTTTGGCCGTGGCAGCGGCGGCCGCAGCAGCGGCGCCGACTGCACCGCCGACAGCCGGGTCGGGCGCTGCAATGACGACGTTGTGAATTTCGATTGCATGCAGGCCCTTTGGCCCTTGGATGATGTCAAATTTCACGGCTTGCCCGGCCTTAAGGGTCTTATATCCATCCATCTTGATCGCCGTGTAATGCGCAAACAGGTCTTCCGACTTGCCATCCTCAATGATGAAGCCGTACCCCTTGGCATTGTTGAACCATTTCACCTTGCCGACAGCCATGCTCAAATCCCTCTGCAACAGACTCCATCGCTGGAGTATCATCCACGACATCCGCAATCGAATTCGATAAAAGAATTGACTCCGCGGATCTTTTTACCCACTGTGGGCTCTATTGGTTGTAACACCGTTTTCCCGATAGTCAAGGTGACCGGGCAGTCGTAGTTGAAAACGTGTGCAACCGCCCCCACCACTGTATTCGCACAACTGACGAACCTTTTTTCCATGCATGCAATCAGCCAGATTCGACTAACATTCAATCAGGATCGCCCGCTTCTCCAAAAGGATCTTCCACAGGAGCACGACGACGATTCGGCAGGCGTTGCTGTTCAGGAAGCAAAGCCCGCGTTACAGGCGCCGCCGATGTACAAGGTGGTTTTGTTCAACGATGACTACACACCGATGGATTTCGTCGTCGAAGTGCTCGAGGTGTTTTTTAACCTGAATCGCGAGCTGGCGACCAAGGTCATGCTGGCCGTCCATACAGAAGGCCGGGCAGTATGTGGAGTGTTTACCCGCGACATCGCCGAGACAAAGGCCATGCAGGTCAACCAGTACGCCAGGGAAAGCCAGCATCCGCTACTCTGTGAAATCGAGAAGGACGGTTAATCGCCGACCACTTGGGTATGAGGTGAAGCTATGTTAAACCGCGAGCTCGAAGTCACCCTCAATCTAGCCTTCAAGGAGGCTCGTTCGAAGCGTCATGAATTCATGACCGTCGAACATCTCCTGCTGGCCCTATTGGATAATGAGGCTGCCGCCACCGTTTTGCGTGCCTGCGGCGCAAACCTCGACAAACTCAAGCATGATCTGCAGGAGTTCATCGACTCCACCACGCCATTGATCCCCGTGCATGACGAGGATCGCGAAACCCAGCCAACCCTGGGCTTCCAGCGTGTCCTGCAGCGTGCTGTTTTCCACGTACAGAGCTCGGGCAAGCGCGAAGTGACCGGCGCCAACGTGCTGGTCGCCATCTTCAGTGAGCAAGAGAGTCAGGCCGTGTTCCTGCTGAAACAGCAGAGCGTGGCGCGCATTGATGTCGTCAACTACATCGCCCACGGCATTTCGAAAGTGCCGGGGCATGGCGATCACTCTGAAGGTGAACAAGATATGCAGGACGACGAGGGCGGTGAGTCTTCTTCTTCAGGCAATCCTCTGGATGCTTATGCCAGCAACCTCAACGAACTTGCGCGCCAGGGTCGCATCGATCCGCTGGTCGGCCGTGAATCGGAAGTCGAGCGTGTCGCGCAGATTCTCGCGCGCCGGCGTAAGAACAATCCGCTGCTGGTCGGTGAAGCAGGCGTGGGTAAAACCGCGATTGCCGAAGGCCTGGCCAAGCGCATCGTCGACAATCAGGTGCCGGATCTGCTGGCCAATGCGGTTGTTTATTCGCTCGATCTTGGCGCTCTGCTCGCGGGCACCAAGTATCGCGGTGATTTCGAGAAGCGCTTCAAGGCACTGCTCAATGAACTGAAAAAACGTCCGCAAGCGATCCTGTTCATCGACGAGATCCACACCATCATCGGTGCGGGCGCTGCGTCGGGTGGCGTGATGGATGCCTCCAACCTGCTCAAGCCGCTGCTGTCGTCTGGCGACATTCGCTGCATCGGTTCGACCACGTTCCAGGAATTCCGCGGCATCTTCGAGAAGGACCGCGCCTTGGCCCGTCGTTTCCAGAAGGTCGATGTCGTAGAGCCGTCGGTGGAAGACACCATCGGTATCCTGCGTGGCCTGAAAGGGCGCTTCGAGCAGCATCACAGCATCGAGTACAGCGATGAGTCATTGCGTGCCGCCGCCGAACTGGCGTCGCGCTATATCAATGACCGGCACATGCCGGACAAGGCTATCGACGTGATAGACGAGGCGGGCGCCTACCAGCGTCTGCAGCCGGTGGAGATGCGCGTCAAGCGTATCGATGTGCCACAGGTCGAAGACATCGTCGCGAAAATCGCGCGGATTCCCCAAAGCACGTCACCAGTTCCGACAAGGAGCTGCTGCGTAATCTGGAGCGTGACCTGAAGCTGACGGTATTTGGTCAGGACGCGGCAATCGATTCGCTGTCGACCGCGATCAAGCTGTCCCGGGCCGGGCTCAAGTCGCCGGACAAGCCGGTCGGTTCGTTCCTGTTCGCAGGGCCTACCGGTGTCGGTAAAACCGAGGCTGCGCGTCAGTTGGCCAAAGCGCTGGGTATTGAACTGGTGCGTTTCGACATGTCCGAGTACATGGAGCGTCATACCGTATCGCGTCTGATCGGTGCGCCTCCGGGTTATGTCGGTTTCGACCAGGGCGGTCTGTTGACCGAAGCGATCACCAAGCAGCCGCATTGCGTATTGCTGCTCGATGAGATCGAGAAGGCGCATCCGGAAGTCTTCAACCTGCTGCTGCAGGTCATGGACCACGGTACGCTGACCGATAACAATGGGCGCAAGGCGGACTTCCGCAACGTGATCGTGATCATGACCACCAACGCCGGTGCCGAAACGGCCGCGCGGGCTTCGATCGGTTTCACCCATCAGGATCACTCGTCTGATGCGATGGAAGTGATCAAGAAGAGTTTCACGCCGGAATTCCGCAACCGTCTGGACACCATTATCCAGTTTGGTCGCCTCAGCCATGAGGTCATCAAAAGCGTGGTGGACAAGTTCCTCACCGAGCTTCAGGCGCAGCTGGAAGACAAGCGCGTGTTGCTCGAAGTTACCGATGCGGCGCGCAGCTGGCTGGCGGCCGGGGGTTACGATTCGGCGATGGGCGCACGTCCGATGGCGCGTCTGATCCAGGACAAGATCAAGCGTCCGTTGGCGGAGGAGATTCTGTTTGGCGAACTGGCCGAGCATGGCGGTGTGGTGCACATCGACATCAAGGACGGGGAGTTGACGTTTGACTTCGAAACTACGGCAGAGATGGCCTGACGGCTGTGGAACAAGAGGGCGCCTTCGGGCGCCTTTTTGTTGCTCGTTGTTTAGTGGTTTTAGGTGTATATCCGTTGCTGCGGTTACGGCTGCTTAGGGTTTCGCCCTTACGGCGACTCACTTTTTTACAAACGCCTAAAAAAAGTAAGCAAAAAAACGCTTGCTCCTGCGTTCGGCCCTCGCAGGCTCGGGTTCCTTCGCTTCGGGCTCGATCCGGGCGCAGCGGCTCCGGTTTGCTTCGCTGCACCTCCTTCCGCTGTGTCTGGCTGCGCCAGACGGTCGCTGCGCTCCCACGCCCGGATCAATCCCTCCGCTCAGCCTCCCGAAGTCGCCCGTGGATCAAGATCAAAAGCAGGCGAGCTGACACTCGACCTCAGGGCGAATGCTCATTGTGTAGGAGCTGCCGAAGGCTGCGATCTTTTGATTTGCATGCTGTAAGCGCGAAACCGCCAGCCCCAAAACCTCAAAACCCAGACACAAAAACGCCCGGCATAACCCGGGCGTTCTGTATTGACTTGATTAACGAGCGCGGTAAGTGATCCGCCCTTTGCTCAAATCATAGGGCGTCAGCTCGACGCGCACTTTGTCACCGGTAAGAATACGAATGTAGTTCTTGCGCATCTTGCCGGAAATATGCGCGGTTACGACGTGCCCATTTTCCAACTCCACACGAAACATGGTGTTGGGCAGGGTGTCGACGACAGTGCCTTCCATTTCGAAGCTGTCTTCTTTCGACATGCAGTAAAGCCCTCGGTATCCAATGAATGGCCCGGTGCAACTGCGCCAGGCAAAAGCGGCGTGCATTGTGCCCGAAAAATGGTGTTTACGCCAAGGGGTTTAGGCCGCAGGTTCAGTTCAGGACGACCCAGCGCTGATTGATCAGCAATTCGATGGGCCGATATTGCGTCTTGTAGTTCATCTTTTTGCAGTTCTTGATCCAGTAACCCAGATACACCGCCTCAAGGCCCAGACGCTGGCTCTCGGCGATTTGCCAGAGGATCGCGTAACGACCGAGGCTGCGGCGTTCTTCGTTTGGTTCGTAGAAGGTGTACACCGCCGACAAACCGTTGGGCAGCAGATCGGTGACCGCCACCGCGAGCAACCGTCCGTCGAGTCGAAACTCGTAGAAGCGCGAGAAGGGCAGGTCACGCACCAGGAACGTCGAGAACTGGTCACGGCTCGGCGGGTACATGTCGCCGTCGGCGTGCCGCTGTTCGATGTAGCGCTGGTACAGGTCGAAATATTCTTCGCTGAATTGCGGCTTGACCGGCTGCACCTGCAGATCGGCGTTGCGCTTGAAGATACGCTTCTGCTGACGGTTGGGGATGAACTGAGCGGAAGGAATGCGCGCAGGCACGCACGCATTGCAATTCTGGCAATGCGGCCGGTACAGGTGATCGCCGCTGCGACGAAAGCCCATTTCCGACAGATCTGCGTAGACGTGCACATCCATGGGCTGACTCGGGTCGAGAAACAGCGTCGTGGCCTGCTCCTCGGGCAGATAACTGCAAGAGTGGGGCTGAGTGGCATAGAACTTCAATCGCGCCAACTCGGTCATGAATCAACCCTCGGGATAAGCTGGTGGATTAAGTGTAAGCCACCTGCGCAAAAGTCGCTCAGCAAACCCAGGTCGCCGAATTCGGTTGATCGAGATGGCGCTGCAGATAGTCGGCGAAGTCGCCGCGCGGAATTGACCGCGCACCGAGGCTGTGCAGGTGATCCGTCGGCATCTGGCAATCGATCAACACAAAACCGGCTGCTTTCAAATGCTGCACCAGCGTGGCGAAGCCGTATTTGGAAGCGTTGTCGGCGCGGCTGAACATCGACTCGCCGAAAAACAATTGGCCCATCGCCAGGCCGTACAGGCCGCCCACCAGTTGTCCATCGTCCCAGACCTCAACCGAATGAGCGAAGCCGCGCCGATGCAGTTCCATGTACGCATCCTGCATCGCCTCTGTGATCCAGGTGCCGTCGGCGTAGTCGCGAGGCGCGGCGCAGGCGCGGATGACGGCGTCGAAATCCTGATCGAAGGTCACTTGATAGCGTTGCTTGCGCAGCAGCTTGCCGAGGCTGCGCGAGACGTGCAGTTCGTCGGGAAACAGCACGGTGCGAGGGTCTGGCGACCACCAGAGAATGGGTTGGCCTTCGGAGAACCAGGGAAAGCAGCCATGGCGATAGGCCTGAATCAGGCGGTCGGCGGACAGATCGCCGCCGGCAGCGAGCAATCCGTTCGGCTCGCGCATGGCTTTTTCCAGGGGCGGAAAGGTCAGGGAATTACGTTGTAACCAAGTCAGCATGGCATCCGGGCTTGCAGAAGGGGAGGGCGGTCAGGGGAGCGTAAAGACCCCGTGGAAGAGTTTGCCGCGAAACGCCGTCAATGTCCTGCACCGATGTTTGATGGAGTGAGCATTGAGCTGCAACTTGATGTGTCGTCCGTGGTCGTAAGCGTCACCGTATCGATGCCTGTCCGCATTCCGTCCAGCGAATTCGGCCGGCCTCGCTACGTTCATCAAATACGCGTCATAAGCCTTTGTCACAAAAGACAATGCATGCTCCAATTGCGACGCAATTCGCATGCGTTTGGCTATGCTCAAGGCTCTGCTCTCAAGCATGGCGTCGGGCGCACAAACCCGTACAATGCCGGGTTGTGACGGGCTTTTCGCTGCGCACAGTGTTTATGGCTGTGTTTATAAAACCAGTGGCACAGTGTTAAAAGTAGTCTCAGTTGAGCTTTTCACCTTTTTTACCTGCCTGGATTGGGCAGTTTTTATCGTCATTCAATAGATGGACGCGCCTCGGGCGCAGGAAAAGAAGCGTTTTGAAGAAGACCACCGAAGCACCCAAAACAGTCGTTCCGCTCTGGCGCCAGCAACTGCACTACCGGCTCAAGGAAGGTGCATTGATCGCCATTGGCGCCTTGTGCCTGTTCCTGATGATGGCTTTGCTGACCTACGGCAAGGACGACCCCGGCTGGAGCCATAACAGCAAGATCGATGATGTGCAGAATTTTGGCGGTCCGGCCGGCTCGTACAGCGCCGATATCCTGTTCATGGTGCTCGGTTACTTCGCCTATATCTTTCCGTTGCTGCTGGCGGTCAAGGCGTACCAGATTTTCCGTCAACGCCATGAACCGTGGCAGTGGAGCGGCTGGCTGTTCTCCTGGCGCCTGATCGGTCTGGTGTTTTTGGTGCTTTCCGGTGCTGCGCTGGCGCACATTCATTTCCATGCCGCGACCGGTCTGCCCGCCGGCGCTGGCGGTGCCTTGGGCGAAAGCCTTGGCGATCTGGCGAAGAATGCGCTGAACATTCAGGGCAGCACGCTTCTGTTCATCGCGCTGTTCCTGTTCGGCCTCACCGTATTTACCGACTTGTCGTGGTTCAAGGTGATGGACGTCACCGGCAAGATCACCCTCGATCTGTTCGAACTGTTCCAGGGCGCGCTCAATCGCTGGTGGTCGGCGCGCACCGAGCGCAAGCAACTGGTGGCGCAACTGCGTGAAGTCGATGACCGCGTCCACGATGTGGTCGCACCGACTGTCACTGACAAGCGTGAACAGGCCAAGGTCAAGGAACGCCTGATCGAGCGCGAGCAAGCGCTGAGCAAGCACATGTCCGACCGCGAGAAACAGGTGCCGCCGGTGATCGCGCCGGCACCGGCGAAGGCGCCGGAGCCGAGCAAACGCGTGCAGAAAGAGAAGCAGGCGCCGTTATTCGTCGACAGCGCGGTGGAAGGCACCTTGCCGCCGATTTCGATTCTTGATCCTGCGGAAAAGAAACAGCTCAACTATTCGCCTGAATCCTTGGCAGCGGTCGGCCACTTGCTGGAAATCAAGCTCAAGGAGTTCGGCGTCGAAGTCACCGTGGATTCGATTCATCCGGGCCCGGTGATTACCCGTTACGAAATTCAGCCGGCTGCCGGCGTGAAGGTCAGCCGCATCGCCAACCTGGCCAAAGACCTGGCGCGTTCGCTGGCAGTGACGAGTGTGCGGGTGGTCGAGGTGATTCCGGGCAAGACCACTGTCGGTATCGAAATCCCCAACGAAGACCGTCAGATCGTGCGCTTCTCCGAGGTGCTGTCGACGCCTGAGTACGACAACTTCAAATCGCCGGTCACCCTGGCGCTCGGTCACGATATCGGCGGCAAGCCGGTCATCACCGACTTGGCGAAGATGCCGCACTTGCTGGTGGCCGGTACTACCGGTTCGGGTAAATCGGTGGGCGTGAACGCGATGATCCTGTCGATCCTGTTCAAGTCCGGCCCGGACGACGCCAAGCTGATCATGATCGACCCGAAAATGCTCGAACTGTCGATCTACGAGGGTATCCCGCACCTGCTCTGCCCGGTTGTGACCGACATGAAGGACGCGGCCAACGCCTTGCGCTGGAGCGTTGCCGAGATGGAGCGTCGCTACAAGCTGATGGCCAAGATGGGCGTGCGTAACCTGTCCGGCTTCAACGCCAAGGTCAAGGAAGCCCAGGAGGCCGGCGAACCGTTGAGCGATCCGCTGTACAAGCGTGAAAGCATTCACGACGAAGCGCCGCTGCTGCAGAAACTGCCGACCATCGTCGTGGTGGTCGACGAATTCGCCGACATGATGATGATCGTCGGTAAGAAGGTTGAAGAACTGATCGCCCGTATCGCCCAGAAGGCGCGTGCGGCGGGGATTCACTTGATCCTCGCGACCCAGCGCCCTTCGGTGGACGTGATCACCGGTCTGATCAAGGCCAACATCCCGACTCGGATGGCGTTCCAGGTGTCGAGCAAGATCGACTCGCGGACGATCATCGATCAGGGTGGCGCCGAGCAACTGCTCGGTCACGGTGACATGCTTTACATGCCGCCGGGCACCAGTCTGCCGATCCGCGTGCACGGCGCATTCGTCTCCGACGATGAGGTTCACCGCGTGGTCGAAGCGTGGAAGCTGCGCGGCGCGCCTGAATACAACGACGACATCCTCAACGGTGTCGAAGAGGCGGGCAGCGGCTTTGAAGGCAGCAGTGGTGGTGGCGACGGTGATGATCCGGAAGCCGACGCGCTGTATGACGAAGCGGTGCAGTTCGTCCTCGAAAGCCGTCGCGCGTCGATTTCCGCTGTTCAGCGCAAGCTGAAGATCGGTTACAACCGCGCTGCGCGGATGATCGAGGCGATGGAGATGGCCGGCGTCGTTACCTCAATGAACACCAACGGTTCGCGTGAAGTCCTGGCCCCGGGCCCGGTACGCGACTGATTCACAAGCAAGAGGCGGGACAATGACGTTCCGCCACTCTCCCACGAGTATTCAAGAGGACTCTCATGCGCCTTATCCGCATGCTGTTGCCAGTACTGGCGCTGACCACACTCACGGCCCACGCCGATGAAAAGGACGTGGCGCGTTTGACCCAATTGCTCGAAACATCGAAAACCCTGTCGGCCAACTTCTCGCAGTTGACCCTCGACGGCGGCGGCACCCAGTTGCAGGAAACCACCGGCAACATGACTCTGCAGCGTCCGGGCCTGTTCTACTGGCACACCAACGCGCCGGCCGAACAGACCATGGTCTCTGATGGCAAGAAAGTCACCCTGTGGGACCCGGACCTGGAGCAGGCCACCATCAAGAAACTCGATGAGCGTCTGACCCAAACCCCTGCGCTGCTGCTGTCCGGCGATGTCTCGAAGATCAGCCAGAGCTTCGATATCAGCGCGAAAGAGGCGGGCGGCGTGATCGACTTCACCCTCAAGCCAAAAACCAAGGACACCCTGTTCGACAATCTGCGCCTGTCGTTCCGCAACGGCCTGCTCAATGACATGCAACTGATTGACAGCGTCGGCCAGCGTACGAATATCCTGTTTACCGGGGTCAAGGCCAACGAAGCGGTGCCGGCGTCGAAATTCAAGTTCGACATTCCAAAGGGTGCCGACGTTATTCAGGAATAAACACCGGCCCTTTGTGGTGAGAGCCTGCTATTGAGGGGCTATTGTGGCGAGGGATTTATCCCCGTCCGGCTGCCGAGCAGTCGTCGCTTTTGGGGCCGCTTCGCAGCCCAACGGGGATAAATCCCCTCACCACAGGTTCTTCAGCAGATTTCAGAAAATCAGAGGTTTCAACGCTACGTGATGGATCTGTTTCGCAGTGCACCGATTGCCCAACCCTTGGCCGCGCGTCTGCGTGCGGCCAATCTGGATGAGTACGTCGGTCAGGAGCACGTGCTCGCTCGCGGCAAGCCTCTGCGCGAGGCGCTGGAGCAGGGCGCGCTGCATTCGATGATCTTCTGGGGGCCCCCGGGCGTGGGCAAGACCACTCTGGCGCGCTTGCTCGCGGAAGTCTCTGATGCGCACTTCGAAACGGTCTCGGCGGTGCTCGCCGGCGTCAAGGAAATCCGCCAGGCCGTCGAGATTGCCAAGCAGCAGGCCGGCCAGTACGGCAAACGCACGATCCTGTTTGTCGACGAAGTACACCGCTTCAACAAGTCGCAGCAGGACGCCTTTCTGCCATACGTTGAAGACGGCACGCTGATCTTCATCGGCGCCACCACCGAAAACCCATCTTTCGAACTCAACAACGCCTTGTTGTCACGTGCCCGTGTGTACGTGTTGAAAAGCCTCGACGAAGCGGCGCTGCGTAAACTGGTGCACCGCGCACTCACCGAAGAGCGCGGCCTGGGCAAGCGTAACCTGACCCTGAGCGATGAGGGTTTCCAGATGCTGCTGTCCGCCGCTGATGGCGATGGCCGGCGTCTGCTCAATCTGCTGGAGAACGCCTCCGATCTGGCTGAAGACAACAGCGAAATCGGCACCGAGCTGCTGCAAAGCCTGCTCGGCGATACCCGGCGACGTTTCGACAAGGGCGGCGAGGCGTTCTACGACCAGATCTCGGCGCTGCACAAATCGGTGCGCGGCTCCAACCCCGACGGCGCGCTGTACTGGTTTGCGCGGATGATCGACGGCGGCTGTGATCCGCTGTATCTGGCGCGGCGCGTGGTGCGCATGGCCAGCGAAGACATCGGCAACGCCGATCCGCGCGCGCTGAGCCTGTGCCTGGCCGCGTGGGAAGTGCAGGAGCGGCTCGGTAGCCCCGAGGGCGAATTGGCGGTCGCCCAGGCCATTACTTATCTGGCCTGCGCACCGAAGAGCAATGCGGTGTACATGGGCTTCAAAACTGCACTGCGCGCCGCTGCCGAAAACGGTTCGCTGGAAGTGCCGCTGCACCTGCGAAATGCTCCGACCAAGCTGATGAAACAATTGGGTTATGGCGACGAGTACCGCTACGCCCATGACGAGCCCGACGCCTATGCCGCCGGTGAAGACTATTTTCCGGAAGAACTCGAGCCGATTGCGTTCTATCAGCCAGTGCCCCGTGGCCTGGAGTTGAAGATCGGCGAGAAGCTCAATCACCTCGCACAACTCGATCGTCTGAGCCCTCGGCAGCGGAGAAAATAGTGGTCCCATTGATCCTTGCAGTGTCGGTCGGCGGTGTTGCCGGCACGTTGTTGCGCTTCGCCACGGGTAATTGGGTCAGCGCCAATTGGCCGCGGCACTTCTATACCGCGACGCTGGCCGTTAATATCGTGGGCTGCCTGTTGATCGGCGTGTTGTACGGCCTGTTTTTGATACGCCCGGAGGTGCCGATCGAGGTGCGTGCCGGGTTGATGGTCGGCTTCCTCGGGGGCTGACGACTTTTTCATCCTTTTCACTGGATACGGTGCGCCTGCTGGAAAGCGGGCAAGTGCTGCTGGCCCTTGGCTATGCGGCACTCAGCGTATTCGGCGGGCTGCTCGCCACGTGGGCCGGCCTGTCCCTGACCAAACTTTGATAACGAGAAACCGACATGCTCGATTCCAAACTGTTACGTAGCAACCTTCAGGACGTAGCGGACCGCCTGGCTTCCCGTGGCTTTGCCCTGGACACCGCGCGCATCGAAGCGCTGGAAGAACAGCGCAAGACCGTCCAGACCCGCACCGAAGCACTGCAGGCTGAGCGTAACGCGCGTTCCAAATCCATCGGCCAGGCCAAGCAGCGTGGCGAAGACATCGCGCCGTTGATGGCAGATGTCGAGCGCATGGCGGGCGAACTGAGCGCTGGCAAGGTCGAGCTGGACGCGATCCAGACCGAACTGGATTCGATCCTGCTCGGTATTCCCAACCTGCCGCATGAGTCGGTCCCGGTCGGCAAGGACGAAGACGACAACGTCGAGGTGCGTCGTTGGGGCACGCCGACCCAGTTCGATTTCGAGGTCAAAGACCACGTCGCCCTCGGCGAGAAGTTCGGCTGGCTGGATTTCGAAACTGCCGCCAAGCTGTCCGGTGCACGCTTCGCCTTGCTGCGGGGGCCGATCGCCCGCCTGCACCGCGCGCTGGCGCAGTTCATGATCAACCTGCACGTCAACGAGCATGGCTACGAAGAGGCTTACACCCCTTATCTGGTGCAGGCTCCGGCGCTGCAAGGCACTGGCCAGCTGCCGAAATTCGAGGAAGACCTGTTCAAGATCGCCCGCGAAGGCGAAGCCGATCTGTACCTGATCCCGACCGCCGAAGTGTCGCTGACCAACATCGTTGCCGGCGAGATCGTTGATTCCAAATCGCTGCCGATCAAGTTTGTTGCCCACACTCCATGCTTTCGCAGCGAAGCCGGTGCGTCGGGCCGCGATACGCGCGGCATGATTCGTCAGCACCAGTTCGACAAAGTCGAGATGGTCCAGATCGTCGAGCCGTCGCAATCGATGGAAGCGCTGGAAGGCCTGACCGCCAACGCCGAAAAAGTCCTGCAACTGCTCGGCCTGCCTTACCGCACCCTGGCACTGTGCACCGGTGACATGGGCTTCAGCGCGGTCAAGACCTACGACCTTGAAGTGTGGATTCCGAGCCAGGACAAGTACCGCGAAATTTCCTCGTGCTCCAACTGCGGCGACTTCCAGGCCCGTCGTATGCAGGCGCGTTTCCGCAACCCGGAAACCGGCAAGCCCGAGCTGGTGCACACCTTGAACGGTTCCGGCCTGGCGGTCGGTCGTACTCTGGTGGCAGTGCTGGAAAACTACCAGCAGGCCGACGGTTCGATTCGCGTGCCGGACGTGCTCAAGCCGTACATGGGTGGCCTTGAGGTCATCGGCTAAATGAAATATCTGCCGCTGTTTCACAACCTGCGCGGCAGTCGTGTGTTGGTTGTCGGTGGGGGAAATTGCCTTGCGCAAATCCCGCCTGCTGGCCGATGCCGGTGCGCTGCTGCGGGTGGTCGCACCTGAGATTGAAACGCAACTGGCTGAACTGGTCGCTGCCAGCGGCGGCGAATGCCTGCTGCGTGGTTACGCCGAAACGGATCTGGACGGTTGCGGGCTGATCATTGCCGCGACCGACGACGAAACGCTAAACGCGCAAGTCTCCACCGATGCCCACCGGCGTTGCGTGCCGGTCAATGTGGTGGATGCGCCGGCCTTGTGCAGCGTGATCTTCCCGGCAATCGTCGACCGCTCGCCGTTGATCATTGCAGTCTCCAGCGGCGGCGATGCGCCGGTATTGGCGCGCTTGATTCGCGCCAAGATCGAAACCTGGATTCCTTCGACTTACGGTCAGCTCGCCGGGCTCGCGGCGCGCTTCCGCCATCAGGTAAAAAACCTGTTTCCGGATGTGCAGCAGCGTCGCGGCTTCTGGGAAGACGTTTTCCAGGGCCCGATCGCTGATCGCCAACTGGCCGGGCAAGGCGCGCAAGCCGAGCGCCTGTTGCAGGCCAAGGTCGATGGCGAGCCCATGGTCACCACGGGCGAGGTTTATCTGGTCGGTGCCGGTCCGGGTGATCCGGATCTGTTGACCTTCCGCGCGCTGCGGCTGATGCAGCAAGCCGATGTGGTGCTCTATGACCGCTTGGTAGCGCCGGCGATTCTCGAATTGTGCCGTCGCGACGCTGAGCGGGTGTATGTCGGCAAGCGTCGCTCCGAACACGCCGTGCCGCAGGATCAGATCAACCAGCAACTGGTCGATCTGGCCAAGGCCGGCAAGCGCGTGGTGCGGTTGAAGGGCGGCGATCCGTTCATCTTCGGCCGCGGTGGCGAAGAGATCGAGGAACTGGCAGCCCACGGCATTCCGTTTCAGGTCGTGCCGGGCATCACGGCGGCCAGCGGTTGCGCGGCGTATGCCGGGATTCCGCTGACCCATCGTGATCACGCGCAATCCGTGCGGTTTGTCACTGGCCACTTGAAGGACGGTTCTACCGATCTGCCATGGGCCGACCTTGTCGCCCCGGCGCAGACGCTGGTGTTCTACATGGGCCTGGTCGGCCTGCCGATCATCTGCGAGCAGTTGATCAAGCATGGTCGTGCGGCGGATACCCCGGCGGCACTGATTCAGCAGGGCACCACGGTCAACCAGCGGGTCTTCACCGGCACTCTGGCCGACTTGCCGCGACTGGTGGCGGAGCATGAAGTGCATGCGCCAACACTGGTGATCGTTGGCGAGGCGGTGCAGCTGCGCGAAAAACTGGCGTGGTTCGAAGGGGCTCAGGCCCAGGTCTGAAACCGGGTCGCCTGCTTTGCGGGCAGGCGACCTCGGGTTTGCGTCACTCGGCAGACGGCGTGATGCGACAGCCCTTGCGGTTGCGGATCTGTTCGTCGGTTGGCCGTTCGCGGACGAATTCGAAGCGGGGTTCGCCTTCGTTGTAATGCACCAGCCAGCCCCATTCAAGTTCGCTTTCGTCCTGTCCAGGATTTGGTGGCCGGGCCCACCAGGGTTCTTTGCTGAGGATCTCGCGCATGGCAGCCTCCGGTTGTTGGCAATCCTTGAACTATAGCTTCCTGTCACGAGTCGTCAGAACAGGCTGTGTTGAATCGGCTCGATGATGACGAAAAAGGGGGCAGGGCAATGATTGATGGGGTGCGCAAGGATGAACCGTCGAAACGGCTGTTTTTCGCTTTGGATTGCCCGTCGGCGCAGCGCAAAGCCATCGCCCAGTGGCGTGCGGAACTGGGCCTGCGCAGCGGCAAGCCGGTACCGGCGGATAACTTTCATCTGACCTTGCTGTTCCTCGGGGCGGTGCCGCTGGCGCAGATCCACGGCGTTTGTGAAGCCGCAGGCAGTGTGCGTATTCCGGGCGAAGCGTTGCAGCTTGCGCTGGATCGATTGCAGGTCTGGCATCGCGCCGGTGTGTTGTCGCTGGCGCCCGAGCAGGCACCGCCGGCGTTGTTGCGCCTGGTCTACGCGCTGGAGCAGGCAATGTTGCCGTTCGGTTTTGACGAGCCCACTCATGAGTTTCGCCCGCACCTGACCTTGGCACGCGAATACCGCGCGCCAGAGCCAGAAGCGAGCACCCCGCCGGAGTTCTTTCTGCGCGCTGAACGCTTCGCCCTGTTCGAATCGCACAAGGGCCGCTATCGGGTTGTGCAGGACTGGCCGCTGGTCTGAACGGACAAAAAAGGCGCCCGAAGGCGCCTGCAAATTCACCCGAGCCGAGGGAGCCGGGTGAGGCCGTTCAGAGCAGGGGGCAGCGGTGGTAAGGCGCTGCGTGAACGGAAATTGTCAAAATCTGGCCGGCTAACACCGATCCACTGTGGGAGCGAGCAGGCTCGCTCCCACATTTTTGATCATCGGTGTTTTTATTTACCGAGCTTCACCCGCGTCCAGCCGCGCGTCATGATCCGCTGCGTGGCAATCGGCTGATCCGGCACCGCATACAAGGTTGCCATCACCGCTTGCGACGGATACGAGCCCGGTTCGTTACGAATCGCTTCGTCCACCAATGGCGTGGCCGCTGCGTTGGCGTTGCTGTAGCCGATGCTGTTGGTGACTTCGGCGATGATGTCCGGGCGCATCAGGAAGTCCATGAACAGGTAGGCGTTGTCGACGTTCGCCGCATCACGGGGGATGGCGACCATGTCGTAGAAACTGCCGGCGCCTTCCTTGGGAATGCTGTAGTCGATCACCACGTTGTTGCCCGATTCCACCGCGCGAGCCTTGGCCTGCAAGACGTCGCCGGAGTAACCGACGGCCACGCAGATGTTGCCGTTGGCCAGATCGGAGATGTACTTCGAGGAATGGAAATACGCCACGTACGGGCGGATTTTCATGAACAGCGCTTCGGCCTCGGCAATGTGCGCCTTGTCCTTGTCGTTCACCGGATAGCCCAGGTAGTGCAGGGCGGCCGGGAGCATCTCGGTCGGCGAATCGAGAAAACTGATGCCGCAGGCTTTGAGCTTTTCTGCGTTCTCCGGCTTGAACAGCAAGTCCCAGGAGTTGGTCGGGGCGTTGGCGCCGAGTACTTCCTTGACCTTGGCTGGATTGAAACCGATGCCGATCGAGCCCCACATGTACGGGAACGCGTGAGCGTTGTCGGGATCACTGGCAGAGGCGTTTTTCAGCAGCACCGGGTTGAGATTCTTCCAGTTCGGCAGCTTCGATTTGTCCAGCGGCTGATAGACGCCGGCCTTGATCTGTTTGGCCAGAAAACTGTTCGACGGCACGACAATGTCGTAACCGGATTTGCCGGCGAGCAGGCGCGCTTCCAGGGTTTCGTTACTGTCGAAGACGTCGTAGGTCACGCGAATGCCGGTTTCGTCTTCGAATTTTTTCACGGTTTCCGGCGCGATGTAATCGGACCAGTTGTAAACACGCAGCACCTTGTCGTTGGCCTGGGCGCCCATGACCATTGCGCCCATTAAGGACAGTGTCAGCAGAGTCCTGCCAAACATTTTCATCGGTACAACTCCCTTCTTCTTATTCAACAAAACAAAAGCTCGGTGCACTTGAACCTTGTGGCGAGGGATTTATCCCCGCTCGGCTGCGAAGCAGTCGCAAAACCTGAATACGGAGTCTTCAGGTAGAACTGCAGGGACCGCTTCGCAGCCCAACGGGGATAAATCCCTCGCCACAGTTGTTCATCGGTGTTGCTCAGGCAGTCGCCGCTGCTGGGTGTTGCCACGACTCGTTTGCGGTCTGATCCATCGCTTCTTGAATCGCCCGCTTGCGGTTGGCTTCCGCCTTGCGACCGAAATACCAGACCAGGAAGGTCACCAGCGACACTGCCAGCAGAATCAGGCTGGCCACGGCGTTGATCTCGGGTTTCACACCCAGGCGCACCGCCGAGAACACTTCCATCGGCAGGGTCGTCGAGCCCGGGCCGGAGACGAAGCTCGCCAGCACCAGATCATCCAGCGACAAGGCAAACGACATCATCCCACCCGCCGCCAGCGACGGCGCGATCATCGGAATGGTGATCAGGAAAAACACCTTGAACGGCTTCGCGCCCAGATCCATTGCCGCTTCTTCAATCGACAGATCCAGCTCCCGCAGGCGCGCGGAGACTACCACCGCGACATAAGCGGCACAAAAGGTGGTGTGGGCGATCCAGATGGTGACGATGCCGCGCTCCTGCGGCCAGCCGATCAGCTGCGCCATCGCCACGAACAGCAGCAACAGCGACAGACCGGTGATCACTTCCGGCATCACCAACGGCGCGGTCACCAGGCCACCAAACAGCGTGCGACCCTTGAAGCGCGTCACCCGCGTCAGGACGAAGGCGGCGAGGGTGCCCAGTGCCACAGCGGCAATCGCGGTGTAGCAGGCGATCTCCAGCGAGCGCAGCACCGAGCCCATCAGTTGCGTGTTGTCGAGCAGGCCGACATACCACTTGATCGACCAGCCGCCCCACACCGTCACCAGTTTCGAGGCGTTGAACGAGTAGATCACCAGAATCAGCATCGGCAGATAAATGAACATCAAGCCAAAGATCAGCATGAATCTGGAAAAGTTGAAGCGTTTCATCCCCGTGCCTCCATCTCTTTGGCCTGGCTGCGGTTGAACAGCAGAATCGGCACAATCAGGATCAACAGCATGACCACTGCCAGCGCGGACGCTACCGGCCAGTCGCGGTTATTGAAGAACTCTTGCCACAGCACGCGACCGATCATCAGCGTCTCCGGGCCACCCAGCAGTTCCGGGATCACGAATTCGCCAACTACCGGAATGAACACCAGCATGCAGCCGGCAATGATGCCGTTCTTGGCCAGTGGCACGGTGATCTTCCAGAAGTTGTTGAAGTTGCTTGAGCCCAGATCCTGCGCGGCTTCCAGCAGGCTGTTGTCATGCTTGACCAGGTTGGCGTAGAGCGGCAGCACCATGAACGGCAGATACGCGTAAACCACACCGATATAGACGGCAGTGTTGGTGTTGAGGATCTCGATCGGATGATCGGTGAGCCCGGTCCACATCAGGAACGCGTTGAGCAAACCGTTGTTGCTGAGGATGCCCATCCACGCATACACGCGGATCAGAATCGCCGTCCAGGTTGGCATCATGATCAACAGCAGCAGGACGTTTTGGGTTTCCTTGCCGGTCTTGGTGATCGCGTAGGCCATGGGGAAACCGATCACCAGGCACATCAGCGTGCTCAGTGCCGCGACCTTCAGCGAGCCAAGGTATGCGGACAGATACAGCTCGTCTTCACCGAGCAGCGTGTAGTTGC
This sequence comes from Pseudomonas sp. B21_DOA, assembly GCA_030544685.1. Classification (NCBI taxonomy): domain Bacteria; kingdom Pseudomonadati; phylum Pseudomonadota; class Gammaproteobacteria; order Pseudomonadales; family Pseudomonadaceae; genus Pseudomonas; species Pseudomonas sp. B21_DOA. The sequence goes on along the minus strand of CP086683.1, from coordinate 4,619,878 downwards.
CGATGTTCAGCAGCAGCTGGAATTTCTGTTCGGCGAAGGTGTAGATCTCCGAGTACGGCGGGATCGACAGCGCGGCTTCCGAGAAGCTGATCTTCATCACCAGAAAGAACGGCAGCATGAAGAACAGGAACAGCCAGATGAACGGAATACCGATCACCAGTTTTCGTCCGCTGGGCACCAGGCGCAAGAATTGCTGATTGAAAGTTCTCATGAGCGCAGCACCACGCCGCTGTCGTCTTCCCACCAGACATAGACCTTGTCGTCCCAGGTCGGCCGCGCGCCACGGCGTTCGGCATTGGCCATGAACGACTGGACGATCTTGCCGCCGGGCAGCTCGACGTAGAACACCGAGTGGCCGCCGAGGTAGGCGATGTCGTGCACCTTGCCCTCGGACCAGTTGTAGCGGAATTCCGGTTGGGTGGTGCTGACGAGCATTTTTTCCGGGCGGATGGCGTAGGTGATCGACTTGTCCTGCACCGACGTGCTGACGCCGTGACCGACATAGATCTTCTGCTGCAAGTCCGGGCTGTGAATGATCGCGTGGCCTTCCAGGTCTTCCACCACGGTGCCGTCAAAGGCGTTCACGTTGCCGATGAATTCGCAGACCATGCGGCTGACCGGCGCTTCATAAATGTCCACCGGGCTGCCGATCTGCGCGATCCAGCCCAGGTGCATGATCGCGATGCGCTGGGCCATGGTCATGGCTTCTTCCTGATCGTGGGTCACCATCACGCAGGTCACGCCGACGCGCTCGATGATCTCCACCAGCTCAAGCTGCATCTGCGAGCGCAGCTTTTATCCAGCGCACCCATCGGCTCGTCGAGCAGCAACAGTTTCGGTCGTTTGGCCAACGAGCGGGCGAGGGCGACGCGCTGTCGCTGGCCGCCGGACAACTGGTGCGGGCGGCGCTTGGCGTATTGGGTCATGTGCACCAGACGCAGCATTTCTTCGACGCGGGCATCGATTTCGCTGGCGGGCAAACGGTCCTGCTTGAGGCCGAAGGCGATGTTCTGCGCCACGGTCATGTGCGGGAACAGCGCGTAGGACTGGAACATCATGTTGATCGGCCGCTCATAGGGCGGCATGTCGGTGATGTCCACGCCATCGAGCAGAATCCGCCCCTCGGTCGGCCGCTCGAAACCGGCGAGCATGCGCAGCAGCGTCGATTTGCCCGACCCGGAACCGCCCAGCAGCGCGAAAATCTCGCCCTGATGGATCTCCAGGGACACATCGTCCACGGCCACGGTTTCGTCGAACTTCTTGGTGACACGATCGACTTTCACCAGCACCTTTTTCGGTTGCTGATGACCTTCGAGTGCCTTGCGGTAAGTGCTGGAGGCGTTTGCCATGTGAAACTCCCAACAGGTTTCGTGTGCCTGGCCAACGTGGCCGGGCTTAAGTGGATTGCAAGCCTGCAGGTGCATTCCCAGTCGGATCACATCCTCTGTGGGAGCGAGCTTGCTCGCGAAGACGTCGTGTCAGCCGACATCGTTGTTACCTGACACACCGCTTTCGCGAGCAAGCTCGCTCCCACAGGGTTTTGCATTGATCTGAAGGTCTTGCTCCTGCCGTCCGGCTTGCTCGGCGCCGCCGTCCTGGCTGCCTGGGTCGTACTTGTTGTTATCACGGGTGTTGCGGTTCACGACTGACGGATGTGCAAACGCACACCCGCCAGCCGTGGGGGCAGTAAATCGTTATTTATTTGGCGATTGCGTCAGCGCTGACTGCGCTTCGCCGCCCGTTGCCGGCAAGCCTCGCCGAACGCCTGGAAAATCTTCAGGTAGTTCGGGTTGTCCAGCACCTGCCATTCCGGGTGCCATTGCACGCCTAGGGCGAAGGTCGGGCTGTGCTCGACCGAGATCGCTTCGATCAGGCCATCCGGCGCCACGGCTTCAGCGCGCAGGCCGGGAGCGAGGCGGTCGATGCCTTGGCTGTGAATCGAATTCACCTGAAATTCGTTGGGCAGCTCCAGCGCTTCGAACACACCGCCAGCGAGCGCGCTGACCGCATGGGCCGGTGCGTATTGCACGGCTACATCCGGGCTGTCGGCCTCGCGGTGATCGAGCATGCCGGGCAGCTCGTGCACCTTCTGATGCAGGCTGCCGCCGAAGGCCACGTTCATTTCCTGGAAGCCACGGCAGATGCCGAGCACCGGAACGCCGGCAGCGATGGCTGCCCGCAATAAAGGAAGGGTGGTGGCGTCGCGGGCTGGATCATGATCCGTGCCGGGCGCACTGGCCGGGCCTTGATAGTGGAAGGGCTCCACGTTAGACGGCGAGCCGGTCAGCAACAGACCGTCAAGCTGACCGAGCAGGTCATCGATTTCAGTCAGATTGCCGAGGGAAGGAATGACCACTGGCAACCCTTGGGCGCCAACGCTGACAGCACGTACGTACTTGTCGCCGCTGATGTGATAGGGGTGCAGGCCAATCTGTTTGACGCACGCAGTAACGCCGATCAATGGCTTGAATGCCATTTTTATTCACCTCGAAGTCTGTCACTTGAACGAGCTTTTCCGGAGCTTAGCCTCGTTGATTTTAATTAACAACTGCCATGTAAAAAATTCTAAACGCCGTTCATCAAATCGCTCGGGTTTACCGGGGTTTAGCGACGGATATGGCACGAGAGTGTTAATAAAGGCCCGAAAAATAAAGGCTGCAGGGCAGGGTGTGCGCTATTGACTTCACTTTGCCTTTCGGATTGACTGGCTGCGCAACACGGTGGTGAACATAATAATTAACAGCTAAATAGGTGCATCATGTCGGTCCCTCTGCGTACCGTTCAACTCAACGAAGCCAACGCATTCCTTAAGAAATATCCTGAGGTTTTGTACGTCGACCTTCTGATTGCGGATATGAACGGTGTGGTGCGCGGTAAGCGCATCGAACGCACCAGTCTTCATAAGGTGTACGAAAAAGGCATCAACCTGCCGGCGTCGCTGTTCGCGCTGGACATCAACGGCTCGACGGTGGAAAGCACCGGTCTGGGCCTCGATATTGGCGATGCCGACCGCATCTGCTACCCGATCCCCGGCACCCTGAGCATCGAGCCGTGGCAAAAACGCCCGACCGCACAACTGCTGATGACCATGCACGAAATCGAAGGTCAGCCATTCTTCGCCGACCCGCGTGAAGTGCTGGCCAACGTTGTGCGCAAATTTGACGACCTCGGCCTGACCATCTGCGCGGCGTTCGAACTCGAGTTCTACCTGATCGACCAGGACAACGTGAATGGCCGTCCGCAGTCGCCGCGTTCACCGGTATCCGGCAAGCGTCCGGTGTCGACTCAGGTCTACCTGATCGACGATCTCGACGAATACGTCGACTGCCTGCAGGACATCCTCGAAGGCGCAAAAGAGCAGGGCATCCCTGCTGATGCGATCGTCAAGGAAAGCGCCCCGGCGCAGTTCGAAGTCAACCTGCATCACGTCTCCGACCCGATCAAGGCCTGCGATTACGCGGTGCTGCTCAAGCGTCTGGTGAAGAACATCGCCTACGACCACGAGATGGACACGACTTTCATGGCCAAGCCTTATCCGGGCCAGGCCGGCAACGGTTTGCACGTGCACATTTCGATTCTGGACAAAGAAGGCAACAACATCTTCGCCAGCGAGGATCCCGAGCAGAACGCCGCGCTGCGTCACGCGATCGGCGGTGTGCTCGAGACCCTGCCGGCGCAAATGGCGTTCCTCTGCCCGAACGTCAACTCGTATCGCCGCTTCGGCGCGCAGTTCTATGTCCCGAACTCGCCAAGCTGGGGTATCGACAACCGCACCGTGGCCGTGCGCGTGCCGACCGGTTCAGCGGACGCCGTGCGCATCGAGCACCGCGTTGCCGGTGCCGATGCCAACCCGTACCTGTTGATGGCGTCGGTGCTGGCCGGCATTCACCACGGTCTGACCAATCAGATCGAGCCGGGCGCACCGGTAGAAGGCAACAGCTACGAGCAGAACGAGCAGAGCCTGCCGAACAACCTGCGCGACGCCCTGCGCGAGCTCGACGACAGCGAAGTCATGGCGCGCTACATCGACCCGATGTACATCGACGTGTTTGTCGCGTGCAAGGAAAGCGAGCTGGCCGAGTTCGAGAACTCGATTTCTGATCTTGAGTACAACTGGTATCTGCATACGGTGTGATCACAGACACCACCGATCCAATGTGGGAGCGAGCCTGCTCGCGAATGCGGTATGTCATTCAGAATATTGTTGCCTGACACGACGCTTTCGCGAGCAGGCTCGCTCCCACAGGGATCGGGTTATCAATTTTGATGCGTGGGTGATCGCCCGCCGTCGCCCAATCTGCCCTTGTCGAGCTCAAAACAATGACCACCACCCGCAACGACTGGGAACAACGCTTCCAGTCTCTGTCCATCGAATCCCGCGCTTTCATCAACGGTGAGTACCGCCCGGCCATCAGCGGCGACACCTTCGAATGCCTGAGCCCGGTCGACGGCCGCTTTCTGGCCGCCGTCGCCAGCACCGATGAAGCCGACGCCAACCTCGCCGTCGAAGCCGCGCGCCAATCCTTCAACTCTGGTATCTGGGCGCAAAAGCCCCCGCCGAGCGCAAGCGCGTGCTGATCCGCTTCGCCGATCTGATCCTGCAACACCAGGAAGAACTGGCCCTGCTGGAGACCCTCGACATGGGCAAGCCGATCAGCGACTCGATGAGCATCGATATCCCGGCGGCCGCCAACGCGATCCGCTGGAGCGCCGAGGCCATCGACAAGATCTACGACGAAGTCGCTGCCACCCCGCACGACCAACTTGGTCTCGTCACCCGCGAGCCGTCCGGTGTGGTCGCCGCCATCGTGCCGTGGAATTTCCCGCTGATCATGGCCAGCTGGAAGTTCGCTCCAGCGCTGGCGGCGGGTAACTCGTTCATCCTCAAGCCTTCGGAAAAATCACCGCTGACCGCCATCCGCATCGCGCAACTGGCGCTGGAGGCGGGGATTCCGAAAGGCGTGTTCAACGTGCTGCCGGGCTACGGCCACACCGTCGGCAAGGCACTGGCGTTGCACATGGACGTCGATGTGCTGGCGTTCACCGGCTCCACGGCGATCGCCAAGCAGCTGATGATCTATGCCGGGCAGAGCAACATGAAGCGCGTCTGGCTCGAGGCCGGCGGCAAGAGCCCGAACGTGGTGTTCGCCGATGCACCGGACTTGCGCGCCGCAGCTCAGGCAGCAGCCAGTGCCATCGCCTTCAATCAGGGCGAAGTCTGCACTGCCGGCTCGCGTCTGCTGGTCGAGCGCTCGATCCGCGAGCAGTTCATCCCGCTGTTGGTGGAAGCGCTGCAAGCGTGGAAACCGGGGCACGCACTGGATCCGTCGACCACCGTCGGCGCCGTGGTCGACCAGCGTCAACTGGACAACGTGCTGCGATATATCAGCATTGGCCGCGAGCAGGGCGCCGAGTTGATTGTCGGCGGCCAACGCACCCTCGAAGAAACCGGCGGCCTCTACGTGCAGCCAGCGATTTTCGACGGCGTGACCAACGCGATGACCATTGCCAGGGAAGAAATCTTCGGCCCGGTGCTGTCGCTGATCACCTTCGACACTGCCGAAGAAGCCCTGCAGATCGCCAACGACAGCATCTTCGGCCTCGCCGCCGGGGTGTGGACCAGCAACCTCAGCAAGGCGCACACCTTCGCCCGCGGCCTGCGCGCCGGCAGCGTCTGGGTCAACCAGTACGACGGCGGCGACATGACCGCGCCGTTCGGTGGCTTCAAGCAATCGGGCAACGGCCGCGACAAATCGCTGCATGCGTTCGACAAGTACACCGAACTGAAAGCGACCTGGATCAAGCTCTGATTCTTTTACAGCGGCGGCCGCCCCTGGTTGGTGGCCCTCGGAGAAACCTATGAAACAGCAACACGTAAACAGCTACTACGCGGCCACGCGCAACGAAGTCATCGATTTCCCGGTTCTCGAAGAAGCACTGGACTGCGACGTCTGCATCATCGGCGCCGGCTACACCGGTCTATCCTCGGCGCTCTTCCTCAGCGAAGCCGGCTACAAAGTCACCGTACTGGAAGCGGCGAAAGTCGGCTACGGCGCCAGCGGTCGCAATGGCGGTCAACTGGTCAATTCTTATAGCCGCGACGTTGATGTCATCGAAGAGCGCTACGGCGACAAGACTGCAGAAATCCTCGGCAGCATGATCTTCGAAGGCGCCGATATCATTCGTTCGCGCATCAAGGATTACGAAATCAAATGCGACTACCGCCCGGGCGGCATCTTCGCAGCGATGAACAAGAAACAACTCAATGGTCTGGCCGAGCAGAAGCGCAACTGGGAACGCTACGGCAACCGCAATCTGAAAATGCTCGATGCAGCGGACATTCGTCGTGAAGTGGGTTCCGACGCCTACGTTGGCGGTTTGCTGGACATGCAGGGCGGCCACGTTCATCCGTTGAATCTGGCGCTAGGGAGGCCGCTGCCATCGTGCGCTTGGGCGGCAAGATCTACGAGCAATCGGCGGCGGTGGACATCATCTACGGCGAGCCGATCACCGTGCGCACCGCTAAAGGTCTGGTCCGTGCCAAATACCTGTTGATCGCTGGCAACGCTTATCTGCCACAAGGTCTCGACAACCGTGTCACCGCGAAAAGCATGCCGTGTGGCTCGCAGATCGTCGTCACCGAACCGCTGACCGAACAGCAGGCACGCAGCCTGATCCCGAATAATTACTGCGTCGAGGACTGCAACTATTTGCTGGATTACTACCGCCTCACTGCCGACAACCGCCTGCTTTACGGCGGCGGTGTGGTCTACGGCGCGCGGGAACCGGACGATATCGAACAACTGATCCGGCCGAAGATCCTCAAGACCTTTCCGCAGCTCAAGGACGTGAAGATCGACTACCGCTGGACCGGCAATTTCCTGCTGACCATGTCGCGCATGCCGCAGTTCGGCCGTATCGAAAAGAACGCCTACTACATGCAGGGCTACAGCGGCCACGGCGTCACTTGCTCGCACCTGGCCGGCAAACTGATCTCGGAAATGATCCGCGGCGACGCCGAACGCTTCAACGCCTTCGCCTCGCTGCCGCACATGCCGATGCTCGGCGGCCGCACGTTCTCCGCACCGCTTACCGCTCTGGGTGCGGTCTACTACTCCCTGCGCGACCGTTTCGGCGTCTGATTGAGCTCACCGGCGGTGGTCCAAAAGACCCCGCCGGTTTTTCCCTAAACAGCACACAAAACCTGTGGGAGCTGGCTTGCCAGCGATTGCGGTCTTTCAGCAAAAGGGATGTTGAATGTGCCATCCAATCGCTGGCAAGCCAGCTCTCACAAGTTTTTTATTTGTCCGCAATAATCGCCAGCCAGCTCATTTCGATCACCATCCATCGAACCTGCTGAGCAACACCGGCAAACGTGATTTAATAGCCGCCTTTCACGGTTCCGGGACACGGGAGCAACGTGATCCGCGCCACCTGCGCGTCACCCGCCACCCACCCCCATCGCCCCTTTTACATAAGGCAGTCATGGATACGGGTTCTCGACTCAAACTAGTACGCGAAAGCTACAAACTCTCCCAGCGCGAGCTCGCCCGGCGTAGCGGCGTGACCAACGCGACCATCTCGCTGATCGAACAGAACCGCGTCAGCCCCTCCGTCAGCTCGCTGAAAAAGCTGCTCGAAGGCATACCGATGTCCCTGGCCGACTTCTTCACCTTCGACCAGCCGCCGCGCGAACACCAATACGTCTTCCGCGCCAACGAACAACCCGACCTCGGCCGCCACGGCCTGCGCCTGCTGCTCATCGGCGCCTCCGTCCCCAGCCGCCAGATGCGCCTGCTGCGCGAACAATACGCCCCTGGCGCCAGCTCCGGCGAAGAGCCGATCGTGCATGCCGAAGGCGAAGAATGCGGGCTGGTCACGCGCGGCACCGTGGAATTGACCGTGGACGGGCAGGTGAGTGTGTTGACTGCGGGGACGGGTATTACTTTCCGACGACGCTGCCGCATAAATTCCGGAATATTGGCGCGGATGAGGCTGAGATCATCAGTGCGAATACGCCGGCGAATTTTTGAAGGGCACGCGTTTCGCCTGGTTTGAATGAGGTGGATTTTTTAGCAGACCGCAGGCCGCACAGATGTTTTCCTGCGAAGTATTCAGATCTTGAAATTTCGCGATGTCTGCGGCTGATAACCACTCGTCCGACGCATCGCACGTTCGCCGCGCACCTGCTTCCAATGCTGTAACTCCACACGCAACGGAAGAGCCACCATGCTGAACCATAAAATTGCGGTGATTACCCTAGCGGCGTTGCTGTTCGGCAGCGCGCCGTATGCGCTAGCGGCTGGCGATACGTCGACCCCGAAGGCGAGCGACGGCGCCAGCCAGACTCGTGAACCGGCGTCTCCAGCCACCAATGCCGACCCGGATGCCGACTCGCTGCCCCAAGGTGGTGATGGTGGCAAAACCGACAATGGGCCGGTGCCTTCTGCTTCCAAACCCACTCCCGCGGGTCAACCGTCCGGTAGCAGTAGTGGGGGCAGCGGCGGTGGTTGATGGGTACGTCGTATTGGAGAGCCCGGTCTTTCAAACCGGGCTTTTTTCTGCGTATCAGAAATTGTTTTTCGATGACCCGATGTCTCTTCCGAGGTGTCGGGTCAGTTTATTTTTGCCGTTCGTCAGCCCCTCCGCATTTTCGCCGCACACCTGATTCCAATGCATACCTTACCCCCGCAAAGGAGCCGCCAACATGCGCCCAGTCAACCTCGCAGCACTGACGCTAGCCACTTTGGTATCCGCCACCTCGCTATACGCAACGGCCGCCAGCGACACCCCTGCACCCACCGCGAACGACGGCAACAGCCAGACCAACCCGAGTGCGCCGGAGGACATTCATTCCAATGGCGCCACCGTGCCCAAAGGCACACAGGGCAACACCACCAATAATGACGGCTCTACACCTTCGGGTTCCAAGCCCAGTGGTTCGAAGCAATCGAACGACAGCGGCACCAGCAGCGGTGCTGGTGAAGGCTGAGGCTGTTTGCACATGCAGCAAGCCCGGCAACAAGCCGGGCTCTCTATCAGGCAATGCTCGATAAACGAGGCTATTTAGCCTTCCAGTTCCCGCCGCTGTTTTCACAATCAATCTTCGCCTGTGCCAGATGCTCGCCGTCGTAGTAATACGTCGTGACTTTGGCATTGTCAGGCATGTTCAGCGGTTTGGCGCTTTTGTCTTTGCTGGTCGAGTGCGGGTTGGCCAAGGATTCCTGGGTGAGGCGGGCGGTGCAGGTGGCCTGGTAGTGGTCGTCGCAGCGTTCGACTTTCTTCTTGGTGGCGTTGAGGGTGTCTTTGGTTTCGTTGCTGCATGACCAGTTGATGGAATCCACGGGCATGCCTTCGTATTCGTAGCAGCTGTGGGTCTCCACCGCCGGCACCGAGGCGCTGGAGGAGCGGGTCTGCACGTCGCAGCCTTCAGCCATGACGCAGGTGGGGATGATGGCGAACGTGGCGATCAGGAGCAGCAGTCGGGTTTTCATCGGCAATTCCTCTCCAATGGCGCCGCGTCTGATCGGTGATTTGGCGCTTGTCTGGTTTCGAGGCGGCGAGGGCGGGCAAGGTTCAATCGGCTTTGCGCTGCGCGATCTTCGCGTACACTGCGCAACAATCAGAAACATTCAGCGCCCAAGGATTGGACCGTCGCCATGATTGAAATCGGCCGCCGCAACATAGCCCCCGCTTCACAGCGTCCGTTTCACGACATCTATCTTTTTCATATCGATCCGAGCAAACCGGATACGCCGTTCTGCTTTGAGCAGTCCATGGGCGGCGGGCATATGGAGCATGGCGGCGCGCGGTTTTTGGCTCGGGATGAGCTGGACGGTTGGTGTGGTGACTGGCGCGCGCACTTGCGCAAGGCCGATTGCGCGTGGGTCGCCGAGTTGATCGATGCAAATCCGCAGGCGGATCAGGCGACGCTGGTGTCGATGATTCTTCAGCACCATGCTCATCCGGCGAAACCTGTAGGGCGTCTGCGAGCGATCGGCAACTGGCTCAAACGCAACATTCACGTTGGCGGCCGCTATGGCCTTTGACACCACGGAGACTCCCATGGCCCAAACCCTCGAACGCGCCATCGCCATTGCCGCCACAGCCCACAGCGGGCAGGTGGACAAGGGCGGGGCGCCGTACATTTTGCATCCGCTGAAAGTCATGTTGCGCATGCACACGCTGGAAACGCGCATCGTCGCCGTGCTGCACGATGTGGTCGAGGATTGCGGGGTGAGTCTGGATGATTTGCGTGGCGAAGGTTTTAGCGAAGAGGTGCTGGCGGCGATTGCGGCGGTGACCAAAGCGCCGGGCGAGTCCTACGAGGATTTTGTCGACCGCGCCGCGCAAAACCCGATCGGGCGAGTGGTGAAGCTGGCGGATCTGGAAGAGAACAGCGATATCTCGCGGATTGCCTCGCCGAGTTGGGAGGATCTGGAGCGTATCGAAAAATACCGGCGGGCGATTGCACGCCTTCGCGCATAGGAATGCAAATCCCCCTGGAGCTGCCGAAGGCTGCGATCTGATCGTTCCCACGCTCTGCGTGGGAATGCAGCCGGGGACGCTCTGCGTCCCAAAAGATCGCAGCCTTCGGCAGCTCCTACCGGGGAATGGTGGTGTGTCAGTTGGATAGCCAGGAAGGCGAACTATGAAATCCGTTGTGTGCTTGTTGATTGCCGCCGCTTTCGGCGCGTTATTGCAGTTTGAAGGCATGCCTCACGGCTTGTTGTTGGGTTCGATTGCGGTTACTGCATTGTTTGCCGGCAAAACCGGCATCGCCCCGGCAACTCCCTATGGATTGGGCTACATCCAGGTCACGCTGGGCATCGCCACTGGCCTTATGTTCGAAGCATGGGACAGCGAAACAGCCTCGACAATGTTGCCCAGCCTTGGCGTGTTGCTGATCTGCCTGGCCGTTCAAATCGCACTCGCCGGCTGGTGGCTGACACGCGGTGCTGGCTGGAATCGCACCGATGCACTGCTGGCGGTGTATCCCGGCGCACTGGCCGCAGTGTTCGATTTGCTTGAATCGGAAAAGGCTTCGAGCAAAGTTATCATCGTGCACCTGATGCGGCTGCTGTTGATCACCGTGTTGGTGAGTTTGCTGATTCCCGGGCAAGCACCTGTGGCTGAAGTCGTCAGCGATCCGTTGACAACAGGCATGGCGCTGACCGCACTCGCTGCCATCGCGCTGAGCGTGTTGCTCGGGCGTTTGCTGCTGCTGATCGGCGTCCCTGCGCCGTTCATGCTTACCGCGATCATCATAACTGCGGTGTTCGTGAAGGCCGGATGGCTGCATGGCTTTCACCTGCCGGAGTGGAGTTTGAACCTCGCCGCACTGATTCTCGGCGTACGCATCGGCTCGCGATTTCAGGGCCTCGGCATCGCAGAGCTGGCGCGACATGGCCGCACCGCTTTGGTTTCCGTCGGGCTGATGATCGTCGTCGCGGCGGTGTTTGCTGAAGGGGCTGCGCGCTGGCTGGGCAGTGATCCGCTGTCGCTGTGGCTGGCATATATGCCGGGCGCGATCGAGACGATTGCCATTGTTGCGTTTGGTGGCGGGCTGAATGTGGTGTTTATCCTGACGCATCACTTGAGCCGGATGGTGCTGCTGCATTTTGCCCCGGCGTTGTTGGTGCAGGTCAGGCGGGTGCGCGAGGGGCTTGACCGTGCGCGGCTCCCTCGCCAGACAAGTGGGCTGGGCTCAGCGTAAGTGCGCCGAAAAGCCCTCCAGGCCCGGAGCAATCTCATCCTTCAACGTCAACGCCGGAATCTCGTACTCCCCATCATTCTGCTGCCGAAACCCGACCGGCCGGGCACTCCACAGCTCATCCAGCCGCAACCCCAGTTCAGCGGTGGTCTCGGCATACCGTGCCTCATCCATCCGACTGGTGCGATACACCACAAACGGCGGCACTACATCAAAGCCTGGGTAATACAGAATCCCGTGCTGAATCGGAAACAGCAAATCGTCCATCGGCCCGTTGATGCCGCGTGGGCTGTAGTGCGATTCCCAGCCGCCGGTTGTCACCACCAGCATCGCCCGTTTGCCCTTCATCTTGCCTTCGCCGTAGCGCTCGCCCCAGCGGCTGTCGGAGTGTTCGCCGACGCCATAGGCAAAGCCGTAGGCGTAGACGCGGTCGAACCAGCCTTTGAGGATCGCCGGCATGCTGAACCACCACATCGGGAATTGCAGGATCAGCGCGTCGGCCCAGAGCAGTTTCTCTTGCTCGCGGGCGATGTCGGCGGCTTGGGTGCCCTCGGCGTAGGCGCGTTTCGAGTCGAGGGAGGCGTGGAAGGGTTGCGATGGGTCGCGCTGCGGTGCGTCGTCGGCGTCGAGCACGGCTTTCCAATTCATCGCGTAGAGGTCAGAGACCTGCACGGTGTGGCCGGCGGCCTGCAGGCGCTGGACGGTGAAGTCGCGCAGCGAGCCGTTCAGCGAGGTCGATTCGGGGTGGGCGTAAACCAGCAATACATTCATGTCGCGTGCTCCTTGAGTGGATGACTGCAGGATCGTCGCTGGCCCGGTATATTGGAAATGAATGTCCGATATGTCTGGTATAGCCATGAATAATTTGAGACGCCTGGATATCAACCTCCTGCTGACCCTCGACGTGTTACTCGCCGAGCACAACGTCACCCGCGCGGCGCAGCGCCTGCATCTGTCGCAGCCGTCGGTGAGCGTGCACTTGGCCAGACTGCGCGAAATCTTCAACGATCCGCTGTTGCTGCCCGGCCCGCGAGGCATGCGCCCGACCGCTCGCGCCGATGCACTGCGCGAGCCGTTGCGTGAAGCGCTGGAGGCGTTGGAAAGGGCGGTGGCGCCAGCGGATGTGTTCGACCCGGCGCAGGCAACGCACAGTTGGAAAATCGCCGCGACCGATTACGGCGAATCCACCGTCGTGCTGCCAGCGCTCAGCCATTTGCGCGAACTGGCACCGGGCACGCGACTGGCGATCGTCGACCTGACGCCGGCGCAATTGGTCAAGCAAGCCGAGCAGGGCGTGTTCGATCTGGCTTTGCACATCAGCGAAGACGCGCCGCCGGAGTTACATCGACGACCATTGTTCACTGAGCGTTATGTGCTGGCCGGGCGCGTCGGCCACCCGCGATTGACCCAAGCGCCCAGCCGCGAGCAGTTCTGCGCGCTGGAACATGTGCTGGTGTCGCGGGAGGGCGGAGGCTTTTTGGCGCGACTGACAAGGCGCTGGCAGAAGTCGGATTGGCGCGGAAAGTGGTGTTGTCAGTGCCGCACTTTCTTATGGCGATGTCGGTGCTGGCGACCACCGATCTGGTGGCGATGCTGCCGTCACGCCTGGTGCGCGGCAATCCGGCGCTGCAAGTGGTCGATGCACCGCTGCGGGTGCCAGGCTATGAAATGGCGATGTTCTGGGCCGAGCGGGTGCACCGGGATCCGGCGCACAAATGGCTACGCGAGCAATTGCTGGCCTCGGTTTGATGCATGTTCAGGCGTGGCCCAAGGCAATCGCGAACGACACGACGATCATGCAGGCGAAGGCGAAGTTGAGATTCATGGGCTGTTCATCCTGAGCTTTTGAGAGTGGGGCCATTGTGAACAGGCGCAGCGCAAAGAAAAAATTTGCCGTGTTGATTCCAATGATCGAAAGCATTGATAGCCGCTGCGTTTGTATTTGCTCGAGACTTTCGCTAGTGTCGGCGAAACCTGCAACTACAAGCACAAACAGGCATAACCATGCACGACCACTCCATCGCCGAATTGCCGTCCCTGCGCCGGCAGAAAATCCTTTGCTTCTCGAACGTGACGGCAAGGTCATGGCCTCCGAGCTTAGCCAGCATTTCGCGGTATCCGAGGACACTATCCGCCGCGACCTTGCCGAACTGGACAGCGCCGGCTTGGTGCAGCGGGTGCATGGCGGCGCGCTGCCGCGACCGAAGGACTCCGGCAAGGATTACTTCACCCGCCTGGATGAGACCGACGAGATCAAGGTGCGCTTGGCGCAATTGGCGGCGCAGCACATCGAGGACGGGCAGATTGTGCTGTTCGATTCCGGCTCGACCACGTTGCAGGTGGCGCGCGCATTACCCGCCGACGTCCGCATTACCGCCGTGACCGCGTCACCGCTGACCGCGATTGCCTTGTCCGAGTACAAAGGCGTGAAAGTGATTCTGGCGGGTGGCCAATTGAATCCGCATTCGATGTCGGCGAGCGGTCAGGAAGCGTTGCGGCTGCTGGCGGGGATCAAGGCGGACTTGGCGATTACCGGGGTGTGCGCGATTCATCCCGAGGTCGGCATCAGCTCGCTGCATTTCGATGAAGTGCCGATCAAACAGGCGATGCTCGACAGTGCGACGCAGGTGATTGCAGTGACTACGGCGGACAAGCTGGGCGCGGTGGAGCCGTTTGTGGTGGCGCCGTGTACGCGCCTGCACAGGTTGATTACCGAGCGGCATCCGGGGTCGGGGAGTGTGGAGGATTATCGGCGGTTGGGGATTGTGGTGGAGCAGTTGCCGGATTGAAATTTTGTGGTGGGACTGATGGCCTCATCGCTGGCAAGCCAGCTCCCACAGTTTTTGCGGTGTACATGAATTTTGGGTACGCCACGGACACTGTGGGAGCTGGCTTGCCAGCGATAGGGCCAGTAAATTCAGCGCAACCGCTCAAGCATCTGGTAATACCACATCCCCGCCGCCAGCAGCGGATTGCCGAGCAGGTCGCCCATTGGCACGCGAATGTGCTGGCACGCGGCGAAGGTGTCGAACTGTTCCATTTGCCCAGTGATTGCCCGGCTCATGATTTCGCCCATGATGTGGGTGGTGGCGATGCCGTGTCCCGAGTAGCCCTGGCAGTACCAGACGTTGTCCGAGAGCTTGCCCAGTTGCGGTATGCGATTGATGACGATGCCCATCGCGCAACTCCACTGGTAATCGATCGGCACGCCTTTGAGCGCCGGGAACGTGCGCTCGATACACGGGCGCAGTTCCGCCGCGATGTCGCGCGAATCCTTGCCGCTGTAGTTGGCGCCGCCGAACAGCAAACGGCCGTCGGCGGTGAGCCGGTAGTAATCGAGGACGAAGCGGCAGTCGTACACGGCGAGGTCTTCGGGGTTGATCTGTTTCGCCAGATCGCCCAGCGGCGCGGTGGTGACGATGCCGCCCATGGCCGGGAATATCTTGCCCTTGAGCTGACCCGGTTCGAGCTTGTGATAGACATCGCCGGCGAGCATCACCTGACTGGCGTCGATCTGGCCGTGGGCGGTGCGCACGCCGGGGTTGTCGCCGTGAATGATCTCCAGCACTTCGCTGTTTTCAAAGATCAGCGTGCCCAGGCTTTCGGCTGCGCGTGCTTCGCCAATGCACAGGTTGAGCGGGTGCAGGTGCATGTTGCGGGTGTTCTTGATGGCGCCGTGGTAGAGCTCGCTTTGCAGCAGATCGCGGACCTGGCTGCGGTCGAGCAGGCTCACCTCATCGCCCAATCCGCGACGCACAGCTTCGTCGTAATCCTTGCGCAGATCGACCATGTGGCTCGGCTTATATGCCGCGTGCAAATGGCCGTGTTTGAGGTCGCACTGGATCGCATATTTTTCGACGCGCTGGCGGATGATTTCATGTCCGCGCCAGCGCAGGTGCCAGATGAAATCGTCCACGTCATCGCCCAGTTTCGCGCGCATCTGTTTGCGCATCGCACCGTCGCCGGAGAGGCTGCCGGTGACCTGCCCGCCATTGCGCCCGGTGGCGCCCCAGCCGATCTTGTGGCTTTCGACGATGGCGACTTTCAGGCCTTTTTCCGCGAGTTCGACGGCAGTCGCGACGCCAGTGAAACCGCCGCCGATGATCACCACATCGACCTTGTGCCGGCCTTGCAGGGTCGGGTAGTCGGTGTCCTGGTTGAGGGTGGCGGTGTAGTAGGAATTGCAGCGAATGGTCATGTCAGGGTCCACAAAAATTCCAGGTTCGAAGTGCATTCCCTGTGGGAGCGAGCCTGCTCGCGAAAGCGGTGTGTCAGTCACCCAAAATGTTGAATGTGATGACGCCTTCGCGAGCAGGCTCGCTCCCACAGGTTCGGTGTCGGATCGTTAAGCCTCGGTCAGATACCACCGCCAATCCTGCTCACCCACTTGCGCCATGAACTGCCGATACTCGGCACGCTTTACTGCCAGATACACCCCAAGGAAGTCCTGGCCCAACGCCTCCCGTGCCCACTGGGAGTTTTCCAGCGCCTGCAACGACGTCAGCCAATCGGTCGGCAGCAATTCCTTCGCCTGGGCATAACCATTGCCCTCGACCGGCGCACCCGGATCCAGCTCTTCGCGGATTCCGCGATGAATCCCGGCGAGGATCGCTGCCGCTGCCAGATAGGGGTTGGCGTCGGCGCCGCAGATGCGGTGTTCGATGTGTCGTGTCGGCGCCGGGCCGCCGGGTACGCGCAGGCTGACAGTGCGGTTGTCGACGCCCCAGGTCGGCGCCAGTGGTGCGTAGCTGTTGGCCTGGAAACGCCGGTAGGAGTTGGCGTTGGGGCAGAACAGCAGCAGCGAATCCAGCAGAGAGGCGAGCATGCCGCCGATCGCCGTGCGCAACAGCGGCGTGCCGGCCGGGTCTTCAGAAGCGAACAAGTTACGCCCCTCGGCGTCGGCGAGGCTGACGTGCATGTGCATGCCGGTGCCGGCCAGATCATCGAACGGCTTGGCCATGAACGTCGCCTGCATACCGTGCTTGTGCGCCACGCCTTTGACCAGACGTTTGTAGCGCACCGCCTGATCCATCGCCTCCAGCGCATCGCCGTGTTCAAGGGTGATTTCCACTTGCCCCGGGGCGTATTCGGAAATCGCCGTGCGCGCCGGAATGCCGTGCAGTTTGCAGGCGCTGTAGAGGTCGGCGAGGAACGGCTCGATCTGTTCCAGCTCGCGTAAACCGTAGACTTGCGTGTGTCGCGGTCGCCCGCCGTCGGCGTCCAGCGCCGGTTGCGGGCGGCCGTTGTGATCGCGTTTGGCGTCGAGCAGATAGAACTCCAGCTCGCAGGCCATGATCGGGTGATAACCTTCGGCCTTGAGCCCGTCGATCACCTTGATCAGCAGGTGCCGAGGGTCAGCGATGCTCGCCGGCATGCCCTCGCTCGGGTGCATGCTGACCTGCACCGCAGCGGTCGGAATCTGCCGCCACGGCAGGCGCACCAGACTGCCTTGCAGCGGATAGGCGCGGCAGTCGATGTCGCCCACATCCCAGACCAGTCCGGAGTTCTCGACGTCCTCGCCTTGTACGGTCAGGCCGAGGATGGTGCTCGGCAATGGCCGGCCGCTTTCGTACACGGCGAGCAGTTCTTCACGGTGCAACAGCTTGCCGCGCGGCACGCCGTTGGCGTCGAGGATGAACAACTCGATCATGTCGATATCAGGGTTCTGTTCGAGGAACAGGCGGGCGTCTTCGATGGCTGCGAATTTCATGGCAAATCACTCACGGTGGCGCCGCACAGGCGCGCAGATTCGGCCGGACACGACGCGCCAAAAAGGCGTAAGTGTCCCGGCAGGGATATCAGGAAAAGGAAAATTGACTGTCGCGGCTATCAAGCTCGCGATCAGGCAGGAGCGGCGATATCCGGCGGGCGTGCGGAGTGACGCAGCTTGGAACGGCGCAGGGCCATGGGCAGATTGACGATGCGGTTCATACGCAGCCCCTGTTGCAGTGGGCGCGTACGGCAGAGACGTGCAACCTTTGCGGTTGTTGTGGTGACGTACTCATAACGCGTGTTTCCGTTGGCGGAAAGCGTCGGCAGCAGGGCGAACCCGGCGACCGGTGTGCCCGGATAGTAAGGGGGAATTTGCGCGCGTGTAAACGGAAGATTAGTCGGTGGCGCTTTCCGGCGTTTGGGCTGATTGACCGAGTTGCCTTTTTCGCGAGCAGGCCCGCTCCCACAGGAGAATGCATTTCAACTGTGGGAGCGAGCCTGCTCGCGAATGGCCGCACCTCGGTTCAGAGTGAACACGCCGGGCCCGCTTCAGCGCAGTACGTAATCGTCCGGTTCCGCTGCGGGCGGCAATGGCGAGACGCCCAGTTCGTACAGCACGTCGCGCTCCAGGGTGCGCACGAGTGCATCGGTCGGCAGATCGTTTTCATCTCGGCCGAACGGGTCTTCGAGTTCATCGGCAATCGCGTCGAGGCCGAAAAACGTGTAGCTGACAATTGCCGTGAACAGCGGTGTCAGCCAGCCGAGGGATTCGGCCATGGCGAACGGCAGCAGAATGCAGAACAGGTAAATCGTGCGGTGCAACAGCAAGGTGTACGGGAAGGGCAGCGGCGTGGTCTTGATGCGGTCGCAGACGGCCTGCGCCTGGGTCAGGCTGGTTAGGTGACTGGCCAGCAATTGATAGCGCCACGCCGAGATCACACCGCTCGCTTCCAGTTCCGAACACTGGCGCCCGACTTGATGCAGAACCTGTCCGCAGTGGTCCGGAGCCCCGGTGTCGATGGGCGGGCTTAGCCAGTCGGCGCTGGCGCGCGCTTCGTTTTCGCCACGTAGCCGTGCGTTCAATGCGTGGGCGAAACCGCAGAGATTGCGCAACAGCGGCGCACGCAGGCTGATCTCAGCGATGCCCTGGGTTTCGCGCATCACCGAACGCACCCGCACCAGTACTTCGCCCCAGGCCTTGCGCGCCTCGTACCAGCGGTCATAACAGGCATTGTTGCGAAAGCTCATGAAGATCGACAGCGACAGGCCGAGCAGGGTGAACGGTGTGGCGTTGACCTTGGCAAAGTAACTCGGCTCGAGGATTTCGATCAACACGATCACTGCAGCCAGCAGCGTGACCATCAAAGTGCGCAGAGCGATGCGTTTGGCGATCGAGCCTTTGAGGGTGAACAGCACGGCGAACTGATTGGGTTTCGGTCTGACGATCATCTCGCGGTCCGCGTCTGGGGCTGGTCAGCCGCCGGTCATGTTCATGAAACGCACCACTTGCACGTCGTCGTTGACTTCGAAGTTGTGTCGATACGGTTTGAGTTTCATCGCCTCGATGATCGCGTTCTCCAGACGTTCCGGATGGCCCGGATGGGCGCGTAACACGGCTTTGAGATCCATCGAGTGCTCGTTGCCCAGACACAGCAGCAGGCGACCTTCGACGGTCAGGCGCACGCGATTGCAGGTGCCGCAGAAGTTGTGGCTGTGCGGCGAAATGAAGCCCAGGCGAACGTTCGGTGCTTCGGCCACGCGCCAGTAGCGCGACGGCCCTTGCGTCGATTCGGTCGAGTCGATCAGGGTAAAACGTTCGGCGATGCGCTCGCGTACTTGCGCGCTGGAGTAGAAGGACTCAGCGCGGCTGTGTTCAGCAATCGCGCCCAGCGGCATCTCTTCGATGAAGGAAATATCCAGATCACGCTCGATGGCGAAACTGACCAGATTGTTGATCTCGTGGTCGTTGCGCCCTTGCATCACCACGCAATTGAGTTTGGTGCGGGTGAACCCGGCGGCGCGAGCGGCATCGATGCCCTCGATGACCTGCGCCAGATCGCCGGTGCGGGTCAGCTCTTTGAAGCGCTGCGGATCGAGGCTGTCGAGGCTGATGTTGAGGCGCTTGACCCCGGCGTCGAACAGCGGCTTGGCCAGCCGGCCCAATTGCGAGCCGTTGGTGGTCAGGCACAGTTCGCGCAGGCCGGGCAGGACGGCTATCTGTTCGCAGAGTTGCACGACACCGGGGCGGATCAGCGGCTCGCCACCGGTCAGGCGGATCTTGCGCGTGCCGAGGGCGACGAAGCTTTGCGCCACCTGAAACAGTTCTTCGAGGGTGAGGATCTGCTGGCGCGGCAGAAACTGCATGTCCTCGGCCATGCAATACACGCAGCGGAAATCGCAGCGGTCGGTGACCGACAGGCGCAGGTAATCCACGCGGCGGTTGTGACCATCGATCAATTCACGCTGTGTCATGGGCTCGCCTCGTGGATGTGGAACGCCGTCAGCGGGCGTAGACCGCGCAGGGTAGGCTGCGCTCGCCACGCCGTCCAATCACTCTGGCTGACCGAGTGATTGACGGCGTCGATGATGCCTTACGGTGCGCCAAACATTGCCGTCCAGTAAATACCGGCGTTGCTTTTCGGATCGGTCGCATAGGCGGCGCCCAGTTCCTGGTATTGCGGGTTCATCAGATTGGCGCAATGCCCGGGGCTGGCGAGCCAGCCGTCAACGACCTTGCCGACGGTGTCTTGCCCGGCAGCGATGTTTTCACCGACCAGTTGGCCGCTATAGCCGGACAGCTCGGCACGGTCGCCGGGCGTGCGGCCATCGCGGTCCTTGTGGTCGAGATAATTGTTGTTGGCCATGTCGCGGCTGTGATCCTGAGCGACAGTGCCCAGCGTGGCGTTCCATGCCAGCGGGGCTGCCGCCGCGAAGGACTGGCCGCCGCACCGACGGGCCTGACTGCGGGCGGTATTGAGTTGCGCCAGCAGCTTTTGCCCTTCGCTTTGCGCATCGCCGAGTTTCGCCGTCAGCAACGGCCGCGCGAGGACGATGCGCCAGTCGCGGTCAACGCGGTTGACGCCGATATCGACAAACTGCGGGTCGAGCACCACCTGACAGAAGCTTTCCTGAATCGCCTTCATTGCTGACGCCGCATCGCGCGGGCCGTTGAGGGTGATCGCCTGCACGTTGACCATCGGGTACTGGGCGCTGGTCATGGCCTGCTGCAGATCGACCGCGCCGCTGGCCGGCAGTCGCAGCCGTGGATCGGCCGACAGCGGTGGCAACTCGTTCGATGCCTGCGTGCCGCAACGCTGCGGCTGGCTGCGATAGCTGTTGATCGACTCGATCAATTGCAGTTCATCGCCGGCCAGCGCCGAGGTGGCGAACACCACACCCAGCGACAATGCGGCACAACGCAAAACGGACGGCATGAAGCGCATGGAAATCTCCCTTGAGCTGAATGCGCCCATGATGCGCGAAAGGCCTGCGATGAGTGAATGTCTTTTTCTTTTCAGCGGATTTTTTATCCGCTGGTGCGCCCGCACATTTGCTCGCTACACTCTGCGAAGACCCCGCAAACCGGGCGTCTCCCCGACGTAACACTCTGCCCATCACGGGCGCTGACGGAAGAACCGACATGGGATCGAAAGGCTTGGCGGGCGGTTTGTTGTGTATCGTTTTGACCGGTGCGGCATGGGCCGGCGCGCAGCCTCCGATCGAGGCCAAAGCTGAACAGAAAGCCGAGGTACTCGAGGAGAAAGCGGCGGATAAAGTCAGCGCTGCGCCGGCGCCGAAATCCGAAGCCATCACTCCCACCGAAGCGCAAGCGGTGGACCCGGCAGGCGCCGCGCCGCTGGACGATCCGCTGACCTGTCTGGCGCGCAGTATCTATTGGGAAGCCAAGGGCAAGGACACCCCGGAAATGGAAGCCGTCGCCAGCGTGGTGATGAATCGCCTCGGCCACGATGGCTTTCCCGACACGGTGTGCGCGGTGGTCAAGCAAGGCTCGGAAACCGGCAACTGCCAGTTTTCCTGGTGGTGCGACGGCAAGCCCGATCAGGTCAAGGAGGATGCCGAATACGCGCTGGCCAAGGAAATCGCTGGCAAGGCGTTGAACCGTCAACTCAAGGATCGCACGCGCGGCGCCCTGTATTTTCACGATCGCGGCGTGCACCCGAGCTGGGCCAAGGCCTATCGCAACACCGCGCAGACCGGCAGGTTCCTGTTCTACAAACCCGCCGGCGGCGATGCGCGTTAACTGGCGTGGGTATTGAGAATGCTCGCCACCTGCTGCGGCTGGCAGTTCAGGTACGGTGACTTTTGCAGCCAGCGCTGATCCGGGTACCAGGAAAACATGAACTGGCCGTTCTTCAGGCGATCGATCACCTGTTTGGCAATCTGCGGCCGCACGGCGGGGCAACCCTGACTGCGGCCGATACGGCCCTGACGCTTGCTCCACAGCGGGTTCACGTAACTGGCGGCATGAATCACGATCGCGCGATCACGGGCCAGATCATTGAAACCCGGTTCCAGACCGTCCATGCGCAGCGAATAGCCGTGAGTACCTTCGTAGCTTTCCTGAGTGCGGAACAGGCCGAGACTTGACTGATAACTGCCTTCGCGATTGGAAAACTGCGTGGCGAAATTCTCACCGGAGTTGGAGCCGTGGGCGACCAGATCGCGCAGCACCAGCTTCTTTTTATTCAGATCGAAAATCCACAGGCGGCGCTCGGTGGACGGTTGCGAATAATCGATGATCGCCAGATGCCGCGAGGGTTTCGCGCCGTTGTTGACCGCGCATTGCATGGCGTTCAATGCACCTTTGAGCGCCTGGGGATTGAGTTCCGGCGCGGCGTGGGCGAGGCTGTTGTAGAGAACCGGCGATGGCTTGCCGGCGGCAAATACTGGACTGGTCACGGCGACAAGGGTCGCGGTGCTCAACAGAAGTCGGCGCAAAAACGTCAACATTTTATAAAGTGTCCTCAACTTGCTACATAAACGGCACTTTGGCTCCTGACTCCCAGTCAATACCCGCAGGCTCGCGGTTCGAGCCTGACTGTTCAGCGCACCTGATGTAAGGTTGGCCGTCATCTGGACGGCCATGGATTGGAGTAAAGCAGTTGTTCAAAAAGTACGCATGCTACTTGAGCATTTGTTTGCTCGCTGCGCCGTTTGTCGCTTGCGCCGATGAGCCGCTGCCCCCGCTCGAAACCCTGCCGACACCGGCGACGCAACTGCCGGTGAAACCCCGCAGCCCGTTGCAAGCGGTGTTGATCAGTCTCGCGCAGTCGTGCCCGGCGATTGCCGCGCGCCTCAACGCCCCGGCCTTGAGCCAATTGCAGGCGTTCTATGAACAGCAGGACTGGATGCCGGTATGGGCAGGGAGCCGGCACGCTTGCCGGCGTTGCGTGCGCAATTGCAGCTGTTGGCCGATGATGGCTTGAATCCCAATCGCTACGCCGTCGCAACAACGCCGCCGCAGGATGGTGAGCTGTGCGCCGACATCGACATCAGCCGCAACTATCTGCAGGCCTTGCAGGATCTGCATTACGGTCGTCTGTTGCAATCGCATTTCGAACCGCTGTGGCATGTCGACGGTCCGCAGACCGACCGTCAGGCGCAATTGCTCAGCATTGCCGTGCCGGGCATGAACGACATTCCTGCGGCGTTCGATCTGGCGCGTCCGCATCTGCCGCAGTATCAAAGTCTGCGCCAGCTTTATGCTGCGCAACGCTTGCAAGCCTTGCCGCAATGGCAGCCGGTGGGCAACGGCCCGTTGCTGCGTCCGGCGATGGAAGACCCGCGCGTGCCGGAACTGGCCCGACGACTCTACAACGAAGGCTATCTGGCCCACGCGCTGGTGCCGCCGGAAAATGCTTACGATGACGTGTTGGTGGAGGCAGTGAAGCATTTTCAGGCCACTCATTCGTTACAGGCTGACGGTGTGGTCGGGCCGGGCACCATTGCCGAACTGAACATCAGCCCGCTGACCCGCCGCGATCAGTTGCGCGTCAATCTCGAACGTTTCCGCTGGATGGCTCAGGACATGGAGCCCAGCGGGCTGGTGGTGAATGTCGCGGCCGCTGAGCTGACGCTGTATCAGGGCGGTCAACCGGTGTGGCAGACCCGCACCCAGGTCGGCCGCGCCGAGCGCCAGACCCCACTGCTCAAATCCCGCGTCACCCGCCTGACACTGAACCCGACCTGGACCGTGCCGCCGACCATCTGGAAAGAAGACAAGCTGCCGGAAATCCGCAAGGACCAGACCTTCCTCAGCCGCCAGAACCTGCAAGTGCTCGACGCCAACGGCCAGCCTCTGGCGGCTGCGGACATCGACTGGGACAACCCGGGCAATATCCTCCTGCGCCAGGACGCCGGCCCACGCAATCCGCTGGGGCAGATGGTCATTCGATTCCCCAACCCGTTCTCGGTGTACCTGCACGACACGCCGAGCAAAGCGCTGTTCGACAAAGGGCCGCGAGCGTTCAGCTCCGGTTGCGTGCGCGTCGAGCATCCGCTGCAACTGCGCGACCTGCTGCTGTCCCCGCGGAAAAGACCCGCACCGATACGTTGCTGGCAAGCGGTACGACTCATGAATTTCGCTTGTCGGCGCCGGTGCCGATCCTGATGACCTACTGGACGGCGCAAGTCGACAGTACCGGCCATGTACGCTACGCGCCAGACATCTACAGTCGCGACAGCGCATTGCTGGTGGGGCTGGATCGGGCGCATTGACGTTGTATGGAGCGATACATCAGCAATGATGCTGCCCGACCTGACGCTTCGCGAGCAAGCCCGCTCCACAGGGGATCTGTGGTGTTGGAAGATTTTGCGTCTGCCGCCAGTTGAATGTGGGAGTGGGCTTGCTCACGAAGGCGGCGGTACGGTCAGCAGCGATGTTGCCCGACCTGACGCTTTCGCGAGCAAGCCCGCTCCCACAGGGGATTGATGGTGTTGGAAGATTTTGCGCCTGTCGCCGGTCGAATGTGGGAGTGGGCTTGCTCACGAAGGCGGCGGTAGGGTCAGCAGTGATGTTGCCTGACCTGACGCTTTCGCGAGCAAGCCCGCTCCCACAGGGGGATTGATGGTGTTGGAAGATTTTGCGCCTGTCGCCAGTTGAGTGTGGGAGTGGGCTTGCTCACGAAGGCGGCGGTAGGGTCAGCAGTGATGTTGCCTGACCTGACGCCTTCGCGAGCAAGCCCGCTCCCAAAGGGATCTGTGGTGTTGGAAGATTTTGCGCCTGTCGCCAGTTGAATGTGGGAGTGGGTTTGCTCACGAAGGCGGCGGTACGGTCAGCAGTGATGCTGCCTGACCTGACGCTTTCGCGAGCAAGCCCGCTCCCACAGGGGATTGATGGTGTTGGAAGATTTTGCGTCTGCGCCAATTGAATGTGGGAGTGGGCTTGCTCACGAAGGCGGCGGTAGGGTTCGGCTGACCCAAATTGCATCCCAGAGTGAGTAATCATCAAGCTTTTGCACCAGACCCGCGCGTAGCGGGTTGGCCACTACATATCTGGCCATTTGCACCAGACTCTCTTCTTGCCGTAGCGCACGATCATGAAAACCCTGCTGCCACAGGCTACCTGTTCGACCGCTCGCCACATTGATGGCTCTGGTGCTCAGGGACTTCGTCTGGCACATCAGTTGTCCCAGTGTTCCATTTTGCAACTGGACCAACCAGTGGAAATGATCCGGCATGACCACCCAGGCCAACGTATCGGCCAAACCTTCTGTTTGCGCTCGCTGGAACTGGTTAGCTACTAATCTGCCGAGATCGTGATTCTTGAAAACCGGCTCGCGATGCAAGGTGTTGGCCGTGAGCAGGTAAATGCGGTTCTGTTCGCAAAAGCGGCCGATTCTGAGACGGTGAGACGAATATCGTTCGGGCATTCCTTTGCCTTGTTCATGATTGATTGGAGTGAAAGGCTAGCCGAGCTGGAAGAGCCGGATGTGATGATTGTTGGCAGGATGTGTCTGCGCATCAGACTCCTGCTGAGGGGATTAAGCAGCGATGTTGCCCGACCTGACGCTTTCGCGAGCAAGCCCGCTCCCACAGGGGATTGATGGTGTTGGAAGATTTTGCGCCTGTCGCCAGTTGAATGTGGGAGTGGGCTTGCTCACGAAGGCGGCGGTACGGTCAGCAGTGATGCTGCCTGACCCGACGCTTTCGCGAGCAAGCCCGCTCCCACAGGGGATTGATGGTGTTGGAAGATTTTGCGCCTGTCGCCAGTTGAATGTGGGAGTGGGCTTGCTCACGAAGGCGGCGGTACGGTCAGCAGTGATGCTGCCTGACCCGACGCTTTCGCGAGCAAGCCCGCTCCCACAGGGGATTGATGGTGTTGGAAGATTTTGCGCCTGTCGCCAATTGAATGTGGGAGTGGGCTTGCTCACGAATAGGGCAGCAAATTCAGTGCAGATGGTTGAGTTGACGCCGTTTGATGCCTAGCCCCTGCCCACCCGCCACAAATACCACGCCGCCACCGTGCGATACGGGCTCCAGGCTCGGCCGATTTCGATCATTTCTTTGCGTGTCGGCTGGATTTCCAGGCCTTTCAAACGTCGATAACCCTCGCGCACGCCAAAGTCATCGGCGGGGAGGATGTCCATGCGTTCGAGGCTGTAGATCAGCAGCATTTCCACTGTCCAGCGACCGACGCCGCGCAGACTGGTGAGGCGTTCGATCAGCGTTTCATCGTCCATCGCCCGCGCAGTCGGGTAATCCGGCACCACGCCATCCAGCGTCGCCTGGGCAATCCCCTGAATCGTGGCGATCTTGCTCGCTGAAAACCCGCAAGCACGCAGGCGCTCGACATCAGTAGCCAAAATCTGCTCCGGACGCGGAAACGCCTGTCCGGGAAACAAACCCACCAAACGCCCGAGAATCGCATCGCCAGCCTTGGCGTGCAGTTGCTGATAGGCAATCGCGCGGACCAGCGACTCATAGGGATCGCGCGCCGGATGTGGCTGATGCAAACACGGGCCAACCGCGCGGATATGGCGTTGCCAGTCAGCGTCTGTAGCGGCCAGAAAAGCGCTGGCCAGGTCATACCCGTCAGCCATGCTGCCGTGAACCGGTCGTACTCATCCAGATCCCCTTTTTGCCTGATGGATTGCATGCTTCAAAAAGCCAGTTGTTGAGTCATTTGCAGTGCAGCGTTCTCCAGCCTGAGCAGAAACGCCTTGCGCGGTTGTCCGCCACCATAGCCGGTCAGCGAGCCGTCTGCGCCAATCACCCGGTGGCACGGCACCAATATCGAAAGACGATTGTGCCCATTGGCCAGGCCGACCGCACGGCTGGCGCCGGGTTTGCCCAGCCCGGCGGCGATAGCGCCGTACGTGCTGGTGTGGCCATAGGGGATTTGCAGCAGCGCCGCCCAGACCTCGCGGGCGAACGCGCTGCCGGGCAGATGCAGTGCCACGCTGAATTGTGTGAGTTTGCCGGCGAAGTAATCCGCCAGCTCCACTTCGATCTGCTGCAAATGCGCGTTGTGCCCCGGCGCGACGGCGTAGCCATAACGGTTCTGCAGGGCTTCGACCTCGCGGGTCAGCGCCGGGCGATCAAGAAACTCCAGCAGCACCAGTCCGCGACGTTCGGCCATGGCGATCATCGGCCCCAGCGGCGTGGTCAGGCGGGTGAACAGCAACGGCTCACTGTTGGCGGCGCGGCCAGGGGTGATGTGGAAAGATTTCTGAAACGCGTCGCGAAAACCGCTCAGCGATTCATAGCCGGAGTCGAACGCGGCGTGATCGATCGACGTGCCTTGCCTGATTCCGCCCAAGGCCATGCCGAGGCGACGGGTGCGCAGCCAGGCGTGGAAGGTCATGCCGAAATGCTGTTTGAACCAGCGCCGCAGCTTCAGCGGTTCGATGCCTTCAGCAAGCAATTGCGCATCGCTCCAGCGCCGTTCCGGATCGGCGTCCACTACGTTGAGCAGGCGCTGCACCCAATCCGGGGCGATGGCGGCCGCGTCCAGCGGTTTGCAGCGCAGGCAGGCGCGATAACCGGCGCACAGGCATTCGTCGGCGTGGGCGAAGAATTCGACGTTTTCCGGTTTCGGCTTGCGCGCCGTGCAACTGGGGCGGCAAAAGATCCCGGTGGTTTTAACGGCCGTGAAGAACACGCCTTCATAGGCAGTGTCGCGCTCGAGCATGGCGCGAACCATTTCGGCGTGGGGCGGCAGGACAGCGGCTGGTATGTTCATGGGCTGAGAGTAAATCCGCTTTGTCGATGGCTCCACCGAAAAATCGACAGTGAATTTTTTCGCTTGTGCCGCACAATGAGCGGATCGCCGCTTTCAAGGAAGCCAGCCCATGCATCCGTTTTCCATTCAGCACATAGACCATATCGTCCTGCGCGTTGCTGACCTGCAACGCAGCATCGATTTCTACGGCAAAGTGTTCGGCGCCGAAGTGGTCAGGCATAACGCTCCGCTGGGGCTGGTGCATTTGCGGGCCGGCACGTCGATGATCGATCTGGTCGACCTGGCGGGCGAGCTCGGGCGCAAGGGCGGCGGCGCAGCGCAGGCCCACAAGCGCAACGTCGATCACTTCTGCCTGCGCATCGAGCCGTTCGACGAAGCCGCGCTCAGTGCTCATTTGCAATCCTTCGGGCTGACCGTGGAAAAAGCCGCCAGACGTTTCGGCGCCGAGGGCTATGGCCTGTCGTTGTACTGTTTCGACCCGGACGGCAATCAGGTCGAACTCAAGGGCGCGTCCGAGATTGCTCAGCCAGACGTTTCCTGAAGCAACAGTTCGCTCACTTGCGCCAGCGCCGAGCGGTCGTTTTGCGGTTGTTCAGATGCTTGCTCGAACAGCGCCAGTTGCCGATCGGCGCTGGTGCCGCTGGCGATGACCGCGCGAGCCTGATCGAACAACTGCGCCGCGCCCAAGGCCTGCGCGGTATCGGCGAAGCGCTGCTCGGCCAGCTCCAGCCACTGCGCGATCGAACAGTCGCCGTCGATGCCTTCGACCAGAAAGCGCGCATGAGTGCCCAGGCGTTTGGCCCGCCAACGATTTTCTTCCAGCATCGAACGCGCGGTCTGGTCATACAGCAATCCAGGGCGCCGCTGCGCGCTGGCGTGGGCCACCAGTACACGGAAAAACGCTGCCAGGGTCAGCGCGTCGTCGACCCAGGGGCAAGCGTCTGTCATACGCAGTTCGAGCGTCGAAAAACGCGCCGACGGACGCACGCCCCACCAGCACTCGGCGGGCTGCGTGATCGCACCGATGCGCGTGAGAAATGCCACGTGCTCATCGTAATGGCGCTGATCGGCAAACAGCGGCGGGATGCCCATGCGCGGCCACTCGTCACACGCCGTCTGCCGATAACTCATGAAACCACTGGCGACGCCATTCCAGAGGGGCGAAGAACAACTCAATGCCAACAGCAGCGGCGTCCACGGCAGCACTTCATTCATCACCGCGATGCGGTCCAGCGGCTGCGCGACCTCGACGTGCACGTGCAGACCTGACACTACGCTGCGCCGCGCGACATGACCGTAGCGTTCGAATAAGCCCTGGAAATGTTCTTCTTCGGTCGGCATCTGTGCTCGCCAGTCAGCCAGCGGATGGCTGCCGGCGCTGAGCACGCCCAGACCAAACGGCGCAAGCGCTGCGCGCAAGGCCTGACGGCTGCCACGCAAGAAATCGCCGGCATGCTCAAAGTCGCTGAACACCGGCGAAGCCACCTCTATCTGCCCCTGAAACATCTCCGTGGCAAACCACGCGCCCAGCGCCGCACGACATGCCTCGATGGCCGGCTGCGAAGGGCTGCCGACCATGCGCAGGGTCTGCAGGTCGGTCAGGAAAAATTCTTCTTCGATGCCAAATCGCGGGCTGGTCATGGCGCTGCTCGAGCGACTGTTTCTCATGGGAACCGCGCGCGGCAGCGGTGGTTCACGCCAGGCGACCAGCGCCGCGAAATGCACCGTTGGTCTTTTCCATTGCACTTGGAAAGCCCGTGGTTTTCAAAAAAGGTCCTACCAATGTGCTCTGGAGGCAGACATGAACAACCCGTCCAGCAACGACAAAGCGCTCAACGAAACCCTCAATCCCAACGACGACGGCTTCGTCATCGGCACCGCCGGGCGCGATGAAGACCCGAACGCCACCACCGACTGGGATGTGAGCCGCGACAACGAAGATGTCATGACACCTGACGATACTCGCGGTCTGCCGGGTTATCCCGGTGCCGAAGAGAACAACCCATCGAAACCCGTTCCCGACAGCAGCGTGCCGGCCAATGGTGATCCGTCCGTGCAGAACGACAGCGCCGACTAAACTCGCACTAGCGCCGACAGAGCCGAAGGAGGCCTTTATGAACCATCCGATGCGCAAATGCGCACTGGTCGCCTTGACCCTCTCGGTCGGCATTGGCCAGGCGTACGCCGAACAAACCAAACGGGTCGACGTGATGCTGGTCGGCGGCGGCATCATGAGCTCGACGCTGGCGGTCTGGCTCAGTGAACTGGAGCCGGGCTGGTCGATGGAAATGGTCGAGCGTCTGGACCAGGTCGCCGAGGAAAGCTCCAACGGCTGGAACAACGCCGGCACCGGCCACTCGGCGCTCGCCGAACTCAACTACACGCCGGAGAAGGACGGCAAGGTCGACATCACCAAGGCTGTCGAGATCAACGAGGCGTTCCAGATCACCCGCCAGTTCCTCGCCTGGCAGGTGAAAACCGGCGTGCTGAAGAATCCGCGTTCGTTCATCAACTCCACGCCGCACATGAGTTTCGTCTGGGGCGATGACAACATCCGTTTCCTCAAGAAACGCTACGAGGCGTTGCAGGCCAGCCCCTTGTTCCGGCCGATGCAGTATTCCGAAGACCCGGAGCAGATCAAGCAATGGGTGCCGTTGATGATGGAGGGGCGCGATCCGACGCAGAAGATCGCCGCCACCTGGACGCCGATCGGCACCGACGTCAATTTCGGCGAGATCACCCGGCAGTTCGTCAGCCATCTGCAAAGCCGCGACAACTTCAACCTCAAGCTGTCCACGGAAGTGCGCGACATCACGCGCAACGACGATGGCTCGTGGCACGTTGAGTACAAGAACCTCAAGGACGGCACCACGGCCGCCACCGACGCGAAATTCCTGTTTATCGGAGCGGGTGGGGCGGCGTTGCCGCTGCTGCAGAAGTCCGGGATCGAGGAAGCGAAAGACTACGCCGGGTTCCCGGTGGGTGGTTCGTTCCTGGTCACGGATAATCCCGAAGTCGCGCAACAGCACATGGCCAAGGCCTATGGGATCGCTTCGACCGGCGCGCCACCGATGTCGGTGCCGCACCTCGATACGCGGGTGCTCGATGGCAAACGGGTGATTCTGTTTGGGCCGTTCGCCACGTTCTCCACCAAGTTCTTGAAAGAGGGTTCGTATTTTGATCTGCCGGCCAGTACGACCCTGCACAATCTCTGGCCGATGGTTCGGGTCGGCGTGCGCGAGTTCGATCTGGTGCAATACCTCGCCGGCCAGTTGATGCAGTCCGATGACGACCGTTTCGAGGCGCTGCGCACCTACTTCCCCATGCGAAGAAAGAGGAGTGGCGACTGTGGCAGGCCGGCCAGCGCGTGCAGATCATCAAGAAGGATGAACAGCAGGGCGGGGTGCTCAAGCTCGGTACCGAAGTGGTCGCTTCCAAGGACGGCAGCATTGCCGGGCTGCTCGGCGCGTCGCCGGGGGCCTCGACCGCCGCGCCGATCATGCTTGATCTGATGGGCAAGGTGTTCAAGGACAAACTGGCCTCGGCGCCGTGGCAGGACAAGCTGCGCCAGATCGTGCCCAGTTATGGCACGCGCCTGAACGAGCACCCGGACAAGGTCATGGAGGAGTGGCGCTACACCAGCGAAGTGCTGCAACTTACGCCACCACCGGGCATCGATCAGGCCCCGGCGCAAAACCCGCCGGGCAATATCGACGCTGTGCAGCAGAAGAATCTGGACAGCGATCCCGATCTCAAGCCCTGAGATTGGCAGATGTGGCGCGGGTCGAACTTTTTGATCCGGCGCCACTCTGAACGTGTCATAGGGTCGCGGTTCGGCAGAAATAATCGCCCTGGCAGGCAGAAACGCTGTCTGTCGTGATAAATTCCTCCCCACGTCGAGCCCACCCAGAATGGCCCCTGCCGGGTCCCACCAAGAGCGATCTACATGCAAGCAAAGGCCCGTGAGGTTTATGTGCCACCGGTGCTGCAGGATCTGCGGGCCGGCACAGCCGAACTGCACATCGCACTGGAAAAACGCCTTCCTTTTTCTCCGACACCCTCGATACCCCCGCTTTCGAGCGCTTGATGCAGGCCTATTACGGTTTCTATCAACCGCTGGAACAGGCGTTGCTCGCCAGTGGTGCGGTCCCGGACGATTTCAACCTGACGCCGCGTCTGAAGGCTCAAACCCTGCGCGCCGACCTGCGCGCGCTGGGCGCAACCGCTGATGATTTGCCACTGTGTGAGGATCTGCCGGTTATCGACTCCAGCGCTGCCAGCCTTGGCGTTCTGTACGTGCTTGAAGGCGCGACTCTCGGCGGGCAGATCCTGCGACGGGAAATCGCCGCGCGGCTGAATCTGGACGCCGACAACGGCGCCGCGTTTCTCGATGTCTACGGCGCTGCCACGGGGCGGCGCTGGCGCGAGTTCATTGAATACCTGAGCAACCGGCCCATGGCGGCCAGCGAACGCGCGGCCGTGGTCAGCGCAGCACAAACCACATTCAGCTGTTTCGAGCAGTGGCTCGAGCGCCAGGAGGTACTGGCATGAACCCGCAAGACCAACAAGCCTTTGAAGAACTGCTGGCCAACTGTGCCGACGAGCCGATCCGCTTTCCCGGCGCGATCCAGCCCCATGGTTTGCTACTGACCCTGACCGAGCCTGCGCTGCAGATCATTCAGGTCAGTGCCAACGTCGAAACTCTGCTGGCCCGTGCGCCCGAATCGCTGATCGGCCAGCCACTGCACAGCCTGATCGGCGCCGAGCACGCCGCGCAAGTGCTCGAAGCCCTGCAGCAGACGACATTCTCCGAAGCGGCGCCACTGCGTTTCGAGCTCAACGGCACCGCGTTCGAAGGGTTGCTGCATCGCCATCAGGACGTGCTGATTCTTGAGCTTGAGATCCACGTACAGAATTTCCAGCCGCGCAACGTCGCCGGGGTCAAGACTCATCTGGGCCGCATGCTCCAGCGCCTGCAAGCGGCAACCACGCTGCAGGCCCTGTACGACATCAGCGTCAAGGAAATCCAGGCGATGACCGGTTACGACCGGGTGCTCATCTATCGTTTCGAGGAGGAGGGCCACGGTCAGGTCATCGCTGAAGCCTCCGATCCGTCGATGGAAGTGTTCAACGGCCTGTTCTTCCCGGCCTCGGACATTCCCGAGCAGGCGCGCGAGCTGTATCGCACCAATTGGCTGCGGATCATCCCCAACGCCGATTATCAGCCGGTGCCACTGGTGCCGAAGTTGCGCCCGGACACGCAGACACCGCTGGACCTCAGTTTCGCCACGCTGCGCAGCGTCTCGCCGATTCACTGCCAGTACATGAAAAACATGGGCGTGCTGTCGTCGATGAGCATTTCCCTGCTCAAGGGCGACAAGCTCTGGGGCCTGATCAGCTGCGGCAACCGCCAGCCGCTGCACGTGCCGCATGAATTGCGCATGGCCTGCCAGACCATCGGCCAAGTCCTCTCGTTGCAGATCAGTGCGATGGAAACCCTTGAACTGACCCGTCAGCGTGAAGAGAAGGTCGAGGCGCTGGCGCGGCTCAATCAGGCGATGGTCGATTCGCCGCAGAACGTGTTCGACGGCCTCGCCCAGCAGCCGGCGACGTTGATGGCGCTGGTCAATGCCGGTGGCATCGCGATCATCGAAGACAAGCAATTGCACCGCTACGGCAACTGCCCTGAGCCGGAAGAAATTCGCGCGCTGCACAAATGGCTGCAGGCGCGCGGCGAGCCGGTGTTTGCCAGCCATCATCTGTCCAGCGTTTATCCGCCGGCGGCGCAGTATCAGGCGGTGGCCAGCGGTGTGCTCGCCTTGAGCCTGCCCAAACCGGTGGACAACGGCGTGCTGTGGTTCCGCCCGGAAGTGAAGGAAAACATCAACTGGAGCGGTGACCCGCGCAAACCACTGGACCTGGAAAACTCCGACGCCGGCCTGCGCCTGCGGCCGCGTACCTCGTTCGAGATCTGGAAAGTCGAGATGGCCGGGATCTCCACCAAATGGAGCCACGGCGATCTGTTCGCCGCCAACGATCTGCGCCGTTCGGCACTGGAAAATGATCTGGCCCGCCAGGTCCGTCGCGAGCAAGAGGCCGTGCGAGCGCGGGATGAACTGGTGGCGGTGGTTTCCCACGATCTGCGTAACCCGATGACGGTGATTTCGATGCTCTGCGGCATGATGCAGAAAGCCTTCAGCTCGGAGGGGCGCACACTTCGCGGCGCATCTCTACGGCGATCGACACCATGCAGCAGGCCACGGCGCGGATGAATACGCTGCTGGAGGACCTGCTCGATACTTCGAAAATCGACGCCGGGCGCTATTCCATCACACCGCAACCGCTGGACGTCGGGCTGATCTTCGAAGAGGCGCAGTCGCTGCTGTCGCCGCTGGCCCATGACAAGGACATCAGCATTTCCTTCCAGGCCGATCCTGATTTGCGCATCCATGCCGACCCCGAGCGGTTGTTTCAGGTGCTGTCGAACCTGGTCGGCAACGCCATCAAGTTCACCCCACGCATGGGCACCGTCGGCGTACACGCCAAATCGGTGGGCGATGAAATTGTCTTCATCGTGCGCGACAGCGGCGAAGGCATTCCCAAAGAGCACTTGCCGCATGTGTTTGATCGTTACTGGACGGTCAAAGAAGGCAACCCGACCGGCACGGGCCTGGGTTTGTACATCACCCAAGGCATCGTCGAAGCCCATGGCGGCCAGATCGTCGCCGAGAGCGAGCCGGGGCAGGGCAGCGAATTCCGCTTCACCGTACCGCGTCTGGCTTGAGTGCCCCTGTAGAAGCGGGCTTGCTCGCGAAGGCGTCATCCCAGCCAACATAGGGTTGATTGACACACCGCTTTCGCGAGCAAGCTCGCTCCCACAGGTTTTGCGGTAGGCCCGAGATTGCATTTCACACACAACCCGGTGGGAGCGGGCTTGCTCGCGAAGGCGTCAGCCCAGCCAACATAGGGTTGATTGACACACCGCTTTCGCGAGCAAGCTCGCTCCCACAGGTTTTGCGGTAGGCCCGAGATTGCATTTCACACACAACCCGGTGGGAGCGGGCTTGCTCGCGAAGGCGTCAGCCCAGCCAACATTGGGTTGATTGACACACCGCTTTCGCCAGAGGATTCGCATCCTCAGGGGCATTTTCTTCAATACCGCACCCCCGGAGCTCGCTACCGTAGCCACCTCGTTCCTCGTTTGAAGCAGGTGTGCAATGAGTCTGATTCTTTCCATGGCGGCATTTGCCCTGGCCGCTTCCATCACCCCCGGGCCGGTCAATATTGTCGCCTTGAGTTCCGGCGCGCAGTACGGGTTCCGCGCCAGCCAGCGGCATGTCGCCGGGGCGACGTTGGGGTTTGTGCTGTTGCTGGTGCTGATGGGCCTGGGCCTGCATGAGGTGCTGCAACTGTGGCCGTTCATGACGCGGGTGGTGCAATGGGCCGGGGTGGCGTTTCTGTTGTTCATGGCCTGGAAACTGGCCAGCGATGACGGCCAATTGAACACCCGCGAGTCCGGCCGCGCACCGTCGATGCTCTATGGCGCGGTGATGCAATGGCTCAACCCCAAGGCCTGGCTGGCGTGCGTGGCCGGCATGGGCGCGTTTGTCGCTGATGGCGAGGCACGGTTGGTCTGGCAGTTTGCGGCGGTGTATCTGGTGATCTGCTATCTGTCGGTGGGCTGCTGGGCGTATGCCGGGACGTTTTTGCGCGGCTATCTGAGCAACGCGGCGGGGATGCGCTGGTTCAACCGGGTGATGGCGTTGTTGCTGGCGGTGAGTGCGCTTTATCTCCTGATCACCTGATTTTCTGTAGGCGCTGACGAGTGCAGGGGTTTGCATGTACGGCAGATAAAACTCAGCCGCGATACTGCCCCGGCGTCGCCGCCAGATGCTGTTTGAACGCTCGCTGAAAATGCGCCTGATCGGCGAATCCAGCCTCTAGCGCCACATCGGCAATCAACCGCCCGCTGCGCAAGCGCTCGCGGGCGAACTGGATGCGCTGGTTGACCACGAAGGCATGGGGCGTCATCCCGTAACGCTGCTTGAACGCTCGAATCAGGTACGACGGCGACAGCTGCGCCGCTGCGCAGATCGCCTCGAGGCTGAGCACTTCGGTGCAATGTCCCCGGATGAAATCAGCGGCACGTTCCAGCTTGAAGTTAGGCTCACGTATCGGCTGAGCAGCAGGATTCAGACGCAGCTGCAAATCACTGAAAAACTCCACAGCCGCGCTCTGTTTCGCCAGCGCCTCCAACTGATCGTCAACCAACACTTCATATAACCCCATCAACTTGCCGAACAACTCGGCATCGGCCAGATGCGTGTCGGAAAAACGCCGAAACTCCAGCTCAGCGGCAAACCCCAACTGATGCTGCAAATCGGTCAGCCACGGCGTTTCGACATACAACATCACATACGACCACGGCTGATCATCGATCGGATTGCACGCATGCACATCGCCGGGATTCATCAGCACCACGGTGCCGGCCGCCACCTCGTACTGCGCCTGTTCATGCACATAAGTACTGCGCCCGGCGGTGATTGCGCCGATGGAAAAGTGCGCATGGGAATGCCGCGCATAACAGACCTCACGACCATCATCGATCGCCCGCGCTTCGATGAAGGGCAGGGCGTCGTCGCGCCAGAAGCGCGGGGCTTTCTCGGGGTTTTTCGCAGCGGCGTGTTTCATCGTGATCGTCCCGGCAGGTCAGCGTCTGAGTGTATTAGCTCTGGCCCGCGAATGCCTGTTGCAGCG
The DNA here is from genome assembly GCA_030544685.1 of Pseudomonas sp. B21_DOA. Taxonomy (NCBI): domain Bacteria; kingdom Pseudomonadati; phylum Pseudomonadota; class Gammaproteobacteria; order Pseudomonadales; family Pseudomonadaceae; genus Pseudomonas; species Pseudomonas sp. B21_DOA. The sequence goes on along the minus strand of CP086683.1, from coordinate 4,583,492 downwards.
CGGCAACATCGAGTTCTTTCATCTGAAACATGGCCTGCATTGCAGCCCCGACTGTTATAGGCTCTGGGGGACGTGACACCACGGGCGCGATGGAGCTGAACCATGAATATATTTGCCGGCGGATGCCTGTGCGGCGTTGTGCGCTTTCAAGTTTCTGGCGAGCCTTACCGGGTTGGACTGTGCCATTGCCTGGACTGTCGCAAGGTCCACGGCGCGCTGTTTCATGCCTCGGCGATATTTCCTGAGGGCGCTGTGACCATTAGCGGTGAAACCCACGAGTATCAAGGTCGACATTTCTGCCCGCGCTGTGGCTCGTCGGTGTTCAACCGCAGTGGTGATGAGGTCGAGGTGAACCTCGGCGCGCTGGATGCGCCGGATCAGTTGAAACCCACCTATGAGAGCTGGACTGTGCGTCGCGAATCCTGGCTGCCGGATTTTCCGCTGGCCAGGCACTACCGGGGGATCGTGAAGGCAAAGGGCGGGCAGAGGGATAGGGGATTGATTCTTCAGCACGCCTGCGATTTATGTAGGAGTGAGCCTGCTCGCGAAGGTTTTTGTCGAGCGGTGATTTGTTCTGGTTGACCGAGTACATATCTGTTGCTGCGGTAACGGCTGCTTAGGGTTCCGCCCTTACGGCGGGTCACCTTTTTCAAACGCCAAAAAGGTAACCCAAAGGCTTGCTCCTGCGTTCGGCCCTCGCAGGCTCGGGTTCCTTCGCTGCGGGATCGATCCGGGCGCAGCGGCTCCGGTTTGCTTCGCTGCACCTCCTTCCGCTGTGTCTGGCTGCGCCAGACGGTCGCTGCGCTCCCACGCCCGGATCAATCCCTCCACTCAGCCTTCCGACGTCGCCGGTGGATCAAGATCAAGAGCACTCGAGCTTGCGCTCATTGTTGAGTGGGGCGGCTGTGCCGCGGGCAGCTGCGCTGCTTTGCTTTTCTGTAGGAGTGAGCTTGCTCGCGATAGCTATCTTAAGGATACGAATGAGCAGCGGATCTACCCTCATCCCTGTGTGTGGCTTGCCAGCGATGGCGGCCTTCCCGCCGACCAGTCTGTGTCGGATAAACCCGATACCAGCTGTGGGAGCGAGCTTGCTCGCGAAAGCGGAGTGTCATTCGCAGCTAACTAGACTGGAGAGACGCCTTCGCGGGCAAGCCCGCTCCCACAGGGGATCAGTATTTGCCAATATCGCGGTAATCCTTATTGAGGTGATTACCCGCGAATAAACGCCAGCAAATCCGCATTGATCGTCTCTGCCTGCGTCGTTGGCATGCCATGCGGAAAGCCCGGATACGACTTCAGCGTGCCGTTGGGCAGCAGTTTCGCTGACAACGGCCCGGAGTTGGCGTAGGGCACGATCTGGTCGTCCTCGCCGTGCATGACCAGAACCGGCACGGTGACTTTTTCAGGTCTTCGGTGAAGTCGGTCTGCGAGAACGCGACGATGCCGTCGTAATGCGCCTTGGCGCCGCCGATCATGCCTTGGCGCCACCAATTGGCGATGATTCCCTCGGAGGGCTCGGCGCCGGGGCGGTTGTAACCGTAGAAGGGGCCGCTCGGCACATCGCGATAGAACTGTGCGCGATTCGCCGCCAACTGCGCTTGAAAGCCATCGAACACCGATTTCGGCAAACCGCCCGGGTTGCTTTCTGTCTGCACCATCAGCGGTGGTACGGCGCTGATCAATACCGCTTTGCTGACCTTGTCCTGACCATGTCGGGCAATGTAGTGGATCACTTCGCCGCCGCCGGTGGAGTGGCCGACATGCACAACGTTGCTCGTACCCAGATGATTGACCACGGCCAGCACATCGTCGGCGTAGTGATCCATGTCATGGCCGTCCCAGACCTGGCTGGAGCGGCCATGCCCGCGTCGATCATGAGCAATCACCCGAAAGCCCTGCGCGAGAAAGAACAGCATCTGCGCATCCCAGTCATCCGAACTGAGCGGCCAGCCGTGGTGGAAGTGGATTACCGGCGCGTCGCGCGGGCCCCAGTCCTTGTAGAAGATGTCGACGCCGTCTCGAGTGGTGACAAAGCCCATGGGTAATGCTCCTGACTCAAAGGAAGGTCAAACGCGATGTGTCGCGTACCGAAAGTGCAGAGGTACGACGACTCACTGCGAGCCGTTATCAACTGTAGGAGCAAAGTCGCGATCTGCATGACCGCTGGTCACAACGTCTGGCTTCAAGCGCAAATTAGGCTTTGCTGAAAGGGATAAGCGCGGGCGTCCGTAGGTTTTTCCGACCACAGCGACGCCCCTTCGCACCACCGTGAGCCTGAGGAAATCCGCCGATGCTGACCCTGAATATCAATGGCAAGGATCAGGAGCTCGATGTCCCCGCCGACATGCCGCTGCTCTGGGTTCTGCGCGACGTCGCGCACCTGACCGGGACCAAGTTCGGCTGCGGCATGGCCCAGTGCGGCGCCTGCACCGTGCACGTCGACGGCGCGCCATTACGTTCCTGTATCACTCCGGCCACTGCCGTCGCCCATGGGCAGAAAGTCCTCACCATCGAGGGCTTGTCCACCGATGGCTCGCACCCGGTGCAGCAGGCCTGGGCCGAGCTGGACGTGGTGCAGTGCGGTTACTGCCAGTCCGGGCAGATCATGTCCGCCGCCGCGTTGCTGGCGAAAATTCCCAAGCCCACCGACAGCGATATCGATCAGGCGCTCTCCGGCAATATCTGCCGCTGCGGTACCTATCCGCGCATACGCGCGGCGGTCAAACGCGCCGCCGAAATCGGCTGAGTCATTCTCTGGGAGATGAACGATGAACGGTCCGCTATCGCGTCGCGGGTTTCTCAAAGGCAGCGCCGTGCTGGGCGGCGGCCTGATGGTGGCGTTTGTAGTGCCCGGGGCCAATCGTTTTGCCCGGGCGGCAGAAAATCAGAACAAGACCTTCGAGCCCAACGCGTTCCTGCGCATCGCGGCGGACAACAGCGTCACCGTGCTGCTCGGCCATTCGGAAATGGGCCAGGGCATCTGGACCGGCCTGACCATGCTGATCGCCGAAGAACTGGACGCCGACTGGTCGAAAATCAGCGTGCAACACTCGCCAGCCTCGGCGGCCGATTACGGCTTGCCGGCGTTTGGCGGCATGCAGATCACCGGTGGCTCGACCTCGACCTGGATGGAATTCGACCGTTATCGACTGGCCGGGGCGACGGCGCGGCAGATGCTGGTGGAAGCGGCAGCGAAACGCTTCGACGTCGCGCCGTCGACGATCCGCACGGAGTCCGGCGTGGTCATCGCCGGGGACCAACGCGCGACCTACGGCGAACTGGCTGATGCCGCCGGGCAACTGCCGGTGCCGGACCCGAAAACCATCACTTTCAAGGAAGCCAAGGACTGGAAAGTCATCGGCAAACCAACCAAGCGCCTCGACACCCCGGAAAAGATCACCGGCCGCGCCAAGTTCGGCATGGACGTGCAGTTCGAAGGCCTGATGACCGCGATGGTCGCCCGCGCGCCGGTGTTCGGTGCCACGGTGAAATCCTTTGAAGGCGCCGCAGCGCTGGCAATCCCCGGCGTGCACAAGGTGGTACAGGTGCCCAGCGGAGTAGCGGTGGTGGCCGAGCATTTCTGGGCGGCGAAGCTGGGCCGCGATGCGCTGAAGGTTGACTGGGATCTCGGGCCGCTGGCCGACATGAGCAGTGAAAAACTGCTGGAGAGTTTCCGCAAACTGACGGCGACGCCGGGCACTTCCGCCACTCAGGCGGGGGACGTCAAGGCCAATTTCGGCAAAGCCGCGAAGAAAATCGAGGTCGAATACAGCGTGCCGTATCTGGCCCACGCACCGATGGAACCGCTCAATTGCACGGTGAAAATCAGCGCCGGCAAATGCGAAATCTGGACCGGCACGCAATTTCAGACGCTGGACCAAATGGTCGCCAGCAAGATCACCGGGCTCAAGCCCGAGCAGGTCGAAATTCACACCGAATTTCTCGGCGGTGGCTTCGGTCGCCGTGCCAATCCGACTTCGGATTTCGTCGCCGAAGCCGTGCAAGTGGCGAAAGCGGCGGGCCTGCCGGTGAAAACCGTGTGGGCGCGCGAAGATGACATTCGCGGCGGCTACTACCGCTCGATGTATCTGCACAAGGCGCAGGTCGGACTGGGTGCTGATGGTTTGCCGATGAGCTGGCAGCATGTGCTGGTCGGTCAGTCGATCATGGCCGGGACGATGCTCGAGGCAGCGATGGTCAAGAACGGCATCGATGCGACGTCGGTCGAGGGCGTGGCTGACAGTCCGTATATCAAGGATCTGCCTCATCATCAGGTCGATCTGCACTCGCCGCAGACCGGCATCAATGTGTTGTGGCTGCGTTCGGTGGGCCATACCCACACGGGTTTCGTCATGGAATCGCTGATCGATGAACTGGCGACGGCGGCGGGCAAGGATCCGGTGGAGTACCGGCGAACGTTGCTCAAGGCGCACCCGCGCCACCTCGGCGTGCTCAATCTGGCGGTGGAGAAGGCCAATTGGGGCGCACCGTTGCCGGACGGGCATGCCCTCGGCGTGGCGGTGCACGAGTCGTTCGGCAGCTACGTGGCGCAAGTGGCGGAGGTGTCGCAGGACAATCTGGCGATCCGCGTGCATCGGGTGGTCTGCGCGGTGGACTGCGGCATTGCGGTGAATCCGCAGAGCATCGCCGCGCAGATGGAATCGTGCATCACCTTCGGTCTCGGCATGGCGTTGCACAGCAAACTCACCGTCAAGGACGGCGGCGTCGTGCAGTCCAACTATCACGATTATCAGGTGTTGCGGCTCAACGAAATGCCGGTGGTGGAAGTGCATATCGTCCCCAGCAGCGAAAAACCCGGCGGCATCGGTGAGCCCGGCGTGCCACCGACCGCGCCGGCCGTGGCCAACGCAGTGTTCGCCTTGACCGGGCAACGCCTGCGCGAACTGCCACTGCAACTGTCGGGGGTGTGAAATGAAACGACATCTTGTGTTGGGCACCGTCGTTTTGCTTGGTCTCGGTGGCTACGCCTCGGACCTGTTTGCCGAAGATCAGGAAGCTCTGAAAGCCTTCGCCACGGTGCAGAAAGTGTTCCAGAGCCCGCGCTGCCAGAACTGCCACATTCCCGGCGATTCGCCGTTGCAGTTCGACGCCGGCATCCCCCACGCGATGAATGTGGTGCGCGGCATGGACGGCAAGGGCGCCGCCGGTTTGCCATGCGCGACCTGCCACGCCGAAAGCAACCCGCCGGCCAGTTACGGCCCTCACGCGCCGCCGGGTGCGCCGCACTGGAGCCTGCCACCGGCGGCGCACAAAATGGCCTGGATCGGCCTGCCCTCGGACAAGCTCTGCGCAATGATCAAGGATCGCGCAAGCAACGGCGATCGCGACTTCGCCGCCCTGTTAAAACACGTCAGCGAAGACAAGCTGGTGCTCTGGGGCTGGAATCCCGGGGCAGGGCGCGCGCCGGTACCGGTCCCGCACGACATTTTCGTCGCGCAATTCAAGCTGTGGGCCGATGCCGGCGGGCCGTGCCCGGTGGCGCAAATGTGAAGCCTCGGCGATTTAGCGCTACGCTGAACGCATGACTGTCTACGGAGTGTGCGCATGCTGGTGCCCGGAAAACCTGCCAACGAAGCTGCACGTATTGACGCGTTGCATGGCCTCAACCTCGACTCGGCCCCCGAAGAGCGCTTCGATCGCCTGACGCGCCTTGCCAAGCGCTTGTTCAACGTGCCGATTGCCCTGGTCACGCTGGTCGACAAGGATCGCCAGTGGTTCAAATCCTGTGTGGGGCTGGATGTCAGCGAGACGTCGCGCGACGTCTCTTTCTGCGGCCATGCAATTTTGCAAAACGAGCTGATGCTGGTCCCCGATGCGCTGGAGGATGTGCGCTTCCATGACAATCCGCTGGTCACCGGCGCACCGAATATCCGCTTTTACGCCGGCTATCCGCTGACCGTGCCCGACGGCAACAAAATGGGCACCTTGTGCCTGATCGATACCAAGCCTCGCCATCTCGACGACGAAGAGCGCGCGCTGCTGCGCGACCTCGCCGAGATGGCCGAGCAGGAGCTGATGGCGGTGCAAATGGCGAGCATGGATGAGCTTACGCTGTTGTCCAATCGCCGTGGTTTCAAGCAACTGGCCCAGCATGCACTGGATGCTTGCGCGCGCCTGAATCGCCCGGCGACGCTGCTGTTTTTCGACCTCAACGATTTCAAGCAGATCAACGATCTGTACGGGCATGCCGAGGGCGACAGTGCGCTGAAAACCTTCGCCGATGTGTTGCGCATTGCCTTTCGCGAGAGCGACGTGGTCGGGCGCTTGGGCGGCGATGAGTTCGTCGCGTTGCTGACCGGCTCCAGCCACGTCGAAACCACACGGATCATGGCGCGGCTCAAGGAAATTCTTGAAGAGCGCAACGCCACGTTGCACCGCGGTTATGCGATTCGTTTCAGCGTCGGCCAGATCGAATACGACCCCACGCGACACGAAACCGTCGACCGCCTGCTGGCCGATGCGGATGGCGCGATGTATGCGCACAAACAGGCGTTGAAAGGCTGCTAGTCCTGGCGCGAATCCTTTGTAGGAGTGAGCCTGCTCGCGATAGCGGTGGTTCAGGCAGTGTCGTAGTCACAGACAGAACGCTATCGCGAGCAGGCTCACTCCTACAGAATTCAATGGTGCACCCGGAGGTTCAGCGCTTGGGCGGGCTCAGCTTCTGGTAAAACGCCAGCCATTTCTCATGACAGGCGTCAGCCTCGCTAAGAGCGGGCGCCATCAGGGCTTCCCGCAGCGCTTGGGCTTCATGGGCGTCGAACAGATGCCGGACGGCGGTGCTGGCGATGGCGTTGACTTTGTTGGAGGAAAAGCTGTCAGGCACTGCGGTGCGCGTTTGTTCCTCCAACGGTGCCCCTTGAATTTCGAGGCGAGTGATAAACGCTTTACAGGTAGCGTTTGCGCGAGGCTCGGTGCCATGCCGGTAGGCTTCGGCGTCGAAGGGCAGCGCTTTCGCCGGTTCTTTCGCGGCCGATGGCTTAAGTACAGCGATGTCGACATCACGGCGCAAAACCACTTCATTTCTGCGGGTGAAAATTTCAAATACTCGGGTCGGGGTTCCGTGCAACAGCGCGAGGATGGCAAACGGGGCAGCGTCGGCAGTTGATGTGCTCGCGCTGGGCGATGCAGAGCGCAGGGCAAGCAATTCCAGCCGGTGTTCTTCGATATCGAGCCTTTGTGCCAGCGGCAGACGGCAAATCGCCTCCTTGATCAGGGCAATGTGGGCCTCTTTCATTTGCACGACGCGGGCCTCAAGTGCGGTTTTGAACAGGCTCGCGACGTTGTTCAATCGGGCAAAGGACGCGTTCATGGTGGTCAGCGACAACTGTTCACTGCTTGATTGCCAGGCCTTCATATCGTCCGAGAGCTTGCCGGCCACGTGCAATTGGCTCAGCGAGTAAAGCGGCGCAGAAGCTTGTCCGTGTGATTCCGAGAGAGACAGTGCCTTGGCCTCCAGATACGGATTATCAGCAAACACGTTGCGCAGATCCGACTGCGCGATTGTTGCAGGCGTGGGGAAAGACGCCAGAAAGGCCCGATGGTATAAGCCGCGCATCAACCGATTGTGACTGCGAAAAACCCGATCGGCGCGCTTCAGCGTCGCGGCGTCGTACACCGTGACCGGGCATTCGGCATTACGCTGGATCAATCCTCTGGCGACCGCCCAGTCAACGATCACCGAGGCGCAGGCTTCACCGCGCAGAAACTTGTAAAAATCCGCAGGCGCCGGGCCTTTCGTCAGGGCACTGAGTTGTCCGAACGTCATCAGGCGGGCCACACCAGGGAAACGACTTTCAATGTAAAGCACGACCTGTTTCAACCTGACCCAGCGCAGGCAACTCATGTAAGCGATGAATGCCGGAATATCGCGTGTGAGGAATTCCGGCGCCATGGCCGACAGCAGAAGATGGGTCGCCAGGGTCTTGTTTTTGATCGGTGCCAGGCCGGGTTGCCGATCAATGAAACGTCGTACTTCATCGTAACGCTCGCCCCAGAAATCGCTGTCCTCCAGACGCTGGCCGATGATGCGGTTCAGGTCCTCGCCGGCGCTCGGCTCCAGACTGAGAATCAACGCAGCGAGCAACAGGCGGTCGCGGTTGGTCGCCACCAGACGCTTGTTCTGGCCCGGCGGCGCGAGCTTTGCAAGCAGTTGATTGCCCAATGTGCGCGCGCGTGGCGTGATCAGGATACAGCTGATCAGGTAGTCGGCCTTGGCCTTGAGCGTTGCAAGCGGCAAGTCGGTATCGACGCCTTCGCTCAGATAGTCGATCAACGGTACCGAGTCCTTGGGCAAAAACGATTGGGTGGTGTCGATGACGATCTGGCGTTGCGCAGCGCTGAATCGCTCGGTCCGGGTGCCGGGCTGGCCTAGCAGGTACCAGTGGTTCATGTGCCCGGGGCGCATGTGCAGATTGATCTTGTTCCAGTGGGCAAGCGACAGGGCCTGTTGAATAGTGCTCGGCAGCGGCAACTCGTAGAATCGCAGCATCTGCGCGAGCGTGACTCGCCCGTTGGAGCGCAAGGCGCCGCCAGCTTTGCGTGCCTTGACTTTGAGTTTGTCGCGATAGAGCTTCAGGTCCGCGTGGCCTTCTACCTGTGCCGTTAACGTGATCCAGCCTTGCGCACTGGCAGTGCCGACATGACCGGATTCAGTCACCAGCAGTTGACTGTCTGCGGGTAAGCCGCGCTGCCGCAGAATGCTCTGAAAATCGGCGTTGGAACTGAGTAGTTGCAAGTCACTCTGGCCGTCTGCGATCCATTCTGCCAGCGCAGACTCCGGATGCGGGTCACTGAACTCCTCGTAATCGATCCTGGCCGTCGGTGGCTTGTTCCAGCTCAGTGCTTCCAGGCGCTTGACGATGTGCCGAGCGTCTTCCAGATCAGCGAAGTCTTCGCGATAGCGGCGGATGGGCGCGCCAGTCTGCACGTAGTCGCTGACGTAGGGCAATTGCGGCCAGCGCTGTTGTCGCAGGCGTTGCGCCAGCGCTTTGGCTGCTTCGGCGTCCTCTGGCAAAGCAAACTCGTAGCGACGCAGGAGTTCGCCCAGTTTGAGGCGAGGCCCTCTGACGGGAGCGGAAACAGAAGCCGAAGTGAGTGTTACCGGCGTGTCGAGAAAGCCTCGCTGCTCGAACGGATCGCTCGCCAGCAGCACCTCGTCGATTCGCTCGGCGATGGCCTGTAAATCCTCCAGTTGCGCGTTGCGCTCCTTGACCAGCGCTGAAGTGGTCTGGCCGTTTTCATCAATGGCGGCCAGACCGGTTTTCTTCAACTCGGCGACGAGGACTCGGGCCTGAATCTGGTTTTGCGGTTCCGGATAACCGTAGAACGCCAGCACCACTTGCCGTGGAAAGCGATACAGCGGGTTGGCGGACTTGCCGCCGATATAGGGCAGGCCTGACCCGGCGGGGTCGATGCGCTGGGAAATCGACAGCAGCATCGGCGCCATCTGCCACCAGCCGGAATCATCTTCCAGCCGAAAGGTGCGTACGTCGCTGGAGCCGTTCGAGGGAATCTGCGCTTGCAGGGTATCGCCCTTGATCTGCAAGGTATCCAGATCGATATGGAAGCGGCTGGCCCAGTCGAGGAATTCGGGGCGTTCGAGGGCAGTCCAGTAAAGCTCCATCCATTCGCGCAGCAGGCACGGACGGGGCACCTCCAGCGTACGCGCCGGTCCGGCGGCGCTGACCACCGGTACGGCAGTCAATTCCGCGATGAGGTTCTGGATCAATGTCTGTTCATGTACCGGTGTGTCGTCCATCTGCGCCTCCCTGGCGGCTGATAAGCATCGAGCGCCGAGTATCAAAGGCAGGGCAGGGTGGGTGGCGGTACATATGTAGTTGGGCGAGCTTTTCCGCAGGCATAAAAAAACCCGCCAGAACCGGCGGGTTTTTTATCGGCTACAGAAAGATCACTCTTCGATGTTGCCCATCGCGGTGGTGTTGAAGCCGCCGTCGACGTACATGATTTCACCGCTGATGCCCGACGCCAGGTCGGAGCACAGGAAGGCGCCGGCGTTGCCGACTTCTTCGATGGTGACGTTGCGGCGCAGTGGGGTTTGCGCTTCATTGGCAGCCAGCATCTTGCGGAAGTTCTTGATGCCCGACGCGGCCAGAGTACGGATCGGACCGGCCGATACGCAGTTGACGCGGGTGCCGTCCGGGCCCAGGAGCCGGCCAGGTAACGCACGCCAGCTTCCAGCGAAGCCTTGGCCATGCCCATCACGTTGTAGTTCGGCATGGTGCGCTCGGCGCCCAGGTACGACAGGGTCAGCAGGCTGCCGTTGCGGCCTTTCATCATTTCGCGACCGGCTTTGGCCAGGGCCACGAAGCTGTAGGCGCTGATGTCGTGAGCGATGCGGAAACCTTCACGGGTGGTGGCTTCGGTGAAGTCGCCGTCCAGTTGGTCGCCCGGGGCGAAGCCGACGGAGTGGACGATGCAGTCCAGGCCGTCCCACTTCTTGCTCAGTTGTTCGAAGACCTTGGCGATTTCTTCATCGCTGGCCACGTCGCACGGGAAGCACAGCTCAGGGCTCGAACCCCAGCCTTGTGCGAACTCTTCGACGCGACCCTTGAGTTTGTCGTTCTGATAAGTGAAGGCAAGCTCAGCGCCCTCGCGATGCATGGCGGCAGCGATGCCGGATGCGATGGACAGCTTGCTGGCGACACCGACGATCAGTACGCGCTTACCGGCGAGAAAACCCATGTGTTGCTCCTCTTTCAGGTTATTGCGCAGTGGCTGGTGCCAGAAAAGCGGCTTCCAGCAACTGCTGTGTATACGGATGTTGGGGGCGGCAAAAATACTTTGCGCGTCTCCCTGTTCGACCACTTGGCCATGCTTGACCACCATCAGCTGGTGGCTCAGCGCTTTGACGACAGCCAGGTCATGGCTGATGAACAAATACGTCAGGTTGTACTTGGCTTGCAGTGAACGCAACAGCTCCACCACTTGCCGCTGCACCGTGCGGTCGAGCGCCGAAGTCGGCTCGTCCAGCAGGATCAGCGCCGGTTTCAGCACCAGGGCCCGGGCAATGGCGATTCGCTGCCGTTGCCCACCGGAAAATTCGTGGGGGTAGCGGTGCCGGGTTTCCGGATCCAGACCTACCTCCTTCAATGCCGCGATGATCGCCGCTTCCTGTTCGGCTGCGGTGCCCATCTTGTGTATCCGCAGGCCTTCGCCGACGATGTCGTTGACGCACATGCGCGGGCTCAGGCTGCCAAACGGGTCCTGAAACACCACCTGCATTTCCCTCCGCAGCGGGCGAACCTCACTCTGCGTCAGGCAGTCTAGCTGCTTGCCTTCAAAGCGGATCGCGCCTTTGCTGCCGATCAGACGCAAAATCGCCAGACCGAGGGTGGATTTGCCGGAGCCACTTTCGCCGACGATCCCCAGGGTCTGGCCCTGAGGCAGGCTGAAATTGATGCCGTCCACTGCCTTGACGTAATCCACCGTGCGCTTGAGCAGGCCTTTCTTGATCGGGAACCAGACTTTCAGGTCCTCGACTTCGAGCAGCGGCGCGCCGATTTCATTGCTCGCGGGGCCGCCGCTGGGCTCCGCGCCGAGCAATTCCCGAGTGTACGGATGCTGCGGCGAACGGAACAGCTCTGCGCACGATGCCTGTTCGACGATGCAACCGCGCTGCATGACACATACGCGATGCGCAATTCTTCGCACCAGGTTCAAATCGTGACTGATCAATAGCAGCGACATGCCCAATCGAGCCTGAAGTTCCTTGAGCAAATCGAGGATTTTCAGCTGAACGGTCACGTCCAGCGCCGTGGTCGGTTCGTCGGCGATCAGCAGTTCCGGCTCGTTGGCCAGGGCCATGGCGATCATCACCCGTTGCCGCTGGCCGCCGGACAATTCATGGGGCAGGGCCTTGAGGCGCTTGTGCGGCTCGGGAATGCCGACCATTTCCAGCAACTCCAGCGTGCGTTTGGTCGCGACTTTGCCGCTCAGACCCTTGTGGATGCCGAGCACTTCATTGATCTGCTTTTCGATCGAGTGCAGCGGATTCAACGAGGTCATCGGCTCCTGAAAGATCATGGCAATGCGGTTGCCACGGATGTGACGGATGGTCTTCTCGCTCAAATCCAGCAGGTTCTGCCCGGCGTACTTGATGCTGCCGGCCGGATGCCGCGCCATCGGGTAGGGCAGCAGGCGCAGGATCGAATGCGCCGTGACCGATTTGCCCGAGCCCGATTCGCCGACCAGCGCCAGGGTCTCGCCGCGCTTGATGTCGAAGCTCACGCCTTCGACCACACGGTGTACGCGCTCGCCGAAACCGAATTCGACGGCGAGGTCGCGCACTTCGATCAGATTGTCCTGATTCATTTCACTTCCTCGGGTCGAAGGCATCGCGAGCGGACTCGCCGATAAACACCAGCAGACTCAACATCAGCGCCAGCACGGCAAACGCGCTCATGCCCAGCCACGGCGCCTGCAGGTTGGATTTGCCTTGCGCGACCAGTTCGCCCAGCGACGGACTGCCGGCCGGCAAGCCGAAGCCGAGGAAGTCCAGCGCGGTCAGGGTGCCGATGGCGCCGGTGAGGATGAAGGGCATGAAGGTCATGGTCGAGACCATGGCGTTGGGCAGGATGTGACGGAACATGATCGCGCCGTTCTGCATGCCCAGCGCGCGGGCCGCGCGCACGTATTCGAGGTTGCGGCCACGCAGGAACTCGGCGCGCACCACGTCGACCAGGCTCATCCACGAGAACAGCAGCATGATCCCCAGCAGCCACCAGAAATTCGGCTGGACGAAACTGGCGAGGATGATCAACAGATACAGCACCGGCAGCCCCGACCAGATCTCGAGAAAACGCTGCCCGGCCAGATCGACCCAGCCGCCGTAGAAACCCTGTAGCGCCCCGGCGATCACGCCAATGATCGAGCTCAACACGGTCAAGGTCAGCGCAAACAACACGGAAATGCGGAAGCCGTAGATCACCCGCGCCAACACGTCGCGGCCCTGATCGTCGGTGCCCAGCAGGTTGTCCGCCGAGGGCGGCGCCGGGGCCGGGACTTTCAGGTCGTAGTTGATGCTCTGATAGCTGTAGGGATCGGCGCCCACAGAATCCACGCGTCCTTAGCCTTGAGCAGCTCACGGATGTACGGACTCTTGTAGTTGGCTTCCAGCGGGAATTCGCCGCCGAAGGCGGTTTCCGGGTAGCGCTTGATCGCCGGGAAATACCAATTGTTGTCGTAATGCACGACCAGCGGCTTGTCGTTGGCAATCAGCTCGGCGCCCAGACTGAGGCCGAACAGGATAAGAAACAGCCACAGCGACCACCAGCCACGCTTGTTGGCCTTGAACAGTTCGAAGCGTCGGCGGTTGAGAGGGGACAGGTTCATCTCAATGCTCCCGGCTTGCAAAGTCGATGCGCGGATCGACAAAGGTGTAGGTCAGGTCGCCGATCAGTTTCACCACCAGCCCGAGCAGGGTGAAGATGAACAGCGTGCCGAACACCACCGGGTAATCGCGGTTGATCGCCGCTTCGAAACTCATCAGGCCGAGGCCGTCGAGGGAGAAGATCACTTCCACCAGCAACGAGCCGGTGAAGAAAATACCGATGAATGCCGATGGGAAGCCGGCGATCACCAGCAGCATGGCGTTGCGGAACACGTGGCCGTAGAGCACGCGATGGCGGGTCAGGCCTTTGGCCTTGGCGGTGACCACGTACTGTTTGTTGATCTCGTCGAGGAAGCTGTTTTTCGTCAACAGAGTCATGGTCGCAAAGTTGCCGATCACCAGCGCCGTCACTGGTAATGCCAGATGCCAGAAGTAATCGAGGATCTTGCCGCCCAGGCTCAGCTCATCGAAGTTGTTCGAAGTCAGCCCGCGCAGGGGGAACCAGTCCAGATAACTGCCCCGGCAAACACCACGATCAGCAGGATCGCAAACAGAAAAGCCGGGATCGCATAGCCGACGATGATCGCCGAACTGGTCCAGACGTCGAAGTGGCTGCCGTGCCGCGTGGCCTTCGCGATGCCCAGCGGGATCGACACCAGGTACATGATCAGCGTGCTCCACAGCCCCAGCGAAATCGACACCGGCATCTTTTCCTTGATCAGGTCGATGACCTTGGCGTCACGGAAGAAACTGTCGCCGAAATCCAGCTGCGCGTAGTTCTTGACCATGATCCACAGGCGTTCCGGGGCCGATTTGTCGAACCCGTACATGTGCTCGATTTCCTTGATCAGCGCCGGGTCCAGCCCCTGCGCGCCACGATAGGACGAGCCGGCCACCGCCACCTCGGCACCGCCGCCGGCAATCCGGCTGGTGGCGCCTTCGAAGCCTTCGAGCTTGGCGATCATCTGCTCGACCGGCCCGCCGGGCGCGGCCTGGATGATCACGAAGTTGATCAGCAGGATGCCGAACAGGGTCGGGATGATCAGCAGCAGTCGCCGAAAGATATACGCCAGCATCTGATTACTCCGTGCCCGCAGGGTCGGCTTGCAGTTGGGTTTCGACTTCTACGGCAGGCTTGGCGTCAGGCTTGACCCACCAGGTGTTGATGCCGATGTCGTACTTGGGCGAGGTTTTCGGGTGGCCGATGTGGTTCCAGTAGGCCACGCGCCAGCTCTTGATGTGCCAGTTCGGCACCACGTAGTAGCCCCATTGCAGCACCCGGTCCAAGGCCCGAGCGTGGGCCACCAGGCTTTTGCGCGAGTCGGCGTTGATCAGGCTTTCCACCAGTTGGTCGACGGTCGGATCCTTCAGACCCATGCTGTTGCGGCTGCTCGGTTTGTCGGCGGCGGCGCTCATCCAGTATTCGCGCTGCTCGTTGCCCGGCGAGTTGGACTGCGGAAAGCTGCCGACCATCATGTCGAAGTCCCGCGAACGCACGCGGTTGATGTACTGCGAGACGTCAACGCGGCGGATCACCAGATCAATGCCGAGGTCGCTGAGGTTGCGCTTGAATGGCAGCAGCACGCGTTCGAATTCGGTCTGGGCGAGGAGGAATTCGATCACCACCGGTTTGCCGGTGGCGTCGACCATTTTGTCATCGACAATCTTCCAGCCGGCCTCTTGCAGCAGTTGATATGCCTCGCGCTGCTGGTTGCGGATCATGCCGCTGGCGTCGGTCTTGGGATTTTCGAAGGCTTCGCTGAATACCTGGGCCGGCAGTTTGCTGCGGAACGGTTCGAGGATCTTCCGTTGCTCGGCGTCGGGCAGGCCGGTGGCGGCCATTTCCGAGTTCTCGAAGTAGCTGCGAGTGCGCACGTAAGCGCCGTTGAACAACTGCTTGTTGGTCCATTCGAAATCGAACAGCAGCCCCAGCGCCTGACGCACGCGCACATCCTGGAACACCGGGCGGCGCAGGTTGAAGACGAAGCCCTGCATGCCGGTCGGGTTGCTGTTGGGGATCAGTTCCTTGATCAAACGGCCCTCGGTGACCGCCGGAACGTTATAGGCGCTGGCCCAGTTCTTCGCGGTCATTTCCAGCCAATAATCGAACTGCCCGGCCTTCAGCGCTTCGAGGGCGACGGTGTTGTCGCGGTAATAGTCGGTGGTCATCGTGTCGAAGTTGTAGAAGCCACGGTTGACCGGCAAGTCCTTGCCCCAGTAATCCTTGACCCGCTCGTAACGTACCGAACGGCCGGCCTTGACTTCGGTGACCTTGTACGGGCCGCTGCCCAGCGGGATTTCCAGATTGCCCTTGTTGAAATCGCGACTGGCCCACCAGTGTTTCGGCAGGACTGGCAACTGGCCGAGGATCAGCGGCAGTTCGCGGTTGTTGCTGTGCTTGAACTTGAACAGTACTTTCAGCGGATCTTCGGCGATGGCTTCGGCGACGTCGTTGTAGTAGCCGCGAAACATCGGCGAGCCTTCCTTGGTCAACGTCTCGAAGCTGAACACCACGTCTTCGGCACGCACCGGGTGGCCGTCGTGAAAGCGGGCCTCGGGGCGCAGGTAGAAACGCACCCAACTGTTGTCGTCGGCTTTTTCGATTTTGCTGGCGATCAGGCCGTATTCGGTAAACGGCTCGTCGAGGCTGTGTTTGGTCAGGGTGTCGTAGATCTGGCCGATGTCATCGGCCGGCACGCCTTTGTTGATGAACGGGTTGAGGCTGTCGAAGCCACCGAACCCGGCCTGACGAAACACGCCGCCCTTGGGCGCATCGGGATTCACGTAGTCGAAATGCTTGAAGTCGGCCGGGTATTTCGGCGGCTCGTTGTACAGGGTCACGGCGTGTTGCGGGGCGGCCCAGGCCAGCCCGGCGAACAGCAAGCCGCCGGCCTGCACGAGCAGGGTGCGAACAGCGTTCATCGATCTTTCTCCGAAGACTTCAGCCACCATGCGCTCAGGCCCAGGGTGTAGGGCGGCGTGGTGACAAAGGCCAACCGGTTGCGGTAGGCCAGACGGTGATAATTGAGGTACCAGTTGGGAATGCTGTAGTGCTGCCAGAGCAGCACGCGGTCGAGTGCCTTGCCGGCGGCGACCTGCTCGTCGCGGGTGCGCGCGGCGAGCAACTGTTCGAGCAGGTGATCGACCACGGGATTGGCGATGCCCGCGTAATTCTTGCTGCCCTTGACGTTCACCTGGCTGGAGTGGAAATACTGCCACTGCTCAAGGCCCGGGCTTAAGGTCTGGCCAAGGGTCATCGAGATCATGTCGAAATCGAATTGATCGAGGCGCTGTTTGTATTGCGCACGATCGACGGTGCGCAGGCGCGCGTCGATGCCGATGCTGTTGAGGTTCTCGATGTACGGCTGATAAAGACGCTCCAGGCTCGGATTGACCAGCAGCAGTTCGAAGCGCAGCGGTTGGCCATCAGCGTTCTGCAAGCGCTGGCCGTGGAGTTTCCAGCCGGCTTCGGCAAGCAGGGCGAGGGCCTTGCGCATGGTCTCGCGCGGAATGCCACGGCCGTCGGTTTTCGGCAGGGTGAACGGCTCGGTGAACAGCCTGGCCGGGAGCTGATCCTTGTACGGCTTGAGCATCAGCCATTCATGCCCGACCGGCAGGCCCGAGGCGGTGAATTCGCTGTTGGGGTAGTAACTGGTGGTGCGTTGATACGCATCACTGAACAACGCGCGGTTGGTCCATTCGAAGTCGAACATCAGGCCCAGCGCCTCGCGAGTCTTTACGTCCGAGAACGTCGCGCGGCGGGTGTTCATGAACAGGCCCTGAGTCTGGGTCGGGATCTGATGCGGGATCTGCGCCTTGATGACATCGCCACGCCGTACGGCGGGGAAGTTGTAACCATTGACCCAGTTCTTCGCCTGATGCTCGATGTAGATGTCGAACTCACCGGCCTTGAACGCTTCGAAGGCCACATCGCTGTCGCGATAGAACTCGACTTCCATGCGATCGAAATTGTACTTGCCGCGATTGACCGGCAGGTCCTTGCCCCAGTAATCCTTGACCCGTTCGAAAATCAGCTGCCGCCCCGGCGTGACTGACGTGATGCGGTACGGCCCGCTGCCCAGCGGCGGCTCGAAGGTGGTGGCCTTGAAGTCACGGTCTTTCCAGTAATGCTGCGGCAGTACCGGCAGCTCGCCCAGGCGCAGGATCAACAGCGGGTTGCCCGAGCGTTTGAGCACGAAACGGATGCGCTGTTTGTTGAGGATGTCGACCCGCAGCACTTCCTGCAGGGCCGTGCGATACAGCGGATGACCGTCCTTGAGCAGCGTTCGATAGGAGAACGCCACGTCGTAGGCGGTTATCGGCGCGCCGTCGTGAAAGCGCGCTTCGGGGCGCAAATTGAAGACGACCCAGCTGCGATCTTCGCTGTACTCCACCGATTGCGCGATCAAACCGTAACTCGACGCCGGCTCGTCGCCGGACGGCGAGTACTGCTCGGTACCGACCATCAGCGGCTCGTTGAGCTCGTTGATGCCGTACTGAAGAAAATTGGCGGTGGTGACCGGGCTGGTGCCCTTGAAGGTGTACGGATTGACCGTATCGAAGGTGCCGAACGCCATCACCCGCAACGTACCGCCCTTGGGCGCTTGCGGGTTGACCCAGTCGAAGTGGGTAAATCTGGCCGGGTACTTGAGCGTGCCGAACTGCGCATAACCATGACTTTCGGTAATCGTCGCGCTTGCGGGTGAGCTCAAGGCCAGGCTGATCAGGAGCAGGGAGAGGGCACGCTTCAAGTCAGATCCGATCCAGCGGCTTGGGCTTTGTGGGCCGTACAGTAACAGCTTGTCTGGACAGGAAAAAGATGCGGGTTAATGCCGGGTTAATCGGTACACGATGTTGAGCTGATTTGTTTCTGTGGTGGGGGTTATCTGTGGCGAGGGATTTATCCCCGCTGGACTGCGCAGCAGTCCCCTTCTTCAAGATGCAGAAAAAACGGGGCCGCTGCGCGCCCCAGCGGGGATAAATCCCTCGCCACAGTGTTCCACCTGGCACAAAGCAATCGGCAATAAAAAGCCCCTGAATTCAGGGGCTCTTCAATCAGTGCGGCTGATAAACCGTGAGCATTTGCCCAGGCTTGAGTGCCTTGCCCGCACCCGGGTTCCAACGCTTGAGATGCTGCATCTCAACGTTGAACCGCTTGGCCACCACGTACAGGGTGTCGCCGCGCTTGACCTTGTACTGGGTCTGCTGCTTGCTCTCGTCCTTGCCTTTGGTCTTGGTATTCGCCGCGACCACGGTGTTGACCCGGCCGGACTTGCGCGCCGGTGCGCGCTTGGTGTTGTCCTGCATGACCAGGGTCTGGCCGACCTTGAGGTTCTTGCCGGTCAGCTTGTTCCAGCGCTGCAGATCCTTGACTTCGACCTTGTTGGCCTTGGCGATGGAGCCGAGATTGTCGCCACGCTTGACCCGATAGGCACGCTTGAGCTGCGCCACTTCCGACGGGTCGGCGCCTTCGAACACCGGTTTCAGCGAGCGCGGGCTGATCAGCTCGTCCGGGCGCATGGTCTGCAGACTCGCGGTCAGCAGTTGTGCCTTGGACGTCGGCACCAGCAAATGCTGCGGGCCGTCGATGGTGGTGCGCTGTTTGAACGCCGGGTTGAGCTGGAACAGTTCGTCTTCATCGATGTTGGCCACCGCAGCGACCTTGGACAGGTCCATGCGCTGGTTGATTTCGACAACCTGGAAGTACGGTTCGTTGGCGATCGGGTTGAGGTTGACGCCGTAGGCTTCCGGCGCCAGCACCACTTGCGACAGTGCCAGCAGTTTCGGCACATAGGCCTGGGTTTCCGCCGGCAGCGGCAGGTTCCAGTAGTCGGTAGGCAGGCCGAGCTTTTCGTTGCGCTCGATCGCCCGGCTGACCGTACCTTCACCGGCGTTGTAGGCCGCCAGAGCCAGCAGCCAGTCGCCGTTGAACATGTCGTGCAGGCGAGTCAGGTAATCCATCGCTGCCGTGGTCGAGGCGGTGATGTCGCGACGACCGTCGTAGAAGCGGGTCTGGCGCAGATTGAAGTAACGCCCGGTGGACGGAATGAATTGCCACAGGCCCACCGCATCGGCGCGGGAATACGCCATCGGGTTGTAGGCGCTCTCGATCACTGGCAGCAGGGCCAGTTCGAGCGGCATGTTGCGTTCTTCGAGGCGTTCGACGATGTAATGAATGTAGAGGCTGCCGCGTTCGCCGGCATTCTCGAGAAAAGAGGGATTACTGGCGAACCACAGGCGTTGTTGCTCGATGCGCGGATTGACGCCAAGGCCTTCTTGCAACTGAAAGCCCTGGCGCATGCGTTCCCAGATGTCCTGGGGCGCCACGGGAGTGGGCTTCTCGGTCAGCCAGATCGGCTTCTGCTTGGCTCGCGCAGCAATGTTCGGCGTGTGCGTCGCTTCAGTCTGCGGAGCGTGGCTGGAGCAACCCGCCAGCGTGGCGGACACAGCCACCGCGATGGCTTGCGCCAGGCGGGTCAAAGCATCTGAATTGACGGACTTACGTATGGATGACGACATTGGCTGGAAGTAAGTTCCGGGCAAAAATGTCGGGCGATTCTGAAAGCGCACCCCTGCGGTCAACCATTGAGAATTTTTGCCCCTGCCGACGCGGTCGTCAGAACGTGTCTTTCCATGCCCGCAGAGCCGCAAAAACCTCACTCGGCGCCCGGTTTTGAGCGCCTTCCCGTTCGTCCACTTTTTGTGTAACCAATGTTTCAGAAGTGCGTAAAAACGGATTGGTGAGCTTTTCCAGAGCCAGCGTCGACGGCAGGGTCATCACGCCGTTCTGCCGTTGCTGAGTGACCTTTTCCAGACGGGCGGCAACATGCCGATTGCCAGGCTCGACGGCGGCGGCAAACTTCAGATTGCTCAAGGTGTATTCATGGGTGCAGTAGACCAGGGTATCTTCCGGCAGAGCCGCGAGCCGGCTGAGCGAGTGGTACATCTGCTCGGGCGTACCTTCGAACAGCCGGCCGCAACCGGCGGCGAACAGGGTATCGCCGCAGAACAGCAGGCCATGGTGGTAATAAGCAATATGTCCCAAAGTGTGACCGGGCACCGCGTAGACTGCGAAGTCCCAGCCGAGCACGCTGACCCTGTCGTTGTCTTTCAGCGCTACGTCGCGCGCCGGGATGCTTTCGCTGGCCGGGCCGTAGACCTTGGCGCCGGTCGCCGCTTTCAGGCGCTCGACACCGCCGACGTGGTCATGGTGATGGTGGGTGATCAGAATATCGCTGAGCACCCAGCCCGGATGAGCCTCGAGCCACGCCTGCACCGGGGCGGCATCGCCCGGATCGACCACCGCGCAGCGCTGGGTCTGATGATCCTGTAACAACCAGATGTAGTTGTCGGTGAACGCGGGCAGGGCACTGATCTGTATCATCGTCGGAATTCGCCAAGCGGAAAACATTGGCGCATCTTAGTAGTTCCTGGCGCGTTGGAGAATGACATGACCGATAAAGCGTTCGCTCAGGCCGATCCCGACTGGCTGGCATTGATCAGCGCCGCCCGCGAATGGCTGTCGGGGCCGCTCGGGCAATTTCTGCTGGATGAAGAGCGGCGCATGCTCGACGACGAGCTCGGCCGGTTCTTCGGCGGTTATCTGGTGCATTACGGCCCGTCCGCCGAAACCCCGCCGGCGGCGCCGCAAGTGCAGCGCAACGTGCGTCTTGGCGCGCCGTTGCCCGGCGTCGAGATCGTTTGCGAAGAGCAGGCCTGGCCGTTGAGCGAGCATGCCGCCGACGTGGTGGTGATGCAGCACGGTCTGGATTTCTGCCTGTCGCCCCACGGTTTGCTGCGTGAAGCGGCGAGCAGCGTGCGCCCTGGTGGTCATTTGCTGATCATTGGCATCAATCCTTGGAGCACTTGGGGCCTGCGGCATTTCTTCGCCAATGATGCCCTGCGCAAGGCGCGCTGCATCTCGCCGTCGCGGGTCGCCGACTGGCTCAATCTGCTCGGCTTCGCGCTGGAGAAACGCCGCTTCGGATGCTATCGTCCGCCGCTCGCGTCGCCCACGTGGCAGCACCGTCTGGCTGGCTGGGAACGCAAGGCCGGTGACTGGCAGCTGTCCGGCGGTGGCTTCTATTTATTGGTGGCGCGCAAGATCGTGGTGGGGCTCCGGCCATTGCGCCAGGAACGCCGCGAGCCGATGGGCAAGCTGATTCCGCTGCCGATGGCCAAGGTCAACCGCCGCCGCATCGAACCGTAAACCCTCTTTTATTTGTGGCCGGGCTTGTCCCGGCCGCGGTCATTGTCGATCCGTGATTGGCAGGACAGGCATTTTTCTGGAAAGACTGGCATGAGCGAAAGCGTGGAAAGCGTCGACACCGTAGAACTGTTCACTGACGGCGCCTGCAAGGGCAACCCCGGTCCTGGCGGATGGGGCGCGCTGCTGGTGTGCAAGGGCGTCGAAAAGGAGCTGTGGGGCGGCGAGGCCAACACCACCAACAACCGCATGGAACTGCTCGGCGCGATCCGCGGCCTTGAAGCACTCAAGCGCCCCTGCGACGTGCTGCTGGTGACCGACTCGCAGTACGTGATGAAAGGCATCAACGAGTGGATGGCCAATTGGAAGAAGCGCGGCTGGAAGACGGCCGCGAAAGAGCCGGTAAAGAATGCCGACCTGTGGAAAGAGCTGGACGAGCAGGTCAATCGGCACAAAGTCACCTGGAAGTGGGTGCGCGGGCACATTGGCCATCACGGTAACGAGCGGGCTGACCAGTTGGCCAATCGTGGGGTGGATGAGGTTCGCGGTTACAAGCAGAGCTGATTTCGCTTTCTAATCGTGGCGTGGCCGTTCGCGAGCAGGCTCGCTCCACAAGGTTCGAGTCCAGCGTGTTAACATCCGCGCCTTTGCCCGATTGACCCGTTGAGAGCTGAGCACTGATGGCCACCAGATCCGTTGTACTCGATACCGAAACCACCGGCATGCCGGTGACCGATGGTCACCGGATCATTGAAATCGGTTGCGTCGAACTGATCGGTCGGCGCCTGACGGGCCGGCATTTCCACGTTTATCTGCAACCGGATCGCGAAAGCGACGAGGGTGCGATCGGTGTGCACGGCATCACCAACGAATTCCTGGTCGGCAAGCCGCGCTTTGCCGAAGTTGCCGACGAGTTCTTCGAGTTCATCAAAGGCGCGCAGCTGATCATCCATAACGCGGCGTTCGACGTTGGCTTCATCAACAACGAATTCGCTTTGATGGGCCAGCATGATCGCGCCGACATCACCCAGCATTGCACCATCCTCGACACCCTGATGATGGCCCGGGAACGTCACCCGGGGCAGCGCAACAGCCTCGATGCGTTGTGCAAGCGCTACGGCGTCGACAACTCCGGCCGTGAACTGCACGGCGCCTTGCTCGACTCGGAGATCCTTGCCGACGTCTACCTGACCATGACCGGCGGCCAGACCAGCCTGTCGCTGGCCGGCAACGCCTCCGACGGCAATGGTACGGGCGAGGGCGCGGACAACTCAGCCACGGAAATCCGTCGTCTGCCGGTCGATCGCCAGCCGGCGCGCATCATCCGTGCGACCGAAGAAGAACTGGCGGCGCATCTGGTGCGGCTGGAGATCATCGCCAAATCGGCGGGGGCGCCGGCGTTGTGGACGCAGATTGCCGAGGCTGATGCGCAGGTCTGAAAGGTCTAAAGATCAAGATCAAAAGATCGCAGCCTTCGGCGGCTCCTACGGGGATTGCATTCCATAGTAGGGACCAGGAAGGCAGCGATTTTTTGCGTTTGGCGACATGGAGCCAAGTTGCCACTCTCGCCACATTCGCTGCAACCCTCTACCCTGAGTGCACTGGTCAGGTGCAAATCTGCCGCCTCAGGACACTGAGCCCCATGTACAAAGAGTTGAAATTTGCGCTGGCAATCATCCATCGCGACAGCAAGGTCGACACTGTCGGCTGCGTCAAGGAATGAGGACTTTTCCCAGTATGCAACCGGTCATGAATCCGAAATACCCAGGGTTGTCGGTGCGCGTCGCCGACGAAGGTTTCGCGCCGTATATCTGGGGCAGTGACTTCAGTTTCGAGGTCGCCGCCTATGGTGCTGCCGCGATCGGCAAACCGGTCGAGCAGTGGCCGGTGACGCCGATAGTGCCGTACCGCAAGTGCTATGGCATCGATCCGGAAGAGTTCAGCGCCTTTCACAACGCGCCCGACAGCGCGATTTTCATGGCGTATCTGGACGACGAGCCGGTCGGCCACCTGGTGATCAGCACCAACTGGAACGGCTTTGCCCACATCGATGAACTGGCTGTGCATGCCCCGGCCCGTCGCCATGGCGTGGCCAAGGCGTTGCTCGATGTCGCGCAGTTCTGGAGTCGCAAGAAAAAGCTGCCGGGCATCATGCTCGAAACCCAGAACAACAACCTCGGCGCCTGTCGTCTGTATGAACGTTGTGGTTATGTGATCGGCGGCATCGACCAGTTGCGCTATCGCGGCATTGATGCGCACACCGCCGAGGTCGCCCTGTTCTGGTATCGCCTGTTCGACAATCCGCTGGAAAAACCACTCAGCTCGACAACATCGCCTCGGCTTGTTCCGTGACGATGGCCAGCAGTGCCTGAATTGCCGCCGACGGCGTGGCATGTTTGAAGGTCAGGGCGTAGAGGTTGATCGGCACTGCCGGTGAGAGCGGGCAGGCGTCAAGCCCACTGGTGCGAGCGCCCAACGCGGTGAAGGGGTCGACGATGGCCAAACCTTCGCCGGCCTCGACCATGCTGCGCATCATCTGATGGGTCTGCACACGGGTCTGAATGCTTGGCGCCGGACGCAAGGCCTGGAGCTTGTTTTCCAGCGCCGGGCTGAGCGGGTCCTGACCTTCGAGACCGACCATGGCCTGACCGGCCAGGTCTGCCAGGGATATGTATTTCTGCTTGGGTTGCAGCCAGCCGTGCGGAGCGAGCAATTGCAGCTTGCCCTGGGCCAGCGATTGGCAGTGGATATCGGGGTGTTCAGGGTCGTGCAGGCTCAGGCCCAGATCGCTTTCGCGCAATAACAGGCTGCGGACGATGTCGCGAGTCGGCGCGCTGAGCAGGCTGCAAGGTGCGTCGGGCAAGCGCCGACGCAGGGTCGCAAGGCTTTGTGGCAGTAATTGCTGGGCCAGCGGCGGGGTGCCGATGATGCGCAAGGGCGGGGCGAGGTACTGCTTGAGGCTGCTGGCCAGCCGCTGCACTGGCTCCAGCGCCTCATAAACGTGCGCGATTTCCACTTGCAGGGCGCGCGCTTCGGGGGTCGATTGCAAGCGCCCGCGGACGCTGGCAAACAGCATGAATCCCAGCTGACTCTCGGCTTCGCGCAAACGCTCTTCGACCTCGGTCACCGGCAATTGCAGCCATTCGGCGGCGGTGCCCAGGTGACCGGTCTGCAAGAGCGCCTGAATCACTTCGATGTGGCGTAAACGCATGCGTGAAGTCCATGTTCAGCAAGTGGGGTCAGACGCTGAATCCTACCCCAAGTCCGCTCGCATGACTTCTGCTCATAACGCCGGGTTATTGAGCGACAGTTGGCTCAGGTTCACGGATCAGGGTAATGCCTGATTGAACCAGGAGAAACTCGCTGTCACTGACCTTATTGACCCGATCGCCAATGGCCAGTCTGTAAATGGGCTCCGAGCCAGTGGATCCGTCTGCAGACGGGTTCGATTCCTGGAATTCATGCACGGAATAAACGCGGCCTTCCGCATCTCTTGCATGAAACTGACCGACGAGTACTGCTGCCATCTGCTTAGAACCTCTGGAGATAAAACGCTTGATTTGCGGCTTTGTAGACCGTCATCAAGCTTGGTAAGTTTTCCTGCAGGAAAAAATATTCCCCGCGCAGGAAAAACCAATGACCACTGGTGAAAGCGTCACTGGATCATCTATAACTAGCGACTCTTCCCACGGACCATCGAGAGTCTTCCATGAGCAATGTCTACAACGTCGCCGTAGTGGTCGGTAGCCTGCGTAAAGCATCGATCAATCGCAAAGTTGCACTGGCCCTCGCCGAACTGGCACCGGCCAATCTCAAGCTCGAGATTGTCGAAATCGGTGAACTGCCGCTGTACAACGAAGACATCGACGGCGATTCTCCGCCCGCAGCCTACAGCACTTTCCGTCAGAAAGTGGCGTCATCCGACGCGGTGCTGTTTGTTACCCCCGAGTACAACCGTTCGATCCCGGCACCGTTGAAGAACGCCATCGACGTCGGTTCGCGCCCTTATGGCCAGAGCGCGTGGAGCGGCAAGCCTGGCGCGGTGATCAGCGTATCCCCAGGCGCCATCGGCGGTTTCGGCGCTAACCAGCACCTGCGCCAGACCTTCGTTTTCCTCGATATTCACTGCCTGCAACAGCCGGAAGCGTATCTGGGCGGTGCAGGCAACGCGTTTGATGAAGCGGGCAAGCTGAGCGACTCGGTGAAACCGTTCCTGCAGAAATTCATCGATGCGTACGGCCAGTTCGTCGAGCAACACAAGAAATAACCGCGTACACAAAAACCTGTGGGAGCGAGCTTGCTCGCGAAGGCGTCGTCAGCCGTTGCAAAATTGCTGATTGACCTACCGCTTTCGCGAGCAAGCTCGCTCCCACATTTTGATCTTCAATCCATTTTCGATAGTTGAAGGCTTCTGCGAATGCTCGCTGCGTCACTGATTTTCCTGCTGACCATCACCCTCGTCATCTGGCAACCCAAAGGCCTCGGCGTCGGCTGGAGTGCAACGTTGGGCGCCGTGCTGGCGTTGATTTTCGGTGTCGTCCACCTCACGGATATCCCGCTTGTCTGGCAGATCATCTGGAACGCGACCGGCACCTTCGTAGCGCTCATCATCATCAGCCTGTTGCTCGACGAAGCTGGCTTCTTCAATTGGGCGGCGCTGCACGTGGCGCGTTGGGGGCGGGGCAGTGGGCGCAAGCTGTTTGCCTTCATGGTGCTGCTCGGTGCGCTGGTGTCTGCGTTGTTCGCCAATGACGGCGCGGCGCTGATTCTCACGCCGATCGTGATTTCGATGCTGTTGGCGTTGCGCTTTTCACCGGCGGCGACGCTGGCATTCGTCATGGGCGCCGGGTTCATTGCCGACACGGCGAGCCTGCCGCTGGTGGTGTCGAACCTGGTCAACATCGTTTCGGCAGACTTCTTCCACATTGGCTTCAATCGCTATGCCGCGGTGATGGTGCCGGTCAATTTCGTCAGCGTGGCGGCGACGTTGGGCATGTTGCTGTGGTTCTTTCGCCGCGATATTCCAGCGGCTTACGACCCGGAACAATTGGAAAATCCGCAAACCGCGATCCACGACAAAGCGACGTTCTATGCCGGTTGGGCGGTGCTGGTGATCCTCTTGATAGGCTGCTTTGCCCTCGAACCGCTGGGCATTCCGATCAGCGCAATTTCGGCAGTGTGCGCCGCGCTGCTGCTGGGCATTGCCGCGCGGGGCCACAAGATCTCCACGCGCAAGGTCATGAAAGAGGCGCCGTGGCAGATCGTGATTTTCTCGCTGGGCATGTACCTGGTGGTGTACGGCCTGCGCAACGCCGGGCTCACCAGTTACCTCGCTGGTTGGCTGGACGCGTTCGCCGGCCACGGCGTGTGGGGCGCGGCCATGGGCACCGGTGTACTGACCGCGTTGCTGTCGTCGATCATGAACAATTTGCCGACGGTGTTGATTGGCTTGTTGTCGATCGATGCCAGCCAGGCCAGCGGGGTCATCAAGGAAGCAATGATCTACGCCAACGTCATCGGCAGCGACCTGGGGCCGAAGATCACTCCGATCGGCAGTCTGGCGACCTTGCTGTGGCTGCATGTGCTGGAGCGCAAGGGCATTCACATTGGCTGGGGCTATTACTTCCGCGTCGGGATTGTGCTGACGGTGCCGGTGTTGTTGGTGACCTTGGCGGCGTTGGCGGTGCGGCTTTCGCTGTAGACCGGGGTGGGCCCAATCGCTGGCAAGCCAGCTCCCACAGGATTTGTATCCACCGCGAAACCTGTGGGAGCTGGCTTGCCAGCGAAGGGGCCAGTTCAGGCACCACAAATCTCAGGTTTGGCCGGGCACATTCGGCCAAAGATCCGCCACCAGAAACAACCGCTCCGCCTCTTCCCATTCGCCCTGGGCATTCTCGGTGAGGCGCACCATCAACTGCGCCGGGGCCAACGCTGGCAGGTCTTCGAGCCACAAACGCAGATGCTCATCCGCCCAGACCTGATCCGCCGGATAATGCGCCGGCGCCAGCCATGCGTGGCGGGGCAGGGGTTGCCAGCGGCCCGGCGGGC
The DNA here is from genome assembly GCA_030544685.1 of Pseudomonas sp. B21_DOA. Classification (NCBI taxonomy): domain Bacteria; kingdom Pseudomonadati; phylum Pseudomonadota; class Gammaproteobacteria; order Pseudomonadales; family Pseudomonadaceae; genus Pseudomonas; species Pseudomonas sp. B21_DOA. The sequence goes on along the minus strand of CP086683.1, from coordinate 4,555,869 downwards.
GCTGCGCGACAAACGCCGGCCAGTCTTTCTGATGCAGCCAACTGCCACGCAAATGTTGCGGATGCGCGCCGTGGGGTGAATCGGCTTGCCCGGGCCACGGATACAGCAGATAACCGCCCAGCCACAATTGCGCGCTGAACGTCTCGATATCCAGCGCGGCGAGCACTTCGCGGCTTTCCGGGCGCGCCGAGATCGGCAATTGATGCTCGGCCAGATGCGCCAGTTTGCGATCCAGCCGGTCATGACAACCCGGCCCCAGCCACTGCGCCGGATCGCGGCCATCGCCAGCCTGCGGGCCAAGGTAGAGCTTTATCGCCAATTCCAGGTGATGCACGCCGTCGCGGTCACGCAGCAGCATGTCGAGTTCGCCGAGGGTATGCCCGGCGCGGCGGATCGGCAGGTTGGCGGCGATGAGTTCGATGCCCGGCGCGTGCTCCACGGCGAACTGCCACAGACGCTCGTAATACAGGCCCAGACGCCGGGTGCGCGCCTGCGCCAGCCATTGCAGCAGGCCGTAACTGTCGTGGTCGAGCTGGCGCAGCCAGTGTTCGAGACGCTGCGGGTCATGTACCCAATCGCTGCCGGCCAGCGGATGGCGCTGCGGCCACGGCGTGGCGGCGAGCATCGGCGGTGCGAGGATGACCCACGCCAGGTCCCGCACTTCGGGATGGCGTAATTGATGAGGCAACTGCAACAGGTCGGGAAAGAGGATCATCTTGCGAGCATAGCCTTAAACCTGAGCCCGCCCTTGAGGCTGAAAGGATTTTGTCTATCTGGCGCTTTCGCCCATAATCGGGTTTTCGCGTTTTCGATTGTCCGCAGAGGTCCCATGGAGCAATTTCGTAATATCGGCATCATCGGTCGCCTGGGCAGTTCCCAGGTGCTGGATACCGTCCGCCGACTGAAACGCTTTCTGCTCGACCGTCACCTGCATGTGATCCTCGAAGACACCATCGCTGAAGTCCTGCCCGGCCACGGCCTGCAAACCTCGTCGCGCAAGATGCTCGGCGAAGTCTGCGACATGGTCATAGTCGTCGGTGGTGACGGCAGCCTGCTCGGCGCCGCGCGGGCGCTGGCCAAACACAATATTCCGGTGCTGGGCATCAACCGTGGAAGCCTCGGCTTCCTCACCGATATTCGCCCGGACGAGCTGGAAATCAAGGTCGCCGAAGTGCTCGATGGCCACTATCTGGTGGAAAACCGCTTCCTGCTGCAAGCCGAAGTGCGTCGCCATGGCGAGGCCATCGGCCAGGGCGATGCGCTCAACGACGTGGTGCTGCACCCGGGCAAATCGACGCGGATGATCGAATTCGAGCTGTACATCGACGGCCAGTTTGTCTGCAGCCAGAAGGCCGACGGCCTGATCGTCGCCACACCCACGGGCTCCACTGCCTACGCCTTGTCTGCCGGCGGGCCGATCATGCATCCCAAGCTCGACGCTATTGTGATTGTGCCGATGTACCCCCATACCTTGTCGGGACGGCCGATCGTGGTCGATGGCAACAGTGAGCTGAAAATCGTCGTGTCCAAAGATATGCAGATCTACCCGCAGGTCTCCTGCGACGGCCAGAACCATTTCACCTGCGCACCGGGCGACACCATCACCGTGAGCAAAAAGGCACAGAAGCTGCGCCTGATTCATCCGCTCGATCACAATTACTACGAGGTGTGCCGCACCAAGCTTGGCTGGGGCAGCAAGCTGGGGGCGGAGGCGACTGATGCTCGATCCCGCGCGCAGTTACGACCTGATCGGTGACGTGCACGGATGCGCCATGACCCTCGAACACTTGCTGGACCGTCTCGGTTATCACAAGCAGGGCGGGGTCTGGCGGCATCCGTCACGCATGGCGGTGTTCGTTGGCGACATCATCGACCGTGGCCCGCGCATTCGCGAGGCGCTGCACATCGTTCACGACATGGTCGAGGCGGGGCAGGCGCTGTGCATCATGGGCAACCACGAATTCAACGCGCTCGGCTGGGTCACCCCGGCGCCACCGGGCAGCGGCAAGCAGTTCGTGCGCGAACACACCAAGCGCCATGCGCGGCTGTTGCAGGAAACCCTGACTCAATTTGAAGACCATCCCGGCGACTGGCATGACTTCCAGCAATGGTTCTACGAGCTGCCGCTGTTCGTCGATGCCGGTCGTTTCCGCGTCGTCCACGCTTGCTGGGACGCCGGACTGATCGAGCCGCTGCGGGCGTTGTTCCCCAATGGCTGCGTCGATGAGCATTTCCTCCAGGCCTCGGCCGTTCCCGGCAGCTTCGCCTGCACCGTGTTCGATCGCCTGCTGCGCGGCACCGACATGCGCCTGCCCGGTGGCTTGACCATGACCAGCGGCGACGGTCTGGTGCGTTCATTCTTTCGCACCAAATTCTGGGAAGACGACCCGAAAACCTACGGCGACATCGTCTTCCAGCCCGATGCGTTGCCAGAACCTGTCGCGCAGACGCCGCTGACTTCAAGCGAAAAGAATTCTTTGCTGCGCTATGGCGTCGACGAGCCGTTGCTGTTCGTCGGCCACTACTGGCGCAGCGGCAAACCGGCGCCGATCCGCCCGAACCTCGCGTGCCTGGATTACAGCGCGGTGCTCTACGGCAAACTGGTGGCCTATCGTCTGGACCAGGAAACGCGCCTGGATCCGCAAAAATTCGTCTGGGTCGATGTCGAGCGGCCGGAGGTGCTGCAATGAGTGCGGTAGCGGTATTGCGCCTGCCGTTGGCGGTGGACTTGAGCGGTTTCGTCAAACTGCTGCAACGTATGCAAGTCCCCCATCGGGTCAGCGAAGAGGCGGGCGAGCAGGTGTTGTGGGCGCCGGAGGAAATCAGCGAGGACGTGCGTTCGCTGTACGAGCGCTTCCCGGCTGGCGACCCGGAACAGCAACTGGATATTCCTGCAGGCCAGACCTTCAAACGGCCAGGCTTCGGCGAACAGCTGAAACACGCCAAAGCCACCGGGTTCATTCTGCTGTTGAGCCTGATCGTCGCTGGCCTGACCTTTCTCGGCGAAAACCTCGAGACACTGCGCTGGCTGACCTTCCTCGATTTCCGCGTGATCGGCGAGTACATCCACTTCACCCCGCTGGCCGACAGTCTGGCGGCAGGGCAGTGGTGGCGGCTGGTCACGCCGATGCTGATCCACTTCGGCATTCTCCATCTGGCCATGAACGGCATGTGGTACTGGGAACTGGGGCGGCGCATCGAGGCGCGCCAGGGCAGCATCAACCTGATTGGCCTGACGCTGCTGTTCAGTCTGGTGTCCAACTACGCGCAGTTCGTCTGGAGCGGCCCGAGCCTGTTTGGTGGGCTGTCCGGCGTGCTTTACGGCTTGCTCGGGCATTGCTGGATCTTCCAGCTGCTGGCACCGAATCCGGCCTATCGCCTGCCGCGCGGCGTGCTGGTAATGATGCTGGTGTGGCTGGTGGTGTGCATGTCCGGGCTGATCTCGCTGATCGGTTTCGGCCAGATCGCCAATGCCGCGCACCTGAGCGGGTTACTCATCGGATGCCTCACCGGTTTGTTGGGCGGTTTGTATAACCGCCGTAAACTGGCCGTCTAACATTTTTGTTTCAGTAAAGAGCACGGAGACCCTGATGTCCTCTTTCAACGACATGATCAACAACATCACCCCGGACATCTACGAAAGCCTGAAACTGGCCGTGGAGATCGGTAAATGGTCCGACGGCAACAAACTCACTGCCGAACAGCGCGAGCTGTCGTTGCAGGCGATGATCGCCTGGGAAATCCAGAACCTGCCTGAAGACCAGCGCACCGGTTACATGGGCCCGCAAGAATGTGCGTCGAAGTCGATCGAAGTGCCGAACATCCTGTTCAAGTCGGATGCCATCCATTGATCGAGATTGGCCGCGGTGCAATCAGCAAAATGTCGGCGCGTCTGGACGGGTCGAACGTGCAGTACGCGTTTCGTCTGGATGACGTCGAGGTGCCGGTCAACCCGTTGATCGGCAGCACGCTGCGTCTGGAATTTTTGGGGCAATTCATTGCACCCATTGCGGGCGCAGGACCAAAACCAGTTTCAGTCAGGGTTATTGCTACCCGTGCATGACGAAACTGGCGCAGTGCGACCTGTGCATCATGAGTCCGGAGCGTTGCCACTTCGACGCCGGCACCTGCCGTGATCCGGTGTGGGGCCAGCAGTTCTGCATGACTGATCATGTGGTCTACCTGGCCAACTCGTCGGGGATCAAGGTCGGCATCACCCGTGCCACGCAGTTGCCGACCCGCTGGCTGGATCAGGGCGCAAGTCAGGCGCTGCCGATCATGCGCGTATCCACACGTCAGCAATCGGGGTTTGTCGAGGACCTGTTCCGCAGTCAGGTGGCGGACAAGACCAACTGGCGCGCCCTGCTCAAGGGCGATGCTGCAGCGGTGGATCTGGCGCAGGTGCGCGATCAGTTGTTCGAAAGCTGCGCCGAAGGCCTGCAAGGCTTGCAGGAACGATTCGGCCTACAGGCAATTCAGACGATTGCCGATGTCGAACCGCTGGAAATCCGCTATCCCGTCGAGCAATACCCGGCGAAAATCGTCAGCTTCAACCTGGACAAGAACCCGATTGCCGAAGGCACGCTGCTGGGGATCAAGGGCCAGTACCTGATCTTCGACACCGGCGTGATCAACATTCGTAAATACACGGCCTATCAGCTTGCCGTGCATCAATAAGGATTCCAGCATGCGCACCGAACAACCGAAGATGATTTACCTCAAGGACTATCAGGCGCCCGAGTACCTGATTGACGAAACCCACCTGACCTTCGAGTTGTTCGAGGACCACAGCCTGGTTCACGCGCAACTGGTGATGCGCCGCAACCCCGAGCGCGGCGCCGGCCTGCCGCCGCTGGTGCTCGACGGCCAGCAACTGGAGCTGCTGTCGGTAACGCTGGCGGACCAGGAGCTGAGCGCTGCTGACTATCAAGTCTCGGATAGTCACCTGACCCTGCAGCCGACCAGTGAAACCTTCACCCTCGACACCAGCGTGCGCATCCACCCGGAAACCAACACCGCGCTGGAAGGCCTGTACAAGTCCGGCACGATGTTCTGCACCCAGTGCGAGGCCGAAGGCTTTCGCAAGATCACCTATTACCTCGACCGCCCGGACGTGATGAGCAAGTTCACCACCACCGTCGTGGCCGAACAGCACAGCTATCCGGTGCTGCTCTCCAACGGTAACCCGATCGCTTCCGGCCCCGGCGAAGACGGCCGGCACTGGGCGACCTGGGAAGACCCGTTCAAGAAACCGGCGTACCTGTTCGCGCTGGTCGCCGGTGATCTGTGGTGCGTCGAAGACACCTTCACCACCATGAGCCAGCGCAACGTCGCGCTGCGCATTTATGTCGAGCCGGAAAACATCGACAAGTGCCAGCACGCGATGAACAGCCTGAAGAAATCCATGCGCTGGGACGAAGAGGTCTACGGTCGCGAGTACGATCTGGACATCTTCATGATCGTCGCCGTCAACGATTTCAACATGGGCGCGATGGAGAACAAGGGTCTCAACATCTTCAACTCCAGCGCCGTGCTGGCCCGCGCCGAAACCGCCACCGACGCCGCGCACCAGCGGGTCGAGGCGATCGTCGCCCACGAATATTTCCACAACTGGTCGGGCAACCGCGTGACCTGCCGTGACTGGTTTCAGCTGTCGCTCAAGGAAGGCTTCACGGTATTCCGCGATGCCGGTTTCTCTTCGGACATGAACTCGGCGACGGTCAAGCGCATTCAGGACGTGGCGTACCTGCGTACCCACCAGTTCGCCGAAGATGCCGGGCCGATGGCCCACGCCGTGCGCCCGGACAGCTTCATCGAGATTTCCAACTTCTACACCCTGACCGTGTACGAAAAGGGCTCGGAAGTGGTCGGCATGATCCACACCTTGTTGGGCGCCGAAGGCTTCCGCAAGGGCAGCGATCTGTACTTCGAACGCCACGACGGCCAGGCCGTGACCTGTGATGATTTCGTCAAGGCCATGGAAGATGCCAATGGCGTCGACCTCAGTCAGTTCAAGCGCTGGTACAGTCAGGCCGGCACACCGCGTCTGGCCGTCAGCGAGTCCTACGACGCTGCCGCAAAAACCTACAGCCTGACCTTCCGCCAGAGCTGCCCGCCGACCCCGGACAAGGTGGAAAAACTGCCGTTCGTGATCCCGGTCGAGCTCGTCCTGCTCGACAGCCAAGGCAATGAAATCGCCCTGCGTCTGGCTGGCGAAGCCTCGGCACAAGGCTCCACCCGAGTGGTCTCGGTGACCGAAGCCGAGCAGACCTTCACTTTCGTCGACATTAACGAGCAACCGCTGACATCGCTGCTGCGCGGCTTCTCGGCGCCGGTGAAACTGAGCTTCCCGTACAACCGCGATCAACTGATGTTCCTGATGCAGCACGACAGCGATGGCTTCAACCGCTGGGATGCCGGTCAGCAATTGTCGGTGCAAGTGCTTCAAGAGTTGATTGGCCAGCATCAGAAAGGCGAGAGTCTGAAGCTCGATCCGCGTCTGGTGTCGGCGCTGCGCACGGTGCTGTCCGATGACTCGCTGGATCAGGCGATGGTTGCCGAAATGCTCTCGCTGCCGGGGAGGCCTATCTCACTGAGATCAGCGAGGTGGCTGACGTCGAGGCGATTCATGTCGCTCGCGAATTCGCCCGCAAGCAACTCGCCGAAGGCTTGTTCGAAGCGCTGTGGCTGCGTTATCAGGCCAATCGCGATCTGTCGAAAAAGACTCCGTACGTCGCCGAGGCCGAGCACTTCGCTCGTCGCGCCTTGCAGAACATTGCCCTGTCGTACCTGATGCTCAGCGGCAAGCCGGAAGTGCTGGCGGCGGCGCTGGAGCAATTCGAGACCGCCGACAACATGACCGAGCGCCTGACTGCGCTGGCGGTGCTGGTCAACTCGCCATTCGAAGAGCAGAAGGCTTTGGCTTTGGCCAGCTTCGCCGAGCACTTCAAGGACAATCCGCTGGTCATGGATCAGTGGTTCAGCGTGCAGGCCGGCAGCACCTTGCCGGGCGGTTTGGAGCGGGTGAAGGCGTTGATGCAGCACCCGGCGTTCAACATCAAGAACCCGAACAAGGTGCGGGCATTGATCGGCGCGTTCGCCGGGCAGAACCTGATCAACTTCCACGCGGCGGACGGTTCCGGTTATCGCTTCCTTGCCGATCTGGTGATCGAACTGAACGGCTTCAATCCGCAGATCGCCTCGCGCCAACTGGCCCCGCTGACCCGCTGGCGCAAATACGACAGCGCGCGCCAGGCACTGATGAAGGCCGAGCTGGAGCGGATTCTGGCGTCCGGGTCGCTGTCCAGCGATGTGTATGAAGTGGTGAGCAAAAGCCTGGCGTAACGCCGATTAGATGTTTGGGGCGTTTAATTGATCGTTCCCATGCTCTGCGTGGGAATGCCTCTCCCGACGCTCTGCGTCCCTTGCTGCATTCCTTTGCTGCGCGTGGGAACGATCAACAAAAAATGCCGCTCAACGAGCGGCATTTTCATTAGTACAAGAAACAGCTATTTACGCAGATCAAACCGATCCAGATTCATCACCTTCGTCCATGCCTTGACGAAATCATTGACGAACTGCGTCTTCGCATCGGCGCTGGCATACACCTCGGCCAACGCGCGCAATTGCGCATTCGAGCCGAACACCAGATCCACTCGTGTCGCCGTCCACTTTGGCGCCCCGGTCTTGCGGTCACGGCCTTCAAACTCATCGGCATCCCGTGACGTCGGCGTCCATTCCACGCCCATGTCCAGCAGATGAGTGAAGAAGTCATTGCTCAGCGTATCGGTTTTATCGGTGAACACGCCATGCCGCGTCTGCCCGACGTTGGTGTTCAACACCCGCAGACCACCCAACAGCACGGTCATTTCCGGTGCCGTGAGAGTCAGCAATTGCGCCTTGTCGATCAGCAGAGTTTCCGCCGCAACCGTGTATTTGCCTTTGCTGTAATTGCGGAAGCCATCGGCGATCGGTTCGAGGAAGCCGAACGATTCGACATCGGTTTGCTCCTGCGAAGCATCGACGCGGCCCGGTGAGAACGGCACCGACACTGAGTGCCCGGCGTTCTGCGCGGCTTTTTCCACCCCGGCATTGCCGGCCAGGACGATCAGGTCTGCCAGCGAGATCTTCTTGCCATTGGCAGCCGAACCGTTGAACTCGTTCTGGATGCCTTCCAGCGTGCTCAGCACCTTGTCCAATTGCTCGGGCTGGTTGGCCTGCCAGAACTTCTGCGGGGCCAGACGCAAGCGACCACCGTTGGCGCCGCCGCGCTTGTCCGAGCCGCGAAAGGTCGACGCTGCCGCCCACGCCGTCGAGACCAGTTGTGACACCGACAATCCCGAAGCCAGCACCTTGTTTTTCAGCGACGTGGCGTCGCTGTCATCGATCAGCGCGTGCGTCACGTCGGGCAGCGGGTCTTGCCAGAGCAATTCCTCTTGCGGCAATTCGGGGCCGAGGTAGCGAGAGAGCGGACCCATGTCGCGATGGATCAGCTTGTACCAAGCGCGGGCGAACGCGTCGGCGAGTTGATCAGGATTGGCCAGGAAGCGCCGGGAGATCTGTTCATAGGCAGGATCGAAACGCAGCGCCAGATCGGAGGTCAGCATGGTCGGCGAGAGCTTCTTGTTCGGATCGTGAGCGTGGGGAACGGTGCCCGCACCGGCGCCGTTTTTCGGTTGCCACTGATTGGCGCCCGCCGGACTTTTGCTCAGCTCCCATTCGAAGCCGAACAGGTTTTCCAGATAATTGTTGCTCCACTGCGTGGGCGTCGTGGTCCAGGTGACTTCCAGGCCACTGGTGATGGTGTCGGCGCCTTTGCCGGTGCCGAAGGCATTTTTCCAGCCCAGACCTTGCTGCTCCAGACCGGCCGCTTCCGGCTCTGGACCGACATTGTCGGCAGGGCCGGCGCCGTGGGTCTTTCCGAAGGCATGGCCACCGGCGATCAGCGCTACGGTTTCTTCATCGTTCATGGCCATGCGGCCGAAGGTTTCGCGAATGTCCTTGGCCGAGGCCACCGGATCCGGGTTGCCTTCAGGGCCTTCCGGGTTCACATAGATCAGGCCCATCTGCACGGCGGCGAGGGGATTTTCCAGATTGCGTTCGCCCTGATCGGTGCGGCTTTCTTCACGGCCATGCAGATCGGGCTCAGCCACCAGCGTGCCGTCGCCGGGCTCCTGCACCGGACCATTGCTCTTGCCGTAACGGTTGTCGCCGCCCAGCCACTCGGTTTCCGAACCCCAGTACACATCTTCATCCGGTTCCCAGACATCGGCACGGCCACCGGAAAAACCGAAGGTCTTGAAGCCCATCGACTCCAACGCGACGTTGCCGGTGAGCACGATCAGGTCGGCCCAGGAAATATTGCGTCCGTATTTCTGCTTGATCGGCCACAGCAGGCGGCGGGCCTTATCGAGGCTGACGTTATCTGGCCAGCTGTTGAGCGGCGCAAAGCGTTGCTGACCGGAGCCAGCGCCACCACGGCCATCGGCGGTGCGATAGGTCCCGGCGCTGTGCCAGGCCATGCGCACGAACAACGGGCCGTAATGGCCGAAGTCGGCCGGCCACCAGTCCTGAGAATCGGTCATCAGCGCTCTGATGTCTTGTTTCAGCGCTTGAAAGTCGAGGCTTTTGAAGGCTTTGGCGTAGTCGAAGTCCTGGCCCAGCGGATCGGACTTGGGTGAGTGTTGGCTGAGGATTTTCAGATTGAGTTGGTTCGGCCACCAGTCACGGTTCGTCGTACCGCCGCCGGCGGCGTGGTTGAACGGGCATTTCGATTCGTTTGCCATGTTCGTATCCCTATCAGGTCTGCGGCCGGCTCGTGCCGACTTCGGACTGGTAAGGCTAGACCCGAGTTGGCAAGTCGGCTAATAGCCCGACTGTTGGAGGCCGATAGGCAAACTCTTTCACCGCAACTCCTACAGGGATTAGCTGGATTGCGCGGTTTCGTCATCAGGAACGTCATCAAGAATATCTTCCTGGCCGGGCAATTCGGTGATGACGCTGAAGTCGCTGACTTCAACCGCGCCATTGCCATAGCCCAGCAAATGAAATGAGAAGGCCTTGCGCGGCTGCGGGTTTTCAAAGCTGAAGTCCAACTCCAGTGGCTGGTCCGCCGTGGCGACCATTTCCGTAGGCAGGCCCAGTTGCACGTCCTGTTCGAATTGCTTGGCCTTGAGCTGAATGTACGCCGCCTGCTGCGGATCAACCGAGCGCACGGTCAGGCGCACGCGGGTGTGCGAGCCTTTGGGCATTTCCAGGTATTGCGCGCCGATCAGGTTGTCGGCCCAATCATCCTTGATCTGCGCTTGCAGTGGGATGATGTTGTTGCTGCCGAACTGATAGCGATGATTGAGCGGCGTGCGCAGCAAGGACAGGTCGATGGCATCGGCGCGCGCGGCAATCTGTCGGGCCGGATGGCCGCTGTAGGTGCCTTTGTAAGTGGCGCTTTCGGCGATGAAGCCGGCGCTTTGGTAGTAGCGGCAGCGGCGCGGCAGGTCGCATTCAGAAAAGATGCCCTGACCGTTGTGGTAGCGCAGTTTGCCATTGGTGAACGACATGATTTCGCGCCCGGAATCGTAGTCGCGAAACAACGACCGACCGCTCAGCGCAGTCGGCACCGGCAGGTCGAAATAGTCGAGGATCGAGGTGCTCAGATCGACGTGGCCATAAACCCCGGCATTCAGCCGCGGCAGTTGCGCCTGTTCCGGCGCCAGCGTCAGGTTGAAACCCCATGACGAGGCCAGACGTACACCGTCGATGCCGTGGGATTCATCCGAGGTGATCACCACCAGCGTGTCGTTGAGAACGCCCTGGCGCTCGAGCCCCGAGAGAAAATGATCCAGCGCATCGTCCAGATAACCGACAGCGGCCTGCTTCGGCGTTTCATAACGTTGCAGGTAATCCTCCGGTGCGGAGTAGGGCTGGTGGGTGCCGACCGTCAGCAGCGTGAGCATCCACGGCTGTTTTTGCTTTTTCAGTTGGCCGACGTAGTCCAGCGCGCCTTCGAAAAACGCTTTGTCATCCTTGCCCCATGGGAACTCCAGATAGTTGCTGTTGCTGAACCATTCCAGGCCATGGGTCGCATCGAAACCGATGTGCGGCATGATCTTGTCTTTGGCCATGAAGCGCAGGCCGGCGCCCTGTAAATAGTGGGTGCTGAAACCGTGCTCGCGCAGCTGCGCTGGCAAGCAGGCCTGATTGCGTTCGTTGAGGGTGAGCATTTCCACGCCTTTGGGCGTGCCATTGTTGAGCTTGTCGTAGTCACCACAGAGCATGGCGTACAGACCGCGAATGGTCTGGTGGGTGTGCAGCACGTAATCCGGGGTGTTCATGCCGCGCTCGGCCCAGCGGCTCAGGTTGGGCATCAGGTCTTCTTGATAGTGACTGCCGATCGCCTCACGGTTGGCGCGAATGTAGGCACCGGGAATGCCCTCCAGCGCGATGATCAACACGTTGCGCGCCTGGCCGGGCGCGGCGAGCAATTTCTGGCCATTGAGGTCGACGTCGGTGAGTCCAGCCATCGCGGGTGTGGGTTCTTCGATATCGCCGTCCAGCCATTCTTCGGCCTGGATCTGCAGGTCGGCGACTTCGCTGGCGAGCAATTGATGCGGCAGGTTGTACAGGCGCCAGGCATCGCCGTCGTTCGGCCACAGGTTTTGCGTGCCCCAATGTGCGGCGAACAACACGATTGGCGCGACCCAGACAGAGCGAGGCAGAGCAGGGCGAGACAAGCCGCGACCAACAAACTGAGTCACCAGCCAGAAAACCAGCGCGCCCAACAAAGCAATGGTCAGGGCAGGGTGCGCAAGTCCGCCGCCGGTGGAATTCTCGACGAACTGCGGGTCAATCAGGTAGTGAATATCCGAAGGCGTCGGCAGGCGGCCGACGGCGCTGACCAGTTCTGCCGTGGCGCTCGCCAACAGTGCCCAGAACACCAGCACTGGCAAGGCCTGCCACCACGCGCGACGATGCAGTGCCACGACCAGCAGACTGCCGACGGCCAGGTCCGAGAGAAAGCCCAGCGGTGTTGACCAGCCCAACGCCGCGCGCAGGCACACGGGCACGATCAGTACCAGAACGATCAGAGAAAGGAGGCGGGCATTCGGCCGCCGTAGCCAGTTAAAAAGTGCGCTCACAAAAAAGGCCTGCGTGTCATGAAAGGGTCAAGAAACTGTGGGCGATGATACCAAGGGTAGGAACGCTGATCGGTTTTTAAACCCGCGACTGGCGATTTCAGGAAAGATCGCGTGCCTAGACCGGGCGGGGCTTCTGGACGTTTTGCGGCTTTTCAGGGAGGCAGTTTTTGTTTCAGACTGTTGTAGGTTCGTCCGGTGCTCGTGGTATTCCAGCCGCAGAAGACAAATCGCTCAGTACTATCGATATGCAATAAAGATATTTAATTTCTATTTTTTATAGCTATAAAGTCAGCCCTTTCAGCCCACCCCCATGCTGCGAGGTTGTCATGGCCACACCGTTCAAACGTTCTTCGCTGACTCTGTTGGCCGCTACTCTGGCAGCGGGTGCGCTGTTCAGTAGCGGCGCCCGGGCCGAGGGCAAAATCAGCATCGCCCAGCAATTCGGCATCGGTTATCTGATTCTCGACGTCGTGCGCGATCAACAACTGATCGAGAAACACGGTAAGGCCGAGGGTCTGGAGATCAAGGTCGACTGGAACAGCATTTCCGGCGCCACGGCGATGAACGAGGCGCTGCTCACCGGAGCGCTGGACGTGGTCTCGGCCGGCGTGCCGCCGATGCTCACCGTGTGGGATCGCACCAAGGGCAAGCAGAACGTCAAGGCTATCGCCGCGCTCGGCTCGATGCCCAATTACCTGCTGACCAACAACCCGAACATCAAAACCCTCAAGGACTTCAGCGACAAGGATCGCATCGCCGTGCCAGCCGCTGGCGTGGGGTTCCAGTCGCGCACGTTGCAGATTGAAACCGCCAGGGAATTCGGTGACGACCAGTTCAAGAAATTCGACAACATTTCAGTCAGCCTGCCGCACCCGGACGCCACCGCTGCGCTGATCGCCGGCGGCTCGGAAATCAACTCGCATTTCTCCAGCCCACCGTTTCAATACCAGGCTCTGCAAAACCCGAACGTGCACAAAGTGCTGAGCTCCTACGACATCCTCGGCGGCCCGGCGACGTTCAACGTGCTCTACACCACGGAAAAATTCCACGACGAAAACCCGAAAACCTACAAGGCGTTCTACGACGCACTGGCCGAAGCCGAGAACATCATCAAAGCCGACAAACCCGCCGCCGCCCAGGCCTACATCCGCGTAGAGCAATCGAAACTGCCGCTGGCCCTGGTCGAGCAAATCGTCAAAGACCCGGAAATTGACTTCACCGTCGTACCGCAACGCACGTTCATCTATGCCGAGAAACTGCAGGAACTCGGTGTGTTGAAGAACAAAGCGGCGAGCTGGAAGGATTATTTCTTTGAAGAGGCGCATGGTGGTGCGGGGAGTTGAGGGGGCGGCAGGCTCTTTTGGCCTTACGCTGCCGAGCTTGGTTCACGCTTCATGCTGCTGAGTAGTGGCTGTCCGTTGCCGGACAGCCGTCCCGAACCATCATGCAACGACCTTGTATTCGCTTTGGAAAACTTCGTCGCCGGGCCACCAGCGGAACGTACAGGTGAGCGAGTTGTTTTTGCTGCGCTCCAGACCCCAGCGGGGGACGATTCCGTAAGTTTCTGTCACCTTTGCGATAGTAAAAATATCGGTGCTCAGACTGCTGCCGTCGGCAAAAGTGAAATCCAGTTTGAGACGGGTCATTTTCGCCGTCGGCGTTATCTTCGCGCCGATGTCGCTGATCTTGGATAGCGAAATCTCGGTTTGCTCGGCATTCAACCCTTCGAAGTCAAAAGGAAAATCTACGGTGCCAGTCATCTTGCAATGCTCCATCTGATCAATGAGACCCCTGCAATCATTGCCGGGAATACGCAGCATAGGGCGCATGGTATTGATGCAACACTGTAAAAGTTGACAGTTCTTTAGCAAGAAACGCAATAAATCAAGGAGTGCCACTACTGTTTACGGCAGAACGGTTCTGCTTCCCCATCCTCAAAAATACTTTCAATCGGCAATCCAAACGTTCGCGCGATCTGAAACGCCAGCGGCAGGCTCGGGTCGTAGCGTTCATTTTCGATGGCGTTAACGGTCTGGCGCGAGACGTTCAAGCGCTCCGCCAGATCGACCTGTGACCACTTGCGCTCGGCGCGCAGAAACCTTGAGGTGATTTCTCATTGATAGCGACGCCGGGCGATTTGCAGACCGAGGATCCACATCGCGGCCATCACCGGCCATACGCAGGTCCACGGGATGGGGGGGCGCCGATATTTTCGATGCGGTCAAAGCATCGTTTCCATAAAAACGGGGCGGCCTGATCATCGATCAAGCCGCCCCGTTTTCCAGTCGGGCGAAGAGTCTTTCTGTCAGCGATCAATGCATCTTGCTGTGATCATGGCCGCCCATGTTGGTCAGCGCGCGGACCGGTGCCTTGACCTCAATGGTTTCTTTCTCGCCCTTGGCGTTTTCGACGGTCAGGGTCAGCGGCACGCTATCTCCTTCCTTCAATTGACCGCTCAGGCCCATCAGCATGACGTGGTAGCCGTTCGGGTCGAAGCTCACGGCTTTACCGGCAGGCAACTCAACCGACTTCACCGGGCCCATGGTCATGACGTCGTTCTTCATGCTCATTTCATGAATCTGTACGTCCTTGGCCACTGGCGAGGCAACGCTGAGCAATTTGCTGTCGCTGTCGGCAGTAACGGTCATGAACGCGCCGCTGGCAGACTGGGTCGGCACAGTGGCACGGACCCAGGCGTCGTCGACTTTGGTCTGTGCCGAGACCTGGAAGGCCAGGCCGAGCAGGGACAGTGCACATACGGTGCGTTTGAGGTGATTCAGAACGGGATGCATCAGCAGACCTCCATAACAGTAAGCAAATCTTCCGTGCACTCTTGGGCTGTCAGCGAAGTGGACAGGCCCAGGCGCAACTCACCACGCGAGTCGTAGACGTAGCTGGTGGACGTATGGGAGATGGTGTAGGTGTCGCCGGCCGGGACTTTCTCGTAAAACACGTCGAATTCCTTGGCGGTCGCCTTGGTTTCCTCAAGCGTGCCGTACAACGCGACGAAGCTCGGGTCGAAGGCTTTGACATAGGCGTCGAGGATCTGCGGCGTGTCGCGTTCGGGGTCGAGGGTGATGAACACCACTTGCAGGCGATCGCCGTCGCGGCCCATGAGTTTTTGATCTGTGCGGCGCGGGCCAGAGTGGTGGGGCAAACGGCCGGGCATTGGGTGAAGCCGAAGAAGATCATCGGCATCATCCCGCGAAAGCTCGACAGCGACATGGTCTCGCCTTCGGGGTTCTTCAGCTTGAAGGTGCGGCCGAGGATCTTGTCGCTCAGATCCTTGCCGTACTTGTACGACAGTTGGCCACGGGTATCGCAACCGGCGAGCAGGCCGAGCCCGAGCACGCCCATTCCCGCAAGTACCTTGCGGCGAGTCAACAAAGCCGTCATCTAATACCGCCTTTTGCAGCCCGCGAGTCGGCAGGACTGGCGGGGGTTAACCGTAAAAGCGCCGCATGATAGCAAACTGAGGCTGTTCGCCGGCTGCCGATCGCCGCGCGGTGCGGGATCGGACGACAAAAGGTGTAAGAAGAAATGACGGATACGCCCATTCGTTCGTTGTGATCAGAATCGATTTAAATAGTATGACGATTGGAGGCGGGCGTAGAAACACGTACTCTTGCCGCTGCGCTGCAAAGACCAAAACAACAACAGGAGTCTGTAATGCAACCGATTCGTCTCGGCCTGGTGGGCTACGGCAAGATCGCCCAGGATCAACACGTTCCCGCCATCCTCGCCAACCCCGCGTTCCAGTTGGTAGCGGTCGCCACCCAGGGCAAACCTTGCGCCGGGGTGGAAAACTTCCAGTCGCTGGGCGAACTGCTTGAAAACGGCCCGGCCGTCGATGCGATTGCCTTCTGCACGCCGCCGCAAGGGCGTTTTACCCTGGTGCAACAGGCGTTGGCGGCCGGCAAGCACGTGCTGGTGGAAAAACCGCCCTGTGCAACGTTGGGCGAGGCCATGGCCCTGGTCGATCAGGTCGCTGAACAAGGCGTCAGTGCTCTGTTCGCCTGGCATTCACGCTACGCACCGGGCATCGCCGCCGCCCGCAACTGGCTGGCCAGCCGCACCCTGCAAAGCGTACAGATTGACTGGAAGGAAGACGTGCGCAAATGGCATCCGGGCCAGGCGTGGATCTGGCAACCGGGTGGCCTGGGTGTGTTCGATCCGGGCATCAACGCCTTGTCGATCATCACCCACCTGCTGGCACTGCCGCTGTTTGTCGAAGCCGCCGAGCTGCGCGTGCCGAGCAACTGCCAGTCGCCGATTGCCGCCTCGATCAAAATGTCTGATGCGCATCAGTTGGACGTGCGCGCCGAGTTCGATTTCGACCATGGCCACGACGAGCTCTGGAGCATCGAAATCCGCTGCGCCGAGGGCGTCCTGCGCCTGGACAACGGCGGCGCGGTGCTGAGCATCGACGGCGAGCGCCAAAGCGTGTCTGAGGAGGGCGAATACGCAGCGGTCTATCGCCACTTCCAGCAATTGATCGGCGACAAGGCCAGCGACCTCGACCTGCAACCGTTGCGCCTGGTGGCGGACAGTTTCTTTGTTGGCAGCCGCGCGTTGGTCGAGCCGTTTTACGATTGAGGTGGATTGTCCGGTCTGAGTGGACGGTGAAACGCTTTTCAGCCGATTTATCCCTTTGCTGTGCGTCAGTAATCTGTACCCACTTGAACGCAACAACAAACTTCAAACTTGAAAAGGGACGCACACCATGACCACTCCAACCTACAACCGCCTGAACAAAGATGACGCTATCGTGCTGCTGGTTGACCATCAGACCGGTTTGATCTCGCTGGTGCAGGACTTCTCGCCGAACGAGTTCAAGAACAACGTGCTGGCGCTGGCGGATCTGGCCAAGTTCTTTGACCTGCCAACCATCCTCACCACCAGCTTCGAACAAGGCCCGAACGGTCCGCTGGTGCCAGAGCTGAAAGAGATGTTCCCGGACGCGCCGTACATCGCTCGCCCAGGTCAGATCAACGCCTGGGACAACGAAGACTTCGTCAAGGCAATCAAGGCCACCGGGCGCAAGCAGATCATCATTGCCGGTGTCGTGACGGATGTGTGTGTAGCGTTCCCGACCCTGTCGGCGCTGGCGGAAGGCTTTGATGTGTTCGTGGTCACTGATGCCTCCGGCACCTTCAACACCACCGTGCAGCAAGCCGCGTGGAGCCGCATGACTCAGGCTGGCGCACAAATGATGAACTGGTTCTCGGTGGCCTGCGAGCTGCACCGCGACTGGCGCAACGACATCGAAGGCCTGGGTAACCTGCTGTCGCAGCGGATTCCCAACTACCGCAACCTGATGAACAGCTACTCGGCGTTGACGCAGCAGAAGTAAGCGTTAGATCCAAAGCAAAAGCCTGCCTCGAAAGCAGGCTTTTTGCGTTCTCTACAGAAAGCCGTTCGTCCAGTGCCGGGCACTTGTCACGCTTGGGCATTTCACACGCTCAGGTACATCTCGCTGAATCACATCGGAGACCGACATGGACATTGATGAAAAGGCACCGGGCAACCACTCGCAACAAGCCGTGACGCGCACAACCGACAACGAGACCGGCCACGATCCCAAGCGTGGAAATCCAGAAGTGCCTTTGCCGCCGGACGATGAGGCACCGGTTGAGGAAGACATGTCGGATGTCGATGCGACGAACTCGGTTTCGACGGAGCACCCGCCGTCACGCTGATTGCGAGCTGTGAATCGATGCCTCTTGCTCCGAAACTAGAGTGAGGGCTCTCGCGAGCGCCCTGATGCAGTTCAGTTACCGACATGGTGAACACCAGTTTCGACCGCCCACGGTTGGCGTACTCATGCGCCACATCCGTCCGCGCTACCGCCGAACAGCCAGGCCCGACAAGCAGCTCGGCATCGCCAACCTTGAGATGCAACGTGCCTTTCTCGACATGAAACAGCTCGGTGGTGCCATTCGGGTGTCCGGCGGAAGAAAACGACTCGCCGGGAAACAGTTCCCAGCGCCACAACTCGAGCATGTTCGGGCCGCTGGTGCCGGCCAGCAGTCGCGCCGATCCACCCAGCTCACCGCTCCACAGCGTTGGGATGTCGTGGCTGTCGATCAGGTGCGCCGTCGGAGTGTCGGCGACATTGACGAAGTCGGCCACGGACAAGCCCAGCGCTGCGGCGATCTTGCACAGGGTCGCAATGCTCGGATTGGCCGAGCCTTTCTCGATCTCGACCACCATGCCTTTGCTCACGCCGGAGCGTCGGGACAGTTCGTCCAGGGTGATGCCCTGTTGTTTGCGCGCCTGATTGAGCGTGCGCGAAACCGCTGCGCTGACGGTCTGGACATCGGCGCCGGCTTCGGTCGATATATTGACTTTCTTGGTCATTGATCGCTAGCATCGTTTGAAATTCAGGTATGGGGGGATTCTGGGATGCTGTCTGTCGTGCCGTCAATCGATCCGGCTGTTGCGCAACTCGAGCCGGGCTTCAGAGCGCTGAGTATTGTCGTGCAAGCGGCGCCGATTACTCAGGCCTATGTGGCCGGTGAAGCCTTGGCCAAAGCCTGTCAGGTCGTCGCCGCCGGTGGTCCGCAGTGGGCGCCCGCGCACTTGCAGGCCTGGGCGGACGTGTTTCGCCAGTTCGGCGCCAAGCCGCAGCGCACGCCGTGCTCCGCCGAGGCTCTGCGCAAACGCGTGTTGCGCGACGGCGAGTTGCCGAGCATCGATCCGGTGGTCGATCTGTACAACGCCATCAGCCTCGAATATGCGATTCCCGTCGGCGGCGAAAATGCCGAGGCCTACGTCGGTTCACCGCGTCTGGTCGTGGCTGATGGCAGCGAGCTGTTCGATACGATGAAAGAAGGCCAGCCCGCGCATGAATTTCCGGACGCTGGCGAAGTGGTCTGGCGCGACGATCAGGGCGTGACCTGCCGGCGCTGGAACTGGCGCCAAGGCGTGCGAACCCGCCTCGATGCGCAGGCGCAGCACATGTGGTTCATCCTTGAAAGCCTGCCGGCCATGCCGCTGGAAGCGCTGACCGAGGCCGGCGACAAGCTCATCGAAGGTTTACAGCAGATGATGCCCGGTGCCGAGATTGAAAGCATGTTGATCGGCCCGGGCGCGCGGTAGTCGGCAGCACCGCGATTCCTTGTGGGAGCGAGCTTGCTCGCGAAGGCGGCGGCACATCCAACATCTTTGCCAACTGATCCACCGCTTTCGCGAGCAAGCTCACTCCTGCAATGTTCTGCGTTGACCATTGGTTTGGTGCTGCCACAAACCCCCAGTGGGAGCGGGCTTGCTCGCGAAGGCGGCGGCAAATCCAACATCTTTGCCGACTGATCCACCTCTTTCGCGAGCAAGCTCACTCCTGCAATGTTCTGCGTGGACCATTGGTTTGGTGCTGCCACAAACCCCCTGTGGGAGCGGGCTTGCTCGCGAAGGCGTCGGCACATCCAACATCTTTGCCAACTGATCCACCGCTTTCGCGAGCAAGCTCACTCCTGCAATGTTCTGCGTTGACCATTGGTTTGGTGCTGCCACAAACCCCCAGTGGGAGCGGGCTTGCTCGCGAAGGCGGCGGCAAATCCAACATCTTTGCCGACTGATCCACCGCTTTCGCGAGCAAGCTCACTCCTGCAATGTTCTGCGTGGACCATTGGTTTGGTGCTGCCACAAACCCCTGTGGGAGCGGGCTTGCTCGCGAAGGCGTCGGCACATCCAATATCTGTGTTGACTGATCCACCGCTTTCGCGAGCAAGCTCGCTCCTGCAATGTTCTGCGTGGACCATTGGTTTGGTGCTGCCACAAACCCCTGTGGGAGCGGGCTTGCTCGCGAAGGCGTCGGCAAATCCAACATCTTTGCCGACTGATCCACCGCTTTCGCGAGCAAGCTCACTCCTGCAATGTTCTGCGTGGACCATTGGTTTGGTGCTGCCACAAACCCCTGTGGGAGCGGGCTTGCTCGCGAAGGCGTCGGCACATCCAATATCTGTGTTGACTGATCCACCGCTTTCGCGAGCAAGCTCGCTCCTGCAATGTTCTGCGTGGACCATTGGTTTGGTGCTGCCACAAACCCCTGTGGGAGCGGGCTTGCTCGCGAAGGCGTCGGCACATCCAACATCTTTGCCGACTGATCCACCGCTTTCGCGAGCAGGCTCACTCCTGCAATGCTCTGCGTTGACCATTGGTTTGGTGCTGCCAAAACCCCCTGTGGGAGCGGGCTTGCTCGCGAAGACGGCGGCACATCCAACATCTTTGCCGACTGATCCACCGCTTTCGCGAGCAAGCTGGTTCCCACAGATTGACTCCGGGTCTCAGTAGGGGCTGGCGGTAGGACGTACGATCAATTCGCTGACGTCGACATCTGCCGGTTGTTCAACGGCGTAGGCAATTGCACGGGCGATGGCTTCGGCGGGGATGGCGATTTTGCGGAAGGACTTCATCTCAGCACGGCCATCTTCATCGGAGATGCTGTCGGCCAGTTCCGATTCGGTCACGCCCGGTGCGATGACGGTAACGCGGATATCGCCGCCGACTTCCTGGCGCAAGCCTTCGGAAATCGCCCGTACGGCGTATTTGGTCGCGCAGTACACCGCTGCGGTGGGGCTGACGGCGTAGGCGCCGATCGAGGCGATGTTGATGATCTGCCCGGCGCGCTGGCGCTGCATCAACGGCAGGCTGGCGGCGATGCCGTGGAGTACGCCACGGATGTTGACGTCGATCATGCGGTTCCACTCATCGACTTTCAGCGCGTCCAGCCGCGACAACGGCATGACCCCGGCGTTGTTGACCAGCACATCGACACGGCCGTAATGCTCCACGGCAAAATCGACGAAGCGCTGCACATCCTGCTGATCGGTGACGTCCAGTGCGCGGAACTGCGCGTGGCCACCGGCGCTATTGATCTCTTCGGCAATCACTGCCAGACGCTCGGTGCGCCGTGCGCCCAACACCACTTTGGCGCCACGTTCGGCGAGCAGGCGTGCGGTGGCTTCGCCGATGCCGCTGCTGGCGCCGGTAATCACGATCACTTTGTCTTGAATGTTCAGCATGATGTCGTCCTCTTCAATGTGCCCGTGAGTGGGCTTGGAAGAAGATTAAGTGCTGGGGCTCATGGGTTATTAATCGATTCCTCCACGGGATTTGCCCAATTCTGCTGCATCGCTTTTCGACAGGTTTCAGGCCCCACGTGGCGCATCGCGGTAGGCACTAGGCGTGACGCCGACTTCACGGCGGAACACCTGGGAAAAGTGGCTGGGGCTGGAATAGCCAACCTCCAGGCCAATGTCGATCACGCTGCGTGCGGTCTCCAGCAACAGATGACGCGCGCGGCTCATGCGCAGGCGGATGAAGTATTGCGAGGGCGATAAACCGGTGGCGCGCTTGAAGGTGCGGCTGAAGTGGTAGTCGCTCAGCCCGGCGATGGCGGCCAGATGACTGAGGCTGAAATCCTCCGCCAGATTCGCATTCATGGCTTCGATCACCCGGCGCAGTTTGTAGGCGGGCAGGGCGTTGTCGCGGCGCGGGTTGCTGTCCGGGTCGAGATAGTGCCGCAGCATATGGATCGCCAACGCCTGAGCCAGGCTGTGTACCAGCAGTGCACTGGGCTGGCGCTGTTCGGTCAGTTCGATGCGCAGTTGCTCAAGGATGAAGCTGACCTGCTCGTCACGCGCACCGGACACATCGACAAACGTCACTGCACCGGCCTGTTCGCCGAACGCTTCGCGCGCCGCTTGTTCGATCAGGCCCAGACCGAGGTAGAGGTGCATGACTTCGAAGACCTCGCAACCTTCGGTTTGCCAGCGCATTTCATAAGGTTCGCGGGTGTTGGTCAGGAAGAAGTCGCCCGCCGTGACCTGGCTCGCCTGCCATTCTCCGCCCAACGAACGTTCTTCGACCCGGGCAGTGCCGGCCAATACCAGCACCAGCAGCGGTTCGGCCACGCACGGCACGCGGATCGGCTCAAGCAGGGTTTGATGGCGGAAGAGCTGCACCACCGCATCCTTGATCTGCGGCCGCGGCGTGGTCGTTTCCGCAACACCGGGCAGATGCTCCGGCATGGCTTCGGCAGCGATGCGCGCGGGCTGGCTGATTGTCGGCGTAGCAGGGCTGGCAGGGGGCACAGGACGCTCCATGAAAAGCTTTGGCTGCGAATGATTTTGAAGGTTAGGGCGGGCGACTGAGAAATTCCAGCGCAAAACTCCGACAGTCCCGGCAATCGCCCGAAAGCCCGGCGGCGGAGAGTGCGCGACAGTGAAGCCGTGTTTACGACCGCGCCATCAGGCGCAACACCGATTCGCTATCGAGGAGTTAAAACCATGACTGATTTCAACCACACCCTGCCACAAGAAGTCGCCGGTAAAGTTGCACTGGTCACTGGCGCGGCCAGTGGCATCGGCAAGGCGATTGCGCTGATGCTGCACGCTCGCGGCGCCAAGGTGATTGCCGAAGACCTCAACCCGGCTGTCGAAGAACTGGCTCGTCCCGATCTGGTGCCGCTGGTGGCGGACATCACCAAGGACGGCGCCGCCGAACGCGCAGTCGGCCTTGCCGTCGAGCAGTTCGGGCGCTTGGATATTCTGGTCAACAACGCCGGGATCATTATCAACAAAGCAGTGATCGACATGAGCCGCGACGACTGGGAAAAGATCCAGGCAGTGAATGCCACGGCCGCCTTCCTGCACTGCCGCGAAGCGGTCAAGGCGATGATCCCGAACAAGTCCGGCGCGATCGTCAATATCGCTTCCTATGCGTCGTACTTTGCCTTTCCGACCATTGCCGCCTACACCGCTTCCAAAGGCGCGCTGGCACAACTGACCCGTACGCTGGCCCTGGAAGTCATCGAGCACGGCATTCGCGTCAACGCCATCGGCGTCGGCGATGTGGTGACTAATATCCTCAATGACGTGGTCGAGGACGGCCCGGGCTTCCTCGCGCAGCACGGCGAAGCGGCGCCAATCGGTCGGGCGGCGCAGCCGGAAGAGATCGCCGAGATCGTGACCTTCCTGGCCTCCGAGCGCGCCAGTTTCATGGTCGGCTCGGTGGTCATGGCCGATGGCGGCATGACGGTAACAGCGGGCTGATAACGGTACAGCCATGGGCGCGCGCGATCGCGCGTCCATGGTTTTACTCCGGTCCAAGCGACGCAGAATCAGGCAAATCTGCAGCATCTTTGATCTAGTCGCCGCTGGGTAAAACTGGCTAATCTTCCTCCGCAGTTGACCGACCTTCGTCTGCTTTCGAGGCCCTTTGAATGGATAACCACGATGCTTCCATCCTCCACGACACGGCGGTGTATCGCGCCGAGCTGGTGCGCTTGCTCACCCAGCGCTTCGATGCGCCGGGCACCTACGAAACCGCGATTGCGCCGCTGCACGTGATCCGTCTCGATGGACCGTCCGAGCTGATCCACGTCGTGCATCGGCCGGCGCTGTGCCTGATCGTGCAGGGGCGCAAGGAAGTCGGGCTGGGTGACGAACGCTTCATCTACGACCCGCTGAATTATCTGGTGGTGTCAGTGACGTTGCCGGTGTCTGGACGGGTCATCGAAGCCTCGCCCGAGGCGCCGTATTTTTGCGTACGGCTGGATTTCGACCCGGCACAACTAACGCAACTGATTGCCGAGTCGCCGCTAACCGGCATGCCGCAGGAAACCGGGCGCGGCATGTTTCTCGACAAGATCGACGTGACCCTGCTCGACACCATGCTGCGTCTGGTGCGTCTGCTGGATAGCCCGCGCGACATCGGCATGCTCGCGCCGATGGCGTTGCGCGAGCTGTATTACCGTCTGCTGCGCGGCCAGCACGGGCATCTGCTGTATGAGATCGCCGTCAGCGATTCGCAGACCCACCGGGTCACGCGCGCCATCGACTGGCTGAACAGGAATTTCACCGAGCCACTGCGCATCGACGCGTTGGCGCAGGTGGCCAATCTGAGCAATTCGGCGCTGCATCACCGCTTCAAAGCCGTCACCGCGATGAGCCCGCTGCAATATCAAAAACAGCTGCGCCTGCAAGAGGCGCGGCGGCTGATCATCAATGAAGGGCTGGACGTGTCCAGCGCCTGTTACCGCGTCGGCTACGAAAGCGCTTCGCAGTTCAGCCGCGAATACAACCGCCAGTTCGGCTGCCCGCCGTCGAAGGAACTCAGCCGCCTGCGCCAGACCGGTTGATTACCGCGGGGGTCCCGCCCATTCCTCACGAAACCCCAACAGAAAATCCACAAACGCCCGCACCCGCTGCGGCACATAGCGGCCGTGCGGGTAGAGCAGGGTGTAGGGGCGCGAACGTCCGGCGTACGGTTGCAGCACTTCAATCAGGCGTCCATCCGCCAGTTCCTGCTCGACGATGAAGCGGTAAGTCTGAAACAGCCCGGCGCCGTGCTTGGCCAGTGTCACACCGCCGAGCACATCGTCGGAACAGGAATAGCCACCGTCGGAAATCACTTCCAGGTCCCGGCCGTTTTCCTGAAACAACCAGGAAATCCGCCGCCCGCTGCTGGGCAATTCGAACTGGATGCACTCATGCGCGATGAGATCGTCGAGGGTCTGCGGCGTGCCGGCTCTATGCAGGTATTCGGGGGCGGCGACCACCACCAGGGCGGCGTCTTCCAGCAGGCGCGCGATCAGGGTCGAGTCCGGTTGTGCGCGCACGCGTATCGCCAGGTCGTAGCCCTCTTCGACGAAGTCGATATTGCGATTGCCCAAATGCACGTCAACCGTGACCTCGGGGTACAGCGCGCGAAATTTCGGCAGCAGCGGCAGGATGCGGTGGTGCCCGTAAGTGGTTGGCAGACTGATGCGCAAGCGACCTGAGGGCGAAGTCTGCGCGCCCATGACTTCCTGCTGCGCTTCGACCAGTTGCGTCAGCGCCTGGCTGCATTGTTCGAAGAAGCTCCGTCCGGCGTCGGTGAGGCGAATGCTGCGCGTGGTGCGGGCAAACAGTCGCGAACCCAGGCGTTGCTCCAGACGCAGAATCGACCGGCTCACCGCAGCGGGCGTGACCCCGGCCAGTTGCGCGGCGGCGGTGAAGCTGCCGGCTTCGGCGGCCAGGCAGAACAGTTCGATACTGCCTAACTGCAAATCTTCAAAATGGCGTTTCATTGTGGCTCGCACCGAGGATCGACGGACGTTCATCCTCTGTGTACCACAACCAACGACGCCGCCGGTATCCACCGGCGGCGTTGCAGGGTTTCGATCAATGGCCGGCGCTCTGGCCACCGTCGACATGCAGGATCTCGCCAGTGACGAAGTTCGCGCTGTCGAGGTAGAGGATCGCTTGCACGATGTCGTCGATTTCCCCATGTGGCCGACCGGGTGCAGGCTGCCCAGCGCCTGATGGGTTTCCTCGGCGTGCATCGGCGTTTTGATGATGCCCGGCGACACGGCGTTGACCCGAATGCCGCGCTTGGCGTACTCGATCGCCAGGGATTTGGTCGCGGCGTTGATGCCGCCCTTGGTCAGCGACGCCAATACCGAAGGCACGCCATCGATTGCATGATCGACCAGGCTGGTGGTGACGCTGACGACGTGGCCGCTGCCGTGTTCTTCCATCTCGGCGATGGCCAGTTGCGAGATGTAGAAGAAGCCGCTCATGTTGGTCGCCACGACCTGGGCATAGTCCGCCTGGCTGTAAGCGGTGAACGGCTTGGCCAGAAAGATCCCGGCATTGTTGACCAGCGTATCGACGCGACCGAAGCGGGCAACAGCGGCGCGAATCACGCGCTCGGCGGTTTGCGGATCGGCAATGTCACCGGCGACGGTCAGAACATCCGGGTCGCTCGACTCTTTGATCGAGCGCGAGGTAGCGACCACTTGATGGCCAAGGGCGCGAAAGCCTTCGACCAGACCTGCACCGATGCCTTGCGAAGCGCCGCTGATGACAACTACTTTTTTCGATGTGCTCATGATGATTTCCTCTGTCGCTGGCCCGTCAGGATGGCGGGTGGCTGTTGGAGGAGACTTTAGGAAGTTGTGCCGAGTTGATAAATGGGGGCTAAGGTACATCATTTGTGCTGTGGTGTATCTAATCAGAGCGGGCCTCGAATAATTGTCCCGTTTGAGTGGACGGTGAAACGCTTTTCAGCCGATTTATCCCTTTGCTGTGCGTCAGTAATCTGTACCCAACTTGAACGCAACAACAAAACTTCAAACTTGAAAAGGGACGTACACCATGACCACTCCAACCTACAACCGCCTGAACAAAGACGACGCTATCGTGCTGCTGGTTGACCACCAGACCGGTCTGATCTCGCTGGTGCAGGACTTCTCGCCGAACGAGTTCAAGAACAACGTGCTGGCGCTGGCGGATCTGGCCAAGTTCTTTGACCTGCCAACCATCCTCACCACCAGCTTCGAACAAGGCCCGAACGGCCCGCTGGTACCGGAGCTGAAAGAGATGTTCCCGGACGCGCCGTACATCGCTCGCCCAGGTCAGATCAACGCTTGGGACAACGAAGATTTCGTCAGGGCAATCAAGGCCACCGGGCGCAAGCAGATCATCATTGCCGGTGTCGTGACGGATGTGTGTGTAGCGTTCCCGACCCTGTCGGCGCTGGCGGAAGGCTTTGATGTGTTCGTGGTCACTGATGCCTCCGGCACCTTCAACACCACCGTGCAGCAAGCCGCGTGGAGCCGCATGACTCAGGCTGGCGCACAAATGATGAACTGGTTCTCGGTGGCCTGCGAGCTGCACCGCGACTGGCGCAACGACATCGAAGGCTTGGGCAACCTGCTGTCGCAGCGGATTCCCAACTACCGCAACCTGATGAACAGCTACTCGGCGCTGACGCAGCAGAAGTAAGATCACCACCCACGAAAAAGCCTGCTGTGACAGCAGGCTTTTTTGCGTTCGAATTTGCAACGCGGTCGCTGTAGGAGTGAGCCTGCTCGCGATTGCGTCGGCACATTCAACATCTTCATTGCTGGTGTACCGCTATCGCGAGCAGGCTCACTCCTACAGGAAATTGCATTTCTCCTGAGCAAACAGCGTCAACTGTGGCAGCGAGCCTGCTCGCGAAGACGGCGGCACAGTCACCCGAGCAATTCACTGATCCACTGCATCTCTTGCCTCAGCGCATGAATTTTGTCCTCCGGCAACGTCTGCTGCGCTCGCGTAAACTGCCCCAACGTCTTCTGCCGCTGCTTCAGCCTGCGTTGCCATTTATGCAGAAATGCCGGGCAGCGTGCCCGCAGATGCAGCGGTCCGAAAAACAGTTCCCTGGCATCGTAAGTCACCGGATCAGAGGCACGTTCGGCAACGATAATTTCGTAGTCGAAGCGGTTCTCGTGCAGCACTTCTTCGCAAACGATCCGGTAGCCGTTATCCATCAACCACTGGCGCAACGCTTGCTCGCCGCCGTTGGGTTGCAGGACCAAGCGTTCGTGGCCGCTGAGATGGGCTTTGCCATTGTCGAAAATATCGCGAATGGTTTCGCCACCCATGCCGCACAGGGTGATGGCGCTGATCGCATCGTCAGGTTTGATTGCCGCCAGGCCATCGGCCAGGCGCACGCTGATCTGGCCGTGCAGGTCGTTGTCCTTAACGGTGCGTTGCGCCGCGTGAAATGGCGTCAACGCCACCTCGCCAGCCACCGCCGCTGTAATAAGTCCGCGGCGCAGCAAGGCCACCGCCAGGTAACCGTGATCGGAGCCGATATCGGCCAGTCGCGCCCCCACTGGCACATGGGCGGCGACGCGTTCAAGGCGCATGGACAATGTCTGTTGGTTCAACGGCGACCCCTGTTCACCCAACGGTGGAAAAAGGGGTGCGACTGTGGCGAGCAACGTGGGCGCTGTCAAATCGCGCCGATGGATTCCCGAGCCATCGGCAGCATGTCGCTGCCGATGGACGTTGGCGCTTAGCCGGCGAGGGTTGCGTTGTCGATGACGAAGCGGTATTTCACATCGCCCTTGAGCATGCGCTCGTAGGACTCATTGATCTGGTCGGCACGGATCAATTCGATGTCGGAAACGATGCCGTGCTCGGCGCAGAAATCCAGCATCTCCTGAGTCTCGGGAATGCCGCCGATCATTGAGCCGGCAATGGTCCGCCGCTTGGTGATCAGGTTGAACACGTTCGGCGATGGATGCGGCGAGGCAGGCGCACCGACCAGGGTCAACGCGCCATCGCGCTTGAGCAGCACGAGGAAGGCGTCGAGATCGTGCGGCGCTGCGACGGTATTGAGGATGAAGTCGAAGCTCTTGGCGTGTGCCGCCATTTCCTCGGCATTGCGCGACACCACCACTTCGTCCGCGCCCAGTGCCTTGGCCGCTTCACGCTTGGATTCGGAAGTAGTGAATGCGACGACATGCGCGCCCATGGCGTGGGCCAGTTTGATGCCCATGTGGCCGAGGCCACCGATGCCGACCACGCCGACTTTCTTGCCGGGGCCGGCGTTCCAGTGGCGCAGCGGCGAATAAGTGGTGATGCCAGCGCAGAGCAGCGGCGCGACGGCGGCCAGTTGCATTTCGGGATGACGAATGCGCAACACGTAGCGCTCGTGCACGACGATGTTTTGCGAGTAACCGCCGAGGGTCCAGCCCGGTGCGTCCGGGGTCGGGAAGTTGTAGGTGCCGATCATGCCGTCGCAGTAATTTTCCAGACCGGATTCGCAGTCATCGCAGTGCTGGCAGCTGTCGACGATGCAACCGACACCGACCAGATCGCCGACCTTGTAAGCTTTGACGTGATCGCCGACCGCCGAGACGCGGCCGACGATTTCATGGCCGGGCACGCAAGGGAATTGCGTGCCAGCCCATTCGGCGCGCACCTGATGCAGGTCGGAATGGCAGATGCCACAGAAGGCGATATCGATCTGCACGTCGTGCGCCGCCGGGGCGCGGCGGTTGATCTGCATGGGCTCAAGGGGTTTGTCGCCAGCGTGGGCGCCGTAGGCTTGCACAAGCATGTGAGCATCCTCCATGGGGTAATCGGACGCCCATTGTTGCGCCTGGGGTCGGGCGTGAAGTAGTGCATTTCTGTGCAATGCTTGCCTGATTCTGCTGTTGATTGCGCAACCGAAAGGCAGCCGTATGGCTGCCTTTCCAGGCTCAACGCGGATTGGGTTGATCGTCCATCTCGGCGTTGTCGGTTTCTTGGCGTACGCGCTCCGGGTCCAGGCCGGTAGCATCATCCAGTGGGATTTCGCCTTCGTTGTCGGGCAGTTCGTCGATGCCGCGTTCCTTCATCGGATCGACCTCGGTACGCCCCGGACTCAGCGGATCCGGGGTGGTTGGAAGCGGATCATCACCTTGCTTGCCTTGATCATTGTTCATCTGACACCTCGCAATGGCCGTTTTCTATGGCTTGTGCAAGTTGGAGATGCGGGTGATTTTCGCCGTTCGATTTTTTTGCCTGCCTTCGGTCGCCTCGTAAAAAAGCGGAATTTCTCCAACGCTCGCGGCTCCATAAACCAACAAGCCAGAGGCGAGGACGCAATGATGAGCAGCTCATTCAAGGTCGGCGATGCGGTGCGCTGGAATTCCGAGGCCGGCGAGATTCACGGCAAAGTGGTCAAGGTGCACACCCGCGACACCGAGTTCATGGGCCGCCACCGCCCGGCCTCGAAAGACGCGCCGCAGTACGAGGTCAAGAGCGACAAGACCGGCCATTTGGCCATGCACCACGGCGACGCGCTGAAGCGCGCTTAGAAACGCGCCAGTCGATAGGGCTCGGTGTCGGGCAGCGCGACGGTCGCGCCTGAGACCATTTGCCCGATCATCTCCGCCGTCACCGCCGCCTGGGTCAAGCCCAGATGTTGGTGACCGAAGGCGAGCAACACCTTGCCGTCGCACACCTGATCGATCACCGGCAGCGAATCCGGCAGCGACGGGCGAAAGCCCATCCATGGAGTTGCGCCATCAGCGTTCAGATCCTTGCGAAACAGACCTTGGCTCAAACGCTGCAACTGCCAGGCACGTGCCATGTTCGCTGGCCGCTCCAGCCCGGCGAACTCGACCGTGCCGGCCAGGCGCAGGCCTTCGCGCATCGGCGTCATGATGAACTTGCGTTCCAGCGAGGTGACGGGGAAGGGCAGGCGATCATGCTCGTGCGGCAGCATCAGGTGATAGCCGCGTTCGGTGTCCAGCGGCACCTGCTTGCCAGTCAGCGCGGCGGTGAGTTTCGCCGAGTGTGCACCGCAGGCCAGTAACACGCGGCTGGCCGTCGCACCGCCGTTGCCCGTCATCAATAAGACGCCGTTTTCCTGCACGTAGCCGCCCTGAACCCGCTGCCGGAGAAAACTCACGCCGCTGCTGCGAGCCGCTTCGACCAGTGCGCAGACCACCCGATAGGGATCAAGGAAATGCCCGGTGCGCGGAAAAACAGTCCGCCCTGAATCTGTTGGCTGAGTTGCGGCGCCGTTTCGCGGATCGCCCCGGTTGGCCAGTAATCCACCGGCACTTGCTGCTGCTTCAGGCGTGCCTGCAACGCTTCGATTGCCTGCTGCGATTCGGTTTTTCGAAGACCAGTAACGAGCCGTCAACCTTGAGCAGATCGGTGCGCTGGATATCGCTGAGCAAGCGCTGCCAGGCGTCGAGACTGCTTTCATTCAGCGCACGCAAGCCCGCGACGGTTTTCTGAAAAGGCTCAGGCCGCAGATTCAGCAGCAAGCGGGTGAACCACGGCAGGGCGCGCGGCAGGTATTTCCAGTCCAGGCGCAGCGGCCCCATCGGATCCATGAGCATGGCCGGCAAACGCTTGAGGATCGATACGTCAGCAATCGGAAACACTTGCTCAGTGGCCAGATGTCCGGCATTACCGAACGAAGCGCCATGCCCCGGTTCCTGCTGATCAATGACCACCACGCGCAAACCCTGGCGCGCCAGGCGCAGTGCGCAAGCTACGCCAATGATCCCGGCGCCGACCACGGCGATGTCGTGCGAAGGATTATTCGCCATGGCGTGTCGCTTCCCGGTGGCCATCGAGCAAGCGCCGAAGGTTGAGCGGATTGGCCTGTTGCAGCGCCGTCGGCAGCAAGCTGTCGGGGAAATCCTGATAGCACACCGGACGCAGGAAACGCAGGATCGCCGCAGTGCCCACCGAGGTGCTGCGCGCATCTGAAGTCGCCGGGTAAGGCCCGCCATGCACCATTGCATCGCAGACTTCCACGCCGGTCGGCCAGCCGTTGACCAGCAGGCGCCCGGCCTTGCGTTCCAGGGTTGGCAGCAACGTACGCGCCAGTGCAAGGTCGGCGTCATCCAAGTGCAGGGTGGCGGTGAGTTGGCCTTCCAGATGTTCGCAGACCTGACGGATTTCTTCGTCACTGCTGCAATGCACGACAAGCGATGTCGCGCCGAAGACCTCAGCTTGCAAACGCTGATCGGCAAGAAAATCCGCCGCCTCGGTACTGAAGACATGCGTCTGACACTGATTCGCGCCGCTGCCGGGTTGGCCAGCCGCTACCGTGCGTGCGCGGGGATTGTCCTGCAAAGCCGTCACGCCTGCTTGATAGGCGCCGAAGATGCCGGGCGTGAGCATGGTTTGCGCCGCGCTGCGCGGGATCAGTTCAGCCACTGCGCTGAGAAACCCGTCGAGCGCCGGACTTTTGCGGGCAATCAGCAATCCCGGGTTGGTGCAGAATTGCCCGGCGCCCAGTGTCAGCGACGCGACAAACCCTTCGGCCAGCGCCTGCGCGCGATTTTCCAGCGCGGCGGGAAACAGCAAAACCGGGTTGATCGAGCTCATTTCCGCATACACCGGGATCGGCTCGGGCCGCGCTTGCGCAGCTTTCATCAAGGCCAGACCGCCAGTGCGCGAGCCAGTGAAACCAGCGGCTTTGATGCGCCAGTCGCTGACCAGTGCGATGCCGACTTCGTAGCCAGAATCGAACAATAAGGAAAACACGCCCTCGGGCAGAGCGCAGGCTTTGACCGCTTGCGCGACTGCGCGGCCGACCAGTTCGCTGGTGGCCGGATGCGCGCTGTGCGCCTTGACGATCACCGGGCAACCAGCCGCCAACGCCGCAGCGGTGTCGCCACCGGCCACGGAAAATGCCAGCGGAAAGTTGCTCGCACCAAACACCGCGACCGGCCCCAAGGCAATCTGTCGTTGCCGCAGGTCGGAGCGCGGCAGTGGCTGGCGTTGTGGTTGCGCATGGTCGACGCGCACGTCCAGCCATTCACCGGCGCGCACCGTGCGGGCGAACAGGCGCAATTGCTGGCAGGTGCGCCCGCGTTCACCCTCAAGGCGCGCGCGCGGCAAACCGGTTTCGGCGTGGGCGCGTTCGATCAGTTCATCGCCAAGGTTGTCGATGTGCTCGGCAATGCTTTCGAGAAATGCCGCACGGGCGCTCAGGCTGGTTTCGCGGTACGCGTCTTGCGCCGCCCAAGCCATGGCGCAGGCCTGTTCGACCTGTTCGGCTGACGCGCCGGCGTATTCCGGATCAAGCGCCTCGCTGGTCGCGGAATTGATCCCGCGAAAGGCCGGACGATGGCCCGCTACGCCTTGTTGGCCGATCAGCATGTTGCCCGTTAAAGTCATGGTGTCTTCCTGTGAAAATCAGAGAGGCCTGCCGCCAATCGTGATGACTCGCGGCAGGTGGCAGTCAGGCGAAGTTCTGCTCGGCCGACCAGTTTTCGTACCAGTGACGGAACAGCGAATACTGCTTCTCGGCATAGCGCCGTTGCGAATCGCTCAGCACATCGGTTTCGTTGAAGTGCAGGGTGTATTGCTTGTCGCCGTTGAGCACCATCAGGTGTTTGTAATACAGCACCAGATCGCAACCTTCGTCGAACGATGACAGCACCGCCAGCGCCGACTCCAGCTCCCGCGCCTGACGCCGGGCCTTGGCATCGCCTTGCGCGGCCTGCTTGCTCAGCGCCACCAGTTGCAGCACTTCGCGGGGCAGGGCGTTGCCGATGCCGGTAATGGCGCCGGTGGCGTTGCAGTTGACGAAACCGTGCACCACCTGCGTGTCGACGCCGACCATCAGCGTCACGTCGTCATCCTTGGAGGTGATGTTCTCGGCTGCGTAGCGCAGGTCCGCGCCGCCGCCGAATTCCTTGAAGCCGATCAGGTTCGGGTATTCGCGGCGCAGTTCGAAAAACAGATCAGCGCGGGTGGCGAAGCCGTAGTAAGGGCTGTTGTAAATAACCGCCGGCAGATTCGGTGCGGCTTGCAGAATCGCGGCGAAGTGCGCCTTTTGCGCCGTCGCCGAGGCGCCACGGGAGAGCACGCGCGGGATGACCATCAAGCCTTGCGCGCCGACTTTCGCCGCATGCGCTGCGTGGGAGACTGCTTCACGGGTATTCACTGCGCCAGTGCCGACGATGGTCGGCACCCCGGCAGCGACCAGACGCGCCACGCCTTCCTGGCGCTCGGCTTCGGTGAGCAGCGGCCAGTCGCCCATTGAGCCGCAATAAACCACGGCGCTCATGCCGATATCGATCAGCTCGCGACCCTTGGCCACCAGCGCTTCGAAATCCGGTTTGCGCTGGGCGGTGCACGGGGTCATCAGGGCCGGCATGCAGCCGGTGAAGATGTTGTCGCTCATGGTTCAACTCCTTGGCATTTCGTTTGATTCGAGGTGAAAAATCGGCGTGGCGGCTCAGATGCCCCACGCGAACGGGTCGGTGTCGTCTATCAGCAAGGTGCTGTCGGCGGTCATGTAGGCGCGGCCGGTGATGAACGGGCGAATGCGTTCGCCCTCCCATTCGAAGCGGCCTTCGAACTGGCTGCCAGTGATGCTCGCCTGAACCCATAGCGCGCCGGGCTGCAGCTTGTCGTCGGCGGCCAGACAGGCGAGTTTGGCGCTGGTGCCGGTGCCGCACGGCGAGCGGTCATAGGCTTTGCCGGGGCACATGACGAAGTTGCGGCTATCGGCGTTGTCGTCGTCGGCGAACAGTTCGATGTGGTCGATGACCGCGCCGTCTTCGCCAGAGATGCCTTGATCTTCCAGCGCCTTGAGCATCGCCCAGGTGTAGGCCGTCAGGTGCTCGACGTTGTCCATGGTCAGCGTCTGGCCATGCTCGGAGACGAGGTAAAACCAGTTGCCGCCGTAGGCGATATCGCCGACAACGCGACCGAAACCGGGTACGTCCACCGGCACCTGTTTGCGATAACGGTAAGCGGGCACGTTGCCCAGGGTGACCGAGCCATCGTCGTGCAGCGTCGCGCTGACTTGCCCCACCGGTGTGTCGATCCTGTGCACGCCCGGCTGGATTTTCCCCAGATGCTGCAACGAGTTGATCAGGCCGATGGTGCCGTGGCCGCACATGCCCAGGTATCCGGCGTTGTTGAAGAAGATCACCCCGCAGGTAGCGTCCGGCGAGACCGGCGGGCAATACAGCGCGCCGACCAGCACATCGTTGCCACGCGGTTCGAGCAGACAGGCGCGGCGCCACTGATCGTGCTGGCTGCGCAGGGCGTCGCGTTTCTCGACCATGCTGTTGCCGGACAACTCGGGGAAGCCGCTCATCACCAGTCGCGTCGGTTCGCCGCCGGTGTGGGAATCAATGACGTGTACTCGTTTCATGAAGAGATCCCGTTGTATGATTTCAGTAGGCGCCGGCAGGGCGGGCGTTGACGGTGGGCGAGGGCGCAGGGCTTTCGCTTTCTTCGTCCTCGTCGTCCAGACGCAGCAGATGGGCAGGCACGCCGGTCGCTGCGCCCCAGTAGTAAATACCGGTGGCGCAAGCGGCGACGACGATCGTGTCGAACGGATGAGTGAGGATGCCCAGGCCCCCGAAGGTGCCAAGTTTCGACAGCACGATGGTCACCGCGTAGAAGGCGATCAGCCACGCCGATGAGCGCACCTGACGCGCCAGACTCAGGTGTGCAGTGGGCACAAAGCGACCGCAGAACAGGTAGATGACAAACATCAGAATCTGCAGGCCAAGCAGCCACGACACGGTGTTCCAGCCCGACCAGTAGACGATCAGCGCGGCAATGATGAACGACACCGGCCCGAGCAGGCCCATGCTCTTGACCCGGAACGGGCGCGGCATGTCCGGCGCATTGCGCCGCAGCGCCGCAACCGATACGGGCGCCACCGCATAGCTCA
Organism: Pseudomonas sp. B21_DOA; assembly: GCA_030544685.1. Taxonomy (NCBI): domain Bacteria; kingdom Pseudomonadati; phylum Pseudomonadota; class Gammaproteobacteria; order Pseudomonadales; family Pseudomonadaceae; genus Pseudomonas; species Pseudomonas sp. B21_DOA. The sequence continues at coordinate 4,520,764 of CP086683.1, read as the reverse complement.
ACACCAGCGCGGCGGAGACCACGTTGATCAGCGCTTCCCACGACGGGAATGGCAGGGTCCAGAACACCGACAGGGCGAAAGTCAGCCACAGCGCCGGACGCGGGATGCCGGACTTTTCATCGATGTGGGTGAAGACCTTGAAGAAGGTGCCGGTTTGCGCCCAGCCGTAGATCACTCGCGGGGTGGCGTTCATGTAGATGTTGCCGCAGCCGCTCGGCGAGATCACCGCATCGGCGACCACCAGATACGCCAGCCATCCGACACCGAGCGCCAGGGCGATGTCGCGATAGGGCAGGGCGAATTCCTTGCTGATACCGGCCCAGCCGTTGGCGAGCATCTCCGTCGGGATGCTGCCGAGAAAAGCCATTTGCAGCAGCACGTAGATCAAGGTCGACAGCAGCACCGAGAGAATCAGCGCGATGGGAATGGTGCGCTGTGGATTCTTCACTTCGCTGGCGACGGAAATGATCGGCGTCAGGCCCAGGTAGGCAAAGATGATCCCCCGGCAGAGACGGCCATCTCCACGCCGGACAGGCCGAATGGGGCGAATCCCTGAACCTGGAAGTTCTCCGGTTTGAAGAAGGTGAACAGCACGCCGATGACCAGCAGCGGCACGATGAATTTGAACACGCTGACCAGATTGTTGGCCTTGGCGAAGGTCTTCACGCTGCGGTAGTTGAGCAGGAAAAACACGCAGAGCAGGCCGAACTGCACCAGCCAGCCGAGGATCGTCGGATCGCCGCTGCCAGCCTTGGTCAGGCCCGGAAACCACGCCGCCGCGTATTGGCGCGAGGCGACCACTTCGATCGCCACCAGACTGGAAAACGCAATCAGGGTGATGAAGCCCATCAGGTAGCCGAGCAGCGGGCCGTGGGAGTAAACCGGGTAGCGCACCACGCCGCCGGCCCGGGGCAGTGCGGCGCCCAGTTCGCAGTACACGATACCGAGCAGCAACACGGCGAAACCGCCCAGCAACCAGGAGAATATCCCCGCCGGCCCGGCAATCGCCGAGACATGGCTGGCGGCAAACAACCAGCCGGAACCGAAGATCGCTCCGAGTCCGATAAAGGTGAGGTCGATCAATGAAAGCTGTTTTTGAACTTGCCTTGGCCTGACATGGCATCGCCTTCTTGTGAGTTATTGGATAGGCAGTTGTGTCACGGGGACGAGCAGACTTTGCACCGCTCGGCAGTGGCGGCGATTGATGTTTTATGCCGGGATCGATGACGAATTCAGCACAATGGCGCCGATGAATGCGCGGCCTCGACAGGGCCGCGACGTTGCTGCAATCTGCTCGCGAGTGGCATTTATGGTGGTTCAGCTCGAGGGGAAGTCTTTGATGCAGTCAGCGTTTTCGATCCTGTGCCAGGGCACTGACGGCTTGCGTGCGCAGACCCTCGAAGAGATGGTCGCCAGTGCGGCGCAGCTGTTGCCGATACTCGATGTGATCCCCAATGCGGCGATCTTCATCAAGGACCTGCAAGCGCGCTATGTGCTGGCCAACCGCACGCTGGTGCAACGTTGTGGTTTGAGGGATTTGCGCCCGTTGCTCGGCAAAACCAGTGCGCAGGTGTTCCCGGCGCAGTTGGGCCCCGGTTATACCGAGCAGGATCGCAAGGTGCTGGAGGAAGGTTTCGTGTTGGAGGATCAGCTCGAACTGCATCTGTATGGCAGTCGCGAGCCGGGCTGGTGCCTGACCCACAAGCGGCCGATCTACAACCGTGACGGGACGATCATCGGCCTGGTGGGGATCTCGGTGGATCTGCAATCAGCCAGTGAAACCCATCCGGCGTTCGAGCGTTTGGCGGCGGTCGATGAATACATTCGCGGCAACTTCAACCGGCGGGTACCGCTGAGTGAACTGACACGGATCGCCGGGATTTCCGTGGCGCAACTTGAGCGCTATTGCAAACGCGTTTTTCACCTGACACCACGGCAGATGATTCAGAAAGTCCGCCTGGAACACGCGCATCGATTGCTGCACAGCGACTTGCCGATCACCGAGGTTGCGCTGCAATGCGGCTACACCGATCACAGCGCTTTCACCCGTCAGTTCAAGGTCTCGACCGGGTTTACACCACGCGAATACCGGCAGGCGACCGGGCTTTAGACCAACACGGCCAGCCACGCCGAGAGCAGCAGAAGGAGGGCCAGCGCCGCGTTCATTCGTTTGAACGCTTGCGGTGAGCTGAGCAAGCGTGCGCTGCCAACGCCGAGCAATGCCCAGAGCGTCATACACGGCAGCGATACCAGCAGAAACGCCAGCGACAACACCAGCAGGCGCAGCGTCTTGTCGCCGCCGCCAACAAATACGCTGACCACGGCCACAGCCATCATCCACACCTTAGGGTTGACCAGTTGCAGCAGCGCCGCGCCGAATACGCTCAAACCTTGTTCCTGCGCGGCATTCGGGTCCAGCGATGGCGGCGGGCTGCGAAAGATCTGCCACGCCAGCCAACTCAGCCAGAGCACACCGCCCCACGCCATCGCTTGTTGCACGCGCGGAAAGCGCAACAGGGTTTCGCCAGCACCGAGCCCGACCACCAGCACAATCAGCGCCGCCGCCGCACAGGCGCCAAAAATGATCGGCAACGTGGCAATCAATCCGCGCCGGGAACTGTGGCTCAGCACCAGAATATTGGTCGGCCCCGGGGTGATCGAGGCAACGAAAGCAAACAGCAGAAAGGGCAGTAAAGACGCCATGGTGCAAATTCCTGAATGTCGAAACAGGACATCATGATCGTCAGCGCGAAGGCCTCAGTCTGGAAGATTTGAGCAGCGTCTGCGGTAGTCCGCCGGGGTCAGTTGGTAGGCGCGGCGGAACCAGCGACCGAGGTGACTCTGGTCGGCGAAACCAAGCACGCTGGCCACCTGCGCTGGCGTCTCGCCGCGCGCGAGCAATTGCCGCGCCTTGGCCAGGCGCAGTTGGATAAGGTAGGCGTGGGGAGCGAGACCGAAAGCGGCTTTGAAGGCGCGGGTCAGGCGAAAACGATCGACGCCACAGGCTTGCGCAAGGTCGTCGAGGCCGATGTCTTCATAGGTGTGGGCATGCAGATAGTCCCGCGCGACCTGCGCAACCAGTGGCAGGCGCGGATCGAAGTCCTGACGCTTGCGCCAGTCGAGGTGGCGGGTGAGGGACGCCAGCAGGCCATCCAGCGCAGTCTGCCGGACGATGCGCAGATCGCCGTCATGTAACGCGTGGAAGGCTTGCACGATCGCCGCCGACAGGCGCGGATCGTGGCTCAGGGTGTCGGCAAAGCCTGGCTGACTGTCGGCGGGCGCCTCTTCGAACAGCGCGTGCAGTTCGCGCTCCAGCCAGTGCGGATCGAGATACAGCATGGAGTAGGTAAAGCCATCCTCCGTCGGCGCATGGCCGTCGTGGATTTCACCCGGCTCGAGCAGAAACACGTGCCCCGGCGTACTGCGATGACGCACCCGGCGGCAGTTGAATTGCTGGACGCCTTGCTCGGTCACTCCGACGAGAAAACTGTCATGCCAGTGTGGATCGTAGGCATGCCCACGGAAATGCGCACGAATCGACTCGATCCCGGTATCGACATCCTGGGAGAGAGAGATCCAGTTGCGTTTGTCCATGGGAGGACTCCATAGGGCGGTTGAGCAGGGGCGTTTCCAAAATACCGCGTGGAGGAGGAGAGTGTTTAGAAGATTTGTGCAGGTGCGCAGGAGGGATCGCGTCAGGCAATGTGCCTTGGATGGGACCAGAAAACGCAGACGAAAAAACCGCCTTCGCGGGGCGGTTTTTCATGCCTCGGTTTGGAGCCGAGGCCGTGTGCATCACTAGCCACACCAACATGTCCGCGCATGGTATTGAGTTTCTCCCGTCAGTGCAACGAAGGTTTAGCGTGGTGTGCGAGGTTTTTTCGGAACGTCCAGCGCATGAAACTGAATTCAGGTCTGTCAATAAACATTGTCATAAATACGATTTTACAAAGGTTCTGTCGTAGCCGCAGAATAACCTTGGCTACTCGGGTTTTCTCTTCTGATTTCTGCGTTAAGATGCCCGCGCTCATCTTGTTGGTAGAGCAGTGAGGTTTGGCTGGGGGCGCAAAAGGTTTTACGCCCTCTGACGCGGATTCGCACCCGCGCCGGAATGATGTCTCGGAGGGATTTCAACCGGCCGCCTCGCTAGCTACACCAACATGTAGGCTGAAGGCACGCATGGTCCGGTAAGTTTGCTGGAGGTTTGGCCGCCAGCCCTGGAGGCCAAAACGTATGAAGCTTTTGCTGCGTACGCTGAGCCTTGTATGGAGATTGTTGAAAGCCTTGCGCTTCTACGAGTTCCTGCGAGATCACTTTGACGACTTGAAATAAGGTCGTCTAAGTGGGAAAAGACCCGTTTCGGTTTCGACTGATACGGGTCTTTTTTTGTGTGAATAATACTGTCAAAAATGAGATTGTCAGTTTTATGCTTTCCACTTTGTAGGGCGTTTCGCTTGGTGACGTAAGCAATAGCATAAAGATCAATCCAATAGCGGCTCATGCTCGACCATCTATTGATTGCGTCAATAACAACCATTAAGTCAATGAAGTTCTCATATCCATGGTGCGGCGTAAGATCGGCTCCATACCCAACCACTGCGACTCGGAGCACATCATCATGAAACGCCAGACTATCCTCGGTATCGCTTTCTCGGTTTTTGCACTGAATGCCTTCGCCGCCACCGAAACCGACCCGCTGTTCAGTGATGCGGTCGCGGCCGCCACTCAAACAGACCGCTTGTTCAGCGATGCAGTAGCCGCAACCGAAACCGACCCGCTGTTCAGCGATGCAGTCGCTGCGACCGAAACTGACCCACTGTTCAGCGATGCGGTCGCTTCTGACGGTTCCGATCATCTGCAAGGTAATAGGGTCGCCGAAGGTGGCGCTGACCGTCTGCTCGAACGTCGCACCGCTTGAGCTCAACGATGAGCATCGATAACGAATGCCGCCTCAACCACAGGCGGCATTCGTTCTATTCACGCTTTACAACTCTGCTCTAAACCGCACTCGGCAGCACGGCCTTGTCGCGATCGCGGCTCTTGAATGTCGCCCAGAAGCACAGCAATACCACCACGGAAAAACCGGCGGGGAACAGCCAGATGCTTCTCCAGTCATGCCCCGCGCTTGATGTGAAGTGATCGGTAATCCGTCCCGCAATCCAGAACCCAATCAACATGCCCAACCCGTACGTGGCCAAGGTGATCAAACCTTGCGCGGAGCTGCGGAAGCGTTCCGGTGCCTTGGCATCCGTGTAGATTTGCCCGGACACGAAGAAGAAGTCATAGCACACGCCGTGCAGGGCAATGCCGATCAGCAACATGAATGCCTGATCGTCGTTATTGCCGAAGGCAAACAGCACGTAGCGCAACGCCCAGGCAGCCATGCCGACCAGGAGTGCGATCTTGATGCCGAAGCGATGGATGAACAGCGGCAACAGCAACATGAACAGCACTTCCGACACCTGACCGATCGCCATCTTCGCCGTCGGGTTGGTCACGCCGATCTCGGCCAGAAACGGATTGGCATTCTGGTAATAGAACGCCAGCGGAATGCAGATCAGGATCGAGGCAAGGAAGAACACCAGATAGCTGCGATCCTTGAGCAAACCCAACGCATCCACGCCGAGCATCTGCTTGAGGCTTGATGAGCCCGCTGCGGTTTTCAGCGGCGCAGTGTTCGGCAGACTGAAGCTGTAAAGCCCCAACAGCAGCGACGCGACGGCGGACATCAGGAACGTATTGCGCAAGCCCCGGCCGCTATGCTTTGCTGCGAGTCCCAGGCGAATACGAAGCTGATCACCACCCCAGCGACGATCCAGCCCACGGTGCCCCACACGCGAATGCGCGAGAACTCCAGGGCCGGGTCTTTGATCTGGCGGAACGCCACGGCGTTCACCAGCGCCAATGTCGGCATGTAGACCATCATGTAGGCGAGCACATAGGGATAGAACGCGCTGAAATCCGCCGCGCGATAAAGCTGATAGAGCAACACCGCGCCGAGCAGATGCAGCACCGCCAGAATACGTTCGGCATTGAAGAAACGGTCGGCGATCAGCCCAATGACAAACGGTGCCAGAATCGCGCCCCAGGACTGCGTGGCGAAGGCCATGCCGACCTGACCACCACTGGCGGCCAGCGTTGTCGCGAGAAAAGTACCGAGGGTGACGAACCAGCCACCCCAGATGAAAAACTGCAAAAACATCATCACGCTGAGTCGCGCATTCATTACGTTCATTTCAGATCACCGTATTGTTTTTATGTCGGTAACGCGGATGAATCAGTCGTCAGTCAGGCCGAGCAAGCGCCGGTTGGAAGCGGCGTCAGCGCTGACCCCGGCGAAATCGTCGAAAGCCTTGGCGGTCTTGCGGATCATGTGCCGCTCGATGAACGCCGCGCCTTCCGCCGCGCCCTGTGCGGAGTCTTTCAGGCAGCACTCCCACTCCAGCACGGCCCAGCCGTTGAAGTCGTATTGGCACAATTTGCTGAAGATCGATTTGAAATCGATCTGGCCGTCGCCCAGCGAGCGAAAGCGTCCGGGACGCTCGACCCAACCCTGATAACCGCCGTAGACGCCGGAGCGCGCATCGGGGCGGAACTCGGCATCCTTGACGTGGAACATGCGGATGCGTTGGTGGTAACGATCGATGAAGCCGAGGTAGTCCATTTGCTGCAGCAGCAGATGACTCGGGTCATACAGAATTGCGGCACGAGGGTGGTGGTTCACCGCTTCGAGAAACTGCTCGAACGACGCGCCGTCATGCAAGTCTTCGCCGGGATGGATTTCGTAGCACAGATCAACGCCTGCCTCTTCGAAGCAGTCGAGAATCGGCAGCCAGCGCTTGCCCAGTTCGGCGAAACCTTGCTCGACCAAGCCAGCCGGACGTTGCGGCCACGGATAGACGTAGGGCCAGAGCAGGGCGCCGGAAAAGGTCGCATGGGCCGTCAGTCCGAGACGCTGGCTGGCACGGGCGGCCAGTTTCAACTGTTCGATGGCCCACTCGGTGCGCTCGCGGGGTTTGCCGCGCAGTGCTGGCGGGGCGAAGTCGTCGAACAAGCTGTCAAACGCCGGATGCACCGCGACCAATTGTCCTTGCAGGTGCGTCGACAGCTCACTGATTACCACGCCGGTGCGGGCGCAGACAGCGATGAGCTCGTCGCAGTAATCCTGGCTCTCAGCGGCGCGCTGCAGATCGAGGAAGCGCGTGCCGAGGGTCGGTACCTGGATGGCTTTGTAGCCTTGCGAGGCCGCCCATTCGGCGATGTTGGCGAGCGAGTCGAAAGGCGCTTCGTCAGCGATGAACTGCGCGAGGAAGATACCGGGGCCTTTCAAACCTGCGGCGTTCTGCTGATTACTGTTCATTGTTCGGGGCTCCTGTCAGTTGGCCGGGGATCTCGCTCCACTTCTCGTTGCCAAGATGATTGGCGATGGCGGTTTCGATAAACGCCATGCCGCGCAGGCCGGTTTCAATGCCCGGAACGCCCGGCGCTTGATGTCCCTCAGTGCCTTGTAGAATCGCTTCGGCGAGGGCGCCGTACAGATTGGCCATGGCTTCCAGATAACCTTCGGGATGCCCGGCGGGCAGGCGCATGCGCTGGGTTGCGGCGGCGCACAGCCACGGTTGTCCGACGCCGGAACGCAGAACGCGCATCGGCTCGTCCAATGGTCGATGAATCAGGCTGGCCGGTTCTTCCTGCCGCCATTCAAGTCCACCCTTGTCCCCGTAGACGCGAATCTTCAGCGGGTTCTCTTCACCGGCGCAGACCTGGCTGGCGAGCAATACGCCACTGGCGCCGTCGCTCATTTTGAATAGCATCGCCACATCGTCATCCAGTTGCCGACCCTCGACATGGGCGCCGAGCATCGCGCTGATGAACTGGATCGACTGGCCGGCAACGAACTCCGCCAGGGAAAACGCATGAGTGCCGATATCGCCGATGCAGCCGCCGATCCCGGATTGTGTCGGGTCGTCGCGCCAGCCGGCCTGCTTGTTGCCTTGCCCGGCGACGTCGCTGCTGAGCCAGCCTTGCGGGTATTCGACGAGGACTTTGCGCACGCGCCCGAGCACGCCGCTGACGACCATTTCGCGGGCCTGCCAGACCATCGCGTAACCGAGGTAGGTGTGCGCCAGCCCGTAAATTCGCTGGCTGTTGATGACCACCGAGCGCAGCGCCTGCACCTCGGCGAGGTTCAGCGCCGCGGGTTTCTCGCTGAACACATGAAAACCGGCGCTCAATGCCTCACGGGCAATCGGTGCGTGCAGATGATTCGGAGTGACGATGACCAGCAGTTGCATGCGCTGCTCGGCGGGCAGGGCGGCTTCGCGGGTAAGCAGGGTTTGCCAATCGTCGTAACAACGTTCGGCGGATACTCCCAGGGTCGCAGCGGTGCGCTGATTATTCTCCGAGTCGCGGCTGAACGCGCCGCAGACCAGTTCGAAGCGTCCGTCGAGGCCGGCGGCTTGCCGGTGGGCACGGGCAATGAATGAACCTTCACCGCCTCCAACAAAACCCATTCTTATTTTTGCGGCAGCGTACATGGCAGTCGTCTCGGTAGCTGGATGCAATGTTGATGAGTGATGTAACCGGTTACATCGTGGGCGAAATCTAGGCTTGAATTAGCCGAGTGTCAAATGCCAGCGGATGATCGACAGCGTTTCGATCGCTCGTCGCCTGCGGTAAGCTCCGCGCCTGATCGGCATGAATCAACGAGGTGGTTTTGTCCAATATTCGCGAAGTGGCTCGGCTGGCCGGCGTTTCCGTGGCGACGGTGTCTCGTACGTTGAAATCGCCCGAGCGCGTCCTCGCGCCAACCCGTGAGCGCGTCATGGCCGCCGTGGAGCAGGCCGGCTATCGGCCGAATCTGATGGCCGTGCAGTTCCGCTCGCGGCGTACCGGCAATCTGGTGATTCTGGTGCCGACCATCGCCAACACCTTTTTTGCCCGGGTCATCAGCGGCGCCCAGCAAGCGGCGCAGGCGGCCGGCTATCGCTTGCTGCTCTGCGACACCCAGGGCCGGGAAGAACTGGAGCGGCAATTCGCCGAGCTGGTATACGCCTATCAGGCCGACGGGGTGATCCAGTTGCGCGCCTACGACCCGTTCGAACACGCTCCGGCCGACGCCGATCTACCGCCCATCGTCAACGCTTGCGAAGTGGTCAAGGCCGGGCGTTATCCGACCATCAGCCTCGACAACGTCGGCGCTGCCAAAGCCATGACCGATCACCTGATTGCATTGGGACACCGACGCATCGGCCTGATCAAAGGCTCGAAAAACAGCCCGCTGACCCGCGATCGACTGGCAGGCTACGAAGCGGCATTGCGCGAGGCCGGGATTGCTTTCGACGAAGCACTTATCTGCCATGGCAACTTCACCCTTGAAGCCGGCTTCGCAGGAGCGGAAAGGATGCTGGCAATGGTCAATAGACCCACCGCGCTGTTCTGTGAAAACGATGAAATGGCCATCGGTGCGCTCAAGCGCATCCGCCAAGCGGGACTGCGTGTGCCCGAGGACATTTCACTGGTCGGTTTCGACGACATTCCCATGGCTGCCTACTGCGATCCGCCGCTGACTACTATTTCGCAACCGGCCGAAGTCTTCGGGACCAAAGCGGTCGAGATGCTGATTGCCCTGATCGAAAAACTGCCGCTGTCAGAAAGGCATGTCGTTCTGCCGTTCGAGCTGACACCACGCAGCAGCACGGCCCGCATCGACAACTCGGGCAAGCGCTAACCGAATCACGCCGCTGGCGGCTTCGCCAGCGCAATCCCCGCCGCGCCCAACCGCTTCAACACTTCAAACAACAAATCGCTCTTGGTCAGCCCGACAATCCTCGGGCTACCGACATAACCGGTGACGGTGAGGGTTATGCCGTCCGGCGACAACTTGCTGAAACGCACGAACGGCGCCGGTTTATCGAGGATGGTTTCGTTCTCGTGATACGCATCCAGCAGCAGCTGTTTGACCTGCTCAGGATCGATATCCAGCGGAAACACCAGCTCCAGCGATGCCACGCCCTGAGCACTGCCGCCGAGGGTAACGTTGCGCAGGTTCTGCGAGATCAGCTGCGAGTTGGGCACGATCACGATCGAGCGGTCGCTGAGCTGGATTTCCGTGGCGCGCACGTTGATGCGGCGGATGTCGCCCTCGACGCCGCTGATGCTGATCAGGTCGCCGACCTTCACCGGGCGCTCGGTGAGCAGGATCAGGCCGGAGACGAAATTCTTAACGATCTCCTGCAAACCAAAGCCAATGCCCACCGACAGCGCACTGACGATCCACGCCAGGTTCGTCCACTGCACACCCAGCGACGACAGTGTCAGCAGAATTACAAAGGCGTAGCCGATATTGGAAAACAATGTGCTCAGCGACGCGCACATGCCTGGGTCCATGTCGGTCTTGGGCAGGAACTCGTTATCGAGCCAGCGGCTCAATGCGCGGATCAGCCAGATGCCTATCAGCAGCGCCAATAGCGCATTGAGCAGGTGTGCCGGGACGATGTTCAGCTTGCGCAAACCGGCGCCGCCGAGGGTCGACATGATATTGGTGATCAGTTGGCCGAACGTGGTGCCGATGCCGCCGACAAACAATGAAATCAGCGCCATCAACATCAATCCGGCGCGGCTGAAGCCGGACAGCAGAATAGAAATCTGATCGAGGCGCCGATCACTGATCCCCAGCAGTTGCTTGAGCGCCTGGCCGCTCGCGTGCTTCGGCGAAAACAGGTGCTCACAGGCATCCTTGACCAACTGAATCAGCAAGTAAAACCCCGACAACACGATGTAGCCCCACACCAGCTCATAACTGATGAACCGCGCCAACGATACATATCCCGCCAGCAAGGCGATGGCCGAGGCAAACATCGAGAGGCTGGCGACGCTGTAGATCAGCCCGGCGAACACGCTGTTCGTCGCCGAGGGGTCATTGGCCGCGACCAGCGCCTTGCGCACTTTGCCGACGCGCAACAGCATCGTGCCGATGATCGCCAGTACCACCAGCGAAATCACCCCGCGCCCGGCCATAACGATATTGCTGCTCATGCCTGTGGCATTGGCGACTTGCACCAGCGTCACCAGCACCAGCAAGGTGCAGGCAAGAATCCGCGGATAAGGCTTGAGCGCCATCGCCACCGGATCGGCAATCGCCGGCAGGCGCCACGACGGATGTTCGGTCGACAGCAATGCGCGGCTGAGCCCGGTGATCAGCACGCAGGCGTACACGACTTTTTCGAACTCTTCGGAAAACGTCTCCAGCACCGGCGGCAGGGCGTCGTGGCGGGTACAGGCGTAGAACAGCAGTTTCAGGGCGATGGCGGTGGTTATGAACGTCGCGATGGCTGACGCCAAGGCCAAGGCACTGCGCCGCAGTCGGCCCTCCGCCACGCGATGAATGCAAAACCACGTTAGCCCGCGCTCAGCCAGACGCCTGCCGAACGTCCAGATCAGCAGGGCCAGCAGCACCAGCACGCAGGTGAAGAAACGCTCGCCCGGCGCCCAGACCGTGGCCCAGACGTCACCGACCTGTGCCACGAACAGGCGCAGCCGCTGGCGGTCGTCCTCGCTTGGACTGACCAGCGGCGCCCAGAAGTGCGGACTCAATACGCTACGGGTGCTCAGCGTCAGTTCACTTTCCAGCAGGGTGCGGCGGATGCCGGCGATTTGCGTGATCAGGTCGGCGGCATTCTGTTTCAGTGCGGCGAGGCTTTTCAGCGTGCCGTCGACCTTGCTTTTCTGCTCCGCCAGCGTCGCCCGCTGCGCGACGATATCGGCTTGCTCGGCGGCCACCTCGGCATCGGGCGCCGTGCCCAGTACGCCCAGCTGCACCGCCAGTTGCGCCTGTTGTGGCAACAGCGCTGCCGACAGCCGGTCGACATCGAGAATGAACGCCTGCACCCGGTCCTGCGGGCCTTCGAGCTGGTTGTAATTGTTCGCTGCCGAAATCTGCTGCTTGAGCCCGTCGAGGCGTTGTTGCAGGGCTTGCAGATCGCTTTGCGAAATCACCGGCAGCGGCGCTGCGCTTGAGTTCGCCGGCGCCGCAAGGTCGGCCGCCCACAGTGCAGCGCTGCCCGGCATCAGCAGCAGCAACAGAATCAAAAACAACGACTTGGATGAACAGCGCATGGGGGCGGCAGGCTCGAGTGGATCGCACAGTCTATGAGGGTAGGTGATCGCGCCGAATGGGGCGGAAAACTTTCCGGGAAAAGGCCTTTGGCACGCTCAGCAGATCCAGCGGAATGATCAGCGCAACGCATGGTCAACCGGCAACAAAGGCTTCGAGAGCACACCATGTCCATTGCCAAGGAAACGATTGAATATCTGCGTCACCATTCACTGATGATCACCACCGCTGAGTCCTGTACGGCGGGAGAAATCGTCATGCTTTTATCGGAAGTGCCCGGCAGCGGCGAGTTGATCGAATGCGGCTATGTGGTCTACTCGCCGCAGGCCAAGCAGCGCTTGCTCCACGTCAGCCCGGCGACCATGGAAACCTTCAATCTGACCAGCGTCGAAGTCGCCAGTGAAATGGCGATCGGCGCTCTGCGCGACAGCACCGCCAACGTCGCGGTCGCCACCACCGGCATTCTCGGCCCCGACGACATGGATGGGATAAAAGCCGGAACCGTGTGTTTCGCCTGGGCGTTCCAGTTCGATGACGGACATTTTCTGTTCAGCACTCAGCAGTGGTTTCCCGGCTCGCGCAGCGAAGTGCAGACCCGCGCTTCGGAGTTCGCCTTGCAGCAGATGGCGGTTTTTCATCGTCGCGCTTTGCAGGGTGAAGGGCGGTGGAGCCGATGAAGCCTGACGCTGAGCATCCCGATTTAAAGAGCCGACAATTCCCGGTGCAGGAGGACATGGCCTATCAGTTGAAGGTCTGGCGCTTTGAGCACATCGGTTGGTATCTGCTGGTTGCGTGCATGCTGCTCGGCCTGTTGGGCCTGTTTTCCCGTGGCGTGCTCAGTTCGCAGGACGCCCGCAGCGACGACGGCAAAGTCCAGGTTGAATACGAGATGTTCCATCGCAACGGCTCGACCAACCCATTGAAACTCAGCGTGCACACGACGCCTGAAGCCACTGTCGAACTGGACATCGGCGGCGAGCTGCTCGATGGCTTCAGCATTGAAACGATGCAGCCGGCGCCGGTGCGTATGCGCAGCTCAGCGCAGGGCATGCGCTTGTGGTTGCAGGCGGACGCGCAGGGCCAGGCGACGCTTTACCTGACCCTGCGCGGCGACGGATTGGGCCTGTTTCGCAGCCATATCCGCGCGCCGGGCTCGAGCGAAGTCAGGCTCACTCAATTCATTTATCCATAGGTGACCCATGGACTCGGTGTTGCGCGCACTCGCGATGTATCTGGCACTGATGGTGCTGTTCAAAATTGCCGGCCGGCGGTCGCTGGCCGAGCTGACGACGTTTGATTTCGTGCTGCTGATGATCATCGGTGAAGCCACCCAGCAGGCCTTGCTGGGCGACGATTTCTCCCTGACCAATGCGTTTCTGGTGATCATCACCCTGATCGCCATCGACGTTGGGTTTTCCTTGCTCAAGCAGCGTTCCGGGTGGGTCTCGCGATTGATCGATGGCGAGCCGACAATCATCGTCGAGAACGGCAAGCTGCTGCATCGACGTCTGCGTCATGCGCGCCTGGTCGAGGCGGATGTCATGGAGGCGGCGCGCTCCAGCCAAGGCATTGAAACCATCGACCAGATCAAATTCGCGATCATTGAGCGCAACGGCAAGATTTCCGTGATCCGCCAGGATCCGGAAGGTGGCTGAACCCTTGGCGCCGCTCGCGGGCAATTTTTTTGAACGCTGAAAATCCCGCGTAGCCCAATGCTTACCAGTCATTGGAGGATTGCGAAATGAACGAGGCAGCGAGTTATTTTTCCATCGCCGTGGCGGTGATCATTCTGCTGGTCGACCTGTGGGCGATTGTCAGCGTGTTTCGCAGCAACAAGAGTGTTGGCGTCAAAGCCGCTTGGGCGATCGGTCTGATCGTGTTCCCTGTGCTCGGCCTGATCGTGTGGGGCATCGCCGGCCCGCGCGGTGTCAAGGAAGGGCCTTCGTCGCCAGAGCACAGCAAGGGCTGAGCATTGATGCAACCTGACCACTGTTTAAGGAGATCGTCATGAAAAAATATGTGTATGCCTGGGCTTCTGCTCGATGTTTCTGTTGCATGGCTGTTTCGATTCGAACAAGGCGACCAGCCAGGACGAAGACAAGAGCAAGGCATCGGTGCAAATGCAGCAGAAGAAGGCAGATTAGCCCGGTAAGGTTCCCAGGGTTATTGGCACACGGCGCCGCTTTTCTTCGAACAGACTCGCTTCCACCTTTCGCAAATCCTGTGGGAGCGAGCCTGCTCGCGAAGGCTTTCGATAGTGAACAGCCAGCGCCTCACGCGTCAGTCCATTCCAGCCATGCCCAATAAGCCATAGCCGCAGCACTGATACTCGCTCCCAGCAGACAAACGCCAACCCAGCCAAAATGCGCATAGGTGTACGTCGCCGCGATCGCGCCCAGGCCACTGCCCATCGAGTAAAAACACATATACGCACCGACCAGTCGGCTTTGCGCATCGGGTCGTGCGGCAAAGATCAGACTTTGATTGGTGACCTGCACCGCTTGGACGGCGAAGTCGAGCAGGACTACGCCCACAGCCATCGCCAACAGCGAACGCTCGACAAACGCGATGGGCAACCACGACAGGGTCAACAGTGCCAAGGCGATGCCGGTAGTGCGATTGCCCAAACCGCGATCGGCAAGGCGTCCGGCCCGTGCGGCGGCAAGTGCGCCCGCCACCCCGGCCAGGCCGAACAGCCCGATCTGCGTATGCGAGAGCGACAGTGGCGGCGCGCTGAGCGGCAGCACCATAGACGTCCACAACACGCTGAATGCAGCAAAGACGAGCAGCGCGAACATGCCTCGGATCCGCAATACGCGCTCAGTCATAAACAACTGGAAGACCGAACGCAGCAATTGCCAGTAGTTGCCCTGTGCGGGCGGTTTCGCCGAGGCGGGCAGGGCGCGCGACAACATGATCGCCACGCCGATCATCATCATTGCCGAGACGAAATAGACGCTGCGCCAGCCCGCCACGTCGGCGACTACGCCGGAGACGAAACGCGCCAGCAGGATGCCAAGCACCACGCCGCTGGTGACGGTGCCCACGGCTGCACCGCGTTGATCCGGGCTCGCGAGGCTGGCGGTGCAGGCGACCACCACTTGCACGACAACCGCTAACAAGCCTACCAACACCATGGCTGCGAGCAGCATGCCCCAGCTTTCGGCGAAGCCGACTGCGCACAGCGCCACCGCCGACAAAAGCAACTGGCTGATGATGAGCTTCTTGCGATCGAGCAAATCACCCAGCGGCACGATGAACAACAGGCCGACGGCATACCCGGCTTGGGTGGCGGTCACTACTACGCCGATGGCACCAGACGAAACGCCCAGGCTGACGGCCATGGATTCGAGCAACGGCTGGGCGAAGTAAACGTTGGCCACCGCCATGGCGCAGGTGATCGCAAAAGGAAAGTCTGTAAGCGACTCAAACCAGCCGACGAGGTGTGAGCCGCATCGTCTGGATCGAGCAGGGTTTGCGTGGGGCAGGGCATCCTTGCGTCCTCGTATTGTGGTTTTGAATTGAAACCTTGGCGTTGATCTTTGTCTATTCAGGTTGTTAAATGCAACCACATTCAGCCGCTGATACAGTTCAGGAACAACATGGCCCGACAGCAATTATTGGCCCAGAGCGAATGCCCGGTGGCGCGGACCCTTGAGGCCATTGGCGACCGCTGGGCCTTGATGATTATTCGCGATGCATTCGATGACGTGCGCCGTTTCAGCGAATTCCAGAAACGGCTGGGGCTGGCGAAGAACATCCTCTCGGCCAAACTGAAAAGGCTGGTCGAACTCGGTGTGCTGGAGATTCAACCGGCGTTCGACGGCAGTGCCTACAAGGAATACGTGCTCACTGACATGGGCCGCGCGGTGTTTCCCATCGTTGTCAGTCTGCGCCAGTGGGGCGAGCGCTTTCTGTTCGCGCAAGGCGAGGAGCATTCGGTATTGCTCGACAATGAGCGGGCCGAGCCTGTTGAGACTATCGTCGTCCGTTCGACCGCCGGCGCGCTGCTGACTCCGGCCGATTGCCACCGAAAACTGGTGACACGCGGGCGATGATGCGCGCTGGCTGTGATTTTTCTCTCAGAGTTTGTTGAGCGGAATTTTCAGATAGACCACGCCATTATCTTCCGCTGCCGGCAGATTTCCCGCCCGCACATTCACTTGGATGGCCGGCAGCAACAACGTCGGCATGCCCAGCCCGGCATCACGCTGAGTGCGCATTTCGACGAACGCCGCTTCATCGATTCCGTCGTGCACGTGGATATTGCTTTTGCGCTGTTCGCCAACGGTGGTCTGGCAGTGCGAGGCGCGGCCCTCGGGCGGGTAATCGTGGCAGACGTAGAGCTTCACGCTGGCCGGAAACGCCAACAGCTTCTGGATCGACTTGAATAATTGCTGCGCATTGCCGCCGGGGAAATCGCAGCGCGCGGTGCCGACGTCGGGCATGAACAGCGTGTCGCCGACGAGGATCTGTTCGGCGTCGATCAGGTAGGCCATGTCCGCCGGCGTATGGCCGGGAACATGCAGGGCGGTGGCCTTGAGATTGCCGATCATGAACGACTCGTCCGGCGCGAACAGGTGATCGAACTGCGAGCCATCGACGCGAAATTCCGGCTCAAGGTTGAACAGCGCCTTGAACACGTTCTGCACTTTACTGATCGATTCGCCGATGGCGATCTTGCCGCCCAATTGACGACGCAGATAAGGCGCGGCGGACAGGTGATCGGCGTGTGCATGGGTTTCCAGCAACCATTGCACTTGCAAGCGATGCGCACGTACGAAGGCGATGATCTTGTCCGCCTGTGCCGTGCCGGTGCGTCCGGCGGCACCGTCGTAATCGAGCACCGGGTCGACGATTGCGCACTGGCCACCGTCGGCTTCATAGACCACGTAGCTGTAGGTCGAGGAGGCGGGGTCGAGGAACGCTTCAATCAGGGCGGGCATGGCTAAAACCTGTGCTGGGGAATTTCGGGTTGCAACACTTTATGTAAAAACATAATGTTCGCAGCTTAAGTGACCTTCAAGGCCTCGTGCAAATGCAATCCAGTCTGACCGAATGTGAAGTCGCCCAACTGCGCGCCTCGGCGTCCAAAGCCTGCGCGCTGCTCAAGGCTCTGGCCAATGAGGATCGCCTGTTGATTCTCTGCCAACTGACGCAAGGCGAACGCAACGTCGGCGAGCTGGAAACCATGACCGGTGTACGCCAGCCGACGCTGTCGCAGCAACTCGGCATCCTCCGCGACGAAGGGCTGGTCGCGACCCGTCGCGAAGGCAAATACATTTTCTACGGCCTGGCCAGTCACGAAGTGATCCAAGTGATGAAAACTCTGTCGGGGCTGTATTGCGGAGCGGTACTCAAGAGCTGGGAACAGCCATAAATGCCAGCCCTCACACTTACTTACCCTGTGGGAGCTGGCTTGCCAGCGATGAGGACTTATCAGCCAATATTTATGTGACTGACACACCGCTTTCGCTGGCAAGCCAGCTCCCACAGGTTCTTTGGTTTGACCCGAACAAATCCTTGCGTGCAGCAAAAGGAACAAGCAATGAACGATCAACACTGGGGCCCATCCATCAGTGCGGACATCGTGGTCATCGGCGGGGGACGGCCGGCATCGCTTTTGTCGCCAGCCTGCTCAAGCGTGACCCGCATCTCAACATCACCGTAATCGAACCGAGTTCAGAGCATTACTATCAACCGGCGTGGACGCTGGTCGGCGGTGGCGCGTTTGACGTGAAAGACACGGTCAGACCGATGAGCAAAGTCATGCCGCGTCAGGCAACGTGGATTCAGGCCAGCGTCAGCGCCATCGATCCGGATCACCACCAACTCACCCTCGACGACCAGCGCACCGTAAGCTATCAGAACCTGATCGTCTGCCCCGGCCTGCGCCTGGCCTGGGAGAAAATCGAAGGCTTGCAGGAAAGCCTCGGCCAGCACGGCGTCACCTCCAACTACAGCTATCAACACGCCCAGTACACTTGGGATCAAGTGCAGAAACTGCGCGACGGCCGGGCGCTGTTCACCCAGCCAGCGATGCCGATCAAATGCGCCGGCGCGCCGCAGAAGGCCCTGTATCTGTCTTGCGATTACTGGCGCAAATCCGCCGTGCTGAAAGATATCAATGTCGAATTCAATCTCGCTGGCGCTGCGCTGTTCGGCGTGCCGACCTTTGTGCCGCCGTTGATGAAGTACATCGAACAGTACGACGCGCAACTGGCGTTCAACTCGAATCTGGTCAAGGTCGACGGCCCGACGAAAACCGCGTGGTTCGAAGTCAAGGACGCCGACGGCAACGTCAACCGCGTGGCGAAAACTTTCGATCTGCTCCACGTCGTGCCGCCACAAGTCGCGCCGGATTTCATCGCCCAGAGTGCGCTGGCCGATGCCGGCGGTTGGTGCGAGGTCGATCCGCACAGCTTGCAGCATCCGCGCTATCCAGACGTGTTTGCATTGGGCGATATCTGCGGCACCAGCAACGCGAAAACCGCCGCAGCGGTGCGCAAGCAGGTGGTGGTCGTTGCGCAGAACCTGCTGGCCGCGCGCAAACAACAGCCGCTGCCGCTCAAGTACGACGGCTACGGCTCGTGCCCGCTGACGGTGGAGAAGGGCAAGGTGATCCTCGCCGAGTTCGGCTATGGCGGCAAACTGCTGCCGACTTTCCCGCTGGACCCGACCGTGGCCCGCCGTTCGGCGTGGTGGCTGAAGGCGACGCTGCTGCCGTGGTTCTACTGGCACGGCATGCTCAAGGGCCGCGAGTGGCTGACGCGTCTGTCCAGGGTCGACTGAGAAAACCCCTATGTTGCTGGCAAGTCTGTTTGGCGTGGTGATGGGGTTGGTCCTCGGCCTGACCGGCGCGGGCGGCGGGATTCTCGCGGTGCCGGCGCTGGTGCTCGGGCTCGGCTGGACAATGACGCAAGCGGCGCCTGTGGCGTTGTTTGCGGTCGGCAGCGCGGCTGCGGTCGGGGCGATCGACGGTTTGCGCCATGGCCTAGTGCGTTACCGCGCGGCGCTGTTGATCGCGGCTCTGGGCGCGGTGTTTTCGCCGCTGGGGATCTACTTCGCACATCAGTTGCCGGAAAAGATTCTGATGATGCTGTTCAGCCTGCTGATGGTTCTGGTCGCGTGGCGAATGTTCAGAAAGGACCGTCAGCAAGCGGGGCCGAGCGATCACGGCCACGCCAGTTGGGGCCAGAAAAACTGCATGCTCAACGAGCAGACCGGGCGCTTCGACTGGACCGCCAAATGCACCGCCACCCTGGCTGCATTGGGTGCGATCACCGGTGTGGTCTCGGGATTGCTTGGCGTCGGCGGCGGCTTTCTGATCGTGCCGGCGTTCAAGCAACTGACCGATGTGCAGATGCGCGGCATCGTTGCGACGTCGTTGATGGTGATCAGTCTGATTTCCGCGATCGGGGTGATCGGCTCGTTTCATGCGGGGGTGCGTATCGACAGCCAGGGCGCGGCGTTCATCGTTGCCAGCATTGTCGGCATGCTCATCGGTCGCAGGCTGTGCGCGCAGGTGCCGGCGCGGACGTTGCAGGTGGGGTTTGCCAGTGTCTGTCTGGTGGTCGCGGGGTACATGTTGTTGCGGGCGTGAAGAGCAAAAGATCGCAGCCTCCTTGCCCGAGGCTGCGATCTTCTCAGCGGGTTACAACACCAGGTGCGGCAGCCACAGCGAAATCGCCGGCACGTAGGTCACCAGCAGCAGCACCAGGAACAGCACGCCATAGAACGGCAGCAGCGCTTTTACGGTGCTTTCGATACTGACCTTGCCCACCGCCGAGCCGACGAAGAGCACCGCGCCCACCGGCGGTGTTATCAATCCGATCCCCAGGTTGACCAGCATGATCATGCCGAACTGCACCGGATCGACACCGATGCCCATGATCACTGGCATCAGGATCGGCGTGAGGATCAGAATCAGCGGCGCCATGTCCATCACCGTGCCAAGCAACAGCAGCATGACGTTGATGCACATCAGGATCACGTAGCGGTTGTCCGACAGGGTCAGGAACAGCGTGGTGATCTTCGCCGGGATCTGCATCAGCGTCATGATGTAGCCGAAGCTGGCGGCAAAACCGATCAGGATCATCACGATCGAAATCGTCCGCACCGTACGGTGCATCAGTTTTGGCAGTTCGCTCCACTTGTAGTCGCGGTAGATGAACATGGTCACGAAGAATGACCACAGCACCGCGATGGCCGCCGATTCAGTGGCGGTGAAGATTCCCGAGAGGATGCCGCCGAGGATGATCACCATCGCCATCATGCCCCAGAGGGCCTCGCCGACGATTTTCAGCGCCTGGCGCATCGGGATGACTTCGCCCTTCGGGTAGTTGCGCTTTTTCGCGAAGATCAGACACAGCACCATCAGGCAGGCGCTCATCAGCAGGCCCGGAACGATGCCGGCCATGAACAGCGAGGCGATCGAAACGGTACCACCGGCGGCCAGCGAGTAGAGCACCGAGTTATGGCTTGGCGGGGTCAGCAGGGCCTGCACCGAACCGCTGACGGTGACGGCGGTGGAGAAGTCCCGTGGATAGCCCTTGCGTTCCATTTCCGGGATCAGTACCGAACCCACCGACGCGGTGTCGGCCACTGACGAACCGGAGATCGCACCGAAGAAGGTCGATGCCACGATGTTGACCAGTGACAGGCCACCGCGCACGAAACCCACCAGCACGCCGGCACACGCCACCAATCGCCTGGACATGCCGCCCTCGGCCATGATCGCACCGGCGAGGACGAAGAACGGAATCGCCAGCAGCGAGAATTTGTTCACCCCGGAAGCGACCTGAATCATCACCGCCTGGAAGGGTATGTCGATCCACCAAGCGCCGATCAGCGCGGCGGCGCCCAACGCATACGCGACCGGCATGCCGATCAGGATCAATACGATAAAACTGCCCAGCAGAATCAGAGCGTCCATTAAGCGGCACCTTCACTTTCTTCAACCAGGTCGAACTGCACGACCCGACGTTTGCTCTGGTCACCGAGCAAGAGTTTTTCCACGACAAAAATCAATGTCAGCAAACCGCCCACGGGGATCGGCAGATAGGTCACGCCAACCCGCAGATCGGGCAGGGCGGCCATGAACTGGTTCCAGGTGGACATGCACAGCTTGGTGCCCCAGATGGTCATGAAGATGCAGATGGCCGCCATCAGCAGTTGCGAAAAAATCGCCGCTGCGGCTTTCATTTGCGCCGGCATGCGGTCGGTGAGCATGGCCACGGCCATGTGCGCACCGGCACGGTAACTGGCGGCGGCGCCGATGAAGGTGAAGACCATCATCAGCAGGATCGCCGTCGGCTCTGGCCAGCTCGAGCCGGTGCCGAGCACATAGCGGGCGAAGACGCCCCAGGGAATCATCAGGGAAATCGCCAGGACGGAAAGGCCGGCGACCCAGATGCACGTCATGTAGATCTTGTCGTTGATACGCAGCAGCAGATTCTTCATCGGGTTCCACCGTAACCGGGCGCGCCTGAGTCATCAGGCGCGCCGGGCCTTGTTCATGAGTACGGAGCGGGGGCGTTACTGAACGGCTTCGATTTTTTTGATCAGGTCGGCGTACTTCGCACCGTACTTTTCCCGTACCGGAGCGGTGGCGTCGTAGAAGGGTTTCTTGTCAACGGTGATGAACTCGACCCCAGCGGCCTTGAGTTTTTCTTCACTGGCGGCGGACTTCTTGTCCCACAACACGCGTTCTTCGGCCTGGGCAGCCTTGGCGGCTTTCTTCACCAGTTCCTGTTGATCCGGGGTCAGTTTTTCCCAGGTGATTTTCGACATCACGATCGGCTCTGGCAGGATCAGGTGACCGGTCAGGCTGTAGAACTTGGCATTCTGGAAGTGGTTGTGTTCGAGCAGGGTCGGCGGGTTGTTTTCCGCGCCGTCGATCACACCGGTCTGCAGGGCGCTGAAGATTTCCCCGGTGTCCATGGCGATACCGTTGGCACCCATGGCGTTCATCATGTCGATGAACATCGGGTTGCCTTGTACGCGGATCTTCATGCCCTTGAGGTCTTCGAGCTTGCGCACCGGTTTCTTGGTGTAGATGTTGCGCGTGCCGCCGTCCATCCACGCCAGGGCCACCAGGCCGAATTCGGAGTTGGTGATCTTGTCGAGAATCTCGTCGCCCACCGGGCCATCGATGACGTTACGCATATGTTGCTGGTCGCGGAAGATGAACGGCATGTTGAACACGTTCACATCCGGCACCACAGGGCCGACGATGCCCAGGCTGACCCGCGACAGTTGTACCGCGCCGACCTGCATCTGCTCGATGACTTCCTTTTCGGAACCCAGCACACCGCCGGGGAAGTACTGAAAGGTCAGTTCGCCGTTGGTTTCCTTGGTCAGGGTATCGCCCATGGATTTTTCAGCTACCACGGTTGGGTAACCTGCGGGGTGAATGTCGGCAAATTTGAGTTTCATTTCCGCCTGAGCGGCACCGGCGAAGGTGAACATCAGTGGAAGTGCAGCGGCGAGCAAGGTGCGTTTGAAGTTCATGGGGGTGAGTCTCCAGTCTTGTTATTTTTGTGTTCAAGGCGCAGCGGTGCAGCAGAGGGTCTAAAGCGAATCGGTGAATTGCGGTTCGGCGAGGCCTTTGACGCCGGGCTTAAGGGCGAACACGCCGCCGGCCAGGGATTGCGGGTCGTGGTCATCGCCGGGGCGAATCGAAGCGACAAACAGGGTGTCCAGATTGCTGCCGCCGAAGGCACACATGGTCGGTTTCTTCACCGGCACTTCCAGCGAGAAATCCAGCCGCCCATCCGGGGCAAAGCGGTGAATCAGGCCGGCGTCGTTTCCGCAGATCCAATAGCAGCCTTCGGCATCCACGGCGGCGCCGTCAGGGCGGCCGGGAAGTGATTCATGTCGACGAAGATTCGCCGGTTCGATGGTGTGCCGGTCTCGGTGTCGTAATCGAAGGCCCAGATCAGCTGCACGTTGGGGTGCGAGTCCGACAGGTACATGGTTTTGCCGTCAGGGCTGAAGGCGAGGCCGTTGGGCACGATGAAGCCATTCAGTTGCGCTTCGATCACGCCAGTCTGCCCGGCGCTGTAGCGATAGAGTCGGCCCTCAGGGGCGTTCAGGCCCATGTTCAAGACCATGCTCCCTGCCCAGAAACGCCCTTGGCGATCGCAGCGACCGTCGTTGAGGCGCATGTCGGGGCGGCTGTGCTCGACGGTGGCGAGCAATTCGCTGTCGAGGCTGCCGTCGCTGTGCGGGTGCAGGCGAAAGAAACCGCTTTCCATGCCGGCGACCCAGCCGCCACTGCGGTGGCGGGTGATGCAGGCGAGCATTTCCGGGGCCTTCCAAGAGGCGACATGCCCGGTGTCGGCGCTCCAGCATTGCAGCCCGCCGTTGGGAATATCGACCCAGTACAGGGCGTTTTCCTGCGGCACCCAGACCGGGCTTTCACCGACCGCGTTGCGGGCGTCGACGATCAATTCGGCTTGCATACTCATTCCCGTGGTTTTTATTGGAGGGGGATCAAGTCGAGCGATCAATCGCCAAACGGGCCTGCTGCGACAAACGCGCCGCCCTGGTAGATCCGCGCCGGATCATCGTCGGCCGGCATCGGCTGCGCTTCGACCTTGTCGCGGAACACTTCCGAGCTGTCCCTGGCTTCGAAGCCGAGGTGGCTGGCGTAGCGGTTGTCCCACCAGACGTCCTTGTTGGCGGACATGCCGTAGACCACGGTGTGGCCGACGTTCGGTGTGTACAGCGAGCGTTCGAGCAGTTGCGTGAGATCGTCGAAGCTCAGCCAGGTGTGCATCATCCGGCGGTTCTGCGGCTCGGGGAACGAGGAACCGATGCGGATGCTGACGGTTTCGATGCCGTAGCGATCGAAGTAAAAACTGGCCATGTCTTCGCCGTAGGACTTGGAGAGGCCGTAGTAACCGTCAGGACGGCGCGGGGAGGTGGCGTCGAGTTTTTCGTCCTGCTTGTAGAAGCCGATCACGTGGTTCGAACTGGCGAAGATCACCCGCTTCACGCCGTGCTTGCGCGCCGCTTCGTAAATGTGAAAGACACCGCAGATGTTCGCACCGAGAATTTCCTCGAACGGCCGCTCGACCGAAACGCCGCCGAAATGCAGGATCGCATCGACGCCTTCGACCAGTTGATGCACGGCTTGTTTATCGGCGAGGTCGCAGAGCACGACTTCTTCGTGTTCATCGACGGCCGGGGCGAGGGCGGCGATGTCGGACAGGCGCAGCGCCTTGGCGTAAGGGCGCAGGCGTTCGCGCAGCACTTTGCCCAGGCCTCCGGCGGCACCGGTCAGCAGCAGGCGATTGAAAGGCACGCGGGGGTAGAAGTAGACGTCATGGCAATCCCTGGACACATTGTTATTAGGTTTGTTGTAGGTTGTCGTATGACTGCGCTGAAGTATCGGTAGGGTTCCCGGATCTTGTCAACGCGACTTTTGGTGTAGATGACGGAAGGGGCGATTCATTTTCTCAACACCCTATACCTGACTTGCAATGCAATCCCCTTGTGGAAGCGAGCCTGCTCGCGAATGCGGTGTGCCAGTCAGAACAAATCGACTGGTCCGGCGCTTTCGCGAGCAGGCTCGCTCCCACAGGGCAAACCGCCAACCGTTACAACAACGAAATCGGATAGCTGATGAATATCCGGTTTTCGTCGAACTCATTGGTGCTGAAGTCCCGGCGAATGGTCGCGTTGCGCCATTTTACGTTGAGGTTTTTCAGCGGGCCGCTCTGCACGGTGTAGGCCAGTTCCGATTCGCGGCCCCATTCCTTGCCGTCATTGGTGGTGGCGGTGTGTACGTTATCGCCGCTGATGTAGCGGTTCATCAGGGTCAGGCCAGGCACGCCCAGCGCAACGAAGTTGTAGTCGTGACGCACCTGCCAGGAGCGCTCTTTGGCGTTGTCATAACTGGCGTTATAACTGTCGTTGGCCAGGGTGCCGCCGCTGGTGCCGTTGACGCGCATCCAGGCATCGTCGCCGGTGAGTTTCTGCAGGCCGACGTAGAAAGTGTTGCCGCCATACTTGGCCGAGAGCAGGGCGAACGCGGTCTTGTTGTCGAGATCGCCGGCCTGGGCGCTGCCGTCTTCCTTGCCGGTGAAGAAACCGAGGTTGGCGCCCAGCGTCCAGTCGCCCATCGGCTGGCTGTGGCTGAGGTTGAAATACTGCTGCTGATAGATGTCAGTGAGCTCGGCGTACCACACGCCGACCATGGTGCGTTTTTCGTTGAAGGTGTATTCGCCGCCGCCGAAGTTGAAGCGATCGGAGGTGAATGCACCGCGGCCGTTCATCGACATGTCTTCCATGCTCGCGTCGTTGCGCGGGCTGTTGCCACGGAACTGGCCGCCGTAGACAGTCAGGCCGTTGATCTCGGTGGAGGTGATCTGGCCGCCGCGAAAGGTCTGCGGCAGGGAACGGCCGTCATCGGAGCGCAGGATCGGCAGCACCGGCATCCATTCGCCGACCTTCAATTCGGTCTTCGAAACTTTGGCTTTCAGCGCCACGCCGAGGCGGCCGAAGTTGTCGGCGGGGCGGCCGTCATCATGGATCGGCAGCAACTGCGTGCCACCGGTACCTTTGCCGCCATCGAGCTTCTGCGAGTACAGGCCAAGGATGTCGAGACCGAAGCCGACGGTGCCTTGGGTGAAGCCGGATTTGGCGTCGAGGATGAAGTTCTGCGTCCACTCTTCAGCCTTGCCTTGCGGGTTGGCCGGGTTGACGAAGTTGCGGTTGAAGTAGGCGTTGCGCAGGTTCAGCGTGGCTTTGCTGTCTTCCAGGAAGCCTTCGGCATCGGCGCTCATCGGCAACGCCAGGGCGAGGCTACTGCAGCCGATCAGGCTCAGGGTCGAACGCGGTTTGAAATGGGCAACACGTGAAGGGCGGACGGAATTGCGGGCGAGTGGGCTCACTGTGACGCTCCCTGAATCGTTTGTTGTTTTTATTATTTGTCATACGTCGTCGTACAACATCGAAGCGGATATTTCCCAGATTTACGGGGATTGTCAACTGGAAGTTATGCGATCACTTGGGGTTGGCAGGAACGACACCCTGTAGAAGCCTGTCGTAATTTCGAATCAGGCATAGAACCCTGTGGGAGCTGGCTTGCCAGCGAAAGCGATGTGTCAGCTGCCGCAAAGGCTGGAGTTGCCGGCCTCATCGCTGGCAAGCCAGCTCCCACAGGGTTTTGTTCCGCCTACGGAAAAGTGTGTTGCCCGTCAAATTGCGGCAAACTTCCTTCACCCCCAGCACCAGGCCGATCCATGGATAAATACGCCCCGCGCGACTGGCAACCCCACGAGAAACCCAGCCTGCCCGGATCCCCCTCGACTCCATTGCACTCCACGCCCAAGCGCTTGGCATACGCGGCGGTCGGTGTGCTGGTCGCGGTGACCGGTGGGCTGGGGAATTCACTGGTGGTTGCCAACCTGCCTTATCTGCAAGGTTCGCTCGGCGCGACCACGGCGGAGATGGCCTGGCTGCCGGCGGCGTATGTGATGACCAACGTGTCGATGAACCTGCTGCTGGTCAAGTTTCGCCAGCAGTTTGGCTTGCGCGCGTTCACCGAGGTGTTTCTGGTGCTGTATGCGCTGGTGACCTTCGGCCATTTGTTCGTCAACGATCTGAATTCGGCGGTGGCGGTGCGTGCTGCCCACGGCATGGTCGGTGCAGCGCTGAGCTCGCTGGGCCTGTATTACATGGTCCAGGCGTTTCCGGCGAAGTGGCGGCTGAAGGCGCTGGTGCTCGGCCTCGGCACTTCACAACTGGCATTACCGCTGGCGCGGCTGTTTTCCGAAGACCTGTTGCAGATTGCCGAATGGCGCGGCCTCTATCTATTCGAATTGGGCATGGCGCTGCTGTCACTTGGCTGTGTATTGCTGCTCAAACTGCCACCCGGCGACCGCTTCAAAACCTTTGAAAAACTCGACTTCCTGACCTTCGCCATCCTCGCCACCGGTGTGGCGTTGTTGTGCGCGGTGCTGTCGCTCGGGCGCATCGACTGGTGGCTGGAAGCAGACTGGATCGGTGTGGCTCTCGCATGCTCGATTGCGCTGATCATCATGGGCCTGGCCATCGAGCACAACCGCAGCAACCCGATGCTGATGACCCGCTGGCTCGGCAGCGGAACGATGATCCGCCTGGCGCTGGCGGTAACCCTGATTCGCATGGTCACTTCGGAGCAATCCACCGGCGCGGTCGGGTTCATGCAGAACCTCAACATGGGCTATGAGCAGTTGCACAGTCTGTATGTGGTGATGCTGATCGGCAGCATCGCCGGCCTTGCCACCAGCGCGTTGACCATCGACCCCAAACACCTGCTGATGCCGTTGATCATCTCGCTGGCACTGATGGCCACCGGTTCGGTGATGGACAGCTTCTCGAACAACCTGACCCGCCCCGAAAACATGTATTTCAGCCAGTTCCTGCTGGCGTTCGGCAGCACGTTTTTCTCGGCCCGACCATGGTCTTCGGTACGCGCAACGTGCTGACCAATCCGCGCAACCTGGTGAGTTTTTCCGTGCTGTTCGGGATCTGCAACAACCTCGGCGGATTGCTCGGCGCGGCGTTGCTCGGCACTTTTCAGATCGTGCGGGAGAAGTACCATTCCAGCCACATCGTCGATCATCTGGTGATGTCCGATCCGTTGGTCGCGGCGCGAGTGCAGAGCGGCGGCTCGGCGTTCGGCGGTTTGCTCGCCGACCCGAGCCTGCGCAATCTGGCCGGCATTCGCAGCCTCGCCAATGCGGCGACACGCGAAGCGAACGTGCTGGCCTATAACGATGTCTTCATGCTGATCGCGGTCATTGCCGTCCTGACCATGATCTGGCTTTCGATTCGCGCGTTGTGGCTGATGAGCACCACCAAAGCCATTGAGCCGACACCTTCCGTACCACCCAGCGGTGCCACTTCTTCATGACCGAACCGACCACCACAACCACCAACGCCATCGCCGCCACGCCTGAAGGGAGGCGCCGCCGTCATCACCCAACACTGCGCCGCGTTCGCTGCGGGTGCGGATCATTTCTTCACTGGGCTTTGCCGCAATCGCCATCGTCGGCGTACTGATCGTGCTGTATGCGTGGCAACTGCCGCCATTCAGCAGTGCGGTCGAAACCACCGAAAACGCCTTGATCCGCGGGCAGGTGACGATCATCGGCCCGCAGCTCAGCGGCTATGTGTTCGAAGTGCCGGTGCAGGACTTCCAGTACGTCAAGGCTGGGGACCTGCTGGTGCGTCTGGACGACCGCATTTATCAGCAACGCCTCGACCAGTCGCTGGCACAACTGGCGGTGCAGAAAGCCGGATTGGCCAATGTCGTGCAGCAGCGCAACAGCGCCGAGGCGACGATCAAATTGCGTCAGGCAGTGCTCGCCGACAGCCAGGCGCAGTTGCGCAAGAGCGAGGCTGATCTGCGGCGCAATCAGGAACTGGTGCGTGACGGCTCGGTGTCCAAACGTGAATTCGACGTGACCCTCGCCGCCAACGCGCAGAGCACCGCGGCGGTAGCGCAGGCCAAGGCCAATCTGGAAATCGCCCGCCAGGATCTGCAAACGGTGATCGTCAATCGCGGCTCGCTGGAAGCCGCCGTGGCCAGTGCCGAAGCGGCGGTGCAACTGGCGCGGATCGATCTGTCGAACACGCGGATTGTTGCACCGCGAGATGGCCAGCTCGGGCAGATCGGCGTGCGCCTCGGCGCCTATGTCAACTCCGGCGCGCAGTTGATGGCATTGGTGCCGGATCAGAAATGGGTGATCGCCAACATGAAGGAAACCCAGATGGCCAATGTGCGTGTCGGGCAACCGGTGCGCTTCACCGTCGACGCTTTGAGCCACCGCAGATTCACCGGCCATGTGCAGCATATTTCGCCGGGGACCGGGTCGGAATTCGCCTTGCTGCAGGCCGACAACGCCACCGGCAACTTCGTCAAGATTGCTCAGCGGGTGCCGGTACGGATCACGATTGATCCGGACCAGCAGGAAGAAGAGCGGCTCAGGCCGGGGATGTCGGTGGTTGTCAGTATTGATACTGCAGCGGGTGATACTCAGCATCACTGATTAGCCGCGACGTCTGCTTGCGAAACCCGTGTATCAGTGACAAATACGCCAACCGACTCACCGCTTCGCGAGCAGGCTCGCTCCCGCAAGGGGCAGTGGTTTTCCGGGTGTCGCACGATCCTGAGCCGCTGCGGTCGTACTTTTCACCTAGCCGCATCACAGTGTGGAGATCCAATGAGCCAGGAAGTCCTGACTACCGAAACCAACCGTCGCCAGTTGCAGCAGATCATCGCCGGGCTGTCGGACGGGGTGATTCTGCTGGAACTCGACAAAAGCATTCTCTGGGCCAACGAAGCGGCGCTGACCATGCACGGTGTCAGCACCATCGGTGATCTGGGCACCAACGCTGACGAGTATGCCAAGCGCTTTACGCTGCGCTATCGCAATAATCATGTCTTGCCACCCGAGAACTACCCGATCAGCCGCGTGGCGCGTTGTGAGGCGTTCAGTGATGTGCTGATCGAAGTCTCCTCCGTGGACGACCCCGAGCATATCTGGGTGCACAGCGTGCGCAGCATGGTGCTGACCGACCGCGTCGGCCAGCCCGAGTCGCTGGTGCTGATCATGAGCGACGTCACCGATTGGGCCAACGCCGAGTTGCGCTTCGAAAAAACCTTCAATGCCAACCCTGCGCCGGCAGTGATCTGTCGTCTGAGCGATTTGCGTTACATCAAGGTCAATCCGGGATTTCTGGAAATGACCGGCTACACCCGCGATCAAGTGATCGGCACCTCGGCTTACGAAATCGATATCTTCGAGCAGGCCGATCAGCGCGATCTGGCCGTTCAGCGCTTGCGTGATGTCGCGACCATCCCGCAGATGCAGGCGGAATTGCGCCTTCCGGATGGGGGCAGCAAGCAGGTGATCGTCGCCGGTCAGCCGCTGCTGCTCAATGACGAGAATTGCATGCTGTTCTCTTTCGTCGACATGGAGCCCCGGCGCCGCGTGGAAGTTGCCTTGCGTCAGAGCGAGGAGCGCTTTGCAAAGGCGTTTCGTCTGACACCGGTACCGATTCTGATCTGCACCGCTGACAAGCAGGAGGTCATCGACGTTAATCAGGCATTCCTCGATACCCTGGCCTATGACAGCGATGACGTACTCGGGAAAACCGTGACGCAATTGAGCTTCATCCACGATGACGGCGCGCGCACGCGGCTGTTGTCGGCGCTGGCGAAGAACGGTCGGGTGGATCGCGTCGACGTGCCGGTTCGCAAGAAGGATGAGGAGTTGCTGGAGTGTGCAGTTTCCGCTGACACCGTAAATATTCACGATGTTTCCTGTTATCTGCTGGTGCTGATGGACATGACCGAGCGCAAGCGCACTGAGCTTGAGTTGGTGGCGGCGATTGAAGAGGTGATGAAGGATGCGTCGTGGTTCAGCCGAACGTTGATCGAAAAGCTGGCCAACGTGAAGAAAATCAACTCGCCGCAACTGCCCAGCGCTTCGTTCACTGATCTGACGGCGCGTGAGCGGGATGTACTGGGTTTGATCTGTGAAGGTCTGGCGGACAAGGAGATTGCCGCGCGGTTGAAATTGGCGCCGAACACCGTGCGCAATCATGTCGCGACTGTGTATTCGAAAATTGATGTGCACAGCCGCAGCGAGGCGATTGTCTGGGCTCGGGAGCGAGGCTTGTTTTCGGGAGAGTGGGGCACCAAGGGCCAGCGTTGAAGGGGTGCAAATGCACTAGTTACAAGGGTGCAAATTCATGTATTGGCGAGGGCGTTGTGTTCTTAGGCTGGTGGGGTGCGGTGTGGGCCATTTCGGCCTGCGATCGTGCCCTTTTGAAACAGCCATAGGAACAACCTCAATGATGAATCTTGCGCAGTTGCGCGCTCGGCTCGAGCACAGTTTTGCGCCGCTGGCTTGTGAGTGTTCGGTGGATGGTGATCATTCGCTGACGGTCAAGTTGTATCACCGGGATTCGGGGCAGGTGGATCTGGTGATCAGCGGGCTGGATCTGGCTTCGCTGCGTACGCCTGGGGCGGTTGAGGCGTTGGTGGATGAGTTGCGGTATGAGCTTGAGAGCAACTCTTTGCGCTCGTCTCGGGATCCGGATTTGGCTTAACGCGCTTTGGTCTTGGCGGCCTTTGGGCCGGCCATGCTCTGGGGGTTGGGTGTATATCCGTTTCTGCGGGTGTTGCGGCTGGCGGTTTCGCCCTTACGGCGAGTCACCTTTTCCAGACGCCGAAAAGGTAACCGAAAAGGCTTGCTCCTGCGTTCGGCCCTCGCAGGCTCGGGTTCCTTCGCTCCGGGACTGATCCGGGCGCAGCGGCTACGGTTTGCTTCGCTGCACCTCCTTCCGCTGTGTACGACTGCGTCGTACGGTCGCTGCGCTCCCACGCCCGGATCAATCCCTCCACTCAGCCTTCCGACGTCGCCTGTGAATCAAGATCAAAAGCGGTACTCGAGCTAACGCTCATTGTTTTGAGTGGTGAAGAGCGGATGAGCTTTGCTTTTGCTTTTCTGTGGGAGCGAGCTTGCTCGCGAAGGCGGCCTGACAGCCGACCTGGTTGTTACTGAACTCACTCGATCAAAACTGTAGGAGTGAGCCTGCTCGCGATGAGGCCCTCGCCGGCAACGATGATCTCAATCCAGCCCACTGCCGGAAAATCCGCGCAAAACCGACAGCCAATCCCAGCCAATCTCCCCAATCCACTGGCGCTAACAAGGCGCTCAGCTATAAATAACGAGTGGTCAGGTCTTCCGCGGCCGGTTGGGTTGCGGGAGTTTGTCTCTCTTTACCGCGGGTCGCCCTATGAATAATCCTGGGAAACGCGTATTGCCGTTGGCTTTTCTTGCAGTGTTGTTGGCCGGTTGTGCCAGTCCTCCACCGCCTGCGCCTGTCGCGCCGCCACCACCGCCGGAACGTCGGTGTGAGGTGCTGGAGAATACTGAGGTTGCCGGGGATATGTATGTGGATGGGCAGGTGACGCGCCACATCACCACTACCCGTTGCATAACCCAATAACGCTGCTGATGTTCCGGTGCTGGAATCCCGCACTGACCCTGTGGGAGCGAGCCTGCTCGCGAAGGCGTGGTATCAGTCAAAATATAGCTGACTGACCCAACGCTTTCGCGAGCAGGCTCGCTCCCACAAGGGTCAGGTATCCGTCCTGAAAATCAGGACAGGAACCCGCCATCCACATTCAGCGCCACACCAGTGGTGTAGCTCGACGCATCGCTGGCCAGGTACAACACTGCTCCAGCCATTTCGCTTGGGTCGGCTACGCGTTTGAGCGGGATCTGCGTGAGCGCCTGTTTCAGAATCGCGTCGTTTTTCACCAGGGCCGAGGCGAACTTGGTGTCTGTCAGGCCGGGGAGCAGGGCGTTGCAGCGGATGCCGAATTGCGCGCATTCCTTGGCGAAGACCTTGGTCATGTTGATGACCGCCGCTTTGGTCACCGAATAAATGCCTTGGAAAATCCCCGGCGAGATGCCGTTGATCGAGGCGACGTTGATGATGCTGCCGCCACCGTTTTCGCGCATCAGCTTGCCGGCTTCGACCGACATGAAGAAGTAGCCGCGAATGTTCACGTCGACGGTCTTCTGGAACGCACCGAGATCGGTGTCGAGCACGTTGCAGAATTGCGGGTTGGTAGCGGCGTTGTTGACCAGAATGTCGAGGCGGCCGAACTGTTCCTTGATCCCGGCAAACACTTGGCTGATCTGCTCCATCTCACCGATGTGACAGGCCACGGCCGTGGCCTTGCCGCCGGCTGCGGTGATAGCGTCGGCGACGTGCTGGCAGCCTTCGATCTTGCGGCTTGAGACGATCACGTGGGCGCCTTGCTGGGCCAGCAGTTTGGCGATGGCTTCGCCGATGCCACGGCTGGCGCCGGAGACGAAAGCGATTTTGCCGTCGAGGTCGAACAACTGAGTCTTGGACATGGGGTTCCCTTGTTGAAGGTCTTGTTATTGGCCCGGATCAGAGGCTGGATTTCTGGATGACCTGCAGGCTCATCTGCTCGAGCAGTTTGTTCATGTGAATGAACTGCGCGAAGCGTTTGTCCTGCGTCTGGCCATGGTAGAAGCGGTAGTAGATCTGCTGCACGATGCCGGCCAGGCGGAACAGGCCGTAGGTGTAGTAGAAGTCGAAATTGTCGATGCGGATGCCCGAGCGCTCGGCGTAGTAGTCGACGAATTCGCGGCGGGTGAGCATGCCCGGCGCGTGGCTTGGCTGGCGGCGCATCAGTTGCACCGGTGCCGGGTCGCCGGCTTCGATCCAATAGGCGAGGGTGTTGCCCAGATCCATCAGCGGATCGCCGAGGGTGGTCAGTTCCCAGTCGAGCACGCCGATGATCTGCATCGGGTTGGCCGGGTCGAGGATAACGTTGTCGAAGCGATAGTCGTTGTGGACGATGCTTGAGGTCGGGTGGTCGGCCGGCATCTTGTCGTTGAGCCAGGCTTTCACCGCTTCCCAGTGCGGCGCGTCCGGGGTCAGGGCTTTTTCGTAACGCTCGCTCCAGCCTTTGATCTGCCGCGCGACGTAGCCTTCAGGCTTGCCCAGATCGCCAAGTCCGCAGGCGTTGTAATCAACGCGGTGCAGTTCAACGAAACGGTCAATGAAGCTTTTGCACAGTGCTTCGGTTTTCGCCGAATCGAGACCCAGCTCCGGTGGCAGCTCGGCGCGCAGGATGATGCCCTTGACCCGTTCCATCACATAGAACTCGGCGCCGATCACCGTTTCATCGGTGCAGTGCACGTAGGCCTTTGGGCAATACGGGAAGCCGTCGCGCAGTTGGTTGAGGATGCGGAATTCACGGCCCATGTCGTGCGCGGATTTGGCCTTGTGGCCGAACGGAGGACGGCGCAGGACAAATTCTTGTTCCGGGTATTCCAGCAAATAGGTCAGGTTCGACGCACCGCCGGGGAACTGGCTGATCTGCGGGCTGCCGGTCAGGCCGGGGATGTGCGCCTTGAGGTACGGATCGATCAGGCTGGCATCGAGTTCTTCGCCCGCGCGGATCCGGGTGGACTGGTCAGTAAGCGCCATGCTTATCCCTTCTGCTTATTTTGGAGGCCAGACATCATTGGCTAATCTAATGGCGCGCTCGAATGCTCACAAGCGCGGGTCGGTCTTATAGGTTAGCGTGTTGCTGGATGATCAACTTTGAGAATGGGGGCGATGAACGCTGCAGACCGAGGATCCCGAGCGCCTTAATGCACACGCTGGTTAATCAGTTTCGGTGGCAGCGCGACGGGAGTCAGCACCGGTTGTCCGGAAAAAATGCCATCAGATTTTTGCCCACCAGCTCAACCGTGCCTTGTGTAGCCTCAGGGAAAGCCCGGCTACGTGCGGAGTCAGCACAACATTGCTGAGGCTTTTCAGGGCATCGGGCACTTCCGGTTCGTGATCGAATACGTCCAGTGCGGCACCAGCGATGCGTCGTTGCTCCAGTGCGGTAATCAGGTCCGCCGTAGCGATCACGCTGGCTCTGGCGATATTGACGATGAATCCATTCGGTCCGAGCGCGTCAAGCACCGTTCGTGTGACCAAATGCTGCGTTGTAATGCCACCGGGCGTGGCAACCACCAGAAAGTCCGAAACTCTCGCCAGATCGGTCGGAGTCGAGCAGAACGCGTAAGCCACGTCGCTGCGCACCTGGCGGTTGTGATAGCTGATCTGCATGTCGAAACCCAATTCCGCGCGCTTGGCAATCGCCATGC
Source organism: Pseudomonas sp. B21_DOA (assembly GCA_030544685.1). NCBI lineage: Bacteria > Pseudomonadati > Pseudomonadota > Gammaproteobacteria > Pseudomonadales > Pseudomonadaceae > Pseudomonas > Pseudomonas sp. B21_DOA. Next base: position 4,485,934 of record CP086683.1, on the reverse strand, counting down.
CCACCGCGCCCAGCCCAAGAATTCCCAGGTGCTTGCCGGCCAGTGACGGGCGCATGATTTTCGGCCATTCACCGCGGCGCACCGCTGCATCACAGCGCGGAATGTCGCGGACCAATGCCAGCAACAGCGCCATCGCATGATCGGCAACTGAGGAGGCGTTGACCCCGGCACCATTGGTGACGGTGATCCCGCGGTCGCTGGCCGCTTGCAGGTCGACCTGTTCATAGCCCGCGCCGATCACCGTGATGATTTTCAGGGCGGGCAGGGCGCTGATCTCTTGGGCGGTCAGGCCCAGCGGGCCGCGAGTCAGCACGGCATCGATACGACTGCCATGGGTGATGATGGCTTGCGCACGTTCGGCCGGCGTTGGTGCAAGGATCAGATGGAATCCCTGGTGTTCGAGAATCGGCAGATAGTCATTGATCGTTTCAACCAGTACCAGAACGGTTGCGGGCATTGCGCGGCTCCTGTGATGGGCGGCGGGTGGGTCGCGAAAGTCGACTCAGAGTGCTGAATCCGCAGCGGCTTGGCAATCGTTGCATTCACGCAGTGGTGCTTTGATTCTGGACGGGTTCGTGGAACAAGCAAGCACCCATGGCGTACGGCCAATCAGGTGACGTATTGCGCAATGCCATTGCCGAACGACCAGTTCTCTTTTTTCACCTCCACGAGATTGATGAACACATCCTCCGGGCGTATCCCCACGTGCGCATGCAGGCTTTCGGCGATGGTTTTGAACATCAATTGTTTCTTCTCCACAGTGCGGCCTTCACTGATGGTGATTTGAATGAACACCACGCCGTCGCTGCGCTGGATGCCGAGATATTGCGGGTCATATACGAAGTGCTGGCCGTCGTGCTCGTTGAGAATCTGGAAATTGTCGTGCTCGGGCACATCGATGCAGCTGCGCAGGGCGGCGTAGATTTGTTCGCCGATGCGCCTGGCGAAAGTAGGGTCGGGGTTTTGCTGGATGTCGACGCGGACCAGTGGCATGGGAGGCTCCTTGGGTTAAGGCTTCTCTCACACTAGATCAAAGGCAGGGTTCTGGCAGGTAGTCGGTCTGGAATATCGCGGATTACTTGTATGAGCGGGCTTACGTGACTCGCGGATTTTGCCTACGGGAATGGCAGATGCGTCTGCTGGTCAGCGTGAATGGAACAGTTTGATGATAAGGGCATGACGATAGCCGTCGATGTGCATGCAAATGCTGACACCGATCCGCCAGCAGCCAAGGAGGGCAAATGTTCCATAACGATCGCGAAAATCTGGAGCTCGACAGGCTGGAAAACGAATCAAGGAAACTCGTGGCTGAATGGAAAAAGCTTCAGGCTGAAGAGAAAAAGTTATCAAGGGAGACGAAGCTCTATCCAATTGCAGTGTTTGGTGGAGTCTTGACTGCAATCACCGCAGTGGCAGGGTTTTTCTTCAAGTTGTGAGTCTTCATGCTTCACGACCGTCAGGCGCATTATTCAAAGGTTAATCAGTATGAGCACATATGACCGTAAGGCACGACTGGAGCAAATTGAGCGAGAGTTCGCAGAATATGAAGAAGCGGTGCGCAATAGGGACAAGCGCGAAAATGGCAAGCTCTGGTTGCTTTTCGGCTTCGGGCTGTACTGCGTTTTATTGGGTTTCATGCTCGGCATATCGCTCTAGGCGCATTCGATGACGCATGGGTGGGTGCAAAACGTATCCGTTTGCGGCATCTGACGTATCCATGAACGACCTTGTTTTTCCATAAACGACCATCCTTGGATCTGCTCCGCACAACCATTCCTCAGCTAAGTCTTTGCTTGCATTGATTTATCACGGAGAATCGCGCCCCTGTTTCGGCCGGAGCATGTCTGTCGGTTTTTTCCGACGCATCCTGACCGAGTGGCAAGTGACCGGAAAGCGGAGATCCGACCGGATGAATGATCAGGCCAATAGCCTCGAAAAGCGTTTCGACGCAGCAGCACCCGCTGAACTTTCGAGCTGGAATCGCCAGGACACCACCTGGATGCTGGGACTGTTTGGGACGGCCATTGGCGCCGGCACCCTGTTTTTGCCGATCAACGCAGGATTGGGTGGCTTCTGGCCGCTCGTAATCCTCGCGCTGCTGGCATTCCCGATGACGTTTTACGCTCACCGTGGCCTGACCCGTTTTGTGCTGTCCGGTCGCGAAGGCGCCGATATCACCGAAGTGGTCGAGCAGCATTTCGGCATCAAGGCTGGTGCCCTGATTACGCTGTTGTACTTCTTCGCCATCTTCCCGATCCTGTTGATCTACAGCGTCGGCCTGACCAACACGGTCGCCAGTTTCCTCGAACATCAACTGCACATCACGCCGCCACCGCGCGCGTTGCTGTCGTTCGTGCTGATTCTTGGCCTGCTGGCCGTCGTGCGTTGCGGTGAGCAGGCAATCGTCAAGGCCATGAGCCTGATGGTCTATCCGTTCATCGTCGCGCTGCTGTTCCTCGCCGTGTACCTGATTCCGCACTGGAACGGCGGCATCCTCGCCACTGCCTCGCAAGTGCCGGCGCCGTCAGCGCTGTTGCACACGCTGTGGCTGGCGATTCCGGTGACGGTGTTTTCGTTCAACCATTCGCCGATCATCTCGGCGTTTGCGGTCGATCAGAAGCGCCGCTACGGCGTGCATGCCGAAGAGCGCAGTGCGCAGATTCTCTCCCGCGCTCACGCACTGATGGTGCTGATGGTGCTGTTCTTCGTATTCAGCTGCGTGCTGACCCTGTCGCCGGAGCAACTGGCTGAGGCCAAAGATCAGAACCTGTCGATCCTGTCGTACCTGGCCAACCACTTCAGCAACCCGACCATCGCCTTCGCGGCGCCGTTGATTGCGTTCGTGGCGATCTCCAAGTCGTTCCTCGGCCATTACATCGGGGCCAGCGAAGGCCTCAAGGGCTTGATCGTCAAGAGCGGCAAACGCCCGGGCGCCAAGGCGCTGGATCGCATCGTGGCGGCGTTGATGCTGGTGATCTGCTGGATCGTAGCGACGCTGAACCCGAGCATCCTCGGCATGATCGAAACCATCGGTGGTCCGGTGATTGCGGCGATTCTGTTCCTGATGCCGATGTATGCGATTCGCAAGGTGCCAGCGATGGCGCGTTATCGCGGTCAGGCGTCGAACGTGTTTGTTACTGCAGTTGGGCTGGTAGCGATTTCGGCATTGGTTTACAAGCTGTCTGTGTAACGACTGATCGTTCCCACGCTCTGCGTGGGAACGCCTCTTGTGATGCTCTGCGTCACGCTTGGGGACGCAGAGCGTCCGGGCTGCATTCCCACGCGGAGCGTGGGAACGATCAAAAAACGCCGCTCATCTCACGATGGGCGGCGTTTTTTATTGCCTTGCAGCGTTAGGCTTGAACGACCGGGATCTTGGCGTTCGCAGCCGCTTCACGGAACTCGGCGATCTGGTCGAAGGACAGGTAGCGGTAGACATCGGCCGCCATGCTGTCGATCTTGCCAGCGTATTCCATGTACTCCTCGACGGTCGGCAGGCGACCCAGGATCGAGGCAACGGACGCCAGCTCGGCCGAGGCCAGGTAGACGTTCGCGCCGTCGCCCAGACGGTTCGGGAAGTTACGGGTCGACGTCGAGACCACGGTGCTGTTCGGCTCAACGCGTGCCTGGTTACCCATGCACAGTGAGCAGCCTGGCATTTCCATGCGTGCGCCAGCCTTGCCGTAGATGCCGTAGTAGCCTTCTTCGGTCAGTTGGTGAGCATCCATCTTGGTCGGCGGCGACAGCCACAGACGGGTTGGCAGCTGACCCTTGACCTGATCCAGCAGTTTACCGGCAGCGCGGAAGTGACCGATGTTGGTCATGCACGAACCGATGAACACTTCGTCGATCTTCTCGCCAGCAACGCTGGACAGCAGACGGGCGTCGTCCGGATCGTTTGGCGCGCAGAGCACAGGCTCGTTGATCTCGGCCAGATCGATTTCGATGACTTCGGCGTATTCGGCGTCGGCATCGGCTTCCATCAGTTCCGGGTTGGCGATCCAGGCTTCCATCGCTTGAGCGCGGCGTTCCAGAGTGCGGGCATCGCCGTAGCCTTCGCCGATCATCCAGCGCAGCAGGGTGATGTTGGACTGCAGGTACTCGGTGATCGACTCTTTCGACAGCTTGATGGTGCAACCGGCAGCCGAACGTTCGGCCGAGGCGTCGGACAGTTCGAACGCCTGCTCCAGGGTCAGACCTTCCAGGCCTTCGATTTCCAGGATGCGGCCGGAGAAGGCGTTTTTCTTGCCTTTCTTCTCAACGGTCAGCAGACCGTTCTGGATGGCGAAGTACGGAATGGCATGAACCAGGTCACGCAGGGTGATGCCAGGTTTCATCTTGCCTTTGAAGCGCACCAGGATCGATTCCGGCATGTCCAGCGGCATTACGCCGGTAGCAGCGGCGAACGCGACCAGACCCGAACCGGCCGGGAACGAGATGCCCATCGGGAAACGGGTGTGCGAGTCACCACCGGTACCAACGGTGTCCGGCAGCAGCATGCGGTTCAGCCACGAGTGGATGATGCCGTCACCCGGACGCAGGGAAACGCCGCCGCGGGTCATGATGAAGTCAGGCAGGGTGTGGTGGGTGGTCACGTCGATAGGCTTTGGATAAGCCGCGGTGTGGCAGAACGACTGCATCACCAGATCAGCGGAGAAGCCCAGGCACGCCAGGTCTTTCAGTTCGTCACGGGTCATCGGACCTGTGGTGTCCTGAGAACCCACGGTGGTCATCTTCGGTTCGCAGTAGGTGCCAGGACGCACGCCTTGGCCTTCTGCCAGACCGCAAGCCTTGCCGACCATTTTCTGCGCCAGGGTGAAGCCCTTGGTGCTTTCAGCCGGAGCTTCCGGCTTCTTGAACAGGTCGAACGGCGGCAGACCCAGTTCGGCGCGAGCCTTCTCGGTCAGGCCACGGCCGATGATCAGCGGGATACGACCGCCGGCACGGACTTCGTCCAGCAGCACCGGGGTTTTCATTTCGAAAGTGGTGATGACTTCGTCGGTACCGTGCTTGCAGACTTTGCCAGCGTGCGGGTACAGGTCGATCACATCGCCCATGTTCATGTTCGATACGTCGAACTCGATCGGCAGGGCGCCGGCATCTTCCATGGTGTTGTAGAAGATCGGAGCGATCTTGCTGCCGAAGCAGAAACCGCCAGCGCGCTTGTTCGGCACGTACGGGATGTCGTCGCCGAAGAACCACAGCACCGAGTTGGTAGCCGATTTACGCGAGGAACCGGTACCGACCACGTCACCGACGTAGGCGATCGGGAAACCCTGGCCGCGCATTTCTTCGATCTGCTTCATCGGACCGGTCTTGCCTTGCTCGTCCGGAACGATGCCGTCACGGGCCATTTTCAGCATGGCCAGGGCGTGCAGCGGGATGTCAGGACGCGACCAGGCGTCTGGCGCAGGGGAGAGGTCGTCGGTGTTGGTTTCGCCGGTGACCTTGAATACACGCAGGCTGATCTTGTCGGCCAGGACCGGGCGCTTCTTGAACCACTCGCCGTCAGCCCAGGATTGCAGCACGGCCTTGGCGTGAACGTTGCCGTTCTTGGCTTTTTCAGCGACGTCGTGGAAGGCGTCGAACATCAGCAGGGTGTGCTTGAGTTCTTCGGCGGCGACTGGCGCCAGCTCGGCGTCGTCCAGCAGTTCAACGAGGGTGACGATGTTGTAGCCGCCCTGCATGGTGCCGAGCAGTTCTACAGCGCGTTTCTTGTCCAGCAGAGGGAGGTGGCTTCGCCCTTGGCCAGGGCAGACAGGAAACCGGCCTTGACGTAGGCGGCTTCGTCCACTCCCGGTGGTACGCGATTGGTGATCAGGTCAACGAGGAAAGCTTCTTCGCCAGCCGGAGGGTTCTTCAGCAGCTCGATCAGGCCTGCTGTTTGTTCGGCGTTAAGCGGCTGGGGAACGATACCCAGGGCTGCACGCTCTTCGATATGTTTGCGGTAGGCTTCAAGCACAGTTATTACCCTCATCAGTGGTCCCAAATGGGTGTCCGGGACGCTCATCCCGAAATTGCCGTACTCATGCGCCTCACGACGTTGTGGGTCGTTCGGCCAGAATTACCGGCAATTCCTTACAGAAGCTGCTTTCAAAGTTTTACGCCTGCAGAACGGGGAGCTGATGAGGGTTGGCGTTAGGCTTTTCCCCGCTGGAAAAACCCTTCGCCAACACCGCTCTGAAGGAACGACTGTGCTCGTGACGCTTTGAAAACAGCTTCTAACGGACATTGGCGCCTTAAAAGGCTGGCTGATTCTACGGCAAAAAAATTTAAAGGTAAGTCGCGCTCTATTGGACTTTCGTGGCAATCGGCGCGGCCGGAGCAAACCTGCGGCGCTGGCGAGACCTTGCTGTTTGAGGGGTGATCAATGCCCGACAAAGGGCTAACATGCCGGCCTGTTCCGCGTTTCAGTGTTTTGCCCATTTATGCCCAATCAGACCATCAAGACCCCTGCGTCGGCCTCTGCTCCACCGTTTACGGTGACTTGGTGTGCCGTGGCTGCAAGCGTTTTCACCACGAAGTGATCCATTGGAATGGGTACAACGAGGAGGAAAAGCGTGCGGTGTGGCTGCGTCTGGAGCAATTGCTGTCACAAGTGATGGCGAGCAAAGTCGAGATCTTCGATCCGGCGCGCCTGCGCGAGCAACTGGAACAGCGCAAGATCCGCTTCGTACCGCATCAGTCGGAATATTGCTGGGCCTATCAGCTGATTGCCCGGGGCGCGCGGGTGATCATTAATCTTGAGGCGTACGGGATGGTATTGCTGCCGGAGTTCCGCGACTGGAACCTGCCGGAACTGCGCGATGCCATTGATCGGGAATTCTTCCTGCTGTCGGAAGCGCATTATCAACGCTACATCGCCCCGGGCTTCCTGAAAGACGCCTTCGGCGCCTAGAAGCTTCGCGAGCAGGCTCGCTCCCACAGGGAAATGCATTCCAGATGTGGGAGCGAGCCTGCTCGCGAAGCGCCAGTCAGGCATGGCAATCCTCAGTGTTTTGCCGTCAATTCCACCAGATGATCCTCAACCTCCTGCGGCTTGAGCACCAACACATCGCTTTCCAGGGTATCCAGCACCGCTTCAGCGGTATTGCCGATCAACGCGCCTGACAAGCCACTGCGCGCCACCGTGCCAATCACCGTCACCGCCGCCTGCAGCTTGTGCGCCATGAACGGGATCAATACATCTGCCGGGCCTTCTTCGATGTGCAGATGTTCATCATCGACATCGAACTCGGCCTGAAACGCCCGACATTGCTCGCGATAACGCGCCGCGATGGTTTCGCTCAGTTGCAGGGTCGGGTCCGCCGCCGACAGCATCGGCGACGGATGCGCGGCAATCACATGCAAATGCGCCTTGGCCAGGCTGGCGATGTCATAGCCATGATCGATGATGGTGCTGTGCAAATGCCGGTGCTCACCGTCGGCATTGCCAACGTCGACTGCAGCCAGGATCACTTTGTCCTTCCATGAGCCAGCGGTCTTCACCAGCAGCACTGGAGTAGGGCATTGGCGCAGCAGTTTCCAGTCTGCCGGGGTCAGCAAGGCTTTTTCAATGAGCTGTCGGGAAAGTGCTGTTTGATCACCAGCCCGCAACCCTCGGCCTGCTGCACATCAATGATGGTTTCGTGCAGGCTCTCGTTCCACGCCTGTTCGGTGGTCACGCTGTAGCCTTCGGCGAGCAATGCCGCCTTGAGCACACTGAGCAGGCCGGCGTGGTCATGCTTCTTGTCGCACACCAGCAGATGCAGATGGGCCTGGGTGACACCGGCGATCAGCTTGGCGCGCTTGAGCGCCAGGCTTTCCGCATGTTCAGGTTCGATGACCACCAGAATGCTGCGAATGGCTTGCATGAGCGGAGTCTCCAGCAAAGAAAAGGCACGGCGTTGCACAACTATAGTTGCTACCCGAACGTCTGCGACTTGATGCATATCAACAGCCGCCGCTGGTGGTCTGCGGGCAGGCCGGTATAATCGGCGCCCTTCGCTCGAACACCTTTTACCGTGAGCCCCATGATCCTTCCCGAAATCCACGAATTCCTTGGCTGCCGCACGCCCGACGCCTGGGTCCAGGCGGCACTGGCCGATCAGGAAACCCTGCTGATCGATCACAAGAACTGTGAGTTCAAGGCCGCCAGCACGGCGCTGAGCCTGATTGCCAAGTACCACGCTCACGTCGACCTGATCAACATGATGTCGCGCCTGGCCCGGGAAGAACTGGTGCACCACGAGCAGGTCATGCGCATCATGAAGCGGCGCAAGATCGAACTGCGTCAGCTGCACGCTGGCCGTTACGCCTCGGGCCTGCGCAAAGTGGTGCGCAGCCACGAACCGGTGAAACTGGTGGATACGCTGGTGGTCGGCGCGTTCATCGAAGCACGCAGTTGCGAACGCTTCGAAGCACTGGTGCCGCATCTGGATGAAGAACTGGGCAAATTCTATTTCGGTCTGCTGAAAAGCGAGGCGCGGCATTTTCAGGGCTATCTGAAACTGGCCTATCAGTATGGTGATGCCAAGGATGTCGCGCAGGTGATCGAACGCGTCCGTGCGGCCGAGCAGGAACTGATCGAATCGCCGGACGAGGAATTCCGCTTTCACAGCGGTGTGCCCGCCTGAATTTGTTAAAAACTCTTAAGAGTATGAAACATCACCGAAAACCGGCCCAAGTGGCCGATTTTTGCTGTCCGCCGTCATCGCCTGTTCGATGAATGCCAGCATAATATCCGCCCTTCCACGTTTGGCTTGGCAACGGTTGTTATGGATAACCTGGGTTTCGGCAAAGTTCTGCTGGTCGAAGACGATGAGCGTCTCGCCGCACTGATCGCACACTTTCTAGAACAGCACGGCTACGAGGTGCGCACGGTGCATCGCGGTGATCTGGCCATGGCTGCATTCCTGGAATTCAAGCCGAAGGTGCTGGTGCTCGACCTGATGTTGCCGGGGCAGAGCGGTTTGCAGGTCTGCCGGGAAATTCGCAGTGTCTCGGACACGCCGATCGTGATCCTTACGGCCAAGGAAGACGATCTCGATCACATCCTCGGTCTGGAGTCCGGCGCTGACGATTACGTGATCAAACCGATCAAGCCGCCGGTGTTGCTCGCGCGGCTGCGGGCGTTGCAACGGCGGCAGACGCCGGACACCAGCGTGGTGAGTTTTCTCGAGTTCGGGCAATTGAGCATCGACCGCAGTTGCCGGGAAGTGCGCCTGGCCGGTGAGCTGGTCGAACTGACCACCATGGAGTTCGAATTGCTCTGGTTGCTGGCCAGCGCGGCGGGCAAAATTCTTTCCCGCGACGACATTCTCAACCGCATGCGCGGCATCGCTTTCGACGGGCTCAACCGCAGCGTCGACGTCTACATCAGCAAGTTGCGCAACAAACTCAAGGACAACCCTCGCGAGCCGGTGTGCATCAAGACCGTGTGGGGCAAGGGCTATCTGTTCAATCCGTTCGCGTGGGAGCTGTAGATGCTGCGCTTGTTCCTCGGGCTGTTTCTGGTGATGACGGTGGGTCTGGTGCTGGCCTTGCAGGCGGTCGAGCACACCTTCAACGCGTTGCTCGACAGTCAGATGCAGGATTACAACCGTGAAGCCGTGCGCGGCCAAGCGTGGTCACTGGTCGATCATTTGCAAGGCCGCCAGGGTGCCGAGCGTGAGCAGAAACTCGATTCATTGCGCGCGCATTACGGTTTGTCGCTCAGTCTGGTCGAGGCCGATCAACTGGCCCTGACGCCGCAGGAAAAGGCCGAACTGGCGCAGAACCTGTTGGTGATCCGCGACGATTACACACAGTTCATCAGCAATATCGATGGCGGCTCACAGCTGCTCAGCATCAAGTTGCCGCCGGAGCCAAGCCTGATGCCGTTCTACATCACCGCGGCGTACATGATGTTGGCGGTGTTGATCGGCATCGTTCTGTTTTTCTGGGTGCGCCCGCACTGGCGCGATCTGGAAAAGCTGCGCCTGGCCGCCGAGCGTTTCGGCGACAACGATCTGTCGGTGCGCATCCAATTGTCGCGGCGCTCGAACATCCGAGATCTGGCCGAGCACTTCAATCTGATGGCGGCGCGCATCGAGGGCTTGATCGCCAATCAGCGGGAGCTGACCAACGCGGTGTCCCACGAATTGCGCACACCGATCGCGCGGCTGTCGTTCGAACTCGATCAGCTTAAACAGCAGCCCGGCGCCGGCCAGAATCGCGAGTTGATCGCCGACATGTACGCCGACCTCGGTGAGCTGGAGGAAATGGTCTCGGAGCTGCTGACCTACGCCAGCCTCGAGCACGGCGCGACAGTGATCAAACGGGAGAATGTTCAGGCGGTCGACTGGCTCGACAGCGTCGTCGGCAGCGTGGCGCTGGAAGCTGAAGCGGCGGGGGTGCAATTATTGATCGCCGGTTGCCAGGTTGACACGGTGAGCATCGAGCCACGCTTCATGGCGCGGGCGGTGATCAACCTTTTGCGCAACGCCATTCGCTATGCCGAGCAGCGCGTCGAGGTGTCTCTGCTGCGCAATGGTGATGACTATGAAGTGCGGGTCAGCGATGACGGCCCGGGCGTGCCGCTGGAGGGACGGGAGAAAATCTTCGAACCGTTTTCCCGACTGGACGCCAGCCGGGATCGGCGCACCGGGGGTTCGGACTGGGCCTGGCACTGGTGCGGCGGGTGTCGCAGTCCCATGGCGGGCAGGTTGACGTTGGCGATTCGGTGTGGGGTGGGGCGCTGTTCAGGATGACCTGGGCGCATCCGGATTAAGGTACTGATCATACCGGCCCCTTCGCGAGCAAGCTCGCTCCCACATTTGAAATGTGATCCCTGTGGGAGCGAGCTTGCTCGCGAAGGGGCCGGGAGAGTCAATATCTATGCGGGCTGACCGACCGCTATTGCGAGCAGGCTCACTCCTACAGGGGCCGGTGTTCAGCGGGTCAGACCGAGTCGCTCATGCCACTGGGCGATCGATTCTTCGGGATATTCATCAAACTGCTGATCCTTCGGCTTCGTCTCGACCTCAACCCACGGCGCTTTTGACCCGAGCATCAGGTGCGTGTGTTCCGACGGCACCGGCAGCGGCGTGTCGATCGCCGAGGCGAATGGATGAATCAGCTCTGGCCACTCCGGGCTGAACAGCCACAAACCGCTGCCGCACAGCGAACAAAAGTGGCGTTCGGCGCTGCTGCGATGGGCGCGTTTATCGCCTTCAGCTTTCATCTTCGCGTGATAGATGCTGATGTTTTTGCGTCCGCGAACCTTGAGAGTGGTCGCGTCGCCGCCAAGGTTGATCGCATAACCGCCGCCGCCCTGGGTCTTGCGGCAGATCGAACAATAGCAGCGTTGATAGGGATAAGGATGGGCGCTGTCGAGGCTGAACGTGACTTCGCCGCAATGGCAGGAGCCTTCGAGGTGCATGGTGCTCTCCCGTGTCTGAATGGTTCGCTTCAGCCTAGAACATTTTGCTTGGCGCTTGCCGGTGTGATGCGACCGGCGGGCGCAGCGTCTAGCCCCAGTGTCCCCGCGATCCCCATGGGGCGAGACTTTCGGAACCCGGCATGCAAGCGCTGTTGAACGAGATCCTTGACGCGGTCCGGCCCCTGATCGGGCAGGGCAAGGTCGCTGACTATATTCCCGCCCTCGGCACGGTGCCGGCCAACCAGTTGGGCATCGCCGTGTACAGTAACGATGGTGAAATGTATTGCGCCGGCGACGCTGAAACGCCGTTCTCGGTGCAAAGTATTTCCAAGGTATTCAGCCTGGTGCAGGCCATCGATCACTCCGGCGAAGCGATCTGGGAGCGACTCGGCCATGAGCCGTCCGGCCAGCCGTTCAATTCGCTGGTGCAACTGGAGTTCGAGCGCGGCCGCCCGCGTAACCCGTTCATCAACGCCGGGGCGCTGGTGATCTGCGACATCAACCAGTCGCGCTTCGCCGCGCCGACACTGTCGATGCGCGACTTCGTTCGGCGCCTGTCCGGCAACCCGCAGATCATGATTGACGGCAAGGTCGCCGACTCCGAATACCAGCACCGCGCGCGCAATGCGGCGATGGCGTATCTGATGCAGTCGTTCGGCAACTTTCACAACGATGTCGAAGCCGTGTTGCGCAGCTATTTCAGCCACTGCGCGCTGCGGATGAATTGCATCGATCTGGCCCGGGCGTTCTGTTTTCTGGCCAATGACGGGTTCTGCAAGCACAGCGGCGAGCAGATTCTGACGCGCCGCCAGACCCAGCAGGTCAACTCGATCATGGCTACCAGCGGTTTGTATGACGAGGCGGGCAACTTCGCTTATCGCGTCGGCCTGCCGGGCAAGAGCGGGGTCGGCGGCGGCATCGTTGCGGTAGTGCCGGGGCAGTTCAGCGTATGTGTGTGGTCGCCGGAGTTGAATGCGGCGGGTAATTCGCTGGCGGGAATGGCGGCGCTGGAGTTGCTCAGCTCGCGGATTGGCTGGTCGGTGTTCTGACTCGATCAGCCAAACACCACAAAACCCTGTGGGAGCTGGCTTGCCAGCGATGAGGCCCCGTCAGTCACTATAAATTTGCCTGAACCACCGCTATCGCTGGCAAGCCAGCTCCCACAGGGTTGGTCGGTGGATTGAAGAGGTGTATTTCAGGCAGTAATCCGCTACATTTTCCGGCCGCCCTCTGCATGGTGAATCCGCTTCATGTCTCTTGCGCTCGAACGTCTAGTCGCTGGCACGCCGATCCCTTTCGCTGGTAACCGCGTCACCGTGGTCAGCCCCGAACTGGCCGCGCGGTTTCAGCCCGGTGACCATCTGCTGGTCGAGCAGGTCAGTGGCGAGTTGTTGCTGATCCCCGTGGCTGATCAACAGGCCGCCTCGGTGGCAATCGAGCGTGCTGCTGCGGCATTCACCGCGTTGTCGGCGGTGTCCGATGAAACCATCAGCCGGTTCTTCGATCTGTTTGCTCAGCGCCTGGAAAGTCCTGAATGCTGGACGCAGATCGAAGCTGCCAACCGCGCCGACATCGAACGGGCCAAGGCGCGCGGTCGCTCGACCACACGTCTGCTCGCCGATGAACGCATGCGCTGCGACATGATCGCCGGGCTGCGCGCCTGGCGTGATGCGCCACCGACCCGGGGCAAGGTGATCAGCAGTGTCGAGCACGACGGCTGGAAGGTCGAGCAAGTGGTTTCGCCGCTGGGCATCGTCGCCTTTGTCTTTGAAGGTCGACCCAACGTATTTGCCGATGCCGCCGGGGTGTTGCGCACCGGCAACACCGCCGTGCTGCGCATCGGCAGCGATGCGTTGGGCACTGCGCAAGCCATCGTCGCTCACGCCTTGAACCCGGCACTGGCCGAAGCCGGCTTGCCGGTTGGTGCGGTGTCGTTGGTGGAAAGCGTCAATCACGCCGCCGGTTGGGCGATGTTCGCCGACCGGCGTTTGTCATTGGCCGTGGCGCGCGGTTCGGGCCGTGCGGTCAGTCAGCTGGGCAGCATCGCCCAGCAGGCCGGCACGGCCGTCAGCCTGCATGGCACCGGCGGCGCGTGGCTGATCGCCGACCGTGACGCCGACACTACGCGCTTCGCGGCGGTGGTGCGCAACTCGCTGGACCGCAAAGTCTGCAACACCCTGAACGTCTGCCTGATTCAGCGCGAACGCGCCGCCGAACTGGTGCCGCTGTTTCTCGATGCGTTAACGGCCGCCGGTACGGCACGCGGCCAAGGCTGCAAGTTGCACATCGTCGAAGGCAGTGAAAGTTGCCTGCCAAGCGAATGGCAGAACGCAACGGTCGAGGTTTATCGCGCGGAGGGTTACCGGACCGAAGCGCGGGCTGAATCCTTGCCGGAGTCGGACTTGGGTCGCGAGTGGGAATGGGAAGAGACTCCGGAAGTCAGCCTGATGATCGTCGACGATCTTGACCAGGCGATTGCGCTGTTCAACCGTTACAGCCCGCAATTCACCGTGTCGTTGATCAGCGAGGCGGCGGCGGTTCATCAACGCTTCTACAACGCTGTGAATGCGCCGTTCGTAGGCAACGGCATCACCCGATGGGTCGATGGCCAGTACGCGTTGAACAAGCCGGAACTGGGCCTTTCCAATTGGGAGAGCGGGCGCCTGTTTGCGCGCAGCGCGATTCTTTCCGGCGATGGCGTGTTTACCGTGCGTAGCCGGATGACCCAGATTGATCTCACGGTGAAACGCTGATCTGTTGATCGTTCCCACGCATAGCGTGGGAACGATCACCGGCCGGGGCTTCAGGCTGCGTTGGATGTCCTAGCGCTGATCGCGCAAGTGGTTGGTTGCTCGACCAGCGGCACAAAGGTGCGACGATCGGAAGCGAGCGCGTCGATCGAGCCGGTCTCGATGTCGTACACCCAGCCATGCAGATTAAGCCGGCCTTGCTCCTGGGCCAGGCGCACGCTCGGATGGGTCTGGATATTCGCCAGTTGCGCGATCACGTTCTCGCGCACCATCGAGCTCAATTTCGCCGCGTCGCTGCCATGCACGCGCGCTTCGTTCATCACCTTCGCCGACTCGGCATGCTGCAGCCAGCCGCTGACGGCGGGCAGGTGATCCATGCATTTACACTGGGCAATCGCGGTCATCGCGCCGCAATCGGAGTGGCCGCAAATCACGATATCGCTCACTCCCAGCACCGCCACCGCATATTCCACTGTTGCCGACACCCCGCCCGGATGTGGGCTGTAGGAGGGCACGATATTGCCAGCGTTACGGATCACGAACAGCTCGCCGGGTTCTTGCTGGGTCAGCAGTTCCGGCACCACACGGCTGTCGGAACAGGTGATGAACAGCGTGCCGGGTTGCTGCGTCGTGGCCAGATGTTTGAACAGTTCGCTGCGTTGCGGAAAGGCTTCGTTCTGGAATTTCAGGAAGCCGTCGATCAGGGCTTTCATGGGCGTGTCCTCTTTGGTGGATACCGGATGGCCCGCACGCAGGGTGCGGGCCGGACGTATCAGAAAGGGCGCAGCGGCAGGAACTTGCCATCGAGGGTCACTACTGCGCGGGAGCCGCCTTCCGGGTCTTCGACTTTTTGATGTCCAGTTTGAAGTTGATCGCGCTGATGATGCCGTCACCGAACTGTTCATGAACCAGCGCTTTCAGGGTGGTGCCGTAGATCTGGATCATTTCGTAAAAACGGTAGATGGTCGGGTCGGTCGGCACGCCGCTGAGGCTGCCACGCAACGGAATGATCTGCAGAGCGGCGACGTCATCGGCGCTGAGGTCGAGCTTGTCGCCGACCACTTGAGCAGCCTGTTCCGGCAGCGGATGCTGGCCGAGCAGGGCGGCGGTGACGTAGGCCACGCTGAGGCCGGTGCCGTCGGCGAGATCCTGCCACGACAAGTCTTTTTCGCCTTGGCGTCGAGCGCGCGGGTGGTCAGGGCCAGGCTGTTGTCGTTGTAGGCGTGGGACTGTTGCATGGTGTCACTCCTTTCAAGGTTTGGCTTGCTGTGTGGAAGCAATGTTGCGCCGGCCAATCCATAGCGTCCAAGACCGATATACAATGCTTCGCATAAGTCCTGCCTATAGATGGTGTCCTCATGCTGTTGCGACATTTGCGTTATTTGCTCGCCGTTGCCGATCACGGTGGCTTCACCCGCGCCGCCGAAGCGCTGCATGTCTCGCAACCGACGCTGTCCCAGCAGATTAGGCAACTGGAAGAAACCCTCGGCGTGAGCCTGTTCGATCGCACCTCGCGCACGGTGAAGCCGACGGATGCCGGTGCGGCTTACATCGAATGCGCGCGGCGCGTGCTGGTGGAGCTGGAGGCGGGGCAGCGCGCGTTGCACGACGTGAAGGATTTGTCGCGCGGCACCCTGCGCCTGGCGATGACGCCGACGTTCATGGCGTATCTGGTCGGGCCGTTGGTGCGTGATTACAGGGCGCGGTTTCCCGGGATTCATCTGGAGATCTTCGAGTTGTCGATGGACGACATCGAGGCAGGGCTGGCGGATGACTCGCTGGATGTCGCGATCGCGTTCACGCCGGTGCGCAATGCCGATATCGAATGCATACCGGCGTTTACCGAGACGCTGGGGATCATGGTCGGGCCTGGGCATCCGCTCTATGGCAGCCCTTCGGTGTTGACGCCGACGGAATTGGCTTCACTGGATCTCGCCTTGCTGGCGCCGGGTTTCATTACGCGGTTATCGGTGGATGAGTATTTTCGTCAGCACGGGATTACGCCGCAGGTGCGGATTGAGGTGAATTCGGTGAGTACGTTGCTGGAAGTGGTGCGGCATGCGCCGCTGGCGACTATGTTGCCCGAGGCGATTGCCAGTGAAGACCGCGCGTTGCGCCGCTTGCGGGTCGAAGGGGAGGCGCCACAGCGTGGCGCGGCGTTGTTGCGGCGCAGGAACAATTATCACAGCGCGGCGGCGTTGGCGTTTGTTGATCTTGTTCTGCAAACGCATATGACATGAACAAGACCTGTGGGAGCGAGCCTGCTCGCGAATGTGGCATGTCAGACACTGATACTTGCGCCTGAAGACTGCATTCGCGAGCAGGCTCGCTCCCACAAAGTTGCGGGGTGAGTTCTGGATGTAAAAGGGCCTGCTTCTTATCGAAGCAGGCCCTTTTTTACTAAAGCGTTATTCAATACAACCGATCAATCACCCGAACTTCATTCTGATTCTGCAGCGAATCCCACGCCTGTTTCAGCGTCTGCAGCACACTGCCAATGAAGTCCTTGTCGGCCGCAGCCTTCTTGCCGACATAACCGTGGCCGCGGCGGTACATCTTCAGGCGGGCCAGCAGGTTCTGGTGGTTGCGGTCGAATTCTTCTTCGCCAGCATGGGGCGACAGGCAGTCGATGTGCACCTGGCCCGACTTGCTGATCCAGAGAATATGGCTGTCGTGACTGTCTTTCTGCGCGGCGAACATACGCGCCAGTTCTTCGATGGTGGGTTGATTGTTCAGATTCATTGTTATGCCCCTTGACCAGTCTGGTGATCTTTCAAAGTTGATTCGCTAATACAGGTAGCCCATCGGTTAGTTGATCCCTGGCACCGAAACCAGGACGTCAGCGCTCGCCCGTATGAAGTACGGGGTCATGCATCTGTTGCATGTAGTCGTGTTGAATAACTGCTACGCAATAGCGTCACAACGAGGAGAAGCAGCGAAAACCGGGAGGCTCCTTGACGACATATCCAATGTCGGCCACAAGCGTCTTGAGAATTTTCGCCAGCGCTTCTCGTCCTTGTACTGGACGTTCAGGCCAGGTCAGCTTCTTCAATCTGCCTTGTGGGCAGCGTGTATCCGGAAAAAACAACTCGGCGGTCAGACGAGTTTGCTCAAGCGTGTTACCAGTGCTCCCGATCGGGGAACGTCTTCATCATGCAAAAGCAAAACGATGCCGTCAACGGTTTTGTAGTGAATATTTTCAAGCACTACATATTGTCGGACAAAGCTGTTTTGGAATGAGAAAAGATCCGCTTCGACAACGTGTACAAGGGAACCGCGAAGGATTCAGCGAGTCGCCGGACGCGCCGTGCGCTTGCGCGTACCGGTGGTTTTGCTGGCCGTCGACTTGCGCTTTTTCTTCCACGGCGCTGCGGCTTTGCCGGCAGGCGGCGGGCCGCTGATGGTCAGGCTGAGGGCGGAACAGCGGCTGACCTGCTTGCTCATCCACGCAGCTTGTTTGGTGACGAATTCTTCCAGACTCATCTCGCCGTTTTGCACCATGTCCAGCGCCTGTTCCCAGATCGCCGTAGTGCCAGGATCGGCGATCGCGCGCGGCACTGCATCGATCAGGCTGAACGCCGCAGGTGTCGCCGCCAGCGCCTTGCCGTTTTTCACCAGATATCCGCGATCAAGCAAACCCTGAATGATCGACGCGCGGGTGGCTTCGGTGCCGATGCCGGTGGTGTCCTTGAGTTTCTGTTTGAGAAGCGGATCCTCGACCAGTTTGGCGACGTTCTTCATCGCCTTGATCAGATCGCCTTCGGTGTAGGGTTTTGGCGGTTGCGTCCAAAGATCCTTGAGATTCACCTTTGCCACAGCGCATTCGACGCCCTGGCTGAGGGTCGGCAAGGTTTGCGGTGCTGGTGCTTCGCGGCCCCTGGCCGGTGCCAGTGCTTCGGGCAATGCGCGCTTCCAGCCTGGTTCGATGATCTGCTTGCCGACCGCGCGCAACGCCTGCCCGTTGCAATCGAAATCGGCCTGGGTGCGATCATATTCGTGATTGGGCAGGAACTGCGCCAGGTAGCGCGCGCGAATCAGCGTGTACACCGCGCGATGCTTGCCGGTCAGACGTTCGAGGTTCTTCGCGGCGATGGTGGGGATGATGCCGTGGTGAGCGCTGACCTTGGCGTCATTCCAGGCTCGCGAGCGCCGCTGCGGTTCGAGAAAACCCTGCAACACTTCAAGGCTTGGATCGGCCTGACGCAACGCGGTGAGGATCGATGGCGCCTCACTGTGTTGGCTCAACGGCAGAAAGCCGCAATCACTGCGCGGATAGGTGATGACTTTGTAGGTTTCGTAAAGGGCCTGGGCGATGTCGAGGGTTTCCTGGGCGCCGAGGCCAAGCTTTTTCGAGCAGACTTCCTGCAAGGTGCCGAGATCGAAGGGCAGGGGCGCGACTTCGCGCATGCGCTCGGTTTTCAGCTTGATCACTCGAGCGCTGTCAGCGTTCTTGATCGCCGCTGCCGCTTGCTGCGCCAACGCCTGATTCAGGCAGCGATCCTGATCATCACAAACGTCTGACGGTGCGCGCCACTGTGCGGTAAATGCCGTGCCGTTGTGCAGCAGATCCACGTCGATAGCCCAGAAGGGCACGGGGACGAAATCGGCGATGCTGCGGTCGCGGTCGACCACTAGTCGCAGGGTCGGCGTCTGCACCCGGCCCACGGGCAACACGCCCTGGTAACCCGACTGCCGGCCCAGCAAGGTGAACAACCGACTCATGTTCATGCCGATCAGCCAATCGGCCCGTGAACGACCCAACGCCGAGTGATACAGACTGAAAGTTTCGGCTCCTGGCTTCAGCGCAGCCAGTGCTTTGCGAATCGATGCCTCGTCCAGCGCCGACAGCCACAAGCGGCGGATCGGCCCGCGATAGCGGCAGTGCTCGACCAGTTCCCGGGCGATCATCTCGCCCTCACGGTCGGCGTCGGTGGCGATGATCAGTTCGCTGGCCTCGCCGAGCAGGCGCTTGACCGCTTTGTACTGACTGGCAGTGCGCGGCTTGACGGTCATTTTCCACTTGTCCGGAATGATCGGAAGATCGGCCAGCACCCAGCGTTTGTAGCGCGCGTCGTAGGCATCCGGCGGCGCTGTTTCGAGCAAGTGGCCGATGCACCAGGTCACTGTGACGTCCGTTCCCAACCAGCAGCCGTCGCCGCGCCGTTTGGCGCCGAGTACGGCCGCAATGTCTTTGGCCTGGGAAGGTTTTTCACAGAGGTACAGCCGCATAGCTACCATCGCTGGTTGGTTTGTGGGAGCGCACAGGATGGCTGGAGTCTGCGGCGCGAGCAACTTTTATCTGTATGGATATACAGATAAAACCATTGCCAAAGATTTTCGCCGTTCGGCTGCAATCTCAACCAGACCCGAGCCCATCAGCTATACCTGAACCGGTCTCTTCGCTGTGCTCAGGAGAACCTCATGAAAAGCCCCAGCCCCGTGATCAGCGTTGAACAACTCAGCGGCTGCCTGCTGGTGAAATTCCACGGCATCCAGGTCGCCGCGTCTTCCCACGCGCTGATCCTCAACGAAGCCAACTATCCGCCGGTGTACTACATCCCGCGCGAAGACATCGACGAAAAATACTTCGCCCGCACCGACCACACCAGCTATTGCCCGTACAAGGGCGACGCCAACTATTTCAGCCTGCAAGTGCCCGGACATGAGGGTGCCAACGCGGTGTGGACTTACGAAAACCCGAAGGTCTCCGTCGCACCGATCCGCGACTACGTGGCCTTTTATCCGGACCAAGTGAAATTCGAAGTGATCAAGGCGGACGCCTGAAGCAAAAAAATGGCGAGAGAATCGCTTCCCTCGCCATTGTGTCAGCGGGTTTTTCAGTTCTTGTCGAGATCGATATTCTTCGTCTCACGCAGACAGATCATCCCCACCACCAGGCTCACCCCGGTGATCAGCACCGGATACCACAGCCCGTAGAAAATATCCCCGGTGTACACCACCAGCGCGAACGACACCGTCGGCAGGAACCCGCCAAACCAGCCGTTGCCGATGTGATAGGGCAGCGACATCGAGGTGTAGCGGATGCGCGTCGGGAACAGTTCGACCATCAGCGCTGCCAGCGGGCCGTAGCACATGGCCGAAATGATGATCAGTGCGACGATCAGAGCAACGATCATCGGTTTGTTGATCTGCTGCATATCAGCCTGTTGCGGATAACCGGCGAGAGTGATCGCGCCGCGCAATGCCGCCTCATCAAACCCGTCGAGTTTTACATCGCCGACACTCACTTGCACGGCGCTGCCCGCAGGCGCGGCGACGCTGGAGTAGGGCAGGCCTTGCTTGACCAGGAAGGTCTTGACCTTGTCGCAGGGGCTGTCGAATTTAGCCTTGCCCACCGGATCGAACTGGAAGGTGCAAGTGGCGGGGTCGGCGAGGACGGTGATCGGTGCCTGACGGCTGGCCTGATCGATCGCCGGGTTGGCGTAGTGTGCCAAGGACTT
The DNA here is from genome assembly GCA_030544685.1 of Pseudomonas sp. B21_DOA. Taxonomy (NCBI): domain Bacteria; kingdom Pseudomonadati; phylum Pseudomonadota; class Gammaproteobacteria; order Pseudomonadales; family Pseudomonadaceae; genus Pseudomonas; species Pseudomonas sp. B21_DOA. The sequence continues at coordinate 4,465,322 of CP086683.1, read as the reverse complement.
GAAGATCGGGAAGTACAGTGCGGTCGCCAGCAGCAGGCCGAGCATCAGCACGGGTTTGCGTCCGACCTTGTCCGACAGCCAGCCGAAAAAGATAAAGAACGGCGCGCCGATCACCACGCTGATGATCAGCAGACTGTTGGCCACCGCCGGGTCCATTTTCAGGAACTGGGTGAGGAAGAACAGCACATAGAACTGCGCGGCGTAGAAGGTCACTGCTTGCCCGGCGTTGATGCTGAACAGCGCGATCAGCACTACTTTGAGGTTTTCCCATTTGCCGAAGGATTCGCGGATCGGTGCCTTCGAGGTTTTGCCTTCTTCCTTCATTTTCAGATAGGCCGGCGACTCGTGCAGGCTCAGGCGAATCCAGGTGGAAATACCCAGCAGCACGATCGACAGCAGGAACGGAATGCGCCAGCCCCACACCTCAAACTGGTCGCCGGTGAAGTAGCGGCAACCGAGCACTACCAGCAGCGAGAGCAGCAGGCCGAGGGTCGCGGTCGATTGAATCCAACTGGTGTGGAAACCGCGTTTGCCGATCGGCGCGTGTTCGGCCACGTAAGTCGCCGCACCACCGTATTCGCCACCGAGCGCCAAGCCCTGAAGCATGCGCAGCACCACCAGAATGATCGGCGCGGCGATGCCGATGCTGGCGTAGGTCGGCAGCAGGCCAACGCAGAACGTCGCCACGCCCATCAGAATGATCGTTGCAAGAAAGGTGTATTTGCGTCCGATCATGTCGCCCAAACGGCCGAACACCAGTGCGCCGAACGGCCGCACGATAAAGCCGGCGGCGAACGCCATCAGCGCGAAGATGAACGCCGTGGTGTCGTTGACCCCGGCGAAGAACTGCTTGCTGATCACCGCCGCGAGGGCGCCGTAGAGGAAGAAGTCATACCACTCGAACACCGTCCCGAGTGATGAGGCGAAGATGACTTTCTGCGTGGCGTTGCTGGTCTCGGCGCTGCCCGCAGCGTCCAGGGGCTGAGCGTGGTCTGACATATCGGTATCCCTCACAGTGATTGTTTTTGTTGTTCCACTGGTGTTGCGTGTCCGGGTGAAGCGCGATGCCTGAGTCTGGTGATGATTCCTGTGGGAGCGAGCCTGCTCGCGAAAGCTTTTTGTCAGTCAACTCCTAGGCTGAGTGAGCTACCGCATTCGCGAGCAGGCTCGCTCCCACAGGGGAAATATCTGCCGATCTGGACAAAATCAGTTGTGCCGCCTTCTCGGCAATCATCAGCGTAGGCGAACAGGTATTGCCTGAGGTAATTCTCGGCATGATCGACGCATCGGCAACGCGCAACCCCGGTACGCCGTGCACGCGCAGCTGCGCATCGACCACCGCGTCTCCGTCGTTGCCCATGCGGCAAGTGCCGACCGGATGGAAAATCGTCGTGCCGATTTTCGCCGCCGCTTCATGCAATTGTTCTTCGCTTTGCAAGCTGTCGCCGGGCAGGTATTCGACCGGTTTGAACGCTTGCAGGGCAGGGGCGCTGACAATGCGCCGGGTCAGGCGAATCGCATCGGCGGCGACGCGCAGATCTTCTGGATGGCTGAGGTAATTGGGCTGGATCAGCGGTGCCGCTTGCGGATCGGCGGAGCGTATTTCAATGCGTCCACGGCTCTGCGGGCGCAGGTCGCACACCGAGGCGGTGAACGCCGGGAAGCTGTGCAGTGGCTCGCCAAAGCGCTCCAGCGACAGCGGCTGCACGTGGTATTGCAGGTTCGCCGAAGTTTGCTCCGGGCCGGATCGGGCGAACGCGCCCAACTGACTCGGCGCCATCGACAGCGGCCCGCTGCGGTCGTACAGATAACGCAGGCCCATGCCCATCTTGCCCCATACGCTACCGGCGATCTGGTTCAGGGTGCGGGCGTTTTCCAGCTTGTAGATAAGGCGCAGTTGCAGGTGATCCTGCAAGTTGCCGCCGACGCCCGGCAACTCATGAATCACGCCGATGCCCAAGCGTTCGAGCAGCGGGCGCGGACCGATTCCCGAGCGCTGCAGAATGCTCGGTGAACCGACCGAGCCGGCGCACAAAACAATCTCCTTGCGCGCCTTGAACTGTCTGGTCTGGCCTTCATGCTGCGCGCGGACTTTCGTCGCGCGGCCGTCCTCCAGCAACAAACGATCAACCTCTACGCCGGTCAGCACAGTCAGGTTCGCCCGGCCTCGCAGCGGTTTCAAAAATGCCTTGGCCGCGTTCCAGCGCACCCCGGCTTTCTGGTTGACCTGAAAGTAGCCGCAGCCCTCGTTGTCGCCCTGGTTGAAGTCATTGATGCTGGCGATGCCGCTTTGCTCGGCAGCGCTGCGAAAGGCATCCAGAATCGGCCACGACAGGCGCTGTTGCTCGACCCGCCATTCACCCTGATCGCCATGAAATTCAGCGCCGCCGGCAAAGTGGTTTTCGCTCTGTTTGAACAGCGGCAGCACGTCTTTCCAGGCCCAGCCCGGATTGCCCGCTGCCGCCCAGCCGTCATAGTCGCCGGCCTGGCCGCGCATGTAGATCATGCCGTTGATCGACGAACAGCCGCCCAGCACCTTGCCGCGCGGATAACTCAGCGCGCGGCCATTGAGGCCCGGTTGTTGTTCGGTTTTGAAGCACCAGTCGGTGCGCGGATTACCGATGCAGAACAGGTAACCCACAGGAATGTGAATCCAGGCGTAGTTGTCGCGTCCGCCGGCTTCGAGCAGCAACACCCGTTGCTGGGGATCCGCTGAGAGCCGGTTGGCCAGCAAGCACCCGGCAGGGCCGGCGCCGACCACGATGTAGTCGAATTCATCCAGGGACGTGTGCATGCCCTGACCTCGCTTTTTGTTTTTATTGTCGGACACTCTAGTTGTTAGCTTTCGTTAAAAGAATGTTAGTTTTTGCGCAGCCGCTGTGCGTTTTCAAACAGCCCGAAGTGACGACAGCTGACAAGGACCTGCCATGTTCGACTGGAACGACCTGCGCTTTTTCTCGAGCTGCAACGCAGCGGCCGCCTGCTCACCGCCGCGCGCCGGCTCAACACCACCCACGCGACGGTGGCGCGGCATATTGAATCGATCGAGAAAAGCCTCGGCACGGCGCTGTTCGTCCAGCACGCCCAAGGCTATGAAATGACCCCGGCGGGGAGGCGCTGCTCAAGCACGCCGAAGCGATGGAAAACGTCGCGCTCCTGGCGCAGGAAGAAATCACTCAGTCCACGGCGCCGCTGGGCAAGATCCGTGTGGGGGTCACCGAAGGGCTGGGCATCAAGTTTCTCGCCAGTCGCATGATCGGCTTGTTTGAGCGTTACCCCGGCCTCGAGGTGGAACTGGTCGCCGTGCCGCGCTTCGTCAGCATTCTCAACCGCGAAGCGGAAATCAGCATCCACCTCGAGCGTCCATCCGCCGACATGCTGGTCACGCGCAAGCTCACTGACTATCGGCTTGCGTTGTACGCCAGCCAGAGTTACCTCGACAAATCGCCGCCGCTGCATAGCCGCGAAGACCTCGGCCGACACGCGTGGATCGGTTACGTGGATGATCTGCTGTTCAGCCAGGAACTGATGTTCCTCAATAGCTTCTGCCGCAGCCCGCGCGTGGTGTTTCACAGCACCAGCGTCATTGCCCAACAGGAAGCGGCGCGCTCGGGGTTGGGCATCGCCGTGCTGCCGTGTTACATGGCCGCGTCCGACCCGGATCTGGTGGCGCTGTTGCCGGATGAAAGCATCGAGCGCAGTTACTGGATCAGCACGCGGCGCGAGCTGCACAAATCGGTGCGGCTGCGGGTGGTCTGGGATTATGTAGTGGGGTTGTGTGAGGCGGAGCAGGGGCTTTTACGCGGTTAAACCTGCCGCATCCAAATCCCCTGTGGGAGCGAGCCTGCTCGCGAAAGCGGTGTATCTGATACTCAAATCTCGCCTGACCCACCGCCTTCGCGAGCAGGCTCGCTCCCACAGGGTTATTCACCGTGGCTGCTTTCGCGGGTTGATAAATATATGGATATCCGTATATTCGATTTCCCGCATATGGCGAGCCGATCACCATGATCACCCCCACCGAAGTCTTCAAAAGCCTCGCTGACGAGACCCGCGTCCGCGCCATTTTGCTCATCGCCGAGCAAGGCGAGCTCTGTGTCTGCGAGCTGATGTGCGCGCTGGGCGACAGCCAGCCGAAAATCAGCCGCCACCTCGCGCAACTGCGCAGCAATGGTTTGCTGCTCGACCGCCGTCAGGGCCAGTGGGTGTATTACCGCCTGAACCCGGAGCTGCCGGTATGGATCAGCGAAATACTCCAGGTGACGGTCAAGGCCAATGCCGATTGGCTCAAGGACAACTCCGCACGCCTGCAAAACATGGATGGCCGTCCCGTGCGCGAACGCGCCTGCTGCTGAATCTTTCACTTTTTACGGAGCGCGACGATGCGAGTCCTGTTCATGTGCACGGCCAACAGCTGCCGCAGCATTCTTTCCGAAGGCATGTTCAATCACCTGGCCCCCGCTGGTTTCCAAGCGGTGAGTGCCGGCAGTTTTCCCAAAGGCCAGGTTCTGCCGCGTAGCCTGTCGACTTTGCAAAAGCACGGTATCGCCATCGACGGGTTGCACAGCAAAGGCAACGACGCCTTCGCAAACAACCCGCCGGATATCGTCATCACTGTCTGCGACAAAGCCGCCGGCGAAACCTGTCCGGTGTATTTCGGTCTGGCACTGAAAACGCATTGGGGACTGGAGGATCCGTCCGAAGTGCAGGGCGACGAAGCGTCAATCGACGCGGCTTTCCAGGCCACTTTGATGCGCATCGGCCAGCGCTGCCAGGCCTTCCTCGATCTGCCGTTTCACTCGCTCAGTCGCGAGCAACTGAAAGCCGAACTCGACCGCATCGGCACGCTGTAAGGAGGCTTCATGTCAGACCAGCTGCCCAACCTCGACGCAAGTCTGTTCGACGCGGCCAAGCCATCGAATGTCGGCGAACACAAACCGCGCATCCTTCTGCTCTACGGCTCGACCCGCGAGCGCTCGTTCAGCCGTTTGCTGGTCGAGGAGGCCGCACGCCTGCTTGAGCACTTCGGCGCCGAAACGCGGATCTTCAACCCATCCGGTCTACCCTTACCCGACGACGTCCCGGTCGACCATCCCAAGGTCCAGGAACTGCGCGATCTGGTGATGTGGTCGGAAGGCCAGGTCTGGTGCTCGCCGGAACGCCACGGCGCGATGTCCGCCGTGTTCAAAGCACAGATCGACTGGATCCCCTCGAACTTGGCGCTGTACGCCCGACCCAAGGCAAAACCCTGGCGGTGATGCAAGTCTGCGGCGGCTCGCAGTCGTTCAACGTGGTCAACCAACTACGCGTCCTCGGCCGCTGGATGCGCATGTTCACCATCCCCAACCAATCCTCGGTGCCGAAGGCCTATATGGAATTCGACGAAGCAGGGCGGATGAAACCCTCGCCGTTCTACGACCGTGTGGTGGATGTGATGGAAGAACTGGTCAAGTTCACCGTGCTGCTGCGGGGGCAGCAGGCGCATCTGGTGGACCGCTATTCCGAGCGCAAGGAAAGTGCTGAACAGTTGATGGCGCGGGTGAATCAGCGGTCGATTTGACCCGCCATCCCCAGCCAGGCTCATTCCCTTTGGGAGTGAGCCTGCGCGCACTAACGCCCCATGGCTGGCACACCGCCACGGCTTGCACCGTCCCCTTCCGGCTGTCACCCTTCCGGCCGTTCTTCAAGGATCAGAAGGAATCAAGGATTGAGTGGCTACGTTCCAAACCCGCCGAAAAACTATCGTTACGAAGAAGCCAAACCCGTCGACATCCACGCCCAGCATTGGGCCGAGTATGAGAAACACGGTAAAGAGCCCGCGCGCGAACCTGAGAAAATCGGGATTGCATTGAGGATTGGGGTGTTCTTTGATGGCACGGGCAACAACGCGAACAACTCAGCTGCGGGGTTGTTGTGTGGTGCTCAGCATCCGATTGCGCTTGAAGATATCGATGCCAGTTGCAAGCCCTATATGCGCAATCCAGACAGTAGCTATGCCAATGAAACAACCAACGTTTACAAACTGAGCGAACTGTACTTCGCACCTCAGAAAGCCGAAGGAGACGGCTCGCACAAGCGGGCGTTTCGCAGGGTGTACATAGAGGGGATTGGCACTCAATCGGGAGAAGAGGACAGTACATTCGGAGCAGGCACGGGCCGCGGAGACACTGGTATAGCGGGTCGTGTCCAACAATCATTTAGCGAGATCAAATCGCGTATTGAAGATGTAATCAACGAAAATCCAAACAGTGAAATTACCTCGCTGACTTTCGATACGTTCGGTTTTAGTCGAGGCGCAGCTGCCGCGAGGCATTTTGCCAATGCAGTCGTCCGTGGAAAACAAGGGCCACTCGGAGATGTATTGCGCAACAATGCGAGCGACTTTAGTCGCACCTTTATCGATCAGTACCAAGGCAGCATCAACATGGGATTCATCGGGCTGTTCGACACCGTGCCGTCGGTCGCTGGCTGGTCGAATTTTGGCAACGTTAAAAGTCCTGTGGCCACGGGTATCAAGCTCTACCTCGACCGGCGGTTTTTTACTGACGTCGTTCAGCTGTCGGCGCGGGACGAATATCGCGCTAATTTCGCATTGAGTCGTGTTAAAGCCGACCACTTGGAAGTCGTTCTTCCTGGGGTGCATTCCGATATCGGCGGCGGTTACCGCGATGACATTGAAGAGTGTGTACTCGTCAGTCCAATGCAAACGCTTGAAGTCTCGAAGTTTACCGATGTATCTACTACGTCGATCTACCGCGATGCCATGGTTATTAAAAATGAGTGGATCTCAAGGGGTGGCCCGAAGATCTGCTGGAAATTGTTACGCCGGACGCGCTTCTCCTGCCCGTGGATCAACAGGATCGGCTCAGTCCCCGTAGAAAGCGCGTCTATGCAGCTCTGCAACTCAAACGTCCCGTAAGCGGGTTGTTGTCGAGGGTATATCTTCGGGTGATGCATAGCTTGGCAAAAGAGAAGGGGTTCGCTTCGATGATATTCCAGCCACGGCTGCTTTGGCGGTCCCGTCAGAGCTTCAGGCGTTGTGCGATCGATTTGTCGCAGGTGACTACACCACAACTCAGCAAGAGGAAAACCTGCTGAGGTTGAAATACATTCACATGTCCGCAAATTGGAATCACCCTCTTGGAAGAAGAGACGGCAGTGGAGTCCGCGCCGTCTATATCAATGCGCCCACCGCAGACGCGATTCGCGTGCAGCATCCCCACGTGCCTGATTGGACTCTTTGGTAATGAAATTATTTGTCGCCCTGCTACTTGGCGTGTGCATAACGGGTTGCCAGTCTTCTGATCTGCTCTCATCCAAGAGCGATCCAAAATCGAAATGGTGGGAGCTGGCTTTCACTGAGCCGGATTACATGAAGGTATGGGTGGAGGACAGTTCGGTGCAGGACATAACCGGCAGAGTTTTCTTTAGAACCGGTGGAGGGACTGCTGCTGGCGGAGAGCCTGAAGACGGTACGGACTCTGCCCGCGGCTGGACAGGGGTGGGGGCAGCGGTAAAAGAGTGGTGGGGGCCGATCTACCCATTCGTATCTATGTTCGCTGGCAATCAATCGTTGAACAGAAAACGTGGCAAGCGTGGGTGGATATTCCAGAGAATGCCAGGCAGATAATGGTGACTTCCACCAATCAACGGTGCCCCGAGAGACCTGACAGGACAGCACGCTTCATGGCCTCTGTTTACTTGGGACTTGCTCCGGGCGGTGTGGTTCAGGTGTGGGTGAGAGACTCATGTCATCGACCGATAAAGGTTGCTCGAACGCAAGGCGAGATTGAGCCGCTAGGGCCGGAGCTTGGGAAAAACGGTGGTCGCTACGCATACCCCGTCAGCGAAAAGTCCAAGCGCTATATCGAAAAATTCGGTATCCCATACGGAAGTTGGTAAGCGCTGAAGCCGTGATTCGTCCATTGTGCCGCCGCGCGCAATGGCGAAGCACGGCTGCCAGTGCACTGATCCGCTACCGGTCCGTTCGGTGATTAAACAACTCACGACTCAAATCAAAACCTCAAACGCCGCACCACCCAACACCTCCCCATTAACCATAACCTGCACCCCATGCCGCCCGGCGAAATGCTTGCGCGTCGTGAAATCCTTGATCACCTGATTCCGCCGCACCACCTCAGTCCTGAATCCCACTAAGCCCAACGTCTTCAACTTGAAAACCTTCTTCGAAACCCCGCCATTCGCCTTCACATACTCAATCGCATAATCAATCACCAGCCTTTGCTCGTGCGCTACCATCGACTTCACCGTAAGCGACAAAGTAATAGGCTCACCCAGCCTCACCACGGCCGGCTCAACCTTCACATCCAGCAACTCAACCTCAGCCTTCGCCCCCGCGCCAATCACTGTCAACGCGCGCACATCGCCCTGCTTGATCAAACTGCGCAACGCATGCTTCGCAATCCAGGCGGTGTGCTTGTTCTCCAGCGACCAACCTTCAATCGTGTCCAGCACCCACTCTGGATGCACCTTCGTCACGTCATTCAAATGGTTGGCCACGGACTTGCGCACGTACAAACTCTCGTCCGCCTTCAACCGATCCAATATCCCGGCGGCCAATTTCGGATTGGCTTGCATCGCTTCCAGGCGAAACGACCATGGCAGGCGAGGGCGGCTGCCTTCGCTGGCTAGTCGGCGGACGTGGTGGTTGTCGTCTCGGGTCCAGTCATGCATTCGTTCCAGCGAGCGTTCGAGGTCGCTGCGCAAAAGTAACGGATGGCGAATTCGGAGGAGCCGAAGGTGGTGAAGTATTTCAGCGCATCCATTGAAGTGTCGAACGCGTGGGCGCCGTAGCTCGCGACGTAGTGCGGCAAACACATGCTGACGAAGCCGCTGTTCAGCCTTGGTGCGAGTTCACGTAATACATGTAAGGAATCTTCGTAATCCAGTGGCAATACGGCATGCAGGCTTTCGCTGACACGCGCCATGCGTTGCATCACCGATAGTTCAGCGAGTCCCTCTTGGGCGTGTTTGAGAAACGCCTTGGCCTTGAACGCCGGGTACACCGCGCTCATTTCGTCAGCGATGTGCTGCAAGCGCTGGGCGTTGAGGATTTCCTTTAACGCCGGGGCGGCGGTGTCGGTGGAGCTCATGATCAGTTCATCGGTGTGCTGATGAACGCATCGGTGCCTTCTGCGTAGGCAGTGTACTCGGCGATACGCGCAAATCGTGCTGCGTCGATCTGATCGGGCACGACGAATTCGGTGAAGCTCCAGGCAATCGCCAGGCTGATGCCGGTCTGGGCGAGGGAGCCGTCGATAGGCAAGTCACTGTGTTCAAGTTCTTTTTCCAGCGCGGTAAACGCGGCGGCGAGTTGGCCTTCGACGCGTTCGACCCACGGCTGATATTGAATCTCGGCCGGGCGCAGGTTGCGTTCGTAGTAGAGCTGCACGGCTTTTTCGCAGGCGGCGAGGCTGAGGCCGATCAGACGCAGGGCGTGGGCGCGCTGTGACAATTCTTTCGGCAGCAGGCTTTTGCCGGACGCGCTTTCGAGATAATCGAGAATCAGCGTCGAGTCCATCAGCACCAGACCGTCATCGAGGATCAGCGTCGGCGCCTTGACCACCGGGTTGATCTGCTGGAATCGCTCGAAATGGCGGAACACCGAGACCGACTCGTGTTCAAGGTCAATGCCCAGGCATTTGGCGGAAATCGCTACGCGGCGCACGTAAGGGAGTCGAGCATGCCGATCAGTTTCATGACGCGTTCCTTCAAGTCGAACCGGTGGGAACGCATAACCTAGCGGAGCGAGAGGCAATTGTCAGTCGTCGAATCCGGGCTGCTCGTGAATCTCATCGATGTCCAGGCCCAGCCGACAGGCCACCGCCACAAACAGCGCCTGACATAAACACAGCGTTGCACTCAGCGAACGAAATGCCAGAGCACTGCCTTCATTGACCAGCAATACACTGTTGGCGAGTTTCGCCAGTGGCGAGAGGGGGCTGTGCGCTGCTGATAATTTTGCACCGGCGTGGTTTTGTGCGCCCAGGCCTGGCGGGACAGCGCCTGCATCTCGCTGGAGCCGCTGAACCCGAAGCGTTGCGAGAAACGCACAATGGCTGACGGAGGCACTTCGCACTCGCGGGCGATGTCGCTGATGCGGTCGACCATGATCCGCTCGCTCTGCTGGCTGATGTGACTGGCGACGCGTTTGAGCTGGCGCGGCAGGGCGTCGTATTCTTCGCTGATCGTCTGCAACAGGCGCTCGGCAGGATCGGGGGCTGACGAGGGAAAGCTCGTCGGCGGCCGACAGATCGAGGCGGGGCATAGATCCGTCCTTCAGGCAGGTTGATCGCGCGGTGGGCCTGATAATAGAAGGGCTGTGCGGGAACTGCCGGGGTGAAACGATGCACCTTGCGATAAAAAGTTTTCGCGGTGCGTCGGGGTGTGGTTAGCCGTTTGTCTTCTATATACAGCCGCTGGACTGAATTTCTTGCTATAAACGCACTCCGATGGCCGTGTGAAGCCTGTGTCAGAGCAGTTTCCAGGTCCTGTCGGACAAATTCCCTGTATTTACAGTTGCTGAGGTCTTGATCGGGCCTTAGACTGCCGCCCCTCGTAAATTGAGTGCCGGGTGGCGTTTGCAATAAAACGATGCCTTTTCGACGGCCGACACGGTTCGCCGAAACGCTCCCTTATTCGCCTTAATGCACGTTTTTTTATAGAGATATCAATGACAAAGGACAAGTTGCTGGCCATGCCGGCAGATGACTACATGAATGCAGAGCAACATGCTTTCTTCACTGAGCTGTTGCAGAACATGAAAGTCGAAACCCACGAGCGCATTGAGCAAAATCGTATCGCCATCGAAAGCCTGGACACCCCGGCTGACCCGGCGGACGCGGCTTCGGTTGAAGAAGAGCGCACCTGGCTGGTCAACGCGATCGATCGCGACCAGCGCATGCTGCCGCAACTGGAACAAGCCCTTGAGCGCATCAAGGATGACAGCTTTGGCTGGTGCGACGACAGCGGTGAGGCCATCGGCCTGAAGCGCCTGCTGATCAGCCCGACCACCAAGTACTGCATCGAAGCTCAAGAGCGTCACGAGCAGATCGACAAGCACCAGCGTCAGGCCTGATTCTGTGGGGTGACCCTGACAACAGGGCACCTTGAAGAGATCGCAGCCTTCGGCAGCTCCTATTTGGGCGTCGCTGAAGACTGCGATCTTTGTTTTTGCTCGTCTGCGATATTTCCCCGTCGTTCCATTGACCTGCCACAGCCCCCACGACTAACGGACCATGGATAATGGCGTTGTAGTGGCGTTTAATGCAGTGACAACAATGAGAACAAACGTGGGGTGATCAAGATGACGAGAGATGGATCTCTGGTTGCGGCGCTGCCTGCACCAATGCTTTTGCCGAAAAACCGCTGGATCGCGCCGACCCTGCAAAGCATCGCCCTGATGCTCTTGCTCGCCGGCATGGCTATGGCTGAGTGGTCGCTGTACATCGGCATGCCGCTGGCGGTGTTGATTGTCTGGCTGCCGCGCCTGCGCTCGCGCAGTGCTCCTGCTGCCCCGGTCGATAGTGCGAGCGCATTGTCCGCACTGACCCGCGATCTTTCCTATACCACCAGTCACAACGCACTCTCTGCGGCCGGTGTCGCGTTCTCGGTAAAAGCCCTTGCAAGCAAACTTGAATCGCAGCTCGACGCGGCGGCGCAGATCGTCAGCAACGCCGAGGTGATGATCGCAACTGAACAGGCGACTTCACAGCTCAGTCGCGACGCACTGGATGCCGCCAGCCAAGCGCATCACAGCAGCGCGGCGGGGCGCAGCGAACTGCTCGACTCGATTGCGCGCATGCAGCAACTCAGTCAACGCGCCAACGCCAGTCGCGAATTGATCGAGGCCTTGAGTGTGCGCAGCGACGACATTCAGCGGGTGACGCTGGTGATTCAGTCGATTGCCAGCCAGACCAATCTGTTGGCGTTGAACGCTGCGATTGAAGCAGCCCGGGCCGGTGAGCATGGTCGCGGTTTCGCAGTGGTCGCCGACGAGGTGCGCGGACTGGCCGCGCGTACGGCGGCGGCCACGGGTGAGGTCGGTGAGATGGTCGCTGACATTCAGCAACGCACCGCGCAAGTGGTGGCGCAGATTCGTGAGTTGTCGAGCGATCTGCACACCGGCGTCGAACAGGTCGAACACACCGGCCAGCATCTGGAGAACATCGCGCGACTCGCGGCCGGGGTGGAAACTCAGGTCAGTGAAATCGCCTGTGGCGCGCAAACCAATCGAGAGCAGCTCGACGCATTGTTCAATGCCATCGAGCAAATGCGTAGCGACCTGGCGATCAGCGATCAGCAGACCCGTCGCCTCGCCGACGCAGCGGTGCAGATGGAAGGGCAGGCGGAAACCATCAGCGAGCGCCTGGCCGAAGTGGGTCTGGATGACTATCACCAGCGAATCTATGACCTGGCCCGCGAAGGTGCGAGTCAGATCGCGGCGCGCTTCGAGGCGGATGTCGAGCAGGGGCGGATCAGCCTGGATGATTTGTTTGATCGCAGCTACGAACCGATTCCGGGCACCGAACCCGCCAAATTTCAGACCCGGTTTGATCGATACACCGATCAGGTCTTGCCGGCGATTCAAGAGCCTCTGCTAGCTCGTCATGAAGGTTTGGTGTTTGCGATCGCCTGCACGCAGCAGGGCTATGTACCGACGCATAACCAGGCATTCAGCCAGCCATTGACCGGCGATGTGCAGGTCGACACGGTGAACAACCGCACCAAACGCAAATTCACTGATCGCACCGGTATCCGCTGCGGCAGCCATCAGCAACCGGTGCTGTTGCAGACTTACACGCGCGACACCGGTGAGCTGATGCATGACTTATCGGTGCCAATCTTGATCAACGGCCGACACTGGGGCGGTTTGCGTCTGGGTTACAAACCAGAGAATCCGCGCTGAGATTGTTACCGTTGACGCAATGAATCTGTGCACGGCAATTGCTGTTTCCTCTGGAGAGAAAGCTTTAACCTGGCGACTTAGTTAGGCAGCTAATTATTTCGGAGGGCACATGCAGTGCAGGGTAGACGTGGCAGTAATGATCGGCAGCGGCGTTCCGGAAGGATTACGCGCGATGGGGCGCAGTGTGTGCTGGGTGGTTTTGCTCAATGGTGAGCGACGCGGCACGGCTTTCGCCAGTCGCGATGAGGCGGAGGAGTGCAAGGCTGCCTGGCTCGAACAATTGAACATCGAGCCCGGCCATAGCCTGCACTGAACGCCCTTACTTACCGCGATGCAAACGTACGTTCAGCTCATCGACAATCGGCGCTTCTTCCCCGTCAGCACGCAGCCACTCTTTGAGTAATTGCGCCTGTTGGGGCGTCCAGAAATCGGCATCGATCAGTTTGGTCTCAGAGTCCAGCGGATGGGCTTCGACAAAGTCATTGATCGACGCTTCATCGGACGGCAGGCCCAACTGGTCGAAAAGGGTGGTCAGGTTGAGCTCGGTTGGCAGTTCCATCATCTACTCCTGGGTCGGTGCCGTTGCGGCTTGTTCGTTCACTTCCCTTATCAGAGGCAGCCGCTGGCGCGGAGTTCGATTTTTGATTCAAGCGAGCGGGCGAGAGCGCATGCTTCGTTATGATTGCCGCGGAAACCTCTGACACGCCCGGTGGATATCTCCTTGATGTGAAAGAAGGCGATGCCCGCTGGCACTACCTGAAAGTGCAGGCTCTGATGATTGTTAGAACATGTCGGAAGATTGCTGACGTTGGCAACCTGCACCGTCGCAGGTGTGCTGATGTGTGCCTCGGCCGACGTGGCGAAATGAGTCAAATTGCACATATGAAGTCCTTTTCATCAGTCGGCCGGGATTTAACGGCCGTTGCGGGTAGTCGTAATGAGCATCGCTGCTCTAGAATCGCCAGTACCTGCTGACGACCGGGCTTATCTAAAGCAATTTTTCGCCAGCGATATGTCGGAAAAGTGCTTTTTTCGTGAGAAATTTCCCTAAAGTTCGTAGTCAGATTTGCTCCAGTCGCACTTGAAGCTTTTTCCTTCAAGGTTTGGCGATTTCGGAGCGGGTTTCATTAATGACAATCCAGTAGGCTACGAACCTCGCGATTAAAGAGCGCTTCGTTCGCTTCGGGTTTTTGAGTGTTTTTGCAGTTTTCATCGGCCTGGCCGTGTCTTTGCCGTGGGCGTTTTGCGCTGCGCGGTTTTCAAATGTGGGGATGTATCTTTGGCAGTCAGTAACCTCGATATGCATGCTTTGTTCGTGCTCGGTGATTTGCGTGCAAAGCTGGTCAAGCAATTCCAATCACGTTTTGTTTACATCACCGAGCAAAACGCCGAAGGCATTTACATCGCCGAAATCGACACCGAAAGTGCGTTAGTGGTCGATGACAAACCTGGGCTCAAACTCAAGGTTGGCGATCATTTCATTGCATCGGTTCTGCCCAGCCGTGAAGGCGGCAAGATGGACATCCGTTTTCGCGACATCAAACTGACGGTCTACGGCTTGGGCGACTACGCGTTCGTCAGCACCGCCGACGGTCACGCGATCCTGTTCAAGGAAGGCCATAGCGTCGTCACTGTATTTGCCGCTAATGAGCAGTTGCAGGAAGGCCTGACCAAAACTCTGAAAGCCGTCACCGCCAAAGCCGCGAAATGGCGCAAGGGCGAATTGGTTACCTTCAAGGCCAGCGAGTGAGCCGCGCAGATTTCCATTCGCAAAACCTTGAGAGCGTACGCGAAGAAGCGCAGCGATTGTTCGCCCGCAAGCACGAACTGCAAGGTGTCTGGCTGAGTTGGGTGGCGTCGCAGATCTATGCATTGCAACCGGCGGCCTACGCCAGCATGGTCAGACGTGAGCTGCAAAGCCTGCAGGAAAAGTCTGAAACGTAACCTCGTGCGCAGCAGACGCCGGAAAAAGCAGGAACCTCGGCTAAAGTCAGTTGACTGAGTTATTCAGAGGCTTGCGCTCCCGTCAGGCCAGACTTGCCATAGCTGTGAACAGCACGAGGTGCAATGCATGAACGGATTTCGACGGTTACTGGCCGCCAGCGTGGCCACCTTTGGTTTGCTGACGTCAGCGCAATCGCTGCAAGCGGCACAGGCGCCGATCCATTTTGCCGACCTGAACTGGGAAAGCGGCAGTCTGATCACCGAGGTGCTGCGGGTGATCGTCGAGAAAGGCTATGGCCTGCCGACCGACACGCTGCCGGGCACTACCATCACCCTGGAAACCGCACTGGCCAATAACGACATTCAGGTGATTGGCGAGGAGTGGGCCGGTCGCAGCCCGGTCTGGGTCAAGGCCGAGGCAGAAGGCAAGGTTGTCGGTCTGGGCGATACGGTGAAGGGCGCCACTGAAGGCTGGTGGGTGCCGGAATACGTGATCAAGGGCGACCCGGCCAAAGGCATCAAGCCGCTGGCGCCGGATCTGCGCAGTGTCACTGACCTGAAGAAATACAAGGACGTGTTCAAGGACCCGGAGAGCCCGGGCAAAGGGCGTTTCCTGAACAGCCCGATCGGCTGGACGTCGGAAGTGGTCAACAAGCAAAAGCTCACGGCGTATGGCTTGCAGGACGACTACACCAACTTCCGCAGCGGTTCCGGCGCTGCGCTGGATGCCGAGATCAGCTCTTCGATTCGTCGCGGCAAACCAGTGCTGTTCTACTACTGGTCGCCGACGCCGCTGCTTGGCAAATTCAAACTGGTGCAGCTGGAAGAGCCGCCGTTCGATGCCGAGGCGTGGAAGACGCTGACAGACGCCGATAATCCCAATCCACAACCGACCCGCTCGCTGGCATCGAAGCTGTCAATCGGCGTATCCACACCGTTTCAAAAGCAGAATCCGCAAATTGCCGAGTTTTTCAGCAAAGTCGACTTTCCGATCGAGCCCCTGAACAAGGCACTGGCGGATATGAGTGACAAGCACACTGCGCCTCGTGAAGCGGCGGTGGCGTTCATGAAGGCGCATCCGGATGTCTGGCAAGCGTGGTTGCCCAAGGATGTGGCTGACAAGGTGGCGGCTGATCTGAAATAACGCGCTCAAGGCACCGTACCGCCGACCGGTCGTGCATAGGCAGAAAATCCGACTACGATGGTTTGTTCAAATCCCTTTGAAGGATTTCAACCATGACCTTTGTGTTGGCCCAATGGCTGGTGACGGTGTTCGCGGCAATCGGCCTGATGCACGTGTATTGGGCGTTGGGTGGGCAATGGGCGGCTGCGGCGGTGGTGCCGCAAGTGCCGGTGTCTGGCTTCGTCGCCACAGTGCGCCCGGCGTTCAAGCCTTCAGGCTGGCTGACTTTGTTGGTCGCGGTTGCGCTGCTGGTGATCGCGGTGCTGGTTTGTATGCGGGTCGGCTGGGGCATGCCGGCGGTTCAGCACAAGACGCTGCAATGGGTGATCAGCGCGATCGCGTTGCTGATGTTTGCTCGGGCGATCGGTGATTCGAATCTGGTCGGGTTCTTTAAGGAAGTGAAGGATTCGCGATTTGCGCGGCTGGATACCTGGGTGTATTCGCCGTTGTGTGCGCTGCTGGGGGCGGGGTTGTTGGCAGTAGCGTGGGTTTGAGCCGATCCGGAATTGGCGATGCCCCGACTGGCCTGTTCGCGAGCAGGCTCGCTCCCACAATGGAGGGCGCGTTCCTACTGTAGCGATGGCGCCATCACAGGCGCCGAAAAATCATCAGTTACCACTTTCAGTCTGACGACTGCTCACCTCAGCCGGCACATCATCCCCAGCCATGCGCTTGCGGAACAACGCCGCCCGCGCCAGCAGCAGCGTGGTTACCGGTACGGTGATCGCCAACAGAACCGGAATCAGCCAGGCATGCACCACCGGCCCGGACTTCAGTGCTGAAAAGCAGATGATCGATGCCAGCGCCACGCACCAGGCCCCGATCGTCGAGGCCAGCGCCGGCGGATGCATGCGCTGGAAGTAGTCCTTCATGCGCAGCAATCCGGTTGCGCCCAGCAGCGTAAATACACCGCTGAGCACCAGCAGGGCCGCCACTGGAATCTCGACCCATAAAGACAATTCGGCATTCATTCGATCACCTCGCCACGCAGCAGGAATTTCGCCAGCGCAAACGAGCCGACGAAACCGAACAGCGCGATCAGCAGCGCCGCTTCGAAGTAGGTATCACTGGCATAACGAATACCCAGGGTCAGCATCATCAACATGGCGACTATGTACAGGTAATCCAGCGCCAGTACCCGATCCTGAGCAGAAGGGCCTTTGAACAGGCGCACCAGGGTCAGTGCCATTGCTACGCAGTACAGAAACAGCGTCAACAGAATCGCATTCGACAGCAATGGGCTCATTCGAAAATCTCCATCAACGGTCGCTCGTAAGTGCTTTTGAAGTGCTCGATGAACTGCGCTTCGTCGTGCAGATCCCAGACATGCAGTAGCAAAACACTGCGGTCCAGCGCCAGCTCCGACCATACGGTGCCGGGCACCACAGTGCAGATCATCGCCAATGCAGCCAAACCATGAGCATCGCGCAAATCGAGCGGCACCTTGATAAAGCATGAGTTGGGTGGACGACGCCCGGCGTTGAGTACGCCCCAGGCGACGATGAGGTTGGACATGATCACGTCACGGCCCACCAGGAAGAACAGACGCACAATGGCCATAGGGTTGCGGATGCGCGCTCGTTTTGGTCGCAGCTTGCGCATCATCAGCGGCGCGGCGAAACCCAGCGCGGCGCCGAGCAACAGATTGCCCGGGCTGACCGACAGGTTGAGTGTCAGCCACAGAATCCACAGGGCCAGCGATAACCACGGAGCCGGAAACAGTCGCTTCATGGCTGCACCTCAAGCATGTCGGCTCTCGCCTGAGGGCTCGGCACGGCGCGAGTGCCAAGCACGGCCAGCACATATTGCTGCGGATTGTTCAGCGCGTCGGCCGTAGCCTGGGTGTAGCGCAGCAGCGGTTCAGCCTTGAATGTCAGGGCGATGCTCAGGCCGAGCAGCAGGAAAATTGGCGCGCATTCGAGTTTGCGCAGCAATGGCGAGGGGCGCTCCTCCGGCGTCCAGAAGCGCTGAATGCCCAGGCGCGAGAAGGCCATCAGCGAGGCCAGACCGGTCAGGATCAACAGCGCCAGCAATCCCCAGGCGCCGGGAGACAGTGGCGCCTCGGTGCCAAGTCCCAGGGGGTTGAGCAAAGCGCCGATCAGGCTGAGCTTGCCGATGAACCCGGACAGCGGTGGCATGCCGATGATCAACAGCGCGCAGGCAATGAAGCTCAAACCGAGAAACGCCATGGTCCACGGAATGACCTGGCCGACCACGGCTTTTTGTTCGTCGTCGAGGTTGATGCCCTTGGGTGGCTGCAGCGATTCCTGCGGACGCGGCAAGAGTTCGCTTTCGTCTTCCAGCGGGATTTCGTTGGCCGAACGCGAGCGCTCGATCAGTTCGGCGAGCATGAACAATGCGCTCAGCGCCAGGGTCGAGCTGACCAGATAGAACAATGCAGCGCCGATCAGGTTCGGCTGGGCGAAGCCGATCGCCGAGAGCAGGATGCCGGCCGACACCAGAATGCTCAGGCTGGCCATGCGCTCCAGGCGCTGCGCGGCGAGAATCGCCAGCCCTGCGCAAGCCATGGTCGCCATGCCGCCGTAGATCAGCCAGTCGCCGCCAAAAATGCCGAAGCGCCGGCCTGGCCGGAAAACAGCAGGGTCCACAGGCGCAGCAGGGTGTAGACGCCGACCTTGGTCATGATCGCGAACATCGCCGCCACCGGCGCGCTGGCCGAGGAATAGGCCGGCACCAGCCAGAAATTCAGCGGCCACATGCCAGCCTTCGCCAGAAACGCTACCGCGAGAATCCCCGCGCCAGCATGCAGCAGGCCACGATCAGCTTCCGGCACCAGCGGAATCTTCATCGCCAGGTCGGCCATGTTCAGCGTGCCGGTTACCCCGTAGATCAACGCCGCGCCTATGAGAAACAACGACGAGGCCAGCAGGTTGATCGAGATGTAATGCAATCCCGACGACACCCGCGCGCGGCCGGATCCATGCAGCAACAGGCCGTAGGAGGCGGCGAGCAATACTTCGAAGAACACGAACAGGTTGAACAGGTCCGCCGTCAGGAAGGCGCCATACAGGCCCATCAGTTGAATCTGGAACAGGGCGTGAAAGCTCGAGCCGGCGCCGTCCCAGCGGGCCATGGCAAACAGCAACGCGCTGACGCCGATGACGCCGGTCAGTACCAGCATCAGCGCCGAAAGGCGATCGACCACCAGGACGATGCCAAACGGTGCCTGCCAGTTGCCTGGCAGATAAACGCCAATGGAACCGGGCACGCCAGTGGTCTGGGTCCACTGCAGCAACATCACTGAAATGAACAGGCCGAGCAGACTGGAGAACAGGTTGATTTTCGCCTTCAGTGGCCGGTGCTTCTCGCCCAGCATCAGCATGATCGCGGCGGTCAGTAGCGGCAGCAGAATGGGTGCGGCGATCAGGTGAGTCATCGCCATCATTCTTTAGGCTCCCGGCCGTCGACGTGGTCGGTGCCGGTCAAGCCGCGCGAGGCGAGCAATACGACGAGAAACAGCGCGGTCATGGCGAAGCTGATGACGATCGCCGTCAGCACCAGCGCCTGGGGCAGCGGGTCGGTGTAGTGCAGCAGATCCTGGGTCACGCCGTCCTTGATCACTGGCTCTTTGCCGATGAACAGGCTGCCCATGCTGAAAATGAACAAATTGACCGCGTACGACAACAGGCACAGGCCCATGACCACCTGAAAAGTACGCGGGCGCAAGATCAGCCAGACCCCTGACGCGGCGAGAATGCCGATGGCGATTGCGATGACTTCTTCCATCAGACGGCTCCTTTGCTGGCGACGGACTTGGGCAGCGATGCTGTCTTGTGGCCGCGCACCGATTGGTGGGCGAGGGCGGTAAGGATCAGCAGCGTCGACCCGACCACCACGGCGTACACGCCGATGTCGAAGAACAGCGCACTGGCGATATGGATATCGCCAAGCAATGGCACGCTGATGTGCCAGGTGTGGGTGGTCAGGAACGGATAGCCAGCCAGCATCGCACCGAGACCGGTGGCGGTGGCGAACAGCAGGCCGGTACCCATCCAGCGCAATGGCCGCAGGCTCATTTGCGCCTCGACCCACTGCGTGCCGGCAACCATATATTGCAGAATGAACGCGACCGACATCACCAGCCCGGCGACAAAACCGCCGCCCGGCTGATTGTGCCCGCGCATGAACAGGTAAAACGACACCACCAGCGCGACAGGCAGCAGCAGGCGCACCAGCACCGCCGGCACCATCATGAAACCGAGCGCGGTGTCGCTGGCTGAACGTGGGTTGACCAGATCGGTGACCACGTCGGGCGCGAGCAGGCGTTGCTGGGCTGGCAATTGCAGGCTTTCCTTCGGCGGACGGAAGCGGCGCAGCAGGGCGAACACGGTGAGCGCCACGGCGACCAATACGGTAATTTCGCCGAGGGTGTCGAAGCCACGGAAGTCCACCAGCATCACGTTGACCACGTTGCTGCCACCGCCTTCGGGCAGGGCGCGGCTGAGGTAGAACGAGGAAATGTGGTTAGGCGTCTGCCGGGTGAGCATGGCGTAGGACAGCAGCGCCATGCCCGCACCGACCGCAATCGATAGGAGCAAGTCGCGCAGACGACGAATACGCGCCTTGCGCAGGCTGCTCGGCAGCGGCGAGACTTCCTCGATGCGGCGCGGCAACCAGCGCAGGCCGAGCAGGATCAACACCGTGGTTACCACTTCTACCGCCAATTGCGTCAGTGCCAGGTCCGGCGCGGAGAACCAGACGAAGGTCACGCAGGTCATCAGGCCGCAGACACTGACCATGGTCAGGGCAGCGAGACGGTGATACTTCGCCTGCCATGCGGCGCCAAGCGCGCAGGCAATCGCCAGCAGCCACAGCGTGACGAAGACAATCGAACCGGGGATTTTCGGCCGGTCACCCCAGCTCAGGCTGCTGTGCAGCATCGGGATCAGACCGGCGAGAACGGCGGCCGACACCATCAGAAACAGCTGCATCTGCAAGCGCTTGGTGCCCAGGCGCCGCTCGACGCGCCGGGCGATGCGCATCATCACTACCAGACTGCGCTCGAACAGCCGCTTGCCATTGAAGCGGCCCACCAGCGGCGGGTACTTGAAGCGGCCGCGCTTGAACTGCTTGCGCAGCAGCAGATACAGGACGATCCCACCGGACATGGCGATCAGGCTCATGATCATCGGCGCGTTCAGGCCGTGCCAGATGGCGAGGCTGTATTCCGGCAACTCACCGCCGACAACCGGCAGCGCCGCGGCGGCAAGCAATGGCCCGACGATCTGCGCCGGGAAAATCCCCACCAGAAGGCAGGTGAAGACCAGCAACTCGACCGGCGCACGCATCCAGCGGGGCGGCTCGTGCGGCGTATGCGGCAGATCAGTGGCGGTGGGGCCGAAGAAAACATCGACGGTGAAACGCAGAGAGTAAGCAACGCTGAACATGCCGGCGATGGTCGCGACGATCGGCAGACTGGTTTCGACCCACGCGGTGGCGTTGATGAACACGGTTTCGGCGAAGAACATCTCTTTCGACAGGAAGCCGTTGAGCAGCGGCACGCCGGCCATCGAGGCACTGGCGACCATGGCCAGCGTCGCCGTATAGGGAATCAATTTGATCAGACCACTGAGTTTGCGGATGTCCCGGGTGCCGCTTTCATGGTCGATGATGCCGGCGGCCATGAACAGCGAGGCTTTGAATGTGGCGTGATTGAGAATGTGAAAAACCGCCGCGACCGCGGCCAGTGAACTGTTCAGGCCCAAGAGCAAAGTGATCAGACCGAGATGGCTGATGGTCGAATAGGCCAGCAAACCTTTGAGATCGTTCTGGAACATGGCGCAGTACGCGCCGAGCAACAGCGTACAGGCGCCGGCTCCGCTGACGATGTAGAACCACTCTTCGCTGCCGGACAGCGACGGCCACAGCCGTGCCAAAAGGAAAACCCCGGCCTTGACCATGGTCGCCGAGTGCAGATAGGCCGAGACGGGCGTCGGCGCCGCCATTGCGTGGGGCAGCCAGAAGTGAAACGGGAATTGCGCGCTTTTGCTCAGCGCGCCAATCAGGATGAGGGGCAAAAGAACAGGGTAGAGGGCATGTGCGCGAATCAGATCGCCGGCGGCCAGGACCTTGTCGAGGTCGTAGCTGCCGACGACATGGCCGAGAATCATGACCCCCGCCAACAGGCATAAGCCGCCGGCCCCGGTGACCATCAACGCCATATAAGCACCGCGCCGCGCATCGGCTCGGTGGTGCCAGTAGCCGATCAGCAGGAACGAGAAGAGGCTGGTCAGCTCCCAGAAAAACACGATCTGAATCAGGTTGCCAGAGATCACCAGACCGAGCATGGCGCCCATGAACGCCAGAAAAAACGCGAAAAAGCGCGGCACCGGATCGTCCGGCGACATGTAATAACGCGCATATAAAGAGACGAGTGTGCCGATGCCCAGCACCAGCATCGAGAACAGCCAGGCGAAGCCGTCCATGCGCAAAACGAAGTTCAGCCCGAGGCTGGGCAACCACATGAATTCTTCGCGGATCACGCCACCGTGGGCGATTTGTGGGTACAGCATCGCGACCTGGACGGTGCCGATCAAAGCGACCAGCCCCGCCAGCAGGGATTCGGCATTACGCGCATTGTGCGGCAGCACTGCTGCCAGACAGCTGCCAATGAATGGCAGAAGCAGTAGAACTATCAGGGACATAGGCTTCTAATCTGCGGAAGTTTGTGAAGCATCATACGTGCCAGCTCCTGATCACCAAACGCGAGGATGTCTCAGAATCCTACAAAGTAGTCTGGAATTTTGTGTTCGGCGTTGTTTCCGCTTGGCCAGACAACCGCAGAATCCAATTGCAAGGATGAAATTTCACTCAAAGGCGACGTTTGGTTGTCGACCGTTCATCGAGAAAAACTCTTTACCTGTAATTTCTGACAGTAGACGGCCTTTTGTAATGCCGTTGTACTTGAGTTGCACCGAGGTGCATTGAACGGCCAGCCGGACGAGCGCGGGCCATACAAGGTAAAAGGAGAGTTGGAAGATGCATATTCAAACAGAAGGGAAACGTACACTAAAAAAGACCAGTTGGAGCCGCCGCTCTTTTCTGAAGCAGTCGGGACTGTTATTTCCCGGGCAAAAATCAAGAATGGCGCTACGTTCGTGGTTCCTCCTATTTCTCAGGCAAAAGTCGGCGACATTCTCGATATCAATTCCGATACAGAAACAGGGCTCTGGTCGTCCCGTCTGCAACTCAGTGAGTTGCATCTGGGCAAGTCCTTGGAATTCAGAGTCCTGGCGTTTCACTTTGATGACACTGATTGGGCAAATGCATATTACGTGTTGACCCAAGGAGACGCACAGTTTGTCTCTGAAACGAGCAAGTATGAAGTGACGGATTGATCTGGAGTAGTCAGGTCGGTACCTCACTTTGAATTGTGAACGCACCGGCATGGCAGTTTGTACTGGGGCTGGTTTTGTGCCAGGCGTACACTTTCAGTCCCTGCTGACCTCAGCTTCCTGGCCCTGATCCACGTCGGATGACACATCCTTACCCTTGGTCTTCAACTCACTGACAATCACCGCCGCAACAATCAACCCGGCGCCCACCAGTGCAATCGCCGGCAAGCGCTCCCCGGCAATCCGTCCGACAATCCCGGCCCACACCGGTTCACCGGCATAGATCAACGTCGCCCGCGTAGGCGAAACGCTTTTCTGCGCCCAGTTCATCGCTACCTGAATCGCCGCGCTCGCCGCGCCCAGGCCCAGAGCCGTCGCCAGCAATAACCAGGAAAAGTCCGGAATCACTTCACCGGTCGGGACCACCAGCAAGAACGACAACACCGCCGTCACCGCCAGTTGCACCACCGTCACCCGCCGCACATCAACCTGTCCGGCAAATGTGCTGATCAAAATGATCTCGGCCGCAATCGCAACGGCGCTGATCAATGTCGCAATTTCTCCGGGACTGAAATTCAGCGCCGCCCCCGAAGGACCCGACAACAACATCAAACCGGTAAACGCCAGCATGATGCCGATACTTGGCATCAACCCTGGACGCCGTCCCAGCACCAGCCATTGCAGCAGCGGCACAAACGGTACATACAGCGCGGTAATGAACGCCGACTGACTGCTCGGGATGCTCTGCAATCCAACCGTCTGCAAGCCATAACCAAGCATGATCGCCACGCCGATGAATGACCCTGCCTTGACTTCGAACAAAGTCAACTCGCGCAGGTGCCGCCAGGAAAACATCGCCACGATCGCCGCCGCTGCGGCGAAGCGCAAGCCGACGAAAAACATCGGCCCGCTGACCGTCATGGCATGTTGCACAATCAGAAACGTGCCGCCCCAGATCATGGTGATCAGCACCAGCACGCACTCGGCTTTGCTGAAGCGGGAAAAGCGGATTCGGGACGCAGAATTGTTCAGCGACATCATGTCCTTGCGCACTGTAAAGAGAGGCCGCACAATGCCGCCAACGTTGCGCAGTATACTGCCCAATACCACCGAGTGAGCAATATAGTGCACAAAGATTCAACTCAGCGAGCCTCCGTCCTGCAACACGTCAGCCAGAATGTCCGACGTCTGCGCCATGCGGCGGACATGAGCCAGACTGCGCTGGCGGAAAAGTCCGGGGTCAGCCGACGGATGCTGGTGGCGATCGAAGCCGGCGAGAAGAATGTCAGCCTGACCACGCTTGACCGCGTCGCCGAGGCCCTCGACGTGGCCTTCAGCGATCTGATTCAAGCCCACGATGCGCGCGACCCGAGCCGGATCAACGAGGTTGCCTGGGTGGGCACGATCCCGGGCAGCAGAGCCGTGCTTCTGTCCAAAGCGTCTGCGACCCGCGCAGTCGAGCAATGGGAATGGTGCCTGCAACCGGGTGAGGTCTACCCGTCGCAACCGGACGCCGACGGCTGGAGCGAGCAGATTTATGTGTTTGAGGGATGCTTGACGCTGATGCTCGGCGATCAGCCGCAGCACATCCATAAAGGAGAGTTTTTCATGTTCGCCAGCAATCAACCGCATGCCTACCGCAACGATGGCGATGTGGCTGCGCGGTTCGTGCGTAATGTGGTGATCTGAATGGAGCAGCCTGCGGACATCCTGATCATCGGCGGCGGCCTCAGCGGCACGATGCTAGCGGTGCAATTGTTACGTCTGCCTGGGCAGCGGAGCATTGTTATCATCGAGCCGCGTGCTGAACTGGGACGGGGCGAGGCTTACAGCGCCGTCGAGCTGGGCCACACGCTGAACGGCAACGCGGCACGCATGAGCGTCGACCCGGATAATCCTGACGATCTGACGCAGTGGTTGATCGCGCACATAGCTGCTGGCGGCTGGCCGGAGTCAGCTGAGCAGGCTGTGCCAGTCAGTGAGTTGTTCCCGCCTCGCGGTTTGTTCGGCGTCTATGTGCAACAGCGTCTTGCCGAGGCTCGGGCGGTGGGCGTGCGGCAAGGTTCGACCGTTGAACATGTCTGTGCTGAGGTCGTCGACCTGCAAATCGATTCCGGTTCAGTGCGACTCACCTTGAGCGATGGCCGGATTTTGCGTGGATCGCAGGCGGTGCTCGCCACCGGCATGTTTCCTGCGGCCCGCACGCCCCAGACGCAATCCAGTGGCCTCAACGCCTCCGCGCTCGATCCTTGGGATGTGGCTGCGATGCGCGAACTCGACCCGCGATCCACCGTGCTGATCATCGGCTCTGGGCTGACGATGGTCGATGCCGTGGTGTCGCTGGAACAGGCCGGACATCGCGGGCCGATCGAGGTGTTTTCCCGGCACGGGTTGCTGCCGCATGTGCGCCGTCAGCCACCGGTCTGGGAGGATTTTCTGGCAGCAGATCACAGCATTCGCACGCCACGCCAGTTGCTGCGCGAGCTGCGTCGACATTGTCGCGACGCAGTCGCCCAAGGCATCGACTGGCAGGCGCCGCTGGATACGGTTCGCGCGCATATCGCGCGGTTGTGGAGTCAGGCGACTGACGTGCAACGTCGACAATTCGTACGGCATGTACGGCCATGGTGGGAGAGTCATCACCATCGTTCGCCGCCACTGAGCGCCGAGTTGATCGAACGGCTGCACCAAGAAGGGCGCTTGCGCATTCACGCCGCGTCATTCAAGAGGATTGAGCCCGGCGCTGGCGATGCTGTGACCATTAGCATCCGTCCGCGGGGTGAGACTGAAACAGGCGTGGTCAGCGGTGCGACGCTGATCAATTCCAGCGGCATTGAATACGACTGGCGGCGTGTTGCTCGGCCGTTGCCGCAGCAATTGCTGGCGCGGGGACTGGTGCAACCGGGGCCGCTGGCGCTGGGGATCACAGCAAAGGACGGCGCAGTGGTGGATGCCGAAGGGCAGGTGAGCGCTCGGTTGTTCGCCATGGGCCCGCCGTTGCGCGGGATGTGGTGGGAGAGTACGGCAGTGACGGACGTCGCTGCGCAGGCCAAAGCGTTGGCTCGGCGGTTGGTGGATAGCCCGAAAGATTGATGTGTTCTTTCGGGCTTCTTCGCGAGCAGGCTCGCTCCCACAAGGGGATTGAGGTTGTGACTACAATTTGCGCCACACCATAAATCTTGTGGGAGCGAGCTTGCTCGCGAAAGCGTCATCTGATCCAACGTCTCTGTTGAATGAAAGACCGCTATCGCTGGCAAGCCAGCTCCCACATTGGGTTTTTGTGACGGCTTGAGATTATGCGACGACCTGGTAGCACGGCACATACGCCGCGCCACCCGGCAACTTCATCCGGTGCTGGGCGACGAATGCCTTTAGCAGCGCATCAAGCGGCTGCATGATCGCCGCATCACCGCGGATCTGATACGGCCCGTGTTCTTCGATCAGACGAATGCCTTTGTCCTTGACGTTACCGGCGACGATTCCGGAAAACGCCCGACGCAGATTGGCCGCCAGTTCATGCGGTGGCTGGTCGCGGTGCAGTTTCAGGTTGGCCATGTTTTCGTGGGTCGGGTCGAATGGGCGCTGGAAGCCTTCATCGATCTTCAACAGCCAGTTGAAGTGAAACGCGTCGTTACGCTCACGACGGAACTGCTTCACCGCTTTCAGCCCTTGAGTCATCTGCCGCGCCACTTCGGCCGGGTCGTCGATAATGATCTCGTAATGCTGCTTCGCCGCTTCGCCGAGGGTCGCGATGACGAACGCATCCAGCTGTTCCAGATACGGCGCGGCATGCTTCGGTCCGGTGAGGATGACCGGGAAGGGAAGGCCTGCGTTGTCCGGGTGCATGAGGATGCCGAGCAGGTAGAGGAATTCTTCGGCAGTACCGGCGCCGCCCGGAAAAATGATGATGCCGTGGCCAACGCGAACGAAGGCTTCCAGACGCTTTTCGATGTCCGGCAGGATCACCAGCTCATTGACGATCGGGTTAGGCGCTTCGGCAGCGATGATGCCTGGTTCGGTCAGGCCAAGGTAGCGACCGCCATGGATGCGCTGTTTGGCATGGGCGATGGTTGCGCCTTTCATTGGGCCTTTCATTACGCCGGGGCCGCAACCGGTGCAGATGTCGAGGCTGCGCAGACCCAGCTCATGGCCGACTTTCTTGGTGTATTTGTATTCTTCGGTGTTGATCGAGTGACCGCCCCAGCACACCACGATTTTCGGCTCGACGCCCGGGCGCAGGGTGCGCGCGTTGCGCAGCAGATGGAACACGTAGTCGCTGATGCCTTGGGAATTGCTCAGGTCGATGCGTTGGCTGTCGAGTTCGTTCTCGGTGTAGACAATGTCGCGCAGGGCGCTGAAGAGCATCTCGCGGGTGCTGGCGATCATCTCGCCGTCGACGAACGCGTCGGCCGGAGCGTTCAGCAGCTCCAGGCGCACACCGCGATCCTGTTGGTGAATGCGGATTTCGAAGTCCTTGTAGGCTTCGAGGATGGTCTTGGCATTGTCGACATGCGCGCCGGTGTTGAGGATGGCCAGGGCGCACTGGCGGAAGAGGGTGTAGGTGCTGCCGGATCCGGCTTCGCTCAGCTGCTGGACTTCACGTTGAGAAAGGGTTTCCAGACTGCCTTTCGGGCTGACCGAGGCATTGATTACGTGTCGTTGGGTCATGCAGTGATCCTTAAAACGATGCCATCCGCAACGCAGCGGAGGGCATCCGAATAGTGTGTAATCCATGAATGAAGATGGCACGATCTGCGTTATACCGCCATGTCCCCGTTGGACGCTGAAAAGATGAAAAGGAGCCCCAGCATAGCTAAAACCCGGTGCGATGCGATAATGCGCCGGCGAGTTTTTTCCGTTGCGCCTTTTGTCACTCAGGGAAGTCATTTTGATGTTCGAGATTCAGCCGATGGACCCCGCTACCTTTCGTCAGCAGACCCGCCGCAGCACGGTCATCATCG
This sequence comes from Pseudomonas sp. B21_DOA, assembly GCA_030544685.1. Taxonomy (NCBI): domain Bacteria; kingdom Pseudomonadati; phylum Pseudomonadota; class Gammaproteobacteria; order Pseudomonadales; family Pseudomonadaceae; genus Pseudomonas; species Pseudomonas sp. B21_DOA. The sequence goes on along the minus strand of CP086683.1, from coordinate 4,436,951 downwards.
CCATGCTGTTTCTGCTGTTGGCCATGCTGTTTTCGTCTGTCGCGGTGGCAGTGTTCGGAGAGCCCGACGGGGATAATTTGCGCTTCAATGTTGGCGGGGTATTTGTGGCATTTCTGCTGACCGCAGCGCTGTTGCGCGGGCGTTTCTGGCACCAGACCTGGATGGCTCCGGCGGTGTACAGCTGGCGTCTCAAGCGTAGCCTGATGAGCATCACCAATGTCATGCACCAGGTGACAGGGGCGGTGCATAACAATGATCCGACGGCGATGAAGGTGTTGCGTTTCTACCACCTTGGATTGCTGCAGATGCACGAACTGGACGGCAACTCCAGCGATCACGGACAACTGCGTGACGAAGTCGAACAGCACAAGGCGCAAATGCTGACGCAGGGCCTTGATCCAGACCAGCCACGCTTCGATCCGCAGTGGCTGGAAACGTTGAAACCGGCCTCGCGTTAGAACGGAATGCGCCGGGCGCGGCGCAATTTCCACGAGCGCAGCAATCGCGCATAGACGATCAGGTTGATCGCCAGCACCACGCTACCAAGCGCCAATTGAATCTGTGGGGTCAGACCTGCCGGATAGATGATCGGCCAGATGTAATGCTCGATAAAGCCACCGGCGTATTCGGTCTGCCCGGCCGCGTGGCGCATCAGGTTTTCCCAGTAGGTCAATGGACAGGTCAGGTGCAGCACTTCAACCGCCACGCCCCATGCGGCCGCCGGCAAGTGCAGCCACATCAACCGTGGCCAGCGCAGCACCAGCAGCCCGCCGAACAGCACGAACAAGATGAAACACAAGTGAAACAGCACCAGCCCGTCGGCGGCGATTCGGTACAGCATGGTGTCTTCCTGACGTAAGGGTGGATGGCGCTATGGTACGCCGCGCGGGACAAAATTCCTTGGTGAATTCGGGCGCGCAAAAGTGTTCTACCCTTTAACGACAGCAACTGTTCTGAGGTGAGGTGCACATGGCAACCGAGCAAACGCGTGCGGAAGATGATGAGCCAACTGAAGAAGAAATCGAGCGGCAAAAACGGCAGGAAAAAACCTGGAAGCACGATGACAGCCGCGAGCTGTCGGACCGCGACCAGGAGCGGCCTTTGAAGCCTTGAACAACGCCTACGAAAAGCCCCGCATCAGCGGGGCTTTTCGCGTTTCAGAGGTCTTCCAGCTGCGTGAAGTCCGGGTAGGTCGCTCGGTACCCCAACGTTCGATCGATCCACGCATTGAGCTCATTGACCATCACCGGCGGATGGCCGGGATAACCCTCAAGGGTGCTGCGCAAGGTGCGCTCGATGTCGGGCACGCTGTGCAGGTTTCGGGTCTTGATGTAATGGCCGATAAAACAGTCGAGTTCCAGGCGTTCTGTCTTGGACAGATGGACACACTTCAGGCCGCTGACCTGTTTGATTGCAAAATCGTCGCTCACTTATTTCTCTGCAAGGCTTGAAAGTTGTTGATGGATTCCTGATTTCTTTGACTCTTTGGTCAATTGGTATACCAATCGGAAAGGCGGCGCGCATGCTATCCGCAGCGCGGGAAAATGTATGTATGACAGTCGAAATGTCTGACAGGCGGTTGATTCGCTCAAACGGCTGTTTTACGAGGGTGTATCGCGATTGAAACACTTTTTGTAACGCGCGGGATTCAGTGGAGGGCTCGCTTGATTAACGCAGCGATAAAGTAATTATTTAGTCGACCCGTTCTATCAATTGCGCACCTTGATTACGCGTATTACCGACCGCTTTGCCGACCTTGTACCATTCGAAGGCATCACTGTGCTCACCCTCGAACAGCAGCATTTGCTCGGCTCGTTCCACTGGCGTAGCAGGATCAAGCCATTCCCGAGCTCGCGCCGAATCGAAGACCACCGGGCGGCGATCATGAATATCGAGCAGGCCGCCCAGGCTGTCAGCGGTGATGATGACGAAACCGTCATCTTCCCTTGCCGAAACTCCCGGCGCCGGGAACTGGCCGATGCCAGCGCAGAAAACCGGGGTGTGATCCGCCCGACGGATCAACCAGGGCTGTCGGGATTTTCCCCGCTATCAACCCACTCAAACCAATTATCGACCGGCACGATCAGCCGCTGGCGCCAGATTGCCCGGAAGAACGCGCCGTGGGCGACCTTCTCTACCCGAGCGTTGATAGGGGCGGGCGATCCTTCGCCCAATGCGGCCGCCAGCCCCAGCGCAGATCGTCGGCATGGATGGTCTGCTCGTGCTGATGCAGAACCGCCAGCGCAGTGGTGGGCGCTGCGTTGTAGCGATCCAGCGGCGCATCGCCCACGTGATTGACCAACGCATCGGGAATGCTCAACACCGCAACGAAATCATGAATCCCACGGTACTGCGTGAGTCTTCCGCACATGACTGAAATCTCCTCCAGGAAATTTCAGTCTAGTCGCGCCAGCACATCTGTTTCGAAGACGCGCAAATACCGTGCTTAGGTTATGCAAAATTAGAATTTAAAAACAGAAATCAAGAGCGTTATGGTCTATGCAATTCCCTTTGCAGGACTCGCCATGAAGCTGTCTCGTTTCCTACGCCGTGCACTGACCGTAGCCTTGTTCACGGCCCCAGTCGCCCACGCAACAGAGCCTGTGGTTCTGCATGTTGGCGACCAAAATTACTACAACATTCGCGCTTCGATTGAAGCCTCGGGCGTGTTGAAAGACGCACCTTACTCAGTCGACTGGAAACACTTCCAGGCTGCCGCGCCGCTCGCTGAAGCGTTGCAGACCGGCTCGCTGGATCTGGGGTTTCTCGGCGACTCGGGCTTCCTGTTTCTCGCTGCCAAACAGGCACCGGTGAAACTGATTGGCGTGTCGCGGCAGAATCCGGACACCATTGCTCTGTTGGTGCCAAAGGATTCACCGGTAAAGACCATTGCCGATCTCAAAGGTAAGAAGGTCGCGTATTGGCCCGGAGCCTGGAGTCAGCAACTGACCTTGCGCGCGCTGGAGCAGGGCGGCCTGCCGGAAAACTACGTCGACTTGGTCAAGCTGATGCCGATCGACGCGGCCGCCGCTCTCCCGCAAGGCAGTATCGATGCCTTTCCGGTGTGGGAACCGTATATCTCGCAACAGATCGTGTTCTCTGGCGCTCGACCGATTCTGACCGCAAAAACCTGATGCCAGGGCTGAGCGCCATTGCTGCGTCGACGCCTTCCATCGACAGCAAGCGCGCGGCGATTGCCGATTTTCTCGGACGTCTCAAACAGGCGCGCGCCTGGGTTGATAACCACACCGACGAATACGCCGATCTCTGGGCGAAAAAGGCTAACCTCGACCAGCAGGTCTCGCGCCATTGGTTACGCCAAGCGCACATGACCGTCGGGCCGGTGAATCAGCAGGCGGCAGCGGATTTGCAGAGCACGGCGGACTTTCTGTTCAAAGTCAAAGCACTGCCGGCACCGTTGGCCACGGCGGGGATCATCGACACCTCATTTCAACAAGCCTTGACGCACTGAAAACCGGCACCGGAACCAAACCCTGTGTACCTTATCCAACCTGCGCTCGCCGATAGCAGCGCGGGGAGGGTAACGGGCGAGGGAGTTTTGCCATTCGACAACACGACGGCTGCGGCCGGACTCAGGGCAAACATGACATCCGGATGCAAACTTCTCTGTGCGGCGCTCATCGCGTTCGGTCTGGCCGGCTGCATTGCCGCGCCGATCGAAATGACCGCGCAAACCGAAACGCGACTGAAGACCCAGCCGCCCGTGCGTTTTTTGCTGACGTTCGATGATGGTCCCAGCGCTTCAGGGTGGTGGAACCCCACGGCCACGGTGCTCGACAGCCTCAAGAGCAATCCGGTGCAGGCAGACATCAAAGCCGTATTTTTCGTGCAGACCAGAGCATCCAGAGCGGGTGACAGCGAGATTGGTCGCAGCCTCATGCGCCGTGAGCACGTAGAGGGACATATCCTCGCCTTTCACACCGCGACTCACTGGCACACCAATCATCGCTTGCTTGAGCCGCAAGAACTGGAGCAATCGCTGACCGATGGCAGCGCTGACATCGCCGCTATTACCGGAGCGCCGCCCAAGCTGTTGCGCCCGCCGTTCTGGAACTACGACAAGCGCACATTTGCGGCCTATCAAAAACACGGCTTGCACGTCTTGCTCACGGACTTGAGCGCCAACGACGGCAAGATCTGGGGCTTCAACGCCAGCCCTCGGCGTCGGGCGAACATGTTGCGGCAGTTATCGCAAGTGCGTGAGCGCATTGCCCTTGGCCAATTGCCGACGGTGGATGGTGTGGTTCCGGTGGTAGTGACGTTCCATGATCTCAATCGCTACACGGCGCGCCACGCCCGAGAATATCTGCAGATTCTGCTCGAAAGCGCGGCGGCAACAGGGGTTACACTGGCAAACAAGCCGTTCTACGACGATCAGGCTGCTCTGGAAAAAGCTGCCCTGGCGCGTACGGTTCAGCAAAGCGCGGAACCGGTGAATCTGCCCGGAATGTGGAACTGGATCTGGGATCACGATGCGCATTGAGTGGCGTTGATAATTTGTGATCGGTTTGGCATTTGCGGATCAGGCAATAAACGCGTCCTGCATCTATGCTCGGTGGATCGATTTTCCGCCTGCGAGGCGTCCGCCCATGCTTGCCATTGCCGATATTTGTCGCATCGTCGAGTCAGGCTTCCCGAACTACAAATGTGATTGCGCGCCAACCGCACAAGGTTTATTGCGCATCAAGGTGTACGAGCCGGGCAGTGGACGCGTCGAGCTGTTGCTTGATGGCGTATCTCCCGAAAATTTGGTCACGATTCGCGATATTTCCAATTTCATCGCTGAACTGCGCACTGAAATGAGCGCAGGACGCCGGGCTTTCGCGGGCTGACCTCTTATAAGCGCCGTTGGAAAGCCTGCACAATGCGCCGCGTCGCGTCATTGGTTTCGAGATTCTGCACGGCATCGAGCGGATACCAGATGCAATCGACAATTTCGTTCTGCGGGCGCACATCGTCAATGTTGACCACCGAAGCCTCATAGACGTGATGCCGCGTACTGCCCGCCTGAAAGTCCATCAGGTACAGGACGTCCTCAGCATTGAGCCCGGTTTCCTCCTGCAACTCGCGCACGGCTGCCGCCGCACGGGTTTCCCGGGTTCGACCTTGCCGCCGGGTAATGACCAGTGATGGCGGGGTTTGCGCACCAGGAGGATATGGCGATCCTGCTCGCAAATGACGGTGGCGCGTACTTTCATAATTGCCTTGTTGATGCGTGTCATAAAACTGTAATCAATCTGCAATATTCGAGCCGCAAGCGGATTTAAAGGTTCCCTCTTGATTCGGAGCCATTTGCGTAGCAAAAAGTGCCAGTGAATTGACATGTGCCAGGGCGAATCCGGTTTACACCGCAGCGGGGAGCGGGTGTAAGGTAAGCCCGTACACCGAAAACACCGTTGGCAAACAGGAGGTGCTCATGAGCATTCCAATGCTGAACAAGCTGCACATGAACGGTTATGACGTGCTCAGCGTGAACAACGGGCCATGGCGAGTCTGCACGCAGGGCGACCGATTGGCGTCATTCACCAGCAGGGAGGAAGCGATGGCTTACGCGGCGGCGCTTCCCGGTTACAAAAACGCTCCAGGCAAGTGCAAAGCCACAGTGGCGGCTGACCCGTTGTAACGAAAGAGCCCCGGTTTCGACCGGGGCTTCTTGTTTGAGGCCTTCAAGTGCTTCAGTGAACCTTGGTTCGGCTGATGGTCCGGGCTTTTACCTCCTTGGCATAAATCTGCAATCTTTCCTCGTCGCTTTGCAGGATCTCGCAAGACCGCAATACAGTCTGAGCGTCGGCCTCGTTACCGGATTTGCGCAATTGCTCAGCGATGCGCTTGAGGTCGACCGCCGACCACCTCAGGTCCGACGCCACGCTTTGCAAATCCCGTTGAAGTTCGTGTTCGTATTCATTGAGCCGCATGATCACCTCCAGAACATTCTCGGTAGGAAAGAGTAGTCGCATTTTTCCACCTGGGGCCAGGCCATCTGACGCCCGGCTGAACCGATGTAAAAAATTGTCCAAACCCCGGTAACGGCGGGGTGCCACGATGGATGTGCACGCCGTTAAACGGTACATTCACGTTTTTTCGGAACAGGTAAACAGCATGCGCGTATGGATCGGCACTTTTGCACTGGCCCTGTTGACGGGTTGCTCGTTACCAGCATCGCTGGTGCCGGGCGAGCCAAACCTCAGCAAGACCAGTGACAAGCCTCCCAAGGAATATGCCGCGTGTTTGTTACCGCTGTGGCAGAAGGACGTGGCCAAGACTTCGCAGACGTCGATTTCCAACGGCTACCGGATTACCGCGCCGAGCATTATCACGGCGGATGAGATTCTCGATATCGTCAAATACAAGGACGGCAGCAAAGTGTCCCTCTATCAGGGGCCGCCTTGGGCCAAGTCCGGATCGCTGCGCCAATCGGTGCGTGACTGCCTGTAACCGGGCGCCCGGATCTCAAAAAGGCAGACACCGAAGTTCGGTGTCTGCCTTTTTTCATTGGATGGAGACTCCCGCCAAACGCTCGCAATGAGCTGTGACAGTTGCCCGCGAGGCGCAGCAGGATCCTTGACTAGGCTTTGAATGTCGGCCCGTGACGGGATCGGCATGACTGAAAGGAGTCTCGGATCATGGATGATCTGGTCAAGGACATCATTCCGCTGTTGCAGTATCTAATCCCAGGTTTTCTATCGACCTGGATCTTCTATTCACTTACGGCATTCAAGCGACCGGATACGTTCGGCCAGATCGTGCAGGCGCTGATATTTACTTTTGTGATTCAGGGCGCGGTGTTGGCGGTGGGCAACCTCTGTTTGTGGGTTGGCTCGAAGGGTTTTTCATTAGGAAGCTGGGATGATCGGGCGCAAACGCTCTGGGCATTTGTGTTTTCGCTGATGCTGGGTTTGTTTGCCTGTTACCTGGCTACGAGTGACAAATTGCACGGCTGGTTACGTAAGCGAAACGTCACGAAACAATCTTCTTTCCCCAGTGAATGGTTCTGCGCTTTCGCCCAGTTCGACCGGTTCATAACCCTGCATTTACATGACGAGAGGCGCGTGTTTGGCTGGCCTGTCGAGTGGCCGTCCGAATCCAGTTGTGGGCAATTCGTGATGCAGAATCCACGTTGGGTTAATGACGATGGCAAGTCGACGCCTTTTGGTGCCGAAATTTTGCTGATAGATTCCGCGCAAGTTAAGTGGGTTGAATTCAGCCCGGTATCAGAGGGTTCATCATGACGACTGCAAGAGCACCGCGACCAATGCCAAAGCAATACGAACGCCTGTTCACTGGTCCTGACGGCAAGCCGCTGGAGGAGCCGTTGATCAAAGCCCCGAGCGCTCCGCCGCCACTCAAATACAGGTTGCCACAATAATTTTCAGCCCCAACCCTGCACCACCGCCCGGCGAATCGCCTCCAGCAACATCGCGAACGCCGGGTTGTCATTGTTCTCACGCCAGATCAGATGCAGTTCGCTCTGCACCCCTTCGCCCAGATCGATCTCGCGAAACACCACATTCCTGAACACCACGCTGGTCGCGCAACGTGGTACCAGCGCCAGACCCATGCCAGCGTTGACCAGCGCCAGAATGGTCAGCGACGAGCCCAGCCACTGCACGTAATCCGGCGCCACCCGCGCTGAGCGCAGCGTGCCGGTCAACAGTTCGTTGAACGGCGGATAGGCTTCATGGGAGTACATCAGGAACGGTTGTTTATCCAGATCAGCCACTGATACCTCAGATGCATTGGCCAACCGATGCCCGCTCGGCACTGCCAGCACAAATGGTTCGCGCACCAGGCATTCGGTGGCATAGCCCGGTTCCTGCAATGGCGCCCGGGCGATGCCCAGGTCGATACGACGAGCGCGCAAGGCCTCGTGCTGCTGATAGGTATTCATCTCTGCCAGATCGATTTTCACCTGAGGCTGTTTGAGCCGCGCTTCGGCGATCACCTTTGGCAGAAACTCATACACCGCGCTGCCGACGAACGCGATGTTCACCGAGCCAATGTCGCCCTCTGCAAACCGGCGTGCGGTGACTGCCGCTTGCTGCGCGCGCTCCAGCAGATTCTGCGCTTCGACAAAAAATGCCCGGCCCGCCGCCGTCAGCGCAACGCTGCGGGTGCTGCGGGTGAACAACTCGACGCCGAGGTGATGCTCCAGCAGCTGAATCTGCCGGCTCAGCGGTGGCTGAGTCATGTTCAAGCGTTCGGCGGCGCGGCGAAAGTTGAGTTCGGTGGCGACCGTAGTGAAGCAGCGCAGCTGGGTAAGTTCGAACATTGATCTAATCCGGGTATCAATCGAATGCCTGTTTAGATTAGACGGGATCAATGCGCGACGTCCATGATCGGCTCATCGCTTCAAGTCATCCCTAAAAAACAAGATCGGGAGTCGCCCCTTGAAAACCCTCCAGAGTCCGCCGGACATCACGGTGCTCGCCCGCGCCGCCGCCAAGGTCAAACGCCACGTCCTGCCGCTGTTCGTGGTGATGTTCATCGTCAATTACATCGACCGGGTGAATATCGGTTTCGTGCGCAGCCATCTGGAAACCGATCTGGGTATCGGCGCAGCGGCGTACGGACTTGGCGCCGGGCTGTTTTTCATCGGTTACGCACTGTTCGAAGTGCCCTCGAACATGCTGCTGCAGCGCTATGGCGCGAGGGTCTGGCTGACCCGGATCATGTTCACCTGAGGCGCCGCGGCCATGGCCATGGCTTTCGTTCAGGGTGAAACCAGCTTCTACGTACTGCGCTTTATCCTGGGCGCGGCCGAGGCTGGGTTCTTCCCGGGGATCATTTATTACTTCACCCAGTGGCTGCCAGCGTCCGAGCGCGGCAAAACCATGGCGGTGTTTCTCAGCGGCTCGGCGATTGCCTCGGTGATTTCCGGCCCGGTGTCCGGTGCGCTGCTGCATATCAGCGGGCTCGGCATGCACGGCTGGCAGTGGATGTTTCTGATCGAAGGCGCAGCGTCGGTGGTGTTGTGCGCATTCGTCTGGTTCTGGCTGCAATCACACCCGCGTCAAGCCAAGTGGCTGAGCGAGGAAGAGCGCGAAGCGCTGGTCGCGGCGATTGCCGAAGAACAACGCGTTCGCGAAGCAGTACAAGTCGCCAAACCATCGATGTTCAAGCTGCTGGCTGACCGGCAGATCGCGCTGTTCTGCTTCATCTATTTCTCCATCGCGCTGACCATTTACGGCGCGACGTTCTGGCTGCCGAGCATGATCAAGAAGATGGGCAACCTCGGTGATTTCCAGGTCGGGCTGCTCAATTCGATTCCGTGGATCATTTCGATTGTCGCCATGTACGGCTTCGCGGCGATGGCCGGCAAATGGAAATTCCAACAGGCCTGGGTCGCGCTGACCTTGGTTATCGCCGCCATCGGTATGTTCATGTCGACCACCGGCGGGCCGGTGTTTGCCTTCGTCGCCATCTGCTTTGCCGCCATCGGTTTCAAAGCGGCGTCGGCGCTGTTCTGGCCGATTCCGCAAAGCTATCTGGATGCGCGCATCGCTGCGGCGGTGATCGCGCTGATCAACTCCATCGGCAACCTTGGCGGCTTCGTCGCGCCGACCGCGTTCGGCATTCTTGAACAAACCACCGGCTCCATCGAGGGCGGCCTGTATGGCCTTGCGGCGACATCGCTGATCGCCGCCGTAGTGATCTTCTTCGCCCGCACGGCGCCCGGCGCCAAAGGCCAAACCCCGGCAAAGCCAAGTGACGAAGCCGCCGTTGTGGCGCCGGCTCGTCCGGCCGCGAGCCACTGAATCGATTGTTGATCTGTCAGGAGCGTCATCTTGAAAATCACCCGTGTCAGCGTCACCCCGATTGCCTTCCGTGATCCGCCACTGCTCAACGCCAGTGGCATCCACGAACCCTTTGCCTTGCGCTCGATCATCGAGATCGAGAGTGACAACGGCTACATCGGCCTCGGCGAAAGCTACGGCGATGCCCCGGCGCTGGCGATCCAGCAACAATTGCAGAGCCAGTTGATCGGCCTTGATCCGTTCAACCTCAATCAGTTACGCGCGATCGTGCAGGCCACCGTGGCGGCAAATAAACCGGCGAGCATTGCTGGCGCTGAACTGGCCCCCGGTTCCCACGCCAGCAAAGCGGTGAGCAATGCCTACTCGGCGTTTGAAGTAGCGTTTCTCGATTTGCAAGCGCACTACCTGAACGTGCCGCTGGTGGACCTGCTCGGCGGCGCGATCCGCGATGAAGTGCCGTTCAGCGCTTACCTGTTTTTCAAATACGCCGAACATATCGAATCGCCCTACAAACCGGACAACTGGGGCGAGGCGCTGAACGAGCAGCAGATCGTCGCCCAGGCAGCGCGAATGATCGAAGCCTACGGTTTCAAGAGCATCAAGCTCAAGGCCGGTACCTTGCCGCCGGAGCATGAAGTGGCTTGCATCAAGGCGCTGAAGAAAGCTTTTCCGGGATTGCCGCTGCGCATCGATCCGAACGGCAACTGGTCGCTGGAGACGGCGATTCGCATGGCCGAACTGCTCGGCGATGACCTGCAGTATTACGAAGATCCGACCCCGGGCCTTGATGGCATGGCTGAGCTGCACAAGCGCACCGGTCTGCCCTTGGCGACCAATATGGTCGTCACCGATTTCGACGAGTTCCGCCGCAGCGTTGCGCAGAACAGCGTGCAGATTGTCCTCGCCGACCACCATTACTGGGGTGGCCTGCGGGATACGCAGACGCTGGCGAAAATGTGCGACGTGTTCGGCCTCGGCGTGTCGATGCATTCCAATTCCCACTTGGGCATCAGCCTGATGGCCATGGCGCACGTCGCGGCGGCAGTGCCGAATCTGGATTACGCCTGTGACACCCACTACCCGTGGCAGGAGCCGGACGAGGAAGTGATCAAGGGCGGCAAGCTGCCGATTGTCGATGGCTGCGTGAAGATCACCCGCGCGCCGGGGCTCGGGCTGGAGCTGGATCATGAGCAACTGGCCAAGCTGCATGACCAGTACCTGACGTGCGGGATTCGCCAGCGCGATGACGTGCGGCAGATGCAGCGGTACAAGGCGGATTGGCGGGCGGTCAAGCCGAGGTTTTGAGGTGGTCGGGACGGGCCCCATCGCGGGCAAGCCCGCTCCCACAGGGTCTTTGTCGGATGCAAAATTTGTGAGCGACACAATACCTGTGGGAGCGGGCTTGCCCGCGATGGGGCCCACGAGTCAAAGCGTCTCGAGCAGCCAATCCCGAAACGCTCTCAACGAAGGCAGATTCTCATTACGCGGCGGGTACACCAGGTAATAGCTGCGTCGGCTGGTAATCGGCTCTCCCAGTTGCAGCAATTCGCCCTTGAGCAATTCGTCTTCGACCAGAATCCGCGGCACCAGGCCGACGCCGATATTGGCGCGTACTGCCTGAATCAAGTGCGAGGTCATTTCGAAGCTTGGCCCGATTCGCATGCTGCGATGCGGCAGTTGATGATGGCTGAACCATTCCGCCCATGCCTGGGCATTGCTGCTGACGTTGAGCAGCAACTGCCCGGCCATGTGCCGCTCGGCCTCGTCGCGTTCAGTCGCCGACAGCTGCGCGCTGGCAATCGCCACCAGTTCTTCGGTGTGCAGGGGCAGGGCGGTCAGGCCTGGCCACTCACCGCCGCCGACACAGATGGCCGCGTCGATTTCGCTGGTGTCGAAGTCGATGGTTTCGATCCGCGAATGCAGGTGCACGGTCATGCCCGGGTGCGCCGTGTAGAAATCCTTCAACCGTGGCAGCAGCCATTTCGAACCGAAGGTTGGCAGCGTCGCCAGGCGCAGGCTATGGATGCCCGAACCAAACGCCATCGCCTGCAAGGTTGCGCTGCGAATCTGTCCGAGGGCTTCGCTGAGCTCGCGCTGATACATGCGCCCGACATCCGTCAGCACCACCTGCCGGCCTTCGCGGCTGAACAGGCGCATGCCGAGCATCTTCTCGAGAATCTGCACCTGACGGCTGACCGCGCTCTGCGTCAGTGACAGTTCATGGGCGGCGCGGGTGTAGCTTTCATGCCGAGCGGCGGCCTCGAAAGCCAGCAGCAGCGACATGGACGGTGTAAGGGTGCGCGGATTCATTCGTAAAACTCATCGATAACGGGTCGAATTTACGCTTGTTCGATGGCTGGCCAGCAATGAACATGGGCGCAATCAGATGGCGGAGCCTGACGCAATCATTCCTTGCGCACAACTGTTCACCGCCACACAGCCCGATTTGACCGAGATGACCCGACCGATGATTGCCCAGCTGTCGCCTGCCAAAGCCCTGACCGGCGATTACCAACAATTCCTCGCCGCCCTGAAAGACAGCGGCTTTCGCGGGGAAATCAGCGCTGATTACGCCAGCCGCGTGGTGCTCGCGACCGACAACTCGATCTATCAGCGCTTGCCGCAAGCGGCGGTGTTTCCGCTGGACGCCGAAGACGTTGCACGTGTGGCGCGGCTGATTGCCGAACCAGCGTACGAGAAAGTGGTGATCACCCCGCGTGGCGGTGGCACCGGCACCAACGGCCAATCGCTGACGGACGGCATCGTCGTCGACCTGTCGCGGCACATGAATCGCATTCTGGAAATCAACGTTGAACAGCGCTGGGTGCGGGTGCAGGCCGGTGTGGTCAAGGACCAGCTCAACGCCGCCCTGAAATCCGCCGGGCTGTTTTTCGCCCCGGAACTGTCGACCTCGAACCGCGCCACGGTCGGCGGCATGATCAACACCGACGCCAGCGGCCAGGGCAGTTGCACCTACGGCAAGACCCGCGACCATGTGCTGGAGCTTGAGATGATCCTGCGCGGCGGCGAGTGTCTGCACGGCCTGCCGCTGGCCGCGGATGAGCTTGCAGCGCAGTGCGCCCGCGATGATCGCGTCGGCGAAGTTTATCGTTGTGCGCGGCAGATCATTGATGAACAGGGCGAGCTGATCAAAGCACGCTTTCCCGATCTCAACCGCTGCCTGACCGGTTATGACCTGGCGCATCTGCGCGAGGCCGATCAGCGCTTCAACCTCAACAGCGTGCTCTGTGGCGCTGAAGGCTCGCTGGGCTTCGTCGTCGAAGCGCGGCTCAACGTGCTGCCGATTCCCAAACACACGATGCTGGTGAATATCCGCTATGCCGGGTTCATGGATGCCTTGCGTGATGCGCGGGCGTTGATGGCGCTCAAGCCGTTGTCGATTGAAACCGTTGACTCCAAGGTCTTGCTGTTGGCGATGCAGGACATCGTCTGGCACGGCGTTGCCGAATATTTTCCTGAAAACGCTGAGCGGCCGACGCTGGGCATCAACCTGGTCGAGTTCTGCGGTGACGATCCCGAAGACCTGCAACGCCGCGTCGAAGCGTTCCTCGAACACCTGCAAAACGACCGCACGGTGGAGCGCCTCGGGCATACGCTGGCGGTCGGTCAGGCAGTGGTGAACAAGGTCTACGGCATGCGCAAGCGGGCGGTGGGCCTGCTCGGCAACGTCGCCGGCGAAGCCCGCCCGCAGCCGTTCGTTGAAGACACCGCAGTGCCGCCGCAGCACTTGGCCGAATACATCGCCGAGCTACGCGATTTGCTCGACAGCCACGGTTTGCAGTACGGCATGTTCGGCCATGTCGACGCCGGCGTGCTGCACGTGCGGCCGATCCTCGACATGAAAGACCCGCAGCAAGCGGCGCTGGTACGCCCGGTGTCCGATGGCGTAGCGGCGCTGACCCAGCGCTACGGCGGCCTGCTCTGGGGCGAGCATGGCAAGGGCCTGCGTTCGGAATACGCGCCGGCATTCTTCGGCGAGTTGTACCCGGCGCTGCAAGCCTTGAAAGCAGCGTTCGACCCTTTCAATCAGTTCAACCCGGGCAAAATCGCCACGCCAGCGAGCAGCGGCGCAGCGCTGCTGAAAATCGATGAAGTGACCCTGCGCGGCGAGCTGGATCGGCAGATCGACGAGAAAGTCTGGCAAAGCTACGGCGCGGCCATGCACTGCAACGGTAACGGCGCCTGCTACAACTTCGACCCCGATGACGCCATGTGCCCGTCGTGGAAAGCCACCCGCGAACGCGCGCAATCGCCCAAGGGCCGCGCTTCATTGATTCGCGAATGGCTGCGGTTGCAGGGCGAGGCGGGTGTCGATGTGCTCTCGGACGCAATCCGTAAACCGGCGTTTTTCAGCACGCTGTGGCAGCGCTGGCGCAACAGCCGCGATCCGTCGGCGGATTTTTCCCATGAGGTGTACGACGCCATGGCCGGTTGTCTGGCCTGTAAATCCTGCGCGGGGCAGTGCCCGGTGAAGGTCAACGTGCCGGAATTCCGCTCGCGTTTTCTCGAGCTGTATCACAGTCGTTATCTGCGTCCGGCACGGGATTACCTGATTGCCTCGCTGGAATACACCATTCCGTACATGGCGCATATTCCGGCGCTGTACAACGGCTTGATGGGCGCGGGCTGGGTGCGTGGCGCACTGGCGCGGATCGGTGGCATGGTCGATGTGCCGTTGCTCAGCCGTTTCGATTTCCACGCGGCGATGCGCCGTTGGCAGGTGCAGCCAGCAACGGTTGCAACGCTGTCGGCACTGACCTCAGAGCAACGCGAACGCAGCGTGGTCATCGTGCAGGACGCCTTCACCCGCTATTTCGAAGCGCCGCTGCTGGCTGATCTGGTCGAGCTGATTTCGCGCCTGGGTTATCAGGTCTATCTCGCGCCGTTCAGCGCCAACGGCAAGCCGCTGCACGTGCAGGGCTTTCTCTCGGCGTTCAATCGTGCGGCGTTGCGTAACACTGAGCAGTTGCAGGCGCTGGCGCAGACCGGCGTGCCGCTGCTGGGGCTGGATCCGGCGATGACTTTGGTCTATCGCCAGGAATACCTGAAAGTGCCGGGCTTGAATGAATGTCCTGAAGTGGCGCTGGTGCAGGAATGGTTACTCAAGGTCATGCCAGAACGGACGCCTGAGGCTCAACCCAAAGCGTTCCGTCTGCTCGCACATTGCACGGAGAAAACCAACGCGCCGGCCGCGACCCTCCAGTGGGAACAGGTCTTCGGACGTGCCGGTCTGAAGCTCGCCACACAAGCCACCGGTTGCTGCGGCATGTCCGGTACTTATGGCCACGAAGCACGCAACCGCCAGACCTCGGCCGTCATTTACGAGCAGTCGTGGGCGCGTCAGGTGCAGGCGCCGGCGGAGCAGGGCGAGGCGTTGGCGACCGGCTACTCCTGCCGCAGCCAGGTCAAGCGCCAGTCGGATCAGGCGCTGCGCCATCCGTTGCAGGTGCTGCTCCAGACGCTGCGTCGCTGACCGTGTCGCTGGTGTCCCTGTCCCAGATCAGGCGCGGGTCGAAACTCATCGCCGCGAGCATGGTGAACACCACGACCAGGCCGAAGAACAGGATGCCCGGTCGTGGCTCGATATCGCCCAGCGCCTGGAACTTCACCAGCGCCGCGACCAGCGCGACCACCAGCACGTCGAGCATCGACCAATAGCCGATCAGCTCGACGAAGCGGTACAACTTCGAACGCTCCTTGCGCGCCCAATCGCTGTTTCGCTGCACCGTGACCAGCAGCAAGGTCAGGGCGACGAACTTGACCCCCGGCACCGCGATACTGGCGATGAAAATGATCAGGGCGATGTCCCACGCTCCGGCCTCCCAGAACTCCAGCACGCCGCTCATGATCGTGCTGTCGGCGCCGTTGCCGAGCATCACCGTATTCATCACTGGCAGCAGATTGGCCGGGATATAAAAGACCAGTGCAGCGAGCATGTACGCCCAGGTGCGCGTCAGTGAATTGGTCTTGCGCCGATGCAGCGGTGCATCGCAGCGTGGGCATTGGTGGGGCTCGTCGGTCATGTCGCAGGCCAGGCCACAGCTGTGGCACAGGCACAGGTTGAGCTCGCTGGCGGTCGGTGGACGCTTCATAAAATGTCCCAGAGTTCGCGGATGTCACGGCCGGCAATGCGGATCATCATCAGGCTCAGCACCGCCAGGGCAAACAGGCCGATCCCCGGCAGCACATCGAGCAGGCCGGCGAGTTTGAACACCGCGACCATCGCCCCCAGCAGACACACCTCAAGCATGCTCCACGGGCGCAGGGTCTCCAGCCAGCGCATGCACAGATTGAACCCCGGCGCTCGACGCAGACCGAGGGCAAAGCCCAACACCCAGACCAGCAACACCAGCTGAAACGCCGGGGCGATGATGATCGCAATAGCAGCGACCATCGCGATGAAGGTGATCGGTCCCTGGCTCAGCGCGAGCACCGAATCCCACAGGGTCGCGCTGTTTTTCATGCCTTTGAGGCTGATGCTCATCACCGGGTAGAAATTGGCAAACAGCCACAGCATCGCCGCCGTGAACGTCAATGCCAGACGCTGCTCGATGGTCAGGCCGTTGAAACGCTGCAGCACGCCACCGCAGCGCACGCACAGGGTTTTCTGGTGTTTGGCGAGCACGACTTTCTCGTACACGCAATCACAGTGCTCGCAGATGATCAGGTGTTGGGTGTTGATCATGGACAACGCTCAGGGGCAAGACGTACCTGTTCACTATAGAAGGCTGGGGTGGATGGGCAACCTCGATGTCGGGATGTTTGGGTTTTGCTTTTTTGATGTTATAAGGTAACGCAAAATTCGAGGGCGGCATTGTGGCTGCCCGGTGTTATTCCTCTCGATTGCGAAAGATCCATGACCCCAGCGCTTCCCCGTTCTGCCCCACTGACGACTGGCCGGCTGCTCTCCATTGATGCGCTCAGAGGCCTGGTGATCCTGTTCATGCTACTTGATCATGTACGCGAAACCTTCCTGCTGCACCGCCAAGTCTCCGATCCGATGGACATCACCAGCACCGAGCCGGCGCTGTTTTTCAGCCGCACATTGGCGCATTTGTGTGCGCCGGTATTCGTCTTGCTGACCGGTTTGTCGGCATGGTTGTACGGCGAAAAATACGCCGGTAAAGCCGATGTCAGCGCGTTTCTGTTCAAGCGCGGTTTGTTCCTCGTGGCGCTGGAGTTCACCTTGGTGAACTCCGCCTGGACGTTCCAGTTGCCGCCGAGCGTGATCTACCTGCAGGTGATCTGGGCGATCGGCCTGAGCATGGTCGCGCTGGCGCTGCTGGTCTGGTTGCCACGTGCGGTGTTGCTGGTGCTGAGCGTAGCGATCATCGCCGGGCACAATCTGCTCGACGCGGTGCATTTCCCGGTCGAGTCGGCGATGCATGTGCCTTGGGCGATTCTGCATGACCGCGGCTGGATCGAGATCAGCGAAACCCTGCGCCTGCGTACCTCGTATCCGTTATTGCCATGGATCGGTGTGATCGGTTTGGGGTACGCGCTGGGGCCGTGGTTCGCTCGGGGCATGGAAGCGGCGGTGCGCCAGCGTCGTTTGCTGATGGCCGGGGCCGGTGGATTGCTGGGATTTGTGGTGCTGCGTTTGATCAACGGCTACGGCGAAAAGCCGTGGGCGATCAGCGATTCGCTGGTGCAGACGCTGATGAGTTTTTTCAATATCACCAAATATCCGCCGTCACTGCTGTTCATCGGGTTGACGGTGAGCGTGGGGCTGTTGCTGCTGCTCGCCTTTGAGCGCGTGCAGGGTCGCCGCTGGATTGGCTGGCTGACGGTGTTCGGCTCGGCGCCGATGTTTTTCTATCTGCTGCACTTGTATGTGTTGAAGGTGTTGTACCTGATTGGTGTGGCGCTGTTCGGCCTGAATCAGGGCAGCTATTTCGGTTTTTCGACGGTGACGGCGGTGTGGCTGGCGGCGATGGTTCTTGCCGTGGTGTTGTTCCCGGCAGTGCGCTGGTTTTCGGCACTCAAGGCGCGGCGCCGGGATATCAGTTGGTTGAAATATTTGTAAATCGAAGCAGAGTTTGTGGGAGTGAGCTTGCTCGCGAAGAGGGTGTGTCAGTCGATGCAGCGGTGACTGACAGGACGCTTTCGCGAGCAGGCTCGCTCCCACAGTGGGTATGTGTTGCGCCGTGAATTAACTACCAGCGGCGGTTTTTGTGTGGGAGCGGGCTTGCTCGCGAAGAGGGTGTGTCAGGCGAATGCATTTGACGACTGACAAAATGCTTTCGCGGGCAAGCCCGCTCCCACAGTGGGTATGTGTTGCGCCGCGCATTACCTACCAGCGGTGGTCCCTTTGTGGGAGCGGGCTTGCTCGCGAAGAGGGTGTGTCAGGTAATGCATTCGGTGACTGACAGAATGCTTTCGCGGGCAAGCCCGCTCCCACAATGGTATGTGTTGCGCCGTGAATTAACTACCAGCGGTGGTTCTTGTGTGGGAGCGGGCTTGCTCGCGAAGAGGGTGTGTCAGGCAATGCATTCGGTGACTGACAAAATGCTTTCGCGGGCAAGCCCGCTCCCACAGTGGGTGTGTTGCGACGTGAATTAACTACCAGCAGCGGTTCTTGTGTGGGAGCGGGCTTGCTCGCGAAGAGGGTGTGTCAAGCAATGCATTCGGTGACTGACAAAATGCTTTCGCGGGCAAGCCCGCTCCCACATTGGGTATGTGTTGCGCCGCACTTTACCTACCCGCGGTGGTTCCTTTGTGGGAGCGGGCTTGCTCGCGAAGAGGGTGTGTCAGGCAATGCATTCGGTGACTGACAGAATGCTTTCGCGGGCAAGCCCGCTCCCACAGTGGGTAGGTGTTGCGGCGCACTTTACCTACCAGCGTCGGTTCCTGTGTGGGAGTGAGCTTGCTCGCGACGAGGGTGTGTCAGGCAATGCAGCGGTGACTGACAGAATGCTTTCGCGGGCAAGCCCGCTCCCACAGTGGGTAGGTGTTGCGCCGCATTTTACCTACCCGGGGAGGTTCCTTTGTGGGAGTGAGCTTGCTCGCGAAGAGGGTGTGTCAAGCAATTCATTCGGTGACTGACAAAATGCTTTCGCGGGCAAGCCCGCTCCCACAGTGGGTAGGTGTTGCGCCGCATTTTACCTACCCGGGAGGTTCCTTTGTGGGAGTGAGCTTGCTCGCGAAGAGGGTGTGTCAAGCAATGCATTCGGTGACTGACAAAATGCTTTCGCGGGCAAGCCCGCTCCCACATTGGGTATGTGTTGCGCCGCACTTTACCTACCAGCGGCGGTTCTTGTGTGGGAGCGAGCTTGCTCGCGAAGAGGGTGTGTCAGGCAATGCATTCGGTGACTGACAGGACGCTTTCGCGGGCAAGCCCGCTCCCACAGTGGGTGTGTTGCGACGTGAATTAACTACCAGCAGCGGTTCTTGTGTGGGAGCGGGCTTGCTCGCGAAGAGGGCGTGTCAGGCAATGCATTTGACGACTGACAAAATGCTTTCGCGAGCAAGCCCGCTCCCACAGTGGGTATGTGTTGCGCCGCACTTTACCTACCCGCGGAGGTTCCTTTGTGGGAGCGGGCTTGCTCGCGAAGAGGGTGTGTCAGGCGAATGCATTCGCTGACTGACAAAATGCTTTCGCTTGCAAGCCCGCTCCCACATTGGGTATGTGTTGCGCCGCACTTTACCTACCAGCGGTGGTTCCTTTGTGGGAGCGGGCTTGCTCGCGAAGAGGGTGTGTCAGGCGAATGCATTCGCTGACTGACAAAATGCTTTCGCGGGCAAGCCCGCTCCCACAGTGGGTATGTGTTGCGCCGCGCATTACCTACCAGCGGTGGTCCCTTTGTGGGAGCGGGCTTGCTCGCGAAGAGGGTGTGTCAGGTAATGCATTCGGTGACTGACAGGACGCTTTCGCGGGCAAGCCCGCTCCCACAGTGGGTAGGTGTTGCGCCGTGAATTAACTACCAGCGGCGGTTCTTGTGTGGGAGCGGGCTTGCTCGCGAAGAGGGTGTGTCAGGCAATGCATTCGGTGACTGACAGGACGCTTTCGCGGGCAAGCCCGCTCCCACAGTGGGTAGGTGTTGCGCCGCACTTTACCTACCAGCGGCGGTTCTTGTGTGGGAGCGGGCTTGCTCGCGAAGAGGGTGTGTCAGGCAATACATTCGGTGACTGACAGGACGCTTTCGCGAGCAGGCTCGCTCCCACAATTGCTGCTGTGTCTGGGTTATTTGCGATCCAGCCACACGGTCTGCGCGTTGCAGAATTCCCGTACGCCAAAGTGCGACAGCTCACGGCCAAAGCCGCTCTTCTTTACGCCGCCGAAGGTTACGCGCGGGTCGCTGGCGGAGTAGCCGTTGATGAACACGCCGCCGGTTTCCAGCTCGCTGGTCAGTTGCTCGGCCAGCGCGACGTTGGCGGTGTAGATCGTTGTAGTCAGGCCAAAATCGCTGTCGTTGGCCAGAGCCACGGCGTGCGCGCAATCGCGGGCGGTGATGATCGAGGCGACCGGGCCGAACAGCTCCTGCTTGAACGAAGTCATGCGGTCGGTGACATCGGCCAATACGGTTGGCTCGTAGTAGTTGCCCGATCCTTCGACCTTGCCGCCACCGAGCAACAGTGTCGCGCCTTCTTCAAGGGTGTCGCGCACTTGTTGATCAAGTTCATCACGCAGATCGAACCGCGCCATCGGCCCGATGTAAGTGTCAGCGTTGAGCGGATCGCCCATCTTCAACTGACGTGTCGCTTCAACGAACTTGCGAGTGAATTCCTCAACCACGCCTTGTTCGATGATCAAGCGTTTCGCCGCCGCGCAGACCTGGCCGGAGTTCTGATAACGACCGACCACTGCCGCATGCACCGCCTCATCCAGATCAGCATCGTTGAGCACAATGAACGGATCGGAGCCGCCTAGCTCCAGCACACATTTCTTCAGCGCCGCACCGGCCTGAGCACCGATGGCCATGCCGGCGCGGACGCTGCCGGTGAGGGTCACGGCGGCGATCCGCGAATCGGCGATAGCGGTGGAAACGCCTTCCGGTGTGACGTTGATCACTTCAAACACGCCATCTGGAAAACCGGCGCGAACAAACGCATCGCGCAGCAGGTAAGCGCTGCCCATCACGTTTGGCGCGTGCTTGAGCACGTAAGTGTTGCCAGCGATCAGCGTCGGCACCGCGCCGCGCAGCACTTGCCAGATCGGGAAATTCCACGGCATCACCGCCAGAATCGGCCCCAGAGGACGGTACTCGATGCGCGCCTTGCCACCTTCAACCTGGGTGGCTTCGGCGTCGAGCATGGCCGGGCCGTGTTCGGCGTACCACTCGCAGAGCTTGGCGCATTTCTCGATTTCGCCACGGGCCTGGGCGATCGGCTTGCCCATCTCCTGGGTGATCATGGTCGCCATGGCTTCGCCAGTTTCACGCAGCGCGCCGGCGAGGGCGGTAAGCAGGCGCGAACGATCCTGTAGTGGCTTGCGCTTCCACTTGCCAAAAGCGAAGGCAGCGCGAGTCAGTGCTGCATCAAGGGCAGCGGCGGATTCAAACGCGTAATGACCGATCTGCTCCCCGGTGGCAGGGTTGATCGAGATGGCGTGGGTCTGGCTGGAAATCTGGCTCATTGACGTTGTCCTGTAGGTTCGTCGGATGGGCCTAGAGTAGGGTGGCGTTAGTTTTCTGGAAACTGAATAATAAAGATCGTTTCTTTCACGATTGGAGAATGACTGTGGATCTGGTGCAACTGGAAATCTTCAAGGCCGTGGCCGAGCACGGCAGCATCAGCGCTGCCGCTACGCAGATCCATCGCGTGCCGTCGAACCTGACCACGCGGATCAAACAGCTGGAGCAGGATCTCGGTGTCGATCTGTTCATCCGCGAGAAAAGCCGTCTGCGGCTCTCACCGGCCGGGTGGAGTTTTCTCGAGTACACGCGGCGCATTCTTGATCTGGTGCAAGAAGCCCGGGCCACAGTAGCGGGCGAAGAACCCCAGGGCGCGTTCCCGTTGGGCTCGTTGGAAAGTACTGCTGCAGTGCGCATTCCCGAATTGCTCGCGGCCTACAACCAATTGCATCCGAAAGTCGACCTCGACCTGTCCACCGGGCCGTCCGGCACAATGATCGACGGCGTGCTCTCCGGGCGCCTGGCCGCAGCATTTGTCGACGGCCCGGTGCTACATCCGGCGCTGGAGGGCGTGCCGGCGTTCGAGGAGGAAATGGTCATCATCGCGCCGCTCAATCATTCACCGGTCGAACGTGCGACGGACGTTAACGGCGAAAATATCTACGCGTTCCGTTCCAACTGCTCCTACCGTCACCATTTTGAAAAATGGTTCAGCACTGACGCTGCCGTGCCGGGCAAGATCTTCGAGATGGAGTCCTACCACGGCATGCTCGCCTGCGTCAGCGCCGGTGCCGGCTTGGCTCTGATGCCGCGCAAAATGCTGCAGAGCATGCCCGGCAGCGCGACGGTCAGCGTCTGGCCGCTGGCGGCGGACTTCCGCTATCTGACCACTTGGCTGGTGTGGCGGCGGGGCACGGTGTCGCGAAGTCTGAGCATGTTCGTGCGCTTGCTTGAAGAGCGTGGCGTGGTGCGTGAGCAAGGCTGATCGAGCGCCTCTTTATGGCGTGCCATTGCGCCCGTACAAACGATAACCGTCGCGCTGATTCAAGCGGTCGTAATAGGCGCGCACCGCAGCAAAATCCGCATGGTCGAGCGGTGTTTCGAACCAGCGATTGACCGACAGCCCGATCGGAATATCCGCCAGGGAAAACTGCTCGCCACTGACGTAAGCGCCGGTCTTCTCCAGTTGGCGATCGAGGATTTCCATGTTGCGCGTCCAGTCCCGGCAACCGGCGGCCAAAGCGTCGTGGTCCTGATAATCCGGCGACTTGCGCACCAGCGCCATCAGCGGGTACGACCACGAGCGATTCAGCTCCGAGGCCTGCCAGTCGATCCACTGATCGACCCGTGCCCGGGCGATAGGCTCAGCGGGATACAAATGCGCGCCACCGTAACGCGTCGCCAGATAACGAATGATCGTGTTTGATTCCCACAACGTGAAATCACCGTCCTGGATCACCGGCACCATGGCGCAGGGATTAAGTGCGAGAAACTCCGGTGTGTTCGGCGACTTGAAGCCCGAACCCCAGTCTTCGCGCGCGAAGGGAATGTCCAGCTCGGCGCAGGTCCACAGCACCTTGCGCACATTGATCGATGAGGCTTTGCCGAGTATTCGCAGCATGGGATTTCCTTTTCCGGGTGTCGGACGCAGAAAAATACCATAGCGCAAAGTCCAGGGCCCGCAATGCGCGGGCCTTGGTTCAATGGTGTTCCATCGCTCAGAGATTGCCCGCGAGCTTGCCGCCGGTCATGCGTCGACGATAGGCGCTATCGCGATTGGCCAGCCAGAAATACAGCGGCGAAGTCACCAGCAAACCCACCAGCCAGGACAGGTCGGCGCCGTTGATGTGCGCCGACACCGGGCCGACGTACAGCGGCGTGTTCATGAACGGGATCTGCACGGCGATGCCGATCGCATAAGCCAGCAATGCCTGCGGGTTATAGCGACCGTAGATGCCGCCGTCGACCTGGAAGATCGACTGAATGTCGTACTTGCCCTTGTGGATCGCATAGAAGTCGATCAGGTTGATCGCCGTCCACGGCACCAACACCACCAGCAACACCAGCACCATGTCGACGAAGTGACCGATGAAGTCAGCCGAGGCGCCCACCGCAGCGAAGCAGCAGGCCAGCAACACGATGATCGAAATCACTGCACGGCTTTTCGCCGTCGGGATCCAGCGATAGGCGAACGTCTGCACCAAGGTGATCAGCGACAGCACCGCGCCGTACAGGTTGAGGGCGTTGTGGCTGATCACGCTGAGCAGAAACAGCACCAGCATCAGCGGGCCGATGGCGCCGGTGGCCAGTTTGACCGCGTCCATGGTGTCCATGCCCACCGGCGTGGCCAGCACCGCCACCGCACCGAACACGAACGACAGGCTCGAACCCAGCGCCGAACCGAGATAGGTCGTCCAGAACGTCGACGACACTTTTACATCGGCCGGCAAATAGCGCGAGTAGTCGGAAACGTACGGCGCGAATGCGATCTGCCACAACGCCGCCAGCGACACCGTGGCCAGCCAGCCGGACAGATTGAAGCTGCCACGGGTAAGGAAGTCGTCAGTCTGAATGTGGGTGAAGATGTAGATGAAACCCACGGCGATGCCGATCCCCAGCACCCACGTGCCGATGCGGTTGAGCACGTGGATGAAGCGGTAGCCAATGATGCCGATGATCCCGGAACCCAGCGCGCCGATGACGATACCCACCGGCACAGGAACGCTGTCAACCACACCATGCAATGACTTGCCGGCGAGGACGATATTGGAAGCGAAGAAACCGATGTACATCACTCCGGCGATCAGCACCACCAGCAGTGCACCGAGCGAGCCAAACTGCGCGCGGCTCTGGATCATTTGCGGGATGCCCATCTGCGGGCCTTGCGCCGAGTGCAGCGCCATCAGCACGCCGCCGACCAGATGGCCGACCAGAATCGCGACGATGCCCCAGACCAGATTCAGATGAAACAATTGCACGCCCAGCGCCCCGGTGACGATGGGCAACGGCGCGATGTTGCCGCCGAACCAGAGGGTGAACAGATCGCGGACCTTTCCGTGGCGATCTTCGGGCGGCACGTAGCCTATTGTGTGTTTTTCAATCAGCGGAGCGGAGGTGGATGCGGGGGTAGCCATGTCGAACTCCAAGGCAAGGATGAGTACGTGGACGTACTTCGGTAAGCGCCGGCACGGGTGGCGCATTTCTTGTTGAAGTGATCATGTGCAAAGCCCCGGGATAGATAAATTAGTAAGTTTGTTGCTTCAGACCTTAAAAAAATATGCTCCGGCTGCGGCGGGCGTCCGGTATGTTCAAGCCTCGATCTGCAGCGCCGCGCTCAGCGTCGGAGCTGCCGAAGGCTGCGATCTTTTGATCTTTGTGGAGGTACCCCATGGCTGCCTACAACCTGCGCCAGCTCAAATACTTCGTCACCACAGCCGACTGCGGCAGCGTCGCCGAAGCATCGCGCAAGCTCTACATCGCGCAGCCGTCAGTGTCCACGGCGATCAAGCATCTGGAAGAGAGCTTCGGTGTGCAATTGTTCATTCGCCATCACGCGCAGGGCGTGTCACTGACGCCCAGCGGTTCGCGCTTCTATCGCAAGGCGCTGGAGCTGTTGCGGGTGGCCCACGAGTTCGAGCAGAACGCCTTGGCGGACAACGATGTGGTCGCCGGACAGATCGATATCGGTTGTTTCGAAACCGTTGCGCCGTTGTATCTGCCGCGCCTGATCGCCGGCTTCAAGCAGCGCTGGCCGGGCGTGGAGATCCGCATCCGCGACGGTGAACAGCAGGAGCTGGTGCAAGCGCTAACCGCGGGCAGCATTGATGTGGCGATGCTCTTCGAACACGACCTCGACAGCACCATCGAAACCTCGTCGCTGATGCCACCGCAGCAACCGTATGCGTTGTTGCCGGCCGATCATCGTTTTGCGCAACAGGCGAAAGTCTCGCTGCATGATCTGGTGCTGGAACCGATGATCCTGCTCGACGTGGTGCCGAGCCGGACGTACTTCGTGAGCATTTTTGAAGAGCGCGGCCTGACGCCGAATATCGTCTTCAGCTCACCGTCGATCGAGATGGTGCGCGGCATGGTCGCCAATGGTTTCGGCTTTTCGATTCTGGTGACCAAGCCGTTCAGCGACTACACCTACGACGGGCAAAAAGTCGTCTGCGTGCCACTGGCCGAAACCGTCACCGGCTCGGGTTTGTCGGCGGCGTGGCTGCGGCGGGTGCAACTGACCAAGCCGGTGCAGTTGTTTGTCGATCATTGCCGCGAGGAATTGGCCCGGCTGTACGCCTGAACGCCGGGCCAAGGTCTACACGCTGATGAAATCGAGCAGGCGTAGCAGCATCTCGTCACAGGCTTTCAGCTGATCGAGGCTGACGAACTCGTCGGGTTTATGGCCCTGATCCATGCTGCCGGGGCCGCACACCACGGTCGGAATGCCCACGGCGTCGAACAGACCGCCTTCGGTACCGAACGCCACGGTGCCAAATTCCTTCGAAGCGCAGAACGCCGCGATCAGCTCGGCGGCCTGGCTGTGGGCGT
Source organism: Pseudomonas sp. B21_DOA (assembly GCA_030544685.1). Lineage (NCBI taxonomy): Bacteria > Pseudomonadati > Pseudomonadota > Gammaproteobacteria > Pseudomonadales > Pseudomonadaceae > Pseudomonas > Pseudomonas sp. B21_DOA. Next base: position 4,411,033 of record CP086683.1, on the reverse strand, counting down.
CGGTGACCAGGCCCGGATACGCCGACAGTTCGCTGAAACGAACGTCGCTGTGCGCACTCACAGCGCGCATGCGTGGCAGCACTTTGCGTTCGGCGTAAGCCTTCAGCGCGTCGGCAACCAGAGCCGGATCCTGCGAGGGCAGGGCGCGGATTTCGAAATCGAAGCGGCAGTCGGCGGGCACGATATTCAACGCCTTGCCGCCAGTGATCAGCCCGGTTTGCACGGTACTGAACGGCGGGTCGAATCGCGCATCGTGATGTTCGGGGGCCTTGAGTTGCTGGCCGAGCCGCCCCAGTTCGGCGATCAGTTCGGCGGCGTATTCGATGGCGTTGACCCCGAGCGGCGCATAGGCCGAATGACACGGGTGGCCATGCACCTCGCAGCGCATCGCCAGTTTGCCTTTGTGACCGAGCACCGGTTTCAGCTCGGTCGGTTCGCCGATGATGCACAGCAACGGTTTCACCGGACGCTGCTGCAAAACCTCAAGCAACGAGCGCACGCCGAGGCAGCCGACTTCCTCGTCATAAGACAGCGCGATATGCACCGGCAGGCGCAAAGGCGTTGCCACCAGGCTCGGTACCAGCGCCAGCACGCAGGCTATATAGCCTTTCATATCAGCCGTGCCACGGCCGAACAGCTTGCCGTCGCGCTCGCTGAGTTCGAATGGCGATAGCGTCCACGGCTGGCCGTCGACCGGCACCACATCGGTGTGCCCGGACAGCACGATGCCCGGTTGGTCAACCGGGCCGATGCTGGCGAACAGGTTGGCTTTGCTGCGCTCGTCGTTGTAAATCAGCGCGCAGGTTACGTCGTGACTGGCGAGGTAATCGCGGACAAATTCGATCAACTGCAAATTCGATTCACGGCTGGTGGTGTCGAAGCCCACCAGCGTTCTGAGCAGCTCGACGCTGTTCATCGATCATCTCCGGCAACGCCATAGCCCGGTGCCTTGGCCGGATCGAGGGCGCGATCGATGTAGTCCTGCAATTGTGGACGGTAGGCATCCCAGAGTTTTTGCAACTGGCCGATCGGGTTTTCATCGGCCCAATCCACGCGCAGGTTAACGATGGGCCAGGTCTGTTCGCCGACCACCAGCAGCGCTGCCGAATGCACCGGCCCGGCTTCGCCGCCGAGGGCTTGAGCCGCATGCAGAGCCTGGAGCAGGCGCTCGGCGAGCTGGCCTTCGCCGTGCTCGAACGCGCTGACCATGGCCTCGATGACTTCGCGCCCGGCAAGCATGTTGCCGGCGGCGACGCATTGTTCACCAGTCACGGCGTTGTGCACGCCGAGGGTTTGCGTGCCGCTGAAGTGCGCGGTCTGGCCGAGGTGGTTGATCGCGGTGATCTGCCGATACTGGCTGTAGCCGTTGCGCGTGAGCACCTGATCCAGCGCGGCTTCAGGGGCGACGCCCTGTTCCAGCAGGGCGAGGACTTCCGGCCCGAGCGACGGCAGGGTGATGTTCTGGCTCGACACCGCGCCGACACCGGGCAACAGCCACGGGCAGCGGGCGCCGACGGCGATGCTGGAAGAACTGATGGCGACACCGAACTGGCCAGTGTCGGCGCAGCGGGCGGTGATGGAAAAGGTCATCTTTGGAACTCCTTGTGTGTCTGGGCTGACGCCTTCGCGAGCAGGCTCGCTCTCACTTTGAAATACATGCCCCTGTGGGAGCGAGCCTGCTCGCGAAGGCCACGACTGGGTTTTCCTGACTTACTCGGGAATCACCGCAATCACATCAATCTCCATCAGCCACTGCGGCTGGCCCAGCGCCGAGACCACCAGCCCGGTGGAAATCGGGAACACCCCTTGAGCCATTTGCCGACCTCCTGATACACCTCCTCGCGATAACGCGGGTCGATCAAATAAGTGGTGGTCTTGACGATGTGGCTCATGTCACTGCCGGCTTCTTCAAGCAATTGTTTGACGTTGCGCATGGCTTGTTCGGCCTGGGCGCGCGGGTCACCGAGGCCGACCAGATTGCCATCGAAATCGGTGCCGACCTGGCCGCGCACGTACACCGTGTTGCCGGCGCGTACGGCCTGGCACAAGTCGTTGTCCAGGGTCTGGTTGGGGTAGGTGTCTTTGGTGTTGAACATGCGGATGCGCGTGTGGGTTGGCTGGCTCATGGGCGGCTCCTGAAGCGAGGATGTGGCCCGGTGCAATCGGCACCGGGGCATAAGAGGAAATCAAGCGTCGACGAACTGTCTTTGCGCAGAAGAATGCGGCTGCGCTTCACGCTGCTCGGCATCGCGGTATTCGAGGTATTTGCGTTGGGTGGCGATGTGATCGGCGACATGTTTGGCGTCGTGCCACACGCCCCAGATAAACGACGAACCCCGCCGCGATTGCCACGGCAGGCCGAGGAAATAAATTCCCGGTTCGCTCGACACGCCGCGCTGATGCACAGGCTTGCCTTGCGCATCCAGTGCCGCGACTTTCAGCCAGGAATAGTCCACGGCGAACCCGGTGGCCCAGATGATCGACGTGACGCCGGCCTCGCGCAGATCCAAGTCGCGCAAAGGGTTTTTCAGGCACTCGGGATCGGCAAACATTTCCCGCGCCTCGGGCTCTTGCGGCAGGTCGAGGCCGTTGCGTTCGACGTAGGCGTCGGCAGCATCGAGCAGCGCTAGATAGTTCTCATCGCCACGCTGGAGATTGGCCGCCAGGTCCTGTTTGAAAGTCACCACACCGTCGTTGAAGGATTCGGTAACCCCGACCAACGTCATGCCGCGATGGGCCAGACCGCGGAAGTCGATGGTGCGCCCGCCATGAGCGCCGCTGACGGCGATGGTCACGTGTTCGCGGCCGGGTTTCATTGCCGCTTGATCCCATTCGCCGAGCACCCCCAGCCACCAGCAGAAATCGCGGTTGCGGTAGGCGCGAGGCGGACGATCGTGGGCACCCACCGACAAGTAAACCTGCTTGCCGGCACGTTGCAGTTCATCGGCAATCTGCACCCCGGAAGAGCCTGCGCCGACCACTAGCACCGCGCCTGCCGGCAGTTGCTGCGGATTGCGATAGTCAGCGGAGTGGATTTGCAGCAAGCGCCCATCACGTGGCGCGATCGCTGGAATCACCGGCTTCTGGAAAGGCCCGGTCGCCGCCACCACTCGGCTGGCCTCGATCACGCCTTCGGAGGTTTCGACGGTGAAACCCGGGCGACCGACGTTACGCACCACACTTTTCACTTCGACGCCGGTGCGGATCGGCGCATTGAATTTCTTCGCATAGGCTTCGAAGTAATCGGCCACACGCTCCTTCGGGGCAAAACCGTCGGGGTCGACATCATCGAATTCCAGACCGGGAAAACGGTCATGCCACGCCGGACCGTTGGCTACCAGCGAGTCCCAGCGTCCGGTGCGCCAGCGTTCGGCGATGCGATTGCGCTCCAGCACCAGATGCGCAATGCCGAGTTTGCTCAGGTGCTCACTCATCGCAACACCCGCTTGGCCGGCACCGACGATCAGCGTGTCTGTTGTTATTATTTCTGGGGTCATCTCTACATCCTTCCTAACAAGGCAGTTGGATTCGGGCCGCTGTTGGCTTGTCCGTTTGGCTTGAGGTCAGACTAGGGAGAGGGGGGTATCGGTAAAATATTATTAAGCTGGGATATGAAGATAAAAAACTGATGCAGGCAAGCTGAGGCCTTTGAATTCTGGGCTTTCGGAGGAGACGACAACACTGGAGAGTCGGGATGAGGCAAAAACGCCTCATCCCGGTAAGCGTTTCAACGATTGAGGAACGCCAGCAGATCCTCATTCAATGCCTGCGCATGGGTCACGGCGAACCCGTGCGGCGCGCCGGCGTAAACCTTCAACTCGGCGCCTTTGATTTGCGTGGCCGCCTGCTTGCCGGTGGTCTCGAATGGCACGATCTGGTCGCCGTCGCCATGGATCACCAGGGTCGGCACATCGATCTTGGCCATGTCCGGGCGGAAGTCGGTTTCCGAGAACGCCGTCACGCAGTCGACGGTGCCCTTGAGCGAGGCCATCAGTGCGATGTTCAGGGTTTGCGTGAGCACGCCGTCAGAGACTTTCTGGCCCTGATTGATGCCGTAGAACGGCGTGTTGAAGTCGGCGATGAACTGCGCGCGATCCTTCAGCAGACCGGCCTTGATGCCGTCGAATACCGATTTGTCGACGCCGTCGGCGAAGTCGGCTTTCTTGCCGAACAGCGGCGTGACCGCACCGAGCAATACCAGACCAGCAACGCGCTCGCTGCCATGGCGGGCAATGTAGCGGCTGACGTCGCCGCCACCCATGGAGAAGCCGACCAGGGTCACGTCGCGCAAGTCCAGATGGTTGATCAAACCGGCGATGTCATCGGCAAAGGTGTCGTAGTCGTAGCCGGTCCACGGCTGATCCGAGCGGCCGAAACCACGGCGGTCGAAGGCGATGGTGCGATAGCCGCGACTGCTCAGGTATTCCATCTGGTATTCCCACATGTCCGCATCCAGCGGCCAGCCGTGGCTGAACAGCACGGGCTTGCCGCTGCCCCAGTCCTTGAAATAGATCTCGGTGCCGTCTTGGGTCTTGAAGGTGCTCATGCAAACTCCTTGTGATCGTGTGTGGCAAGAATGGATGCCGAATGGGCAACGGCCACTATCCGCGCAAATGCGAAAGGCACTTGTACGCAAGTGCTGGTTTGGCGGAAGGAGAGAGTAGTACGTTGCGCGATGAGTATTTCACCTCGACATTACAGAAATGAAAAAGGGCGAGCTCCTGGCGGAGTCGCCCTTTTTGCCATGTTCAAGGACGCACAAGCCGCTAGCGAAACGCCGGCACCACATGCTTGATAAACAACTCCAACGACTTCTTCTTCTCTTCATGCGGCAAGCTGTTGTCACACCAGAAACTGAACTCATCCACGCCCAGTTCCTGGTAGTACTTGATCCGCGGAATGATCTCTTCCGGCGTGCCGATCATCGCGGTCTTGTGCAGGCTCTCCAGTTCAAACTCCGGACGTCCGGCAAACTTCTCTTCCGGGCTCGGCGCGAGGAAGCCATTGACCGGGGTTTCCTTGTTGCCAAACCACGCATCAAAAGTGCGGTAGAAACGTGAGATGGCTTTCGCGCCGACTTTCCAGCCGTCCGGGTTATCAGCGGTGTGCACGTGGGTGTGGCGCAGCACCATCAATTGCGGGCGCGGTACGTCGGGGTTGTTGTCCAGTGCGGTCTGGAATTTGTTCTTCAGGTCGAGGACTTCTTCGTCGCCTTTCATCAATGGCGTGACCATGACGTTGCAGCCGTTGGCCACGGCGAAGTTGTGCGAGTCGGGGTCGCGGGCGGCGATCCACATGGGTGGGTTGGGTTTCTGGATCGGTTTCGGCACGCTGGTGGAGGTGGGGAATTTCCAGATGTCGCCGTCGTGGGCGTAGTCGCCTTGCCACAGGGCGCGGACTACCGGGACCATTTCGCGCAGGGCTTGGCCGCCGCTGGAGGCAGGCATGCCGCCGGCCATGCGGTCGAATTCAACTTGATAGGCGCCGCGCGCGAGACCGACTTCCATGCGGCCGTTGCTGATCACGTCGAGCAGGGCGCATTCGCCGGCAACGCGTAGCGGGTGCCAGAACGGCGCGATGATGGTGCCGGCGCCGAGGTGGATGGTGGTGGTTTTCGCTGCGAGGTAGGCCAGCAGCGGCATCGGGCTTGGGGAAATGGTGTATTCCATGGCGTGGTGTTCGCCGATCCACACGGTGCTGAAACCGCCAGCCTCGGCCATCAGCGTCAGTTCGGTCAGGTCTTCGAACAGTTGGCGGTGGCTGACGCTTTCGTCCCAGCGTTCCATGTGTACGAACAGGGAAAATTTCATGACGCTACCTCGAGTCTTTTGTAATTGGCCGGTCGTGTGCGGGCCTGTCGAACTGACGTGAACGCGTTGCGCTCGCGAGTCTTCTCACCATTCAAGCACGCCTTCGAGGACGGCTGTTCGGTTGATTGAATATTGGTATACCATAATACGGAATATCCGCAAAATATTTCTGACCGACACTTCGAACAAGGAAGGCGCAAGCAATGAACATAAAACAAAAACTGACTCTGGCGTTTGCGGTAATCGCCAGCCTGCCGGTGTTACTGGTGGCAGCGCTGATCATCCTCAATGTCCGCGAGGGCGCGCGCGACACCTTTACCGACAGCACCGGGCGCGAAGTGCGTCAGGTGGAAAACGCGATGCAGCTGTTTTTCGAGGGCATCAGCCAGAACGTTGCCTACCTCGCCGAGCATCCGCAACTGCAGAGCATCGACGCCAGCCTCAAACGCTACCTGAGCAGTGACGCCGCGCAAGTGCCAATGGGCCCGCAGGATAATCAGCTGTTCAAGCTGTTCGACGGTCTGGCCAAGGCGCATCCGGCTTACACCTACCTGTCACTCGGCACCGAGCAGGGCGGTTATCTGTTCTGGCCGGGCGATGCGCAACTGGCGAACTACGATCCGCGCACCCGTCCCTGGTACAAAACCGCGATGGCCAATCCCGGTAAAACCCTGCGCACCGAGGCCTATTACTGGGCGGCGGATGACGTGGTGCTGGTGAGCACCGTGCGCAGCTTCAACAACCAGTTGGGCAGCAATGCCGGCGTGGTCAACATCGATGTGTCGCTCAAGCAATTGACCGATCTGGTCAAGCAGATCCGCCTCGGTGAGAGCGGTTATCTGATGTTGATGGAAGCCAACAACACCGTGCTGGTCGACCCGAGCGATCCGGCGCACAACTTCAAGAAACTCAGCGATCTCGGCGACGGTTATCAGCAACTGGCCGAGGCGGGCAAAGGCCTGGTCGAGGTGCAATTGGCCGGCGAGGATTACATGGCGCTGGTCTGGCCGTCGCAGGCGTTGGGCTGGCGATTTGTCGGGCTGGTGAAAGCCAGTGAAGTGATGGCCGGGGCGACGCGTTTGACCTGGCTGATCGGCGCTATCGCTGTGGTTTGCGCGTTGCTGTTTGCGATGGCCGGCGCGTGGTTTGCCGGACTGATGGTCAAGCCGATTCGTGGTGTCGCCAGTGGTCTCGAAGGTATTGCTCAAGGCGAGGGCGATCTGACTGCGCGACTGGAAGTACGCGGGCAGGACGAAACCGCGCAACTGGCGGGCTGGTTCAACCAGTTTCTCGAAGCGATTCGCACACTGATTCAACGCATCGGCCAAGCGGCAGGGCAGATTCACAGCAGCTCCGGCAGCGCCACTGAGGTCTCGGCGGAAATGGCCGACGTGGCTTCGCGTCAGCGTGAGGCGGTGGACATGGTGTCGACCGCGTTTCACGAAATGGTCGCCACTTCCAATGAGGTCGCGCGCTCGTGCAGTCAAGCGGCCGATTCAGCAGACAACGGTCAGCGTCAGGCACACACCGGGCAGCAGCAGATCGACGCGGCGGTGAGCAACGTCGGGCGCTTGAGTCAGGAGATCGGCCACAGTGCCGAGTCGATGCAGCAACTGGAGCAGGACAGCAACGACATTCAGTCGATCCTCGGCACCATCCGCTCGATTGCCGAGCAGACCAATCTGCTCGCGCTCAACGCCGCTATTGAAGCGGCGCGCGCCGGTGAACAGGGCAGGGGCTTTGCCGTGGTCGCCGATGAAGTCCGCGCGCTGGCCAAACGCACCGCGGATTCCACCGGTGAGATTGATGCGCTGCTCGGCAATCTGGCGCGGCGCACCCATCAGATGGGCAAGCAGATGCACGCCAGCCTCGAGGTCTCGCAGGAAACCGTGGTGTCGATCAACGAGGCGCGGGCGAGTTTTGAATTGATCCGTGAATCGGTCGACGTGATCCGCGACATGAACACGCAGATCGCCACGGCGGCGGAGGAACAGCATCAAGTGGCCGAGGACATCAATCGCCACATCGGCCAGATTCATGGTGATGCGCAGTTGGTGGCGAGCCTGGCTGATTCGACTCGCCAGGATGCGCAGAACCTGACGGCGCTGTCGCAGACGTTGAATCAGCTGGTGAGCCGGTTCCGGACCTGACACGGTCGCCCAGGCAACACCAAAACCTGTGGGAGCGAGCCTGCTCGCGAAGGCGTCGGGTCAGTCAAAAATGTAACAACTGACCCATCGCTTTCGCGAGCAGGCTCGCTCCCACATGGGCTATCCGAGATCTAGTGAAATCACGCCACAACCGGCAACGCACCCATCTTGCCGTGGCAGTACACCAGCGGTCCCGCCACCTGCTCAGGGACGATCAGGTTCTTCACCGCGCCGACCATGATCGCGTGGTCGCCACCTTCGTATTCACGCCACAACTCGCACTCGATCACCGCCGTCGCATTGGCGAGGATCGGGTTGCCCAGTGCGCTCAACGTCCATTCGATGCCCTGCGCCTTGTCCTTGCCTTTGCGGGCGAAGGCATAGGCCTCGCTTTGCTGCACGCTGGACAACAGGTGAATCGCAAAGCGTTTGTTCTTGATCAGCACGGGATAGGAGTCGGAGCTGTAGTTGGGGCAGAACAGCACCAGCGCCGGGTCCATCGACAGTGAGCTGAACGCGCTGGCGGTCAGGCCGACGATCTGGCCGTCGTCGTCCAGCGTGGTGATGACGGTGACGCCGGACGGGAACGAGCCCATGACTTGTTTGTAAATGGCAGCATCGATCATTGGGTGGTCCTCGGGTGGTGTGACGCGGTTTTTATGGTTTGTAGGTCTGATGGTATACCGTAATACATATCTTGCAAGAGCTTTTCTGGTGAACCGATAAACGTGCGACTTTCGTCGGAAAGGCAATGTTTACGGGGCGTTCAGCTAGCCGTGCAGGGGTGGGATCAGCGAGGATAGCGGATCAGAGGGCGACACAATCAGCGGATCAGGCTTGTGCAAAGTTTGGAATACCATAATATGGTCTGCATCTGAGGGGCGACCCAAGAGTCCTCCCGGTTTGGCTTCATACAAAGATAAAAACAGACAAACTCGAGTTCATGCATATGTCCCAGATGTCCCGGCAAGATCCGTTGATCGAGAATCATACGGTCGATTACGTCCCACTCGCGGAACGCCACGGGAAGGCCCGCGATCTGTTCACTCTTTGGTTCAGCACCAACATCGCGCCACTGCCCATCGTCACCGGCGCCATGGTGGTTCAGGTGTTCCACCTCAATCTGTTCTGGGGCTGCTGGCGATTGCGCTGGGGCACATGATCGGCGGCGTGGTGATCGCGCTGGCCTCGGCCCAGGGCCCGCGCATGGGCATTCCGCAAATGGTCCAGAGTCGCGGTCAGTTCGGTCGTTATGGCGCACTGCTGATCGTGTTCTTTGCGGCGCTCATCTACATCGGCTTCTTCATTTCCAACATCGTGCTGGCCGGCAAATCCATCGTTGGCATTGCGCCGTCTGTGCCAGCGCCGCTGAGCATTCTGATCGGCGCGCTCGCCGCGACGGCGATCGGTGTGATCGGCTACAACTTCATCCACACCCTCAACCGCATCGGCACCTGGGTGATGGGCGGCGCATTGCTCGCAGGCTTCATCTACATCTTCGCCCATGACTTGCCGGCAGACTTCCTGACGCGCGGCAGTTTCAACCTGTCCGGCTGGCTGGCGACGGTGTCGCTGGGCATCATCTGGCAGATCAGCTTCTCGCCATACGTCTCCGACTACTCGCGATATCTGCCAGCAGACATCGGTATCGCCAAACCCTTTTGGGCGACGTATCTGGGCGCGACGCTGGGCACGATCCTGTCGTTCAGTTTTGGCGCGGTGGCGGTACTGGCGACGCCGGAAGGCACTGAAGCGATGGCAGCGGTCAAGCAGTCCACCGGTTGGCTGGGGCCGATTCTGATGGTGCTGTTTCTGCTCAACATCATCAGCCACAACGCGCTCAATCTGTATGGCGCGGTGTTGTCGATCATCACCTCGATCCAGACGTTCGCCAGCCAGTGGACGCCGAGCATCAAGGTGCGCGTGGTGCTGTCGAGCGTGATCCTGGCCGGTTGCTGTGTGGTCGCCCTCGGTGCTTCGGCGGATTTCATTTCCGAATTCATCGGACTGATTCTGGCGCTGTTGCTGGTGCTGGTGCCGTGGGCGTCGATCAACCTGATCGATTTCTACCTGATCAAGCGCGGCAACTACGACATCACCTCGATCTTCCGCGCCGACGGTGGCATCTACGGGCGCTTCAACCTGCACGCGATCATTGCCTACTTCATCGGCATCATCGTGCAACTGCCATTCGCCAACACCTCGCTGTACGTCGGGCCGTACGCCAATCTCGTCGAAGGTGCCGACCTGTCGTGGCTGGTTGGCCTGGTGGTCACCGTGCCGTTGTATTACTGCCTGGCAACTCGCGGTCAGGCGCAGCAGAGCAGGGCGGCCAGACTCGGCTATACCGACTGACTGCAACCGCAATCCAGCAATGCCCGGCCCAGCGCCGGGCATTTTTGTTTGCGCATTTCAGCGGTCACGGAAATTGGCCATATCGATCCCCTTTGGCCTGCCGCCTACTGTCACCGCGCTACGCTGTCAGCAAGAATCGAAACCATAACAACAGGCTCGACCTTTTTGCCCTTGGCTATCGTTACAGCCACTGCCGTGTACAGAACATAAAAACCATCGATCTCACGTCGCATTCGGGGAAACAACCATGGTCACGATCAAACGCATTCTGGGCGCCACCGTGTGTGGCCTGACGCTGCTGGCCAGCGCCGTCCAGGCCGAGCAGCGCGAACTGCGGGTGTACAACTGGGCGGATTACATCCTGCCTTCAGTGCCCAAGGACTTCGCCGAGCAAAGCAAGATCAAAGTGACCTGGGACACCTTCGACACCAACGAATCCCTGGAAGCCAAACTGCTCACCGGCAACTCCGGTTACGACCTGGTGGTGCCGTCCAATCAGTTCATCGAAACCCAGATCAAGGCCGGCGTGTTCCAGAAACTCGATAAGTCGAAACTGCCGAACTGGCAGCATCAGGATCCGGCCTTGCTCAAGTTGCTCGATGCCAACGACCCCGGCAACCAGTACGGCGTGCCGTACATGTATGGCACCGTGCTGATCGGCTTCAACCCGGCCAAGGTCAAGGCTGCCCTGGGCGATAACGCGCCAGTGGACAGTTGGGATCTGGTGTTCAAACCCGAGAACATGGAAAAGCTCAAGGCCTGCGGCGTGGCGATGCTCGATTCGCCGTCGGAAATCCTGCCGCTGGCCCTGCATTACCTCGGCCTCGATCCGAACAGCCAGAACCCGGCGGACTATGAAAAGGCCAAGGCCTTGATGATGAAGATTCGCCCATACGTGACCTACTTCAACTCGGCCAAGTACATGACCGACATCGCCAACGGCGACATCTGCGTGGCGATCGGTTATTCCGGCAGCTTCTACCAGTTCGGCAATCGCGCCAAAGAGGCGGGCAACGGTGTGGTGGTCGACTGGCGTCTGCCGAAGGAGGGCGCGCCGATCTGGTTCGACACGTTCGCCATTCCGAAAAGCGCGAAGAACGTTGCCGAGGCTCACGAATTCCTCAACCACTTGCTCGATCCGAAAGTGATCGCACCCATCAGTGATTTCCTCGGTTACCCGAATGCCAACAAGGACTCGATGCCGCTGGTCAACAAGGACATCACCGATAACCCCAACCTGACGCCGACCAGCGAAGCGCTGAAAACTCTTTATGTGGTGCAGCCGTTGCCCCAGAAGATGGAGCGGGTGCGGACGCGGGTGTGGACCAGTATCAAATCCGATAAATAACAGCATCCCCTGTAGGAGTGAGCCTGCTCGCGATAGCGGTGTGTCAGTTGACGTAGATGTTGGCTGATACACCGCGATCGCGAGCAGGCTCACTCCTACAGGGATTTTGTGTGGTGTCATTCGGTGCGGCGTTCAGCCTCGCGCGTCGTCACCAGACTCAACAGCACCGACCCCAGAATCACCGAGCCCACCACTGCCAGCGACCATTCCACCGGCATGTGGAACCACGGCATCACAACCATCTTGCCGCCAATAAATACCAGCACGATCGCCAGCCCATACTTGAGCAGGTGAAAACGGTCCGCCATGTCTGCCAGCAGGAAATACAGCGCGCGCAGGCCCATGATCGCGAAGATGTTCGAAGTGAAAACAATGAACGGGTCGGTGGTCACGGCGAAGATCGCCGGGATGCTGTCGACCGCGAACATCAGGTCGCTGGCCTCGATCAGCACCAGCACCAGAAACATCGGTGTCGCCCAGCGCACGCCGCTCTGCAGGATGAAAAACTTCTCGCCGTGAAAGCCGCTGGTGATGCGCATATGCCCGCGAACCCAGCGCAACAGCGGATTGTTGTCGAGATCCGGTTGCTGGTCGGCAAACACCAGCATTTTGATCCCGGTGATGATCAGGAACACCCCGAAGGCATACAGCAGCCATTCGAACTGCGAGACCAGCCATACCCCGGCAAAAATCATTATCGCGCGCATGACAATCGCGCCCAGCACGCCGTACAGCAGCACCCGCCGCTGCAATTCCGGCGGCACGGCGAAATAGCTGAAGATCATCACGAAGACGAACATATTGTCGATCGACAGCGACTGCTCGATCAGATAGCCGGTGAGGAATTCCAGGGTTTTCTGCCGGGCGATTTCACCGCCGAATTCGCCGTGCAGATACCACCAGAGCAGCCCGGCAAAACTCAGTGCCAACAGGCACCAGGCAATCACCCAGGCCGACGCTTCCCGCACCGACACCCGGTGCGCCTTGCGCCCGCCGAAGACAAACAAGTCCAGGGCCAGCATGGCCAGAACGAAGACGATGAAGGCGCCCCACATCCAGGGTTCGCCGATGTTGATGTTCGTGGCAGGCATGGCACGCTCCCTGTCTTTTTATTTGCAGCAAGCACATCTCCTGTGGGAGCGAGCCTGCTCGCGAATGCGATGGAACAGTGAAGTTGAGGTTGCTGACCCACCGCGTTCGCGAGCAGGCTCGCTCCCACAGGGATCATCTTCTCTTCTCGATCAAAGTCAGACGGGGCCATGCTAGCGACGGATCTGGAGCAAAGAAAAATCGTTTATTTCTGACTGACAGTTCGGCAAAAACGAAGTGTCAGCGGAAAAACTCCCCGGCGTCTCACCAAACTGCTGACGAAACGCGGCGATAAACGCCGAGGTCGAGTCGTATCCACAAGCCAGCGCAACATCGGTCACACGCTCGCCTTTCTCCAGCGGGGTCAGGGCGCCGAGCAAGCGCAAGCGCTGGCGCCAAGCGCGGAAGGTCAGGCCGGTGTCGCGCAAAAACAGGCGGGTCAGGGTCTTTTCAGTGACGCCGAATTTTTCGCTCCAGTGGCTCAGCGTGGTCTGCTGTTCGGGGTGTTGCTCAAGGCTCTGGTAGATCTGCTTCAAGCGCGGGTCTTGCGGGAGCGGCAGCATCAAGTCGATGGTCGGCGCGTTGGCCAATTGATCAAGGATCACCTGGGCCAAGCGTCCGTCAGGGCCGCTTTCGTCGTATTCCACTGGCACCTGACTGAAGGCGCGAATCAACTCCCTGAGCAGATCGCTGACGCCGAGCACATGGCAATGCTCGGCGGCCCAACCGGTGACGCTACTGTCGATATACAGGCTGCGCATTTCCGTATGCGGTGCGCTGAAAACCCGGTGCGGCACGCCGGCCGGAATCCACACCGCACGCTCCGGCGGCGCGACGAAACGGCCAGCGCTGGTCTGCACTTCGAGCACGCCTTGAATCGCGTAGGACAACTGCACCCACGGATGACTGTGGCGGCGGGTGAGGGCGCGATTGGGCAGCGATTCGGTGCGTCCGTACACGGGGCGCGGCAGGCTGGGCAACCCGGGAACACTGCGGCGCACGCTTTTGCTCTGTCCTTTAGGCGGCATCTTGCGGCTCTTCGGCGTTAGTCGGTAATTGCCAGTCACGTTAGAGTCGTCGGCACGCACTGGCAACCCCGGATGAATTTCATGACGCGCCCACGTTTTTTACCCGATAACTTCACCCTGACTTTGATTGCTGTGGTTGTGCTGGCCAGTTTTCTGCCCGCCAGCGGCCAGAGTTGCCGTCGGCTTCGGCTGGCTGACCAACATCGCCATCGCCCTGCTGTTTTTCCTGCACGGTGCCAAGCTGTCGCGCGAATCGATCATCGCCGGCGCCGGCCACTGGCGTCTGCACCTGCTGGTGTTCGGCCTGACCTTCGTACTGTTCCCGATCCTCGGCCTGGCGCTGAAACCGTTGTTGTCACCGCTGATTGGCGATCAGCTGTACATGGGCATGCTCTATCTGTGCGCATTGCCGGCCACCGTGCAGTCGGCCATCGCGTTTACCTCACTGGCGCGAGGTAATATTCCGGCGGCGATCTGCAGTGCCGCGGCGTCCAGTCTATTTGGGATTTTCCTTACACCGCTGCTGGTGACGCTGCTGCTCAACGTGCACGGCGACGGCGGTTCGACCCTCGATGCGATCGTCAAAATCAGTGTGCAGTTGCTGCTGCCGTTCATTGCCGGGCAAATTGCTCGGCGCTGGATCGGCGCGTGGGTCGGGCGCAACAAGAACTGGCTGAAATTCGTTGATCAGGGTTCGATTCTGCTGGTGGTGTACGGCGCATTCAGCGAAGCCGTAAACGAAGGCATCTGGCAGCAGATTCCGTTGTTCGAATTGCTCGGCCTGGTGGTGGTCTGCTGCATTCTGCTGGCGCTGGTTCTACTGGCCTCGACCTTTTTGGGCAAAGCCTTTGGCTTCAATCAGGAAGACCGCATCACCATCCTGTTCTGCGGTTCGAAAAAGAGCCTGGCCACCGGCGTGCCGATGGCGCAGGTACTCTTTGCCGGCAGCACCATCGGCGTGTTGATTCTGCCGCTGATGCTGTTCCATCAGATTCAACTGATGGTCTGCGCGGTATTGGCCCAGCGCTATGCGAAACGGCCGGAGTCGGTGCCGGATCTGATGGCGCAGGTTGATCCGTAAAAGCGCTTCACAGCCCCGAATACTTGACCGCCGCTGCCGCCCGCGTCGGCACATCCAGCGTGCGCAGCAACGAAGACACATGGATGCGTACCGTGAACGGGGAGATATCCAGTTCACGGGCAATTTCCTTGTTGGTCTTGCCTTGCGCGATCAAACGCAGCACGTCCTGCTGACGCGGCGTCAGCGTCGTCGCGGTTTCCAGCGGCAACAAGCCGGACGGCGCCGACTTCACCAACACCTCGCCTTCACGAATGGCCAGAATCGCCTGGCCGATTTCATCCGGCGCAATGTTTTTGCCAATGAAACCGTCAATGCCCGCCGCCATGACTTCACTGATCAACGCCTGGTCGTCGACCATCGACACCACGATCAGCGTGGTGCGCGGCAATCGTCCTCGCAAGTCGGCGAGTTGAGTGATGCAGGTCAGCCCGGAAAGCGCAGATCGAGCATCAGCGTGTCCGGCTCGTTACCCTCTGACAGTAACTTGAGCACAGCGTCGAAGTCGCCGGCCTCGCAGATATTCGCTTCGGGCAGCAAGCGCTGCACGGTGCGCAGCATTGCTTCGCGAAACAGTGGGTGATCGTCGGCTATGATGATCCGGCACGTCATGACGCGACCCTCCCTGGGTCAGGCGTGATTCAAGGCCTGCACCTTAGCACTGGACGCGAAGGTTGCCTGTAGGCTGCTTCCGAAACTGCAATCGCTGCACAAGGACGTTTCCCATGAAGTTCGAGAAAAACACCGAACTCGACCAGGCCAATCTGCGCATCATCATCGCCGCCATCGCGGTGGTCTATATGGTCGTACTGGTCTTTCTGCCGGGCCATCGCTTCGAGACCTACCTGCCGGTCATCACCTACATCAGCCTGTTCCTGCTGGCGTCCATCGTGTTTCGCCAAGCCATTGCGCGTTGGCCGGGGCATTATCCAGCGCGGCGGATTTTTGCCATGGTCCACGATTACACCGGTACCTGTTTCGGGCTGGTGATCGGCGGCGAAGCGGCGCTGCCGCTGTACGCGGTGATGGTCTGGGTCAACCTTGGCAACGGCATGCGCTACGGCTCGCGCTACCTGGCAATTGCCACCGGGCTTGCGCTGGTGGCGCTGCTGGTGGTCTATCGCCTGACGCCGTATTGGCAGGCGCAGCCGTTCATGGTGCTGATGCTGCTGATTACCAGCACGGTGATTCCGTTCTATGCGCATTTGCTGTTGGAGCGCACACGCAAGGCATCGGAAGAAGCGGTGGCGGCGAATCTGGAGAAATCGAGGTTTCTGGCGCAGGCCAGTCACGACTTGCGTCAGCCGATTCACTCCATTGGCTTGTTTACCGCCTGTTTGCGCGAGTCGCGCTTGGGGGATGACGAGCGGCGGTTGGTCGACAACATCGACCGCTCACTGCTCAATGTTTCGCAACTGTTCCGTTCAATTCTCGACCTTTACACCCTGGATAACGGTCGGGTCGAAGCAAAAATGCAAACGTTGAACCTCGGTGAATGGCTCGCGGACATTGTCCAGCAACATCAGGAAGCGGCACGGTGGTCGGGCGTCGAGCTGCGGCTGCGACCGTGTACCCACTGGATCAGAACTGACCCGGCGCTGCTGGCGACCATGGTGCAGAATGTGCTCTCCAATTGCTTCAAATACGGCGCGCAGCGGCCGGTGCTGATGGGTGTGCGCAAACGCGGGGCAGGGCTGGCCATTGTTGTTTATGACTGCGGCAATGGTATTGCCGAAGAGCACCTGCACAAGGTTTTCGAGGAGTTTTATCGGGTGCGGCAGGTTCGCGACAAAGATGTCGAGGGTGTCGGCCTGGGCCTGTCGATCATCAAGCGCCTGGGTGAACTGATCGATGTGCAAGTCGCTCTGCGTTCACAGTTGGGGCGCGGCACAGCTGTGACCCTAGCAGGGTTGCCGATCGTAGCGGCGCCGCAGTCACGGGTCGTTCACGGTGAAGCCCGGCAGGTGGGTTTGTTGACCGGGCTGAAGGTGTGTCTGGTCGAGGATGATCGCAACGTACTGCTGGCAACCTCAGCGTTGCTTGCACGCTGGGGCTGTGTGGTTCAGGCCGAGTTGTCAGCTGAAGATCTGGTGACTGGCTGCGACATCATCGTCGCCGACTATGACCTCGGCACCCACGCCACTGGCATCGAATGCATCGACGCAGTGCGCAGGCAGCGCGGCTGGGCAGTGCCGGCGATGATCATCACCGGGCACGAAATCGAGAAGATTCAGGCAGCCTTGCATGACCGGCAGATTGCGATTCTGTCGAAGCCTGTGCGGCCGGCCGAGTTACGCGCGACGTTGCGCGCCCTGCGTGATCGACAAGGCGAAGCGGTTGAACAAATGCTGTAAAGGCCGATGTGAACGGGCGGCTCAGGGAACCGGCCCGTTACACCGGGGCGTTTATTGCGGGCTATTGAACTGATCGGAATAGCTGCCGGTCATCAGCGCTGATGCCACGCGATCAGAACCGACTCCGACTCGAGAATAGGCCACACGGTTCACGCCGGTACGGTCGGCGCCATCCGCCGCCAAAGCCCCGGCCCCGACCTTATCGGCGCCATCGGAAGCTACCGCGCCAGCCCCGACCTTGTCGGCGCCATCGGAAGCTACCGCGCCAGCCCCGACCTTATCGGCGCCATCGGAAGCTACCGCGCCAGCCCCGACCTTATCGGCGCCATCGGAAGCTACCGCGCCAGCCCCGACCTTATCGGCGCCGTCAGAAGCTACCGCGCCAGCCCCGACCTTATCGGCGCCGTCAGAAGCTACCGCACCGGCGCCGACATGATCGGCGCCGTCAGAAGCCACCGCGCCGGCCCCGACATGATCGGCGCCGTCAGAAGCTACCGCGCCAGCCCCGACATGATCGGCGCCGTCAGAAGCTACCGCGCCAGCCCCGACCTTATCGGCGCCGTCAGAAGCTACCGCACCGGCGCCGACATGATCGGCGCCGTCAGAAGCCACCGCCCCGGCACCGACCTTATCGGCCCCATCAGAAGCCACTGCCTGCGGTTGCGCCGCCCAGACATTGGGCACCACGACGCTGGCCGCTACCGCAAGAAGCACGCCTGACAACAACTTGTATTTCATGGTTTTCTCCACGACCCGGCTGCCATACAGCGATCAATCGCGCGCGATGCATATAGACGCCACGACTCATTGGCCTGGGTTTACCTGGTTGGCGAAAGGCACGGGCACACCGAGTGGCGTGCGGGTGTCGACATGAATCTGATCGAACCGATTGAGTATAGGACCGGCCTCGAGAACCGCCACGGCGGGGAGATCGACGGAAAGAAAAAAACAAGCCCGCATTGCGCGGGCTTCGTTGTGTGGGGCTTGTTAAATGTTTGCCAATGCCTGGGCCAGGTCGGTGCGCAGGTCTTCAACGTCTTCCACTCCGACCGACAACCGCACCAGCCCGTCGCCGATCCCCAGCTTCGCACGGGTTTCCGGCGGAATGGTCGCGTGGGTCATGATCGCCGGGTGCTCGATCAGGCTCTCCACGCCGCCCAGACTTTCCGCCAACGCAAAGATCTTCACGTTCTCCAAAAACCGCCGCGCACCGGCCAGATCGCTGTTCAGATCAACAGAAATCATCCCGCCAAAACCACGCATCTGCCGCTTGGCCAGCTCATGCTGAGGGTGCGACTCGAGGCCCGGATAGTGGACGCGCTTGACCTGCGGTTGCTGCTCGAGCCACTGCGCCAGATCCAGGGCGTTGCTGCAATGACGCTCCATGCGCAGCGCCAGGGTTTTCACTCCGCGCAGAGTCAAGAACGCATCGAACGGCCCGGAAATCGCGCCGACGGCGTTCTGCAGAAAACCGAGTTTTTCCGCCAGCTCGGCGTTCTGCCCGACCACGGCAATGCCGCCGATCACGTCGGAATGGCCGTTGAGGTATTTGGTGGTCGAGTGCAGGACGATGTCGAAACCCAACTCCAGTGGGCGCTGGATGTAGGGGCTGGCGAAGGTGTTGTCGGCCACGCAGATGATCCCGCGTGCGCGGCAGATGCGCGCGATGGCGGCCAGGTCCGACAGGCTCAGCAGCGGGTTGGTCGGGGTTTCGACCATGACCATGCGCGTGTCGTCCTGCAGCGAGGCTTCGAACGCCGACAGATCGGTCAGGTCGACGAAGCTGAAACGGTGCCCGGCACTGCGCTGGCGGACCTTGTCGAACAGGCGGAACGTGCCGCCGTACAAGTCATTGCCGGAAACGATGTGCGAGCCGGCATCCAGCAGTTCCAATACCGTGGAAATCGCTGCCAGCCCCGAGGCGAAGGCGAAGGCGCGGGTGCCGCCTTCAAGATCCGCTACGCAGCGTTCTAGGGCAAAGCGCGTCGGATTGTGCGAGCGACCGTAGTCGAAACCCTTGTGCACGCCGGGGCTGTCTTGCAGATAGGTGGAGTTGGCGTAGATCGGCGGCATCAGTGCGCCGGTGGTCGGGTCGGGCTGTTGCCCGGCGTGGATCACCCGGGTGGCAAAGCCTTGGGATTTATCGTCGTGCTGACTCATGCAAGGGATCTCCGTAATTGGTTGAGCATATCGGTGCGGGTGATCAGGCCATGGAAGCCGGACGCGTCAGCGATGATCGCGACGAGGCCACGGCTGAGCACCGCTTCCAGTTCGGCCAGGGTTGCAGCCGGGGCGAGGGTTTGCAGTTTGTCAGTCATCACGCTGGACACCGACTGGCTGAAGCGCGCGGCGTCTTCGTGCACGCCGAGGAGGATGTCGGACTCATCGATCACGCCCACCAGTTGCTTGCCTTCGACCAGCACCGGCAATTGCGAAACGTCCGCCAGACGCATGCGCTGGAACGCCGTGAGCAGGGTGTCGTCCGGGCCGACGCTGATCACCCGGCCGTCTTCGAAACGCCGTGCAATCAAATCGCGCAGATCGCCGTAGCCCTTACGTTGCAACAGGCCCTGGTCGGTCATCCACTGATCGTTGTAGACCTTCGACAGGTAGCGCGTGCCGGTGTCGCAGACGAAGCTGACCACGCGTTTCGGCTCGGTCTGTTCGCGGCAATAACGCAGCGCGGCAGCGAACAGGGTGCCGGTCGATGAACCACCGAGAATGCCCTCGGCCTTGAGCAACTGGCGGGCGTGATCGAAGCTTTCCGCATCGCTGATCGAGTAGGCGTGGCGCACGCTGGACAGGTCAGTGATCGACGGAATGAAGTCTTCGCCGATGCCCTCGACGGCCCACGAACCGGGCGTCGGCAAGGTGCCGTCGCGGCTGTATTGCGCCATCACCGAGCCGACCGGATCGGCGAGCACCATTTCCAGATTCGGCTGCACGCGCTTGAAGAAGCGACTCAGCCCGGTCAGCGTGCCGGCCGATCCGACGCCAACGACGATGGCGTCCAGATCATGTTCGGTCTGCGCCCAGATCTCCGGCGCGGTGCTGCATTCGTGGGCGAGCGGATTGGCCGGGTTGTTGAACTGATCAGCGAAAAACGCCCCGGGAATGTCCTTGGCCAAACGCGCCGCGACGTCCTGGTAATACTCGGGATGGCCCTTGCCGACATCGGAGCGGGTGATGTGCACTTCGGCGCCCATGGCCTTCAAGTGCAGGACTTTCTCGGTGGACATTTTGTCCGGCACCACCAGCACCACACGATAGCCTTTGGCCCGGCCGACCAGGGCCAGACCCAGACCGGTATTGCCGGCAGTGGCCTCGACAATCGTGCCGCCCGGTTGCAGGCGGCCGTCACGTTCCGCAGCGTCGATCATCGCCAGACCGATACGGTCCTTGATCGAGCCGCCGGGGTTCTGCGATTCAAGTTTGAGAAACAGCGTGCACGGTCCGGTATCGAAGCGGGTGACCTGCACCAGCGGAGTATTGCCTATCAGCCCAAGCACGGCAGGGCGTGATTCCTTCGACATTTCTTCACCTCTTTATGGTGTTGATCGCGTTCCGATCGCGGGGAAAAGACTCGCGTGCAACTTAGGCGCAGACATCTTCTCTCGCAACCTTTAAACCCTGGAAAATCCAGCCATTTGGATCTAACGATAGAACGAAATCGGCAAGCTGCCGGAAGAGTTCCGATGTGTTTACAGCAAGGCGTCATCGAGTATTCAAAGGGCGTCTTCGTCGCGACAAAAGCTTGATTTGTCTCCCCGGGTTTCGATCGTTCCCGCGCTCTGCGTGGGAATGCAGCCGGGGACGCTCAGCGTCCCTACGGGCCGAAGATCGCAGCCTTCGGCAGATCCTACACGTGCCACTGTGCATGAGCAAAACTTGTCATGAAGCAGAAAAGATTGAGTTTGTTTCATTAGGATCGGATCCCGACAATGGCTGCCATCGAATAAGCATTTGGAGTTTTTTGTCATGGCACTGGCCCATTCCCTTGGATTTCCGCGCATCGGTCGCGACCGCGAACTGAAGAAAGCGCAAGAGGCGTTCTGGAAAGGAGAACTGAACGAGGCGGGCTTGCGTGACGTCGGGCGTGCGCTGCGCAAGGCCCATTGGAACTTGCAGAAAAACGCTGGCATCGACTTGCTGCCGGTCGGCGATTTCGCTTGGTACGACCAGGTGCTCACGCACTCGCTGATGTTCGGCGTGATCCCCGAACGCTTCCGCCCGCATGACGGCAAAGCCACGCTGCAAACCCTGTTCAGCATGGCCCGAGGTGTCAGCAATGCTTG
Source organism: Pseudomonas sp. B21_DOA (assembly GCA_030544685.1). Lineage (NCBI taxonomy): Bacteria > Pseudomonadati > Pseudomonadota > Gammaproteobacteria > Pseudomonadales > Pseudomonadaceae > Pseudomonas > Pseudomonas sp. B21_DOA. Next base: position 4,389,526 of record CP086683.1, on the reverse strand, counting down.
CTGCGGCGACGGCCATGCTCAGGAAATGACCAAGTGGTTCGACACCAACTATCACTACCTCGTACCGGAATTCAGTGTCGACCAGCACTTCCAGCTGGGTTGGGAGCAGCTGTTTGAAGAAACTGAAGAGGCCCGTGCGCTGGGGCACAACGTCAAACCGGTGATCATCGGCCCGCTGACCTATCTGTGGCTGGGCAAAACCAAAGGCACCGATTTCGACAAGCTCGATTTGCTTGATCGCCTGCTGCCGCTGTACGGCCAGATCTTCGCGCGACTGGCAGCATTGGGGGTGGAGTGGGTGCAGATCGACGAGCCGATTCTGGTGCTCGATCTGCCTCAGGACTGGAAGAATGCCTTCGAGCGCGCCTACAACCAGATCCAGCGCGATCCGCTGAAAAAACTGCTTGCTACGTACTTTGGTGGTCTGGAAGAAAACCTCGGCCTGGCGGCGAACCTGCCGGTCGATGGCCTGCACATCGATCTGGTGCGCGCGCCGGATCAGTACCCGACCATTCTGGATCGTCTGCCGGCCTATAAAGTGCTGTCGCTGGGTGTGGTCAATGGCCGCAACGTCTGGCGCTGCGATCTGCAAAACGCGCTGGCGACGCTGCGCCATGCCCATGAGCGTCTGGGTGATCGTTTGTGGGTGGCGCCGTCCTGCTCGTTGCTGCACAGCCCGGTTGATCTGGGCCGAGAAGACCAGCTCGATGCCGAACTGAAAAGTTGGCTGGCATTTGCCGTGCAGAAGTGCGAAGAGGTCGCCGTGCTCGCCCAAGCGGTCAGCGAGCCGGAAGCGCCGCAGGTGTTGCGCGCCCTGGCGCAAAGCCGCTCGGTACAAACCAGCCGCGCCGCCTCGCCGCGTATTCACAAACCGGCGGTGCAAGCGCGGGTTGCGGCGATCACTGCCAGGGATGCGCAACGCCAATCGCCGTTTGCCCAGCGCATCGCCAAACAGCGCGGCAAACTCGATTTACCGCTGTTTCCGACCACCACCATTGGTTCGTTTCCGCAAACGGCGGCGATCCGACTGGCGCGTCAGGCCTACAAGCAAGGCAAGCTCAGCGCCGCCGATTACACCGATGCGATGCACACGGAGATTCGCCACGCTGTAGAAATTCAAGAACGCCTCGGCCTGGATGTGCTGGTGCACGGTGAAGCCGAGCGCAACGACATGGTCGAATACTTTGCCGAACAACTCGACGGCTATGCCTTCACCCGTTTTGGCTGGGTGCAGAGCTACGGTTCGCGCTGCGTCAAACCGGCGGTAATCTTCGGCGACCTCAGCCGCCCGCAAGCGATGACGGTCGAGTGGATTCGCTACGCCCAAGGTCTGACCAACAAAGTCATGAAAGGCATGCTGACCGGCCCGGTGACCATGCTGATGTGGTCGTTCGCCCGCGAAGACGCCAGCCGCGAGGTGCAGGCTCGACAACTGGCGCTGGCCATTCGTGACGAAGTGAATGATCTGGAAGCGGCAGGAATCAAAATCGTGCAGATCGACGAAGCGGCGTTCCGCGAAGGCTTGCCGTTACGCCGGGCGCAGTGGCCGGCGTATCTGGAATGGGCAAGCGAAGCTTTCCGCCTGTGCGCCTCCGGCGTGCGCGATGAAACCCAAATCCATACGCACATGTGCTACAGCGAATTCAACGATGTGATCGAGTCGATCGCGGCGATGGATGCCGATGTCATCACCATCGAAACCTCACGGTCGGACATGGAACTGCTTGAGGCTTTCGAAGCGTTCGCCTACCCGAACGACATCGGCCCGGGCGTCTACGATATTCACTCGCCACGGATTCCTGATGTGACGGAAATGGTTGGCTTGCTGCGCAAAGCTGCCCAGCGCATTCCGGTCGAGCGGCTGTGGGTCAATCCGGATTGCGGGTTGAAAACCCGAAGCTGGCCAGAGACCGAAGCGGCGTTGGTGCACATGGTCAACGCCGCACGACAACTGCGCAAAGACTGGGCCTGATCCATTACCGCCCTGGAATACAGAACCCCTGTGGGAGCGAGCCTGCTCGCGAAAGCGGTGTGTCAGCCACAGATAATTGCCCGACCTGCCGCCTTCGTGAGCAAGCCCACTCCCACAGGATTTCGCGCTACACCCGCGATCCCCGGCAACCCACAAAACCAATGTGGGAGCGAGCCTGCTCGCGAAAGCGGTCTGTCAGCCACAAATAAATTGCCCGACCTGCCGCCTTCGTGAGCAAGCCCACTCCCACAGGATTTCGCGCTACACCCGCGATCCCCGGCAACCCAAAAAACCAGTGTGGGAGCGAGCCTGCTCGCGAAAGCGGTCTGTCAGCCACAAATAAATTGCCTGACCTGCCACCTTCGTGAGTAAGCCCACTCCCACAGGATTTCGCGCTACACCCGCGATCCCCGGCAACCCACAAGTCCAGTGTGTGAGCGAGCTTGCTCGCGAAAGCGGTGTGTCAGCCCCAAATAAATTGCCCGACCTGCCGCCTTCGTGAGCAAGCCCACTCCCACAGGATTTCGCGCTACACCCGCGATCCCCGGCAACCCACAAAACCAATGTGGGAGCGAGCCTGCTCGCGAACGCAGTCTGTCAGCCACAAATAAATCGCCCGACCTGCCGCCTTCGTGAGCAAGCCCACTCCCACAGGATTTCGCGCTACACCCCCATCCCCGGCAACCCACAAAACCAATGTGGGAGCGAGCTTGCTCGCGAAGGCGGCGTGTCAGCCACCGATAAAATGCCTGACCTGCCGCCTTCGTGAGCAAGCCCACTCCCACAGGATTTCGCGCTACACCCCCGATCCCCGGCAACCCACAAATCCACTGTGGGAGCGAGCCTGCTCGCGAAAGCGGTGTGTCAGGCACAGATAAATTGCCTGACCTGCCGCCTTCGTGAGCAAGCCCACTCCCACCAGATCACGCGCTACACCCGCGATCCCCGGCAACCCACAAGTCCAGTGTGTGAGCGAGCTTGCTCGCGAAAGCGGTCTGTCAGCCACAAATAAATCGCCCGACCTGCCGCCTTCGTGAGCAAGCCCACTCCCACAGGATTTCGCGCTACACCCGCCATCCGCGCCAACCCACAAAACCAATGTGGGAGCGAGCTTGCTCGCGAAAGCGGTGTGTCAGCCCCAAATAAATTGCCCGACCTGCCGCCTTCGTGAGCAAGCTCACTCCCACAGAATTTCGCGCTACAACCGCCATCCCCGGCAACCCACAAAACCAATGTGGGAGCGAGCCTGCTCGCGAAAGCGGTCTGTCAGCCACAAATAAATCGCCCGACCTGCCGCCTTCGTGAGCAAGCTCACTCCCACAGGATTTCGCGCTACACCCCGATTCCCGGCAACCCACAAATCCATTGTGGGAGCGAGCCTGCTCGCGAAAGCAGTCTGTCAGCCACAAATAAATCGCCCGACCTGCCGCCTTCGTGAGCAAGCCCACTCCCACAGGATTTCGGTTGTACTAAAGAATCCCGGCAACTCCACAAATCTCATGTGGGAGCGGGCTTGCTCGCGAAGGCGGTCTGTCAGCTACACATGCATCAAGCAAGGAAACGCAATATCGGCGCACCATCGAACGGGTCCGTCAGGTAGTGCGCCCTGACCCCGAAAGTCGTCTGCAACCGCTCCGGCGTCAGCACGTGCAGCGGCTCGCCCAACGCCACCAGACGCCCGCGCTCCAGCACCGCCAGGCGATCGCACTTGAGTGCCTGATTGAGATCGTGCAAGGCGATCAACGTCGTCACCGGCAGTGCGCGGACTACTTGCAGAATGCTCAACTGATGCTGGATGTCGAGGTGGTTGGCCGGTTCGTCGAGCAGCAGGATCTGTGGGCGTTGTGCCAGAGCGCGGGCGATGTGCACGCGTTGGCGTTCGCCGCCGGAGAGGCTGCGCCAGAGTCGGTTGCGCAGGTGCAAGGCGTCGACGTCAACCAGCGCTTGCTCGACGATCGCATCATCGGCGGGGACCACGGTTGTAGCGCCGACAACCACGGCGTCCGCCCCAGCGCCACCGCGTCGAACACGCGAATGCCATCGTCGGTATCGGCCTGTTGCTCAACCACCGCGAGTGTCTGCGCGATGCTGCGCCGTGACATCTTGCCCAGCGCCTGACCGTCGAGTTGCACATGGCCCACGCTCGGTTCACGCAGCCCGGCGAGCAATTTGAGCAACGTGGATTTCCCCGAACCGTTTGGCCCGACAATGCCCAAGGTCTCGCCGCGCTGAACGTCGAGGCTGACACCGTTGAGCAACTCGACACCGCGCACCTTGAAGCCCACACCCGCACAACTCAGAACCGTGTTCATCGCGCCGATCTCCGGCCTACCAGAATCAGCGCGAACACCGGCGCGCCGACCAGCGCGGTGATCACGCCGACCGGAATCACCTGACCCTTGATCAGGGTGCGCGACAGCACATCGGCGGCAATCAGAAACACCGCGCCGCCCAGTGCACTGGCGGGCAGCAGACGCGCATGCCCCGTGCCGAGCAACAACCGCGCGGCGTGGGGAATCACCAGACCGACAAAACCGATCGAGCCGACGATCGACACCATTACCGCCGTCACCAGCGCGGCGCAACCGATCAACAGAATCTGCACGCGTCGCACTGGAATGCCGAGGGACGCCGCCGAATCCGCGCCAAAGGTGAACGCATCCAGCGCCCGGCGATGCCACAGGCACACCACCAAACCCAGCAGCGCCACCGGCACCGCCAGCCACACCGACGGCCAGCGCACACCGCCAAGATTGCCGAGCAGCCAGAACATGATGCCGCGTGCCTGTTCCGAACTGGCCGAGCGGGTGATCAGAAACGCGGTGAGGGCATTGAACAATTGTGAGCCGGCGATCCCGGCCAGAATGATCTGCCCGGTGCCGCTGGCCGAGCCGCTGACCCGCGCCAACAGGATCACCAGCGCGAACGCGGTCACCGCACCGGCAAAGGCACCCGCCGACAATGAAATCGCCCCGGCGCCGACCCCAAGCAGGGCGACCATCACCGCGCCGGTCGAGGCGCCAGCGGAAATTCCCAGCAGATACGGATCGGCCAACGGATTGCGCAGCAGCGATTGCAAAATCACCCCGCATGTCGCCAGACCGGCGCCGCAGGCCGCCGCGACCAGCGCGCGGGTCAGGCGATAGTTCCAGACAATGCCTTCGTCGATCGGGTCGAGCACATAGCCGGCGCCCCACAGCTTGTTGGCCAGCACCTGCAACACCACGCTCGGCTCGATCGAAGTCTCACCAATGGCCACGCCGCCGGTCAGCGCAACCGACAGCGTCAACAGCACCAGCAGCAAACGGATCAGGCGTCTGCTCATTGCGACAGGTCGTAGCCGTTGATGGCGCTGGCCAGTTGTGCGAGGCCATCGAAGGTGCGCAGGCTGGCCTGCATGGCCATGGCGTCAAGGATGATGATGCGATTGTGCTTGACCGCGTCCATGTTGCGCGTCACCGGATCGCTGTGCAGAAAGGCGAGTTTCTTCTGATAGTCGTCCGCCGGGAAACGTCGACGATCCATGCGCGCGATCACCAGAAACGTCGGGTTGGCCTTGGCGATGGTTTCCCAGCCGACGGTCGGCCATTCTTCATCGGACTCGACGACGTTGCGCACGCCGAGGATGCTGAGCATGAAATCGGGAACACCTTTGTGGCCGGCCACGAACGGCTCGATGTCCATCTCGGCGCTGGAGAACCAGACCAGGGCGCTGACGTCTTTGCGCTGCTGTTTTTTCGCCGTGGCGATCGACTGCGCAAGGCTGGCTTTGAGCTGCTGATTGAGCTGTTCGCCACGCGCCTGCACATCGAAAATCGCCGCCAGTTGGCTCACGCTTTTGAAGATGCTGTCGATGCGAAACGGCGCCAGCCGCGTGCCGTCCGAGCCGACGAGGTTGTCCTTGGCTTCGCAATCAGACGGCAGCAGGTAGGTGGGAATCTTCAGTTCATGGAATTGCTCGCGAGTGCCGACCGCGCCTTGCGGGCCGACCATCCATTCCAGCTCCACCGCAACCAGCTCCGGACGTTTGCCGATCACCGCTTCGAAACTCGGTTCGTTATCGGCGAGGCGCTCGATCCGGTCATTCTGCGTTTTGTAGCTGCCCAGCACGTCGTTGAACCACAACGAGGTGCCGACGACTTTGTCGCCCAGGCCCAAGGCATAAAGCATTTCCGTACCGGCCTGGCCGATGGTCACCGTACGCGCGGGCGCGTGCTGAAAGGTCAGGCTGCTGCCGCAGTTTTCGATGGTCAGCGGATACGCAGTCGGCGCCGCTTGCGCCAGGGCGCAAAGGCTCAGACCGGTGAGCAGGGTAGCAACGCGGGGCAGCAGCATGGGGCAGTCTCCAGGGGAACCGTACGGGGAGGGCGGGTACGGTTGGAAACACACCTCGGGCGCGGTCGTGGAAACTGCGCAAGGCCGGCACGGGGAAAACGCGCACGGCACGATGTCCTTCCCGGACACCCCGCCGGTTAGTCGTCATTGTGCCGGCAGGTCTCCTGACTGGTGCGTCGTCGCCATGCTCCGGCCTTCCCGGGTTTCACCCAGTGGCAGTCAAGGAGCAGGCTCGGCACCTACAGTTGCGGGGGCAGTTCCGATTGATGCTGTGCAAGCATTTCGGATTCCCTATTAATTCCGTGTGGAAACCGGCGGCGGCATGGTAGTCGATTTGCGCGGTGGAGGGGAGGCGAATCTGCCACAGCGTCGATTTTGTCGTCGGCATTGCAATCTCCCGTATGCACTGATTAATATACGATCCATATACACATCGTATCGGATTCATATATGGGCATCGTAAAGATTTCAGAGGACATGCACGAGAACCTGCGTATCTCCAGCAACGCCCTCAGCCGCTCGATCAACGCGCAGGCCGAGCACTGGATGCGCATCGGCATGCTCGCCGAGCTGCATCCCAACCTCGACCACAGCGCCATTTGCCGCCTGCTGATCCGCGCCGAACAGAATGGTGGCCTGGATCTGCAACAACTGACACAGGACGTCGCCCTCGCATGAGAAACCAGATCAAGCTCAACACCCCCGCCGACATCGAAAAATCCCGCGCTGCCGGCAAACTCGCCGCCGAAGTGCTGGCGATGCTGGTGCCTCATGTGAAGGCCGGCGTGACCACCGATGAACTGGATCGGCTGTGCAACGACTACATCGTCAATGTGCAGAAAGCCGTGCCGGCCAACGTCGGGTATCACGGTTTTCCGAAAACCGTCTGCGCATCGGTCAATGACGTGGTGTGCCACGGGATTCCATCGGGTACGCCATTGAAGGATGGCGATATCGTCAACCTCGACATCGCCGTGATCAAGGACGGCTGGTTCGGTGATACCAGCCGCATGTATGTCGTGGGTGAGGCGAGCCCCGAGGCGCAGCACTTGATCAAGACCACTTACGATGCGATGTGCGCGGGCATTCGCGCAGTCAAACCGGGCGCAACGCTGGGGGATATCGGTCATGCGATCCAGAGCCTGGCGGAGGCGGAGGGCTTCAGTGTAGTGCGCGAGTACTGCGGTCACGGCATCGGCAAGGTCTATCACGATGAGCCGCAGATCCTGCATTACGGCTTCCCCAATCAAGGGCTGAAGCTCAAGGCCGGGATGATTTTCACCGTGGAACCGATGCTCAATGCCGGCAAACGCCATGTGAAGAACATGCCGGATGGCTGGACCGTGCTGACCAAGGATGGCTCGTTGTCGGCACAGTGGGAGCATATGGTGGCGGTGACGGAGAGCGGGTTTGAAGTGCTGACGGCTTGGCCGGATGAGGTTGAAGGGTATTCCCCGATTCATTGAACAATACCGAACCTGTGGGAGCGAGCTTGCTCGCGAATGCGGTGCGTCATTCAACATTAATGGTGACTGACACGGCCTCTTCGCGAGCAAGCTCGCTCCCACGGGGAATTTCACTGGATTGGAAGTTTTAGTGAGCACCCGCTGCTTTGTTCAGGTCGCTCTCCGTCCACTCGGTATAAACACACGCATCCGCCGTCGCCCAGCGCACCCGCACCGGATCCCCAGCCTTGAGTGGCATGCCCGCGGCCGACAGTGCTTTTACCGTCATCGACGTCCCGCCCGCCGTCACCACGCTGCACGTCTGGCTTTCACCGAGAAACAGCACCTCCACAACATTCGCCGACACCTCATTCCAGCCCGCCGCGAGCGGCTCATCACTCGCTTGCTGCACACTCAGCGCCACAGCCTTTTCCGGCCGCACCATCAACAGAACATCCTGATCAGTGTGCAGCCCAGCCGTCAGCCGAATCGACAACGACTGCCCCTCGAAACTCGCCGCTGCATTGCTCTGCGCCTTGAGCTTGAGGAAGTTCGAGTTACCCAGAAACGACGCAACAAACGCATTCGGCGGATTTTGATAAAGGTCATAACCACTGCCCAGCCCGACAATCTTGCCGTGGCTGAAAATCGCGATGCGTTGCGACAGACGCATGGCTTCTTCCTGGTCGTGGGTCACGTAGACGATGGTGATGCCCAGGCGCCGGTGCAGTTGGCGCAGTTCGTCTTGCAGGTCTTCGCGCAGTTTTTTATCCAGCGCACCGAGTGGTTCGTCCATCAACAGAATGCGCGGCTCGTAAACCAGCGCCCGGGCGATGGCGACACGTTGTTGCTGACCACCAGAGAGTTGCGAAGGGCGGCGATGGGCGAACTGTTCCAGCTGCACCAGTTTCAGCATGACGTCGACGCGTTTGTCGCGCTCGGCCGCCGCCAGTTTGCGAATCGCCAAAGGGAAAGCGATGTTGTCACGCACCGACAGATGCGGGAACAGCGAATAGCGCTGGAAGACCATGCCGATGTCGCGCTTGTGCGGCGGCACATTGACCAGCGACTGGCCGTTGACGAGGATCTCGCCGCTGCTCGGGGTTTCGAACCCGGCGAGCATCGACAGCGTGGTGCTTTTGCCCGAGCCGCTGGAGCCGAGGAAGGTGAGGAATTCACCGTCCTTGATGTCCAGCGAGATGTTGTCGACGGCAGCGAAATCGCCGTAGTGCTTGTTCAGGTTGCGCAGGCTGACCAGGGGTTTGTCGTTCTGCTGGGATGCGTCTTTGATCACGGCACTCATGTCGTACTCCTGGGCGCTCAGGCGCTGATTTCATTGCGCCGGCGCAGGGCGGCGGCGATCACCATGACCAATACCGACAGGCCGATCAGCAGCGTCGAAGCGACGGCGATCACCGGGGTCAGGTCCTGGCGCAGGGTGGTCCACATTTTCACGGGAAGGGTTTGCAGGGTCGGGCTGGCCATCATCACGCTGAGCACCACTTCGTCCCACGAAACGAGAAAGGCGAAGAGGGCGCCGGCGACCATGCCCGGGCGGATCGCCGGAAACGTCACCTTGAACACCGCTTGCAGGCGCGAGGCACCGCAGATCACTGCAGCGTCTTCAATCGACTGATCGAACAGCTTCAGCGAGTTGATGATCGAGATGATGGTGAACGGCAGCGCGACGATCACATGGCTGACGACGAAGGCGAACATCGTCCCGGTATAACCGAGCTTGAGGAACAGCGCGTAGACCGCCACGGCGATGATCACCAGCGGCACGATCATCGGCAGGGTGAACAGGCCGTAGAGCATCTCGCGGCCGGGAAAGCGCCCGCGTACCAGCGCAAACGCGGTCGGCAAACCGAGGGCCACGGCGCAGATCGTGGTCAGCACGGCGACCTTGAGGCTGGCGGCAGCGGCGTTCATCCAGTCGGGGTTGGAGAAGAACTGGCCGTACCATTTCAGCGTCCAGCCCGGTGGCGGGAACACCAGCCACTGCGAGGAGCCGAACGACAGCAGCACGATGAACACGATCGGCAACAGCAGGAACAGACCGATCAGTCCAGTAGTGGCGTAGAGGCCGAAACGCATGCGCCGGCTCATGGCATTGGGGGTCAGGAGCATGTCGGCTTACCTCGCGTTACTGGCGCCAACCGGGGATTCCGGTTGAAGCTTCAGGTAGAAGTAGAACAGCACCAAGGTGATTGCGATCAACAACGCGGCGCCGGCACTGGCCAGGCCCCAGTTGAGGAACGATTGCACCTGCTGAATGATGAACTCCGGCAGCATCATGTTCTGCGCCCCGCCCAGCAAAGCGGGGGTGACGTAGTAACCGAGCGACATCACGAACACCATCAAACCCCCTGAGGCCAGGCCCGGCCGGCACAGCGGCAGGAACACCCGGAAGAAGTTGGTCCACGGACTGGCGCCGCAGATCGAGCCGGCCTGCAGGATCATCGGGTCGATAGCCTGCATGGTCGCCTGCAACGGCAGCACGATGAACGGGATCATGATGTAACTCATGCCGATCACCACGCCGGTGAGGTTGTGCACCATCTCCAGCGGTTGATCGATGATGCCCATCGCCATCAAGGCCTTGTTAATCACGCCCGAGGCTTGCAGCAGCACCAGCCAAGAATAAGTGCGGGCGAGCAGGCTGGTCCACATCGACAGCAGGACGATGTTGAGGATCCAGCGCCCCCAGCCGCGCGGCACCAAGGTGATCGCCCAGGCCAGCGGAAAGCCCAGCAGCAGACTGAACAACGTCACCAGCCCGGCCACCGAAAAGGTGTTGAGCAGCACCCGCGCATAGGCCGAATTGGCGAACAGTTGTTCGTAGTTGCCAAGGCCAGGCACAGGTTCCAGCACACCGCGCAGCAGCAGGCCAATCAACGGCGCCAGAAAGAACAGGCCGAGGAACAGCAGCGCAGGGACGAGGTTGCCGGCGCCGCGCCAGCGTTGCTTGAGGGCCGAACCGGCAGCGCCGGCGGCGCTCCCGGTGGCCGTGGAGGGACGGGGCGCAGTGGCCGCGATTTTCATTTGACCAGCCATTCGTTCCACCGTGTCGCGATAGCCGGACCGTTCTTGGCCCAGTAAGCGAAATCAAGGGTGATCTGATCCTTGGCGTAAGCCGTCGGCAGGTTGGGCGCCAGCGTCGAATCCAGACGCTCCACACTGTCGAGGTTGACCGGCGCGTAGGCGGTCAGGTTGGAGAAGTCGGCCTGGCCTTTGGCGCTGCTGGCATTGGCGAGGAACTTCATCGCCGCGTCCTTGTTTTTCGAGCCTTTTGGAATGACCAGAATGTCGGCCATGACCAGGTTCTGTTTCCAGCTCACGCCCACCGGTGCGCCGTCTTCCTGCAAGGCGTGCACGCGACCGTTCCAGAACTGGCCCATGCTCGCTTCGCCGGACGCCAGCAGTTGCTGCGACTGCGCGCCGCCGCCCCACCAGACGATGTCTTTCTTGATGGTGTCGAGTTTCTTGAAGGCGCGATCAAGATCCAGCGGGTAGAGCTTGTCAGCCGCAACGCCGTCGGCCAGCAGCGCCAGTTCGAGCACGCCGGGGCTTGGCCATTTGTACAGGGCGCGTTTGCCGGGGTAGGTCTTGGTGTCGAACAGCGCGCTCCAGTCCTGCGGCTTGTTGGCGCCGAGCTTGCCTTCGTTGTAGCCGAGGACAAAGGAGAAGAAGAACGAACCGACCCCGTGATCGTTGACGAAGCGCGGATCGATCTTGTCGCGCTGGATCACTTTGAAGTCGAGCGGTTCGAGCAGGCCTTCGGCAGCGGCGCGCAGGGCAAAATCGGCTTCGACATCGACCACGTCCCACTGCACGTTGCCGCTTTCGACCATGGCCTTGAGTTTGCCGTAGTCGGTCGGCCCGTCTTGAACGACGGTGATGCCGCTGGCCTTGCTGAACGGATCGGCCCAGGCCTGTTTCTGCGCATCCTGGGTGCTACCGCCCCAGCTGACAAAATTCACGCTTTCGGCAGCCATTGCAGCCTGGCCGGTAACGCTGAGCAGTCCCGCGAAAAAGATCGCGGTTGCAGCTTTGTTCAACACCATGTTCACGCCCTCATTGTTGTGTTTTTGAGCGGGCCTTGCGTTGTTGCCCGCCTGTCGGGAGCAGTAGCTGGACGGTTTTTCGGTTCGTCCGATCTATGGAATATCATATTATGGTATTCCAAACTTTGTGCAAGCACTTTGCCTTACCGGTTATCTGGCGGATAAGCTTTTTGTCGTTCGACAGAATTTGGTTTGAAGCGCGGATCCCTTGTGGGAGCGGGCTTGCTCGCGAATGCGTCGGGTCAAGCAACACTGATGTCAGCTGACAGGACGCCTTCGGGAGCAAGCCCCTCCCACAGAGAATGTTGTTTCAAGTGGGTTATTCGCTGAAGGGAATGCTTTCAACCACCTCAAGGTCATACCCGGTCAACCCCGCATATTTCAGCGGCGGCCCCAGATGCCGCAGCTTGCCCACCCCAAGGTTCTGCAGAATCTGCGCCCCCGTCCCGACCTCGGAATAAATCCGCGACTGCGAGCGGCTGAACTGCCGTGGCGGCTGGGTCAGCTGCGGCACGCGCTCAAGCAACGCCTGCGACGATTCATGATTGGCCAGCACCACCACAACCCCATGACCTTCCGCCGCGACCCGTTGCAGCGCCGCCCACAGCGTCCAGTTCGTCGGCCCGCTGTACTCGGCACCGACCAGATCGCGCAGCGGATCGATCACGTGCACGCGCACCAGTGTCGGCTCTTCACGACGCAAGTCGCCCATGACCATCGCCATGTGCACGCCGCCTTCGATGCGATCCTCGAAAGTGATCAAACGGAAGGTGCCATGCACCGTCGGCAGCTCTCGTTCACCGATGCGTTCGATGGTGTGCTCGGTGCTCAGGCGGTAGTGGATCAGGTCCGCGATGGTGCCGATCTTGATCCCGTGCTTGCGCGCGAACTGCTCCAGATCCGGGCGGCGCGCCATGGTGCCGTCGTCGTTCATGACTTCGACGATCACCGAGGCCGGGGTGAAACCGGCCAGGCGCGCCAGATCGCAACCGGCCTCGGTATGCCCGGCGCGGGTGAGCACGCCACCTTCCTTGGCGCGCAGCGGGAAGATGTGGCCGGGCTGCACCAGGTCTTCGGCGCGGGCATTCGGCGCGACAGCAGCGGCAACGGTGCAGGCCCGGTCTGCCGCGGAAATGCCGGTGGTCACGCCAACTGCCGCTTCGATCGACACGGTAAATGCAGTGCTGAATACACTGCCGTTGGCAGGCACCATTTGCTCCAGACCCAGGCGCTGACAATGTTCATCGGTCAGGGTCAGGCAGATCAGCCCACGTGCCTCGCGGGCCATGAAGCTGATAGCCTCCGGCGTGCAGCGGTCGGCGGCCAGCAGCAGGTCGCCTTCGTTCTCGCGGTCTTCGTCATCGACCAGCAGGACCATTTTGCCGAGGCGATAATCTTCGATGATTTCTTCGATGCTGTTGAAGGCCATGCTGGACTCTCAGGGTTCGTTGGAAATATATTGGTATACCATAATACAAAATCAACAAAGAGGTCACTATGAAGGCGTACTGGATTGCACATGTGGATATAGCCGATGCCGAGCACTACAGCCAATACACCCAGCGCACCTCGCAGGCGATTGCCGCATTCGGCGGCAAGTTTGTCGCCAGAGGCGGGCGCAGCGAGGCGCTGGAAGGACGGGAGACGCCACAGCGCACGGTGATCATCGAGTTTGAAAGCTACGAAACAGCCGTGGCGTGCTACCGCTCGGCGGCGTATCAGGAGGCGAAGAGTTACCGCGAGGAATGGGCGAGGGCGGAGATCATCATCGTTGAGGGCGTTGCCCCGATTTAAGCCGCATTGATCGTTCCCACGCTCCGCGTGGGAATGCAGCCCGGGACGCTCTGCGTCCCATCCAGAGCCGAACGCGGAACGTCCGTAGAGGCATTCCCACGCGGAGCGTGGGAACGATCAGGGGCAGGTGATTTTTAGCGCATGAAATGGATCTTGCCGCTGTCATCATTACCCATGTAAATCCCGTAAACCCCGGCCTGGCGCTCTTCGATATAGCGCTCGAGGATCTGCCGGATCGCCGGGTAGTAGATCTGCTCCCACGGAATCTCTTCCGGGGCGAAGAACTTGTAATCCATGGTCTCCGGCCCGTACTGCCCGGTAATCTCGAGGGCGATGGCGCGGAAGATGATGTACACCTCGCTGATCTTCGGCACGCTGAAAATCGAATACGGCGAGACGATTTCCGCGCGCACGCCGCTTTCTTCCCAGACTTCGCGCAGCGCCGCCTGCTCGGTGGTTTCACCGCTTTCCATGAACCCGGCCGGCAGCGTCCAGGTGCCCGGGCGTGGTGGGATCGCCCGTTGGCACAGGAGGTATTTGCCGTCCTGCTCGATGATGCAGCCGGCAATGATCTTCGGATTGACGTAGTGGATATAGCCGCAGCCGCGGCACATCAGGCGCTCGTGCGTATCACCCGGCGGCGTCTGCTGACCGAGGTCAGGGCCACCGCATTTCGGGCAAAAGCTCGGGCTGAACATGTCATTGACCTATGCGGGGTTCTTTCAGCGCGATCGGCAGGGTGATCGCCGGAGTGCCTTTGACGGCGACGCCGGTTTCTTCCTGCTTGCGCTTGAGGTAGTCGAGGGCCACGGCAGCCGCCGCGCGGACGTGATCGACGCAGGCCTGATGCGCCGCCAGCGGATCACCGCTCTTGATCGCCTCGACCATTTTTTCCATCTCGTGATTACTCGCGCCGCGTCGGTTTTCCTGGGAGACCGAGGTCGCGCGCAGATAGCTGATGCGCGCCTGCAACTGGCGCAATTGCGTGGCGGCGACATGGTTGCCCGAGCCTTCGAGCAACACGTCGTAGAAACCCTGCACCGAGTCGATCACCTGTTGCAACTCGCCGTCCTTGAGCGCCTTGCGGTTGTCATCGAGGGCTTTTTCCAAAGCTTTGATGTCCTTGGCTTTGGCGCGCAGGGTGAACAGCTGCACGATCAGGCCTTCGAGCACGCAACGCAGTTCGTAGATATCGACAGCGTCGTCAAGGGTGATGATGGCTACGCGCGGGCCTTTGGCGTCGGCGAATTCCACCAGGCCTTCGGATTCAAGGTGACGCAAGGCTTCGCGCACCGAGGTGCGGCTGACACCGAGGCGATCGCACAGGTCGCGTTCGACCAAACGATCCCCTGGCATGAGCTGGAAATTCATGATCGCGCTACGCAGTTTGTCCAGCACGATTTCGCGCAGGGTAACGGGGTTGCGATTGACCTTGAAGCTGTCGTCGAGTGGCTGGCGTTTCATGGGGTCCGCTCTTGAGCTTGGCTGTCCATGCCAGACGGGCATCAAAACAGCCGAGGGTTAACTGGAGGCCTCGGCGTCGGCTTCGGCAAAGGCTTCACGGGCCAGCCGGAAACTGTCCACGGCCGCCGGAACGCCGCAATAAATGCCGACCTGAAGCAGAATTTCGCGTATTTGCTCACGACTCAGGCCGTTACGCAAGGCGCCACGCACATGCAGCTTGAGTTCATGCGGGCGGTTGAGCGCCGAGATCATCGCCAGGTTGATCATGCTGCGCTCCTTGAGCGACAGACCCTCACGCCCCCAGACATGGCCCCAGCAGTATTCAGTGACCATTTCCTGCAGCGGACGGGTGAAATCGTCGGCGTTCTCGATCGAGCGTTGCACGTAGGCTTCGCCGAGTACCTGCGTGCGGATTTGCAGGCCTTTTTCGTATTTTTCGTTACTCATTTCTTTCGCCTCACCTCAATCCTGTGGGAGCTGGCTTGCCAGCGATAGCGGTAGTTCAGTCAGCATTGATGTTGAATGTCCCGTCGCCATCGCTGGCAAGCCAGCTCCACAGGGTTTTGCATTGTTCTCAAACAAGGGGCGGCAACGCACCCAGCTTGCCCTTGTGGTAAATCATCGGCGTCACCGGTTGCTCGGGCAGGATCAGGTTCTTCACTGCGCCGACAATGATCGCGTGATCGCCGCCGTCGTATTCACGCCACAACTCGCACTCGATGATCGCCGTGGCCTTGGCCAGAATCGGGTTGCCCAGATCGCTCAGGTGCCACTCGATACCCTTGGCCTTTTCCTTGCCCTTGCCGGCGAACGCGTAGGCTTCGGCGGTCTGCTCGGCGGAGAGCAAGTGGATGGCGAATTTCTTGCTGTCGCGCAGCACCGGGTAGGTGTCGGAGGCGTAGTTGGGGCAGAACAGCACCAGCGCCGGGTCAATCGAAAGCGCGCTGAACGCGCTGGCGGTGATGCCGACGATGCCGCCGTCCGGGTCGAGGGTGGTGACCACCGTGACGCCGGACGGGAACGAACTCATGACGTCTTTGTAAATGCCGGGTTCGATCATTTCTCAGGACTCCTAGCGCATCACAAACGGATCAGGCATTGGCGCCTGGGAGAGGTTGATCCACACCGTTTTCAGTTCGGTGTAGGCCAGCACCGAGTCGATGCCGCTTTCGCGTCCATAGCCACTGTTCTTGAAGCCGCCGATCGGCGCCATCGCCGACACCGCGCGGTAAGTGTTGACCCAGATAATCCCCGAGCGCACATCGCGCGCCAGACGATGGGCGCGACCGAGGTC
Source organism: Pseudomonas sp. B21_DOA (assembly GCA_030544685.1). Classification (NCBI taxonomy): domain Bacteria; kingdom Pseudomonadati; phylum Pseudomonadota; class Gammaproteobacteria; order Pseudomonadales; family Pseudomonadaceae; genus Pseudomonas; species Pseudomonas sp. B21_DOA. The sequence goes on along the minus strand of CP086683.1, from coordinate 4,373,155 downwards.
GCGGGTCCAGATGCCGGCGGCGAGGCCGAACTGTGAGTCATTGGCGATCGCCAGCGCTTCGGCTTCGTCTTTGAAACGAATCACCGAAGCCACCGGGCCGAAGACTTCTTCCTGCATGATCTTCATCGAATTGCGGTCGCATTCGAACAGCGTCGGCTCGTAGAACCAGCCTTCGCCAACATCGCTCGGACGCTTGCCGCCGGTGCGCAAGCGCGCGCCTTCGGCGATCGCATCGGCGACCAGTCCTTCGACCACCGCCAGTTGCTGCGCGGTGGCCATCGGGCCCATTTCACTGTGGTCTTCCTGCGGGTTGCCGATGCGGATGCGCTGGGCGCGCTCGACCAGACGATTGACGAACTCGTCGTAGATTTCGTCCTGCACCAGCAAGCGCGAACCGGACACGCAGCTCTGCCCGGACGCCGCATAGATCCCCGCGATCGCGCCGTTGATCGCGCTGTCGAGATCGGCATCGGCGAAGATGATGTTCGGCGACTTGCCGCCCAGTTCCAGCGACAGCTTGGCGAAGTTCTCGGCGCTGCTGCGTACTACATGCCGCGCCGTGGCCGCGCCGCCGGTGAAGGCGATCTTGCGGATCAGCGGATGGCGGGTGAGGGCGGCGCCGGTGCTCGGCCCGTAACCGGTGACGACGTTGACCACACCCGGCGGAATTCCGGCTTCAAGGGCCAGACGCGCCAGTTCGAGAATGGTCGCCGAGGCGTGCTCGGACGGCTTGATCACAATCGTGTTGCCGGCGGCGAGGGCCGGGGCCAGTTTGATCGCTGTCAGGTACAGCGGGCTGTTCCACGGAATGATCGCGGCGACCACACCCATGGCTTCGTGCACGGTGTAGGCAAACAGGTCAGGCTTGTCCAGCGGCAGGGTGCCGCCTTCAAGCTTGTCAGCGAGGCCTGCGGTGTAGTGGAAGAACTCCGGCAGATAGCTGACCTGGCCACGGGTTTCGCGGATCAGCTTGCCGTTGTCGCGGCTTTCCAGCTGCGCCAGGTGTTCCTTGTTTTCTGCGATCAGATCACCGAGACGGCGCAGCAGTTTACCGCGCGCGGTGGCGGTGAGGCCGCGCCACGCCGGGCTGTCGAAGGCCGTTTGCGCCGCTTGCACGGCGCGTTCGACGTCCGCTTCATCGGCGTCGGGCAGTTCCGCCCAGGCTTGCGCGGAGGCCGGGTTGAGGCTTTCGAAGGTCTTGCCGGAGAGGGCGTCGACCCAGTCTCCGCCGATGCACATCTGGAAGCGTGCGAGTGTCATGCAACGATCCCCTTTATATGGTTTTGTCGGGAGTGTGCGAATTGGAGAAATTCCAGCAGCATCTGGTTGACCAGACGCGGCGACTCTACCGGCATCATATGCCGTTGCTCGGGCAGCACGGCAACCTTCGCACCGGGGATGCGTCGGGCCAGTTGCTCGGCCATTTCCGGGGTCGAGCCGGGGTCGAGTTCGCCGGTGGCGATCAGCGTCGGCGCCTGAATACTGCTCAGGTCGTCGGCGCGGTACATGTCCTGGGTGGCAAACAATTCGTAGGTGGTCAGGTAGCCCTGCGGATCGTTGTTGGCCAAGGTCTGGCGCAATGCAGCGATCTGCGCCGGGTTAGCCGCCTGATATTCACGGCTGAACCAGCGGGACAACGCCGCTTCGGCATTGGCGTCCGGGCCATGTTCGGCAGCCTGCGCGGTGCGAGCGATGACGCCGGCACGCTGTTCTTCGCTGCGGTTGAACACGCTGTTCAACACCACCAGGCTTTGCAGGCGCTCCGGGTAATGCAAGGCAAAGGCCCGCGCGACCAGGCCGCCCATGGAGAAACCGATCACCGCTGCCTGCGGCACATTCAAGTGATCAAGCAGCTCGAGCAACTGATCGGCGTAACCGAGCAGGTCGGTGCCGCTGGCCGGGCGCGGGCTGGCGCCGTGGCCGAGCATGTCGTAGGCGATCACCTGGTACTGGCTGGCGAGGCCGACAATCTGCCCGCCCCACATTTCTTTATTCAGGCCCACGCCGTGGATCAAAACCACGGGCTGGCCTTGGCCGGTCGCCAGGTAACTGGTGCCAGCCGGGGTGAGTTCAGCGGTGAGCCGAATCATGGAGCGCTCCTGCAATGCCTTTTATTGTGATTACTGGGCTTTTTCGGCAGCCAGTTCTTCCAGATCGATGTAGCGGTTACCGATGCGCGGGTGCAGGCGGCCACCGTCGGCGCAACCCAGCACGACGACGATTTCGTCGGCACGCGGCGCGTCTTCGATCTGCATTTCCAGAGTGATGTAGTGCGAACGCAGGCCTTCGTCGTCCTTGTGCATCATCGGGATCTGAATCGAAGTGCCCGGACCGCCGCGCTTGTTGGTGAAGCTCAGGTAGCTCTTGGCTTTCACCGCTTCGCGGTAGTGGTTGCCGAAGCGCAGGGTGTGGATCACCGCCGACGCGTGCTCGATCTCGCCATCAGCGCCGACTACCGCCGCTTTGCCGTAAGCCTCGATCTTATCGGCTCCGCCGATAATGCCGACCAGACGCTCGACCATCATTGCGCCGAGGTCGGAGCAATTGGCGCGGATCTGCGGCTTGAGGTCTTCGACAAAACCGTTGCCCACCCACGGGTTCTTCATTACCACGGCGAGGCCGACCATGGTTACCGGCTTGTCAGTAGCCTTGCCGCCTTCGATGAAGATTTCTTCGACATAGCTGACGATCTTGCGAATTTCGAAACTCATGAGCTGCTCCGTTGGGGGATTGAGAGTGTCTATGCGTCTGATGGTATACCATAATACCGATCCTGCAAGTCCCTCTGATGAGATTTGCCTCATCACCCCGGCGAATGGTCATGTATTCAAATCCCGCACTCACCACCAACCCCTGTGGGAGCGAGCTTGCTCGCGAAGGCGGTGTGTCATTCAACTCAAATGTTGACTGATCCGGCGCTTTCGCGAGCAAGCTCGCTCCCACAGGGAATTTCTTCGTTACAGAAGGCCGCTTTCGGTTAACAAAAGATAACGTGGCGCCGATTGTCAGACATTTGCAAAGCCCGATAGGATGAGCCAGCTTCCGAAGGGGCTCTGGATTGCGGGTTTCAGGAGGATGCTTCTGAAATGCCAGTAGCCGAGCACTCTTGCGGCGCCCTTGAAGGCCCGATGGCCCAACAATAATAAATAGGGGAAGGTCTATGAGTCGTTGCCGCCCGCCGGCGTTACGCAACACCGCGTTGCTGGCCACAGCACTCTCGCTGCTGGGCTTTGCCACGTTATCGGCACCTGTGATTGCCGCCGAGGCCCCGGCTGACGTGGTCTATGCCACCGAATCGGCCAAGGCCGCCAAAAGCCTCATTCTCGATGTCGTCCACGCTGGCGCGCGTCTGGTCGCGGTCGGCGATCGCGGGCACATCGTCTATTCCGATGACCAGGGCAAGACCTGGACCCAGGCCAAGGTGCCGACCCGGCAACTGCTCACCGCCGTGTATTTCGTCGACGACAAAAACGGTTGGGCCGTGGGCCACGACGCGCAGATTCTCGCCAGCGCAGACGGCGGTCTGACCTGGACCAAACAATTCGAAGACCTTGCACGTGAATCGCCGTTGCTCGACGTCTGGTTCAAGGACGCCAGCAGCGGCTTTGCCGTGGGCGCCTACGGCACGCTGCTGGAGACCACCGACGGCGGCAAGCACTGGGAAGACGTCAGCGATCGCCTCGACAACGAAGACCAGTTCCACCTCAACGCCATCGCCGCCGTGAAAGACGCCGGGCTGTTCATCGTCGGCGAGTCCGGCAGCATGTTCCGCTCCGCCGATGACGGCCAGACCTGGGAAAAACTCGAAGGCCCGTACGAAGGTTCACTGTTCGGCGTGATCGGCACGGCGCAAGCGCAGACCCTGCTGGCGTACGGCTTGCGCGGCAATCTTTATCGCTCCACCGATTTCGGCAGCAACTGGGAGCAGGTCGAACTCAAAGCCGCACGCGGTGCGCTGGAGTTCGGCCTGTCCGGCGGCACGCTTCTGGAAGACGGCTCGATCGTCATCGTCGGCAACGGCGGCTCGGTGATCAGCAGCAGCGACAACGGCGAAACCTTCAGCGTGTTCAACCGCCCGGATCGCATTTCGCTGTCGTCGGTCACCGCCGCCGGCAACGGCAACCTGATTCTGACCGGGCAGGGTGGTTTGCACATCACCCAGCCAAACGGTGCCGAGACCAATAACAAGAAGGCGGGGCTATGACTTCCTTGATCACTCCTCAGCAGGAAAAGGCGACGGTTCTCGAGCGCCTGATCTTCAACAACCGCCCGGCCGTGATCCTGATCTGCCTGGTGGTGAGCATTTTCCTGTTCTGGCAGGCCACGCTGATCCGGCCGTCGACCAGTTTCGAAAAAATGATCCCGCTGCAGCATCCCTTCATCGAAAAGATGATGGAACACCGTAACGATCTGGCGAACCTCGGCAACACCGTGCGTATTTCGGTGGAAGCCACCGACGGCGACATCTTCTCCAAGGAGTACATGGAGACCCTGCGCCAGATCAACGACGAAGTGTTCTACATTTCCGGCGTCGATCGTTCCGGCCTCAAATCGCTGTGGAGCCCGAGCGTACGCTGGACCGAAGTGACCGAAGAGGGTTTCGCCGGCGGTGAAGTGATTCCGCAGAGCTACAACGGCTCCCAGGACAGCCTCGATCTGCTGCGCAACAACGTGCTCAAGTCCGGCCAGGTCGGACGTCTGGTGGCCAACGACTTCAAGTCGAGCATCGTCGACATCCCGCTGCTGGAGGCCTATCCGGACCCGCAGGATCAGGGCAAGTTGCTGGCGCTGGACTATCGCCAGTTCTCCCATGAACTCGAAGACAAGATCCGCAACAAGTTCGAAGCGCAGAACCCCAACATCAAGATCCACATCGTCGGTTTCGCCAAGAAGGTCGGTGACCTGATCGACGGTCTGGTGATGGTGGTGCTGTTCTTCGGTGTCGCCTTCGTCATCACCCTGATTCTGCTGCTTTGGTTCACCAACTGCCTGCGCAGCACCATTGCGGTGTTGAGCACGACGCTGGTGGCGGTGGTCTGGCAGCTCGGCTTGATGCACTTCTTCGGCTTCGGCCTCGACCCGTATTCGATGCTGGTGCCGTTCCTGATTTTCGCCATCGGTATTTCCCACGGCGTGCAGAAGATCAACGGTATCGCCCTGCAATCCAGCGAGGCCGATAACGCCCTGACCGCTGCACGACGCACCTTCCGGCAGTTGTTCCTGCCGGGGATGATCGCGATTCTGGCCGATGCGGTGGGCTTCATCACCCTGCTGATCATCGACATCGGCGTGATCCGTGAACTGGCGATCGGCGCGTCCATCGGCGTTGCGGTGATCGTGTTCACCAACCTGATCCTGCTGCCGGTGGCGATTTCCTATGTCGGCATCAGCAAACGCGCGATTGCCAAGAGCAAGAAGGACGCCAACCGCGAGCACCCGTTCTGGCGCCTGCTGTCGAACTTCGCCAGCCCGAAAGTCGCACCGATTTCGGTAGCGCTGGCGCTGATCGCCTTCGGTGGCGGCCTCTGGTACAGCCAGAACCTGAAGATCGGCGACCTCGACCAGGGCGCGCCAGAACTGCGTCCGGACTCGCGCTACAACAAGGACAACAACTTCATCATCAGCAATTACTCGACCAGTTCCGACGTGCTGGTGGTGATGGTCAAGACCAAAGCCGAAGGCTGCTCGCGCTACGAAGCCATGGCGCCGATCGATCAGCTGATGTGGAAGATGCAGAACACCGAGGGCGTGCAGTCGGCGATCTCGCTGGTGACCGTGTCCAAGCAGATGATCAAGGGCATGAACGAGGGCAACCTGAAATGGGAAACCCTGTCGCGCAACCCGGATGTGCTGAACAACTCGATCGCCCGTGCCGATGGCCTGTACAACAACAGCTGCTCGCTGGCACCGGTGCTGGTGTTCCTCAACGATCACAAGGCCGAGACCCTCGATCGTGCGGTGAACGCGGTGCAGGAATTCGCCAAGGAAAACAACAAGGACGGCCTGGAATTCATCCTCGCTGCTGGTAACGCCGGGATCGAAGCAGCGACCAACGAAGTCATCAAACAGGCTGAGTTGACCATCCTGATTCTGGTGTACATCTGCGTGGCGGTGATGTGCATGATCACCTTCCGCTCCTGGGCTGCAACCCTGTGCATCGTCCTGCCGCTGGTGCTGACCTCGGTACTCGGCAACGCGCTGATGGCGTTCATGGGCATCGGCGTGAAAGTCGCGACGCTGCCGGTGGTGGCGCTGGGCGTGGGGATTGGTGTGGACTACGGTATCTACATCTACAGCCGCCTGGAAAGTTTCCTGCGTGCCGGGCTGCCGTTGCAGGAAGCCTATTACCAGACGCTGAAGTCCACCGGTAAAGCGGTGCTGTTCACCGGCCTGTGCCTGGCGATCGGCGTGTGCACCTGGATCTTCTCGGCGATCAAGTTCCAGGCCGACATGGGCCTGATGCTGACTTTCATGCTGCTGTGGAACATGTTCGGCGCGCTGTGGCTGTTGCCAGCGCTGGCCAAGTTCCTGATCAAGCCGGAGAAACTGGCGGGGCAGAAGGGTAATTCGTTGTTTGCCCACTGATCTGAAGGCCTGAAACGACAAAGCCGCAACCTTGAGGGGTTGCGGCTTTGTTATTTTTGAACCAGGCGCCGATTCCCCTGTGGGAGCGAGCCTGCTCGCGAAGGCAGAGGGTCAGACAGCACAAATGTCACAGGCAGACCGCTTTCGCGAGCAGGCTCGCTCCCACAGGCCGATCTTCAGCTCTAAGTGAGCTCAGCACCCAGCACCACACTCAACGCACTGCGCGCATCATCCAGCTGCACCAGCGTCGCATGCCTGGCACCCAGCGCGTCGCGATTTTCAATTGCCGTCAGAATCGCCTTGTGCCTGGGCAACGCCAGTTCATGCAGATTCGGCCGTTGATTGGAATGCTTCAACGCCTCGGCGATCGCTACCGCCAACATGTTGCACAGGTTCGCCAGCAGGTCGTTGTGCGTGGCATCGGCAATGCGGCTGTGGAAGTCCAGGTCCGGCTGCAACAGCGCTTCCGGGGTCGGCGCGGCTTCCATGCGTTGGTAGGCTTCGTTGATCGCGGCGATGTCGGCATCGGTTGCATGCTGAGCGGCGAGGGCGGCGGCGGCCGGTTCGATGATGCTGCGCACACCGGTCAGCACGTTGAAGAATTCATTCTGCGGGCTGCTTTGCATCAGCCAGTGCAGCACGTCCGGGTCGAGCATGTGCCACTCGCGGCGCGCCTTGACGACCGTGCCCACGCGCGGTTTGGAATACACCAACCCCTTGGCCACCAGCACTCGAGTCGCTTCGCGCAACACCGGCCGACTGACCGCGTACTCCTCGCAGAGCAGGGCTTCGGCGGGCAGTTTGTCGTCGGGCAAAAAGCGTCCGGAGACGATCTGCATGCCCAGTTCCTGGACGATGCGCGAGTGCATGCTTTTACGGTCGGAAGGTTTGCGGTAATCCATGGGGAGTGGCGCGATCCTGAGCGATGGAGATGCCGCGCATCATAGCAGGCACGGCACAATCTTGAGGTAGGCAATGATCGTTCCCACGCTCTGCGTGGGAATGCCTCAAGGGACGCTCCGCGTTCCAGCTCTGAAAGGGACGCGGAGCGTCCGGGCTGCATTCCCACGCGGAGCGTGGGAACGATCAGTGGGGGTCAATGGGAGTGACGCGGAACCTCGGCACCACGGCAACCGACCAGGAAGTCAAAATCGCAACCCTGATCCGCCTGCAGCACGTGGTCGATGTACAGCTGACGATAACCGCCCACCAACAACTGCTGCGGCGCTTGCAGATCAGCCATGCGTGCGGCCAGTTCAGCATCCGGAATGTCCAGATGCAAACGGCCGCTGGCGCAATCGAGTTCGATCCAGTCGCCTTCCTGCACCGCCGCCAAAGGCCCGCCCGCTGCCGCTTCCGGCGCGACGTGCAGAACCACCGTGCCATACGCCGTGCCGCTCATCCGTGCGTCAGAAATGCGCACCATGTCGGTCACGCCTTCTGCCAGCAGCTTGGCCGGCAGGCCCATGTTGCCGACTTCGGCCATGCCCGGATAACCCTTCGGCCCGCAGTTCTTCATCACCAGAATCGAATCCTTATCGACGTCCAGCTCCGGATCGTTGATCCGCGCCTTGTACATGTCGAAGTTCTCGAACACCACCGCGCGCCCGCGATGCTGCATCAGTTCAGCAGTGGCGGCGGAGGGCTTGAGTACCGCACCCAGCGGCGCCAGATTGCCGCGCAACACGCAAATGCCGCCGTCGGCGCGAATCGGATTGTCGAGGGTGCGGATCACTTGGTCTTCACCGTAGATCGGCGCGTCCTTGGTGTTCTCGCCGATGGACTTGCCATTGACGGTCAGCGCGTTCGGGTTGGGGATCAGATTGGCTTCACCCAAGCGGCGCAGTACCGCTGGCAAACCACCGGCGTAATAGAACTCTTCCATCAGGAAACGCCCGGACGGTTGCAGGTCGACGATGGTCGGCATGCCGCGACCGATGCGCGTCCAGTCGTCCAGATCGAGCTCGACGCCGATGCGCCCGGCGATGGCTTTCAAGTGGATCACGGCGTTGGTCGAACCGCCGATGGCAGCGTTGACACGAATAGCGTTTTCGAAGGCTTCCTTGGTGAGGATCTTCGACAGTTTCAAATCTTCGCGAACCATCTCCACCGCACGCATGCCGGACATGTGCGCCAGCACATAACGGCGTGCATCCACAGCCGGAATCGCCGCGTTGTGCGGCAGCGAAGTGCCCAGCGCTTCAGCCATGCACGCCATGGTCGACGCGGTGCCCATGGTGTTGCAGGTGCCCGCCGAACGCGACATGCCGCCCTCGGCTGCGAGGAAGTCATCGATGGTGATGGTGCCGGCCTTGACCTGTTCGCTGAGCTGCCAGACCACGGTGCCGGAACCGATGTTCTTGCCTTTGTGCTTGCCGTTGAGCATCGGCCCGCCGGTGACGACGATGGCCGGCACGTCGCAACTGGCTGCGCCCATCAACAGCGCCGGAGTGGTTTTGTCGCAACCGGTGAGCAGCACGACGCCGTCGATCGGGTTGCCGCGAATCGCTTCCTCAACGTCCATGCTCGCCAGGTTGCGGGTGAGCATGGCAGTCGGGCGCAGGTTCGATTCGCCGTTGGAGAACACCGGGAATTCCACCGGAAAACCACCGGCCTCGATCACCCCGCGTTTGACGTGCTCCGCGATCTGGCGGAAGTGCGCGTTGCACGGGGTCAGTTCCGACCAGGTGTTGCAGATGCCGATGATCGGCTTGCCGTGGAACTGATGGTCGGCGATGCCCTGATTCTTCATCCAGCTGCGGTACATGAAGCCGTTCTTGTCGGCCGTGCCAAACCATTGGGCGGAGCGCAGGGTGGGTTTCTTATCAGACATGATCGATTCTCTTATTGTAAGACTATTGTTTGCGAGCTGACGCTTAATCTAAGCTCAAAATCTGCGCTTTGGAAGTGTTGTTGGGTAATTAGTATTACTATATAGTCGTTTTTGACGGAGGGATGGCCCTGGCTGTTTCGGCGAGAGGCGTCCCCCGAGGTTCTATAAAAACAACAATCGGAGACCGATCTCATGAGCCAGGAATTGCGGCTTGTCCGGCGCATCACACTGAAACTGATTCCCTTCCTGATCCTGCTGTACCTGATCGCCTATGTGGATCGCTCCGCCGTCGGCTTTGCCAAGCTGCACATGGGCGCCGACATTGGCATCGGCGACGCCGCCTATGGCCTCGGCGCCGGGCTGTTTTTCATCGGCTACTTTCTTCTCGAAATCCCCAGCAACCTGATGCTCGAACGCTTCGGCGCACGGCGCTGGTTCGCGCGGATCATGATCACCTGGGGCGCGATCACCATCGGCATGGCCTTCGTGCAAGGGCCGCACAGCTTCTATGTGATGCGCTTTCTGCTCGGCGCGGCGGAGGCGGGCTTCTTCCCTGGCGTGCTGTACTACATCACCCAGTGGTTCCCGGTGCGCCATCGCGGCAAGATCCTCGGCCTGTTCATCCTCTCGCAACCCATTGCGATGATGATCACCGGTCCCGTGTCCGGCGGTTTGCTGGGCATGGACGGCATCCTTGGTCTGCACGGCTGGCAGTGGCTGTTCATCGTCATCGGCACCCCGGCGATCCTGCTGACCTGGCCGGTCCTGCGCTGGCTGCCGGACGGCCCGCAGCAAGTGAAGTGGATGGATCAGGCGGAAAAAGACTGGCTGACCGGCGAGCTGAAAAAGGATCTGCAGGAGTACGGCCAGACCCGCCACGGCAATCCATTGCATGCGCTGAAAGACAAACGCGTGTTGCTGCTGGCGCTGTTCTATCTGCCAGTGACCCTGAGCATTTATGGCCTCGGCCTGTGGCTGCCGACGCTGATCAAACAGTTCGGCGGCAGCGATCTGGTCACCGGTTTCGTTTCTTCCGTGCCGTACATTTTCGGGATCATCGGTCTGCTGATCATTCCGCGCAGCTCCGATCGTTTGAATGATCGCTACGGCCACTTGGCGGTGCTCTATGTGCTCGGTGCGCTGGGCCTGTTCCTCAGTGCCTGGCTGTCGCTGCCGGTGGCGCAACTGGCGGCGCTATGTCTGGTGGCATTCGCGTTGTTCTCGTGCACAGCGGTGTTCTGGACCTTGCCCGGGCGTTTCTTTGCTGGCGCCAGTGCCGCGGCGGGGATTGCCTTGATCAACTCGGTCGGCAACCTCGGCGGGTATATCGGGCCGTTCGTGATTGGCGCGTTGAAGGAATACACCGGCAATCTGGCTTCGGGGCTGTATTTCCTCTCGGGCGTGATGGTGTTCGGGCTGATTCTGACCGGCATCGTTTATCGCGTTCTGGAACGCAAGCATGTGCTGCCCGTCGACCAGTTCGCCGCCAGCGCCCGTGGCGCGACCCGAACCTGACACCTATGGATCAATTACCACCCCTGTGGGAGCTGGCTTGCCAGCGATGACGGCAGCACATCCAACATTGATGTGTCAGACAGGTTGCTATCGCTGGCAAGCCAGCTCCCACAGGGTTTTGCGGTGTTTCGGAATTTTGGATAAAGGAGAGGACATATGCATCTGGTTCAATTCGAATTACCCAACGGTGAGCGCCGTGTCGGCGTGGTCGACAACGGTCAGGTCCGCGAAGTGCAGGACGCGCGGAGTGTGCGCGATCTGGCTCTGTCCGCGATCGAAGCCGGCAGCTCCCTTGAGCAGCAAGTGCAAAGCCTCGGCTTCGGCGCCAGCCACGACTACGCGCAGTTGCTCAAAGACCTGCGCATCCTGCCGCCACTCGATCACCCGGACCCGGCGCACATGCTGGTCAGCGGTACCGGCCTGACCCATTTGGGCAGCGCCTCGGCGCGGGACAAGATGCACCAGCAGGCCGGCGATGAAGCGGCGATGACCGACACCATGCGCATTTTCAAATGGGGCGTGGAGGGTGGCAAACCGGCGGCGGGGCAGGCCGGCGTGCAACCAGAGTGGTTCTACAAGGGCGACGGCAGCATCGTCGTGCGTCCGGGGCAGCCGTTCCCGCTGCCGCCGTTCGCCGAAGACGCTGGCGAAGAGCCGGAGATGGCCGGCCTGTACATCATTGGCAACGACGGCAAGCCGTATCGCCTCGGTTTTGCGGTAGGCAACGAGTTCTCCGACCACGTCATGGAGCGCAAGAATTACCTGTACCTGGCGCACTCGAAATTGCGCAGTTGCAGTTATGGTCCGGAACTTCGCACCGGTGAATTGCCTCAACACCTTGCCGGCACCAGCCGAATCCTGCGTGACGGCGAAGTGCTCTGGCAGAACGAGTTCCTCAGCGGCGAGGCCAACATGTGCCACAGCCTGGCGAACCTCGAATACCACCACTTCAAATACAGTCAGTTCCTGCGTCCGGGCGACGTGCACATTCACTTTTTCGGCACTGCGACCCTGTCGTTTGCCGACGGCATCCGCACCCAGCCGGGCGACACGTTCGAGATCAGCCAGGCCGACTTCGGCGCACCGCTGGTCAACGGTATCGCGCCGGTTCAGGCGGCTTTTGAACCGGACAGCATCGGCACCCTTTAAGGAGATCCCATGACTCAGATTCTCGGTCACAACTACATCGGCGGTCAGCGCAGCGCCGCCGGCAGCGTCAAACTGCACTCGGTCGACGCCAGCACTGGCGAGGCCCTGCCGCACGATTTCATTCAGGCCACAGCCGAAGAAGTCGACGCCGCCGCCAAGGCCGCCGCTGCGGCTTACCCGACCTATCGCAGCCTCAGCGCCGAACGTCGCGCGCAGTTCCTCGACGCAGTCGCCGATGAACTGGATGCGCTTGGCGACGATTTCCTCGCCGTGGTCTGCCGCGAAACCGCGCTGCCGGCCGGACGCATTCAGGGCGAGCGCGGTCGCACCAGCGGGCAGATGCGTCTGTTCGCCAAAGTCCTGCGTCGCGGTGATTTCTATGGCGCACGCATCGATCTGGCCTTGCCGGACCGCCAACCGCTGCCACGTCCGGATCTGCGCCAATACCGCATCGGCCTCGGCCCGGTTGCGGTGTTTGGTGCGAGCAACTTCCCGCTGGCATTCTCCACTGCCGGTGGCGATACCGCAGCAGCACTGGCCGCCGGTTGCCCGGTGGTGTTCAAGGCGCACAGCGGCCACATGGCCACCGCTGAACTGGTCGCCGACGCGATCATTCGTGCAGCGGAAAAACCGGCATGCCTGCCGGCGTGTTCAACATGATCTACGGTGGCGGCGTCGGCGAATGGCTGGTCAAGCATCCGGCGATTCAGGCCGTTGGTTTCACTGGCTCGCTGAAGGGCGGTCGCGCTTTGTGCGACATGGCCGCTGCACGTCCGCAACCGATCCCGGTGTTTGCCGAGATGTCGAGCATCAACCCGGTCATCGTCCTGCCCCAGGCACTGGCCACGCGTTCGGAAACCGTTGCGCGTGACCTCACCGCTTCGGTGGTGCAGGGTTGCGGTCAGTTCTGCACCAACCCGGGTCTGGTCATCGGTATTCGCTCGCCGCAGTTCAGCGCGTTTGTAGAGCAGGTCGCCGCTGCGATCGGTGATCAACCGGCGCAAACCATGCTCAACGCCGGCACCCTCGGCAGCTATGGCAAAGGCCTGGAAAAGCTTCTCGCGCACAGCGGCATCGAGCATCTGGCCGGTAATCCGCAGCAGGGCAACCAAGCGCAGCCGCAGCTGTTCAAGGCTGATGTCAGCCTGTTGATCAACGGTGACGAAGTGCTGCAGGAAGAAGTATTCGGCCCGACCACGGTCATCATCGAAGTGGCCGATCAGGCACAACTGAGCGCAGCGCTGCACGGCCTGCACGGTCAATTGACCGCGACGATCATTGGTGAGCCGTCTGACTTCGAGCAATTCGCCGAACTGACGCCACTGCTGGAACAGAAGGTCGGGCGCATCCTGCTCAACGGTTATCCGACCGGTGTCGAAGTGTGCGATTCGATGGTGCATGGCGGGCCGTACCCGGCGACGTCCGATGCGCGCGGCACCTCGGTGGGCACGCTGGCGATCGATCGCTTCCTGCGCCCGGTGTGCTTCCAGAACTACCCGGACAGCTTGCTGCCCGAACCGCTGAAAAACGCCAACCCGCTGCGGATTCAGCGTTTGGTGGATGGCAAGCCATCGCGTGAGGCGATCTAGCCAACACCGCGATTTTTGTGTTGATCGTTCCCACGCTCTGCGTGGAATGCAGCCCGGGACGCTCTGCGTCCCACTGGAACGCGGAGCGTCCCTTGAGGCATTCCCACGCAGAGCGTGGGAACGATCAACTGGCACACCGCTTTCGCGAGCAGGCTCGCTCCCACAGAGGTTCCAGCAGGGGCCTTCGGATCACATTGGGCTATCATTGGCCCTTTCCCCTAGAAAGACTGTTTGCCATGACTGCCCAAACCCTTCTCAACGCCCTCGAACACTGCGGTATGGTCGAAATCGATGGCCTGCACGCCTTCGAATTCGCCCTCGACGAGGACGATAACCTGCACATCGAATGCATCGATGGCCGTGAAGCCAAGCACTGGGAATTCACCCCGGCGCAGGTCGCGGCGGCGACGTTCGATGAGACGCTGCAGAGCTGGCTGATCGTCGGTTACGCCAGCGACACCAAGACCACGGGCGAGCATCGTCTGGTGTGCCTCGGCGACGTAGTCAGCAGCAGCGACGATGAGGATGACAATAATGAAGATGCGTAACTTCTGGCCCTTGCTGATGGCCGGCAGCGTCGGCGCGATGGGGCTTTCCAGCGCCTCTGCCGACACCTTGCAGTTGCTGGTCGGCTCGTACACCGCCGGTTCCAGCCAAGGCATCTACCGCATGCAGTTCGACAGCGCCACCGGCCAGATCGACGCCAAGCCGCTGCAAGTGGTCAAGACCGAAAACCCTTCGTGGCTGACCCTCTCGAAAGACCAGAAGCGCTTGTTCGTGGTCAACGAAAACGGCCCGGGCCAGACTGACCCGGTCGGTCGTGTCAGCAGCTTCGCCATCGACCCGAAGACCCACGCGCTAAGCCTGATCAATCAGGTGCAGAGCCTGGGCAACGAGCCGACCCACTCCAGCCTCAGCGCTGACGCCAAACACCTGTTCGTCAGCAACTACTCGGTGATGGAAGATCCGGGCGGCACCCTGGCGGTATTGCCGGTCGATGCCGACGGCCAGCTGAAACCGGTGGTGCAGATGAGCGGGCACCCGGCGAGTCGGGTCAACCCTGAGCGCCAAGCCTCGAATCACGTGCACTCGACGGTGTCGTCACCGGACGGTCGTTACGTGTTCTCCAATGATTTGGGCGCGGACAAGGTGTTCATCTATCAATACGACCCGAAGGCCAACCCGCACTTGCCGCTGACCCCGGCGAAAACCGCCTCGGTAGCCTTGCCGGCCGGCAGTGGCCCGCGTCATCTGCTGTTCAGCGCTGATGGCAAGCACGCTTGGCTGACCATGGAGATGAGCGCGCAGGTTGCCGTGTTCGACTACAACGAGGGCGTACTGACCCAGACGCAACTGGTCGATCTCGCGGCGGGCCAGCCAACCTCGGACAAGGCCGGCGCGGCGCTGCATGCCTCGGCTGATGGCAAGTTTCTCTACGTGAGCAATCGCGGCACGGCCAATCAGCTCGTAGTGTTCGGCGTTGATCCGGCGACCGGACAGTTGAAAGAGCTGCAAAAGCGCTCAGTCGAAGGTGATCACCCGCGCGAGTTTGCCCTCGATCCGAGCGGTAAATTCGTCTTGATTGCCAACCAGAAGAGCAACCAGATTGTCGTCGTCGAGCGCGATGCCAAGACCGGTCTGCTCGGCAAAACCGTGCAAAAACTGCCGATCGACGCGCCAAGCGATCTGAAATTCCTGGTGCGACAATAAGCCACAGGCCCCGGTCTGCGGGGCCTGCATCGTTGTATTAATTGCACTGATAACGGCTAATGCTACAAAAGATTTCAAGCGAGTAACCCTCGAGCGTTACGTTTGTTTCACAGCCCGACCGGGCAAACCAAGCAAACGAACACGAGGGTTACCGCCATGAACTTCAATCTCTTCTCCGTCATCGCCGCTTCCGCCATTTCTGCCACCGTGGTATTGCCAGCCGGTGCCAACGTCGAAATCGCCAGCAAAAATCCCACACCCAGAGCTACACCCAGAAATACCTGCAACAAAGCGCCAACTTCTACGCCGCGCTGGATCACAAAACCCAGGCCTGAAATTCCCGTCACCTGAAAAGGGCTGTCGAAGGCTGCGATTTACGTCAAAGATCGCAGCCTTCGACGGCCCTTTTTGCGCGCGCTCAACACCACCGATCGTTCCCACGCGCTACGTTTTTGATCGTTCCACGCTCTGCGTGGGAATGCCTCTAGGGACGCTCCGCGTTCCATGGGACGCGGAGCGTCCCGGCTGCATTCCCACGCAGAGCGTGGGTACGATCGAACGATCAGTAAGAGGCATTACTTTGCGCGTGGGAACGATCAGTGGTGCGCGGCATTCGGTCATAGGTTTCTTCAAGCGAGGGAATAGAGCGGCTAAATAATCAACGAAGCTGATGTTCACCATTGCAAACCCTGAGTGGTTACCCCGGCTTTTTTGATTGATTCTGTGGCCATCGAAACCTTTGCCCACGGAGAACACCATGGCCAGCGCAATCCTCACTTCCGCCAAACGCGGCGCCTACCTGGCCATCGGTCTGTACCTGGCCGTGGTGCTGTTCGTCAGCATCAGCGCACAGATGGAACACAGCTTCGACGCCCCGATCGACGTCGCCCACCCCGGCATCCAGTTCGAACTGCGCTCGCAAAGTGCGATGGTCGACAGGGCCGAACTCGCAGGAGTCGGCGGCGCATGAAAGGCTACAGACTCTGGGTCATCGCCAGCCTCGCGCTGATGACCAACGGCGCCTCACTCTTGGGATTTGGCCAGGGCTCGGTGGGCGGCTTGGCCCGGGCCATAGAGGCCAACCACAACATCGCGCACAACATTGAACGCGCCAACACGCTGGGGCTGATGGCCGGCAATCCACCGGTCAAGGTCGCGGTGGATTTTCTCGGGCCGTTTGAAGTGGATTGCATGGCGCTGGGCATGTGCAACGCCCTGGCGTAGACAGTGATCGTTCCCATGCTCTGCGTGGGAATGCAGCCCCGGACGCTCTGCGTCCCTCCAAAGCCGAACGCGGAGCGTCCGTTGAGGCATTCCCACGCGGAGCGTGGGAACGATCAATCGAGTTACTTCTTCATGATTGAAGTGAACAGCTCGGATTCGAGCAAGCGCTGTAACCAGGCTTGTAAGCGCACATAAGGCGTCTGCGCAAACCACTCGCGATCAACATGAGCGAACTGTCGGACGAAGGGCAGCAGGGCGATGTCGGCGAGGCTTGGGTTATCGGCGAGCAAATAATCGCGGCCTTCGAGCAGCTCATCCAGTTTCTGCAGAAACAACGCACCTTCAGCCCGATAAGCTTCCATCGGCTGCTCAGGGTAACGCTCGGCGTACTTGTAGCGATTCAATGCCGATTTGAAAATCTGATCATTACCCTCTATCAGTTTTTCCATCCACAGCGCTGCGAACGAATCCCCGGCCAGCAACCAATCATCCGGATCATTCTGCGCCAACGCCCAGCGCATGATCTGCAGACTCTCATCAATCACCACGCCATCGGCATTCAGCACCGGCACGGTGCCTTTGGGCGAGAGCGCGAGCATTTCCGCC
The DNA here is from genome assembly GCA_030544685.1 of Pseudomonas sp. B21_DOA. Classification (NCBI taxonomy): domain Bacteria; kingdom Pseudomonadati; phylum Pseudomonadota; class Gammaproteobacteria; order Pseudomonadales; family Pseudomonadaceae; genus Pseudomonas; species Pseudomonas sp. B21_DOA. The sequence goes on along the minus strand of CP086683.1, from coordinate 4,355,944 downwards.
GGCTTGTTCTTGAGGCTGACCTCAACGATCTCCACCGGCACGCCCGCATAGCGCAGGGCCATTCGCGCACGCATCGCGTAAGGGCAGCGGCGGAAGGAATACAGCGTGTTCATTTCACCTCCAGCGTGCTCAAACCATTGCCCTGGCGCCGCACCTGAATCTGCACCGGGATGCGTTCGTGCATTTCCTGCACGTGGGAAATCACCGCCACCTTGCGCCCCTGCGCCTGCAAGCCATCGAGCGCGTCCATGGCCAGTTGCAGCGATTCCGGATCGAGACTGCCGAAGCCTTCGTCGATAAACAGCGATTCGATTTTCAGCGTGCTCGACGCCATTGACGCCAGACCCAGCGCCAATGCCAGCGATACGAGGAACGTCTCGCCGCCGGAAAGCGAATGCACTGAGCGCAGTTCGTCGCCCATTTCCGTGTCCATCACCAGCAAGCCGAGCATGCTGCCGCCGCGTTTGAGGCGATAGCGTTTGACCAGTTGGCGCAGCTGCGCGTTGGCGTGATGCACGAGCAAGTCGAGGTTGTAGGCCTGAGCGATCTTGCGGAAGGTGTCGCCGGTCGCCGAGCCGATCAAGGCACTGAGCCGCGCCCAGCGCTGGTACTCGGCGTAGGCCTCGGCGATCTGCTGGGCCAGCGCCTGATTGGCGTTCTGCCGGCGCTGGTCTTCAACCTGTTCGGCGCGCAATTCGGCGCAGTGCTGCTCGCTGACGGCGAACTGGTTTTGCAGCTCGGCGAGGGCGCTGTCGAGCTGTTCGGCGTCAAGAGTGCCGTCCTGCCGGGCCTGATGATCGAGCAGTCGCTGATCGCGCTCCTGCAACAAGACCTGGGCCTGTTCGATGGCTTTTTCGTTGTGCTGAAGGGTCTGGCGTAGCTCAGCGACTTGGGCGTCGTCAACGCTCAACAAGTCTTCCAGGCCGCCGTCATCCAGTTCCGGATGGCTGGCGCGCCACTCGGCGATCTTGTTGGCGAGCGCCTGGTCTTCAGCTTCCATCGCCTGCAAGCGTTCCTGCTGCGATTTGAGTTCTGCAGCGATTTGCACAAGCTGTGTGCGCACGCTTTGCAGCTCCTCAGCGGTGCTGGTTTCGGCACTGCGCGCCTGTTCCACCGTGTGTTCCAGTTGCTGCTGCCAATGCTCGGCGCTGCTGTGCTCGCCCAGTAACTGCGCGAGTTTTTCCTGACAGTTTTGCTGTTGCTCGGTCAACGCCGTGAATTGCTGCTCGGCGCTGTGCAGTTGCTGAGTGCGCAGCTGCTGGCGATCCTGCTCTTTCTCCAGCGTTTGTTGGCGTTGCTGCTGTTCGCTCAGTTCTTCCTTTTGCTGCTCGAGCTGGGCCAAACGCTCGGCGATCTGCCGGTCCAACTGCATGAACGTTGCCGCCGGCTCAAGGCGCAAGGCCTCGAGCGTGTCGGCGGGCAACAGCGGGCCGAACGCGGCGAGTTCTTCTTCAAGGCGCTGACGGTCGCTGTTGAGTTCATGCTGCTGATGGCTCAGCTGTTGCGTCGCTTGCTGATGCGCCACTTCGGCCTGACGCAATTGTTGCGACAGGCGCGCGGCGTCCTGTTGCAAGGTGAGCAGGGCGCTTTGCCGTTGTTCGTCCTGAGTGATGCTCTGGTTCAACTGCTCGGTCTGGCGGCTGAGCCAGGCGTCGCGTTTGTCGGCGTCCTGATTGAACAGTTGCGCGGCCAGCGGATGCGCGTCGAGGCTCGGCGCCAAGGCTTGTTGCTGCGCCGCCAGTTGTTCCTGTTGCTGCAGCAGCTCTTTCTGTTGTGCGATCACGCCACCGACTTCGCCGCGCAGCTCAATCAGTTTTTCCTTGAGCTGATCGACCACTTGCTGGGCGTTGGCCTGTTCGCTTTCATCGTGGCGGCCGAGGCTTTGCAACAGCGCTTCGGGCTGATGATACGGATGCTCGTTGCTGCCGCAGACCGGACAGGGCTGATCGTCCTGCAACTGCGCGCGCAACTCTTCGACACTGGCGCTGCGCGCCAGCCGCTGCCGCTCGAGCAGTTCCCGAGTGACGCTGAGGGTCTGCTCGGCGACGGTCAGTTCGGCCTTGGTTTTCACCCCGTCCTGGGTCAGGCGTTCGCGTTGTTGCTGCGCGTCGACCTGACGTTGTTGCAACTCGGCGCTGCGCTTGTCGAGATCCTGCTGAGACGCCCACAAGCGCGACAGGTCTTCGATTGCGCGCAGCTGTTTGCGGTTGTCCTGGAGCAAGGTGCCGAGCAGGCCGATCTGTTCGGCCACCGCATCGGGCTCGGCGCCGGCCTCTTTGAACAGCACTTCCAGTTGCTGTTTGTGCGAGGCCAGTTGCTCAGCACTGCGCGCGGCGTTCTGTTCGAGGGAGGCCAGTTCGCTCTGGCCCTTGTTCAAGCGGTTGCCGATCAGCATCAGCTGTTGCAGACGATCGCGATAGGCGCTCCAGGCATCGCTCAATGGCGCCAGATGCGCACTCTGCTCAAGCTCGCTGGCGATGCGTTGCAAACGCTCGGCGACCTCAGCCTGTTTTTCCTGCAAGGCCTGAATTGCGCTTTGGCCGTCCTTGAATGCTTGCTCGGCTGCTTGCCGAGCTTCGGCGCTGCTGGCGGTGTCCTTGATCAGGCGGGCGAGGGTGCTTTGCTCTTCGAATGCCTGACGCAGCAACGGCGCATTTTCGCTCTGGCGTTGTTGCGCTGCGCTCAGGGCGACTTTCGCTGCGTCGAGGTTCTGTTCCAGCTGCGTCTGGCGTTCGCCCAGCGCCGCGTGTTGTTGGGTGTGTGCGGCAATCTGCGCCGCCAATGGCGTCAGCAGCGCATCGAGCTGGGCCTTGCGCGCGAACTGATGGCGTTGCGGGCCAAGCTGTTCCAGACGCGTCAGTTTCACCCGCTCGCCGGCCAGTGCCTGCCATTGCTGTTGCGCGGTTTGCAGTTGTTCGCTGGCCGCTTGCTGCGCTTCCTGCAACAGACGCAAATCCTTCAGCCAGGCATGCTGTTGCTCAAGCTGTTTGAGCTGCGCCTGTTGCGCCTTCATCTGTTGCTGCGCAGTGTTGAATCGCTCGTCGAGTTCGGCGCGCGCTTCCGGCGCCATTGGCGTCACGCCGGTGGCCTGATCCTGCAACAGCTTGTGTGCTTCGCGGGCTTCTTTGGTCTTGTCGAAGGCGCGACGGCCTAGGCGGGTGTACAGCGCGGTGTCGGTGAGTTTTTCCAGCAGTTCACTGCGGTCGTTGTCGTCAGCCTTGAGGAACGCACTGAACTCACTCTGCGCCAGCAGCACAGCGCGAGTGAACTGTTCAAAGCTCAGGCCCAGCGCGGCTTCCAGCTGGGTTTTGTATTCGCCTTTCTGGCTGGCGAGCAGTTGATCCTGATCGATATCGCGCAGGCTCTGCCGACTGGCCTGGAGCTTGCCGCCAGCCTTCTCGCGAGCGCGATTGGCTTCCCAGCGCGCGCGATAGCGACGGCCATCGACGCCGACAAAATCCACTTCGGCATAGCCTTCACCGGTGCCGCGTCGCAGCAAGGTGCGCGGGTCGCCAGTGGCGATTTCACCGTCAGCATCCGGGACTTTCGCATCACGGCCGGTGTTGTTCAGACGCGGCACAGCGCCAAACAGCGCCAGGCACAAGGCATCGAGCAACGTGCTTTTGCCGGCGCCCGTCGGGCCGGTGATTGCGAACAGACCGGCGCTGGCCAGCGGTTCGGCGGTGAAATCGATCTCGAACGGACCGGCCAGCGAGGCCAGGTTCTTCAAACGAATGGCGAGAATTTTCATGGCTGCTCGCCCTCCAGTTGCACGTCCTGCAGCAGTTCGGCGAAGTCCTTGAGCGTCTGCTCGTCGACCTCGCTGCCGTAGTTATCGAGCCAGGCGCGGCTGAACAGTTCCTGCGGGGTGAGCTGGTCGAGTTCGATCAGCGTGCTTCCATCATCGCCTCCATCGGCGCTACGATTGCCGGCGTATTCAGCGGCGATGCGCACCAGACGCACGGCTTTGCCTTGCAGTGCGGTTTCCACTTGGTGGCGCAGATCCGGCTGCGGCTCATCCAGGCGCACGCGCACTTCGAGCCATGGCTGGCGCTGGGTTTCGGCGAGCAGATCGATGTTCGGCAGGTCGGCCAGTTGCAGCAGAATCTCGGCCAGCGGCGCCGGGCCGATGCGCTGCAGATTGACCGAGCGCGGGATCAGTTTCGGCTCGACGCTGACCAGAGTTTCACCGTCCAGGACCACATCGAGAATCTGATGCGGATAACCGATTTCGGAGAACGACAGCGGAATCGGCGAGCCGCTGTAGCGGATGCGCTCCTCACCGTTGACCTTCTGCGGCTTGTGCAAATGGCCGAGGGCGACATAGCTGATGCTTTCGCCGAACAGGCTGGCGGGCAGCGCTTCGGCATTGCCGATGATCAGGCTGCGCTCGGAATCCTCCGACACCGAACCACCGGCCATGTGCGCGTGGCTGATAGCGATCAACGCCTGACCGGGCTGACGCTTGGCATTCGCCGCCGCGATGAGCCACTCATGCACCTGACCGATGCCGCGCAAATAGTTGTCGCCCAGATGCGCGCCAGTGACCTCCGCCGGGCGCAAGAACGGCAGCGCCAGACACCATGCGGCGATTTCACCGGTTTTATCCGGCAACGGCAGCAACAGCCGTTCGGCGTCCAGTTGCCCGTCATCCATCCACAACACCCGACCCAGCGCATGGGTGCGCAAACGCCGCATCAACGGCGCGGGCAATTCGATCCGTGAGCCGGAATCATGGTTGCCGGCAATCATGACGATGGTCAGCAGCGGCTGCTGTTCGTGAGCGCTGACGATGAAGTCGTAAAGGCGTTCCTGAGCTTTGACCGGCGGATTGACCGTATCGAAGATGTCCCCGGCGATCAGCAGCACATCCGGCTGCGCCAGGTGCAACTGGCGCAGCAGCCATTCGAGAAAACACGCGTGCTCGAAATCGCGCTCCTGGCCGTGCAGGTTTTGCCCAAGGTGCCAGTCGGAGGTGTGGAACAGACGCAAGGTGGACTCCGCATTTTGATCAAGAGGGTGGCCGCGAGGAACAAAGGGCGGCGAGAGGAGGGAGTTTACTGGCAAATCACGCCCCTTGCCTTGTCGTGTGTCTGCTTGCACCGACAGCGGCGAATATTTCGGTAATCGGCCGATGCGGCTGGCGCTTGTGCATCCGGCGCACTTGTTCGCTCAGTCGCAACAACTCTTCACTGGGCTTGGCCCATTGCTCTTTCGGCAGCGGCTCGGACCATTCGCGCATGACTTCCGGCAGCGCCTGCTTGCCGATTCTTTCCAGCCGACGAATTTCCCATTCGAGCAGACGGTTGGGAATCGTCCATAAAGTCATGACGTGATACAGGTACCAAAAGAACCCCGACAACCGCGAGCGGCGGCCTTCATGGATCTGCTGATGCATCCGCGCGCGGGCATTGTGGAATGTATGCAGGCCTTCGTGGGGTGGGTCGTCCGGGCCTTGCAGATCCTGCAAATCCTGAATCGATTTGAGGTCGTTGACTTCGTACTCCATGTAACCGCGAATCGCTTCCCAATGACTGATCGCAAGCTCCCGGCCGGCGCATTGGAATTCGAGGCTGGTGAGGGTATCGCCGTGATGAAAACCGATGCCCATGCCGTATTGGCGATGGACGCCGAATTGGGTGGCGCCTTTGGCTTCGATGATCCAGGCGGACAGCGATTCCCATGGGATGAAGACTGGTTCGGTGGCGCCTTCGGGCATGAAGCAGACTTCGCGGCGTTGGCGGTTGAAGCGGGTTGGGATGACGGAGAGGCGTTTTTTGTGGACGTGGTGCCAGACGCCCAGGTTAATACACAAACAACAAAAAATGGTCAAAGAGCCCGTACCAGTCAAAGCATCGAAAACTCCTTCGATGGCGCCGCATATGTCATTCCACCCCGAACCTGCCAGAAAAAACATAAAACCAGCAATTGCGGGAAAAAGGCACGTGATCATGAAGGTTGCACTAAAGGGCAACCCTACTGTTACCTGCCACATGAACACTTGTGGCGGTCCTATCCCGAATTCCATGTAAACATCATTGAGCTCACCGATATGTGGGCCATAAGGGGGCATCGGTGTGGGCAGTGGCAACGGTGCGAGATAGGTGATCTTTCCGCTTGGAAACGGCTCTACATCGCCCGCTTTTCTGACCACCTCACATTGCGCATCAACAATAGGCTCATTGTGATTATTCAGCATGGTCAGCCCATTCGAGGTATTGAGTTTCTACCAGCAGAACCATCGGGTTTTCCTTGACCAACCCGGTAGCAACAACTGAGAAATGGCCGCCACCCCGAGGGTCTCTCGCCTCGGCCAAGATCAACCGAAACATCCGCATCCAACGCGGTCCCCTGTGGGAGCGAGCCTGCTCGCGAAGGCGCTCAAACAGGCAAAAAACCTCCCTCCGTCTGGTCACAAAACTGCTCTGCATCAGTCCACAGCCCGCCTGCAAATCTCAGCGAAAATCTGCGTAATCGGCCGATGCGGCTGGCGCTTGTGCATCCGCCGCACTTGTTCGCTCAGCCGCAACAACTCTTCACTGGGCTTGGCCCATTGCTCTTTCGGCAGCGGCTCGGACCATGCGCGCATGACTTCCGGCAACGCCTGTTTGCCGATTCTTTCCAGACGGCGCACTTCCCATTCGACCAAACGGTTGGGAATCGTCCATAAGGTCATGACGTGATACAGGTACCAGAAGAACCCCGAAAGCCGCGAGCGGCGGCCTTCACGGATCTGCTGATGCATCCGCGCGCGGGCATTGCGGAAAGTGTGCAGGCCTTCGTGGGGTGGGTCGTCTGGGCCTTGAAGGTCTTGCAAATCCTGAATCGATTTGAGGTCGTTGACTTCGTACTCCATGTAACCGCGAATCGCTTCCCAATGACTGATCGCGAGCTCCAGGCCGGCGCATTGGAATTCCTGGCTTATGAGGGTTTCACCTTGGTAGAAACCGATGCCCATGCCGTATTGGCGATGGATGCCAAACTGGGTGGCGCCTTTGGCTTCGATGATCCACGCGGACAGCGATTCCCATGGGATGAAGACTGGTTCGGTGGCGCCCTCGGGCATGAAACAGACTTCGCGGCGTTGACGGTTGAAGCGGGTTGGGATGAGGGTGGCGCGGGTTTTGTGGACGTGGTGCCAGACGCCTAGGCCAATAAACAAGGCAATTAAACCCGTTGAGAAAGCCAATTTGTAAATGGCAAAAAAATACCCTCAATGACTTCTTTAATGAACTCCCAGCTATCACCTAACAGAAGTCCTATAAACCCTCCCATCAGTGGATATAGAAACGCGATCATTAATGTGCCGCTGAATGGTCCGCCTAAAATGACTTGCCAAGAAAAAACCTCCAGTGTCCCTAAACCGAAATCCATATAAACGTCATTCAGTTCACCAATATGCGGACCGTAAGCTGGCATTGATGTTGGTAATGGCAAGGGCGCGAGATAGGTAATTTTTCCGCTCGGAAACGCCTCAATGTCACCGGTCTTTCTAGGCTGTCGAAGCGGGCGAGTTGCTAATGGATCATCGTGATTATTCAGCATGGTCAGCTCTTTCTAACAGGTGAGCCTCAACCAGCAAAACTGGAGGTTTTTCTTTGACCTGTTGGGGAGTAACAACCCCAAAATGACCCTCACCACGCGGGTCGAGGTGAATGACGCGAGTTCGAGATGCCCATTCACCTTTTTTATTCAATGTCTGAACGCACACAGCCAATTCCAGCGTTTCTTTCGCGGGAACAAATTCCGACCCGAGGCCCGCTGGATACTGGAGACAAAGTATCAGTCCTTCTGGGCTGGACTTCACGATGCGCAGGCTGCTTAAAATCTCGTCACTAATGACATCTCGCTGCTCTCGTGGTGCTCCTCGACTGTGCAGCGGAATTGAAATGCGGTGCGCGCCGATACCTAAACGGGAGGTTGGGTTGCCGCCAAACGGACGCAGCAGATCATTCAGCGTTAGGGTCGGCAATGCTAAGTGAATATCGCTGGGTTTGGCTTTGAATAACAGATCCTTCAGCCAAGAGTCGTACAGATTTGGGCCAAGCTGCGCGTAAGGTGCGTGAATTAAAAAAGCCAGATAACTTTGATAGTCATCAAGTGAGTGGTCGCCACGCATCTCGCTATCCCTACTCCACGGTGTGATTTTCAACCATTTATCGTGAGCACTGATGTTGTAGCGGCTGTACAGCAAGCTACCCCCAGCTCTAGAACAGTAAAAAGTGCTCCAGCGAGATTGAAGCGGAAAAAGACGGTGGATAAACGTGTGCCAGCAGCGGCCCAAGCAGCTCTACGAGCGGCATTACTTGACGCCTTCAATACCTTGAATGTGGAGTGGACAGTGTTGGTCAAACCATAGCCACTAACTGATGTCATGCCACCAGCTCCCATCGTCGCCAATGCAGCTGCGCTTTGCGCCGAATGATTTCCACTGCGAACCGCCTGTTCCCAGTTTTTGCGCTGCGTGACAATACTGTTCGTAGAAGAAGCCAACCCTGACAAATATGTAAAAAACCCAATCCCACATGCAATTTCCCCATCTGCACGTGCACGGTCTGCAAGGCATGGAGCTGAACGCTTGCCACTAGAGAAGCGCAGCGAACTTTTAACGCAGTATCAGCAAGACTTTGTGCGGCACTAAATCCCGCCGCTCCCGTTGCAACGACTGAATTCATCAACGAGGTCCACACTCTTTCATTTACAGCCTGCCTGCGCAGCTCCCGATAAACCCCACCAAATTCACCACCTGCACCAACACCACCAACAACCCCATCCCCTCCGTCCGCACCAGACTCGCCTTCGAAACTCCCGCCACTCCCGCGCGAATGTTCTCCAGCAACCCACGCAATTCCCCGTGCTGCGCCGGCGGAAACACCACCGTCAATCCCGCTTTCGCCGGGGTGGCGCCGTACAGCCGCGCCGAGCGATCCGGCAGTTCGTCGATCGGGCTTAACGCTGCCGCGAGGCGGCCTTCGAACAGCGCCAATTGCGTGCGCACGCGGACGATTTCCTGCTGCAATTCCACCGCCCGGGCGGTTTTGTGGCCCTGGCGGTTTTTGTTGTGGGTGAGCTGGTTGCGTTCGCGGTTGAGGGTTTTCAGGTAGTCGCGCTCGCGCAGCACTTCCTTGATCGTGGCTTGCAGCGCCGCTTGCTCTGCCGGTGTGGACACGGTGAAGGTCACGCCGCTGGTTCGCGCGGCGTCGAAGACGCGCAGGCGCAGGGCTTTGGGCAAGCGCTGGAACAGTTCGTCGAGGTCGGGGATTTTCTCGCCGGCAAGATCAAAACCTTCCAGCGCCCGGCTCAGGCCGAGGTTCAGCGCCGGGCTGTAGGTGTCTTGCACCGCGTCCGCCAAGACGCGACTGTGTGCGGGCAGCTGCGGCTGCTCGATGCTCTGCAATTTGGCCAGCCAGTCCGGCAGGTTGTTGAACATCGCCATGCCGGCGTTGAACAGCGTTGAATATTGCCCGGCCTGTTCGCTCTGCAAGCGCAGCGGCAAGGTGTAGAACAGCGGGCGGGTCAGTTGCGGGTGTTGCTTGAGGTAATCGAGCATTTGTTCGTTGGCCGCGTCGCTGCGGCCGATGTCCTTGAGGCAGGCGTATTCGCTGGCGAGCGCCTGATCGATCTGCAGTTGGCCGTCGAAATACCACGCCGAGCGATGGAAACGCCCGGCGCACAGCAGTTGCGCGCGGTCGGCGGTGATGCGTTCGAGCATGCGATTCCAGCGGCCCAGGTTGTCGCGATGACTGTTCAGCACCTCGTCCATGGCCGGGCGGTCGATCAGGTCGTTGATGCCGCGTTTGCCGCTGAGCAGCGGGCCGTCGAGCACGTCTTTCATGCGCCGGTTCTGATCCTTGCCGAGCTCGACCAGTGTGCTCAGGTGGCGCTCGACGAAATCGGCCGGGGCCACTTCAGCGAAATATTCGCGGGTGTAAAAGCGTCGATCCGCCTCGGCGGTGACACGAGCGTGCGCGGTGAAATCCGGGGCGACGCCGTCGAAGCGGTTCAGCGCCAATGACTCGTCCAAAGCCTTTTCGCGCTGTTGTTGCAGTTCAGGTCGAGCCTGAGTATCGGTCGGGACAACCTCACCACCTTTGTTCAAATACTCAAGCAATGCGTGCCGGGTATTTTCACGATCCGGTTCGGGCAATTGCTCCAGTTCAGCGAACAATGCCTGGGCGCGTGGATCGTCGCTGGCCTTGGCCAGGGTGTCGAAATCCTGAGCGCCCAACTGGCTCAGCGACTCGATGTAACTGGCCAGCAGATAGTCGCGCTCGTTGTTGTCGGTGTTGCTCCACTGCTCGATCCAGCCGACCACCAGGTCCTGATAATCAGCCAGATCGCGCATCACGCCGAGGTCGTCGTTGACCAGCAGAGAACAGCGTGTCGTCCTGATATGGTCCGCGCACCCGCCCGAGAAATTCGCCGATATGCGCCTCGCGAAAACGTCGCGGGTTTTCCCACAGATAGGGCTCACGCTCGTGCTCCGGCGCGTCGCTGACCTGCACCGCCGGCATCCGCGTGGCGTCCGCCTCGGCCAGCGGTTTCGCTGTGCAGGCCACTTCCGCCAGCCACTGTTTGGCCTGGGCCACGGTGAGCAAATGCTCGCCGCCGATCAGACAATGCACCGGGCCGAGATCGACCGCCTGCATGAAGTGCTCGCGCTCCTCCGCGCTGTCCAGCATCTGTCGGCATTTCGCCGCGCTCAACTGCACGTCGGCGAAGGTCACGTAAAGGGTGCTTTTGCGCGAGAAGATCAACGCCGGACGTTCTTCGATGGCGCTGCGCTGATCCTCGCTGACGCTTTTGCCGCGATGCAGCAATGCGCTGATGACGCCGTCGAGCACGCGATATTCGTACAGCTCACCGTTGAGACTGTCGACGATGTACAGCCAGCCATCGCGCAGGCGGCGGATGCCCATGGGGCGCGTGGTCAGGGTGTACGGCAGCGTGATTTCGGTGCTGGGATCGAAGGGTTTTTCCACCAGGCCGTATGCGAGGGGCAATAGTTGCACGTGAGTGTTGCGCAAGGGCAGGCGGCTGGTGCACCAATGGGCGCTTTCGAGGCGGCAGCTGCCGCGAGGTTGGCGGGGTGCATCATTGAGCACATTTCCCTGTGTCTGTTTGTGACGGAGAAATGTGCGTGTATCTGAAAAACGACAGCAGTCAGATCTTTCTGTGTTTTGCGTAGGAATCGAACACTCGGGATGAAACCTACAAGGGATCGTCCGAAATCTTACAGAGGTTACTTCGGATGAATCGTGAGTAACGCTGAAGGCCTACCCGCGCTCGCAAACCGACGCAGGGCAAACAGAGCCTTTAACAGGCGTATTGCCCGAGGATACGAGCTGTACCGCTCATCGAAACCGATTGTTCAATCCATCGATTGATTGACGCCAAAATAGTGGCCACCTAATATCATGCCGGCTGATGCGCTAGTGCAGAGACGCCAGCGACTCTTTGCGCTCATCCGCGCCGCTGTCCGGCCGAGCATGGCACCTGATCAGATCGATTATTGCCCGTTACAGGATCTTCTACATGGACGTTCGTCATACGTATTTCTCGCGCACCAGTCTCCTGCCCCTGTGGGCGAACTCATCAGTTTATTGGCATGCCCAAGCGCGGACAGACGTTCCTGCTGGCAAACATCATGGTCTTGCAGCCACTATGAGCGCAGTCCGATGGCATCGTCGTTGCCGATCCCAGTATCTCGCTGGATCGTGCGGGTAATGGAGCAGAACCAGGGACAAACCAAGTTCTTATAAATAGAGGTCTGTCCCCCCGAGGTCCCCCGCGGAGGGTTTGTCGTCGCGGCGGGCGGATCGGGATGGCGAACTGGACGCCGGAGGGCTTCGTCGGGCAGATGTTCAAAATTCTCGGCCAGCGGAAAATCGTGTCTGGAGCCAATGCAATGCATCTGATCAACTCTTTACCCTTCGTCATCGACACTGAACCCTATGACGCGTGGAAGCAGCAATGGGCAAATCAGGAAGGTCTGGATATTCATTCGTATATCAACGACCAATGCTACCCGGAACAGATATTGATGTTTTCCACGTTGCTCTTCCCGACGTTCATCGTGTCTGAGGGAGGCGTGTTCCTCGAGCGAAATTTTTCAAACGAGACGTTCGCGCGCTGCGTGAACCTGGTCGCTGGCGACATGGCGGAGGTTGAGCGGCTTATGAATTATGTGAAGATTTATGAAGTTTTTGGCCAATACGGAAATGGTGTATCGCCCAGAATATTTCTTCAGCTGTGCGAGATGATCGGGTTTGCCTGGCGAATGGTGTTGAAGGAAAAATTCCCGGACACGTTATTCACTGTCGAGGTGTCGAACTCGGATGAGAATTACGGCCCGGTGGTTACGTTTTATCAGGTGAAACAATGATTGACCCCTTCCCAACGCTCGCTGATAAAAGATTTTTCTTAATGTACCCACCTCAAGACCGTGGGCGAGCTTTTTACATTTCTTGAGTTGAGCCACCAATACAATGCCTAAATTTTCTTGTGTGTGCGGTCAGATAATCAATTTGTCTCATGGTACGTCCGAGTCCGAGTTTTCAATGGTTGCCGAGCGAAAGATAGATGAGCTGGGTGCTGCCTTGGCAGATCGTTGGTTGTCTGAGGAAGAGTTCTATCAGCAGATAGGTGCGAGTGCTACTGCTGTTTATCGCTGCAATAAATGCGAACGACTACATATTGATCAAGGTGGCGGAAACTTTTCTTCCTATATCAAGGAAGTATGATAGAGCGCGCCCACATGCTTTCGGGGAAAGAGTGGGAGCTGGATTGTTCACCAGCAAGAGGCTTCAAATGGACTTTTCAATTGCGGAGTACGGAGCGGTCGGCCCTTTGAATGGAAAACTGCCCAGAACTTAAGTGCACGACATTCTGGGAGCCGGTTTCGAAGTGTTCTGGAAAACAGCTGACTCCTGAATACTACGGATGCTTATTTTCAGCTCGACCTTCATGTCTATTACGACGCGCGAGATATGGTTAAAGGGGTAGAGTTTTTCGAAAGAAGCACGGTGTCCTGGAACGGCCACAAGCTGGTAGGCGAAACATCCACGGACGTGTTGGCTTTGTTTTGTCGCCACGGTATTGATCCCGTCATTGACGATGACGGATTTGAAGTCGGTGAGTTGGGTATGGGGTTCTATGTTGACGATGACGACGACTTGATCACCACTTTATATATCAATCTGCGTAGCGAAAACTCATTCAATGGCGTCGTGTTCTAACAGGAGCCAGAGATGATCATCTGCCCAAGATGTCAGCAGGATTAAATTGTCTGTGCCCATGTCAAGGCCACTGGCAAAGAATTATTCATGTGCCCAGAGTGTGACGCCACCTGGTTTTCAGTTGAGGCGATCGGCGTTGCGCCTTTTCTGGATTTTGGGACTTATATGGAAAGCATAGGCTTGTCGATGCTGTGGGACGAGTTGGACATTGTTTCCGGTTCAGAAGACTCAAAGAATGACAGTGTATGATCCGGTGATGAAGTGAGGTTGTTATGAAGGAGCTGTTCGGTCAGCCATACCGCCAGTCAGACCCTTATTGGATTGTCAAAGGGTATTTTGACAGGATGTATGATGATGGCCGTTTCATCGAGGCGGCCGGCTATATTGTGAGGCGTTGGGGGTTCAGTGTTGATGGAGCATACTGTAACTTCCCTGCTGTAAATAGCTCATTTGAAGAGGACCATTTCGAAGGAGTGGAGTTTTCTTATGGGTATCCCTCTAGCGATGCAGACACAATTATTGTCAGTGAAGAGGTCTGCATGGAATACCTTCGGCTAGCTTGTGATAAATACCTACAGCGCCATCCTGAAAGTAACGCTGAAGTAGATGTTCTCTTAAGTGGGAGCTATATCTGATAAGTAGAAGTGTTCCATTTGTCTAGCGCAGCTAAAAGTTATCCGATCAAGAGAAAGTTGAAAGATGAATGATTTCGAGTCAGTAAAGAAACTGATCATCCAGTTGGTTAAAGATAAAGCCGGTGATTTTGATGGTGACAGTTGGGAAGCTGATTACAAGCTGAACTGGGAAGACGAGTTAGCGGAAAGGCTAGCAAACGCTTTCTACAATATGTCCAGAGCGGCATCCGCCAAGGAAAATGCAGACGATGTCATGTTGAAAGTTGCGCTGATGAATTCACGTGTGGACTTCATGGATCTCGCCAATTTTTTCAGGGATATTTTCGACGATTTGGATGCACTGCTGCGCAAGCCAGTCTGGCCGGATATTCCAGAAGGATTTGATGATCAGGGCTACCACCAGTGAGTTATCCATAGGTGCAGAATGCGACGACATCGGGTCTTTAGTAAGGGGCGCGGGCGTCAAGCCTGACCATCTAGGAAGGAACTGCGCATCTTTCTTGGTTCAGGAGATCCCAGAAGAAAATGACAATAGTATTTAGTTTTTTAAGTCGCGGTGATCTCGGATTGATTCACGCTGGCATGTCCCGAGAAGAATCAAGGAAGGCGCTTGGTGGTCGGTTTGAGGCGTTTTACAAAGCCGAAGATTCGACAGTACCGACCGACGCTTACGATGATTTAGGCGTGCACGTTTACTTTGATGAGCGCTACCGGGTCTTTGGCGTTGAGTTTTTGAAATGGAGTGAGCTTGTTTGGGACAACCAGAAACTGGTCGGTGAAGATGCGCTTGTGGTTCGACAGTTTTTGGCCAAGCGAGGAGAGGTTCTGGTTTTCAATAATTCAGGCTTCAGTGTCACTGGCGTGGGTTTAAGGTTTTATGTGCCTGATTTCGAAGAAGGCGACGCCATCGTTGGGGCTGTCTACGTAGAGTTGTCCGTGTAAGACGCACCAGAAAACCAGGCTCATAGATCTTCTGGGACTGCGTAGCTTTCCCGAATTACTCGCTGAGAATGCATTTATGGAATTGCAATTTTTTTATCATAGGGCTGGCACTCACCCAGTATTGGGTGAGGTTTTTCATGACATGGCGCAAGTGAGCCCAGGCCAAGAGGGAGTTCAACGGTATGAGCTATATGTCTGCTCTGTCCTTGGCGCTATTGCCCAATACTCCGGGGATTGTGATCGCCTGCTTGAGTCCTTAACGTCAGTAATGAACGGCACTCAGCTATCAGTCTGTGAAGGCGGAAATGATGTTGTCCTGAATATTGATGCGAGTGGTGTACAGGTCGATATAAACATAAACGATGACTGGATCGGTCAGCCGGAAAGCAAATTCAGCTTGGAAGAGTGGAAGAAAATTATTGAAAGCTGGAAGTATTTGCTGGAGTTGCCAAAGGGCTCCGATGAAATTGTGCTGGTCAAACTGCCCTAGGTTCGACGGTACTCAGGAATCAGTACTTATGAGAATCAAAGATCGCAGCCTTCGGCAGCTCCTGCTCACAATCCGTAGGCGCTACCAAAGGCTGCGATCTTTTGCTTTTCACTTCGGATAAAGCGGCGGCAATCCACTCTCACTCACCGGATCCTGCACGCGCTCGGCGGCGGGAATAGTACGGATCGCCCGCCACAAATCCTCGCCCTGCCAGTGCTGCCCGGTCTCGCTGTACAGCGCGCCGTTCAGCCCGTCCAACGCGTCCGATAACGGTACAAACCGCGCGGCCATGTCCGCCAGTGTCTCCGGCTGCTGCCGCGCCCAGGCGTCCAGTGCCTGGCGGGTGGCGTGGGGGTCGTTGGCCTGGCTGGCGCGTTTGATGTCGTCGAGCAGGGTGCGTGGGCTCGGGCCGGTCTGGGCGGCGCGGTGGATTGCCGGTTGCCAGCGGGCGCGCCACCAGAGGCCGAAGCCGAGCAGGGTGGTGCAGGCGAGGATCAGGGTGCTGAGTTTCCACCACCACAGGGTGTCGTTGTCGGGCGTACTCGGTTGCAGGGTGCCGGCCGGGGTGTCGATTTGCAGGCTCGGGTTGTTCGCCACTTGCAGCGTGCGCGCGGGCAGGCTGCTGTGTTCGAGGTGGTCTTCGAAGGTGTTCCACCAGACCACGTCGACGGTTGGCAGGTCGATCGCGCCGCTGCGGCTTGGCACCAGTGCTTCGCGTTCTTCGCGGCTGCCGATGATGCCGCGGTCGCTGCTCTGGTTGCTCAGCACCGGTTGGTCGGGGTAGCGGCGCAGGCCGTTGACGTCGGTGGCGGGAAGGGCTGGCAGTTGCGAGCTGGCGAGGCCTTCGACTTTTAGCGTCAGGCTGCGGGTCAGGGAATCGCCGACCTGGGTGTGGTCCGGTTCCGGGCTCCAGCTTTCGCTGAGGCTGAGGTTGCGCGCCGGCAACCATGGCGCATCGACCGGGTAGGTCAGCGGTTTCGGTTTGACCGTCAGCGGAATCGACGCCGAGCTGACGCGCATCAGTTTGCCGGGCTTCGGCCCCGAGGCCTCTGCCGATGGCGCGGTATCGACCAGCGTGGCGCTGAACGTCTGCGGCGCGATGGTCAGCAGGCCGCTGTGTTGCGGATAGATCGCGTAGCGCATCTCGATCACGCCGTGGCGCAGGCCATTGATGTTTTTTCATAGGTGCGCGTGTCGCCGAGCTGTTCGATGCGCGCATCGGCGATTTGCAGCGGGCTCAGGCTGCTGTCGTCGTACAGCGAGACTGAATGATAGATGCGCAGGGTCAGGATGGCCTGGGCCTGCACGTAGACGCTGGTCTGGTCGAGGCTGGCTTCGATGAACACCGGATCAAGGCTGTTGTTGTCTTCGCGGTTGTCGCTGGCGATCACCTGCACGGTGATCGGCTGGCTCTGTGCTTCGCCCAGTTGCAGCGGCGGAATCACGACGCTGCCGTTCTCTTTCGGCAGCAGGGTGATGATCCAGCGTGTGGTCGCGCGGTTGTCGCCGTTGAGGGTGTTGAGCTGGTTGACCTGGCGCGTGCCGCGCACTTCGAACAGCGCTTCCAGTGCCGACAGATCGGGCTTGCCGAACTGGGTGACGTCGTCAGTTTCGAGGGTGAGCTCGACCGTCTCGCCGGAGTTCAGGCGACTGCGATCCACGCTGGCGGTCAGCTCGGCCGCCTGAGCGGTGGCCGTGCAGATCAGCAGGGGCAGCAAGAGAGCGGTGAAGCGGGTCATCGATTGTTTTCCTGATCCTGATGTTGTTGCTGTTCGTACCAGAATTTGCGCCTGAGCAGTTCGCCCGGGTCGTCCGGGATCTTGCCCAGCCATTGCTCGAGCGCCTGACGCTGCTCGCCTTCGAGGTTGTTCTCGCTCGGGCGCAGGGTCGGCACCGTGTCGGTTTCCTCTTCCTCGTTGCTGCCGGGGATTTCATTGGGGCCTGGCAGCGGCGGGACGGTTGGCGGTGGTTCGCTGGCCGACTCGGCCGGTTGCGCCTCGCTCTGGGTTTCGCTGCTCACCGCCGGAGGGGCGCGGTAGTGGGCGAAGGCTCATCGCCGGGCAGACTTTGTTCGTTTGGCTGGTTATCCGGTTCGGGCGGCGGCGGGGCGTTTTTCTGCTTCAGCAGGTTTTCCACCAGCGCCTTGTTGGTCTGCGCCGGACGCAGATCCGGTTGCAGTTCCAGCGCCTGTTCGTAGGCATCGATCGCCGCTTCCAGCTCACCGCTTTTCGCCAAAGCGTTGCCACGATTGTAGTGGGCGCGGGCATCGCTGCCCTCGGCGAAGCGCTGAGCGGCGCCACTGTAGTCGCCGGCCTCGTACAACGCCACCCCTTGCCACTGATGATCTTCAAAATGCTGCGCGGCTTCGGCCGGTCGTTTCTGCTTGAGCAAGTGCAAACCCTGTTGATCGGGGCGCAGCCACAAGTCTTCGAAGTCGAAAGCGTAGCTCGGTTGCGGCAGGCACCACAGCAGCGGCAGGCAGAACAGCCAACCACGGCGCCCGGCACACGCCGCCAGCAACAGCAGTGGCAGCAGCAGCCAGTAACCCTGATCGGCCCACGTGTCGAGGCGCACGGTCTGGCCGTCGTCGCGCAGGCTGCGCGGGCCGTTGAGCAGACCAAGGGCGCCAAGATCAGCCTCATCGAGTCGCGCCGGGTGATACTCACCGCCGACGCTGTTTAGGAATGTCGCCAGGCCCGGGCTATCGAGTTGTGGCACGCGGATCGCGCCTTGCTCGTCCTTGAGGAAACTGCCGTCCTCCTGGGCGATCGGCGCACCTTCGGCGGTGCCGATGCCGAGCATCAGCAGTTGCGTCGACTCGCCATTCAGCGCGCGGCGGATACCGCGCCGTTCTTCTTCATTGAGCGACGAACCGATCAGCAGAATCCGCCCCTGTCCCAGCGCACCTTGCTTGAGCAAGGCCAATGCTTTGCCCACGGCCAGATCGGCGCGGTGGCCGGCTTCCGGCATCAGCGACGGCTTCAGCGCGTCGAGCAGATTGCGACTGGTGGCCAGATCATCCGACAGCGGCACCAGCGTGTGCGCGCTGCCGGCATAGACGACGATGGCGGTCTGCGCATCGCTGCGCGCCTGCAACAGGTCGAACAGCTTGCGCCGCGCCTGTTCGAGACGCGTCGGTGGCGAGTCGGTGGCGAGCATCTCCGGGGTCAGTTCGAGCACGACTACCAGCGGGTCGGCGGGTTTCTGGCTGGTCTGTTCGACGCGCTCCCAGCTCGGCCCGAGCAAGGCCAGAATGGTCAGCAACCACGCCACGCCAAGGGCGACCCACGGCAGTTTGCTTTGGCGCCCGCTGCCGCCACTGAGCAGCGCAGCGTGAAATGCAGGCGGCAGAATCATCTGCCAGCGCCCGGCGCGTTTCTGCCGGTGCCAGAGTTGCCAGAGCAGCCAGCCGAGCAGCGGCAACAGCAGCAGCCACCAAGGGCGGAACCAGTGCGGCCAGAGCGCGATCATCGGCGCCTCCGCAGGCGCAAACGCTGCAAGCGCTGACGCCAGTCCGGCAGCGGACTTTGCAAATACAGTTGCTTGGTAAACAGGCGTTGCAGTGGGTTATCCGGCCACAGTTCGCGGACGACCAGCAACAGACTCAACCACAGCGCCAATGCCAGCGGCCAGTGATACAAGGCTTGCGCCGGACGTGCCTGAGTCGGTTGCTGGGTCACCGGTTCGAGCTGATCGAGGGTGTCCTTGATCGCTTGCAGCTCGAGGCCGTCGTGGGCGCGGAAGTACTGGCCGCCGGTGATTTCGGCGATGGCCTTGAGCGCCGGCTCATCCAGATCGAGGCTCGGATTGACCCCGAGCAGGCCGGTCGAGCCGCTGTCCTCGGGATTGGCGCCGATGCCGATCGGATAGATTCTGACGCCTTCGCTGGCGGCCAGTTTTGCGGCGGTCAGCGGATTGATTTCGCCGCCGTTGTTGGCGCCGTCGGTGACCAGAATCAGCACGCGACTTTGCGCCGGGCGCAGGCGCAAGCGTTTCAGGGCCAAACCGATGGCATCGCCAATCGCGGTGTTCTTGCCGGCGATGCCGATCCGCGCCTCGTCGAGCCACACGCGCACGGTGCGCCGGTCAAAGGTCAACGGTGCTTGCAGATAGGCCTGGCTGCCAAACAGGATCAGACCGACGCGGTCGCCGTCGCGGCTTTCAAGGAAATCGCCGAGCAAGTGCTGCACCAGCGACAGGCGACTGACTTCTTCGTCCTGCCACTGCATATCGGGAAAATCCATCGAACCGGACACGTCCACCGCCACCAGCAGATCACGGCCACTGGCGGCAATCGGCAGTGGCTCGCCAAGCCATTGCGGGCGGGCGGCGGCGATCAGCAGGATCAGCCACAACAGGATAAACGGCGCCTGCTGCCGCCAGGCCGGCAAGTTGGCGCGAGCGCGGCGGCGGGCGAGGCCTTCGAGGTCGGCGAGGAAGCTGACTTTCAGCGCCGGCTCGCCGCTGTCGGCCACCGGCAGGACAAGACGCATCAACCACGGCAGCGGCAACAGCACGAAGATCCACGGCCAGGCGAACTCAAACATGTTTGCGAATCCACGTGTCGACCGCTTGGGTCAGGCCGGCGATGGCTTTGTCGTCGAGTTTGCATTCCGGTTTGTACGCGCCTTCGACCAGCACCATCCAACGCGTCAGGCCGGCAGCCGGGCAGCGGTTATCGAGGAAGGCCAGCCATTTGCGCCCGTTGAGGGTGTGGCTCTGGCTGTACGGATAGTGGTTGCGGCACAGGCGTTTGAGCAGGCCGTTGAGTTGTTGCAGCCAGGCACCGGCCGGAGCGCCGTCGTAAGGCTTGGGCATTTGCGCCAGTTCGGCGAGCGCGGCGATGCGTACCGGGTCCAGTGGTTGCTCGGCGCGCATCACCGGGCGTTTCTTCATCGGAATGAAGCGGCGCAACTTCCACACGGCAAAACCCAGCAGCGGCAACAGCAGAAGCAGCAGCCACCAGCCCGGTGCTGGCGGCCAGAAGGCGATCGGCGGCGGCGAGATCAGCGGTTGCAGTTGGTCGAGGCCGTTCATCGACCTTTCCCCGGACGCTGCGGGTTGAGGAACTCGCGCATCTGCTCGACCATTTCGCTCTGCGTGCTCAACGGCATCAGCAACACCCGCAGCTTTTGTGCGAGCAATTCCCAGCGGGCAATGCGCGCTTCGGCCTGAGCGCGGTAGGTCTGGCGCAGGTCGAAATTCAGCGTGTCGATTTCCAGTTGCGCGCCACGCTCGGCGAAGCGCAGCAGACCAGCGGCGGGCAGGGCGTGATCGAGCGGATCGGACAGCGGCAACATCAGCAGATCGCAATGCCGCGCCAGCAAACTCAACTGCTGCTCGGCGCTGTCGGACAACGCGCGTTCATCGCAAATGACGATGGCCAGACTGCCCGGTCGCAGCACTTCCCGGGCGCGGCGCAGGGCCACGCCGAAGGCATCGCGATCCGGCTCGCGCTCGCTGTGCAGCGACTGATTGACCTTGACCAGGCGGTTGAGCAATTGCAGCAGGCTCTGCTTGCTCCGGCGAGGCTTGATTTCGTAGTGCTCGTTGTCGCCGAACACCAATCCGCCGACGCGGTCGTTGTGCCCCAGTGCCGCCCAGCCAATCAACGCCGCGACCTGCGCCGCCAGCACCGATTTGAACATCAGCCCCGAGCCGAAAAACAACCGCGTGCTTTGCTCGACCATGATGAAAATCGGCCGCTCGCGTTCTTCATGGAACAGCTTGGTGTGCGGCTCTTGCGTGCGCGCGGTGACGCGCCAGTCGATGGTGCGCACATCGTCTCCGGCCTGATACACCCGCACCTGATCGAAGTCGACGCCACGGCCACGGAATTTCGAGTGATGCAGACCGATCAGCGGGCTGCGCTGACTCGGCGTGGAAAACAACTGTACCTCGCGCACGCGGTGACGCATTTCGATCAGCTCGGCGAGGCTGATGCGGATACCGGGTTCGGAGGGCAGGGCGGCGTTCATGGGGGTCAAGCGACGGCGACGACGTCGAGAATCCGCTGCACCACGCGGTCCTGATCGATGCCAGCAGCTTCGGCTTCGAACGATAGAATGATGCGATGGCGCAACACGTCGAACAGCACCGCCTGAATGTCTTCCGGGCTGACGAAATCGCGACCGGCCAGCCAGGCGTGGGCGCGGGCGCAGCGATCAAGGGCGATCGAGCCGCGCGGACTGGCGCCGTAGGCGATCCACTCGGCCATTTCCGGGTCGAACTTGGCCGGGTTACGCGTGGCCATGACCAGTTGCACCAGGTATTCCTCCACGGCGTCGGCCATGTACAAACCAAGGATTTCCTTGCGCGCGGCGAAGATCGCCTGCTGGCTGACCCGGCGCTCGGGCTTGGTCTCGCCGTTCAGCGCCTCGCCACGGGCCTGCTGGAGGATGCGCCGTTCGACAGCGGCGTCGGGGAAGCCGATCTTGACGTGCATGAGGAAACGGTCGAGCTGGGCTTCGGGCAGCGGATAGGTGCCTTCCTGTTCGATCGGGTTCTGCGTGGCCATCACCAGAAACAGCGGCGACAGCTCATAGGTGCTGCGCCCGACGCTGACCTGACGCTCGGCCATCGCTTCGAGCAAGGCCGATTGCACCTTGGCCGGCGCGCGGTTGATTTCGTCAGCCAGCACCAGATTGTGAAAGATCGGCCCTTGCTGGAAGACGAAACTGCCGGTTTCCGGACGGTA
This sequence comes from Pseudomonas sp. B21_DOA, assembly GCA_030544685.1. Classification (NCBI taxonomy): domain Bacteria; kingdom Pseudomonadati; phylum Pseudomonadota; class Gammaproteobacteria; order Pseudomonadales; family Pseudomonadaceae; genus Pseudomonas; species Pseudomonas sp. B21_DOA. The sequence goes on along the minus strand of CP086683.1, from coordinate 4,333,942 downwards.
GATTTCGGTGCCGGTGATGTCGGCCGGCAGCAGGTCGGGGGTGAACTGGATTCGATGGAACTGGGCTTCGATGCCCTCGGCGAGTTCTTTGATCGCTTTGGTCTTGGCCAGACCGGGAGCGCCCTCGACCAGCATATGGCCGTCGGCGAGCAGGGCGATGAGCAAGCGCTCGATGAGTTTTTCCTGGCCGAGAATCTGCGTTGAAAGAAAGGTTCGCAGCGCTAGCAGCGCTTCACGATGTTCCATCGGTGACTGTTCCTGGAAAGGGGTGGCCGGGGCGTTCGGATAACGCCGGGGCTGGGGGCGTTACTTTAATCCATCGTGGGGGCGGCGACTAACGGCATTTTGTGCAAAAGAGCAAAAGATCGCGGGTTTCGGCAGCTTCCCGGTTGGAATGCGATCCCCTGTAGGAGCTGCCGAAGGCTGCGATCTTTTGATCTTTCGCAAAGCAGGAAATTGTAGCGGCGCCAGTACCGGCCCTATCGCTGGCAAGCCAGCTCCCACAGGTTTCGGCGCAGTGCATGCGATTGGTGCAGCGCATCGGTCCCTGTGGGAGCTGGCTTGCCAGCGATAGGGCCCTTGCAGGCCCCATTAAACCTCGCTGATAAAGGTCCCGGTCCCATCGAGAATGTTCTTCAAAGTCTCGACAACTTCATCCATATCCACCATATCCGGGTTGAACGCGATCTCCAGCACATCATCGCCATTCAACGCATCGGCATCCGCCGCAGCAATCTCGATCTTAAGCAGTTTCGACGTCAGCGTGACCTTCACCCCGTCAAGCGTCGAAGGCTCGCCATCCAGGGTGATTTCCAGCTCATCCTCATCCGGATAACGGCTCATCAGGAACATCTCGCCTTTGTCGCTGTGGCAGCACAGCATGGCCATGTTGTCTTCTTCGTCGTCGCACGGGTTGACGATCAGTAGGGCGGTGGTCATTTGCATTGGGGAAATCCTGGGCAGTGGCGGCGATGAATCTGTTCGAAGGCGCGATTTTGCCAGTCTCTGCTCGTTCGCGCTGCCTGCATCGGTAAAAAGTGGCAAAGCAGGACATTTCCGTCGCCCAGTTCCGAGTAGCAAGAAGGGAAAATCCGACGCCAGCGTAAGGCAATTGCCGGATGCGCAAAATCCACCCGAAATTGCGATTTTTCGCTTGTGATGGCCGCCTTTTTACCGTTAGTTTCGCCGCTCTTGCGCAATGGAGTGCGTTACGACGACCCCAAAAAAGGAACTTTGCCATGACCCAATATTTCGACCGCGCCGAAGAAATCCGCCACCTGTCCGAGGAACAGATCGAGGAGATCTACAAGCGCTATCTCGACGGCGAAAAAACTGCCGCGCTGATGGCGGAATTTCAGATCCCTGCAACGGTGCGCAGTCTGCTCAAGGTTCTGCCCCCGGTTATCAGTGCCGACCTCAGCTGTCCTTACTGCAATCTGCCGATGTGGATACGCCGACACGCCAGAGGTACTCCGCTTTCGCTGCGCAGTACATTCAAATGCGTACGCTGTGAGCACCAGCAAAGCCTTCCCGGTACCCATAGCCGCCAGACGACGTGCAGCTGCACAGAGTGTTTCAAGTTACGCCATCAGCAGCTTGCCGCCCGGGCCGCGCGTGATCGCCTGGAATTGGAAGCTCGGTATGGCGCGCGATGCCCCGCAGTGCCTTACGCCAATCTGGGGTTCGTGCAGAAGCTGACGTTGCTCGCCTTGCTGGATGATGGTTACGGCGCGACCGTTGAATGGATTGCGCCGTTGAATGCGCCATCCAGAGAAGAGCTGCTCGCCCTGACGTTCGAGGCCCGTGAAGAGTTGCTCAAGGGCCTGCACGAAGCCGGGGTGCTGGCAGTTTCCACCGATTCCGACATCAACGCCTTCGATCGCAGTGAGGGCTGCAATATCCGCGAGTACAGCGCGGTGCGCTGGCTGCCCAGCGTCACGCTCGACGGCGTGGCGCGCAGTACCCGCGAGAGTTTGTACCGTGTGCTGTATCAGGAGTTATCGGGCAGCGTCAAAGCCGCCTGGAAGAGCGAAATCTATTCGCTGGTCTTCAGTCTCGCCCGCGAAGCGTCCATTCAATACATTCGTGTGCTGGCCGCTGAAGTGGATTTTGCCTTCACGGCCGAAGCCCGTGCCGAGGAGGTGGTCGGGCAGTTGCTGCAGGATTTCTCGGTGAGTCAGTTGTATTACTTCGCCCGCCTCGCGGTGAGGAACGCCGCGCACTTCTACGCCACCGGCAATTCCAAGGGACGCAGCCATGCCTCCAACACCATCCCGCGCAATATGTTGGGCACGGCGCAGGACGCGCTCGCGCGCAACTGGCGCAAGAACGCCCATCGCGACGCGCGGGTGCCGCAAACGGCCTTGCAGCGCTTGCTTTACGACGTGGTGCTCAAGGACAGCGGCGCCGGATTTTCCAAATCGCCGGGCATGTACTGGCGTGACGAACTGGTCCCGCAATTCTTTTCCGCCGTGGCCTTCGACAGCGACTTGCTCAGCCACCTGCGCCTGTTCTGCCGCGAATGCGATTCGAGCAACATCGACGCCAGCATGGACAAGCAGATCCTGCAGACGATGTGCTACGACTGCGCCACGGTGAGCAAATTCAGAGCCTTTGAGGAACTGCCGGACTGATCCGCGTCAACCGCTGGCGCTGAACCGGATGCCACGCTCAGGGTCGATAACAGGGCCTTGGGCGTTTTCGTTTCCGGATATGTAACGTCCTCGGCGACCGACCTGGCACGAAAGTCCCGTGAAATCGGGGTTTCGAACCTGCATTTCGGCGCACGCCTGCTAGTGTTGATGCAGACCAAACCCCGCATTTACGTGCCAATGACCGAATATGTCGCAGCACCGCAAGCAGACACATTGTCGCACCCATTAAGCTGCGCAACGGATGAGCACCCGTAAAGGCATTGCCGGCAGCGCTGGCAGTCGCTTTTGCAGATGCTCATTCATGGAAGGTGAATGTGACCTGAGTGTCCCGTCCAGCTTCACCCACCTGTCTCCCTGTTTCCTCTGCCCGAGAATCAGGAACAGGGCGACACGAGGCCCGAAAGGGCTGTTGCACGCGACGCTTTCCATCAATAACAAGCTTAAGCGGAGTACCACAGATGGCGTTCTTCACCGCAGCCAGCAAAGCCGACTTCCAGCACCAACTGCAAGCGGCACTGGCGCAGCACATCAGTGAACAGGCACTGCCACAAGTGGCGCTGTTCGCTGAACAATTCTTCGGCATCATTTCCCTGGACGAGCTGACTCAACGTCGCCTCTCCGACCTCGCTGGCTGTACTCTCTCTGCGTGGCGCCTGCTTGAGCGCTTCGATCACGCGCAACCGCAAGTGCGTGTCTACAACCCCGATTACGAACGCCACGGCTGGCAGTCGACCCACACCGCGGTCGAAGTGCTACACCACGACCTGCCATTTCTGGTCGACTCGGTGCGCACCGAGCTGAACCGTCGCGGCTACAGCATCCACACCCTGCAGACCACCGTGCTCAGCGTGCGTCGTGGCAGCAAGGGCGAATTGCTGGAAATCCTGCCAAAAGGCAGCACCGGCGAAGGCGTGCTGCACGAATCGCTGATGTACCTGGAAATCGACCGCTGCGCCAACGCGGCCGAGCTGAACGTGCTGAGCAAAGAGCTTGAGCAGGTGCTCGGTGAAGTGCGCGTTGCCGTCGCTGACTTCGAGCCGATGAAAGCCAAGGTGCAGGACATCCTCACCCAGCTCGACAACAGCGCCTATCCGGTCGATGCCGACGAAAAGAACGAAATCAAGAGCTTCCTGGAATGGCTGGTGGGCAACCACTTCACCTTCCTCGGCTACGAAGAGTTCGTGGTCACCGATCAGGCCGATGGCGGCCACATCGAGTACGACCAGAGCTCCTTCCTCGGCCTGACCAAACTGCTGCGCACCGGCCTGACCTACGAAGACCTGCGCATCGAAGACTACGCCGTGTCCTACCTGCGCGAACCGACCCTGCTGTCGTTCGCCAAGGCTGCGCACCCGAGCCGCGTACACCGTCCGGCTTACCCGGACTACGTGTCGATCCGCGAAATCGACGCCGATGGCAAAGTCATCAAGGAACACCGTTTCATGGGCCTGTACACCTCGTCGGTGTATGGCGAGAGCGTGCGGGTCATCCCGTTCATCCGCCGCAAGGTCGAAGAAATCGAGCGCCGCTCCGGCTTCCAGTCCAAGGCTCACCTGGGCAAGGAACTGGCGCAGGTCCTCGAAGTGCTGCCGCGTGACGACCTGTTCCAGACCCCGGTCGACGAACTGTTCACCACCGTGATGTCGATCGTGCAGATCCAGGAACGCAACAAGATCCGCGTGTTCCTGCGCAAAGACCCGTACGGTCGCTTCTGCTACTGCCTGGCCTACGTGCCGCGCGATATCTATTCCACTGAAGTGCGCCAGAAGATCCAGCAAGTGCTGATGGAGCGCCTGAAGGCTTCCGACTGCGAGTTCTGGACCTTCTTCTCGGAATCCGTGCTGGCCCGCGTGCAGCTGATTCTGCGCGTCGATCCGAAGAACCGTCTCGACATCGACCCGCTGCTGCTGGAAAAGAAGTGGTCCAGGCCTGCCGCAGCTGGCAGGACGACTACGCCGCACTGACCGTCGAAAGCTTCGGCGAAGCCCACGGCACCAACGTGCTGGCCGACTTCCCGAAAGGCTTCCCGGCCGGTTACCGCGAGCGTTTTGCCGCGCATTCGGCCGTGGTCGACATGCAGCACCTGCTGAGCCTCAACGAAAAGAATCCGCTGGTGATGAGCTTCTATCAGCCGCTCGGTCAGGTTTCCGGCCAGCGCGAGCTGCATTGCAAGCTGTATCACGCCGACACGCCGCTGGCGTTGTCCGACGTCCTGCCGATTCTGGAAAACCTCGGCCTGCGCGTACTGGGTGAATTCCCGTACCGTCTGCGTCACACCAACGGCCGCGAGTTCTGGATTCACGATTTCGCCTTCACCGCCGCTGAAGGTCTGGACCTCGACATCCAGCAACTCAACGACACGCTGCAGGACGCGTTCGTCCACATCGTGCGCGGCGATGCCGAGAACGATGCGTTCAACCGTCTGGTGCTGACCGCCGGTCTGCCATGGCGCGACGTGGCGCTGCTGCGTGCCTACGCCCGTTACCTGAAGCAGATTCGTCTGGGTTTCGACCTGGGTTACATCGCCAGCACCTTGAACAACCACACCGACATCGCTCGCGAGCTGACCCGGTTGTTCAAGACCCGTTTCTACCTGGCGCGCAAGCTCGGCAGCGATGATCTGGAAGACAAGCAACTGCGTCTGGAACAAGCGATTCTGACCGCACTGGACGATGTTCAGGTGCTCAACGAAGACCGCATCCTGCGTCGTTACCTCGACCTGATCAAAGCCACCCTGCGCACCAACTTCTATCAGACTGACGCCAACGGCCAGAACAAGTCGTACTTCAGCTTCAAGTTCAACCCGCACGCGATCCCTGAGCTGCCCAAGCCAGTGCCGAAGTTTGAAATCTTCGTCTACTCGCCACGCGTCGAAGGCGTGCACCTGCGCTTCGGCAACGTTGCCCGTGGTGGTCTGCGCTGGTCCGACCGTGAAGAAGACTTCCGTACCGAAGTGCTCGGTTTGGTAAAAGCCCAGCAAGTGAAGAACTCGGTCATCGTGCCAGTGGGCGCGAAGGGCGGCTTCCTGCCGCGTCGTCTGCCACTGGGCGGCAGCCGTGACGAGATCGCGGCCGAGGGCATCGCCTGCTACCGCATCTTCATTTCCGGTCTGTTGGACATCACCGACAACCTGAAGGACGGCGCACTGGTGCCGCCGGTCAATGTCGTGCGTCATGACGACGATGACCCGTACCTGGTGGTCGCGGCGGACAAGGGCACTGCAACGTTCTCCGACATCGCCAACGGCATTGCCATCGATTACGGCTTCTGGCTGGGTGACGCGTTTGCGTCCGGTGGTTCGGCCGGTTACGACCACAAGAAAATGGGCATCACCGCCAAGGGCGCGTGGGTCGGCGTGCAGCGCCACTTCCGCGAGCGCGGCATCAATGTTCAGGAAGACAGCATCACCGTGGTTGGCGTCGGCGACATGGCCGGCGACGTGTTCGGTAACGGCCTGTTGATGTCCGACAAGCTGCAACTGGTGGCCGCGTTCAACCACATGCACATCTTCATCGACCCGAACCCGAACCCGGCGACCAGTTTCGTCGAGCGTCAGCGTCTGTTCGACCTGCCGCGTTCGGCCTGGACCGATTACGACACCAGCATCATGTCCGAAGGTGGCGGTATCTTCTCGCGCAGCGCGAAGAGCATCGCGATCTCGCCGCAGATGAAAGAACGCTTCGACATCCAGGCTGACAAGCTGACCCCGACCGAACTGCTCAACGCCTTGCTCAAGGCGCCGGTGGATCTGTTGTGGAACGGCGGTATCGGCACCTACGTCAAGGCCAGCACCGAAAGCCACGCCGATGTCGGCGACAAGGCCAACGATGCACTGCGCGTCAACGGTAACGAGCTGCGCTGCAAGGTCGTGGGCGAGGGCGGTAACCTCGGCATGACCCAACTGGGTCGTGTGGAATTCGGTCTCAATGGTGGCGGTTCCAACACCGACTTCATCGACAACGCCGGTGGCGTGGACTGCTCCGACCACGAAGTGAACATCAAGATCCTGCTGAACGAAGTGGTTCAGGCCGGTGACATGACCGACAAGCAACGCAACCAGTTGCTGGCGAGCATGACCGACGAAGTCGGCAATCTGGTGCTGGGCAACAACTACAAGCAGACTCAGGCCCTGTCCCTGGCGGCGCGCCGTGCCTACGCGCGCATCGCTGAGTACAAGCGTCTGATGAGCGATCTGGAAGGCCGTGGCAAGCTGGACCGTGCCATCGAATTCCTGCCGACCGAAGAGCAACTGACCGAGCGCGTCGCTGAGGGCCACGGCCTGACCCGTCCTGAGCTGTCGGTGCTGATTTCCTATAGCAAGATCGACCTGAAAGAGCAGCTGCTGGGCTCGCTGGTACCGGACGACGATTACCTGACCCGCGACATGGAAACGGCGTTCCCGCCGACCCTGGTCAGCAAGTTCTCCGAAGCCATGCGTCGTCACCGTCTGAAGCGCGAGATCGTCAGCACCCAGATCGCCAACGATCTGGTCAACCACATGGGCATCACCTTCGTGCAACGACTCAAAGAGTCGACCGGCATGAGCCCGGCAAACGTGGCTGGCGCTTACGTGATCGTGCGCGACATCTTCCACCTCCCGCACTGGTTCCGTCAGATCGAAGCGCTGGACTATCAGGTTTCCGCTGACGTCCAGCTGGAGCTGATGGACGAGCTGATGCGTCTGGGCCGTCGCGCCACGCGCTGGTTCCTGCGTGCCCGCCGCAACGAGCAGAACGCTGCCCGTGACGTCGCGCACTTCGGTCCGCACCTGAAAGAGCTGGGCCTGAAACTCGACGAACTGCTCAGCGGCGAAATCCGCGAGAACTGGCAGTCGCGCTATCAGGCGTACGTCGAAGCCGGTGTGCCGGAACTGCTGGCGCGGATGGTTGCGGGCACTTCGCACCTGTACACGCTGCTGCCGATCATCGAAGCCGCAGACGTCACCGGGCAGGACCCGGCCGAAGTGGCCAAGGCTTACTTCGCTGTGGGCTCTGCGCTGGACATCACCTGGTACCTGCAACAGATCAGCGCGCTGCCGGTAGAAAACAACTGGCAGGCTCTGGCCCGTGAAGCGTTCCGTGATGACGTCGACTGGCAGCAACGGGCGATCACCATCTCCGTCCTGCAACAGGGCGACGGCTCCCAGGACGTGGAAGCACGCCTGGCGCTGTGGATGGCCCAGCACGAAAGCATGATCGAACGCTGGCGCGCCATGCTGGTGGAAATCCGTGCTGCGAGCGGCACGGACTACGCCATGTACGCGGTGGCCAACCGTGAACTGCTGGATCTGGCGTTGAGCGGGCAAGCAATCGTGCCTGCGGTTGCTGCGAATGCCGAGCTTGAACTGGCGTAAGTAGTGGCTGAATGAAAGGCCCCTGTATCGGAAGATGCAGGGGCTTTTTTATGCCCGTGTTTTTTGTGGTGTCTGGGCTGGCGCTTTCGCGAGCAGGCTCGCTCCCACAGTTGATCGCATTCCAAAATGTGGGAGCGAGCCTGCTCGCGAAGAGGTACTTACATTCAATACAATTTTTGAGCTGGTTTACTCTCGAGCATCGACACTTTCTCCACCGGCCGCACAACCAGATTACTGAGTGACCGATCAAACTCCCTTAACGCCTCAACCTGCAATTCTTCCTGCTGATTGATATCGGCCACGATCTCTTCCGAACGCTTGAAGTCCGCCCACACTAGCGTCAGCTCCCTAGCCTCCGAACCCTTCGCGGTGCCGATGTAGTTCAATTGCCCATCGTAGAAATCGGCACTGACATCTGCGCGGATATCCGAGCTGCGCGAGGTGATCAATTGGCTGTGGGTATCGACGATCGCCACCACATCAGGCCTCGCCGCGCGCAGGCTTTGCATGTCCGGGTACACCGTCACCGAACCGAACTGACGTTGCAGCGAAGCGTTGACCCACTCCACCGCGCGATCCGGGCTGGAGCTGGCGACGTAGGCGTCGTGAATCGGCTGCACCAGCAGGCTCTGACCAAAACCGGTGCCGGCCTTGGCCTGATACTCGCGCAGGTATTGGCGATTCGCCTGGGTGCCGGGGCTGTAAATCACCCCCAGCGAGACGCCGGGACCGCTCTTGACCTGAGTAGCACTGCTGCGACCGGTCGGGTGCGGCAGCAGCGTGTCGAGGGATGACACGGCTTGCGGAGCAGTGGGAACAGAGCAGGCAGAGAGCAGCAGAACGGAGATCGCCAGCAAGGCGGGAAGCGCAGGTTTCATGGTGTTTCTCCCGTGAAACAAGGTCTGTCGATGAGTGTGCAGGGGCCGAAGATATCGGCGGATATTCAGGTTAAACCTGCCGGCCTGACCGTTGGCTGAATAACATTTGCGCGGTTAGTTTTATTGGCTTTAAGCGTTCGCAGTTAATGCCGCCGCGCAATAAAAAAGGCGCAAATGTTCGATTCGCGCCTTTCGTTTATGGCTGGTCAGGCAGCCATCAGTTTTCCAGCGGGATCAGCACCTGCTCATCCGGTGCCAGGACCATGAACACCAGCAACTTGGCCGGCTTGGTCGAACTGGCGTTTTTCGACACCAGATGCTCGGAACCGGCCGGCTCGTACCAGAACTGGCCCTTCTTGTAAGTGATGGCCTGTTCGCCTTTGACCTGTGAAATGACCTCGCCGTCGAGTACGTAAGCCATCGCCGTACCTTCGTGTTTGTGCGCGATCGAGGATTGCCCGGGCTTGTAGTCGACTTCGATCATCATGGCTTTCTTGCCGGGGGCGTTTTTCAGCAGTTGTTCCTGCAGGACGGTGACTTTCTCGGACGGGTCGTGAGCCATTGCCGAAGCGGACAGGCTGAAGGCGAGGGCGGCGGCAAAGAAGGGCAGGGCTTTCATGGCGGGTTACCTGTGATGGTTGGGGTGTGCTCACAGTAGGCCGCAATGGGGCCGGTTCAAACGGCCAATATTCGCGAAGATCAGGTGACCAATTGGTCGCGCAAGGATTTCGGTGTGGCGCAAATCGCCTTCGCGAGCAAGCTCGCTCCCACAGGTTTTGCGGTTGCTCACCCATCTTGTGAACAACAAAAAACCTGTGGGAGCGAGCTTGCTCGCGAAGAGGCCGGTTCAGACGATGGGAAAGCTGTTGAAATCCACACTGTTGGCCAGGCGGCTGTCGATCAGGTCGATGAACCCCTGCGCCTCGGGCCGGTTGAAATGCGCCTGCATCGCGGCTTCGGACTGCCAGCGCGCGCTGACCGTCCAGCGGTGGCTGTCTTCGGGGCAGCGGTCGACCAGGTAGGAATCGCAGCCCGGAGCTTCGCGCAGGGTGTCGACGATCTTCTGCAATTGCTTGCCGAGCTCTTCCGAGCGGCCCGCAGCAGCCTTCACCTCAACCGTATTGATCACTTCGCTGGACATTGCTCACACTCCTGAATCAGGCCGGACGAATCCTGCTCACTGAGGGATAACGCCTGTGCAGAATAGGCCTGCCGCCATGAATCACCAATAACCAATCGGCGGTAAAAGCCTTATACCAACGGCTCATGACAGCTGTTCGAGGATGTCGCGCAGGCGATCCAGAGCAATGTCGATGTCCAGGGTCTCGATGGCGCCGAAGCCGAAATACAGGCCTTCTTTCGCCGGCTGCTGGTAGTAGAAACCACTGATCGCATACAGGCCGACCTCGACCTTTTTGCCAGCTCGATGACCAACGGCAAATTGATAGGCACCTTGCAGAACACCGCCATGTGAAACCCGGCGCTGGCCGGCACGGCTTGCAGCCACGGTGCAAGGTCAGTCGTCATGCGCGCCAGGATCCGCTCGCGGCGTTGCGCGTAGATCGTGTGGCAGCGGCGGATGTGTTTGAGCAGGCAACCCTCGGCGATGAACTTGGCCAGCGCCCATTGCGGCAGAGTCGAGGCGTGCAGATCGGTGAGCTGTTTGGCGCGGATCACTGCCTCGATGATCGACGGCGGCAGGATCGCGTAGCCCAGGCGCAACTCCGGCAGCAGGGTTTTCGAGAAGGTGCCGACGTAGGCGACGATGCCGCGCTGATCGAGGTTGTACAGCGAATCCGTAGGCCGGCCTTCGTAGCGGAATTCACTGTCGTAATCGTCTTCGATGATGATCGCGCCGAGCTCGTGGGCACGGGCGAGCAGGGCCTCGCGGCGCGCCTGACTCATGGCCATGCCCAGCGGAAACTGATGCGATGGCGTCACATAGATGAGCCGGGTGCCATCGGGAATGTGCTCGACCTGAATGCCCTCGGCATCCACCGGCACCCCGACCACCTCCGCGCCATGCGTGCCGAACAACAAGCGCGCGGGCGGGTAGCCGGGGTCTTCCATGGCCACCAGACTGCCGGGACGGGTCAGTACGCGGGCAATCAGGTCCAGCGCCTGCTGCGCGCCGTTGCACACGACGATGTCCTCGTCCTGACAGTTGATGCCACGGGAAAACGCGATGTGCCGGGCGATCGCATTGCGCAGCGCCGGCAAGCCTTCGGCGACGCTGTAGAAACCTTTCGACTGCGCCATCTGCCGCATCGCATGGGCGACGCAGCGGCGCCAGTCGTCGTGCGGGAACTGGCCTTTGCTGGTGGCGCCGCCGATGAAGTCGTAGCGCAGCGAACCTTGCAGCGTCGGGTGGCGCAGGAACACCGGCAGATTGCGCCAGCTCTCGATCACCTCGGCACTGGCCAGCTCGGTGTGGCTCTGCTTGCGCTGCACCTGCGCCGGGCGGGCGTTGACATAGGTGCCTTTGCCGATCACCCCGGTGAGGAAATTTTCGTAGGTCAGCTGCGCATAGGTGTCGGAAATGGTCTTGCGCGAGATGCCCAATTGCTCGGCCAGCAAGCGGCTCGGCGGTAACTGCGTACCCGCCGCCAACCGCCCGGATTCAATCGCCGCGCGCAACTGCTGATACAACTGTCCGGCAAGATCCTTGCGGCCGTTGATCACGACATGAAGTTCCATACCGACGAGGCTCCCGGGTGTTGAGTGAAGTGTCGGTCAGATTAGCGTTGTTGGGCTTTTGGCAGTAGTTGCGTGGAGTAAAAACCGCAAATTGGCGTAAATCCCTGTGGGAGCGAGCCTGCTCGCGAAAGCGGTGGGTCATTGAACAGATTCGTTGTCTGACACTCCGCTATCGCTGGCAAGCCAGCTCCCACAGTTTTTGCGGCGTGCACAAATCTTGTGAACGACGTTAAACCTTGTGGGAGCTGGCTTGCCAGCGATGGCGGTGGTGCAGTGGATGAATATTGGTCTGGGAAACCACTTTCGCGAGCAAGCTCGCTCCCACAGGTATTGCGTTTGGCCGAGGTTCAGTGGTGTAGCCGAAATTCGTGGAATTGGGGCTGTAACACAGCCTGCACAGCCCTTACCGTGAACTCATCATTCCGCCTGCCGAGAGCCGCGCCATGTCCCTGCGTCTGGATTACTACAACGCGTCGCCCAAGGCGATGAAAGCGATGCTTGCCATGGAGGCGCTGACCAGCAACCTGAGCATCGAAGCGCCGCTGCTGCAATTGATCCGGATCCGCGCCTCGCAGCTCAACGGCTGCGCATTCTGCACCGATATGCACTCGGTGGACGCGCGGCGAGCCGGGGAGAGTGATCGGCGCCTTTACGCGATCGCGGTGTGGCGCGACAGCAACTTCTTCAACCCTCGCGAGCGGGCGGCGCTGGCCTGGGCCGAGGCGGTGACGCTGTTGGCCGAAAGCCACGTGCCCGATGACGTCTACCAGCAGGCGCGCGAGCAATTTGATGAAGGTGAACTGGTGGATTTGACGGTTGCGGTCAGCACGATCAACAGCTGGAATCGCTTGGCCGTGAGTTTCCGCCAGACCCCGAGTGACTGAAAAGCGCCCATCCCTGTGGCGAGGGGATTTATCCCCGTTCGGCTGCGCAGCAGACGCCAAAACGGTGAAAACGGTTTATCTGACAGATCAGAGTCAGGCGACTTCGGGGCCGCTGCGCAACCCAACGGGGATAAATCCCCTCACCACAGGCGCTAAATCCCCTCAGCACCCACAGTGCGATTCAATTCGCCGGCCGCTGCGGTTTCACCGAGGTGCCAAACGTATTGCCCATCCGCGTACTGGTCGCCGACGGTGTAGCCAGCCCTACCTGATTCGGCGCGCGCTTGTGCACCGGCACATTCAACGCTTCCATGTTTTTCTGCGCCGCCGCCGCGCCGTCGGGATTGTTGCCCATCTGTTGGCTCAGGCAATCGTAATTCGGCGCCTTGTAACCGCCGACCGTGACCTCGATACAGCCCAGCGGCTCCTCCGCCTGCGCCGCGCCCACCGTCATCAGCAAGACCCACATCCACCGCGTTTTCATGTCCGCCTCCTGGCCCGCCGGAATGGGCCGCTCTGGGTTGGAGTCTAGTGCAAGCGCGGCGCAAAACCCGTGATGGTTTTTTGCACCGCCCGTCATACCAGAGTCATAAATGCCCCGCAGGATAGCGATTTTCAGGGGTGCGCCAGTCGTGCAGCGAGGCAGTTCGCGGATCAGTCTTCAGCGCTCGGCGACGCTTGTGCGCCGCGCGGGTCTGGGGTGGCTGCTCGGTCTGCTGGCCAACGCGGCCAATGCTGATCCGGCAGCGGCGGACATGCGCCTGACCTTGCACATCCCGGCCCAGGAGCTGGCCCGGGCGCTGGATCAATACAGCCGCGCCACGGGCGTCGCGGTGTTGGTCGACAGTCAGTTGAGCCGGGGCCGTCGCTCCCTTGCCGTGGATGGCGAATTCACCGCCGCCGACGCTTTGCGCCATCTGCTCGGCGGCACCGGGTTGATGGCGCGCTACGCCCGGGCCGACGCGTTCACCCTGCAAGCGGCGCAGGTGGAAGACCTGCCAGTGGCGACGGACAAACCCACGCCGGCCGCTGTCGCGGTCAACCGCAGTTACGCGACGGCGGTGCAAGCGGCGATCGAGCGCAAGCTGTGCCGTTCGCCGCTGACCCGGCCGGGCAGTTATCGCGCGGTGTTGCAGGTGTGGGTCGGGCGCGACGGCGTGGTGCAGCACAACCGGTTGGTCACTTCGACCGGCGATGTACGGCGCGATAACGCGCTGGTGGAAAGTTTTCGCAACCTCACAATCGATCGGCCGACGCCCAGCGCCTTGCGCCAGCCGGTCACGTTGCTGTTGTTACCGGAGTCGTCAGGGAAACGCATGGAATGCACGAGATGGGAAGGAGTTTCCGGGGGATGAAAGACGCCGGACAAAGCGTGATGGGCCAGCTGTTCCTCAGCTCCTACGAGGATTTTCGCGTGCGCCTGCGCCGCCGCCTCGGCTCCGAGGACCTGGCCAACGACGTGCTGCACGAAACCTGGCTGCGGGTCGATCGCATGGAAACCCCGCCGAACCTGCTCAAGCCCAACGCCTACCTGTATCGCATGGCCCTGAACATCGCCGCCGACCGCCGTCAGGCCGATGCGCGCCTGCTCACCGGTACTGAGGTCGAAGAGCTGCTGCAACTGGGCGACGAGGCCCTCGACCCGGCGCGGGTGGTCGGCGGGCAAAAGGAGATGCAGGCCCTGCTCAGCGCCTTGTACGAACTGCCCGCACGACGTCGGCGGATCTTCATCGCCGCGCGGCTGGAAGAGGCGCCGCACCTGGAAATCTCCCAGCGTTTCGGCATTTCCACGCGCATGGTCGAGAAGGAAATCAAAGCCGCGCTGGGCTTCTGCGCAGCGAAACTTGAAAGAAAAGTGTTTCAGCGGTTCGGTCGCGGGGCCGGAAAACCGTCTAGCGAATAGTGACCCGATTAATCCGTTGAGAATTTGCGCGTTTGAACATCTTTCGACTGAAACCCGCCGAGCCTTCGGCCACCGAGTCTCTGCACAGCGAAGCCCAAGATTGGCTGATCCTGCTGACCTCGGGCCGCGCCACCGTCGCCGACGCCCGCGCCCTGCGCGAATGGTGCGCGCAAAGTGGCGAACACGCTCGGGCCTTCGAAGAAGCCAAGCGGCTATGGCATCACCTGCAACCGGCCGCCGAAGCCGTGCAGGGCCGACGCAGTTTCGGTCGACGGGCATTTCTCGGCGGCGCGATTGCCGCATCCGCCGCGTTCCTGCTGGTGCGCGGCACCATTCCCGGCGGCTTCGAAGGACTGGGCGCCGACTACATCACCGAAGTCGGCCAGCAGCGCCGCGTCGAACCGGCACAAGGCGTCAGCCTCGAACTCAACACGCAGACCCGCATCAACCAGCGCAGCGTCGAAAACGGCGTGCAGGGCTTTGAACTGGTCAGCGGCGAAGTCGAAGTGCAAACCGCACGCCTGCCGCTGGCGATGCAGGCCGGGGCAGGGTGGTTGCGCGCCAGTCAGGCGCGCTTCAACCTGCGCAACACCGACCAGCAAGTCTGCGTGACCTGCCTCGACGGCGCGGTCGACGTCGCCATCGACGGCCGCAACCTGCGCCTCGAAGCGGGCCAGCAAGTCACCTACGACGCACGGCAAATCGGCAACGTGCAAACCGTCGACACCGCCGCCGTGATGAACTGGCGCCAACAAGTGCTGGTGTTCAACGGCGCGACCCTCAGCCAGATGATCGACGAAATCAACCGCTACCGCCCCGGCATGCTCCTGCTGCTCAACCGCGAACTCGGCCAACGCCGCGTCCAGGCCCGCTTCAACCTCGACCAACTCGCCGGCGTCGCCCTGCTGATCCGCGATGCCTACGGCGTCAAATGCACCGAACTGCCGGGCGGCGTGGTCGTGCTCAGCTAACTGCCTGCCACACACAGATCCCCGTGGAGCGAGCCTGCTCGCGAAGGCGGTTTCCCAGCCGACCAATATCTTCCGGTCGCACTCGATCCCTGTGGGAGCTGGCTTGCCAGCGATGACGGCCTAACAGCCCACCAACCTAAAGCTGACCGCCCCCAACCCAATTGTGGGAGCGAGCCTGCTCGCGAAAGCGGTTGCCCAACTGACCAATATCGTCCGGTCGCACTCGAACCCTGTGGGAGCTGGCTTGCCAGCGATAACGGCCTAACAGCCAACCAACCTGCAACTGACCGCCCCCAACCCAACTGTGGGAGCGAGCTTGCTCGCGAAAGCGGTCTACCATCTGACCAATATCTTCCGGTCGCACTCGATCCCTGTGGGAGCTGGCTTGCCAGCGATGACGGCCTAACAGCCAACCAACCTGCAACTGACCGCCACCAACCCAGTTGTAGGAGCGAGCCTGCTCGCGAAAGCGGTCTACCATCTGACCAATATCTTCCGGTCGCACTCGATTCCTGTGGGAGCTGGCTTGCCAGCGATGACGGCCTAACAGCCACCCAACCTGCAACTGACCGCCCCCAACCCAATTGTGGGAGCGAGCCTGCTCGCGAAAGCGGTTGCCCAACTGACCAATATTTTCCGGTCGCACTCGATCCCTGTGGGAGCTGGCTTGCCAGCGATGACGGCCTAACAGCCACCCAACCTGCAACTGACCGCCCCCAACCCAATTGTGGGAGCGAGCCTGCTCGCGAAGGTGGTTGCCCAACTGACCAATATTTTCCGGTCGCACTCGATCCCTGTGGGAGCTGGCTTGCCAGCGATGACGGCCTAACAGCCAACCAACCTGCAACTGCCCGCCACCAACCCAATTGTGGGAGCGAGCTTGCTCGCGAAAGCGGTCTACCAGTAACAACAATATTGACTGACCCACCGCAATCACGAGCAGGCTCACTCCTACAAAAGCCCTGCGGTGGTCCCGGCTACTGCAACAACCCAATCACCTGCCGATACCGCTCAACCCCTGCGCCGTCTGCCGACTCAAACGAATCTCCAACCCCAACGGATCCTCCCGCCGATTGCCGCTCAATTGCCGCCAGCCCTTGTCCACCTCCCAAACCCGCACCTGCACATCACTCACCTCACTCAACACCGCCACCCCATTCCCAGGCGCCGGCAACGGATAGCGACTGCGCGCCTCAGACACCGCCCGATACAACGTATCCCCCTTGACCCACCAGCGCACCCGCTGCAAAGCCCCCGGCTGATCCGCCGCGCTACGAATAATGTCCAGCCGAAACCCCTTGCTGTCGCTACTACGCACCGTCACCGCCGGCGGCGCAGTCGGCGCCTCATCCTCAACCCCAACTTTGCGCGGCTCGCTCAACTCCACCCCCGCGCGCATGTCCACATCGCGCTGCAACTGATTCAACACCCGCAACAACCCGTCGCTCTGCTCACTGCTGGCCTGCAAATGACTGTCCGCCCGCGTCACACTGTCCAGCCCGCGCCAGGCAATCAGACTCACCACCGCCATCAGCAGAATCGCGACCATCACCTCTATCAGAGTGAACCCTTGCTGAGTCTTCATTGAATACTGATCCGCCCAGCGCCATCGCGCAGCACACTCAGCCGATCGGCCCCATCAGACAAAATCAGCCGCAACGGCGGATTGATCCACTCGGCATTCAGCACCACCGTCTGCCGGGGCTCCACACGCACCTCCACCTTCGGGCTCTGCCACGCACGCGGGCGCAACTGCGCATCCTCCTTGAACGACTCAAACCCCACGCCATCATCCCCACGCCGCCCAAAGCGAAACCCCTTGGCATCCGCGACCCACACAATCGGCCGCCCATCGGCACGAGCCTCGGCCTGCGCCACCTGCAACAACTGCGCAACCCGCTCGGCATCCTTGCGCAACAACTGCAACGGATCGGGCTTGATACTCAAACTGATCGCCGCACTGGCAATCCCGATGATCACCAGCACCACCATCAACTCGATCAACGTAAAACCCTGCTGCCTGCTCATCACCCACGCGCTCCTTGGCGTCCCACCCCATCGTGCCCGGCGAACATGTAAGGCATGTGAAATAAAACGGAGAGAATTGCCGCGTAGGCTGGCAGCAGGGACAACAAGGAGCGACAACCCATGAAACTCACCGCACGGATTACCCCGGCGCAAACCGTCCAGACCCTGGCCCTGCTCGCCGCCCTGGTGGGCGTCGCGACTTGGTCGTCGTTGCTGCTGACCACGGCGGAATCCCACACCCCCGCAGCCACCCCGCAAGTGCTCGCGGCGAGGAGCGATAGCCCGGCGTTGCAGTGGTTCTCCAATGAGACCGCACCGGTGGATATCAAGGTGAGCGGGGTGATCGCAGGCGGGAGTGGGACGGTGGCGATATTGAGTTTGAATGATGGCGCGCCGAGGAGTTTTTGGTGGGGGAGAAGGTTGGGGTTGGGGTGAAGTTGGTGGGGGTAGAGGGGGATGGGGTGGTGATTGAGCGGGGTGGGGAGAGGGTGAGTTTGGGGGTGGAGAGGTTGGGGGAGGGGTGGTGTTGCCGACGTTGACGCGGCCTTGAAATGTCGAATGGATAAACTGAAGAGCCGGGTATTCGCTTCTGTCTTTGCCCGCAACGAATTATTGGAAGCACTCACTAACGGGCATGGCCAGATGCGACTTAAGTGCTTCAAAAGTGGACTCCTTCGATTATCGGGGTTCCAAGAGTGATGTCAGGATGCTACCGTTTGAGAACGGACAACCTCACACGAAGGGGCAGGAATGATCAAGGGACAGTCAATAAAGAGTACCGCGCGCCTTATCGTTGAGGCAAAAGGTGCAAGTGATGTGATGTTCGTCGTCCGCCGGGACTCTGTAACTCCAGTCCGGCAAAAAGAAATTGGTATTAATTATCTCCAGCATGATGGCGATTCAATTCTTGCCTCGGACGTTGGAAAAGTCTCTAGCTTTAATATCAGCGGGAAAGAAATTAAGCGGAGAGATCTTCCACTAATAAAAAAGGTTATACCTCAGTATAGGACATGGAAAGACTGGCATGGGCGAGAGCATGACGGCATCCAGCATCGGACTATGGATGTATACCCTATAGATTTTATTTCTCCTCCCAGTGAAAAACTATTCCTTAAAGATTTTGGCGGAATATTGTACATCGCGACACGTCAAATAGATCTCTCGAGTGATGCAGTACTTGCCTTGCATTTGGCTAATCTGCTACTTGAATATTTCAATGAGTTTCAAATATTCGATTTTTCAAAAGGCACGATCTCAGATTTATCCGCGCGCCAGCTTCAATGGGAAGTACTGCCCCAAGGAAATACCCTTGGAGCAGAGCCTCGGGCATTGTGGCTCCCTACCTTACAAAGCTCAGTCAGTCAGAAAAAGGAGTAATTGAGCATAGAATGCGAGAAATATCCAAGTACGAACCAGATTTTTTAGCTACAGGCCGTGGCGGGTACTCAGGATATTTTGTCTATGGTTTTACATCTAAAAAGCTTCATTTTTTAGAAAGTATTCATCTCAACAATGCTACGTATATATTTGGAGATGACTGGGAAAAGCTTTCATCGTTGTCGAAGGAAGAGATTATTAATGGTGGGCACGAATATCTAAGAATAATACATGACAAAAAATGGACAGGAAAAATCCGGCAGTTGTTTCGTGCCTGACATGCTAGTGCTTGGTTAATTTTCAATTAAGGATCTAATATGAAAGCTTTTTGCGTTTTCAATAATAAAGGTGGAGTTGGCAAGACAACCCTACTTTGTAATTTAGCTGCGCATTATGCTTTGAGAAGTAATAAGAAGGTGCTTGTGGTTGACGCTGACCCACAATGCAATGCTACCGCATATATGTTCAAGGAGAAGGTCCTTGATGATCTTTATGCGTCATCTAAAGATGGAGAAACTATAAATCAGTTAGTGACTTCCTTGAAAAAATCGAAGGGTTACTCTGAGATTCCGATTAAAAAAGTGAATCTTTCGGCGTGGATGTAGTACCCGGCGATCCTAGGTTTTCTTTAGCTGAGGATTTTTTGGCGAAGGACTGGGTAGATGCAACTAGCGGGCAGGAGCGAGGATTAAAAACTACATTTCTTTTTAGAGCGCTGCTGGAGTGGGCTTCGAAAAAAAATACGATTATGTTTTTTTTGATATAGGTCCTTCACTTGGCGCGATAAATCGCACTGTTCTTTTGTCGTGTGACTATTTTATTTTGCCTATGTCCTCGGATATTTTTAGCTTGCGGGGGCTTCAAAATATAGAGGTTGCAATTACCAGTTGGACTAAGGGCTTGGAGCGTGGTCTTACAAGTTACAAAGAAGATAATAATGAAGATTTTCTATTTGATGGTCTGCATCAAAGAAATCCTCAAGGCATTAAGTTTCTCGGTTATGTTACCCAGCAATACACTGCTAAAACCGTAGCAGGAAAAAAACAACCCGTAGATGCTTACGAAAAGATCATAAAACGTATCGGGCCAGCTATCAAAAAAGTCTGATAGAGAAAATAAACCATGGAAAGGTATTAGAGTACAAACTTGGTGAAATCCCTTACTTCAGCAGTTTGGTTCCAATGGCCCAAACATCTACGAAGCCAATATTTATGCTGAAGTCGGCTGATGGAGTAGTGGGTGCGCACTTTGACAAGGTAAAACAATTTGAAAAGGTCATCGCAGACATCGCTGCAAGTCTACGTGTGAATATGGATGAGATTATCTAAATGTCAATTTGGCCAAAGGAACTAATTCACTCCATAGCTTGCAGGCGCTGTGTGCTTTTTTTGGCGCTGGCGTCTCTATGAACTCTTCAGGGAACGGTGGTGTAAGACCCCGAGTTGGGCAAGTTTTTTAACTGAGGCCGCAAGGGAGATAGGCGCTCCTGGTAAGAAGATAGTTAAGGAAATTAACGCACTTATAAAAGCTGGGGATTACCTCACCGCAGCCGAAGTTATACGGAACGAAATTAGACAGGAAAAATTTACAAACTTGGTAAAATCGCGTTTCCACACGCCTGACTTCAAAGCAGCCCCAATACACAAGACGCTATTTAATTTAGACTTGCGAATAGCAATTACGCCTAACTTTGACAGCATCTACGAGACCGCAGCAGGTGAGCGCGGGGCCGGAGCACTTACTACAAAGATTTATCATGATGACGACATTGCAGATTGTTTACGCAGACATGAGCGAGTTTTGATAAAGAGTCACGGAACGATTTCCTCTCCGAACAAGCTGATTTTCACAAGAGCCGATTACGCTAAAGCTCGTAACTCTCATAGTCAGTTTTATGAGCTGTTAGATGCGCTTCTTCGCACCCATACCTTTATTTTTGTTGGGTGTGGTGTAAGTGATCCGGATATTAGATCTCTATTAGAAAACTACAGGTACAGACATCCGTATGGGCAAAGTCATTATTTTGTAACCGCCTCAAATAATTTTTGCTCAGAGGTCAAGTCTGTATTAAGTGATTCATTGAAAATAAATTTCATAGAATATGCTGCGACTAAGGATCATGCTAACTTATCAAAAGAACTCGACTCATTAAAGGTGTTGGTCGAGCTTGAAAGAATTGAGTTGAGTAAAAGTCAAGCGTGGTAGCAAATAAAACGTTGTGCTCCGCGTCCGCGGTTGGGCATTCGCTGCTGATTACGATGTTTATGTGGTCGTTTGTAGGCTTCATTCAGTTGAGGTCGTTTAATCAACAATGGCGACGGGTCTATTTTGAATTGTTTGATAAATAAATCCGTCTCCTTTGATTTATAAGCGGGAAATGTCTTTTATATAATTTTTCTTAATAACGGGGATAAAGCGTATTATTACATCGTGAAATTTGCACACATTTCGCAAATGTTCGTGCATCAATTTTAATTCATACTGAGCCATCAATGGTATGTCAGTTTTAACTGGCATCGGTAAGCGCTGGTCGCATAGGAGCCACAGGCACACTATGTAGTCTTCGCCATGGATGTCCGCAATACTGGATTTAATGTACTCCAGGTATTCTAGTTTTCGTGTACTAACAGACAAACTTGTGTGGCGCCTGATTTCGTCGAGAAAAGTTTGGTCATTGATGAAAGCTTGGCAGTAGAATTGGGCTTGTGAAAACAAATAGTTTGTTGAAGAGGCATTTTTGTATGGTTTGCAATGAATAATTCTCATCTTATTATTATCGGTGAGATCTAAAATGTCACAAAATTCTTTGTCTTTGCGACCGGATCCTATCTGGAGCTTCGCTTGGTCAAACAAAACGCACGAAGGGCGTATTTCGCATATTTTTTTATTAAAGATGCTCTCTCTGTTTTGCATTTTTATATCGTCGCTGATATCGATA
The DNA here is from genome assembly GCA_030544685.1 of Pseudomonas sp. B21_DOA. Lineage (NCBI taxonomy): Bacteria > Pseudomonadati > Pseudomonadota > Gammaproteobacteria > Pseudomonadales > Pseudomonadaceae > Pseudomonas > Pseudomonas sp. B21_DOA. The sequence continues at coordinate 4,312,259 of CP086683.1, read as the reverse complement.
TGTCTATAAGTATCTTCGCATGCTTCTTCGTGGAGTGTGACTTTAGTGAAGTTTATTATTTCCGTGTAAAAGTCGCTATCTACTTCCAGCCATTTCCCGTCGCTTAATACAAAGTATTTATCCCCTAAGGCTTGTTCAAAAGATAGGCAGTTGTATATTGGCCATTTCTTGTAGCCTAGCACTTGGTTTTCTTCATGGGAATACGCATAAATATGCTTTGATTTCAATGCTGCGGATGTTATTTTTTCAGCCTTCATATGGTCGAATAATTGGCGGATGTCTAGGTACGCATAAGTCCTATCGCCGGACCGTTTGTTACTTGAATACGAGAATCCGTAATCCGGATCAATTAGTACTTCGGGAATCCCTAGACTAACATTGCTTGTGTTCTTTAATCGAAGGTGAGTGAGTAGATACTCATCTAATATCTTGCTTTCTGACTCCGTCGCTTCGTCAAAGTGCTTGTAGTTTGGGAAGAGCGTGGTGTAATCCTTGCATGCATAGGCAACTAAAAAATCTTCGCAATAGCCAATCAATAGCGGCCAATTCAGCTTATCTTGTCCAATAATTTTTATTGTTAAGTTGTTGCGACCTTGAAGAGTTATATTGCTGTGGTCTTTCATGTGAGCCGATATATACCGAAGGTCTTCCGTTTCGCTAAGGCCGAAAGCGAAAGAGTCAATCGGCTTGTTTACCTGTCTGTCGATATGTGTTGGGGTAATTGCGTGGCTCTCGGTTTTTGTCTGACGTATTTCTTCGTTGCCGCACATGTTCATAGCTGTTTTTATTCCAAAATCCGGCTCGAAAGCACTTCGATCTAGATAGCTTGCGGCACTGCGGCCAAAGGTCGCAGCAAACACCCTTTCGTTGACGGTTAAAAATAAGATTCCATTTGGGTTTTTGGCTTTCGAGCTGAAGAGAGGTGCTTCTACCGATGGAAGTTTTTCATTGATGAAGTTCAACCAAGGCGGATTTGATTTTGCGCTCGTTGTCTCAAAATAAATGAAGTGACAATCTGTTTCATTGACCGAAAACTTGAATTCTCGCGCAGATGAGTTTTTTAAAACATCTTTTTTTTGTCGAGTATAGAGTCGACTTTTCTTTCTTCTCTTGAGAGGAAAAATGATATTTGGGCGATTTCAACTCCTTGATCGGCCATGGTTATCCTCTGATTAGACGCGGATTATTCAATAGCTAAGCAGCATTAGTGGTTATGTCAATAAACAACCCTTAGCGTTTCGGGTAGGCAGAAAATTTTCCGGGTGGTCGAACTGACTCCTAACCCCCAGATACGTTTCTGGCCGGCACCAATAGCTGGAAATGACCGAAATCAGGAGGGAGGTCATCAGTGACTATCGTACGATGACGACCAGATTTGCTAATTTGTTGTTTTAAATCAATGGCTAGGATGAAGGGGGCATATTTTAATCGCGTGACTAGATCACTTATTTCGTTAAGGTTACGAGACAGATGACGTTTCGTTAAACATCCTTGTTTAGAAAGACATCTCCAGTCACGGTCCCAGGCTACATATCCTTGCGCCTTTGCCTACAGCTACGCCAGAATCCGCCGGCTTGTGGGCTTTGTACCTGGTCTATATCGTCTATGGGTCGCTGGCAATCCAGCGACCGGGTTTAGCGACCCGACCAGGTATAAGTTCAACGACGCTCCAGTTTGTCGCGTTTGCGATGACGCTATGGTGGCTGTGCGTGGGAGACCTTCGGGTCTGCCGGGTCTTATACCTCTCGGTTCGCTAACCCGCGCACAGCTGCCACCCTTACTTGTTTAGCGACAAGTCTTGGTGGTTTCACCAGGTATAAAAATGGAGCTTCACCATGATCAAACCAACACCCAACCCGCCCGAAACCGACCCCACCTCTCCCTACGAATCCCTCGATTCCAACAAACTCCACGAAGCCGCTGACCGCGCGCTTGATCATTACCTGTCGCCAAACAATCTCCTGCCTCCGCCGCGTAAGGCGCGGGGATGTATGCGGTGACGGCGGATACCAAGAATGAAGAACTGCTGGCTGATGCGAGTGAAACGCTGGCTTCGGCGAAGACGATTGCTCAGGACATTTCCAGTTTGCTGCCAGCGCCGCAGCGGCGGGCGTTGTTGGGGGTTGCTCAACTGATCATGTTGGGGGAGCTGGCGGTGAATCGGGCGCTGGATAATTTGGAATTGCCGGGTTGATGCGGGTGTCCGGATCACCTGGTGATTGATCGGGTGCTCATTCTGGCGCTTTCGCGAGCAAGCTCGCTCCCACAGGGTTTTATGCTGATTGCAGAAGTTTTCTACGATCCTGGAACCTGTGGGAGCAGTCGATTATCACCACGTTGTCTTCGTGTGGTTATTGAGTCGCTTCAGGACATTCACCGGTCCATCGCGTCACCGTCATGTCGTTGAACTGCTCACCGATGGTATCGACGCGCAGGCAAGCGCCTTTCTTCGAGTAGTACAAGATGCAGCGCGAGCTATCAAACGAGCAGGTGTCCAGTTCGAAGTAGTTGCGTGCAGCCAGCTCCTTCTCCACGCCACTGTATTCATAACCGTCTGTGGTGTGCATCGGTGTTGGCTTCCATCCTTGTTTGACGAGCTTGGATTTGGCCGCAGCCAAACGCTCACCGACGACGATGCCTGCTGGCTCGTGAATGTCGCTTGGCGTCTGTGAGTCATCGGCAAACGCTGTGCTGATACCCATGCAATACAGTGCGATAAGTACAAGGATCGAAGCTTTGATTTCACAGTTCCTTCAGCTGACTTGTAGCTCGACAAAACCAGCCATGACTACCACGCACCCGAGCGGATCTGCCCGTTTGCCTTTAATTCACGAAGCTTTTCTTGCCATGCGGCGCGATCGTTCTTGGGAGTTACCGGATCGAAAGCGAGATACTGCCTGTCACACCACGCATCGATTTGGCCGAGCCAATAGGTTTGACCGGCGTGCCCCGTGTCGAGGCGCTTCAGTAAGTAGCCGAGTTGTTGCCACGTCGGTATCAGTCGGAAAATGGCGCTGCGCCGTTCCGACGTAAGCTCATGCCAGTCTTGATCAAGTTTGGCCGTCAATCTGATGCTCGATAAGGACCACGGTATTTTGTCCAGTTTCGCAATCACCATCGCAAACACTTTCTCCGAAGGATCATCAAGCGCCTCGAACAGCTCAGACAGTTGATCATCGCGAAGCAGGCGTGTTGCGGCTTGGCGCACGGTCACATAGCTCGAGCGCAGCGCAGGTGTATGCCATCGCTGTGGCAACTCCACACCCAGTTCTGTGGCGAGCCCGAGCACGCCCAGCCAATGTTGTTTTGATGTGGGCAAAGGCTGACGTAAGCGCTCGGTCAGCACTGCATGAGCAACAACATCGTTACGAGCCGCAGCCCAAAGCGCGAGATTGCGGACCGCCGGTGAAACATCCAACAAAGTTTCGCGCAGTACAGGTTTCGGATCGGCGAGCAGCGGCAGCAGCGCATAAAGCACGCGTACGCGGATTTTGGCACCGGGGTGAGACATGGCATCAAGGAGCAACGGCAGACTCTGCGTCGCCGGCAGTGTCAGGCTCGCCGACACGGCCATCAACCGTACGGTCAACTCGCGATGAGCCAACGCGCTTCGTATGAGCGTTTCGGGAGACTCGGGGGCTTCAAGCAACAGCGTAAACAGGTAGCGCGCGGCTTTGCCCTGGCGATTCAAGAAGTCGGCGTAGACCTCATCCCAGCACTCCACCGATTGCAGCATCGCTCGGACCGCCGACAATGTCTGTGCGTGGTCGACGCGGCGTTGCGCTGCCAATGCCATCAAGGGTTCCAGTGCTGATAACCATGCCTGGGTGTGATCTGGTGACAGGTAGTGCTTCAGGCCTTCCGCTGCCAAGTCGCGAACCTGAGGGACCCAATCGTTCAGACGTTCGATCAACACGGCTAATGCTTCGGGGACGGTTGCCTGCACAGTTCTCGCACAGCGACTTCCCGGACGAAACCGTTGGAGTGATTGCTCACGTCTGCCCATGTACCGGTGTTATTGAAGTGAGCGAGTATCTCCAGCGCCTCGTTGCGCCGATAGTTTTCATAATGGGAGAGCTGTCCTTGCTTGCGTGCCAACCGAGCCAGCCAGTCTTGTGTCGTGTTCATGGGCAGTCCTGTGCGTCCTTGCGGGTGCATATTGTTTGTGCAAAAGCAGCAGCCTACGCGACTTGCTCTTGCGGGCAAAATTCTCGGGTAACGGTACGGATCTTTTCAGGAGGTAGGCGGGGCAGTAATTTTTCGACGATCGTCCATGTTTAAAAAGACATCTCCAGTCACGCTCCCAGGCTACATATCCTTGCGCCTTTGCCTACAGCTACGCCAGAATCCGCCGGCTTGTGCGCCTAGGGGGCGGGTTCTATTGTGGTCGCGTCGCTGACGAATCAGCGATCGGGTTTCGCAGCCCGGATCAATCAAGGCGCACAGCGCTCCAGTTCGTTGTCATTTTTGGCAGTGATGCTTTATGGCGGCTGCGCGCGGGATACCTTCGGGTATGCCGGGTTCCTTGATTCCCGGTCTGCGAACCTGCGTACAGCTGCCACCTCTCTTCGTTTCGCAGCGAAACGTGGCGGCTCCAATAATCAAGGAGCTTCACCATGATCAAACCAACACCCAACCCACCCGAAACCGATCCCACGTCTCCCTACGAATCCCTCGATTCCAACAAGCTCCACGAAGCCGCTGACCGCGCGCTCGATCATTACCTGTCTCCAAACAATCTCCTGCCTCCGCCACGTAAGGCGCGTGGGATGTATGCGGTGACGGCGGATACCAAGAATGAAGAACTGCTGGCGGATGCGAGTGAAACGCTTGCTTCGGCGAAGACGATTGCTCAGGACATTTCCAGTCTGTTGCCGGCACCGCAGCGTCGGGCGTTGTTGGGGGTTGCTCAACTGATCATGCTGGGGGAGCTGGCGGTGAATCGGGTTATGGATAATTTGGAGGTGGCGGGGTGATGTGATGTGCGGGGCGCCAGCGGGTTGATTTGTTGTTTGGGCTGGCGCCTTCGCGAGCAGGCTCGCTCCCACAGGGGATTTGTGTTTGTTGCGGGAGGGAAGATCAAAGATCGCAGCCTTCGGCAGCTCCTACGGTGGGCGGGTCAGTAAGGTTTCCAACCTGGCCAACGGCGGCGCATCCTGGTTGCGGTCAAATACTTGGATTCCAACCTTGAGCAACCGTCCATTCTCTGCGCTGGCGATCACCTGTTCACAGCGCAACATAAGTCGCCCTTGATCACATTCAACAGCCTTCACCCCATTCGGCAATCGGCCCTCCAGGCGCAACTCAGCCATCCGACTCTGCGCAGCAATCAGCGCAATCGATCTATCGCGCAATACCCCATTACTCTGCGTCATCAACCCCGCCACACGTACGGCGGCGGACATGGCGACGGCGATGATCGCCAGTGCCACCAGCACTTCAATCAGGGTGAATCCTTTCTCTCTCGAACACCCGCGCATACATGGCCCAAAAGCAAAACCCAGCCCTCGACGCTAACCCCCGTCCTTGACGGCTTGACGACGGAAACACCCGAGGATTTTCAACATCCCTGACATATCTTCTTGCAACACTGCGCGTCGAAATCAGGTCAAGCCAGGGAATGTCGAGATGGATATCGCACCTTTGAACACGCTCAGTCAGTCGCCGCGCACACCGCGTAGCCAGCAGGGTTTTACCTTGATTGAGATCATGGTGGTGGTGGTGATTCTGGGGATTCTCGCGGCGATGGTGGTGCCCAAGGTGCTTGATCGGCCGGATCAGGCGCGGGCGACGGCGGCGAAGCAGGATATTGGTGGGTTGATGCAGGCGTTGAAGTTGTATCGCCTCGATCACGGCACGTATCCGAGCATGAATCAGGGGCTGAAGGTGTTGGTCGAGCGGCCGGCGGATGCGAAGAACAGCAACTGGCGTTCGTATCTGGAGCGTTTGCCCAATGACCCGTGGGGCCGGCCTTATCAGTACCTCAACCCGGGCGCGAATGGCGAGGTCGATATCTTTTCCCTCGGCGCCGATGGCCAGCCTGACGGCGATGGCGTGAATGCCGATATCGGTTCCTGGCAGTTGTAAGGCCGGCCGTGAACACAGGTTCGCTCAACGGGGCGAAGCAACGGGGCATGGCGATTATCAGCGCGTTGTTGATCGCCGCCGTGGTGGCGGTGATTGCGGCGGGGATGTTGACGCGCCAGAGCGTGGCGACCCGGGCGCTGGAGGCCGATCAGCAGCGGGTGCAGGGGCGCTGGGTGGCGCAGGGTGGTCTGGAGATCAGCCGACAGTTGCTGTGGGATGCGCGCCTGCGTGATCCGTTGACCCGGCGCGATCAACCTTGGGCGCAGCCGTTGTTGGCGGCGGGTTTTGCCGGGCGGCTGGAGGATGAGCAGGGCAAGTTCAACCTGCGCAATCTGGTCGCCAATGAGCGCATCGATGAGGCGCAAGTGCAGGCGTTCGAGCGTTTGTGCGAGCTGATTGGTGTGAGCGCCGTTGTCAGCCAGCGCATCCGTCAGCGGGTGATTGCCGGGTATCCGCATTTGCTGAATGCGCAGATTGGTGCGACGGGCAAAGCCGGTTTCGACAGTGGCCGCGCCACTTCGCCCGATGCCGATCACAAACCGCAACCGCCGAAGGTGCCGATGGTGCGCACACTCGATGACTTGCGCAGCGTCGAAGGCGTGACGGATGCGCTGATCGGCCAACTGGCGCCGTACGTGACGGTGATTCCGGCGACGACGTGGATCAACGGCAACACCGCCACGGCGCAGGTGCTGGCGGCGTATGTGCCGGGGCTTTCGCTGGAGCGGGCGACGGCGTTGATTGCCGAGCGTGACGCCGGGCGCTGGTTTATCAATCGCGGCGATTTCGTGAACCGCTTGCGCATGCCGCAGCTGGAAATGAGCAGCGTCAAGGTCGGTATCACCAGTGACTGGTTTCGTTTGCGCGGTGAGGCGCGGCGGGATCAGCGTCGGGTCAGTCTCGACGCTTTGCTGCACCGCAGCGAGGATCGGCTGCCGCAGGTGATCTGGTCGCGGGTGGGCGCATGAGCCAGTTGCGCGTCGGGTTGCCGCCGCTGGCGGAGCTGGAGTTGCACAGCGAAGTGAGCTGCGCCTGGCTGGATCGTCAGGGGCAGGTCAGTCGTGAGGAACGGCTGACTTTGAGTCAGTTGGGGCAACGGCCGAAGCAACCACCGCTGCTGTGTTTTCTGCATCCGGCCGACAGCCTGCTCGCCAGCATTGATCTGCCGCCGTTGCCCGCTAACAAAACCGCGGCCGCTGTGCAGTGCGCGGCGCAGGCGTTGATGCTCGGTGATAGCAGCCAGATGCATATCGGCCACAGCCCTCGTGATGCGAGTGGGCAGGTGCAAATCGCCTGGGTGGCGCGGCAGCACTTGCAGCGTCTGGCTGCGGTGCTCAAGCAGGCGAAGTTGACGCTGCGCGGTTTGTATCCGGCGCCGTACAGCCTGCCAGTGCTGCCGGGGGTTGTCGCTTGTGTGGCGGACGGGCATTTGCTCCGGCGCGAGAGTTTGAACAGCGCGCAGGTTGAGCCGTTGCTCGGTGACGAAGTTGATGAGGCATCGTTCGCAGCGGACGCGACACAACGCTGGATCGGTCCATTGCCCGGTTGGGGGTTGCACGGTGGTCTGCAGCAAAGCGGCGGCGAGCAACGTGGCTGGGGTCGCGCTGTCGGGTGTGTGGCTTTGGCCGTGGCAGTCTGGGTGATCGGGCTGAATCTTTACGCCGCTCGCGAAGCGCGGCAGGGCCAGCAGCTCAAGGCGCAGATGAGTCAGCGGGTGAAGCAGGCGTTCCCGGAATTGCCGGTGATTCTCAACCCGCTGCAACAGGCGCGTCAGCAACTGGAGCAGCGGCAAAAGGCGCGGTCGATGACCCGGCGCAGAACTTCAATCGGCTGGTGTTGCAGGCCGGCACGGGCATGCCGTTCATGGCTGGCAGTGTCGAGCGCCTGAATTACCGCGACGGCGTCTTACAGCTTGCGCTGCTCAGCGATGCAAACCGTGGCGGCAACGACAAGGGCTGGCAAAGCACCTTGGCCCAGGCCGGCATCAGCGTCACTACCGATGACGCAGGCTGGACGCTGCGCCCGAGCGATGAATCCAGCGCAAACACCAACGAAGACGACGACAGCGGAGCAGACGATGAGTAGGGCGACGCTGGCGATTTACCGTGCGCGCTGGCAGCGCTTCAGCAGCCAGTTGCAGGCCCGTTGGCAGCCATTGGCGCTGCGTGAAAAACGCATGGTCGCCGGCATGGCCGTGGTGCTGATCGGTGTGCTGACCTGGCTGACGCTGGTTAAGCCGCCGTTGGCCAGGATCACTTTTTGGCAGAGCGAAACGCCCAAGTTGCGCGCGCAAACCGAGGCGCTGGAAGTGCTGTTGCGCAGCGTCAACGTGCGGCCTCAGGGGCAAAGCGTTGGCCAGTCGCTGGAGCAGAGTCTGCAAGCGGCGGGGCTGACCGGGCATTACCAATTACAAGCAGCGGAGGGCGGTACGTGGCAGTTGAATGTCGACGCCGCGCCGGCCGATGCGCTGCTCGACTGGCTGCTCAGCGAGCCGTCACAACTTTCTCTGCAGGTGGTCGAGGCGCAGTTGCAGCGCGCAAGCGAAACCTCGACCGATGTCACCGCCGGCACATTGTCAGGCACCGTTCGCATGGATCAGGCGCAGGGCGCTAAGGAAGCTTCATGAAGGAGTCACGCTGCAAACCGGCACGTCTGGCGCTGCCGTTGTTGCTGATGGCATTGAGCGCGTGCAACAGCACCACGACGCCGCAGAATCAGCCGCCGCTGTTGGTCGACAGCGAGCTCGGGCGGCCGCTGGCCAACACCCAGCGCAGCGGCGATGCGGTGGCCGATCGCGAACGGGCGCAGGCTCAGGCGCGGCCGGTGCCGAAGCAGTTGCACAACATCAGCCAGCGCGGGCGCGGTGGTGCTGCGGCGACGAGCAACTCGGTCGCGCGCAATCCGTTGGGCGAGCAACCGGTGACGCTGAACTTCGTCGAGGCGGATATTCAGGCGGTGGTGCGTGCGCTGTCGCGTGCTACCGGGCAGCAGTTTCTCGTTGATCCTCGGGTCAAGGGCAATCTGACCTTGGTCTCGGAAGGCCAGGTGCCGGCCCGGCAGGCTTACGACATGCTGCTCGCGGCGTTGCGCATGCAAGGCTTCAGCGTGGTCGATGTCGGCGGCGTGGCGCAGGTGGTTCCCGAGGCCGACGCGAAACTGCTCGGCGGGCCGATCTACAGCGCCGACAAACCGGCCGGCAACGGCATGCTCACGCGCACGTTTCGCCTGCAATACGAGAACGCGGTGAACCTGATCCCGGTGCTGCGCCCGATCGTTTCGCCGAACAATCCGATCAATGCCTACCCGGGCAACAACACCGTGGTGATCACCGATTACGCCGAGAACCTCACCCGCGTCGCGCAGTTGATCGAGAGCATCGACACGCCGAGCGCGATCGACACCGATGTGGTGCAGATCCAGAACGGCATCGCTGCCGATATCGCGCCGATGGTGGCCGACTTGCTCGACGCGCCGGGCAATGATCCGACGCAGAAAATCGCCGTGATCGGAGACCCGCGCTCCAACACCATCATCATCCGCGCCGGCAGCCCCGAGCGTACCGAGTTGGCGCGCAACCTGATCTACAAACTCGACAACGCGCAGAGCAATCCAAGCAATCTGCACGTGGTTTATCTGCGCAACGCCCAAGCTGCAAAACTTGCGCAAGCCTTGCGTGGTTTGCTCACCGGCGAGAGTGACAGTGGCAGCAGCGACGCGGCGCGGTCGGTGCTCAGCGCGATGGGCAGCAGCACCGGCGGCAATGCCGGGCAGAACGGCCAGAGCAGCACGCCGAGCACGGGCACTTCAACGACGACTGGCAGCGGCGCAAGCGGCGGCAGCTATGCGCAGGGTAGTGGTGGCGGCAGCAGCAGTGGCGGTACGCAGAGCAGCGAACAGAACGTTGCCTTCAGCGCCGGCGGGGTGACGATTCAGGCCGATGCCACCACCAACACGCTGCTGATTTCCGCACCGGAGCCGCTGTATCGCAATCTGCGTGAGGTTATCGATCTGCTCGATCAGCGCCGTGCGCAAGTGGTGATCGAAAGCCTGATCGTCGAGGTCGGCGAGGACGATGCCAGCGAATTCGGTGTGCAATGGCAGACCGGTAATCTCGGCGGCAAAGGCGTGATCGGTGGCGCCAATCTGGGTGGCGCGGGTCTCAATACGGGAGCGAAGAACAGCATCGACGTACTGCCGCAGGGTTTGAACCTCGGCTACGTCAACGGCACCGTCGACATTCCCGGCATCGGCAAGATTCTCGACCTGAAAGTGCTGGCCCGAGCGTTGAAGAGCAAGGGCGGCACCAACGTGCTGTCGACACCGAACCTGCTGACCCTGGACAACGAAGCGGCGAGCATTTTTGTCGGCCAGACCATCCCGTTTGTCAGCGGCAGCTACGTCACCGGCGGCGGGGGCACCAGCAACAACCCGTTCCAGACCGTGACCCGCGAAGAGGTCGGCCTCAAGCTCAACGTGCGCCCGCAGATTTCCGAGGGCGGCACGGTGAAGCTGGATATCTATCAGGAAGTCAGCAGCATCGATGAGCGCGCGTCCAACAGCGTGACCGCCGCCGGCATCGTCACCAACAAACGGGCGATCGACACCAGCATTCTGCTCGACGATGGGCAGATCATGGTCCTCGGTGGTTTGCTTCAGGACGGCTACAGCCAGAGCAATGATGCCGTGCCGTGGCTGGGCAGCTTGCCGGGCATCGGCGCGCTGTTTCGCAACGAACGCCGGGCGATCACCAAGACCAACCTGATGGTGTTCCTGCGCCCGTACATCATCCGCGACAGCGAAGCGGGGCGCAGCATCACCCTCAACCGTTACGACTTCATGCGCCGCGCCCAGGGCGGCTTGCAGCCGGAACGCAGCTGGGCGATGCCCGACATGCAGGCACCGCAATTGCCAAGCGCTGCGCAAGGCGTGCCAGCGCCGGGGCGGGGCCGGGGCCGACATCAGGCCCACGCGCCACGATCAAAGCCGTACCGATTGAAGGGAGCACCCGGTTTTGACTGGAATGATGACTGTGGCGAGGGATTTATCCCCGCTCGGCTGCGTAGCAGTCGTAAAACCGGTACACGCGATTTGCCTGTAGAAACCGGTTCTAAGGTTTTGGGTCTGCTTCGCAGCCCAACGGGGATAAATCCCTCGCCACAGAGGTTCCCATTGCTACAGGGGATCCCATTGCCACGGTACCGATTGAAAGGAGCACCCGGTTTTGACTGAGATGATGACTGTGGTGAGGGATTTATCCCCGCTCGGCTGCGCAGCAGTCGTAAACCGGACACACGCGATTTGCCTGGAGAAACCGGTTCTCAGGTTTTGGGTCTGCTGCGCAGCCCAACGGGGATAAATCCCCTCGCCACAGAGGTTCCCATTGCCACAGGGGATCGCATTGCCAAGGTCTCGATTGAAGGGAGCACCCGGTTTTGACTGGAATGATGACTGTGGCGAGGGGATTTATCCCCGCTCGGCTGCGCAGCAGTCGTAAAACCGGTACACGCGATTTGCCTGTAGAAACCGGTTCTCAGGTTTTGGGTCTGCTTCGCAGCCCAACGGGGATAAATCCCTCGCCACAGAGGTTCCCATTGCTACAGGGGATCCCATTGCCACATGAGATCTCATTGCCACAGGGCATCCCATTGCCACGGTACCGATTGAAAGGAGCACCCGGTTTTGACTGAGATGATGACTGTGGTGAGGGATTTATCCCCGCTCGGCTGCGCAGCAGTCGTAAAACCGGTACACGCGATTTGCCTGGAGAAACCGGTTCTCAAGGTTTGGGTCTGCTGCGCAGCCCAACGGGGATAAATCCCTCGCCACAGAGGTTCCCATTGCCACAGGGGATCGCATTGCCAAGGTCTCGATTGAAGGGAGCACCCGGTTTTGACTGGAATGATGACTGTGGCGAGGGGATTTATCCCCGCTCGGCTGCGCAGCAGTCGTAAAACCGGTACACGGGATTTGCCTGTAGAAACCGGTTCTCAGGTTTTGGGTCTGCTTCGCAGCCCAACGGGGATAAATCCCTCGCCACAGAGGTTCCCATTGCCACAGGGGATCCCATTGCCACATGAGATCTCATTGCCACAGGGCATCCCATTGCCACGGTACCGATCGAAGGGAGCACTCGGTTTTGACTGGAATGATGATTGTGGCGAGGGATTCATCCCCGCTCGGCTGCGCAGCAGTCGTAAAACCGGTACACGCGATTTGCCTGTAGAAACCGGTTCTCAAGGTTTGGGTCTGCTTCGCAGCCCAACGGGGATAAATCCCTCACCACAGAGGTTCCCATTGCCACAGGGCATCCCATTGCCACGGTACCGATTGAAAGGAGCACCCGGTTTTGACTGAGATGATGACTGTGGCGAGGGATTCATCCCCGCTCGGCTGCGCAGCAGTCGTAAAACCGGTACACGCGATTTGCCTGTAGAAACCGGTTCTCAAGGTTTGGGTCTGCTTCGCAGCCCAACGGGGATAAATCCCTCGCCACAGAGGTTCCCATTGCTACAGGGGATCCCATTGCTACAGGGCATCCCATTGCCACGGTACCGATTGAAGGGAGCACTCGGTTTTGACTGGAATGATGATTGTGGTGAGGGGATTCATCCCCGCTCGGCTGCGCAGCAGTCGTAAAACCGGTACACGCGATTTGCCTGGAGAACCCGGTTCTAAGGTTTTGGGTCTGCTTCGCAGCCCAACGGGGATAAATCCCCTCGCCACTGGGGATCTCATTGCCACAGGGGATCGCATTGCTATGGCGAATTGTGGGGAGGGTAAGCGATGAGTGCATTGCCGTATGCCTGGGCCAAGGCGCAGCGCATTCTTTTGCGCGATGGCGTGTTGACGGTGTGCCCGTCAACGCCTGGCTGGTCGATCAGCGAGGTTCGTCGGCAGTTCGGTGCAACACAGGTGGAGCGGGTGCGTGATGACGAGCTCGACGGTTTGCTCGCCAGCGCTTACGCCGACACCGGCAGTGCGGCAGCGGTGGTTGGCGCCGCTGAGAACGAGGTCGATCTCGATCGGCTGATGCAGGACATGCCGGAAATCACCGACCTGCTCGACACCCAGGACGGCGCGCCGGTGATTCGCATGATCAACGCTTTGCTCACCCAGGCCGCGCGCGATGAGGCCAGCGACATTCATATCGAACCGTTCGAAACCCATTCGGTGGTGCGCTACCGCGTCGACGGCACCCTGCGCGATGTGGTATCGCCGCGCAAGGCGTTGCACGGTGCGCTGGTGTCGCGGATCAAGATCATGGCCCAGCTCGACATCGCCGAAAAACGCCTGCCCCAGGATGGTCGTATCGCCTTGCGCGTAGCGGGGCGGCCGATCGATATTCGTGTGTCGACGGTGCCTACCGGCCACGGCGAACGGGTGGTGATGCGCCTGCTCGACAAACAGGCCGGGCGCTTGCATCTGGAAACCCTCGGCATGGATGCGCAGGTATTGGCAAAGCTCGACCACCTGATCCGCCAGCCCCACGGCATCGTTCTGGTCACCGGGCCTACCGGCAGCGGCAAAACCACCAGCCTCTACGCGGCGCTGGCGCGGCTGGATGCGAGCACCAGCAACATCCTCACCGTGGAAGATCCGGTTGAGTACGACCTGCCGGGGATCAGCCAGATTCAGGTCAACGCCAAGATCGACATGACCTTTGCGTTGGCGCTGCGGGCGATTCTGCGCCAGGACCCGGACATCATCATGATCGGCGAGATCCGCGATCTCGAGACTGCGCAAATCGCCGTGCAGGCCTCGCTCACCGGGCATCTGGTGCTGGCGACGCTGCACACCAACGACGCAGTGTCGGCGGTCAATCGCCTGATCGATATGGGCGTTGAACCGTTCTTGCTCGCGTCATCCATGCTCGGCGTCCTCGCGCAACGTCTGGTGCGACGCCTGTGCAACCAATGCAAACAGGAAGACCCGGCCACGCCCGGCACCTGGCGTCCGGTCGGTTGCGTGGCGTGCAATCACACCGGTTACAGCGGCCGCACCGGCATCCACGAATTGTTCTGCATCGACGACAACATCCGCACACTGATTCACCAAGGGGCAGGGGAGCAGGCCCTGCGCGCGGCGGCGTCGAAAGCGGGGATGTTCAGCCTGCGTGAGGACGGTGAGCGCTGGATTCGCAGCGGTGCCACCGCGCCGGAAGAAATCCTTCGTGTGACACGGGACGCCTGATGAATCGCTATCGCTTTGAAGCGGCGGATGCCACCGGGAAAATCGAGTTCGGGCACCTTGAGGCCGACAGCCAGAGCGCAGCGTTCAGTGCCTTGCGCGGACGTGGCCTGACAGCGCTGTCGGTGCACGAGGAAAGCAACGTCGCCCGACACGGCGGCGGTTTGTTCAGCGCCAGACTCTCCGACAACGACCTCGCCTGGGCCACGCGGCAACTGGCGAGCCTGCTCGGTGCCAGTCTGCCATTGGAAGCCGCACTGAGCGCCACAGTCGAGCAGGCCGAGAAAAGCACATCGCCCAGACCCTCAGCGCCGTGCGCGCCGATGTGCGCAGCGGCATGCGTCTGGCGGAATCGCTGGCGTCGCGGCCACGGGACTTTCCCGAGATTTACCGCGCGTTGATTGCCGCTGGCGAAGAGTCCGGCGATCTGGCGCAGGTGATGGAACGGCTAGCCGATTACATCGAGGAACGCAATAACCTGCGCGGCAAGATTCTCACCGCGTTCATCTATCCGGGCGTGGTCGGGCTGGTGTCGATCGGCATTGTGATTTTCCTGCTCAGCTATGTGGTGCCGCAGGTGGTCAGCGCGTTCTCTCAAGCGCGGCAGGATTTGCCGGGGTTGACGCTGGCGATGCTCACCGCCAGTGATTTCATTCGCGCGTGGGGCTGGTTGTGTGCGGCGCTGATGGCCGGGGCGTTCTGGAGCTGGCGTCTTTATTTGCGCAATCCGGCGGCGCGGTTGAGCTGGCATCACCGGGTGCTGAAATTGCCGCTGTTCGGGCGTTTCATTCTCGGCCTGAACACCGCGCGCTTCGCCTCCACGCTGGCAATTCTCGGCGGTGCCGGCGTGCCGTTATTGCGTGCACTGGAAGCAGCGCGGCAGACGTTGTCCAACGACCGCTTGAGCCTGAGCGTCAGCGAGGCCACGGCAAAGGTGCGCGAAGGCGTCAACCTCGCCGCCGCGCTGCGCGTGGAGAATGTGTTCCCGCCGGTGCTGATTCACCTGATCGCCAGCGGCGAGAAAACCGGCTCACTGCCGCCGATGCTCGAGCGCGCGGCACAGACGCTTTCCCGGGACATTGAACGACGCGCGATGGGCATGACCGCGCTGCTTGAGCCGCTAATGATTGTGGTGATGGGCGGGGTGGTGCTGGTGATTGTGATGGCGGTGTTGTTGCCGATTATTGAGATCAACCAGTTGGTGCAGTAGCCAAATTTGATGTTGGCCGGGCCGGCCTCTTCGCGAGCAGGCTCGCTCCCACAGGGGAACGCATTTCAACCGTGGGAGCGAGCGTGCTCGCGAAAGCGCCAGTCCCGACAACACAAAACTCAAATATTTTGCACCGGCCTGACCCTCACCCGAGTCCCGATCCCGCCATCCTCGGGTTCTCCATTCTGTCATCTGCAACCACCTACCAACGGCTCCAGCCCGATTCAGCCAAACCCGCGATCCAGACGCGCCGCAACCCACCGCAAACACCCGAGAATTCCCCACAAAAATCCCCCCGCAGCTCCCGAGGTTTTTTCCTTTATCTGTCACCGGAAGCTGCGAATTTCTCCCTGCGGCTCCACTGCGGTGGACCCTCCCGGTGTCATGCAAGCCTTCCGAAACCTGTGTTCCCAACCAAGTTGAAAAGGAGATTCTTCATGTTCAAGCGCACTCTGATCGCCGCCTCACTGACCGTCGCCGCTCTGGCTTCCGCCCAGGCCATGGCCGTAACCGGTGGTGGCGCCTCGCTGCCTGCCGCGCTGTACAAAGGTTCTGCCAACAGCATCCTGCCCGCCAACTTCAGCTACGCCGTGACCGGTAGCGGCGTCGGCAAAAGCGCTTTCCTGACCAACAACGCTGCCCAGTTCAGCACCACCGGCACCGTGCACTTCGCCGCTAGCGACTCGATCCTCAGCGCTTCGGAACTCAGCACCTACACCAGCAACTTCGGTGCTTCGTACGGCCCGTTGATCCAGCTGCCATCGGTGGCCACTTCGGTTGCCATTCCGTACAAAAATCCGGTCAGACCGCGCTTAACCTGACCAGCGCTCAACTGTGCGATGCGCTGTCGGGCACCGCCACCACTTGGGGCGCTCTGCTGGGTAACGCCGACAGCACGCCGATCCGTGTGGTTTACCGCAGCGTGTCCAGTGGCACCACTGAAATCCTCAGTCGCCACCTGAACGCCGTTTGCCCAGGCAAATTCGCCGTCAACTCCACCTTCACCAACGCTCGTCTGCCGGCCGGTTCCGCGCTGCCATCGACTTGGGTCGGCGTAGCCAACACCGCTGATGTGGCCACTGCGGTGAACGCCGTGGACGGTTCGATCGGCTATGTGGGGCCGGACGGCGTGAACGCCACCAGCAACGCTGTGGTTGCCCGCGTCAATGGCGTCCAGCCAACCAACGCTAACGTGACGCTGGCGCTGAGCACTGCACCGGTGCCAAGCGCACCTGCCAACCCGGCTGGCTGGGCCCCGGTCGTGCCTAACCCGGCAAGCGGTTACCCGATTGTGGCTTACACCAACTTCATCTTCGGCCAGTGCTACAAAGATGCAGCCGTGGCCACCGCCGTGCGCAACTTCCTGACCACCCACTACAGCAATCCGGGCAACAACGTCGCCACCGTCGCCCACAGCTTCACGCCGGTTCCCAACAACTGGAAAACCGCTGTGACCGCCAACTTCATCACCAACACCTCGGGCAATAACCTGGACATCAACAACGCCAACGCCTGCAACGGCATTGGTCGTCCTTTGTAAGCCTTGTCTCAACTGCAATGAAACGGCAGCAGCCTTCGGGCTGCTGTTTTTTTGCCGATTTACTCCTTGATCATGAAGTTTGTGTGACATCCGTTCGGTCGTGAGGCTCGCCAACTGCCTATGTCGTAACAGCAGGGCTGATCCGACCTGCCATCCAAAAGGACCTGTAGTGATGCTTGCTCGCACCTCCCGTCACAGTAACCGTATCCGGCCGATCAAACGTGGCGCGGGCGATCCCGCACAGTGGCTGCTCAAGCCATTGGCGCAAGCCGTCGCCTTGTGTCTGGTGGCGGGCAGTGCCGAGGCGGCGACAGCGTTCAGTTCCACCTGGTTTGCCGCGAAGGGCGCGGCGCAGCAGGCTACGGCGTCGCGTCCGGGTGGGAGCGGTCTGCCGGGGATGACCCCGCCGCTGGCACAGCAGCAACGGGCCAGCCAGCAGTTGCAGCGCTCTTTGCAGACACTCAATAACACCGTTGCAGCGATTGCCGCTCAGCAGGCCGCACAAGCCGCTGGACGTGCCGCCGCATTGGGCAGTGTGCAAGTGGTTCCGGACGGATTGGGCGAGGGCGGCCTGAAGATCGATAACAGCCTGAGCCAGGGCTGGATGAACGCCAAAGGCCCGCAACAGACCCAGGCCGACGGCAAGACCACGGTGAAGATCGAGCAGACCGCCGACAAGGCGATTCTCAATTGGGAAACGTTCAACGTCGGCCGCAATACCACAGTGGAATTTGCCCAGCAGGCCAACTGGGCGGTGCTCAATCGCGTCAACGATCCGAGCGCACGGGCCAGCCAGATTCAGGGGCAGATCAAAGCGGACGGCACGGTGATGCTGATCAACCGCAACGGCATCGTCTTCAGCGGTGGCAGCCAGGTCAATGTGCGAAATCTGGTAGCGGCAGCCGCGAACATGACCGATGCACAATTTCGCGATCGGGGTCTGTATTTCGACAGCACCGGCAGTCAGCCAACCTTCACCGACGCTGCTGGCAAAGTCCTGGTGGAGCGTGGCGCAGCCATACAAACGCATCAACCTGCGCTCTCCACCGACGCCGGCGGCTATACCTTGCTGCTTGGCCAGGACGTGCAGAACGACGGCTCGATCAGCACGGCCAAAGGTCAGACGGTGCTGGGTGCGGGGACCGTTTCTATATCCGCAAGGGCTCGGGCACCGACGGCAATGGTTATTCAACCACCTTCGGCAGTGAGGTCATTCCCGGTTTCAAGGCTGACAGCTCGGGCAAAGTCAGCAACACCGGCCTGATCCAGGCATCCACCGGCGACATCACCCTGACCGGCCGCGACGTTGTGCAAAACGGTGTGCTGCTGGCGAGCACTTCGGTGGCGACGCGCGGCACCGTGCATCTGCTCAATCCGGCCAGCGATGCCCAAGGCCGTGTGACCCTGGGCGAAAATGGCGTCAGTGCGATTCTGCTCGACAGCAGTGATCTCACCGCCCTGGACAGCCAGCGCGAGGCGGCGCTGACCGGCGTCAATGCCAACAACCGGATCCGCAGCGATCAGTCACGCATCGACATCGGCAGCGGCGGCACCGTCGAATTCAAAAGCGGTTCGATCACCCTTGCCACCGGTGGGCAGGTGGCAGTTGCCGCGGGACGGCGCAGTCTATTGCGCGAGGGTGCGGTGATCGACGTGTCCGGCGCCCTCGGCGTCAAAGTGGCGATGGCAAACAACAACATCAAGATCAACGTCCAGGGCAACGAGCAGCGTGATGCGCCGGTCAATCGCGAGAGCGGCGCGCTCAACAGTAACGACATCTGGGTCGATGTCCGTGAGCTGGTATTCGTGCCGGCGGGCACCAACGGTTACGCCACCGACCGCTGGTACACCGCCGGTGGGTTGTTGGAGGTCGGCGGATACCTCGGCACTCAGGGCCATGGCGTTGGTGAATGGATGGCGCAGGGCGGTGAGGTGCGGTTTTCCGGAAAGGACGTGATCAGCGAAAAAGGTTCGCTGATCAATGTGTCCGGCGGCACGCTTGATGTGCAGGGCGGCGAGATTCGCCAGAGCTGGCTGCGCGGTGCGGACGGGCGGTTATACGAAGTGTCGCGTGCGCCGGGCGATATTCTCTACAACGGTCTTTATAAAGGTTACGAAAGTCACAGCGAGCGCTGGGGCCAGACGGATTATTTCTATAGCCCGCTGATCGCGCCGACGCGTCGTCAGGAAGCTGGTTACACCGTTGGCCGGGATGCCGGCCAGTTGGTGATCGCCACGGGCAACGCCGTGCTGGATGGCCAGCTGTTGGGTGAGGTGTTTCAGGGCGAACGGCAAATCCAGGCACCGCGGGCAGGTCTGGACGGCTACGCCCAGACCCAGACCGCCCGGGCGCGGCGAGGGCAGTTGGTGGTTGGCAGTTACGATGCTGCTTATGTCGCTGCCAGTGCCGGCCTGCTCTATCAACTCGACCCGTTGCTCGATCAGGTGCAAGTGGGGGCCGCGCATGCCAGCGTAGCGAACGCAGGGCTGACCGACGCGGTCGCGGCAGAACGCGCAGGCAAACTGTTCCTCGATGCCGGGCTGCTCAATGGTTTCGCGCTGGGCGCGCTGAAGATCTCGGCGAAAAACACGATTGAAGTCAATGAAGGCGTGACCGTGGATCACGGTGGCAACATCACCCTGTTCAGCCCTGACGTGCAGGTCAATGCCGATCTGATTGCGCAAGGCGGCAGCCTGCAATTGGGCAACGTTTTGAACCAGCTCGCCACCGATCGGCGTGATGACACCAGTCTCCAGGTTTCAGCAGGCAAGCAAGCGCGAGTGACGGTTGCGCAGGGTGTGCAGCTGCAGACACGCGGTCTGTGGCGCAACCTGTCGAGTAACCCGGACGACGCGGGCGGCCTTGCGTACCTCAATGGCGGGACGGTGTCGATCCGCAGTACCGGCGACATTCTGCTGGCCAGTGGCAGTCTGGTCGATGTTTCGTCGGGCGGCGCGGTATTGGCCAACGGCAAGACGCGTGGCGGCAAGGGTGGCGACGTGACGCTTGAATCCAGCGCCAACAGTACGCCAGGCCTGTCGCGCATGGTGCTCGATGGCGAGGTGCAGGGCTATGGCGTGAACGGCGGCGGCACCTTGACCGTGCAGGCCAGCAAGGTGCGGATCGGCGCTTCCGGCGAAGTGGCCGAAGAACAGACCTTGCGCCTGACGCCGGAGCTGTTCCGCACGGGGTTCAGCGCCTACAACATCATCGGTCTGAAGGGGCTGGAGGTCGCCGCGCAAAGTGCGATCGATGTGCAGATGCCGGTCTATCGATTTGGCGAATCCGCCTCGACCATTGTGTCCGGTATGTCGCCGCGCGCTGCGCTGGAGCTATGGACGCCCGCGTTATTCCAGGAAGACCCGCTCAAGGGCGTCTTGACGCAAAGGGCCGGCGCTTCTGTCGCATTGCAGGCCGGCGCAACGCTTGCTGGCTTGATTGATCCCGCCAGCAGTCCGTTGTCGATTGGCGAAGGCTCACGGATCAGTGTCGATCCCGGCCAGCGCATCGGTTTGCGCGGGGCAGGCCAGATCACGCTTGATGGTGAACTCAACGCCTGGGGCGGTATTGTCGATATCCGTCAACAGCAGTTCGGCGCGATTGATGTGGCGACGTCCTTGCAAGAGGCCGATCCGACCCCGCACAACCGTTCGATCTGGATCGGTGAACATGCCTTGATCGATGTCGCCGGTCGGGCAGCGACCGCTGTCGATGCGCTGGGCCGCGTCTACGGCCAGGTCGGCAAGGGTGGCTCGATCATTGTCGGTGGCGAGATCGATGTGAAGAAAATCACGGCGACCGCTGCCGATGCTTACGTCATCGTCCGCCAAGGTGCGCGACTGGAAGCGTCTGGTGCGCAAGCCGTGCTCGATAGCGGTGGGCAAGGCCCCGCTCGTGTGGCCACCGATGGCGGACGGATCACCCTGAGTTCCTACAATGGTCTGTTCATCGAGGGCAATCTGCAGGCCAATGCTGGCGGTGCAGGTGCGGCGGGCGGGCGTCTGGAGATCGCTCTGGATACACCAGCGTACGGTCCCGCGAACTTGAGCAATGCGGTGCGCGTGCCGCGTGAAATGATCATTGCCCAAGGGCCCGCGCCGGCACTGCCGCAGCCGCTGCGAGCGGGTGAGGCTTCGCCACTTTTACGCTACGGGCGTACACGCTTGAGTGCTGATCAGCTGATGAGCGGTGGCTTCGACAGCGTGAGTCTGCTGAGCAACGGTCTGATGACGTTCGACGGCGATGTCGACCTGCACATGGGACAGGGCCTGAGCCTGTTCGCCGGTTCTCTTTCATTGGCCGAGTCGGCGAGTGACAGCGCCCGGGTCAACCTCAGCGCACCTTACCTGCGCCTGTCAGGGCTGGGCACCTATTTGAGCTCGGAAGTCAAAGTGCGTCCGCGAGTGATGAGCAATCCGACAGCGCAGTTGTCCGGCGCGCAATTCACCGCCAGCGCGGACCTGCTGGACGTGGGCAACTCGCTTTCATTCGGCACCGAAGGGACTCTCGTGCAATCGGCCGCACCGGCGCTGGCGGTCAGCCGCCGTGGCTTTGGTCTGGTCACGCTCGACAGCCAGGGCGACCTGCGCTTCCTCGCGCCAACCGATGAACAGCAGCGCAGCCGTCTGTGGACTGCGGGTGACATGCACATGCGGGCTGCGCAGATCTACCCGGCCAGTGGCGTCTCGGCTGAGGTGCGAGTGGGCTATCAAAGTATGGCCGGATCGGTGCCGAAGCATACGTTGCGTATCGGCAATCACGGGGCGGCGCCGACCGCTTTGCCTTACTCGGTGTTCGGCAGCCTGACACTCAGTGCGGGACAGATCGAGCAGGGCGGCGTCATTCGTGCGCCTTTGGGGCTGATATCCCTGGGTGATGACGTCATTGTCAAAACCCGTGAACTTCATCTTCTGCCGGGCAGCGTGACTTCAGTCAGCGCCGCCGGACTGGTCATGCCCTATGGAGGAACCACCGACGGTATCGACTATCGGTACAACGGTAAGTCGGTGATGTTGAATGGCATTGCCGGAGCGACCTCCGGGGTCATCCTTGATGCGCAATACACCAATGTGCAGACCGGGGCGGTGATCGACCTTTCGGGCGGCGGCGATTTGCGCGGTGCCGGTTTTGTCTCCGGACGAGGTGGCTCCACCGATGCGCGTTTCAATCCGCTGGTACGCAATGCCACCGATGGCACCTTCAGTTTGCCGGGGCTGGCCAATAACCCCGTGTATGCAATCGTGGCCGGTGACCAGGGCCGCTATGCGCCGATGCTGGCCGAGGCCGGCGCGGTCAACCCGCGTATCGGCCAGCAGATCACCCTCGGGACCGGCGTTGCCGGACTGGCACCCGGCACCTACACCTTGTTGCCATCGACCTTTGCCTTGTTACCGGGCGCCTTCCGGGTCGAAATCAATGGTCAAGCGATTGCGGGGCCGATGGAGAGTGCGTTGAAGTTGCGCAATGGCTCGTGGACCACGGCCGGACAGCTGTCGATTGCCAACACCGGTATTCGCGACAGTTTGCCCAGCCAGGTCATCGTGACGTCTGCCGATGTGCTGCGGCGCTATTCACAGTACAACGAAACCGGGTTCAGCCAATTTGTGCTCAACGATGCTGCCCGCCGCGGTCTGCCGCGCGCCCGCACACCGCTGGACGGCAACACGCTGCACCTGCGCATGGTCAGTGGCGGCGAGCACGACTCAGCCCTGGATTTCAACGGGCAGGTGCTGTTCAAACCTGCCAGCGGCGGGGTCATTGGTACGGCGGTCGTTCAGGGCGGTTATACCGGCGCAGAGTTTGAAATTCTCGGCGCCGGGCATACGCGAACGCCAGGGTTCGACGGTGTATCGCTGTACGCCGACACCCTCAACCGCTTGAATGCCGGACGGTTGACCATCGGTGGCACCCCAACCGTGTATTACGGTTCGGAGGGCGGCTCGATCAAGGTGATCGGCAATACCTCGGCGATTCGTCTGCGCGAAGGCGCGATCCTCTCGGCGCCAGAGGTTGTGCTGAGCAGTAACAGCGCCAATGGCGGCATCACCATCGATGCGGGAGCGGGCGTCAATACCTTGGGGCGAGGTAACGTTCCGTATGATGCCGCAGCCGGTTTCGTCTACGAACCGGGGCGCTCCAGCCTGCTGGTGGTGTCCAACGGCTGGACGCCGGTGCTTGCGCCCACCGATGGCGGGGGCGGGAGCATTCGTATCGGCAACTGTCCGACGGCCGATTGTACCGCTGCGGCGTTGCTGTACTCCAACGGCAGCATCATCGCCGCCACTGACAAAGACTTCGAACTGGGCGAAAGCGTGCGCTTTGGCACTCGCCAACTCGGGCTTTCGGTCGGTGTGGTCAATGCCGGCAGTCCGCAAGCACTGGCCGCAGCCAGCGGCCGCACACCCGCGGGCCTGACGCTTAACCAGAACGTGCTGGATCGCCTGTTGCAGGGCGACACGCAATCTGGCGCCCCCGCCCTGGAAACCCTGAGTCTGGTGGCCCGCGATGCGTTCAACTTTTTCGGCAGCGTGACCCTCGACACCATTGATCCGCAGACCGGCCAGAGCCGTTTGCAGAATCTGGTGTTGGGTAGCCCGGCCATCTACGGCTCGGGCGCTGCCACCGATGTCGCGACCATCCGCACCCGCAATCTGATCTGGAACGGGGCGACTCAGGCCCCGGGTACGGTGGTCAAGGACGGCGCCGGCAACGGGCACGGCACGCTGGATATTCAGGCGCAGCGGATCGAATTGGGTTACGGCCCGAACCCGCAGCCCAATGGCCTGGATCGCAATAACCGACTGGCCCTGGGGTTTGCCAACGTCAACTTCAACGCCAGCGAGCGCATCACCGCCAACCACAAGGGCAGTCTGGCGGTGTACGAATCCCAAGGAGCTTATGACGCGGTCAAGGGGTTCAGCTACAGCGGCGGCAATCTCAATCTGCGCACGCCATTGCTGACCGGCGAGGCCGCCTCGGTCAGTGAACTCAAGGCGGGCAACAACCTGACGCTGAGTGGTAGCGCCACAACGGCTGCCGCGGATGCCCTCGGTGCGCAACTGAGCCTGACGGCACGCAGTGTTGTGCTCGACAGTCGCATCGTCCTCGCCAGCGGCAAGCTGCTGGTCAATGCCGAGGATGATCTGCTGCTTGGCAGCGGCGCGCAGGTGGATATGGCGGGCCGGGTTCTGCCGTTCAATGATGTGCAGAAATACAGCTGGGGCGGCGACGTGTCGTTGCAGAGCAATAACGGCAATATTCGTCAGTCGGCGGGCTCGCGAATCGATCTGTCCGCCGTCAACAATCAGGCCGGCCAATTGAGCGTTGTGGCCCTGGCCACTGACGCTGGACAGGTTGATCTGCAAGGGCAGATTGTCGGCCGCAGCAGTGGCTATTACGACGCGGGCGGTACGTGGGTGCCGTACAAGGCCGGTGGCGTGGACATTCGCGCCCAGCGCCTGGCGGGTGATTTGAGCCAGGCCTTTGCCAGCCTTAACCTGCGCTTGAATGCCGGCGGGGTAGTGGGCAGTCGAAGCTTCCAGTTCAAGCAGGGCAATCTGCGTATCGGTAACGAACTCAAAGCGGGCCAAGTCAATGTCTCGGTGGACAACGGCAACCTGACCGTGGACGGGGTGATCGATGCCAGTGGTGAACGGGTCGGCAGCATTCGCCTTGCCGGCAAAAACGGTTTGAACCTGACGGGCAACGCGCTGCTCGATGCCCATGGCCGCGTACTGCGCGTCGACAGCTACGGCAAAATCATCGACGCACCGAACCGCGCCATGGTTGAACTCAATTCAGGTGACGGCGTGCTGACGCTGGCCGCTGGTGCACGGATTGATCTGCGCCACGGCACCGATGCCGTGCCTGGAAACCAGGCGGGACAACGCGATGACGTACTGCGTGGGACGCTGGAGCTGAATGCACCGCGCCTGGGCGGCGGTGACATTGCGGTGGATGCCAGCGGTACGTTGAGTATTCAAGGTGCCCGCTCCATCGGGCTGAATGCCGTGCGAAGTTACAGTGATGCTGCCGATGGCACCGATCCGGCGGCCAGCGGTCGCCCGTATCAAGTGATCGATCAAGCCTACCTGGATCGCATTCACTCAGACAGCAGTGGCTTTATCGATGCGGCGCTGGGTAACAGTGATCTGCTACAACGCAAACTGGCCGGCCTCAACAATGCGACCTATGCCGATGCGTTTCATCTGCGCCCGGGGTGGAAATCGTCAGCAAAACCGCTGACGGCGATCTGGTGGTGCAGGGCGATCTCGACTTGTCCGGCTACCGTTACGCCAGCCTCAACCCGCACACTCGCCGGACCTCGGTATATGGCAGCGGGGAAGCGGGCAGCCTGTTGATCCGTGCCGGTGGCAACCTCGATATCTACGGCAGCATCAACGACGGTTTCGCACCGCCGCCGGAAACCGTGGACGACGCTGGCTGGAAACTGTTGCCGGGGATACAGCCTTTCGGCGGTGACCTGATCGTACCGGGCAGTGGTGTCAGCCTTGCCGAAGGGACGCTCTTTCCGGTTGGCGCCACCTTGAATTACGACCTGCCGATTCAAGCCGCCACACTGGCTGCGGGCACGGTGTTGCCGGTTCAGAGCACTTTGGCCGCACCTTACGTGTTACAGGGTGGAACGGTGCTGGCCGGCGATGTGCATGACGCGGCGGGTAACCTGATGTATGCCGCCGGTACGTTGCTCGACAACGCTGTGACCCTGCCGACCGGCAGTCGTTTGGGTGCAGGTATTCGCTTGAACAACGCCACCGCACTGCAGGCCGTGCTCTGGCCCAAAGGCGTGCCGCTGCCGGGTGCGGTTGATGCCGACAATAAGACGGTGGGTGTGGTGTTGAACGGAACGTTGGCGCTGTTGCGGGGTTCGCTGATCCCCTCCATGACCAACGTGAAGCTCGCCGATGGCACGGTATTGCTCGACCTGCGTCCTGCCAATGGAAACCAGCAAGGTCGAAACTGGGCGATCGCCAGCATGCTGCCGGCGGGCAGTGCGTCGTGGTCGATGCGCATGGTGGCAGGGGCCGATCTGACCGCGGCCGACAGCCGTAGCGTGAAACCTCAGGCCAGCGTCGGCAACTTGCAGATGGCCGACACTCACTATGGTGTGAGCATGATCGAGGTGGCCGGCAAACTGGTCTGGGCGGTGGATAACGAGTATGGCTTTACACCGTACGAACCGGTTCCCGAGGAATACCTTGTGCTCTGTGATATCGCTCCCGGTTCTTGCGCGCCCATGGCGCGCAGTGTGTGGGCGCCTGGCAACTGGATGGGCATGCCGGATTACACACCGATGAACGATGACGAATTGTTCTGGTGCTCCATCGACCCGGCACTGTGTATTGAAAACAATCCGAGCAAGAGCGCCCAGGCCCACACGCAGATGTTCAGCGTTTTGCGTACTGGCACCGGCGACCTGGATTTGATGGCGGCCGGTAACCTCAGCATGGCCTCACCTTTCGGCGTCTACACCGCCGGCACCCAATCGGCAGACGTCGACGCGCGTTATAACCAGCCCCGCGGAAGGCTGTCGGCTGATGGCTCGGTATTGGGCAGCGCTGGCAGCGATTACGAAAAATGGGTCGATGGCGGCAGTGCCAGCCTCTATCAGGCCTGGTATCCGCAGATGGGCGGTAACCTGACGATCAATGCCGGCGGGTCTGTGTCGGGTGACGTGCTTGGCCGTCGCTCGGTCGCCACGGGCGACGGTACGCGGGAGCAGGTGCCGAGTGTGGCGGTGGGCAATTGGCTCTGGCGCCAGGGTACCGGCAACAACGATGTACCGACTGCCTGGTGGATCAATTTCGGCAGCTACGCTGCGCAGCCATTGCCAGCGCTGGGCGAGGAAACCAGACCTTATCTGGTGGGCTTTACCGGGTTCGGTACGCTGGGCGGCGGCAACATCAGTCTGAGCGCCGGCGGGGATGCCGGCATGCTCAAGGCCATGGGCGACGACAGGTATGCGTCGTACCCTCGCAGTCAGGGGTTGATCGTAGCTGTCGGCAGTACGGGCCGCGTGGGCAGTGACGGGAAGCTGCAACTGACCGGTGGCGGAGACCTGGATATTCGTCTGGGCGGTGTCCTTAATCCGTCTCTGCAGGCACGTGCCGGCCTGGCGGGTACCGGCACGCCGACGCACGACTTGCAGGGCGCGCTCATCAACCTGCGCGGTGCGGCGCAACTGACGGGCGCCGCGTTGGGCGGTATCAATCTGCAGTACGGCGCCTCGGCGCTGTTTCATGACCCACGGGAAACGCGCGCCTTCGACCCGTTCAACTCGACGGCCAGTAATGCCAGTGGTGGGCTGGTGCTGATTCCCGGTGACTCCGGCATGCGCCTCAACACCCGCGGCGATCTGGTGTTGGGTGGCGCCGCCGATCCGGGCCGCGTGAGGTTGCAGAACTCCACACCGTTTACCACGGCGGATGGCATTTACCATGCCGGTGGCGGTTTGAGTGGTTTCTCGCTGTGGACCGATCACACGGCCATCGATTTGTCCTCGGCCGGCGGCAACCTGACGCCCAGCACCCAGTTGATGGAAACCACCGGGCAGGACCCCGTCGCCGGGCTTAACGGGTCACCGACCGATGACCGCTTCGTCTTTCCTTCGATATTGCGTGCCGTGGCCGGCCAGGGCTCGATTTATGCGGGACCATCAGCGGCCTACGGCATAGGCAACCCGGCGCCGGCTCTGGCCTGGTCATTGCTGTTGGCACCTTCCAGCGCGGGGCAGCTTGAACTGATCGCTGGGGATTCGATCTATGCCGGCGGCTACGCCATCAACCAGTCAGGGCCAGCCCAGCGGCGCTCGCCACACCGTTTGCACCCGCGTTCAATGGCTACGGCAACAACCAGTCCGCTCGGCCGATCACGACCAACGCCGGCAGCGATGGTGTGCTGGCGCAAACCAATTCGCGCTATCCACTGTTTGCCTTTGGTCCCGATAGCTACTCGGGGTTGAGCAGTGTTCAGGGGCCGGCGCGCTTCTATGCACTGACCGGTGACCTGGTAGGAATTCGCACGGGCGAAACGCTGGCGTTCGCGACCACGAAGCGCACCTGGTATGAATCGGCAGGCCCGGTGTGGATGGTGGCGGGGCGTGACATCGTGGCGTCCGGTACCAATTTGGGGCAACCCACGTTTGCGCCCGTTGGGGGCATGAGTCGCAATAACGAACAGATCGCGTCTACCGGCAATCTGTTCGTGCATAACGATGCGCGCGACATTTCGCGGGTTTCGGCCGGGCGAGACATTCTCTACAGCAGCTTCGACATTGCCGGCCCGGGTATTCTGGACGTCAATGCCGGGCGCAATATCCTGATGGAAGATCGCGCCAGCATCACCAGCCTCGGCCCTGTCGTGGCAGGTGATCAGCGCCCCGGTGCGAGCATCGTGATGCAAGCGGGTGCGGGCGCGCAGGGGCCGGATTACTCACGGTTCATTGCGCGTTATCTGAACCCGCAAAACGTAGCGGATTCAGCGGTGGCCCTCAGCGCGCAGCCGGGCAAAGTGGTCAAGACCTACGTCGAAGAACTGCAGAGTTGGCTGAGCCTCGGTTATGGCTTCAAGGGTGGCGACGAACAGGCGCAAGCGTTCTTCGCCGCACTGCCGAGTACCGAGCAGGCGATCTTCGCCCGGCAGGTGTACTTCGCCGAATTGCGTGCCGGCGGCCTGGAATACACCGATGCCAGTGGCCCGCGCACCGGCAGTTACTTGCGCGGTCGCAACGCCATTGCGGCGCTGTTCCCGACCACTGATGTCGCCGGCAATCCGATCCGTTACGACGGCGATATCACGATGTACGGCGGCGCCGGGGTCAAGACGCTGTTTGGCGGCGATATCCAGATGCTCACGCCGGGCGGTGGTCAGGTGTTCGGCATCGAAGGCGCTGCGCCGCCGTCGACGGCGGGGATCATCACTCAGGGTTCGGGCGACATTCAGCTGTACTCCCAAGGCAGCATTCTGCTCGGCCAGAGCCGGATCATGACCACGTTCGGCGGCTCGATTCTCGGCTGGTCCGCCGAGGGCGATATCAACGCCGGTCGCGGCTCGAAAACCACCGTGGTCTACACGCCGCCAAAACGTGTGTACGACAGCTGGGGCAACGTCACGCTGTCGCCATCGGTGCCGAGCACCGGCGCCGGTATCGCCACGCTCAACCCGATCGCCGAAGTGGCGCCAGGCAACATCGACCTGATCGCGCCACTGGGCACCATCGATGCCGGCGAAGCGGGGATTCGCGTGTCTGGCAACGTCAACATCGCCGCGCTGACGGTGGTCAACGCCGCGAACATTTCCGTGCAGGGTAAAGCGACTGGCGTGCCGGTGGTGTCAGCGGTCAACACTGGCGCAATCACCTCGGCGAGCTCGGCGGCATCCTCCGCTACCCAGGCAGCGGAAGACGTCGCCCGTCAGCAACAGGCAGCAGCGCGGCAGAACCAGGCCTCGGTGTTCACTGTGCAGGTGCTCAGCTTCGGCAACGAGCAACTGGCGCCGTCGCGTGATGGTGCCAGTCGCACGCCGGCGACCGGTTACAACCCGGACAGCCCGGTGCAGGTACTGGGCGCCGGGGCGCTGGATGAACAGGCGAAACAGCAGCTGACCGAGGAAGAGCGTGGGCAGCTGACGTTGTAACAGACTCTCGTGCAGTACGTTTGGGCGGCCGGTTGGCCGCCTTTTTTAGTGTGGAGGGGATCGCGGATATTTTTGTCGAGCGTGAAGTACCGTCAGTATTTTGATGACCCCATTCACCTGATATACCAGCAGATAGTTAGGATGAATCACCATCTCACGTGTGCCTTGCACTCGACCAGATCGGAAACCATAGGGTATGGATGAAAGCTTTTCCGCCGCTGCTACAGCCTTGCGTTCCATAGAAATCGAAGCGGTGGAGTTGAATTGGTCGATGTATTCGCAGATGTCAGCCAGTTGAGCAAGAGCCTTGTTGCTCCATCTAACCAGCAGCGCGGCGGCTCCTGCGCCTCTCTTCGAGCATTTGGGCGAGCAGTATCATAGCTTCATCGTGAGGAACGCCCGGATGCGGATCATCAAGTGCTTCCTGGACCTGCGCACGAAACCAAAGGTCGTATTCCGCAGCCTCTTCTTCGGTTTCGAAGTCTGAAACGATAAGTGAAAGTTCAGCGCTCATAATGACCCCCGTGATCAATGTGAAGCAGCCTAAGGGGGATGTGGCTCGTTGTCGTCACTGGCGGGACGAGGGAGACATCACCCCCAAACGGACGATACAAATCTGTCAGGCGCTTCGCATCTGATGCGTGCGAAGTCGATCAGCTGTGTAGTTCGATTCTGTAAGAAATCTGCCTGTGGTCATTGGGCGACGCTCAAATACGACTCGGAGAAGGGCGGCGCGCTGGTGCTGCTAGGCAAGGGCAGCGACTTCATCGCCCTGAAAATCCACGAAATCGGTGTGTCCAACAAACTCATACCGCTTGAATCGCGCGCGCTGGCACGCTCGATCTTCTATTCCACGGAACTTGAGCAAGAAATTCCCGGCGGGCTATATCTGGCAGTCGCGCAGGTATTGGCTTACGCCTGCCAGATTCGCCAACACCTGGCGGGCAAGGGTAAACGTCCGGATCCGCTGAAGGATGACCTGCCGATTCCGCCGGATTTGCATCGGGATTCTTGACCTCCCGTGTGATACAAAAAACGCCGTTCCGATTGAACGGGGCGGCGATTTTTATCCGTGAAGTGCTGCATCGGCTGAAGGCCATCTTCGAGCAAGGCCGCCCCACAGATTTGACTATGAACATCGCGCCGCTAAAACAGCATCAGCCAGGAGCAATGACCGTAGAAACGGTCAAAGTCCGCTTTGGCGTCGTTCCCAACTCCGGTGCGTTAGCCACAGCGGCTTGGAAGCTATGCAAACCCGGCTTCAGATCAATGACAAGTGCCTCCCATTCGCCTGTCGCAGAATCGGGATGCCCCAAACCTACTAATTTTGAAATCTCTGAATCCACGACCAAGACTGTCCCCTTGGGACTTTTGCCGCTAATCACCACGCTGGTCTCATGGGTCGTCTCACCTTCCTTGATTTCCTTGCCGCTTGAGCATTCCTTGATCAAGTCGAGCGTGAGCAGTTTGGGGCGCACCGATTCACCGATTACAAAATCCAGCACATTCGAATAACTGGTCGTGTTGCTGGCGGCCCGGAAGATTTCGTAATGCACCTGCACCGTTTTCCCGCGGTTAGGCTCGATGTGCTGCGCCACAAACGCTGCGTTCAGCGGGAACTCCACGTCCTTGTCCTTGGACAGTGCGTTGAGTTTTTTGAAGTCGGTAACAGGCTTGTTGCTTTCAACGATCCAGAAATAAGTGACGATATCGTTGGCCTCGCTCGGAACAGCGACCGGCCGTGGGGCGGTGAGCTTGCTGGCGCCACCGGGCAGGTCCTTGGTTCCAGGGCGCCGTCCTTTTCGCCAAGGACGACAGGTTTGACTAGCTCCCGTTGCGCTTCGCCGACGTTGAGCCGCGAAGCATGCAGCGACGCGCGGCGGGTGATGGTGCCGTCTTCGTCGCTCAGCAGGTTGTATGACAGATCCAGCGTGCCGCCCTCCAGGGTTTTGCCGTGTTCGCCGGGGACGGTGACGACGAAGCCCTCGGGATCATTGGCCTCGTCTTTGCTCGGGAAATACCACTCCAGTTCCGGGTCGTAAGTCGTGAGGTCCGCCCGGGTGCCGAACCATTTGAGCTCGATGGCATTGTTCGTGGTGATCAGTGGATCGTAGGGAATGCGGATGCGGTATTGGGGCGCGTCAGGGTTGAGCGCGCCACTGATGTGATCGATCGCGATCGGCGCGGCCAGACGTGTCGGTTCGCCGATTACGCTGTAGGCGCGGGACTTGGATTGGGAGTTGTCGACCACGACCCCACCGCGGCGCACATGATAAGAGTACACCACCGTGCGTTTGGCCAAGGCGCGCAGGGTGCTGTTCTTGTGCTCGATCGAGACCACCACCGGCGGCGCGCTTTCGATCTTCTTGTCCACCAATTCACTGATCTCTTGACCTGCGTCGTCGATACCGGTGACGCTGAGGTAGATCTTGTCGTTCTCTTTGAAGATGTTCTCGTCAACCGCCCAAACCTCCACTATCGGCGGTTTGTCCCCCAGCACATCCAGCTTCACGACGAGGCCATTGGCCTGTTTGAGGATGGGCGCATCCTGCCGCAAGCCCTCGGTGTCGACGACAATATGCACGGCCTCGCACCAGTCTTCGGACTCGTTGTACACGCGGTCGCGAATCTTGTAGCTGACCAATACGCCGTCGGAGTCTCCGGCTGAGAGGATGGTGGCCTTGTTGGCCAGAACGACGATCGGGTTATCTTCCGGATCGTCGAGCTGTTCCTGAGTGACGGGCTCGGAGTTCTCGGTTTTCCCGGCCCAGGCCAGGATGAGCACGTCACCGACGGCGGCATCTTTGTAGAGCAAGCCATCGCCTGGTTTGGGTTTGGCGTAGATCAGCACGCCTTTCTCAGCGGTGGCCTCGTCGACGCCGTCGCGCACCACATTCGGCGGATCGAAGGCGATGGTCAGTTCGGAGTGGCCATATTCAGGGTTAAGATCCTGACCGCCGGGCAGTTCGAGTTTGACGAAGAGCTTGATCGTCGGTCCCGGCTCGGGCTTCTGTCCGAAACGCGTGACCTCGTAGGACAGCTCCCAGTCGCCGCTGAGCAAGCGCTCGGGCGCGACGAAGAGAGTGACATGCTTGTTCACTTCAATGTCTTCGTTGATGGTCTTTTGCGCGACCATGGCGGTGCCCAGGTACAACTTGCAGTTGTCGTTCATGCTCATGTTGTTCCAGGCGGGAACCTGAATCTTCAGCCCCTTGTCGGGGTAGTTGAGACGCGCAGCGGCGAGGTTGATGCCCCACTTGCCGTCATCCAGCAGCCGCCCGCCGGGGATTTCCGGGTCGAGGAGGGATAGCGTCGAGATTCGTTTGCGCGGTTGGATAAGCATGGCGGGCACTCTTGCTGGGGACATGGAGTGATTAGGAGACAAAACCACCGGCAGCGCACCTGTCAAACCTGACAGGTTTTGGCGGTTCTCCGATGAGTGGCAGCGCGTCCTTTCTCCGTTCACCATTCAGGCGTTATCCGATGGGCAGTTGATTGCCTTGAGTGACCCCACCGGACGCTGGCAATACAATTGAGCGAGATTATCTGATGCCGACACCATTCGAAGCGTGGCCCCACTCTCTCGCGTCGCCGTCCCCTCCCGTAACCAGGTACTTGGTTCTCCTGCTCGCAAATGGCTTCCAGTAGGAGCCTCGATCGGTTGACCAATAATGGTGGTTACCCATGGGCCATCTTGCGCCATAGGCCGCATGAATTTCGTTGAGTTCGGCCATGCTCGGAATTCGTGCGCCATTAGCCGATGCGCTCGCATTCATATCGCCCCAGCCGCCATTACCCAGACCAATGCAGTGGATGACGTTGGTCACATATACGGTGTAGCTCTTGGACTGGTTTACCCCATCCCTTGCTGTTATCAACGCCGAACCCCGGCCGCGCGCGGTAACGAAACCTGCATTATCAACCGCAGCTACTGCGGGATTGCTGGAGCTGTAGCTGATTGCTCCGGAGCCACCCGATGCCTGATGCCGTACCGAGTTGCCCGCGTTGGGCGCGGGGAACAGGTTCGGGTAGGCTGGGCATATATATGTTTTACCTCCTAGGGTTACCGGGTTCTGATTGAAGTTCAGGGGAGGGATCGGGTTATCCCGGCGGAAAGTCCGAGTGTTGGAATTCTGTCCGGTTGCCAGCGCTTTTGCATAGACCGAATGTCCGCCAAGGCCTACGCCCAGAGTGGTAGTCCAACTGCCGTTGCTCGGATGTCCGGTGATCTTTGGTCCTGCACTGGTGTTGTCATAAATCTGCACTTCATAACGGGGTGTCACAGTACCGCTCAGCGTGACGCTGGAGTCAGTAGTTGCGCCTCCATTTGATAGTTCGCCTCCCGAGTGTCTGACTGACGCCAGCGTTACTGCCAGATGAGCCTTGACCGCAAATTTGTGCTCCGGCGATTCCAGTTGTTCACCATAAAGTGCTCTGGCCTTGAGGATGTAACCTTTCACAGTCAAGTCAGCGAGCGTGGTCGAGCCATTGCCGTCGTCATCAAGTTCGATGGCAGCACCAATCGCTGTAGCGCTGTCGTAAAGCTGAACCAATTGGCTCGGGTCAGCCTTCACCGCCACGGTCACCGAAGGGTCGTAGGTTGTGCCCTCCGTGGCCACGGGCCCCTTAGAGTCATTGACCGCTGTGATGCTGGGTTTGGTAGCAACGCCGACGGTGAATGTTCTCGGCTTGCCGACCGGGGCATCCGCGTCGTACAAGGCTTCGACAGTGATTTTTTGAAGGCCGTCGGTCAGGCTGTCGGCAGGGCATTCCCACGTCCAGAGTGCTGAGGCTTCGGGTGTGCCTTTGAGCACACCATTGATTTCGACTTTTACCTTTTCACCACGCGTCGCCGTGCCCTGAACCGTCACACGTTTATCGTATGTCAGCCCGGCTTCAGGAATGTCCTGGCCTTGCGGGTTCAACACTTTGGTGATGACAGGCGTCACGTAGTCATAACGGGTGCGGATGGTCAGCGGCAGAGAGGGAAACTCGATCGCTGCCGACATGTCTGTGCTGCCATCAAAAACAACCGCGCACTTCACTACGGCTGCAGAACTGTGCAGCAGTTTCAATAGTTCGCTTCTGGGCAAAGGCTCGTCCAGGCCTTGGGTGGCTTGCTGATCGGTAATCAGGTGTGCCGTCAATACTTCAATGACATAGCTGCCGGTGGTGGCAAGACCTTCGAGCCAGACCGAGGCGAGCTGGCCTTTGGCAATGAACGGCCAGGGTTTAACCACCACGCTGGCGTCGCCGGCGATCTCCATCAAATCCAGCACCGCGTCTATCGCCTGCGGCACCTCGGGCCGTGGCAGCTCTTTTTCCGGATCCTGAAAATCCAGTATTTGCAATGGCAGCAGCTGTGATGACGTCCACAAGCCGTATCGCTGAACGTCGTAACCGACATTGACCGAACGCCGAATATTCGCACCCACAAACGTGGACGCGAGATGAAAGGACACGGTGCCGGAAGGTTCGGCTGGTTGTTCGAGATCTTCCGACGTGCCGGGGCCGGGTGTGCCACGCCATTTCAGCCCAAGTTTATCGAGCTCGACATCCATGGTGGGATAGCTGCACTGGATGTCCACTCCGTTTAGAGCATCCATCGGATTCAACGCAGCGCCGATCGCTTGCACAACTGTCGGTGGCTTCAATTCGCCAAGCGGTATCCCGACCATTACCTCGAACGGTGCGGAATAGCTGAACTTGCCGGTTTCCACATGGAGCAACGTATAGCGCACCGTTACCACGTAGCCGATATTGGCCGTGACGTATCTCGCATCCACGCGAAAGCGCACCGTTTTATCAATCGTCAACAACGTGATCGGCACGCTGCCTTTGGTTGAACTGTAAGGATTAACGCCAGACCAGTGGTACGTCAGGATGTCGCCCTTTGCCCAAGCGACCGGTTTGACGAGCACATGCGCCTGCGTATAAACCTGGGTCGGATCGATTACGCCCTCTTTGGCTTCTTCCACATCGGGCGCGGGAAGGGTGGCGGACAATCCGCGTACGTCGACTCGCAGGAAGTCTGACTCGCTGAGGCCAAAGTCGGCAGGATCTTCGTTGTAGACCCGGTAATACAATTTGAGGCTGCCATTGATCAGCGCAAGAATGTGTTCACCCATCACGTAGATGAAGATGATTCCCGTCTCTTCATCATTGCCGCTGACGTCGTAGGATTCCTCGTACAGGTAAGAGTTGCCATCGCCCTTCTTGCCTTCCCAGATCATGTTGATCGTATCGCCCACTTTCAGGCTCGGGTAAGCGATTCGCACGGTCGCCGACAGGCTGTCACTCGGGAGGATGGCGCCGATAACCTCTTCAATCGTCGGCGCCGGCAACAGCGCCGGATTGCCAATCACTTTGACGAAGGCGCGTTTCGAGTAAAGCGGCGCGCTTCCGTCCTGCTTGAGCAATACGTAGGAACCATCCAGCGTACCGGTTGCGAAAAGGCTGACGAACTCGAAAGGAATAGGCACTTCGTGAATGTAGGCCGGATTGCCAACCGTTATCTCTACCGAAAATGTCCGTGACGCTGTTCCCGGGCGCCCGATGCCGATGACATTGACTCTGATTTTGTCGCCGGAGGTGAACTCGTCGTTGTCCTTGATATTGATCAGCAGGTTGGTCGCCTGATGATCCAGTTGATCGAGGTGCAGCTCCCCACCGTCGGCGTCGTCGAAGATAGGGATACCGAGGCGAGCGGCACCTGCTTCAACCCGAACTGTGGTTTCCTTCGACCATTTCTCGCTGAAGTTCCAGACTTCGTCATGTATCTCATACTTGATCAACAGCTTGAGGCTGTCGCCTGCGGTGAGGATGTCGCTGGGCGATGCTGTGACAACGATTTCGGCAGTGCCGTCGACCTCGGCCTGCGTCACGACATGGGGCGCCAGGAAAATACTGCCCCAGCACACCCAAATAACATCGCGTACCCGCATGTCCGGGTACTGCTTGATGATCATCGGGACGCCGCTGGCTGCCCATTCTTCAGTGACACCATTATTGATGACATCGACGGGCAGACCGACGATGTCCAGCTCTGAGTGCCACGGATATGGCTTTTCCTTGTCCTCACCGGCGGGGAGGGTGAGTTTTATGAAAAGCGTCAAGACAACCGAAGGGTCGTCCGGGAGTGTTTCGCCTGCGCGGGTCAGTTCGTAGCGACACGTGGAAAAGCCCGCGTCGATCTTATCGGTTGGCAAGTAAAAGAACAGGCGCTCGTTGACCTGGGCGCTGTCTACCTTCAGTTGGAGGATCGCCTGGTCGTTCCAGAACAGGACTACTTCATCTCCCTCAGCCATTCTTTCCCACGGGTCGATGACGGCATATAGGCCTTCATCGTATCGTTCGAACGTGTCCAGATTGATTCCGCCATCAGCGCCGAGGACCGGCTCGGTCCTGTCGGCGAAATAGACCGGATAGAGATTCGATGGCGAGACGGGAGAGTCCGGTCGTTTGGGGAAACGAGAGAATCTGAAGGAATTCATCGGCCAATCCATCCGAAGGAGATGGCCTGTTGTAAGCTGATTCGAAGTATCTGCCCACTGTCAAACCTGACAGGTTGACGGGGTTTTCCGATCAGTGGTAGTCACGCACTTGCACACCGTTGCGCATTGATAAGCAGGATGAAACGGGTGACTGCAACCACAATCCGGGGCGTCACCCCGAGTCGCGACAACAGTCACTCCCGAATCAATTCCCGTCCGCCACCTTACGCTCGATCTCATCAACCTTGCGCTGCAGTTCTTCGGCTTCCTGCTCTTTGACCCGAGTGGAAGACGGCGTGATGACCTTGTCCACGCCTTCGGTTTTTTCGTCACGGTCCTGCAGATCGCGTTCGACCACGTTCACCGGTTTACCGCTGGCATCGGTGGGCGGGGCGTTGGGGGTTTTGTCGTCGTTGGGGTTCATGGCGCTGGCCTCCTGTGGGTGTAAACATTGGAGACAGCGGGGCGGCAGACGTTCGAAATTTTTCAGCGGCGAGGCCCTCTCCCGCAGGAGAGGGCGCAACGGCGATTTCAGTCTTTCAGAATGTCGCGATCCTTGGTTTCCGGCAGGAAGAAGGTGCCGAGTATCGCCGTCGCCACTGCGATGACGATCGGGTACCACAGCCCGTAGTAGATATCGCCGGTGGCGGCGACCATGGCGAAGGCCACGGTGGGCAGGAAGCCGCCAAACCAGCCGTTGCCGATGTGGTAGGGCAGCGACA
Organism: Pseudomonas sp. B21_DOA; assembly: GCA_030544685.1. Lineage (NCBI taxonomy): Bacteria > Pseudomonadati > Pseudomonadota > Gammaproteobacteria > Pseudomonadales > Pseudomonadaceae > Pseudomonas > Pseudomonas sp. B21_DOA. Next base: position 4,274,365 of record CP086683.1, on the reverse strand, counting down.
TCGAGGTGTAGCGGATGCGCGTCGGAAACAGCTCGACCAGCCACGCGGCGATCGGGCCATACACCATGGTCACGTAGATCACCAGCACGGTCAGCAGGAGCAGCATCATCGGATAATTGATTTTCGCCGGGTCGGCTTTTTCCGGGTAACCGGCTTCTTTCAGCGCCGCGCCGAGGTTGGCGGTGAAGGCGTCGTTGCGGGTCTTGAAGTCGGCGGCGGGGAGGGCGCTGCCTTCGAAGCTCTCGACGACGCGGTCACCGATGCGCACCTGCGCCACCGTGTTCGGTTCGGCGGCGACGTTCTCGTACGGGATCGCGCGTTTCGCCAGCAGCGTCTTGGCCAGGTCGCAGGAACTGGTTAATTTGGCCTTGCCCACCGGATCGAACTGGAACGAGCACTGCTCGGGACTGGCGATCACCTTGACCGGATTTTTTCCTGGGCGACGAACACGTCCGGGTTGCCGTACTGGGTCAGCGCATGAAAGATCGGAAAGTACGTCAGCGCAGCCAAGATGCACCCGGCCATGATGATCGGCTTGCGCCCGATGCGATCGGACAGGCTGCCGAAAATCACGAAGAACGGTGTGCCGATCAGCAGCGAGCCGGCGATCAGCAGGTTGGCGGTCTGCGGATCGATCTTCAATGTTTGCAACAGGAAGAACAGCGCATAGAACTGCCCGGTGTACCAGACCACCGCTTGCCCGGCGGTGCCGCCGAGCAGGGACATGATCACCACTTTGAGGTTGTCCCAGCGCGCGAAGGATTCGGTCAGCGGCGCTTTCGAAGCCTTGCCTTCGTCCTTCATTTTCTGGAACACCGGCGACTCGCTCAGTTGCAGGCGGATATACACCGACACGGCCAGCAGAATGATCGACAGCAGAAACGGAATCCGCCAGCCCCACGCCTCGAACGCTTCGGTGCCCAGCGCTGTGCGGCAGGCGAGGATCACCAGCAGCGACATGAACAGACCGAGAGTGGCGGTGGTTTGAATCCACGAGGTGAAAAAGCCACGGCGATTACGTGGCGCGTGTTCGGCCACGTAGGTCGCGGCGCCGCCGTATTCACCACCCAGCGCCAGCCCCTGGAGCAGACGCAGGGTGATCAGAATCACCGGGGCGGCGACGCCAATGGTTGCGTAGCCGGGCAGCAGACCGACGATTGCCGTCGACACGCCCATGATCACGATGGTGATCAGAAACGTGTGTTTGCGCCCGATCATGTCTCCCAGGCGCCCGAAGACGATGGCGCCGAACGGCCGCACGGCGAACCCGGCAGCGAAGGCCAGCAGGGCAAAGATGAACGCGGTGGTTTCGTTGACGCCGGCAAAGAAGTGCTTGGCGATGATCGCCGCCAGTGAGCCGTAGAGGTAAAAGTCGTACCACTCGAAAACCGTGCCCAGCGAGGAAGCGAAGATGACCTTGCGCTCCTCCCTGGTGATGCCGCCGCTGCGGGGCGGTGTGCCGGTGGATGCTGTGTCGATTGTGGCCATGGGTGTTCTCCGTCGTGCTTATTGTTGTAGGCCGGAGTCCCCCGTTACTGCCTGTCGCACTCTGGCCCGTTGGCATCTGCCGCCGTTGCTCTCGCGTGAAGCTTGCACAGTCTGACCGCCTCGCAGGGCTGCAAGGTTTCCTGAAGCATAATCAGCTTTTGCCAGATATCCACTCGGCCTACGCTTTGACCCAACGCTGCCGGCTCCAGGCGCTCAGCCAGTCAACCAGAAACACCAGCAACAGCATCGCCAGAATCACCGTGCTGGCCTGGGCTTCCTGGAACAGACTGAGACTGACATACAGCATCTGCCCCAGCCCGCCAGCGCCGACAAAACCCAGCACGCTGGCCATGCGGATGTTGTTTTCCCAGCGATACAGGCAGTAGGCAAGCAGTTGCGGGGCGAGGTTGGGCAGGGTGCCGTAGCAGAACGCCAGAATCGGATTGCCGCCCTGCAAGCGGATCGCCTCGGCCGGTTGCGGCGGGGTGTTTTCCAGCGCTTCGGCAAACAGCCGGCCGAGCACGCCGGTAGTGTGCAGGGCGAGGGCGAGGGTGCCGGCGTTCGGGCCGAGGCCGGCTGCGAGCACCATCAGCGCCGCCCAGACCAGTTCCGGAATCGCCCGCAAGCCGTTGAGCAGCAGACGCGCCGCACTTTGCAGCGGCCAGCCGAAACGCCCGGCGGCGGGCAGCGCCAGGACGATGCCGAACAACGCCGCGAGCAGGGTGCCGAGGGCCGACATGGCCAGGGTTTCCAGCGAACCGTGGGCGATGGCTTTCAGGTAACTGGCGCTCAAGTCAGGGCTGAGAAAGCGCTGCACATAACTGCCCATCTGCTTGAGGCTCGTTGGCGCTGCCCAGTTCGGCCAGATCCAGTTCCAGATAAGCGAAAGACGCGACTACCGAGAGCGCAATGGCGGCGAGCAACAGCAGATTGATCAGGCGCCTCATGTCAGCCTCCAGCGCAGCAAACGGCTGAGTTGATCGGCGCACAGCACCAGCAGCAGGAACGTCAGCAACATGCTGGCGACTTCACCGCCGGCGAACATGCGGATCGACAAGTCAATCTGTTGCCCCAGGCCACCGGCACCAACAAAGCCCATCACCACCGAGGCACGGATCGCGCACTCCCAGCGGTAGACGGTGTAGGAGAGCAATTCGGCGGCGACGTTCGGCAACGTGCCGTAAGCGAACGCCGCCAGTCGACCGCTGCCGGCCTGCAACAACGCGTGCGCCGGACGCTGGTCGGTGGATTCGAAAATTTCTGCGTAGACCTTGCCGAGCATGCCGCTGTAGGTGATAGCGATGGCTAACACACCCGCCGCCGGGCCGAGGCCGACCGCGCGGACGAACAACAGCGCCCAAACGATTTCCGGCACGCTGCGCAGAAAGATCAGCAAGCCGCGCACCGGCCAGCGCAGCAACCGCCCAAGCAGGCTCGGCACGCCGCCCCGTGACGCCGCCGAGAGCGATAACCCGCGACTGGCGATCAGGCTGGCCGGCACTGCCAGCAGCAGGGCCAGGGCCATGCCGGCCGTGGCAATCGCCAAGGTTTGCAGGGTGGCTTTGAGCAGCAGTTGCAGGAACGCTTGATCGTGCGCCGGGGGCCAGAACGCCGAAACGAAACGGCCCATTTCGTTCTGGCTATCGGCCTGAAACAACACGCCCAGGTCCAGCTCGCTGAGTTGAATGCCCGGCCACAACAGCGCAAGCGCCAGCAGCGTCAGCAACAATCGCGGCCACGCCGCCGGGTCCCGTGAATCAGCTTTCAGCATCGCGGAATCTGCACAATCAAAGGCGCGGCCGCTGGTGCAGGCGATTGCAGTTGTTCATTGGCGTACAACGCATCGAGCTTGTCGCGACTGACTTCGTCAGAACGGCAGTCGAAAAGAATCTGCCCGTCGCGCAAACCGATGATCCGTGGAAAGTGCGCCAGCGCCAGATCCACTGCGTGCAGGCTCGCCACCAGTGTGACGTTGTGCTCGCGAGCATGGCGCGACAGGATCGACAATGTGTGGCCGGCGAGCACCGGGTCCATCGCTGACACCGGCTCGTCGGCGAGCAATATTTCCGGCGCCTGATACAGCACCCGCGCAATGCCGACGCGCTGCAGTTGCCCGCCGGATAGCTGCTGGCAATGGGCGAACAATTTATCGCCCAGATCCAACCGCGCCAACGCCGCGCGCGCCCCGCCACATCCAGCGGATGCAGCAGGTTCAGCAGACTTTTGCCCAGACTCCACTGACCGAGCTTGCCGGCCAGCACGGCCGTAATCACCCGCTGACGCGGCGGAATCGGTGGCGCCTGATGCACCAGACCGATGCGCGCACGCAGGCGCTGCCGCTGGCGCGCCGACAAGTGCCAGGCACGTTCGCCGAGCACTTCGATCTCGCCACTGCTGGGCTTGAGCGCGGTCGCCAGCAGATTGAGCAGGCTTGATTTGCCCGCGCCGGACGGGCCGATGATCGCGACCTGTTCGCCAGTGCCAATCTGTACGTCGATAGTGCGAAGGGCATCGACGCCATTGGCATGGCGCAGGCTGCCCTGGGTGAGGCGTAGGGTCATTTCAGCAGTTCGGCGGCGCGGGCGGCTTCCTCGATGCCCTTGTAGTTCTCGGGCTTGGTGTCGATGAAGCGACTGGCGGCCTGCAGATCGAGGATCTTCTTCTGCTCAGGGTTGGCCGGGTCGAGGTCGAGGAAAGCTTTCTTGATTTTCGCGGCCAGCTTCGGATCAAGGGTGCCGCGCACGGTCCAGTTGTAATCGAAGTAGGTCGGGGTGGTGGCGAAGACCTTGACCTTATTGGTGTCGACCTTGCCAGCGTCGACCAGTTTCTGCCAGACACTGGCGTTCAACACACCGGCATCGACCTTACCGGCCTGCACCCAGGCAACGGTGGCGTCATGTGCGCCGGAATAGGCAACGCGGCTGAAATAGCCTTCAGGCTTGATGCCGTCGTTTTTCAGCATGAAGTAACGCGGCATCAGGCTGCCGGAGGTGGACGACACCGAACCGAAGGCGAAGGTTTTGCCCTTGAGGTCGGCGAGGCTTTTCACGTTCGGGTCGGCGGTGATGAATTTGCTGGTGAACTGCGCGTCCTGCTCGCGCTGCACCAGCGGAATCACTGGCGTGGTAGCGTCGGTCTTCAAACGTGCCTGCACAAAAGTGAAACCGCCGAGCCAGGCCATATCGAGGCGATCGGTGGCCAGCGCTTCAACCACCGCCGGGTAGTCGGCGACAGGCACAAACTGCACCTTCATGCCCAACTGCTGCTCAAGATAGGCACCCAGCGGTTCGAACTTGCGCAGCAGCTCGGTCGGAGCTTCGTCGGGAATCGCGCTGACGCGCAGGACATCAGCGGCCTGCGTCATCAGGGCAGAAAAGGACAGCGCCAGACCGGCGGTGAGGGCGAGGGTACGCTTGAACATAGAATTCTCCGTTTCATAAGCGTCAACATTCGAAGGGCTGCCGCTACAGAGCGGCGCGCCACGTCAGGGTAGACGAAACGGCGAGGTTATACGCATTCGCGAGGAGATTGGCCAGCCTCCGTGCCGGCGCGTTGTGTCTGTTTGTGTGCGGCGCCGGTCAGGCCGCTTCGGGCAGTTTCGCAATCACCTTGATCTCGAAATCGAAACCCGCCAGCCAGGTCACGCCGACAGCGGTGACAGTCGGGAACGGCGCTTCGCCCCAGAACTCTGGGACCACACTCCAGATTGTTTCGAACGTCGAGTGCGGATCGACCATGAACACAGTGACATCCACCGCGTCGTCGAAGCTGCAACCGGCCGCAGCGAGGATCGCGTTGAGGTTGTTGAACGCCGTGCGCACCTGACCGGGCAAATCGGCCTCGGGTGAACCGTCCTCGCGGCTGCCGACTTGTCCGGAGACAAACAGAAAACCGTTGGAGCGAATTGCCGGCGAGTAACGGTGACGCTCGTACAGGGCATGGCGGGCAGGTGGGAAAACGACATCGCGCTTAGACATGGTGCTGACTCCATCAGTGGTTGATGGAGCGACTTTAGGTATTTGCAGCTGCCGGATAAACGCGCAAGCTTGGCGTTCACTGTTTGTAAACCCCAAACAATCGAGGGGCGCGGATGGACCGTTTCGATGCAATGCAGGCCTTTGCCCGGGTGGTCGAGGCGGGCAGTTTCACCAAGGCTGCCGAAACCTTGCACATGAGCAAGACCACGGTGACGCAATTGGTGCAGCAACTGGAGGCGCGGCTGCGGGTCAAGCTGCTCAACCGCACCACGCGCAAGGTCAACGTTACCGCCGATGGTGCGGCGTATTACGAGCGGGTGATCAAGTTGCTGGCCGACATGGACGACGCCGAAACCAGCCTGCCCGGCGCCGCCGCACGGCCGCGCGGACGCTTGCGCATCGACGTGCCGAGCCCGTTCGCGCGGCTGATCCTGGTGCCGGCCTTACCGGAATTTCATGCGCGCTACCCGGACATTCAGATCGACATGGGCGTGAGCGACCGCATCGTCGACATCATCGATGAGAACGTCGATTGCGTGGTGCGCGGTGGCGAGCTGCTCGATCAATCGTTGATGGCGCGCAAGCTTGCCGATCTGCCCTTGGGCGTATTTGCCGCGCCGGCTTATCTGGCTCGCGAAGGTACGCCTGACCATCCGCGCCAACTGGAAGACTCCCATCACCGCGTCGTTGCTTTCCTCTGGGCGCGCACCGGCAAACCTCTTCCGTACACCTTGCACAACGGCACCGAGCGCCTGCAGATCAAGGGGCGCCATGTGCTAGCGGTGGATGACGGCAATGCCTATCTCGCGGCAGGGCTGGCCGGCATGGGTGTGCTGTGGCTGCCAACGTATATGTCTGATGCCCCTGTGGCGCGGGGCGAGTTGGTGCAATTGTTTCAAGGCTGGCAGCTTGAATCGATGCCGCTTTATCTGGCCTATCCGCCGAACCGGCATGTGAGCCTGAAGTTGCGGGTTTTTATTGATTGGGTCGTAGAGCTGATGGCACAGCCGGCGCCAATCGTGACGCGCCAGTCACGGCCATGATTGACTCTTGCGCAGAACCGGCCAACTATCGCCGCATAACAACGACCGATGGACCCGACCTTGATTGAACGACGTCAATTCAGCGGTGGCATGAAGGGCAAGAACCTTCGCTATCTGAATGAACAAAATACCGATGACACCGGCGTGACCCGCACCGGCTTTCTCTTGCTCGAACATTTTTCGCTTCCGGCCTTCACCCAGGCGCTGGACACGGTAGTCACCACCAACCTCTTGCGTCCGGGATTGTTCTCGTCGCGCACTTTCGGCCTGGGTGATGGCGAGGTGATCAGCGATTTGGGGCTGGTCATTCGCCCCGATGCGCGTCTGGATTCTGCTGCGCTTTACGAACTGGATCTGCTGGTGGTCTGCGGTGGTTATCGCACCGAGCTGCGCGCCAGCGACGAATTCATCGGCTTGCTCAAGTCGGCAGCGGAGCGGGGCGTGAGCCTCGCCGGATTGTGGAATGGATCGTGGTTTCTCGGCCGCGCCGGTTTGCTCGATGGCTATCGCTGCTCGATCCACCCGGAACATCGTCCGGCGCTCACCGAAATCGCCAAGAGCACCCACGTCAGTAGCGAGCCTTATGTGATCGATCGCGACCGCCTCACCGCGTCGAGCCCGTCCGGGGCTTTCCACATGGCGCTCGACTGGATCAAGGGCCTGCACGGCAAAGCGTTGGTCGAGGGCATCGAAGACATCCTCGCCTTCGAAGAGTCGCGCTACCGGCGGATCAAACCGGATGAAAACATCTGCGTCAGTGCGCCGTTGCGTGAAGTGATCAAGCTGATGGACGCCAACCTGGAAGAACCGCTGGAACTGGAGCAGCTGGCGGTCTACGCCGGCCGCTCACGACGCCAGCTCGAGCGCTTGTTCAAGGAACAACTGGGCACCACGCCACAGCGCTATTACCTGGAACTGCGCATCACCGAGGCGCGACGCCTGCTGCAACACACTGAGCTGTCGCAGGTGGAAGTATTGGTGGCGTGTGGCTTCGTCTCACCGAGCCATTTCAGCAAGTGCTACAGCTCGTACTTCGGTTATCGGCCTTCGAAGGAAAAACGGCTGGTCAAATAGAAACAGCCGTTTCAATGACCCCGGAGGTTTTCTTCAGAGTTGGTCGGCATCCACTACTGCCTGGGCGAATGCCTTCGGCGCCTCTTGAGGCAAATTGTGTCCGACCCCTCCTTCAACGAGCCTGAACTGATATTTCCCGGTAAACCGCTTCGCATAATCCTCAGGCTTTGGATGCGGCGCACCATTGGCATCACCTTCCAGCGTAATCGTCGGCACACTGATCGACGGTGCAGTCGCAAGCTTCTCTTCCAGCGCGGCATATTTCGCCTCGCCCTGCACCAGGCCCAGACGCCAGCGGTAGTTGAACACAGTGATCTCGACGTGATCGGGGTTCTGCAACGCCTTGGCACTGCGGTCGAAGGTGGCGTCATCAAACTTCCACTGCGGCGAAGCCAGTTGCCAAATGAGTTTGGCGAAGTCGTGGGTGTTCTTTTCATAGCCGGCGCGGCCGCGCTCGGTGGCGAAGTAGAACTGGTACCACCATTGCAATTCGGCTTTCGGCGGCAGCGGATTTTGCCCGGCGGCCTGATTGCCGATCAGGTAGCCACTGACTGCCACCAGCGCTTTGACCCGCTCTGGCCACAGCGCTGCGACGATGTCAGCCGAACGCGCGCCCCAGTCGTAGCCGCCAAGCACCGCTTGTTTGATTTTCAGCGCATCCATGAAGTCGATCACGTCGCTGGCCAGCGCCGCCGGCTGGCCGTTGCGCAGGGTGTCTTTGGAGAGGAACTGCGTATCGCCGTAACCCCGCGCATATGGCATCAGCACGCGGTAACCCTTGGCGGCGAGCAGTGGCGCGACTTCGTCGTAGCTGTGAATGTCGTAGGGCCAGCCGTGCAGCAGAATCACCACGGGACCGTCGGCAGGACCGGTTTCGGCGTAGGCCACATCAAGTACGCCGGCCTTGATGTGTTTCAGCGGGCCGAAAGCTGAGGGCGCCGAATAGCTCGCGGCGGCCGGTTCAGTGGTTTGCGCCTGAGCGCTGCCAACCGCGCCGAGCAGCGACAGCGCCAGCATCGACAAGCCGAGCGCGTGGGTGATTTTTGAGGTGTGCAGAGCCTGTTTCATGCTGACGTCTCCTTTGCGAGCCTGTAGTCAAGGGACGAGATGAACCCTTGAAACCGTGGAGGCATTGAAGCGTGGCGAGGTATCCGCTCTGTGTCGCCGAACATGTTTTTTGCAAGGGTGTGTATGGCCGCGGGCCGCGTACACACTGTGATACACGGCGGCCAAACCCAAGGTTTTCGCGCGAAAATAATAAGTGGCTGTTTTAAAACAAAAAATATTTCATCACAGGCTTCCCAAACGAAACGAATGTTGATAAATTGCGCCCCGTTCTCACAGCGATCCTCACGGAGCCGCTGACCAGAGCTACAGGGGCGTCGCCAAGCGGTAAGGCAGCAGGTTTTGATCCTGCCATGCGTTGGTTCGAATCCAGCCGCCCCTGCCATCTACGAAAAAACGCCAACTTCGCAAGAAGTTGGCGTTTTTTTATGCCTGCGATTTACGCGCTTGAGCCAAGCAGGCGTGCGCGATGCCGAAGCACCGCACACGCCGGTCACTCAGTGCGGTGCGCGCGGGATGGTTTTCATCAGGTCTTCAGGGCTGATGTGGCCGACCACGCTGCCCGGCTGCGGCAGATTGAGGATGTGGCCTTTCATCTTGCCGATGATGTGCATCTCGCAGGGCTTGCAATCGAACTTCAGCGTCAGCACTTCATCGCCGTGGATCAACTGCATCGGCGCGACCTTGGTGCGAACGCCGGTCACGCCTTTGGCCTGTTTCGGGCACAGGTTGAAGGAGAAACGCAGGCAGTGCTTGGTGATCATCACCGGCACTTCGCCCGGCTCTTCGTGGGCTTCGTACGCTGCGTCGATCAGCTTGACGCCGTGACGGTGGTAGAAGTCGCGCGCCTTCTGGTTGTAGACGTTGGCAAGGAAGGTCAGGTGCGAATCCGGATACACCGGCGGCGGCGTGGTTTCGGCCTTGCGGCTGCCACGCGGATGCGCGGCGACACGTGCCGCAGTCAGTGCTTCGATCACTTCACGGCGCAGGGACTTGAGCTGCGAGTTGGGAATGAAGAACGCTTGCGGCGCATCAAGTCTGACGTCAGTGGCGTGGTACTGCGTGGTGCCGAGTTGGCCGAGCAGGTCACGCAGTTGCTCCAGCGCTTGCTCTGGCTTGTTGGCGACACCGAACGGCCCGTTGAGGGTGACGCTGGCGCTGATGCCTTCTTCGCTGGTCGCGGTCACTTCCAGCTGTTCTTCACGCAGGCGGGCAAACCAGCTCAGGGCCACGCGACGTTCCGAAGAAGTCTTCTGCAACGCCTGCTGCCAGTTGTGATCGAGGTTGCGATTCAACGGGTGGTTCGGACGTAACTTGAACAGGCCCTCGGGCATTTCGTTCGGCTCGACGCGATAGCGGTAGCGCTTCTCGCCGTCTTCTTCGAACTCGCCTTTGGCTTCGGCGATGTTGGCGCGGAAACCGACCACTTCGCGTTTGACCAGAACGTTCAGACCATCACCGTTGGACAGCGGCTCGTGCGTCACCACCTGCATGTCACGCTTGCCGACTTTTTCCACGGTGCCGACCGGCAGGCCGGTGAAGGTCGGCGAATCGAAGGCGCCGATGTCGATCTTGCGATCGGTGACAAAGTAATCGGTGCTGCCACGGTGGAAGGTTTTTTCCGGATCAGGCAGGAAGAAATGCACGGTACGGCCGCTGGAAGCGCGGGCCAGGTCCGGGCGGTCTTCGAGCACTTCGTCGAGGCGCTGGCGGTAATAGGACGTGATGTTCTTCACATAGCCCATGTCCTTGTAGCGACCTTCGATCTTGAACGAACGCACGCCGGCCTCGACCAGTGCGCGGATGTTGGCGCTCTGGTTGTTGTCTTTCATCGACAACAGGTGTTTTTCGTAGGCGATCACGCCACCCTTTTCATCTTTCAGGGTGTAGGGCAAGCGGCAGGCCTGGGAGCAGTCGCCACGGTTGGCGCTGCGGCCGGTTTGCGCGTGGGAGATGTTGCACTGACCGGAGAAGGCCACGCACAGCGCGCCGTGGATGAAGAACTCGATGGCCGCTTCGGTTTCATCGGCAATGGCGCGGATTTCCTGCAGGTTCAGCTCGCGGGCCAGCACCAGCTGCGAGAAACCGGCCTGATCGAGGAACTTCGCTCGCTCAAGCGTGCGGATATCGGTCTGGGTCGAGGCGTGCAGCTCGATCGGCGGAATATCCAGCTCCATCACGCCCAGATCCTGGACGATCAGCGCATCGACGCCAGCGTCATACAACTGATGGATCAGCTTGCGCGCCGGCTCCAGTTCGTTGTCGTGCAGGATGGTATTGATAGTGGTGAAGATGCGCGCGTGGTAACGGCGGGCGAATTCGACCAGTTCGGCGATTTCGCTGACTTCGTTGCAGGCGTTGTGGCGCGCACCGAAGCTCGGGCCGCCGATGTACACGGCGTCGGCGCCATGCAGGATGGCCTCGCGGGCAATGGCGACATCGCGGGCAGGGCTGAGCAATTCCAGGTGATGCTTGGGCAAGGACATAGTTTTTTAGTCAGGCGGTCACGGGCAAGGGGCGCATTCTACCCCTGAAACGCGCGGCGGGCACGTGTGTGCTGCCCGATGGTGGCTGGCGATTGGCAAAGGTCAGCAAGCTATTGTGTTGAATGTGCCGGCCTCTTCGCGAGCAGGCTCGCTCCCACAGGGTTAGCTCGGGCCGGAATACATCCACTGTGGGAGCGAGCCTGCTCGCGAAAGCGGAGTGTCATCCGAAAATCATTGAGTGACATCCGCAAATTCGATCAGCCCTTGGCCGCCATCGCCGTCACTTCCACACGCATCCCTTCAACCGCCAGCGACGCAACCCCCACCGCTGCGCGCACCGGCCACGGTTTGGCGAAGTAGCGTTTGTACACTTCGTTGAATGCCGCCCGATCGCCCATGTCGGTGAGGTAGATGGTCAAGTGCATTACGCGATCCATCGAACTGCCTGCACGTTCCAGTGCGACTTTCAACGCTTGCAGGGTGCACTCGCTTTGCTCGGTGATGCCGCCGAGTTCCAGGCTGCCATCGGCGCGGGTCGGGATCTGCGTCGAGACCATGATCCCGCCGAAGGTGGCGACGTCGGAGGAAATCGAATCGGTGTCCGGATCGGGGGTGAAGGTGATGTCTTGATTGGCCATGGGCAACCTTTGTTCTGGTGAATGAAATTCGCGCCAGTTTACAGATTCCCGCCCGGCATGGCCCGTGCGTGGTCAGGCTGGCGGACTCGACAAGGATCAGCGCCTTCAGACAGGGGCTTTTGACTGCGGCACGTGACAGGTTTGTATGAGCGTGTATCCACCCTCAACGGATACACATGGCAACACCAAAACCAGCTTTCGAGACACATCCGCCCTACATGCCGAGCCCAAAGTAGCCCTCACACCAACATCACGATAAAGAGGGCATCACCATGTACCGTCCACTGTTTCTGGCTTCTGCCGTTGTCTTCGCCGCCCTTACCGGCTTGGCCCATGCGGCGGATGCGCCGGCAACGAGCTGGCAGAAAGGTCTGAGCCGCACCGACCTGGTTCGCCAGGATCTCGGCGCTGACAATCGCGAAGTGATTCAGGCGCGTATCGATTTCGACGCTGGCGTCACCTCGCCTCGGCATGCTCATCCCGGCGTGGAAGTCGCCTATGTCATCAGCGGCACGTTCGAGTATCAGCTTGAAGGGCAAGCGCCAGTGACACTCAAGGCCGGCGATTCGTTGTTCATTCCGGCGGGCGTTGCGCATGTCGCGAAAAACATCGGCAGCGACAAGGGGCGGAACTGGCGACTTATATCGTGCCAAAGGGCGAGCCGCTGCTGATCCTCAAGCCATGACCCGTCAGGCTGCTATTTCGAGCGGGGCTTGCTCATCGCACGTTTGATGCGCATCCAGTCCTGAAAGGCCGCCGTTCGCTTGGCGTCGGCCAGAGCCTTGGCTTCGGTGAAACGAGCCCAGGCTTCAGGATTGTCCGTGTCGTCCTCGATGAGTTTGTAGGCCGCTTCTTCGAGCAAGTCAGCTTCGCGGAACATCGCGGCGTTGTCGGCCATCTCGTCATCCCAGGATCGGCCGAAACCGAATTTCAAAATGTGTTCAGTCATTTTGCGTGATCCTCCTCCCAGATCAGCGGAACCGATGCCCGCCACTGCACTTGAGTTACACCAAAGCGTTCCGCCATTGGCTTGGAATAACGTTTCAACGGAGGACGGCCGGGACGCGCAATCGGCGAAATGCCCGCATCGCAACTTGCCCATTGCCAGGCTTCGGCATTGTTCATGTTAGCTGTGTGGATGACGAAAGACCTGGGCTTTGCGTGAAGCAGATAATCGATCACGTACAGATCCGCTGCGCTCATGCATTTTCTCCGGTGACTTATATAGAAGGAGGGCTGGCGAAATGAATAATTCAGAGAAATTGCCGGTGGCGGGATGATCGGCTCACGACTTGTTCAAGGTTGTTTCTTCAGTGGAGAAGCGCGCCTGCCCAAGCGCTGAAGGCCATATTGCATGCATGGAAAAACGCGCCAACGGGGACGCGTTATTGAGTTGCACTTTTACGAATAGATGCACGAGCAGACGAAATCTGCATGGACCTCGGTGTTCTCGACCGCCGTGATCAAACCTGAATGCAACGCTTCTTCCGGATTGATGATGCGTGGAGCCGCCGTCAGATATTTCTCGGTTTCCAGCGCGTTCTTCCCGTTGCTCGTGCGTTCGGCGACGATTTGCGCGTAGAGGTGCAGGTCATAATCCAGGCTCATGGCGTATTCCGACATGCGCGAATGATCGACCGATCCTTGCAGATGCCAATGGAAAGGGTGAAACAGAAACTTGCTGTGGGTACAGGCGGTCCGGCGCTGGCCGGCCAGAAAGACAATATTGCCCATCGACTCGACGGTTCCCAGATTATGGGTGTGCACGGGAATAGGCAGGGCCAACAGGAAGTTGTACATCGTGAAACCGTAACTGCATTCACCGCCCATGGTGGCGATGTTGACGATCAGTCTGGGTGCATCTTCCTTTACGGCGAGCGAGGCTTTATCGATCAATTGACCGCAGGTCGAGGCGTTGATCGGGCCGGTGAAGTTGATGACGTGAACAGGCATGGCGATTCCCTCGGCTGGTCAGGACTCCTAAGCAATAGCTGTAATTTCGCTTGAATGAAAGTGGGCGGGGAGCCACGCTCCCCGCACCTGGCGCATCAACTGTTGCGCCCGCCACCATGGCTGTTTTGACCACCCTTGCGTCCAGCCTCAGAAGCTTTTTCCCGATCATTGGCGAAGTTGCCGCCGCTGCTCTGACCGCCCTTGCTGCCAGCTTCGGACGCTCTGTCCCGATCGTTGGCAAAATTGCCACCGCTGTTCTGGCCACCTTTGCTCCCTGCTTCAGCGGCCCGTTCCGGATCGTTCTTGAAGTTGCCGCCGCTGTTCTGGCCGCCCTTGCTGCCGATTTCCTGATAGAACTCTTTGTCGTGCGAAGCTGAAGTGGCTTCCCCACCTTTTTTACCTGCTTCGTTTACCGACATGCCGCCTTGTTTATCTTGTGCCATTTCAAACTTCCTCATTTCTCTATATAGCAACTGGCGAATCAAGGATGCACAAACTGCGTGCCGTCGTCATTCGCAAAGTGCTGACTAGTTAGCTGATTGGTTTGCTGTTTGGGTCTCGCTTGTCTTGTAACTACAAGTTTGGCCGGTCTGCTAAGAAGAGCGCTCATAAGTAGGTTGTGTATTCGCAGTGCGGGAGTTCTCTGCGTTGACAGTAAGTTCCCGGCGTTCATAACATTCCTGCTGAACGCTTTCCCTGTATCGTGGACTGATTTGCTGTCTTTCAACACAAGGGGACACAGGCGAAACATCCGACCTCGTCACTTGCGAACTGCGCGCTGCTTCGGGATACACTTCTGCCCCCTTGTTTCGTTGCACTTCGCCTCGTGCAGAAGCCGTTACCGTTCTCATGATTGCGCTCCATCAGCCGATTTCAAAGGGCAGCAGGGCTGCCCTTGTGCTGCTCACTCAGGACTTGCGACCACCACCGTGGCTGTTTTGACCACCTTTGCGGCCAGCCTCGGATGCCTTCTCACGGTCATTGGCGAAGTTGCCGCCCGATGCCTGACCGCCTTTCTTGCCAGCTTCAGACGCCTTCTCACGATCGTTCGCGAAGTTACCTGGATTTTTATTTCCTGTAGTCATGATAGCTCTCCGATATCAATAAACGTTTCGCTAGTTGTGTCCATTGTTGCACCGGACATCTACTCCGATTACGAGCCGGCGAAGAATGTTTTGAAAATTTTTACTTAGGCCGATGAACGGTATGTTTGTGATGAAACTTATACAGGCGGGTGTTTATCATGCCGCTTCGTATAAGTTTTAAAGGTCGGGTTGGTCATAAAGCGGCGGCTGAATTTAATTGCCGTTTCGCTTGGCAGTCATAACCATTTGTCGGCGGGAAGTTGAACTGAAGTTTGTGCAATCTAGAGTCTGTGAAGTGTGACTACAACTCTGTGGAGGACAGGACCATGACCCATCATCACAAGGACCAACCATTCGCCGAGGATTCGCAAAAAATCAAGGAAGCCGGCAAGAAGGGCGGGAATTCAGTCAACGTGAAAGTCGACCGTGCGGAAAAGGCGCGCGTCGGCGGACAGCACAGCCACGGCGGTACGCGCACGGGCAAGGGTGACTGAGGCGCCGGGAAACCGATAACTGCCGTCCTCTCTGCGCCAACGCAGAGAGGACTTTTACGCTGACGCCTATCTGAACCGTGGTAACGGCCGGTCAATCGGCTTGAGCGTCGAGAGCGTGTCGCGAATCAGCGGCGCGTCTTTTTCGATATCGTGAAGTCGATCGCGGATGCGTAATGCCGTCGGGTGACCGCCCTGATGGTCGACCCAGTCGGCGATCTCTTTGCAGGCGGCTGCCAGGCGCGCCTGGCGGGCGTCGAGCAGGGTGAGGAGGGTAGTGATGGACTCTTTTTCGGACATGGAACACCTCCGTTCAATGAAACCGCTGAACCGCAACAAAAAGCCCGCAAGTAGCGAGCGTTCTGCCGTTGGGGTGCTGCTCCATCAGCTGGTTTCAGTATAGACCCGCTGTTGCCGGGCATCAGCCGGAGTGCTGGCGGGCCGGTAGTTGAGAACTCGCTGCGTTGAGGCGCTGACATTCGCGCTGAGCATCCGCTTGCTCGTCAAAGCCGTCGCCGATGAAGCCAGCGGTGCGTGTGTCGCAGATGCGAAACCATGCCGATGCTTCGGCGGGTTCCTGCTGGCTGTCTCCGGCGCGGCGGCCGTGAATGACGATCTTGTTGCAACGCTTCACGACGAAAATGTCTTCCATGGCGCCACCGCAGTTGATTCGTGTCACATCAACTATAGAAGCCTTGTGCGATCGTGCAAAAAATAGCCAACTCAACTCGTCGGCGGAATCCATGTGAGAGCGAGCTTGCTCGCGAAGGCAGCGTGTCAGACACAGATCATCTGCCTGCCCCGACGCCTTCGTGAGCAAGCCCACTCCCACAGGGTTTCGCGCGGAACCCAAATCCAAGGCACCCCCGCAAACCTCATGTGGGAGCGGGCTCGCTCGCGAAGGCAGTGTGTCAGACACAGATGATCTGCCTGCCACGACGCCTTCGTGAGCAAGCTCACTCCCACAGGTTTCGCGGCGGGACCCAAATGCAAGGCACCCCCGCAAACCTCATGTGGGAGCGGGCTTGCCCGCGAAGGCAGTGTGTCAGACACAGATGATCTGCCTGCCCCGACGCCTTCGTGAGCAAGCCCACTCCCACAGGTTTCGCGGCGGAACCCAAATGCAAGCCACCCCGCAAGCCTCATGTGGGAGCGAGCTTGCCCGCGAAGGCAGTGTGTCAGACACAGATGATCTGCCTGCCCCGACGCCTTCGTGAGCAAGCCCACTCCCACAGGTTTCGCGGCGGGACCCAAATGCAAGGCACCCCGCAAACCTCATGTGGGAGCGGGCTTGCTCGCGAAGGCAATGTGTCAGACACAGATGATTTGCCTGCCTCGACGCCTTCGTGAGCAAGCCCACTCCCACAGGTTTCGCGGCGGACTCCAAATGCCAGCTACCCCGCAAGCCTCATGTGGGAGCGAGCTTCCCGCGAAGGCAATGTGTCGGACACAGATGATTCGCCTGCCTCGACGCTTTCGTGAGCAAGCTCACTCCCACAGGTATCGCGGCGGAACCCAAATTCAAGGCAGCCCCGCAAACCTCATGTGGGAGCGGGCTCGCTCGCGAAGGCGTCGGGGCAGGCTCAGATCAGTTGCCTGGCGCATGATGAGCTTCTGATATCGGCGATCAGGAAGCCTCGGTCACCTCGCACATGCGTTCGAGAAACATCGCCAGCGCCACTTCCTCGGCGCGCAGGCCTTTGCGCAGGCGCGGGCGGGGCAGTTCGGCGAGGGCGCCGAGCATGAAGTGTTCGAGCACGGCGGGGTGGATGTAGCACTTGCGGCACACCGCCGGCGTGTTGCCCAGCTGTTTGGCGACGCTCTTCACGGCTTCCACCACATGACGCTTGGCTTCGGTTTCCGACTCATGCTGCAACTCGCGCAACACCGACAACGCCAACGCGCTGCCCGCCCAGGTGCGGTAGTCCTTGGCGGTAAACGCCGCGCCGGTGAGCTTTTGCAGGTAAGCGTTGACGTCGGAAGAGGTAACGGTGTGCCGCTCGCCGTGTTCATCCAAATACTGAAACAGGTTCTGCCCGGGAATTTCCAGGCAGCGCTTGATGATTCGTGCCAGACGCCGATCCTTGACCGTGATCTGGTGCTCGATGCCGCTCTTGCCACGGAACTGGAACAGGATCGCGCTGCCATTGACCTCGACATGCCGGCTGCGCAACGTCGTCAAGCCATAGGAGCGATTGTCCCGCGCATATTGCGTATTACCGACGCGGATCAGCGTGGCGTCGAGCAAGGTAATCACCGTGGCCATGACCTTGTCGCGGCTGAAGCCCGGGGCGTCGAGCAGCGCCTCAAGCTGGCGCCGCAGTTTGGGCAGGGCCAGGCCGAAGTCGCGCAGGCGCGAGTATTTGTCGGCGTCGCGCACTTCGCGCCAGCGTGCGTGATAACGGTACTGTTTGCGCCCGCGTGCATCGCGGCCGGTGGCCTGCAAATGACCGCACGGGTCGGCACAGATCCACACATCAGTGTAGGCCGGCGGCACCGCGAGGGCATTGATGCGTTTGATTTCGTCCGGGTCGGTGATGCGCTGTCCCGACGGTTCGAAATAGACGAACTTGCCGCGCAGTTTCTTGCGGGTGATACCAGGCTGAGTGTCATCGACGTAATGCAGATCGGCGGGCAGAGCATCTGTCAGCACGGTATCGGGCATGGCGGTTTCCTTCGGTCATACGGCAGTCTGTAACTGATTGACCGCAGGCGCTGGCCGTCGTGCCGAATGATTTATGCGAGCACCGCCACCGCCTTGATCTGCGCCCACAGCCGCTGGCCCGGGTGCACGGCCAATTGATCACGGGAGAAGCGGGTGATCCGCGCCAGCAGCGGTGTGCCACCGGCATCGAGACGGATGAGCACATGGGCGCTGTTGTCAGCCGCCTGTTCACTGATCACCGTAACCGGCAGACGATTGAGAATGCTGCTGGCTGCATCATTGTTCAGCGCCAGGCTGATGTCACGCGCGTGCACTTTGCAGCGCAGAGCCTGGCCCACGGCCATCGGCGCATGGGTGACGCGAATGTTCATTGCAGTGGCCGGCAGTTGCAGGCTGAGCAATTGATAGGTGGCGTCGTAGGCGCTGACCTGGCCTTCGATGATTACCCCGGCGTCATCGCCCATTGCCAAGGGCAGATCCAGGCGTGCGAGGGTCTCGCCGATCGGGCCGCTGGCGAGGGCTTTGCCATCACGGAGCAATACCAAATGATCGGCCAGACGCGCGACTTCATCCTGCGCATGGCTGACGTACAGCAGCGGAATATCCAGTTCGTCATGCAGGCGTTGCAGGTACGGCAAGATTTCGCTTTTGCGCCGACTGTCGAGAGCCGCCAGCGGTTCGTCCATCAGCAACAGTTTCGGGCTGGTCAGCAGGGCGCGGGCGATGCCGACGCGCTGTCGTTCGCCGCCGGACAGATGCTGTGGATGACGCTCGAGCAAATGGCTGATACCGAGCAGTTCTGTGGCCTGGTTCATATCGACCCGGCGTTGCGACTTGGCGATGCGTTTGAGACCAAACTCCAGATTGGCCAGCACCGACAGATGCGGGAACAGGCTGGCTTCCTGAAACACATAGCCAAGCGCACGTTTATGCGGCGGGACGAAAATGCCCTTGGCACTGTCCTGCCAGATCTCGTCGTTGATCTGCACAAAACCCTGCTCGGCGCGCTCCAGCCCGGCGATGCAGCGCAGACAGGTGGTTTTGCCCGAGCCGGAATCACCAAACAGCGCCGTGACGCCCCGGCCCGGCACTTGCAGATCTACATCCAGTTCAAACCCCGGATAAGTGCGTTTCAGGCGTACATCAATCATCGATCAGCTCCAGCCTGCGCGGGTCTTGCGGCTGGAGTACAGCGCCAGCAACACCAGAAACGAAAACACCAGCATCGCCGCAGACAGCCAGTGCGCCTGGGCATATTCCAGCGCTTCGACGTGGTCGTAAATCTGCACCGAGACCACGCGGGTCTTGTCGGGAATGTTGCCGCCGATCATCAGCACCACGCCGAATTCACCCACGGTGTGGGCGAAGCCGAGGATCGCTGCGGTGATGAAGCCGGGGCGCGCCAGCGGCAGGATGACGCTGAAAAACGTATCCCAGGGATTGGCGCGCAAGGTCGCCGCGACTTCGAGCGGGCGGGTGCCAATCGCCGAGAAAGCGTTTTGCAGCGGTTGCACCACGAACGGCATGGAGTAGATCACCGAACCGATGACCAGCCCGGTGAAACTGAACGTCAACGTGCCCAGCCCCAGCCATTGAGTGAACTGACCGAGAAAACCGTGCGGCCCTAGCGCCAGTAGCAGGTAAAAACCGATCACCGTCGGCGGCAGCACCAGCGGCAGGGCGACGATGGCGCCGATCGGGCCGCGCAACCACGACGAGGTACGCGTCAGCCATAAGGCGATCGGCGTGCCGATCACCAGCAGAATCACGGTGGTCAGCGACGCCAGTTTCAGGGTCAGCCAGATCGCAGCGAAATCGGCGCTGGTTAGCGACATTTACAGTTCATATCCAAAGGATTTGATCACCGCAGCGGCTTTCGGCCCCTTGAGGTAATCGACCAAGGCCTTGGCAGCGGCGCTGTCCTTGCCCTTGTTCAAGATCACCGCGTCTTGCTTGATCGGATCATGCAGGGCGGCCGGGACAATCCACGCCGAACCGCTGCTGACTTTGCCGTCCTTGTAGATTTGCGACAGCGCCACAAAGCCCAATTCGGCGTTGCCGGTGGAGACGAACTGGTAGGCCTGGGTGATGTTCTGGCCTTCGACGATTTTCGCCTTGGTAGCGTCAGTCAGTTTGAGCTTTTCCAGCACCTGAGTGGCGGCGAGCCCGTACGGCGCGGCTTTCGGGTTGGCGATGGACAGGTGCTGGTATTGATTGGTTTTCAGTACTTCGCCTTGAGCATCGACATAGCCGTCTTTCGCTGACCACACTGCCAGGGTGCCGATGGCGTAGGTGAAGCGCGACCCCTGGACGGTCTCACCTTCCTTTTCGAGTTTCTCTGGCGTGGTGTCATCAGCCGCGAGGAACACTTCGAAGGGCGCGCCATTCTTGATCTGGGTGTAGAACTGGCCGGTTGCGCCGTAAGCAGCGACCAGTTTGTGGCCGGTGTCTTTTTCGAAGTCGGCCGCGATGGCCTGGATTGGCGCGGTGAAATTGGCGGCGACCGCCACTTGTACTTCGTCAGCCTGCGCGGCGCCGATATTGAATAGTGCGAGGAGTGAGGCGAGGCAGGCAGGGGTCAAGCGTGTGGCAGCAAGTGTCATGTAAAGGCTCCGTGATCGGCGGTACGTGCTTGGATTGGGATAACGCCGATACACGGGCGCAATCGCTGTATACGGAAATATATAGCGATACGCCGCCAAGTGGCGAGGGAATAAATTCGCTCGCCCCATGAATTTAACGAAGGTGCAGTTTCGCCAGTGCGCCCTCGGCCAGTTGCCGGGTCAGTTCAGCGCTGCCGATGTCCTTGCCCAGCGTCAACGCCTGACCGGCCCACAGATTGGCAAAGTCCGCGTCATCCTTGGCCCTTAGAGGCATCAGCGCACCGCCGGCCAATGGAAAGGCCGGCGCCTTTGCCGACATCGGGCCGAGCTCACGCATCGCCCGATTGACAATGCCTCGCGCCGGACGCCCTGTGAAAATGTTGGTGATAGCCGTCTCGCTGTCCTTCGCGGTGCGCAGGGCCTTGTGATGTGAGGCGCTGACTTTGGCTTCCGGCGTGAACAGATATGCCGTGCCGACTTGCACCGCCGAGGCGCCGAGCATCAACGCCGCTGCAACACCCCGGGCATCGCTAATTGCCCCGGCTGCAATCACCGGCACCTGCACCGCGTCGACCACCTGCGGCACCAGGGCGAAGGTGCCGACCTGGGTGCTCAGATCATCGCTGAGAAACATCCCGCGATGGCCACCGGCTTCATAGCCCATGGCAATGATCGCATCGCAACCGTGCTGCTCCAGCCAGATCGCTTCTTCGACCGTGGTGGCAGACGAAAGGATTTTCGTTCCTGTAGCCTTGACCCGATCGAGCAAAGATTTTTCCGGCAGCCCGAAATGAAAGCTCACCACTTCGGGCCGGAACTCTTCGAGCACGGCGCACGCGGCTTCGTCGAACGGTGCACGGTTGGACACCGGCGTCGGTGCCTCGAAATCGGCACCCAGCTCGCGGTAGTAAGGTTCGAGCAGGTTTTTCCAGTTACGGGCGCGCTGTTCATCAGGCGCCGGTGGCTGGTGGCAGAAGAAATTGACGTTGAATGGCTTGGTGGTGTGCTGGCGTATGGTTTTCAGTTCTTCGCGCAGCTGCTCAATGCTCAGCATCGCCGCCGGCATCGAACCGAGGCCGCCAGCGTTGCACACCGCGATCACCATCGAAGAATTGGTCGCGCCGGCCATCGGGCCCTGGATGATCGGCAGTTCGATTCCGAGAAGATCAAGGATGCGGGTGTCTGGCCACTGGCTCATATAGTGATTCTCCGAACGATGAAACGGGCAGGGACGGCATTCGGTTTTTAGCAGCAAAACCGGCTGCGGAGCCAGTCTGAAATTCTGAACATTACGTGCAGTTTTTCAGCGTCGGTGCAATCCTCCGCCACCGCCAAACGAACGGTTCATCATTTGTGAAGAATGGTTGAAGTTGTGCGTGCGCTGATTGCCGAGATTACGTGCGGCGGATTCGCGGTTGAGATTCTGCAATTGCGCATTGTTGTTCGCGGGTCTGGTCCGGTTGGCACCGCTGCCGGCCACGGACTGCCAGCCGTTGTCGGTTTTCTTGTAGACGTTGCCGTCGCGCCCGGCATAAACGTTATCGCCGACCCGCGCAGCGCCGCCGTCGCGGCCATGGATACCGCCGTATTGCGTGGTGTTGCCAGTATTGGGGTTGTAAACGGCGCCGCGATTGGCACTGACGTGAGTGCCGTTGCGAACGTTGCCAGCGCTAACCCGTTCTCCGGCGATGGCGCCGCCGTTCGGGCCGACTGCCACGCCGCTGCGCCCGGCAGCGTAGTTGCCGGTGTAGGCGTTGTGCACCGCGCCACGTTGCCCGGCGGCGGCAATGCCGGTACGCGAGTTGTACGAGGCGCCAACCTGACCGGCCCAGCGATTGCCGGTCCAGGCGTTGTAGCCGGCGCCATAACGGCTGACCGTCGCGCGATCACCCCACTGATGATAAAGATTGCCGGTGGTTCCGGCCCAGCCACCCGGACCCCAGGCCACCGCGCCGCCGCGATAACCGTAGGCTGCGCCACCCCAGGCCAGCGGCGCCGGGTACAGACGCGGACCCCACGCGTAGCCCCAGCCGTAATTTCCCCACCACGGATAGGCGCCCCAACCCCAGCCCATGGCGACGGTGCTGCCGCCCCAGCTCCAGCCGAATCCAAAGCCGAAGGTCCAGCCAGTCCAAGGCGTGTAACGAATCGCGACGCCGAAACCATAAGTCACCGGCGGCCCGTACCAGACACTGCCGACCCACGGCGTATACGGATAACCGGTGCCGTACACCACAACGCCAGTCGCCGGGTCCAGCGTCGAGCCTTGATACCCCGGCGTGTAGCCGACCACCACAGTATCGCCGCTGGATTCGTAAACCTTCACGTACGTGAGGTAGTGCATCGGCGAGCTGGGAGGAATCGAATAAATCACCGCTGGCACTGAGGTGGCCACGCTCCACGGCCCGTTCAGCGAGGTGGCGCTGAACCAGATGCCGTTCTCCACCGCCCACCAACTGTCGTTGTCGACTCGAATAATCGGAGTGGCGCTGTTGACCACGTATTGCAGCGGCGTATTGCTGATCGCTTTGAGCTGCGGCTCACCGTCAAATTGCGGCGCCGTCATCTTCACCGCGCTTTTCTTGATCGCCGAGGTCTGCGGGATGGTCGCCGCAATGGCCGCCTCCTGTGCCTGTGGCGTGCCGGCTACCGAGGCCTTGACGTTCTCTTTGGCGCTGTCGTCAGGAATATTGGCAAAGTCGGCCGGCAGCTTGTCTGCCGGGACAAAGGTCCATGGCCCGCTCATGTCGCTGGCGCGGAACCAGCGCCCGGAGATCAGTACGTAACTGTTCTGGTCGCCGATTTCCTTGAAGATGTGCCCGGTGGTGTTGCTCACGTACAACAGGCTGGTCCCCTGAATCGGTTGCCATTGCGCGGCGCCGTCGGTCACCAACAGTTCCGTTGGCGTGGTGGCGATGAAGATTTTCGGCTGCGGCGGCTTGGCCAGGCTGGGAATCTTGTCCTTCGGATCGCTTTGCCCGGTGAGCAGGTCCACCTGGCGACTCTTGATCGCCGCCTGTTTGGCTTTTTCCAGACTGGCCAGCGGTGCAGCGAGGCGCGTGTAATCGCCGGCCAATTGATCGGCAACCATCCAGCCGTCGAATACGTGCAGGTAATGTTTGCCTTGGGCATCCTTGAGCAGCAGTGGGCGCGTGTTGATCACCCGTTGCAGCTCCGTTCCTTCAACCGGCCGATAGGCCGCCTCGCCGTCGATGTATACGAGGATTGCCGGACGGTCGGAACTGACGATGGTCGGCGGCGTGTTTTCCAAGGGCGCGCTGTCGGCTTTCTGTTCAGCGTTGAGCACGCCAACCGCTGCTTCCAGCTGATCCAGTGAAATGGTTTTCTTGCGGCTCTCGGCATCTTTTTTCAGGATGGCGAGCCACGTTTCGGCCTGTTTCGCATCGGCGGGGAAATCGGCCTTGATGATTTTGTACTGATCGAGCGCGACCCAGCGAGTGGCCTTGTCGACGAGGGTATGAGCGCTGAACTGGACGATGCCGTAGGTGGACTTGCCATCGGCAGCCGTGGCTTCGACCGCCGCGCGGGCATTGAGCGTATAGCCGCCCCAACTGTCGAGCTGCGGCTGATACACCGTCAGCTTGCTCTTGCCGCTGCTGATCACCTGCGGCCATGTCGGCTCGCTTGGCGCCGTGTTCGGCTTTGCCGCCGGTGAGGCTGCCCAGGCATTGCCAAGTGTCAGCAGACATAACATCAGCAACGAGGGTAAAACGCTCAGGAAAGGCATCGTCAGCTCCATCGACACACCGGTTTGCAAGGCGCAACCGGGAAAACACAACCGTCGAAAAAGCATAGCCGCCCGCCGTGGATTTACCCGGCTGATCGAGCCGTTAGCGCAAAGTCGAGTGTGGCAATGTGTTGCGATGTGCTATTTCAAGGCATGCTTTTTCCAATCATCTTCGAGGGGCCGTCATGTTCAACGCCATTCTGATCGACAAAGACGACAGCGGTTATCGCGCCAATCTGCAGCAAATCGATGAGCAGCAACTGCCCGAAGGCAACGTCAGCGTGAACGTCGCGTACAGCACCCTGAATTTCAAAGACGGCCTGGCGATCACCGGCAGCAGCCCGGTGGTGCGCAAGTTTCCCATGGTGCCGGGGATCGATTTGGCGGGGACTGTCGAGTCCAGCTTGCATGCGGATTTCAAGGCGGGCGATCGGGTGTTGCTCAACGGTTGGGGCGTCGGCGAAAGCCATTGGGGCGGCCTGGCGCAAAAGGCCCGGCTCAATGGCGACTGGCTGATTCCACTGCCCGCAGCTTTCACCCCGGCGCAAGCCATGGCCATCGGCACGGCCGGCTACACGGCGATGCTGTGCATTCTGGCGCTGGAGCGTCATGGCCTGACACCTGATCAGGGCGAAGTGCTGGTCACCGGCGCCAACGGCGGGGTTGGCAGCTTTGCCATCGCCTTGCTCAGCAAGTTGGGATATCGGGTGGTGGCGTCTACGGGCCGTGTGTCCGAGCATGAATACCTGCAGCAATTGGGCGCCGCAGAAATCATTGACCGCGCCACCTTGTCCGAACCGGGCAAGCCATTGGCGAAGGAACGTTGGGCGGCGGTGGTCGATTCGGTCGGCAGCCATACACTGGCCAACGCTTGCGCCAGCACGCGTTCGGAAGGCGTGGTTGCGGCATGCGGGTTGGCGCAAGGCATGGATTTCCCGGCCTCGGTAGCGCCGTTCATTCTGCGCGGCGTGACGCTGGCTGGAATCAACAGCGTGACCCAGCCCAAAGCACGCCGTATCGAGGCCTGGGACCGACTGGCCAGGGATCTGGATTTCTCTTTATTGCAACTGATCAGTCAAGAAATCAGTTTGAGCGAAGCCCTTGAGGCTGCGCCCAAACTGCTCGCCGGGCAACTGCGGGGCAGAGTGGTGGTCGACGTCAATCGTTGAGTTCGCGCTCAAGCAATTGGCGTTTGCGCTCGACGCCCCAGCGGTAGCCGGAAAGGTTGCCATCGCTGCGCACCACGCGGTGGCAGGGAATCGCCACCGCCAGGCGGTTGGCCCCGCAAGCCTGGGCCACCGCACGCATCGAAGTCGGCGCGCCAATGCGTTGCGCGATCTCGGCGTAACTGGCGGTGCGGCCTGCGGGAATCTCACGCAGCGCCTGCCAGACGCGCTCCTGAAACGCGGTGCCGCGTATATCCAGTGGCAAGTTCAGGCCCGTCGCAGGCGCTTCGACAAAGCCGACGACGCTGGCGATCAACTGTTCAAAATCGCGGTCGGCGCCAATCAGGTTGGCCTTGCGAAACTGATCCTGCAGATCACAGACCAGTTGATGCGGATCGTCTCCCAGCAGAATCGCGCAAATTCCCCGTTCGCTTTGCGCCACCAGAATCGCCCCGAGCGAGCATTGCCCGACGGCAAAGCGGATGTCGTTGTTTTGCCCGGCGGCGCGGTAGTCGGTGGGCTTCATGCCCAGCAGTTGGTCGGCTGATGCGTAGAAGCGGCTGTTGGAGTTGAAACCGGCGTCATACAGCGCATCGGTCACCGAACCGCCGTCCGCCAGGCGCGCACGCAGCTTGCGCGAACGTTGCGCGGTGGCGTAAGCCTTGGGCGTCAGGCCTGTTGCGGCTTTGAATAGCCGGTGGAAATGGAAAGGGCTCAGGCCAGCGCCCGCCGCGAGGCTGTTGAGCGCCGGCAGCGTCTCGGACGCCTCGATCTGCCGACAGGCTGCGGCAATGAGCACTGCATGCTTCGCATCACTCTGATCTTTACTAGCGCGTTTGCTTGGCCGATATCCCGCCGCTTCAGCCAATTCGGCGGTATCGAAAAACTCGACATTCTGCGGTTTCGGCAAACGCGCAAGACTGCTCGGTGTGCAGTAAATGCCGGTGGTTTTCACCGCGTAGACAAATTGCCCGTCCGCACGCGGATCGCGCGCCATCACAGCGGCCCAGCGTGGATCGTCTTCAATGCTGATCGTCTTCGAAAGCGTGTCCATGAGAGGGAATCCGTTGACCTGTTTGATTCAGGTTAACCAGCATCGTAACTCGCGACACTCCGCGCCTTGCGGTCAAACTTTTACTGATCGCCAGCAACGCGGAAGGTGATGTTGATGCGCCGCTCGCCCAACAGCGGGTGATGGCCGGGTTTGATTGGCAGCACGCCGTGATAGCGCAGACGATCCACGCCGCCCCAGACCACCATGTCGCCATGCAGCAGCGGGATGCGCTGGCTTTTATCGCTGCGCTCGAAGCCACCAAACAGAAACATCGCCGGCAGACCCAGCGACAACGAAACGATGGGCGCGGCATAACCCTTTTCGTCCTTGTCCTGATGCAGCGACATCTTGGCGCCGGGGACGTATTGGTTGATCAGGCAGGAGTCGGCCTGAAAACCCGGGAAGCCCGCGCGTTCCGCCGCCTCGTGCGCGAGATCGGCAAACACCGCCGGCATCGACGGCCACGCCAAGCCGCTGAGTGGATCGACGCTGGAATAGCGGTAACCGCTGCGATCGGTGATCCAGCCCAACTGCCCGCAGCTACTGGTGCCGACCGACATGCTGAAACCGCCGGGCGTGACCATGTGGCGTAGCGGGGCGGCGGCAAGAATGGCTTCGAGCTCGGTCAGCAGCTGCTCGACCTGCGGCAAAGCGAATCCGCGCAGCACCCACGATTGTTCGCCGATCTGCTCGGCGCGGGATTGCTGTACAGGTTCGTTGTCGGCGAACAGGTCAAACGTGGTCGGTTGCATGGTTCGGTTACAGCGCTTTGCTGACCTTGATGTCACTGAGTTCTTCGTCAGCGTGCATTTTCTTCAGCGCCGCTTTCGCTTCCTCGTCAGTGCCGGTTTCCAGCTCGGCGAATTCGAAACGCTGTTCACCGTCCAGTTTGTACTTGATCACGTATTTGGTTTTTGCGCCACGGTCGTGTTTCCCTTTCAGAATAGGCTGCGCGTCTCAGCTCAGTTTAGTGCTGGAACGACGGATGATCTTGATTGAATGGGTCAGCGTCGGCTTGCGCGTCACGCTGATCGCGCGGCGGTTGACGGTGTCGATGGTGATGTTCCAGAAGCCGGTGCTCGGGGCCGTGATGCGTGCCGGGAAGGTATCGAACGCGCCGCCGTGATAGGTGTGACGGCCGCCATTTTTGAAGCTGCGGAAGTTGGCGTCGTTCATCAAACGGATGTTGCACATCTGCGAGCATTGAATGACGACGATGTCGTCTTCGTTGAGGTGCTCGCGCTGGTGAATGAATTTCATGGGCGCCTCCAGAAGGGCTTTTTCTACTAAATCAAAACGATAGCTTGTCGATGGGCGCAGTTTATCAGCCCGCACGGGTTATTATCTGGCCGTCGGGCGTTGCTTTGACAAATTTTGAACAGAACTTCGCCACGGCGGGCGGGTTAAATGCACAGGACCCCGGAGAAAAGCAGCATTTGTGCTGTCGGACGGTCTTTAACGGAGGATTCATATGAAGTGGGGTGTGGTGTGTGTGCCGTTGATTCTGGCGATGGCCGGTTGCGCAAATGTTTCCGAAATCAATGAGACGCTGCCAACCATGAGCGTGATCTCCGGCAAAAAGCCCCAGGAGTATGCGCAGTGCCTGACCGACAAGCTCGCTGACAGTCGCGGCGCGTTGCAGGTGCAGCCGCAGAAGGACGGAGTGCGAGTCATCGTCCCGGGCAAATTGTCTTCAGGCCCGGCAGCCGTGTTTGATATCGAAGATCGCGCTGGCGGTAGCAGCATCAAGCTGCATGAGCGCATGTCCAACGTGCCGGTTCGCCCTCACGATGTGCAGAAAGCCGCGAACGCCTGCATTTCCGGCTGATAGACTAGCGAACATCAGCACCCGATGCCGTCACAGTCCTGCTGTGACGGCATCGTCATTTTTGGAGTTGCGATGAAGCGAGAGCACGTGCGCGAACGCCACGCAGAGGGCCTTATCTCTGCCACCCACGTCATCCAGAACCCGGCGAATCCCGGTGAGTGGATCGTGTTTTTCAAGAAGAGCGCAGGGCGCAGTTACTTCCTGGTGGATGACAATGATGAAGTCGAGTCCTTCAGTCGGCTCGACGATCTGATCGAGGTCGTCCGTGGCCTCGGGATCAAATTCGCCGAAATCCACATGTAAGGCTTACTTGCAGACAACCACGACGTTGCGCGTCTTGTAATTGCCAACGTCAACGCCCAGGGTTTTGTCATCTTCCTTGGGCGCCGGTGTGCCATCAGTGCCGACGATGCGATAACCGGTGCCTGCGCAAGAGGCGTCGGCCTTTTCGTAGCACATGGCCCAGGAGTTGGCTTCGCCCGAGCAGTCGATGCTCAGACCTTGTTCGCCATTATTCAGATAGGTCGGCTGCGAGGTGGCACAGCCGCTGAGTACCAGTACCGCGAAGAGCGGCTGCAGTTTGTTGAGGTTCATGGTTGCGTGATCTTCAAGTGGGGGACTGGATGCTCTGACAGCGCCGCGATGAAAAGGTTATAGCGATTGGCCACTTGTTTGCCAACAAGGCACAAAAAGCCCTGCGTGCTGGCAGGGCTTGGCGCAAGTGCTGACAGGATCAGTCCTGATCCTTGCCACGGCGCTTGGAAGAAGCAGGTGTATCGGTGAACACCGAGGCGACATCCGTCGCCATCTGCTCGCTGTCGAAAGGCCCGGCGATGTGTTCGCCGTTGGTGGTGGTCAGCGTCCACTTGCCGTCTTTCTTGTCGATCACATACCCGTTGATGATTTTTACCGCAGCCATCTGGTCTTTCTCGTTCGCTGGTTCAAAGCCGCCATGATAGCGGCAAATGCTCGCATTGGGGGCCGATAAGCGTATGGTGATCCAGTTTGCCCGGATCTTGAGCTACGCTGAATTCGCCGCTGAAAAAACCGCAAGGAACTATCCGCGCGAATATTTCTCTATGTTGGCATCGGTTAGCCAGCGCGGGGCATTGTAAGGCGCACGCCGCCTGATTAGACTGCCTCGAAACTCGTACACACAGCCTTTTCAAGGACTTATATGATCAAGAAATGCTTGTTTCCAGCAGCCGGTTACGGCACTCGCTTCCTCCCAGCGACCAAAGCCATGCCTAAAGAAATGCTGCCGGTGGTAAACAAGCCACTGATCCAGTACGGCGTTGAAGAAGCACTGGACGCGGGCCTGACTGAGATTTCCATCGTCACTGGCCGTGGCAAGCGTGCTCTGGAAGACCACTTCGACATCAGTTACGAGCTGGAAAACCAGATCAAGGGCACCGACAAGGAAAAGTACCTGGTCGGCATCCGCAAGCTGTTGGACGAGTGCTCGTTCTCCTACACCCGTCAGACCGAAATGAAAGGTCTGGGCCACGCGATCCTGACTGGCCGCCCGCTGATCGGTGACGAACCGTTCGCCGTGGTCCTGGCGGACGACCTGTGCGTCAACATCGATGGCGACGGCGTGCTGACCCAGATGGTCAAGCTGTACAAGCAGTTCCGCTGCTCGATCGTCGCTATCCAGGAAGTCGATCCGCAGGAAACCAACAAGTACGGCGTAATCGCTGGCGAAATGATCCGCGATGACATCTACCGCGTACACAGCATGGTCGAGAAGCCTAAGCCGGAAGACGCGCCGTCGAACCTGGCGATCATCGGTCGCTACATCCTGACCCCGGACATCTTCGACCTGATCGAACAGACCGAGCCAGGCAAGGGCGGCGAAATCCAGATCACCGACGCCCTGATGAAGCAGGCCCAGAACGGCTGCGTGATGGCCTACAAGTTCAAGGGCAAGCGTTTCGACTGCGGTGGCGCTGAAGGCTACATCGACGCGACCAACTTCTGCTTCGAAAACTTCTACAAGACTGGCAAAGCTTACTGATAGCGTTTGCCTCGTCTGCAAAAGAAAGCCACCTCCGGGTGGCTTTTTCATTTTCCGCCCTTATATGGATGGCAGTGCTTGCCCAATGGATGACTGCGGGTATGCTGATGGCCTGCCGAGGAGATAGAAATGGCCTACGATTTTGACCTTTATGTGATTGGTGCCGGTTCCGGCGGTGTGCGAGCTGCGCGGTTTGCCGCCGGCTTCGGGGCGAAAGTGGCGGTGGCCGAGAGCCGTTACCTGGGTGGCACCTGTGTCAACGTCGGTTGCGTGCCGAAAAAGCTGCTGGTCTACGGCGCGCACTTTGCCGAGGACTTCGAGCAGGCGTCCGGTTTTGGCTGGAACCTGGGCGAGGCCAACTTCGACTGGGCCACGCTGATCGCCAACAAGGATCGCGAGATCAATCGCCTCAACGGCATTTATCGCAATCTGCTGGTCAACAGCGGCGTGACCCTGCACGAGGCGCACGCGAAAATCGTTGGGCCGCACGAGGTTGAGGTCAACGGCGAACGCTACACCGCCAAGAATATCCTGATCGCGACTGGCGGCTGGCCGCAGATCCCTGAAATCCCGGGGCACGAGCACGCGATCGGTTCGAACGAGGCGTTCTTCCTCAAAGAGCTGCCCAAGCGTGTGCTGGTGGTGGGTGGCGGTTATATCGCCGTCGAGTTTGCTGGGATTTTCCATGGTCTCGGCGCCAACACCACGCTGCTGTATCGCGGTGATCTGTTCCTGCGTGGTTTCGATGGGGCGGTGCGCAAGCACCTGCAAGAAGAATTGACCAAGCGCGGCCTCGATCTGCAATTCAATGCCGACATCGCACGCATCGACAAACAGGCCGACGGTAGCTTGAAAGCGACGCTCAAGGATGGTCGTGTACTCGAAGCTGATTGCGTGTTCTACGCCACCGGTCGGCGTCCGATGCTGGACAATCTGGGCCTGGAAAATACCGATGTTCAGCTCGATGATAAGGGCTTCATCAAAGTCGACGACGAGTATCAAACCACCGAGCCGTCGATTCTGGCGCTGGGCGACGTCATTGGTCGCGTGCAGCTGACACCGGTCGCGCTAGCCGAAGGCATGGCTGTGGCGCGGCGTCTGTTCAAGCCGGAGCAATACCGCCCGGTGGACTACAAGATGATCCCGACCGCCGTGTTCAGCCTGCCGAACATCGGCACAGTCGGTTTGAGCGAAGAAGAAGCGCGCGAATGTGGCCACGAAGTGGTGATCTTCGAAAGTCGCTTCCGGCCGATGAAGCTGACCCTGACTGACTGTCAGGAGAAAACCCTGATGAAGCTGGTAGTCGATGCCAAGACCGACAAGGTGCTTGGCTGCCACATGGTCGGCCCGGACGCTGGCGAGATTGTGCAAGGTCTGGCGATCGCCTTGAAAGCCGGCGCGACCAAGCGCGACTTCGACGACACCATCGGGGTGCACCCGACGGCTGCCGAAGAGTTCGTCACCATGCGCACGCCGGTCAGCGCTTAAGGGGCTTTCGCTTTGGCCGAATCTGGGGCTGCCGCAACGGCAGCCGCCAGACGCTGGCTGTCCTCAAGGCTCGCCTGTGCTTTGAGCAATTCCTTTTCCAGTGACTGATTGAGCTGCGTCTGCTCGTCTACGCTCTGCTTGAGTGCCTGGCTTTCCAGTGTCGCCACGCGCAAACGTTCCTGGAGGAGGGTGCGCTCGCTGTCCATGCGCGTCGCCTGCTCAAGCAATTGATCCTGACGCTGATTGCTCTGCTTGAGCTGATCCTGCAACAAGTTCAGCTCGCGCTGGGTGCCACGGTTTTCGGTAAGCAGGCGTTCGTTGTCGCGGTGCAGCTGAGTGATCTCATCCTGACGCACCAGCGCACTCTGCTGCGCTTGACGCAGTTCGGCCTGGATCTGCTGGATTTGCCCCTCATGGCGGGCTTGTTCCTGCTCGCGCTGTTCCTTGGTCGCGTTGCGGTAATGCTCCAGCGCATCGCGTGCGTGCAGGTGTTTTTCTTCCAGTGAGCGGATCTGCTCGTCCTTGTCCTGCAAGCGCAATTCAAAGTCGGCCAATGCCTGGTTGAGACCGGCGTTGCGCGTCTGTTCGGTCTGCAGCATCGAGCGGGTGTTGCTCAGCGCTTCGGATTCGCGTTGCAGGGCGGCGCCCTGAATGTCGTGGTCGTGTTCGAGTTTTTCCAGCGCCTGGCGAACCTGTTTCAGCTCGGCTTCCAGTGCTTCGCGTTGCTCCTCGAACTGTTCGCGGGCTTGCTCGATGGGCTCCTGAGCCTGTTCTTTCAGGCGCTGGGCGAGGCGAGAAACCAGAGCGGTCAGTTCGTCATCGATCGGCTCTGCTGATGCTTCTATTGGTTGGGCGCCGTCATCCAGTTCTTTCAGATAGCGATGGATCGTGGTTTTCGAGCCGGTGTTGCCCATTTCGATGCGTACTGCATCGATGCTTGGGTGTTCGCCGCGAGCCAGGATCGCTGTGCGCGCGATTTGCACCAGTGCTTTGGTAATGCCGCCACGGGCCATGTGAACTCCTACGGTTACGTACTGTGGTACATGCCACTAAAGTACGCAGTGTACCATGCTGAAAATATAGGTAAACATTTGAAATAAAACAGGCGGGATATACTGGTATTACCCAATGTCAGGCGGCAAAATGCGCCTCTGCATGTCTGAACCCGTACGCCAGCGAGAAAACTGCCCATGAGTGACATCGATCGATATCTGCAAGCCGCCACGCGGGACAACACCCGCCGCAGCTATCGCATGGCCATTGAGCACTTCGAGGTAACGTGGGGCGGATTTCTCCCGGCTACTGCCGACAGCGTTGCGCGCTATCTGGTGGAGCACGCTGGCGTGCTGTCGATCAACACTCTGAAGCTGCGTCTGTCGGCACTGGCGCAGTGGCACAACAGTCAGGGTTTTGCCGATCCGACAAAGGCGCCAGTGGTGCGCAAGGTGTTCAAGGGCATTCGTGCTCTGCATCCGGCACAGGAAAAACAGGCCGAGCCGTTGCAACTGCAGGATTTGCAACGCGTGATCGATTGGTTGGAGCAGGAAGCGCACACCGCGCGGCAAGAACAGGATCGCCCGACCTTGCTCAAGGCTTATCGGGACCGCGCGCTGATTTTGCTGGGCTTCTGGCGCGGCTTTCGCAGCGATGAGTTATGTCGTTTGCAGATCGAGCATGTGCAGGCGAGTGCTGGCAAGGGCATCACTTTGTATTTGCCGCGCAGCAAGGGCGACCGGGAAAACCTCGGGCAGACCTATCAGGCCCCGGCGCTGCTCAAGCTGTGTCCGGTGCAGGCTTACATCGACTGGATCACCGAGGCCGCGCTGGTACGCGGCGCGGTATTCCGCAGCATTGATCGTTGGGGCAATCTGAGCGAGGAGGGCTTGCACGCCAACAGCATCATTCCCTTGTTGCGCCAGGCGTTGCAGCGCGCCGGGATTGCCGCCGCGAACTACACCAGTCATTCGCTGCGGCGTGGCTTTGCCACTTGGGCGCATCAAAGCGGCTGGGATCTTAAATCGCTGATGAGTTACGTCGGCTGGAAAGACATGAAATCCGCCATGCGCTATGTTGAGGTCAGCCCATTCCAGGGAATGGCTCGGATTATGGATAAACCGGATCAACCGTAGAGATCGTTTTCTTCTATTAATACAGCCAGCTAATAGCGAAAACAAATCAGCAGTATCAGGTTTGCCAATGAGCCTTCCGTCGAGTGAGTGGGTAGGATTCACCCATCAACTTCATAACCCCTGACGGAGAGTCATCGATGCCTATCATCAACAGCCAAGTAAAACCGTTCAAAGCTACCGCGTTCAAAAACGGCGACTTCGTTCAAGTCTCGGATGCTGACTTGAAAGGCAAGTGGTCCGTTGTGTTCTTCTACCCAGCCGACTTCACCTTCGTGTGCCCAACCGAGCTGGAAGACCTGGCCGATAACTACGCTGAGTTCAAGAAGCTGGGCGTGGAAATCTACAGCGTTTCGACCGACACCCACTTTGCTCACGCTGCCTGGCACAACACTTCGCCAGCCATCGGCAAAATCGAATACACCATGATCGGCGACCCGACCCACGTCATCTCGCGCAACTTCGACGTGCTGATCGAAGAAGCTGGTCTGGCTGACCGTGGCACCTTCGTGATCAACCCTGAAGGCCAGATCAAAATCGTTGAACTGAACGATGGCGGCGTTGGCCGTGACGCTTCCGAGCTGCTGCGCAAAATCAAGGCTGCTCAGTACGTCGCTGCACACCCAGGCGAAGTTTGCCCGGCCAAGTGGAAAGAAGGCGAGGCCACTCTGGCTCCGTCGCTGGACCTGGTCGGCAAGATCTAAGTCTGTGACATGCAACGCAGGCGGCACGCCGCACCTTCTTAAGTTAGCTGCACCGCCCAATAAAAATGCCCGGGCGAGATTCGCTCGGGCTTTTTTCGCCTCAAATAAAGGAAATCGCCCGTATGTTGGACGCCAATCTTAAAGCCCAGTTGAAATCGTACCTGGAACGGGTCACCCAACCGATCGAGATCGTTGCATCCCTCGACGACGGTGCGAAATCCCGTGAAATGCTGGACCTGCTGAAAGACGTTGCCAGTCTTTCGAGCCAAATTACCCTGATCGACAGCGGTGACGATGCCCGCAAGCCATCGTTCTCGATCAATCGCCCTGGAGCCGACATCAGCCTGCGTTTCGCCGGCATTCCAATGGGCCACGAATTCACCTCGCTGGTGTTGGCGCTGCTGCAAGTCGGTGGCCACCCATCGAAAGCCAGTGCTGAAGTGATAGAGCAGATTCGCTCGCTCAAAGGCGAATTCACCTTCGAGACTTACTTCTCGCTGTCTTGCCAGAACTGCCCGGACGTCGTCCAGGCGCTGAACCTGATGGCCGTGCTCAACCCGAACATTCGCCACGTCGCCATCGACGGCGCGCTGTTCCAGGACGAAGTCAACGATCGCAAGATCATGGCCGTACCGAGCATCTACCTGAACGGTGAAAACTTCGGCCAGGGCCGCATGGGCCTGGAAGAAATTCTCGCCAAACTCGACACCGGCGCCATCGTGCGTCAGGCCGAGAAGATCAGCGCCAAGGATGCCTTTGATGTGCTGGTCGTTGGTGGTGGCCCGGCCGGTGCTTCGGCGGCTATTTATGCCGCACGTAAAGGCATCCGCACCGGTGTCGCGGCTGAACGCTTTGGCGGTCAGGTGCTCGATACCATGGCCATCGAGAACTTCATTTCCGTGCAGGAAACCGAAGGGCCGAAACTGGCCACGGCGCTGGAAGAACACGTCAAGCAGTACGACGTCGACATCATGAACCTGCAACGTGCCGACAAGCTGATCCCGGGCAAGAACGGCGAGCTGCACGAAGTCCACTTCGCCAGTGGCGCAACTTTGAAAGCCAAAAGCGTGATTCTTGCGACCGGCGCACGCTGGCGCGAAATGAACGTCCCGGGCGAGCAGGAGTACCGCAACAAGGGCGTGGCGTATTGCCCGCACTGCGATGGCCCGCTGTTCAAGGGCAAGCGCGTGGCGGTGATCGGCGGCGGTAACTCCGGCGTTGAAGCAGCCATCGATCTGGCCGGTATCGTGTCGCACGTAACGCTGCTGGAATTCGACGTACAACTGCGTGCCGACGCCGTGTTGCAGCGCAAGCTGCACAGCCTGCCGAACGTCACCGTGATCACCAGTGCGCAAACCACTGAAGTCACCGGCAATGGCGAGAAGGTCAACGGTCTGCGCTACAAGGACCGCACGACTGAGGAATTGCGCGCGGTTGAGCTGGAAGGCATCTTCGTACAGATCGGTCTGCTGCCGAACACCGATTGGCTGAAGGGCACCATCGAGCTGTCGCCGCGCGGCGAGATCATTGTCGACAACCGTGGCGAGACTTCGATTCCGGGGATCTTCGCAGCAGGTGACGTGACGACTGTGCCGTACAAGCAGATCGTGATCGCAGTGGGCGAGGGCGCCAAGGCTTCGCTGAGTGCGTTCGATCACTTGATCCGGACTTCGGCACCGGCGTAAGCCTCAGGCCTGAAATGAAAAAACCCATGAGCGATCATGGGTTTTTTTATGCCTGGCACAAATCCATGTGTAGGAGTGAGCCTGCTCGCGAAAGCGGATTGTCATTCAACGATACGTTGGCTGAACGGACGCCTTCGCGAGCAGGCTCGCTCCCACAATGGATTTATATCGTCAGTTACAGCGGCGCAGGCTGAATGATTTCGACCCAGTAGCCATCCGGATCCTTGATGAACGCCAGGCTCTTCATCCGGCCATCGGTCAGACGCTTCTGGAAATCACAGCCCAACTCTTCAAAGCGTGCACATGCAGCGACGATATCCGGCACAGAGATGCAGATGTGGCCGAAGCCGCGCGGGTCGGTGTTGCCGTTGTGATAGGCGAAGTCGGCATCGTTTTCGGTGCCGTGGTTGTGGGTCAGTTCGAGAATGCCGGGGATCGACTTCATCCACTCGGTACGCGCAGCGGCATCGGCCGGGATTTGCGCTTTATCGACCAGTGCGAGGAAGTACAGACTGAACTCGGCTTCCGGGAAATCACGCTTCTCGACCAGCGAGAAACCCAGCACACGGGTGTAGAAATCCAGCGACTTGGTGATGTCCTTCACGCGCAGCATGGTGTGGTTGAACACGAAGTTGCGGGTTGCGCTGTCTGGCGTGGCAGTCACGCCTGGAAAAGTGTTCAGTTCGTTGAGGCTCATGGGCCCTCCAATAACAATGGGCGAGTGAATGGGCGCAATGATACGCATGCCGGCCGGCATCGCCAAATGCAACGCGGGCTTGCCCTGCGCGAGGGCGGGGCTCAGACTTTGCCTTCTGTCTACGAGTGCGTCCGGCAATGATCCGACTGTTTAATTCCGTGTTTGTTTGTTTTGCCTTGTCGGCTGTGGCTTTCCCTGTCATGGCCGAACCCAGCATCATTTGGCCGGCGGGCTGGGAGATCGAGGCGTTGCCAGACACCGCGCCGCCAGTCTCGCGACAAAGAGCGGTGAAACACGATGCCGACGGTAATCAGGTAATGGTGATGGAGTTGACCACGACCCAAGTAGAGGCGGGGCATCAGGTCAATTTGCAAGGCGTGCTGCAGGAGATGCGCACATCCATCCAAAAGGATTTCTTTCGTAGCGGCTATCAGAGCGTCTGCAACCGAATTCATCCGGCGGCACTGGCTTCATTGACTGGCTTGGAGACAACCTGCACGGTGACCGAAAACGGTCGACACGTTTTATCCCAAACATTGGTAGTAGCCGTGGAAACAGACAAGGCTTATGTACTTTCTTACGCCGGCCAGGCCGACGTTTATAAGGCAAGCGCCGACGACATACAGGCGGCGCGCAACAGCTTGAAACTATAAACGTTCGTACTAACTAGCGATTGCTTGATTGCCGGAAAGGATTAAGCACAAAGTTGGATCCCTTGCTCGGCGCAACATGAAGCAGCAAAATGTTTAGGTGTGATGATTCAGCAACGTTACACAG
This sequence comes from Pseudomonas sp. B21_DOA, assembly GCA_030544685.1. Taxonomy (NCBI): domain Bacteria; kingdom Pseudomonadati; phylum Pseudomonadota; class Gammaproteobacteria; order Pseudomonadales; family Pseudomonadaceae; genus Pseudomonas; species Pseudomonas sp. B21_DOA. The sequence goes on along the minus strand of CP086683.1, from coordinate 4,236,507 downwards.
ATCTCGAACTTGTTTGATGAAAATCATTTCATTTGTTAGATATTGTCAATAAAAAAGCCCTGCATCGAGCAGGGCTTTTTTGTTGACGTCAGATTAACCGCGCAACCACGAATCAACGGTGGAGGCACCGTACTGTTCTTTCCAGGCTTTCAGACCGCGATGGTTGCCACCTTTGGTTTCGATCAGCTCGCCAGTGTGCGGATTCTGGTAAACCTTGACCACGCGAGCGCGACGGGTCTTCGGCGCTGCGGACTGCTGCAGACCGGACTTCGCCGGGTTTGGATCGAGGATGGCGATGATGTCTTTCAGGCCTTTGCCATAGGTTTTCATCAGTCCCTGGAGCTTTTCTTCGAATTCGATTTCTTTCTTGAGCCCGGCATCATTCTTCAGCGATTCCAGCTGTTTGAGCTGTTCCTGAAGGGCCTTTTCAGCTGCGCGAAATTCAGCGAGTCTGGACAATATCTTTACTCCAATAGTGTGTTTGGCTGATACCAACCGCAAACAAAGCTATAAGCCAGCCGCCTGGAAGCGACTCGGTGATAATTGGCTCACCTGCCAGTCTGGCTCAGGTTGAAAAAATTGTAGTAGTTAATGCGACAAGAGTAAATCCTGATGTTGTCGCCATGTAACAACAATGACTATTTGTATCAATTTGGTGCGGCTGTCCGACGGTCCGTGCTAGCTACTTAATGCTGAGATAATGTGTCGATGAAATCTGCGGCAGGCATCGGTTTACCGTACAAGTAGCCCTGCAGAAACTTAACGTTATGCTTGGTCAGATAATCCGCCTGAGCCTGCGTTTCGACACCTTCGGCAACAATACCCAAGTCCAGTTTCGCGGACAGCTCGATGATGGAATCAAGAATATGCCTCGATAACGCGTCTATTCCGATCATGGCCACGAAGCTCTGATCGATTTTCAGAAAGTCGACATTGAAGGTGCGCAGATAACCAAGGCTCGAGTGCCCCGTACCGAAGTCGTCGATCGCGATTTTTACACCCAATGCGTGCAACTGCTCGAAGAGCTGCAAAGTGATGTCGTTCGGCTCGATCAGCTCGCGCTCGGTCAGTTCCAGCACCAGCTCCACGCTGCCTGGCTCAAATGCTGCCAGAAGATCGCGACAGTCCTCAACCAGCTCCAGGTCCTGGCAATGGCTGGCAGTGATGTTGATGCCTATATGAAACGGTTTGTCGAAGGTTGCCGTTTGTGGGCCCAGCAGGACGGCCGTCTGTTGCATCAGAGAGCGGGTCATGGGCACGATCAACCCGGAGTGCTCGGCAAACGGAATGAAGAGATCCGGACGCACCAGCCCCTCTTTCGGATGATTCCAGCGCATCAGTACTTCGGCGCCGGACCATCGCTTGGTGTCGGCGTGAACCACCGGTTGGAAGTACGCAATGAACTCGCCGGCTTCCAGCGCGCGCAGCATTTCGTGGCTGGGCGAGGTTGAGCGTTTCTGCACGAAGTGGCCAATGGCACCGGAAACTGCGCCGAAGAAAATCAACAGGCTGAACAGGGGTGGATACTCAGCCGCCATGTAACGCCAGGTTTCACCCTCGTGGTAACCAGCCGAGACGCTGAAGCCATAACGCGCGGATTCCAGCACGCTATGCGCTACCGGCAATGCCGGCAGCGGCCCCTGGTGAACTTGGCCGTCGGCGGTCAGCCAGTTATCGCCCACTTGCAACATCAGTAATGTCTGGCGGCCGATCAGGCGCAGGATATTGCTCAGGTGATAACCATCAAGGGTGGTCAGTGCGCCACCAGGACCGTCGCTGAGACGATAGATAAGCAATGCCGTATCGGGTGTCACCGGATTGCCATTCATCAGCCATAGTTTGCCCTTGTGGTAGTCCCCGGCATTGACAGCTTCCTTGAACTGGCCGAACAGTGAGCTGCAATAGAGATTGTTCTCCCAGACCAGATTGGTCGAGCGCACGAAAGGGCGACGGGTCACCTGTTCGCGCAAAGCCAGTTTGACTTCTTCACAGTCTTTCCCCGCTAACGGCAACAGGATTCGCGCCGCCTCGGCGGTGTTGTCGAGCATCAGCTCGAACTGGCGTAAAGCTTGCTCGGCAGTTTGCGCAGCGCTTTGCTCCAGAGTGCGTTCCGCCTGCATATAGAGGATCGCACTGCCCAGTACGATTGGCAGCAGACCGCTGAGCAAGGTGACGACGATGCGGGTGCTGCGCTTGCGGCGGGATCTTGCAGTCAGCGGCATGGATACATCCTGTGGCGTCGGAATCGGGCCCTCGGTAAACAATCGAGCCAGAGGGATAATAGATGGCAGATGGCTCTTGTGCCGTACGCACAAAAAGGGATTTTATACAGAGGGCAGACAGGCATGGTTACGCTGTGTAGAATCGGGTTACGCATACAATAATAATCGTCTTCTGGCAGCAGAAGCCTCGCCCGCAAGAGCCTTGGGTCGACAATGAAGATATTCGGGTTTCAACTGATCTACGGAGACTTTCTCGCCCGCAGCGTGCGTGGCATCTCCTGCGCGCCTCCTTGCACATCACTTTCCTGACAAATAACCCTGGTTAATTGATAAGAAATGATGAGGCGTCACCATGGCAGATTTATACGAAAATCCAATGGGCCTGATGGGCTTTGAGTTCATCGAGTTCGCAGCGCCGACTCCCGGCACCCTGGAACCGATCTTCGAGATCATGGGCTTCACCAAGGTCGCGACCCACCGCTCCAAGAACGTGCACCTGTATCGTCAGGGCGCGATCAACCTGATCCTCAACAACGAACCCAACAGCGTCGCCTCGTACTTCGCTGCCGAACACGGTCCGTCCGTTTGCGGCATGGCGTTCCGCGTCAAGGATTCGCAGAAAGCCTATTCCCGCGCGCTCGAACTCGGCGCTCAGCCGATCCACATCGAAACCGGTCCGATGGAGCTGAATCTGCCGGCGATCAAAGGCATTGGCGGCGCGCCGCTGTACCTGATCGACCGTTTCGGCGAAGGCAGCTCGATTTACGATATCGACTTCGTATTTATCGAAGGCGTTGATCGCAACCCGGTCGGCGCCGGCCTGAAGATCATCGACCACCTGACCCACAACGTGTATCGCGGTCGCATGGCCTATTGGGCGAACTTCTACGAGAAGCTGTTCAACTTCCGTGAAATCCGTTACTTCGACATCAAGGGCGAATACACCGGCCTGACGTCCAAAGCCATGACCGCACCGGACGGCATGATCCGCATCCCGCTCAACGAAGAGTCGTCCAAGGGCGCCGGGCAGATCGAAGAGTTCCTGATGCAGTTCAACGGCGAAGGCATCCAGCACGTTGCGTTCCTCACCGATGACCTGATCAAAACTTGGGATCAGTTGAAGAAAATCGGTATGCGCTTCATGACCGCTCCACCGGACACCTACTACGAAATGCTCGAAGGTCGCCTGCCGAATCACGGCGAGCCGGTCGACCAGTTGCAGTCGCGGGGTATCCTGCTCGACGGCGCGTCGGAGCAGGGCGACAAGCGTCTGCTGCTGCAGATTTTCTCGGAAACCCTGATGGGCCCGGTGTTCTTCGAGTTCATCCAGCGCAAAGGCGACGATGGTTTCGGCGAAGGCAACTTCAAGGCGCTGTTCGAATCGATCGAGCGTGACCAGGTGCGTCGTGGTGTGCTGACCACCGAGTAATTCGCACCGGAAATAAAAAAATCCCGGCCTGCAGAGATGCAGGGCCGGGATTTTTTTGCTTCATACAAAACCTGTGGGAGCGAGCCTGCTCGCGAATGCGGTCTTTCATTCAACAGTCATGTTGACTGGTCTGACGACTTCGCGAGCAGGCTCGCTCCCACATTTGTCTTGTGTTGCATTCAAGAGTGGCGTTGCCGCGTCAAATGCTTGAAGCCCTCGAAAACCAGCACCCCCACCGCCAGCCAGATGGGGATGTAGGTCAGCCATTCTCCCGGCTTGATGCTTTCCCCAACAACAACGCCACCGCGAGCAACAACACCGGTTCCACATAACTCAACAAACCAAACAGACTGAACGGCAACAGGCGGCTGGCGATGATGTACACCACCAGTGCCGAGGCACTGATCAGGCCGAGCAGCGGAATCAGCCACATCAGCCCCGGATATTGATCGAACACCGCCAGCCCTTGTTCACCACCCTGCACAAGCCAGTAGGCGATGGGCAGCATCAGGGTCATGTCGACCCACAGGCCACCCAGGTTGTCGGTCTTCAGGTATTTGCGCAGCACGAAGTACAGCGGATAACCGACCACGACCACCAGTGTCGCCCAAGAAAAGCCGCCAACCTGATACAACTCGTTCACCACGCCGAGGCTGGCGAAAAACACTGCGATTTTCTGCAGATAAGACAGGCTCTCGCCGTAGGCAATCCGCCCGGTCAGCACCATCGCCAGTGGCAACAGGAAATAGCCCAGCGACACATCCAGGCTGTAGCCATTGAGCGGCGCCCACATAAATAGCCACAGCTGTACGCCGAGCAGGGCGGACGAAACCAGCAGCCCGGCGATCAGTTTTGGCCTGGCCGCCATCAATCGGAACAGCTCCAGCACCCGCCGCCATTCCCCGGACACCAGCATGAACAAGGTCATGCACGGCACGGTCAGGAGCATGCGCCAGCCGAAGATTTCCACGCCGCTCAGAGGCGTCAGCAGCGACGTGTAGTAATACATGACGGCAAACAGCACCGAGGCCGAAACCGATAAAGCGATACCTTTAGACAAACTGCCCTCGCGGCGTGAAGGTGAACGGGGCGCGCAGGATACGTGGTTTTTGTGCTGAATATTGAGCGCATGCTCATTATTCGAAACATCTCGCGCTCATTCGGTCGTGCGAACCTCGTCAAAAGATGCTGGCAGTTGCAGCATAGATGGCAAATGGACCGGCGTTAGCGGTCGCCGCCTGGATTGCTCTTGAATGGATTGCCAAAGTGCTCGAGGTACAGCTCACCGAATTTGTACGAGGCGTAATCGGACACGTGGCCGATGTCGCGGTACACCGGCACGCCATCGACGCTGGTCAGGCACGTACCGTCCTGGCATTGCACTTTTTTGGATCAAGGACGATCAATTGTGGATATTCAACCTGCAGCTCGCCGAAAAGTCTTGTCAGGAAGGGATCCTCAAGGCCTGACCATGTCACCGCAGCACATGAACGGCTTTGTTCAGCGCTGCCGAGCATCCCGCGTAACTTGACCTGTCTGAGCAGGCATTCGTTGATTCTGGCGGGCATGGGCAATGTACTCATCAGCACAATCGGCGTGGCACCCGAGTCGACGATGATGTCCAGTGCCTGGCGAACCGCTACTTCAAGTCGTTGCTGCGTCAGTTCCAGGCTGCGTGGGTCATCAGGCTTGGTGACAATCGTCGCGGTGAGGTACGCCTCCCAGAACTGGCCGATGATCACATACTGGAAATGGCTGTCCGCAATCAGGTCGTAATAGCGTTGGGCAGCCGTATGGCACTTTTCATAAAGCGCGTTCTTGGCCTTGTACCAGTCGTAGAGATAGATGCCGGGCAAGGTCAGACAGGCCGGATAACCTTGGGCAAGAACCGACAGGCCGGCATCCTTGGCCAGCGTCTCGACAAATCCCCAATAGTGATTCGAATAGGAATCTCCGATCAGCAAAGCCTGCGACTCGGCCAGCGGAGCGCCCAGGACGCAGTCAGGATCAACCTTTTCGCTGTTACCCAGGCAATCCTCACGATGGCTCGGTACGTACGCCTTTAAAGTGCTGAACATCGCGATCGAATCTTCACCAAAACGGTTCGGCCATCCGTCATGATTCCTGCCGGCGGAGTGAAGCAGCGACAGGCCGATGGCGGGCAGCAGCATCAACAGCAGTACGGTCTTTCCGAATCCGGCCCGAACCTTGCGAAACCTGTTTTCGATAAGCCAGAAGGAGAGGTAGCCCATCGCGAACGTGGCGGCGAAATAGCTGACTGTCACCGCTGGGCTCAGATCGACGCCCAGGTAGGCCAGCACCGCCAGAATCGGCCAATGCCACAGATACAGCGAGTAGGAAAGCGTGCCAATGAACACCAGCGGTTTGAATGCAAGGACATCCGAGGTGATGCTCACATTACCTATGCCGCGAACCAGCAGCAGCGCCGTGGCGACGCATACCGCGACCGCATGATAGTTGGGGAATCCGCTGAGGATATCGTCCTGGACCGCACAATAGGCGATCGTGACCAGTGCAACCGCGCAAATGAGCGAAGCGCTGGCACGACTCAGGCGAAACCTGTCCGCGCTGAACATGACGGCGCACGACCCCATCATCAATTCGAAGATGCGCGCGGTAAAAAGTAATAGTTCAGGTCGGGAGCGACCTGCGACAGGTACAGCGCCATCGCCGTGGCTGCAAGGGTCAAACCCAGCACTGCGCTGCTCAAAGCCCGTTTCGCCACATAGCGATGCAGCAGCCAGATACCCAACGGTAGCAGCAGGTACCACTGCCATTCGATCGCCAGCGACCAGGTGTGCAACAGCGGAAGACTGGCGGCATCGGGCGTGGCGTAACCAGAAGTCACCTTGGAAAAATACTGGTTGGAAATCAGTAATGAGGTGTACTTTTCGCTTTTCAGGAAGTCGACGTAGTCATCGGGCAGATAAAGCAGTGTGGTAACCAGCAAGGTCACAACCAACAGCGCAACAACGGCCGGTTGCAAGCGCCAGATGCGCCTGACGTAAAACCCCTTGAAGCTGAACGTGCCGTTCTCCAGCGACTTCATGATGATAGAGGTGGTGAGATAACCGGAGATCACGAAGAAGATATCCACGCCGATAAAACCGGACGGGAATAAAGTCAGCCCTGCGTGGAATATCAGCACGAGCAGCACAGCGACAGCCCGCAGGCCATCGATGTCGGCCCGGTATCGAAGACCTGCGCTGTGCGATTCACAGCTGGCGGCCCCCAAGGACCGCGAGGCGTCGAATGCCTCCTTGTTATCGAACGCGTTAAACATCGCGCGCAATGGCTTGCGCACAAAATCGATGGGCCGATTGAACATTGACTATCCTTGGCAGACTTATTCGAGCGAGCGACCATTAGGTGCGGCTGCGTAAGCACGGTTCCATAGAACGGCAAAGTATAGAGATTTTCTTACAACGGCTCTGATCGGCTTCGACTGGCCCACTCTTTCGCAGAGGGTAAAAAGCAGGACTGAATCGGTTTGCGTCCTGACACAAAATGGCTCACATCGTTGAACCCCGGTGTCGAGGCATGCCCCGGTGTCACCGGCGATCAATAAATGCCTTGTCTTCGGCTGTGATCTTCACCGCCTGCGCGAGCGAATAGGCGTGTCATTGCTGTTCAGTATGCGGGTCGGTGATCCGCAGCGAGTCTTCGACACTGGTCTGCTCGCCGAACATCATCGTGCAAAGTGAAACCGAATAAAAAAACGGCCCGTAAGGGCCGTTTTGGTCATGCACCCGAGCTCAAGCCCGCAACGCCCGCGTCATCCGCAACGCCAGCAGACTCCCGCCAACAATCACCGCCGCCAGCACGTACAACGCCGCATCGGTCGAGCCAGTGCTGTCCTTGACCCAGCCCACCAGATACGGGCTGAGGAACCCGGCCATCTGCCCCATCGAGTTGATCAACGCCAGCCCACCAGCCGCGGCGCCTGCGCTCAGCATCGCCGTGGGCACCGGCCAGAACATTGGCAGGCCAGTCAGTGCGCCCATGGTCGCGATGGTCAGACCGAGAATCGCAATCGCCGGATTCGCTGCGAAATTCACCGCGATCACCAGCCCGACAGCGCCCATCAGCATCGGCACCACCAAGTGCCAGCGGCGTTCCTTGCGCAAGTCCGCCGAGCGCCCGACCACCAGCATGAACACCGCCGCCAGCAGATACGGAATCGCACTCAGCCAGCCGATCACCAGGTTATCGCTGAAGCCGAGGTTTTTGATGATTGACGGCAGCCAGAAGTTGATCGCGTAAACGCCGCTTTGAATGCAGAAGTAGATCAGGCCGAACGCCCAGATCGCTGGGTTCTTGAACACCGCGAGCAGCGAGTCGGTGGAGGTTTTCGGTTTGTTGGCGAGGTCTTCGGTGTGGTCGGCTTCGAGCACCGAACGTTCGTGGGCGGTCAGCCATTTGGCATTGGCGAAGCTGTCGCTCAACAGGAAATACGCCAGCGCACCGAGGATCACGGTTGGAATGCCTTGCAGCAGAAACATCCATTGCCAGCCGGCCAGGCCACCTTGGCCAGCGGCGAAGTGGTTGAGGATCCAGCCGGAAAACGGGCTGCCAAGCAGACCGGAGACCGGGATTGCCGACATGAACAGCGCCATGATCCGGCCACGGCGGAAGGTCGGGAACCACTGCGACAGATACAGCACGACGCCCGGGAAGAAACCGGCCTCAGCGGCACCGGTGAAAAAGCGCAGGGTGTAGAACTCGGTCGGGGTGGTGACGAACAACAGGCAGGTCGACAGCGTGCCCCAGGTGATCATCATCAAGGCAATCCAGCGGCGTGGACCGAAACGGGTCAGCGCCAGATTGCTCGGCACACCGCACAGCACGTAGCCGATGAAGAAAATCCCGGCGCCGAGGCCGTACACGGTTTCGCTGAATTTCAGGGCATCGAGCATCTGCAGTTTGGCGAAGCCGACGTTGACCCGGTCGAGGTAGTTGAACAGGTAGCAGATGAAAATGAAGGGAATCAAACGCAGGGTGATGCGTTTGTAGACGGCGTTTTTACCGTCGTCGACGGTTTGGGTAGCTGCGGCGCTCTGCGACATAGCGGCTCTCTCTTTATTATGATTTTTTGCGATGCAAAGGGTAACGTTGATCGCCCTGAGAGTCTCGGCCACCTTTGGCCGGATTGTCTTTGTGCCTGAGCACAGGGTTTGCCGCCAGACCCTGTGCGGCTGAACAACCGCTAGTGCCTGAAATGAAGGATTGCCGCCGCTATGTTCGAACTCGATCACGATCTTGCCCAAGACATCGTCGACCGGGCCATGGCCATTTTGCCGTACAACGTCAACGTCATGGACAGTCAGGGCCTGATCCTCGGCAGCGGTGAACCGGAGCGCATCAACACCCGTCATGAGGGCGCGCAACTGGTGCTGGCCAACGGGCGCGTAGTGGAAATCGATGCGCAGACGGCGGTGCACCTCAAAGGCGTGCAGCCGGGTATCAATCTGCCGCTGCTGCTCGATCAGCGCTTGATCGGCGTACTCGGCATCACCGGCGAGCCGGAGCAACTGCGCACTTACGCCGAACTGGTGCGCATGACCGCGGAAATGCTCGTCGGCCAGCGCAATCAGCAGGCCGAGCAACAGTGGCGACGGCAGCGTTGCGATGATCTGCTGGCGTTGCTGTTGAGCGAGGCGGGGGATTCGCCGCGCCTGGTCGATGAGGCGCAACAGTTGGGGCTCAAGCCGCAACTGACGCGGGTGCCTTATCTGTTTGAACTGGCGCTTGAGCACGGCCCGGGGCAAACCGTCGAGGCACTGAGTGCGTGGCTGACCTCGCGTTACCCCGACAGTTGGTGCGTGAGTTCGGCGAAGTCTTCGCTGTTGTGGTGTCGCCCGGCGAGCCAGCAAGTGGAGCATGACCGCCTGCTGGAAAAACTCGATGGCCTCGGCTGGAAGATTCTGCGCATCGCCGTCGGCGGGCAGGCGGAGGGCTCGCCGGGTTGCGTCGCTGTTATCGGCGGGTCGGCGACTTGCTGGCGTATGGTCGTGACGTGTTGCCGAATTCGAGACTGCTGACGCTCAATCGTTATCGCTTGCCGGTCATGCTGTGGCGTCACCGCAACGATGATGCGCTGGACGAGTTGCTCAAACCGCTGCGCAAGGTCATCGCCAAGGACAGCAACGGCCAGTTGCTGGCGACCCTGCGCACTTGGTGCGAGCACGACGGGCAGAGCCAGGCCTGTGCCGAGGCGTTGGGCATTCATCGCAATAGTCTGCGTTATCGCATGGAGCGGATTGCCGAGTTGAGCGGGGTTGATCCGTTGAGGCTGGACGGGATGTTGGCGTTGTACCTGGGGGTGCAGCTGTTGCCGCAGACTGATCCGAATTGATCGGTGTATTTCGGGCCCTTCGCGAGCAGGCTCGCTCCCACAGTGGCATGGATTTCAAATGTGGGAGCGAGCCTGCTCGCGAAGAGGCCGGAACATCCAACGCAAGTCTTTTGTGGAAATGAACAATAAACGTCGACGCCACTTGTGCAGCCGACCGGCGTCAACGCTCACGGCCGCTGGCAGCATGAATGCCACTGCAACCGGAGAATTCCCATGAAGATCGTCATCGCCCCCGACTCGTTCAAGGACAGCCTGAGTGCCCAAGGCGTTGCCGAAGCCATCGCCCTCGGACTGGCGCAGGTCTGGCCGCAGGCGACGCTGATCAAATGCCCGATGGCCGACGGCGGCGAAGGCACGGTCGAGTCGATTCTTGCAGCCTGCGAAGGTGAGTTACGCCGCACCCGCGTGCGCGGTCCACTGGGCGCGCCGGTCGACGCTGCTTGGGGTTGGCTGCCGCACAACCACACCGCGATCATCGAAATGGCCGAGGCCAGCGGTCTGCAACTGGTCCCGCCGGGACAGCGCGATGCCTGCATCAGCAGCACGTTTGGTACGGGTGAGTTGATTCGTGCAGCGCTGGATGCCGGCGCGCAACGGGTGATCCTGGCGATCGGCGGCAGCGCGACCAATGATGGCGGTGCCGGAACGATGCAGGCATTGGGTGTGAAGTTGCTGGATGCGCAGAATCAGTCGCTGGTGCCCGGCGGCCTGGCCTTGGCGCAACTGGCGCGATTGGACCTGAGTGGACTTGATCCACGTCTGGCCGATGTGCGTTTCGACATCGCCGCCGACGTCAACAATCCGCTCTGCGGCCCTCATGGTGCTTCGGCCATTTTTGGCCCGCAGAAGGGCGCATCGCCCGCGCAGGTTGAGCAACTCGATCAGGCGCTGGGGCACTTTGCCAAACTCTGCGCGCAAGCATTGGGCAAAGACGTGCGCGATGAACCGGGCAGCGGCGCGGCGGGTGGTCTGGGGTTTGCCGCCAAGGCTTTTCTCGGCGCGCAGTTTCAGGCGGGCGTCGAGGTGGTGGCGGAACTGGTCGGGCTCGCTGAGGCGGTCAAAGATGCGGATCTGGTCATCACCGGAGAGGGCCGCTTCGATGCGCAGACCCTGCGTGGCAAAACACCGTTCGGGGTGGCGCGAATTGCCAAACGATACGCCGTGCCGGTGATCGTGATTGCCGGAACCTTGGGCGAGGGCTATCAGGAACTCTACCAACACGGCATCGACGCCGCGTTCGCCGTGACCAGTGGACCGATGACATTGGAACAGGCCTGCGCCGAAGCCCCGCGCCTGCTGCGTGAACGCGCTACAGATATTGCTCGGGTCTGGCAACTCGCCTCAGCCTGAAAAATATTTACCGCCGACCCGAAACCTTCCTCAAGCCTGGCCGATACAACGGTCAGGCGCACACAAAACCAAAATTCAGTGCCGCCGGACTGTCGCCCGCTATGGGCCAGTGCTCACGGCATGGACGCTCGTAGTTTCTTTCTTTCGAGAGTCCGACCATGTCCCTGCGTAACCTGAATATCGCGCCACGTGCTTTCCTCGGTTTTGCCTTTATCGCCTTACTGGTGATTGTCCTCGGCGTGTTCGCCGTCAGCCGCATGACGGTCATTCGTCAGGCGTCGATCGACATGGACACCAACCAATTGCCAAGCGTGACCCACCTCAGTGTGGTCACGGAAAACGTCCTGCGCATGCGCATCCTCTCGTTCCGTGTGCTGGTCAATCGCGAACCGGCCAGCCTGCAAGAGGCAGAAACCCGCATCGCGGTGCTGGTCGACAAGGTGCGCAAAGCGCAGGCCAGCTACGCTGCGTTGCCGGCAGGCCCTGAAGAGCGCGCGGTCTTCCAGACGTTTTCGACGACGCTCGATAATTACCTGCAAGCGCAGAATCAGATGATTGAGCTATCGCGCAAGGGCGATCTGGAAGCGATGCGCGCGTTGATCAACACGCGCATCAAGGAAGGCACCGATCAGATGGGCGAGCAGCTCAACAAGCTGATCGGCATGAATACGGCCGGGGCCAGAGCGGCGGCCACCAAGGCCGGTGAAAACTATGACAGCGCGATCACCGGGATCATCATCGTCGCCGTGATTGCGGCACTGGCCACCGTGTTGCTCGCCTGGTTGCTGACCCGCAGCATCGTCACGCCGCTCAACCGCGCCGTGCTCGCTGCGCAAACCATTGCCGACGGTGACCTCAGCAAAGCCATCGAAGTTGACGGCAAGGATGAACCGGCGCGCCTGCTCGAAGCCTTGGCCGCGATGCAGACCAACCTGCGCAAAACCATCGAGCAGATCGCCGGTTCCGCCACGCAACTGGGCGCCGCTGCCGAAGAACTCAGCGCCGTCACCGAAGAAGCGTCGCGCGGCCTGCAGCAGCAGAACAACGAAATCGAACAGGCCGCCACCGCCGTCAACGAGATGACCGCTGCGGTGGAAGAGGTGGCGCGCAACGCCGTGTCGACTTCCGAAGCGTCAAACCAGTCGACCCACGCCGCCCGCGAAGGTCGCGATCAGGTGGTGAAAACCGTCGACGCGATCCAGACCATGACTCACGACGTGCAGAACACCGCGCAGATGATTGAAGGCCTCGCCGCGCAAGGTCGTGACATTGGCAAGGTGCTGGACGTGATTCGGGCCATCGCCGAACAGACCAACCTCTTGGCGCTCAACGCTGCAATTGAAGCGGCGCGTGCCGGCGAGGCTGGCCGTGGTTTTGCCGTGGTGGCTGACGAAGTGCGCGCCTTGGCCCATCGCACCGCGCAGTCGACTCAGGAAATCGAAAAATGGTCGCCGGCATCCAGAACGGTACCGGAGAAGCGGTTTCGTCGATGCAGCAAAGCAATCAGCGCACCCAGTCCACATTGGAAATGGCCCGCGCGGCCGGCGTGGCGCTGGAGCAGATCACGCAATCGATTCACCAGATCAACGAGCGCAACCTGGTTATCGCCAGCGCTTCGGAAGAGCAGGCGCAAGTCTCCCGCGAAGTCGATCGCAACCTGGTCAACATTCGCGACCTCGCCACGCAATCGGCCGCCGGCGCCAACCAGACCAGCGCCGCGACCCACGAACTGTCGCGACTGGCAGTGGATTTGAACGCCATGGTGGCGCGTTTCGTGATTTGAGATACGGTGAAGGCTGGAAACCGCGCTAACAGGAGACGTACATGCGCTATTCAGCCTTGACCCAACGAATCGCCGGGGAGGGTGCCGCTGCCTGGCAGATTCACGACCGAGCGCTGGAACTGCGCGCCGAAGGCGTCGATGTTTTGTTGTTGAGCGTCGGCGATCCGGATTTCGATACGCCGTTGCCGATCGTCCACGGCGCGATCGATAGCCTGTTGGCCGGCGACACCCATTACGCCGATGTGCGTGGGCGGTTCGAGCTGCGCAGTCTGATTGCCGAGCGTCATCGCCAGCGCAGTGGTCAACGGGTTGATCCTGATCAGGTGATTGTCCTGCCCGGCGCGCAATGCGCGGTGTATTCGGTGGCGCAGTGTCTGCTCGATCCGGGCGATGAAGTGATCGTCGCCGAGCCGATGTACGTTACCTACGAAGGAGTGTTTGGCGCTTGCGGTGCCAAGGTAATTGCCGTGCCGGTGCGCCCGGAGAACGGTTTTCGTGTTGACCCCGCCGATGTCGCCTCGCGCATTACCCCGCGAACTCGCGCGATGCTGCTCAACAGCCCGAACAATCCCAGCGGCGCCAGTTTGTCGCTGCTGATCTGGCAGGAACTGGCAGCGCTGTGCATTCGCCATGACCTGTGGCTGATCAGCGATGAGGTGTACAGCGAGCTTTTATACGAAGGCGAGCACATCAGCCCGGCGAGCCTGCCGGGCATGGCCGAGCGCACCGCGACGATCAACAGTCTGTCGAAATCCCATGCGATGACCGGTTGGCGCATCGGCTGGATGATCGGCCCGAAACCCTTGGCCGAGCATCTGGTGAATCTGTCTCTGAGCATGCTCTTCGGTCTGCCGGATTTCGTACAGAAGGCCGCACAAGTGGCGCTGCAAAGCGATCTGCCGGAAGTCACGCAGATGCGCGAGGAGTATCGCTTGCGCCGCGATCTGGTCTGCGAACGTTTGTACGGTTGCCCTGGGTTGCAGCCGATTTGCCCGGATGGCGGCATGTTCGTGATGGTCGATGTGCGCCAGACTGGCCTTGGCGCTCAGGCGTTTGCCGAGCGCTTGCTGGAACGTTATGGCGTCTCTGTGCTGGCCGGCGAAGCGTTCGGGCCGAGCGCGGCGGGGCATATTCGCATCGGTCTGGTGGTGGATCGGGTCAAACTGGCGGATGCCTGCGCGCGGATTGCGTTGTGTGCGGTGCAGCTGTTGCAGGCGCGCAGTGCCTGATGGATTTGTGTTGCCTGAACCGGCGCCTTGCTGATCGTTCCCACGCTCCGCGTGGGAATGCCTCTAGGGACGCTCCGCGTTCCAGCTTTCGGAAGGGACGCGGAGCGTCCGGGCTGCATTCCCACGCTGAGCGTGGGAACGATCAGTTTAGAGGATTCACCAGATTCGCCGGCCGCTGTCCATTCAACGCCGCCAACAGATTCTCCACCGCACACCGCGCCATCGCTTCACGCGTCTCATGGGTCGCCGAGCCCATGTGCGGCGTGGCCACAACATTGCTCAACTGCAACAATGGCGAATCATGATTCAACGGCTCGCGCTCGAACACATCCAGCCCCGCCGCGCGAATGCGCTTGCTGCGCAACGCCTCGATCATCGCCACCTCATCGACCACTTTGCCCCGCGAGATATTGATGAAAATGCTTTCCGGCCGCATCAGCGCAAATTGTTCCGCGCCGATCAAACGTTCGGTCTGCGCCGTCAGAGGCAAAGTCAGGCAAATGAAATCGGCCTGCTGGAGCAACTCTTCGAGGCTGCGATATTGCGCAGCGAACCGCTCCTCGACCGCCGGCTTGCGCGACTGACTCTGGTAGATCACCGGCATGCCGAAACCGAAATGCCCGCGCTGGGCCAGGGCCTCGCCGATGCGGCCCATGCCGATGATGCCCAGCGTCTTGCCATGCACATCGGTGCCGAAATGCGCCGGGCCGATATTGCGGCTCCACTGCCCGCCACGGACCATGTTCGCCAGTTCGACCACCCGACGGGCAGCGGCGAGGATCAGGGCGAAACCGGTGTCGGCGGTGGTTTCGGTGAGCACGTCGGGGGTGTTGGTCAGCAGAATCTTGCGCCGATTCAGATACTCGATGTCGTAGTTGTCGACACCCACCGAGACGCTGGCAATCGCCTCCAGTTGCGGCGCCAGATCCAGCAACGCCGCATCCAGTTTCAGGCTGGCGCCGAGTAAACCGTGGGCTCGGGGCAGGGCATCGCGCAATTGCATGACGCCATCGGCGTCGAGGCTTTCGATCAGCGTTACGTCAAACTGCTCTTGCAGGCGCGCCATTAGCGCGGGCGAAAGTTTCTTGTACAGCACGACCTGTTTTTTCATGGCAAAAGTCCTTTCAGGAATGCGCCGGCACACGCGGTGTGGCGGCGGCTTTGGCGACGACGCGATCACTGGCGCCGGGCTTGAGGAAAATGGTCAACACCACCGACAGCAGCAGCGCGCCGCTCATCAACAGGTACGAGGCACCGGGCGAACCGGTGGAGCTGTTCAGATAGCCGACCAGATACGAGCCGCCAAACGAGCCGAGCGCGCCCATGCTGTTGATCAGCGCCATGGCGCCACCGGCGACGTTGGCCGGCAGAATTTCCGGAACGATGGCGAAGAACGGCCCATACGGCGCGTACATGCAGGCGCCGGCAATCACCAGCAGCGTGTACGACCACCAGAAATGTTCGGCGCCCAAGGCATACGAGCCATAAAACGCAATCGAAGCGATCAGCAGCGGCGGCCAGACGAAGCGTTTGCGCTTCTGCAATTTGTCCGAACCCCACGACACCGCAAGCATGCCGATGACCGCCGCCAGATACGGCAGTGCCGAGAGCCAGCCGGCCTCGATCATGTCCATTTGCGCGCCGGCCTTGAGGATCGACGGCAGCCACAACACGAAACCGTAGACGCCGATGCTCCAGCAGAAAAACTGCAGCGCGAGAATGATCACCTTTGGCGACCGGAACGCCTCGGCGTAGTTCTTCACAGCCTTGATCCCGACCTGTTCAGCGGCGAGGGCGCTTTCCAGATCGTGTTTTTCCTGCTCATTCAGCCACTTGGCCTGGGCCGGACGATCATCGGCCAGACGCCACCAGATAAACGCCCACAACACCGCCGGCAGACCTTCGATGATGAACATCCAGCGCCAGCTGAAATGCTGCACCAGATAGCCCGACACCACCGACATCCACAACATCGTCACCGGGTTGCCGAGGATCAGAAACGTGTTGGCCCGCGAGCGTTCGGCGCGGGTGAACCAGTGGCAGAGATAGACCAGCATTGCGGGCATCACCGCCGCTTCGACCACGCCGAGCATGAAGCGAATGACGATCAGCCAATAGGCGTTGGATACCACGCCAGTCAGCGTCGCCAAGCCGCCCCAGAGGATCAGGCTGACGAAAATCAGCTTTTTCACGCTGTGCTTTTGCGCGTAGATCGCGCCGGGTACCTGGAAGAAAAAGTAACCAAGAAAGAACAGCGCACCGAGCAGCGATGACAGGCCCGGCGTGATCATCAGGTCTTCAGCCATCCCCGATGCGGCAGCGAAACCGTAGTTGGCGCGGTCAAGATAGGCCAGGCTGTAAGTGATGAACACAATCGGCATGATGTACCACCAGCGGCGGGCGGCGAGGGTTGCAGTTTTCATCGGTGTGACTCCTGAGCTTGTTGTTTTTGTCGCAGCAGGTTTATTGATTTGCGGTGATCAGGCGGGCCTCTTCGCGAGCAGGCTCGCTCCCACAGGCGATTGCATGCCAAATGTGGGAGCGAGCCTGCTCGCGAAGGCGGATTCAAATTCAACCGATAATTCCTGGCGGGTTGGGAGGCCCTCCATATCCCCACGACTCTGCACCGCACGACTGCCAATCCAGTTCGCCCGCTGCACTGCCTCGGCAAAACTCTGGTGCTCGAGCAGGGCACTGATCATCCCCACCGCGAAGCCATCGCCCGCGCCCACGGTATCGACCACGTTGGTCACCGGCACGCCAGCGACAAAACCCTGATCCAGCTGCGTGCGGTAATAAGCGCCTTCTGGCCCGAGCTTGATCGCCACCGCTTCGGCGCCCTGATTCAGGTAAAACGCAGCGATGTCAGCCGGGTCATCGAAGCCGGTGAGCAAGCGGCCCTCGCTTAACCCCGGCAACACCCAATGGGCGAGGGCGGCGAGGCGGTTGATCTCGCGGATCATCTCGCTTTCGCTGGCCCACAGGCTTGGGCGCAGATTCGGGTCGAATGACACGCTGCGCCCGGCAGCGCGCATCCGGGTCATCAGTTCGAAGGACATTTCCCGAGTGGAAGCTGACAGCGCCGGCGGAATACCAGTGGCGTGGAGATGGCGGGCGCTCAGCAGGTTGTCGCTGATGGAATGCGGCGACAGATGACTGGCCGCCGAGCCACGGCGGAAATATTCGACCTGCGGGTCGCTGCCGTCGTCGTTGCGTGATTTGAACTGGAAGCCGGTCGGGTGCTGTTCGTCGACTTCGACGTGGCTGCAATCCAGGCCTTCCTTGATCAGCGTCTCAACCACAAAGCGCCCGAGCGAATCGTTACCGACCCGGCTCAGCCACGCGACGTTGAACCCCAAGCGCGACAAGCCGATCGCGACGTTGCTGTCGGCCCCGGCAATACGTTTGTGAAACCGCTCGACCTTGGCCAGATCGCCAGTCTGCTCAGCGACCAGCATTGCCATGGTTTCACCGAAAGAAAGAATATCGATCTCAGACATGAGCTGGCTCCAGGCGCGATTGACCAAGGCGGGCGAGGGCGGCGACGTGTTCGCGGGTCAGCTGCACCAGGTCATCGCCTTGCAGCGGGTATTCAGCGGCGCGCATAACGCCTTGGTCCATGTGCCGCAGCAGTTGTTCCCACAGATGCAGGTCGCTGATGGCCGGCGGTACCGCGACCAGTTTGCCGTCGGCGCGGCGCGCAACGGCTTTGCAATGCACGTAACCGACATGACGACCAAGCGCGCGGGCGGCGCTGGCAGCGGACTGGTCCTGCCAGTGCCAGTTGCCAATATCGAAAGTCATCTTGATCGGCAAGTTGTGCTGCTCGACGGCGGCGAAGAAACGCTGGAACGGCTCGATTCGCCCGCCGTGCAAGGTCTGGTCGTTCTCCACCAGCAGTTGCACCGGGCTCTGCTTGAGTCGCTCGGCCAGGGCCTGCAAATCAGAGTTGTCAGTGAAATAGCCGAGCGACACCTTCAGCCATTTCGAACCGAATGCCTGCGCCTGTTGCAGCGCGGTAATCAATTCGGGATTGGGTTGCGCTTGCCCTGCCAGCCACAGTTCGGTGGGCGACGAATAGATGCTTTGCAGGCCCTGGGCCTGAGTCGCTTGAGCCAGTTGCGCAGGGTTTTCGCGGGTCAGCAACTCTTCGCGCCACTCGATGCGATTGGCGCCGGCTGCCGCGAGTACCTCGATAAAAGAATCCTGGCCTCGCTGGCGCACAAGCTCTGCACCGTAGCTGGACAGACTGATGGAAACGGCTGGTTTATTCATTGTTATTGACCTCTGAAACCGGTTTCATTTTTGTTCAAAAAAATATTAGGTGGTTCTGTGGTGTCCTTCCGGACATCTTCGCGAGCAGACGCCGCCAATCCCTCGGGTCGACCCCCGCTCAACCAGCACCGGTGCAAAATCCACCACCCGCGCCACCTCGTCATCCCCACGCAAGCGCTTGAGCAAACACTCGAATGCTCGCGCGCCAATCTCTTGTGTCGGCTGCGCCAGCGCGGTAATCCCGCTGCCCACCAACGGATACCAATCCAGATCATCCAGAGCGATCAGCCCGACGTCTTCAAACAAACGCACACCCAGTGCGCGCAATGCATGAGTCGCCGCCAGCGCTGCAACGCCATTGGCGCAAAACAGCGCTTTCGGGCCATTACCGGGTGTGTTTAAAAGGTTTGAAGTTGCGCGTTCAGATCATCACCAGTCTCAACCACCGCACCGGTCAATCCTGAGCGCTGCGCGATCCGTGCCTGAAAACTGCTGACCCGCTCGATTCGCGAACTGGTGCCGTCAAACGGTTCAGTGACCAGCAAAAGATCGCGATATCCGCGCTGCTCCAGATGCGTCAGCGCCATCTCCACAGCTTGCGGGTTGTTCAGCCCGACCATATCGCTGTCGAGCCCCTCAACCTTGCGATCCACCAACACCATCGGCATCTCGCGTCGCAACTCGAGTAGTTCGTCCCGGTGATGGCCCAGCGTATTCACGATCAGCCCTTCGATGTTGTACGAGCGCAACAGCGCCAGATGCTGGCGCTCCTGCTCGTCATCGCGGTCGGTGTTGCACACCACCAGGCTGTAGCCGTGCGCACGGCAGGCGGTTTCCACCCCGTGCATTACAGCAATCGAATAAGGGTTACGGATATCGGCAACGAGCATGCCGATCAGGCGGGTTCGCCCGCGTTTGAGACCGCGGGCCATTTGGTTGGGGCGATAACCGAGTTCGTCGATGGCGTGCTCGATGCGTAGGGCGATGGCATCGGAGAGCAGAGCGCGGTCGTCGCCGATGAAACGCGAGACGCTGGCCTTGGACACGCCAGCGTGTTCGGCAACGTCGAGCATGGTCACGCGGCTGCGTTGGGCGGCGGAAAAATCATTCAATTGGTTAGACCTTGTTTTTGGAATATCGCGTTTTCACGGCACCAATGCTGTTGAAACCGGTTTCAGCAGACACTATCCGACCTGATGCCGTCAACCTTACAAATGCAGCTGAAGCAGTTACGGGAAAATGGTTTTCCGACAGACGGTCGACTTACCTGTCAGATCTGACAGTAGGCATCTTTCCGATACGGGAGCTTAATTTCTTTCAGGCCAAGATGACCAGCCAATGAGAAATTCCATGCCGATCGAAACGCCAATTACCTCAAGCAATTCATCGAATCCCGGTGTGCTTCTGAACCTGCCAAGGGTCGAAGGCGTCGATCCGCTTGACCCGGCCGGAACATTGCCGCCGGACGCAAAACAGGTGGGCATCGTTTGTATTATTGACCGCTGGCCGAATTTTCCTGTTTCAGGCGTGCGTAAAGACCGTGTTGAAATTTTCATCGTCGGCAACCCTGATTACATCGCATTTGCCGAATATGGGGCTGCGGACGATGCGCCAGAGTTTCGTATTCCAGTGATTCCCGAGAAACTTCCGGATGTGGCTACGTTTGAGCTTTTGTACACGGTACGTGCGATCAACCCTACTACGTCGCCTTCACGACGTCTGACTTTTGCGATAGTTGCGCCGCCGCAACGTTTGAAGAAAGTTGCTTTTCCCGATGCGGATGATTGGGGGTATATCGGATGTTACAAGAACCATCCCGATGATCCGGAAGCCTTGTTTATCTGGGAAGGGGTACGTATCGAGATTCCTTTCGATGACTTGTTTCAGCGTACGGATGTCCTCAGCCTGGATTGGCAGGCATGGGATTCTTTAAACGGGTCGGGAAACCCTTTGACACAGGTGTTTAACTTTACCGAGGTTGTGACAGATGTTGTGTCTAAGGAGCCGGTCAAGATCGTAATCAAGCCATTTGCTTCACATATAGAACCCATGGAGGAAAACGATTCGGCCACAGTGAGTTACCAGCTATTGCGCAACGGGGTACCCATCTTTCGCTCGTTTACCGGGCTGGTGAAGGTAGACAGGAAAATTCCGGGAGAAAGCAAGTATTGCTCGGATTTAAGTTGGATGAAGTGATCAGGGCGTAACAGTAGCGGCGATATTACGACTGCAGTTGGCGACGTCCGCCATTGTCGAAGATGCATGGATCAAAAAACATTTTCTACGCAATGGAGAAGGCACATGACAAGTATTCAAGCAGCGGACTCAAGCACACAAGCGGGAAATCTGGTCGCACCTACCCCGGAACTGCCAGACGGGCGCGGTGCAAACAAGGACATTATTCCGATAGCTGCGATTCCAGTGGGCGCCCCGCTGACACTTATGGTCAAGACCAATGTGTGGTTGAACCCCCACAATGGGGATCTGATTGCCCTTGATGTCACGCGAACCCAACCTCCGGCCAATCCGTTGCCGACAGATTTCACGCGGCTGCCCCGGGTAAGGCTGGGTGACGTGGCCAGCCGTCCTGTAGATTTTCCGATTACTGTGCCTACCGGATATCTGGGTGAGAATGCAACCCCGGACGGACCGACGCCGATCTGGGTTCGTAGCGTTCTGTATGAGCGGGGGCTCAACCCGCTGACCGGTCCTGTGATGCAGTTTTTTATTGACCGTACTGGTGCCTGGCAAGCGAAACCTGCACAAACAGGTACAAATCCGGGGCAGACCCCTGGCGCCAGGACAATTCCGCCAGCTACGTTTCCAAATGCCCCCGGCGATCTGGATGACACATGGGCGAGTCAGCCAGGTAACGAAGCGGGATTGCAGGTAGAAATTGATACAAGCTACGCCAACGTTCAGCCGGATGACACGTTGACCCTCTACGTGGCAGGTACACGTACCAATCCTCCGCAGGTGCCCCCTTTTTCAACGGACCGATGCCCACCGATGGCAAGCTGTCCATCCCGACCGCAGAGCTACGCAAGGTAACGAGCGGCCGGGCCTTCATCTGGTTCATCATTACTGACGCTGCTGGCAACCAGAGCGCATGGGGCGTGTATTTCAAAAACGTGCGTTTTCTGCCACTTCCCAAACTGGGCGTCATTACCGTCCCGGCAAACGAAGATGGTCTGATCGATTTAAAAGATGCGCGTGCAGGTGTGAAGGTAAAAGTCAGCCGGTTGGTAGATACAATCGGCACCGACGCAGTGAGCCTGACGTACGGCGCTCAACCAGCCCAGGATCTGCAATTCAACGCACTCACGGAGCTGGAGTTCACCATTCCTTGGTCGAGTCTGAGCAAACAATACTTTGATAACCAGACGGGTACGAATTTCGAATTGGACGTGGTCGTCAAAGCTGACTTGATGCGTGGCGGCTTATCCATCGACGATGGAACAACATCTGTAAAAACAGATTTCTCGACGCATCCGCCTTATACCGTCGACCCGACGACCCCGCCCCCTGAAGTTAATCCCGAATTCCGGAAACTGATCGTCCGCGGACAGGCCCCTGTCACGGATAACGTGCTCGGCCCTCATGATGTCGATAAGACAGCCAAGGCTCACATCGATGTATCGCCTGTCACAGCCGGAACGACATTCCCCGATCCCGAACCGGGCGATCTGGTCACTCTGAAGTATCTCGGGAATCAAGGCGAAATTATCGTTAATTCCATTCCAATGACTACGTCGAATATCAATACAGTCATTCAGATAGATTTGCCATATACCGTTGTCGGTCCGGGTGGTATCGGGCTTAAAGAGGCTTGGTGGACATATGAAAATCCCACTCGGAATAATACTCAAGACTCGGCAAAGGAGACGGTAACTGTCAATACTGTAGTCATTGTTCTCGATAAGCCGGAATTCCAACGTCCACCGACAGATGGCACCGAAGATCCATACATTATTTGCGAGAGCTTGACGGGGGATGATCACGTTGCGACGTTCAAGATCAAACCTAATGATCATTTCACCGATGGAATGGATATCACATTCAATTGGCAAGGTTGGCATGACGATGCTTATACAGTAGATGCGCCGGCCGATACCGTGTTTAGTGATACACGTGCTATTACTTTGGACGAACTAACGGCAGGGATGATCTGGGAAGTGCCGTATACACCTTTTATTCGCAAACTTCCTCGTCCTCCTGCTGACACTCCTGATCCAAGCGATTTTTATGCGGGCTATGTGAAAATCTGGTACTCCACACCGACTGTGTCTTCATCGGAAGTTGAAGAAATGGTTGTTTACTTGCTCAACGGCGACTTCCTGTACTGCGAGTCGGAACCGGGCTGGGATCCCGCGCCTGCTCCTTAATCGGCAATCGGTGTTACTGCATTGCCGGGAGAGCCAGCCTCTTCCGGCAACGCAATTTCATTGGCGGTGTAAGAAATATCTCGAAATGTCGCGGGTGGGCGATTAAGCCCACCTACTAAGAGGAGTAGTCCTACAGAGAAAGTCCGGAGTAGCAGGTATTCTCCAGCGCCGTCTACAACGGTCGTCTGATGGAACATGTATGCCTGAACCGTCTTTCTTCCGTCCCGATAAAATCAACGAGAAGTGAACATGACGTTAGAAAAATGCTTGGGACCGACAGTTTTAAAACTCACTGGCACGCTCTCTTGCGCAGCATTGCTGATTGCAATATCCGAGACGGCCTTTTCCCGAAATCTCAATCCTGGCGAAGTCGAAACCGTATCCGTCGGTGCTACGCCAGAAGCCTGGTTCATCCCTGCCACGGCCACGCTCAACCTCAATGGTGGTGACGCGCTTGACATTGTTGTCGGCGGTGGGACGTTAAACGCGATTTTCGCCAACACTTCACAGATTGAAGCCTCAAATGCCTTCGTGACTCTGGACGGAGCGACGGTGACCGGTAGCAATTTCGACACTGCGCTGAGTTTGACCGACAGCTCGGCAGTTGTATCCGGCAGTACGCTGTCCAGCGATGGCAGAGCAATGTTGCTTGCGCGCGACTTGAACATACCCGTTGGCTCAACGGCGACCGTCACTGGCAGTACGCTGACAGGCGGTTTTTCGGGTGCAGCGGTGACTTCCCTCAGTACCTTGAATCTGGTGGACAGCCGGGTTGAAGGGACTGACGCAGATGGTGTTGGCCTCGAACTTTACGGCGGCAACGCTAATATCAGTGCAGCCAGCGAGGTGATCGGAGAACTGGACGGGATCATATTTGGCGAGGATACCGTCCTGAACCCGAGCGATGTCACCGCACAGAGTGTACTGAAGGTTGATGGGTCAACCGTGCAAGGCCGCACCGGCGCAGCGATCAAAGTCGATTTTGCGACGCCAGACGATCAACCGGTATTGATCGAGATAGCTAACCGTTCGAACCTGATTGGCGGCAACGGTAATATCCTCGAAGTCATTGATGGCGCAGCAGCGCGCTTTCAGATCGACGACAGCCAGTTGACCGGCAATGTAGAGGTTGCTGACGGCGGGACCGCCGCGGTTTTCTTGCAAAACAGTGCCAGCCTTGACGGCAATTTGATCAACGTCGATTCTGTTTCGCTCGATACCCGAAGCATACTCACCGGTAACATTCAGGGCTCCGGGACTGGCGTCGTGATGCTGGACAACGACTCGATCCTGCACGGTTCGGTTACTGGCTTCAGCGATATGTCCATCGGGCGTGGCGCTGAATGGAACCTGGTTGGCAGCAATACGTTATCGAATCTCGAAATGCAGGGCGGGAACGTGAGATTCGGCACGCCCGCCGAGTTCGTCCGCCTGGACGTTGCCAACTTGTCAGGCAACGGCCGGTTTTTTGGATGCTGACGTGTCCACCGGTGAAACGGACTTTCTCAATGTCACGGAATCAGCCAGTGGCCGGCACGAGCTGGTAGTCGGTGCAAGCGCCAGCGAACCTGTCACCGGTGCACCGGTTCAAGTGGCTAACATCGCTGGCGGGGATGCTCAGTTCGATCTGAGAAACGGTCAGGTTGATCGTGGTGCTTTGGCGTACAAACTGGTGCGAGAGGGCGAAGGTATATTCCTGCGAACTGATGGGACAACGCCGAGCACGGGTACACAAACGGCATTGGCCATTGCCGGTACAGCTCCTACGGTTATCTATTCGGAAATGACCACTCTCAATACCCGCCTCGGCGACCGTCGCATGGCCGGCACTCAGCCCCGATCGCAATCGGTTGTTGCACTGGACTCAGATAATCAGAACGCGACCACCGGCCTGTGGATACGGACTCATGCCAATCAGTACAACGTCAAGAATGCCTATGGCGATGGTTACAAACAAAATCAGACTGGCGTCTCGTTGGGGGTGGATACGCCACTACCGATGGGTGATGGCCAATGGTTGATTGGGGTTTTTGGTGGATACAGCACCACTCGCCTTGACCTGGCCCGCGGCAGCGCGGGCACGATCAATAGCACCTATGGCGGGATGTATCTGTCGTGGTACGACGAAATGACCGGGTACTACGTGGATACCGTTGGCAAAATCAACCGTTTCAGTAATGACGTCAAAGTCACATTGAGCGATGACACTCGAACAAAGGGTGACTTCGATAATCTCGGGATCAGTGGGACCGTCGAAGTGGGCAAGCATATAGTCTTGAATCGAGGCTATTTCATCGAGCCCTCTGCCCAGTTTGGTGTAGCGACGGTGAAAGGCAAAGATTATCAGCTGGACAATGGGCTGCAGGTAGACAGCAACGAGACCCGCTCATTGCTCGGCAAGGTCGGAATGACAGTTGGCCGCGAGGTGGTGCTGAACAATGGCGGCAAACTGCAACCCAGGCTGCACGCGGCGGTAAGTCATGAATTCGTTAACAACAATCGTGTCAGCGTGAATGACACTGGATTCAACAACGACTTGTCCAGCACCAACCTCGAGCTGACCGGTGGCCTCAACTGGGTGCCGGCCAATAACAAATGGCAGGTATATGGCGAGCTAGGAACCAGCAGGGGCAGCAAAGCTGACCAGGAGCTGGGAGGGAGTGTCGGGCTGAGCTTCAGTTTCTGATTGCATCAGCATAAAAAAGGAAGCCTCGCAGCTTCCTTTTTCGGTAGTCAGTAAGTGCTTTTTCTTTTGCTCAGGTCGGCGTCAACGACAAATTCCCCAGTGATCGGGAACTCTTCGTTGCCATTCTCTCCACCATGGTCATATGTGCCGGACCAAGTGCCACTCAGTGTTTTTTCAATGTCGTCATATTTCAATGTCAGGCTCCCGCTCACAGAGACATGCAGGTCGCCCGTCGCGGGATTGGAATAGTAAGTGCTTCTGACATCATCGCTATCTTTGGACAGGTCATAGCTCAAAGATTGGGGTTTGAAAGGGAACACGAACTCAAGCGTACGCGTCACACCATCCTTGGTGTGTCCAGCTGTCAAAACGTAACGCAAGCCTTCCGGGTAGGGCTTCGGCCCGAAGGAAGGCACAGAGGTAGATCGAAACTCCATAAATTGAGGGACTTTGACAAACCTGTAGCGTGGATTGGCATCGCCGTTGATCGTGGCTGACAAAAAGGTCTGCGCTGTATCCGGCAAGATCGTCCTGTAGGCTCGGGCTGCATAGCTCATGAGTTATATCTCCATACGATATGGTTGGGGACATCCAAAGACTGACCCGTCCTACTTCTGGATGTTGTATGGAAGCCTGAATACAGTGCGCCTGTAAACTGTCAGTGTTGACAGTTTACAGGCGCACTTTTTGTGAGCTTTGAACTGCAAGAACATGCCGTGTTTTTTTCAGCCGAACAACCCTGCTGCAATGTTGATCGAGAACCCGAGGATCGCCGTATTGAACACAAATCCGATCAACGACTGCGCCAGCACAATCTTTCGAATATCCCGCGTTGCAACGCCCACGTCCGAAGTTTGCACAGCCACGCCGATGGTGAACGAGAAGTACAGA
Source organism: Pseudomonas sp. B21_DOA (assembly GCA_030544685.1). Taxonomy (NCBI): domain Bacteria; kingdom Pseudomonadati; phylum Pseudomonadota; class Gammaproteobacteria; order Pseudomonadales; family Pseudomonadaceae; genus Pseudomonas; species Pseudomonas sp. B21_DOA. The sequence goes on along the minus strand of CP086683.1, from coordinate 4,209,881 downwards.
AAGTCCCAGTAATTAGGCGTGGTCAGTCCCTCAGCAAAACGCAGTGCCGGCTCCTTGCCGTTCCAGGTGTAAAACAACCGCGCGTAGTGCACGCAGAAAATTACCCCGATCAGCAGCCATGAGCCGATTACCGTCAGCGCTGTGAAGCCGTAGTGCATCAGTTTGTGTGAGGTTTCCAGATCCCTGCTACCGGCCAGTTCGAAGGTGATGGTGGCGAGACTGGCCAGCGCGGCGATACACACCACGAAAAGCACCAGCCCGGCGTTTTCATCCTCGATCTCGGCGATGCGGCGCACATCCGGGGCCTTGGCGCGTATGGTCAGCCAGAACATCAGGATCAGTTAAGTCCACACGCCGGTGTTCCAGCCGATAAGAATCTTGCTCGCGATGGAGTCGGCGGGGACCAGCAGGCCGGTGGCGAGGCCGAGCTCGGCGGCAGCGGAAAGGCGAGGGTGGGTACGGGCGAGGAAGGGCATGGGGACTCGGTGGGCAAGTGGGTAATGACACCTTAGCCCAGCGATGAGAGGTGTGACTACAATGCTGTCTGTATGCAGATCTCTGTGGGAGCGAGCCTGCTCGCGAAGGCGTCCGATCAGTCAATATCAGCTTTGAATGTACCGACGCATTCGCGCCTAGGCTCGCTCCCACAGTCGGATCAGTGTTGCTTGGTGAATCGTTGTACGAGCTTCATGACCACGACGAAGAACACCGGCACGAAGATCACCGCCAGCGTCGCGGTGATCATCCCGCCGATTACGCCAGTACCGATTGCTTGCTGGCTCGCTGAGCTGGCGCCGGTGGCGATGGCCAAGGGCACCACGCCAAGAATGAACGCCAGCGATGTCATCACGATCGGCCGCAGGCGCAAACGCGCTGCCTGCAACGTTGCATCGATGAGATCGTGACCCTCGTCATACAGGCTCTTGGCGAACTCGATGATCAGGATCGCGTTCTTTGCTGACAGGCCGATGATGGTAATCAGGCCAACCTTGAAGAACACGTCGTTAGGCATTTCGCGCATTGTCACCGCCAGCACCGCGCCGAGCACACCCAGCGGTACCACGAGCAATACCGAAGTCGGAATCGACCAGCTCTCGTACAGCGCCGCCAGACACAGGAACACCACCAGCAGCGACAAGCCGAGCAGAATCGGCGCCTGATTGCCGGACAGGCGTTCCTGCAATGACAGACCAGTCCATTCCTGGCCCAGCCCTTTGGGCCCCAGCGCTACCAGTCGCTCGATTTCCTCCATGGCCTCACCGGTGCTGCGCCCCGCCGACGGTTCTCCAGAGATGGCAATCGCCGGATAGCCGTTGTACCGGGTCAATTGCGCCGGCCCCTGAATCCAGTCGGCCTGGACGAATGCCGACAGCGGCACCATGTTTCCGGCGTTGTTGCGCACGTGCATTTTCAGCAAGTCGTCCACCTGACTGCGCTGATCACCTTCGGCTTGCACAACCACGCGCTGCATGCGGCCCTGATTGGGGAAGTCATTGATGTAGCTCGAACCCACGGCAGTGGACAACACGTTGCCGATGTCGGCGAACGAAACGCCCAAGGCATTCGCCTGCTTGCGGTCGACGATCAGTTGCACTTGCGGCGCTTCGGCCAGCGCGCTTTCACGCACGTTCATCAGTACCGGGCTTTTCTCGGCGGCGGCGAGCAGTTCCGTACGCGCCTGCATCAACGTCGCATGGCCCAGTCCACCGCGATCCTGCAAACGGAACTCGAAACCGCTGGACGTGCCGAGACCATCGACCGGCGGCGGCAGCACCGAGAACGCCATGGCGTCCTTGATCTGGCTCAGGGCTGCGTTGGCGCGGTCAGCGATCGAGCTGGCGGCATCATCACTGCCACGTTCCGACCAATCCTTGAGCGTTGAAAACGCCAGCGCCGCATTCTGCCCGCTACCGGAGAAGCTGAAACCGAGAATCACCACACTGTCACTGATCCCCGGCTCACCGGCGTTATGCGCTTCAAGCTGCTCGGCCACTTGAACCGTGCGGTTCTTGGTCGCGCCGGGCGGCAGCTGGATGTCGGTGATGGTGTAGCCCTGATCCTCTGTCGGCAGAAACGAGGAGGGCAGACGCGCGAAGCAAATGCCCAGACCTACAAGCAGGACGACGTAGACCAACAAGTAGCGACCGGTGCGCTTCAGCGCATAGCCAACCCAACCTTGATAGCGATCGGTCAGATGATCAAAGCGGCGATTGAACCAACCGAAGAATCCGGATTTTTCGTGATGCTCGCCTTTGGCGACAGGCTTGAGCAGTGTCGCGCATAATGCCGGCGTCAACGTCAGGGCGAGGAACGCCGAGAACAAAATCGACGTGGCCATCGACAGCGAAAACTGCTGATAGATCACTCCGACCGAACCCTGCATGAATGCCATCGGAATAAACACCGCGACCAGCACCAGCGTGATGCCGATGATAGCCCCGGTGATCTGCGTCATCGCCTTGCGCGTGGCTTCTTTCGGCGACAGGCCCTCGGTTGCCATGATCCGCTCGACGTTCTCCACCACCACGATCGCATCGTCCACCAGAATGCCGATGGCCAGCACCATGCCGAACATGGTCAGCACATTGATGGAGAAGCCCAGCGCCAGCATGGTCGCGAACGTGCCCATCAGCGCCACCGGCACCACCAACGTCGGAATCAGCGTATAGCGCACGTTCTGCAAGAACAGGAACATCACCGCAAACACCAGCAGCATCGCTTCGCCAAGGGTGTAGATCACTTTGGTGATCGAGACTTTGACGAAGGGCGACGTGTCGTACGGGATGTTGTATTCAACGCCGGCCGGGAAATAGCGCGCCAACTCATCCATCTTCGCCCGCACCAGCGTCGCGGTGTTCAGCGCGTTGGCGCCCGGAGAGAGCTGCACGCCGACGGCAGTGGACGGCTTGCCGTTCAGGCGCGTGCCGAACTGATATTCCTGGCTGCCGATTTCGACGCGCGCGACATCGCCGATGCGCACCGTGGAGCCGTCGCGGTTGGCCTTGAGCACGATGTCGGCGAATTCCTGCGGCGTCGACAACTGGCCCTTGACCAGAATCGTCGCAGTGATCTCCTGCGTCGAAGGTGACGGCAGATCACCGATGCTGCCGGCGGAAACCTGGGCGTTCTGCGCGACGATGGCTTCGTTGACATCGGCCGGCGTCAGGTTGAAGGCGATCAGCTTCTGCGGATCGATCCAGATTCGCATCGCCCGTTCGGCGCCGTACAACTGCGCCTTGCCGACACCGTCCAGCCGCTTGATCTCGTTCATCACGTTGCGCGCCAGATAATCGCTGAGCGCCACGTCATCGAGCTTGCCGTCGCTGGAGGTCAGAGTGATCAGCAAGAGGAAACCGGAAGAGACCTTCTCCACCTGCAAACCCTGCTGATTGACCGCTTGCGGCAGGCGCGACTCGACCACCTTGAGACGGTTCTGCACGTCAACCTGCGCCAGTTCCGGGTTGGTACCCGGCTGGAACGTGGCCTTGATCGTCGCGCTACCGAGGCTGCTCTGCGATTCGAAATAGAGCAGGTGATCGGCGCCGTTGAGTTCCTCCTCGATCAGGCTGACCACGCTTTCATCGACGGTCTGCGCCGAGGCGCCGGGGTAGACGGCGTAGATTTCGATCTGCGGCGGTGCGACGTCGGGGTATTGCGCGACCGGTAACTGCGGGATGGCCAGCGCACCAGCCAACAGGATGAACAGGGCGACCACCCAGGCGAACACCGGGCGGTCGATAAAGAACTGCGGCATATGAAAGCGTCCTGCTTACTGACCAGTGGTCTGGGCAAGTGGAAGAGGGGTTTCGTCGATCTGCACTTTCTCCCGGGACGGGCGTGTTGCAGGCCTTCGATGACAATACGGTCGCCGGGCTTCAGGCCGCCGGTGACGATCCAGCGATTGTTCTGCACTGCGCCCAGTTGCACTGGTTGCGCCGCAACGCGCATCTGCTCATCGACGGTCAGTACCTGGGCAATGCCGGCGCTGTCGCGTTGAACGGCGCGTTGCGGCACGGTGATACCGTTCTGGATGGTCGCCTGCTCAAGACGTACGCGGATGAAACTGCCCGGCAGCAGGTCGAGATCCGGGTTGGGAAATTCGCTGCGCAGGATGATCTGGCCAGTGCCCGGATCGACGGTGATGTCGCTGAACAACAACTTGCCCGGCAACGGATACAGGCTGCCGTCATCCTGAATCAGCGTGGCCTTGACCTGGTCCTGGCCGACTTCCTGCAACTGCCCGGAACGGAACGCGCGGCGCAGCTCATTGAGCTCGCGGGTCGACTGGGTCAGGTCGGCATGGATCGGATTTAATTGCTGGATCAGCGCCAGCGGCGTGGTTTCGTTCTGCCCGACCAGCGCACCTTCGGTGACCAGCGCGCGGCCGATGCGGCCGGAAATCGGCGCGGTGACGGTGGCATAACCGAGATTCAGTTTCGCTCTTTCAAGCGCTGCCTTGCTGGCGGCGACATCGGCGGCAGTCTGCCGAGCGGCAGCGCGGGCGTTGTCGTAGTCCTGACCGCTGATGGCCTGGTCCTCGATCAACTGCGCATAGCGTTGTTCTTGCAGTTTCGCCTGGAAAGCGTTGGCCTCGGCCTTGCGCAGCGCAGCTTCGGCACTGTCCAGATCAGCCTTGAACGGCGCCGGGTCGATGCGGAACAGCACATCACCCTTTTTCACGTCGCTGCCTTCGCGGTAGGTGCGCTGCAACACCACGCCCGCCACTCGCGCACGCACTTCGGCAATCCGTGGCGCGGCGATGCGCCCGCTCAATTCGCTGCTGATCGACAATGGCTGGGTTTTGATGGTCTCGATGCGCACCGTGGCCGGTGGCGCTTGCTCTTCGGCAGTCGAGGATGAGTCGCAGGCGCTCAGCGTCAGCGCCAATGCGATCAGGCCGAGCCCGGCCAGCAGTTTTCCAGACATGTACAACCCCCAATATTTGAGGCCGCATCCTACGGCCAGACGGGGAGGTTAGCGGTGAAGCTTTGTAGCTGCTGTGTGAAATTGTGTAAGGGTTTTGCTCAGTGGTGCGTGAGGGCGTATATCCTGCAGGCCTTGAATTCTTTTGTGACGGTTAAACCGCTTTCGCGAGCAAGCTCGCTCCCACATGAGTTTTGTAAACAATGCAAAACCACTGTGGGAGCGAGCTTGCTCGCGAAAGCGGTCTGACATCTACTTCAGCAATATCTGGAACACCCCATGCCCAACATCCTCCTGGTCGAAGACGACACCGCCCTCGCCGAACTGATTTCCAGCTACCTGGAGCGCAACGGTTATTCCGTCAGTGTCATTGGCCGTGGCGACCATGTGCGCGAACGGGCGCGGATCAGTCCGCCGGACCTGGTGATCCTCGATCTGATGCTGCCGGGCCTCGACGGCTTGCAGGTGTGCCGCTTGCTGCGCGCCGATTCAGCGACCCTGCCAATCCTTATGCTGACGGCCCGCGATGACAGTCATGATCAGGTACTGGGCCTGGAAATGGGCGCTGACGACTACGTCACCAAACCCTGCGAGCCGCGGGTGTTACTGGCGCGGGTGCGCACGCTGTTGCGGCGCAGCAGTCTCGGCGAACCACTGGCGGCAAATGACCGGATCGTCATGGGTAATCTGTGTATCGATCTGTCCGAACGCACCGTGACCTGGCGTGATCAAGCGGTTGAGCTGTCCAGCGGTGAATACAATTTGTTGGTGGTGCTGGCCCGGCACGCCGGCGAAGTGCTGAGTCGCGATCAGATTCTGCAGCGGCTGCGCGGCATCGAGTTCAATGGCACTGACCGCTCGGTGGACGTGGCGATCTCCAAGCTGCGGCGCAAATTCGATGATCACGCCGGCGAGGCGCGCAAGATCAAGACCGTATGGGGCAAGGGCTATCTGTTCAGCCGGTCCGAGTGGGAATGCTGAGCTGATGTTTCGTATTCTGTTTCGTCTGTATCTGGTGACGATCGTCTCCTATAGCGCGGCGATCTATCTCGTGCCGGATCTGGTGGTGATGGTCTTTCGCGATCGATTCGTCACCTACAACCTGGAGTTTTCCCGCGGTCTGCAGTCGCTGATCACCAAGCAGTTTCATGCCGCGCCGCAAGAGCAATGGCCGGCGATTGCTGCCTCGATGGACAAGGAATTCCAGCCGCTGCACATCGTCCTGACGCCAATCGACGACCCGGTGTTCACGCCCATCGAGCAGGAACGTCTGCACCAGGGTGAGAACGTCGTGCGCATCGGCGACTGGGGTTGGCGAACGCTGGCGGTGACTCCGCTGGATGCGGATATGGCAGTGCGTATGGTCGTGCCGCCGGATCCGGTCGATGTCGACCTGTTGTACTGGAGCATCAACGTGTTGATCGGCGCCATGTTGCTCGGCTGCCTGCTGCTATGGCTGCGCCCGCACTGGCGCGATCTGGAACGCCTGAAAGGCACTGCGGAACGCTTCGGCAAAGGACATTTGAGCGAGCGGACCAAAATCGCGCCGAGTTCGAACATCGGCAGCCTCGCCAACGTGTTCGACACCATGGCCGGCGATATCGAAAACCTGCTCAATCAACAGCGCGATCTGCTCAATGCCGTTTCCCACGAACTGCGTACACCGCTGACACGTCTGGATTTTGGCTTGGCGCTGGCGTTGTCCGAAGACTTGCCGGCCGCCAGCCGCGAGCGTTTGCAGAGCCTGGTTGCGCACATCCGTGAACTGGATGAACTGGTACTGGAATTGCTCTCCTACAGCCGCTTACAGAATCCGGCGCAATCGCCTGAGCGCATCGAGGTGTCGCTCGACGAGTTCATCGACAGCATTCTCGGCAGTGTCGATGAGGAACTGGAATCGCCGGACATCGTGATTGACGTGCTCTTGCACGGTCAGCTCGAACGCTTCGCGCTGGACCCGCGCCTGACCGCTCGGGCCATCCAGAACCTGTTGCGCAATGCCATGCGCTATTGCGAAAAACGCATTCAGATTGGCGTACAGGTGATTGCCGGCGGATGTGAGATCTGGGTTGACGACGATGGCATTGGCATTCCCGACGATGAGCGCGAGCGGATCTTTGAACCGTTCTATCGGCTCGACCGCAGCCGTGATCGCGCCACCGGCGGATTCGGCCTCGGTCTGGCGATCAGCCGCCGAGCGCTCGAAGCACAGGGCGGCACGCTGACCGTCGAGAGTTCGCCGCTGGGTGGGGCGCGATTCAGGCTGTGGTTGCCGGCCGCGGCCTGAATTCCCTAACGAATATCAGATGATTGGATCAGGCCGACGCTGGCCTCCTGCATCCGCGTAATTGCAGACGCCAGCGAATCGTCCAGATCAATAGCCCGACAGGCATCCAACACCACAAAGACATTGAAACCCGCCGCGCGCGCGTCCAGCGCCGAAAACATCACACAGAAATCCAGGGCCAGGCCAACCATATAAACGGTGTCGACGCCGCGCTCTTTCAAATAGCTGGCAAGCCCCGTGGTGGTGCTTCGGTCCGCTTCCAAAAAGCGGAATAGCTATCGATGTCGGGGTTGCAGCCTTTGCGTATGATCAATTGCGCGTGCGGCAAATCCAGTTCCGCGTGGAATTCGGCGCCGGCGCTGGCTTGCACACAATGCTCGGGCCACAGCGTTTGTGCGCCGTACGGCAGTTGAATGACGTCGTAAGGCTGCCGGCCCGGATGGCTGGACGCAAACGAGATATGCCCGCTCGGGTGCCAGTCCTGAGCAATCACGACTTGCCTGAACTGGCGCGCGAGCCGGTTGATCAGCGGCACAATCCGGTCACCTTCAGGCACCGGCAATTGTCCGCCGGGAATAAAATCGTTCTGAACATCGATGACCAGCAATGCGGTGCGAGATGAAATTGGCACAGGGCGATCTTCCTTGGAATTAAACCTCGGCCAGTTTAGCAGGGCTTCCTTTAGCCGCTGGTCTGCAGTACGCATTGCTGGGTTTTACTGTCCCAGACCTGGCCTTTCGGACATTCGGGCTTTTTCACGGCGTCGCTTTCATCGACAGCAAAAACAGCGGGGCTGGACAGGGCGGTGACCAGCAGCGGGACGGCGAACAGCACTTGGCGAATGTTCATGGTCAATCTCCACTTTCATCGGCTTGGAGCGGAAGTTGTTGTTCTCATTTGCAGAGACTGTTCAGTTCTCAGGAAGATTCAAAATTGTGAGGCTGGGCCGACGGCGCAGCGGCAGAATTGCGCCGCTCCTGAATTCCGCGAATCACCAGATACAACAGCGGCCCCACTGAAACGAACACTGTGGTCAGCAGCAAATAAGGCACTACCGACCAGACGGAGCGTCCCCGAGACCGGGCGTCCTTGACCATCCATACACCGGCCAGTGTCGCCATCAGGTACAGATCGATGACTACCTGCGCGGTGTCCGGTCGTGACATCAGGCTGATGCCGAAGTTGATCAGTGACTGTTCAGCCTGGAGCATTACCGAAACTGTGTACCCACTGAACGCGAGCAAAGCGGTGAGAGGCAGCGCGATGGACATCATGCTTTCCTTCCTTGGTGTGATGAGCAGAATCGCCAGCCTACCGGCGCGACGCACAATTGACCATTGACTTGTCATCCGCCGGCAGGCTAATTTCCAGCCCATGACTTTTACCGTAATGCGCTGCCAGCCAAGCATTATTACCGCCATTCCTCATTTGGCGGGCTAGCTCACGACTGCAGCACCCAACCCGCCCTAGAGGCGGGTTTTTACTTTCTGTCTCCGGGGTTCTGAAAAATGTCAGGAGACGACCATGCCGTACAGCCCCGACCAGCGAGCACTGCTTGAGCACTACGTGAAAAAGATTCTGGCCGCGCCGGTGTACGACATTGCGGTGCGTACGCCATTGCAGTTTGCGCCAGCGTTGTCTGAAACAATGGGCAACCGGATCTTGCTCAAGCGCGAAGATCTGCAACCGACGTTCTCTTTCAAGATCCGTGGTGCTTACAACAAACTCGTGCAACTGAGCGAAGAGCAGAGAGCGCGGGGAGTGATCACTGCATCGGCAGGTAATCACGCGCAAGGCGTAGCGCTGGCGGCACGGGAATTGGGCATCGCCGCGACGATTGTCATGCCCTCTACCACCCCTGAGCTCAAAGTACTCGGCGTGCGCAGTCGCGGTGCCGAAGCCCTGCTGCACGGAGAGAGTTTCCCGTTTGCTCTGGCCCACGCGTTGCATTTGGCCGAGCAGAGCGGATGCACGTTCGTTTCACCCTTCGATGATCCTGACGTGATCGCCGGCCAAGGTACCGTGGGCATGGAAATACTGCGCCAGCATCAAGGCGCGCTGGATGCGATCTTTATCCCGGTCGGCGGCGGAGGTTTGATCGCCGGTATCGCGGCCTACGTCAAATACCTGCGTCCTGACGTGCGGATCATTGGCGTCGAATCCGAACATTCGGCCTGTCTGCAAGCCGCTTTGCGCGCGGACGAGCGGGTGGTTCTGCCGAGCGTCGGCACCTTCGCCGACGGCGTAGCGGTGGCGCAGATTGGCGCGTATGGCTTTGAGGTTTGCCGTTTCTGCGTAGATGAAGTAATCACGGTCAGCAATGACGAGCTCTGCGCCGCGATCAAGAATATCTACGACGATACACGTTCGATCACTGAACCTTCAGGTGCGCTGGCCGTGGCGGGGATCAAGCAGTACGTGGCGCGCAGCGGCGTTCGCGATCAGACATTCGTCGCCATCGACTCCGGGGCCAACATCAACTTCGACAGCCTGCGCCATGTCGCCGAGCGCGCCGCTGCCTGCGGCGTGCCGGCGTGATGGGACGCTGCGGTTATTCCTGCAGGGCGGTGCCGACTTTGTCCGACGCCGACCAGATGCGATAACGCACCTCTACGTCCGAAGGCGCGTACACCACGACTGGCAACTTGCTGTTGTAGCGCAACATGAAGCCGTCGCCGACGACCGGAACGAAAGCGCGCTTTTTCTGGCTGCCGGGCGGGCAAGCCATCATCGTGCTCATCGGGCCGATGACCTTTTCCAGGCGATAGAACGGATAGCCCCAGCCTTGCAGATTCTTTTCATCGAGCACACCGCCCAGACGTTGGCGGTTGCAATCCACTTCCAGAGTTTTTCCAGCGAGAATTTCAACCTGGAAATTCTCTTCCCGCTCTTGTTTGGGCAGATGGATGACCTGACGGGTAAACCCGGCTTCGGCTTTGGGATACGGCGCGACATCTTCGAGTTTGGCGGCGTGGGCGAGGGTTGAAAGATTGGCGATTAACAGCCCAGTGATCGCGCAAATGCGTAAGGAATTCATGGAAGCCTCCGTGCGGGTTGAATTGCAATGGGAGACATTCTTGCCGTCATGGTCTTCGAAAGCAAATTCAGCCGGAGATTGCAGATTGCAGTGGACGGGCGGTCGGTTCATGCATTTTGCAAATAGCAGGATACTGGCCATGTTTCCAAGTGCTTGATTTTGAAGGGCGCCAAACGAACCGGTCAAAGGCACGTTTTATGCGTTCTTCCGGTGAGGCGCACCGGATTTGGGCGCCTACACTCCAATGGGCATTTCGCAGTACCACCATTTGCCGCACCAAGGAAACAGCGGGGGCACACCCGCGAAGGCGCAGCGAAGGGTCAGCGTGAATACTTGATTGGCAATCGCACAGAAAGGAGAGGGTTCGCCATGTTTTTATCTGCCTTGGAATTACGCAATATCATTGAAAGCAGCTTCCTGCCGAAACGCTGCCAGTGCACGCTGTCACCCGACTTGTCGATGTCCGTCAAAGTGTTTGGCGACCATCGAACCGACCAAGCCGATCTCTACGTCAGTGGCATCGATGCCAGCCGCTTGAACAGCTGCCGTGAAATCAACAACCTGGTCGCAGGACTGCGATCCGATCTCGCACAACAAACCAATACGCATCAAACCAGCGCTCGTTCTCGAGCGGTTTAACCCAGCGTTTCACCCAATTCGACCGTCACGCGCCGGGCCTGTACAAAACCAAGGCCCAGCGCGAACTCGACTAGCACCGCGAGCAAAATCCCGGGGCCGGCATGGCCATTGAGCCATTCGCCAAAACCCAACGCCGCCAAACCGAAACAGCCGACGATAAAACCAGTGCTCAGTGCACTGCGTGCCGCTGACGGCGGAGCATTGCGCAGCATATAAAACATCACCCCCAACGCCGCAAACAGCACCGCGCTGCGCCTTGCGACTACGCCGGTGCCTTCCGAATAGCCAATACTCCAGATCGCCAGCAACACCTCCGGAAAAAATCCCCAGACCAGCGCCAGCAAAAACACAGGATTGAAGTGAAGCTCGACAACGTGCGGAACGACAACTGCATGGCCAGTCCTTGCGGCAGTAGGGAAGGTCCCGAGCATACCCGCCGAAACCACCCCACGCCTATGGCCAACCGGAAAATCAGAAGCGTCTGTCAGTTCTGCCGACTGCATGCGTCAGATAATTTCCTGTAGCTGATTTGTGCGGGCTTGCCGGTGTTATCGATGTATTTCATGTCGGCGGTGATGACTTTGCATTCCAGGGTCGGCGGCTCGGTTAGCGAGAGCACCTTCGCCACGTGGAGTGGCATGCCGTATTGGTAGGGTGCTTGATTCGATGTGGCGGAGGTGTCGTTGGCTTGGGCCAGTGCGGCGTATGAGCTGCAGGCGAGGGTGGCGGTGAGCAGGAAGGGACGAATGTTCATGAGAGGACTCCAGCGTAACGGATAGGCGCCCGGCACGAAGCCGGGCGAGCCTGCCGCACTGGGCGTCAGCGGGGGAGCTGAGGGTGTGCGGTGATATGGAGTCTCTGACTGTGGCGTTAAGGCTGAGTTAACCGCGGTGAATGTGGGCTGGGTTACTCAGGATAGTTTTTACCTTTTCTCGGGCATTTTGTTGTTTGCGATAGGAGTCATTAGGATACGAGCTTTGACGCTCAAAAAGATCAATAATAGGCTGTAGTGCAAGATTTCAGTACCCTAACTTATCTGGAAAAAACGAGAGCGGCGGATGGGTGGCCTTCCACGTTTTTGCGAGTTCTTTTGCTTTTTCTAATTGCTCTTTTGACAGGTTTTTTTCTATGTCAGGCAATGTGTCGTTGACATCTCGTATTACGTTGCCTCCGCCATTAAGCTCTAGCAGATTTGAAAGTAAAGCATAGGACTTTATTGGGTCGAAGGCGAAACCGTACTTGGAATTTGCTTCACCTATGTAGGATGCATACCCAAATACGCCTTCTACATAGCTCGAGTCAGCTGCTTTTTCGTTCCAGAATCTGAACGAGGCTAAATCATTTTTTCGATCATGATTGCGGCTAACCCCATCATTGCGAGTGGGTAACCACTTTCAGCAGAAGCCTTCATCCATCCTTCGATAGCTTGGTTGCGCCTAGAGGGTAGTAAAAATGAACCATTCCCTTCTTGGTACTTCGTCGCCAGACGGAACTGAGCAAACGCAAAGCCGTTCTCTGCGGATTTCTCCAGCCATTCCTCGTTGCCCGTCATTTCATACAGCAGATACATCGACTCGCTATCTCCCTGCTTTGCTCGCTCAACTGCAAGGCTTTTAGCTTTAACTACCCAGCTACTGGTAGAGTTTTCACCTGGAGGACAGTTATTCATGGTCGTACACAAATCTTCTCCAATCCTTCCAAGGCGAATCATGGAGTAGATGTTCCCCTTTTTGCGGAGCTTTCGTATGCTTTTTTAGCCTCCGGAGTCATGTGACGGTTGTTTTTTCTTAGCGCTTCACCGAGATAATAAAGTACTTCATCGTCACCGCCTTCGGCTGCTTTTTTTAGTGGTTCAATTGCAGAGATTGCTTTGTATTGATTGTAAAGTTCAATGCCCTTTGTTTTTTCCCTAGATTGCTCGTCCGTAAGCGCGTTTGACTGGGATGATACGAGAATTAAAAATGTTAACGCAGTGGCCACCAGTTTCATTGGATTTTTTGCCTAGTCATAGGGAGTCGTTCATTAAGGGTAGAGGTGATAATTGACCGAGATGAAATTTGGTGTGCGGGCCACCTAAAAATACACTCAATTACTCAGCTTGTCGGGGAAAAAGACAACGGTGGGTGAGTGGTTTTCCATTTTTCAGCGACAGCTCTTGAGCTTTCTATTTGTTCAGCTGTCATTTTGGTCGCAATTTCTTCAAGTGTGTCGTGAACGAAATCTTGAATAGCGCCCCCACCATCCAGCTCTTTCAGCAGGCTAATCAGTGCATAACCTTTAACAAGGTCCAGTGGGTAGCCAACTTGGTCTGGTGCGTGCGCAATAAAAGAGCCATAACTGCTAATTGCTTTCTGATCCCCCGTTTCAGCTGCTGCCTTAAGCCAATGGCGGACACCCTCAAGATCGCCCTTCTTATACAGGATCTCAATGTAGTCCATCATCGCTTTTGGGTTGCCTCCTTCAGAGGCAGCTTTCAGCCATTTACTGATGGCCTCATCACGTTTTCCAGGTACAAGAAAAATCCCTCACCTTGTCGATCACCGACCGCCATCCAATATTGAGCAAGCGCATAACCTGCATCTGCAGATTTTTCTAACCAAGTCCGATCAAAAGTTATTTCATACATTAAGTATAGCGATTCAGGGTTACCTGCCCCCACTCCCTTCATGGCTTGGTTTTTTGCTTGATTCAACCATTCGGAGGTTGATTTCTTGTTAGTCGGGCAATTATCCATTTTTTTACAAAGATCATCATTTTGGCGACCCAATTGAATCATCGCGTAAATTGATCCGTTGTTAGCGGCTGTTTCATACCAGTGGTGCGCTTCGGGCGTCATATATCGATTGCGCTTCCGGAGAGCTTCACCTAAATAATATTGCGAATCTACATCGCCGGCTTCCGCTTCCTTTTTTAGTTGCGGAATGGCGTAGTCGATTTTTAGTTGGTTGTATAGGATGATTCCACGGGTTTGTTTTGTGCCTCCCTGATTTTGCAAGATGGAGGCATGCGTTGCTCCAACCAAAGTCGGAGAGCAAATAAAAGTCAGGACAAGCAGGGTGCGAAATGCCTGGAGGAGAGTCATTTTTTTGCTGTACCCTTAGTAATTTTTACAAGCGGTGTTGCGCCGCTGCTGGAGTAATTTGGGAGAGGGATAAAGTTTTTTTGGCAATGATCTGAAAGGTTTGCGCCAAGCAGTTTTACATGGTTTTTGTAGCGCTCCCGCGCGCTGTTGCTTTGTTTGTCCAGCAAATTCCACCGGTTTCTCGGCGGCCATGCCGGAGTCCTGCTGGTAGCTGACCGGCTTCAGTTTGCGGAACACGGTCTGGTTGTCGCCGAATACCAGTTTGTGGCCGCTGCTGCTGTGCTGGAAGTGGAAGTGAATGCCTTCCTCTTCGCACAGACGCTGGATGGAAGGAGGAGTCAGACGAGACTCCCTCCACCAATCACACGTCATCGGTTAATTTGCATCAAGCCATGGCTCTGGTCGTTGCCGAAGGAATCTGAGCCAAGCGTTCAGCTTTTTGATTTTCACTATGCGCAGCCCAGCGATCGATATGAATTTGCAAATCCGGAAGCGAAGTGCAATCACCATAAATCTCAGCCAATGTGAGTTTTGTGGTGCTCAGGCGTGTAATCGTCCTGAGTGTCCCTTCAAGCGCTTCCAGTTCCTTTTGGTTATGCTTGATCGCTTGCCTGATTGCAGTTTGACGTTCTTGAAGATCCGACATGGTTGCGCGGCGTTGGAAGGGAGTCGCGCGATCTTGAGGCCGGCTTTCAATTGTCCCTCCGGGGAATTCCTTGTCAGCTTCACTCTGCCATTGCTTGAGCTGGGTACGATAGGTTTCAACTTCCAGTTTCAACCGGTCGGATTCGGTTGCGCTGATAATGTAACCCCCGCTTTTCTCCGTTTCCTGCCAGCGACGAAGCGTTGCCCAGCATGCAGGGATGTAGCCGTCGAGCATTTTGTGATCGCCGCCGTTTGCAGCCTGAACCAAAAATTGCTTGCGATCTGGCGTGTCGTTGTTTTTAAGCTGTGCAACGCACTTGGCCATAGCGGCTTCCTCATATCCTTCGCAGCCAGGAGTCCATAGCACGGAGGAGAGCACTCGCCCCGGCAATTGCAAAGGCATGAAATAACGCTGTTCACCGTGGTGCCAATAAGGTTTGCCGCCAAAGCGTGTCATCCCGGCCGCCATCACCAATCCTCCGGCGGCTGGTGTTAGAACCCCGGAGACTGTTGCAGCGAGACCGGTAATCCAAATTGGTTTTTTTGTATCCATCCATCCCGCTGGAACGCTGGGTACAGGGTCATTCTGGTTAACGATTCGGTGATGAACCAGCCCTTTTGCCGACTCGACGAATTCTTTGTCGCCAGCACGGGGGAGCCGAAGGTATAGAGAATGACGTCACTGGTTATTTCGCGGTGCAGCCAATCAGAGAGCAACAGGGCAATAGCGCCGCCGAGGCTGTGGCCGCAGACGATGATTTTTTGGTTAGTGCGGAAACGGCGAATATAGTTATCAATGAATGGTTTTAGCGCCATGAAGGACTCATAAAAACCTTGGTGTGCCTTTCCAGTTCCTCCTTCAATCGGGACTTGCTGAGCATCAATGTCTCGCCATTTGTCCCAATTTTCAGCCGTGCCTCTCACTGCGATTAGAATCATCCGGTCATCGTGTGTGGCAAAGGCTTGCGTATCGGTGTTTTTCCAATCGGATGGACCCTGCCTCGCATCACTGAAAAAGTGCACGCTCGACGGTGTTTCTATTCCTGCTCCGGCATTGGGGTCGTTTTGCGGGTAAAGACCCGGGTCAAAAGGGACTATCTCAAGGCGCTTGGAGTAGGGCACATCTTCAACCAGCGGGAACGAAGGGTTTTTAGAGTCCGCATATTTCGTTGGTTCTTCGAAGCAGGCCAGGCAGGTGTTCAGCACATGTCCAACGCTGCCCCGAGTGGGATATGTGAAAACAAAATCCTTCGGCAGCGTCGCTTCCAGCTTTTCCGGCTTTTGCCCGAAATCGCCGTAGCTCAATGTGGCCAGGAGCGACAACTGATAAAGGTTCAAGGCGCTGAATTTGGGAGCTAATGATAAAAGCGGTCTGAATGCACGTAAGGCGCGTACTTCGAGAACGTAATGTTTCTCTGGAAGCAGACCTATACCAAAGCTCGGGACCTTGTCTCCGGCAAAATCTCGGGCGAGTTTGGCGCAACCTGTCGGTAGAGGGTTTGTAAGGTCTGCCGCAGGTGGCAAGTGTTTGTTGAACTCAACGAAATCGCGAACTTCAACCTTGTGATATTCGCCTTTTTCGGCTGAGGCCCGGTAAGCGCCCGTCTTGCTGGTGCTGCCGACAGGGCGACGAAGAGTTTTTTCAGCGGCTACTTGAAGCTCTGTTATCGGCAACGGATAGTCGATTCGCTCAGACATATCGACATAGAACTTTTCCGCTCCCGCGTAAGCGGAGGATAGCGTCAGTATAAGCGGGCCGCTATAGGTTCCCGTTAATCGTGCAAAAGCTTCTCCGTCCAAGTTGCCTTGGTATTTAGTACCTTCCGAGTCCGTTAACACGTAACTCAGACCTGCATAGGGCTTGGCATCTCCAAACTCGTCTACTAAGCGAAAGCTGATCCAGCCCCCGCGTAATGGGCAAGTTCGGCTTTGGTCAGATAGCAATGATTTTTCTTGGTTCTGCATAAAAATCCTTATTCATTACAGCCAGGATAAACGGTGCACTCACGTCCATCTTGTTTGAAAGTTCTAAATTGAGGCGGTGTAGTGCATAACTCTTCTCTTCCAGAATTCCATCTTCCGGTACAAGGTTTCCAGCCGTTAGGGACTTTTACCCAGTAGCGTAAGTAGCTGGGTACTTCAACATTTGACAGCTTGAATGTCACATGGATCGTCTTGTCGGTAATCGCTTTTTTGACAAGGATCCGCCTGGTTTGCGACGCTGTAAACGACTCTCTGGAACTTTCCATTCAGGATCTGCAGCAGAACACGATAATAACTTTTCAATCTGATCTTTCTTGGCTTTAGCGGTGCTTATCTGAAAACTCCAAGCACAGAGGCCTCTTTGTTCGATTAGATCCGGGTAGGGTGTCGCGGTACTGTCTGTGCTTTCGGTCTTGATAGAGAGCCCTCCCGCCATCTCCAAACCATGGTCCCAAGCGTCCGCCCCGTACGTGGCATTAACTTCGTAGCTCACCCTCGTTAGCTCCATCGAGCAATCGGCAATGTGAAACTCTAATGGAACGTCTGTAGACACCGTCTGCTCAATGTCTTTCGCGTCGATCGTATGTGATTTCTGTTGTTGACGGGTCACAGAACCACCTAAGCCAGAACTGTATACTTGACAGGTTTCACCCTGCTTAGGTGAATACTGAGCTTTTGAAGTAAAGCCAAATTTTGCAGGAACAGTGGCGGTCAGCGTGAAATGCTCTCTGCTGTAGTAACTCGTTGCACCCTCAACAGAGTCCTTCGCCATCTGTCCAGCAAAGCTGCATGCACCAATCAACGGTAATACTAGGAAAAACGCAGCTTGAGCACTGTTTGAAAAGTATTTGCTACCCATTAATGGCTTCCTACTCAACACTGTTTGGATTGATTGCGCATTTGCGAAGCCAGTGGTATCTCCGTAGACGTTGTCTGCGGAGCCGCCTTTACCTTGACCGTATTGGACTTCCGTTGTTGGCTCTCACTCCGCTTTCTGCAACTTGGCGCGTGAGACTGCAGGCGGCTGGCAGCCACAGCACTACGACCGCAGCCCCCGGTTGAATTCTCAAGTCGCACTGCCTGCTTTCTGATCAACGAACACTCGTTGGCACCGGTCAAAGTGCTGTTGGGACGTTTCTCCGGGAAGCGGCTCCCACGCAACATCAGTCATGCAAGCTGGGGACAGACGATGGCTCAGCATCATTTCTCGCTGTTCCGGTGTGCGCCAGTCCCAAGCCTCAAGCAGGTCCATTTGCTCCTCAAGCCATTTACTGACGACTCGGGTTTCGGCCAGTGTGGCAGCCGTATCGACGTGGTAGGTCAGTAACCAGCGCTTGAGGTTGTCTCGCAGGATGCTTCTGGCTTGCTCGCCCGACTCCGGGGTGCGTAACCATGGCGCCGGATTCGGTACCGGATACATTCCAGGCCTACTGTTGTCGGCGCTTTTCCATTGGTTCTGGTCCCAATACAGCACGCTGCTGATTGGCCCGAGCAGCAGCGGCCATTCGATTTCCTCCATGTTGCCCAGGCAGCGGGCCAGAACCCGGTTGTCTTGAAAACGGAACAGTGAGCGATCGCCGTCTTCATCAATGACAATACGGGCAATCCAATGCTGAGTAAGGCTGTCGAGATCAGTCTTGTCCATGCTGGCGATCCAGCCCCAGTTGCGCTTTGGGTCATCGAGCAGTTTACGGAAGGCATCGTTGCCCGGGTTCTGCAATTCGGTCAGCCATGGACTGATAGCGGCGAATTTTGAGAACTCGGTACGTCGGTAGAGTTGTACCGAGCGTTGCATGACGCCGGCGCTGTAAAGCGAGGTGACCGGGTTGGGTTCGGCGAGGCTGTCGAGGGCGAGGATCAGCACACGGTTGAGACGGGATTGTTCGCCTATCCAGTTATTAAGCACGTCGCTCATGCTGTGGCTCCCAGATCGCATTTGCCTTCGCGGCAGGCTTCACAGATCGGGCAACGGATGTCACCTGCTTTGCGAGCAGCCTTGGCCAAGGCCATTTGCACTGCTGCCGGTACGAGCAGGGCACCTGCCTTGTCTTTCGCAGCGGCCCATGGAATGACGGGTTCCAGAATTCCGATGCCGGTCCCCACGCCCGGCGCGCCTCCGGTATTGACCTTTACCTCGGCGCCGCTGATGGTCACGCCACCCGCATCGACCTTGACGAAGCTGCCGCCAGCCTTGGCGGTCAGTTCCATGGCGCCTTCGACCACGACTCTCTGGCCGGCGTAGTAATGTATTTCGTTGCCAGCCTCAACAAACTGCCCAGTCCCCACCTTCACATGCTGCGTCACACCCACCGTCAGGTGATCATCCGCGCGCATCTCACTGATGCGGTCCAGATGGGTGATGCGGTGTTCTTCGACCTTGAATTCGCTAAGCACATTGGCTTCGACGGTGTCATGCCGTTCGTTGCCGACGCGGATTTTCTGGTCGTGTTCGATGTTTTCGTCCCAGTCGCGCTGGGCGTGGATGTAGATCTGTTCGGCGCCTTTCTTGTCTTCGATGCGGAATTCGTTGTAGCCCTTGCCGCCCGGGGAGCTGAGGGTTTTGAAGGTGCTGCGGGTCTTGTTGGCGGGCAGGTCGTAAGGGACGACGTTTTCCTTGTGGTACAGGCAGCCGGTGACGAGGGGCTGGTCGGGGTCGCCTTCGAGGAAGGTGACGAGGACTTCCATGCCGATGCGCGGGATGGCAATGCCGCCGTAAGCTGCGCCGGCCCAGCCGCTGGCGACGCGCATCCAGCAGGTGGTTTTATCGTCGGACTGGCCGTCGCGGTCCCAGTGGAATTGCACTTTGATGCGGCCGTATTGATCGCAGTGGATTTCTTCGCCGGGCGGGCCGGTGACGACGGCGGTCTGGCTGCCGAGGACTTTCGGTTTCGGGTGTTCGAGGGCAGGGCGGTAGTGCGCGTCCCATGGGGTAGCGAGGAAGCTGTTGCGGTAGCCCTGGTGGAAATCGCTCTTGTTGTCGGTGACGTCGCTGGTGACGTTTTCACCGAGCACTTGCGGTTGTTTGCCTTCGTGGAAGACTTCCAGCAGCAGCCAGAGGTCGTTCCACTCGGCGCGCGGATGTTCGGCGAGCGTGAGGAAATGGCCGCTGGTCAGCGTCGGTTCATCACCTTTGCCTTCGGCAAGTTTGTAATCGCTGCGATGGCGTTCGAGGGCGCGGGTCGAGAGGAACTTGCCGCGCTCGCGGGTGGTGAAACGGCCGGGGTAATCGTAGTCTTCCAGATCCGGGGCGAACTCGGATTTGGCTGAGCCTTCCGGTAGCAGCTTGGGTTTTTCGAAATCGTAGTCGCGGCGGCTGACGCGGGTGGTGCGGGTTTCCAGGCGCAGGTTGAAGCGCTTGATCACCGGTTTCTCGGCAGCCATGCCGGAGTCCTGCTGGTAGCTGACCGGCTTCAGTTTGCGGAACACCGTCTGGTCGTCGCCGAATACCAGTTTGTGGCCGCTGGTGCTGTGCTGGAAGTGGAAGTGAATGCCTTCCTCTTCGCACAGACGCTGGATGAAATGCAGGTCGGACTCGTCGTATTGCACGCAATACTCACGCTCCGGGTACTCGGCGCCGAGCTGGAAGCTGTAGGCGTCAGAGAGAATGCCGCGATCTTCCAGCACCTGGGCGATGATTTTCGGCACCGTCAGTTGCTGGAAGATCTGCTGATCATGGTTGTGCTGCAGGTAGGCCAGTTGCGGCACCAGGCTGATGCTGTAGCGGGTCAGGGTCTTGCCAGAGTCGCCCTGCTCGATGCGATAGACCTGGCCGTGAATCTTGCCTTCGCCGGTGGCGCCGAACGTCAGGCAGGCGCGCTTGTGCAGCAGCTCTTCGAGCTTCAGGTCGGGGCGGGCGCTGACCAGTTCGAGGTCGAAACGGAACGGTTCGTTGAGGGCTTCGCGACCGGTGAAGCTGAGGACTTGCAGGTCGGCGTTGGCGTCTTCGATCGAGAGGGTGATGTGGGTTGCATTGGCGTCCAGCATGCCTTGAATTCCGTCCGTTGAATAAGCAGGTGATGGATGTTGCAGGATTAGACGGCCTCATTCAAGGCGCAAATGGCGTAGATGTGGGGCTGCGATGTCATAGGGAAAACCCTTAGGAGGGCGGTTTGGGTCAGTGAAATCGGGCCTTTCATAGACTTTGATGGTGTTTGAGAGATTGCCATCGCGGGCAAGCCCACTCCCACAGGTTTCTCGGGTGTAGACAAAATCGGCGTTCACTAAGGTCCTGTGGGAGCGAGCCTGCTCGCGAAGGGCTTCTACAACCAATGCCAGAACCGGCTCCACAACCCGCGATTGAGGTCTTCCTTGCAGCCGGCATATTGCTGCGCATACAGATCCGAACGGTTCTGCACCTTGCGTGCGGTCGGCGGTAGCCAGGCCTTGCTCGCGTAGGTCTTGTTGCGAAAGCCGCCCCAGCCTTCGTGGTAGTTCAGGTACTGGTTATAGGCGTCGTATTTGTACACGCCGTTGATCGAGGTGGTCTTGTCCATGTACCAGCCGACGAAGTCGATGGCGTCGTCGAAGTCTTCGCGATCGGCCCAGTTGCGGCCGGTGCTTTTCTGGTAGTCGGCCCAGACTTCATCCTTGGCTTGCGCATAACCGGAAGCGGTGGAAACGCGGCCCCACGGAATCACCCAGAGCAGGTATTTGCGCGGCGTCTTGGCGTCGTAGCGATAGCCGGATTCCTGATACATGATCGCGAAAGGCACCTGGATCGGCACGCCCCAGCGTTTCTGGGTGACTTGCGCAGCGTCGTACCAGTCGCTTTTCTCGCGGAAGATTGCGCAGATGTCTTCCGGCGAGCGGGGCGGCGAGGTGCCGCAACCGCTCAGCAGGGTGGCCAGGGTCAGGAGGGCGAGGATGTGCCTGAGATTCAAAAGCTTGTTTCCGTCGTGCGCAAAAAAGGCCGACAGTCTACGCGCTCAGCTCAACTGATGACGATAGGGTAGATCCGGACCGGTTTTGCTGCAGGTCAGCGCGGCGGCTTGTACGGCGAACCTGAGCATGCCGTCAATCTGCTCGCGACTCAGCTGCTGCACGCCAGCGACCGAGTCCAGCGAGTGCTCGGTCAGCCAGGTGATCAGCGCCGCCTGAAAGGTGTCGCCAGCGCCAACCGTATCGGCGATCTGAACCTGATTGGCCGGTACCGACCACGAGCCATGGGCGCGACTGAACACGGTCGCGCCGTCGCCACCGCGAGTCAGAAAGACGATCTGGCAGCGATGTTCGAGCCAGCCTTCAATCACGTTTTGCGGATCCTGCTCGGGATAGAGCAGGCTCAGGTCCTCGTCGCTTACTTTGATCAGATCAGCGAGTTGCACCAGCGTGGCGATGCGCTCGCGCCACAGATTGATGTTCGGCTCGGGGTTGAGGCGCACGTTGGGGTCGAGGCTGATCAGGCGTTTGCCGCTTTCGCGCTGGACCAGTTTCAGCAGTGTGTCGCCAATCGGCTGCACCACCAGCGAAAACGAGCCGATGTGCAGGCCGCGAACCTCGTCGCCGAATGTCGGCAGATGCGCCTCGCTCAGTTGCCGATCGGCGCAGTCTTCGCCACGGAAGCTGTAATGCGGCGAGCCGTTGGCGCCTACCGCGACCATCGCCAGGGTGGTCGGCGCGGCGAAATCCACCAGATAGTCCGGACGCACGCCTTCCTCCTGCAGGACTTGCTGCAAACGGCGGCCGAGGTAGTCGGTGGACAGCCCGCCGAACAGCGCCGAGTCCACCCCCAAACGGCGCAGACCGACGGCGACGTTGAACGGCGAGCCGCCGGCAATCGCCTTGAAATTGACTTTCGAGGCCAGCCCGCTGGCATCGTTTTCGCTGAAGAAATCAAACAGGGCTTCGCCACACACCAGGTACATAGTTGTTTGCTCGTTATAGGGTTGCGACATGCTGTTGATAGCGTTCGTAGGCCTGCTGGAACGCCGCGACATTGGCGGCGATCGGCAGGGTTTCGCTGCGTGCGTCGAGTTTCACGCAGCGTTCGCATAGATCGGCCAGAGAAACTTCGTCGCCACTGGAGCGCGACGCGCACCACGCTGCCTGAATCGCTGCACCCAGTGCGGCGGCTTCGCTTTGCTCGGTGCAGATCACCGGGGCGTTCATGATGTCGGCGACGATCTGCCGCCACACCGCACTCTTCGAACCGCCACCGATCAGGCAAATGCGCAGGCTTTGTAAACCATTCTGGCGGAGCAAATCCAGCCCGTAGCGCAAACCGAAGGTGGTGCCTTCGACAGCGGCGCGGCACAGGTTGGCTTGGGTCAGGTTGTCCATGGTCAGGCCATGCAGGCTGCCGGTGGCGTGGGGCAGGGCGGGGACGCGCTCACCGTTGAGAAACGGCAGCATGCTCACACCTTCGGCGCCGATCGGCGACTGCGCGACCAATTGGTTGAAGGTCGGCAGATCGAGCTTGAACAGTTCGCGAATTGCACCAGTGGCGTTGGTCAGATTCATGGTGCAGATCAGCGGCAGCCAGCCGCCGCTGGAGGAGCAGAAAGTGGCGACCGAGGCATCGGCGCTGACGTTCGGCTCCTCCGAATAGGCGTAGACCGTGCCGGAAGAACCGAGGCTCATGGTGATCGCGCCGGGCTGGATATTGCCGGTACCAATGGCGCCCATCATGTTGTCGCCACCGCCGCTTGAAACTACAGCGTTGGGGTTGATGCCGAGTTGTTCGGCGACTGCCGGCAGGATAGTGCCAACGGCCGCGTGCGCGTCGATCAGCTCCGGCAGCGCGGTTTGCAAACGTCCGCTGGCGTCGATGTCGCGCAGGATCTGTACATCCCACTGCCGCGTGCGCACGTTGAAGTAACCAGTGCCGGAGGCGTCGCCGTATTCGCTGCAGGCGCGGCCGGTGAGCCAGTAGTTGAGGTAGTCGTGAGGCAACAGAATCCGCGCGATGCGTGCGAACACGTCGGGATGCTGCTCTTTGGTCCACAGCAGTTTCGACACCGTGTAGCCCGGCGCAATGACCACGCCGAGGCGTTCCAGTGAGCCTTGCTCGCCGCCCAGTTGCGCGAGCAAGCGCTCGTTTTCCGGCGTGGTTTCGGTATCGCACCAGAGCTTGGCCGGGCGCAGCACTGCGCCTTGCTCATCGAGCAGCACCAGGCCGTGTTGCTGGCCGGAGACGCCGACACCGAGGATCGCCTGGCCGTCGACGTTTGCCGCTTGCAAGGCCTGGCGGGTGGCGCTGACGAAAGCGTCGAGCCACTGCTGGACGTCTTGTTCGCGGCGGCCATTGGCGCCGCTGATCATAGTGTGCGGCGCCGCGCCCAGGCCTAGCACCTGACCGCTGTCGGCATCGAGGATGATCGCTTTGGTGCCTTGGGTGCCGCAGTCGATACCCAGGAAGAGCTTTGTTGTTGTCATGAAAACTCCACGGCTGCTCGTTCCCATGCTCTGCGTGGGAACGCCTCAATGGACGCTCTGCGTCCGCTTTTGATGGGACGCGGAGCGTCCTGGCTGCATTCCCACGCAGAGCGTGGGAACGATCAGGTTGCGAGGAGTTTTTCCAATGTCCGCGAAACCCCAACCTCGCGCAAACTCTGGCAGCACCACTCGAATGCCGCAACAAACTCCGCCGACTTCGGTATCGCTGTGCCAAAAATCTCCTCAACGCCCAGCAGCCGCTCGGTGATCAACTCATCGTCCGCCACCAATCCCCGACAGAAAGCCGCCCGCGGGTCCGGAATCGAATACGTGTCACCGTTCTCATCCACGCCTTTCAAATACAGCGCCCACGCCGCGACTACCAGGGCCGCGCGTTTGGTCTCGCGACCATCGGCAATCAGCCGATTGATCGTCGGCACGGTGAACTTGGGAAACTTCGACGAGCCATCCGAACACACTCGCTCCAGCTGATCGGCAATCGCCTGATTGGAAAACCGCGCGACTAACGTGTCCTTGTATTCGCTCAGATCAATGCCCGGTACCGGCGCCAGTTGCGGCGTGACATCCAGGTCCATATAAGCGCGCATGTAACGCACGAACAGCGGGTCGTTCATGGTCTCGTGGACGAAGCGATAACCCTTGAGAAAGCCTAGATATGTCAGCGCCAGGTGACTGCCGTTGAGCAGTTTGATTTTCATCTCTTCGTACGGCGAGACATCGTCGGTGAACTGCACGCCGACCTTTTCCCAGGCCGGGCGGCCGTTGACGAATTTGTCTTCCAGCACCCACTGCACAAACGGTTCGCAGACCACCGGCCAAGCATCATCGACGCCGTGTTTGTCGGCCAGTTGCAGGCGATGCGCGGTGCTGGTCATTGGCGTGATGCGATCGACCATGGCGTTGGGGAAACTGACGTTCTGGTCGATCCAGTCGCGCAGTTGCGCATCACGCAGCGCGGCGAACGCCAGCAGTGCCTTGCGCGCGACGGCGCCGTTATGCGGCAGGTTATCGCAGGACATCACCGTGAACGCCGGAACGCCCGCCGCACGGCGTTTGGCCAACGCAGCGCAAAGGAAGCCGAACACGGTGCCCGGCGCTTCGGGATGGGCGAGGTCGTGTTGAATCTGCGGCAGGTGCGCCATGAATTCGCCGTTGCTGTCGTCGATGCAGTAGCCGCCCTCGGTGATGGTCAGCGAGACGATGCGGATCTGCGGTTCGGCGAGTTTGTCGATCAGCGCCTGGGCGCCATCTTCAGCGAGCAGCATGTTGCGGATCGCGCCGATGACGCGCACTTCAGTGTCGTCGCTGTCGCCCAGTTCGAACAGGGTGAACAGGTAATCCTGCTCGCGCAGATCATCGCGGGCACGGCGATCTTCCGGGCGCAGGCCGACGCCGCAGATTGCCCAATCCAGCGCTTCGCCAGTGTTCATCAGGGCATCGGTGTAATACGCCTGATGTGCGCGGTGGAAACCGCCGACGCCAATGTGGGCGATGCCCTGGCGTGTGTCGCTCAGGTTGTAGCCCGGCAGTTGCACTTCGGCGGCGAGGCGATTGAGGTTCTGTTGGTTGAGTTTCATCGGATAGTCTCGAAATCAGGCGGCAGCGCGCAGTGGGCGGGTCAGCGCCACACCTTCAGCGTCGAACAGGTGGCAGTGAGTCGGGTCCAGACGCAGGCTCAATTGCTCGCCGTAACGGCTGGCCAGATCGCCGCGCACGCGCATGGTCAGGGCTTCGCCGGCGCTGGTGGTGACGTGGCAGAAGGTGTCGCTGCCAAGGCGTTCGCTGACGTCGGCAGTCACCTGCAACGTGCAATCGCCGGGTTGCGCCAGCTCCAGATGTTCCGGGCGAATGCCCAACGTCACCGCGCTGCCGACGCTGAGGCTGGCCGCGTTGAACGGCAGGCTGATGCGCGTGCCAGCGTCCAGCGCAACTTCGCAGCTGGCGCCGTCGATGCGGGCAATCTTGCCTTTGAGGAAACCCATTTTCGGCGTGCCGAGAAAGCCTGCGACAAACAGATTGGCCGGGTTGTGATAGAGGTCCAGTGGCGAGCCGACCTGTTCGATTCTGCCGCCGTTAAGCACCACGACTTTGTCGGCCATGGTCATCGCTTCGACCTGATCGTGGGTCACATAAATCATCGTCGCTTGCAGGTCTTTATGCAGGCGCAGCAGTTCCAGACGCATCTGCACGCGCAACGCCGCGTCGAGGTTGGACAGCGGCTCATCGAAAAGGAAAATCTTCGGGTTGCGCACAATGGCACGGCCGATCGCCACGCGCTGGCGCTGGCCGCCGGACAGCTGTTTCGGTTTGCGCTCGAGCATTGGCCCGAGCTCGAGAATCCGCGCTGCTTCGCCAACCTTGCGCTCGACCTCGGCCTTCGGCACGCCGGCCAGATCGAGGGCGAACGACATGTTCTTTTTCACCGTCATGTGTGGGTACAGCGCGTAGGTCTGGAACACCATTGCCAGATCACGCTTGGCCGGGCTGACTTCGGTGATGTCGCGGCCATCGAGTTCGATGGTGCCGCCGCTGACCTCTTCAAGGCCGGCGATCAGGCGCAGCAGGGTGGATTTGCCGCAGCCCGACGGGCCGACGAAGACCACGAATTCCTTGTCGTTCACTTCAAGGTCAATGCCCTTGATGATGGAAAAGCCTTCGAAGCCTTTTTGCAGATTCTTGATTTTCAGGTTGGCCATGAGATGGGCCTCCGCAATATTGTTATTCGTTTGAAGCCTTGCAGGCTTTTTGTGGGAGCGGGCTTGCTCGCGAAGGGGCCCTGTCAGTCACAATCAGTGTTGAATGACACACCGCATTCGCGAGCAGGCCCGCTCCCATATGGGGAAGGTTTCGCTTTGAGATCATTTCACGGCACCAAACGAAAGCCCGCGCACCAGTTGCTTCTGGCTGATCCAGCCAAAGATCAGAATCGGCGCACAGGCCAGGGTCGAGACGGCCGACAACTTGGCCCAGAACAATCCTTCGGGGCTTGAATACGAGGCGATCAACGCGGTCAGTGGTGCGGCATTCGAAGAGGTCAGGTTCAGCGACCAGAACGCCTCGTTCCAGCACAGGATCAGCGACAGCAGCACGGTCGAGGCGAGGCCGCCCTTGGCGATCGGCAGCAGCACGCGGACCATTTCCTGCCACAGCGTCGCACCGTCGAGGCGGGCGGCTTCGAGGATGTCTTTGGGGATGTCCTTGAAGTAGGTGTAAACCATCCAGACCACGATCGGCAGGTTGATCAGCGTGTAGATCACGATCAGCGCAATGCGCGTGTCGAGCAGGCCGAAACTCTTGGCCAGCAGGTAGATCGGCATCAGCACGCCCACCGGCGGCAGCATCTTGGTCGAGAGCATCCACAGCAGCGTGCCTTTGGTGCGCTGGGTTTCATAGAACGCCATCGAGTAGGCCGCCGGCACCGCGATCAAGAGACACAGGGCCGTGGCGCTGAACGAGATCACCACCGAGTTCCAGGCGAAGCTGAAATAGTCGCTGCGCTCATTGATGTGCAGGTAGTTCTCCAGCGTTGGCGTGAAGATGAACTGCGGCGGCGTGGCGAAGGCGTCGATTTCGCTCTTGAAACTGGTCATCACCATCCAGAAGATCGGGAAGAAAATCACGATCGCGATGGCCCAGGCCAGGGTGCCGAGCAGCAGGCTTTGCAGGCGGCGGGATTGTTGGAGGGTCATGGCAGGCCTCACGCTTTGTCAGTCAGGTTTTTACCGATCATCCGCACCAGAATGATCGCGGCGATGTTGGCGATGACCACGGCAATCAAGCCGCCCGCCGAGGCCATGCCGACATCGAACTGCACCAGCGCCTGGTTGTAGATCAGGTAGGCGAGGTTGGTCGAGGCGTAGCCGGGGCCGCCGTTGGTGGTGGTGAAGATTTCGGCGAACACCGAGAGCAGGAAGATCGTTTCGATCATCACCACCACGGCAATCGGCCGCGCCAGATGCGGCAGGGTCAGGTGCCAGAAGATCGCGATCGGGCCGGCACCGTCCAGGCGTGCGGCTTCTTTCTGTTCCTGATCCAGCGACTGCATGGCGGTCATCAGAATCAGGATCGCGAAGGGCAGCCATTGCCACGAAACAATGATGATGATCGACAACAGCGGGTAGTGCGCCAGCCAGTCCACCGGTTGCGCACCGAACAGCTTCCAGATGTAGGCGAGGATCCCCGAGACCGGATGGAAGATCAGGTTCTTCCAGATCAACGCGCCGACGGTGGGCATGATGAAGAACGGCGAGATCAGCATCACCCGCACCAGGCCGCGACCAAGGAATTCGCTGGCCTCCAGCAACGCGCTGATCAACACACCGAAGACCACACTGATCAGCAGCACACTGCCGACCAGCAACAACGTATTGGTCGCGCCGGGCATGAAGCCCGAATCGGTGAGGAAGTAAGTGAAGTTCTCAAGCCCGACGAATTCGTTTTCGCCGGGGTAGAGCAGGTTGTAGCGAATCATCGAAAAGTACAGGGTCATGCCCAGCGGCACGATCATCCACAGCAGCAACAGCGCCACCGAGGGGCTGACCAGAAACCAGCCGGGATTGCGCACCCGCAGCTTGCGCTGCGGTGGCGACAGGTCGATGTGGGCTTTGGCAGTTGAAGTATTCATGGCATTCACAACCGAGTGGGTGCAGATAAATGTTCAGGAAAAACCAGCATTCCTGACATCGACGCGGACCCTGTGGGAGCGGGCTTGCCCGCGATGGCGATGGAGAGGACGACATCAATGTTGAATATGACGGCCTCATCGCTGGCAAGCCAGCTCCCACAGGTTTAGAGGCGTTACTTGGGATAACCCGCGCGCTTCATCTCGCGTTCCGTGGTCTGCTGCGCCGCCGCCAGCGCCTGATCCACCGTGGTCTGGCCGATCAGCGCCGCCGAGAACAGCTTGCCGACCTGGGTGCCCACTGCCTGGAATTCAGGAATGGTCACCAATTGAATGCCGATGTACGGCACCGGTTTCAGCGTCGGTTTGCTCGGGTCAGCTGCCTTCAGCGACTCCAGCGTCACCTTGGCAAACGGCGCAGCGCTCATGTACGCATCGCTGTAGGTCGAAGCGCGGGTGCCCGGCGGCACGTTGGCGATGCCATCGGTCTTGGCAACCAGTTCGCCGTACTCTTTGGAAGTGGCCCAGGCACTGAAGGTTTTCGCCGCGTCCTTGGCCTTGGAGCTGGTCGGAATCGCCAGCGCCCACGAATACAGCCACGCCGAGCCTTTGTCGGTGACCTGATGCGGGGCGAAGGTGAAACCGACGTGGTCGGCGACCTTGCTCTGGGTCTTGTCGGTGACGAACGAGCCGGCGACGCTGGCATCGACCCAGATTGCACATTTGCCGCTGTTGAACAGGGCGAGGTTTTCGTTGAAGCCGTTGCTGGATGCGCCTGGCGGGCCGGATTTCTTCATGGTGTTGACGTAGAAATTCAGCGCGTTTTTCCATTCCGGGCCACTGAATTCCGGCTTCCACTGCTCATCGAACCAGCGCGCGCCGTAAGCATTGGCAACCGTGGTCACCAGGGCCATGTTCTCGCCCCAACCGGCCTTGCCGCGCAGGCAAATGCCGTACTGTTCTTTGTCTTTCTGGGTGAGCTTTTCGGCAAAGCCGGCGATTTCTTCCCAGGTCGGACGCTCCGGCATGGTCAGCCCGGCGTCCTTGAACAGGTCGGTGCGGTAATAGGTGATCGAACTCTCCGCATAGAACGGCAGCGCATACAGCGAACCCTTCACCGACAGGCCCTCACGCACCGACGGGAAGACGTCGTCGAGGGCGTAACTGGCCGGCAGGTCCTTCATCGGCTCCAGCCAACCCTTGCTGCCCCAGAGTGCGGCTTCGTACATGCCGATGGTCAATACGTCGAACTGGCCGCCCTGAGTGGCGATGTCCGTGGTCAGGCGCTGACGCAGGACGTTTTCTTCCAGCACCACCCAATTGAGCTTGATGTCCGGATGCTCGCTCTCGAAGGTTTTCGAAAGTTTCTGCATGCGGATCATGTCGCTGTTGTTGACGGTGGCGATGGTCAGGGTCTGGGCGCCAAGGCTGACGCTGCTGAGGGTCATGCAGGTGAGGGCGAGCAGAGCTTTTGCAGTGGGTTGCATCGTGCACTCCTTTTCTGGCACCCGACGGGGCAGAAGGACGGTTATTGTTTTTGTGTCTTCCGAATGCAGGAAGAATCTGCGCTGATTACAGCCTTCAACGGCAGGGCTGACAAATCATCCCTAGCACTTTTGTTGATACTTTTTTGCACTGGGGTTTGGTTGGGTGGGCGAAGGGAAGGGGTTTGCGCGAAAACTGATATTGGATGTGTACAGGTTTCTGATGCCGACACAGCCCCCTGTAGGAGTGAGCCTGCTCGCGAAGACGATATCCCTGTCACAGGGTTCTTGACTGACAGAACGTTTTCGCGAGCAGGCTCGCTCCCACAGGTGGCGTGTCGTCAGAGATGATTCTGTTCAGTCAGCCGCTGCACCGCCAGCCGCCGATAATGCGACGGCGTCATGCCCTTGAGTTGCAGAAAGCGCCGATTGAAGTTGGAAATGTTGTTGAACCCCGATTCGAAGCACACCTCGGTCACCGGTTTGTCACCGTCGGCCAGCAATTCACAGGATTTGCTGATGCGCAGGCGATTGACGAACTCGATGAAGTTTCGCCCGGTGGCCTGTTTGAACACACGGCTGAAATAGGTCGGCGTCATGCCCAGATGCTCGGCCACTTCTTCCAGTGAGATGTCCCGCGCGTAGTGGCTGAAGATGTAATCGACCGCGCGGTTGGTGCGGTCGATGTTGTGTTCGTCGGCCAGTTGCGGCGTAGTCGCACCGGACAGCAACTGGAAATCGTCTGTGGAAGAGAGCAATTCCATCAGGATGAAAAAGTGCCCGAGGCGGGTGATACCGGTGCTGTCGGCGATCTTCTGCATCAGCGTCATCGCCTGGCGAATTGTGCGTTTGCAGCGAAACTCGATGCCGTATTGCGCGCGCTCAAGCAGTGGCGCGAGACTTTTCAGTTCAGCGAAAACCTGATGCCCGCTTTCAAACAATTCGTCGGTGAAGTTGACCAGCATGTCGCGCTTCTCGACCACTTCATCCTCGGCGACCTGGCTGATCCAGTTATGCGGCAGGTTCGGACCGGTCAGAAACAGGGTTTCCGGATAGAAGTTGCCGATGTAATCGCCGATGAACACTTTGCCGGAACTGGCGACGATGAGGTGCAGCTCGTATTCCTTGTGAAAATGCCAGCGCACCAGCGGGCAGGGAAGCCGTGCTGGCGGTAGATGATGGACAACCCGTTATGGTCATCCATCAACTCGTAGGAAGGATCGGTCACGCGAGCGGTTCGGGTCATGACAGGGGCGCTGTTCTTGTTCTCTGCGCAGGATCATGCCCGGTTTGTCATGCTCGGCGCCAGTCTGATGGCTGAGCAGATCAAACGGAGCGCCCGTGCACCTTGTTCAGGTTGGCCGTGCGGCAAAAATCGACGATTCGTGACTCTTCAATAAAATCGACATTGATGATGTTGCACAGCTGGGCCCAGTTGCTTTTGCCTGGATCGAACAATTCATTCAGCTGGTCATGAATATCCACCGGCCCGCCAAGGGCGCTGTAACTTGTTGCGGACAAGGACCAGAACTCCCAACTGGAAGTTGGTTTTTTCAATAGCTGGGTGATGAATTGGTGCAGTTCTTGAACGTTAGTGATGTTTTCGCCAGTCCATTCGTGGTCGATTTTGCCGATAAACACGCTTTCGTTCAGATCCCGGTGAGACTGTGCCGCCACCACAATACGTTGTCGCGGACTGATTTGCTTCAATTGTTCGATCGGCAAGTAATGATTGCTCCGGGGAATAATGCGCATGCCCAGGAAGTGAATAATCATTTGATTAAAATAGGCGAAGTCAAAGTTCTCACCGTCCAGCGCGTGAAAATCCAGCACAATAAATTCGTCAGGATGCTTTTCCAGAAAGTCATTTACGTCTGTAACAAGATGGCCCAGCGTTCGCGAATTGCGATGGCCGTTGTGATGTAGGCGGAATTTAGCCAACCCCTCGGCACTCTGCTCATAATCGAGGCGGATATCCAGGGCTCTTGCGCCGTGATGGAGCTGATGGAAAAACGTATTGTGCTGACATGCCAGCCAGTGGCGCGGCGGACCGAGGAGCGGATAAGAAGCTTGCCAGTCGCTACCCGCGTTGTGCGTGCCCGGCAGCGCCATTTGCAGAAGCGTCAAACTGTCGAGGGACGGTGTCGCCGTCATCCATTCATAAGTGTTGTATGGAGCGTTCATAATAAGCCTGCATGGTTTTAGTTTGCGCCAACGGTCATGTTGGCGTTGCAGGTTGTTTATAGATAGATGTGGCGAAGTTGCCAATACGATGAGTGATGCAATATGTTGTTCATTGTTTCTATTATTTGTCGCGTTTCTTTTCTTCGATCCATTGCGCCATGTATTGCGTGCTCTTAAGCGTGTGATGACGCAGCATTGAACCTGTGAAGTTGTTTTTTCTAAATTGCGGCAAAAGTTGTCGGCAGGCATGGATTCGTTCTATGAGCGCAGCGGCGTGAGTTGTTCGCTGATAACGCTGCTCAAGTAGTTCCAGGCTCCATTGTTGTGCCTGCTGCCACCGAAGCTGATCGTTATACAGCTGCACCGCTTGCTCGGCGAACTGATGCGCAGTGCTCACCACGGCGCCCGGCCATGGATGATTGTCATGCATGCCCTCGGTGCCGACGGGCGTGGTCACGCTCGGCGTGCCACACAACATCGCATCAATCAGTTTGCCTTTGATACCGGCACCAAACCGCAACGGTGCCAGACAGACTCGCGCCGCTGACATCACCTGCAAGGCATCCTCGGCACGGTTCATGATGTGAAAGCCTTGCGCCGCGTTATGCAGCGCCGAGGCTTTCGGCGGGGTGTACGCGCCGTAGACGTGTAACTGCGCCGCCGGAAGTTGCGCCCTGATCAACGGCCAGATTGTGGTCTTCAACCACAGCACGGCATCCCAGTTTGGCGCATGACGAAAATTGCCTATGCTGAGGAAATGCTCGCGCTCCGTGTATCCAGACGGCTCGAGGCCTGGTCGATCAACCATCAGCGGGCACCAGTGCAGCAACTCCGGCGACAGACCGAACTGCTCGACCAACAGCTTGATTTCCGTGGGAGAAATGATCAGGTTCAGATCGCACCGGTACAGCGCTGCAATCTCTCGTTTGGCCAGATCGGTGTCAGCCATCAGCTCAAATTCCTCGCGCAACCCTGGCGCGAAAAGATCAGTGAAGTCGTCCTGATCCTGGTTGACCTTCAAGCGGTCCTTCAGCCTTTGATGGCGCGCATGGCGCAAGCTCTGCAGATCAGATGTTTCGAGTACACGCAGAGCGGCAGGACAGTGTTTTTCCACACGCCAGCCAAACTGCTCTTCCATCATGAACTGATCGAACAGCACGATATCCGGCGCCAGCGCGCTGATGAACGTATCGAAACTGCTGTTGTTGAGTTCGATCGGCACTTCGCGAATGCCCAGCGCGCTGAGGTCCGCCTTATGCTCTCCGGGGCCGGCCGGGCTGCTGAAGGTGATGTCCCAGCCTTGCTCGAGGAACGTTTCGAGAATCTGCATGACGTGGCCGCTGGCTGCAGACGAGCGTGGTTCGGGCCAGACGTAGCCAATGACCAGGACTTTGGTGGTGGAGGGCAGTGTCATGACGGCAATCCTGAATATCAGCCGAGTCGGCAGAAAAAGGGCGCAATTAAACCACAGTGATCGTTATCTGCGCCCCTTTCGTCAGCACTGCATTTTCAAGCCCTGTTTAAAAAGCCGGTTTGGCCAGGTTGAGCAGGAGCGGGCCCTGAAGAAACTCTCCGGGAGCGGTGCTATCGATCGCATGGGTGATCGCGGCAAGGTTGAAGTGAAACGTGGCCTCGCTGGTTTGGTACTGATCGATCAAAGAGACAGCCAGGGAATAGGACTCGGCATTCAATAACGCCGGATGTTCTTGCATGATTTTTGGCCAGTTCGCAATGCTCGACTCAAAGTCCTCGAAGTCTTTTAACGTGGCAAAGCCGTAATGAGGGTTGGCCAGATTCTTGGGATGGGCCTTGCGAGGTTTCTTGCGAAATCCAGCAGCCCGACCGCGTTGTACTCTGCCGGAGTGGCGCCCTTGAACACTTCACCGTAGTAGAAATCAAGCGTGTCGGGTGCACCGTGAGATATTTCATGCACAAGAACATCGCCGATCCTGGCATCGTCGTACTTGGCCGCTGCATAGTATTCATCAAGATTATCCGGGTACATGGCCAGGAAAGTCCTGGTGTTGACGTCCAGTCTGGTATTGGAGCTTACTGCCGCTTGCCAGCGTTTATAAGCTTGAGGCTGTAACGCAGCAAGGGTATCGCTACCCGGCGGTCGAAAGATCATGTTATCCAGACTGAGGAAGTCAAGATCCCTGCGCATCTTTCGCAAGTTGCTGGTGATGTGCTCAACTGCCGCATTCGAGTTGTCACCGAATACATGCCGGATGATTGCTCTGACTTCCTCGTTGCCGGCATCGGAGATTAACTGAATAGTGTTGTCGATTTTGCTCTTGGCGTGAGGAATCGCTTTTTCAGATAGCCACGCGTGTAACTGAACGGCTTCGCTCGCTTGAGAGGGTTACGAAAGAAGTTGACCAGCTTAAGGTTTTTCAACTTTGGTCCCCACGGCTCACCCAAGCGGTTCACGGCGTACCATTCATCAGTGTGGCGGATGCCCCATACCTGGAATATGTCGCTCGAGTTTTGCGCATATTGCCGGGTGCCCAAGCGGATAGTGTCTGTATCGACCACCGAGGAAAGTGCATGGTATGGCGGCTTTGCAGTCCATTTGCGGGCGTCGTGAATGGCGCCTTCGAGTGCGGCCACCCCGCTTTGCCAGCCTTTACGTAATAATTTCGCTCCTTTGAACACCACATCCGTAGCGCCATCCAGCGGGTTGAAGATACTGTTGACCAGTCCAGCACCCGTAGACGCAATTTTGCCGGCCTTCGTGGCGATGCTCATGCTTTTGGCAACCACACTGGCAATTTTTGCAACAGCAGCGACTACTAGAAGGATTGTCATTGCGGCTTCCAGTGTGCACGCTGCGGCTCCCTGAATCTGTCGTTCTACATCGTCGGAGGTCAGATCCTCGATACAGGATTTGAACGGCACGATAACGTTGAGGAATGTATCCAGATCCTTGTCCCGTTTGATCCGCAATGCCTCAAGCCGGGTCTGTCCCCAACACTCTTTGACGAGTTCATCGTAAGTGGCCACAGGTCTGTGCTTGAGCACGAAATTCACCAGGCGATCGAATTCCGTAGAGTAGAAGCTCTGATAGTAGCCATTGATCTGCGCCGGTGGCGCGGCGGACAGCTCACCGACTCTGTCGATCACTCCCGAACTGACAGCGACGAGGCCGGGCGTAACACCATGGGTATAACATTCGATGTCTGTTGGTAATTGATGCACTGTGGCCGGCGCTGAGTAATTTATCCCGGTGCGGCGAACTTTTGGCTCCAACAGGTTCTCACGCTGGATAAGTGCTGCCAGTTCAGTGTTTTCACGGCAGACGCCTTGCAACGTCAGTAATTCGTAACACGAAACCTGGCCTTCGAACTCGCAGTAAATCACAACCCCGTAACGGCCCTTTGCTTCATCTATTTCCTGATGGCTTTCAGTGGGTTTATGCCCATCTGTCTTCACGATCAAGTCAATGACCGACGCAATGGGATTAACGGACAGATTCGTGATGGTCTGGAGTTTTGCGACCGAGGGTCTGACCGTGAACATTGTTACTTTGCCTTTGAGCAAACGGATCCGGTCGGGCAGTGGCAAGAATGAGAATGCCTGTTTCAAATGCGTATGCATGGCTTGCGTGTGTGTGACATACGCTCGGTTGAACTGACGGTGAAACTCACCATCGGGAGAAACCAGATTGCGCAACAGGCCGGGAAACGCTTCATAAATACTTTCGCCTTTTTTCAGGTCCCAGTCGCCAGTCGCAAGATCATTGGACATGTGCAGTTCAACCGGTGACAGGCGCATCGTGCTGTACGCGTCCTCCAGCGGTGTGTTGCGTACTTGCTTGAGGACGTCTTTTTCAAGATAAGTGCAACCCTTGGCAACATGCTTGAGGATGTCCAGTGCAACGCCTCTGCGCGTTGGCAGAGGACGCGTCAATGTTTCAGCGTTTTCGGCCAGGGTTTTGGCATGCTGCACATAGGCGTTCGTGGCGACTTTCAGAGCCTCGGGGACAGACTTCTCGACATCTTCAGGCGAGAGGATCTTATTCAGTACGGCCCAGTCGATGACAGGATCCACCGCTGCCAGAGTGTCGAGTTGCTTGCGTGAATCGGTTGCCGGTTCCAGTGTTGAACGCTGTTGCAACTGTGCGTAAGTCATTGAGCGGGTCGAGCCTGGCGCGATGATCTCATGCACTGCCACGGCTCGGC
This sequence comes from Pseudomonas sp. B21_DOA, assembly GCA_030544685.1. Taxonomy (NCBI): domain Bacteria; kingdom Pseudomonadati; phylum Pseudomonadota; class Gammaproteobacteria; order Pseudomonadales; family Pseudomonadaceae; genus Pseudomonas; species Pseudomonas sp. B21_DOA. The sequence continues at coordinate 4,173,420 of CP086683.1, read as the reverse complement.
AGTATTCGACGCATTGCGGTGTGCCCAGTACCAGTTCTTCAGGCAGATCCTTGACCAGAAACTCCGGTGCGGGTTCGGCCAGTAACAGATGAGCTGCAAGCGTGGCGTTTTTACGGCTGACTCGATGATGCGTGATGAGGTGATTTTCGAACCTGGTCTGGACCTCTGCGAAGGAGAGTTCCAGATGCTCGGCGGCATATAAATCGAAGTCGGCCACATGGTTGCGCGGCTCTTGTTCACCGACTTGCGGGTGGAGATCGACCAATAGCGACGTCAGTATTAATTGTCTGCGGGACGCGGCCGATTGGGGTTGATCTGGTCGCGCGCCGTACCAGTCCAGATCGCGCACGTAGGCGTCCGCCCAATGAGCAGCGATCGGACTGGAGATTAATAGGTCTATCACGTTTTCTGCTTCGGAGCGTGTAAACGGCGTTGGCCGCCCGCCCAGAATACGTTCCGACAAATGTTCCAGTAAGGACTGGCCTTTCAAGTAGCTGGCAATCAGTTTTCGAAGCTCACCGATTTGAGTCGCTGAAAGCGTGGCCGCATTGCCTTCGCTTGCCTTGATCATCTCCCGATAGTTACCGAACTTCGCGCCTGGATCGGGCGGGGCAGCCATGAATGCCATCAGGCGGAAAGTTTCGGCGGCATCGCGCGGAATTACATAACCATGGAATTTCAGCCATTGCGCTACATCAATCTGATCGGTGCTGGAAATCTTGCCGCCGGTCAGCTCTGCCATTTCAATAAGTGTTTGCAGGTCTTCTTTCAGATCCGCAGCAAGTACGAAAGCGTTTGCGAATCCAGTAACGTTGTTAGAAGTTATTGCATTTATTTCGCCTTCAGCTGTTACTTCAAAAATGACACGCTCGGATAGTTGCAACGTTGTCAGCAGTTTTTTGAAGGACGCATGTTCGGACATCTTTTTCAGCAGCTGCCTACCCGGAAGCAGGGCGTCTTCCAGAGACGATCCAGGCTCGAGAGTAAGGGTTGCACCGACGAGGGATAGTGTTTGCGATGGGGTGAGACCCGCCGAGCGCTTTTTCAGTTTGTAAATAACTTCTTCGCGCTCGCGGTTGTCGCTGGGCGTGTGATCGCTCTGAAAGTCGGCGTAATCAGGAATCCTGGATAAGTTGCGTTGGCTGGGGAAATTTGCAGGTTTGATGTTCATGAAGTTCGCTTGTTGTTGGTCTGTAAGTGCGGCTTATCCTCTTTTTTAAATGGATACTAATCAACGTGCTTTATGTGAGTGAGTTTTTCAGTTGTACGAACGTTATTGTTCTTGAAATGGTGTCCCGAGGGGAAGTGTCATCATCAGATGAAGGTTGGTTAAGATTTTTGATCAATGATGGATTTTACTTTGTCGCGCAATTTGTCTATGGAGAACGGTTTGCCAATTACATACATGTCGCTGGGCACTTCGATAGTTTCGGCATAACCGCTGGCAAACAGGATGGGCAGAGCAGGGCGTAGTTCTCGCGCCTTTTCAGCAAGTTCGCGGCCATCCATGCCAGGCAGGCCGTGGTCGGTCATCATCAAATCGATCGGCTGCCCAGCATCCGCAATAATCTTGAGTGCCGCTTTACCGTCATCAGCCTCTAACACCGTGAATTCCAGCTCCTGCAATACATCGACGATGAGCATGCGCACGATGTCGTCATCTTCTACGACAAGGATGGTGGAGGCATTGGTAGACATGGCAGGGCTCTCAAAAATGAAATCGGGGGATACCGGGCGATCGAAAATGCCGGACTCTTGCATGAGTAAGTGGCGCATAGCCACAAGTTCCCGAGCTGATACAAAAAGAACAGCTCGGTGTGATGCGGCAAGGATAACCGTTGGCGTCGCCCAATGCGCAGACGTGCGTAGGAAAATGCCATCATTTGTGTGAGAAAAATGGATCCAGACCAGGGTTTTGGGGCAAACTCTCGGGTTTTCAACAGTTCGCCAAGGCCGCCCCATGTCCTCTTCGTCTTCGGTTGATGAACAACGGTTTCGCAAATTACTGAGTCGCAACGTCAGCCTGCCGCTGGGCGTCGGCGTTCTCAGCGCCGTGTTCTTCGTCTCGCTGATCACTTATTTGCTGTCGGTCATTCAATGGGTCGAGCACACCGACCGGGTGATCAACAACGCCAATGAGGCGGTGAAGCTCACCGTCGATCTGGAAACCGGCATGCGCGGCTATCTGCTCAGCGGTGACGAGCACTTCCTCGACCCCTATGAAATCGCCAAGCCGCGTATCGAGGTCGCTCTCAATACGTTGCTGGAGCTGACCGCTGATAATCCGGTACAGACCGATCGTCTGCGCCGCCTGCAAGCGTTGCAGGTGGAATGGGCCAACTATGCGCAATCGATGATCGATCTTCAGCGCAGCAGCGGTGACTATCGCGGGGCGGTCAAGGCCGGACGGGGCAAGCGCCTGACCGACGAAATTCGCAAGCAATTCGAAGACGTCATCGAGACCGAGCAAGTGCTGCGCGCCACGCGCAACGAGGATGTGCGACGCACCACCATCTGGAGCATCACCCTTTATCTGATCTTCATCGTCGGTATCAGCGGGTTGCTGGCCTACATCGGCCGCCGCGACTTGCTCAACCTGTCGACCAACTACAGCGCCAACCTCGCCGCACAGCTGGCCAGCGCCGAACGCCTGGAGAAGCAGGCGTGGCTGCGCAACGGCCAGACACAACTGGCCGAGCAGGTGCTGGGGCAACTGACGCTCAATCTGCTGGGACGCAACATTCTGCAATTCTGCGCGCAATACCTCGGCACCGCCGTCGCCGCCCTCTATGTGCGCGAAGAGCACGGTGGCCTCAAGCGCGTCGCAACCTATGGTTTCTCCCGCGAACAGGAAGAGCAAAACCAGACGATCTACAGTGGCGAAGGCATCGTCGGCCAGGTCGCCGAACAAGCACGCTTGATCCGCCTCGATTCGGTCCCGGGCGACTATTTCAAAGTCAGCTCCGGTCTCGGTGCAGGCCTGCCGCACAGCGTGCTGGTGGTGCCGACCAGCGATGACGACCGGGTCAACGGTGTGATCGAGCTGGGTTTCCTGCGTCCGCTGTCCGAGCGCGACATCGAACTGCTGGAGCTGATTGCCGGCAATATCGGCACCTCGATCGAGGCGGCGCGTTACCGTCAGCGTCTGCAGGAAGTGCTCGCCGAAACCCAGCAGCTCAACGAAGAACTGCAAGTGCAGCAGGAAGAGCTGAAGACCGCTAACGAAGAGCTGGAAGAACAGTCGCGGATTCTCAAGGAATCCCAGGCGCATCTGGAAACCCAGCAAGTGGAGCTGGAGCAGACCAACGAGCAGCTCGCCGAACAGCGCGATGCCATGGACAAGAAAAATACCGAGCTGAATCAGGCGCAGATCCAACTCGAAGAGCGCGCCGAAGAACTGCAACGTTCGAGCAAGTACAAGTCCGAATTCCTCGCCAACATGTCCCACGAACTGCGCACGCCGCTGAACAGTTCGCTGATTCTGGCCAAACTGCTGGCGGAAAACCCGCAGCAGAATCTGTCGGCGGAACAGGTCAAGTTCGCCGAATCGATCTATTCGGCCGGCAACGATCTGCTCAACCTGATCAACGACATCCTCGACATTTCCAAAGTCGAGGCCGGCAAGCTTGAAGTGATCGCTGAAAACACCCGTGTCGATCGTCTGGTCGACGGCTTGCGCTCGATGTTCGAACCGTTGGCGGCGGACAAGAAACTGGCCTTCAGCGTCGAGGTTCAGCCGGACGCACCGGGCTTGCTGTTCACGGATCGTCAACGTCTGGAGCAGGTGATCAAGAACCTGCTGTCCAATGCGATCAAGTTCACCGAGCACGGCGCCGTCAGCCTGACGATCACTGCGCAGCCGAACGATCACATCGCTTTCAGCGTCAGGGATTCCGGGATCGGTATCGCTGCGGATCAGCAGGAAAGTATCTTCGAGGCGTTCCGTCAGGCGGATGGCACCACCAATCGCAAGTACGGCGGCACCGGTCTGGGCCTGTCGATCTCGCGGGATCTGGCGACGTTGCTGGGCGGTTCGATCAGTGTAGAAAGCGTACCGGGGCAGGGCAGTACGTTCACGCTGGTGTTGCCGCGTCAGTATCACGAGTTCGGTGACTCGCCGGCCGCGCCGCTGACCTTTCACCCGGCACCTTCAGCGCCTGCTCCGGTCGCCGTTGCAGCGCCGCTGGCATCGGCGATTCCGGCGGTCATTCCGCGCTTCGCCGATGATCGCGACAAGGCACCGTTTGCCACCCGCTGCATTCTGGTGGTGGAAGACGAACCGAATTTCGCACGAATCCTCTATGACCTGGCCCATGAGTTGGGTTACATGTGCCTGGTTGCCCACGGCGCCGACGAAGGTTACGACCTGGCCCGCGAATTCGTCCCGGATGCGATCCTGCTCGACATGCGCCTGCCGGATCACTCCGGTCTGACCGTGCTGCAACGCCTGAAAGAACGCGCCGAAACCCGGCACATTCCGGTGCACGTGATTTCCGTAGAAGACCGCGTCGAAGCGGCGATGCACATGGGCGCGATCGGCTATGCAGTGAAGCCGACCACCCGCGAAGAGCTCAAGGACGTCTTCGCCCGTCTCGAAGCCAAACTGACGCAGAAGGTCAAGCGCGTGCTGTTGGTCGAAGACGACGATCTGCAACGCGAAAGCATCGCGCGGCTGATCGGCGACGAAGACATCGAAATCACCGCCGTCGGCCTGGCTCAGGACGCCCTGGAGCTACTGCGCACGACCATCTACGACTGCATGGTCATCGATCTCAAGCTGCCGGACATGCTCGGCAACGATCTGCTCAAGCGCATGTCCACCGAGGACATCTGCTCGTTCCCGCCGGTTATCGTCTACACCGGGCGCAACCTGACCCGCGACGAAGAGGCCGAGCTGCGCAAGTATTCGCGCTCGATCATCATCAAGGGCGCACGCTCCCCGGAGCGGTTGCTCGACGAGGTCACACTCTTTCTGCACAAAGTCGAATCGCAGCTGTCCCATGAACGGCAGAAGATGCTCAAGACCGCGCGCAGCCGCGACAAGGTCTTTGAAGGTCGCAAAGTGCTGCTGGTGGACGACGATGTGCGCAACATCTTCGCCCTGACCAGCGCGCTGGAACACAAAGGCGCAGTCGTGGTGATCGGCCGTAACGGCCGCGAAGCGATTGAGAAACTTCATGAAGTCGAGGACATCGACCTGGTGCTGATGGACGTGATGATGCCGGAAATGGATGGCTTCGAAGCCACCATGGAAATCCGCAAGGATCCGCGCTGGCGCAAGCTGCCGATCATCGCGGTAACGGCCAAGGCCATGAAGGACGATCAGGAGCGCTGCCTGCAAGCGGGCGCCAACGATTACCTGGCCAAGCCCATCGACCTTGATCGTCTGTTCTCGCTGATACGTGTGTGGTTACCGAAAATGGAACGCATCTAGTGGAACGCAGCAGTTCAGCCGAGCGCAACAGCGAAATCGAATTACGCTTGTTGATCGAGGCGATTTACCTGAAATACAGCTATGACTTTCGCGACTACTCCGGCGCTTCGATCAAGCGCCGGGTGCAGCATGCGCTGAGTCAGTTCGAGTGCGCGACCATCTCGGCCCTGCAAGAAAAAGTCCTGCACGACCCGACCGCGTTCATGCAGCTGCTGCAACTGCTGACGATCCCGGTCAGCGAGATGTTCCGCGATCCGTCGCACTTCCTGGCGATCCGCAACGAAGTGGTGCCGCTGCTGCGCACCTATCCGTCGCTGAAAATCTGGATCGCCGGCTGCAGCACGGGCGAGGAGGTCTACTCGATGGCTATTCTGCTGCGCGAAGAAGGCCTGCTTGACCGCACGATCATCTACGCCACCGATATCAACCCGCGCTCGCTGGAAAAGGCCAAGCAGGGATTTTTTCCATGGAAAACGTCCGCGCCTACACCGCCAACTATCAACAGGCAGGGGGCCAGCGTTCGTTTGCCGACTACTACACGGCCGCCTACGGCTACGCGATTTTCGACAAGAGCCTGTGCGAGAACGTGACGTTCGCCGATCACAGTCTGGCCACCGACAGCGTGTTCTCCGAAACCCAGTTGATCTCCTGCCGCAACGTACTGATCTACTTCAACAAGAAGCTGCAGGACCGGGCGTTCGGGCTGTTCCATGAATCGCTGTCGCATCGTGGCTTTCTGGTGCTGGGCAGCAAGGAAACCCTGGATTTTCCAACTACTCGAACCAGTTCGAGGCGTTGGTCAAACAAGAACGGATCTACCGCAAATCATGACCGACACCCCGAGCCTGCCTCGCATCGAGGCTGTCGTGATCGGCGCCTCCGCAGGCGGTGTCGAGGCGTTGCTGACCCTGCTCGGGCCGTTGCGCAAAGGCTATGTGCTGCCGATCATCATCGTTCTGCATCTGCCGGAAGAACGCCGCAGTCATCTGGCGGAAGTTTTCTCCCGCCGTGTGGCGATGCCGGTCAAGGAAGCTGAAGACAAGCAGGACATTGAAGCCGGCACGGTGTATTTCGCCACGCCCGGTTATCACTTGTCGGTCGAAGCGGATCGTAGCCTGTCGCTGAGCCTTGAAGATCGCGTACATCATTCGCGGCCGTCTATTGATTATCTGTTTGAATCCGCCGCTGACGTTTACGGGGAGACACTCGCCGCCGTACTGCTGACCGGCGCCAATCAGGATGGCGCGCGCGGGTTGGCTTACGTCAAGCGCTGCGGCGGCCTGACCATTGTTCAAGACCCCGAGGATGCACAAGTCGCCACCATGCCCCAGGCCGCACTGAACGTTGTGCAGCCGGATCATGTCCTACCCATTCACGGCATCGGCCGTCTGCTAGTCGAGCTGGAACGAATCGCATGCTGAGTAATATCCAAGCCAAACTGTTGATCGTCGACGATCTGCCAGAAAACCTGCTGGCGCTGGAAGCGCTGATCAAGCGCGAGGATCGCACGGTCTACAAGGCTCTGTCGGCGGACGAAGCACTGTCGCTGTTGCTGCAACACGAATTCGCCATGGCCATTCTCGACGTGCAGATGCCCGGCATGAACGGCTTCGAGCTCGCTGAGCTGATGCGCGGCACCGAGAAAACCAAGAACATCCCGATCATTTTCGTCAGCGCCGCCGGCCGTGAACTGAACTATGCGTTCAAAGGCTATGAAAGCGGTGCGGTGGACTTTCTGCACAAACCGCTGGATATCCATGCGGTGAAAAGCAAGGTCAACGTTTTCGTCGATCTGTATCGCCAGAGCAAGGCCATGAAGCAGCAGGTCGAGGCGCTGGAGCAGGCCCGACGCGAGCAGGAAGCGTTGCTGCAACAGCTGCAAAACACGCAGCTTGAGCTGCAGCAGGCGGTGCGCATGCGCGATGACTTCATGTCCATCGTCGCTCACGAAGTGCGCACGCCACTCAATGGCCTGATTCTCGAAACCCAACTGCGCAAGATGCACCTGGCCCGGGACAATGCCTCGGCGTTCACCCTCGACAAGATGCAGGCGATGGTCGATCGCGATGAGCGCCAGATCAAAAGCCTGATTCGCCTGATCGAGGACATGCTCGATGTCTCGCGAATCCGCACCGGCAAACTGTCGATCCGCCCCAGTCGTTTCGATCTGGTGCAACTGGTCAGCAATCTGCTGCAGAACTTTGCCCCGCAAATGGAAGCGGCAGAGACCAGTGTTTCCTTCGAAGCGTCCGAGCCGGTCGAAGGTTGCTGGGACGAATTCCGCATCGAGCAAGTGGTGTCCAATCTGCTGACCAACGCCTTGCGTTATGGTGGTCGCAGCCCGATTCAAGTGCGCGTTTATCGCGAAGGGGACGAGGCGCGGGTCGAAGTCCAGGACCACGGCATTGGTATCAGCTCCGAGAACCAAAAGCGTATTTTTCAGCAGTTCGAACGGGTGTCCGCCAAGACGGTGGTGGCCGGGCTCGGGCTGGGTCTGTTCATTTCCGAGCAGATCGTCGCCGCCCATGGCGGCTCCATCGTCGTCGAGAGTGAAATCAACGAAGGCGCCCTGTTTCGCGTTTGTCTGCCGATCCAGGAAAACGGCATATCCGACGCAACCTCTGAGTGACCACACGGTCGTATCAGCAGCTATTGACCGAACAAAGGCTTCCCATGAGCGTAGATGCGCAAGATGTAGTACTCGTCGTCGAAGACGAACCGGTTATCTTGATGGTCCTGACGGATTACCTGTCAGGACAGGGCTATCGCGTGTTGCAAGCGGAAAATGGCGAGCAGGCTTTCGAGATCCTCGCCAGCAAACCTCACCTGGACATGCTGATCACCGATTTCCGCCTGCCGGGCGGTATCTCCGGCGTGCAGATCGCCGAGCCGGCAGTGAAGTTGCGACCGGACCTCAAAGTGATTTTCATCAGCGGCTACCCGCAGGAAATCCGTGAGACCGGCAGCCCGATCACCAACAAGGCACCGATTCTGGAAAAGCCTTTCGATCTGGATGTGCTGCAGGAAAAGATTCAGGAATTGCTGGCCTGATTAAAACAACGGGCGCCGTCTTGACGGCGTCCGTTGTTTCAGCTGTTGATCATCTCGCGCACCTTGGCGGTGAGCAGATCAAAAGTGAAGGGCTTGGTGATCATTTGCATCCCCGAGTCGAGGAAGCCTCCGCGCACCGCCGCGTGCTCGGCATAGCCGGTGATGAACAACACTTTCAGACCTGGTCGGTATTGCCGACCGACCTCCGCCAATTGCCGACCGTTCATGCCGGGCAGACCGACGTCGCTAATCAGCAGATCGATGCGCTGCGTTGAGTTAAGGATTGGCATGGCGCCGTCCGCATCACTGGCTTCCACGAAGGCATAACCCAACTCACTGAGCACGGCGCTGACCAGCACGCGCACTGCCGGGTCGTCTTCGACGATGAGCACGGTTTCGCCATCCTTCGCGTACGGAGCCTGCTGCGAATCCGAGACGGGAATTTCCATTTCTTCACCACGGAAACGCGGCAGGTAAAGTTTTACCGTGGTCCCTTGGTCGACTTCACTGTCGATCGAGACATGCCCGCGAGATTGCTTGCTGAAGCCATAGATCATCGACAGGCCCAGCCCGGTGCCTTGGCCGATCGGCTTGGTGGTGAAAAACGGATCGAAGGCACGGCTGACCACACTCTGCGGCATGCCGCTGCCGTTGTCGGTGACGCTGAGCATCACGTAATCGCCCGGCTCCAGATTGCTGTAGGCCGCAGTGAAATCGCTATGCAGCACCTGATTGCTGGTTTCCACCACCAGTTTGCCGCCCTCGGGCATGGCATCGCGGGCGTTGATAACCAGGTTGAGCAGGGCACTTTCCAGTTGATTGGGATCCGCTTCGGCAACCCAGAGGTCGTCATCCAGGCGCATCTCCAGATGAATGCTTTCATTGAGGCTGCGTTGCAGCAGTTCGCCCATCGACAGCACCAGCGTATTCATTTGCACGGCTTTCGGGTCGAGGGACTGGCGGCGAGAGAACGCCAGCAAGCGGTGAGTCAGGCCGGCGGCGCGGTTGGCGGAAGTCACGCCGAGGTTGATCAGGCTGTCGAGATCCTCGGTCCGTCCTCTGGCCAGACGCCGGCGCAGCAGTTCCAGGCTACCGATGATGCCGGTAAGCATGTTGTTGAAGTCGTGAGCGATGCCACCGGTGAGTTGGCCGACCGCTTCCATTTTCTGCGATTGGCGCAGCGCTTCTTCGTTGTGACGAAGTTGGGCGGTGCGCTCTTCGACTTGCTGCTCAAGGGTTTCCAGGGTCGATTGCAGGCGTCGCTCGCTTTCACTCAGGTCGATCAGCCGATCGCGCGCTTCATATTGTCGTCGCCGCCCGCGCAGGGCGGCAGAAACCAGGCTGACCAGCGTCGCCGGATGGAAAGGACGCTCAAGAAAAGTCACGTTGCCCAGCAGTGCACTGAGGCGTGACGGCGGCCCCTGTTCTTCGCCGCCGTGGTGGGTCAGCAGCACAATGGGCATGTCCGACCACGCCGGCTGTTGGTCGAGGTAGGCAATAAGCGCTTCCAGTTCCGGACCGCGCAATGCTTCAACAGCGATCAGCAGCAGCCCGGCACCGACCTCCAGTTCGGTGCACAGCGCACCGAGATTCGGCGCCACCATGCCGCCGTAACCGGCTTCGTTGAGAATCATCAACGCGATCTGACTGTCGCGCCCCATGGGCGCCAGAATCAAGACCCGTTCGGCCAGCGTAGGGTTGACCGTCACAAGCTTTCATCCTCGAGCAGCGGATTACCCGTGCCCATGTAGGTCGGCACGCCCCGCAGCACGCCCTGGAAGGATTCGAGCGGTTGGCCGATGGTCATGCCGCGCGAAGAAATCCGGTATTCACGGATGGTCGATTCATGGTTGCCGGTGCGTTTCTTGATGATCGAAATGGCCCGCCGGACTTTGCCGAGAGCCTCGAAGTAACGCAACAGAATCACCGTGTCGGCCAAGTAAGTGATATCGACCGGCGCCTGCATATCGCCGACCAGACCGTGCTGAGCCACTGTCATGAAGGTTGCTGCGCCTTTGCGGTTGAGGTACAGCAGCAGCTCATGCATGTGCAGGACCAACGCGTTCTCTTCCGGCATCGCTGCCTGGTAGCCGTTGATGCTGTCGATAACCACGGTCTTGATGTCGCGCTCGTCGACGCAACGGCGCACGCGATGGGACAACTCCCCGGGTGACAGTTCGGCGGCGTCGACCTGTTCGATCAGCAGATTGCCGGTCGCCTGCAAGGCTTTGAGGTCGATACCGATGTGGCGCATGCGCTCGAACAGCAAGCCCAGCTCTTCATCGAAGATGAACAGTGCGGCTTTTTCGCCTCGAGCCACCGCAGCGGCCGCGAAGATCATCGAAATCAGCGATTTGCCGGTACCGGCCGGGCCAAGAATCAGCGTGCTGGAACCGGTCTCGATACCGCCGCCTAGCAGCGCGTCCATTTGCGGGATGCCGCTGGACAACTGCAGTCGTGCGTAGTCGCCGCGATGCTCCGCCGCCACCAGGCGTGGGAAGACGTGGACGCCGTCACCCATGATGGTGAAATCGTGGAAACCGCCACGGTATTTCTGCCCGCGATACTTGACCACGCGCACCCGACGACGCTCGGCACCGTAGCTCGGTGTCAGTTCCTCAAGTCGAATCACGCCGTGGGCGACACTGTGTACGGTTTTGTCGAGGGATTCGGTGGTCAGGTCGTCGAGCAGCAGGACCGTGGCGTCATAACGCACAAAGTAGTGCTTGATCGCCAGAATCTGCCGACGATAGCGCAAGGAGCTCTGCGCCAGCAGGCGGATTTCCGAGAGGCTGTCGAGCACGACGCGGGTCGGCTTGAAGCGTTCGACCACTTCAAAAATCTGCTTGGTCGCCTCACCCAGCTCAAGGTCCGAAGAGTACAGCAGGCTTTGCTGATGCTCGGCGTTCAGCAGGCTTTCTGGCGGCGTCAGTTCGAAGATCTTGATGTTCTCGTTCAGCTCCCAGCCATGGGAGAGTGCACCTTGACGCAGTTCTTTCTCGGTCTCCGAGAGAGTGATGTACAGGCAGCGTTCCCCGGCCAGCGCACCGGCGCGCAGGAAGTGCAGAGCCACGGTGGTTTTGCCGGTCCCGGGTTCCCCCTCGAGCAAAAACACATGGCCGCGAGACAGGCCACCGGCGAGGATGTCATCCAGACCCGCGATGCCGACGGCAGCTTTCGCACTGATCAACTCGTTTGATGTAGTCAAAAAACGCCCTCTTATGACTAGGGTAATCCGGCGGCTGGTTTAGGTGAGCCGCCTGAATAACTTGACCTCAGGGCATGATCACGGTTCCGCTTTTTCTTTCGACAGGCGGTTGATTGCACCCGCTTTACCTTGATTAAAGACCTTGTTGCAGGGCTGGGTCGTCCGGATTCAGCTGTTCCAGTTGCGCCAGCAGAATCTGTACATTCTGCAACTGGCCGCTTTCCTTCCAATAGTTGATCAGCAACACCCGCGCCTTGCGATCCGCTGGGTGGCGCTGGACGATTTCCTGCAATTGTTTCTGCGCCGCTTCCAGTTCTTCAGCGCTGTGCAGGGTAGTGGCGAGGTCGTAGCGATAATCCTTGTTGTTCGGTTCCAGCTCGACCGCTTTGGACAGGCCGAGCAGGGCATATTCACGCTGGCCGTGGTGCAGCAGCCACAGGCCGAGGGCATGTTGCAGATAGGCTGAATCAGGTTGCGCCTTGAGCTGTTGCGCGAGCAACTGGCGGGCAGCATCGCTCTGGCCCTGGCGGTCGAGAACATCAATCTGCATGACCAGCGCCGGCAGGTTGCCGGGTTCCAGGCGCAACGTATTGTCCAGCGCCTCTCGGGCCTGTTTGTATTCGGCGTTGTGAATATACAAGCGTGCCAATTGCGCATGGTTGGCAGCGCTTTCTGGCTGGCTCTCGAGGGTCTGCTGCCAGCCGTCAATGGCCTGCTGTAGCGGTGCAAAATACAAACCCAACTCATCCGGGCTCAGGCCGAGCAGGGCGTTGATCGCGGCAAAACGGACAGTTTGTTCTTCATCGTCGAGCAACGGTCCGAGCAGCAGACTGCGCTGCCCGTTGGGCACCAGACCGACGATGCTTTTGATCGCTGCGACGCGAACTTGCGGCGCTTCGTGGTGCAAGTCGATGTCAGCCAGTTTCAGCGCCTGCGGGCTGGGATAATTAGCCAGCTCGGCGTGCAGCCAGACCCGGCGCTTGACCGAGATGTCAGGGCGGCCCAATTGCTGGTACAACTGGCGCGCTGCTCCGGGTTCACCGGTGCGTGCAGCGTTCAGCGCTTCGCTGTAGCCATGTTTGATAGCGTCGGGGATGGTCGGTGTGCTGCTGCGCCAGGACAGCCAGACGACGCCGAGGATCAGTACGAGGCCTAGGCCGATCAGCAGGTTGCGGCGGGACTGAGTCATGCGGGTTTCCGAAAGCTTCGAACTTGAGCAGAGCGGCAAGCTTCGGTCAGCTTGGCGCATGAGTCAAACCCTTGCCAGCGAATCGTCCTACGACACGTGTCGACTGTGAAATCCGTCAGGCTTTTGTGGCAGTGTCTACGCTTGCAGAAGTCGTTTTAAAGAGTGTGCCCATGTCAGCGCTGTTCACCTATTTCAAGGCTTTGATCCATCCCGGTCAGGCTGTTTTGCTGTTTGCCCTGCGGACCATTGCCGCCGGGCTGTTGACCCTGTATCTGGCGTTCATCTTCGATCTTGAACAGCCGAAGTGGTCGATCATGGCGGTGGTCATTGTCAGCCAGCCATTGGCAGGGATGGCGCTGGCACGCAGTTTCGGCCAGGTGATCGGCACCACCGTGGGCGCGGCCGTGGCAGTGGTCATCATGGCGATTTTTCCTCAGGCGCCACTGCCGTTCATCACCACGCTGGCGTTGTGGCTGGCGCTGTGCACAGCGGGTGGCACGTTGTTGCGCTACACCAGCTCCCAGGCGTTCGTGCTCAGCGGTTACACCGCTGTGGTCGTGGCCTTGCTGGCGATTCCCGATCAGGACGGCACGTTTCTGCTCGCGGTTACGCGTGTCACCGAAACGTTGCTGGCGGTGGCCTGCGTCTGCGTGGTCAGTTTGCTCACGGCGCGCCCGGAAGCCGTGGCCAAAGGTTATTTCGCCAAGGTCGATCAGGTGATCAGACTGGCCGCCAGCCACGCCGCCGAGGTGCTTCGCACGGAAGAAAGCGAAGCCGATTTCCAGCGGCGACAGATGCAACTGCTCGGTGAGATCAGCGCCCTGGAAGGATTGCGGCGCCATTTGTATTTCGATGCTCCACGTTTGCGCAGTGCCGACAACCTGGTATTGCTGCTCGGCAATCAACTGATGCTGCTCACTTCGCGACCGACCGCGCTGCGTCATCAACGTGAGTTGCTCATCGAGCGCTGGGAGGGCGATCTGCCGCTGGAGGTCCAGCAACTGCGTGCCGAAGAACTGGCATTGCTTGAGCAGTTGGCGCAGCAGGGCCGCGCGCTGTCTGGTGCCGATCGGCAACGTTTCGTCACTTTGCAGCAACAGTTCGAAGCGTTGGCGTACAAGGCTGAGCAGCAGACCGAGAACATGAGCGCGACCCTGCGTTCACTGGCCTGGGCGCTACGTTGGGAGCAGGCGCGGCTGCTGCAGCAACTGGAGCAGATTCTCGAACTGAGCGACGCCATTCAGGAAGGCCGCCCGGCCAGTTGTCTTTATCGCGGGCAGAGCAGTCCTTTGCATCTGGATTTCACCTTGGCCTCAATGAATGCCATTCGCGCCTTTACCGCGCTGTTGGTCAGCGGCTTGATCTGGATCGAAACGGCGTGGGATGGCGCGCGTGGCGGGATGATTCTTGTGGGGATTCTCTGCTCGCTGATGGCGACCTTCCCGCGCCCGCTTATGGCCGCGCAAAGCTATGCCCGTGGCTTGGGCCTGGCGCTGGTGGTGTCGGCGTTCTATCAATTCATGCTGGTGCCGGCGATCAGTGATTTCGAGCTGCTCGCCTTGCTGTTGGCGCCGCTGCTGTATGCCATTGCCGTGGGTATTTCCAGTCCGGCCACCGCGGGGATCGGCATGGGCCTTGGCCTGTCCAGCTTTCTCATGCTTGGACCGCAAAATACCGGCACCGGGCAGAACACGGCGATCCAATGGTTCGAATTCGCCGGCGCTTATGTCAGTGCAGCGATGCTGGCCCTGATCGTCTATGCACTGATCTTTCCGTTCCGCCCGGACTTGCGCATTCGCCGCTTGTACGGCGAAGCGCGGGAGCAGGTGTATCAACTGAGCAAAATGCCGGCGACCGATGAACAACAATTCGCCTTCGAGAGTCGGATGACCGATCGCCTGACCAGCCTGCTCGGCCTACTGCCCGCGGCGAACGATCGCACCATGCAGCGCTTGTACGAAATCAGTCTGGCATGCGTGGCCTTGGGCGTGGCGATGCATCAGTTGCGGCAGCAGGCTTTGCACAATGGGTTGCTCACCGAAGCGTTCAGCCAGCGCCTGGCATCGGCGTTACGCAAAACCGGTCGCCTGGTTGCCGGACGCGGCGATGTGCAGCTCGCTGCGCTGCTGGGCACGCTGCACGAACTCGGTGAAGAGCTGGACGAGTTGCACGCCGCCAGTCATGAACATTTATGGTCAGTGTTCCGTATGCGCGTGGCGCTGCTGATCGTCGTGTCGTTCCTGGAACGCCACGGCGAGTATTTGCAACCTCAAGCTCTGCAAGGAGAACCGCAACTTGCTCATTGATTTCGAGATTGGCGGGGTCTATCTGCCGCCCATTGCGCAGGCGCTGTTACTGGCCATCCCGATTTTCATGCTGCTGGACTGGTGTCTGCGGCGCCTCGGCGTACTGCGCCTGGTCTGGCATGAAGCACTGTTCGAAGGCGCGCTGTATGCCTGTGTCTGCGCCACGCTGATTCTGTTGATGGGAGCCTGATGTCTTGAAAGCACTAGTTGCACGAATGATGACCGTGGCAGTGGTGATCCTGGCGATCGTCCTCGGCTGGTTCGCCTGGGAGTATTACACCCGGGCGCCATGGACTCGGGATGCCCGGGTGAGGGCAGATGTGGTGACGCTGTCGGCGGATGTCTCGGGCCGTATCGTCAAACTGGCGGTGCAGGACAACCAGCATGTCGACAAGGGTCAGTTATTGCTGGAAATCGATCCGGCGCGCTATCAACTGGCGGTCGAACATGCCCGGCGTTCGGTGGAAGTGTCCAAGGCTTCGCTGGGGCAATCGCAGGCCGCGATTGTTGCCAGTGAAGCGTTGCTCAAACAGCGTCAGAGCGAGGAGCGCCGCCGACGTACCTTGAAGCAGGGCTTTGCGATTTCCGGTGAGGAATGGGAGAAATCCAGCACCGACGTGGCGGTGGCGCAGGCGGATCTGTTGCGCAATCAGGCCAACCTTGGGCTGGCCGAAGCCAATGTGCAGTTGGCGATTGCCGCGCTGACTCAAGCCGAACTGGACTTGCAGCGTACCCGCGTCGAATCGCCGGTCAGCGGTTATGTCACCAACCTGCTGACCCGCCAAGGTGATTACGCGCAGGCGGGCGGTGCCCTGCTGGCGCTGGTCGACAGCGATTCGTTCTACGTCAGCGGTTATTTCGAAGAAACCAAGCTGCCGCGAATCGAAGAGGGTGACCGGGTGCGCATTCAGTTGATGAGCGGTGAGCGTTTCGGCGGCACGGTCGAAAGCATCGCCTTCGCCATTGCCGACCGCGAGAACGCGCCGGGGAGTCGACTTCTGGCGAACATCAACCCGAGTTACACCTGGGTGAAACTGGCGCAACGGGTGCCGGTGCGCATTGGCATTGATGGTGACTTCGCCGGCAAGAATCGCTTGCGCGCCGGGACAACCGCCACCGTCACCGTCCTGGAGGATCACCGCTGATCCCCTGTGGGAGCGAGCCTGCTCGCGAAGGCGGATTATCAGCCACCGCTGATATGTCTGACCTGACGCTTTCGCGAGCAGGCTCGCTCCCAAAAAATCCCAGTGCTGCAAACAGGCATAAAAAAACCCCGCGACCGAATGATACGCGGGGCAAAAAATTGGTTGGTTGCGGCCAACCAAAGGAGCTCTTTAACAACTTTTACTTGCTGGCGACTGTCTCCGGTTGCCAGCCACCGCCGAGGGCCTTGTAGATCGCGACGATGCCGCGATACAGCTCGACTTCGGCTTGGGCCTGACTGTCTTCGGCGTTCAGTCGCTCACGCTGGGCGTCGAGCAGGACGAGGAAATCGGTGGTGCCTTCGCGATAGCGGATTTCCGCCAGATCAGCGGCCTTTCGGCTGGATTCGCTCTGACGGATCAGCGAAATCAAGCGTTGCTGACGCTTGCCATAATCACTGAAGGCGTTTTCCGATTCTTCCAGGGCCAACAGCACTTGTTGCTCGTAGTTGGCCAGGGCGCCTTCGGCATCGGCGTCAGCACCACGCAAACGAGCGCGGACGCTGCCAAGGTCGAACGCAGCCCAGGTGATGCTTGGGCCGAGCGCCCAGGCATTGGCCGCTGAAGAACCGATCTGCGAACCACGCCCGGCGGTCCAGCCGAGGAAGCCGCTGAGGCTGACTCGGGGAACAGGTCGGCTTTGGCCACGCCGATGCGCGCAGTGGCGGAAGCCAGTTGCCGTTCGGCGCTGAGGATGTCCGGACGCCGTTGCAGCAGTTCACCCGGATCACCGATCGGCAGCGCCTTGGCGATGGCCGGCAGATCTTTCGGGCTCAGGTCGACGGTCAGTTTGTCCGGGCGTTCGCCGAGCAGGGTGGCGATACGGTTTTTCTGCCGAACCTGTTCCGCCTGCAACTGCGGCACGGTGGCTTCGACGTTGGCCAGACGCGCATCGGCGCGCTCGACATCAAGCTGATCACCGACGCCGGCGTCACGCAGGCTGATGGTGATCTTGCGCGACTCCTGCTGGTTGTTCAGGTTGGCCACGGCGATTTTTCTCGCAGCTGGGCGCCGCGCAGTTGACCGTAGGCGTCGACCAGTTCGGCAATCATGGTGACTTGCAGCTGATACAGATCGGCTTCGGCGGCTTGCTGGTCGGCGTCGCTGGCTTCCAGATTGCGCTGGATACGGCCGAACAGGTCGAGCTCCCAGGCCATGTCCAGGCCGAGGTCATAGCGTTCGCTATTGACCCGGTCGGTGGTCTGGCCGGGAATCTGGCCCTTGCCCAGGTCACTGCTGGCGCGGCTGGTGATGGTCGGCATCGCGTCGTTGCTGGCGTCGTCGCGGATCGCGCGAGCGGCTTTCCAGCGGGCGAACGCCACGCGCAGCTCACGGTTGCCTTGCAGCGACTGGCTCACCAACTGGTTCAGGGTCGGATCGTCGAATTGCTGCCACCAGATGCCTTCGAATTTCGAACGGTCGAAGTTCTTTTGTCCGGCGGCGCCGTCGGTGGCGGTCGTAATATTGGCCGCCTCCGTGGCTGGGGTCTTGTAGTCGGGGCCGACGGCGCAGGCGCTGAGGGCCAGCACCAGCAGACTCGGCAGGAAGACTTTCAGACTCATTGTTGCGCCTCCAGTGGCTGTTGAAGAGAGTGCGCCTTGGCTGCTTTGCGCTGCTCGCCGCGTTCGACAAAGTTACGGATCAGTACGTAGAACACTGGCGTCAGCAGCAGACCGAAGAAGGTCACCCCGAGCATCCCGGAGAACACGGCCACACCCATGGCGTGACGCATCTCGGCACCGGCACCACTGGAGAACACCAGTGGCACCACGCCCATGATGAATGCGAACGAGGTCATCAGGATCGGCCGCAGACGCAGGCGGCAGGCTTCCAGTACCGCAGCGAGCGGGTCGAGGCCTTCTTCCTGTTTGTCCTTGGCGAACTCGACGATGAGAATCGCGTTCTTACAGGCAAGCCCCACCAGTACGATCAAGCCGATCTGGGTGAAGATGTTGTTGTCACCGCCGGAGATGATCACGCCAGTGATGGCCGACAGCAGGGTCATCGGTACGATCAGGATCACCGCCAGTGGCAGGCTCCAGCTTTCGTATTGTGCGGCGAGCACCAGGAACGCCAGCAGTACGCAAAGCGGGAACACGAACAGCGCGGTGTTGCCGGACAGAATCTGCTGGTAGGTCAGGTCGGTCCATTCGTAGGTCATGCCGTTCGGAAGTTCTTCCTTGAGCAGTTTCTCGATGGCTTTTTCCGCCTGGCCAGAGCTGTAGCCCGGAGCTGCTGCACCGTTGATTTCCGCGGTGATAAAGCCGTTGTAGTGCATCACGCGATCCGGACCCGAGGTGTCGCTGACCTTGATGAAGGTCGCCAGCGGAATCATTTCGCCTTTGTTGTTACGTACTTTCAGCTGACCGATCTGGTCGGACTCAAGGCGGAACTGCTGCTCGGCCTGAACGTTGACCTGATAGGTGCGCCCGAAGCGGTTGAAGTCGTTGGCATACAGCGAACCCAGGTAGATCTGCAGGGTGTCGAAGATGTCGCTGACGGCCACGCCGTGGGTCTTGGCTTTTTCACGGTCGATAGCGGCATCGACCTGCGGCACGTTCACGGTGTAGCTGGTGAACAGGCCGGCCAGTTCCGGCACGTTGTGGCTCTTGTTGATGATGTTCATGGTTTCTTTGTACAGCTCGTCGTAGCCGAGGTTGCCCCGGTCTTCGATTTGCAGGCGGAAACCACCAATGGTGCCCAGACCTTGTACCGGCGGCGGCGGGAAGATCGCCATGTACGCTTCCTGAATGTTCGCGTACTGGCCGTTCAAGGCACCGGCAATTGCGCCGGCGGACATGCTCGGGTCTTTACGCTCGTCGAACGGTTTCAGGGTGACGAAGACGATGCCGGCGTTCGGGCTGTTGGTGAAACCGTTGATCGACAGGCCCGGGAACGCTACGGCGCTTTCCACGCCCGGCTGTTTCAGCGCGAGGTCGGACATGCGCTTGATCACGTCTTCGGTGCGATCCAGGCTCGCGGCGTCAGGCAGTTGCGCGAAGGCCACCAGGTATTGCTTGTCCTGGCCGGGTACGAAACCGGTCGGCGTGCTGGAGAAACCGAAGAAGGTCAGCACCATCAGGCCTGCATACAGGAGCAGGGCGATGCCGCTGCTACGGATGACCCGGCGCACGGTACCGACGTAGCCATGGCTGGCGCGGTCGAAGAAACGGTTGAACGGACGGAACAGCCAGCCACCGAAAATTTTGTCGAGCACTTTCGAGAAGCGGTCTTTCGGCGCGTCGTGGCTTTTCAGCAAGACAGCGGCCAGTGCTGGCGACAGGGTCAGCGAGTTGAACGCCGAGATCACTGTCGAGATCGCGATGGTCAGTGCGAACTGTTTGTAGAACTGCCCGGTGAGGCCGGAAATGAACGCCGCCGGGATAAACACCGCGCACAGCACCAGTGCCGTGGCCACGATCGGCCCGGTCACTTCACGCATAGCGCGTTTGGTTGCTTCGACCGGCGTCAATCCAAGCTCGATGTTTCGTTCGACGTTCTCCACCACCACGATGGCGTCGTCGACGACGATACCGATGGCCAGTACCAGACCAAACAGCGACAGGGCGTTGAGCGAGAAGCCGAACAGGTGCATGACCGCAAATGTACCGATCAACGATACCGGCACCGCCACCAACGGAATGATCGAGGCGCGCCAGGTCTGCAGGAACAGAATCACCACCAGCACCACGAGGATCAGCGCTTCGAACAAGGTGTGAACCACTGCCTCGATCGAGCCACGGACGAAGATCGTCGGGTCATACACGATGCTGTAGTCCATGCCCTGCGGGAAGCCTTTCTTCAGCTCCTCCATCTTGCCGCGCACTTCGTTGGAAATGTCGATGGCGTTGGAGCCCGGACGCTGGAAGATCGGAATCGCCACCGCTGGCTGATTGTTCAGCAACGAACGCAAGGCGTATTGGCTGGAACCCAGTTCGATGCGCGCGATGTCTTTCAGGCGAGTGATCTCACCGTCGTCGCCTGCGCGAATAACGATGTTCTCGAACTCTTCCTCGGAAACCAGACGGCCCTGAGTGTTGACCGACAGCTGGAAGCTTTGTGCGGTCGGCGCAGGAGGCGCGCCCAATTGGCCGGCGGCGACCTGACGGTTCTGCTCGCGAATCGCGGTCACCACATCGGTGGCGGTCAGATTGCGCGAAGCGGTCTTGTTCGGGTCGAGCCAGACCCGCAGCGAATAGTCGCCCATGCCGAACAACTGCACGTCACCGACACCACCGAGGCGAGCGAGCTCATCCTTGATGTTGAGGATCGCGTAGTTGGACAAGTAGAGCATGTCGTAGCGCTTGTCCGGTGAGGTCAAGTGCACAACCATGGTCAGGTCTGGCGAAGCCTTGTCGACGGTGATACCGATGCGCGTCACTTCCTCGGGAAGCTTCGGCTCGGTCCGGGTCACCCGGTTCTGCACCTGCACCTGCGCGTTATCCAGGTCGGTGCCCAGAGCGAAGGTGATGGTCAGGGTGATTTTGCCGTCAGCGGTCGATTGCGAGGACATGTACAGCATGTTCTCGACGCCGGTGATCGCCTGCTCCAGAGGAGCGGCCACGGTTTCACCGATGACTTTGGGGTTGGCGCCCGGGAAGTTGGCACGCACGACCACGGTCGGCGGCACGACTTCCGGGTATTCGCTGATCGGCAACTGGAACAGCGAGATCGCACCGGCAATCAGGATCAACAGCGACAGCACCGCTGCGAAGATCGGCCGGGAAATGAAGAATTGGGAAAAATTCATCGGAGTTGTCGTCCCTTAACCGCGTGGGGTCGTAGCAGCCAGCTTCGCAGCCGAACCCGATGCGCCCTTGGCAGGGGCAACTTTGGGCAGGTTGCTGGCTTCCAGCGCTTGACGTTGTTGAGCGAGGGCGGCGAGGGTCTGCTCGCTGGCCATCGGAATCACTTCAGGGATGACCGGTGAGCCAGGACGAACCCGTTGCAAGCCCTTGACGATGATCGTGTCATCTTTGTTCAAACCGTTGCGGACGATGCGCAGGCCTTCGATTTTCGGACCCAGTTCGACGGCGCGGTAGGCGGTCTTGTTGTCGCCATCCATCACCAGCACGAATTTCTTGCCCAGGTCGGTACCGACGGCTTCATCGTTGATCAGCATGGCGTTGTAAGTGCCGCTGCCGACCAGCTTCAAGCGAGCGTAAAGACCCGGGGTGTAGGTGCCGTCAGCGTTGTCGAAGACAGCGCGACCGCGGATGGTGCCGGTTTTCGGGTTGACCTGGTTGTCGACGAAGTTCATCTGGCCCAGGTGCGGGTTGCCGTCTTCGTTGGACAGGCCCATGTACACCGGAGTCGTTGCGCCACGCTGACCATTGCGGGCCAGTTGGGTGTATTTGAGGAACACGCGTTCATCGGCATCGAAGTAGGCGTAGACCTTGTCGGTGGAGACGACGCTGGTCAGCGCGGTGGTGTCGGCGGTCACCAGGTTGCCGGCAG
This sequence comes from Pseudomonas sp. B21_DOA, assembly GCA_030544685.1. Lineage (NCBI taxonomy): Bacteria > Pseudomonadati > Pseudomonadota > Gammaproteobacteria > Pseudomonadales > Pseudomonadaceae > Pseudomonas > Pseudomonas sp. B21_DOA. Next base: position 4,151,573 of record CP086683.1, on the reverse strand, counting down.
TGATTTCGGCGCGGCTGACGCGGCCACTGATCGGTGCGGTCACGCGGGTGAAGCTCAGATTCAGTTTGGCCAGGTCCAGTTGTGCCTGCAGAGCGCCAACGGCGGCGCGGGCCTCTTGGGCAGCGCTGGTGCGCGAGTCGGCCAGTTCAGCGGAAATCGCGTTGCTGGTGCGCAGACGTTCACCGCGAGCGGCTTCGTTTTCACTGCGAGTGGCGGTGGCGCGGGCCTGGGCGACCAGCGCTTCGAGGCGGCGTACCTCGGCCTGGAACGGGCGCGGGTCGATCTGGAACAGCAGGTCGCCTTTCTTGACCAGCGCGCCTTCGGTGAACGCGACCTGATCGATCTGGCCCGAGACCCGAGGGCGGATTTCAACGGTTTCCGGCGCTTCGAGGCGCCCGGTAAATTCGTCCCACTCGTTGACCGGTTGTTCCAGCACCTTGGCCACGCTGACTTTGGCAGCGGGCGGGGCGCCGGCAGTCTCCGGAGTTTTGCCGCAGGCGCTCATCACCAGTACGGCCAGCATGGCCAACGGGAAGCGCAAATGTTTGAGTGATTGTTCCATGGATGCAATCCGCCGAAGTATTGAAGATGGGCGGATGATGCTCGGCGCGGGTGTGATGGCACGAATCGAATGAAGCAAAGGTAACTATCATTCGGAATGATATAAGAGCCGAGGCAGCCCTCTAGCATGCACGTTTCGTTAGGTAGCTATCAATCGGCTTCAAAGCAATTCTGTGTTGCGCGATTCGCAATGATTCACTGCAACCGGAAATCGTTGGGCCAGAAATGCAGAAACGGCCTATGAAGGCCGTCCCGATCAGCGTGTTGCCGTGGTGTCAGTTGATGCCTTTGCGGTTGGCACCGAAGCGGTTCGGCCCAGGCTGGCTGTCCTGCGCGAGGAAGACGATGTTGACGATAGGCAGCAGCAACCACCAGCCACTGCGATCCGTGTCGTGCATACGGCGCACGCCGACGGCAATGCTCGGGATCAGCAGCGCCAGATTATAAAGGCCTTGCAGAACGCCACCGGTGTTGGCAAAGCCGTCAATGAAGCCCACCACGAACGCGACGCCCATGTTGATCAGGAAGAACAACCAGTATTCACGCCGGGTGGCGCGACCGTTGAACACGGCGTAATTCTTCAACGCCTCAAGGTAAGGGTTGCCTGTCGTGATGGCAGGGCCGCTTGGGTAGGCCTGCGGAGCTGCCTGAGGCGCGCCGCATTGAGGGCACGCCAGCGCCAGCGTACTGATTTCCTTGGCGCAACCGCGGCAGTAAACCATGCTCATATTTTTTCCCTAAAATTATTGGATCGATAGACAGAAAAGAACCAGCGCGGTTAGACCTGACAATAGGATGCCGGCGATCGCGAGGTTTCTTCCAGGGTGGTTTTCGTTGATGCAGATGATGCCGCAAGCCAGACCAGCGACGCTGAACAGTCCGACGCCGAGGATCGTTTCGAAGTCCCAATCGGAATCATCAAACAGAGTAAGAACGCAGATAGTTCCGAAGATCAGCGAAACGATGGCCAGCCAGGGAGTCCCGGCTTGCGAAGATGGCACAAAGGCCTGTTGGCTCGCCCCGCATTGGGGGCAGGTGAGCGCCGTCTCATGGAGCTCCTTGGCGCAAGCACGACAATAGACCATTGCCTTCGTTTTCCTTAACTGAATGCGAATGCCCGACCCTCCATCGGCGGGGCGGCGGTAATCTAATCTCTATCACGCGATTTGTCACGGCTCTTTGCCATCACGCGTTATGGCAGAGTGACCTGGTACGTCTGCCTGAAAACATTGGCACTTCGCTCTAACATGAGTGGAAACTCATGCTCTGATCCTTCGCCAATCTCCGGAACCCCTCTGTATGCGAGACCTGCCCCCAACCGCGACGCTGCGTGCTTTTGAAGTGGCCACCCGACATCCGACATTCACCGCTGCTGCTCAGGAACTGCACGTGACCCAGAGCGCCGTCAGTCATCAGCTCCGGCACCTGGAGGATCTGTGGGGGCTGCAGTTGTTCGAGCGCGGCAAGGCGTTACGCCTCACTGCAGCGGGGGCGACGCTGGCGCCGATCGTGCGCGAATTTTTCACCAGCCTCGAAGCAACGTTGGAGGACCTGCGCGAGCAAAAGGACAGGGTTCGCCTGACCGTCAGCACCACTTATTCGTTTGCCTTGAAGTGGCTGCTGCCACGCTTGCCGAATCTGTCGCGCCTGCACCCGGAGCTGTTGGTGTCGCTGGATACCACGGACAAGATCATCCACTTCGCCAGTGGCGAAGCGGACGTTGCAATCCGCTTGGGCAAGGGCAATTACCTCGGTCTGTATTCAGAGTTCCTGTTCGGCGAACAGGTGTTTCCCGTGGCCAGCCCCGAACTGCTGCAGCGCGTCGGCAGGCCAGGCAGTCCCGCGGAGTTGCTGCAGATGCCGTTACTTATCCGCGACGGTGCCGAGTTGGCGCCGAAATGGGAGGTGTGGTTTCAGTCCGTCGGGCTGGAGTTTTTACCGCTGCGCGAAGGCGTCAGGTTTGGTGACACCAATATGACGGTAGAAGCTGCATTGCTCGGCCAGGGTGTGGCGCTGGTGCGCAGCGGGCATGTCGAAAATGAAATCGGCGACGGCCGCTTGGTAAGGCTGTTCGATGTGCCGTTCGCTTCGCCGCTGGCCTACTATTTCGTCTGTCCCAAAGGCATCGAAGCACAACCACATATCGTCAATTTTCGTGAATGGTTACTTGGTGAGGCGTTGAAGGTGCGGAGCGCCCAGCGTTGAGGTATGAGTTTTTATTCATGTCTCAATGAGGAAACTTCGCTGTAATGCCAATGCCAGTGATGCCTAGAATGCCGCATGCCAATCCATCTCGTACTTCTGGTTCTGTTCGCCGCGCTCCTGCACGCCAGCTGGAACGCGCTGCTGCGCGGCGGCGCCGATCGGCTTTGGTCCATGACCGTGATGTGCGTGGCCATTGCCATCGTCTGCGCCGTCGCCGCACTTTTCTTGAGCCCGCCGGCACCTGAGAGCTGGGGTTATGCGCTGCTGTCGGCATTGCTGCATGTCGGCTACAACCTGTTCCTGGTGCGCAGCTATCGGGTCGGTGACCTTGGGCAGATCTATCCGATTTCCCGTGGCTCGTCGCCGGCGCTGATCACCCTCGGCGCCGCGCTGTTTGCCGGCGAAACCATTACCCCCGGCGAATTGCTCGGCATTGGCCTTGTGTCGGGCGGGATCATGTCCCTGGCCTTTCGAGGACGCAGCCTGTCGGTGCCGAGCCTGCCATATGCGCTGGGCACTGGTTGCTTCATTGCCGCCTACAGCGTGGTCGATGGCATTGGCGCCAGGCTGTCGGGGGCGCCGCTGGCTTACACCGTCTGGATGAGCGCCCTGTGGGGTGTGCTGATGCCGCTGGTGTATATCGGCCTGCGCGATGTTCGCAGTCTGTTTTCCGTACGGCCCGGAATGCTGACCGCTGTGGTCGGCGGCCTGGTCTCGTTGCTGGCCTACGCAATCGTTATCTACGCCATGAACGAAGCGCCACTGGGCGCGGTGTCGGCCTTGCGCGAAACCAGCGTTTTGTTTGCCGCATTGCTCGGCTATTTGTTCCTCGGTGAAAAGCTCACCGTCCGCAGGATGCTGGCGTGCGTGGTCATCGCCAGCGGCGCCATCATCATCGGCTGACACAGCCCGACTGCTCAGGAGAACGTCGCATGGATAACGTTTCGCAGGCCCCGCTGATTCTGATCACCGGCGGCAGTCGCGGAGTCGGCGCCGCCACCGCCCGACTCGCCGCAGCACAAGGCTACGACGTTGTCATCAGCTACGTCGCCAGCGAGTCCGCCGCGCTGGCGGTGGTGGCGGATATCGAAGCGTTGGGACGCAAAGGCCTCGCGGTGCGTGCCGACAGTGCTGACCCCGAGCAAGTTGCTGAACTGTTCTCGGCCATTGATCGTTCATTCGGGCGTATCGACGTGCTGGTCAATAACGCTGGCATGCTGGCGAAACAGTCCCGCATGGAAGACCTGGGCTTCGAACGCATGCAGCGCATCTTCGCGGTCAATGCTCTGGGGCCGATCCTGTGCGCGCAGCAGGCGGTGAAGCGCATGTCTCTGCGCCACGGCGGAACGGGCGGCGTGGTGATCAATATTTCGTCCGCCTCCGCGCGCCTGGGCAGTCCCAATGAATACGTCGACTACGCAGCGTCGAAAGGCGCGCTGGAAACCTTCACCATCGGCTTTGCCAAGGAAGTCGCGCGGGAAGGGATCAGGGTCAACTGCATTCGCCCGGGGCACATCTATACCGACATGCACGCCAGCGGCGGCGAGCCGGGGCGGGTGGATCGCGTGAAGGAATCGATCCCGATGGGGCGGGGCGGTCAGCCGGAAGAGGTGGCGCGGGCCATCTTGTGGCTGGCCAGCGCGGAGGCCTCCTTTGTCACGGGTACTTTTCTGGATGTGACTGGCGGCAAGTAGGTCCGGGCTACAGGCTATCCGGATCGCCAAAAAACATCTGAATCCGCGACCTCAACCACCGCTCCCCGGATCGTTGTCCTGCGACCCACGCCAAGCCATATGCAACTCGAACGTACGCGTCGGCAGTGGCGGATCTTCAGCCCGCAGACCGCCAGCTGCCGTCAGTGCCTCAGCCGTGTAATCCGGCACGGTGGCGACGATATCGGTGCCTGCCAGCAGCGTGCCCAATCCGTTGAACTGCGGCACCGCCAGCACCACGTGGCGTTTGCGTCCGAGCTTTTCCAATTCCTCATCGACGAAACCACTGAGATCGCCAGCAAACGACACCAGTGCGTGCGGGCGGGCGCAGTAGTCGTCCAGGCTCAACGGCCCCGGCACGGTGTCGGCGCGCAGCAGCTTCGGTGCGCTGCGGCGCAGGACCTTGCGCTTGGCGTTGGCCGGCAGGTCGGTGGTGTAGCTGACGCCGATCGAAATCTCGCCGGAGGCCAGCAGGCCCGGCATCAGGATGTAGTTGACCCGGCGCACGACGAGGACGATGCCCGGCGCTTCGGCGCGCAGGCGTTTGAGCAGCATCGGCAACAGGGCGAATTCGACGTCGTCGGACAAACCGATGCGGAATACCGAGGTGCTGGTCGCCGGATCGAAATCGGCGGCACGACTGACGGCGGTTGAAATCGAATCGAGTGCGGGCGAGAGCAGGGCGAAGATTTCCACCGCGCGTGCGGAAGGTTCCATGCTGCGGCCGGTGCGGACAAACAAGGGATCGTCAAACAGGCTGCGCAGGCGCGATAACGCCGCGCTGATGGCCGGTTGGCCGAGGAACAATTTTTCCGCGGCCCGAGTCACACTGCGTTCGTGCATCAATGTTTCGAACACGATCAGCAGGTTCAGGTCGACACGACGCAGGTCATTACGATTCATCTGGAGTCCTGGCAGAGTCATCAAACTTGACGAGGGCGACCATATGAGAACAATGGCCGGCATGAATCTTACGGGGAAAGGCTGGTACTCTGCACCGGAAAATTCAGCTTTACTGCGACGGTGGCAGGCCTTTTTTCATGGAATTTGCCAATGCCGCCCTTGGTGCGGAATCAATGACAGGCATGTCGACTATTAATAGCCACTGATGGTCTTGGGTCGAAAGCCCAGATAGAGTTCATTGCATTAGAGGTTACTTTGACGAGGTTTGCGATGTCCCGCACGATCCGTTTTCACAAGTTTGGTCCGGCCGAGGTGCTCAAATGCGAAGAGCATGCGGCTGCTCAGCCAGGTCCTGGCGAAGTGCAGGTGCGTGTCGAGGCAATCGGCATCAGTTGGTACGACACCCTGTGGCGTCAGAATCTGGCCTCGTCCCAGGCACGTCTGCCTTCGGGCCTCGGTCATGAAATGGCTGGCGTCGTCACTGCGGTGGGCGCTGACGTAAACGACCTGTCCGTCGGCGACAAAGTGGCCAGTTTTCCGGCCGAAAGCCCGAACGACTATCCGGTTTACGGCGAGTCGATCGTCCTGCCCCGCACGGCGCTGACCCGTTATCCAGATGTGCTTAGCCCGATCGAAGCGAGCGTGCATTACACGCCGCTGCTGATCGCCTACTTCGCGTATGCCGATCTGGCACGAGTCAAACCCGGCCAATTTGCGCTGGTCACTGACGCCAGCCACTGCGCCGGCCCGTCGTTTGTGCAATTGGGCAAAGCGCTGGGTGTGCGAGTGATCGCCGCGACCAAATCGGCGGAGGAGCGTGAGTACCTGCTGTCCCTGGGCGCGGAAAAGGTCATCGTCACCGAAGAGGAAGATCTGTTGATGCGCATCAACAAGATCACTGATAACCGCGGTGTCGATGTGGTTTTCGATGGTCTTGGTGGCCCGCAGATGTCCTTGCTCGGCGATGTGCTGGCACCACGCGGCAGTCTGGTGCTGTACGGCCTGCAGGGTGGTAATCAGACCCCGTTCCCGGCGTGCGCAGCGTTCCAGAAGAACATCCAGTTCTTTGTGCACTGCATCGGTAATTTTACCGGCAAGCCGGAGCTGGGCATTGTTCAGGACCATGTTGCTCTGCAACGTGCCTTGCGTGACATCAACCAGTTGACGGCCGACCGTGTGTTGCTGCCGTTGAAGACTAGAGTATTTCCGTTCAACGAATTCGTCGAAGCGCATCGCTACATGGACGAATGCCCGTGCCGCGAGCGGGTTGCCCTGCAAGTCGAGCCAGCGTAAATCAACTCATCAGAGTCCGTGGCCTCACGGACTCTTTTTGTTTATTTCTGTCCAGTCAGTAAACCTTTCCCGCTGCCGCGCTCTTCACCACTTCAGCAACTGAACTGGTTTTTGCTCGACATCTGTATCTTCTAATCGTATTCCAAGTGCTGATAATTGAATGATTACTTTCATCTCAAGGAATGAGCTATGGCTGTGCATTCAATTTGTCCTCGGCAATATCAAACGGCTAACCCGATTGGCTTCGTCAATTTCTGTTTAATTGCTGTAGGGCGATTCCGAAGTTGCGTCTCTTTTTCTTGTAATGAATCTTCGTGAGACGTTGTGGGAAGTTTCCTCAGATTAATGGTCGCTGAAAAAATGTTAGTAAAAACAAATGGTTATAAAATTTGCTTTGCCGCTAACGGTTTTTTCGCAGGTCAAGTGTTTCAAATAACTACAACTTTGTAAGTGTTAGCATTTCAGCGTCTATTACTTATTGATCCAATTTGTCGGGCGCACACTGTCCAGTGCATGCGGCATGAAATTTTCTATACCGGGTAAATACCGATGAGCACGATCCACGATCAGGCAATGAACTATGTTTATCAGCAAGTTTTGCAGCGTTTGCTGAGTTTCTTTTCCCGCGCCGAGCGCACAGCTTTGCAGTTATTGATCCAGCGCCTGGTCGTGGCGGCCGGCGGAATGGACAACGTCGGGCAGTTCAAGGTGCTTGTGCATCAGTCTGGCTCGCGGGACAGCTGCTACACCCTGGCTTTGCTTCGCGCAGCGCAGTTGACCATTGCCAGTCGCGCCCCTGCTACATTCCAGCTGCGCGTTGCTACCCTGCGCTGGAACGGTGACAGCCCTGGCAATCTGCAAAACCTGCATCGCAGCTTCAGCGCACTGTTTCTCTATGACGACCCCCGGGTCGAGCTGCTGATGGTGGATAACCGCGAGGTGCTGCCCTTCGACCACCGCACAGCCGTCAGCAACGACGGTCATGAAGCCAGTCGGGTTAATCTGCTGCTCGTAGGGCACTGTCGTACCTGGATTGAGACTCCCGAATTGTGGGATGACGCTTACCTGGCCACTGCCGAGTACTACAGCCAGATCGCCCGCTGGAATAATGGCGTTGACGCCATGATCAGCACTGAAACAAGAAGCAGTCAGCGGCATTTCCTTGAGGGCCTGAACCGTGCGATGCAGAGAGTGGCGATCGCAGGCCCCGGGCTGGTCCAGAGCGGATTCGAAGCGCTTTTTCCATTGCTCGACGGGCTTGGTGACGATTTCTATCGCGAGCTACGTTCAGATGATGAGCGCACCGTCTGGCGCCCAGTGGGTGAATTCGAAGCCTGCCGTCGCACCAGTTTTATCGACATCAACGACATGATGGTTGGCAAGCTGGAGGATCGCTGGCCGCTATTGGGCGAATTTCTGGGGTTTGAACCGGATGATCTGGCGCTGTATCAGGGCGAAGCGTTATTTGCCGATCCGCTGATTTCAGCCCACGTGCGAGGCTTGTACGCGCAATTCATCGAGGGGAGGGCGTATCAAGCGGGAGTCGACGACTACGCCCGCAATACCCTGGCCGACCTGCGCCAAAAACAAGCGGCGGAGCCCGTTTGCGAACACTTGATGTGCAGTTTTGAAAATGTCGGCGGGCCAGAGCAACTGCGAATACTGGCAGATGATTACCTGCTCAATGGTTTCGGCTTGAACGAAACGCAGTTGGTCTGCCTGTTATTCGCACCGTTTATCGACGGCGGCAAAGGTCTTGAAAGGTTTTTGCGTAATTGTCATCCAGGGATGCTGGTCGCGATGCCAGATCTGCACCGGGCCATGCAGGGCTTGCATGCCCCGGAGCAGGTGTTGAAATGGATGACCGAAGTCAGTGGTCTGCCCGTCAGGCTGATCACCCGTCTCTATGCGATGGGGCCTGTTCAGTTGTGCTCGCCGACCGAGTTCGCCTCCGATGACCTGGATGCCTGCGAGGTGGGCGCCGTGTCACACGTCGAGCGGTCAACGGAACGCTGACGGTGAGACAAAGGTCGGGCCGAAAACCCCTGTCCATGGAATTGAGGTTGTGAAGGGCGCACGGGAACATGATTTTGTCTACCAGTCGGTTTATCGGTATCTGACAACGCTGATTGACGATGCCGGTGGGCATGCAGCAGTACGCATGCCCTCGTTACGCCAACTGGCCGACCGGCTGAATGTGTCGATTTCGACTGTGCAATACGCTTATGCGTTGCTGGAAAAAGAAGGGCGGGTCTATTCCATAGCCAAATCAGGTTATTACGCTCAAGCGCTTTACAGCCTGGACGCGCCCGGTGATGGCAGTGATCTGCTGGAGACCGTTTACGTTAACGCGAGACGTCCCGGCATGTGTGTTTTGAGCGCTGACGAACCGGCATCGCTACAACCGCTGGACAGTCCTTTGATGACGTTGGAGCGTGAGCTCCTGCGCCAATACCCTCGCCAGCCTCAGACCCTCGTGCAGCCTTGCGGGGAACTGGAATTGCGGGTTGCCCTGGCAGCGCGGTACACCTGTTCGACGGCGAATTATTGGCATGCCGATGATGTTTATATTGGTGCTGATCTGCGCGGCGTTCTGGAAATTCTGATTTCGGTGCTTGAGTTGCGTGAAGCCGTCGTCGTGGTTGAATCTCCCTGTGACTGGGTGATTTTGCGTCTGCTCGAGTCGTGCGACGTGCGTGTGATCGAATGGCCTTCGCTGGCCGAGGGCGAGGTGGATCTGTCGGCACTGGAAATGCTGCTCAGGAACGAGCCGGTCCGTCTGGTGGTTTTGTCTTCAGTGTTGAGCCTGCCCCAGGGCTGCGGTTTTACCCAGGAACATCAGCAGGCAATCGCGAAGATGCTCGAGCGCTATGGCATCTGGGTGCTGGAAAACGATTGCTACAGCGAGCTTGATGAGCGCGCAGATTCGCAACGGTTACGTAACTGGCTGGATCCGGATCGCTTGCTGGTGTTTTCCAGCTTCGAGAAATTCATTGGTGCGGAAGCGCCATTCGGCTTCGTTCTGTCGCGGCATTGGCGCAACGAGTTGCAACGGCATTTCCTGTTCCGTGCGTTTCGCCTGTCGCCCATTCGACAGAAAGCGATTGCCAGACTGTTAAGCAGGGGGCGTCTCGATCAGCATCTGTTCGTGTTGCGACGCATGCTCGGTGAGCGCCGCTCCTCGTTGATCCAGGTGTTGCGTGAACGGTTGGGCGACGCGCTGCAGATTGTCGAGCCACAGGGCGGGGCGACGGTGTGGGTGCGTTCGGTGCGACCGGTCGACATGGCAAATGTCTTCCGGCGATTGCTCAAGCAACAAATCATCGTGGCGCCGGGTGAGCTGTTCAGTCTGCGAGGCTTGCATGCCGATCATCTGCGTTTGAGTGCGCTGAATCACGGCGAGCGCGATTTATCAGGTGTCATCGGTTTGCTCGGCGATGCCTTGCGCCTGTCTGGGGCTCGATAATGTTAAAAAACATCGGAAGTGTTTCGGATACATCCCGTCGCACGGTGGTCAAACTGCCAGTAAACTGCGCAGCATTTCCTGAACCACTTCGATTTCAGAGGTTTTTGCATGACACTCAGTCCTTTTGCGGGCAAACCGGCACCGGCAGAACTGTTGGTCGATATCCCGCGACTGGTTACGGCCTATTACACCGGCCAGCCTGATGCATCGATTTCGACCCAGCGAGTGGCGTTCGGCACCTCCGGCCACCGCGGCAGCTCCTTCGATTTGAGTTTCAACGAATGGCATGTCCTGGCCATCAGCCAGGCGATTTGCCTGTATCGCGAAGCGCAAGGCATCACCGGCCCGCTGTTTGTCGGCATCGACACCCATGCATTGTCGACCCCGGCCGGCGCCAGCGCACTGGAAGTCCTCGCTGCCAACGGCGTCACCGTGATGATTGCCGAAGGCGACGAGTACACGCCGACTCCGGCGATTTCCCACGCCATTCTCTGCTACAACCGCGGCCGTACGTCCGGCCTGGCTGACGGCATCGTCATCACGCCATCGCACAACCCGCCACAAAGCGGTGGCTACAAATACAACCCTACCAACGGTGGCCCGGCCGATACCCACATCACCAAGTGGATCGAAGCCAAGGCCAACGAATTGCTGGCGAACAAACTGGCCGGGGTCAAACGCATCAGCTATGAGCAAGCGCTCAAGGCCAGCACGACCCATCGCCACGATTATGTGAACACCTACGTTGCCGACCTGATCAACGTTATCGACTTCGATGCCATCCGTGACGCCAAACTGCGCCTGGGTGTCGATCCGCTGGGCGGAGCAGGGTGCGCTACTGGTCGGCCATTGCCGAACACTACCGTCTCGACCTGGAAGTGGTGAATAAACAGGTCGATTCCACGTTCCGTTTCATGACCGTCGATTGGGATGGCCAGATCCGCATGGACCCATCGTCCAGCCACGCGATGCAGGGCCTGATTGGCCTGAAAGAACGTTTTGACGTGGCGTTCGCCTGTGACCCGGATCACGACCGCCACGGTATCGTTACGCCGTCCGGTGGCCTGCTCGCACCAAACAATTATCTGGCGGTGGCGATCGATTACCTGTTCCAGAACCGCCCGCAATGGCGCGCTGATGCCGCTGTCGGCAAAACCGTGGTCAGCAGCGGCCTGATCGACCGCGTTGCCAAGCGTCTGGGCCGTCGCCTGTACGAAGTGCCGGTCGGTTTCAAATGGTTCGCCGACGGTCTGTTCGATGGCTCGCTGGGTTTTGGTGGTGAAGAGAGCGCTGGCGCTTCGTTCCTGCGCAAGGATGGCGGCGTATGGAGCACCGACAAGGATGGTCTGATCCCAGCCTTGCTCGCCGCCGAAATGACAGCGCGCACCGGCCGCGATCCAAGCCAGGCCTACCGCGCGCTGACCGACGAACTGGGCGAGCCGTTCTCGGTACGCGTCGACGCCAAGGCCAACCCGGAACAGAAGGCACTGCTGAGCAAGCTGTCGCCGGAGCAGGTCACCTCGACCGAACTGGCAGGCGAGAAGATCCAGAACATTCTCAGCCATGCACCGGGCAACGATCAGGCGATTGGCGGTCTGAAGGTCATGACCGAAAACGGCTGGTTCGCCGCGCGTCCTTCGGGCACTGAAGACATCTACAAGATCTACGCCGAGAGCTTTATCGGCGATGACCACCTCAAGCAACTGGTGGCCGAAGCGCAAACGTTGGTGGATGGCGCTATTTCCAGCAAATGATGCGCACATGAAAAAGGGCAACCGTAATGGTTGCCCTTTTTTGTTGCCTGTAGATCAAGCCAGGTCGACCAGTACGATCTCGCTGTCCTCGATCGCCGTGACCGTCAGCACTTGCTCGTGGGCCACCGCCACACCGTCACGCGCTTGGGCACGCAAGCCATTGACCTCGATCACGCCAGTGGCCGGAACCAGATAGGCGCGACGTCCCTCGTCCAAACGGTATTCGGCTGTTTCACCGGCCTTGATGTTCGCAGCAACCAGTCGTGCATCGGCGCGAATGTGCAGACTCTCATCGTCGCCAGCCTTGCCGCTGGCCAAAGTGACAAACCCTTCGCGCTCGCCTTTGGGAAACGGCTTGGCTCCCCAGGAGGGCGGTGCACCGGTTTCGGTCGGCAGAATCCAGATCTGGAAGATCCTGGTTTCCTGGTCTTCCAGGTTGTACTCGCTGTGAGCGATGCCGGTGCCGGCGCTCATCACTTGGACATCGCCGGCTTCGGTACGGCCCTTGTTGCCAAGGTTGTCCTGGTGCGTGATCGCACCTTCACGCACGTAGGTGATGATTTCCATGTCGCGGTGCGGGTGCTGTGGGAAACCGGTGCCTGCGGCGATGATGTCGTCGTTCCACACGCGCAGGTTGCCCCAGCTCATCCGCTGCGGATCGTAGTATTCGGCAAACGAAAAGTGGTGATGCGCGTCCAGCCAGCCATGATGGGCGCCGCCCAGCGAGCTGAAGGGTCTGAGTTCAAGCATGATCGTCTCCTAATAAGGGTCGTCAGGGGCGGACCCCGTGGTTGATGACGACGATCATCTATCAAGCAATCATCGGTAAAAAGCGCAAAAACTGCTGCATCATGATCGAGTAATTAGATGTGACAGCGGCTCGAAATCATTTCATCGGACTTTCAATTCGTCGCCTAAACCGATGACCTGTAAGCATTTCGCTAGAACTGAACGGTAAATCCAGACACCATAGCCGCCACAGCCTCACACCCTGGAGTCCGTCAGCGTGGCGCACCACACCCCGATCTTCCTCCCGAACTTCGTCCACTGGCCGAGATGCCCTGGTTCAAGCGTCTGGCCGCGCGATTCTTTGGTCACGGCCTGACAAAACTGCGCGCCCAGCACCGGGCATCGTGGCTGCACGGGCAAGCCGACGGATTCCGCAGTGGCCACACCGCTGGTGTCGAATATGGTTTCAAGGAGGGCAAGCTTGAGGGGCTGGAGGAAGGCCGCCAGGTGGTGCTGATTCGCGACAGCCGCAGCACCGAGCATCGCCCGCCCAGCGTCGATACCAACCTGTTTGATGACTGGCGCCTGCCACTGACGGCGGAGCTGAAGAAGCGCATCAAGGCTGACGTCGCCCGTTTGCTCCCGGCCCACGCCCAGCCCAGCGCTGCGCAATGGAAGATGATCTTCAGCGATACGCCGTCCACCTCGGTGGTGGCCGGCGCCGGTGCCGGCAAGTCGACCACGCTGGTGCTGCGCATTCTGTTGCTCAGCCATTATCTGGGTTTTGAGCTGGATTCGATGACCGTGGTGACCTTCACCCGCGAATCACGCAAGGACTTCATCAACAAGCTTATCGAGATATTCACCCTATGGGGCCAGCCGCTTAACCCCAAACAGGCGCGCGAACTGGTGCGAACCTTTCACTCGCGCATCCTGCCGATGGTCCGCAGTCTCCCGGGTTTCGAGCGCTTGCAGGCGTTCGAAAATCTCAGCGATCGCCCGCAAAGCGGCGCAGAGGAGGTCGACAGCAATCCGTTTGACCTGCGCATCAATGATGCACAGCGACAGCAACTCAATGCCTGCTATCACCGCCTGTTCAACGAGGACGAGCGTTTCCGCCAGTTGATCCAGCCGCTGTCCCGTGCCGGGCTGCAGTTGAAGGAACTGGAGCGCGACCATCCCGATGTGCAGAAACGCATGGCGGTCACCGAGCTTGCGGCCAAGCGCGACGAAGAACTTTGCGATGTCATCGAGGACCTGTGGTTTCGCGCAGGGGCGTGGCCCATCAAAGGCATCGAGCCGAATCGGCAAACATTTGAAATCAACGGCTCGCGTTTCCACGCTCACGGTTACATACCGAGCGTCGATGCTTGGGTGGTGCTCGGCTTCGATCCCAAGGAAAACGCCCAGCTAACCCGACCCACCGCCAAGCTGAGTGTCCGCGCAGAGTGGGCGGTCAAGCGCACCCTGTTTCAAGCTTTCTGCCGTAAGCCATTGATATGGCTGGATAGTTACGAGTCATCCAGGCGCGTTCTTGCGATGTTGGCCGGAGATGCCAGCGCCGGTCCCGGCTTTGATTACAAGGTCAAAGGCGAGCTGGCTTCGGCACCATTGCTGGATTGTTTTGTCGGCGCAGCGGGCTTTATCGAAAACCTGGGCCTGGATGTGCCGGACGCGGTCAGTCGCATGAGCTTCGCCAAGGACGATCCCGATCGCTTTTTCTTCGAGGCTCTGAGCCTGTTCTGGCGCGCATTTGAAGATCACCTGCTGGATCAGAAACCGCCAGTGATGACCTACAACCGCATGTTTGCGCTGTTCAGTGAGCATTCGCCGGAAAACCTCAAGCTGCTCAGCGATGAGCTGTTGCGGCCGATGGCGCATCTGATGATCGATGAATTTCAGGATGTTTCGCCGCAGATCGTTTCGTGGATTCGCGCGAGTCTCAACGAGATCCGCAGCCGTGGTCCGGCCATGCACGTCGGGCGTGGGGCGCAGCGGTCGTCGCTGTTGTGCGTCGGCGATGACTGGCAATCCATTTACGGCTGGCGCGGCAGTTCGCCGAGCTACTTCATGGAGTTCAACAAGGAATTCCCTTCACCCAGCACAACGCGGGTCATGCTCAGCGACAACTACCGCAGCCACCAGCACATCATCGACGCCGCCGAGCACATTGTCCGTGCAGCGCCGGCGATTGCGGGCAAGAAGGCCAGGGCCAGTGGTGAGCCCAAGCCGCTGCAGCCGGTCAATGTGCTTGAGCGCGATGATGAAGCGCTGGGTGAGCGCCTCGCCGAGCACTACCGGCGCGGCGATTCAATCTTGATGCTTTATCGAAAAAGCAGCGATAAGTTACTGATACAGCAGAATATTCAGTCGGTACTTAATGTGGATTCGAGCTTACCTTACGAGGCGCGGCGACTGAAACAGCTGACCTATCACAGCGCCAAGGGCTTGCAGGCTGATGCGGTATTCCTGCTTGGTGATTGCCAGCATCTGACCAGTTCGCCGTACAAGAATCAGGTCTACCGTATGGCCGGGCTGGGCAAAACGGGTGACAGCGAGCCGTACGACAGTGCGCAAAAGGATGAAATTCTGCGCCTCGCCTACGTTGGCATCACCCGGGCCGTCAGCCATTGCTACTGGTACGTCGAACCGCAGGAAAGCCAAGCGGTAAATATGCCGAGGGCGTCGGATCGGGTCGCCAAGGGCAAACCTTTCTTCGTCGATCATCGAAGCGAAAAAGCCAGCGCCTGACCAAGAAAAAGCCCGCATGGCTGCGGGCTTTTTCTTTTAAATCAGTCACTTATGCGTAGTTCTTGAGAGATTCCGGAGGAGTGAAAGCTTCCAGCTCATCTTCGATGGCTTCAATGATCCGCTCGACATCCGCCGCGTTCATCACCGTTGCGCATGGAATGCCGGCGATGGCGATCATGGTTTCGCCGCTGGCACGATCAAACAGCCGGGCGATCATGCTGCCCGGCGCATCCATCGTCGCCTCGAATCCCATGGGATGAAAATGCCAGCGCATCAGCTGGCAGGCGTTGGGAAAGGTAACTTTGCTGGACCCTTTGTTCATGGTGTTGCCCGCCTGCTTCATCGAGCGCTTCCTTTTGCTCATGTTAGGTGGGAAGAGCCTTCATTGGCTCAACCAGTGCTTGAGCTTTAAAAGTAGCATCCGTGTGTGAAAAAACTGTGAGTTTTTTCAGTCTGTTTAGCGATTGATTCGCATTTTTTGATGTAAGTCACTGGCTCATCGATTATCGCCAAAACGCCACCATGGATTTTTCATTGATGCGGCAGAGGAAGTTGGGCAAGCTCGGTTCTTTTTCGCCGAGCCGCTTATGCACGCCGATGACGACGGCCCAGAACAGACCCAGGCCACGGCCGCCACGGTCATGCGCTATCACCTGAGCTGGAAGCATCGGGATCTGGACAGCGTCATGGCGCTCTATCACGCCGACATCCAGTACAACGACTTTTTCAGAACCGCGTACTTGCTCTGGATGAGCTGCGTGAATATGTGCGCGTGAGCATGCCGCGTGAATCCGACGAACTGCTCGAGCATTGCGACCGCATTCGGGTGGATGGCAACACCGCGTTCATTCAGTACGAAGTGACCTTGCGCGGCGGCGATGGTCTGGTGTCGTTCCGTTCCAGCGAAGCGATCACGGTCAAGGACGGCTTGATCTGGCGCGTCAATGAATACGCCTCGCTGGTGCGAACCCACGCCGACGGCCGTTCGGCACCGAGTCAGCGTCCGGCGGTCAGTCGCCTCGGTCTGTCACCGCGCCAACTGAGCTTTATGGCCAAAGACCTTCAGCAGTATTTCGAAAAGCAGCAACCTTATCTGGATCCTGAGCTTGACTTGCAACGGGTGGCGAAGGAGTGCGGGTACAGCCGCAATCAGATTTCCTATCTGCTCAATCAGGTGCTCGGGCAAAGCTTTTATCGCTACGTCAATCAGGCGCGCCTGCAGCATTGGCTGCGTGCGCTCAATAGCGCCACGCCGCCGTTGCGTGTCGACGAGCTGGCGTTTGCTGCCGGCTTCAATTCGCTGTCAGCGTTTTACAAATGCTTTCGCGAGCACACCGGTCAGTCGCCCAAGGCCTACGCCAAACAAATTTCTCTGCGGGCACGCGCGCAAGACAGCCACTGAAGGCAGCCACTAGGATCGACGCCATCGAAGGTTTTCAGTGGCGGAGTCTGGCATGTCGGCGTGGCGCACGATCAGTTTGTGGATGGATCAGCTCGAAGAGCCGCTGCTCGCGCGACCTGCGCTGGAGCAGGACCTGGACGTCGACGTTGCAATCATCGGCGCCGGTTATACCGGATTGTGGACGGCGTACTACCTGAAGAAACACGCGCCAGGCCTGGATATCGCCATCATTGAGGCGCAAACCGCCGGGTTTGGTGCATCCGGGCGCAACGGCGGCTGGCTGATGGGTAACTTGCTGGGTGAGGATCGCTTGCTCGCAGGCTTATCGCCGCAGCAGCGCAGAGCGTCGTTCGACTTGCTGCACAGCATTCCCGATGAAGTGGAAATCGTCCTCGAGCGCGAGGGCATCGACTGCGATTACCGCAAGGGCGGGGTGCTGTATTGCGCCGCGCGATACCCAGAGCAGGAAGCCGTTCTGCGCGATTACCTGAGCAAGCTGCACGACCAAGGCCTGACGGACGACGATTACCGCTGGCTCAGCCCCGAGCAACTGGCTCAGCAGATTCGTGTGGCGAAACCCTATGGCGGCATCTTCGCCCCCACGTTGCGACCATTCACCCGGCGAAGCTGGTCCGTGGTCTGGCGCGGACCGTGCAGAACATGGGCGTGAAAATCTACGAAAACAGCCCGGTCACCCATTGGCAGTCCGGCAGTCTGCGTACCGCCAAAGCCAGCGTGCGCAGCCGTTGGATCGTCCCGGCGGTGGAAGGTTATTCGGTGACCTTGCCGCCACTTGGCCGTTATCAATTGCCGGTGCAAAGCCTGATTGTCGCCACCGAGCCGCTGTCCGCTGCGACCTGGGACGAAATCGGCCTCAATCGTGGGCAAGCCTTCAGTGAGTTCAGCCGCCAGGTCACCTACGGCCAGCGCAGTGCCGACAACCGCCTGATTTTCGGCGCCCGTGGCGGGTATCAATTCGCTGGCAAGCTGCGTCATGACTTCAACCTGACCCGCGATGAAGTCGAGTTGCGCCGCTATCTGTTCGGCGAACTGTTCCCGCCACTGAAAAACGTGCAGATCACCCACGCCTGGGGCGGCAACCTCGGCATGTCGCGGCATTTCAAGCCACACATGCTCTGCGATCGGGCCAACGGCATCGCGTTGTCCGGCGGCTATGGCGGCGAGGGCGTTGGTGCCAGCAACCTTGGCGGCCGGACGCTGGCCGATCTGATTCTTGAGCGCGACAGCGAGCTGACCCAACAACCGTGGGTGCTGCCCGACGGCGGCATTCATGCGCTGCGTGCCTGGGAGCCCGAGCCATGCCGCTGGCTCGGTTACAACGCGATCATCAAAAGCTTCGTGCACGAAGACCAGACCCTGGCCAATCCCGCGACCGCACCCTGGCGGCGCAAGCTTGCCAGCCGGGTTGCCGGGTTCATGGAAGGTTTCATGCACTGAACGTCGTTTACCTCAATAAACAGGACACGCCATGAGCATCACCCAGTTCAAGAACACCGCCACGCTCAAGCTCGAGGAATCCAATCCGGTCGCCGTGCCCCTGGGCGAGCCGGTCGCAATTGCCTCGACCACCAGCGTCGAGCGCGACGACGGCGTTGAAACCGGCGTCTGGGAATGTACTCCCGGCCGCTGGCGGCGGCAGATCACCGCGCAGGAGTTCTGCCATTTCATTTCCGGGCGTTGCACGTTCACCCCCGACGGTGGCGGCGAAACCCTGCACATACAAGGCGGCGACGCACTGATGTTGCCAGCCAACACGCTCGGGATCTGGGATATCCGGGAAACCGTGCGCAAGAGCTACGTGCTGATTTTCTGATTGTTCGATCCTTTGATTGCCTGCCAACAAAAAAGCCCATACAGGAATCGCCCCATGATCCAGAAAACCCTCGCATTGGCGCCGCTGCTGCTGGCCGCTTCCGTCAGTCATGCAGCCGAGACGGTCAAGGTCTACAACTGGTCCGACTACATCGCCCCGGACACCACGAAGGATTTCCAGAAAGACACGGGCATCGGCGTCACTTACGACGTCTACGACAGCAACGAAACCCTCGACGGCAAGTTGATGACCGGCAAATCCGGTTACGACGTGGTTTTTCCGTCGAACCACTTTATGGCGCGGCAGATTCAGGGCGGGGCGCTGAAGAAGCTGGACAAGAGCCAGTTGCCGAACTGGAAGAACCTCAACCCGGCGCTGCTCAAGGCTTTGCAGACCAACGACCCGAACAACGAGCACGGCTTCCCGTATCTGTGGGGCAGCACCGGTATTGGCTACAACATTGCCAAGGTCAAAGCGGTGCTCGGCGACAATGCACCGGTGGATTCCTGGGACCTGATCTTCAAGCCCGAATACATGGAAAAGCTGCAGAAATGCGGCGTGGCGATCCTCGATAACGGCCCGGAATTGCTCCCGGCGGCCCTTAACTACCTGGGCCTGCCGCACCACAGCAAGAATCCCGAAGACTACAAAAAAGCCGAAGCGCTGCTGATGAAAGTGCGCCCCTACGTCAGCTACTTCCATTCCTCCAAGTACACCAGTGATTTGGCCAATGGCGACATCTGCGTCGCGGTCGGGTTTTCCGGCGACATCCTCCAGGCCGAGAACCGCGCCAAGGAAGCGAAGAACGGCGTCGAAATCGGTTATGCGATTCCCAAGGAAGGCGCGGCGATCTGGTTCGACATGGTCGCCATGCCCGCTGACGCACCGGACGAAAAGGCTGGCTACGCCTTCATGAACTACCTGTTGCGCCCGGACGTGATGGCGGGAATCACCAACTACGTGCATTACGCCAATGGCAACGAACAGGCGGACGCGCTTATCGATCCAGCGATCAAGAACGACACCAAGGTTTACCCGAGCGCGGAAATGATGGGCAAGCTGTTTGCGCTGGAAGCGATGCCGCTGAATATCGACCGGATTCGTACGCGGGTGTGGAACAAGATTCGCACCGGTAGCTGAGTTTCAGGCCAATATACAAGACTCCTGTGGGAGCGAGCCTGCTCGCGAAGCGGTTTGTCATTCGACACTTATGTTGAGTGGCTTGGCGTCTTCGCGAGCAGGCTCGCTCCCACATTCGTTATTCGATGGATCAGAATAGTTGATATCAAAGCACTGGCACCGCTGACTGAAAGTGTGACTTGCGCAACAAATCCGAACTTACCGATATTTAATATTTAAATAGAAAATCGTCAGACGATTCCCGCTATCTCAGCAACTAAAAAACTATCTTTCCTTCCCGCGCGCTTTGTTTACGGCAGTTTCCACAGCCAACCAAATTGGATCGCAAAAAAACTCTTTACGACAGATTTCAAATTGTGTCAGGTTCGTTACGCCTTCATTGGGCGAGTGATAGGACGATCTCGCCAAGATCGTCCTGTCGGACAAAAACTGTTCCATTGCTAAACAAGGAAGTGTGTTTATGTCGAAAGTTAAAACCAATGCTGTTGATTCCGCCGAACAGGCTTTCCAGCTGGCTGCCTTCAGCTCGGCGTACAACCAGATCAATAGCTTCAGCCATCAATACGATCGGGGCGGCAACCTCACGGTCAATGGCAAACCCTCGTACTCCGTCGACCAAGCGGCTACGCAATTGTTGCGTGACGGCGCTGCCTACCAGGACAAGGACGGCAGCGGCAAGATCGAACTGACCTATACGTTCCTGACCTCGGCTTCGAACAGCACGATGAACAAGCACGGAATCAGCGGGTTCAGTCAGTTCAGCGCGCAGCAGCAAGCCCAGGCCAAGCTCGCCATGCAGTCCTGGGCCGACGTGGCCAATGTCACCTTTACCGAGAGAGCCTCGGGCGGCGACGGCCATATGACCTTCGGTAACTACAGCGGTGGCCAGGACGGCGCTGCGGCGTTCGCCTATCTGCCAGGCACTGGCGCTGGCTATGACGGTACTTCGTGGTACCTGATCAATAGCGGTTACACGCAAAACAAAAACCCGGACCTGAACAACTACGGGCGTCAGACCCTGACCCACGAAATCGGCCACACCCTGGGCCTTGCTCACCCTGGCGACTACAACGCCGGCAATGGCAACCCGACCTACAATGACGCGACTTACGGCCAGGACACCCGTGGCTACAGCGTCATGAGTTACTGGAGCGAGAGCAACACCAACCAGAACTTCAGCAAGGGCGGCGTCGAAGCCTACTCGTCCGGCCCGCTGATGGACGATATCGCAGCGATCCAGAAGCTCTACGGCGCCAACACCACGACCCGCACAGGTGATACCACCTACGGGTTCAATTCCAATGCCGGTCGCGATTTCCTCAGCGCTTCGTCGTCGAGCGACAAAGTGGTGTTTTCGGTGTGGGATGCCGGCGGCAAGGACACCCTGGACTTCTCCGGTTTCACCCAGAATCAGAAGATCAACCTCAACGATGCTTCGTTCTCCGACGTGGGCGGCCTGGTCGGCAACGTGTCGATTGCCAAGGGCGCGATCATCGAGAACGCGATTGGCGGTTCGGGCAGCGATCTGTTGATCGGCAACAGCGTGGCCAACGAGCTGAAGGGCGGTGCCGGCAACGACATCCTCTACGGCGCTGGCGGTGCCGACAAGCTGTGGGGCGGCACCGGTTCGGACACCTTTGTGTTTGCCGCAAGCTCGGACTCCAAACCAGGTGCGATCGATCAGATCCTCGATTTTGTCAGCGGTCTGGACAAAATCGACCTGACCGGCATCACCAATGGCGCGGGCCTGCACTTCGTCAACAGCTTCACCGGTTCCGCCGGCGATGCGGTATTGACCTCGTCGGGCGGCAACAGCCTGTTGTCGGTGGATTTCTCCGGGCATGGCGTGGCTGACTTCATCGTCAGCACCGTGGGCCAGGCAGCGGCCAGCGACATCGTGGCGTGATGTGAAAGGAAAGCGGCGCCCAAAGCGTCGCTTTCTTTACTTGCAACGGTAGGCGCTGTACGCAACGCTACGGGTTGGAGCGAATTTTCCCATGTTCAATAGAGCTTTTACCTACGCGGCATCGACGTGGCTTTCAGTGGCGCTGGTTACGATTTCAGGAGCAACAGCAATGGCAAGCAGCCTCAGACTCGAAGAGCCTTCCGTGTTTGCTGGACAGTGGCAGGCAACGCTGTCCGCAACGGTCGATGAACGACAAGCACAAAAGCTCCAGGACAAGCCGTCCAACAGTTGCAGCGTCGAACTGCTCGCCAACAAGACCCTTGGTCAGGGAGCAGAGTGTCTGGGCGCTTGGTTCGAACACGTTCCGATCGGCTGGTTTCCTGATCCGGACGGCTTATCGATCACCGGTCACGAAGGCTCAAGAATCGGGTTTTTCAGCCGACAACGTGATGGGTTGTATCTGGCGACTTTGAAGTCGGGGCTGATCGTCACGCTGGAACGTACGGCGCCCGACAACTGATCTGCCCTTGTACATGCCCATACGGTTATAGCGATCAGTCGTACGGTTATAAAGGCAAATAAAGTCAACTGCACTGCGTTAATCAGCGCTAGTTGTTATGAAAGTGTAAATGGGCGCCGCGGAAGTGTAATCCGGATTGGTCGCTTAATTAATTGAAGTCTCGCCTCTCAGGGGCGATGAATACTGTTCAGGAAAATTCAATGAAGATGGCGAAGGCCCCAGCCACCGCTCCGTTAATAAAGGCACTGGGTGACTATAAGAGCATCTTGATCAGCGTCGGTTGTTTCACCGCGCTGATCAATGTGCTGATGCTGGTGCCGTCCATCTACATGCTGCAAGTCTATGACCGGGTGCTGTCGTCACAGAACGAAACCACCCTGGCAATGCTGTCGTTGATGGTGGTCGGGTTCTTCGCTTTCATCGGCCTGCTGGAAGTGATCCGCAGCTTTATCGTTATTCGCATCGGCAGCCAGTTGGAGCGTCGTTTCAATCTGCGCGTCTACCAGGCGGCGTTCGAGCGCAACCTGTTCAAGGGCGAAGGCAATGCCGGGCAGTCGCTGGGCGATCTGACTCATATCCGCCAGTTCGTCACCGGCCCGGCGTTGTTCGCCTTCTTCGACGCACCGTGGTTCCCGGTCTATCTGTTTGTCATCTACCTGTTCAACGTCTGGCTCGGCGTGCTGGCGACGGCGGGCGCGTTGCTGCTGATCGCGCTGGCGTGCCTGAACGAATACATGACCAAGAAGCCGCTGGGCGAGGCTGCCGGGTTTTCCCAACAGTCCAGCCAGTTGGCCACCAGCCACTTGCACAACGCCGAAACCATTCAGGCGATGGGCATGCTCGGCGCGCTGCGCAAGCGCTGGTTCGGCGTGCATTCGCGCTTTCTCGGCTTGCAGAATCAGGCCAGCGACACCGGCGCGGTGATCAGTTCGTTGAGCAAGACCCTGCGTCTGTGCCTGCAATCCCTTGTGCTGGGCCTGGGCGCGTTGCTGGTGATCAAGGGCGACATGACGGCGGGGATGATGATCGCCGGTTCGATCCTGATGGGCCGGGTGCTGAGCCCGATCGACCAGTTGATCGCCGTTTGGAAGCAGTGGAGCGGGGCGAAGCTGGCTTACCGTCGTCTCGATGCGCTGTTGCAGGCGTTTCCACCCAGCGATGAGGCGATGGCGCTGCCGGCACCGAAAGGCCAGATCACCTTCGAACAAGTCAGCGCCGGGCCGCCCGGGCAGCGTGCGGCGACGTTGCACCTGGTCAATTTCACTCTGGGCGCAGGTGAAGTGCTCGGTGTGCTTGGCGCCTCCGGTTCCGGCAAATCGACCCTGGCCCGGGTGCTGGTCGGCGTGTGGCCAGTTCTGGGCGGCACGGTGCGACTGGACGGCGCCGATATTCATCGGTGGAACCGTGATCAACTCGGCCCTTACATCGGTTATTTGCCGCAAGACATCGAGCTGTTCAGCGGCAGCATTGCCGAGAACATTGCGCGATTCAGTGAAGCCGACGCGCAGAAAGTCGTCACCGCCGCGCAACAGGCCGGCGTCCACGAAATGATCCTGCGCTTGCCACAAGGCTACGACACCAAACTGGGCGAGGACGGCAGCGGCTTGTCTGGTGGCCAGAAACAACGCGTAGCCCTGGCCCGCGCGCTGTACGGCACGCCAAGTCTGGTGGTGCTCGATGAACCCAATTCCAACCTCGACACCGTTGGCGAAGCGGCACTGGCCAGCGCTATAGCCCAGCTCAAGGCCCAGGGCACCACGGTGATTCTGGTCACGCATCGTTCTTCGGTACTGGCTCAGGCCGACAAATTGCTGGTGCTCAACGATGGTCGTTTGCAGGCGTTCGGCCCGAGTCAGGATGTGCTCAAGGCACTGTCCTGCCAGCAGGAACAGCAACGCGAGAAAGCTGCACAAGCACCGGGCGGGCTCAGCATGAGCCGGCAGTATCAGCCCTCGACAAGGAATTCGGGTGTATGAGCAGCGTCAGCATGAACACGCAAAACGAAGCGAACATGGAACACGCCTACCTCACCGAACGTCCGGAGCGCGATGCGAAATTCTTCGCGCGCATGGGCTGGATTCTGGCCATCGTCGGCGCTGGCAGTTTCTTCACCTGGGCGGCACTGGCGCCGCTGGATCAGGGCATTCCGGTGCAAGGCACGGTGGTGGTGTCGGGCAAACGCAAGGCTGTGCAGTCGATGAGCAGCGGCGTGGTCAGCCGGATTCTGGTGCGCGAAGGCGAGATCGTGAAGCAGGGCCAGCCGCTGTTCCGCCTCGATCAGACTCAGGTCGCCGCCGATGTGCAATCGCTGCAGGCGCAATACCGCATGGCCTGGGCCAGCCTCGCGCGCTGGCAGGCCGAGCGCGACAACCTCAAACAAGTAACCTTTCCGGCCGAGCTGAGCAACGACCCGGACCCGCGCCTGGCGCTGGTGCTGGAGGGCCAGCGGCAATTGTTCAGCAGCCGCCGCGAAGCGTTCTCCCGGGAACAAGCGGCACTGCGCGCCAACATCGAAGGCGCCACTGCGCAACTGGCCGGCATGCGCCGCGCCCGCAGCGACCTCAATGCT
This sequence comes from Pseudomonas sp. B21_DOA, assembly GCA_030544685.1. NCBI lineage: Bacteria > Pseudomonadati > Pseudomonadota > Gammaproteobacteria > Pseudomonadales > Pseudomonadaceae > Pseudomonas > Pseudomonas sp. B21_DOA. The sequence continues at coordinate 4,126,828 of CP086683.1, read as the reverse complement.
CAGGCCAGTTCCTTGCAGCAACAATTGAGCAATCTGCAACCGCTGGCCGACAACGGCTACATCCCGCGCAACCGCTTGATGGACTACCAGCGGCAACTGTCGCAAGTGCAGCAGCAGCTGGCGGAAAACACCGGTGAAAGTGGCCGTGTGGAGCAGGGCATTCTTGAATCGCGCCTGAAGTTGCAGCAGCACGGCGAGGAATACCAGAAGGAAGTGCGCACGCAACTGGCCGATGCGCAGCTGAAAAGCGTGACGCTGTCCGAACAGCTGACCTCCGCCGGTTTCGACCTGCAACACAGCGAGATCCTCGCCACGGCCGATGGCGTGGCGGTCAATCTCGGTGTGCACACCGAAGGCGCCGTGGTGCGCCAGGGCGAAACCCTGCTGGAGATCGTTCCGCAAGGCACCACCCTGGAAGTGGAAGGGCACTTGCCGATCAACCTGATCGACAAGGTCGGCACGCATTTGCCCGTGGACATTCTGTTTACCGCGTTCAACCAGAGCAAAACCCCGCGCGTGCCCGGCGAAGTCAGCCTGATCTCCGCTGACCAGATGGTCGATGAGAAAACTGGCGTGCCGTATTACGTGTTGCGCAGCAGCGTCAGCGATCAGGCGATGGAAAAGCTCAACGGCCTGGTGATCAAGCCCGGCATGCCGGCGGAAATGTTCGTGCGCACCGGTGAGCGTTCACTCCTCAACTACCTGTTCAAACCGCTGCTCGATCGCGCCGGTTCTGCGTTGACCGAGGAATAAGGATGTTCGGCTGTATGAAAAAGCTTTCAATGCTGGGTGCCGCGATGATGCTGCTCGCGAGTCACTCGGCAGTCGCGGCCATGGGGCCATTCGAGATTTACGAACAGGCGTTGCGCAACGATCCGGTGTTCCTTGGCGCGATCAAGGAGCGTGATGCCGGCCTTGAAAACCGTGTGATTGGTCGCGCCGGGTTGCTGCCTCGGATCGGCTACACCTACAACAAGGGCCGCAACTCGTCCAAGGCTACGTCTCTGGATGATCGCGCGCGCAACCGCACCGATGAGCGCAACTACAACAGTTACGGCTCGGCGCTGACGGTGCAGCAACCGCTGCTCGATTACGAGGCTTATGCGGCGTATCGCAAAGGTGTCGCGCAGTCGTTGTTTGCCGACGAAGCCTTTCGCGGCAAGAGTCAGGAACTGTTGGTGCGCGTGCTGGACAACTACACCAAAGCCTTGTTCGCCCAGGACCAGATCGATATCGCCCAGGCGAAGAAGAAGGCTTACGAGCAACAGTTCCAGCAGAACGAACACATGTTCAAGCAGGGCGAGGGCACGCGCACCGATATTCTCGAAGCCGAGTCGCGCTATGAGCTGGCGACTGCCGAGGAAATCGAAGCGCGTAACGAGCAGGATGCGGCCTTGCGCGAACTTGGCGCGCTGGTGGGCGTGCCGGCGGTGGATATCGGCGATCTGGCGCCGCTTGGTCAGCAATTCCAGACCTTCACGCTGCAACCGGCGAACTTCGACACCTGGCATGAACTGGCGATCAGCAACAACCCGAACCTCGCTTCGCAACGTCAGGCCGTAGAAGTGGCGCGCTACGAAGTCGAGCGCAACCGCGCCGGGCATCTGCCGAAAGTCAGTGCCTACGCCTCGATGCGCGACAACGAGTCCGAAAGCGGCAACACCTATAACCAGCGCTACGAAACCAACACCATTGGCCTTGAAGTCAGCGTGCCGCTGTACGCCGGCGGTGGCGTGTCGGCCTCGACGCGCCAGGCCAGCCGCACCATGGAACAGGCTGAGTACGAACTGGATGGCAAAACCCGCGAAACCTTGATCGAACTGCGCCGACAGTTCAGTGCCTGCCTGTCCGGGGTGAGCAAATTGCGCGCTTATCAGAAGGCCTTGAAGTCGGCCGAGGCGCTGGTGGTCTCGACCCGACAAAGCATTCTGGGCGGCGAGCGGACCAACCTCGACGCGTTGAATGCCGAGCAGCAACTGTTCACCACCCGCCGCGACCTGGCCCAGGCGCGTTACGACTACCTGATGGCCTGGACCAAATTGCATTACTACGCCGGGACGCTGAATGAGCAGGATCTGGCGCGGGTGGACGAAGCATTTGTGGTCGCGCAACAGCCCTCACCCTGACTCTCTCCCAGAGGCAGAGGGGACTGACCGAGTGGCCTGCGATAGCCGCATCGACCTGAACGACCGAGCCGGACGCAGGTTGTGACATCAACACAAATTGGCTCCTCTCCTCGGGGAGAGGGCTGGGGTGAGGGGAAGGGGCGACACCGCAATTCAGCCCTGAACAAAACAACAAAAACGTGAGTGATGAACATGGACGTACGCATCAAGCCGATTTCGGTCGGTACCCTGTTGCTTGTAATTTCTGCAAACCAGGTTCAGGCGCAATACCTGGAACCCGGCCAGCCCGGCAACCCTGCCAGTTGGCGCAGCGCCGAGTTCCTGCGTGACTGGGGCCTGGAACGCATGCAGGCCGACCAGGCCTACGCCGCCGGCGTCACCGGCAAGGGCGTGAAAATCGGCGCGCTGGATTCCGGTTTCGATGTCGCCCACCCGGAATTCTCCGCCGATCGCTATCACCCGGTCTCCGCCAGCGGCAGCTACGTCGATGGCTCAGTGTTCAACGTCGACGGCACGCTCAACCCGAACAACGATTCCCACGGCACCCACGTCGTCGGGACCATGGGCGCTGCCCGTGATGGCAGCGGCATGCACGGCGTGGCGTACAACGCGCAGATCTACGTCGGCAACACCAACAAGAACGACAGTTTCCTTTTCGGCCCCGGCCCTGATCCGCGTTATTTCAAAGCGGTCTACGACAGCCTCGCCGACGCCGGTGTGCGGGCGATCAATAACAGCTGGGGCAGTCAGCCGCCGGATGTCAGCTATCGCACTTTGGCCGACCTGCACGCCGCCTACGCGCAACACTGGAACAAAGGCACCTGGCTCGACGCCGCTGCCGACGTTTCCCGGCGTGGTGTGATCAACGTCTTCAGCGCCGGCAACAGCGGATACCCGAATGCCAGCGTACGTTCGGCGCTGCCGTACTTTCAGCCGGATCTGGAAAAGCACTGGCTGGCGGTGTCCGGGCTCGATCAGGGCAATCAGCAGAAGTACAACCAGTGCGGCATCGCCAAATACTGGTGCATCACCACGCCGGGCGCGAAGATCGACAGCACCATTCCCGGCGGCGGCTACGGCATCAAGTCCGGCACCTCGATGGCGGCGCCGCACGCAACCGGCGCCCTGGCGCTGGTGATGGAGCGTTATCCGTACATGAACAACCAGCAGGCGCTCGAAGTTTTGCTGACCACCGCCACCCAGCTCGACGGCTCGGTCACTGACGCACCGAACGAGCGCGTCGGCTGGGGCGTAGCGAATCTCAACCGGGCGATGCGCGGGCCGGGGCAATTGCTCGGTGCGTTCGATGCCAATCTGGGGGCAGGGCAGCGCGATGTCTGGAGCAATGACATCTCCGACAAGGCACTGCTCCAGCGTCAAAACGAAGACCTCGCCGAGCACAGCGCCTGGCAGCAAACCCTGCAGGACAAAGGCTGGCAGAACGGCGTTGCGGCCGGCGCCAGTCAGCAGGACCAGACCGATTACGCGGTCGGCATGCTACGTGATGCGGCAGCGGCGAACCGGGTGTATCAGGGCAGCCTGATCAAGTCCGGCGCCGGTCAGTTGCTGCTCAGCGGCGACAACACCTATCGCGGCCCGACCACCGTCAACGGCGGTCTGCTGACCGTCAACGGTTCGCTGACTTCAGCGGTCACCGTCAACGACAGCGGCACCCTCGGCGGCTCCGGACGCATCGGCGCATTGACCGCCAACAGCGGCGGCCGGGTCGCACCGGGCAATTCCATCGGCACCTTGAACGTCGCCGGCGATGTGACACTCGCCCCAGGCTCGACTTACGCCGTCGAGCTATCGCCCACCAGCAGTGACCGCATCGTTGCCGGCGGCACGGCAACCATCAGCGGCGCCAGCGTCAGTCTGGCGCTGGAAAACAGCCCGACCTTGCTCAGCAGCGCCGAAGCGCAAAGCCTGCTCGGTCGCCAGTACAACATCCTGCAAGCGGCCGGCGGCGTGCAAGGGCAGTTCGCTGCGGTGGTGCCGAACTACCTGTTCATCGGCGGCGCCCTCGACTACGCCGCAAGCGGCATTCAGCTGAATATCCAGCGCAATGCCACAAGCTTCGCCAGCGTTGGGCAAACGCCGAACCAGCGTTCGGTGGCGGCGGCAGTCGAAGGTCTGGGCGCTGGCAATTCGGTTTACGAAAGCGTGCTTCGTGCACCGACTCAAGCCTCGGCCCAGCAAGCCTTCCAGCAACTGAGCGGCGAGATTTATCCGGCGCTGGGGACGATGCTGATCAACGACAGCCGCCAGTTGCGTGATGCGGTCGGCGAGCGGCTGCACGATGACTCGGCGCCCCGCAGCAACGGCTGGATCAAAGCTATCGGCGCCTGGGGCAGCACCGATTCGGGCCACGACACGGCCGGCTACAACACCTCGATCGGCGGTTTGCTGGCGGGTGTCGACGGCGCGCTGGACGAGCAGACCCGCATCGGTCTGGTCACCGGCTACAGCGATAGCTCCTTGAGCATGGGTTCGGGCACGCATTCTTCGGCGAAAGTCGACAGCTATCACCTCGGCGCTTACGCCGGGCACGACATCGGCGCCTGGCGCTTGAGCAGCGGCGTGGCGTACAGCTGGCATCGTGGCGATGTGAAGCGTGATCTGCAATACGACGCGGTCAGCGCCAAGCAGAAAGCCAAGCTCGATGCGACCACCACGCAGGTGTTCGCCGAGGCGGCGTATCGCTTGCAGCTGCAACCTTTGGTGCTCGAACCGTTCGCCAACCTGACTTACCTGCATCTCGACACCGAAGGCTTTACCGAGAAGGGCGATGCCGCTGCGCTGAAAAGTTCTGGCGATCAGCGTGATGCGGTGTTGAGCACCTTGGGCGTGCGGGCGAGCAAAACCTTCAACCTTTCCAGCCAGCAAGCGCTGGACGTCAGCGCCCGTCTCGGCTGGCAGCACAGCCTCAGCGATATCGAATCGGAACAGCATTTGCGCTTTGCCAGCGGTGGTACGCCGTATTCCGTGGAGAGCTCGGCGCTGGTGCGCGATGCCGCACTGGTCGGCGTGCAGGCCAGTCTGGCCTTGAGCAAGGACGTGCGGGTCAACCTCGATTACAACGGCCAACTGGCCAGCCGCGAGAAGCTGCATGGCGTTGGCCTGAGACTGAACTGGCAGTTCTGATTGCATTCGTTTGAGCCACTGTGGCGAGGGGATTTATCCCCGCTCGACTGCGCAGCAGTCGCAAAACCTGTGTTGATCGTTCCCACGCGCAGCAAAGGAATGCAGCCAGGGACGCTCTGCGTCCCATTGGAACGCGGAGCGTCCCTAGAGGCATTCCCACGCAGAGCGTGGGAACGATCAACGGCAGCACAGGCAACCGGATTTTTCGCAACATCACTAAGGAAGGTCGTGGATGGATAACAACAATACCCCCGCGCAATCGGGTGGCCGCTTTGCCCTGAAAACCCTGACAGTCGCCATGCTCTGTGCCAGTGCGCTGGCGCAGGCAGCGCCGTACGTGGAAAACGGCCGCAACGGCGATCCGTCGAGTTGGCGCAGCAGTGAATTCAAGGCTGATTGGGGCTTGGGCGCGATCGGTGCGGATTATGCCCATGCCGCCGGCTACACCGGCAAAGGCGTGAAACTGGGCATCTTCGATCAACCGGTCTACGCCGCGCATCCGGAGTTCTCCGGCAGCAACAAAGTCGTGACTCTGGTCACCAGCGGTATCCGCGAATACACCGACCCGTACATTCCGGTGAAGGCCGGTGATGCGTTCCTGTATGACGGTTCACCCTCGGTCGGCTCCAACGGCAAGCTTGGCGCCCACGGCACCCACGTTGGCGGCATCGCGGCGGGCAGTCGCGATGGCGGGGTGATGCATGGCGTCGCATTCGGTGCGCAGATCATCAGCGCTGACAACGGTGACCCGGGGCCGGAAGACGGCATCGTGCGCGGCAACGACGGCGCGGTGTACAAGGCCGGTTGGGATGCGCTGATCGCCAGCGGTGCGCGGATCATCAACAACAGTTGGGGCATCGGCATCACCGACCGCTTCGACCTGGGTGGTCGCGATCCGGCGTATCCGCACTTCACCGTCAACGACGCGCAGTTGCAGTTCAACGAAATCCGCACCTTGCTCGGCACCAAACCCGGCGGCGCCTACGATGGTGCGATTGCCGCCGCACGCAGCGGCATCGTCACCATCTTTGCCGCCGGCAACGATTACAACCTGAACAATCCGGATGCCATCGCCGGCCTCGGCTACTTCGTTCCGGACATCGCGCCGAACTGGATCACCGTCGCCGCGTTGCAGCAGAACCCGGACACCGCCAGTGCCAATCCGTACGTGATCAGCACGTTCTCCTCGCGCTGCGGCTATACGGCGAGTTACTGCGTCTCGGCACCGGGCACCAAGATCTACAGCTCGATCATCGAAGGCACCAACGCCGGCAACCTGACCACCAGCTATGCCAACTACAACGGCACGTCAATGGCGGCACCGCACGTCGCCGGTTCCATCGCCGTGCTGATGGAGCGTTTTCCGTACATGAGCGGCGACCAGGTCGCCAGCGTATTGCGTACCACCGCCACCGACCTCGGCGCGCCGGGCATCGACGCCTTGTACGGCTGGGGCATGATCAACCTGCGCAAAGCCATCGACGGCCCGGCGATGTTCGTTACCGAGCAGGACATTCCCGAGGAATTCCGCGTGCAGGGTGCTTACGGCTCCGGCCAGTTCGTTGCTGATCTGCCGGGCATCGGCGCGATCATCGATCAGGGCAAACCGACCGAACGGGTGTGCACCGATATCACTTGCGGCCTCGACACTTGGCGCAACGACATCGGCGGCCACGGCGGTCTGACCAAGCAAGGCATCGGCACTTTGGTGCTGACCGGCAACAACACTTACAGCGGCCCGACCCTGGTCAATCAGGGCCGATTGGCCATCAACGGATCGCTGCAATCGGCGGTCACCGTCAACAATGGCGGTATCCTCGGCGGCAACGGCCGCATCGGCGCGCTGGCGGTGAACAGCGGCGGTACGGTGGCGCCGGGCAATTCGATCGGCACCCTGAATGTGGCAGGTGACGTGACCTTCGCGCCGGGCTCAACCTACGCCGTAGAGCTGTCGCCAACCCGCAGCGATCAGATCGTCGCGGGCGGCAAAGCGGTCATCGATGGCGCCACGGTGAGCCTGTCGCTGGAAAACAGCCCGACCTTGCTCAGCACCGGCGAAGTGCAAAGTCTGCTCGGCACTCGCTACAACATTCTGCAAGCGGCGGAAGGCATCGAAGGGCGCTTCGGCCAGGTGTTGCCGAATTACGCTTTCCTCGGCGGCACTCTGGATTATTCGGCGGGCGGCATTCAGTTGGCAGTCGGGCGCAATGAGGCATCGTTCGCCAGCGTCGGGCTGACGCCGAACCAGCGCGCCGTTGGTGCGGCCGCCGAGCGTTTGGGCGCGGGCAATGCGCTGTTCGAAACCCTGTTGCTGTCGCCCAATGCCGCGTCGGCGCAGCAGGCCTTTCAACAGTTGTCCGGCGAGATTCACCCGGCCATCGGCACGCTGCTGATCAACGACAGCCGCTACCTGCGCGAAGCCGTCGGCGAACGCCTGCGTGAGCGTGATCTGTTCAATGCCGATGCGCCGACTGATGAGCGCAGCAACGTTTGGGTCAAGGTCCTCGGCTCATGGGGCGAGAGTGATGGCGGGCACGACAATGCCGATTCCAATAGCTCCATCGGCGGGCTGCTGGCCGGTGTCGACGGGCTGATCGCTGAAGACACCCGTCTCGGTTTCGTCACCGGTTACAGCGACAGCTCGTTGAGCATGGGCAGCGGCACGCATTCGTCGGCGTCGGTCGACAGCTACCACTTGGGTGCATATCTGGGCCATGAGATCGACGCGTTGCGCCTGACCGTCGGCGGCGCCTACAGCTGGCATCGCATCGATGTGAAGCGTGATCTGCAGTTCGGCGACGTCAGCGGCAAACAGAAAACCAAACGTGACGCGACCACCGCGCAACTGTTCACCGAGGCCGCTTACGATCTGGGCCTGCAACCGATGAACCTGGAGCCGTTCGCCAATCTGTCCTACGTGCACCTCAACACCGACAGCTTCACCGAGAAGGGTGACGCTGCCGCGCTCAAGGGCGGCGAGGACAATCGCGACGTGGTGCTGTCGACCCTCGGCGTGCGCGCCAAGCGCAGCTTCGCCGTGTCGGATAAGCATCAGCTGGAACTGGGCGCGAGCCTCGGCTGGCAGCACAACCTGAGCAGCGTCGATGCCGACAGCCATCTGGCGTTCGCCAACGGCAACAGCGCGTTCACCGTGCAGAGCGTGTCGATGGATCGTGACGCTGCCGTAGTCGGCGTGCGCGCCGGGCTGGCGCTCAATCGCGACGTGCGGGTCAACCTCGACTACAACGGCCTGATCGGCTCGAACGAGAAAGATCATGGCGTCGGTCTGACCCTCGACTGGCAGTTCTGAGGCGTAACCGGCAGCGCTTCACCGGCTGCCGGTTTTTCACAAAATGGAGCGCTGCACATGGGATTGTTCGATTACAAAAATCCAACTGTGCAGGAGATCCAAATGGGCAGGAGATTTTAATTGTGCAGGAGATCCAAATGTGGGAGCGGGCTTGCTCGCGAAAGCGGAGTGTCAGTCAAGATGGTGCCGTCTGACACTCCGCTTTCGCGAGCAAGCCCGCTCCCACAGGTACTGCGTACACATGATATTTGAGGGTCATCGCAAGACGTAATGAATGGTCCGGAGCCCTGGGCTCTGGCTGTGAGCTATCTCTGACAATTCCAACAACAAGAGAGGCAATGGCAATGGGTGTATACGACTACAAGCACTTCGGCACGGCCGATTCCAAGGCGCTGTTCAGCGATGCCATGGCGATCACGCTGTACTCCTATCACAACCTCGATAACGGTTTCGCCGCCGGTTACCAGCACAACGGCTTTGGCCTCGGTCTGCCGGCGACGCTGGTCACCGCGTTGATTGGCGGCACCGATTCGCAAGGGGTGATCCCCGGTATCCCGTGGAATCCTGATTCGGAAAAACTCGCCCTCGAGGCGGTGCAAAGGCCGGCTGGACGCCGATCAGCGCCGCGCAATTGGGCTACGAAGGCAAGACCGATGCACGCGGGACGTTTTTCGGCGAGAAGGCCGGTTATACCAGTGCGCAGGTGGAACTCCTCGGCAAGTACGACGCACAGGGCCATCTCACTGAGTTGGGCATTGCCTTTCGCGGCACCAGCGGCCCGCGCGAAATCCTCATCGGTGATTCGATTGGCGACGTGATCAACGATCTGCTCGCGGCCTTCGGCCCGGCCGATTACGCAAAAAACTACGTCGGCGAAGCCTTCGGCAATCTGCTCAACGATGTCGTCGCATTCGCCCGGGCCAACGGCCTCAGCGGTAAGGACGTGCTGGTCAGCGGCCATAGCCTGGGCGGCCTGGCGGTGAACAGCATGGCTGACTTGAGCGCTGGCAAGTGGGACGGCTTCTTCGCCGATTCCAACTACATCGCCTACGCATCGCCGACTCAGAGCAGCACCGACAAGGTGCTGAATATCGGCTACGAAAACGACCCGGTGTTTCGTGCCCTCGACGGCTCTACTTTCACTGGCGCTTCGGTTGGCGTGCACGATGCGCCGCACGCGTCGACCACCGACAATATCGTCAGCTTCAACGATCACTACGCCTCGAACGCGTGGAATGTGCTGCCGTATTCGATCCTGAATATCCCGACGTGGATTTCGCACCTGCCCACTGGCTACGGCGACGGCATGACCCGCGTGCTGGAGTCGAAGTTCTACGACCTGACCAGCCGCGACTCGACCATCATCGTCGCCAACCTGTCCGACCCGGCGCGGGCCAACACTTGGGTCCAGGACCTTAACCGCAACGCCGAGATCCACAATGGCAGCACCTTCATCATCGGCAGTGACGGCAACGACCTGATCCAGGGCGGCAGCGGCAATGACTATCTGGAAGGCCGCGCCGGCAATGACAGCTTCCGTGACAGCGGCGGCTATAACGTCATTCTGGGCGGGCAGGGCAGCAACACGCTCGAATTGCAGCAGACGGTGAAGCACTTCGATTTTGCCAACGACGGCGCCGGCAACCTGTACATCCGCGATGCCAACGGCGGGATCAGCATCACCCGCGACATCGGCAGCATCGTCAGCAAAGAGCCGGGGTTTCTCTGGGGCGTGTTCAAGGACGACGTGCTGCACAGCGTCACTGCCACCGGTTTGAAAGTCGGCAGTAATCTCACCGCTTACGAATCAAGCGTTAGAGGAACGGCCGGCGCCGACACACTGAAAGCGCATGCCGGCGGTGACTGGCTGTTCGGGCTGGACGGCGATGATCATTTGCTCGGCGGTACGGGAAATGATGTGTTGGTCGGTGGTGCTGGCAATGACCTGCTGGAATCCGGCGGCGGCGCGGATACGTTTCTGTTCAATGGCGCGTTTGGCCAGGATCGTGTGATTGGCTATACGGCCGATGACACGCTGGTGTTTCTTGGCGTGCAGGGCGTGTTGCCGGGGCAAGATTTGCGTGCCCATGCGTCGGCGGTCGGGCAGGACACCGTGCTGACGTTCGGCGCGGATTCGGTGACGTTGGTCGGCGTGGCACTGGGCAGTTTGAGCGCCGACGGGGTTGTTATCGCCTGAGGTTGATGCTTGGCCTTTGATGGCCCTTCGCGAGCAGGCTCGCTCCCACACCGGAGCTGTGTCGTTCACAACTCCCTGTGGGAGCGAGGCTGCTCGCGAAGTACGATGACGCAGTATCAAAAGTGACTTGAAAGCCATTCTCCGACTCAAACCCCTGCAAAACAGGAAATGCGGCCTAAAGCCAGCACGTGCACACACGTTCTTCAGCTAACCGCCATCGAGTACAGGAGATTCATGCGTGAAAGGTTTCAAGGGGTATATCGGCGTTATCACACTGGCGCTGGGTTCAGCGAGTGTCTGGGCCGATCTGCCTCAGAGTTCGATTCTCAGCCGTTACGGCATCACCTCCGATCAACTGCCGGACCCGGCGAAGGATGAAACGCTTGAGCCGGTCGAACCGAAAAGTCGTTTTCAGATCCAGCCGGAGCAGCCGTTCGTGACGATCCGCCTGGGTGAAAACAAGCCACAGACGACTGGCAATCTCAGTATTGATCGAATGGATCAACAGGAGCGCCAGCGTTGCCAGCGGTTGCAGGAGGAATTGGTGAAACGCGGCGGGAGTTACCTGAGCTGCGACGGCAGCATTCCCGGCATGCCGGCATTCGAATAATGAAACAATCCCTGTAGGAGCTGCCGAAGGCTGCGATCTTTGATCTTCAATGCTTGAAGCAACATCAAAGGTCGCAGCCTTCGGCAGCTCCCACAGGAAAGGCGGCGGATCAGTCTTCCTTGCGCACGGTCGCGACTTCATCAGCGCGAACCTTGACCTTGGCCCCGGAGATGTCCTCGAACTCATAGAAGCCGTCTTCGGTCTTGGTTTTCGGCATGTCCTCGGTCAGGTACTGGGTGCCGTTCTGCAGCGTCACCACGGTCTGGGTCGAACAGCCGCTCAGCGCCAACAGGGCTGCGACTGCTACAGGAATGCCCAGCATCTTGATTTTCATACCCACCTCTGACTCCTTGCTTGAATGTGATTGCGGGCATTGTCGGCCCTCTAACGCGGTTGGTGCCAACATCGGCGGAAAAGTTCGATGGCGGCGCGAAAAATGCCATTGATCTTTTTCCGTTTGCGCCGGGCAGGGCTGAGCTGGTATCTGTACGCATAACCAGTGTTCGCTTGCCGTGGCTTTGAAATCCCGTGACCTCCAACCCTCTCGACGATCCGTTCTATTACCTTAACAACTTCCGGCAAGTGCTTGATTGGCTTGCACTTCGCTATGCCGATGTGATGAGCGCAAGCGAGCACGGCTTCATCCGCGACTTCAATACGCTGCCGCAAACCTCCCAGGGATTGCTGGTGCGCATGGTCATGCGCAAGGGCATTCACTTTCGTGCGAGCAAACTCAACTATCTGGAAATTGGTGACGTTGCCGAGGCGGCTCAGCCTTTGCTCGAACGTGGCTGGCTCGACGAACACGCCGCGCTGACGCTGGCAGAACTGTTCGATGTCTTGCTCAAGGCTGAGCTCTTGCAAGCCTTTGGCGCTTTTATAGAACAGCCGAAAGGGCGTAAAGACGAGTGGCTGCCGGTGCTGACCGAACAGTTCAGCGAGGCGCAAACCCTGCGCGCCTGGGCCCCGCAACTGGCTGACCGGCTGTTCAGCCTGACCCTCATGGATTTGTGCGATCGCCTGCGCCTGATGTTCTTCGGCAATCTGTATCAGGATTGGTCGGAGTTCGTCCTGGCCGACCTGGGCATCTTCACCTATGAAAAAGTCGAATTCTGCGCTGACTCCCGAGGCCTGCGCAGTCGCGAAGACGTCGACGCCTGCCTGTTCCTGCATCAGTGCCAGTTGCGTTTCGAGGCGGGTGAGGCGCTGGAAGAGATCGTCGAGAAGATCAACGCCGTGCAATTCGACAACCCGTGGCTGCGCCGCCGACAAGCCAAGGCGTTGTTCCAGATCGGCCAATATGGCGAGCGCATCGGCGACTTTGCGCTCGCTTTGAGTGTTTACCGCGACTGCACCTACCCGGGCGCGCGATTGCGCATGATCCGTGTGCTCGAACGTTGCGGCGAATACGCGCTGGCGCTGGAGCTTGGCACGCTGGCCGAACAGGCGCCGCAAAGCGCGGCCGAGCAGCAAGGTCTGCAGCGCATCGTCCCACGTCTGCGGCGCAAACTCGGCGGCCCGCCGCTCAAGCGCGTCAAGGCCAGAGAGGTCGAGCGTCTGGACTTGCACTTGCCGCGCACCGATCCGGCGCGGTCAGTGGAATTCCATGTGCAAGCGCACCTGCATGACGAAGACGGCCCGGTGCATTACGTCGAGAACAGCCTGATCAATTCACTGTTTGGCCTGTTGTGCTGGCCGGCGATCTTTGCGCCGTTGCCGGGTGCGTTTTTCCACCCGTTCCAGCGCGGTCCGGTCGATCTGCTCAGCGAAGACTTTCTCGAGCGCCGCACTGAACTGTTCCAGGCCTGCCTGGGCGAACTCGATGACGGTCGCTACGCCGAGACCATCCGCCAGCGCTTCGTCGACAAGTGGGGCATTCAGTCGCCGTTCGTGTTCTGGGGCGCGCTCAATGAAGACCTGCTCGAGCAGGCGCTGGCCTGTCTGCCCGCCGAACACCTGAAACACTGGTTCAACCGCCTGTTGCTCGATATCAAGGCCAACCGTGCTGGCATGCCGGACCTGATCCAGTTCTGGCCGCAGCACAAGACCTACCGAATGATCGAAGTCAAAGGCCCCGGCGACCGCTTGCAGGACAATCAACTGCGCTGGCTGGAGTTCTGCCACGAGCATCAGATGCCGGTGGCGGTATGTTACGTGCAGTGGGCGGAGCAGAGCGCTTGAGCTACAGCATCGCCGTCCGTGCATTGTGCGAGTTCACCGCCAAGACCGGCGACCTCGACCTGCGTTTCACCCCGTCGCCGACCGCGCTGGAAGGCATCGTCGGCCATCGCACCGTGGCCTCGCGGCGCAGCGAGCAGTACCAGAGCGAAGTGGCGCTGCAAGGCGAATTCGGCGCGCTGAAGGTCAAGGGCAGGGCGGATGGCTACGATCCGGCGCAAAACTGCCTGGAAGAAGTCAAAACCTATCGCGGTGACCTGAGCAAGCAACCGGCCAATCACCGCCAGTTGCATTGGGCGCAGGCGAAGATCTACGGCTGGTTGATGTGCCAGAAACTGCAACTGCAGCAGATCAATCTGGCGCTGGTGTATTTCGACATCGTCAGCGAAAAGGAAACCTGCCTGGTCGAATCCCACAGCGCCGAGGCGCTCCAGGGGTTTTTCGCGCAACAGTGCGGCTTGTTCCTGCAATGGGCCGAGCAGGAAATGGCCCATCGCGAGGCGCGCAATCTGGCCGCGCAACAACTGGCGTTCCCGCATTCGGATTTTCGTCCCGGCCAACGGCATCTGGCCGAGTCGGTGTTCAAAGCCGTCAGCACCGGCCGCTGCCTGATGGCCCAGGCGCCGACCGGCATTGGCAAAACCCTTGGCACGCTGTTCCCGATGCTCAAGGCCCTGGCGCCGCAGCAATTGGACAAAGTGTTCTTTCTCACCGCCAAGACCCCGGGGCGCAAGCTGGCGCTGGATGCCAGCCAGGTGTTGTTCAGGCAAACGCCCGATTTGCCGTTGCGAGTCATGGAAATGGTCGCTCGCGACAAGGCCTGCGAGCATCCGGACAAGGCCTGTCATGGCGAATCCTGCCCGCTGGCCCAAGGCTTTTATGATCGTTTGCCCGCCGCCCGCGAAGCCGCCAGCCGCATCAACCTGCTGGATCAGGCAGCGATGCGTGAAGTCGCCGCGCAGCACAGCGTGTGCCCGTATCACCTGAGTCAGGAAATGGCCCGCTGGGCGGACGTGGTGGTAGCCGACTACAACTATTACTTCGATTTCAGCGCGCTGCTGTTCGGTCTCGCCCAGCTCAATCAGTGGAAAGTCGCGGTGCTGGCCGACGAAGCGCACAACCTGGTCGAGCGCGGCCGGCAGATGTACAGCGCCAGTCTCGACCAGTTCACCCTCGGCACTGTGCGCAAGACCGCGCCGGCAGCGCTGAAGAATGCCCTGCAGCGGGTCAACCGCGAATGGAACGCGCTGCATGCGCCGCAACTGGCGGCGTATCAGGCCTACGACAAAGCCCCAGACAAACTCCTGCAAGCCATTTCGCTATGTTGCGCGGCCATTGGCGATTACCTCAACGATCATCCGCAAGGCCTCGACAGCGGCTTGCAGAACTTCTATTTCGATCTGCTGCAATTCGCCCGGGTCGCCGAGCTGTATGACGAGCATTACCTGTTCGATATCAGCAAACGCGATCTCGAGCGCAAGCGTCCGTTGTCGCAACTGTGCCTGCGCAACGTGGTGCCGGCAGCGTTCATCGGCCCGCGCCTGAGCGCGCGCGCGCAGCAGCGTGCTGTTCTCGGCCACGCTGAGCCCGCGCAACTACTACGCCGATCTGCTCGGCACGCCCGCCGACACCGTGTGCATCGACGTCGAGTCGCCATTCAGCGCCGAGCAGTTGCAGGTGCACATCGTCAGCCAGATCTCCACGCGTTTTAACCATCGGCAAGCTTCGCTGGAGCCGATTGTCGAGCTGATCGCGCACCAGTTCAGCGAGCGCCCGGGCAACTATCTGGCGTTCTTCAGCAGTTTCGATTACCTGCAACAGGTCGCGACGTTGTTGGCCGAGCGCCATCCGCACATCACCCAGTGGTTGCAATCGCGGGGCATGGCCGAGGGCGCGCGCCAAGCGTTTCTCGACCAGTTCAGCGCCGACAGCCAAGGCGTTGGCTTTGCAGTGTTGGGTGGTGCGTTTGGCGAGGGCATCGATTTGCCCGGTGCGCGGCTGATCGGTGCGTTCATCGCCACGCTGGGGCTGGCGCAGCTCAATCCGGTCAACGAGCAGATGAAGCGGCGCATGGCGGCGATTTTCGGCGCCGGTTACGACTACACCTATCTGTACCCGGGCATGCAAAAAGTCGTGCAAGCCGCCGGGCGGGTGATCCGCACCCGCGAGGATCGCGGCACGGTCATGCTCATCGACGACCGCTTTGCTGAAAGCCGCATCAAACAGTTGTTGCCGCGCTGGTGGGCGATCAGAAGCGAACCGGTACTTTTCAAATCGGCGGATTCACGCATACTTCTGCCCATGACAGTGGCGGGTGAGTGTGATGAGTGAGAACAACAGAACTGCAGCGATCGAAGACAGCCGTTTCCGGCTGCTGATCGATGCGGTTGTCGACTATGCGATCTACATGATCGACCCCGACGGTACTATCACCAGTTGGAACTCCGGCGCCAAACGTTTTAAAGGTTATGAAGAAGCCGAGATCATCGGCGAGCACTTCTCACGCTTCTATACCCCTGAAGACCGCGCCAACGGCATGCCGCAGCGGGCGCTGGACACGGCGATCCGCGAAGGTCGTTTCGAAGGTGAAGGCTGGCGGGTGCGCAAGGACGGTACGCACTTCTGGTCGCACGTGGTGATTGACCCGATCATTGACCCCAGCGGCGAGTTGCTCGGTTTCGCCAAGATCACCCGCGACCTCACCGACCGCAAGATGGCCGAGGAAACCCTCAAGCAAAGCGAACAGCAGTTCCGCCTGCTGGTGCAGGGCGTCACCGACTACGCGATCTACATGCTCAGCCCCGAAGGTTGCGTCAGCAACTGGAACCAGGGCGCGCAGCGTATCAAGGGCTATCTGCCGGAAGAGATCATCGGCCAGCATTTTTCGATTTTCTATACCCCCGAAGACCGCGAAGTCGGTGAGCCGCAGCGTTCGCTGGAGATTGCCACCCGCGAAGGCCGGTTCGAGAACCGCAGCTGGCGGATGCGCAAGGACGGCACGCGCTTTCTCGCTCACGTCGTGGTCGATGCGATTCGCGGCGACACCGGCACGCTGCTCGGTTTTGCCAAGATCACCCGCGATGTGACCGAGGCGCACGAGGCGCAGCAGGCCCTGGAAAAGACCCGCGAAGCATTGTTCCAGGCGCAGAAGATGCAGGCGATCGGCCAACTCAGCGGCGGTATCGCCCATGACTTCAACAACCTGCTGACGGTGATTCTCGGCAATCTCGAAATCGTGCAGAAGCGCATCGGTGACGCGCCGAAAATCGCCCGTCTGCTGGAAAACGCCACCCAGGGCGCCTTGCGCGGTGTGTCGCTGACCCAGCGCATGCTGGCCTTCGCCCGGCGCCAGGAACTGAAGACCGAATCGGTCGATATCCCGCAACTGGTGCAAGGCATCACCGGGCTGTTGCGCAGTTCGCTGGGGCCGGGAATTCGCATCGAAACGCGCTTCCCGAAAGATCTGCAACCAGTGCTGGCCGACAGCAACCAGCTGGAACTGGCGATTCTCAATCTGGCCACCAATGCCCGCGATGCCATGCCCGAGGGCGGCACGGTGATCATTCAGGCGCAAGCCGAAGTGGTGCTGGAACAAACTCATTCGACCCTGGCGGCCGGGCGTTACGTCTGCCTGAGCCTGATCGACAGCGGCGAAGGCATGGATGAAAGCACGCTGGCGTGCGCCCGCGATCCGTTCTTCACCACCAAAGGCCTGGGCAAAGGCACCAGGCTGGGCTTGTCGATGGTGCATGGCTTCATCGAGCAGTTGGGCGGACGCTTTATTCTCAAAAGCGAGAAGGGCCGCGGCACAGCGGCCGAGCTGTGGATTCCGGTGGCGCTCGAGCGGACAGTCAATCGCCCGACTTACAGCAACGCGGCGCCGATTGCGGTGCCGAGGCTCAGTGTGCTGGTGGTCGATGACGATTCGCTGGTATTGACCAGCACCAGTCTGTTGCTCGAAGACCTCGGCCATCGTGTCGTCGGTGCGACCTCCGGCGCTAAAGCGCTGGAATTGTTCGATCGGGGTGAGGTGATCGATCTGGTGATCACCGATATGGCCATGCCGCACATGAGCGGCGCGCAACTGGCTCACGCGTTGCGCATGCTCAAGCCGGATCTGCCGATCATTCTGGCCACCGGTTACGCCGAACGCCTGGAAGGTTTCGCCGACGAACTGCCGCGTCTGCCGAAACCGTTCACCCAGTTGAATCTTGTGCAGATCATCGCCCAATCGATGAAGTGACGCGCTGGTCGATCCGGCTGAACTAGTGCGGATATGCGCCTTTCCAAAAGGTCTTGTTCACTTTCGGAGGGCATGTCTCTTGCCTCGCATATTGACCCAGCCAAGCGCTGCTGAAGAAGCCTTGGCCGAACACGACGCCAAGATGTTTGGCTCACCCAAGGAACGGCTGGATTTCTACCGCCGGGAAATCCAGTACGAAACCAGCATCCTCGCCAACCGCACCGACGCCTATCTGGCGGCGCAGTCGTTTCTGGTGATCGCTTTCGCTTCGTGCATGGCCAACCTCAATCCCGAGTGGGGCAAGATGTTTACCCTTGTTGTGCCGCCGTTTCTGGCGTTGCTCGGTGTGCTCAGCTCACTGAATGCCTGGCCGGGGATTCG
This sequence comes from Pseudomonas sp. B21_DOA, assembly GCA_030544685.1. Taxonomy (NCBI): domain Bacteria; kingdom Pseudomonadati; phylum Pseudomonadota; class Gammaproteobacteria; order Pseudomonadales; family Pseudomonadaceae; genus Pseudomonas; species Pseudomonas sp. B21_DOA. Next base: position 4,108,639 of record CP086683.1, on the reverse strand, counting down.
CGCGGCTTACGACATCATCGATCACTGGCACTTCAAACAGAGCCAGTTGCTGCACGCGGAGCCGGTGATGGGCGCAGCGTACGATGAATCGCCGCTGTTCAGCGAGATGGAATCGAGCCACAAGGGCTATCGCAAGTCGCTGCTGTTCTCGGTGCGCACGCCTTGGATCTTTGCGACGTTCTGGGTGATGTTGGGGGTGTATGCGGTGTTTATTCAGGTGACCAATCCTTGAGGTGGGTTGGTCGGGGGCAGGGTACAGGAGCTGGATTTTGTGGTGTCTGTGAGATCTAACCCCTCACCCCAGCCCTCTCCCCAAGAGGGCGAGGGGAAAGGAGCCGATCTTCATGCTTTTCATAATCTACATTCGGCGCGGTATTTCAGGTCGGTGTAATAGGCAAGAACACCCCGGTCAGTCCCTCTCCCTCGGGGAGAGGGTCAGGGTGAGGGCTTTTGACTTTTATCACGCCATTTCCAGCTCACGCCGCGGAGTAACCGCATTCTGCACCGCCGCCGGAATCGGCGGAAAATCCTCATTCAGCACACACAGATGATCGATTGCATCTTCAAATTTCGCATCGGCTTTCTTGCGCAGTGCCCGGTATTGCTCAAAGCGTTCGAAGTCAGTCGGCGTCTGTTCCAGCAGCGCGTTGGCTGCTCGGTTCAGTTCGTGGGCTTCTTCGAACAGTTGACGATTGCGTTCCAGAGCCAGTGCTCTGCAAGCCTTGATTTGCGCAGGAGTCGAGCATTCGTTCATGACCGTGACCTTGTTTGTGTCGGGGTTCCGTTTAATAGGCTGTTCACCGCAGGGGAACCGAACCTGCCGGGCCGCGCTGGATGGTTGGCGCGGTTAAAGTTGTGACCCTTGGGTCATGCGCAGCGATCCATTTTTTCAGAAAAAACTTCGATAATTCCCAGCGAATCGAAGCGATTGAAGCATCAGCTTTTTCGTTGCTTGAGACTTTCATAGCGCGCCAGCATTGGCTGCGTGCTGATGCCATGCAGCAGAATGCTCAGTGCCACCACCGACAAAGTGATGTCGGTACAGACCTTCGCCACATCGGCATCCAGGCCATGGTTCAGGGCGAAGAACAGATAGAACAGGCTGCCGATGCCGCGTATGCCAAACCAGCCGATCAGCAGGCGCTGCGGGCCGCTGAGCAGATTGCCCCACGGCATAAGTGCCACGCTCAGCGGCCGGATCAAACAGAACAGCACCGCGCCGATCCACAGCGCGTGCCAATTCCAGTGGGCAATCAGCACGACGCCGAGCAGGGTGACCAGAAACACCTCCATTGCCCGTTCGACCAGGCTGCCGAACGCGAGCATGTCGCCCATCATGATTCCGGCGGCGACCTGGCTGTCTTCCAGTTGTTCGGTGTCTCCATGCACAGCGTTTTCAGGTTCGATGTTCTGATGGCCGACCACCGGCTGCACCAGGTGCTCGGCAGGCACTTGGGTAATTCCGGTGGATTTCACCTCCTCCTGACGCAGGCCGAGACCGGCGGCAAACACCGCGAGAAAGCCGTAGCCGCCAATCGCATCGGCCACCACATAGGAAAGCGCAATCAGCGCGAGGGTCAGGTAGTCGTTGGGGCCGAGGGTGCTGTCCTCATTGTGAATGCGCAGCGACAGGGCGATGCGGCCGATGCCACGGCCCATCCAGTAACCGGTCAGCAAACCCGCCGGCACCGCCCACAACAGACTGCGGATCACCCAGTGCTGCCACTCGCCGGCACTGCCGTCACCGTGCAGCAACAGCAAGCCGAGAATAACGAAAGGGAACGCCACGCCATCGTTGAGCCCGGCTTCACCGGAGAGGCCGAAGCGCACGCTGTCGATGTCCTGCGCATCATTGACCTGCACCAGCGCCGCGAGCACCGGGTCGGTCGGAGCCAGCATCGCGCCGATCAGCAGCGAAGGCCCCCACGCCAGTTGCAGGCCCCAGTGCAGCAGCAGACACACGCCGATGATGGTCAGGATCATCACCGGCCCGGCCAGGCCAAAGGCGATACGCCAGCTCGTGTTGCCCAGCGGCAGACGCAGCTTCAAACCGCAGACAAATAAAGAAAAGAGCACCGCGACCTCAGTCAGGTGCTCCATCCACAACGATGATTCTTCCAGCGACAGTTTCAGCAGGTCGAGGCCGCTGGGGCCGATGGCAATGCCCAGCAGCAGGCACACTGCCGAGGTGGTGACCGGCATCCAGCGCAGCCATGAGGAAGTCAGGGCCAGCGTCAGCAGCACGGCGCCGAGCACCGCGACCCATACGCCGAAACTCATGACCGTTCACTGCAGCGAATTTTCAAGGACAGGCGCACCGGCTCAGCTCACGGTCGTGCGCAGGTACTCGGGGATGAGCACGTTGAACCACAGCAGAATCATCGACACCAGCATGGTCACCAGCACCAGCAGGCCAACGCCCCACACGCACGCCGAATACAGCAGGCCTTGCTCCTTGCGCTCATGCATGAACGTCGGCAGGCCGACGAACAGCAGAAACGTCGAATAGATCGACGCCGCGCCGAGCACCAGAATCGCCAGCCAGCGGCTCGGTACAGTCCGGCAATGCCGGCGAGGAAAAACGGCGTCACCGTGTAAGCGGCAAAACCGATGCATTGATTGAGCGTCGGCCGCGCATCGAACGAGCGCGACATCCAGCGAATGAAACCGCCCATGACCGCGACACCCGCGACAATCGTCACGTACAGCAACACGCTCAATTGCAGTGCGCTGGCCGTGCTCAGGCGCACGTTTTCACCCACGGCGAGGCTCCAGCCGACCTGGGTGGTGCCGATGAACAGGCACACCGCCGGAATCAGCGCGAGCAGCAGCAGATGCGCGAGATAGTGGCGGGGATGGGTTTCTTCTTCGCGGCGGATATCGGTCCAGGCGAAGTTGGGTTGGGTGAAGAGTCTGACGAGGGGGCGGACATGACAACCTCCTGTTCCTGATGGCCCGTAGGCGCTTACAGGTATGGAGGGATGCCATGCCGCTCGGGTTCAGTTTTTCTGCTGCACGGTTACAGCATCGGTTTGCCGCCGGTCACACCGTAGCGCTGACCGGTGATGTAGCTGGCTTCGTCGGAGGCCAGCAGCACGTAAATTGGCGCCACTTCCACCGGTTGGCCGGGACGGCCGAGCGGGGTGCTGCCGCCGAAGTTCTGCACTTCTTCGTCGGGCATGGTCGAGACGATCAGCGGCGTCCAGATCGGGCCGGGCGCGACGCTGTTGACGCGAATTTCCTTCGGCCCGAGCATCTGCGCCAGACCACCGGTGAAGTTGGCGATCGCGCCTTTGGTGGTGGCGTAGGCCAGCAGGGTCGGCTTGGGCATGTCCGAGTTGACCGAGCTGGTGTTGATGATCGATGAACCGGGCCCCATGTGCTTGATCGCCGCCTGGCAGATCCTGAACATGGCGGTGATGTTCACATCGAAGGTCATCACCCATTCGTCATCGGGAATGTCTTCGAAGTTTTCGTGGGTCATCTGGAATGCGGCGTTGTTGACCAGCACGTCGATGCGGCCAAAGCGCTCAACGGTCTTGTCGACCAGCGCCTGGCAATGCGCTTTTTCGGCGATATCGCCCGGCAGCAGCAGGCACTGACGCCCGGCCTGTTCGACCCAGCGTGCGGTTTCCTTGGCGTCTTCGTGTTCATTCAAGTAAGCCACGGCAACGTCGGCGCCTTCACGGGCGAAAGCAATCGCGACGGCGCGGCCGATGCCGCTGTCGGCGCCGGTGATCAGCGCAATCTTGCCCGCGAGGCGGCCGGAACCGACGTAGCTTTGCTCGCCGCAGTCTGGGTACGGCTCCATTTTGCGCTGCGAGCCAGGCACCGGTTGGGCTTGTTTCGGGAAGGGTGGTTTTGGATAGTCAGTCATCGCAGGGTCTCCTGATTTCAAGGCCAGTGTTCCGGGTTGACCCGGTGGCTTTGCCTGGAGTTCGATCGGATTTGCGCTGGATTTTGGTTGGCTATGCAAAACCAATGTGGGAGCGAGCCTGCTCGCGAAAGCGGTCCGTCAGACGATAAATATGTCGACTGACACTGCGCTTTCGCGAGCAGGCTCGCTCCACAGGGATCACTTACACAGGGGAATCTCGGGGCAGGATCAGAGATTGCGGTTAGCCAAAGCCCGCTCCATCCGCGCAATCCCTTCTTCGAGCAACGCCCGCGGGCAGCCGAAATTCAAGCGTACGAACTGCTGATGAGCGTCGCCAAAATCCAGTCCCGCACTCAATCCGACCTTGCCCTGTTCGAGAAAGAACCGCTGCGGATCCGGCAGATCCAGCGCTGTGCAATCGAGCCATGCCAGATAGGTGCCCTGCGGCACATTGATGCTCACGCCCGGCAGGCGCGTGCGCACCGCGTTCACCAGCCAGTCGCGGTTGGCCTGCAGGTAGGTTTTCAGTTCGGCAAGCCACGGTGCGGCTTCGCTGTAGGCGACGCGGGTGGCTTCCATGCCCAGCGGATTGACGCTGTCGACCATGCCGCAGCGGGCGTGGTTGACGCGTTCGCGCAGGGCGGCGTCCTGAATGATCATGAACGAGGTCTTCAGACCGGCGATGTTGTAGGCCTTGCTCGCCGACATCAGGGTGATCGTGCGTTTGGATATTTCCGGACTCAGCGACGCGGTAGGAATGTGCACGCGGCCGTCGAAGCACAGCTCGGCGTGGATTTCGTCGGAGATGATCCACGCGTCCTGCGCTGCGCAAATGTCCGCCACTGCCTGCAACTCATCGCGGTCGAAGACCTTGCCGAGCGGGTTGTGCGGGTTACTCAAGAGCAGGGCGCCGCCGCCGATCAGCGACTCGCGCAGTGCATCCAATGGCGTGGCGTAAGTGCCATCGGCCTGGGCGTTGAATTCCAGCTCCACCCTGTTCAGGCCCCAATGCCCCGGCGCATGGCGCAGCGGCGGGTAGTTCGGCACCTGCACGACGACATTCTGTTGCGCCTGGACCAAAGCCTTGAGGGCCATGTTGAAGCCCGACTCAACGCCCGGTAGGAAGATCAGCTCCTGCGGTTTGACCTGCCATGAATACTTGTTCCACAAGTCGGTGACGATGGCTTCACGCAAATTGTCCTGGGCCACGCTGTAACCGAGCAGCGGGTGCAGCAGACGCTGTTGCAAGGCTTCGATGATGACCGGCGGCGCGGCGAAATCCATGTCAGCGACCCACATCGGCAACACATCGGCCGGGTAGCGGCTCCACTTGGTGCTGCCAGTGTGGTGGCGGTCGAACAGCTGATCAAAATCGAAAGTCATGCATGGTCTCGTGACGGCGGGTGGTTCGTGGGCGCCATGATAAACCCGTGGCCCAGGCGAGGCACATAAATCCTGACGGCAACCTCATAACCCTGTGGAGCTGGCTTGCCAGCGATGGCGTCGGCACAGTCGGCATAAGTGTTGTTGACCCACCGCAATCGCTGGCAAGCCAGCTCCCACAGGGATTGGGGTGCAGGGCAAATTTTGCGCTCACACACCCGACGGTCGGTTTTCACACAGTCCGCAAGGTCTTTGTCTACAGTGAAAAAGTCAGCGCCGTCGCGCTGCAACCGTGATTGTCCAGATAAAGCCCGGCGCAAGTACCGGGTTCCACCTGATCAGGAGTGCACGATGGATCTCAGCCGTCGTCAGTTCTTCAAGGTCGCCGGTATCGGCCTTGCAGGCTCGAGTCTGGGCGCGTTGGGCATGGCCCCGACGGCGGCCTTCGCCGAGCAGGTGCGCCACTTCAAGCTCGCCCACACCCGTGAAACCCGCAACACCTGCCCGTATTGCTCGGTCGGTTGCGGCTTGATCATGTACAGCCAGGGCGATGCCGGCAAAAACGTGGCGCAAAACATCATTCACATCGAAGGCGACGCCGACCACCCGGTCAATCGCGGCACGCTGTGCCCGAAAGGCGCGGGCCTGCTCGACTTCATTCACAGCCCCGGCCGCTTGCAGTACCCGCAAGTGCGCAAGCCCGGCAGCAATGAATGGACGCGCATCGGCTGGGACGAAGCCCTCGATCGCATCGCCGACCTGATGAAAGCCGACCGCGACGCCAACTTCATCGAGAAAAATGCCAACGGGCAAACGGTCAATCGCTGGCTGACCACGGGTTTCCTCGCGGCGTCGGCGGCATCCAACGAAGCCGGCTACATCACCCAGAAGGTGATTCGCAGCCTCGGCCTGCTGGGGTTCGATAACCAGGCGCGTGTCTGACACGGCCCGACGGTGGCAAGTCTTGCCCCGACGTACGGCCGTGGTGCCATGACCAATACCTGGACCGATATCGCCAACGCGAATCTGATCCTGGTGATGGGCGGCAACGCAGCAGAAGCGCATCCGTGCGGCTTCAAATGGGTGACCGAGGCCAAGGCGCACAATGCTGCGCGGCTGATCGTGGTCGATCCGCGTTTTACCCGGACCGCTTCGGTGGCCGACTATTACGCGCCGATCCGTACCGGCACCGACATCGCCTTCATGGGCGGGCTGATCAATTACCTGCTGACCGAGGACAAGATCCAGCACGAATACGTGCGCAACTACACCGACGTGTCGTTCATCGTCAAAGCCGGCTATGGCTTCGAAGACGGCCTGTTCAGCGGCTATGACGCGGAAAAACGCAGCTACACCGACAAGTCCGGCTGGGGTTACGAATTCGCCGACGACGGTTTCGTCCGCGTCGATCCGACCCTGCAAGACCCGCGCTGTGTTTATCAATTGATGAAGCAGCATTACAGCCGCTACAACATCGACCTGGCCAGCCAGATCTGCGGCATGCCGGTCGACGCCATGCAGAAGATCTGGGAAGAGATCGCCACTTGCTCGACACCGGGCAAGACCATGACGATTCTCTACGCGCTCGGCTGGACGCAGCACTCGATCGGCGCGCAAATCATCCGCAGCGCGGCGATGGTGCAGTTGCTGCTGGGCAACGTCGGCATGCCCGGCGGCGGCGTCAATGCGCTGCGCGGGCACTCGAACATTCAGGGCCTGACCGACCTTGGCCTGCTGTCCAACGCCTTGCCCGGCTACCTCACACTGGCCAGCGACAGCGAGCAGGATTACGGTCAGTTCATCTTCAAACGCACGCAGGTGCCGCTCAGACCGGGGCAGCTCTCGTACTGGCAGAACTACAGCAAATTCCACGTCAGCCTGATGAAATCCTGGTACGGCGCCAACGCCACCGCCGAGAACAACTGGCTGTTCGATCATCTGCCCAAGCTCGACATCCCCAACTACGACGTGCTGAAGATGTTCGACCTGATGAGCCAGGGCAAGGTCAACGGCTACTTCTGCCAGGGCTTCAATCCGATCGCCGCGTTGCCGGACAAGAACCGCGTGATGGGCGCCTTGGCCAAGCTCAAGTGGCTGGTGGTGATGGACCCGCTGGCCACGGAAACCTCGGAGTTCTGGCAGAACGTGGGGCCATACAACGACGTGAAAACCGAGGAAATCCAGACCGAAGTCATTCGCCTGCCGACTACATGTTTTGCCGAAGAGGACGGCTCGCTGGTCAACAGCAGCCGCTGGCTGCAATGGCACTGGAAAGGCGCCGACGGCCCGGGCGAAGCGCAGACCGACATTCGCATCATGAGCGAACTGTTCCTGCGCCTGCGCCAGCGTTATCAGAGCGAGGGCGGCAAGTTTCCCGATCCGCTGCTCAAGCTGTCGTGGCCGTACAAGATCCCCGACGAGCCTTCGCCGGAAGAACTGGCGCGGGAGATCAACGGCACCGCCGTCAGCGATTTCACCGATGCCAGCGGCGTCACGGTCAAGGCCGGTACGCAACTGGCCGGGTTTGGTTTGCTCAAGGATGACGGCAGCACTGCGTCCGGTTGCTGGATTTTCGCCGGCAGCTGGACCGAAGCCGGCAATCAGATGGCGCGGCGCGATAACGCCGACCCATTTGGCATGCACCAGCATCAAGGCTGGGCGTGGGCATGGCCGGCCAATCGGCGGATTCTCTACAACCGCGCCTCTTCGGACCCGGCGGGCAAACCGTGGGACCCAAAAAACGTCTGGTGTGGTGGAACGGCAAGGCCTGGACCGGCACCGACGTGCCGGACTACAAGGCCGACGTGCCGCCGGAAGCCGGGATGAATCCGTTCATCATGAACCCCGAAGGCGTCGCGCGGTTCTTCGCCGTCGACAAGATGAACGAAGGGCCATTCCCCGAGCACTACGAGCCGTTCGAAACGCCGATCGGCATCAACCCGCTGCACCCGCAGAACAAGAAGGCCACCAGCAACCCGGCGGCGCGGATCTTCGATTCGGTCTGGGAAACCCTCGGCGAGGCCAAGGACTTCCCGTACGCCGGCACCAGTTACCGGCTCACCGAGCATTTCCACTTCTGGAGCAAGCACTGCAAGTTGAACGCGATTGCCCAGCCCGAGCAGTTCGTCGAAATCGGCGAGGTGCTGGCGAACGAGAAGGGCATCGCTGCCGGTGATCGCGTGCGGGTTAGCTGCAAGCGTGGCTTTATCGAAGCGGTGGCGGTGGTGACCAAACGGATCCGGCCGCTGCAGGTCAACGGCCAAGTCGTGCATCAGATCGGCATTCCGCTGCACTGGGGTTTTACCGGCCTGACGCGTCACGGTTACCTGACCAACACCCTGGTGCCGTTCCTCGGCGATGGCAACACTCAGACCCCGGAATCCAAGTCATTCCTGGTCAACGTGGAGAAACTGTAAATGGCCAGCCAAGACATCATTGCCCGCTCGGCCACTACCACGGTGCCGCCGTCGGTGAGAACCCAGCAGGGCGTTGCCAAGCTGATCGACACGACCAAATGCATCGGCTGCAAGGCCTGCCAGGTCGCCTGCTCGGAGTGGAACGAGTTGCGCGACGAGGTCGGCCACAACCACGGCACCTACGACAATCCGCAGGACCTGACGGCGGATTCGTGGACGCTGATGCGCTTCACGGAGCACGAAACCGACGCCGGCAACCTTGAGTGGCTGATCCGCAAGGACGGCTGCATGCACTGCGCCGAACCCGGTTGTCTGGCCGCGTGCCCGAGCCCCGGGGCGATCATCCAGCATGCCAACGGCATCGTCGATTTCGATCAGGACCACTGCATCGGTTGCGGCTATTGCATCACCGGTTGCCCGTTCAACATTCCGCGTATTTCGCAAAAGGACCACAAGGCCTACAAGTGCACGCTGTGTTCCGATCGCGTAGCGGTAGGGCTGGAGCCGGCCTGCGTGAAAACCTGCCCGACCGGGGCCATCGTCTTCGGCACCAAGGAAGACATGAAAGAACACGCCGCCGAACGCATCGTCGACCTGAAAAGCCGTGGCTTTGAAAACGCTGGTTTGTACGACCCGGCCGGGGTCGGCGGCACCCACGTGATGTACGTGCTGCACCACGCCGACACGCCAAAAATCTACGCCGGGCTGCCGGATCACCCGGCGATCAGTCCGCTGGTGGACTTGTGGAAAGGCATCAGCAAACCTCTCGGCCTGCTGGCCATGGGCGCGGCGGTGCTGGCCGGGTTCTTCCACTACGTGCGCATCGGCCCGAATCGTGTCGAGGAGGATGAGCATCCGACGCCGCCCGACACCTCGGTACACGTCGTCGACCCGGCGGTGCACACCTTTGATCCACGCGGGGAGGAGCGGCCATGAGCAACAAGACGATCCTGCGTTACAGCGCCAACCAGCGGACCAATCACTGGCTGGTGGCGATCCTGTTCTTCATGGCCGGGTTGTCCGGGCTGGCGTTGTTTCATCCGTCGCTGTTCTGGCTGAGTAATCTGTTCGGCGGCGGCACCTGGACGCGCATCCTGCACCCGTACATGGGCATCGCCATGTTCGTGCTGTTCCTCGGCCTGGTGTTCAGCTTCTGGCGCACCAATTTCTTCATCGCCAATGACCGCCAGTGGCTGCGGCGGATCAACCGGGTGATGGTCAACGACGAGGAAAGCGTGCCGCCGGTGGGCAAATACAACGCCGGGCAAAAGCTGCTGTTCTGGACTTTACTGCTGTGCATGCTCGGGTTGCTGTTCACCGGGCTGGTGATCTGGCGCGCGTGGTTCAGCGTGTATTTCGGCATCAGCGTGATCCGCTGGGCCATGTTGTTGCATGCGCTGGCCGGGTTCGTGCTGGTGCTGAGCATCATCGTGCATATCTACGCCGGTTTGTGGATCAAGGGTTCGGTCGACGCCATGCTGCATGGCTGGGTCAGCCGCCCGTGGGCGAGAAAACACCATGAGCTGTGGTACCGCGAGGTGACCCGCGACGAACAGCCTCGGGACGTGCCCGAGCGACCGCTGACGAAAAAGGGCTGACTTTTGCCAAGCATTCTTGAACCTGGGGAAATCGAGGCGGCGGCCAGTTCGCCGCCGTTTCTGTATCTGCCGCCACGTAACCTGTTTGTCCTGCGTGCCGAGCGCCTTGAGCGTCTCGCCGAGGGCAATGGGCTGGCGGATTATCTGCGGCTGATGGCCGGATTGTGTCGGGCGCAGCAGCAGGTTTTCGATGATCCGCCGCTGACCGCGCCGTTTGATGCGCAGCGTTTCGAGGCCTGTCAGCAGCATGGTCTGCCGCCGTTCGCGGCAGACACGTTGGTGCGCGAGGATGCTTGGCAGCCGTGGCTCGACGCTTTGCTGAAGCGCTATGCGCCAGCGGATCAGCCTGCGGTGATCGACGCGCTGGATACTTTGCGCGGCGCCAGTGCCGGCCAGTTGCGCGCGTGGGCGGTGGCGCTGGTCAGTGGGCAATATTCGCTGGTGCCGGCGGCGCTGGTGCCGTTCCTCGGCGCAGCGCTGCAAGCCGCCTGGAGCCACTGGCTGCTCAGCGTGCCGAATCTGCAACTCAAACCCGGCGACAGCCTCAGCCAATGCCCGGCCTGCGGTTCGCCGGCCATGGCCGGGGTGATTCGTCATCGCGGCAAGCACAACGGCTTGCGTTATCTGGTGTGTTCGCTGTGTGCCTGCGAATGGCATGTGGTGCGGGTCAAGTGCGTGTATTGCGAACAGAGCAAGGGCCTTGAATATCTGAGCCAGGAAGATGATCGACACAGCGCCGAACAGGCACCGCTGCGCGCCGAAGTCTGCCCGAGCTGCAACAGCTACCTGAAATTGCTCTACCTGGAGAACGACGCCGAAGCCGAGGCGTTGTCAGCGGACCTCGGCAGTTTGCTGCTGGACATGCGTCTGGCTCAGGATGGTTATCAGCGTCTGGCCCCGAATCTGTTGCTGGCGCCGGGAGATGAATGACGAGTGGAGAAACCGTGGGAGGGAGCTTGCTCCCGAAGGGGCCGTTTCAGCCCCATAATTTTGACTGACTTACCGCCTTCGCGAGCAAGCTCGCTCCCACAGGTTTATGTGCCGAATCACAAAGCCCGGTCAGCCCCGAATTTCCCTGTAGGAGCGAGCTTGCTCGCGAATGGGGCGTTTCAGGCACATCATCTTCGACTGACTGACCGCATTCGCCAGCAAGCCCGCTCCCGCAGTTTGTCTACACTGCTGAAGCCCCTGTAGGAGGGGCTTGCTCCCGAAGGGGCCTTTCCAGTGAAATCAGGAGTGGCTGATGTCTTCCAGCGTTGCCCTGCGGTTGCCGTCCATTGATGGCTTGTTTCGTCACCCGGCGTGCGCGCCGTTGGCCGAGCGTTACGGCCGGGATTGTTTGCTGACGGGCCTGCGCCAGTTGCTCGATGAGTTGCGTCCCGGTGTGTTGAGCGGGCAACTGTCCGCCGTTGAAATCGGCGCCGAAGTGCTTGCCGGGCGCGTCGGCGAACGCTTGGCGCAACAGCAGCGCAGTCAGGTGCGGCGGGTATTCAACTTGACCGGCACGGTGCTGCACACCAATCTCGGCCGCGCCTTGCTGCCCGAGGAAGCCATCGAAGCAGTGCAAATGGCCGCACGCTATCCGCTCAATCTCGAATTCGATCTGGCCACTGGCAAGCGCGGTGATCGCGATGATTTGATCGAAGGCCTGATCCGCGAACTGACCGGCGCCGAAGCGGTGACCGTGGTCAACAACAATGCCGCTGCCGTGTTGCTCACCCTCAACAGCCTCGGCGCACGCAAGGAAGGCATCATTTCGCGCGGTGAACTGATCGAAATCGGCGGCGCCTTCCGCATCCCCGACATCATGGCCCGCGCCGGCGTGCGCCTGCACGAAGTCGGCACCACCAACCGCACCCATGCCCGTGATTACCAAGCGGCGATTGGCCCGCGCAGCGGCTTGATCATGCGCGTACACGCCAGCAACTACAGCATCGAAGGTTTTACCGCGCGAGTGCCGACCGCTGAGCTTGCCGAGTTGGCGCATACCCATGGTTTACCGTTGCTGGAGGATCTGGGCAGCGGCAGTCTGCTCGATCTGACCCGCTGGGGGCTGCCCGCGGAACCGACGGTGCGCCAGGCCTTGCTCGATGGTGCCGACATCGTCACCTTCAGCGGCGACAAATTGCTCGGCGGGCCGCAGGCCGGGTTGATCGTTGGGCGCAAAGAGCTGATCGCGAAGATCAAGAAGAATCCACTGAAGCGCGCACTGCGGGTCGACAAGTTGACCCTGGCCGCGCTGGAAGCGGTGCTCGGTTTGTACCGTGATCCGGATCGCCTTGCCGAGCGGCTTCCGAGCTTGCGCCTGCTGACCCGTCCGCACGCCGAGATTCATGCGCAGGCTCTGCGTTTGCAACCGTTGCTCGCCGATGTGTTGGGCGAGGTCTGGCAGGTCAGCGCGGCCAAGGCGTTGGGCATGATCGGCAGCGGCAGCCAACCGGTGGCGCGTCTGCCGAGCGCGGCGCTGTGTTGTCGCCCGCAAGTGTCCAAACGCTGGCGCGGGCGTTATCTGCTCAATCTCGAAGCGGCGCTGCGCGGTTTGCCGATCCCGGTACTCGGGCGGATCGACGACGATGCGCTGTGGCTGGATCTGCGCCAGCTCGACGATGAACCGGCGTGGCTGGCGCAGCTGGCGCAATTGCAGGTCGACCTGTGATCGTCGGCACGGCAGGACATATCGATCACGGCAAGACCACACTGTTGCAGGCGCTGACCGGACAAACCGGCGACCGCCGCCCGCAGGAGCGCGAACGCGGCATGACCATCGATCTCGGTTACCTTTATGCCGAACTCGAAGCGGGCGCCGGGCTGACCGGCTTCATCGACGTGCCTGGCCACGAAAAATTCACCCACAACATGCTCGCCGGCGCGCAGGGTATCGATCTGGTGTTGCTGGTGGTCGCGGCCGACGACGGCGTGATGCCGCAGACCCGCGAGCATCTGGCAATCGTCGAACTGCTCGGCATTCCCCGCGCCCTGGTGGCGATCACCAAGTGCGATCGCACCGGAACGGGCAGGGTGGAAGAGGTGCAGCGCCAAGTGCTCGATCTGCTGGCGCCGGGGCCGTTTGCCGAGGCGCCGATCTTCACCGTGTCGAGCGTGAGCGGGCAGGGCGTCGATGCGTTGCGCGCGGCGTTATTGCAGGCACAGCGCGAAGTGCAGGCACGCAGTTGCGAAGGCGGATTTCGTCTGGCGATTGACCGTGCATTCAGCGTCGCGGGTGCGGGGATTGTGGTCACCGGCACGGCGTTGTCGGGCACGGTTGCAGTGGGCGAGAAACTGGTTCTGGCGCCTGCGGGCAAATCGGTGCGCATTCGTGGCCTGCACGCGCAGAATCAGGCCGCCGAGCAGGCCTTTGCTGGCCAGCGCGTGGCGCTGAACCTCAGCGGCGAGCGCCTGGAACTGGCGCAGATCCACCGTGGCCAATGGCTGCTGGCGGATTGGCTGCATGCGCCGACCCAGCGCATCGACATCGAGTTTCAGCTGTTGCCCGGCGAGCGTACTTTTGAACATTTTCACCCGGTGCATCTGCACCTCGGCACCCAGGACGTCATCGCCCGCGTCGCCTTGTTGCAAGGCCCGCGCCTGAGCTCAGGCGAACGCATGTTCGCGCAACTGCTGATCAATGCGCCGGTGCACGCGGTAAGAGGCGATCGGCTGATCCTGCGCGATTCCAGCGCCCAGCATACCCTCGGCGGCGGCATCGTCCTCGACCCGTTCGCCCCGGCCCGCCAACGCCGCAGCCCCGAACGTCTGGCGCAACTGCAAACCCTCGCCCTTAGTGTCAACCTCGAACAAGCCCTGCCAGCGTTGCTCAACAACAGCCCCGGCGGCTTCGACCCACAACGCCTGGAACGCCTGTTCAACCGCCCGCGCGCGCAGTGGACGCTGGCGGAAAACATCCGCCTGATCGACACCCGTCAAGGCGCGCTGCTGTTCAACGTCCAGCGCTGGGGCCAGCTGAAATTCACCTTGCTCGAACAACTGGCGCGATTCCACGAACAGGAACCCGACCAGATGGGCCCGGACCGCGATCGCCTGCGCCGCTTCAGCGCGCTGGCCCTGGAACGTTCGACATTCATCAGCCTGCTCGACGAATTGCTCAACGCCGGCTCAATCCTCACCAGCGGGCCCTGGTTGCACCTGCCTGATCACCAAGTGCGCCTGAATGCCGACGACGAAAACCTCTGGCAGCAATTACAGCCGTTGTTCGAACAGGCCGGTTTCGACCCGCCATGGGTGCGCGACGCCGCGAAAGTGCTCGGCGAAGAAGACGCCAGCGTCCGCTTGCTGCTGCGCAAACTCTCACGCCTTGGCCTGATGCACCAGGTGGTGCGCGACCTGTTCATCAGCGACATCGTCCTGCGGCAAATGGCGGCGCTGCTGCTGAAACTCGCCGAAGAAAATCCAGCGATCGAAGTGACAACCTTCCGCGATGCGCTAGGCTTGGGACGCAAACGCTGCATTCAGTATCTGGAATATTTCGACCGACTCGGCCTGACCCGCCGCCTCGGCGAATCCCGCCAGATCCGCCCCGACAACGCGCTGGCTAACGCCGACGCACTCTGAGTTCAGGAAGACAATCGCGCCCGGTGGCGCGGCCGGGCTTCAAACCCGGTTGGGGACGGCATCCGTTCCCGGGCAGGTTCGACTCCGGCTGTCTTCCGCCAGTTTTTCATAGCCATCCGCAATCCACTGCAGGAACGAGCCTGCTCGCGAAAGCATTGTGTCAGTGACGGGGAAGTCGACTGACACTCAGCCTTCGCGAGCAAGCCCGCTCCCACAGGGATCCTGCATAGGTCGCAGAACTTGTATCCGACCAAGATCAAATGTGGGAGCGGGCTTGCCCGCGAAAAATTGGGTCAGTGACGGGGAGGTCGACTGACACTCAGCCTTCGCGAGCAAGCTCGCTCCCACAGGGATCTTGCAGAGGTCGCAGAACTTGTATCCGACCAAGATCAAATGTGGGAGCGAGCTTGCTCGCGAAGAGGCCGGCACGGACACCGGATAATTCAGCCGGCTCGCATTATCCCGGCAGCTCCAGATTATCCAGCACCCGATTCACCGCCAGTTCCCCGAGCATGATCAGTTGCGCAATCCCCATCAGCGTCCGGCGCTGCGATGGCTTGACCAGTCCGGCGAATTCCTGGGCGATGGTTTTGGCCGAGGCGAGGGTTTCGCAGGCGTTGGCCAGCAGGTCTTCGTTTTTAGTGTCGGCGGTGACGGCATACATGGCGCGGGGGCTGTACGGCGGTGGGGTGGAGCCGGGTGGGCAGAGATAGTGGTCGAGGGCGCGGTCGGCGGCTTGGTGGAGTTTTTTGGAGTCGAGGGATTCGTAGGGGAGGTGGGGTCGGTTTCGGGTGGGTTGGGTGTTGGTTTGATCATGGTGAAGCTCCTATTAAGTGGAGCCGTCAGGCACTGTCGCTAAACAGTGAGGTGGCGGCTGTACGCAGGTTAGCGAACCGGTTATAGGCACCCGGCAGACCCGAAGGTCTCCCACATACAGCCACCATGGCGCAGTCGCAGACATTGAACCCGCGACAAAGCATGGAACGCTGATGCACCTATTCAAGATCCGGGTCGCTAAACCCGATCGCTGATTCGTCAGCGACCGCACCACAATAGAACCCGCCCCCAAGGCGCACAAGCCGGCGGATTCTGGCGTAGCTGTAGGCAACGGCGCAAGGATTTGTAGCCTTGAGACCGTGTCAGCAGGTGTCTTTTAAACAGCGTCGTTTAAATTGAAGAATTGCGCCGAACCTGATGGCCCCTACGCGAGCAAGCTCGCTCCCACAGTTGGAATCCTGTTTTCAGCAAGAGCTGAGTGGGCTATTCAGAAACCCAACGGGTACTGGATGACCACGTAAATCCGGTCAATATCATCGCCAGCCTGCGCTTCGTTGGCGCGGTGGGTGACGTGCGACAGCTGTACCGACAGGTCCTTCGCGGCGCCGGACTGGACGATGTATTTCAGGTCGATGTCGCGTTCCCAGTGTTTGCCGCCATCACCCTGTTGCGGCTGATAGTCGCCACTGTCGGCGTCGAACGGGTTGTAGGCGCCGCCTCGGGGTGCGTGGCTGCCGTCGATGTGGCTGCCGCTGACGTAGCGGGTCATGAAGTTCAGGCCGGGGACGCCGAGAGCGGCGAAGTCGAAATCGTAGCGGGCTTGCCAGGAGCGTTCGTTGGCGCCGTTGAAGTCGGCGTATTTGATCGAGTTGGCCAGGTAGATCGAGTCGCCACCAACGAAATCGAACGGCGTGTCGCCATTGATCCGTTGCCAGCCGAGCATCACCGCGTGGGGGCCGAAGCTGTACTTGCCGGAGAGGCTGAAGGCGGTGTTGTCGATTTCGCCGGCCAATGCGCGACCGGTGTCGCGGGTGTGGTAGAGGTTGGCGTCGAGCAACACACCTGATTGTTTGAAATGCAGGTTGCCGTAGTACTGATGCCAGGTGTCGCTCAGTTTCGAGGCATACAACGCGCCGCCGACCGGGCT
Source organism: Pseudomonas sp. B21_DOA (assembly GCA_030544685.1). Classification (NCBI taxonomy): domain Bacteria; kingdom Pseudomonadati; phylum Pseudomonadota; class Gammaproteobacteria; order Pseudomonadales; family Pseudomonadaceae; genus Pseudomonas; species Pseudomonas sp. B21_DOA. The sequence continues at coordinate 4,091,872 of CP086683.1, read as the reverse complement.
GCTGCTGAACAGGTCGGCGCCGACGAAGCTGATGCCGCCCGCTTCGGTGTTGGCGCCGTAACCGTAGAAGTCGCCTTGGCCGGAAGAGCTGTCCTGATTCTTGAACGCGGTGAAATGCCCGGCGACCAGATTGACGTTATTGAACTCGGCGCTGTTGAGCAGAAAGCCTGTGGCGTATTCCGGTTGCAGGCGTTTGTCGGACGTGTCGAAGACCGGGGTTTCCACGGTCATTTCGCCGAACGCCAGCGTAGTACGCGAAACTTTCAGCTTGAATGCACCGCCCGCGCTGGAGTAGTCATGTTCGCTGCGACCATCGCTGTCGACCGGCAGCAGACCGGTGCCGGAGTGACCCTTGCCGCCGTCGAGTTTCAGGCCGGCGAAGGCGTGGGCGTCGATGCCGAAACCGACGGCTCCATCGGTGAAACCTGATGAGAAGTTACCTATAACTCCTTGAGCCCACTCCTGTTTGTAGTTTTTACCGGAGGGTGTTGGCGATCGGTAATCGTTGCTCAGGTAAAAGTTGCGCAGCAGTACATCGCTTTTCGCATCGGCGAAAAAACCATCGGCGCAGGCGCTAGCGCTGAGGCTGCAGAACAGTGCAAGCAGGGTGAAGCGCGAGGGGGCGCAGTTGATCATGGTCAGGGCCGGCGGCAATTGGGATGGCGCTGATGATCGACTGTGCCGAGCCAAAAGGATTGGGTCGATGTGCTCAGTTGGCGCTGGCCAGAGTCAGGCCATTGCCCGGCGCTTGAGCAGCAAAGTCAGGCCCAGTCCGGTCACCGACAGCAGTGCTGCGCTGAAGAAAATCCACGAATAACCCAGGTTCAACGCCACCGCGCCCATCAGCGGCCCGGCAATTGCCAAGGCCAGGTCGAAGAACACGGCATAAGCTCCCAGCCCTGAGCCGCGACTCGAACTCGGCACTTGCTTGATTGCTTCAACCCCCAGCGCCGGGTACACCAGCGACAGCCCGAACCCCGCCAGCCCCGCGCCAATCAGGGCATACGCGGTGGAAGGCGCCAGCCACAGCATCACCAGCCCAATGGTTTCCACTGTCATGCAGGCGATGGCCGAGGCAAAGCCGCCAAACCGGGCGATGGCCGAGATAAACAACAGCCGCGACAGAATGAAACAAACGCCAAACACGGTCAGGCAGTAAGCCGCGCCGGTCCAGCCTCGGTTGAGGTAATACAGGGTGATGAAGGTGGTCAGCGTGCCGTAGCCGATCGAGGCCAGGGTCAGGCTGGTGCCGTACGGCGCAATCTTGCCGAACACCGCCCAGAACGACAGGCGCTCACCGCGAATCACTGGCACCGATGGCTTGTTGCGGATCAGCCACAACGCACCGGCCGCCAACGCCGACAGCGCAATGCCAAGGCTGACGAAACCGTATTCAGCCACCATCACCACACCCAGTGGCGCGCCGATGGCAATCGCGCCGTAGGAGGCGATGCCGTTCCAGCCGATGGATTTCGCCGTGTGCTCGACACCGACCTGGCCCATGCACCAGCTTATGGTGCCGACGCCGATCAGGCCTTGAGCAATACCGAGCAACAGACGCCCGGCAATCAGGATCAGCAGGCTGGTCAGCGGAAAGCTCTGCAGCAAGGTCGACAGCAGGGTCAGCGCGCCGCTGAGGACAATTCCCCACAAGCCATAAATGATTGCCCGCTTGGTGCCGAGGGTGTCCGACATGCGCCCGGCCATGGGCCGGCTGAGCAGTGTGGCCAGGTACTGCGAACCGATCACCAGCCCGGCGATGATCGCGCTGAAACCCAGTTGCTCATGGACGTAACCGGGCAATACCGCAATCGGTAAACCGATGCAGAGAAAGGCAATGAAGGTGTAGAAAACGATGGAGACGATCTGCAGGGTGATCGCCAGGGAGCTTTGCGGTGGCAGTGGCTGCGCAGACATGAGCACTCGTTCGCGGGTGGCGGTGGGAGAGTTGCGAACATCATGGCGCGGGGCCGGGATAAATGAAAGCAGGCTAACTACTTCGCCTTAATGATCGTTGCCACGCTCTGCGTGGTAACGCCGCCATGGACGCTCTGCGTCCGCTGTTGGGACGCGGAGCGTTCCGGGCTGCATTCCCACGCGGAGCGTGGGAACGATCAATGTGGGAGCGAGCTTGCTCGCGAATTTCTTCGCATCCACAATTCCCAAACGCCGAATGCAAAAAGCCCCGTCACAAAGGACAGGGCTTTTAACTTGCAGCTTGCCGCTTGAAACTAAAAGCTGCTCTTAGAAAACAACGCCCTGGCTACGCAGGTAGTCGTCATAAGTGCCGCTGAAGTCGGTCACGCCGTTCGGGCTCAGTTCGATGATGCGCGTGGCCAGGGACGATACGAACTCACGGTCGTGGCTGACGAAAATCAGCGTGCCCGGGTAGTTTTCCAGCGCCAGGTTCAGCGCCTCGATCGATTCCATGTCCAAGTGGTTGGTCGGTTCGTCCATGATCAGCACGTTCGGCTTTTGCAGGATCAGCTTGCCGAACAGCATGCGGCCTTGCTCACCACCGGAGATGACCTTGACTGACTTGAGGATCTCGTCGTTGGAGAACAGCATGCGGCCCAAAGTACCGCGAATCATCTGCTCGCCCTGGGTCCACTGACCCATCCAGTCGAACAGGGTAACGTCGTCTTCGAAGTCGTGAGCGTGGTCCTGAGCGTAGTAGCCCAGTTCAGCGGCGTCGGTCCATTTCACACTACCGGCGTCCGGGGTCAGTTCGTTGACCAGGGTGCGCAGCAGGGTGGTCTTGCCGATACCGTTCGGGCCGATGATCGCAACGCGCTCGCCGGCTTCAACCTGGAAGCTGAAGTCCTTGAACAGGGGCTTGCCATCGAAACCCTTGGCCATTTTCTCGACCATGACCGCCTGACGGTGCAGCTTCTTGTTCTGTTCGAAACGAATGAACGGGCTGACACGGCTGGAAGGCTTGACCTCGGCCAGCTGGATCTTGTCGATCGCCTTCGCGCGGGAGGTGGCCTGCTTGGCTTTCGAGGCGTTGGCCGAGAAGCGGCTGACGAACGATTGCAGTTCGGAAATCTGCGCTTTCTTCTTGGCGTTGTCCGACAGCAGCTGCTCGCGGGACTGGGTCGCCACGGTCATGTATTCGTCGTAGTTGCCCGGGAACAGACGCAGCTCGCCGTAATCCAGGTCAGCCATGTGCGTGCACACGCTGTTCAGGAAGTGACGGTCGTGGGAGATGATGATCATCAGGCTGTTGCGCTGGGTCAGAATGTTTTCCAGCCAGCGAATGGTGTTGATGTCCAGGTGGTTGGTCGGTTCGTCGAGCAACAGCACTTCCGGATCGGAGAACAGTGCCTGCGCCAGCAATACGCGCAGTTTCCAGCCTGGCGAGACTTCGCTCATCGGGCCGAAATGCTGTTCCAGCGGAATGCCCAGACCCAGCAACAGTTCGCCGGCGCGGGATTCGGCGGTGTAGCCGTCCATCTCGGCGAATTCGGTTTCCAGCTCGGCGACGGCCATGCCGTCCTCTTCGGACATTTCAGCCAGCGAGTAGATGCGATCGCGCTCGGCCTTGACCTTCCACAGCTCTTCGTGGCCCATGATCACGGTGTCGATCACGGTGAATTCTTCGTAGGCGAACTGATCCTGGCGCAGCTTACCCAGACGCACGTTCGGCTCGAGCATGACCTGACCGCCGGACGGGTCGAGATCGCCGCCGAGGATTTTCATGAAGGTCGACTTGCCGCAACCGTTGGCACCGATCAGGCCGTAGCGGTTGCCTGCGCCGAATTTGACCGAAACGTTTTCGAACAGCGGCTTGGCGCCAAACTGCATCGTGATGTTAGCTGTGGAGATCAATTACCTTACCTATCAATGGGTTAGAGCTGGTCTGTGGTGCCTGGTACAAACTTGAGTACCAATCTGGAGCTTTTCCAGCTCCCCCAGTCTGTGCTTGAGTTGAGCCAACGCGCATAAGCCGTCCGCAACTGGGGCCGTTGAAGGCAAGCTGCTGAGCGAAGAGTGCGGGGTTCTTGTTGGACATTGGCGCGCATTGTCGCATAACTCAGACGGCAGTTATATGGCAGGCAAACGGGCGTACGCATCGGCGCGTCCGAGAAGCGATCGATATCCGCTGATCAAAATCTCGAAAACCCGAATGAACTCACTCGGCCATTTTCACTTCGGAAAGTGGAGCAGTAGCCATTTCGTTCAATCGAGTGAGGACCAAGCCATGCGAGCAATGACCTATCACGGCGCTCATGATGTGCGCGTCGAAACCGTACCGGACCCGAAACTTGAAGCCGCCGACGACATCATCCTGCGCGTCACCGCCACCGCCATCTGCGGGTCGGACCTGCACCTGTACCGAGGCAAGATACCCACCGTCGAACACGGCGATATCTTTGGCCACGAGTTCATGGGCATCGTCGAAGAAACCGGTCCAGGCGTCACCGCTGTGCAGCGCGGCGATCGGGTGGTGATCCCTTTCGTGATCGCCTGCGGCGATTGCTTCTTCTGCCAGCAAGAGCTTTATGCCGCTTGCGAGACCACCAACGAAGGTCCCGGCGCGGCGCTGAACAAGAAAATGATTCCGCCACCGGCGGCGCTGTTCGGCTACAGCCGCTTGTATGGCGGAATTCCCGGCGGCCAGGCGGAATTGGTGCGGGTGCCAAAAGCCAATACCGGCCCGTTCAAGGTGCCGGGCACACTGTCGGACGAGAAAGTACTGTTTCTCTCTGACATCCTGCCGACTGCCTGGCAAGCCGTGATCAACGCCGGCGTGGTGCAAGGTTCGAGTCTGGCCATCTACGGCGCCGGCCCGGTCGGTTTGTTGACCGCAGCCTGCGCCAGAATGCTCGGCGCCGAGCAGATCTTCATGGTCGACCACCATCAGTACCGCCTCGATTACGCCCAGCGCACCTACGGGGTGATTCCGATCAACTTCGATGAGGACGATGACCCGGCCGACACGATCACCAGCCAGACCCCAGGCCACCGCGGCGTTGATGCGGTGGTCGACGCCGTCGGCCTTGAAGCCAAGGGCAGCACCACCGAAACGGTCATGGCTACACTCAAGCTCGAAGGCAGCAGCGGCAAGGCCTTGCGCCAGTGCATCGCGGCCGTCCGGCGCGGTGGTGTGGTCAGCGTCCCGGGGGTGTATGCCGGGTTTATCCATGGCTTCATGTTCGGCGACGCTTTTGACAAGGGCCTGACCTTCAAAATGGGCCAGACTCATGTGCAGCGTTTTCTGCCCGAACTGCTTGGCTACATCGAAACCGGCAAGTTGCAGCCCGAGGCGATCATCACCCACAGGCTGTCGCTGGAACAGGCCGCCGAGGGCTATAAGATCTTCAATAAAAAACAGGAAGAATGCCGCAAGGTGATTCTGACCCCGGGTGGCAGCGATGTTCCGCTGGCGCAGATGGATGAAACCACGCCGTTCGCACCGGCCACCTGAAACTGAGGAGTTTTCATGGCGCTACCGTCATCTTCGTTCGCAGCCCCCGTGCGCGCATGGTTTGTCAGCCTGGCGCGTACTGGCTGGGGAGGTCGCATTTTCTGGCTGACCCTGGTCGGTGTGACCGTGTTGCTGCTGATCAGTGGCTACACTGGTTTGGTCAGTACGGGCCGCGACACCTTGCGCCTCGCCAGCCTTGGCGGGCTGTCGGGTTTTGCCGCTACGGCAGTCGGTGCGTTATTGGCCTTGGCGTTGCGGGCGATTACTTCGCGAACCCAGGACACCATGCTCGGGTTTGCGGCGGGGATGATGCTGGCGGCCAGTTCCTTTTCATTGATCCTGCCGGGCATCGCGGCGGCGAAGGAGGCGGTGAGCAGTCCCATGCTCGCCGCGGCCGTCGTCGTGGCCGGCATGGCTCTGGGCGTGGCGTTGATGGTCGGCCTCGACCGCTTCGTCCCGCATGAACATGAAAAAGCGGGCGGCGCGGGCCTGAGGCGAAGCGCTTCAATCGGGTCTGGCTGTTTGTCCTGGCGATCACGCTGCACAACCTCCCGGAAGGCATGGCGATCGGCGTCAGCTTCGCCACCGGCGACATGAAAATCGGCCTGCCGCTGACCACTGCCATTGCCATTCAGGACATCCCCGAAGGTCTGGCCGTGGCGTTGGCGCTGCGGGTCACCGGCATTTCCGCTGGACGTGCAGCGTTGATTGCCGCCGCTTCTGGATTGATGGAACCGTTGGGCGCGATTATCGGTTTGGGCATCACCAACAGCTTCGCGTTGGGCTTTCCGGTGGCGATGGGGCTGGCTGCGGGCGCGATGATTTTCGTGGTTTCCCATGAAGTGATTCCGGAAACTCACCGCAACGGTCACGAAACCCCGGCCACGCTCGGGCTGATGCTCGGCTTCGGCGTGATGATGTTTCTCGATACCGCTTTGGGCTAAAACCCTCACACGCCACTCAGCGTATTGCCCCGCACAAAAGGAATTTTTTCAGCGCCAATCACTCTTTCGTTTATAGGCAATGCCAATAACGCAGGGGAATGAGTCATGTCGCTGATCGAAATCCCGACCAGGAAGTCTTCGGGTAAAACATCCATGCCGGCGGATACCGAGCGCCGGCTCTATGACCGATTGCTGGCGGAAGACTCCACGGTTGATCGCGCGGCACTGGACTTTTTGCGCCGGCAATTGAGCAAGGCGGCTGCGCTGCCTGACGATTTGCCGGCTACCGCCGAAGAGTTGCTGCAATGGTCCGAAAGCCGTTGCGCCAGCGTGGCTGCCGAATACGCTGAATACCTTGAACAACGCCAGCAGGGCGGGCCACGCCGCTATTTCCGCAACAAATCCCACGCGTTGTACTTCATTCTGCATGTGGCACCGACCAAAGAGGTCGATGGCGCTTGGCTGGCCGGGCTGTTGCCGCAGTGGCAGGATCCTCGTTTCGATGACTTGCTCGACACCTACCTTGAAGAGTTGGGCGAGGGCGTGCCTCGGCAGAACCATGTGGTGATCTATCGCAAACTGCTCGCCGAGCACGATTGCTCCGATCTGAGCGGTCTTGCTGACGAGTATTTTCTGCAAGGCGCGGTGCAGTTGGCACTGGGACGTTTCGGCGGGCAGTTTCTGCCGGAAGTCATCGGCTTCAATCTGGGCTACGAACAACTGCCGCTGCACTTGTTGATCACTGCGTATGAGCTGGCAGAGCTGGGCATCGATCCGCATTATTTCCGCTTACATGTGACCATCGACAACGCCAGCACGGGTCATGCACGCAAAGCCGTGCAATCGATGCTCGAGCTGATGCCGCTGGGTGAAGAGCGCGACGAGTTCTATCGGCGCATGTCGATCGGTTATCGCCTGAATGATGTCGGCAAGGGCACCACCGCAGTGATCAAAGAGTTCGATCTGGACCGCGAAGTGATCGCCATGCTTGAGCGCAAAGCGGTGTTCGGTCGGCACATGCATTCCGATTACTGCCGCATCGAAAACCGCACCATCAACCAATGGCTGGCCACGCCGGGGCAAATGGGCGAATTCCTCTCGGCGCTGGAACGCAAGAGCTGGATCAAGCGCGGTGAGGCGGTGGAAGAAAGCCGTTTCTGGCGTTTGATCGACGGCAGCGATGCGGCGATGTTTGGTGTGTTCAACGGCTATGAAAAACAGCTGTTGCGCGACTGGATCACTCAGGATTGCCCGGCATCCCGGCCTCGGCCTTACGTGCGCCGTGAAGCCGCTGTCGAGGAAACCTTGACGATGATGCCGATCTGCTCAATCTGGAAGCGGCACTGGCTGACAAGCCTGCCACCGAGCAAATGGCATTGTTGATGCCTTGGCTGCAACCGCAGCGGCACTGGCGCCCGGCCGGACTTTTCGCGACGCGTCGCTTCATCCAACTGCGCGCCCGCTTGCGTTGAAACAAGGAGGCTTCATGTCGGCACAAGAAACATCGGACAGAGCGCTGTTCGAGCTGGGCAAGCGCCTGCTCGACAGCGGTTATCACTTCATTACCCCAACGCCGTTGACTCATGAACGATTTCTGCAGCGCTTTGCTACGCCATTGGCCAAGGATCTGCGGGACGTCTTCGGCTGGTCGATGCCGTTTCCTGCCGAGCTGTTCAGCGCGGACGAACTGGCCAGCCTGGAGCAGGCCGGCATCGTCGAACGCGATGGCGCGGTGTGGCGCAGCCATGTGCGCTGGTCGACGCTGAATGACCGCTTGTTCGCTCACTCGGCGTTTCCGACGACGGCGAGCGACGCGGTGTTCTTCGGCCCCGACACTTACCGTTTCGCCCAAGCCATCGAAGCGCAGTTGCAGCAGCGCTTTTCGCCGATCAGGCGCGCAGTAGATATCGGTTGCGGCAGCGGCGCCGGTGCGGTGCTGATCGCCAAGGCTCGGCCTGATGCCGAGGTGTGGGCGGTGGATATCAACCCGCAGGCGTTGCGCATGAGTGCGGTCAATGCCGAGCTGGCCGGGGCCAGCAATGTGTCGGTGTATCACAGCGATCTGCTCGCCAGCGTCGAAGGCCAATTCGACTTGATCATCGCCAATCCACCGTACATGAATGACTCGCAACAGCGCGCTTATCGCCATGGCGGCGGGGCGCTGGGTGAGGGTTTGTCGGTGCGGATCGTGCGTGAGGCGCTGCCGCGCCTGGAGGTCGGCGGCACGTTGCTGGTGTATACCGGCGTGGCGATCGTCGCCGGGCAGGATCCGTTCCGCGAGGCGGTGGCGCCGCTGCTCAAGGGCGAACGTTTCGGCTGGACCTATCGCGAGCTCGATCCGGATGTGTTCAGTGAGGAACTGCTAAAGCCTGAATATGAGCGCGCCGAGCGCATCGCCGTGGTCGCGCTGACGGTGACCCGCGAGCAGTGACCGATGATTGGGCCACTGCTCGCACCGTGGCCTTTAACGATTTCTGATGCGCGAGATCGTCAGCAGGCAAACCCCCACCAACATCGCTGCCCCGGCTACCAGCAGTGGAGAAGGGCGTATCGGCTGGCGCGAGATGCGCTCGATGCGCCCTGCGATCGAAGCGCGTACCGGCGCCGCAGGTTCCGCCTGATAGGGCGCTTCTTCGATCTCCAGGCGCAAGCCATCCGCCATCACCAGCGTCAGCCCCTCGATAGTGCCGGCAATCCTGTCCGGATAAACCGGCTCACCGGTCGGGTCGAGCTGGTCGTAAAGAAAGTCTGCCCTTCAAGCCAGCCGACAGCGGTCTGCAATTCAGGTCCCAGGTAATACTTTCCATCGAGAAAAAAGCCAGAGAATTGCGGCGCGCGCTCGACGCTTTCAATTCGATAGCGCTGACCTGGTTTCATACCGGTTTCTGGGGCGATCATGGGGGTCCTCCGTTATTGGTAAGCGATAGAGGAGCGCGTGCCAAGCGTGGTTCCATCGAAATGAGCAACGGGCGTTTCGCCTGCTTGCGGAGCGGCGCGGGCATTACCTGAGAGAGCTGCAAGACAGTTTTTCACAGTTGAGGATTCACTATCGGTTACAAAGTGTGGCTAAAATGCCAGCCGTTCACCGAGCGCCCGGAAACGGCGCGGGCCAAGGACGCGCCCTGTGCATCAAGACCGCTGCATAAGACGCTGGGCCCCAGGCCGCCACGCGCGCAGTTTGTTCACTTTTGACGTGTGACCCTTTTCCGTGAAACTCATCATTGCCGCTGTTTATGTCATCTCCATTGCTTACGTTCACCTGCGTGGACGCGTACGCCACAAGCTGGGGCGGCAATTGAGTGACCATTCGACGTTCCTCGCGCCGATCAACTGCTTCCTCTATCTGTTTTCCAGGATGCCGAACAAGCCGTATCTGAACCCGGCGGATTTCCTGATCTGAGCCCGTTGCAGGCCCATTGGGAAGAGATTCGCGAGGAAGGCCAGAATCTGCTGCGTGCCGGCGAGATCAAGCGTTCGAATCAGTATGACGATGTCGGCTTCAACTCCTTCTTCAAGACTGGCTGGAAGCGCTTTTATCTGAAGTGGTACGGCGACAGTCACCCGTCGGCAATGAAGCTGTGCCCACGCACCACCGAACTGGTGCAGAGCATCGGCTCGATCAAAGCGGCGATGTTTGCCGAGCTGCCACCGGGCTCGAAACTGGTGCGCCATCGCGATCCTTACGCCGGCTCATATCGTTATCACTTGGGTCTGGACACGCCGAATGATCCTGGCTGCTACATCAACGTCGACGGTGAGAACTATCACTGGCGCGATGGCGAAGCGGTGATGTTCGATGAGACGTTTATCCATTACGCAGAAAACACCACGGATCAGAACCGTATCATTCTGTTCTGCGACATCGAGCGACCGCTGAAATACCGCTGGGCCGCCGCCTTCAACCGCTGGTTCAGCCGCACGGTGATGTCCGCGGCGGGCGCGCCGAATGATGCCGGGGACAAGACCGGTGGCATCAACCGCTTGTTTACCAAAATCTACAAGATCCGTTTGCGCGGTAAAGAGCTGAAGAAGCGCAACCGCACGCGGTATTACCTGGAAAAATGGGCGATTTTTGCCGCGTTGTTGGCGATCTTCATTCTGATCTGAAGATTTGCGGTGCCATCGCTGGCCTCTTCGCGACCAAGCCCGCTCCCACATTTGATTGGGGTGGATGCAAATATTGCATCCGACTCCGAACCCAGTGGGAGCGGGCTTGCTCGCGAATGCGGGCTCACATTCAACACGTTTGGTCCTGACTGCACCTGGCAATCTTTATTCTGATCTAGATTTAAGGTGCTATCGCTGGCCTCTTCGCGAGCAAGCCCGCTCCCACATTTGATTGGGGGGATGCAAATATTGCATTCGACTCCGAACCCTGTGGGAGCGGGCTTGCTCGCGAATGCCGGCTCACATTCAACACGTCTCGACCTGACTCCACCTGGCAATATACATTCTGATCTGAAGATTTGCGGTGCCATTGCTGGCCTCTTCGCGAGCAAGCCCGCTCCCACATTTGATTGGGGTGGATGCAGATATGCATTCCGACTTCGAACCCTGTGGGAGCGGGCTCACATTCGACACGTTTGGTCCTGACTCCACCTGGCGATCTTCATTCTGATCTGAAGATTTGCGGTGTCATCGCTGGCCTCTTCGCGAGCAAGCCCGCTCCCACATTTGATTGGGGTGGATGCAGATATGCATTCGACTCCGAACCCTTTGGGAGCGGGCTTGCTCGCGAATGCTGGTTCACATTCAACACGTTTGGTCCTGACTGCACCTGGCAATCTTTATTCTGATCTAGATTTAAGGTGCTATCGCTGGCCTCTTCGCGAGCAAGCCCGCTCCCACATTCGAGTGGGGTAAATGCAATATTGCATTCGACTCCGAACCCTGTGGGAGCGGGCTTGCTCGCGAAGGGCCTTCAGCTTCAAAGCAATTTCGTCTGATTCAACGCTCACTCCCCAGACGCCTTCCTGGTCTTCTTAGCCGGCGCCGCCTTGCTGGTTGATTTCGCCTTGGGCTTGGCCGGTGCCTTGCCGCCAAGGCTGCGTTTGAGCAGTTCGGTCAAATCGATAACATCGGCAGTCTTGCGCTCTTCCTCGCCAGTGGCGGTCTCGACGTCCTCGATCTTGCCTTCGTGGGCTTTCTTCTCGACCAGCGCCATGATCTTGTCTTCGAACTCGTCCTTGTAGTCGTCAGGCGACCACTCCGAGGTCATGTCTTCAACCAGGCGTTTGGCCATGTCCAGCTCGCCCTTGGCCAATTGCGGCTTGGTCACTTCGCTGCCCAGCGCCAGTTCATCGAGGCTGCGCACTTCCTGTGGCCAGCGCAGTTTGACCAAAACCAGCGCCGACTCCAGCGGCATCAACGCAGCCAGGTATTGACGTGTATGCAGGACAACGCGGGCGAGGGCGACCTTGTTGGTTTTGCTCAGGGTTTCGCGCAGCAACGCGTAGACCTTGCCGCCGCGCTTGTCTGGCGCCAGGTAGTAGGGCGTATCGATGTTCTGCAGCGGAATCTGCTCGGCGTCGACAAACGAGAAAATATCGATGGTCTGCGTGGAAACGGGGTGCGCCGAGCGGATTTCCTCTTCGCTGAGCACCACGTAGCGGCCCTTTTCGTAGGCAACGCCTTTGACGATGTTCTCTTTGGTGACTTCCTTGCCGGTGACCTTGTTTATGCGTTTATAGCCCACCGGGTCCATGCTGCGGCTGTCGAGCCAGTCGAAGTCCACGCCTTGGGACGACGTCGCTGAAACCAGCGCCACGGGGATGTGTACCAGTCCAAAACTGATTGCGCCTTTCCAGATTGCCCGAGCCATGACCTGTCCTCCGAGTGATGATCAGGTGACCTGTGCCGCGGCGAGAAAGTTTCCAGTGATTGCGCGGCTTCCAGCGCTACGGTCAAGCCGTGTTACATGTTGTTTAAGGCACGAGGGTTAACAAATCCGAACCCACGGCGTAGCGTGGGCTCCAAGGCTCTAGTCCACGCACATCGAGAGGTATTTTCCATGAACCGGTTAATGATTGGCATCGCCGTCCTCGCCCTCAGTGGCGGCCTGGTTCATGCCGATGTCGTGCTGGCGCAAAGCCCTACCGGCAACAGCAACAATCCCTACAACAGCCCGATCCGCCGGGCCAATCCCAACAGCATGCAGGGCACCCAGCCCAGCGCTCCGCCCCTTCGCGGGCCGAACACCGTTCCCGTGCCACGTCAGCCGACCGTCGAAAATCGCGGTATCGGCAACGGCCAGCCGATTCGCTCGGTACCGAGCAATCCGCCAACCTTCATTCCCAACCCGCCCCCACGGGGCACCGGCAGCAACCGTTGAACGGCAGGACTGATGTTCTGTCAGCCTTTCACACGAACAAAAGGAATCGTGCATGTTGCGTAAAACCCTACTAGCCACCTGCTGCGCCGCCGCGCTGATCAGTGCCCCGGCCTTCGCCGCCGCGCCCAAGGAGCTGAAAAGCGAACAGGGCATTCTTGAAGTCACCACCGTTGCCCAAGGCCTGGAACATCCGTGGGCGCTGGCATTTCTGCCTGATCAGAAGGGCATGCTGGTGACCGAGCGCCCGGGCCACCTGCGCGTCGTGAGCAAGGACGGCAAACTGTCGGAGCCGATCAGTGGCGTGCCGCAAGTCTGGGCCAAAGGGCAGGGCGGTTTGCTCGATGTGGCGCTGTCGCCAGACTTCAAGCAGGACCGTATGGTCTATCTGTCGTATGCCGAAGCTGGTGGTGAGGGCGGCAAGGCTGGTACGGCGGTAGGGCGCGGACGGCTTTCCGATGACCTGAAGACGCTGAAGGACTTCAATGTGATTTTCCGTCAGGAACCGAAGCTGTCGGTGAGCAACCATTTCGGTTCGCGGCTCGTGTTTGATCGCGACGGATATCTGTTCATCACGCTCGGCGAAAACAACGATCGGCCGACTGCGCAGGATCTCGACAAGTTGCAAGGCAAAGTCGTACGCATCTTCCCGGATGGCAAGGTGCCGGACGATAACCCTTTCGTCGGCCAATCCGGCGTCCGGCCTGAAATCTGGTCCTATGGCCTGCGCAATCCGCAGGGCGCGGCGCTCAATCCGTGGACCGGCACGCTGTGGGAGAACGAACACGGGCCACGTGGCGGTGATGAAGTGAACATCATCGAGCGCGGCAAAAACTACGGCTGGCCGTTGGCGACCCATGGCATCAATTACTCGATGCAGCCGATTCCAGAGGCCAAGGGCAAAACTGCTGAAGGCACCGTGGCGCCGCACCATGTCTGGGAAAAATCGCCCGGCGTTACCGGCATGGCGTTCTACGACGCCGATCGCTTCAAACCGTGGCAGCACAACGCATTTATCGGCGCGCTGGTGTCCCAGGAACTGATTCGCCTGCAATTCGATGGCGACAAAGTCGTGCATGAAGAGCGTTTGCTGGGTGAGTTGAACAAGCGCATCCGCGACGTGCGGCAAGGGCCGGATGGTTACTTGTACGTGCTGACGGATGAAGAGAATGGCTCGCTGTACAGGCTGGGGCTGAAATGATTGCGTGCGGTGAGTGATCAGACGCCTTCGCGAGCAGGCCCGCGCATCTTGCGCAGACTCAGAGCAGTCCCGCATTTGGCTGAACCGCCGTCCTGTTGCCTTGTTATAGTTCGGGCCTTAATTCCCAGCCCGGTAAAGGATTTCTGCCATGACTCAATACTCCGCCTTCAGCGTCGAACTGGCCGATAACATCGCGCATGTGCAGATCAATCGCCCGGAAAAGATCAACGCAATGAACGCGCCGTTCTGGAGCGAGATTGTCGAAATCTTCCAATGGATCGACGATACCGACGAAGTCCGCGTGGTAGTCCTCAGCGGTAACGGCAAACATTTCTCTTCCGGCATCGATCTGATGATGCTCGCCGGTGTCGCCAATGAACTGGGTAAGGACGTGGGCCGCAATGCGCGCCTGTTGCGACGCAAGATCCTCAATCTGCAAACCTCATTCAACGCCGTCGACAACTGCCGCAAACCGGTACTCGCCGCGATTCAGGGCTATTGCCTGGGCGGGGCAATCGATCTGATCGCCGCCTGTGACATGCGTTATGCCGCCGAGGACGCACAGTTCTCGATCAAGGAAATCGATATCGGCATGGCCGCCGACGTCGGCACGTTGCAACGGTTGCCGCGAATCATCGGAGACGGCATGCTGCGTGAACTGGCTTACACCGGTCGCACCTTTGGCGCCGAAGAAGCGCGCAGCATGGGCCTGGTCAATCGGGTCTACAGCGACAAGGACACACTGCTTGAGGGCGTATTCGATATTGCCCGTGACATCGCTGCGAAGTCGCCGATTGCCGTGACCGGTACCAAGGAAATGATCAGCTACATGCGTGACCACCGCATCGACGATGGTCTCGAATACGTTGCCACCTGGAACGCTGCCATGCTGCAATCCAACGATCTGCGCGTGGCCATGGCCGCCCACATGAGCAAACAGAAACCCGAATTTCTGGATTGAGTTAACCATGACCTCTCGCTGGACCACTGCAGTACTCGACACCGATCAACCCGGCGGCTGGGCCGTAGCGCGCAGCCCGGAAGGCTTTCTGTTCGATGACAACGGCGCGCTGTTCCCGCGTGAATGGCTCAAGCGCCAGGACCTTTCGGTCCTCGCCGAGCATGGCATTGGTCATCTCGATGGCGAACCGGTGTATCTGCTCGAGTTGCGCAGTGCCAGCGAAGTGCCCGGTTGCGGTTGGAAAGGCCTGCGGGCGTTCATGCTCGAGGGGATCACACCCTGTACAAAGTGCTCGGTTATGCCGCACAGATCGGCACTTGGGCGCGCGAGCATCGCTTCTGCGGCAATTGTGGACAGCCGATGACACAAGTGCCGCGCGAGCGGGCGATGTATTGCCAGCCGTGCGATCTGCGCAGCTATCCGCGCATCTCACCGAGCATGATCGTGCTGATCACCCGTGGCGACGAGATCCTTCTGGCGCGCTCACCGCGTTTCGTCACTGGGGTTTACAGCACGCTGGCCGGTTTCGCCGAGCCGGGGAGTCGGCTGAGGATTGCCTGATTCGCGAAGTGCGCGAAGAAGTGCAGATCGAGGTGAAGAACATCCAGTACATCGGTAGCCAGTGCTGGCCGTTCCCGCATTCGATGATGCTCGGCTTCCATGCCGAATACGCCGGTGGCGAGATTGTCTGTCAGGAAGACGAGATCGAGGACGCCCAGTGGTTCAACGTGCATGAGCTGCCGCCGTTGCCGGCGTCGCGCTCGATTGCTCGATACCTGATCGATGTCTACGTGGCGCGGCGCTTAGGCCACGCTGAACCAGTGCTGCCAGGCTAGGCGCACAGTCAAGCCAAGCACCACGGTGATGAACACTGGACGAATGAATTTGGCGCCGCCGCTAATGGCCGTGCGTGCGCCAAAGAAGGCCCCGACCATCACCGACAGGCCCATGCACAGGCCAATGATCCAGTCGACTTGACCCGAGAAGATGAACACCGACAACGCCGCGATGTTGCTGACGAAGTTCATGCTGCGCGCCACGCCGCTGGCCTTGACCAGATCGATCGGGTACAGCAGCAGACTGCTCACCGTCCAGAACGCTCCCGTGCCGGGGCCAGCCACGCCATCGTAGAAACCGAGGCTGAAGCCTTGGGTCGATTGCCATTTCTTTTTGATCGGAGCATCGCTGTCCAGCGGCGCTTTCGGCGTGCCGCCAAACAGCAAGTACAGGCCGCAGGCGAAGACGATCACCGGCAGCATCTTGTTCAGCCATTCGGCCGGCAGGTAATGCGCAACCACCGCACCCGTGAGCGCACCGACCAGGGTACCGACAATCGCGTGGGTCCACTGGCGTGGATGAAACAGTTTGCGCTTGTAGAAGGTGAAGCTGGCAGTCGCCGAACCGAAGGTCGAGCTCAATTTGTTGGTGCCCAGCACCAGATGCGGCGGCAGGCCCGCCGTCAGCAGCGCCGGTGTGGTCAACAGACCGCCACCGCCAGCAATGGCATCGATGAAACCGGCAAGGAAGGCAACGGCAGCCAGAATGGCCAGGGTGGTGAGGTCAACGCTGAGTTCGAAAGGCATGGAGTCGACTTATTCGGCAGGGCGCAGAACGTGGGCTGCGGGGAGGGCGGTCATGTTACCTGTATCCAACTGTTGCGGCGAGTCACAGGTCCTCTTCGCGAGCAGGCTCGCTCCCACACATGGGGGCCTTACCCAACATCAATGTTCACAACAAAACCATCGTAGGAGTGAGCCTGCTCGCGATGGCGGCTCGTCAGACGTGAAGATGTCACAGACATGACGCTATCGCGAGCAGGCTCACTCCTACATGGGACCGTGTTCGGCTTAGAGGCCGAGTTCACTCAGCCCCGGATGATCATCCGGCCGGCGGCCCAGCGGCCAGTGGAATTTGCGCTCGCTTTCCTTGATCGGCATGTCGTTGATGCAGGCATAGCGCTGGAACATCAGGCCGTTGTCATCGAACTCCCAGTTCTCGTTGCCGTACGAACGGAACCAGTTGCCCGAGTCGTCGTGCCATTCATAGGCATAACGCACCGCGATACGCGTATCAGAGTAGGCCCAGAGTTCTTTGATCAAGCGATAATCCAGTTCCTTCGCCCATTTGCGCGTCAGGAAAGCCTTGGCTTCTTCGCGATTGTTGGCGAACTCGGCGCGATTGCGCCATTGCGTGTCGAGGGTGTAAGCGAGCGATACCTTTTCCGGATCGCGGCTGTTCCAGCCATCTTCGGCCAGGCGAACTTTCTCGATGGCTGAGGCGTGGTTGAATGGCGGCAATGGCGGACGTACCTGGGCTGCAGTCGACATGTTCAATCTCCTGATTCATTTGATGTATGAACAACAAGTCCGGCTTATTAAGAGTTACAGGCCCAATAACTTTTGCGCCATGCATTGCGCATTATCGGCGGCACTGTGATCACCCATCACAAGCGCTACGGTAATGGCGCCTTCAATCAGGATCAGCAACTGTCTGGCCAATAGCTGCGGATCCTCGGCACCATATTCGGTACACAGCTCGCACACGTAGTCGAGCAGCTTCTGTTTGTGTTCCTTGGCCACCAGCCGCACCGGATCCAGTGGATCACCGGTTTCGCCGCTGGTGTTGATAAAGGCGCAGCCGCGAAAGCCTTCCGAGTCGAACCAGCCCTTGAGCACGGTAAACATGTTGAGCAGGCGACCGGCCGGCGTTTCGGCCTGTTCGACAGCGTTTGTGTACCAGTGCATCCAGCGGATATCGCGTCGTTGCAGGGCGGCGACCACCAGCGCGTCCTTATCGGCAAAGTAACGGTAGATGCTTTTTCTGGAGACGCCGGCGGTCTTCACCAAGAGATCCATGCTGGTGGCAGCGATGCCACTTTTGTAGATCAACTTTTCGGTGACATCCAGAATGATGTCGCGTGTGTCATTGCTGATTGATTCGTTCATGTGACGAACAGTAGAACGACTGTTCTCCTTGGTCAAGCGAATTTCTTCGGCGTCTATAAAGGCGCTTTGAATGATCGTTCCCACGCTCTGCGTGGGAACGCAGCCCGAGGCGCTCTGCGTCCCAAAGCGTACGCAGAGCGTCCATTGAGGCATTCCCACGCAGCGCGTGGGAACGATCAGGTTCCGGGCGTTCATAGACACTGACAACACCCGGCGCAGACGATGGTGTAAGCTCTCAAACTCTTCGGAATCGAACCTTGCGAGCCTTATGCCGTTGCTTTTCAAACGTTCTCTGCTGCCTAAACTGCGCAGCTTCGCGCTGACCGCCGAGGCGGTGAGCATTCTGTCCAGTGCTGCTGAATTCCGACGCTGCCTGCTCGAGCAAATCGCTGCAGCGACCCAACGCATCTACATCGTTGCGCTGTATCTGCAGCAAGACGAAGCCGGCCAGGAAATCCTCGACGCCCTGCACGCCGCCAAGCTCAAGCGTCCCGAGCTGGAAATCGCCGTGGTGGTCGACTGGTTGCGCGCCCAGCGCGGTCTGATCGGTGCCGGCAAGCAACCGGGCAATGCCGCCTGGTATCAGGACATGACCCGCACGCATCAAAGCGAAGTGCCGATCTACGGCGTACCGGTGCAGACCCGCGAGCTGTTCGGCGTGCTGCACCTCAAAGGCTTCGTGATTGACGACAAGGTGGTCTACAGCGGCGCCAGCCTCAACAACGTCTACCTGCACAAACTCGACAAGTACCGCTTCGACCGCTACCACGTGCTGCACAGCCGTGAGCTGGCGGATTCGATGCATCATCTGGTCAAGCATGGCCTGATCGAATCGAAAGCCGTGCATCGCCTCGACCTGCCGAACCTGCCGAGCACGCGCAGCCTGCGCAACGACATCGGCGACCTGCGCAGCCGCCTGAAATACGCGACTTACGACACCGGGGCCGGCAGCACGAGTAAAGAAGGGCTGTCAGTCACGCCATTGCTCGGCGTCGGCAAGAACAACCCGCTGAACCGGGCGATTCTTGAACTGATCGCCAGCGCGCAAAAGCAGCTGACCATCTGCACGCCGTACTTCAACCTGCCCCTGGGCGTGATTCGTGAGATCAACCGTGCGCTGGCCCGTGGCGTGAAGATCGACATCGTGGTCGGCGACAAGACCGCCAACGATTTCTATATTCCGCCGAGCGAGCCGTTCAAGGTGATCGCCGCGCTGCCTTATCTGTATGAGATCAGCCTGCGCCGTTTTGCCAAACGTCATCAGCACAGCATCGACAGCGGCCAGTTGAATCTGCACCTGTGGCGCGACGGCGACAACACCTACCACCTCAAAGGCATGTGGATCGATCAGCGTTACACCTTGCTGACCGGCAACAACCTCAACCCACGGGCGTTCCGCCTCGACCTGGAAAACGCGCTGCTGATTGAAGACCCGAAGGGCGAGTGGCTGGAGCCGCGGGCGACAGAGCTGGAAAACATCTTCCGCCATACCACGCGGATCGACAGTTTTCAGAATCTGGAGACACTGCCGGATTACCCGGCAGGGGTGGCGAAGTTTCTCAAGCGGGTGAGCCGGGTGAGGATTGAGCGGTTGCTCTACAGGATTCTCTAGCGCTGCTGAAATCGCTATCGCGGGCAAGCCCGCTCCCACAGTGTTCGATGTCGTTCACAAAGCCTGTGCACACCTAGAAACCTGTGGGAGCGGGCTTGCCCGCGATGAGGCGCTGAAGATTTAATTCAGACCCAACTTCCCGCGCATCATCGACAAATCCTCCGCCAGCGTATTCACCGGTCCGACCAGCGCTTTGCGGTCGTTGTCCTTCACTTTGTCGTAGGTTTCAAAGCCGCCATCCGCGGTCTTGTACTTGGCCAGAATCCTGTCGACCGTGGCGAAGTTCTTGTCGACTTTCGCTACGAACGCTTTGTCCTGCTGTTCGATCTGCGGGCGGAACAGATCGACGATCTTCTTCGCGCCGTCGATATTCCCTTGGAAGTCGTACAGGTCCGTGTGGCTGTAGCGATCCTCCTCGCCGGAGATCTTCGTCGCCGCGACTTCTTCCAACAGCGCAGCAGCGCCGCCGACGACTTTCTCCGGCGGGAAAGTCAGCCCGGCCACACGGGTTTGCAGATCCTGCACGTCCTTGTTCAAGCCGTCGGCCAATGCATCCAGGCCCTGGGTGGATTTCTCCGCGAACAGCGAATATTCGATGCGGTGGAAGCCGGTGAAATCTTCAGCCTTCACGCCTTTTTCGTGGTCGTCGACACGCGAGTCGATGGACGCATCGAGATCGCTGAACAGCTCGGCAATCGGCTCGATCGACTCGTAATACACCCGCGTCGGCGCGTAGAGCTTCTGCGCGGTGGCCAGATCGCCTTTCTTCACGGCGTCGGTGAACTGCTGGGTGTGGCTGGCCAGTTCATCGAGTTTTTCGGTGACGTAAATCTTGTAGTCCGACACCGGCCCCACCAGATCCAGCGGCGCAGTCGCGGCGAACGCCGACAGCGGGGTGTTGAGCAAACCAAGGGTCAGCAATAACGCGAGTGGCGTCTTTTTCATGGGGCGGCTCCAGTGTCGGTTGGGTGTCATGCGGTTTTGTTGTGGGAGGTGGCAGCCAGTAACGAACGACCGATGAAATCGTCATCGCCGGTCACGCCGGGCAGGGTGAAGAAGTAACCGCCGCCGACCGGTTTGAGGTATTCCTCAAGCGGCTCGCCATTGAGGCGGGTTTGCACGGTGATAAAGCCTTTTTCCAGGTCGGCCTGGTAGCAGATGAACAGCAGGCCCATGTCGAGTTGGCCGTTCTTGTTGACGCCGTTGGAGTAGTTGAACGGCCGGCGCAGGATCAGGTTGGCCTGGGTTGCGGCGGTGCGCGGGTTGGCCAATCGGATGTGCGCGTCTAGTTTGGTCAGCTTGCC
Source organism: Pseudomonas sp. B21_DOA (assembly GCA_030544685.1). NCBI lineage: Bacteria > Pseudomonadati > Pseudomonadota > Gammaproteobacteria > Pseudomonadales > Pseudomonadaceae > Pseudomonas > Pseudomonas sp. B21_DOA. Next base: position 4,071,146 of record CP086683.1, on the reverse strand, counting down.
GGCCGGATCCTTGCTGTAATCCGGCACTTCGCTTTCAGTTTGGCCACCGAAGGGCGCGCCGCTGCTCTTGACCCGGCCGAGAATGCTTTCCTGCTCCTGCAAGGGCGTGCGATCCCAGCGCTCGACGAAGTTGCGGATGATGCGCACCGCTTGATAACTCCCATGGGCAGCCCAGGCCGGTTCGTCACTGTCCGGTTGCACCCAGACGATGCGGTCCATGGCTTTGGCGTCGTTGGAATCAGGGTTGGCCGAGCCATCGCGAAAACCGAGAAAGTTGCGCGCCGACTGCGCCGGCACACCGGGTTTGGCCGGCGCTTGCGGCGGTACGCTGCCTTCCTGTTTCCAGCGCACCAGCAGCAGGTCGGGGAGGTTTTTGACGATATCGCGAAGCGCGTGAATGTTGGTGTCGGCGGTGTTGGCGCAGAACTGCAGGCTCAGGTCGCCATGGCAGCAATCGGCATCCAGCGCATCGTTGGGAAAGCCGACCATGCGTTGCAGACGCTTGGGCTTTGCCGCCGCCAGACCGAAGCGCTCGTCGAACAGCGAATCGCCGACGGAAACGGTGATGGTCAGGTTGTCCGGGGTGACTACCGGGCCGAGGATGCCGGAGTCCGGCGGCGGCAGTTTCGGATCGATCTGTGCGACCGGGCCGCCCTTCATCAAAAACGCAATGCGTTCGTTGAGGGTGCGGAACAGCCGCTCGAGGTCTTCGCGATCACTGGCCAGCACATCGAACGCCACCAGCATTCCCGAGGCCGGGCGCGGGGTAACGATGCCGGCCTGGTGTACGCCGTGGAAATCGTGGCGATCTTCGGTCTTGTCGCTGCTCGGTGCTTCGGTGACTTGTGCCGGTGCGGCGGCCATGGCCGGGCAGCTCAGCGCCGATCCGGCAAGGGCGACACCGGCGGCGCCCATGCCCATCAGCACGCGACGTCGTTGCAGGTTGAGTGGTTCTGAATCGTTCATCGGGTCGTCTTCTGCTTACAGGCCGGAAAGGCCGAGGGCGGGGTCGATGCCATCCAGCGCCGTGGCCAGAGTCTTGGCTTTGGCGGCGATCTGCTGGCGTTGCGCGGCGGTCACGGCGTCGTAACTGACGTAGCCATCGGCGGATTTGAACGCGTTGAGCTGGCTGTCGAAATCACTCAGCGCCTGATCGACGTTCGCCAACACGTCAGCGGAGGATTTGCTCAGCATTGGGCGCAACAGGTCGACGACCTTGCGCGCGGTTTGCGCGTTGGCGGCGAAACCGTTGAGATCGCTGTGGCTGTAGCGCTCTTCTTCTCCGCTGGCAGCGCGCACCTCGGCGAGGCTGTTGAGGTTGCGCACGACGATGCTCACCAGTTGCTCCGGTGGCAGTGACTGGGCGAGCAATTGCTGTTTGAGCTCGGTGACGTCAGCGAGCAGGCGCGGGGCAATCGGCGCGACATCGTCGAGTTTGCGCTGCTGAAACAGCGCGTATTCGAGGCGATGGAAACCGACAAAAGCCGGATCCTGCTCGCGCTTCTCGAAATAATCGGCGCGGGCATTGATGTGATTGTCCAGCTCGGCCAGACGCTGCGCCGCCGGCGCCAGACGCTGATACGCGGCACGCGCCGGCAGGTACAACGCTTGCGCCTGCGCAAGATCGCCACTGGCGACCGCCTGATTCAGCGCCGTCGCCGCTTTGATCAACGCGCTGCCCTGAACGGCCAGATACACGCGAAATTCCGACAATGGTCCAACGAACGCCACCATTGACGGCTTGGCCTTGGCGGCGGCATCCGACGCTGCCGTCGGTGTGACGTGCAAGGTGCCGCGCGGGTTGCTGAGCAAGCCGCAGGTGATCGCGTAGTCGCCCGGTTGCAGGTTGGCGTTGATCACCTGGCTCAGGCCCGGGGCGATGTTTTCCCGCTCTTCGACCACCAGCACGCCGTCGAGAATTTCCCACTCGACCGCACGCTCGGAGCGGTTGACGATGCGGAAGCTGGCGCGGCCGGCCGGCACCGTCAGCGCATTCGGCTCACAACTGTGCGGATGGATATTGACGATGATTTCGTCGTGGTTGTGCTGACGCTTGGCGGCGGCCATGTTCGAGGCGTACCAGAACAATCCACCGGCGGCGATCATCAGCACTACCGAGCCGGCCAGCGCCCAACGCAGGGCCGAGGGGTTTGAATGTCAGACATGGGTGCCCTTATTGGTTGGAAACGGAAGTCGTTGGCGTTGCCTGGCGAGGCGCGGGCATGAAGAACATCACCAGCGCCAGCAGCAGATAAATCAGGTACGCACCGAGGGTGCTGACGGTCGGCGCATCCTGATAACCGAACATGCCGGCCAGCACCGAGCCGAGCGGGCCGTCCATCGGCAGCGTCGCGCTGAAGTCGAACAGCACGGTTTGCAGGTGATTCCACAGACCGGCTTCATGCAGCGCCTGCACCGAGTTGGCGAGGATGCCGGCGGCGACTACCAGGATGAACAACCCGGTCCACTTGAAGAACGCCGAGAGGTTGAGGCGCATGCTGCCGCTGTAGATCAGGAAACCGACGATCACCGCCAGGACCAGGCCGAGCAGGGCGCCAATCGGCGCGCCCGGGCCTTCGCTTTGCTGGAACACGGCGAGCAGGAAGAACACCGTCTCCAGGCCTTCGCGAGCGACGGCGAAGAAAACCATGGCGATCAATGCAATCACCTGATGCCTGGATTGCGTCAGCGCCTGATCCAGCGAGGCTTGCAGCGAGTGCTTGATCGACCGCGCGACCTTGCGCATCCAGAACACCATGGAACTGAGGATGCCCACCGCGACCAGGCCGACTACACCTTCGAACAGCTCCTGCTGCTTTTGCGGAAATTCAGCACTGACCAGTTCCAGGCCACCACCGACCAGCAAGGCGAGGGCAGCGGCGAGGAAGACACCGATCCATACGGCCGGCATCCACTGGCCGCGGCCGGTCTGCTGCAGGTAACTGGCGATGATGCCAACGATGAGCGCGGCCTCGATGCCTTCGCGCAACATGATCAAAAAGGGAACGAGCATTGGCTAGCCACAGCGATTTAGATAGGAGGCTAAGTTGTAACATAATGACACTCATTCCCAAATGGCATTCATTGACATTTAGCTGAACCTTAGCTGAACAACTGTGATTCCTGTGGGAGCGAGCCTGCTCGCGAATGCGGTATGCCTGTGACATGTCTTTATCTGACACACCGCTTTCGCGAGCAGGCTCGCTCCCACATTGGTCCTGCGGTGAAATCAGGAGCTGGGTTAAGATGCCCACCACCCGAAAATAACAAGGCTCATCTCGCTCCATGGCGGAAAAAGACACCATTGCCATTCAACTGGTGCGCGAAGCGCTGCTGCAGAGTTGTGCCCCGGGCGCGGCCAGCGATGAGGCGTTGAGCAAGGTCGGCATCGATCCGGCTCAGTTAACGGCCGACGAGGGCAGGGTGCCGGCTTCGCAATACGCCAGACTCTGGCGCCTGCTGGCACGACGCGGTGATGACGAGTTCTTCGGCATGGACCCACGCCCGCTCAAGTCCGGCAGCCTGGCGTTTTTGTGTCGCAGCGCCATGGCGCAACCGACGCTGGCGGCGGCACTGGATACTGGCCTGAGTTTCCTTTCACTGATGCTGGAAAAGCTGCCGGCGCAACTGGTGCATCAGCAGAGCCTGGCCGAAATCGTCCTGCTCGAAGACGACGCCGAGCCGCGCCGCGCCTTTACCTATTTCACTTACTGGATGATCGTGCATGGCGTCGCGTGCTGGCTGGCCGGGCGGCGGATTCCGATTCTGGCGATTGAACTGCGCTGCGCCGAACCGGATTTCACTGACGACTATCGGGTGATGTTTTCGGAAAACCTGCGTTTCGAGCGACCACGGACACGAATGATCTTTTCCGCCGATTGCCTCGATCTGCCGATCAAACGCAGTGCCGAAGAGCTCAAGCGCTTTCTGGCCCAGGCGCCGGCCAACATTCTGGTCAAGTACCGCGACCCCGACAGCCTGGCCAGCCGGATCAAACAGGATCTGCGACAGCTGCCCGCCGAGCAATGGCCGGAAACCGAAGCGCTGGCCCAGCAACTGTGTATTTCGGCGTCCACGCTGCGCCGCCGTCTCGCCGAAGAAGGGCAGACCTATCAGGGCCTGAAAGACAGCGTGCGAAAAGAGCTGGCGATTACCTGGCTGGCAGAGCCCTCGATCAGTTTCGTCGAGATTGCTGCACGGCTGGGTTTTGCTGATGCCAGTTCGTTCTACAAGGCGTTTCGCAAATGGTCCGGGTCGAATCCGGGGCATTACCGCACACTGATCCTCAATGAGGTGGTCTGACCCGACGCCTTCGCGAGCAGGCTCGCTCCCACCCAGGGCCACGTGATCATTCCCCTTACAAGGCTTGGCCAAACCAGTCAGCCACTTTGATAACTTTGACCATTGCCCCGAGTCCCGCGCGGCGCGACTATCCCTGTGTTGTTTACGGTTCCCAGCCTAATAAAAACACCGAGGGATTCTGGCAATGCGCGATTACTTGTCTGCCACCGAACAGTTCAACTATCAGCACACCGTCGATGCATCGCTCAGCGGCACGCTCGCTGCGCTCAACGCCTGCGTCGAATGTTGCGACCGCCATGCCTTGCCCGGGCGCATTGCGTTGTTCTGGGAAGGTCGCGACGGCTCAAGTGCGACTTACACCTTCACTGATCTGCAAGACAAAGCCGCGCGTTTCGCCAATTTCCTCCTCGCCCAGGGCGTGCAGAAGGGCGACAAGGTCGCCGGCCTGCTGCCGCGCAACGTCGAATTACTCATCACCGTGCTCGCCACCTGGCGCATCGGCGCGGTGTATCAGCCGCTATTCACTGCATTCGGGCCGAAAGCCCTCGAACATCGCCTGAACAGTTCCGGGGCGAAAGTTGTCGTCACCGACGCGGTCAACCGCCCCAAGCTCAATGAAGTCAGCGCATGCCCGACCATCGCCACCGTTGGTGGCGCCAAAGGTCAGGGCATCGTTCGTGGTGATTTCAGTTTCTGGGCTGAGCTGGCCAACTATTCCAGCGTCTGCGAACCGGTGCTACTAACCGGCGAAGACCCGTTCCTGCTGATGTTCACCTCGGGCACCACGGGGCCGGCGAAGGCACTGTCAGTGCCGCTCAAAGCCATCGTCGCTTTCCAGAGCTACACCCGTGATGCGGTGGACCTGCGCCCCGAAGACGCGTTCTGGAATGTCGCCGATCCGGGCTGGGCCTACGGCATTTATTTCGGCGTCACCGGGCCGTTGGCGCTCGGGCACCCGATCACCTTCTACGATGGCCCGTTCACCCTCGAAAGCACCTGCCGGGTAATCAACAAATATGGCATTACCAATCTCACCGGCTCGCCCACTGCCTATCGACTGCTGATTGCCGGAGGAGAGGCGTTCGCCAGATCGATCAAGGGCAAGCTGCGCATCGTCAGCAGCGCCGGTGAGCCGCTGAACCCGGAAGTGATCCGCTGGTTCGCCGATAACCTCGACGTGGTTATCCACGACCACTACGGCCAGACGGAACTGGGCATGGTGCTGTGCAACCACCACGGCCTCGAGCACCCGGTGCATGTCGGCGCTGCCGGTTTCGCTTCGCCGGGGCATCGCATCGTCGTGCTCGATGAGCAGTACAACGAACTCGGCGTCGGTCAGCCGGGCATTCTCGCCATCGACCGCCCGCAGTCGCCGATGTGCTGGTTCGGCGGCTACGAAGGCGCGCCGACCAAGGCTTTCGTCGGCAACTACTACCTGAGCGGCGACACCGTGGAGTGGAACCCGGACGGCAGCATCAGCTTCGTCGGCCGCAGCGATGACGTGATCACCACCTCGGGCTACCGCGTCGGCCCGTTCGACGTGGAAAGTGCCCTGATCGAACACCCTGCCGTGGTCGAAGCGGCGGTCGTCGGCAAACCCGACCCGGAACGCACCGAACTGGTCAAAGCCTTTGTCGTGCTGAGCGCGCAGTACCGCGCCGCGCCGGAGTTGGCCGAAGAACTGCGCCAACACGTGCGCAAGCGTCTGGCCGCGCATTCGTACCCGCGTGAAATCGAATTTGTCAGCGAATTGCCCAAAACCCCAAGTGGCAAATTGCAGCGCTTTATCTTGCGCAACCAGGAAATCGCCAAGGCTCAAGAGGCCGCGGCGCACAACGTTTCAGCTTGAATCCAAGGAAACACTGTCATGCAGATCGAGAACAAGGTTTTTATCGTCACCGGCGGCGCCTCAGGCCTCGGTGCCGCCAGCGCTGAATTGCTGGTCAGTGCCGGCGCCAAAGTCATGCTGGTCGACATGAACGCCGAAGCCGTCGCCGCTCAGGCCCAGCGTCTCGGTGCGCAAAGCGTGGTTGCCGACATCAGCAATGAGGCGGCTGCGGAAGCGGCGGTGCAAGCAACCATCGCCGCATTTGGCAGCGTCAACGGGCTGATCAACTGCGCCGGCATCGTTCGCGGCGAGAAGATTCTCGGCAAGAACGGCCCGCACGCACTCAGCAGTTTCGCGCAAGTGATCAACGTCAACCTGATCGGCAGTTTCAACATGCTGCGCCTCGCCGCTGCGGCGATTGCCGAAAGCGAAGCCAATGCTGACGGTGAGCGCGGAGTAATCATCAACACCGCCTCGGTCGCAGCGTTCGACGGCCAGATCGGCCAGGCCGCGTACTCGGCGTCGAAAGGCGCAATCGCCAGCCTGACCCTGCCAGCTGCGCGCGAACTGGCGCGCTTCGGCATCCGCGTGATGACCATCGCGCCGGGCATTTTCGAAACGCCGATGATGGCCGGCATGACCCCGGAAGTGCGCGACTCGCTCGCCGCCGGCGTGCCATTCCCGCCGCGCTTGGGCAAGCCTGCCGAATACGCCGCGCTGGTGCGTCACATCATTGAAAACAGCATGCTCAACGGCGAAGTGATCCGTCTCGACGGCGCCTTGCGCATGGCCGCCAAGTAAGGAGGATTTGTCATGACTATTGCCAACGATCCGATTGTTATCGTCAGCGCCGTCCGCACACCGATGGGCGGCTTTCAAGGCGAACTGAAAAGTCTCACCGCACCACAACTCGGCGCGGCGGCGATCAAGGCAGCGGTCGAACGCGCCGGTGTCGCCAGTGACGCGGTTGATGAAGTGCTGTTCGGCTGCGTATTGCCCGCCGGCCTCGGCCAAGCGCCGGCACGCCAGGCTGCGCTGGGTGCCGGGCTGGATAAATCGACCCGCTGCACCACGGTCAACAAGATGTGCGGCTCGGGCATGCAGACCACCATCATGGCCCACGACATGCTGCTCGCCGGCAGTGCCGACGTGGTGATCGCCGGCGGCATGGAAAGCATGTCCAACTCACCGTACCTGCTCGATCGCGCCCGCGCCGGCTATCGCATGGGCCATGGCCGCGTGCTTGATTCGATGTTCCTCGACGGCCTCGAAGATGCTTACGACAAGGGCCGCCTGATGGGCACCTTCGCCGAGGATTGCGCCGAGGCCAACGGCTTCAGCCGCGAAGCGCAGGATGCTTTTGCCATCGCCTCGACCACCCGCGCGCAGCAGGCGATCAAGGACGGCAGCTTCCACGACGAAATCGTCCCGCTGACCGTGACCGTCGGCAAAGAGCAGGTGGTGATCAGCAATGATGAACAGCCGCCAAAAGCCAAACTCGACAAGGTTGCCTCGCTGAAACCGGCGTTCCGCGAGGGCGGCACGGTGACGGCGGCCAACTCCAGCTCGATCTCCGACGGCGCGGCAGCGCTGGTGCTGATGCGCCAGTCCCACGCGCAGCAACTGGGCCTCAAACCGCTGGCGGTGATTCACGGCCACGCTGCGTTCGCGGATACCCCTGGCCTGTTTCCCACCGCACCGATCGGCGCGATCAAGAAACTGGTGAAGAAGACCGGTTGGGCGCTGGATCAGGTGGATCTGTTTGAAGTCAACGAAGCGTTCGCCGTGGTCGGCATGGCAGCGATGACGCACCTGGAGATTCCCCACGACAAGCTCAATGTGCATGGCGGCGCCTGCGCACTGGGCCACCTGATCGGCGCCTCGGGGGCGCGGATTCTGGTGACGTTGCTCGCGGCGCTGCGGCAGAAACAGCTCAAGCGCGGGATTGCAGCGATCTGCATTGGCGGCGGCGAAGCCACGGCCATGGCTGTGGAATGCGTCTATTGAGGTTGACAGTTGACCTTGTGGGAGCGGGCTTGCCCGCGATGGCAATGGATCAGTCACCATCAATGTTGGATGTGACGGCCTCATCGCTGGCAAGCCAGCTCCCACAGGTTTTGTGGTTGTTTGGAAGAATTAAGGACTCACCATGATCCCCAACGAAGATCAAACCCAGATCCGCGACATGGCCCGGCAGTTTGCCGAGGAGCGGCTCAAGCCGTTCGCCGCCGAGTGGGATCGCGAGCACCGTTTCCCCAGGGAAGCCATCGCCGAGATGGCCGAGCTGGGCTTTTTCGGCATGCTCGTGCCAGAACAGTGGGGCGGCTGTGACACCGGCTACCTGGCGTACGCCATGGCCCTGGAAGAAATCGCCGCCGGCGACGGTGCGTGCTCGACGATCATGAGCGTGCACAACTCGGTCGGCTGCGTGCCGATTCTCAAGTTCGGCAATGACGACCAGCGCGAACGCTTCCTCAAACCGCTGGCCAGCGGCGCCATGCTCGGCGCCTTCGCGCTGACCGAACCGCAGGCCGGTTCCGATGCCAGCAGCCTGAAAACCCGTGCGCGGCTGGAAGGCGATCACTACGTGCTCAACGGCTGCAAACAGTTCATCACCTCAGGGCAGAACGCCGGCATCGTGATCGTGTTTGCCGTGACCGACCCGAGCGCCGGCAAGCGCGGGATCAGCGCGTTTATCGTGCCGACCGACTCGCCGGGCTACAAGGTTGCGCGGGTCGAAGACAAACTTGGCCAGCACGCCTCCGACACCTGTCAGATCCTCTTCGAAGAGGTGAAAGTGCCGGTCGCCAACCGCCTTGGCGAAGAGGGCGAGGGCTACAAGATCGCCTTGGCCAACCTCGAAGGCGGCCGCGTAGGAATCGCCTCGCAAGCTGTCGGCATGGCCCGCGCCGCGTTCGAAGCCGCTCGCGATTACGCCCGCGAGCGTGACACCTTCGGCAAGCCGATCATCGAGCATCAGGCCGTGGCGTTCCGCCTGGCGGACATGGCCACGCAAATTGCCGTCGCCCGGCAGATGGTGCATTACGCCGCAGCCTTGCGTGACAGCGGCCAACCGGCGCTGGTCGAGGCATCGATGGCCAAGCTGTTCGCCTCGGAAATGGCCGAGAAGGTCTGTTCCATGGCCTTGCAAACCCTCGGCGGTTACGGTTACCTCAACGACTTCCCGCTGGAACGCATCTACCGCGACGTGCGCGTCTGCCAGATCTACGAAGGCACCAGCGACATTCAGCGCATGGTCATTTCGCGCAATCTCTGACAAGGAATTTTATTCATGACTTACGAAACGATTCTGCTGGAAACCCGCGACCGCGTCGGCCTGATCACCCTCAACCGGCCACAGGCGCTGAACGCGCTGAACGCGCAACTGGTCAGCGAAGTGAACCACGCCCTCGATACGCTGGAAGCCGATGCGCACATTGGCTGCATCGTCCTCACCGGTTCGAAAAAGCCTTCGCCGCCGGCGCGGACATCAAGGAAATGGCCGAGCTGACCTATCCGCAGATCTACATGGACGATCTGTTCAGCGACAGCGATCGTGTCGCGAACCGGCGCAAGCCGATCATTGCGGCGGTCAATGGTTTTGCCCTTGGCGGCGGTTGTGAACTGGCGCTGATGTGCGACTTCATCCTGGCTGGCGACAACGCCAAATTCGGCCAGCCGGAAATCAACCTCGGCGTGCTGCCGGGCATGGGCGGCACCCAACGCCTGACCCGCGCCGTGGGCAAAGCCAAAGCCATGGAAATGTGCCTGAGCGGGCGCATGATCGACGCGGTGGAAGCCGAGCGTTGCGGCATCGTCGCGCGGATCGTGCCGAGCGATGAGCTGCTTGATGAGGCGCTGAAAGTTGCAGCGGTGATCGCCGGCAAGTCACTGCCGATTGCGATGATGATCAAGGAGAGCGTCAACCGCGCGTTCGAGGTCAACCTGACCGAGGGCGTGCGCTTTGAGCGCCGGGTGTTCCATGCCGCGTTTGCGACGCAGGATCAGAAGGAAGGGATGGCGGCGTTTATTGCCAAGCGTGAGGCTGCATTCCAAGGCAAATAGATGCGGTGCCTAAGCTGACGCTTTCGCGAGCAGGCTCGCTCCCACAGGATCTGCACCGTCCAATGTGGGAGCGAGCCTGCTCGCGAAGCTTTACAACTGATAGTTCTTCAAATCCCGCGCAATCACCATCCGCTGTATCTCGCTCGACCCTTCATAGATCTGAGTAATCCGCGCATCGCGGTAGTACTTCTCGACCGGGTAATCCTCAAGATAGCCGTAGCCGCCATGAATCTGGATCGCCGACGAACACACCTTCTCGGCCATTTCCGATGCGAACAGCTTGGCCTGTGATGCCTCGGACAAACACGGCTTACCCGCCGTGCGCAGTCGCGCCGCATGCAGGATCAGTAACCGCGCGGCGTTGATCTGCATGTGCATGTCAGCCAGCAGATTGGCGATGCTCTGGTGCTCGATGATCGGCTTGTCGAATTGCACCCGGTCTTTCGAGTAGGCCAGCGCCGCTTCAAACGCTGCCCGGGCGATACCCAATGCCTGCGCGGCGATGCCGATGCGTCCGCCTTCAAGGTTGGACAGGGCAATCGCCAGGCCTTTGCCACGCTCGCCGAGCAGGTTGGCTTCGGGAATGCTGCAGTTGTTCAGCGTTACCGCGCAGGTGTCGGAAGCGCGGATGCCCATTTTGTGTTCGGTGCGATCGACGATGAAACCCGGTGTATCGGTCGGTACCAGAAACGCCGAAAGACCTTTCTTGCCCAGATCCGGATCGGTCACGGCGAAGACGATCGCCAGTTTCGCCCGCTTGCCATTGCTGACAAATTGCTTGGCGCCGTTGATCACCCATTGGCCGTCGCGCAGTTCGGCACGGGTGCGCAGGTTGTGTGCTTCGGAGCCGGCCTGGGGTTCGGTCAGGCAGAAGCAACCGATGGTTTGCCCGCTGGCCAGATCGGCCAGCCAGGTTTGTTTCTGCTCATCGCTGCCGTAGTTGAGCACCGGGCCACAGCCGACCGAGTTGTGGATACTCATGAACGCACCAGTGGCGCCGTCGCCAGCGGAGATTTCCTCAACGGCCAGCGCATAGGCGACGTAATCGACGTAAGTGCCGCCCCATTCCTCGGGCACGACCATGCCGAGCAGGCCCAGCTCACCCATCTTCGCCACCAGGGCATCGTCGATCCAGCCGGCCTTTTCCCAGGCTTGCGCGTGCGGGGCGATTTCACCACGGGCAAAATCCCGGGCCATGTCGCGGATCATCACTTGTTCTTCAGTCAGTTCGAGATCGTGCATGACTCAGCTCCCGCTCTCATCAAAACCATGGAAGAAACTGCCGACCTGCCCAGCGTCCAGCTCAGCGACGGTCGGTGGGTTCCAGCGCGGTGACTTGTCCTTGTCGATCAGCAGGGCGCGCACGCCTTCGATCAGGTCGCCCCGGGCAAACCACTGGCGGTCCAGATGCAGCTCCAGCGCAAAGCACTGCTCCAGACTCAGGTGCCTGCCGCGACGGAGCATTTCCAGGGTCACGGCCATGGCCAGCGGCGAGCGGGTTTCCAGCAGATCCGCCGTGGTGAGCGCCCATTCGTGGCTGTCGGCAACGGTAACGGCGCGCAGTTGCTCGATCATGCTCGGCACGTCGGGCAGGGCGAAGAAGTGGTCGATCGCCGGGCGCAGCGCCTCGAGTGGCGCATCGGGCAGGGTTTGCACGGCGTGCTTGGCCAGCAGGTTCTGCAGCGACTTGAGCGGCGTGTCCTGCCACTCCATCTGATCGAGTTTCTCATCGAGCAGCGCAAGTTTGCTGCTGTCCAGATACCAGTCGGCGAGGCCACAGTACAGCGCATCGGCGGCGCGAATCTGCACGCCGCTGACGCCCAGATAAATCCCCAGTTCACCGGGAATGCGTGGCAGGAAATAACTGCCGCCGACGTCGGGGAAATAACCGATGGCCACTTCCGGCATCGCCAGTCGGCTCTTCTCGGTCACCACGCGCAGATCGGCGCCTTGCACCAGGCCCATGCCGCCGCCGAGGACGAAACCGTCCATCAAGGCCAGCACCGGTTTGCGGTAGTGATGAATGGTCAGGTCGAGGGCGTATTCCTCGACAAAGAAATCTTCGTGCAGCGTGTCGCCGCTCTTGTAGCTGTCGTACAGCGAACGAATATCGCCGCCGGCGCAGAAAGCCTTTTCACCGGCGCCGCGCAATACCACGGCGTGCACCTCGGCATCAGACGCCCAGGCATCGAGCTGCTGTTGCAGCAGACGCACCATGTCGAGGGTGATTGCATTGAGGCCCGCAGGGCGGTTGAGGGTCAGGTGGCCGATATGATTGCGCACCTCGGCCAGCACGTCGTTTTGCATGGCATCCATGGACGGGGTCCGCCGGGATGAAGCCTGAGCTGTCATCTGTAACTCCCTGCTTTTTATTGTCTTTATTCGAAAAGCCCGCGCGCGGGCGTTAGCGGATCGTAACAGTGCAAATTTGCCGTGTACAACGGGGATATGTGCAGGGGGAATCTGCGTTTTTGTGTGTAGTAGCTGACGAGTGCAACGAGGCTGCGATCTTTTGATCTTGGTTCTTGAAATCAAGAGATCGCAGCCTCGTTGCACTCGTCAGCTACTACAGGGCCTATCTGAAAGTTTCGGTAATGCTGCGGCGTTTGGCGTGCAGTTCGCTGGCGTGGATCAGGCGTTCGAGGTCTTCGGGGGTGACGTCGATGAAGGCTTCCATGTCCGCCAGCGCAAGCTTGAGGTCTTCGGCGGTGATCGCCTGGCGGTCGACCGGGACCACGGGCGGCGCAGGATCGGCGGCGCGTTTCGGGTAGCGGATGCGGGTCAGATTGTTGTAGGCCAGCGCGCTGGCGAGCATGCACAGGGCGCCGAGCATCACCGGTTCCATGGCTTTCCAGTCCATGGCGATGGTCGCAGGGTCGGCCAGCACCAGGGTCAACGCCAATGCGCCCGCCGGCGGGTGCAGGCAACGCAGCCAGCACATCAGAATCACCGCCATGCCGGCGGCGAGGCAGGCGCTGCCCAGCGTGCGGCCGAGCACGTGGGCCACCAGCAAAGCGACCACACCGGCACACAGGTAGCCGCCGAGAATCGACCACGGCTGGGCGAGGGCGCCGGAGGATACGGCGAACAGCAGCACCGCCGAAGCACCCAGCGGGCCGATCAGGTGAAAGGCAACGTCATGCCCGAACACCTGCGCACACATCCACACACTGAACAGCGTGCCCAGGGCCATGCCGATCGCGGCACGGCTCCATTCAGTGGGACGGGTGTTGATGGCAGCGGGCAACCAGCGAGCAAGCATGTAGAACTGATCCTTTACAAAATCCGGGGCAAAAAAGGACTTGTCCGGCAAATCCGGAAAGCCCTCGAAGCGTTCCAACATTGGGGGAGGAACGCACGTAGTTTGCCGATCAAACTCGATGCTGACAAATTCATATAAATGCAGTTTTAGTGCACTATTTTTGCACTGAAGCGGCGCGACGTGCGCTGACGAAACATAGATAACCGCCCAGTGCCGCCAATCCGCTCAGCGCATAGAACATGCTCGGCGCGGGCGTGTGCATCAAGAGAAACCCGCAAATCACCGGGCTCGCGCCGCCGCCGAGTGCCGCCAGGTTCTGCGCGCCGTAGTAGCTGCCGCGCAGTGCCTCCGGGGCGAGGGTGTCGACGAAGAGGAAATCGGCCGGATAGATGATCATCTCGCCCAAGGTGAAGATGAACATCGCAACGCACCAGCCAATCAGGCTGTCGGCCAGACTGAAACCGATCAGCCCGACGATGAACAGCGCGGTGCCGCCGGCAATCCAGTGACGCAGGTGTTCGCGGCTGAGCCAGCGACCGATCTGATATTGCAGCAGGATCACCGTGATTGCGTTACAGGCGAGCAGGGCGGCCATGGTGTCGAGCATTTGTTGCTGATCATGGGTGACCAGCAGGTATTGCGACAGGTACAGGGTGAAACGCCCGTGCACCAATGTGCTGAGCAGGCAGCCAAGGGTGAACAGCACCATGGTGCGGTCGTTTTTCAGGATCATCAGCGTGTTGAGGAAACTTTGCGGTGCACTGCCGGAAGTTATCGGACTGGCATCCCTGGCCGCGCCGAGCAGCAGGAAAATACTGCCAATGGCGATCGCACCGGCAACGATGAAAGGGGCCGCGGGCTGCACGCCGGCAATCACCACGCCAATCATCGGGCCAATCGCGTAACCGATATTGGTCAGGGTGTAGTTGAGGGAAAACGCCTTGACCCGCTGGCCCACCGGCAGGTGTTCACTGAGGATTGCCTTGCTGCCGATGAGAAACAGCGCCGAGGCCGTTTCGCTGATGATCAGCACGACGGTCACCAGATACAGGTTCTGCGCGAAAGTCAGCAGGATCAGGCCGATACCGCTGGAGAGCATGCTCAGGATCAGTAACTGGCGCTTGTCCAGCTTGTCGATGATGTAGCCGCCGTAGAGCGACAGCAGCGTGGCGCTGAACACGGCGATGCCCAGCAGCAAGCCGACATCCTGCGGATCGAGGCCGAGCTTGTTGCTGAGGAGCAGCGTCAGCAGCGGACTGACCAGGGCACGGCTGATGACCACGGTCAGCGAGCTGAGCATCAGCCGGCGGATGAAAGGTGAATAGGTGGCCACGGAAGGGGAATGTCCTTATTCGGAATGCCTGGGGCGAACGCCATCCTCTCTGGGCAAACGTCACCGGTCAACCTCCATCGCCCCCATGCACATTGTCCCTGTGGGAGCTGGCTTGCCAGCGATTGCGGTGTGTCAGGCAACATTTGAATCGGCTGATATTCCGTCATCGCTGGCAAGCCAGCTCCACAGGGTCTGTGTGCAGTCCACTGTCATCACTGGCCACCGGCGGGCCGGTTCAGGCTACATCAGACGCCGCCGGCCGCTGCCGCAATGTGATCGGCAACCTGCACGATTCACCACGGCCCATCGGGAAATACTGAAAGCCATTGCGTGCCAGACGCTCGGCGTCGTAAAGGTTACGGCCGTCAAAGATCACCGGGCTGTTGAGCCGTTGTTTGATCAGCTCGAAATCCGGGGCCTTGAATTGTTGCCATTCGGTACAGATGATCAGCGCATCGGCGCCGGCCAGTACCGATTCCGGCGTGCCCATCAGCATCAGTTTTGCTTCGTCTGGATAGAGATTCTGGGTTTGCAGCATGGCTTCCGGATCGAACGCGCGCACGCTGGCCCCGGCAGCCCACAATGCTTCGAGCAGCACCCGACTCGGCGCGTCGCGCATGTCGTCGGTGTTGGGCTTGAACGCCAGGCCCCACAAGGCAAAGGTCCTGCCGCGCAAGTCACCCCGGTAGAACGCGTTGATGCGCTCAAAGAGCTTGTGCTTCTGCCGCTGGTTGATCGCCTCGACCGCTTGCAGCAGATCACTGGAGCAATGCGCCTGCTCGGCACTGTGGATCAGCGCGCGCATGTCCTTGGGAAAACACGAGCCACCGTAGCCGCAACCCGGATAGATGAAGTGATAGCCGATCCGCGTATCGGCACCGATGCCCTGGCGCACTGCTTCAATGTCCGCACCCAAGTGCTCGGCGAGTTCGGCGATCTGGTTGATGAAACTGATCTTGGTCGCCAGCATGCAGTTAGCGGCGTATTTGGTCAGCTCGGCGCTGCGCAGGTCCATGAACAGGATGCGCTCATGGTTGCGGTTGAACGGCGCGTACAGATCGCGCATCACATCGCGCACGTCTGCGCCTTCGCAACCGATGACGATACGATCCGGCCGCCGGCAATCAGCAACCGCTGAACCTTCCTTGAGAAATTCCGGGTTGGAGACAATATCGAACTGCAGCAGGCGGCCGACCTTGATCAGTGCCTTTTCGATGTGGCTGCGCAAAGCGTCACCTGTGCCCACCGGCACCGTGGACTTTTCCACCACAATCAATGGCTGCTCACGATGCCGGGCGATCGCGTCGCCAACCGCCAACACGTAGCGCAGATCGGCCGAACCGTCCTCCCGTGACGGCGTACCCACCGCGATGAAGGCCACACGCCCGTGCAACACCGCGAGTCGTTCATCGGTGGTGAATTGCAGGCGTTTCGAATCCAGGCCCTCACGCACCAGACTGGCCAGCCCCGGCTCGAAAATACTGACGTGGCCCTGGCGTAACTGCTCGATCTTCTGCGCGTCGACATCCATGCACACGACCTCGTGACCGACCTCGGCCAGCACCGCCGCTTGCACCAGACCGACATAACCACTGCCAAACACCGTGATCTTCATGCCGCACTCCTGTTCGCAGTCCCTGCATTGAACATAAGAGCGCGATGTTTCAGTTCGCCTACCGTGCTGATAAAGCAGCAAACAGACCGTTCGGGGAATGCCCGATTGACTTTTATGGCCTCGAACGGCAGGTTGTCGGCCTTTCGCGGCAACCCCTGTCATTGAGCTACGCCGTTTTTTTGCGTTTCATTTCATGCATTTATTGTTTTTGTTGAATCGTTTTTTATTTCAAGGCCGTTTCGTTTGAGTGATTTGTCGAGTACCCAACCCGCACCGTCCAACAGCAATCCGCTGACCGTTTACCTCGCGCGACTGGCGCCTTCCAGCCAGTTGACCATGCGCTATGTGCTGCAAGATGCCGCCGACCGTCTTGGTTTCGAGGACGTCGATATCGAAGACATCCCTTGGCACGGCCTGCAACCGGAAGACGTGGTGGCGCTGGTCGCCGCTTTGCGGGCCGACGGTTATGCACCGAACACCTCGTCGCTTTACGTGAACGCGGTACGCGGGGTGATGAACGAAGCGTGGCGCATGAGCCTGATCAGCCAGGATCACCTGCTGAAAATGCGCTCGGTCAAGGGCATCGCCGGCACACGGCTGTCCCAGGGGCGCAACCTCAAGCGCACGCTGATTCACGAACTGATGGAAGTCTGCGCTGCCGACCCACGACCACAGGGCTTGCGTGATGCGGCGGTGATTGCGCTGTTGTACGGCACCGGCATGCGCAAGTCGGAATCGGTGGATCTGGATCTGAGTCAGGTCGACTTCAAAGAGCGCAGCCTGACCGTCACCGGCAAGGGCAACAAACAGCTGATCAAGTACGCGCCGGCCTGGGCCTTCGCCAAACTCGACGCCTGGCTGGAACTGCGTCGTTCACAGCTCAAGGAAGGCGAGAGCGACGATGCGTTTCTGTTCAACCGCATTCGCCGGGGCAGCCACATCACCCGCGAGCGCATTACCAAACATGCGATTTACTACATCGCCCGCCAGCGCGGTACGCAGGTCGGGGTGAAAATCATGCCCCACGATTTTCGGCGCTCGTTCATCACTCGGGTGATCGAGGAGCACGACCTGTCGATCGCACAGAAACTGGCGCATCACAGCAATATCCAGACGACCGCCAACTACGACGTGCGCGACGACAACGAGCGGCGGCGGGCGGTGGATCGCTTCGATTTGTAAACGGCGTCAGACCTGCGGCGGGCAGCGCGAGCCGCTGGCACCTTGCGCGATCTGCGCAGCGAGACGTTTGACGTTGTTCTGTTGCGCGGTCACCAGTTCGTCGATGCCCGGCCCTGAAGGCGTCTGCAACACCGAGCGACAGCTCAGCAGCGCCGCGTCCGCCGCACTCAGCGGGCGCACTCGCCATTTCACGTCGATCAAGGCGTACTGGCCGGGAATTGAATCGAAGCGCTGCACGTCGATACGCACGGAGGCGCGCTGCTGGCCGACGCCGCTGCTCAGTTGATCGGTCAAGGCACCGCGCAACTCATCGGCAAGAGTGGCGCTCCACCAATCGGTTTCCAGAATCGCCACGCCGCTGTTGCCTTGGCGGATGACAATTTGCGCGCGATCGACCTGCGGCGGCACGCTGATGCTTTCGATGGCGATGTCGGTGCCGTTGCGACTGACAGCCGGCTGCGCCGGTGTCAGGGTGTGAAAGCTGATCGGGTCGCTGCGACACGCGCAGAGCAGTACGACAGCAGCGAGCACGGTGATCTTCAACGGTAAAGCCATGGATGCAGCTCCTGTGCTCAATTGCGTGGCGGCCCTTTGAGATCCAGCGGCGCGGCGTTGTCCGGGCGCCCGCGAATCAACGACTCAGGGTGGCGACCGAGGTAATCCGACAGTTCACGCAACGAGCGTGACATGCGCCCGAGCTCGTCGAGGGTCTCGGTCAGCTGCTCACGTTGCGGTGAATCCTCGGCCAAAGTCGAATTGGCGGACTGCAAGGTCTTGCTGACGTCGGCGAGGGTGCTCTGTACGCCCGGCAGGGTCTTGGCATTGAACTGCTTCAGGCCTTTGCGCAGCTCGACCAGATTGCCGTCGAGGTTGCTGGCGATGCGTTCCACCGGCAGCGCGTTGATCTTGTTGACCATGGCTTCGAGTTTTTCCTGCAATTGCTCGAGGCTGCCAGGAACGGTCGGAATGGTGATTGGCCGTGCCGTAGGGTCGAAAGCGACTTTTGGTGCTTTGGGGTAGAAATCCAGCGAAATATACAACTGCCCGGTGAGCAGGTTGCCATTGCGTGCCTGGGCGCGCAGGCCATTTTCAACGAAAGTGCCGAGCAGACGCGCGCCGGTGGCTTCGTCGTTTTCGTCGCCATGGTAGGTTTTGAGAATTTTCGCGTGGGCGCGGCCGAGTCGCTGCGGATAAATGACGATGCCGACATTCACCGGAAAGGTGCGCTTGACCTCGTCGAAGTCGAGATTGACCGCCACCACCCGGCCGATTTCGATACCCAGAAACTCCACAGGCGCATCAACCTTGAGCCCGCGCAAGGCCTGATCGAACCGCAGCGCCAGATACTGCGCTTTGCCGTCAGGCGGGGCGAGGGCGGCGGCCTGATTGGCGAACAGTTCGAAATTCTTGTCGTCGCCGGCCGGCGTGTCGTTGGGGCTGTAGTCCGGCGCGCGGAAAGCGATGCCGCCGACCAGCAAGGTCGACAGCGATTCGGTTTTCACCGCAAAGCCGTTGGCGCCGACATTGATGTCGATGCCGCTGGCGTTCCAGAAGCGGGTGTTTTCGGTGACGTAGGCGTCATTGGGCGAATGCACGAAGACTTCGATATTGACGCCTTTGCCATCCGGGTCCAGCGCGTAGGACACCACCTGGCCGACGGGAATCTTGCGGTAATAAACGGGCGAGCCGATGTCCAGCGAGCCGAGGTCGGTGGTGTGCAGAGTGAAGCGCTTGCCCGGCTCGCCGTAGGTGATCGGCGGCGGATTCTCGAGGCCTTTGAAGTTCTTTGCCCGAGTGTTCGCTTGGCCGATGTCAGCGCCGATATAGTCGCCCGACAGCAGCGTATCGATGCCCGAGACACCGCCGGCACCGATGCGCGGGCGCACCACCCAGAACTGCGAATCCTCGCGGGTGAAGGCTTCGGCCTGTTTGGCCAGTTTGATCGTGGCGTTGACGTTTCTGTGATCGTCGGCCAGTTCGACTTCCGAGACATGGCCGATGACCACGTTGCGGTACCTGACTTCAGTCTTGTTGGCGGTCAGGCCATCGCCGGTCTTGAAGGTGACGGTGATGGTCGGGCCTTCCTGCAGGATGTTGTGGATCACCAGCGAAATGCCCACCAGCACCGCGACGATGGGCACGATCCACACCAGCGAAATGCCGAAACGGCGGGTTTTGATCGGCGCCTGACCGGGTGCTCGCGGCTCGTCGCTGGCTGACGACTTCATCCATGTCCTCCTCAATTATTCGGGCACTGAGCGTCAGAAACGCAAAAACACTTCATCAATATAGAAGTGCTTGGCGATAGAGCAAATGTGTATAGCTGGCGTGGGACGCGATTGC
The DNA here is from genome assembly GCA_030544685.1 of Pseudomonas sp. B21_DOA. Lineage (NCBI taxonomy): Bacteria > Pseudomonadati > Pseudomonadota > Gammaproteobacteria > Pseudomonadales > Pseudomonadaceae > Pseudomonas > Pseudomonas sp. B21_DOA. The sequence continues at coordinate 4,051,216 of CP086683.1, read as the reverse complement.
AGTGCAAGGAGCTACCGAACGCTGCGACCTTTTGATCGAGTTTGGAGCGCTGAGCGTCCCGGGCTGCATTCCCACGCAGAGCGTGGGAACGATCAGTGTAAGCGCCTGTTAACCGAGCATTTCACGCAAGCGATACCAGAACATGCCCAGGGCCAGCAGTGGCGAGCGCAAGGCAGGGCCGCCAGGGAACGTCATGTGCGGCACGCCGCCGAACACGTCCATGCCTTGGCTGTGTCCGGCGTGGATGGCTTCGCCCAACAGCTTCGCACACCAATGGGTGACATTGAGGCCATGGCCCGAGTAGCCCTGCGCGTAAAACACGTTCGGATGCTGCTTGAGCCGGCCGACCTGGGGAAGCGATTGGCGGTGATGCCAATCTTGCCGCCCCACTGATAATCGATGCGCACATCGGCCAGTTGCGGGAACACCTTGAGCATTTTCGGCCGCATGTAGGCAGCGATATCCGCCGGATCGCGGCCGGAATAATGACAGGCGCCGCCGAACAACAACCGTCGATCCGCCGAGAGTCGGTAATAATCCAGCCCGACTTTTTGATCGCACAGCGCCAGGTTCTGTGGAATCAACTGCGCGGCGCGGCTCTCGTCCAGCGGCTCGGTGGCGATGATGTAACTGCCGGCGGGCAGCACTTTGCCGCTGAGTTTCGGTTCCAGTTCATCCAGATGCGCGTTGCAGCCGAGCACCAGGCTGCCCGCGCGCACTGAACCCGTGGCGCAACGGACCTCGACAGTCGGGCCATGGAGGATTTCCAGCACCGGGCTGTGCTCGAAGACACGCACGCCCAGCGATGCCGCGAGACGCGCCTCACCTTGCATCAGATCCAGCGGATGCAAATGCCCCGAACCCATGTCGATCAATCCGCCGGCGTACGCACCGGCGTCGACCACTTGCTGACGGATCTGCTCCGGGCCGACCAGCCTGGTTTCGTGGGCATAGTCGAGTTCGGCGAGGCTGTCCTGTTCCTGCTTGAACGCGGCGAATTGCGCGGCGGTGTTGGCCAATTCGCAAAAGCCCCAACGTAGATCACAGTCGATGGCGTTTCCAGTGATGCGCTGGCGCACCAGCTCCACCGAATCGATGCCGGCGCGCTGCAGATAACGCACGCCGTCCTGGCCGATATAGCGGGCGAACCCCTCAACTTCGTGGCCGATGCCGCGAATCAGCTGACCGCCATTGCGCCCGCTGGCGCCCCAGCCGATGCGCCGCGCCTCGAGCAAAACCACCGACAAGCCGCGCTGCGCCAGTTCAATCGCCGTATTGACGCCGGTGAAGCCGCCGCCTATCACGCAGACGTCGGCAATCAGATCGCCGTCCAGCGCGGGGTAGGGTGTGGTCGCCCGTGCAGAAGCAGCGTAATAGGAACGGGTGTGCTGTGCGCTGTGCTGAGTCATTTGTTCGACTTCACTTTGCTCCACGACCGGGTCATCAGACGCATGATCGCCTGGGGCGGGGTCGAGGAAATGTAGAGTTTGTCGAGCACCGATTGCGGCGGATACACCTCAGGATTGTTGACCAATTCCTGATCCATGAACGGCTTGGCCGCCGGGTTCGGGTTGGCGTAGCCGACGGTAGCGCTGACCTTGGCGATCACCTGCGGATCGAGCAGGTAATTGATGAAGGCGTGGGCCTCTTTGGCGTTGCTCGCGTCGGCCGGAATCGCCAGCAGATCGAACCACAGGTTGGCGCCTTCCTTGGGAATGGCATAGGCGATATTCACACCGTTCCTGGCTTCCTTGGCCCGGTTGGCGGCCTGAAACACATCGCCGGAATAACCGAACGCGATGCAGATGTCGCCATTGGCGAGGTCCGAGACGTACTTGGAGGAATGGAAATAGGTGATGTACGGGCGAATGCTCAGCAGCTTGGCTTCGGCCTTTTTATAGTCCTCAGGGTTTTCGCTGCGCGGATCCATGCCCATGTAGTTGAGGATGGCCGGGAACACTTCGTCGGCGGAGTCCATCATCGACACGCCGCACTGGTTGAGCTTCTTCAGATTTTCGGGTTCGAACAGCACGGCCCAGGAATCGATGTGGTCGATGCCGAGCACTTGCTTGACCTTGTCGACGTTGTAACCGATGCCGTTGGTGCCCCACAGGTAAGGCACCGAGTGCGCATTGCCGGGATCATTTTTCTCAAGCAATTCAAGCAGTTTCGGGTCCAAGTTCTTCCAGTTTGGTAACTGTGAACGATCGAGCTTCATGAACGCGCCGGCCTTTACCTGACGGGCGAGGAAGTGGTTGGACGGCACTACCACGTCGTAACCGGTCCGGCCGGCGAGGAGTTTGCCTTCAAGGGTTTCGTTGGAGTCGAAGACGTCGTAGATCACCTTGATCCCGGTCTTGCTCTGGAAGTCGGCGAGGGTGGTTTCGCCAATGTAGTCGGTCCAGTTGTAGACGCTGACCTGGGGCTCGGCTTGGGCTGCTGCACTGAACAGCACGCTCAGCGCGACGGGAAGTATGGATTTCAATGGACGCATATCGACACCTCTTCTTGTAATGATCGTTCCCACGCTCTGCGTGGGAATGCCGCAACGGACGCTCCGCGTTCGGCTTTGGATGGGACGCAGAGCATCCCGGGATGCATTCCCACGCGGGAACGTGGGAACGATCAACTGTGCGGCCGTCTTCGCGAGCAGGCTCGCTCCCACAGGGACGGGGCGCCGTCAGACGCTGAGCAGCAGGAATTCGCGCTCCCACGAGCTGATGACGCGTTTGAAGTTTTCGTGCTCGGCGCGCTTCACTGCCACATACCCGCGGACGAATTTGCTGCCCAGGTACTCAGCGACCTTCGGGCACTCTTCCATTTGCGTCAGGGCTTCTTCGATGGTGATGGGCAAGCGCAGATTGCGCCGTTCGTAGGCCCGGCCTTCGACCGCTGCGCTTGGCTCAATCTTCTCGACCATGCCGATGTAACCGCACAGCAGGCTCGCGGCAATCGCCAGATAAGGGTTGGCGTCGGCTCCGGGCAAACGGTTCTCCACGCGCATCGATTCAGGGCCCGAAGTCGGCACTCGCAGGCCAACCGTGCGGTTCTCCTCGCCCCATTCGACGTTGACCGGTGCCGAGGTGTCCGGCAGGAAGCGGCGGAACGAATTGACGTTGGGCGCGAACATCGGCAGGACTTTCGGGATGTACTTCTGCAGCCCACCGATGTGATGACGGAACAGTTCACTCATGTTGCCCTCGGCATCGGCGAAGATCGGCTGACCCGTCGCGATCTCGACCACGCTCTGGTGCAGGTGCATGGCGCTGCCCGGCTCGTCGCCGATCGGCTTGGCCATGAATGTCGCAGTGACGTTGTGCTTGAGCGCCGCTTCGCGCAGGGTGCGTTTGAACACGGTGATCTGGTCGGCCAGATCCAGCGCATCGCCGTGGCGGAAGTTGATTTCCATCTGCGCCGGGCCGTCTTCATGGATCAGCGTGTCGAGATCCAGGCCTTGCAGTTCGCACCAGTCGTAGACGTCTTCGAAGAGCGGATCGAATTCGTTGGCGGCATCGATGGAGAATGACTGACGCCCGCTCTCCGCACGGCCCGAACGACCCAGCGGCGCCTTGAGCGGCAGGTCCGGATCTTCACAACGTTGGGTCAGGTAGAACTCCATTTCCGGCGCGACAATCGGCTTCCAGCCCTTGTCGGTGTAGAGCTGCAGGACTTTCTTCAGCACATTGCGCGGCGACAGTTCGATCGGATTGCCGAACTTGTCGAAGGTGTCGTGGATGACGATGGCAGTCGGCTCGATTGCCCACGGAATGACGTAGACGGCATCGGAAACCGGTTTGCACACCATATCGATGTCGGCCGGGTCGAGCAGGTCGTAATAGATGTCGTCGTCGACAAAATCCCCGGTTACCGTTTGCAGCAGCACGCTCTCCGGCAGGCGCATGCCGCGCTCATGCAGGAACTTGTTGGTCGGTGCAATCTTGCCGCGGGCGATGCCGGTCAGGTCGCTGACCACGCATTCGACTTCGGTAATCTTGTGATCTTTCAGCCAGGTGAACAGCTGATCGAAAGGGGCGTTCATAAAGACCTCGTTATTGGTTTTGTAGACGCCGGGGACGGCGGGTTTCATCTTCCGCCCCTTCCCCTGTGGCGCGTTGGCGACTATCTTGGGCGCGGCTGGCGATTCCATCTATCCACTTTCCGCAGCACCAAAGCGCACCAAAAGAGTGCGCAAGGTCACCCCATGACAACGTGCAATCCGCTTCAGGTACAAGCGTTCAATACCGCCGACGTGGCCGAGCAAATCCGCGCCACACCGGGCTGGGTCCAGCATTACCAACAGATGTCGCCGGGGCATTTCGCCGGGCAGATTCGTTATCTCGATCTGCAGGGCGTCGAGGTTTACGAGGAGCAGATGAACACCCGGGTCGAGCAGAATTTCAGCGCGCCATCCGGGGCGCTGGCGTTCTGCTTTGATCGCAGCGACAACGCGCTGTACCTGCTCAACGAAGAGAGCCGCAACATCTGGATCACCCCGGAGAACTACCGGGAAATCGCCGTGGTATTTGGTCCGGACTTCGTCCGCGAGCACGGTTTGCAAGTAGCGAAACTCGAAGGGTTGTTCATGGCGCCGCTAAACTGCGGACAGAACGCTTTGTTCAGCGGCTGGTTAAGCTCGATTCTCACGAAGTTATCGCAAGCTGCTGATCCACTTGATAAAGATCGCCTGACGCAGCAGTTGCTTGAGGACTGCCTGTTCATCCTTGATAACGCTCACACCGGTCTGGATCGTGGCGGATTACAGCGGCGCAATGACGAACGCCAAATCATGAAGCGAGTAGGGGAGTGGGCGGCTGATTCGCCGGAAGACACGGTCAATCTACTCGAACTTTCTCACGTTGCCGGCGTACCGCTGCGCCAGCTGCAACAGGCTTTCAAGGCTTACACCGGGATGACCCCGAGCCACTGGTTGCGCCTCAGGCGGCTGAACAGTGCGCACCGTGAATTGCTCAAGCGCAGGCCTAGCGAAACCACCGTTGCGGAAGTGGCGATGCGCTGGTCGTTCTGGCATCTGGGGCGGTTTTCCAGCAGTTACCACGCGCTGTTCAAGGAGCTGCCGAGCGAAACGCTCAAGCGCTGAACAGAAAAAGGCTTTGTGTCCTTGGCGAAGTTAAATAGAATCAGTCTCATTTGAATCTACCTTCACGCAGGGTCTCTTGAGATGATTGAAGCCACGTCACCGTCGGAGCAGAGCCTGCAGCAGTTGTACCGCGAGCACCGCGGCTGGCTGGAAACCTGGCTGCGCCGGCGCATGGGCAACGCGTGGGATGCGGCTGACCTGAGTCAGGACACCTTTCTGCGCGTCCTGTGCAACGCACCGCCACTGGCCGAGTTACGCGAGCCGCGCGCGTATTTGCTCACTGTCGGCAAACGCCTGCTGAGCAATTTCTACACGCGACGCCATCTGGAAAAAGCCTACCTCGACGCCTTGGCGCAAATGCCGGAAGCGTGCGCACCGTCGCCGGAACAGCGCTGGTTGCTGCTGGAGACCTTGCAGGCGCTGGATGAATTGCTCGATGGCTTGCCGCGAGCGGTGCGCCGGGCATTTCTTTGGAGTCAACTCGAAGGCCTTGGCTACCGCGAGATCGCCGAGCGCTTGCAAGTTTCTGAACGGACCGTCAAACGTTACATGGCCCAGGCGTACGAGCATTGCCTGCTGGTGGAGCTGTAATGCGCGTTGCCCCCAGCGAGGAAACGCGGGAAGTAGCACGAGCGGCGGCGCAATGGCTGGCCTTGCTTGAATCCGGCGGTGCCAGCGATGAAGATCACGCGCGATTGCAGCATTGGCGTAGCAGCGACAGTCGCCACGAGAACGCTTGGCAGAAAATCCAGCAGCTTCGCCAGCGTTTCGCAGGTTTGCCGCCGACACTGGCCATGGCCACGCTGGACCGGCCGGATCCGGCGCGGCGCGCGGCGCTCAAGCGTGCTTTGGGCGTGGCCGCGCTGGTGCCGGCGGTGTGGTTGATCGGACGCGAACTGCCGCTGGAAGTGTGGCGCGCCGATATGCACACCAGTACCGGTGAGCGGCGCAAAGTGCAATTGGCACAGGGTTCTTCATTGCAACTCAACACCGACAGCGCGGTGAATGTCGATCTGCCTGCACGTCAGTTGACGCTGATTCGTGGGGAAATGGGACTCAGCGTGGCGGGCGATGCGGCCTTTATCGTCAACGCGCCTTATGGGCGGATGATCGTCAATCACAGCGACATCTCGGTGCGCCTGAATGCACGCAATTGCCAGGTCTGCGTGCTGCGCGGTTCGGTGCAATTGCAGCCGCTGCACGGCCCGGCGCTGGTATTGAAGCAGGGCCAGCAAGTCAGCCTGCAAGCTTCGGGCGCGGGAGCGGTGACGGCGTTCGATGCATTGATGCCGGGTTGGCGCGACGGCGTGCTGATGGCGCAAAACCAGCCGCTGGGTGATTTCCTTCGCGAGCTGAGTCGCTACCGCTCGGGTGTGTTGCGCTGGGATCCGGCGCTGGAATCGCTGCGCATCACCGGCAGTTTCCGCCTCGACGATACCGATCAAGTGCTGGCACTGCTGGCAGCCAGTTTGCCCGTCGACGTGCAAACGCGAACGCGATTTTGGGTGTCACTGGTACCGCGTGCAGAAAAACTGGCTGAAGCCTGTCCCTTTTTTCGCCTCGCTGGTCATTCCAGGCAAGTGAACAAAATCGAGAGCTTCTTCCAATGCCCGCAGTATTTCCAGGTCGTTTGCGTCCGTTGTTGCAGTTGAGCCTTTTGCTGAGCCTGAGTGCCAGCCCCGTGTTGATCCAATCGAGCTGGGCCGACGACGGCAGCCGCCGCAGTTATCAGGTGCCGGCCGGTAGCCTGAGTGCGGCGCTGACGCGTTTCGCCGGTCTCGCCGGGGTCAATCTGTCGGTGGATCCGGCACTGGTCAGCGGCCGCAACAGCAATGGTTTGTCCGGTGAATATGGCGTGGAGGAGGGGTTCAGCCGGTTGTTGCTGGGCTCTGGTTTGCAGCTGCAGCCGGTCGGCGATCAGGCTTATACGCTGGTGCCTGCGGCAGAAGGCAGCACCTTGCAGCTTGCGCCTACCTCGATTCTTGGCGCGAGCGACTCGGCGGATGCCGACGTGTTTGCCGGCGGTCAGGTCGCACGGCGTGGCTCGCAAGGGCTGCTGGGCTCCAGGGATTTTATGGAAACCCCGTTCAGCATGACCACTTACACCAGCGAAACGGTGAAAAACCAACAGGCGCGCACGCTGGGCGACCTGATCGGCAGCGACCCTTCGGTGCGCGCAACCAACCCGGCCGGTGGCCGCTACGAGCAATTCACCATCCGTGGTTTCAGCCTGTTCAACAGCGACGTTTCCTACAACGGCCTTTACGGTGTCTTGCCGACGTACACCATCGACATGGAGATGGCTGATCGCGTCGACATCCTCAAGGGCCCAAGCCAATTGATCAACGGGATTTCGCCACGGGGCAGTGTAGGAGGGGGATCAACGTCGTGCCGAAACGCGCGACCGACAAGCCGATTACCTCGCTGACGGCCAATTACGCCTCGAACAACCAGGTCGGCGGCGCGGTGGATGTCGGTCGGCGCTTTGGCGAAGACAATCAGTTCGGGGTGCGCTTCAACGGGGTTAAACAGTCCGGGGATACCGAATGGGATCATCAGAGTGTCGATCGCGACATGGCAGTAGTCGGTCTGGATTTCCGTGGTGAACGCTTGCGACTTTCCACCGATATCGGCCACACCGAGCGCGACACCGACGCACCGCAGGAACGCGTGCAAGTCGCCGCCAATGCCAAGGTGCCGAACGCCAACGATGTGCGCGACAACTATGCGCAACCCTGGAGCCAGGCGCGCACCAAAGACACGTTCGGGACGGTCAACGGCGAGTTCGATGTCAGCGATTCGGTCATGCTGTATGGCGGCGTCGGCGCACGCAAAAGCAATCACGACTTCTTGCGCCATGCGGTTTCGGTGACTAACGATGCCGGTGACTTTAGCGTCCAGCCGCGAGATTTCACCCGCGACGAAAACGTTCGTACGGCTACCGCTGGGGTGCGTAACTGGTTCCAGACCGGGCCGGTCAGCCATGAGGTGAACCTGGCGGCCAACTACTTTTATATGGACTTCGAAAACGGCGGCGCGCGTTATGCAGCGGGACGCAGCAATCTCTACGATCCAGTGGAAATCGCCAGACCCGGCACACCGACCCGCAATGACGCCAAGGTCTACACAGAGAACCGCTTCAGCGGCGTGGCCTTGTCCGACACGCTCGGTTTCTTCGACGATCGTCTGTTGCTGACTCTGGGGGCGCGCTGGCAGCGGGTCAAAGTCGACGACTGGAGCGACGGCATCAAGGGCGACACGGCTTACGATGAGGAAAAAGTCTCGCCGTCGGGCGGAATTCTGTTCAAGGCAACCGACAAACTTTCGCTGTACGCCAACTACATGGAAGGTCTGAGCCAAGGCAAGATCGCGCCATCAACGTCAATCAACGAAGACGAAATCTTCCCGCCATTCATCAGCCGCCAGGTCGAAGTCGGGGCCAAGTACGACGCGGGCGCATACGCGCTGACAGCAGCGGTGTTCCGCATTAAACAACCGGCGTACGAAACCAACGCCACCACGCGAGTCTTCGGCCCGAACGGCAAGCGCGAGAACAACGGCGTGGAACTGAGCGTGTTCGGCGAACCGCTCAAAGGCTTCAGGTTGCTCGGCGGTGTGATGTACATCGATAGCGAACTGAGCCAGACCACCAACGGTACGTTCGACGGCAATCGCGCACCGGCGACACCCAAATACAACGTCAACCTTGGCGCGGAGTGGGATGTGCCAAACGTGCAGGGGCTGACCCTGACCAGTCGCGGGATTTACTCGAGTTCGCAGTATCTGGATCAGTCGAATGATAAAGACATCGACTCCTGGGAACGGTTCGACGTAGGCACACGCTATGCTTTCAAACTGGATGAGAAGACCATTACCTTGCGCGCCAACGTCGAAAACGTGCTGGATAAACGCTATTGGAGTTCGGCGGGTGCATCGGATGACAGTGAGCCGGGGTTGACGCTTTCGACGCCGCGAACGTATCTGATGTCGGCAACGGTGGATTTTTAGTGGAGCGGGGGAAAATCGTCGAATGTCGTCGAAAATACGTTAACTCCACTAAATGACCGTTTAGTTGAGCTAAACAAAAATACGGGAAACATGCCGGGAAGGCCATGATTCAGCGTAAGCCGAATGCTACAGATGTGATTGCTGCGCTGAATCTACAGCCTCATGTCGAGGGCGGTTATTACCGCAGAACCTATCAAGCTGATCACCGTGATTACCTCGAAACGCAGAGAGGCCCGCGATATCTGCTGACTTCGATCTACTATCTGCTCACTGAGCAATCGCCGGTGGGCCAGTTTCATTTCAACCAGTCCGACATCCTGCATTATTTCCACCTTGGCGACGCCATCGAATACCACTTGATCCACGCAGATGGCTCATTGCAAACGCTGGTGATAGGCAGCGATGTTTTGGCTGGTCAGCAACTGCAGTTGCACGTACCGGGTGGAATTTGGAAAGCCTCTCGGTTACTGGAAGGCTCAAACGGCTTTGGCTTGATCAGCGAAGCGGTTTCGCCTGGGTTTGATTTTGCCGATATGGAAATCGGTGATCGCACAAAACTGACGACGCAGTTTCCGCAGCATCGAGCGCTGATCGAAAAGCTGACGCGTGATGATGGATGAGAGTTGGAGAATGCAGGTTGTAGGGACAGCTGGTTTTGAAGCGGCAACGCAGCTTCAAATCTCTCGGGCGACCGCGCTAATCTTGTTATACTTTGTTGCGTGTAATGTATATTATGTTAAATCATGGATGCGAATGGCCTCAGGCTTTATGTCAGCCTTTCGTAATTACTGGACGGAAATGTCTTTATGGAAAGCTTGAGCAACGCCTTCTGCACTGCCCACACGCAGACCTTCAACGTATCGATTGGCGGTAGCGATGACAGCGTTGTACTCGGAGGTTGGTACCGCCTTGATGTTCTTTGACATGGTTCTCTCCTTTCATTGGGCGACGTAAAACACACGTCGCCAAACGCGCTCAAATGCTCAAGTGGTCGGATGGGTGTGGTAAATCTTGCTGACGATCGTCCACTTGCCTTCTACCTTCAGCAGATTGAAGAAGTCGGTGAATCGATATCCCGAAACATTGTCAGTATCAATGCGCGCACTGGCGGCAGTGCCTACGATGTCGATGCGAACGATCGCGGCTTTGGCTTCGGGAGATGGGCGGAAAGAGTTGTCGATGACGTCGTACAGATTCTGGATCGCGCCGCCGACGAGCTTGTCGCCGTCGACGCCAAACATGGTTGCTTGCTCATTGAACGCGGGCTTCATCACAGTGCTGTCAGCCTTGGCACCACCTTCGTTGTACTGACTCAGAACAGCAACGATCGCGTTGTATTCCTGGACGTAAGTTGGATTGCTCATGATGTACTCCTGGTTGCATGTTGCGGTGACCGTTTTGGTCACTCGGGCACGGGAAACTCAAACCACAATTACCAATCCTGGCGAGTCGGCGAGATGATCAAATCGTTGACGGTGACATTTTCCGGTTGGTTGAGCGCGTATATCACTGCGCGGGCAATATCGTCCGGCGCAATGGCAATCCGGTTCAGCTCTTGGGCAGCCTTACGCCCTTCAGGATCACTGACCTTGTCCGCCCAGCCGGTATTTATCACGCCTGGGCTGACGGTGTTGACGCGGATGCCATGCTGCACACCCAACTCCTTTCGCATGGATTCGGTCATGGCCTGGACGAAAAACTTGGTTGCGCTGTAAACACCCGCCGCCGGGCCGACCTGGTGACCTGCAACGGAGTCCATGTTGAGAATCTGCCCGGTTTTCTGTTCGAGCATGAATGGCAATACAGCAGCAATAGTGTTGAGGTAGCCCTTGATGTTCACATCAATCATCTTTTCCCAATCCTGCACGGCCAGATCGACCCAGTTGGAAAAAAGCATCAGGCCGGCGTTGTTGACCAGGATGTCCACTGCGCCATAGGTGTCTTGTGCAAACTTCGCGAGCGCTTTGGTTTGATCCAGATGGGTAACGTCTGTGGTGAAAGCGACCACGTCGCTCCCGGCCTCACGCAGCTCGGCAACAAACGCTTCCAACCCAGCCTGATCGAGTGCTGCTGCCACGACGCGAGCGCCATGCGCGGCCAACGCGCGGGTGGTGGCAGCGCCAATGCCGGAAGACGCGCCAGTGACAATAGCAACCTTGTTTTGCAGATAAGTCATATTTGAGTACCTCTTGTGCGGCGAAATTTTTTCGCGACGAAGCCTCCCCGCGCCGAACTGACGCAAAGGGAATCTCCAATTAATTGGAGTTGGCCGTTGGCCAATCGATGTAGCCCTTGGCGCCTCCGCCGTAATAACTCTCGCGCGGCGCTATGCTCAGCTCGAGACCCCGACGCAGGCGCTCTACCAAATCGGGGTTGGCAATGAACAATCGACCAAACGCCACGGCATCAATCCGCCCTTGCGCCCTGCGCTCCCGCGCCATTTCCAGGTCATAGTTGTTGTTGCCAATGTACGGCCCTTCGAACTGCGCACTCAGCGCGTCCAGATCCACCCCTTCAGGAACGGTACGAGAGGTGGCTGTCGCGCCTTCGACGAAATGCAGATAGGCCAAGTTGAATCTGTTCAACTGCTGAATGAGGTGACCGTAGGTCGCCATGACGTTGCTGTCTGGAGGCGTGTTACCTGCATCAGGAGTTACTGGTGAAAGGCGGATGCCGACCCGGTCACTGCCCCAAATTGCGACCACGGCTTCGGTGACTTCGAGTGTCAGTCGTGTCCGATTTTCGATAGAGCCGCCGTACTGGTCAGTCCGTTGGTTGGTGGAATCACGCAGGAACTGGTCGAGCAGATAGCTGTTGGCAGAATGGACTTCCACACCGTCGAAACCGGCTCGCTTGGCATTTTCTGCCGCATGCCTGTACTGCTCGATGATCCCCGGGATCTCTGAAGTCTCAAGCGCCCGAGGCATGGACACTTCGATCATGCCATTGTTGGTATAGGTCGTACCTTCGGCCTTGATTGCTGAGGGCGCGACCGGCGCTTCGCCGTTTGGCTGCAACTCAACGCTGGAGAAGCGACCTACGTGCCATAACTGGCTGACGATTTTCCCGCCGGCCGCATGCACTGCGTCAGTGACTTTTTCCAGCCTGCCACCTGCTCCTCGGACCAGATACCGGGCGTCATGGCATAGCCACGCCCCTGAGCAGAAATGTTCGTGGCCTCGGCGATGATCAGGCCCGCGCTGGCCCGCTGGGCGTAATAAGTGGCATGCATTTCGTTCGGCACGCCGTCGTCAGCCATTCGACTGCGAGTCACTGGCGCCATGACAATTCGGTTAGCCAGTTGCATCGCCCCCATCGTCATGGGGAAAACAGGTCGGTGTCTGCGGCAATATCAATCATAAAAACTCCAAATGAATAGACCGGTCGTCTAGTTGAAAACTTAAAAAAACCGCCCCTATGCCAGCAGGCGCTTGCTTGTGATCAGTCCGGTCGGCTAGTGACCTTGCTCAGTATCGGATGAACGACTAGACGCTAGACGCTGGTTGAGCCCGCGCAGGTTCCAGTTGCACCCTTTCCCACTTCGCAATCACCAGCGGTGCGATGGCATTACCCAGCACATTCAGCGTAGTGGTGCCGCTGTCGATGATCCTGAAAATGCCGGCAATCAACGCCACGCCTTCCAGTGGCAATCCGGCAGACGCCAATGTCGCGGACAAAATGATGATGGCAAAACCCGGCACCCCTGCAGCGCCCTTCGAAGTCAGCACCATCGTTACCACTAACAGAATCTGCTGCGATAACGTCAGATCGATGCCATAGAGCTGCGCCACGAAAATCGTCGCCACACCGAGAAAAATCGATGCGCCATCCAGGTTGAACGCATAACCCACCGGCACCACAAAACTGACGATCCGACGCGGTACACCGTAGTTCTCCAATCGCGTCATCAACTGCGGCATGACGGCGGCTGACGCGGCACTCGAAAACGCCAGAATCAGCTCATTGCGAAAGTACCGGATCAACTTGAAAATGTTTTCTCCAATCAAATAGCAAATGCCGCCGAGTATCACCAACGCGAAAACTATCAGCGCCAAATACACCACCCCTATTAGCTTGAGCAACGGCAACAATGAGGCGAAACCAAACGTCGCCACGGTCGCGCCGATCATTCCAAACACACCGATCGGTGCGTAGGCCATGACGATTGAAACAACCTTGAACATCGCATCGGAAAGGCTCTGAATCATCGCAATGAAAGGTGCGCTTTTGTCTTCGGGTAGAGCATTCAATGCCAGGCCCAGCAACACTGCAAAAAACAGTACTGACAGCAACTTCGCTTCTGACATGGCAACCAGCACATTGTCAGGGACGATGTTCTGCAAGATTACTAATGCGCCTTTGGACGGCTCCAGAGCGATCGATGCGGTACCGTGCGAAATACCGGAAATGTCGGTGCCCGTACCCGGCTCGAAGACGTTGGCAAAACATAAGCCGATGACAATGGCCAAGGCCGTAATTGCAAAAAAGTAGCCCAGCGATTTTATCCCCATGCGGCCAAACGATTTGTTATCGCCACCGCCTGCGATGCCCAGAATCATGCAACAGAACACAATCGGTACAACCACCATCTTCATCATCTTGATGAAGATATCTCCGAGCGGTTTGAGGATCTCCGAACTCACCCATGTCTGATAATGCGGATGCGTATTGAAGTACCAACCGACAAGCACGCCAAGCAACAGCCCGGCAACGATTTGCCACACCAAGGGAATACGTTTCATGTCTAGCCTTTTTGTTGGAGTGAAAGGTCTGCGTCTATTCGCAGTTGCTAGAGTCATGAGCTTCCAGCTCATTTGAGATCAAATGGCACAACGCCGTTGTGCCATGGCTGTTGTTATCTGGCGAAGAGCTGGCTCATATCCTTGAAAGCCTTGAACTCAAGAGCGTTGCCGCACGGATCAAACAAAAACATGGTGGCTTGCTCGCCCACTTGGCCTTTGAAACGAATGTACGGCTCAATCACGAATTCAGTACCAAACGACTTCAGGCGTTCGGCGAGTGCTTCCCACTGTTCCCAACCTAAAATGATGCCGAAGTGCGGAACTGGAACATCGTGTCCGTCAACTGGATTGCTATGCACGCTTTCCTGCGAAGCGGTTATTGGATGTTCGTGAATCACCAGTTGGTGACCATAAAAATCGAAATCTACCCACTGCGTGCTGGAGCGCCCTTCTTCAAGACCAAAAACCTCACCGTAAAAGGTGCGAGCTGCAGCCAGGTCGTAAACAGGGATTGCGAGGTGGAATGGCGAGAGGCTCATCAGTACTCCAAATATTTTTGTTGGTTGGCGAACATTTCCACCGTCATTGACTCTCTGGATTAAGCCGTTTGCCGGGGATGGGAAACATCGTAGGACGGGAAGCCAAACATAAAAAACAATATATATTTCTTAGAAACACAATTAATATTTGTGAATGATCAAAGAACTGAAGACACTCATTGCTGTGGCGCGGGAAGGCACATTCGCCGCTGCTGGCAACAAGATCGGCCTGACTCAGGCCGCTGTGAGCGCGCAAATCCAGCGCCTGGAAGCCGAGCTCGGGTTCGAAATTTTCGACAGGAAAGGACGCTCTGCCCATCTCAACAAAATGGGCCACCAGATACTTCTGCAGGCGCAGGAGCTGCTGAGACTTTATGACAATCTGGGCTCTACAACGCCGGGCGAGCCTCCCAGCGTGCTGGTCAACATCGGTGCGATCGCGTCCGTGCAGCGCTCCTATTTGCCCGATGCGCTTGCGAAGTTTCACAAACAGTGTCCGCAGTGCCGCACACGTGTCATACCAGGCCTTTCAATGGAGATGGTGAACCTCGTCGACGCCGGCGAGATCGACATGGCCGTCATCATTCGCCCGCCCTTCTCCCTCCAAAGTGACCTGCGCTGGACGACATTGGCGCTAGAGCCCTACCGACTGATCGTGCCACGTGACCTAGAGGGAGAAGACTGGTCAGAAATGCTGTCCAGCCAGCCATTCATTCGCTATGACCGATCATCCTTCGGCGGCAGGCAGGTCGATCGTTTCCTGCGGCAGATGCATTTCACCTTGCAGGAAGTTTGCGAACTGGATGAACTGGAGGCCATCATCAAGCTGGTTGAAAAAGGTGTAGGCATAGCGCTGGTGCCACAGACGGAATTCCAGCAGGAATGGCCCGCAGGCGTACGAGCGATCGATTTGGGACAACACACCTTTCACCGGGATATCGGGCTGGTGCATAGGTCTCGACAGAGTTTTACGGAGCCTGTGCGAATTTTGGCTCAGCTTATTAGTGATCAGGTAACAGCAATCTCCAAATAAGAGCCTCAAAAAAAGGCCCTAATAGGGCTCTTTTTCACTCAATCACCAAATCACTTGCTCAGCCAAGATTCAACTGTCAAAGCGCCGTGCTTTTGGCCATAGGTCATAGCCATTGATCACCAACTGCTTTGGCGCAAGCTCCTTAAGATAGTGATCCATCGATTCGTAGATCGAGTAGCGTCCGCACATGCTGTCACCCGTCGAATTGTCGTACCTATGAGATTGACCGCAAGCGAACCAAATCGTTAACTGTATGCATGTACAGTTAACCTCCTAAGGCTTGCATCATGAGCATCACCCTCCTCGGCCCACTCGCTACTGGCGGTAAGAAGCTGCCACTTTATTCATCCAAGGTACCAGCGGGCTTCCCTCTCCTGCGGCTGATCATATCGAAAAGCACATTTCCCTGGATGAGCTGTTCGATATCCGGGCGCCGCACGTGTACCTGGTAAAGATAGATGGAGACAGTATGCAAGGCGCGGGTATCTATTCCGGGGATATGGTGATCGTCGATCGAAGCATCGAAGCGGTCAGTGGCGATATCGTTATCGCCGCGTTGAATTCGGAACCGTTCTGCAAGCGCCTGCTTCTGCGCGAGAACGCCGTGATGCTTGTGTCAGAGAACCCAAGATATCCGGCGAGACATGTCATGGAAGGCGATGAGCTTGTGATCTGGGGCGTTGTGAAATACAGCGTGCGCGATCATGACAACACGTGAGCCTGTCTTCGCCCTGATCGACTGCAACTCGTTTTACGCGAGCTGCGAGCGAGTCTTTAGACCGGACCTCGCCAAGACACCTATTGTGGTGCTGTCCAACAACGACGGCTGTGTGATCGCGCGTAGCTACGACGCCAAGCCTTTCGTGAAGATGGGCCAGCCGTACTTCCAGATCAAAGACCATCTACGCCGGCATGGAGTGGTGGCATTCAGCAGCAATTACGCTCTGTACGGTGACATGAGCGAGCGCGTCATGACGATCATCGAATCGATGGTGCCGGCACTTGAGGTCTACAGCATTGATGAAGCATTTGCTGATTTGACTGGCATGCCTGGAGATCTGTCCGCGTTCGGCAGGCACATGCGCTCCACCCTTCTCAAGCGCACAGGCATTCCAGTCGGGGTGGGTATTGCCGGCACCAAGACGCTGGCGAAGCTCGCAAACCATACCGCCAAAAGGCTGCTGGATATCACCGGCGGTGTGGTCGATCTCTGCGATCCGTTCAAACGGGACTGGACGCTGCGCAACACCGATGTCGGCGAAGTCTGGGGCATTGGCAAGCGGATGAAGGCTCACCTGGAAACGATGGGCATTAAGACCGCGATGGACTTGGCAAAAGCCGATCCGTGGATGCTTCGCCAGAAATTCAGCGTGGTGATCGAGAAGACTGCTCGCGAGCTGGCCGGTACACCATGTCTAGAACTAGGGAAGCTGACCCACCGAAGCAGGAGATTTGCTGCAGCAGAATGTTCGGTATGCGGCTGACACAAATCGAGCCAATCAAGGAGGCCGTCGCCACCTATACCCAGCGTGCGGCGGAAAAACTCCGAGTGCAAAACTCGCTGTGCAAGAAGATCCGCGTGAGCATACGCACCGGCATGTTCAATCCCGAAGAAGCGAAATATGCGAATGGCGCCTTGGTGGAGTTGCCGTACCCGACCAACGACGTGCGGCTGATGACGAAGGCTGCGACCGAAGCGGTCAATCGTCTCTTCCGTCCCGGCTACAAATACAGCAAGGCGGAAGTGCTGCTGATGGATTTGCGACAACCCGGCGAATTCACTGATGACCTGTTCGCCCATTCGCAACCCGTGATAGCGGACAAGGTGATGAGCGTTCTGGATGAGATAAATGGCCGCTGGGGAAAGGGAGTGCTGCGTTTAGCCAGCGTGCCTGCAGCGCCTGGTTGGACGATGCGTCGCGAACTGATGAGTCAGAGTTACACGACGAAGTTAGATCAGCTGTGGACGGTGAGAGCCAAGTAGCGATCACGAGAGGGGTATCTACCGCCGGAGAAACGAGCAGCCTTGAACGGCTGCTTACGGCCAAAGCGGACACTAGGCGATTGCCGTCGCTGGCCATTCCGTAGCGGATCTACATTGGAGTTTATTGTGAGCAGATGGCTAACGAAGCGTCACAGCTGATCAAGGTCTTTAGTAGCCTTACTGAACGCTTCAGTCATACCGTCGATCAACTCCCATTGCTCTCGCTCAGCACCCTGAGACGCTGGTATTGCTTGATCCAAAGAAATATTCCCCCACCCAGGAAGCTAGTCGCCCCTGTGAGAACAAACCACCGTGGGTACGAGATAGGGTCTGTAGCCCATCTTCCGGTTGATGCCCATACCTCAGTACCTGGGCGCCTACGATGGCAACCCCGCCCACTTGAATCCTCTAGTGCCCAAGGAATCGGCAAAGCGCTACGTCGAATAGATGGGAGGTAACGCCAAAGTGCTTGAAGCCGCCCGCGTGGCCTACGACAAGGGCGAATACCGCTGGGTCGCCGAGCTGCTGGATCAGGCCGTGCTCGCCAAACCCGACGACACGGCCGCCAAGGAGTTGCTGGCCTGCGCATTCGAGCAAATGGGCTATCAGGCGGAGTCGGCGACCTGGCGCAACAGCTACCTGACCGCGGCCATGGAGCTGCGCAACGGCCCGCCGATTAAGGGCGTGAAACAACCACACTGATCTGTAAAAAGTCCATGGAATAGGCTAGCGCTGTCGGCTGTCGGCTGTCGGCTGTCGGCTGTCGGCTGACGGCTGGCGGATGACGGATGACGGCCGACAGCGCACCAGCGCAAATTCGATGCATCATTGATCTTTCGCGCCGCACCCAGTAAAAAACTGTCTTCCCTTTCCACCCTTGCAAGGAGCTGCGGATGCTTGAGCTCACCACGCAACGCCTGGACCTGCGCACGATGGTCGAATCCGACTGGCCGCTGTTCCTCAGGCTGCATTCGGAGCCGCAAACCATGCAGTATGTGTTCGGTGAAATCGCCGAGGACCAGGTGCGCAAAGGCTTCGAGCATCGGCTTCCGGCCTGGGGGCCGCAGTCGGATCACTGGTTGTGTCTGGTGGTGATCGACAGGGCCAGCGGGCAGGAATTGGGTGTGACCGGATTCCGCATCCTCTCGCCGGGGCATGCCGAGGTGGGTTGCCTGCTGTTGCCCGAGCATCAGGGCAAAGGCTTTGGCACCGAGTCGCGGCAGGCGATCATCGACTATGCCGCGGACATCGGCCTGGACTCGTTGGAGTCGACCGTGACCGACGGTAATATCGCGTCATGCAAGGTTTTGGAGAAATGCGGGTTTGTATTCGAGCGCCGCGTGCCGCAGGCCTATCAGATTGGAGATCGGTGGTTTGACGACCTGATCTACCGCTATCAAATCAGCTGACCGGTTTTATCAGCGACCGCCAAGGAGGCCCTCCTCGTGAACCCTTATCAGTGCCTGCCACCCCGCGCTTTCTGGCGCACCGCCGTGGCTGACAAGCCCGCGCTGAACATCGATCGACTGTGGACGCCACAATTCGAGATCGGCAACAAGGACGCCATCGTCACCGCCGGCTCGTGTTTCGCCCAGCACATCGGCCGGGCGCTGGGCGAACGCGGCATGAACTGGCTGGATGCCGAACCGGCCCCGCCCGGACTGCCCGAAACCGACTGCAAGGCCCGTAATTATGGGGTTTTCTCGTTTCGCACCGGCAATCTGTACACTCCGGCGATGCTGTGCCAATGGCTGGAATGGGCGCTCGGCGTGAGCCTGCCACCCGACGAAACCTGGGCCCATGACGGGCGTTTCTTCGACCCGTTCCGGCCCGCCGTGGAACCCGACGGCTTTGCCAGCGAGGACGCACTGTTCGCCTCGCGCGAAGCCACCCTCGATGCCATCCGCACCGCCCTGCGCCGCGCCAAAGTGTTCGTGTTCACCCTGGGCCTGACCGAAGCCTGGCAGAACCGCCAGACCGGTCTGGTGTATCCCGTGTGCCCCGGCACCGTGCGCGGCACCTTCGATCCGCAGTTGCACTGCTTCTGCAACTTCGGCTTCATGGACACCTATGGCGACATGGTCAGGGCGCTTGAATTGATGCGTTCGATCAACCCGCAACTGCGTCTGCTGCTCACCGTGTCGCCGGTGCCCCTGACGGCAACCGCCACGGGCGAGCATGTGTTGAGCGCCACCACCTATTCCAAATCGGTCCTGCGCGCCGTTGCCGGGCAGCTGTGCGAAGACCTGCACGACGTCGACTATTTCCCCTCCTACGAAATCATCACCGGCACACCTTTCAAGGGCGCGTTCTACCAACCCAACCAGCGGGAGGTCACGCCTGAAGGCGTGGCATTTGTCATGCGGCAGTTTTTCGCCGGGCTCGATGCGGTTCAACCGCTGCAGGCGCCGACCAGCGTTGCCTCCACCTGCGTGTCCAGTGAGGAGCTTGTCTGTGAAGACGCCGTGCTCGATTACTACGCCTAGGTTTCTGCTGCTGGGCGATTCCCATGCCAGGGTCATCGGCAAGGCGGCGCAGGCCCGCGAGTTGCCTTTGAGTGGCGGCCCGCTGGGCACCGGCCGGGATTTCGCGGTGGATTTTTTCAGCCTGACCCGTCATGACGTGGTGTTTCGGGACGTCGAGATGGAGCGCTTGTATCGTCAGGCCCTTGAGCCATTCGAAGTACCGCAACTGGCGAAGGTCGGGGTGCCGCTGGTGAGTACCATCGGCCTGAGCCTGCACTATCTCGCCACCGCGCCGAACTGGACCTGCTACCAGACGCCGGACGGCGAATTCGACGAAGGTTTTCTCAGCGGGCCGCTGTTCGAGTCCATCATCGACACCTTGTCCCGGCCTGCGCTGGCGTTCTATGAACAGGCCCGGGCGCTGAACCTCAAGGTGTTCGCCGTACTGCCGCCGCAGCGGGTGCCGGAGCTGTCCGACCCACGCGTGTTCATGGCCGCGCAGGCGCTGCTGATCGAGCGCCTGCAAGGACTCGGCATCGAGCTGATCGACGTGCGCGCTGCGGCGAATGATGAGCTGGGTTTTCAGCTTCCGGCGTACTGCGAGGTGGATGACCCGTTGCACGGGAATCTGGCGTTCGGCGAGTTGATCGTCGAGCAACTGCTCAAACAAGGTCTGTGAATGAGCGGTGGGAACGGCGCCCGCTCCCACCGATTTTTAGACTCAAGCCTTGGGCTGCGTCCCCAGAATCGTCACCCGCTCGCCATACCGCGAGTGCGGAAAATAATCCCAGACCGCGTGGTGCTGTGTGCAGCGGTTGTCCCAGAACACCAGGCTGTTCGGCGCCCAGCGCACGCGACAGCTGACGACCGGTTCGCGGGCGACCAGGTCAAACAGCATGTTCAACAGTACCTGGCTTTCACCGTCAGACAACTGGACGATGTGCGAGGTGAACCCGGAATTGACGAACAGCGACTTGCGCCCGGTTTCCGGGTGGCGAACCACCACCGGGTGTTCGGTTTTCGGCAGATTGGCCGGCGCCTCATAGCCCTTCCACGGAATCGCACCGTCATGGATCGCGGTCAATCCGCCGAGAAACTGCTGCATCGTCGGCGACAGCATTTCCAGCGCCAGGTGCATGTTGGCGAACAGCGTGTCTCCACCGGTGCCGATGGCCGGGGTTTCCTTGACGTACAGCATCGAGCCCATGGACGGCGCCAGATCGGCGGTGCCGTCGGTGTGCCAGGTTTCGCCGGCAACGTAGCGCGATTGCGCATTGGCGCGGATCACCACCAGCTCCGGGTCATCGCCGTCGATGTCTTCCACCGGCAGGGCCCGCAGCTCACCGAACAGCCGGCCAAACGCCTTGTGTTCGTCGACCGTCAGGTGCTGATCGCGGAACACCACCACGTGGTTCTCCAGAAAGGCCCGGCGGATTTCCGTGAGCTGCTCGTCGCTCAGCGGCTGCGAAAGATCGACGCCGCCGATCTCGGCGCCGATGATCGGCGTGATCCGCTCGACCGTGATGTGCTGATACGGCGCGCGCCGTTCGGCGGCGATGCGCTCGATTGCCTTGAGTGCCAACTGATCCATGTTCCCTCACCTTTTTTATTGGAACGACACCGATGATTGCTCGTGCAGCGAACGCGGGCGCATGTCAATCCAGTGTTCGTTGATGTAATCCAGGCAGACCTGGCGTTCGCCACGCATCCCCGCCTCGTTCCAGCCGCTGGCCATCGGCTTGCCCGCCGGCCACAGGGAATACTGACCCTGGGCGTTGATCACCACATCGAATTGCAGGTGTGCGTCATTCATGTCGTTCTCCTGTTGAACGGGATTGCAGCGTGGCCAGACTCCGGTCGAGCCCGGCGGCGAGATGGTTGAATACGGCATGTCGCTGTTCGTCGCTCGAAGCGCAGGCCCCGACGTAAACCCGCACGGACGCCCCGCAGACCTGAGCGCAGGTGTCTGCATCGTCGTCCGCAAAGGCCCGGGCCGACACTTCGGCGTTGGCGCTGGCATGAGCCTGGGCAAACGCGGTGGCAGCTGCCTCGGTATTGAGTTGTGCGTAATACCCGGCGAACGCCTCGGCACCGCCGAAGTGCTCGGAAATCATGGCGCTGTTGGCCGGTGCGCGGCCGTAGGCCATCGCACTGGCGTGGGCCTTGGCGTACGCCGCGTCGTAGGCGTAGGCCTTGCGGTACAGCGCCAGCAACACCGGTTTGAGCGTGGCCCGCCACTCGCCCTGACGCCCGATCACGCCGAGCGCCGCCCGCTGATGCAGGCTTTGCAACACGAGCAGCGCCTGCTGATGTTCCGGCAAGGCTTCGCAGAGCATCGGCATGACCACGTCGGCCTGCCAGAGATGAAACAGCTGGAACGGCACCTGACCCCGCAATTGCCTCAAGCGCAAGGCCGCGTTCGAATCGGCTTCGCACAACACCTTGGTCAAGGCCAGCCACCATCGCGGCATCGAGATCGGATCATTCATGGCGCAGGCTCATCCGTACCGATCGCCTCGGCCAGCAACCGCGCCCAGCGGCCCGCCACGATGCCGTAGTGATCGGTGTCGAGGGTTTGCCAGCTGCGCAACTGCGGCAGCAAGGCCTGCCAATTACGTTGCAGGTCGTCCGGGTTCCAGGCGTTGCCCAGCCCGTAAGGATTGGCCTGCCCGGCGATGAACAGCCGCACCGCCGTGTTCGCAAGCGCCGGCGGCTGGAAGTCGAGCATGCTGGTCATGTTGTTGCGACAGCACACCGTCAGCCGTTGCAGATACGCCTGACGTTCCTCGGCCATGCCCTGCCCTTCAACCTCCGGCCAGCGCTGCGCGAACTCGCGTTGGAACACCTGCTCGATCGTCTGTTCGTCGATGCCGGCCAGTTCCGCACCGGCATCCGGCGCGGGCGGGTCGATCAGGTATAACAACGGTTGCCTGAATCCGTCAGCCTGGGCCTGATAACACAGCGCCTGCGCCACCCATGCACCAAATGACCAGCCTGCCAGGCGCCAAGTGCTGCCGTGCGGAAGGTGGGCCTTGATCGCCGCCTGATACCGGCGTGCACGTTCGTCCACGCTGATGTTCGGCAACTGCGGAACACGCAGCGCCGGGTCGGCGATCACGCACACGCCCAACTCCGCCGGCAATGCCGACACCAGTTCCCGATAGGCCTGAACATCGCCGCCCACCGGGTGGATCAGGTACAGCCAATCGCGGCCGGCACCGGCATGCCATTGATCAATCCGCACCGCGTCGTGCCAGTCGTGCGGTGCAGCGAGGGCGCCTCTTCAACCGTGGCGGTCGACACCAGCCCGAGCACTTCGCTCAGGCTGACCTTGTGGCTGAATTGCGACAGCTGGAATACCTCACCAGTGGCCGCTTGCAGTTCGTCGATCAGGTCGAGCAGCGTCAGCGAATCCGCGCCCAGGTCGTACAGTGAATCGTCGTCCTCCAGCTCGGCTACACCGAGCCACTTGCACAAGCACTCACGCAGGCGCGTCGACAGATCCATGCCCTTCGGTGCCTCGACCACTGCGGCCACGGCACCATGGCGAACCGGATAGAACCGCCGCGCCGTGTCGATGCCGGTGGTGGAGATCAGTAGCTGCGGCAACTGCGTCGCCATCGCCAGATCGAATACCCGACAGCCCTCTTCGGCGGACAGACCAACCGTCAGATGCTCCAGGTGCGCGGTGTCTGCGCTGTTGCTGGTGGTGGCCATGCCGATGTCGCGCCAGATGTCCCAGTTGATCTCCAGGCGCAGGCACGCGTCGGTCGCGTTCGGGCGATAGTGGGTGAAGCCGTCGAGCACCCCGCTGGCCGCTGCGTAGTCCAGATGCCCCGCGCCGCCAAACAGCGCTGACATCGACGAGCAGTACAGGACAAAATCCGGCGTAAGGTGCTCGATCAAGGCCTCGACCGCCAGCATGCCGCGGGTCTTGGCGGCCATGGCCTCGGCCATTTGCCGAGCATCGCGGTGACGAATCAGGCTGCCTGCACCGACGCCCGCTGCATGAATCACCCCGCTCACACGACCGTAACGAACGGCCAGTTGATCGAGTACCTGCGGCCAGCGCGGCAGGTCGGCGATGTCTGCTTTGATGCAGTCGATCCGCAAAGCGTAAGCCGCCAGAGACGCCGGCAATTGCCCCTGACGCGAGAGCAGCACCACCCGGCGTGCAGGTGCCTGCAGCAGGTGTTCGCACAAGGTTCGGCCGATACCGCCGCTGCCGCCCAGTACCAGGAACGTACCGTCTTCCGGCAGAAGCCCTGATGTCGTTGCTGGGCCGGTCAATGGCTGAGGCATTAGACGTGGCTGCCAGAGATAACCATCGCGCACCGCCATTCGCCGAGGCAATGAGATCGGATCGACACACAACGCTGCCAACTCGCCCGCGTGCGCTCCGAGGCGTGAAGACGGCCAGTCCAGCCAGTGGCAACGCACCGGGTATTCCTGCGGCACCACTTCAGTGATGCCGGCCAGCGCTGCCAGTTCGGGCCGTTGAACCTCGCCGTCCACCGGGCATGCCTGCCACGACATCAACCACAACCGCAGACGGGTCGTGCGCGGGGTTTGCCCCCAGGCCTGCATCAGCGCACTGACCGTGTCCAGACAGGCCCACTGCGCCAGATCCAGCGATTGCTCGTTGACTGCACCAGACACCGCCAGTGGCAAGGCATGCAGCCAGTCGAGCTCGCCGAGTGCAGGTTCTGCGACCTCAGTGAGCAAACGGCTCAGGGCCTCAGTGTCCAGCGGATCAAGCTCGAAACTGTCTGCGCTCAGGCGTTTGAAACCGTTGCCGGTGCGCACTTGAATCACGCGTCGATACACGGCGTTGAGGCTCGCCAGCAATGTCGATTCGGGCGCGTCATGGCTGCACAGAATCAGCACCTCACGGGATCCGGCCGTCGCTGTCGCGCTCAGGCGCCGGATGCGCACCCACTGTCGCTGGTGGAACCAGTCCGCCAGCGGTTGTCGCTCAAGGGTTGGCGCATCAGGTTGAACCGCTACAGGTGGCTGGAAACGATACGGCTGAAGATCGAATGTCGACGGCGGCAAATCCCAGGGCGGCGGTGCCGAGCGTTGTGGCCACTGGATGTTCGCGCCTTCGTACCAAGCTTCCAGCAGCTCCTGCGGCGATTGATTACCGGCGATCAACGACGCGCCCGAGGCCGCTATTTCCTTGATCGCTGTCGGCTGCAAGGGAATGTCGTCACCCGGCCGGCACACTCTCGCGAAGCGCCAGCGCAACTGCCGGCGACCTGACTGCAAGTGCCGTAGCAACGCAGTCTGCTGTTCCGGGTTCGCGTGCAGGTATTCGCGAATCGCCGCGATATCGCGCAGCAACTCCGCCCGGCTGTGCGCTGAAATCATCAGCAGCGGCAACGTTTCCTCAACAGTTTCCTGCGCCGTAGGTGCAGCACCAACGATGACGTGCGCGTTGGTCCCGCCGATCCCGAAACTGCTGACACCGGCCAGTCGTCGCCGCCCTTGCGGCCATGGCCGGGACGTGGTCGGCACATAGAACGGCGAATGCTCAAGATCGATCTGCGGGTTGATCCGGCCAAAACCCAGGTTCGGTGGCAGTACGCCATGGAACACCGCGAGGCTGGCGCGAATCAGCCCGACCACGCCCGCCGCCGCACCCAGATGACCGATCTGGCTTTTCACCGAGGCCAGCGCGCATTGGCCGGCCGGCGCATCGCCGAACGCCTTGGTTAACGCCGCGACCTCGATCGGATCGCCGAGCAAGGTGCCGGTGCCGTGGGCCTCTACGTAGCCGATGTCGGCGCCGGTTAACCCGGCACGGCTCAAGGCATCGCGGATGACCGCGCTCTGCCCGGCCACCGACGGCGCGGTGTAACTCATCTTGGCCCGGCCATCGTTGTTCAATGCCGATCCTTCGACCAGCGCGTAAATCCGGTCGCCATCGGCCCGCGCCTTGGCCAGCGGTTTGAGCACCACTACGCCGTAGCCGCTGGCGCCAAGGGTGCCGCTGGCGTCGTCGCTGAACGGACGACACAAACCGTCGGCGGAGAAAATGTGCTGCGAGCGGTGCCGGTAGCCCTCGGTCAGCGTCGGGTCGATCAGCACCCCGGCCGCGAGCATCACGTCGCTGTCGCCCTGACGCAGCATCGAACTGGCCAGGTGCACGGCGATCAGCGAGCTGCCGCAAGCAGCCTGCACGCTCAGGGCCGGGCCGTTCAGGTCCAGGTGATACGCGGCTTTGGTCGCCAGAAAATCCTTGTCGTGATGCAGCGCCAGCTGGAAGCCGTCGGGCAAATCGTCGTCGGCGGTTTCACGCAGCATTTGCTGGAAGTAAGTGGTTTCGCCGCAACTGGCGATCAGGCCGATGCGCGGGCCATTCGCCGACGGGACGATGGCCGCGTGTTGCAGGGCCTGAACGCACGCCATCAGCAAATGCCGCTGTTGCGGGTCCATCAGGCGCGCTTCCTGGCGGCTGATGCCGAAGTACTCAGCATCGAAATCGAGCATGCCCGCCAGTTGACTGCGGGCGCCGACCAGCCCCTCGTCAGCGGCAAAGTGCTCAATGCCCAGCCGATTGCCTTGCACCATCGCCCAGAACTCGGACAGGTTCTGCGCCCCGGCCACATTGACCGACATACCGATGATCGCCATCGGCTGATGGTCTGCATCGGTCTGCCGTACACGCTCGGCCACGGCCACCGGCGCGGTCGACAGATGCGCCGCCAGACGTCGCACCGTGACGTATTCGAACAGGTCGGCCATCGTCACCTTGTGCGGCAGCTCTTGGACGTAACGGCCATGCAAACGCATCAATCCGAGGCTGGTGGCGCCGGCCTCGAAGAAGGTCTGCTCCGGTTCGATGTCCCGTCCGATCACGGCCTGGAACAACTCGCTGAGTTGCCGTTCCAGCGCGGTCAATTGAACAACCGGTGTTGGCGTGCTGCGCCGCTCCAGGGCCTCGCCAACATTCGGCAAGGCCTTGCGGTCGATCTTGCCGCTCGGCGTGCGTGGCCAGAGGTCGATCCGCCGGTATTCATCGATTCGCACATGGGCCGGCAGCAGTTGCGCGACCTGACGATCCAGCTCACCGGATGTCGCAGGTTCGCCCTCGAGCTGCAGCCAGGCGATCAGCCGTGGCGGATCGGCCTGCACCGCCACCACCGCGTTGACCACTTCCGGCACCTGCATCAGCGCCGACTCGATCTGACCCAGTTCCAAACGATGGCCGCTGAGTTTGATCTGCTGATCGTCACGTCCCAGATAATGCAGGCAGCCGTGGGCATCGGCCCACGCCAGATCGCCGGTGCGGTAGTACAAACGGCCGTCTGCCAGCTCGACAAACCGCGCAGCGTTCAACACTGGATCAGCCAGGTAGCACCGGGCAACCATTGGCCCGGCCACCAGCAGGTAGCCACGGCAGCCGGTGGGCACCGGGCGGTCATGCTCATCGACCAGCAACAGCCGCGCATTGCCAACGGCATGGCCGATCGGCGCGCGCAACGACCAGTTCCGCGCCACGGACGGCAGGCGCAAGGCGCTGACCACGTGAGTTTCGGTCGGGCCGTAATGGTTGAACAGCGAGGCGTGCGGCATGCCGCCGAACCAGTTGCGCAGCGCATCGGTGCACAGCAGTTGCTCGCCGGCCGTGATCACCTCGCGCAACGCCGTAGGGTAAATGCCCCGGGCCACGGCGGTTTGCGCCAGATGCTGCAAGGCCACGTACGGTAGAAACAGGCGCTCGATCCGCGCCTCGACCATGTACTCCAGCAATGCCTCGGCGTCCTGACGCCAGCGCGGCGTGATCAGGTGATAGCACCCGCCGCCGCACAGGGTGCTGAAAATCTCCTGAAACGACACATCGAACGACAGCATCGAGTACTGCAGGGTTACCGCTTTCGCCGGCAACTGGCCTTCGGTGCGCTGCCATTGCAGCAGGTTGCACAGGGTGCGCTCAGACACTTGCACACCTTTGGGCGTGCCGGTCGTTCCGGAGGTGAACAGCGTGTACAGCGGCCGTTCGCCGGCGTGGCGTCGACGTTCGAACGTTGCGGCATTGGCGCTCAGATCGACCCGATGGGTGGCGAATCGTCCGGCGTTCAGGTCATCTAGCGCTGACTTCGTCATATCGCTGAACAGCACGCAATGCGGTTGCGCCTGTTCCAGCACCTGGCGCTGGATCGCCACCGGATAGGCAGGATCCAGCGGCACGGCCGTCAGATTGAGTTTGGCCAGGGCTAGCAAGGCGACGATGTGTTCCACCGAGGCATCGAGGAACAGCACGACATGCAACGGCGCGTTCCCGACGGGCAACGGATGGCACTCGATCAGGTTTGCCGTCAGCGCATCGGCCAGCGCATTCAGTTCGCTGTAGGTAAGGCGCCGCTGGCCTTGAACCAGCGCAACCGCCTCCGGCGTGCAATGCACTTGATGCTCGAACCCGTCCGCCAGTGTGTTGAACGGCAGCGCAGTCCGAGGGCCCTCACTGGCCGGGGGCAAACCACGTCGATACGGACCGAGCAAATCGTTGAGGTTGGCCGCCGGGGTTTCCAACAACAGGTCCAGGCCTCGGCGAAACAGCGCATTCACTGCGCGCATCTGTTCGCCATCGAAGTAGCTGCACTGATATTCCCACCAGCATTCCAGTTGCGACCCGCTGCCCACCATCAACAGCGTCAGCGGGCACTTGGCGTGCAAGTGCTCGTTAAATTGCAGCGTCGCGTGCAGGTTCGAATCGGCCAGCGCTGCGTAATCGGTGTTCTCCAGCACGAACATGAAATCGAACAGTAACGGGCTCGAGGACAGCCGCAGGTCTTCCACCAGATCCGCCAGCGCCACGTCCTGCAACGCCAGCACCTCGCGCACCGTGGCGGTCTGCTTGCGCAACTGTTCATCCAGGGTCGATGCCTGCTCGACGGCGGTCGGGATCAGCACGGTGTTGGCAAACATGCCGACCGTGTCTTCGAACTCCGCCAATGGCCGGTTGGACACCGGACTGGCGATCCGTGGCCGTTCGCACCCGGTCAGGGCGTACAGGCTCCAGGCGAAGACGCTGAACAGCACTTCGAAACGGGTCAGCCGTTGTTGGGTGCAAAAGCGTTCCAGGGCCGCGCTGCGCAGGGTGCCCAAAGGCTCCCGGTGCAACCGGGCGTCCGGGCTGATTTCGCGCATTGGCATCAATGCAGGCGGCGGTTCTTCCTGACGGCGATGCAACTCGGCGAGGGCGCGGCGCTGGTCACGATAATGCGGATCAACGTTCCACTGGCGCTGCCACTGGCCAAACTCCAGCGTCGTCAAACGGGCCGCGGGTTGCAGGCTGTCGCGGCCTTGCAAGACATCGCTGTAAAGCTGCGCCAGGTCATCGAACAGCAGGTTCACAGACCAACCATCGACGATGATGTGATGCAGGTTCAGCAACAGCCGGCAGCTGCCATCGGCGAACGGCAACAGCCAAGCCTGAAACAGCTTCGGGGTGGTCAGGTCGAACGGCACGGCGAACACCAGGTCGGCGAAGGCCTGCCAGTTGTCCTCGGTGAACTGCCCGAGCGCAAAGATGCGACAGGGCGAGCCCTGCTCGGCGATTACCTGGTCCAGTCCATCGGCACCCGCCACGAATGCCGTGCGCAACCCCGAATGACGCTGCACCAGACGCCCCAAAGCCTCGGCCAATGCCGCGACTTCGACACCTGGCGCCAGATTCAGAATCAGCGGCACGCTGTAGGCGGTCGAGGTCGGCGAGCGTTGTTGCAACAGCCACAGGCGGCGCTGTTCGGCGGTGGCCGGTAAGCGTTTTGCGCGACTGATTGCAGGCGCAGGTGGGTAGATCGACGCGCCGTTCGTTTCACCGCTCAGTTGTACGGCCAATGACGAGAAAGGCTCGTTGAGCAACGTATCGATCGCGATTTCGCGCTGCCAGCGGACACGGATCGCCGAACGCAGGCGCATCGCCTTGAGCGAGTCGCCGCCACAGCCCAGCCAATCGTCCTGCGCACTCAGAGCGGGTTGGCTGAGCAGCGAACGGGCCTGACTCAGCAACCAATCCAGCGCCGGTGATGCGTTTTGGTTATCCGTAGTCGTCAGGACTGGGTGCCACGGACTCGAACCTTGGGCCAGCAAGCTATCACGATCGATCTTGCCATTGGCCGTCAACGGCAGGCGCTCCAGCAGGAACAGCTGGTTAGGCCGCATGTAAGGCGGCAGTTGTGCCCGCAGATGGTTTTCGAAAGCGTGATAGTCCAGAGCCCGGCGAGGCACGATGAACGCCAGCAACTGATGATCTTCCGCCGCCTGCCGCCGGGTGCAGACATACACCTGCGCCACACCCGGATGCTCCAGGATCCGTTGCTCCACCTCCCCGGCTCGATCCGGAAACCCCGGATCTTCACCTGCCGGTCGACCCGCCCCAGGTACTCGATCAAGCCTTCGGCATTGCGCCGCACCAGATCGCCGGTGCGGTAATGCACCTGCGCGCCACCGTCGAGGTCGGGTAAACGGACGAACTGGCGGGCGGTTTCCTCGGGCCGGTTGCGGTAGCCACGGGCGACACCGCTGCCACTCAAATACAGCTCGCCGACCTCGCCTGCCGACACCGGGCGTTGCTGCTCATCCAACACCTGCACGCCGGTATCCGGCAACGGCCGGCCAATGGGCGCCGAGTCACCGGCAAAATCGCGGCTGATCGGCCAGCACAGGGCAAACGTGGTGCATTCGGTGGGGCCGTAGACGTTGAAGATCCGGCAGCGGCTCTCAGGATTGGCCCGGTACCACCCGCGCACGGCGGCGGCGCTGATCTGCTCACCGCCGATCAGCACCTGACGCATGCTGGAAAAGCACGACGGCCACTGGGCAATCATCGTGTTGAACAGCGACACGGTCATGAACAGGTTGTCGACCTGCGTGCGCTCCAGCACCTCGGCCAGTCGACGCGCATCCAGCACGTCCTCGTCAGCGATCAGGACGCAGCAACCGCCGTTGAGCAGCGGCGCCCACAGTTCAAAACTGCACGCATCGAATGCCGGGTTGGACAGGCAGGCAAACCGATCCGTCGGGCGAATCTCGATGTAGCCGTCGGTGGACGCCAGCCGCAGCAAGCCGCGCTCGCCAACCTCAACCGCTTTCGGCGTGCCGGTGGTGCCCGAGGTGTAGAACAGGAACATCACCTCGGCGAAGTCGTCGGCCAGTGTTTGCGGCGCAGCGTCCGGCTGATCGAGCAAGGCCTCGACACTGGTTTGCCACAGTGAAGGTGACCACACCGATTCTTCATTCAGGGTAATCAGGCCGACACACGCCGCATCCGCCAGCATCAGTTCCCGGCGTTGGCGCGGGCTGGCCCGGTCCAGCGGCACCACTACCGCGCCAACTTTCAACGCGCCGATAATCGCCGCCAACCATTGCCAGCATCGCGGCGTACACAGCGCCAGCGATTGGCCGGGCTCGACGCCGCGCGCCAGCAACCCTCGGGCGATGCGTTCGCTGGCGCTGGCCAGTTGGGCGTAAGTCAGCCTGACCGATTGATCGATAACCGCCGGGGCTTGCGGATTGCGCGCCACTTGCTCGGCAAAACGCGCGAGCAACGGCCTGTCATTGGACGCACTCATTATTTCGCCTCCTGCGCGTCGAAGCGTTGCAGCTCCCGACGGATGATTTGCGAGACCCGGTGGATTTCCGCGCTTTCGAGCATGTCCCAGTGCCCGCCGCTGACCAGTTTCGCCAGATAGCCGCTGCCCGCGCGGCGACGCCAGAAGCCGCGCAGTTCATGCAACTGATGGCGGCTGAAATCTTCCCGCGCCTGTATCAGCACCACACGACCGGCGCGCGGCGCGCACTCATAGGCGGCCATGGCCAGCCGGTTGCGGTTGTAGATGTTGAAATAGCGCTCGACCTGGGCGTCTTCGATGCCGGGGTACATGCCGTTGAAGCGCACCAGTTTGTCGCGAAACTCGGCCATGTCCACGGTGCCGATCTGCTCGCGGAAACAGGGGTCGTCGCTACCCTGGGTGTCAAGCAGCACCACCGTCACCTGACGACGCCCCGCCGCCGTCAACCGTCGCGCCATTTCATAGGCTACGAGGCCGCCGAACGACAACCCGGTGAGGATCAGCGGTTGCTGTGTCAGCGGCTCAATCTGGCGCAAGTAGGCCTCGGCCATCGCTTCGACCGTCGGCTCGGTGCTCTCCCCGGATTCAGCCCCGGCGATTGCACGCCGTAGACGCCTGTTGTATCCGGCAGCACCTTGGCCAGCGATAGGTAGCAGAACGCCGTGCCGCCCGCCGGGTGAATGCACACCACGTTGTGCTGGCCGCTGCCGCGTCGGAATTCGATCAGGTTGCTCAGGGCCAGCGCCGGATTAGCCCCGACCCGCAGCCAGCCGCCCAGCGCTTCGATGGTCGGGTAGCTGAGCACCACGCGCACCGGCACTTCGACCGCGAACTGCTGGCTGATTTCATGGGCCATTTTGATTGCGGCGATGGAGGTGCCGCCGACATTGAAAAAGTTGTCGCGGATGCCGATCTGCGGCGCCAGCAACAGGCTTTTCCAGATCTGGTACAACGCCAGTTCGATGTGATCGCGCGGGCTGCTCAGGTTGACCTGGCGGTTGGTCATCTCTTCATCCGCCAACGCTGTCAGCGCGGTTCGGTCGACCTTGCCGTTGGCGGTCAGTGGCAGCGCGTCGAGCCACAGGTAGCTGCCGGGGATCACCGCTCTGGGCAGTGTCGTCGCCAGATGGGCGTGCACCGCTGCTTCGTCCACGGTCTCGGTCACCACGCAACAGGCCACCAGCCGCTGATCCTGCGCTGCTTCGCCGACCATCAGCACCACGGCGCTGCGAATCCCGGGAAACGCTTCGAGCCGGGCCTCGATCTCGCCCAGTTCCAGACGCACGCCGCGCAACTTGACCTGAAAGTCGTTGCGACCGAGAAATTCCAGTTGACCGTCCGGGCGATAACGCGCCAGATCGCCGCTGCGATAGAGCCGATCGCCTGTCACAAACGGATTGTCGATAAAGCGCTCGGCACTGAGCTGCTTCAGTCCCAGATAGCCACGGGCCACGCCCACGCCGCCAATGTGCAGATGCCCGGTCACGCCCACCGGCACCGGCTGGTCGCGGTCATCAAGCACGTAAAAACGGTTATTGGAAATCGGCCGGCCGATCGGCAGCTGCCGGGCCGGCACCTCGGCGCCAGGTTCCAGGGTCCAGATGCTGTTGATCACCGTGGTTTCGGTCGGGCCATAGACGTTGTGCAACCGCGCGTGGGGCAGGCGCTCCTGAAAGCGCCGGGCCAGAGCCGGTGGCAGTTCACCGCCGCCGCTGAACACGTCAGTCAGCGACGCACACTGACTGACCTCGTCGACCTCCAGAAACAGCTGTAGCATCGCCGGCACGAACACCAGCGCCGTGACCTTCCGTTCGCGCACCTCGCGCGCCAGATACGCTGGTTCGTAATGCCCGCCGGGCCGCGCGATCACCAGCCGCCCGCCAGTTGCCAGCGGCCAGAACGTCTCCCACGCCGAGGCATCGAAACCGAACGGAATCTTGTGCAGCATCGCCCCCGCTTCGCCGCAGACCTGCAAACACCACAGCAGCAGGTTGCTCAGGCCACGGTGGGCGACCATCGCCCCTTGGGCAAACCGGTGGTGCCCGAGGTGTAGATCACGTAGGCGAGGTGGTCAGGGGTGACGCCGACATGGCGCGGATCAAGATTGTCCGCCGGCAATGACGCCCAGCTCGCGGCATCTTTTTCGAGGTCGAGAATCGGCGCTTCCCAGGTCGAGCCTTGCACGGCTTGCCCCAGGATACCGTGCGCCGAGCCGAGGGTCAGCAGCACCGCCGGTGTGCTGTCACCGAGCATATGGCTCAGGCGCCCCAGGGGATAATCCGGATCCAGCGGCACGTAGGCGCCGCCGGCCTTGAGCACTGCCAGCAACGCGACCGGCAACTCCAGCGAGCGCTCGATGCACACCGCCACGCGCACATCCGGGCCGACGCCCAAGTTGCGCAAGTGCCGCGCCAGGCGGTTGGCCCGGGCATTGAGTTCGGCGTAGTCAAGCGACTCATCTTCGAACACAACTGCGCAGGCCTGAGGGTTGCTCGCCGCCTGCGATTCGACCAGTTGATGCACGCAGGGCGCCGCTTGCGTCAGTGGCGCGGCGCGGTTGAAGTCCACCAGCATCTGCTGACGCTCCGCCTCGTTCATCAACGGCAACGCATTGATCGGTTGCTTGGCGTCGGCGGCGATCTGCTCGAGCAGGTGGCGGTAGTGCCCGCTCAGGCGTTCGATGGTCGCAACGTCGTAGAGGTCGGTGTTGTATTCCACCAGCAAGTCCAGTCGCCCTGCCCGCTCGACCCATTCGAATGCCAGATCGAACTTGGCCGTGGCACTGCTGGTGCCGTACGGCGCCAGTTCCAGAGCGGGCATCTGCACCGCGTTGCCCGGGGTGTTCTGCAGCACCAGCATCACCTGGAACAACGGTGAGTGACCGGGATCGCGCGGCGGGTTGACGGCCTCGACCACGCGGTCGAACGGCACGTCCTGATGGGCGTGGACGTCGAACATCTGCCCCCGCACCTCACGCAGCAGTTCAGCGAAGGTCTGCTGCGGATTCAGGCGCTGACGCAGCACCAGCGTATTGACGAAGTGACCGATCAGCGGCTCGATTTCCGGGCGATTGCGATTGGCGAACGGCGTGCCGATGCACAGATCCTGCTGACCGCTGTGGCGCCACAGCAGCACCGCCAATGCGCCCAGCAACACGTTGAACAGCGTGCCCTGGGTCTGCCGGGCCAGCGCGGTGAGTTCACGCAAGGTGCCGCCATCGACGGACGAACTGAACGTGGACCCGACAAAGCGCTGCACCAGCGGCCGCGGCCGGTCGGCGGGCAAGGTCGATAGCAGCGGCGCGTCGTCCAGGGTGCGGCGCCAGTAATCGAGCTGCGCGTCCAGCGCCGCACCACCCACCCGCTGTTGCTGCCAGCACGCGTAGTCGGCGTATTGCACCGGCAACGGCGCAAGAGTCGAGGTTTCGCCACGCAGATAATCGCCGTACAGCGCGGCGACTTCATGCAGGATCACACTCATCGACCAGCCGTCGGCGATGATGTGATGCACGCTGTACAGCCACAGGTATTCATCGTCGGCCACGTGCAGTAACGACGTCCGCAGCAAAGGGCCTGCGGCCAGATCGAACGGCGCCCGGGCATCCTGTTCGACGGCGATTCGCACTTGCTGCTCGCGCTCGTCGGCAGGCAATTGGCGCAGATCCGTCACCGACAACGACAGCGGCATCGACGAATGCACCACCTGACGCGGTTCACCGTCCACGCTGCAAAACGTCGTGCGCAGGACTTCGTGGCGGGCCACCAGTTGGTTGAGCGCCCGCTCCAGCTGCGCGACGTCCAACTGTCCTTTCAGCGTTACCGCCGTCGGCACGTTGTAGAACGGGTTGCCGGGTTCCAGTTGATCAAGAAACCACAGTTGCCGTTGCGAAAACGACAATGGCCAGGCCCCGTGCGCACTTGCTCGACGGGGAATTACCGCGTCGTCTTGCCCGCCGAGCAAGGCGATCAGTTCCTGTTTGTGACGCTTGAGCGCCTGGGTCAGTTCTTCGGTGAGAAAACCGCGCGGCGCCTTGCAGCGCAGCCTGTCACCGTCAACCTCGAGCACCACGCCATGGCGAGCGAACAACGCCAGCAATTGATCGGCATTCATACTTCGAATTCCTCCATGTCTTCGTCGTCCAGGCTGGCGGTCACAGGCTCGATGGCAAACGCCTCGACTGGCGCGCGGTGTCGTTCATCGGCCGTGCGCAGGCCGCCGATCATCGAGTAGATCAATTCATGGCTCGGCCCGAGGTCGAACAGCGTGGTCAGTTGCTGTTCTTCGACCGAGCCGATGCCGCACAGGCCCAGGCCCTGCTCGACGGCGGTCATGCTCAGCAACTGGGCCATGGCGCCGCTTTCGATGTGGCAGAAGTCGCGGCTGCGCTCGCCGTACAACGGACGAATCGCCGCCATGTCGGCGATGAAGAACAGCGAGAACGCGGCGTTCTCGTAGACCGGACGGTTGACGAAATAGTCATAGGTGTCCGGGTCGAGCGCTCCGCTCTGGAGCGCCAGCAGACGATGCTGGCGGGGATCGTAGTAATACGCGCCGCCGGGCACGCCGAGCACGCGATCCGGCTTGACGTAGAGGTACGCCTGAATCGGGTACAGCCCGCCCGCCGACGGGAACTGGTATTTCACCTCGCCATCGAGTTGCCCTTGGGCCAACGCCGCCAGTACGTGCGCG
This sequence comes from Pseudomonas sp. B21_DOA, assembly GCA_030544685.1. Lineage (NCBI taxonomy): Bacteria > Pseudomonadati > Pseudomonadota > Gammaproteobacteria > Pseudomonadales > Pseudomonadaceae > Pseudomonas > Pseudomonas sp. B21_DOA. The sequence continues at coordinate 4,015,079 of CP086683.1, read as the reverse complement.
AAGGCCCGGGTGGCGATCGGTTGCCGGTCGTATTGACGCACCGAGCGGTAATTGCTCAACCGTCGGGCGAAGGCCGGGTCTTGCGGCAGGTCCAGCGCCAGCGCCGGCAGGGTCTGAGCGAAGTCGCGGCGTCCGCGCTGTTCGGCCTTGAACTGCGCCCGCTGCTGGGGATCTTCGATGATGTCCTGTACGAGATCCGAGGCCTGCTGCACCTTGCCGAGCACATCCTGTCGCGCCCGGTTCTGGCGGTACATGCCAAGCAGATGCAGCAACGTCGGTTGGGCCAGCAGTTGCGCCACGTGCGGGCGGAACTGCAAGGCGCCGGACAAGGCGTTGCTGATCCTGACGATATCGATCGACGTTGCGCCGAGGTTCAGCAGATTGGCGTTGGCGGCAATGGAATCGCGCTTGAGCACGTCCTGCACGATCGCCACCAGCCGTTGTTCCTGCGGGCCATCGACTTCGATCGCCGGTCCTTGCTCCTCGATCTGCTCCGGTTCCGGCAGGCGTTTCTTGTCGACTTTGCCGTTGGACGACAACGGCCACGCCTCAACAAAGGTGAACGACGGCGGAATCATGTAGGCCGGCAGTTTGTCGCTCAGGTACGCGCTCAAATCGTTGGCCTGCAACGCCGGATCGGCTTTGAGCACATAACCCGCCAGACGCTTCTCGCCCAGCGCGCTGCCCAAAATCCGCACCACCGCGCTCTGCACGCCGGGATGGCGATTGAGCGCGGCTTCGGTTTCGCCCAGCTCGATGCGATAACCCTGAACCTTGACCTGATTGTCTTCGCGGCCGAGGAATTCGATGTTGCCGTCCGGCAGCAAGCGCCCCAGGTCGCCGGTGCGATACAGGCGCTCGCCGGTCAGTGGATGATCAAAGAAACTGCCGGCGCTGAGCTTGTCATCGCGCCAGTAACCTTTCGCCAGACCGATACCGCCGATGTACAGCTGCCCCGCGACCCAGGTCGGGCGCACCTGCAGCGTTTCATCCAGCACGTAGAAACGCTGATGATCGAGAGCCTTGCCGTAGGGAATGCTGCGCCACGCCGGGTCGACATGCTGCACCGGGTAGCAGATCGACCAGATCGACGCTTCGGTGGCACCGCCCAGGCTGATCAACTGCAAATCCGCCCGCAAGGCCCAGGCCCGCTCGGGCAGAGTCAATGGAATCCAGTCACCGGACAGCATCGCCACCCGCAGGCTGGCGGGCAACGCGCCGCCCTCGCCCTCGACGTACTCGACCAGCATGCCGAGCAGCGCCGGGACCGAGTTCCACACGCTGACCTGGTGACGTTCGATCAACGCCAGCCAGTGCGCCGGATCCAGTGACAGTTGCGGTTCCAGGATGACCACCGCCGCGCCCACGGCGAGGGAGCCGAAGATGTCATAGACCGACAGGTCGAAGCTCAGCGACGAGATCGCCAATACGCGGTCGTTCGGGCCGACGGCAAAGCGTCGGTTGATGTCGAGCAACGTATTGACCGCACCGCGATGATCGATCACCACGCCTTTGGGCTGGCCGGTGGAGCCCGAGGTATAGATCACGTAAGCCAGGTCGCTTTCGTTCACCTGTACCGGTTGCAGTGGTTGTACATCGTATGAGACTTCATCGGTCACCGCGATGGCCGTGACTTGCACCGGCCATTCGATTTTGTCGAGCAGCGCGGGTTGGGTCAGGGCCAGACTCGCCTCGGCCCGCTCCAGAATATGCCGCAGCCGTTCCGCCGGCTGAGTCGGCTCGATGGGCAGATAAGCGCCGCCGGCATACAGAATCGCCAGGGTCGCGATCACTTGCTCCCAACCACGCTCCATCACCACCGCGACCAAGCGGTTCGGCAGCACGCCTTGCGCTTGCAGACGGGCGCCGAGTTGCCGCGCCTCGTTGCGTAGCTGGGCGTACGTCAGCTGTCGCTCACCGATCACCGCCAGTGCATCCGGTGTGGCGAGGGCCTGACGTTCGAACAAGTCGTGCATCAACGGCAGCGTGTGCTGGTTGTCGACCGGTGCCGGCAAGCGTGCCTGCGGCAACAATTGCGGCGTGTTTGCGCCCCAGGCTGCCGGCTCGCACAGGCTGTCGAGCAGCGTGTTATAGGCGACGAACATCTGCTCGATCATCCCTTGCGGGAACAGTTCGTCGATGCTGTCCCAGTTAAACAGCAGGCGTCCTTCCAGCTCCAGCAACGTGTGGTCGAGCCACACCTGCGGGGTCTGGGTGATGCTGTGCATGTGCCTGGCATTCAACGCGTCGGCGAGATTGAACTCGGCCAGTTCCGGCGCCGCTTCCGACAGAGTGCTGTTGAACACGATCGGCATCGCCGTCTGCTGCACGCCCCGGGCCTGGGACAATTCGCGCAGTACTCGCACACCGCTGACGACCGAATGGTCGATATCGCGCCACAGTTGCGCCTGCACGGCGCGGGCCTTGTCGGTGAAACTCTGCGAACCGTCGATGCCGACTTCCAGCAGCACCAGCGAGGTGAAGTCGCCGATGATTTCGTCTACATCGGGATGAAGCGGCATGCGGTTGAACAGCGGCAGGCTCAGGGTGAAACGCGGCGTGCGGCTCCACAGTGCCAGCACTTCACTGAACGCGGTCAGCAGCATCACCGACGGCGTCACGGCAAACTGTTTAGCCACGGCTTTGAGCTGCGTCCACTGCGCCGCCGACATGTCGCGGTCGCGGCGGGTGAAGTGCGGGTTGGCGATGCTTTCCGGCTGGCGCACCAACGGCAGGTCCGGCGCCGGGGCCAGAGTGGTCACCCGCTCACGCCAGTAGCCCAGCGCCTGCTCGTAGCGGCGGCCATCGCGCAGCTGTTGTTCGGCCAGCACATAGTCGCGGAAAGTCAGGCCCGGTTCCGCCAGTTCCAGCGTCGGATCGACATAGAACGCCATGAGTTCGCGGGCGAGAATCTGCGTGCTCGCCGCGTCGACGATCAGCGCGTCGAGGCTGATGTGCAAATGGGTGATGCCGTCGTCGAGCAACGACAGGCTGAACTCGAACAGCGGCCAGCGACTGGCGTCCAGCACCTGGTGGGACTGGCGTTCGCGGGTCGCCTCAAGGGTGCGTTGCGCTACATCAGCGGGCAACCCGCGCAGGTCGCTGCGCGGCATATGGTAGGTCGGCACCTGCCCCAGTACCTGTTGCGTACCGTTGCTGAGGAACACCACGCGCAGCATGTCGTGGCGCTGGATCATGCGGTTCAGCGCACGCTCGAAACGCTCGGCGTCGAATTCGCGAATGCGCAGTTCTTCGTAGCCGTGGGCACTGACGCCGCCCAGACTGACCGTGGCCTCGCGACCGAACCAGTAGGCTTGCTGGATATCGGTAAGAGGGAACGGTTCATGTCGATTGCCGCGATCCGGCTCGAGCTGGATGAATGCCGGTTCAACGCTTTGCTCTTCACGCGACACCTGCGCCGCCAGATCCAGCAACACGGGGGTCTGGAACAGGCTGCTCAGGGACAATTGCGTGCCCATGCGCTGGTTGATCGCGTAGATCATCCGCGTCGCCAGCAGCGAGTGGCCGCCGAGTTCGAAGAAGTTGTCGTGGATGCCGACCCTTTCGCACTTGAGCACTTCGGCCCAGATCCCGGCCATCTGACGCTCAATGTCATTGCGCGGCGCCTCGTAAGTCGCCCCGGCACTGCGTTCCGGCGCAGGCAGCGCCTGGCGGTCGAGCTTGCCGTTGCGGGTCAGCGGCAATTGCGACAGGCGAACCCAGGCGCTCGGGATCATGTGTTCGGGCAACTGGCGTTGCAGTTCGGCGCGCAGGCATTCAGGGCGCGCGGTGCCGACCACATAGGCCACCAGACGCTTGTCCCCGGCCACGTCCTCACGCAGCAACACGGCGGCTTCCTGTACGCCGGGTTGTTGATGCAACAGGCTGTCGATCTCGCCGAGCTCGATGCGGAAACCGCGCAATTTCACCTGTTGGTCGATGCGTCCCAGGTATTGCACGTTGCCGTCGGCCTGGAACTTCGCGAGGTCGCCGCTGCGGTACATCCGCCCGCCCGGCTCGGCACTGAACGGGTCCGGCAGGAAGCGTTCGGCGGTCAGGTCCGGGCGGTTCAGATAGCCACGGGCCAGGCAAGCGCCAGCGATGTACAACTCGCCTGCCACGCCGATCGGCACGGGATTCAGATATTCGTCCAGCACGTACAGCCGCGCATTGGCGATGGGGCGGCCAATGGGCGGCGCGTCCGGCCAGGATTCGGCCGCGTTGCAATCGAGGCTGAATTGGCTGACCACATGGGTTTCGGTCGGCCCGTACTGGTTGTGCAACTGCGCGCCGCCGAGCCCGCGGACAAAGCCACGCAGCTCGTTATTGATTTGCAGGGCTTCACCGGCGGTGATGATCTCGCAGCCGCCGGCCGGCATCGGTTCATCGGCCTCGGTCAGGCCGGCGAGTTGCTGCAACACGGCGAACGGCAGGAACGCCCGCTGTACACCTTCGGCCACCAGGGTCGGGCGTAGCGCGGCGAGGTCCTTGCGACTGTCTTCGGTCATCAGCAACAGGCTGCCGCCCTGGCACAGCGTGCTGCAGATTTCCTGGAACGAGACGTCGAAATTCAGCGAGGCGAATTGCAGCACCCGCTGCGGCGCCCTGGCCTGATCGAGTTGCCAGGTGATCAGGTTGTCCAGCGCACGACGGCTGTGGGCCACGCCTTTGGGGCGTCCGGTGGAGCCGGAGGTGTAAAGCACGTAGCCGAGGTGTTCCGGGCTCACCGTGACCTGCGGGTCATCCGTCGGGTGTTGCGCCCAATGCGATGCGTCAGTGTCCAGGCAGCAGATTTTCGCCTCGTTAGCCGGTAGCCCGGCCATGAGGCTCGATTGCGTCAGCAGCAAGGTAGGCGCCGCATCACTGAACATGAACGCCAGACGTTCGCTCGGGTAAGCCGGATCGAATGGCACATACGCCGCACCGGCCTTGAGGATCGCCAGCAGGCCGATGACCATTTGCGGCGAACGCTCCAGGCACAGGCCGACGCGATGCTCGGGGCCGACGCCTTGTTCGATCAGGTACCGCGCGAGGCGGTTGGCGGCGCGATTCAGTTCGCCGTAGCTCAGTTGCTCACGGTCGGCGAGCAGCGCCACGGCGTCGGGTGTTTGCCGGGCGAGGCTTTCGAAACGCGCCACGCAACCGGGTAGCGACGCGGTTTCCCGGGCGGTGCGGTTCCAGTCATGAACGATCTGCTGGTGTTGCTCGGCGCTCAGCAGCTTGATCCCCGCCAGCGACTGCTCGCTATTCTCGAACATCTGCGTCAGTACCCGACGCAGGTACTCGCCGAACTGCTCGACGGTGCCGCGCTCGAACAGGCCCGAAGCATATTCCAGACCGCCGACGATCCGCCCGTCACGCTCACTGAGGGCCAGTTGCAGGTCGAACTTGGCCACGTGATGGCTGCTCTCGACCGGGGTCACCTCAAGCCCGGTCAGCAGCAGATCGGAATCCTGATCCTGTTCCCAGGCAAACAGCACCTGGAACAGCGGACTGTGGGCCAGACTGCGCGGCGGGTTGAGCAATTCCACCACTTGCTCGAACGGCAGGTCCTGATGCTCCTGAGCCTCCAGCGCCACTCGCCGCGCCTGTTGCAGCCATTGCGCCACCGACGGCGTACCCGATTGAGTCATCCGCAGAGCCAACGTATTGACGAAGAAACCGATCAGCCCTTCCAGTTCCTGTTGCGGACGGTTGGCCGACGGCACGCCGATCACCACGTCACTTTGCCCCGACAGGCGCGACAACAACAGCGAAAAACCGGCCAGCAGAGTCATGAACAGCGTCGTGCCTTGCTGCATGCCCAGGGCTTTCAATCGCGCGGTCAAAGCTTCGTCGAAGACCAATGGAACAAAGCCGCCGAGGTAATCCTGCACGGGCGGACGCTTGTGATCGGTCGGCAGCGCCAGCAGCACCGGTGCGCCGCTGAGGGTTTCACGCCAGTAGCGGCTTTGCTGCTCCAGAACGTCACCGGACAACCATTGTTTTTGCCACACGGCGTAATCCACGTACTGCACCGGCAATGGCGGCAGCGGATCGCCGCGATCCTGCAACGCCGCTGCGTACAGTTGGCCGAGCTCGCGGGTGAGCACGCCCATCGACCAGCCGTCCGAGATGATGTGGTGCTGGGTCAGCAACAGCACATGGTCATCCGCCGCCAGCCGCACCAGGCTGACCCTCATCAGCGGGCCGCGGCTCAGATCGAACGGTACGGCCCCCTCCTCGTCGATCAAGCGGCTCAGGCGTTTTTGCGCATCGTTCCCCTGCACGTCAATCACCGTCAGCCGGATACTGTGCGCAGGCGGCGAAACCCATTGCCGCCCTTCCCCTTCAACGGCAATGAACGTCGTGCGTAGCGCCGCATGGCGCGCCACCAGTTGATTGAAGCTGCGTTCGAGTGCTGCCACGTCCAGCGAACCGCGCAAACGCAGGTTCAACGGCATGTGATAGGCGGCGTTGCCACCCTCCATTTGCGCCAAAAACCACAGGCGCTGCTGAGCAGACGACAACGTTTGCGCGCCCGAGCGTTCAAGGGTTGTGATGGCTGGACGAGCCGCCGCCTGACTGGCGTGCAGCCGTTCGGCGAACTCAGCCAGAACCGGCGCGGCAAACAGCGTCGAGGGTGCCACTTCCAGCCCCAGCGCATGACGAACCTGCGCCAGCACGCGCATCACCAGCAGCGAGTGACCGCCGAGGGCGAAGAACTGATCCTGACGCCCGACCTGCTCGACGCCGAGCACGTCGGCCCAGATTGCGGCGAGCGCTGTTTCCAGCGGGCCTTGTGGTGCCTGATACTCCTGCTGCTCGAACGCCTCGATGTCCGGCACCGGCAGGTTTGGTCGATCGACCTTGCCGTTGGCGGTCAGCGGCAACGCATCGAGACGCACGAAGGCGGTTGGCACCATGTAGTCCGGCAGACTGGTTTGCAGCTGTTCGCGCAGCGCGCGCGGGCTCAGCGCTGAGTCTGGTTTTTCGCAGTAGTAGGCCACCAGACGCGGTTCACCGGGCCTGTCCTGACGCAGCAACACCACGCTTTCCCGCACGCCCGGAATGTCCGCGAGCCGGGTTTCGATTTCCCCAGCTCCAGACGCAGCCCGCGCAATTTGGCCTGGGAATCGTTGCGGCCGAGGAATTCCAATTGGCCGTCGGCCCGGTAACGCGCCAGATCTCCGGTGCGATACAGACGCTCGCCCGCCACGAACGGGCTGTCGATGAAACGCTCAGCGGTCAGTTGCGGCAGGTTCAGATAACCGCGCGCCACGCCGACGCCACCGATGTACAGTTCACCGGCTGCCCCTCGGCAACCGCTGTACCGTCAGCGTCGAGCAGGTAAATCAGGGTATTGGGCAGTGCCCGGCCGACGGGCAACACCGCGTCGATCTGGCTGCCTTCGGTGAATTCAAAACAGGTGCTGTCGATGCTCGCCTCGGTGACGCCATAGGCCTGGACGATCTGCACCTGCTCACCGCACAGCCTGCGTAATTGCCGGGCGCTGTGGGCGGTCCAGATGTCGGAGCCGCAGACCACGGTGCGCAGGAACGACAGGTCGTGGCCGGTCTCTTCGACCCACGCCAACAGTGGATTGAGCAGCGCCGGCACGAAGTCGGCAAAGCCGATGCGCGCGTCACGTATCAAGCGATACAGGGCCGGCGGGTCCATCAGGGTGTCCCGTGGACACAGCACCAGCGTGCCGCCAAAACCCAGCGCACGGATCAGGTCGGCGCTGAACACGTCGAAGGAAAAACCGGCCATCTGCAGGTGGTTGATCGGCTCGCCCAACTCATAGAGTTGCGCCCAGTCACCACTCACCGCAACCAGCCCGCGATGCTCGACCATCACGCCTTTCGGGGTGCCGGTGGAGCCGGAGGTGTAGATCACGTAAGCCAGGTGACGGGGTGTCAGGCCGATCGCGTGAGGATCAGGGTTGTCAGCCGCAAGCGCAGCCCAATCGCGGGCGTCGGCCAGATCCAGCAGAGTGGGGGTGGTCGCCGACTGTTCGAGCGCCGCCCGCAAAACAACGCGCGCCTGTCCATGGGTCAGCACCACCGGCGGTGCGCTGTCGGCCAGCATGTGCGCCAGCCGCGCCTGCGGATAAGACGGGTCCAGCGGCACATAGGCGCCGCCGGCCTTGAGCACCGCGAGTACGCCGACCAGCATTTCCAACGAGCGCTCCAGGCACAGTCCGACTCGCACGTCCGGCCCGACCCCGAGCTTGCGAAGATGATGGGCCAACCGGTTGGCGCGGGTGTTCAGTTCACGATAACTGAGCGCCTCCTGCTGCCAGCGTGCGGCGATGGCATCAGGGTTGCGCAGCACCTGCGCCTCAAACAGACCGTGCACGCACAGGTCTGCATCGAACGGTTTCAAGGAGCAAACGTCGGGCTGCGTTGGATTCGTCCCACGCAAGGAAGTGTTATCGAGCATCGGAGAGTACCGTCCATGACTACTTTATTGTTGTGATCAGGCCGGGACAGAACATGCCCCGCCGGTCAGGCCCCGGCATCAGATGCCGGCACGCTCATTCGAATTCAGGAGGATGGGACGGCGCGCGCGTGCAGACTCACGTTGAACGCGGGCACACGCAGAGATTCGGGGGAGACAGGCTGGAGAAGAACGCCGCCGCGCGGTCGGCGCAGGCAACTGGAAAGTGGGTCGAATCATTAGCGACAGACGTCGCCCCATTCAATACATCGACGATTGCAAACCGCGTGACCAATTGAAACCTCGCCTTCCATTTTGAGGGTCAACGACGAGGAACAACCTGCGCGGGGATGACAGCGCCAGGGTGGTCCCGATCGGCTGCGACTGCCGGGTCTGTGGACACACGACAATCTTCTGGCGCCGGGTTTGTGACCCGAAGCGCCGGCAGATAATAACCACGTTTTTTGCTGGTGAGGCAAACAAAATGTAGAAATTCTGCGAAATAAAAATCAGCCTTTTCCCACATGATTGTGACGATGGCAAAGAGACAGGGATGTCAAAAATGTTCGTACATCGTACTGCCGTTTCCTGCAGGCTACGAGCATCGAAAATCGACGCAGAGTCTTGAGTGGCCAGCGAAAAAGTCACCACGCGACATACTTCGGTAGCCGGGCGCTAACAAGCGCTAACTACGCATAACTGACAGTCACTCGGCTGTGAAGGCAGGCTTGGATCTCACCGCTGAACGCCAGGACGTTATTCTCGATCTAGCCATAATGACGAACTAAAACCCCTGAATCACTGCTTGGCAAAAGGCAGCTTTGGGTCGAAAACAGCCACTCCCACTCGAAACATCTACGGAGCATTTGCCCTTGAAAACCGCTCTGATATCCGACACTCACAATCTCCTCCGCGCTGAAGCCATTGGCGCGCTCCAAGGCTGTGACCTGATCATCCACGCCGGCGACATCGGCAACCCGGACATCCTCGCCCAATTGTCCAAAATTGCTCCCGTCCACGCCGTGCGCGGCAACAATGATCTCAGCAGCCCATGGGCCAGAGACCTCCCCGACCGTCTGACCTGCACTCTCAACGGCTGGCACACCCTTCTTGTCCACGACATCGCCGACGTCCCTGCCGAGCTGGATCCAGACATAAAGCTCATCATCACCGGCCACTCTCACAAACCGTGCATCGAATGGCGCGGCGATCGTCTATACGTGAACCCTGGTAGCGCCGGCCCTCGGCGTTTCAGATTGCCGGTCACGCTGGCAATTCTCGACATACAACCCGACAGCATCGAGCCGCGCCTGATTGACCTGCTGGATGCCCCCGCCTGAAATCGCTACGGTTACCGCGATCCAGAACAGGGAATGCTGCAGCGTTTTGTGGAGGCGGTGTTCAAGCGCTTGGCGCCAGCCGAGTTTCGAAGCGGTCAGGGGCAAGCTGACCGGTAGTCAAGTCTCGTCCAATTAACACTGGGCCGCGCGACAAAGGTGCCCATGTTGAGGATGCGGTGGCGAGTCAAATCGATGTAATCACGCACCTGGGGGATAGCGGCAGAAAAAAGACCTGCAGTCGAGTCCTAACGAGCCCCATCATCATGGATCGGCTCTACATCAATCTCACTCGATTCACCCAACGCACGATACCGATCCCGCAATTTTCTCAGCTCGCGCGCCTCCATTTTCTCCAGACCCAGCGTGGCATTCTGGGCTTCCTGGGTGGCGCGTATGAGCTCATCGATCTTCAAATGCAGAATGTCGTTGTCGCGGTTCTGGGTGTTTTGAATGAGGAACACCATCAGGAACGTAATGATCGTGGTGGACGTGTTGATGATGAGTTGCCAGGTGTCGTTATAGTGGAAGTACGGCCCTGTTCCGGCCCAGGCAATGATCAAAACGATCGCTGTCAAAAAGGTCTTCGGGCTACCTGCCCAGTTGGAGAGCGCCTGGCAAAAACGTGCAAATCTCATCTTGGAACCTCTGAATAAACCTAATCTCTTGACCTCGCTCAGTGGTGAAATACTTTGTCATATTTGCGCCGCTCGTCGGTGGTGCAGATTGGCAAGTGTGCTCAGGCGTCAGATCGAGAGGCTAGATCGGCGGCTCATCACCCGATCAATCTCCCCCACCACCCGCCTCGTCGCCTCCTCGATCGTTCCCTCATTCCGACACAAAAACCAACCCTGATCGGCAGCGGCCACCTCAAACGCCTCAGTACAAGCGACATGCTCCTCAAGACCGCGAAGCACCGTACTGCTCAAGCCGCGCCGGCGTGCCCCTGCCCTCGCCCATGAAATCTGCGCCGCTGTGATCACCCCGACATGCAGGTCGGGCACCTGGACGTTGCGGTCAATGTTCAACTGCAGGATTTCAGCGAACGGGACTATCCGGCGAAACGCCGCATCGGACGGGTACCAGCGATCGATCAGGATGATGCTGTCGGCGGGTTGTTTGGTGAGCACGTGTTGAGAAATCCAGCGGCGGCTATCAGCCAGGCGTTGGCAAACTTCCATTTCCAGATCCCGGTCGGGATGTCGGACGAGTCGATTCACCAGATGCATTGTCTCGCCCCTGAACGGGTCGCTTTTTTCTCGCACAGTCGGATGACTTTTTGCTTGTCCGCCCTCAGGACTTCAGTGATGGCCTCCAACAGCGAGGTTTTGCCGACGCCTTTGGGTCCATCCAGAGCGACAAACAGCGGACGAGTCATTTTCTCACAGGCTTTAACGGGGAGTAGCGAGCACTCTAACGGATTTTCAGGTTGAACCTCTGTTGCTCGGACGGACTCCCAAACTCAAATCCAGGAGAAACCTATGACCCAGACAGCTCTAGTCGTGGGCGCCAGCGGCATTGTCGGCAGCGCCATCACCCAGTTACTCATCGACAACCAGTGGCAAGTCGCCGCGCTGTCGAGGCATCCGTCGCAAGCGCAAGGCGTGATCCCCGTCGCGGCAGACCTTCAGGATCCGGCTTCTCTGGAACAGGCGCTGAGGGATGTGAAACCCACGCATGTGTTCATTACCACATGGTCGCGGCAAGCCACGGAAGCCGAGAACATTCGCGTCAATGCGGCCATGGTGCGTAACGTCCTCGCCGCCATTCGCCCAGCCAAAAGCGTCAAACACGTAGCACTGGTTACCGGCCTGAAACACTACCTCGGCCCTTTCGAAGCCTATGGAAAAGGCAGCCTGCCGCAGACACCGTTTCGCGAAGAACAGGGTCGTCTGGATGTCGAGAACTTCTATTACGCTCAGGAAGACGAGCTCTTCGCCGCGGCTGAAAAGGATGGCTTCACGTGGAGCGTTCATCGTCCGCATACCGTCACTGGGGTGGCCGTGGGCAACGCGATGAACATGGCAACCACCCTCGCCGTCTATGCCTCGATTTGCAAACACACCAATCGCCCTTTCGTGTTTCCAGGATCAAAAGTGCAATGGGACAGCCTGACCGACATGACCGATGCGCGGCAGTTGGCGAAACAGCAACTGTGGGCAGCCACCACGCCGGCTGCGGCGAATCAGGCATTCAATATCACCAATGGCGATGTATTCCGCTGGAAATGGATGTGGAGCCGAATTGCCGAATACTTCGACCTGCCTGCTGCTGATTATCCTGCGTCACCTTCGCCTCTAGAGAAGCAGATGGCGGACGATCAAGCCGTTTGGGCGCAAATAGTCGCCGAGCACGGTTTGAAAGAGTCCGACATTGGACGTCTGATTTCCCCATGGCATACCGATGCCGACCTTGGCCGCCCAATCGAAGTGGTCACGGACATGTCGAAAAGCCGCCTGATGGGCTTCACTGCCTACCAAGCGAGCGATCAGGCATTTTTTGACGTGTTCGACAGGCTGCGGGAGATGCGCTTGATACCTTAGGCGTTTCCAGACAGATAAGGTGGGCACCTGGCGTGCCCACCTTATTCAACGGTACTTTCCACGCCCTCGCCCCTCCCCTCATCTGCGACGTTCGTTTACCCTGCGAAATCATCCCGCCATTCACCGGCAGAACGCAGCCGATCGTATATCCCAACTCCAAAATAGCGCCTTCGACAGGTATCGCTCTGTATCCAAGTGTGTACGGACGCAAACACGTTACACAACATTGATCTTCCCGCCCCCTCAGACACAAGCGAGATACACCAGCACGATGAACTGCGCTCACGGCCAGCGCAGTGCTCCTGTGCCTGACAGCTGTCATTGGGAGCACCTGAACGGCTTCCACTTTGTTGACGACGAGTCGGAGGATTAAACCCATGCAAACAAACGCGTCATCGGTCTTGAATCGGCTGCAACTTAATCTCGATCGCGCTGGGGACTGGATCGCCCCTTTGAGCCTGCGCGTTTTTCTGGCCTGGGAGTTTTTGAAGCGGGATGGGAAAAGTGGAACGGTGAGAACTGGTTCCCCAGCATTCAAGGTGCCTTTCCTTTTCCCTTCAATCAGCTGCCGGCTACGTTCAATTGGCAGTTATCCATGTGGGCAGAACTGCTCTGTTCCATTGCTTTGCTTGTAGGCCTGGGAACACGCCTCTCGGCACTGATCCTCATCGTGGTCACCGTCGTGGCAACTGCCGCGGTTCACTGGCCAGCAGAGTGGTCGACGTTGAGCGAACTGGCTATGGGGTACTCCATCAGCAACAAAGGCTACGGCAATTTCAAGCTGCCGTTGATCTATCTCGTCGCACTTCTGCCACTGGTATTCACAGGCGCCGGCAAGCTGAGCCTGGATGCATTCATCGGTCGGTATCTCAAGCGTTTGAATGCGCGCTGAGTGTTATCGCGTCACCAAGGCTATCGCTCTCAACCCCACTAGTAATCAGGAGTTTCACCATGACCCATATCGATAAAGTGCTGTACACCGGCAAAGTCCATACCTCCTCGGGTGGTCGTAATGGCACCGCTCTCAGTGACGATGGCCGACTGGATATAAAGCTGTCATCGCCTGGCACCTCTGGCGCCGGTACCAACCCAGAGCAGTTGTTTGCCGCAGGTTGGTCGGCCTGTTTCATCGGCGCGATGGGGCTTGCGGCGAGCAAGCTGAAAGTCACCCTCCCGGTTGACCTTGCCGTCGACGCCGAAGTGGATTTAGGCACAACCGATGGTGCGTATTTCCTGCAGGCTCGCCTTAACGTCTACCTTCCCGGGCTGGATCGCAACGTTGCTCAAGACCTGATCAACACCGCACACCAGACATGCCCGTACTCCAAAGCGACGCGGAACAACATCAACGTGGTGATCAACCTCGTATGAGCAGAACCGTGGCGGGTTTCAATCGCCCGATTCACGCCCGCCCGGCTGCCAAAGGTGACCGCGGAGGTGGTGTGGATCGGGCGTTTCAGACGTCGAATCGGAGTATTGAGCTCATGCAAACGAACACTTCATCACCAACGCATTTAGATCCACAGCTCCCCCTTGAGGCGACCGTCGGGCTCGGATTGCGCCGTGCGCTGCTCAACACGCTCCGTGACGCTCCAGTCGGTGATTTCGATTTTCTAGAGGTTGCTCCAGAGAACTGGATCGGCATCGGTGGCGCTCATGGAGAGGCCATGCAGTCGCTGGCTGAACGCTACCCGCTGTCATGCCATGGCCTGTCACTTTCGCTGGGTGGCAGTGCGCCGCTGGACGAGTCTTTTCTTGAGCAAGTCCGCGGTTTTCTCGATCGCTTCAACGTGCCGTTTTATAGCGAACACCTGAGTTACTGCAGTGACGATGGCCATTTATACGACCTGCTGCCGTTGCCATTCACTGAGGAGGCCGTTCATCACGTTGCTGCGCGCATCCGTCGTGCCCAGGACATTCTCGGTCGTCGTCTTGCTGTGGAGAACGTCTCTTACTACGCCGCTGCTCATCAGGACATGGACGAACTTACGTTCACCAATGCAGTGCTCCGCGAGGCCGATTGCGACCTGTTGCTCGACGTTAATAATGTGTACGTCAACTCGGTGAACCACCGGTTTGATCCGGCGGTTTTCCTGGCCGGTCTGGAACCAGAACGCGTAGTCGCCATGCATGTGGCTGGCCATTACGACGAAGCCGAGGACCTGATCATCGACACCCATGGTGCGTCGGTCAAACCGGTAGTCTGGTCATTGCTGGGCCAGGCTTATGGTCTATTCGGTGTGAAACCAACGCTGCTGGAGCGCGATTTCAACTTTCCGTCCTACGACGAACTGGTGGCTGAGTTGAATACCATCCGGCGCTTGCAACGCGACGCCAATGCTCTGGTGCGGGTGACTGTCGATGGCTGACTCCCTTCAAGTTTGCACAGTCAGCAGCTCGCGCTGACCCGGTACCTGCGTGACCCGGACAGTTATGCGCCGCCTGCGCAGATGAATCCCGCAAGAGCGCAGGTCTATCTCAACCTGGTGTTGAACAATCTATTGGGCTTGCTGGGCGGAACGTTTCCGGTGCTGGTTGCCGTGCTGGGTAACGCCGGTTGGCGTGCGCTGGTACGACGTTTTTTGCGTGACTACCGCGCGCAGACACCACGCTTCGGAGAAATTGCTCGTGAGTTTGTAGACTTTGTAGCGAGCCTGGGGGACTCGCCTGATCATGAACATCCCTGGTACCCGTTCTTGCCTGAATTGGCCCATTACGAGTGGGTGGAAATGGCGCTGCAACAGTTGGACGCTGCGCCGTTACAGGCCAGTGATGCGGCGCATTTACTCGACCGTCCCCTCAGGCTTTCCCCACTCGTCTGGCCGCTGGCTTACACCTGGGCGGTACATCGTCTCGGGCCAGGTCATCTGCCTTCTGAACCGCCAGAACAACCGACGTTGCTGCTGATCAGCCGTGTGCCGAGTGGCCAAGTGCAGTTCTCCCAGGTCAGCCCTCTCGCGTTCCGTTTGTTGCAGCGGATCGAGCAGTTCCCTGACATGGCTGGTCGAGCGCAGTTGCACGCGTTGGCTGCGGAGGCTGGTGCTTCAGACGTGACCGGCTTCGTCGCTGACGCACTGGTGCTGCTGCGCCAGCTGCATGCGCAAGCTGCCGTCGGCGTAGCAGCGACACCCGTTTTAAAGCTGTTGTCCTGACTGACGAGCAAAGGCTGAGGTCGGTTTTTGTATCTCTATGTACCCAAACGCGAAGTCTTGGGATTGGCTTACAAATGCTCCTCTTGCCTGATACATCGCCGATACATGACCCCCGCTAAATAGCCCTGCCCGAACAAGATCGCTCTGTCGAAGTGAAAGACGCTTGCGCCCTTCGCCCGGAGCTTCTTTGAGGGCCGATCCGCCCCTGTGGCATGAACCGCGGCCTGGCCGCGCAAAGCATCTGGAGAAGCACTATGTACCGTACACCTTTCTCGAACAAAACCAGTCTCGGCCTGGCCGCTATCGCCTTGGCCGGTGGCATGAGCCTGGCATCGTCTGCGGCATTCGCTGTTGAGCCATTGCCCCAAGGCTATCAATTGGCATCGGCGGATAAAGCCGGCGAAGGCAAATGTGGCGAGGGTAAATGCGGCGAGGGCAAATGCGGGGCCAGCGCAGCCAGCGACAAGTCCGCTACTGCCGAAGGCAAATGCGGCGAAGGCAAGTGTGGCGAAGGCAAGTGTGGCGACGACTCTTTCGCTCGCACAGACACCGACCATGATGGCCTCGTCTCTCTTAAAGAACTGCTGGCTGTAGCGCCTCAGGGCGGTGAAGAATTCAAAGCGATGGACACCAACCACGATGGTTTTCTTTCGGAAGGTGAGGTCTACAAGTTCAGAACCAACCAGTACATTTCCAATGGCAAGAAAGTACCCACCGAGCTATTTACCCGCATGAGCAAAGCGCAGAACTGATTCCTCCCGCCGTAGCATCCGCCCTCCCCGCGCCCGCAGCCAGGGAGGGCGATTGACCTTCTGTAAGCGCCCACGCTGAAAGCGGATTGATTACACAGCGTTATAAGTGATGTGCTCCACCCCGATTTATCCGCTGAACGCAACACTCTAAAGTCCATCCCACTGCTCCCCTCATCATGTCGATGGGGCGCCAACAGGAGACTTGTCCCATGCCTTTCATCAGCGTTCGTATCACTCGCGACGGCGTTACCAAAGAACAGAAATCTCAAGTCATCGCCGAGATCACCAAAACCATGCAAACCGTCCTTAACAAGGACCCGCACCTTACCCACATCGTTATCGAAGAGGTCGACACCGATAACTGGGGCTATGCGGGAATTACCACCACCGAGTACCGCCAACAACTGACGGAGTCGAAGAAATGACTTTTCCCGTCAGTATCGACTTTGTATCGGATGTTGTGTGCCCCTGGTGCGCACTCGGCGCCACAGCGCTGGAACAAGCCATCGCCAATGTTGCCGGCGAGGTTGCCGTGGAGCTGACCTTCAAGCCCTTCGAACTGAACCCGGACATGCCGGCCGGGGGCGAGCACGCCATCAAGCACATGATGCGCAAATACGGGCGCAGCGCCGAAGAAGTCGCCTCGCGCAATGAAATGATCGTCGCGCGCGGCAAAGCCATCGGTTTTCAGTTCGACCTGGAAAAGCGCAGCCATTTCTACAATACCTTCGATGCCCATCGCCTTCTGCTCTGGGCCGCGCAGGAAGGTCGCCAGGTCGCGCTGAAGATAATCCTGCTCAAGGCTTATTTCACCAATGGCGAGAACCCCAGCGACCACGAAACACTGGTGCGCCTGGCCGGTGAAGCGGGACTTTCTACCACCCGCGCCCAGGAGATTTTGACTAGCGAGGCGTTCGCTCTCGAGGTCCGTGAACTTGAAGGTTTCTACCTTGAGCGCGGAATTAATTCGGTCCCGGCCTTGGTGCTGAACGGTCGCCAGTTGGTGTCCGGATCGCTATCCGTCAAGGAATACGAACAAATCCTCAGGCAAGTGGCACGAGAGTCCGCCCCGGCCTGACAGAAAGATTTACCAGCACGGGTGCACGGGCGAGCCCAGCGCACCGCTCACTCAACTTGCTTGGAGTACATCGTCATGTCGAACGCCCCTTATCCGCTCGATCGCACCGCTTACCTGCTGGTCGACCCGTACAACGATTTCCTCTCGGAAAACGGCAAGGTCTTCCCCTTGATCAAGCCGATTGCCGAACAGGTCGGGCTGCTCGACAACCTGCGAGCCCTCGATCGCGCCGTACGAGCGCAGAACATTCCGGTAATCATCGTGCCGCACCACCGCTGGGAACATGGCGACTACGAAGGCTGGGATCATCCAACACCGACCCAGTGCAAAATCATGCACATGCACCACTTCGCACGCGGTGAATGGGGCGGCGAATGGCATCCCGATTTCGCGCCGAAGGACGGCGACATTGTCGTGCAGGAACATTGGGGCGCCAGCGGTTTTGCCAACACCGACCTTGACTTTCGCCTGAAGCAGAAAGGCATCACCCACGTCATCATCGTCGGCCTGCTCGCCAACACCTGCATCGAAGCGACCGCCCGCTACGCCTCGGAATTGGGCTACCACGTCACGCTGGTGCGCGATGCGACCGCCGCTTTCCGCGCGGAAATGATGCACGCCGCCCATGAGTTGAACGGGCCGACTTTCGCTCATTCAATCGTCACCACCCAAGAATTGATTGAGGCGCTGGCACAACAGGAGTAAAGGCCGATGAGCCTCACCGGACAACTCGCATACTGCGAACTTGCACTGGCCCCATAGAAGGCTGATAACCCGAATCGCTGTTATTATTCCCGGACTATAGGTAAATGGCGGCTTTATTCGGCGTATGAACACGAATCGTGAGCAGTTTCCGTTGCCGGAAGATTTAAAGGTCTTCCTGACTGTTATCCGAAAAAACGGCTTCGCGAATGCCGCCGAAGAGTTGGGTTATTCACCTGCCTACATAAGCAAACGCATTTCCGTACTTGAGGCGACTCTAGCCACAAAGCTGCTGCACCGCACAACAAGACGTATTGCGCTGACCGACGACGGCGAACGAGCCCGGCAATGGGCAGAAAAACTGCTGGGAGACCTCCAGGAATTTCTTGGCGAAATCTCCGCAGCGCGGCATCAACCTACAGGGTCGCTGCATATTTGCAGCAGCTTCGGTTTTGGACGTAACCACGTAGCACCAGCGATCTGCAAACTATCGCAGACCTACCCGAAACTCGATATCCGTCTGGACGTGTTTGACCGTGTAGTCGATATCGTCGGCGAGGGGTTTGACCTTGAGATACGTGTCGGGGATGACCTGCCGGGTCAGCACCTGGGCCGAAAACTTGTGAGCAATCGACGAGTGCTCTGTGCAACTACGGAGTATCTGGAGCGGCGCGGCATGCCTCACTCATTAGATGACCTGGCCGCCCATGATTGCTTGGTACTGAAAGAGCGAAATAACGCATTCGGCGTTTGGAACCTGACAAAGGACGGACACGAAGAGTCGGTGCGCGTAAGCGGCCCTTTGTCCTCCAACAACGGTGAGATTGTTCTGGAGTGGGCATTGAGCGGTGGAGGGATCTTGTTGCGATCGATGTGGGACGTTAAACCGATGCTGGAACAAGGACGACTGGTGCAAGTACTTCACGGATACACTCAAAGCGCGAACGTATGGGCTGTGTACCCCACCAGACTTAGCGAGTCGGCAAAATTGAGGGTTTGTGTCGAGTTTCTCGAAGAGTATTTTCGCCATCTATCGGTTGAGTGATGCCCTGGCGGTAGATCTCAGCATGCGATCTACCGTCGACACTGTTTCCATCTGGTTCACAACCAGGGATTCTCCGACAGATACCGGGTTTCAAAGCTGCGAATCTGTTCGGTACGCCGAAGCGTGGTGCCAATGGCATCCAGGCCGAGTAACAGCGACTGCTTACGCAATTGATCAATCTCAAAGTGAATAACTGCACCGTCAGCTAATTCGATCGTTTGCTCTGGCAGACTCACGTTGATCTTCGCTGTTGCTGCGTTGCTGATAACGCCTGCAATTTGTTTCAGTTGCGCTTCGGACACCTGGATGGCCAGCATGCCATTTCGCTGGCAGTTGTCATAAAAAATACCGGCAAAGCTAGTGCCAATGAGTGCTCTGATACCGACTTGTTTCAAGCCCCAGACGGCATGCTCGCGGCTTGATCCACAACCGAAGTTTGGCCCGACCAGCAGAAAAGCGGCATCGTTCCAGGCGGGCTGATTGAGAATGAAAGCTGGATTGGGTTCGCCGGACTCAAGAAATCGCAGATCGAAGAACAGGCCTTGGTCCAGCCCCTTGCGATCGATCCCCTTGAGGAACTGCTTGGGCATGATGACGTCGGTGTCGATGTTGGCAGCCAAAAACGGTGCCGCACTGCCGATTACCGTGGTGAAAGGTTGCATGTTCACGCCTCCAGAGCGAAAGATCGAACGTCAGTCAAATGCCCGGTAATCGCCGCCGCAGCGACCATCGCGGGGCTCATCAGATGGGTGCGCGCACCGGCGCCCTGACGGCCTTCAAAATTGCGATTGGTACTGGATGCACACCGGTCACCGGGTGCGAGCACGTCATCATTCATGGCCAGGCACATCGAGCAGCCTGATTGCCGCCACTCAAAACCCGCATCCAGGAAAATCTGCGCGAGCCCCTCCTCTTCCGCCTGGCTACGCACCAAGGTCGATCCCGGGACGATCATTGCTCGCACATGGGCAGCGACTCGTTTACCGCGCACCACTCGTGCAACATCACGCAAGTCTTCAATCCTGGCATTGGTGCAGGAACCAATGAACGCATGGCTAATTATCACGTCGCTGAGCGGCATTCCGGGTACCAGGCCCATGTAGTCCAAGGCTCGCTGCATGCCCTGACGCAATATGAGGTCTGTCTGACTGGCGGGATCGGGTACACGACTTCCAACCGGCGCCGCCTGATCAGGGCTCGTACCCCAGGTGACCATGGGTTCCAGCGCACCAACATCGAGAGTGACTTCACGATCAAAGAGAGCTCCTTCGTCGCTGTGCAGTCCTCTCCATTTCGCGACTGCCTGCTCCCACATCTCGCCTTGAGGTGCGCGGGGCCTGGATTGCAGGTAGGCAAAGACTTTTTCGTCCGGTGCCATGAAGGCGCCTCTCGCACCAGCTTCTACAGCCATGTTGCAGATGGTCATCCTGGCTTCAACGCTGAGGTCATTGATCGTCGGCCCCGCAAACTCAATTGCGTAACCTGTGGCGCCCGAAGCTCCGATCTTTTCGATCAGAGCCATGATGATGTCCTTGGAGGTGACGCCGGTTGCGAGTGAACCGTTCACCGTTACACGCATGGTCTTCAAGCGTTTGTAGACCAGTGTCTGTGATGCCAGCAAGTGTTCTATTTCGGAGGTACCGATGCCGAAACCAAACGCGCCCAATGCACCATAGGTCGTGGTATGACTGTCACCGGCTGCGACGATCATGCCCGGCAGTATGAAGCCTTGCTCAGGCGCAACGACGTGCTCGATGCCTTGACGTTTATCGAGAACATCGAACAGTTCAATTCCGAAGTCTCGGCAGTTTTCTTCGAAGTAAGAGACCTGTTGTGCGCCGCCGGCGTCCGGCATTGTGGCAATGCGAATTGGAGCAGTCGGGTTAACGTGGTCTACCACCGCCAGAGTCGCGCTCGGGCGCCAGACCTGGCGGCCTGCTTCACGCATACCGCTAAAGGCCTGTGGACTTGTGTATTCATTAGCGACTTGGCGGTCAATGTATAAAAGGACATGGCCCTGATCATCGAGAACACAAACAGTGTGGCTGTCGATGTGTTTCTGGTAGAGCGTTCTGGGGCTATTCATTGAATGGGCTCTTTTTCGGTCTAAGCAAGAATACGGGTGCGCTATGTCAACAGCTTATTTTCGCCGCAGATTCGGTATCAATAGCGATAAGGTGAAGGCGTTGTGCACGGTGCGTGAATAATCGGAAGTTTGGTGAGATTCATTAGTGGGCAGGTCTTATCTTGAGCAGGAACAGCAGCAAGACACTTATTGCGATTCGAAGCGGCGTAGTTCTGGCGGCATGAGCCACCGGAATGCCGGGCGCGGTCTATTCGGGGAAAGCCTGGCAGCCGCTGCAGCTGCCCGTGAATGACGGCCGCGCTTGAGGGCGATCGGTGCCATCTGTCTGCGATCCAGCTCACCCTCCCAAGCCGCCACTACAAGGGCTGCGACGGCATTCCCGATGATATTGGTCAGGGATCGGCATTCCGCCATAAAACGGTCGACCCCGAGGATCAACACCATCGCCGCCACAGGTACCGTAGGCACTACCGCCAGGCTCGCGGCCAGCGCGACGAAACCCGCACCGACCACTGCGCCCGCCCCTTGGAAGTGAGCATGGCCACCGCCAGCAAAGTCAGCTGTTGCTCAAGACTCAAATCGATGTTGGTCGCCTGAGCCAGGAACAACACAGCCAGGGTCATGTAGATATTGGTCCCGTCCAGGTTGAAGGTGTAGCCGGTTGGAACAACGATTCCCACTACACCTTTGGAGGCACCAAGGCTTTCAAGTTTTTGAATCAGTTGCGGCAGCGCCGATTCTGAAGAGCTGGTGCCAAGCACAATGAGCAGTTCGGCTTTGATGTACGCCAACAGTTTGAAAATATTGAAGCCGGCATAGTGGGCAATGCTGCCGAGTACGCAAGTAATGAAAATGAAGGCCGTGAGATAGAAGGTACCGATCAGTTTCAGCAGCGGCAGCAATGAGCCGAGGCCGTACTTTCCGATGGTAAATGCAATCGCGCCAAACGCTCCGACAGGTGCCACGCGGCTGATGATGCCGACAATGCGGAAGAATACGTCGCTGGCCTGGTTGATCACGCTTACCAGTGGGCGGCCCTTTTCACCGACCATCACCAGCGCTATGCCGAACAGCACCGAAACGAACAGCACGGGCAGAATCTCACCCTTGGAGAAAGCATCAAAAAACGTCGTTGGAATCACGTGCAGCAAAAAACCGGTAATGCCTTCGCCGTGCTCCGCCTGGCCGACAAAACCGGCAATCGCCGTAGAGTCGAGGGTCCTGACGTCGATGTTGAAGCCCGCCCCCGGGTGCAACAGATGGGCCGCCATCAATCCAATGACCAGAGCAATGCTCGAAACGATTTCGAAATACAGCAATGCCTTGCCGCCCACCCGCCCGACTTGCTTCACGTCGTGCATACTCGTGATTCCCGAGACCACCGTGCAGAAGATGATCGGGCCGATAATCATCTTGATCAGCTTGATGAATCCGTCACCCAATGGCTTCAAGTCGACGCCAATCTGGGGCCAGTAGTGGCCGACCACGATGCCCATGGCGATCGCTATGAGGACCTGCACATAGAGCGTTCCCAGCAGTTTTCTGATTGTCATTGTTATTATCTCAAGGCAAATTTCGGGCATGACTATTGCGCGCAGGCCAATGTCCTGCGGCGCAAGGCTGGTTCATATCAGTGAAAAGCGGGTGTCAACGCAGGAAAGCCATGGCCTCGGCGAGCAATACCTCTGGGACTTCTTCAGCAAGGTAATGGCCGGCTGACAACGCCTTGCCACGAACATCTGTGGCGACCTGTTGCCATTCCTTGAGCGGTTCGAAGCAACGGCCGACCGTGCCTTCGGCGCCCCATAAAACCAGCAATGGAAGACTCAGGTGACGACCGGCTTCGATGTCGGCACGGTCATGCTCAAGATCTATGCTGGCGCTGGCGCGGTAGTCCTCACAGATACCCCGGGCGGCGCCCGGAAGTTTCAGGCAACGCAGGTATTCGCCGAAAGCTTCGGGAGTAAACGGTTTGAGCCCCGCACTACGACTGCCCATCACGCTGCGCAGGTAGGCTTCCGGATTGGCTTCGATCAGGGTTTCCGGCAATGGTGCCGGGCGGATCAGGAAAAACCAGTGCCAGTACGCACGGGCAAATGCTTCGTTGGTTTGGGCGTACATCGACAAGGTTGGCGCGATGTCCAGCAGCACCATGCGTTGCACTGCAGCGGGATGATCCAACGCCAGGCGATGGGCAACGCGGGCGCCTCGGTCGTGGGCCAGCAGAGCGAAGCGTTCGAAGCCCAAGGAATTCATCAGCTCGACACAGTCCTTGGCCATTTCGCGTTTGGAGTAATTGGTGTGGTCGTCGTTGGCTAGAGGCTTACCGCTATCACCATAACCGCGCAGGTCGGCGGCGATCACGGTGAAATGCACGGCCAGTTGTTCGGCGACCTTGTGCCAAATGACATGGGTCTGAGGGTGCCCGTGCAGCAACAGCAGGCCCGGCCCGCTCCCGCCAATGCGATAGGCAATGTCCATACCGTTGACATGACGATGGTCTTTGAGGAATCCGGCAAACATGGGGTGACTCCTTGTTGTAGTTGCCTACATCCTGAAATCGTTGGCGCCAAAGAAAAAGTCGCAAAGCGTGGTGCGATTATTCATGAACCGTGTTCAAAGGACGCTCGATCCATCACTTGGCGAACAAACTGCAGTCTTTAAAGAATATCTGACATCCCTTTTTTAATAAGCCCCGCTTAGACGGGCTCAGTGCGTTAATCGCTTCATGTGACGTATTTGCTTGACGCCCATCGCCTGAGTAGAATGCGATTCATTATCAATCATGTATGTCCCGGGATGCCGATGCGTAGCGACGAAACACTAGGTACTGCAGATCCAGGGCTGCTCTATCGCACCCACTTCTCGTGGCTACAGGGCTGGCTGGTCCGTCGCATCGGCTGTCGCGACAACGCCGCAGATCTGGCGCAGGACACTTTCGTCCGTG
Source organism: Pseudomonas sp. B21_DOA (assembly GCA_030544685.1). NCBI lineage: Bacteria > Pseudomonadati > Pseudomonadota > Gammaproteobacteria > Pseudomonadales > Pseudomonadaceae > Pseudomonas > Pseudomonas sp. B21_DOA. The sequence continues at coordinate 3,991,016 of CP086683.1, read as the reverse complement.
TGCTCAAACACCGCCATCAGTCCGGCGCCCTGCGCGAGCCACGCGCCTATTTGAGCAGCATTGCCCGCGGTCTGATGATTGATCAGTATCGTCGTCGCGAACTCGAACGTGCCTACCTGGAAAGCATCACCTTGCTGCCTCAACACGAGGTTCCATCGGAAGAAAGCCGGCTGATGATACTGGACGCGCTCGAGCGCATAGACCGTCTGCTTGACTCGCTTAAACCAAGAGTTCGTCAGGCGTTTTTATTTGCCCGACTCGACGGTCTGACCTGCGCGCAAATCGCCGAAAAGCTCGGAGTCTCCCGCGCGACGGTGGAGCGCGACCTGGCCACCGCCCTGCAACACTGCTATCGCTTGCGTTATGTCGAGGCCTGAGCCCGAGGCGCTGGATCCGGCCATTGTCGAGCAGGCGATCCAATGGCTGGTGCGCCTTCGCTTCAATCAAGCCGATGAACAGACACAGCGCACGTTCGAGCACTGGCTGCAGCAGCGCCCGGAGCATGGATTGGCGTGGCAGCGTGTGGAAACGCTGGGAGATGAATTTGAAGGCGTGCCAGCTCAGCTGGCTCGACAAACCCTTAAGGGCGCCCAGCAGGGAATGCGCCGGCGGGAAAGCCTGAAGCTACTGGGCGTATTGGCGACTGTTGGCACGGCAGCCTGGCTCGGCCGCGACTACACCCCCTGCCCTCCATGCTTGCACAGCAGCGCAGCAGCACCGGCGAGCAACGACGTTTCCAACTCGATGATGGCAGCCTTATCCAGCTCAATAGCGATAGCGCCGTCGACAGCGATTTCGACGCCCAGCGGCGCCTGATCATCCTGCGCCGAGGTGAAATCATCTTGAATGTCGGTGCGGATCAACACTCGCCGCAAGCGCGACCGTTGTGGGTGCAATCACGCGACGGGATCATGCGAGCCCACAGCTCGCGCTTTCTGGTCCGCGAGCGTGACGGCGGCACTCTGGTCGCGGCGCAGGAAGGATCGGTCACAGTTTTCCCCGGTTCCGGTCAAGCGTCTGCGAGCCGCAGCGTTCTGGCAGGAAACCAACTGCTGTTCACCTCAAATGACGCCCGAACGTTTAGGGACAACGGCCTTGATCTATGGGCTTGGGGTGACGGAGTGATCAGTGCGAACCACATGCGCCTTGGTGACTTTATCGCGGAGTTGTCGCGTTATCGCCCAGGAGTCTTGCGCTGCGCCGAAGAGGTCGCTGATCGACGCGTTTCCGGCACCTTCCAGCTCGACGACAACGATCGGGTCCTGGCATTGATCGCGCAGTCACTGCGCCTGCACATTGATTACCGAACCCGTTATTGGGTCACCGTGAGCGCTGCCACCTGACTCCACCCGAATATTTTTTTGCTACCTGAAAAATAATGAGGTGGTTTCTCATTCTCGTTCGACCTGTAAGGAAGGCCGGAATACAGGCCAGTCTGCCGATGTCCTTTCTTGGAGCGAGAAAATGAGTTCGTCCCCTGTTTCGCAGCGCCATCCATTAAGTCGTGCCATGCACGGTGCGATCTTGGGTTTGATCGTGAGCAGCTACGCATTGCCATCGCTGGCGCAAACCTCGGGCGCTGATCACAGCAATCAAGTCAAACAGTGGAATATCGCCCCCGGCCCACTGGCGCCGGCGCTTGACCGCTTTGCGCGCGAGGCTGGCATCAGCCTTTCCTTCGACGCCTCGAGTGTGGCGAACCGCACCACGGCTGGCGTGAATGGCGCGCTCGATACGTCGGCAGCGCTGTCAGCCCTGCTCCAGGGCAGCGAATTGCAGATCGAACAGCAAGGCCCGAATGCTTATCTGCTGACCCTTCAAGCAAAAACCACCGGCCCGCTGGAGCTCGACGCAACGGCCGTCGAGGACTACCGCCTCGCCCCGCTCATCATCAATGCCAAAGTCAGGGTCAGTGCCGACGACGACACCAATTCCGTAGTTGCCAAGGAGCTCTGGGTGGGCGGCAAGGTCGCCACCAGCATTCTCAATACACCGGCATCGGTGTCGGTGGTGACCAACAAGGAAATGCAGCAACGCAGCGTCAGCACCACGGAAGAAGCGCTGCAATATACGCCGGGCGTGGTCAGTGACTTTTATGGTACGGATGATCGCAACGACTATTTCCAGATCCGCGGCTTCCAGGCCACCACCTACCGTGACGGCTTGACCCTGAGCTCGATGCGCGGCGTACGCGAAGACCCATTCGCCTATGAGCGCATCGAGATTCTACGTGGCGCCAACTCCACCCTGTTCGGCCCTGCCGACCCGGGCGGTTCGGTAAATTTCGTGACCAAACAGCCGCGCTTCGAGAAGTTTGGCCAAGGCTATGTCACCTACGGTTCGTTTGATCATGTCGAGACCGGCATCGATGTCGGCGATGCGCTGAACGACGAGAAAACCCTGGCCGGCCGCTTTACTGCCAAAGGCCAGAACAGCGACCGCGAATACGACCACTCGCAGGACGACAACCAATTGTTTATGGGTGGCCTGACCTGGGCACCGACGGATTACACGTCGGCCACGATGATTCTGGACTACCTGAAAACTGAAAGTTCGCCCAACAGCGGCGGCTATCCGCTGGATCGGGAATACGACCGCAGCAAGTTTTATGGCGAGCCCAGCTACAACTTCCACGATGTCGAGCGCACCAGCCTCAGCGGTAATGTCACCCATGATTTCGACAACGGTTTCGTGCTGCGCAGCAATCTGCGTTACAGCCAGTTGACCGATGATTTTGGCTACGTGTACCTCAGCGACAGCGCCGCACGTGTCGGTACTAGCGTCGATCGATACCTGTTTGGAACGGACACTGACGCCGACCAGTTCAACGGCAATCTGATGCTGCAATACGATGCCCGCTTCGAGAACATCGACAGCAGCAGCCTGGTGGGCGTGGAGTATCTCGATTCGACCACCAAGGAAAGCTCGGTCTACGCGCTTACAACCCCGATCGACATTGCCAACCCCGTGTTTACTGGCGTTCCACGCTCAATCGCGCCGTATGCCGTCAACAAACGAGACGCAACCACCAAGGCCGTCTTCCTTCAGCAGAACCTGTCGTTCTACGAGCGTTTCATCGTCACCGGGGGCGTGCGCAACGACTCGATGGACCTGACCAGCAAAGGCTTGCAATCCACCGAGAAAGACAACTTCTCCGAAACCTCCTACCGAGGTGCGTTGACCTACATCGTCAACGACGAGGTGTCTACCTATGTGAGCATGGTCGAATCGGTCTCGCCGCCGCAGGTTGGCGTGACACCGCAGACAGGCAGGCAGTACGAAGTGGGTGTGAAGTATGCGCCGATGGGAATGGACGCACTGTTCTCCGCCGCAGTGTATGACCTGACCCAGGAAAACGTCACCATCGCCGTGGTGCTGCCGAGCGGCATCATTGAGCAGCAGACGGTGGGCGAATCGCGGGCGCGTGGCCTCGATCTGGAGGCCAAGGCGCAGGTAACGCAGAACCTCAGCCTGATCGGTGGCTATTCCTACATGGAGTCTGAAGTACTGCGCGGTTCGTTGTACGACGGCAGCTCGCTGAAGGGTAACGAGTTCGCCACGGCACCCAAGCATTCCGCCTCGCTCTGGAGTTACTACGACGTACCCGCCACCGATGTCAGCGTGGGCCTGGGTGCACGCTACGTCGGCGCTTATTACTTCGATGCAGCCAACTCCGGCAAAAGCGATGGCACCACGCTGTTCGACGCCGCCTTCAACTACAAGATCGCCAAGGGCACCGACCTGGCGGTGAACGTCAGCAACCTGCTGGACGAGCAGCACGTGGTCGGCTCCGGCACCGCGAACTTCTACAACCCGGGCCGCGAGATTACCGCCAAGCTGAGCTACAACTGGTAATTAGGCGGGTAGCCTATTTTCTCTTAAAGGAAACGGTGCCCGCTTTATCGCGGGCACCTTCGACTTGGTTATCAACCGCTGACCTCACGCAAAATTCTCTCAAGCTCAGGACGGGTCCACCTCTCCCAAGGGAATACCGCCCGGTCATCGCCGCTGTGCCAATACTCGCCCGCATCAAATGCCTGATAGATTGAAAACGCCGGCTCGGGCATCTCTGCGTACAAGGACAGATCGACGATATCGCTGATGACAATATTCATCACCTCATCACAGTAATGAAAATCGCGGCCGCCGGTGATAAACAGTCTTGCCACTGAGATCGCCAACTGATTGAGAAGATCGCGGCTGTCGATCTGCAGGTGGTCACACATGACATTTAATTCGGTGTTTGGGGCTTTTTCAATCATCCCCAGTACGTAATCAAGCTCGGCATCACTAAGACGTGTGGCCATGGGATCAAAGTACTCGTGAGTTCGGTTTTGCGATGGATTCAGGACAAGCCTGTTAGGAAACATGTTGGCAGATTTGCTGTTAAGGGGCAGCTATGGTTCAAAAGCAGCTTCGGATTGGGTGGTCCCGTTTTCCCAAGCCTTACACGGTAGAAGTCGACTTGGACTGTCATCAGATAGAGGTGACGAAGCGGGTATCGAGACCCTCGCTTACTGGCGCTAGCGAATTGATCAATACGACCGCATCGTCGCCTTGGTTAAGGTAAATCAAGGTGTCGCCGGTCTCGAACGTCACTTTGAATCCGGCTAGCCAAGTCTCTTGCCCGTTGAGGGAATCAAGAATCCCCTCAACTTCGCAAATTATTTTGTGCTGAAGGTGGCTTGCTGACAGATCTGTAAACAGGCTTTTCATCTTCCAGGAGCAAGTCGCGTCCGGCTCTATATCGAATGAGGTGGGCGCGTCAGTCGGCAATAAATCCGCGCCTACTCGTTCGCCATCACTCAAGAGATACATGGATAAAACTTCTCTCTCGCCAAAACGCCACTCTAGAGAACCAATGTCACCCAAATACTTCTCGTGGTTGAAGTAGTACTGGTAGTACACCAGATCGCTCAGTTGCTTTCCCAAAAGCGAGCGTGCGTTTTGCAGATCCCGCCCAGCTCTTGCCGGAGACGAGGAGTAGCGATCAGGCATCAAGCATCTCGCTTAGCAGTGAATGGACACAGATAGTACACAACACAAGGTGGCCGCTTTTGGGTATTTGGCGATCCGTGACACGGAGATCGGCCAGAAGCGGCCAGTCAGTATCGATGAGATACGTTAGATGATTCCAGTTTCAAATGAGCAGCGGGCAATACCCAGCTTGATCTACGCTTTAATCAAATAGTGCGGAGAACCAGATCATGTCCCTCGCTCCCGGAAGTCTATTGGCCCTGGCTGTGGGTGTCTGCTTTTGCACATCCGTGCTCGGACAAGGGGCAGCAGGCAGCGATCCTCCACCGGCGATACTGCCCTTGGCATCCGAAAGTGCGCCGAGACTCATTGCCTACCCGCCGCTTGCCGAGCCGCTCGCCCGTGGAGTGGTCATCATCCAGTTTCGAACAGACCATGCCAGGATCATGCCGGTATTTGGCAAAGTGGCTGCTGAGGTATCGCCACGCTTAGGTCACCTTCACGTGACCGTCGATGACTGGAAAGGTACGTGGGCGCACACCAGTGAAGACCCGATTATCCTGGTCGGGCTTACCCCGGTGATCACAAAGTTCTGCTGGAAGTGGCCGACCCGACGCACCAGATCATCACCAGTACGACAGTGAGTTTTACAGTACCGGAGAAGAAACCGATGGACGCTCCCCGTACTGACGATGATCACGCGGTAAAGCCGTGACTGCCGTGCTATTCACCGAAACAGGCAACAATCGGCGTCTCTGCCAGCGAATGACTGGCTCAATATCTCCAGAAAACGGGGTCACGAGCACCAACACCGTCAGGATTTCCAACCTGCCTAGCAGCATGCCAACGGTGAGTAGCCATTTGGCCGCATCGGGCAGTGCCGAGAAATTACCTGCCGGCCCGATGATTGTGCCCAGGCCGGGGCCGACGTTACACACCGCCGTAGCGGCACCGCTCAGGGCGGTAATCCAATCAAGCCCGATCAGCGCCAGGCCCAAAGCGATGGCGGCAATCGTGATGGTGAAAAAAACGAGAAGGTCAGCAGCGAACGGACGATCTCCTCGTCGATGGGATGGCCGTTGTATTTTTTCTCGTGGCCGATTCTCGTGCATCCGATTATGGCAACCCATGAACTCTGCCAACCTTAAAACCCGTCCAGACAAGCTAGCGTGTCGAGTACTCGATAGGTCAAAGGCTCGCTGGTTGGCTCGCTCTTGCAAGCTCGCTGAGGCAATAAATCTCCATCCATCTACTTATGGCCGATTATGGGTTTTTATCGGCATACCTGAATGACTGTTTTTGGCCGTCAGCGGTCATTTGTGAGTGGCGGACTCCGGCCAATAGCTGCCTCTCATTTCAGCAGCAATGGGCAGGTGAAGACTGCATCTTATGACTGAGTACGGGTGCAATTCAGAGGGGGCATTTCTTCATTGAGAGCCGTAGTCGTTGCCATTCATTCCAGTAGTCCTCGGCGACTAAGTCCCGGAACCCACGTTCGTTCTCCATATGCAGGGCGATGTCGAATGGAACTGCAACACACGTCGCGTGATCACGAATTTTGAGTGCCTCGGACTCTGTAAGTGGGGAGCCTTTGTTCGTTTCGGCGCTTTGCAAAGCCACCGAAAGCGCCGGAATGAATACAACGCAAAGCTGTTCCGTCATCTGTTGCTTGCCTCAATTGTGCGAGAAGGCCGAAAGATTACGCTGGTCGCTTAATCACGGCTTTTGGCCAGAAGCTGCCTCCCAGGCAGCGAACCGTGAATGGTCACTCGTCAAACAAGGTCCAGCCATGACAAATGCCGGCAAAGTCTTTTGCCGTAAAAAATAACGTCAGTTCCTTTGGGTCAAATTCTTTGTAGAGCCAATGCCCAGGAATGGGGCCTCTCGTTATCGCGTATTCCAAGCGGTATTTTTGAACAGGTCCAAAACCGAAGGATCGTGAATTCAACTCAAACCTGTCACCTCTGTTGAGCGCCCATAGCTTTTCAACAAGGCAGTCATCAAGCACCACCTCTCCCGCTACCTCAACCAGATACTTTGAATGAAGTTTCTGTTGAAGCCTAACGCTTCTGGCCATGCATCAACCTACCTATGAACAGTCCGAGCATCGGCGCGATAATACTTGAACATGATGATGATCGCTTTGGGTTGGAAAAAATGCGTTGGGCGTCCGCATTTAGCCGATAGCTACCATCCGCCACCGGCAGCTATCAGCTGAGACGCTCGTACATCGGCCCCAAACAAGCCACGCATCAAACCTGGCCCCAGGTTTTTCCTGCCTGCAATCCCAAACCCGCACAAAAAAACCACCGATGCGTTGTCAGTTGATCCTTTTCAGCCTATCTTCAATAAAACCTATACAGCCAACCTGTATGCGTACAACCTTTTCGCCCGACAGTGTCCCTAGCCCGCACCGCCACGAGTAACCCGAATGAGCCCACTACTAGCCAGCCATTACCGTGAAATCCTCGTTGGCGTCGGTGAAAATCCTGAGCGCGAGGGTCTGCTGGACACGCCCCAGCGCGCCGCCAAGGCCATGCAATACCTGTGCAACGGTTACGCGATGAGCCTGGAAGACGTTACCAACGGTGCGCTGTTCGAGTCGCAGAGCGATGAGATGGTGATCGTCAGCGACATCGAGCTTTATTCATTGTGTGAGCACCATATGCTGCCGTTTATCGGCAAGGCGCATGTGGCGTACATCCCCACGGGCCGGGTGCTGGGGCTGTCGAAGGTCGCGCGGGTCGTCGATATGTTCGCGCGGCGCCTGCAGATCCAGGAAAACCTCACTCAGCAGATTGCTCAAGCCATCCAGCAGATCACCGATGCCGCCGGGGTCGCGGTGGTCATTGAGGCGCGGCACATGTGCATGATGATGCGCGGTGTCGCCAAGCAGAATTCGATCATGACCTCCTCTGTCATGCTCGGCGCCTTTCGCGACAGCTCGACAACGCGGCAGGAATTTCTCCAGCTCATCGGCCGGCGTTAGGCCTATACACAGCCTGTTAACTGTACAAGCTCAAGGAGTAGGAAGATGACTCGATTTCTGCTGCTGTTAGGACTGGCGCTCAGCATTGCAAGCTGCGGCAGTGTCGATGTTGCTCGTTACGCCGATCAGCAACCGGCATTGAGTCTAGAGCAGTTTTTCAGCCAGCCCGTCAAAGCTTGGGGGATGTTTCAGAAGCGCAACGGCGAAGTGGTCAAGCGCTTTGAGGTCGATATTGCCAGCCGTCGTGAGGGTGAAAACCTGATCCTCGACGAGCGCTTCCGTTACAGCGACGGCACCCATGAACGCCGAGTCTGGACCCTCACTCCTGGCGGCAATGGTCAGTGGAGCGGTCGCGCGCACGATGTGGTCGGTGTCGCACAGGGCCAGATCGCAGGCAACACTTTCCACTGGCGTTATCGCCTGAATCTGCCGGTCGACGACTCGACTTACGAGATGAGCATGGACGACTGGATGTACCTGGTCGACGAAGACACGTTGATCAACCGCACCCGTATGTCCAAGTGGGGCTTCGAAGTCGGTCAGGTGACGGTGTTCTTCCGGCGCCAGAACGCTGGAGCGAACCCATGAGCAGTGGGTTGACCCTGGCCTCGTTCGGCGACGGTTATCGCGCCTTGGTGATCGGTGCCAGTGGCGCCCTCGGCACGGCGTTCTGCCAACATTTGAACCAGGATCCACGCTGCGCCAGCGTCCGTGCGCTGGGACGCAAAACTGTACCGAAGCTCGACCTCGAGCAGCCCGAAACGATCGCCAGCGCCGCCGCCGAACTGGCAGGCGAAGCGCCCTATCACCTGATCATTCACACGGCCGGCCTGCTCCATCGTGACCGGATCAAGCCGGAAAAAGCTACAGCGCAATCGAAGCCGAGTCGCTGCAGGCCGTGTTTCAAGTCAACACGCTGGGGCCGGCATTGCTGCTGCGCGACTTTCTGCCATTGCTTGCACCTCAAGGAGCGATGGCGATGCTTTCGGCAAAAGTCGGCAGCATCGGCGACAACCGTTTGGGCGGCTGGTACGCCTACCGCGCCTCCAAGGCTGCGCTGAACATGCTGATCAAGACCGCCGCCATCGAGCTTTCGCGCACTCGGCCGCAGAGTCGCTTGCTCAGTCTGCACCCGGGCACGGTGGTCTCGCCGTTGTCGCAACCTTTTCGCGGAGCCTCAAGCGCCCGCCCGGCAGACATTGCCGCTGCGCAATTACTGAGTCTGATTGACACGCTGACGCCGGCCGATAGCGGCCATTTCTTCGCCTACGATGGAGAACGCCTGCCCTGGTAGGCAAGGAGTGAAGCATGAATCTGCAAACCCTGACCGAACGTGCGGCCAACAGTGAAGTTCGCGAACTGGAGCTGCTGTCACTCGAAGGTGGTTTTTATCTGGCGCGGATTCGCGTGGATCAAGGCCAGTTCACCCTGCTCGATGACGCGGCCAAGCCAATGCACCTGCGTTCGATCACCCACCTGCGCGACTTGCTGCAAACCGTGCCGGCGTTTCCCTGCGTGCTGGTGCAGCAATGCGTGCACGACGAAATGTGCGGCCGGGATTCAGGGCCGGTTGAAGAGCTGCGCATTCCATTTTCGCTGACCACGCCGTTATGACGCCGAAGCGAGGCAAGCGCTGCATGGCAGGCTGATAAGGCGCGCGTCGCCCACGGGCGACGCATTTATCGAACCCCTGCCCCGTCCACGGGTCTGCTTCACATCGATTCCCTGGAAGTAAAACCCATGTCCACTCAACACACGCTTGTCCTGCTTGCCCGAGGCGGATACGCCGCGCGCGGCGTTCTGTATCTGATCATCGGCATCTTCGCGCTGCTGGCGGCGCACGACTCCACCAACCGAAAGACAGTCACAAAAGCCTTGAAGCATTGCTCAGCCAGCCCTTCGGCTACGTGCTGATCGGTGTTGTGGTCGCCGGCCTGCTGGCCTTCGCCGCCTGGCGTGCGCTGCAAGCGATCCGCGATGTCGACCACCACGGCACCGAGTTCAAAGGCCTGGTCATTCGCGCAGGTCTGCTCGCCGGCGGGCTGGTCAACGCGGCGCTGGCCTTCTTTGCCTTGGGTCTGTTGGTGAGTGGTCTCAGGAGTTCGGGCGGCTCCGGCGATGGCAAGACCAAGGATCTGCTCGCGCAGCTGCTGTCGTTCGAGCATTCGAACCTGTTGATCTACCTGATCGCGCTGATCCCGCTGGGTGTCGGTATCGCCCACATCATCAAAGGCTGGAAGGCCACGTTCGAGAAATACTTCGAAGCGGATGACGAGGTGATGCGTTACGTGCGCCCGGTGTCGCGGTTTGGCTTGATCGCCCGCGGCGTGGTGTTTATCGAGATTGCAGTGTTGATGGCGGTCAGCGGCTCGGTTTATCAAGCGACCAATCCACCCGGCATGAAGGAAGCGCTGGATGCTTTGCAGAATCTGCCGGCCGGCGGCGTGCTGTTGATGCTGATGGCGTTGGGGTTGATCGCCTTCTCGGTGTACAGCTTTTCCGAAGCCGCGTGGCGCCGGATCGAAATGGATGTGCCGCTGTAAGCGCCCATTCGAGGGCGTGCGCCCCTCGACTGCTCGTCATCAAGTAAACAGATCAACGCCCAACTGGAACGCTACCCACAGCGCCAGACCGGTAGCAAACATCAGCGCGATGTTTTCAAACAGGTTGTTGCGGTATTGCTTGTCCAGCAGCGATTTCTGGTTGGACATGATCAGCAAGCCCAAAGAAATCACCGGCAGACCAATGATGTTCAACGCGCTGACACCAATGGTCAGGGTGACGAAATCCGGCATGCCCGGCATCGACCAGATCAGCGGCGTGACCAGGATGAACAGCATGAACCACTTGTGCATCGGGTCATGATGGAACTCTTTGCCGTACTTCTCGCGACGCTCAGGACGAACATGCTGGAAGGCATCGGTGATCAGCATCGGAAACGCCGTGGTCTTGCCTGAAATACTGGCGAACAGTGTCGCGAACACGCCGATGAAGAACACGTACCAGCCGATCGGGCCGAAGAAGATTTCCAGTGCCTTGCCCAAGTCAGCCAGGGTTTTCACCTCGATGCCATTGGGGCGCAGGATTTCCGCACCGACGATCCAGATCGCCAGGTTGATGATGATCCCGACAAACACCGCGAACAGCAGATCGTTACGCTGAATGCGCTTGTGCTGCGGCCCGGTCCAGCCTTTCTGGCGCATGACATAGGGGTGCACGAAGTTGGCAATCGAACCGGCAACCGCGCCGATCACTGAAACCGCTACCAACAACGCGCCATGCACGCCTTCGTCCGGCGGAATGCTGAAGCCGATGGTGCCTTTGATGATGCCGCTGACATCCGGACCGGACATCACCGCCAAAGCGATGAACGCCAGGGTCATGATCGCCAGCAGCAGCTTCATCACGCCTTCAATCATTGTGTAGATGTTGCGCCCGACCAGCATCCAGACCGCCAGCACCACCGCCACCGAGCACAGCAATGGCTGATCGATCTTGAACAGCATCGCCAGCGACTCCCTGCCCCTTGATCATGTAGGCGTTCATCAGGTGCCCCATCAACAGGGCATAAACCAGCATGAACCAGGCAAACACCGGGTTGAGCTGGGCGTAGCCCTGCAGAATGGTCATGCCTTGGTTATTGCACAGCTGGAAACGGGCAATGATGTTGACGATCAGGTATCTGAGCAACAACGAGACGGCCAGCACCCACATCATGGCGTAGCCGTAGTTCGCACCGGCCACTGAAGACGTGATGAGATCGCCCGCACCGAGCCACGACAGCACGGCGATAATGCCGGGGCCGAGCAGTTTCAGCGTTCGCAGGAACAGGTTTTGCGGTTTCGCAGCGGCCTGATGATCGAGTGGAGCCATGCTCGTCATAGGGGTATCTCCGTTATTGTTTTTGTGAGAATTGTTGCACTGCGCACATTAGGTAGGATGTCGTACAACAACGCTAACGGCAGAGTATGTAAAAATGTGTCAAACCTCCTGATTAGCCTCCATCCCGATCATTTCTGCTGATAAAAATCATCTAGCACGCGCATGCCAATGAGCATGGCGACGTTGCAGGCCTACTAAAAAGCCGTTGATGCCCTAGCCAATCACTCATAGGATGACTGATCACAACAACAATAAGGCTGGAAATGATGAAAACAACCCTCTTGATCGCTGCGCTCGCCTCCACGTTGAGCGTGACGGCTAACGCCGCTACTTACGCTTACATCTCAAGCCCCGGCGACGGTCTGATCTCGCAGTACCGCCTTGATCAGAACAACGGCGCACTTACCCTCATCGAACAGGTCCAGGCCGGTGATCAAGTCAATCCCATGGCCCTCACCCCGGACGGCAAGGTGCTGTTTGCAGCCTTGCGGGTCAAGCCCTTCCAGGTCGTGGGTTATCGGATCGATCCCACAAGCGGTCACCTGACAAAATTTACCCAGGCACCCCTGGCAGAAAGCATGGCCTACCTGTCGACCGACCGAAAAGGTCGTTACCTGCTCGCGGCGTCCTACGGCGCCGATACCCTCAGCGTGCAGAAGATCGGCGAAGATCATCTACCTTCCGCCGACATCCTGCGCTACCCGACCGGCCTGCATGCGCATTCGATTCGCACCGAGCCGAGCAACCGCTTTGCCTATGCGGGCAATCTGGGCACTGACAAGGTGCTGCAATATCGCCTGGACGCCAAGACCGGCGAGCTCAGCCCGATCGGCAGCGGCTCGGTCAGCGTCCCGGAGAAAACCGGCCCTCGGCACCTGGCATTCTCGCCGCACGGCAAATTCCTTTATGTCGTTGGCGAAATGAGCGGCACCGTGACCGCGTTTTCAATCGACGAAACCAGCGGCGCATTAACGCAAATCGCTGAAGCCAATGGCATTCCCCAGCGTTTGAAGCTGGCCCACGGCGAAGTTCGGGATGCGCGCAACAACGACTTGAAAGACGACCCGACCCCACGTATCTGGGCCGCTGACCTGCGCATGTCGCCGGACGGAAAACTGCTGCTGATGAGCGAGCGCACCAGCAGCAGCGTCTCGGCATTTGCCGTGGACCCGGCCTCGGGAGGGCTCAAATTTCTCGACAACTACCCAGTACAGGAACAGCAGCCGCGCAATATCGCCTTCTCCCCCGATGGCCACTGGCTGCTGGTGACGGGCGAGAAAAGCGCCAAGGTCGGTACGTACGCGGTGAGCAAGGATGGCGCGCTGAAGCGTGTCGGTGAAGCGGCCTCCGGCAAAGGCGCATTATGGATAGAAATACTGCAAACGCCTGACGCTTGAATATCTGCGGAGCAGCAACTGCTCCGCCGTTCTGCAACTAATCCCCCGCCGCTTCGGTCATTAGGTTTGCCGAGGTTGATACATTTTCGCAGACCTCACTTTCAAGAGACTGCCCCCGTGATCAGCCATCTCGATCGCCGCAACAACCGCTCGCTGGACAGTCTGAATTTCTTCCTCGCCGATGTCCGCGACGGTCTCGGTCCGTACCTCGCCATCTACTTGCTCGCCGTACACCACTGGGACCCGGCCAGTATCGGCGTGGTCATGACCATTGCCGGTATTGCAGCACTGGTCACGCAGACACCGGCCGGTGCGCTGGTTGACAGCAGCCGGGCGAAACGTGCGCTGGTCATCATCGCCGCGCTGTTGGTGACGGCGAGTTGCCTGGTGCTGCCGTTCATTACTTCATTCAGTCCGGTGGCGTTGACCCAAGCCTTGAGCGCGGCGGCAGCATCTATTTTTGCCCCGGCCATTTCCGCGATCACCCTGGGCATCACCGGCCCGCGAGCATTCACCCGGCGTACCGGTCGCAACGAGACGTTCAACCACGCCGGCAACGCGTGCGCAGCGTTATTGGCTGGTTTGTTTGCCTATCTGTTCGGTCCGGTGGCGGTGTTTTATCTGATGGCGGTCATGGCGCTGGCCAGTGTGATTGCCGTGCTGTTCGTTTCGGCAGAAGCGATAGATCACGACGTCGCGCGCGGTTTGCAGCCTGGCGATCAAAGCCATCAGCCGTCCGGGTTCAAGGTACTGCTGAGCAATCGCCCGTTGCTGATGTTTGCCCTGTGCTGCGCGCTGTTCCACTTGGCCAACGCGGCGATGCTGCCGCTGGTGAGCCAGAAACTCGCCCAAGCCAACTTGCACATGGCCACACCGCTGACGTCGGCGTGCATCGTCGCCGCGCAACTGGTGATGGTGCCGATGGCGCTGCTGGCCGGTGCGAAAGCCGATGTCTGGGGGCGCAAACCGTTATTGCTGGCGGGTTTTCTGATCCTGCCGCTGCGTGGCTTGCTCTACACCTTCTCGGATGATCCGTACTGGCTGGTCGCCGTGCAGCTGCTCGACGGCGTCGGCGCTGGGCTGTTCGGCGCGCTGTTCCCGGTGATGGTCAAGGATCTCACCCTCGGCTCCGGGCATTTCAATGTCAGCCTCGGCGCGCTGACCACAGCATTTGGCCTTGGCGCGGCGCTGAGCAATGGGCTGGCCGGATTCGTCGTCGAGGCCGCCGGTTACAGCGCGGCATTCCTGACCCTCGCCGGGATTGCAGCGGCAGCATTCCTGCTGCTGTTGATCGCTGTTCCGGAAACGCTGCAGCGGACTGAGCAATTCGAGTCCGCTGCAGTTATGGGCCAAACCTGAGCTAATCGCCACCGCAGCCATTGCCGAGCACGTTGTACGTGGCGACATGCCGCTGGCCGTGGCTGTCTTCATAGACGACCTCCACCGGAACAATTCCGCAGGCGGCGCTGGTGTCGGTGATGCTGATGGTTTTGGCGATATCCAGTGGCACGCCGATCTGCGCAGGTTCGGTGGCGGCGAAGACGTTGCCGGCGAGGATGGTGAGGGTCAAAGCAATAAACGTTTTCATGGTGTGATCTCTCTATAAAGGGGAAGGAATTCAGGCCTGACGTTCAGTCAGCAATTGGCGCGCGGAATCGGCCATGACCGGCAGCGCTCCGGCGAGCATCAGGACGTCTTTGAGCACCAGGCGTCCGGCGCCGGACAGATAGGGAAAGCCATGCTGACCATCGCCCAGCGCAGCGACCCAGGCTTCAGGCGTGGTGACCAGAAAGCTCAGGGTCACCAGCGGCGTAGCGAACGCCAGCGCGCCACCGAGCAGGCCGGTGCGGCGGGACAGCGGGTTGGACAGGACCAGCAGACCGATGAGGATTTCCACCACGCCAAGCCCGGTGGAAAAGCCGTAGGTGTTGTTCGCGGTCTGCCAGGTGCGCTTGTCGGCGTTCAGCTCGCCCTCATGGGTCAGGTGCGCCTTGTAGTCTTGCGGGTGTTCGTAGAAGAACGACATCACCGGGCTGTTGGCGACGAAGGGCGTGATGCTGTCGGCTTCGTACGGGACGAATTTCAGCGCGCCGATCCACAGGAAGACGATGGCGATGGCCACGCGCATCAGCGGGATACCGAGGCGATCGAGTTTGCCGAGCTGTTGTAGTCCGGCGTTGATTGAGGTGAACATGCGACTTCTCCAGATCAATGAAAGTGGAGTCAGTCTGCGGTGCTACCGAATCGCGCTTTTGTCGGTCATGCTCAACGTCTTGCTCAATCGTCTCAACTTTGCGGATTTCCATCGTGATGGGTGCCAATGAACTCGCTCGATAAGCTCATCAGCCTGGCCAACGTGCGCGGCAGCCTCGATCTGCGTTGCCAGTTTCAAGGCGACTGGGCGCGCGATCATCAACAGGAAGCCTTGGGCAAGGCGCCCTATCACATCGTGCTCAAGGGTGAATGCCGGGTTGAGCTGGCCAGCGGGCAACGCCTGGCGATGCGCGCCGGCGACATTCTTTTGTTGCCACGGGGCACGCCGCATGTGCTGCACAGCGGCGGTAAAGATGTAGCGCCAATGCTGCCAACGCTGATTCCAGGCGGGGTGTTGCCGATCTATCGGCTCGGTGGGGCGAGCGCCGATCTGGACATGCTCTGCGGTGGCTTTCATTACAACCGCGCGTCGATGCTGTTCGCCGCCCTCCCCGATTACCTGTTGATTGCCAACGATGGTTTGCCGGTGGATGCGCCGCTGACAGCCCTGATTGCGCTGTTGCGCAGCGAAGCCGACAGCGAGCAGCCGGGCGCGCGCTTTCTTCTCGATTCACTGTCCCAGGCCTTGTTCACCTTGATCCTGCGTGCGCACCTGGTCCGTGCCGATCAAGCCCAAAGCACCCTGGCGCTGCTCGGCGACCAGCGCCTCGGCCGCACCTGTCAGGCGATACTGGCCAATCCGGCGCACGAATGGACCATCGAAGCCATGGCCGACACCGCGAACATGTCCCGCGCGACGTTCATGCGCACCTTCGCCCGAGTCGCTGGCGTGTCGCCGTGGGTGCTGCTGACCCAGTTGCGCATGGAGCTGGCGTTCAGTCTGCTCAGCCATTCGCATCTGGGCCTTAACGATATTGCCGTGCAGGTCGGCTATCAGTCGCAAGCTGCATTCAGCAAGAAATTCAAGGAAACTTACGGCGAGGCCCCGGGCAAGATTCGCCGCGCGATCTGAATGGATGGATCGCTTTGTATCAGCGTGTAGCTTTCGCCAACACAGATACACACGCATGCGAAGGCCGGCCGTGCGCACACATAACTGACACATTTAGCGCGCTAAATAACCCTGTCGCTTCCATTCCTACATTAACCAATCGACAGGACATCACCATGAACAAAGTCTTCGCTACCCTCGCCCTTACCGCCGCCATGTTCGGTGCCACTGCCGCGTTCGCTGCGCCGGTTAAACCTACCGTAGTGCTAGTGCACGGTGCCTTTGCCGATTCGAGCAGTTGGAACGGCGTGGTCAGGATTCTCGAGAAGGATGGCTACCCGGTGATCGCCGCCGCCAACCCGCTGCGCTCGGTCAAGGGCGATGCGCAATCGGTGGCGGATGTGCTGGCCAGCGTGAAAACCCCGGTGGTGCTGGTCGGCCACTCGTACGGTGGCCCGGTGATCAGCGAAGCCGCTTACGGCAATGCCAATGTCAAAGCGCTGGTGTACGTCGCCGCGTTCGCCCCGGAAAAGGGTGAAACCGCCGCTGAATTGTCCGGGCGTTTCCCCGGCAGCACCCTTGGCCCGACCCTGTCGGCCCCGGTTGAGCTGGCCGATGGTGGCAAGGATTTGTACATCCAGCAGGATAAATTCCACGATCAGTTCGCCGCCGATGTTTCCCCGGCAGATGCGAAGCTCATGGCCGCCACGCAACGCCCGGTGACCGTCGCTGCGCTCAACGAAGCCGCCACCGAGCCTGCGTGGAAAACCGTGCCGTCGTACTTCGTCTACGGCGATCAGGACAAGAACATCCCGGCGCAAGCCCTGGCGTTCATGGCCGAGCGCGCGCACTCCAAGCAGACCGTAGTGGTCAAAGGCGCGTCGCACGTGGTGATGGTGTCCAACCCGAAAGCCGTCGCCAGCCTGATCGAAACCGCTGCTGCGGCGAAGTGATTCATCGCTGAGTTGAACGTTGAAGCGTTAGCCGTGAACCCTGTTCACGGCTTTCAGCGCTGGATGGTGCTGTAGCCGCTCGCTGAGAAAGTCCACGAACGTGCGCACCTTCGCCGGTACGCGCGGATGTTTCAGATAGACCAGTTGCACCGGTAACGCCGGCGGCTCAAAGGCCTGCAACACCAATTCCAGTTCACCGGCCGCAACCTGGCTGGCGACTTGATAAGACAGCACCCGGGTAATGCCCCAACCGGAACTGGCGATGTTGATCGCCGCCTGATTCGCGGTGACCACCAGACGCGGTTCGAAACGAAAACTCAACGGCCCATCGGCATGGGCGAATTGCCAATCGCTGAGCAAATGACTGGCGGACGACATGACGATATTGGCGCGGCTCAACTCGTTCGGATGTTGCGGACGGCCATAGCGGGCGAAGTAATCGGGGTGCCGCAAATCACCTGCCGGACCTCACCGACCTTGATTGCATGCTGATTGTTTTCGTGCAGATGGCCGATGCGTACGGCGACATCGATACCCTCTTCCGCCATGTTCACCACGCGATCGACCAGCAAGGCCTTGAGATGCACCGAAGGAAACGCGTCGACGTATTGCGCCAGCAACGGCGCGATGAACAGCTCGCCAAACAACACCGACGCGGTCACGCTCAAGTGCCCGCACGGCACCCGATAACTGCCGGCAGCGGCTTCTTCGGCTTCGTCGACATCGCAAAGGATTCGCCGGCAATCGTCCAGATAACGATGGCCGGCTTCGGTCAGATGCAGGCTGCGCGTAGTGCGCGACAACAGACGCGTGCCGATGCGTTGCTCCAGCGCAGCGATGGCGCGGGTGACGCTGGGGGCGAGGTGTTCAAACGCCGGGCCGCCGCCGCAAAGCCGCCCTCCTCGGCCACGGCCAGGAACATGCGCATTTCCTGAAAACGATCCATAGCTGGGGACCTGTCGAAGATTTTGAAAACCCACCGGCCCTGTGGGAGCGGGCTTGCCCGCGAAGGCGTCCTGTCAGTCAACTACGATGCTGAATGACCCACCGCTATCACGGGCAAGCCCGCTCCCACAAGGTTTCGGCGTGTGCTGATATCAAGCGCTTTGCAGGCCCACCGCTGTGCGCTGCATGCCGACGAATTTCGGCAGCGCCTCAACCCGTTCCAGCCACGCCCGCACATTCGGGTAATCCTCGAGCGAGACATTGCCTTCCGGTGCGTGGGCGACGTAAGTGTAGGCGGCCACATCGGCAACGGTTGCCTTGTCGCCGGCAAGGAATGCGCTGTTGGCCAACTCGTCTTCCATCACTTGCAATAAAGCGTGGGAACGCTTGATTGCATCAGCCGCGTCGTAACCGGCGCCGAACACCGTGATCAAGCGCGCCGTCGCCGGGCCGGAGCTGATCTGCCCGGCAGCCACCGATAACCAACGCTGCACCTTGGCTTGCTCGACCGGATCGCTCGGCAGCCACTGGCCGTTGCCGTATTTGCTCGCCAGATAAACCAGAATGCCGTTGGAATCCGCGAGCACCGTGCCGTTGTCATCAATCACCGGCACCTGGCCGAAACGGTTGAGGGCGAGGAATTCAGGGGTTTTGTGGGCGCCCTTCATCAGGTCGACGAACACCAGTTCGGTCGGCACATCCAGCAGGGACAACATCAACTCGACGCGGTGCGAGTGGCCGGACAACGGATGGCGGTACAGTTTGACGGCTGACTGGGACATGACGTGCTCCTGGATTATTTGAGGTCGACCCGCTGATCGTGTCGATGGGGCTCATCCTGCTCCCCTGCCGCAAATCGCGGAATCCTCAGCCAATACAATCGAGCATTTCAGCCAGTGAAATAATCACCCGCCTCCTTAGGCGCGCGCAGGGATCATTTCACCGAGTGAAACAGTGGATTGCAGTTTCTGGCCATTCCCTCGCAACCGGCCGAGGGCGAACATGAGCCCACTTGAGCTTCAGCCCCTGGCGGCTCACCGGCCCGTTTGCACCCGAGGAGAATCGAAATGGACACAGCGTCGAAACCGCAGCCCTCGCCCTGGCATGAAGGTGAGCTGACCCTGCAACGTGCCGTCGGCGCGGTGGAGATGATGGTCGGTGTCGGCCAGCGGCAACTGGCCCGCGACTGGATGCCGGACCAGCACCGCGAGTTCTATGCGCAACTGCCCTTCGTCGTGCTCGGTGCCGTTGATAGCCAGGGCGATCCGTGGGCGACGCTGCGCACCGGTCAACCGGGGTTCATGGATTCGCCGTCACCACAGGTTCTGAAGATCAAACTCGACGCGCAGCCCAATGACCCGGCCAATCAAGGCCTGCAACCCGGCGATGCGATCGGCATGCTCGGCATCGAGCTGCACACCCGTCGGCGCAATCGCATGAACGGCAACATCAGCCGCCGCGATGCCGACAGCCTCGAGATCAGCGTGACCCAGGCCTACGGCAACTGCCCGCGCTACATCAATCTGCGCCATTACGCCTTCGTCGATGAGACCACCGACAACGCGCTCGACTTGCCGGTCAGCGAACCCTTGGTGCGAGACATGATCACCGCCGCCGACTCGTTCTACGTGGCCACTTACGTGGTGCGCGACGGCGAGCGCCAGGTCGATGTGTCCCATCGCGGCGGCAAGTCCGGCTTCGTGCACATGGACGAGGACGGCACCCTGACCATCCCGGATTTCTCCGGCAATTTGTTCTTCAACACCTTGGGCAACATCCTGCTCAACCCGCGCGCCGGGCTGACCTTTATCGATTTCGAAAGCGGCGATCTGTTGCAGATGACCGGCAGCGCAGAAGTGCTGCTCGACGATCCGCAAATCGCCGCGTTCCAGGGCGCCGAGCGCCTGTGGCGCTTCAAGCCGCAGCGCATCGTTTACCGTCAGGCCGCGCTGCCACTGCGCTGGGCCGAGCAGCCGCAAGGCGATTCGCCCAACTCGCAAATGACCGGCAGCTGGGAACAGACCCGCGAGCGTTTGCAGGCCGAGGCGCTGCGCAATCAATGGCGCGCGCTGCACGTCACGCGGGTGGTCGACGAGAGTCCGCAGATCCGTTCCTTTTACCTGCAAGCCAACGACGGCTTCGGCCTGCCGCGCTTCGAACCGGGCCAGCACTTGCCGATCAAGGTCTTGCTCGACGGTCAGGACGCCGCATCGATCCGCACCTATAGCGTGTCCAGCGCGCCGTCGGACGAGTTCCTGCGCATCAGCGTCAAACGCGATGGCTCGGTGTCTTCGCATCTGCATGATCGGGTGCAGGCATTGGACTTGATCGAAGCGCGCGCGCCGCAAGGCGATTTCACCGTCGACGCCACCGAACGCCGGCCACTGGTGCTGTTGGCCGCAGGGGTTGGGGTGACGCCGTTGCTGTCGATGCTGCGCGAGGTGGTCTATCAGGGCAAACGCATCAGCCGCATGCGCCCGACCTGGGTGGTGCAAAGCAGTCGCACCGTCGAGGATCTGGCCTTTCGCGATGAAATCGACGCCTTGGCCGCGCGTGCAGGCGACAAGGTCCAAGTGCTGCGCGTGGTCAGCCAGCCGCCGCTGGACGCAACAGCGCAGGGTTACGATCATGCCGGGCGCATCGACATCGCCTTGCTGAAAAGCCTGCTGCCGCTGGATGACTACGATTTCTACCTGTGCGGTCCGGGCAGCTTCACTCAGGCGCTGTACGACGGCCTGCGCAAAATGCGCATTCCCGATGATCGCATCCACGCCGAAACCTTCGGCCCGTCGACGCTGATCCGCGACGTCGAAATCAGCACCCCGGCGCCGCCGCAAGTGCCGGTCGCCGAAGAACCGGTCAAGGTGTTGTTTGCCAAGTCCGGCAAGGAAGCACGCTGGGAACCGGGCAGCGGCACCTTGCTGGAACTGGCCGAGGCACGTGGCTTGAATCCGGAGTTCAGCTGTCGCGGCGGCTCGTGCGGCACCTGCAAAACCCGCCTTACCAGCGGCCAGGTGCATTACCTCACCCCGCCGGCCATGCGCCTGGCGAACGACGAAGTGCTGATTTGCTGCGCCGCCCCGGCGCAGGGCAGCGAAACCCTGGTGCTGGACGTTTGAATGTTGAGGAGGTGCGCCATGAAGCCGTATGCAGAAACCAACGTCGTGTGGCCGCAAGAGAACACCGGACTGTCCGCCAGTGAATGCGAACGCAGCTTTTTGCTGCCGCAATTGATGGGTTCACTCGCCGGTGAAACCTGCGCGTTGACTGGCGCACTCAGTCAACACGAGCCTCTACCTTCGAGCCCGAACGGCTGGTTTTCCCGTGGGCTCAAAGCGTTGTTTGCTTAGGCTTTGCTAACAGCCGCCACCCTGCCCGCCGGCCGGTGCTGGCGGCTGGTGACCAGGCCAATGAACGAGATCAGCAGCGCCAGGCCAATGGTCGAAGTCACTTCCAGGCGATGTTCAGGGGTGATCATCATCACTGCCAGAGCGGCGCAGATGAAGGCAATGACCAGCCAGGTGAGCCAGGGAAACAGCCACATGCGCAGGGTCAGTTCGACCTTTTCCCGTTCCAGGCGGCGGCGCATGCGCAACTGCGAAATGGCGATCACCAGATACACCAGCAAGGCAATCGCGCCGGAGCTGGCGAGCAGGAACTGAAACAGCCCGGCCGGCATGAAATAGCTGAGTAACGTCACGCCTGCGCCGATCACCGTGCTGGCAATGACCGCAGCGCGTGGCACGCCGGCGGCCGAAGTCACCTTCAATGCCGGCGGCGCGTCGCCGCGTCGGCCCAGCGAATAGAGCATGCGCGAGGAAATGTAGATCGACGAGTTCATGCAACTGGCCACCGCGATCAATACGACCACGTCGACGAGGAATTTGGCGTTAGGAATGTTCATCAGTTCCAGTGCGCGCTGGTAGGAACCGACCGAGGCGAGCTGCGAGTCATTCCAAGGCACCACGGAAATCACCACGAAGATCGACAGCAAATAAAAAATGCCGATACGCCAGATCACCGAGCGCGTGGCCTTGGCGATGTTCTGCGCCGGATTGTTCGATTCCGCAGCGGCAATGGTCACCGCTTCGGTGCCGATGAAACTGAACATGATGGTGATGAACGCGCCGACCACCGCCGACATGCCGTTCGGCGCAAAGCCGCCGTGCTCGGCCATCAGCGTGCTCAAGCCACTGGCTTCGCGCTCGGGAATCCAGCCCATCAGCACCGCAAAGCCCAAGCCGATGAAACCGATGATCGCGATGACCTTGGCCATGGCGAACCAGAATTCGAACTCGCCGTATTTCGACACGCTGAACAGGTTGGTAATCACCAGCAGCACGATCGACAGCAAGGCGAATAACCACGCATCGACCTGGGGAAACCACTGGTTGAGCACGTGCCCGGCGGCCAGTGCTTCGATGGGAATCACCAGCACCCAGAACCACCAGTAGAGCCAGCCGATGGTGAAGCCGGCCCAGCGGCCAATGGCTTGATCGGCGTAGGTGGAAAACGAGCCGGTGTCGGGATGCGCCACGGCCATTTCACCGAGCATGCGCATGACCAGCACGACCAGCAGACCGGAGAACAGATACGCGAGCAGCACCGCAGGTCCTGCGGCGGCGATGGCGTGGCCTGAGCCAACGAAAAGTCCTGCGCCGATGATGCCGGCAATGGAAAGCATGGTGACGTGACGCGGTTTGAAACCTTGCGCCAACTGACCGTTGGAGTCCTTGGGGTTCAGGCTAGTCATGGGTTCTTATTGTTCTCATGATCGACGTTTGGGCCACTGACTGAGCGTCAGGCGATCATCATTTCCGGTGTCGGCATCAGGCGAAAGCTGCGACGCAGACGCTTTGCCGACGAAATGATGCTTCACCTTACGTGGCCCGACCGCCGCGCAACTAGCCTGAGTGCGGCATGCCGATGTCTGATTTCGACATGCCACTCTCAGGCCAGCATGGGTCGGCGGCAACCGCTGCGGCGATTTACAGCGTATAGGAAATCCCCACCTGCACGGTTCGCGGCGCGCCCGGGTAGGCGTAAACGTTGCCGAAGGCGCCTTCTTCGTAGTCGCGGTCGAAGATGTTTTTCACATCGAGGTTGAGCCGCACTTTATCGTTGACCTTGTAGAAGCTCAGCAGGTCGACCACGGTGTAACTGCCCATGGAAAACGCGGTGTTGGCGGTCTGCCCGGCGCGCTCGTCGACGTATTTCAGGCCGGTGCCAAGGCCAAGGCCTTTGAGCGTGCCGTCCTGGAATTCGTACATGTTGAGCAGGCTGAAGCTGTTCTTCGGGATGTTCAGCAGGCGCGTGCCGGAGCGCAGCGTGTTGTCCTTGGTCACCTCGGCGTCGACGTAAGCGTAACCGCCGACCACTCGCCACTCCGGGGTGAGGTTGCCGGTGACGTTGACGTCGAAACCACGGCTGCGTACTTCACCAGCGGCGACGCTGAAGGTCGAATCCACCGGGTCGGTGGTCAGTACGTTGCGTTTTTCGATCTGGTAGATCGCCGCGTCGACGCTCAACTGCTGATCCAGCGCTTCCCACTTCACGCCCATCTCGTAGGACTTGCCTTTCTCCGGGGCGAAACCGCCGCCTTCGCGACTGGCGCCGGTGTTGGGCTTGAACGAGCGCGCGGTGTTGGCGTACACCGCCAGGGTTTCGGTCAAATCGTAGGTGACGCCGATACGCGGGGTGACGGCGTTGTCGCTGGCCTGCCAGCTCTTGCCGCCCGGCACGTAGGTTTCGTAATCGTGCTCGAAGCGCTCGAAACGTGCGCCGGCCAGCACTTTCAGTTTGTCGGTCAGGGCGACCTGATCCTGCACGAACGCGGCGTAGGTCTTGAGGTTTTCCTTGTCGTGAGTCGGTGTGCGGGTCAGCGCCGGGCGTGGCTGGCCGTAGACCGGGTTGAAGATGTCGATCGGGTAGGCACTGACCGCGCCGCTGGAGCGCTGGATGATCGACTTGTAGTCGTAATCTTCGTACTCGATGCCGGTGAGCAAGGTGTGCTGCAGACCGCCAGTGTCGAAATGCCCGGTGAGGTTGAGCTGGGTGTCCTTGTCGGTCCATTCCAGCTTGCGGTAGTTGAAGTTACGCCCCAGCGTGCGGCCGTCAGCGGCAATGCCGTTGGCCTCGATCGCATTGCCCTTGAGCGAGCCGTCGAGCCACTGGAAACCGCCGCCCAGGGTCCAGTCGTCGTTGAGCATGTGCTCGAAACGCAGTTGCGCCATGTTGTTGTCGTTGTGCAGCTTGCCGACGTCCTTCTCGCCAAAGAAGGTATCGCGCGAGGCAGTGCCGATCTGCGCCGGGTAGCGCGTCACGCCGCGATCGAGCGGCGCGTTGTTGCGCATGAAGTCGCCTTCGAAAATCAGCTTGGTCGCGTCGGTGGCCTGCCAGGTCAGCACCGGGGTGATGCCGTAGCGCTCGGTCTCGACATGATCGCGGAAGGTGTCACCGCCCTCGCCCACCACATTCAAGCGATAGGCCAGACGCCCTTCTTCATCGAGCGGCCCGGAAGCGTCGAGGGTGCCGCGCTTCATGCCTTGGTCGTTCAATTGGCTGCCTAACGTAACGGTGCGCTCGGGCAACGGCTGTTTCGACACCACGTTGAAGGTACCGCCGGGATCGCCACGGCCATAGAGCATGGTCGCCGGGCCGCGCAGCACTTCCAGGCGCTCGATGGTGTTGGCGTCGGGCATGTTCGGGTAGCCACGGTTGATCGGGAAACCGTTGCGGTAGAACTCACCGGTGGTGAAACCGCGCACGGTGAACGTGGTCAGGCCCTGCCCACCGAAGTTGTTCGCCCGACCGACGCCACCGGCGTAATCCAGCGCATCCTGCAAACGCGTCGCGCCGAGGTCTTCGACGGCGTCCTTGGTCACCACGCTGATTGACTGCGGGGTTTCATGAATGGAAGTGTCGGTGCGCGTGGCGCTGGCCGAACGCGTGGCGCGATAGCCCTGCACCGGGCCGTCTGCCCGTTCGTAATCTGCTGTGCCGACCACGTCGGTGGCTTCCAGCTCAAGCATTGAAGAAGTCGGTTCGGCTGACTCAGCCCACGAGGAAGAAGACAACGCCTGCAGCACACAAATGGAAAGCAGAGTTCGACGCATGAGGTGAAAACCTTTACGAATAGGCCAGAACGAAGGGCAAAACCGCCAATGAAAACGCGGCGCATGGTATACCGGCGCATTGGTAATTGAAACTTATTCTTATTTGTCATGTCGGTCAGGATTACTGAGCAGAATTCATCACTCCATCCTGAAACCGCGCATTATCAGCAGCGCGTCGATGGCCTAGGCTCGTAGAGATCCGACGTCAATCGATGGCTGCGCCGCGCTACGTGTGCGCCGCCAGCCTGTCTGAAAGGAATTTGCAGATGAAATTCGACACCCCGGCCGGCTCCAATCCGATCGATCAACTGAAGGTGATCGGCCAGCCTGCCGACCGCATCGACGGCAAGCTGAAAACCACCGGCACCGCCACGTACGCCTACGAACAAAACGCAGCGGTGCCGGACGCCGCCTATGGCTATATCGTCGGTGCCGGAATCGGCAAGGGGCGCATTGCTTCGATCGATTCGGCAAGCGCGCGGGAAGCGTCCGGGGTGATCGCCATCGTCACTTACGAAAACGCCGGGCCGTTGGCCAAAGGCGAGTTTTACGTTGCTCGGGCATTGGCCGGGCCGCAGGTCGATCACTATCACCAGGCCGTGGCAATTGTAGTCGCGGAGACCTTTGAACAGGCCCGCGCGGCTGCCGGTCTGCTTGAAATTCGCTACGTGGCCGCACCGGGTTCGTTCGATCTCGCAACTGCGAAAGACTCCGCAACCCCACCGCCACCGGCCGGTTTCGGCCCGCCGCCGCAGACCAGCGTCGGTGACTTCGAAGGCGCCTTCAACGCTGCGCCCGTGCAAATCGATCAGCACTACAGCACGCCCGATCAGGCTCACGCGATGATGGAACCGCACGCAACCATCGCCCGCTGGAACGGCAAGCAGTTGACCTTGTGGACATCAATCCAGCAGATCAACTGGGGCGTGCGCGATCTGGCGAAAACCCTCGGCGTTGCCAAGGAAGACGTGCGCCTGATCTCGCCGTATATCGGCGGCGGTTTCGGCGGTAAGGGCACGATTCTTTGCGACGCAGTCTTGGCATCCCTGGCCGCTCGACATGCCGGGCGACCTGTAAAAGTCGCGCTGCCGCGGCCGCTGATGTTCAACAACCTGACCCATCGTCCGGCAACGATTCAGCGCCTGCGCATCGGTGCCAACCGTGACGGCGTGATCACGGCGATCGGCCACGAGAGCTGGTCGGGCAACCTGCGCGGCGGTCGCGCCGAAGCGGCGACCGCGTCAACGCGATTGCTGTACGCCGGGGCCAATCGCATGACCCGCTTGAACCTTGCCGTGCTCGATCTCGCCGAGGGTTCGGCGATGCGCGCGCCGGGCGAGGCACCGGGGATGATGGCGCTGGAAATCGCCATGGATGAACTGGCCGAAAAGCTGCAGATGGATCCGCTGCAGTTGCGCATCCTCAACGACTCGCAGGTCGATCCTGAGCAACCGGCGCGGCCGTTCTCCAAACGACAGTTGGTGGAATGCCTGAAAACTGGCGCCGAACGCTTTGGCTGGCGTCAGCGCAACCCTCAACCCGGTCAGCGCCGTGAGGGCGGTTGGCTGATCGGCATCGGGCTGGCCTCGGCGATTCGCGGCGCACCGACCACCGCTTCGGCGGCGCGGGTGCGGCTTGATCGTCAGGGCGTCATCACCGTAGAAACGGACATGACCGAAATCGGCACCGGCAGTTACACCATCATTGCCCAGACCGCTGCGGAAATGATGGGCGTGCCGCTGGAGCGCGTTGTGGTGCGTCTGGGCGATTCGAAATTTCCGGAATCGTCGGGCTCCGGCGGCCAGTGGGGCGCAGCGTCCTCCACCGCCGGCGTGTATGCCGCGTGCCTGAAATTGCGCGAGGCCGCTGCCCGCGCCGTGGGGATAGACCCGCGACAAGCCGAGTTTGTCGACGGACAAATTCGCGCAGGCTCGCAGCAGGTTGCCTTGGCTCAGGCCGCAGCCAATGGCGAGCTGACGGGTGAGGACCGCATGGAATACGGCGACCTTTCCCAGCGCTTCGCCCAGCAGACTTTCGGTGCGCATTTCGCCGAGGTCGCGGTCAATGCGGCGACCGGCGAAATTCGCCTGCGTCGGCAACTGGCCGTGTGCGCCGCCGGGCGCATCCTCAACCCGAAAACCGCGCGCAGCCAAATTATCGGCGGGATGACCATGGGTGCGGGTGCGGCATTGATGGAAGAGCTGGCGGTGGATCATCGAATCGGCTTTTTCGTCAACCACGATCTGGCCGGATACGAGGTGCCGGTGCACGCCGACATTCCCCATCAGGAAGTGATCTTTCTCGATGAAGTCGACCCCTATGCCACCCCGTTGAAAGCCAAAGGCGTTGGCGAGTTGGGCATCAGCGGCGCGGCGGCGGCCATCGCCAATGCGATCTACAACGCCTGCGGCGTACGGGTGCGCGATTATCCGATTACGCTGGATAAACTCATCGGCGAGTGGTCCTATCCGGTCTGAGACTGGATCACGCAGGATATCGCCCATGTACCCCACCACCCCCGATGGCCGCTATTTTGTTGTCAAGCAACAGCTCTGGCGTTGCAGCAATCCAGCGCTGCCAGCGGCCGAGCGTGAGGCGTTGGTTACCGAACTCATGTCGGCGCGGCGAGCGGTCAAAGAGGCCAAACACGCGGAGGATGCTGATGCATTGAAGTCAGCGAGAGCACGTGTGAACCAGGCCAAAGTCGCATTGGGTGAACGCGGGCCGGTGTGGTGGGAGGATGGCAGCCCGGATTACAACCGGCACAAGGTGAGCAATACGCCGTATGCGCAGTGGTTTGCTCAACTGCCTGAGTGTTGACTGGCCTGCTGATCCCCAAACCCATAATCCACGCAGGTCCCCTGTGGGAGCGGGCTTGCTCGCGAATGCATTCGGTCTGGCGATGAAATGTTTAATGTGCCGCCGTCTTCGCGAGCAGGCTCGCTCCCACATTGAGTTTTGTGTGCTGCCGGGATTTGGCACGCGCCGCGAAAACCTGTGGGAGCGGGCTTGCTCGCGAATGCATTCGGTCTGGCGATGAGATGTTTAATGTGCCGCCGTCTTCGCGAGCAAGCCCGCTCCCACACTGGATATTGTGGGTTGCCGGGATTTGGCACACGCCGCAAAAACCTGTGGGAGCGGGCTTGCTCGCGAATGCATTCGGTCAGGCGATGAAGATGTTGAATGTGCCGCCGTCTTCGCGAGCAAGCTCACTCCCACACTGGATATTGTGGGTTGCCGGGATTTGGCACGCGCCGCGAAAACTGTGGGAGCGGGCTTGCTCGCGAATGCATTCGGTCGGGCGATGAGATGTTGAATGTGCCGCCTTCTTCGCGAGCAAGCCCGCTCCCACACTGGATATTGTGGGTTGCCGGGATTTGGCACGCGCCGCGAAAACTGTGGGAGCGGGCTTGCTCGCGAATGCGCTGGGTCAGGCGATGAAGATGTTGAATGTGCCGCCGTCTTCGCGAGCAAGCCCGCTCCCACACTGGTTATTGGGGTTGCCGGGATTTGGCACGCGCCGCGAAAACTGTGGGAGCGGGCTTGCTCGCGAATGCATTCGGTCTGGCGATGAGATGTTGAATGTGCCGCCGTCTTCGCGAGCAAGCCCGCTCCCACACTGGATATTGTGGGTTGCCGGGATTTGGCACGCGCCGCGAAAACCTGTGGGAGCGGGCTTGCTCGCGAAGCCATTCGGCCAGGCGATGACATGTTGAATGTGCCGCCGTCTTCGCGAGCAAGCTCACTCCCACACTGGATATTGTGGGTTGCCGGGATTTGGCACACGCCGCGAAAACCTGTGGGAGCGGGCTTGCTCGCGAATGCATTCGGTCTGGCGATGAGATGTTGAATGTGCCGCCGTCTTCGCGAGCAGGCTCGCTCCCACAGTGGATTTTGCGTGTCGCCGGGATTTGGCACACGCCGCGAAAACCTGTGGGAGCGAGCCTGCTCGCGAATGCATTGGGTCAGTTAAAGAAGATGTTGGATGTGCCGCCGTCTTCGCGAGCAGGCTCACTCCTACAGGAACCAGCGGCGAGGCTCAGACTTGCAACAACTGCCGGGTCATCGCCATTGAGGTCTCCAGCGACTGTCCGGTGCGCTGCAGTTTGTTCAGCAGGCTGGCACCGAGCCAGAGCTGATACAGCGTCTCCGCCAACTTCCGCGCGTCGCCCTCGGGCAGGCTTTTGTCGGTCTGGCCTTGTTCGATGCATTCGGTGATGCGCGCGACGATGCGTTCGGCGCCGTCGCGCAGGGTCAGGCGCATTGACTCAGACAGGTCGGCGACTTCGGCGCTGAGTTTCACCACCAGGCATTCGTCGCCATGGCCCTCCAGGGTGCAACGGTTCTGCCAGCCCTGCCAGTAATCCATCAAACGCTCGAACGCAGTCAGCCCCGGCAGGGTCAGGCGGCGCTCCATGTCGGCGAGGTAGTCGACGAAGTAGTCCTCAAGCAGCGCCTGGCCGTACAACTCCTTGGATTTGAAGTAGTGATAGAACGAGCCCTTGGGCACGCCGGCGGTCTGCAGGATCTCGTTGAGGCCGACGCTGGTGAAGCCCTTCTCGGCCATCATCCGGTGGCCGGTGTCGAGCAAGTGTTGGCGGGTGTCGTCAAAGGTCGGCTTCATGGTGCGCAAAATTCCAGACAATAGACCAGTCGTATAGTTTTCAGGACCGGGAGTTTGCCATAACCGACGGGCAAAAACATTTTCTGAAAAATCACTAGACGACCGGTCTAATTGGAAACTATGCTGCGCCCCGACACACAAATTCATGCGGCACCGACAACAAGCGAATCCCTCGCCTCCTGCCGATGCCAGACCAACCCAAGGGTGCTCTATGAAAATCTTGATGGTTCTGACTTCTCACGATCAACTCGGCAACACCGGCAAGAAAACCGGCTTCTGGCTGGAAGAGTTCGCCGCGCCCTACTACGCCTTCAAGGACGCCGGCGCCGACGTCACGCTGGTATCGCCTGCCGGCGGCCAGCCACCGCTCGATCCAAAAGCGATGAGCCAAGCGCACAGACTGCCGAAACCGATCGCTTCCGCGCCGATCCGGCCGCGCAACAAGCATTGGCCACCACTGGCCGGTTGGCTGACGTGAAGGCTGAGGATTTCGATGCCGTGTTCTACCCAGGCGGCCACGGCCCGCTGTGGGATCTGGCTGAAGACAAGGCCTCGATTGCACTGATCGAAGCCTTCGACCGCGCTAACAAGCCGCATGGTTTTGTCTGCCACGCACCGGGCGTGTTGTTGCACGTGGTGCGCGCTGACGGCCAGCCAATCGTCAAGGGCCGTGACGTCACCGGCTTTACTAACGCCGAAGAAGCTGCTGTTGGTCTGACTGATGTGGTGCCGTTTCTTATCGAAGACGAGTTCCAGCGCCTGGGCGGCCGCTATTCGAAAGTCGCTGATTGGCAGGTGCATGTGGTCGCTGACGGTCAACTGGTCACAGGCCAGAACCCGGCCAGCTCCGCCGCCGTTGCCGAAAAGCTGTTGAAGATGCTCGGCTGAATCCATCGCTCTACCCCGATCAACGCCGCGAGCGTACAGCCCGGCGTTGTTTTTTTGCCCAGTCACTAGTCGACTGGTCTAATCAGATTCAAGGTTTATTCCATGAACAATGCTTTCTTTACGCCCGCTAAATTGGGCAACCACACCCTGAAAAACCGCATCGTCCTGCCGCCCCTCACCCGCCAGCGCAGCACGCAACCGGGCAATGTCGCCAACGAATTGATGGCCGAGTATTACCAACAGCGCGCCGGTGCCGGTTTGCTCGTCACCGAAGGCACGCAGATCGAACCGCGCGGCCAAGGTTATGCGTGGACGCCGGGCATTCACACCTTGGAGCAGATTGCCGGTTGGCGCAAAGTCACCGAGGCGGTGCACGCCGTGGATGGTGTGATCTTCGCCCAGCTCTGGCATGTCGGTCGGGTCTCGCACACGGCGTTGCAGCCCAATGGCGATGCGCCGGTATCGGCCTCTGCGATGGCCACGGATCGAGTCAGTGTGTTTATCGAAACGGCGCCCGGTGCCGGTGAACTGGTACCGCCGTCCGCTCCGCGCGCGTTGAGCACTGATGAAGTCCAGGAACTGATTCAGCTGTATATCCAAGCTGCACGCAACGCGATGGAAGCGGGTTTCGATGGCATCGAACTGCATTGCGCCAACGGGTATCTGGTCAACCAGTTCATCTCCGCCCACAGCAACCTGCGCACCGATCAGTACGGCGGCTCGCTGGACAATCGCTTGCGCTTCTTGCGCGAAGTGGTGGCTGGTGTTGCCGAATGCATCGGCAAGGACAAAGTCGGTGTGCGTTTCGCGCCGCTGTTCAGCACCACCGATGAAGCGCGGACATATCTGGGCCTGGTCGAGGAAGATCCGCACAGCACTTACATTGCAGCGATCAAGATTCTTGAAGACGTCGGCATCGCCTACCTGTCGATCGCCGAAGCCGACTGGGATAACGCGCCTGCGATGCCGCAGACCTTCCGCCAGGCGGTGCGCGACACTTTCAGCGGCGCGATCATTTATGCCGGACGCTACAACGCCAACACCGGGGCGCAGTTGCTCGAGTCGGGGCTGGCGGATCTGGTCGCGTTTGGCCGGCCCTTCATGGCCAACCCGGACCTGCCGGCGCGGATTGCCAATGACTGGCCGTTGAATCAGTTGAACCCGGCGACGGTGTATGGCGGCGGTGCCGAGGGTTATATCGACTATCCGACCTACCCTGGCTGACAACCCAACACAAATCCCTTGTGGGAGCGAGCCTGCTCGCGATAGCGGTGTGTCAGCCGATGAATATGCAAGCTGGCCCACTGCCTTCGGGAGCAAGCCCCTCCCACAGTGGTTCTGCGGTGGATCAAGAATCAGGTGGTACACCCGACATCCCTGTGGGAGCGGGCTTGCTCGCGAAGGCGTCCTCTCAGCCGATGAATATGCAAGCTGGCCCACCGCCTTCGGGAGCAAGCCCCTCCCACAGTGGTTCTGTGGTGGAACAAGGATCAGGTGGTACACCCGACATCCCCGTGGGAGCGGGCTTGCTCGCGAAGGCGTCCTCTCAGCCGATGAATACGCAAGCTGGCCCACCGCCTTCGGGAGCAAGCCCCCTCCACATTGGTTCTATTGTGAATCAAGAATCAGGTGGTACACCCGACATCCCTGTGGGAGCGGGCTTGCTCGCGAAGGCGTCCTGTCAGCCGATGATGCCGCTGGCCAAGCAGGATGCGCTGTGGCAACGCGGGCAGATGCTGATGGCGAAACTGGATAAGGGCGAAGCTTTCTAGCGCATCAGGCCCGTCCGGCCATACCGTTGCGGCCAACCGCTTTCGCGCGGTACAGCGCCTGATCAGCGGCCTCGATCAAATCCGGCAGTGAATCCAGCCCCACGCCCGTGCCCACCGCGATACCAATACTCACCGTCACCCGCCCGAACGGACTGCCCGGATGGGCAATATGGGCCTGCTGCAACCGCTCGAGCATCAGCTGCGCGACCACCGTCGCCCCGGCGCTGTCGGTGGCGGGCATGATCACCGCCATTTCCTCGCCACCGTAGCGCGCAACCAGATCCGACGGCCGTCGCACGCAGCTTTCAAGCACATTGCTGACCGCTTGCAGACAAGCATCACCGGCGACATGGCCCAAGGCATCGTTGAACAATTTGAAGTGATCGATATCGATCATCAGCAGGGCCAGCGAGGTCCCGTCACGCTGCGCCCGCCGCGCTTCCACCGCCAGCGTCTCATCGAAACAGCGGCGGTTGGCCAAACCGGTGAGCGCGTCTTTCATCGCCAGCAATTCCAGCTGTCGATTGGACGCGAGCAACTGCTGCTGGGCATCGCGCAACGCCTCCTCGGCTGCGGTACGTCGGCGAATATCGAGGATCAGGAACCAGCCGATCAACCCGGTCAGCCCCAGCAGCCCGACGACCACCACCGCCGACAATCCCGCTTCGATGCGCCACGCCGCCAGTGCTTCATCCTTGCCCAGGGCCACGGTGGTGATCAGCGGCAGGGTTTCACTTTTACGGAACGCGTACAGCCGCTCGACGCCGTCGAGGCTGGAGGTGTACGAGGCGGTACCGACCGAGCGGTCGACCAGGTATTTGGCGTAGATCGGCGATTTGGAGAAGTTGCGCCCCATGTCCTGCTCGCGGAACGGGTAGCGCACCAGCAGCGTGCCATCGGTGTAAGACAGACCGATCGCGCCGTCCTGGCCAACGTCGAGTTTGCCGAACACGCGCAGGAAGTTTTCCACCCCCAGCGTCACCGCTACCACGCCAGCGAACTGCCCGCCGTCGTCGTTGAAGCGCCGACTGATAGTCACCACCCATTCGTGATTGGCACGGCTCTGGATCGGCGGGCCAATGAACGGCTCGCGGCTCGGGCTGTCACGGTGGTGAATGAAATAGGCGCGGTCGCTACTGTTGGCGCCCTCCGGAATCGGCCGGTTGGAGGACATCAGCCAATGCCCGTTCCGGTCATAGATGATGATGCCGCTGAGCTGGGGCATCAACGCCTGCTGGCGGTCGATCAGGCTCTGGATGCGCTGAATCTGCGCCGGGCCGTTGCCCTCGGTTTCCAGGCGCTCGACCAGCCCGAGCAAGAGCAGCGAGCTTTGCCGGACGATGCCTTCGGTGTAGGTGTTGAGCGCCTGGGTCAGGTTCAGGCCATGCACATCGACTTCCGCCAGCGCACGCTCGCGCGAAGACCAGACTTTCCAGATCGTCAGCGAAGTCAGGGAACAGCCGATCACCAGCAGCAGGAGCATTACAAGGCGAGTATCACGCTTCACGTCAGTACCTTAAGGAAGTCCGGTATCCATTCCAGCCATCATTCGAACGTCGGCACTCACGGCGGCCACGTGTTCCGGGGCGCAAGCATACAAGCAGTGTGCAGCGGCTGCAGCAACAGAGTGTGCAGTGCTAAGCAGCGGGTTTGAGGATTTCCACGAGAAAATCGATGAACACGTTGATCCGGCTCGAACCACGGTGGTTGGGCAGGTACAACGCGTTGATGCAACTGCTGGCGCTGCCAGGATTGACCTCGTAGTGCTCAAGCAAGCGCGTCAGGCGCCCGGCGGTGACGTCGTCACGCACCAGCCAGTCGGCGAGCAGCGCCACACCGCCACCGCCAATCGCCGCTTCGCGCAGGATGTCGGCGTTGTTGCTTTGCAGGCGACCCTGGACGTTGAGCTGAATCGGCTCTTCGTCGCCCTGAAAGGTCCAGTGGTGATGGCTGCCGCCGTAGTCGAAGCGCAGGCACTGGTGCTCAAGCAGATCCCGCGGGTGCTCCAGCACACCACTGCGCGCAAGGTAATCGGGGCTGGCGACGACCCAGCGCTGGAATTGGCCGACGCGTTTGCTGACGATGTCCTCGCTGACCACTGTCGAGCCGAGGCGCACCGAAACGTCGATCTGCTCGCTGAGCAAATCGCTGACCTGATCGCTCAGCGACAGGCTGATCTCCAGCCCCGGATGGCGCTCGAGCAAGCGACTCAGGTGCGGCGCAATCAGCCTGCGGCCGAATTCCACCGGCACGCTGATGCGCAAGCGGCCCTGGGCATCACTGCCACGATCGGCGACCACCGCATCGGCTTCGTCGATTGCATCGAGAATGGCCACGGCCTTCTCGAAATAGGTCTGGCCGGCGACGGTCACGCTGGTGTTGCGCGTGGTGCGATTGAGCAGGCTGGCACCCAACTCGTTTTCCAGCCCCGCCACTTGCCGTGTCACCGAAGACGTCGAAATCCCAAGCTTGCGCGCCGCCGAGGAATAGCCCCCGCAGCGCACGGTTTCAACAAACATCTTCAAGGCCAGCAACTTGTCCATAAGCGGGATCCGGTGGTGAGGGAACGCCGCTGATTGTGCATCAGCGCTCGCCACACGTCTTGTATCGTCGTGCTTGGGGGCGCTCTCTACAAAATGCATGTTCATCTGCTCCTGAAAAAATCGGCAAATCACACCGCCCCCTGTAGGAGTGAGCCTGCTCGCGAAGGCGTCCCGTCAATCGAAAATGTGCTGCATGCCCCACCGCTTTCGGGAGCAAGCCCCTCCCACATTGGTTTTGTGGTGGGTCACCGATCACGCGGTTGCCCGCAATCCCCTGTAGGAGTGAGCCTGCTCGCGAAGGCGTCCCGTCAGCCGAAAATGTGCTGCCTGCCCCACCGCTTTCGGGAGCAAGCCCCTCCCACATTGATTTTGCGGTGGGTCACCGATCACGCTGTTGTCCACAATCCCTGTGGGAGCGAGCTTGCTCGCGAAGGCGGTGGATCAGGCAGCAATTTATCGACTGACACTCCGCCATCACGAGCAGGCTCACTCCTACAGTGGTTTTGTATCGTTCTTGAAATTCAGCTGTGCTCAGCCTTGCGACCCAGGAACAACGCCAACGCCAGTGCCGGCAACACCGCCACGGCGACGGCCGAGAGGTTCCAGCCGAAGTGTTCGTACAGCGGGCTGGCGATCAGGGAGCCGAGGGCGCCGCCGACGAAGATGCTGGTCATGTACACCGCGTTCAGGCGTGCGCGGCTGTGCGGGTCGAGGGCGTAGACCTCACGCTGGCCGAGGACCATGTTCAATTGCACGGCAAAATCCAGCAGCACCGCACACACCACCAGCCACACATAACCACTGCCCGGCAACGCGGCGATCAACAGCGACAGCGGCGCCAGCAGCAACGCCACCAAGGTACCGCGACGACCGTGCCCGGCATCGGCCAGACGTCCGGCAATCGGCGCGGCAATCGCACCCACCGCACCGACCAACGCGAAGATTGCCACTTGCGCCTGGCTGAAACCGTGGTGACGCATCAGCTCAATCGGCGCAAGGGTCCAGAACAGGCTGAAACTGGCGAACAGCAAACCCTGATACAGCGAACGCTGGCGCAACACAGGAAGCGCCCGGCCAGGGCAAACACCGAACCAATCAACGCGACATAAGTGGCTTTGTGCGTCGGCACCCGGCGCGGCAATGCCACAGCGGTAATCAGCGCGATCACCGCCATCAGTGCCGCCGCGCTGTAAAACACCCCGCGCCAGCCGAACACCTCGACCAACAGACTCGACAGCGGCCGCGACAGCAGAATCCCCAAGAGCAGGCCGCTCATGATATTGCCGACCACACGGCCACGGCTGGCTTCCGGTGCCAGGTGCGCGGCCAGTGGCACGAGGATCTGCACCGCTACCGAGGTCAGGCCGATCAGCAAAGAGAGCAGCAGGAACAGCGACGGCGAATGAGTCAGGCCAGCACACAGCAGCGTGACACTCGCGGCGAGGGTGAAACCGACCACCAGACGGCGGTTCTCCATCAGGTCGGCCAGCGGCACCAGCAGCAACAAGCCCAGCGCGTAACCGAACTGCGTCAGCGACACGATCAGACTGGCATTGGCGCTGGACAGGCCGATCTGCGGGGCGATCAGTTCGACAATGGGCTGCGCGTAATACAGGTTGGCGACGACCGCGCCGCAGCAGAATGCCAGAAACGCGACCATCAGGCCGGAGAGTGAAGCAGGCTGTTCGGCCGGGGCCGCAACGGCAGGGTTGCCCGTAAGCATGGTGACACCTCGTTGAGTTCGGGAATGTGCTGCCAAGGCTACGGTCGCCCGGCGGCCGCGAGAATCCGTGCCACTGGCAACGCACTGATGCGTGGCGCGCAACGTTGCTTGTGGCGCAACGCGCTGTTGCGCGGACCGGTGATTCTCCGCCGCAGGCGTCTTCTCTACGCTTTGGCCCTGGCGCAGACGTCCGCATCGGCGCCCTTCCCCGG
Organism: Pseudomonas sp. B21_DOA; assembly: GCA_030544685.1. NCBI lineage: Bacteria > Pseudomonadati > Pseudomonadota > Gammaproteobacteria > Pseudomonadales > Pseudomonadaceae > Pseudomonas > Pseudomonas sp. B21_DOA. Next base: position 3,953,791 of record CP086683.1, on the reverse strand, counting down.
CTGCTACAAGGAGCGTTTCCATGACCCGCACTTCACTCGTCCTGCCACTGCCCGCCGCGTTTTTCTGCCGACCATGAACAACCATCTGCTCAAGTCCAGAACCCTGTGGATCTGCGTCGCCGTGCTCGCGGTGATCGGCCTGATCGTCGCCGTCGCGCTGATGTGGCGCCCGGCGATCACACCCATCAAACGCCCCATGTCATTCGATACTGCGCAATTGCAGCGCGGCGCACGGGTGGTCGAGGCGGGCGACTGCGCGGTCTGTCACAGTCGCCCCGGCGGCGAATACCTGGCCGGCGGGCTGCCGCTGGTGACGCCGTTCGGCACGCTGTACAGCACCAACATCACTCCAGATGCGCAGACCGGCATCGGCGAATGGTCATTGCCGGCGTTTGAGCGGGCGATGCGCGAAGGCATTGCCCGCGACGGCCACTTTCTCTACCCGGCGTTTCCCTACGTGCACTACCGGCGCATGAGCTCCGAAGACATCGCCGACGCCTATGCCTACTTGATGAGCGGCCCCGCCGTACACGCCCCGGCGCGGCAGAACCAGATGAACTTCCCGATGAACATCCGTCCGCTGGTGTCGTTCTGGAACCTGCTGTTTCTGCATGGCGAGCCACTGACGCCGCTGGCCGAACACAGCGCGGCATGGAATCGCGGGCGTTATCTGGTCGACGGCCCGGGCCACTGCGCCGGCTGCCACTCGCCGCTGAACCTGATTGGCGCGGAGAAATCCTCGCAATACCTGCAAGGCGGCAGCGTCGATGGCTGGGAAGCGCCGGCACTGGTCGGCCTCGGCCAACGCGCCACTCCGTGGAATCGCGAGCAGTTGGCCGGCTACCTGCGCGCCGACGTGGTCGATGGCCACGGCACACCCGCCGGCCCGATGCGCCCGGTCAGCCTGAGTCTGGCGCGCTTGCCGGCCAGCGAAGCCGAGGCAATTGTCGACTACCTGCTGAGCCTGCAAAACCCGCACGCGGTGACTGAAACCACCGCGAAAAAGCTGTCGAGCAGTCCAGCGGATCACAGCACTGGCGCCCTGCTCTTCAGCAGTGCCTGCGCCGGCTGCCACGCAGCCGCCGCGCCGATGCGTGAAATCGACGGTCGCCCTGGCCTGCAGAGCACCTCGGCGCTGCAAGCGGCCAGCTCGCGCAACTTTCTCAAGACCGTACTCGAAGGCGTGCCCGCCATTCCCGGCGCACCCGGCCCGGTGATGCCGCCGTTCGCCGCCAGCCTCGACAACGCCCAGCTCGGTGCCCTCGCCGCGTATCTGCGCGAGCAAGCCAGACCCGATCAGCCATGGGCCGACCTCTCTTCCACTATCGAAGCGTTACGTCAGGAGACGAAATGAGCCAGATCACTCTCACCGTCAATGGAGCTGCCCAAGCGCTGGAGCTCGAACCGGACATGCCGCTGCTGTACGCGCTGCGTAATCACTTGAACCTCAACGGCGCCAAGTACGGCTGCGGCCTGGGCCAGTGCGGCGCGTGCACGGTGATCGTCGACGACCAGCCAGTGTTCGCCTGCCTGACACCGTGCGCCGGCCTTGAAGGCAAAAAGATCCGTACCGTGGAAAGCCTCGGCAGCGCCGACAAACCCGGCCCGTTGCAAGCGGCGTTCATCGACAAGCAGGCCGCGCAATGCGGTTACTGCATCGCCGGCATGCTGATGCGCGCGCAGTCGTTGCTTGAGCGTGATCCGCACCCGGACGAGCAAACCATTCTTGAGCACATGGCCGGCAATCTGTGCCGCTGCGGCACGCACTTGCGCATCATCGAGGCGATCAAACAGGTGGCTGGGCATAACGGGAGCCTGACATGAGCGAAGCTAACGGCTTGAACCCCAGCCGTCGGGCCTTCCTGCGTGGCGGCGCGTTGCTCATGGCTTTCACGCTAATGCCGGTAGCGCGGCGTGCCTTGGCCGACACCGAAGTCGACACCCTTGGCACTGTGGTGCTGGCCCCGATCTGCCCGGCAGCCTGCGCACCAACCCATACCTCGACGCGTGGATCCGCATCGGCGCCGACGGCATCACCGTGTACACCGGCAAGGTCGAGCTGGGCACCGGGGTGAAAACCGCGTTGCTGCAAATCGCCGCCGAGCGTTTGCAGGTGCCGGCCAGCGCAATCAACTTGCTCACCGCCGACACCGCGCTGACGCCCAACGAAGGCTACACCGCCGGCAGCCACAGTATTTTCGACAGCGGCACCGCGCTGTACAACGCTGCTGCGCAGGTGCGGGAAATGCTCGTCGATGCCGCCGCGCGCAGCTGGCAAGTCGACATTGCGCAACTGAGCACTCGCGACGGCGCCATAGAAGGACCAGCCGGCCAGCGCATGACATATGCCGACGCGGTCAAGCATGTCGATGTGCACCAATACGCGAAAGCACAATCACCAGCGATGGCGGCGGCCGACTTCAAACTCATCGGGCACAACCTGCCGCGTCTGGACATTCCGGCCAAGGTCAGCGGCGGCGCGGCATTCGTCCAGGACATGCGCTTGCCGGGCATGCTGCATGCGCGGGTGATTCGCCCGCCGCGTCCCGGCTGCACGCTTCAGGCGTTCGATGCCGCGTCCATCGAGGCGTTGAACGGCGTGGTCAAAATGATTCGCGACGGCAACTATCTGGCGGTGGTCGCCGGTGATGAGTGGCAAGCGATCAAGGCCATGCGCGCCGGCATGGAAAGTGCCAAGTGGAGCGGCGGCGAGGCGATTCCCGAAGCCGCCGGGATTCATGATTTGCTCAAGCAATTGCCCTCCAAGCGATATCCGATCAGCAACAACGGCAATCCCGGCGGCGCGACCGAGACGCGCTTCAAAGCGCGGGTGACCAAGCATTATCTGATGCACGGCTCGATCGGCCCGTCCTGTGCGGTGGCCTGGTTCAACGATGGCGTGCTCACGGTGTGGACCCACACCCAGGGCGTCTATCCGCTGCGCGCCGGCATCGCCGAAATGCTGCGGCTGCCGCCGGACCGCGTGCGCTGCATTCATACCGAAGGCTCGGGTTGCTACGGCCACAACGGCGCCGATGATGCCGCCGCCGATGCCGCGCTGATCGCCATGCGCCTGCCGGGCACGCCGGTCAGGGTGCAATGGATGCGCGAGCAGGAGAATCTCTGGGAACCGTACAGTTCGGCGATGGTTACCGAAGTCGATGCGAGCCTCAGTCAGGGCCGTTTGCAGGACTGGAACTACGAGCTGTGGACCACGCCGCACAATGAACGCATCGTCAATGCCGGGCGTTTGCTGCCGGCACGTCTACTGGCGAAACCCTTCGTCTCGGCGCCGTCGGTGCCAATCGCCCAGCCCGAAGGTGACGGCGATCGAAATGCGGTGCCGCTGTACCAGCTGGGCGCGACGCGGATCAACATGAACTTCGTTACCACGATGCCGTTCCGCACTTCGGCCATGCGTTCACTGGGAGCGCACATCAACATTTTCGCCATCGAAGCGAGTATCGATGAGCTGGCGATCAAGGCCGGACTCGATCCAGTGGCGTTGCGTCTGGCCCATCTCAGCGATCCGCGTGCCCGTGCCGTGATCGAGCGCGTGCGCGACGAAATCGGCTGGCCACACAAGAGCAACGAGCCCGGCGCGGGGATCGGTTTCGCCTTCGCCCGCTACAAGAACATCATGGGTTACTGCGCCCTCGCGGTGAAACTGCGCGTGCATCCGCAGACCGGCGAGATTCGCGTGGATCATGTAGTCACGGCGGTCGACGTCGGCCAGATCGTCAGCCCCGATGGCCTGCGCAATCAGGTCGAGGGCGGTATCGTCCAGTCGGCCAGCTGGACGCTCTACGAAAAGGTCGCCTACGACGCCGGCGGCATTCGCAGCTATGACTGGAGCGGTTATCCAATTCTGCGTTTCACGCAATTGCCGAAAAAGTCGATGTGCACCTGCTCGATCAACCGGGCGAACCCTTCCTAGGTGCTGCCGAAATCGTCCAAGGGCCAATGGCTGCGGCTCTCGGCAACGCGGTCAGCAATGCCACCGGCCGGCGCTGGCTGAATTTGCCGCTGACTCGCTCGACCCAACCCGCCTGAACCAGGCCCGCGTTCATCAGCGATGAGCGCGGGTGCCGTTGCGTTGCGCGCAAAACTGCGTAGCGCCGGCCACGGATTATCAGCCCCGCCACCCCGGTTAAGTTACCTGCACAGCGCGCGGCACCTGGCTGCCGCACTTGAACCCTACTCATCAAAATCCGGAGCTACCCATGACCCGTCGCCTGTTTCAACCCATCGCACTCGGCCCTTACACCCTTGCTCATCGCGTGGCGATGGCGCCCCTGACCCGCTCGCGCGCCGGCCAGCCGGGCGACGTGCCGACCGCAATGAACGCCGAGTACTACCGCCAACGCGCCAGTGCTGCGCTGATCATTACCGAGGCCACGCAGATTTCTCAGCAAGGCCAGGGCTATGCGTGGACGCCGGGGATCTACACCGATGCACAAGTCCAGGCCTGGCGCGAAGTCAGCACCGCGGTGCACGAGGCCGACGGTCTGATCTTCATGCAGCTGTGGCACGTCGGCCGGGTCTCGCATCCCAGCTTCCAGCCGGACGCCGGTTTGCCGGTGGCGCCGAGCGCCCTGCCTGTGCCGGGCAAGACTTTTATCGTCGATGAACAAGGCAACGGCGTGTGGGGTGATGTGCCGGTGCCGCGCGCCCTCGAAACAGCGGAAATCGCCGACATCGTCGAAGATTATCGCCGCGCCGCGCGCAACGCGTTGAACGCCGGCATGGACGGCGTGGAAATCCATGCCGGCAACGGATATCTGCTCGACCAGTTTCTCAACAGCAACAGCAACCAGCGTGATGACGCCTATGGCGGTAGCGTCGAGAACCGTGCGCGCTTTCTGCTCGAAGTGGTCGCTGCCGTGGCTGACGAAGTCGGCGCCGAGCGCGTCGGCGTGCGGCTGACGCCGATGGGCCGCTTTATGGGCATGGGTGATGACACGCCCGAAGCGACCTTCGGTTATCTGGTCGAAGCGCTCAACCAGTGGAATCTGGCCTACCTGCACCTGGTCGAGCCGGCCATGGTCGGCACCGTCAAGGACGAAAACTTCGACCCGCGCTGGGACGCGATCATCGCCCAGCTGCGCCAGACCTGGAACGGCGTGCTGATTCTCGCCGGCGGTTACGACGCTCAATCCGCCGAACAGGCGCTGAACTCCGATCGCGCCGACATCATCGCCTTTGGCCGGCCATTCCTGGCCAACCCGGATCTGCCGCGTCGGCTGCACGATGGGCTTGAACTGAACACGCCGGATCCGAGCAGTTTCTTTGGTGGCGATCAGCGCGGCTACGTCGATTACCCGTTTCACGCTGAGACCTGCGCTTCATAACTTTTAAGGTTTGTTTAAGGACTTTAAATAAAGCCAGCGGCCAGACTTTGCCCATCGATCAGGAGAGCCGCCATGAACCCGCAATCGGTGAAGTCAGACCACCCCAGCCAGCTCGCGCGCCCATTGGGCGCGCTGTCCAGCTGGCAGGAACGCCGCGCCAAGTCTTACATGCTGCACGATCTGAGCCGCAGCCTGCGCGTCAGCGAAATTGCCGAGCACTGCAATCTGTCGCGCAGTCACTTTTCCCGGGCGTTCAAGATCGTCACTGGCTGCTCGCCGCAGGAATGGATGCTGAAGATGAAGATCGACAAGGCCAAGGGACTTTTGCTGACCTCGATGGCGATTACCGAGATTGTTTATGAATGCGGATTTTCCGATCACTCGCATTTCACCCGCACCTTTGGGCGCATGGTGGGGATGCCGCCGAAGGTCTGGCGCCAACTGATGTGCGGAGCGCGGGTGGCGCTGGTGGATGCGGATGTCTGGCAGCTCAGCGATGGGTTGCTGAATCCGACGATGGGCCAGCGCTTGACGGAACTGCGGCCCTGAGTCGGATTTCAAAGGGTTTTGTTCACTCCTCCCTTTTGGCCGCGATTTTTCGCGGCTTTTTTTACCCGGTCTGCCAGACATCACTCAGCTACAAGTCAGGGGCTTTTGATCCTGGCGTCCGGCGCAAGCGGCAGTCTGAAGCAGATCCGCGCGCCCTCCTCGCTGTCTTCCACGCGCAACGTCCCGCCATGGGCGCCGATCACCGTTCGGCAAATCGCCAGGCCCATGCCCATGCCGCTGCCCTTGGTGGTGAAGAACGCATCGAAAATTTCTTCACGCTGATGCTCGGCGATCCCCGGCCCGTTGTCCTGAAAAGCCACGCAGACCTGCCCATCGGACAGCGTCGACTCAATCACCAGGCGCCCGTCACTCACGCCCTGCCCAGCCATCGCTTCCAGCGCGTTGACGATCAGGTTGTAGATCACCTGCTGGATCTGCACCCGATCCCCCAGTACCGGGTCAGCAGCGTTGAGTTGCGTGTGCAAGCTCACCCCGCGATTGTGCACATCGCCGGCCGTCAGTTGCACGACCTCACCGATCAACGCGTCAATCGACACCGGCAATCGTTGCAACGGCGCCTGCCTGGCCAATGCGCGCAAGGCCTGGACGATCTCGGTGGCACGGGCGCTGTCGGAACGAATGTCCTCCAGGCCCTGAATTGCTTCGTCTAGATCCGGTATGTCGCGCTTGAGCCAGCGCAGACTGGCCGAGGCGTTCGATGAAATCCCCAGCAATGGCTGGCTGATTTCGTGGGCGATCGAGGCCGACAGTTCGCCCATCATTTTCAGGTGCGAGTTGCGCGCCAGTTCCGCCCGCGAGCTGCGCAAGTCGGCTTCCATCTGTGCACGCAAGCGGTTGTCTTCGACCAGTTGCGCGTAGAGCCGCGCGGTCTGCAGCGACACCGCTGCCTGCGAGGCGAGAATTTCCAGCATGGTCAGGCGTTCGGCGCTGAACAGCTTTGGTACCAGGCTGTTTTCCAGATACACCAGACCGATCAGCGCGCCCTGCTTGAGCAACGGCAGGCACATCAGCGAGCGCGTCTGCCGCTCGCACAGGTCGGCGCTGTAGGCTTGCGGGCAGTCGACGCGGGCATCGTCGAGCACCAGCGGCGTGCGTGTACGCATGGTCGAATTGAGCACTGAAACCGGCGCGATCTGCTCCAGCACGCGCTCGTTGTCCTGACTGACTCGCACGTTGCCCGCCTCGACCTGCGCGGCGGCAGCCAGTTGCAACTCACCGTCGGCGACCAACAGCAACGCCCCCGATCGGCGCCGGCCTGAATCATCAAGTGAGTCATCAAGGTTTCCACTAACCGATCGAGCAACACCTCTTGCGACACCGCGCGCGCCGCTTCGATGCCGACTTCCAGATCAAGGCGTACCCGCGTCACCGGTGTGACCGTTTCCAAGGAATGCTCGCGGGCCAGAAAAGGATGCGCGGCTTCCAGTCGACGTGCCTTGGCCTCAGCGCCCCACAGCACATAACAGTCGCGGGCGACGCGCAGGTGATGATGCGTGCCGGAGACCAGACCGTTGCCCAGACACACCTCGGCCAGTTGTTCATGCGCCAGCGCCTGTTGATGGATAAATCCGGCAGCGGCCGCCGCGATTTGCGCCTGGTCGAAGCAGCGAATGGCGACCAGCCCTTCGCCACGCACGCGGGCCATCGCGCCCTCGATCAGCAGCAGTTGGTTACTGAAAGTCGACGGATTGAGCTCGACCCAAGGCAAAAACGCTGCCGTTGCTGCTCCAGTTTCTGCAGTTTTTCGGCAACAGAGCCCGGCGCCTCGGGACTGGCCAGTGCCAAGCTGTAGAACAGGTAGTAATGCGCCAAATCGATGTGCGCCGGCAGCGACCACGTCAATGCCTCGGCCGCTTCGAAACGGCGTAGTGCGTAACGCACATCGCCGAAATAGAACGCCGACATACCTGAGTACAACCACATCCAGAACAGTGTTGGCTGTGAGACGCGATCGCGATCCAGCGGGCCGAAGCAGTCATGTTCCAGAGCATCCAGCGCTGCGATCGAACGTGGCTCGCGCCCACTGCGCAAATCACTGGCAAACGCCTGTTGCGCCAGCAGAATGCGCTCGATGTCGATGTAGTGAAACTGCCGCACCCAACTCAGGCCGACGTCCAGCTCGTTCAACACCTTTTGCAGCGGCTCGCCCATGAACAGCAGATCGGAGCCGATGTGGTTGCAGGCGTAACACGACATGCCGAGATCGCCGCCGGCTTGACCGCACTCGAATGCGGCGAAAGCTTTCTGCCGGGCGTAGGCCATCGGTTTGGTCCATGGGCTGACCTGATCGAGCGCCACCAGCGTGCCGGTGCGCCCGGCTTCGTAGCCGTGCAGGTCGGTCAGATCGAGCGCCAGTTCGGCGAAAGCGACACCGTCCAGATATTCGCCATAACGGTCGGCGATCATCACGCCATACCAGGCAAAACCGTAGCCGCTGCTGGGTGTGGTGCCGTGCAAGAGGGTCAATTCGACCATCTTCGCCAAGTGCAGGAAAGCGATATCGTCCTGCACAAAAAACGAGGCGATCAGCGTGCTCAGCAACTCCATGGCCACTTCGATTCGCGGCTCGTCGGCCTTGGGCAATGCGCTCAGTTCAGCAATCTGCCGTGTGCCGACCAATTGCCGAACCCGCTCGAACGCTCCGGCCAGTTGCGCCGCCGATGGCTGGCGCTGCAGGGCAATGTCGAGTAGCGCCAGGCCACTTAGCGCTTCGCCGATCGCGCCTTGATAGTCGGAATGCAAGGTACGCAGGCTGGCGCGCAGGCGGTAGGTTTTCGCCCGGTCCAGCACGGTGGCAGCGTGTTCCAGGCAGTCGTCGAGACGCTGTTGCGCGCCGGGCAGATCCGCCAGCAACATCGCGCAGTCGGCTGCCAGCCAGCGCGCCGCGAAGGCTTGCGGGTAGAGCTGCGTCCAGCCGTTGTCGCCGAGTAACACCTCGGCGCTGCGCAGATAATCCACGGCCTGCTCGACAGCGGCGCTATCGCGAGCGCGCTCGGCGGCTTCGACCAATAACTGGATGAATTCGACGCGTCGACCTCCTGAAAGCGCATGACCGTCGCTGCGCTGAATCTGACTGGCAATATCGAACACCTTCGCCTGCCGTTGCCCGCCGCTTAGATCGAGCATGGCGGCTGCGATGCGCGCATGCTCAGCCGAACGCCCGGCCGGCGCGGTCAGCGCAGCGGCGGCTTCCAACACTCGATCGTGGGGAAACACAAGTTGCCCCGGCTCGCGCAGGAGAAAGCCTGCACTGACCAGATAATCCACATCACCCCGCAACCGCGCTGGATCATCCGCCAACAGATTGCACAACAGCGCTTCATCGCAGCGACCACCGACGTAACCCGCCGTGCGCAACACTTCACGGGCACTGGCCGGCAGGCGCTGCAAACGTTGCACCATCAATTCGGCAACGTTGTCGGCGTAGCGATAGCCATCCACCTCCGCCTGATTCCACACCCAGCGGCGCATCTCAGCGTCGAAACGCAGCAGACGCTCATCCACCAGCGCGCGTGCTACCTGGCTGACGAATAACGGATTGCCAGCGGTTTTGAAGTGCACGACGCGGGCCAGCGCTTCGAGGTTGTCGACGTCAGCATCGAGTTCGACCGCCATCAATTGCGCGACGGCCTGCACCGACAGCGGCCCTAGTCCGAGGTCAATAACTGGCAGCGCGGGTGCTCTGCGCATTTCATCGAGCCAGCCACCCGGATGCTCCGTCAACTCGCCCTCGCGATACGCCAGAACCAGCAGCAGATGCCGCGTCGGTCGGGCGATAAAGGCTTTGAGAAACGCCTGAGTCGAGTCGTCAGCCCACTGCAAATCATCGATAAACAGCAGCAGCGGATGCCCCGGTTGCGCAAAGACTTCGAGCACATCGAGCAGCGCCCGATTGACCCGGTCGAGGGCGTGGCGCGCCGGCATGTTCGGCAGTTCGGCGGTGGCGCCGATCAGCAGTTCGGCCTCCGGCACGAGGTCTACCAGCAAGCGGCCGCGTCCCTTGAGGGTTTCGCGTAATTGCTCGGTCACGGCCTGCAAGGCCAGTGCGGGCCTGGCCAATACCTGGCTGATCAGTGACTGGAAAATCTGTGCCAGTGGCGCGAAAGGCCGTTCATTGTTCAGCAGTTCGATCTTGCCGCTGGCCCAATAACCGGGTGCCTGGCTACGCAGGACTTGCTGGATCAGCGTCGACTTTCCCGCTCCCGGTGCGCCGGCAACCAGCAGCACGCGAGCGATGCCGTCGCTGCGCACGCGCTGGATCTGTTCAAGCAGTTGCTGACGTTCGTCATCACGACCAAACAGCACATCGCCGCGCGTGGCCGTTGCGCGAGCATCGAAGGCACCCAGGCGGAACGCTTCGATCTGGCCTTTTTCTGCCATTGCCGCAGGCACCAGGTTAGATCGGCGGCCAGCGATTCGATGCTTTGATAGCGCGCGTCCGGCTCCTTGGCCAGGCCCTTGAGCAGCACATGGCAAATGCCTTGCGGCAGGTCGGGATGGTATTGCGCTGGCGACAATGGCTGGACGGCGGCGTGTACATGCAACCATTGCGAGGCGTCGCGAGCGATCAGCGGCGGGCGCCCGGTCAGCGCCTCGTAGAGGATTGCCGACAGCGCATAGACGTCGCTGCGCTCATCGCAATCGACGTTGTCGCGCTGCAGCTGTTCCGGCGCCAGATAAGGCCAGTGTTCCAGACTCGGCAGTTCAGTCGCCGGCGTTTCCTGCGCGTGGGTGTGAAAGCCCATCAGCCTGACGCTGTCGTCGGCGCCGACTATCAGATGCCACGGCAACAGGGATCCATGTGGGAGCGAGCCCGCTCGCGAAAGCGGTGGGTCAGTCAAGGGTGATGTCGGCTGGAATGACGCTTTCGCGAGCAGGCTCGCTCCCACAGGGTTTTGCGGTGTATCGGGATGCCGAGAGTGGGCCAGCGCATTGGCAGCCGCAACGGCGATATTCAGCACTCGCCCGAGTGGTAAGCCGGCTGCGTCGAACAGGCCAGCCAGCGGCGCCCCCATTGCGGATAGATCAGCACCGGCCCGTCCGCCGAACGAAGCAGCGCGAGCGGGTTGATCACCCACTGCGAAGGCAGTTGCAAATGAAAGTCGCGCTCCAGCCGCTGGCACAGCGCCGGGCGCTGAATCGGTGCGCGCACGGCGAACCAGGTCTGGCCCGAGCGGCTGTCTTCAAGGCTGAACCAGGTCAGCTCATGGTCGCGGCGCAGCAGGCTGAAACGGCAAGTTTCCAGCCATGTTTCATCGAGCATCGGCGCATCGGCCGCGCGCGACATTGCAGATGAGGATGGCTGGCCGGGCATACGCATTCACCGCTGGAAATGGGATTCAGGCTGGTGGCGAAGTATACGCAGCGTTTTTTGCCAGAGGGCCAGCCGCTGCGCTGATGTCCGTCTGCGGCCTCAAGATGGCTGTCCAGAGCCTCGCGCCGCTGTTTTCGCGTTATGAAAGCGCGCGTCTTATCCCTCGGGATAATTGCTTTATGGCAGGCCGTCCCCTAGCGTACGAGCCTGATAACCCGGCGCCCGCGCCCTGTCCTCCTCACCGCGACGCAGAGGCCTGCATGATCCGACTTGGCCAAGCCACGATTTCTTTGGAACGGCGCGAAGCCTTTCTCGATGGCCGGCCCTTGCGCATGGGCGGGCGGGCGTTCGAAATACTTTCGGTACTGATGCAGGCCGATGGGCGCATCGTCAGCAAGGACGAGCTGATCAATCAGGTGTGGCCGGACATCGTCGTCGAAGAGAACAATCTGCAGGTGCAGATTTCCTCGCTGCGCAAACTGCTCGGGGAAAAAGAAATCATCCAGACGGTTGCCCGTCGAGGTTACCGATTATTGAAAGACCGCGAACCCAAACTGCCCGTGTTCAACGCCTTGGCCTCGGCGCCGATTGCGGCGCAGCCACCGCCGGTCGATGCGCAATCGGTGCCGGTGTTCATCGTTGACGATGAGGCCTGCGTGCGTAGCGCGCTGAGCCGCTTGTTGCGCGCCGAAGGCATCGAGCACCGGATTTTCCAGTCCGCCGAAGAACTGCTCGAGGCCGACATCGCCAATGGCCCGGCGTGCCTGTTGCTCGACGTCAGCCTGCCCGAAACCACAGGCCTGCAATTGCAGGCGGCGCTGAATGAGCGCGGCCAGCCGTGGCCGGTGATTTTCATGACCGGCCACGGCACGATTCCGATGTCGGTGCAGGCGATGAAGGCTGGCGCGGTGGAATTTCTGACCAAGCCGTTCAACGACGATGAACTGCTCGGCATTCTGCGCAGCACCCGTCAACACGCCGCGACTGCGTTCAATCAATGGCAACGGGTTCAGCACGTGCGGCAACTGGCGGCGCAACTGACGCCGCGTGAGCGCGAGGTGCTGCCACTAATTGTCGGCGGTCTGTCGAACAAGCAGATCGCCAACCAGTTGGGCACCAGTGAAGTGACCGCCAAGGTTCATCGCAAACACATCATGGCGAAGATGCAGACCCGCTCGCTGGTCAACCTCGTCGAACTCTATGGACTGATCAGCGCTGCGCCTTCGCCTGGCCCATCGAGCCTGTCGTGAGCGGCCCGGCGGGTCGCCCGACGGCGGCCGAGAGCAACCGGGCGACGATCGTCTGTATCGTCGATGACGACGCGTCGGTGCGCAAAAGCCTGTCGAACCTGCTGCGTTCGGTCGGTTATCGCGCGCAGGTTTATGCCAGTGGCGAAGCGTTTCTCGCCGAAGCCGATTTTGCCGAGATCGCCTGCCTGCTGCTGGATCTGCGCATGCCCGGCCTGTCCGGCATCGACGTGATGCGTCAACTGTCGCGACAGTTTCCGGTGATCTGCATGTCCGCCCATTGGGACGAGGCGGCGCTGGCCGAAACCGGGCATTACCAGGCGTTCGAGTGCCTGTGCAAACCCTTCGAAGAAGAGGTTTTGCTAGCGGCACTCGACAAGGCCCTGCACCGCCAGCACTGATCGCTTCAGCTATCCTGCATGGTTTCTTGCGAAGTCTCGATGATGGGTAACGACTCAGTCATCGAAGCGTGACAGACCGCCAGAATCTCATCGGCCAGCGCCGATTCGTCCGGGCACGCTCGCGACAGCATGATCGCGCCGACCGCCCGGGCCAGCAGGTCGATCATCCGGGTTCGGCCCTCACCTTGCGGTGCATCCGCTGCGGTCGGGTATTTTTCGCCCAAGGTCTGCAATAAGCGCTCGATCCCCTCGGCAAACGCTGCCTTCACATCCCCCGACTGCCGCGCCGCATCGCCGCACAGCGCCGCCATGGTGCAACCGGTGGAACGGCCGTCGCGATGGTCGCGCGACACGTACACATCGATGAAGTCCTGCACGCTCATGGTTTCGGCGCTGGCGGTGGATTGCGCCAGGCTGTTGGCCGAGGCTTCGGCCATCAGGTCGGCCTTGGAACCGAAGTGTTTGTAGAAACCGCCGTGAGTAAAACCGGCGGCCGCCATCAGGTCAGCCACGCCGACCCCGTCATAACCGCGTTCGCGGAACATCACTGAAGCGGTTTCGACAATGTGCTCGCGATTGGCCTGAGCCTGAGCCTTGGATACGCGCATGTTGAATACCTCCAGCGCTGAAAAATCATGCGTCGATGATACATAGATGTTGGCCATAATCAAAACCGTTGACAGTTTAGATTTCGATCATCATCCTAAAGGCCCGCAATCAGTCTTCTACTGAAAAGAGCCCACACCATGACTACTCGCCCTACTGTTCTGATCACTGGCGCCTCCTCCGGCATCGGCGCGGTCTATGCCGCACGTTTCGCCCAACGCGGGCACGATCTGGTACTGGTCGCCCGCGACCAGTCGCGTCTGGATACCCTTGCTGCCGGTTTGCGCGCTGAGCACAACGTCAATGTCGAAGTGCTACAGGCCGACCTGACGCAACTGAGCGACCTGCAAACCGTCGAAGCGCGTCTGCGTGGCGACGCGCGCATCGGCATCCTCGTCAACAATGCCGGCGCCGCGCAGTCCGGGACATTCATCGAACAGAGCACCGACAGCGTGGCGCAACTGGTCGCGCTCAACACCACCGCGCTGGTGCGTCTGGCCAGTGCCATCGCCCCGCGCCTGGCCAAGGCTGGCGACGGCGCGATCATCAACATCGGCTCGGTGGTGGGCCTGGCGCCGGAGTTCGGCATGTCGGTGTATGGCGCAACCAAGGCGTTCGTGCTGTTCCTCTCCCAGGGCCTGAGCCTGGAGCTGTCGCCACAGGGCGTGTACGTGCAAGCCGTATTGCCTGCGGCCACCCGCACGGAAATCTGGGACCGCGCCGGTATCGACATCAACACCCTCAGCGACATCATGGAAGTCGGCGACATGGTCGACGCCGCGCTGGTCGGCTTCGACCGTCGCGAAGTCGTGACCATCCCGCCGCTGCACGAAGGCGAGCGCTGGGATGCCTTGCAAGCGGCGCGTCAGGGGCTGTTGGGGCAGATTCGCCAGTCGGCGGTGGCGCAGCGTTATCTGACTCAGGCCTGACCTCATCCAAACCCGCCGCTATACCGGCGGGTTTCTACCGACAAGAGCATCCGCAATGAAGGCATTTTTCATCGAGCGCTACGGCAAGCAGAACGGCCGGATTGGCGACGTCGCCGAGCCGGTTGTCGGCGCACACGACGTGTTGATCAAGGTCCACGCCAGCAGCGTCAACCCGCTGGACCTGAAGATTCGCAGCGGCGAATTCAAGATGATCCTGCCCTATCAAATGCCTTTGATATTGGGCAACGATGTCGCCGGCGTGGTGCTCAGCACCGGTGCGGCGGTCAAGCGTTTCAAGCCGGGCGATGAGGTTTATGCGCGTGCGCCTGAAAACAGGATTGGCACGTTTGCCGAACGCATCGCTGTCGATGAAACAACGGTCGCGTTGAAACCCGCCAATATCGCCATGACCGAGGCGGCTTGCATGCCGCTGGTGGCGTTGACGGCGTGGCAGGCCCTGGTCGAGGTCGCCGGGCTGCAAAAAGGCCAGAAGGTGCTGATTCACGCCGGCTCCGGTGGCGTTGGCACGGTCGCCATTCAACTGGCCAAACACCTCGGCGCTTTTGTTGCGACTACGACCAGCACGGCGAATGTCGCGTGGGTCAAGGCGCTGGGCGCTGATGTGGTGATCGATTACAAGCAGCAGGATTTCGCCATTGAGCTGCGCGACTACGACGTGGTGCTCAACAGCCTTGGCGGCGATGTGCTGGAGAAATCGTTGAAGGTGTTGAAACCGGGCGGGCAACTGATTTCCCTGTCAGGACCGCCGACTGCGCGGTTCGCTCGGGAGCAGGGGTTGTCGTGGCTGCTCGGACTGGTGATGCGCCTGCTCAGCAGCGGGATTCGCCGTAAAGCACGCAAACACGGGGTGGGTTATTCGTTTCTGTTCATGCGTGCCGATGGCGTTCAGTTGCAGAAAATCACTGCGTTGATTGAGGCCGGGGTGATCAAACCGGTGGTTGATCGTACTTTTCCGTTCGATCAGATAGCTGACGCGTTGCACTACGTTGGACAAGGTCGGGCCAGGGGCAAGGTTGCCATCACTGTTGATCAGGCTTCGCAATAAATGCCAGAGGACGATCAACAACTGCCCCCGGAACCTGAATCCGATCCACTACTTTTGGAAGAACCTCAGCCGCTGAAACCACCCCTGATCGAATGGCGACCGCTGCTGCTCGAGCCTTGAGAAAACCGTCTCGCCTTGCATTTTGCCCATCCTGCACCACGCTTGATTCACAGAAGTGCACGTTTTCCTGGCAAAACTGCGGTTAACTGAATGGTTAGTTACCGTTATAATCCCGCGCTTCATTCAAACGGGACTTTCAATGTGAACCACAGTCAACGCGTCTCAGGCGTTTCAACGTTCATTCTGGTCGGCCTTGGCGTGATCATCGCCCTGCTCGGTCTGGCGCTCGCGGTCGGCGGTGTGAAGCTGGTCAGCCTGGGCGGTTCCTGGTACTTCCTGGTCGGCGGTCTGGCGATGACCGTTTCCGGTGTGCTGATCGCACTGAAGAAAACTGCAGGCGCCTGGCTGTTCGCCGCATTTCTCGTGGCCACCGCGATCTGGGCCGTGGCTGACGCCGGGCTGGTGTTCTGGCCGGTGTTCTCGCGGCTGTTCATGTTCAGCGCCATCGGTATGGTCGTCGCTCTGGTCTACCCGCTGCTGGCGCGCGCTAATGGCCGCGTGGCCGGTCGTGGCGCGTATGCCGTGGCCGCTGTGCTCGCGGTCGGTGTGGCCGTTGCGGCGGGCAACATGTTCGTCGCCCACCCAACCGTTGCCGCCACTGGCACTGGCCCGGGCCTGACTCCGGTCGAGCCGGCCAAGGCGCAGAAAGACTGGGCGCACTACGGCAACACCGAAGGTGGCAGCCGCTTCGCTGCGCTCGATCAGATCAACCGCAACAACGTCGACAAGCTTAAAGTCGCGTGGACCTACCACACCGGTGACGTCGCCGAGAGCGATGGCAACGGCGCCGAAGACCAGCTCACCCCGCTGCAGGTCGGCAACAAAGTCTTCATCTGCACCCCGCACAACAACCTGATCGCGCTGGACGCCGACACCGGCAAGGAAATCTGGAAAAACCAGATCAACGCCCAGTCGAAAGTCTGGCAGCGCTGCCGTGGCATGGCCTATTTCGATGCCACCGTCACCATCGCTCAGCCGAGCAACTCTTCGATCATCGAAGCCAAACCGGCGCCGGCTGCCAACTGCCAGCGTCGTCTGCTGACCAACACCATCGATGCCCGCCTGATCGCGGTCGATGCTGACACTGGCGAGTTTTGCCAGGGTTTCGGCAACAACGGCCAGGTCGATCTGAAGGCCGGCCTGGGTGATGTGCCGGACAGCTACTATCAGTTGTCGTCCGCGCCATTGATGGCCGGCACCACCGTGGTGGTTGGCGGTCGTGTTGCCGACAACGTGCAAAGCGACATGCCGGGCGGTGTGATTCGCGGTTTTGACGTGATCACCGGCGCCATGCGCTGGGCGTTCGACCCGGGCAACCCGCAGGATCGCAACGCACCGGCCGACGGCAAAACCTACGTGCGCAGCACGCCGAACAGCTGGGCGCCGATGTCCTACGACGCGGCGACCAACACGGTGTTCCTGCCGATGGGCAGCTCGTCCACCGACATCTATGGTGTCGAGCGCAGCGAACTGGACCACAAGTACAGCGCCTCGATCCTCGCGCTGGACGCCAGCACCGGTGAAGAACGCTGGGTGTTCCAGACCGTGCACAACGATCTGTGGGACTTCGACCTGCCAATGCAGCCGAGCCTGATCGACTTCGACAAGGACGGCCAAAGCGTTCCGGCGCTGGTCATCGGTACCAAGGCCGGGCAGATTTATGTGCTCGACCGCGCCACCGGCAAGCCGCTGACCGAGGTCAAAGAAGTACCGGTGAAAGCGGCGAACATCCCTAACGAGCCGTACTCGCCGACCCAGCCGAAATCCGTGGGCATGCCGCAGATCGGCGCGCAGCACCTGACTGAATCGGACATGTGGGGCGCCACGCCGTACGACCAGTTGCTCTGCCGCATCGACTTCAAGAGCATGCGCTACGACGGTCTGTACACCGCACCGGGGACCGACAAATCGCTGAGCTTCCCCGGTTCGCTGGGTGGCATGAACTGGGGCAGCATTTCCACTGACCCGGTGCACGGTTTCATCTTCGTCAACGACATGCGCCTGGGTCTGTGGATTCAGATGATTCCGTCGCAGAACAAAGGCCAGGCCGCTGGCGGTGGCGAAGCGCTGAACACCGGCATGGGTGCTGTGCCGCTCAAAGGCACGCCGTACGCGGTGAACAAGAACCGCTTCCTGTCGGTGGCCGGCATTCCGTGCCAGGCGCCGCCGTTCGGCACTTTGACCGCGATCGACATGAAGACCCAGAAAGTCGCATGGCAGGTTCCGGTCGGCACCGTTGAAGACACCGGTCCCCTGGGCATCCGCATGCACTTGCCGATCAAGATCGGTCTGCCAACCCTCGGCGGCACCCTGTCGACCCAGGGCGGCCTGATCTTCATTGCCGGCACCCAGGACTTCTACCTGCGCGCCTTCAACAGCGGCAACGGTGAAGAAGTCTGGAAAGCCCGTCTGCCGGTCGGCAGCCAGGGCGGCCCGATGACGTACGTTTCGCCGAAGACCGGCAAGCAGTACATCGTCGTCACCGCTGGCGGCGCACGCCAGTCGACTGATCGTGGCGATTACGTGATGGCTTACGCCCTGCCGTAACTCGCTGCCGCACCACCAACCTCCTCCAAGCGCGCGGTGCCCCAAAGCACCGCGTCGCCGTTTTATTGCGTTAAAGATTTCAGCAGGAAGGATTCACATGTCATCGGCTGTTCGCTTTTCTCGTACCAAACTTTCCACTGGCCTGTTGCTGGGCCTGAGCTGCACCACTGCCCTCCCGCGCTGGCCGCCAGCGATTCCGATCTGCTGACCCGCAGCACCCTCACCGGTGACTGGGGCGGCTTGCGTCATCAACTCGATGCAGACGGCGTCAAGTTCACTGGCGATTACAGCGGCGAAACCGCTTACAACGCCGACGGCGGCCTGCACCGTTCGGCGCGCTACTCGCAGAACATCAAACTCGGCGTGCAGTTTGATCTGAGCAAACTCTACGGCGTCGACAACGCCGGTAAAGTGCAACTGACCATCAACGACCGTCGCGGTAACAGCGCTTCGGAAGATCTGGTCGGCAACCGCCTGCCGATTCAGGAAAACTACGGCGGCCTGTACACGCGCCTGACTGAACTGAGTTACGAGCGCAGCCTGTTCACCCCGGCGCTGAACGTCAAGCTCGGCTACATGGCCATGGGCAACGACCTCGGCGGTCTCGACAGCGGCATTCTGTGCAACTTCATGAACGCCGGTTTTTGCGGCCATCCGCTGAACATGTCCGGCGGCAGCGGCTGGACCAACTACCCCAACGCTCGTCTGGGCGTGCGGGTCAAATACGACCTGTCGCCGTCCTGGCAGCTGCGTGTGGCGGCGTTCAACGTCGATCCAGAAAGTAACGGCAATTCCAGCCGCGCCTGGCATCTTGGGCCGAAGCACACCACCGGCACCGTCGTGCCGATCGAGCTGGTGTACAAGCACGCCGGCGAGCTGCCGGGTGAGTACAAGCTCGGCTATTACTACGACAGCTCCGACGTCAAACGCATTGGCAGCGACGACGAGGTGTCCGGGCGTGGCGGGCATTATTTGCTGATCGATCAGGCCGTATGGCGTTCGCCGACCTCCGAGGGCCGCAGCCTGCATGCATTCGGTCAGTATTCGGCGGCCAGCGAAGCCGCCTCGCCGTTCAGCAAGTGGTACGGCACCGGTGTGGTTTTGTACAAACCGTTCGAAGGTCGTCCGCGTGACACCCTCGCGCTGGGCTACGGCCGCGCCGTGCCGAACCCGCGCAGCCGTGATGTGCAGCAGGATGCCGCGCTGGCCAATGGTGCTGCGTTCCCGAACCTCGACAGCGCCGAGCAGTTGATCGAATTGGGCTACGGCTACCAGGCCACCCCATGGCTGACCCTGCGCCCGAACCTGCAATACATCATCGAACCGGGCGCGTTTTCCGGCCAGGACATCGACAATGCGCTGGTGGTCGGTTTGCAGGTGAAGGCTGCGCTTTAAGCCTCGCGGTGAATGTAATGCCGCTTTCGTGAGCAAGCCCACTCCCACAAGATTCGGCGGCGTGCAAAGAATCCCGGCACAACACAGATCCACTGTGGGAGCGAGCCTGCTCGCGAAAGCGCCGGGTCAGGCGGCTGCGATGTCGGATGGGCCGCCCTCTTCGTGAGCAAGCCCACTCCCACAGGATTCGGCGGCGTGCATTAAATCCCGGCACAACACAGATCCACTGTGGGAGCGGGCTTGCTCGCGAAAGCGCCGGGTCAGGCGGCTGCGATGTCGGATGGGCCGCCCTCTTCGTGAGCAAGCCCACTCCCACAGGATTCGGCGGCGTGCATTAAATCCCGGCACAACACAGATCCACTGTGGGAGCGGGCTTGCTCGCGAAAGCGCCGGGTCAGGCGGCTGCGATGTCGGATGGGCCGCCCTCTTCGTGAGCAAGCCCACTCCCACAGGATTCGGCGGCGTGCATTAAATCCCGGCACAACACAGATCCACTGTGGGAGCGGGCTTGCTCGCGAAAGCGCCGGGTCAGGCGACTGCGATTTCGGATGTGCCGCCCTCTTCGTGAGCAAGCCCACTCCCACAAGATTCGGCGGCGTGCATTAAATCCCGGCACAACACAGATCCACTGTGGGAGCGAGCCTGCTCGCGAAAGCGCCGGGTCAGGCGACTGTGATGCTGAATGTGCTGCCCTCTTCGTGAGCAAGCCCACTCCCACAGGATTCGGCGGCGTGCATTAAATCCCGGCACAACACAGATCCACTGTGGGAGCGAGCCTGCTCGCGAAAGCGCCGGGGCAGGCGACTGTGATGCTGAATGTGCCGCCCTCTTCGTGAGCAAGCTCACTCCCACAGGATTCGGCGGCGTGCATTAAATCCCGGCACAACACAGATCCACTGTGGGAGCGAGCCTGCTCGCGAAAGCGCCAGGTCAGGCGAAGGCGATGTCGGATGGGCTGCCCTCTTCGTGAGCAAGCCCACTCCCACAGGGTTCGGCGGCGTGCATTGAATCCCGGCACAACACAGATCCACTGTGGGAGCGGGCTTGCTCGCGAAAGCGTCGGGGCAGGCGGCTGTGATGCTGAATGTGATGCCCTCTTCGTGAGCAAGCCCACTCCCACAGGATTCGGCGGCGTGCATTGAATCCCGGCACAACACAGATCCACTGTGGGAGCGGGCTTGCTCGCGAAAGCGCCGGGTCAGGCGACTGCGATTTCGGATGGGCTGCCGTCATCGCGAGCAGGCTCACTCCTACAAGGCTCGGCGGCGTGCAAAGAATCCCGGCACAACACAGATCCACTGTGGGAGCGGGCTTGCTCGCGAAAGCGTCGGGTCAGGCGGCTGCGATGTTGGATGTACTGCCGTCATCGCGAGCAGGCTCGCTCCCACAGTGGATATAGAGGGCTTGCGTCGGGCGGGAAATTAATTCCTGCCAATGGTGAATTATTTCGTGTCCACATGTATCTGAGGCAGAAGAGCCGGCGCCATCATGGAGATGGCATCGCAGCGGTAATCTGGATCAGCGAGCGGGAACAGCGCAATGAAATCACGCAAGAACACTGTCAAACCGATCGGTTTGAAAGACATCACCATCGTCGACGACGCCAAGATGCGCAAGGCGATCACCGCCGCCGCACTGGGCAACGCCATGGAATGGTTCGACTTTGGCGTCTACGGCTTTGTCGCCTATGTGCTCGGCAAGGTCTTCTTCCCCGGCGCCGATCCCGGCGTGCAAATGATCGCCGCCCTGGCGACCTTCTCCGTGCCGTTCCTGATTCGTCCACTGGGCGGGCTGTTCTTCGGCGCACTCGGCGACAAATACGGGCGGCAGAAAGTCCTTGCCGCGACCATCGTCATCATGTCCCTGAGCACCTTCGCCATAGGCCTGATTCCGTCCTATGCCTCGATCGGCATCTGGGCGCCGATTCTGCTGTTGCTGGCGAAAATGGCTCAGGGTTTCTCGGTCGGTGGCGAATACACCGGCGCTTCGATTTTCGTCGCTGAATACGCCCCGGATCGCAAGCGCGGTTTCCTCGGCAGCTGGCTGGACTTCGGCTCGATCGCCGGTTTCGTCTTCGGCGCCGGCGTGGTGGTGATGATTTCGACGATCCTTGGTGAGCAGCGCTTCGAGGAATGGGGCTGGCGGATTCCGTTCTTCCTCGCCTTGCCACTGGGCATGATCGGCCTGTACCTGCGCCACGCCCTGGAAGAAACTCCGGCGTTCCAGCAGCACGTGGAAAAACTCGAACAAGGCGACCGTGAAGGTCTCGCCGGTGGCCCGAAAGTCTCGTTCAAGGAAGTTGCGACCAAACACTGGCGCAGCCTGATGACCTGCATCGGCGTGGTGGCGGCGACCAACGTCACCTATTACATGTTGCTCACCTACATGCCGAGCTACTTGACGCACAACCTGCATTACAGTGAAAACCACGGCGTACTGATCATCATCGCGATCATGGTCGGCATGCTGTTCGTGCAGCCAATGATCGGTTTCATCAGCGACAAGATCGGCCGCAAACCCTTCATCGTCGTCGGCAGCATCGGTCTGTTCATCTTCGCCATTCCGGCGTTCATGCTGATCAACAGCGGCAGTATCGGCCTGATCTTCTGCGGCTTGCTGATTCTCGCGGTGCTGCTCAATTTCTTTATCGGCGTGATGGCCTCGACCCTGCCGGCGATGTTCCCCACCCACATCCGCTACAGCGCCTTGGCCAGTGCCTTCAACGTTTCGGTGCTGATCGCCGGTCTGACCCCGACCGCCGTGGCCTGGCTGGTGGAAAGCACCAACGACCTGTACATGCCCGCCTACTACCTGATGGTCATCGCCGTGGTCGGCCTGGTCACCGGTGTAACCATGAAGGAAACCGCCAACAAACCCCTGCGCGGCGCCGCCCCGGCAGCCTCCGACCTCGAAGAGGCCAAGGAACTGCTGCAGGAGCACCACGACAACATCGAGCAGAAAATCGAAGACATCGATGCCGAAATCGCCGAGCTGGAGGCCAAGCGCAAAGTGCTGGTTCAGCAGCATCCGCGCATCAACGAATAATCCGCTGGACGCAGAAAAACCGGCGGGGCCGTCACCCCGTCGATTACTCGAAGCGCGGCTTGGTGTTAAATAGGCGCCAGTCTCAACCTTGTCGCTTAAAGCCGTGCTACGAGAACCGCTATGAATACCCCTGCCCTGAACATCCACGCCCAACAGGTGACCCCATGATCGAAGTCACCGAAGTCTCCATCGCGCAATTGCGCGCCGCCCTCGAATCCGGCCAGACCACTGCTGTGGAATTGGTGCAAGCCTATCTGGCGCGCGTCGATGCCTATGACGGTGCCGATACGCCGACAGCCCTCAACGCCGTAATCGTGCGCAATCCTGAAGCGTTGAACGAAGCACGCGCCTCTGACGCCCGCCGCGCCAAAGGTGAATCCCTTGGCCCGCTCGATGGCATTCCCTACACCGCCAAGGACAGCTATCTGGTCAAGGGCCTGACCGCCGCCTCCGGCAGTCCGGCGTTTGCCGATCTGGTTGCCCATCGCGACGCTTTCACCATCGAGCGCCTGCGCGCGGCCGGGGCGATCTGTCTGGGCAAGACCAATATGCCGCCGATGGCCAATGGCGGTATGCAGCGTGGCGTTTATGGCCGGGCGGAAAGCCCGTACAACGCTGCTTACCTCACCGCGCCGTTCGCCTCCGGCTCTTCCAATGGTGCCGGTACCGCGACTGCTGCGAGTTTCGCGGCGTTCGGTCTGGCTGAGGAAACCTGGTCGAGCGGCCGTGGCCCTGCGTCGAACAACGGCCTGTGCGCCTACACACCGTCGCGCGGCGTGATTTCGGTGCGCGGTAACTGGCCGTTGACCCCAACCATGGACGTCGTCGTGCCGTTCGCGCGGACCATGGCCGACCTGCTTGAGGTACTCGACGTAGTTGTCGCCGAAGACCCGGACACCCGTGGCGACCTGTGGCGTCTGCAACCGTGGGTGCCGATCCCGCGTGTCAGCGAAGTGCGCCCGGCGGCGTACAGCGAACTGGCCGTCGACGCCAAAGCCCTGACCGGCAAACGCTTCGCCATCCCGCGCATGTATATCAATGCCGACCCGGACGCCGGCACCAGCGACGCCCCCGGTATTGGCGGCCCGACTGGCCAGCGCATCAATACCCGCCCGTCAGTGATCGATTTGTGGAAGCAGGCGCGCCAGGCCCTCGAAGCCGCCGGCGCCGAAGTCATCGAAACCGATTTCCCGCTGGTCTCCAACTGCGAAGGCGACCGCCCCGGCGCGCCAACCGTGTTCACTCGTGGCTTGGTGTCGAAAGAATTCCTGCATCATGAACTGTGGGATCTGACGGCCTGGGCGTTTGACGATTTCCTGCAAGCCAACGGTGACCCGAAACTCAATCGTCTGGTCGACGTCGACGGGCCGAAAATCTTCCCCCATGACCCTGGCACCCTGCCCAACCGCGAAGGCGATCTGGCCGCCGGCATGGACGAATACGTGCGCATGGCCGAACGCGGCATCACGCCGTGGAATGAAATCCCTACCGTGCCTGATGGCTTGCGCGGTCTGGAGCAGACCCGACGCATCGACCTCGAAGACTGGATGGATAAACTTGGTCTCGACGCCGTGCTGTTCCCGACCGTCGCCGACGTTGGTCCGGCGGACGCCGATGTCAATCCAGCCTCGGCCGACATCGCCTGGAGCAATGGCGTCTGGGTGGCCAACGGTAACCTTGCGATCCGCCACCTCGGCGTACCCACGGTCACCGTGCCGATGGGCGTCATGGCCGACATCGGCATGCCGGTCGGCCTGACTTTCGCCGGCCGCGCCTACGACGATTCGAACCTGTTGCGCTTCGCCGCTGCCTTCGAATCCACCGGCAGCAAACGCCAGATCCCACCGCGTACGCCGCCGCTGTCCTGATCGGCGCAAGAGCAAGCCCGCTCTCAGCATTGATCAAGTGCTGAGGGCGGGCTTACTGATCCGCAGTCTGCATCCCTGCTCGCGTCGATTTGCCCAGTGCATGGGCAAAAAATCGTCCGGCTTCGGAAATCAGGTTGCGGTGAATATCCTCGCGATCCACTCCATCAGCATCGGTGCACAACGCTGGCATGGCGCGGATCTGCTCTTCATTGCATGGCGCCAGAAACACGAAGTGCCCTGCCCCGGCCAGCAGCTTGAAGTCCGGCGCGGTGGGCAGCTTGCGCGCCAGGGCAGCCGCGTTTTTATCAAAGGCCACCAGTTTGTCGCCGTCGCCGCTGTAGAGCAGCACCGGTACGTGCACATCGGCGAGGGTATGGCGGCCGAACTTCAGGCTCAGCGGCGCCATCAGCAATAACGCGTGAACCCGTGGATCGGCCACCGGCTGCAAGTCATCGCGATCGACAATCAGCTCGCCCTGGGTGTTGCAGGCGTCGTGATCGTCCGGACGGTCCTGGCAATAGCGGCGCAGACGATCCAGATCCGGTTGCGCCCCGGAAAGAATCAGCGCGGTCTCGCCACCGGCCGAATAACCGATCACACCGACCTGATCAGCGTTGACGAAGGGAGCCAGCATGTTGTCGGCGAGGGTCGCGGTGATCGCTTGGGAAATCTGGATTGGCCGCCCGTAGAGATTGCTCAACGTGCCGAGTCGGCTGTGGTCGCGCCAGTTGTCGCCGGGATGAATCACCGCCACCACGACAAAGCCTTTGCGCGCCAATGAAGTGGCCAGGTCATGCAGGGCCAGCGGCGTACCGGTGTTGCCGTGGGACAGCATCAACATGGGAAAGCGGCCGATGGCGACTTTGGTGTCTTCTCCGGCCTCGACCGAGTAACCCTCAAGCAAACTCATGTGCTCGCGGTCACTGGACGGGTAAAAAGCGATGGCGCGCATCGGTTGCAGATCGAGCGGGTCGAGAAAGGTCATCTCGTGATAACCGACGCTCCAGACCGGGTGTCGCCCCGGCGCGGCCTGCACTGAATTCAGGCTGCCCAGCAGGCAAATCAGCAACATTGCACAAAGATGCCTCATGAATGCCCCACCCTGTTGGACCACATCGTTGGATGTGCTGAAACTGCATAACCCGGGCCAGATTATGTAACAACCAGAAACAAAAAACTCCGTAATAGGCCCTTGCAGAACCAGAATACAGAGTTTTTGGGGGATTACCTGAATATCAGCTGTTCTTTACGCAAGCCTTACGCGGCGGCGAACAGTTGCTCGCTGATCTTCGCTTGCGCAGCGCTTATGGCGTTGTTGCGCACTTCTTCGCCATAGGCCAGACCTTCAGCGCGGACGATTTCGATGTCGGTAATGCCTAGGAAACCGAGCACCAGCTTCAGATATTCCTCGTGAGCGATGCCGCTGGCCTGCCCGGCGTGGATGCCGCCTGAGGTCGACACGATAACCACTTTCTTGCCACCGCACAGGCCTTCCGGGCCGGCTTCGGTGTAGCGGAAAGTCTGGCCGGCCACGGCAACGCGGTCGATCCACGCTTTCAATTGGGTTGGCACAGTGAAGTTGTACATCGGCGCGGCAATCACCACGGCGTCCGCAGCGATGAATTCGGCCAGGGTCGAGGCGCTCAGCTCGGCTTCGTGCTGTTGCGCAGCGTCGCGCAATTCGGCGGTGGTGCCAGCGGCGACCAGTGTGTTGGCCGAAAAATGGCTGATGGCATCGGCGGCCAGGTCGCGGTAGGTGACCACGGCGCTCGGCTCGGCGGCTTGCCAGGCGTCGACGACTTGACGGCTCAACTGACGGGAAGCCGAGTTGTCGCCCAGAATGCTCGAATCGATGTGCAACAGTTTCATGTGGGTGCTCCTGAAAGAATCGCCGGTGGCGACGGAATGGAGACAATCCTACGCAACAAACCAATAGCTGATTAGTCGCCGACAATGCGATAGTTCGTCCCATTGATAGAACGAGTGGAAAGGCACATGCAGGATCTCAACGATCTCTATTACTTCGCCAAAGTGGTCGAAGCCGGCGGATTTGCCGCCGCCGGGCGCCTGCTCGGTATTCCCAAGTCGCGGCTCTCCAGAAGGATTGCCGAACTGGAAGAGCGCCTCGGCGCGCGACTGCTGCAACGCACCACTCGCCAACTTAATCTCACCGCTGTCGGCGAGCGCTATTTGCGCCATTGTCAGGCGATGCTGCTGGAAGCGGAAATGGCTGACGAAGCCGTGGCGAGCATGTCCAGCGAACCACGCGGGCGCTTGCGGGTGTCGTGCCCGACCGGTCTGGCTCATGAAATGCTGCCGACGGTGATCAGCGACTTTCTTGGCAAATTTCCGCAGGTGCAACTGGAGGTCGTGCTGCTCAACCGCCGCGTCGATCTGGTCACCGAAGGCATCGATGTCGCTTTGCGCGTGCGCGATCACGGTGATGAAGACCCGTTGCTGGTCACCCGGCGCTTGCGTCAGGCCCAGGCGGTAGTGATCGCCAGTCCGGCCTTTATGCAGGGCAAGACCATCAATCATCCGCAGGACTTGAAAACCCTGCCAGTGCTCGGCGCCCTGGAAGCCGATCGCATGGTCCACGTGCGTCTGCTCGATCAGCAGGGCAAAAGCGTCGATCTGAGCATGGAAGCGCGGCTGGGCATCGATGATTTTGTCGTGCGCAAGGCCTGCGTGCTGGCTGGTCAGGGTTTCACCGTGCTGCCGATGATGTTCTGCGAGACCGAACTGCGTAACGGCACGCTGGTGCAGATGCTGCCGGAATGGTCATTGCCTGGCGGCTGGCTGCAAGCGGTGTACCCGCACCGGCGCGGGGTAATGCCGGCGGTGCGCGCATGGATCGATCACTTGGTCGAATCGTTCAATGCCTGCGGGGAGCGGTTGTTATGAAACAGGAAAAAATGAGCGAAACCGAGGTAGCCGCATTTTGTCTGGCTCTGCCGGGCGCGCGGGAAGATTACAAATGGGGCGGCGTGCGGGTGTTCTCGATCGCCGGCAACAAGATGTTTGCCTTGCAGGGATTACGCGGCGATTCGCTGGCGTTCAAGGTCGACAAGGATCTGTTTCTCGGCCATTGCGACCGCCCGGGGTTCATCCGGCGCCGTATCTGGCGCGGGCGCAGTGGATCATCATGCACCCGCCCTACCCGCTGAGTGCCGAGGAATTGCAGGCGCTGTTGCAGCGGTCGCATCAACTGGTGGTGAGCAAGTTGCCTAAAAAACGCAAATCGGCCTGCTTTTGTAAGCACGCAAATTCTGTGGGAGCGAGCCTGCTCGCGAAGGCGGTTTGTCAGGCGACTCATCAGCGAGGATGAGATTGCTTTCGCGAGCAGGCTCGCTCCCGCAGGGGATTTTCGGTGGACGTTAAATCAGCGACAGCAAGTTCGATCCGAGAAAAATCTGGTCAATCCAGAACACCTGATGCAGCAGCACGATCATCCAGAACAGAATCTGAAACGACACCTTGCGCGTCTTGTGCCGAAACACTTGCTGGGCGATCAACGCCCCCGGCCAGCCGCCCGCCAGTTCTACCGCATGCAGGATGTTTTCCGGGTGCGCCACGCATCGGCGCGGGCCTTGCGCTTGTCGGCCCAGTACAGAAAAAACGCCAGCACACTGACAATCCCGTACGCCGCCAGCGGCACCCGCGAGAGGCCACTGAGCCACATCGACAGTGAGCCGAACAGCGGAAGCGCGCAGACGATCAACAGCACCACAAGCTTCAACTTCACATGCTGAAGGCGCCCGCCAGAAGCTCGTCCTTGCGGGCGCTGCGCGCGCGAATCGTTCATGGCTTGGCCGCCGACCAGTCCACCCAGCCGAATTGCCAGGTCGCGAGAATGAACAGGCCGAACGCTATTCGGTACCAGGCAAACGCTGCATAGCTGTGGTTGCCGATGAACTTGAGCAAACCGCGCACAGCGATCATGGCGAAAACAAACGCGGTGACGAAACCAATCGCGAACACCGGGAAATCCGCTGGCACAAACAGATCGCGGTATTTGTAGCCCGAATATACCGCCGCACCCACCATGGTCGGCATGGCGAGGAAGAACGAAAACTCGGTTGCAGTCTTGCGCGACAGGCCGAACAGCAAGCCGCCAATGATCGTCGAACCGGAGCGCGAAGTGCCGGGAATCATTGCCAGGCATTGCGCGAAACCGATTTTCAGCGCATCGGTCCAGCGGATCTCGTCAACGGTTTCGGCGTGGACTTCATGCTGACGTTGTTCGGCCCACAACATGATGATCCCACCAATGACCAGCGCCGCCGCTACGGTGATAGGGTTGAACAAGTATTCGTGGATCAGATCGGCAAAGATCACTCCGAGCACCACGGCGGGCAAAAACGCGATCAGCAGATTAGCCGTAAAACGCCGTGCACTCGGCTGGGTCGGCAAGCCGATCACCACGTCGAGGATCTTGCGGCGAAACTCCCAGACCACCGCGAGAATCGCGCCGAGCTGAATGATGATGTTGAACGCCATGGCCCGCTCGCCGCCGAAGTTCAGCAAGTCGGCGACGATGATCTGGTGTCCGGTACTCGAAATGGGCAAAAACTCCGTCAGCCCTTCTACAACTCCTAGTATCAGTGCCTGCAAGGCAGTCCAAAGATCCATCAATCCCCCAGAGAGCGATGCGCGACGGCATGCCCCGATAGTATTTTTAGCGTTCACTGCGTTCAGCGTAGCTGGTTAAAGCTGTACCGATTCCGCGCGCACAGGATCCACACGAAACGGTAAAAATTCCGTGAAATGTCAAAACCGGATTCAGGTTTTTGCGCGCGGGGCCGAAATCCTAACAGACAAGCCTTAATAGCGCTCCCCGCGCTGCATGGCTTGGCTGGCGCAGTCCCGAGCACTCAGCGGTGGCTGGATGCTGGCGATCATTTATTACAAGAACAAGAATCCGGAGTGACAGCGTTATGAACAGCTTGCGCAGTGTGTCGATCAGCCGACGCTTGTGGCTCATCTTGATCGTGGCGATGGTCATGTTGCTGACCTTGGGCGTGCTGATGCTCAAGCAGATCCACGACGACCTCTACCACGCCAAGGCGCAGAAAACCCAGCATGTGGTGCAGACCGCCAGCGGCCTGCTGAACTATTACCATGGCCTGGAAACCGCCGGCACCCTGACCAGGGACGCGGCGCAAAAGCAGGCACTGACCGCGATTCGTGGCCTGCGCTATGACCAGAGCGACTATTTCTGGATCAACGACCTCACGCCCGTGATGGTCATGCACCCGACCAACCCCAAACTCGAAGGCCAGAACCTCTCGGCGATCCGCGACCCGGACGGTTTTGCGGTGTTCAACGAGATGGTCGCCATCGCCAAGGCCAAAGGCGCGGGCATGGTCAATTATCGCTGGCCGAAACCGGGGGCGACTGATCCCGTTGCGAAGACTTCGTACGTGAAATTGTTCGAGCCGTGGGGCTGGGTAATCGGTTCCGGCGTTTACGTCGACGACGTTCAGGCGGAATTTCAGGAACAAATGATCAAGGCGTCGGCGATCGGCCTGGCGATTGCACTGATCATGGCGCTGCTGGTGATCCTGATCGCACGCAGCATTGTCCGTCCGTTGCAGGAAACCGTGAATGCCATGGCGAACATCGCCAGCGGCGAAAGCGACCTGACCCGCAGCCTTGATACCCACGGCAAGGATGAGGTCACTGAACTGGCCCATCACTTCAATGCCTTCACCGCCAAGCTGCGCCGAGTGATTGGTGATCTGCAGGTCTCGGCCAGCGCTTTGGGTCAGTCGTCCAGTGAGCTGGGCAACGACGCGTCGCAGGCGCAGCAGCGCAGTCAGCAGCAATCGCAGCAGATGGAACTGGTGGCCACGGCAATCAACGAAGTCACCTACGGCGTGCAGGACGTGGCGAAAAACGCCGAACACGCCGCCGCCGAAATGCGTGATGCCGAAGCGCAGGCGCAACAGGGGCAGATCAACATTGACGGCAGCCTGCAACAGATCGACAAGCTCTCCGGCACGATCGATCAGGCGGTGGAAGTGATCCGCACCCTGGCGGCGGAGAGCACGCAGATTGGCAGCGTACTGGAAGTGATTCGCTCGATTGCCGAGCAGACCAATCTGCTGGCCTTGAACGCGGCGATTGAAGCGGCGCGCGCGGGTGAACAGGGTCGCGGGTTTGCCGTGGTGGCCGATGAGGTGCGCTTGCTGGCCCAGCGTACGCAGAAATCGACAGCGGAGATTCAGTCGATGATCGAGCGTTTGCAGAACCACTCCGAGGCTGCGGTGAAGGTGATTGGCGACAGCAGCAAGGCCTCGCAATTGACCATCGAACAGGCGGGACTGGCCGGGGCGAGTCTCAATGCAATTGGCCAGGCGTTGCGCAATCTCAACGGTCTGAATGCTTCGATCGCCAGCGCCACGTTGCAACAGGCCCATGTAGTGGAGGACATCAACCAGAACGTCACCCAGGCGGCCGGCCTTTCGCATAGCACCGCGTTGGCGGCGGAACAATCCAGTGCGGCCAGTCTGCGGCTTGGGCAGCTGAGCGAACAGCTCAACGGGTTACTGCGCCAGTTCAGGGTCTGACCCATAACCTGTGGGAGCGAGCCTGCTCGCGAAAGGGCCTGTCCAGTCGACATCTTCTTCCACTGACTGGCCCGACGCCTTCGCGAGCAGGCTCGCTCCCACAGGGTACTTCTGTGTCTGGGCGAATGCAGTACAATCCGCCCCCTTCTCGACTTCCCCAGGGATCCGCCATGTCCGGGCTTGAACTGTTCGCCGCTGCCCTCGGTGTCATCGCCGTGTGGCTGACGGTCAAACAGAATCCATGGTGCTGGCCGATCGGGCTGGTCATGGTGTTGCTCTACAGCTGGATCTTCTTTGAGGTGAAGCTGTATTCGGACATGTTGCTGCAAGTGATCTATGCCGCGCTGCAAATCTACGGCTGGTGGCAGTGGACCCGCGCCGGGACGATGCATGACGGGCGCCAAGTCACCCGCCTCGACGCGCGCTCAATTCTGCTCGGTCTCGGCGTCGGGGCCATCGGCAGCCTGCTGCTGGGCGCCGCGATGGCACACTGGACCGACGCCGCCCAGCCGTGGCTCGATGCCGCGCTCACCGGTTTCAGCCTGGTCGCACAACTGTGGATGGCGCAGAAACGCTTGCAATGCTGGGCGCTGTGGTTTGTCCTCGATGTCATTTTTGTAGGCCTGTTCATCTATAAAGGCCTGTACCTGACCGCAGGCCTCTATGGGCTGTTCACTCTGCTCGCCGTTGAAGGCTGGCGTGAGTGGCGCGCCGATCCGGCGTTGCGCACATGAAAGTCGTAGTCCTTACCGGCCCGGAATCCACCGGCAAGAGCTGGCTGGCGGCGGGATTGGAGCAGCGTTTCGGCGGCGTGCGCGTTGATGAATATGTCCGTCGGTTCATCGAAGACAATCCCCGTGACACCTGTTTGGCGGATATTCCTGCTATCGCCCGAGGCCAGTTGCGCTGGGAAGATCAGGCGCGAGCGCAGCAACCCTCCCTGCTGATCCTCGACACTCACCTGCTGAGCAACATCCTCTGGAGCCAGACCCTGTTCGGCGCTTGCCCGGACTGGCTTGAAGCCGAGTTGCTCGCGCGCCACTACGACCTGCACCTGCTGCTGTCGCCGCAACAAGTCGACTGGGCCGAAGACGGCCAACGCTGCCAGCCGGATCTTGACGATCGCATGGCGTTCTTCGAAGCCACTCGCGACTGGTTGATCCAGCATCAACGGCCGCTGCAGGTTATTGAAGGCAACTGGGTCGAACGCCAGGCCCAAGCCTTTGCGGCGGTCGAGCGTCTGTTGTCCGCCTGAGCCACCACACCGGTATTTTTGGGCGCATCTGTCCGTTTTTGAAACACTCCTGCCCTCGCAAAGCCGCGTCCAAACGCTGTTCATCAATCCGTGACGCCATCTGTTACGTCAATGAAACACATCGGCGCAAACCCTTGTGCCAGAGCTTTCCAAAGTCGATGTCCACTCAAGCGGCTCTCGCTGTGTTTCAACAGTGAAACAGTAGCCACACACCTGCCTCGCTCAAAATAACTAAGCCCTTGATTTAAATAAACAATCTAAACCCGGCACAGCTTTCGCTCTCTCCTTCACAACGCTGAACAACCCAGCCCACTGAAGAAGGAATCGCCGCCGTGGGGAATCTCAATAAAAGCCTGACCTGCCTCCTGCTGATCGGATCAGCCGCCAGCGCATTGATCAGTGTCAGCGCCCAGGCCGAAGGCAATGGAGTGATCGTCCTCAACCGCGACGTTCAGCCAATCCCGATCGGGCGTAATGGCGGCAAAGACCCCTACCCGACCACCGTCAATGCCAACCCTTCGGCGCGGATCAATCAGACCCTCAGCAGCACCGAACTCAGCGACGGCGATTTCGCCAGCGTCGCCAGTGGCTCGTCGATTCGCGGCAACATGACTACGCCCAGTTCCAACCTGCCAGGCATGAACACCCTGACCAACCAGAACGGCCTGCCCGGCATGCGCAGCGGCAGTGGCGGCGGTTCTGGCGCCTCGATTTCCAACACCGTCAACCGGGCGATGAGCACCGGCCTGGCGCCTCTGACCCGCATGGCCGGAGGCCAATGACATGAATCGCACCCTGCTGCTTCTCGCCCTGCTCGGCTGCACCAGCGCCATGGCCGATTCGACCTCGGTCAACAAAGCGAATATTCAGGATTCCGGCGCTCAGTATCGCGGCAACTTCAACGTCAACCAGGCAGCCGGTGACCAGATGCAACAAGCCAACACCAAGGCGATTGCCATCGGCACCGAATCCCATGCCACCACCAGCGTCAGGCAAACCATCGACACGCCTGCCAGCCGCGCCATCGACGCGAGCGCCAACATCGGCGGCAACTCTTTCAGCAACGGCAACGGCATCCTCGGCGTGAACCAGGGCGCCGGAGCCAACAATCAAATGGCCAACGTGACGCGCGTCAGCATCAGTGCCGGCCCGCAGAGCGTTGACGACAGCGCCCTTTCGCAACAGAACGTGGCGTTTTTACCGAGCTCAGGAGCAACTGGTACCTCGATCGGCAGTCGCCAGGTCACGACAAGTGATCAGGCCTTCACCGGCAGTCGCGGGGTCATCCAGGTGAACCAGAGTGCCGGGGTGGGGAACCGCATGGCTAACACCCTGAGCATCCGGGTCGCTGACTGACCCATACAAAAAAGCAGTGCAATTAGAAAAGTCCCAACACTTAACCAACTAATAAGCACGACGGAGAAACACCATGAAACCTACAATGGCTCTCAAACCACTGGTTTTCGCACTCGCAGCAGTGATGGCAATGGCAGCACAGGCCGGCGGCCGTGGTGACGATAACGGTCATGGTAACGGGCACGGCAATGGTCACGGCCAGCCTCAAGGACCTAACCTTGAACAACTGCTGCAGATCACCGCAGGCGCCGGCGCCGCTGTCCTCGACGCGCAAAACAGCGACGGCAACGTGGTAAAAAACCAGGGCACCCTGAACAACGCCAATGCCAGCGACTCGCTCAATGGCTCCAACGGCAACATGGGCGCCAACGTGGCTGGCGGCGACGGCAACCAGCAGGACAACGCTGCTGCACTGGCCACCGCTGACGAAAGCTTTATCTTCGGTAATGCTGTTGCCGCCTCGAGCGCGACTCAGGTGAACAACAACAACTACGTGAAAAACTCCTCCACCTTCAACAACGCCACGCTCAACAACGCTGGCAACAACGGTTCCGGCAACATTGGCATCAACGTGACCGCCGGCAACTTCAACCAACAGAAAAACAACCTCGCCATCGCCGTTTCTGGTGGTCGTGTAGCGCAGGCTGCTGCCTCTGCCAACCAGTCCTCGACTGGCCTGGTCGTGGAAAACAAAGGCGTGCAGGCTTACAAAACCGACACTCTTACCGGTACTTATGCAGCCGCTGGCGTATTCAAAGCCAAAGGCACCGCGACCATCGAAGACGACAACAACCATGGCGGTTGGGGTAACCGTGGCGGCGGCCACGGCGGCAACGATGATCAGAAAGCCAAGTTCGAAGCCGTGGGCAGCTTTGGCCTCGCTGGCGTCACCACCCAACAAGTGCTGACCAAAGATGGCTGGAAAACCCCAGTCGTCAACAATGCCAACATGACCAACTCGATGAACAACTTCTCCGGCAACGGCGGAGCCAACGTCTCGGCGGGTGTGGGCAACCAACAAAGCAACTCGCTGTCCATCGCCGCAGGTTGCAAAGCCTGCATGTAATCGCGATCGAAACGAAAGCCCCGGCAACGGGGCTTTTTCCCAGGTTCCACAAGGCGTATTCGATCATGCGGACTCCTGCCCTCCTCGCTCTGCTTTGTCTGTGCGGCCTGACTCAGGCAGCCCAGATGCCCGTCGCTGCCCTGCCGGGTGGCGTGCTGGTCTATAAGGACGTGCAAAGCATTCGTGAGCGCAAGTTTGCCGACATCGTCGAACAGAAAACCGATTTCAGCTGCGGCGCTGCTGCACTGGCAACGGTCCTGCGCCAGGCCTATTGGCTCGACGTCGATGAGGAGCACATCATCAAGGGCATGCTGGTCAACGCTGACCAGGACCTGGTGCGAACCCAGGGTTTCTCCATGCTCGACATGAAGCGCTACGTAGAAAGCATCGGCATGCGTGCCCGTGGCTACCGGATCCCGCCCGAGAAACTCGAAGCGGTGACCATTCCGGTGGTGGTCCTGATGGACATTCGCGGCTACAAGCATTTCGTCGTCCTGCAGCGTTCGGACAAGGATTGGGTCTATATCGGTGACCCGGTTCTCGGCCACAAGCGCTACAAACACGATGACTTTGTCAAAGGTTGGAACGGAATTGTCTTTGCCATCGTCGGCCCCGGTTATGACAAGGCCAACGCCTTGCGCAGCCCTCCCGTGCCGCTGACGGCGAAGAACTCGCTGGACGGTTTCAACCCGGTCAAAGATGCGGAATTGATGGATTTCGGGTTCATTCAGAGCGACTTCTTTTAATCGCCGAGTTAGAGAATGGGACTGGATGTCCCGGGAGCAGCAGATGAAAACCTCATACTGGCTGGCCGCCGCCTGCCTGGCAGCGGGTGCGTCAGGCTTTGCCCATGCCGGATTCAAACCCATCGAAATCAAGGACCAGGAGCTCGCCGAGCTGCGCGGTCGGTACGTCATGCCGGGGCGGATCATCAGCTTCGGCATTGTCATGAGCAGCACCTGGCGCAACGCCAGCGGCGACTTGATCGGGGCCGCGACCTCAATGCAGGTCCAGGCTGCAACCGTCAAACCGGAATTTTATGTCTCGACCATCAAGGAGTCGGGCAACGGCAGTACGCCCACCTTGGGCACCGGCACCGTGATTGGCGGAGCCGGCCTCAACAGCACTCAGGGCGTGACGCAAAGCGTGCGCGCCGCCGGCGATGGCAACACCGCCAACAACAACGTTGCAATCAACGTCAGTGAAGCCAGTCAGGCGCCGGCTCTGGTGCCATCGCAAGGTCAGGCCCTTGTCGCCGGGCAGACCATCACCGGCAGCAACGGCGCCGGCAGCGTCGCGGTTTCCGTCAATGGCGGTGGCGTGCAAATGGCCATTCAGGCCAGCGGCAATCAAGGTAACGCACTGCAACAGGTCGCCCAGGGCGGGCTGCTGCAGAACACCCGTTTGCTGGGCAGTGCCAACGTGGTCAACAACCTTACGCAACTCAACGTCGTACTTAACAATAACGGCAGAAGCGCCGGTGCACTGGACTGCAACCTGACCCAACTCGGGGCCCTACGCAATATCGGATATTGAACTACGCTGAGTCTCGATCATTGGGCTAAAAGGGACGGCTTATTCATGTATCGATCAGTATCACTGCGTGCTGCAGTGTGTTTGAGTACCCTTCTCCCGGCGGCAATGCTGCAAGCAGCGCCCGACGCCGATGTAGAAGCCCTGAAACGGGAACTTCTGGAACTGAAGCAACGATACGAACAACAACAACAAGCGCTGGCGGTACTTGAACAACGGGTCCGCCAGGTAGAAGAAACACCCGCCGCCCCACCGCCAAAACGGCTGGCCAAATCGCCGTCCGACATGAAAGGCAATCGCGTCGCTACCGGAGCCGCCACAGGCACCGGTGCGGCCGCTGCATCGGGAGGCGCCGCCGAGGGCAGTGGCGCTTCCTACGGTCAATCGCTGGCTGACGATTCGCAACCGGCGCAAAGTGTTTCCAACCTGTACGACGAGGCCAGCGGCTTTTTCGGTGGCGGCAAGTTCAGTTTCGAAACCGGTGTCACCTATTCACGCTATGACACCCGCCAGTTGATCCTGAACGGTTTCCTTGCGCTGGATTCGATCTTCCTGGGCAACATCAACCTCGACCGGATCAAGGCCGACACCTGGACCTTGGACCTCACCGGCCGCTACAACTTCGACAATCGCTGGCAGTTCGACCTGAACGTGCCGGTGGTCTATCGCGAGTCGACGTATCAGTCCGGCGGCGGCAATCAGGGCGCTGCAGGTGTGACCACCGAAGAAACCGTGACCAAGGATCCAACCATTGGCGACGTCAACTTCGGTATCGCCTACAAGTTCCTCGACGAGTCGGTCAACACCCCGGACGCCGTCGTCACCTTGCGCGTCAAGGCGCCGACCGGCAAAGACCCGTTCGGCATCAAGCTGCGCCAGACCGACGCCAACTCCAACCTGTTCGTGCCCGACACCCTGCCCACCGGCAACGGCGTCTGGTCGATCACCCCGGGCATCTCGCTGGTCAAGACGTTCGACCCGGCGGTGCTGTTCGGCAGCCTCTCCTACACCCACAACCTCGAGGAGTCGTTCGACGACATCAGCTCCACCGTCAACCAGAAAACCCCAGGCAAAGTGCGCATCGGCGACAGCTTCCAGATCGGCGCCGGCATCGCCTTCGCCCTCAACGAGAAGATGAGCATGTCGTTCTCGGTCTCCGACCTGGTGCAGCGCAAGAGCAAGCTGAAACAGGACGGCGGCGATTGGGAATCGGTGGTGTCGAGTGACGCCAACGCCGGTTACTTCAACGTCGGCATGACCATCGCGGCCACCGACAACCTGACGATCGTGCCGAACTTGTCGATCGGCATGACCGATGATGCGCCGGACTTTTCGTTCAGCCTGAAATTCCCGTATTACTTCTAGGTAAAAGCAAAGATCGCAGCCTTCGGCGGCTCCTACATTGATCCGTGTAGGAGCTGCCGAAGGCTGCGATCTTTGATCTTCAGACTTTTTGCCCGTCGACCACTCATCGGAAACCGGCCTGCACCTGTCAGATCTGACAGGTGTCCTTTTCGCATGAATGACGTTTGATACCTCCAGTGCCTGGTTGACCGTGACCAGCCCATGTTGAGGAGCATCGCCATGACCGTCCTTCGCGCAGCAGACTTGTTTCCGCCTCATATTCCTTCGGCCACCAAGCTGGAGACACCGGAGATTTACCACGGTGGTATTTCATTAGAGTCCATCGCAGACGGAAACCTTGTTGTGCTTGTCGACGCTTGGTTGAATCTGGCACTGGACGACAAATGCGAACTGTATTGGGATAACGACGACACGCCGGTCAAAACACAAATAATCAACGACACCACGGTCCAGCGGCTGAGGTTTGAAGTCCCGGTTGGATTCATCACCAATGACTCCGCCAAGGTCTTTTATACCGTCACCCGTTTTCCCCAGGAACCGGTCAAGTCCGAGGAGTTGCTGATGTGGGTGAAGCTCAACCGCCCCGGCGGCGAAGATACCGACAGCGAGCCGGGGCACTCTGGCCTCAAATACAGCCTGGTACCGGATCCATCCAAGGGAGTGGGTGCGGAAATGGCCAAGGGCGGAATTCGGATGCTCATTGAGCACTACCAGAACATCGCCACTTACGACCGTATCGTAGGCAAGTGGAGAGACGAAGAAGTGTCGTTCTATCCGGTCACTCGCGAGCAGATTGATGGTCCAGACAACAATCCGATTTTCGTGACGTTCACTGAGGAGGTCATCAAAAGGCAAGGTAACGGCCGCGATATTCCGGTGACCTTCCGTGTGGTTGACCGTGTTGGCAATCTCAGTGATCCGCAAGACCCTTGGGCAAAATTCACATATGTGTCGGTCGATCTGACCGACCGGTTGCCGGCGCCATTGATTCGGGTCAACAACCAAACCGTTGCCATCATCGATCTCGCTCAACTGGGTAGCAGCAACGTCATTGTCAGGGTGTATTTCACCTCGCCGGTCTTTCAGCAAGATGATGAGGTCCGCCTGACCTGGACCGGCACTCCGCCTCAGGGGCAACCGATTGTCGTCGGGCCGCTGAAGAAATCAGTGGGCTCGGTGCCCGACCACTTCGACTTCGAAATTCCCAACGCTTCGGTCCAGGCCCTCGGCGGCGGTTCGGCCAAGGCGAAATATGAGGTATGCCGGGCCGGCCTGCTCGCTGGCACGTCCAACGACGCAAGCGTCACCGTAACGGGTGAAATCAAACAACTGGAACCACCGACCGTCGTCGAAGCGCCGGCGTATTTGCTTGATCCTAACCTGCATCAAAACGGCTTCACGGTGGTGTTCAATAACTTGAGGTTGAACGCCAATGACGAGCTTGAACTGGAAGTGGTCGGACGCCCGGGTGATGGTTCGGTGCCGCCAGAGAAAAAGGTCGTAGCGGCTGGGCAAACGAAAGTCGAATTCAAAGTGCATTTCTCGATTACCGGGGCGAACTTGCAGCGCACGGTGGTTTTGAAATATCGGGTGATCAGTGCTGGGCAGGAAACGCCGGTTCAGAGTGTGGGACTGAAGATTGGTGAGTTGCTGCAGTTGAGCATGCCGATGCCGAAGTTTGAGGGCTTTGATGGGGAGGTGTTGGATATCGGGTTGATCAAGGATGATACGAAGGTGTTGTGTGGGGCCTGGCCGTTTCAGCGGGCGGGGTTGAAGATCTGGTTGAAGTATGTGGAGACGTTTGCCGACGGTGGGGAGCGGGTTAAGGAGCAGTTTGTAGGAGCAGTACATGATCAGGGGGTGGGGCTTAGTTATTTGACAGAGGTGGAGTGGTTGCGGGGGTGTAAGGCGGATTCGCGACTGACGGTTATTTTAAACGTTGCGCTGTTCAGTGCCTCTGAATGGAGTGACGCTACTGCTTGCCAAACTCGACATTATTCGATTAAGGCGGGACTAGATGAGTGTACCGATTTCACGGAAGGTAATCGGGATGGCTGGCTGGACATGGATGGATCTTCTTTTCCGTCCAAAGTTGTCCTCGAGGCAGGACAACATTTCCTTGAATCAATCAAGAGCAACTCTTCGGGGAGCGAAGGGATAATTATAAAAAAACTCTTCCCGTCTATGAAATCTGGCAGGGCTTACACACTGAGTTTCGATTATATGTTGGAACAAGCCTCTGTCACTTTTGGAGTCAATGAAGTGATACCGCCGAAACTTCCAGCGACCTCTCGCTGGGCTTCTACTAGCGTTAGATTTACTGCGAAAGAGTTGAACTTTAGCACCGTTGGCCTGACTATCGCCGGATACGGACGAATGCGTATTGACAATATTCGGTTAAGAGAGTCAGAAGGCGGCTAGGTGAGTTTGAGTGAGTGGCATAAGTGTAAAAGCGTTCAGCGAATCTGATGCTTATGCAACAACCGATAAAAAGTAGGCCGCGAAACCCCTAACACTTTCGCGGCCACACTCAAATTATCACTATGCCGGTTAAGCACATCACATAACGCCTGCCGCTCCGCCCGGGTCTTGTAATCCTCCAGCGTGCCCATCGGTGTTGCGATGGAATGCTGGCTGATCAATCCCAGATCCCGCGCCTCGATCTGCCGCCCCTCTGCCAACACCAACCCGCGCCGTACCCGGTTCGCCAGCTCGCGGACATTCCCCGGCCAGTCGTGCTTGCCCATGGCAATCAACGCATCTTCGCTGAAGCTTCTTGGTCGGCGCCCGGTTTCATGGCTGTAGAAGTGCGAAAAGTGGTTGGCCAGCATCGACAGATCGCCATGGCGTTCACGTAATGGTGCGGTCACCACTTGCAGCACGTTCAGCCGGTAATACAGGTCTTCACGAAAGCGTTTCTTCTCAATCGCTGCTTCCAGGTCGACGTGGGTGGCGGCCAACACTCGCACGTCGACCGGGATCGGCTGACTGCCGCCGACCCGCTCGATGTGCTTTTCCTGGAGAAAACGCAGCAGATTGGCTTGCAA
Organism: Pseudomonas sp. B21_DOA; assembly: GCA_030544685.1. Taxonomy (NCBI): domain Bacteria; kingdom Pseudomonadati; phylum Pseudomonadota; class Gammaproteobacteria; order Pseudomonadales; family Pseudomonadaceae; genus Pseudomonas; species Pseudomonas sp. B21_DOA. The sequence continues at coordinate 3,913,138 of CP086683.1, read as the reverse complement.
TTCCAGCGGCAGGTCGCCGATTTCGTCGAGGAACAACGTGCCGCCGTTGGCGGCTTCGATGCGCCCGACCTTGCGCTGATGGGCGCCAGTGAACGCGCCTTTCTCGTGGCCGAAGAGTTCGGACTGGATCAAATGCTCGGGAATCGCGCCGCAGTTGATTGCTACGAACGGTTTGTTGTGGCGCTGGGATTGTCGGTGCAGGGTGCGGGCGACCAGTTCTTTGCCGGTGCCGCTTTCGCCGCGAATCAGCACGGGCGATTCGGTCGGTGCAAGTTTGCTCAGCAGTTTGCGCAGTTCGCGAATCGGTTTGCTGTCGCCCAGCAGTTCGTGTTCCGGCTGGTCGACATGTATCGTGCCCTGCCCGCGCAGGCGCGCCATGCCGAAAGCACGACCCAGGGTGACCTGTACGCGCGAGACGTCGAAGGGCAAGGTATGGAAGTCGAAGAACCATTCACAGACGAAGTCGCCGACGTTCTGCAAACGCAGGACTTCCTGATTGAGTACGGCGATCCATTCGGTGCCGCTGCGGCTGATCAGCTCCTTGACCGCGTCAGGGCGTTCAAGGTGAAACGGCTGCAAGCGCAGCAGGCCGACGTCGCAGGCGCGCGCGCTGGCATTCTCAAGATTACAACTGTCGACATCCCAGCCTACGGCGCGCAATCCGGGCAACAGGCGATGACAGTCGTCGCAGGGATCGACCACCAGTAAACGTCTCGACGCAGGCGCTTCGCTCATGACTGTTCCTTGGCGCCAAACATTGGAAATGATTGTAAAAACAGTCATTTGGCAGACCCGGTTGTAACACTAGCAAGATTTTGACGGGGGCTTGTATCGATTGCTTATAGGGAGGTTGTTAAAAGAGTTATAAGAAAGTTGGTTGTTAGTTAGCTATCGACTATTTGCTTTGTGTCAGAGAGCGGCCCCTCACCCTAACCCTCTCCCGAGCGAGAGGGAACTGACCGAGGTGTTTGCACGGGGTACGCCGATCTGAAAGACCAAGCCGGACTCGAGTTTGAAAAGCCCACAAATCGGCTCCCTCTCCTCGGGGAGAGGGTTGGGTGAGGGTGAATTCAGCGCGGTGTTCAGACATGGCAGGATCAACGAAACGAACTTACGTTATGTAAAGAACTTGAAATTTGTTTGTTTCACTTGTGACCCGCCCCCGGTTGCGTGCATCAGTACAAGTAACCCGCCGCACGGTAAGCCCAACCGCCGGCACATCACTTGATTGGGCGCTAATAGAGAGAAGACCCCATGACTGCCCCGCTCCGTATCAACGAAGCTCTTTTGATTGCCAACCACGCCTTCAAGCCTTTTCAGTGCGTGGCCTGGGCGCCACAAGACGGCAATGGCGAACTGAGCCTGACCGTCGTCGACCGCACCAACTCCCATATCGGTCGCAAACAGATCCCGAGCAGCGCCTATTCTGACCCGGCGCAACTTGAACAACTGCTGCAGCAGGCCCGCGCCGAGTTGAGCGAAGAAGGTCACACGCTGCAATCGTGGTCGATGCCACACTGATGACAGAACAAGGGCGGATGACGTTAAAGTCATCCGCCCTTTTCATGTGAGATAGCCGTTAGTTCTCGGGTCAGATATTGCTTAAATGCTTGGCTCGCTTGCGACTGGTTCAACAAGACACTGTTCTGGCACAGTGCGACCGTCGTTCTGTTAGTTCTTCCAGTTGTACTTCTCGTGGTTCAGGGATTGAATGTTTCGCTCATGCAGTCAGCCGCCCAATCACTGGGTATCGGCTCACTCGCAAGGAGCCTCGCGCATGTCCACCCTGAACACTTATGCCCTACCTACCGCTTGGAATAATCCGGGATCGCTCGATTCGGCATTCGCTATCGGTGGCGTTGCGCAAGTGTACTTTGCCGGCAGTCTCTCCAGTCTGACCCAGCACGTTACCCTCGATGCACAGGGCCGAATTCTCGTCGCCGCGAAAGTAGGTACAGCCAACGGCAGCCGTTTTGGCTTGGCACGGTTGCTCGCCGATGGCTCCGCCGATTTGTCCTTCGGCCACCAGGGCAGCGTGATCGGCAGCTTCGTCAAAGGTTTCGAAGCCAAGGCCGGCAAGGTCCAGGTGCTGCCTGGCGGAAGAATCCTGTTGGCCGGCCTGCATTATGAAAATACCCATCGCACCCTGCCGGCCCTCGCCATGTTTGATGCCAACGGTCAGCCAAGCCGATCCTTCGGAGATGCCGGCTTCCAGGTCGTGCGCCTGCCCGGCGAGCTGTCCATAGGCACCCGCGACAATTGGTTGCCACCGGGGTGCCGGGCGTCGAGGCTTGTGATTTTGCGGTGCAGGCAGACGGCCGCATTTTGCTGATCGCCAACCATCATTTCAGCCTCGCCGATCACGCCGGGATGCTGATTCGCCTCGAACCCGACGGTGGCCTGGACCAATCCTTCAACGGGCGCGGATTTGTCATGGTCCGCCACCTGCTGCTCAATACCTGGTTGAGCACGCTGCTGTTGAAGCAGGATGGGCGCATCGTCGTGGCCGGCTCGATCGACTTTCCGCAACAGGGACTGCTGGCAGTATATCGACCCGATGGAAGCCTGGACGAGCGCTTTGCGGTTGACGGCTTCATGGCTTTCAAGGCGCAGGGCAACAGCGCTCAGGTCAATCAGATCCTCGAGTCTGAGGACAGGCTTTATTGTTTTGGCAGCAGTCGCGATCCGATCCGCTGCCTGACATTTGTCCTGCACACCAATGGCAGACCGGATTTGCACTGCCACCACGGCCTGCCGCAAGTGTTGGACATTGGCCCCAGCGGTTGCCAATGGAATGCGGCTCAGTTGATGAGCGACGGTCGGATCATCGCTGTCGGGGCAACCATCGGCGGGGTTGAGGCGGATTTCATGGTCGCCCGCTATCAACGCAATGGCAGCCTCGACCCAGAGTTTGGCGAAGGCCACGGCTGGCTGCGCACGCGGTTGGGTAGAAGTCTCGATACGGCGAATTCGTTAGCAGTCCAGGCTGACGGGGCCATTGTCGTCGGCGGGTATTCGCTGGATGGCAATTACCGGGCCTTGGTTGCGCGCTATCTGAATCAATAGTGCGTTCGACAGCCAATGCGAGGGGCCGCTTGATCTTCCCTGAAACATCCGGCAACTTTCGCGCTTCTAAATAAAAGGAGCAGCCGATGTCCGGTTCAATCGCCCAAGCGTTCGCGCACAACTTCCTCGGGCAATCGCCACGCTGGTACAAGGCGACCATCGTCGGTTTTCTCATTCTCAATGCTGTGGTGCTGTTCACCATCGGTCCGGTTGCGGCGGGTTGGCTGCTGGTGATCGAATTCATTTTCACCCTGGCCATGGCGCTCAAGTGCTATCCGTTGATGCCGGGCGGCTTGCTGCTGATTGAGGCGTTGCTGCTGAAGATGACCACGCCGCAGGCGCTTTACGATGAGTTAGTGCACAACTTTCCGGTGATCCTGCTCCTGATGTTCATGGTCGCCGGCATTTACTTCATGAAGGATCTGCTGCTGTTCCTCTTCTCGCGCCTGCTGTTGGGCGTGCGTTCGAAAGCCATTCTGGCGCTGATGTTCTGCTTCTTGTCGGCGTTTCTTTCGGCGTTTCTTGATGCGTTAACCGTGACGGCGGTAATCATCAGTGCGGCTGTCGGGTTCTACTCGGTGTATCACCGGGTCGCGTCGGGCAATGATCCGCGTCAGGACAGCGAGTTCAGTGACGACCAGCATCTACCGTCGCTGCATCATGACGACTTGAATCAATTTCGCGCGTTCCTGCGCAGCCTGCTGATGCATGGCGCGGTCGGCACGGCGCTGGGTGGCGTCTGCACACTGGTGGGTGAGCCGCAGAACTTGTTGATCGGCCACGAGATGGGCTGGCATTTCGGCGAGTTCTTCACCAAGGTGGCGCCGGTTTCGCTGCCGGTGCTGGTGGCAGGTCTGGTCACCTGCGTACTGCTGGAGAAGCTGCGCTGGTTCGGTTACGGCACGTTGCTGCCGGACAATGTGCGCGCTGTGCTGGCCAACTATGCGGCGGAAGACAACGCGAAGCGCACCTCGCGCCAGACGGCGGCTTTGCTGGTGCAAGGTGCCGCGGCGCTGATACTGATCGGTTGTCTGGCGTTTCACTTGGCGGAAGTCGGCCTGATTGGTTTGATGGTGATTGTGTTGATCACTGCGTTTACCGGAATCACTGACGAACATCGCCTGGGTAGCGCCTTTAAGGATGCAATGCCGTTTACCGCGTTGCTGGTGGTGTTTTTCGCCGTAGTGGCAGTGATTCATGATCAGCAATTGTTCGCCCCGCTGATCCAGTGGGTGCTGGCGCTGCCTATGGATCAACAGCCGGGCATGTTGTTTATCGCCAACGGCGTGCTTTCGGCGATCAGTGACAATGTGTTTGTCGCGACCATTTACATCACCGAAGTGAAACAAGCGTTCCTCGCCGGGCACATGAGTCGCGAGCATTTCGAGGCGCTGGCGATTGCGATCAACACCGGGACCAATCTGCCGAGTGTGGCGACACCGAATGGTCAGGCCGCGTTTTTGTTTCTGCTGACCTCGGCGATCGCGCCGCTGGTACGCTTGTCTTACGGGCGCATGGTGTGGATGGCGCTGCCGTATACCGTGGTGATGGGCCTGCTGGGCTGGTACGCGGTGAGCTACTGGCTCTGACAGAACACTGATTGAAACTGTGCAAGCGGGCTTGCTCGCGAAAGCGGTGTGTCAGTGAACTGATTTGTTGCCTGACCCGGCGCCTTCGCGAGCAAGCCCGCTCCCACACTGGTTTTGTGGTTTTGCCGGGATGTTGTGGGCGCCGCTGAAACCTTGTAGGAGTGAGCCTGCTCGCGATAACGGCGGCACATCCACCCTCTCAGTCGCCTGACCCGGCGCCTTCGCGAGCAAGCTCGTCCCACAATGGTTTCCGGTGATCCGAATTCCAGGCAGCCCATATCAGGCTTTGATTTGACTCAGTGCGGGAGGATGTACTTTTTGATCGCCTGGGCCACGCCGTCTTCGGTGTTCGGCGCGGTGACGACGTCGGCCTGGCGCTTAACCGCCTCTTCCGCCTGGCCCATGGCAATCGACAAACCTGCGCATTTGAACATCGCCGGGTCGTTGCCGCCGTCGCCGATGACGGCGGTCTGTTCCAGCGGTACGCCGAGGTACTCGGCAATCGTCGTCAACGCAGTGCCCTTGTTGGCCTCCAGCGCGGTGACGTCGAGATACACCGGCTGTGAACGCGACACCTGAGCCATACCGTTGACCTTGGGCAACAGCTGCGCCTCCAGTTCGATCAACAGTTCTGTGTTGTTGCTGGTCGCGACAATCTTGTCGATCCGCTGCAGATACGGCTCAAAACTCTCCACGACCACCGGCGGGTAACCGAGGCCACTTTGCTCACGCGGAACCATCGGCCCGTGCGGGTCCTTGAGCAGCCAGTCACCGCCGCTGAATACCCAAACCTCGACGTCCGGCTGATCGGCAAACTGCGCCAGCGCAATCAGTGCGGTCGTCGCCGGCAAATAATGCGCGGCCAACAGTGTGCCGTCCGGTTTGACGATGGTGCCGCCATTGAACGCCGCCGTCGGCAGATCAACGCCCAGGGCCTCGATCTGTTGCAGCATGGCTCTCGGCGGGCGTCCGCTGGCGAGGCTGAACAGTACGCCGGCGTCGCGCAATGAGCTCACGGCGTCAATGGTGCGTTGGTTCAGCGTGTGATCGGGCAGCAACAAGGTGCCGTCCATGTCGCTGAGGAGAAAACGGATGGGTTGTTTCGCCAGGTCACTCATCCCAGACCGTGCCAGACGCGGCCATCGCGAGTCAGGAGATCTTCCGCTGCTTGAGGGCCATCGTCACCAGCCGCGTACAACTCGACGCTGGCGTCCTGCTGCCAGGCATCGAGGAATGGCTGCACGGCTCGCCAACCGTTCTCGATATTGTCAGCGCGCTGGAACAGCGTCTGATCACCGGTCAGGCAGTCGTAGATCAAGGTTTCGTAGCCGGTGGAAGGCTGCATCTCGAAGAAATCCTTATACGCAAAACCCAGCTCTATATTGGCCATGTTCAACGCCGGCCCCGGCCGCTTGGCCAGCAGGTCGAACCACATGCCTTCGTTTGGCTGGATCTGGATACGCAGATAAGTCGGCTGCAGCTCATCGACTTCGGTGTCGCGGAACTGCGCGTACGGCGCCGGTTTGAAGCAGATGACGATTTCCGTGTCGCGTACGCTCATGCGTTTGCCGGTGCGCAGGTAGAACGGCACGCCGACCCAGCGCCAGTTATCGATCATCACCTTGAGCGCCACATAGGTTTCGGTGGTGCTGTCGGGCGAGACGTTGGCTTCTTCGCGATAACCGTTCAACGGTGTGCCGTCGCGCTCGCCCGATGTGTACTGGCCGCGCACTGAGTTGGCCCGCGCCTCTTCGGTGGACCAGGGGCGAATTGCCCCCACTACCTTGGCCTTCTCGCCACGCACCGCATCGGCGCCGAATGCGGCCGGCGGTTCCATGGCGACCATGGCCAGCAACTGGAACAGGTGATTGGGCACCATGTCACGCAGTGCGCCGGTGTGTTCGTAAAAACTGCCACGGGTTTCGACGCCAACGGTTTCCGCCGCCGTAATCTGCACGTGGTCGATGTAATGATTGTTCCAGAACGCTTCGAACAGGCTGTTGGAGAACCGGCTGACCAGAATGTTCTGCACAGTCTCCTTGCCCAAATAATGGTCGATCCGGTAGATCTGCTTCTCGGACATGACCTTGAGCAGGCAAGCATTCAAGGCTTCGGCGGTGTGCAGGTCGGAGCCGAATGGCTTCTCGATCACCACCCTTCTGAACGCTTCGGGCGTTTCTTCAAGCAAGCCGGCGCTGCCGAGGCGGCGCACCACCTCACTGAAGAAACGCGGCGCGGTGGCCAGATAGAACACAGCATTGCCAGTGCCGCTGTCGGCGATTTTCGCCGCCAGGGCTGAATAAGTGCTGTCGTCGAGGAAATCGCCCTGGACGTAGCTGATGCCTTTGGCGAGCTTGGCCCACAAGACCGGATCAAGCATCTGATCGCCCTTGCCGACCTTCGCCGCCACTTCGGTGCGGATGAAGTCCTCGAGCTTCTGCGCGAAGGCTTCATCGGTAATGGCGTTGTGATCAACGCCGACGATCCGCAGATTCTCGTCGAGCAGGCCGTCGCGACTGAGGTTGTACAGCGCCGGCATGAGCAAGCGCTTGACCAGGTCGCCGTGGGCACCGAACAGGAACAGCGTGGTCGGTGGTGCGGGTTCTGCCTTGGATTTTCTGCGGATCGTACGGGTCATTTTTTCGCGGTCTCCACGTGGCCGCCGAAGCCGAAGCGTTGTGCCGACAGGATCTTGTCACCGAAGGTGCCTTGCCCGCGCGAGCGGTAACGGGAGAAGAGCGAGTTGGACAGCACCGGAACTGGCACCGCCTGCTCCATGGCCGCCTCGATGGTCCATTGGCCTTCGCCGCTGTCGGCTACCGAGCCGGAGAAACCGTCGAGCTTCGGATCGCTGGCCAGCGCATCGGCAGTCAGGTCCAGCAGCCAGGACGAAACCACGCTGCCACGACGCCAGACTTCAGCGATATCAGCCACGTTCAGATCAAATCGCTGATCTTCCGGCAGGCGTTCGCTGGATTTGGTCTTGAGAATGTCGAAGCCCTCGGCGAACGCGGCCATCATGCCGTACTCGATGCCGTTATGAATCATCTTCACGAAGTGCCCGGCACCGGCAGGACCGGCGTGGATGTAGCCGTGCTCGGCGCGATGGTCGTCGGACTTGCGGTCCTTGGTGCGCGGGATGTCGCCCATGCCCGGCGCCAGCGCGGCAAACAGCGGGTCGAGACGCTGCACGGTTTCAGCGTCGCCGCCGATCATCATGCAATAGCCGCGTTCCAGGCCCCAGACGCCGCCGGAGGTGCCGACGTCGATGTAGTGCAGGCCCTTCTCATTCAGAGTCTTGGCCCGACGGATGTCATCCTTGTAGTTGGTGTTGCCGCCGTCGATGATGGTATCGCCGGGTTCGAGCAATTCGCTCAGGGTGTTGATGGTGTCTTCGGTCGGCGCGCCGGCCGGCAGCATGACCCAGACCGCGCGCGGCTTGTCGAGGCCGGCGACCAGCGCTGGCAAGTCGGCGACGCCAGTGGAGCCCTCGGCGACCAGGTTATCGATGAAAGCGGTATTGCGGTCGTAAACAACGGTGGTGTGCCCGTTGAGCATCAGACGTCGCGCAATATTGCCGCCCATGCGGCCCAGTCCAATAATCCCGAGTTGCATGTGCTGATGCTCCTTACTACAAATAAATGTGTGTCATTGGTTATAGCCCAACGCGACTGATGGAGGTTAGTCCAGAGCGTTGCGATGAAGTTTCCGGGCATTGTGCCCGATCCAGAGTGATAACGCCCCGAATCCTGCCGAAGACACACCGACCATGAAAAATAAAAAAGTTCCCTTTAAGGGCAAAAGAAATCAAAATTGGCGCCGATAGTAAGTCAAGCGCCTCGGCACGAGGAGTGACTTACAGTTGATGCACGCCATTTGCGAGGTGAGCAATGGGCACAGTACACACAGCAATGCCGCCACAAACCCTCTACGTTACGATCCGTCGCGATGAATTGCGCCAGTTGAAAGACGAGCGCGACCAGTTGCAGCACGAATTGGCGCAATTGCGCGCACTGACCCAAGGCTCGCAGCCGCAACCGCGTCCGGTTGTGCAGCGCGCACCGCACGCCTGATCCCCGCTTGCTTCGGGAACGGCCATCGTCGTTCCCGACACGTTGCACCTCTGAACGCCTGATACCCATCAGAAGCGGGCTTAACAAATCTTTCACATGCCCTTGGGGATACTTCGCCCCATTCTGGCCGTACCTGCGCGTACGGCCTCTGTTCGTCGGTGTCATGGAAGCGTTCCGGCGTGGGTTTGATGATTGAGCTGGAGCGCGTAATGGCATTGTTCAAACGCAGCAAAACGACTGCGAGCGGTTTCGACTGGGCCGGATTTATCTGGCTGTTCGTCTTCTTCTGGTATTTCTCGGGTATCACTCAACTGCTGATCCAGCTGACCGGCACATCCGGCTTCACCGGATTTCGTCAGGCGTTCGTGATGAGCGCGCTGTGGCTGGCGCCGATGTTGCTGTTCCCCAAACACACTCGCCTGCTCGCCGCCATCATCGGCGTAGTGCTGTGGGCCTGCTCGATGGCCAGCCTCGGCTACTTCTTCATTTATCAGCAGGAATTCTCCCAGAGCGTCATCTTCATCATGTTCGAGTCGAACGTGTCGGAAGCCGGCGAGTACATGACTCAGTACTTCGCCTGGTGGATGATCCCGGCGTTCCTCGCCCATACCGCGTTCGCTTACTTTTTATGGACGCGTCTGCGCCCTGTTTACATGCCGCGCGGTCGCGCGCTTGTAGCAGCGACGGCGATTGTAATCGCCGTGGTCGGCTACCCGCTGGTCAAGCAGACCCTGCGCATGGGCACCTTCGCCCAAGGCTTCGAGAAATTCGAAACCCGTATCGAGCCCGCCGTGCCGTGGCAGATGGCCGTGGCGTATCACCGCTATCAGGAAACCCTCGGTGACATGCAGGGCATGCTCGACAGTGCGAGCAAGATCCCGCCGCTGAAAAACCTCAATGACGCCTCTGCCGGTCAGCCGGCGACTTTGGTGCTGGTGATCGGCGAATCGACCAACCGTCAGCGCATGAGCCTCTACGGTTACCCGCGCAACACCACGCCGGAACTGGACAAGCTCAAGGATCAACTGGCGATCTTCGACAACGTCATCACCCCGCGCCCCTACACCATCGAAGCGTTGCAGCAAGTGCTGACCTTCGCCGATGAGCAGAACCCGGATCTGTACCTGTCGACGCCATCGCTGGTCAGCGTGATGAAACAGGCCGGTTACAAGACCTTCTGGATCACCAACCAGCAGACCATGACCAAGCGCAACACCATGCTCACGACCTTCTCCGAACAGGCCGACGAGCAGGTGTACCTGAACAACAATCGCAACCAGAACGCCGCGCAATACGATGGCGACGTGATCGAGCCGTTCAACAAGGCACTGACTGATCCGGCTCAGCGCAAACTGATTGTCGTGCACCTGCTCGGCACACACATGAGCTACCAGTACCGTTATCCGCCGACTTTTGACAAGTTTCAGGATCGCCAGGGCGTCCCTGCCGGCGTACGCGACGATCAACTGCCGACCTACAACAGCTACGACAATGCGGTGCTGTACAACGACTTCGTGGTCTCGAGCCTGATCAAGGACTACGCCAAATCTGATCCGAACGGCTTTTTGCTGTACCTGTCCGACCACGGCGAAGACGTCTTCGACTCGGCCGGCCACAGCACGCTGGGCCGCAACGAGAACAAGCCGACCGCGCCGATGTACACCATCCCGTTCATGGCCTGGGCCTCGCCGAAGTGGAAGCAGAACCACGACTGGAACTTCGCTGGCGACCTCAGCCGGCCGTACAGCAGCTCGCAGTTCATCCACACCTGGGCGGATCTGGCCGGGTTGAGTTCGGATGAACTGGATCGCAGCAAGAGTCTGGTCAGCGACAGCTTTGTGCCGCGCAAACTGTTGATTGGTGATCCGTATCAGACGGCGAAACGGTCACTGATCGATTTCAGCTTGATGAAGCCCAAGCAGCCTGCTCCGGGAGAGGTGGCGCAGAAGTAACACGACAAAGGGCCTGCGAGGGCCCTTTTTGTGTGTGCTGATGGGCGTGCTGCGTCGGCACTCCACATTGAAATACCCGGCAATATTTGCCCTTGACCCGCGTTAACCCATTGTTAATGGCCGCAACGCAGACTCTCTTCCGCGGTCTGCTTCACGGACGAACCGACTCCCACTTGTTCAGTAGGAGGCAACATGAAAATCACCCCTTTCATCCTCACCACCCTGCTCGCCCTCGGTTCCACCAGCGCCTTCGCTGAAGGCGGTGCCGAGCGTATGCGTTATTACTACGACAATTTCCCGGTCCAGCGCGCGCAAAGCGAGCAGAAGGCCGACGCCAGCGCGAAGGAAATTCGCGTCCCTGCTGACCAGACGGCGCAGGTGACCGAGTCTTATCGCGACTGAGTTTTATCGAGCAACCGATGGACCTCCCGTGGCTCCGCTCTGGCCCGGGAGATGACAGTTGAGGCGCCCTGATTGGGGCGCCTTTTTTGGTCAGGCAGATTGGGCCAGTTCGATGTATTGCGCCCGACCAACTCGGTCAGTCACCTCTCCCTCTGGGAGAGGGTTAGGGTGAGGGGATTTTCAGGCCTGTAAATCCTTTATCCAGAACAGCATCCGTCCGTGATCCGGATTGAACATCCCCGGTGCAAAGCCGAATTTGCGATACGACCCTTGCGCCACCGCATTGCCTTCCAGCACCTCCAGGGTGATTTTGCAGCAACCGCGCTGGCGGGCGATTTCCTCGACTTTCTGCAGCATTTTCTGGCTTAGCCCCAAGCCGCGGAATTTGCCGACCACCGCGACGTCGTGAACATTGACCAGCGGTTTACAGGCAAAAGTCGAGAAGCCCTCGAAACAGTTGATCAGCCCGGCCGGTTCGCCGCCAACGAAGGCCAGCACGCTGAAAGCATGCGGGCGGCGAGCGAGTTCTTCGGGCAGGCGTTGCAGCAGTTCAGGGGCGATTGGATGACCGCCGCCCATGGGATCTTCGGCGTAGTGGTTGAGCACGATGCCGATGGCTTCGGCGTGCACCGGGTTGCTGTAGCTGGCCTGAAGTACAAGTATTTCTGCGGAATCCATTTCCATCCCCGATAAACAAAGGCCCCGGCGTGCAAGGTGCTTGCTGAAAGGCTGAGGGGACATTAGCTTGGGTGCGCCGGAGAGGGCAACTTGAAAAGCTGAAGATCAAAAGATCGCAGCCTCGTTGCACTCGTCAGCTCCTACGGTCCGATATGTGTAGGGGTTGACGAGTGCAACGAGGCTGCGATCTTTCGCGGTCAGTGGCCCCAGACAAGTTCTTCCGTCCAGCCCAGCTCGGCGAAGTCCTCGGCGCGCAACGCGCTTTCCCTGCACAGAAGAACTCATCCAGTTGCGGTGGCTTCACCGTCGTACCACTGAGCATGGCGTGCACCTGGCCACGATGATGAATCTGGTGTTCGAACAGATGCGAAAGCATGCGCAGGCGGCTGTCATGTTGTGGCGTGTCACGGGCGATGGTGACGATCCTTGGCAGATCGGCATCCCGCAGTTGCTCGCAATAGGCGATCAGACGGCGATCGACGCGAACCTGTTCTGCACGCAGCGCGGCGGCGGTGGTAAACGGCTCGTCCTGATTGAAGAACACATAGCAATCGGGATGCGGCTCGTCACCGCGCAATTCGCGCTCCAATGCGTCGACGTAGAACCAGTCGCAGGTGAGGATGTGATTGAGCGTCAAGCGAATGCTCGGGAAGAAACTCACCCGCGGCGCGACCAGTTCAGCGGCATCGAGCCGGGTCCAGGCCTTGGCCAGGCGATGATTGGCCCAGGCATTCTGGTAAGCCATGGTCAGCAGATGATGGGACAGCGGTTGACTCATGTCGGCGCCCTCTTCTTTCAAACTTCGGCGAAACGCTGCAACTGCATCTCCTGCAACCGGCTGAGGGTGCGGCGGAACGGGAATTCCAGATAGCCCTCGGTGTAGAGCGCGTTCATCGGCACGCTTGCCGCGACGTACAGAGGCACCTTGCGGTCGTAGCATTCGTCGACCAGCGCGATGAAGCGGCGCACGCCATCGTCGTGTACTGACAACTGCGGCAGCTCCCGATCGCCGGCAACGACACGCTCGGCGCCGTCTTCGGTACCGCGCGCAATGCGTCCTTCGCGCTTCTTGGCGCTGAGGTTCGGCACTTCGCTTAACAGGATAGCCCGGTAGCGATCACACAGGGCAATGAAGTCCATGGCGGCGAAAGGTTGTTCGCACAGATCGCTGTAACGGCACCACAGTACGGATTCACTGGCCTGTACCACTTTGAGCATTCGATGGCCCACGGCGACGGGCTCTTCGCTGACAGTCTCATCTGAAGTCAGCGACTGGAACACGGCATCGAGTGCACTCGGCGAATCGGTCGTGCTGACAAAATAGCGCTGCGCGATCGCCCCCGGATGCAAGCGATGGTCCTCGGCGCCATTCACCGCGACCACCTGCATATGCGCCTTGATCGCCGCAATTGCCGGTGTAAAGCGATCACGGTTGAAGCCATCGGCGTATAGATCATCGGGCGGCAGATTGGAGGTGCAAACGATCACCACGCCTTCCTCGAACATCACCTGAAACAGCCGGCCGAGAATGATCGCGTCGCCAATGTCACTGACGAACAGTTCGTCAAAACACAGCACACGCACTTCGCCAGCCAGTTCCTTGGCCAGGGCGCGCAACGGATCGGCGATGCCACTGAGTTGAAACGAACGCTGATGCACCCAGCCCATGAAGTGATGAAAGTGTTGACGCCGCGCCGGCACGCGCAGGCTCTGGTAGAACTGATCCATCAACCAGGTCTTGCCACGACCGACCGGCCCCCACAGATACACGCCGCTGACCGAGCGGGCACCGGCGTGCAAGGCTTCATGGCATTTCTGCAAGGCCCAGACCGCGTGTTCCTGGGCTTCATCCTGAATGAAGCCCTTGTGGTCGACCGCGTATTGCCAGGCACTGAGGGGGAGTCGAAAGTCATGCGCGGGAGTATGCCACGGGCGATTGGCCATTGCTGATCGACGCACGCATGATCGTTCCCGCGCTCTGCGTGGGAATGCCTCAAGGGACGCTCCGCGTTCCAGCTCTGGAAGGGACGCGGAGCGTCCGGGCTGCATTCCCACGCGGAGCATGGGAACGATCAGACCGCTTTCGCGAGCAGGCTCGCTCCCACAAAGGCAGTAAAACCTGACCTTTCAGGCAGTTATTGCTCGTTGCCCTCGCCGCCCGCTTGCGGCATTCTGCGCACCCATTTTCTGACCCGGCCCCGCCTCGCGGCGCGCACCTGACCATGACCGCCTCTGACAAAGCCCCGCGCAACAACGACCTGATCTACGGCCTCAACGACCGTCCGCACCTGACCGCCACCGTGTTCGCCGCGCTGCAACATGTGCTGGCGAGTTTCGTTGGCATCATCACCCCGACCCTGATCATGGGCGGCGCGCTGGGCCTGCAGAGTGAAATCCCTTACTTGATCAGCATGGCGCTGTTCGTCTCCGGTCTCGGCACTTTCGTACAGGCCAAGCGCTTCGGCCCGGTGGGTTCCGGTCTGCTGTGTCTGCAAGGGACCAGCTTTTCCTTCATCAGCGTGATTCTCAGCGCCGGGTTCATGGTCAAGGCGCGTGGCGGCGGTACTGACGAAATCCTTTCGACGATCTTCGGTGTGTGTTTCTTCGCAGCATTCATCGAAGTGGTGCTCAGCCAGTTCATCGGCAAGCTGCGCATGCTGATCACTCCCGTAGTGACCGGCACGATCATCACGCTGATGGGCCTGTCACTGATCAAAGTAGCCATGACCGACATCGCCGGCGGCTTCGGTGCGCCCGACCTGGGCGCGGCCAGTCATGTCTTTCTCGCGGCACTGGTGATCGGCACTATCGTTGTGCTGAACCGTGTCGACGTGCCGTTTCTGCGGCTGGGCGCGATCGTCATCGGCCTGACCCTGGGTTACGTGGTGGCATGGCTGATGGGCACGGTGGATTTTGCCTCGATGCCCGAGGTGCCGCTGGTCAGCGTGCCGGTGCCGTTCAAGTACGGTTTCAACTTCGATTGGGTGGCGTTTGTGCCGGTGGCGGTGATTTTTCTGGTGTCGCCACTGGAAGCGGCCGGTGACTTGACCGCCAACTCGATGATCTCGCGGCAACCGGTCAAAGGCCCACTGTACATCCGCCGGATCAAATCCGGCCTGCTCGCCGACGGTCTCAACTCGGCCATGGCGGCGGTGTTCAACAGCATGCCGATGGTGACTTTCGCGCAGAACAACGGCGTGATCCAGCTGACCGGTGTGGCCAGCCGTTATGTGGCGTTTTTCATCGCCGGGCTGCTGGTGCTGCTCGGTTTGTTCCCGATGATCGGCGCGGTGTTGCAATTGATGCCAAAACCGGTGCTGGGCGGCGCCGAACTGGTGATGTTCGGCACCGTCGCCGTGGCCGGGATCAAGATCCTCGCCGAGGCCGGCCTGCATCGACGCAACATGCTGATCGTGGCGATCTCGCTGGGCATGGGCCTGGGCATCGCGGCGGTGCCGGAAGTCTTGCGCGAACTGCCGCAAGCGCTGCGCAACATCTTCGAATCGCCAATTACTGTCGGTGCGTTGTGCGCTATCGTGCTGAACATCTTCCTGCCGGAAGAATTCATCGAGCTGGAAGAAGACGATTTCGACCCGGAAGCGTCGATTCTGCAGGTCATGGAAAACCCCGACGTCACCGCCAAAGCTGAACCCGGCCAAGCGGCGGCTGTCGCACAGTTGAACCGCTGACGTCGCGCCTCGGAGAAAAGGGCTGCACCGGCAACGGTTCAGCCCTTTTTTGTCGAGAGATTCTTATGCGCCGCGTCCACGCCGTCATCCTGTCGCTCTTGCTGTTGTCCCTCAGTGCCTGCGCGCTGTTTCCCAACCGCGACCCGGTGAACATCAACGTGGTCGGCCTCGAGCCGTTACCGAGTCAGGAACTGGAAGTGCGCTTCGCCATCAAGCTGCGCGTGCAGAATCCCAATGAGACGGCGATCGACTACAACGGCATCGCCCTGGAACTGGAGGTCAATGGTCATTCGCTGGCTTCCGGCGTGAGCGATCAGAGCGGCTCGATCCCGCGTTTCTCTGAAGCCATTGTCACGGTGCCGGTCAGCGTCTCGGCGTTCTCGTTCCTGCGCCAGACCTTGGGCCTGAGCCAGACGCAAAGCCTCGACAACCTGCCCTACGTGCTGCGCGGCAAACTGGCCGGCGGGGTGTTTGGCACAATGCGCTTTACCGACAGCGGCAAGTTGAGCCTGCCCAAGGCGAGCGCGGCGACTTGGTAGTCCGCGGTCCAAATCGGCAGAACAACACACAACCCCTGTGGGAGCGAGCCTGCTCGCGAAGGCGGTGGTTCAGGCAACTGCGATATTCATGGTGCCTACGTCTTCGCGAGCAGGCTCGCTCTCACAGGTTCTCTACAAGTTTCAAGGTCAGGAGTTGAACCGCACCCCCGGCTTCGCGCGCTCATCGACGGTCAACTCGAATACATCCGGCCGCGCATAGTGGCCGACCACATCGTAGTCATACCGCGCGCGGACCAGTTCATCCGTGTCGATCTGCGCCGTCAGCAATCCCGCCTCGCCACGCAGCGGTCCCGCCAGTACATCGCCCATCGGCCCGACAATCACACTGCCGCCAGCAATCAACGGTCGATCACCCGGCCAGTTGGCAATTTCCACCCCAATTCATTCGGCGAGGCCTGCACCTGGCAGGCGCTGACCACGAAACAACGGCCTTCATGGGCGATGTGGCGCATGCTGACCTGCCACATCTCGCGCTCATCAACGGTGGGTGCGCACCAGACTTCGACACCTTTGGCATACATCGCCGTGCGCAGCAGCGGCATCATGTTTTCCCAGCACACCACGGCGCCGAGCTTGCCGACCTGGGTGTCGAACGCCGGTAGCGTCGAGCCGTCACCCTTGCCCCAGATCAGTCGCTCGGTTCCCGTAGGCATGAGCTTGCGGTGTTTGCCGATCAGTCCTGCCTGAGGGTCGAAATACAGCACCGTGCAATACAACGTGCTGCCGGCGCGCTCGATCACGCCGATCACCAGATTGGCCCCGGTGCGCGCTGACAATCCGGCCAGCGCCTCGGTTTCCGCGCCAGGCACATCAATGGCGTTGGCAAAATACCGCGCGAAGGCCTCGCGCCCCTCGGGCAGTCGATAACCCAACTGGGTGCCAAAGCCCTCGCCCTTCGGATAGCCACCGAGCAAGGCCTCCGGCATCACCACCAGCGCCGCGCCGGATTCGCGGATCGCGTCTTCCCAGCTGAGAATCTGGTCGAGGGTTTCGCCTTTGCCGCCGGGCAAGGCGCCAATCTGCAGCGCAGCAACTATGGATTTGGCCATCGTGTTTACTCCATCAGGTTCAGGTGTTGCCGATTCTCCAGCGGCACGCGATCATGAATAAAGCCCTACCCGCTGCTGAATGATATGAGCCAAATGAATATCGCCGACATCGACCTCAACCTGCTGAAAGTCTTCGAAGCGCTGCACGAGGAATCCAGCGCCAGCCGCGCCGCCCTGCGTCTTGGCGTAACGCAGTCGGCGGTCAGCGCGGCGTTGCGTCGCTTGCGTGAGGTGTATGGCGATCAGTTGTTCGTGCGCACCGGGCGCGGTCTGGCACCGACGCTGCAAGCCAATCAGCTGAAACCGGTGATCAGCGATGCCCTGAACAAATGCCGGCAAAGTCTGGCCATGCTTGATCCCGCGGCCAATCAATACGACGGGCGCTCGGTAGCGATTGGTCTGTCAGATGATTTTGAAATTGCCTATGGCCGCCGCTTGATCGAGGAAATCGCCCGTCGCGCGCCAAAGCTGCGGCTGATTTTCCGCCAGACCCACAGCCAGATCGTCGCCCGCGCGTTGATGGAACGCAGCATCGACCTGGCGATCACCGCCGGCGGGTTTGCCGAGCGCCTGCTCAGTCGTCAGGTGCTGGGTGAAGGTGGCTACGCGTGTCTGGTCGATCGCGACAGTCTCGCGCCCGGCCAGCAGCAGATCGAGTTGCAGGAGTTTGTTGCGCGCGAGCACATTCTGGTGTCCTCCGGCGGCTTTATCGGCATTACCGACGAGGGATTGGCGGCAGTGGGATTGAGCCGCCGAGTCTGCGCGTCGACCACGCATTTTGCCGCGCTGCCGTTTCTGCTCAAGGGCAGTCAGGCGGTGGCGACGATCCCGGCCCATGCCGCCGCAAGTATCGCGGCGCTGAGCGGACTGGCGCTGCTGCCCTGCCCTTTGGCTTTACCGCGTTATCCGGTGGAGCTCGGCTGGCGCACCAGCACGCAGATCGATCCGGTGCTGGTCAAGGTTCGCGAGGCGATTGCCGCCACGTTCAGCCAGACGTGAAGTGGTTCACTTGTTCGCCGCCATCAGGCGATTGACTTCGCTGCGCACCATGTTGGCGAACTCCGGCGGCGACATGCCGTCCAGCTCGGCGCGAACCCACTCGGCCCATTTGCCCTTGCGCTTGGAGCGCTCGCCAAACAGACGTGCGGCTTCGCCTTTGGCTTTGCCCAGATTGTTCTGCCAGAGTTCGAACAGACGGGATTTCTCATCTTCCAGCGCGGCGCGCTCTGCGAGGGATTTGTCGGCCAGATTGAAACTCATGGGGATTTGTCCTGCTGCGTAAAATGGCGACATCTTACACGCTTGGCACAAATCTCCGGTGCAGGTTTTCCCTCGTCCGCGAATGACATGCAACTTTTCGCCTGCCGCTACACTCCATTGGTCACTGTCCATTCACCTGCAAGGAGTCACCCAATGGCCCGTAAAACCGCCTCGCAAGCTGCCGAAGAGCAAATCAAGGATCAAGCTTTCAGCGAGCTTCAGGCTCTGATCGAAGAATCGGACAAACTGCTCAAGAGCAGCGCTTCACTGGTAGGCGAAGAAGCAGAAACGCTGCGTGCACAAATCGCCCAGAAACTGCAGCTGGCGCTGGACTCGGTGTCCAGCGTGCGCGACCGCACCAAACCTGCCGTCGAAGCCACAGAGAACTACATTGGTGGTCATCCATGGCAGACCGTAGCGATCTCCGCCGGTTTCGGCCTGGTGGTGGGCCTGCTGCTCGGCCGCCGCTGAGTTCAGCGTCACAAAAAAGCGAACCTTGCGGTTCGCTTTTTTATGCCTGCGCAATCGACTCCCCGCCATTTCGCGCAACTGCCGTAACGTTTGCTCATCCAGGGCGATCCCTTGTGCCGTCGAGCGACTGCGCTGCAGATGCCGTCGATCCCCGGGCAGGCGCTTGAGTCCGACGCCGTGCATCTGCCGCACCAGCTCCTCGCTGCGCCGGGCAAAACTCTGTCCGGCCGCCTTGTCCGGGTCGATCACAATCAATAGCTGACCGGTCCACGGTGTTTTCGCGCCGGGATGATTGGACCAATCGAACTCGAAGGAAAAATTGCCGCCGGTCAACGCCGCCGCCAGCAGCTCGACCATCATCGACAGCGCCGACCCCTTGTGCCCGCCAAATGGCAGCAACGCCCCGCCCTCGAGAATTGCCTTGGGATCCTGGGTCGGTTGACCGAGGCTGTCGACACCAATTCCGGCCGGGAGTTTTTCACCTTTGCGCGCTGCGATCTGCACATCGCCATGGGCAATGGCGCTGGTGGCGAGGTCGAAAACAATCGGCGCGGCATTGGCCCTTGGCGCGGCGAAGGCGATCGGGTTTGTGCCGAACAGCGGCCGATCAGCCCCATGAGGTACGACGCAAGTCATGCTGTTGACCACGCTCAACGCCACCAGGCCTTCATCGGCAAACGGTTCGACATCCGGCCACAGTGCGGCGAAATGGTGCGAGTTACGAATCGCCAACACGGCGATCCCGGCATGACGGGCCTTTTCCATCAGCAGCGGTCGGGCCGCGGCCAATGCCGGCTGAGCAAAACCATTGCCGGCATCGACGCGGACAAACCCCGGCGCAACGTCTTCCACCTGGGGTACCGCATGGCCGTTGACCCAGCCGCTTTGCAGCGTCGAGACATAACCGGGCATACGGAACACGCCATGGCTATGAGCGCCATCACGCTCGGCGCCGGCGCAGTTGGCCGCGAGCACGCGCGCCACTTCGCTGGAAGTGCCGTGCCGCAGAAATATCGTTTCAAGCAATTGCGTGAGTGCTTCGAGGGATAACGAGGACGAGCCCTGATCGTGTGGCGCAGACATCTGAAGCTCCAGAATGATTATTGGAGGGAACAACAGCGTACGGTCGTTTTGCCCACCGATTAACTGCGCCCGGGCTGTCGGCTGTCAACCCTTGGGTTGATCGACCCTGCGGTCGCCGTCCGGATGCACATTCAGCGTTGGCGGGTGCGGTAACTGAATACCGCAAGCGTGGCCGGCCGCGGATTTATGGTTGAGTCCCTGCCCGATGGCGCCCCGTTCAGAGTCCTTATGATGTCCAGTTCGCCCACCCCACTGTTGTTTCCCGACATTTTGAGATCCCCGGCCTGCATCCCGGTCTGGCCAAAGCGCATGGTCTGAACAGCAAAGACTTCAGCTGGCTGGCGCATGTGCGGCTGGCGACCCACGCCCTGCGCAGTGAACAAACCCCGCCAATGCTCGCCGAGCGCATTTTGCTCAACGCCGAAAAGCAATCACCTGTGCCGCTGGCTGGCAGTTTCGTCCTTGGCACCGGACCGGATGACGGCGGGGTGTTTCTCTATACCCCCTACGACGGCTTGAAAAAATTCAGTGACGATCAGGCGCTGACGCAGGCGTTGCAAACGCGCCTGGACAACGCCGATGAAGAGGACGATCTGCTGGCCTTTCTCACGGTATCGATGCGCAAGGAGCTGGTGGAAAAACGCGGCATAACCATGACCCGCGAAACGATCACAGGGGATGTGTTCGACGACCAGTCAACCGCCATCAAAGCGCAATTGGGCGCTTGCGCGAACGATATGCTGGACGAGCTCAAACGCCTGCCTTCGCTCTCCAGCCTGTTGCAAACCATTCTCGATGTACAACTCGAGACGCACTTTGGCGACCTGCAACAATCGGCAACTCGGGTCAGTTTTTACCCGACTACTGCGCAGGCCGCCGGTGAAGTCAGGCAGCCAACCCAGTCGCTGTCGCTGAGTGAAGCGCTGCTGCTGCACTTTCGCCGGCAGGGCTGGCCGCGTGGCCAGACCGTCGAGTTTTCTCACCCCGCCAAGTCAGCCGCCGCAGATGACCAGTCAGCCTGGTCAACTGCGATCAAGTCAGCATCGGGCAAGCTGACCATTCTGCTTTTTCGGCAACTGGAAACGTATTGGAATGCCGCCTCATTCGAGGGCTCCTCACGACGCGCGTTCTTCAGTCGGACGCTGCAGGATCAGGCCCGTGCGGACCTGATGATCAAACGTGAAACGGAAATCCTCTCCGCTGGCGAGTTCGATGCCCTGCATACCTTGATCCGCGAGCCCGCCGTGGCGGTGCAGCGTCCGACCTTTGAAACAGTGTGTTTAAGCGAAGAGACGGCTTCCGTCGAGTTGGCCGGCTCGCTGATGATCAACCACGACAAGGCTTACCTCTACACGCCCAGCCAAGGCATGCAGGTGCTCACAAACTACGTCGATCTCCAGCGGACGCTGACTGCCAAGCTCGCGGCGGTTGGCCATGAGGACGAACTGTACGGGCTGATGAGCCTGGAGGAACGCAATCGCTATCTGGGTTTCACCCACGCTCGGGTATCCGGTGAAAACATCGCCGGCGAGATCATGACCACGCTGTTCGAGGCGATCATTACCAAACAACGGCAGAACGTCGAATTTGCCTTGCAGTGTTTTCGCCAGAGCGAGCGTGCCACCGACATTCATGCGCTGTTCGACAAGGCGCTGGATATCCGCTCGATGATTCACCAACGTCTGCTCAACATTGACGTCCACGCGCGCTGGAGCACCCGACCGCTGTTTTCCAGTACTCCACCGGCCTCGCGTGTCCAGGCAGACAAGGCCAGGCAACTGACACGAAGCCTGAACGCCACTTTGGACAGTCTCGCCAGCAGCTTTGTAGATCAGCCAACCCTGACCGGCGACGATCAGCGAGCCTTTGTGCAAAGCATTCGCTGGAAGCTGGCGCGAGCATTCGAGGATGGCCTGCGCAGTGAAGCGCAGATGCGTGGCCTCAAGGATTCTTCGCCAGGTATTGACCGCAAGATTGTCGAAACCGTCTTCGATGCGAGGCGCACGACACGTAACGATCGTCAGTCAATCAACGGTTTCCGTCCGGACGCCTGGTCACTCTCGCTGACCTGCTCTGGCCAAAGCGGTGCGCTACCGCTTGCGTATTGTCTGCTGATGACCGAACGCGGAGGAATGGATAACGCGCATTCCGGGCACTGCGTGCTCTGGACACCGACCGCAGGCCTGGAGTCGTTCAAAGACATCGACACTGCGCGCACGCAATTGCAACGCCGACTGGACGACAACAACCAGAGCCACACACTGTTGGAAAATCTGCCGCCAGCGCAACGTCGACTGGATCAGCAATACACGCTCGGCACTTTTCAATTGATCGAAGGCAGCGTCGCAAGCGAGCGCATGCAATCGGCCATTGAACATTACCTGGCGGAGTGTGAGCTGTTGCGCACGTGTATCAAGGACAGACAAACGCTTGCAAACTTCCTGGACTGCATGAAAACCAAGGGTATCAATACCAATCTGCGTCGGGCCATTGACCTTGCGCAAACAGTTTCCACTCACCTGGACTACCCCGACTGGTTGCGCATGGCGCCCATAACAGAGCAACGCACACACCTTGCGCTGCTGGATGAAGTGCGTCGCGCGTTTCTTGACGGCAAGGATTTTCTCGACGACGTTCCGGCCTTGGCCACCTATGTCGAGCAGACCCTCAAAACATTGCTCGACGCCAGATTTCCCGACAATGGGCTAACGCCTCAGGACATCTTGATCACGCCCAACCTGACCCTCGCCGGACCTGCATGCGATCTGTTGGAGTTTGCCCTGCATCATTACAACGTTGTGCAAGGCACCGGTTTCAAAGTGGCCTCGAAAACCGCCACGGTATTACCGGAAAAACTTGACCCGGCCGCCGTGCGCCAACTGTTGCAGTCGCTGGAGGTGGCCACAACCTACACGAGCAAAGTGACCGAAGCACTGACAGCGGACAATGACGCTGCGCGCGCGCGCAAACAACGGTTCTTCCGTCAGTTGCCCTGGCAGTTGATCCAGCACGCACACGCGTTGAAGTTACAACAACAACTGTCAGATACCGGCTACGACTATGTGTGCCAGGTGCTCGATATGCCGGACGGGATGGCGCGTACGATGGTCGAGGGTGCCGATGCGATTGTCAGCCCCTGGCGTTGATCAAAACCGCGCACGCCGATCCCGTCGAGGCGCTGGGCATGTATGTCTTCGGGCCTGGCGCAGGAACAAGCGGCCCACGGGTGCTCTATGCGCCCTACTCCAGGTTCGTATTTCGCGAGTTCGAGAATCAGAGCCAGTTGATCGATGCGCTGAACACTCCCGGGCATTTTCAGGATCTGGTGATCCGGCGCCTGCCGGTCCCCCAGCAAAGTGTCTTCAAGAATTTATTGAACACCACAATCGGCCAAACCAGCGAAATCACCCTTCAGGACACCGCCATCAAAGGCAATGCACTGGAGCGATTCCACAAAGATACCCTCAGCCTCTTGCCGCGACTGCTGAGTAGCCAGCCGCAGATCAACGCCCAGTCCGATTGGGAAGCAGCCAAGGTTCTGTTCAGCCACGGGGTCCGCCTGGTTCCGCATTTGCTGCCAGGAAAACTGGCGTCGCTGTTTTTCCTCTGGAAAAGCTACCAGGACTTCAAGGAGTCGGCCGATGACCTTCAGGATCATCACTGGGCCAACGCTCTCAAGAGTTTTATTGCCGGTGCCATCTCCCTGTTGAGTCTGGGGCGCGTGGCTTGGGATCCGGAGCGCGAAGGCGCAACGTCCGAATTCGCCGCTGAGCCAGTGTCAACCTCGTCGACGCCGACTAAGACCCGAACAGAGACGCCGGTGAAGGCTGTCTCGCGCTGGTCCAGAGTCCCGCCAGCGACGTCCTCTCGCGCCAATCTGCAACGCTTCGAAACTGCCACCGCGCTGGAAGACCTCAAGCTGGAGAGCAATAAACTGGTGTACGCCGACGCGTCGAAATTGCATCAATACGCAGCGATTGCCGGCAAGGTCTATCCGGTAGTGCAATCGGACAACGCCTGGTTTGTGCGCAAACCGGATGGCGGCGAAGGGCCGGCGCTTGAACAGAAAAATTCCAGGCTGGTTGTTGCACGCCCAGGCCATTCCATCCAGCGCTGCCGATCAAAACGCGGCAAGATGCAGCAAGAAGAAGTCGAGCGCAGCCGCTCAATCCTGATGTACGTTCAGGCCCAGGGCATGACACAGATCCATCGGCGATATCCGGCCAGGGCCTTCGTCATACAGCAGGCAGTCGGCCGGGCGCGAACCTATGCCCTGAACTGCCTGCATAACTTCGTCGTGCATCGCGACAACCTGGGTGGCACCCGGGTAGAAACAGTGCTCAGGCAGTTCTTCGAAGTGCCGCAAGTGACTTCCTTCCTGCTGCGCAAGATCGAAAAGGTGATTCTGCCGATTTGTCGCGAGCTGACCGATCCGAAAGACGATCTGCTCTATACCGAACGGTTTTTCGCCGGGCTCAATGCCTACTATGACGACGACACCGTGGCCTTTGTGTTCAAAGAGGACAAGCGACGGATTGTCCACCTGACCGAACATTTCTTTAATCCGGACATGGATGCCTATACGCCTGTGTTGCCTGCCAGGTTCAACGTTGATTCCCACGCTCGTGCGGTCACGTTGATCCACGAGCTGTCGCATCTGATTTGCGACAGTGAAGACTTGGCTTCCGTCGAAGCGAGGGCGCCTTACACGAATCTCATTGACACGACTTCCTCGGACGGGCAGCTGATCAAAGCCGACCTTGAACGTCTGCGCAAGTCCCTGTCGAGATCTACGCCGCCGTCGCGTTTGTTCACCGGAATTGGCCCGAACGGGAAACGGATGGATCTGGACCAATTGCCACTGCAGATCAACGAGTACAAGAAGCTTCTCAAACTGACGAAAACCACAACGCTTGCCGATGCCCGCAAAGTTTTTCGCAATCCGCTTGGGGTTGAGCCGCGCATCGAGGTGATTCTGGCCAATGCCGACTCGATCGCGCTGCTGATCAGCGAACTGGGGCAAGTCCTTGATCCGCTCCCGGCGCCTATTCCCTTACCGGCACCTGAAACAAGCGGGACATCATCCCCGCCGTCATCTTCATAAACGCTGTTACAAAAAATGCGCTGGCTCGACGCCAGCGCATTTCGTACATACAGCAAAGGTTGTAACGGTGCGTTAATCCTTCTGATCACGCAGCACGTTGCCCGACGCCCCATCGATGCGGAATTCGTAAACGCTGCCATCGGCCTTGCGCCCTTCGCCTTCCCAGTAACCGTCATTGTCGGCACCGATCTCATAGAGCTCGACATAACCGGCCTTGGTCTTGGCGACTTCGATGGCTTTTTCGATGGTGATCCAGCCTGCGCCTGGCTTGTCCGCGAGAGCGGCACCGGCGCTGAGCAAACCGGCGGTGGCAATCAGGGCTGCGAATGTCTGTTTGATCATTTTTTCACTCCATTTATGGATAGTAGGCAGTTGCTTCCTGTTTTTTGGGCGCCACAGGGAAAAATAAGTTCCACGTTGATGGGTAAATGCCATGACGGATGTTCTCGGCAGCCTGCCGGCGAGGTTAGAATGAGCGAAATCAGGACGAGTCAATGACCCAAGACACTCTCTCGGAAGCCGAATACGATGCGATCACCGATGCCGCCGCGCACTGGTGCATGCGTCTGCACGCCGCTGACTGCACGGACGAGGAGCGTCGCGCATTCCAGGAATGGCACGATGCCCATCCCCTGCACGCCTTCGAATACGAAGCGATGCAGGAAATCTGGGAAGTCGCCGGGGACCTGCCTCGAACCGAACCGGGGAGCTGGTCGCGCAACGCAAACCGTCGCGTCCGTGGCGCAAGTTCGCGGTCATCGCTGGCACCTGTGCGCTAGCCTTGCCACTGGCGGGCTACAGTGGCTGGAGTCTGGGCTGGTTGCCCGACAGTTATCAGCATTACGCCGCGACCGACAGTGTGCGTCATGTCACCCTGAGTGACGGCAGCCAGCTGGAACTCAACCTGAACACCGACCTGACCTTCAGCAATTACAAACATGAACGTCGCGTGACCCTGAACAAGGGCGAGGCGTTTTTCCATGTCAGTCACGACACCGTGCATCCGTTCGTGGTGCGCGCCGGCGAAGGCAAGATTCGCGTCACCGGCACCCGGTTCAATGTGTGGATGTATGAAGATCAGGTCCGCGTGAATCTGGTCGAAGGTTCGGTGCTGGTCAGCAGCAATCGTGATCTGCCGGGTGACGGTTTGCGCCTGACGCCTTCGATGCAGGCACGCTACCGGCATGGCGATTACGCCCCGCAAATCAGCCAGACCTACCCTGGCGACACCTCGCTGACCTGGCGCAGCGGCCGACTGGTACTCGACAACCTTGCCCTGCACGACGCCCTGCCGCTGATCAACCGATACCTCGACAAACCGTTGATGCTGGCCGACACCGGTACCGGCGCGATTCGCGTGGGCGGCGTGTACAACATCAAAGAGATGAACAACCTCGCCAACAGCCTGCCGAAAGTGCTGCCGGTCTACCTGACCCGCAACAAGGAAGGCAACCCGGTGATCAATTCGATGCCGCAACGCCCCTCCAAAAGCTGAAGGCCGCGTCCGTTGAGGAGGCGGCCTTCGTTTGTTTCAGGCGATGACTGTTCTACTGCGCTGCCACTTTCCCTGCCTGATCCTGCTTGATCGTCTGAACCTGATATTGCGGATCCGCCTGGATCTGTTGTTCGGTGAACGGCAGCAGACTCCACTGTTTCTTCGAAAACGCCTCGGTCTGATCACGCGAATATTTCGACGCCGGGTCACTGGATAACGAGAACGCCAGCAGCCCTTGGGCATGTGGGCCTTTTTCGTCGAAGCTCACCACTTGCAGATAGCTGGTGCCGCTGACCACCTCAAGTTTGCCGTCCTCACGGGGCACGCTTTGCATCGCGTTGTAGATGCCCAGCGTACCCGGCCCGCCATGAATCGGCGTTTGCTGGCCGCCGCTGCTGACCACCTGGATATCACCCCAGCGCATGTCTGGCTTCAGGCCCATTTTTTCGACCTGCTCGACCGACCCCAGCATCGCCTCGCGCAGCGCTTTGGCAACCGCCGGTTGCTCGACCGCCAGACCACGCGGCGTGTTCTGCGCATCGGCGGGATTGAATGCCACCCGCCAGATATCCGGTGATTCAAGCAGCGTTTGCATGATGTTTTGAAAATGCACCAGACCAAGCCCGGCATCCAGATTGGCGCGGCTGTCCCAGGCTTTTAGGCTGGCGCAGGCCGGCTTCAGCGTGGCCGCATCGCTGCCCAGATCGGATCCGCAGAACCTCAGCAGATCCGGCATGACCTGCGCGGCCAGATAAACCTGATCGTCCATCACCATGTGCTGTAGATCCTTGACCGCCAGTGGGCCTTTTTTCTCAGGTCAGCCAAACGATCAAGGGCGAATCGCGAGCGCAGGCCGAGCGGTTGGCCGTCCTGGCTGATCAGCGGCGAATAACCAGCGAGCGGCTGCGCCGGGTTGGCCAGCCATGCCGAATCGTTGGAGTGCTGGACGAAATCCTTGCGCAGCAATTGCGGTAGCTGGCTGGAAGCGAATATGCCCTTCTGCGCCGCTTGCGGATCGATATCCCAGGCACAGCCGCTGTTGGAGCCGTCCAGCACGATCATGCGCAGACCGAGGCGCGGGTCGCTGCACTTGGCCAGTTTTTCCACGCTGACGTTCGGCACCACCGACAGGTTCATGTACAGCGTCTGCCCCTTGTCATCCACTGCAAGGGTATTGACCCACGGAATGCCCTGTATCTGCTGCACCGCGTCTTGCAGATCCTTGAGATTGCCGGCCAGGTTCATCGCATACCACTGTTTGAGCACGCGATCATTTTCCAGGTTGGCATCGCGCAAGCTGTAGGCGTATTGCTTGTCCCAATCGAGCTTGCCCGGCCATTGCACAATCGGCCCGAATTGCGAACTGTAAACATCGCGGGCCACCGGCACGACCTGGCCGTCAGCCTGCCTGACCTGCACGGTGACCGTCTGTTTGCTCAATGGCAGCGACTTGCCGTCCAGCAAATACCGGGTCGAATCCTTCGGATCGAGTTGCAGGCGATACAACGTGAAGTGCTTCGACGAATCGACGGTGTGGGTCCAGGCCAGATGCTGGTTGAAACCGATGTTGATCATCGGCAATCCCGGCAAAGCGGCACCCATGACATCGAGCTTGCCGGGAATGGTCAGGTGCATCTGATAGAAGCGCATGCCGCCGACCCAGGGGAAATGCGGGTTGGCCAGCAACATGCCGCGGCCGTTGAACGAGCGCTCGCTGCCGACCGCCACGGCATTACTGCCACGATCCAGGGCGAAACGCTGCTGACGTGCGTCGGCCAACTGGAACGCCTCGGTGCCATGCTGGACCTGAGCAGTAGCTTGCGGCGGCGTCGCGCCAGCAAGGGCTTCAGCGAATTGGCCCACACCGCCTTCAACCAGTAGGCGCCGCGTCAGCTTGACCAGATCCTCGGCGTGGATATCGCGCACCCATTCACCCTGGCATTGCTGCGGCAACCCTTGCGGACGGCGTTCAGCCAGATAACGGTTGTAACCGGCGGCGTAACCCTCGACAAGATCCCGCACCTGAACCGGTTGCTCCTGCCAGAATGCGTTGACCGCCTCGGGTGTATTGAGCCAAGTGAAGAACACATCACTGACACGGTTTTCCCGTTGCTCGACCGTGAACTGCTCGGGACCGAAATACCGCGAGCGCTGACCATTGACGGTGACTATCTCGTTAGCCAGCAGGCACAGATTGTCCTGGGCGTAGGCGTAGCCGATGCCGAAACCCAGACCGCGTTCGTTCTCGGCGCGAATGTGCGGCACGCCAAACGTGGTGCGGCGAATGTCCGCGCGGGTGTCCGCAGACGGACTCAGCGCGTGGGCCGACAGGCTCAGCCCGAATAAGGTGCCGGCAATGGCCAGCCCGGTGAGTTGCCTGGAAATAATCACGCTCGCTCCTGATCGATAGGTCGATTGCCCCTGCGTCCACGCGCAATGAGCCTGTCGAAGAAACGAAGCTGAGGAAAAAATTTAGCGGGCAATCCAATCAGGCAAGGCCGGCATCACAAGGCCGAGACGAATTTGCGACGAAATTTCTACATCTTTTCTTTCATGATTTGTCGAACTGAAACGTCTTGTTTAGAGAGCGCAACAAAACCTTTCCCGATCTGGCTCTGAAAAGGAGTAATCGCATGTACAACTCGCAACTACCATCGGACGGTAGCCAGACGCCACAGAGCGTTTCCATGAGTTCGCACACCGGCAATTTCACCCAGCGCGGCGAACGCCCGGGCAATGAGCGTATCCGGGTTCTGCTGAAGAGTTTCGGCCTGCGCACCAGCCTGATTCGCTTGAAGGTCATCGACGCCCTGTTGGTGGCGGCACAGAGCGATCGTCGTCTGGGCGTGCGAGGCGTGCATAGCCAGTTGCTCGATCTGGACGTGCCGTTGTCGTTTCTCAGCGTGCGCGAAGTGCTCAAACGCTTGTGCGCCGAAGGCGTGATCACCTTCAACGCCGACAAGAGTTACAGCCTGCACCCGCAGGCTGCGGCGGTCCTCAACCACGATTGAGGCCCCGGGGCTCGCCGTCAGGGCTTGACCTTGCGGCGCATCACGCCGTTGATTACCACCACCACGACCGCCACGCCGATCGCCACGTACTGGAAAGTCTTCTCGGTGATCATGCCGGTGTTCTGCAGCCAGGACAGGCCCAGCATGATCGCCAGGACGGACAGAGCGATCAGAATCGAGTAAATCAAGCGTTGCTTCTGGGTCATTGCGGTTTCCTGAAACGTTGGAATGTATGCGCTTGCCGGGGTAAGCGGGGCCTCATGTTACCGCCACTGAAGGTTTTTCGCTGCATGACCGGCCGACCCTGAGGCTCGGACCGCTCAGTCGATTGGCTGCAAACAATGCCCGCACCGTCGCGGGCATTGTTGTTTCTGCGTGAGTGGCAGCCAGGTAACCATGTTTGCCGCCGCGCCAAACGTTTAAACATTCCGTAAGTTTTTGAAATCTGCTGACGCAGCA
Source organism: Pseudomonas sp. B21_DOA (assembly GCA_030544685.1). NCBI lineage: Bacteria > Pseudomonadati > Pseudomonadota > Gammaproteobacteria > Pseudomonadales > Pseudomonadaceae > Pseudomonas > Pseudomonas sp. B21_DOA. The sequence goes on along the minus strand of CP086683.1, from coordinate 3,883,197 downwards.
AACGCCTAGGTCCGCCGTGCGTCTGCGCCTAGGCTCTGCGAACTTCCTACAACTGATAAACAGGGATGTTCATGCAGAGAACACTGATAAACATCGGCCCCAGACAGGTAGCAGGTTTCTGCCTGGCGTTGACCGCTTTCGAACTCCTCACCTACATGGCCAGCGACGTGATCATGCCGGCGATGCTTGACGTCACGACCGAGCTCGAGGCGGACGCGCGGCATGTTCCCAATGCCTTCAATCTCTATCTGTTAGGTGGCGTCTGCCTGCAATGGCTACTGGGCCCCTTGTCCGATCAATTCGGGCGCAGGCCACTGTTATTGATCGGCAGTGCGCTCTTCGGCGTGTCGTGTGCTGCAGCCTTTTTCATTGGCAATATCGAAGCTTTCAACCTGTTGCGTCTGTTGCAAGGCATGGGGCTGGGGTTCGTTGTCGCGGTCAGCTATCCGGCATTGCAGGAGGTCTTCTGCGAAGCCGACGCCGTCAGGCTGATGGCGTTGCTCGGCAACGTTGCGTTGTTGTCGCCGCTGCTCGGCCCGCTACTGGGAATCCTCTTGCTGGAATGGCTGAGCTGGCGGGGAATTTTTCTACTGCTTGGTCTCGCAGCGGCGCTGGTCTGGTTCGGCCTGTTGTTGTGGATGCCGGAAACCGTGGGCGTTGAGCGCCGCGATGGCCGACGCACTCCCGCTGTGCCCTTCTCCTGGCGCCTGACTTCTCGCCGCTACGCAACGCTGTTCAGCAATCCACGCTTCCTCTGCGCCAGTCTGGCGCTAGGCCTGATGAGTCTGCCGCTGATCGCCTGGATCGGTCTGGCACCGTTGCTGCTGGTGTGGGTGCTGGAACTGTCGCCGCTGGAATATGGCCTGTGGCAGATTCCGGTGTTCTCGGCAGTGATCGCCGGCAATCTGCTGCTCGACCGCTTACTCAAGACCCGCTCGTTGCAGCAGTTGATCCTGCTAGCTCTGTGGCCGTTCTGTCTGGGCCTGCTGCTGCTGACCGTATGCGCATTGTTCGGGGCCGGACTTGGACCCGTGGTGGCTAGCCTCGCGTTGTACGCCGTAGGGTTGGGCATGAGCAATGCAGCGGTGTATCGCCTCGCGCTGTTTGCCAGTGATGACAGCAAAGGTCTGGTCTCGGCGCTGACCGGCATGCTCTCGATTGCCGTCATGGGGCTCGGCGGTTCGCTGATTGCTGCCATCGGAGGCGGCAGCCGTCTCGAACATTTTGCGCTCTGGGCGGCGTTTGGCGGGCTGATGTGCCTGCCTTTTCTGCACCGGCTCCTGCAAACCCCCACGCCTGATGTGGCCTCGCCTCAATAAGGAACATTGATGACTCATTTACCCTATGCCGACGCGGTGTGCGCGTTGCCGCAACCCTATTGCCTGACTTCCGCCCCGGCCGATCTGTTCGATCGGGCGATGGCTGAAATCAGCCGCTTTCACTGCGAACACACGCCCGGTTACGGCCACTGGCTCAACGCCCATGGACTGTCGCCGCAAGACCTCGACAGTCTTGATGGCTGGTCACGGCTGCCGCCGATTTTTGCCAGCTTCTTCAAGCAGCACCTGCTGCTCAGCAGCACGGGCACGGACGCCCTCGAACTGACTTCGTCGGGCACCAGCGGGCAGAAAAGCCGGATGCGTTACGACGAGCGCAGCCTGGAGCGGGCGCAATTCATGGTCGCGCAGATCTTTCGCCATTACGCTTGGGACACTCCGGATACGCCATGCAACTACCTGCTGCTGAGCTACGAACCCGAAGGCCGCATTACCCTCGGCACTTCATTCACCGACCAGTTTCTGTGTCGGTTCGCCCCGGCCAACCGGGTGGTCTATGCCTTGCGCAACACCGGTAGCGGCCACCAGTTCGACGTGTTCGGGGTGATCGCCGCGTTGCAGTCATTCGCTGAAGAAGGTTTGCCGGTGCGGATCTTCGGTTTCCCGGCGTTTTTGTGGCAGACCCTGCAACGCATGCAGGCTACCGGCATCGAGGATCTGCACTTGCCGGGCGGTTCCCTGGTTTTCTTTGGCGGAGGCTGGAAAACCCAGACTGCGCAGGAAATCCCCAGACAGCAGCTCTACGCCCATATCCATCGGCAACTGGGCATCGAACCCGCTCGCTGCCGCGATGGTTACGGTGCCGTCGAGCACGCAGTGCCTTACATCGAATGTGCCCATCACCGCTTTCACGTGCCGGTGTATGCGCAGGTGTTGATCCGCAACCCGGCGGATTTTTCCCTGCTGCCCTACGGCCAACAAGGCCTGCTCGGCTTCGTTTCGCCCTATATCTCCTCCAGCCCCGCCCATGCCGTGGTCATGAGCGACCTGGCGACGCTGCACCCGGGCGCAAGCTGCGGCTGCGGATTGACCACCGACTGGTTTGAACTGCACGGCCGCGCCGGGACCACAGCGGGCAGAAGCTGCGCTATGGCCGCCGCCGAATTACTGGGAAATCACTGACATGTATCTGATCAATGGACAACTGCACGACAGTTACAGCCTCGACCAAGCGCTGCAAGACCTGCAACAGGCGCTGCCGCACCGGTTGGCGACGGCACTTGAAAGCGGCACGGTCATCCAGGCCGTGACGTGTTTTGCCCGGCAGCTGCGTAGCGCGGCCACCGATTTGCCGCTCGACAACCAACAACGGCAAGCCTTGATCGATTTCTGCCAACCGCAAGCGCTGAGGCACAAGCGCCAGCGCGAACTCGGCGCCGATGCCGATTCGCTGCGCCGTATCGATTATCGCCAGCCACGCTTCGAAGCCTGGCGTCCGCTCGGTCTGGTGGTGCACATCACCCCCGCCAATGCGCCGCTGCTGGCGTTCTGCGCAGTGGTCGAAAGTCTGCTGGCCGGCAACGTTAACTGGTTGCGGCCCAGCCGCAGCGATGGAGGCCTGACGGCGCGACTGCTGAGCACATTGGTAGCGTGCGATGCCAGCGGGCAACTGGCTGGTTATGTAGCGGTGATTCCAGCCAACACCGGCGAGATTGGCCTACTGTGCAAGCACGCCAACGGTGTCGCAGCGTGGGGTGGCGAAGCGGCTTTGCAAGCCATTCGACAGCAACTGGCGCCGGGTTGTCGCTGGATCGACTGGGGACATCGCATCAGCTTCGTGTATCTCTGTGCGCAAACTGCCACGCCCGAGGCGCTCGACGCTGTGGCCGACGAGGTCTGCCGACTGGATCAGCAGGCCTGCTCCAGCCCGCAATGGTTGCTGGTGGACAGCGATGATCCACAGGTTTTGCGCGATATCGGTGAACGCTTGGCGCAAGCGTTGAAGCGCCGCGCCGCACAATGGCCCGCACTGGTGCCGACACTGCAGGAAGCTTCACAAATCACCACGCATACGCAGATGGCCCGCCTCGGCCAGAGTTTTGCCGGACACACCGGCCAAGTCTGGAACGGCCCAGGCTGGCGGGTGATCTGGAGCCATGATCGGCAACTTGCACCTTCACCGCTGTTCCGCAGCGTGTTGCTGCACCCGGTGCCACAGGCCTTGCTGACCGCCACCCTGCTGCCATGGCGCAACGTGCTGCAAAGCTGTGCTTTGGTGTGCGCGCAATCGCGCATTGTCGAATTGACCCATGCACTCATCGGCGCCGGGGTCACGCGTATTGCTCCGATCGGCAGCATTCACGACGGTTACGCAGGCGAACCCCATGACGGCGTCTACGCGCTGCAACGTCTGAGTCGCCGCGTATCGGTGAGTCTGGCGGCGACGCAACTGCCGAATCAAGCCTCTCTCGATACAGCGTCATCACCCGCGAAGCCGGGCGCTGCGATCATGGACAAAGCGGCTTTCGTCGCCCAGCCCGTCAACGATCAGGCGCAGTTGTATTTTCGCTCCGGAGGCAGCAGCGGCACCCCGGCGCTGGCCGGCTACAGCTATCGCGACTTCGATCGGCAGATGCGCGCAACCGCAGATGGCCTGTTCGCCGCCGGTCTCGATCCGGCGCGGGATCGGGTCATGAACCTGTTTTTCTGTGGCGGGCTGTACGGCGGTTTTCTCAGCTTCGGCAAAGCACTGGAATGGCTCGAAGTGACGCACCTGCCCATGGCCGCGCCTACTGATAACGACTATCGGGAAATTGCCCGACTGATCATCGACCAGCGGGTCAATGTGCTGGTCGGCATGCCGGGCACGCTGCATCGCCTGTTCCTCAACGAGCAAAAGCATTTGCGTGCTTATGGCGGGGTCGAAAAAGTCTTTCTCGGTGGCGAGCACGTGAGCGAACAGAACCGTGAATTGCTGCGCAGTTGTGGCGTGTCGACGATCCGCTCGGCGATTTACGGCAGCGTCGATGCCGGCCCGATTGGCCATGCCTGCCAGGTTTCAGCGGACGGAGTTTTCCATTTGATGAGCGATATCCAGCAACTGGAAATCGTTGCGCTGGATGAAGATGTCGCGGTGGTCGACGATCAAGTGGGTCGGCTGCTAGTGACTTCGCTTGCCCGTGAAGGTGGCCAGCGCGTGCAGCGTTACGAAATCGGCGACACCGGGCGCTGGCTGCCGGGTGTCTGCGCCTGCGGGTTGCAGTCGCCACGTTTCGAACTGCTGCAACGCCACGGCACGCTGCTGCGTATTGGCACCGACTTCATCTCGGCAGGCGAGCTTTCTGCACGGCTGCAGGCACCAATTCAGTTGCACCTGGACCACACCTGCGACGGGATTGAGCGTCTGCAGTTGCACTGCGAACTTGCAACTGACGTGGTCAAAGCCCGGCTCGCGGATTATTCAACTCTGAATACGGTCATCGACAGCGGCTTGCTGGTCATGCAGACCCGACAATGCTCGCCCGCCGATTTCATTCAAAACCAACACAGCGGCAAGACGCCACTGGTCATCGACTCGCGCCGCTGACGTTTGAGCGCAAGTCAGATCATTCAGGAAGAACACTTTGTGAAAATAACCCAACCGATTCGCGGACTGATGAGTTTTGCCCGCCAGCATTCACGCTACTACCAGAACTGTCTCGATGATGTTCCCGAGGCAATAAACTCACTGACCGAACTGCCTTTGCTTGATCCTGCGAGTTTCTGGATTGGCAGCGAGAACCTCGACCAATGGCCGGTACTGACCGCGCCGATCGGCTCGGCGGTGGTTTTCAAGACCGGCGGATCCACAGGCAGCGGCAGGCTCTCGGTCTACACCCGTGCCGAATGGCAAGCCACCGTAGAGAATTTCGGTCGCAGCCTGAATGGACAATTCAGCCCGGGCGACCGGGTCGCCAATCTGTTCTTCGCCGGCGACCTCTATGCCAGTTTTCTGTTTATCCACGATTCACTGGCCCATGTCGATACGCCGATCACCGAGTTCCCGTTCAGCGGTGAAGTCGACCCGCCGAAGCTGGCCGATGCCATCGCGCAACACGGGATCAACGTGCTGGCTGGCGTGCCCGCGCAATTATTGACCTTCGCCAGTTGGTTGGGGCAACGCAACCTTGTATTGCCTCGGGTTGATACAGTGCTTTACGGCGGGGAGAGCCTGTTCGCCTCACAGCGTCAACGCCTTGCGCAAGTGCTGCCCAATGCACGCATCGCCTCCATCGGCTACGCCAGCGTCGACGCTGGATTTATCGGCGCCAGTCATCGCGACTGCGAGGAAGGCGAACATCGCACGCCTGACGGTCACGTCCTGCTGGAGATCATCGATCAGCACACGGGCAAGCCGATCGAGGCCTGCGATCAACACGGCCTGCTCGTATTGACCAACCTTCATCGGCGCTTGATGCCGCTGATCCGCTATCCCGTGGGAGACCTGGCGTGCTGGCGCGAACCGATCGGTGCGCCGCAACGCAAGTTCGCCCTCAGGGGCCGCAGCGGCAACAGCCAGCGCGTGCGCGTCGGCATCCTGTCGCTGATGACGGATGAAATCAGCGAAACCGTAAGGCGCACTGCTGGCAGCGACGACTGGCAATTGTTGATTGAACAGGCCGACGGCACCGACGTGTTGACGTTGAAATACGTAGTCGAAGAGCGATCAACACAGATCGATAACAAACTTGAGGCCCGCTTGATCGAACGTTACCCGCAGATCATCCACCTGCGAACCGCTGGATTACTGGAGCTACGTATCCAGAGCTGCCGCTTCGAGGATCTCGCGCGCCACCCTCGCGCCGGCAAGAGCCTGCCGATCGTCGATTTACGCTGCTATGAGCAACATGACGGGGAGGTGCCTGATGGAATCGCTGATCCTGCGCAATTACCGTGAAAGCGACGCCGCCGCCGTCAGCGAACTGTTTCGCCAGGTATACGGCGACCATTACGTACAAAGCGACGTGTATCTGCCGTGCCTGATCAGTCAGAACCATGCGAAAAAACGCTGGCACTCGCTGGTTGCGGTCGAGGGAGAACGGATACGTGGTCATGCCACTTTGTACAGGCAAAGCGAGGCATCGTACGACGCTGAGCTGGCTTTGAGTGCCGTCCATCCTGACACCCGTGGGCAGAACATCGCCACGCGCCTGGGTGAGCAATTGCTGACTCACGCACAGGCGTTGGGTTGTCGCAGCGTTTCGATCAAGCAGGTCACCCACCACCCTTACACCCAACGCATGGCGATCAGCCTCGGGTTCCATAACACCGGACTGCTACCGGACTATGTCCGCTCGCCTTTTGGTTGCAAAAACCGGAGTCGATCGTTGTGGGCGTTCGGGCGATCGATGGCTACCAGCGGCCGTTGCCTGACCAGGTCTGGCCTGCCAGTTGTAGACCCTTGATGGAGCGTCTGACGGCCGTGTTCGGCATCGGAGCCAATGCTGGACGCTGGCGCGGAGCCTCGGTTCAGGTTGAACAACACGGCGATCGCCACGAAATGCTCCTGGAAAAACTCGATCCGGAACTGCTGAACCAATTGCGCTCACTGCCCGGGCACTGGCTGATTTCGATTCGCCTGCAGCTGTCGCGACAATTTGCCGTGGATCTGCACAGTCTCAACGCCATTGGTTTTGTCTTCACCGGTCTGGCACCGGCGCAAGACAATCAGGGCGGCTGGCTGGCGTTGTTCCATCGCGGTTTCCGCCCGCGCAGACTGGCCTTGCACTGCTCGTACATGCAAGACCTGCATGCTCAGACGCAACGGCAATTTAGCGTTCGTGATTTATCGCCGGTCTGAACGTGAGCAATACAAGGCTGAGCCCGCTTCATGCGTGCGGGCTTATGCCTTGGCTTTGATGCCACTGTCCGACGGCACGGCGGCATTGCCTTCACCGTAAGTCTTGAGGTTTTGCAAGACGTAAATGGCTTTCTTGAATTCGGGAATCAGGCTCTTGCCGTAGTAATTGCCATTGAGACTGTTGGTCTGAATGGCATCGAGCTGCGTGGCGAAATATTCCAGCGCGTTGAACTTCGCCTCCGGGTCTTTCTGCACGCCGAAGCGGTCGAATTTGTCGCCGGCATTTAGCAAGGTGATCGAGGTGATTTCGGAAATCAGGCCGCGCCCGCGCAGGAACTCGCTGAGGTTGCCCAACTGCTTGACGGAAACGTTGGCCGGGTCGAAACCCTTGATCTGCTTGCGCAAACCCTGTTTGTCCATCTCCGCGACATTCAGTGCATTCGGATCGTTACCGACCAGGGTCAACATCTGCTGCACTTTGACGCTCTGCGAAACCTGCTTCTTCGCGCCGGTATCACGGACCATTACGCCCGCCTTGCTTTCCCAGGCGCCGGTATAGCCGATCGTCATGCGAGGATTCCTTGTGCAATGAGCATGAAATGTCCCTGTTCCAACCAATTGAATGGGCGCGAGTATCGGCCGCTTCGCTGATCGCACCAACTCTTTTGTGCGCTTTTTTACAAATCTCGTACATTCATGACACCGAGCTTAAGGCCCGCAAACATTGCTTCAGAGCCGTCATCAGGATGTAACAACTGTGGCGATTGCTGGTGATGTACCAATTCCGATACCAGCCGGTCATCGCCCTGAGCTCTTTCGGCACGCAAGTACCTAAAGCTTCCGCCCGCAACGACGATACGCTGTGATACCCGCCCTGTTTTTATTCCTGCCCTCCAACAAAAAGCCGCTCAAGGATCAGTTCCATGCCCGCACTGCGCACTATTCAGGCTCGCTACACGCTGTTTCTGATTCTGTTCATCCTGTTGTTGTCCGTGCTGACCGTGGTCGGCATCAGCCAACTGGTCGCACCGACCCTGCGCGATACCGAAGAGAAGGTCGTGCTCAACCGCATCGCCGAAGTCGCCGTGCAGATTCAGGGCGAACTGAACAAGGTGCAGGCGCAGCAACGCAGCATCACCCAGACCATCCCCTGCTCGACAGCGCCGCCATCGACGTGGTGCTGCCAGGGCTGGTGGATCAGTACGGCGAACTGAAAGTCTTTGGCGGCGGCATTTGGCCGTTGCCCGGCCAGCGCGAAGCCGGGCGCAACAAGTTCAGCACCTTCTGGCACCGCGACGCCTCGGGTCAGCTCAAGGTCAATACCTTCTGGAACAGCGACGCCGCACCGAACTACTACGACCAGAGCTGGCACAAGGGCGGCATGGCCACCCCGCGCGGCCAGTGCGCGTGGGCCGCTGCCTATAAGGACGACGCCAGTGCCGAGCCGCGCACCAACTGCGCCATGGCGATCTACAAGAACGGCAATGCCTGGGGCGTCTCGACCATCGACGTGACCCTGGGCTTCTTCAACGACCTGGTGGCGCGCAAGGAAAAGACCTCAACGCCGAAATGCTCATCGTTGAGGCTGACGGCAAGATCATCAGTAACAGCTCGCGCATCAGCGGCCCGATCGTGCTGAAGAACATCAGCGAACTGGCATCCAGCTCAACCTTCATCAGTCAGATCAAGACCGGCCTGCAAAATCGCGATAAAGCGCAACGCGTCGAATTCGATAACAACGGAGAAGACGCCACATTCTTCATGCGCCCTATCGAGGGCACACCGTGGTTCCTCGCCACTGCCCTGCCGACCAAAATGCTCACCGCCCAGCGTGACGATGTGCTCAACAGTCTCAGCCTGATCCAGATTCCGCTGGTGATCCTGCTGGTGCTGTTGCAGGTTTACGCGATTCGCAAACTCGTACAGCGCATGAAGGCTCTGAAAGCCAACATTGATTCACTGTCCAGCGGTGACGCCGACCTGACTCGCCGCATCACCATTCGCGCCGAAGACGAACTGGGCGCCATCGGCCATTCGGTCAACACCTTCATCGTCTATTTGCAGAACATGATCGGCGAAGTCACCCAGGCCACCGGCGCCATGGCTTCCAGCCTCGATAATCTGCAACGCACCTCGGCGCACACCAGCCAGATTCTGCTGCGCCACGCCTCGGAAACCGACCAGACTGTCACCGCGATTACTGAAATGAGCTCCACCGCCGAAAGCGTTGCGCAAAACGCTGCAGAAACCGCAGCTTTCACCCAGCGCGCCAATGAAAACGCCGATCGCTCGCGCGTCGTGGTAGGGAAGCGACCAACAGCGTAGTCGCGCTGATCGACGAAGTGGCCAGCGCTACACACAAAGTTGAAAACATGCAGCAGGACGCCCAGCGCATCACCGAAATCCTCGGCGTCATCGGCGCGATTGCCGGGCAGACCAACCTGCTCGCCCTTAATGCCGCAATTGAAGCGGCGCGTGCAGGGGAACAGGGTCGCGGCTTTGCGGTGGTGGCGGATGAAGTCCGCGCCCTCGCCGCCCGCACTCAGGCCAGCACCTCGGAAATCAACGAGATGTTGACCCGCCTGACCCAAGGCGTGAGTTCGTCGGTCAGCGCCATGGAAAACACTCAGGCCAGCTGCCAGTCCGCTGCTGACGCCACCGCCCGAGTCAACTCGGGGCTGGACGAAATGGCCGGTTCGGTCAGCCACATCAACAGCCTCAGCACGCAGATCGCCACCGCCGCCGAACAGCAAAGCGCCGTTACCGAAGAGATTAACCGCAGCATGGTGCAGATCCGTCACATGGTCGATGAACTGGTGCAGAGCGGCCAGGCCAGCGAACTGAATACCCGCCAGTTGCTCGAAGCCAATAGCCGCGTGAGCGCGATCATGGGACGGTTCAAGGTCAGTTAAGCCAACCGCGACCACGGGGATTTTGCCCTTTACGCCAATCCCTGTGGGAGCGAGCCTGCTCGCGAAAGCGATTTTTCAGTCACTGTATCTGCGACTGGTCAACTGCATTCGCGAGCAGGCTCGCTCTCACATTGGCTCGGCTGTCTTGTAGCAACTGGAAACACTCAGTTGATGCCGGGATGGAAAAACCGGTCAAAATGCGTGCTTTCTGACCTTCACCGAGTCGAGAGCCCCATTCCCATGCGAAGCCAACTGCGTCTGCTCGCCCTGAGCACCCTGTTCATCTCCTCCCTGGCGCAAGCCGCCGAACTGATCCCGATCGAAGTGCACCGCGATGCCAATTGCGGTTGCTGCAAAAAGTGGATCAGCCATCTCGAAGCCAATGGCTTCAAAGTCGAAGATCACGTCGAAAGCGACATGAGCAGCTTTAAACAGCAGCACGGCGTACCACCGCGTCTGGCGTCCTGCCACACGGCGATCATCAATGGCAAATTCGTTGAAGGCCATGTACCGGCCGATCAGGTGCTTGCGTTGAGCAAGCGCGACGATCTGCTGGGTGTGGCTGCGCCTGGCATGCCGATGGGCTCGCCGGGCATGGAAATGGACGGCATGAGCGACGCGTATCAAATCATCGGTCTGAAGAAGGACGGCGCTGACATAGTGGTGGCGGACTACCCGGCCCGTTGATGGGCGCGGCTTATTTCGGTCTGTTCTTTGCTGCGTTTGGCGCGGCGACATTGTTGCCATTGCAATCCGAGGCGCTGCTGGTCGGTCTGATTGTCAGCGAGCGTTACTGGCTGTGGGGTTTGCTCGCGGTGGCGACGCTGGGCAACGTGCTCGGGTCGCTGGTCAACTGGTGGCTGGGCCGTGGCATCGAGCGGTTTCAGGATCGACGCTGGTTCCCGGTCAGCCCGCGGCACATGGCCATGGCGCGCAAGCATTACGAGCGCTACGGGCACTGGTCGCTGCTGCTCAGCTGGCTGCCGGTGATCGGCGATCCGCTGACCTTGATTGCCGGGGTCATGCGCGAACCGCTCGGGCGTTTTCTGCTGATCGTGACACTGGCCAAAGGCGCGCGCTATGGCGTACTGGCCTTGCTGACCCTCGGCTGGCTCGGTTGAACCAACCGCCCATGTGATTGCCTTTGTTTAACGTCGGCGTAATCCCGGCCTTCCAGAGTCGGCCAATTTTCAAGGAGTTTGTGCTTATGTCCGTCACGCTTTCCCGCTGGCTGCCCGGCCTCGTCCTCAGCGCTGCACTGCCATTAATGGCGCACGCGGCCACTGAAAACGCTCCCGCCGAAGGGCCTGCCTATGGTCCGGAGCTGCAAGGTTTTCAATATCCCTACACGCTCAAACACTTCGCCTTTGAATCCCAAGGCCAGAAGCTGCAAATGGGCTACATGGACGTCGCCGCCAATGGCAAGGCCAACGGCCGCACCGTGGTGCTGATGCACGGCAAGAATTTCTGCGCGGCGACGTGGGACAGTTCGATCAAGGCCTTGAGCGACGCCGGCTACCGCGTGATTGCGCCGGATCAGATCGGTTTCTGCACCTCCAGCAAACCTGCGCACTATCAATACAGCTTCCAGCAACTGGCAACCAACACCCAGCAATTGCTCAAGGCGTTGGGCATTCAGAAAGCCACGGTGCTCGGCCACTCCACCGGCGGCATGCTCGCCACCCGTTATGCGCTGCTGTTCCCTGAGCAGGTTGATCAATTGGCAATGGTCAACCCGATCGGTCTGGAAGACTGGAAAGCCCTCGGCGTTCCGTATCGCACCGTCGATCAGTGGTATCAGCGTGAATTGAAGGTCACGGCCAAGGGCATTCGCGACTATGAGCGCACCACCTATTACGACGGCCGCTGGAAGCCGGAATTTGATCGTTGGGTCGACATGCTCGCCGGTCTGAGCAAAGGTCCGGGCAAGACCCAGGTCGCGTGGAACTCGGCGCTGATCTACGACATGATCTTCACCCAGCCGGTGTACTACGAGTTCAAGGATTTGAAAATGCCGACACTGCTGCTGATCGGCACCTCCGACACCACCGCCATCGGCAAAGACCTCGCACCGCCGGAAGTGAAAGCGAAAATCGGCCACTACGAGGTGCTCGGCAAGCAAGTCGCCAAGCTGATCCCGCAGTCGACGCTGATTGAATTCCCGGGTATGGGCCATGCGCCGCAAATGGAGGAACCGGGGAAATTCCATCAGGCATTGCTCGGCTGGCTGGGCAAAACCCCTTCCGCTCCTTGATGAGGTAAGGCGATGACAGTGCAGATTGCAGTGATCGATGACTGGCAGGACGTGGCACGCGACGTGGTCGACTGGTCGGTGCTGGAAGGCATTGGTGAAGTGACCTTTGTGCACGATTACCCCGCCGACAACGCGACATTGGCCGAGCGCCTCGGCAAATATGAGGTGATCTGCGTGATGCGCGAACGCACGCGGTTCGACGCCGATTTGCTCGGGCGCTTGCCCAATCTGAAGTTGCTGGTCACCGGTGGTATGCGCAATGCAGCGCTGGACATGCCGGCCGCAGCGGCGTTGGGCATCCAGGTCTGCGGCACCGACAGCTATAAACACGCCGCGCCAGAGCTGACCTGGGCGCTGATCATGGCGGCGACCCGGAATCTGGTTACCGAAGCCAATGCTCTGCGCGCCGGCCAGTGGCAGCAGGGGTTGGGCGGTGATCTGCACGGCAAGACGCTGGGGATTCTCGGTTTGGGCAGCATCGGCCAGCGGGTCGCACAGTTCGGCCAGGTATTCGGCATGCGCGTGATTGCCTGGAGTGAAAACCTCACGACCGAACGCGCTGCACAGGCCGGCGTGACGTACGTCAGCAAGCAACAACTGTTCGAACAGGCCGACGTGCTGTCGGTGCATCTGGTGCTCAGCGAACGCAGTCGCGGACTGGTCGATGCGCAAGCACTGGAGTGGATGAAACCGACCGCGCTACTGGTCAACACCGCGCGCGGGCCGATCGTCGATGAAGCGGCACTAATCAAGGCGCTACAGAAACGGCGCATTGCCGGGGCGGCGCTGGATGTATTCGAGCAAGAGCCTTTGCCTGCCATGCACCCGTTTCGCACGCTGGACAATGTCCTCGCCACGCCCCATGTGGGCTATGTCAGTCGGCAGAATTACGAGCAGTTCTTCCGGCAGATGATCGAGGATATTCAGGGTTGGGCAACTGGGGAGCCGGTGCGTCTGTTGAATTGAGTCTTTGACTCGAGAGTCGTAGTGCTTCAACCGGCCCCTTCGCGAGCAAGCTCGCTCCCACATTGGAATGCATTCATCCTTTGGGAGCGAGCTTGCTCGCGAAGGGTCCAACTCGCCACCCCTCCTCAACGCCACCGCACCAAATCGGTGCGCGCAGCCCATCCCTAGCACAAAACCGTGACTACCCAGTCACCGTTTTGGCCCACTCCGACCGAAAAACATGCCCTTCGTCGGAGCGTTTCCCTCCTGAACCCTCTCTTACATCCCGACACAACCGATTGTCGAACAATTTACCCATTTGCCCCTGCCCGCTCTAGGATCTGGCCTAGACTCATTTTTCAGTGGCCAAACCACTCGGTCATACCGACGAAAAAAGTCGAAACTTTTGCTTCACGCCACAGGTCATCAGAACAACTGGGCGAAAGCGACTGGTGTAATCCTTGCAACGGCCTCACCACCCATTCTGCTTGCGCGTGTTGGGTCAGCATTTGCTCACCGATGCGTGGCGCCTTTGCGCCCGGCCACAGGACTTGGCCATGAAACAGCTTGTTCGAGACAAGAATCAGATCACACACGGGAGATACATATGATCAGTGCGGCATTGGATATTCAGGGAGAGCGTGCTCACCAGTCGCTTGGAGAATCGAGCACCATCAGTGTTCCCGGCAGCCGACAGATCAACGTACCCGGCACCAAGACGCTTGCTCCGGTAGCAAGCCAGAATCCCAACAAGAAAAAGTGTTGTTCGTGACGTCGGAAATCGCCGATCTGGTCAAGACCGGCGGTCTGGGTGACGTTTCCGCCGCCCTGCCCCGGGCCATGGCCCATTTGCATGACGTACGGGTGTTGATTCCCGGTTACCCGCAGGTGGTGCACAGCGAAAACCCGATTCACATCATCGGCGAACTGGGTGGCCACGCTGCGCTGCCACCTTGCAAGATCGGGCGCATGGACATGCCCGATGGCCTGGTGATCTACGTGTTGATCTGCCCTGAATTGTACGAGCGTGAGGGCGGCCCCTACGGCGCCAACAACGGTCGCGACTGGCCGGACAACCATATCCGCTTTGCCCGTCTCGGCCTGGCCGCTGCCGATATCGCCGCCAACCTTGCGCAAATCCACTGGCGCCCGGATCTGGTGCACGCACATGACTGGCCGGCCGGTCTCGCTCCTGCCTATATGCACTGGCGCGGGCAGCGCACGCCGACCCTGTTCACCATTCACAACCTTGCCTACCAAGGCGTGACCAGCCTCGGTTCCTGCCCGGAGCTTGGGATTCCCGCCCACGCGCTGCAGCAGGAAGGCATGGAGTTCTACGGCAAGATGTCGTTCCTCAAGGCCGGCATGGCCTATTCGAGCCACATCACCACCGTCAGCGCCACTTACGCGCAGGAAATCACCACCCCGGACTTCGGCTGCGGCCTCGACGGTTTCCTCGCTGCGAAAACCCAGCAGGGCCTGCTCAGCGGCATCCCCAACGGCATCGATGAAAGCTGGGATTCGGCGACCGACCCGCACTTGTTTGCTCCATTCGCCATCGGCGACTGGGAAGGCAAAGCGGTCAACGCCGCCCATGTCCGTGAGCTGTTTGGCTTGCACGATTCCACCGGTCCACTGTTTGCCGTGGTTTCGCGCCTGGTCTATCAGAAAGGTCTCGACCTTACCGAAGCGGTGTCCGAGTTCATCGTGCAGAACGGTGGCCAGATCGCGATCATTGGTCGCGGCGAGCCGGAAGAAGAACAAGCCATGCGTGAGCTGGCGCTGCGCTTCCCTGGCCAGATCGGCGTGCGCATCGGCTTCAACGAAACCGATGCTCGGCGCATGTTCGCCGGCAGCGACTTCCTGCTGATGCCTTCGCGTTACGAGCCTTGCGGCCTCAGCCAGATGTACGCCCAGCGTTTCGGCTCGTTGCCGGTCGCGCGCAACACTGGTGGGCTGGCCGACACCATTGAAAACGGCGTCACCGGTTTCCTCTTCGATGAGTCCACCGTTGATAGCTATAAAGAAGCCCTGAGCCGCGCGTTCAAGGTCTTCGCCTTCCCGGAATTGCTCAACGCCATGCGTTGCCGGGCCATGGCCGCACCGTTCAACTGGAGCAAAGCGGTTGAACCCTACGCCGAACTTTACGAACAACTGGTCGCCAAGGCTTTGGGTAAAGCCAGCCACAAATAACCAGGGAGTTGCAGAAAATGCCGTCAAGGACCCAAGAAACCTGGCCCCACGGCGCGATCATGCTGGATGCCGAGCACACGCAATTTGCGTTGTGGGCGCCTGACGCGTTCTACGTCAGTGTGGAACTGGAAGATGGCCAATCGTTGCCCATGCTGCCTCAGGGCGACGGTTGGTTTGTAATCAAGGCCAATTGCCCGGCGGGCAGTCGCTACCGTTACTGCATCGATGGCGAACTGGAGGTGCCGGACCCGGCCTCCAGGGCCCAGGATGGTGACCTCGACCGTCATAGCGTGGTCGTCGACCCGCACGCCTATCAATGGCGGCACACCGCATGGAATGGCCGGCCATGGAGCGAAGCGGTGATTTACGAGTTGCACGTCGGTGCGCTCGGTGGGTTTGCCGAAGTCGAACAGCATCTGGCGCGGCTGGTTGCGCTGGGCGTTACCGCCATCGAACTGATGCCGCTGGCGCAATTCCCCGGTGATCGCAACTGGGGTTACGACGGGGTGCTGCCTTACGCCCCCAAGCGTCCTACGGTACGCCGGACCAACTCAAACACCTGATCGACACCGCGCACGGCCATGGCCTGGCGGTGATTCTCGACGTCGTCTACAACCACTTCGGTCCCGACGGCAACTATTTGCATCGTTACGCCAAAGGTTTTTTCGCGAAGACAAGCACACGCCCTGGGGCGCGGCGATCGACTTCCGCCGCCCTGAAGTGCGCGAGTTCTTCATTGAAAACGCGCTGATGTGGCTGCTCGAATACCGTTTCGACGGCCTGCGTCTGGATGCGGTGCATGCGATTGAAGACCCGGATTTCCTCAGCGACCTGGCCCGACGCATTCGCCAGCAGATCGACCCCACCCGCCACGTCTGGCTGACCGTCGAGAATGAGCTCAACCAGTCGAGCCTGTTGGAAACCGATTACGACGCGCAATGGAACGACGACGGTCATAACGCCTTGCACGTACTGCTGACTGGCGAAACCGACGCCTATTACGCCGACTACGCCGCGCAACCTACCGAGCAATTGGTGCGTTGCCTGAGTCAGGGCTTCGTGTTCCAGGGCCACATCACTCGGCATGGTGAACCACGCGGCGAGCCGAGCGAGCATCTGCCCTCCACCGCTTTCGTGCTGTTCCTGCAGAACCATGACCAGATCGGCAACCGCGCGTTTGGCGAGCGCCTGCATCAACTTGCCGACCCGCGCGCAGTTCAGGCGGCGACGGTGCTGTTGCTGCTGTCGCCAATGATTCCGCTGATCTTCATGGGCGATGAATTTGCCGCCGAGCAACCGTTCCTGTTTTTCACCAGCCACCACGGTGAACTGGCAGAGCTGGTGCGTGAAGGCCGGCGTAATGAATTCGCCGCGTTCAGTGCCTTTACCGATCCGCACAAGCGCGAGCAGATTCCCGATCCGAATGCTGAAGAAACTTTCCGCGCCTCGCAGCCGCGTTTGTCCGGCAGCGGCACGCCATTGCAACAGCAGACCCAGGAGCTCTACCGTCAACTGCTGAAGTTGCGTCACCAGTACATCATTCCCAATCTCTCCGGAACCCAGGCTCTGGGTGCGCAGATGCTCGGCTATGGCGCGGTCAGCGCACGCTGGCGGCTGGGCAATGGCAGTGAGCTGCGAATTGACCTGAACCTCAGTGATACGGCAGTGGTCAACCCTGCACAGACCCATACCGAGTGGTTGTTCCAACAGCCGCCGGCCCTTGATCTGTCGGACCCGAATCAACTGCCGGCGTACACCGCGCTCGTCAGCCTCACGGCCGCACCCGTTATGCACCCCTGGATGGAGAGCGCCTATGAGCGATGCGCAACTGGAAATACTCGCCAGCCGAGCCGGCCTTGCCGTCGACTGGATCGACGCCAACGGGCGTCAGCAAAAAGTCGCTCCTGCTGTGCTGCGCAATGTCCTGATCGGACTCGGCCACCCCGCCAGCACCGCGCAAGAAATCGATGCCAGCCTGCTGGAACTGCAAGAGGTCCAGCAAGACCGCCACTTGCCGCCCCTGCTGACCTGCGACGTGGGTGTTGCCCTCGATCTGAGTCGCTACTTTTCACCGGAAACGCCTTGCGAAATTCATCTTGAAGACGGCTCGCAGATGAGTCTCAAGCTGGACAACGAAGCGATGCTGCCGGGTCTGATTCCGGTCGGTTATCAGCAAGTGCACATTGGCGATCAGTACTTCACTTTGGCGGTCGCGCCCGAGCGCTGCTTCAGCGTCGGCGATGCGGTCGACAGCCCGATCCCGCGCGCCTGGGGGCTGAGCGCACAGCTGTATGCGTTGCGTCGTCCTGGCGACGGGGTTTTGGCGACACTCAGGCGCTGGAAGAACTGGTCCGCGTGGCTGGCGAACGTGGCGCCGATGCACTGGCAATCAGCCCGATGCACGCGATGTTCAGCGCCGACACCGGCCGTTACAGCCCCTATTCACCTTCCAGTCGTTTGTTTCTCAATTCACTGTATGCGGCGCCGGGCAGCATTCTTGGCGAACGCGCTTTGCGTGATGCGATCGATGCCAGTGGCCTGGCCGCGCAGTTCGAGCAACTGGAAAATCTCAAACTGATCGACTGGCCGGCTGCCGCTGAGGCCAAGCAGAAGCTGCTGCAAGCTTTGTACGACGGTTTTGTCGCTGGCGAGCACCCGCTGCACGCCGACTTCGCCAGTTTCCGTCACGCCGGTGGCGAAGCGCTGGAAAACCATTGCCGCTTTGAAGCGATTCAGGAAATGCGCGCCGCCCGTGGCGAAAGCCTCGATTGGCGCGAATGGCCTGAGCACTGGCACGACCCGCGCGGCGCAGCGCTGAGCGCGTTTGCCGAGGAATACGCCGAGCGCATTGGCTATTTCGCTTTCTGCCAATGGCTGATCCATCGCTGTCTCGAACGCGCACAAACTGCTGCACGCAGCGCCGGCATGGGCATCGGTCTGATCGCTGACCTTGCCGTCGGTGCTGATGGCGCCGGCAGCCAGGCGTGGAGCTTTCAGGATGAGTTGCTCGCTTCGCTGACCGTGGGCGCGCCGCCCGACATCCTCAATCGCAGCGGCCAGGGCTGGGGCATTTCCGCCTTCTCGCCCGAAGGTCTGATCCGCAACGGTTTCCGCGCTTTCATCGACATGTTGCGCGCCAACTTCGCCCATGCTGGCGGCCTGCGCATCGACCATGTCATGGGCCTGCAACGCTTGTGGGTGATCCCCAACGGCGCTGACCCGGCCGACGGTGCCTATCTGTATTATCCGTTCGACGACATGCTGCGTCTGCTGACCCTTGAGTCGCATCGGCACCAGGCCATCGTGCTCGGCGAAGACCTCGGCACCGTACCGGAAGGTCTGCGCGAGAAACTCGCGGCGCGTTCGATTCTGGGTATGCGCGTGCTGTTGTTCGAGCAGGACAACACTCGTTTCAAACCGATTCTCGACTGGCCGGATGACGCGCTGGCCACCACCAGCACCCATGACCTGCCAACACTCAACGGTTGGTGGCATGGCCGCGATATCGACTGGAATGCGCGCCTGGGTCTGGTCGATGCCAACGGCGAAATCGACTGGCGTCGACATCGCGAGCGCGAACGCGAAGGCCTGCGCGATGCGCTTCGCCAGGATCCGCAGAATTTCCGTGAAGAGTCCCACGAGGCCGATCAAGTGGTCGATGCCAGCGTGCGTTTCCTCGGCCACACCCGCGCTCCGCTGGTGCTGCTGCCGCTGGAAGATGCGTTGGGTATCGATGAACAGGCGAATCTGCCCGGCACCACCGACTCACATCCGAACTGGTCGCGACGTTTGCCCGGTCCCAGCGAAGCATTGCTGGACGGCCCCGATGCCGCCCGCCGCCTGGAACTGCTGGCTTGCGCGCGCCTACAAGCCACTGAGCGTGACCAATGAATCAACAGCAAATCCAGCCATTGCGCGCCACCTTGCGTCTGCAATTTCACAAAGGCTTTACCCTCGAACAAGCGGTGCCATTGGTGCCGTACTTTGCCCGCCTCGGTATCAGCCATATCTACGCCTCGCCATTGCTGGCGGCGCGCGCCGGTTCCATGCATGGCTACGACGTGGTCGACCCGACCCAGGTCAACCCTGAGCTGGGCGGCGAGCCGGCATTGCGCCGACTGGTCAGCACCCTGCGCGAACACAACATGGGCCTGATCCTCGATATCGTGTCCAACCACATGGCCGTGGGTGGCAACGACAACCCGTGGTGGCTCGACTTGCTGGAATGGGGACGCCTGAGCCCGTACGGCGAATTCTTCGACATTCAGTGGCACTCGCCGGACCCGTTGATGGAAGGCCAGTTGCTGCTGCCGTTCCTTGGCAGTGATTACGGCGTGGCGTTGCAGGAAGGCACGCTGAAGCTGAAATTCAACGCGCAGACCGGCACGTTCGACGTCGAACATTACGACCATCACTTCCCGATCTGCCCGAACAACTATGGCGAGCTACTCAAGTCCGACGACACGCTGAAGTCTCTGGCCGATCGCTTCAGCACACTCAGCTACCAGACCGATGCCCATTCGTTGGCGATGCCGCTCAAGCAAGAGTTGCGCGAACTGGCGAGCGATCCGCATGTTCTGGCGACTATCGAAGGCAACCTCGCTCAGTACGATTCCACCACCGAGGAAGGCTTTCACAAGCTTCACGAACTGCTGGAACGGCAAAGTTATCGCCTGGCCAGTTGGCGCACGGCGGCGGACGACATCAACTGGCGGCGCTTCTTCGACATCAACGAGCTTGGCGGCCTGCGCGTCGAGCGCCCGGCGGTGTTCGAAGCGACCCACGGCAAGATCTTCCAGTTAGTTGAAGAAGGTCTGGTCGACGGTCTGCGCATCGACCACATCGACGGCCTCGCCGACCCGCGTGGCTACTGCCGCAAGCTGCGCCGGCGTCTTGATCACCTTGCACCGGGACGGCACCTGCCGATCTATGTCGAGAAGATCCTCGGCGAGGGCGAAACCCTGCGCCGCGACTGGAGCGTGGACGGCACCACCGGTTATGAGTTCATGAATCAGCTGTCGCTGCTGCAACACGACCCGGACGGCGAACATGTGCTGGGCGAGCTGTGGCAGCGCCGCACCGAGCGCCCGGCAGCGTTTATTGAAGAAGCGCAGTTGGCTCGTCAGCAGATCCTCAACGGCTCGCTGGCCAGCGATTTCGAAAGTGTCGCGCAGGCGCTGCATCAAGTCGCGCGGGATGACCTGATGACCCGCGACCTGACCCTGGGCGCGATTCGCCGCGTGCTGCACGCGTTGATCGTGCACTTCCCGGTTTATCGCACCTACATCAGCGCCATGGGGCGTTCCGAGCAGGACGAAGCAATTTTCCAGCACGCCATGGACGGAGCGCGGCAGACCCTCAGCGAGGCTGACTGGCCAGTACTCGACTCGGTCGCCAGTTGGCTCGGCGGCACGCCTTGGCGCCGCAAGCCACGCGGGCGTTCACGCAAGATCCTCAAGCATGCTTGCGTGCGTTTCCAGCAACTGACCTCGCCGGCGGCTGCCAAAGCCGTGGAAGACACCGCGCTTTATCGTTCGGCGGTGCTGCTGTCGCGCAATGATGTCGGTTACAACACCGAGCAATTCAGCGCGCCGGTCAGCGAATTCCACGAGGTCAATCAGCAGCGCATGGCGGAGTTTCCCGACAACCTGCTGGCCACCGCCACTCACGACCACAAGCGTGGCGAAGACACCCGCGCCCGCTTGGCCGTGCTCAGCGAGCGCAGTCATTGGTACGCCGACCAGGTCGAACTGTGGCGCGCCCTCGCCCGCCCGGTCCGCATCGAAGATGACGCACCGTCCGCTGGCGACGAACTGATTCTGTATCAAGCCTTGCTCGGTAGCTGGCCGCTGGATCTGCAGGACGATGACCAGGCTGGTTTCGCCGACTACGCCAAGCGCATCTGGCAATGGCAGCAGAAAGCCTTGCGCGAGGCCAAGCTGCAAAGCAGTTGGAGCGCACCGAACGAAGCCTATGAAAGCGCGGCGCAGGCCTTCACGGAAAAACTCCTGACCGGCGAAGAAGGCGAATTGCTGCGAGCGGCGCTGAGCAAAACCGTCAACAGTATCGCCGCTGCCGGCGCGCTCAACGGGCTGGCGCAAACCTTGCTGCGCATGACCGTGCCGGGAGTGCCGGATCTGTATCAGGGCAATGAGTACTGGGATTTCAGTCTGGTCGATCCGGACAACCGCAGGCCGGTGGATTACGCCGCCCGCGAGCAAGCGTTGCAGGCGTCCGTGCCAAGTGCCGAACTACTCAGGGACTGGCGCGACGGGCGCATCAAACAGGCGCTGATCAGCGCGGTATTGAACCTGCGCAAGGAGCACAGCGAGCTGTTCCGCCGTGGCGATTACCAGCCACTGGAAGTGCTGGGCAGTCAGGCCCACAACGTACTGGCATTCGCCCGCGAACACGAGGGTGTGCGGGCCGTTGTCGTGGTGCCGGTGCGCTGCGCAACGTTGCTGGAAAACAGTGCCGTCCCGCAAGTCGATGCGCTGCGCTGGGGCGATACGCGGGTGGTTTTACCGTCCGCCGCTTCGGATACAAACCTGAGGGGACTTTTTGCCAGCAGCGTAGTCACACAAAACAGGGAGCTGAATGTCAGCGAAGCGCTGGGGGATGTCCCGGTCAATCTCTTTATCCAACACTCGACACAAGCATGAGTTCAGTTCAGGAGCATTGCGATGAGCACCGACGATAAACGCATTCGCGAATTCGCCTATCAGATCTGGGAGTCGGAAGGGAAGCCTGAAGGCCACGAAGAACGTCATTGGGAGATGGCGCGCAAGCTGGCCGAGGCCGAAGCGCTGGCGCCGAAGAAGCCACCGAAGGCGGCTGGCAGCAAGGTGGCTGGCAAGACCACAGCGGCGAAGAGCACCGAAACCAAAGCGCTCGACGCCAAGACACCGGCTGCTGCCAAAGCCAAACCCGCGACGAAAGCAAAACCTGCGGCCACGCCAAAAGTAGTTCCGCCGGGCGAAAAGGCAGCCGAGAAAAAGCCGCGAGCAGCGAAGAAGCCCCCGGCGAACTGACCCGATCCATATTTGAACTGAATGATTGTGTGGCGAGCGTGCTCGCCACATGGGGTTTTGCGCCCCGAAGAAAGCCCCTCCCCAATGCGGGAGAAAAATCCAATCCCTGTGGGAGCGAGCAAGCTCGCTCCCACAAGGAAATCTCATTGCCTGAACTGTCCCGTTTTTTTGCAGGAGCAATCATGACCCGTCCAAAGAAAGCCGAACCCGCTGCGCACGCCGAGCCGTCGAGAATTCGTGAAGGTCTGCCCTTCCCGCTCGGTGCTACCTGGGATGGTCTGGGGGTTAACTTTGCTCTGTTTTCCGCCAACGCCACCAAAGTCGAGCTGTGCATTTTCGACGACAGCGGCGAAGTCGAACTCGAGCGCATCGAACTGCCCGAATACACCGATGAGATCTACCACGGCTACTTGCCCGATGCGCATCCGGGCCTGATCTACGGCTACCGCGTGTACGGTCCTTACGACCCGGCCAACGGCCATCGCTTCAACCACAACAAGCTGCTGATCGACCCGTACGCCAAGCAACTGGTCGGCGAGCTGAAATGGTCGGAAGCGCTGTTCGGCTACACCATCGGCCATCCTGACGCCGACCTCAGTTTCGACGAACGCGACAGCGCGCCATTCGTGCCCAAGTGCAAGGTCATCGACCCGGCGCACACCTGGGGCAATGATCATCGCGTCAGCGTGCCGTGGGACAAGACCATCATTTATGAAACCCACGTGCGCGGCATCAGCATGCGTCACCCGTCGGTGCCGGAAAACCTGCGCGGCACGTTCGGCGGTTTGATGGTCGACGATGTGCTCGAACACATCCGCGAGCTCGGCGTGTCTTCCGTTGAATTGCTGCCGATTCATGCCTTCGTCAACGATCAGCATCTGCTGCAAAAAGGCATGACCAACTACTGGGGCTACAACAGCATTGCGTTCTTCGCCCCGGACCCGCGTTATCTGGCCAGTGGCAAGATTGCCGAATTCAAGGAAATGGTCGCGCATCTGCACGATGCCAACCTCGAAGTCATTCTCGACGTGGTCTACAACCACACCGCCGAAGGCAACGAGCAAGGCCCGACGCTGTCGATGCGCGGTATCGACAACGCCTCCTACTACCGCTTGATGCCGGACGACAAGCGCTACTACATCAACGATTCCGGCACCGGTAACACCCTGGACCTGAGCCACCCGTGCGTGCTGCAAATGGTCACTGACTCCCTGCGCTACTGGGCCAGCGAGATGCACGTCGATGGCTTCCGCTTCGACCTCGCAACCATTCTTGGCCGCTACCACGATGGTTTTGACGAGCGCCACAGCTTCCTCGTCGCCTGCCGTCAGGACCCGGTGCTGCGTCAGGTGAAAATGATCGCCGAACCCTGGGACTGCGGCCCCGGCGGTTATCAGGTCGGCAACTTTCCGCCGGGCTGGGTTGAGTGGAACGACAAATTCCGCGACACCGTGCGCGCGTTCTGGAAAGGCGACGACGCTCAGCTTGCCGATTTCGCCAGCCGCATGACTGCTTCCGGTGAGATGTTCAACCAGCGTGGGCGACGGCCGTATTCGTCGGTGAACTTCATCACCGCCCACGACGGTTTCACCCTCAACGATCTGGTCTCGTATAACGACAAGCACAACGAAGCCAACGACGAGAACAACCAGGACGGCAGCAACAACAACCTGTCGTGGAACCACGGCGTCGAAGGTCCGACCGACGATCCGGAAATCAACGCCCTGCGCCACCGGCAGATGCGCAATTTCTTTGCCACTCTGCTGCTGGCCCAAGGTACGCCGATGATCGTTGCCGGTGATGAATTCGCCCGCACCCAGGACGGCAACAACAACGCCTATTGCCAGGACAGCGAAATCGGTTGGGTCAATTGGGATCTGAGCGAGGACGGCAAGGCGCTGCTGAAATTCGTCAAGCGCCTGATCAAGCTGCGTCTGACTTATCCGATCCTGCGTCGTGGGCGCTTCCTGGTCGGCGAGTACAACGAAGACATCGGCGTCAAAGACGTAACCTGGCTGGCCCCGGACGCCACCGAAATGACCACCGAGCACTGGCACGACGCGCACAACCGCTGCCTGGGCATGCTGCTCGATGGTCGCGCGCAGGAAACCGGCATCCGTCGCAAAGGTGCCGATGCGACCCTGCTGCTGGTGGTCAATGCGCACCACGACATCGTCAACTTCACCCTGCCGGAAGTGCCGGATGGTGGCTTCTGGACCTGCATGATCGACACCAATCAGCCGGCGATTCGCGGCCAGGAACGCTTCGACTTCGGCCATGAATATTCGGTGACCGGACGTTCGTTGCTGTTGTTCGAACTGCAACGCGACGAAGAAGAATGATATGGACTTTCAACATTATCTGGCCCGCCGTCCGCCAGATTACGCCGACACCAACGCCCTCGGCCGTTGCCTGCGGGCAATGGTCGAGGCCGGACTCGACCGTTTGCCGTTGCCCGGCAGCGGTCACACGCTGGAGCGCTTTCAGCGTCTTGCGGAAGTCGGCGGGCACGATTTAGGCCTGTGCAAACTCTACGAAGGCCATACGGATGCTCTGGCGATCATCGAGCAATTGGGCGGCACGCCAACCCCGGGCAGTACGTGGGGCATGTGGGCCGCCGAACCGCCGCAGGCACGGGTGAAAATCACGCCGGCCGGGCATATGGTGACGTTGAACGGGCGCAAGGCCTGGTGTTCTGGCGCTGCGGTGCTCAGCCACGCCTTGCTCACTGCGTGGGACGCGGACGGTCAGCAGCAACTGGTGGCAGTCGCACTTGATCAGCCTGGCGTGACCATCACCGATCAAGGCTGGCAGGCCGTGGGCATGGCGGCGACTGGCAGCGTCGAGGTGCTGTTCGACAACGCTGAAGCGCAGGCCATTGGTAACCCCGGCGATTACCTGCAACGGCCGGGTTTCTGGCAAGGCGGGATCGGTATCGCGGCTTGCTGGTATGGCGCTTCGCGGCGGATCGCCGAAGGGCTGCGCCAGCATTGCGCGCAGCGTGATGAACCGCATGCCCTTGCCCACCTCGGTGCGACTGACACCGCACTGCAGGCGGCGGCCGATGTGCTGCGCTTCAGTGCGTTGCAAATCGACGCGCAGCCCGAGGCCGATGCTGAACTGCTCGCCCGACGCGCCCGCGCCGTGGTCGAACAGTCTGCCGAACAGGTCATGCGTGAAGTCGGTCGCGCACTGGGTGCCCGGCCGTTTTGTCAGGATCGGCATTTCGCGCGATTGAGTGCCGACTTGCCGGTGTTCCTGCGACAGAGCCACGCCGAACGCGACCTTGCTGCACTGGGCCAGCAGATTGCTGAGCAGTCCTGCGAGGTCTGGGCGCTATGAAGGACAACCCGATCGTCGGTCAAGGCACTTCGCTGCAGCAATGGCAGGCTTCGCGGCGTCTGGCCGAGCTGCCCGCCATTGACATTCTTGACCTCGTACCGCTGGGCTCGCGGGCGGTGATCGTCGCGCCGCATCCGGATGACGAAGTGCTCGGTTGCGGCGGCATCATGCAATTGCTGGCGGCGGCGGGACGGCCGTTGCAGTTGATCTCGGTCACCGATGGCAGCGCCAGTCACCCCGGCTCGCAACGCTGGACAGTCGAGCGTTTGAGCGTGGTGCGACCGCAAGAATCCGCCGAAGCCCTGCGTCGTCTAGGTCTGCCGATGCACAGCCTGAAATGGCTGCGCGGTGGTTTTACCGACACCCAAGTCGCAGCTCAGGAACCGGAGTTGAGCGAATTCATCGCCGGCTATCTGCATGCCAGCGACGTAGTCTTCACGACCTGGCGCCAGGACGGCCACAGCGATCATGAGGCTGTCGGCCGTGCCAGTGTCGAAGCGGCGCGACGCGTCGGTGCGACCTGCCATGAACTTCCGGTCTGGACCTGGCACTGGGCAACCCCGGAAGACGCTTCGGTTCCATGGGAGCGGGCACGCAAGATTCTCTTGTCACCCACGCACATCGCGCGCAAACGCCACGCGGTCCATGCTTTCGCCAGCCAGCTGGAAGGCGACCGCGACGTCGGACTTGGGCCAGTTCTCGCGCCCTATGTACTCGATCGTTTGTTGCAACCTTTTGAAGTGGTGTTCCTGTGAGTGTCGATGATCGCTATTTCGACGGCCTGTTCGCGGGCAATGACGACCCATGGGCGTTCCGCCAGCGCTGGTACGAACAGCGCAAACGCGCGGTCACCCTCGCTGCCCTGCCCCGTCCTCGCTACCGGTCCGTCTTCGAGCCGGGTTGCGCCAACGGCGAACTGAGTGCAGAGCTGGCTCCGCGTTGCGGCCGCCTGCTGTGTTGCGATACCGCAAGCGCGGCGGTGCAGCTCGCACGTACTCGCTTGAGCGTATTCGAGCATGCCGAAGTCCGCCAGGGACGCCTGCCGGCTGACTGGCCGGAGGAAAAATTCGACCTGATCGTCTTCAGCGAAATCGGCTACTACCTCGACGAGCAGGATCTGACAGAAGTGATCCGCCGGATCAGCGAATCGCTGACGGCTGACGGCCAATTGCTGGCCTGTCACTGGCGCCCGCCGATTGAAGGCTGTCCGTTGAATGCACGTCAAGTTCACGATCAG
Organism: Pseudomonas sp. B21_DOA; assembly: GCA_030544685.1. Classification (NCBI taxonomy): domain Bacteria; kingdom Pseudomonadati; phylum Pseudomonadota; class Gammaproteobacteria; order Pseudomonadales; family Pseudomonadaceae; genus Pseudomonas; species Pseudomonas sp. B21_DOA. The sequence continues at coordinate 3,856,167 of CP086683.1, read as the reverse complement.
ATCCACGATCAACTGGCGTTGCCGCGTCTGGTGCTGCATCAGGAAGCGGATTTCATTCTCGAATTGTGGAGCCGTGAGCCACGCTCGGTGGCTGCCCTGGAGGGCTTGCGTTGATCGGTATCGTGATTCCGGCGCATAACGAAGAGGCGCTGCTTGATGAATGTCTGCGGGCCGCCTTGCGTGCCAGCCAGCATGGACAATTGGCCGGCGAGCCAGTGGAAATTCTCGTGGTGCTCGACAGCTGCAGCGATGGCTCGGCACAGATCGTCAGCGCTTATCCGGTGCTGAGCCTGCAGATCGATGCGCGCAACGTTGGCGAAGCCCGCGCCGCCGGTGCGCGCCTGCTGCTCGAGCGCGGTGCACGCTGGATCGCTTGCACCGATGCCGACAGCCGCGTTGCCTATGACTGGCTGGCGGCGCAACTGGGCCTGGAAGCAGATGCCGTGTGCGGTACGGTCACCGTCGAGCACTGGCATGAATCCATTGATGAAGCGGCGCAAATTCGCTATCACCGTCATTACCAGGCCCGCGATGGCCATCGCCATATTCACGGTGCCAACCTCGGCGTCAGTGCCGAGGCCTATCGCCTGGCCGGCGGCTTCAAACCGCTGACCTGTGATGAGGACGTGCAACTGGTCCGTGCGCTGGAACGCAGCGGCGCCAATATTGCCTGGAGTCACCGTCCGCAGGTGCACACCAGCGCCCGTCTCGACAGTCGGGCCAAGGGCGGATTCGGTGACTTCCTGCGCAATCTGGCACAGCTGGAATAAAAAATACGTATCAGATTGATCTGTGACGCGACGAATGCCGAGTCTTGAGCAATACTCTGCCTCGCAGTAATCCAAGGGTTGGAGCACTGCACCGTTGCTATTCATTTGCCTTCACGGGCCGCGACAGCCTCGGCTGCTCACGACTGAGGGCGAGACACCACAAGGACGTCGCACTCATGAAACCGTCATTGCTCAACGAACACGGCCTGCCAGCCCAGATCTGGAACAGCGCGCCGCAGCTCGACAATATTCCCGTCATCAACACCCACAGTCTGGTTCCCGCCGGCGCCCGCGCCGTGGTGATCGCCCCGCATCCGGGCGATGAAGTCGTCACCTGCGGCGGCTTGCTGCAGCTGCTGTCCAGCCTCGGTCATCCTCTGCAATTGCTCTCGATTACTGACGGCAGCGCCAGCCACCCCGGCTCGCGGCAATGGTCGGAACAACGCCTGAGCGTGTTCCGTCCGCAGGAAAGCGTCGAAGCCCTGCGCCGTCTCGGCCTGCCGATGCACAGCCTGAAATGGGTGCGCGGCGGTTTTACCGATAACGCGCTGAGCGATCAGCAAAGCCAACTGACCGAATTCATCGGGCGTTACCTGCGCCCGGGCGACGTGGTGTTCAGCACTTGGCGCAAGGATGGTCCAGCGGACCATGAAGTGGTCGGCCGGGCCAGTTTCGATGCGGCGCAGAAGGCCGGGGCGACCTACCACGATGTGCCGGTGTGGGCCTGGCACTGGCCGGAGCGCGAGCAGCAAATGATTCCCTGGGAGCGTGCGCGCAAGCTGCGTCTCGACACCTGGACAGTCGCGCGCAAGAGCCACGCCACCCACGCTTACGCCAGCCAGCTCAAAGGCGAACCGGCCATCGGCATCGCCCCGCTGCTGCCACCGGTGCTGCTGGAACGGATGCGCCTGCCGTATGAAATCGTCTTCTTCTGAACGCCAAAGACCTCTGACACCGTGAAACCCTGTGGGAGCTGGCTTGCCAGCGATAGCGGTGTATCAGGCAACAGAGATACTGCTGATTTGGCCCCATCGCTGGCAAGCCAGCTCCCACAGAGTCCTGTGTACGATCAAACATTTCTGTAAGGAACTGCCACCCCCTCAAACCAGTCGCATGAACAGGCATGGCCCAATTCAGAGGAGTGAACGTGTCCAGCGATCCCAAGCGTCAAGCGGTCGACGCGCCAGTCATTCATCGCCTGCGGGTACTCACGGTCAACACCCACAAGGGCTTCACCGCACTGAATCGGCGCTTCGTCCTCCCGGAGCTGCGCGAAGCGATGCGCAGTACCTCGGCCGATCTGGTGTTTCTGCAGGAAGTGGTGGGTGAACACGAACGCCATTCGAGTCGCTACAACGACTGGCCGCAGACCTCGCAATACGAATTTCTTGCCGACAGTATGTGGAGCGATTTTGCCTACGGGCGCAATGCCGTTTATCCCGACGGTCATCATGGCAACGCGCTGCTGTCGAAATACCCGATTCGCGAATACCGCAACCTCGACGTCTCGATCACTGGCCCAGAACGGCGCGGGCTGTTGCACTGCATACTCGATGTGCCTGGACATGACGAGGTGCATGCGATCTGTGTGCATTTGAGTCTGCTGGAAAGCCATCGGCAATTGCAGTTGCAACTGCTCTGCCAGTTGCTTGAATCGCTGCCGGAGGATGCGCCGGTGATCATCGCCGGCGATTTCAACGACTGGCAGTTGCAAGGTAATGCTGCCCTCGCCCGTCGCGATTATTTGCACGAGGCTTTCGAGCGCCATCATGGGCGCCCAGCGAAAACTTATCCGGCGCGGTTTCCCTTGTTGAGACTTGACCGGATCTATCTGCGCAATGCCAGCAGCCATGATCCAAGAATTCTCGGCAACAAACCGTGGACGCATCTTTCGGATCACTTGCCGTTAGCAGTTGAGGTGCACCTGTAGCTGCGTTTTTGACAGCAACTACATGGCATGTCCTTCCGGTAACTACCGGTAGGAATGACCTTTCGTCGGCGGCAAAAAACCGTCATATGAATACTTCGCAAGCGTTTTTCCATGCAAACAACCACTTAGTTATGTTCAGAAAAACAAACGCTTGCGAAGACTGATTTAAGCCCGCCATTCATCGCGCATTTTCTTGACGCGCAGGCGTCGCTCTTCTTATCTCTACCTTACTACCCCGGAAACACTTAATGGGGCTGACCTTCCGGCACTCGGGAAATCGAGCAGCCGCGGTTCGCCCCGCTCTATTCGGTCGCCCCTCGTTCGGGGTAGGAGAGACGCCAGACCCGAGATGACGCATGCGCTTGCAAGGTAGACCTCCATGAAAACTTCACTGACCCCACACGAACTGAAAATCACTTTTTGCACAGTGTCAGGTTCACTGCTGCTGTGCTCGTCCATGGAGGCGCATGCGGAGTCTGCGGCGGATGAATCCACGTGGTATCGCGCCGACGTGCCGGTGATGACCTTGCCGGTGACCGTGATAACGCCCGGGCCGCTGCCGCTGAGTCACCAGAGTTCGCGCCTGATCACTGAAGATCTTGCGCCCTCCGCATGGGATGAGCTGTACGGCAGGAGCGCCCGGCGCGCGCAGACTGATGCACTGTCCTCCGGTTATGCGATGCCCGGCGGCGAGTACAAAGGCCCGGCGGTGGTTACGCTGAAAAGCGGTAATGGCGCTACCCAGACCGTTGGCCTGATCGGCGGCGACAATCAGATTCAGATGAGTGCCGATGGCGTACTGACCCGACGCACCCTCTCCGCCCTAAACACTGGCCGCTTGAATTTGCAAGGCCAGAACCTGGGCGCCTATTACAGCCTGATCGGCGCGCAGGGCTGGCACGTAGACGTCTCGGCCAGCGGCGGTCGGGTCAGCGGTTTCAGTCGCACTGCGCAAGGTAATCGTCAGGCCACCGAAGGCAGTGCAATGACATTTTCGGTCGAGGGCGGTTATCCGATCGGCCTGAGCGAGAACTGGGTGGTTGAACCGCAGGCGCAATTGATCAACCAGCGGATCAGCCTTGATGCGCCTTATGCCGGCTCGGGCAACGCCGCTTCGTCCGACCTGACCGCGTGGAGCGGCCGCGTCGGTGCGCGGTTGAAGGGCAGTTATGACTTGAATGGCTTACCGGTGGAACCCTACGTGCGCACCAACCTTTGGCACACCGTCTACAGCGGCAGCACGTTGACGCTGGATCAGGTCGACAAGATCAGCAGCAGCCGCAAGTCTTCAACAGTGGAATTGGGACTGGGACTGGTGGCGCGGGTCACGCCGGCAGTGAGCCTGTACATGAGCGCCGATTACAGCAGCGATGTGGATGACAATGATCTGAACGGCATCATTGGCAGCCTCGGCGTGCGGATGCGCTGGTGATCTCCAGACTACCGAAAATCCTGTGGGAGCTGGCTTGCCAGCGATGGCGGCGTGTCAGTCAACAAAAATGCTGAATATGGCGGCCTCTTCGCGGGCAAGCCCGCTCCCACAGTTTTACTGTTCCTGGATCAGCCCTGCGGCTTGAGAATCAACACCGCCAACGGCGGCAGATTCAGCTCCAGCGACAACGATTGACCATGACTCGGTACCTCATCGGTCAATGCCCCGCCGCCATTGCCATAGTTTGAGCCGGCATAAATGTCCGCGTCGCTGTTGAACAGTTCGGTCCAGCGCCCGGCGAACGGCACACCGACGCGATACGACTGGCGCGGTACCGGCGTGAAGTTGGCGACCACCAATACTGGCGAGCCGTCCTTGCTCCAGCGCAGCCACGCATAAACGCTGTTGATCGCATCATCGCCAATCAACCATTGGAAGCCCTGCGGCGCATCATCCTGATCGTGCAACGCCGGCTCTTCGCGATACAGGCGGTTGAGATCGCCAACCAGTTTCTGCACGCCTTTGTGCTCGGAATACTGCAACAGGTACCAGTCCAGTTGCTGATCGTGGTTCCACTCGCGCCACTGGCCAAATTCGCAGCCCATGAACAACAGCTTCTTGCCCGGATGAGTCCACATGAAGCTCAGATAGGCGCGCAGGTTGGCGAACTTCTGCCAGCGATCGCCGGGCATCTTGTCGATCAGCGAGTGCTTGCCGTGCACCACTTCGTCGTGGGAGATCGGCAGGATGAAACGCTCCGACCAAGCGTAAACCAGACCAAAACTCAGCTCATTGTGGTGATGGGCGCGGTACACCGGATCCTGCTGGATGTAGTGCAGCGAGTCGTGCATCCAGCCCATGTTCCATTTGTAGGAGAACCCGAGGCCGCCCTGCTGGGTGCTTTGGCTAACGCCCGGCCACGCAGTGGATTCTTCGGCGATCACCAGCGCACCCGGCGCTTCCAGTTCAACCACGTCGTTCAAATGACGCAGAAAGTCGATAGCCTCGAGGTTCTCCCGACCGCCGTGGCGGTTCGGCACCCATTCGCCAGCCTTGCGCGAATAATCGCGATACAGCATCGAGGCCACCGCATCGACACGCAGGCCGTCGATATGGAAGTGTTTCAGCCAGTGCAGCGCCGAGGCCAGCATGTAACCGTGCACTTCGGTGCGACCGAGGTTGTAGATCAGCGTGTCCCAATCCTGATGGAAGCCTTCCAGCGGATTGCCGTACTCGTACAGCGCGGTGCCGTCGAACTGCGCCAAGCCATGGGTATCGGTGGGGAAATGCGCCGGCACCCAATCGAGAATCACACCGATGTCGGCCTGGTGACAGGCATTGACGAACGCGGCGAACTGATCCGGTGTGCCGTAACGTGCGCTCGGCGCGAACTGCGAAAGCAACTGGTAACCCCAGGAACCACCGAACGGGTGCTCCATGATCGGCATCAGTTCGATGTGGGTGAATCCCAGCTCTTTGACATAAGGAATCAGCCGCTCGGCCAGTTCCGGCCAGGTGTACTGGCGCGCGACTTCGCCGAGATCATCCAGCTCGCACTGCCAGGAACCGGCGTGCAACTCGTAGATCGACAGAGGCTTGGAGCGCTGCTGGCGATCCTGACGGGAATTCATCCACTCGTGATCCTGCCAGTCGATCTGTAATGGCGAGGCGACTTTCGAGGCGGTATCCGGCGGCAGGCTGGTAGCCAGCGCCATCGGGTCGGCCTTGAGCGGCAGAATGCCGTGGGCGCCGAGGATTTCGTACTTGTACAACTCCCCGCTTGCAGGCGAGGGATGAACAACTCCCACACGCCCGAAGGATGGCGCAGGCGCATCGGGTGACGACGACCGTCCCAGACGTTGAAATCGCCAACCACCGAGACACGGCGGGCATTCGGTGCCCACACGGCAAAGCGCACACCGTCGACACCATCGACGGTTTTCAGCTGCGCACCGAGGCAAGCGCTGAGGTCACGGTGATTGCCTTCGGCGAACAGATACAAATCCATTTCGCCCAGCAGCTGACCAAAGCTGTACGGATCTTCGGCGACCTGCTCGCCACCGGCCCAGCGCGTGCGCAACAGGTACGGTCGGGCCTGATCGAAATGGCCGACAAACAACCCCGGCGTCTCGGTCATCTCCAGCGGGCCAAGCTCTTCGCCGCTGTCCTTGTCCAGCACCGCCACACTCAGCGCACCCGGCAGATAAGCGCGGATGAATTGCCCACCAGCGCCATCGCCGTGCGGGCCGAGAATGGAAAACGGGTCCTGATGTTCAGCGCGCACCAAAGCATCGATGTCGCGCGCCGAGGGTAACAATGCTTCCTTTACCACACCCTGTTCCTTGTTCGAGAAACTCATGACTACTCTCCACCAAGATCGGAAAAGGGTTTAAGCCCTGTCAATAATCCATACAAGCCGTGCAATGGCACGGGCAGCCACGTTGGGCGGTTTTCCGCCTCGTAGGCCACTTCATAAGCGGCTTTTTCCAGGCCGAACAACGCCAGCGCGGCGTCGGCACCTTCAGGATCCTGCCAGGCATGCTCAAGACTAGCTGCTGCCTCGCGGTATGCCTGGACAAATGCCTCGCGTGCTTCGCGCAGATAACGCTCGGCGACACGTTTACGCGCCGCTTCGGCTTCGACGCTGTTGTCAACGTTGTGCACATTGATGGTCATCGCCGCTGCGTAATCGAACGAACGCAGTACACCGCTGACATCCTTGTACGGGCTGTGCTTGCCGCGACGCTCACTCAACGGCCGCGCCGGTTCGCCCTCGAAGTCAATCAAGTAGGCATCGCCCTTGATCACCAGCACCTGACCCAAATGCAAGTCGCCATGCACCCGGATGCGCAAGCCGCCAGTGGCTTTCTTCGCCAGATCCTGCACATGGGCAAGAATGGTTTTCTTCTCGTCGAGCAGACGCTTGACCAGTTTCTGGTCCGCCGCGTTCAACTCGCCTTGATGCTGCTTGAGCAGTTTCAAGGCATGTTCGACCTGGGCGGTGACATCCTTGGCCGTCGCGGCCATGTCCTTGCTCGACGACACTTGCGGCGCGAAGTCGGCGTTGTCGGTTGGCGCAGCGAGCACCTGATGCATCTCGCCCAGACGCTGGCCGAGCATGCCGGCGAAGTCCTTCAGCTCGCCGAGCGCGTTGTAATGCTGCTCCTGTTCGGACATGGCGTCGGCCAGTTCATCGCGCAGCGCCCGTTCGAGGTTGTTCTGCGTCCATTCCCATGCGTCGCCCTGATTGCTCAGGTAACCCTGGGCGATCATCAGGAGGTTGTCTTCACCCTGCGCGTCGCGGCGAATCACCGAACCGAGCAGTGGTGAGATATTGGCAAACCCGGCCTCGGTCAGGTAAGCGCTCATCTCCAGTTCCGGATGTACGCCAGAAGCGACTTTGCGTATCAGCTTAAGCACCAGGCTGTTGCCGACAACCACGGAGCTGTTCGATTGCTCGGCCGACAGGTAGCGCACATCCGACTCGGCGCCGAGGCCGAGTTTTTCCAGATGATCTGTCTGTTCGAAGCGGATTTCGCCTTCGATCGATTCCAGTACGGTGTTGTTCTGCATGCCTTGCAGAACGGCGCGGACGAAAGTCTCCAGGCTGAACGCATCGGTAATCAGACCGACCTGACGCACACGGCGTACACGCGATAGCGCCAATTGCTGCGGCAACGGCGGGCCGACATGGTCTTCGGCAATGAAGCCGAACGGCAGTTGATAACGGTTGGTCTGGCCACCGCTGGTGACTTCGATTTCGCTGAGCAGCACTGGATGCTGGACGTCGCCGAAGCGCACGCCGTAAGCCAGATTGACCTTTTCGATCGCCGCGTCCTTGCCGGCGAACCAGCGACGGTTCTGCAGCCAGCTCGGCAGGATGCTTTGCTCCAGCGTCGTACGCGACGGTGCTTCGAGCAGCTCTTCCATGCGTTTTTCAGTACCAGCGTGGTGAAGTCCGGCAGGCTCTGCGCCGGCTCGACGTGCCAGCTCGGCATCTGGTTTTCCGCCGCCAGTGCGAACCAATAGAAGCCATAGGGCGCCAGGGTCAGAAGGAAATTCAACTGACCGATCGGCGGGAACGCGTTACCGCCGAGCATTTCCACCGGCACCATGCCGACGTACGCCGACAGATCCAGCTCCACTGCTTGCGCACTTCGCGAGACGTTGGCCACGCACAGGATGATTTCGTGCTTGCCATCGACATCTGTGTATTCGCGGGTATAAGCCAGCACGCGACGGTTGGCCGGCGACAGCATTTTCAACGTGCCACGGCCGAACGCTTTCGATTGCTTGCGCACGGCCAGCAGGCGCCGCGTCCAGTTCAACAGCGAATGCGGATCGCCGGACTGGGTTTCGACGTTGACCGACTGATAGCCATACTGCGGATCCATGATCGGCGGCAGTACCAGACTGGCCGGATCGGCGCGGGAGAAACCGCCGTTGCGGTCGATCGACCACTGCATCGGCGTACGCACGCCGTCGCGGTCGCCGAGGTAGATGTTGTCGCCCATACCGATTTCGTCGCCGTAATACAGGGTCGGCGTGCCGGGCATCGACAGCAGCAGGCTGTTGAGCAGTTCGATGCGGCGACGGTCGCGTTCCATCAACGGTGCGAGACGACGGCGAATACCGAGGTTGATCCGCGCGCGACGGTCAGCCGCGTAATAATTCCACAGGTAATCGCGCTCACGGTCGGTGACCATTTCCAGGGTCAGCTCATCGTGGTTGCGCAGGAAAATCGCCCACTGGCAATTCGCCGGAATTTCCGGGGTCTGCCGGAGAATGTCGGTGATCGGGAAGCGATCTTCCTGCGCCAGCGCCATGTACATGCGCGGCATCAGCGGGAAGTGGAAGGCCATGTGGCATTCGTCGCCATTGACGCCAGCGGCATCGGTGTCACCGAAATACAGCTGTGTGTCTTCCGGCCACTGATTGGCTTCGGCCAGCAGCATGCGGTCGGGGTAGTTGGCGTCGATCTCGGCACGGATCTGCTTGAGGACGTCGTGGGTCTCGGGCAGGTTTTCGTTGTTGGTACCGTCGCGCTCGATCAGGTACGGAATCGCGTCAAGGCGCAGGCCGTCGATGCCCATGTCCAGCCAGTAACGCATCACCGACAACACGGCTTTCATCACTTGCGGGTTGTCGAAGTTCAGATCCGGCTGGTGCGAGTAGAAGCGGTGCCAGAAGTACTGACCGGCGACCGGATCCCAAGTCCAGTTGGATTTTTCGGTGTCGAGGAAGATGATCCGCGTGCCGTCGTATTTCTGGTCGTCATCGGACCAGACGTAGAAATCCCGCGCCGCCGAACCGGGCTTGGCCTTGCGCGCACGCTGGAACCATGGGTGCTGGTCAGACGTGTGGTTGATGACCAGCTCGGTGATCACCCGCAGCCCGCGCTTGTGCGCCTCGGCAATGAAGCGCTTGGCGTCGGCCATGGTTCCGTAGTCGCTGTGCACGCCACGGTATTCGGCGATGTCGTAACCGTCGTCGCGACGTGGCGAGGGATAGAACGGCAGTAGCCAGATGGTGTTGACGCCGAGGTCGGCAATGTAATCGAGTTTGGCGATAAGCCCGGGAAAGTCGCCGATCCCGTCATTGTTGGAGTCGAAAAACGATTTGACGTGAACCTGATAGATCACCGCGTCCTTGTACCAGAGCGGGTCTTTGATGAAGGCGGCTGCCTTGGGTTTCTTCGCCATGTGGAACTCCTGAAAAATTCTCTGATACACCGAGGGACTCGCAGTGGTGAGCCCCTGTGGCGAGGGATTTATCCCCGTTCGGCTGCGCAGCAGTCGCAAATTGTTAACGCGGTGCAGCTTGAAAAAGGGGCCGCTGCGCGCCCAACGGGGATAAATCCCCTCGCCACGGAGGCGGTGCAAATGTTACGAAGCTGAAATCCGCCAAATCCCGAACGGCTGATACGCCGGGTCGATGCGCATGAACTGATATTTGCCGTGCCAGTCCCAGCGGTGGCCGTTCATCAAATCTTCGCCATGGGTAGTCGCGTCGTCCGGTAGGCCCATTTCCCACAGCGGCAGTTCGAAATTCGCTTCCTGCACGTTATGCGGATCGAGGCTGACCGCGACCAGAATGAAATTGCTGCCATCGGCGCTGCGCTTGCCGAAGTACAGAATGTTGTCGTTCCAGGCGTTGTAGATTTTCAGCCCCAGATGCGTGTGCAGCGCCGGATTCTGCCGGCGGATGCGGTTGAGCTGGGCGATCTCGGCGATGATGTTGCCGGGCGCGGTGAAATCGCGGACGCGGATTTCGTACTTCTCCGAATCCAGATATTCCTCTTTGCCCGGTACTGGCGCCGATTCGCACAACTCGAAGCCGGAATACATGCCCCACAGTCCCGAACCCATGGTCGCCAGAGCCGCGCGAATGAGGAAACCGGGACGCCCCGACTCATGCAAAAACGCCGGGTTAATGTCCGGGGTGTTGACGAAGAAATTCGGCCGGTAGCATTCGCGCCACGGCGACTGATTGAGTTCGGTGAAATATTCCGCCAGTTCGGCCTTGGTGTTGCGCCAGGTGAAATAGGTGTAGCTCTGCGAATACCCGACCTTGCCCAGACGCGCCATCATCGCCGGCGTGGTGAAAGCCTCGGCGAGGAAGATCACTTCCGGATACAGGGTGCGCACGTCGGCGATCAGCCATTGCCAGAACGGCAGCGGCTTGGTGTGCGGATTATCGACGCGGAAGATTTTCACGCCTTCCTTGACCCAGCCGACGACGATGTCACGCAACTCGACCCACAGGCTCGGAATCGCATCCGGCGCGTAAAAGTCAACATTGACGATGTCCTGGTATTTCTTCGGCGGGTTCTCGGCGTATTTGATCGTGCCGTCCGGGCGCCAGTTGAACCAGCCCGGATGCTCCTTGAGCCACGGATGGTCCTGGGAGCACTGAATGGCGAAATCGAGAGCGATTTCCAGGCCATGATCGGCTGCCGCAGCCACCAGGCGGCGGAAATCTTCACGGGTGCCGAGCTGCGAGTGAATCGCCTCGTGACCACCCTCCTCGCTGCCGATCGCATACGGGCTGCCGGGATCATCCGGGCCGGCCGTCAGGGAATTGTTGCGGCCCTTGCGGTGGGCGCGGCCGATCGGGTGAATCGGCGTGAAATACAACACGTCGAAACCCATGTCCTGAATCATCGGCAGACGCGAGTGCACGTCGTTAAAGGTGCCGTGACGCTGGGGATCGTCGGTGATCGAGCGCGGAAACAGCTCATACCAACTGGCGAACTCGGCGAGTTCGCGCTCGACGTCCATGGGGAATTCGGCGCTGATGCTGAGGTAGGCGCGATGATCGGCCTGGGCCATCAGCTTGGCACTGCGCGAGTGCAGAAACAGCGCGACCTGCTCGGTTTCGAGCAGGCCGGACAATTCGTGGTGCAGCGCGGCGAGCTGCTCGCTGAGCTGACCTTCGCTGCGTTCGGCGGCCTGTTGCACCATCGTCCGGCCTTCCTGCAGTTCCAGAGAAACCGGCACCGCCGCGCTGTGCTTCTTTTCCAGTTCGTACTGGAAGCTGGCGAAATGATCAATCCACGCTTCAATGCAATACAGGTAGCGGCCCTGCTCTTCTGGGCGGAACCGGCCTTGCCAGGTGTTGTTACCCTGATCGGACATGACTTCGGTCTGCCAGGTTTCCTGGCCTTCCTCGCGCCAGCGAATGCGCACGGCGAGCTTGTCATGGCCGTCCGCAAAGACTTTGCTGGTCACTACCACCTCGCGCCCGGCAATCGATTTGACGGCAAACTGCCCGCCATCAAGGGTCGGCATGGTGTTTTCGATGACGATACGTGGCAGCAGCAATGCCTGCGACAGCGGCATGTGCGGGTTGTAACTCAGCTCTGAAGGTCTTTCAGCAGTCATTGAGCATCTCTCCTTAACGCCCCAAGGACGCTCTTGTGCCAGAACAGTATTCGCGACAAAGCGCCGGCCCTGTCATGAACTCACCTAGGTTCCGAGCAACCGGCGCGGGGAAAAGTTCAGATGAAATTAACAAGACAAACCTGCGGATCGAATTTGTCGCCGCCGGGTCAACTCACTTAAGCACGTCCCACGCCATGTGCCATACGGAGGTCACCTGATGAGCATCCCGATCCCGGCGGAAACGCCCGATCCGAACATCGACAAACCCACCCTGCCGGAGACCGAGCCGCCGGCGGTTCCGGAACAAGAGCCGCCCGGCACCACGCCACCACCGAAAGAAGAGCCACCGAGCACGATGCCGCCGGTCATCGTCTGAGCCCTGATCGTTCCCATGCTCCGCGTGGGAATGCAGCCCGGGACGCTCTGCGTCCCATCCAGAGCCGAACGCGGAGCGTCCGTTGAGGCATTCCCACGCGGAGCGTGGGAACGATCATCAGTTGGCGCTGAGTCAGAGGTGGTCGTTCTTGTCGACGTCCTTTTCGAACATTCTCACCACGTACGGCATCACACTGAAAATCGCCAACGCCAGAATGGTACTGAGCAACGCCGTCGCTTCCTTGCCCAGCCCCGCTGCCACGCCGATCGCCGCCGTCATCCATAGCCCTGCCGCCGTGGTCAGGCCTTTAACATGAGCTTCGTCGCCCTGCTGATTTTTCAGAATGGTCCCGGCGCCAAGAAAGCCGATCCCGGCAATCACACCCTGCAGCACGCGACTCATCGCATCGGATTCCGCCCCGAGGTCTGTGGCACCAACACAAACAACGCCGCGCCCAGCGCCACCAGCATGTGCGTGCGCACGCCCGCTGCCTTGCCTTTATGTTCGCGCTCGAAACCAAGAATCCCACCGAGAATCGCCGCCATCACCAGACGTACGGTGATCCGGGTCATTTGCGAAGCGTCGCCGATGTCGGCAAATTCGGCTTGCATCGTGGCCCACACTTCATCCCACCAGTCTTCCATCGTGCCTCCCTTGTTATTGGCTTGATAAGCGATGGACAACAGCGACCATTAATCGGTTGCGCAGAACGAACGGCGCGCTGCGCTTCCTAATATGCAGACCCAACCGGAAAAAGGACTGCCGCCATGCCCGTTCGAATCGATGAATCCAACCCCGAGCAGAAAGTGTGTTTTTTCACCGTCGAACATGGCGAGGAAATCCGCATCTGCGACACCCTGGAAGTCATGACCGATAGCGACAAAGCCATGTCGTACGTGGACATCGAAGGCAAACGCACCTACATCACCGAAGCAGAAGCGGATGCCTTGACCGTGGCCGGGGCCAAGGACGGGCGCAAACATCTGAAGGCCGATGACAGTGATTCGGTGGTTTGATTGATCTCGATCAACACCCGACGCAGACGCCTGCAATAGGCGTCTGCGCCTTGCCTGGCAGGTTGCTTCAAGTTGTCGCAGGCATTTCGCCAAACCTCATCTGATCCGCTTTTTATTGCCAAACCTGAGTCTGTTCTGCAAACAGATGGGCGCTCATAGTGCATCGGCCTGATGGAGGCTGATGAGCGAACGACCATGAGCGAGCAAATCCCCGTCCGAACCGTAGAAGCATCGCCAACGATAAAAAGCGTACCCGCGCGCCCACTGAAAGCGACCAGCGGATCCACTGACAAGCAGATCCACACCCGCAGCTTTACCGGCCTGTTCCGCAACTTGCGCATGAGCGGCACCGGCGTTCTGTTCGTGCTGTTCTTCGGCACCGTGTGGCTTAACTGGGGCGGTCGGCAGGCGGTACTGTGGGATCTGGCGGAAAGCAAATTCCACATCTTTGGCGCGACGTTCTGGCCGCAAGATTTCATTCTGCTTTCGGCGCTGTTGATCATTGCTGCGTTCGGACTCTTCGCTATCACCGTGTTTGCCGGTCGCGTCTGGTGCGGTTACACCTGTCCGCAGAGTTCGTGGACGTGGATCTTCATGTGGTGCGAAAAAATCACCGAAGGCGAGCGCAACCAGCGCATCAAACTGCAAGCCGCCCCTGGAGCCTGAACAAACTGGCACGCCGCGCCGCCAAGCACACCTTGTGGCTGGCAATCAGCGTGATGACCGGCCTGACCTTCGTCGGCTACTTCACCCCGATCCGGCCGCTGGCCGAAGAACTGCTGACCCTGCAGATCGGTGGCATCAGTTTGTTCTGGGTGCTGTTTTTCGCCGCCGCCACCTACATCAACGCCGGTTGGCTGCGTGAGGCCGTGTGCATGCACATGTGCCCGTATGCGCGGTTCCAGAGTGTGATGTTCGACAAGGACACGCTGACCATTGCGTATGATGCCGCCCGGGGCGAAAACCGGGGTCCGCGCAAGCGTGACGTGCGCCCGGTCGAAGCCGGCCTGGGCGATTGCATCGACTGCCAATTGTGCGTGCAGGTCTGCCCGACTGGCATCGATATCCGCGATGGTTTGCAAATGGAATGCATCGGCTGCGCAGCCTGCATCGATGCTTGTGATTCGATCATGGACAAAATGCATTACCCGCGCGGCCTGATCCGCTACAGTTCCGAGCGCGAATTACAGGGTGGCAAGACGCATCTGCTGCGCCCGCGTCTGATTGGCTATACGGCGGTGCTGCTGGTGATGATCGGCGCGTTGGCGTTGGCATTGATCGAGCGGCCGATGGTGTCGCTGGATGTGACCAAGGATCGCGGCTTGTTTCGCGAGAATGCGCAGGGGCAGATCGAGAATATCTACTCGCTGAAAGTGATCAACAAGACACAGCAACGGCAGGAATACCGGTTGAGTCTGGTGGATGGCGACGGGTTTGAATTGCAGGGCAAAACGGCATTGAGCCTGGCGCCCGGGGAGATCGTCGATGTGCCGGTGTCGGTGGCGATGACCACCGAGCGCCCGGCGAGCAGTTCGCAGACGTTGAGTTTCAGGATTGAAGACAGTGACGAGCCGCAGGTATACAGCGTGGCGAAGAGCCGATTTGTGGCGCCGATGAATCGCTGATTGCCCTTAAACTGCGGTGCTTTCATTCGCGAGCAGGCTCGCTCCCACAGGAAATCGCGGTCGTTGTGGGAGCGAGCCTGCTCGCGAATGGAGGCGACGCGATTCCTTATAGACCCCATTCGGATCCACCATGAAACGCTACGAAAAATTCGCCGACGACATCGCTGAACTGATCCGCTCCGGCGTTCTCGGCCCCGGCCAGCGGGTGCCGTCGGTGCGCTATGCCAGCCAGACTTACGGGGTCAGTCCGTCGACAGTATTCCAGGCCTATTACCTGCTCGAACGTCGCGGTCTGATCCGCGCCCGGCCGCGCTCCGGTTACTTCGTCAACGCCCACACGCCGAGCGCATTCTCCGAGCCGGTGATCAGCAGCCAAGTCAACGAATCCACCGAGGTTGACGTCAGCGAACTGGTGTTCTCGGTCCTCGATTCGATCAAAGACCCGAACACCGTACCCTTCGGCTCGGCCTTCCCCAGCCCGACGCTGTTCCCCCTGCAACGTCTGTCGCGTTCCTTGGCCAGCGCCGCGCGGGAGATGGATCCGCGCATGGTCGTCACCGACATGTCGCCGGGCAACCCCAACTGCGTCGGCAGATTGCCCTGCGCTACATGGTCGGCGGGCTGATGCTGCCGATGGAAGAGCTACTGATCACCAACGGTGCCCTCGAAGCGCTGAACCTGTGCCTTCAGGCGGTGACCGAGCCCGGTGATCTGGTGGCCATCGAGGCTCCGGCGTTTTATGCCTGCCTGCAAGTGCTCGAGCGGCTGAAGCTCAAAGCCGTGGAAATCCCCGTGCATCCGCGTGACGGCATCGACCTCGGCGTGCTCGCGCAAACTCTGGAACGTCATCCGATCAAGGCCTGCTGGTGCATGACCAGTTTCCAGAACCCGATGGGCGCGACCGTGCCCGAGGCGAAGAAACAGGAACTGGTCGAACTGCTGCGTCAGCATCAGGTGCCGTTGATCGAGGACGACGTCTACGCCGAACTCTACTACGGCCAGCAGGCGCCAAAACCGGCCAAGGCCTTCGACACCGAAGGCCTGGTCATGCATTGCGGCTCATTCGCCAAAAGTCTCGCGCCCGGTTATCGCATCGGCTGGGTGGCGGCCGGGCGTTTCGCGCAGAAGATCGAGCGACTGAAGCTGATGACCTCGCTCTGTGCTTCGATGCCGGCGCAAGCGGCGATTGCCGATTATCTGCAACACGGCGGCTACGATCGGCACCTGCGCAAACTGCGTTATGCCCTGGAAGAACAACAGAGCGCGATGCTCGCGGCGATTGCTCGGTATTTTCCGGCGCAGACCCGCGTCAGCCAGCCGACGGGCGGCTATTTTCTATGGCTGGAATTGCCGGAGCAGATGGACTCGCTGAAATTGTTTCAAATGGCATTGGCACAAGGCATCAGCATCGCGCCGGGGCCGATCTTCTCGCCGACCCAGCGTTTCAGAAATTGCATTCGCTTGAATTACGGTAGCCCGTGGACCGAGGAATCGGAAAAGGCCATGGAGACGTTGGGGCGGATTGTGCGGTCGTTCTGAGGGATAGATGTTGTCTGGACTGACCCTTCGCGAGCAGGCTCGCTCCCACATGGGGTCTGTATTCACAAATCAACTGTGGGAGCGAGCTTGCTCGCGAAGAGGCCGGTATTAACGACAAAAAGCTCAAAGCCCTACCGCCCACCCCCAAATCAACAAAAGTCCCGGTCGCATACGAAGCCTTGTCCGACAGCAACCAGACAATCGCCTCCGCTACTTCATCCGGCCGCCCGCCGCGGGCCATGGGAATCGCCGATTCGAGCTTGCTGACCCGATCCGGGTCGCCGCTCAGGGCATGGAAGTCGGTATAGATGTAGCCCGGACGCACCGCATTCACGCGAATGCCCTCGCCCGCGACTTCTTTCGACAAACCGATAGTGAAGGTATCGAGCGCCCCTTTGGACGCGGCGTAATCAACGTACTCGTTCGGCGAACCGAGGCGTGCCGCGACCGAGGACACGTTGACGATGCTGCCGCCCTGCCCGCCGTGTTTGGGCGACATGCGCAGAATCGCGTGCTTGGCACAGAGGATCGGCGCCAGCACGTTGGTTTTCATGATTTTGAGGATGCGGAACTCGGACATTTCATCGACCCGCGACTTCTGCCCCACGGTGCCGGCATTGTTGACCAGCGCGGTAACCCGGCCCAGTTCATTGTCGACGCGCTGAAACATCGCGATCACTTCGTCTTCGATACTGACATCGGCGCGAACCGCGATGGCTTGGGCGCCCAAGGCGCGAACCTGCTCGAGTACGCTGTGTGCGGCTTGCTCATCCGACTGGTAGTTGATGCAGATCCGGTAGCCCTGTTCGGCTGCCAGCAATGCCGTAGCCGCGCCGATTCCGCGCCCGCCACCGGTGATGACAATGACTTTATCCATGCTGGCCTTCCCCACATACACACGTAACAGTCGGGGGAAGAATAACTGCGATTGGCGGGTTTTGCATGTGGCGCCTATCCGGGCGCCTTCGCGAGCAAGCTCGCTCCCACAGGGTCTCTCAGACCACCGCCAGCCGTTGCCCACGCACGATGTCCTGCATGAAGCGCTCCGCCGGCATCGGGTGGCCAAGCAGATAGCCCTGCAGCGAATCACAGCCCAGTTTGGTCAGGAAATCCTGTTGCGCGCCGGTCTCGACACCCTCGGCGACAATCCGCAAGTCCAGGGCCTGCCCCAGCGCGACAATCGCCGAGACGATCGCCGCATCATCGCTGTCGTGCTCCAGATCACGGACGAAACCGCGATCGATCTTCAGCTCATTGGCCGGCAAGCGCTTGAGGTACATCAGGCTGGAATAACCGGTGCCGAAGTCGTCGATCGACAGATCGACACCCATGTCCGACAGCTCTTGCAGCACGGTCATGCTCGCGTCAGCGTCGCTCATCGCCGTGGTTTCGGTGATTTCGAGCGTCAGGCTGTTGGCCGGCAGATGATGAGTCGCCAAGGCCTTGGCCACGCTTTGCACCAGCCCGGCATGGCAGAACTGCAAGGCCGAGAGGTTCACGGCGATGCGCCAGTCGGTGTAACCGAGCACGTACCATTCGCGCATCTGCCGGCAGGCTTCGTTGAGCACCCATTCGCCCATCGGAATGATCAGCCCGGTTTTCTCCGCCAGATCAATGAACTTGTCCGGCATCAACATGCCGTGCAGCGGATGCTTCCAGCGCAACAGTGCTTCGGCACCGACCGGACGGCCATTGGCGGCGTCGAATTTGGGCTGGTAATGCAGGCAGAACTGATTGTGCTCGATGGCCGCGCGCAGGTCCTGCAACAGTTGCAGTTGTTTGCGCGCGTTGGTGTTCATCGACGCATCGAAGAAGCTGTAGCCGTTCTTGCCGCCGCCCTTGGCGTGGTACATCGCGGCGTCGGCGTTCATCAGCAGCTCTTGAGCGTTGTCGCCGTTGCCCGGATACAGCGCGATGCCGACGCTGGCGGAAATCTGCAGGTCATGTTCGGCGACGCGGAAGGTGCGGCCGATCAGACCAACCTGACGCGCGGCCAGGCTCAAGGCGTCATTGGGCTCGCTCAAACGCACCAGCAGAACGAATTCATCGCCGCCGATTCGTGCGAGTGTGTCCTGGCTGCGCAAGTCTTCACGCAGACGAATACCGACCTCGCGCAGCAATTGGTCTCCCATGTGATGGCCGAACGCATCGTTGACCGGTTTGAAGCCGTCGAGGTCGATGAACATCAAGGCGAAGCAGCCGCCCTGCTCCTCAACCTTTTTGATCGCCTGATTGATACGGTCGTCGAGCAACATGCGGTTGGGCAGACTGGTCAGCGGATCGTGCAAGGCCAGTTGGGTGAGTTCGCGATTGGCCACGGTCAACGAGTGCGCCAGATCGGCGGTGCGCGCTTCGAGGCGAGCGTCGAGAATCGAGGTCAACAAGGCGATCGACAGCACCGCCAGCGTGGTCACTACTACCAGACTATCGAGGCCGTTGCCCTTCAAGCCATTGAGCGTCGCGCCGCAGAAACTGCCGTCAGGAAACTGCGCAGCGGCCATGCCGGTGTAGTGCATGCCGACAATCGCCATGCCCATGATCACCGCCGCGCCAGCGCGAATCAGCCGCACATAGGGCGATTGCTGGCGCAGGCGAAAGGCAATCCACAACGCTGCTGCCGAAGCTCCGACTGCGATCAGCAGGGAGGCGCTGAACAGCGTAGGGTCGTAATCGATGCCGGGAGTCATGCGCAGCGCGGCCATGCCGGTGTAATGCATGGCGCTGATGCCTGAGCCCATGATCAGTGCACCGAAGGCCAGTTGCGCCAGGGGCAGTTTCGGCTGGCTGACAAGCCATAAAGCAAAGCCGCAGGACAGCACCGCGATCAGCAGCGACAACGCGGTCAGGGCGAAGTCGTAACCCAGGTCGATCGGCAATTTGAAGGCGAGCATGCCGATGAAGTGCATTGACCAGACGCCAACGCCCATCGCAAACGCCCCGCCCGCCGTCCAGAAATGCACGGCCCGGCCTTTCGCCGTGGCGATGCGCCCGGTCAGGTCGAGCGCCGTGTAGGAAGCGAGGATCGCCACGCACAACGATATGAAAACCAGGGTGAAGGAGTAGCTGCCGATGAGCATGGAGGTTCTCGTGACAAGCCGAAACCGTACTGCTTCCATTCTCGGTCGGGCAAATGCGGCGATTGTACTGATTGCGCGGAAGAACGCACTGACAAAGTAACCAAATTGCCATCAAGCCGATGAAACGCTTGTTCGATCGTCCTACAAGGCTCTGCGGTGGGCTTTAAGCCACCTTCGGCAAGCGATCTCAAGCCGTCCACAAATCCCTGTGGGAGCGTCCAGCCACCCTCCTTCATTCGAACGCGAATCCCTTGTGGGAGCGGGCTTGCTCGCGAAGGCGTCGGCACATTCAACATCTCCCTCGACTGATCCACCGCTTTCGCGAGCAAGCTCGCTCCCACAATTTTCAGCGTCCAGCCACCCTTCATCATTCGAACGCGAATCCCTTGTGGGAGCGGGCTTGCTCGCGAAGGCGTCGGCACATTCAACATCTCGCTCGACTGATCCACCGCTTTCGCGAGCAGGCTCGCTCCCACAATTTTCAGCGTCCAGCCACCCTTCATCATTCGAACGCGAATCCTTGTGGGAGCGGGCTTGCTCGCGAAAGCGTCGGCACATTCAACATCTCCCTCGACTGACCCACCGCGTTCGCGAGCAAGCTCGCTCCCACAATGGATCGAGGGCAAATCAACGATCTCCAGTGCAACGCGAATCCCTGTGGGAGCGGGCTTGCTCGCGAAAGCGTCGGCACAAGCACCATCGAAGTTGCCTGGTCAACCGCTTTCGCAAGCAGGCGCGCTCCCTCAGGTTCAGCGGTTGTCGCTGACGTCGAGTTGGCCGTCCCAACCGCCGCCCAGTGCGGCGATCAGTTGCACACTGGCAATCAACCGGTTCTGCAGTATATTCAGCACGCTACGCTCATTGCTCAGCGCCGTGGCCTGCACCACTACCACATCGATATAAGCGATCAGCCCGGCCTTGTACTGGTTTTCCGTCAGACGCAGGGAATCGCGGGCGGCGTCCAGCGCTTCCTGGCGCACCGCAGCTTCGTCTTCATACACCTTGAGCTGGACCAGGTAGTTTTCCACTTCGCGGAAGCCATCGAGCACGGTCTGGCGGTAGCGGGCGACGGTTTCGTCATAGGCCGCTTCGCTGCGATCGACCTCGGCCGAACGAATGCCGCCGTCGAACAGCGGCAACGACAGCTGAGGGCCGACCGACCAGAAACGGTTCGGCAGACTGATCAAATTCTTTGACGTGCTACTGCTGTAGCCGCCGCTCAGACTGAGGGTCAGGTCCGGGTAATACGCGGCTTTCGCCACGCCGACATTGGCATTGGCGGCGATCACCGAGCGCTCGGCCGAAGCGATGTCGGGACGGCGCTCCAGCAATTGCGAAGGCAAGCTCAGCGGCACTTGCGGCAGCTTCGGGATGCTCTGGCTTTCGGCGATGCTGAAGTTCGCCGGTGCTTCGCCAGTGAGCACGGCGATGGCGTTTTCAAACTGGGCGCGCTGCCAGATCAGGTCGACCAGATCGGCCTGGGTGCTTTTCAACTGGGTTTGCGCCTGCGCCACCGCATCGCGCCCGGAAACCCCGGCGCGGTACTGGTTCTGGGTCATTTTCAGCGAACGCTCATAAGCAGCGACGGTGGCCTCAAGCAAACGCTTCTGCTGATCAATAACCCGCAGTTGCAGATAGTTCTGCACCAGCTCCGATTGCTGACTCAGACGCATCGCCGCCAGATCGGCAAAACTCGCCTGCGCGTTGGCCTCATCAGCCTCCAGCCCACGGCGCAGTTTGCCCCACACGTCCGCTTCCCAACTGACGCCCAGTTGCGCGGTGTAGGTATCACGAATACCGCTTGAGGAACTGCTCAGGCTCGAGCTGCTGCTGCCGGTGCCCTGACTGGAGCGGTTCTTGCCCAGACTCAGGTCGACACTGGGGTAAAACGCCCCGCGCGCACTGCGCACCAGCGCCTGCGCCTGGCGGAACTGCGCTTCGGACTGGGCAACGGTCTGGTTGGCGCTGTTGAGTTTCTCGATCAAGGCGTTTAGCTGTTGGTCGCCGTACAACTCCCACCAGGCGCCACGGGCCAGCGAGTCGCTGGGATTGGCCTGACGCCAGCCCTCGGCTTCCTTGAACTGAACGATTTCGGCAGTTTGCGGGCGCTGATAGTCCGGACCGACAGCGCAAGCGCTGAGCAGCGCTACGCACAGTGACAGGCTCAACAGGCGCGAGCCGCGCGCGGTGGCCAATTGGATAAGCGAACGGTCAGTCATAGCGGAGTTTCCAGAGCGGCATCAGTGCGCACGCCGCGCCATTTATTGAAACGATGGCGCAGCTTGTCGAGATAAAGGTAAACCACCGGGGTGGTGTAAAGGGTCAGGACCTGGCTGAACACCAGGCCGCCAATGATGGTCAGGCCCAGCGGCTGGCGCATTTCCGCACCCTCGGCGCGGCCGAGCAGCAGCGGCAAGGCGCCGAGGATCGCCGCCAGCGTGGTCATCAGAATCGGTCGCAGGCGTTGCAGGCAGGCGCTGCGGATAGACTCCAGCGGCGACAGGCCCTCATGCCGCTCCAGTTGCAGCGCCAGATCGATCATCAGGATGGCGTTTTTCTTCACCACGCCGATCAGCAGGAATATCCCCAGCAGGGAAATCAGGCTGAACTCGCCGCCCAGTGCATAAATCGACAGCAACGCGCCAACCCCGGCCGAGGGCAAGGTCGAAAGAATGGTCAGCGGGTGAATGTAGCTTTCATACAGCACGCCGAGCACCAGATACACGGCGAGCAGCGCACCGAGGATCATGAACGGCTGGCTCTTCTGCGTCGCGGCGAAGGCGTCAGCGGTGCCGGCCATTTTCGCAATCACGTCCTCCGGCAGGCCGACCTTGGCGATCGCTCGTTCGATGGCGGCACTGCCCTGCTCCACGGTCACGCCTTCGGCCATATCAAAGGAAATGCTTTCGGACGCAAACTGGCCTTCATGACTGACCCGGTCGTTCTCCAGGCTGTTTTCATAATGAGCGAACGTCGACAGCGGCACCCGCGCGCCGTCAGCGGTAATCACCTCGACCTGCTTGAGCGTCACCGGATCCTGGGCGTATTTCGGATTGACCTCCATCACCACCTGATACTGGTTGAGGCTGTCGTAAATCGTCGAAATCTGCCGCTGGCTGTAAGCGTTGTTGAGCACGGCGGTGACCATGTTCATGTCGACCCCCAGGCGTTTGGCCTGATCCCGGTCGACAATCAGTGTCACCTGCTGCGCCCCGGCACCTTCGCGGGCATCGATGGCGGTCAGCTCGGGCAAGGCACGCAACGCGCTGACCACTTTCGGAAACCACTTGCGCAGCTCGGCGAGGTCACCGCTTTGCAGGATGTAGGTGTACTGCGAACTGGTCTGTTCGCGGCCGCCGCCAAATTGCAGGTCCTGGTCGGCCATCAGCATCAACTGTGCACCGGGGACCTTGGGCATTTCCTTGCGCAAGCGCTCGATGACTTTCTGTGCCGACAGTTGGCGTTCCTTGATCGGCTTCAGGCGCACGATCATGAAGGCGTTGTTGGTGCCGTTGTTGCCACCAATGAACCCGGCCACGCTTTCCACCGCTTCGTCCTTGAGCACGGCGCGGCGGAAGGTTTCCATTTTCGGCTGCATGACGTTGAACGACAGACCGTCATCGCCACGCACGAAACCGATCAACTGGCCGGTGTCCTGCTGCGGCAGGAAGGTTTTCGGCACCACCACGTAGAGCGCAACGTTGACGCCAACGGTGAGCAGCAGGCTGAACAAGGTCAGCCGCCGATGACGCAACACCCAGTCGAGGCTGGTGGCGTATTTGCCGACCATCCAGTCGTTGGTTTTGTGGCTCCAGCGTTGCAGGCGGTTTTCCTGGCCCGGCGTGTGTGGTTTGAGCCAGCGCGCGCAGAGCATTGGCGTCAGTGTCAGGGAAACCACCAGCGATACCACGATCGCCGCGGCCAGGGTGATGGAAAACTCGCGGAATAGACTCTCGACCAGCCCGCCCATGAACAGAATCGACAGGAACACCGCCACCAGCGAGACGTTCATCGACAGCAGGGTAAAGCCGACTTCCTTGGCCCCGAGGTACGCCGCCTGCATCGGTTTGACGCCTTCGTCGATATGCCGGGAAATGTTTTCCAGCACCACGATGGCGTCATCCACCACCAGACCGGTGGCCAGGATCAGCGCCATCAGCGACAGGTTGTTCAGCGAAAACCCGTACAGGTACATCAGCGCAAAGGTACCGACCAGCGACACTGGCACCGCCAGGGTCGGGATCAGCGAGGCGCGGAAGTTACCGAGAAACAGGTAGACCACCAGTACCACCAGGGCGACGGCGATCAGCAAGGTCATCTCGGCTTCATGCAGCGTGGCCTTGATTACCGGCGATCGATCCATGGCCAGATTGAGTTTGACGCTGGCCGGCAGCACCGCTTGCAGCGCCGGCAACTGCGCCTTGATCTCGTTGACCGTCTCGATGATGTTGGCGCCCGCCTGACGGTTGATCACCAGCAATACCGCCGCGTCGTCGTTGAAGAAACCGCTGTTGTAACGGTCTTCAACGCCATCGCTGACTTTCGCCACATCCTTGAGACGCAATGCGGCGCCGTCGGCGTAGTGAATGATCAGCGACTCGTAATCCTTGGCTTTCTCCAGCTGGTCGTTGGCCTGGATCTGCCACAGACGCTGGCCATCCTCGACCGAGCCCTTGGGTCGGCGCACGTTGGCGTCGGCAATGGTCTTGCGCACATCGTCGAGAGCCACGCCGTACTGGTTCAGGGCCTGCGGTTCGAGCTCGATGCGCACCGCCGGCAGCGAACTGCCACCGATCTGCACTTCACCGACGCCCTGCACCTGCGACAGGCTTTGCGAGAGGATGGTCGAGGCCAGATCGTAGAGTTGACCTTTTTCCAGCACGTCCGAGGTCAGCGACAGCACCATGATCGGCGCCTGCGACGGGTTGACCTTTTATAGGTCGGCATGCTGCGCATCCCGCTTGGCAGCAGATTGCGCGAAGCATTGATCGCCGCCTGCACTTCCCGCGCCGCGCCGTTGATGTCGCGGTCGAGATCAAACTGCAGAATGACCCGCGTCGAACCCTGACTGGAGCGGCTGCTCATGGTGTTGACGCCGGCAATCGCACCGAACGAACGCTCCAGCGGCGTCGCCACCGTTGAGGCCATCACCTCCGGACTGGCACCTGGCAGACTGGCCTGGACGACAATCACCGGGAAATCCATCTGCGGCAACGGCGATACCGGCAACAGACCGAAACTGACCCCACCAAGCAACATGATGGCCAGCGAGAGCAGCATGGTTGCCACGGGGCGTTTGATGAAGGGACCTGAAAGATTCATGCGCTCCAGTCCCTACCGCTGAATCCTGTGGGAGCGGGCTTGCTCGCGAAGAGGCCGGCACATCCAACATGTGTAGCGGCTGACACAGCGCTTTCGCGAGCAAGCCCGCTCCCACAGGAGCTGAGCGTTCCGCCAGTCATACCGCGACCTCTTCACCGTCGGCTTTGGATTTGCCAAAGCGCCTTCCGAGGCGGTCGAAGTACAGGTAGATCACCGGCGTGGTGAACAGCGTCAACACCTGACTGACGAGCAACCCCCCAACCATCACCAGACCCAGCGGCTGACGCAATTCAGCCCCTGAACCTGTCGCCAGCATCAGCGGCACCGCGCCGAACAACGCTGCCAGTGTGGTCATCAGAATTGGCCGGAAGCGCAGCAGCGCCGCTTGATAGATTGCCTCTGCCGGGGCCATGCCCTGGGTGCGTTCGGCGTCGAGAGCGAAGTCGATCATCATGATCGCGTTCTTCTTGACGATACCGATCAGCAGGATGATGCCGATGATCGCGATCATCCCCAGGTCGTTGCCGCTGAGCAGCAACGCCAGCAAGGCACCGACGGCGGCGGACGGCAAGGTCGAAAGAATGGTGATCGGGTGGATGTAGCTCTCGTAGAGCACGCCCAGCACGATGTACATGGTCACCACCGCCGCCAGAATCAGCAGCAAGGTGCTCGACAGCGAAGCCTGAAACGCCTGCGCCGCGCCCTGGAATTGAGTCTGCACGCCGACCGGCATGCCGATGTCCTGCTGCACCTGCTCGATGATGTCTACGGCATGCCCCAACGCCACGCCCGGCGCGAGGTTGAACGACATCATCACCGCCGGGAACTGGCCGATGTGAGTGATCGCCAACTGCGCCTGGCGCTCTTCGACATGCGCCAGACTGGACAGGCGCACCTGCGCGCCGTCGGTGGTCTTGACGTGGATCTGGTCCAGCGCCTGCGGGCCGATCTTCTCCCCGGCCTGGGCTTGCAGCACCACGCGGTACTGGCTGGCCTGAGTGTAAATGGTCGAAATCTGCCGCTGGCCGAACGCGTCATACAGTGCATCAGTGATGTTTGCCACCGACACGCCGAGGCGTGAGGCTGCATCACGGTCGATCACCAGATAGACCTGCAAGCCTTTGTCCTGAAGGTCACTGGCCACGTCGGTCAATTCCGGACGCTGCGCCAGAGCCTCGACCAGACGCCCGCTCCACTGACTGAGCAATTCGGAATCCGGCGACGACATGCTGAACTGGTATTGCGTGCGGCTGACCCGATCCTCGATGGTCAGGTCCTGCACCGGCTGCATGAACAGGCGAATGCCAACCAGTTTGTCCAGTTTCGGTTGCAGGCGGGCGATCACTTCGCTCGCCCTCAGATCACGCTCGCCGTGGGGCTTGAGGTTGATCAGCAAGCGGCCGCTGTTGAGCGTGGCGTTGTCGCCGTCGACGCCAATGTACGACGACAGGCTCTGCACCGCCGGATCTTCGAGGATGATCTTCGCCAGTTCCTGCTGCCGCTCGCCCATCGCCGCGAAGGAAATCGATTGCGGCGCTTCGGAAATGCCCTGAATCACGCCGGTGTCCTGCACCGGAAAGAAGCCCTTCGGCACGATTACATACAGAAACACGGTCAATGCCAGTGTGCCGATCGCTACCAGCAAGGTCAGCGGCTGATGCTTGAGCACCCAGCGCAGCATCCGCCCGTATTCCTTGATCATCCAGTCGATGAACCCACCGCTGGCGCGATAGAAGCGACCTTGCTCATGTTCTTGCGGTTCACGCTTGAGCAGGCGCGCGCACATCATCGGAGTCAAAGTCAGCGATACGACCAGGGAAATCAAAATCGCCACCGCCAGGGTGATGGCGAATTCACGGAACAGGCGCCCCACCACATCGGCCATGAACAACAGCGGAATCAATACGGCGATCAGCGAAAGCGTCAGGGAAATCAAAGTGAAGCCGATCTGTTTTGCGCCCTTGAGCGCGGCCTGCATCGGGCTGTCACCCTCTTCGATGAAGCGTGAAATGTTCTCGAGCATGACGATGGCATCGTCGACCACGAAGCCGGTGGCAATGGTCAGCGCCATCAACGTCAGGTTGTTCACCGAGAAACCGGCGAGGTACATCACGCCAAAGGTGCCGATCAACGACAGCGGCACGGCTACCGAGGGAATGATCGTCGCACTGGCGCGGCGCAGAAACAGGAACGTGACCATGACCACCAGCGCGATAGCGATCAGCAGTTCGTGTTGCACATCGGTGACCGAGGCACGGATGGTCTGCGTGCGATCCGTCAGCACCGTGACGTCGAGGCCGGCCGGCAGGTTGTCGGTGATGCTCGGCAGCAAGGCCTTGATGCGGTCGACCACTTCGATAACGTTGGCGCCCGGCTGACGCTGGATGTTCAGCAACACCGCCTGATTCTGGTTGGCCCACGCGGCCAGACGCTCGTTCTCGGCGCCATCGACGATTTCCGCGACGTCCTTGAGCCGCAACGGCGCGCCGTTCTTGTAGGTCAGGATCAGATTCGCGTAGTCCTCGGGCGAGGTCAGTTGGTCGTTGGCATCGAGCATCGACACCCGGGTCGGGCCATCGAAGTTGCCTTTCGGCTGGTTGACGTTGGAAGCGCCGATCAGCGTGCGCACATCCGACAGGTTGAGGCTGTTGGCCGCGAGCGCTTCGGGGTTGACCTTGATCCGCACGGCCTGACGCTGACCGCCGGCAATGCTGACCATGCCGACGCCGCTGATCTGGGCGATTTTCTGCGCCATGCGCGTATCGACCAGATCATTGAGCTTGTGCAGCAGCATGGTTTTCGAGGTGATGGCCAGAGTCAGCACCGGGGTGTCCGCCGGGTTGACCTTGTTGTACACCGGCGGCGCCGGCAAGTCG
The DNA here is from genome assembly GCA_030544685.1 of Pseudomonas sp. B21_DOA. Taxonomy (NCBI): domain Bacteria; kingdom Pseudomonadati; phylum Pseudomonadota; class Gammaproteobacteria; order Pseudomonadales; family Pseudomonadaceae; genus Pseudomonas; species Pseudomonas sp. B21_DOA. The sequence goes on along the minus strand of CP086683.1, from coordinate 3,828,321 downwards.
GTCGGCAGCAGGTTGGTCGCGGCGTTGATCGCGGCCTGCACCTGCTGTTCGGCGACGTCCATGTTGATGTCGAGGCTGAAACGCAAGGTCAGCACCGACGCACCGCCGGAGCTGGTCGAGGCCATTTGCGTGAGGCCCGGCATTTGCCCGAACTGGCGCTCGAGTGGCGCGGTGACGGCGCTGGTCATCACGTCCGGACTGGCGCCCGGATACAGTGTCATGACGCGAATGGTCGGGTAATCGACCTGCGGCAACGCCGACACCGGCAGCAAGCGATAAGCGATCAGGCCGGCCAGAACAATGGCCAGCATGCTCAGGGTGGTAGCTACCGGACGGAGGATGAACAGCCGCGAAATGTTCATGCGCCCTTCTTGGCCTTTTCAGCGGTGGTCGCATCGGGATTGGCGGCGGATTTGCCTTGCAGGTGTTCGGTCGGCGAGGTCGGCACTTCGCTGCTGTCATTGACCACTTCGACTTCGCTGCCCTCTTTCAGGCGATCGGTGCCTTCAAGCACAACGCGATCACCCGCGGCGAGGCCTTCGGTAACCACGGTGTTGTCACCGTCGCTGGCACCGATTTTCAGTTGGCGAATGGTGACTTTCTTGTCGCCGTCCAGCGCATAGACGAAGGTGCCGTTGGTACCGAACTGGATCGCTGCCGACGGTGCCAGCACTACACCTTTCAGCGTGTCGGCCAGTAAGTGAACGTTGACGAACTGGTTGGGGAACAGCGACTGGTCGCGGTTATCGTAACGGGCCTTGAATTTCAGGGTGCCGGTAGCGACGTCGATCTGGTTGTCGAGGCTTTGCAGCACGCCGGTGGCTTGCAGCTTGGTGTCGCCACGGTCCCAGGCTTCGGCAGAAAGTTTGGCGCCGCTGCGGTACCGCGCCAGCACGGTGTCGAGGCTGTTCTCCGGCAAGGTGAAGGCCACGCTGATCGGTTGCGTCTGGGTGATCACTGCGAGGAAGGTGGTGTCGTTGGCGGCGACGAGGTTGCCGACGTCGACCTGACGCAGACCGACGCGGCCGGCAATCGGCGCGCGGATCTTGGTGAATTCGAGATTGAGCTTGGCGTCGTTGACCGCTGCCTGGTTGGTCTTGACCGTGCCCAGGTATTGGCCGACCAGCGCTTCGGCGGTGTCGAGGGTCTGTTTGGCGATGCTGTCCTCTTTGTACAGACCGCGATAACGCTCGACGTCGACCTGGGCGTTTTTCAACTGTGCCTGATTCTGCAGCAAGGTGCCTTCGGCCTGGAGCAAAGCGTTCTGGTAAGGACGCGGATCAATCTCGGCCAGCAGGTCGCCCGCCTTGACCATCTGCCCTTCTTCGAAATGAATCTTCACCAGTTCGCCGCCCACCCGGCTGCGCACGTTGATGGTATTGAGCGCGGTGACCGTGCCCAGCGCCTTGTAATACAGCGGGAAGTCGCCCTTCACCGCCGCCGCCACACGCACCGGAATCGGCCCGGTACCGCCGCCAAAGCCCGGCCGCATCATGCCCGAGCGCCCGGTATGCCCGGCGGCCGCTTTGTCGCCACCCGCCTTGTCCGCAGAGCCGGCGGGCCAGAATTTCCAGCACAGGACGGCGATGACCAACAGGACAAGCAGGCTGATCAGCCAGCGACGGGATTTGCGGGGGACGATTGCATGGAGTTATTGACCATTGGGCGCGTGGGCTTCTATTACGGGAGGCTGAACGATAAGCACTGAGTGGATTTAAGCAAAGCAGCTTTACCGGCAATTTACCTTCCACTTACGTTTCAAGGTGTGAGGCAAAACCCTGATACACAAATGAAAACGGCCTGGACAGGGCCAGGCCGTTAACAATTGTAAAAGCCTTACTTGAGAACGGACAGTGCCGCTTCGTAGTTAGGCTCCTCAGCGATTTCCTTGACCAGTTCGCTGTGCAGGACGTTGTCGTTTTCGTCCAGCACCACAACGGCGCGAGCGGTCAGGCCTTTGAGCGGACCGTCGGCAATGGCCACGCCGTAGTTTTCGATGAACTCGCTGCCGCGCAGGGTCGACAGGTTCTGTACGTTTTCCAGACCTTCAGCACCGCAGAAGCGCGCCTGGGCAAACGGCAGGTCAGCGGAGATGCACAGCACCACGGTGTTGGCGAGTTCGTTGGCCTGGGCGTTGAACTTGCGCACGGAGGTGGCGCAGGTCGGGGTGTCGACGCTTGGGAAGATGTTGAGGACTTTGCGCTTGCCGGCGAAGTCTTGCAGGGTGACATCGGACAGATTGCCGGCTACCAGGGAAAAGGCTGGCGCCTTGGAACCGGCTTGTGGCAACTGGCCGTTGACTTGAACCGGATTGCCTTTGAGGGTGACTTGAGCCATGACTTGAGTCCTTCTGTTTTTTGATTGGAAAGCATGCAAGAGGCGGAAGTTAACCACGAAATCGGCTGACGACCTATGCCCTGTTTGAAATTGTTGGGTGCTGAGCGGTGACATTGTATACAACCCACCGCAGCTTCCCTGAAGGGGTGAGCCTGTTAGCAAAAGCGTTGTGTCAGGCAGCACATTCGAAACTGATACAGCGAAATGCGAGCAGGCTCACTCCCATACTGAATACGAGTCCAGTGTGGGAGCGAGCCTGCTCGCGAAAAGGCAACCAGCCTTACTGCATCATTTGGATTCAGATTTGAGTTTCAGATACGACTGATGCAGATCGCTTGCCCAGCCATCGATCACCGCTTTCATGTCGTCGGCTTTCATCACCTGGGAAGAGTTTTCCAGCGGTTTGCCGGTACCTTTGCGCACTACCTGCGCGATGACATGATTGGTCGCGCCGTCCATGAATACCGCTTCGGTGGCCAGCGTGGTTTCCTGGTCGCGGATACCAGTGGCCGTGCTTACTGCTGCGGCGACCAGTGCGATCGGGATCACTTCATAGACTTGCAGGCCTTCGGTCTTGCTGCTGACTGCGGTAATCGCCGGACGCACCACAATTACGCCCGGCCCGGGACCTGCGGCCAACGGCAGCGATTTGCCGAGTTCGCGCTTGAGCGCCTGATCGTAATAGCTGGTGATGCCGTTGAGAGTCTGCTGGGGGATTTTCTCGGTGGCTTGCGGCTTCGGGTAGAGCTGGCTTGGCTCTACGTAAACGCTGGTGAATTTATTGATGTCGAGTTTCGGGTCCATCCAGCGCATCACCTCGGCACCAGAGGGTGACTTGGCCTCCTTCAGCTGGCTGTAATCCTTGAGAAAGTCGGAATACTGGTCAGGCTCGACGGTTTTGCTGGAACAACCCACCACGCCAAGGGTGGCAATGCACAGCGTGCCCATCACGACGGCTAGCTTCATGCTGTAATTCCTTTGAGAAGGCCAAGACATTTTGCATAGGGGAGATACAGGTATAGCCAAAACCCCGGCAAATGCGATGGCCAATTGCAAAGTTCACATCCGACAGCGTGTGTGCCTCGCCAACCGGTATTACCAGGACGATGTTTCGCCACTGCGCAACGCCATCTCCCGCCGGCTATTGGCACGCATCGCCTTGATCAGCGACACCGTTCCCACCAGCAAAATCGCCGCACCAAACAGAAAGTCGATGTTGTACAGCTGGAAATCTTCCACCGGCCCGATCAGCAATGTCCGCACCACCGCAATCCCTACCAGCGTGGCGAGAAAGTCGATCCCCGGTTCATCGCGGTAGAACACCAGCATCAGCGGTAGGCACAGCACCAGCAGAAGCAGCAACACCACCACCTTGAACGAGCCTTTGCGCTCGACGGTGAACGCGCACTCATGCGCCCCGTAAGGCTTGTAGTCCTCGTCGCGGATCATCGAGTTCTTCTCGTTGATGTAGTCGGCGCGGTTGTACTTCTGGATCGGCGTGAAGGTGTTGGACATCTCCATCAACGTGGTGATGTTCTTGAAGCGCAGGTCGACGCGCTCGCTGCCCTTGAGGTAATACAGCACCGGTTTGTAGCCATAGCGATAGCTGTCGAACGGGAACGCAGCGGTCTGGGCGTGCACGCCAATCGGCCGTGGCTCGAGTTCGGCGAAGGCGCTTTTGTTGGTCGACGACAGATTGCGGCTCAGCGGCTGCACCTTGACCTGCTCGAGGAAGATCGGCGTCACGCCGAACGACCACTGCAACGGTTCCAGACGCAGGCGCAGCTCGTTGCGGCCCAGGTCGTAGCGGTTGAAAGTGCGTTCGGAAACCACCAGCGAACCGCCGACCATGAACTCGCCGCGCAGGTTATTGGTAACGCGCAAGGTCAGTTGATCCTTGCCCAGCAACGCCGCTTCCGTGGTCGGTGGCGTGCCGCACCACGCAGTGCTTTCGCCGACACCGCCAAGCTGGCCGTCGCGGTTTTCCTTGAATACATAAAAGTAACTGGCCCACAGCGTCAGCAGCAAAAGCGACGCGGTGAGACCGAGGATTTTTTTGCCCGGACTCACTGATAAGACTCCCTTCTTCGGTTCCATCGTCCAGCCGAAAACCCGCTGGCGACGGCGACTCTACCAAAAGGCCATCAGTGACCCAAGGGAAAATGCCGGATCGGCACCGAACCTAAGGGTTTCCCCGGTACTCGCCTCACTCCTACAGACGTCGCGTGCAGTCAGCTGCGATCGCGAGGAATCAGGCTTTGCAGTTGCTGGGCGAGGAAGTTTGCGTCGAAGGCAAAGGTATCCGGATCCTTTAGCCCATTGGTCTTGCGCCACTGCCACGCGCCATCCGCCAGCCCGACCAGCGAAATGCTCCCATACCGCGCCGCCGTCAGCCCCATCACCGCCAGGGAAATCTGCCCGCCGCTGCCCATCACATCAGGGACGAATTCCACCGGTTTACCGGCTATCACGATGCTCAGTTTTTCGGTCATGAAGGTCGACGTCTCTACTGGCACGCTCGGCCCGGACGCGACGTAAATCTCCCGACTCACTTCCAGCAGGTTCGGAGCCTTGACCGGTGCGAGCCATTGCTCGATCTCATCGAACAACGCGCCAATCCGTGTGGCCCACGCGGCCGATTGCGTAGTGAACAGTTGCTTCTTGTGCGCTTCGCTCTCGGCATAGTGACGAAGCATTTCGCCCAGTTGCTGTACGTCGTTCATTGCTATGTTCCTTGGAAAGGACCTGCGAACGGTGATAGTGGCAGATCCCAAGCCCGGCGTACGTTTAGTTCTTGCAGGTGCACAGTTGCGGGAAAGATCGGCGGTACAGTCAGCAGGTGCTGGCGTCGAGCCTCGAACAGCAGGAAACTCCGGGCAGACCTGAACGCTCGACACTGTCATTTGCTGGAGGAAATTCAATGCGCACCATCGGCCTTATCGGCGGCATGAGCTGGGAGTCCAGCGCCGAATACTATCGCCTGATCAACCAGCAGGTCCGCGATCGCCTCAGCCCTTTGCGCTCGGCGCAGTTGCTGATGTACAGCGTCGACTTCGGCCCGGTCGAACAGGCGCAGCATGCCGGGCGCTGGGACGACGCGGCGGCGATTCTGGTGGATGCCGCGCGCAGGCTTGAGGCCGGCGGCGCCGATTGCGTGGTGCTGTGCACCAACACCATGCACAAAGTGGCGGACCAGATTCAGGCGGCGATCAGCATTCCGTTTCTGCACATTGCCGAACCGGCGGCGCGAGCTGCATTGGAAATCAACGCGCGCACGGTCGGGTTGCTCGGCACCGCGTTCACCATGGAGCAGGACTTCCTCAAGCAGCGTCTTATCGCACAAGGACTGACGGTGCTGGTGCCCGACGAAGCCGAGCGCAAGGACGTGCACCGGATCATCTACGACGAGCTCTGCGTCGGTGTGATCAGCGAACAATCGCGTCAGATCTACCAAGGCGTCATCGAATCCCTGACCGCCCGTGGCGCTCAGGCAATTGTCCTCGGCTGCACCGAAATCGGCCTGCTGGTCAAACCCGAACACAGCGCCCTGCCCCTGCTCGACACCACCGAGCTGCATGCGCAATCGGCGGTGGCGTTCGCGCTGGAGACTGACTGATTCAGGATTTTGATGAACCGCGCAGACGGGCCATGCTCAGGGTGTCGACCCACTGCCCGTCGCGCACCGCGTAATCACGCAACAGCCCCTCGGCCTCAAAACCGAACTTGCGATAAAGCCCGATCGCCGCCTCGTTATCGGCGTACACCGTGAGTTCGACGCGGTGCAGGTTCATCCAGTTGTCGGCAACGTCCAGCGCCGCTGCCAACAACATCGATCCCACGCCTTTGCCCTGCCAGGCTACCGCGACCGCCATGCCGAAACTGCCGGCATGAGCGCGGCGCATGCGTGAACAGGCTTCCAGTCCAAGATTGCCGATCACCACACCCTGATGCAGCGCCACCAGTTTCAGCGCGCGCTCGTTGTCGGTCTGCAATCGCTGGCGCCAGACCTCGATGGACTGGAATGGCATCTGCAGCACCTGCCGTGCAACGGCGGGGTCGTTGTAGAGCGCAGTGATGCCTTCGAGGTGGGATTCGCGGGAGCGTTCGAGGTGGATGGCACTTGAGTCAGACATGGGATCGGTCCGTGACCAGCGTGTGGCTGGTCACTCTAAACCGCTGATCTGGAGTCTGGCGAGATTAAATTGTGGGAGCGAGCCTGCTCGCGAAAGCGACCTCACAGCCAACACCTGTTTCCCGGCAAAAACGTCTACCGTGCTGTCGCCAAATTTTGCCTTTTAAACGAGGGTGTTTAAAAGACACCTCCAGACACGCCTTCCAGGCTACAAATTCTTGCGCCATTGCCTACAGCTACGCCAGAATCCGCCGGCTTGTGCGCCTTGGCGGCGGGTTCTATTGTGGTGCGGTCGCTGACGAATCAGCGATCGGGTCTCGCAGCCCGTCGATCTCTGGACGCACAACACCCGCTACTTATGGCGGCTGTACGTGGGAGACCTTCGGGTCTGCCGGTTCTAGAGTCCCGGTCTGCGACCCGCGTATAGCTGCCACCTCCTTTTCGTATCGCAGCGAAATGTGGCGGCTCCGTCGACTCTAGGAGCTTCACCATGATCAAACCAACACCCAACCCACCCGAATCCGACCCCACCTCCCCTACGAATCCCTCGATTCAAAAAAACTCCACCAAGCCGCCGACCGCGCCCTCGACCACTACCTCTGCCCACCCGGCTCGACCCCACCGCCCTACAGCCCCCGCGCGATGTACGCCGTCACCGCCGATACGAAAAACGAGGACCTGCTGGCCAACGCCTGCGAAACCCTCGCCTCAGCCAAAACCATCGCCCAGGAATTCGCCGGACTGGTGAAACCGTCGCAACGCCGGACGCTAATGGGAATCGCGCAGTTGATCATGCTCGGAGAACTGGCGGTGAATCGGGTGCTGGATAATCTGGAATTACCGCGGTAGCGGGTCTCGCGACAGGCTTTGAATAAGGCGCCGGCAGTGCCGACTCCTTCGCGGGCAAGCCCGCTCCCACAGGGGTTTGTGTCGCTCACTCGGCTGCAGTTACAGCGCTGAATTTGTGGGAGCGAGCTTGCTCGCGAATGCGGAAAGTCGGTAACTGCAGCTTCGACTGGCAGACTGGAATCGCGATCAGGCTGGCTCCCACAAAAGGCGCGCAAGCCAAGGCCTGGCTCGACCGCTCGTCTGAAAAGAGCCTTTACCTGTCAGATCTGACAGGTGTGCATTTTTTGATTTCGCGCTCTGATGGTTCCAGTCTCTCCATCTCGGGAAATCGGACCATGACAGCTTCCAAGAAAAATACGCTGCAGTTGATTCCACCGAAAATCAAACTGCAAACCAAACCTATCCGGGGCGCGAACGTTGGTGTGCCGTTGCACGCGCTGATTCCCTACCCTGGGGCTATTTTCAGAATGGCTCAGGTCGTGATAGATCCAATACTCGCTGGCACTGTTGAACAAGGTGATGAAGTCGAGCTCTGGGCAACTTTTGATTCCCTGCCCCAAAAAACCACTGGACCACAAACCTGCCCCGCTCAATCAATGCGCCAATGCTGTTGGACACCACAACCATTAAAGACGTGAACGCCGAAATAGCGTTATTCATATCGGAAGGTCAGTTTTACTACGGCGTTGTCACTCGCCTCTATTACATCATCAGGCGCGCCAGCTCCAATATTGGAGAATCGCCAGCGCTCACCTTTATCTTCAACCTCATCCGACCGGGGCTGAAGGATCGTCTTACCGTTCCGGGCGGACATTCCGAACTCAAACTCCTGCTACCCGACAGCATCAAAAATGGCGTAGGTGCTGACTTTGTCAGCGCACAGGTAAGAGTCCAATACCCTTACTGCCGGGCATATGACTTGATTACCTTGATCTGTAATGGCGAGACCCTGGATGTGGAAGTGCAACCCACCCAAGCACCTGTTCCGCCCAGTCACGGTTCCGAAACGCCACTGAACATTGAGATAACCGTGGACAAGGCTTTCCTGATGAGAGCCAAACGCAACGATAACAAACTGGATTTTTTGTTCACTGTCCATGACCAGCTACTCAACTCCGCAGATCCAGACGCTCCTCGATCTCCGCCTCAGACGGTAGACGAAGATCTGGATGGCCTGCTGTTTCTTAAAGCAATCCTGCGGGAAATTGAAGGCGACACATCGGATGAGCCGGACATTATCGATCTGAAGAAGCTGGCAAAAAATGATTTGACTGTGGCCATCCTGACCGCAGATGGCCGTATCGCTGTAGGCGATGAGATTAAGGGTATTTACACCGCAACTCGTACGGGCTTTCCCGATATCGTCGAACCACTGAACGGCACCGTGGAAAAAGGTGATTTCGAGCCCAAGAAAACCTGCATTCTCAAAGTACCCAACCACAAGGTCATTGCGGGAAGCACGGTCACGGTGACCTATGAAGTGAAGCGAAACGGCAGCCTTTTGGGCAAATCCCAAACGGCCAAAGCCCAAGTTATCGGCACCAGTCTTGAGCTGAAACCACCCAGCGTCCTGCAAGCCAACGGCACAACCCTGGCGCCGCTCGATGCCCTGAGCAAACTCACCATCGCTGTCCCACAGGGCAACACGCTGCCTAGCGACTTGCTCAGCGTCCGCTGGACCGCCAAACCCGGGACACACGCTGAAGGCTCGATCATCACGACGCCAAAACTCATCAGCGAGATTGGCCTCAACAACGATCTCCCCCGCAATTGATGGCGTACAGTCTGGGCGGCGTGGTCAGCGTCAGCTACGTTATCACTCGCGATGGCGAAGAACTGCCTTCCGAAACACTGACCCTCACCGTGCAAGACCTGCCGCAATCAGCGCTTATCGCCCCACGGCTGAAAGAGGCGGACGCCGACGGCGAAGGCGCGGAACTCAAGCTCGCCAACCTCACGCCCGAAGGCAAAATGTGGTGCCCGGGCTTCCCGCTGATCGCCGAGGGCCAATTCGTCTGGCTGTTGTTCAAGGGTACGAACGCCAATGGCAAGCCCTACCAGGAATACATCTGGGCGCCGACGTCTGCATTTGTTAATGCGCAGTGGGTCAAGGAAGGCTTCTTTGAAGCGTTTGCGCCTTATGGCGATTTAATTGGGTTGCAGGATGGCAGCAGCCTCACGATCGAGATGTTTATCGCGTTTGGGAAAAGCGAAGAGCTGGCGTTGGCGAAGCGGTTTTTGATTCGGAGTTATAGGGTTAGCGCCGTGGATGAATCTTTGTCCGTAGACACCTCGCCGGTCGTTTTATCTGGACGAAATTATACAGTTGACCTTGCAGCAGTTAGATGGGAACTAACCGGAAATGACTTGCCCGGTACAGTCGTGACACGTGAGGCTACTGGCGGCAAACCGCCTTACACCTATACATCTAGTGCCCCTGAAATAGTATCCGTAGATACCACCGGCCGAATTCGTTCCGTCTGGAATGGAATGGCGAAGATTATCGTGTCTGATACCAGCGGAAAGTCATTGGAGATTCCCGTTCAGTCAAGCAACGTACAACAAATTCTAAGCGGCGGTGACAACCTCAGCGACGCAGCAGCTATGGCATGGATGCAGCGAGTAGGAGGAACCCCTTTCCACCAGAACCTCGGGATGATCTAAGCCTATTTAACTTAAAGTTTAGAGTTCTAGGCGGACCTGGCAGTCTGTATCAATATTACCCCGGTTACTACAGCCCTAGTGAGGACCGTAGGTTTTGGACGTACTCCTCTTGGAATTCAAATTCAGGATCCATGACCCCACTCATCGCAGCGAATATAAACGGACGTCCGTTCACTTGTAGTGCTTTATGCATAGCCAAAGCCGACGGATAAAACCTCTATCCAAGCCATAATTTAGAAAAAGGGGCGCATTTATTTATCGGACCCAACCACGGCGCGCCGTACTCCGATAAAGGGTGAATTTCACTCATGAGCCCCGGCACGCGCTCCGATAACTTCCCAGTTTTCCGAATTTTAAACTCAGGCGTTTAAAAGACACCTTCCGCAACGGTCTCAAGGCTACAAATCATTGCGCCATTGCCTACAGCTACGCCAGAATCCGCCGGCTTGTGCGCCTTGGGGGCGGGTTCTATTGTGGTGCGGTCGCTGACGAATCAGCGATCGGGTTTGGTAGCCCGGCTTAGACTTGGCGCATAAGCGTCACCGATACAGGCCCTTTTTGGGGGTTGTATTTATGGTGGTCATGCGCAGGGCGTCTTCGGGCGCGCCGGTTTTCCAAGTCACCGGTCTACCAACCTTCGTATGGCCACCACCCCTTCGTTTGGTAGCGAAAGATGATGGCTCCTTTTTTGATTTGGAGCTTTACCATGACCAAACCCACACCCAACCCACCCGAAACCGACCCCACCTCCCCTACGAATCCCTCAATTCAAAAAAACTCCACGAAGCTGCCGATCGCGCCCTCGACCACTACCTCTGCCCTCCCGGCTCGACCCCACCGCCGTACAGCCCCCGCGCGATGTACGCCGTCACCGCCGACACCAAAAACGAAGACCTGCTGGCCAACGCCTGCGAAACCCTCGCCTCAGCCAAAACCATCGCCCAGGAATTTGCCGGACTGGTCAAGCCATCGCAACGGCGGACGCTGATGGGGATTGCGCAGCTGATCATGCTCGGGGAACTGGCGGTGAATCGGGTGCTGGATAATCTGGAATTGCCGCGGTAGCGGGTCTCGCGACTGGCTTTTAATAGGGCGCCGGCAGTGCCGACGCCTTCGCGGGCAAGCCCGCTCCCACAGGGATTTGTGTCGCTCACTCGGCTGCGGTTACACCGCTGAATTTGTGGGAGCGAGCACGCTCGCGAAAGCGGTGGGTCAGTCACTGAAGCGTCGACTGGCAGATTGCATTCGCGAGCAGGCTCGCTCCCACTCCAGATACGGTTTGCTCAGTTACGGGTGTGGTCTCTGTGCTGGCGTGATCGCGAGCAGGCTCACTCCTACAGGGGGCGCGTTGAGGCTGGAACCATTCGTGGCGTTCGTTGAAGGTTTGCTGGATGAGGTCGGTGAGGGCTTTGGTTTCGGGCATGTGTTGCGAGTCAGTGTTGATCGCCAGCCACGCGCGTAGCTGCATCGGTTCGGCGAATAATCCAGGCAATGCGATCAAACCACGATCGAAGCGGCTCATGTATGAGGGCAACAACCCAATGCAGGCGCTGCAGCGAATCATCTCTAACATCAATTCATAAGATTGCATCTGCACTACACCAGCCAAGCGCTGCTCAACCAACTCATTCCACGGTCGAAAACTCTCAACCCGCCGATCATGCTGCCATTGCACCAACATGAAGTCCGCCAGATCATCCGGTGTTTCTGGTCGTGCAGTCACGCGGCTGTAGCGCTTGGCGATATGCGGCAGATACTCAATCGGCGCAAGGCATTGCGGTTCGCTGGTGGCAAACGCTGGGCCGGGATTAGGGCTTTCGCCGGGCGTAAGCCATAGGACGATGTCAGCGCTGACTGCACGCAATGCCAGTTCGCTATCCAGCGCGATGATTTCAAGGCGCAGGCTGGCATTTCGGCGCAGCAGTGCGATGAGGTCGCGGCCGAGGATGTCGTGGAGGATGGATTCGGCGATGGCCAGACGGATCAGTGGTTGTTCGATGACCGGGAGTTTGCGTTCGTGGGCCAGGGTGATGAGTCGGGCCTGCAACTGTTGGCCTTCGCGGGTAAGGCTGAGGGCGCTGCCCTGGAAGCTGAACAGGCTGTGTTGCAGTTGCTGTTCAAGTTGCGCGAGTTGTTTGCGCAATAGAGTCGAGCGTACGTTGAGGCTGCGCGCGGCTTGCATGAAGCAGCCGCAGCGGGCGCTGGCGAGGAAGTATTGGGCGACTTCGTTGTCGATGGTCGCGGCCTGGTTTAGCCAGGGGTCGGGTTTGGTTTGGGGCGAGTTGTAATCAGCGGTGGCCGGGCGTCCTGCGGGTTCGGTGAATGACATTGATGACTCCCTGTCGATCTTTGTAGTTGCCTTGAGTGCGCCATAGACCCTGTGGGAGCGAGCTTGCTCGCGAAAGCGTCAGCACATTCAACATATTTGCTGACTGATACTCCGCTTTCGCGAGCAAGCTCGCTCCCACAGGGGTTGTGGTGTAGGTGAAATCAGTGTTTTTCCTCGAGGATTTTGTTCAGTTCAGCGCCGTCGATGCTCAGGGTGGCGGTGTTGAGCATGCCGTCCAGGTAAGCCTGGGCGATCTGCTCCTGGCGTTGCGCGCGCAGGGCCTGGGTCAGTTGGTCGCGCAGTTCGTCCAGGGTTGCGGTGCGGGCCGGTTGTTGTTCGGTGAGTTTGATCACGTGGAAACCGGCGGCGCTTTGCACCGGATCTGACACGGCACCAACCTTGAGCCGCGCCACGGCGCTACGTACTTCCGGCACCAGTTGTTGCAATGGTTGCAGGCCGGTATCACCGCCCCGCTCTGCCGTCACGCGATCCTGTGAATATTGTGTAGCGAGCGCCGGAAAATCGGCCGGCGCTGCCTGAGCTTTCTTGCTCAACTCAAGTGCTTGCTTGCGCACCGTTTCCGCATTAGAAGCATCACTGACGCCAAGGAAAATCTGACTGACCCGGTACAGTGCCGGCGTCTGCCAATTGGCCTTGCCAGCGTCATACGCCTGTTGCAACTCAGCCGCGCTCGGATACTCCGCCGGCACCTGACTCACCGAGCGCAGATAATCACGAAAGACGATCTGCTCAGTCGCCGCTCGGGTCTGCCGGGCAACGTCCGGTCGTTGCGCCCAACCCTGCGCATCGGCCTGTTCCAGCACCGCTTTCTCGGCCAGTCGCGATCGAATCCAGCGCTCCAGCGCCTCACGATTGCCGCGCAGTTGCTCGCGGGTTTGCGCCGGGACAATGGCCAGCAGCGCCTGCAATTCCTCTGGCGAAACCTGCTGATTGCCCAACCGCGCGACCGCTGGCCCGGCTGCAACCGCCATCACCGGCGACGGCTGCTGGGCGGCGACCGGATCACTCCCCGGACGCAGCACCAGCGCCACGGCCACCACCAACAACGCCAGCGCTCCGGCGCCGATCACCACGGCAGGCTTCTTCACAGCGCAACTTCCTCTTGTTCGGCGACCGCCGATTTGGCGGTTTGCGCAGCGGCGGTCTGACTGAAATCGCGCAGGTAAACGATGAATTCCTGCAACAGGCGATCCCACAATTCCAAATTGCCGCGCAGGTGCTCGTTGCTCACGCCAGCAGCCACGACCACGTCCATCTCCATGACCAGAAACTCGCCCTGCAACGACAACCGCGCAAACCGCCGCGTCGCGTTCCACTGCTCGGCCACGCCCTCAGGCAATTCACCCTGTACACGCAGCGCACAGCTGAAAGTGAAGTCGACGTAGCTGCCCTGCTCCACCGCCGGGTTGCCGAAACGCACGGCATAGCCGATGCCCTGACTGGCACTGAGCAACTGAACGATGCCGTTCTGTTCGCTCTGGTTGACGCGATAACCGGCGGCTTGCAACACGTCGGTCAACGATTGCGGGAAACGTGGGAGATCAATTGAGTCATGCCTTTCTTCCTTGGTAATTAGTGTGCGAGCGCCGCTTGCGGCGCGTCGAATCGGGTTTTGTAGAGCTCGTCGCCAAAGCCCTGCGCCAGTTCTTCGAACTTGACCCGGGCGCTGCCGGCGAAGGGCTGCCGGATCTTCATCACCTCAGCGACGTCGATGTTTTCGTAGGCCGTGAGGATCTGTTTGGCGACGCCGTACATTTGCTGATTCTTGGCTGAACATTGCTGCACTTGTGTGTCACGTTCCGCCAGTTGCGCTTGCAGCTTCGAGCGCTCGGTTTCTTTGCCGCGAGCAAGAACCAGCAATTCGTCGTAGGCTTTTTTGAACTTGCCGGTCTGTTCGGCACTGGCCGCCACTTGCGCCTGCGCCTGGCTGTGCAGGCTCTGTTGTTGCCCGGCCAGTTGCTCGGCAAGACCTTTGGCTTTGGCCAATTCGGCAGTCAGTTGCTTGATCTGCGCTTGCGCTGCCTTGGCTTCGTTCTGCGCCGCCAGTTGCGCGGCGCTGGCCTGGGCCTGTTGGCTTTGCAGGGCCTGCAATTGCTGGGTGGTGCTGCGCAATTGCGTGCGCAGGCGTTCCTCCATGCCTTCGGCGCTCGCCCCGGTGGCAATCAACAAACCCAGGCCCAGCGCGAGAAAACGCGTGTTCATAAAGCTCTCCCGGCGCTTTAGAAGCGCGTGTTGATCTCAAGCTGCAAGACGTCGATGTCGAACGGCGCGCCGTACACCGCTTCGGTGCTCATCCAGCGCCCGGTGGCGGAAACGTTCTTCGCCAGGCCGTAGTTGCCGCCCATGAAATAGCCCTTTGCATTGGTGCCGCCGAGGTGGAACGACGAGTCGTTGAAACCGTCGGGCAAGGCGTCCGGCTGGATGTACTTGTAGCCGGCGAACAGGTTCCAGTCGCCTTTGCGCTTGAGGTCCAGCGCGTTGCCGAGGGTGAACTGCACCATCCACGCGTTGGCGCCGCTTTCGATCTCGCCGTTGCTGTCGAGGTTATTGACGATCTGCCCGGCGGAACGCTTGCGCATCTCGCCTTCGTCGTAGCTGAGGTTGTGGATGTAGTTGCCCTGGCTGCGCAGTTTGAAGTCCTGCGGCAGGTCGGCATCCCAGACCACGTTGAGATCGAGCAGGTTGAACTCGGACGCGAGGCCGACAAATTGCGGCTGCGGCGTGGCGCTCGGGTTGAGCGGGTTCGGCGTGATGTCGCGCAGCAGGAACACGCTGTTACCCTTCTGCATGAACGCCGCGCGGGTGCCATCGCTGTCACAGCCCGGCGCGCCGGCCCACGGTTCGCAAGGGCTGGAGCGCTGGCCCTGAATGTCGTCGAAGCGGTAATAGGCCAGCGCACCTTTGAGGCGGTTGTTGCTGTTGATCGCCCATTTCGCGCCGAGCTGCGCGCCGTACAGCCACTTGTTGTCGCTCTCTTCCTTGTCGAAACCGTTGCTGCTGGAAGTGTCGTTGGTGTAATCCACCGGGAACGCGCCGACCGTACCGAACACGCCCCAATCGCGGTTGAGCTTGTGATCGAAAATCGCCGCCACACCGTCGAAATTCAGGTCGTTGGAATAGAGCATGTCGGTGGACATGAACGGGTTGGCGAAGCGCCCGCCAGTCAACGTCAGCTCTTCCATTGGCTTCCAGGTCAGATAGCCCTGATCGAGCCAGATGTCTTTCTTGGCGAAGCCGCCGCCGAGGTTCTGCGTGGTCGATACCGGGTTGTTGTCCGAACCGGTGCCGATGCGGATGCCCGCGGTCCATTCCTCCGAAATCACCGCTTTCATGCCCAGGCGTGCGCGCAGGCGAAAGAGGTTTTCGCGGTCTTCGCGGGTGTTGAGCAACGGCGGCAGGCTGGTGCTGCTGTTGGGATTTACGTCGTACGGGCCATTGTTGTTGAGCTTGGCGAAGTCGACAATTTCGTTGCTGTTGTTGCCCGAGTAGTAACGCGATTCGTCACGCAGGCGAATGTCACCGTCGAAACTGATGCGCGAGGCCCAGTCCGGGAAGGTATTCGGCGCTGCCCAGTTTTCCTGTTTGGCGGTGGCCATGACCTCGGCTTTGACCTGATCGCGGATCTGGTCACGCACCGCTGCCGGCACGTACTGCACGCGCACATCCCCGGCGCGGCGACCGGCCCGGCCGCGACTGCGGTAGAAGCCGCCGCCTGTTTCGCCTGCGCCGCTTCGTTCTGCGCCTGGGCGATCAGCGCGTCGGCCTTGTCCTGTTTGAGAATGCCCTGCTCGACCAGCAAGCGGATCAGATTGATCGTGGCGTTCTCCGAAGGCGCAGGCGCTGCCACGGCCTGACCGACCAGGGTCGCAATGACCATGCCGACCGCCAGGGACAATCGATTCACATTGGAAATCATCTGCACACAACTCCTTTTGCCGAAGCTTGAATAAGTGAATTAACCCGGACGCCGCCCTTGCAGGGACAGGCGCACGGGCAAAGTGATGGAGGCCGGAGGCCGTTCGCTGAGGGCTGGCGCACCGCGTAATGCGCCCAGCACTTGAGTATCGATTTGCGGGTTGCCGCTGGACTTGATCAGCTCGACGCGGGTGATCTCGCCGACGCTGCTCAGCCAGACATCGGCCTGCAGTGAAAACGCGAGGTTGCGCAGCTCGGGGTTCTCGCGCAGCAAACGCTGGAAGGTGAACGCGAGAAACTGGCTGTACGTACCCGTGCCCAAACGCCCGCCACCGGCTCCGGCCATGCCGCCGCCCTTGCCCGCGCCGATGTTGAAAGCGTCGCTGCCGGACTGCGCGTCGCCGTCCATTTGCATTGGGTTGGCCAGATCGTCCGCCGGCGATGGCGGCGCCTCTTCTTCAGGCTTGACCTCCTCCGGCTCCGGCGTTGGCTCGGGCTCGACAACCTTTTCTTCCACCGGCGTTTCCGGCTCTGGCGGTTTCTCCGGCGGCGGTGGTGGCGGTGGCGGCAACGGAATGATCGTCGGCACCTTCGGCGCTTCGCGGCGCACGCCGGCCATGTCGTTGGCCCACTGCCAGAGGAACCACGCGGCGAGCGCGCCGACCAGCAGCCCGGCGCCCCACTTCACATAGCGCAACGGCGACTTTTTCACGGGCGGCGGTTCGATCGGGAGTTGTGCGGTCATGACTCAGCCCTGACTCGGTTTGCCGGTGACGAGACCGACCTGGGACAGTTCGAGCCGGCGCAGCAGGTCCAGCACTTCGATGACTTTCTGGTACTGCACCGTCGCATCGCCACGCACGATCACCGGGAAGTCCGGGCTCTGCGCTTTCTCGATGCGCAGGCGTTCTTCCAGCTCGGCCAAGGTCACCGGGTAGGCATCGAGAAACACCTGGCCGCCGTCGTTCACCGAGATCGCCTTGGTCTTGGCCTCAGACAGCGACACCGACGCGCTGGCCTTGGGCAGGTTGATCTGGATCCCGGAGACCTGCGCAGTGGCGGTGAGGATGAACATCACCAGCACCACCATCAGCACGTCGACCAGCGGAGTGATATTGATGCTGTCGACGGCGGCATCGTCATCATCATCGTGAGAGGCATTTACGGAAGCCATTGCAGTGCTCCTCAGGCCGGTACGGAGTGGTTGGCGTGATGGCCGCGCTGGTGCGATGCCTCACTGAACTGGCTCTCGCCATGCATTTCCGCCAGACGGGTGATGAACTCGTCGACGAACACGCGCATGTCGGCGCTGACTTCCTTGTTGCGGGTAATCAGGCGGTTGTAGCCAAACAGCGCCGGGATCGCGACGAACAGGCCCATCGCTGTGGCCAACAGCGCGGCGGCCATACCGGGAGCGATGGCGTTGATATTGACGTCGCCGGCCATCGCCGTGCCGAGGAACACCACCATGATCCCCAGCACCGTGCCGAGCAGACCGATGTAGGGGCCACCGGCGATGGCGTTGGACAGGGTCGAGAGTTTCGAACTCAGTTGCTGGTTTTCCCGAGTGCGCACGCCGTCCATGGAGCAGCGGATGGCTTCGATGGTCGCGGCGGAAACCGACGAGGTATCGGCGCCCTGCTCGCGGCGGGTGCGAATCTCTTTGACCGCCACCAGATACAGGCGCCACAGCGAGGAATGCTGCAGGCGCTGCGCCAGTTGCGCGTCGTCGGCGAACATTTCCAGTCGCGTGCCGACCTTGGCGAACTGCACGCGGAAGTCTTCGTTGGCGGCGGTGACGCGGCTGAGGCTGCGGTTTTTGCGCAGCATGATGATCCACGACTGGAACATCATCAGCACCAGCACGGCGATGATCACCCAGGCGTCGATTGGCACCGCGTTGAGCAGGAAACCGAGGCTGCCGAAACCGAATCCGGACTGTTCTTCATCGACGCCATAGGCGACCAATTTCGACTCGGCGCCTTGCGAGGTGGCATCGGCCAGCAACAGCGCGGCGGGACGGGCGACTTTCGACAGGCGCAGTTCATCAATCGCGCCAGCGAATGGCTGGAACGCGCCTTGCTGCAGATCGGCACCGATGGCCATGACCGAGTTGAATGCCGGCATCGCCTGAGCCAGTGCAGCGCTCTCGCGACCGTTAATGTAGAGGGTGACTTTCGAGCCCTCAGCGGTCAGCGCAACGTGTTGCCATTGCGCCGGAGTCAGTGCCTGGGTAGCAGCGGCGCGCTGGCCGTCGATTTCCACGAATGGCAGACCCTGGCTTACGCCGACCAACAGACTTTGCGTGCCTTCGCGTCGAGCGACAATCAGTTGCTCGCCACTGGCCTGATCCAGGCGCAGCCAGGCGCTGAAAGTGAACGCGCTACCCGCGTTGTGTTGCAGCGACGGACTGGCCGGCAGCAATAACGGCTGACCGCTGAACTGCAAGGCACGGCCGACGACGCCATCGATCGCTGTGCCGGTCGCGCTTTGCGCGGTGTTGCCGTACGCCGTGGTGTCTTTCGCCGGGGTGCCGGTGGCGCCGTCGAAGTGATACAGCGCGGTGTAATTCGGATCGAAGGTGAGTTGGCCGTTGCCGGTGGCCGGGGCTTTCTGGTTGCCGTAGTACATCCAGATGTCCTGACGCTGACCGCCCTCTACATTCGGCACATCAACCCAGATCAGCGCCATGCCCATCAGCGCATCGAAGCTTTCGATCTGGTGATTGAGCACAGTCTTGTCATCGGCGGCGACAAAGCGCAGATCGGAGCCGTCCTCTTTCACACCGTCGAAGGTGAAGTTGCCGGTGTGCAAGCGCACCAACAGCGCGGTGCGGCCAAGGGCCTGATTGATCGCCGCGCCTTGTGGCGTGGTGTCGACGGCGATCTGTTTGCGGTAATGCCAGTCGTCCTGCCACCAGGCCTGAGCCGTGGCCGGGAGCACGAAGCCCAGGCAGATCAACAACGAAAGGAAGAGGCGTTGCATGGACGTGCTCCGTTAGAAAGTGGCTTGAAGGTTGAAGTGCAGGCGCGATTCCTGCTTTGAGGTGTTCGGCCCTTCGAGTAGCGGGTAGCCCCAGTCGAGGCTGCCGGACAGCCATTTACTGAGGCTGGCGCGGGTGCCGAGGCCGACGCTGGCGAGGGCGTAATTGGCGTCCTGATCCGGTAGTTCATCGCGCAGGTACAACTGCGCGCCTTCGGCGAAGGCATAGAAGCGCCAGTCCTGCATCCACGTGCCGGCAAATTTCGCCAGCGACGGTGTGCGCAATTCCTGGCTGAGCAGGTAGCCGTCATCGGCTGTGCGTTCGGCGGCCAGATAGCCGCGCACCGAGGTGGCGCCACCGGCGGAGAATTGTTCGTTGGAAACCAGCGGCCCCGAGGCGAGTTGGAATGCGGCTTTGCTTGCGCTCTGCCAGTCGCTGTCGAAGGTCCAGGTGTAGTTGGTGTCGCCCTTGAGCACGGCGAAACTCGGTTTGGCGCGATAGCGTTTGTAGTCGAAGTCTTCGTCGTCGCTGCCGTAGCCGAACACGCTGCGGGTGGCGGCAACCAGGCTCAGGCCGAGGCCGAGTTGGCTCTTTTCGCTATAGCGATAACCGTTGTAGGCGAAGGTGAACGGCGCGTATTTGAGCGGCACCTTGTCGCTTTCGCCGGACAGGCTCAGGCGTTCGTCGAAGTCCTTGAAGTCGATGCCGGCCGACAGCGAGTTCGACCAGTTGCCGCTCGAGGGCAGCGTGTAAATCGCCGCGACGCCGTAAGAATGACCCTTGCCCAGCACGTTGCTGCCGCCGATGGTGGCGACATTGCTGTCGGACTGGTAACCGGAGAACTGCACGCTCCAGCGCTCGCTCAGCGGCGCGGTGTAGGAGCCCGACCAGACTTTGGCGTTGTCGGTTTCCTGCGGCGCGGTGAAGAACGTCAAGTTGACGCTGTGACCGAGCTGCCAGAGGTTGTTGTAACCGAGACTGGTGACGCTGCGCAGTTTTTCAGTGTCGGCGCTGTAGTCGTTATTCAGGCCGACACTGGCCGTCCATGGGTTCTGGTCCTCGACCTGCAAGTCGACATCCATGGTGCCGGGGCGCTGGCCTTCACGCACCAGCGGCATCACTTGCCGGCCGGGCGTTTTGTTGAGCTGCGCCAGTTCGCGCTGGACCTTGGCGAAGTCCGGCACCTCGCCTTCCTTCAGCGCCGGTACGTTGTCGCGGATATCCAGCGGCGAATAGTGTTTGGCGCCGACCACGCGCACCCGGCCGACCTTGGCTTCACTGACTTGCAGATAGACGATGCCATCGGCCACGGCCTGCTCGGGCAGCTCGACAAACACCGATTGATAGCCGCGTTCCTGATAGGCCTTCTGCAACGCATCGCGGGCGCCTTCGATGTCGCTCAAGGCTTTCTGCGGACCGAGAAACGGGTACACCGCTTCTTCGATCGCCCGCGCATCGAGCACGGTGTTGCCGCGCACGAAGTATTCGTTGACGTCGACCAGTCGCTGCGCGGCGGGCGCTGCTGTGCCCTCCTCGGCCAGCGCCGGCTGCGCGCCCGCCGTCACCAGCAGCCAGCCGCATAGCGCCAGCCGTGACGTGAAAATCCGTTCCACACTACCCCTGAAATTCGCGATGACCTGTGGGCATTGGCGCCCGGTGTGATGCGTCAATTGCTGATCGTTGTGGCGCAGGCGTGCTTGCCCAGCCAGGTGTGCAACAGCGCGAAGTTCAGCGAGAACTCGGGCATTTGCAGCAAGGCGCCGCAGAACACTTCGCCGATGATTTTCTGAATCAGCAGCACCGCGCGCGGCTCGTTGAGCAGCGTGGCGATGTCGCGACTGAGGGCGCTGAAACTCCAGACTTTCTGGTTCAGGCCGAGGCCAACGAACCAGCGGAACAGCAGGTTGTAGTTCAGTTGTTCATAGAGCTGCTGCTCGCTGGGCACCGAATAGAGCAATTGCAGGAGCAGGATGTGCATCACCGTCTGCGCGGGAATGAGCATGCCGGGTGCGGCATTGAGGTCGCGCAGCAGGTTCTGGTGGGCGTCGAGCAGATCGTCGATCTGCGGGCGCAGCAGCACCAGCGAATGGCCCGGCGGAATGTAGCTGGAGACCTCTTTCAAAGCGCCCTGCCAGTCTTCCTGCGAGACGATCCAGACCCACGGCGCGCCGTAGCGATACACCGAAACCGGCTTCTTGCGCGCGGCTTCGACGATCTTCGACAAGCGTTGATCGAGCTCCTGCATGCCCACTTTCGAATAGCGTTCCATAGTCCCCATTGCCTCACTCCCGGCGTCCCGCCTCGGCTTGCAAAGTGCGCCCCGAAAGGCCCCTCAAGCGCGTTACACAGGCATGACCGGACTGGCAAAGGGCTACCGAACTTTTGTCATAAAAGCTTCATTACGAAACTGCACATGGCCCGCGAAATCACTCAGACCCTGTGGGAGCTGGCTTGCCAGCGATGGCGGTGGGTCAGTCAATCAAGCGGGTGGATGTGCCGACCCCTTCGCTGGCAAGCCAGCTCCCACAGGGATTCGGGGTGGCATGAAGATTTGGCGACGCACCCGCCCTTCTGCCCTGCACCGTTGCGTGACATTCGCATGACATTCACAGGGTTAAATCCCGGCCCGTTCAGGCGTATAACCTTCACAAGACTTTCAATCGGCACGCCGACATCAACACAGGGTAGTGACATGACCACAGCAAACATCCTTGGCAATCTGTTTCCTTCTGTCAGCGACACCCCGGAAAAATACCGTCTCGATGGTCAGGTCGAGCAACGCGAATATCTGGTCGACGGCCAGTTGCGCCGCTGGGACGGCCCGCTCGCGCAGGTGCGCAGCCCGGTTTATCTGCAAGGCGAAAACGGCGAAGAACAGGTGATCCTCGGCAGCACGCCGCTGCTGGATGCCGAAACCGCGCTCACCGCCCTCGACGCTGCCGTCCGCGCTTATGACCGGGGCCAGGGACTGTGGCCGACCATGCGCGTGGCCGAGCGCATCCAGCATGTCGAAGCATTTCTCGCCCGCATGCGTGAGCAGCGCGAAGCTGTGGTCAAGCTGCTGATGTGGGAGATCGGCAAGAACCTCAAGGACTCGGAAAAAGAGTTCGATCGCACCTGCGATTACATCGTCGACACCATCAACGCCCTGAAAGAACTCGACCGCCGCTCCAGCCGTTTCGAGCTGGAACAGGACACCCTCGGCCAGATCCGCCGCGTACCGCTTGGCGTCGCACTGTGCATGGGCCCTTACAACTATCCGCTGAACGAAACCTTCACCACGCTGATTCCGGCGCTGATCATGGGCAACACCGTGGTATTCAAACCGGCCAAGCTCGGTGTACTACTGATCCGGCCGTTGCTCGAGGCCTTCCGCGACAGCTTCCCGACCGGCGTGATCAACGTCATCTACGGCAGCGGCCGCGAGACCGTCAGCGCACTGATGGCCAGCGGCAAGATCGACATCTTCGCCTTCATCGGCACCAACAAGGCCGCCAGCGACCTGAAGAAACTGCACCCGAAACCACACCGCTTGCGCGCCGCTCTCGGTCTGGATGCAAAGAACCCCGGCATCGTTCTACCCGAAGTCGATCTCGACAACGCCGTCAGCGAAGCGGTCACCGGCTCACTGTCGTTCAACGGCCAGCGTTGCACCGCGCTGAAAATTCTCTTCGTGCATGAAGACGTGGTCGAGAGCTTCATCGAGAAATTCAACGCCAGACTGGCCACGCTCAAACCGGGCATGCCGTGGGACAGCGGCGTGGCGCTGACGCCGCTGCCGGAGTCGGGCAAGGTCGATTATCTGCACGGCCTGGTCGCTGACGCGCAAAGCAAAGGCGCGCAAGTGGTCAACCCCAATGGCGGTGAGTCTCACGCCTCGTTCTTCTACCCGCAGTGCTGTACCCGGTTAACCCGCAGATGCGCGTCTATCAGGAGGAACAATTCGGCCCGGTGGTGCCGATCGTGCCTTACCGCCACCTCGATACCGTCATCGATTACGTGCTGGAATCCGACTTCGGCCAGCAGCTGAGCATTTTCGGCACCAACCCCGTCGCGGTCGGGCGGCTGGTCGACACCTTTGCCAATCAGGTCGGGCGGATCAACCTCAACGCCCAGTGCCAGCGCGGCCCGGACACGTATCCGTTCAACGGTCGCAAGAACTCCGCCGAAGGTACGCTGTCGGTACACGATGCATTGCGGGTGTTTTCGATCCGCACGCTGGTCGCGACCAGGTTCCAGGAAAGCAACAAGGATCTGATCAGCGAAATCATTCGCGGACGTGATTCGAGTTTCCTGACCACTGATTACATTTTCTGACGAGGACCTTGCACTGAGTACGTTCAGCACCCACCGATGGCCACCGCTGTTGCGCCGTATCCTGCGTCCGTTACTGGACCCGTACCGGCGCTATCGTCACGCCCGCCTGATCCATTCCGTGCGGGTGGCATTGGGGTTGCTGGCGACGATTCTGCTGACCACTGGCATCAACCTGCCCCACGGTGAGTGGGCGTCGGTGACGATGCTGGTGGTGATCGGTGGGTTGCAGCACCACGGCAATATCGGCAAAAAGCCGCCGAGCGCGCGATCGGCACGTTGATCGGTGCGGGGGTCGGGTTGGCGCTGGTGGCGCAACATGCGTGGCTTGGCCTGCCGTGGCTGACCTATTTTTCCATGGCCGTGGTGTGCGGCTTTTTCTCGTATCACGCGATTGGCAAGGGCGGCTACACCGCCCTGCTCTCGGCGATCACTGTGTTCATCGTCGCTGGGCATGGCGACAATCCGATCACCGATGGTCTATGGCGCGGCGTCGACATCCTGATCGGCATCGCCCTCGCCCTGGCTTTCTCCTTTGCTTTGCCGCTGTACGCGGTGTACTCGTGGCGCTACAACCTTGCCGACGCCTTGCGCGATTGCGCCACGGTGTACGGGCGCATCATCAACGGTGAAGCAGTCAGCGCCGACGAACACGTGCGGCTGATGAGCAAGGTGGGTGCGGTGATGGTGCAGTTGCGCTCGCTGATGCCCTCGGTGTCCAAGGAAGTGAAAATCTCCATGACCGAACTCGACGCGATTCAGCGCAACCTGCGCATGTGCATCAGCACGCTGGAAATTCTCGGCAATATCCGCCCCAACCTCAGCGATCCACAGGCCTCGCCACATCTGCAAACGGCGCTGAAGGCTGAGCACCGGCAGATTCGCGTGCAGCTGATCGGCATGGCCCGCGCGTTGAAAACCGGCGCTTCGCAGCGGCTGGATCGGCCGATGGAGCTGCCAGCAGCGGACCTTGATGCGCCGGTCGCCAATACGCTTGATGGCTACCGGATGCTGACCCGACAACTGGCGGCCAATATCAGCGAGATGCGCCAGCGTCTGGCAACCACTGCGCCGCGCTGGAACATCTGAGCGTTACTGCGCCGCCAGCCGCCGGGTTTTCCAGCCCCAACCTTGTTGCATGCCGGCGGCGGCCAGCAGGATCGCCGCCACGCCGATCCACTGCAGCAATTCGAGGCGATGACCGAAGGCGAACCAGTCAACGAATATCGCCGCAATCGGATAGATGAACGACAGCGCGCCGGTCAGCGCGGTCGGCAGTTTTTGAATCGCGCCGTACAGCAAAACGTACATCAGCCCCGTGTGAACCATGCCCAGCGTCACCAGACTGGCCCAGGCATCGGCGCCTTGCGGCAACGCGTCGAAATGCGCAAACGGCGCGAGTAACAGAATTCCGGTGCACACTTGAATCAACGCGATCAGGTGCGGCGGGGTGCCGGTCAGGCGCTTGATGATCAATGCGGCAATCGCGTACAGAAACGCTGCCCCCAGCGCCAGGGCAATCCCCATCAAGTAATCGTTACCCTCCTCACCTTGCGTGCCATGGGCGCTGACAATCGCCAGCATGCCCATGAACGAAATCGCCAGCCAGAACAGCTTTTGCACGGTGATCTTTTCGCCAAGGAACAACGCCGCCAGGCCGACCAGCATGAACGGCTGCACGTTATAGACCGCCGTACCAATGGCTATCGAGGCGCGGGAATAGGACGCAAACAGCAGCACCCAATTACCGACAATCGCCGCACCACTGACCACGGCAAGAAGCAACGTAGTGCGAGTCAGAATCCCCGGGCGCAGGAAGCCAAACCCGGCGCAGATCAACAACAAGGTGCCGGCGCCGAATACGCAACGCCAGAACACCACGTCCAGCACCGGCTGCCCGGACACCAGCACGAACCAGCCAATCGTTCCAGATATCAGCATGGCGGCGGTCATTTCCAGCGAGCCGCGGCGGATTGCGTTGTCCATTATTTCTCTCCTGAGGCTGTGGCTAAAGCATGGCAAAAGTATGCCCAGCGGACGCAGTGCAGCTCCAGCGCATAAAGCAGGCTAAACTCGGTTTTTGCCTTTTTTATCGTGGGTGTTTTCCACTCATGGCCTAATCGGGACTTCGTACATGACTGACGATATCGACCAGATCCTCATCGGCGCGCTGATGGAAGATTCGCGGCGCTCACTGAAAGCGCTGGCGCAGATCAGCAGTTTATCGTCGCCCAGCGTGGCCGAGCGACTGCGGCGCCTGGAAGAACGCGGCGTACTCAAGGGCTACACGGTAGAAATCGATCCGAAATGCTTCGGCTATCAGTTGCAGGCGATCGTCCGGGTGCGGCCGCTGCCAGGGCAGTTGCAGGAGGTGGAACGGCAGATCATGTCGATCCCTGAGTTCACCGAGTGCGACAAGGTCACCGGGGAGGACTGCTTTATCGCTCGTCTGCATGTGCGCTCGATGGAGCAACTCGACACCCTGCTCGATCGCCTGAATACGCTGGCTGAAACCAACACGGCGATCGTCAAGAAGACCCCGGTGAAACGGCGACTGCCACCGATGGCGTAGGTGCCTTTTGTCATTGATCGGCGTAGATTGTGGTTTTTGCGGCTAAGGAATGGCGGTGTGAAAATTCAGGCAATGCTGCTGGCGGCCCTGCTGCTCGGCGGTTGTGGCACGATTCAAACGGTAGCGCGCGGTGATCAGGCTGCCGTGGACGGACTCAAGCAGCAGAAAAGTTATTGCGGCGCGGTGCCGAGAATCTACAGCGGCCTCGCCTATGACTTCTGCACGCTGAACGCACCGCTGGCCTCAGGCGTCGATCCCGACGATCACTGCAACGCGGCGATCCCTGGGGTGCTGGTGGACGCCGTGGTGTCCGGCGCGCTCGACACCTTGCTCCTGCCCTACACAATCTACCGTCAGCAAGTGGATGGCAGCATCGTCATCAACTGAACAGCCACTTTTCTGCAGACGATAAAAAACCCGCCGAAGCGGGTTTTTTATTGCAGCTGCCTTGATCAGTCGTCGCGGCTCATGATGCCGAACAGTTGCAGCAGGCTGACGAACAGGTTGTAGATCGATACATACAGGCTGATGGTCGCCATGATGTAGTTGCGCTCGCCGCCGTGGATGATCGCGCTGGTCTGGAACAGAATGCACACCGACGAGAACAGCACGAAGCCGGCGCTGATCGCCAGTTGCAGGCCGCTGATCTGGAAGAAGAAGCTCGCCAGCGTTGCGCCCAGCAGGACAAAGAAACCGGCAGTGATGAAGCCACCGAGGAAGCTCATGTCCTTGCGGGTGATCAGCACGTAGGCCGACAGACCACCGAACACCAGCGCGGTCATGGCGAATGCCGAGCTGACCACTTCAGCCCCGCCCTGCATGCCCAGGTAACGGTTGAGGATCGGGCCGAGCAGGAAACCCATGAAACCGGTCAACGCGAAGGCGGAAACCAGGCCCCACGCGGAATCACGGAGTTTGTTGGTGAGGAAGAACAGCCCGTAGAAGCCGATCAGCACCACGAAAATGTTCGGGTAGCCGACACGCATCTGCTGGGCTACGAAGGCCATCACACCGCTGAATGCGAGGGTCAGGGCCAAGAGACCATAAGTGTTGCGCAGGACGCGGCTAACCTCTAGCTGCTCAGCCTGCACGCTGTTATTAACTGCGTAATCCTGTTCGCGCATGGCGACACTCCTGTTGGTTTGAAACGTTCAGTCGCAAAGATCATAACAGACGCTCTGTAACAAGCCATGCAGAGAGTTTGACAGTGTGTTTCATTCAGGTATTATGGCGCCCGCAACGCAAACGGAGGTGTGGCCGAGTGGTTTAAGGCAACGGTCTTGAAAACCGTCGACTGTAACAGGTCCATGAGTTCGAATCCCATCGCCTCCGCCATCTTATGTACGACAAAGCCCTGATTATTCAGGGCTTTGTCGTTTCTGCGAGACATGTTTACACAGCAGCGTTTGCGCATCTATTGAGTCATTTCTCAGCAGTGCCTCGTACACCTGAGGCGCTGCTGTCCAGATAGCCAATGCGTATTCACTCAGCCAAGCGGCTCAAAGACAGCCTCCGCACGCTGTTGCACCGGCGCCTGAGGTCTGAACATTTGCTGCCAGGCGAGCTGCGCCTGGACCCTGGCCACCGAATCCAGCACTTTCTGCGCCCAGCGATCATCCTCGGGATGCACCACGACCACCCGGAAGCCATGATCCTTGCCTTCAATCTGCACGCCCTCCGAATCATCGACATGCAAGTCGATATCGAACGCTGGCGGATACTTGGAAGGCGCATTCGACATCCCGTGCGCCGTCAGCGCACGGTTGTGCAGCACGCTGTTGACCACACCGTCGACGCGGATCCCGTACAGCGCCAACCAGCGCCTGATATAGGACGGCGTGCGCCCGGATGAGGTGTAGACCCAGACACTGCAATCCTGGCGACGCAGCTCTCGGATCAGCGATCGTGTGCCCATCCGCAACGGCTCACCCAACCAGCGATGAATACAGGCCGGTAGTCGACTGTTCTCGACTGCGCAGTGGTGGAGCTGGCAAGCGAGCGTGTCATCGATATCGAACGAAATCCGTATGCGTTGACGTTCGAACAACTGCGGCAAAGCGCAGCGGATAGCCTGCCCTGCCCGGCTGCCGAAGGTTTTCAATCTGGCAAATGCTGGAGCCCAGCTCATCGCTGGCCACCCTGAGAGACAGGCAAAGGCTTGCCCTTGAGAAAGAACTTCATTGGATCGGGCGCCTGTTCTTCTAAGAATGCTGCATATTTTTCTTGATCTTGGGCAATTCGTACAACGCCTTGACGCCATGCTTGGCGGAGTTGCGGATGACCGAGGACGGGTTGAAATAGCCCTCGGCGTTTTCAAGCGTCAACACGAATGGAGGCAGCCCTGCCCGCATGAGCAAGTAGCTGACAATCAGCGAGCCACTGCGGTTATTGCCTTCGATAAACAGCTGCGGCTTGCTCAGAATGCGCACATAGACGCCCGCTGCACGCTTCCAGACTGACTCACTGCGATACGCGCAATACCAGTTGTACAAGTCCTTGATGCCGCCCTCGACGTTGTTGAAGAAATGCGCCTCGGTGGCTGCCAGATGCTGAGCGTATTCCAGCCGGCGCGCCGGATCCCGGCCACAAAGCACTGTGGCATTGATCTCCAGCATCAGGTTCAGTTGCTGCAGATCGAACAGGTCGACGCCGCGGGCAACATACTCGTCAACCAACGCATAGCCTTCAAGCATATTGTGCAGAACTTCGTCAGTGAACGGGTCCCTAGGTTCGGTGAAGTGCCGGCTGAGCTCGGCGAAACGGCTCTGCACTTCCCGCAGTGCACGTTCAATCGCAGGCAAATCAAGACGATGCTTGGCAGGCATTGGAGCTCCTTGGAAACGCTTGGTAAATGTCCACCGGTGCCCGCCAAATCCATTTGGCTTGTGCAGATAGGCGGCCGTGACCGGTGCTGTGAATTAGCTGAACTTGCCGCTGATGTAATCGCCGGTCATCTGTTCACGCGGGTTGTCGAAGATCTGCGCCGTCGGGCCCATCTCGACTAGATAACCGGTGCGTGTGCCCTGGGAAATATCCACTGAGAAAAACGCCGTGGTGTCAGCAACACGGATGGCTTGCTGCATGTTGTGGGTCACCAGTGCGATGGTGTAGTCCTTCTTCAACTCGACCATCAATTCTTCGACGCGCCTAGTGGCGATCGGGTCCAGTGCCGAACAAGGCTCATCCAGCAGCAGGACTTCCGGCTCAGTGGCGATCGCCCGGGCGATACACAGGCGTTGTTGCTGGCCACCGGAGAGCGACAGGCCGCTGACCTTGAGCTTGTCCTTGACTTCGTCCCACAGCGCGGCGCCTTGCAGCGCATGCTTGACGCGGTCACCGATATCGCCCTTGTAGCGATTGAGGCGAAGACCAAAAGCCACGTTGTCGAAGATGCTCATCGAGAACGGGTTAGGCTGTTGAAACACCATGCCGATGTAGCGGCGTACGACCACCGGATCGACGCCCTTGCCGTAGACGTCCTGGCCGAGGAAATGCACATGGCCCTCGAAGCGAAAGCCCTTCACCAGATCGTTCATCCGGTTGAGACTGCGCAGCACGGTGCTTTTGCCGCAGCCTGAGGGACCGATGAATCCGGTGATCTTGTTTTTCTCGATCGGCACGTGGCTGTCACGTACTGCCATGAAGTTGCCGTAGAAAATCTTGTCCAGTTTGCAGTCCATGACTACAGGCGCCTGGGTGACAAACGGAGCGGCAATTTGCGCAGTGGATACGTTCAAAATCAGATGCTCCCGTTCTTAATACTTGGGCTTGCCGAAAATCCGGCTGATGATGTTCACGAACAGCACGATCATCACCAGCACCAACGAGGCCGCCCATGCGAGCTCGAGCTGGTTATCGAAAGGCATGCCGGAGAAGTTGTAGATCAGCACCGCCAGTGAGGCAGTCGGATTCATGACATCGAGATTGCCCTGGTGGTAGATCCAGTAGTTGCTGAACAGCGCGGTAAACAACAACGGTGCCGTCTCGCCGGCGGCACGCGCCACGGCGAGCATCACGCCAGTCAGGATCGCCGGCATGCCGGTCGGCAAGATGATTTTCCAGATGACCTGCGAGCGGGTGCAGCCCATGCCATAAGCAGCATCTTTCATGATCTTGGGCACCATCCGCATCGACTCTTCGGCGGTCAGCACCACGATAGGCAGCATCAGGACGGCGAGCGCCACGCCACCTGCCGGTGCCGAATACGTGCCAGTCGTCATTACTACCAAAGCGTAGGCAAACACCCCCGCCAGGATCGACGGCAGGCCCGTAAGCATTTTGGCGGCAAAACGCGCGGCGTTCCCTAGCTTGCTGTCCGGCCCCAGTTCAGCCAGGAAGATGGCCGCCATGATCCCGACCGGCACCGCGATCGCTGCCGCGATACCGACCATTACGAAAGTACCTGCCATCGCATTGCCGAAACCGCCGCCCATCTCGAAGCCGGTCGGCGGCAGTTCGGTAAAGACTTCAAGGTTCAGACGTGCGCCACCACGAGTGATCAGCATGTAGAGCACGGAAATCAGCGGCACGCTGGCCAGCAAAGCACCTGCCCAGACCAGGGTGGTCAGGATCAGGCTGCGCAGCGCGCGGCCCTCGAACCTGCGTTGCAAGCTGGGCATCGCACCGGTTGGCGCCGTCAGGTCTGTTGCTGCGGTCAGATCAGTCATCACTTGTTACCCCGTTGGGCGTACATCATGATCATCGAGCCGAAAATGTTCACGATCAGCGTAATCAACATCAGCACGAGCGCGGCATACATCAACACCTCGATCTCGTTCGGCCCGGCTTCGGGGAAGTTCAGCGCCAGCAGAGCGGCAAGCGTGTTGGCCGGTGCAAACAGCGAGAGGGAAATGTTGTTGGCATTGCCGACCAGCATGGCCAGCGCCATGGTTTCACCCAGCGCGCGTCCGAGGCCCAGCACCAGCGAGCCGAAGATGCCGGTGGCGGCCGAAGGCACCATTACTTTGAGAATCGCTTCCCAATGCGTAGTGCCCATGCCGTATGCGGCCTGTTTGGTTTTCATCGGCACAGCCGTCAGCGCGTCCTGCGACACGGCGGCAATGGTCGGCAGAATCATGATCGCCAGTACCAGCGCTGCGGGCAGCAGGCCCGGACCGCTCAGGGACGTGCCGAAAAAGGTATCCAGCCCAATTCGCTGTTCAACCAGGTGGTCAGCGGCCGAATTGCCGGGATCACCACATAGATCCCCCACAGGCCATAGACCACGCTGGGAATGGCTGCGAGCAGTTCGACGATGGTACGAAACAGCGCAGCGAGCTTGGTCGGCAGGAAATCCTGGGTCAGGAATATCGCCATGCTCACGCCAAAGACACCGGCGATCAGCAAAGCGATGAAGGCGCTGTAGAGCGTGCCCCAGATGGCCGGCAGGATGCCGTATTTGCCTTGGTTGACGTCCCACACGCTGCCCAGAAGCACATCGAAGCCGTGCTTCTCCATACCGGGAAGTGCCTTGCGTCCGACTTCGAAAACCAGTGCAAATACCAGCGCCAGAATCAGTACCACACCGATGCGTGCGAGCGCGCGGAAGGTGCGATCAACCAGGAAATCCTTCGTCGAGGGTGGCTGGCAGGCAGAGTCGGGATTAACCGGTACGACAAAAGGTTTGTTCATGGGCTAAGTCCGGAACAGGGGAAAACTCTCCCGGCGTGGCGCAGACGCACACGCCGAGAGAGACCTCATGGCGTTACTGAATGTTGGCGGACGCTTTACGAACCTGTTCGACGACCGATTGCGGCAACGGGATGTAACCCATCGAATCGGCAATCTTCTGCCCCTCGGTCAGGCTGTATTCGACCATTTCACGCATGGCTTTGGCCTTGGCCGGGTTGCCATTGTCCTTGCGGAAAATCATCCAGGTATAAGAGGTGATCGGATAGGACTTGGCACCGTCCGGATCAGGCAGCCAGGCCACCAGGTTTTCCGGCATCTTCACCGCCGCCAGGGCCTCGGCACCGCTTTCGGCGTTTGGCACGACGTAATTGCCAGCCTTGTTCTGCAACTGCGCAAAGTCGACCTTGGCCAGCTTGGCGAAGCCATATTCGATGTAACCAATCGCACCTGGGGTCTGGCGCACGGTCGCCGTCACGCCATCGTTTTTCGGCGATTTGATGAACTTGTCACTGGCCGGCCAGTTGACGGTGTTGCCCTCACCCAACGCCTGCTTGAACTCGGCGTTGACGGTTGCCAGGTGCTTGGTGAATACCGCGGTCGTACCGCTGGAATCTGCACGCACGACAACGGTGATCGGGGTATCGGAGAGTTTCAGGTCCGGGTTGGCTGCGACGATCTGCGGATCGTTCCAGCGCGTGATCTTGCCCAGGAAAATGTTGGAATAGACGTCGCGTGGCAGCTTCAGACCCTTGGGATTGCCCGGCAGGTTATAGGCCAGCACGATTTCCCCGGCGGTCATTGGCAGCAACTGCACGCCTTCGGCGACCTTGGCGATATCTTCGTCTTTCATTGCCGAGTCACTGGCAGCGAAATCCACGGTTTTGTTCAAGAAGTCCTGTACGCCCGCGCCACTGCCCTTGGATTGGTAATCGACAGTGACGCCATCGGACTTCTTGCTGAAATCCTTGAACCAGGTCAGGTAGATCGGCGCCGGGAAACTTGCTCCGGACCCCGTCAGGCGAACATTTTCTGCTGCAAAGGAGGCCGAGGTGGCACAAAGAGATACCGCAATGGCGAGCGCAGCAGACTTCATCAAACTTTTCATTAAATGACACCTAGTGATTACGGGCTCCCGAACTCTGCAGCAGTTTTGTGACGATTTCATGAAAGCAAAGTGGCAAGCGTTACCCTCATGGTCCGCAGCAGCGCATATGTATGTCGGCTTCCGGGTTTCGAAAAATCGAATCTTCCTGTGCGGCGCTTGTCCCTACTCCCTGATCCCGAGCAGTCACGTGCCAGGTTCACATTGCAAAAACGCTACTTTTCCCCAGCCTTTATGGCCCTTAACCGGAAATGGCGTTAGCATTTCACCCATTGGGCTGAACAAGCCTGTTTTTCAGATCAGGGTCGCATTGTGGAAAAGCTAAAACGCCTTCAAAGCGGGATCGAAGGGCTCGACGCGCTGCTTCAGGGGGCTTTGTCGCCGGCGCTTCGTACATCATTCAAGGCCGCCCGGGTTCCGGCAAAACCATCCTTGCCAACCAGCTCGGTTTTCACCATGCCCGTAACGGCGGTCGTGTACTGGTCGCCACGTTGCTGGCCGAGTCGCACGACCGGCTGTTCCAGTTCCTGTCGACGATGAGTTTTTTGATTCATCGCGAGTGGGAGCCGAAATTCAATTTGTCAGCGCATTCGATACGCTGGAAAACGAAGGCCTCGATGAAGTCGTGAAGCTGCTGCGACGCGAAATCACTCGGCAGAAGGCGACCGTCATGGTCGTCGACGGCCTGCTCAATGCACGCTCCAAAGCCGACTCGCCGATCGACACGAAAAATTCATCTCCGAGCTGCAAGGCCACGCAGCCTTCGCCGGTTGCACCGTGCTGTTTCTCACCAGCTCACGCCTGGATGACGGCAGCCCGGAACACACGATGGTCGACGGCGTCATCGAAATGGGCGAAGAGCTTTTCGGTACCCGTTCGGTACGCCGCATTCATTTGCGCAAGACTCGCGGCAGCGGCGCGTTGACCGGTCTTCACGAATGCGAAATCACCGATAACGGCCTGGTCGTCTACCCGCGCCTCGAAAGTCTCTACAAGCGCCCTTCCGCCCCTGACAGCGCGGACATGACGCGCATTCCAAGCGGCATTGCGTCGCTCGACGAGATCTTCGGTGGCGGCTTGCACAGCTCCAGCGTCACGCTGGTCATGGGGCCTTCCGGCATCGGCAAAACCACGCTGGGCCTGAAGTTTCTGGCGCAATCTACGGCCGAAGCGCCTGGCCTGCATTTCGGTTTCTATGAAAGCCCGCAGCGCCTGCGCCTGAAAGGCCGTTCGCTGGGCATCGATATTGAACACATGGAACACAGCGGCGCATTGAGCATTGCCTGGCAGCCCACCACCGAGGGTTTGCTCGACGGCCTCGGCGCACGCCTGCTGAGCCTGGTCGATGAGAAAGGCATCAAGCGCCTGTTCATCGATAGCCTGAGCGGCATGACACGGGTGTCAACCACCCCGGAACGCATCACCGACTTTTTCAGTGCATTGATGAACGAACTGCGTTCCAGAGGCGTGACGGTGTTCGCCTCCTGGGAAATGCGCGATTTGTTCGGCTCCGAGGTCAGCGCACCGAACTCTGACCTGTCCAGTATTGTCGACAACCTGATACTCATGCGTTTCTTTGAGAATCACGCTGAACTTCGCAGGACGCTTTCCATTCTTAAGGTACGTGATAGCTCCTACAACCCGTCGCGGTTCGAGGTGGTTGTCCGTGATCAAGATGTGTTCCTGGAAAAGGCTTTGAAAAATGAACCTTCAGTCGCAGCTGAGTCATTGCCTGGTTCAATTTCGTAAGTCTTCAAGCGGGTTGAAATAACATGACCACCATCCTGGTAGTCGACGACGAGTATCTGATTGCTGACATTCTTGGCTTTGCGCTTGAGGATGAGGGCTTCATGACAGTGACCGCCAGCAACGGCAAGAAAGCGCTCGAGGTGCTGGAAAGAGAACGTCCGGCGCTGGTCATCACCGACTTCATGATGCCGATCATGGACGGCCTCGAATTCGCCGAAGCCGTGCGTGCCCAGCCGTCCGTCAAACACTTGCCGATCATCCTCATGAGTGGCGCGCAAGCGCACATCGGCATGCAGCGCTCGGATCTGTTTGATGTGGTGGTGCCCAAGCCGTTTGATATTGCGGTGATTGTGGCTGAGGTAAAGAGGCTGTTGGGCTCATAGATACTCGACGACAAAGGCAATTTCGGCATTGGCATCGCCCGCTCGCATTTGCGCATTGGAAGGCTCGATGCGCACGAAGCGGGCTTGCAAGGAAACGGATGCATTACCGCCGCTCGATGTTGGCGCTTTCATTATGTAATTCTGGTTCAGCTTGAGTATCGTCCTGTCACTGAAGCGCATTTGCAATGCCAGCCCTTTGGCAGTGGAATTACTGTTGAGGTGTACCACGCCGGTATCAGCGCTCCATGCAGGGCTGCCCGCAGTGGGCGAAAAGGAGTACCTGAAGTTATTGATTCCGGGAGGACAGTTTTTCATATCAAGAAAGAAGTATTTCTCCTTGGCATAGTCACCGTTCTGCAAAAAATCGCTCATGGTGTAGCTGCCCATATCCACTTTCACATCAGGCGTTTCACAAGACTGCGAGACGATCCGCGTGCCATTTGTATTCATTGCCAGAGGCTCGATTTCTGCAGCGACGAAGGTCCCAAGTTGGCCTGAGGGTATCGTCGCACTGCCGGAAATAGTTCCCGTCTTTACAAAACGCAAGATGTGCTCAGAACCATTCCAACCCCAACCGCCAGCAGTGTCAGTAGTTCCTGGAAAGCCTTTCCACGCTTTCCCCGATGGCGGTCGGACCCATTGCCAGCCGATTCCGGTATTTCCGATAGGAAAAATCTCCGCGCCCGGCTGAGTAACGCCGACAGTATTGCGTACACCTTCGTTGTGTACCGCAGAGCACCTGAATGAGCTGGGTATGGCGCTCAGGGACACGATCGGGCTTTCATAGATAACCGTGCCGTTGGGCGTGTCACGAGGCACCGAGATCGTGGCTGGAAGAACCACCCTGACACTGCCCTTGGAATGGTCGGGATAAAATTCGCAAACTGCAGCCATTGCGTTAAGTGACAGTAAATACAAAAACCCGACAATTAAAACATGGGAAAACTTCATAGCAATCTCTCTGAACTCGCCGTGTTTGCAAACATTTGAATGGCGGACGATTGCGTGAACTATCAGCAGTAACGCCACCAAAGCGGCAGCAGACGATAATGAAAAAAGGAGCTTGAGCAAAAAGTTTATTTATTCGCAAACAAGACAATTCTCATGGACCCACAAGAAACTTTAGATAGTCGGTTTAAACAAGAAGCCTTCTGCGAATTCGTTAACAAATGTTAGCCGTTATCGACATACGCAAACAGAGCACAATTTAAGACTCGTCTTAAAGGCCCAGCGAATCGAGGTTATTAAACTGTCTACTCTTGATAGGAGAAACGATTCCGTGAGAGCCCTCGATACCCTCAATAGCTCAAAACCCCAGAGCAACGCCGCCATCTACTGCCTGACCATTCTTGCGCTGGCACTGATCGCCATGACTGTGGTCGCCGGCTACCAACTCAATGAACTGTTTCCACTGAAGGCTGTGGTGCAACAACAGGAGGTCGAACTCACCCAACGCGCCGATGCAATCCAGTCGATGAGCGCAGAACTGAAGCGCCTGGCGGAACAGAAACAGGTTTTGGAAACCGACCTGCTTAGCGCAAAGGAACAGGCGAAGGCCGCTGAGCACGCAAAAACCGAACTCGAAAACAATCGACAGGCAGCCCTGACCAGCGCGGTGTTAGAGGATGAAGATTCACTGTGCGCGATCATCGAGCAAAACATCAGACTTGTTGCGGACCAACTCAATCGCGACGATTTCTTCCGCCTGCGTGATGAGCGCGAAGCTGAAGCCGAAGCGGTACTTGAAAGCTATGAAAAACAACTCGCCAGCTGCATTGAGCAGTTGACAGCACAAACCGCATCGCCAGCACAAACTGACTCTGCACCCCATGCGCAGGACTTTGCTGCGCCGATAGAGCGCTGATCAAAAAGCCCTGGTAGCCAGGGCTTTACGTTTACTGATTAAAGTTTGAATTCCTTGGTCAGTTTGTTCAGCGACGCGGCCAATTGCGACAGCTCCGCCGATGCGACTGCGGTCTGTTTCGATCCCTCAGCGGTTTCACACGAAAGGTCGCGAATGCTGATCAGGCTGCGATCCACTTCACGCGCAACCTGAGCCTGCTCTTCTGCAGCGGTTGCCATCAGCAGGTTTCGCTCGTTGATGAGATTCAGCGAGCCAGTGATGTCGGTCAGCACTTCGCCGGCGATATTGGCCATTTCGAGCGTTCTCTCGGCCTGAGCGCGGGTGTGGCTCATGGAGGAAACTGCGCGGCTGGTGCCCGACTGAATGGAGCTGACCATGGACTCGATGTCCTCGGTCGACTTCTGAGTACGCTGCGCCAGCCCTCTCACCTCATCGGCAACCACGGCAAAACCGCGACCCGCCTCCCCGCCCGCGCTGCTTCGATCGCTGCGTTCAAGGCAAGCAGATTGGTTTGTTCGGCAACCTCTCGGATAACGTCCAGCACGCCGCTGATATCGCTCGCCATGGTCGATAGCGCCTGCACCTCAGCCGAGGTGCTGTGCACGCTGGACACCATCAGGTTGATTGCGGCGACCGTGTCGCTGACCTGACTTCGACCGGCAATGGCTGCCGCACTTGATTCCGACGTCAGCTGCGAGGTCGATGCGGCGTTGTCTGCCACCTGCTCCACCGCTGCACTCATTTCAGTGACGGCGGTGGCGGCCATTTCGATTTCATGGCTCTGACGTTGAGTGATACGCGAGATATCTTCAGTGACGCCGTGCATGACCTCCGAGGTCTCGGCCAACTGCGTGGACGAATCACGGATCATGATCAAGGCATCTCGCAGACTGGTTTGCATCGCCGCCAATGACGACAGCATTTGCGCCGCCTCATCGGAGCCATCCAGCGCAATGGTTTCGCTCAGATCATTGGCGGCGATGCATTCGGCCACCCTTAGCGAGCCTGCAATGGGTACCGTCAGGCTGCGGGTATACAACACGGCCAGAGCCAACGAAGCACCGATGGCAATGATAATGAACACACTGACGATCAACAGCGTGTGTTCGTAGACATTGTCGGCCTGCTTGCCGGCTTCGTAAGCTTCGATCTCGTTGAGTGCAATCAGCTTCTTGAGCGCGACTTGTACGCCATCCGAGGCAACACGCATCTGATTCTTGGACAGCGCGATGGCCGCCTCGAGCTGCCCGCTCGCCACTGTTTCAAGGTACTGGTCCTGCGCCAGATCGTTGACCTTTTGCGCTTTGGCAAACTCCTCGAACGCCTCGCGTCCAGCGTCAGTGGCCAGCA
The DNA here is from genome assembly GCA_030544685.1 of Pseudomonas sp. B21_DOA. Lineage (NCBI taxonomy): Bacteria > Pseudomonadati > Pseudomonadota > Gammaproteobacteria > Pseudomonadales > Pseudomonadaceae > Pseudomonas > Pseudomonas sp. B21_DOA. The sequence continues at coordinate 3,790,126 of CP086683.1, read as the reverse complement.
GCTCAATGAGCGCTGTCTGATGTTTCTTGATGAGCTGACGGGACTGCTGAATATCCATCAGGGCCTGCGCCTTGCGCTCGGGCGTTTCGATGGGATTGCGCAAGCGGGCGTTGTTGCCCTTGATCTCGACGAATTCACGATCCAGTTGGCCGAGCAGTTTGATACTCGGCACGATCGTCGTCTCGACGTACGTTTCTGCCTTGTTGAGCAAGTCGACTTGCTGCAGGGCGATCAATCCGATCGCGATAATCATGAGACAGAACAAGCCAAAACACAGCGCCGAACGCGGCGCGAGATTGAGTTTACGAAGCAGCATGATGCCTTACCTTAGAGTGTATTCAAGACAATGGGGCAAACGAGTGGGCAGCAAAGCAGGCGCTGGGCAGCAGCACCTCAGCGCCTGCGTGGATCATCGCGGGAAGGTGCGGTAGCTAGCGGTTGGCGCACGAGGAAAGCGAAGGGTCGGTTGAGGCCGGCTCCGCGAGTTCCTTGAGCGCCGGGTCGGCCAGCATCAGAAAGTCTGCCAATCGCGGCAGATCGATTTTCGACACCAGGCGCATCCAGCGCTGCGGATGCGGGTTGAAGAAGGTCTTCGACCACTGGTGATCATCGTCGGGATTGAAGATCAGCAAATGACGAATCAGCGGGTTTTCCCCGAAAAAGTCGAGCGGATCCATCGCCATTTCGCTGAGCAACTGAGCATTGACGACGACCAGGCTCAACCGTTGAGGGCAGTAATACGTCAGGACTCTCAGGTCACGATAGGTACACACGTTCAATACGCTGAGACAGCCCAGCTTGTTGAACTGCTGTTCGATCGACTGGCCTCTGCGCACATCGCTGTCAGCGATCAGGATCCGCAAGGATCGACTGCGGTTATTTTCAAGAAACATCGGACACCTTTGGCAGCTCCATTCTTCCTTTCAAGAAAATAGCCAAGGGCGCGTCTGGCTGAAATGAGACTTGTCTCAAAATGACGGCAAGGATCGCCGAACGAAAAGCCACACCTGGACGACAGTCCATGGCAGCGACGCATGGTCTGGTTCAGAGAGTGTTGAAGGGGGATTTTGCAACGCAGGGAGTGGCGGCAAGCCTGAAGCGCGGGACGGTTCTGCACGAACCAGACAATTCTCATTAGTGACGCCCCTTTTTGTCAGTAACCTTGAAACAAGGGGCGCAGATTCATTCTTTCCAAGCCATCAAGGCAGCGTCATCGTCACGACGTAGTTACCGGTCGTTATCTGGTGGCCCTTGTTGTCCGTCAGCAGCAAACGCTGGTCGTAGTATTTTTCCTGTTCATGAGTATCGGCAATCATTTTCACGAACACTTGCTGGCGCGGCTCACCCCGCCCTGCCGCACTGACGTTTTTTACCGTGAAAATCTGCCCGGTGCTTGCCTGCGGGCAGTCAAGCAGTTCGACAGAAAAATGGCTGCTGCCACTCGCCATGCAACTCGTCTCGACAATCTGCCCGCTGAAGCGAATCACTCCGCTGACCGGCGCAGACTGGGCTGCGCTGACGGTGTCGACACCGAGCAGGCAAAGGCAGGCAATCAATAAAGGACGTCGAATGATCATCGCGAAACTCCATGGTTATTAACCAAGGTATCGCCCGTGGCGAAATGATCTTTAACGCCCTCTTCAATGCGCGGCCAGTTTCAGGGGCATGAGCCGAGACGCTTACAACTCGACCCTTTTGATTTTCTTGATCAGATCAGCCTGTGCATGCTCCAGCTTCGCTGCGCTGCGATTGAGATCCAGGGCATCGATGACCGGCGCTTCGCATTCGGCCTCAAGCTCGTTACACGCCTCGATGACCTGATGCTCGGCAACAATGCGCGCCGCCCCTTGATCCGGTGTGCCAGGTCAGCCAACAGCCCAGGATCGCTTTCGGGTATCAGCGAATGCAATTCCTCCAGATCCTTTTCGCAACTCGATAGCGCCTCACGCAGGAGTTCTTTCATCATGTCGAGGTCGCCGCCGGTGAGCTCGTCAAGACGCTCGCGAATCGAACCCAGCTCCTTGATAGTCGCCGCAGGCGGGCTTTCAAATGGCTGGGTTTCAACATTTTTTCCCAGCCTGCAAGCATGATCGACAAAGTGCCGAGACTGATCGGTTTGAACAGACAATCATCCATCCCGGCCTCCCGGCATTTCACTTTTTCTTCCGGCTGCGCGTTGGCCGTGAAGCCCAGTATGATGCACGGCGATCCACCACTTTCGCGTTCGTCCTGGCGAATGGTGCGGGCCAGCTCATAGCCGTTCATGACCGGCATGTTGCAGTCCGTGATCACAATGTCGAACGGCTCCGAGCGCCACAGCGCCAATGCCTGGGCACCGTCGGCGGCATCACGCACCGCCTGGCCAAGGAAACTCAGCTGCTGCGTCAACAGCAGGCGGTTGGCGCTCTGGTCATCGACTACGAGAATCCTGAGTGTCGGGACCGGTTTGTCCTGAACAACCGAAACAGGCAGCACCTTGCCGCCGAGCGGGCTGAGAATGTTGAAGAACAGCGACACTTCCAGGCAGGTGCCTTTGCCCAGCGTACTGGTGATGTTCAGCCGCCCGCCCATCAACTCGCACAACGAACGTGAGATGGCCAGCCCCAGACCGGTGCCGCCCCTGTTGGACGGACCATGGTTGGCTTGGGAGAACGGCTGAAACAGGTTCTGCAGATCCGCGCTGGAAATGCCGATGCCGGTGTCCTCGACCTTGAGGTCGACCTGCAGGCGTTCGTCAGCGAGGCGTTGACCACGAATCGAGACGCTGACATGACCGGTGTCGGTAAACTTGATCGCGTTACCCACCAGGTTCGAGAGCACCTGCTGGAAGCGCATCGGATCAACCAATACGTCACAGCCGACAGTGGCGTCGATGTCGAGCTTCAACACCAGACTCTTCTGCCTGGCCAAGCCGTCGAACACCCGCGCTACCGATTCGACCAGTTCGCGCAGGTTGGCACGCTTGGGCGAAAGGCTGACATGGCCGGACTCGATGCGAACCACATCGAGAATATCGCCGATCAGTTCCAGCAGGCCTTTTGCCGAGTCATACGCCACCTCAATCGCCGGCCGATCGAAGTGTCCCTGCTCGGCACGCTTGAGGGTAAGTTCGAGCATGCCGATCACGGCACTCATCGGCGTACGGATCTCGTGGCTCATGGTCGCCAGGAACGTGGTTTTGGCGCGGCTCGACTCGTCAGCGAGCTCTTTCGCCGCACGCAACTCCTCGATCAGTTCACGGCGTTCGCTGATATCGATCCAGCCGCAGATCACGCCTCTGACTTCACCGGCGGTGTCGTGATAAGGCTGGATCCAGTGGTAAATGATCAGCCGAGTATCACCGACATGCAGCGTGCGATCCACCTCGTAAGGTTCGTCCTGCTCGATGACGCGCAGGTAGTCGTCGTGAAATTGCAACGCCTCCTGGCGATTGCGCTTGCCGCTTTCGAGCACGGTCTTGCCGATCACATCCTTTTCTATCAGGCCAAATGTCTGCAGATAGTTGTTATTGCAGGTGACGAGTCGACCTTCCCGATCACGAACGTAAATGGGGTGCGGCGTGCCGTTGATCAACGCGCCCATGAACTTCAACTGATCGCCGAGCAAGCGCTCTGCCCGACTGCGTTCACGGATCTGCCGGCGGATGTAGAAATTCCATGCGACCGACCCGAGGATGATCAGGAACGCGGCAGCGCTGATCTGGTAGATCAGCGCCTTGTAATCGCGCCACGACAATCCGGAAAATGCTGCAATGGGACGCCACCGGTTGAGAATCACGTCCAGCTCATCCGGCGGAATGCTCAGCAGTGCCTTGTTCAGAATGCTGACCAGTTCGGTATCGGCACGCCGCGCGGCGAAAGCGAGGAAGCCTTTGTTCATGCCGACGATGTTGGAGATACGCAAGCTGTCGCTGTAGATGTGGGCGATGTAGTAACGCGCACTGTGCAGCGTGGTAATCATCGCGTCCGCACGTCCGTCCTTCACGTCAGCCAAGGCGCCCAGAACTGTTTCGTTATCAACGATCTCGATGTCGGGGTAGTCCTTGAGCAGCTCACGCTCCGCCGAGCTTTCGGGAACCGCGACTCGCTTGCCGCGCAATTCCTGCAGGCTTGAAGGCGCGCCCGGGTCCTTGGCGGTGACGATCACAAATGGGCTGGCGAGGAACGGATGAGTGAAACGCATGCCGACTTCCCGCGAGACGGTTGGCGTCAGCAGCGAGATATCGGCACTGCCATCCAGCAGACGCGTACTCAGGCTGGAAAAACTGTCAGTGCGTTCTACGTTGATCTGCAAACCGGTACGCCGTTGAATCAGCTCCAGCAGATCAGCACCGATCCCGCCAAAATTGCCATCGCCATCAAAGAACGCAAACGGCGCCTGATCGTCATTGATGACGAAGCGCGCGACCGGATGCAGCTCAAGCCAGCGGGCTTCGCCGGGTGTCAGATCAATACGTTTGGGCGTCAGCGCCCCGCCGCCGCCGGACCAGCGCTTGGTGATCTCCGCAATCTTCGCATCACCCAGCGACTCGAGGGTCGAGTCGATCAGACGCAGCAATTGGTCGTTGCCCCGGCGCAAGGCAAAGCTGAAACCGCTGGTTTGGGTTTTGACGAAAGAGTGCAGGCGCACATAGTTGAAGTAGTTGAGGTTGATCAGGTAATTGCTCGACACCGTATCGCCGAGAAACAGGTCGACCTTGCCAAAAGCCAGCGCAGCCAGTGCCAACTCGTTGGACGGAAAAAGCACGAACTCGGCGTTGGGGTATAACCCGTGCAATTGACTGGATGGCAGGTAATCGTCGGCAACCGCAATACGCAAACCGGCCAGATTGGCCGGCATCGGTCGCCGATCATCGCCGCGCATGAATATCGCCGGCACGTCATCGACATAAGGTTTGCTCAGTGTGACGAGGCCATCGATCAATTCGAAACTGTTCGAGCTGCCCAACAAGTCAATGTCACCGCGTTCGAGTGCGGCCATTGCGTCACGCCTGTCGGGGTAGGCCTTGACGGTGATTTCAACGTGCAGGGCCTGACCGATAATGCAGGCGATATCGGCGGCAATCCCCTCATAGCGCGTACCGCTGGCGGTCATGACATAAGGCGGGAAATCCGGGAGCGCCGAGCCCAACACCAGGCTGCGCTTCTGCCGCAACCAACTCCAGTCTTCATTGGCCAGATCGACTTGCAGTTCCTTGCAGTCCGATCGACCGAACACCTGCAGAGTGCGCGGCTCTGCTGCCCACAACGACCCGCTACCGAACACGAAAAGCACACTGACTAGCAAAACACCGCGCAACAGATGAAACATAAGCGAGTTATCCCTGGTTGTCGGCTGTCAGGCTGTGCTGCAACTTGAACAGCTCTGCGTCACCACGAATGCCAAGCTTTTTGAAAGCGGCCTGTTTTTGCCCACTGATGGTTTTGCGACTGCGGGAGAACTTCAAAGCGATCTGAGTCACGCCCATACCCTCGAGACAGCAGCGCAAGACTTCTTTTTCTTTCGGTGAGAGCAAAGGATTACTGAGGAAATCGTCGCTGTGCGCCGCGCCGTCATCACTGACGCCCGACGGTTCTTCGACCGACGCAGGCAGCACGTCAAGCTCGAAGGCCATTGCCGGCGACAGGTACAACTGCCCGGACGCGGCACTGCGGATGGCAGTGATCAGGTCATCGACCGACTGGGATTTGCCAAAGAATCCGCTGACGCCCGCCCCGATCGCCATATTCACCACTGCCGGACGCTCTTCAGAGGACGAAACGAGAATGCGCATGCCCGGATATTGCTTGCGCAGCAGGCGGATCAGATTGAGCCCGTCCAGCTCTCCATCGTGCAGCTTGTAGTCGAGGATCAGCAGGTCGATGTCGACCTCGCGCAACCCGGCGAGCAACTGCGCGCTGCTGCCGTACACGCCCACCACACTGAACTCGGCTTCACGCGTCAGCCGTGATTTCATCGCCAGACGTATGAGCGAATGATCATCAAGGATGGCAACGCGTAACGGATTCACGACTGACCAATGCATGAACAGCTCCATGATGAGGAGGGTTGGAGGACCATCAGCACTTGGCAACCGCAGCAAATCCCGGGCATCACCGAAGCATTCAGGTGCATCTGATTGATTTCTCGGCACATGATGAGTGTTTTAAAGGCGTGACGAAATAGGGCTTTGTCCCAAAAGTCAGAATGCCCGCTCACATCAGCGGTCGGATGTGCCTATTGCGCGGCGCCAGGATGACTTCTGACCCTCGAAACGCCAGTCGACCAAATGCGCCCAATTCATCGGGCGAGCATAGAAGAAGCCCTGCCCCCACTGACAACCAAGCCGCGCCAGATGATGAACCTGGTCGGCGGTTTCAATGCCTTCTGCGACCACGCGCATGTCCAGCTCGCGTGCCAGAGCCAAGGCCCCGTGGATTACCGCGCTGTACCGAGCCTGATGGAAATTCTGCACGAAGCCGGCGTCAAGTTTGATTTCGTTGAACGGCATCTGGCACAGCCGCTCAAGTGAAGAATAGCCGACACCGAAATCATCGATCGCCAGACTGAAGCCGAGCATGCGCAGACGCACCATGTTTTCCATGCTGATCTCGGGCATCTGCAGCAGGCCGGTTTCGGTCAATTCGAAGATGAGACCGGCTGGCGACGCGCCATGGATGCGTAACAGCGCCTTGATTCGGTCGACAAGATTCGGGTTGGCCATCTGCGTCACGTCGAGATTGAACGCCAACTTGAATGGCTTGCCGTGAGACTGGACGAAGCGCTGCAGACTCAAGCCTTGGGTGAGCAGGCTGAAAAACATTTCGTCGAGCAGACCGCAACGCTCGATCGTCGGCAAGAACATGCCTGGCGAGAGCAAGCCGCGACTGGGGCTCTGCCATCGGACCAGCACCTCGGCGCCATCCACCTCACCACTGCGCAGATGAAACTTGGGCTGGAAGTAGGCGCGAAATTCCTGACGACGTATAGCTTCGAGCACTTCGTTCTCCGAAGGCTGATCGAGATGACTTTCCACCACTTTGGCATCGCCGGGAGTGTGCGGCCGATAACGAGCCAACAATGGCCCCAGCACATCGACCATCAGCGGCTTGCCGACACTGCCAAGCAATTCCAGCCCCTGCAACGTGACAATCCGGTCAACCGTGCGCAACAAGTCTTCAGGCAGTGAACTGCAGATGATCACTGCACGAATCAAACCGGCCTCTCTCGCCAGGCGCAAGAACGTCAAACCATCCATCCCGGCCATGCTCAAGTCACACAATGCAACGTCCACGCCTCCAGCCTGGGATATCACAGCCAGCGCATCCTTGCCGTCAGCCGCCTGAAAGATATTTTTGTACCCCAGACTATTAAGCGCACTGACTGCCGCCGTGCGCTGAAAGGCGTGGTCTTCCAATACCAATATACGAAGCGTGTTCACTAACCGAGAACCTCTTTCTATCAGCCATTAATAGTGGAAAGTCTGGATCAACTATCAAGCAGGACGCTCGCTCACAAACTTTGCATTGACTGAGAATTTCTGCATCAGCGAATAGTACCCAGTGCACGGCTGCGCAACCTTGAGAATTGTCTCAATTGGTTCTCCACAGTAACTAATAAGAAAATAGAGTTACGCGTTAAGCGATATTGCTGGCGTGATCGCATTTGCCACGCTTTAAGACAAATCCCAAAGACCTACCACCACCGCCGACCTAACATGGCCTGGCATTTCAATGCAGCACTTCACAATAACTTCGGATATAAACATGAAAAAGTTCGCTTTCGCAGTACTCACTCTTTCCGTACTGGCTGCCTCCACTGGCGCAGTGGCTGAAGAAGCCGCCAAAGCTGTCAAGGGCGGCAGCGGTCAAATCAGCTTCACCGGCGTTATCAATAACGACGCCTGCTCGGTAGACGGCGCTTCGGGTAACGACAAGATGATTGCCGTGGACATGGGCAGCGTTTCGATCAAGGACATGGGCACCGACTCTGCCCCGGGCGCCGGTCGTGTGGCTGCCAACGATTTCAACCTGAAAGTGAACTGCAACGCCGGCACCAAGGTTTCGATGCTGTTCAAACCAACCGTCAATGGCGGTTCGGGCCTGGTTGATGGCAAGAAAGTTCTCAAGCTGCAGGGTGCAGACGCGGCCAAAGGCGTTGGTATCGCCCTGCTGGACAGCAATGGCCAGTTGATCGACCTGAGCTCCGAAGCCACTGCCAAAGTGCAGACCAACCTGACTGGCGACGCAACCACTGGCGGCGACGGCACCCTGTCGTTCGCAGCCGCTTACGTCACCACCGGCGACAAGACCACCGCTACTGCAGGTACTGGTAACGCCACTCTGCCGTTCGTTCTCGAATACGAATAAGCAGCGCGCAATACCTGGACGGGGCCGCTGTGCCTCGTCCTTCCCGACCAGATTAATCGGTGAAATCTATGTTAAGTCGCTACTTTCCGCTTTGCCTGGGGCTTGCCGGGGTGTTGATGACGCACTCGGCATTCGCCAGCATCTCCTTGAGCTCCACCCGGGTTATCTTCGATGGCGCGCACAAAGAGGCGAATGTCACCGTGCGCAACGGCGGACAAACCATTCTGGCGCAATCGTGGCTGGATGCCGGCGACACGGCTGGCAGCGCGCCACCTTTCGCGGTAACCCCACCACTGGCCAAACTTGAGCCCAATCAACAGCAATTACTGAGGATTCTTTATGAAGGCCGCGGCATGCCTGCGGACAAGGAGTCGGTGGTATGGCTGAACGTGCAGGAAATCCCCCAGGCCAGTGCTGCCGATGTCAACACGCTGCAATTGGCGGTACGTCAGCGTATCAAGGTCTTCTTCCGCCCGGACGGACTCACCGGTGATGCCGCAAAGGCACCGGAGCAACTTGCATGGCAATTGGTCACTCAGGCTGGCAAGTCGGTGCTGAAAGTAAAAAACCAAAGCAACTACCACGTGTCGCTGGCGGATCTGAAAGTCGTTGCAGGGAAAAAAGCGGAATTGGTAATTGATTCGACAATGATCGTTCCAGGGAAGTTCGCTCATTCAATCTGAAAGATCTGCCAGCTGGTACTTCGCATTTGAGTTTTTCAGCAATTAACGATTACGGCGCACAACAACGATTCGATGCACCACTAAGCGTTGCCGAAAGCCATGCCGAGCGCGTGAAAGATGCCTCCGCCCAGTAAATCCCCACCCCACCCTGCCAACTTACAAGCTATTCAAAAGTTCCGGACTCCGGTTGAAGCAACACGGACTGATAAGGCAAATTGCATGTTTTCCTCCCAACACCACACATCTGAAAGTTGTGTTAAGCATCATGTTGCGCGCCAGAAAAACAAAGCGGCGTTGGGCTGCCTGCATCCATTGTGCTTTGCTATCAACATGGCCATTTGCGGATTCGCCGTGGGCGCCGAAGCCCCGGCCGCAGTGGCGAGTGAATCTTTCAATACGCTGTTCCTTGAAGGTTCATCGGCGGTCGATCTGCAACCGTTGCTGAATGCCAACAGCGTCTTGCCAGGCCAATACCGCGTCGACGTGTTCAGCAACGGCACGCTGGTCGGGCGTCGCGATATCGATTTCGCGGCCAACCCGGTCAACGGCAAAGTCGAGCCACGCATCACCCTGGAACTGTTGCAGCAGCTGGGTGTGGACATGCGCAAACTGCGTGAGCAGGGTCTGGTTGACGAGCAACACCCTGCCGATCACTACGACCTGCCTGCAATGATCGAGCAAGCGAGTCTCAATTTCGATGCCAACCGCCTGCGCCTCAATATCAGTGTGCCGCAGGTCGCCATGGCGCGTGGCATGCGCGGCTATGTAGATCCAGAGCTTTGGGACCAAGGTGTGGCCGCCGGTTTCATCAACTACCAGCTGAGCAGCACCCGCAGCAAAACCGATTACACCACGCAAATCTCCAATAACCTGGGGCTGCGCAACGGCATCAACTTTGGCGCCTGGCGTCTGCGCAACGAGTCCAATCTGAGCAGCTCCACCGGCCGACCCAACCGTTTTGTCAGCAACCGCACATTCATCCAGCGCGACCTCACGGCGATCAAGGGGCAACTGAGCGCGGGTGAAATCTTTTCCGACTCGGATCTGTTCGACAGCGTGCGCTACCAAGGCGTCAAGATCGCTTCTGATGAAGGCATGCGTGCAGACAGTGAGCGCGGTTATGCACCGATCATTCGTGGCGTGGCGGAAACCAATGCGAAGATCGAGGTCCGCCAGGATAACTACATTCTCTACACCACCAATGTACCGCCGGGTCCGTTCGAGATCAGTGATATCTATCCATCGGGCTCCAACGGTGACCTGGAAATCACCATTGTCGAAGCGGATGGTCGGCGCAAGGTCACCCGGCAGGCGTTCTCCGCCCTGCCGACGATGGTGCGTGAGGGCCAACTGAAGTACAGCCTGTCGAGCGGCAAGTTCAACAACAACAGCGAGGGCTATGACAAACCGGCTTTCCTTGGGGGCACTTTCGCCTACGGCTTGACCAGCAATCTGACGGGCATTGCCGGCATTCAGGCGAGCAACGGCTTCAAGGCGCTTTCCGTCGGTGCGGCGAAGAACACCTCGATTGGCGCGATGTCCCTGGACGTTACGCAATCGTCCAGCAAGGCATTCGGCAAAACCACCCAGGGCAGCAGTGTCCGCGCGCTCTATGCAAAGACCTTCACCGGTACCGATACCAGCTTCACCCTCGCCGCCTATCGTTATTCGACCGAGGGTTACCGCACGCTGACCGACCATGTGCAGGACACCAGCGCCGGCGCTACGCGGCGCGCGGGCAATGCCAAAACCCGTACAGATCTCACGGTCAACCAGACCCTTGGCGAAGCGCGCCAGTTCGGCTCGCTGTATTTGAATGCCAGTGACCAGCGCTATTGGGATCGCGGTGGCTCGCGCAGCTTTTCCGCCGGCTATAACAACAATTGGCGCGACCTGAACTACAACATCAGCCTGAGCAAAACCCAGGAATTCGGCGCACGCGGTGACACCAGCAACGACACGCAATTAAGCGTTTCAATTTCGTTCCCGCTCGGATCGACACCACGCGCACCGCGTGCCTACGTTTCCAGTAACCATCAGAACGCCGGTACCAGCACGCAAGCCGGGATCAATGGTTATCTGACCGAGGACAGCGACACCTACTATTCCGTGCAGACCGGGCGCAGCGTCCAGGGCGAGCGCTCTGGCTCGCTCAGTCTGAGTACCCGTACGTCGATGGGCGATCTGGGCTTTGGCTACAACCGAGGCAGCGGCTATGAGTCGCAGAACCTGAGTGCGGCCGGATCGATCGTGGCTCATGCCGGCGGCATCAATATGGGCCAGACCGTCGGTGAAACGTTCGGCCTGGTGGAAGTCCCCGGCATGTCGGGCGTCGAAGTCAGCAGCTATTCGGGTGTGAAAACCGGCCTGAACGGCTATGCGGTTCTGCCTAACGCGCAACCGTACCGCGTGAACTGGGTAACGCTGGACACGCGTAACCTGGGCGGCGAGATCGAGCTGGACAACGCCACTCAGCAACTGGTGCCAAGACGCGGTTCGGTGGTTCTCGCACGCTTCGAAGGCAGCAAAGGCAGACGCGTCCAGTTTGAGTTGTACGATGCCAACGGCCAGGCTATTCCATTCGGCGCAGTACTACTCGATAGCGAAGGCAAACAACTGGCCCTCTCAGACCCGACGGGCAAAGCCCTGGCGCTGGTGACTGAAGATCACGGTGTCATCACCATCAAGTGGCAGGGCAAAAGCTGCCCCGTGCCGTACAAGCTGCCGGAAAAGGTCGAAGGCTTGAACTACGAGCAATACCGGTTGGCTTGCTCTACCAACGGGAAGTAACTCCATAGCCGGCTTCAAGACTGCCTGGTTGGCTGAGGCAAGGATCACTTCCTGACTATATTGCTCGGTGCCTTGGCGGTATGGTGGTTTGCCGACCGCCGAGGAACCCTGAATGCCGACAAAACCATCTCCAACTAACGACACCGCCAGCGCTGCAGACATCGAGCGTGCGATTCTGGCCTTGAATAAAATGGCCGAACGCCTGTGGGGCGACGGGCGTGAAGCCGAGGCCAAGGCGTTGCTCGATGCGCTGGATGCGTTGAACCGCGCCCTCGACCGGATCCGCATTGGTGAAAGTCGCAGGGCCGTCACCTTGCACTGAATCAGACCTGATAAAACTCGCGATACCACTGCACGAACGCTTGCACGCCCTGCTCGATCGGCACCTGCGGGCTGAAGTCGATGCAGCGTGCCAGCGCCGATACGTCGGCCCAGGTTTTCAGTACGTCGCCCTCCTGCATCGGCAAATAACGGCGCTGACTCTTGATGCCCAATGCCTGCTCCAGGCATTCGACGAAGCCCATCAGCGCCACCGGACTGCCGCGACCGATATTGAACAGCCGGTTGGTGCCGCGCTCGGCGCTGAGTGCGGGCGGTTTGTCGAGCAAGCGCAAAATCGCTTCGACGATGTCGTCGACATAGGTGAAATCCCGCGCCATTTCCCCTGGTTGTAGAGGTCGATGGCGCGCCCGTGCAGCATGGCTTCGGTGAATTTGAACAACGCCATGTCCGGTCGACCCCACGGGCCGTACACGGTAAAGAAGCGCAGGCCGGTGGCTTGCAAACCGTAGAGATGGCAGTAACTGTGCGCGAGCAGTTCGTTGGCGCGTTTGCTCGCGGCGTATAACGAAACCGGCTGGTCGACCGGGTCATCTTCAGCAAACGGCATCTTGGTATTGGCGCCGTACACCGAACTGCTCGTGGCGTAGATCAAGTGCTCTGGATGGTGACGACGGCACGCTTCCAAAACGTTGAGAAACCCGACCAGATTCGATTGCGCATAAACATCAGGATTGTCCAGCGAGTATCGCACTCCAGCCTGCGCGGCCAAGTGAATGACCTGTTTGAAGTGGCCGTGCGCGAACAACGCGGTCAACGCAGCCTGGTTGACAATGTCCAGCCGATGGAAAGTGAAGTTGGCCAGCGTTTGCAATCTCTGTACACGCGCCTGTTTAAGTTCGACGTCGTAGTAAGTGTTGAGATTGTCGACACCAACAACCTGAAAACCTTCGCAACATAAACGCTTGACCGTGTGGTAACCGATAAAGCCTGCTGCGCCCGTTACCAGAACACTCATGATCACCTCGGCTCACCGGTTTTACTTCAGCGGGATACACACCGTCGAACATTTGCCCGTAAAAGACGGAAACTATTCATAGACGAGCTTAGTTGCCAGGGCCAGCAGCATCCGACGCAAGGTGTTTAACAAACCAACTTCTTACGAACCGAAAGATGTACAGTTGAAACTAATTTGCTATCACCCGCTTCATCTAGCTGGCACGACTTCAATAACTTATAAAAGTTTAAAAAATCCGACGAACAGAATTTGCTCTTGTGAATCAATGACCTACAAAACATGGCCATCATCAGCGGATGAAAGGTAATGTTTTTGACTGTTATCAATTGACAGCTAGCGCAGACTGGCCGATAACTTAGCACTGCCCGATGAGCTCGCGCCGACGCGCACTTTCCTGCTTTCTGGCTACTTATGTAATTGGATCCTGAAGGTCGCAACTGCGAACCGTGCGGTAGCTTTGCTCAAACAAAAGCACGGACTCGTTATAGCCAAGACGGCCACGGATATAACAATAACCGAACCCGATTGATTCATTTTTGAAACACTTCTTCTGCCAATAAACATTGATGCATCTGGCTCGGCACCTTGCCTTGATCAGCCTACTACCTACTAGCAAGCATGACGGCTCGTCCCACGCTATCGGCCGCCCTGCTTAAACGATCGCTATGTATGGAGTACTCCAGCATGCTAACGGTTTGCCGCAACGGTTCTAACTGGTATTTATTGCAGTGCAAGCCCCGCCAGGATGAACGGGCACAACTCAATCTGCAGCAACAGAACTATTCGACCTTTCGGCCGCAGCTGATGAGCGAGCGCAGTATTCGTGGCAAACGCCAACGAACACTGGAATCGCTGTTTCCCGGCTACGTGTTCATTCAACTGAGCCGCGACGACAACTGGGCACCGATTCGCTCGACCCGCGGTGTCAGCCGCATCGTCGAATTCAACCATGTGCCCGCCCGCGTCGACGAAGATGTGATTGCGCAACTACGCGAACGCAGCCAGGAGTCGCTCGGTTTTCCTGCCGAACCGACACTCAAGCCCGGCGAACCTCTGCAAATCGTCCAGGGCCCACTGTCCCCGCTCGAAGGCGTGTTCCTGTCCATGCAGGGCGATGAGCGCGTGATGATCCTGCTCAATTTTCTCAACCGCCAACAGCACGTCAGCGTCCCGCTGAGTTACCTCGAACGCCAGCGACAATAGTCCGGATCCGCTTCGCCCTGACCCCGACCCCCTTAATCAGGAGCGTGATCCATGGCTCTGAAGCCTCGCTGTTCCCTGGTTTTAGTCGTCGCCTGCTGTGCCCCCGAAGCTGCCTGGAGCGTTGAGCCGCAAGCGATCAATGTCTACGGCTTCGATTTCACCCCGACCTTTGCCTTGTCGGAAAGCTACGACGACAACTTTCGCGAAGTCGAACACGATGTCGAATCGACCATGGTCACCCGTCTGGCGCCGGCCTTCGAGCTCAAGGCCGAGGACCGCAACAGCGCCACGCGGGTGATCTGGGAACCGACCCGCTACATCTATCACAGTGCCTCAGACGCTTCGAACACCGCCCAGCGCCTGCGCGCCGACAGCATCATGGAGTTCACTGATCGGCATCGTCTGAAACTCGAAGCCGAGGCGCGCAAATACGAGCGCACCACCTCGACCGCCGTCGACGGCATCAACGACAAGATCGAGAGTCAGCGCGTCGGCGGCGTCTACACCTTTGGCGCGCGCAGTGCGCTGAACCAGATCGACCTCGGCGCCAGCTACGCACAGCTGCGCTACGACAACTCCGATGGCATCAACGATGACAAGGAGCGCAACACCAGCAATCTGACCAGCACCTGGTATCACCGCCTCGGCAGCAAGACCCGTGGCTTGCTCGAATACGACCACACCCGCTTCGACTACCTGCAATCGAACAGCCCGCGCAGCAGTCGCTCCGACGCAGTGCTGGCCGGTGCCGAGTGGGACATGACGGCGAAAACCACCGGCAAATTGCGCGTCGGTTACGAGCGCAAGAATTTCGACCAGAGCGGTTCCGACGACCTGAGCAACCCGACCTGGCAAGTGGATCTGGCGTGGAAACCGCGCACCTATTCGACCTTCACCTTTCTCGCCCGCCAGGCCATGGCCGAGGGCGACGACGGCTCCGACGCGGTGAAAGCCACCTTCACCCAGATCGGTTGGCGTCACGGCTGGACCGAACGCATCACCAGCATTGCCGAAGTCGGCATGGGCCATTACGTCTACGAAGGCCAGGACCGTAGCGACGATTTGCAGGACTACAAACTCGGCGTGAATTACGCAATGCGCCGCTGGCTGGACGTCGAAGTCGCCTACCGCCACCGCGACAACGACTCTGATGCCGACAACGAAAGCTTCACCCGCAATGTTTTCCAGATCACGTTTGACGTCAGTCTGTAGGAGGGTTGGCCATGCACACGCGCCTGATTCTGCTGTTGTTGCTGCTCTGGACAGTGCCCACGGTCGAGGCGGCAGACACCGACACCAATTACCGCCTGGCCGCTGGCGATGTCTTGCGCATCATCGTGTTCGGCGAGCCGGAACTGAGCTTCAAGAAGATTCGCCTGAATGACGCTGGCACCTTCTCCTACCCGTTTCTCGGCGAAATCGTCGCCAAGGGCCTGACGCCCAATCAGGTCGAACAAAAGATCGTCGACGGTCTCAAGCAAGGCTATCTGGTCGATCCGAAAGTCAGCCTTAGCCAGATCGAATACCGCCCGTTCTATATCAACGGCGAGGTGCAGAAGCCCGGCAGCTATCCGTTCCAGCCCGGGCTGACCCTGGAAAAAGCCATCGCGCTGGGCGGCGGCCTGACCGAACGGGCCTCGATGAAACGCGTGACGATCTTGCGCGGCAGCGGTGGCCCGCCGGTCACCGAGAACATCTCGCGCACCACCGTCATCGCCCCCGGCGACACCATTTCCATTGCACAAGGCTTTTTCTGATCATGGACAACAGCCCAAGCACCTACCTCGAACGTCCGCTCCAGGGCCACTTGCCAACGCAAGCCGCCGAGGAGTCGGACACCCTTGATCTGCTGCATCTGTGGCGAGTGATCTGGTCGGCGAAGTGGAACATCGCCTGGCTGGTGCTGCTCAGTTGCGCGCTGGCCGTGGTGGCGCTGTCGTTTATCACGCCACAGTACGTCGGCAGTGCGACGCTCCTGATCAAGGACAAGACGCCGCCGGTGTTGAGTTTTCAGCAAGCCGCCGAATCCGGCGGCGCCACCACCACTGATTACTTGCAGACCCAGCAAGCACTGCTGCAATCCCGGGAGCTGGCCGAGCGCGCCGTGCGCAAACTTGGCCTGACTACCAACCCGATCACCGATCCACGTCAGCAGGCGCAGAGCTGGTTCACCCCGCGCCAATGGCTGGCCGACCTCAATCGTGACCAATGGCTGCCATTGCTGGATCTGCTGCCGCCGCCGAAGCCGCCAGCGACCGAAGAACAAGTGTTCAACGACGTCACGCAAAACCTGATGCTGCACACCAGCGTCAAGTTTGTCGGCAAAAGTCAGTTGCTGGAAATCGACGTCGAACTGCCCGACCCGACCCTCGCTGCGGCGGTGGCCAACGCCCTCGCCCAGGGCTTTATCGACAGCCAGCAGGACACCAGCCTGAAGTCTTCGCAAAACAACACCAGTTGGATGAACACCCGCCTGGTCGAACTGCGCGACAACCTTCGCATAGCCGAAAACAAGTTGCAGGCCTACCGCGAAGAACAGGGTCTGGTTGACGTCGACGGCGTCGCCACCATCAGTGCCAACGAGTTGCAAATGACCGGCAACCGCATGATCGACGCGCGCCGCGATCGCGCCGAAGCGGAGAGCCAGTTCCGTCAGGCGCAATCCCTGAGCAATGGCGACATCAGTCGTTTGTCCAGCGTGCCGGCAGTGCTGAGCAATCCGCTGATCCAGCAATTCCAGGCTGATCTGGCCAAGGCTCAGGCCAAAGTCGAAGAGTTGTCGGGCCGCTACGGGCCGAAACACCCGGCGCTGATATCCGCCCGTTCCGAACAGCGCACCGCCGCCAACAGTCTGCGTCTGCAAGTGCAGCAAGTGGTCGCCGGAATCGAGCGCCAGTATCAACTGGCAGTGGCCAGCGAAGACGCGTTGCGCAAATCCTTCAACAGCAACAAGGCGCAGATTCAGGACATTTCACGCAAGGAATTCCAGCTGCGCGAATTCCAGCGTGAAGTCGACAGCACCCGGGCGCTGTACGAAACCTTCGTCACCCGCCTCAAGGAAACCGCTGCCACCTCGGACATGGACTCAGCCAAGGCGCGCATCGTCGACCCGGCGATCGCGCCGCTGGAAGCGAGCAAACCGCGCAAGAACCTGATTCTCGCAATTGTTGCGCTGGTGGCTACGGTCGTCGGCGTCGCCCTTGCCTTCCTCTTCGATACCCTGAGCAACACCTTCAAGACCGACGACACCGTCGAGAGCCTGCTCAATGTGCCGCTGCTCAGCGTCGTGCCGCTGGTGATGAAAAAGAGCCGGCGGCAGTTGGCGCGGCTGTTCGAGGACAACGACCACCCGCGCTTCTGCGAAACCATCCGTAACCTGCGCACCTGGCTGATGCTGCAAAACAACGAACGCCCGGCGCAGGTGGTGCTGGTCACGTCTTCGGTGTCCGGTGAAGGCAAAAGCACCATCGCCAACAACCTCGCTTCATCGCTGGCGCCGCTGGAACGGGTGCTGCTGATTGATGCCGACATGCGTCAGCCGACACTGTCGCTGAACTTCGATTTCCCGCCCCAGAGCCCCGGCCTCGCCAACCTCATGGCCGGTACAGCGCGGCTGGAAGACTGCATCCGCAGCGTGGGCAATCTCGACATGCTCCCAGCCGGCTGCCTGTCGCCATCGGCGCTGGACCCGTTCGAGGCGCCGCGTTTGAAAGCCTCGAGCAGTTCGAGCAACGCCGTGGCGCCCGCTCAGGATTTGCTCAGCTCTCCACGCCTCGGCCGGCTGTTGCAGATTCTCAAGTCGCGCTACCGGCACATCATCATCGATTCGCCGCCGGCAGAAATCGTCAGCGACGCACTGTTGCTGGCGCAGCATTCCGATGCGGTGATCTACGTGGTCAAGGCGCAGAGCACGCCGGTCGGCCAGGTGCGCAAGAGCATTGCCGTGTTGCAGCAGAGCCAAGCGCCGGTGTTCGGCGTGGTGCTCAATCAGGTCGATCTGCGCAAGGCGCGCAAGTACGGCCATGGCCATTCCCGTTCCTTCTACGACTACGACTTCGCCCCGCGCTGATCCTCCGGGCCGTGCCGCCCGGCAACAGCAAATCCTTCCCTGCTCGACGAATCGGAGATCGCGCCGATGACCTCGCAATATTCCGCGCAAATGGCACACCGTCGCGGCCTCACCTTCTGGGTGCAATGGTTGTGCGCAATGACTTTGGTCAACCTGTTGCTGATCGTGCTGGTGCACTGGCGCATCGGCGAGTTGCCCAGTGAATATCGGCTGCTGATCATCCTCACGGTGCTCGGTTCGATGCCGGTTTACGGCCTGGTGCAGGTCTACCACAAGCGCCATGGCCTGCTGGTCGGACTGGGGCGGTTGCTGGCCGGCTGGCTGATTCTGCTCGGCCTGCTGATGAGCATCGCCTTCGTCACCCAGACCAGCGCGTTGTTCTCCCGCCAGGTGGTGATTGTCTGGGCCGTGGTCGGTTTTCTCGCCCAGGCGGCGACGTTTCTGCCGCTGCACCTGTTCGTGCGCCTCTACACCAAGATGATCAGCAACGAGCGCCGCGCGGTGATCATCGGCACCTGCCCGACCGCCCATGAACTGGCGCGCAAACTGCTCGACCCGGATCGTGCGCTGCTGCTCGGTTTTGTCGCGGCGAAAGCCGACAGCGGCCCGGCGCCGAGCATCCTGCCGCTGCTCGGTGAGGTCGAGAACATCCGCGAAATCATCACCCGCCTGCAGGCGCGGCGCGTGTACATCGTGCTACCGATGGCAGAGGCAGCGACCATCGAAGCGTTGTACATCAACCTGCTCGACATGAACGTCGACGTGGTGTGGATTCCGGATCTGGGCAGCATGGTCCTGCTCAATCATTCGATCTCCGAGATCGAGCGGATGCCGGCGATTTATCTCAACGAAAGCCTGCTCACCTCGCACCCCGGCAGCCTGTTCTGCAAGGACCTGTTCGAACGCAGCGTCGCCGCGGTAGCGCTGATTCTGCTCAGCCCGCTGCTGCTCGGCGTCGCCATCGCGGTCAAGCTGACGTCGCCGGGGCCGGTGCTGTTCAAGCAGAACCGCCATGGCTGCGACGGCGAAGTGATCCGAGTATGGAAATTCCGCTCGATGCGCGTGCACGACGATCAGCAAGTGCGCCAGGCCACCCGCGACGACGACCGCGTCACACCGCTGGGACGCTTTCTGCGGCGCAGCTCCATCGATGAGTTGCCGCAACTGTTCAACGTGCTGTTCGGCCACATGGCGCTGGTCGGCCCGCGTCCGCACGCGGTCACGCACAACATCTATTACACCGGCAAGGTGCGCGCCTACATGGCGCGGCATCGGCTCAAGCCTGGCATCACCGGGCTGGCGCAGATCACCGGGCATCGCGGCGAAACCGAGACCGTGGAAAAGATGCAGCGCCGGGTCGCCCAGGACCTCAATTACATCAATCAATGGTCGCTGTGGCTGGACATCAAGATCCTGCTGAAGACGCCCTTCACCCTGTTCTCGAAAAACATCTACTGACAGCGGCCAGCGCTCTGGCCCACCCCGCCACGCATGAGGTTTTCCCATGAATGTGAGTGTATTCGGTATCGGTTATGTCGGACTGGTCCAGGGCGCCGCGCTGGCCGAGGTCGGCCACAACGTGCTGTGTGTGGATGTCGACGCGGCCAAGGTGCAAGCCTTGAATGACGGCAGCCTGCCCATCTACGAGCCGGGTCTGAAAAGCCTGGTGCGGGACAATCATCACAGCGGTCGCCTGCAATTCGGCAGTGATCTGGCCGCTGCGGTAAAACACGGCGACGTGTTGCTGATCGCCGTCGGCACGCCGCCGGACGAGGACGGCTCGGCGGATCTCAAACACGTGCTCAGCGTCGCTCGCACCATCGGCGAGCACTTGCGCGGCGAGCAGATCATCGTCGACAAATCCACGGTGCCGGTGGGCACAGCGGACCGGGTGCGCGAATGCATCAGCGCCATCCTCGGCGACAGCGGCCGTGGTGCACTGACCTTCGATGTGGTTTCCAACCCGGAATTCCTCAAGGAAGGCTGCGCGGTCGACGACTGCATGCGCCCCGACCGGATCATCATCGGCACCGACAGCCCGCGCGCCGAAGCGCTGATGCGCGAGCTGTACGAACCGTTCAATCGCAACCGCGAAAAGATCATCGTCATGGACGTGCGCAGCGCCGAGCTGACCAAGTACGCGGCCAATTGCATGCTGGCGACGAAGATCAGTTTCATGAACGAGATGGCCGGGCTCGCCGAAAAACTCGGCGCCGACATCGAAATGGTCCGCCACGGCATCGGCTCGGATCCGCGCATCGGCTACCAGTTCATCTACCCCGGCATCGGTTATGGCGGCTCGTGTTTTCCCAAGGACGTGCGAGCGCTGATCCATGCCGCCCACGGCGTCGACATCGATGCGCGCCTGCTCCGCGCGGTGGAGTCGCGCAACAACGAGCAGAAAAGCACGCTGTTCCACAAGATCGCCGAGCACTTCAACGGCGCGCTGGAAGGCAAAACCTTTGCGCTGTGGGGCCTGAGCTTCAAGCCCAACACCGACGACATGCGTGAAGCCCCCAGCCGCGTGCTGATGGAAGCGTTGTGGCGTGCCGGCGCCAATGTGCAGGCGTTCGACCCGAAAGCCATGGAGCAGGCGCAGCAGCTTTACGGCCCGCGCGATGACCTCACGCTGGCGGGCACCAAAGAGGCGGCGCTGAAAAATGCCGAGGCGTTGGTGATTGTCACCGAGTGGCAATCGTTTCGCGCGCCGGACTTCGAACTGCTCGCCCGTCAGCTGAAAAATCCGCTGATTTTCGACGGGCGCAACCTGTTCGATCCGCAACGCCTCAGCGCACGCGGCTTCACCTACATCAGTGTCGGCCGACCGACCAGCGCCGCCGAAGCACAGGATCTCGCGTCATGATCCGCCTCGAGCTGCTGGACCGTTATTCGCCGGCCCTGCTGGACTCGAACCGGGCGTTCTCCTTTCTCAACTTCGCCTCGATCGGCAGTTTCATTCGCCAGCCGCCGCCGTCGCTGGCGTATTTCTGCGACGGCATGCTGATGTCCGGGTTCATGTCGCGCATCACCGGGCGCGCGGTGCAGCGGGTCAGTTTCGATTTCACCTCGATTGCCGACCCGGTGTTGCGCGAGTCCGAGCAGCGAGGCAAGCGCGTCTATGTGGTCGGTGCGAAGCAGGCAGAGCTTGATCGCTTCGTGGAAAAACTCGGTATGCAGTATCCGCGCCTGCAACTGGTCGGCGCGCACAACGGTTATTTCGACGCCGAACAAGGTGCAGCAATTCAAGCTGACATTCGCCGACAACGGAGCAACGTGTTGCTGGTCGGCCTTGGCGCCGGTCTGCAGGAACGCTTTGTCCTAGAAGCACTGCGCGGCGGTTTCAGCGGCGTGGCGTTTACCTGCGGCGGTTTCATTCGTCAGGAGGCCAATGCCAGCGAACGTTACTACCCCGCCGCCATCAATCGCCTGCACCTGCGCGCCTTCTACCGCATGTACCGCGAGCCGCACACGATCAAGCGTTATCTGCTCGACTACCCGAGCAACGCCCTGCGCCTGACCGAATTGATTCTGCGCCAGCAAGTGGCAATCAATGTCACTGCCCCATGAGGATTGTGCCGATGCATATTCTGTTCACGCTCAAGGATTACCAGACTGGCGGCGGCGTCGAGTGCGTGCAGCAACGCCTCGCCGAGCAGTTTCTGGCGGACGGTCGACGGGTGAGTTTTTCGTCATGAACGGCGACTCGCCCAACGTCGACGGCGCGCCGAGCATGGCCGGTGGTGGCAGCGGGCTGGCGGGCTGGCTGAAGTCGATCGTGCTGCTGCGCCGGCTGATTCGCCGCGAAGGCGTAACGCACCTGATCGGCGCCAAGGAGCAGGCCAATCTGTGCACCTGGTTCGCCACCTTGGGCAGTCCCTGCAAAGTCATTTACACCCGCCATGCCGCACTGGATTGCGCCGAGCAGAACACCGGGCGCGCCAGCCTGCGGCTGTTGTACGCCTTGTACCTGTGCGGCAGCGGCAAGGTGGTCGCGGTGTCCCACGGTTTGCGCCAGTCGCTTGCCGGGTTGATGCCGTGGGGGCGACCGCGCATCCGTTATTGCCCGAACGCGGTAATCAGCGAGCAGTTGATGCACGCGGCACAAGCGCCGCTGCCCGGTGGCGTGCCCCATCACTACTGGCTGGGGATCGGCCGACTGGTGCAAACCAAGGGCTTCGATCTGCTGCTCGCAGCCTATGCGCTGGCGGCACAACAACGCCCGCTGCCGTATCTGGTGATTGCCGGCGACGGCCCGTTGCGCAAAGAGCTTGAGGCGCAGGCGCAACGGCTGGGCATCGAACGCTTGGTGCATTTCACCGGGCATCTGCGCAATCCCTATCCGTTGATCCGCCATGCGCAGCTGTTGGTGCTCAGCTCATTGCACGAAGGCTTGCCGACGGTGCTGGTCGAGGCGTTGGCGTTGGGCACGGCAGTGATTTCCACTGATTGCGGCAGCGGACCGCGCGAGTTGCTCGATGATGGACGCCTCGGCCGTTTGGTCAGCGTGAATGATATTCCGGCACTGGCCGAGGCAATGCTCGACAGTCTGGCCAACCGCGAACCTGCCTCCCCGGCGCGCCGTTCAGTCAGCGAAGCGATCCTGCCCTATACCAGCCAATACGCCGCCCAGGCTTATTACCAGGTGTGGAACCGATGAAAAAGCTGCTGATCATCCTCCAGGACCTCGGCGCCGGTGGCGCGGAGAAAATGATGGTGCGCCTCGCCGGTGCCTTGGTTGAGGCCGGCAACGAAGTGACGCTGCTGATGCTCACCGGTGCCGGCATCAATCAACCGGCGCTCGACCCACGGGTCAGGCAAGTGCTGCTCGACAGCCCGCGCAGCGCCGCTGCCGTGCCCGCTTTGATGCGCTTTTGCGCAGCAACCGCTACGACGCGCAACTGGCGGTGCTCACTCACGTCAACGTCGTGGCGATTGCCGCCGCCGCACTGTCCGGTACCCTGGCGCGCCTGCATGTCAGCGAGCGCAATGCCTTTTCGCGAGACAAGCACGTCAACCCGGCCCTGTCGGTGAAGCTCGCCTACTGGCTGGCGCCGTGGCTGTACCGGCTGATTCCAAACCCGGTGATCTGCGTGTCGCGAGGTGTCGCCGAGGATCTGGTCGACACCACCATCGCCCGACCGCGCGACGTGACCACCGCCGACAACCCAGTGCTCGACAACGATTTTCGCGACAAACCAGCCGCCGCGCCCAGCCATCCCTGGCTGAAGGACAAAATCACCCCGGTGATCGTCGCCGTGGGTCGCCTGGCGCAGCAAAAGGCTTCGACACTCTGATCGACGCCTTCGCCCGCCTGCCGCAACGCGATGCGCGGCTGATCATCTTCGGCGAAGGCGCCTTGCGCGGCGAACTGCTTGCCCAGGCGACAGCGCTCGGCGTTGCAGGGCGTTGCGATCTGCCCGGGTACGCCAGCGACCCCATCGCCGAAATCGCTCGGGCCGATTGTTTCGTCTTGTCGTCGCGTTTCGAAGGCAGCCCCAACGCCCTGGTCGAAGCCCTGTCGACCGGCACGCCGGTGGTAGCGACACGCTGCCCGTATGGCCCGCAGGAAATTCTCGCCGATGGCGCCGTTGCGCCCTTGGTTGAGGTCGACGACCCCGCCGCGCTCGCCGCCGCCATCAGCCAACAATTGGCCACGCCGCGAGCCGCGCATCGCCAGCGGCGCATCGAGGCGGCCTCGCGCTTTGTCAATGCTCGCGCGGTGCAGACCTACCTCAAGGCGTTGCTCGGGAGGCGCTGAGATGAACCGTTTGCAAGTGCGTTATTCGACGCTGGCCGACGCCTTCACCCTGTTCGGTGTGCTGTTTTATACGCAAGTGATCGGCTTCTTTCTGCGCCTGGGTAATGTGAGCACGCTGGACGATGCCCAGCAGGACCTGGAAGGCAATCTGGCCAATCAGGTCTGCGGCTTGCTGACCTTGCTGGTGCCGCTGTTTTTCTTCATTCGGCACAAGGTTTTCCTCAGCAAGAGCTTCTACCGGCAGAACCTGTTTCTGCTGCTGTTTCTCGGCTGCGTGGCGGCCTCGATCAGTTGGTCGAGCGAGCCGATGCTCAGCCTCAAGCGTTTCGCCGCGCTGCTCAGCGTGGTGTTCTTCGCCGGTTTCATTGCCTGGCGCTACAGCCTGGAACGCATTGCGTTTCTGTTCGGCTGTGTGATCGGCGCGGCGGCGTTGGTCGGGTTGATCTTCGCCCTGATTCGCCCCGACATCGCCTTCATTTCCGGAGGCATTCGCGATGGTGCGTTTCGCGGGGTGTTTGCGGAAAAGAATGCCGGCGCACGCCTTAACGCCATTGCGATCCTGTTGCTGCTGCCGATGATCCGCCAGCGCAACCCAATGGCCATGCTCTACGGCCTGTTCGCGCTGATCGCCATCGGCCTGGCGCAGTCGGCCACGGCGATTGCCTTGATCGTCGCCGGAACCGCCAGTTACGCGTACTTCATCACCCTGATCCGCTTGCGCATCAACCGCTCACTGTTGGCGTTCATGGCGGCGACGCTGGTGTTCTTCCTCCTGTGTGGCGTGCTCTACGCCAACTACGCGATGCTGCTGGAACTGGTGGGCCGTGACCCGTCACTGACCGACCGCACGCTGATCTGGGAGCTGTTGCAGCCGCTGATCGATGCGCAATTTCTCAAGGGCTATGGCTTCGGTGCGTTCTGGGCCAGTGCCGATGCCGATGCGTTCATTACGCGCTGGGGCTACATCGGCAATGCGCACAGCGGCTACGTCGAAACCCTGCTCAATGGCGGCTTGATTCAGTTGATCGCGCTGTTGCTGATGTTTGCCCAGACCCTGAGCAAGCGCTACCGGGCAATCACTGCAGATCAGTCGGCGCGCTATCAGGCGTGTGCGCTGGTGGTCATCGGCCTGTTTGTGGTGACCAATTACGTCGCCTACGTGATCCCCAACTATCGCTCGGGCGAGTTTCTGATTTTCTGCGTGCTCAGCCTGACCTTCCGCCATCACCTCGTCACCCGTACTCAGCCGCTTCCAGTCGTTAAACCTCGGCCTATGCGCACCACTTTCCGGGAGCAACGCCCATGCTGAATGATCCCTCGGCCGTCACCGTATGTGTGGTGATTCCGCTGTACAACGCCGCCGCCAGCATTCAGCGCACACTGGATTCGGTGTCTGCACAGACTCGCCTGCCGGACAAAGTCATTGTCGTCGATGACGGCTCCAGCGATGCCGGACCAGAGATCGTCAAGCACTACGCCGCGCCTTTCCCCATCGTGCTGTTGCCGCAGCCCAATCAAGGCCCGGCGAGTGCGCGCAATCGCGGCGTGTTCAGTGCCGAAGAAACCTTCATCGCCTTCCTCGATGCCGATGACCGCTGGCATCCGGAAAAACTGCAAAAACAACTGGCGCTGCACGCGGAGTTGACCCGACAGGGACGCAAAGTCGGTTTGATCGATTGCTTTCAGATGAGCGAATTCAGTGACGGCAAACGGCAGTTGGAGGATCGCTGCAAACACGGCGAGCACTTTGCCGATTTCATGCGCGAGAACATCATCAACGGCACCTCCGGCGTGCTCGCCGTGCGCGAGATCATCGTCGCCATTGGCGGCTTCGATCAGAGCCTGCGCTTTGCCGAGGATCGCCTGTTGTGGACGCGCATCGCCGAAAACAGCGAGATCCACAGCGTGCCGCAGATCCTGCACTGGCGCGCCGTCAACGCCGCCAATATCACCGCGCAACCGCACAAGTATTACCCGCACAAACTGCGTTTCATCCAGCTGTACCTGGCGCGTTACGGCACGCGGCTGAACAAACAGCAGCGGATCTACTTCGTCCTCGCCAACCACGCCGAATTTCTCAATGCGTTTTCCCGGCGCGGCGATCATCGACGGGTTATCGAGGTGTTCCGGCAGATGCTCGGGCATTCGTGGCAGACGCTGTTTTTCTTTCAGGGCAAACCGACCCTGCGCTACCTCTACGCCTGCTTGAAAAGCCTGGGCAATAGCCGCTGAATTTCAGGGATCGCGCCATGGCCAACCGTCGCCTGATGACCCTCGTATGGATTTTCACCGAGAAGTTCGGCCTGATTTTCCTGTCGATGATCACCTTTGTCGTCTACGCGCATTTGCTGACGCCGACAGAGCTGGGCATTGGCACGCTGATCATCGCCGTGGTCGAAGTGATCGGCATTCTGTTCTCGTCGATGCTCGAAGACCCGCTGGTGCGCCTGCAACGTGTCGAGGACAAACACATCAGCAGCGTGTTCTGGTCTGCCGTGCTGGTCAGTCTGCTGTCGATTGCGTTGATTTCACTGGCGGTGGTGCTGTATACGCCGTCCACCACGCTGCGCTGGATGACCGCGGTGGCCTCGGTGAAAATCCTTTTCACCCTGATGGCGCGGGTGTACGTCGCGCAGATGCGCCGCTCAGGCAATTTCAAGCTGTTGGCCTCGCGCACGTTGCTCGGCAAAGTCGCTGGCGGTGTTGGCGGCGTGGCGGTGGCGCTGCTGGGTTTCGGGCCGTGGGCGGTGATCGCTCAGGCGCTGATCATGGACGGCATCTCCACACTGGTACTGATGCGCAGCGAGCGTCGGCGCATTCCCTTTCTTATCGACCGTCAGGTGCTGGGCGAACTGCTGCGCGCCGGCCTCCCGGTCTGCGTCAACGTCATGAGTTCGCAAACCCTGCAACGTGGCGTCAATCTGATTCTCGGCCTGACTGCCGGGGCCCACGCGGTGGGCATGTTCAACCTGGCGATGCGCATCATCGACCTGCCGCGCTCGGCGATCTACAACGGCTTGATGAGTTACGCCCTGCCGGTGTTCGCCCGGCGCAGTGCCGAACCGGCGCGGCTGATCGGGGTGATCGGCGATTCCACGGCGATCAGCGGTTTCGTACTGACACCGCTGTTCTTCGGCATCGCCCTGACCGCCAAAGACATCATCCTGCTGATCTTCGGCGCGAAATGGGCCGAAGCGATTCCCTTGCTGCAAGTGCTGGCCTGCACGGCAGCGCTGGGCAATCTGGCGCTGTACGCGACCACCGCGCTGGTGGCGGTCAATCGCACGCACTTGACCCTCAGGGCGGAAGTCGCCACCACCCTGCTCGCGCTGGCGCTGGTCTATCTGCTCGGCGCGAGCTACGGCGGCATGGCGGCGGCGCTGGCATTGCTGCTGCGCATGCTGCTGATCACGCCGCTGCAGGTGCGCGGCCTGCACGCCGCCATCGGTTATCAATGGCGCGGCTTCTTTCAGTCCAGCTACCGCAGCCTGTTCGCCTCACTGGTGATGGTCGCCGTGGTGACGTGGACGTCGCGGCTAACCGGCCTGTCCGGCAACGCCCACCTGGCCGGTGACATCGCCATCGGCGCGCTGACCTACGCCCTGGCCTACAGCCTGCTGCACCCGCGTTGGCCGCAAGAATTCAAGTTGGTGTTCACCGCCCGCTGAGCCGGATTTCCTCGCAATGGAGCACGTCGTCATGCGCAAAACCACGTTGATCACGGGCGGTGCCGGCTACATCGGTTCGCACACGGCACTGCAATTGATCGAGTCTGGACACTCGGTTCTGATCCTCGACAATCTGTGCAACAGCAGCCGCGAAGCAGTCGCACGGCTAGAGCTGTTGAGTCACTCGAACATCGATTTCATCGAGGGCGATATCCGCGACGCGGCGCTGCTGGACGAGATTTTCAGCACCTACGCGATTGATGCAGTGCTGCATTTCGCCGGCCTCAAAGCCGTTGCGCAGAGCGTGCGCCGGCCGCTGGATTACTACGCCAACAATGTCGTTGGCACCCTGAGCCTGTGTCAGGCGATGGCCCGCGCCCACGTGTTCAATCTGGTGTTCAGTTCCTCGGCCACCGTCTATGGCGAGCCGAGCGTGATGCCGATCGTGGAATCGCACGGCACCGGCAAACCGGCCAATCCGTACGGGCGCTCGAAGCTGGTCATCGAAGAACTGCTCAGCGACCTCGCCCTCGCCGATTCGCGCTGGAACATCGCTGTGCTGCGCTACTTCAATCCGATCGGCGCACACGAGAGCGGGCTGATCGGCGAAGCGCCCAACGGTCGGCCGAACAACCTGCTGCCGTGCCTGAGCGAAGTCGCCAGCGGCCAGCGCGCTGCGTTGACCGTCTATGGTAACGACTATCCGACCGTCGATGGCACCTGCGTTCGCGATTACATCCATGTGCTGGATCTGGCTGAAGGTCATCTCAAGGCGCTGCATGTTTTGCAGGGCGATGAACATGGCCTGCACGTGTGGAATCTCGGCACCGGCAGCGGCTATAGCGTGTTGCAGATCATCAGCGCCTTCGAGGACGTCACCGGCCTGCGCATTCCCTACCGCTTCGCGCCGCGCCGCGCCGGTGATGTCGCCGAGTGCCGCGCCGATGCGAGCAAGGCCGGGCGCGAGCTGGGCTGGCGAGCACAGCGCGAGCTGACGCAAATGCTTGTCGACAGCTGGCGCTGGCAGACCCACAACCCATGGGGCTATCGCCCGCAACCGACGCCGTTGCTGGCGGTAGGCACGTAGTAACGGCGCAATCCAAGTTAGGGACGACTCATGAACAGATCACGCTGCTTGCTGTTGGTTTTGCTGCTGCTGAGCGCTGGCGCCAACGCCAACATTCCAGGACCGGTCACTGAAGGACTGGTGCTGTGGCTCGACGGCAATGATCCCGCCTCGATGACTCTGGAGGGGCAAAATCAGGTCGTGCGCTGGCTGGATAAATCCGGCAAGGGCAACGACGTCACCGTCGACAACCGCGCGGCGACGACTTTACCGACGCACGTCGATAACGCGCTCAACGGCCACGGTGTGGTGCGTTTCAGTGGCACGGCGGCGTTCATGGGTCAGGCGATTCGCACCAGCAAGGGGCCGGTGACCGTCTTCGTCGTCTCGAGGCGCTTGCCCGAGCAGGCCGGCGGCAAGGCCTGGCAGCGCCTGTTCAGCTCGCGGCCGCAACTGGCGGATAACGATAACGTCGCGCCGAATTTCGGCATCAGCGTGCAGCAGACCAGCGCGTACGAGCCGGCACTGGCATTGCTGGAAACCAGTGACGTGCCGATCGGCCCGTTCGCGGTGGCGCGCAACGTGGTGGGCACCTCGGAAATCCTGCGTGGCGACATCGCCGAAGTGCTGGTGTATGACCGCCCATTCAGCAACCAGGACGAACGTCGCAATGTGTTCGATTATCTGGCGCAGAAATGGGCGGTCAGCGTTCCTCAACAGGCTGATGCCTGGACCCGCGTCGGCCCGCTAGGCCCGACTCCGACACCCGTTACGCCCGATCTGCCGTTATCGGATCAGGCCAATGGCGGCGGCTGGAAGCTCGATACGCGCCTGTCCGATGAGTTCAACGGCAGCACCCTCGATGCCGAACGCTGGCACGTCAACAACGCCACCGGCACCGATTCCCTCGGGCGCAAACCGGCGCTGTTTCTGCCGGAGAACGCCAAGGTCGGCAGCGGCAACCTGAACATCACCTTCCGCAAGCAGACCCTCCCGGAAAAATACGTAGCGCTAGGCTACAAGGATTACAGCTCGGCGATGGTCCGCACCAACGAACGGGGGCTTTACGGCTATTACGAAGCGCGGGCGAAACCGATGAATTCCGCCGGCTCCAGTGCCTTCTGGCTGGCCTGGACGGGGCTGCCGGACAATGCCACGGAAATCGACATTTTTGAAATCGGTGGCAAGACCCGCAACGAGGCGTTTGATCGTCGCTACAACATGAATGCGCATGTCTGGGCCAGACCGCAGAATGATCAACACCTGAGTTCCGGCAGTACCTGGATCGCACCGTGGCGGCTGGCCAATACTTTTCATGTCTACGGCTTTGACTGGCAACCTGAAACCTTGCGCTGGTACGTCGACGGCGTATTGGTCCGGGAAGCGAAGAACAACTATTGGCACTTTCCCATGCAGATCGTCTTCGACAGTGAAGCGATGTGGGACTGGTTCGGCGTGGTCGACGATGCTGACCTGCCGTCGGTGTTTCGCATCGACTACGTCAGGGTCTGGACGCGCTCAGCGCAATAGCAGCGCGTTCAACGGTTGTGCACCATCGCCTGCATCTGCCACAGCGTGCGGAACCGTCCTTGGCTCTCGCGCAGGTCTTCGGGAGTGCCGTCCTGCACAATCTCGCCGTCCTCCAGCACCAGCACCCGATCGAAGTTGGCGATGGTCGAGAGCCGGTGGGCCACGGCAAGCACCGTGCGGCCGCGCATGAGATTACTCAGCGCACGCTGGATGATCGCTTCGGAATCGGAATCCAGTGCCGACGTCGCCTCGTCGAGAATCAGGATCGGTGCGTCTTTCAAAAACGCTCGCGCCAAGCCCAGACGCTGGCGTTGCCCGCCCGACAACGTCACTCCCCGTTCACCCACCAGTGTGTGATAACCCTGCGGCAACGCCTGGATGAAGTCATCGCAAAACGCCTGACGCGCCGCCTCGATGATCTGCTGCTCGGTGGCGTGCGGTTGGCCGTAGCCGATGTTTTCCAGAATGCTGCGATTGAACAGCGCCGGATCCTGCGGCACCACGGCGATCTGCCGACGCAGGCTGTCCTGGCTGACCGAGCGGATGTCGCGGTCGTCGATCAGGATCACCCCGCTGCGCACGTCATCCAGACGTTGCAGCAGGCCGAGCAAGGTCGATTTGCCTGAGCCCGAGGAGCCGGCAATGCCGACGCTTTGCCCGGCCGGGATATCGAGAAAGAAATGCTCGAAGACCTTGCGCCCGTCCGGGTAGGCGTAACTGACGTCGAGCATTTTGATGTGCCCGCGCGTCGGCGCCAGTTCCTCCAGGGCGTCGCTGAGCTCGTGGGGCTGGGCGACGATGCCCAGGGTTTCGCTGATGACGCCCATCTGCTGGCTGGTTTCCACCAGGGCCAGCGCCAGTTCGCGCGATCCGTGCAGGATGCGGAAGGTCAACGCGCTGACCATCACCACGTCCCCCGCCGTGACTTGCCCCGCACGCCAGAGCAGAATCGCCCAGCCGAGCATGCCGCCGGCCATCACGGTCAGGCAGATGTCGTGCAGCACGCGGGCCTTTTCCATGTACATCCAGCTGCTGCGGTGGGAGTCGGCCTCGATGCCGATCTCGCGCTCGAGTCGCAGGCGCTCGCGTTCGCGGCCGGAGAAGGCCTTGATCGTCCACACGTTGGAGACCAGATCGACAATCTCGCCACCGACCCGCGCCGACTGCGACGCGAACGCGATGTGGCGGCTGCGACCGCGAACGCCGAATAGCGTAATCAGCGCGGCGACGACTATCACGCAACCGACCAGCGCCAGCGCCATCGCCCCATGCACCGACAACAGCAAAGCCACGGCGCCGATGAAGTCCACACACGGCGGCACGATGCGCCAGGTCAGCCCGCCATAGACCTTGTCGGCAGCAGCGCCGATTGCCGAGACGCGATTGGCCAGAGAACCGGAGAAATGTCGGCGGAAATAACGCATCGGGTGGCCAGTCAGGTGATGGAACAGGTCCACGCGCAGATCGGCGCAACTGCCGACGATGGTGTGGCAACCGACCCAGCCGCCGAGGCGCCACAGCAGGTTTTCCATCACGATCAACGCCATGAACAGGCCGAACGCGTGCCACACCTGTTCCGCCGCCGAGCCGGCAGCCATGGCATCCACCAGCAGTTTCATGCCGTACTGCACCACCACCGCACAGCACGCCGCGCCGGTCACCAGTGCGACCATGGCGACGAAGTGCGCCGGGCGGATGCTTATGTAGCGCCATAGAAACGCGGCGGCTGACGCCGGCAACGGTTCATCGCGCCTGCGCTGAAAGTTCATCTCCCCTGCCCCTCAATGCGCCGGCCATTGACCCGGCGCAGACACGCGGCAATCCGTTCGGGCACCTGCGCCAGCTCGACGTGCAACGGGTGAAACGCCGCGCGCTCGCCCTCGCCATCGGGATAGCCAAACACACCAGTGGGGCAATACCGGCCATTGTCCCAACCTGGATAATCGAGAAACGGGTACCAGCAAATCCCCTGTACCGGCACACCGCGTTCGAGTGCCTGCAGCGTCTGCTCGACGATGTAAGCCAGCCACGGCAGGCGTTCATCATCTTCGGCACCGGTTTCGGCGATCAGCACGGGCCGCTGATAACGCTGGTGCAGTTCCTTGAGCATGCCCGACAGCGGACGGAAGTCTCGCTCGCCGCGAAGGATCCGCCGGCCCTGGAAATACCACTGGTTATGCGCATAAAAATTCGCGCCGATGATATCCAGATAATGCTCCTGCCCACCGAGACCGGGCCACTCGCGCCCGGTGAGCAAATCCCACGCCTGAAATTGCGACAGCCGATAAGCTTCGGCGGCTTCGATTTCGTCACTGCGCCGGGAGCCCGCGATGACATTGATCAACGGGTCGCACTGTACAAATCGCGCATTCGGCGCCTGCTCGCGAATCGCTTCGATCGCAGCAATGCTGGCTCGCACCAGTTGATGCTTGAGTTCCTGCGCGCGCCCGCGTGCATTCGGGTTGAAGTACGCCACCTCGCCTCCCGCCCAACTCCAGAAGGAAATCTCGTTGATCGGCGAGTAGAACGGCACGCTTACGCCTTCGTTCATCATCAGCTTTGCTGCAGCAGCGGCGAAACGGGCGAAGCGCTCGACGAACGCCGGGCGCCAGATATCCAGATCATCCGGGTAGCCGTAATGGCACAAGTCCCAGACTACTTGCACCCGCTGCGCTTGCGCGGCTTTGAGCATCGGCAGAAAACTGCTCCAGTCATAGCGCCCGGGGCTGCGTTCGATCAGGTGCCAGCGCAGGCCGTCGCGGGCGCAACGAATGTTCAACTCGCTCAGTCGCTTGTAGTCCTTGGTGGCCCAGCGCGCATGCCCGGTGTCGGCCAGCAGATCCAGGCGCCGACCGTCCTGGCGGCGCTGACTGGAACATTCGAAACCGGCCATCACCCAGCTGCTGAAAATCGAAGGGATGCCTGCACCGGCCTCGTCGCCTTTCGGCTGCGCGGTCATGGAGCATCGATCTCGGTTTCAGCGGTGGTTTCTGCCTGCGCTGTTTGAATATCCCGGTACAGGGCCAGCGCCTGCCCCACCACCTGATCCATGTTGTAGTACTTGTAAGTGCCCAGTCGCCCAAGGAATGTGACGTTCGGCGTTTGCTCGGCGAGTGCGCGATAGCGTTTGTACAGCTCGGCGTTTTCCGCGCGGGGTACCGGGTAATACGGGTCGCCGTCGTCACACGGATATTCGTAGGTGATGCTGGTGCACGGGTGGGTTTGCCCGGTGAGGTGTTTGTATTCGGTGATGCGCGTATAGGGCACATCCGGGTGCGGATAATTCACCACCGCCACCGGCTGATAGTGCTCCTGCTCGAGCGTCTGGTGTTCGAAGCGCAATGACCGATACGGCAAGCGGCCCAACTGGAAATCAAAGTATTCGTCAATCGGGCCGCAGTAGATCAGATGCTCGTACTTCACCTCGTCGCGCACTTCCTTGAAATCGGTGCTGAGCAACAGATCAATGTTCGGGTGATCAAGCATGCGTTCGAACATTTTCGTGTAGCCATCCGTGGGCATGATCTGGAAGGTGTCGCCGAAATAGCGGTCGTCGTCGCTGGTCCGCGTCGGGATCCGCGAGGTCACCGATTTGTCCAGCTGCGAGGGATCCAGCCCCCATTGCTTGCGCGTATAGCCACGAAAGAACTTCTCGTAGAGTTCACGGCCGATCTGATTGACCACTACGTCTTCGGAGGTGCGAATGGTCGCCACCGGTTCGGCGCGTTCGGCGAGGAATATCTCGGCCTCTTCGGAGGACATCGACAATCCGTACAGCGCATTCAGCGTGGTCAGATTGATCGGAATCGGCACCAGTTTCTCGTCGACCTGGGCGAGGACTCGATGCTCGTAAGGTCGCCATTCGGTGAAGCGCGACAGGTAATCGACAATTCGCTGCGCATTGGTATGGAAGATGTGCGGGCCGTAACGATGCACCAGCACCCCGGCCTCGTCGTAATGGTCGTAAGCGTTTCCGGCGATGTGCGGGCGCCGATCGATCAGCAACACACGTCGGCCCAATCCTTCAGCCAGACGCTCGGCAATGACACTGCCAGCGAACCCGGCGCCGACGATCAGATAGTCGTAGGTTTGGCCGGACTTTGTACGCTCAAGGCTTATCGTAGGCATTCGATCTGCTCCTGCATGAAGCGGCTGGTGTTGTCCCACGACATGCCGGCGATGGCGGCATCGGCGCGCTGCAGAAATTCGATGGTGCCTTTGAGTGGCAAAGCTTTTTCGATCGCCTCGACGAAGGCCTCGGCGGTGTCGGCAATGAACACCGCACCACTCTGGCCGTAGCCGCTGACCACGTCGTGAATCGGCGTCGACACTACCGGGCAACCGCCGGCCAGATATTCCGGAGTCTTGGTCGGGCTGATAAAGCGCGTGGAAGCGTTGAGTGCGAATGGCATCAGCGCGACGTCCCATCCCGCCAGGTAATCCGGCAGCTCGGCATATTGCTTGCCCCCAGATAATGAATGTTCGGCCGTTGCGGCAGGGTTTGCGGGTCAATCTTCACCACCGGGCCGATCAGCACGATCTGCCAGTCGGGGCGCATCGCCGCCACGCGATCAATTAATTCGATATCAAAGCGTTCATCGATCACGCCGAAAAAGCCCAGGCGTGGCCGCGCTATGGATGCCTGATCTGGCGGTTCCGGCAAAGCTTGCCGCGCGGCTGCGAAATGCGCGATGTCGACGCTGCTCGGCACCGGATAAGCATTGCCGTGCTGGCGCTGCTTGACCTCCCACAGACTGACGCCGCCGGTGAATACCACGTCGGCCC
Organism: Pseudomonas sp. B21_DOA; assembly: GCA_030544685.1. Classification (NCBI taxonomy): domain Bacteria; kingdom Pseudomonadati; phylum Pseudomonadota; class Gammaproteobacteria; order Pseudomonadales; family Pseudomonadaceae; genus Pseudomonas; species Pseudomonas sp. B21_DOA. The sequence continues at coordinate 3,754,929 of CP086683.1, read as the reverse complement.
GGGCCAGCAGTTGTTGCTCCAGGTCGATCAATCGCGCAGGTGCGCCCATGAAGGCGGACAGTTCATCCATGCAGTCGTAAACGGTGACGCGTGCATCGAGATGCTCGGTAAACAGCAGGCTCATCGGCGTGAAATACCATAGGAGCAGATCGCCCTGAACGCGCCCGGCGAGGTGCTCATCGAGCAATTGTCTCTGCGCCTGCTCGATCGCCTCGCCGCTCATGCCCATAGGCAAGTGCGGCACCGCCACTTCTATTCCCGCCGCCGGATTCGAAAGCTCGAGTCCGGGCATTGCGTCTTCGACAAATACCGGCTCTTCGAAAAACACCACGTCGTAGTGCTTGGCCAATCGCGACATGACGTGCTGCGGCCGCTGATAGACGAAGCCCCAGCGCAGATGCGACAGGCACACCAACGTTGGGCGCACCTGCAGCGATGCCTCAACTGCGCTTTGCGCGCTCGCCCGTGCGAGCGCCTCGGTTTGTTCTGCAAGGTTCATGGCCAGATCCTCATCAAGGAATAAAAGAAGACTCAGTGACGAGCCACCGGGCCGTCACACTTGTCGACACTGCAAGTGCAGGGCATTTCTCGATGAGGCCGTAAGGCTCTTGAAGGTTGGAATCGCGGTGTTCACGCGACGTTCAGCCCAACCTTGAACGCAGCCGATGAACTGCACATACCGGCTGGCAAACAAGGTTGAACTCGCCGCACAATCCATCCCCTACCGTCCAGGACAACATGGTTTTTGCCGCCGCACAGGCGCCTCGAAACCATGCACAAAGCCATCGGCCGATGGCGTCACTGGTGAGGGCGGGCGCATGATCTTGATTACGGGTGGTACGGGATACATTGGTGCGCATGTCGCATTGCAATGGCTGGGCAACGGCGAGGATGTGGTGATCCTCGATAATTTGTGCAACAGCCAGCGCGCGGCAATCGAGCGCATCAGTACGCTGGCCGGCAAACGACCGGAGTTCATCCAGGGCGATGTACGCAATCGACGACTGCTCGACAATCTTCTGCACGATTATCCAATTGATGCCGTGGTGCATTGCGCCGGGTTGAAAGCGGTCGGCGAAAGCGTGCGTGAACCCCTGCGCTACTTCGACACCAATGTCGGCGGCAGCCTGACGCTGTGCCAAGCCATGGCCCAGGCCGGTGTATTCCATCTGGTATTCAGCTCTTCGGCGACCGTTTACGGCGACTGCGCTACCCTGCCGATCAATGAAGCCTGTGCCACCGGCCAGCCGACCAACCCTTACGGGATGTCGAAACTGATGTCGGAAAACATCATGAAGAGCGTCGCCAGTTCCGACCCGCGCTGGTCGATCGGCCTGCTGCGCTATTTCAATCCGATTGGTGCGCACCCTTCCGGCCTGCTCGGCGAGGCCCCCACCAGCACGCCGAACAATCTGCTGCCCTATCTGCTGGAAGTTGCCAGTGGCCAGCGCGCGCAGCTGTCAGTGTTCGGCAACGATTACCCGACCCCGGACGGCACCGGCATTCGTGATTATCTGCACGTCGTCGACCTTGCGCTCGGGCACGTCTGCGCGCTCGACGCCTTGCGCGATCGCCATGGTGTGAGCATCTGGAACCTCGGTACCGGGCGCGGCTATTCGGTGCTGGAGGTAGTCAGCGCCTTCGAGCAAGTGACCGGTATCAAGATCCCTTTGCGGATTGAAGCAAGGCGCCCCGGCGACATCGCGCGATGCTGGGCGGACCCGCAAAAGCCCTCGAAGAACTGGGCTGGCAGGCGAGCCGCTCACTGCACAGCATGCTCGCCGATGCCTGGCGCTGGCAGTGCAATCAACTCGGCCAGGTTGACGTTCGCCAGGCCAATTGAAAGCTGCGCACGGTCACTCATTCTCGTGGCCGTGCGCATCGGCACAGGACAATCGTCCGGACTCGCCGCCGGCAATTCGTTCTGCCTGATCGATGCCACGTTTGAGCGCGTCCTCGACTTCCCATTCCACGCCGGGCAATTTCCTGATGCGTTCGTAAGCGCATTCGCCGGTCGCGGTGTAAACGCTGATGAACATTTCGACGTCGCCATCATCGGCTTCCCGTGCCCGTACCTCGATATGACAGCCGTTTTCAACTTCTTCGGTATGGCACTTTTCCGCCTTTTCCGTCGCCTTCCATTTGTTGTAGGTTTCGCCGCGTTTGAACATGTCGTACTCCTGAACTCAACTCGCTCACGTCAAAGATCTTTCCTTTGGCGGAATAATTCCACGGATTGCCAAGAGGCATTTTCAGCATAGCGCGTTGATTCGCGCCCGCCGTTTCGCTAGTTCAACCGTTCGTCAGCTTGCGTAACATTCTGTAAAACCAACGCCGGAATGCTCATTCAAAAAGTTCGAGGCCCAGGCGAGCTCAAGTACAACTCGTTATTCAGCCCAGCGTGATTAGCCGGTACAGAAACAGGGTTTTCTGTCCATGGCCAACTGTTGCCCGAAGAAAACAAGGATCGATATAAAGAACAGGAGCATGTATGAAGCGAACAATCAGCTATTGCCTGGTCTATCTCGCTACCAGCGTTCTGCTCGCCGGTTGCAATCTGGTGGTGTTCAACCCCAAGGGCGATGTCGCCCGAGATGAACGCGACCTGATCATCCTCGCCACGGGCCTGATGCTGTTGGTGGTGATCCCGGTCATCGTCATGACCTTCCTGTTCGCCTATCGCTACCGCGCGACCAACAAGAAGGCGCGTTATTCGCCGCGCTGGGCCAGTTCGCACAAGATCGAAGCGGTGGTCTGGGGTGTGCCGTTCCTGATTATTTGCGTACTCGGCTGGGTGACCTGGGAAACCACCCATGCACTCGATCCCTACCGCCCGCTGGATTCCGACGTGCCGCACCTCAATGTGCAAGTAGTGGCAACGGACTGGAAATGGCTGTTCATTTACCCCGATCTGGGCATTGCCTCGGTCAATGAACTGGCGATACCGGTGAATACGCCGGTAAGTTTCACCGTCACTTCTGACGCTGCCATGACTTCATTCTTTATTCCTGCACTCGGTGGGCAGATATATGCCATGGCCGGCATGCAGACCAAGTTGCACTTGATCGCCAATGAAATCGGTCAGTACCGCGGGATTGCCGCGAACTATAACGGCCACGGTTTCTCCGACATGCACTTCAGCACCCTGGCACTCAGCGGCGCGGATTACGAAGCGTGGGTCAACAAAGTCAAAGCGGCGCCCGGGCAACTTGATCAGGCCAGTTACGCCGAGTTGGCCAAGCCCTCTGTCGCGCACAAGATTACTTATTACTCGGCTGTGCAGGAGCGACTGTTTCTCGACATCGTCGACAAGTATGAAGGGATGAACAAAGCACCACGCAAGAAGCAAACCCAGGTGCAACGCAACAGCGACGATGTGCGCGTCAATCAACAACCGAGTCTGCTGGCCGAGGAGCGTTAAATCATGTTCGGGAAACTTTCATGGGACGCGGTTCCATTGCACGAGCCGATTGTCATGTACACCCTGGCTATCGTCGGCCTGATGGGTTTTGCCCTGGTCGGTACCGTCACCTGGAAGCGCAAATGGGGCTACCTGTGGCGCGAGTGGTTCACTTCGGTCGACCACAAGAAGATCGGCTGCATGTACATCATCGTCGCGCTGGTGATGCTGCTGCGCGGTTTCTCCGACGCGATCATGATGCGCACCCAGCAGGCCATGGCATCCAGTGGTGGGCCGGGTTATCTGCCGCCGGAACACTACGACCAGATCTTCACTGCCCACGGTGTGATCATGATTTTCTTCATGGCCATGCCGTTCGTGGTCGGCCTGATGAATATCGTCGTGCCGCTGCAGATCGGCGCCCGCGATGTCGCCTATCCATTCCTCAACGCGCTGAGCTTCTGGCTGTTCGTGGTTGGCGCGGCGCTGGTGAATATTTCCCTGGGCGTCGGTGAGTTTGCCCGTACCGGCTGGGTCGCCTACCCGCCCCTGTCCGAACTTGGCTACAGCCCCGGCGTCGGGGTGGATTACTACATCTGGTCATTACAGATATCCGGTATAGGGACGCTGTTAACCGGGGTCAACTTCTTCGTGACCATCCTGAAGATGCGCACCGAAGGCATGACCCTGTTCAAGATGCCGGTGTTCACCTGGAATGCACTGTGCACCTCGATCCTGATTCTCGCTGCGTTCCCGATTCTGACCGCGACCCTGCTGATGCTGACCCTCGATCGTTATCTGGGCATGCACTTCTTCACCAACGAGGCCGGCGGCAATCCGATGATGTACGTCAACCTCATCTGGGCCTGGGGGCATCCGGAGGTGTACATCCTCATCCTGCCGGCGTTCGGGATCTTCTCGGAGATCGCCGCGACCTTCAGCAGCAAGCGCCTGTTCGGCTATGTCTCGCTGGTGTGGGCGACGATTGCGATCACGATCCTGTCGTTCATCGTCTGGCTGCACCACTTCTTCACCATGGGCGCGGGGGCCAACGTCAACGCGTTCTTCGGCATCATGACGATGATCATTGCAGTGCCGACCGGGGTGAAAATCTTCACTTGGCTGTTCACCATGTATCGCGGCCGCGTGCGCTTCGAAACGCCGATGCTGTGGACGCTGGGCTTTATCGTCACGTTCAGTATCGGTGGCATGACCGGCGTGCTGCTGGCGGTGCCCGGTGCCGACTTCCTGTTGCACAACAGCCTGTTTCTGATCGCGCACTTCCATAACGTGATCATCGGTGGCGCAGTGTTCGGCTACATGGCCGGGCTGACCTACTGGTTCCCGAAAGCCTTCGGCTTCCGCCTCAACGACCGGCTAGGGCGCATTGCATTCTGGTGCTGGCTGGTGGGTTTCTACTTCGCGTTCATGCCGTCTTACGTGCTCGGTTTCATGGGCATGACCCGGCGCCTCAACCATTTCGACAACCCGGCCTGGCAACCGTGGCTGCTGCTGGAACTGTTTGGCGTCGGCATTATTCTCTGCGGTGTGTCCGCGCAGGCGCTGCAGCTCTACGTGAGCATCCGCAACCGCGCGAAACTGCGCGACCTCACCGGCGACCCGTGGGACGGCCGTACGCTGGAATGGGCCACGGCCTCGCCGCCACCGTTCTACAACTTCGCCGAGCAACCGAAAGTCAACGACCTCGACGCCTACTGGGGCATGAAGGAGCGCGGCGTCAGCACCCTCAGTCACACCGACTACCGCGCCATTCACATGCCGCGCAACACCTCCGCCGGCCTGGTGATCAGTGTCTTCGCGCTGATCTGCAGCTTCGCCCTGGTGTGGCATATCTGGTGGCTGGCGATCTTCGGTCTGGTCGCTTCGGTGGTGGCAATGATCGTGCGCAGCTACGACGAAGACATCGATTATTTCGTCCCGGCGCAGGAAGTGGCGCGGATTGAAAAAGCGCGTCTCAAAGACTTGGCGGAGGCTTGAACATGTCCAATATCGTTCTGGATAAAGACATCGCGCACAGCCATGAACATGGCCATGAAGACGCGGGCTCGATGCGCATTTTCGGTTTCTGGATCTACCTGATGACCGACTGCATCCTCTTTGCGACGCTGTTCGCAGGCTATGCCGTACTGCGAGACAGCGTCGCTGGCGGGCCCTCGACCGTCGACATTTTCGAATTGCCCTACGTCCTTGCCGAAACTGCGTTGCTATTGTTGAGCAGCATCACCTACGGCTACGCGATGCTGGCGATGAACCGCAATGACAAATCCCACGTGCTGCGCTGGCTCGGCGTCACCTTCGTGCTCGGTTGCGGCTTCATCGCCATGGAGATCAATGAATTCCATCATCTGATCGCAGAAGGCTACGGGCCGGATCGCAGCGGTTTCCTCACCGCGTTCTTCACCCTCGTCGGCACCCATGGCGCGCACGTGCTCAGCGGGCTGGTGTGGATGGCGGTGTTGATGCTGCAAGTGCGCAGCCGTGGCCTGACCAATACCAACACCACGCGCTTGAGTTGCCTGAGTCTGTTCTGGCATTTCCTCGATGTGGTGTGGATCTGCGTATTTACCGTGGTTTATCTGCTGGGGGTGGTGTGACATGTATAACCAGAGCCCGATTCATAGCAGTGCCGGCACCAGCCATGGCACCAGTCGTTCATACATGGTCGGTTTCATCATTTCGGTGATTCTGACGGTGATTCCCTTTGGTTTGGTCATGTACCCGACGTTGCCACGCAGCGTCACCGCTTGGGTGGTGGTCGCACTTGGCGTAGTGCAGGTCTTCGCCCACCTGAAATATTTCCTGCATCTGGACACCGCCAAGGAGCAACGCTGGAACCTCAGAGCGCTGATCTTCTCGGTGGTGATCATTCTTCTGCTGGTTGGGCTTTCGCTATGGATCATGGACAGCATTCACCACAACATGCTGGCGCACTGAAGCAATGGCGGCTGTCGCTGAATGTCGGGCTGGAACTGACCAAGCCCGGCATCATCGTCGGCAATCTGGCTTCGGTGTTCGGCGGCTATCTGCTTGCCGCCGGTGGCCGCCCGGTGTCCCTGGCGCATTTATTGGCCGCCCTGCTCGGCACCGCGCTGGTCATTGCTTGCGGTTGCGTGATCAACAACTGCGTCGACCGCGACATCGATCGGCGAATGGTGCGCACCTGTCATCGGGCCTTGGCGGTTCGCGCTGTGTCGTTGCCCAGTGCGTTTTGCTACGCGGCGGTACTGGGTGTGATCGGCTTCGGCTTGTTGTGGGTCGGCACAACAGCCTTGGCCTGCGCCATGGCGGCAGTCGGTCTGATGGTTTATGCGGGCGTCTATACCTGCCTGATGAAACGCCGTTCGCATTGGGGCACGCTGGTCGGCAGCCTGTCCGGGGCCATGCCGCCGGTGGTCGGTTATTGCGCGGTCACCGGCAGCTTCGATGCCACGGCGCTGATGCTGATCGTGGTGTTTTGCTGCTGGCAGATGCCCCACTCCCACGCGATCACCGTCATGCGCCACGAAGACTTTCGCGCCGCCGGGTTACCGACCTTGACCCTCAGCCAAGCCCGACGCGAGATCAACCTCTACATGGTCGCATTCCTGATCAGCGCGGCGATATTGGGCTGGGTGGCGGCTATCAATGTTTCCTATCCGCTGGTGGTGCTCGGGCTGGGCGGCTACTGGTTTTATCTGACGTTGCGACCGGTGCGCAATGCCAATGCGAAAGTCTGGGCGCGACGCATCTTCAGCGTATCGATCCTGCTGATTCTGGCGCTGAATCTTTCCCTGGCGTTGAACGCCGTACTGCCCTCGCCCTCTGCGCTCTACCACTCATCGGGCGTGGGGAAAATCATCAAACGCAGGTGCGGGGCGGGTTATCAGAATCGGTAACGACTGCCTTTACAGACCACCTGGAGGAAACCCATGGCTAACGATCCTTCAACAATTGATTGCGCCTGCCCGGGCTGCACCTGCAAATGCAGCGGCGAGCAAACCTTCGAGCGTGACGGCAAGCAGTTTTGCAGTCAGGCCTGCGCGGATCTGCACCCAAAGGGCCAACCCTGCCCCTCTTCGGCTTGCCATTGCGAGCAGAACCTTGGGGCCGATGAGCGCAATGTGAGTGACTCGAAACTGGATCAAGCGGTTGAAGAAACCTTCCCCGCCAGCGATCCGATTTCACCTTGATCCGCCCCGGTTGCTCGCCTTCGAGGCACTTTTTTACATCAGCAGGAGACAACGAAATGGACGAGGAAACCATCCGCAAAATCGCCTACAGGCTTTGGGAAGAACAAGGTCGGCCGCACGGTAATGATTTCGAGCACTGGTTGCAGGCGCGCGCCGAATTGGATGCGTTCGATTCCGATGGCTTGCCGGGTTCGGTCGCCAGCAGCGTAGCGCCGCCGGCACCACGGAAAAAGGCCAAGGCAGCCAGCGCTGCTCCTGCAACCAGGACGCGCAAGAAAACCACGTCTGCTGCCAAATGATCGATCTTCAAAGCCGCGTGCTGGCGGGAGGAATGGGCTCGTGAAGCGCGGCATCAATCTGGTGCTGGCGGCGTTCGCGCTGACGGCGTTGTCCTACGGTCTGGCGCGCTTCGCCTATGGACTGCTGCTGCCGCAGATTCGTCAGGATCTGGCCTTGAGTGTGTCCGCTGCCGGATGGATCGGCGGCAGTGCGTTTGCGGCGTATTGCGTGGGCATCGTCGCGACGTTTGTGTGCAGTGGCAAAGTCAGCCCACGCGGGTTGACGGTCATGGCCGGCGCGGCGGCGGCGCTCGGGATGGGGTTGATTGTGCTCGCGGCGTCCGGATTGGCGTTGGGCTGCGGCGTGGCGCTGGCGGGATTGAGCACCGGTCTGACCTCGCCGCCATTGGCCAGCGCAGTGGCGGCGCGTCTTGATGATGCCGACCGTCCGCGGGCCAATGGTTTCATCAATGCCGGGACGGCGGCCGGGATTGTCTTTTCCGGCGTGGCAGCGATAGTGGCTGCAGGACAATGGCGGCAGCTCTACGCGCTTTTCGCCTTGATCGGCGTCGGCGTAACGGTGTGGCTCTGGTTTGCGGTACCGCGCCGGGTGGTACATGACGTCGCGCAGAATTTTTCTCTGCCAATGTTGCGTCGGCCGGGCGTACTGCCGCTGTGCGTCAGTGCCTTTCTGATGGGGTTGGCGAGCACGGCGATCTGGACATTCGGCGCTGACATTTTGCGCAGCGAGGCTGGATTTTCCGATCAGTCGATTGCCTGGGCCTGGATCGTGTTGGGCGCCGCGGGCATCAGTGGTTGCGCAACCGGTGTGCTGACCGACCGCTTTGGTGTCGCGCGCATGCAACATCTGGCGCTCGCAGGGATCGCGGCCGGCACGCTGGGACTTGTCGCCACTGGCGCTTCTGCCATTTACGGCCTCGCCGCGATGAGCCTGTTTGGCGCGGCCTACATCGTTTCTTCAGGCGTTTATCTGTTGCAAGGCATCCGCTTGTTCCCGGATCGCCCGGACTTGGGATTGGGCATCCCGTTTCTGGTGCTGGCACTCGGTCAGACCGCCGGCACACCGATTTTCGGAGCAGTGCTGGAGGCGACAGGTGTGACCGTTGCCCTGTGTGTTTTTGCGGCGGCCGCCTGCGTCGCCATGCTCCTGAGCCCCCGAGGTGGTGAAAATCCGCGCAGGCAAATGTGCGGATCAGGAATGGCCTGAGACTTGGAGCGCCAATGATTTTTATCGTCAGGAGTAGAAACCATGGCCGTAAACATCAGCAATCTCACCCTCTCCACTCCGGTTCCCGTCTCGGCGACCAATCCGGTGGCACTGGAGCTCAACGGAGCCCAGGCGATCGCGCAATTCCCCAGTATCGTCACGATCCTGCCGGACGGATCACTGCAACTGTCCGCCCCCACCAAAGGCGCCTCGAGCAAGAGCACTCACCGCACCCGCTGCGAATGGAAGGAAGCGACCTACTGGTCGCTGGCCAGCGCCGCTGACCACCTCAACTATCAGGAGATGACCGTGACCAAGGTCAACTCAGCGCAGAAAGTGGTGATCTCGCAGATGCATGTGAAAAACGACGACAGCCCGGCCATCAAGGTGTTCTGGCAAAAAGGCAACATCACCATGGGCTTCCGCCAGAGCTTCAATCAGACCACTCCGATCAACACCACGGTGCTCAAAGGCGTGCCGCTGGGTGCGAAGTTCAAGGTGACCATTCGAGCGAACTCTGCCGGCGTGGCTCGAGTCACCGTCGACTACAACGGCAACATCGGCACATCGGGTGACTTGCAGCTGGATGCCTCGTGGAATTCACAGGTGTTCAACTTCCATGGCGGGGTCTACAACCAGATCGACTACACCGAAGCCACGCCGCCTGAAGATGGTTCGATCTGCATCATTAGTGATTTGTTGATTTCGCATACCTAGGGGCTGAAATGAACAAGGGCCTGGATCAGCTTTCGCTGGCAGGCCCTTGTGTAGATCCAGACGCCAATTACGATGCGTCGATCCAGATGGTTTTCAGTTCAGTGTACTGGTCGTGCGCCCAGATCGACTTGTCGCGCCCGCCGAATCCCGACTCCTTGTAACCGCCGAATGGCGTCGAGGCATCGCCCTCGCCGAAGCAGTTGACGGTGACGATCCCGGCGCGAATGCCGCGTGACAGTTTCAGCGCATTGCGCAGGTTGCCGGTGTACGCCGAAGCGGCCAGACCATAGGCGGTGTCGTTGGCCAGAGCGATGGCTTCGTCGACTGTCTGAAAGGTGGTGACGCTCAGCACCGGGCCGAAGATCTCCTCCTGGAACAGGCGACTGTCGGGGCTTACGCCATCGAGGATGGTCGGCTCGACGAAAATATCGTCGCGGGTCTGGCCGCCCACCAAAACGCTGAGATGCTCGTCGCGGGCGATATCGAGATACGAGCGCACCTTGTCGAAATGTGCCTTGCTGACCATCGATCCCAAGCGGTTCTCCGGGTCAAGCGGATCGCCCATTTTCCAGTCGCCGAGGTGCACCTGCACACGTTGCAGGAGTTCATCCTTGATGTCGCAATGGACAATCAGGCGCGACGAGGCCGAGCAGTTTTCGCCCATGTTCCAGAACGCGCCATTGACCACATGCTGCGCGACCACATCGATGTCTTCGACATCGTTCATCACCACCGCCGGGTTCTTGCCGCCGCACTCGAGCACGATGCGTTTGAGGTTGGATTCGCTGGAGTATTTGAGGAACAGCCGGCCGGTATCGGTCGAGCCGGTGAAGCTGACCATCGCCACATCGGGGTGACGCCCCAGCGGCTCGCCCGCCTCTTTGCCGCCGCCGGGCACGACGTTGAAAACACCGGCGGGAACCCCGCCTGATGCGCCAGTTCGGCGACACGCAAGGTGCTCAGGGTGGTTTCCTTGGCCGGTTTGACCACGATCGAACAGCCGGCGGCCAGCGACGGGCCGATTTTCCAGGCGAGCATCAGCAGCGGGAAATTCCATGGCAACACCAGCCCGACCACGCCGATCGGCTCGCGTACGACCATGGTCACCGCCCCGGAACCGACCGGCGCCGTGGCGTCGTAGATCTTATCGATCAGTTCGGCGTGCCAGCGCAAGGTATGGATGGTTTCCGGCACGTCGATGGTCCGGCACTCACGAATTGGCTTGCCACTGTCCAGGCTTTCCAGCACCGCCAGTTCATGGGCGTTGTCTTCCAGCAACTGGGCAAAGCGCAGCAACACCGACTTGCGCGCCGAGGGTGCGAGTGACTGCCAGCGGCCGTCGTCAAACGCAGCTTTTGCTGCTGCGACGGCCTGATCGATGTCTTCGGAATCACATGCAGCAATCTCGGTCAGCACCTGCTCGGTGGCCGGATTGGTGGTGGTGAACGTCCTGCCGGATTTTGCCGGGGAAAACCGACCATCGATGAATGCCTGATGGCGAAACTCCAGCCGCGCCGCCAGTTCACGGTATTGCTCTTTACTCAGCAGGTCTGCCATTTCAAGCCTCCTTATTAATGCGTGCGACGTTCTTCTGCAGGGTTTCGATCACGCTTTTCAGTTGTTCTTTCTCGGCAGGTTCCAGCGCTTGCATCGGCGCACGTACACCACCGGCACGCAGGCCGCTGAGTTCGCTGCCATGCTTGATCGACTGGACGAACTTGCCGCTCTCGAGGACATCCATCAGCGGCAACATCGCCGACATGATCCGCCGGCCCTTGTCGAAGTTCTTCTCGAGTACGCAGGCTTCGTAGAGCGCAATGTGTTCACACGGTATGAAGTTGGAGCCGGCGCAGACCCAGCTGCGTGCGCCCCAGGCAAAGAATTCCAGCGCCTGATCATCCCAGCCGCAGGACAACTGGATGTCCGGGTGTGAGTGAGCCAAGCGATGCAGGCGGCTGGTCTCGCCTGAACTTTCCTTGATTGCGGCGATATTCTTGCAATCGGCAATGGCGGCGAAGAACTCATCGCCCATCGCCACGCCCATCCGCGACGGATAGTTGTAAAGCATGATCGGCAGACCGGCGGCCTTGTCCACGGCGAGCACGTGGACGGCGATCTCTTTCTGCGTCGGCAAGGCATACGGCGGCGAGCCGACCAGGATCGCGTCTGCCTGCAGTGCCTTGGCCTGCTCGGCGAAATACACCGAATCCTCGGTACGGATGCCGCCGGTGCCAACCACCAGCGGCAGGCGCCCGCGAATCACCTCTTTCGCGCGTTGGGCCACGGCGACCCGTTCCTCTGCCGTGTGCGCGTAATACTCGCCGGTCGAACCACCGATCACGATGCCGTGCACCCCGGACTCGATCAGGTATTCGATCACCTCGGAGAACGCCGCATAGTCGATCTGGCCATCGGCGGACAACGGCGTAATGGCCGGGGTAAAGATTCCATCAAAGTTCATCGCGTTTTCTCCAGGGGTCAATATTCAGGATTTCGGGCTTCAGGTAATTCAGCTTTCTCTGCCGGCGCGGTACTGCCCCCACTTGAGGTTCATGTTCACCCCAAGCGAAAGGAATGGTTCGGGCGGGTTGCTGTTGGGGCCGGGGTTTGCAGAAGGAAATCGATCAACCCGTCGCGCTGCCCGGCCAGCCAGTCGGCCAGCAACTTGCCGGTGACCGTGCCGCGCGTGACGCCGAGGCCGTTGCAGCCGAGCGCGCCATAGACATTGGGCGCCAGCTCGCCGAAGAAGCCGTTGTGATTGCGCGACATGGCCAGCGCGCCGCCCCAGGTGTAGTCGAACGTCACGTCCGGCAGCATCGGGAAACGCTGGTCGAACGACGCCTTGTGCCGGCGCACGAAACGCTCGTTGTATTTGCGGTTGCTGCGACCATCGGGGTTGAAGGTGAAGCTGTTGCGGATCAGCAAGCGGTTGTCGGGGGTGCGGCGCACTGTGGTGCCGAACGGGTCAGCCGGAATGGCGCCCCAGAACGGTTTGCCGCCCAGGCGCGCCTGCTCTTCCTCGGTCAGCGGCCGGGTGATGCTGGCGTAGGTGTAGATCGGCAACATGCGCCCTTGGAGGAAACCGAAACGCATGCCGAACGAGTTGTTCGCCAGAATCAGTTTGTCGGCCGTGATGCTGCCGTGGGCATGTTTGAGCACAGTCTTCGCCCCGTACTCGACTTCGAGGATCGGCGTGCGCTCATACAGCGTGACATTGGCCGGCAGATTATCGGCCAAGCCTTTGACCAGCCCGGATGGCTGCAGCAACACCGCGCCCGGCGTGAACAATGCCTTGCGATAGAAATGCGTGCCGAGATGTTCAGGCAACTCCTCCGCATCGATCATTTGAAACGGCTGATCGAGTTTCTCCAGGCCCCGGCGATAGGCATCGAGCACGGCGATACCGCGATTCTCCACGGCGGCCTGATATTTGCCGCACGCCTTCATCTGGCAGTCGATACGGTACTGATCGACCAGATCACGCAGGATCGATTGGCCGGCCAGATTGAGTTTCAGACTGGTGCGCGCCAGTGCGATGTCACCGATGTAATCATCGGCGCCGATATCGTGCGGCAGGTCAATCGCGAAACCGGCATTGCGCCCCGATGGCCCCAATCCAACTTCCTGTGCTTCGACCAGTACCACTTCGTCATCGGGAAAATTCAACGCCAGTTGCCGCGCGCAGGCGAGTCCGGTGAAACCGGCGCCGATGATCACCCACCGCGCCGAACGCTGCCCACGGTGCGCAGGCTCGGGGCTGCGCGGTTTGCTCAGATGAAACCAGCCACAACTGTCATCATCGGCGGGTAATGAACTGACTTTCATAGTGTTGAACCGTTAATCGTTGAAGTTGCAAAACGCACGCGGCACAAAGCGAACGCACGCAGTGGCGTTGATCCGGAACTGATAAAAACCGTGACCGGCGCAAACAGTCAGTTCGCGCGCTGTTCAGTAGGTGGCGGCTACGGCATAGCGCTCGCTGCTGGCAGAGTCGCTGGCGTAGTGGTAATCCCTGAACGTCATCGGCGGTAAGCCGAACAGATCCTTGAAGCGTTTGTAGAAGTGCGGATAACTGACAAAACCGGTCGCCAGTGCCACGTCGGTCATCGAGCGATCACTTTGCACAATCAGTTGCCGCGCTCGGGTCAGGCGCAACTCCAGGTAATAGCGGTTGGGCGCAGCGTTCAGATAGCGCGCGAAGCGGCGCTCCAGCTGTCGGCGCGAGACTCCGACGTGACTGGCGATGGCATCGATTTCCATCGGCTCCTCGATGTTGTTTTCCATCAGGTCGATGGCGACGTTCAGCGGCTTGGGAATCGCTGCAGGCCGAACACTGTCGGCAGCTCCCACAGGTTTGCCCTGTGCCGGCTGATGGACCCGTTTGATTTCATCGAGCAGCGCCGCATCGTTGTGCGAACCCAGTTCCTGCATGATCGCCAGGATCATATCCAGTGCCGCATGAGCGTTGGCACAAGTGGCTCGGCGCTGAGCGACGATGAATTCACGGCTGGAGGCTTTCAACTGCGGGAAGTACTCGCTGATCAAACCGCAGCTGTCGCGGTGACAGGCGAATTCCTCAGCGCCGAGCAAACCTGCATCAGCCAGATGGAACGCCGCATTCCAGCAGCCGGCAACGATGCCTTTGCCGGCAGTTCTCTTCAGCACTCGGCGCAGCAGCGGTTGCGGCGCCAGGCGGACGCGCTGACCGCCGATCACGATCAGTGCATCCTGGTTGAAGCCTTCTGCGACCAGTCGTTGTGAAGACACCGATACGCCGACATCGCTTTCGACCTGTCCGCCCTTGAGCGACCAGGTCGAGACCATGTACAGCGTCTCGGCGTTGATCAGGTTGCCGGTGGCCAGCGCGTCCATCGCCGTGGACAGGGTCGTCAGGGAGAAATGCTCGAGCAGCACAAACGCCACTCGCACCACCCGCGCTTGTCCGGACACTGACGCAGACTGGCGAAAGCCAATGTTTTGCTGCTTCAACGGACTCTGAAAGGTTTCCATCTTCGCTCACTCGCTACCGTTCACTGACACCTGCGATCGCTTGTTGGCGACTGGCTGAGCCGCCGCCAACAGCAGACGAACCGTTTACTTTGCAGCCGCGCGTGCGTCGCTCAGCCAGCCGTCATAAGCCTGTTGATTGGCCTTGATCCACTCGGCGGCGTGACGCTTGATGTCGGCGAGGGATTTTTCACCCTTTTGCATGCGCAGGTTCTGCTCGCTTTCCGCGCTGGTCGGAATGCTGACTTCGGAGAGGAATTTGCGCGCCACCGGGTTCTTCTCGGCGAATTCCTTGTTCATCACGGCATTGACCGTGTCCACCGGGAAACCAAGGTTCTTGCCGTCATGGAAGGTGTCTTTGCTTTCCTTGCCATCCGGCAGCGATGTGAACGGCACCGGCAGCCAGACCACATCGCGTCCTTCGACGAGCACACCGGCAATCCATTGCGGTACCCAAGTGAAGAACAGCACAGGTTTACCCTGTTGAAAGCGCGCGATGGTGTCGGCCATCAAGGCGAAATACGAGCCGCGGTTATCCACCACAGTCGGACCGAGACCATAGGCCTTCATGTGATGTTCGATCATGATTTCGCAGCCCCAGCCCGGGTTGCAGCCGGTCAGATCGGCTTTGCCATCGCCGTTGCTGTCGAACAGTTTGGCGATCTCCGGCTTTTTCAGATCGGAAAGGTCCTTGATCTGGTAAGCCTCGGCGGTTTTCTTGTCGATCATGTAGCCCTGCAGCACGCCTTTCATGATCTGGCCGACCTTGACCATCACATCGTCGCCGCCAGCCTTTTCATAAAATGCCTGGTGCAGGTTTTCCCATTCATGCACGGTGAAATCCGCATCACCGTAGGACAGCGCGAGGAACATCGCCGGATAGTCGACCTCTTTCGGCGCTTTCACGTCGTAGCCGAGTTCCTTGAGTCCGGCGATCACCACCTCACCGCGAAAACGCTCCTCGGCGATGCTCGGGAAAATCGGCGTGATCGACACACCGGCACCCGGTTTATTGGCATCGGCGGCGTAAACGGCCGAGCACAACAATGTGCCGAGCAGCGAAGCCATCAGGCTTTTCTTGAGAGTTGTCAGTTTCATGTTTCACCACGCTTGAAATGGTTTATGGGTGAGCAGGCAAACTCAGTTCGTCACTGGACGCGCAACGGCTTTCTTTTTTCAGTTTCATCACCAGCCCCAGCGGGCCGCTTTCATACCAGCGCTGACCAGTAGCCAGATCACTGCTGCGTTCACCCATGGCCTGGGTCAAGCGATCCAGGAACACCGCCAACAGCACCAACCCGGCGCCGCCGACACTGGCCAGGCCCATGTCGAGGCGACCGATGCCGCTCAACACCATCAAACCGAGCCCCCCACCGAGATCATCGAGGCGACCACCACCATCGATAGCGACAACATCAGCGTCTGGTTGAGCCCGGCCATCATCGTTGGCGCCGCCAGCGGCAGTTGCACCTTCAGCAGCATTTGTGTGGCCGTGCAGCCGAACGCCCGCGCCGCTTCGACCTTGTCGGCGGGAACCTGACGAATACCAAGGTTGGTTAGCCGCACCAGTGGCGCGACGGAAAAGATGATGGTGACGATCACGCCGGGCACGTTGCCGATACCGAAGAGCATGACCACCGGCACCAGATAAACGAACGCCGGCAGCGTCTGCATGGCGTCCAGCACCGGGCGGATGATCATTTCCGTGCGATCACTGCGCGCACAGAGAATGCCCAACGGGATGCCGATGACCGCGCAGAACAACAGCGAGGTCAGCACCAGGGCCAGCGTGACCATGGCGTCGTTCCACACGCCGATCAGGCCGAGGCCGGTCAGCGTGGCGACGCTGAAAATGGCGATGCGTTTGCCGCCGATCTGCCAACTGATCAGTCCGGCAATGATGATGAATACCGTGGGAGGCACTGAGAGCAGGCTCCACTGCACGCCGTCCAAAACCTGGTCGACCGGCCAGCGAATCGAGCGAAACACTTCGCGAAAGTTACCGACCAGATATTTGAGCGCGGTTTCGACCCACGCCCCCAAAGGAATGTTGATGCTCTGGAAAGGATCCAGAATATTGAAATCTGACATGGTGCTACCTCGCCCGCAGAAACTGCTTTATCAATTCTGAGTGTTCGGAGTTCAGCTGTTACTCAGGCAGCTCAGTAAATGCCCTTGGGAAATCGAACCTTTATAAAGTCCAACTTCATCCACCACCGGCATTGGTGTTGGCGAGGCTGCGACGATATGAAAGATGTCTCGTAATGAGGCTTCAGCCTTGATCGTTACTTGACTGCCCGGCAGATAAACAACATTGGAATCCTGCTGGGCAATATCGCCGGCCTTCAATATCCGACTGGTGTCGAAACCATTGAAGAAGTCACGCACATATTTATTCACCGGGTTGCACAGAAGTTCACGCGGCGTGCCGATCTGCACCACCCGCCCGCCCTCCATGATTGCAATGCGATGACCGATGCGAACCGCTTCTTCGATATCGTGAGAGATGAAAATGATCGTGCGATCCTGCTCGGCCTGGAGCTTGATCAGCTCGCCCTGCATTTCGCTGCGGATCATCGGGTCGAGTGCGGAGAAGGCTTCGTCCATCAGCAGAATGGCGGGGTCGTTGGCCAGGGCGCGGGCCAGGCCTACGCGCTGCTGCATGCCGCCGGAGAGTTGATGCGGGAAGCTGAATTCCTGACCGGAAAGCCCGACCTGCTCGAGGGCGCCCATGGCCCGGCAGTAACGTTCTTTCTCGCTGACACCGCTGATTTCCAGACCGAAACTGACGTTGTCGATGACGCTCATGTGCGGCATCAGGGCGAAGGACTGGAAGACCATGCCCATGTCTTTGCGCCGCACTTGCAGCAGGTCCTTGTCGCCCAGGCCAGTGATTTCCTTGCCATTGAGGAAGATCTTGCCGGAGGTCGGCTCGATCAACCGGTTGAACAAGCGGACCATGGTCGATTTGCCGGAACCGGACAAACCCATGATCACGAAGATTTCGCCTCGGCGAACGGAAAAGTTGGCGTCGAATACACCAATGGCCTGACCGGTCTTCTTGAATACTTCAGCTTTCGAGGCGCCCTCTTCAATCATCTTCATGGCCAGCGATGGCTGGCTGCCGAAGACTTTGAAAACATTCTTTACGCAGATGATCTCGTCGGAACTTGTCATACCATGCCTCCTTCGTGTCGCACTTCGATTGCTTTAAACAACAAGCAATCAAGCGAAACTGTTTTTGAACGGCAGCGGTAATCAATGAATATTTTCACGACGGGTTTCCTTTTATTATTTTTGGGTGCCCAGGAAAGAGGGGATGTTGCAAATCTATTAGCATCACCGCACTTAATCCAACTACATTTACAGGGACAATTTGATAACGTCGGGTTATCGGTTGCGAGGCCGGGCATGGCTGACCGGTCGGCTTCGCACCATGAGCGACCGGGTCTATTCCCAAAGCGACGCTGGCGTGGCCCTGCGAGGAGCGTTCCGTTACCCTCCTCGCGCTTCGTTGGGGAGCTGTATCGTTAGGAGAGTGAACGAATGACCAAGCATGTCGACCCTGACACCATCCTGCTGAAAATGCCGTCCTTGAGGGCCGTGAAGGCATTTGTCGCCGCCGCCAAATACGAAAGTTTCACCCGTGCTGCCGAGGCGTTGTGCGTTTCGCAAGCGGCGATCAGCCGGCAGATCCGCGAGCTGGAAAGCTACCTGGGCGCGCAACTGTTTACCCGGGTCGGTCGTGCGGTAGAACTGACCGCTGCCGGCGCGGTGTTCTTCGATGCCGCGCAGCTGTCGTTCGTCAACATCGCTCAGGCTGCCGAACGCATCCGCAGCAGCCAGTCGAGCAAGAAGGTGCTCACGGTCTGCTGCTCACCGGCCTTCTCCGCGCTGTGGCTGTCGAATCATTTGCAGGAATTCTTCGCCCAATGCCCGGACATTGAGCTGAACCTGATCACCACGCAGAATTTTCTGACCATGGAACCCGGCGTGCAGCCGGACATCTTCATCACCAAGATTTCGCGCATCCGCGAAGGCTATAGAAGCTATCCGCTGTGCCATGACGTGATCTACCCGGTGTGCACGCCGCAATACCTGGAGCAGCACCCGGAAATTTCCACCATCGAGGGCGTTCGCGATTCGGCGTTACTCAACCTCAGCCCTTACGGTCGCTCGCAAGTGGCCGAACACGTCGACTGGGGCGTGTGGCTGGCATTTCAGGCGATCGATATCGACGACCGCCCGACCAACAGTCCACAGATTTTCAACGCCAACGACTACAACCTGCTGATCAGCATGGTCCTGACTCATCAGGGCATTGCGCTGGGCTGGAATCATCTGGTCACCTCGCTGGTGCAGCAAGGCCTGCTGGTGCGACCCATCGAGCAACAGGTGCAGTTGCGCAACAGTTGGCACTACCTGAGCTGCCGCGAAAATTCAGACAATGAAGATGAATTGCGGCGCTTTCGCGAATGGATTCTGGCGAAGTTTCCCCGCCGTTGATCTGCGCTGCGCCAGCGTCAGTCGTTTTGGTTATCAATACCCTGACGAAAATGTCGCTGGAGCAGTCCCCCTTCCCTGACTCATTGTTGAGCGGCGCCGGCCAAGCGCGGTCGCGCTCAACACACAGGAAGGGCTTGCTACATGTCACTCTTCGAATTCATTCGCGATTTTGATTTCTCGACGCTCCGCAGAACACCCGCGCCATCGTGCAAAACAGTCTGCTGGACATCATCGGCGTCATGGCCGGCGCGGCGAGCAATGACACCACTGTCGCGATGCGCCGGTTTGCCGAACGGCACTATCCGGCCGGCCTCTATAGCAGTCGCCTGATTTTCGCCGGGCAGCGCGTCAATGCGCTTGGCGCAGCGTGGGCCGGAGGGTTCAGCGCCGACAGCCTCGACGCGCATGAAGGCCATTTCAAATCCAAGGGCCACGCCGGGGCGACCGTGGTACCCGCCGCGCTCGCCCTCGCCGATGCGCTGCAGCATCAGGACCAATCCGTCAGCGGGCATGAGCTACTGACCGCTGTGTGCATTGGTTACGAAACCGCGTTGCGCGCAGGTTCCGCATTAATGGCAACCTCGCCGACGTATCACGCGTCCGGTGGGTTCTCGGCCTTGGGCGTGGTCTGCGCCGGAGCGCGATTGTTGGGTCTGGATGAGTCCACCTTTCGCCACGCCTTGGGCATTGCCGAATACTTCAGCGCGCGCTGCCCGATGATGCGCGTGGTGCAAGCGCCGACGATGCTGCGGGACGCCCACGGCGCGGGCGCATTTACCGGTTTGAACGCATTGTTCATGGCCATGGAAGGCATCACCGGGGCGCCGGCGGAAACCGTTGAGGACGTCACCGTTTCAGAGCATTGGCGCGACCTCGGCGAGCGCTGGGAAATCGACAGCCAGTACTTCAAACCCTGGCCGGTCTGCCGCTGGGCGCAACCGGCGCTGACCGCAATGCTTGAGCTGCAACGGCAACATCCGCTGCTCGCTGCCGATTCGATCGAAACCATACGTGTGGAAACGTTCTATGAATCGATGTGCCTGCAGGGACATTCACCGAAGGACGCCGACCAAGCGCAATACGCCCTCGCCTTTCCACTCGCAGCGCTGATTGTCAGGGGCAAGGTCGGGCCGGACGAAGTCACCGGAGCCGCGATTACTGCGCCGGATATTCTGGCCCTCAGCGCCCGCATCGAAATCGTCGAAGCCGCCGATATCTCAGCCAGATTCCCCGAGGAAATCCTATCCCGGTTGAGCATTACCCTGAAAAATGGTGAGGTGCTGGTGAGTCCGATCACCGCAGCCCGCGGCGATCCGCACACGGCTCTGAGCGTTGAAGAACTGGAGCAGAAGTTTGATCTGTTCGCCCGCAGTCTGGGCCCTGAACGCAGTGACGCCGTGAAAGCGGCGATCCGCAACATTGCTCAGGCGGACTGCGCCATCACCGCCCTGCAAGCGGTTTTTCAAGCGGTGCCGACCTCACCGTGAATCATCCCACTCATAACCGCACATCATTAATTGCCCGCAGCAAATGTCGGTTGTGGCGCGCGTCCAGAGCGCTATAGCCTGAGGCCTATCATTTATCAAAAGTCACGATTGCAGGTGACCGCTCAAGATTGATGTCCTGGGAGGATAACAATGAACAACAACCAAACCGTTTTTGACCTGATCGCACAACGCAAGCCATGGCACTCGCTGCCGGGCGCGCTCTACCGCAGTGAGGACGTTTACCGTCAGGATCTTGAGCAGATCTGGCACAAGGACTGGATCTTCGCCGGCCACACCTTCGAAATCACCAAGCCGGGCCAGTATTTCACGCTGCAGATTGGCGACTATCCGGTTGCCGTCGTGCGCGGCAAGGACGGTGAGGTTCGGGCTTTCCACAATGCGTGCCGGCACCGTGGCGCGAAAATCTGTGAGGCTGACCATGGCAAAGTGGCGAAGATGGTCTGCCCGTATCACAAGTGGACTTACGAGCTGGACGGCAACCTGTTGTTCGCCGGCAACATGGGCCAGGATTTCGACAAATCGCAATACAATCTGAAAAGCGTGCACTGCGAGATCGTCGATACCTACATTTATGTTTGCATGGCTGCCAAGGCGCCGGACTTTGAGGGTTTCCGCAAGGCTGTCAGCCCGTTCATCGCGCCGCATTTTCTTGAAGACTGCAAAGTCGCGTTCGAATCGAACATCGTCGAGAAAGGCAACTGGAAACTGGTCTTCGAAAACAATCGCGAGTGTTACCACTGCGACGGTTCTCATCCAGAGTTGCTGCATTCGTTCGTTGATAACCTTTCGGTCGGTGGCATCAGCGGCGAAGACGATCCCGAGCTGTCGGCATACTGGGCCAAGTGCGAAAAGGCCGGATTGCCCAGCCGCCTGGTGATGGACATCAACGGCCAGTTCCGCATGACCCGCATCCCGCTTTCATCCGGTGCCGTCAGCTACACCATGGATGGCAAGCCCGCCGTCAACGGCCGCCTCGACAAAACTTCCGAAGCGGACATCGGCGCGCTGCTGTACTTCCACTACCCGTCCACCTGGAACCACTTCCTCGGCGACCATGCGCTGAGTTTCCGTGTGCTGCCGATCAGCGCCACTGAAACACTGGTCACCACCAAATGGCTGGTGCCCAACACGGCAGTGGAAGGCGTGGATTACGACATTGAGCGCCTGACCAAGGTGTGGATTGCCACCAACGATCAGGACCGCACGCTGGTTGAAGGCACCCAACGCGGTGTGACTTCGCCCTCCTACGAACCCGGCCCGTACTCTGAAACCGCCGAGACTGGCGTTTGTCAGTTCGATGACTGGTATTGCGCGACGATGATGGATCGGTTGAAAGGGCCGATTTCGTTGAAGTCTGTTGGCTGACTGGCGCGTCTGTCCATGAGTGGATGCACATCATCCCTGGCAACACGTGAAAACTACGGCGAGCGCGCGTCCACGCGGATCGTTTTCCTGATCACCGGCATTGTCATGTCGGCCTGGGCGCCGCTGGTTCCGCTGGTGAAAGCGCGCACCGGGCTGGACGAAGGTGGCCTGGGCCTGTTGTTGCTGGGCTTTGGTATCGGCTCGATCGTGGCCATGCCGTTCGCCGGGTATCTGACCGCGCGTTTTGGCTGTCGCCCGCTGATCATCGCCTCGACTCTGGTCCTGTGTGCGGTGCTGCCGACGCTCAGCCAGCTGACGTCCCTACCGGGGCTGGCGCTCACGGTGCTGTTGTTCGGCGCGAGCATGGGCATGCTCGACTGTGCGATCAATATCCAGTCGATCATCGTCGAAAAGAACAGCGGCGAAACCCTGCAATCGGGTTTTCATGGGCTCTATAGCGTGGGCGGTATCGCCGGTGCCGGGGCGATGACAGCGATGCTCAGCCTTGGCCTGGATCCGCTGCCATCGGTGCTGTGTCTGGTGGCGATCATTCTCGCCTCGCTATATAAAGCTGCACCAAACCTCTTGCCTTACGGCACCGAGCGCGATGGCCCGATATTCGCGGTCCCGCGCGGAATCGTCCTGTTGCTGGGCGTCCTCTGCTTCATCGTGTTCCTGACCGAAGGCGCAATGCTCGACTGGAGCGCGGTGTTTCTTGCCTCGCAACGCGACATCCCACCGAGCTACGCAGGTTTGGGCTACGCCTGTTTCGCTGCAGCCATGACTCTTGGGCGGCTGACCGGCGACGCGATTGTCAGTCGATTGGGCGGCATTCGCGTGGTGACGCTGGGCGGCATCTGCGCGGCAGTCGGCATGCTGGTTTCACTAGTGTTGGATGGCTGGCCAGCGTCATTGCTGGGCTATGCGCTGGTCGGCGCCGGCTGCTCGAACATCGTCCCGGTGTTGTTCAGCGCCGCCGGTCGGCAACAGCGCATGCCGCAGCGCACAGCGATTCCGGCGATCATATCCATGGGTTACGCGGGGATTCTGATGGGGCCGGCGTTCATTGGCATGATCGCCCATTTCAGCTCGTTGACGATTGCTTTGGGGGCGTGGTCGTGCTGTTGTTGTTTGTCAGCTGTGCTGCGAAATTTCTTAAAGCCTGACAGCGAGCTCATGAGCGCGGGACGTCGCTGACTTTGCCCGCTGTCATTGGGCAGCCAACCGTTGCCGGGTCGCCTGCCAACACATCAGCGAGCCTACGGTGACCAATACCGCGCCCTGCCAGAATTGCACTTGCAAGCTGACGCCAAGCCACGCTGCAGCAAATGCGGATGACAACACTGGCGCGGAGTAGGATGCGGTCGCCAGCAGGGTCAGGTTGCCGCGCAGGATGCCGATGTTCCATAGCGCGTAACCACCAGCCATGGCAATCCCGGCGGCAAGTAGCTCGAGGGCATTTGCCAGGGTGGTCGCCGGGATCTGCTCATCGCTCACATACCATTTCGACCACAGCACAACGGACGTCAGCGCGAAAAACAGCACCACCAGATTCTGCCCGCCGGCGTAGCGGCGGGTGACATTGCAATACAAGGCGAATGTGATGGCGCAAGCCAGTGCCAGGCTGTAACTCAGCGGGTTGGACTGAACATTCAGGACAATCCCCGGCAGTGACAATCCTTCGCCGCTGACCACCCACAAAATACCGAAAATCGCCAGCATCGAGCCTGGAATGATCAGCCACCGGGTTTTCTGCCCGTTCATGATGATCGCCAGTACCACGGTCAGACAGGGCCACAGATAATTCACCACGCCCAATTCGATGGCTTGATGGCGATCACTGGCAAAGCCCAGAGCCAACGACAGACACACCTCATAGGCGACGAACAAGGCGCTGCCGAGCACAAGATAGAGCCTTGATGTCGAACGAATGTGCGGACGACCAAGAAACGCCAGCAACAAAATGGCGCCCAATGAATAAATCATCGCCGCGCCGCCCAACGGGCCGAAATGCTCGCTGACACCCCTGATCAATCCGGCGGCAGTACTCCATAAAACAATCGCCATCAGGCCACACCCTGTGGCAGCCCGCTCACCTCTGATCTGCATCACGACTCCTGGTGCTGTATGGCAATTCGACCGCACAGGCTAACCAGCAAAACGCAACGCATAAAGCGACATTTGCGCTGCGCAATCGATGCGCTGCGTTTATACCTCGGGCTTTGGTTGACCTGCGTCCTAACGTCGCAGCCTCCAGCTATTGGCAAATCCTGCGCAAGCCGTAGAATCCCGCGCGCTCTTGCAATCGCGCGTCTGGTCAAGGACGCGGACCTGCAAGGCGGACCCTGTCCGATGCCACCACCCTGCCCGACCGGCAGACACTTGCACAACACCTGTTCCAGCCTGGCAACCGCACGCGCAGAGGCGCACGTTGCGCTGTTCGATTTCTTGAGGTTTTTATGTCTCCGCGTTTGCTGGCCATGGCGCTGGCGCCCCTGCTCGGGCTGTTCATTATTGCTCTGGGCAATGGTTTTCTTTCCTCCTGACCACCCTTCGCCTGGACGCCGCCGGCGCCTCGGCGACGATGATCGGGGTTGTTTCATCGGCGTATTTCATGGGGCTGACGCTAGGCGCAGTGTTCAATGACCGGCTGATTTTGCGCATCGGCCACATTCGTGCCTACGGCAGCTTCGCCTCGCTGATCGCCGTGACGATCCTGTTGCAGGGTCTGTTCTATGACACTTGGGGCTGGCTGGTCCTGCGCCTGATCAACGGCTGGGCCACGGTCGGTGTGTTTCTGGTAATCGAGAGCTGGCTGCTGCTGGCCGGTGACGAAAAGATTCGCGGGCGCTTGCTCGCGCTGTACATGATCGTCCTTTATGGCGCTGGTGTTTTGGGCCAGGCCACGCTGGGGACCATCACCAGCATGAGCGACAGCGCGCCGTTCATGGTCGCCGGCATGCTCGCTGCGTTGTCGGTGCTGCCGATCGTGATCCTGCCGCGAGTGTCGCCGCTGCTCGATCAGGTCGAGCCGCTCAAGCCCCGGCAGCTGCTGGGCGTGACGCCGACCGGGCTGGTCGGCTGTTTCGGCTCGGGGGTGACCATCGCGGCAATCTACACCTTGTTGCCGCTGTATCTGCAACGCAGCGGGCTGGACGTCGGTGAAGTCGGCAGCATGATGGCCTGGACGATCCTCGGCGCGATGCTGCTGCAATATCCGGTCGGACGCTGGTCCGACCGCACCGATCGCTTGCAGGTACTGACCCTGCTGACGGTGGCGTGCACAGTTTTGTCACTGGTGATTGTGCTTGTGCCGCTGTCCTCGACAATGCTCGCCGCGATGCTGTTTCTGCTCGGTGGCGGCGTCTTCGCGCTGTATCCGGTTGCCGTCAGCCACGCAGCCGACCGCGCGCCCGCCGAAGCGCTGGTGCCGATGATCCAGGGCTTGCTGCTGATCAATTCACTGGGCTCGGCCATCAGCCCGATGATGATTTCGCCGGTGATGAACTCGTTCGGCGCCAACGGCCTGTTCTGGGTATTCGCAGTGGTCAACCTGAGCATGGTCAGCTTTTTCTTCTGGCGCCGCGGCAAACGCCCGGTGCCGGCCAACCCCGCACCGTTCACCGCCGCCGCGACCTTTTCGCCGACGGGTGCGGAGTTGCGGGTTACCGAGGATTTGCGCGTGGCCGCTGAGGAACATCCGGCCATGGTCGATGCAATCAGCGGGGAGTTGGTGGCGCAGGCTGAGACCAGTACCGCGGGGAACTGAAGAGTCAGACGTCGGAAGGACGCCTGACTCCGTGTGGATCAGCAACTGCCCGGCGGGATGCCGTCCTTGTTGAAGTCCTTCAAGCGCTCGCGCTCTTCTTCAGTGGAATGCGCCGGGGTTGATTGATCCGGTTCTTCTTCTGGTAGTTCGGTTTTTTCGTCAGTCATGGCACTGCCCTCGTTGTCGTTGTTATTTCGGCATCGGCGAGGGCTGGCAGTTCCGGACTCGGACCATTGCCTCGCCATGACGATTGCCAGTAATAGGTCGACTCGGTATTCACGCCCCAGGTCGTCAGCGTGCTGTTGGTATAGGAGAGGAACGGTTGCAGGAACGTCTGGTTGACCTTGTCCCTGTCAGCCGGCGGGCTTCCATCCAGCTCCCAGAGGTGATTCGCCAAGATGCCATGGGTCCAGCCATTTTGAGATCAGGATCGCCAGGCCGGCACCGAGTATCCAGCCAACTTCAGTCGGTTGTCTGGATGAAAAGAACAAGCTTTGAGTGATATCACCAACGCCGCGAGACCGTGCCGATCGATGGCCGGCAGAATCGTGTGGGATATGAGCAGCCCGTTCTTGCAGACGATGTATGGCTCACGTCAAAAGCGCCAGGTCGCGCCTGCGCCGATTATGTGCAGCGCAGCGTTGCGGTAAGTGCCTGATAGCGTGTCCCCTGAACGCGACTTGGTTTGATCGACCTCCATGTCTCCCAGCCATACAAGGGTATAGGCGGCATGTACGTCCAGGCTTTCGTCGACTTGATAATTCAACCCGGTAGCCACACGCCAGGCCTCCCCCATGGGATTATCGACGGTTCGGTCACGGTCATTGACCGCAGAGCTGTCATAGCCGAGGCCAAAGCTCCAACGCACGCGCGGGTTGACCTGATATTGCGCGCCCAGGGATGCGTGCCAGGTGTCTTTATAGTTTCGATCGGCTGTGCGGGACACTTCGGCAGCACTGGCATCAACCTCTACGCCGATGTCACCAAACTCACTCCAGTCTTGCCAACCGAGACTGCCGAGCAGCTTCCATCTGGAATCCAGATCATGCGCGACACTAAGCAGCACGGTTTGCGGCACCGACATATCGAGCTCCAGGGAATCAACATCCAACCGTCGAAGTGCAGCATTGATGATCGGATTATCAACTTTGCGCACCGTCGGACTGTCCTTGAACTCCAAGTCGATCTTGCTGGTGTAGGCCAAGCCTATTTGGGTGCTTTCATTCAACCGGTAGAGCAAGCCGAGATTCAGGCCTACCCCTGTGTCGGTATCCTTGAATTCAAGTTGACCGTCGGGGCTATCGCGCAGCCCCAGCAGGTTGTTGTTGATCGCCGTTTCATTTCGATAGTAGGCATACATGATGCGGGGTCCGATGCCTATGGAGAGGTCATCGGTAACCTTATGCGCGAAGGTCGGCTGGAACGATACTCCGATAATGGCTGCCTCCTGGTTGAAATAGCGACCTGCCCAATCGTCGTCGTAATCCAGTGCCAAACCAAAGTTGCCATACATGCCGAATCCAACAGCGGATCGTTCGTCAATTTGATGACTGACGAAAAAACTGGCTCCGGGCAGGTATTGCAATGCGTTGCCACCCTCATTGCCACCGAACTGATTGCCACTGCCGCGAGAAAATCGCATATCTCCCAGAATCACCTGGGCATTGGCGCTCACTTGAGTCCCGCTCAGTTGAGTGATCCCTGCAGGATTGCTCATCAGTACACTCGGATCGGCTGCAAGCGCAGCGGCTCCGGCATTGGCAAGGCCATTGCCTTCCTGGCCCGCCTCGTAAATCAGGATGCCCCCGGCTGACGCGCTGCCACACAGCAGCGTGGCAAATCCGAAAGCCACTGGAGTCATGAGTCGATGAGTGTTGCTGCCTCTATACATTGCGCGTCCCCTGCGAAACCATCAGTTAACCCCATCACGGCATCGCCCGTAGATGCGAACGTTTGGCGGCCACCTCGATATTGCTGCTGCGAAATACGAACGTGGCCTTTCAGCAAGCTATTTGGTTTTCAATTGCTCGTAGGACGTGACCATGTCCCTGGCCCATACATCAAGAACCGCTTTGATGTCGTTGGTCCTCATGACTTGGGCAGAATTATCCAAATCTGCATGGCTATCGAATCGAGACTCATCTCTCAAAGCTCCTTCCGGAAAGTGCTAACCCATAAGCGCTGAAGACAAGTTCCACAAAAGGTAGTTGGAAACAATGATTCGTCTAGCGACAGGCATGCTTCTTTCGGGAGGAAAGCTCCCAGGAAAATGAGAACCAAGGCGTATATTTTGATTGTTTCAAAAATATCAAAGTGCCGGTTTTTCGGAGCCTGACACCACTATTCAGTTATTTCTTCTTACGCTTTCAACGACTTGTACGGGTCAGAGTTTTTCTCAAGGTTTCGGCAACCATGGCCCCAACATCTGCAGCGCGCCCCGGCCACCACGGCGCAAGGACGCGACGAGCGGCAACCAGGTGACATCCGTTGTAACAACTTGCGAAGCAGGCATGAGGCGCACTTCGCCGGCAGTTCCACCCGCAGGTCCGCCGTCTGGCATGTAGATGGTTACCCAGTCGTCTACCGCGTCCAGTACGAGGCACAGACGCCACCCATCCCCTCCGCGATCATCCCGACTTTCGTGCTGCCATCGTCATCCAGGCCAGCCAGCCGAGTGCTTATATCCTTGAAAAGCTGGTATCCCGTGAGATTGCCCAAAACCCTGACTTCAAGCGTTTCCAGAGCACTGGACGCCATCTTCGTTCTGGCCAGCAGCCCCGCCAGAAAACACATCGCTAGCAGCCCCATGGCCGCTGCCAGACTGATGAGTGTTATGCCAGCAACATCATAGCCTTCAAAGACCGGTAATAACTTGCCGAGGGGAATACGCAAGAGGTGAATGGCCTTTTCAACAAGCGCGAAGATCAGCACTAGCGGAAGAATAAACAACACCCCACCGACCAGTGTCGTTTTAAAAATCCGTACATGGATGATTCCCTCAGATTCTATTCAAAGAAAGTTCACGCGCTTTCTTCAGCCGAGACAAATGGCAACATGGCTGCATTCAGGTATGGCGTAAGCAATCGCCGTATGACTGTTGAGTCGCGCCTTTGCCGCAGCATCGAGCGTCATTGGATTGACCGCTCCGGTCGAGGTGCCCCTGATTGCCGCACCCACGCCAGAAGCACTGCGATTTCCGGATCAGTCCGCAAGGCGTGGAGGATGAAATCCTGCATGGGGTGAACTCCGAACGCACGATCATTTGCAGATTGCGCGCCTCGCGAGTTTCCGTGACCACCTTCAGCTCAACCGCCTCATCGCCCGCTTTTGGCGCGGCATCCAACGCGCAGCCAAAATCGCTCCAGAGCGTTGCGAACAGCGCCATCCAAACCGCCGGCAGACTGCTTCGCATGCGCCTGATTCCTTACGCACAAGTATCAAAAAGGGATACGTAAGCCAGCGTAGTTCAGGGATGAATGTTTACAACCACGTCAGGTCAACACGCCTGATGGTTATCAACCTTGGGTATTCGTGGCGCTCGGGACGAGCTCGGGCTTGAAACGGTCGGGAAGACAGAAAAGTCTTCCGAACAAGAAAGGGAACAGCCTACGAAGGGACTGATGTTCGGAAAATGCCAAAAAGATTTTTCATGTCGGAAAAAACGAAGGGCCTGCATGACGGATATCATGCAAGCCCTTGATAATTATGGTGCCCGAAGCCGGAATCGAACCGGCACGCCCTTACGAGCGGGGGATTTTAAGTCCGTAATTTTTTCTTTTAAATCATCCGCTTAGGGACATGATTTTTCCGCATCGCACACATTTCTTATCCGTTCCAAGACAGCAAAATCAGTACCTCAAAATAAATTGCGGAAGGAAACCGGGCTGTAGAGAGGCCTGGCCGTCACCGTGCGCCGGTCGACTGGATCTCAGATCAGTTGAGCCATACTCATGGAAAGATGATCAGTCAGCAGTACGGAGCGTGGACCAAGGACGACGGACCGGACGTGGTAGATAGGCTACAGATCGACATGAATCTATCAATGGTAACTGTCGCCCCATCTAGCTAGGCAGAAAGGATCGGTGTACCCAGCTTACAAGGGCCCGGTTTCCGAGGTGGCAAGAAAGGGTGCCCACGCCTGGGCTAGGTGTAGGGGCCAATTGACATAGGCAGGAATTCCACCTGTCAGTCTTCAAGGGCCGCTATCGGCCAGAAGCGGACGTTCGAACCTAAGGTAATGCGATGAAGAGAAAACCAAGAATGAGTGCACCTCTGACCAGTAACGCAGCAACCCAGCCTGGGCCTGGCTGGACGTTTGACCCTGATCGCATGATCCGAATAGCCGATTGTCATTCGATCATCGAAGTACTTCGCCACATCAAACACAGCGGGCCGGAATGGGCGCATCATAATGTCCGAATTTGCTTTCCCGGCCAATCAAATGCCTGGGCTCTGGTGTACCCGCTTCAGAATGCCAGTGCCCCGTACTTTGACTTCATGTATATCCACAAAGAGCCTCCTCAGGAAGCGCTGTCCGCGCTGCTAAGGAAGTATCCACAGTGTTCCGTCATCGACTGGTCGCCCGGACGCTTGGCCTGCATCGAAGCTCAGGGGTGGATGTTGAGACGCTCGCTGAAATTATCCGGGATCTAGCTGAAGCTGCTTGGGATGAGCACATCACGTTCGTCGATGCTTCGTACGAGGAAATGGGTAAAGCGTGACCCCAGAGCGAACGGTCGACCTTAGCTTCCCAAGCGCGCGCGCACAGACCAGGTCTTGGGCAACAATCGACCAGACGGGAACGCTACGCAGGTCACCATAATCGAAGGGATGTTTGTTATGAGCCACCCTTACAACGACTTGAGGGCCGATTTCGTTGAGGTACTTGAAGAAATTTCGACGCTGATGTCCATTGCATACGACCAGCTCGGCCCTGTACCGGAAGACCATGCATTAGCTCAGGCAGGTTTAAAGAATGGTGGTGAAATAGTTCTGGATTATGTCGATCACAACGAGGCTGGAGTAGCGTTCGAACACCTGCTTTACATGATTGACGAACCACCGCTCGTTGTTTCTGAAAAATGCGTAAAAGTTTTAGCTCGGATCGCAAAGTCCTTGAAGATGCCTTTCATGAGGTGAAAAAATATACCCATCTAAAGGTCAGCTTTGGGTCGAAAGCAGTTACTCGCAAGCGTCCGCTTCTGGCCGAAAGCGGCCGTTCACGATCGACTACCTTCGGCCAAAAGTAGCCCTGATCGCGGGCTATAACTCTCTGATGCTCAGAATAAACGGGGGATGACAGCGGGGTGGAAAAATAGGCTGTAAGTCGACGCTGCCTCATAACACCACCTTCGCCACGGTAGAGAAGCCATCGGGCTTTCTACTTCAGGCGAACGAAAGACCATTCAACGCTACAGGTGAGAATTGGCGGTATGTGCTTCTCCCTTAATAATACTGGCCTACGGCGAGCAAGCTCTCGAGACACGTCTAATCATAACCCCTATCCTCCGAGCTTGACCGGTTGAGGAAGGAGCTCTCGGCTGAAGAGGGATTGCGACGGCGAAAAGTCGGTATCCCAGGCGAACGCAGTGGCGCTCGAACAATCTCGGTCGGTACCCAGGTGACGGTTAGCGGCGAAAGAGCCACCGCAATGGCGAACGCATTCAGTCCCCCTGTGCCGATAACATCAGAGCAGATAGCCCTTTTTTCGCCATTGAAGGTACATGCGGCAAGATTATCAAAGAGCATCCGAGTGCGAGCTTTATCTGACTGTTGTAAAGGCGGCCTGGACTGAGCCTGCAAGAGAGATTGGAAATCTGCTCCATCACTCGTTGCCCGCATCCTGGGTTCTGATGTTGGCCAGTCGGATGGTGCTGGCGGTACTGCAGAAATACCGGTCATCGGCATGCCTCATATCACGCTTGGTGTCATGAATCTCGCCAGTGTTCCTGGCGTGACAGTTCCGTTCTTTGCTTCATCAGATCCCGCTGAACCAGTTGTAGCCCTGGTCTTCCCAATACCCGCCCGGGTTGTCGTTGCTGACGAAAATCTCGACAACATGCTTGGGGTTTTTGAATCCCAGTTTGGTGGGGACCCGAACCCTCAGCGGATAGCCGTACTCGGGCGGCAGCGCCACGTCAGCGTAATCCAGTGCCAACAGCGTCTGCGGGTGCAAGGCAGTCGGCATGTCCAGACTGGAGTAGTAACGATCGGCACATTTGAAACCGACAAATTTCGCTGTGGTGTCGGCGCCGATGTGTTCCAGGAAGGTTTTCAGCGGTACACCTCCCCATTGACCGATCGCGCTCCAGCCCTCAACACAGATCAGCCGAGTGATATCGCTGCGTTGCGGCAGCTTGCGCAAGCTTTCGAGTGTCCACGGCGCCTTGTCCCTGATCCGGCCGGAGACGGCGAGCGAGTAACTGGTCAGGTCTACTTCAGGGATATCGTCCTGACCATAGAAAGCGTTGAACGGAAACGGCTTGGTGATCTGCGCGCGGGCGAAGGTCGGCGCCAGTTTCCGTCCACTGAACAGCCACGCCTGGACCCGGTCGTTCCAACGCGACATGGCCCAAAGCACTTTGTCGACCTGATCGCCGTCCTGCAGGTTGCAACCGGTCAGCATCGACATCGCGCCAACCGTCAGGCCGGCCCGAAGAAAATGCCGGCGCTGAATGTTTTCCAGTTCAAGCTGTTGCGCAGGTTCAATCCTGACGCGCTGACGCGTTGTTATTTTAAATTCAGTCATGACCCATTTTTCTCGTTATCAGGCGTCCGCACTCCACCCGTGATCATTGGCACCAGGGTTTTTGGTACCAGAATCACCAAGACCAGGTGAATCACTACAAACGCTGCAATCATCGCCATGGCCGCAAAATGTACGTAACGAGCAACGTCATAGCCGCCCAGTAACGCGACCAGCTCTTGAAGTTGAACCGGTTTCCAGATCGCTACACCCGAGATCACGATCAGTACACCTGCCGCCAGCACGATCCAGTACATCAGGCGCTGTACTGCGTTATAGACACCCTTTTCATGCACCAGCCGAAAGCGCAAGGCATCGGTCAGATCATGCTTCAATGCGGCAATGCCGATGGGCAGCAGCTCACGTTTGAAATGACGACTGGCCAACCCGTACAGCACATAGATTGCGCCGTTGATCAGCAGCAGCCACATGAACGCAAAATGCCAGGCAAGTGCCCCGCCCAGCCAACCGCCCACGGTCAATGACACCGGAAACCTGAAACTGAACAGTGGCGAGGCGTTGTAGATAGCCCAACCGCTCATGAACATGCAGACCATGCAGGCCGCATTGAGCCAATGGGTGAGGCGAACCGGCCAGGGATGCAGTTTCTTCTGTCTCACGTGGTTCCCCTTGCAAGCCTTCCGTGTAGCGGAGCGTTGCCAGAAGGCAACGCTCAAGCTTTCTCAGATGATTACATCGGTGGCTGGAAGCCATCCTTGCCGACTGCAATGCCGCGTGCGGTGCCATCTGCAGCGGGGAACACGACAATTTTCGTTCCTTTGACCAGCTCATCGGCTTTGCCTGGCTCGACGTAGGCGATAGGCACGTCATCCGGCACGACGATTTGTTTCTCACCGCCCTGGTAGTTGACGGTCAACGTGCGGCCGTCAGTTTTGGACAGTTTGCCAACGGTGCCGTTGGTCATGGTGCCAGTGCTGCCGTCTGCGTTCTGCCAACCGTAATGACCTTCGCCGCTGCCCTTGAGCCTGGCGTCGAATACCGTGACCTCAAGCGCCTTCAAGGTTCCGTTGGCCTGCGGGATGGCCGCCGAGCCGATGAAGCTGTCGGATTTGATCGAGTCGATATTGGCCTTCGATACCCGGCTGATACCGGTCTTGTCAGTCAGTCCGATCGTCTGCTGGGCGCCAGAGCGGACAGTGAAGGTCAGCGTGTTGTTGCTGACGCTTTCCACCGTACCGCGCAGTGGTTTGATGACCGGCATGTCGGCGGCGGTGGCAATGACGGCAGCGCTGAGCATCACCAAACCGAACGTGGTAGACAGGGCGTTTTTGAGTTGCATGGCGACGATTCCTCATGGGTTGATGTGTCGCCATCCTCGACCGCAGATCGGGACGTCACGATGACCGCCGAATGACATTTTTGTCATTCGTCAGCCCTGCCGGTGAATGACAGAAATGTAACCGACTGCGCCCGTTCATCCCGCTACACTGCACAGCCGAGATACCGATGTCGCGGGCTGAATCCCGTCATGAAGAGACCCGAGCGCGCCTGACGATGCATATCCTGCTGATCGAAGATGACACCAAAACAGGTGAGTACCTGAAAAAGGGGCTCGGTGAGTCCGGTTACAACGTCGACTGGACCCAGCACGGCGCCGACGGTCTGCACATGGCCTTGCATACGACCTATGACCTGATCGTGCTGGACGTGATGTTGCCCGGGATTGACGGGTTTCAGATCATCGAGCTGTTGCGCGCCAGACAAGACGTACCCGTGCTGTTCCTTACCGCGCGCGACCAGTTGCAAGACCGCATTCGCGGTCTGGAACTGGGCGCCGATGATTACCTGATCAAACCTTTCTCGTTTACCGAACTGCTGTTGCGCATCCGCACTATTCTGCGCCGCGGTGTCGTACGCGAAGCCGACCATTTCCACCTTGCCGATCTCGAACTGGATCTGGTCCGGCGCCGCGTGACCCGCCAACAACAGGTGATCGTGCTGACCAACAAGGAGTTCGCCCTGCTGCATCTGTTTCTGCGTCGAGCCGGCGATGTGTTGTCCAGGACACAAATCGCTTCGGAAGTCTGGGACATGAATTTCGACAGCGATACCAACGTGGTGGACGTCGCTGTCAAGCGCCTGCGCAACAAGGTCGACCAGCCCTACCCGATCAAGCTGATCCATACCATTCGCGGTATCGGCTATGTCTGCGAGGTGAGGCCATGCGGTCCCGACGCCAACCCTCGCTGACGCTGCGATCGACCGTGGCGTTTGCCATGGTCGCGATGCTGGCCGTGGCCGGCGCGGGCTTCTATCTGTATCAGACGATGAAAGCCTCGGTATTGGTCTACAGCGATCACGCGGTGATGGGCCGTCTGGAGCATTTTCGCAAGCTCCTGCATTACGAACTCGCCATCGAAAAGCTGCGCGACAGCCCGCAGATTTTCAAGAACATGCTCGACAGCGAAGACGACATCTTCATCATTGAAGAGCCGGGGCAGCCACCGGTCATCCAGGTCAATCCACTCAACGTCACGTTGCCTGAACTGCCGGTGATCGGCCAGGACACAAAGCTGAGCGTCAGTGATCTGCGCAGCGGCGTGACCGACTCGGGAACAAGGCTGCGCGCCGCCTCCGTAGTCACGACGTCGGGTGGCCGTGTAGTCCGATTGACGGCCGCCCACCTTATGGGCAAGGAAATGGCGATGCTTGCAGCGTATCGCGAGCGCATCTACCTGGCCGTGGCCCTTGCCTTTCTGGCAACCGCGTTGCTGGGTTATCTGTTATTGCGTCGCGGGCTGCGTCCGCTGCGCAAAATGGCCGCCCATGCCGCAGCCATAACGCCTGAGCGTCTGCACAGCCGTATGGACAGCGCCGATACGCCGGTTGAATTGCAACAGCTGAGTGACGCCTATAACGCGATGCTTGATCGTCTTGCTCAGGGTTATCAGCGACTGACGCAATTTTCCGCCGACCTTGCCCATGAAATCCGCACACCGGTCGGGTCGTTGATGGGACATTGTCAGGTTGCCCTTCGCCAACGCCGTAGCGAGGACGAGTATCAGGCGCTGATCGCTTCGAACCTTGAAGAACTCGAACGGATCTCGCGCATAGTCGAAAGCATTCTGTTTCTGGCGCGCGCCGATGAAGCGCAAGCCGTAGTGGAGCGCCAGCAACTGTCGCTGCATGACGAATCACAGCGCATCGCTGAGTATTTTGAGGGCTTGGCTGAAGAGCGGCGAATGAGCTTCCAAATAACGGGCGATGGTATCGTGCTCGCTGACCCCTTGCTGCTGCGCAGAGCGTTGAGCAACCTGGTGGCGAACGCTGTTCGCTACGCTTACGAGGGCACCGAGATTCTGATACGGGTATTGGAAACCCACGGAGGTGCCCGGATTGAAGTGGAGAACCAAGGGCCGGTGCTGGGCGACGAAACCCTGGGCAAACTCTTCGACCGCTTTTACCGTGGCGATGCGTCTCGGCACCAGAATTCCGACTCCTACGGGCTTGGCCTCGCCATTGTCGTGGCCATCATGCAACTGCATGACGGCCACGTGGGTGTCGAACAGCCAAGGGCCGGGACTATTCGTTTTTCGCTGTCGTTCCCTTGAGCTGCTCGAACGGTGCAAACTGTTCTTCGCCCGCTGCGGGTACCCAATCTTTTAACGGCGTCAGGAAATGCATTTCAAAACGACGTGACAGGAAGGCCCACTTTCCGTCCCGACGTTCAAACCTGTCGTGGTAAAGACCGCTGACTTGCACCGGGCCTTTTTCAATGTCATGAAACAGGCAATCCGCAGCTACCGTGCCCACTGCGCTGTCACCCTCGATTTCAATCAGCGGGTTGGCCATCCAGTGGTGCATATGGGGCATCTGGCGCCAGCTGTTTTGCGCCATCGCCAGGATTTCGTCACGGTTTCCAGCCTGGCCAAAACCCGGTAGATCCAATGTCGACTCTTCGTGCCAGATTGAGCTAAGAAGCGAGGCGTCGATGCGGTCGAAAGCATTGGCGTAGGCGCTGATCAGCGACTCGATGGCGGCGCGACTTTCCAGGGCGTCCAGTCGGGCTGTCAGTTGTTCATTGTTCATGATGAGGTTCCTGCAGGGGCTGCGCATAAGCGAGGAAGGCAGCCCTGCGCGAGGGCTGCGCTACGGTTGAGCACGTGGTCAGATCTGCGACAGGCCGCCGTCGACCATCAACTCCACACCGTTGACATATTTCGCATCGGCCGACGCAAGAAACAGCGCCGACGAGGCGATTTCTTCAGGCTCGGCCATGTACCCCAATGGCGTGATCTGCTCGACGTGCTGACGCAGCGCGGCGACGTCGCTTTCGCTCATCTTCAAGCCGTTATCCATCAGTGGCGTGCGGGTGAAGCCAGGGCTCAGGACATTCGCTCTGATCTTGCGACCTTTGAGTTCGTTGGCCCACGTCCTGGCAAAGGAACGTACCGCGGCTTTGGAGGCGTTGTAGAGGCTCAGTCCTTCCATGCCATTGCTGGAACAGATAGAGGCCGTCAGTACGATCGAAGCGCCATTTTTCAACAATGGCATCAACGTCTGTACAGTAAAAAAGACTCCTTTACGTTGATGTCGAACATGTTGAAATAGGCGGCCTCGGTGGTCTCGCCCAGCGGGTTCTTTTCACAAATACCCGCATTGGCAAACACTGAGTCCAGTTGATCGTCGTGCGCCTCGATCGTCGCCTTGAGCTCGTCCAGATCAACCTGGCGCGCGACATCGGAAATGACCGCGACCGCCCTGTCGCCAAGCTTGGCCACCGCAGCCTCCAGCGTGGCTGCAGAACGCCCGGTGATGTAAACGCGCCTGGCGCCCTCGGCAATCAAACCCTGTGCAATCGCAAATCCGATCCCGGTGGACGCGCCGGTGACGACTGCGACCTGATCAGCGAATTTACCTGACATAACTGACTCCTCGATTTCGGTTGTGTGGCTCGACTGGAACCACAGTGCGGCCATTTTGCGAGGAGGCAGGGGCGCAGCGGCACTGCCATAAATGAACATTGGCCGTTCATTTATGTGAGGCGTCAGCCAGGGTTTGATCGTTTAGATTGAAGTCAGCTTATTCAAAGCATGACTCGCAATCGAAAATATTCTGGAGCCGAAGGGTTTCAGAAAGGAGACCTTATGCCTGAGAAAATAGTAGCCCTTCCGGAACAGCGGCGCTGGCTGATGTTCGCCATCCTGTTGGTCGGTGCATTCTTGCCGCCGCTGGATTTCTTCATCGTCAACGTAGCGCTGCCTTCGATTCAGCAATCGCTGGGCACGGCCTCCTCTGCCGAACAGTTGATCATCTCTTCTTACGCGGCGCTGTATGCCGTGACACTGATCACCGGCGGACGGCTTGGCGACATCTTTGGCCGCATGAGAATGTTCTTCGTCGGCCTGATTGGCTTTGCCGTCGCCTCACTGATCTGCGGTGTCGCCGAGTCACCCTGGGTGTTGATCGCCGGACGCTCGCTGCAAGGCGTGACGGCCGCTGTCATGGCGCCGCAGGCACTCGCTTCAGTGCAGGCGATATTCCCTGAGTCGGAAAAACCCTTGGCGTTGAGCCTGTACGGTGCGGTGTTTGGTTTGGCGTCGGTCGTCGGCCAGGCACTTGGCGGGATTCTGATCTCGCTCAACCTGATGAACTTGGGCTGGCGGGCGATATTTCTGGTGAATCTACCGATTGCGTTGCTGGTCATTCTGATCGCCATCCCCGTGGTCAAGGAAACCCGCGCTCCCCAGACCAGCAAGCTGGATCTGGGTGGAACGCTGTTGTCGATGGTGACGCTTGCGGCGCTGATCGTTCCGCTGATCGAGGGACGTGAAGCGGGCTGGCCGTTGTGGGCCTGGCTGTCGCTGGCGGCGGCGCCACTGCTTGCCTGGCTGTTCTGGCGCTACGAAGCCCGTTTGTACCAAGCGCAAGGCGCGCCGTTGCTGAACCCTGCTGCACTGCGTGCGCCCGGGCTGGGCCGGGCATTGCTCGTCGCACTGACCTTCTACGCAATCGGTGTGTTCTTCCTGCTGTTTTCCATCTATTTACAGGGAGCGCTGCATACGAGCCCACTCAGTGCAGGTCTGGTCTTCCTTCCATTCGGCGCAGGTTTTTTGCTCGGGCCGCTCACCACCCATCTGTTCAGGCGTTTGCTGGGGTCTTATGTGAATCCCTTCGGAATGTCACTCGAAGTGCTGGGGTTCGTGCTATTGGCCTGGCTCGTGGCGCACACATCGACGGCCGTCACGCCCTCTGCGCTGTCCCTTGCCGTGATTCTCTTTCTGATCGGCTTCGGACAAGGACTGGCCCTTCCGACATTGATGCGCATGATCACAGGACGCGTGGCACCGGCGTATTCCGGCATGATTGCGGGCATCACCAGTTCCACCCTGCAAATCAGCACGGCACTGAGCGTGGCGATCATCGGTGGCATTTTTTACACGCTTCTGGGCAAGGACACGGACGCGGCGGCCATCACCCACGCCTTCACCGTCGCCGTACTGTGCATCGCTGCCTGTCTGGCCGTAGGCGCAGGACTGAGCCTGAGTCTGGCGCGCCAACCTGCTGCAGAGCTGCAAACGGCGGCCATGCACCCGGCAGAGTGAATCAAACGCCTGCCTGAGTGCCGATCATGACGGAGGCCAGGTCGGCAAGCGCGCGCAGGCTGTCCATCTGGCGCATGTCCTGGTGGTAGCCCATCCAAATGTCGCGGCCTGGTGGCGGTTCATCTGAATCGATCAGACGCAGCGCCGTCAACTGGTCGCCCAAAGCGCGGGGCAATACCGCGACGCCCTGCCCCTGCGCACACATTTGCGCCTGGACTGTGCGGCTGCTACTGGTAAACACGGTACGCGCCAGAGGGTAACGCTGCTGCAGCCACTGCACATCGGGATAATGGGACTGGGCAACACTCATGGTGATCAGACCCAGCCCGGCGCCCTGTGGCTCAGGGTCAGCAGATCCAACGGCTGCGTATAACCCGTAAGTCAGGGAGATCAGCTTGCGATGCACGATATCGGGTTCGGTGAACGGAACGATTCGAAACGCGATGTCGGCGTCGCGGCGAGCCAGATCAAACAATCGATGCCCGGCAATGACCTCGGGCACGATCAATGGATAACGCCGGCCCAGTTCACTCAGCACCGGGGCCAGGACATAACAGGCGAACCAGTCAGCGCAGGAAATGCGCAGCACACCTTCGGGCTGTGCGCTGTCCCCCGCGAGGCGCCTTTCGATGGCCAACGCACTTTGCTCCATTTCCTGCGCGAGGCTGAAGAGCTTCTCGCCGCTGTCGGTCAACACGAGACCTTGGTTGGTACGCAGGAAAACGGGTTGGCCACTGGACTGTTCCAACACCTGCAAGCGCCGTCCCACGGTCGGATGGCTGACCCCCAACAGCTTGGCGGCAGCGCCCAATGACCCGCTGCGGGCAATCGCGAGAAAGACCCGCACATCACTCCAGTCCATGCTCTGCCCCCGTACAAAAATGAACAGTGAGAGTGCAGCAATGGCAGTGCCGTAGCA
This sequence comes from Pseudomonas sp. B21_DOA, assembly GCA_030544685.1. Lineage (NCBI taxonomy): Bacteria > Pseudomonadati > Pseudomonadota > Gammaproteobacteria > Pseudomonadales > Pseudomonadaceae > Pseudomonas > Pseudomonas sp. B21_DOA. The sequence continues at coordinate 3,714,731 of CP086683.1, read as the reverse complement.
ATCCCGTGCCCGACATACTTGTCTGCATTCACCGTCGTCGAATACCAACCGGAGACTGCAAATGAAGATTGGTTTTATCGGAGTTGGAAGCATGGGCAGAGCGATCATTCCGCTGCTCGTCCGCGCAGGCCATCACGTCTCGGCATGGAACCGCAGTCACGCGGCGATCAAGGATCTCGAAGGCATCAGCGTTATCGAATCGCCGGCCTCGGCGTTCCAGCAAGAGGTGGTCATCACTCTTCTGGCCGATGATGCCGCTGTCAGGCAAGTGCTGCTCGCCAGCGCTGTTCTGGAAACTGCAGACAAAGCTTGCGTGCATGTCGTGATGTCGACCTTGTCGCCTTCGCTGATGTTGGAGTTGCAGCGCGAACATGAAGCCGTCGGCATGCCATTGATCGCGGCGCCGGTGTTCGGCGTGCCAGCCGTGGCGGCCAAGGGCGAGTTGAATATCCTGGCGGCCGGATCGCAGGCTGCTGTCTCGACCGTCCAACCGCTGTTCGACCTGCTCGGGAAAAAACCTGGTATCTGGGCCACCAACCTGAACAGGCCTGTATCGCGAAAATCGCCGGCAACATGATGATCACCCAAGCCATCCAGTCGCTGGGCGAAGCCAGCGGGCTCGTTCAACGCCACGGACTGAGCCCTTCGATTTTCATCAAGCTCATGACCCAGACCCTGTTCGCCTGCCCCAGTTATCAACGTTATGGGCGGAACATCGTCAGCAGCAATTTTGAACCGGGATTCAAACTGTCGCTTGGCCTCAAGGATATGAATCTGGCGATCGATGCGGGTCGTCTCAAGGGGCTGGAGTTGCCAGCGGCGGATGCCGTGCGATTGAAAATGACGTCGGCGGTAGCCAGGGGAGATGGCGACAAGGACTGGTCGGTTTTTGCTCAGCAGACGAATCATTGAGAAGCTCTTTCGAACACCTGTCACGAGGTCATTCATGGAAAACTCCGACATCGCGCGTCAACTCTCAACATTCAGGAAAACCATCGACAATATCGACGCCGCCCTCATCCACCTGCTCGCGGAACGGTTTCGCTGTACCGATGAGGTCGGATTGCTCAAGGCCCGATATCAGTTGCCTGCGGTAGACGAGGCCAGAGAGCAGCAGCAATACCAGCGTCTGGCAGCACTTGCTCAGGAGGCCGAGCTGGATACGGCCATCGTGCAGAGGCTGATGCAGTTGGTCATTGGCGAAGTGGTCGAGCGCCACAGGCAGATCGCCGCCAGGCATGCCCCGGCACCCGCCAATAACCCTGACCCTCGGGCCTGACCCCGGCGCCACTTATCGAAGCAATCAGACAAACGAGCAGAACCGCATGAAATGGCCAACGATCGAGCAAATTCGCAGCTTCACCGATTTACCCTATGGCTACAGTTGGGATTACCTGAAACGTGAGGAGATCAATGTCGCGACAGATTTTTTCCGGACATGGTTTCCCTCCATTTCGGTGGGGTTGGCAAGCCCGTTTCTGGACCAGCAGTTCTACGCAGACAACGTGGTGCTCGAAGACGATCCGGATCGAGGCATATTCGCTACCGTCGTCCGCCAGAACGATGAGATTGTCGCTATCGCCACGTGGGAAAAAATTGACGGTGCTGACGTTATTTTCGGGCGGGTCGGCGCGGTAGCCAAACCGCACAGACAAGCCAGACTGGCCGTTGCGGCCCAGGACCTGGGAGAAAAAATCGGCACGTTCATGGGCGCGGGGCTGATCTATGGCATGGCAACAACCCGCACGCCGTATATGCAACAAGCACTGGAGCAAGCCGGTTACAAAGCGGTAGGGATAATGCCTGGCTTGGACCGGGAAGAAACAGCACCTGGAATCGTGCGCAGGGTTTACGAAGTCATCTACGTAAAACGGCTCGCACCACACGCCGACTTTCTCATTCCTACCGGTCGTAACCTTACCCCTACAGTCGCGCGACTTTACGCAGATATATTTCAAGGTGATGACGACACGAACTGACGAGCCAGCCTAGCAGCGAACCAACCATCGAAATGCTTCTGATCAGTAACGCTACCGGCTCGCGCCTTTTGCATCGATCGAGGTAGCCACATTAGGTAATGAGTTCAACAAGACTCAGCAGCGGCTAAAAGCACCTGTGGGGTTGATTAATAGATGAGAAGTGAACTGAGTGGACGCGGCTCTGGCCCCTGAGTTAGCTTTCGTAACCGTTCTAACTTGGGGCTCCGCAATCATGACTGACCGTCAGATCATTGTTCCAGATGGCATGAGATTGATCTACGAGCGCGCGGGTTATGCACCAGCAGTAAAGGTAGGAAAACTCTCTACTGCGCGGGTCAGGTAGGCAGGACGCCGGAATTATCCGTCATTGAAGAACCTGAGCAGCAGTTTTTAGCTGCATGGGACAATCTTCGGATCGTTTTGGAGGCAGGTGGCTGTAAATTTGAAGATGTCGTAGAAATGACAACTTACCACGTCGACATGCACCGTCACATGCCAATTTTCAGACGCGTAAAGGATAAAGTCTTTCCGAGAAGTACTTGTGCATGGACCTGCATTGGTGTCAGTGAATTAGCTCGACCTGGCCTTCTCGTGGAGATCAAGTGCGTCGCAGTAGAGCGATAACCTTCTGACAACCACCTGCATATCCAGATCTTAAAATGGGTGACTACGCATGCGGTGGTAGATTCAAAATTACTCAGTTTCTTAGCCATGAACAGGTCTGCGAGCTGACTGGAGCTAAAACCAAAGCAGGTCAGATTACTGTGCTGAAGCGCAATGGCGTTCGTCACACCATCAAGCGCAATGGCTGGCCCTGCGTGATTGCCTCGGCGCTAACAGGAGTAGCTACAAGCGCGCCAGAAGCTCCGACTTGGCAACCTCGCTTGGTGGGATAAATGGGACGAAGACCAACAAAGCCGGGAAGCATTCCTCGCCTGCGCGAGCGAAAACGCGGCAGCACCATCTATTATCTTTATGACACTGGCGGGAAACCACGCAAGGAAATCCCGCTAGGTACCGATTACGGCCTAGCCATCTTGGAGTACGCAAAGCTCGAAAAAAGCCGAGTTTCACAAGCATTGACGCAAACCGTTCTTACTTTTGCTTACGTGGCCGAGCTATATATGAACGAGGTAGTTCCCACAAAAGCCCACGCCACCCAGAAGGACAACGCCCGCGAACTGAAAAACCTTCTCCTATTCTTCAACGATCCACCCGCTCCTCTAGAGGCTATCGAACCGAAACATGTCAGCCAGTACCTTCGTCATCGCGGTAAGACAGCCCCTATTCGTGCAAATCGGGAGAAAGCGTTACTCAGTTCCATCTGGAACTTTGCTCGCGAGAATGGCTATACCTCACTGGCTAATCCTTGCTCAGGCGTGAAGGGCAATAAAGAAAGCGGTCGCGACATATATGTCGAAGATGACGTTCTTGCCAGAGCCTACCAGCATGCCGATCAACCATTGAGAGATGCTTTGGACCTTTTCTATCTAACAGGACAGAGAGTCGCAGACACATTAAAGATGGATGAGCGCGACATAAAAGACGGGAAGCTTTCCGTACAGCAAGGCAAGACCGGGGCTAAGCGAAGGATCGAGATTATTGGTGAACTCAAAATCGTGATCGATCGAATCATGGAGCGAAAGGCCGGACACAAAATCAGATCAACACGTCTGGTAGTTATCGACTCTGGGCAGCCGATGACGCCCAGTATGCTCAGGAAAAGGTTCGATGACGCCAGGGAAGCAGCCGGAATTCCAAAGGCAGAATTTCAGATGCGCGACTTGAGAGCTAAAGCAGCGACGGATAAGGAGGAGTCGACAGGCAGCATCCGAGAGGCTCGGGACCAGCTCGGGCACACAACAGTCGGTATGACTGAGCAGTACATCAGAATGCGAGGGGATGAAGGTCACCCCTACGAAGTGACTAACGGTCACGAATTGCGGAAAAGATTTTTTGATTGCGGAAAAAGAACAAAGGGCTTGCACGAGGTATGTCATGCAAGCCCTTGATATTCGTGGTGCCCGAAGCCGGAATCGAACCGGCACGCCCTTACGAGCGGGGATTTTAAGTCCCGCGCCAGAATCAAGCGGGCTGCGGCTTGGATGCGATTTTTTGGGCCGCAATTCGATTCGAAAGACTGCCATTCGGCCCAATGTTTTCGCATACCGCAGAATGATTGCGGCCCGAAAAAAGACCTCAAATTTTACGTAAAGATTGAAATCCTATCGGGTACTGAGCAGCTGGCATTATGCCGACTCTGCATAGTCCAGCACTTTGCCCTTCTCCGGCGTTCTGCCGACATTGAATCCCCTGCTACTCTGGTTTCGTCCAAGGAGGAAACCAATGTCAAACTCTGATCTGCTCCCTTCCCTACTCTTCAAAATCAATGAAAACCAGCTCGCTCTTGAAGCCGCCATCATGGAGCTCACCCTCTGGGTCGAGCAGCGCGGATCCGCCGACGTCGCGGAAAACGTCCGCAGCTCTCTGGCCGCGCTCGATCGGAATGAAGAATTCATCAAAATGACCTTGGCTGTTTTGATGACGCCCGACTGACAGCTCGTCGCCTCACTCTCGCCCACGGGCTTCGCCTCGATTACTGTACATACATACAGCACTCGTACAGCGAACCCGTTTCATGAATTTCAACCAAGCAAAATCCCTTCGCCTTGATCGCTGGCGAGCCACTCTCGATGATCACGACTTCCGTAAGCAAAGCCCCGAAGCGCACCGGGCGACCTTGCGAGAAATGGCGATGGATTTGCTGAGTGAAGGCCTGATCGACGAGCTCGAGCAGTTCGACATGAACGAAATGGCCGACGCAGCTTATTGGCACGCAGTGGAAGAACTGCAGAGCTTGCCTGGCCAGTACCGGGGCGCATCGAGCTATGACGTGGTGCACATCGACAACGGGCAGTTGCTTGGCACCATCAGTCGGTCAATATTCAACTTCGCAAAGAGTGAGCCGCGCGGCGCTTACTCTGGCTATGACGGAAAGGTGTACTCCGAACCCGACGGAGTTTGGTTGTCGCTTGGAATCTCTCGTAGGGTCGGAAAGATTGCCGGGTTGGCGATGGAGATGAACGGTTGCCGGTACCGACTTATTGAAACCGAGCGAATGGTTGACGGCGTTACTCACCACCCTCTCGCGGATGCTGACGTCTACCGGGCGCTCGTCGATGCGGCGCAGGTCGCTCAAGAGGAGCGGGATCTTCGGGCGTTTGAAAAGTTACGCCCGCACATCGAGTCGGCGGCGTTCTGCATTTGTCCTGAGTGCCTCGATCGCTTCGGTGCCAGGGACGACTGCACGACATGCGCCGGAAAAGGTTTTGTGACGAAGCCAGCGCCAGCGGGTCTACGCTGAATCAGATCCCCCAAGGGCACGGCAATGTGCGGACGACTCACCCAATACAGCGGCATTCACGACTTCGTAGCAGCGCTCAGCATGCCGAACGCGCTGATCAACTCGGTGGGTGAGCAACCGCTCGAGCGGTACAACGCCGCGCCGACCACTCAATTGGCCCTCTTCCACCAGGAAGGTGAGTTTCTGCACGCGGACATGGTTCGCTGGGGATGGCGCCCGCATTGGGCGAGAGACCGCGCCGCGCCAATCAACGCCCGCGTGGAGAAAGTCGCCCATGGCCCGTTCTTCCGCGCGATCTGGCCGCACCGGGCAATCATCGCGATCAACAACTGGTTCGAGTGGGTCGATGAAGGGGAAGCGAAGAAGCAGCCCTACCTGATCAGGCACCGGGACCAATCCCCAATCCTGTGCGCAGCGATCGGCCAATACCCGAACGAGGAGCACGGCCCCGGCGAGCACGACGGCTTTGTGATCATCACCGCCGACAGCGCCGGCGGCATGGTCGATGTTCACGACCGGCGCCCTGTTGTTCTGCCGCCAGAGCTTGCCCGCGAATGGCTCGACCCGGCCACGCCAAAAGAACGCGCCGAGCAGATGGTTCTGCATGAGGGCGAGCCATCGGAGGCGTTCGGATGGTTCAAGGTCGACCGCGCCGTGGGTAATGTCCGCAATCAGGGCCCGTATTTGATTAAGCCGATCGAGGAAAACAGCCTGCTCTAAGTAGAAGTCAGCGCTCGCAGACGGTTCTCGGTCGCGTTGTCGAAGATGACGTAGAGCTTATCGATGGTGGACTCGGTTAAGGCGCGCGCCGACTCTAGGCCATAGATAAATCCTTCAGCCCTGGCGCCCGCCTTGGCTGCGATGATCATCGAGTCTGCACGCGCAATCTCAGCCAGAAGCTTGTCTGCAGCGCGCTCAATGTTCGGGCTCAGTTCTACACCTTCCATGCCGCCTCCTGCCTTGTTGGGATCAGCAACAGGATAGCGGCATCCGCCTCAGGGCACATCCTTGAAGAAGATGTGATGACCGAGCTTCAGTGTCTGCTTGGCCTTCGCCGCCCAGGCCGGCGCCTTGATGCTGGTGGCGTAGTAGTGGGTGGCACCGCCGGTCGGATCCGGCACCTTGCCGTCGATCACTTGGTCAGCAGCAATCCGGCACTGCGCCAGCTCGCGGAACGGTATCTGTTTCACGCCGATCAGGAACTGATAGTTCGGGTCAGTCTTGTTCCAGCAGCTGAACTGCCACGGCTTTTGGCAGACGCCGGCATAGCCTTCACCCCACCATGACTTCTCCTTCCCATCGAACACGCGATTGCGAATAGTCCAGGCCACGGCAACCTGCCCGGCGGGCCCTCGCCTCGCGCTTCGCCCCAGATCGTTCGCGCAAGGATGTCGCGGTCTTTTTCAGTGGGAATCATACTTTTCTCCAGGCATTAAAAAACCCGCCGAAGCGGGCGAAGTGGTTCCGTTACGATCAAACAGTCTCGGCAGTGACGAGCATGGGCGCAGCGACGATCTCGGGGATTGGCGGCTCGGTCGGCCAGACCGGCGCCTGATACCAGGTCGGCTGCGTCGTCACCTTGCCCAAATCGAACTTGTATTTTTTCCAAGCCTTGAGCGTTACGAGCAAAGCAGCCTGTTCGGCTTCGTCCTCCGCAGTTGCCTCGCCGATATCGATGCCGAATCCGATCGTATCGACCCGGTCTTGGATGCGCGCGATCTGGGTGACCGCTCTCGCATTCCGCGCAGTAAGATCAGCCTTGGCCTGTGCCAGATGCTCTGCCGCTGCCGCCGTCGCTTTCATCGCAGCGGTGATCAGCTTCGACCAGTCAATAACTCCGGCCGAGGCCATCGCGGGTATTGCCAGACTTGGCGCCTGCTGCTCTGCGTTTTCCTCTACAGGATTGGGTTCGGGGAAGACGACGGGGCCGTCCGGGACGTTGAGAAGAGGCACGGGAAACGCTTGTGCCTGGCTGTAGTTCCATGGGTTGGGCAGCAACAGGGTCAGCACCAGCTCCCCATCGACCTTGTCGACGTCCCCGGCGAACCACTCGCTGTTCAATGCATCACGCGGCAGAGTGTCGCCATTGCCCATCGGCGAGAAGTCGTAAACCAAACCGTTGACGGTCAGGACTTCGCCGCTTTTGGTTACTACCAATTGATCATCACGCCGCTGGGGGCTCAAGATAATTTTCATTCGTACCACCGCCCGATTGCGAAACAGTCGAAAGTGAAGGAGGTAGCATCAGATCCGGCGAAGCCGCCCAAGCTGAATGCCGAAATGTTTGCGGTTGTCGCGTTGCGAGAGTAGGCGCCGACGGACGTGACCCCTCGGGAAATACCAAGCGTTCCCACGATGTTCGCCGTAGCAAAGTTGTATGAGCTGAAAGGATGGGGGTAGGTCCAGATAAAGCCGATGTTCGACGCGTTGTAGAACCCGAGCGAGCCCTGGTTCGTCTGCGTGCAGATCAGCGTCCCGTCGGCAAACTTCACGTACGACCTGTTCGAGTTCGAGCTGCGCTCGATAATACCGCCCGTCGGTACACCGCCCGCCTGCGCAAGGGCGCCTAGGATGTTGGATCGGTCGTAGGCGAAAGCGATCGGCTTGCCGCTTGCGCGAGAGTAGTCAAGGCACGCCCACGACCCTAAGCCAAAACTCAGGAACTCAGCCGAATCGCCGGGCAGAGTCGTGATATTTGCGCCACCTGGCAGAATCAAATTCGAGCTGTTGTGCGTCAGGACGAGGCTGCCGGTGAAGCGCAGCGTGCGCCGCGCGCCCGAGGCGATTACACCCAAGCTCGTGATTGTCGTGTTCCCGCTGATGCTGACGATGTTCGAAGCGGCGGCGCCGATGTTTACCGTGGCCGCACTGGCAAGGGTGACAACGGTCGCCTCGTTCAGAGCGCCGGTCATTTTACCGCCAGCCAACGGCAGCGCGCCCAGATTGGTGAGCGCTTCTGGCGCATTATTCGCACCTGTCCCGCCGCGCACCACAGTCTGGATATCGAGAATGCCGAGACTGCTTTTCGCCCCCGCCAAAGTATCAGAGCCGGTCCCGCCCTTTTCCAGCGGCAGAATGTTGTAATTACCGGTGGTGCCCAAGGCCGCCAACTGCGCGCCGAACTGATTGACGAGGGCCCGCAGCGCGTCCGCCGATGCCTTCACATACCCCTGCATCGGAGCGATCGCGTAAATACCGGCCGCGTTGGTCGCGCCTTGGTAGTCCGGCGAGATCGACATGGCGGTATCGCTGGCGATGTTGGTGATCTCGTACCACCCACCATCGGGCCCCCGAAAGGCATCACCTACGCGCCCGTTGGACAGGAACGAAGTCCCGGTGCCGGCCACTGCGTTGGAATTTTGGACGACAGAAACCGTCCCGGTCTTGTACCAGGTCATTGACTAACTCCAGAAATAGACGAGCTCAGGCGAGCAATTTGGCGCAGAGGAAGGGCCGATGCCCCTGATCTGTCCAGGCGTTCGAGGCAAGGCTGTACATCAGGATTCGGCCGTTGGCGTAATCAACGCCCAGCGCGCAACTTCCGCCTGATGAGTTGTTGTGACAGGTCATCGTGAAAGGATTGATGGAAACGTATTCGCCTACACCCAGCGCCTTGTTGATCCCCATATATAGCGCTGCCCGACGCTAAGCTGCTCTGTGCCGATGTACGTCCAGTTTCCCGCCGCGAATGTCACGACCACTGCCGGCGCGCCGCTGTCGTAGCACAGCACACCATTTGGATCCCACAGGCGCAGACCGTAAGTGGCTGTCCCCATAGAAGCCCATGCCGCCACGAAATATTGACCGCTCAACGACTCGTTGACCTTCGACGCATTCATCGAAAACCCAGTCCAGTTGCCTGGACCACCGGTGAACCATACCGAATACGGAACCTGAATTACGCCGGTCTGGTCCGGACGAATGAACACTAGCGGCGGGTCTTGGCTGGTCACTGCGCGTGAAAATGTGGCCGTCGCGGTCGCCACCCCCGAATAGGAACCTTTGGTGAGCATGCAGAGCCGTGGCGCTTCGGAGTCGATCTGGACAAACGAGTTATCGTTGATGCTCTGAAAACCGTAGCTCATGTGGCAAACCTTATTGCATAGGCCTTCGAGACAACTTTCGATTGCAAGCCGGTCGTAGACGAGGGGTTTTTCGGCTGCACCACAACCTGACCGACCGCCGTCGTGACGTATGGATAGGATCGAAGGTTCCCCGACGAGTCATTCTCCGAAGGCTGCACGTCCTGTGCTCTCGTCGGGATGATCATGAACACGCAATTGGCCGGGTTGAAGCCGGGAATGTTCAGGGTGTAGCTGGGCGTATTACCGCTGAAATCGATCACGCCCTGCCAGATCACCTGATAGGTTGAGCTGTTTGTGTCCATAGCGAGCTGACCGCTCTCGTTGAACACACGAAGGCCGAATAGAGCCATGGATTACCCCAAATAGCCGAGACGAACACGCAACACGTTATTGGCGTCATAGACAGAAAGGTTCAGTGAGTTGATCACCAAGCGGCCCTGCCCCGGGACAATGCCGTTTATTTCCAGAGTGCCGTCTTTGTTCAGGATCCAGCCTTGCTGGCCCGCGATGTAGTTGGTGGAACTGATGTAGCTGCCGATCTTGGCGTTGGTGATCGTTCCGTCCTGAATGAACGCCGAGTTCATGAACACCTGCCCACCCTGCACGGCGAACGGCACCGCGATGGCGCCGCCGGCAATGGTGTTGACGATGGCGAACCGATCAGCGCTGACAAGGAACTGACTCTGCAATCCGGCTGGTCCGTTCTCGATACCCAGGCCCACACCGGCCGCGATGTACTGACCCGTCCCTGAGTTGTACTGCATCTTCACCGACCAACTCGCAGAGACCTTGCCGTTCACGTCATTGACGATGGACGTGTTTTGCTCAATCGCTGTTTGCTGCGTTCCGACGGTGGTGCTGAGCTGAGTGATTGCCTGGGCGGTGGCTTCTTTGTCAGTGGCAACCACCTGGCGCAGATCCGTCACGTTCGCCTCGTTCTCGCCCACCTTGGCATCCAGCGTGGAGATCTTCTGCGCACTGGCAAAGTTCTCAGAAGCCCTGACCTTGCTTTCAGAAGCGGCTGCTGCCGTGGTGCTCCAACCTTTCAGCGCGTCAGCGAGATCGCCCTCCCCGTCGTCATCCCGAAACGATGCGCGCAGTGCCTCGAACGCTGTCGCCTGCGCAGTGACAACGCCGTCGAGTTCGGTGATCTCGGTGGTGTTGGTCGCGACCTGCTGGGCGAGGCCATTGGCAGTTTCCACCGTCTGCCCAACGTCGAGCCAGTAGAGCGGATTCGGCGGAGGCGTTTCGGTGGGCACGGGGCCGGAGGCCTGGTAGATCCGTTTGCCCACCACGACTAGGTCATACTCCTCGTAGATGTCGTCAGGGTTATAAGTCTTCAGCCCATCCAGCGCATCGATCTGTGCCTGCAACCCCGGGATCTTGTCGATTTCGTCGAGGATGTCCTGCCCCAGCTCCGTGCGGCCGATCTCACCGGCGATCATTTCCAGAATTGCCGCGGCGTCAGCGCTCGATTGCCCCTGCACACCGTTGCCGATCGGATACCACGGACCGATGTTGCCGATCTTGTCGACGATGCGCCCCCAGAAATAGAAGGTCACACCGGCGCGCAGGCCGAGCATAGAGAAATCACTCTGCGGATAAGCCAAGTCTGTCAGCTTGGTCGCGGACTCAAGATCGGTCGTCGGCCCGTACCAGATCTCCGTGCGCTGGCTGTCCTCGGCGCCAGCAGGAAACCCCACTTGAGATAGATACCGAACAGCAAAGGTGTTGCGGTCAGGAACGCCAGCGCCGGCGGAAGACCCTGCTTCCCGCTGAGGTTGGTCAGGATCGAGTTGCGCCACGGCGACGTGATATCGAACGCGCTCACCGCACGCACCCGCGCCACGTAGGCACCGGCGTAGATGCCGACCACGTCCACGTTGGTCATGCCAGTGCGTTGCAGCCTGATCCAATTGCCGCTGTCCTTGCGCCATTCCACGTCATAGCCAACCGCACCGTCCACGGCTGGCCAGGTGATGGTCATGGTGGCCACGGCCATCCCCTGCACAACCGATGAAGTCGACGACAGCGATACGCTCGCCGGCGCCGGTACGACGGTGATCGGGATCACGCTGATCGGGCGTTCTTCCAGGCGGGCGCCGGTGTCGATGAAAGCGAACTTGCTCGGCTCGAACTGGAGCGCGCTGATTTCGTAGTCACCCTCGGTGGTGCGCTTGGTGCGCAGCACGCGATAGAGGGGATCGCCAAGTCATCGGCGTCCAGCGCCCATTGCAACTGCGCAACCGGCGGCTCGCTGTAGGCGACCGTGACGGTCACGGCGCGGCCGTTGACGCTTTGCACTGTGCGACCTTCGGCGCGGCCGCCCGGCAGGTTGATGATCAGCCTGTCGCCGGCCTTGGCCTGGGTGTCGCGATCGAGCGTGATCACCCGCCCCGCCACCGCCGAGATCCGGCCGCCCACTTCGCGACCAGCCAGCAGCGAATCCGCCACTGGGATGATGTGCCCGGGCAGCGGAATAACGCCTTCCATACCGGTCTTGAACGAGACGGTGCGGTCTTGGTTGTTGCTGAGGATCGCCCACTTGCCACGGCGCTGGGCCTCGGAGGCGCGCGTGCAGCCAATGGCGCTCAGCTCGGTCGGCCGGTCGCCGTAACGGCGTTGCAGATCCAGGTCAGCGAACGGAATGACGTCGGTGTCGTAGTTGTTCGCCGGGTTGTCGTAGCTGACCAGCGCCCGGGTGTAACGGGTTTTCGCCGAGGCGCTGCCGTAGGAGAACTTGCCGTCGATGACGTTTGATCGAGTGAACACATAGTCGAAGTCCTGCGCGCGCGGCATGTCCGCCTGCATCACCAGCTGTCCCTGCGCCCAGTACGTCATGCCCCGGTAGATCGCCGAGATATCGCGCAGCAGCGTCCACGCATCAGCCTTGCCCTGCAGGTTCATGTCGCAGAGGAAGCGCGGTTCATGACCGCCCAGGCCGTTCGGCACCAGCTGGTCGCAATACTGGGCGATGCGGTACAGCTCCCACTTGTCGACCATGAACGGCTTGATGCGCTTGCCCAGGCCGAAGCGGTCTTCGGTGCAGATGCCGTAGGTGATCCACGCCGGGTTGTTGGTCCAGGCAGATTTCATCGAGCCATCCCACGTCCCGGTATAGGTGCGCGCGATCGGGTCGTAATTGCTCGGAACCATCCAGCGGCGCGCCTTGCACTTCACGGTGACGGCGGGGATGTTGGTGAACTGCTCGGCGTCGAATTCGATATAGAGCAGCGCAGTGTTCGGGTAGCGCAGCTTGGCGTCGATCACCTCGGTGTAACCGGCCACCAGCATGGTGTCGGCGATCTTGTTGGTGTTTTGGTTCGGCGTCAGGCGGCGCACGCGGATCTGCCAGCCAGTTGTTGCATCCGGTAGATCGATGCGGCGCGAGCGCTCGTAGCGCGTGGTGGTCTTGCCGTCGACGGCGTCCACCAGCACCTGCTGATAGGCGCCGCCGTCAGTTGCGACGTCGATCGCGTATTCGATCCGGTACCCGCCGACATTGCCCTGGTCATCGGAGCGTTGCAGCGCCGGCCAGGCCAAACGCATGCGCACGGCGGAAAGCTGGGTGTTGGTGATCGAGCGCACCCACGGCGAATCGCTGCGCAGCTCAATGTTCAGCGAAGTCTCGTTCTCCACGGACGGAATGCCGGGAATGTACGTCTGATCCACCGAGCCCGGGCGCCAGTCCCACTTCACGTTCGGGAAGTTGTAGTTGCCGCTGGCATCGCGGATCGGTGTGTTGTCCAGGTAGATGTCGTAATCGGTCGGGACGCTGTCGAACTCACCCTCGCCCACGGCGATCAGCAGCTTGGCCAGGTTAGTCGAGCGCAGGCTGTCGCTGGCTTCGGTCGGCGATTTCGGCTTGCTGCTGCCGCCCTTCTCGCCGCGGATGTCGATCTGTGCTGCTGCGCCCATGGTTTCCTCCAGGCGTAAAAAAACCCGCCGAAGCGGGTTAGGTGGTGATCTGTGCGGCGGAGTTTCTGAGACTGCGGGCAGATGGAGAAATTCTAAAGACAGGTCTTGGCGCTCGCGGCGCGGCGATCGATTATCCATCCCATGCTGCCGCTAGAGTAGAACCGAACTATGGTTTGCCCTTTTTCGCCGATAACGTCCGCCATCTCTCTGTTTCCGGCGTTAACCACAGACTTTCCACCGCCTGGGCGAGGCTGAAGGCTCACCGCGTAGTGAACCCCCGCCAGGGACTGGTTTTGCCAGGCATAAAGGATGCATTCTGCGACCTGCTGCTCCGGCTTCTGGGTTGTGAAAGTCTTCTCAGGCCCCTCTGCCCGCATATCTTGGAGTGATGTGGTACAGCCGCCAAGAGCAACAACACAACAAACTGCCGCGATAATCCTTTGCATCGTCTTCCCTCCGAAAATGGCGACTGTATCACCGGCCGGTCCCAGGCCGTTAAGCTTTGTCTTCAGCCAGGATTGACGCAGAGATGATCATCCCGCCCCACCGGCGTTCACCGATGCAGATCGGTACCGGGTTGCCGCTGGCAGTGGTGTTCTTGGAGCTGCCGAAGGCGTAGGACGGAGAGTTTTCGGGGATGCGCTTTGCTTCAGTCCAGAGGCTTGCGGACTGAGCATTTGAATGACGCCGCCGATCGCCATCGACGCGCCGGCCGCATATAAAAACGGCGATGCGGCTGCAAACGGAGTGAATGACAGCACATAGGCTGCGGCGATCATCGCTGTGCCGATAATGGTCTGTAACCCGCCAGCACGCTTGCTGCCACCAATCACTGGAACAATGCGGATTTCCCGTGTACCGCCGAGATCGAATCCGTCCATTCCGATGTTTGCGCGATTGCGGAAGATCGCAAACTTCAGTCCAAGGCGCTCCAGTCGTTTAATTTCCTCGGCGAACCCATCAATGGTCGCATTGAGCGCACGGAACACCTCCACGGCCGATCCGCCGTCGAGATGGAATGGCTTGCTTCGAAAAAACTTCTTCGCAAGCGAGCCCGACAACATGACTTTCGTCATTGGCGTGTAGGTAATTGCTGAGCACATGCCATTCTCCAGGCAATAAAAAACCGCCCGGAGGCGGTCTGTTCAGAGAGTCGTGGGCAGTATGTCGATCTGCCCATCGCCCCCGGTGAAAATTCGATATTTCTTGATCGCGCCGTCTTTCACGATCGCTTCCCTCTCCACTCGGGCCGCACCCATGGAGCAGATGCCAGAGCCGGTGTAAGCGGCGCCAACTGAAACCGAATCAGGCGGCAGATAGAAAGATGCCTTCTGACCCGGATCGAGCTTGGCAGCTTGTTTGCCATCGATAAAAACGGCCATTGAACAAAGGCTTCCGGTCTGCCCAGAGTCGCGGATCACTTGCAGTGTCCCATATGCCCCTGATGGCTTGGCCTGGTAGGCCGACAGCTGGCTGGCCGGCGCCTGCTTGGCTTCATTGGAAGGCGTCGGCGAAGTTGCACACCCCGCCAACAGCGCTACCGCCAACGCTCCTATCAATGTCCGCATATTTACTCCTTATGGTCTCGCACGCTGAAGGTGAAGAAATAGAACGAAATTTTTTCGTCCTCAATATCTCTCAGCTCATACCTGATTCTATCGAGACCGTCGTCGATACGAGTCACCACGAGGTCCATGAATTGGGTCAGCCCGCCACCGAAACCGCTTAGGTTCAGTGAGCTGACGTCACGAAAAACGGCCGTCACGCCCTCGGTTTCAGGATCATCGGCAGAAGACATGGTCAGCGTGAGGTTGTATTTGAAATCCACCATTTCGAGCCGCATCGAAGCTACGCAGTTGTTCTCGAAAAAGAGCTCGTTGAGGCGCGACAGCTCCATTTAAAACCTCGAGGACAAGGCAGGTGCTGCACTGCCCCAGGTAAACGCTCCGATATTTAATTTCACGTGGTCGATTCCATTGTATTCAGTTGTCGATTTTTTCATCGGAAATTATTCGACGCTGGTTTTCACCGCCGTCTTCAAGTAGGGCCTTTAAAGCCTTGGCGCGGCGGTCAAGGCAAGCATTAAATCCTGGGCTTCCAGGATCACCGGAATCTAAGCACGGATCACGATTATCGAGTGGCTGCCTTTTGTGTGAACACCCAAAAAGGAGCACTACCGCCAGCGCTCCTACGATCAATTTCATGTAGGTCACTCTGTGGAAAAGGGGTGCAAGATATCACTGGCGCACGTTACTTCGAATCCCAGCGTGTAATGGAGCTCTTCACATACTTATTCGGCTGAACGCATATGCCTGATCGTATTGGAGGAAGCTGGATTGGCGGGAGGTCGCCTAGCCTGTGGGCGACTGTGACGCAAGAGTTGCGCTCTCCTGCCTGATTAGTCCATACCAAATGTGCCTCGTAATCCACTCCGGGCTCGGGCACGAATGTCCTAGCAGGAGGCATGCAAACACCGTCACCGACGTATTTGATATCCACTACAAAAGGCTTGCCAGCGGGAACCACCATTTCTGAAAATTTTTCATTCTGAGCAGTTCCGTTAGTGAGCCACCATGAGTTAGGCATCCCGATGCTGAGTTTTGAGTTGTTCTGTACACGCTGTAGATGCGCCTCAGGACGAGGTTTATTCTTGGGTCTTACGGGCAACTCGGCGCTCAACGCTTCGCAGGAATACCCCACGCTATAGCTGGCCTCCAGGAACGAAACTCCGGTGTAAATTCTGACTCGTGACATAGTTGCAGGATCATATTTGACCTCAACGAATTCAACCTTTGGAGGCGCTGGAGAAGGACTGTGAGAGCTGCACGCTTGGAGTAGCAGCGCAGCACAGATGAGAGCTTTTTTCACTGATATTCCGTGGCATAACCTAAAGACCCAATGATAGCCTCTAGCCATCACTACACACAATCAGCACCGGCGTTAGCCGCTGTACGAATCACCACTAACGCCCCGCCGTTCTCCAATAGTAGCCTCTTGCCCTCACGCAACGGATTCCCCAGTCCTTCGCCTGCAAGCCCAAGGACTGGGATTGCGCCAATTTCGGCGCGTTTATGACCTGGAGGTCAATGTGAGTGAGCAGCCTGTAACACAGATTGATGATGCAATAATGCAATTGACGAACGCGGTTCTTGCCCTTACCCATGTTCTTGCGCAACAAAGCCCAGACTTGACCAAGGGATACCTGGGCGTCGCAATGCACGGTTCGGCTCAAGGCGGATATGGCGACGCGCTGATAAAAGCGATTTGGGAAAAAGCTTTCCCCGGTGCCGCGCTTCCGGTAGCACTTTCCGAAGAAGAGTACGCGCAGAAATTCGGCAAGCCTAACGAGTAAGCTTCAACGAGACGGCGGCATGCTTCAAAGCCTGCGAGGCAATGAAAATGCTGCCGTTCTCGTCTATGAACCAGATAGATCGCCCTGCCGTATCTTTCGCATTGCTGCTAATTATCTCGCTCATAATTTACTCCTGCGGCTGCGCCGCTGATGTGATTGGGTGTGCGTTTTTGTGCCTAAGAATCAAGCGTGTCCGGTCAAGCCAAGGCCCGCCGAAGACAATGACCTCTGATGGCCTGCCATACAGGTGGTGCAGCAGGAACGGGCCAGGGCCAAACGTGGCGGCATCTTCACCAGGCAGAACCGAATCAGCGCCGAGGAAGATCCCCGCGTGGTTCGGGTAAACCGTCCGACCTACCTCCATGACGATCATGTCGCCGCGCTGCGGATGGTCGACGCGGTAAAAGC
Organism: Pseudomonas sp. B21_DOA; assembly: GCA_030544685.1. Lineage (NCBI taxonomy): Bacteria > Pseudomonadati > Pseudomonadota > Gammaproteobacteria > Pseudomonadales > Pseudomonadaceae > Pseudomonas > Pseudomonas sp. B21_DOA. Next base: position 3,697,625 of record CP086683.1, on the reverse strand, counting down.
CGGCGGCTTCGTAGTTCGCTTCGTACAGGCTGGTGTTGTCCTTGCTCTCCCACCAGCCATCCGCGCGCTTGAACGCTTCGAATTCCAGCCCCCACTCGCGCTTATACCAATCGGCGCACACCTGCCAGCAGTCCCAAGCCCCGTGCACAAATGGCCGTTTCAGCAGCGGCACCTCGCCGGTCGGCACGATGGTCCGCAGATCGCCTTCCGGCCAGCTCAGGATGTGCCAGGGCATCGCCGTTGCTTCGCACATGGCAAGGTCACGCGACGACGGCCTGCTGGTGGCATCCGGATGCGAATGAATTACGCCGATTACTTCGCCTTCGTCTTCGGCCGCGGCGTACTGCACCGGATCGATCCGGAACTCTTCGTTCGGCTCAGTCGAAACGTTGATGCAGGGGAAGTATTGTTGCCTGCGCCCGATCGCCAGCAGCAGGCCGCAGCACTCTTTCGGGTACTCGGCCGCCGCATGCGCCTGGATAGCATTCAAGATGTGCTTTCGCATGTCAGCTCCGTGCGATTAGGGAAACGGCCGGGAAGCCACCGAACGGCAGCGGGTTTCCCTCGCCGAAGCGCGGGATGCAGCCCTTGCCCAGCGTGGCGTCGCATTCGTCCAGTTCTGGGTTGTCGGTAATGACACCGTCCTTCGTCACGTAGGGCCCGGTGTAGCCACAGTTCGGCCCGCGATATCCGCCGGTAAGGCACCAGTGGCACAGCGTTGTGGCCTGCCGACCGATTGACTCGTTCCCCACGTCGCCCGGGCTCGCCAACTCCCAGCTGACCGTCTCCCCGTCCTCATTCGTCTTCTGGTCGATGTACCAGACCTCAATCGTCTCTTGGGTTGGGTCAGCTGTTGGGTTGCCGGCCGGAAAGTTCGCCGCGTCGAGGTAGCTGCCCAGCGTGTGGCGCATCGTCAGCTTGAATTCGAGCAGATCCTCGAAAGCCAGACAAAGCGCGGTGATGCGCCCGTTGACGTTGCCGACGGACAATGTCGGCCGGACCGCCGTGCCGTCGCCGTTCGCCTCTATGCCGTCGATCTGCATCGGCCAGGCGCTGTACTCGTTGCCCTGCCAGTAAATCGCTTTCGCCGGCAGTTGGTCAGCATCGGCGCCGGCTGCGATCAGCTCGGCCGGCGTGTGCGGTATCGCGTGCCCATGGAAGCGCAGCACGTCCGCGCCATAGTCCGTGCCGTCCAATTCAAAGAGCAGCACTTCGCTGCCAGGTTCAAGGACCTGGATGTCACTGATCAGCGGCATGGTTGCCCCTTATGGTCGGAAGGCCCGCTCGAACGTGGCGGTGAGTTTGAAGACCCCGCCGCCCATTGGTGTGGGAGCGGGATTTTTGCAGGTGAACAGCCCGAGCTCGCCGAGCGGGGTTGTCCACAGAAACGCCTTCGCACCGGCGTGCCGGTCAAGGAACTTCATGATCTCCAGCACCTTGGCCTTTCGACCGGAGCAGGTGATCGGATAGGAGTCCTCCTTGTTGTTCGGGCCGTCGCCAACATTCTGCGCGTAGCCGCCGCCAAACTTAGAGGTGCGCACCCGATAGGTGATTTCGGGTGTCTCACCGCGCTCGGTTGGCCAGGTGAATTTCTCGATGGCCATCAGGCCCTCCCATTGGCATTTCGAAAGCTGGTGCCGCCCGCTCGCCAAGAGTCAGCGACGGCTTTCTCGGCCACGGCCTGCATTTGCGATTGAAGGTTTTTCGATAGCGCTTGCTGGTCGATCTGCATGCCTTCAGACCCACGGTCCTCAGTTACCACCGTGACCGGCGCGCTGATGCTGATCGTTGTCCCGGAACCGCCGCCAGCAGCAAGAACGCCGAGCTTGCCGCTGGAGGTTCTGGTCAAAGGCATGATCGCCTCAGGCCCCGCTTCCCCCATTACGCCCGCCCTGCCTCCGGCCATCCCGAAAGATGTCGGCGTGCTGACGATGTTGTTGGTGAAGGCACCGCCGTTGGCAAACATTTGCACGCCCGACGACCAGGCACCGCCGAGCGCCTGAGGAAAGTAGCTGCTTGAGTAGCCCGCTGAGGACGCGCCGAGATTCGACGACGTCGCACCCGCAGACCCAGCCGCCAGTCCATTGCCGCCCCCACCGCCAGTGAAGTAGCTGGTAGCCGCACCAACGAGACTGCTCAGCAGCGCTGAACTGGCCTGGCGCGTCGCGATCCTCGCCATGTCCGCCAAAATCGACTTGGTGAAGTCAGCAAACGACAGCTTCCCGGTCATGGCGAAGTTGACGACTGCGTCCTCCATCGAGCTGAAGGCATTACCGAACAGAGTTTTCGTCTGGCCGGCGATGTTGCTCGCCGAGTCCAGGTAATTGGCCCAAGCCGACGTTGCGCCCTTGGTCCAGTCCCCTTGAGCCCTCTCAACATCGGCGTAGTTCTGCCGGATCTGATCGGTTGCGGTCTTGTTCGCATCTGCGAGCGCCCGCGACTTCCGAGCGAATTCCTCTTCCGACATGTTGCGGGACGGGTCAGACCGTTGGTTGTCCAGTTCCAGCGATTGCTGAGCAAACCGGTCTTGCTGGCTGTTCAGTTCTCCGTTCAGTGCGTTCTGCCGATCACCCTGGCCAACGCCAACTACTGCCCGCTGCCCTGCCAGTTCCAGTGCTCTCTGCTGCTGGCTCAAGGCCTGAACGTAGGAGGAAATCGCTCGCTCCTGCTTCGCCAGCCTTCCGGTTTCGCTGGTAGCGAGCACTTCGAGCTGGCTGTCAGCTTCCTTTGAGCCTTGACCATGCCGGCGCGAGCATCGGCAATCTTCTGATCCAGCTGGATGCTTTGCGCGGCAGATGTGGTCTTTTTCGCCTTCGCGGCTTCCAGCGCAGCGATCTCAGCCTCGTAGGCTGCGGTCACTTCGTCGCGCTCGTTGCCGATGAGCGCTTCACGCTTCAGGACGTAGTCGGCCTGAGTGACAAGTCCAGCCTTCTGCGCAGCGTCCAGTTCCTTCTGAGCGTTTTTGTACTCAGTGCTGATAGCTGCCAGGTCGTTCTTGGCATTGTTGAAGCCGGTCATATCGACCTGAGTGGCTGCCGTTTTCGCATCCTTGAACTGGTCGTTAATGTTCGCCAGGTTCTTGTCGATCGCCGCCTGATTCAGGCGAGGATCGTTCGGGGCGACCTTGCGGATGTCTTCGAGCTGACGCTTGTACTCCTTGATCGCCTCGGTGCGCTTCTGCTCGTTCGTCCATGCCGACTTGGTGAGAGCGTCGATCTTCGCCATCGACGAGACGGCATCGCCTTGTGCCTTCGCCTGCTCACCCTGCCACTTGGCGATATCGGCTTCTGCGGCCTGCTGGTCCTCCAGCATGTTGAGGCGATTTTGATAGAGATCGATCATCTCCTGCTTATTCTGGAACAGGCCTACGTCACCCGCCTGAGCGCCCGCCAAGTCACGGCGGGCCTGCTCGATATCAGCGCCGATATCGCTACGCCCGATGTTCTTCAACCCATCAGCAGCGCGAGCAACGGCGTTGTAGCCCTTCTCCCAGAAACTCAGGTTCTCGAGGATTCGCGGCGTGCGCTCGTTGATTGCATCAGCGAACGACTCGGTCGCCAGCTTCACGGCGCCGGCATGGTCGCCCTGCTTCTCCAGTGCCGTGATCTGCGAGTAAACCGACGCAGTGAGATAGTGGTACTGCTCATTCAGCGCGGCAGATGCCTTGACCGGGTCGTCGGCGAGCTTGGCGAACTCCGCGACAGTCTCGCTCACGGCCTTGCCGGTCGCTTCCTGCATCGACACCGCGGCTTGAGTGATGCCCGTAAAGCTCTCGCCAGCAATCTTTCCATTACCGGCCAGCAGCGCTAGAACCTCAGCGGCTTGCCCAGTTGTGCCGACAGTCGCGCTCACCTGACGCGCCATATCGCCGAGCTGTCCAGCACTCACACCGGCGTAATTGCCGGTCAGGATCAGCGATTTGTTGTAGCTGTCTTGCTCCTCGCTCCCCTTGTAGAAAGCGTATGCCAATCCACCCACCGCGGCAGTGGCCAGCGCCAGCGGGCCGAGAATCGCCAGCAGGCCCGCCGCGCCCTCACCCGCCCCGGCGCCCAACTGAGCAACAGCACGAACGCCGCTTCCCCAGTCGCCCGACGACAGCGCATTCCCCAGCTGCACCACGTTTTCCTGCGCCTGGCGCGAGCCGAGCCGCAGCTTGTCGAAGCCGGTGGTGGTTTTGTTGAGTTTGTCGTAGTCCTTGTCGATCTTGCCTAGCGCGGTGTTGTACTCGTCCTGGCTGATCCGGCCTGCATCCAAGTGTTTGCCCAGTTGCTCGACCTGAGTATCCAGCTTCGCCAGTGCAGCGCGGGCCGGGTCAATGGCGCCCAGCAGGCTATTCAGGGCCTTCTGCTCATCCATCGTCGACTTGGCCAGCGCTACCTGCTGCTTGTCGAGCTGCGCCGAGATCTTCGCGGCCTCAGCCTCGCCATAGGCGCCGGTCTTGGTCAGCTTCGCCAATGCTTCCCGCTGTTTTGCGAGATCCTGCGTGGTCTTGGCGTTGGTAGAGAGCGATTTCTCCAGCGCCTGCATTTCGTTCATCAACGAAACGGCGGACTGCTCGGCGCGGCCGCCGGCCTTGGCCATTTCATCCAGGCTGGCTTTGGCCTGAATCGCATCGGCCGAGTCGATCTTGACGCCGAGTTCTGCAATGTTCATCGACTCACCTTGAATAGATGCCCGCGTTTACGGGCTGTTTTCCCTTTCCTCTGCCATGACGCGCAGGGCTTCGCCTTCCAGCACCTGAAGGTCTGGGAAGATTTCAGCGAGTTTCTTTTTCTTGATGCCCAGGAAGCCGGCCACGTCGCAAATGCTGCTGTAGTCGAGACCAATTGCGCCGCCGGCGCCGACACGCCACTGAGTGGACATCCTGTTAAACAGGAGGAAAGCAGGCCAAAGGCACGGCCAAACTTCGAATTCCTCTTCGAGGTCCTCAGCGTCCAACCCGAATGCGGCAAGTTTCTCCGCATTCGGAGGAGGCTCATACATGGCGCGGGCGGCGCGAATCAGTTTCCCGTGCGGGCCTTGGCGTAGGCCGCTTGGTAGGCATTTACCACGGCCTCGGTTGCACCATGGCAAGACGTCACCAGCGCCTTGATGCCCTGGTCGTCGAACTTGTCATCGAACTCCCAGCCAACAACCAGATCCTTGATCTGCTGAACTTGGTTTTCGGTGTCGACCGCAACGATTTGAGACATCGTAGGCTTGTCGCCGACCTGCTCGAGGCTTTGCTTTTGTCGCTGATTCCATCCATCAAACAGCGCGGCAAGTTCGATGCGGTCTCGATATTTAAAGGTAAATTCCACCTTCACCGCGTCTTGGCCAACTACCGGGACCATCACCGCACCGGTGAATGTGGGCGCTTGCGCAATCTTGAACTTCGCCATGATCAGGCCCCGCCGCCAGCTGCGACCGGCGCGCGATACGCTGTGATTTCAGCATTGATGGTAAAGCCAAAGGAAACCGCTGCACCTTCGTTGCGCACCAGCGTTGGGGTTTTGTTGAAGGATGCATAACCGGCGTAATAGATCGTTTTGCCGTTGGGCAGCGACATACGCAAGATGCGCACTTCCTTCTCTCGATCGGCTTTATCCAGTTCTTCGTACCAGGCCAGGCTGTCATCGTCAGCCAGCTGGAAAGCGAACGCCTGCGCATTTTTGGTGGTCGGGATCTGCTTGTCACGGCGCGCTTCGAGCGGCGCGTAAGTCCAGTATTGCTGCTCGCCGCCGGACATGGAGTTGCCGATCACCTGGTTGACCGCGACCCAACCGGTCACTTTCTTGGCGGTACCGCCGCTGATGCCATCGGGAAAGAAAGCCACGTTGGACGTGTCGATGCCTTCCAGAGTGAATGCGCCTGCCGCCGCGTTGGATACACGCACGGCGCGCTCGTTGATGTCTTCCCAGCCGGAGGTGATCAGAAGGATGTCGCCATTGGCAAAGCCGTTCGCGGCGCTGGTGGCAACACCCGGGTTGGCGTTGCTGATTGCCGAAATAATCTTGGCGGCGGCGAATCCGCTGGAAATCGAAAGCGTCGCCCCGTTGGGGAAGTAAACAGACATGGGTTTTCCTCTTTGCAGAAATGACAAAACCCGCTCAGAGGCGGGTTCAGGATTTGCCCAACGGGCGGGTTATGGCGTGGTGTCGGATCGGTATGAGAACGACAGCGGGACCGTGTAGGTTGAATCGCCTGTGATGCCTGGGCCGACATCTACAGGCGTCATGGGCGTAACTACGAAACCATTTTTTACATCGCGCACATAAAGCGGAAATAACGAGATGATCTCGGCGGCAATGGGGTTGGTTTTTGCTTTACCTGTGCCTGCCGGGCAAACAATGCTGACCTGAAATACACCGGTATAGAGTCGGTGGTCTCCGCCGAGCGTGTTGCTGGCCGTGTCGCCCGGAATGGTGAACGCCCGCAGGTAAGTCTCGCCCGCTGCGGGCGTATACGCCATGTTCTCAAAAACGATCTTGAGCTTTTCCGACCTGGCAGCGTTCCAGGCGATCAGCTTTGCCTCGTAGATCGAGGCGATGATTGCATGACTCATACCTGGTTGTTCCTGATGGCCTCCAACACGATTTGCTGGAAGCGAGCCACGGTTACCCGAACCATGCCGCCGGGGGCCTGGGTCGAATGGCCAAACTCCAGCGGAATCGCATAGGGCAAGTTGTTAATGATGTAGGCGATCTGCCCGGCGGTGAAGTCGCTCATTGCCGCGACCAACGCCGCCGTGGTTTCAGCACCGCTCGGGTCTACCTCGTCGAAAGTGACGCTTTCGACCACGCCGAGAGAGATGTGCCAGTTCGCACGGAACCGGCCGCCGACGTATCCTTCTGGCGCCTTGACGTCCATGCCGTCGTTGAGCTTGCGACCTTTCTCGAGCCTGCCACCCTTGGTCAGGTTCGATGGGTCGCTGCGCAGCGCAGTGTTGTGTTCGTCGACAGCCTTGTTGTACTCGGAGGCAACTGCGTTCTGCGCCCAGATCTCCGGGTTGCCCACGGGAGACATGCGGATCAGGCTGCTACCGACCTCGATGATTATCTCGCGCACACTGGCGTCGATGGCTTCGCCGGTCTGAGCGGCGAACTCGGCCAGGCTCAGGGCGAAGCTGCCGGGCTGTCCGGCACCTGAGCGACTCACGACCGCACCTGCAATTCGTACAGGATTGGCGTCCCGGCGGGATTCACCTCTTTCAACGGCGGCACAATTGACCAGGTGCGCCCTTGAATGATCACCTTGTCTAGCAGATCCGGAACCCATTCCAGCCCCTGCGCGGCGATCTTGAGCTTCTTGTCGCCCTGTTTGATGAGGCTGTTGTTCTGGAACTCCTGACCCGTGAAATCGAGCAGGATGCCCTGAGCGATCTGCTCGATGGGCGCGCCCGGCGACTCGCCTCCGGTCTCCGGGTCGTATTCGCCCGGAGCCGCCTTGCTGATGGTCACAGGCTGGCCAAACTCTGCGATCATCTCCAGAGCCATCACCGCCATTTCGCCGTAAAATGCCATGCGCGATTATCCAAGGAGGAAATATGAATTACGGAAAAATCAGTAGCGACCTGAGCCGAACTTCGCGAGAGATTCATGAGAGTACTCGCGGCACAGGAGAGAGCCTTGATGAAAAGTTCAAGGCGAGAAGGGCCTACCAAAATGCTTTTGAGAAAGCAGGGTTCGACACCAAACCATCCAAGGAAATGACAGAGCAAGACTTCCTCTAGATCAGCCGGTCTCTTTCGACAAATTGGAAAGGGCTGCGAGGATTATCAAAGACGGGGATCAAGCCATCAGAGATGGGTATCCGTTTTTGGACACCTACGAATTATCCAACGGCTGATCAAACTCTGACAGCAAACAAGCCACGTTTCTGCAGGTAGTCAGCAAACTGCGTGGCGCTCGGGCGGTCCGGCGCCGCCGGTAACAGTCGGCTACTGGTGTTCGGGATTGCCGCGTATTCGCGATCAACTGCGCCTTCCACGCGTTCCCTTGTAATCGCGCCTTTGCGCTTCTCGATCGGGTCAACGTCGTCGGTGTGAATCTCCGCTGCCAGCGCCATCTGGCCATACTGAATCCGCGCAGGCAGGTAGTTATCCGGCTTGATCTCCTGATCCAGCAGCACTCCCCGGCGCGGCCAGGATAAAGCCTGATCGCTGCTGGTCTTGCGGCCTTTCCAGCTCATGCCATCCATCACCAAGGCGGCCCGGCGCAGCAGCGCTTCCTGGTCCGGAACACCTGCGGGAATGACCGTACCGAATTTCACGGCGTACAGAGCCAGATCCTCGGCGCTAGCGTAGCTTTCGGCGTCGGGCTTGCCGGTGCCGTCCTCGATGATGAGCATTGTTTACTCCTTGATTTCGTTCAGGCGGTCAGCCTCGGCTTTTGCCTCATCGGCGGTGCCGACGAACTCGCCGAAGCGTACACCGTCGCGGGTGATGATGATCCACTGATCATTAGATTCCAGCTTCGGAATGTAGACCGGCTCATCCTTCGTGCCGTCTTTGAGGGTGCCGTTGGTGCCACTGGTCAGCACGTTTTTTCCGGTCTTGTCCTTGCCTGCAGCCACCTTGCCCTTTGCGGCCTTTTCCTTACCAGCAGCGGACGTAACCGGAGTTTTGCGGGTTTGCACTTCCACCTCGATCTCAGCAGCGTCATACGCCGCTTTGATCTCGGGGTAATCGCCTACGATGACGACCTTGGTCACGCCGCGCTCCACCGAGCGGAACAGTTCAGGATTGCGGTAGCGCTTATTCGGGTCGAAGTCGCCCAACTGATTGCTGTAAACTAGTTCCATGATTCTCTCCGTGGCGGCCATTGCTGGCCGCAAATGAGCCCGGTATCAGCCGGCTTCTGGTGGGGTGGTGGTGAGACTGATCATCACGCCGGCGGTGACCTTGTTGCTGTCCGAGTGCTTGACCCAGTTCGCAGCAGAGCCGACAGCGGCCAGTGTTGGGTTGGAACCGCCGGTAGACTCCTTCCAGCTGTAGCCCAGAACGTCAATGTTCACGGTGCCCTCGGCGCGGTAGCCAATCGCCAAGTTCTCTTCGTCGTTCACTTCGTACGAGCGGAAGCCAGGAGCCTGGGACTCGGTGATAACGACGGCATTGGGCAGCAAGCCGAAGATTGCATCCACCGGTGCCTTGTCGGTCACAAGCACCGGCTTGCCCAGGGTGCCGGGCAGGCCACCGTAGATTACGACGCCGGCCTCTTCGTAAACCTTGTTCGCGATCGCTTCGTCGACGATGTCGAAGTAGGCGGACGAGTGCATGACCCACAGCGCAATGCGACCGAACTTGTCGCCGAACTTGCGCATGCCGCGGGTCAGGGTCTTCTTGCCGTCGGTTTCGATGTTGGCCGTTACCACCATGCCGGCGTTGGAACCAATGGCCGCCTTCAGCGCGCCGGTGGCGTATTCAATGAAGCCTTCGATCGTCGCGTCTGCCACATCGGCGCCGATGATCTGGGAGAACTCTTCTACCGGACGACCGCGACGCTTGAATGCTTCTTCGGTGGTCTGGTAGGGCCCGTACTTCCACGGCGCCTTCACGCCCACTGCCTCGCCAGCGCCGATTTTCTTGGCGTTGACCTTGGCTTCGGAATTCACATCACGGTGCTCCAAGCCGCCGCCAAGCTTGTAGAAAGCGCGCTTGCGGAAATCGCCTTGGATCAGCTCGTTATCGAGAACGATCGCACCGTTGGACGATGCGTTGAACACGTCCAAGTTGTCCTGAATACGCTCCAGGTATGCGGTCTGTGCCTCATCGTTGTAGATGATCAGATCGCTGTTAACAGTCGTTGCCATGGGTATATCCCCTTACTTGGGCAGTTGCAGATATGCGGTTTGGCCGTGCTTGCGCTGGTAGTCGCGCTTTTGCTCGGCAGTCATTTCGGAGCGCTTGAATGCAGCCTGGCCGCCACCCCCGCCCGGGGCTTGTGTTCCTGAGGCCCTTGGCCACAGATGAGGTGCGCTTTCGCGCAGAGATTCCGCCCATTCGAGCGGTGTCAGAGGGGTCTTGCCGTCTTTGCCGAGGATGACCTGGCCGGATTCATCAATGGCGACCGCTTCGCCCTCTTCATTCAGCGAGAACACGCCTTTGGCGCGCAGGATGATGTCGTCGGTTGCTTCCGGCAGTGCGCCGGCTTTCAGTGCTGCGCCGCGTACCGAATCGCCCAGGACTTTGCCCTGGAACTTGGCGGCGAATGCCTCGGCCTTTTCGGCCCGCGCGGTGACAGTCTTCAACTGCTTGTCGTAGTCGCCACGCAAACGCTCGGTGCGACGATTGAACACCTCGTCCACCTTACCCTCGGTCAGCAGCTTGGTTTCTTCGTCCTGGCCGGCCCGGCTGAGCAAGCCTTTGACGGCGTCGATGTCGATGCCCTCAAACTGAGTTTCGAACTGGGTGAGCTTGCCTGTGGTGTCCTTCAGCTTGCCCAACAACTCGGTATTCTTGGATTTCAACCCTGAAACGGATGCTTCAACGGCAGTCGCGATAGCGGCCTTGATTGCCGGATTGTCCAGGTCGATTTCGTTTTCTTCTGCCACGTGGATGCACCCCTTGGGTATGTGTTGCCCGCTTTGCAGGCATAAAAAAACCCGGCGATTGGCCGGGTTTGATGTGAATTAGCGTTTGGGTATTCGATCTTCTTCGAGAACCGTCTGGTTTATTCGCTTGAGCATTGGCATTAGCGCACCATGAAGACCTGTCTTCGTGGCCTTCCGTCCCGAGAGCGCCGCCTGGATGAAACGCCCCGGGCCGTTGTAGATCTCCTCAAACGTTCCATCCCGATTCATTCGAATGCCGAGGTAATAATCAGGCACATGGTGCACCGGAAAAGTGAGGCTGGTGCCGAAGGTGGTTTTGATTTGCACATTCCGCCCATCGCGCGTGACGGCGTCATGGTGCTTGGTCAGGCCTTCATTCAGCGTCAGGTCATAAGCCAAGCTCGCGACCACTTCGCCGATGTCGCCGACAAGTCGACCATCCGGAGTGAAAGGTTTGCCAGGATAGGCTTCCTGCAGCATTGATACGGCGGTGAAAAGCCCCTTCAAGGCTTCTTCGATTTTCCTTTGAATGAACTGATCCATAACGGCTCCTTGATATGAGCCGCAATCCTATATCAGATTCCCGCACGCTCGAATGCCAGAGGCTCAAGCCCTTTCATTTGGGCCAAGGTCAGCGGAGCGAAGTTTCGATCAAGCTGCAGTTCTGCGAAGCGCTCGACGCTCAAACCGCCCTCGCGAAACAGCTTTGCCCGCACCGGCCCGATTGCCACATCTTGGAACGACGCAGGCTGTTGTTGAAGCCAGTGGTAATAGTCGAGGCTCGCACTGACCTGCCCTGCTCCATCTGCGCCCACCGAAGCCCGGGTAGCGCCTTTGGCGAACATTTCGCTAAGCTTTGTCAGCAGGACAAAAGTCGTACGGCAATTCGGGTGAAACGGGGGCCTCGGCCCTGAATCGACCGGAAACCGTCGCTTGTCCATCGACCGGCACTGCTGGCTGGTCTTGCTGTCCAGCGTGGCGACCATTTCGACTTCAGACACGATGTCAATGTTGGCATTGGCCACCTCCATGCGCGCCTGAGACGACACATGCTGTATCGCGGTGTGCACGACCGTGCTGGCATTCCGGTTGGTGGTGGCGAGAATCCCGTCCTTGTAGCCGGCGGACTTCGTACCGCGGATGTTGCGGATGATCTGGAAGTTCGTTTGTCCTTCAAAGAAGCCCTGCCGGATCGCGCCGGTGACGCGCTCTCGCTCAGCACTGGTCCAGCCCTTGATAAACGACTTCAGCAGCTTGCCGCCACCGGTGCCGCGCACACTGAGCGGGTTGGTCAGCACCGCGGTGCGAATAGCTGCTGCCGTCGGCGCCACAACATCCAACGAGACACCAACCGGCGCTGACCGGACCAGGCTCGACGCTTCAAACTCAGCCTCGTAATTGGCGATGTCGATTAGGTCGAGGTTTAGCTGCCCGCTGTAGCGGTCGAAGACGCCCAGCAGGAGACTGTCGACCTCCTTCAGCAGCGCCTCCAACCGCTTCACGTTGTACTCGGTCAAGTCCGACTGGGTGAGCCTGTCGCGAATAGAGCGGTCGATCTCCTTCAGGAAGGGGGCGAACTTGCCGACCTCCCCAACCTTCAGTTTTTCGAGGAAGACAGCGTGCCGAATCGTAGCGTCAAGGATTGCTTGGTTTGCCGCCATCTACTTTGTCCTCATCGTCCAGGCCCAAGCCGTCGCCCTGCTCTGCAAGCTCGCCATCGATCTGGTGGTCCGTACGCTCAGGCGCAATCAAGCCCAACTTGCGCAGGTATGCCCGAAGATCCGCTTTGGCGAATCCACCGTTTTGCCAGAGTCCAACCAGCGCGGTGATCATTTGCGGATCTGCCGTCAGCTCCACGAATTCCTGATTGATCTGGTAGGCAACCTTTGCATCGTCGACGCCCATGTAAGTGCAGCACCACATGATCGCCCGGGTATAGGCCTCGCTGACGTTGGCCACGCAGCCGGCGAGCACCGACGTCGATGCAGACTGATCACCACGTGCTTCGGTCGCCGTCTTTGACGAGAGAGAAGCCACGACCATGCGTGCGCCCAGCTCGATCATCATCTGATTCTTGTCAGCCATGGCCTCCTTCACCAGCGTGTTCGGCAGTGGCTGGGCATAACCGAAGGCACCTCCTACTGGCAGCATCATGGGCGCCCGGGAACCGACGTAGACGCCGTTGTTCTCCATCCAGTCGCGCCATTGCTCATCCAGGCCGGAAATCCAAGGCTGGGCTTGGCCACACCAGAAGACGCTGTCCTCATAGTCAGCGCTGTTCCGGTAGTGGCCCAGATTGATCATTGCAATGTCGTACAGTGGCGACTCGTCAATGCTCGGGTCGTTGTTCTGTGCGCCGACAAAGGTGAATGGAATCTCCTTCAGCCGGCCGCCAGCGCCCGAAGGCCGGAATTCCTCAGTCACCGCCAGAGGCCCGCCATTCTCAGGACCTGCGCGGCGCCAGACCCTGCACACGAACCCGTCTTCTTCCAGTGCCAGTTCCCGGTACTGCTCGACCGTCTTGAAACCGAAGCCATCTGGGATTTCGGGAGACTCCTTAAGCACCACCAGCGTCAGCACGCTGTGACCGTTCACCATGCCAGTGCGCCAGTTGATGATCTCCTCGGCGCAGTAGGTGAGGATCACAGCATGCCCGCCGATGCCGTCGTCTTGGTGATAGTCGACGTACAGGCCGTGCCGTCCAGCCTCAAGCACCTTTTCCAGCGTGCCTTGCGAGTGCTGGTAGATGCTGACACCGGAGCCGTTGGCATTGTCCTGCAAATACTCCAGCTTCTTCGCAACAACCAGGGTCGGGTCCTTGTGGAAAGCCAGACCGAGCAAACCATTCCTGGTATGGCCAGTGGCGTTCTTAAACACAGCGCGCTCGCGATAGGCTCGATTCCGGTCCTGATTCTCCGGCGACTTGTCGTGTGCATTGATGTACGGCAGCCGATCGACGACCCGGTGCTGGCCCGCGCATACGTCGCGGACGGTTGCCCAACGATCCAGCACTGCCACGTATTCCGCCCGCTTGAAGGAGACGTCGTTGCTCATCGGGCGTATCCCATTTTGATAGCGGTGACCGGTTTGATGATCGGGTACTCGCGGTGAATGAAGTAACCGCCGCCGTCGTTGGCGTGGTCGTTTCCTTGGCTCTTGTCCGGCTCGCCGTTGGGCGCCCAGATCTGCTGTTCTAAGCCGTCGGCGTAGGTCGGGCATGTAAACGGGTTCACCAGGTAACGCCGCTCGCCCTGCGCGTTGCAGAACATGGCGTTCATAGCGTTGATCCGATCCTTCACAGGTGGGTTTGCCGCCGGCGCGATGACCGTGAAGCCTGCCTGCTTGAGCATGGCGATATCGGTGACGCTGGCATTGACCGACTTACGCGAATCGCCGGAGGCGTCCGGGTAGATCCGGATCTCGCAGGTCTTCTTGTAATCGTTGCCAGTGTGCTCCCAATACCTTTCTTTGATCCGGCGGATCATGTCCGGCGTGTCGTAGCCATCCATCAACTCGTCCACGGCGCGCGGCAGCCCCTGATCACGTTTGACGTGGGTGATCGCAGCCATCTTGCCGACGTTGAAGTCCATGCCGATGAACAACGGCTCGCCGGGCTGCACAGTGTCGAAACACTGGTTCAGCTTTCGGTCGTAGGCGTGATAGATCGACCCGGACGTCAGGTTGACGAACTGGCCGTTCAGGTACGCGCGGATCAGTTGCTCAGGATATGACTCCATCAGCGAGGCGATGTAGTCGTCAGGCAGGTTCAGTTCGTTGTCGAAAGTACTGGCTTGGATCAGGCCATACATTTCCTTCAGCGCTGGCTTGTCGCGCAACTGCTTCACGAACTGGAGGAATACGAACTTGAAGCCTTCCGGCGTCGTTGTCACGTCGACGCCGTTTTTCAACCCGGGCAGGTTATAACGCATCCGGGCAATGATCTTGCGCCACGCCTGCTGAGCCTTGATCGACGTCAGCACATCCAGTTCGTCGACCAGCGCGTGACCGATCTTGAAGCCGACGATGGTTTGCGGTTTCTCCATCGACCGGCAAATCACAGTGCCGCGATACTGCCGGCCGCTGTAGATGTGAACCTCATGGTTCGCCTGGTTGATCTTGGTCTTCAGCCCCCAGTCGTATGCCACCTCCTCCATGGTGGGATAGAAGATGTCCCGAATCTGCGGGTAGGTCGGTGCGAAGTAACCAGCATTTACGCCCGGCCACTCCATGAAATGCTTGCTCAAAGCCGAGCATCCGACCCAGGTCTTCCCCGAGCCGAAGCCAGCAACGAATGCGCGAAACTTGTGGGGCAAGAGGAGGAACTGCGACTGCGGAACGTTAAGGCTCGGCATTCGGCTTCCTCGCGTCCACTACGTCGACCTGAATGCGCGTTGGGATCGCCGGCTCATCGTCTGGCTCATCCTTCCGGTGGCGATTGACGTAGACGTCGCCGACTTCCTTAGCCGCCTGCTCGAGGATCTGCATGGCAAGACCGATGTTCTTCATCGTCTCGGCCCGCTCGACAAAACGGTTCATGGCCCTAAGCCGGAACGCTCGGTTGGCGATCGGGATCTCTGCGGTCTCTTCGCGGAAGCGTTTCCGGGCATCTTCAAACATCGTCACCCAGCGCTTGGCCAAGCCTTTCCCTGATGTCTTCGTGGGGTCGTGTGTTTCCACCTGCTGGCGAGTCACCGATATCCCGTATTCCTTTTGGACGGCTTCAACAACCTGTGAAGGCGTGTCGAAGCACGCCAAGGCCTGAACGATAAAGGCCTTCACGTCGTTTTGAAGGGCTGCCATAGATTTTCATCCGTCCAGAGCCTGTCCAGAATCAGGCCGACTTGAGCAGACAGGTTCCGCAGGCCCTCGATATGTTCAATTTCCCCACCTCAGCAGGAGTGTTTGCAGCGTCCACCAGCTCTTGCACTTGAGGACTCGCCCCGTACCGACGCACCACACCGACGAACTCTTCAACGTCGTGTCCGCGCATCTCAAGCTTGGGCAATCCTTCCTGGGTGAACTTGGGTGCGCCGTACTGATCGGTCGCCTGAGCGATGTGGTACAGCTCATGTTCTACCAGTGCGCAGAAGTCAGCATCGGAGCACTGGGCACAGTAGTCAGCAGCCAGGGTAATGATGTAGGCCGGCACGTCGCCGAACCAATCCAGCATCTGCTGCTCCATCCGGGCTTTCTGCCAACCACCCGCGCGGAATGCTACCTGCTCGGCCTGACCTACTACCGTGCGACCCTTTTTCGTGAAGGCGGCAGACGCCCACATGACTCTCACGTCGGCATCGATCAGATGGGCATGGTCTTCGTTGTGGATGCTGCCGGTGTCGGCAAGGATTTCGGATTGGAGCCACTCCCACACTTCTGGCGCAGGGATCAGGCGAATACCGAAGCTGGAAAGCTCAGACAGTTCGAGCAGCGACTCCGGCGGCATTGGCCTGCTCATAGCTCACCTTGCACTTGTAATGAAGACTGAATGCCGGTTATGAAGTGCTTTCATTGTCGACCTCAGAGGACAGAAAGGTGTCGGAATCCAATATCGAACGATTCGATCAGCTAACAGGGGTCGTCTTCTCCCGGCTTTACAACAGCTTCCCAATCACTCTTGACCTAAACGTGATGGAGTTCGACGAAATCTTAAGTCCAAACATGGCGATGGATCCGGCGAGCATCTATGCCGGAGGAGAAGTCTTTGATTTTTTTACTAACACAATCGAATGGCTCATAGAGGCGGGCTACATCGTTTCTCGGCAAGACTCTGCGTATGCCTACACATTTGAGAGATGCACACTCACTGCCAAAGCGCTCGAAATTCTGAAGGCAACACCCTCGAGCCTCGGCGGAGAAACACTTGGAGGAACGCTAGCAGCAGCTGTGAAAGACGGTGCGACATCGAAACTCAAAGACTTGGCCAGCGAAGTACTAAGCAAAGGCTATGGATTCGCTACCACAGCCGCAATCAATTGGGCAAACAGTCAGTAAGTGCTAGTGTCGCGACACAATTTGCACTCTCGCGAAACGTGTCGCGACCTACTTGCTCTGACTGCGCTTGATCTGCGCGTCCACCTGATCTGCACAGGTGTCGAGCAGGTTGATGGCTTGGTTCTTCAGCTCCCACAGCTGGCCGTTGTCGGCGAGGTCTTCATCCGCTACCCGCTCACAGGGTACCAGCTCAGGGGACTCGACTCTTACCGCCGCTGTCTTTGTTACCACCGCCGGCTTTCCCGCGCAGGCCGTCAGGCAGAGGCTGAGCAGCCCAATCACGAACAGGCTTGCTGTTGCGCTTGAGTTCTTCAAAGTTCTTCTCCGCCTTTCTGGCTTTGGCCTGGCTGGCCTGTAACCGCTTGTTCAAGTCTTTCTGGTAATCGGCGTTGCGCTGGGCTTCGGCGCGCAGGGTGGTGATCGTGGCTTGGCTTTCGAGGTTGGCATCGACCGCCTTCTTCTTCTCGCTGGCTTCGAATGCCACCTCCCCGCGAAGGGCGACGACGCGCGACTGCTGAATCCCAATGAGGAGCAGGCCGACCAGGGCGATGATGATTGCAGCAGCGAAGGCCTTCATGCGGCATCCGCCTTGCGACCGAGGAAGCGGGTCACCAGCTCGCGAATGGCTGTCACGCCGAGGAAGCCGATCGTGCCACCGGCAGCGACCGACAGGCTGGAAGGCCAGGCCATCCACTCGATAATGCTGGACGCGACCAAGCTCAGCGATCCACAGATCAGCGCCTCGAACACAATCCGGCGCTTACTGGTTTCCTTCGCGTCGTACATGACTCGAAGCAACGATACGGTGATGGACATGATCACGCCCTGCCAGAGCGGATTGCTCAACGCCAGCCAGATCTTGGCCCATGTGTCTGGCTTGTCAGGCATGTTTGGCATCCGGGTTGCCTCCCACTCGGGGAGATTGATAAATCCGGCGTCCGCTGCACTCCCAGCTCGGGGCAATGGGTGTGGGGAGCCGAAAACGAAAAAGCCCCGGCAAATGCCGAGGCTCATGAACTAAAAGTCAAATCAATAACGCACTAATTCTCTTGACGATTGGCTTTCCAGTAGTTAGTCACTTCAGTGTAGGCATCAATGAAAAAGCGGTCGCTGTCATCAAATTCCCTACCATTCTTCCGCGCCATTTCAAAAAAACCAGGCCCTGGAATCACAGAGCCATTTTTGTGAACCACCAGCGCGGTCAAAAAGCCTCTGCCTTGGTCGTACTCAGACGTCGATATCTCATCCAGTAGAGCGCTAAGCCGAGGATCATGCGCCTCAAGAGCGATCGGAAGCTGAGCAACCAAGTCCGAGTAAGCGATAAATGGGTTGGGTCGCCTCGCTTGCTTGATGAGGATTGCACGTGCAGTGTCGCGCGCTCGAATCCAATCTGATGCTGCAAAACCATGGATCAGGCCAACCATAGCGATTCCCTTCTGCTCAAAAAAATTGATGATGGCATTGCGCCTACAGAAAGTCATCTGCGCACGCATCGACGCGAATCAGACCGACTAGACTTTCTCGTCACCAACCCAAGGACAAGGGCATGAAAATAACAATATCGCTGGCACTACTTGCATCACTCGGACTATCAGTCGCGGCACAGGCCGCTGACTTCTCAAGCGCCGACATCTGCAAGGCCGCAATCTCGGTGGAGATGGGCCGACCTACGAAAACGATGAAAACAAAAAGCGCAGGATCAACCCCGGAAATTTCCTACCGTCGACCGGATGGGGACGCCTTCCGATATCGCTGCGAAGTGTCCGAGGATCGCGTTATATGGTCAGCGTTCATGGATGACACCGGAGAATGGGGAAGGTGGCGAACCAGATACTCCGAAGGTGACGCTTCAACAACGTATTCCATTTCGAATGGCGTATTGACGATAAGTAATGATCAGGCGGGCGATCAAACTTTCGAAAAGAAGGATTTTAAGGCCATGAATAGGCGCGCTCGTCTTTCCGAGCTGTCGGCCAAAAACAATCCCAGCGCCGATCTGTCTTGCGGCACCCTGAAAGCAAGTTTGAGGTCAGGGTGAGCGGGCTGCACGTGTTGACTCCGTACGTAGCACTATCCGGCTATCGACGCCCAGGCCTTCCCGAAGGCTGCCCTGGCTACAGGTAAATTCAAGGCAATAAAAACCCGGCACTTGGCCGGGTATCTTCGACTTGACTGTCTCAATCTGGTTTTTCTTCATAATCTTCAAGATCAAACCAGGCGTCCGAAGCCTTAACCACAATGATGTGTTCTTGGATATTCATCTGGTCCGATAGCTTCTTGTGCTTTTCAACCGCTTTCTTGGCTCGATCGAATACAACTTCAGCACGGGTTTTATCTGGTAGGCCAGATATGAAATACGTTGCATCGGGAAGCTGCTTCGTTTCCCCGCTTATACTTTTGATGGTCTGAGAAAACCCTTGCTCGGCCATGCGCTCATGGAAGTCATCGTATTTGCTTCCGTTCGAAAGCTGTACACGAGCTAAAAACGCAGCTTCTTCGTCCGGCAAAAAGGTAGTGTGAGGATCTTGAAGAATACTGATGAGGCGGCTTCTGAGGTGTCGCATCTTGACCATCCATAGTTAGGTGATGGCACCGTATATATGGTTAGCGCGATGAATTTCAAGAGCAAAAAACCCGGCACAGTGGCCGGGTTTGCTGTGTCAATCCGTTACGCGCAAGATCGACAGGATGGGTAAATGCTCTCTCACTTTCTCACTCATTGCAATGGTTTTTTGCTACGCAGCGCAACTTTCGATCAAGCCCTCCGCATCGAGCAGTTCCTGCGCCGCTGTGAGTGCCTCATTCACTTGGTCGTCCAGCGCCTTTCGGATCGAAGATCTCCACCGGTACCGGGTCGACTCCGGCTTGCCGTCGTTATCCCAGTTGGTGATGTCGTACCAGGCTGAAGGCAAGACTGCAGACGAGCGCTTACCGTCAGTGCCACCAACCTGCGGTATTGCCCAGGTCAGCACGGCACACTCACGAAACCGTTGCGGTGCCGGCGACTTCACAGAACTCAGCAGCTCGAGTATCGCGCTGTGCTTGCGCTCTTCGTGCGTCGAGTATTTCGCTACCAATGCACGCCAGTGCGCCGGCGTGAGCGACTTGTGCAGACGGCCGAACACCCAGCAGTCTTGGAGCCGCGCGGCTTCCTTGCCGACGATCTCCCCTTTCTGCTTGGCGCATTGCACCCTGGGCTCGAAGTCGCAGCCCCGGCGGAGCTGATTGTCTCCGCAGCCAGCGCGCGGACCACGGCGGAAATTACGTTGCGATAGGTCATGCTGCAGCCCTCTTCAGTTCTCGGGTCTTGGCCCGGTATTCGGCCTTGATGGTTTTGATTTCTTCGACGGTGTACTTGCGGGGCTCATGAGCCCCTTCGAGCCAAGCCACTGTTTCGGCGCCGATGCGCTGCACCAACCGGATGCGGTACTCGACCGCGTTACCGGACAGGTTGCGG
Source organism: Pseudomonas sp. B21_DOA (assembly GCA_030544685.1). NCBI lineage: Bacteria > Pseudomonadati > Pseudomonadota > Gammaproteobacteria > Pseudomonadales > Pseudomonadaceae > Pseudomonas > Pseudomonas sp. B21_DOA. The sequence goes on along the minus strand of CP086683.1, from coordinate 3,677,647 downwards.
TTGCACTTCACGCACTGGCGGTGGATGTTCAGCGGCTCGAAACGCAGCTCAGGACAGGCGCCGACAGATCGATAGTGGCCAGCGTCCCAGCGACTGCCGGTCATCAGGTCGTTGTCGTTCGGCATCGAGTCGCAGCTGATGCACGGCAGCTGCGCGTCACGCAGGCGGACGTACTCGTTCACGGCGGCCTGGGCTTCGCGCAGGTGATCCGCCCTGCTCTTCAGCTTCTCCTTGCGTACCTGGATCTCGCGGCGATCGCGCTGGGCGATAGCCTTGCGGGCTTTTTCCATGTGGCGCGGTGCATCAATCGCCGCGCAGGCCGGACTGCAAACCGCCTGCCCCATCCGCGACGGGACAAATGAGGCCCTGCAAGTAGCGACTCGGCATTTCTTCGGTTTGGGCTGCTTCCGTTCAATTGTCATGCGGCCTCCTGGCTCAGCAAATCATCGAAGTACACGCCCTGCGGTGCGAAGCGCGCGACGATGCGATCGGTGTAGGCAATGCCCTGGGAACGATTGAACAGACTGGTCACGGGGAAGCCATCCGGGCCGAACAAATGGCACTCGCCCATCATGTCCAGCTTCGTTTCGTATGGCAGATGACGCATCACCCGGTACCACTCAGCCTGAAACCCGGCATCCTCGTTCAGAAGGATCTGCACGCCGATGTGCAGCTTGCAGTAGCGCCGGGCTTCAGCCTCATCACCGATCTGGGTCATTTCCGCGATGCGCTTGTACATTGCGAACCACAGCCGGTTCTGGTCTAGCGTGCGGTCCTTGCCCGGGCGCAGCGATACCACGACGAACTTCTTGTCGCGGAACATGGCGCTGAGCCGTGTGATGGCTTCGGAGAGCTTGGCCTGGCAGTTAACGCTGATCTTGTCAGTCATGCCTGAGCCGCCTTGCCAATGGCCGCGTCAAGGATGGAGCGAGCTTCTTCAAGCCCGGCGTACTCGCTCCAGTATTCACGCTCCAGCGCGCCGTCGACGTCGGCGATGGCTTTGCGCAGCGCCTCGTTCTCGGCCTTGAACTGGTCGATCCGTGTGCGCAGCACATCCGCGCGATGGCGGCCAAGTTCGGACGCTTGCACGGTGGACTGCACCCAATCGGTTTTCTCGATCCACTCCGAAAATGCGTACTCGATTTGCCCAAGCCGGTTGTTCTCGGCCAGCAGCTCCAGCGCCACCTCCTCCACGGTCTTTTCCCCGAGGAAGTCCTGCAGAGCCTCGGTGTTGCGCTTCCAGTCTGCACAGTCGGCACGGTACGACGCGGCTTCTGCCCACAGCAGCTTCTGGAGTTTTTGTTTATCGATACTCATTGAGCCGCACTCCTTGCTTCCAATTGTTCGGCCTGCTGAATGAGCAGCGCCCGGCGATCCGCCAGCTCATTGGCTGCCTGAATTCGCATTTCTGTTTTTTCCTCGGCTGATGCTTGGCGCATGGAAAGCATCGAATCCTTCACCGCGGCGAGCCTCTCGCGTAGCTTTGGCGACGGCCTTGCAACCTCACCGGTGAGCAGCGCAACGACGGCCCGACCGTCTTCAGTGACCGGCACGACACTCAAGTCGGCCAGGTACTGCTGAGCGCGCTCCTGAGGGATTCGCTGCATCTGCACGGCCTTGGCGATCGCCTGTGTGCGGCGGTTGGCGTCGAAGCCGACCGACACATGCCAGTTCACTTCCTTGCTGTCCTCCCGGGCCTGCCCCACCAGACGCTCGTAAGCACTGTTGAATGCCATGCGCGCACCGACCTTGTCGCCGGCATCGAGGACAGGTTTCGCGGCTGCCAGCGCGAGCTGAATTTCGTCCGTCAGCACCACGGTTTCGAATTCATCGTTGGTGGTCATCGCGATCGCCCAGGCCTCGTCCTTTCCCGGCCGGCCGTCGGCAATCTGAACCCGCTGAAGAATGTCAGCCATTGCCAACTTGCCCTTCACCTCAAAGCGACAGGCCTTCAGAGCGGCCTTCACAACCGGTACTGGGTAGGCACAGAGATCTTCGGCCATGATCGCCGCGGTGCCTGGGTTCATTTCCTGACCCATGGCCTCAGCGGTGGCGCAGATCGCTGCAGCGAGCCCGGCAACCTGCTGGTCGTTCATTTCAAAGGTACTCATTGCGCTCCCTGCTTGGCGCTTGGCCAAGACCATTTGCGCGGCTTGCTCGGCAGCGCAGACGTTCGCTTCGGTGCGCTCCATCTGGCGCGCGGTTGTTCCGTTGATGCGCTGCCCCGTAACCCACTGGGTGTGGTAGCTCTCGGCGTTGGCCAGCAGCTCGTTGAGGCTGTGGCATTTGCGCAGAACGGCGGCATCGCTGGTTTTCAGGAAGTGGGCAGCGACGTGGTGAGCGACATCGGCGCCGAGGCGGTCGACCAGTTGGCCCAGCTGGCCACCGACCTTGGCGTTCCATACCGGCCAGGTGCTGTAGCGCTTGCGGTAGGCCATGGCGTAGTTCGCCCAGACCTTGAAGGTTTTGCAGGACTGGTCTTTGGGCCCGGCATGTCAGCGGGAATCTCGACCCGTGGCGCGTCGGTGCGATCAACCACCAGAACCAGATTGCGGGCCGGCTTGTCCGGGCTGCCTTGCAAGTCCTGACTGGTATCCTGATTGGTACCCTGATGATTGGTATCCTGATTTGTCGGAGATTTTTCCGACCCTTGTTCGGATTTTTCTCCGACCTTGCTCGGATTTTTTCCGAGGTAGATCGGATTTTTTCCGACCTTCGTTCTTTGGTGGGGTCGGATATTTTTCCGACCCATCCAGTTTCTGATTCCACTCGATCGCCTTCTCGGTCAGACGAAACAGGGTGATGTTCGAAGTGCTGGAAAGCTCAATCAGACCGGCCTCTTCCAGGGCCTTCAGCATGCGGTAAGCAGTGTCTGGCTTGTCAGTGAGCAGCGGCAGCTCCTCGATGATCTTGGCCTTGCTCAGCGCGAAGAAGATCCCGTCGTCAGTCTTGATTGGCTTGGTCCAGCTCGGGCAGCCGTAGACGAAGGCGAACAGCAGGGCCTGCTGAGAATTCAGCCCCCACTCCAACGCCTTCACCTGATTGATCGTGACGGTGAATTGCATATCAGGCCTTCCCGACCAGTTTGGCCAGTTCGAGGAAGCGATCGACGTACCAGTGAGGCTGCGTCTCGCGTGGGGATTGAGGGGTGGTCAAATTCTTGCCGTAGGTCATGCCCTTCTCGGTCACCGACCAGAACGGAACCATTTCCTGTTTGGAGTTCTTGCGCTGGAGTTTCTTCAGAAAGCCCTTGGTTTCCAGTGCGCGGTTGAACGCAGCGGGAGACACACGGATGCCGTTGTCTTTCAGCAAGGCCGTGGCTGACTTGGTGGGCATCGAGGATCCGCCGGTAGCATCTGGCGCGGCGTCGACGGCGTAGCCTGGGAGAAACTTCGGGTCAAGACCGTTGTTCTGGGCGATCTTCGTGAGCATGGCCATCTGGCAAGATGGCGCGGGCTTCAGCAGGCGCGTGAAGCACTCCATGATGGCGATCTCGCCGACGACCTTGGTGCCATTGAGCAGAACCTGCTCGCGGGCGCCCTGCTGCTGCTCCAGCTCCCACCAACGGCGAATCACCTTCATGCGCATCGGGGCGCTGTAGCCGGTGAGCAGGCAGTCGGTGTGTTCGCGGTCGAGCATGTATTCCACCTGCTCCCGGTTTTGACCGTCCAGATAGATGTGCTCAAAACTGAGTACATCTAATTTCAATTCTTTCAGCATCGCAGCGATGTCACGTTTCACGTTGGCGTGCCGCTTGCCGGTGACGTTAGCGATCTCGCGGGAGGACATCGTGGTACGCGACACGTTTTCAGAATTCGAAAAACTTCTCGCGACACTTTTGGGGGTATTGCTTGAATTGGGTTGGCTCTGCATAATCGGGCCTCTCTAGTTTACGAATCAGCCGACCTCGACCGTCGGCTTTTTTGTGCCTGGGCTTTCTGGGGCTGCTACTTGAGAGTGCGAACCCAAAGACCCCTTTTTGGTGGTGAACTCAGGATTTCCGCGCATGCGCGGAAAATCAGGCGATCTTCAGATTCGGTCGGTGTTTTGCGATCAGCGCTTCAGCCTTCCGGCCAAGCTCCCTGCCCGCGCTTCAACCTGACGGCATTGCTCGGCGAACGCCGGCAGGTGCGGAAGGTCCTCCTCGCACATCACCTGGTCGTCAAAGACTTCGCTGCCGGTATTAATCACGTCGCCCAGTGCGCGGATTAACGCACCGAAGCTTTTGTTGGCGCATTGGTCGCTTTGCATCTGGCGGGCGCCGATCAAGCCATGGCGGCCGGCCAGCTCGTTGATACAGTTGTCGCGGAACTCAGGTTCCAGAGCATTCACCCAGGCCTCTTCCAGCCATGACGGCATTTCCTGATCACCAGATAGCCAGCGCTGAACACGCTTGAGCCAGCGGCCGGTTGCCTTGACGAACTCGGCCACGTCGTTCTGTGTAGTCAGCGCCGCGAAGTCCGGGACCTCTTTGGCGGCGGCCTTTTCCGGGCACGACAGGTGCAGCTCGCGGCTCAGTGTCTGGGCGAAGTCGTCTTGGCTCAGGCTCGTGCGCGCGATCTGGTTTGCAGCATGGGCGACCAGCACCTGATCACGGGTTTGTACGGGGTGTCTGGAACTGGACGTTTGCATGGGGACTGCTCTCTTCTAATCTGGCTTCAACGGATTGGCGGACAGGGATGTCGCTTAGGCGGCCATCTCGGCCCAAGGAAACGACGGACACAGCTTTTCTTTTTGAAAGCACCTTCGGTCAGCGCCTCCGCTCGCTTGGCAATAACCGGAGACATGCCGTGCTTCCCCGAACCCAACCGGAAACGGTGCTTTGATCAACCTTGAGCTTTTCGGCGGTGGCCTCCTGGGTGCCGAAGTAGTCAACGAGGCCCTTGTAAATTGCGTTCATGATGCCCCTCCATACGGGAATGCCCATATAATAGGTTATGGGAATACCGATTTGCAAGGGTATGGGAGCGCCCGTAATACTTCGCGGATGGAATTCAAAGACCGACTCAAAACCGCCCGCCGCCACGCCAAGCTCAATCAGACTGAGCTTGCTGAGCGCGCTGGACTCACGCAAACCTCGATCTCCGATTTGGAGAGGGGAAATCGAAGGCTACCGCCTTCGCAGCTCAGATCGCCTCTGTATGTGGCGTGTCCCCGATGTGGCTGGCTGAAGGTGTCGGTGACATGCTCAAGGGTGTGCCTGATCATCAGGCTGAACGCATCCAGCCCAGCGTGAAACTTGGCACCATCGAAACTTGGGACGACGAAACCCCACTCGATGACGACGAGGTCTATGTCCCCTTCCTTCATGAAGTAGAGCTGGCGGCGGGATCTGGCAGGTTTGCGATTGAGGAAAACGCAAACTCGCGACTCCGCTTCAACAAGAAGGATCTGCGCCACAACGGCGTTCAGTTCAGCAACGCGAAGTGCGTGAAGGTCGGCGGAAACAGCATGATGCCTGTACTGCGCGACGGCGCCACTGTAGGCGTGAACGTGGGGAAAAACTCCTGAGCGATATCGTCGACGGCGAGATGTACGCCATAAACCACAATGGCCAGCTTCGCGTGAAGCAGGTCTACCGCATCCCGATCGGAATTCGCCTGCGTAGCTTCAACCGCGATGAGCATCCGGACGAGGACTACACGTTCCAGCAGATCCAAGAGCAGCAGATCTCGATTCTGGGGCATGTGTTCTGGTGGGCGATGTATTCCAGATAGGCTGAACTCCTCTATTAGAGCCGCTGCGACGTCGGGCGAGGAACTTTTATCAGCATTGCAAAGGAGGGCGATATGCCGGTTGTGGCCGTTTTGAATGATGAGTCAGATCTAGATCGGATTGTCAGCGTTTTGAAGGCTTATGGATGTGTGGTGGCTAACCATCACAATCGCCCTGGGGCTTCAATCCTCACAAGTTCACTTCGAATTGCGCTCGGTCCGAGATCTGATGAGGATGATCTGCAGTGTCACGAGCTTCCCTGCTGATCGACGGAGAGCCTTGGTGGACTAGCGTATTAGTCATGCCTCCGCGCTATGATTTCGACCATCATGAAACCACGGCGCTTGCAGCTCGAGCTCTGACGGCTTCAAACGAATCCGGCGAGGAAGGAATGTTTCTGTACCATGATTCTTAGCCGTAGTTACCAGGTCATACAGCGGGCGAGCTGACACACTGGATATAGCATTCGGAAGAACAGAGATGAGCAGATGGAAATATCTTAGCGTCTGGGGAAAGGTCTGGGCTTGTTTCTGCGTGGCTTTCCTCATACTGACAGCTAGCGAAACAGGCATTAGATGGATGGGTGGAGGCTCATCGGCTCGCAAGCGTGTTTTCAGTCCTGGCTTTATCGTGCCGGCCGTTTTCGCAGCTGTTGTAGAGCTGATGCTGCTCAATCACTTCTATGACGGACGAATGAGTTGAAGGCTGGAAGCGATGTGCGAGCCTTGTATGCTAACGTGAGGTTAACCATACAGGTAGATTTAAAAAGCGTCAGCTCGCAAGCATGGCGCTTTTTTATGCTTGCAATTCGCATATTTTTAGGAGCATCATGCAAGCATCACTATGAGAGGATGCTTGCATGTCCGAGAAGAATAAATCCAAAGCTGCAGGCGGGAATGCTCGGGCAGCTTCCCTACCCAAAACTGCCAGGAGCGCTATAGCCAAGAAAGCAGCGGCCGCACGCTGGGGATTAAAAGCTATTCATAAAGGTAATTTTTTGCAGCACTTTGGCGTTGACGCTGAATGCTACGTTTTGGGTGACGAAAATAAGACTGCAGTAATGACTCAGCGGGGAATAGCCGCCGCATTAGGGGCTAAGAATCCTGGGGGGAACGATTTCGAGCGGATGATGAGCAGGAAAAGTCTGGCACCTTACGTTGGTGCTGAACTGCTTCACAAAATCACTCATCCTGTTGAATTTAAATGGATTTACCCTGGTGCCAACCAGCTTGAAGTCACCATTCGCGGCTACAGCGCAGATGTGCTAATTGACGTATGCAACGCGATATTACAAGCGGACTCCGATAATAAGCTGTCCAAAACACAGGCTCATCTCGCAATACAAGCTCGTATCATCGTAAATGCCTCAGCTAAGAGTGGCATCACCAACCTAGTTTATGCACTTGCAGGCTATCAGCCGGAGGTCGACGAGATCATCCAGGCTTTCAAAGCATTTGTTCAGGATGAAGCCCGCAAGTACGAGCAGGAATTCCCAAATGAGCTTTATCTTGCATGGCATCGTTTGTACAAGATCCCTATTCCTGTTCGCGGCAAGCCTTGGAAATTGATGCACCTTACTCGACGACACATTTACTATCCTCTTGCGCAAAGTAGTGGAAGGATTTTGGATCTTCTCAGAGCCTTGCGTGACAAAGACCCTGGCAAGAAAAAACTATTCCAATTTTTAAACGAGATAGGAGCTCGTGCACTCAGAATGCACATGGGCCGAATTTTAGAAATGGCGGAATCATCATCGTCAGCTTCTGAGTACGAAGCGCGCTTCTCGACGAGATTCGGTGGCCAGCAAGAGATGGAGTTAATTCCGCAAGCGGAAGGCTAAGAACTCTTGACCTTAGCTAACCTTCAAGCCCGGCCCAGCGCCGGGCTTTTTCATGCCTGCCCTTCCCTCACGCCAATGGTGGCGCACAGTCACGAATGGTAAAGTCTGAGCTTAACTGATGGAGGGAACCAATGAAGATCGTAGGCCTGATTCTGCTCGGAATTGTTTGCCTGGTCAGCTACCTGATCGGGAGCGGCACCAACAGCTTTGCACTGGTCGCAAGTATCGTCTTCTTCCCTTGTGCGATCGCGCTGTACTTCTACCCTGCTATCTGCGCTGTCGGGGAACATCCCAAGGCCACGCCGATATTCGCGCTAAATCTTCTCGCTGGCTGGACCTTTATCGGCTGGGTCGCTGCTTTTATCTGGGCTTTGAGCAGGCCTACCCCCATAGAGTTCGCAAGGGCAAGTGATTTTCCGGAATCGACACAACGGGCACCTGAGCCCGTATCAGAAATGAAAGACTGCCCCTTCTGCGCGGAAACCATCAAGGCCGCCGCCAAGAAATGCCGCTATTGCGGTTCTGACTTGGAGCAGCAGACCGTTTAAGTAGCATCAACGTTACATGAAGCGTGCCAAGCGCAGGCTTTTTACGCGCAAAAATATGGGAGCAGAAACTTTTATGGGTATACCCATTGACACAAAATATGGGAGTGCCTATATTTCACTCATCGCAGCGACACACAGCCACTGCGAAGGGCCTCGACAGACCCGCCGCTCTTTAACAACCAGCGCCATGAACGACTACCCGGCCAGTCCGGTTAGGTCACTCCCGGCTACATCGGTGGGAGGTCAGTAAACCGATGAACAAAACCGCACTTGCCTCTACCGGCGACCGGCGATCCGACAGGCCCGAAAGCCTGCCCACGCGCAGCCCACTGCGACGGCGGACGAGGTGTTGACCGAACTGAGTGAATGACCTGGTAAGCGGGTGCGGAGAAAGACCAAAGATTTACTGATGCCGCTTCGATGAGGCGGCATTGGAAATCAACGGAGAAAGACGATGAGCAATTCAGCGTTCGAAGCAAGTGATGAGGTAGTCAACGAAGCCGCCGCTTCCTGCGCAAGGCTTCTGGAAAAGTGGTTCGGCGGCGTCGATGAAGCGATCGCAGCACTTGAGGCTGATCCTGCCGACATGGCAGACCTCGCGATGCGAAGCCACCTCAAACAGCGCCATGAAATGACGGTCAAGGCGCACATGAACATTCAGGCCTTCAGCCGGAAAGTTCTCGAACAGGTTGCATGAAACGAGGGCGTGACGATGAACAAAGTCATTCACATCACCGGGCGGGGTGAGCTGCAGGTGTTTGCCGACGAGAGCCTGGCCGCCTGCATACGAGAGGCGAACAGGCTCAACACTGAGCGCGGACTCACCAGCGGCGTGCGCGTCATTGAGTGCGAAGACGGCCATCGAATGACGGCGGCTGACTGCAAAGCTGCTGCGTGACGATTTCACTGGCTGGCCTTGGCGACAGGGCCAGACGGGAAATCAAACGGAGACAGCAGCATGCAAATCAACCAGCAAAAGACGGTGCAGGTCGACGTGACCGAGTTGCGCACCTGTATGAAGGTTCGTGATCAGGTATGCGTAACGCTTCACGACGCGCAGGGCGATGAGGTGGCCGCCTATACCGGCTATGTCCCGGATTTTTTCCCGGGCGAGCACTACGGCGACTACCTGATGTTGAACATCGATCTGGAGACAGGGCAGATCAAAAACTGGAAGAAGCCGGCCTCTGCCGACATCGAAAAGATGATCGAAGCCGGCGACGACGACTGAACAACCAGCGCCACGACAGCCTGTCGTTAACTGCCCGATCCTCTCTATGAGAGCGCATCGGGGTGTGATCTGAAGCTAAGCCTCGGGCAGCGGATGTGCCAACCGGTTGCCTATAGGGCCACCCTTCCGCCGAATGCCGGGTGAGCCCCGGCCAGATCACACCCCGATGCGGACGAAGCTGCGGCCTATAACCGCCCACCTGCATGCAGTAACACCAGAGACCGGCGAGCGCCCGCCAAGATGCCAACGGCGCGCATTGGAGGATGACCACCATGAAATAGACGAATGCTTCAACTTGGGTAGCGAAGAAAGCCTGCAGTATTCACTCGAGACTCCATGAACAGGCAGCGGACAGTAGGCCGTCGATGTCACCGCGCATCGGCCGAATGAGGTAGGCCACCCCAGCGCACGAAGACAACTTGACGCTGCAAACCCGGTCTGTCGCCAGCAGCGAGACCGGGCCACCCTCCCTCCGACCAATCCCGAATGCACTCCTCCGCGCCCAACGGCAACCAGCGGAGCGGATGAGTGCATCCGAGTTTTGTTGGATCAACACCCGCCACCACGGAGGCGACCATGGCAACCAGCTATGCAGACAGTGCGCAGGCCCGAGAGTGGGATAGGCGCTACGACGACTGGGGGCGCCCGAAAGCGCCGCAGGTTGAAGACTTCCACGACTACGAAGCCGTGGCGCAAAAACTCACACAGCGTCAGGCGCTGATGGCAGCTCAAGAGCTCGTCGACCGCAAGGCGCGGGCCAAGCGAGTCGCGGCAGCGGTGGTCGCCTACGGCGAATTCTGGGGCTCAAATGAACATCCAGCAGCGTGACCATCAAACAGCGGTGACCTGGATCGAAGGCGAGATCAGCAACATGATCCGCGACCTCGGCAAGCCCAACGCCAGCGCCGCCGCGACATCCTGCATCACCCTGGCCTTCATGCTTCGTGCCATCGACGACAGCGAGCACCGTCACTACCGCGCTCGCATCGACCAGATCTACGCCACCTACAACGCCACCGCCTCGCAAGGAGCTGCAGCATGACAACCCCTTTGGTGAAATCGCTGGTCGATGAGCAGTTCGACGATATCGAGCGCCGCATCGCGATCCTCGGCTTCGGCCTGCCCTTCAACGAAGTGATCGGTCGCAAGCGCGAGGATCTGGTCGACAGCCTCCCGCAGCGCCTGTCGGTGACAATGAAAGGCGGACGCATCGCGGTGAGGGCTCGGCCATGAATCTCTTGTACTGGTTTCTCGTTGTGATCTTGATTGCCGGTGCCGGCGCCTACGGCATCGTGAAAGACGGCTCGGGCACTTGCCAGGTTCCGCGCTCCACCACCTACCACGTATTCCGATGACCAGCCTTCAGCGCGCTCGGCGCACTCTGATTCGGCGCGGCTCGTTTCGAGTCCTCTCGATTTACACCTTCCTGATGCTGCTCAGCGCTCTCGCCGATCGCATCACTCAATAAACAACACCACCACAAGCTGCGCTCGGCGCGGCAAGGAACCGTCATGTCCGCAAAAGCCCAACAAGCACCTTTGCAAGAGTCCATCGAAATGACCGCTGGAGCGCCAAAAGTAGCTGTCACCGATATCGCCGAATATCGGCCGCATGAAGAACAAATCGTCCGCTTGGAAACGACCTACGCGAACCTCGTTGTCGACTGCTCTACAAGTGAGGGCTTGGCGAACGCGAGGAAGTTCGCGTGGATATTCGCGATGTCCGCTACGCCTTGGCCAATACCACGAAAACGGCGCTGATTCCCTATCAACAGGCGGTTAAAGACGCCCAGGCTCGCGTCAACCAAGTGAAGGAATTCGGTGAGGCGTTGAAGGATCGCGTACTAGCGATCGAAGCGCCTGTCGACGAAGCCATCAAGACCGAAGAAAAGCGCGCAGCTGACGCCAAGGCCGAACGCGAGCGCATCGAAGCTGAGCGCATCGAAGCCATCCGAGCAAAAATCACCCGATTCAGCTCAGTCGCCGCTGCATATGCAAGCCGTAGCGCTGCCGATGTTGCCAACGTGCTTCTGAGCGTCAAAGAGTCGGTAATCCTGCCAGACGAATACGCCGAGTTCGAAGCGGAAGCCACCATTGCCCGCGACAACGCTATTGATCAGCTTGAAGCACTGCAAAGGGCTGCTGTTGACCGCGAAGAGGCGGCAGCCAAGCTGCTGGCCCAACAAAAAGAGCTGGATGAACTGCGTGAGAAGCAACGCATCGCCGATGCGGAAGCAGAGGAGTTGCGCAAGCAGCGCGCCGAGGAAGATCGCCTGCGCTTGAAGAAGCAGCAGGATGAGCTCGACCAGCAGCGCCGCGATATGGAAGCGCAACAACGCCAGCAACGTGAGCAGCAAGAAGAACAGCAGCGCCAGCAGCGCGAACGCGATGCGCAGTATCAGCGTGACCAAGAAGAGTTGGCTCGCTTGCGCGCACTGGCTGCAGCACCCGCTTCGGCTGCAAACGTCATCACAGCACCCGCCGTTACCGACACAGCGCCGGCAGATGCAGTGCGAGTTGATCCGGTTCCAGTGGCTGACGAAGTTGCTGACTCGAACATGCCGAGCGCCGGCGAAGTGGTCGAGGTCGTGGCCATGGCCTTCTGCGTCACCAATGACGAGGCATCGGCCTGGCTGCGCGCCCTGTCGTTCTAAAAACCCTGAAATCAACCCGGAGGCCGGCCAAAGTCGTCGGCTATGGAGTTAGGAATGAACGCTCAAACCCAGATCGCTACTGTACCAATGGACACCAGCCCGACGGGCCTGATCCTCAATCGCGACAGCATGCAGTCGATGACTGAGCTCGCGGGCATCATGGCAGGCGGCAAAACCACCCTGCCGAAGCATTTTCACGGCAACACTGCCGACTGCATGGCAGTGATCATGCAGTCCATGCAATGGGGCATGAACCCCTTCCAGGTGGCGCAGAAGACATTCATCGTCAACGGCGGCCAGCTCAGCTATGAAGCACAGCTCGTCAACGCGGTGATTACCACGCGAGCGCCGACCCTTGATCGAATCCATTACGAGTGGTTTGGCGACTGGGACAAGATCATTGGCAACTTCCGTGAAATCGAAAGCAAAAAGCAAACGGATGATCACGGGCAGCCGAAGAAATACCGAGTCCCAAACTGGAATATCAACGACGAGAAGGGCCTCGGCGTCCGCGTTTGGGCGACGTTCGTTGGCGAAGACGCTCCCCGCGAATTGACCACCTTGATGACTCAGGCTCGAACCCGAAACTCCACGCTCTGGGCGGACGATCCGAAGCAGCAGATCGCATACCTGGCACTGAAAAAATGGGCACGCCTGTATTGCCCCGACGTGATTCTAGGCGTGTACACCCGTGACGAGCTGGACGACGGCTACGCGCTTCCGGAAACGGATGTTACACCACGATCTGCCAACGAAAAGCCAGCTGATGTGGGAGCTGCGTCGGTTCCTCAGGGCGACACAACTGACGCAACAACTGACCTTTTCGAGCAGCTGAAAAAGATCGCTCAAGAACAAGGAATTGATGGCTACGAAAAGGCCTGGAAGGCGTTGAAGCCGCAGCAGCGCGGCGCTATTGGCGTGACACGTCACGGTGAGCTGAAGTCGATTGCACAGACAATTGAGGCAGAGTTCACAACCCTCAACGAAAGCTCAAACGGAAATGCGAACGACGATGTGCAAGGCGGCGAGCAATGAACGCCTCAATAGACCTTCAGCGCACCGAGCAGTGGCATCAAGACCGCAGCGGGCGCCTAACGGCAAGCAGGTTCAAGGATGTGATTGCTTGGGGGGATCGCGACAAGCACGGGAAGCGCAAGCCGCTCGCGGCCCGCACCACTTACATGCGCGAGCTTGCCTTCGAGCGCTTGGCCAACCGATCGAAGCATTCGGTCAGCAGCAAGTCGATGGCGTGGGGTACCGAGGTTGAGCAGTCGAGTCACGACTATTACGAAATTCTGACCGGCAACACCGTCATCAAGTCGGGCTTGGTGGTTCACCCAAAATACGACTGGCTGGGCTGCTCGCCGGACGGTTTGATTGGCGAAGACGGCGGCATTGAGTCGAAGTGCCCTTTCAATGAGGCCGTCCACGTCCGTACCTGGCTCGAAGGAATGCCCGACGAACACAAGCCGCAGGTTCAGGGCTGCATGTTCGTCACGGGCCGGGAATGGTGGGATTTCCTGTCGTTCGATCCGCGACAAGATGAAGACTGCCGCCTGTACATCGAGACCATTAAGCGCGACGACGAGTACATCGCGATGCTTCATCAAGAGCTGGTCCAGTTCAACCTGGAGCTAGGCCGGATGGTTGACGAAGTAGCGGATAAAGCGCGGGCACAAGCGCATCGATTAGGAGCCTGAGCATGATCAGCCTCAACCTCAACGCAGTTCGCGCAAAACAGACTAAGTCGGATGAAATCGCCGCTGCGATGGCTGACTTCTGGACGCGGCCCGGCGCCAGCTTCAAAGAGCTGCCAACCGCCCGCATGAAGCCAAAGCCTCCGCGCTCTAACAAAATAGACCCTGAAACGGTCCTCAAGCGGCGCCCGAAGCCAATATCGGCCGCCGAACGGAAGGCGCTGCGCAAAATGGCGGACTCGCTATGAAGTCGAAACGCAAACCCAACAAACGGTTTCGCCCGGGCTGAGCGCAGTTGCCGGGCGCTGCTGCGCACCAACCTTGTCGCGGTCGTGAACATCGATCCCAGCGGCAGCCAGATCATGGCGAGCTGGAAGAGCTGCAAGCAGATCCGCAGTCTGGCGATCGCCAACGCGATATTCGATTTCTCGTATCGCTGGACGATCTACATCGCCGCCATGTGTCGCGACGAGCGCGGCGCCGAGTACATCAAGTCGGTGGAGATCTCGCCCGAGGGCATCTACAAGGTCGAGCGCCTGACAGATGCCATCGAGCATTACTACTTGGAGCTGCGCAACAGCGCGAACCCGAATCATCTGGTCGCCTCGGGCTGGATCGCCATTCCCGACGAGATATCGATGGACGAAGCCCAAGCCGCGAAGCTGTTCTACGCCGCCGGCGCCTGGCATCAGGTGAAGGTCGCAGCGTGAGACGTTTTCGCACCCAACAACGCAAACGACAGACCTGGTTGGACTTGCCGGCCAGCGGAATTGAAGAGGTAGTCCATGGCCGAGGAACAGGAACTGACGGCGGAAGAGCCGCAGCCGACAGCGGAAGCCATCAAGCAGCGCAGGAAGCGCGAGAAGGCAGCAGCAAAGGACGCTGCATTGGGCGTCGAGAAGTTTACGGTTGAGGTGGCCCGGGTGTTCAAGCCAGACCTCAAGCGGGTCATGGCAGCGCACGGCATCAACAACCAGCAGGAGGTTTACCAGCTGCTGCTGATGAACCTGATCGCCGCCGACTTCGAAACCCAGGCCAAGATGCTTCGCAGTGTCACGACACCATATGTAGTTACCGAAAAGGTGTCGCGACTGATCAGGGAGGCTGGCATGAAGTCGCTCGCCGACGATCCTCCAGAGCCTGACGACGAAATACACACCCCGCGCTATAGGTAACACCACCTCAAGCAAATAGTTGTTTTCTAAAGTAATCTTCAATTAGTTCATTTGATCCGTAAACAACCTCCTGCTTAGTCGGATCGCGAAGAACTTTAAATACAATCTCCCTGCAAATATCCTGCAACCCTTCGCTTATTGAAGGTGAGGCATCGATATCCGACTGTTTTATATGAGATCCGTGAGTTACTTGGGAGCGAATCGCATAGGCCTTCTTCATGAATTGGTATGTAGCTTCCATCTCCTCAGCTGAACCACCTAGAAAGTGAGCTACTCGCTCAGATAGCCTATGTGTTAGTTCGCCTGTGCTTGTTGAAAAAAGGCTTTCTAGAGCACTGCATATCTGAGCAATTTTCAGGGATGGATAACGAGTTTTTCGCGCTGACGTTATGAAGCTAAGGAAGCGGTCAAACCGCGTGCTTTTTTCGAAACTGGCGATTGGAAAATGGTAAAGCCCTTGTCATGGAGGTGACTTCTTAACTCTAAACTTACATCCCGCCACTGTTCAATTTGTGACGCGGTGAAAGTCGTAGACACTAAAGCTTCGCCATTCGCTTTAGATAGGGTTGAGTACAATCCGTTACTAGTCCAATAATCCTGGCCATCATTTTTCAAATTACAATGCGCTAGCTCACAGCCTATTGCATTATCTTGCACTAACCAAGAGTCCTCAATAATCATCGAAAGCCATATCAGCCATGTATAAAGCAAGGGCTCGCTGTGATCATACCCTTCCCATGCATCAACGTGCTCTGGCATACATACTACTAAGTGGTCAGCATTGAGCAAGTGATCATATTCAATATGCCCGGCAAAATACTTGAACTTGGAATCGAGAAGATTCCTGATTACTTTGCGATCGTTGACGATAGAGACTCCGGGCATCATTTCGTAGATCCCCGGCTCAGCATCTACATTAAGCCAACGTAAGGTAGAGATTATATTTACTTGCATTGCTTAAGCCCCCAGCTACCAATTTTTAATCAGCATATCACCTCATATCAACGTATCACGCCAGCCGGCGAGGCAATCGGCTGTCTGGAGCAATTATGAATCCCTACCTGATCACCGGCCCGGCCCAGATCGGCATCAGCGGTGGTCGCACCAGCGGGCACATGGTCTACAAGATCCTCGAAGCACACGGCGGCACCCTCCCGCCTGATGTGCACCTATTCTTCCAGAACACCGGCAAAGAGCGCGAGGAAACGCTGATCTTCATCGACCAGATTGCGAAGCGCTGGAACGTGAACATCGTCTGGATGGAATGGTGCCGCAAGTACGGCCAGCCGGATGACGCGCCCTGGTACAGGCTGGTGGACTTCGAAACTGCCAGCCGCAACGGCGAGCCTTTCACGATGATGCTCGAGTATTACGCCGCATACCGGAAGGCCGAAAAGAACCTGCCTCCGGTGCTGCCGAACTTCTCGAACAACATGTGCACCGCGTATCTGAAGGTGAAGATCGGCGAGAAACACATGCGCGCCCTAGGATACACCGAGTGGGATTGCGTTGTCGGCATTCGCTACGACGAGCCGAAGCGGTATCACCGAATGATGGCTGCCAATGATCGCGGCGGCACCCGCTGGGACAACGTGTGCCCGTCCTACACCGCCGGCGTCACCAAGGAGGATGTCGGTGCGTTCTGGACGGCGCAGCCATTCGATCTGGGAATGGACTCTGACTTCGGCAACTGCGACCTCTGCTGGAAAAAACGAAGGCAAGCTGATCAAGACCATCATGGATGACCCATCCCGGGTGATCTGGTGGTCAGGCACTGAAGAGCGATTCCGGCAGGTCTTTCGACAGGATCGAGCCGATTACAAGACGATGGGCTGGTCTGCAGAGCAACGATCCCGTCAGACCGATTTCAATTTTGACTATATCGCCGAAGATATAGATTGTTTTTGCGGGGACTGAAGCTCCATCAAAAGTCCCACGGTTCAGTCTGGATATAGAGAATGTTGTCCTGAGTTTCATCACTGAAGCGCTCAAGGCGTTCCATAGCTTCCACTTCATCGTCTCCATATGCCTTCCAATCTTCAAGTCGAGCACAAAGTGACAATGCAAACTGAGCAGCTACTTGCATGTCCATGAGCACACTTATGTGATTGGCATCAAGCTCATTGATATCGATATTCTTCAGAGCCTCAAGATGGCTAGGCCACTTCAAGGGGTATCCGCTTTTAATGTAAGGCTCGAATGCCTCTGAAGGATCCGAACCATAATTTGCCTCCTGAACAACCCTTTTCAGCCGTCGTATGTCATCTAAATGCTTCCCAGCTAAGAGCAACATAATCGATTTGAATCTGTTTTTCCGTTTCAGCTCCGCTGCCGCTACGCTTTCTCGCTGTAGTGTCGCCTGACGATTGCTAATAGCAAAAGCACCCAAGATCGCAGCTATAGATCCAAATGCCTGGACCCAACTGGCAACATCAGAATTTTTAAGATCGTAGATTCTGACCAACAGCCAGCCCATGTAAAACAACGCAAGACACCACACAACGTTCTGCACCGAGCACCATGGTTTAAACAAACTTTTCCCGTAGTCGTTGAGCATATCCCCCCTTTTTGACCGCAAATAATACGCGGCGAGGTATCCCCATGCCCACTGCAATCGATTTATTCGCCGGTCTTGGCGGATGGTCCACTGGTGCCCGCAATGCCGGCATCGAAGTTATCTGGGCGGCCAACCACTGGCCGGTCGCCGTCGAGTGGCACAGCGCCAATCACCCGGACGCCATCCACATCTGCCAAGACCTGCATCAGGCCGATTGGTCGAAGGTCCCAGCTCACGACATCATGCTCGCGTCACCGTGCTGCCAGGGGCATTCGAAAGCCCGGGGCAAAAAGTCAGGCAATGCACAGCACGACGCATCCCGCTCGACAGCATGGGCGGTTGTGTCCGCCGCCGAGTACCACAAGCCCGAAGTTGTGCTGGTTGAGAATGTCGAAGAGTTCACGGACTGGGCACTGTATCCAGCCTGGTCGCAGGCCATGGCAGCGTTGGGCTACATGATCGCGCCGCACGTAGTCGACTGCGCTGATCTCGGCGTGCCACAGCACCGCGTGCGTCTGTTCCTGGTCTGCACACGCAGCAAGTCGCCGCTGATGCTCGAACTGCACCGGCGACAGCACGTTCCCGCCGCCAGCTTCCTGCAGTTCGACGCTGGGCGCTGGTCACCAATCGATAAGCCAGGGCGCGCGCAGGCCACTTTGGACCGGGTGCGCAACGGCCGAGAGCGATTCGGTGATCAGTTCATCATGCCCTACTACGGCAAGGGCTCAGGGCTGACCGGTCGTGATATCAACCGACCGATCGGCACCATTACTACGCTGGATCGCTGGGCGCTGGTTCGCGGCGATGAAATGCGGATGCTTTCGGCCAACGAAGCGCTGGCCGCCATGTCGTTCCCCGCTGATACCCTACGTCCCGACAACCACCGGCTGACCATGCACATGGCTGGCAACGCTGTTCCGCCGCTCGCCGGTCAGCGAATCATCGAAGCGCTGAAAGCAGCCGCCTGACAATCACTCGATATTTGCCACATAGGTCGTAATGTTGGGAACGATCCCTTTAGCTGCATCCCGCTGAACAAACGTGCGCATGAGATCTATATCGAGTTTGCGGTTGAAACGCTCTAGTTGATCAACCACTGTTCCGCTTATCCGGTAATGCCCGCAGCCGGCGCACACTCTTTCTTGATAGTCCCCGATCGAAGGGACAGTCCTTGCCGCACCACCACAGATAAAGCAGCTCATAAGTTTCTCCATTGACTGAACGCTGAACTGTAGCTGATCCCTCGCCACCCTCCACCGCCCGGGCATGCCCCGGCATAGGTATCCGTCATCCCCACAGAAAACAAACCGGCCGAGCCGCTGAAGGTTGAGCGCTCGACTGTGACCAAGCTGGTGATCACCGGCGCGCCGCGTCTCGACGCTATTACCGTGTTCCTCGAGGACTTCGGCCGCCGCGACTGCCCCACTGAATCCGACCCGAGCTATCAGACCGCCCAGGGCAAAATCACGGTCAATTGCTGGGACCACAGCTGGAGCGCCTACTGGGGCGGCATGGGTCCGCGCACGGTGGCCGAGTTCGTGGCCGACTGTGATTGGCACTACGTCCTGAACTGCCTCGATCGCGGTATCAGCAGTACGCGGTTCAGCGGGAACGCCCTTCACACCTTCGCGAAAAAGTGCATCGTCCAGCGGCGCCGGCAACAGACCGGCCGACATGACTGGGAGCTGGATGAGCTGAGCAAGGATGAGGCGCGTGAGCTCTGGCACGACATCGACGCTCTGCGAAGCGTCGAGTCGCCAAGCGAATGCTGGCATCACGACAGGCTGCTGACTGAACTGTTTGGTGATGAGTGGCACTACCCGGTTGGCGACAAGGCGGTCGAGGAGAATCACGAATTCAACTATCTGCGCCGGGTGGTGGAATCGGTACAGGGCGCGTTGCGCCAAGAACAACCGCAGCAGGAGGCAGCATGAAGCGCATCTACCTCAGCGGTCCCATGAGCAACATTCTGGACCTGAACTTCCTGCTGCTCCTCTCCATGACCGCTAGCTTCGAGCCGGCGGCCACCCCGTTACAAACCCCGCCGAGATCAACTCCGACGGCGGCAACTGGAGCGACTTCATGCGCCTCGACATCGCCACCTTGATGGCCTGCAACGAAAGCGATCTACAATTCCGCAGATATTACACTCTTTATCTGACCCCCAGATAGTAGACGGGTCAACGACGCTAAATGTTGTCATGTCATTGTCAACTACAAGTATCTTTCCACCGCCAGCTGAAACCAGAATAAATTTTTTTCGCCCTCTACCTTATAAACGTAGCTCGTGACCTTAGAATCTTTGTTGCGCAAGAGCTGAGCAGACGAATCTCCATTAATCAACGGAATAACCACTACAATGCAGATAAGATAGCTACTACCAGACAGCAGTCCAAGAAGTCTGTAATACGGAGTGCCACCACTTTGGTCATGAACGGCAACAGATATATTTATCGCACAAACCAATGTAATCAAGGCAAAAGCCCACGTAGTGCCAAGATATGACATGGCTTCCTGCCGACCGAAACCCATAATAAGTACAAGCCCAATTACCACCACTAACGTTCCTAAAATAAAACTAGCAATCCTTAAAGACAACTGAGACAACCAACCCAGATTGGCGATAAGCAGCACTAAAACCATACCAAAAACAAAAAAGCAGCATACCAAATACCACCAACTACAAACTCGGTGGCACCGTAAAACCCTAAGAACCAACTAGCCCCTAATGAGTTCAGATAGCCCTTTAGGGAAAAGTATCCAGCACAAAAAGAGACGCCAACCAGAACAACAGAACAAGCGGCTACCTTGCCAAGATTCTCCAAGAAAATTGACCATTCATTATTCCCTGCCATACAAAACTCCAAAAAGTGGTTTCTGGCATTATCCACCATCCAATTCAAACGATGAAGCTCTCTAGAAGCTGTCGACTCCAGCTCGTTAACTAATAAAAGCTGGCGCCCTGATGCTTGCCGAGTTCAAGCGCATCGACCGCATCGTATTCACCAGCACCCCGCAGTATCTCCCTCCCCTTCAAAGTCAGCCGCTATAGCGGCAAGGAACCGGCATGCCCAGGAAAAACCACCTCATAGTCGACTCCGGCTGCACGCAGGACAACGAGCGCTGGTCGCTATCGGCCTGCGGCCTGAATGAAGAATCCGAAGTCGAGTGGGACGGTACCCACAACCGCGATCTTGTCAGTTGCAAGCGATGCCAGGCGAAAATGGCCAAGCCCCGCCCGGCGCCGGAACCCTTCCACAAAGAGCGCCCCATCCTTTTCAACGGAGCGATGGTTCGCTCGATCTTGTCCGGGCAGAAGACGGTCACGCGAAGGCTAGTCAAAGGCAACCAGATCCCGAGCCGCAGCAAATCTGACTCACTGGAACATCAGTGGATCGCAGTGGTTCAAGACCATCCGCGCTGGGGGTTCGCTGCATTCGGTGCGACTGAGGAGGAATGCGCCGCTCAGCTGGCCATGTACGGGGGATGCCCGTATGGCCGGCAAGGCGATCGCCTTTGGGTTCGCGAGACCTGGTACTGCGATCACAGCGAGGTCATGCGCGGCCCCTACCTCAAACCGGACGACTTGGATGTCAGCGAGGCGCGCGACGACGGCACGCTGGTGTACGCCGCCGACGGGCTTACCCCATATGAAGCCGATCAGCCAGTCTGGAAGCCAAGCATCCACATGCCGCGCTGGGCCAGCCGCATCCTGCTGGAGATCACTGACGTGCGCGTCGAGCGGTTGCAGGACATCAGCCGCGCCGATATCCGGGCGGAAGGCCTGCAGTGTCCGCCGGAGCTGGCAAGCGATGATGTTTCGCCGAATTACCGAGACTGGTACCCGGAGGCGTGGAAGGAGTTGTGGAACTCCACCGGCGGCGACTGGGACGCAAACCCGTGGGTCTGGGTCGTCGAGTTCAAGCGGGTGACGCCATGATCGCCCTCGCCTGGTGCGCCTACGTGTACTGCTACAAGGGGCCGCGGTGATGAGTGAGGCCCCGATTGAGCCGCAGGATTACATTTACGGCGTGAAGGTCGTTCAGATCGAAGACCTGCGCGTAGCCAGAGGATTAACACGGCGCCCAGCTTCCTCCTGCCGACACAAACAATTGGTTTATGACCAAGGAGAGCGGCGCGTCTGGTGCCAAGACTGTGAAGTAGAGGTTGAGGCTTTCGACGCCTTTGTTGGAATAGTCGAGGTTTTCAGCGCCGGCATGACCAAGCTGAATACTCGGCGCCGTGAGCTGGCAGAAGCTGAACAGTTCCAGATCCGTAGCCGCGCCGCAAAGGTGATGGACGAAGCCTGGCGCAGCACGAAGATGGCGCCGCTCTGCCCTCACTGCAATGCCGCAATCCTCCCCGAGGACGTTGCCGGCGGCGTGGCGAAAACATCCAAAGCTTTGGTTGCCGCTGCACGCAAACGCCAGCACACCACCAAGCCCTAACCCCTCCCCCAACTCAAAAGCCTGCCGGTGTACGGCGGGCGAGGAATCCTCATGGCTTTCATTATCCCCACAGCACTCAAGTGCCCGAAGTGCGGCTACACCGGGCACGCTCAGCTTCAGACCACTCAGGCCAGTTATTGCCCTCAGTGTTTCGATGAGTTTCTTCAAAAGAACGTGCCGCGCCTGGTGGTAGATCCCGACGGCAAACCTTTCGATCCGAACAGTCAGGTAGTGAACCTGTAGCCCACACCACCTTCTGCGCGCCACGCGCGGCATGGAGCATCACATGACCATTCAGTTTCTATCGCACGAGGAGGTTTGCGAGCTCACCGGCGCGCGAACCAAGGCAGGTCAGATCCTCAACCTGAAAAAGAACGGCGTCCGCCATACGATTAAAGTGAACGGCTGGCCGAGCGTCACCGCGATGGCGGTCACCGCCGTCGGCGCATTTGAATCAGAAAAGCCCGTATGGAAATCACGTAAGGCCAGCTGACATGGGAAGACGACCAAGTAAACCCGGCTCGATCGCCAGGCTGCGGGAGCGCAAGAAAGCCAGCGGCCGGGTGTTCTACTACTACGACACGGGCGGCAAAGACAGAAAGGAAATTCCACTGGGCAGCGACTACGGCTTGGCGATCATGGAGTACGCGAAGCTTGAGCGTGATCGCACCGCAACCGATCTGGTCGCCAAGGTCATTACGTTCCGCTACGTCGCCGAAAAATACATGGTCGACGTCGTCCCTACCAAAGGCACGGCGACCCAGGCTGACAACAAGCGCGAGCTGAAGAATCTGATCGCTTTCTTCGACGACCCGCCAGCGCCGCTGGAAACGATCGAGCCGTTGCACGTACGCCAGTACCTGACATGGCGCAAGGCCGCGCCGGTGCGCGCGAACCGCGAGAAAGCGCTGCTCAGCGCCATCTGGAATTACGCTCGGGACAAGGGTTATACGTCTCTTGCCAATCCATGCGCCGGCATCAAGGGAAACAAGGAAACCGGGCGGGATACGTATGTCGAGGATGCGCTGTTCAAACGCGTGCACGACAAGGCAGATGTGGGCCTGCAAGACGCAATGGACCTCGCCTATCTGACCGGGCAACGGGTAACAGATACCCGGCTGATGGATGAGCGCGACGTGCGTGACGGGCAGATTTGGGTTTTGCAGGGCAAGACAAAGGCGAAGCGGCGGATCGAGATAACGGGGGAGCTGAAGGTTTTGATTGATCGAATCATGTCCCGCAAGTCAGAACACAAGGTCCGCTCGACGCGGCTGATCGTTACAGAGGACGGCACACCGATGACGGTGGCGATGTTGCGCAGGAGATTCGACTTGGCCAGGGAAGCGGCCGGCGTGCCGAAAGCTGAATTTCAGATGCGCGACTTGCGCGCCAAGGCGGGTACCGATAAGGCTGAATCCAGTGGCGATATCTTGCAAGCCAGAGATCAACTTGGGCATACGACGGTGGTTATGACCGAGCAGTACATCCGCAATCGAAAAGGCAAAAAAGTCATGCCGACCAAGTGAATTGCGGACCAACTCCGGAATAGCGGACCAGAAACAAACAAGGGTTTGCATCAGCTTTCGCCCGCAAACCCTTGATTTAAGATGGTGCCCGAAGCCGGAATCGAACCGGCACGCCCTTACGAGCGGGGATTTTAAGTCCCATGCGTCTACCAGTTTCGCCATTCGGGCGGTAGCGCGGTGTTGCTTTGTTCAGCCTTGCGGTTGCGGTCCTGACAGGATGGCCGCTTGAAAAGCCGAGCGGGGAATATATACATCACGTCCCGGTGAAGCAAGTTTGGAGCGCGCGATTTGAGAACTAAATATCGCTGACCGCGAAAAATCAAAAAGCTCAAGAAATCAGGGAGCTACGGAGTTTGTTTGAAGTCGACGCCGAGGTTACTGGCAAATCGCAGCAACCCGACTGGAAATTGGGCCGATAGACTCAAAAGATTCAGATGCTCACGATCACGTTAGCTGCACGGGTGACAGATGTTTCATCGATTGAGATTATGAGCAGGCAACCCAAGACTGGACGGGATGTCTACGCTAAAGGATGGCCTCGAAAGCGATGAAAGGTAATTAGCACGCCCCTTCACCACGATCACGCCTCACAGAACGTCACCAGAGCAGAGCTCAGGGATGTACAAGCAATCAGGAGATTTGATTCCATGCAAATGAGTGACACCGTTCTAAAAGCGTCTTTAAGCCAAGAGGAGCGCTCGGCGATCGCCGAGATCGAAGCGACCACCAATATCCTGCAGCTCGTCACCCGTCTGACCGGTACACGCTTTGCCGGAATCGCAAAATTCACGGAAACGGAATGGATTGTATGTTCGGCGTACGATCCGATTGAACTGGGAATAAATGTCGGCGATACGCTGGATCTGGAAACCACCCTTTGCAGTGAGTTTCGACGAAATCCCCAAGCCCTCTTCCTTCCACAAATCAGCAAGGATGGACGACTGTCGTCACGTCCTGTGGTGAAGCAGTATTCAATTGAAAGCTACGCAGGCGCGCCTGTTTTCCTGCCGGACGGGAGACTCTGGGGGGCCTTATGTGCTCTGGACTCAAGGGCTGTTCTGTTTGACAACCCCGATCTTGCAGAGACATTGACGCTGTTCGCGCGGCTCATTGGCTGCATCTTTTTCTCGAATCTGACGGTGGAAGGTGCCAGCCACATTCAGACCGGATCGTGCTTCGCTGATTGACCCTCCGCAAACATGTGAACACCACGTTTTTTGCAGACAATAAAAAACCCCGTAGATCATTGATCTACGGGGTTTTTGATAGTGGAGGCCGAGGTCGGAATCGAACCGGCGTAGGTGGATTTGCAATCCACTGCATAACCATTTTGCTACTCGGCCTCAAAGTATTCGCTGTCAGTAGCGCAACAACAAACACTGTACAAATTGGAGCGGGAAACGAGACTCGAACTCGCGACCCCGACCTTGGCAAGGTCGTGCTCTACCAACTGAGCTATTCCCGCTTGGTGTGGCGCATTCTATAGAATTAAGAAGCCCCGTCAACCCCTTGATTCAAAAAAGTTTTATTTCTTTTCGACATCGGTCTTCAGGTGCGGCCAGGCGGCGCGAAGGTATTGAACCATCGACCACAGGGTCAGCCCTGCCGACACTATCAGCAGCGTATAACCGAGCACAACCCAGAAGCTGAACGCCTTTGGATGGGCCAGCAGAATCACCAGTGCGAGCATCTGCGCAGCGGTTTTCCATTTGCCCAGATTTGAAACTGCAACCTGTGCCCTGGCGCCGAGTTCGGCCATCCATTCGCGCAGCGCCGAAATAACGATCTCGCGACCGATGATGACCGCGGCTGGCAACGTCAGCCAGAGATTACCGTGTTCCTGCACCAGCAGGACCAGAGCAACAGCGACCATCAGTTTGTCGGCGACCGGATCGAGGAACGCACCGAACGGTGTGCTCTGCTCCAGTCGGCGCGCCAGGTAACCATCAAGCCAGTCGGTTGCGGCCGCGAAGGCGAACACCGAAGCGGAGGCCATGTAACTCCATTCGTAGGGCAGATAGAACAGCAAAATAAAGATCGGGATGAGCAGGACGCGTAGAACGGTAATCAGATTAGGGATATTCATCGGCACAACTGGCTACGAGGTGAAGGGGCATTCTACTCACTATGCAGGTTCGCATAAATCGACTCTGCGAGCTTTTTACTGATCCCCGGGGCTTTGGCGATCTCTTCGATGCTTGCACGAGACAGCTCCTGCAATCCACCAAAATGTTTCAACAGATCCCGACGACGAGTCGGCCCTACCCCTGCCACGCCTTCCAGCGTTGAGGTGCGGCGTGTCTTGCCGCGACGCGCGCGATGCCCCGTAATGGCGAAGCGGTGCGCCTCGTCGCGGATCTGCTGGATCAGGTGCAGGGCAGGTGAATCGCCACGCAAGGTGAACTCATGCGCTGCATCATTCAGATACAAGGTTTCGAAACCCGCCTTGCGGGTGGCGCCCTTGGCGACGCCCAACAGGATCAGATCCGGTACGGCCAGTTCGTTGAGCACATCGCGGGCCATCGACAGTTGGCCTTTGCCACCGTCGACCAGCAGGATGTCGGGTAGCTTGCCCTCGCCGTCCTTGAGTTTGCTGAAACGGCGGGTCAGCGCCTGATGTATGGCCGCGTAATCGTCGCCGGCGGTGACGCCTTCGATGTTGTAGCGGCGGTAATCCGACTTGATCGCGCCTTCCGGGCCAAACACCACGCAGGACGCAACCGTAGCCTCACCACTGGAATGACTGATGTCATAGCATTCCAGGCGTTGTGGTGGCTCATCCAGATTCAGCACCTCGGCCAGCGCGTCGAATCGCGCAGCGGTGTGCTGACGGTTGGCCAGGCGCGCGCCCAACGCTTGCTCAGCGTTGGTCACGGCCAGTTGCTGCCAGCGTGCGCGGGTTCCGCGCACCCGGTGGCTGATTGCCAACTCGCGGCCGCGCAAGGTATGGATGCCTTCGATCAGCGCTGGAAAATCGTCGTGAACCACGTTGACGATCAGTTCGCTCGGCAGGTCGCGTTCAAGGCTGCTGATGTAGTACTGGCCGAGGAACGCCGCCATGACTTCGGAAACGTCTTCCTCGATGCCGACCTGCGGGAAGAAATTCTTGCTGCCCAGCACTCGGCCGCCGCGCACGCTGATCAAGTGGACACAGGCGCCGCCAGGGTTGACGAATGCGGCAATGACGTCGATATCGCCGGTTCCGCCTTCCATACTCTGCTGGTCCTGCACCCGACGCAGCAAGGCAATCTGGTCGCGTAATTCGGCGGCGCGTTCGAATTCAAGATTGATCGCCGCCTCTTCCATCGCGGTGGACAGTTCGTTGGTCAACGCATGACTGCGACCTTCAAGGAACATCACCGAGTGGCGCACGTCCTCGGCGTAAACGTCAGACTCGACCAGACCCACACAAGGCGCCTTGCAGCGCTTGATCTGGTATTGCAGACAGGGCCGCGTACGGTTCTTGTAATAGCTGTCTTCGCACTGACGGACGAAAAAGGTTTTTGCAGAATGCTCAGGCTTTCGCGGATAGCGCCGGCACTTGGATACGGGCCGAAGTACTTGCCCTTGGCCTTTTTGGCGCCGCGGTGAATGCTCAGGCGAGGAAACTGCCCGTCCGACAAAAACACGTAGGGATAGGACTTATCGTCGCGCAACAGGATGTTGTACGGCGGCCGCCACTCCTTGATCAGTGTCTGTTCAAGCAGCAGCGCTTCGGTTTCGTTGGCGGTGATGGTCGTCTCGACCTGAGCGATACGCCCGACCAGTGCGGCAGTCTTGGGTGCCAGCCCGGTTTTGCGAAAGTAGCTCGCCAGACGTTTCTTCAGGTTTTTCGCTTTGCCCACATACAGCAGGCGCGCCTCGCTGTCGAACATGCGGTAGACGCCGGGCCGACCGCTGACGGTCGACAGGAAAGCACTGGAATCGAATGTCTCGGTCATGGTCAGGCGCTGGCATCCACCATGCCGTGACGCACCGCGAGCAGTGTCAGCTCGACGTCGCTGCTGATCGAAAGCTTCTCGAAAATGCGGTAGCGGTAGGTGTTCACGGTTTTCGGCGACAGGCACAACTTGTCGGAAATGATCTGGACTTTCTGGCAGCCGACAATCATCAAGGCGATCTGGATTTCCCGTTCCGACAAGGCATCGAACGGCGAATCATTGGTTGGCTGGAATGATTTGATCGCCAACTGCTGAGCAATCTGCGGACTAATGTAACGCTGCCCGGCGAAAACCAGCCGAATGGCCTGAACCATCTCCGGCAGACCCGCGCCCTTGGTCAGGTAACCGGCGGCGCCGGCCTGCAGCAAACGCGTCGGGAAAGGGTCTTCCTCGCACACCGTAACGGCAACCACCTTGATGTCCGGGTGGCTGCGCAGCAGTTTTCGTGTGGCTTCGAGGCCGCCGATGCCGGGCATCTTGACGTCCATGAGCACTACGTCAGGCTTCAACTCACGGGCCTTGATCAGGGACTCTTCACCTGACTCGGCCTGACCCACCACCTGCAGGCCATCAATATCGGCCAGCATCCGTGTAATGCCTGTGCGAACGAGATCATGGTCGTCGACCACTAGCACCCTAATCAAGCAGACACCTCGCGAT
Organism: Pseudomonas sp. B21_DOA; assembly: GCA_030544685.1. Classification (NCBI taxonomy): domain Bacteria; kingdom Pseudomonadati; phylum Pseudomonadota; class Gammaproteobacteria; order Pseudomonadales; family Pseudomonadaceae; genus Pseudomonas; species Pseudomonas sp. B21_DOA. Next base: position 3,649,656 of record CP086683.1, on the reverse strand, counting down.
ATGGTCTTATTGGGATGCCGGACACCTTAGCAAAAAGTGCCAGACAGACCTAGCGGAAAGCCGCATTTAAAAAGTTTCAATTCATCATTCAGGGCTTGCCGGCTGCGGGTTTCAGAGCACAGCTGTACTCAGATCGAGCTGCATCCGCAGGAAACACTCATCCCTGCCCACAATGCGAAGTCCTTTGCGCGCATAGAGTTTTTGGGCCGGGTTGTTATCGAACACCGTCAACCGCAGTGCCGGTCGCCTCGCCTGACGAGCCATTTCGACAACCTGACCAATGGCCCAGGAGCCGGCGCCCTGCCCTTGCCAGGCCTGTTCAATCTGTAATTCGCGTATGTACAGCGCCCGCGCATCCTGGCTCAGACTGAAAAAGCCGATCAGCGTTTCATCCTGAACGATCATCCAGTTATCACGGTACTGCCAGCCTGCGTCGAACGCTTCGTCCTGCCACAACAGATCGTGGTCAATGTAATAGCGCAGCATGTTCCGGCATGTCAGATCCCGCGAGAAAGCCAGGTCATCACCGGTGGCATGCCGAGTCCGGTAGCTCATTCTCCGCCTCCATTAACTGCAAAAAAGTTCATTTCACCCGCATCGCTTGCAACTCGATAGTCATATCGACCGGCAGGCAATAGCATTTTCCGATTGCTGACGCGCATCGGCGTCGAGTAAGCTCGGCGCATTCAACGGAGAAAACCATGTTCAACGCCCTTCCACAGATTCGCATCGCCAGCGCCCCGCGCTCGATTGCGCCTGTCCGGGTGAATGACGTGTGCGCTCCAGTCAACTTTTATTTTGGGTATTGGTTTAGCCACTGGCGCGCCTGATACCCAAACGGCGCCCATGATAACGGGTCGCCTACCAGAGATTTCTCAACCCCCGGTCGGCCTCCCGACCGGGGGTTTTGTTTTTTCAGGCCCGACATTTTCGAGCACCACACCAGACACTTTGAGGATTACACCATGAACTACAGCACTTATTACCGTTACGACTGCTTCAGCGCCTGGCGATTTACCAGCCTCCGCTCGGGACAGCCTGCCGCCTCCGATCGGTCACCCACAGGTGGCAAACACACACGCCCAGCCAGTACGGCCATTTGTCGAACACCCCTGTAGGGCCGAGCGCGCGGGAAATGCCCGCCATCCGCCCAGGAAGACCGAATATGAATTCCTCCGTTTCCGCTTTGCCGCTGTCCGCCCTCGATTCTGCCAACGAAGCGCTGACCCTGCGTCTGCCGAGCTCGTTGCAGCTCAAACAGCAGTTCCCGCTCAGTCATTCCCTGCAACAACAAGTCAATACTCACCGTCAGGCGGTGCGTGCCATCCTCAACGGTGAAGATCCACGCCTGCTGGTCATCGTGGGTCCCTGTTCTATTCACGACCCGCAATCGGCAATCGAATACGCCAGCAAGCTCGCTCGTCTGGCTGAGGATGTCAGCGGTGAAATGCTCTTGGTCATGCGCGCCTATGTTGAAAAGCCACGTACCACAATCGGCTGGAAAGGCCTGGCCTACGATCCGCATCTGGATGGCACTGATGACATGGCCGCCGGCCTGATACTTTCCCGCGAACTGATGCTGGAAATGATCCGGCTCGGACTACCGGTTGCCACCGAACTGCTCCAACCCATGGCTGCCAATTACTTCGATGACCTGCTGAGCTGGGTGGCCATTGGTGCCCGCACCACCGAATCGCAAATTCACCGAGAGATGGCAAGCGGCCTGAACATGCCGGTCGGCTTCAAAAACGGCACCGACGGCGGCGCCGCCGTTGCCGTCGACGCCATGCGCTCGGCAGCTCATCCGCATCGGCATTTCGGCGTGGACAGCCAAGGGCATCCGGCGATCGTGCAAACCGCTGGCAATGCGGACACCCACATGGTGCTGCGCGGCGGCCATCATGGGCCAAACTACGACGCAACCAGCGTCGCCAAAATCAGCGCCGAACTCAGCCGACTGAAGATCCCCAGTCGAATTATGGTCGATTGCAGCCACGCCAATAGCGGCAAGGATCCACTGCGTCAGCCAGCCGTGTTCAACGACGTGCTTGACCAACGCCTGCGTGGAAACCATTCGCTAATCGGCATGATGCTTGAATCACACCTGTTCGAAGGCTGCCAGCCGCTGAGCACTTCTTTGCGCTATGGCGTATCGATTACCGATGGCTGCCTCGGCTTCGGCGCAACCGAACAACTGCTGACCGACGCCGCACACCGTCTCGCACACACCAGGATGTGATCGCAAGTCGCCCTCCCGCTCCATGCAGAGCGTGGAGGGCTGACGTTCCCACGCTATGCCATTACGCTGATCCGTCTCACCGCAGATTGCTGACTGACGTCATCCAGGCGTTCTACGGTGTAAGCAATCTCGACCGTTGTCCCATGATGTTCCCGCCAGAAGCGGTGAGGGACAATGAAACTCAGCGGTTGCCCGGCCAGCTCCGAAGTGATTTCAAGATCATCGCGGTGACTGAAAAATTCGCCGTCAAGCTTGAGATAGACCAGCTCATCCTCCTGCACTTGCGCGTCCTCAATGAGAATGGAAACCCCGTCTACCGAATCCTTCACTGACAACACATTTTCAATCGCTTCAACGACATCCGGCGCAGCCAGCCGAGCACGCACCGCCGGCCCGATGAAAACTTTCGCTGGCTCCGACGTGCGAACCGTTCCACAGGGTTGTTCGACCCGGTAGGCGACGACGACCTCACCGCCGCGATGCGCTTCGATATAGCAGCCCGGCACCCAGAACGACAGATTTTGTGCAACGGCGTAGGCCTCCACGTTCAACGTGTCGGTAAAGATCTCGGGCGAGGTATCACCGTGCCAGGACAACATCACCCGGTCCCCCGGCGACATTCTCGCGTAGGGCTGCAACGTAACCAATGTGCCCTCGGTCACTCGCGACGGCTCCAGCGCTCCGCTTACCGAGCCTTCTATCTGCGGTGCCAACAGTTGCGCGCGGACATCTCCCACAGACAGTTGCAGGCGAACAGACTCCACTGCGTTGGGTGCGGACGCACTTTGAAGTGTCCAGTAAACCTCGAGCGAACCACCATCCAGCGCAGCCACATGCATGCCCTTGATGACGAAGATGACTTCTCTGCCAACCTGAGCCTGGCTGACGAATCGAACCTTCTCGTATTGATAGGCGAAGCCTTCGATATCGAGCCCCTCCCAGCTCAACGTCAACTGATCACCACAATGCATGTTGGCATAAGGAGAAATGCGAACAACGGCCCTGGCCAACGAAGGCTCCAGAACGCTGCCCTCCACCCCATCAATCGTTGGCGCCATCAGAGGCTCGATAGACATTTTGGCAACTGCCGGCTGACGCATCCGCCAGCAAAACTCGACTTCATGGCTGTTCATTTTCGTCTCCACTCCCTGGAAAGCGTGCCGTTCCGAACGACGACACTGACATCTACATTGAGGACTTCTTTGGATGTTCTGGATGTCAGCCGAATACACCGCGACGACGGCGTAACCGCTACCAGCAAAGTAGGCAACTGAGGAGTTCGCGCAGTTATGACGACAAACGACCCGGCGAACTTCCGATTCGGATTTCACAGGTCTCCGAAATTTCGTACACCTCGTAGTCCATTTTCAAACACGAAGTGAAGCTTCTTCGTACTTCTTCAACGGGATGAGTGTTTTAGAGTGGCCCGGTGATTTCCCGATGAACTTCTACGAAAAAGGTAAGAACATGCAACGGAATGCTACAACTCGTTATCCCATCCTGTTGGTCCACGGTCTGTTCGGGTTCGAGCGTATCGGTCATTTCGAGCTGTTCCATGACGTCAAGTCCGCGGTGAAAGCGGCCGGCTGTCGAGTGTTTGTTCCACACCTTTGCGCCACTCACGACAACGAAATGAGGGGTGAGCAATTGCTGTCACAGATTGCCTGCGTGCTGCGAGGCACAGGCGCCAGGAAAGTCAACCTTATAGGACACAGTCAGGGCGCCTTGGCTGCACGCTATGCTGCAGCGCTTGCACCAGACCTCGTCGCTTCAGTTACCTCCGTCAGCGGCCCGAATCATGGTTCGGAGCTCGCCGACTTTCTGCGCAAGGCGCTGGTCCCCGGCAAGCTGCCGGAAGTGGTTGCGCAAAATGTTGCGACGCAATTTGCCGATCTTCTGTGCTTGCTCAGCGGCAGCGTGGCGTTACCGCAGAATGCGCTCGCCGCACTCAATGCGCTGACTACCGTTGGCGTTGGTCAATTCAATGACAAATTCCCACAGGGTCTGCCGCAAACCTGGGGAGGCCACGGTGCTGAGCAAGTCAACGGCGTGCGTTATTACTCGTGGAGTGGAGTTGTTCCGCAATCGGCGCAGCCAGCACTGGATCCGGTCCAGGGCATATGCCGGGCCCTGTCGCAATACTTCACCACCGAACCCCAGCAAAATGACGGTTTTGTCGGACGCTTCAGCGCTCACCTCGGCCATGTGATCCGCTCCGATTATCCGATGGATCACTTGGCCAGTCTGCGAAAAACTGCGGGCACGAAGATCTCTTCACCCGATCCGATCGAACTGTACGTCGAGCATGCCCGGCGCCTGCGTGCGGCGGATCTTTGAATAGAGTCAGGGACGCAGAATGGAACTTTGCCGAGAATTCGCCCACTGATTCCGGTAGGCTCCACCTTTTATTGAAACAGTTCGGAGAATTTCCCATGGCTAAAGCCACTGCCCGCCACATCCTGGTTTCCAGCGAAGACAAGTGCAACGAACTCAAGGCCCAGATCGAAGGCGGCGCCGATTTCGCTGAAGTCGCCAAAGCCAACTCCAGCTGCCCGTCCAGCCGTCAGGGCGGTGATCTGGGTTCGTTCGGTCCAGGCCAGATGGTCAAGGAGTTCGACACCGTGGTGTTCAGCGCGCCGATCAACGTCGTGCAAGGCCCGGTGAAAACCCAGTTCGGTTATCACCTGCTGGAAGTCACCAGCCGTCAGGACTGATTCGTCGTCCGATTGCTACAACGGCCCGCCTTCTGGTGGGCCGTTGTGTTTCAGTTACATATACGGCTGGCGAGTGGCGCGCGGCTCGCGTACAACTTGCGCTTATCGATTTTCCGTTCCAAGGCTGACGATGCGACTGGTTTTTCCCACACTGATGCTCACCGCCCTCGCCCTTCTCACGGGTGCCGCCGGTGTGGTCGCTGCGCCGCAACACGCACTGACCGTCTACGGCGAACCGGCGAAGTACTCCGCCGGCTTCAGCCATTTCGACTACACCAATCCGCAAGCGCCGAAGGGCGGGACAATGCGTCGCTCGGCGATCGAAATCGGACACTTCGACCATTTGCTGCCTTATATAGACAAAGGCATCGGTGTAACACAGATCGACGGGCTCCTTTACTCTCCACTGGCACAGCGCTCACTGGACGAGCCATACACCGTCTATGGCCTGGTCGCACAACAGTTGGAGCGCTCGGACGATGGTCTTTCGCTGCGTTTCTTCATCAATCCGAAGGCGCGCTTTGCCGATGGCAAACCGATCACCGCTGAAGACGTGCGCTACACCTACAATCTCTTGATGACCCAGGGCAGCCTGCGCTATCGCACCCAGTTCGCCGACGTCAAAGGCGTTGAAATCGAAGGCCCACTGACCGTGCGCTTCGACTTCAAAAGCAATGAAAACCGCACCTTGCCGCTGGATATCGCGACCCTGCCGGTGTTTCCCGAACACTGGTGGAAGAGTCGCGATTTCGCCGGCGGCGGTGGTTATGAATCGCCGCTGGGCAGCGGGCCGTATCGGGTCGGCAAGGTCGACTCCGGGCGCAGCATCACCTTCGAACGCAATGGCGACTGGTGGGGCAAGGACCTGCCGGTCAGTCGCGGCCTGTACAACTTCGACCATTTCAGTATCGAGTATTTCGGCGACACCGATGTCGCTCGTCAGGTCCTGCGCGGCGGTGCCTATGACTACAACCGCGAGTTTTCCGCGACCGGCTATTCGATCGGCTACGACAGCCCGGCCCTCAGCGATGGCCGTTTGCAGAAAGCCCACCTCGCCACTGAAGCGCCGCAATCCGCCCAGGGCTTCGTGTTCAATCTGCAAAAGCCGATGTTCCAGGACCGTCGCGTGCGCCAGGCACTGGCGATGCTTTGGGATTTCGAGTGGAGCAACCGGCAGATGATGCGCAACGTGTATATCCGCCAGCAGAGCTACTTCTCCAACACCGACCTCGCCGCTAGACAGTTGCCCGACGCACAGGAACTGAAAATCCTCGAACCGCTGCGCGATCAGATTCCTGAGGAAGTGTTCACTCAAGTCTTCGAAGCGCCGAAGACCGATGGCAGCGGGATCATCCGTGACAAGCAATTGCAAGCGCTCGATTTGCTCGAGCAGGCCGGCTGGAAACCGGACGGCGATCAACTCGTCAACAACGCCGGTGAGCCATTGAGCTTCACCTTTCTGGTCAGCCAGAACGGCATGGACCGCCTCCTGCTGCCATACAAGCGCACGCTGAAGCAGATCGGCATTGAGCTCAACATCCGCCGCATCGACTCTTCGCAGTATGTAAATCGCCTGATGAGCCGCGATTACGACATGATCGTCACCGGCTACCCCGTCACGACGTCTCCGGGCGGCGAGCTGCTCAACTACTTCGGCTCGGCAGCGGCCAACGATCCGGGCGCGAACAATTACATGGTGCTGAAAAACCCGGCGGTCGACACGTTGATCAACGGCCTGATCCGCGCCTCGACTCAATCGGACATGTTGCATTACGCCCATGCACTGGACCGAGTGCTGCAATGGAACTACTACTGGATTCCCAATTACTACCCGCCGGGCACTTCGACCGTCTGGTGGAACCGCTTCGGCATTCCCACGGTCCAGGCGAGCAATGACGAAGCCATCGAGAGCTGGTGGGAAATCAGCCGGACGCCGTTGACCAACCAACAAATGACCGCTGAGAAAATCAGTCGCAGCAGACCCGGAGGGCCGCACTGATGTGGGGTTACATACTGCGGCGCCTGCTGCTGATCATTCCGACGCTGGTGATCATCCTGCTGGTCAATTTCGTGATCATTCAGGCCGCGCCCGGCGGACCGGTGGAACAGGCCATCGCCCATCTGCAAGGCATCGGCGGTGCCAGCGTCGGCGGCGGAGCCAGCGAGACATCGAGCAACGCGTCGCGCGCCAGCCGTGGCCTCGACCCGCAGCTGATCAAGGACATCGAGAAACAGTACGGCTTCGACAAGCCTGCCCACGAACGCCTGTGGCTGATGCTGAAAAACTACGCGCAGCTGGATTTCGGCAAGAGCTTCTTTCGCGGCGCCACCGTCACCGACCTGATTCTGGAAAAGATGCCGGTGACCATTTCGCTCGGGCTGTGGGCGACGCTGATCACCTATCTGGTGTCGATCCCGCTGGGCATCCGCAAGGCCGTCCACCATGGCAGCCATTTCGATATCTGGAGCAGCACGGCGATCATCATTGGCTATGCAATGCCAGCGTTTCTGTTTGCGATGTTCCTGATCGTGGTATTTGCCGGCGGCACTTCGCTGAACTGGTTTCCGGTGCGCGGACTGGTCTCGGACAACTTCGAATCGCTGTCGACGCTGGGCAAGATCGCCGACTATTTCTGGCATCTGGTGCTGCCGGTCACCGCACTCGTGATTGGCGGATTCGCCACCCTGACCATCCTGACGAAAAACTCGTTCCTCAATGAAATCACCCGACAGTACGTCGTCACGGCCCGGGCCAAAGGTTTGAGCGAACGCCGCGTACTGTACGGACACGTTTTTCGTAACGCGATGCTGCTGGTGGTCTCAGGCATACCTCAGGCGTTCATCAGCGTGTTCTTCGCCGGCTCGCTGCTGATCGAAGTGATTTTTCCCTCGATGGCCTTGGGCGCATGAGTTACGAAGCGGCGGTTTCGCGGGACTATCCGGTGGTATTCGGCTCGCTGTTCATCTTCACCCTGTTTGGCCTGCTGATAAAACTGATCGGCGACCTCTGCTACACCCTGGTCGACCCGCGTATCGACTTCGCTGCGAGGAATGCCTGATGTTCAAGCTCTCGCCTCTAGGACGCCGACGTTTCGAACGTTTCAAGAAAAACCGTCGCGGCTGGTGGTCGCTGTGGCTGTTCATCGGCCTGTTCATCCTGACGCTGGGTGGTGAATTGATCGCCAACGACAAGCCGTTGATGGTCAGTTATCAGGGCCAGTGGTACTTCCCGGTGTTCAAGCGCCACACCGAACAGGAGTTCGGCGGGCAACTGCCCTTCCAGGCTGATTACCGCAGCGAATATGTGCAAAACCTGATCCACAAGGACGGCGGCTGGTTATTGTTCCCGCTGATTCCGTTCAGCGATGACACGCCCAACTATGACCTGAACAAACCGGCGCCGAGCCCACCAACATCGGTCAACTGGCTGGGCACCGACGATCAGGCGCGTGATGTGCTGGCCCGCGTCATCTTTGGCGCTCGGGTATCGATATTGTTTGCCTTGATGCTCACGTTTGTCAGCGCGCTGATCGGTATCGCCGCCGGCGCGTTGCAGGGCTATTACGGTGGCTGGGTCGATCTGCTGGGGCAGCGGGTGCTGGAAGTCTGGTCGGGACTGCCGGTGCTTTACCTGCTGATCATCCTCTCCGGTTTCGTCGAGCCGAATTTCTGGTGGTTACTGGGGATCATGGCGCTCTTTTCCTGGCTCGCACTGGTCGATGTGGTACGGGCCGAGTTCTTGCGCGGGCGCAATCTGGAATACGTCAAAGCCGCACGCGCCTTGGGCCTGACTGACCGCAAAGTGATTTTCCGGCACATCCTGCCCAACGCGATGAACGCGACACTGAGCTATCTGCCGTTCATTTTGACCGGGGCGATTTCGACGTTGACCGCGCTGGATTTTCTTGGCTTCGGCATGCCGGCCGGCAGTGCCTCGCTGGGCGAACTGATCGGCCAGGGCAAGCAGAACCTGCAAGCGCCGTGGCTCGGGTTGACCGCATTCTTCACCCTGGCGCTGATCCTCTCCTTGCTGGTATTCATCGGCGAAGCGTTACGTGACGCTTTCGACCCTCGATCCTGAAGCGTGACCATGACTGAAAACCTGATCGAAATCCGCAACCTCAATGTCGCCTTCCATGGCCAGACGGTGGTGCGAGAACTGTGCCTGGATATCCGCCCCGGTGAGTGCCTGGCGCTGGTCGGCGAATCGGGCTCGGGGAAATCGGTGACCGCGCATTCGATCCTGCAACTGCTGCCCGATACGGAGGCGCAAACCCGTGGCAGCATCCGCTATCGCGGACAGGAACTGCTCGGTGCCGAGCCGAAAGTCTTGCGTGAGCTGCGCGGCAATCGCATTGCGATGATCTTTCAAGAGCCAATGACCTCGCTCAATCCGCTGCACACCATCGAAAAGCAGATCGGCGAAACCCTGTTGCTGCACCGTGGCCTCGGCGGCAAGCAAGCGCAGCAGCGTATTCTCGAATTGCTCGGACTGGTCGGCATTCAAAAGCCCAAGGAACGCTTGAAAGCTTATCCGCATCAGCTCTCTGGCGGGCAACGGCAACGGGTGATGATCGCCATGGCCCTGGCCTGCGAACCGGAGTTGTTGATTGCCGACGAGCCGACCACGGCGCTGGATGTCACCGTGCAGCGCAAGATTCTCTTGCTGCTCAAGTCCTTGCAACAGCGGCTCGGCATGTCGCTGCTGCTGATCAGTCACGATCTCAATCTGGTGCGCAGCATCGCGCAGCGGGTGTGCGTGATGAAGGCTGGCGAGATCGTCGAGCAGGCACCCTGCGAAACCCTGTTTACCGAACCCAAACACCCTTACAGCTGCGTGCTGTTGAACGCAGAACCGGAAGGTGAAGCCCTGCCCCGTGACGAACGTGAAAATGTGCTGGAAGTCGCTGACCTGCGTGTCGATTTCCAGGTCGGTGGCGGACTGTTTCGCCGCAAGCAATATTTGCGCGCAGTTGATGGCATCAGCCTGAATATTCAGCGCGGCAAGACCTTGGGCATTGTTGGCGAGTCCGGTTCGGGCAAGTCGACGCTGGGGCAGGCGATTCTGCGCTTGCTCGACTCCGAAGGCAGTATCCGCTTTCAGGGCGAAGCACTTGATGGTCTCAATCAGAAGCAACTGCGGCCGTGGCGCCGAAAGATGCAAGTGGTGTTTCAGGATCCGTTTGGCAGCCTGAGCCCGCGCATGTCGGTAGCACAGATCATCAGCGAAGGCCTGGAAGTGCATTGCGAATCGACGGCTGACGAATGCGACGAGCAGGTAATTCGTGTTCTCAAGGAAGTCGGTCTGGATCCGGAGAGCCGCCATCGCTACCCGCATGAATTTTCCGGCGGTCAGCGCCAGCGCATCGCCATTGCCCGGGCACTGGTGCTCAAACCCGCGCTGATCCTTCTTGATGAACCGACCTCGGCCCTCGACCGCACCGTACAGAAACAAGTGGTCGCCCTGCTCCGTGATCTGCAGGAAAAACACGGTCTGACCTACCTGTTCATCAGCCATGATCTGGCGGTGGTGCGCGCGCTCGCCCATGACATGATCGTGATCAAGGACGGCCAGGTCGTCGAGCGGGGCGCCAGTCACGACGTGTTCGACAACCCGCAGCATCCGTACACCAAAGAGCTGTTGGCGGCGGCGCATCCGGGGTAGGCATAATCGGCGCTCGCCTCGGAACCGAGTCATGGCTATCCCGAGCAGGCTCACTCCTGCAATTGGAATGCGTTCCCCTGTAGGAGTGAGCCTGCTCGCGATGAGGCCTTTAACAGGCGAAATATTTTCAGGACCCTGCAGATGAACACCACCGAAAGCCTCAAGGACTATCAACGGGTTCGCACCCTGGCGATCCGTTCGCTGTTCGAGATCATCGAGCAGTCCAGCGAAGGCACGGTGATCGTCGATCGCGAAGCGAACATCGTCTGGATGAACGAACGCTACGCGCGGCGCTTTGGTCTCGAATCGGCGGCAGGCGCCATCGGCAAATCCTGCGAAAGTGTGATCCCCGGCAGCTTGCTGCGCGAAGTGGTGCGCACCGGTCGCCCCATTCTGCTGGACATGCAGGACACGCCGAAGGAACCGCTGGTGGTGATGCGCCTGCCGATCCACGACGACGCCGGCAGCGTGATTGGCGCCATCGGTTTTGCCCTGTTCGACGAGTTGCGCACGCTGTCGCCGATGCTCAAGCGCTACCTGAGTATGCAGGAAGAACTCGCCTCGACCCGCTCGCTGCTGCGTGCGCGGCAGACCAAATACAATTTCGCCCATTTCATCGGCACCAGCGCCGCCAGCCTCGAAGTCAAACGCCGCGCCCGGCGCAGTGCCAGCGCTGATTCGCCCGTTTTGCTGCTGGGGAAACCGGCACCGGCAAAGAGCTGCTTGCCCAAGCGATTCACAGCGCCTCGCCACGGGCACACAAAGCCTTCGTCAGCATCAACAGTGCGGCGATTCCCGAAGCGCTGCTGGAAGCCGAATTCTTTGGCACGGCACCCGGCGCTTTTACCGGCGCCGATCGCAAGGGGCGCACCGGCAAACTGCAGGTCGCTCAGGGCGGCACGCTGTTTCTCGACGAGATCGGCGACATGCCGCTGCCGCTGCAAAGCAAACTGCTGCGGGTGTTGCAGGAAAAAGAGTACGAACCGGTCGGCTCCAACGAAGTGATCCAGAGCGATGTGCGGGTAATCGCCGCGACCTCGACGGATCTGCAGGCGGCGATCAAGCGCGGCGAATTCCGCGCCGATTTGTACTACCGCCTCAACGTACTGCCGATCCAGGTGCCGCCGCTGCGCGAACGTCTCGATGATCTGCCGGCGCTGAGCGAGGCGATTCTGGAAGAACTGCGCAGCCAGCATGAACTGCACCGCGATGCGCTGGCGTTGCTGGGCCAGCATGCGTGGCCGGGCAACATTCGCGAGTTGCGCAACGTACTGGAGCGGGCGGCGTTGCTCAGTGATGATCTGATCTTGACCGAACAGGATATTCGCGCGGCGATTGGCACGTTTACTCCGGTTCAGCGAACGCCCGAACCGAGTCTGCAAGCGCCGGCCGGTGAGACATTTGCCAAGGCGCGGGCGCGGTTTGATCGGCAGTTGATCGAGTCGACCTTGGCGCAATGCGATGGGAAAGTACCGGAGGCTGCCGCTCGGCTGGGGCTGGGGCGGTCGACCCTGTACAAGAAAATGGCTGCGCTGGGGATCGTTGAGTCTACATAAAGAGACACTGATCTCTTATCTTGGATAGTGTTTTTAAGATCAAAAGATCGCAGCCTTCGGCGGCTCCTACAGGGTTGATACGTATTTCCTTGTAGGAGCTGCCGAAGGCTGCGATCTTTTGGTCTCACAAACGAGACAAATTTTCCGGCACAATCTCAGTACTTCATGAAATATCTATAGATATCAACATGTTAGGTAGTTGGCACAATAATCGCTAACACATCTCCACACCCGTTCCACCCACAAAAATAACAATCCTGGAGAGACACACCATGAGTGTGATCATTGCCTTGGCAGCCCTGACGCTGCTGATGCTGGCTGCCTACCGTGGCTACAGCGTCATCCTCTTCGCCCCGATCGCCGCCCTCGGCGCGGTGCTGCTCACCGATCCGTCTGCCGTCGCACCCGCGTTCACCGGGGTGTTCATGGACAAAATGGTTGGCTTCATCAAACTGTATTTCCCGGTGTTCCTGCTTGGCGCCGTATTCGGCAAGTTGATCGAACTGTCGGGCTTCTCCCGCTCGATTGTCGCTGCGGCCATTCGCCTGCTCGGCACCAGGCAAGCGATGCTGGTGATCGTGCTGGTCTGCGCCCTGCTCACTTACGGCGGCGTGTCGCTGTTCGTCGTGGTCTTTGCCGTTTACCCGTTTGCAGCGGAGATGTTTCGCCAGAGCAATATTCCCAAGCGTTTGATACCGGCGACCATCGCCCTCGGTGCGTTCTCGTTCACCATGGACGCCCTGCCCGGCACGCCGCAGATCCAGAACATCATCCCCAGCACCTTCTTCAACACCACCGCCTGGGCGGCGCCGTGGCTGGGGGTGATCGGCACGATCTTCGTATTCTGCGCCGGGATGCTGTTCCTGCAGCGTCAGCGCAACAAGGCGCAGCGTGCCGGCGAAGGTTACGGCACAGAACTGCGCAACGAACCGGAAACGGCAGAAGATCTCAAGCTGCCGAACCCTTGGATTGCGCTGTCGCCATTGCTGGCGGTGGGCATCATGAATCTGCTGTTTACCCAGTGGATTCCGCAGTGGTACGGCAAGACTCATAGCCTCGCGCTGCCGGGCATGGCCGCGCCGGTCGCCACCGAGATCGCCAAACTCACGGCGATCTGGGCGGTGCAGGCGGCGTTGCTGGTCGGCATCCTCATGGTGTTGGCGTTCGGCCTTCAGGCGATTCGCAGCAAGCTTGCCGAAGGCAGCAAAAGCGCGGTCAGCGGTGCGCTGCTGGCGGCTATGAACACCGCTTCCGAATACGGTTTTGGCGCGGTGATTGCGGCGCTGCCCGGTTTCCTCGTGCTGGCTGACTGGCTCAAGCAGATTCCCAATCCGTTGGTCAACGAAGCGATCACCGTGACGCTGCTGGCCGGCATCACCGGTTCGGCCTCGGGCGGCATGAGCATTGCGCTGGCGGCGATGTCCGAGCAGTTCATCAGTGCGGCGCACGCGGCGAATATTCCGCTGGAAGTGCTGCACCGCGTCGCAGCGATGGCCAGTGGCGGCATGGACACCCTGCCGCACAACGGCGCGGTGATCACGCTGTTGGCGGTGACCGGGCTGACCCACCGCGAAGCCTATAAAGACATTTTCTGTATTACGCTGATCAAGACCCTGGCAGTTTTCGTGGTGATCGGCACTTTCTACGCCACTGGCATTGTGTGAGGTATTCATGACCACTCTTTCCGGCAAGACAGCTTTGGTGACCGGCTCCACCAGCGGCATCGGCCTGGGCATCGCGCTGAGCCTGGCCAAGGCCGGCGCCAATCTGATTCTCAATGGCTTCGGCGACGCCTCGAAAGTGATCGCTGACGTCGCTCAGTACGGCGGCAAGGTTGGCCATCATCCCGCCGATGTCAGCGACCCGGCGCAGATTGCCGACATGGTTGCTTACGCCGAGCGTGAGTTTGGAGGCGTCGACATTCTGGTCAACAACGCGGGTATTCAGCATGTCGCGGCAGTGGAAGAGTTCCCGGTGGAGCGCTGGGATTCGATCATCGCGATCAACCTGTCGTCGGTGTTTCACAGCACGCGTCTGAGCCTGCCGGGCATGCGTCGGAAAAACTGGGGGCGCATCATCAATATCGCCTCGGTGCATGGTCAGGTCGGCTCCACCGGCAAAGCCGCATATGTCGCCGCAAAGCATGGCGTGATCGGCCTGACCAAAGTGGTCGGGCTCGAAACCGCGACCAGCAATGTCACCTGCAATGCGATCTGTCCGGGCTGGGTGTTGACGCCGCTGGTGCAGAAGCAGATCGATGATCGCGCGGCCAAGGGCATCGATCCTCAGCAGGCTCAGCATGATCTGCTCGCCGAAAAACAGCCGTCGCTGGAGTTCGTCACGCCGCAGCATCTCGGTGAGCTGGTGCTGTTCTTGTGCAGCGAAGCGGGCAGCCAGGTGCGCGGCGCGGCGTGGAATATCGATGGTGGCTGGCTGGCGCAATAAACACCTGGCCCTCTGTAGGAGTGAGCCTGCTCGCGATAGCGGTACATCAGTCACCTGTTACGGGTCTGGCACACCGCTATCGCGAGCAGGCTCACTCGTACAGGGTATGTGTAATCCGATAAGAAGAGGCAACCCCATGTCCGAGATCCTCTGGCAACCCGACGCCCAGCGTATCGCCCGTTCGCGTCTGGACGCCTTTCGGCGCGAGATCAATCAACGGCATTCGCTGCAGCTCGATGGCTACCCTGCCCTGCACCAATGGAGCATCGAGCAGCGCCCCGCTTTCTGGCAAGCGATCGTCGATTTCTTCGACATCCGCTTCCACACTCAGCCAGACGCCATTCTGCGTGAAGGTGCAGAGCTGCCCAGCGCCGAATGGTTTCCGGGCGCGACGCTGAACTTCGCTGAACACCTGCTGCGCCGTCGCGATGATGCGGTAGCAGTGGTCGCCGTCGCGGAAAATGGCCAGCGCGAACAGCTGACCTGGGCCGAACTGGCCGAACACGTCGCCGGTTTTCAGGCGAGCCTGCGCGCGGCCGGTGTGGCTCAAGGTGATCGCGTGGCGGCGTGCATGCCCAACACCTGGCAGACGCTGGTGGCAATGCTGGCCACCACCAGCCTCGGCGCGATCTGGTCCTGCTCGTCGCCCGACTTTGGCACCCATGGCGTGATTGATCGCTTTGGCCAGATCGAACCGAAAGTGCTGCTCACCTGCGCCGGTTATCAATACGCCGGAAAAACCCTCGATCAGACCGCCAAGCTCAACGAAATCCTGGCGCAACTGCCGTCGCTGCAGCAGTTGATTATCGTGCCGTACGCTCGCCCGCAAGCTCGCATCGAGGATTACCAAACCCTGGCCGGCGTCTCCTTCTGGGAAGATTTTTATCTACCCGGCTGCGAGCCGGATTTCACCCCGGTGCCGTTCAACCATCCGCTTTACGTGCTGTACTCCAGCGGCACCACCGGCGTACCGAAATGCATCGTCCACAGCACCGGCGGCGTGCTGCTGCAACACGTCAAAGAGCACGGCCTACATTGCGACCTCGGACCTGGTGATCGCCTGTTCTACTACACAACCTGCGGCTGGATGATGTGGAACTGGCTGGTTTCGGCGCTCGCGGTTGGCAGCGCTGTCGTGCTCTACGACGGCTCACCGTTTCATCCGGACCCTCAGCGTCTGCTCGACCTGATCGACGACGAACGCATCAGCGTGTTTGGCACCAGTCCCAAGTTTCTTGCCACGCTGGAGAGCAGCGGCGCCAGGCCCAGGGAAAGTCATGACTTGAGCAGCTTGAAAACGCTGTTGTGTACAGGCTCGGCGCTGTCGCCGCAAAGTTACGATTTCGTTTACCGCGACTTGAAAACCGACGTGTGCCTGGCCTCGATGTCCGGTGGCACCGACATCGTGTCCTGTTTCGTCAACGGCAACCCAGTGTCACCGGTACGGCGCGGGGAAATCATGGGCAAAAGCCTCGGCATGGCCGTGGAGGTATGGAACGACGCAGGCCAGCCGGTAATCGGTGAAAAAGGCGAAATGGTCTGCACTCGGCATTTCCCGGCGATGCCGATTGGTTTGTGGAATGACCCTGACGGCGCGAAGCTGCGACAGTCTTATTTCAGCCTGTTTCCTGGCGTCTGGGCACAGGGTGACTACGCCGAACAATTGCCCCACGGCGCGATGATGATTCATGGCCGTTCGGATGCCGTGCTCAATCCGGGTGGCGTGCGGATCGGCACGGCGGAAATTTATCGTCAGGTCGAGAAAATCACCGACGTGCTGGACAGCGTCGCCATTGGCCAGCAGTGGCAGGATGATGTGCGGGTCGTGTTATTTGTGCGATTGCGCGAAGGACTGATGTTCAACGACCAGCTGCAACAGCGCATTCGTGACGTTATCCGCGCCAATACCACCCCTAGGCATGTACCGGCGAAGATTGTTGCGGTGACGGATATTCCACGCACCATCAGCGGTAAGGTTGTCGAGCTGGCGGTGCGAGACGTGGTGCATGGGCGGCCGGTGAAGAACACCGATGCGCTGGCCAATCCCGAAGCGCTGGAGCAGTTTCGGGATCGGCGTGAGCTCAGCGACTGCGCGCCATGAAGCAACGCTGCCCCGTGCCAGCATGGGGCAGGGTTACGAATCAATCACCGTTCAATTCAATGAGAACTTCACTCTCTATCGTCCGACCGATGTGACGGTTGACCGCTGCATTGAGGATTTGGACGTTCTTGAAGTATGCAGCAGCATCCGTTTCCACCTGACTCAGCAGCGCAGTCAACACTGCATAGGAGTCGGCATTCGAACGAGCTTCAGCAGCACTGTGAAACCCGCCACCCGGTTTCGGCAGGCGCCCAGCCGCGAGATTCAGCAACGGTGCCACATCGAGGACGGCAGTGTTGTTCTGCATACTGGCCGGGGCGGTAATCAAATCAGTTTTGCCTGCCCCTGCGCGGAACATCTCATGAAGCAGATCGTCCGCAACCTCACCGTAATTAAAACCTGCTGCATTGAAACGGGAATTGAGATTTCGGTTGTTGATGATCAAGTACTCGACACTTTCCTTCTCGTGCAAGCCGGCCTTTTTCCATTCGCTGTATTGGGTCTGGCTGACTTCAATGGTTTGATCACCGATTTTTGCACTGTCCAGCACGAAATTGCTGGCGGAGGTGTCGCAGACGTTCAATCGAACAGCCGTCAATAAAGTCGCAAACTCATCTCGCCCTCCAGGGGTGGTGCCTAAAAACAGGCCAATGGCAAAATCGGTCTTGGTATTGAGCTTTGGCATGCTGAGCAGGTTGACTGCCGCGTCAACCTTTTCCCGCGCAATCGGCAGACTGTTCTGGACGATATGTCGCGTATAGCTCTCGGGACGCACGCCAGGCACAGTGAACGCGTGCTGAAACTGGAAGTCAGCCAGCGTTTTCCCCACGGAGTACCGCGACTGCTTATCGCATACCATTGATTGTTTCTGTTCAACGCACATACGTTAACCACATCGGCGGCACCTGCCCGGGGTTTCCATTTGCCCTGACCGGCTTGGGGCAAACTGGATAACTTCAGAAAGTCCACGGATTGACGTCTACCGGTCAATCGATGCAATTGCGAGGTCGCTGAGTCGAGTAGCTTGACGCCCTGCCTGCTTAATTCAAGGCCGCTTTTCAAAAGTGACTTGGTCGCGAGGTATCCGGCCGTCGGTAACCCATCTATGGGGTTGAATGTCGACACCGTCAACTTCAAGGAATATTTCACGACGCTGGCGAGTTTCGCCGTCAGCGAAACTGTTCTTGCTGCAATAGTCAGTATCTTTGCCGGGGCGCCCAAGACAGTGAAGAAAATCCCGATCGCATCCATCGTGCAGGCATAAATGCCATCCACGACTTTGTTGCGCTCACCCGAAGCAATGTCTTCAATGCATCGTTTGAAGGGCACAACCAGATCAACTACAAACGTCACCCATTCGTCGGTCTTCTTGGTCAGAGACTCTCTTTCCGTAAGATCAGTAAACGCCAACTTCAGTTCATCGAGGCTGCCGATAGGCCGGTGCGTTATCACGAATTGCGCGATATTGTTTATATGTTCGTCCATGAAGAACTGATAAAGACTGTGCTTGCCCGCTGGCGGAGTTGTCGGCGCAGCAAGCGTCCCCAGCTTTTCTATGACCATGATATCGGAGGCATTAGGGCGGGGACGTGTACCCTGCGTGTAGCTATGAAAGTCAGTCGGAACATTATGGGTTGCGGGAAGAGGAGATGACTTATCATTGCTCTTTCCTTGAAAATCCAGCCTGGCTTGCATCTTCATTTTTTGAGTTTTCAGAATCAATTCACCCAAAGCGTCATTTCTTCGACATTCGCCCAAAAGGCTGAACAACTCATAGCAGAGAAATTCATTATCACCGTATGAGGCGATCATGATCACCGCGAAGCGCCCCGTGCCTGATCTTTCTTCGCTTGCACCTCGAAACTTTGAGGCCCCTTGTTGGCCACGCCCACCAAGTTGTAATTGCTACTGGGGTAGATAATTTCAGTAACTGGCGCCCGCACAGTAAAGAAAGTTATCTTGTTTTTTGCAAAAATATCGCGATCCGGGCGGGGCATTCCAGACAGGGCCAGCTTTATATTGGAAGCTATCGCTTTGTGAATGTTGCGGTGATACTTTCGAACCTCCGCCTCAAAAACATCTTGATTAATCGCCAGCCTCATCAACTGCGGATATCGGCTCAGAATGTGTGGTGTTTCATTCCAGTCCCATTCGCCCGAAGTCAGTACACCCTCGATGTGCAAATCCAGCATTGATACTCGTGCACTGGAAAAAGTTTCCGGCCGAAGTAGCGGGTCCTCGAGAAAATCACATTCCGGTAAAGCTTTTTGCAAAGCCTCCAGCGCGAGCTTCTTCCGATTGGGTACTGGCGTGGAAAACGCCTTCACGCCGTTGACCATCGTTTCTACATGTATTTGATAGGCACCCAGAGCTTTCTCGGCGGCATTGGCGACAGATGCATTCAGATCACTTTGCGTGATCACCTCGTTGATCAACGCCCAATCAATGATGACGTCAACTGCAGCCAGGCCCTGGAGTTGGCCCAGTGCATGACTTATCGAGCCCATGTCGGCAAATAGCATTACGTCATCGTAATGAACAAAGCGTGAAGATCCTCTGACGCTGAGCTCGATCATGCCGACCGCCTGAGACAACGTTACCCATCCGATTGAACCAGCAGTCAGCCATGTCGGCACACCATCGATCAACAGTACCGGGGCCACCGCGGACAGCAGCATATGTGATGCCAAAGGCACCAACGCGCGGGGCACGATTTTCTGGCCGACAAGATGCTGCTCAAAGCTCTGCCGAATACTGGACATGCTCTTATCGGCGGCAACGGCTGGATGATAAATATCATAGCCAGCGATTACGTTGCGCTGTTTCTTGTTGCCAATACCTGGATCAAGTTGAAGAAGAATGGCCGTGTAGAGAACTTGCGCATAATCATACGCATCGCACTCCTCGACAGCACGAGCGCCCCACCACTGCAGTGCATCAATATACTTCTTCGCCAAATCATAGGAAAACTGATGATGCACAAGTTCCTGCAGCACCTCGTCGGCAGTCTCCCAATCAATCCCGTCATGTAAAACGGGCTTGACGTTTTCATACAACATGTCCAGTAAACCTTTTCCGGCGGGAACCAGTTTTGCGGTCACTGTACGAATTTCTTGACACTGAGTTACGGTCAATGCAGCTGAGCCACCATCGTGGCCGTTGATGTAGTCCCAGTAACTGGCGATACGGTCACTACGGCGGAATTCCCATTGCAGAAAATTCAGCAGAGATTCCAGTTGCTCGACATCAGTCGGGACCAACAGCCCGTGAAAGCGCAGCCATTGAGCATAACTGGCATCGTCCGTTACCGAGCGGACTGCTCCACCCGTTTGCGCCGCGCCCTCCATGATTATTTTCAGGACTGCCTGCTCATTCGGGTCAGATTGTATTTTCTGTCGTATGCTTTCAGCGCCACTTCCGTTGTTGATCCAGACGTCAAGCCCGGCGCTGGTGACGATTGCAACCGCGTTACGATCGTATGGCTTGATCAGATCCGCCAGCATTTTGCTGAAAGTCTTGTGCACATAATAAAAAGAGGATTCTTCCTCCAAGGTCAAAGTAATTGACTCCATATCGATCAACGCTGCACTTTGTCGCACTTTATACAACGCATAAAGCACTGACGTTATTTTTTCCGCTCTAGCCCATCAGCTTTAATGCATAACTGATTTTCCTGCGCAGCCACAACTGCACTACCAGAGGAACCACTTCTGATCTTCATGTTCTGTCCTAGTTTAAATTCATTAGCGTCATAATCGACGCCTTTAAACTTTAAACAGAACCAAACATCAATCAACCAGTTAGTTATTAACCAACATTTCAGAGCGAAAACTTCAACAGAACAAACACGAACTCAATAAACATCCACTTTACTCAATCAACCCCCAACCACCCGACGAATCATCTTTGATTCTATCGTCTGAGCGCAGCTTTATCCGCAATCTTAAATTATTCACAGAATCTGCATGTTTAATTGCTTCATCTACATCGACGACACCTTCTTCAACCAGCTTATAAAGCGCGGAGTCGAATGTTTGCATACCTGCACCCTCCGACTTTTCCATAACGCTTTTAAGTTCTCCCAGTTCATTTCGCCGAACCAGATCTCCCACCGTTGGCGTGCCTAGCAATACCTCAACAGCAGCCCTTCGTTGACCATCAACAGTACGCACCAAGCGCTGTGAGATAAATGCTTTCAGGTTATTGCCTAGCGCTTGCAGCAACTGCGGTCGCCGCTCTTCAGGGAACATATTGATAATCCGATCCAGCGCCTGATTGGCATTGGTCGCGTGCAAGGTCGACAACACCAGATGCCCGGTATCGGCGAATGACAACGCATGCTCCATGGTTTCGCGATCACGTATTTCGCCGATCAATACCACATCCGGGGCCTGGCGCAGCGTGTTCTTCAAAGCAGCTTGGAAACTGCGTGTGTCGACACCGACTTCGCGCTGATTGACGATCGAGCGCTGGTGCCGGTGGATATATTCGATCGGGTCTTCGATCGTCACGATGTGCCCGGCACTGTGGCGGTTGCGGTGATCTATGAGTGCCGCCAGCGACGTCGACTTGCCTGAACTGGTTGCGCCTACAAACAGAATCAACCCTCGCTTGAGCATCACCGTTTCCAGCAACACCGGCGGCAGCTTCAGGTCTTCGAATCGCGGGATGTCGAGTTTGACATTGCGGATGACAATCGACACATCGTTGCGCTGCTTGAAAATGTTTACCCGGAAGCGCCCGACGCCCGTTCGGGAGATTGCCAGGTTCATTTCCAGATCCCGGTCGAACTCCCGGCGTTGCTCGGCGTCCATCAGGAGGCGGCGATGGCCGCGGTTTCGCCGGGTTTGAATGGCTGATCGCTCAAAGCTCTCAGCACACCGTCAATGCGCGCGCTCGGCGCTGCGCCGGTAGAGAGGAACAGATCAGAACCGTTTTTTTGCGACAATATTGTCAACAGTGCATCGATTTCCATGGCTGACAGCACCCGCGAAGCATTGAATGAGCAGATTTGGCCTACGCTTGGCGCGGCTCCTGCAACAATGATAGACCCCGTCTCACCGAACCACGCTCAGGATTGAAACATGAACGCTGTACCCACCACCGATGACGCTCAGGCCCTGATTGCCCGCACCGACTGGAGCCGCAGCCCGCTGGGCCCCGCCGGCACCTGGCCGCAGAGCTTGCGCACGGCGGTGGATATCGTCATTCATTCACCGATGCCGATGCTGCTGTTATGGGGTCCGCAACTCACGCAGATCTACAACAATGGTTTTGCCCTGCTCGCTGGCAGCAAACATCCCGAAGCGTTCGGGCAACCGACTCATGACGTCTGGCCGGAAGTCCGGGATTTCTCCGAACCGATTTATCAGGCGGTGTTACAGGGCCAGGTACGCAGCTTCAGCGAGCAGCGGTTCAGCGTGCAACGTGACGGCAAGAAAACCGATTTCTGGCTGGATCTGACCTACAGCCCGATTCGCGATGAAACCGCCCAGGTGGCTGGAATTCTGATCACCGCCATCGAAACCAACGAACGCCGCCGCATCGCCCTGGAGTTGCAGCGCCGTTCCGAGGAAAGCCTCAAGGCCCAGCGCCAGTCCGAAGAACGCCTGCAACTGGCCTTGGCCGCCACCGACGCGGTAGGTACCTGGGACTGGGACATTGGCGAAGACCGCTTCATCGCCGATGCGCACTTTGCCGAATTGCACGGTGTCGATCCGGCCAGGGCCGGGCAGTTGCCGATCAGCGAATATCTGCACGGGGTACACCCCGAAGACCGCGCCATGGTCGCGCGCGGCATCAAGTATTGCATTACTCATGGCACTGAGTACGCCGAGGAATACCGCTTGCTGCAGGCTGATGGCACGCTGCGCTGGGTGTTCGCACGCGGCCGTTGCTACAAGGATCATCATGGTCGGCCGGTGCGTTTTCTCGGCGCGGCGCTGGACCTGACCGAACGCAAACACACCGAACAGGCGCTGCGTCAGAGCCAGACCGAATTGCAGCTGATCATCAACGCCATGCCGATCCTGATCAGCTATGTCGACGCCGAAGAACGTTTTCGCCTGAACAACGCGGCCTATCTCGACTGGTACGGGCTGACTCCGCAAGAGCTGTACGGTCGTACGATTCGCGAAGTCATCGGCGAAGAGGCGTATTTCCTGCGTGCACCTTTTATCGCTGAAGCGCTGGCAGGACGCTCCTGTTCGTTCAGTTTCTACACGCCGCACCGCGACGGCAGCACCCGTCACGCGTTGATGAACTATCTGCCCCGTCATGGCGCGGACGGTGCGGTCAACGGTTTCTACATCTTTGTCATCGATGAGACCGAGCGCAAAAAACCGAGGAAGCCCTGCGCAATCTCAATGAAACCCTCGAAGAGCGAGTCAGCGCCCGCACCGAACAACTGGCCCAGGCCAACCAGCGTTTGCAGAACGAGATGTTCGAGCGCGAGCGCGCCGAAGATGCTCTGCGCCACGCGCAGAAAATGGAAGCTGTCGGCCAGCTCACCGGCGGCATCGCTCATGACTTCAACAACATGCTCACGGGCATCATCGGCAGTCTGGATTTGATGCAGCGCTATATCGCCAACGGACGCGCCGACGAGATTGGCCGCTTCACCGAGGCGGCGGTGTCATCGGCCAATCGCGCAGCGGCGCTGACCCACCGCTTGCTGGCGTTCTCGCGGCGCCAGTCGCTGGACCGCAAACAACTGAACGTCAACGAGTTGGTGCACTCGCTGGAAGACCTGATCCGGCGCACCAAGGGCGATGCCATCGATCTGCAATTGCGCCTGCCCGACGACGTGTGGCCCGTCAGCACCGACGTCAGTCAGTTGGAAAATGCCCTGCTCAACCTGGTGATCAACGCCCGCGATGCGATGCCGGAGGGCGGCGCGTTGCTGATCCAGACCGCGAACGTGTACCTCGACAGCAGCGACATCACCATTCTCGAGCCGGTAAAGGCCGGGGAATACGTCATGCTCGCGGTCAGCGATAACGGCACCGGCATGACGCCGTCAATTCGCTCCAAGGCGTTCGACCCGTTTTTACCACCAAGCCGATCGGCCAGGGCACCGGACTGGGGCTGTCGATGATCTACGGATTTGCCCAGCAGTCCGGCGGCCATGTCAGCCTCGACAGTGTGCCGGGACAAGGCACTTGCGTACGTCTGTACTTGCCGCGTTTGCTTGAACTGGATGCCGAGGCGGTGTCGGTGAAGAATGCCGAACCGATTGCGGCGTCATCGACCGGTGAAACCGCGCTGGTCGTTGAAGATGATCCGGCGGTGCGCATGCTGGTACTCGATCTGCTCAAGGAGCTGGGCTACAAAACCTTCGAAGCGGAAAACGCGCAGACCGCCCTGCCGCTGCTCGAATCCGCACAACGCATCGATCTGCTGGTCACTGATGTCGGGCTGCCGGGCATGAACGGTCGCCAGTTGGCGGAGATTGCTCGCCAGCATCGGCCGGATCTTAAAGTGCTGTTCATGACCGGTTACGCGCAAATAGCTGCCGAGCGTCAGGGCTTTCTCGAAGCAGGCATGGACATGGTCGCCAAGCCGTTTGTACTCGAGGTCCTGGCGAGCAAGATCCGCAAGTTGAGCACCCCGATCCCGTGACTTGAGGCATAATCGCGCGCCCCGCCGTCACCCGTTATCAGGTATCGCACGATGAAAGCCCAAGCCCGCCACATTCTGGTGAAAACTGCCGAAGAGGCCGAACAACTCAAACAGCGCATCGCCAAGGGTGAAGCGTTCGATGTGCTGGCGAAGAAGTTTTCCACCTGCCCGTCCGGCAAGCGCGGCGGCGATCTGGGCGAAGTGCGGCCGGGACAGATGGTCGGGGCGATTGATGCAGTGATTTTCAAGAAACCGCTGCGCACCGTGCATGGGCCGATCAAGAGCAAGTTTGGCTATCACCTGGTGCAGGTGTTTTATCGGGATTGATCACTGCTGCTGTGTAGGAGCTGACGAGTGCAACGAGGCTGCGATCTGTTGATTCTGCGTTTGCGGATCAAGATCAAAAGATCGCAGCCTCGTTGCACTCGTCAGCTCCTACAAGGGATTGCATTTCAAATTCTGGGGATCAGCGCTCCGGGTACTTGAATCACCCGACTGGCCAATTCATGCCCCGCCGCTGCCGCCTCCGCCGGACTGCCGCCGAGCAAGCGCCTGGCCAGATACGCCGCGCTGAACGAGTCCCCCGCCGCTGTGGTGTCGACGACCTTATCGACCTTCTGCGCCGGCACTTCGAACGCCTCACCATCGCAGCGAATCAGACACGCCTCGGCGCCGCGCTTGAGCACCACTTCCGCCGTGCCGATCTGTGCATACGTGGCAAACACCTCAGCGCAATCGGCAAACCCGAACAGCGCCTGTTCGTCATCCACCGTCAGCAACGCCAGATCGACATAAGGCAGGACGCTGCGATATGCCGCGCGCGCCTCTTCCACCGACGCCCACAGGCGCGGGCGGTAGTTGTTGTCGAAAACGATGCGTGCGCCGCGCTGTCTGGCTTCAATCAGGGTCTTGATCAGTCGGGCGCGGCCTTGCATTCCGAGTACAGCGAGGGTGATCCCGCTGAAATACAGCACGTCGTAGTCCGGCAACGCCGCGAGGATCGGCTCGGCCGCAGGGGTGGTGAAGCAATCGCGTACCGCCGCTTCGTTGCGCCAGTACAGGAAACGCCGCTCGCCGTTGGCGTCGGTCTGGATGCAGTACAGACCGGGCAGCCGACCGGGCAGGCGCTGCACCAGATCGAGGCCGATGCCTTCGCTGCGCCAGATCTGGCACATCGCGTCGCTGAAACTGTCATCGCCCAACGCGGTGACGTAGTCGACTTGCGCCTTGTAGCCCAGCGCACGGGACAGGTACACCGCCGTGTTGAGGGTATCGCCACCGAAGCTTTGCTGCAGACTGCCGTCGGCGCGTTGCTGCAGTTCGATCATGCATTTGCCGATCAGGGCGATGCGCGGGGTGTTGGGCCCCAGAGGGCTGAGCGTGGTCATCTGGTAGGGTCTCTGGTCGTTCGGTGGTGGCTGTTGTGGCGTCATCGCTGGCAAGCCAGCTCCCACATAGTCAAGGTGAACATAAATTGGGTAATCACCTCCGGCCCTGTGGGAGCTGGCTTGCCAGCGATTGGCCGCGACTCGGTCTCAAGCCTTAGAAACAAGTTTCCATGGTCTCGATGACCGCCAACTGCTCATCCACCAGCAACCCAACACGCCATTTGTCAAACGTCAGGCATGGATGCGAAGTACCAAAGGAAATGATGTCGCCGACCCGCAACTCGACACCCGGCGCTACGGTCATGAACGCATGCTGATCCATCACCGCGGTGACCTTGCACGCGCCGACATCATCACCTGTCGCCGGCACCACGCCGGCCTTGTAGCGCAACAACGGCACCGGCAAACCGGCGTCGAAGGCGACATCGCGCTTGCCCAGAGCAATCACCGCAAAACCCGGTTCCGGCAGCGACTGCACATGAGCCCAGACTTCCAGCGCCGGGCGCAGGCCTTCGTGCAGGTCGCTGCGACGGTCGAGCACGCAGCACTGCGCCTCTTTGTAGATGCCGTGGTCGTGCGCCACGTAACTGCCCGGGCGCAACACGCTGAGGAAGCGGCCAGCGGCGTTTTGCGTTTCGAAGGATTCGGCAATCAGGTCATACCAGGCCGAGCCGGACGCGGTGATGATCGGTTTGGCGATCGCAAAGGCGCCGCTGTCCTGCAGCTGCACCGCCAGGCGCACAAGCGATGCGGCGAACTCGCGAATGCCGCTGACTGCGTGGTCGCCGTGGATCACGCCTTCGTAACCTTCGATGCCGGTCAGGGCCAGCGCCGGTTGCGCGTCGATGGCCTTGGCCAGTTCGATGACTTCCTGCTCGCTGCGGCAACCGCAGCGTCCGCCGACCACGCCGTATTCGATCATCACGTTGAGCTTCACGCCCCGCGAAGCGAAGTAAGCCCCGAGGTCGGCGACGTTATCCGGGTGATCGACCATGCAATAGAAATCGAACGTCGGATCGGCGAGCAGATCGGCAATCAGCGCCATGTTCGGCGTGCCGACCAGTTGGTTGGCCATCAGCACCCGGCGCACGCCGTGGGCATAAGCGGCGCGTGTCTGCGTGGCGCTGGCGAGGGTGATGCCCCAGGCGCCGGCGTCGAGCTGTCGCTTGAACAGGGCTGGGGTCATGCTGGTTTTGCCATGGGGCGCCAGTTCCGCGCCACTGTCGCTGACAAACTTCTGCATCCAGCGAATGTTGTGCTCCAGGGCCTCGCGGTGCAGCACCAGCGCCGGCAGACTGACGTCGCGGGTCAGTTGCGCACCGATGGCGGCATCGCCTTTTTCTACGGCAGAGTTGATGGCAGTGGTCATGGTCGAATCCTCACAGGCGCGGCCGCAGGCAGCCGCGGTTATTCGTTGATCCGCCGGGCGAGGCTGTTGGCGCTCTCGATCAATACCCGGCGATAGTCGTTGTAATTGTTTTTCGCATCGGCCCGTGGGGCGACGATGCACAAAGTACAAATGGCCACGCCTTGCGGGTCTTTGACCGGCGCGGCGAAGCAATGGGTGAAGGTGTCGGCGACGCTGTCGAAGGAGAAGAAGCCATCG
Source organism: Pseudomonas sp. B21_DOA (assembly GCA_030544685.1). Lineage (NCBI taxonomy): Bacteria > Pseudomonadati > Pseudomonadota > Gammaproteobacteria > Pseudomonadales > Pseudomonadaceae > Pseudomonas > Pseudomonas sp. B21_DOA. The sequence continues at coordinate 3,622,322 of CP086683.1, read as the reverse complement.
ATGCCAGCCTGACGAATTTCCGCCAGAAAACGTTCCAGTGGCAGGCGTTCGCCGTCGGGCAGGATGTAGTCGTCTTCGTCGATCAGGTCGATGATCTGCTGGTCGCTCAAATGCGCGAGCAGCAGGCGCCCGGAGGCGGTCCACGGGATCGGCGCGTTTTCGCCAATATCGGATGAGATGCGGAAATGGCGCTCGCCCTCCTTCATCAGCGCCACCGTGTATTTGCGCCCATTGAGCAGGCACATCTGCGCAGTTTCGCGGGTCTGGCTGACGATTTCCTGCAGGGCGTGATCGGCCTCACGACTGAGGTCGAAATGGCGCAGATGCGCCTGGCCGAGGAAGTACAACTGGCGGCCCAGATAGACGTGACCGTCCCTGCCCACCGGCTCCAGAATTCTCCGTTCCAGCAAGGATGCGACCAATTCGTAGACCGTCGATTTCGGGCTGCCAATGCCATTGGCGATGTCATTGGGGCGCAGCGGCTGGCCGATTTCCTTGAGAAAATCGAGGATATCGAACGCCCGGTCCAGACCGCGAGCCCGGCGCTTGATGGTGTCTTCGGTCATTTCAGTGGGTTCCATTCAAAGTCGCCGGGAGTTTACAGCCAATGATCGTTCCCATGCTCCGCGTGGGAATGCCTCACCGGACGCTCCGCGTCCGCTTTTGGGACGCAGAGCGTCCCGGGCTGCATTCCCACGCATAGCGTCGGAACGATCGGCGTGTTTCAGGCCTTCTTCTTGTAGGCAATGCAGTCGATCTCAACCTTGCAATCGACCATCATGCTCGCCTGCACACAGGCCCGCGCCGGGGCGTGTTCGGGTTTGAAGTACTCGGCGAAGACCTTGTTGAAGCTGCTGAAATCCCGAGGATCGTCCAGCCACACACCGGCCCGTACCACGTCTTCCAGGCCATAACCGGCCTCTTCCAGAATCGCGATCAGGTTCTTCATGGTCTGATGGGTCTGCTCGACGATGCCGCCAACAATGATCTCGCCATCCACCGCCGGTACCTGACCGGACACATGCAGCCAGCCATCCGCTTCGACAGCGCGGGCGAATGGACGAGGCTGGCCGCCGGCGGCGGTGCTGCCGGTGCCGTAACGCGTAATACTCATGGGTGTTTCTCCTGATTGCAAAAGTGCAGATTCAAAACCGCGTGCTCTTGAGAAATTCCGCCAGACGCGGCGATTGCGGGCGTTCGAACAGTTCCTTGGGAGGCCCCTGCTCTTCGATTCGCCCTTGATTCATGAAAACGATCTTGTCCGAAACCTCGAAAGCGAAACGCATTTCGTGGGTCACCAGCAACATGGTCATGCCGTCCTCGGCCAGGCCCTTGATCACGTTGAGCACCTCGCCGACCAGCTCCGGGTCAAGGGCCGAGGTGACTTCGTCAAAAAGCATCAGGCTCGGATTCATCGCAATCGCTCGGGCAATCGCCACGCGCTGTTGCTGGCCACCGGACAACTGACCGGGAAAGTGATTGCGCCGCTCCAGCAGGCCGACGCGCTCCAGCCATTTTTCGGCGAGCACCACGGCTTCGTCCTTATGCATCTTCTTCACTTTGAGCAGGCCCAAGGTGACGTTCTGCAACGCGGTCAGGTGCGGGAAGAGGTTGAATTGCTGGAAGGCCATGCCGGTCATCGCACGATGGCGGGCAATGACCTTTTCCGCATGGCGCACACGTTTACCGTTGACCTCGTCGTAGCCGATGGATTCGCCGTCGAGCAGGATCTGCCCGCCCTGGAATTCTTCGAGCATGTTCACGCAGCGAAGCAACGTGGTCTTGCCCGAGCCGCTGGAACCGATCAGCGTGACGACATTGCCGCGCTGCATGCTCAGGTCGACACCCTTGAGCACTTCCACCGCGCCGTACTGTTTGTGCAGGCTGCGAATGTCCAGCAATGCCTGATCCTGTGAAGCAACTTGAGCTTGAGTCATGGCAGGGCCACCCGCTTTTCAATGTGCCGGCCGAGTAATTCGATGCCGTAGTTGATGACGAAGAACAGAAAACCGGCGAACAGATAGAACTCCAGGGTCATGAAGTTCCGGGCAATGATCTGTTGCGTGCTGAGCAGCAGTTCGGCCACGCCGATCACCGAGAGCAAGGTCGAAGCCTTGACGATTTCGGTGGACGAGTTGACCCAGGTCGGCAGGATCTGCCGCAGCGCCTGAGGCAACAGGACGTAGCCGAGGGATTGGTAGAACGTCAGGCCGATGGCTTTGCCCGCCTCCATCTGCCCTCGCGGCAAGGCTTGCAGCGCGCCACGAACGATTTCGGCGACGTGCGAGCCGCAAAACAGCGTCAGGCCCAGGGCTCCGGCCTGAAACGCGCTGATCTGCCAGCCGAGCGCAGGCGCCATATAGAAGCAGGCCAGCACCAGCACAAACACAGGCGTGCCGCGAATCAGATCGACGTAAACGCGGAACGGTGCACGCATCCAGAACTTGCCATATGTCAGGACCAGCCCGGCGACCACACCAAGCAAGGTGCCGAGCACAATGGCCAGCGCCGAGACCTGAACACTGGTCAGAAAGCCTTGCCATAACGGCTCGCGGGCGAGCCACAATTCATGCAACCAACTGGGTGATTGGTACATCGCAGCCTCCTATCGGCGGATCGCCAGACGCTGCTCGAGGTAACGCAGCAGCATGGCAATGAGGTAACAGGCCGCGACATACAACGCCGTGGTCACCAGCCAGGTTTCGATCACCCGGTAGCTTTCGACGTTGATCTTGCGCGCGTAATAGGTCAGCTCCGGCACTGCAATCGCAGCCGCCAGCGAGGTGTCCTTGAACAGCGAAATGAAGTTGTTCGACAGCGCCGGCAACACGTTGCGCAGCATTACCGGCACGGTGACGTAAGCCTTGACCTGCCACTCGCCGAGGCCGATCGCCAACCCCGCTTCACGCAGGCCTTTGGGAATGCTCAACAAGCCGCCACGGAAGACTTCGGTCAGGTACGCGCCGGCATACAGCGACAGCGTGATGATGAACGAAGGAATCTTGTCCAGACGAATCCCCAGACTTGGCAAGGCAAAGTAGATCAACAGAATCAACACCAGGATCGGCGTGTTACGCACTACCGTGACGTACACCGAGGCCAACACCCGCAAGGCGCGATGTTTGGAGAGCAAGGCAAACGCCATCAGCAGGCCGATCACGCAGCCGATGGCGATCGACACCAGCGCCAGCTGCAAGCCCAGACCGAGCCCCGCCAGCAAGGTGTCGAAATCGCGCCACACGGCGGCAAAGTTCAACTGATAGTTCATGGTCAGCAGTACCTTGAGCGGGGCGACTGAAATCGCCCCACTTTCACGGGATCATTTGAATTCGACTGGGAAACCGATGGCTGGAGATGGCAGATCAACACCGAACCATTGTTTGAACGAAGCGGCGTAGGTCGGGAACTCAACTCCGGTCATGGCTTCATGAAGCGCGGTGTTGACGAAGTTCAGCCAGTCCTGATCGCCACGTTTGACCGCGCAGGCGTAAGTTTGCGGACTCCAGGCGTAGCTCGGGCTGCGGTAACGGCCGGGATTCTGCACCATCAGGTATTTGACCGAGGACTGATCGGTGGCGGCGGCATCGGCGCGGCCGGAGTTCACTGCCTGATACATCAGGTCGACGCTGTCGTACTGATCGACCTTGGCCTTGGGCAATGCCTGGTGCACCAGCTCTTCGGCATACACGTTCTGCAGCACCGCGACAGTTACATCATCGCCCGCCGCCTGCAGGTCTTCGATTTCCTTGTACTTGCTGTTGTTCGGTAAAAGCAGGCCGACGCCTTCGCGGTAGTACGGCAAGGTGAATGCCACTTGCTGCGCGCGGCTGGCGGTGACGGTGATGAACTGGCAGCTCATGTCGACCTTGTCGGTGAGCAGATTGGGAATCCGCGCATCGGACGACTGCACCACGAACTCGACTTTGCTCGGGTCGTTGAACAACCCCTTGGCCACCATCCTGGCGATGTCGATATCAAAACCCTGCAACTTGCCGTCCGCGCCCTGAAAGTGCCACGGCGCATTGGTGCTGCCGGTGCCGACTATCAACTTGCCACGCGCCAGGACACTGTCGAGTTTGCTGTCGGCAGCCTGGGCCATACCCATGAATGCGGACGAAGCTGCAAGAACAAAAACACACGCTTTGAACAACGAAGGACGGCGATGCATGGCAAGCACTCCAGATTGTGTTTATTCCGCTATACCGGAACACGGTTTGTTACTACGGAATAGACAGCAGAAAGTGTGCCACAGCCTCAGCGTAAAATGCGACAGCCGTGAAAGTTGAGATTATTCAGTGAGTTAACGGACGGAGTGCATCCGCGCATAGTGGCTGCCCCGAAACCCCGCGTCCCGTAATTACCCGGTATCGGGAAAGTAACGTCACATTTGGGAGCACGTTGTGAGTTTTTATGAGGCGAGCGCAAATACCAATTGAGATCGTTTGGCCTGCATACCGCTCGTCGGATTTAGCTGTCTACCTGTCAGAGTTGACAGTTGTGCGCGATGAACTCCGCAGGCTAACTGGGTCAGCCCATACGAGGGCTGCAGAATCACTTGTAACTCTCACTCAATAAGGAATATTGACATGGCTAATCTGATCAAGAACGGCGACTTTTCCCAAGAAGGCACACATTGGACGGTGTCCAATCCATCTGACGTCAAGTTCGTGGCCGGTGACTGCGTCATTGCAACGCCGCATTCCATTAGTCAGGAGGTCATGACTGGGGAAGGCGGCGGCGGGACATTTATGTTGTCGGCAAGGATGATGACGCTGGCCGGATTTGCGGGTCGCATTACCGTGCAGCCTGTCCCGACTGGCGAGCCGGTTCACCTCAACGTCGGGGGTGGTCAGGAGTGGACAGTGAAATTCGAACAATTCACGACGCAGATTTCGACTCTGAAGTTCATAGTCAAACTGGAATCCAATGACGGGACTTTCGATGAGTTTGGTGCCTACTTCGGTGATGTAACTCTGTCGAAGCTGCTCTGACGCATAGTTGTAGAAAACGAGTTGACAGCCAGGGGTAACTCGTTTTTTCCACGAACACGTAACCGTTTCACTCGAAAAAAGGATCATTCGATGAGGTCCAGAGCACCGATGGCAGTCCTGCCAGAAACATACCGCAAAACCCTGAAAACCTGGCGCCCGGTCATTCTTTATTTCGCCAACGACCACTGCCCCGCCTGCGAATGGGCCGGGCCGATCTTTCGGCAGATTGCCGAGCCTTACCGACTGCGCGCCAACATCTATATGCTTAACACCAGCCAATCGCCTCGCCACCCGAACGTGACCGGCACGCCTACAGTGCTGTTTTACAAAAATGGCAGGCTGATCAAAAAGCTCAAAGGCATTGGCACTGAAGAAACCCTCGCACGGGATTTCGCTGCGCATATCGGCAAGACCAAAGCGCCCGTTGCCGCGCGCAAACGAACGCATGATCTGACTTGGTTGCGTCGGACACTCCGTACTTTGCGTACAGTCCCACGTGCACGCCTACGCCGGATGTTCTGAACGAGCCTCACCAGACTACCAAATCGCATTCGCGAGCAAGCTCGCTCCCACATTGGAACCCGTTTCAAACGTGGGAGCGAGCTTGCTCGCGAAGAGGCCGGCATCGCCTGTAGAGAGCTCAAGTATTACGCGGCAGCACGCTCCAGCAGCACCCGCGTAACGCGTCGTTCTTCAACGGCTTTGACGGTCAATTGCCAGCCCTCGTACTCCAGTCGATCACCGGTCATCGGCAACCGATCCAGCAGGCTCATGACCAACCCGGCCATGGTCTGATAATCCTCGGTCGGCTCGGCATCGAAGCCGGTACGCTGGCGAACGCGAGCCAAGGGCAGCGCGCCGCTGACCAGAAACCCGCCGCGCTCTTCGACCACGTCCGGGCCTTCGATTTCGCTGGCGTCGGGTAACTCGCCGGCGATCGATTCGAGGATGTCGGTCATGGTCAGTACGCCGACAAAATCGCCGAATTCGTTGACCACGAAGGCGATGTGCGTCGATGCCGCGCGCATTTGCTCCAGCGCATTGAGGATCGAATAACTGTCGAGCAGATTGATCGCCTTGCGCGCCAGATGCTCAAGGCTCGGCTCGTTTCCGGCCAGATATTCCTTGAGCAGTTCCTTCTTGTGTACGAAGCCCAACGGCTCATCCACCGCACCATCGCGAATCAACGGCAAGCGCGAGTACGACGAATGCATCAACTTCGTACGAATGGTTTCGGCATCATCGGCAAGATCAATCAGGTCAACGTCGGCGCGCACCGTCATCAGGTTGCGAATCGGCCGTTCCGCCAGTTGCAGCACACCGCTGATCATCACCCGCTCACGACGGTCGAACAGCTCGGTCACCGGCGCTTCACCGTTGTCCAGCAGGTCGGAGATTTCCTCGCCAACCTCCTCCGCCGCCAGCTTGCGGCCACCGAGCAGACGCATCACCGCATGCGCAGTGCGCTCGCGCATCGGGTGCACGCCCTGCATCGAACGTTTGCGCCGAGCCCGGGCGATCTGGTTGAACACCTCGATGAGGATCGAAAAACCGATGGCCGCGTACAGGTAACCTTTCGGGATATGGAAGCCCAGACCTTCTGCGGTCAGGGCAAAACCGATCATCATCAGGAAGCCCAGACACAGCATAATCACGGTCGGATGCGCGTTGACGAAGCGGGTCAGCGGCTTGCTGGCGACGATCATCAGGCCGATGGAAATGATCACCGCGATCATCATCACCGCCAGTTCATCGACCATGCCCACGGCGGTGATCACCGCATCAAGGAGAACACCGCGTCGAGCACCACGATCTGCGCGACGATCGGCCAGAACAGCGCGTAGGTTGTGTTGGTCGAGCGCTCGCCAACATGGCCTTCGAGGCGTTCATGTAGTTCCATCGTCGCCTTGAACAACAGGAACACACCACCGAACAGCATGATCAGATCACGCCCGGAGAAACTCTTGTCGAACACCTCGAACAACGGCTGTGTGAGCGTGACCAGCCAGGAAATGCTCGCCAACAGGCCCAGACGCATGATCAACGCCAGCGAAAGGCCGATGATCCGCGCACGATCACGCTGATGCGGCGGCAGTTTGTCGGCAAGAATTGCGATGAACACCAGGTTGTCGATACCCAGTACCAGTTCCAGCACGATCAGAGTCAACAGGCCTAACCAGGCCGTGGGATCCGCTAACCATTCCATAAAACGTCTCGATCTCTCTTCGGTGAATTCAGGCTGCCGGACACGGCGAAGTGCAACGCGAAGGCTCAAGAGCCGCGTTATCAACCATAGTCGGGAGTCGGAAGACGGGATGCTGCGAATGGATCAAGACCGCGCGAAGGCGCGCTGGAGAATGCTGACTGGGAGGCTCCGAGAGGGTGTTCATGTAAATCCTGAATGCAAAATGGCCTTGGAGCGTACAGGGTCGACCGGCCCGTTCCACAGCGGCAAATCATTTCAAAATCTGTATGAATGAACTCGACCGGAGATTTTCAGCGCTGCTGAAGACGCCTTCGCAAGCAAGCTCGCTCCCACAGGGTTTGAGCGGCGCAGCGGATTTCAGCGTAAACCCAGCTCATCGATATGCTGATACTGCGCTTGCAGCGCGGTCGCCAGTTCTTTCGCTCGGCCCAGGCGAATCGGCCCGCGCTCAATGTCGATGAGCAATCCGGGGCACGCCAGCACGGGCAACCCAGACACGTCCTTCAGGCGACCATCGGTCACGATCAGGCAGCGCTGCCGTTCGGCGGGAAAGCGCTTGCGCCGCACTGTCAGCCACTGCTGCGCCTGCGCCAGCGCCGCGAGCAACGGCGTGCCGCCACCGGCGCCGAGGCCGTCGAGCCAGACGCTCAGGCCGCTTGAGGCCTTCAATCCTTGCACCTGCCATTTCGGCGCGGTGCCACTGGCCGTCAGCAAAGCCAGCCGCGCCCGCTGGCGGTAAGCGTCGTCGAACAGTTGCGCGAGCAGGCCCTTGGCATCGCTCAAGGCCTGATGGCGACGAGTGGAAGCCGACGCATCGATGATCACCAGCCAGATCTCATGGGGTGAGCGGGTGCGTTGCTGGAACAGCAGATCGGCGCGGCGCCGGGGGCGGCCATTGAGGAGCGTGCCCGGCCAGTTCACCGATCCGCTGCCGGCCCCATTCCGCTGGCCCTGGCGGCCATTGGCGAGTTGTCCGGCACGGGGCCTGGCATTCGCCCCCGCATCGGATCGGGGGCGAATGCCTAGGGCTTTTTGCCAGCGGCGGCCAGCTCGGAACTTCGCGGCGGGCACCGGTGGCTTGCGCCGTTGCCGGCATCTCGCCCCACTGGCCCTGCCCTTCGCTGGGTTTGCTGTCTGCGGCTGACGGAGATTGCGCTTGTGGCTCCGCGCCAGCCAAGGGCTGCTCGCGACGGCGGTGGCGCAGGGCAAATTCGGCCACCGCGTCGATATCCTCTTGCGCAATCGCATCCGCCCCCGCCACGCGGCATGGGCGCGCGCTGCGCGCAACCACACCAGATCGGCGCGCAGGCCATCAACGCCAGCGGCAAAGCAACGCTCGGTAATCAGCGCCAGTGCCGCATCATCCAGCGGGATGGCTGCCAAGCGCTCGCGGGCGCGTTCACAACACGAACGCAAAATCTGCTGCTGGCTTTCCCATTGCGCGCAGAACCCTTGTGGATCGCTGTCGAAATCCAGCCGCCGGCGAATGATCTGTCCGCGCTCGGCGGGCGCGGTGTGCCCGCTGAGGGCGACGTTCAGGCCGAACCGGTCAAGCAGTTGCGGCCGCAATTCGCCCTCTTCCGGATTCATGGTGCCGATCAGGACGAACCTCGCCGAATGCCGGTGGGAAATGCCGTCACGCTCGATCAGGTTGGTGCCGCTGGCGGCGACATCGAGCAACAGGTCCACCAGGTGATCGGGCAGCAGATTGACTTCATCGACGTACAGCACGCCACCGTCAGCCTTGGCCAATACTCCGGGGAGAATTGCGCGCGCCCGTCGCTCAGGGCAGCGTCGAGATCGAGGGTGCCGACCAGGCGTTCTTCAGTTGCGCCCAACGGCAAAGTGACGAACTGGCCACTGGCGAGCAGATCCGCCAGGCCCCGGGCCAATGTCGACTTGGCCATGCCGCGCGGCCCTTCGATGAGTACGCCGCCGATTTTCGGGTCAATGGCCGTCAGGCACAGGGCGAGCTTCAAGTCATCGGCGCCGACCACGGCGGAGAGCGGGAAATGTGGGGTGTCGGTCATTTTGGGTACTCGCTCATGGTCGGTGAATTGTTTCAACTGTAGGAGTGAGCCTGCTCGCGATGGCGGTGTATCAGTCAACTTATGGATTTGCTGAACTATCGCTATCGCGAGCAGGCTCACTCCTACAGGGATCGCGTTGTGTCAGGTGTCTTCTTCTATGTCCAGCAGGAGGTTTTCCAGCGCCTCTTTATACGCTCCCGGCTCCTGCCACATCCCGCGCTGCTGCGCCTCAAGCATGCGCTCAGTCATGTCGCGCAGTGCATGGGGATTATGCTCACGGACAAAATCCCGGGTCGCCGGGTCAAGCAAGTACGCATCCGCCAGCAACGCATATTGATGGTCGTCGATCAGCTGCGTCGTGGCATCGAAGGCGAACAGATTATCAACGGTCGCCGCCAGTTCGAACGCGCCTTTGTAGCCGTGACGCTTGACCCCGTCGATCCACTTCGGGTTGGCCGCGCGCGAGCGCACCACGCGGTTCAGCTCTTCTTTCAAGGTACGAATCTTCGGCAGATCCGGCTGGCTGTGATCGCCGTGATAACTGGCTGCCGCCTCGCCACGCAGGCTCTCCACCGCCGCGAGCATGCCGCCCTGGAACTGGTAATAATCATTGGAATCGAGCAAATCATGCTCGCGATTGTCCTGGTTTTGCAGCACTGCCTGCACCTGGCTCAAGCGCTGACTGAATTGCTCGCGGGCGGCGGTACCTTCGTCAGCGCCGCCGTACGCGTAGGCACCCCAATTCAGATAAACCTCGGCGAGGTCTTCGCGGGTCTGCCACAAACGCCCATCGATAGCGCCTTGCACTCCCGCGCCGTACGCCCCGGTTTCGCGCCAAAGATGCGCCACCCGGCCTGACGCCGCGCGGTGTCCTCATCAATGCCCGCTTGCAGCAGCGCTTCACGTTCAGCGCGCACTTTGGCGGCCAGTGGGTTCAAGTCGTCAGGCTCGTCCAGCGCGGCCACCGCTTGCACGGCGGCGTCGAACAGGCGGATGAGATTGGCAAACGCATCACGGAAAAACCCCGAAACCCGCAGCGTCACGTCAACACGCGGGCGATCGAGCAGACTCAGCGGCAGAATTTCGAAGTCATCCACGCGCTGACTGCCCGTGGCCCAGACCGGACGCACGCCCATCAGCGCCATGGCCTGGGCGATGTCGTCGCCGCCGGTGCGCATGGTTGCGGTGCCCCAGACAGACAAGCCCAACTGGCGCAAGTGATCGCCATGATCCTGCAAATGTCGTTCGAGGATCAGCGTTGCCGACTGGAACCCGATGCGCCACGCGGTGGTGGTCGGCAGGTTGCGCACGTCCACTGAATAGAAGTTGCGACCGGTAGGCAACACATCGAGGCGGCCACGGCTGGGCGCACCGCTGGGGCCGGCGGGGACGAAACGACCGCTGAGGGCGTCGAGCAGACCGCGCATTTCAGCCGGCCCGCAAGCGTCGAGGCGCGGGGCGACGACTTCGCGCAGGGACTGGATGATCTCATTCACATCAGACCACCCTGGCCCCTGTGGAGCGAGCCTGCTCGCGAAAGCGGTGTGTCATTCAAAACTGAATTGCCGGACCCGAGGCCTTCGCGAGCAGGCTCACTCCTACAGGGATTTTGTAGTGTCTGGGAGATCAGGTCTGCGGCAAACAATTCGAGGCGCTCGCGGGTGTCGCCGGCGGTGCGCCAGACTTCTTCGCTGATGGTCTGCAACTCGGTCGGCCGCCGGCCGCTCCAGGGATCGGCCAACGCGCAATCCAGCGGATCAAAACCGAGCTCAAACGCCTTGGCCAACGCTCGCAACAAGCTCGACTGCGCGCCCTTGCCGTCTCCGCGCGGGATGCGCAGCAGCGCCAGCAACGTGTCGATACGCAAGCGCCCGCTCGGCGATACGCCAAATATGTGCAACCCATCGCGAATCTGCGATTCCTTCAGATCGCACAGATAAGTGTCCAGACGCGGCAACCAGATCGCCGCATCGGCGTCGCTGTCCAGCGCAGCATCCAGTTGCAGTTCGCGGTCGATCTGCGTGTCTCGCACCAATTGCAGAATGTCGCGCTGTAGCTCACGGGCGCGGCGCGGATCGAGCAGTTGCGCCTCGTAATATTCGTCGGCGAGCAACTCCAGATTGCGCAGCGGCCCGTAGGTTTCGGCGCGGGTCAGCGGCGGCATCAGGTGGTCGATGATCACCGCTTGGGTACGCCGCTTCGCCTGAGCGCCCTCGCCCGGGTCGTTGACGATGAACGGATAGATATTCGGCAGCGGCCCGAGCAACGCATCCGGCCAGCAGTTTTCCGATAGCCCAACGCCCTTGCCCGGCAGCCATTCGAGATTGCCGTGCTTGCCGACGTGGATCACGCCGTGAGCGCCGTAGGTGTTGCGCAACCAGAAATAGAACGCCAGATAACCGTGCGGCGGCACCAGATCCGGGTCGTGATACACCGCGCTCGGATCGACCTGATAACCCCGGGCCGGCTGAATGCCGACAAAGGTCAGACCGAAACGCAGACCGGCGATCATCAGGCGGCCGTCGCGGCACATCGGATCGTTGTGTGGTGATCCCCAACGTTCGACCACCGCCGCGCGATTTGCCTCCGGCAGCGCGTTGAACATTGCCAGGTAATCGTCCATCGCCAGGCTCTGCTGACAGGGACGCAGATCGAGGCTGTCGAGGTCATTGCTGACACCGCCGAGCAGTTGCTGGATCAGCTCGGTGCCGCTGTCGGGCAACTCAGCTGTGATGGGATAACCTTCGGCACGCAATGCCCGCAGGATGTTCAGCGCCGCCGCCGGCGTATCGAGGCCCACACCGTTGCCGATGCGGCCGTCGCGGGTCGGGTAGTTGGCAAGGATCAGGGCGATGCGTTTTTCGCCGTTCGGCACGCGTGCCAAAGCAACCCAACGCCGCGCCAGTTCGGCGACGAAATCCATGCGTTCGGGCTGAGCGCGGTAGCAGACCACATCGGACTGACTGCGCTCGCTGCGCCAGGCCAGATCCTTGAAGCTGATCGGTCGGCTGATGATGCGCCCGTCGAGCTCCGGCAAAGCAATGTGCATCGCCAGATCGCGCGGCCCCAGGCCCTGCTCGCTGTCGCGCCAGCCGGGCTCGTTGTCCTGAGCGCAGATCGCTTGAATCACCGGGATGTTGCGGCGGAACGGGCGCAGATGCGGCGCTTCGGGGCTGGACTGGGCAAAACCGGTGGTGTTGAGAATCACCCCCGCCTCGACTTCATCCAGCCAGCCCTCGACCACCGACAAGCAACCGGGTTCTTTCAGACTGGCCACCGCGATCGGCAGCGGATTGAGTCCGGCTGCCTGCAAACGCTGACAGAACACATCGATGAACGCCGTGTTCGCCGCCTGCAAATGCGAGCGATAGAACAACAGCGCCGCCACGGGTTGATCGGGTCGCCATTCGGCTTGCCAATCGCTCAGGGCAGCGCTGTTTTTCTGTGGGTGATAAATCGCCGTGCGCGGCAGGGTTTGCGGCTCGCTCCACGGGTAATCGCGGGCGAACCATTGGTTGCCCAGGCAATGGAAGAAATCCAGCGCATTGCCCATGCCGCCTTGACGCAGAAATTGCCAGAGTCGATCGCGGACTTCGGCGCTGACCGTGCTCAAGTCGCTCAACTCCGGATCCGGGCGGTCATCGCCGGGCACCAGGATCAGTTGCACGCCGCGCTCCGACAACTCGACCAGCCGCTCGACGCCATAGCGCCAATAGGCAATACCGCCATGCAGCGAGATCAGAATGACCTTGGCGTGGCGCAGCACTTCGTCGACGTACAGGTCGACCGAGGCATGATTCTGCACCTGCATCGGGTTGGCCAGACGCAGGCTCGGGTAGTCTTCGGGCAGTTGCTGCGCAGCCTCGGCGAGCAGCGCCAGGCTGGAATCGCCGCTGCACAGGATCACCAGCTCGGCGGGGGTTTGTCCGAGATCGGCAATGTTGTCGTCCGAGACGAATCCGCCGGGCTGGGTCCTGAGCAGGTGCATGGCTTAAACGCTGAGCGCGGCGCGCAATTGCGCTTCGAGTTGCACGGCATCGAGTTCCTGACCTATCAGCACCAGCCGCGTGATACGCGCTTCCTCGGCACCCCACTGGCGGTCGAAATGCTTGTCGAAACGCGTGCCCACACCCTGGATCAACAGGCGCATCGGCTTGTTCGGAATCGCCGCGAAGCCTTTGACCCGCAGGATGCCGTGCTGCACCACCAATTGCGTCAGCGCGTCGAGCAGCAGGCTTTCGTCAGCTTGCGGCAGTTCGATGGAGATCGAATCGAAGGCGTCGTGATCGTGGTCATCGTCATCACCGTCGTGGTGGTGGTCATGATGGCTGTGGCGGCTGTCGATGTGTTCCTCGGAGCCAGCGCCGAGGCCAATCAGCACGTCAAGCGGCAGACGGCCGTTGCTGGCTTCGATGATTTTTACCGCTGGCGGCAGCTCTTCGGCGACTTCAGCGCGCACCCGTGCGAGATCTTCCGCGCTGGTCTGGTCGGCTTTGTTGAGGATGACCAGGTCAGCACTGGCCAGTTGATCGGCGAACAACTCGTGCAACGGCGACTCGTGGTCGAGGTTCGGATCGAGTTTGCGCTGGGCATCGACCTGATCCGGGAACGCGGCGAACGTGCCAGCGGCGACGGCCGGGCTGTCGACTACGGTGATGACTGCGTCGACGGTGCAGGCGCCGCGGATTTCCGGCCACTGGAAGGCTTGCACCAACGGCTTGGGCAGGGCCAGGCCGGAGGTTTCGATAAGGATGTGATCAAGGTCACCGCGACGGGCGACCAGTTCGCGCATTACCGGAAAGAACTCTTCCTGCACCGTGCAGCACAGGCAGCCGTTGGCCAGCTCATAAACACGGCCACTGGCCTCTTCTTCGGTGCAGCCGATGGTGCATTGCTTGAGGATTTCACCGTCGATGCCGAGCTCGCCAAACTCGTTGACGATCACCGCGATGCGCCGGCCCTGAGCGTTATCGAGCATGTGCCGTAGCAGCGTGGTTTTGCCCGAACCGAGGAAACCGGTGACGATGGTGACGGGGAGTTTGGCCAGTGTTTTCATCGGTATGCCCTTTGGCAAGCGGCGGGCATACAGGACGAGAACCGGCAGCGCGCGTGCACGCCGGAAGCATTCGCCACCGGATCACCCCGCCCGGTTGTAGTGAGAATCTGTGACGAGGCAGGTCTCCTGGCTGACGGCGTTCAGGCGCGGGGCCTGGCATTCGCTGCGCCTTCCCGCTGGCTCATCGGTTGAGCTGGCAGTGGCGTGGCAACGAACATCACCGTTCACAGTTGCGGGGGCAGCCGCGGCTTCGACCGCGTTCCCTTCTTAGCTTCGGCAAGTGCCGAAGAACCTCGAAAGCGCAAGGCTACGCATGGGTCCGTCGTGGGTCAATGGTCGGTGAGTCTGAGTTCGGGGCATATCCGTTGCTTCGGAGGCTGCCGCTGGCGGTTTCGCTCTTGCAGCGACTCACTTTTTCAAACAGCGGAATGCCGGCCCAGCAAAAAGTAAGCAAAGGCTTTGCCCCCAGAAATTGACTAAAAACCCAAACCCATGTTCTCCTGCCCACCTTGTTACGGGTGCCCTTCACAGGGTGAAACGGGAAACCGGTGAATCATGTGCTTTACTCAAAGCCATGTCAGTCCGGTGCTGCCCCCGCAACGGTAAGCGAGCGAAGCGTCAGATCCACTGTGCCCCGGCATGGGAAGGTGACGCTTGCAGGTCGGCCTCGTGCCAACCCCTCGTGAGCCCGGAGACCGGCCCGCAACACCCAGCGCGCGCAAGCGCCGCTGACCACAAACAAACCCGCGGTGGGCGGGCGCTGTTCAAAATCCCTGTGCGCCCGGCTCGCAGGGATTTTCATGCGCTCTGTTTACCCGCTGACATTTCAGAGGGAAGCGCTATGTCGATCATCAGCAATACCGTTAGCCACACTGACCACATTTCCAGCAGTACCACACTCGGTCAACGCGTGGCCGCCGCCCTCTTCGCCTCGATCCTCGGTGCCAGCCTGGTCTGGTTCGCCGGTTTCTCGCACATCGAAGCGGTGCACAACGCCGCCCACGATACCCGCCACAGCGCCGCGTTCCCGTGCCACTGAGGCTTGCCGAGATGATCAAGCGTATCGCGCAAACCGCAGGCTTCAGCGGCTTGCTGGCCGCCCTGCTGCTGACCTTGCTGCAGAGTTTCTGGGTTTCGCCACTGATTTTGGAGGCGGAAACCTTCGAGAAATCCGAACCGGTAACGCAAGTCCACGAACACGCCGCTGGCACTGCCGCGCACAGCCACGATGGCGAAGCCTGGGAGCCGGAAGACGGCTGGCAGCGGGTGGTCTCGACCACTGGCGGCAATCTGGTGGTGGCGGTGGGTTTCGCCTTGATGCTTGCCGGTCTGTACACCCTGCGCGCGCCGACCAAGACCTCGCAAGGACTGCTCTGGGGTCTGGCCGGTTACGCGACGTTCGTTCTCGCGCCGACCTTGGGCCTGCCACCTGAATTGCCGGGCACTGCGGCCGCTGATCTGGCTTCGCGGCAGATCTGGTGGATCGGCGCTGCCGCTTCGACCGCCGTCGGCCTGGCACTGATCGCCTTCAGTCGTCACTGGCTGATGAAGCTTCTTGGTGTGGCGATTCTCGCCGTGCCGCATGTAATCGGCGCGCCGCAACCGCAGGTGCATTCGATGCTCGCTCCAGAGGCATTGGAAACCCAGTTCAAAATCGCTTCGCAGCTGACCAACGTTGCATTCTGGCTGGCTCTGGGCCTGATCAGCGCCTGGTTGTTCCGCCGCAAAAGCGCAGGGCACTATCAGGCATGACCGATGACCGCGCAGCGCCGACTCTGGTGGTCGGCTTCGGCTGCCAGCGCGGCTGCCCGGCCAGTACGTTGCGTGCGTTACTCGATCAGGCGTTGCAGGCGCATCGCATTGAACTGCGAGCAGTCAGGGCTTTGGCCAGTATCGATCTCAAGCGCGACGAACCGGGTCTGCTTGAACTGGCCACCCAACTGAACCTGCCGCTGCAGTATTTCAACAGTGCCGAGCTGGCGCCCTATCAACAGCGTCTCAGCCATCAATCGCAAATCGCCTTTGAGCGCACCGGCTGCTACGGCGTGGCAGAAAGCGCCGCGCTGGCGCTGGCCGAGCAACTGATCCAGGCGCCGGCGAAACTGCTGATTCCCCGGCAGAAATATGCGCAGGCGACGCTGGCGTTGGCCGGCGCTGCATAAAATCCCGATAATCCCCGCCATCGATCATGAGCACACTTCATCTGCGGCTGCGCTTCTGACCAAGGATTCAACGATGACCGTCTACTTCATCGGCGCCGGCCCCGGCGACCCCGAATTGATCACCGTGAAAGGCCAGCGCCTGATTCGCAACTGCCCGGTAATTATCTACGCCGGTTCGCTGGTACCGGCGGCCGTTCTGGAAGGTCACCAAGCCGAAAGCGTGGTCAACAGCGCTGAGCTGCACCTTGAGCAGATCATCGATTTGATCAAGAGCGCCCACGCCAAAGGCCAGGATGTGGCCCGCGTGCACTCCGGAGATCCAAGTCTGTACGGAGCGATTGGCGAGCAGATTCGCTACTTGCGTGAGCTGGGCATTCCTTTCGAGATCATTCCCGGCGTGACGGCCACCGCGGCATGCGCAGCGCTGCTCGGCGCCGAGTTGACTCTGCCGGACATCTCGCAAAGCGTGATTTTGACCCGTTACGCCGACAAGACCGCGATGCCGGCGGGGAAGAACTGGCCAGCCTGGCGCAGCACGGCGCGACCATGGCGATCCACTTGGGGGTCAATCATCTGGAGAAGATCCTGGTTGAATTGCTGCCGCATTACGGCGCAGATTGCCCGATTGCCGTTATTCATCGCGCGACATGGCCGGATCAGGATTGGGTGATAGGTACGTTGGCGGACATTGCCGACAAGGTCGAGGCCAAAGGCTTTCGACGTACGGCGCTGATTCTGGTCGGGCGGGTGCTGGGCAGTGAGGTGTTCAGCGAGTCTTCGCTGTATCGCGCCGGGCATGCACATCTTTATCGCCCTTGAAGGCGCTTTCGCGAGCAGGCTTACTCCCACAGGGGAATACATTTCAATCTGGAGCGAGCCTGCTAGCGAATAGGGCACAGCAAATGTTGCCCATAAAAAAACGGCGCTCACGGGGCGCCGTTTTTCATGTTCGCAGCGAACGCCTTAG
This sequence comes from Pseudomonas sp. B21_DOA, assembly GCA_030544685.1. Classification (NCBI taxonomy): domain Bacteria; kingdom Pseudomonadati; phylum Pseudomonadota; class Gammaproteobacteria; order Pseudomonadales; family Pseudomonadaceae; genus Pseudomonas; species Pseudomonas sp. B21_DOA. The sequence continues at coordinate 3,604,910 of CP086683.1, read as the reverse complement.
TAGTAGGCGTTTTCTTTCTGCGTGTGGTCGGTCACGTCGCGAACGCCCTTGAGCTCAGGAATGCGCTCGAGCAAAGTGCGCTCGATGCCTTCCTTCAAGGTCACGTCGGCCTGGCCGCAGCCCTGGCAACCGCCACCGAACTGCAACACGGCAATGCCGTCCTCGACCACATCGATCAGGCTGACCTGACCGCCGTGGCTGGCCAGCCCCGGGTTGATCTCGGTTTGCAGGTAGTAGTTGATGCGCTCGTTGACCGGGCTGTCGGCATTGACCATCGGCACTTTGGCGTTCGGCGCCTTGATGGTCAGCTGGCCGCCCATGCGGTCGGTGGCATAGTCAACAACGGCGTCGTCAAGAAACGTTTCGCTGAACGAGTCGATGTAGGCGGTGAAGCTTTTCAGCCCCAGCGCAGTATCTTCAGGCTTCTCTTCGCCCGGCTTGCAGTAGGCAATGCAGGTTTCGGCGTACTGGGTGCCAGGCTGGGTGATGAAAACGCGGATGCCGATGCCTGGGGTGTTCTGCTTGGAGAGCAGATCGGCCAGGTAATCATGGGCGGCGTCGGTAATGGTAATAGCGGTCATAAAAACTCCTCGCAGGCTTGGGCGCAGTTTACGCCAATCGGCGCGGCTGACAAAGTCCTAGTATTTTTGTCGGGAAAGAATCCCGGCATATGCCTGCGAATGCTCAAAGGTTCTCGTACCGGTTCATATCCAGCACACCCTCTTCCACCGGATCGGTTTCGTGGATGTACTGGCTCAGATCGTGGAAATACAGCCAGAACTGTGGATGACTGCGGCGAATGCCCCAGCGCTCGACAATCTTTTCGAACCGGTTGGCATCCCGGGCATTCTCCATCGCATCCACAAACGCTGGCACCTGCTCGGCCGGTACGTTGAACATGAAGTTCGGGTAACTGGTGAGTACGCCCGGATAGATCGTCAAGGTGTCGAGACCCGGTTGATAGCGCAGTGACTCACCGAGCAGAAACGCCACGTTGCTGTGCGCGCGGTTGCGCAGCACGCTGTAGACCTCGCGCTTGCCGCTGGCGGTTTCGACACGCAGCAAGGTCGCTTCGGGCATCTGGTCGATGACTTTCAACCCTGCGGCCGGTCGCGAGGCCAGACGGCTCAGGGCCTGCTCGGCGTTCTGCAACGCCGGATCGATATTCGGTCGCGAGCAATAAGCGCCGTCGCAGCGATTGATCGGGTCTGGCCGCGCGTTCAGATCGCCATAGCGCGCCAGCAACTGCATGGCGAAATCGTGTTTCGGGTCTTTCTCGTCGAGCGTCAATGCGGTCGGTTTGTCGTCATCGATGGCCTCGTAATCGAGCCACATCTTGAATTGGCCGCCGTCCTGGTACCAATCGTTGAGGTAATCCTCACGTGAGTCGGCGGGCATCAGGCGCAGGAAGTTCTGCTCCGCGCCATTACGGATCAGGTCGAAATACAGGCGCGTCTGCGCTTGATGGGAGACGTTGCCGAACACGTCGAAGTTGACCGCGAGCTGATAATAGGTGCGCTCGAGCAGTGGATAGTCGAACAGCCACATGGTTTGCGGCACCTCACCGATCAGCCCCTTGGTCACCGAAGCGCTGTCGAAGTGGCGGAAAATGCTCAGCAAGGCGTTGTCGTTGCCGGCCCACAGCGTCGACCAGCTCGGCGCCGGCAGTTCGGCATAGCTGTCACGGCGCAGGGCTTCGTACTCGTTGCGCTTGTCGCGATAGTTGCGCCACAGACTCAGCACGCTGCCGACATCGTCGTTCTGCCCCGGCATCGCCAGCAGCGGCGTGGCTTGCCCGCGGTAGTTCGGGTCGGTGATGTAGAGATCATGTTCCGGCGCCTGGAACAGCGCCCAGAAGTTGTCGCGGATCACGTCGGTCGCGATCTGCCCACGGCACACCGGGCCGCGAATAAAGGTGCGGACGAAGTATTCAGCGTTATCGAGCATGAACTGATAGCGCGCCTGCGCCGGAATCGCCTCGAAGGTAGCAAACGGATTGGCGCGGCTCTGCGGCCCGTAACCCGGCAGCGCGTTGACCTGCCAGTTGCCGCTGTAGAACAGGCTTTTGATCCGGGCCATTTTCGCCGCGCTCAGCGGATAGGTGATGTGCGTCTTGTGCACGATCACCCTTGCACCGGCCACAAGCGGTAATACACCTGTGTGCCCGGGTCGTCGTTGGGGCGGCGCGTGGCGATCAGGTCGATCGGCTGGCCGCTCGGCGTACGCGAACGCACCCACTGGAAATAATGCCCCGGCTCACCCTCCTTGAAATAGATGTGCGCCAGATACCAGTGCTCGAACAACCAGCGCCCGACCAGACTCTGCCGCGCACCGGGGCGTTGAGCAGGTTTTCCCACTGCAGGATCTGCATGGCCTCTTTGGCACTCGGCGCCAGGCTCTGCTCGTCAATCGGCGCGCCAGACGCCAGCCAGCGCTGCAAGGTCTGGTATTGCTGGTCGGTCAGGCCAGTGACCGCCAGCGGCATGCCCTCTTTCGGGTGCGCGCCGGCATAGCCGTCGAACTCCGCAGGCATTGCGCAGAGATTGTTGCGATTGAGCCCAAGAACAATCTCTTCCGGCAGTTTGGCGTTCGGCGTCAGCGGCGTCTTGTGGCCGAGTTCAAGCATGCGTGCCATCAGCGCGGCCTGACTGCCCTGGGCGTCGAGCACCGAGTAAAAGTCTTTCTGCTGCCAGGCGCGCTTGCCGAAGGCGTCGTAAAACAAGCGCGTGGTCGGTGCAGCCTGGGTACGTTCGCCGTCGTACACCGGCATCTTGCTCGCGCCACGGGCGGCGCCTTCGCCACTGCCCAGATTGAGCTGGCACGCCGAGTCGTAACAGGCATGGCAGGCCACGCACTTCTCGGTGAAGATCGGCTGTATATCCCGGCTATAGGAGATAACAGACGAAATGGCAGGATCTTGCGCCGCAACGCTCCCGCTCAGGACAAGCAACCATAAACTGATGAAGCGGTAAGGCATGCTGCTGATCCTGATGGTAAAAAAGGCTGCGATTCTACCGTTATGACGTCCGTACCAACATGAGCGATATTCATGCAAAAGCTGCGCATGCTCCAAAAGCGCACAGGTTTGCTATGATCCCGCTCCTTCGTAATGGTCTTTCCGAGTAGTCCACATGTCCGATCGCAGCGTCCGCCTTCAAGCTCTTAAGCAAGCCCTCAAAGAGCGCATCCTGATTCTCGACGGCGGGATGGGCACGATGATCCAGAGCTACAAGCTCGAAGAGCAGGATTATCGCGGCAAACGCTTCGCGGACTGGCCGAGCGACGTCAAGGGCAACAACGACCTGCTGGTGATCACCCGTCCGGACGTGATCGGCGGCATCGAAAAAGCCTACCTGGACGCCGGCGCCGACATTCTCGAAACCAACACTTTCAACGCCACGCGCATTTCCATGGCCGATTACGGCATGGAAGAGCTGGCGTACGAGTTAAACGTAGAAGGCGCACGTCTGGCGCGCAAGATTGCCGACGCCAAGACCGCCGAAAACCCGGCCAAGCCGCGCTTCGTTGCCGGCGTGCTCGGCCCGACCAGCCGCACCTGCTCGCTGTCGCCCGACGTCAACAACCCCGGCTACCGCAACGTCACCTTCGATGAGCTGGTGGAAAACTACACCGAAGCCACCAAAGGTCTGATCGAGGGCGGCGCCGATCTGATCCTGATCGAAACCATCTTCGACACCCTCAACGCCAAAGCGGCGATCTTCGCCGTGCAGGGCGTGTTCGAGGAGCTGCACATCGAACTACCGATCATGATTTCCGGGACCATCACCGATGCCTCCGGCCGGACCCTGTCGGGCCAGACCACCGAGGCGTTCTGGAACTCCGTGGCCCACGCCAAGCCGATCTCCGTGGGTTTGAACTGCGCCCTCGGCGCCAGCGAACTGCGCCCGTACCTGGAAGAGCTGTCGAACAAGGCCAGCACCCACGTATCCGCGCACCCGAACGCCGGCCTGCCGAACGAATTCGGCGAGTACGACGAACTGCCGTCGCAAACCGCGAAAGTCATCGAAGAGTTCGCCCAGAGCGGTTTCCTCAACATCGTCGGCGGTTGCTGCGGCACCACGCCGGGCCACATCGAAGCCATCGCCAAAGCCGTGGCCGGTTACGCGCCGCGGCAGATTCCGGACATTCCCAAGGCCTGCCGCCTCTCCGGTCTGGAGCCGTTCACCATCGATCGCAGCTCGCTGTTCGTCAACGTCGGCGAGCGCACCAACATCACCGGTTCGGCAAAATTCGCCCGCCTGATCCGTGAAGACAACTACACCGAAGCCCTCGAAGTCGCGCTGCAGCAGGTCGAGGCCGGCGCGCAGATCATCGACATCAACATGGACGAGGGCATGCTCGATTCGAAGAAGGCCATGGTCACCTTCCTCAATCTGATCGCCGGCGAACCGGATATCTCGCGCGTGCCGATCATGATCGACTCGTCGAAATGGGAAGTCATCGAAGCCGGCCTCAAGTGCATCCAGGGCAAGGGCATCGTCAACTCGATCAGCATGAAAGAAGGCGTCGAGCAGTTCATCCATCACGCCAAGCTGTGCAAGCGCTACGGTGCTGCGGTGGTAGTGATGGCCTTCGACGAAGCCGGCCAGGCCGACACCGAAGCGCGCAAGAAAGAGATCTGCAAACGCTCCTACGACATTCTGGTCAACGAAGTCGGCTTCCCGCCGGAAGACATCATCTTCGACCCGAACATCTTCGCCGTCGCCACCGGCATCGAAGAGCACAACAACTACGCCGTCGACTTCATCAATGCCTGCGCCTACATCCGCGATGAGCTGCCGTATGCGCTGAGCTCCGGCGGTGTGTCCAACGTGTCGTTCTCGTTCCGTGGCAACAACCCGGTGCGTGAGGCGATTCACTCGGTGTTCCTGCTCTACGCGATCCGCGCCGGGCTGACCATGGGCATCGTCAACGCCGGCCAGCTGGAAATCTACGATCAGATCCCGGTCGAGCTGCGCGACGCGGTCGAAGACGTGATCCTCAACCGCACCCCGGACGGCACCGACGCCCTCCTCGCCATCGCCGACAAGTACAAGGGCGACGGCAGCGTCAAGGAAGCCGAGACCGAAGAGTGGCGTAACTGGGACGTCAACAAACGTCTGGAACACGCACTGGTCAAGGGCATCACCACGCACATCGTTGAAGACACCGAAGAATCCCGACAGTCGTTCGCACGGCCGATCGAAGTGATCGAAGGCCCGCTGATGTCCGGCATGAACATCGTCGGCGACCTGTTCGGCGCCGGCAAAATGTTCCTCCCGCAAGTGGTGAAATCCGCCCGCGTGATGAAGCAGGCCGTGGCGCACTTGATTCCGTTCATCGAACTGGAGAAAGGCGACAAGCCGGAAGCCAAGGGCAAGATCCTCATGGCCACGGTGAAAGGCGATGTGCACGACATCGGCAAGAACATCGTCGGCGTGGTGCTCGGTTGCAACGGCTATGACATTGTCGACTTAGGCGTGATGGTTCCGGCCGAAAAGATTCTGCAGGTTGCCAAAGAACAAAAGTGCGACATCATCGGCCTCTCCGGCCTGATCACTCCGTCGCTGGACGAGATGGTCCACGTTGCCCGCGAAATGCAGCGTCAGGATTTCCATCTGCCACTGATGATCGGTGGCGCAACGACGTCGAAAGCGCACACCGCGGTGAAGATCGAGCCGAAGTACAGCAACGATGCCGTGGTCTACGTGACCGACGCGTCGCGCGCCGTCGGCGTGGCGACTCAGTTGTTATCCAAGGAGCTCAAGGCCGGGTTCGTCGAGAAGACCCGCCTGGAATACATCGACGTGCGCGAGCGTACGTCCAACCGCAGCGCCCGCACCGAACGCCTGAGCTACGCCGCCGCCATCGCCAAGAAGCCGCAATTCGACTGGGCCAGTTATCAGCCAGTCAAACCGACCTTCACCGGCAGCAAAGTGCTCGACAATATCGATTTGAACGTGCTGGCCGAGTACATCGACTGGACGCCGTTTTTCATCTCCTGGGACCTGGCGGGCAAGTTCCCGCGCATCCTCGAAGACGAAGTGGTCGGTGAGGCTGCCACTGCGCTGTACAAGGACGCCCGGGAAATGCTCACCAAGCTGATCGACGAAAAGCTGATCAGCGCCCGTGCGGTGTTCGGTTTCTGGCCGGCCAATCAGGTCAACGAAGACGACATCGAACTGTACGACGATAACGGCAAGCCATTGGCCAAGCTGCATCACTTGCGTCAGCAGATCATCAAGACCGACGGCAAACCGAACTTCTGCCTCGCCGACTTCGTGGCGCCCAAAGACAGCGAAGTCACCGACTACGTCGGCGGCTTCATCACCACCGCCGGCATCGGCGCCGAAGAAGTGGCCAAGGCCTATCAGGACGCGGGCGACGACTACAACTCGATCATGGTCAAGGCCCTCGCCGACCGCCTGGCCGAAGCCTGCGCCGAATGGCTGCACCAGCAGGTGCGTAAAGAGCACTGGGGTTATGCCAAGGATGAAACGCTCGATAACGATGCGCTGATCAAAGAGCAATACCGTGGCATCCGCCCCGCTCCCGGCTACCCGGCTTGCCCGGATCACACCGAGAAAGCCGCACTGTTCACCTTGCTTGATCCCGAAGCGGCTGAAATGCGTGCCGGACGCAGCGGCGTGTTCCTCACCGAGCATTACGCGATGTTCCCCGCCGCTGCGGTCAGTGGCTGGTATTTCGCCCATCCGCAGGCGCAGTACTTTGCCGTGGGCAAGATCGACAAGGATCAGGTGCAGAGCTACACCGCGCGTAAAGGCCAGGATCTGAGCGTCACCGAGCGCTGGCTGGCGCCGAACCTGGGTTACGACAGCTGATACACCGCCAGGGCCTGAGGCTCTCAGGCCCTGGCGGGCTCAATCGGTTTCAGGGTCGAGAAGGCCCTGGTTGCGGTGACGCTGGGCCCGTTTGTGCCTGGACCGCTGGCGTTTTTGCCAGTTCTGCGCGGGTCAACTCCTTGAGCTTGAGAGTTCGCGCTTCGGCGATTTCGATCTCCAACTGACGCATTGCATCCAGATACTGATCAAGCATTTGCTGACTGGCATCGCGCTCCGGATACGCATCTTCAACCTCTTCCTGACGCCGTGTGGCGTTTCGTTCCAGCTCATCGAATACCTCGGGGTGCTGGTCGCGCATGTAATCGATCCAGTAATCACGAGAAATCAGATCTTCGAGGAACAGGTCGGATGCCTCGTCCGCCAGCACGGCGTTGCGCGCGTTGGTCAGGGTTTGATCGCGAATCGGAGTGTCAAACACCATGTGTTCCGGTTGCGCGGGCAATTCCAGATCGTCAGGCCAACCTCGGATCATGCCGATCCGGTACTGCAAGCGCCTCTCCGCCCGGTCCTTCTTTTTCGCGACAGCTTCGGCCAGCCTGTCAATTCTTTCCAGGCGAAACAAGCGTCGGGTCAGGTCGATCAAGGCTCTGCCGCGCTGTTGCGGACGAAGCGGCACGTCGCGCAGGGCATTGTGCAAGTAAACCCTTGTTTCCAGCTCACTGAAAGTCAGAATCCGCCCATCGACACAGGTGCCATGCGTCGCGGCGTTGGCAAACAACAGTTGGCGCAATTCCCTGTCGTCTGTCGCCGCTTGTATCACCTGCCATACCCGGTGCGTCAGGTCGGCACCCGCCAACTTGTACTCACCGGTATCGGGCAGCGTCGAGAGCAGATGGAAAAACGCCTCATGGCCGGGTTCCTCGGCCAGCTGCCTCCATAGCGCGGCGCGCTCCACGCGTAGATCGGACGGGGTGTATGTCAGCCAGATGTCCATTGCCGGTGCAGCAATGTCCTGCAGCGGGTTATCGATGACTTCGTCGGCTTCGACTACCGCATGTGTATCGACGCGCCTCGACCCTGTGCCACCGCCGCTGTCGTCACTGTCGTCGCTGTCGTCGCTGCCGCCATCGGACCCCGAGTCGGAGTCCGGGTCAGAATCGGATTCGCTGCCAGACGCCAGGCGCTGCGCCATTTCCTCATCCAGCAACAGCCGCGAATAGCCCATTACGTCGCGATTGCCGTTAGCGATACTGTAGTCACGCAGCTGCTCAAGACTGTTGAGCGTCAGGGCGTTATCGGATAAATCAGTACCCGCGACCAGCCCCTCATGATTGCCGCCCAGCAGCCGGTCCGGAAACGCCGTGATGTTGTTGCCTGTGAGGTTAAGCGTATGCAATTGCGGCAAGTCCAGCACACCGGCCGGCCAGCGATCCAGCCCGTTGTAGGCGAGCTCGAGTGTTTCAAGCTGAACGAACACGCTGGCATCCATAACGTCGAGCCGGTTGTGGCTCAGGTCCAGCCAGCGCAGGCGATTGGCACTGACCAGGCGATGCAGCGGCTGCGCATCCGTCAGCAGGTTGCCGCTCAACTCCAGACGTTCGAGACGACTCAGGCCGCTGACGGCGTCCGGCACCGTCTGCAATGCGTTGCCGTTGAGCACCAGTCTGGTCAACTCCGGAAACGCCGTGCAGAACTCATTGAAGCTCTGTGCCGAGAACCCTGCGCCTGTCAGATTCAGAGTCTGTACGTGGGAAAGCGTGTCCGACAGGGGCGGCAGATCACCGGTGGAGAGCCCGGTCAGATCAAGCTCACGCCCCGCTCCTCTGTATGCCGTGTCAGCCCGTCGACCATGCAATCACGAATTTTTATCGCCGCGAAAGCGCGACCTTGCGTCGTCAGCGCGGTTGTCCTGGAGTCGGTTGCACCGGCAAAGATCCAGCTGTTCAACTGCCGCGTCAGTGAGTCGCCGCTGTCCCGCCACTCGCTTATCCGGGCATCTATCTGCATATCATCCAGCCCCTCACTGCGCAGGCGCGCCACACATTGCTGCGCATATTCATGGGAGAGCCGTGGGTTGAGCTGCTGTAGCCGGCCGACGCTGTCTGCCGCATCTTCAGCCACGGACGTCAAAGGGCGCAGCGGCAAGAGAAAATCGTGGACAATGGAAAACGCGGTTTGCGGCGTCGTAAGCGTATGGGCATACAGCGCGGCGGATGGGCTTCTGAACGCTGTCAAAGCGCCTGCGGGCAGACCAATGGCAGCTTCGATACGCTGCTGGGCCATCGACAGTGCGGCCTCGCCCTCTGCGCTGAACAGGTTGTCCGTCAGGCTGGTCTTCAACAGTACGTCATCGCAAGCCAGCACTTGCTCAGGCAATGAATCGATAGCGTTGTAACGCAGATCCAGCCACTGCAGGCGGGGAAGGTTTTCAGCACCGGCCGGCCAGGTTTTGAGTCCATTGGAACTCAGGTCCAAAACCTCAAGCCCGGTCAATGCCGACACATCCAGTGCTGTCAGCTGATTGAGGCGCACGCTGAGGAATTTCAGTCCTTTCAATTCACTGAACTGCCGTTGCACCTGCGGCGTCATGACGATGCGGTTGGTTGAAAGATTCAGCCGAGTGAGCTGCGCAAGGTCTTGCGGGCCGACCGGCACCTCAGTCAGCCCGCAAGCGGTAATTTCCAGCGTGCGCATCTCGCTGAAAGCCTTCAGAAAAGTCTCGATCTGTGCGGCCGGAACATTCAGCCGGTCCAGGCGTAAGGTCTCAACGTGGGAAAAAGTACCGGCCGGTATTGGCGCAAGTTCGGTAATGGAGGAGCCGCCAGTCAGCCAGTTGCGATCACTCAACTCGAATACACGAGCGTCTCCAGGCACGTAGAAGTCCCGATCCAGCGAGCTGCGGGGCCGGATAGCGCGTTCCAGACCATAGCGCTTGCGCACGGCAGCGCGCCAATTGGCCGCCAGCGCATCCAGGACTTGTCTGTTGGGCAGAGATCGCCAGCGCGAAGCCGGAGCCGCAGTGCGCAAACCACTGGATGTCGTTGGCTCATAAAACGCGCGGAATATTCCGGCGTGTTCCAGACGCAGGATTTCGACGGCGTTGAGTCGGGTTTCGGGGGTATTCCACAGGCCCAGGATATGTTGTGGCAGTGGATTGACGTATCCCGCCTCTCCCGTCAGAAAATCCAGTTCGCCGACGCAGTACTGGCGAACCATCAAGTCCAGGTCAACCAGATGTCCCCAAGGTCCCAGATAATTTTTTACGTACTCATAAGCCGGTTTGAATGCTTCGTGGGAAAACTTCGACCAATCCAGGGCTAGCCCCGCCCACAGCCGTTCATGGCCAGCCATCAGTGCCGAGGGAATGTGGGCAATGGCGGTTCGTGACAAATCCAGCCGTTGCAGATCTGGCAGACTTTGCACGGACGCAGGCCATCGAGCCAGTTGCGGTGCGTCGATTTTGAGTCTTTTCAGCCGCTGCAACGTGGCCAGATCAAGCTCTGGCGTGGCAGCGGCGTCCAGTCGAACCAATTCAAGATCAAGGTCCTCCAGCGTCGTCATCGTCGCCAGTCTCTGGGAAAAGCCCTGTGTCAAAGACGTCGCGCCGGTTCTGAACCTGAGTTTTTTCAGCGAAGCCATTGCACTCACGGCCGGCGGCAGGTCGCTCAGTGATTGTTCGCGCCCCATGTAGGTGCCGAAAGCACTGCCTCGTTCGCCGAGGGTCAACTGCTCAAGATTGGGGAAGCGCGACAGAAACGCGTCGGCCCCCGGGTCCGTCATGCCGTCACCGCTCAGGATCAACTCGCGCACGTGGGAAAAATCGGCCTCGATCGCTGGCAGCGGGTAGTAGCTGACAATCAAAAGCCTCGCGGCGCTGTGATCATCGGCGGCTAACGGTGCCTTGCGCCAGCTCGCTTCCAGCGCCCTCGCCGTTTGTGATCTCTGGAACACGCCCGACAGGTCATTTGAGGTGGTACGCGAATCTCCCACCCATTCATCGAGCGTTGCTTTGAGTCGTTCCCACTCTTGACGACGGGACTGCAGCATCGCAAAAATTTCGCGGTTGCTTTTGCCCTCGCGCACCTGCGTCAGGATAAAACCGTTCGCTTGCTCGACCGACAGCTCCGGATAGAGATCACGCAATCGCTCGACCAGTTCCGGATTGAAAGCCGGGCCTCGCCCGCTGGCGGAATACCCGACCAGATTTTCGCTGATGCGTGCGGGCGGCTTCAGCCATTTTTGCGGTTTCAGCAAAGCCAGCGCTGTACGGGGATCCTGCTCGGCTTGCGCAATAATCGCTTGCTGCAGTTCAGCCCACTGGCCGACTGCTGGCAGTCCCAGGCTGCGTCGCGCCTCATCAGGCAAGGCGTGCATGATCGATGGGTAAAAGTTGTCGCCGTGGCGAGGCAGGCTGTTGAGCGCCTCGCCGCGATCGTTAAATGCCTGAAATTGTGCACCTTTTTTGACCAGGTACTTTTTCTCATCAGCTGTCTCGGGGCCCACGCTGTGGAGCACTGGACCTTCGACGCTGCCTTCGCGAACGTCCAGACGCAAGCCGTCCGGCCAACCGGGCAGACTTCCCAGTGCGTGCAGTGCCAGACGGCGGCTGTCCGCTGACGCGATATTGTCGCTGCGCAGGCCGGCAAAAGCCCTGACCTGCCGGCTTTTGCGCGCGTACCAGCGCGCCTCCTCGAGCATGCGCAGCGGCGCGCGTCCGGTCGTCGTCAGCTGTTCGAGCTCAGCGGGTCCGGCGTGAGCCAAAACGTCCTGAGCAGCCGATTCGGTGAGCCCCACGCAGGCAGTCTGCAAGTGCTTGACCAAGGGGTCGGCGGCTTCGGTCCCTGTGTAGATGCTGTCGTATATGGCAGCTTGGCGCGTTTGCGCGTAATCCGCCATTTGCCTGGCAAACTCGACAGGCCTGGCGTCACGCAGGCGCGCGCCCTGCACGCCCAGCAGTCGGGTGATTTCAGCTTCGTCGAGTGCCGCCAGAATGACCGTGGGCAGCTCTCCGGCAAGAATATCGGATCGGGTAATCCGGATCGGCGCCCGAACACCGCTGCCACGCACCCGGCGCGCGCCGCCGTACTTGACGGATTGACCCGACAAGCCCGCGCCGTCGAACACTTCGAGTACCCGGTTGGCTGGCCACAACGGCATCTCAGTGACCAGCGGCAAGGCATACAAATACATCTCGTCGATCGGTTGCGTGCCGCGCAACTGCCCAATGACTCGCCCGGCATCCGTATCGGCCTTGAGCATGCGCAAGGCTTGCAGCAGCTCCGGAGGCGGCAACGCGTGGTCGAGATGCATCTTGCGCAATGCGTCATCGCTGATACCGCTGATGTCGGCGGCCTTGCTCAACTCGGCGTCGGAAAACGCTTCGCTGCGATGGCCCATGCGGCGCAGCAGTGTACGGCGATCCCACGTCAGTGGACGTTCCAGAGTGGCGCGCCAGGCGCCGGCGCCATTACTGTCCAGAACAGGCTGATAGGCGCTGGCATCGGTGGGATGCTGCAAGCGCCATTTTCCGATTACCTCATCGAACGTCTGCTGATAGAGCTTGCCGTCGAGCCGGACATAGGTTTTGCCGTCAACCCCGTACTGGCCCGCTGTATTGGGGGCAAGGCTGGCGTCGAGGATGACGGGCGACTCATAAGCGCTGAGATCAGGCTTCCACAGCCGGGTTTCACCATTGACCAGCGTCACCGGACTCATCTGTTCGATCACCGGCACCGCGCGGGCTGCGGCGAATTTCTGCACGCCGGCGCCGACCCCCGCCATGGCTCCGATCAGTGCCAGGTTTTCCGCTACATCGATCAGATGATCCTTGGCTGCCCTGCGATCGCCTTCACTCCATTCAATGGCGCCCTCCAGGGTTTCGTAGAGCAATTGCCCGGCCATCACCACCATCATTACCTCACCCAGCACAGGCACGAACATCGATACCATGTTCAAGCCCAGCATGCCGATCTGCATCAGGTGCGCCAGTTTGGCGTCGCGGGCTTTCGCATCGACATCGGCAGTCGGCACCGCATGGCTTCGCGCATCGGCAATGGTCTTGTCCCGACTCTGGGTAAACAGGTACTCCCAGAGATCATCATTGGGGGCCCAAAGGCCTCGTCCCTTGCGACCGACCGTCGACGGGGCAATATAGGGTTCAGGCACCGGTTGCAGTTTCACCTTGCGCTGGGGCGGCACCTCGCTGAGGGTGGTAAATGCCGAGCCGGGGCTGATCGCCTGGATAACCACAGCCCAGGGCGAACGCACTATTTGCCAGGCATCCTTGGGTGAATCGGCGGCCACCTGGGTGAATTGGCTGAAATAGTAAGGACGCTGGTCATAAGGCAGGAACTGGCTGAGGAACTGCTGGTAGCGGGTCGGGGCTGCGCCGTTCGTGTCGGCTGCGTCCCGCGCGGTCAACAAACGCTTGAATTCGCTGCGCATCTGCTCGTACGTGTACCGTTTGAGCGGGTGGTGCGGATCGTGGGGGACATACAGGATCAGCTCATCGTTGTAACGATACTTTTCGCAGATCACGAACGCGACGCAGCCAGTCAGGCGCTTTTTCATCACGCCAAGGTCCTCGAACCACACTTGCCTGTTGCCCATCCAGGGATGCATTTCGCCAGCGATGACCGACAGGATCATTGTGTAATCCGCCGGCTCGATGTCTTTTTGCAGCAACGCCTGTTCGGCAGCCGCTCGCATTGTCGCCTTCTGGCTGGCGATGAACGGGTCGCGAAGCGCGGCTTCTGCCAGCGGATCGGCAGGTTGCAGGAACGCCTTGAGGTAAGTCTGATATTGCTTGCCAATATCCAGGCTACGGCACAAGCCCAGAAACTGGCTGACCGTTATGCCAGGGCTGAGCGACTCGAAGGTGTCCGGAGTTTGCGTGGCAACCAGGAAACCGGAAGTTTCGTGCCAGGCTCCCTCATCGCATTCATGGGCTTCGAAATTATGCAAGGCTGCGTCCAGCATCGATAGTTTGAGAAACTCATACGACGCCAGCTCGATTTGCAGAATGCCCATTTCCACGGGGCGTTTGAGGCACAGCAAGGTCTGGTCGACGTCGACCTGCATCTGGTATTGATCCTTGAGTGCCTTGACCAGCAACGGCCGGGCAAAATCCTCGACCTGCTGCAGCGTCGCCAGGCTTTTGTCCAGCGAGTTTTGTGCGGTGACGCTGGCGGTGAAACTGTCGGTCAGTGCGCTGCGCTGTGCCGGCGTTGCTTCCTGATACCAAGACGGCAGCGTGGTTGATACGTCCTTCAAGGCCTGACGTCGTTGCGTGGTTGCATCGCTCAGCCACGTCGGGACGGTTTTTTCCAAAAACTGCCGTGAATGCTCAGCGTCGCCTCGCGTTTGACGGGCGGGGTCGTTCCTGTGGATTGAGCGGTCGCGCCTGCGGGGCGCGATGAGGGATGAATCGGGATAGCGTCCATGGTCACTCCTTGTTGATGGAGCAAGCAGCAGACCATTTCACGCTATCCCGTCTGCGGTATCGGAATATCGCTCGAGTGTTAATGAGTAAGCGAATGTGGATTTTGACCTTGAAACATCCTGCCCCGATCCCGTGTTTCAGGGACGCGACGATAGCCCGGGTTCCGGCGAGGTGCGGCCAGGCGGCTGCGACTCGTCAGCGACCTGCTGTAGCTCGTCGATCGCCCGACGCGTCAGTGCGACCAGTTTCTCCACACGCAGCGTTTCCATCGCCTGGCCCAGGGCATCCAGTTCCAGGTCATATTGTCCGGCATCGATCTCAGCCCGCTCGAGGCGTCCGTCCAACGCTCCCCAGAGCTGCAAACGCTGATCGTCGACCGATGCATTCAGATCGTTCATTTCCTGCGGATAGCGTTCTCGCAGATAGTCCGTCCAGTAATCGCGGGCCACCATGCTGATTGGCAGCGCGTCGGTCCGCTCTGCCGCAAGGATTGATTCACGGGTCTGCGTGAGCAAATCCCCGCTGAGGGGATCGAAATAGGACATGAAAACCGGCTGCCCGGGCAAATCCACACCGTCGCCCCAATTGCCAGTCAGCCCGATGCGGTACTGCAAGCGCACCTCGGCGCGGTCCAGTCTCTCAGCCGTGGCCGCGGCTTCAGCAAGGGTCTCGACCCGGTCCAGACGAAACATTTGCCGGGACAAACGCACCAGTGCCTGCCCCCTGAGTGCTGTTTGATCCGGCGCAATTTGGCGCAAAACGCGATCCGCCCAGACCCGGACCTCCATGTCGCTGAACGTCAGAATCCGCCCGTCAACGCAGGTGCCGTGGGTTTCAGCGCTGTGAAACAACAAATCTCGCAACGATGTATCGTCGTAGGCAGCTTGCATGACCTCCCACACTCTGCGCGTGAGATCAGCCCGCACGCGATTGAAATCCTTGGTATCGCGCAATAGCCGCAGCAGCTGGAAAAAACGTTCGTGGTTCGGTTCCTGTGCCAACCGCGTCCAGATCACGGTTCGTTGTTCTGCCACTGATGCGGAGGTGTCCTGGAGCCAAGGGGCAAGCGAGCGCGGTGCAATGTCAGTTGCCGGATCCAACAGCTCTTCGACAGGCGCTACGGCGGCGTGCACATCAAAATCAACGCCGCCCTCCTCCTCAGGGATCCCGACCGGCTCCTCCAAACCGATGCCGTCGTAAAATATCTGCCTGTTGATCATGTCGTCGATCCGTGCGCGCGATACACCCAACACGGGGCGCCCCGGACGCTCGCGCGAGTAGCGCCGCAGATCCTGCAACGCTGACAACGACAAACGTTCATTCGCGGACAAGTCGGTGCCCTCGAGCAGATTGCCGTGCCCACCGCTGAACAAGCCAACAGGCAACTCCTCGATCCGGTTGCCGCTCAGATTCAGCGTGTGCAGACGAGGCGCCATCAACACGCCGTCCGGCCATTCGCTCAACTGGTTGAAACGTAAATCCAGGGTTTCGAGAGCGCCGAACGCCGGCGGGTGAAAAGCGCGGATCTCGTTGTAACCCAGATCCAGCGCGCGCAGTCGGCCGCTACCGAGCAATGGGTACAGGCTCGTCGCGCTGTGCAGATTGCAATACTGCATTTCCAGACGCTGCAGATGCCGCATGCGTTGCACCGGCGCGGGCAACGCCAGCAATTCATTGCCGCTGACAAACAAGGTTTCGAGGTTGGGAAAGGCCTGCAGGAAAGCATCAGAGCCGCGCGTGGTGATATCGACGCGGGTCAAGTCCAGGCTCGTCACACCTGGCAACTGCACGTCCAGCTCCGGCAGGTCACCGGTTTGCCGCTCTGAAAATTCCAGCTCCAGCCGGGGCGTGCCTGGGCTTTCGCTGAGCCCATCGAGCCATGCGGCGCGGATGCGCCGTGCAGCGAAGGAGCGACTGCGCGCATTGATGAAGACGCCTTCTCCAGTGACCTCGCGGGTATACAACCAGTCGTTCAAACGGCGGGTCAGCGCGTCGAACGTTTGATGCCACTCAGTGATTCGTGCGTCGATCTGCACGTCGCTGAGCGCCATCCTGCGCAGACTGTGCAAGCTGAGTCGAGCACGCTCGTCTGGAAAAATCTGCCGCAACCGCTGCAAATGCGCAGCCGCGCCGGTCTCGCCCGCCACCGCAGCGGATTGCGCAAGCGGCAACAGCTCGTCGATGAACGATGCACCGGTTTCCGTTGGCGGAAATCGTTCCGGCACGGGTTCGGCTGCGAATCGCGCCAGCGTGCCGTGCGCCAGGCCCGTTTGCTGCTCAATACGCTGCAGCGCCGTGTTCAACGCAGCTTCACCCTGCGGGCTGAACACGTTGCCGGCCAGGTTGGTTCTCAACAGCAAGTCCGTGTGCGTCAACGCCCTCGGCGACACAAAGTCGATGCGGTTATCGCGCAAGTCCAGCCAGGACAATCGGCTCAGATCCTCGACACCAGCGGGCCAGCCTTGCAGCCTCGTCGACCGCAGGCCTAATGCCTGCAACTCATTCAAGGCGCTGACATCGACATCCCCGAGCGGGTTATGACTCAAGTCCAGCGCCCTGAGGCGCTGCAAGCCATTGATCTGGCGCTGCACCACTGGCGTCATGGCAATCCGGTTATTGGTAGCATCGAGCTGTGCCAGACCTTCCAGTTCGGCTGCAGCAAAGGGCAGTTCCGTGAAGGTGTTGCCGCTGATCTGCAGGGTTTCGGTCCGGCTGAAGGCGCGGATGAAACGGCGGGCCGCTCGGGCGGAAACGTCCAGTCCTCCCAGGCGCAGCGTGAGCACATGGGCAAAACTGCCTGGCGGCAATACGGGCAATTGCACAACGCGTTCGGCCCCCGTTGGAGTACTCAGTTCAAAAATCGTCACACGGGACGGCAGGCCGTACCGCTGCCGAACGGCGCCTTGCCAACTGTTTCTAAGCGCATTGAAAATCTCGGCGTTGCTGCCTGTTGTCCATTGCGGGCTGAGCGCTGCGTAGCGAGTACCGTGCGGGGCTGGGGCATGGAATCGAGCAAAAATACTGTCATGCTCGGCGCGCAGCGCGGTGATCGCGGCCAGCCGTGCCTCGGGCGTAGCCGATGCGGCATCGAACGCCAGCGGCAACGGATCAATCAGCCCGGACGCGGCGAGCATGGAATCGAGTTCGGCCCGGCAGAACTCGCTGACCATCTGGTGCACATCGAGCAGATGCCCCAAGGGACCGGCGTAGTTGCTGACGTATTCATAAGCGCGCAGAAACGTGTCCGGAGTGACGCTCGACCAGTCCAGCGACAGGCCGGCCCACAGGCGTTCCTGCCCGTGGTAGAGCGACGACGGCAGCGTCTCGATCAAGGTATGACTGAGGTCCAGACGCTGCAATTGCCCAAGCCGTTCGACCGACGCCGGCCATCGCCACAAAGCACGAGGCGCGTCGATGCGTAACGTGCGCAGCTGCCTGAGCCTTGAAAAATCGAGTCCATGCAAGGACGTTGAATCGGTACCCGAGTAGTCGATGCGCAGCGCTTCGAGCGAAGACAACGCTTCGAGCCGCTGCGCGAAGTTCTGGGCCAGTAACGGCGCGTCGGTGGCGAAGCGCAGGCGGGTCAGCTCAGGCATGCGGCCCACCGCTAAAGGCAGCGTGGTCAGTGATCCGTTCACCAGCGTCTGCTCGATCCCAAGGCCGGGCTCGCCAATCGACAGATCGGTGACCTGGGGGAACGCTGCCAGAACACCCTCGGCATTGGCGTCGGCGAGGCCGCTGCCCGTCACCGACAATTCACGCACATGGTCAAACCTCGTGGTCAGCGCAGGCAGCGGCGCATCGCAGACCAATGACAGCTGCGCCACTTCCCGGGCCTGCGCCGCCAACGGCTCATTGCGCCAGGCCTCTCTGAGGGCCTGGGCCACTTGCGAACGGTGCGCTGCGGTCTGACTGCTCGAGGGGCCTGCCTGCCATCGGTCGAGGGTGGCATTGAGTGTTTCCCAATCCTTCAGTCGAGACTCCAGCTCATCGAAGATCTGCGCGTCGGTTTTGCCGCGTCGCCGAGCGAAAAACGCTTCGACCTGGCGCGGCTCCGGATACAAATGCTGCGCGCGGCTGCGCAGATGCGGATTCCAACTGGCGCCGCGTCCGCTGGCGTAATAACCGCTCAACCGGGCATTCACTCGCGTCGGAGGCTTGAACCACCTGGCTTGCGGCTCCAGTAACCGTGCAGCATCAAGACGATGCGCGTGGGCTGACCGGATGATGCTCTGTTGCAGTTCGCGGCCTGTGCGCACATCCGCCAGCCACAGCGCTGACCGGGTTTCATCAGGCAAGGCGGCCAACAGCGACCGGTAAAAACTGTCTTCCACCCGGGGCACTCTATCAAGCGCTTGGGCACTGGCATCGAAGGCCTGATAGAAAGGCCCGTTTTTCACCAGGTAGCGTTTAACCGGTGCGGTGATTTCGCCAATACCGTCGAGCAAAGCACCGGTTGTACTGCCGTCACGGATCTCCAGCCGCAAGGTTTGCGGCCATTGCGGCAATTGTTCCAGTGCATGCAATGCCAGGCGTCGGCTGTCTGCGGAGGCGAGGTTTTCGCCGTGCAAACCGGCGAATGCACGAATCTGTCGGCCTTGGCGAGCGTACCAGCGGGCCTCTTCCAGCAGCTTCAAGGGCGAGCGTCGGGTCGCGTCCAGTCGGGCAAGCTCGGCGGCCGATGCGTGGTTGAGCACGTCTTGCGCGGCTTCGTCGCTGAGCCCCGGGCATTCGCGCTGCAGAATGCGCACCCGCCCACTCGCGGGTCCGTTGCGCCGGTAGAGACTGTCGAAGATGGCTGGCTGTCGGGTGTAGGCGTATTCGGTGAGTCTCGCAGTGAATTCATCTGGCCTCGCCGGACGCAATTGCGCGCCCCTGCTTCCCAGCAGATGAACAATTTCATTTTCCTCCAGCGCAGCGATGATTCGTGCCGGCAGTTCGCCGTTCAGCACTTGCTCGCGGCTGATCCGGATCGCCGGTTTGCGCTCAATCCCCGGCAGCAGTTTTTGTGCGCCGTACTGGATGGATCGCGCCGCCTCCCCGCGCCCTCGACGATCTCCAGCACGCGGCCCGACGGCCAACGTGGCATTTCGGGGACCAGCGGCAGCGCGTACAGGTACTGCTCATCAATTGCCTGGGCACCGCGCAACTGCTCGATCATTTGTCTGGCTCCCTGATCGGCGGCAAACAAGCGCATGGCGTCACGCAGTTCGGCAGGCGGCGGTAAATGATCCATGTGCATTTTGCGCAGCGTGTTGTCACTGATACCGCTGGTATCGGCCAGCATCAGCAGGGCGTCGTCGGAAAAACCGTCAGTCAGCGGCCCCATGCGGCGCAGCAAGTCCAGACGCCCCCAGGTCATGGGTTGTTCCAGTGCCAGACGCCAGGCACCGTGGCCGTTGTTGACCAGGACCGGCCGGTAGGCATCGGGATCGCTGGGATGTTTGAGCAGCCATTGCGCGGTCGTCTGATCCTGGACCTGCTCGTAGACCTTGCTGCCCTGGCGGATATACGTTTTGCCTTCGAACGAATACTGCGCCAGTGCGTTGGGTTCGCCCAAGGCGTCAAATGTGACGTCCTGTTCGTAACCACTGAAGTCGGGTTTCCACAGTCGGGTTTTACCGCTGGGCAAGGTCACCGGGTGCAGGTTCTCGATGACCGGTTCCGGCTTGACAGGCCTCAACCGGCTCAAACCTGCACCCGCAACGGCGGTGACCCCGATCAGTGCGAGGTTTTCGGCAACATCGACCAGATGGGCCTTGGCCGCGTGCTTGTCGCCGTCGCTCCATTCGACGACCCCCTCAACGGTTTCATACAACAATTGGCCAGCCATGATCACCATCATCGCTTCGCCGAGTACGGGGATGAACATCGACGCCACGTTCGCTGCCAGCAGACCGAACTGCAGCAGCGCAGCGAGTTTGGCGTCGCGCGCCTTGGCATCGACGTCTTCAGTGGGCACTGCGTGGCTGCGGGCATCATCGAACAGCTTGTCGCGGTGTTTTTCGTAGAGACAGTTCCAGAGATCAGGGTTTGTGCCCTTGAAATAAGCGTTCGGGTCCGGAAACGGTGCGGCCGCCACGAAAGGATCGGTATCCGGAATCATTTGCGGATCCTTGTGGGGCGTCTCCCAAGGCCCTAGAGGCGTCACTGTTTGCCCTATCGTTCGCCATGCCGACCACAACCACTCGGACGCGGGATGGGCGGGCTTGATGAACCGGTTGAAATATTCAGCGCGCTTCCTATAAGGAAAGAACTGGCTGAAAAACGCCTGATAGGCCGTCGGCGCGGTGCTTTGCGGATGCTGTGGATCCCGAGCAGACAACAAGCGTTTCAGTGTGTCCTGCATTTGCGTGCCGGTGTAGCGCTTGAGCGGATGCTCGGGGTCGTTGGGCACGTAAAGAATTACTTCGTCATATAACGGATATCTGTCGTAAATCACAAAGACAACGCAGCCAACCAGTCTATGGCGCATCACGCCCAAATCCTGAAACGAGACTGTTTTGTTATCCAGTCTGGGGGTCCTGTTGCCCGCAAGAACGGAAAGAATCATCGCGTGATCCTGGCGGCGGATGTCCTTGGTCAACAACGCTTGTTCGGCCGCCGCGTGTAAAGCGCTCTTCTGAGCCAAGATGAACTGGCGGCGCAGCGCGGCTTCCGTCTTGGGGTCGGCTGGATGGAAAAACGAAGTCAGGTAGGCTTGATATTTCGCGCCAATGTCCAGCTCACGGCACAGACTGAGAAAGTTCCTGATCGAGACATTGACCGGGACTGCCTTGTAGTTACCGGGCGTGCCGGTTGCTACTGCGAAGGTTGAGCTTTTGTGAAAGGCGCCGTACTTGCATTCGTCACTTTCAAAGTTGTGCAAGGCTGCCTGCAGCATGGGCAGCGTCAGTACCTCGTGAGTGCCAACTTCCACGCGAGCAACAGTTACGAGAATCGGTCGCTTCAAACACAACAGCGTCTTGTCGACATCCACTTCCACCTGATAGCGGCTTTTCAGCGCCTCCAGCAGCAAAGGCCTGGCAAAGGCGTCAATGTCTTTGAACGATGACATGGTTTTATCCAGCTGCACCTGCGCCTGGAAGCTGTCTCTGAAGCGTTTGTGCAGCACGTCGCGTTGCGCGGGTGACGCGCTTTTGTACCAGTCGGGGTTGCCTTGGTGGCCTGTTTGAACTCAGCTCTTCTGCGCGCGGGAGCATCAATCAACCATTGCGGTACCGACGCTTCCAGCAACGGCGCGTGCAGACTCTGCGTTGCCGCCGGTTTGATCAGGGGGCCGCGCTTTTGGATACGAGGGAATCGGGGGACATACATCGCTCCTGTAAATGAAGCGACAGCACATCATCCGCACCGACCGGTGCGGCGGTACATAGTTATCGAGTCCAGAGAGAGTTGTTACGACGTGTCTGAACGGTCGGGCGCAGAGTTGACTATGCTTGTAACGCACGATTTAGCGGAGAGGGATTTATGGACGATCCAGTCGACAACAAACCGCCGACCTTCTGGCAGATGCTGCACAGCGTCATGGCTGCAGCCTTCGGCGTACAGAGTGGCAAGAACCGGGAAAGGGATTTTGCCCACGGCAAGCCCAGCCATTTCGTGATACTGGGCGTTTTGTTCACAGCTGTTTTCGGTCTGACGCTGTTCGGAATCGTCAAACTGGTGCTGCATCTGGCCGGTGTTTGAGGCCAATATGAAAAATCCGGGCCTTGGCAAAGCGATCGAGCCTTGTCACTGGCGAACCACCGGCGACAGGCATGCGGTCAGACCCGGAATTTCACTCACTGGTGGCTGACCCAGAAGACCGCTGTTCCTACAACGAGAATGATCAGGAACAAAATGGCCCATGCGTCGACGCTGCTGTCGCTTTTCCTGGCTTTGGTCGGGTTGCTCATTGCATCGCCTCTTGTCGGTTTTATCGGTGATTGCACAAAGACTCGATCAGAGTAAAGACGATGATTGTCCGCACGACAAATGTGGATTAGATGACCGGCATTCGCGTTAGGCGATTTGGTTCTTTACATATACTCAAACATCACTTTTGCGCATAACTGCAAACGGGTATATTGCCCCGGCTCCGTGACGGAGTGCGCGGCCGTGCGCGCAGAATTGCAGAGGCATCATCGGACTCCAGCAAGCGAAAACGCAGCGTTTTCCGAGTAGCCCAAGCCTGAGAACAGGACTTATATGTACGTATACGACGAGTACGATCAGCGGATCATCGAGGACCGCGTCAAGCAGTTCCGTGATCAGACCCGACGCTATCTGGCAGGTGAGCTGAGCGAAGAAGAATTCCGCCCCTGCGCCTGCAAAATGGCCTGTACATCCAGCGCTTCGCGCCGATGTTGCGCGTGGCGGTGCCTTACGGCCAACTGACTTCGCGCCAGGTGCGCATGATGGCCAAAATCGCCCGTGACTACGACAAGGGCTACGCCCACATCAGTACGCGGCAGAACGTGCAGTTCAACTGGCCGGCGGTGGAAGACATCCCGGACATTCTCGCTGAACTTGCAACCGTGCAGATGCACGCCATCCAGACCAGCGGCAACTGCCTGCGCAACGTCACCACCGACCAGTTTGCCGGCGTCGCCGCCGATGAAGTGATCGATCCACGGCCATGGTGCGAAATCGTCCGCCAGTGGACCACGTTCCACCCGGAATTCGCTTACCTGCCGCGCAAATTCAAGATCGCCGTGAATGGCTCGACCAGCGACCGCGCAGCCATTGAAGTTCACGACATCGGTCTGGAACCGGTCTACAACGCCGCTGGCGAGCTGGGCTTCCGCGTGCTGGTCGGCGGTGGTCTCGGTCGTACGCCGGTGGTCGGCGCGTTCATCAATGAATTCCTGCCGTGGCGAGACCTGCTGAGCTACCTCGACGCCATCCTGCGTGTGTACAACCGCTACGGCCGTCGTGACAACAAATACAAGGCGCGGATCAAGATCCTCGTCAAGGCGCTCACGCCTGAAGTGTTCGCGCAGAAAGTCGATGCGGAAATGGAACACCTGCGCGGTGGCCAGACCACGCTGACCGAGGCCGAACTGCATCGGGTTGCCAAGCACTTCGTCGATCCGGACTACAAGACCCTCGACAACCAGACCGCACAACTGGCCGATCTGGATAAAGAACATCCGGGCTTCGCTCGCTGGCGCAGCCGCAACACCCTGGCGCACAAGAAGCCGGGCTATGTTGCCGTAACGCTGTCGTTGAAGCCGACCGGTGTTGCCCCCGGCGACATCACTGACAAGCAGCTCGACGCCGTTGCCGACCTGGCCGACCGCTACAGCTTCGGTCAACTGCGCACCTCCCACGAGCAGAACATCATTCTCGCCGATGTCGAGCAGAGTCAGTTGTTCGCCTTGTGGGGCGAGTTGCGCGAAGGCGGTTTCGCCACGCCGAACATCGGCCTGCTGACCGACATCATCTGCTGCCCGGGCGGCGATTTCTGCTCGCTAGCCAACGCCAAGTCGATCCCGATTGCCGAGTCGATCCAGCGTCGCTTCGATGACCTGGACTACCTGTTCGACATCGGCGAGCTGGACCTGAACATCTCCGGTTGCATGAACGCCTGCGGTCATCACCACGTTGGCCACATCGGCATTCTCGGCGTGGACAAGAAAGGCGAAGAGTTCTATCAGGTTTCTCTCGGCGGCAGCGCCAGCCGTGATGCGAGCCTGGGTAAGATCCTCGGCCCGTCCTTCGCACAGGAAGCCATGCCTGACGTGATCTCGAAGCTGATCGATGTGTACGTTGAACAACGCACCGAAGACGAGCGCTTCATCGACACCTATCAGCGTATTGGCATCGACCTCTTCAAGGAACGCGTCTATGCAGCGAATCATTAAGAACAACGAAGTCGTCGACGAGACCTGGCACTTGCTGCCGAAGGATTTCAACATCGACGAGATCAGCAACTGCGACGATCTGATCGTTCCTCTGCAGTTGTGGCGCGAGCACAGCCGCATGCTCAAGGCCCGCGATGGCGGTCTGGGCGTGTGGCTGGATGCCGACGAAGAAGCCGAAGAAATCGGTGAAGACGTCAGTGAGTTTCAAGTGATCGCGCTTAACTTCCCGGCGTTCACCGATGGCCGCAGTTACTCCAACGCCCGTCTGCTGCGTGACCGTTATGGCTTCAAAGGCGAACTGCGCGCAATTGGCGATGTTCTACGGGACCAACTGTTCTACATGCATCGTTGCGGTTTCGACGCCTTCGCCATTCGCGCGGATAAAGACCCGTACGAAGCGCTGGAAGGTCTCAAGGACTTCTCGGTGACCTACCAGGCTGCCAGTGACGAACCGCTGCCGTTGTTCCGTCGGCGTTAAGCCTCAGGGCTTTGGGTGCGGACAGAAAAACGCCGGTCATTGACCGGCGTTTTTTTATGCCTGTTGTTTACCAGAAGCGTTGTTGGGTCAGGCGACTCCACCAGCTCAGCAGCACGCGGTCAACCGAGCCGCTGGCGGCCATGCCGATGCGTTCCTGCAGGCTTTTGCGCTCGGCGTAGTGCAGATGGTAGACCTCGGCCAGTTTGGCCTTTTGCGCCAGGTATTCATCGCTGGTCTTCAGTTCGTCCACCAGTTGGTTTTCCAGCGCAGCGATACCGAGCCACACCTCACCGGTGGCCACCTCATCGATCGCCAGTTGCGGGCGATAACGGGCGACGAAGTTTTTGAACAAGCGATGGGTGATGTCGAGGTCTTCCTGAAACTTTTCGCGGCCCTTTTCGGTGTTTTCGCCAAACACGGTCAGAGTGCGTTTGTATTCACCGGCGGTCAGCACTTCGAAGTCTATATCGTGCTTTTTCAACAGACGATTGACGTTAGGTAGCTGCGCGACTACGCCAATCGAACCGAGAATGGCGAACGGTGCGCTGATGATCTTGTCACCGATGCACGCCATCATGTAGCCGCCGCTGGCAGCAACCTTGTCGATGCACACGGTCAGTGGCACCCCGGCGTCGCGAATGCGCGCCAATTGTGATGACGCCAGACCGTAGCTGTGCACCATGCCGCCGCCACTTTCCAGACGCAGAACCACTTCGTCTTTCGGCGTGGCCAGGGTCAGCAGCGCGGTGATCTCGTGGCGCAGGCTCTCGGTGGCGGAAGCCTTGATATCGCCATCGAAGTCGAGCACGAATACCCGGGACTTGGTCTCAGGCTTGTTCTTCTGCTTCTTCGCACTTTTATCGGTTTTCGCTTCGCCCTTGCGTAAAGCCTTGAGCTGGTCCTTGTCGAGCAGCGTCTGCTCCAGGCGTTCACGCAGGCCCTTGTAGAAATCATTGAGCTTGCTGACCTGCAACTGGCCCGCCGATTTGCGCCGGCCCTTGCTGCGCAATGCAGCAAAACTGGCAAGCACCACCAGAATGGCGATCACCAGCGTGACGGTCTTGGCCAGGAAGCTGGCGTATTCGGTGAAAAAATCCACAGAGACTCCTCAAAGCAATGCGTGAACATGTAATACACGCGGAATGGTTCCAGCATACCCATGCGCCGGCTCATCGGCCAGCCGTGAAACCTCTGGCAACACGCCTGTAACGGGCATTTCAAACAAGCGTATGTTTTTTCATTGACAGCCTTACGCCATCCTCATAACCTCGCCTGACCTTCAACGTACCGGGACGACGCGGACGTGGGCAGCATCTACTTGATACGACATGGCCAGGCCTCCTTTGGTGCAGACGATTACGACGTGCTGTCACCGACCGGCGTGCGTCAGGCAGAAATCCTCGGCCAGCACCTCGCCGATCTGGGCATCAGCTTTGATCGTTGCCTTGCCGGTGACCTGCGTCGTCAACAGCACACGGCCACCAGCGCACTTGAGCAATTCAGCGCCAGAGGCCTGCCGGTACCCGTTCTGGAAACCGATTCCGCCTTCAACGAATTCGACGCCGATGCGGTGATCCGCGCCCTGCTCCCCGCCATGCTGCCGGAGGAGCCGGAAGCCCTCGACATCCTGCGCAACGCCGCACAGAACCGTGGCGAATTCCAGCGCATCTTCGCCCTCATCGTCGAGCGCTGGCTTGCTGGCACCTACGACACACCGGGACTGGAAAGCTGGCTGGGTTTCGTCGAGCGGGTTCAGGCCGGGCTGCAGCGCATCCTCGATCTGGCGCAAAAGAACCAGAAAATCGCCGTGTTCACTTCCGGCGGCACCATCACTGCCCTGCTCCACCTGATTACGCAGATGCCTGCCAGACAGGCGTTTGAACTGAACTGGCAAATCGTCAACACCTCGCTCAACCAACTTAAGTTTCGTGGTCGCGAGGTGGCTCTGGCTTCCTTCAACAGTCACGCACACCTGCAACTGCTGAAGGCCCCGGAACTCATCACTTTTCGCTGAGTCCGGCTTACTGTGACCCTGGCTGTAACCACCCAGCTCCCATGACCAAGAAAGGATCGAACCATGACCTCCGTAGCTGATGCCGTAAAAGCAATGCAAGCCAAGTTCAACCCAGCCGCCGCTGCCGGTCTGGACCTGGTCTTCGGTTTCAACATCACCGACGAAGACAAGCAATACGCCCTGATCGTCAAAGACGGCACTTGCGACATCCAGGAAGGCGAAAACCCGGACGCCAACTGCACGCTGGTGCTGGACAGCCAGACTCTGAAAGACATCGTCAGCGGCGAAACCGACGGCATGCAAGCCTTCATGGGCGGCAAGCTGCGCGTTGAAGGCGACATGATGCTGTCGATGAAACTGTCCGAGCTGTTCCCTTCGTAAGAAGCAGCCTGGTTCAAACAAATCCCGTCCTTGTGACGGGATTTGTCGTTCATGCAGGAGATCAGCGCAGGGCTCGGCTTCGCGCTCCGCTCGCGGAGGTACGATCAACCTTCCTGCAACAACCGCGTATCCAGCCCAAACCGCTCTTGCGAAACCATTCTGAACTGACCCTCCGCCAGATCGCAGCTCACCAGCAAATTCCACGAGTGCCGTGTTGCCACGGATGGAACCAGAATAAACGGGTGTTCGGCCAACAGCGCATCGGCAAACTTTCGCTGGTTGGGCGAGGTTTTGATCGGGGTGAGCCAATGCGGATTGGGCACATCTTCCGGCTGCACGATTCTGACGCTGGCGTCGTGGGTGATCTCAAAACAGGTCAACACATAGGGCTCCTGATCAAGCGCATCAAAACTGCCATGGGCGGCCACTTCCAGGATCGCCGTGGAGGGGTCGACCGACGCATAAACGACTCTGCGGCCGGGCGTGTTCCAGCGGCCACCGTCCCGTTTTGACCCCAGGCCGCTGTCCCAGGTCTCGCTGTACACCTCGCGATCCAGCCGCCAGGCGTACCAGCGATCATCCCAGGGCAAGGGGTTCATTGATAAACCCCGTATTTGATCTGGTTCAGATACTCCTCCACCATCCTGAAGCCCAGCGCATGTCCAACCAGATCGAGCGGCACATAACCGTAGAAGTAAGTAGCGCGTTGCTCCAGCCATGATTCGGCCTTGGCCTGACGCCCGAATACTTCGATGGCCAGTTCCAGCGCAGCGGCATATTGGTAGGCGATGACGCTCTGCGGCGTGTCCAGGCGCACCGACGCGCCTTCCTTGAGCAGACGTCGCACGGTTCTCACAGATTTGCCGGTGATACGTTTGACCATCTCTCCCTGTTGGTACAGCTCGGAGGTTGCGATCATGTTCACCACATCAAGCAGCTCAAATCCTTCGATTGTGCAGCGCAGGATGAGCATCGGATCGTCGCCGGTATCCTGCCCACGCAACAGCAACTCCAGAGGTTTGCCCTCGAGCTTCTTCAAGCCCGTGAGCCGGGGCACTTTGGCGCTCGGCATGGCAACGTCCTCCGAGGGACACCTGGCGCGATCGTCGCGCCAGTAATGGCGAGACGAGTAAGCAGGCGTATGGCTTTCAATCAGTGGGATTCGCATAGTCCATCCTTTGTCCGGGTCCAGAGCGATCTGTGCGCTCGATGACTTCAATGTCAGGACTGATGCTATAGACCCGGCGTCCGACGACCAACCTGAAAAAGTCGTTAGAAACATCCCCAAATCTGATCAAACCGCTCCTGTTTCCGTAGGACTCAAACGCAATTTTCAGCGGTTCAATCCGTTGTTGCTTTCAAGGTGGGATGAGGGGCTTTTGACTTACAATGCGCCCCACCTCCAGAAACCGGCCCCGCCCCATGGACATCGACCTCGCCCGCACCTTCCTCGAAATCGTCCGTCACGGCAGTCTCGCCGCCGCTGCGCAGAAGCTGTTCGTCACGCAAACCGCGATCACCGCGCGGGTGCAGAAGCTCGAGAGCCAGTTGGGCAGCACGCTGTTCGTGCGCAATCGTGCCGGGGCGAAGTTGACGGCCAATGGCGAAGCGTTCGTGATTTATGCCAATCAATTGGTGCAGACCTGGGAAGCCGCCCGCCGCGACTTGCCGCTGCCCGAGGGGTATCACAACGTGCTGCACATCGGTGGCGAGGTCAGCCTGTGCAACCCGCTGATGCTCAGTTGGGCAGCGGAACTGCGCGAGAAAATCCCCGGCCACGCGCTGCGCATGGAAATCCGCGATGGCGAGAATCTGCTGCGTCAGCTCGAACTTGGTGTGCTAGATGCCGCGCTGGTCTATCAGCCGGAATACTGGCCGGGTCTGCAGGTCGAACAAGTGCTGGAAGAAAAACTGATTCTGGTGCGCGCGCCCGAGCGTCCCGAACCATACGTCTACATCGACTGGGGACCGGACTTCCGCCGCCAGCACGACGCCGCCCTACCGGAAAAAGCCAAAGCCGCGCTGAGCTTCAACCTTGGCCCGCTGGCCCTGCAATACATCCTCGAACACGGCGGCAGCGGCTATTTCCGCACCCGGGTCGTGCGCACTTATCTGGAAACCGGCGCGCTGGAAGCCGTCACCAAAGCGCCGGAATTCGGTTATCCGACCTATCTGGTGTATTCGCGTGATCGCGACTCGGCAGTGCTGCAACAGGCCTTCGACCTGTTGCGCGAAGTGATCCGCACCGATGACGACTGGTCGCAACGCTGGAACCCGTTGAGCTGATCCCGCGCTTGCAGTCCTGAGCATGGCATTTGTGACCTCAAGGTTCGCTCTGCACAAGTCAGCGGATCGGCTAATCTGCCGGGTATAACAACAATACCTACAGGTGAAACGCATTGAGGCAGACCACCGAGGCATTCCGTAGCCGCTACCGTGCGGCCATTCATCCTTTGTACAACCCGTGGCTGCACGGCACGTTTGTCTTGCTGTTCGGGCTTCTGGCGGTGGCTGCTTTCTGGCGCACGGTGCATTCAGTGAGTTGGCTGGAATGGCTGACCGTGCCGTTGACCCTGCTGTTGTTCAACTTCGGCGTGTACATGGTCCATCGCCATTTGGGCCATCACAAAAAACCTTCGCAAAGATGTTCTACGCGCGGCATGCCGGCGACCATCACAGCTTTTTCACCCCCGGTCACATGACCTACGACAGCGCGCGGGACTGGCGGGTGATTCTGTTTCCAGCCTGGCTCATCGTCATTCATACCCTGGTGATCACCCTGCCCCTGTGGTGGCTGCTCGCGCAGGTCAACGCCAATGTCGCCGGGCTGTTCGCCGGGTGCATGGTGCTTGGCTATCTGCTCTACGAAGTGTTCCATGCCTGCGAACATTTGCCGCCGAAAAATCCGTTGACCCGGTTGCCGTGGATCCGCCAGATGCGTCGTCTGCATGAACTGCATCACCGCCGCGAGCGCATGCAGGAGCGCAATTTCAACATCGTTCTGCCCTTGATGGACTACCTGTTCGGCACGCTGTACCGCGAGCCGGAACCCGCCCTTTGAGTGATTCGCAAATGCCCATGACGCGCATGCAGCACCAGATCGATATCGCCGGCGAGCCGGTCGCTGTGCTGGCCTATGCCGCCAACGTCAGTCACTGGCCGGACTGGCATCCCTCCTCATTGAAGATTGACGGTCCGCAAGGACCGCTGCATGCCGGCGCGCGGTTCGAAGAGGACATCCATGCCGGGGACGGGCCGGCCATTTGCGTTGGGAGGTCACTGAATATCTGCCGGGTCGGCGTTGGTGCGCACGGGCGCAAAGTGATCAGGGCCTGTCGCTACAGCTGACTTACGAGTGTTCGGCGGAGGCTGGCGGCACGCGTTTCGTGCGCACACTGGAATATCGCTTTGACGGTTTGCTCATGCGTTTCGCCAATCGCCTGTTGCTCAAGCGTCGCATTGAACGCGAGTCTGCCGCGTCCATGCTTGCCCTGCGCGACACGACCGCGCAGTACATCGGCGCGGCGAGGGCCAGCGCGTGAAATTACGTTATGTGCTGTGCCTGCTGATCGCTCTGGTCATCGCCTTCTTGTTGTTGCTGCCGACCAAGGTCGAACCGGTGGCCTGGACACCGCCACCGGCGCCGTCATTGAAAGACGGCATCTACGCGGACAACCAGCGCCTGAAAGCCGTGGCAAAGGTCGGGCCGAGCGACATCGAAGGGCCTGAGGCGCTGCTGCTGGAAGACGAATTCCTCATCACCGGATTGCATGACGGCCGGCTCATCCGCAGCAGCCTCGACGGCACGCAGCGCAAGGTACTCGCCGACACCGGCGGCCGCCCGTTGGGCCTGGCCCGTCATCCGAACGGCATGCTGGTGATTGCCGACGCGGTCAAAGGCTTGTTGTCGCTGGATGCGCAGGGCCGCGTGATTCCCTTGACCACCGAGGCCAACGGTGTGCCATTTGGCTTCACTGATGATGTAGCGGTCGACAAGTCCGGCCACTATGCCTATTTCAGCGATGCCTCGAGCCGCTGGGGCTACGGCCATGACGGCGAGGCAATCATCGAACACGGCGCCGATGGGCGCCTGCTGCGTTACGATTTTCAGAGCGGCAAGACCAGCGTGCTGCTCGACAAGCTGCAGTTCGCCAACGGCGTCGCCCTGGGCCCGGACGAAGCCTACGTGCTGGTGAACGAGACCGGCGCTTATCGCATCAGCCGCTACTGGCTGAGCGGGCCGAAGGCAGGCACTAATGATGTGTTCATCGACAACTTGCCGGGGCTTCCGGACAACCTCTCGTTCAATGGCAGCAATCGCTTTTGGGTAGCGTTGTACGCGCCGCGCAACGCGTTACTCGATGGCACGGCGCAGCACCCGTTCGTACGCAAGATGATCGTGAGGGCGTTGACGATTCTGCCCAAGCCTGTGGAGAAGCGCGGATTCGTGCTGGGGCTGGATCTGGACGGCAAGGTGATTGCCAGTCTGCAAGACGCGAGCGAAGGCAATTACTCGCCGATTACCACCGTGCGCGAGTATGGGCAGTGGTTGTACTTTGGATCGTTGAAGGCCACGCATATGGGGCGGATGGGGTTGGATTCGGCGCTGAAGTGAGCCTGAGGGATGTGCATGTAATGGACTGACGCATTCGCGAGCAGGCTCGCTCCCACAGGGGAAATGCCTTTCAATGTGGCAGCAAGCCTGCTCGCGAAGGCGGTCTGTCAGTTGCTGGACCGGTCGAACTTCTCCGGATCTTCATCCTCCGGCAGTTCTTTCACGGTTTTTCCGGATGCGCAGTGGTATGCGCCGGGCTGTTCGGTTCAGGGCGGGTCGGAATCGGGTCGAAGCCGCCCTGCTCTTCACTGGGGAATTTCGGATCGTTCATGAGGCACCTCGCAACGAGTCGATGGTTTGCAAACTCTGCACATTGGAGGTGCCGTGGGTGGTCGCCGTTCCCTTCGGATGGCGACCACGGGTCAGGTAATTACTGACCGGTCAGCGGCTGCCCGGCCAACCGGGCGACGATCTGCTCCTTGACGATCACGCGCTTCTCTTTGAGCTTCTTCAATTCGTCGTCACTGGGGGCGTCTGACTGGGCGTTCTCGGCCTCGACCACTTCAGCATCCACCTCGAAATACTTGTTGAGCAGCGAATCCAGCTTCGGATCCTCGGAGCGCTTTTGCTCGATCTCATCCTTCTTGCAACCCAAGTCCTGATACAGATCATGTGAAACCGGCATGAAACACCTCCATCAAATTGATCGACAACCAGCGCGACCGATGCGCTGACTCTTTATCAGCATGGCCTTGCGCAACAGCTTCTGTCGACACCCTGTCAGACCAGCGGTTGCCGTTCGTCGCCCTGTCGTAAATGCGATAAAACCTTTGGCTGGTGCGCTCGCTCCATTGGATAACGCTCACAAAAACCTGCGTGGAGATACCCAATGGACGGATTCAACCTGCGTCATCTCGCTCTGGCTGTTGCACTGTCTGCCGGTATGGGCAGCGCCTTTGCCGCGACCGACAACGATTTTGTCGATAACGCCGCCGCCGGTGGCATCGCTGAAATCGAAACCAGCCGCCTGGCTCTGGAAAAAGCCAGTCTGCTGACATCAAAGCCTTTGCCAACCAGATGATCACCGATCACAGCAAGGCCAACGACGAACTGGCGGCGATTGCCAAAGCCAACGACATCGAGGTTCCGGACACCACTACCCTGGTCAAACAGGCCAAGGAAAAGATTCTCGACATGCGCGATGAATCCTTCGATGCGGCCTACGCTAACAACCAGGTCATGGCTCACCAGGAAACAATCGAGCTGTTCAAGAAACAGGCGAACACCGTGACCGATGACAAGACCAAAGGCGCTACGGAGCTGAAAGCGTTCGCGCAGAAAATGCTGCCAGCGCTGGAAAAACACTTGGCCCATGCCAAAGAGCTGCAAGCCAAACACCCGAGCAAGTAACCGCCCGGCAATAAAAAGGCCGCTTCCTTCGATGCGGCCTTTTTGCGTTTCAGCGATCAACCGCCATCGGTATCGATATCGGCATCGGTGCTTTCGCCCGGTTCAGGACGGTCCGGGTCAGGCTTGAAGCCGGGGCTGAAGTCGTTGCTGTTGTCATTGTGATGCTGCTTCTGATCGACCTCGGCAGCCGCGCTGTCCGCCTGTCCTTCTTCAGCCGGCGCGGGGGTATTTTGCCCCGGTGTCTGCGGGTCGATGGCGGGATCATTGCGGTTAATCGACTCAGAGGACTGATTTTGCTGTTGCGGCGCTTGCTCGTTCATATCCACCTCATTCATAGTCCTGCCTCCTTCTTCCAGCACGACTGGAAAACGTCGGGCATGCAGATTCGAAGCCTGACGCCGCAGATTCGTTCAAAACATCGTTGCCTGCTGCCACGCCGACTAGAGTTAGCGGGGCGTTCGACGCGACAGGCGGAAAAATTCGCCGCTGGGTGAACAACTATTTCAAGCGGCGAATGTCAGTCAATTCGCGCCGGTCATTTCGCTGAGCCGGCACCAATACGTAACGGAGCGACACGCAC
Source organism: Pseudomonas sp. B21_DOA (assembly GCA_030544685.1). Taxonomy (NCBI): domain Bacteria; kingdom Pseudomonadati; phylum Pseudomonadota; class Gammaproteobacteria; order Pseudomonadales; family Pseudomonadaceae; genus Pseudomonas; species Pseudomonas sp. B21_DOA. Next base: position 3,571,400 of record CP086683.1, on the reverse strand, counting down.
ATGGCAGCACTGCAGAACAGCACAGTTGTAGCAATCAAGAACAACCAGGCTCAACTGTTGAGCGAATGGTCCAAACGCCTCGAAGCCAGCGGCGCCACGCGCAATCTCAAGGAGCACGACCTCGCTCAGCAAACCCGCGACTTGCTGAGTTTGCTGCTGGCCGGTCTGGAAAACGGCAACGGCAGCAAGATTGCCGCTGCAGGCTGGGAAGACACCCGCCAGTTCCTGGAAAAGTTGTCGCAGAGCCGCGCCCTGCTCGGCCAGGATTCCCAGCAAACCGCCAACTTCATCTTCGCCCTGAAGGGTCCGTTGTTTGCCCTGCTGCAAAACCATTATCAGGACCAGCCGGCACTGCTCGCCGAGCAACTGCTGGAAGTCTCCGAACTGCTCGACACGGTCGGCATGCACACCATCGGCACCTTCCAGAAATCCCGCGAGGCGGTGATCAAGCGTCAGCAGGAAGAGCTGTTGGAACTGTCGACCCCTGTGGTCAAGCTGTGGGACGGCGTCCTCGCCCTGCCAATGATCGGCACCCTCGATTCGCAGCGCACCCAAGTAGTAATGGAATCGTTGCTGCAACGCATCGTCGACACCGGTTCGGAAATCGCCATCATCGACATCACCGGCGTGCCGACCGTTGACACCCTGGTCGCTCAGCACTTGCTGAAAACCGTGACCGCGATTCGCCTGATGGGCGCCGACTGCATCATCAGTGGCGTGCGTCCGCAAATTGCGCAAACCATCGTGCACCTGGGTCTGGATCTGCAAGGTGTGGTGACCAAGGCCAATCTGGCCGACGCATTGAAACTGGCCCTGACTCGCCTGGGCATCAGCCTCGGCAAAGCGGTCTGAGCCGATGGAGCGTATTCCGATTCTTCAGATGGGCGATTTGCTGCTGGTGACCATTCAGGTCGACATGCACGACCAGCTCGCCATGACCCTGCAGGACGATCTATCCGAGCGTATCAGCCGGACCTCGGCGCGTGGCGTGCTGATCGACATCTCGGCGCTGGACATGGTCGACTCGTTCATCGGACGCATGATCGGCACGATTTCCGGTTTGTCGAAGATCATGGACGCCGAAACCGTGCTGGTCGGCATGCAACCGGCCGTGGCAATCACCCTTGTTGAGTTGGGCATGACCTTGCCGGGCGTGAGCACCGCGCTCAACGTCGAACGCGGAATGAAACTGCTGCAGGATCGAGTACGCCTGCAATGACCGTGCGCAGCAGCGGTACTCAACCCATCCTGATTGAACAGGACGTGGTGCTGGCCCGCCAGACCACGCGCAAGCTCGCCACCGAGTGCGGCATGCGCCTGATCGACCTGACCAAACTGGTCACCGCCGTCAGCGAGCTGGCACGCAACACCATGGTGTATGGCGGTGGCGGCGACATGGACTGGCAGATCCTCGAGGAAAACGGCCGGGTCGGCCTGCGCATTACCTTCCGCGACGAGGGCCCGGGCATCCCCGACATCAAACTGGCGATGACCGACGGCTGGACCTCCGGCAGCGGCCTCGGCCTGGGCCTGACCGGTGCCAAGCGCCTGGTCAATGAATTCGAACTCGACACTGAGCCCGGCAAAGGCACACGCATAACGATCACCCGATGGACATGAATATCGCTGGGTCGTTGACCCAGGTTTTTCCGATCGAGGACAGCAGCCAGATCGGTCACGCCCGACGCACCGCGCAGAAACTCGCCGAGCAGCACGGCTTCGACGAAAACGATGCCGGGCGCGTGGCGCTGGTCGCGACCGAACTGGCGAGCAATGTGCTCAAGCATGCCCAGCGCGGAGAGTTTCACCTGCGTGTACTGGCGCGGCCAGGCAACGCTTTCGGCATTGAAATGCAGACGGTAGACCGGGCTCAGGGCTTTGATCTGGATGCCTGTCTGGCGGACGGTTTTTCCACGGGCGGCACGCAAGGCATTGGCCTGGGCGCGGTGTCGCGGCAGACCAACGTCTTCGACGTCTATGCCGACCACCGTGGCGCCGTGCTGCTGGCGCGGATCTTTGCGCGTAGCGATCGTCAGGCTGATGTCCGCTTCGGCGTCAGCCAGCATTCGTTGCATGCCGATCCAGCCTGCGGCGACGTCTGGCACCTGGCGTATGAAGGCGCGCGGATCAGCGCGCTGGTGGTGGATGGTCTCGGTCATGGCGAAGACGCCGAGCGCGCAGGCCTGGCCGGGGCACAAGCATTCGCCCGAGCGCCGTTTGCCGACCCCGTGGTGTTGATGGAAGACCTGCATCAGGAAATGCTCGGCACCCGCGGCGGCGCCGTGGCCTTCGCGCAATTCGACAGCCAGCGCGATGGCCTGACGTTCGCCGGTGTCGGTAATATCGGCGCCAGCCTGCTCGACCCGGAAAAATCACGCGGGCTGGCCTCGCATCCCGGCATCGTCGGCGGCCAGTACCGTAAAGCCAAACCTTTTGACTATGCTCACGTGAACGGACATTTATTGATCATGTACAGCGACGGCTTACAGTCCCGTTGGAACCTCAAAGACTACCCCGGTCTGGTGCATCGCCATCCCGCCGTGATAGCCAGCGTCCTGCACCGCGATTTCTGTCGTGGCCGCGATGACGTGACGGTGCTGGTCGTTGACCTGGAGGCCACCCATGGCTGAATCGGCAACCTTGAGCCCTGCTGAACAGGCGGCGCTCATCGCACAGTTGCAACGTGAAAACACTGCCCTGCGCGAAGAACTCGATGAGACCAACCAAGGCGTACTGGCGCTATACGCTGAACTCGACAACCAGGCAGACGAGTTGCGTCAGGCCTCAGATCTGAAGAGCCGCTTCCTGTCGTACATGAGCCATGAATTCCGCACGCCGTTGGGCTCGATTCTGAGCATCAACAGTCTGCTCGCTGACGAACTCGACGGCCCGCTCAGCCCTGAACAGCACAAGCAGGTAGCCTTCGTCAGCACCGCTGCCCGCGAGCTCAGCGACATGGTTGACGATCTGCTCGATCTGGCCAAGATCGAAGCCGGGCGCATCAGCATTTCGCCGGCCTGGTTCGACATGTTCGACCTGTTTTCGGCGCTGCGCGGGATGTTCCGGCCAATCGTCGATGCTTCGGCGGTGGATCTGATCTTTGAAGAGCCGCTGGGCCTGCCGCGCCTGTATACCGATGACAAGAAACTCGGGCAGATCCTGCGCAACTTCATTTCCAACTCGCTGAAATTCACCACCCGTGGCGAAGTGCGCGTGTCGGCGCGACTGGAAGGCGAAGACAAGGTGCGCTTTGCCGTCAGCGACACCGGCATCGGCATCGCGGCCGAGTTGCATGACACGCTGTTCGAGGACTTCTCCCAAGTCGATTCGCCATTGCAGAAGCGTCTGCGCGGCACCGGTCTGGGCCTGTCACTGTGCAAGCGTTTCGCCGCCCTGCTTGGCGGTGAAGTCGGGGTAGACAGTACGCCGGGCGTGGGCTCGACGTTCTTTGTCATCATCCCGCTGGCGATCGCTCTGGAGAACGTCGATGAATCGTGACATCCGCCTGTTGATCGTCGATGACAACGTCGCCACCCGTTACGCCCTGCGCCGACGCCTGGAGCGCCATGGCTACACGGTGCTCGAAGCCGGCACCGGCAGCGACGGCCTGGCCCTGATCGAGAGCGAAGCCCTCGATGCGTTGATCCTCGACGTCAACCTGCCGGACATGAGCGGTTTCGACATCGTCCGCCTGTTGCGCGCCGACCCGCGCACCGCGCTGCTACCCGTCATTCATGTGTCGGCGGCGTCGATCCAGACCGGCGACATCATTACCGGACTCAACGCCGGCGCCGATGCCTATCTGATTCACCCGGTCGACCCCGATGTGCTGCTGGCGACGCTGCGTACCCTGCTGCGGGTGCGCGACACGGAAAATGCCTTGCGCGAAAGTGAGGCGCGCTTCCGCGAGATTTTCGCTAACGTCTCAGCGCCGATCGCCGTGCTCGATGCCAATCTGAAAGTGCATGAATGCAATCACGCCTTCTCCCAGTTGATCGTCGATAACCGCGATCCGCAGGCGCTGCGTGAATGCTTCGCCGAAGATCAATGCTCGATCCTCGATGAACTGCGTCTGCGTCTGGTCGACGGCGAGCGCTGGAAAGGCACGCTGAACATGAGCGTGCAGGGTGAAATTCGCGAAACCGAATGGCAGATTTCGCCGTATCGCACGCCAGAGCTCAGCCTGGTGTTTGTCGAGGATGTCACCGAACACCGCCGGCGCGAGCGTTCGCACCTCGCACGGCTGGATGACACCACCACGCAACTGGCCAAGGAAGTCGCCGAACGCGTGCACGCCGAGGCGCAATTGCTGCAAGTGCAGAAAATGGATGCATTGGGCAAGCTTACCGGTGGTATCGCCCACGACTTCAACAACCTGCTGACCGGGATCATCACCAGTCTGGAACTGATCCAGAAACGCGTGGCCGATGAGCGTCTGGACAAGGTGCAGTTCTACACCGAAGCAGCGCTGAACTCAGCGATGAGCGCGGCCTCGCTGACCCATCGTCTGCTGGCATTTGCCCGTCAGCAGCCGCTCGATACACGGCCGGTGGACATCAACGAGCATGTCCGCTCGCTGGAAGAATTGCTGGTGCGCACCATCGGTGAGCGCATCAATCTCAAGCTGGAGCTGACCAACAAACCTGCGATTGCCCTGGTCGACCCGGTGCAGCTGGAAAGCGCGGTGCTCAACCTGGTGATCAACGCCCGCGATGCCCTGCCCTCCGGCGGCAATATCTGGGTCAATACTTACGCCGCTTATTCCCACGGCGATCCGAATCTGGCCGATGGCGCTTACGTGGCGCTGTCGGTACGCGACGACGGCACCGGCATCGAACACAACGTGATCGACAAGGTGTTCGAGCCGTTCTTCACTACCAAGCCGCTGGGCCAGGGCACCGGGCTCGGTCTGTCGACGATTTACGGCTTCGCCCGCCAGTCCGGCGGTGACGCGCACATTCGCAGCGTTGCCCGCCGTGGCACCGAAGTGACGATCATGCTGCCCGGCACCAACGACCCGACCGGCGCCGACGCGCCTGTGCCCGTGCCTGATGCCAAAGGCAGTGGTGAGCATGTGCTGATCGTCGAGGACATGGCCACGGTGCGCTTGTTCGTTACCGAAGTGCTGGAAGACGCCGGCTATCGCTGCACGCAAGCGGCGGATATCGAATCGGCGCTGGAGCGCTTGCAGAACGACCCGTCGATCGACCTGCTGTTGACCGACGTCGGCTTGCCGCGCATGAGCGGCCGTGAACTGGCGGATGTTGCCCGTGGCTGGCACGAAGGGCTGCCGATCCTGTTCATGACCGGCTACGCCGAAACCGCGCTCAACCGCCAGGTCTTCCTTGGCACCGGCATGGACATGCTGGTCAAACCGTTCCAGATCAGCGAACTGCTCGACAAAGTCCGCCGCACAATCGATGGCGCCTGAACTGGCGCCATCGCTGGCAAGCCAGCTCCCACAAGGGGCATCAGTGTGCGCAGATTTTCGGCAACAACTTGAATTCCTGTGGGAGCTGGCTTGCCAGCGATGGCGGCCAGCAAGGCGCAGCAGTTATCGGCTCAAAGCCCGAGCCAGAAACGGCGCAGTCTTGCTCTTTTTGCTCGCGGCGACTTTTTGCGGTGTGCCGGCGGCGACAATTCTGCCGCCCTGATCACCGGCGCCGGGGCCGATGTCGATCACCCAGTCGCTCTGCGCCACTACACGCATTTCGTGCTCCACCACGATAACCGTGTGTCCCGCCGTCACCAGCGTATCGAGTTGTTCCAGCAACCGATCAACATCCCTCGGGTGCAATCCCGTGGTCGGCTCATCCAGCACATACAAGGTCGCGCCACGCCGGCTGCGCTGCAATTCGGTGGCGAGTTTGATCCGCTGCGCCTCACCGCCGGACAATTCCGTGGCCGGTTGCCCGAGGCGCAGATAACCCAGACCAATATCGCGCAGCACTTCCAGCGAACGGCGGATTCCTGCCTGTTCGGCAAACACCGTCACCGCTTCATCGACTGTCAATTGCAGCACTTGGGCAATGCTCAATCCCTGCCAGAGGATCGCCAATGTCTGTGGGTTGTAGCGCGCGCCGTGGCAGGTCGGACATGGCGCATACACGCTGGGCATGAACAGCAGTTCCACACTGACAAAGCCCTCGCCCTCGCAAGTGGCGCAACGGCCCTTGGCGACGTTGAAGGAAAATTGCCCGGCGTCATACCCTGCCGCTTGCGCTTCGGGAGTCGCGGCGAACAGCTTGCGCACGTTGTCGAACAGCCCGGTGTAGGTCGCCAGATTGGAACGCGGTGTCCGGCCGATCGGTTTCTGGTCAACCTGTACCAGGCGCTTGATCGACTCCAGGCCGGCGCTGATCTGGCCGGTGCTGGGCGGCGGCGCGTCATCTTCCAGGCTCGGTTCTTCTGACTCGGCCTCGGCCACCGGACGGCCCAACTGTGTGCCGACCAGTTCCAGCAAGGCCTGACTGACCAGACTCGACTTGCCGGAGCCAGACACACCGGTCACCGAGGTGAAGCAGCCCAAGGGAAATTCGGCGCTGAGATTATTCAGGTTATTGCGCGTCACGCCGTCCAGCTTCAGCCACCCGCTCGGCTTGCGCGCGGTGCGCTCAGGGCGCTGGTTTTCGGCAAACAGATAAGCGCGAGTCTGCGAATCGGCAACATCAGCGAGTCCCGCAGGCGGACCGCTGTACAGCACGCGCCCGCCCTTCTCGCCCGCTGCCGGGCCGACGTCGATCAACCAGTCGGCACGGCGCATGGTCTCGACATCGTGCTCGACCACAAACAAGGTGTTGCCGTCAGCCTTCAACCGTTGCAAGGCCTCGAACAGCGCCTCGCCATCCGCCGGGTGCAGACCGGCAGACGGTTCATCCAGCACATACATGACGCCGAACAGCTGCGACCCCAACTGTGTGGCCAGGCGCAAACGCTGCAACTCGCCCGACGACAACGTCGGCGTACTGCGTTCCAGCGCCAGATAACCCAGGCCGAGATCGGTCAGCGTGCTGACGCGCTCCAGCAGATCTTCAGCAATGCGCTGCGCAGCCAAGCGTTTCTCCAGCGACAGGTTCGGCGTGTGGCGCACGTCCGGTGCGCTGGCATGACCGCTGGCGCCATGGGCGACCCGTTGCTGGCGGGCCTCGCGGGTTTGCGCATGACTGAGGGTGTCGCCGTTCTCTTCGGCCTGTTCAAGATAATTTGCAGCTGCCACCGGCCGCAGCACTTCGGCCACTTGCAGCAACGGCATCTGCGACAGCTCACCAATGTCGTAGCCGGCAAAGGTCACCGACAACGCCTCGCGCTTGAGCCGCTTGCCCTCGCACAATGGGCACGGACTGCCGCGCATGAATTGCGAAACACGCTTCTTCATCAGCGCACTTTGCGAGTGGGTGAAGGTGTGCAGGATGTAGCGCCGCGCGCCGGTGAAGGTGCCCTGATAACTCGGTTCCATCTTGCGTTTAAGGGCGACGCGGGTTTCTTCCGGGGTCAGCCCGGCGTACACCGGCACCGTCGGCGTCTCTTCCGTGAAGAGAATCCAGTCGCGCTGCTTTTTCGGCAATTTCTTCCACGCAATGTCGACGTCGATACCCATGGTCACGAGGATGTCGCGCAGGTTCTGCCCCTGCCACGCCAACGGCCAAGAGGCCACGGCGCGCTGGCGGATGGTCAGGTTGGGGTCCGGCACCATCAGCGCTTCGGTCACTTCATAGACGCGGCCCAATCCATGACACTCCGGGCAAGCACCCTGCGGTGTGTTCGGTGAAAAGTCCTCGGCATACAGCATCGGCTGTCCCGGCGGGTAACTGCCGGCACGGGAATACAGCATGCGGATCAGGCTCGACAGCGTCGTCACGCTGCCCACCGAGGAACGCGCGCTCGGCGTGCCGCGCTGCTGTTGCAGGGCGACGGCGGGCGGCAGTCCTTCAATGGAGTCGACATCCGGCACGCCAACCTGATCGATCAGCCGCCGCGCGTACGGCGCCACCGATTCGAAATAACGCCGCTGGGCCTCGGCATACAGCGTGGAAAACGCCAGCGATGACTTGCCCGATCCCGAGACGCCGGTGAACACTACCAGCGCATCGCGGGGAATATCGACATCAACGTTTTTCAGGTTATGTTCGCGGGCGCCGCGCACACGGACCATGCCGGCGGGTGCTTTGGAATTGCGCTTGGAAGTCATCGACCTGCCTTGATTGGAAAACAGTGGCAGCGCTCGGCCTCAAGTGCCGAGCACCTCGCAAATCATCTGCAGCAACGCTTGCGGGCTGTAAGGTTTGCCAAGCAGATGCGTATCGGGGCTGAGTTGGTGGTCGCGGGAAATGATGTCGCGGGTATGCCCGGAGGTGAACAGCACCGGCACCGGCGGCGTCTGCACCTTGGCCCATGCGGCCAGATCCGAACTCTTGATCAGGCCGGGCATGACCACATCGGTGAAGATCAGCTCAATCTCGATGCCTTCCAGCAACATCTGCATGGCGACGTCGCCATTGCACGCGGTCATCACTCGATAGCCTTCTTCGCGCAGCAACTCCACCGCCGAAGCGCGCACGGCGTCGTTGTCCTCCACCACCAGAATGGTTTCGTGGCCACCGCCCTTGCGTTCGCCGATACTCGCGGTCTCTTCGCGGACCGGGCGCAAGCTGCGCGGGAAATACAACTGCACCCGCGTGCCTTCGCCGAGCTTGCTGTCGATCTCGACGTGGCCGCCACTCTGCTTGACGAAGCCGAAGACCATGCTCAAGCCCAGCCCGGTGCCCTGCCCGTCGGCCTTGGTGGTGAAAAACGGTTCGAAGACCTGTTCCAGCATTTGTGGGGCAATGCCCACGCCGGTGTCGCTGACCGCCACGCGAACATACTCACCGGCCGCGATGCCCTTGCCGGCGCAGTATTCGCTGTCCAGGCAGACGTTGGCGGCGCTGAGGCCAATAACGCCCTCGCCCTTCATCGCGTCGCGGGCGTTGATGGCCAGATTGAGAATCGCGTTTTCCAGTTGGTTGCGGTCGACGTTGATATGCCAGGGCTGCGGCGGCAGTTGCACGTCGATCTGAATGGTTTCGCCCAGGGCGCGTTGCAGCAGTTCGCCGACGCCTTCGAAAATCTGCTCGGGGTTGCACACGGCCGGTGACAGCGGTTGCCGCCGGGCAAAGGCGAGCAATTGCGAAGACAGTTTGGCACCGCGTTCGACCGCCGCCAGCGAAGCCCCGACCCGGCGCTGTACGTTGGCATTGTTCGGCTCATGCCGAGCGAGCAGATGCAGGTTGCCGGCGATCACTTGCAGCAGATTGTTGAAGTCGTGGGCGACGCCGCCGGTGAGGCCGCCGATGGCTTCGAGTTTCTGCGATTGACGCAATTGCTCTTCCGCAGCCAGTCGCGCATCCACTTCGGCGGCCACGCGCTGTTCGAGGTTGCGGGTGAATTTGAGCAGGGATTCTTCGGCGTTCTTGCGCTCATGAATATCGATCAGCACGCCGGGGAAACGAAACGGCTTGCCGTCTTCATCGAACTCGCAGGCACCACTGGCCAAGACCCACAGATACTGGCCGTCGCCACGCTGCACGCGGTATTCGGCGTTGTACGGTTCGCCAGTGCGCACGCATTGGGCAACCCGCTCCTGCACCCATCGATGATCCTCGGGATGGATGCGCGATTCGGCGATCTCTTGTTGCAGATCGCTCAGGTCCTGATCCGGCGGATAGGAAAAGGTGCGGGCGAAACGTTCGTCAGCGGAGAAGCGATTGTTCTTGATGTCCCAGACAAACGAGCCCAGCAGTGCGCCGGCATTCAAGGCCAGACGCACGCGTTCGTTGTCGGCGCGATAAGCGTCTTCCGCCGCCTGGCGCAGGCGCTCGGAGTGCACCAGTTCGGTGGTCTCGACGACCATCGCCATGACGCCGCCGGGCACGCCTTCATCGTTGGCCACCGGGCTGTAATACAAATCCATCCAGACATCTTCGGGGACGCCGTCGCGCAGCAATACCAGCTCTTTGTTGCGATAGGACAAGGTGCCACCGGCCAGGCAGGTGTCGACGACGTGACGGTTGAATTCGGCGACTTCCGGCCAGCCCAGCTCAACCGGGACGCCGAGTAGATAGGGATGGCGGCCCCCGCGAATTCGGAATAGGCGTCGTTGTAGATCATGTAACCGGCGTGCCCCCAGAGCATCACCATCGGCAACGGCGAAGCCAGCATCAGTTGCACGGTGTTGCACAGGCTGGCCGGCCAGTCGGCGAGCGGACCCAGTTCGGTATGGCTCCAGTCAAACGCCCGAATGCGTTCGGCCATTTCGCCTTTCCAGCCCTCACAGCCGTGGCTTTCGGATAAAAACTGCATCGCCTGACTCAGTGTCCTTTTTTGCGGTTTTCCGATCTATCGCAACGCTACAACGACGCGACGCCCGTGTGTTTCGAGGCTCTGAAAGCGCATTGGTTTCATTGGAGATACAGCGATTTCCAACGCGAGCCGATTCAGACGCCAATGAGGTGTTTGAGCGGGTGATAGCCGGTTTTCATTTTTGCAGCAACGTCAAGAATCGCTTTCTCGATTCCGTTGAGGTGCGTGCAGGTCAGCTCGATCGCGGCGCTCTGATTGCCGGCCTCGATGTACTCGAGCAGGCGCAGGTGTTCATCGTCGCGGCAGGCCTGGTGACTGTCGTCGTCGAGCGCGGCGGCATACAGCGAGGCGCGCGAGATCAGTTTCTGGAACCAGTCGAGCAGCACCGGATTGTTCAGGCTGCGCGCCAGTTTGAGGTGGAATTCGCCAAGCAAGTGGATCAGCCGTTCATGGTCGCCGGCTGCATGGGCGGCGTCTTCCAGCAGCAAGTGCTCGCGCAGGTCCTGCAGGGCAACGGTGTCCTTGCGTCGGCACAGTTCGGTGACGATGCCGATTTCGATCAGCCGCCGGGTTTCGAACAGCGAACGCAGCTCTGCGTCACTGGGCAAAGAAACCGACGCGCCTTTGTTAGGCTCGGTCGTCACTAGGCCATCGGCCTCTAATTGCTTGAGCGCAGCCCGCACCGAGGTGCGGCTGACATTGAACAGCTCGGCCAGCGAGGCCTCGCCCAGCTTCATGCCGGGACGCAACGAACGCTTGCTGATCGCCGCGTAAACCCCTTGGTAGACGCGGTCGACCGTGGTTTCCAGTTTCTTTTCGGTCATTCGAACACTCCTTCGGCGTCGGGCAATTCATCCTGGCAATGGCTGGCCATGGAGATTGATCGGATTCCCGTCCCCGTGTGAAGCGCAGAATATCTGCCTTCGGTCCAAAGGTGCAGCCTTTTGATTTATCTCGATTTTGAATAAGCAGCCAAAACCTGTGGGAGCGAGCCTGCTCGCAAAGGCGTCGGCACAGTCAACAACGTCATCGCCTGACAGTCCGCTTTCGCGAGCAAGCTCGCTCCCACACTGATCCGGGGCCGATCAACCATCTTCATCGCAACCAAAACCCCTGTGGGAGCGAGCTTGCTCGCGAAGGCGTCGGCACGTTCGACATCGTCATCGCCTGACACTGCGATTTCGCGAGCAGGCTCGCTCCCACACTGATACGGGGTAGATCGACCATTTCCAGAGCAACCAAAGTCCCTGTGGGAGCGAGCTTGCTCGCGAAGGCGGCGGCACAGTCAACATCGTCATTGCCTGACACTGCGCTTTCGCGAGCAGGCTCGCTCCCACACTGATCCGGGGCCGATCAACCATCTTCATCGCAACCAAAATCTCTGTGGGAGCGAGCCTGCTCGCGAAGGCGCTGGCACAGTCAACATCGTCATTGCCTGACACTGCGCTTTCGCGAGCAGGCTCGCTGCCACACTGATATGGGGCAGATCGACCATCTTCATCGCAACCAAGATCCCTGTGGGAGCGAGCTTGCTCGCGAAGGCGGCGGTACATTCAACATCGTCATCGCCTGACAGTCCGCTTTCGCGAGCAAGCTCGCTCCCACACTGATCCGGGGCCGATCAACCATCTTCATCGCAACCAAAATCTCTGTGGGAGCGAGCCTGCTCGCGAAGGCGCTGGCACAGTCAACATCGTCATTGCCTGACACTGCGCTTTCGCGAGCAGGCTCGCTGCCACACTGATATGGGGCAGATCGACCATCTTCATCGCAACCAAAATCCCTGTGGGAGCGAGCTTGCTCGCGAAGGCGGCGGTACATTCAACATCGTCATTGCCTGACACTGCGCTTTCGCGAGCAGGCTCGCTCCCACACTGATACGGGGCAGATCGACCATCTTCATCGCAACCAAAATCCCTGTGGGAGCGAGCTTGCTCGCGAAGGCGTCGGTACATTCAACATCGTCATCGCCTGGCCTACCGCTTGCGCGAGCAGACTCACTCTTACATGGAATCAGTGGAAATCCCGGCTCTGCACGTGAATGCCATTGAGTAGTGGACTCAGGTCGCTCATGCGCCCGGCGATCAGGTGGCGCACATCGCCTTCGCGCTCCCAGCGGCCGTCGACCTTGAGCAATTGCGAACCCACCAGCACCTGTCGCTGACGCTCGGCGAGGTCACGCCAGACCACCACGTTGACGTTGCCGAACTCGTCTTCCAGGGTCACGAACGTCACGCCGCTGGCCGTACCGGGGCGCTGTCGGCCGGTGACCAGGCCGGCCACGCTGACCGGCCGGCCATGCTCGATATCCATCAATTCCTGCGAGCTGCGGCAGCGCCGGGCCTGCAACTCGCCACGCAACAAGGCCAATGGATGTGGCCCCAGCGTCGTCCCCACCGTGGCGTAATCAGCGTGCAGGTCTTCGCCAACGCTGGGTTTGGGCAGGACGATTTTGACTTCTTCCTCGTTGGGCAGGCCGGCGAACAGGCCGAGTTGTTTCTGTACCCCGGCCACTTCCCAACGCGCGCGATGGCGATGCCCGGCCAGACCGCGCAAAGCGCCGGAGTCAGCCAGCAGGGCCTGCGCACGACTGTCGAGAGCGGCGCGCTCACCCAGGTCAGCGACATCGGCAAAGGCTCCGTGTCGGCGCGCGGCTTCGATGCGCCGCGCATCTTCTTCGCGAAAACCCTTGATCATGCGCAGGCCCATGCGAATCGCCGGCTGCCCGGCACTCAGCGGTTCGAGGCTGCAATCCCAGTCGCTGGCGCGCACGTCCACCGGACGGATCTGTAACTGGTGCCGGCGCGCGTCCTGCAGAATCTGGTCAGGGCTGTAGAAACCCATCGGCCAACTATTGATCAGCGCACAGGCGAACGCCGCCGGCTCGTGGCACTTGAGCCAGCAACTGGCGTAGGTCAGCAAAGCAAAACTGGCGGCATGGGATTCGGGGAAGCCGTAACTGCCGAACCCCTTGATCTGCTCGAAGATCTGCGCGGCAAATTCCGGCGTGTAGCCATTCTTTTTCATGCCGGCGGCAAGACGTTCCTTGTGCGGCTCCAGTCCGCCATGGCGTTTCCACGCCGCCATGGAACGGCGCAACTGATCGGCCTCCCCGGGGCTATAGTCGGCAGCGACGATGGCGATCTGCATGACCTGTTCCTGGAACAACGGCACGCCCAGGGTTCTTTCCAGCACGACTTTGAGCGCCGGCGATGGATAGGTTTCCGCCTCTTCGTTATTACGTCGGCGCAGATATGGATGAACCATGCCGCCCTGAATCGGCCCGGGCCGGACAATCGCCACTTCGATGACCAAATCGTAGAAGGTCTTTGGCTTCAGGCGCGGCAGCATCGACATCTGCGCCCGCGACTCGATCTGGAACACCCCGACCGTATCGGCACGGCTGATCATTTCGTAGGTCGGTTTGTCTTCGGGCGGGATTGTCGCGAGTGTCAGGTTCAGATCACGATGCCGGCGCAGCAGGTCGAAGCAGCGGCGAATCGCACTGAGCATGCCCAAGGCGAGAATATCCACCTTGAGCAGGCCGACCGCATCGAGGTCGTCCTTGTCCCACTGAATGATGGTGCGGTCGGCCATTGCCGCATTTTCGACCGGCACCAAGGTGTCCAGCGGCTGCTCGGAAATCACAAAACCGCCGGGATGCTGCGACAGGTGCCGGGGAAGCCGATCAGTTGCCCGGTCAGGCTCAATACCCGGCGCAGCACCGGGCTGTCCGGATCGAAGCCACCTTCGCGCAAGCGTTCCAGCGGCGGCGTTTCATCACTCCAGCGCCCGCAGCAGTCGGCCAGCGCGTTGATCTGATCCGGCGGCAGGCCGAGAGCCTTGGCCACATCGCGCACGGCGCCGGTGGCGTGATAGGTGCTGACCACCGCCGTCAACGCCGCACGCCGCCGGCCGTAACGGTTGAACACGTATTGCAGGACTTCCTCGCGGCGCTCGTGCTCGAAATCAACATCGATGTCCGGCGGCTCATTGCGTTCCTTGGACATGAAGCGTTCGAACAATAGCGTGGTGCGGTCCGGGTCGATCTCGGTGATGCCCAAGGCAAAACACACCGCCGAGTTGGCTGCCGAACCACGGCCCTGACAGAGGATTTTCTGTGTGCGGGCAAAGCGCACCACGTCATGCACGGTGAGGAAGTAGCTTTCGTAGCCGAGTTCGGCGATCAATTGCAGCTCGTCATCGATCTGCTTGAGCACCTTGGCCTGAGGCCCTTTCGGCCAGCGCCAGGCAATGCCCTCCTCGGTCAGATGGCGCAACCAGGAACTGGCACTGTGACCAGCAGGTACCAGCTCTTTCGGGTACTGATAGCGCAGTTCGCTCAGATCGAAGGTGCAACGTCGGGCCAGTTTGACCGATTCCTCGAGCAAGGCCGGCGGATACAATTCGCGCAGCACATCAAGGCAACGCAAATGCCGCTCGCCGTTGGGATGCAGGCGCAAACCCGCTTCGGCCACGGGGACGTGATGACGGATCGCGGTCATGGTGTCCTGCAAGGCACGGCGCCCCCGGGCGTGCATGTGCACATCGCCGCTGGCCACGGCTGGAATCTGCAACTCAGCCGCCAGAGCCAATAATGCCGCCAGGCGCTGCTGATCGTTCTGCCCGCGATGCAGTTGCACCGTGAGCCACAGGCGGTCGCCGAAGGTTTGTTTCAGCCAGCGCCCCTCTTCCCGGTCATCCACTGAATCCGGCACCCACAACACCAGCAAACCCGGCAGCGCTTCGGCGAAGTCTTCACGCAGGATTTGATACTGGCCTTTCTGTGTTCGGCGCCGGGCCTGGGTGATCAAGCCGCACAAGGCCTGATAACCAGCAAGGTTTTCCACCAGCAGCACCAGTTTCGGGCCGTTGTCGATGCGTATCTCGCTGCCGATGATCAACGGCAACTCAACGGACTTCGCCGCTTGCCAGGCACGGACGATTCCGGCCAGGGTACATTCGTCGGAGATCGCCAGCGCCTGATAGCCGTGCTTTTTCGCCCGTTGGAACAGCTCCAGCGCGCTCGAGGCTCCGCGCTGGAAACTGAAGTTCGACAGGCAATGCAGTTCGGCGTAATCGGCACTCATGCGAACCAGCCCTGCAGCCACAACGGACCGCCCTCACCCACGGCGCGCCAGGCCCAGCCTTGCTGACCGGCGCGGTTCTGGATCAGGTAATAATCACGCCGCACGTCACCGCCGTCCCACCAGCCGGATTCAATACGCTCCGGCCCCATCAGAATCCGCGCCGAGCCTTCCGGCACGCTTTGTGGTTCGTTGAGCAGCCAGCCCGGCCGCTGGACGTTGGGCAAACCGCTGCAAAGCTGTTTATCGGCAGCGTTCTGCCACGCGTACTCGGGGCGATGATCGGCCTGAAAGCGCAGCCCTTGCACAGCGTCATCACCCAACCGTGCGCGCAGGCGTTCGCGCAGTTGCTCCCAGGGCAAGGTTTGCTGCGGGCGATCGTCGAACAGTTCCTGATACTGCGGAACGAAACTCGGCAGGTCTTCGGCGCGCAAGCGAAAACCACGCACCGGCGCCTCGACCTGGATTTGTTCCAGTCGCCCGCGTGCCAACTCAAAGAGCATCGCCGCATCACGCTCGGCACTGAGCAGGCCGACCTTGATCTCCGTATCCGGCAGCCCGGCGTGTTCCAGAAGCAAATCGAAACGCTGCACTCCGCTGTCACGCCCGCAAAGGAACGCTGACAGGTCGCCGGTCAGACGCCGTAACGGGAACAACAAGGCCTGATGGGACTGCACGTCGTAATTCAGTTCGATGCGGATATCGAATCGGTCGGGCGGCAGATAGAACGCCAGCGCCAGAGGGCGTGCGCCGAACAGGGTGTCGAGGTGCTTGAGCATCTGCGCTTCGAAACGCCGGGCCAGTGCCTGGCGTGGCAGGCTTTGCACCTGACTGAGATTGCGCAGGCCCATGCGCGACAACGCCGTGGCGACATTCGGCTCCAGCCCGACGCGGTCGACCGGCAATTGCCCGAGATGATGCTGCAAGGCCTCGCCGTCCGGCACCACCAAGCCATCGTAGGCATTGGCCAGCACTCGCGCAGCCACTGGGTTCGGCGCGGCGACGATGCGGTGACGAAAGCCCAGGTCTTTCAACTCCTGGCGCAGGCGAGCTTCGAATTGCGGCCAGGTACCGAACAGGCCCAGGCTCGATTCGATCTCGAACACCACGGTACGCGGGTAATGCACGCTGACTTGCGCGCTGAAACGGTAGGCCCATGCGGCGAGAAACTGCTGCCAGTGCTCGACCTCGGCCACCTCGTAATCGGCGGTGGCAAAGCCTTTGCTCATGGCTTGCGCGGCGGTCATCGACATGCCGGGGCGCAGGCCGAGTTTGCGTGCCGCCGGATTTACCGCTTGCAGCACCCGCCGCTGGGCCGGGCCGCTGAGCAGGACCAGCGGCTCTTCAGGGTCGGGCCGCTGACGCAGTACGGCGTCGAGGGCCAATTGCGGAAACAGGATACATACCCAGCGCATGACAATCAGTGCCCCACGGCAAAGGCAATCGGCGTAGCACGCGCCAGGCCGCCACGGCATTTGAGTACGCGTAGCTGCGCCGGTTTGGCATCGATGGCAATCCGTAACGCTGCCGGCGACGGGTTGACCGCTTCGCTCAACGGGCGCCAGGCAAAGGCCAGGGTCTGGCCGGTTTCAGCCGCCACCTGCAAACGCCGCAAGGCTCGGTCATCGGCCTTGTTCGGCCAGCACAGCACCGCGCCGCAACTGCCCGAACGCAGGCATTGCTCCGCCGCCCACAAGGCATCGCGCTCGCTGGCCTGAATCACCGACAACTGGCGCAGATCAACCCCGGCATTGGCCCACGCTTGTGGGTACGGCAAGAACGGCGGCGCCACCAGCACGATGCGCTCACCCGCCGCCGACAATCGCGCCAGGGTTGGCCAGACCAGCTGCAGCTCGCCGACACCGGGGCCGGCCAAGAGAATTTCGCTCAGCGCCGCTTCCGGCCAGCCGCCGCTGGGCAGGGCCGCGTCCAATGCCGCATGCCCGGTCGGCTGCGGGCTCGCCGAAGGTGGCGCAGGCCGGCCGCGCCAGACCTGGCCGCCATTGAACAGCGTATCCAGTGCAACGACGGCGCCCATCAGCCTTGCCTCACCAGACCACAGAACACGCCTTCGATGGCCAGATCCTGATCCTTACGCACAACGATGGGCTGATAGGCCGGGTTGCGCGGCAGAAGGCGCACTTCATCCCCGACCCGTTCGAAGCGTTTGATGGTGACTTCACCGTCCAGACGCGCAACGACGATCTGGCCGTTGAGCGCCTCGGGATTGCGTCGCACCCCGACCAGATCGCCGTCGAGGATGCCGTCTTCGATCATCGAGTCACCCTGTACCCGCAGCATGTAATCCGGGGTACGCGAGAACAGCGCCGGATCGAGCAGCAAACGGTTATGGATGTCGGCATCGGCGCCAATCGGTGCGCCGGCGGCCACGCGACCGAGTACGGGGATTTCCAGCAGCTCCGGACGCGGCGGCTGGCCAACCAGGCGAATGCCCCGGGCCTGATGCGGGTTGACCTCGATGAAACCGGCTTCGGTGAGCGCCAGCACATGCTTGCGCGCCACGCTGCGCGAGGCAAAACCAAAAGCCTCGCTGATTTCAGCGAGGCTTGGGGGCTGACCGTGCTCGGCGATGCGATCGCGGATAAACGTCAGAATGGCGGTACGGCGGGGAGTCAGGTTTGTCATGGAGTACATTTGTACTCCTGTAGGAATTTCCTGACAAGAACCGCCAGTCGGCGCAAGCCGACGCAGGCAGCTGCCGAAGGCTGCGATCTGATCGTTCCCACGCTCTGCGTGGGAATGCCTCAAGGGACGCTCCGCGTCCAGTGACGCGGAGCGTCACGGGCTGCATTCCCACGCGGAGCGTGGGAACGATCATCGGGTAAGGTCAGGAAGCCAGTTGCGCCAGGTACGCCCACGGGTAAATCCCGCGTTGATGCCCGTCGCTGAACACCAGTTGCACGCCATACCCCTGCGGGTTGACCTCGATCAGGCGCACGCGCTCATCAACCAGCGGCGTGACGCCGCGCAGGCGAAATGCGCGGCATTGCGAGCATGGGCATTGCCGGCGCAGATCGGCATGCTTGAGCAGTGATTCACGCCCGTCCGGCCAACTCAGGCGTAACGTGCGCTCACTTTGCGAGTTGCCCACCGACAGCGGGTTCATTGCAACTGACTCAACGCGATGCGTACGGCTTTGCGCACTTCCGGGTCGCCGTCGTCCTGCGCCGCCTGCAATGCGGCCACGGCGCCGCGATCGTTCAATTCACCGAGGGCCAGCGCAGCTTCCTTACGCAGGTTGCTGATGCGGTGGCCGAGGGTTTCGATCAGCGCGTCCAGGGCCGGGACGAAGCGCAAGCGACCGAGACTGCGGGTGGCGCGCAGGCGCACTTGCCAGTAATCATCGCTCAGCGCATCGACCAAGGCCGGGCCGGCGTCGCTGTGACCGACCTTGCCCAGCGTGGTCGCAGCTTCTTCGCGCACTTGCCAGGCAGGGTCGCGCAACGCCTGGCGCAACGCCGGCAGCACTTCGGCGTCGCTGGCCAGACCGAGCGCGCCGGTGGCGGCGCGGCGCACTTCGGTGTCCGGGTCGTCGCTGGCCAGGCGCGCCAGGGCTGGCAGCGCGTCGAGCTGTTTGAGCCAGCCGAGCACGCCTACCGCTTCGCGCCGAACATGAGCATCGGCATCCTCCAACGCGGCGACGGCAGCCGACGCGGCCTCGGCGAAGCGCAATTCGCGTAACGCCCGAAAGGCGGCGATGCGCACACTGACATCGGCATGTGCGGTCCACGGCAGAATGACCCGCCCCGCCGCCGCAGTCTTGAGCAGGCTCAGGCTTTGCGCCGCCGCCGATTGCACGGCGGGCGCCGGATCCGTCAGCGCTTCGCACAAGGCTTGCACGACCGCTTCATCCTCCCACGCTTCGAGCAATCGTGCGGCTTCAGCGCGGACGTCCTCGGCAGGATCCTGCCGGAGTCGATCAACCAGCCAGAGCAAACCATCCAATTCCTCCAGATCGGCCAGATCAATCAGGGCAATGCGCCGCACGCCAGCGTCTTCCGCCGTCAGGCGCGGTTGCAGGGCGAGGATGTCTTCGTTGTCGGTCACAGCAAAAATAGAGGTCATAGGGCAAATCGCGGTAAAGGGTTTTCAGGAGGCAGGCCGAGCGGATTGAGGCGCGGCAGCGGTCGGTCGTTGTCGTGGCGCAGCAGGTCAAGGCAATGGCGTTTCAGGCGAGCGAACTCGGGGCTGGTCACCAGTTCACTGATACGCGGGCGTGGAAAGTCCAGACGCAGGTCTTCGATGATTCGCCCTGGTCGCGCGCTCATTACCAGCAAGCGATCGGCTAGAAACAGCGCCTCGTCGATGTCATGGGTGACGAAAACCACGGTCGTGCGGATGCGCGTCCAGATGTCCAGCAACAGTTCCTGCATGTTCAAGCGGGTCAGCGCATCCAGCGCGCCGAACGGCTCGTCCATCAGCAACAGGCGCGGGCGATTGACCAGCACCCGGGCAATCTCCACCCGCTGCTGCATGCCTCCGGAGAGTTGATCCGGCCAGCGCTCGGCGAAGCCTTCGAGGCCGACCAGTTTGAGGATTTCATCAGCCGCGCGATGCCGCTCAGCCTTGCCGACGCCGCGCATCTTCAGGCCGAAGGCGACGTTGTCGCGCACCGTACGCCACGGGAACAGCGTGTGGTGCTGAAACACCATGCCGCGCTGCGGCGACGGGCCGGCCACCGCGCTGCCGTCGACTTTCAAGCTGCCGGTACTGGCATTCAAGTGCCCGGCCAGAGCGCCGAGCAAGGTCGACTTGCCGCAACCGGACGGGCCGAGAATGCACACGAACTGCCCGGGTTCGATCTGGCAATCGAGACCCTGCACCGCTTCGAAAGCCTCGCGGCCCTGGCCGAGGACGATGGACAACTGGCGAATGTCGATCCGCCCTTCCGGGGTTTGCATCACGCTCATCAGGCTTTGCCTCGCGGTCGATGCCAAGGCGTGAACAAGCCGCCCAGGCGTTTGATCAGCCAACTGCTGCCCATGCCCAACACGCCGATCAGGAGCATGCCGACGACAATGTCGGCGTAGTTCTGAATGGTGTAGGACTCCCAGGTGTAGTAACCGATGCCGAACTGCCCGGAGATCATTTCCGCCGTCACCAGACAGAACCACGACGTGCCCATGCCGATCGCCAGGCCGGTAATGATGCTCGGCGCAGCGCCCGGCAGAATCACCTCCAGCAGAATCGCCCGACGCCCTGCCCCGAGGCTTTTGCCGAGGCGATCAGGCGTGGATCGACGCCTTCGACGCCGTGCACGGTGTTGAGCAGAATCGGGAACAGCGCGCCGGTGAAGGTGATAAAGACCATCGACAATTCCGAGGATGGAAACATCAGGATCGCCAGCGGAATCCACGCCACGGCGGGGATCGGGCGCAGGACCTCCAGTGGTGGCAGCAGAATGTCTTCGGCCCATTTCGACCGGCCGATGGCCAGGCCCAGGGCGATGCCGATGATCAACGCCGCCACGTAACCGGCGAAGACGCGGCCGAGGCTGCTGCTCAGGTGCTGCCAGAGTTTGCCCGAGTCGCCCAGGCCCAGCGCGGCTTCGACGACGGCCAAGGGAGTTGGCACGTTGGCGAAGGTGACCAGGCCGAGGTTCCAGTGATGGCTGGCGGCGAGT
Source organism: Pseudomonas sp. B21_DOA (assembly GCA_030544685.1). Lineage (NCBI taxonomy): Bacteria > Pseudomonadati > Pseudomonadota > Gammaproteobacteria > Pseudomonadales > Pseudomonadaceae > Pseudomonas > Pseudomonas sp. B21_DOA. The sequence continues at coordinate 3,550,331 of CP086683.1, read as the reverse complement.
TGCCAGAAGAGCAGGCAGAGCAGCAGTGAGCTGGTCCTCGGAATCCAGCGCAAACAGGATCGATACACAAATATTCCTCTCAACCAGATCCTACAGGGGGAATGCAGTGTTTTTGGGGTTAGCGCACGGCAACGACCTGGGCAGTGGCATCGCTGAAATCGAACACCTTGCCACCCTGCGCCGCAGCGTATTGCTGGGCCTGGCCTTTGAGCAGAAATGCACTGAGGCGGCCCTTGGCGTCGCTGGCAAACCACGCCTGTTCAGCGAGCAATTTGATCCCGCTGTCACTGGCCTGCGCATACACCGCACGAATGTTCTTGCCCTCCTGTTTCAACCCTGCCAACGCGGTGAAGGCCGCTTCAGCCGAGCCATAACGGCGGATTTTTTCCTCGCCACGCACCCAGATTTCCGCGACATGGCTGACGTCGGTGATGGCTTTGCCCGTCGCCGCATCCACACCCGGCACCGGCGTCTGCGCGTAGTTGGCCAGTTGCGCGGTGTAATCGAGGTTCGCAGCCTTGAAGGCGGCGCGGATGTACTGATCGTCGATGAAGCTGTTCAGGTCGAGCCCGCGATCGGCTTTCTTCAGCAGCTTCAAGGTATCGATGGCAGTACCCACAGCCTGGCGGTATTCAGGTTTCCAACTCAGGTCGCGGGTCTGCACGCCCAACGGGCCGTGGAACAGGTAGTTGACCTCGGCATCGACGCCGGTGACCTTGGCGATCAGTTCGCTGTACTTCTCCGGTTCGGCGGCGAGCAGTTGGTTGGCTTCGATGCTCGCGCGCAAATAGGCGACGACGATTTCCGGATACTTTTTCGCGTAGGCCTGATCCACCAGTGCGCCATGGAAAGTTGGCGCGTTGGCCTGGGCGCCGTCATAGATCTTGCGGGCGAAACCACGGCTCGGGAACAGCTCGGCGAAGGGCACGAAATCGGCGTGGGCGTCGATCTTGCCGGCCTGCAATGCCGAGCCAGCGACTTCCGGTGGCTGGGCGATGATGTTGACATCCTTGAGCGGGTCCCAGCCCTGCTCTGCCACGGCGCGCAGCAACATGCCGTGAGCCGTCGAGGCGAACGGCACCGAAATGGTCTTGCCCTTGAGTTCGCTGAGGCTTTGCACCGACGAAGCGCTCGGCACGACGATGCCGTTGCCGCTGCCCTTGATGCTGCCCGACAGCACGCTGATGAACAGGCTGTGCTTGCCCGCCGTTTCGAATGCCACCCCGTTGAACGCACCGGGGAAATCGGCCATGGCACCGAAATCGAGCTTGCCGGCGACCATCTCGTTGGTCAGCGGCGCGCCACTGGTGAAATTCTTCCACTGCACGTCGTACTTCGCGTCTTTGTAGGCGCCATCGTGGGGCAGGTATTTTTCCAGCAGACCGAGTTCACGGATCAACAGGCCGCCGGCGGCGCAGTTGATGGTGGTGTCCTGGGTGCCGATGGCAATGCGGATGGTTTCGGCCGAGGCCGACAAGGTGAATGAAGCCAGTACCAGACCGGCGAGTGCTGCACGCAACATGAGTGTTTCCCCTCGAATCATTGGTTTGAAGTTCGTCTCCGCCGCGATCGGGGCGCGGTGGGAAACGAGGGGTTTTGGTGAATCGAGCGTCCGGGGTTTCCGGATAGCTAATGGCTTGCCACACCATTGAATGTGGGAAACCTTTGTGGGAGGGGCTTGCTCCCGAATGCGTTTTTTCAGTCAAGGGTGATGCCAGCAATGCCGGCCTCTTCGGGAGCAAGCCCCTCCCACCTTCGACCGGGTTTCAACGCAGGAGATAGGGGATGTCGACTTTGACGGCCCCCGTCGGGCAATCCTTCTCGCATGGCATGCAGTACCAGCATTCATCGAACGCCATATAGGCCTTTTGCGTGGCCGGGTTGATCGCCAGCAGGTCCATCGGGCAGACGTCGACGCACACCGTGCAGCCCTTTTCCGCGATGCATTTGTCCTCGTCGACGGTGACCGGGGCATTGGAGCGGAAGAAGATTTCCTGAGCTTGATAAGCCATGGTTCGGACTCTCTGAAAAATGATGTCTCAAGCGGCGAAGGCGCCGACCCGCAGGCGGTCGTAAGCCTGCATTTCCTCGGCGTCGAGCGGGATGATGTAGGGCTCGACGGCCTTCTTGAAACTGGTCATCTGGCCGTCCTCGCCCTTCTTCAGATGGCAGTGGCAGAACCAATCGGCGTCGTTGCGTTGCGGATGATCGACGCGATAGTGGTACAGGCCCCAGCGGCTTTCGGCGCGGAACAACGAAGCGCGGGCGGCCATTTCGGCACAGTCGCGGATCACGCTGGTTTCCATCGCTCGCATCAGTTCGTGAGCGTTGTTGGCTTTCATCTGCTCGAGATCGCGCTCGATGTCGCTGAAGCGTTGCAGGCCGATCTGCATTTTTTGGTCACTTTCGGCGGTTGCAGGTAATCGTTGACGAAGCGCCGCAGCTTGTATTCGACCTGCGCCGGCGGCAGACCGTCCTGGCGATCGAGCGGCGCGTAGACCCGGGCCTGTTCCTTGGCGATCTGCTCGCTGTCCAGTGCGGAAAACTCGCGGCCGGCAACAAAGTCCGCGGCGTTGTGCCCGGCGAACCAGCCGTAAGTGAACGCGCCGAGCATGTAATTGTGCGGCACCGCAGCCATGTCGCCGGCCGAGTACAAGCCTTTGACTGAAGTCTCGGCACGCTCGTTGACCCACACGCCGGACGCCGAGTGGCCGCTGCAAAAACCGATTTCCGAAATGTGCATTTCGACCATCTGCGTGCGGTAGTCAGTGCCGCGATTGGCGTGGAACTGGCCACGGCTCGGGCGCTCGTTGCTGTGCAGGATTTCCTCGATGTTCTGGATGGTTTCCTCGGCCAGGTGATCGAGTTTAAGGAACACCGGGCCGTTGCCGCTTTCCAGTTCCTGGTGAAATTCCCACATCATCTGCCCGCTCCAGTAGTCGCACTCGATGAAGCGTTCGCCCTTGTTGTTGGCGGTGTAGCCACCCAGCGGGCCGGTGACGTAGGCGCAGGCAGGGCCGTTGTAATCCTTGATCAACGGGTTGATCTGGAAGCACTCGAGATTGGCCAGTTCGGCGCCGGCGTGATAGGCCATCGCGTAGCCGTCACCGGCATTGGTCGGGTTTTCGTAAGTGCCCATCAGGTAGCCCGACGACGGCAGACCAAGGCGTCCGGCCGCGCCGCAGGCGAGAATCACCGCTTTGGCCTTGATCACATGGAAGTCGGCGGTGCGGCAATCGAAGCCCATCACACCGTTGACCGCGCCCTCCTCGTCGGTCAGCAAACGCGTGCAGACCAGGCGATTGGTGATGCTCACCCGCGCACGTTTCAACTGTCGATACAGGACTTTCTTGATGTCGTGCCCTTCCGGCATCGGCAGCACATAGGCGCCCATGTGGTGGACCTTTTTCACCGCGTAGTCACCGGTTTCGTCCTTCTCGAACTTCACGCCCCAGCGGTCGAGTTGTTCGATGGTTTCAAAACTGTGCGTCGCATAGGCGTAGACCGCCGCCTGATTGACGATGCCGTCGTTGGCGATGGTGATTTCCTTGGTGTACTGCTCCGGTGTCGAGTGGCCGGGAATGATCGCGTTGTTCAGGCCATCCATGCCCATGCTGATCGCGCCGCTGCGCTTGACGTTGGCCTTGTCGACCAGCAATACGCGCAAATCGCGGTTCTTCTCCTTGGCCTTGATCGCTGCCATCGGCCCGGCCGTACCGCCGCCAATCACGACGATGTCGTATTCCTGTTCTAGAACGTTGCGGGTCATGCCTGCTCCCCTTTTTGCCGGTCGATCCGCAGGCGGTACTGGAACGCATCGCCACGGTAATAAAGGTGTTCGAAGTCCAACGGCTGGCCCTGGGCGTCATGGGTCAGGCGCTCGATGCGCATGATCGGCGAGCCCGCTTCGACGTTGAGTGCCTGGGTCAGGTCGCTGTCAGCCAGCACTGCGTCGATGGCCAGATCGGCGTGGCCAAGGGCGATGCCGCAGTCGTTTTCCAGAATCAGAAAGATGTCGCGAGTGACCAGGTCGGCCTTCTCCAGCCGTTCGCCGACCGCTTTGGGCAGGTAGGTGATTTCCAGCGAGATCGGCTCGCGGTTGATCAGGCGCACGCGTTTGATCTGCGCGACGATCTCACCTTCGGCCACCTGCAGACGCTCGGCGACACGCTTGTCGGCCGGAATGAATTTGAAACTGCGCAGGCGGTTGATCACTTCATAACCGCGCCCGGTCATCGACTCGGCGAGGCCTTGCAGGCTACTGACGTTCTGAAAGGTTTTCGGCTTGGCGACAAAGGTGCCCTTACCATGGATCTTGAAGATCAGGCCTTCCTTTTGCAGATCGCCCAAGGCTTGGCGCACGGTGATGCGGCTGACTTTGAACAGCGCACCGAGTTCGCTTTCGGAAGGCATCTGACTGTCTTGCGGGTATTCACCGTCGAGAATCCGCGCACGCAGGACGTCGCGCAGTTGGGTGTGCAGCGGAACGCTACTGAGGGAGAGAACGTTATCGGTCATCGCGGGATCACTTGTTATAACGAGTTATGACGTGATCTTAGAGACGTTATGAAGAGGTTGAGAAATATTGTTTGGGCATAACCTTAGATGCGTGTTGCGCCGGAAGACCTGTGGGAGCGAGCCTGCTCGCGAAAGCATTCTGTCAGTCAATACCTCCGTGACTGACACACCGCTTTCGCGAGCAGGCTCGCTCCCACCGGGGATCGTGAGCTATTCAGCGTTTGAGGATCCGGTCCATGACCCAATCGGTCTTGACGGCTTGCTCGGCCACGGCGGGATGCTGTGAATCACCCCGAATATGCGCATTCATCCCCAGCACGTGATGCCACTGAATATGCTCGTGATGGGCAATCTCCAGGCTGATCTGCTCATCGGCAAACAGCTGCACCGGATGCTCGTCAAACACCGAAAACCCGATCCGCCCTTTGCTGCCGATAATCTCGACGCGATCCTCCCGGCGGTCCGCAACAAAGTTCCAGCAGCCCATGCCCAGCGCCCCGGAGGCGAATTGCCAAGTGGCGCTGACCGCATCTTCCGCCGCGTACAAACCCGCTTGACGCGCGGTGAAACCGGCGACTTCAACGATGTCGCCAAGCAGATACTGAAACAGGTCCAGGCCATGGCTGGCCAAATCGGCAAAGTAGCCGCCGCCCGCCACCGCCGGATCGGTACGCCAATTATCGCGCCCCTCAAGATCAGCCGGCGACGGCGCTTTGGTCAGTGTCCAGTTCAGATGGCGGACATCACCGATGCGCCCCTCCTCCAGCCATTGCCGTACCTGGGCAAAGCGCGGCAGCGAGCGACGGTAGTAAGAGACGAACAAGTGCAGACCGGCAGCGGCAAACGCTTGCTGCATCTCGCGGCTTTGCCCGGCGTTGAGCGCCATGGGTTTTTCCACGCAGCAATGCTTGCCGGCGGCGGCGACTTTCAGGCTGTAGGCGTGGTGGCTGTCGGGCGGTGTGGCGATGTACACCGCGTCGACTTCGGGATCGTTGATCAGCGCATCGACGTCGGTATAGACGCGGCTGATGCCATGGCGCGCGGCGTAATCGGTCACCGCTTCAGGCCGTCGGCCCATCACCGCGACGAGCGCCGAACCGGGGGCCTTGTAGAAGGCCGGCCCGCTCTTGCGTTCAGCGACGCTGCCGCAACCGATCATGCCCCAGCGCACCACGTTCATAGGCAGTCCTCAGCCGATGCGCAACGCGCGCAGATCAAGGCGTCCGTCCTTGAGTGGCGGACACCAGTAGTAACCGCCGGTGATTGGTCGGCTGATCTGGTACAAGCCATCGGCGATACCGTCCTCCAGACCGCTCATGCGCCGCAGTTGCGCTTCGAAGGCATCCAGCGAGAAACCGAAAGCGAGGAACATCAAACCAGCGCGATCGCCTTCGATCCACGGCATCGAACGGCGCACAACGAACGCTTCCGGCGCGAAGCTCTCCTGCGCGATGCGTTTGACGTGGGCGGAAATCGGCGCGTCGTCGATTTCTTCGTTATCGCTCAAGCGCCGCCCCATGATGTCGTCCTTGGCGCCGGCAGACAGGCGATGAAAACCCTTGAGGTCGTGCTGCCATTGCTGGATCGCGGCGAAGCTGCCGCCGACCAGTCCGTCAGCGCCGGAGCTTAGCAGCGCGGCGGCGACGGCGGCGTCATCGTGGGGGTTTTCCGTACCGTCCTCGTACCCGGTGAGGTCGTGGCCGTCCATGTGGCGGAAGGCTTCCTGCATCTCGACCAGACGCAAGGCCGGGGCCAGCGCGGCTTCAATAGCGTTGCAACGGTTGAGCAACTCACCCCGGTCGACACCGTGCAGCCAGATCCACAGGGCATGCTGGGTCGACGGGTTGTTCACGCCCACGCCGGTCAGCGCCGGGAAGCTGCGCAGGCCGGCGATTTCGACATTCAGCGCCTTGGTCAACGACTCACCAAAACCGAGCACCGCCGACTTGCCATCCACCAGCATCAGCAGGTTGTCGATCGCTTGCGGCAAGGCTTCAACCGACGCCATGGCGAAAAACAGATGACGTGCTTGCGCAGGAACAGGGGTGGCGAGAATGCCCGGCTGGTAGTAACTCATGTGAACTCCTTGAAAAAGTGCGCGGAGTTTACCTGTAGCCGGATGGTTTGTGTGGGTGGCGAGAGCGTCGTCGTTCAGCGTTCGACGCCTTCGATCAAGGCCTTCAAAGCCAGCGCATCGGCTGTGGCAGCGCCGCTGGCGGTGTTGTCGAAGATGCACCAGATGTCTTTGCCTTCAGCCTTCGGGCTCTGCAGGTTCTGAGCAAGCTGCTGCAAATAAGCCGCGTCATAAGCGCTGTGATAAATCCGTGGCGAGCCGTGCAGGCGCCAATACTGCAGGCCTTGCCAGCCGCCCGGCGCGGTGTCGGTGCTGATCCGCGAGGGATCGACCACCGCCTGGGCAATCTGCAGCTCCATCAGCATGGCCCCAGCGCCCGTCCACGATTCGTGTCGCGGCTCCAGCACCACACTGCCCTTGAACCGCTCTCGCAGGACATGAAAAACCCCTCGACCACCGGCGCATCGAACGCCAGTTTCGGTGGCAATTGCACCAGCAAGCAGCCGAGTCGATCACCCAAGCCCTGGCATTGCCCGAGAAACTCATCGAGCGCGGCCGCGCTGTCCGCCAGCCGCTGTTCATGGGTAATGAGCTTCGGCACTTTCACTGCGAAGCGAAAGTCCGGCGCCACCGAGTCGGCCCAGCGCTCGTAGGTCTGACGGCGATGCGGGCGATAGAACGAGCTGTTGATTTCCACACAGTTGAAGCGCGCGGCGTAGCGTTGCAGGTGCGTGCCTTCGGCGGGGAATGCCGGCCAGTGCTCGCGCCCGAGACTCCAGCCGGCGCAACCGATGTAGAGGGTTGACTCGTTCAAGCGCACACCGTCATTTCTTCCCGGGCAACACGGCGCCCAGTACCTGCTTGGCGGTCTGCACGATCACCCCGGCTTCGTCCGGATCGCCCTTGAGCAGGGTCGTGGCGAATTTCTTCGCTTGCTCAAGCTTGATGTGCGGTGGCAGCGGCGGCACGTTCGGGTCGGTCTTGAACTCGATCAGCACCGGCACTTCCGAGGCGAGTGCCTGTTCCCACGCAGCGGCGACCTCTTCCTCGCGATCAACGAAAATGCCCTTGAGGCCAATGGAGATGGCGAACAGGTGATACGGCACATCGGGAATGCTCTGCGACGCTTCGAACTTCGGATCGCCCTCCATCACCCGCTGCTCCCAGGTGACCTGGTTGAGGTCTTCATTGTTGAACACCGCGCAGATCCATTTCGGGCTCTGCCATTGCCGCCAGTATTTGGCGACGGTGATCAACTCGGCCATGTTGCTCATCTGCATCGCGCCGTCGCCGACCAGGGCAATGACCGGGCGCTCGGGGAAGGCGAATTTCGCCGCGATCGCATACGGCACCGCCGCGCCCATCGAGGCCAGGCCACCGGACAAGGAGCATTTCATGCCGCGACGGATTTTCAGGTCGCGGGCGTACCAGTTGGCGCAGGAGCCGGAATCGCTGGTGATAATCGCTTGATCGGGCAAACGTGGTGACAACTCATAGACCACCCGTTGCGGATTGACCGGATCGGCTTTGGCCATGGCGCGTTTTTCCAGGGTTTTCTCCCAACTGCTGCGCCAGCCTTCGATCTTCTTGCGCCATTTGCTCGAGGTCTTCTGTTCCAGCAGCGGCAGCAACGCGGCGAGAGTTTCTGCTGAATCGCCGACCAGATTGACCTCCATCGGATAACGCAGGCTGAGCATGTCCGGCTGCAGATCGATCTGAACGCCGCGCGCCTGGCCTTCCTTGGGCAGAAATTCGGAATACGGGAAGCCCGATCCGATCATCAGCAAGGTGTCGCACTCGCTCATCAGCTTGTAGCTGGGCTCGGTGCCGAGCAGGCCGATGCTGCCGGTGACCCACTGCAAATCATCGGGCAATGCGGCTTTGCCCAGCAGCGCTTTGGCGACACCGGCGCCGAGTTTTTCTGCCACGGCGATGACTTGATCAGTCGCCTCCAGCGCACCGGCACCGACCAGAATCGCGACTTTCTCGCCGCTGTTCAGTACCTCGGCGGCGCGTTGCAGATCGGCTACATACGGAACGACTTTCGGCTTGCTGTAGCCGACGCCGGAATGCGCGGTGCCATGGGCGCGCGCCGGTTGTTCGTAAGGCAGATCCTGCAAGTCATTGGGCAGAATCAGCGCGGTGACGCGGCGTTCGCCTACCGCAGTGCGCACCGCGCGATCGAGCAGATGGCGCACTTGCGACGGCGCCGAAGCCTGCTGCACAAACGCACCGGCGACATCCTTGAACATCGACACCAGATCCAGCTCCTGCTGGTAGTGACTGCCCAGCGCCGTGCGCGCCTGCTGACCGACAATTGCCAGCACCGGCATGTGGTCCATGCGCGCGTCGTAGAGGCCGGTGATCAGGTGCGAAGCGCCGGGACCGGAAGTAGCGATGCAGACGCCCAGCTCGCCGGTGAACTTGGCGTGGGCCGAGGCCATGAACGCAGCCATTTCCTCGTGCCGTGCCTGGACGAATTCGATCTTGCCCTTGGCCCGGCTCATGGCGCCGAACACGCCGTTGATGCCATCGCCCGGATAGCCAAAAATTCGTGTCACGCCCCATTCGCTGAGCCGTTCAACCAGAAAATCCCCTACTGTCATCGTCATCTTGACCCTCGCCATTTGCTGCTGCATGGACATGTAAGGGTCTGGACAGCCCGCTTAGCGATGAAGTTTCGATGGATTGTGTGGGCATGGGCCCTGGCCCCATGTTTACGCAGCAATGATTTTTGAGGCGAGTGCCCTGCCCTGCGGTCGATTGAGAAATGATCGAAGGAGGATGGGCCATGACTGAAGTACAAACCCTGCTGCTGGTACGCAATGACTGGGTGCCGAACAATCCACATCTGCCGGTGCTGATCTACCGCAGCGCGGTGGCCATCGAGGGCGACGACCCGGCGGCGCGCTTCGAGCAGACCTTCGGCGCCAATGGCTGGCCGGCGCAGTGGCGCTACGGAGTTTACGACTATCACCACTACCACACCGAAGGCCATGAAGTGCTTGGCGTGGCGGCCGGTCAGGCGCGGTTGATGTTGGGCGGGCCTGATGGGCAAGTCGTCGACGTCAGTGCCGGGGATGTATTGCTGCTGCCGGCCGGGACCGGGCACTGCAATCTGGAATCGAGCGCGGATTTTCTCGTGGTCGGTGCTTATCCGCCGGGGCAGCAGGCGGATATTTGCCGGGCCGCGCCGAGTGATGCGCAGTTGGCGCGGATCGAGGGGCTGGCGTTTCCTGAGACAGATCCGGTGCAGGGAGTCGGGGGTGCGGTTGGGCGGTATTGGAGCTGTTAGGCGCGGCGACCCTGCCGCCGCTTTCGCGAGCAGGCTCGCTCCCACGGGAGATTTGTGCCTGACTCCGAACCTGTGGGAGCTGGCTTGCCAGCGATTGCGGTGGGTCAGCCAATATTGATGCTGGATGTGCCGCCGTCATCGCTGGTAAGCCAGCTCCCACAAGGTAGTGTTCTCAATCCTTTCGAGATACGGTGTCTATCTGTTCTCTCCCAGCATCGACGAGGTCCGTTTCATGAGCAACGCGTCTTACGTTCCGCCCAAGGTCTGGAAACACGAAGCCCCGTCCGGCGGCCACTTCGCCAGCATCAACCGCCCTATTGCCGGGCCGACTCATGACAAAGAGCTGCCGGTCGGCAAGCATCCGTTGCAGCTGTATTCGCTGGCCACGCCCAACGGCGTCAAAGTCACCATCATGCTCGAAGAGCTGCTTGCACTCGGGCACAGCGAGGCCGAATACGACGCCTGGCTGATCCGCATTGGCGAGGGCGATCAGTTCTCCAGCGGCTTTGTCGAGGTCAATCCCAATTCGAAGATTCCGGCGCTGCTGGATCGCAGCGTCGAGCCGCCGATCCGGGTGTTCGAGTCCGGTTCGATCTTGCTGTACCTGGCGGAAAAGTTCGGCGCTTTGCTGCCCAAGGATCCGGCCGGTCGTACCGAAACCCTCAACTGGCTGTTCTGGCAAATGGGCTCGGCGCCGTACCTGGGCGGTGGCTTCGGGCATTTCTACGCGTATGCGCCGGAGAAGCTCGAATACCCGATCAACCGCTTCACCATGGAAGCCAAACGGCAACTGGATGTGCTCAACCGCCGTCTCGCCGACAACGCCTACCTGGCCGGCGACGAGTACACCATCGCTGACATCGCCGTGTGGCCCTGGTACGGGCAACTGGTGCGCAACAACGTTTACTCGGCGGCGGAGTTTCTCGCGGCGCATGAGTACACCCATGTGCAGCGCTGGGCGGAAGCAATCGCCAAGCGGCCGGCGGTCATCCGTGGGCAACGGGTGAACCGCACCTGGGGCGATGAAGACAGCCAGGTGCCGGAGCGGCATGGTGCAGAAGATCTGAATTGAACCAGACGCGGTCTGTCTGACCGACCACCAGGCAAAAACTGTGGGAGCGGGCTTGCTCGCGAAAGCGTCGCGTCATTCAACAAATGTGTTGGCTGACACGACGCTCTCGCGAGCAAGCCCGCTCCCACATTCGTTTCCACGAGAGCATCGATTCAATTGTGAAAAATTCATTAACTAACTGAGCCGTACGGGTTTATTCCCTCAGAAACTTCCTACATACTAATGCGAATAATTCTTACATGCACTCGCATCAGTTTCGTTTGGGTAATCTGGGGAAGCAGATAGATGTCGTTTCACACGATCCACCGCCGTTCGAACCTCTCACCTAACCTCCTCGCAATCGCCATCGGCATGGCCAGCATCGCACCTGCGCTGGCCGAAGAAACCGCACCCACTGCGCCAGCCAATGGCCCGCTGGAACTGCAAGCGACCGAAATCGGCGCCACGCAGATGAGCAGCACCACCGAAGACACACAGTCCTACACCACCGGCCCGATGCAGACCGCGACCAAACTGTCGCTGACCATGCGCGAAACGCCGCAGGCGGTGACGGTGATCACTCGCCAGCGCATGGACGATCAGAACATGACCAGCGTCAACGACGTGGTGCGCGGCACGCCGGGGCTGTTCCTCAGCGAGGCCAGCGGCCCGGGCCGGCAGACTTACAAGGCGCGCGGTTTCGACATCGACAACATCATGTACGACGGCCTGCCCAGCTCGTATTCGCCGTTCACTTTGGCCGTGCAACCGAACCTTGCGATGTTCGACCGAGTGGAAATCGTCCGTGGCGCAACCGGCCTGGTCACCGGTGCCGGCAACCCGTCGGCGGCGATCAACATGGTGCGCAAACGCCCGACCGCTGATCAGCGCGTGACCCTCACTGGCGCCGCCGGCAGCTGGGATGACTACCGTGGCGAAGTCGATGCCTCCAGCCCGCTGAACGAAAGCGGCACCCTGCGTGGCCGCGTGGTGACGTCGTACCAGGGCGCCGACAGCTTCCGCGACAAGGAAGAAAACGATCACGGCCTGTTCTACGCCATCGGGGAAGCCGACCTGAGCGACAGCACCACCGCGACCCTGGGTTCTCTCCCGGCAGAACGATCAGACCAACTATTTCTGGGGCGGCCTGCCGATCGGCGAAAACGGCCACCACCTCGATCTGCCCCGCTCCACTTACCCGGGCACCGATTGGGAAAACCGCAAGCTGCAGGTCGACACCGTGTTCGGTGAAGTCGAACACCGTTTCGACAACGACTGGAAACTGCACCTCGGTGGCTCGACGTCGACCCTCGAGGGCGAATTCTCCGGCACGTACCTGTCGCGTTACGACGGCCCGCTGGAAACCACCGCCTACCAGTCGCACCACACCGACAAGCAACGCGCCTTTGACGGTTTCGCCAGCGGCCCGTTCGAAGCGTTCGGCCGTACCCACGAATTGGTGGTCGGCGCGAGCAATCGCGTGTACGACGCCACCACCAAGGAATACTCGCCCTACGATACCGGCCTGCCGATCGCCGCGCCAAAACCTGACTTCGTCCGTAGCGGCAAGTCGCGCAACGTCACCACTCAGGACGCGGTTTACCTGACCACTCGCTTGAGCCTGGCCGACCCGCTGACGTTGATTCTCGGCAGTCGTCTGGACTGGTATGACTACGACGATCGCAGCGCCGACGGCGACTTCAAAGTCACCCGCAACCTGACCCGTTACGCCGGCCTGATCTACAAACTCGACGACCATCACTCGGTCTACGCCAGCTACACCGACATCTTTACCCCGCAAACCCAGAAAGATCTCGGCGGCAAAGTGCTGGAGCCGATCGTTGGTGAAAACTATGAGGTCGGTATCAAGGGCGAATATTTCGACGGTGCGCTGAACGGCAGCGTGGCGGTGTTCCAGATGGACCAGACCAACCGCGCCACCCAGGCGGCGACCCAGCTCGGCTGCCCGGAACTGACCTGCTACGAAACCTCCGGCAAGGTTCGCGCCCAAGGCGTGGACATGGAACTGCAAGGTGCGCTGACCGAGCAATGGCAAGTCGGCGCCGGCTACACCTACACCCGCGCCCACTACATCAAGGACGAAAACCCGGCCAACAATAATCAGAAATTCGACACCGACATGCCCGAGCACTTGTTCAAGGTCTCGACCGTGTACCGCTTCCAAGGCCCACTGGAGAAACTGCGCGTGGGTGGCAACGTCTACTGGCAGAGCCGCATGTACAACGACATCGCTTTGGCCAATGGCAGCAGCTATCGCCTGCAACAGGGTGGCTATGCGACCACCGACTTGATGGCCGGTTACGAGGTCAACAAGCACCTCGACCTGCAGGTCAACGCCAACAACATCTTTGATCGCAAGTACTACTCCTCCATCGGCACCGACGTGACCTGGGGCTCGACCGACAACTACGGCACGCCGCGCAGCTACATGATGACCGCAAAGTACAAGTTCTGAGTCGATAGTGGTCAGCAAGTAACGCCAAATGCGCCGGGACTTTTCCCGGCGCCCTTTTTGCATGTTCATTAGGCATGGCCGGGAATTACCGATAGTCTCTGGCGACACTTTCGCGAAGCGCCGGCCATGCCCCAGACAGATTTCTCCTCCGACCTCGAAGCCATCGGCAGCATTGACGCCGTGCCGGTGATCCTGAGCATGGTCAAGCACATGACCGGCATGCGCTTCGCCGCCGTAGCGCGGGTTACCGAGAGCAAGTGGATCGCCTGCGCCGTGGATGACTCGATCGACTTCGGCCTGTTGCCTGGCGGCGAGCTGGTGCTGGAATCGACGATTTGCCATGAAATCCGTCAGCACCATCAGCCGGTGATCTTCGGCCACGCCAGCCAGCACCCGCTGTTCTCCAAGCATCACACGCCGAAAACCTACGGCCTGGAAAGCTACATTTCCATTCCGATCATCAAAGCCAATGGCGAATTTTTCGGCACACTCTGCGCCATCGATTCGGTTCCAGCGAACCTCGACGAGCCGGCCATTGAGAAAACCCTTACGCTCTTCGCCCAATTGATTGCGATGAGCCTGGATACCCAGAGCCATTTGCACGCGACCAAAACCGCGCTGGCCGATGCCCATGAATTGGGCCGTCTGCGCGAGCAATTCATCGCCGTATTGGGCCATGACTTGCGTACGCCGCTCAGTGCCATCCGCATGAGTGCCGACCTGCTGGAAAGCAAAGCCGAGGACAAGCGCTCGCGTACGCTGTTGTCGGCGATCCGCACCAGCTCGGTGCGCATGGGCGTGCTGATCGAAAACATCCTCGATTTTGCCCGGGGTCGGCTCGGCAGTGGAATTCCGGTACAGCGCAAACTGGTCGATGACTTGCAGCAAACGCTGCGCCAGACCCTTGAAGAAATCCAGGTGGCGTACCCGCAGGCGAAGTTCATTGATTCGCTGGAGGTGCCGACCGGGGTTTATTGCGACCCGCTGCGCATCAGCCAACTGTTGTCGAATCTGCTGGGCAACGCCGTGACCCACGGCTCCACGGCCGAACCGATCGTGCTCAAAGCCTTTGCCGAGGGCGACGAGATCGTTATTTCGTTGACCAATCAGGGCACACCAATCCCGCCAGCGCTGATGCCGCTGCTGTTCGAACCGTTTTCCCGTTCCGAAGCAGGCCAACGCAACGAAGGGCTGGGACTGGGGTTGTACATCGCTGGGCAAATTGCCAATGCGCACAACGGCACCTTGAGCGTGACGTCCGACCGTGAAACGGGCACCTGTTTTGTGGCGCGCTTCCCTGCCCGCTTCAAGTGGGTCTGAGCGCCGCTCTAAGTATTCAGTGGCGTCTGCGGCGTGTCCGGGTTGAGCTGGCGGCGGCGGAACTGCCCCGGTGGCTGGCCATGAATCTGGCGAAACCGCCGGGAGAAATAGGCCTCATCGGCGAACCCGCACAACCGCGCCACCTCGCCCACCGAGCGCGTACTGTTGAGGAGGAAATTGCGCGCGGCGTGCATGCGCCGTTCCAGCACCAGTTCGGTGAAGGTCTTGCCGATTTCCTTGCGCAGCCAGTGCGTCAGGTAAGTCGGTGACAGATAGGTCGCAGCGGCGACTTTGATCAGGTTGAGATCAGGATCGGCGATGTTCTTCCGCAAGTATTCGAACATGCGGCTCAAGGCGTCGCGACGACTGTTCTCGGCAGCATTCTCTTCCGCCAGACGCTTGAGCGGTTCGGCATAGAGAAAACACACGCTACCGATCATCTGCAGCAAGAGCCCTTTGAGCATTTCCCGCGTGCCGAACTGACGATTCTCATCAAGTGCGCGCATCTGCTCGATCAGGCCACAAACCTGAGCGAAATCCTCATCGCCCAAAATGAAATCCAGATGCTCCTGAAAGCGGAACGGCGACAGCTCCGGCGCGAGCAGGATCGACACTTCTTCCAGGTCCATCGGGTCGCATTGCAGATGCGGCAAGAGGAACGTCTGGGAAAAGTTGATGACGATGAAATTGCTGTCCTCGGGATGCGGAATCACGTGTACGCGGTGCGGCAGGATGAACGCCAGGGTATTGCGCGGGAATGGCCGCTGGACGCTGCCGATGTGCTGCACGGTGTCGCCGCCGAGGTTGATCTGGATCTGGAAGTACTCATGCCGATGAGGAGCGGTTTCGGCGCGCCGACCCTTTTTGTCGCGAATGTAGAAATCGGTCAATTCGCTGCGTTGCTGCATGACGTAGGTCGGAATACGGCTGGGTGAAGACATGGGCAGTAGGTCCTCCGGGCAGTGAGGTGGCGCTTGTCATCTTGCAGGGTTGAGCGGTGGTCGGCAATCAGTCATACGATGACGACAGCGCCTGGAGTTTTTTCTGCTAATGGAGTGGCAATGCGCCTGTCCAAAAGCAGAAATAGTCAAAGCTCGACACAAACTGATGATTTTCAGAAGCTTAGGAAATATTCCTAATTAGAATTATTAAAACTTAACGTATTTATTTTTTGGACACGTTCGCCAAACCGGCTTTTGTGAAGAAAAAACGTTCTAACCCATCGGTTGATTTAGAACCGTTGTACGACCACTGTAATGACCAACGCAGCCCAACCTCTTTCAAAAACAATCAAAGGTGCGCACGTCATGATCCTGCTATTTCCCCTCGCCGCCCCGCCCGACCTCCCCTTGAAGTCAATTGCACAAAGACGCTCCTGAACGTCTGAAACCCGCGCTGCAACCCGTTCGCTTGCATTGCCCCACACGTTGCGGGCAACGGCATCGGCTGCTCGAAAAATCTCGACTCTTCTAACAATAACGAGGTCTCCGCATGTCCAACTCCCATTCCTCCAGTGCCACTGTGCCGCCGGTGATAGCCGGCGCACGCGATGCCGTTACGACGCAGCGTCTGCCTACGCGGCGGCGCTGGTTCATGCTGTCGTTGCTGCTGATCGCGACGATCATCAATTACATCGACCGGGTGAACATCTCGATCGCCGCGCCGTTCATGGCCAAGGATCTGGGTCTGGACAAGATCGAGATGGGCCTGATTTTTCCGCCTTCGCCTGGACCTATGCGCTGGCGCTGGTGCCGGCGGGGTTTATCGCTGACCGGTTCGGCTCGCGCTTCACCTACGGCGTATCGCTGATCAGCTGGTCGACCGTCACTGTCTGTCAGGGTTTCGCCACGGGGTTTGCCTCGCTCTTCGGCCTGCGCCTGGCGGTCGGCGCCATGGAAGCCCCGGCTTTCCCGGCCAACAGCCGCGCCGTGACGGTGTGGTTCCCGGCGCGGGAACGCGGGCTGGCCAGCAGCATCTACGTGTGCGGCCAGTACCTCGGTACGGCACTGTTCACCGGCGCGCTGCTTTGGCTGGCGACCACCTTCGACTGGCGCCACGTGTTCTACAGCACCGGCGCACTCGGCATCGTTTTCGGTGTGTTGTGGCTGTACCTGTATCGCGACCCGCTGAACTGCAAGAAAGTCAGCCAGGAAGAATTGAAGTACATCGAAACCGGTGGCGGTCTGGTCAAGAGCAGCCAGGAACGCACCCGTTTCAACTGGCGGCAGATTGCCGAGCTGTTCAGCTATCGGCAGATCTGGGCGATCTGCATCGGCAAATTCGCCAGCACCTCGGCGCTGTACTTCTTCCTCACCTGGTTCCCGACCTACCTGATCGAAGAACGCAAACTGACCATGATCAAGGCCGGGATCTTCGCCGTGCTGCCCTTCGTCGGTGCGACCGTGGGAATCCTGCTGGCCGGCATCGTTTCCGACCTGCTGATCCGTCGCGGCTACTCGATGTCGTTTGCGCGCAAGTTGCCGCTGGTGGTCGGTTCGATGCTGGGCATGTCGATCGTGCTGGTGAACTTCACCGACTCCAACCTGATCTGCATCGCGGTGTTGACCATCGCTTTCTTCGCCCAAGGCATCGCGTCTTCGTCGTGGGCGGCGGTGTCGGAAGTGGCGCCGAAAGAGCTGATCGGCCTCACCGGCGGCATTACCAGCCTGGCGGCGAACATCGGCGGCATCGTCACGCCGATCGTGATCGGCGCCATCGTCCACGCCACCGGCACCTTCGCCTATGCCTTCTGGTTTATCGGCGGCGTGGCACTGATCGGCACCCTCTCCTACTCGTTGCTGCTCGGGCGCCTGTATCGCATCGAACTGAAGGTGCGCTGAGGCGAATAACCCGGATTTGTCCAAACGCAGGCGGCTTTCGTCCAACTTCGCCGACGCCAGCCGCCGTACGCTGCCCTTTCAAACAGGATGACCCGCAGGATGAACATGACCGAATACGTCTTTACCCCGGATCTGCCGGTGACCTTGCCGGTCCTCGGCACCGAGCAGCGCTTCCCCGTCGGCCGAGTGTTCTGTGTCGGCCGCAACTACCCGTGGCCGGACTCGCAAGGCCAATCGCGCCAGCCGCCAGTATTTTTCATGAAACCGGCAAGTTGCGTGGTCGATGCGCTCGGCGACGTGGCTTTCCCTCGGTGTGCGAGGACTTCGTTCACGAAATCGAACTGGTCGTAGCCATCGGTGAAGGCGGCGCCAATATCCCGGAGGATCAAGCGCTCGCCTACGTCTGGGGCTACGCCGCCGGCCTCGACCTGACCCGCCGCGATGTGCAACGCGCGGCCAAGAGCAACGGCTTGCCGTGGGAAGGCGCCAAGGTGTTCGACGGCGCCGCGCCGATGACTGCCGTCGTCCCGGTGAGCCGCTGCGGCCATCCCGAAGGCGAGTTGTGGCTGAACGTCAACGGCGAAGAACGCCAGCGCGACAACCTCGACAGCCAGATCTGGTCGGTCAGTGAAGTGATCGCGCGCATCTCGCAATCGGTGGCCCTGCGCGCCGGCGACTTGATCATGACCGGCAGCCCCGCCGGCGTTGACAGTCTGCAACCGGGCGATGTGATTAGCGCCGGCATCGACGGCATCGGCGACCTGGAAATGCGCGTCGGCCCACGGCCCTGACCCAGCGGTTCAGAAAAAGGAGAACAACAATATGAATACCCTTTGAAAGTCGCGCTGGTCACCGGCGCCGGCACTGGCATTGGCCGCGCCGTGGCGCTGGGCCTGATGGCCGACGGTTTCACCCTCGTGCTCGCCGGCCGCCGGCCCGAGCCTTTGCAGGCGCTGGTCGAACTGGCGCAGAGCCAGGGCCACCAAGCACTGGCGGTCCCCACCGACGTGCGCGATCCGGACAGTGTCGACGTGCTGTTCGCGACCATTGCCGAGGTCTACGGCCGCCTCGACGTGGTCTTCAACAACGCCGGCGTCAACGCCCCCGCCGTACCGCTGGACGAGTTGACCTTCGAGCAATGGCGCAACGTGATCGACACCAACCTCAACGGCGTCTTCCTCTGCGCTCGCGGCGCGTTCGGGCTGATGCGTAAACAACAGCCGCAGGGCGGGCGGATCATCAACAACGGTTCGATCTCGGCACACACCCCGCGCCCGTTCAGCAGCGCCTACACCGCGAGCAAACACGCCGTGCTCGGCCTGACCAAATCCCTGGCGCTGGACGGCCGCGAATTCAACATCGCTTGTAGCCAGATCGACATCGGCAATGCACTGACGGAAATGTCGGTGCGCATGACCAAAGGCGTACGCCAGGCTAACGGCAGCATCGCCGTCGAGCCAATGGTCGACGTCAAACACGTCGCCGATGCGGTGCGCTACATCGCCGGCCTGCCGCTGTCGGCCAACGTCCTGAACATGACCGTCATGGCCAGCGCCATGCCGTTTGCCGGCCGCGGTTGAGCCGGCCTTTTTATTGCGTAACGAGGTAGCCATGAAGCCAGAAATCCTGCAACTGAGCCCGATCCTGATCCCGGAAATCAACGCGCGTCTGGAAGAACTGTTCGCCGTACGCCGCTACTTCCAGCAAGCGGACAAACCCGCCTATATAAAAGAACACGGCGCCAACATTCGCGGCGTTATAACGGGCGGCCACACCGGCATCAGCCAGGCGCTGATGGCGCAACTGCCGAACCTTGAAGTGGTGGCGGTCAATGGTGTTGGCACCGACGCCGTCGACCTGGCCTACGCCCGCGACCGTGGCATCCGCGTCACCGCCACCATCGGCGCCCTCACCGAAGACGTCGCCGACCTCGCCATCGGCCTGCTCATCTCGGTCTGTCGAGGCCTGTGCACCAGCGACCGCTACGTCCGCTCCGGCCAATGGCCACAAAGCCCGACCCCACTCGCCCCGCTGCCCTTGGCCCGACAAGTCTCCGGCATGCGCATCGGCATCGTCGGCATGGGCCGCGTCGGCCGCGCCATCGCCACCCGCGCCGCCGCCTTCGGCTGCCCGATCAGCTACACCGACCTGCAACGGATGAGCGACGTCCCCCACACCTTCATCGCCGACCTCAAACAACTGGCCCGCGACAGCGACGCCTTGATCCTCGCCGCCGCGGCGGACAAGGGCGAAGCGATCATTGATGCGCAAGTGCTGCAAGCGCTGGGCAAGGACGGTTATCTGATCAACGTCGCCCGGGGCAAACTGGTGAACGAAGCGGATCTGGTTGCCGCGCTTGCGGCTGGTGAAATTGCCGGGGCTGGGCTGGATGTGTTTGTCGATGAGCCGAATGTGCCTGAAGCGTTGTTTGGTAATGAACAAGTGGTGCTGCAACCGCATCGGGCCAGCGCCACGCTTCAGACACGCACGCGGATGGGGGAAATGGTCGTGGCGAGTCTGGTCGATACGTTTGCGGGGAAAGTGCCGGTGGGGTGTGTGACAGGGTAAACGGGTTCCGGAGCGCTGTTCGTGATCGCGGCACACACCGCCTTCGCGAGCAGGCTCGCTCCCACAGGTTTGGTTGCGTACATTCAGTGAGAAATGGGGCGTCTGTCAGGCTGCCTTCGCTGGCAAGCCAGCTCCCACAGTTTTTGTGGCGTGGACATGAATGGGTCAACACCCAACGTCCAATGCAGGCTTGCTCTCAACGGAAAAGCAAAAGCGAAGGCCAGATCAAAAGATCGCAGCCTTCGGCAGCTCCAGTTGGATCGCGTTCCGCTCAAGAACAGGTCGGCTGGCAGGCCGCCTTCGCGAGCAGGCTCGCTCCCACAGGTTTGATTGCGTACATTCAGTGAAAAATGGGGCGTCTGTCAGGCCGCCTTCGCTGGCAAGCCAGCTCCCACAGTTTTTTGTGGCGTGGACATGAATTGGTCAACACCCAACGTCCAATGCAGGCTTGCTCTCAACGGAAAAGCAAAAGCGAAGGCCAGATCAAAAGATCGCAGCCTTCGGCAGCTCCTACAGTTGGATCGCGTTCCGCTCAAGAACAGGTCGGCTGGCAGGCCGCCTTCGCTGGCAAGCCAGCTCCCACAGAAAAGCAAAAGCAAAGCAAGCAGGCCGTCCCGCCACCCAACACGATGAGCGTTAGCTCGAGTAAAGCTTTTGATCCTGGAGCCCGTCGGCAGGCTGAGTGGAGGGATTGATCCGGGGGTGGGAGCGCAGCGACCGTACGACGCAGTCGTACACAGCGGAAGGAGGTGCAGCGGAGCAAACCGGAGCCGCTGCGCCCGGATCGATTCCGGAGCGAAGGAACCCGAGCCCCAGCGAGCGGGCCGAACGTCAGGGCGCAGCCTTTTGGTTACTTTTTGGCGTTTGAAAAAGTGACCCGCTGTAAGAGCGGAACCGTAATCAGCCACACCCGCAGAAACGGATATACACCCAAACCCGAAGAGCATGGTCGGCCCAAAGGCCGCCAAGACCAAAAAAAGCCCCACAACCGATAACCAGTATGGGGCCAAAAAATTGGTTGGTTGCGGCCAACCAAAGGAGCTCTGTCAAAACCCGTCAAGCGCTCAGATCAAATGCACTCCTGAGCCGCCCGCTCAAAACTCGAAGGCAACAGATTCGACGCCAGCAAATGCCGCTCATAAATGAACACCTTGCCGCCCTTCCCCGCCTTGTACGCCTCCAGCACGTTGTCCGCCGACACCTTGCTCGGCACCACAATCCGATAACTGCGCTGATTCTGCGAAACCGTCGGGTTCAACGCACTGCCCTGCAACTTCGGCACCACGCAATCGGCGTACTGCGCCGGCGTTTTGCTGGTCTGCAACGTCAGCGTCGGATCGTTCGGCGCTGAAGCGCAACCGGCGAGCAACAGGGAAACAAAAGCCATGGCTGGCACGAATAAAGGACGCATGGGGTAAATCCTGAAAATAAAGGTTCGGTTCAACCGGCAACGGTTCGACTTCACGGCATCGCCGCTGCCATTCAATTTTTGGAGAATCAGCTCGACGCCACCAAGGCCTTGAGCGACACATCGAATTGCTTCAGCGCATTGAGTTGCAGGTCACGCTGCTGATTGATCTGCGCGGCGATTTGCGGCGCCGCACGGTCATGCACCCAGACCGAAGGCAACTCCTGCTCGATTGCGCCCTCGGCCTTGCCGATGTATTGCAGGTCGGCGTCGTAGAACCGTGCAGAGAAGCGCGCCTCGACGAGACTGTTGCGTTGGGTCAGCAAGCGATTGAAGGTGTCGAGCTTGACCACCACATCCGGATGGGCCTGAAGCAGTTCATCCAGGTTGTCGTAAACGGTCACCGAGACGAACTGTTGCTGCAGCGAACTCACCAGCCAGTCGAGCGCCAGTTCCGGGTCGGAGCTGCCGACAAAGGCGTCGCGGATTCGCGAATCCAGCGCATCTTTCGCGCCGTTCAGCGCCATGTCGTGGTAGCGCTCCAGGTATTGCAGGTTCTGCAGCGTGTTTTCGCTGAGCAATACACCTACGGTCTGCGTGTGCTGCAACGCCGAGGCGCTGGCAGCGATGGGTTGCAGGTGACACGACCGGGCGTCGTCTGCGTAAGCCGGTGCGGTAACCACCCCGCCCATCAGCAGGGCGATCATTGCCAGTCGAGTCAGAATGTTCATCGCGCAATTTCCTTGAGCTGCGTCTTCGATGGAGGCGATTTTCCGCCGATCGCTGGCAAAGCAGAACTTGCGTTTCTTGATGGTCACTATTACTTCCAGCAATAGTTGCGTGCCGCGCAGACTGATGCACACTGCGCAAACCAAGAAAAATGATGAGGGTCTCGCCTTGAGAACGTTTGATCTGATCCGTGATGCCGTGCTGCCCGAATATCGCGAGCGCGTAGCCGAATACCTGATGCAGTACGAAAGCGTCCTGCTGGACAAAAATGCGCGTGACAAGCCATTGATCCGCGACACCGCCCAGCAACTGCGCGGTTACCTGCGCGGGCTCAACACCACGCGAGTGCTGGGCATGGCCTATTGGGAAGAGCTCGATCGCCGCGTTATTGACACATGGCTGACCGCCCAGGAGTGACCGCCGGAGCGCCAGTGGTCTGCCCGGCGACGCGCCCCTGCGAAAAACCTGACCAAACGCTTACAATCGCAGGCCTATTGCCATACATACAGGCCTGCCCGGAAATGCCGCTCGACCCGCCAACGATGCTGACCATCACGATCGCCCTCGCAGCCGCTGCCGCGCTGTATCTGGCGGTCGAATGGCGCAGCATCCGTGAGCCTTCGCTACTGTTCTGGAGCGCCGGTTTCGCCACCATCACCATCGGTTCTACCCTCGCCCTGCTGCGCAGCAGCGGTTTTCTGCTGCTGGGCATCTGGTTCGCCAACGGTCTGCTGGTGACTGCACACTTCTTTTCCTGCTCGGCGTCGCGCGCTTCACCCAGACCCGACTGTCGCCGGCGTGGTACCTGGTTTTCGCAACGTGGCTGATCATGTTGATGTTGCCGGACGGACCGCTGTGGTCCAAGGCCATGCTGGTGGCCAACTCGCTGCTGGTGGCGCTTCCGACACTCAAGGCCAGTTCGCTATTGCGTCCGCACGGCAAGTCACTGAGCGTCGGCGCGGTGCAACTGCGCTTTGTGCTGCTCGCCCATGGCATCTTTTATGTGGCCAAGGCTCTGACCGTAGTGATCCCCGGCACGCTGATCGATCTGGCGGCGTTTCGTGGCGAGATCATCCAGATTTCACTGGTCGAAGGCGCCATGGCGATCATGTTGATTGCGCTGTCGATGACCGGCACCGAGCGTTATCGCCGGGAAAAGCAGATCGCCCGCCTCGCCGAGCGCGATCCGCTCACCGCCCTTTACAACCGCCGCGCCCTGGAAAAACGCACGCCACGCCTGCTCGCCAGCGTAGGCCCGCAACGCCCGGGTGCGCTGCTGTTGATCGACATCGACAACTTCAAACTGGTCAACGATCAGTATGGGCACATCGCTGGCGACCGCTTGCTGATCGCTTTGAGCGAGATGATCCGTGCCCAACTACCGGCCAATGCGCTGACTGCGCGCCTGGGTGGCGATGAGTTTTTGATGTTGCTCAACAACGCTTCGCCCGAAGCTATCCTTGAACTGGGCAATGCCTTGCGCGAACAGTTTCTGGCCCTGGCGTCGCACACCTATCCCACGTCCGCTGCGGTGACCTTGAGCATCGGCGCCACCCTGTTCGACAAACCACCAGCCAGTCTGGATGCGCTGATCGAACTTGGCGATGCCGCGCTCTACGAGTCCAAACGTGGCGGCCGCAACCGCTTGCGCCTGTCCGGCCTCGCCATTTCAGGATGACCCACACCATGTCCAGCCACGACACCCCGCTGCAAGACCTCGCCGCCCCCGACGGCGTTTGCTACGGCTGCGGCGGCCGCAACCCGCAAGGCCTGCACGTCAAGAGTCGCTGGGACGAAGACGGCAGCCACGTGATCGCCGAACACGTGCCCGAAGCCCAATACTGCGGCTGGCCGGATCTGGTCTACGGCGGGCTGATCGCCATGCTGGTCGACTGCCACTCCAACTGGACCGCCATGGCCTGGCACTACCGCGCAGAAAATCGCAAAGCCGGCAGCCTGCCGCGCATCGACTGCGTGACGGGCAACCTCGGGATCAAGTTCATCAAACCGACGCCCATGGGCGTACCGCTGCTCTTGCGTGCACGGGTCGAAGGTGAGGTCGGGCGCAAGACCCGGGTGATTTGCGAGGTGTATGCCGGGGAAGTGCTGACGGCGGTGGGTGATTCAGTGTTTGTGCGAGTGGATACGGGGCAGTTGGCGGATGCAGCGCATGGCCGCTAAAGCCAAAGCCCCTCAGCCTAGCCCTCTCCCGGAGGGACAGGGAACTGACCGCGGTGTTTGGTCTAAATACGCCGACCTGGCAAACCGAGTCGAACGCGAATATTGAAAAACACATGGATCGGCTCCCTCTCCCTCGGGAGAGGGCTGGGGTGAGGGGCTGCGGTTCAAGCCACGCAGCCACACTCAAGCCGAAAGCGAAGCATTCTGAGCCAGCTCTTCAACGCGACAAAGCCGCCACACCCGCCCGCGCCGCATGCAGCTTTTTATAGCTCTCGATCAAGCGCAAATGCCGATCCAGCCCTTCCAGCTTCATGCTCGTCGGTGTCAAACCGTAAAAGCGCACGCTGCCATTGACCGAACCAATCGCCGCATCCATGCGCTCGTCGCCAAACATCCGACGGAAGTTGGCCTCGAAGTCTTCCAGTTCGAGATCGTCGTCCAGCTCCATTTCCAGCACCACATTCACAGCCTGATAAAACAAGCCGCGCTCAACAGTGTTGTCGTTGTATTGCAGGAACGCCTCGACCAGATCCTTCGCCTCGTCAAACTTCTGCAGCGCGAGGTAGATCAACAGGCGCAGTTCGAGAATCGTCAACTTGCCCCACGGTGTGTTGTCGTCGAACTCGATGCCGATCAGCGTGGTGATATCGGTGTAGTCATCCTGCTCGCTGCGTTCCAGGCCCTGGACCAGATTGCGCAGGCCAACCTTGCTGAGGTTGTGCAGATTGAGAATGTCGGCGCGAAATTGCAGGGCTTTATTGGTGTTGTCCCAGATCAGGTCTTCGATCGGGTAGATCTCCGAGTAATCCGGCACGAGGATGCGGCAGGCCTTGGCGCCGATGTGCTCGTAGACCGCCATGTAGACTTCCTTGCCCATGTCTTCGAGGATGCCGAACAGGGTCGCGGCTTCTTCGGCGTTGGAGTTTTCGCCTTGGCCTGAGAAGTCCCACTCGACAAATTCGAAGTCTGGTTTGGCGCTGAAGAAGCGCCACGACACCACACCGCTGGAATCGATGAAGTGCTCGACGAAGTTGTTCGGTTCAGTCACTGCCTGCCCTGAGAACGTCGGCTGCGGCAAGTCGTTGAGGCCTTCAAAGCTGCGGCCCTGAAGCAGTTCGGTCAGGCTGCGTTCCAGCGCGACTTCCAGGCTCGGGTGCGCGCCGAAGGAAGCGAAGACGCCGCCAGTGCGCGGGTTCATCAGGGTCACGCACATCACTGGGAATTCACCGCCCAGCGAGGCGTCCTTGACCAGCACCGGGAAGCCCTGCTCTTCCAGGCCTTTGATGCCGGCGAGGATGCTCGGATATTTCTCCAGTACCTCTTGCGGTACGTCCGGCAGGGCCATTTCGCCTTCGAGGATTTCGCGTTTGACGGCGCGCTCGAAAATTTCCGACAGGCACTGCACCTGCGCTTCGGCCAAGGTGTTGCCGGCGCTCATGCCGTTGCTCAGGTAGAGGTTTTCAATCAGGTTGGACGGGAAGTACACCACCTCACCGTCCGACTGGCGCACGAACGGCAGCGAGCAGATACCGCGCTGGGTGTTGCCGGAGTTGGTGTCGTACAGGTGCGAACCGCGCAACTCGCCGTCGCGGTTGTAAATGCCGAGGGTATAGTCGTCGAGAATCTCGCCCGGCAACTCGTCCTTCGCACCCGGCTTGAACCATTTCTCGTCCGGGTAATGCACAAATTCGGCATTGGCGATGTCTTCGCCCCAGAACTGGTCGTTATAGAAGAAGTTGCAATTGAGGCGCTCAATGAACTCGCCCAGCGCCGAGGCCAGTGCACCTTCCTTGGTCGCGCCCTTGCCGTTGGTAAAGCACATCGGCGAATGCGCATCGCGGATATGCAGCGACCAGACGTTCGGCACGATGTTGCGCCACGAGGCGATTTCGATCTTCATGCCGAGGTCGGCAAGGATCTTCGACATGTTGGCGATGGTCTGTTCCAGCGGCAGGTCCTTGCCGGCGATGTAGGTGCCCGCCTGGGAATCGGACTGCGGCATCAACAAGGCTTGGGCATCGGCGTCGAGGTTGTCGACTTCTTCGATGATGAACTCGGGGCCGGTCTGCACCACTTTTTGACCGTGCAGCGGTCGATGGAACGCAGGATGCCCTGGCGATCCTTGTCGGAGATATCGGCGGGCAATTCGACCTGGATCTTGAAGATCTGGTTGTAGCGGTTTTCCGGGTCAACGATGTTGTTCTGCGACAGGCGAATGTGCTCTGTCGGGATGTTGCGCGTGTCGCAGTACAGCTTGACGAAGTAAGCCGCGCACAAGGCCGACGACGCCAGGAAGTAGTCGAACGGCCCCGGTGCCGAGCCATCGCCCTTGTAGCGAATTGGCTGATCGCCGATCACCGTGAAGTCGTCGAACTTGGCTTCAAGTCGAAGGTTGTCGAGAAAGTTGACCTTGATTTCCATGCGGGATTACCAGAATACGGCTAAACGAATGGCGGCCATTATCCGGTTTTTGTGCGGGAAGTCTCGCCCTTTCGGGATTCGCCGCTGGCCGGCCATGCTGGAAATCTCGCAAGATTCGCTACACTTTGAACAAATCCCGGCGATGCCAATAACATCAATCTGAACATTGTGCCCGCGCCATTGTTCTAGATTCAGAAGACACCGGATCAAGGACGAGCACATGGCCGTAACTCACGCTGCGCCGCCAATCCCCACCCCACAGCGCGCTGTGACCCGACGCCTGGCCATCGCCGTTGGCGCGTTGTTCGTCGCTGGCGTCATTGCCGCCATCAGCACCTTGCTGGGTATCGCCAATACCCTTGATGCCAAAGACCTGGAACAGAACCAGTTCTACTCCGTGCGCGCCGTGGAGAACCGCATCACCACCTCGAAAAACTACATCACCAGCTACGCCTACTGGACCCGCGCCTATGAGGCCTTGAGCGGGCCGATCGACGTCGACTGGGCCTACACCGAACAGAACATGGGCAAAACCATGTTCACGACCGACGGCTATGACGGCGTGTTCGTTCTCGATCGCAATCGCACCAAGTACGCGGTGATTCGCGGGCAGATGGTCGAAACCGACGTGTCCACGGTGCTGCAAGCGCCTGCCTCGGCGCTGGTCGAGCAGGTGCTCAGTCAGCCCGACCTGACCAAACCGATCAGCAGCTATTCGCTGTTCGAAGGCTGGCCGGCGCTGATCACCGCTGCCGCGATCATTCCCAACGACGAGCGTCCGCTGGACGAACTGAGAAACACCTCGGTGCTGGTATTCGTCGACAAGCTGACGCCGACCAAATTGCGCAAGATCGGCAGCGGTTATGGCCTGTCAAACCTGACCCTTGTCCCGGATGACACGGTTAAAAATGACCATCCAAGCGTACCGCTCGACAGCACCGGCTACAGCCTCGTGGCCGACCTGCAGCGGCCCGGTCAGCAATTGTTGTGGACGCTGGTGCCACCGCTCGGCGCGACATTCCTGGTACTGATGCTGCTGACGGCATATTTTTCGCCACGCCCTGCGCTCTTCGCAATACGTCGATAACAGTATCCAAGCGATGCAGGCGTCGAATCAGGCATTGGAAGCGGCCAACCACGCGCTGGAAGCCAGCGAAGAACGTTTTCGCGCCGTGGCCGAGGCGGCGTCGGACTGGATCTGGGAAGTCGATGGTCAGTTGGCGCTGACCTATCTGTCGGCTCGTTTCAGCGAGGTCACCGGCTACTCGCAAGCCTTGTGGCTGGGCCAGGACATCGGTGAGTTACTGACTTGCGATACCACACCACTGGAGCTGTGGCTGCGCAAACTCAGCGAAGAAAACAGCGCCGGCGATTTGCGTTGCACCTACCGCGATGAATCCGGCCAGCCGCGCCATTGCCGACTCTCCGCACGGCCGATTTTTGACAAGGACAATGTCGTCGGTTATCGCGGCACCGCCAGCGACATCACCGACGAAGTCGCCGCCCACGCGCAGATCCAGCACCTGTCGATGCACGACGCCCTGACCGGTCTGCCCAACCGCAACAAACTGGCGCGTTATCTGGATGAAGTGCTGCTATTGAAGGAACATGCACCGCCGCTGTCGCTGCTGATGATCGATCTGGACAATTTCAAACCGATCAACGATTCCCTCGGCCATCCGGCCGGCGACGCGGTGCTGCAGGAAGTCGCCACGCGTCTGCGTGAGTGCACCCGCGAGCACGACCTCGTTGCCCGCCTCGGTGGTGATGAATTCGTGGTGGTGCTCAATGGCATGGACAGCCATCAGGAAATCGACAAGTTCTGCACTCGGCTGATCGGCAGCCTGCATCAGCCGATTCTCTACGAACAGCATCCGCTGCACATCGGCGCCAGTGTCGGTATCGCGCTCAGCCGTCGGCACGGCTTCGTCGCCAGCGATCTGATCCGCTACGCCGACATCGCGCTATACCAGGCCAAATCCGACGGCAAGAACACCTGGTGCTATTTCGAAGCGCATATGAGCGATCAGATCCAGACGCGCCGGCAAATGGAAGATGACCTGCGCCATGCGCTCAAGCACAACGAGTTCGTCCTACACTATCAGCCGCGCTACAAGGTTGATGGCAAGCACATCGTCTCGGTGGAAGCGCTGGTGCGCTGGCAGCATCCGACCCAAGGCTTGCTCGGGCCGGACGTGTTCATTCCGCTCGCCGAACAGACCGACCTGATCGTGCCGCTGGGGCGCTGGGTTCTGCGCGAAGCCTGCGAAACCGCGCTGGACTGGCCGTCTGACATTCTGCTGTCGGTGAACCTCTCGCCAGCGCAGTTTGCCCTTAGCGATGTGGTCGAAGACGTTCGCGAAGTGCTGGTGGCAACGCGTTTCCCGGCCAGCCGCCTGGAGCTGGAAATCACCGAGAACGTGATGCTGAACGACACCGATGGCGCGCTGACGACCATGAATCAGCTCAAGGAACTCGGCGTGCGTCTGAACATGGACGACTTCGGCACCGGCTATTCGTCGCTCGGTTATCTGCGCGCCTACCCGTTCGACGGGATCAAGATCGACAAGCGCTTTATCGCCTCGATCAGCAGCGGCACCAATGATCGCGCCGTGGTGCAGGCGATCATCGGTTTGGGCAAAGCCATGGGTTTGACGGTGACGGCCGAAGGCGTCGAGACCGAGGAGCAACTGGCGATTCTCGGCAAGGATCAATGCAACGAGGTGCAGGGCTACTTCATGAGCCGGCCGATCGACAAGGCGGCTTTTGCTGATCTATTGCGGGCTTCGAGGCTGTCACCAGTCAGCAAAAAGGGCCGAGTCACCTGAAGCTCAGTCGTCGGTGGCAACGCGCACCTTGCCGCTGAACACGCGGAAACCGAAGGTGTTGTAGGCCAGGGTGATCGGTATGAGCACGGCGAAGCCGACCAGCATGAACATCTGACTGTTCGGGCCTGATGCGGCTTCGCTCAAGGTCAAATCTGGCGGAATGATGAAGGGAAATAGCGCGACCAGCATCATCGCGAAAGCCAGGACGAAGACGCCCAATGCGGCGAACAGAGGGATGAAGTCGAAGCGGCTGTGAAAGCCTTTGCTGAACACCCATCCCAGAGCGCTGAGGATCAGCCCTGCCGGCAACCACAGCCGAATATCGGCGAGCCGCCGGGCATATTGCGGCTGCAACATCGCCGTCCATGCGATCAACACCAGCAATAATGCCGCGACGACCAGCGCCAGGACGCGGGCCTGGCGGTCCGAGCGCTGCTGCAATTCATCAAGGGTGCGCCAGTACAACCAGCACGTCCCCAGCCACACGTAGCCCAGCACCAGTACCAGACCGCAAAACACCGGGAACGGATTCAGCCAGTCGCGGCCATCGCCAATGTACTGACCCTCCTGATGCGCAACGCCCTGCACCAAAGTCCCCAGCACCACGCCCTGAACAAAACCCGTCAGCAGCGACGCCAGCGCCAACACGCCATCGATGATTCGTTTGCGCTGTTCGTTCGCTGCGTAGTCGCGAAACTCCAGCGCCATGGCCCGTGCAATCAATGCCAGGAACATGACGATAAAGGGCACGTAAAGAGCCGGCAACAAGATCGCATAGGCCAGCGGAAACAACGCCAACAGCCCTCCGCCGCCGAGCACCAGCCAGGTTTCGTTGGCATCCCACACTGGCAGAATCGTCACGGCCATCGCCCGCCGCTGCTGGCTGGATTGCGTCAGGCCCATCAGCATGCCGACGCCCAGATCAGTGCCGTCGAGCACCACGTAGTTCATCACCGAGAACGCCAGCGCCGCCGCGCACAAAGGGTCAGCCAGTCCGTGTCCATGTCTGCGCCCTCCTCAGTGTCCGGTTTCGTCGCCAAGGGTGGGCTGCGGCCCGGGTTGATCCTGCTGTGGCGGCTCGCGCAACAGGCGCAGCAATACCCACAGGCCGATGCCGAAGATCAGCAGATAAAACAGCAGAATCAACCAGGTCGACCCGACGACTTGAGCCCTCGACACTGACGACAGACTGTCTGCCGTGCGCAGCAATCCGTAAACGGTAAACGGCTGTCGCCCCACTTCGGTGACAACCCAGCCGCTGAGCATCGCCAGAAACCCGGCCGGCGCCAGCAGCACGCACGCGCCCAACCACCGACGCGCCGTGTACAGGCGATTACGTCGGCGCAGGATCAGGCTGACCACACCCTGCCCAAGCATCAAGAGCCCCAGCCCGACCATCAGTCGGAACGCGAAAAACACCGGCGCCACGGGCGGGATGTCCTCAGGCGGGAACTCATCAAGCGCGGCGATGGTGCTGGTCAGGTCATGCTGCAGGTACAGGGAACCAATGCGCGGAATCGCCACCTCCCAGTGGTTGCGGCGCTCTTGCATATCGGGCCATGCGAACAGGCGCAGTGGCTCCCCCGCGCCCTCTGGCGGGCGCGTCCATGAGCCTTCGATCGCCGCCACTTTCTGCGGCTGGGCTTGCAAACTGTGCCGGCCATGCAGGTCCCCGACAACGATCTGCACCGGCATCAGCAGCGCAATCACCCACAGCGCCATGGAGAATTGCAGGCGAGCACGCGGGTTTTCCCGGGCCTTGCGCAATTGCCAGGCGCTGATCCCGGCAATCAGCGTCGCGCTGCCGATGAACACGGCGAGCAGCATGTGCGCCAAGCGATAGGGAAACGAAGGATTGAAGATGATTGCCCACCAGTCCTCGGCGAGGAAACGCCCGTCCGCGCCAATCGAATAGCCGGCGGGGTTTGCATCCATGAGTTGGCGGAAAGAATCCAGAACGCGCTGATCAGCGAGCCCACCGCCACCGCACATGTGGCAAAAAGTGCAGACGCGGGCCGACCTTTTTCAGGCCGAACAGCATGATGCCGAGAAATCCGGCTTCAATGAAAAACGCCGCCATCACCTCATAGAACATCAGCGGACCGAGGACATCGCCGGCCTGCACCGACAGCCGCGACCAGTTGAGGCCGAACTGATACTCCAGAATCAATCCCGACGCCGTGCCCACTGCGACATTCAGCGCAAACACTTTGAGCCAGTAGCGATAGACATCCAGATAAACCTGGCGCCCGGTCCTCAACCAACACGCCTCCAGCACCATGAGGAAATTCGCCAGACCGATGCTGAACGCCGCCAGCACGATATGAAAGCTGATCGTGATCGCGAACTGGGCGCGGGCGGCCATCAGGGCCGAATCAACAGGCTCCATCCATCAGCCGCTGTAGAACACAGCCAGCTTGTTGCCTTCAGGATCGCGCAGATAGGCCACGTAAAAGTCCGGCGTATAGGCTTCGCGCGTGCCAGGCGCGCCTTCGTCGCTGCCGCCATGGTCGAGCCCGGCCTTGTGCACCTGATCGACCTTGTGCCGCGAGTCGGCGCGAAATGCCGGCATCATGCCGTTGCCGGGTGTCGCCGGCTCACCATTGAACGGTTGCGAGATGTGCACACTGCCTGGGCCGTTGGACTTGTCGGCGCAATCGGGCAAGTAGAAACAGTAGTGTTCTTCACGGTCATGCCGGTAGCCAAGCGGCGTCAGGATCGCCTTGTAAAAAGCCGCCGAACGCTCGACATCGTTGGCGCCGATAAACAGATAACTGAGCATGGGATGTCCTCCGATGGCAGCTGTCAGCGCTGTGGCTGTTCCTCGTTCAGGGTAAAAACATTGTCAGCGTCGCGCACCAACTGGCGCCATTCGGCACTGGTGATCAGGCCTTGCTCCTCCATCTGATCCGCAGCCTTGAGCAACTCGTCATATTGCTGTTCCGGATCCAGATCGCCCTCGGCCTGCTGCGCCATCCTGCGCCATGCCGCCAGTGATGCCTTCTTTTGCTGATCGAACATACGGGTATCTCCTGAGGGACTTACCCGGTAGAAAAAACAGCGCGACAGAGGTTCAGGGCAGACGACGGATGGACTGGTTATGCAGAAACCTTTGCAGGAGTGAGCCTGCCCGCGACAGCGGTGAATCTGCAGTGAAGGTGTTGACCGGTCTGGCCCATTCGCGGGCAAGCCCGCTCCCACAGGGATTGGGTGTGTCTTCAATATCAGGTGCATCACTGAACACTGTGGGAGTGGGCTTGCTCGCGAAGGTGTCCGCCCATCACAGATTCATGGCTCTGACCTTCGCGCGCTTCAACAGGCCGCAGAAATTGTTTATTGACCACAAAGGCCTGATCCGCGAGGTTAGCCGACGTTCGGTTGTCTGCGATTGCCGGGCAAAAACCCGGATCGCCATGTGTTTCCCGCGTGTGTTCCGACGTCGCACTGTTCATTGCCCGATCCCCTGTTTGCTGGAGTTTCTCGATGCCGTCGCCCAAATCATTGCCCACTGCCCTGCTCGGTCTGGCCCTGGCCTGCCCGGTGATGGCCGAGGCCCAAGGTCTGGAACTGGGGCAAGTATTGATTTCGGCGGATCAGCGCAGTGGCGCTGATGCCTCGGTCGAAGACGCCAGGGAACGCCTCGAACAGGTACCCGGCGCCACCAACGTGGTCGACATGCGCCAGCCGTTGCAGGGCCGCGTTGCCAGCAATCAGGATGTGCTCGCCTATCAGCCGGGGGTATATGCACAGTCGGCGGGCAACGAAGGCGTGAAGATTTCCATCCGTGGTTCCGGCATCAACCGCGCACCCGGCGCCCACGCCTCGGGCCTCTACACGATGCTCGATGGCTTGCCCCTCACCGGCCCCGGCGGCACGCCGTATGAATTGCTCGAGCCACTGTGGGTCGACCATGTCGAAGTGCTGCGAGGCGCCAACGGCTTCGATCGCGGCTCGCTGGCGCTGGGCGGCGCTATCGATTACGTCAGCCATACCGGTTACACCGCGCCGAAACTGCAACTACGCTACGCCACCGGCAGCCATGGCTATCAGCAGCGCCAGATCAGCTCCGGGCAAGTGCTGGGGGATTTTGATTACTACGTGTCGCTGACCGATGCCAACGCCGACAGCTATCAGGACCACACCGCCAGCGAGAGCAAAGGCCTGATCGCCAACTTCGGCTATCGCTTCAACCCGAACCTGGAAACCCGCTTCTACATCCGCTACCGGGAAACCGACAACGACCTCGCCGGCCGCGTGACCAAGCATTCCATCGAACACAGCCCACGGGCAGCCAACCCGGCGTATGTGGCCCGCGATGACAGCCGCAAGCAACCCGGCAGTACCTTCATCGGCAACAAGACCACCTTCTACCTCGACGATGATTCAAGCATCCAGACCGGCCTCGTCTACCACGACTACCCGATGGATCTGCGCGAAGGCCCGAACCGTCTGAAAGTGGCATACACCGACGTCAGCGGCACCTTCGACTACAAGCGCCGCGACAGCCTGTTCGGCATGGAGAGCCGCAGCACTGTCGGCCTGCGCGTGACCAAGCATCTGCCCAACGATGGCGCCAGCGAGTTCGTGCGCATCCCGAGTGGCAACACCGCCAGCTATGCGCCCGGCACACGGATGCGTAATTTCACTTATCAGGGCTCGGACACCGTGCTGCATTTTGGTAACGACCTGGAAATCGCCGACGACCTGTGGCTGACCACCGGCCTTGCCGCCATCTACACCCGCCGCGAAAGCGCCGTGACCTATCCGCAGGGCGGCGGCAAGACCAGTCTCAGCGACTGGGACTATGCACCGCGCATCGGCCTGCGCTATCAGATTACCTCCGACGTGCAAGTGTTCGGCAACCTCAGCCGCTCCGTCGAAGCACCGCACCCGTGGTCGCTGATCTACAGCTCCAACGTGCGCTTCCCTGCCGGCAACGGCGCCGCCACCGGCACCCAGCGCGACCCGGTCGAACTGCAAAACCAGACCGCTACCACTCTGGAACTCGGTGGCCGTGGCGACAGCAAACTGGGCGAATGGAGCATGGCCTGGTACTACGCGCAAGTTCGTCACGAACTGCTCTCGGTGCTGCCGGACGCCAACGCCGTCACGCCGTACGAACTCAACGCCAGCCCGACCGTGCACCAGGGCATCGAGGCCAGCCTCAACAGCAAACTCTGGACCACCGCCGACGGCCGCCAGTTGAGCTTGCGCCAGGCCTACACCTTCAGCGACTTCCACTACCGCGACGACGAACGCTTCGGCGACAACCGCCTGCCGGGCCTGCCGATGCATTATTACCAGGGCGAACTGCGTTACGACTGGCCGCAGGGTTTCTTCGCCGCCGTGAACACACAATTGGTGTCCAAAGTTGCCGTGGACTACGCCAACAGCTACTACGCCGACCCTTACGCCCTGTTCGGCGCCACCCTGGGCTACAACGCGCCGAAGGGCGACTGGCAAGGCTGGGTCGACATGCGCAACCTGACCGGCAAGCGTTATGCGGCAACGGTCACGCCGGGGTATGACGACAAAGGTCTGGATGCTGCGCGGTCGACTCCGGGTGAAGGGATGGGGGTTTATGTTGGGGTTTCGTGGAGTTTGTTGTGAGGCCTGTTGGCTGTAGACGGACAACTCCAGCCAATCTGCACTACGCTGGCTAGCGATATGAGACAGCTTGCGGAAGGTTCGCTCAATGACAGTCTGCTGCCCTGATTGTGGGTTCACCACCGATAACCTTCCGCCCACGCATAAATGCCCTGAGTGCGGAGAGTTTTCCCACGATTGGTTGATTTACGACTGGGAAGAATTTGCTGCGATCAAACGTCGGCACATCAAGTACAACGTCGCGATTCTTGGGGCATTGCTGATCAATGTACTTCTGGCCCTCGCGCTTCAGTCCAGCAATGCTTTCCAGTGGTTTCTGACGCTATTGGCGATACCGGCGATCATCAGCTGGCTTCGCTGTCGCAGACAATTACGGGCAAGGTCAGCGTATAAAGGCCATGAATCTGGCGTTGTTTTTCCATGGTTTAGCGGGTTGGGTGGTCTTTAATGGCTTTGCAATAAGGAACTCTTGCCAGCCCGACGTCCTCTTGCAATACGAATCCGAAACGCAACAAGCAGTGGCAAGCCCTTCAAGGAAGATGTAGATGCGCGAACGCAAAGCAGCACGATTACTGGTCATAAGTCCTTCGCAAGAAGTTCTGCTTTTCAGATTTATCCATGAAAACGGCGCCTTGGCCGGCAGAAATTACTGGGCAACCCCAGGCGGCGGCCTTGAAAGCGACGAAACGTTCCATGACGCTGCAATACGTGAGTTGCTTGAGGAAACCGGCATAGAGGCCAGCGGCGTTGAGGGACCTGTAGCGCACCGTGATTTTTCCATGCTATTACCCAGCGGCGAAACAGTACTCGCGGTCGAACAATATTTCGTCGTGCATACGCCAAGCGAGCGGCTATCCAGAACTGGCTGGACTCAGGAAGAAACCGAGGTCATAGCCGATCATCGTTGGTGGTCCGCTGAATCGCTACGAGGCACCGACGATCAGGTATGGCCCGAGAGGCTGGATGAAATGCTGGTGAATGCAGGCATCTTCGAGTCGGTCAGGTAATCATCGATCTCCATTGAAAATAACGGACTGACCTCATGGATACTTCCCAAGAAACCCCATTGGAAACATCACTCCGGCTGGCCGCGGACGAACCCGCGCATCGCCCTGACTTCTATCGCACCCTGCTGGATTCCACTGTCTACATCCTCGGCACCGCCGGTGCGGCGCAAGGTCATGTCAATCTCGAAGCCGGCAGCAATATCAGCATCGCTCATTGGCAGAAGCCCGATGGCACGCCGGTCATTCCGTTCTTCTCCTCGCTGCCAACGCTGCAACAATCCATCGACAGCGAGCAGAGCTATGTGGAGATACCTGCACGATCATTGTTCGAAATCACGCTGGGCGCGCTGCTCTTTCTGAATCCGAAGTCGCCGTACGGCAAGGAATTCCTTCCGGAGGAAGTGCAACGCCTGCTCTCAGGCGAAATCGGCCGGCCCGCCACGCAGCGTACCGTTGAAAAAGAAACCAACGTGTTGCTTGGACAGCCTTCGGACTACCCATCGACGATGGTCCATTCGCTTTCGCAATTGCTGGCCAAACACGCCAATGTGAAACGCGCATTCCTGGCGCTGATGCACGACGCCTCGGTTGATGAAAAACCGCACCTGATCGTCGGCATCGAAGCGGATGGCGATATCGAGCAGGTCATGCGCGAGGCCGGCAATGTCGCTGGGGATACAGCCCCTGATGGCGGGCCGGTTGATTTTTGTCGCGTGCTGATGGGAGAAGCCGGGCTGAGTGATTACTTCCTCAGGGAGACCAAGCCTTTTACGAACGCAAGTCACCGAGCAAGCTGCGTTCTTTTTGGGTTTGGTAGAGCGTGATGATCAATCCACTTAAAGCAGCACTCGCGGCCTCGCTTGTCATCGGCCTTTCGACCAGCGCACTGGCTGACATCAGCGCCATCGGTTTCCAGTCCACCATCCTGCCCGACCCGCAACACAAACGTCCGCTGGAAATGGTCGTCTGGTACCCAGGCACGACAACAACCACCGCCCAATTGATCGCCGATGACGCAGTCTTTGTTGGTGCCTCAGCCGTTCGTGATGCGCCGCCCGTTGCGAGTGAGCATCCCTTGGTCGTGCTGTCCCACGGTTACCGAGGCAACTGGAGCAATCAGGCCTGGCTGGCGAGTGCGCTGGCCCATCAGGGTTATATCGTCGCTGCCGTCAACCATCCCGGCACCACCACCCATGACCGTAGCGCGGTGGCGGCGGCACAGTTGTGGCTGCGCCCCGCCGACCTGAGCCGCGCCATTGACGCAGTCACTTCTCAACCGGATAAATTCGGCGCCGTCGACAAGGGTCGCATTGCGGTGGTCGGCCACTCCCTCGGCGGCTGGACTGCGCTGGAAATCGCCGGAGCACGGTTCGATCCGGACCTGTTTGCGGGCGATTGTAAAATCCATCCGCAGCTCTCCAGCTGCAAGGTCTATCGACAGATGACTCCGGTAAGCACCCCGGAATTGAAGACAGCACTGGCCGGTGACCTGCGCGACCAGCGCGTCACCGCTGTGATTTCGCTGGACCTGGGCCTTTCGCGCGGCATGACCAGCCAGAGCCTGGCGACATTGCCGGTGCCAACGTTGGTGATCGCTGCTGGTGCACCGTCGCAGGATCTGCCGGCAGCATTGGAGTCAGTTGATCTGGCCAAGCGCCTGCCTCTGGCATCGACGCGTTATATCGAAATCGCCGACGCCAGCCATTTCAGCTTCATGTCGCAGTGCAAACCAGTGGCGGAGACTTTGCTTGAAGAAGACAGTCCGGGTGACGGCATCATTTGTCGCGATGGTGAAAATGCCCGGCCACGTGCGGTGATTCAGCAACAGGTAACGTCACTGATCAGCGATTTTCTTGCAAAAACTGCGAGCAGCCATCAAACCCTTTGATCAGATCACGTTCGTTCATGACCTTGGAATCAGCCAACCCGCCCTCATAACAGTGGGTATCCCCCATCGTCTCCGAGAGGAAGCACACACCATGACCACTCAAACCGAAACTGCCATTCTCGCCGGCGGCTGCTTCTGGGGTATGCAGGATCTGTTACGCCGCTACCCGGGTGTGCTGAATACCCGCGTCGGTTACACCGGCGGTGATGTGCCGAATGCGACCTATCGCAACCACGGCAACCATGCCGAAGCCATTGAGATCAAATTCGATCCGGCGATAATCAGCTACCGTCAGATCCTCGAGTTCTTCTTCCAGATCCACGACCCGAGTACGCCCAACCGGCAGGGCAACGATCTTGGCCCGAGCTATCGCTCGGCGATCTATTACCTTAACGACGAGCAGCGCGCCGTCGCCGAAGACACCGCTGCCGACGTCGACGCTTCGAAATTGTGGCCCGGCCGAGTAGTTACGGAAATAGAACCTGCCGGCCCGTTCTGGGAAGCGGAACCCGAGCACCAGGATTACCTGGAGCGGATTCCGAACGGCTACACCTGCCACTTCATCCGGCCAAACTGGAAACTGCCGAAGCGCGCTTGACGACAACGGCGTTGGCTGGGCTCGGTGCCCCACCAACGCCGCCCCCTGATCAAATCACAAATGCACCGGCACCGCTGGCGCCGAGCCCGGCTCCGGCACATCGACATTGACCTTCAGTGCAATCAGCAGCGCGGCCAGCAACATCAGAATTCCAGCCGCTACAAACACGCCATTGATACCGCTGAAACTGAACACCGAACCGCCGGCGGCGGCGCCTGCGGCAATCGCCGACTGCACCGATGCGACAACCATGCCGCCTGCGCTTTCGGCCTGATCGGGTATCGAGCGCGCCACCCAGTTCGACCATGCGACCGGCACGCCACCGAAGGCCATCCCCCACAGCGCCAAGAGCAACGCCTGCCCGGTGACCGACGCCGGTAACCCGACCAACGCCAGAGCAGCAACGCCCACCAGCACTGGCATCAGCACCAACGTTGCCCTTGGATTGCGCTGCAACAGCCAGCCGGCGAACAGCGTGCCGGCAAAGTTCGCCACGCCGAAACCAAGGAGCATCAGCGCCAGCGTCTGCGGGCCGACGCCGGTGGTGCTTTCCAGAAATGGCCTGATATAGGTGAACAACGCAAAATGACCGGTGTGTACCAATACGCAGCCAAACATGCCGACGGCAATGCCCGGTCGCAGCAACACCTCAAGCACCGTACGCAGGCGTGACGGACGATGCGGCGCCAGACTGGGTAGCGTGAACATCTGAAAGACCAGCGTCACCACGCCCACCGCTGCTGCTGCGAAAAACGCACTGCGCCAGCCAAACTGGCCGCCGAGATAGCTGCCCAACGGCACCGCCACCACGGTACCCACGGCGATCCCGCTGAAGATGATCGACAACGCGCGGGGCAGCAGCGCCGCCGGCACCAGGCGCATGGCCACGGCCGCCGCCATGCTCCAGAATCCGCCCAGAGCTATGCCCAAAAGGATGCGCATGATCAGCAACACTGCGAGGCTGGACGACAACGCCACCAGCAGATTCGAGGCGATCATCAGTGCCGAAAAGCCGAGTAATACCAGCCGCCGATCAAGGCTGCGCGTCAATCCTGGCACCAGCAATCCGGCAAACAGCGCGACCACCGCTGTCACGGTAACGGCTTGCCCCGCCAGCGCTTCACTGACGCCGAGATCGAGCGCCATTGGTGTCAGCAGGCTGGCCGGCAGATATTCCGCCGTGAGCAGACCAAACACACCCATCGCCAGTGAAAACACCGCCATCCATGCAGGCACCATCGGCGCCTCTTCAATTCGCCCATCACCTACACGTTCATTCATTTCAAGACTCCCTCGGACATTTCGAGAAGGCAGTCTATTGAGGGCAATCCGGATGATCTATGATGCGCAGTCTTGAACTTTTGATCGAAACCCCGAACATGACGAGCATTGATTCCTTCTCTGTGTCTTCAGACCTGATCACCGAGTTGTTGCGCAGCATGCGCCTGCGTGGCGTGCAATATCGGCGGATCCACGCCGGCCCGCCCTATGGCCTGGGTTT
Source organism: Pseudomonas sp. B21_DOA (assembly GCA_030544685.1). Taxonomy (NCBI): domain Bacteria; kingdom Pseudomonadati; phylum Pseudomonadota; class Gammaproteobacteria; order Pseudomonadales; family Pseudomonadaceae; genus Pseudomonas; species Pseudomonas sp. B21_DOA. Next base: position 3,510,021 of record CP086683.1, on the reverse strand, counting down.
CAGCGACAAACCCGGCCATGCGTATTTCCATTTCGTTGCCGCCGGATCGACAGTGTTGCGACTGGAGGACGGCAGCTTGTACGAATTGTCGGCAGGCAATGCGGTATTCATTGCCCATGGTGCTGCGCACCAGTTGCTGTCTCATGCAGGCGCCGAGGTGCAGGACATTGACAGCGCCGTCGCCGCACCGCTCGGCGACACGGTCTGCGCGGTGCAGGTCGGACACAGCGCCGATTTGCCCGATAGCGCCCTGCTCTTTAGTGGCTGTATGGAGTTCGAACTCGGCAGCCTGCAAGGCCTCGGTCGGCTGATGCCGGGTCTTATGCTGATCGACGCCGGTGGCCAGCGCTATCCGGGACTCATGCCGATTCTCGCGACCATGGAACGCGAAGTCAGCGCAGCGCGCATCGGCTTCGCCGGCATTCTCGCGCGCCTTGCGGACGTAGTGGCAGCAATGATTGTTCGCGGATGGGTCGAATGCGCTTGCGGCAATGCCTCCGGTCTCGTCGCCGCCCTGCGCGACCCTCGCCTGGCGCAGGCCTTGCTGGCCCTGCACCAACAACCGGGGCGCGACTGGAGCGTCGCCGAACTGGCAACGCTGTGCAACACCTCGCGCTCGGTCTTCGCCGAACGCTTCCAGACCACCCTCGGCACCCCGCCGCTACGCTATGCCACCGAACTGCGCATGCGCCTGGCCAGTCAGTGGCTGACCCTGGAAAGACTGCCGATCGAAGAAGTGGCGCAGCGCCTGGGCTACACCTCCCAAGCGGCGTTCAGTCGTGCCTTCAAGCGCATAACAGGCGCCTCGCCGGGAGCGAGTCGGCGCCAGCGCGCACTGTAAGAATTTGCATTAACAGCGCGGCAATGAATCCGAACCGCCCTCACCGCTGGACTTTCTCCAGCCCCGCGACCACCCGCTCCGCTGCCTGCAAATCCCCACGCGCCTCCAATTCCTGCGCAACCTGGCGCAACTGCTCAACCGTCAACCCCACATTCAGACTGATCTTCAAATGCGACTCCAGCTGTGATTCCACCCCAGCCATCGCTGCCAGCGCACCAACCGTTGCCAGTTCCCGATCCGTCCATTGCAGGTTGTCGCGGGCGAAGATATCGCCGAACAAGTGCGTTTTCAGAAACTGATCGATCGCCGGGGCGAATTCGAACAGTGGGCCGGACACCGGCGCTCCGACCAGACGAGTCTGATTGTCGGTGCCGAGTTCGATCAGCGCATACCCCGATGGCACCGGACCGGGCTCACGTCCTGCTGCGTCATCGATGCCGCGTGCAGCGCGTTCCTGCGCAACCTTCATCAGCAAGGACAAGGCGTTGAGGCTGCGCGGAAAACCGGCGTAGGCGTACAGCTGCACCAGAATTTCCTTGGTCTCGCTGATGCTCAGCCCGGCATCGAGACCACGATTGAGTGCGTCGTGCAAACGCGGCATGTCGCCGATTGCAGCGTTGGCGGCAATCGGCGCGATCGCCAGTTGTTTAGGCGTCAGAGGCTGTTCTTTCATGATCGGTTTCTCCGGTGATCGGGAAGGATTGGCGCAAAGGGGATTCACGCAGGCTGCACTGGCAAGGACCGCGCAGCCGAGGGCGACGATGCGCAAAAGACGCCCTTGATATAACGATCTCTGGTTCATCAATGACTCTCCTCACTCATGCAGAGTGAACGTCACCCGCACATCGCCGCGCCCCAAGGCTTCGGCCAAGTCCTGCGGCCGGTCGATGCGACCAAGACGCGAATAGGGGTAGGACGAATCGAAGGTCTTGTAGAAGACCACCAACGTATCGTCGCCATACAAAAGGAAATCGCCGTTGTGGATCGTGCCCGGCCGGTAGGGCTGGGTGGGCAATGGCGGCTGCACGGTGGCGTATTTTTCATTGCCGTGCAGGTCGGTCATTTCCAGGCTCAGCGGCAATCGCGTGAGCAATTGCCGGGTACTCGGGTTGTCATCCAGAGCAATGGCAAAACGCTGTTCTCCGACGGTCATCCACATCGTGCTGTCCTCCGTAGCGGTCGTTGCAGACAGAGCAAAGGGCAGCCATGCCATCAGTACGAATCCCTTCCAGCCGTTGGCAAAAATCCGCATCGCTTCGCTCCGTCGCGTTGAAAGTTACTTCAGGTTGCTCTTGAAGAACTGTGTCAGCTTGGCAAAAGGAATCAGCTCGACCCGGTCGTACAGATCGACATGGCCGGCATTCGGCACGATCACCAGTTCTTTCGGCTGCCCCGCCAACCGGAACGCCTCTTCGCTGAACTCGCGGGAGTGCGCGTCGGCACCGGCAATAAACAACATTGGGCGCGGCGAGATGCTCTCGATATCGACGAACGGATAGAAGTTCATGAACTTGGTGTTGCTGCTCAGCGTCGGCCGCGTGGTCTGTTGCGGCGTCGAGCTGGCCGGGGTGAATTCGCCGCGCGGGGTGCGGTAGAAGTCGAAGAATTCACGCTGGATCGGATGGGTGTCGGCCTTCAGTTCCAGCACCGTGCCGCCGGTGTATGCGACCTTGCCGCCGGTGAATTCGGCGTAACGCTGTTCGGCCGCTTGGGCGATGATCTGTTTGCGCTGTTCGAGGCTTTGCGAATGCTTGAGGCCGTCACGGTTGGCCGCCCCCATGTCGTACATGCTGACTGTAGCGATGGCTTTCATGCGTGGGTCGATTTTCGCCGCGCTGATCACGAAGCTGCCGCTGCCGCAAATGCCCAGCACGCCGATGCGCTCGCGGTCGATGAATGGCCGTGTGCCGAGGTAATCGACGGCCGCGCTGAAGTCTTCGGCGTACATGTCCGGCAGCACGGCATTGCGCGGCGCGCCCTCGCTTTCGCCCCAGAACGACAGATCCAGCGACAGGGTGACAAAGCCCTGCTCCGCCAGTTTCTGCGCATACAGATTGGCGCTCTGCTCCTTTACCGCGCCCATCGGATGGCCAACGATAATCGCCGCGCTGCGTGCTGCCGGGTCGAGTCCTTTGGGGACAAACAGGTTGCCGACCACGGTGAGTTGGTATTGATTTTTGAAGCTGACCTTCTGCACGGTCACCTTGTCGCTTTTGAAGAAATTATCGGCACCGTGGGACATGTCAGCTCCGAATGCAGTGAATGAACTCAGGACAAACCCGAGCAGTATGAACAGTCGTTTCATGGGGGCGTCCTTGATCGGGAACCCAGGCGAGGCCGGGATGGAGGTATTGTTACGCAGGCTTGAGGCTTTGATTAGCTAATGAGTGCTTAATGCGGTTATAAACCACGCTAATCAATAAACCCGAGCGTTGCGCCATGGCCAAACCCAACTTCAACGACCTGCTCGCCTTCGTCACCGTGGCCCGCAGCGGCAGCTTCACCCGCGCGGCGGTGCAACTGGGCGTGACGCAATCGGCGGTGAGCCAGGTAGTCTCGGCGCTGGAAGCGCGTCTGAAAATTCGCCTGCTGACCCGCACCACGCGCAGCGTGTCGCTGACGGCGGCCGGCGAACGCTTGCTGCACGCCATCGGGCACCGCTTCGATGAAATCGAAGCCGAGCTGGACGCCCTGACCGAGTTGCGCGACAAGCCCGCCGGCACCGTGCGGATCACCTGCGGCGACAACATCATCAATACCACTCTGCTGCCCAAGCTGACGCCGCTACTGCTGCAGTACCCGGACATCAAGCTCGAATTCGATATCAACTACGGTTTCCGCGACATCGTTGCCGACCGCTTCGATGCCGGCGTGCGCTTCAGCGACACCGTCGCCCAGGACATGATCGCCGTGCCGATCGGCCCGCCGCTGCGCATGGCCGTGGTTGCCTCGCCCGGCTACTTTGCCCGGCACCCCGCCCCGCAACACCCGCGCGAACTGGCGGCACACCGCTGCATCGATATTCGATTTCCGACCTACGACGGTGTCGATGCCTGGGAATTCGAGCGTCAGGGCAAAAAGCTGAAAGTACGGGTTGACGGCCAACTGGTGTTCAACTCCACCGTGCACATCGCCGACGCGGCTGTGAACGGGTTAGGGATTGCATACCTGCCTGAAGACGAGTTCGGTACGCACCTGGCCGAAGGGCGTTTGGTCAGAGTGCTGGAGGACTGGTGCGAACCGTTCGGCGGCTTCCACCTCTACTACCCCAGCCGCCGCCAACCGTCGCCGGCGTTTTCACTGGTGGTGGAAGCGTTGCGCGTGGTCAGAGATCCAGCCCCATTGTAGGAGCGAGCCTGCTCGCGATAGCGTCGGCACATCCAGCAGAGTAAGTGCCTGACCCAGCGCTTTCGCGAGCAGGCTCGCTCCCACAGGGTTTTGCGTCAGCCCCGGGAAATCATCGATTCACAAATACTTTGTGGGAGCGAGCCTGCTCGCGAAGGCGTCAGGTCAGTGAATTGATGACCAGGCTGACCCAGCGCTTTCGTGAGCAAGCTCTCTCCCACAGATATTTGCGTCAGCCCCCGGAAATCAGTCGATTCACAAACCCATTGTGGGAGCGAGCCTGCTCGCGAAGGCGCCAGACCAGCCACATCATCTCTGCGTGCCGGCCCCGCGACACCCTTACAACTTCGGCACGTCCCCGGTAGCCTCGGCAATCGTCGCCAAGGTTTCCTCCATGCTGGCGATGTCTTCATGCAGCTTTTGAAACACCAGATCCAGTGACTCGGGGGCGTCCACGGTCTGATGGCCACGAAGCGACTCGACGCTACCGCTCTCCACGTGCTGGAGGATGTCCACGCTTTCTCGCAGTGCCAACAGCTGATCGAAGATGGCGGCAATCTGCGCTTGGGTGCGGGTGCTCATCATTTCCACCCAAGCCTGGCAATGATCTCACGCCGATACGGCGTGTCGATCTGCGCCGGTACCTGCTCGATATAGTCGCGCGCTTGTTCGTGCGCTGCGCCGCTCAACCCGGCCAGATAGGAGACCGCGTCGTCGACATTTGGCACCAAGCCTTCAATGTTCTTGAATCTGCCGGGCAGCGCCGTCCAGATCACCGCGTCCAGTTGCCGAGGGATGGCCCATTCAGCGAGCACGCCCATTGCCGAGGTACCGATGGTGAAGCTGCCGATGCCGTCCTCCCTGCCCTCAGGCACGCCCTCGCGAAGACGCAAGACTTCACGGGCCTGATCAAGGTCGGTGACATCCAGTACCGACCACAGCACTTTGCACGGCGGCGCGTTCGCGCTTATGGCTGTAGTCAACTCGCCAGTGTCACTGACGCGAACGAAGTCGATCGGTACCTGCGGCCCGTCGGCAAACCACTCGCTTGCCAGCGGCAAACCGTCCGGCTTCCAGATCAGTGAGCCCCATCCCAGACATGCGATGACCATAAATCAGACCCTTCTGCAGAAACGATGAATACAGAGAAAAACGCGGCTCAGCCTTTGGTTTTTCGCGGGTCGGCAGCGCGCGGAAAGGTGCGCTCTTCCTGGATCGTCCCGTCCTCTTTATGGATTTTCAGCGAGGCGGTCTTGTCCTGCAGATAGTCGCTGGCGATCTGGGTGATTTCGGCTTTGGTCGCAGCCGTTTTCGACGCACGCTGCGCGCCCTCTTTGACCAGTTCCCAGCGCTGCTGGTTTTTGTTGATGTGGTAGTTATCCATTCCTTCACCTCTGATATGAATGACAAGATCGATAATGGATTGACCTTGAGCGGATCAGAGAGTTTGAAAGAATTGAGCCCGACTCAATACGCGAACTCGTGCCCCAATTCGCTCTCCATCCACGCCAGAAAACGCCTGACCCGTGGAAAGCTGGAATGCGCTTTGGGGAATACCAGATGGTGCGCCGCCACCGCAGCACTCAGTGATTCAGGCGCTACTTCAACCAGCGTGCCCGCGGCCAGATACTTCTGCGCCAGCAATGTGCTTTCCAGCGCGAAACCCAGGCCGTGACTCGCGGCTTCCAGCGACATGTACGAGCGATCGAAGCTCAATGCGTAAGGCCGCTCCGGACGCGCCAGACCATGCTGGGCAAACCATTGCGGCCATTTGAGCAGGGTGGCTTCCGACAGAATCAGATCGCACTCCAGCAGATCCGACGCGCCGCGTACCGGGCGTTGCGCGAGCAGTTTCGGTGAGGTCAGCACGGCGAATGTCTCGTTCCTGACGGTGCGCACCTCATAGCTTGGCCAGTTCGGCAGACCGTGGCGGATATCGACGTCGATCTTGTCGCGACTGAAGTGCAGCGATTCATAGGAGCACGACAGATTGATCTGTATGTCCGGATGACTGGCGCGAAACGCTTCCAGACGCGGCATCAGCCAGAGCAGGCCGAAGCTGGGCGACGAGTGCAAGCGCAGGCAATCGAGGCTGACATCGCTGGCCGCACGTTCGGTGGCAACGGCGAGACTGTGCAGAATCCCGGAGACTTCCTTGAGGTACTGCTCGCCGACCGGCGTCAGCGAGACGCCCCGAGCAGCGCGAACGAATAATTGCCGGCCGATCATCCCTTCGAGTTTCGCCAGTTGATGGCTGACTGCCGAGGGGTCAGGTCCAGCACTTCCGCCGCTCTGGCGACGTTGCCGAAACGTGCGGTTTGCTCGAAGGCCTGAATTGCTTTCAGCGGTGGCAGGATGATCGATGCCTCAGTGTCAGAGCGCATGGGGACTCCGTGGTGATTTCTTGTGATGTACGGACCGGTTTCATTCAAGCATTTGCGCAACAGCCTGACGAGTGCTGAATTTTTTCAGCATTGAGTGACTTCCGCGTTATTGCTCACGCTCGCCCCGGAGGACAAGCTGAGTCATCGGTTACTTACACACCGACCCAATAAAAACAATTCGAGGGAATCCTCCATGCTTCTTCAAGGCAAAGTCGCAATCATTACCGGCGCCGCATCTGCCCGTGGCATTGGCCGCGCTACCGCCAGCACATTTGCGCAACATGGCGCTCGCGTGGTCATCCTCGATCTGGATGCCTCCGCAGCACGTGACGCCGCCGCCGCACTGGGCGAAGGTCATCTGGGCCTGGCGGCCAACGTGGCCGACGAAGCGCAGGTCCAGCAAGCTGTCGCCACCATCATCGAACACTTCGGGCGCATCGATATTCTCGTCAACAACGCCGGCATCACCCAGCCACTGAAGACCCTCGATATTCGCGGTTCGGACTACGACAAGGTGCTGGACGTCAGCCTGCGCGGCACTTTGCTCATGTCGCAGGCGGTGATTCCGCTGATGCGTCAGCAGTCCTCCGGCAGCATCGTCTGCATGTCCTCGGTGTCGGCCCAGCGCGGCGGTGGCATCTTCGGTGGCCCGCATTACAGCGCGGCCAAGGCCGGCGTTCTGGGGCTGGGCAAGGCCATGGCGCGGGAACTGGGGCCGGACAACATCCGCGTCAACTCCATCGCTCCAGGGCTGATTCACACCGACATCACCGGCGGCCTGATGCAGGATGAACGCCGCCACGCCATCATCGACGGCATTCCGCTGGGGCGCCTGGGTCAAGCGCAGGACGTTGCCAACGCCGCGCTGTTTCTGGCCAGCGACCTGTCCGCTTATCTGACCGGCATCACCCTCGATGTGAACGGCGGCATGCTGATTCACTGAGTCACTCTGGGCGGGCCTGCGTGGCCCGTGCGGTTCTGGATCGATGACGCAGCCGGGCCTGATGGCCTGGCGGTCAATAAAAACAAGAGATCAGGCCATCATGACTACCCTGTCGCTCGAAGCGGTTTCGACCGTGCGCTCTTCTGCCTACCGCAAAACGGCCTGGCGGCTGATGCCGTTCCTGATGCTGTGCTACTTGTGCGCGTATCTGGATCGGGTCAACGTCGGTTTCGCCAAGCTGCAAATGATGAACGATCTGGCCCTCAGCGAAACGGTCTACGGACTGGGTGCCGGGGTGTTTTTCATCGGCTATTTCCTCTGCGAAGTGCCCAGCAATATCATCCTGCACAAGGTCGGCGCGCGGGTGTGGATTGCGCGGATCATGATCACCTGGGGCATCGTCTCGGCGCTGTTCGCCTTCGTCGAAACCGCGTGGCAGTTCTATGCCCTGCGCTTTCTGCTGGGGATTGCCGAAGCCGGCCTGGCGCCGGGCCTGCTGCTCTATCTCACTTATTGGTTTCCGTCCTATCGGCGGGCGCGTATGACCGTGTTGTGGTTCATCGCCATTCCGCTGTCGGGCATGGTCGGCGGCCCGCTGTCGGGCTGGATCATGAACCACTTTGCCGGTGTGCACGGCTGGGCCGGCTGGCAGTGGATGTTCGTGCTCGAGGCGGTGCCCACCGTGGTCGTCGGCCTGCTGGTGCTGAGCTACCTGAAAGACGGCGTGCATCAGGCGACCTGGCTCAATGACGATGAAAAAGCCCTGATCACTCGCGAACTGGCTGAAGACGACCAGCAAAAGTCACCCACGCCTCGATCGGCGAGTTCATCCGCGACCGGCGCTTGTGGCTGCTGGCGGCGATCTACTTCTGTGTGGTCATGGGCCAGTATGCGATTACCTTCTGGCTGCCGACACTGGTGCGCAACGCAGGGGTTTCCGACCCGCTGCACATCGGTTTCCTGACCAGCCTGCCTTATCTGTGCGCCATCGCCGCGATGCTGCTGCTCGGCCGCAGTGGCGACAAACATCGCGAGCGCCGCTGGCACCTGATCGTGCCGATGATCGCCGGTGCGATCGGTTTGAGCCTGGCAGCGATGATGGGCGGTAATTCGACCTTGTCGATCCTCGGTCTGTGCCTGGCCGCCTCCGGCATTCTGTCCGCCACCTCGTTGTTCTGGATGCTGCCGACCACGCTGCTCGGCGGCGTGTCTGCGGCGGCCGGCATCGCGGCGGTCAACAGCTTCGCCAACCTCGCCGGGTTCTGCTCGCCTTATCTGATCGGCTGGATCACCACCCTGACCGGTTCCAGCGCCATCGGCATGTACCTGATCACCGGCGTGCTGTTCCTCGGCGCCAGTCTGGTCCTGCGCATTCCCGCCGCTTTGGTCAATCGTTGAGTCAACGGAGTTTCATCATGACGACTAATCTTTCACACGCTGCATCGCCAAGCCTTGCGGAGCGCGCGCACAACATTCGCCGCCATGCACTGCGCATGGGTCAGGTTCAGGGCCAGGGCTATGTGGGCCAGGCGCTCGGCGCGGCTGACCTGCTGGCGGTCTCCTATTTCCATGCAATGAAACATCGCCCGACAGATCCCGAATGGGAGCAGCGCGATCGCTTCTACCTTTCCATCGGCCACTACGCCATTGCGCTGTACGCAGCGCTGATCGAAGCCGAGATCATTCCGCTCGACGAGCTGGAAACCTACGGCTCGGATGACAGCCGCCTGCCGATGTCGGGCATGGCCGCCTACACCCCGGGGATGGAAATCACCGGCGGTTCCCTGGGTCAGGGCCTGGGCATCGCAGTCGGCGCCTGCCTGGGCCTCAAGCGCAAAGGCTCGGCCTCGTTCGTTTACAACCTGCTCTCCGATGGCGAACTCAATGAAGGCTCGACCTGGGAAGCAGTCATGTCGGCTTCGCACTGGCAGCTCGACAACCTGATCGCCATCGTCGACGTGAACAACCAGCAGGCCGACGGTTACTCCAGCGAGATTCTCTCGTTCGAACCGATCGTCGATCGCTGGCAAGCCTTTGGCTGGTTCACCCAGCGCGTCGACGGCAATGACCTCGACGCCCTGGTCGCTGCATTCGATGCCGCGCGCAATCACCCCGGCGGGCAACCGCGCGTGATCATCTGCGACACGAAAATGGGCAAAGGCGTGCCGTTTCTGGAGAACCGGGAAAAGACCCACTTCATTCGCGTCGAAGAGCACGAATGGGACCTGGCACTGAGCAACCTTGAAGAAGGAAAAGACCAATGAGCAACGCCGCCAACACTGCGCCTTCGACTGCTACTGGCGCTCCGGTGAAAAAGCGCCTGACCACCTCGGCGATGATTGCCTCGATTGCTTCCGAGGGCCAGGCGACCCGCTCGGCACCGTTCGGCCATGCGCTCGCAGCGCTGGCAGACCAGCGCGCGGACATCGTCGGCCTTTCTGCTGACCTGTCCAAGTACACCGACCTGCACATTTTCGCCAAGGCGCACCCGGAGCGTTTCTATCAGATGGGTATGGCCGAGCAGTTGCTGATGAGCGCTGCCGCCGGCATGGCCCGCGAAGGGTTCGTGCCGTTCGCCACCACCTACGCGGTGTTCGCATCGCGCCGTGCTTACGACTTCATCTGCATGGCCATCGCCGAGGAAAACCTCAACGTCAAAATCGTCTGCGGCCTGCCCGGCCTCACTACCGGCTACGGGCCGAGCCACCAGGCCACCGATGACCTGGCCATCTTCCGCGCCATGCCCAATCTGATGATTGTCGACCCCTGTGATGCGCTGGAAATCGAACAGGCCGTGCCGGCCATCGCCGCTCACCAGGGCCCGGTCTACATGCGTTTGCTGCGCGGCAATGTGCCGTTGGTGCTGGACGAGTACGGCTATCAATTCGAGATCGGCAAGGCCAAGACCCTGCGCACGGGCAACGATGTGCTGATCATCTCTACCGGGCTGATGACCATGCGTTCGCTGGAAGCGGCCAAGCAATTGCAGGCCGACGGCATTGATGTGGCCGTGCTGCACGTGCCGACCATCAAGCCACTGGATGAGCAAACCATTCTCGCCGAAGCGCGCAAATCCGGACGTCTGGTGGTCACCGCCGAGAACAGCTCGATCATCGGCGGTTTGGGCGAGGCGGTTGCCGGGTTGTTGTTGCGCAACGGCGTGACGCCCACCTTCAGACAGATCGCGTTGCCCGATGCTTTCCTCGACGCCGGCGCCCTGCCGACGCTGCATGATCGCTATGGCATTTCGACGCCGGCTGTCTGCGCGCAGATCAAAGCCTGGCTGTAACTCCACCGTGAGCGGCGCCTCCATCCGAGGCGCTCGTTCATTCGCACACAGGAAGCAGAACGTGAAAGCACATGAACTGCTGGATCCCGACTTCAAGAGCTTTTTAACCCCCGGCGCAGAAGCCTGGACGTTGGAAACGCTGCCCGCGATCAGGAGCGTGTCCATGCGACATTCAAATCCCCAGAACAAGCGCGCGGTGAAAGCCTATTGATAACGGCCCACGACGGTGAGGATCTGCGCCTGTGTCTTTACCGGCCCGCCGGCGCGGTACTGGGTGTTCACTTTCCGGTGATCCTGTACCTCCACGGTGGAGGTTTCGTCTTGGGCTGCCCGGAAATGGCAGACGATTATCTCGCCGATCTCGCTGAAGCACTGCAGGCGATCATCGTCGCCGTCGATTACCGTCTCGCGCCTGAACACCCCTTCCCCATTCCTCTCGAGGACTGCTACACCGCCCTCGCCTGGGTTTTCGCCCACCAGCAATCGCTGAATATCGACGCCGACAAAGTAATCCTCATGGGCCACAGTGCCGGCGCCGGGCTGGCAGCAGCGCTGGCAATGGTGGCGCGGGATCGCGGCGAATTCCCCATCGCCAGCCAAGTGCTGATTTATCCGATGCTTGATGACCGTTCGGGCAGCCCGGCCGCGCCTCAGCAAAACGATACGACCGGAGTGATTGGCTGGCCGGCGCAAGCCAACCAATTCTGCTGGCAGTGCCTGCGCGCTGACCAAGCGCTGGATGATCAGCAGATCGGCTGGTTTTCTCCGGCCCTGCTGGATGATCTGCGTGACTTGCCACCGACGTTTCTGGCGGTCGGGGCGCTGGATCTGTTTCTTGAAGAGGACGTTGCATTTGCCCTGCGCCTGTCGCGCGCCGGGGTTGCCGTCGAGCTGCACGTCTACCCTGGGGCGCCACATATGTTCGATCAATACCCCGGGTGTGTTACCGATCAGTCGGCGCTGGATGTGCTTCGATCACTTCGGCGATCGATAGCTAGCGCATGAAGTATTTTGAAGGCGAAAAGTCCGCTGAAACGAAACAGCCCGATTTCTTATACAGAGCCTGTCGCGCTTCCTCTGCTTATTGATTAATACCTTCGCAGATGGACGTCTGCGGCCGGGATGGTCAACTTTTCAAAGTTCCAATATTGATTAGCCATCACTCATCGCACTTTGAATCCCGGTGTTTCTCCACGTTTTTTGCCTGTGCGAAAAACGACACATTTTGTTTCATCCGATCATGGCTTGGATCCAACGTTCCGACAAACGGTAACGCATAGATATACCTTATTTTTCAGTCAGTTGATCGTTAGAAAAACGCCACATCGGCTACTCGCCAGAAATCAGGCAGGCTCATTTCAAACTCCCTATCTATGGTTCTAAAACCATCCGTGGACGTCCGCCCAGCCATATACAGGGAGTAGTAATGGACAACATCGTCATTGCCGACAAAGCCAATTCTCAGCTCACTGCCCAGAACTGGGGCAATGTTCAGCTCAATCAGCCTTCCGTTGTACAAATGCCGGTCCGTCCCGACCAACTGGCGTCGACCAGTCGCAGCGGTCAGGATTTGATCGTCAATCTTAAGTCTGGCGAGCAAATCAAAATTTCCAATTTCTTTGTCACCAGCCCTGACGGCGTGCCCAATGACATTGTCTTTCAGGGTGACGACGCGACGCTGTGGCAGGCGCGCTACAGCGCCGAACCGTTCAATGGCTTTACCTTTGACGAAATCGATTCGCTGGACGAACTGATCGCCGGCGTCGGCGTGGTCGACGGCGCAACGCCTGCGTGGGCGATTGCCGGGCTCGGCCTGTTGGGCGCGGGTGGTGCGGCGGCCGCAACGGGTGGTGGCGGTGGGGGCGGCGGAGGTGGTGGCGGCGGCAGTAGTGACGCAACGCCTCCTGCGCCTGCGACCGGATTGACCCTATCGTCCGATGGCCGCGTGCTGACTGGGTTTGGCGAAGCTGGCAGTGTCGTGCAAGTGCGCGACGCGGCGGGCAATCTCCTGGGCTCCGGAACGGTTGGCGCCGACGGCAGTTTCCAGGTCGACCTGGGTACACCGCAGAACAATGGCCAGCCGCTCGACGTGACGCTCACCGACCCTGCGGGCAACGTGTCCACGCCCGGCTCGATCACCGCGCCGGATACCACCGCGCCAACCGCCCCGGGCAACCTCAGCGTAAGCGCCGATGGCACGCAACTCGGCGGCACCGGTGAAGCCGGCGCCGCCATTGAGGTGCGCGCCGCCGATGGCACCCTGCTCGGCAGCGCCGTTGTGGCGGCAGATGGCACCTTCAGCGTCGCCCTCAGCCCCGCGCAAACCAGCGGCCAGCCGCTGACCGTGAATGCCACCGATGCGGCAGGCAATATCTCGACCGGCGCAACAGTCAGCGCGCCGGAGATCGTCGAACCGCAGACGCCAACCGATCTCGGCTTGAGCAGCGACGGCAGCCAACTGACCGGTATTGCTCGCGCAGGCACCACCATTGAAGTCCGCGCCGCCAATGGCGAATTGCTCGGACGCGCAGCGGTGGCTGCTGACGGCACCTTCCTGCTGACGCTGATCCGCGCGCAGGCCAATGGCGAAGTCATCAGTATCGTTGCGGTCAACAGCGCCGGTGCGCAATCACCGAGCGTGACCTTCAATGCGCCGGACATCACCGGCCCCGGCGCTGCAACGGATCTGGCCGTGAGCAGCGATGGCCTCTCGGTCACCGGCCGTGGCGAGCCCGGCAGCACAGTCAGCGTCACCAACGCGCAAGGTACGCTGCTCGGCACGGCTTTAGTCGCAGCTGACGGCTCGTTCACCGTGCAACTCAATGCCGCGCAAATCGATGGTGAGGCGCTGAGCGTGCTGGTCACTGACGCCGCCGGCAACCCGTCGCCAGCAACGACCGTTATCGCCATGGACCTTGATGGCCTGACTCAGCCAAGCGACGTTGTCCTGAGTGTGGACGGCCTGCTGATGAAAGGACGCGGCCAGGTCGGTTCAACGATCACGGTTCGCGATGCGAACGGCAATGTACTCGGCTCGGCAGTCGTTGCTGCGGATGGCACGTTCACGGTGCAATTGAGCAGCCCGCAAAACAATGGCGAAGCGTTGCAGATCAGTGCCAGCGATGCGGCTGGCAATACCTCTGCCCCATTGACCTATGTAACGCCTGACACGCAAGGCCCGGCGCCGCTGACGGGCGTTACGCTCGACGGCCAAGGGCAGACGCTGACCGGCACAGGCGAAATCGGCGCTTCGATTACCGTGCGCGATCCGGCCGGCAATATCATCGGCACCGGTACCGTGGGTGCCGATGGCAATTTCACGGTAAACCTCTCGACTCCACAGACCGATGCGCAACAGTTGCAAGTGATCCAGACCGACGCAGACGGCAACCCTTCGGCGCCGGTCAACGTGATCGCACCCGATCTGACCACACCGGTAGCCGTGACCGATGTGAGCATTTCCGCCAATGGCGCCGTAGTCTCTGGTGCTGGTCAGGCCGGCGCGACCGTGACCGTCACTGACGCTGGTGGTGCGGTGTTGGGCACCGCCGTGGTCGGCAGCAACGGCCGGTTCGAAGTCACCCTGTCCTCGCCACAGACCAATGGCCAGAATCTCAGCGTGGTGCAGACCGATGGCTCGCCTTCAGGCTCCCGGCGGTACCGGTTGAAGCGCCGGATATCCAGGCCCCCACGGCCCCTTCGGATCTGACGCTGAATGCAGGCGGCACTGAACTGAGCGGTACAGGCGAGCCCGGTGCCACGGTGACGGTCAAGGATTCGGCCGGCAATACGCTGGGCACCGTGATCGTCGATGGCAGCGGGACTTTCACGGTGGCGCTGAACAGCCCGCAACTCAACGGCCAGCAACTGCAAGTCAGCCAATCGGATGGCGTGAACGTTTCTCCGAACGCGCCACTGACGGCAGCGGACACCACCGCGCCGCTGGCGCCGGACAACGTCGTGCTCGCCAGCAACGGCGTGACCTTGACCGGCACCGGACAAGCCGGCAGCACCGTCACGGTCAGCGCACCGGACGGCACGGTAATTGGCACGACAGTAGTTGCCAGCGATGGCAATTTCAGCGTCAACCTGAGCCCGGCTCAGCTCGACGGTCAGGTATTGAGTGTCATCCAGACCGATGCGAGTGCCCTGCCCTCGCCGGCCACTCCGGTTACGGCACCGGACATCACCGCCCCACCCGCACCGACCGGGTTGGTCGTCGATCCTGCAGGGGCCACGGTCACCGGCACCACGCAGCCGAACAATACCGTTGAGGTGCGGGACGCCGACGGCAACATCATCGGTACCGCAACTGCTGACGGCTCTGGCGCCTTCACGGTCAATCTCGATACCGCGCAAACCAATGGCGAAGCCTTGCAAGTCGTAGTGTCGGACGGCGCCAACAGTTCGCTTCCCGGCAGCGTCACCGCGCCGGACAGCACCCGCCGGCGGCGGTCAGCGATCTCGCGCTCAACCCGGCCGGCACGCAAGTGTCTGGTCTTGCCGAACCGGGCACCATGGTCACCGTCAGCATCGCGGGCGGTGGCGCTGTGCTGGGCACCGCGACGGCGGACGCGGATGGCCGCTTCGTCGTGACCCTGAATCCAGCGGCCGAGCCTGGCGGCAATCTGGAAGTGATCAGCACGGATGGCGGCGGCAATGATTCGCCCGTCGTGCCGCTGGCGGGTCTGGACGGTACGCAAGTTGCGACCCCGACCGATCTGGCCTTGAGTACCGACGGTTTCACCCTGACCGGCGCCGGAACGCCCGGTTGCACCGTAACCGTGACCAACAGCAGCGGCGCTGTGCTCGGCTCCGGGCTGATCAACAGCTCTGGCCGTTTCACCCTGTTGCTCAGTGCCAAACAGATCAATGCGCAAGTGCTGCAAGTCACTGCCACCAGTCCCGACGGTGACGTGTCGATTCCAGGCACGGTGACGGCGCTCGATGGCACGGCCCCGGACGCGGTGACCAATCTGGCGCTGAATGCCAACGGCACGACACTCACGGGACGCGGCGAGGCCGGGGCGACGGTCACTGTCACCGACGCCACAGGTACCGTGCTCGGTACGGCACTGGTCGCCAGCAACGGCACGTTCAGCCTGACGCTGACGCCGGCGCAGCTCAATGGCCAGGCGCTTACGGCGATCCAGAGCGACGCCGCCGGCAACCTGTCGCAACCCGCCGGCATCATTGCCAGCGATCTGCAACCGCCAGCCGCAGCGACTGGCGTTTCGATCAATGACGTCGGCACCGTGGTCAAAGGCCAGGGCGAAGCCGGCAGCACCGTGACGATCAGGGATGCCGCCGGCAATGTTCTGGCCACCGGCGTGGTCGATCAGAGCGGCAACTTCCAGGTCACCTTGCCCAACGCGCAGAACACCGGCGAGACCCTGCAGGTCAGCCTGACCGACGCCAACGGCAACACCTCGACTTCCACTGGCGTGATCACCGTCGACGGCACCCCGCCGGCCGCCGTGCAGAATCCGCTGATCAGCGCAGATGGCAGCACCCTCAGCGGCACGGGTGAAGCAGGCGCAACAGTGAATGTCAGCACCGCCAACGGCACCGTGCTCGGCAGCGCTGTGGTTGCCGCGGACGGCTCGTTCACTGTGACCCTGGCGCCAGCGTCGACCAATGGCGAGGCGTTGGCGATCAGCCAGACCGACCCTGCCGGCAACGTTTCGCCCTCGACCAGCGTCAATGCGCCCGACATCAGCCCACCCGCCGCACTGACCCAAGTCGCAGTGAATGCCGACGGTGTCACCGTCACCGGCCACGGCGAACCGGGCGCCACCGTGTCTGTGCGAAGCGCCGACGGCACCTTGCTCGGCACCGCGCAGGTCGGCAGCGGCGGCGCGTTCACCGTCACCCTGAACGCAGCACAACTGAATGCCGAAGTGCTGACCGTCACTCAGGAGGATCCGCCGGGCAACGTTTCGACGGCGGTTGAAGTCATCGCCGTGGATTTGACTGCACCGGCGATTCCTAGCGCTCTGACCCTGAACGCGGCTGGCGTGCAACTGGCCGGTAATGCAGAGGCCGGCAGCACGGTGACCGTGCGCGACAGCCAGGGCAATCTTCTCGGCACCACCACGGCGACGGCGAATGGCACGTTCCAGGTAACGCTCAACAGCCCACAAACCAATGGTCAGGCGCTGAACGTGACGGCTACTGACGCGGCGGGCAATCCGTCTGCTCCGGCCATCGTCAATGCCCTCGACAGCACCGCGCCGTTGGCGGCCTTCGATCTGGCAGTCAGCGCCAACGGTGCAACCCTGACCGGTATCGGCGAAGTCGGCGCCAACGTGGAAGTGCGTGATGCCGGCGGTGTTTTGCTGGGTACCGCAACCGTTGGCAGCAACGGCAATTTCAGCGTCACGCTGTCCCCGGCGGCGGTGGCCGGATCGAATCTTTCCGTGGTGCAGATCGATGCAGCCGGCAACACCGGACCGGCGGCGCCGGTAACTGCACCGGGCAATCTGGCGGAAAGTGCACCGACCAATCTGGCCCTCAGCGCCGACGGTCTGACCCTCACCGGCTCGGCCACCGCCGGCAGCACCGTGAGCATTCGCAATGCCTCGGGCGTGTTGCTCGGCAGCGCGGTGGTGGCGGCCAACGGCACTTTCAGCGTCACGCTCAATGCCGCACAGCTGAACGGCGAACAGCTGTCTGCCGTGGCGACGTCGAGCACCGGCATCAACTCGTCGCCGACCGATTACACCGCTGCCGATATCGCTGCGCCAACCCCGCCGAGCGAACTGAGCCTGGCACCGAACGGCACGGCCCTGACCGGGCGCGGTGAAGCCGGCGCCACCATCACGGTGCTCGGCACTGGCGGAGTGGTTCTCGGCAGCGCCGTGGTGGCGGCCAACGGCACGTTCAGCGTCACCCTCAGCCCGGCACAGACCTCGGGCCAGACCCTGAGCCTGAGCCAGGCCGACGCTGCCGGCAACGAATCCAACAGCGTCAATCTGACCGCCCCGGACCTGCTCGCGCCCAATGCGCCGGCGGCGCTGGTGGCAAGCGCGGACGGCACCTTGCTCTCGGGTACCGGTGAGGCCGGCACCACGGTCAACGTGTACAACGCTGCCGGTACGCTGATCGGCAGCGGCACCGTGAGCATCGACGGCACCTTTGCAATCACCCTGACCACGCCGCAGGCCAACGGTCAGGCGCTGACCGTGTCGCTGACGGATGCGGCGGGCAACACCTCGGCAGCCACGCCGTTCACTTCGGTCGACAGCACACCGCCAGCCGCTGTTTCGCAACTGAGCATCGGTGGCGACGGCGCAAGCTTGACCGGGCGCGGCGAGCCGGGGCGCAGGTGCGGGTCATCGACAGCGACGGCAATGTGCTTGGCACCGCTGTGGTCAGCTCGACCGGTACCTTCAGCCTCGCTCTGAACCCTGCGTTGACCAACGCTGAAGTGATCACCGTGGTTCAGGCCGACGCGGCGGGTAATGACTCACCGGCAGTGAACCTGACCACACCGGACTTCACCCCGCCTGATCCACTGGACAACGTCGATATCAACTCGTCCGGCGCGTTGGTCATCGGTACTGGCGAACCCGGCGCGACCGTGACCGTGCGCGATGCCAACGGCACTTTGCTCGGCACCAGCGTGGTGCTCGGCGACGGCACGTTCAGCGTCACCCTCAATCCGCCGCAGATCAACGAACAGATCCTCAGCGTGCAGCAGGCCGATCCACCCGGCAACGTCAGCGCCCCGGTGTCGGTCACCGCACCGGATCTGACCCCGCCAGCGACACCGGCCGATCTGCAACTGAATGCCGATGGCGACACGCTCACCGGTACCGGCGAAGTCGGCGCCATTGTCCGCGTGACATCGGCGGACGGCACCGAACTGGGCACCGGCACCGTGGGCAGCGATGGCCGTTTCCAGGTGTCCGTAACCCCGGCGCAGACCGATGGCCAAGCGCTGTTCGTGGTGTTGGCGGACGCGGTCGGCAATGCCTCGCCTGCCGGCACCCTGACCGCACCGGACAGCACGCCTCCTGCCGCACTGACCGATGTCGACATCGACGCCAGCGGCAGTCTGATCACCGGTTCCGGCGCCGCTGGCGCGCAAGTGGTCGTTACCAACGCGGTGGGCACCATCGTCGGCACCGGCACCGTGCAGGCCGATGGCAGTTTCAGCGTGACCCTTGATCAGCCGCTGCTCAATGGCGAAGCCTTGTCGGTGATCCAACGCGATGCGGCGGGCAATCCTTCGCCGATCGTGCCAATCACTGCACCGGACACCACCCTGCCCGCTGCGCCCACCGGCCTCGTTCTCACGTCCGACGGCGTGACACTGACCGGTACCGGTGAAGCCGGCGCCACCGTGCGCGTGCTCAGCGCGACTGGCACGGTACTGGGCTCGGCAACCGTGGCCGGCAATGGTTCGTTCAGCGTGACCCTCAACCCGCCGCAGGTGAATGGCGAGTTGTTGAGCGTCAATCAGACCGATCTGGCGTCGAACACGTCGCCAACCGCGCCCGTACAAGCAGGCGACACCACCGCTCCGCTGGCAGTCGCTGATCTCAACGTCAGCCAGGACGGCTTGACCGTGACCGGTACCGGTGAGCCCGGGGCGATCGTTACCGTGCGCGACGGCACGGTGCTGCTCGGCACCGCGACCGTGGCCGCAGACGGCAGTTTCAGCGTCAACCTGTCAGCTGCGCAGCTGGACGGCCGCGCACTCTCTGTGGTGCAAGCCGACGCGAAAAACAACCTGTCCGAGCCAGCCTTGGTCGACGCGCCGGACAGCACCGCACCGATCGCACCGACGGTCACATCGCTGACCGGCGCCGGCACCTTGCTCGCCGGTACCGCCGAAGCGGGCAGCACCGTCACGGTATTGTCGGCTGACGGTACCGTGCTGGGCACGGCAGTGGCGCTGGGCAACGGCAGCTACACCGTCGAACTTGATCCGCCCCAGGCCAATGGCCAATTGTTGTCAGTGATCGCGACGGACGAGGCACAGAACTCATCGCCGACATTCCTCTTCCCGGCACCTGACATTACCGCTCCCGATGCCGTCACCGGCCTCACCATCAGCGGCGACCTGAGCCAGCTCGCCGGGCGCGGCGAAGCCGGCGCGAGTGTCGAGGTGACCGATGCGCTGGGCAATGTTGTCGGCACTGGTACGGTCGCGGCCAACGGTACATTCCTGATCGATCTGGCCACGGGCATCACTGCCGGCCAGGTGTTGACCGTGACTCAGACCGACGTCGCAACCAATGTCTCGGAAGACGCCATCCTGGCTGTTCCAGCAGTGCCAGCCCGGCTGCGCCGGACAATCTTGTGCTGACAGCCGACGGCGTGACGCTGACCGGCACGGCGGCGATCGGCACCACCATCAATGTTTATGGGCCTGACAACAGTCTGATCGGCACCGGCGTCACTGGCCCGGATGGCACGTTCAGCGTGGTGCTGACGCCCGCGCAAACCAACGGCCAAAGCCTTGAAGTCACCGCCAACACTGCGTTGGGTGGTGCCTCGCTGCCGACTGAAATCACCGCAGGTGACACTTCGGCGCCGGCGCCACTCAGCGATCTGGCGGTCAATGCCAGCGGCACACTGGTTACCGGTCGCGGCGAAGTCGGCGCGTCGGTGACCATCACCGGCGCTGGCGGCGTGGTGCTGGGCAATGCGACGGTTGGCGCCAATGGCACCTTCAGCGCGCAACTCAATGCGCCGCAGGTTAACGGTCAGGTGCTCAACGCGACTCAGACCGATGCGTCCAATAACACCTCATCCGGGCTTAACGTAACCGCGCCCGACATCACTCCCCGGCCGCTCCGACGGCGCTGGTACTCAGCGGTGCCGGCCTGGTGCTCGGCGGGCTCGGTGAAGCCGGCGCCACCGTCACCGTACGCGGTGTCGGCGGTACGGTATTGGGCACGGCGACGGTGGCGGGCAATGGCTCGTTCTCGGTGACCTTGTCCTCTGCACAACTCAACGGCCAACAGCTGAGCGTTACGCAGAGTGATGCGGCAGGCAACATTTCGCCGGTGACCAACCTCAGCGTCGCCGATACCACCGCGCCGGCGCCGCTGAGCAATGTCACCTTGAACGGCACCGGCCTGGCGGTCAGCGGCACGGGTGAAGCCGGCGCCACGGTCAGTGTGACCAATGCGGCCGGTACCGTACTCGGCACCGCCGTGGTCAATGCTGGCGGCACCTTCACCGTGCAACTGTCCAGCGCGCAACTGAACGGCCAACAGCTCAACGTCCAACAGGCCGACCCGACGGGCAATCTGTCGCCGGTATTCAACCTGACGGCCCCTGACGTACAGGCGCCGATCGCGGCCAGCGGTCTGACGCTCGCTGCCAATGGTCTGACCTTGAGCGGTTCGGGTGAGGCCGGTGCAACGGTCAACGTCTACGGTCCGGGCGGCGCGCTGATTGGCACCACCACCGTGGGCAGTGGCGGCACGTTCAGCTTCAACCTGAACACCGCGCAATTGGATGGACAGCTGTTGACCGTGCGGCTGGTCGACCCTGCCGGCAACCTGTCGCCCAATGCCAGCCTGACCGCACCGGACATCACCGCACCCGGCGTGCCGACTGGCGTCAGCGTCAATGGCAGCGGCACCTTGCTCACTGGCGTCGGTGTGCCCGGTTCAACCATCAGCGTACGCGGCGTCGGCGGTGTGGTGCTCGGCACCGCCACCGTCGCCGCCAACGGCAGCTTCTCCGTCGTGCTGGCTTCGGCGCAGATCAACAGCCAAGTGCTCAGCGTCACCCAGGCCGATCCGAGCGGCAACGTATCGGCAGCGGCGACCGCGACGGCACCAGACCTGACGCCGCCCGCTGCGGCCACGGCGTTGCTGGTCGGTGCCGATGGCCTCAGCGTCACCGGTACCGGCGAAGCCGGCGCAACCGTCACCATCAAGTCGGCCAGCGGCACTGTCCTGGGCACCGGCACGGTCAACAACCTCGGCGTGTTTACCGTCACCCTTAGCAGTGCGCAGATCAACGGCGAAAAACTCACCATCAACCTCAGCGACGCACGCGGCAACGTTTCGGTGGCCGCCAACGTCACCGCGCCGGATGTCGACGTCAACGCGCCAGTGGTCGCCAGCGATAACCTCGCCGTCGGCACTGTCACGCTGGCCCCGGTCACCGCGTCGCAGACCTTCAACGACTCGTTCACCACGCTGTTGGCCGGGTTCTCGAAAACCTTTACCTTCACCGTGGCCGGCAGTACGCGTCTTGATCCAACCCTGACGCTGACCACCAACAGCCTGATCTCGCTGATCGACGGCGTGGTCTACACACTGCAGGTGAAGAATGCCAGCGGCACCTGGGTCACTCTGGATGTCAACGGCAGCGGCGGCCTGCTCGATCTGATTGCCCTGGCCGGCCAGGGCGTGCGGGTCGACATTGGTAATCTGCTCTCGGGCGATTATCGACTGACGGTGTCGAGCACCGGCATTGGCGTGCTGACCACGGTCAATACCCAGCTGCAACTGGACGTCAGCAGCCTGACCCAGTTCAACGGCATCGCCGGGCCAGCGGTGACCGGCAACGTAATCACCAACGTCGGCGTCGATGGCACGGTCGATCAGACCGGCCCGGACAACGGCGCGCAGTTGCAAATCTTCAAGAACGGCGCCTGGGTCAGCGCCGGGGCCGGCACCACGGTGCAAGGGCTGTACGGCACGCTGACCATCGATGCCAACGGCAATTACAGCTACAAGCCGAACGGCAGTGTTGGCAGTGTCGGCAAGGTCGACGTGTTCAATTACCAACTGGTGCACCCGAACGGCTTGAGCGACACCGCCAATCTGTATGTGCGCATCGACAGCCCGCAAGCCACCGAAGTCTGGAACGACGCCAACCTTGGCAGCCCAGCACTGGTGGTTGATGCCACAGCGGACATCGCCTCGACTGACGTCACCTTGATCAACCGCGAAGTCACCACCAACTCAGCCCTCGGCACCTTCAATGTGCTGCTGGGCGGCGGCAGCGGTAACTACAACACCGTGGTCGCGGCCGATACCGTCAGTGACCTGACCGTGGTGGTCAATTCGAGCAACCTGTTGGCGCTGCTCGGTTCGATGACGGTGGGCCTGTACAAGCTCAACACCGCCACCAACCAGTACGTGCTGGTCAAGAGTTACGGCGGCAACGCGCTGGTCAATCTCGGCGGCGGCAACTACGGGATCAAGTTCGACGACCAGACCGCCGGCAGTTATCAGGTGCGGGTGGCAGTGGGCGGCCTCGGCCTGCTGACCAGCGTCAACACCAGCCTGATCAACGTCGCGACCTACAACAATCAGTTCGTGGTCGGCAGCTACACGCCGGTATCGGGCAATCTGCTCACCGACACCGCTGGCGGCGGAGCCGATGTGTTGGGCTCGGTCTACACCTTGCTCAGCGTGCTGGTCGCCGGCAGTTACGTTGCGCCGGGTTACAACGGCGTCTCGCTGGTCGGCAATTACGGCACCCTGGTGGTCCAGGCCAACGGCAACTACACCTACACGCTCAAGGCCGGGCTGACCGATGCGGTGATCGGTCAGGAAGACATCTTCACCTATCAGCTCACCCACCCCAACGGCACTGTCGACACCGCAACACTGACCATCGACCTGAACAAGGCCGGCGCATTTGCCAGCACCGCGTTCTCGGCACTGGCCAGTGATGACCTCGGTCTGGCCCATGCCACTGGCAGTGAGTTGATCCAGGGCACCGAGGGCAACGACACCCTCGACGGCTCGCACGGTGGCGCCGTGACCCTGCAAGGTGGCGGTGGCGACGACACGCTGATCATCGCCGATCAGCAATTCACCTCGGTGGACGGCGGCAGCGGCACCGACACCCTGCTCTGGGCCGGTGGCGACGTGTCGATCAACCTCGGCGATCTGCAGAGCAAGATCCACAACGTCGAAATCCTTGACCTCAACCATTCCAGTGCCGTTGCGCTGACACTGAATCTCAGCGATCTGCTGGCGATTACCTCTTCGGACAACAACACCCTGCTGATCAAAGGTGACGACAGGGACAGCGTGCACATGACCGATGGCTGGGTCGCCGATGGTACGCAACAGGCCGACGGCATCGACTATGTTCAATACACGGCACAGGAGGATCCGAGCCACCACTTGTGGGTACAGAACGGCATTCAAGTGGTTTGAAACAAGACATCGAACGTTGGTCTCTCAACAGTAAGGGAAGTCTGTGGAGTCAGTTTTTCGCCAGAAATGGCCGGTGGTCCTGTTGACCATCGGCCTATACCCGCTTTCACCGTCGGCGTTCGCGCCGACGACAATCTCGACAGCAGCTTGCGCAGCATCAGCCCGTCGCAACTGCAACAACCGGCAGGCAATGAAAGCCGTCAGCGCCCTGCCCCTGCTCTGAAAGCGTCCGCCGATGCGGACGCGTTGGGGCTGGAACAAGCGGTCAGGCTGGCCGTGGACTGGCACCCACGCATCGGCGAGGCCATCGGCACCCTGTTCCAGCAAGGCGAAGGGGTCAACGTCGCCGAATCCGGCTATTACCCGCAGGTCACCGGCGGCATCAAGGGTGGCTACACCAGCGGTTACGGCAGCGATGCCGGCAGCCAATCGGTGAACATTTCCCTGAAACAGATGCTGTATGACTTCGGCAAGGTTTCCAGTTCGGTCGACGCCGCCCGCGCCCGGGTGGCGCGCAGTCAGGCGGGGATTCTGCTGGCGATCGACGACATCGCCCGCGACACCGCCAGGGCCTACATCGAAGTGCAGCGGTATCAGCGTCTGCTCGAGGTTGCACGCGAACAGATTCAGGGCATCGGTGGCATCGTTGATCTGGCCAAACAACGCAGCGACATGGGCGCCAGCACCCGTTCCGATATGGTCCAGGCGCAGTCCCGGGCCGAAGGCGCGACGGCGACATTGCAGGAATTCAAGGCGCAATACGCGCGCTGGCAAGCGACGCTGACCAGCCTGCTCGGACGGCGCACGCCGCCGGCAGTCAGCGACGCCGCCGCGCCGACGTTGACTCAGGCCTGCGACGCTTCGCAAATCTCCGACACCCTGCCCGCTGTTCTCCAGGCGGCCGCGCAACGCACCCAGGCCCAGGCCGAACTGGCCCAGGCCAAGGCCGAAGCCTATCCGACGCTGTCGCTGCAACCGTCGGTCAACCAATACCTGGACGACCACTACGACGATCAGAACTCGCGCGCCGATCGCACTCAGGTCGGAATCTTCCTCAACCTCGAAGTGCCGATCTATCAGGGCGGTGCGATCAGTGCGCGCAGCCGCGCCGCCGGACATGCGCTGACCGCAGCGGACTCGGCCGAAGACTTCGCCCGCCTGCAAGCGCGCCAGGGTCTGGCTGAAGCCCAGGCGCAAACCTCGGGCCTGAACCGACGGCTGCGTTCGCTGGAGTTTCGCCAGAGCAGCATCACCGAGGCGCGCATGTTGTATGGCCGCCAATACCTGGAACTGGGCACACGGCCGCTGCTCGACCTGCTCAACGCCGAGCAGGAAATCCATCAGTCGCGCTTCGATCTGGTCAACACCCAGGCTGATCTGCAACGCCTGCAGATCGACTGCTTCTACAACAGCGGTGCGATTCGCCGGGTCTTCGGCATCGACCACAGCGCCATCCAGAATGTCGAGATCCTGCCATGACCGATGCCAGCATCACTGTTCCCGAACCCGTCGCGGCCGAAGCTCGCGAAGATTATTCGCCGTGGCTGGAAGCCGTTCTCAAGGTCGCCCGCCACTACCGACTCGACGTCTCGCCGGAAAGCGTGCGCCTGGCCTCGGTGCACAGCGAAGGCCGCGTCGAAGAAGTGGTTCGGCACATGGCGCGTCAGGCCGGTTTGAGCGTCAAATTCGCGGTCTTCGATAACAAGAGCCTGAGCCGCTGGCGCACGCCGCTGGTGGTGCAACTGCGCGACGGTCAGGTCGGTGTGCTCGAAAGCATCGGCGAAACCGGCGAGCTGGGCATCTGCTTCAGTGGCGATCAAGGTTTACAGAGTCGCATGGACACCGCCGCTCTCGCCGAGCAGGCCCTGCGCACGGTGATTCTGCGTCCGACGCAACCGGTGGCCGACGTGCGCACCAACGATTACATCAAGCCCTACGACGAGCACTGGTTCCGGCGCATCGTCCTCACCGATCTGCGCCCTTACAGCCAAGTGATGATCGCCTCGCTGGTCGCCAACCTGCTGGGCATGGCCGGGGTGCTGTTTTCCATGCAGGTGTACGACCGGGTTATTCCGGCCGAGTCGCTGCCGACCCTGTACGTGTTGTTCGGCGGGGTGATGCTGGCGCTGCTGTTCGATTTCGTCATGCGCATTCTGCGTCTGCGCATCACCGATGTGCTGGGCAAGCGCGCCGATTTGCGCGTCTCCGATCTGGTCTTCGGCCACGCTTTGCGCCTGCGCAATTCCGCACGGCCGAAATCCACCGGTTCGTTCATTTCGCAATTGCGCGAGCTGGAGCAGATCCGCGACCTGATCACCTCCAGCACCGCCACGGCACTGGCGGACATGCCGTTTTTCCTGCTGTTCCTGCTGGTGTTCTATTTGATCGGCGGACCACTGGTGCTGATTCCACTGGTGGCGCTGGTGTTCATGTTGTTGCCCGGGATCATCGCGCAACCGCGCCTGGCGCGACTGGCCAATGCCTCGATGCGTGAAGCGGCGCTGCGCAACGCCATGCTGGTGGAAAGTATTCAGGGCCTCGACGACATCAAGGCATTGCAGGCCGAGCAGCGTTTTCAGCAACAGTGGAACCAGTACAACGCCGCCTCGGCGGACAGCAGCCTGCGCCTGCGCACCTTGACCAACAGCCTGGTGGCGTGGACGCAGAACGTACAAGGCGGCGTGTTTGCGGTGGTCATCGTGTTCGGCGCGCCTATGGTGATTGCCGGCGACTTGACCACCGGCAGTCTGGTCGCGGCGTCGATTCTGTCGTCGCGGATGATGGGGCCGATGGCGCAACTGACCCACGTGCTCACCCGATGGCAGCAGGCCAAGGTCGCGCTCGAAGGCTTGAACCGGATCATGCAGATGCCGGTGGATCATCCCGAAGGCAGTCAGCGCGTGCACCTGCCGGCGATTCGTGGCGACTATCGCTTGCGTCAGGCCAGTTTTCGCTACAGCGAGGAATTGACCCCGGCGCTCAACAACATCGACCTCAGCATTCGGCCCGGCGAGCGCATCGCCCTGCTCGGCCGCAACGGTGCTGGCAAGTCGACGTTGCTGCAAGCGCTGGGCGGCGCGATGGATCTCAGCAGCGGTGAAACCACGCTGGACGGCATCGCCCTGGCGCATCTGGATCCGGCCGATCTACGCCGCGACGTCGGCCTGCTGTCGCAACAGGCGCGACTGTTTCATGGCACCTTGCGCGACAACATCACCCTCGGCGCCGGTCAGGCCAGCGATCAGGAAATCATCGCCGCATTGACTGTCACTGGCGCGCTCGACTTCGTTCGGCAGTTGCCCAAAGGCATGGATCATTTAGTGCTTGAAGGTGGCTTGGGCCTTTCGGGCGGTCAGCGTCAGAGCTTGTTGCTGTCGCGCCTGTTGATCCGTCAGCCACAAGTGCTTTTGCTCGACGAACCGACCGCGGCGCTGGATGACGTCACCGAGCGCCTGCTGCTGGAAAAACTCGCGATCTGGACGCAGGGCCGAACGCTGGTGGTCGCCACGCACCGGGTCAGTGTCCTGCAACTGGTCGAGCGGATCATCGTTCTCGACAACGGACGTATCGTCATCGACGACCATCGCGACGCGGCACTGGCGCGGTTGCGCGCCCCGGCAAAGGAGTGACGGTATGAAAACCATGATGACTGACGTGCCGGACCCGATGTCCTACCTCGACGGCCGCGACGAGCGCGCCATCGCCGGTGGTGCAAAAGTGATCTGGGGTTGCGCGCTGATGCTCGCCTGCTTCGTCGCCTGGGCGGCGTGGTTTGAAGTGGTCGAAGTCTCGACCGGCACTGGCAAAGTGGTGCCCAGCTCGCGCGAGCAGGTGATTCAGTCGATGGAGGGCGGCATTCTCGAACAGCTCAACGTCAGCGAAGGCGCTTTGGTCGAGCGCGGGCAGATTCTCGCGCAACTGGACCCGGTGAAGAACCAGTCCAATGTCGGCGAAAGCGCGGCCAAGTACCGTGCAGCGCTGGCCAGCGTCAACCGCTTGCAGGCCGAGGTCAGCGAAAAGCCCCTGACTTTCGACGCATCGCTGCAGGAATTTCCCGAGTTGATCCGCGCCGAAACCGAGCTCTATCAGACCCGGCGCAAAGGTCTGGCGGAAACCCTCGACGGAATTCAAAGCTCGCTGAAACTGGTGCGCAGCGAACTGGCGATCACTGAAAATCTGGCGAAGATCGGTGCCTCGAGCCGGGTCGAAGTGCTGCGCCTGACCCGTCAGCGCTCGGAGCTGGAATTGAAGGCCACCGAGGCGCGTTCCGATTACATGGTCCGCGCCCGCGAAGACCTGGCCAAGGCCAACGCCGAAGCGCAGATGCTCGAAGCGGTAATCCGTGGTCGCACCGATTCACTGTCGCGTCTGACCCTGCGCTCGCCGGTGCGCGGCATCGTCAAGGACATCGAGGTCAGCACGATTGGCGGCGTCATTGCACCCAACGGCCAGGTCATGCAGATCGTGCCGCTGGATGAACAACTGCTGATCGAGACGCGTATCTCGCCGCGCGACATCGCCTTCATTCACCCGGGCCAGGCGGCGAAAGTGAAAATCACCGCCTATGACTATTCGATCTACGGCAGCCTTGACGGCGAAGTGGTGACGATCTCGCCGGACACGATTCAGGACGAAGCCAAGCCGGAAATCTTCTACTACCGCGTGTTCATCCGCACCGCGTCGGATGAGCTGCGCAACAAGGCCGGCAAACGCTTCGCCATCGTGCCCGGGATGATCGCCACGGTGGACATCCGCACCGGCGAAAAAACCGTGCTGGACTACCTGATCAAACCGCTCAACCGCGCCCGCGAAGCATTGCGCGAACGCTGATCAGCGACTGGCCAGTTTGGTCGCCGGCGGCGCTGTCGGGGTGATGCTGGCCTGATAGCGCGACCACTCGCGATTGATCTCCGCGTACGGCAAAAAGATGCTTACGCGCGGTTGATCGAGCAAGTCCTTGCGCTTGAGGCGGCTGACGTCGTCACGGGTGAGGAACGCCACGTTGATGCCGACCACTTTGCCATCGGCGGAAAACACCGGCCCGCCGGACATGCCTTTGGCCAGTGCGCCATTGTGGGTGCCGTAAAGCACGTTGCCCTCTTTGACGTCGAGGCGAACCATGGCCGGTAAAGCCTGACCGGTGCCCTTGATTGACATGTACAGCGAATTGAATCCCACCGAAGTCAGCTCTTCGCCCGGCGTGTAGCCGCGCCACGCCGGCACACTACTGGCCTTGTGACGGAAGAACTGCACGTCTGCCTGCCCCTGGAAAACCGTGCCCGACAAGTAAGGAATGTGCTTCACCGTCACGGCAAAATCCTCATTCCATTGCACAGCCGAACCCATCAGCACGTAAGGCAAAGGCGCGCCGGAGTGAACGACAAAGGCTTGGTCTAAAACAGGATCCTGAACAAAAGCGACTGGCATTCCATTGCACCCGCTGAGCAGCAACGACGCTGCAACAAGTGACTTGAGGGGGCGCATTTTCGGTACATCTTGAAGTGAGGAAAGGTGCTGCAATATGTCATTGCGCCATCACTTCTAGCAATAGCCTGAGCCTACCGCTTGTCGGCATGCGATATAGTGAATCAATGATTGGATCCAAGCAATATCCCGGCAATGCGCGCGATCAACAGCGAATGTACGCAAATGATCGCGATTGTCTTCAACCAGGTCGAATGATTCCATGCTGACGCAGTTTGCGATACAGCGTATTGCGGCTGATGCCCAGACGACTGGCAACACGCGCGACATGCCAGTGTTCCGCCTCAATCAAGCTCAGCAACGTCTGGCGTTCGGATACGCCCAGTGGATCGTCAACAGGTTGGTCGTGACTTGCTGGCAGTAACTCCTGCACATCCTCCAGCGTGATCCGCCCGTCCACCGCTAACGCTACCAACGTCCGCAAACAGGTGCGCAGTTGCCGGACGTTGCCCGGCCAGGGCTGCGCCAGCAAGTGCTCTCGAACTCCCGCTTCCAGCCGCACATTGGCGCCCGCCATTTCTTCGCGCAGCAACAGGTCAAGCAGACGGCCCTTGTCGGAACGCTCGCGTAGCGGCGGCAGTTCCACGGCGAAACCGCCAATGCGATAAAACAGATCTTCGCGCAGGCGTCCGTCAGCTACGCAGGCTTGCAGATTCTGGTGGCTGGCGCTGATCAAACGGACATCGAGCGCGCGTGGCGTTGCGCTGCCCAGCGGCACGACCTGGCGCTCTTCGAGGACCCGCAGCAGGCGTGTCTGGAGCGCGAGGGGCATGTCGCCGATTTCGTCGAGAAACAGAATGCCGCCATGGGCCTGCTCCAGCTTGCCGACCATGCCGTCCCTGCGTGCGCCGGTGAAGCTGCCGCCGCGATAGCCGAACAGCTCGCTCTCGATCAGCGTTTCAGGAATGGCCGCGCAGTTGATCGCGATAAACGGCTGGCCTGCACGGGAGCTGGCGCGGTGCAGCGCTGCCGCAAAGGCTTCCTTGCCGGTGCCGGTTTCACCCTGCAGAAACACCGGCACGTCACGTTCGAGTACACGCAACGCGCGGGCGAATCCGCGTTGCAGGCGCGGGTCTTCCAGGCACACGCGCTCGTCACTGATGTTTGCGATGGCCGGGATGGTCAACGGCACCGAGCGAATCGGTTCACGCAACTGGCCATAGAACAGGCGTCCATCTATCAGCCGCATCGGCCAGCAGACGTGGGCCTGAGCACTGGCCTGATCGAGCAACTGCTCCATCGGCGTTTCCAGCAGCAGGGTCAGCGACTGCCCGACCATTTGCTCGCGGCTCAGGCCCAGCAGATCCAGCGCCGCCGCATTTACCGAACAGATCCGCGCACTCTCGTCGAAGCTGAGCAGGCCTTCACCCAGCAATCCGACAAACCCGGCATCCGGATGAAACCGCAGCAAATAGCGCTGCGGATCATGGCCAAGGAAAAACAGCTCTCGATCAACCTGGCCGACAGATTGGTCAGGGCCATGGCCTTGAAGCGTTGCTCAAGGCTGCTCTCCTCGCGCACCGAAGACAGGTTGAGCACCGCGAGCAACTCGCCGCTGGCGTCGAATATCGGGCTGGCCGAACAGGTCAGGCCGACGTGCTTGCCACGGAAATGCTCGTCGCGGCGAATGGTCACGTGCTGGCGCTCGACCAGGCAGGTGCCGACACCGTTGGTGCCCTCGTGCTCCTCGCTCCAGACCGAGCCGAGCCACAGCCCGGAGCGCTGGAATTCACCGCGTTCAGCCTCATTGAACACGCTGTCGATCGCCACGCCGCGTGCATCGGTGAGCAGCACGACATGGCCGTCACGCCCCAGTTGCTGGTGCAGGCTGTTCATCTGCCAGTGGGCGACGGAAATGATGTGTTCCAGCGGCGCACGGTGTTCGCGCAAGCGTGCCTGTTCAAGCACATCCGGCGCGCGGCGGCTGGCCGGATCGAGCTGGTATTGATCCAGGCAACGCCGCCATGAGCGAGTGATCGCCAGGTCTGCCGCCGCGCCGGGACTGGCTACAGTGCCCTGCACGGCTTGCAGCACCTGGCGTGCGTGGGCGTTGATCGAGGCCGGTTTCATTGTTGTTGTGCTCCGCTTCGGTGAAGACACGGTCTGTCCGCAGCTTAGATGAAAAGCTCGCTGCGGGGAATTTCGCGCCGAGTGACACAGTGTCATCCTCGATTCCCGAATTCGTGACAGGGCGCCCTCTGCACCTCGCTCCGATTTTTGCATCAGACGCTCTGGCCAGCGCCTTTCAAAGAGCTGGCCCAAGCCTTGCTCTGGTGCCATGGCTTACCAAAACAACAAGATCGGGAGTGGCCCCATGAACATCGCTATCGAAACCCCTTTGCAAACGCCAACAGCGCAACTTGCCGCTTGGGTCGAACGCCTCGGCGAACGTCTGGCGCAACGAGATGTGGACGGCACGCTGGAGCTGTTTGCCGAAGAATGCCACTGGCGTGACTTGCTGCTGTTCAGCTGGAACCTCGTCACGCTGGAAGGCAAACCGGCGATTCGCGACATGCTCGAAACACGCCTTGAGCAGACCCGGCCCGAGCGCTGGCAACTCGAAGGTGAAGCCACGCTCAGCGACGGCGTGCTCGAAGGCTGGATGAGCCTGGAAACCGACATGGCGCGCGGCAAAGGCTACGTGCGCCTGAAGGACGGTTTGTGCTGGACGCTGCTGACCACCATGCGCGAACTCAAAGGCTTCGAAGAACCCAGCGGCCGCCGCCGGCCAATCGGCGCCAGTCACGGCCATGCCCACGCCGACAAGCGCAACTGGCTGGAGCGCCGCCGCGATGAAGAAGCGGCGCTGGGCATCACCACGCAACCGTACTGTCTGATCGTCGGCGGCGGTCAGGGCGGGCTCGGCCTCGGCGCGAGGCTTAAACGCATGTGCGTACCGACGCTGATCATCGACAAGGCCGAGCGCCCCGGCGATCAATGGCGCGGCCGCTACAAGTCTTTGTGCCTGCATGACCCGGTCTGGTACGACCACATGCCCTACCTGCCCTTCCCCGACCACTGGCCGGTGTTCACCCCGAAAGACCAGATCGGCGACTGGCTGGAGATGTACACCAAGGTCATGGAACTCAACTACTGGCCGCGCACTGAATGCCTCGGCGCTACGTTTGACGAACAGACTGGCCGCTGGACCGTGGAGGTCCTGCGCAACGGCGAGCGCATCACCCTGCAGCCGACGCAACTGATCCTCGCCACCGGCATGTCTGGGGTACCGAATGTGCCGGTGTATCCCGGCGCCGAAGACTTCAAGGGCCAGCAACATCACTCCAGCCGTCACCCCGGCGGCGATGCGTGGAAAGGCAAGCGCGCAGTGGTCATCGGCGCGAACAACTCGGCCCACGACATCTGCGCCGATCTGGTGGAAAACGGCACCGAGGTGACTATGGTGCAACGTTCGAGCACGCACATCGTGCGTTCGGACAGCCTGATGGAACTGGTTTTCGGCGGGCTTTATTCCGAAGAGGCGCTCGAGTCGGGTCTGACCACGGACAAGGCCGATCTGCTGTTCGCCTCGATTCCGTACAAGGTCATGCCACAGTTTCATCGGCCGGTCTTCGACGCGATCAAGGAGCGCGACAAGGACTTCTATGAACGCCTGACCCGCGCGGGTTTCATGCTCGATTTCGGCGATGACGAATCGGGTTTGTTCATGAAATACGTACGCCGTGGCTCGGGTTACTACATCGACGTCGGCGCCTCAGAACTGATCGCCAACGGCACGATCAAGCTCAAGAGCGCGCCGGGCCTCGGTGTCGAACGCATCGAAGCGGATGCAGTGGTGCTCACCGATGGCAGCCGCTTGCCGGCCGATCTCATCGTTTATGCGACAGGTTATGGCTCGATGAACGGCTGGGCGGCGAAGCTGATTTCTCAGCAAGTCGCCGACAAGGTCGGGCGCTGCTGGGGCCTGGGTTCCGGCACCACCAACGACCCCGGCCCGTATGAAGGCGAACTGCGCAACATGTGGAAGCCGACCCAGCAGCAAAACCTCTGGTTCCACGGCGGCAACCTGCATCAGTCACGGCACTATTCGCTGTACCTGGCGTTGCAGTTGAAGGCTCGTTTCGAAGGCCTCGACACCGATGTCTATCGCCTTGCAGAGCGGCATCATCTGGGCTGATTCCGCAAGGGGTCGTTCGTCGGTGCGCCGGCCAGGCGCACCGGCGAACTGGAAAGTGCGTGCTAGGGTGTCTAGCCAGAGCACATTTCAAACCAGGAAAAATGCGGAGGATTCATGCCACTTCATCCCATCCTGTTCATGGGCGGTTCCGGCGCTATCGGCCACCAGACGGCCCGCGCATTGCGCGCGGCGCATCCCGACGTACCCTTGCTGATCGGCGGACGCGACCTCGCCAAGGCTGAGCAAACCGCCGAGCACATCGGCAATGCCCAAGGTGTGGTCATCGATGCTCGCGCAGAAGATCTGGGGCTGGGTGATCGCCCGGTCAGCGCTATCGTCCTGTTCTACATGGACCACGCCCTCGCCGGGATGCGCTTTGCGCAAAAGCGCAAGGTGCCGCACCTGAGCATCTCTTCCGGCGTGTTCGAAATCGCCCCGCAAATCGCCAGTTTCATTCACGCGCCTGACGCGGCGCCCATTGTCCTCGGCTACGAATGGATGGTCGGCGCGACCACGGTAGCGACGCTGCACATCGCCAAGGCATTCGCCCGCGTGCACGACATCCGCATTCATGCCCTGGTCGACGAACAGGACGGCGGCGGCCCGACCGTAGCCGTCGATTTCGAGCACCTGAACAAAATGCTGCCCGCCGCGCTGACCCGCCGTGACGGCGAATTCATCTGGCGTGAAGGCGACGATGCCAAGGTCAGCTTCCGCGCCGTCGACGGCACGACCCTGCAGGGCGCCGGCTTCTCCTCCATCGACGTGACAGGCCTGGCCGCCGCCACCGACGCCCCGAACGTCGAGTTCAACCTCGCCAGCGGCATCAGCTCGACCCGGCGTCAGGGCCAGCCGATGTCGACGGAAATACTCATCGAACTTGAAGGCACGGATCACGATGGCCAGCCATTGCGCACACGGCATGCGGTGGTTCACCGCGCGGGTGCGGCGGCGTTGACCGGGCTCAGTGTGGCCATGTTGCTGGAGCGATTGGTTGGGCTGAATGGGCAAGCGCCTGTAAGGCCGGGGCTGTATTTTCCGTATCAGTTGCTGGATGCCCGAGTGTTTTTGCAGCGATTGAGAGACGACGGCGGTGAGTTGATTGAGCTGGACGGGGATGTGAATGGATAAAAAATACACGTCAAAAATGGCGGTTGAAAGTTCACAAGTGGTTGGCGATCTGGAAGCGGCTTGCACTTAGAGACGCATCCTGTTCTTCCTCTTGATGTCGGCCAAGGAAATCAAGCATCAGCTCGGCAGTTCGCCGAGCGCTGGTCACCACAAAAAATGCCCTTCCCCTTCAGCACGCGCAGTTCGGCTTGTGGAATCGAACGTCGCAGAATGTGCGCGTTGTACGGCTGTACCAAGGTGTCACGGTCGCCGACAAGAATGAGCGTGTGCGCGCGCAAACGGGCTAGCCGCAGCAGGCTGGTCCAACCTGCCAAAGCGGCTAGCTGGTGGTAATAAGTTCGCGGGTTGACGCTAAGCATGCCCCTGGCAACACCGAAGCGGCAAGGCATCGAATGTTCTGATCAGACCACCCAAACCGTTAAGCAGCAGTAACGGCGGGCCCTCGCCGGAGATTGAGACGTTTACCTGCAAATCCTTGACGGTCAGCTTTCCGATCGGCATGAGAAAGTTCCTACCTCGCTACTTTGACCGGAGTAAATGCCCACCGGCAGCTTTAGATTTGGCTTGTCAGTGAAACCGGTCGTAACGATGCGATCAATGCTCGAAGCGTCTCCTTGTGACTTTCGAGCCCCTGACTTGCGAGTTCGTATTCCTGTAACGCGCCAATGCGGCCGCGATCCTTGCTGCTTTGAATCAGCCGCCCCAGGAGCAACTGTTTTTCATGCAGGGCTCTAACGGCCACCCAGAGCGCTTCCTCCAACGTCTCATTCTGGGCGTGAAATAACGCGGCGGCGGTGTAGGCATGACCGGTATGGCAGCGAAAGCGTGGTGAGGACGACTCTACCTCCCACAGCGCGCCTCCGCATTCAGGACAAGACATGCCAGCGATTTCACCTATCTCGTCCAGCGCTCTGGAGCCGCCTTTGCTGAAATCCTCGGTGAGATCATTTTCAGTGGCGAACGGCTCGATGCGTTGTGCCTCCCCAGGGAGGTTCGCCTCGGCTGCACGCTGTTCGATGATCTGTACCAGTCTCTTGCCCAATTCTCTGAGCGGAAGGCATCCGTCCACATTCACATGACGAAGAGCGCTCGACGGCATTGACGGTGCTTCGGCAGTCTCGGGATCTTGCACAAAAGCCAGTCCGCCATAGGCCTTTATTGCCTGGAGCCCAACTACACCGTCATCAAGATCACCGGTCATCAACACCCCTATGGCATTGCTTGCGTAGCTGATGGCCGCCGATCTGAACATCGGGTCAATTGCAGGCCGAGAGTGGTTTTCCCTGGCACTGCGAGAAACCTGAATAATTCCTTTTTGACCAGTAGATGCTTGTCCGGAGGCGCAACGTAGACACGCCCCGGCTGTATCTGCTCTTCATGCACGGCGAAGGCGACGGGTAATGGGCTCGCCTGGACCAGAAGGTTTGGCAGAACGCTAGGTTGTTCTCCGATGTGCATTGTGACGAACACGGCCGCATGCAAATCGGACGAAAGCTCGGCTACAAATTCACGCAACGCAGCGAGTCCGCCGCTGGAAGTGCCGATAACGATGACTGGGTAATTGTGGCTTTCTTGCTGCATGGATCAATCCCGGGTTGCGCGCTGACGCATGCACCTACATACCTCAGCGCCCCCATCCAGCCATGTGAATGAGTGTTTTGTCTGTGTTCGCCGTCAAGCGATAACCTCTCCTTCGTGTTGATAGGTATTTCGCTGAAAAGGTTCGAAAAAACCACCATGTTTGGTCTTGATCAAAGGAATTGGCTTGTGTTCCAGGCACCCGTAAAGGCTGATGTGTGGAGCCTGATCAGTTTGCTTGAGCAGGAAAATTCACCGTAAACGTAGTGCCGTCATCAGCCGTCGAGCGCACGGAGATATCGCCTGCATGGGCAGTAACGATTTCCCGGACGATGAAGAGACCAAGCCCGACGCTGCGAACGTGATCATCCTGGTCTGAGCCACGGGTCATGGGCTCGAAAAGCTTCGCCCGAGCTGACTCGGCAATCGCCGGGCCGAAGTTGTGAACCGAAATGCTTGCCCGGTTGGCATCAAGCGTGGAAATTACAGTAATCGGCCTTTTCTGGTCGCCGTAGGCGGCACTGTTGGCGACCAGGTTACCGATGATCTGTTGCATGCGATCAGCGTCGAGTTCGACATCTCCCCACCCAACCGATTGATGCTCGATAGCGACATCTGGAAAGGCCACCCGCAGCTCTGCGACGCTCTGAGCCACCACCGAATGCAATTCGATGACCGTGGGCGAAACGGATAGCCCTCGGCCGACTCTGGCCGAAGCGAAATCGAGCAGATCAGATATCATTCGATGCGCTCGATCCGTTGAGCTGCCGATGTGGCTCAGCATCAGCTTTTCCTCCCCTCAGGCATTTTCCGACCGAGCATCTCTGCCGCCATTTTGATAGCCGTCAGCGGGTTCTTTAGGTCATGGCTGACAATGGCAACCATTTGCTCAGCAAATAGCGCCCGACGCTGCGCTTTTTCGTAAGCTTCTTTCAGCTCCATCTGCGCCTGCGACAATGCTGTTTCAGCGGCCACTTTATTCGCCAGAAGCCCTTCAGCCAGTTGCCGGGCTTTCAATAGCTCACGTTCGTACTTGTCCCGGTCGGTGGTGCAGAACAATGCCAACTGATAGACAACGCCGGACTCGTGCTGCTGACGAACGCCATTGAGCAACATGGGTATCAAGGCCTTGTCGCGACGCACCAGATCCAGTTTCACCTCCGACACCGAGCCTTGCATTTGTATCAGCGGAGACCAATGAGTCTGGTGAAAAATCCGTCCGCCCATGGTGAGCAAATCCTGAAAGCGCCGGCCTTGCAGATCGGGGTTTTCCCAACCGATCCAGGTACAGAAAGTCTTATTCGCACGCAGGATGCTGCCGTCTTCGCGGGTAACGATCAGGCCGCATGGCGCGTCGTCAAAAAGCGCCTGAGGATCGGGAATCAGGGAGGGTTCAGCGACCATCTGCGTCTTTCGTCCAAGGTAGAAGAAAGCGGTCCATGGCTTGCGAGCACGCGCTGGGCACACTCATGTGCGGACAATGACCAACATTGGTGACCAGACAGAGGGTGCTGTTGGGCAGGCTCTGGTGCAGATACTCACCTACGGCGACCGGAGCGATGATGTCATCGGTGGACTGCAATATCAGGGTCGGCGTGTCCAGACCGACCACGTCATCGCGGTTATCCGACATGAATGTCACCCGCGCGAACTGCTTGGCGATTTCCGGATCAGTCCGGCAAAAACTGTTCGTCAGCGTCTCACCAAGCGCCGGTTGGCCGGGAGCCCCCATGATGACGGGGGCCATCGTGCTCGACCAGCCGAGATAATTGCTGTCGAGGGTATCCAGCAGAGAGTTGATGTCTTCGAGTGTGAATCCCCCGACGTAACCCCCGGAGTCGACATAGCAAGGAGACGGGCCAATCATCACATGAGCTGCGATACGACCCCGATGCGCTCTGTCAGTCAATGCGCCAATCATGGCACTGACGGAGTGACCGACGACGATGACCGGGCCGACAGCGAACTCATCGATGATTTCAGCCAGATCTTGCGCGTAGCCTTCCAGTGAACTGTATTTCTGCGGGTCATAAGCCGTGAGATCAGACTGTCCGGCACCGACAAGGTCATAAAGGACGACCCTGAAGCGATCGGTAAAATGCTCCACGAGGTAACACCACATGGTTTGATCGCAGCCAAACCCGTGGGAGAAGACCAACGTTGCCGAGCCATCGCCTACTACGTTCACGTTATTGCGATGCTGGACAGACATGCTGGACGCTCCGAATCACCCGAAGGATTTTCAGGTGCAGCGCGCAGTGTAGACAGCTGCACGCTGCACGTCACCGTCAAGGGCTTGCCCGGCACGAAAGTTCAGATTCAAGCCTTCTTCATACGGACCTTCGACAGCCCCGCTACTGCTGTTTGTTCTCAGGCCGAATCCTGAACCAGATCGCGTACATCGCCGGCAGAAACACCAGCGTGATAATCGTGCCAACAAACGTGCCGCCGATCAGCGTGTAGGCCAGCGTGCCCCAGAACACCGAGTGGGTCAGCGGAATGAACGCGAGAATCGCCGCCAGCGCGGTCAACAACACCGGCCGCGCCCGTTGCACTGTCGCTTCAACCACGGCATGGAACGGCGCCAGCCCTTCCTGCTCGTTGTGATGGATCTGCCCGATCAGAATCAGCGTGTTGCGCATCAGAATCCCGGACAGCGCAATCAACCCGACCAGCGCATTGATACCGAATGGCTGGTTGAAGATCAGCAGCGTCGGCACCACACCGATCAAGCCTAACGGCGAGGTGAGGAAGACCATGATCATCGCCGAGATCGAGCGTACCTGGACGATGATGATGAGCAGCGTCATGGCGATCATGATCGGCAGCAACGGCAGAATCGCTTTGCCGGCCTTGCCGGATTCTTCGATGGCGCCCGCCTGTTCAATCCGGTAGCCGGAAGGCAGGTTTTCGATAATCGGCTGCAACTGCTGGATGATCGCGCC
Source organism: Pseudomonas sp. B21_DOA (assembly GCA_030544685.1). Lineage (NCBI taxonomy): Bacteria > Pseudomonadati > Pseudomonadota > Gammaproteobacteria > Pseudomonadales > Pseudomonadaceae > Pseudomonas > Pseudomonas sp. B21_DOA. The sequence goes on along the minus strand of CP086683.1, from coordinate 3,470,795 downwards.
GGACACGTCCGGTGGCTGCAAACCTTCGGCGATGTCGCCGCGCACGGTGATGGTCGGCGTGCGATCGCGGCGGCGCAGGATCGGGTCTTCCATGCGCACTTCGACCTGGCCGATCTGCGACAGCGGGATGCGCTGCCCCGCCGCACCGACCAGGGTGAAGCCTTCGATCTGTGCCGGGTCCAGGCGGATATTGCCCGCCGCACGACCAACCACCTGCACGGAACGGATGTCTTCGCGCACCGCCGTGATCGGCACGCCGCTGAGCAGAAACTGCAACTGCTGGGCGACCGCGCTGGACGTCAGCCCCACTGCCTGCAAGCGGTCCTGATCCAGGTTGAAATGCAAGGTCGGCGTCAGCGGCCCCCAGTCAGTGTTGACGGTTCTCATCATCGGGCTGTCCTGCATCACAGCCCTGACCTGCTCGGCGATGTCGCGCAATTTCGCCGGATCCGGCCCCAGCACCCGGTAGGCCACCGGGAATGGCGAGTACGGCCCGAAGACGATTTGCGTGGCCCGAATGCGCGCTTCTGGAGCAAGCCCTTCGGCGACCGCTTCGCGTAAACGCAACTTCAGAGTTTCACGGGCGTCCTGGTTGTCGGTCAGCACGACGATTTTGGCGAACGATGGATCCGGCAACTCCGGCGCCATCGCCAGGAAAAACCGTGGCGCACCCTGACCGATATAGGCGGTGACGATTTTGGCCTCTTCCTGCTTGTGCAGCCAGGCTTCGACTTTGGCCGCCGCGGCGCTGGTCTGCTCGATGGACGTGCCGTAGGGCATCTGCACTTCGATCATCACTTCCGGGCGGTCAGAGGTCGGAAAGAACTGTTTCTTCACCAGCCCCATGCCTGGGATCGCAACGGTGAACAACACGACAACCACGCCCGCCACCAGCCATTTGCGCGTAATCACCCACGCCAGAATCCGCCGAAAACGGTTGTAGCGCGGCGTATCGTATATCGCCGCATGCCCGCCTTCGACTTTCTTGATATCCGGCAACAGCTTCACGCCCAGGTACGGCGTGAAAACCACGGCGACGACCCACGACGCAATGAGCGCGATGCCGACAATCCAGAACATGTTGCTGGTGTATTCACCTGCCGTTGATTGCGCGAATCCGTTGGGCAAAAAGCCAATCGCCGTCACCAGCGTACCGGCCAGCATTGGCGCTGCGGTATGGCTCCAGGCATAGGCCGAGGCCTTGATGCGGTCGTAGCCCTCCTCCATTTTCACCACCATCATTTCAATGGCGATGATCGCGTCATCGACCAGCAAGCCGAGCGCCAGAATCAGCGAACCCAAGGTGATCCGGTCAAAGTTCTTGCCAGTGGCCGCCATCACCACAAACACGATCGCCAGGGTCAACGGCACTGCCGCTGCGACCACCACGCCGACACGCCAGCCCATGCTGAGAAAGCACACCAGCATGACCACCAGCAGCGCGACAAAGAATTTGACCATGAACTCGCCGACCGCCGAGTCGATATTCACTGCCTGATCGGTGACTTTCGAGAGGGTCATGCCCAAGGGCATTTCTTCGTTGATCCTGACTGTCTCGGCATCCAGCGCCTTGCCCAGATCGAGGCCGTTCCAGCCCTCGCGCATGATCACGCCGAGCAATAACGCTTCTTCGCCGTTGTTGCGCACCAGGAAGGTTGCCGGGTCTTCGTAGCCGCGCTCGACCGTCGCGACATCAGACAGCTTCAGGGTGCGTCCCTGCGCGACAACCGGCGTTTCACGAATTTTCTGCAACGTGTCGAACGCGCCGTCGACGCGCAAAAACACCTCTGGCCCTTGGGTTTCGACCGATCCGGCGGGCGTCAGCACGTTTTGATTGTTCAGCGCGGCGAAGATGTCCTGCGGCGACAAGCCCAGCGTCGCCAAGCGATCATGGGAAAACGAAACGAATATCCGCTCGGCCTGCTCACCAATGATGTTGACCTTTTTTACTCCCGGTACGTGCAACAGGCGTTGGCGTAAAGTCTCCGCGTCGCGCACCAGCAAGCGCTGCGGCTCGCCCTTGGCTTTCAAGGCGAAGAGCGCGAAGGTCACGTCGGAAAACTCGTCGTTGACCATCGGCCCCATGACACCCGCCGGCAGCTTGATCGCTTCGTCGTCGAGCTTTTTCCGTGCCTGATAAAACTCTTCCTGCACCTGCGATGGCGGTGTGCTGTCGAGCAACGAGACAACGGTAAATGCGAGACCCGGGCGGGTGTAGGTTTCCGAGCGGTCATACCACTTCAGTTCCTGCAAGCGTTTTTCGAGGGGTTCGGCGACCTGATCCTGCATCTCTTGCGCGGTCGCTCCCGGCCACGCGGTGATGACGGTCAGCTGCTTGACCGTGAACGGCGGGTCCTCCGCCCGGCCCAGTTTGAAGAACGACAGGACGCCGGCCACGGCGATCAGAAAAATCAGAAACACCGTGATTGCGCGCTGGCGAACAGCGATGGCGGAAAGGTTGAACCGGCCCTCGCTCATGGACGGCTCCCGGCAACCTGGCCATCGTCGCGCGCAAGCAAGCGCACTTCTTCGCCATCGCGCAGCAGATGCGCGCCCAGCGCAACAATCGGTTCACCGACGTTGAGCTGGCCAGCGACACGGGCCGAATCATCGCTCAAGCCCAGCACCTCGACCGGGCGCCAGCTCACTTTCGCCGGTGTGCCTGCGATCACCCACACACCGGGGCCCTCGCCTGCGTTGTAGATCGCGGCGATGGGCACTTTCAATGCCTGTCTTGGCGCAGAACCCTGGCCGATATCAAGGGTGACCGTCGAGCCGATTGGCGCATTGGCCAACCTGCCTTCGAGCACATAGCGCGCCTCAAAAGTACGAGTGGTGCTGTCGGCCGAATCGGAAAGCAGTCGCAGTTTTGCGCTCACGGCAGCCGACGTATCGCCATACAGTTTTGCCTGAGCGGTGGAGCCCGGTGCGGGCCGCAGGGTCTCGGGCAAATGGATGATGGCCTCCCGCTGACCGGCCCGCGCCAGCCGCACCACCGGTTGTCCCGGGCTGACGACTTGCCCGGGCTCGGCGAGGGTTTCCACCACTACGCCATCAGCGTCTGCCACCAGAACCGCGTAACCCGAGGCGTTGCGCGCGACGTCCGCTTGCGCCACAGCGGCATTGAGTTGCGCCCTGGCGGTGTCGGCCGCAGCTTTGAACTGATCGTAGGCCGATGCCGAAATAGCGCCGGCGGCGACGAGCTTGCGATTGCGCGCTTCGTCACCGGCAGTCTGTAGGGCTCGGGCGCGAGCGGCGCTAACCGCTTCTTGCTGGGCTCGCGCCTGCAGGCCGAGGTCGATCGGATCGAGGCGCATCAGTGGCTGACCGCGCTTGACCGTTTGACCGGTATCAACCAGACGCTCGAGCACCTTGCCAGAGACGCGAAAGCCCAGATCGCCCTGGGTGCGCGCAGCGACGACGCCGGTGAATGATCGTGTTCCATTTTCTGCCGGCTGCACCGCCGCCGATCTGACAATCGGCGCCAAGGTACGTGGATCTTTTGCGCTGGAGGAATCCCCGCACGCCGTCAGGGCCAAGGGCAACAAACATACCGCGAGGGGGAAAGGTCGGAGCCGGCGCATGGAATTCCTTCACTGAAAATAGGATGATCATCATATTCTCAGTCTTGTGACCAATATCGTCAACAGTCACGGAGTCACCGGCCCGATGTTCAGCGCTGAATCAGAAGCGATAGCTGACAGAAGTACCGAGCCCGCTGGCGCTGTTCTTGTATTTCGCGCTGTACGAACCCTTGCCCGCCGAGGTGTCGTTGATCTCGACGCTCTCTTCCCAGAGATACGAATAGGCGACGTCGATGGTGACATTCTCCGCTGGAGTCCAACCGGCGCCGAGGCTGAACACCTTGCGATCGCCCGTGGGAATACGCGGCCCGCGATGGGTGTTGTTCGCCGGAGACTGATCAACCGAGAACCCGGTACGCAGCACCCATTGGTTGTTCAACCGGTACGCCGCGCCGATGGCGTGCGCCCAGGTGTCGTGCCAGTTCTGCTCCTCGCTGATCGTGCCCAACTGGCCGGCTAGCAATGGCGGCAATCCACTGTTTTCGATGGTCAGCTCTTTGAAGCGACTCCAGCGCGTCCAGGTGCTGCCGGCATACAGCGTCCAGTCGTTGTTCAGTTGATGGGTGACCGAGAAGTCCACGGATTCCGGGGTGTCGACGTCAAGCGACGCGTCATAGCTGCGACCGCTTACGCCGAGCACGTTGAAGATGCCATCGCTGAGTTTGCTTTTCGCGTCGAGGTGGTAACTGACTTTTGAGTGATAGGTCAGGCCCAGGCGGGTCTGCTCGGTGGCCTGCACCATGACCCCGGCGTTGAAGCCCAGCGCGGTGTCGTCGCCGGTGCTTTTGACTTTGCCGTCGTTGCGCCCGGGGCTCAGCGGATTGGCGACCATCCCCGACAGCTCGCCGCTGATGCGGTTGATGGTCGGGCCGAAGCCGATCGACACCTTGTCGTTGAAGGCATAGCTGATCGTCGGCTGGAACGTCAGCGTGGTGACTTCGCTTTTGTTGGCGTAGTAGCGGCCGGCGAAACCACTGCCGTAGTCGGTGATCAGGCCAAACGGCACGTAAAACCCGACGCCGAACGCCCAATGCTCGTCGATCGGTTTGACGTAATAACCCATCGGCACCGTGGTGGTCGGCACCATGTCGCCGTCTTCCTTGCCGCCGAAAGTGCTGCGGGTCTGGCTGATATCGGACTTCGCAAACAACGTCGCCTGCCCCACGCTGGCCTGCTCGCGCTTGAGCCGCGCCATGCCTGCCGGGTTGCCGAAAACGGTGCTGGCGTCTTCCGCCGAAGAAGAGCGACCGGCAAAACCCGATCCCATGCCGCTGACGCTTTGCTCGTTGAGCGCGAAACCGCCCGCCAGAACGTTGGAGGACGCGAGAACGACAGCCAGCCCCACCGGGTGCTTGAGCATTGTTTTTTTCATTGTGTGGACTCTATGAGTGTCTCGGAAATGGAATGACCAAACTGCGGTGGCGATGTTATCCGAGTGACCATATCAGTCAACAGTCACTTTCAGAGCAGCAGAAATGTTGTTGCGTCAGGAACAGGATTGGTTTGGGGCGACTGATCCGACTCCTCGGATCAGCAGAGCGTCAAGGCATCAAGCTGCGCAAGATGAGGTTCGAAGTCAGCGTGGGCGCCACTTCGATGAAGTCCAGGTTGTGTTGCAGCATCAGCGGATTGACGAAGGGCCGCAGGGCCAAGTGGATCGATTCGACGGTTTCATCCAGCGGCGTCCTGCGCTCGAACTCACCGGCCTCTCGCCCTTCACGGACAATGTCGGTGATAAAGCGCTTGATCTGCGCATCGTAACGCTGCGCACTCGGCCAGTTTTCGCCGGCGGCAAAGGCTGCGATGTCGTAGAGCTTGCGGTCGTTGAAGAACAGGTTCACACCCGTGGCGATCACGGTTTTTACCAAACGACGGAAGCGCTCGGTCGGCGTCAGGTCTGCTTCATTGATCGCCTGCTCGACCGCCGCAACGATCTGTCCCAGGCAGTTCGCGCAGATGGCCTCGCCTATCGCCTGCTTGGAATCGAAGAATTTGTAGATGTACGCCTTGGAGAAACCGATGGCCTTGGCCAGATCGGACACCGTGGTTTTGGCATAGCCGTACTGGCTGAAATGCTCGTTGGCCGCCGCGACAATCTGATCACGAATGTCGTGTTCGACGGGACCACGCGGGCCGGGGAAGGATGGGGAAACTGAAGTCTGATTCATGTCGGCAGCTTACTCACCCGCCCGCCGACTGACAACGTGTGACACATTTCAATACCACTATCCACCCACTGTGGGAGCGAGCCTGCTCGCGAAGACGCCCGCCCAATCGACGAAGAACCTCAGTCGAACCCTACCCCTCCAAACGCCTCGGATAGCAAAGCTTAATCCCTGTTCGCTCGGCCGAAGGATTGAGTATTGCCTCCGTGGACTTGCCTATGTCCATGATGTGCAAGACCTCCACGCCTCGGCTCAGCAGGTAATCGGCAACTATCCGACGATGGCAGCGCCACCAGACAGCCTCCGAGCACATGATCGCGCAGCGTCTGCTGTCGCTGAGCTGCAACAGCTGATTGAGTCCCTCTTCAAACTCTTCCGAAAAGGCGTAGTCCGCATAGTTGTGGAAGCTGCGGTTGTCCCAGAATGCGTTGACCTCATCCGGCACGGTTTTCGATTTCTTGCGCAAGCCGCCGAGGCTGGCGATCTGGTAATGCTGGATGTCAGATTCGGCGAGCAGGTCTGGCAACACATCGAGGTTGTACTGCGGATTGGTCCGCGAGCGTGGCACGGTGCGGATGTCCACCACGGCGTTAACGTCGAAACTTTTCAGCATCTGGATGAAGACGTCGATTGGCCGGGTGGAATGGCCAATGGTGAAAATGACTGTGCTCATTGGCTGGGCTTGCTGATCGCGGAAAACTTCATGCGAGAGCAGCCGTGCAGCAACATCCCGACAATGAGCAACGCCCCCGCGCGCAACCACGTTTCCCAGCCTTGCTGACTGAGCAGCACCAGACACGAGACGATCGCAAGCACCGGGACAAAGGTCGGCACGCGGAAGTGATCTTCCTCAATCCTGTCGCGACGAAGGACGAGCACCGCCACATTGGTACTCAGAAACACGAACAGCAGCAGCAAAACCACCGTCTCTGCCAGCGTTGCCAAAGTACCGGTAAGCGTCAGCGCAATCGCTACCAGGGTGGTTGCGACAATGGCAGCCCAAGGGGTTTTTCGTTCAGGCAGCACCGCACCCAAAACACCCGGCAACAGCCCCAGATTGGCCATGCCATAGGTCAATCGACTGGCCATGATCATGGTTAACAGCGCACCGTTGGCGACAGCGATCAGCGCAATGAAGGAGAAGAGTGTCGGTGGAATTTGGAGGGTCGATGCGCGGACAACTTCGAGCAAAGGCGCCGACGTGGCGACCAACTTCTCGGTAGGCAACACCGAAGAAGCTGCCACACCCACCGCCATGTAAACCACACCAGCGGTGAGCAAAGCGGCGAACAAGGCGCGCGGGTAGACCTTACGCACGTCCTTGATTTCCTCCGCCAGATTCGCCGAGGTTTCGAAGCCTACGAAAGAATAGAAGGCCAACAATGCCGCCCCCAGCACCGCCAGCATCGGACTGACGCCGGGCTTGAACGTGAGCGTCCGCCCCAGATCCGCATCGCCTGTGCGGAAATACCAGACCGCAGCCACGATCACCAGAATCAACCCGGACAGTTCAATCACCGTCATCACCAGGTTTGCCCCAAGCGACTCCTTGATCCCCGCGCATTGAGCAGGCCGATAGCCAGAAGAAAGACCAAGGCTGCAATCTGCGGCGATACGTCGACAAAGGCGTTGAGGTAATCACCGGCAAACGCCAGCGACAAACCCGCAGCGCTGGTGACCGCAGCCGCCAGCATGCAAAAACCGACCAGGAAGGAAATGAGCGGTGATTTGAACGCCTTTTCCGCGAACACCGAAGCCGCGCCGGCGTGGGGATATTTGGTCACCAGCTCTGCGTAGGAACCCGCCGTCAACATGGCGAAGAACAGCGCAATCAGCAGCGGCACCCAAATCGCGCCGCCCACCTCCCCTGCAATCGTTCCGGCGAGTGCGTAAACACCCGCGCCGAGTACATCGCCGAGAATAAACAGAAACAGCATCGGGAAAGTGATAGCCCGGCGCAGAGCAGGTTTATGAGTGGGAGCCGTCACGGTCATTCCTTGGTTCAGGTGGGGAGGAGCTGGAAAGTTGTCACCTCAAACAATGGAAATGGTGGGTAAGGCAAAGTTCAAAATGTGTGATGGGGCTTGTCGGCACGACGCTATAAACATTGCCAACTCGACACCTGTGGGAGCGAGCCTGCTCGCGAAGAAGCCAGCCCGATCAACACAAAACCTCCGCCAAAACCAATTCCCTAAACACCTCGTTTAAAAGCGATACCCAGACTATGCCAGCAAGCTACAACGCCTTGCGCCATTGCCTACGACTACGCCAGAATCCGCCGGCTTGTGCGCCTCGGGCCGGGGTTCTATCGTTGGCCGGTCACTGAAAACAGTGATCGGGTTTGGTAGCCCGCTCTCCACATGGCGCATAACGTCATCGTATGCAGATGCTTTCGCATCGGTTTTATGGTGGCCATGCGCAGGGCGCTTTCGAGCGCGCCGGTTTTGCCTCGTGTCCCGGTCTACCAACCTGTGCATGGCCGCCACCCTTCGTTTGGTAGCGAACGGGTGATGGCTCCTTTTAAAGCGGCACGAGGAGAAAGATCATGTTCAAAGTCACGCCCAACCCGCCACAGTCAGACGCAACCTCCCCTACGAATCCCTCGACTCAAAAAACTCCACGAAGCCGCCGACCGCGCCCTCGACCACTACCTCAAACCCACCGACACCCTCAAAACCACGCCCTACCAAACCAGCAGCATGTTCCTCGCCAACCCGAAAACCGCCACCGAAGAATTGCTGGTCAACGCCAGCGAATCGCCAGGCTCCGCCTCGGTGATGTTGAGTGATGTGATCGGGATGGTTGAAGGATCTGCGCGCAAGACACTGCAAGGTATCGCGCAGGTAGTGATGCTCGGGGAGCTGGCGGTTAATCAGGCGTTGGATAACGTCGTGCCGGTGGAGTAAACGAAAACGCCCTGTGACGGATTACCAGGCTCTCACAGGGTTTCCAATCTTCAGATCTGAAGGACAAGAGATGAGCGACCAGAACAACCCATCGGCAGACCCGCGCGGACTGAAAAAATATCTCCGCATCGATGCAGCTCTTTTTATAGCCAGCATGCTGGGCGCTTTTACTCTCAGCGGTTTCGCTCACCTGGAGAAGTTTTATCTAACGCTCGATGTGCCCATCGAACGATTGAACATCAGCGCCCAGCAATACCTTTCCTATGGTGCTTCCGGGTTCGGATCTTTTCTCTCTGCTCTCTTCTTCGCCGTGGCTCTGGTCGGGATTGTTTCCCTGCTGATACTGCTTTTCGAAAAAGAAAACTGGACGCGCCCCAACCTGCCCCACCGGCAAAATGGGTCGCCAATGTGCGTGAACGAGCCGCAGAAAACCGCGGCATGTTTATCATCGTGGGTTCTATTTTCCTGCTCGCGTTTTTGTTGATGACCGCCTGGTATCTGTTGGTCCGAGTGCCTTCAAATTCGGGACGAGCAGCAGCGCTGGAACTGGCAACAACGTGCGAGGTGCGGCAGTTGACCTACAAAAATCTCGACCAGTTCAGCGGGTGCAAGATTTCAGAATCTGACGACATGCTTTATCTACTGAAACGAGTCAAGGTTGACGCGAAAGGCGTTGAATTTCAGACGTTAGAGCTACCGAAGACAGGGCTCAAAAGCATCACTGGCGAGGTGCAGAGTTATAAATACAAGCGGTGAAGTTTGTAATCTATGCCGCTTAGTGTGGATCGCGTGCATGGACGCCAGTCGCTTTAGCCGCCAGGTCATCCGCTCGACACCTCGACTGCCCTGCGCAGCCGCCAGGCGTCCTTCGCCGGTGACATGCCGAACAGACGGGCGTAGTCCCGACTGAACTGCGAGGGACTTTCATAACCGACTGCATATCCCGCCTCTGCGGCGTCGACCGCTTCGGTGACCATCAGCCGCCGTGCTTCCTGTAGCCGCAACTGGTTACGAAACTCCAGCGGGCTCATCGAGGTGATCGCCTTGAAATGCGTGTGAAACGAAGAACGGCTCATGCCGGCGATTTCGACGAGTTGATCTATTCGACACGCTTCGTTGTAGTGGCTGCGCAGCCAGGCAATAGCCTTGGCGATCTGGTTCAAGCGGCTGTCTGCTTGTGCCATCTGCCTGATGAGGCTGTTGCCATTCTCGGTAAGAAGGCGATAAAGCATTTCGCGAATCACCAGCGGAGCGAGCGCTTCGATATCCCGTGGCCTGTCGAGCAGCCCCGCCAGCCGAACCGCAGCATCCAGCAGTTCTGGAGTCGTATCGTTGAGCGTAATGCCTGCCGGCGGTGCACTGACGCTCTCTTCTCTTAGCGGATGGCGCAGCGCAAGTTCACTCAATACAGCGGTATCGAGATCCAGCGCCAGGCACAGATAGGGAACAGCCTCACTCGCCTCGATGACCGAGCCCATTACCGGAAGATCTACCGATGCAATCAGGTACTTGGCCGGATCGTAAACATAGGCGGTAGTGCCCAGCATCGCTTGTTTTCGTCCTTGGGCGACCAGACAGAGTGTTGGCTCGTACACCACCGGCATAGGCATCGTGGGAAAAGCCGAACGAATCAGGCTGACACCCGGAATCGCGGTGCTGTGAATGCCGTCATTCCGGGCGTGACGACCAACGATATCGACAAGCTTGAAAAGGGAATTCAAACACAACTCCATAACGTGGGAATGCGGCGGCTAGACATCTGGTATCGGATGATCAAGCAAGAAATCAGGACGATCCTGCAACAGCCCTCCTCCGCTCATAAGTCACACTTCAGATGAAGCCCAGAGGTACTGCCGGCCACACCCGCGCCGATTCTTTGCCAAAGCCCCATATAGAGCAACGGCGTGAGGGAACGCAACTAGCGGCTTACAGATAACAACAACGGCCCATCCAACTCGACGGGGCTCATCGGACAGATTAAGGAGCACAGGAAATGACGTTTGTTCAACGCCTCTCTACAGCGCTAGCACTGGTCCTCACCACACTCATTGCAGAGCCGGCGCCCGCCGTGGCCAGCGAACCAACTACGGAACGCAATCGCCAATTCGTTGCGCAAGCGTTCAACCAGTGGGCTCAAGGCGGCCGGACGTTCTTCACAGATGTGCTGGCTCCCGATGTGATCTGGACAATCAAGGGGACGAGCCCCTCGGCAGGCACTTATCGGGGCCGAGATGACTTCATGAAACGCGCAGTCCAACCCTTCGCAAAACGGCTCGCCTCGCCCGTTCGCCCTACCGTGGTAAATATCTGGGCTGAAGGCGATGACGTCGTTGTGCACTGGAACGGCACCGCCACAGCAGCCGATGGCGCGCCTTATCGCAACAGCTACGTATGGATCATGCGCATGCGAAACTTGCAGGCAGTTGAGGTCGTAGCCTTTCTCGACCTGGTGCCTTACGACGACGTTATCAGGCGAATTCCGCTTGAAGCTGGCGATGTTGAATAGATAAGCCCGCCAGGATCGGCTGAAGGATCTGCTTGCAAGAAGCTGCAAGATATACGGAGGGGCCAGCTACCGAATGTCGGGTTTCGGCCAATAGCCGCCATCCATGAGAGGCTACTTGCGTCTCAATGAGTTACGGCTCTTTGCTTGGGGAAGAACGCACTGTTATCTCACCGTAGTCATGGACTGATGTAGATACTTCGTAGCGTTTTCCATGCAGCGCTGTCAGATAAAAAGCTTTTAACGACTGGCTCTGGGTCGGCTCAAAATCTTCGCGTATAGGGTAGCCTTTAGGGTTGCGTTTACGCTTTAGCCACAGAGAAAAGAAATAGAATGCCGAGATCACTGGTATGAGTATGCCTAGGTATAGCATCGCTGATAGAGTTTTTGGTAGTTTGTCAGGCTGATGAAAAATTTCTGCCAATGTGTAGTCCTCGTATATCCACCATAATGCAAAAAAAGGCAGAACGGGCTACTAACGATCATCGCGAACGCAATCAAAGCAGTTAGTCTTTCATAAATAGTAGCCTTGGAATCATCAGTGGTTATAGCAAAATCTGAATGCTGTCCGAACACACGGCCAGTCCCTTTTATTACTGCTCTGGGATTGCCAGCCGTGTAAAAACCGATTTGCACCCATTCGTCTTGATTCAAACAGTCAAAACAAATTTGATATCTGTTCTGATCTACTAAATTGATGGAAAAATCCATCGCCTGATGAGGTTTAGTCACACGGGGTGGCCCAATAACTTTGATATCGTCACCCAAGTCAATCGTGATAGGTGCACTGGGTGAAATTTCATCGCCTCGCACTGCTTCTCGACCTCTATTCCACACGCGCACAACGATAAAGTAAACGTTGTCCAGCGGCTCACCAGCAAGATCGACAATCCGAAAAGGACAATATTCAGTGGCCTCTGCAACGATCTGGCGCCCTAAGACTTCCAATACCAAGTCTTTCTTTTTCTCGGTTTGTTTGGCGGCGATAAGACTGAGCAAATATCCGAGAACTCCCCTAGCCCCAGCAAAATCAAGTCCTTCGTATCGAGAAGGGTTATTGACTCTAAGATTTCTTGCATTTTTATCCTAAAAAAGATCGTATTTAAAATGGTGAGTCTTGATTAAAGCCGCGATGAGGCACTTTTATTCGAGTAGAGACTGTGCTCGGATCATCGGATCGCTCCAAAATCTGTAGGCATAATAAACGACAGCTCTTGGCCGAAAGCAGCCATCGAACTGTGCCCTATTTTTGACCGAAGCAGAGCTATAGCTATCGCTATTCAAGATCCAGAGTCAACTCTAGGCTCCTGATCCACTCCTCAGGTGCGGAATATCTTGCGTAATAAGCAGTTCTTTCTGCTGGACTTAGCGATGAAAAAAACGGAAAGAAATAGTTGTCGTTGTAAAAACCTTGTGCCCCCTGCATGTCACCTCCCCACCAAGACGCCTCGTATCCATCGAAGACCAACCACGGAGGAGGAGCCGCAATTTTTGTTTCGCTTAACAGGGACAATAGCTGAGAACTGTTGGTGACCAGCCGAATCGTAGCGCTATTGAATTCTTTATATGAAATAGACAATATAAGCTGCTCACCACTCAGTCGATGCTGAAAGCGAGTTACGACCAATCCATTGAACACTCTTTCATTGACGGGTGAGAACCGTTCGTTAATAAGGTTTTCAACACCAGCCACCTCAGCTTTGTCGATGACAAAACTTGAGTAATAGGCTTGTATTCCTGCAGGAGTCAACGCTGAGTAAGCAGGGTAATTTCGATGCCCTGCTACAGCCTCAGTGATCGTGATTCCAAATATAGATTTTAACTCTACAACCGAATAACCAACGATTTGCTCCTCAGGGGTAGTCTTGAACACCTTCTTCATACGACCTAACCAGCTCATATACTTTTTCACTCTTGTAAGTAGTCAGCGAGCCAGGTCGCGCCCAGGTACCCTGCAGTGCCAAATATTATTCCACCGATTGCACCACTTACAAATGCACCAGGTCCGGTTTCTATACCAACCGCAGCACCTGCAACGAACCCTATCCTTGCACCGGCCATCGCGCCTCCCCAGCCGCCTGCTTGTTTCACCACTTCGACAGAAATAGGTTTAACGCTTTTCTGCTTAATTGATTCTTCTGTGGCTAATTTTAGGTCATACGCAGTAAATCCAATGGCGAAAACCCTTACGACTCTTGCACCCTTCATGAGCGTATTGGTCACTTGATAAGACCTTGGTGTGAAAATCGCATTAGCTGGTACTTTTTCTGCTTTCACCAGTACTTCTTTGTCGATATCTCTCACCCAGCTAGCAATCTGGTCGATTCTCGCCGAGCTCTTCGGAGCTACTTTTTTATAGTCTTCTAACGACTTAAGGATTTCCTCCGTCGTAACTAACTTTGCTCCAGCCGCCTTCGCTTTCTCAATGTCGATATAGACAACTTTACCGTCGAACCTTGGAGAGCCGCCGGGAAACTCGGAGCTTGTTGAAAGATAGCTTGATGGATATTTCCTGCTGCTGAATACATGTTCTGCTACGGTGGCATTTGAGTTCGGAGCGACGGGGCGCATACCATATTTTTCGGGCCAGACTTCGTGTTTCATCTGGAATTCCGGTAAATTTTTTGCAACAAGATGAGGATTGTCCGGAGACGAGTAAATTTTTCTAACTAAAAATCCATCCTTTCCGATTTCATCGACTGCGACGAAAAGATGAATATTCGCCGGCATCGCATAGCCTGGTACGTTACTTACCGAGCCGGCTTCCTTGTTTGTGGGTACTTTGCAAGAAAACTCCGTCATGCTTCACCCCACTTTTCAAGGGCCGCAACTCCTGTAGTAATTTCCAGAGTTTCTTGTTTGCTCGTAGCAATTCTCGGAGTACGTCCTGACTCATCCGAAAACCCGGTATAGACCATTCCTGACTCATCTTTGATGTGGTAGGGAACGTTAACTAATGGCTGACCATCAGTACCAACGATACGAAACTGCTCATCGAACACCAGTGCCCAAAGCGGCATTGCGGAAGGAGGTGTGAAATCCGCTGGAGTATGCGAGTTACCAATTATTACGGTACTGGAGCCAGTGATGACGTTATTCCCATGGGCGCCAGTGCTACCAACGGTTGCTGCAGGTAACCCATTGATGAGCACCGTCGAAGCTACATCTCCGACGATAGGGCTGCCACATGCGCTCTTATCAGTTTGCCGAGCGGCAGCTAACCCATCGAAGAAAACGTCTGGAGACCCAGAGGCAATTGGATTAACGCCATGACCAGGCAGAGGGCAAGAGGTAGGATCGGTAACGCGAGCGGCAGGTTTGCCTGACATCTTTAACATCCTTGTAAAATTAGAATCGGAAGAATTCTGGCATAAAAGGAGGGTCGCCAACCATATGTACCCCAGATTGGGGCATTGGGGGTTTGATGCAGAGTTCAATTGAGGGGTGATTGGCCTTACGAAACAGCGCTGCAAACACCTGAACTCTCCGCAACCTGCCCTTCCCCCGCAAAAACCCACAAACGCCCTGAGCGGCGAAGGCATGTGGCGGCGGCCGTGGTAGTAAAGAAACGGGCCGTCGAAGGACTGCCACCAGTCGTCGAGAATCGGCACCAGTCGACCGTCGGAAAGCGGCTCGCGTAGAAAGTCCTCGAAGGTATAGACGATGCCCAGTCCGTTGATGGCCGAGCGAATTTTCAGATCGTGCGACGATGTCAGCAGTTGCCCCTGAGGCGGGATACGCACGATACGGCCGTCTCGATGGAACTCGAATACGCCGACTTTGCCGCTCTCGAAGCGATGGCCAAGCAGGTCATGGCCCGGCAGTTCTTCGGGGTGAGTGGGCGTACCGCGTTCAGCCAGATAGCCCGGGGCGGCGGCTGCAACGAAGCGTTGGCGACGCGGGCCGATGGGCACGGCGATCATGTCTTTGGCCAGGCTCTCTTCATAGCGCACGCCGGCGTCATAACCGCCAGCGTTGACGTCGACAAAGGCGTTGTCCATGACGACTTCGACACTGACCCCTGGATAGAGGCGCAGAAAACGCGCCAGCAGGTCGGGCAACAGAAAACGTGCCACCGGCACTGGCACATTGAGTTTGAGCGTGCCGACCGGGCGCTGAGCGTCGTCGGCCAGATCGTTGAAAGCGGCGTCGATTTCTTGCAAGGCCGGGCGCAGGCGTTCGAGCAATCGCTCGCCGGCCGCCGTCGGCGTGACGCTGCGCGTGGTTCGATTGAGCAGGCGCACACCCAGGTCGCTTTCCAGCCGACGCATGCAATCGCTTAGCGACGAGGCGGACAGACCGCGTTTTTGCGCGGCAGCACGAAATCCCCCGCCTCGACCACCGCAGCAAATATCGACACATCGGTAAGGTTTGGTTTACGCATGAACGCTTCCTCCGCAAGCAGCTGACTGTACGCCATGTCGTACGGGCCATCCACCAGTGCCCGACTTATCCTCGCGCATTCGTACACCGATACTGCTCACTCGCCCCCGCTAACCGGGAATCTGTCACGCGAATGAGAATCCCCCGATGAGCCATTCACCCGCTACGCCGAGCAATACCGCGACCCAACGCCTTCTCAAGGCCACCCGAATGCTGTTCGCCATTTCCGCGATGGCCGGCACACTGGCTGCGCAGGCGACTCCTCGAACTGAGCCGAAGCCGGACTGGTCAACCCACGACATGCCCAGCCAGAAAGGCCGCATCGTGCTGGTCACCGGGGGAACCAGCGGCATGGGTTATGAAGACGCGCTGGCCCTGACGCGCGCCGGTGCCGAGGTGATCATCGCCGCACGCAACGCCGAGCGCGGCCGCGAAGCAATCACGAGGATCAAGCAAGCCGTGCCTGAGGCGCGCGTGCAATTCGAAACGCTGGACCTTGCCAATCTGCAATCGGTGCGCGATCTCGCCAACCGTCTGCAAGGGCGCCTGCCGAGGCTCGACGTGCTGATTAACAACGCTGCGATCATGTCGCCGCCTGTTCGAGGCGTTTCCGCCGATGGCTACGAGATGCAACTGGCGACCAATTATCTGGGGCATTTCGCCCTGACCGGCCTGCTGATGCCCCTGCTACGCAAAAGCGACGATGGTCGGGTGGTCAGCCTGTCGAGCATCGCCGCCGGACGCGCAAGCCTGAACTTCGATGACCTGCAGGCTGAGCGCAGTTACGACCCTTTCGCCAGCTACAGCCAATCGAAACTGGCGGTTCTGAAGTGGAGTATTGAGCTGCAGCAGCGCAGCGATGCCGCCGGTTGGGGGATACGCAGCATCGCCGCGCACCCCGGCGTTGCCGTGACGGAGCTGATCGCCCGGGGCCTGGCCTGGACAGTCAATTCGGCAAACAATGGGCAGTAGAGCGGGACCTGTATCATTCCGCAGCGCAGGGCGCGCTGCCCACGCTGTATGCAGCCACGGCGCTTGAGGCGGTTGGCGGCGCCTACTACGGCCCCACCGGTGATAACGAAAAGCGCGGGCCGCTGGGCTTCGCCAAGATGCCGCCGGCCGCTGCCGATCGCTCGAATTCGGCCACACTGTGGCAACTCTCCGAGCGACTGACTGGCGTCACCTACCGCTGACCGCCCGGCACGGGCAGGCCCCGTGCCATTGCCCCGCCACTCCCACAGGAGCGCAACATGGATACGTCTCTTCTCGCCCACCGCGCCGGCGCCATCATCAATGCCGAGGCTCACGAGCTGCGCCCTGCGCTCAACGGTTTTCTGCTGTTCGTTTGCCTGTTCGCCGGCTATTTCATGCTCCGTCCGATCCGCGAATCGATGGGCATCACTGCCGGCGTCGAGAACTTGCAGTGGCTGTTCACCGCGACCTTCCTGGTCATGCTGGCGGCCGTTCCGCTGTTCGCCTGGCTCAGCGCACGCGTGCCGCGCCTGCATTTCGTGGACTGGGTGTACGGATTCTTCTGCACCAATCTGCTGTTGTTCGCCGTCTTGTTCCTGGGCGAGGAAAGCCCGTGGCTGGCGCGCGTGTTTTATGTATGGATATCGGTCTACAACCTGTTTGTCGTATCGGTCGCCTGGAGCCTGATGGCCGATGTATTCGACAGTGCCCAGGCCAAACGTCTATTCGCTTTCATCGCGGCGGGCGCCAGCGTCGGCGGCTTGAGTGGACCTGCGCTGAGCGCCTTGCTGATCGGTCCGCTGGGCGAGTCCGGCCTGATGCTGCTGGCCGCTGTTCTGCTCGCCGCTGCGATGTGGTTCAAGCGCCAGCTGATGCGCTGGCGTGAACGGGGTGGCGCAGGACGCCCCGATGCCGCGCCGAGCGAAAGCCCTCGCAGGCCGTTGCCGGGCAATCCGTTCAGCGGTATGACCGCCGTTCTGAAATCACCCTATCTGCTCGGCATTTGCGGCTTTGTGGTGCTGCTGGCGACAGTCTCCACCTTCCTTTACTTCGAGCAGGCACGCGTCGTCGCCGAACACTTCCCGGACCGCGAGGCGCAGGTGCGCGTGTTTGGCATCATCGACTTTGTCGTGCAGGCAGGCGCCCTGCTCTGTCAGCTGTTCATCACTGGACGCCTCGCCCAAAAACTAGGTGTCGGCGTGCTGTTGGCCATGGTGCCGCTGGTCATGTGCGCGGGGTTTATCGGGCTGATCTTCGCGCCCGGCTTTGGCCTGATCGCCGCGCTGATGATCGTGCGCCGCATCGGTGAGTACGCCTTCGTGCGCCCAGGTCGGGAAATGCTGTTTGCCCCGCTCGATGCCGAAAGCAAGTACAAGGCAAAGAACTTCATCGACACCGTGGTCTACCGCGCCGGCGACGCCATCAGTGCCTGGGCGAAAAGCGCGCTGGACGCCCTCAGCCAGGGAGCAGGCATGGCAGCGCTGGTCGGCGCGTTGTGTGCACTGCTGTGGGGCTGCTGGGATGGCGGCTCGGCGAGCGAGCGGACCGCCGAGCCAGTGTCGCGGGAGTGCGGCAAACCCACGCATAGCGCAGTCGAATCGGGAGGCGGGGATTTTTCTCGCAAACGTTGACCATTCCAACGGCCAGGCTTTGCAGACCGACTGACGGCTGACCGCTCCACCAGGGAACTGCCGGTGCCAACCATCGTCCGAGCTTAAGCGTTTAAGCAAACAGCTCGCCACGAGGTTTCCGTTTGAAAGCTGCCATCGTCAAAAAATACCGTCTGATCATCAAGACCCTCGGCTACGTGGGCTGGTCTTTGTTCTGGTTGCTGCTCTGGGACATCGCCGTCACCGTCGACTTCATGCTGTTTCTCAACGCCAAGCTGAACCTGCCGTTGATGCCGCTGACCTTGCTCGGTTCAGCGTTGATCGTGTTGATCAGTTTTCGCAACAGCAGCGCTTACAACCGCTGGTGGGAAGCGCGGACGCTGTGGGGATCGATGATCAACAATTCCCGCAGCTTCGCCCGGCAGGTGCTGACGCTGCTGGACGATGCAGGTGGCGAGGTGAATCCGGTCAAATCCACGCTGTTGCGCCGCCACGTTGCCTACGTGAATTGCCTTGCCGCGCACCTGCAAGGTCAGCCGTGTCCCGACGAGGTACGGGCGTTTATTCCCGCCGATGAGTTCGCGCGCAGCGGCACGACCAACAACTTTGCCAACGATATTCTCACCGGCTCGGCGACTTTGCTCGCTCGCGAATACAAGGCCGGGCATCTGGACAGTATTCGCCTGGCGCGCCTTGAGTCGACGCTGGTGGACCTGTCCAACAGTCAGGGCGGCATGGAGCGGATCGCCAACACCCCGCTGCCCTACCCTTATGTTTATTTTCCGCGGCTGTTTATTTCGCTGTTCTGCCTGATCGTCCCGATAGGTCTGGTGGAATCCCTCGGCTGGTTCACGCCGCTGGCGTCGACCGTGGTGGGGTTCATGCTGCTGGCCATCGAGCGCATCGGCACTGATCTGCAAAGCCCGTTCCGCCACAGCGAACACCAGATTCAAATGGAAGCGCTGTGTGAAACCATCGAAAAGAATTTGCAGTCGATGCAGCGTGATTCGTTGGGGGATGTGCGCAGGGTTGAGGAGCCCGCTTGAGGCGCTGCTTTAGCAACTGCGCTTTTCATCAGATGCGGAGCAGCTATTGACGAGTGTCCGCCGCCTCGGCCGGGTAAAACTCGCCCTGCTTGCCCATTTCTTCGAGTCGTTCGCGCGCTACCGCCTCAACACGGGCCATTGCGTCTCGATCGTCAGGGTCAACCAACTGCAAGCACAGGCGTCGAACATTTTGGTCATGGGTCCCCTCGCTGAGCATTTCGTGGGTGAAGACTTGTTCAGCACGCCATAGGCATAACTGAGTATGGGTCCCGCCGAGCCATATCTCGTTGATTGATCCAAGATCAGTGGTTGCCAGTTGATCCACGGTGATTGTCTTATCCATTGCGCCGTACCTTGAAAATGCTTGTACAGGTACGACTGGCAGGCATAGCGAGTCGTTCAAGTCGTCGACAGTCCACCAACGCCCCACTCTCACTTGTCCGGAAGATTCTTATGAAAGCGCCAAAAATCGAAGATTACATCGCTCAATGGCCATTACTGGGCGTGGACTCCGCTGCCCCTTGGGCGGTGGTTCAGGATTGCGAGAGCCGGATTCTGAAATTGCTTGAAACGCTCGGCCCGGGATACCGGCGCCACAATAATTGTGCGATTCATGAAACCGCCATCGTTGAGCAAGGCGCTGTGCTGAAAGGCGCAATCATCATCGGCGAAGGCTGCTTCGTCGCGGCGGGGGCTTATCTACGGGGAGGTGTATATCTCGGCAAAAACTGCATTGTTGGCCCCAGCTGCGAGCTGAAAAGTACCTTCATGCTCGATGGCAGCAAGCTTGCCCACTTCAACTTCGTCGGCGACTCATTGATCGGCGAAGCGGTCAATATTGAAGCCGGTGCGATCATCGCCAACTACCGTAACGAACTGGACGGAGCCGATATCAAGATCCGCCACGAAAATCAGGTGATCGAAACAGGCGTCAGCAAATTCGGAGCGCTGGTGGGTGACGGCTGCAAGATTGGCGCAAACGCTGTGATTGCTCCTGGCGCTTTGTTGCGGCCCCACATACGTGTTCCTCGTCTGGGACTGGTTGACCAGTTCGCCTACGATTAAAACGAAATGTCCCCTCCGGAACTGAATCGCTATCGCGCGGGGCTGCACCACTCAGCAAATTCCCATGAAAAAGCCCGCAAAGCGGGCTTTTTCATGCACAGATAAAAGCGCTGATCACCTGTTCCTCAATAGTACATACGTCTCACCGCCCTTGCGGTCGTGCTGGAGAATAAAGTTGTTGTCCTGAATACGCACTTTCGACGGCACACGATCAGCAACCGGCGTTTGCGAATAAGTCTGCGCGGCACTCAGCAATTGCCGGGTCAGGCTGTTATCCGACTGACTATCAGTGGCGACGACGCACTCCTTTTCGGATAGTTGCACGGAGAGATTTTTGTCTGCGGTGAAGCCGATGCGTGTAAAGCCCATGTCCACAAGGTCGGTGATGCCATTGCTCTTGGCTGCTTCAGCCGAGCCGGCGAACGACGGGGCGGTCTTCAGGCAAATGTCGATAAAAGCTTCAATGGCTTTGGAAGTGACAGGTGTCGGTGCGGTTGGCGTTGCAGTGGTGCAGCTGGCGAGCACGAACAGACTGGACAAAGCCAGTGTGCGGAACAACGTATTGGACATGACGCGGGAATCCTTCCATTGCAATTTGGTAATGCAGCCGTTGGGCTGAACGCCGCCGGAACAGGCGACGTGCGAATGGTAAATGAAAATGCGATATCAGGCGGGACACCATCGCAGCTTACTGTTCGCGTGTCAGATCACCTTGTAGTGCCCCGAGACCCGCCGGGCTTGAATAGAGGTTCTCCAGAGCCGATATCTCAGCCAGTTGCTGCGGCGTAAGTGTTTTCTCTTCTTTCTCAAGTTGCTCACGCATGGGGCCTGCAATATCGCTCGGCAACGTCTGTTTGAGCGCCACGCGCAACAATCCACAAGCCTTGAGCTTGTTACGGCTGACGCCCTGCCCATTATCGAAATGAACGGCGAGGGTAATCTGCGCCACAGCGTGACCTTGAACTGCCGCCTGCAACAGCCAGTGATTGGCAAGTGGATAGTTCACCGGTACATCCCCGCCACTGCTATAGAGATAGCCGAGGACGTACTGGGCGTTGACCCGGCCCTGATCGGCGGCACGGGTATACCAACGCAATGCGGCGGGTACGTCTTTAGGAGTACCAGTGCCTTGTAAAGTGACCGCCCCCAATAATTCAAATGCAAAGCTATCGCCAGCATTGGCCGCTTGGGTGAGCAATTTGACGGCGTGTTGAGGGTCGGCTGGAGTTCCTTTACCGGAAAGATAGAGTGTGCCTAATAGCGTCAGAGCCTCGGCATCTCCATGATCGGCTGCCTTGCTAGCCCATTTGAACGCCTGTTGGTCGTTTGCCTCAACGCCGTAACCTTTGTCATAAAAGATAGCGAGTTGTCGTTGAGCCTTGGCATGACCTTGTTCTGCTGCCTTGCTGAACCATTGTGCACCTTGGACAAAATCACTGGCCACATCTCCGCCCGCGATGCTTGCAGCCCCCATGTAATATTGTGCGTCCGCGTTTCCCTGATTGGCCGACTCCGTTATCCACTGCATACCTTTTGGTCGATCAACTTCGACGCCTCGACCGTAGTATTGAATGATGCCGAGCTTGTACTGCGCCACAGGGTCGCCTTTTTCCGCAGCGCCCAAGTACCAGTCTGCGGCTTTGCCAGGGTTGCGGCTGACTATCAAACCCTCCTCATAAGCTGAGGCGATCAGGACAGGAAGGCCATAAGGGCTTCGCCATAGTGCGATCACGAAGGTAACAAGAAGAAAGGCCAAGAGGCTGAGGCATAGAGCAATCGAGAACTTGCGCAATTTTGAATCCGTTCATAAATGGGAGGACAACGTTCGGGGCCGAGTCGCCCAACAGGTTATCGCCAGTTTCATGATTAGCTTTATGACATCGCCTTTACAAAGTGCCAATTACTCTCGCCGACTGCCACTCTTCGTGTCAGATAAAAAACACCGAAGTCAATTTTTCCTCGCCCAACTCCCAAACATCACATCCCCAACATAGACGCCTGAAGAGACTGAACGCTCCTGATCCAGACGCGCCTGCAACGTTTCAATGTCGACCTCTTCTGCACTGGCCACCCCTAACGCAATGATTCGCGGCAAGCAGGCACGAACAATGGCACCAAGGTTGTAGGGCGCGTCAGGCGTTTGTACCAGGCACTCAGCGCGCACGCTTTCAACGGTCAAGCCTGCCTGGGTGAAAATGCCGTGCAGGTTGAATCCGATGTGCAAATCCGCCCCTTCGCGAGCAAGCATCTGCTGTAACCAAAGTTGCGCTCTTTGATGCAAAGGAAAGGCTCGACGCTGGCAGGCGCCAGCGTCGTATCGTGTTCCTGAAAGACCATGAGCCCGCCGGGACGCAGACACTTCGCCAAGGCTCGGATTGTCGCCACCGCATCCCGTTGATACATCAGGACGCGCCTGCCGACGATGGCGTCGAACGTGGCGATAGAGTCCGGCAATTCCAGGAGGTCGCCCTCGAGAAAAGTCAGCGCATGTCCTGTGATGCGCTGGCGTGCAATGGCAATGGAATCGGCGTCATGATCAACGCTGATGATCTCCCCGCTTCTTCCCACAAGATCACACAGCAGAAAAGCAACATCACCCGAACCGCAACCTACGTCCAGAATTCGCATCCCTTCTCCGATGCCCGCCTCGATCAGCAAGCGTGTAGTGAAGTCGAGTCAGTTGAGCGGCATTGTCATCACGGCGTTATATGCGGCTGATTTTCGCGACGGACTTGCGCGATTGGCGCGCCTGCATCGCCTGTGCAGTCCCGACAGACTTTGCGTGAGCGAGCACCAGGACACCGTTTCATTCACGATTCAATGGCCCTCCGGCACGGGCCCGGCTCCCTATCTTTCAGTGGAAGCGTGTGCCTGACGTATGGAGATGGCCATGCCGGGACTGAATTTTTTGCTTTCGGCCCCAGGCTACCAGTGGTAGCTCTAGTTGCTTCGACGCTTTTCAATGCACATCATGAAAACTCGACAAGGAGACGTCTCTCATGCCCGAACCAATACTGCACCTGATGGCAGGCAAGATTGCATCCGGCAAATCGACATTGGCCAAGTCCTTGGCATCCGATTGTTCGGCCATTCTGCTCAGTGAAGATCATTGGCTCTCACAGCTCTACCCTGATCAGGTCGAATCAGTGCTCGATTACGTACGGCTTTCGCGGCTGCTGGAGTTCCCCACTGTTTCCACTACATCGAACTGGATGATGAGACCTGTCGGGCCACCTACTACAGCATTGGAAGCATTTGCGGATTGAACACGATCTCCCACAAGTGCCCATCCGGGTCAGCGAAATAGGCCGCATACCCTCCGTAGAACGTTTCTGCCGCCGGCTTGACAATCTGCGCTCCGGCTTTCCTCGCTTCTTCTAGAACCGTATCGACTTCATCCCTGGAAAAAACGTTGTGCCCTATGGTTGAGCAAACATTCCCGTTCAGAAGCGGTATTCCAGTATCCGAGGCAATGCTTTTCGTCGGCCACAAGGCGAGTTTGATTCCACCGTGCAGATCAAAAAATGCGACGGCACCGTTCTCGAACTCAGTACCAATAATGCCTTTCGTGACAAGGCCAAGCCCGTCGCGGTAGAAGCTGACGGAGCGCTCAAGATCTTGTACGCCGAGGGTAAGAACAGAAATTCTAGCTTGCATGACGTTCTCCAATTTAAAAGGACTGAACATCACCAATCGGGATCGCTGTGCAGTGGGACACACGACCACCATCCTGAGCCCGTAAAGTCAGGTGAAGGTCGCGGGGTTGGACTGATGCCAACGCAGAGCTCCCGAGGGAACGGCCGGACTAACCATACCGGCCCGTCTTTTTCGACAGCTGAATGCTACATCGCATTGAACACTTTGTCCGCTTTTGGCCGTTATCCGCCCTCTTTAGGTAATTTGCGTTCAATCAGATTGAGCGCCTCCTTCCAATATCTCAAACCCGTCATCAACGGGGGCATACCCGACAACTTTTCTGCTCTGATCAATAGAGAGACGCTTATATCGGTTATCTGAGACCCCATGGATAACGTGAAAACCCTTCAGCTCGGCTTCAACGCAATTATTGAGAAGTGCGACAACATCCCTAAAACTGATGAAGGCCGCAACGTCTCTGGGACTGTGGGTTTGCCCTTGTTGAAATTTGGCTACGTTGGCAATCCGGACTGCGATGGTCGTCATCTGTCCATCGTTTGCATACAGCGAAGCCAAAGCTTCTCCGAACGCCTTGCTGACTCCGTAGAGATTGCCTGGTTTAGGTGCCATGCATTCCTGGACCTGAACATCCGTTGGATATCCCTCAATCACTTGGGCACTGCTTGCAAATATGAAGCGCTTGCAACCTTGTGCCTTTGCGGCAAAAAGCATGTTGTAAGTGCTCACGATGTTCACTGGAAGCAGTGAGTCCATGAAATCGGCGTCTGGGTCAGGGTCAGCGGCAAGATGGATGACGGTATGGATACCTTCGCAAGCTCGAAGGCAACTGGCTTGATCCCGGACATCCAGAGCGAAACGCTGTGCCGAGTCCGGGAGTTGAGTTACGTCTAGATCGGCCAAACGCAAATCGGATTTATCGTCGCGCTCTTGCCAAAAAGCAGTGCCGATCTTTCCTGCCGCACCTGTGACGAGGATTTTCCTTGAGCTCATTTCGGCATGTCCTTATGGTAAATGTCACGCCAGCCTCCCAGCCTTGTGATCGGTTTACAACCACCGATATGAGCAATCGTGAATTCAGACAAGCGCTGTAGCTGGCAATGCTTTCGAGCTGACCAGGCCATTGACAAATTGAACGGCTCATACGTCACTCCCTGCAGTCGTTGAACTGTAGCCGAACGCTGGTCACTCTCCACCTGTCACCGAGGGCTCAGACGATTATTGCCAACAAAAGCTGTTTCGCCTCGGCATGGAGGCACAGAAGGAGATTTCTGAAGATTTTCGAGCGTTGGAGGCTACTTAGCGGTAGAGCTGTTCCCTTCTACCGGTCGACCATCAAGGGCAGGCAGCGGATCGGTTGAAATGCCAGTGAGTATGGACGCCCATGCTGCGTAAGCTTGCTTGTGGCGAGACACAGCTTCATCCCAGCGGTGTCCTGTCACTTCGTGCGCCACAACGAGCATCATGAGGTGATTTGTGGCTGCATCCAGATCAAGCAAGAGGTGGTGGGCGTTGAAACGGAAATCGTCGGTCGCAGGCATAGGATCACGCTTATTGTGAGTGAGTGGGTAAACGCATTGGCGCTCCCCACATGACATCATCATGACATTGGACTGTATAGTTAGTACGGACACCCGGACGACCGGTAAAGTCGGTATCTCTGCTATCGACATAGCCCCTGCAACTCAACCGTATTGGCAAGAGGTAATTGGCAGACCTCGGCTCAGGCTGTGAGCGGCCACCTTAACTCGAGGCCGCGGTCTCATTGCGTCGAGCCGTCTGGAGTGGAAATCTGATAGACCCAAAGCTACCGTCTCGATGAATTCGGGAGGCGGTGCAACAACTCTTGAGCTCCCCGCTCCTCTCCCGCAAAACCTGCGTCAGTTGCGCGATAACGGGCGCTTATTCAACGTCTTTCTGAACGCGAAAAATCGTCCAACCCGCGATCAAGATCAACAGCATTCCCGCCCATGTAAAGCCGTCTGGCACTTCGTGAAATAGTAGATTACCCCACAGGCAAGCGAAGGCCAGGTAAGCATAGTCAAAGGTGCCGACAAGTGCGGGAGGTGCAATCTGGTAGGCCCTGGCGGTAGCTGTATTTATCAGAATCAGCATGCAGGCATAACAGGAAATGAAGGCTATCTCCTGCCAACCGAGTGTCTGCCATGGAGATAGTAAAAACGGAGCGCGAACAACCGTTGCCTCGCTGACGTTCAGCGAGGCGATACCTCCCATGCAGGCGGCAAAAAGGAAAGCGACATTCAATCCTAGCGCCAGTACGAGAGGATGTTCACTGCGACAATTTCGGCGCGTCACCACCATCGCGAGTGCGTAAAAGACAGCGCCGACGACAGGCAGCAACGTCGCAAGCGTGAAGATTTCCGAACCCGGGCGCAGCACCAAGGCTACGCCGGCAAAACCTGATCCCACTGCAGCCCAGCCGGATGGAGACAAAGGCTCACCGCCATAGCAGGTGGAGAAAAGGGCTATAAAAATCGGTGTCGTGTAGATTGCAACGGCAGCGACCGATAGTGGGATTAACGGCAGTGCCGAGTAGTAAGTCACCCACATCAATAACAGCAGAAGACTCCTGGCCATTATCCACGGAACGGAAGTAATTCTGAGACGGCCTGTGCGTATGCGTCGGCCAAGCCAAGTGCCTAGGGCGGGAACCGAAAGGCAAGACACGATCAAGAATAGCTGCCACAGGGGCAGCTTAGCGCTGAAGTATTTGACTGCTGCATCGGCCAGGGCAAGCACAAAAACAGCGCCGACAATGAGTGCTATACCCTTGGGAGCGTTATCGATCCGAGTACCGTATTCGTTCATGAATTGCTTCCCTGCCCAATAAGCTCTAAGCCTACCCACTTCGTAAAACTTCACCAAGGCACGGGGTGCGGCCGATGGAGTAGGTGTCATGTCGATGAGGATCGTAGCCGTGGCTGCCGAACCACGCTTCAATACGCTCGATTCCTCCTGGTTGAACACTGCGGATGACCCAGTCAGTGCTGTCGGGTTGGCCTTTTTTCCTATCCATGAATGCGTACGTTCCCGAGTCTGTTCGGACGTGGTGATCTGTCTGCCGGGAATATACAAGTGCGAGTATTGGCTGTCTGCTTTTGCCTGAAAGCAGTCCATGGCTCCAGTCTTGTCACTGAACCGTCACGCCTGCTCCTTAGGCTCTACCAGTCCCCGCCATCGCCCCAAGAGCCCGCATTCCAAAATGCTGCCCATCACCGCCACCTCCCCAACCCGCCAAAAATCATCCTGCGCTCCGACAACCTCACCTCTTCCGACTTCGGCGCCCTGTTCTCCAGGCTCTTCGGCAAACGCTACGCCGATACTCCGCCGCCGCCCTCCAACATCATCATCGGCGGGGTCTACGGGCGGCACGACGGAGTGAGTTTTCGGCGTATGCATTACCACGGCGACTTCAGCGTCACCCTCCCCGATCCGCAGAACGAAATCACCTTCGTCATCCCCACAGCCGGCAAGATCGTTTTCAACCACGCCACCGAGTCCATCGGCATGGCGCATGTCGGTCTGGCGATCGACAAGGCGGATATCCGTTCGATGCGCTTTGTTGATGATCACGCGCATCACGGCATCTCGATCAATCGTCAGCAGCTCACCGAGCGGTTGGCGGCGCTGCTGGAGAAGCCGATTGTCCAGAGGATCGTGTTTGAGCCCAGCGTTGATCTGAATGCGCCAGCTTTCAAGGGCCTCAAGGCGTTGATTGATCTGGCCACGGGCACTGAGTTCGATGCCTTGATCAACAGCGGTACGCTGATGCCGTCGCGCTTGCGCGAGATGTTGATCGATGCGGTGCTGGAGGCGTGGCCGCACAATTTCACCGAGGCGCTGCGCCAGCCGGCGCCATGTGTGGCGCCGCGATATGTGAAGGTGGCGATGGAGTTTATCCAGGCGCATCCGCAGCAGTTGGTCAGTGGTGTGGATCTGGCGCGGTTGAGCCATGTCAGCCAGCGCGCCTTGCAGGAAGGCTTTCGGCGTTTTGTCGGGATGACGATTGTGGCTTATCAGCGTCAGGTGCGTTTGCAGCGCGCCTATGAGGCGTTGGCGCGCGGGTATGCAGGCTCCGTGACGGAAGTGGCGTTGCGCTTTGGCTTCAGCAATGTCGGGCGCTTCTGTCAGTATTTTCAAAGTGCTTACGGCGTGAGCCCGGCGGAGTTGAAGGCCAGGCGTTGACCATTCGGTCCGGCGAAACCTGCATTTGATTGAACAGCAGAAATCTCAGGGCGACTAACCCCAGACAGGCCACTTGGCAGAAAGGGGTTTTTATGACCGAGGATTTCATCGGCTTTTTCACAGCACACACGATTTTAGGCATTTCACTGGCGAACTGGGTACTGGCGTTTCTCGCCGCGACGCTTAGTTATCTGCTGACCACCACGGCGATCCGTTTCGTGTTCCGCAAGGTGCAGGCGCGGGCCAGCGCCGGCAATGGGCATCTGACCTACATGGCCAGCGAAGTGCTGGCGGCGACCAGCACCACGCTGCTGCTGTTGGCGTCGATTCTGGTCGGCATCGGTTTGCTGGATTTGCCGGAGCGCTGGCTCGGGCGGGTCAGCAGTTTATGGTTCGTGGTGGCGGCGTTGCAGGTCGGCCTGTGGACCAACCGCGCGCTGGCGCTGGGGTTGCATCGCTATTTCTCGCGGCATAACGCGACCGGCACTTTTCAGGCGAGCGCATTGGCGACCCTGAGCCTGTGGGGCGTCAAGGTGTTGCTGTGGGCAGTGATTCTGCTGGCGATGCTGTCGAACCTGGGCGTCAACATCACTGCGTTCGTCGCCAGCCTCGGTGTCGGCGGTATCGCTGTGGCGCTGGCGGTGCAGAACATTCTCGGCGACGTGTTCGCCTCGCTGTCGATTGCCGTCGATAAGCCGTTTGAGGTGGGCGATTTCATCGTCGTCGGCACGCTGGCCGGTACGGTCGAGCACGTCGGCCTGAAGACCACGCGCATCCGCAGTCTTGGCGGTGAGCAGATTGTCATGGCCAACGCCGACATGATCGGCAGCACCATTCAGAACTACAAACGCCTGCAGGAGCGTCGGGTGGTGTTCGAGTTTCGTCTGACTTACGAATGCACCACCGGACAGATTCGCCAAATCACCCAGCGCGTAGAAAGCATCATCAAGAATGAAAAACAGGCACGCTTCGACCGCTGCCATTTCCGCAGTTTTGGTGAAAGCGCGCTGGAATTCGAAACGGTGTACATCGTTCTGGACGCCAGCTACAACGTCTACATGGACGTGCAGCAACGCATCAATCTGGCAATCATGGAAGCGGTGGCCGAGCTGGACGCGACGTTCGCCTTCCCGGCGCGCACCGTGCATGTCGCCTCGCTGCCCGAACCCACCGCGCAGCCGGCACGCACACAGCAACCTTCGCGTGCGCAGCATGCTTGAACTGAAGAGCCCGGCAATTTGCCGGGCTCGCTGTGTTCAAAACGCGTAACTGGCCTTGAGTCCGCCATTGAAACCGTGGCTGTCACCGCCACCGTTGGCCCCGACCTCAGCGCCGACACTCAGGGCGCCGAGGTTTGCCATCAAGTTGGCGCCGCCACTGAACTGATCGCGGTTATCGAACGCCGCGCGCTGCTCGATATCCAGCCCCAGCAGGTGGCCTTCGCTGTCGACGTGCTGATCGCCGAGCGCACGTTCATAGCCCACGCGAACGCCCGGGACCAACTGCCACGCGCCCATGGCCACTGGGGCAAATGACACGTCGAGATTGGCAACCGCGCTGCGGCGGGTCTGCTCGATGCCATCGACGTCGAGTGCCAGCTCACTGCCCTTCTCTTTGAAACCTTGCAAGTCGAGATGACTGACGCGAAAGCCCAGACTCGGCTCGAGAATCACACTGCTGAGCGGCAGGCGATAACCCAACGCCACGGTCGCGCCAGTGAGATTGCCGTGAGTGTCGCCCTTGGCTGTGCCGAGGCCACCGCCGAGCTCGCGTTTGCTGTCGTAGTCGACGTAACCGGCGCTGGCGTTGGCATCGACAAACATACCGCGCTCAAGGCTGATGAGGCCGTAACGCGCACCAAGGTTGAGGAAGGTCAAGTCAGTCTCGGCCTCGCCACCCGCCCCGCCGACGCTGCCCTTGCTGTAGCCGAAACCGCCGCGCGCGCTGAGTTGTTCGTTGAAGCGCTGGGTGATGCCGAGCATCAGGCCCTGGCTGTGTTCGTTGCTGCTCTCAACATGGGCCGAGCCGTCAGTGCCGAGGTAGCTGGCGAGCGCGGTGCTCCAGAGGCGGTATTGGCCGGCTTTCAGATCGCTGCCGCTGGCGAACGCTGCGGCGGCTTGTTCGATCATCGCGTTCTGCCGCAGCAGGTAGCTGGCCGCATCAGCGTGGACCTGTCCGCCAACTTGAGATTCGACACCGCCCAGCGTGCCGGCGTCGATCGCGGATTGCAGGTAATAGTTGTAGGCGCTGTAAGTGCCGGACAGCTCGGAGTTCTGCAACTGCCGCAGCAACTCGGCGCCAGCAGCGGCGTTGCCGATCAGCCCGGCCTGCCCCGGCAAGCTGTTGTACTCGACCAGCTTGCCGCGCAGCACGTAAATGGTTTCCTGGGACAGACCGAGGCCCTGCTTGAGGTAATTGTCCATGCTGCCGTACTCGGCGGCGACCTGGTCGAGACCGGCCTGCAAGTAACTGGCCTGCACCCCGAGCAACGGCTCGTAGACAGCGGCCATGCTCGGCGGCAGCGCTTTCAAGGTCGCGGCGACACGGGCGGCGGTGTAGTCGTTGGTCGCCAGATAATTGGCCATGATCGTAGCCTCATCGACGCCAGCGATGCTCTGCAACACAGCGGCGGTCCAGCCGGTGCGATCCTTGCCGGCGGTGCAGTGGAACAGCTGCGCGGCGTCGACACTGGCCAACTCATTGAACAACTGGCCGAACTGCCCGCGCATGCCGGCATCGCTGACGAAAGCGCGGTTGGTGTCCTCCATCATCGCCACCGCTTCGGCGGCGCTGTGGAACGAGATATTGGTGATGTTCGCACCCGAGGTGGTGCTGCCGATGATGTCGATGTTGCGATAGACCGCGCCGCTGATCATCGTGTCAGGCGTGGCGGCAATTTCGCTGGGCGTGCGCAGGTCGTAAATGGTTTTGATGCCGAGACCATTGAGTGTCGCCAGATCCGCCGCCGATGGGGTCAGCGCGTTGGAGCGGTAGAACACGCCACTGCGCATAACGCCGCCGTGGGCGGTGGAGTACGCGGTGGTAATGCCGGCGATGTCGCGGAAGTTGTCGATGCCGGACAAGCGCGGCGTGTCGAGGGTGACAGGCTCGGCCGCATGGGCAGCGGCGATGGAAAGGCTCAGAACGGACAGCGAACACAGAAGACGTTGGAACACAGTGCAGCCTCATGAAATCAGCGTTGGGCTGGTCACTATGGTCAGGCGAGTGGGAAGGAATATGACAGTTTCGGCTGGCTACAAAATGCCTGCGCGAATGGGCCGTGGGGTGCGTGATCGGTCCATCAATCCTGCTTGAATGTGTTGACGATCCCTGTGGCGGCGAGCCTGCTCATGAAAGCGGCGTGTCAGCCGATTATATTCAAACTGAAAAAAGCTTTCGCGAGCAGGCTCGCTCCCACAGGGTTTGGGAAAGTATCCGTTTTTTCAATTTGTCGCGCGCAATGCCAACCCCTTATAAGACTGCCATCACTTTCAAGAACAAGAGGCTGTACCCATGAGCAACGCCTGGAACGAAGGTTATTTCACCGACGAAGGCTACACCTACAGCTATAGCCGGGAGATCAATCCGGTGTTCCTGCGTTACTGCCTGTTGTTGCGTGGGTTCGCCACGCTGGAAAGCAACGACGGCGTGCACTGCGAACTGGGCTTCGGTCAGGGCGTGTCGATCAACATCCACGCCACGGCCAACCCGGGTTCGTTTGTCGGTACGGACTTTCACCCGGGTATGGCCGCCCATGCCATCGACCTCGCGACTGCCGCCAACAATGGCGCGCGTCTGTATGACGACAGTTTCGAACAGCTGCTAGCGCGCAATGACCTGCCGCAGTTCGACAGCATCAGCCTGCACGGTATCTGGACCTGGGTCAGCCGCGACAATCAAAAACTGATCGTCGAATTCGCCCGCCGTCACCTTAAACCGGGCGGTATGCTTTACGTCAGCTACAACTGCTTCCCCGGCTGGTCGCCGTCGGCGCCGCTGCGCAATCTGTTCAGCCTGCATGACCGATTCGCCAACGCCTCGGCGCGCTCCGATCAGCGCATCGACGCCGCACTGGAGTTTTCCGAAGCGCTGCTCGCGGCCAATCCGAAGTATGCCGCTGCGGCGCCGAGTCTCGGTGCGCGGCTGCAGAGCATCAAGGGCCAGGATCGTCACTACGTCGCCCACGAATATTTCAATCGCGACTGGAATTGCATGTACTTCGCCGACATGGTCGACGCGCTGGCCCCGGCCAAACTCGACTACGCCACCACGGCAGTGCCGCTGGACTCGGTCGACCCGCTCAACCTGAGCGCCGAAGGCATGGACTTTCTGGAAACCATCGAACACCCGATCATGCGCGAGCAAGCGCGGGACTACTTCGTCAACCAGCACTTCCGCCGCGACCTGTACGTGCGTGGCGCGACGCGCCTGTCCGCTGCCGAACGCCGGGCGAGGATGCTGCACAGCCGTTTCGCGTTGCTGCAATCTTGGGAAACTGTCGCGGGCTCGGTCACCGGTCCTGCCGGCGAAGCGACCCTGCAAGCGGAAATCTACGGCCCGGTGCTCGATGCCTTGGCGGCGCAGAACTATGCGGCCAAATCCATGCGCCAATTGCTCTCCGAGACTGCAATGGCTTACGACGACCTCGAACAAGCCCTGGCCGTGCTGATCGGTATGGGCGCGGTCGCTCCGTGCCAAAGCGAGGCCGCCGAGGCGCAGGTCAGCGGTCGCTGCGCCGCGCTCAATCTGCAACTGTGC
Source organism: Pseudomonas sp. B21_DOA (assembly GCA_030544685.1). NCBI lineage: Bacteria > Pseudomonadati > Pseudomonadota > Gammaproteobacteria > Pseudomonadales > Pseudomonadaceae > Pseudomonas > Pseudomonas sp. B21_DOA. The sequence goes on along the minus strand of CP086683.1, from coordinate 3,437,943 downwards.
AAACGCTCGCTGTACGGCGCCAACATCCAGACCCTGGCCAGCCCGGTCACCGGTGGTGGCGTGACGGTCAGCCGCTTCCAGCAACTGTTCCTGATCTCGATCAAGCAAGGCAAACAGCAGCCGGCCGAATGGGCGCAACTGGCGTGGGGGTGATCAGCGAACAAGGTGAAGTGCTGATCGACAATGGCCAACCGCTGCTCACCGCTGAAGCCAATATCGCCGCACTGACCGCACAGGCGCAGGTGTTCGCCGAGCAAACGCTGCCTGTGCTGAGGGCGCTTAAAATCGCTTGATTGCAAACGAACCAAGGTGGGAGCGAACCTGCTCGCGAAAGCGCCAGGTCAGCCGCCAAATCGGTAACTGACGTACCGCATTCGCGAGCAGGCTCGCTCCCACGCTGCTCATGAAACAGGGTCAAGCCAACCGTCCTGTTTTCGGAACTTTCCGCCCTCTGCCGTCCGTCCAGCCACCCTGCAATAAACGAAATTTCTGCTTCGCCGACTCCTCACAAACTATGCATGCGCTGACGCCCACACGGGCTGATGCGCGATAGCTGGTCTGAGGAGTTTTTGAATGTTCATACATAACAAGCGACTTCAGTACACCGTTCGAGTAGCCGAGCCCAATCCGGGCCTGGCCAATCTGCTGTTGGAACAATTCGGCGGTGCCAATGGCGAACTGGCCGCAGCAGCGCGCTATTTCACCCAAGCCTTGGCCGAGGAAGATCCGGGGCGCAAAGACCTTCTGCTGGACATTGCCACCGAAGAGTTGAGTCACCTAGAGGTGGTCGGCTCGATCATCGTGATGCTCAACAAGGGTGCCAAAGGTCAACTCGCCGAGGGCGTGCAGGAAGAAGGCGAGCTATACCGCGCGTTGAATGGCGCCGGTAATGACTCGCACATCACCAGCCTGCTCTATGGTGCCGGCGCACCTCTGGTCAATTCGGCTGGTGTGCCGTGGACGGCGGCCTACGTTGACTCGATCACCGAGCCGACCGCCGACTTCCGCTCCAACATCGCCGCCGAAGCACGGGCGAAAATCCTCTACGAACGCTTGATCAACATCACCGATGATCCGGGCGTCAAAGAGGCGCTGGGCTTTTTGATGACGCGGGAAATCGCCCATCAGCAGTCGTTCGAAAAAGCCCTGCATTCGATCCAGCCCAACTTCCCGCAAGGCAAGCTGCAGGGAATGCCCGAATTCACCAACAAGTACTTCAACATGTCCGGCGAGCCCAACGTTCGTGGCCCCTGGAACGAGGGCGGTGCGTGGGAGTACGTCGAGAACCCAGAACCTGCGGTCGATGGCGGCGATGGTCTGGCGACCGTCTCCCTTCCGGCTGAAGACGCACAAGTGCTTGAGGCGATGAAGACCCGCACGGCCTCCGACCCACTCAGCGAACCGGTGACTGGTGCTGATCTGGGCTCCGGTTACGTGCAAGGCAAAGATGTCTGAGTCCAGCCCGGCGGCCCCGATCCGGGGTCGCCACTTGCTCAAGGTGAACAACATGAAAAGCAGCAAAGTCTCGGCACTGACCACTGAACATTTTCAACGCTTGATGGAGCATGCATACGCGTGTTTTGAGCTCGACTGCAAACAGGCCTGTCGGGGGCTGAAAGTCAGCATGGCCGTCAATGTATTTGGCCTGGGTACGCTGCTGCCGAATAACTTCGCCGAGGAGACCACCGTCCCGCCAGCGGACGAACATCCAGCCGTCGACGACGCCTTGCCCACGATGCCGGTATTTGCCAAGCGCGCATTGGCATCGCGCAACCGTTCAATCGAGGTGGCTGAACCATTCCATCGGTAAAAGGAGCGCGACATGAGAACACTTAAAAATCCGGGTTTGCCCTCAAGGCCGATCATCGCCCCCGGCCTCCTGTTTCTGCTGGGCTGCGCGATATTCGCCGGCGGAACGCTGATCATGATGAGCGAGCTGGCGGGGAAAGTCGTTGCGATGTGAGCCTGTCGCTGCTGCACATTCAAAACAGCACCGCAGCCGCTTCCCTCATGAAGATCTCAATGGTCTTCGGCCCTATCCCCTCGAACTCGGACAGGCGCTTCTCCAGCGCCTTGCGATCCGCGCTCGCTGCGACGATGTTACTGACCTTGCCGGCGTACTCGTTGTTGAGCTTGCTGGCCAACGCGAGTAATCGCGACGCCGTGCTCTCGTCATAGCGCACGTAACGCGCCTGCCCCAGCATCGACACCAGTTGCCGGTGAGTACACTGCGCAAGCTTTTGCGGGGTGTCTTTGTGATGCTGCTCTACTATGACTTGATACGCCTTGGCGGCGATCGCGCCCTGTATCCTTTTGCCCATCAGAAAACTGGCCAGCAGCCATTTGAACAGGCCGGATTCGTTGGCGTTTCGCAGGTCGATGTTCAGGTCACCGGCCGTGATGATTTCACTCACAAGTCTCACCTCAAGGCGCGCGTCTATTACAGATGTTGACCCGGCACGGCTTTGAACGATCCAATGGCCGCCGCCCGACAAGGGCAATAAATTGAATCCCCAGTGGAAAAGGATGGTCATCTTTCAGAGATGCGAGATGACAAGCATAAGGACCTTCAAATGCTCGGCCGCAAACTGCCCGACAGCCAAGGGCATGACGCTGCAGAAACCGCTCCCATCAAAGCTTCCAGCGACATAGCCGCTTTCCGCCTGACCGTGATCTTCATGCTGACGGTGATTCTGGCGTTTCTGGGAGTGGAAGGATGGCGGACGTGGCGTGACTACCATTCGGCGTTTTCGTCCGCCCGGGATTCGGTCACCAACCTCGCGCGCGCAACGGCGCAGCACGCCGAGGACGCCATTCGCCAGGTAGACGTGTTGACCGCCGCGCTGGGCGAGCGCGTCGAAGGCGATGGCTTGCAGAACATCGATGTGCCCCGGATCCACAAGTTGCTGGTCCAGCAGGCCAAGTTGATGCCGCAGCTGCACGGCCTGTTCATCTACGGCCCGGACGGGCACTGGATCGTCACCGACAAGGAAAACATCCCGGATCCGGCGAACAATGCCGACCGCGATTACTTCCAGTACCACCGAACCCACACCGACCGAAACGTGCGCATCGGTGATGTCGTCAAAAGCAAATCCACGGACGACCTGATCATTCCGATTTCCCGCCGCTTGAACAACCCGGACGGCTCCTTCGCCGGCGTGCTGCTGGGGACGATCAAGGTCAGTTATTTCGTCGACTATTACGGCGATTTCAAGATCGACGACAAGGGCGCACTGGTACTGGCGTTGCGCAACGGAACGATTCTTGTACGTCGCCCCTTTATCGCCTCGGTGATCGGTCAGAGCCTCGCCGACAGCGAGGTTTTCAAGAACTACCTGCCCTATTCCAATCAAGGCATCGCCGAAGTCAGAGCCGTCGTCGACGGCACCCAGCGTCTGTATGGCTACAGGGCTTTGAGCACCTATCCGTTGGTGGTAGAAACAGGCCTTTCCCGCGAATCGATCATTGCGCCGTGGCGCTGGGACCTGATCAAAACCGGCTTCGTGTTGATGTCGGTGATCACCGCTTTCACGATCTTTGGGTGGATCGTCTTGAGGCAACTGCGCCAACGGATGGTCATGGAAAAGGACTTGCGCCGTGCACACCAGGCCATGAAGGACATGGCCCTGACCGACAGCCTGACCGGGCTGGCCAACCGCCGCCGCCTGGACACCGCGCTGGCTGACGAAATCCGTCTGGCCAGACGCCAGGGCTCCTCGATTTCACTGATCATGATTGATGTTGATCACTTCAAACTCTACAACGACACCTACGGACATGCGGCGGGCGACGATTGCCTGAGCGCTGTCGGCCAAGCGATTGCGCGAGCGGTCAAGCGACCGGGTGATCTGGCCGTGCGCTATGGCGGCGAGGAGTTTTCCGTGTTGCTGCCCAACACGGATATTCGAGGGGCGGCGCTTGTGGCAGAGGACATACTTGAGACCATTCGCTCATTGCAGATGGAGCACAGTGCTCACCCGCTGGGTCACGTCACTGCCAGCGCGGGCATTGCGGTTGGCCAGCCAGCCGAACAGGACGTGTCCCCCGCCGTGCTGATCGAATCGGCTGACAAGATGCTCTATGCGGCAAAGCAGCAAGGCCGGGACCGTTATTGCAGTGGCGGGGACAGTGGCCTGGAATGTGATGGACCGTGACGGTCAATTAGTCCGGCTGACCACCCGGATATGTGTAATCCCCACCCGCTCTGCCTGCTCGAGAATCTGCTCTGGAGTCGAGTCCGCGGGCGGCATGACCAGGCTGTTTTCGGCATCGCCCAGATGCAGTTCCAACAGATGCATCGCCGCGTCGTGCTCGGCCAGTTGCGCTTCCTTGAGCTCGAGCAGATAGGTACGGGGCTCGCCGTTGAATCGGTATTCGATGTGATAGGTGTACATGATGTCGTCCGCGTCGGTGGGAAAAGGCAGTGTTTATCCTGACGCGACGGTCAGCTTTTAGTTCAACCTGACTGCCATTTTGCGTTTGCAAACAAACTTTTTGCGCAGCGAAGCGTCCTCTTCTTAACTCTCCATAACAGCTGATCACAGCTAAGGACCGGCAATGACCTTCTTCATCTTCCTCTTGGCCTGCGCGGCGGCGGCAACCACTGGCGTGATGTTCAAACCCGGCCCGTGGTACGAAGCGCTGACCAAACCCTCCTTCACCCCGCCCAACTGGGCCTTTCCGATAGCGTGGACGATCATCTACCTGCTGCTGGCCTGGGCCGGTTATCGCCTGAGCCTGATCCCCGGCAGCCAAACGGTGCTGGCCTTGTGGGCCGCGCAAATCGCCCTGAACACGCTGTGGACGCCAGTGTTCTTCGGCGCGCATCAGGTGCTAGCGGCGTTGGTGATTCTGGCGGTGTTGTGGGTGGTGGTCGCGGTGATGGTAGTACTCGCGCTGCAACTCGACGTGGTCACCGGGCTGATTCTGTTCCCGTACCTGGCCTGGCTCTGCGTTGCGCTGGCGCTGAACTGCTCGATCCTGATGAAGAATCGCCTGTGAGCGACTTTCCATGGCCGCAAGGCGAGCGCGAACTGGCGCAGGTTCGCGCGTTCAACAAAAAGCTCGCCTGGCTGCCGCGTTTCAAGGTGCGCAATCGAGTCACCCCACGGCTGATTCAGGCGTTGCTGCGGGCGGGTCAGCTCGGCGGCGCCGGCAAGTTGCGCCAGCATGGGCTGACCGCCGAACGGAAGATCATCGCCACGGTGCCGGTACGCATCATCCGTCCCAAGGGCAAAGCCAGAGGCGTGGTACTGGACTTCCATGGCGGTGGCTGGGTGATCGGCAATGCGCAGATGAACGACAACTTCAACATCGCCATCGTTAATACCTGCGACGTGGCGGTGGTGTCTGTGGATTATCGGTTGGCCGTGTCGACGCCGATCGAGGGCTTGCTGGACGATTGTCTGTGCGCCACGCGCGGCATCTTGAACGATGCTGAATTTGCTGGATTGCCCGCAGTCGTCGTCGGTGAGTCGGCCGGCGGGCATCTGGCGGCGGCCACCCTGCTCGCGCTCAAATCTTCGCCCGAACTGCTGCAACGGATCTGCGGCGCGCTGCTGTATTACGGCGTCTACGACCTGACCGGCACACCCAGCGTGCGCACCGCACCCGCCGATACGCTGGTGCTCGACGGCCCCGGCATGGTCGACGCGTTACGCCTGCTCACGCCGGATATCAGCGACGAACAACGACGCCAGCCACCGCTGTCACCGCTGTATGGCGATTTCAGCGGGCTGCCGCCAGCGCTGCTGTTTGCCGGCGACCTAGATCCGCTGCTGGATGACACGCGGCTCATCGCCGATCGCTGGCAACACGCGGCGCCGGTGGAGTTGTACGTGCTGCCGGAGTGTCCGCATGGCTTCATCCACTTCCCCACCGCCACTGCTGACCATGTGCTGGCTTACAGCAGGCAGTGGATCTCGGCACGAGTGGCGAGCTACTCAGTGAAATCCGCCGAAATCAGCCCGGCACTTTCGTAGCTGCCGATCAACTCATCAAACAACGCAATATCCCCTCGGCTGCGCGCAATCAACTGCGCGCCCGCCACCGCGGCGTAGATCGCCCGTGCCCGCGCCTTGCAGCTGTCTTCGTCGGCAGATCCAGCAGCGATCAACACTTGGGTCAGCCATTCGATATTGACCTCTGCGAATTTCTTTACCTGATCCTTTACCGCATCTGGCAAATCTTGATATTCGGCAGCCATGAAGCTGACCAGGCACAGCCGATTACCGTTTTCCAGCGAAGTGCGGAAAATCGACGGGTACAACTTCAGAGATTGCTGCGGCTCGGGATCGGCCTCACGAATGTCGTCCAGCGCCTTGGCCGCGTCTTGCCAGTAACGCTCGGCGACTGCCGCGCCGAGGTCGGCCTTGCTGGGAAAGTGGTAGTAGATGCTGGCGTTCTTGATACCCACCACTTCACCGATGCTACGGAAGTTGATGCCGTTGTAGCCGTGGGTCTGCGCCGCTGTTTTGGCGGCGTCCAGAATCGCTTCGCGTGCGTTCACGCTCATGTCTGTGTGTCCTTGATGACCATCGATCAATGGGGCCGATTGTACTCGCGTAAGATTTACCTGCCAATTGGCAGGTAGGGGATTGACAGCAGTAAATTCTGACCGCAATCTTTGCCTACCAACTGACAGGCAGGGAAAATGATATGACCGCTGACTCGACTCACAACGATGCTCAATCCGTTTCGAAACTGAAAATCTACGACTGGTACAACGGCCCCTACCCGGCCCGCGTACGCATCGCCCTGGCGGAAAAATCGCTGTTGCAGCGCACCGAATTCGTCTCGGTAAATCTGTGGAAAGGCGAACACAAGAACCCCGAGTTCTTGCGCTTGAACTACTCCGGAACGCTGCCAGTGCTGGAGCTGGACGACGGCACGCTAATCGCCGAGTGCACCGCCATCACGCAATATCTTGACGCCCTCGACGGCAACACGGTGCTCACCGGCCGCACTCCGGTTGAGCAAGGACGGATCCACATGCTGACCAAACGTGCCGAGATCGAATTTCTCGATGCCGTCAGCGTGTATTTCCACCATGCAACCCCGGGACTTGGCCCGGAAGTGGAGCTGTACCAGAACGCCGAGTGGGGCATGCGCATGCGGGACAAAGCTGTGCGCGGCATGCGCTATTTCGACAACTTGCTGCGTGATCAACCGTTCGTGGCCGGCGCGAGTTTTTCCATGGCCGATATCGCCGTGTTGGGCGGGATGATCTTCTCGGCGCTGGTTGAGCTGGAAGTCCCGGAAGATTGCACGGCACTGCGCGAATGGCACGCGCGCATGCAGCAACGTCCGAGTGTGCAGCAATGGCGCGCGATGGTTGAGCGCGGCGAACCGTAAAAACCAGACCAGCAAAAAAGGCGCCTTGATCGGCGCCTTTTTCGTTGTCAGCTCACCTTGATCACAACCTTGCCAAACGCCCCCTTCGCCAGATGCTCATAGGCCTCGCGCGCCTGTTCGAACGGATAGACATGGTCGATCACCGGGCGAATGTCGTGCTCGGCGAGGAACACGTTCATCCGGTCGAACGATGAACGCGGTGCCACCGCAATGCCGCGAATGGTGGTCTGGCGGAAGATCAGCGGCATCAGGTTCAGCTCGACGGTCTGCCCTGTGAGAAAGCCAATCTGCGCAATCCGCCCCGAGGCCATGGTCGCTGATACCGACTGATTGATGCCATTGCCTCCCGCCACATCAAGGAGCAGGTCCACACCCTTGCCCTCGGTGAGTTTGAGCACCTCGTCCGCCCAGTTCGGCGTGCTGCGGTAGTTGATACCGGCGACCGCGCCCAGACGTTTTACCGCGTGCAGGTTTTCATCGCTGCTTGAGGTTGCGATGACTTTGGCGCCCAGCGCGGTGGCGATCTGTACGGCGAAAATCGATACGCCGCCAGTGCCCTGCACCAACACGGTCTGGCCCGGTTGAATCGCGCCGAAATCCACCAGCGCGTACCACGCGGTCAGCGCGGCGATTGGCAGCGTCGCCGCCTCTTCATCGCTCATGTTGGCCGGCGCGCCGACGGCGCTGTCCTCGTGAATGATCATGTACTCGGCGAGGCCACCGGGCAGTGGCGAGCCAAAGCAATAATCCGGTTCGTTCGGCCCCGGCTCGCCGTCCAGCCAGCGCGAGTACAGATGCGAATTGACCCGGTCGCCGACCTTGAAACGAGTAACACCGGCGCCGATTGCGACTACGGTACCGGCGGCATCGCTCACCGGAATCAGCGGTTTTGGCACTAGGTGCGGCTCGTAGATACCGTCAACGATGGCCTTGTCGCGGAAATTCAGCGAGACCGCGCCGACCTTGACCAACAGCTCGCCAGCCTTGGGCTGCGGCGTTGGCGTCTCGCCGAGCTGCAGATTGTCGAGCCCGAAATCTTTCAGTAACCACGCTTTCATGGTGAGTCTCCAGATGCGTTATTGGCCGCAAACCCTCAGCAGGTTTGCCTTGGGGCCATGATTGGCTTTTACACCAGCGCAATAAATGCTTGGAAACAGACAGGATTGTTCTATTCTCAGGCAACAAATCCAGATACTGAAGCTCAGCGGAAAAGTCATGGAATTACTGCAATCGATGCGCCTGTTCGCCCGGCTGGCGGAGCTGGGCAGTTTCACCAAAGCCGCCGAGTCGCTGGATATCGGCCGGCCGCAGGTCACTCGCTATATTCAGGAACTGGAAACATCGCTGGGCGTTCGCCTGTTCCAGCGCACTACGAGGAAAGTCGCACTCACCGCCGAGGGTGAACTTTTCTATCAGCGGGTACAGGAAATCCTCGCCGAGATCACCGCCGCCACCACGATGTTCGATCGCACCGGAGCCACGCTGTCCGGCCGCCTGCGCATCGATATCCCCACTGCGTTCGCGCAACTGGAATTCATCAAGAGCCTGCGCGAATTCACCGACACCTACCCCGGCATCGACATGGTGCTGGGCGTCACCGATCGTGCGGTTGATTTGGTCGGCGAAGGCATCGACTGCGCGCTGCGCATCGGCGAGCTGCCCGACTCAACGCTGATCGCCCGCCCTATCGCCTTGGCGACCATGGTCACCTGCGCCGCGCCCGAATACCTGCGCGACCACGGCACGCCGGAAACGCTTGGAGATCTGGCGAACCATCAAGGCGTGAACTTTCTCTCGGGCCAGAACAACCGCACCTTGCCCTGGCAGTTTTCACTTGAGGGCAAACAGAAAACCTACGTCAGCCGCCAAGGTATTACCGTCACCGAGTCGAACGCCTACGTGCAGTGTGGCGTGTCGGGTTTCGGCATCATTCAGGCACCGGGTATTGCGGTGGCCGAGCATTTGGCTAACGGTGCTCTGGTGGAAATTCTGCAACCGCTGCGCCCGCAGCCTCGGCCGGTATCGCTGTTGTACCCGAGCCGCACGCACTTGCCAGCGCAGGTTCAGGTGTTTATCGAATGGTTGCAGGTGCGGTTTGTGCAGTTGTATGCGGGGTGGGTGGTAGGTTGAATCTGGCTTTATCCCGCAGTTTCTGCAGCGTGCGCACCTAGGACTTAACACTGATCCCGCGAGCAGCAAAGACTTCACGCGCAGCCGTTATTCCGTTCAAGGCGCTGGGAAATCCTGCGTATACGGTCATTTGCAAGATCACATCGACCACCGCCTCCGGTGTGCACCCGACGTTCAGGGCTCCGCCGATATGCACTTTCAGTTGTGGCTGTGCGTTGCCCAGTGCGGTCAATGCCGCAACGGTTGCCAGCTCACGAGTGCAGTGGTCGAGGCCGGGGCGGGCGAAGACATCGCCGTAGGCAAAACTCAGAATCCAGTCCGCAAGCTCTGGAGCAGTATCCTTCAATGAATCGACCACTGCCTGACCAGGTCCGCCAGTAATCTGCGTCAGAGCGGCTTCTCCGCGCGCTCGACGATCAGTCATCTCCACCGGCGCTGCGACACTGGTCACGCTGGCGCCGATCAATGTGGCGGACAGCAAGCGGTTGAAACCGGGAAGTTTACGGATCATGGTGTTGCTCCTTTTGCTCAAGTTGGTGATAGATCTGAATCTTGTTATCCAGAACCTTCAGGGACTGGCTCAACTGGCTGATCTGCGCTTGCACGTGCCGGCGATGCTGCTCGAGAAGGTCGCGGCGTTCTGCCAGGGTCGAGTCGCCTGATCGACGCAATTCGGCATACCGCAGCATTTGCTGGATCGGCATTCCGGTCGCCTTCAGCCGGAGCAGAAACTCGGCCCACAGCACATCCTTCTCGGCGTATACCCGGTGGCCATTGCCACCGCGCCCAACCGGGTCGAACAGCCCGATGCGCTCGTAATAGCGGATCGTGTGAGCGCTCAAATCAAGGCGTTTGGCCAACTTTGAAATTGTCAGTTCTGAATTCATGTCATCACCGTAAAGGTTTGAGTGCGCTCTAAGTCAATGGCTATTTTCCATCGAGCAGAATCAGGCAAATCGCCAACAGTATCCGCCTAACGCCGACACCGCCCTGCCCCCTAATCTGAACCCATGCAGAACACACCACTGCAACGGGTTAGCCAGAGACTGATCTGAACGACCCGGACCTCAATCGAAATTTGACCGGAGTCACCGCCATGAAAACTGTAAGCCAACTGATCGCTATCGCCACCTTTGCCCTCAGCGCCAGCGCATTCGCCGTACCGAGCAATCAGGAAGATCGTTTCTTCACCCGGGTCAGCGAACCACAGCAGACTGTTGCTGCCGACGGTTCTGACCGCACCCCGGGTCGTCGCGCAGCCTAAGCGCGTGCTGCCGAGACAAGAAAAGTCCTGCGGGTTTGAAACCCGCAGGACTTTTCCGTTTCTTGAGGCAAGACCTGGAAAACCCTATTGATAGGAACAGGCAATACTTCGATCCGATCCGGCATAGTCCAACAGCGTTATCCGTCCTAGCATGGACTCTCCAATCGCCTGCTGGAGTACAGATCCATGAAGACCCTTTTCATCACCGGTGTCAGCAGCGGCTTCGGCCAGGCGCTGGCCAAGGAAGCGCTCGCTCAAGGTCACCGGATTATCGGCACAGTGCGCAGTGAGTCCGCTCTGGCAGCTTTCGAAGCTTTATCGCCCGAGCGCGCGCATGGGGTGGTTCTGGACGTTACCGATTTCGATGCCATCGATGGGGTGGTTGCGGCAGTGGAGGATCGTCACGGCCCGGTGGACGTGCTGGTCAACAACGCAGGTTATGGCCATGAGGGGATTTTCGAAGAGTCATCGCTGGAGGAAATGCGCCGCCAGTTCGACGTCAACGTGTTTGGCGCAGTGGCGGTGACCAAGGCCTTCGTCCCGTATTTCCGCCAGCGCCGCGCGGGGCATATCCTCAATATCACTTCGATGGGCGGCCATATCACCATGCCAGGGATCGCGTACTACTGCGGCAGCAAGTTCGCTCTGGAGGGCATCTCCGACACCTTGAGCAAGGAGCTTGCGCCCTTCAATATTTTTGTCACCGCTGTGGCGCCGGGGTCATTTCGCACCGACTGGGCAGGCCGCTCGATGCAGCGCACGCCGCGTAGCATCAGCGACTACGACGCAAGCTTCGATCCGGTGCGCAAGGCCCGGGAGGAGAAAAGCGGCCATCAGCTGGGCGATCCGCAGAAAGCTGCACGGGTCATGCTGAGGATTATCGACAGTCCAAACCCGCCGGCCCACCTGCTGCTTGGCAGTGATGCTCTGGCGTTGGTGCGTGACAAGTTGCAACTGACGGCGGAGAGTATTGAGCAATGGGCAGCGCTTAGCCGCTCGACGGATGGCTGAGCAACGCGGAGAACCTCAATGCGGAAACCGAAAGACCCGCTCACAACGCGCATGGTCCAGCTAATGAGCCAGCTCGCCCCGCTGGAGGGTTACAACCTCAGCCAGCTGGACGATGTGCGTTTCCTGCGCTCCAACCGACCGCTGACCCGCACGCCAGTGCTGTATGAACCGGGCATCGTCATCCTTTGTCAGGGCGTAAACGCGGTTATCTCGGCGATGAAATCTACGTCTACGACGCCCAGCACTATCTGGTGGTGTCGGTGCCGGTACCCTTCACCATGGAAACCGATGCCAGCGAAACCGAGCCGATGCTTGCGGTGTACGTGCGTCTGGATTTCGCCTTGGCTGGCGAGCTGATTCAGCAGGTCGATGAACGGTGGGATTTCCCCAGAGCGCAGCCGATGGGCATGTACGCCTCGCCTCTGGACGAACCGCTGCGCCGGTCAACCCTGCGTTTTCTTGAAGTGATGAGCAACGATGCCGACGCGCAAATCCTCGGCCCGGCGATGCTGCGCGAGCTCTACTACCGTATCCTCACCGGCGAACAAGGTGGCACCCTGCGCGCCGCCATCGCCCAACAGGGCCAGTTCGGCAAAGTGACCCGCGCCATCCACAAGATCCACAGTTGCTATCACCAGCATCTCGACGTAGAAACCTTGGCCGAGGAAGCGCAGATGAGCGTGCCGAATTTTCATCTGCACTTTCGCAAAGTTACCGACTCTTCGCCTATGCAGTACCTGAAGTCGACGCGGCTGCACCAGGCGCGATTGCTGATGCTGCGTAACGACCTGACCGCGGCAAAATCGGCATTTCTGGTCGGTTACGAAAGCGCCTCGCAATTCAGCCGCGACTTCAAACGCCTCTTCGGCCGCACACCGCTTGCGGAAGTGGCGTGGATGAAACAGGCCTATGCGTTGCCGGCACCGACGACTGCTTCGCCGTTTGTGTCGTCGCACTGACTTCCGGTGCCCCGCCCCGCGCACTTATCGCAGCAAATTCCCCATCCGCATAGTGCTTGCCCCTTCCTGTGTTTCCTCGCCCAATCACACAGGTCAGCCACCTGCCTCAGGATGGGATCATGAACACCACGGCCATTCCCGAAGGTTTCACTCCGTTCACCCGTAGCAGTCCATTGCTGGATCTGCTCGGCCCGATCTACGCCAGAGGCCACGGCCTGCAATTGGAACTGGGCTTGCTGACCGACTCCCGCCACGCCAATGGTCGCGGCACTTTGCATGGTGGTGTATTGGCGACTTTGGCCGATGTCGGCATGGGCTACGCCATGGCTTTCTCCAGCGATCCGCCGCAGCCGTTGATCACGGCGAGCATGACCCTGGATTATCTCGGTGCGGTGCAAATCAACGAGTGGCTCGAAGTGCGTCTTGAACACTCCAAAAAGGGCCGCCAACTGGCGTTTGCTGGCGTCAGTCTGCACGTCGGTGAGCGAACGGTTGCGCGCGCCAGTGCCGTGTTCGCGGTGCCGCTGAGCTGAAGCGCGAAACCTCAGTCTGACGCTTCAGAATCATCCCGCGCTGGAACAGGAATTTGCCATGAGGGTTTCTTGCCGATCTGGCTATCGAACGTGCGTCGCGCTTGGCGGAAACCCTCGACGTTTTCCACCACCCAAGTCCAGATCGGCGACATCCGCACCAGTAAGCCCATGCCCAATGGCGTCAGCTCGTACTCGACGTGCGGCGGCACATGGTCGAGCTCGCGCCGGGTCAGCAGGCCGTCGCGTTCCAGCGCACGCAGGGTTTTGGTCAACATGCGCTGAGTCACGCCGGTCATCTGCCGTTTGATCTCGGCGTGACGCATCGTGCCGTACACCCCCAAGGCATGCAGGATGCCCAAAGACCAGCGACTACCGGCGTGCGCAAGCACTTCGCGGCGCACGCCATCATCGTCTCGTCTGAGCGTCTGGCAGATTGCTTCTGCCTCACTGAGCGCTTGCTGATCAGTCACTTCTTCACCTGGTATCACGCGTGTGCCTTCTTCTGAGTGCTGCCCGATCGTGCCAGCATTTGCCGATCTTACATGCAGATCTCAGGAGACATCATGACCGAATCGAACCACCCTTCCCCGCAATCCATTCTTGTCCTTGGCGCAGGCGAGCTCGGCCTGCCGGTTTTGCGCAACCTTGCGCGAGTGGCAAAGCGCTCGCCTGGCAGCAGGATCAGCGTCCTGCTCAGGGCCTCGACGATCGACAGTCAGGTGCCGGCAAAGAAATCCGAAATCGATGAACTGCGCCGTCTCGGCATGCAGATGGTGGCGGCAGATCTGGTCAACGATTCGATCGACCAACTGGCCGAAGTCTTCGCACCTTTCGATACCGTCATCGGCTGCGCCGGCATGGTGGCTGGTCGCGAGACGCCGATGAAGCTGGCGACCGCTGCTCTCAAGTCCGGCATCAAACGCTACTTTCCCTGGCAGTTTGGCGTGGATTTCGAGGTGATCGGCCGGGGCAGTCCGCAGGATCTGTTCGATGCTCAACTCGACGTGCGCGAACTGCTGCGCGCGCAGGACAAAACCGAATGGGTGATCATCTCGACCGGCATGTTTACCAGCTTCCTGTTTGAGCCAGTATTTGAAGTCGTTGATTTCGACAACGCCACCGTTAACGCCTTGGGCAGCCTGGACACCAGTGTGACGCTCACGACCCCGGACGACATCGGCAAGCTGACCGCAGAAATCGTTTTCTTCGAACCGCGTTTTCGCAACGAGATCGTGTATCTGTCGGGCGACACGCTGACCTATGAACAGGTCGCGGGCCTTCTCGAACGCGTGCTCGGACGGCCCTTCAAGCGTAACGTCTGGACAGTGCCGCACCTGATGCAGGAACTGGAAAAAGACCCCACTCACCACATCAAAAAATACCGCGCGGTGTTTGCCCAAGGTCGAGGTGTGGCGTGGCCTAAAGCAGGCACGTTCAATGAGCAGCGGGCGATTCAGGTCACGACGGCTGAGCAGTGGGCGAGGGAAAATCTTGGGCTGTCTGCAACCTCGTAAAGCTTAGTAGCATGTGGCCACTTTTCGGTATCATCTGCTTCTGAAAAGTCCGATGGTATCCAGGAGCAGTACATGTACGGGAATGGCAGATTTGGTTTGACGCTTTTGGCTGGAGCATTGGCACTTAGCGGTTGTACTTCACTGTTTCAGGGTAAACAGTATCAATTTCCCCGGCAGGATGAACCCTCGGCGACGGTCAGGCTTAAATATGAAAGCGGCACTAACCTCGATGCGATGACCTTCAACGAATCGGGATGTTACGCAGGCTTCACGCCTTTGCCCTATACCGAGGGTTTTATCCAATCGCCGGTAGCTGTCGACAAAGAGCTGGTTTTGACTTACCGACAAACAGTTGGTGGAAAGTTTTGCCAGATACCCTTCTCTTTCACCCCTCAGGCTGGGGCCAGCTATACGTTGAAGTCGGGCTACTGGACTGAACCCAAGGCTGGCCTTCTCCCGATCTTCACCTTCAATCAACAATACTGCGGCCTGGGCGTAGTCAAAAAAATCGGATCTCAGGAAAGCATCGAACCCATCAAGCAACTGCGTATCAAAACCGCTTTTGCATGCCTCAGATTCGTCGAGTGAAAACAACAACCTGTCTCGCTCGGCGCCCAGTAAAGAACATCCTGGTCCATCATTCTGCGGTGGCCCTTTGTAACTGGGAGCCGACACTCGACAATACTTCGCTGGCGACCGTTTACTGGCTGGAAACAGCCTGGCGCTTGGCATATTCCTGCGCGAGGCTCTGGGCGGTTTGTTGAGCATATTCAATACAGGGTTCAATTCTGCTTCGCACCCCAATCTCCTCGATAGCGGCTATATACGCACTCTCGGTCAGGCACTTTTCAACCAGGGCGCTCGCAAGCGGCAAAGACACTGCTGGCAACGCCGGAATAAATTCCCGGACAAAATCGGCAGCACTGGCAAGCCGGTTGGCATCGGTTGCAAAGGCCCACTCGCGCAGACTCACGTCATGCAGGTTGCCGCCTTGATCCCAGCCGTCGGCAAAACGGTCTGTTTTTCCGCAAGCGCCCAGCACGCCGCAAACCAATAAGACAAGCAACCCAGTCAGCGTTTTCACGAACATCGGTACTCACTGTATTCAGACTGAAAAATGAAGAGCTGCAAATGATAGCAATATGATTGCATTTGCGTGCACAGAATCAGATCCGATGAAAAGACGCCACCTCTTACATCCGATGCTGCTCCAGCAAAAATCCACAAACAACCGCACCCGCACCGGCATCGCCGCGCCGCCGACGAACACCGCATGAATCGGTTCCTCATCGCCCGGGTTAAACGTTTGCAGCAGCGGGATCAGCGTACCGCGCTGCAAATCTTCCCTGACGGTGAACTCGCCAATCCGCGCAATTCCGGCGCCGAGTCTGGCGAACTGGGCCAGTGCTTCGCCGCTGCTGCATTCGATGTTGCCGCTGACTTTCAGCGAGAACTCCTTGCCGTCGCGGATAAACGGCCAGTTGGCTTCGGCGCGGCGGAAGTTGAAGCGTAGGCAGTTGTGCTTGAGCAGGTCTTCGGGTTGCTGAGGCGTGCTATGACGTTGCAGATAGTCGGGCGATGCCACCACGACCTGGCCGGTGTGACCGAGCCGGCGCGCGGTGAGTGGGCTGTCGGGCAAATGGCCGAAGCGGATGGCGACGTCCGCCTGACCGGCGAGGATGTCGACGACTTCGTCGCCAAGGCTGAGGTCGACGACGATGTTCGGGTAGCGGACGGTAAAGGCTGCGACCAGCGGCACAATGGTCAGCCGTCCATGGCCAAGGGCGGCACTGACACGCAAGCGGCCCTTGGGTACGCCTTGATCGGTGATGGCCCCTTCCACTTCGTCCATGTCGGCGAGAATTCGCCGGGCACCGCGCAGGAAGGCCTCGCCCTCGGCGGTAAACGTCAGCGCGCGGGTCGTGCGCAGCAACAGCCGAGTGCCGAGTCGCTGTTCAGCGCGGGCGATGATCCGACTGACCGCCGAAGGCGTCAGCCCCAGCGCACGCGCAGCCGCTGAGAGGCTGCCCTCCTGCGCCACGGTGACGAACACGCTCATTTCCCCTGATCTGCCGTTGAAGTCCATTCGTGCCTCTTACGCAAAGGTGATTGCCAAAATCGCCATCTACCGCCTGAAAACGATGGATCGTAGCATTGGCGGCATAGATGAGGAGACTTTCCATGCGTATCAATCCACCACTTGTTGCACTCGCTGTCGGCGCCTTTGGCATCGGCGTCACCGAGTTCGCGCCGATGGGCATGTTGCCCGGCATCGCCGCCGATCTCGGCGTTTCCATTCCCGCTGCGGGGTTGCTGGTCAGTGCCTACGCCTTGGGCGTGCTGCTCGGCGCGCCGCTGATGACCCTGACCACTGGCAAGATCCCCCGGCGCTATCTGCTGATCGGGCTGATGGCGATTTTCACCTTGGGTAATCTGATGTCGGCGCTGGCCACCGACTACTACAGCCTGATGGTCGCCCGGGTGATCACCTCGCTCAACCACGGCGCATTCTTTGGGGTCGGCTCGGTGGTGGCCGCCAGCGTGGTCGCGCCGGAAAAACGTGCCGGCGCCGTGGCGGCGATGTTCATGGGCCTGACGTTGGCGACCATCGGCGGTGTACCGCTGGCGGCGTGGTTTGGTGAGCTGTTCGGCTGGCGCACGGCGTTCTGGGGCATTACCGGTCTCGGCGTGCTGACCATGATCGCCTTGTGGTTCGCCCTGCCCAATCTGAAAGCAGAGCAAGGCGCGGGTGCGCTGGCGGAAATACGTGTATTGGGCCGCGGTCCGGTGTTGGCCGCGCTGGCCCTGACCGTGGTCGGCTCGAGTGCGATGTTCACCGTGTTCACCTACATCGCGCCGATTCTCAGCAGCGAAACCCACGCCTCCGCCGCGTTCATCACCGCCATGCTGGTGTTGTTCGGAATTGGTTTGACGCTGGGCAACATGTGGGGTGGCAAGGCTGCCGACCGTTCGATCGACCGCACCCTGATCGTGTCGCTGAGCGCATTGATTGTGGTGTTGCTGGCGTTCACGGTGCTGATGCGCTGGCCGCTGCCGGCCGCCGTGGCCATTCTGATCTGGGGTATCGCCAGCTTCGCTCTGGTGCCGCCGCTGCAGATGCGCGTGATGGAAGCGGCCAAGGACGCGCCGAATCTGGCTTCGGCGGTGAACATCGGCGCGTTCAATTTCGGCAACGCGATCGGCGCGGCGCTGGGTGGCGCGGTGATCAATGCCGGGCTGGGTTATCCAGCGATTTCCCTGGCCGGCGCGGCGATGGCTGGTCTGGGCCTGCTGATGGTGCTGACGTTCGCCTGGCGCTCCAGAGCCAGTGCCGCTGCGCTGGCGTGAGCCATTCGCAGCACTACGCTCCGCCCTGCTGATATTCGCGGGGCGTGCAGCCGAACTCGCGACGGAACACCGTGTGCAGGTATTGCGCAGACTTGAAGCCGCAGGCCTGGGCAATGTCGGCAATCGCCGCATCGGTGTTCTTCAAACCGCTGGTAGCCGCCGCCAGTTTGAAACGCAGAATCTCGTCATGCACGCTGCATCCGCGCTCGGCGCGAAAATGCGCTTCCAGCGATGAGCGCGACACGCCGACATAGGCCGCGACTTGCGCGGTCTTGATGCCCTGACAGGCATATTGGCGGATGAACAGCAGCGCTTGCATGACGTAGGGATTGCCCAACGGTTGGTGCAGGCTCGACACCTGCACGTTGACCGCGTCAGGCGGAATCAGGATTTGCGTACCGGTGGACGGCATGCCGTGGAGCATCTGGTGCAGCAATTGCGCGGCGGTGCGGCCCATGGTTTCGGTGCCCTGAATCACCGAACTCAGCGGCACACGAGTCAGGCTGCGGGTCAGCGGGTCGTTGTCGATGCCGATCAGCGCGACCTGCTCCGGCACAGCAATGCCGGCGGTCAGGCAGGCTTGCAGTAACTGCCGGGCGCGGGCGTCGCTGACCGCGATGATGCCGATCGGTTTGGGCAGGCTGTGCAGCCAGGCGATCAGTTGTTCCACAGCGCTGTCCCAGAGCGGCGCGCTGGTGCCCATGCCGCGATAGATCTCAGCGTGGAGGCCGTCTCGTTGCATCAGTTTTCGAAAGGCCTTTTCCCGCTCCTGCGCCCAGCGATTGGCTTGTGCCTCGGGCAGGCTGAAACAGGCAAAGCGCTGCAACCCCGCCTCGACCAGATGCGAGTAAGCCAGCGTGATCAATGCGTTGTTGTCAGTGGCAACGTAGGGAATCGCTTTGGGATAGGCGCGTGCATCCTCGTAGGAACCGCCCACCGCCACCACCGGCAAATGAATGTCGGCCAGCGCCTCGCCAATCAGCGGATCATCGAAGTCGGCAATGATCCCGTCACCCTGCCAGCGCTCGATGCCTTTCAAGCGGCAGAGAAAATCCTCTTCCAGAAACAGGTCCCAGGAAGCGCGGGTGCTGATCAGGTAGTTGCCGATGCCGCTGATGATTCCACGGTCGTAGATCTTGCTGCCGTTGAACAACAGGGCGATGCGGTGCACGGGCGGTAGGCTCTTCATTGTTTTTAGACTGTTCCGGGTCGCTTCGTCGCGGCGACGATGGACACAGACTAGGCGTGCGAGCGTATAAGCTCAATACGCAAAATCGCACTCGCAGTTGAGGCTTTTCATAATCAGCGGGCACGGGGCCGTTGCTAGTATCGAGACACCGCCAAGAACAACAAGGACAAGGTCCATGCAGTATTTCCCCAATATCGAGCCGGTTCGCTACGAAGGCCCGAACAGTGATTCGCCCCTCGCTTTCCGCCACTACAACGCCGACAAGCTGATCCTCGGCAAACCCATGCGCGAACACCTGCGCATGGCCGCGTGCTACTGGCACACCTTCGTCTGGCCGGGTTCCGATGTGTTCGGTGCCGGCACCTTCAAACGCCCATGGCAACGCAGCGGCGAGCCGATGCAACTGGCCATTGGCAAGGCTGAAGCCGCGTTCGAGTTCTTCAGTAAACTGGGCATCGATTACTACTGCTTTCACGACACGGACGTCGCCCCCGAAGGCAACTCGCTGAAGGAGTACCGCGAACACTTCGCGCAAATGGTCGACCGCCTTGAGCAACATCAGGAACAGAGCGGTATCAAGTTGCTCTGGGGCACCGCCAACTGCTTCAGCAATCCACGTTTTGCCGCCGGTGCTGCGAGCAATCCCGATCCGGAAGTGTTCGCCTGCGCCGCTGCGCAAGTGTTCAGCGCAATGAACGCCACCCATCGCCTCAAAGGCTCCAACTACGTGCTGTGGGGCGGTCGTGAGGGCTACGAAACCCTGCTCAATACCGACCTGAAACGTGAGCGCGAACAACTCGGGCGCTTTATGCGCATGGTGGTCGAGCACAAGCACAAGATCGGTTTCACCGGCGATCTGCTGATCGAACCCAGCCGCAGGAGCCGACCAAGCACCAATACGATTACGACAGCGCCACGGTGTTCGGCTTCCTCCAGCAGTACGGGCTGGAGAAGGAAATCAAGGTCAACATCGAAGCCAACCACGCGACCCTGGCCGGCCACAGCTTCCATCACGAAATTGCCACGGCTGCATCGCTGGGTATTTTCGGCAGCATCGACGCCAACCGTGGCGATCCACAAAACGGCTGGGACACCGACCAGTTCCCCAACAGCGTCGAAGAAATGACCCTGGCGACCTATGAAATCCTCAAGGCCGGCGGTTTCAAGAATGGCGGCTTCAACTTCGACTCCAAGGTGCGCCGGCAGAGCCTCGACGAGATCGACCTGTTCCACGGCCACGTCGGCGCCATGGACGTTCTCGCCCTGTCGCTGGAACGCGCTGCCGCGATGGTCGAGAACGATCAACTGCAAGTGCTCAAGGATCAACGCTACGCCGGTTGGCGTCAGCCGTTCGGGCAGGCGGTGATGGCGGGCGACTTCAATCTCGAGTCGCTGGCCGAGCACGCGTTCACCAACGAGCTGAACCCGCAAGCCGTCAGCGGCCGCCAGGAAATGCTCGAAAACATCGTCAACCGTTACCTGTATCGCTGATCGCCAAGGGAGGCTGCCGACGCAACGACGCTGTGACAATTGCACGACAATTCTGTGCCTGCTGCGTCGGCAGATTCTCTACAGTTCTACCAGCCCGATTCATCGTCAGGCCGTGTCTTTCCAACAAAAATAAAAGGACGCACCACCATGAACAACTTGAAACGTACGCTGTTGGCCAGTGCCCTGGCGTTGTTGGCCCTGCCGGTAATGGCCGACGCCACCCACCCGAAAATCGGTTTCTCCATTGACGACCTGCGTCTGGAACGCTGGTCGCGCGACCGCGATTACTTCGTCGCGGCGGCGGAAAAAATGGACGCCAAAGTCTTCGTGCAATCGGCGGACGCCAATGAGCAGAAGCAGATTTCACAGATCGAAAACCTCATCTCTCGCGGCGTCGATGTGATCGTCATCGTGCCGTTCAACGCGACAGTGCTGACCAACGCCGTGGCCGAGGCGAAGAAAGCCGGGATCAAAGTGGTGTCTTATGACCGGCTGATTCTCAACGCCGATGTCGACGCCTATATCTCCTTCGATAACGAAAAGGTCGGCGAGATGCAGGCCGGCGGCGTGCTGAAAGCAGCGCCCAAGGGCAATTACTTCTTGCTGGGTGGCGCGCCCACCGACAACAACGCCAAGATCCTCCGTGAAGGCCAGATGAAGGTGCTGCAACCGGCCATCGACAAGGGCGATATCAAGATCGTCGGCCAGCAGTGGGTCAAGGAATGGAACCCGACCGAAGCGCTGAGCATCGTTGAAAACGCCCTGACCCGTAACAACAACAAAATCGACGGCATCGTCGCCTCCAACGACGCTACCGCTGGCGGCGCTATCCAGGCATTGGCCGCGCAACAACTGGCCGGCAAGGTGCCGATTTCCGGTCAGGACGCCGACCTCGCAGCGGTCAAACGCGTGATCGCCGGCACGCAAACCATGACCGTGTATAAACCGCTGAAACTCATTGCGTCCGAAGCGGCCAAGCTCTCGGTTCAACTGGCACGCAACGAAAAACCGGCCTACACCTCGCAGTACGACAACGGCAGCAAAAGGTCGACACCATCCTGCTCACGCCAACGCCGTTGACCAAGGACAACATCGACTTGCTCGAACAGGACGGCTTCTACACCAAGGCGCAGATTGCCGGGAAATAACCAGAGCCCAAATCTCAGTTATGCGAAGAACCCTGTGGGAGCGAGCTTGCTCGCGAAGGCGGTGTATCAGTCAGCGATGCATTGCTTGAACTGACGCTTTCGCGAGCAAGCTCGCTCCCACAAGGGCTTTGTGGTGTTCAGGTCCCTGGTATACGAGCCTTTTCCATGTCCGACTATCTGCTGCAAATGAACGGCATCGTCAAAACCTTCGGCGGTGTCAAAGCGCTCAACGGCATCGACATCAAGGTCCGGCCCGGCGAATGCGTGGGCCTGTGCGGCGAGAATGGCGCCGGCAAGTCGACGCTGATGAAGATCCTCTCGGCGGTCTATCCCCATGGCACCTGGGACGGCGAAATCCTCTGGGACGGGCAACCGCTCCGGGCGCAATCGATCAGCGAAACCGAAGCCGCCGGCATCGTCATCATCCATCAGGAGCTGACGTTGGTTCCCGATCTGTCGGTGGCGGAAAACATCTTCATGGGCCATGAGTTGACGCTGCCCGGCGGGCGCATGAACTATCCGGCGATGATCCACCGCGCCGAAGCGTTGATGCGTGAATTGAAAGTGCCGGACATGAACGTTTCGCTGCCGGTTTCGCAGTACGGCGGCGGTTATCAGCAACTGGTGGAAATCGCCAAAGCCCTGAACAAACAGGCGCGTCTGCTGATCCTCGATGAGCCCTCCTCGGCCCTGAGCCGCTCGGAAATCGAAGTGCTGCTCGACATCATCCGCGACCTCAAAGCCAAGGGTGTCGCCTGCGTCTACATCTCGCACAAGCTCGATGAAGTCGCCGCCGTGTGCGACACCATTTCGGTGATCCGCGACGGCAAACACATCGCCACCACCGCCATGGCGGACATGGACATTCCGCAGATCATCACGCAGATGGTCGGCCGCGAAATGAGCAACCTCTACCCCAGCGAGCCGCATGAGATTGGCGAGGTGATTTTCGAGGCGCGCCACATCACTTGCTACGACGTCGACAACCCCAAGCGCAAACGGGTCGACGACATTTCCTTCAGCCTCAAGCGCGGCGAGATTCTTGGCATTGCCGGGCTGGTCGGCGCCGGCCGCACCGAACTGGTCACCGCACTGTTCGGCGCTTACCCCGGCCGCCACGAAGGCGAAGTCTGGCTGGACGGCCAGCCAATCGACACGCGCACGCCGCTGAAAGCGATCCGCGCCGGCCTGTGCCTGGTGCCCGAAGATCGCAAGCGCCAAGGCATCATTCCGGATCTCGGCGTCGGCCAGAACATCACCCTCGCCGTGCTCGAGAGTTATTCGAAAATGACCCGCATCGATGCCGAAGCCGAACTGGGCTGCATCGACCGGGAAATCTCCCGTCTGCATCTGAAGACCGCAAGTCCGTCCTTGCCGATCACCAGCCTGTCGGGCGGTAACCAGCAGAAAGCCGTGCTGGCGAAAATGCTGCTGGCCAAACCGCGCGTACTGATTCTCGACGAGCCGACCCGAGGCGTGGACGTCGGCGCCAAGTATGAGATCTACAAGTTGATGGGCGCGCTGGCCGCCGAAGGCGTGTCGATCATCATGGTTTCATCGGAACTGGCCGAAGTGCTCGGCGTCTCCGACCGCGTGCTGGTGATCGGCGAAGGCCAGTTGCGTGGAGACTTCGTCAACCATGAACTGACCCAGGAACAGGTACTCGCCGCCGCCCTCAGCCAGCCGGGCAGCCATAACAATAATGATCGGAAAACCGCGTAAATGAATCAGGTCAAACAACTGTTCACCCGCTACAAGATGCTCGCGCTGGTATTCGCCGTGGTGCTGATCTGGCTGTTCTTCAGCTGGCAGACCGAGGGCGGCTTCCTCACCCCGCGCAACCTTTCCAACCTGCTGCGGCAGATGTCGATCACCGGAATCCTTGCCTGCGGCATGGTGCTGGTGATCATCAGCGGCGAGATCGATTTGTCGGTGGGCTCATTGCTCGGCCTGCTGGGTGGCCTCGCGGCGATTCTCGACGTGGTCTATCACATTCCGCTGCTGGCGAATCTCAGTCTGGTTGCCCTGTGCGGCCTGATGATCGGCCTCGCCAATGGCTACATGGCCGCCTACTTGCGCATCCCCTCATTTATCGTCGGCCTCGGTGGGATGTTGGCGTTTCGCGGGATTCTGCTGGGGATCACCGGCGGCACCACCATCGCCCCGGTATCGCCGGAGCTGGTCTACGTCGGCCAGGGTTATCTGCCCCACGCGATCGGCACTGGCCTGGGTGTGCTGCTGTTCGTGCTGACGATTTTTCTGACCTGGAAACAACGACGCAATCGCGCCCTGCACGGTCTGGCGGCGCATTCGCTGGTGCGTGATGTTGTGCGCGTGCTGGTGATCGGCGCGGTACTGGCCGGTTTCGTCCAGACCCTCAACAGTTACGACGGCATTCCCGTGCCGGTGCTGCTGTTGCTGATTCTGCTCGGTGTGTTCAGCTACGTCACCAGCCAGACCGTGTTCGGCCGCCGGGTCTATTCGGTCGGCAGCAACATGGAAGCGACGCGCCTGTCAGGCATCAATGTGCAAGCGGTCAAGCTGTGGATCTTCGGCATCATGGGCGTGATGTGCGCCCTCGCCGGCGTGGTCAACACCGCACGCCTCGCCGCCGGTTCGCCCTCGGCCGGCAGCATGGGCGAACTCGACGCCATCGCCGCCTGCTTCATCGGCGGCACCTCCATGCGCGGTGGCTCCGGCACCGTCTACGGCGCCCTCCTCGGCGCGCTGGTGATCACCAGTCTGGACAACGGCATGTCCATGCTCGACGTGGATAGTTACTGGCAGATGATCGTCAAGGGCAGCATTCTGGTGTTGGCGGTCTGGGTGGATGTGAGTACACGCACGGCGCGGCGTTAAATGAATGAACTGGCAAGTCAGATTGCACAAAGGAGCCGTGATGACATGGATTTCATTATTGATTTGCTGGCCCATCGCACAGGCGTCTTTGTACTGCGGTTATTGAGCGGCGGGCGGTTCAAGGGTGAGCGTGGCTTTGCCTGGGGTTGGGCAGTGGTGATTGGCGGTGCAGTTTTATTGGCGCCGTTCTTGGCGTTTTTCGCGTGGCTGATTAATCGAGGAGCTTGAACGCTGGTCAATAAAAACGGCAAACCAAAACTGGGGCATCGGCAGTCCGGCGCCCCGCTTTACTTGAAAGCCGACGACGACATCAGCGCTTCGCCGGTGGCTTGAACTGACGATCAATCACCAGCATCTTCGCGGCGCACAGGGCCAAACGCTCGTCGATCACCCGCTCCTGTTCGGTTTGGAGACAGGTCTCACAAAGCCCCGCATGGCCGGCGCTTGCCTTGTAACGCTCTGCTTGCGGCGAGGTTTTGTACAGCTTGTTGCAACTTGTACAAGTTTGACGCAGGTCGTCGTTTTCCATGGCCCTTCTTCCTGTCAAGGCACAATCGGGTCATCAACCATTACATGAGTCGAATCAAATCTGTACAAAAAAATCAATTTGTCGCTTCGTTTGCAAAGCTTCCTAATTAATAGAACCCGCAGACTTACTTGTACTTGCGTTCCAGCTTAGTTGTATCGGCTGCTAATTTGCAGAGTTGTGCGGAATAAACGCAGCGATATTCGTCGTGAAGATAAATAACATCTAAATGCCACCACCGGCCATGTGACTTCATTATATTCCGTCGTTCCGCTTAGTCTCTTTTCTCAAACTAGCTCAGTGGAAAACACGAGCTCCTTATACCGTAAGCGCGGTCTGTATAACTTATTTTCAACCGATACGAACGCATGTCGAGATGTTAGAAAAATCTATGAATTTCCTGGCACGAGGAACATCCCTCTTTCATGAGCAACAGGAGAGCCTCATGAGCCAGACAGATTTGTACATGATCAAATACCGCCTTCACGGCGTGCCCAAATCCTTCATTATCCGCGCCAAATTGATGAACAACGCGGAAGCCTGGCAGTGGGCAAGTTGCGACGCAGGGTTGACGCCGATCCCCAAGCCCGGCCGGCCTCCGCTGAAGCGTTTCTCAAAGCCTATGGCCGAACGGTTCGGCGTTACCGACGTGCAATGGCACGAATCGAAGGCGGTGTGTTGGGACGAGGATCTGGCGATATGAAAAACCCGCGCCGCCCATCTGCCCCAGAGCAGCACAACGCGAGAAACGCCGGACTTGCGTGCCGTGCGCAAAGCTCTGCCGACCAGGAGATTTGCAATGTGTGAGTACATCGTTCAACACACCGCCCCGCAACAACTGGCGACTCTTCTGGTGACCGGCCAGATGGCAAACGTTGACGCACAAGCCGATACGGCCGGTGACGGCGCTTCCGGCAAATGCGCACCTGACGGGCGCCACCTCATCAAACCGGGTATGCAGGTCAATGGCATCTGTCGCCGCGACGGTGCTCTGGACTGCTTGCCCGTGCGCTGGGGCTGGTCACCCACCTGGTCGATGGGCGCCCTGCCTCCGCTGACCCATTTGCCGTTGCATCTGGTCATGCGCTCGAAGTTATTTGACCGGGTCAAACACGACGGGCGCATGCTCGTCGCGGTGGAAGGCTGGTATGAGGCCCTCGACGCCGGAATGTTCATTCATTCGCGCAACCTTGCCTACACCACAGCCCGTGAGCCTTGTCCGATCTTTCTCGCCGCACTTGCTCAGGTCAGCGGAACCCGTAGCGGTTGTGATGGCCTGGCATTGATCACCCATGAGGACACAGAAATGAAACGTCAGCGTCTGTTGGCGTTCACCGCAAAGGATGCGCTGGAATGGCTGCACCCTGATCTGGAGTGGGCGCAGGCGCATGTATTGGCCGCGCACAAAGCCGTGCTCGAACCTCAGCTTGAACAGGTGCTGTCCTCGCAACGGACATCGCGCTTGCGCTGAATCGGGTAAAACATCTGCCCATTGAGCACTCCACAGCGGGCAGTCGAAACGTGGCAATCATGCGTTCAAACGTCACTCACCGCCGGGTAATCCAAATACCCTTCCCAGCCCTGGCTGAACCACGTACTCATTTCGCTCTGGGCCAATGGCAACTGGCGGGCAAATCTAAGCGGCAGATCCGGATTGGCTATATACGGCCGTCCAAACGCAATCGCATCGGCGAGCCCTGCGTCCAATTGTGCTTGCGCCCGCGCAAATCCGTAGTCCGAATTGAGGATCAGCACGCCTTTGAATACATCGCGGATCACCCCGGCCAGCGGCGGTCGTTCAGACTTGCCAAAAGTGCCGTCCAGCGGTGGCTCGCGGACTTCCAGATGAGCAATGCCGATCGCTGACAGCACCTCGGCGGCGCGGATGAACAGCGCTTCGGGATCGCTGTCAAGGATGCCCTGCTCGTAGCTGCTTGGGGTCAAGCGCACGCCGGTGCGGTCGGCGCCGATGACTTCGGCGACCGCCTCGGTCACTTCCTTGAGCAAGCGGATGCGGTTGTCGATCGAACCGCCATAGGCATCGCTGCGGAAATTGTCACTGTCGCGCAGAAACTGGTCGATCAGATAACCGTTGGCGGCGTGGATCTGCACGCCATCGAAACCCGCCTCGATTGCATTGCGGGTCGCCTGTCGAAAGTCTTCCAGCAATGCGGGGATTTCTTCCAGCGGTAACGCGCGCGCCGGGGTATACGGCTGCTTGCCGGCGTAGGTGTGCGCCTGCCCCGGCGCGGTGGTGACCGATGCGGAAACCGGCTGGCCGCCGCCAAGGAAACTCGGGTGCACGACCCGGCCCATGTGCCACAGCTGCGCGATGATCCGGCCACCAGCGCCATGCACTGCATCGGTGACCTTGCGCCAGCCGGAATCATCTATCTACTGTGGGAGCGAGCTTGCTCGCGAAAGCGGTGTGTCAGGCGATGATGGTGTCGAATGTGCCGACGCCTTCGCGAGCAGGCTCGCTCCCACAGTTTTTTCGGCATGGCTGGGGATTTGTGGTGTGGCAATACAAGCTGGTTTTTGAGGTTGCCAAGGATCTGGGGGAATCATCTATCTACTGTGGGAGCGGGCTTGCTCGCGAAAGCGGTGTGTCAGGCGATGATGCTGTTGAATGTGCCGCCCCCTTCGCGAGCAAGCTCACTCCCACAGTTTTTTCGGCATGGCTGGGGATTTGCGGTGTGGCAGCACAAGCTGGTTTTTGAGGTTGCCAAGGATCTGGGGGAATCATCTATCTACTGTGGGAGCGAGCTTGCTCGCGAAAGCGGTGTGTCAGGCGATGACGGTGTTGAATGTGCCGACGCCTTCGCGAGCAGGCTCGCTCCCACAGTTTTTTCGGCATGGCTGGGGATTTGTGGTGTGGCAATACAAGCTGGTTTTTGAGGTTGCCAAGGATCTGGGGGAATCATCTATCTACTGTGGGAGCGGGCTTGCTCGCGAAAGCGGTGTGTCAGGCGATGATGGTGTCGAATGTGCCGACGCCTTCGCGAGCAAGCTCGCTCCCACAGTTTTTTCGGCATGGCTGGGGATTTGTGGTGTGGCAATACAAGGTGGTTTTTGAGGTTGCCAAGGATCTGGGGGAATCATCTATCTACTGTGGGAGCGGGCTTGCTCGCGAAAGCGGTGTGTCAGGCGATGATGGTGTTGAATGTGCCGACGCCTTCGCGAGCAAGCTCGCTCCCACAGTTTTTTCGGCATGGCTGGGGATTTGTGGTGTGGCAATACAAGCTGGTTTTTGAGGTTGCCAAGGATCTGGGTGAATCATCTATCTACTGCGGGGAGCGGGCTTGCTCGCGAAAGCGGTGTGTCAGGCGATGATCGTGTTGAATGTGCCGACGCCTTCGCGAGCAAGCTCACTCCCACAGTTTTTTCGGCATGGCTGGGGATTTGTGGTGTGGCAATACAAGCTGGTTTTTGAGGTTGCCAAGGATCTGGGGGAATCATCTATCTACTGTGGGAGCGAGCTTGCTCGCGAAAGCGGTGTGTCAGGCGATGACGGTGTTGAATGTGCCGACGCCTTCGCGAGCAGGCTCGCTCCCACAGTTTTTTCGGCATGGCTGGGGATTTGTGGTGTGGCAATACAAGCTGGTTTTTGAGGTTGCCAAGGATCTGGGGGAATCATCTATCTACTGTGGGAGCGAGCTTGCTCGCGAAAGCGGTGTGTCAGGCGATGATGGTGTCGAATGTGCCGACGCCTTCGCGAGCAAGCCCGCTCCCACAGGTTTTTCGGCATGGCAATTGAGATTGACTTTAAACCTGAAGGCGTCGGCTCGCTAATCAGGCAGTCATTTCCCGATTGATCGCAACCATCTGCTCGCGGGTGAACTCTGTGCCGGGCGCCATGAATCGGGCCATCAAAGCATCGCGGTTCAGCGGCGCGCGGGCTTTGTCCGCAGCTTCGAGCGCCTGTTTGAGTTCCGGCAGGGTCAGCTCGGTGCAGTAAGCGGGGGTCCCGGGTTGTTGACGCCATGAATCCTGAAGACCGCCGGCAGCGAGCGCGGTGAATCCGGTTTCTTCGACCAGATCCTGCGCGATCGCCTCAGCACGCACATCATCGCCGGCGACTGGCAAGGCGATGCGAGTTGCGGATTCGGCAGGTTGACCTTGATCGGCCAGCGTAGCAGCGAGTACGGCGTTCCACGCTTTGATCAGCGGGCGGCCGATCTGCTCGCTGACCCAGACGCTTTCAGGTTTGCCCTCGTCCACTTCCCTGATTGCCCCGTCACGCTGCGGGTAATAATTGGAGGTATCGATGACCACGACTTGCTCGGGAACCTGGCTCAGCATTTGTTTCAAATCAGGGTATCGGGCGAAGGGAATCGACAGGATGATCACGTCGACGTCGGCCACGGCCTGCTCTTTGGTCACCGCCTTGGCACCGACCTCGTCAGCGAGCGTCTGAATGCTTTGCGGGTCTTTCGAATTGGCCAGTTTGATCTGATGACCGCAGGCCGCCAGCTTGCGTGCCAGCGTCGCGCCGATGTGGCCGGCGCCGATGATTCCGATGTTCATTTCAATACCCTCTCTGGTACGTGTGTTATCGCCCGGTTGAGCGCGCGTTTGGATTGAGTCGTCGGCTCAGTCAGCCGCCGGATGGGCAAGCGCATCCAGCGTCAGACGAAGCGCCTCAATCCCCTGCTCATCGAGTTGGCAGGCAGATTTGATTTTGCCGGTGATGGCTCTGATGTCATTTTCCATGGCTCGGCTTTCAGGCGTCAGGTCGATCAGCACGCGGCGCTCGTCTGCCGGATCGCGCTTGCGCGTGACCAGTCCGGCGCTTTCCAAGCGTTTGAGTAGCGGCGTGATGGTTCCCGCATCCATGGCCAGGTAAGTGCCGAGTTCGCCCACCGACAGTGGCGCGCCATCGAGAAGTTGGAGGATCACCAGATATTGCGGAAAGGTTATGCCCAGGGGTTCCAGATACGGCTTGTGCAAACGCACGACCCGGTTGGCGGCGGCGTAGAGTGAAAACGACAGCTGCGTTCCCACGTGATTTCGGCTCGAGCTCATTTCATAGTTCGCTATTGTATAGTGCGCTATATATTTCATGAGTACGATAGGAGTGTCAACCCAGGCAGCTCGTGCGGTGTCGATCAGCACCTGTTTCAGCGACCCG
Source organism: Pseudomonas sp. B21_DOA (assembly GCA_030544685.1). Taxonomy (NCBI): domain Bacteria; kingdom Pseudomonadati; phylum Pseudomonadota; class Gammaproteobacteria; order Pseudomonadales; family Pseudomonadaceae; genus Pseudomonas; species Pseudomonas sp. B21_DOA. Next base: position 3,407,484 of record CP086683.1, on the reverse strand, counting down.
GATCGCCAACAGAGGTGCTGATCGCCACGCTTCGGGTTTACTTGTGCGCCAGCAACGATTTACGTTCGGCCTTGGCGTGCTTCATGGCAGCGATTTCCCGCTCGCACGCTTCGACATCGAAAGAGTTGTCCCACTTGGCAATGGCAATGGTGCCGATGCCGTTGCCGATCAGGTTGGTCACTGCTCGCGCTTCGTTGAGGAAGCGGTCGATGCCCAACAGCAGCACCAGGCCCACCAGAGGAATCGAGTGAATGGTGGTGAGGGTGGCCGCCAGCGTTACAAACCCCGCCCCCGCCACACCGGCCGAGCCTTTGGAGGTCAGCAGGAACACGCCGAGCAGAATCATCTGATCCATGAACGTCAGCGGCGTGTTGGTCGCCTGGGCAATGAAAATCGCCGCCATGGTCAGGTAGATGCAGGTGCCGTCTGCATTGAAGGTGTAGCCCGTCGGCAGGACCATGCCGACCACGGATTTCTTGCAGCCGAGCTTTTCCAGTTTGACCATCATTCGCGGCAGCACCGCTTCGGTCGAACAGGTGCCCAGGGTGATCAGGATTTCATCTTTGAAATAACGCAGAAACTGCATCATCGGCATACCCGACCATCGCGCCACCGTGCCCAGTACGACGACGATGAAGATCAGCGTGGTGATGTACAGCGCGACCAGCAACTGCCCCAGCGACAGCAGAGTGCCAATGCCGTATTTGCCGATGGTGAATGCCATGCCGGCCCCCGCGCCCAGCGGCGCCAGACGCATGACCATCGCGACGATTTTGAACAGACCTTGCAGGAACAGATCGATGGTGTTGATCAGCGGTTTGCTGGTTTCGCCCATTTGCACCAAGGCGACGCCCATCAGCACCGACAACAGAATCACTTGCAGCATGACGCCATTGGAGAAAGCGCCGAGGAAGGTATGCGGAATGATATTGAGGAAGAACTCGACCAGACCGCCCTGCTCGCTCGCCGCCTGGCTGTATTTGTTGACAGCGCTGCCATCGAGGGTTCCGGCGTTGATGTTCATGCCGGCACCGGGCTTGACCACGTTGACTACGATCAGGCCGACCACCAGAGCGATGGTGGAAAGAATCTCGAAGTAGATCAGCGCTTTCACACCGATCCGTCCGACCTCCTTGATGCTGCCCATCTTGGCGATACCGACCACCACCGTGCCGAAAATGATCGGCGCCAGGAGCATCTTGATCAGCTTGATGAAACCGTCGGCAAACGGCTGCAGCTTGGCGCCGATGTCGGGCACGAAGTATCCGATGGCAGCGCCGATGACGATGCCGATCAGCACTTGCACATAGAGCTGGCTGTACCAGCGCGATTTTGAAGTTTCCACGGAAGCACCTCATTTTATTGTTGTGGTGGGCATGTGGCTTTGGCGTCGAGGATGACGCCGGAAGGTGCGGCCTCGGCAAACGAGGCCGCAGATAAAACCGAATCAGCCCTCGCCCAGTTCGCGCATGACGGCATACAACGCAGATTTGGCTTCGAAGCCGACGCCCGGGATATCCGGCAGCCCGACGTAGCCGTTCTCCACTCGGATGCCATCGGCAAACCCGCCGAATGGCTGGAACACGTCCGGGTACGATTCGTTGCCGCCCAAGTGCAGACCGGCGGCGATGTTCAGCGACATCTGGTGACCACCATGCGGCACCACGCGGCGCGAGGACCAACCCAGCTCTTCCATCACTTTCAGGGTGCGCATGTACTCGACGAGACCGTAGGACAGCGCGCAGTCGAATTGCAGGTAGTCGCGGTCAGGGCGCATGCCGCCGTGGCGCAACAGGTTGCGGGCATCCTGGTGAGAGAAGAGGTTTTCGCCGGTGGCCATCGGCAGTTCGTAGTGATTGGCCAACTCAGCCTGGAGCGCATAATCCAGCGGGTCGCCGACTTCTTCGTACCAGAACAGGTTGTACTTCTTGATCGCTTCGGCGTAGGCGATACCGGTCTGCAGATCGAAGCGGCCGTTGGCGTCGACCGCCAGGCGCTGGCCGTCGCCCACCACTTCGAGCACCGCTTCGATGCGGCGGATATCTTCGTCCAGCGGCACCGCGCCGATCTTCATCTTGACCACGTCGTAGCCACGATCCAGATAGCTCTGCATTTCCGCCTTGAGCTTGCTCTGGTCCTTGCCCGGGTAGTAATAGCCACCCGCCGCATACACCCAGACTTTGTCATCGGCGACGCCGTTGCGATAACGGTCGGCTAGCAGGCGATACAGCGGCTTGCCTTCGATCTTCGCCACCGCGTCCCACACCGCCATATCGATGGTGCCGACCGCTACTGAACGCTCGCCATGCCCGCCCGGTTTTTCGTTGGTCATCAGGGTTTTCCAGATGGCGAACGGATCGAGGTTATTGTTCTCGTGATCGATCAGGGTTTCCGGGTCGGCTTCAGTGATCCGCGCCAGAAAACGGTCGCGCATCAACGCGCCCTGGCCGTAGCGACCGTTGGAGTTGAAGCCGTAACCGATGACCGGTTTGCCGTCGCGAATCACGTCGGTAATGACCGCGACGACCGAGCAGGTCATCTTCGAAAAATCGATGTAGGCATTGGCGATCGGGGAAGCAATGGAGACGGTTTTTTCACGGATATCGACGATACGCATGACGGGTTCCTCTTGTTGTGGTGACCCAACGTTATGCTTTGCGACGACACCCGCCCAATGCTATTAATGCCGCGCCCTATGCACAGGAGGCATTGCCCTTGGAACTGGTTTGGCTTGAGGATTTTTCAGCACTGGCCGAGTACGGCAGCTTTGTCCGGGCCGCCGAAGCGCGCCATGTGACGCAGCCGGCGTTCAGTCGCCGAGTGCGCTCGCTGGAGAACTGGATGGGTGTCGAATTGTTCGTGCGCACCCCGCAAGGCGCGACGTTGACCGAGGCCGGCCGGCAGATTTTGCCCAGCGCCCAGGAAGCGGCCAGACGCCTGTACCGCATGCGCTCCGAGGCTCAGGAAGTGGCCGGCATGGCCGCGAAAACCTTGCAGTTCGCCGCCACTCATTCGCTGTCATTCACCTTCTTCCCACGCTGGTTGCGCAGCGCCGAAAGTGGCGCGCCGATCGATGCGGTTCGCCTGCATTCCGACAGCATGGCCGTGTGCGAACAGATGCTGATTCATGGCCAGGTGCAGTTCCTGCTATGCCATCGCCACCCCGACGTTCCGCCATTACTGGCGCCTGATCAGTTCATTGGCAAGAAGGTCGGCGAGGACGTACTTGTGCCGCTGGCGAGTGCTTCAGCCCAGTTCGGCACGTCGCCTGAAACCCTGCCCTATCTGGCCTACACCCACGAATCCGGACTGGGCCGAATCGTCGCCCACAGGTTGCATGGCAAGGCTGATTATCTGCACCTGAAACCGCTGTTCAGCAGCCACTTGGCCGCAGTGCTGATGTCGATGGCGCTGGAAAGCAAAGGTGTGGCCTGGCTGCCGAAAAGCCTGACCGAACAGGAAATGGCTGACGGGCGTCTGGTCAGGGCACTGGATGAAAGTTGGGATATACCACTGGAGATTCATTTGACTCGCCCGACGGCACCGATCAGTCCGTCGGCGGAGGAATTCTGGGCGAAGCTGGGGAGTGAGCGCCGCGATTGTGCGTTTTGCCGGAAACCTCAGCCCTCACCCCAGCCCTCTCCCGAGGGAGAGGGAGCCGATTTCGCTGAGGTTCAATCCTGAGTTCGACCCGGTATTTCAGGTCGGCGTATCTCTACTAAACACCTCGGTCAGTCCCCTCTCCTCCGGGAGAGGGCTAGGATGAGGGGCTTTTGGCCTTTGATTCGATTTATGCCACCGTGAGCCCAGTCCATTGCTCCGAAACCGCCCAGAGTCGCTCCGCCAACTCGCCATCCGCCGCCCATTTCGCAACACCCTTGCGGCCGACTTCAGGTTGATTGATCGGCGCAACATTGCAGTCTTCGCAATACACGCCACCCAACTCCGCAAGCGCCGCACTGGTCGCACACCACAACCCCGTCGCGGCGCCCTGCTCCACCGTTTTCAGTCCGTTGTGGGCATCCAGCCGTGGCCGGCCCTGCTCATCCAGCGCATCGAATGTGGCAAGTTCCGCCGTGCTCAAGTGCCGTGCCAGGTCCGTCAGGATCTGCCCCGGATGCAATGAAAATGCGCGAACGCCATGGCTACGCCCACGCTGATCCAGTGCAATCGCGAACAAGGCGTTGGCCGTTTTCGACTGACCATAGGCGACCCATTTGTCATACGGCCGCTGCAAGAAATCGATGTCATCAAAGTCGACCCCGGCAATCTGATGCCCGCGCGAGGACACCGACAGCACCTGCGCCTGCCCAGCCTTGACCAGCGCCGGCCAAAGGCCGCAGGTCAGGCGATAGTGGCCCAAGTGATTGGTCGCGAACTGGCTTTCATGGCCATCGGCATCACGCAGCAATGGCGCGGCCATGATTCCGGCGCAGTTGATCAGCAATGACACTGGCTGACCCGCGCTGACCACGCTGTGGCTGAACGCCGCCACCGACTCGGCCTGCATGAGATCCATGGGCATCACGCTGACACCGTCAACACCCGCCAATGCTGCCTGAGCACGCGCCGTATCTCTGGCCGGCACAATGACTTGCGCGCCCGCCGCCGCGAGGCTTTTCACCGTCAGCAGACCGAGGCCGGAATAACCGCCAGTGACCACGGCGAGTTGCCCGTGCAGATCGACGCCGGCCATGACCTCGGCCGCTGTGCTGGCGGCGTTGAACGGTGATTGCACAGGTTGTTGAAGCGTGACCATGAGGGTAATCCTGAGTGAGCTATCGAAGGCCTTCATTCTTGGCTAAGCTCTCGGGACGAACCAGTCTGATAAATCCAGGTTTCTGTCGTGGTCATCCAAAATCCTGCTGGCGATCCACTCTCTGCCGTATTGGCACTCTCGGAACTGCGCGCAGCCTGCTCGGTTCGCTTGCAAGCGGGAGGCGACTGGGCGCTGCGTTTCCAACCCATCGAACTGAAATTCAACGTTGTGCGACGAGGCGAATGCTGGCTGCGCATGCAAGGCATGCCGGCGCGCCTGTTGCAGGCCGGCGACTGTTTTGTGGTGTCGCGTACGCCGTTCATTCTGGCCAGCGGCGTCGATGTCGAGGCGGTGAACGCTGCAGATGTTTTTGCCTTCGACGGCGCCTCGGCGACGTTCGGCGTCGGCGAGGATGTGGAGTTGCTGGGGGCAGCGTGTCGCTGTCGGGTCCAGGCGCGACAGAGCTGCTTGAGGTGTTGCCGGCCTCGCTGATCATTCGTGCCGAAACCGCAGGCGCCTCGTCGTTTGGCTGGCTGCTCGATGAACTGGGCCGCGAGTGGCCGTCGCATCAGGCCGGCTCGCAGGCAATGTGCAATGACCTGCTGCGGCTGATCTTCATCCATGCGCTGCGCCATCACATCAATAGCGCCGATGCCGAACAACTGGCGTGGCTGGGCGGGCTGCGGGAACCGGCGATCGCTGGCGTCTTGCGCGCCATTCATGCGGCTCCGGAAAAGCCCTGGCGCCTGACGCAAATGGCCGAGATTGCCTGTATGTCGCGATCCGGTTTCGCCGCGCTGTTCAAGACATGCATGGGTGTAGCGCCAGTCGAATACGCCACGCGCTGGCGGATGCGCGTGGCCGCGTTTCGCTTGCGCAATGGTCGAGACACTGTGGCGACTGTCGCCGCGTCACTGGGCTATCTGTCCGACGCGGCTTTTGGCGCTGCCTTCCGCCGCGTGCACGGAATATCGCCTGGGCACTACCGGCGCGATCCATTCTTATAGTCCGATAATCGAGGTTATGATCACGACAATCGCCGCCAAGGACATCCGCCGATGCCTGCCATGAAAACCTGCCCTACCCCCGCGCCACTGCTCAAGCCCGGCGAAACCGTGGTGCTGTTCGACGGCGTGTGCAAACTGTGCAACGGCTGGGCGCGTTTTCTGATTCGCCATGACCGCCAGCGCCGCGTGCGGCTGGCGACCGTGCAATCGCCCGAGGGCCAGGCCTTGCTGGCGTGGGCCGGTTTGCCGCTGGACGAGTTCGACACCATGGCGGTGCTCCGCGACCGGCATTATTGGGAGCGCTCGGATGCATTCCTGGAAGTGGTCGGGCAATTGCCGGGGCGCTGGCAGCCGCTGAAACTGCTGCGCATTGTCCCGCGTCGTCTGCGCGATTGGGCTTACGATCGCATCGCGCTGAATCGCTATCGCCTGTTCGGCAGGTACGACACTTGCCTGCTGCCAACAGCGGATCACGAAAGCCGTTTCCTAAAGGCCCACGGCTAAGTTGATCAGTTGCAGCGGCGTCATTTTCGTCACCATCATCAGCACGATGACAAACATCCCGGCGAACCCGGCGACGCCCATCCAGAACCACCAGCGGTACGTGCTCGCGTAGCGATCATCCAGCGGCTGGTCAGCCTCGCCCGCGCTCAGCGCCATGGTCTGCAAACGCTTTTGCAACACCAGCACCGGCAGCCACAACGCGCCCACACAGATAAAAATGATCAGCGAAGTCAGCAGCCATTCGGTGCTCATCGCAAGCCCCGAGAGCCGCATCAGCAGATAGCCGGTAATGACCTGCACAAACCCGGCCGGCGTGGTGATCCACGTATCAAAGCGCACCACCATTCGTGCGACATGGGCGATCACTTGCGGGTTGCCGCTGCGGCTGGCGGCGATCAGGTAGAGGTAGGAGCCCATGCCGAAACCAAAGAGGAAAATCGCCGCAATGACGTGCAAGTACTTCAGGCAGAGATAGAGCATCTCAACGATGCCCTTCGGCGAACTGAACCGACAGGCTCAAGTTGGCCGGATCGTTGATCGCCGCCAGATATTCATCGACGCTGATTTCGCCAACACACGGCCGCGCGCCGGCCTGCGGTACATAACCCCGAGCCATTTTGATTGCGAGAGCGACGGCGGCGCAGCTGGGAATTTCCGGGCCTTTGTCATTCAGTGCGGTGAGTTGCGCGGTCATGCTCAGCGGCTGGTCGTCAAGTCCGATGCCTTGAACATCGATGTACATCGCGCTTTTGCCATCACCGAAGCGTTCGAACCACGTGCCCAAGCGATGCAGACGCGCCGCCCAGCGCACATGATCGCGCACCAGACCAAAGCGCAAGGCTTGCGCGAGCAAGGCGTTGGCGACACCGCCGAGCTTCAGGCCGGCGCCAGCCTTGAAGCGCAGCGTCTGTGCGCCATAGCGGCGTGCGAAAATACCCATGTCCGGCACATCGACATTGGCCAGCACCCGCTTGCCCAGTTGCGGCATGCTGCGCAGGGTCAGGTCGAGCCAGCCCAATACTTCGTGAACCTGGCCGTTTTTCAATTGTTTGATCGGTTTGCCGGCATAGGCGAGCACCCCTCGACCGTGGACAGCCCCGGCATTTTTGCCGAGGAAGAAATGCCATGCTCGATCGAGTCGATTCGCGCAAAACGCGAGCGCTGCTGATCGATGATTGCCGAAGATAAGGTCGGCACGGAGCTGCAACCGCTGAGCACCGCTACGCCGGCTTCCCTGGCGCGGGCGTTGAGTACATCAATGCCGTTGACGAAGGTGCGGCAGTCAGCCAGATCGCAATAATTGACCCCGGCGCCGATGCAGCTTTCAGCCACTGCGTAGGATTGCCCCTGAAACGGCCCGCCGGTGTGCACCACCAACTGGATATTGAGCTCGCGCAGCGCCGCCTGAAAATCTGCGCCCATTGCATCGCCGCACCAGCCTTCGCACGGGCGGCCCGACTGCGCTTGCAGCTCGTCAACCTTGCGCTGCAACTTGCGCGCATCGCGGCCCGACAGCAGCAGCTCAATCTCTGGCATCTGCGCCAGATGCCGACAGACGATGCTGCCGAAATTGCCGTAACCACCGACGACCATCACCCTGAATGCCATTGCCCTGTCCCTGTTCCAGCCCAAACGTATGGCGCTGAGGATATAGGCCGCAGCGGCAATCAGACATCTATTTTGCAACCGGGTATCACTGCGTCCGCTTGTCCCGGGCAAAAAGAATGAACCCAACGCCCCGCTTGTCGCCTAACGCACAGACCATCAGGAGGTAAGCCTATGCAAATCGAAACCGTGTGGATCGTATTGGCGGTCATTCTCGTGCTGATCGAGCTTTGGGCCATCAACCGGGTGCGTAAAAGCGAGGGGAAATCGAGCAATAAAGGCGTGTGGATCGTGCTGATCGTGTTTGTGCCGCTGTTCGGTCTGATCGCCTGGGCACTGGCGGGGCCCAAGCATGTCGGTCGCATTTCGCCTTCCCAGGCGAACCGGTGAACCAGAGATGCAGGCCCGTCTCAGCATCACCACAGCCCGGCTTATGCCGGGCTTGTTATATGCAATGTCTGTTGCGCGGAGATCTTGCAGGCTGCACGAAAGCATTGTGCCTGCTTCGATGCCAGCCCTTGATTTAGAAGGGTTGTGCTTGATCGGCGAGTTGGCATGAGTCCTGCGATAGCCTCTTCCTGAATACACAGCAGCGTGAAAAAAGAACGCTGTGTTCAATCCGTGAAAAGCAGAGGCCTTAAAAAATGAATGCCATCGACCTTCTCAAAGCCGACCATGAAAAAGTAAAAGCCATCCTCAGCCAACTGAGTGAGTCCACCGACCGCGCGCTGAAAAAACGCGTCGAGTTGCTGGGCAAACTGGAAATGGAAATCACCATCCACACTCGCCTTGAAGAAGAAATTCTTTACCCTGCCTTCAAGGAAGCCGGCAGCAAGGAAGAAGACATCATGTACTACGAGGCCAAGGAAGAGCACCGCACCGTGGACTCGCTGGTGCTGCCTGATCTGAAAGAAACCGATCCGGGCACCCCGGAATTTGCCGGTCGGGTCAAAGTGGTCAAGGAGCTGCTGGAGCACCACATCGAAGAGGAAGAAGAGGAAATGTTCCCGAAAGCGCAGAAGCTTCTGGGCAAAGCCAAGCTCGAGGAACTGGGCGCGCAAATGGAAGCCTTGAAGGCGAGCCACAAAAGGAAATGGCGGCTAACAAGATCGCCGCATGAAGCGCTGAAGACACCGAAGCCCGACAGCGATGCCGGGCTTTTTTGTGCGCTCAAAATGAATCTCCTCTCACACTGGATTTGGGGGTGTTCCGGAATTTCCGGGCAAGCCAGGAAACCTGTGGGAGTGAGCTTGCTCACGAAGGCGTCAGGTCAGCCAGATCATCTATGACTGACACCCCGCTTTCGCGAGCAGGCTCGCTCCTACACCGGATTTGCGGGCGTTCAGGAATTTCCGGGCAAGCCAGGAAACCTGTGGGAGTGGGCTTGCTCACGAAGGCGTCAGGTCAGCCAGATCATCTATGACTGACACTCCGCTTTCGCGAGCAAGCTCGCTCTCACACTGGATTTGGGGGTGTTCAGGAATTTTTGAGCAACCACGAAAAATGTGGGAGTGGGCTTGCTCACGAAGGCGTCAGGTCAGCCAGATCATCTATGACTGACACTCCGCTTTCGCGAGCAAGCCCGCTCCCACACTGGATTTGTGGTGTTCGGGATTTTCTGAGCGAACCATGAACCCTGTGGGAGTGGGCTTGCTCACGAAGGCGTCAGGTCAGCCAGATCATCTATGACTGACCCTCCGCTTTCGCGAGCAAGCCCGCTCCCACACTGGATTTGTGGTGTTCGGGATTTTCTGAGCGAACCATGAACCCTGTGGGAGTGGGCTTGCTCACGAAGGCGTCAGGTCAGCCAGATCATCTATGACTGACACTCCGCTTTCGCGAGCAAGCCCGCTCCCACACTGGATTTGCGGGCGTTCAGGAATTTCCGGGCGAGCCAGGAAACCTGTGGGAGTGAGTTTGCTCACGAAGGCGTCAGGTCAGCCAGATCATCTATGACTGACACTCCGCTTTCGCGAGCAGGCTCACTCCTACACTGGATTCGCGAGCGTTCAGGAATTTGCGGGCAAGCCACGAAACTTGTGGGAGTGAGCTTGCTCACGAAGGCGTCAGGTCAGCCAGATCATCTATGACTGACACTCCGCTTTCGCGAGCAAGCTCGCTCCCACATTGGATTTGTGGTGTTCGGGATTTTCTGAGCGAACTATGAAACCTGTGGGAGTGGGCTTGCTCACGAAGGCGTCAGGTCAGCCAGATCATCTATGACTGACACTCCGCTTTCGCGAGCAGGCTCACTCCTACAGGGATGGTGGTGCCACTGGATGCTGGCTTTGGTCAAACCGCCCACGGTGGCGCCGGATCGAACTTCGCTTCAATCCATTCCTTGAACGCCACCACCGCCGCCGGCGGGAACCGCGACGACGGCCGGACCAGATAGACACCGCCCGCCGAATCCAGATGCCAGTCGGGCAGTACCTGGATCAACCGCCCTGCCGCCAGATCGCGGCTCATCAGCCAGTCGCCGGCGCCGAGTATGCCGGCGTCGGCCCGGGCGGCGGCGAGCAGCGATTCGCTGTCGCTGGCGGTCAGGTTGCCGTGTGGCGTAAGGGTCTGCACCTCATTGCCGCAATGCAGGCGCCACAGCGGAAACGACGCCAGCCCGCTGAAGCGCAGGCAATTGTGCTGCAGCAGGTCCTGCGGGGTTTGCGGCATGCCGTGCGCCTCGATGTAGGCCGGCGATGCGCAGAGAATCCGTCGATGTTCGCTGAGCTTTTTGCGATCAGCCGATTATCGTCAAGCTCGCCGATGCGGATGGCCGCGTCGAAACCCTGCTCGATGATGTCGACGAGGCCTTCGCTGTAATCGGCGACCAACGAAACGTGGGGATGAGCCCTGAGAAATTCCGGCAGCAGCGGCCCCAGCCAAAACCGCCCCATCGCCGCCGGCAAGGCCAGACGCAAGGTGCCGCGCACTTCGCTGGCGCCCTGCACCGCTTGTTGTTGCGCCTCGTTCATCAGCTCAACGGCTGCGCGCAAGCGCTGTTCGAGCTGGAGGCCGGCCTCAGTGATACGCACGTGTCGCGTCGAGCGCTCGACCAGCCGCACGCCCAGTCGTTTTTCCATCGCCGCAAGGCGTTTCGAAACGATGGTCGGATGGCGCTGCAGCAAGCGCCCCGCCGCGACAAACGAGCCCTGCGCGGCGACGGCGAGGAAGGCAGCGATCTCATCGCTGTGCGGGTTGCTCAGAACATCCAGATTCATGGTTTTAGAATAATCGTCCCTGATGATCGCCCCGATTCGAGATCGGCGTGCGCTTGTGCCGCGTCGGCCAGTGCATAGCGCGCGCGGATCTGCGGCGTGATGATACCGGCGGCAACAGCGGCCAGCACGTCTTGCGCACGTTCCTGATATTCCGCAGTTGTCGCGGTATGTGCGGCCAGCGACGGACGGGTCAGGAACAGCGAACCCTTGGCGTTCAGCGTGGCCATTTCCACCGCTGCCGGCGCACCGGTCTGCGCGCCGAACGACACCATCAGCCCGCGAGGACGCAAGCTGTCCAGCGAGGCCTGAAAAGACACCCGGCCAATCGGGTCATACACCACGTCGACCTTGCGCCCCTCGGTGATACGCAACACGTCGGCGGCAAGTGTCTCGGCATCGAACACCAGCACTTCGTCGCAGCCCGAAGCGCGCGCCTTGTCGACGCTGGCCTGTTTCGACACCACACCGATCACCGTCGCGCCAAGGTGTTTGGCCCACGGCACCATGATTTCCCCAGACCACCCGCGACGCCATAAAGCAGCATCGTCGTGCCGGGCCCGACCGGGTAAGTTGCCTTCAGCAGGTACTGCGCGGTGATGCCTTTGAACAGCACCGCCGCTGCATCTTCGAACGACAGCTCATCGGGGATTTTTACCAAGCGCTCTGCCGGAAACAGCCGCGCCGAGGCGTAACCGCCCAACGGGCCAGTGGCATAAGCGACCCGATCACCGACGCGGACATTGCTCACGCCAACACCGACAGCGGCCACCCGACCCGCGCCTTCCAGACCCAGCCCAGACGGCACCGCTACCGGCACCGCACCTTTGCGCTGGGAGACATCGAGGTAATTGACGCCAACCGCGGCTTGCTCCAGCCAGACCTCGCCGGGCCCAGGGGTTTGCCCGCTGACACTCTGCAACTGCAGGACGTCCGGAGCGCCCGTTTCGGTGAAGCGGATTGCGTTGGCCATGGTCATCTCCATTCATTCGTTAACCGTTGAGCTCAGTCTGAAAGCTCAGCCTTCAACGAACAAGCCAGCCTGAATGCAGTTCATTGCTGCATTTTATGCAGCTATGGGTACAAAAAAGAGCGGCACGTGCTGCCACTCCCTTTGAAAAATCAATCGAACGCGCCGTTGAGCACCTCGTAGATCAGCCCGGTGGCCAGCGCAACGAGAATCAGATCGGTGCCCACCTGTTGCCATTCGTAGCCGTCATAGTGCGGCAAATGGCCAAGCAGACGCCCGTCCAGCTTCTTGGCGATGCCCGGTGGCAGCGGTTTGCCCCGTGCCAGATTCTTTTGAATACCCGGCGGCAGCGGCGGCCCCGGATTCCAGTATTCGCCGCGATAGCCGCCGATGATGCCGAGAATATTGCCGCGATCAACGCTCGGACCACCGCCGCGATTGCCAGAGGATGGCTCGCCTTTGTTGCCATTACCCTGGCCACCCCCACCCTGTTTGCCGTGATCCTGCATGTTCTGCGGTTTGCCCTTGCCGTTGCCCTGGCCTCCCTGACCACCCTGGCCCTTGCCATTGCCGGGGTCGGCCAGCGCCGTCGTGCTGCCAACCACCAGCGCGAGGCAGGACAGCGCGGCAACCAATCTGCGAAGTTTTCTCATGGGCGGTTCCTTAAGTGTGCCGGGCTCTTGAGTCGAGCATAGTGCTCAGCTTAGTGGATTTCCCCTTGCTGACCACTCGGCCTTGCGTCAGGATTCCCACCCTCTCCACCCCTGATCGAAAACTCATGAATCGCCAAAAGAAGCTGCAGCAGTTATTCAAGGAAAAGGCCAAAAAGGCCAACGCCAAACTGGCGCCGAAAAAGCCCAAATACATCTGCAAGGCTGATCGTTTGAAGCTGGAAGCCGAAGCGGCGCAGGCGTCGGCCGAGAACACCGAAAGCTGATTCAGGCCGTCTCCCGCGACGTCAACCAGGTCATCAGCGCCGCCAGCACCAGCAATGCCGCGCTGGCGAAAAGGTCAGCCGATATCCGCTGCCGTCGAACAGCAGACCACCGACGGTCGAGCCCGAAGCGATCGACAACTGCACCACCGCCACCATCAACCCACCGCCGGCTTCGGCATCGTCGGGCAGCGTGCGCGCCAGCCACGACCACCAGCCCACCGGCGCCGCCGTGGCGATCAATCCCCACAAGCCCAGCAACACGAACGTCGCGACCAGCGAGCTGCCCAGCCCGATCAGCGCCACAGCGATCATCGCCATCAGCAGCGCAATGGCGATCACCACCCTGTACAGGCCAGCCTTGAGCACCGAGCCGATGACGGCGGTGCCGATAAATCCGGCCACGCCAATCACCAGCAGAATCATCGACAACACTGAAACGTCGACCCGCGTCACGGTTTCCAGAAACGGTCGCAGGTAAGTGAACAGCACAAACTGCCCCATGAAGAACAAGCCGGCGCCGAACATGCCGAATGCCACCCGGCGGCTTTTCAACAACGCAAGGACATTGCCTGCGCTCACCTTGCGCGGCGCGGCGGGGAGCGCCGGCAAACTGATCCATTGCCAGAGCAGCGCAATCACCGCGACCGGTATCAGACAGAAAAACGCCCCGCGCCAGCCAATCACGCTGCCCAGATAACTGCCCAACGGCGCCGCCACGACGGTCGCCAGCGCGTTGCCGCTGTTAAAAATGGCCAGCGCCTTGGGCACGCTGGCCGATGGCACCAGATGCATGGCCAGTGCCGCCGACATCGACCAGAAACCGCCGATCACCACGCCGATCAGCGCGCGGCCGATCATGTACACCGTGTAGTTGGGCGCCAGACCGACCACCAGCCCGGAAGCGCACATCAGCGCCGTCAACAGCAGCAACAGGTTCTTGCGGTCCATCGAACCGGCGAGCCTGGCGATCGTCAGGCTGGTCAGCACGGCGAAGGCGCCGGAGATAGCGATGCCGTAACCGGCCAGGCCTTCGCTGATGTGCAGGTCCGTGGCCATCGGCGTGAGCAGACTGACCGGCATGAATTCGGAAGCGATCAGCGCGAAGACACACAAGGTCATCGCGAATACACCGCTCCAGTACGCCGGTTGCTCGCCGGTTGTGGACGCGCCCATGGATTGGGCTGTCGGGTTATCAATTACTTGGGCCGTCATGAAAAACCTTCTTTGGAAACGATTTGATCGAAGCGTTTCCGCCTCGTTACTCAGGCTGTAAAGCTTGACGGATTGCGAATAACTTGATTAGTAGCGGTAATCTTTATGTGCTTTTGAGAAAAATTCAGCAATGAGCAACGGCAAAGTCAACGATCTCCAGGCCTTTTTGGCCGTGGCGCAGGAGCAGAGCTTCACCAAAGCCGCCGCTCGCCTCGGCGTCACGCCCTCCGCGCTGAGCCATACCGTTCGCGCGCTGGAGCAGCGTCTGGGTATTCGCTTGCTCGCCCGCACCACGCGCAACGTTTCGCCGACCGAAGCGGGTGAGCGCTTGGTGCGTTCGATTGCACCGCTATTCGAGCAGATCAGCGCCGAGCTTGAAGCCCTCGGTGAACTGCGCGACAAGCCCAGCGGCACGATCCGGATTTCCTGCACGGACGATCAGATCGAGCTGTGCATCCGGCCGAAGCTTGCGCAGTTTTTGCGGGACTATCCGGACATCACGTTAGAGTTTTATGTCGATTACGGTTTCACCAACGTGGTCAAGGAACGCTTCGACGCCGGCATTCGACTAGGCGAATCGATCAGCAAAGACATGATCGCCGTGCGCATCGGCCCGGACTGGCGCCTGGCGGTGGTCGCCTCACCCGACTACTTCGCTCGCCATCCGGCACTCACCACGCCGCATCAGTTGACGGAGCACACTTGCATCAACATCCGTCACCAACCGGCCGGCGCGATTTACGCCTGGGAGTTTGCGCACAAGGGTCAGGATTTCAGCGTGAAGGTCGATGGGCAACTGGTGTTCAACAGCATCATGCATGTGCTCAATGCCGCCGTAGATGGCATCGGCGTAGCGTACGTGCCCGTGCAATTGGTCGCGCCCTATCTGGCGGATGGGCGACTGGTGGAGGTGTTGAGTGACTGGTGCCCAACGTTCCAGGGCTATCACCTGTATTACCCAAACCGACGCCAGGGCTCGGCGGCGTTTGCGGCGTTTGTCGAAGCGCTGAAATACAACCGCTGACAAACCCAACTGTCCTTTCCAACCCTAATTCCTGTAGGAGCGGGCTTGCTCGCGAAGGCGCCGGCACATTCAACATCTGCATTGCCTGAACCATCGCTTTCGCGAGCAAGCTCGCTCCCACAATGATCCGGGGCACACCAACGATCTCCATCCCGGGCAAAATCCCTGTGGGAGCGAGCCTGCTCGCGAAGGCGTCGGTACATTCAACATCTGCATTGCCTGAACCATCGCTTTCGCGAGCAAGCTCGCTCCCACAATGATCCGGGGCACACCAACAATCTCCATCCCAACCAAAATCCCCGTGGGAGCGGGCTTGCCCGCGAAGGCGCCAGATCAGATACATCCACATTGGATGACACACCGCTTTCGCGAGCAGGCTCCCCCACAATGATCCGGGGCACACCAAAAATCTCCATCCCAACCAAAATCCCTGTGGGAGCGGGCTTGCTCGCGAAGGCGTTGGCACATTCAACATCACCATCGCCTGAACCACCGCTTTCGCGAGCAAGCTCGCTCCCACAATGATTCGGGGCACACCAACGATCTCCATCCCAGACAAATTCCCTGTGGGAGCGAGCCTGCTCGCGAAGGCGTCGGTACATTCAACATCTGCATTGCCTGAACTACCGCTTTCGCGAGCAGGCTCCCCCACAATGATCCGGGGCACACCAAAAATCTCCATCCCAACCAAAATCCCTGTGGGAGCGGGCTTGCTCGCGAAGGCGTTGGCACATTCAACATCACCATCGCCTGAACCACCGCTTTCGCGAGCAAGCTCGCTCCCACAATGATTCGGGGCACACCAACGATGTCCATCCCAGACAAAATCCCTGTAGGAGCGGGCTTGCCCGCGAAGGCGCCGGCACATTCAACATCACCATCGCCTGAACCACCGCTTTCGCGAGCAGGCTCACTCCCACAATGATCCGGAGCACACCAACGATCTCCATCCCAGACAAATTCCCTGTGGGAGCGAGCCTGCTCGCGAAGGCGTCGGTACATTCAACATCTGCATTGCCTGAACCAACGCTTTCGCGAGCAGGCTCACTCCCACAATGATCCGGAGCACACCAACGATCTCCATCCCAGACAAATTCCCTGTGGGAGCGAGCCTGCTCGCGAAGGCGTCAGCACATTCAACATCTGCATTGCCTGAACCAACGCTTTCGCGAGCAAGCTCGCTCCCACAATGGTCCGGGGCACACCAACGATCCCCATCCCAACCAAGATTCCTGTGGGAGCGGGCTTGCCCGCGAAGGCGCCAGCACATTCAACATCTGCATCGCCTGAACTATTGCTTTCGGGAGCAGGCTCCCCCACAATGATCCGGGGCACACCAAAAATCTCCATCCCAACCAAAATCCCTGTGGGAGCGGGCTTGCTCGCGAAGGCGCCGGCACATTCAACATCTGCATTGCCTGAACCACCGCTTTCGCGAGCAAGCTCGCTCCCACAATGATCCGGGGCACGCCAATGACCTCCATCCCAACCAAAATCCTGTGGGTCTGCATATGAATCAACGGGCTAAAACCATCTGAATTTTCCCGCCAATCTGCCCCCTAAATTCTGAGCGGTCGATACACGTCCGCCGATGCAAGGAGGGTCAGCATGCATGTCGGATAATCAAACGCCTTCGCCGCGCGACACACAGGAATCCACCCAAACACTATTGAGCCGTTTGCTCATGGCACGCGGGCCCGGTGGTCAGGAGGATGAGGTCCGGGCGATCTGCCTGGAAGAACTGCGGCGCCATTGCGACGAGGTCTGGACCGATCGGGCCGGGAATGTCATCGGCCTGCTCAAGGGCCGCGAACCCGATCCCGATGGCCAGTACGCCGTGCGCATCATGGGCCACATGGATGAAATCGCCATGCTGGTCAAACGCGTCGAGCCGGACGGCACGTTGCGGGTGGTGGCGTTGGGTGGGGCGAATCCGGTCAACTTTGGTGCCTGCCCGGTGGATATTCTCGGCGACGCGCAAACCCTGCCGGGCGTTCTCTCGTTCGGTTCGATGCACGCCACCACAGGCTCGCCGCAGGGCAAGGATGTGATGAGCGGCGCGGTGGAATGGAAAGACGTGCACATCATCACCCGCCATGATCAGCAGACCCTGCAAGGCATGGGCGTGCGTCCGGGTACGCGGGTTGTGCTCAGCCAGCACTGGCGCACGCCGTTCCGGGTAGGTGATGCCACCGCCGCGCATTTTCTCGATGACCGCGCGCCTGTGGTCGCCATGCTCCAGGCCGCCGAGCAACTCAAGCGCAGCCGGACCGAATTGGCGCACGACACCTACTTCGTCTTCACCACCCTTGAGGAAGAAAGCAACGCCGGCGCAATGTACGCCGCTGCACACCTGCCCGGCGACACCACAATCGCCGTGGAAGTCGGCCCGGTGATGAGCGAATACGCAACGCGATTGAGCGTCGACCCGATCATCGATACCGGCGACCAGAAAGGCTATTACTCGCGCGGCGTGGTCATGGCCTTGGCCGACGCAGCCAAGCGTTGCGGCTTCGATCCACAGTTCGCCCTGCTGGTGGATTTCGCCTCCGACGCCAGCGCGGTGATGAGCTCAGGCATCAGCGCCCAGGCCGGATGCATCGCAATCCCGACCGAGAATACCCATGGTTTCGAACTGGTGGTCGACGGCGCGATTGAAGCGTGTGCGCAGACGCTGGTGGAATATTTGAAAGGCCTGCAGAACGACGTAGCAGCTTAACCCGCAGGACAAAAACAGGGAGGCCCATAAGCGGCCTCCCTTATCTCTCACCGTCAGGAAGTCCCCAGACCTTGCGACAAATCGGAAGACGAAGGCCGCGCCGTTTCCGGCTTGGTCTCCACTTCGGTTTGTTCAGTGGTTCGAGTCACCGTGTCGCGCACGGCTTCGTACCCTTCTTGAGCTTTCTGCTTGGCTTTATCCACCATGCCTGCGCTGGTGCGCCCCATGTAGCGCTGTTCAGTAGACGTAGTCGGCAACGCCGCGCCGAGCAATGCACCGAGCGCAACCCCGGCGGCAGCCACCATCAGTGGTTGCTCCTTGAGCAGGTGGCTGAATTGCTGGCCGAGCACTTGCGAATTACGCGACAGTCGATCACTGGCGTCATGCATCGCATGGGTCAGATTTTCCTTCGCTGCACCGACGTTTTCCCCGAGGTGGCTGGCCTTGCCTTTCAGCGACTGGTAGCCGTCCTTCAGCGAGTCAGTGGTCGAGTGCAAATGCGCGCGGGCACTGTCGATGCCGTCGGCCAAGCCGTCCGCCCACTCGCCAGCCTTGTCCTGATCTGGACCGCTGCGATAGGTTGGTTGCGGCACGGGCGGGCGATTCTGGCTCATCATCAGCCAGAGCAGCCCCACGGAAGTCAGCACCGCCGGCACCGGGTTATTGCGCACGCTGGTGCCCAGATTGGTGAAGAACGTCGAGCCGTTGCTCTGCATCATTCCCCAGGCCTGATCGATCATCTGCCCGGGGGTGAATTTGCTTTCCAGTTGATCGACGATATTGCCGATGCTCGCGCGTTGCGCATCGATTTCGCGCTCGATCTGCTCCGGGCTTTTTCCGCTTCGATATCCAGTTCGCTTTTCATGAGACTTTCCTCCGCAGCGCTTCCTGATCCTTGTTCAAGGCGTCGAGGGTGCGATCAGGTTTGAAGTGAGACGGCTCGAATTGTTTTTCCCGGATTGCAGCATGACGAAACCAATGACCATCACCACCACGCCAACGATCAACGCGGCCAGCCATGGCGCCATGAACATGCTCAGGCCATAGACCGCCGACATCAGCAGAATGATGAAGCCGGCGAGGAACACGATTGCGCCACCGGCCACCGCGCCGATGCCAGCTTTGAGCGTGCTGAGGCTGTTCTGCAGTTCGGCTTTGGCCAGCGCCAGTTCCTTGGTGAACAACGCCGGGACTTCGCGCGACAGTTGTCGCAGCAGACCGACCACCGAAGCGTCATCCGTTTGGCCGAGGGGCCTTGCCCCGCTCAGATCAGATTCATCTCTGTTCATCACAGTTCTCCTTTGGCGTCGGGTGCGTGCGGTACGGAAGCCGCGGCAAAATCTGAGGGTGATCGCTGTCACTCGGCGAGGTCGGAGTGATGCCGGTGGCCAGTCCCGGATTGGCGTGGGCCGATGACGGCACTGACGATTCATGGGGTCGCTGCGCACCGTAATCGGCTGGCGGTGGCGTCGATGTCGTTCCCGCCGCCGGATCATGTTCGGCGCTGACCGTCGCTGCTGCGGCCGTACCGGCTTTGAGAAACCGCGACAGGCCGAAACCGATAGCAATGCTGCCGGCGATGAACAGGCCCGGATTGCTGCGTGCCAGATCGGCCGCGTCGTGCAGCAACTGCTCGGCGCTCTTGCCGCGCAGATTGCCCGCCAGCCCGGTCATGGAGTCCGCCATATCCGTCAGGTAGTCGGACATGCCCAGCGTGTCCTTGTCCTGCAACTCCGAGACGAAGCTCTTTGCGCCTTGGGCCAGTGCTTCTATCTGTTCGGCCGCGGTGTCACGGTACTGTCCGAATTGCGCGTCAGCCTGTTGCCGCGCGCCGCCAATTGCTTCATTGACGTCGTCCTTCAAATGTTCAAAACCCTGTCCAGGCTTGCTGTTCGGATCACCTGGTTCAAAGCCTGCCCTGCTGTCTTGAGTATTCATGTGGCCCCTCGCGTTCTGACTTGAAAACGGAAAATCGGAGCTACACGGCAACATTGCCTCGAGCCCCCACATAGAAGATGACGAAGCAGCTTGCGCGAGAGTTCAAAGAGGTTGATGAGCGTGCCGTGTCAGGTCTGGATCAGCGACGAAAGGTTGCGCTTGGCATGATTACGTTGAGCTTCTGCGCCTGGCTGCGGTCAAGACAAGGCACAAGCATTTATCTGCAACACGACGCTGAAACCCGCAACAACGCCGATAGATGGCAGAATCCCCACACCCTGATCACTTCGGAGACCGCAATGCTTCGCCTGTTTGAAGAAAGGCTCGACCCCTTCCCGCCCGACGAGGCGCCGCCACCGCCAGTTGGCCTGATGCGTTTCTTGTGGGCCTGCACCCGGGGCGCGCGCGGTTACATCCTCGCCTTTGCCCTGCTCAGCGCCAGCGTGTCGATCTATGAGGCGTGGTTGTTTTCCTTCCTCGGGCAAGTGGTGGATCTGCTCTCGACCTGGCAATCCGGCGGCGCCGCCGGTGATGAGGAAAGCCGCGTGTTGTGGGGCATCGGCATCGTGCTGGTAGTCAGCATTGGTCTGGTGGCGCTGCGCACGATGGTTCAGCACCAGATCCTCGCGATCAATCTGCCGCTGCGCCTGCGCTGGGACTTTCACCGGTTGATGCTGCGGCAAAGTCTGTCGTTCTTCTCCGACGAGTTCTCCGGCCGCGTCACAACCAAGGTCATGCAGACTGCGTTGTCGGTGCGCGAGGTGCTGTTCACCTTGATCGAAATTCTCCCCGGCATCGGCGTGTACTTCATCGCGATCATCGCGCTGGCCGGTGGCTTTGCGCTGAAGCTGATGCTGCCGTTTCTGGCGTGGATCGTTCTGTTCGGGCTGGCGATGGTGTATTTCGTCCCGCGTCTGGGCAAGGTCGGCCAGGAACAGGCCGATGCACGCTCGTCGATGACCGGGCGGATTGCCGACGCCTACACCAACATCACCACAGTCAAACTGTTCTCGCACTCCAAGCGTGAAGCGCACTTTGCCCGCGCGGCGATGGAAGATTTCAAGCTCACCGGCTTCCGCCAGATGCGTCTGGTGAGCCAGTTCGAAATCGTCAATCAGGCGCTGGTGGTAGCGTTGATTCTCGGTGCCGGTGGTTACGCGTTGTGGCTGTGGCATCAGGGCGAAGTCGGCACCGGCGCCGTCGCGGCGATCACCGCCATGGCGTTGCGCATCAATGGCATGTCGCACTGGATCATGTGGCAGATGACTTCGCTGTTCGAAAACATCGGCACCGTCCAGGACGGCATGGCCACCCTGACCAGCGGCCCGAAAGTCCAGGACGCGCCGGATGCCAAAGTGCTTGAGCCTGC
Organism: Pseudomonas sp. B21_DOA; assembly: GCA_030544685.1. NCBI lineage: Bacteria > Pseudomonadati > Pseudomonadota > Gammaproteobacteria > Pseudomonadales > Pseudomonadaceae > Pseudomonas > Pseudomonas sp. B21_DOA. The sequence goes on along the minus strand of CP086683.1, from coordinate 3,386,225 downwards.
CGGCGGCGAAGTGGTTTTCGACAATGTCAGCTTCAACTACAACGGCGAACGCCAAGTGCTCGACGGCTTGACCCTGCATATTCGCCCCGGCGAAAAAATCGGCCTGGTCGGCCGCTCCGGTGCGGGTAAGTCGACACTGATCAACCTGCTGCTGCGCTTCTATGACGTTGATCGCGGCGAGATTCGCATCGATGGGCAGAACATCGCCGAGGTCACCCAGGACAGCCTGCGCAGCGTGATCGGCATGGTCACCCAGGACACCTCGCTGCTGCACCGTTCGATCCGCGACAACATTGCCTACGGTCGCCCGGACGCCACCGACGAAGACATCCATCGCGCGGCAGTGAACGCCCAGGCCGATGGCTTTATCAGCCAGTTGAGCGACAAACAAGGCCACAGCGGTTACGACACGCTGGTCGGCGAGCGCGGAATCAAGCTCTCCGGCGGCCAGCGCCAACGCATCGCCATCGCCCGGGTGATGCTGAAGAACGCACCGATCCTGTTGCTCGACGAAGCCACCAGCGCGCTGGATTCCGAGGTTGAAGTCGCGATCCAGGAAAGCCTCGATGAAATGATGCAGGGCAAAACCGTGATCGCCATCGCCCACCGCTTGTCGACCATTGCAGCGATGGACCGACTGATCGTCATGGACGAAGGCCGCATCATCGAACAAGGCACCCACGTGCAACTGCTGGAGAAGAACGGCACCTATGCGCGTCTGTGGCAGCACCAGAGCGGCGGGTTCCTGGGTGAAGATCGCGGTTTGGTTGAGGTGATGGAGGAGTGATCAGGCTGGAGGGCCGGGGCCGGCTCTCCATCGATTGGCCTAGATGGTGACGGGGCTTTCGGCATCAATCGGAAGCTTTACGCGAAACACCGTTCCGCCGTCCAGATCAGAGCTGACCTCGATCGAGCCGGCATGTGAGGCGACGATTTCCGAAGCGATAAACAGGCCCAGACCCAGCCCGGCAACGGGCCCGTGATCAACCACGGAGCGCTGCGAGAAGCGCCCCATAGGGTTGAAGATGAACGGCAATACATCCTCCGGAATCGGCTCGCCGCCGTTGTGCACCATGAACACCGCGCAATCCGCCCGAGCTTCCAGTTCAACCGTAACCGGAAACTGATTGTCGCCGTGGGTCACCGCATTGCTGATGATGTTGGAAAAGACCTGTTCCATCCTGGCGCCATCGAACGCTCCCATCACCGCCTCCTTCGCATCGAACCGCACGTTGGCCTGCGGATGAAAGGCGCGGATTTCCTCGATCACCCGCTCGCACACAGGGCTGAGATCGATCAGGGATTTTTTCACCGGAATCCCCGGCCCCATCTGGCAGCGCGTCAGATCCAGCAGGTCGCCCACGATCTGGCTGGCGCGCTGCACGCTGGCGTAGATCTGCCTGGCCACTTTGCTGGTGCGCGGGTCGGTAGCTTCGGTACGACGCAACATATCCGCACCGAGCAGAATCGCCCCCAGCGGCGTGCGCAAGTCATGGCCGAGAATCCCTAGAAACACGTTGCGCGACGCCTCGACGGCGCGCGAGTAGCTGGCAATCGACTCGGCCAGCGCCTGATCGATGGCTTCGTGAAAGCGTGTCATGTCGTCGACATTCACCGATTTGCCATCCTTGACCTGACGCAGCCACTGGCTCAGCACACTGGTGCGCAGCGCGCGGTATTCCGACACCATCTGGTCGATGGTAAAACCGGCCATCAGCCGCGTCACCGCGTGGGTTTCCGCAGCTGTTTCTTCATCGTCGCGCGGCGCCTGGCCCTGGGCTTTGGCAATTTGTTCGCTCATGGTCTGCTTGGTCCGCAGATCGATGACGATGGCGCGCAACATCTGCTCGGCGTGATCGCGCAGCGCGACGTTATCGAGCTCCACCCCGGGCGTCTCGATGGTGCGGGCGAAATCTTCCCAGGCCTGCAGGATCGGCTCTAGGTTTTCGAGAATGAAATCTGGCAGGCGCATGGCTGTAGTCCGCGAGGGAAATCCATCAACGCCAGCAATTGAGCCGGCGCAGATTTCGGAAAGGGGAATTCAGGAGTACAGAAAGTACGGCTGAGGGATGCAGCCTACCACCAAAGCGCTGGGCTAACGTTGGAGGAAAATCGGTGTGCTGAAGAGGTCGCGGTCCACGAGATGGCCGTTGCGCCCGCAACGAACGCCTCTGAAGCGACCACGCTTTCGGATCCTTGCGATGAGAGACGTTCGTTTCAAGAGGTTATGCGTCGAAAATTTTCACTCCAGGCATCGCTTGGGTGTCAATCGAGTTTGCTCGGCATTCTGCACCTCAGCACTGACATCTGTCTGTTTACGGCTGCGGAACTCGATCGGATAAGGCCCGGTCTGCGCCAGAGCTGCCTGCACACGGCTGACAAAGGCCGCGTCGTCCAGCGTGTAGAAAACCCACTCCAAGCGTTGTCCTCCAGTGACCGTGCACCCCACTTTGCCGAACCATCCGTTGCGACGGCTGCCTGGATCAGACGCTCCATTTGCTTCATCCGCGCGTATTCCTTTGGACTTGGCAGGAAGTGATCCGGCACGTATTTCCAGCTGATTCGAGTCTTGTAAGCAAACGCCTGGGCGTCCTTGAGATTCAGGTTGGAAGACATGCGAAAACTCGCTGGCATTGGCTCGTCAGGAAAATCTGACGGTTGGAAATCGCTGTCGCCTGGCACGGCCACTTGTCGTTGCGGATTGTCAGCAGGATCATCACTGAGCAGTATTTTGAGCGCTTCAGCTTGGCGCTCTTTCCGCTCGCTCACGCATTTGGCGTAGGCCGTTGTATGCTCTGGACCGGCATCCAGACAAAGATCGCGCTCCACCGGTTTTGGAGAATGGGAGCGCGTGCAGCCGGTCGTGATCAGACTTGCCAGCAGCAATAAAACAACGGCTGGCCAGATTTCAGGGCGCAGGGAAGCGTGGAGAGTGACTTTCAAGTGGCCTTCCTTGGATGAGCAGCAGTACAAGACATATGGAAAACGGCGCATTTTGCCTGCCACCCCTGCCCCATGAACAGGCCGAAGCGGAATTAATGTGGCAATTCATCACAAGCACGCTCGACCAGCCACAGCCGCGTGTGACGAACAGCCACATGCTCCCTCAGATGCCTAAGCTGGCACCGTTGTCCGGTACGCCAAAATCGCCACCCGGAAAAGCACCACCCTCAATGTGGTAGACCTTCGGTTCTGCGGAGAAATAATCCTGCAGCCCCAGCATGAAGCGCTGGTGGTCCTCGCTTTCTTCAAACCCCGGCGAGTGGTCCTCAAGTGACTGCCAGCGCACGATCAAATTGAATTGCTCGGGGGTTTCAATACCTTGCGCCAGCAAGTGGCCGCCGTATCCCTTGGCGCGGGTGAGCAACGGTTCGACTTCGGCAAATGCGCGTCGGAAGGCCTCAGTCTGTTGCGGGTGAACGGGCAGCGCAGCGATCTCGTAAACCATGATGTTTCTCCAAAATCAGTGAGCGGATTCAGACGATGAGCGAAGGCTCGACGGCGATGGCGATTTTTCCCAGCAGACCGTTGTTGGCGCTCTCCAGTCGGGCATGGGCGAGCGGGATGTCGGCGAGCGAATAGACCGCGCCAACGTGGGGCCGCAACTGGCCGCGCTCGACCAGCGCGCTCAGTTCATCGAGCTTGCCGCGATTCTGCCGGGTGAAGACGAAGTGGTAGCTGGCGTTCTTGCCCCAGGCCTGGACGAGGTTTTGTGGCTGCGCGATGTCGACGATCGAGACGACACGGCCAAGCTGAGCGAGCGCGTCGGGGCTGCGGGCCAGGGTATCGCCGCCGATGGTGTCGAACACCACATCAACGCCATGCCCGGCGGTTTCGCGCATGATCGCTTCGACGTAATCCTCTTGGGTGTAATCGATCACCACGTCGGCACCCAGGCTGCGGACGAAATCGGCGTTGGCCTCGCGCACGGTGGTGAACACTCTGGCGCCCATGGCTTTGGCCACCTGAATCGCCACATGGCCGACCCCGCCGGCGCCGCCGTGAATCAGAATGCTTTCGCCAACGCGGAGCACGGCGCGCACGGTCAGCGCTTCCCAAACCGTACCGCCGACCAGACTCAGACTGGCCGCCTCGAGGTGGCTCAGCGAGGCAGGCTTTCTGGCGATGATGCTTTCGGCTGCGACGTGGTACTCGGCATAACTGCCCTGCCCGTCGAATATCTGCGGGGTGTACCAGACCTCGTCGCCCGGCGCGAAAGCGCTGACGCCCGGCCCGATGGCTTCAACCACGCCCGACACGTCGTGACCGGTAATGGCTGGCAGCGGCACCAGGTCGGGATAGTCACCGCGCCGAACCTGATAATCCAGCGGATTGATGGAAGTAGCGTGCACTCGGACCAGCACTTGGCCCGCTTGCGGAACCGGTTTTGGAACGTCGCTGAGTTCGAACGAATCAGGACCGCCGGAGGATTTCAAAATCATCGCTTTCATGGCAAAACCTCGTATCGATAAAGAGGGATATCGAGAATTCTCGATATACTGCGGTAAAAAATTTACAGCTCTTTCCCTATGATCTCTGCAAGCGCGCTGATAGCAGCCTCATTGCGTTTGTAGTAGGTCCATTGACCGATGCGTCGCACTTCAACCAGCCCCACCCGCTGCAACGTGGCCAGGTAACTCGACACCGTCGACTGCGACAAGCCGATACCTTCCTGGATGCTGCTGACGCAGACACCCTCGACGAGAACGTCACCCTCATCCTGCGGGGAAGTTCTTCACGGGATCCTTCAGGCCTTCAAGGATCTTGAGGCGCGTCGGGTTCGAGAGGGCTTTGAAGATTTCGATCAGTTCCATGCGCCGAGGATATCGAGATTTTTCGATATGTCAATGCGCGATCTTGATCTGATTGGCTGTCGGCGACAGGCGGCATCGGGATTCCCTTTGCCGCCCTGCCCTGCGGCTCAGCCTTGGGGCGCATCCAGCAACACCCACAACCGCACGATTTTTCCCGCTTTGATTTCTGCCACATCAACGCCACTGACGACTACCGGCCCAGCGCTCGGGCCCGCATGCCAGCGCAGGTAACCCAAGCCATGATGCCCAACCGCCGGCCCCTCCGGAACAAAAGCGAAGTCCGCCCCGAACTGATCCAGCAACGCACCGGCCACCTCTGAAATCGCCGCCCGCCCGGTGACGATGCCAGTCGGTTCGTACATCGTCGGTGTGTCTGCAAAAAGCTCCTGCAACGCCGCAATGCGCTTCTGTGCATCGCGCTCGTTGAACACGCGCTGCAGGTTGGCCCGCAGCAAGGCGTCGTAGTTTTCAACCTCACTGATATTTCGCGAATCTGAGCCAGACATTTTTGAATCCTCGATTGCTATGTGAAGCCCAGTTGCCTGGGCTCAGCGGTTAACCATGTTTGACCAGGTTCAAGGCTGGCAGCGGTCCGCCCGGGAACTGCGCAAGCATTCCCTGCTGCACACCGCCCAGGTCGATGCCGTAAAAACCCAGTTGAGTAATCAGCTCTGCAACCTTGGTTTTGCTCGCGGCATCTTCACCGGAATAAAACAGCACACGCTTGCCGCCCTCGGCGGTGGGATCGGTCAGCAGAGCCGCGAGCAAATGGTTGAAGGCCTTGACCACGTGCGCATCGGGCAGCATCTGCGCCACCACTTGCGAAGACGGCTGGCCGCCCAGATCGAACGGCTTGAACAGTGGCGCCTCGATCGGGTTGTTGGCATCAATCACGATGCGCCCGTCCCAAGGCCCGAGATCGCGCACGGCATCGGGGATTTTCGACCAGTTCACCGCCAGAAAAACGATGTCCGCCTGACTCGCCTGCCGAGCAGTTACGGCTTGTGCGAGTGGGCCCAATTCGCTGACAAAGCCAGCAAGACTTTGCGGCCCGCGGCTGTTGGCCAGGCTGACCGGCAGGCCTGCGTTGACGAGCAACCGAGCGATGGCGGCGCCAATGGAGCCAGTACCAATGATGCTGATAGTCATGATGCTCTCCTTACGCGGTGAAGCCGCCGTCGACGATTAATTCTGCGCCGGTGACAAACCCTGCCTCTGCACTGGCCAGGTACGCCACCGCGCTGGCAACATCCTTGCCCTCTCCGTACCGCCCCATGGCGATGTTCGGGCGCAGGAAGTCCGCAATAGGCCCGTCGGCCGGGTTCATGTCGCTGTCGGTCGGGCCGGGATGCACAGTGTTCACAGTGATGCCGCGCGGCCCCAGATCGCGCACCAGTCCACGACTGAAACCGGTCAGCGCGCCTTTGCTCAGGGTGTAGACGGAGGCCGTAGCGAACGCAGCGTATTGCACCATCGAGCTGCCGATGTGAATGATGCGGCCGCCCTGCCCCATGTGTTTGAGCGCTTGCTGAGTGGCGACGAAGACGCCGGTCACGTTCACCGCAAGGATGCGTTGAAAGTCCTCGAAGGCGATGTCCTCCGGGGCACCGAGCACGCTGATGCCAGCGTTGTTCACCAGAATGTCGATCTTGCCGAAACGCTGCGCAACCTCGGCGATCGCTGCACGTACAGCCTCGGGATTGCCCGCATCGGCCGCCAGCGCCACAGCCTGGCCGCCCGCCGCAACGATTTCCTGCACGACCGCTTCGGCGCGATCTGGCGATGCGTTGTAGCTGATGGCGACGGTGGCGCCATCTGCCGCGAGCCGCTTGGCGATTGCTGCGCCGATGCTGCGTGAGCCACCGGTCACGATGGCGATTTTGCCGGTCAGTGGAAGCGTGGATGTGTTCATGGTCGAGCCTCTGGGTGGTTGGAGTTGATGAGGCTATGAGACGCTTTTTGATCTTCCACCAGTAGTAGAAGCCACCTAGAATCACTTTCAATCATTCGTTGAAGGTGCGCAGATGGAAACGCTAGGTAATTTGCTCTCATTCGTGCGCAGCGCTGAGGCGGGAAGCTTCTCTGCGGCGGCGCGGCGCCTGGGCCTGACTCCCGCGGCGGTCAGTCGCAACGTCGCGCAACTGGAGGCCAACCTCGGCGTACGCTTGTTTCAGCGCAGCACGCGCAAACTCACGCTGACCGAAGCGGGAGAGCGCTTTCTGGCCAACGTCGGTTCGGGACTGGAGAGCGTTCAGGCGGCGATCGCCGATGTGGCCGGCAATGCCGGAGAGCCTTCCGGGACTTTGCGTCTAAGTGCGGCACCGGGCTTCGCCAAGGATTTTCTGCTGCCGCTGATGCCCGAGTTTCTCAAGCAATACCCCGCCGTGACCCCTGAATGGCACCTCGACAATCGCCAAGTCGATCTCATCGCGGACGGGTTTGATGCGGCCATCGGCGGCGGCATCGAACTCGCGCAAGGTGTGGTCGCCAGAGCCATCGCGCCGGCGCATCTGATCCTGGTGGCATCGAAGGCATATCTCTCGGGACACAAGCGCATCCGGCACATTGAAGAACTGTCGACGCTCGATCATCTGGCCATGCGCTCGGTGCAGACCGGCAAGGTGCGCAGCTGGATGCTGCAAGGGCCCGATGGGCAACGAGCACCGCTGGAGTTGGCGCCGCGCCTGTTGGTCAACGACCCGCAAGCGCTGTGTCAGTGCGCGCGCTTGGGATTAGGGGTTGCGCTGTTGGCGGTTCCGGATGTGCTGCCGTATCTGCAGGACGGCACGCTGGAGAGGGTGTTGCCGGGTTGGCATGTCGATGCGGGACAGATCTATTTGTACTTTTCCAGCCAGAAGCTGTTGCCGGCAAAGACCCGGGCTTTTGTTGATTTTCTGGTCGGTCAGGCTCGAGAGGATGGGTGGGCGACTCGACTCGACGCTCGAGCTTAGCCAGCAAGTTATACGACCTCTGAAACTCAAGCAGCATCATGCATAAGCGGATTATCCAGCCTTTCAAGCTTGCCGCCCCTGCTTGATTACGGTACAAATCGAGAAGTTGTACGACAACATAATAAAAACCTGAGCCGCCCTGAGTGGCTATTATTTTTGAGAACTGCCCATGTCCCGTCCTGAATTTGCCCCAACCGTACCGCCGCCCTTCCCCCGTTATCTCGCCGTGATCATTCTGTTGTGCATGGGTTGTGCCTTCGCCGGCAACCACGTCGCGGCACGGGTGGCTTTTGATGACGGCGCGGGTGTGCTGCTGGCAATTCTGATGCGCTCGGGCGGGACCTTGCTGGTGCTTGCCGTTCTCGTCCTATGGCAGCGGCAAAGCCTGCGTCTGCCGGCAGGCGCGTGGCGTTGGCAATTACTGTTGGGCCTGCTAATTACTGCGCAGAGCCTGTGTCTGTACTCCGCTGTCGCACGAGTGCCGGTCGCGCTGGCGCTGCTGGTGGCCAACGTGTTTCCGATCCTGCTCGCCTTGCTGACCTGGGCGCTGGGCGGCCCACGACCAAGCGCGCGCACCGCGATGTTGATGGGCTTGATTCTCGTCGGGCTGGTGTTCGTACTGGACGTCCCCGGACGTCTGTCAGACAGCGCCAGCGTCGGCCCGGAATGGTTGCTGGGCGTCGCGCTCGCCTTCTGCGCCGCCAGCGTCTTCGCCTGCGCGCTGTGGATCACCGACCACAAACTGTCGCAAGTGCGCGGCTCGGTGCGCAGCCTGCTGACCATCTTCATCGTGTTCAGCAGCGTCAACCTCGCCGGACTGACCGGCGCCCTCCCCGGCGGACTCAACCTCCCCGCCACCTCAACCGGCTGGCTGGCCCTTGCCACGCTTGTGGTGCTTTATGGGACCGGCTTCATTGTGTTGTTCATCTCCGTGCCCCGACTGGACATGCCACGCAACGCCCCGGTGATGAACATTGAGCCATTGGCGACGTTGTTGATGGGCTGGATCGTGCTGGACCAGATGCTCAGCAGAGGGCAGATCGTGGGTGGCGTGATTGTGGTGAGCGGGATTGTTTTGCTGACGTATCGCAAAGCGCCGGTGAAGGTTGAGGTGAAGGCTGAGGTTTGAGGGGGTGTCGTGGCGGGACTCTTGGTTGGCGAGTCCTGCTTATCGCCCCCGGCTCGATACCGGATCAGCAGAATTGCAGGCTCTCGAGGTCTACCTTGGCATAGCTTCCTATTTCACTCTTGTAGAGATAAATCGCAGTTACCTCCAGCTCCGTTCGTAAAAATTCCGCCAGCGTTCTGAGTCCGGTGCTTGTGGTCATGACAGGGCGTACAACCGTCGCGCTACCGGGTTGGTCATCGTAAGTTCTGACGAGAAACTCATCGACACCATCCAGAATCAGGTAATTGAAACCTCGATACTCATAGCCTGCGTCGTAGTCGACATCATCGAAACGGTCGACCTTTTCTATTCTCAAGACGCCGCCCCTAATCCAACTCAAATAACTGAAACGGTCTGGCGCCTGGAAAGTAGATGGAGCTCCATCCACATCATTTACCAACTACCGTACGGGATGCCGAACTTATCAATGTATCGCTTGGCCTTTTCACTCACGGGATAAGCATAGCGCCCGCCATGCTTGCCCTGCTCAGGGCCAAGAGGTTCGAGTTCGCCTTGAGCATGGGAGACTTTTATCGGGCGGTGGCAGGAGTCCCTGACCCATGCTTGAAGCACTCCCCGGGGCGAGCCCCACAAGCAGCGTTGCGGAGTAACGTGCGGTTCTTTCGGGAGTCTTTGGGCACCGCTGGTGTGTGGACTGCACCATCAGTTGCCTCGCTTCTTCTGGAATCTCTATGAAGCCTTTATAGGTTTTCTGCTCCGATATCGACTGCCAACGGACAAAAATCATTCGAGGAAGGTCAGCACCGGTTACCAAAACTCCAGAACCACCGACTGTTCCCCAACCGCGGGCAGACTCCGTCCCATCTTCTGGTTCGCCTCCGGGAGCAGATTTTCCACCGACTCTGAAAAAATTCTGTTATTGATATCCAGCACCGAGCTGTCCTCAACCCAGATCTTCATGTAATTCGGCTCAACGAATCCTATTTGCCACCAAGGAGACTTGGGGTCATCTTCTCCACTTTCGAAACCTCCTTTCTGGCAGCCCATTAACAATAAAGCGCCAAGCAGAACGATTACAGACTTCATTACCAGAGTTTCCAATCAGCTACGTGAGGGTGTTGTACACGGATCGCGTCTTCCGTCGGGGCGTTGATGTAAACAGCATCAATGCCGCTCCCATCTCTTCTTCCGAGGGGATGATTCCAGTTTGCAGAGGGATGAATGTACTTCAGCTTGAGCAAAGCCTCTTCTTCTGCAGTTGTTCTGTAGTTTCCTGTGAGAAATCGGTCACAAAGAGATTGGAGTTCTGCCGGCACGGAGTATTCGTCATCTTCGGGTATATCAATGAATTGAACACCCTTTTCTTTTGCCAGCTGATACATGACTCTTAAATAAACTCTCGAAAGTTTTCCACTCACCGGACGTTTCAATTGTAGAGCGGCATATACGCGCTTCTGCCCCGGTGAAAGCCTGTCTTGATGCTCCTGCGGAATTTCGAAGGAGGCCGGGGTGACAATATCCAGCAGATGCGCAGGCCATCCTTTAGCAATCCACTCGCTTTTTACACGCGCGGCGTCGTGATAAATCGACGTCGTTGAAACGTCTACGTACCGAGGCACAGCGAGAGTTTGCATAGGGCTGACGAGCACGCATTCTTCGACTTCATCGAGATAGCTGCCGCCAATATCCGAATGAACCCCAGGAAGAGTGTACTCAGGGTGCGCGGGTTTCACTCGGCTGAGGGCAAAATTAGCGCGACATTCATCACGCGCTACGAGATGTACGACATCCATGAAGTATTGACGGTCCAGGTACAGCCTCACACCGGGAGCTATGGGACTTTTCACCCGGCCGAGATTGGTGAAGCCGGCAATCGAGGGCACCGTGTCAAAGAGCCCGATGAAACCCATTTTGATGCCGTTTCCGTATTTATTATCAAAGGTGCGACTGAAATCTGCGGCGTTCCGGTTTAGGATATCTCCTAAAGCTCCTTGCTTACCCCGCACCACTTCATTTGCGAAGTGCCGTGCAGCAGCAGCCCCACGACTGAAGCCAAATGTATCGAACGTCAGGGACGCAATTTCACTGTCGGGGTTCTCTTGCAGTGCCTCTTCGATAGCTTGTTTTATCTGCGTGAAGGACGCTTGTACGCGACTCGTAACACCAGTCTCACCTCGCCCCGTTCCAGCACCTACAGCGCTATCCATCTGATTGCTTTCAGTGCCTATACCTTCGACATATATTGGGCTTGAGACGTACTTAAGAAAGCCATCGCCTTCGGCTTTCTGGGTCTTTTTATACAGAGAAAACAATTTCTTGATATTCGTAGGCCCGGCACCATAACTACTATCCGGATCACTCATGTAAGGCATACAGCTAGCCGGTATATCCTCCGGCGCAATCGGATGCTGGGCACCGCACAACAACCCCGCAGCAGAGTTGTTCGCATTGTTGCCCGTGCCATCAAAGAACACCCCAATCCTCAACGCAATGCCTATTTTCTCAGGCTCGCGCGCGGGTTCTTTCCCGTGTTTCTCATACTCGGCCCAGTGCTGGGCGTGTATGTCGACGGGTTTGGCTTGTTCGTAGCGGTAGTTTTTCGGCGGGTTTGGAACGTAGCCACTCAATCCTTGATTCCTTGTTCTGATCCTTGAAGAACGGCCCGAAGGGTGACAGTCGGGGCCGGGTGGTGCAAGCCGTGGCGGTGTGCCAGTCATGGCACAACAGGGGGATGCGACGAGGTTTGGCGCTCGTCGCGTTGCGGGTTATTTGGCTATTTCGACTTTGTCCAAAGCCTGATTTACCGCGATTTCGCCGAGCATGACGACTTGGGCGATGCCCAGCAGGGTTTTGCGGCGCGGGTTGTCGAGCAGCGCGGCGAAGTCGTAGAGCATGGTGGTGGCCGAGCCGAGGGATTCGCTGGCGTTGGCCAGCAGGGATTCGGTGTCGTATTTCGGATTGGCGAGGAACATCTGTTCCGGGGTGTTGGTGCTGGCCAGGATTTCAGCGGGACCGAGATAGTGATCGAGGGCGCGTTCGGCGGCTTCGTGAAGCTTTTTCGAGGCGCTGGATTCGTAGGGCGATGCGGGGTCGTTGGTTGGGGGATTGGGTGTGACTTTGAACATGGTGAAACTCCTGATTATTGGTCTGGAGCTACCAACATCACTTGCAGATGATGGGTGGCAGCTGTGTGCGGGTCTGCAAGACCGGGAAATCAGGAACCCGGCAGACCCGAAGGTCTCCCGCACAAAGCCGCCATTGAGCGGACACGAACAAGTGTCCTTTGGCAGGACGATGCGACTGATTTCCGACGGGCTTGCAGACCCGATCACTGATGAGTAGTGACACGAGTCAAGTTACGGAGGGAACGGCAGACGCACAAGCCGGCGGATTCTGGCGTAGTGGTAGGGAATGGCGCAAGGCGTTGTAGCCGTTTGCTTGAGTCTGGAGTAATCGTTTAAACGAACTCGGTATTTTGTGTTTATGTGGTGACGAATGGGCTGGCGTCATCGCGAGCAGGCTTACGCCTGCAAGAGGAATTTGGCGGAGCCGAAATTACCGGTGTCTGGCAGCGCATCGCCGCCAACGTGTTCGCTTCCTGATCGCCGACCGCCTATCAAGGATGGCCGCGAAATCAGGGTTTGACGGTGCCTGCGCCTTGCACCAGATCAATCAGCCATGTGCGGAAGGCCACGACCTTGTTGGAGTTGGCAATTTCCAGCGGTGTCACCAGATAGAAACCAAGATCGGATTTCAATCGAAGGTTGAATGGCGCGACCAGCTTTCCGGCCTTCAAGTCGTCATCGACGTAGGTCGAACGTCCAATGCAGACGCCGAGACCATCAATGGCGGCCTGCACCGCCATCATCGCCAGATCGAACGTCAAACGCGTACCCTCGGCCAGTTTTTTCGGCTGGCCCGCCGCGCTTAGCCACATGTTCCAGTCATTGCTTGTCATGCCGCTCACTTGCAATAACTTGTGATGGGCAAGATCGACGGGAGTCCTCAAGGCCTGCGGGCCGAGCAGTAGCTTCGGGCTGCAGACCGGAAAGATTTCGTCCGACATCAGCCAGTCTGCACGCAGCCCTTTCCAGTCACCGAAGCCATAGCGAATCGCCGCATCGATACCGCCCTTGCGGAAATCGACCAGGTCCGTCGAGGCGGTTACGCGCACGTCGATATTGGGAAATGCATCCTGAAAAGATGCCAGGCGCGGCAAAAGCCATTTGGAGGCAAGCGACACCAGAGTACTGATGGTCAACGCACTGTTATTCGTGGACTCCAGCAGCATTTCAGTCGAGTAACGCAACTCATGAAATGCCGAGCGGATACCGGGCAGGTAGGCGTGGCCTTCAGTCGTCAGCGCCAGGCCGTCCTTGAGTCTCAGAAACAAACGAATTCCGAGTTCATCTTCGAGGCGACGAATCTGATGGCTGATGGCCGTCTGCGTGACATTCAGCTCTTCGGCCGCCTTGGTAAAGCTCATATGGCGCGCAGCGGCTTCGAACGCTTTCAATCCATTGAGAGAGGGAATCCGGGTAACCATAAGACTTCGTAATGCTCATGAGATTTTGTCATAAGGTAACAGCGGAGAAGTCCTTTGCAAAATGTTTCAGCGGTCGTGGATTCTAGCGCCGTTCCTGAGCCATTACGGCTTCGGGAACACCCACTCAAAGGATGAGGTCGCCATGAATAACGCCGTTGAAACAAGCAGCGTCGCGCTTGAAAAAACATCCCGGTCAAAAGCGCGCAATGCGTCGAGAATGGCTGAAATCAGCCGTCCGCATTTCGATGCTGCGTATGAAAAAGGTCTGATGGGGGTGTCCTGCCGCGTGCTGGACAACCGCCGTATCGAAATCGCCACCAGCGGCAAGGAAGTGATTGACTATACGCGCTGCGGCTACCTTAACCTCGATGCGCACCCCAAAGTGCTCGCTGCCGCCAGGGCCTCAATGGAAGAAACGCCCTCCACGCACTTTTCGGTCGCCCGTACGCGCCTGTCCGCCGAACCGCTGGTACGCCTGGAAAAACCCTGGCCAAACTGTTTGACGTCAACGGCATAGTAGTTTTCCCGACAGTCGCCGCTGCCAATATGGGTGCCCTGCCCCTCTTGGCTGCCGGCCTGTTCACCGGCGGTGAGAAGCCGCTGATCGCCTTCGACCGCTTTGCTCACGTGACCTTGCAGTATCACATTCCGGTCTTGCGCGAAGAGACTGACGTAATCGTCATCGAGCATAACGACCTCGATCACCTGGAACGCTTGTGCAAAAGCGGTCGTAAGGTTGCGTATGTGGGCGACGGTGCCTATTCGATGGGTGGCGCCGCGCCAGTTCGCGAATTACGCGCGCTGCAGGATAAATACGGGCTGTTCGTCTATCTGGACGACGCCCACGGGATTTCGGTGGTCGGGCAGCGCGGCGAGGGCTTCGTTCGTTCGCAACTCGACGGTCTGGATGAAAACACCATCGTGGCCGCATCGCTGGGCAAGGGCTACGGTGCCGCCGGCGGGCTGTTGATGCTGGGCACCCAACATGTCGAGAACGCGATCCGCCGTTATGCGCCGACCTACGGCTTCTCCTGCGCTCCCAATATGGCGGCCGTCGGTGCTGCGCTGGCTTCGGCGGAAATTCATGCCACGCCTGAACTGCACAAACTGCAACGGTCACTGCGCAACAACATGGCGCTGTTCGACAACCTGATCCCGACCGAAACCAGCGGCAGCGAACTGCCGATTCGCATCGTTCGTATTGGCAACGAAGAGCAGGCCATTGCCAAAGGCGAGTACCTGTTGCAGCAGGGTCACTACACCTCCGTCGTGTTCTTCCCGACAGTGCCGCGCGGCCAGGCTGCTCTGCGCATGTCAGTCACCTCGGCACACAACCCGGCCGACATCCTCGACCTGAGCCTGATGCTCAAAAGCAGCGTGTCGCCACAAGTGAACCCGGGTGCCGACCAACACCAGCCTGCGCTGGCTGTTTGACTGACGTCGTGCAGGAGACACTTAACGTGAAGCGAATGGATTTGACCGACACCTTTGTCACCGCGGTGACAGATTTCGATATCAACACGGCGTCCCTGAATGAGATTCGTGCCATTCAGGAACTGGTCTACGAGCGCAAAGTGGTGGCGCTGAAGAACCAGCGATTGACTCGCGAAGGCTATCAGCAATTCGCCGGATGTTTCGGCGAACTGGAGCAGTTCAGGCTCAAGAATTACCACGACCCGGCGTTCCCGAACATTCTGGTAATCAACAATCGCAATGGCGGTGGCGCAACCGGTGCACGCAAGCTCGGCAACATGTGGCACAGCGATTCGAGCTACCTGGCAGAACCGTTGCCACTGACCATGCTGCACGCACAGCAATTGCCCGAAGCGGGTGGCGATACCCTGTTCGTGGATATGCAGTCGGTGTACGACGATTTGCCCAGAGACTTGTATGAGCGGGTCAGGAATCGACAAGCCGTACACGACGTGCGCTGGACCTACAAAGTCAAGGAAGACGACGTAGGCGAGTCGATCCAAGAGATTTTCACACGCCTGGAGCAGACATTTCCCGCCAGCACACACCCCACAGTTGCCATACATCCGCGCACCGGACGCGAAAGCCTGTACGTCAATCCGGGTTACACAGCGCACATCAGCGGCTATTCGCCAGAGCAGAGTCAGGCATTGCTTGACCAGCTTTTCGCATTCGCGCTGACGCCGGAGCGGATCTTCAATTACCAATGGGAGCCCCACGATCTGCTGATCTGGGACAACCGCTCCGTATGGCACTGCGCCACCGAATTGCCCCGCGATGCCGAACGGGTGATGTTTCGCATTGGCATCAATGACGGCGAGTTCTTTGCCAAAGATGAACTGAAGGAGCATGTCGCATGAGCAAAAAGCGCGTTTTGATTGCTCATATCCTCGGCGATGAAGGAAGCGCCTGCTGCGCGAGCGCGACGATATCGAGGTGGTGGAGTTCGCCAATACGATTGAGCAAAGTCAGTTTCAGGCACTGCTGGAAAGTTTCGATGCCGTACACGGTGTCGTCCTCGGACTGACCCGATTCGGCCCAGCCGAGTTGCAACGCGCGACAGGGTTGCAGGTAGTGTCACGGATCGGCGTCGGCTTCGATGCGGTGGATATCCCGGTAATGACCGAAGCGGCGATTCCGGTAATGGTTTGCGCCAACGCCAATCACCGCGCAGTCGCCGAGCATACGCTGGGATTCATGTTGGCCTTGGCCAAACGCACCGAGGCGCTGAGTCGCCTGGTGCGCAATGGCGATTGGCATCAGCGCTACGAGTATCTGCCCAGCGAGCTGGAAGGTCGTGAAGCATTGCTCATCGGTTGCGGCCGAATAGGCGCTCGGGTCGCCACTCTGCTGTTGGCACTGGGGATGCGGGTCAGGGTGTATGACCCTTATCTCGCCGCGCAGCACTTGCCCCACGGCGTGGAGCCGGTTGCCGTCCTGGAAGGTGCATTGGCGAGCGCCGACTACGTCAGTCTGCACTGTCCCAAAACCGCCGAAACGGTTGGCTTGTTGTCCGCCGAACGCTTGGCTTTGATGAAACCCCACGCGTATGTGATCAACACCGCGCGTGGCGGCATCGTCGATGAACAGGCGCTGTATGAGGCGTTGAGGCAGAACCGACTGGGGGGCTGCGCTGGATGTATTTCTGCCGGAACCGCCCGCTCCTAGCAGCGGTTTGCCAAGTCTGGACAACGTTATCAGCTCGCCGCACCTGGCGGGAGTATCCCGCGAGGCCGTCAGCCGCATGGCGAAACTGGCTGCGGGCAATGTTCTCGCGGTTTTCGACGCTGAACCCAACCACGACAACGCGGTGAACCCGCAAGTATTCGCGCGTGCGTTTCAGCTCGCCGACACGCAGTCAGCCAGCACGTTTCCTTACCCAATCTGAGGCCATGCAATGTACTTACGCTATCAATTGTTCGACGACCAACGCGACGCAATGATCCTGGTGGCCCGGATCATGATTTTGATCCTCTACGGTTACTTCGGCTTCACCTACGTCACCGATCACGGCAGCTTCGTCAGCTATCTGAAAACGGTAAACGCGCCGATACCCGAGTTCACCGCCATCGTCGCCACCATCATCGAATTCTTCGGTGGTCTGGCACTGTTGTTCGGCTTCTGGACCCGGCCGATCGCGGCGATCTTCGTGGTGTACACCATTGGCACCGGCATCATCGGCCATGCTTTCTGGAACAGCACCAACCCGGCCGATCATCACACGCTATTCGTGCACTTCTTCAAGAACGTGAGCATTGCCGGCGGTTTCCTCTTCCTCTGCCTTCTGGGGCCTGGAAAGTACTCGATCGACAAACGTTGATCCTCTGGCGACGGGCGCAGCAATGCTGCCCGTCGCTTCCATTTCAGTGCTTGCGGATATCCAACATGAACGAATTGATTGAACCGGTTGCCGACCTGCGCGACTGGCTGGCACGGGCCGAAAAGATCGGCGAATTGCAGACTGTCTCGCCCGCTGTCGATCCGGTTGAGGAAATGAGCGCCATCACTTATTTGTTGGCTCGCCAGGCTGCTTCGCCTGCGGTGCTCTTCGACCAGGCGGACTCGCCGCTGGGCTTACGCCACCTGTGGAATATTTTCGGCCCAAGCGTGGCTCGCACCGCGATCACCCTGGAGGAAGCACCGGATACGCCAACGATGGAATTGATCCGGCGCACCAAAGACAAGCTCAGGCACAGCATCGCCCCGCTGGAGGTCAGCGCTGAAGCCGCACCGATCTATCAGAACACCCTCACCGGCCATGACATCGACCTCACCCGGCTGCCGATTCCCAAGCACTGGCCCCGAGACGGCGGCGCTTACGCCGGTACCGCGGACGCGGTGTTCACCCGCGATCAGGCCTCGGGTTACCTGAATGTCGGCACCTATCGAATGATGATCCAAGGCCCCCGCGAGGTCGGCCTGTCACTGGCCCCAGGCAAGGACGCTTTGCGTCACATTCATCAGGCATGGGCCAAGGGCGAGGCGCTGCCCGTTGCTGCTGCCTGGGGTGTCGACCCGCTGATGATGGTCGTGGGGTCGCAATCCCTGCCACCGGGCGTCAGCGAATACGACTTCGCCGGGGGCATCAAAGGCAAGCCTATCGAAGTGGTACGGGCCAGACATTCCGACTTGTTGATTCCTGCGGCTGCCGAGATTGTCATTGAAGGCCTGATTCGTCCCGGTTCGACCCGCGAAGAAGGCCCTTTCGGCGAGTTCACCGGTTACTACGGCTACAAGGACATCGATTGCCCGCTGATCGAAGTCACTGCCCTGCACTATCGCACCCGACCGATCCTGACCAATGCCTTGATGGCTGATTTCCCCTCGAACGAACAAAGCGCATTTTTTTCGACGATCCGCTCGGCGAAAATCTGGAGCGATCTCGACAAACTCGGCATCCAGGGCATCCACGGGGTGTACTGCCCTCCGGCCGCAGCCGGTGCGTTCGGCATGATCGTGATCAGCCTGGAACAGAAATACGCCGGTCACGCTGCACAGGCCCTGGCACTCGCCAGCCAGGTCCCCGGTGGCGCCTATATCAGCAAGTGGATCGTCGCGGTTGACGAGGATGTCGATCCCACCGACATGAACCAAGTGCTCTGGGCAATGGCCACACGTGCAACTCCCAGCGATGACATCGATATTCTGCGCAACACGCGCGGCTCGCCGCTGGACCCGGCGCAGAACCCGCCAGAGAAACGTTTTTTCGGTTCCAAGGCCTTGATCAACGCCTGCAAGGATTACCGCAACATACGCCACTTCCCGACGCGCACGTTATTGCGCCCATCGGTGTACGCGCGCGTCAGCGAACGCTGGGCCGCGTTGGGCCTGCCGGGTCAACCGCCGTTGATCAGCACATTCGACGAGGCGGTAGATTCTCATGAACAGCCCTGAGCGGCGGATTGTCGTCGGCATCAGCGGGGCCAGCGGCGTGATTTATGGCGTGCGTACGTTGGTGCTGTTGCGCGAACTGGGCATTGCCACGCATCTGGTGATGACCCGCTCGGCCCAGGTCACATTGGCCCACGAACTGGACATGAAAGTGGCGGACGTCAAAGCGCTGGCCAGTGTCGTACACGACCCTGCGGACATTGGCGCCTCGATTTCCAGCGGTTCGTTCAAGACACTGGGCATGGTCGTGACTCCTTGCTCCATCAAAAGCCTTTCGGAGATCTCCAGCGGCATCACCGGCACCCTGCTCAGCCGTGCCGCCGACGTGACACTCAAGGAACGTCGACCGCTGATTTTAATGGTGAGGAAACGCCGTTACATCTGGGGCACCTGCGCAGCATGACCCAGATTTGTGAAATGGGCGGCATCGTGATGCCGCCAGTACCGGCGTTCTATGCCAGACCCCAATCGATCCAGGACATGGTCGACCATACGCTTGGGCGCATGCTTGATCTGTTGGGACTGGATACCGGAACCGTGCGGCGCTGGGGCTGAATTCCCGGTTGGCTGCATCATCGGCAAGTGTGTCCAGACGCCTTGCCGACTCGCTCTTTCACAATCAGGAACCACGCTATACCGTTGCGTTTGCCTGCTCGCTCAAACCGAGTGCGGCCGGGCGAATGCAACGCTGTGTCATCGAAACACTCACCGGCAAGCTTCGGCACGCCGGTCAGCATTCACCCACAGCATCGACTTCGTCGGTGTAAAGCCGCATGACGGTCAGCACGGCCGCCGCCGCAAATGACAACGCAATGATTGCCAACGCAGCGGTTGCGTGTCCCGAGCCCTGGAACGTCGCACCGAGCAAGGCAATACCCATCACTCCGCCACACTGGCGGGCCGCATTGAGCACGCCGGAGCCGATTCCGACCTTGCCGCTCGGCACACTTGCCAGACAGGCACCGACGATCACCGGCAAGGTCGCACCGCCGAGGCCGATCAACAAACCGCCAAGCACCAGGCTTACAGCATTCATATCGAACAGTGCCAGCGATGCCGCGCCGAGTGCGCCGCACAACATGCCAGCAGCACCGACTGAGCGGGCACCCAATGCATTCGACAGGCGTCCGGAAAGGCTGGCCATCACACCGGTTGCGAGCGTCATCGGAATCATCGCCACGCCGATTTCAACAGGGGCGCGACCTTGCCCCTGCAAGGCAAACGGCAATACGAAAAGACTGCCGTAGTAAGCCAGCGTTTGCAGAAACCCGGCGCCGATCGCTGCAGAAAAGGTTCTGGAGGCAAACAGATTCAGGGCAGCATCGGTTCGCGCCGAGTTCGCTGCGAATGGACGAATGCCACGGCGGTCATCAAAGCGGTGAGCAGTGCAGCCATGACCCACGCATGTCCCCAGCCCCATACGGGGCCTTCAATCAAAGCGAAGATCAACGACACCAGCGCCAGGGCCGAAAGCACCTGCCCTGCCCAGTCGATAGAACGTGGCCGGACGGCAACGGGCCTGCTGCGTAGCGCGCAGCTGAGCAGCGCAACCATACAAAACGGCACATTGAGGTAGAAAATCGCACGCCAGTTGATGTGCTCGACCAGCAAGCCCCCCAACAAAGGTCCGCTCACCAGCGCCAGCGCCGAGATTCCACCCCACAGCGCAACGGCCCTCGCCCGTGCGCCGGGCTCGGGTAGGCCTCGACCAGCAGCGCCATGGAGCTGGGCAGCATCAATGCCGCTCCGACGCCTTGCACGGCACGCGCCGCAATCAGCGCCAAGACATTGCTGGCCGATCCACATGCTATCGATGCGCCCGTGAATATCACCAAGGCCCACACAAACACTCGCCTCGCGCCCAAACGATCGCTCAATGCACCGGCAGACAGGAGCAGGCTGGCAAAGACCAGCGTGTAGGCACCGGCAATCCATTGCAGACGATCCATCCCCGCTGCCAGGTCGCGACCCATCTCGGGTAGCGCGACATTCAGCGCTGTGACGTCCAGCGCGACCATGAACGAGCTCAACGCCACGCTCAGTAACACGGGCGTCGCCGACGCAGGCCTGACCACCAGATCCATTGACAGAGTTTTGCCCACCTTCCACCACCTCACTGTGTATTCATCGTGATCCTGAGGCGGTGCGCAGGCTCCGTAAAATTAAATCTCGATTACCTGAACATAAGAGGAACTACTGAGATGATGAACCTGATGCATTGGCGACTGCTGGTCGCCGTGGCTGACGCCGAGAATGTTTCCCGCGCCGCCGAGCGCTATGGCATCACCCAGTCGGGCGCCAGTCAGGCCTTGACCCAGATGGAGGAAGCACTCGGGGTCAAAGTGTTTGTGCGTGATCGACGCCAGACCACTGCAACGGCCATTGGCCAGCAAATCATTGACCGCGCGCGGCGCATGCTCAGTGAATTCGAATCGATTCAGAATCTGGTGGACGCATCACGTGGGTGTCACTTGGGGCGAATCAAACTCGCCAGCTTTCCCTCGGTATTCGCCAACCTGCTGCCACCGCTGCTGCAAAGTTTCAGTCGGCTGCACCCGGGCATCGAAATCGTCGCGCTGGAAGGCACCGATGAAGAAGTCGAACAGTGGCTGGCCAACAGCAGCATCGACCTTGGTGTGGTGATGAACCCTGCCCTTCGCGCGGTGCGCTGTTATTGGGCCGCGACTCGTGGGTAGCGGCAGTCCCTGCGAACCATGATCTGGCGCGCAAGTCCTCGGCCAGCACGGTCGCGCTCGAAGATCTGGTGACAGAGCCTTTCATCCTGGCAACGGGTGGCTGTCACCTCAATGGCCAGTCGCTGGTCGAGCGTGAGGGACTCACGCTAAGAGACATCAAGATCACCGTGCGCGACTGGACCACTGCATTTGCGCTGATCAGTGAAGGCATGGGCATCTCGATCGTTCCTGCCTCGACATTGCCGCTGGATCGACGCGGCATGCGGGTCTTCGAATTGGCCCGACCGATTTACCGTGAATTCGGGCTGGTCTGCTCGGCGGTCGGCGAACGGACTCCTTCCGCTCAAGCGTTTCTCAATGAAATTCGCAAGTCGAGTATTGGCAACGATATTCCGATGACGGTTCGCAGTACTGAAGCGAAAGTCGCCTGAGTGGACATAAGAGCAGCTAATGATGAGCGCATAAAATCGTAATTTTACCGATCCATGACACGCCACCAATATGTCTGGAACACGGTTCACAGCCATTGCGACGTGAGCCGGGCAATGCGTTCGGGTACGTGTTGCTTACTTCAAGGAGATCCACATGAAACTGTACTTTGCGCCAATGACCTGCTCCCTGTCGCCACACATTGTGTTGCGTGAGCTGGGCCTGCCCTTTGAACTGATCCGGGTCAACAACAAGACCAAAGCCACGGCGGACGGCCGTGATTTTCGCGCCATCAACCCCAAGGGCTATGTGGCCGCGCTGGTGCTGGACAACGGCCTGGTGCTGACTGAAGGGCCGGCCATCATTCAATTCCTGGCCGATCAGGTACCGGGCAACGCTCTGGCACCGGCCAACGGTAACTGGGAACGCACTCGCCTGCAGGAACTGCTCAATTTCATCACCTCGGAGATCCACGGTGGCAGTGCTCCGTTGTTCAATGCAGACATTCCGGAGCCGGTAAAGGAAATCTTTCGCCAGAAACTGTTCAAGCGCCTGGATTACCTGAACAAGGAACTGGTCAACAAGGATTATCTGTTGAGCACTTTCGGGCTCGCTGATGCCTACCTGTTTACGGTTTTGAAATGGCTTCCTTTCTTCAATATCGACATCGGCGACTGGCCGGAACTGGCTGCGTTCGTGGCGCGCATCGAAGCGCGTCCAAGTGTGCAGGCCGCCATCGCCGCGGAAGAGGCAACACAGCCAGTGTAATCATGGATGACAGAAGCTGGTCGATGCCGGCTTCTGCCTGACTTCAACAAGGATGAAGCCTCATGCAGACCATTGAACGCGTCCCGAGCGGCCACGCAGGACGCAGCCGTTCCTGCGCCTACGCCGACCTGGTTTACACCGTAGCGACCAGCGCGGATACCTCGCTGGACATCAGCGGCCAGACCCACCGGGCCCTCGCTACCCTGAGCGCCAGCCTCGAAGGACTCGGCTCCAACGCCTCGCGCATGCTCTCGGCGCAGGTGCTTCTTGCCGACATGGCCAGCAAACCCATTGTCGATGAAATCTGGGCGCAGTGGATTGGCGACAACCCGCAGCACTGGCCTCAGCGCGCTTGTTACGGCGTTGATCTTGGCGGGAAGTTGCTGATCGAAATCATCGTTACAGCAGTGCGGGGAGCGGCAGATGACGCTTAACGATCAAACCGATCTGCTGATCCGAACCTGCGAGGCACAGCGTTGCGCCGCCATGCTCGGTGGGCACCTGGATATTTTCAGTTACCTGTTCCACCCCGATCTCACCTACATTCACGCCAGCGGCGTCATCGACAACCTCAAAAGCTATCTGGAGAAATGCCGCTCTCGTGAATTCGTTTATCACACCCTTGATCTGCAGATCGACAAAGTGACGCGGGTCGGAGAGCTGGCGATTGCCTTGGGTGAAATGAGCACCACCGTAACCTCCGGTGGGGTGCGCAAACGTCTGCACAATCGCACGCTTACCGCCTGGCAGCGAACCGATGAGCAGTGGCAACTGCTGGTCTATCAGGCGACACCGCTCGAACCCGCTGTGGTGGTGGACGCGGGCTGAGCGATCGATCAAACCGGCGGCACCACCGGCATTCCTCACCCAGGCTTCGAAACCTAGAGTTTGCGAAGAGAACAATTCCAGGGTGAGGAGATCCCGCCATCAACTCCCGGCTACCGCCTCCCGCACGAAATCCTCATACCGACGCAGCGGATGCCCGATCAATCCCTCGATCCGCTCCACCGCCGCTGCCCCGGCCTGCATGCCGAAGCGCTGGATCCCCGCCATCATCAGGCGCATGTCATACGCCAGCCACCCCGGGCCGTAGGTCGCCAACTGCGCTTCAAATGCGGCGACATCATCGCCACCGTAGGCAACGTCGCGCCCCAGCGTGGTACTCCAGATTTTTGCTACCGACTCCCCGGTCAACACCTGCGGTCCAACCAGTTCGAGAGTGACACGTTCCTGCGCAGAATCAGCTCGATCGCGGCGCAGCAGTTCCGCCACCGCGACGTCGGCGATATCGCGCGCGTCGATCATCGCTACGCCTTGGGAGCCGATGGGCATCGGGTAGACGCCGTAGTCCTGAATGGTCTGCCGGACCATCAATTCGTTCTGCATGAAGTACGCCGGGCGCAGGATGGTAACGGGCAGGTCAAGACTTTCGAGCATGCGTTCTACGGTGTATTTGCCGGTGAAGTGCGGGACGTTGGTGAAGGTGTCGGCGTGAATCACCGACAGGTAGACGATGCGTTCGATGCCCGCCTCTTGGGCCAGGTTGAGGGTGATCAGTGCCTGGGTGACTTCGTCGGGGGTGACGGCGTTAAGCAGGAACAGCGTGCGCACCGACGCCAAGGCCTGGCGCATCGACGCCACGTCTGTGAGGTCGCCGACCACTTCGCTGACGCTGGCCGGAAAGTCGCGTTTGCCGGTCTGGCGCACGAGGGCTTTGACCTCTGCGCCCGCCTCGGCCAAGCCTTGCATGACGAGTGAGCCGATGGTGCCGGTGGCGCCAATTATGAGAATGCTCATGGTGAATCTCCTGTCGTTGTGGGCCCGCGTTTCGAAGCCCGATGAGGCGAAGATAGGCTGTTGCAGGCATAACGCACAGACACCAGAATGCAGACACTTCGTTTCAAATCCGGAACAGCCATGAACCTCAATGCCTTGATCGATTTCCTGCTTGTTGCCAGCAATGAGGGCTTGGGCAAGGCCAGTCGCGCGAGTGGCATTTCCAAGGCCACCCTGTCACGACGCATCGCCGATCTTGAGGAACAACTGGGCGTGCGTCTGATCGAGCGTAGCGCGCGCGGCTTGAAATTGACCGAAGCGGGTGAGTTGTTGATGTCGCGAACCGAAGCGCCGTTGAGTGAAGTGGCCGAAGCACTGACGGCGGCGCGCGAGGGTTTATCGACGCCGCGCGGACGTTTGCGCATCGCCGCCCCGGTGTTGTTTTCGCAACTGGCGATGGGACGGATCGGCGCCGAGTTCTGCGCGGCTTACCCGCAGATCGAGCTTGAAGTGATCGCCGAAGATCGTCGGGTTGATCTGGTCGAGGAACAATTCGATGTTGCCATCCGGATCAACCCGAGCCCGGACAGCAGTCTGGTCGGGCGCTGTTTTGCCAGGGATCGGCTGGTCGTCGTCGCCGCGCCGGACGTGGCCAAGCCAGCGCCGGGCAAGGTTGGCCTGGTGGCCGCCATCGTCATGCCGAGTTTCGAGCCGACTCAGTGGCGGCTGGATGACGGACAGTTGATTCTCCAGCCGAACCCCACGCTGCGCCTTTCTTCGTTCCTGATGATTCGCGATGCAGCCATCGCCGGAGCCGGCGCGGCGCTGCTGCCCCACTCCATCGCCCAGGCCTCACTGACTCGCGGTGAACTGACGCAGTGGGGCACGATAACGGGCGTGGAACCGGAACTCTGGGTGCTACACACGTCCCGCCGACTCGCCGCGCCAAAGGTACGTGCGTTTGTCGATTTCATTTGCGCGCGCTTCCCGGACAAAGCGTTGCTGCTAAATGCCTGACGCCGTGTAACCAACATGAACACTTGCCCAATCCTCATTCACAACACGGCAAGCCAAACACTACCCGCGCCCCCTCGGCTCATTGCGCTCGGCCCACAATTTGCCGCCATGTCCTTCAATGATCGTGCGGCAAATCGACAGGCCCATGCCCAGCCCGGTGGATTTGGTCGTGTAGAACGCCGTGAACACCTGCTCTGGCTGCTCGCAGGCAAAGCCCGGCCCGCATCGCTCACGCTGATTTGCACGTTTTCGCCCAGCGCCTCACTGCGAATCAGCAGACGTCGCTGCCCCGCTGCCATGATCGTCATGGCTTCGAGGCTGTTGATGATCAGGTTGAGCAACACCTGTTGCAGTTCGACCCGGTCCGCCACTACGAAAGGCAAATCTGCCGCCAGCTCAACGCTGACCTCAGCGCCGTGTTTGAGCGCTTCACCCCGGCTGAAACCGACCATTTCTTCGATCAGCAGATTGAGGCTGACAGGCTGACGCTGCGGCGGGGTTTTGTGGATCAGCGCGCGGATGCGCCCGAGTACGTCGGCGGCGCGGTTGCCGTCGAGAATGATGTGCCGCAGGCCCTGCTCCACCTCGGCAACGTTCGGCGGTTGCGCACCCAGCCAGCGCAGGGCGGCGTTGGCATGGGTCACCGTGGCGGCGATCGGTTGATTGACTTCGTGGGCGATCGACGCGGCCAACTGACCCATGGTTGCCACGCGATTGGCGTGGGCCAGTTCCGTTTGCACCTGACGATACCGCCGCTCACCTTCGCGCACTTGCTCTTCGGCGAGCTTGCGTTCGCTGATATCCAGGACGAAGGCCAGGCCCTGCTGCTGACTTGCTTCGAAGGCGGCGAGACCGACAATCACCGGCAGGCGACTGCCGTCCTTGCGGATGTAGTCCTTTTCAAATGGCTGGGCGCGGCCGGTGCGGATGGCCGTTGCCAGTGCCACGTCGCTGTTGGCGCGCATCGCCGGCGGCGTCATGTCACGCCAATGGACACTGCCCGAAAGCAACTCGTCACGGGTGTAACCGACCATGCGCAGGAACGCGTCGTTGGCCTCGATGATTTCCCCTTCCACGCTCCAGACGATGATGCCGATAATGTTGGCATCGACCAGCCGACGGATTTTCGCTTCTCGCTCGGCGAGGTCGCGATACAGGCGCGCGTTGTCCAGCGAGATCGCTGCCTGCGACGCCACCAGGCGCAACACGGCGAGACGCGCCGGGCTGAACACCGCGGCCGACAGGTTGTTTTCCAGATACAGCGCCCCGACCACCCGCGCCTGATTCATCAATGCCAGGCACAGGATCGAGCGCGCGCCTCGTTGCTGAACGTATGGATCGGCGGCGAACAGCGGATCGGCAACCGCGTCGTCCAGGCACAGGTTTTCGCCGGTGCGCAGCGTCTGGTAGAGCACCGACTCAGCCAGCGCCACCGCGTGCAGCGGCGCGTTGCACAGCTGCGTGGCACCGTCGCCGATGCGGGTTTGCGCAGCAACATAGGGAATGTCGGCATCCAACAAAATGAGCAGGCCATGCTCGGCCCCGGCCTGTTCGATGGCGGTGCGCATCACCGTTTCGATCAAACGGTCCAGGACGATCTCCCCGGACACTGCTTGAGAGACCTTGAGCACCGTCGCCATGTCCAAGTGTTCAACAGGCGTAATGAGCGTGGTGGTCGGATTCGGCTGCGCCTCTTCGGCACGCAGAAAACGGTGACGTCGCTCCAGCTCCCGCACTTTGCCTGCGGCGCCCCAGCGCAGATAGGCGTAGCGTGCGTCGCGCAGGTAAACGCGGGATATCTTGGCCAGACCGCGAGCGCTGTAGAACCGTGCGGCCAGTTCGTTGGCCAGCGCTTCGATATGGAGCAAACCATTGTCCTGAGCCAATTGAATGGCTTGCTCGTACTGCAATTCGGCTTCGAGCAACTGCCCGGTGACGCGCGCCATTTCTGCGCCGACCAGCGCCACCTGACTGGCGAAGGTTTCCGCGCACAAACCCGCCCACACTTGCAATTGCGCATGGTGTTGACCCAGACGCTGTAGCGCATCGGCGTCGGTTTCGCCGTGAGCGGCCAAAGTCAGCGCCGCATAAAAATGATATTCGGCCTCTTCGAAAAACGCCGAAATCACCCACAACAATCCCTGCGCCTGCGCCGCGCACTCAGCGGCCGCCGCGTAATCCCCGCCAGGTAGCGCGCCTGCAACTTGCGCACCCAGTATTTGCCGCGCGCCAGCGCCAGATCCGCCGACGCGGCGAGATGCGCCTCGACAGCTGTTTCATCGAAACCGTCATGGTTGAAGCCGCCAAACGTCGGCGTCTGCCCGCGCAGCATCTTGATCAGCGCCAACTGGCAGCGCATGAAATCGGCCACCAGACCGAAACCGACCTTCTCGGCGTAAGCCAGGCCTGCTTCAGCTTGCGCCTGCACCTCGGCCAGCGGCTCGCCGATGAACAACAGATCGGAAATCAGGCTGTTGCCGGCAAACGCCGCATACGGCAGATCGCCGCTGCGATGGGCCGCGTTGAGCGCACGGCGCAGCAGTTCGCGGCACTCGCGCACAGGTCGCATCCAGCGCACCACGAAAATCGAAAAGCACAACCAGGTGCTCGCCTCGTAACGCGTCAGCCCACGTCGCTCAACCAGATCGCAGCCCAGACGGCCAAATCGATAGCCGGCGGCATAGTCGCCAAATCGCCGCCCCGATATGCGCCCGAAGTTGGCATAGAGCAAACAGGACGCATCGCAGTTGCCGTATTGCAGGCTCAGGCTGACCGCTTTGCAAATGGTCAGGCTGGCGAGGTTCAGATCCGACTGCACCGCCGGCGCGAAGAGTTTGCCCAGTGTATCGAGGGTGGCCCGCGCGGCTGGGTCCTCCATCAGCGGCAAGTCGATCATCCGCTCGATACTGCGCCCGCGCAGGCTGGTCCAGACCTGCTGATATTCGTCACGCACCTGAGCATCGCCCGGATGCGCTGACCAATCGATGCCGACCTGACGCAGATAGGCCAGACACACCGCCACCGCCCGGTCGCTGCGATCAAGCAGCAAGTAGACATCCATTTGCAGGCAGGCCACCGCCGCGCGCTCGACGGTGGTCACGGCGTGCTCGGCCAATGTCGCCAGACGCGTGTCGGCGAGCGCCAGTTGGCCGGTGAGAAATTCGCACTCGGCGCGGTTCAGCGCCAAAGCAAAACCCAGCTCATGCCGACTGTCATAACCCTGCTCGCCCAGCAGCTCTGCGCCGGCGCCCAAGTAAGTCAGTGCCGAGGTGTAAGCGGTCGAAGCCTTGGCGCGCTGGCCGGCAAGCAGATTGAATTCGGCCAGTTGCTCGCGCTCGGCACGCAGGCTGATCAGATGCGCACCGCGATTGAGCTGGCCGACAATCTCGAAGATCGCCTCTTCACGCCGCTCGACCTGGGTTTGCAGCGCCAGCAAGCGGCCGATGCGCAGGTGCATTTGCGCCCGTTCGGTTTCAGCGATCAGCGAATACGCCGCTTCATGGATGCGGTCATGCACAAACCGGTAGGCACCGTCCTGACGCTCGACCAGCTCCAGCCGCACCGCTGGCCACAACGCGGGGTGAACGCGAGGGACCGGCACATCGAGGACGGTGGCCAGCGTGTCGAGCCGTGCAACGTTGCCCAGGCAAGCCAGTTGCTGCAGTGCCTGGCAGGTTTCCTGGGGCAGCCGCGCCAGTTTGCCGACCATCAAGTCGACGACGTTGTCGGTGTAGCCCTTGCCGTTGATCAGCTGCACATCCCAGCGCCAGCGCTGGCGCGCAGGCTCGTATGTCAGCAGCTTCTCCTCGGCCAGGGCGTGCAGAAACTGGATGACGAAAAACGGATTGCCGGCAGTCTTGTCCAGCACCAGCCGCGCCAGCGCGACGATACTCGCCGGTGGGCAGCGCAGCGACTCGCTGATCAGTTGTTCGATGTGCGCGCCAGCCAGTGGCGCCAGACGAATTTCGTCAATGTGTACGCCGGCGTGACGTAGGGTCTTGAGTGTGCGGCTGAGTGGATGATCCCCATCCACCTCGTTGTCGCGATACGCGCCAACCAGCAGCAGATGAGCAATTTCGGCACGGCTCAGCAAGTCTTCGAGCAGATCAAGGGTGGCCGCGTCGAGCCACTGCAGGTCGTCAAGGAACAGCGTCAGCGGATGCTCGGCCCGGGCGAACACGCCGATGAAGCGCTGCAAAACCTTTAGAAATCGCTGCTGCGCCTGCTGCGGTTCCAGCTCGGGCACGGCGGGCTGATCGCCGATGATCAATTTGAGCTCGGGAATCAGATCGGTGATCAGCCGCGCGTTCGCGTCCAGCGCCCGCAACAGTGCTTCGCGCCATCCCGCCAGCACGTCGGCGCGCTTGCCCAACAGCGTCCGCACCAGGCCCTGAAAGGCCTGGACCAATGTCGAATAGGGTACGTCGCGCTGGTACTGGTCGAACTTGCCGGCGGCGAACAAGCCACGGGTCGGCACCAGCACTTTGTGCAGTTCGCTGACCACCGACGATTTGCCGATGCCGGAATAACCCGAGACCAGCACCAGCGCCGGCGCACCTGTTTGCACTACATTGGCGAAGGCATCGATCAATGTTTGCACGTCGTGTTCGCGGCCGTAGAGTTTTTCCGGAATCAGCAAACGCTCGAGGGCGCCCTGCTCGTTCAGCGTAAACGTCTCGATCTGTCGCGCCCGTCGCCACTCGTCGAGGCAACGGCGCAAGTCATGCTCGACGCCGGCCGCGGTCTGATAGCGTTCCTCGGCAGTTTTCGCCAGCAGTTTCATCACCACCCGCGAGAGCATTGGCGGCACCGTCGCCACCCGTTCGCAGGCTGGCATCGGCAGCCGCGCGATGTGGCAATGCACCCATTCCATCGGATCATTCGCACTGAACGGCAGCGAGCCGGTGAGCATCTGGTACAGCGTCACGCCGAAGGCATACAGGTCGCTGCGCGAATCGATCGAACGATTCATCCGCCCGGTTTGCTCCGGCGCCATGTAGGCCAGCGTGCCGGCGATGGTTTCCGGCGGCGTGGGCGCTTGCCGCTCGCGAGGCACGCGCGAGGCCAGGCCGAAGCCGGTCAACCGTGCCGCTCCATCATGGCAATGAACGAAGATGTGCTGCGGTTTCAGGTCTTTGTGCACCAGGCCGCGCTGATGCAGATGGCCCAGCGCCTTGGCAATATTGGCAGCCAAGCCCAGACAGGTTTCGATAGCCAGGGGTGCGACCAGTAATCGCGACAACGGCTCGCCGCCCGGATCGTCGAACAGCAGACGAACCCGAGTGCCCGTACGCGCCAAGGCCGTAGGCTGCAAAGCCCAGGCAGAATCGAGATCGGCCCTGAGGCTGTACTCATGCGCGAGCCGCGCAAGGGTCGCCGGCAACGGCTGACCGAGCGCCGGACGCACCGCCAACACGCTGCCCTCGCCCGAACCGCGCTCGCGGGACAACACCCGCTCGCCGTCGTCCCACAAAATCTGTTTGTTGCTGGCCATCTGCGTCGACACTGCTCAAGGTTTTTCTGCCGTACCGGGTGTTCAGCGTTAGCAATGCTCAGGGCCGCGCTGCACAGGCTCGATGCCCAACGCCTCAGCGATTCGTACCAGATCGGCCACTGAACGTGCGCCCAGTTTGCGCATGACCTGGCCGCGATGGACTTTGACCGTGACCTCGCTGAGCTTGAGTTGCCCGGCAATCTGCTTGTTCATCAGCCCGGCAATGACGTAGCCGAGCACCTCGCGCTCACGTGCGGTCAGCGTTTCGTAAGCCCGACGCAGGACGGCGCCGGTGTGTTCGTCGGCGAGCCGCG
Organism: Pseudomonas sp. B21_DOA; assembly: GCA_030544685.1. Classification (NCBI taxonomy): domain Bacteria; kingdom Pseudomonadati; phylum Pseudomonadota; class Gammaproteobacteria; order Pseudomonadales; family Pseudomonadaceae; genus Pseudomonas; species Pseudomonas sp. B21_DOA. The sequence goes on along the minus strand of CP086683.1, from coordinate 3,354,927 downwards.
CGCGGTCGCGGGCCAGCGCACTGGCCACGGCGTCGAGCATGTCCTGATCTCGGAACGGCTTGGCCAGAAAATCCACCGCACCGGCCTTCATCGCCTTGACGCTCATGGCGATGTCGCCGTGGCCGGTCATGAACACCACGGGGATGCGCAGGCCGTTTTTCTCCATCTGCTCCTGAAATGTCAGGCCGCTTTCGCCGCGCAGACGCACGTCGAGCACCAGACAACCGGGCACCTCACGTTGCGCTTGCGCGAGAAAATCCGCGGCGCTGTCGAAGGTTCGCACCTGCAGGCCGATCGAGCGCAGCAAGCTGTCGAGCGCCTGGCGCATCGAGGCATCGTCATCGACCACGTACACCACCGGCTCGCTGAGCACAGCGGGACTTTGCGCAGGGCTGGAATGCGACCACAAGGTCATCGTGTCTCCTCGGCGAGATCGCAGCACGCATCGGGCTGGTCAATAAATCTAGTTCAGGATGGCGACCGCAGCCAGATACCCCGGGCGGTCAGCGATCAGGCTATCAGTCGACGCCATTGCCGACCGGCCAGAAACCCCTGAAAATCGGCCAGGCTGAGGCAGTCCCGCCGCCAGCGCTGCAAACAGGCAGGCCCGCGATGTCCACTCATCCCGCTTTTACAACGGCTCCGCGCGACGTGGTGTTCATTGCCTACCCACGCCTGAGCCTGCTCGACCTCAGCGGTGCGCAAACCGTGTTCTGGGCGGCGAGCAAAGCCATGGCCGAGCGCGGGCAGCCCGGTTATCAACTGCACACCGCCAGCCTCAGCGGCGGTTTGATCCAGACCGTCGAAGGGCTGGCCATCGACACCCAGGCGTTAACCACGCTCGACAGCGCCGCGCTGGACACCCTGGTCGTGCCCGGCGCTCCCGACATTTGCGAGAGCCTCGACGAGCACCGCGAACTCACCGACTGGCTGCGCAGCCATGCTCAGCTCGCCCGCCGCGTGGTTTCGGTGTGCAGTGGTGCGTTTCTGCTGGCTCAGGCCGGATTGCTCGATGGCCGCCGCGCCGCCACCCACTGGGCGATGTGCGACGCTTTGCGCGGTCGCTTTCCAGCGATCGAGGTGGATGCCGATGCGATTTTCATTCAGCAGGACAAGATCTGGACCTCGGCCGGAGTCAGCGCCGGGATCGATCTGGCGCTGGCACTGGTCGAGGCCGATTGCGGCCGCGACGTGACGCTGCAGGTCGCGCGGGAACTGGTGGTGTACATCAAACGCCCCGGCGGCCAGGCGCAATACAGCACGCTGCTGCAATCGCAGGCGCAGGACGCTGCGATGTTCGATGATCTGCACCTGTGGCTGATGGAGCGCCTCGGCGATCCGAATCTGACGGTGGAGCGCCTCGCCGAGCAAGCCGCGATGAGCCTGCGCAACTTCACGCGGGTCTACAAAGCGCGCACCGGGCGCACACCGTCGAAAGCGCTGGAGCTGTTTCGCCTCGAAGCGGCCAAACGCCTGCTGGAAAATTCCCGGCATAAAATCGAACGAATCGCCCGCCTCTGCGGCTTCAGCGATGAAGAACGCCTGCGCGCCTGCTTCCAGCGCCACCTGTCGATCTCCCCGCGCGACTACCGCAGTCGCTTCAGCCGCGATGGCTGAACCGCTATACCTACGTATAGTTTTGCCCGGTGGCCATCAGCGTATGGTGCAAGAACGACAGGAGTCACCAGCTCGGCCACCCGGCCCGGGAGCGTTATGCACAAGACGCATGTCATTGCGGTAGTGGACGACGACGAGGCCATGCGCACATCGCTGAGCAGCCTGCTGCGAGCGTCGGGTTATCGAGTGCTCGGCTATGCGGCGCCGGCGGATTACCTTGAATCGGATGGACCGGCGCAGACTGATTGTCTGATTTCCGATATGCAGATGCCGGGCATGAGTGGTTCGCAGATGCTGGATGCACTGCGGGCGCAAGGCTGGAGGATGCCGGTGATTTTCGTGTCGGCGCATCACGGAGATTTGCCTTGCGACAAGTCCCGAGCGACTGATGTCGTTGACTGGCTGCGTAAACCTTTTGCGGCGGACGAGTTAGTTGCCTGGGTCGAGGTTGCACTGCGTAGATCTGAAAACACTTGATAAGGCCGTCAGCGCATTGTATTGCCTGTCGCCTAGATTCATCGACCCATAACCGACTCGGTCGATGATGTCGATGTCTGACAGAAGACAACACGGTCGGCTCCCTGTTGGGGAGAGACAACGCTTCATCGTCGCCCGCCAAGACGCCACCTACGCCAACCCCTACGGCTTCCCGGACCTGAGCATGTGCTTCTGGCCCGCGACCTTCATGCGCGGCGGCCTGAAATTCTGGGTTCAATTCACCGAGAAATACGGCAGCCCTTGGGTCATCGGCAAACACCAGCGCGGCGCCAACGATGAAGAAACCGACCTGCTACTCGACAGCCTCGAAGCCATGGTCCAGGACGCCGTCGCTGCGATCCCGGATGATGCCAGCGTGCAAATCATCGAAGCCGCCGGCAAAGCCGGCAGCGCCGACGTCTACCGCCAACTGCTCGAATACTATCGCAGCGAAATCAACGTCGCCATGCTCGGCCAAAACCAGACCACCGAAAAAGACAGCAACCGCGCCAGCGCCACCGCTGGCGCCGAAGTCACCCACGACATCCGCGACGGCGACGCCAGCATCGTCGCCGCCGCACTCAACGCCTGTATTCGTCACGTCGTCGACCTCAACTTCGGCCCCCACGTCGCCGCTCCGAACTATCAGCTGTGGCAACAGGAAGAAATCGACAAAAGCCTCGCCCAGCGCGACAAAGCCCTCACCGAATCCGGCGTCCAATTCACCAACGCCTACTGGCAACGCACCTACAACCTGCAAGAAGGCGACCTGCGAAAAACGCCGACCGTCACCGGCTCGCCCGCATTCAGCGAGTACCAAAGTCATTCCGCACTCGACCAGCACGCCCTCGACCAAGCCATCAATGGTCTACCAGCCAACGTCCTCCACCTACACAGCCAACACGCCATTGCGCCGTTGATCGCTGCACTTGAGCACAGCCCGACCGACGCCGACGCGCTCGGACGGCTAGCCGAGGCCAACCCCCACATGGACACCCAAGCGTTGGAACAACACCTGGCCCAGCTCATCTTCATCGCCAACACTTGGGGCCACCTCAGCGCCACCGCCGACCGGGAAGACTGACATGGCCAAACACACCCTCGACCCCAGCCACCTGCAAGCCATCTTCGGCCTCGAACCCGCCAACGCCATCGCCTACCTGCACGCCAAGGGCTACGCCATCACCTGGCATTGGCAAGACATGCTCGACCAAGCCCACCACCAAGCCTTCACCGTCGCCAAAGCCATGCGCCTGGACCTGCTCTCCGACATCCGCGCCGCCCTGGAAACAGCCCTGCAACAAGGCCAGACCCTCAAACAATTCACCGCCAACCTCACACCCACGCTGCAAGCTCAAGGCTGGTGGGGCAAACAAATCATCGTCGCCGCAGACGGCACTGCTCAACCCGTCCAACTCGGCAGCCCGCGTCGCCTCAAAACCATCTACCAAACCAACCTGCAAAGCGCCTACATGGCTGGCCGCAAAACCAGCATGCAAGCTGCCACTGCCACCCACCCGTACTGGATGCTCATCTCCATCCTCGACAGCAAAACCCGCCCCAGCCACCGCGCCATGCACGCCAGGTCTTCCGCCACGACGACCCCATCTGGCAAACGATCTACCCACCCAACGGCTTCAACTGCCGCTGCCGTGTCCTCGCCCTGACCGAAGCCGCTGTCAAACGCCGAGACCTCACCGTCCAAACCAGCCAAGGCCGCACCTTCACCGAAACCGTAGAAACCGGCCTCAACAAACACACCGGCGAAATCCGAACCGCCACCGTCACCGGCCTGCGCCTCAAAAACGCCCAAGGACACAACATCACCTTTCGAACCGACCCCGGCTTCAACCACGCCCCCGGCAAAGCCCTAACCCAAGCCCTAAACCACAAAACAAACGGCAACTCCACCTAAGCTGACCCACCGCGGTCCCTGTAGGAGTGAGCCTGCTCGCGATAGCGTCAGCCCAAACACCACCGCACAATGATTCCGTCGAAATTCGACTTAAAAATCACTCGGAAACCGTAGTTTTTTTAAAAGAGCACCAACCATGGCGCCCATGTAAGAAGGACTTCTTGGCGTATAGATATGCGTTTTCTGAATCGAAGCCGACATTAAATCGTCTAAAAAACTAGTAGTTCTAACAGGACCGAAAGGCCTAGGGCGCTGCCAAAATGGTCAAGCAACGTAACAACATCACTAACGGTCGAAAGGAATCAAAACCATGCCTGACTCGGATCTTTTGCCAAGCCTTCTTTCTAAAATGTACGAAAATCAGTTAGCGCTAGAGGCGGCAATTATGGAACTCGCAATGCTCGCTGAGAAAACCGGCAATGGAGAGGCTGTCGAAAACGTTCGTGGAGCCCTACACACGACTGATGAGAATGAAGAGTTCATCAAGATGACGTTGGCGGTGCTGATGACGTCCAGTTGACATTTCGCAGCCCCCGATGCCGTTCCGTGAAGCTCGGCAGTGGGGACTGGTTATCTGCCCCCAAAAGCCAAAACAGGACGTCCATGTTCACCATCAAACTAAACACCCAGCACCTGCAACAATCCCTCAGCAAAATCGTAATCGCCATCGGCGACCTCAAGCCCCTGATGCAATCCATCGCCGCCGAACTCGCCAGCCAAACCGAAGAAAACTTCGAACACGAAGGCCGCCCCGAGTGGCCCGAGCTCTCCGATGTCACCACTGAAAAGCGCGCAAAGCACGGCCACTGGCCGGGACAGATTCTGCAGGTCAGTGCTGCTGGTTTGGCGGCCTCGATGACCACGCATGCAACCGACAGCTCGGCCATGGTTGGCAGCAACAAGCCGTATGCGGCGATGATGCAGTTTGGTGGAAAACAGGCGGATTTTCCGCACCTATGGGGCGACATTCCTGCGCGGCAATATCTGCCCGTAGACAGTGGGGGAACACTCCAACCGGAAACAGAACAAGCCATTCTAGATTTGGCAATGTCACACCTCGACCAACAAGCTCGAAAGCTCTCCTAGCAAGTGTCTTCAAGCGCCAACAAGCTAATCAAACACGGTAATCGACAAAATCGATAGGTGAAAAATCAGCGTATTTATTTCGCTATTAGCGAAAATATTTTGACTTGCTTCAACGCCTCAGATAGCCTGCATTTGCGGTAAGGAGATCATCTCGCTGCTGTTAGGGCTTCGGTCCAGTGGAGGCTTTGCCTCTAAACCCTTTCCCAAGCGATTCGGCACCCGGCAGCACAGGGATCCGGACACGCGGGGATACTGCTTCCGTGCGAGTCGGAAGCAGGTGCTCAGAAAGGGGAAAAGCGTTGCTTGCTCCAATTTTCGTTTCAGTTGCATGCGAGACCTTCTCAAATTCTGAGAGGGGTAACTGGAATAACACCATGAAAATTGATAAACCCGCCAAGCGACGCCCGGCTTTTAGAAAACTGAAGATGATTAAACGGTTGAAGCAGGTAATGTGTGTTGTACGTTGGGTCGGAATTCTGTGCGCTCTGATCGACAAACACTGGCCAAAACTTTTAGAAAACCTTCGTGAGCTCTTCTAATGCCTAACCCCGCTGTTGTCACTTACTAACGAGGATGCTGTGATGCTGAACCAGGCATTACGCTTGATTCGAACCTACCACGATCTGTCACAAACAGAGCTGAGTAAGGAGTTGGGAATCTCGAACTCTCACCTTTCCGAGCTGGAATCAGGCAAAAAACAACCGACAATCGAACTGCTGGGAAGATACAGCTACCGTTTCGACATTCCGTTGTCATCAATATTATTTTTTTCTGAAAACCTCGACACTCCTAAGCCTTCGGATAAATTGCGCGTGGGCGTGGCTAAAAAAGTGATTCATCTTCTGGAATGGATTGAAAATAAAAATGAAGCCAAAGCGAGTAAAAAAGGCTAAGAAAGAAAAAAATCCTACGACATATCACAAAGCGCACTGTACAAAACCACCTCAAGATCGAGGATGGCGACCATTCTATCTCTTACTGTTGCTCAGATTGTTGATAGCGTGGGTGACTACAAGCGTTTCGAAATGACCCCAAAAGTTGACCCCTTCAATGTTGGTAAAACTCCTAAAAGCCGCTGGGTGCAAAAGCCAAAAGGCACATTATTGGCTATTCACGAGCGTATTCTGAAGTTGCTTCGTTGTGTCGAAGTTCCCACATATATGCAATTTGCTCTTAAGGGGACTTCTTATAAGAAAAATGCTGAAGCCCACTTGATGGGCACCATGGTAGCTACGCTCGATATCAGTAGTTTTTTTCGCTCCACTACGAAATCACAAGTTTTTAATTTTTTCAGGGATCGGCTTGAATGCCCCGGGGATATAGCCAAGTTTTACTCTGAGCTTGTAACCTGCGATGACTGCATCCCGACTGGAAGCCCACTAAGCCCACTTCTTTCATATTACTCCAATAAGCCTTTATTCGATGAGCTAAGTGCGCTGGCAAAAAGGTCAAACCTTAATTTTACATGCTATGTAGACGACCTGACCTTTTCGGGGCCCCACATAACTCGAAGTTTATTGTGGGAGGTTGAGAAGTTAGTAAAAAAATACGGGCATGTGACCGCGGCTAAGAAGACTCGCCTGTTTGGCCCAGAGATGCCTAAACATATCACCGGCACAGTGATCTTTGATGGGGCATTAAAAGTCCCCAACGCCAGGTTTAGAAAAATCAGATTAGTTAAATTGGCGATTGAAGGCAAGCACAGCGGTTTTGGGCTGAGCAAAACTCAGCTAGAGTATAAGCTTGGTGGTTTGTTAGGCGAGGCAGCATATCTCGATGATGATTTTAAGTCCCTTGCCGAGACATACAACAGGAGTATCCGACAGCTTGAGTCGCTCTCGCTGGGGGACGGTGTGTATCACTCCCGTCAAGTCGAGAGTGAAGTCCGAGATGATAATTACATTCCGCCGTGGGAGATTAAATAGATTTATAGTTTATTTTAGGTGAGCGATGAGATGCTGCTGCAGCCGCCAGCCCCCTCAAAAATCTAAAACATTTATCTACTGACCTCGCAACATTAAAAGGCAATGTGCCTCAGAGGGTGTAGAAGTTACGGCGGCCCATGCGCCTCATAAAAGTCAGTACAGCTCGCACCGAGTGTGCATTATATTGCTGGATAGCTGAACAGCTCTGATCATCGCATTTTTGTTCAACTTAGTGCTACGCAGCATAGAAGGTTCATACGAGGATCGCAGGCCAGCTAGATCATATAAAAAACGGTAACTCTCAGCACCCATATTTTGATTGCAAGGCTCGCATAAAGTAACTAGGTTTCTAAAGCTGGTTTCACCACCGCCTGAATAGGGCCTGACGTGTTGTAGAGTGAGCTGATCAGTTCTTGGGCACAACACACACTTGTTATTGTCCCGATCTAAAATACGTTTCTTGAATTTCCCTCTAAAGGTGCGTTTTCTGATTGAGTCGGACGCGATGCTCATGTCGGTGAAGGAGCCGAAGGGTGAGATCAAGCATTCACGTTTTTTAGCCAGTGACTCATGTGCGTCCTGGCAAAATCAAGGTCTGCGATGGCCCAGCCTTGTATACAAGTCCAATCGTAAAAACTCTGCTCGTCGTGAACGAATGAATAATTTAAGCCCATATCTGCCAAAGCCGTAGCGAACCTTGCTCTGTCGACACATGACGGCGTTCGGACCTCCAATCCTCCATCACCTGGCATGCTGCCCATTGTGAGGGTCGAAAAGTAAGCGAAACCGCCACATACCAATTTCAGTTCGAAAGCATAAGCACTCATGTATTACCCGTGTTATCTGGCAAAAAATAAAAAAGAACGGACAGTCAAAATATAGTACCAAATTGCCATCTATTGCCACTCGAAACCGCGCCTGTCACCCTTCACTCCGTTCAAAAGGACCAGAACAAGGAAACAAGGATTGAGCGGCTACGTCCCCAACCCACCCAAGGGTTACCGCAACACCGGCGTCGAACCCGTCGACCTAAACGCCCAGCACTGGGCGCAATACAAAGAACTCCCGCCAGCGCCAGACTCGAAACCCGACCTCAAGGGATGCGTCTTCGCCAAAAGCTGCAACCTGCCCGACGGCGAAATCAACCACAGCAACCCGACAGGGTTCGTCCCCGTTGAAAAACTGGCGGACTACGGGCTATGGGCCGTGTTGGCCACTGGCGCAGCGATTACGGCCGAAGGCACGCCCCTCCAGTTTGTCGGCGGCTCCGCAACCGGCGGTGCCGTTGCCCAACGGCTGGGTGGCTCACTCGCGCTAGGCCTACTCGACGGCGCAGGCGCCATGGCAGCAGGCGCTGCCGTGGGCACCGTCGCGCTATTGATGCCCAACACCAGCATCGCCCCGGACAGTGCCTTCTATAAGGACGAGCAATACGCCACGCTAGAAACCGGCCGAACGCGCGTTCGAGTCAACGTGAAAACGTTGCCGGACGGCTCCGTCAACGCCTACGGCTTTTACACCGGAGGCAAGAAGGACTGGGAAAATGTACCGGTCATCAAAGCGCAGAAAGACGGCGAAAAATTCATCGCCGACATCGGCGACGGCATCGGTCTGACCTGGACACCCGGAGCAAGCCTCGACGGAGTTCTGGGAATCCCAGCGCTGGAAGGTGCGCCTCAGCTACCTCCCGTCTGGGTCTATCCGCCGACACCACAGTCGGACACGCTGCTGGCCAACCCCGCGCACCCACCTGAGTTCCAGGATGCGATCATCTGGTTCCCGGAGGATGCGGGGCTTGAGCCGATCTACATCGTGCTCAGCACGCAGCTAGAGAAGAATAAGCAAAAGGGTAAAGCGTTCGAAGAAGCGTCATTTGACGAATTCAGTAAGATCAAACCTGAAGCCGCTCGTGAGGTCACCGTCAAAACCGACAGCGGTGTACGCACGCGCATTGATATGATGGGCCGCGATGCGGACGGCAACATCTCCTGCGTCGAATGCAAATCTTCTGAAACAGCGCCACTGACGCGCAATCAAAAACTGGGCTTTCCAGAAATAGAGAAGACCGGCGCAACCGTCGTCGGCAAAGGTAAACCCGGCTTCACCGGAGGCACCCGAATCCCACCTACCAGAGTCGACATCATTCGACCTGACCCGACCTTCTGAGGGAGCAGACATGTCCATCACCGAAACCAAAGTCGTCGACATCATCGCAGTGCCCGAGTGGGAACCCGACAATGTCGTCCTCGTCATCACTGATCACTTGGAATGGGGCGACAAAGCCCAACAGGGCGAACATCTGTTGTTGCTACAAGAAAAGATCAACACCTACATCGCCTTCATCGAGAGCGGCGAACTGCTGGAAAGCTATCCGCCAGCCAAGGGCAAGAATCCGAAAATTCGCATCAATGGTTTATATGAGCTGCCTGAGCAAGGTGAAACCTTTATCGACCGCGTGACCGAGGTACTCAAAGGCGTAGGCATCGGAATGGAATTTGTGCTGAAGGACGACTTTGCCGTTCGACACTAGGCGTGTGAGCTAGTCGAGCTAAAGCAAAGCAAAAGAGCGGCAAGCCACAGAGCTGTAGCTCGGTTCCCTCAGAGGGATTTAACAAATCGGCTGGAGGCCAAGGATCCGCAGTGTCCTTAACAGACCCGAACATTATCGATATGTGGGGAATCCCCAAATCGGACAGTGGCACCATCATCCTGGGCATCGCTGACCACCTACAATGGGGCAATAAGACCCTATAAGCCGAGCACCTGCTCGCGCTACAACGGAAGATAAACGGCTACATCGCTTTCATCGAAGGCGGTGAGATCTATAACAAGATTCCCGCTGCACTCGGCAAGTCACTCGTCATCCGTGTTTACGGCAAGCACGAGGTTTCGGAGCGGGGGAATTGTTCTTCGAGCGCGTGGCCGAGCTCTTGAGAGCTGTGGGAATCGGTTTTGAGTTCGTTTTCAAAGCAGACTAAGCGCTATGTCATTTGTGATCCCAGTGCTGGCAGGTAATTTTTTCGCCTGCCGGCCGAGGCGTTTTTCTGCTTCTCTACGGCCAACAGTGGAAGAGCCAAAAGCCCGTCTACGACCCGACTTGCTTGAATGTCTCCGCCCCACGGCGCAACGGCCTTGAGATCGGCCTAAACAGATTCGGGTCTCCTACATTTTGAAAAGGTGAGATGAGCAGGCACGTACAGCGCATAAACACGACTTGGCAATCACGTTTAAATTACACCGACTGTTACTGCAAAAAGCCTACAACGCCTTGCGCCGCTGCCTACCGGTACTTCAGAATCCGCCGGCTTACACAGCTATCGGTTGGGCTTTATCGTTTCCCTGTCACTGCAAAACAGTGATCGGGTTTGGTAGCCCGTTTCTTGATAGTTGTACGGCTTCCCCATATGCGGCCTCTATTTCGAGGCTCAGCTCTCTATGGTGGCCATGCGTGGGGCTCATTCGTGAGCGCCGGGGTTAACTATCTTGACCGGTCTACCAACCCGCGCGTGGCCGCCACCCATCGTTTGGTAGCGATAGTGACGGCTCTTCATTCCTTCAAGGTAGAGAGTCATTTATGTTCAAAGTAACGCCAAACCCGCCAGAAGCCGATTCGATCCCGTACGACCCCGCTCTGGAACCCCAGCGAATAAAAGACGCGGCCGCTCGTGCCATCAACTTTTACCTCGACCCTCAGACGCTCAAGACCACCATTCCCAAGCGCCAGCCGGGCAGGATCTTTCTCATCGATCCCACGGTGGACGAGGAAACGTTGCTCGTCGAAGCCTGTGAATCACTGGCCGCCGCCAATGACATGGCCCGCGAAATCGGTGGCGTGATCGACCATCCACAGCGTCGATCGCTGCTGATGTTGCAGCAGGTGATCATGTTGAGTGAGCTGATCGTCAATCGCGTGCTCGACAGCCGACGCGTGTCGAGCTAGCCGGCAACCCAGGCAGGAGGGGCATGCTCCCTCACTGCCAGCGGACGCGCCACAGCCGTGGCGCGGCATTCCCATACTCAGACGCTCAAGCGGCTCTCACCGGAGTTTCAGCTGATGTCACAGACACCGTCCCATCCGCCGGTCACCGACCCGGTATCGCCTTACGAATCCTTTCATTCAAAAAACTGCACGACGCCGCCGAGCGCGCGCTCGACCATTACCTCGCGCCGACCAATATCAACGCCACGCCCTACAGTCCCAACACCCTGTTTATGGTCAACCCGGAATCAGACACCGAATCGCTGCTGGTCAACGCCTGCGAATCCCTGGCCTCAGCCACGGTGATGCTCGGTGATTTCGCCGGGATGCTGGAGGGCTCACGGCGCAATACCCTGTTGGGCATCGCGCAGGTGGTCATGCTAGGAGAATTGGCCGTGAACAAAGCGTTGGATAACGTAGTGCCCACCGACTGAACAACGGCATCGGCCGTGCAGGCGTGCTGGCACCCTGCGCGGCGATGTTCGTTTCGAACAACACCTGGCCGGTATTCCCACCTCGCCCCCCATACCTTCGTATACCCCTCTTCCACCCATGCGTACCCCACGCACACCGATGGACAACTGCGCCCGCAGCCTCCCGCCCTAGCATGGCTTTCGACAGCGAACGATTGAGCGCCAGGCAGTACGGCAACCAGTTGCGGCGGCCAGTGATCGTCACGCCAGAGTCCGCGTCGGGCTCGGGTGTCATCCATCCATCAGCGTCAGGGAGCACATTATGAAACAGCAATTATTGGTGATCGGTGCGGGGTTCGGCGGGCTGTGGAGTGCGCTGAGCGCTGCGCGTTTGCTGGATATGCATGACCGTCAGGATGTCGAGATCACCTTGCTCGCCCCGCAAGCCGAATTGCGCATTCGCCCACGTTTCTACGAGCCGGATGTGCACAGTATGTACGCGCCGCTCGACGCGCTGTTCGATGCGGTGGGTGTGCGTTTCGTCAAAGGCACCGCTGACAGCATCGACGCCGAGGCGCGCCTAATCGGTTACCGCGACGAGGCCGGGCGTCCGGGTCAACTGAGCTACGACCGGCTGGTTCTCGCCAGCGGCAGCCAGCTCGCACGGCCGCCGGTTCCAGGCCTCAAGGAGCATGCGTTCGATGTCGATCAGATCGAATCCTCGGCGCGTCTGGAACGCCATCTCATCGCCCTCGCCGACCAACCGGCCAGCGTTGCGCGCAACACCGTGGTGGTCGCCGGTGGTGGTTTCACCGGGATTGAAACCGCGACGGAAATGCCGGCGCGCCTGCGCGCGATTCTCGGTGAGGATCAAGATCTGCGCGTGATCATTGTCGATCGCAGCAAGGACATCGCCGCGACCATGGGCGACGGTATTCGTCCATCGATCATCGAGGCGTCCAATGAATTGGGTATCGAATGGATCGTCGACGCCAGCGTTGCTGCCGTGGATGCCAATGGCGTCACCCTCGCCGATGGCCGCCACATCGAAAGCCACACCGTGATCTGGACCGTAGGTTTCCGCGCCAGCCCGCTCACTGAACAACTCGACGCCGAACGCGATGGCCAAGGCCGCCTGCATGTCGACGGCAACCTGAAGGTGCAAGGCATCGATCATGTATTTGCCGCCGGTGATGTCGCTCGCGCGGCCACTGATGACCTCGGCAATTACGCGGCAATGTCTTGCCAGCATGCGATCAGCCTGGGCCGTTATGCCGGCAACAACGCCGCCGCCGATCTGCTCGGTGTTGCCCCGACAATGTACCGCCAGCCCAAGTACGTGACTTGCCTGGATCTGGGCGCCTGGGGCGCGGTGTACACCGAAGGCTGGGATCGTCAGTTGAAACTGGTCAAGGCTGAAGCCAAAGAGTTGAAGACGCAAATCAACACGGTGTGGATCTACCCGCCCGCCGCCGATCGTCGCGTTGCCCTCGCAGCCGCCGACCCGCTGATCCCGGTCGCCTGATTTCACCCTGCGTTTTAGCCCTGAGAACAAGGAGAACACCATGACCCTGCATCTGGATTCCTTCACCGCCAACCGCGCGGTAGCCCTGCAAAGCCCGAGCGAAGAACTGGTGCCGTCGCGCTACGCTCTGCGCCTGGGCGACATCGATGTGATGGTGATCAGTGATGGCGTGCTGCCGTTGCCGACCCAGACCATGTCGACCAACGCCGATCCCGCCGACCGAGCCGCCTGGTTCAAGGAAATGTACCTGGGCCCCGATGCGTTCGACTGGGCGCTCAACGTGCTGGTGGTGCGCAGCGGCGAGCAAGTCATCCTCGTCGACGCCGGTCTCGGTGGCCAGTTCCCCGGTTTCCCGCGCGCCGGGCAGTTTCCCAAGCGCCTGGCCGCTGCCGGGGTGGACCTCGCTGATATCACCGATATCGTCATCACCCACATGCACATGGACCACATCGGCGGCCTGCTGGTCGACTCGGTGAAAAGTCGTCTGCGTGAAGACGTGCGTATCCACGTCACCGCCGCCGAAGTGAATTTCTGGACCACGCCGGACTTCACCTACACCGACATGCCCGCGCCTGTGCCGGACGTCCTGCGCAGCACTGCCAACGCGTTCATCGATCACTATGAAAGCAAGCTGCAGATCTTTGAAGACGAATGCCAGGTTGCTCCCGGCGTAGTCGCCAAACTCACCGGCGGGCATACGCCTGGCCACTGCGTGGTCTACGTCAACTCCGGCGGCGAGCGCCTTACCTTCGCCGGTGATGCGCTGTTCCCGGTGGCGTTCGATCATCCTGATTGGCACAACGGTTTCGAACACGATCCGGCGAAATCGGTGGAAGTCCGAGTGCGCATGCTCAGGGAAGCCGCCGCCAGCGGCGAACTGTTCGTCGCCACGCATCTGGCCTTCCCATCGGTGGGCCGAGTGGCGGTCAATGGCGATGCGTTCCGCTGGATTCCGGCGATCTGGGATTACTGATTGCGGGTCTGAAAAAGCTTCGCCCGGCACTTGCCGGACGAAGCTGTTGCGGGAGACTTTAAGTGTCTGCGCCGGCAAGGTTTTCCGGCTCCTGAGAATCCTTGGAGAACCGCGTTCCAGAGCGTTTCGTTTCGCTGATCACCTGATCAGAAAATCCTTTGAATTTTTTTGTCGGACAAAATCATTTACGTATGAGCGTAAGGAGGAACTCATGCGTAGCACCGATATTTTCGTCATCGAATACAAACTGCACGACCAGCCAAAATCATTCGTCATCCGCGCCAAGAGTATGCGCAACGCCGACGCTTGGCATTGGGCGAGCTGTGACGCCGGTATTGCGCCGATTCCAAAACCGGGCAAACCGCCGTTGAAAGTCGTTTCCAAACCCCAGGCCGAGCGCTACGGCATCACTGATGTGAAGTGGCGCGAAACCGCAGCACTGGACTGGACGGAGGCATAGTCAAACGGCGCGGCTCAAGCGACTCTGCATGTCAGCCAGGCGCCCCAGAACAGACTGCTGAAAAACCGCGTCGCCTCACCGAACCCCTCGTCATGCAACAACGCCTGAACCGCCGCCTCCGAGTGCGGCGGATCAGCGCCCTGCAAAATCTTCCCGAGTTTCGCCTGCACCTCCTCGGCGGTGGCGCCCTGCTGTCGCCAGCGCTGGCTCCAGGCTTGGAGCAGCAACGGCTGACTTTCGTAAGCGTAATGATTACCGGCGACGATCAACGGCGCGCCGGGTTTGAGCCGGGCGTGAATGGATTGCAGGATCTGTTGCTTGGCCGTGTCGCCGCCCAAGTGATGCAGCACGCCGATCAGCGTCGCGGCATCGAAGGACGCGTCTGCCGGCAAGTCTTCGACATGGCCGAGATGTATTCGGGTTCTGTGCAACAGATCATTGGCGCGCAAGTGCTCGGTGGCGGCACCCAGCATCGGCTCGGAAGGATCGACTGCGGTGAAATTCCAGCTTGGCTCCAGCGCGGCCATGGCGATGATTTCCTGCGCCGTGCCACCTGCGCCCACCACTAGCACTTTTGCCGGACGCGACGGGCCGAGGCTGGCGGCCAGCATGCAGGCGGAAAGATCGTGACAGGCATCGTAGCCGGCCAGGGCAATCCGGCTTTGCCTGGCGTATTCATTGGCTCTGGAGTTGTCGAATTTGCCGGCGGGATCGATGGCGGGTTGAGTCATGGTGATTCTCCTTGTCCTTCACGGGCACGCTACGCCATGAGCGAACAGAAGAAAAATCCAATGATTTCATGGGGGATATTCCGCTGGGGAATACGCCGGCCCGCCGTCGTCAGGTCTGCCGGGCCGCTCAGGTGCCTAACGTCAATCCATTGGCCGGCAAGGGCAGCGCAGTTTTGTAGCGCACCTGCTTGAGGGCAAAGCTGGAGCGGATGTTCGCCACCCCGGCACCTTGGTCAGAAAATCCATCATGAAGCGTTCCAGCGACTGGATGCTCGGCACCAGCACGCGGATCAGATAATCCGGATCGCCGGCCATCAGATAGCACTCCATGACCTCGGGGCGATCCGAGATCGCTTCCTCGAAATGCTGCAGCGCCTCTTCCACCTGTTTCTCCAGGCTGACGTGAATGAACACATTCACATGCAGCCCCAGCAGATCGGCATCCAGCAGCGTGACCTGTTCGCGAATCAGGCCCAATTCTTCCATGGCCTTGACCCGATTGAAGCATGGCGTCGGCGACAGGTTCACCGAGCGGGCGAGGTCGGCGTTGGTGATGCGCGCGTTCTCCTGAAGGCTGTTGAGAATGCCGATATCGGTACGGTCCAGTTTGCGCATGAGACAAAACCACCTGTTTTTTATGTTTATGCAGAATTTCTATCTGCAAATGGTCGCCAGCGCAACGAAACACAGAGAAATATTCTTCTTGGCCGCGCCTATGATTGTTGTAGGACAAGATTTCCTCTACCCAGGAATGACTGCCAGCTCACTACAAGATATTCACAAGATCGAGCGTAGAAGCCATGACCCAAGCGTATGAACCGCTGCGCCTGCACGTCCCTGAACCCTCGGGCCGTCCCGGCTGTAAAACCGACTTTTCCTACCTGCATCTGACCGATGCCGGTACGGTGCGCAAACCTCCAATCGATGTAGAACCTGCCGACACCGCCGACCTCGCCCGGGGCCTGATTCGCGTGCTCGACGATCAGGGCAACGCCCTCGGCCCATGGGCTGAAAACGTGCCGGTCGAGATCCTGCGCAAAGGCATGCGCGCGATGCTCAAGACGCGCATCTACGACAACCGCATGGTCGTCGCCCAGCGCCAGAAAAAGATGTCGTTCTACATGCAGAGCCTCGGCGAAGAAGCCATCGGCAGCGCCCAGGCGTTGGCGCTTAACATTGATGACATGTGCTTCCCGACCTACCGCCAGCAAAGCATCCTGATGGCCCGCGATGTGCCGCTGGTCGACCTGATCTGCCAACTGCTGTCCAACGAGCGCGACCCGCTCAAGGGCCGCCAGTTGCCAATCATGTACTCGGTCAAGGACGCCGGTTTCTTTACCATTTCCGGCAACCTCGCCACCCAGTTCATTCAGGGTGTCGGCTGGGGCATGGCTTCGGCGATCAAGGGCGACACCAAAATCGCCTCGGCGTGGATCGGTGACGGCGCCACCGCCGAATCCGACTTCCACACCGCCCTGACCTTCGCCCACGTATACCGCGCGCCGGTGATCCTCAACGTCGTCAACAACCAGTGGGCAATTTCCACCTTCCAGGCCATTGCTGGCGGTGAGGCTACGACTTTCGCTGGACGCGGCGTCGGTTGCGGCATCGCTTCGCTGCGTGTCGACGGCAATGACTTCTACGCGGTCTATGCCGCTTCCGCCTGGGCTGCCGAACGCGCCCGGCGCAATCTCGGCCCGACCATGATCGAATGGGTCACCTACCGCGCCGGCCCGCACTCGACTTCCGATGATCCTTCCAAATACCGCCCTGCCGATGACTGGAGCCACTTCCTCTCGGCGATCCGATTGCGCGCCTGAAACAGCACCTGATCAAGGCCGGCCACTGGTCCGAAGAAGAGCACGCCGCCGTTAGCGCCGAACTCGAAGCCGAAGTGATCGCCGCGCAGAAACAGGCCGAACAGTACGGCACCCTCGCCGGCGGCCAGATTCCGAGCGCCGCGACCATGTTCGAAGACGTCTACAAAGAGATGCCGGAGCACTTGAAGCGCCAGCGTCAGCAGTTGGGGATCTGACATGAACGATCACAACAACAATATTCAGTTGGAAACCGCCATGACCACGACCACCATGACCATGATCCAGGCCCTGCGCTCGGCCATGGATGTGATGCTTGAGCGCGATGACAACGTCGTCGTCTTCGGTCAGGACGTCGGCTACTTCGGCGGCGTGTTCCGCTGCACCGAAGGCCTGCAGACCAAGTACGGCACCTCGCGGGTGTTCGACGCGCCGATCTCGGAAAGCGGCATCGTCGGCGTGGCCGTCGGCATGGGCGCCTACGGTTTGCGTCCGGTTGCCGAAATCCAGTTCGCCGACTACGTCTACCCCGCCTCCGACCAGATCATTTCCGAAGCGGCACGCCTGCGTTATCGCTCGGCCGGTGAGTTCACCGCGCCGATGACCCTGCGCATGCCGTGCGGCGGCGGCATCTACGGCGGCCAGACCCACAGCCAGAGCATCGAGGCTATGTTCACTCAGGTCTGCGGTCTGCGCACCGTCATGCCGTCCAACCCGTATGACGCCAAAGGCCTGTTGATTGCCTCCATCGAAAACGATGACCCGGTGATCTTCCTCGAGCCGAAACGCCTGTACAACGGCCCGTTCGATGGCCATCACGACCGTCCGGTAACCCCGTGGTCGAAACACCCTGCCGCGCAAGTGCCGGATGGCTATTACACCGTGCCGCTGGATGTCGCCGCCATCACTCGTCCGGGCAAAGATGTAACGGTGTTGACTTACGGCACCACCGTTTATGTGTCGCAAGTGGCTGCCGAAGAGTCAGGCGTGGATGCCGAGGTCATCGACCTGCGCAGCCTGTGGCCGCTGGATCTGGACACCATCGTCAAATCGGTGAAGAAAACCGGTCGTTGCGTGGTGGTTCACGAAGCCACGCGCACCTGCGGTTTCGGCGCCGAACTGGTGTCGCTGGTGCAAGAGCATTGCTTCCATCACCTGGAAGCGCCGATCGAACGCGTCACCGGTTGGGACACGCCCTACCCGCACGCGCAAGAGTGGGCGTATTTCCCAGGGCCGTCCCGAGTGGGTGCGGCGTTGAAACGGGTCATGGAGGTCTGAATGGGCACGCACGTTATCAAGATGCCGGACATCGGCGAAGGCATCGCAGAAGTAGAACTGTCGCAGTGGCACGTCAAGGTGGGCGATCTGGTGGTTGAAGATCAGGTGCTGGCGGATGTGATGACCGACAAGGCGATGGTCGATATTCCTTCGCCAGTGCACGGCAAAGTAATTGCGCTCGGTGGTCAGCCGGGTGAAGTGATGGCGGTCGGCAGTGTGCTGATCAGCATCGAAGTTGAAGGTGCAGGCAACCTTAAAGAGTCCGCCGCGCCTGTTGTTACGAAAGAGCCTGTTGCGCCGACAGTTGAAGCCGTCGTGGAGAGCAAACCTGTTGCAGCCGCGCCGCGCCCTGCCCCTGCTCCTGCCTGCCAAGGCCCGATGGTTGCTCGCGAACCAGACGAACGCCCGCT
This sequence comes from Pseudomonas sp. B21_DOA, assembly GCA_030544685.1. Classification (NCBI taxonomy): domain Bacteria; kingdom Pseudomonadati; phylum Pseudomonadota; class Gammaproteobacteria; order Pseudomonadales; family Pseudomonadaceae; genus Pseudomonas; species Pseudomonas sp. B21_DOA. The sequence goes on along the minus strand of CP086683.1, from coordinate 3,336,321 downwards.
TGCCTCGCCAGCCGTGCGCAAACACGCGCTGGATCTGGGTATTCAATTGCGTCTGGTGCGCGGCAGCGGCCCAGCCGGTCGCGTGTTGCATGAGGATCTTGAGACCTATCTGGCGCAAGGTCAGTCGAACGCTTCGGCGCCGGCCGCTGCCGCTTACGCCCAACGCAACGACGAAGAACAGATTCAAGTGATCGGCATGCGCCGCAAGATCGCTCAGCGCATGCAGGACGCCACTCAGCGTGCCGCGCATTTCAGCTACGTCGAGGAAATCGACGTTACCGCGATCGAAGAACTGCGTGCGCATCTCAATGAAAAGCACGGCGCCAGCCGAGGCAAGTTGACCTTGCTGCCATTCCTGGTACGTGCACTGGTTGTCGCTCTCCGCGACTTCCCGCAGATGAACGCCCGTTACGACGACGAAGCGCAAGTCATCACCCGTCTCGGCGCGGTGCATGTCGGCGTCGCCACGCAAAGCGATGTCGGCCTGATGGTGCCCGTGGTGCGTCACGCCGAAGCGCGCAGCTTGTGGGACAGCGCCGCGGAAATTTCGCGTTTGGCCAACGCCGCACGCAATGGCAAGGCCAGCCGCGATGAGCTGTCCGGTTCGACCATTACTCTGACCAGCCTCGGCGCATTGGGCGGGATTGTCAGCACGCCGGTGCTGAATCTGCCGGAGGTGGCCATTGTCGGCGTGAACAAAATCGTCGAGCGGCCGATGGTCGTCAAAGGCCAAGTCGTAATCCGCAAGATGATGAACCTCTCCAGCTCCTTCGATCACCGCGTGGTCGATGGCATGGATGCGGCGCTCTTCATCCAGGCCATCCGTGGCTTGCTCGAACAACCTGCCACTCTGTTTGTGGAGTAAGCCTGCATGCAATCTCTGAACACGACGCTGCTGATCATCGGCGGCGGCCCTGGTGGTTACGTCGCCGCGATCCGCGCCGGACAACTGGGCATCCCGACCATTCTGGTCGAAGGCCAATCGTTGGGCGGTACCTGCCTGAATATCGGCTGCATTCCGTCAAAAGCGCTGATTCATGTCGCTGAGCAGTTTCACCAGACGCAGCATCACAGCCAGCATTCGGCCTTAGGCATCAACGTATCCGCGCCAACCCTGGATATCAGCAAAAGCGTCGAGTGGAAGGACGGCATCGTTGATCGCCTGACCACTGGCGTCGCGGCACTGCTGAAGAAGAACAAGGTCCAGGTTGTCAACGGCTGGGCGAAAATCATCGATGGCAAAACCGTGGAAGTCGGCGATACGCGCATCCAGTGCGAGCATCTGGTGCTGGCCACCGGTTCGACCAGCGTCAACCTGCCGATCCTGCCGATTGGCGGGCCGATCATCTCCTCCACCGAAGCGCTGGCGCCGACGTCCGTGCCAAAACGCCTGGTGGTGGTCGGCGGTGGTTACATCGGCCTGGAATTGGGCATTGCCTATCGCAAGCTCGGCGCCGACGTCAGCGTGGTCGAGGCGCAGGATCGCATCTTTCCCGCCTACGATGCTGAGCTGACGCAACCGGTACATGAAGCGCTGAAGCAACTGGGCGTGAAGCTGTACCTCAAGCACAGCGTTCTGGGTTTCGACGGCACGTTGCAGGTGCGCGATCCCGAGGGTGAAACCTTGAACCTGGAAACCGATCAGGTGCTGGTCGCCGTCGGGCGCAAACCCAACACTCAAGGCTTCAATCTCGAAGCACTGAACCTGGACATGAACGGTTCGGCGATCAGGATCGACAGCCGTTGCCAGACCAGCATGCATAATGTCTACGCCATTGGCGATGTCAGCGGCGAACCGATGCTCGCGCACCGCGCCATGGCCCAAGGCGAGATGGTTGCCGAGCTGATCAGCGGCAAAACCCGTGAGTTCAACCCCACCGCCATCGCTGCCGTGTGCTTTACCGACCCGGAACTGGTGGTGGTCGGCAGAACTCCGGACGAAGCCAAGGCTGCCGGGCTGGACTGCATCGTTTCCAGTTTCCCGTTCGCCGCCAACGGCCGGGCGATGACCCTGGAATCGAAAAGCGGCTTCGTGCGCGTGGTTGCTCGTCGGGATAATCATGTGATTGTCGGTTGGCAAGCGGTGGGCGTTGGGGTTTCCGAGTTGTCGACGGCGTTTGCGCAAAGCCTGGAAATGGGCGCGCGGCTGGAAGACATCGGCGGCACCATTCATGCGCACCCGACCTTGGGCGAAGCGGTGCAGGAAGCGGCATTGCGTGCGCTGGGGCATGCGCTGCATCTGTGACAGATGCAGCCGAATGCCGCTGTGGCGAGGGATTTATCCCCGCTGGGTTGCCCAGCAACCGCAAAATCGGCCACCGCCGAACGTCAGATATCTGAGCCAAAGGGGCCGTTTCGCAGCCCAGCGGGGATAAATCCCTCGCCACAAGCTGCGAAACCGCTCAAGAATGAAGTATTGTTGTGCCCATCCAAAAAACGTCAGAAGCCTTGAACCGTTTCGGCGGTTGTTCAGTGATAGAGGGTGTCATGGGTAACGAAAGCATCAATTGGGACAAGCTGGGTTTTGACTACATCAAGACCGACAAGCGCTATCTGTCGTACTTCCGCGATGGCGAGTGGGACAAAGGCACCCTGACCGAAGATAACGTCCTGCACATCAGCGAAGGCTCCACTGCCCTTCACTATGGCCAGCAGTGCTTCGAAGGCATGAAGGCCTATCGCTGCAAGGACGGCTCGATCAACCTGTTCCGCCCGGACCAGAACGCCCTGCGCATGCAGCGCAGCTGCGCGCGCCTGCTGATGCCGACGGTCGACACCGAGCAGTTCATCGAAGCCTGCAAAGCCGTGGTTCGCGCCAACGAGCGTTTCATCCCGCCGTACGGCACCGGCGGCGCGCTGTACCTGCGTCCGTTCGTGATCGGCGTTGGTGACAACATCGGCGTACGCACCGCACCCGAGTTCATCTTCTCGATCTTTTGCATCCCGGTCGGCGCCTACTTCAAGGGCGGCCTGACCCCGCACAACTTCCAGATCTCCAGCTACGACCGCGCGGCCCCACAAGGCACCGGTGCGGCCAAGGTCGGCGGCAACTACGCCGCCAGCCTGATGCCGGGCTCGAAAGCCAAGAAAGCCAACTTCGCCGACGCGATCTACCTCGATCCGATGACCCACACCAAGATCGAGGAAGTCGGTTCGGCCAACTTCTTCGGAATCACCCACGACAACAAGTTCGTCACCCCGAACTCGCCATCGGTCCTGCCAGGCATCACCCGCCTGTCGCTGATCGAGCTGGCGAAATCGCGTCTGGGCCTGGAAGTGGTTGAAGGCGACGTGCTGATCGACAAACTGGCGGACTTCAAGGAAGCCGGTGCCTGCGGTACCGCTGCCGTGATCACGCCGATTGGTGGCATCAGCTACAACGATCATCTGCATGTATTCCACAGCGAAACCGAAGTAGGTCCGGTGACCCAGCAGCTCTACAAAGAGCTGACTGGCGTACAGACCGGCGACATCGAAGCGCCAGCGGGCTGGATCGTCAAGGTTTGAATTGACGGTTATTGATGTTGGAAAGCCCTCCATTGAGTGATTGATGGAGGGCTTTTTGCTGGGCTACAGAAGATCAAAAAATCAAAAGATCGCAGCCTTCGGCGGCTCCTACACGGTCTCTGTAGGAGCTGCCGAAGGCTGCGATCTTTGATCTTCTATTTCAAAGCAATCCGCTTTCCGGCTCGACTGGCAATCCCGCTCGCCTGCCCATTCTGTTGCTTGCCCATTCGCGCCTGGGTAATCAATCCCGGGATCAATTCACCCTCCGGCAGGTTTTTCCAGAACCGCACCGGCAAATGCCCTTGCATGACCTTCGGGTTCAACCGCGCCGGGTTGAAGATGTGGCTGTAGTAGGTCAACCACAAATCGCCGTGAGGGTCATCGACGTTCTGTGCCAGTTGCTGCCATTCGATCGGGCACTGCCGTTCGTGAATCAATTGCTCGCCGTCGTAATAAACGCCGTCACGCGGCGTGGCGATCAACCAGCGATGCTGGCCCATGCGCCCGATGAAGTGCGCGCTGGCGCTGTGCAGAATGTCATGGGCCGGCTCGTGCCACGCCACGTATTGTGGACCGGGCTGATCCTTCGGCCGCTCGATAAAACGCACAAACGCATGCAGATGATGGGCCTCGCGGCTGACCTGTTTGATACGGCGCTGCAATTCGCTGCCGAGTTTATCGCCGGCCATCATCGCCGTGCGGTCGCCGTGACTGACGCGCCAGAGCACTTCATACAACAGGCTCCAGCGCTGTTCACCGCGATAGCGCGACGCTTGCTCGAGGGTGTCGAGCAGCGCACGGGGAATACGCGCCTGAAACGGCCCCTGCCCTTCCGGCACGTGATCATCACTGGCAAACAGATCGCCAACGCCTTCCGCCGCCCAGCTCACCAGACTTGGATCGATTTCATGGCTGAGCAACCAGCGCGCCTGCTGACGCCATGTGTCGAACAGATCGTCGCAATCGAGACTGATCATCCCCACAACCCCATCTGCTGCGGCATCGGCCGGTCGCGCAATTGCTGGTAGAGCATGTGGCTGGTGACTTCCGCCTGCTGCGGATGGTAGTCGCTGGTGATGATGAACGGCTTGGCCTTGGCCAGCACACAGCGCATCCGCGCTACGTCTTCGTAACGGATGCGGCGCTGGCGGCGCAGCTCGACCAGGCGCTCGGTGGTGCGCAAGCCAATGCCGGGGATGCGTGCGATCAATGACGCGTCGGCACGGTTGAGGTCCAGCGGGAACACGTCGCGATTTTCCAGGGCCCAGGCCAGCTTCGGGTCGATGTCGAGCGCCAGATTGCCCGGCCCCTTGAGCAATTCATCTGCGCTGTAGCCATAGCTGCGCAGGAGGAAATCGGCCTGGTACAAACGATGCTCGCGCATCAGCGGCGGCGCGGCGAGCGGTACGCTTTTCGGGCTGTCGGGGATCGGGCTGAACGCCGAGTAATAAACCCGGCGCAGACGGAAGTTGCCATACAGGGACTGGGCGCTGTGCAGGATGGTGCTGTCATCGGTGTCATCGGCACCGACAATCAATTGCGTGCTTTGCCCGGCCGGGGCGAACTTGGCCGAGCGCGGCTCGTTCAACACCGTTTGCACGCCGGTGTAGATGGTGTTCATCGCTTGCTTGATCGAGGTGATGTCCTTCTCCGGCGCCAGCGTCTGCAGGCTGGCGTCGGTGGGCAGTTCGATGTTGACGCTGAGACGGTCGGCATAACGCCCGGCTTCTTCGATCAAGGCAGGATCGGCTTCGGGAATGGTCTTCAAATGGATGTAGCCGCGAAATTCGTGCTCTTCGCGGAGCAACTTGGCGACGCGCACCAGTTGCTCCATGGTGTAGTCTGCCGAGCGAATGATCCCGGAGCTGAGAAACAGGCCGCTGACGCAGTTGCGCCGGTAGAAATCCATGGTCAGCGTCACGACTTCTTCCGGGGTGAAGCGCGCACGCGGCACATCACTGGAACGGCGATTGACGCAGTACTGGCAATCGTAAAGGCAGAAGTTGGTCAGCAGGATTTTCAACAACGACACACAGCGCCCGTCCGGCGTGTAGCTATGGCAAATGCCCATGCCATCCGTCGAACCTAGCCCGTTCTTGCCCTCGGAGCTGCGTTTGGGCGCACCGCTGCTGGCGCAGGAGGCGTCGTACTTGGCGGCGTCGGCGAGGATGCTGAGCTTGTCGATGATTTGCATGGCACGGGCTCTTTACTGTGTGCATATACAGTATAGGCTCGACCGCCGCGAAACAAGTTGACGGATGACCCCTCGTCGGCTGGCCATCTGAATTGCGGCTTGTGGGAGCGAGCCGGCTCGCGAATAGGCCCTGCCAGTCACCGCAACTCAGTGATCAAACCGCCCACTGCAATATCAACCAACTGTTCGCCCCGCTGATCAACACAAACAGCCCCCAGGCCAGCACCCGCGTGGGCCAGCGATTGACGAACGGCCCCATCAACTGCCGGTCGTTTGTCATGCGAATCAGCGGGTACAAAGCAAACGGCAGTTGCAGGCTGAGCACTACCTGGCTCAACACCAGCAGCTTGCCGATAGCGCCATCGCCGAGCAGCCATACGCCGATGAACGCCGGAATCAGCGCCAGCCCGCGGGTGATCAAACGCCGCTGCCAGCACGGGATGCGCAGGTTCAGATAGCCTTCCATGATGACCTGCCCGGCGATGGTCCCGGTGAAGGTCGAACTTTGCCCCGACGCGAGCAGCGCCACGCCGAACAACACACTGGCCAGCGCACCGCCCACCAGCGGATCGAGCAGATGATAAGCGTCCTGAATGTCGACCACATCGGTGTGCCCGGACTGGTGAAAGGCCGCCGCGGCGAGAATCAGGATCGCCGCGTTGACCAGCAGCGCCAGGGCCAGGGAACCGATGGTGTCGATGCGTGCCAGTTTCACCGCGTCCTGTTTGCTCGCCAGGTCCTTGCCGATCATCCGCGTTTGCACGATCGAGGTGTGCAGATACAGGTTATGCGGCATCACTGTGGCGCCGAGGATGCCGATGGCCAGATACAGCGGCGCCGCATCGCCGATGGCCGCCAGCGAAGGTTTGAAGCCCAGTGCGACGTCTGGCCAGTACGGTTTGATCAACAACAATTCGACGAAGAAACACACACCGATGGTCGCGACCAGCACCAGCATGATCGCTTCGAGACGGCGGAAGCCCCGGTTCTGCAGGGCCAGCACCAGCAGCGTGTCGAACGCCGTCAGAGCGATACCGAAGGTCAGCGAGCAACCGAGCAGCAAGTGAAACGCGAGAGCGCAGCCGAGCACTTCGGCGAGGTCGGTGGCGATGATTGAGATTTCCGCCAGCAGCCACTGCAGGCGCGCGGTCGGCGTGCTGTAGCGCTCGCGGGACAACTGCGCCAGATCGCGACCAGTGGCGATGCCCAGCCGCGAACACAGGCACTGCACGACCATGCCGGCCAGACTCGCCAGCAACACGACGAATAAAAGACTGTAGCCAAAACGCGAACCGGCCTCAATCGCGGTGGCCCAGTTGCCCGGGTCCATGTAGCCGATCGACACCAGCAGACCGGGGCCGGCAAAACGCAGCACACGTTTGAAGAAGGAAGCAGTCGGATCGACCGCGACGCTACCGGCGACTTCCGGCGGGCAAAACGGCGCGGTGGCGATTTTGGGCAAACTGAATTTCACGCACACATCCAGAAACAAACACGGGAGCCCGGCAGCTTAGTCGTTTCGCCCACAGCCTTGAAGAGCAAAGATCGCAGCCTTCGGCAGCTCGTACATGGGTAATGCGATGTCCTGCAGGAGCTGCCGAAGGTTGCGATCTTCTGATCTCATCGTTTCACCCCCAGCAACTGCTCGCGCAACTCGGGACTGCGCGTACGCGGGTCCAGCCAGATATCAAAAAACGCCTTGGCAAACTGCGGATCCTCGATCTCATGCTGAAGCTTCTGGCCGACAAAAAACCGCGCGCCCTGCCCCGGCAGATACACACCGGTAATCCGCGTGCCGGCCTGCACGTCGACAAACGATTGCTGCATTTGCGTCTGCCAGCCAGCCAATTGCGCAGAAGTGACCCGGGGACCGGCAAGGCGTTTGATTTCTTCGACGCTGGTGCTGACCAGATCGTCTCGCGAGATTTTGCGCCGGTAGATCAGCTCCAGGGCAAACGGCTGGCCGTCCGCCAGAGGCCGCGCGGCACTCCACAACCGCGCGCTGTAAACATCGAAGCCGAACACGCTGAAATCGCCGCTGCCGATGATTTGCGCCCCCGGCACTGCGTCCTGCCAATTGGCCCACGTCGGCGTCAGCAACAGTGCCCACAAGCCGATGCCACAACAGCCACGTACGAGCTTCGGTGTTCTGTTCATCGCCGTATCGTCTCCGCTGCATTCTGATGATCAAAGCATAGCCGGATTCGCGCCTGAATTTTTGTATACAAAAATTGCGAACATAGGCAGCAATCTTTAATCGGCAGTGCTAACGTGGCTCATCCTGACCCGACGGAGACACCCGCGTGCTGATCCTCAAACTGCTGCTGATTCCCGGTTTTCTCCTGCTGATTTCCCTGGCGGGCAAACGTTGGGGGCCGAGCGTGGCCGGGTGGCTGTCAGGATTGCCAGTGGTGGTCGGGCCGATTCTGTTCTTTCTGGCGATTGAACAAGGGCCGCAGTTTGCCGCGCAATCGGCGGTCGCCGCGCTGTCGGCAATGTTCGCGATGATCGCTTTCTGCATCACTTATGCGCAGGTGGCGCAGCGGGCGAACTGGCCGTGGGCGTTGACCATTTCACTGGCGGTGTGGGCCGCGCTGGCGACGGTGTTGTCGGTGATTCCGGCGTCCTTGCCGTTCTCGGTGATTGCGGCAGCGGTGGCACTGCTCGCTTCGCCTTATCTGTTCCCTGAGGTGCATCCAATATTGAACGGGCCAGCACCGAAGTCGGACAAACTGATCTGGCGGATGATCGCCGGTGCGGCGCTGACGCTGGTGGTGACGATGCTCGCCAGCACCGTCGGCGAACGCTGGAGCGGCCTGCTCGCGGTGTTCCCGGTGCTCGGCAGCGTCATGGCAGTGTTCTCGCAACAAACTCGCGGCCCGGCGTTTACCGCTGCGTTATTGCGCGCAACGGCGACCGGCATGTATTCGTTCTCGGCGTTCTGCCTGGTGTCGGCCCTGACGCTGCCGAGCATGGGCCTCAGCGGTTTTGTCGTAGGCGTGGCAGTGTCGGTGGCGATGCTCGGGGTGACCCGGCGTCTGCTGGCGCGGCCAGTGGCCAAGGCGCAAGCGCAATAACCGCCCGGACGAATCGCGCTGGAACGCCCGGCACGCTCCGTGGGATGATCGCCCGCCTCGCGCGACCATTCACCGGAGATTCACATGTCATTGTTGAGCAAAAAAGCCGTCGTCCTGATGCTGGCGGCCATCGCTGGTTTCGCCGCGATCAACGCACACGCCGCCAAGGAAAAGGTCAAAACCGAGAAGGTTACGCTGCTCGACGGCAAATTCGCCTTCGTCCTGCCCAAAGGCTTTGTCGCTGACCCGCTGCCCGCCAGCCCGAGCGGGGCCAAGGGCACGATGTACACCAACCAGACCACCAAGACCGTGGTCATCGCCGCCGAAAACCAGATCCCGGCTGGGCAGAACGTCAAGGACAACGACGGTGAGTTTCTTGACGGCAGCGTGTCGAGTTTCATCGACGATCAGCGCAAGGCCCTGCCGGACTTCAACAAACTCAGCGAGAAAAGCCTGACCCAGAAAGGTACCGGCCTGGGTCTGCGTCAGGTTGACAGCACCGCCACCCAGGGTGGTGGCCAGACGCTGAACACCACGCTGCTGGCCGGCTCGGGGACGAAGATGGCGCTGGTGCAGGTGATTTCCCGCGCCAGCGACAAAAAGGTCACGATGCCCTGGTCAAAGCCATCGTCAAGGATTGAGCCGCTGCAACCAGCCATTCAGATCGCGCAATTCGGCCGAACTGATGCTGTGGCCGACGCCCGGATACGCGTGAAACTCGGGCTTGTAATCGAGTTTCTGCAATAGCGCATTGGCCTCGGTGCCGTGACGGTAAGGCACCGGGTCATCGGCAGTGCCGTGGCCGATAAAGATGCTCAGCGGCAGCGGCGGTTGGCCAGGCTTGAGTTCGGCTTTGAGCACCGGCAACAAGCGCCCGCTCAACGCGGCAAAGCCGCCCACGGCCGCCGGGGCGCGCAGGCCGACTTCGTAGCTCATCATCGCGCCCTGGCTGAAGCCGATCAGGTAAACCTTGTCCGGCGCGGCGTGATATTTCCTCGCCGCCTGGGCGATAAAGTCGCGCAGTTTCTGACCGCTGACCTTCAGATCATCGGTCTCGCCGTTGTAGGCACCTTCGCCCTTCTTGCGAAACCACTGGTAACGTCCTTCGCCCAACGTCATCGGCGCGCGCACGGAAAGGTAGTTGTACTGCGCCGGCAGCTGAAATTTCATGCCGATCAGATCGGCTTCGTTACTGCCGTAGCCGTGCAGGAAAATCACCAGCGGACGTGGTTCGGCGTCGGCGTGGACCAGTTCGAGGTACTTGAGTGGCAGATCGGATTGCAGGGTGGTTTGCGCGTGGACGGCGGTGGATGCGAGCAGGGTCAGCAGGGCGAATAGTTTCAACATAAAGCCTTCCTTCACAGAGTGTCGGGTTCGCGGGGAGCCTAACAATCCTCCGGCTGAGGATCCAAATTTTGTGCTGTGGCTAATGCCGCTATCGCTGGCAAGCCAGCTCCCACAAGAATTGCGGCGTCTCCAAAATTTGAGATCAACCGCAACCCTGTGGGAGCTGGCTTGCCAGCGATGGGGTCAGCAAATTCAGCGAAGAGCCATCAGTCGTTGGTCAGCTTCCCGGTTCTAAAAGGCACCCGCCCCGCCACTTTCGCCTGCCAGATCCCCGGCTCGGTATAACGCCCGCGATCAATCGCAAACAGCACCCCGCTGGTGCCGGCGCGCACGGTGGTCACGCGATCCTGCAACGGGTCAACAACCTCGAACAGCGCGTCGCCCTGCTCGACCCACTCGCCAGCATTGCGCAAGTAACTGACCACGCCGTGGTGCGGGGCGAACAGGTATTCGGTGCCTTCAAACGGCAGACCTTCACAACATTCGCTCGGCGCCGCCGGCCAGTCGCCGCTGATGAAGCCCTGCTCGGCGAGAAAGCCCAGAATCGCCTCACAGTTGGCCTGCGCCTGATCGACACGAGTGTCGCCCATGCTGCCCAGCTCAAGCGTCGTCGCCAGGTTCGCCGGCGGAATCGCCGCGTGAGGAAATGCTTTGGCCAGACGCAACCACGGTGTAGAGCACGATTCATCGAACGAGCTGCCGCCGGAATCCTCGCAGAGCAAAGCTACGCCGGCCTTTAGTCGCGCCGCAAGAGACTGCCACTGCGGCCAGTGTTGCGGCAGCGCGTAGAGGTGAATCGCAGCGTCGAAATCGCAATGCAGATCGAGGGTGATGTCGGCGTCGCAGGCGTGGCGCAGCAACAGGCGATGCAAGGCTTCCAGTTGCGAGGCCGGAGCCGGGAGTCCCTCGAAGACCTGAGCCATGGCCTGGCGAATCAGCGCGACGTTGGCCTCGGCATCCGCGCCCAGACGCTCGCCAACCAGCGCCGCGACCGGGGCGCTGAGTTCGACGAATGCGCGGTTGAAATTCTTTCCGCTGCCGAGTTCGAAGCGGCCCATGTGATTGCCTTGCAGATGCTGATCCAGACCAATCGGATTGGCCACCGGCACCAGTTCGATAACGCCCTGCAAACGACCCTGCTGCTCCAGTTCGTTCAAACGCAGCTTGAGTTCCCATGCGGTGCGCATGCCCGGCAGTTCATCGGCGTGCAGGCTGGCCTGGATATAGACTTTCCGGCTGCCAGCGCCGTAACGGAACACGCTGAGCGAGCGCTCACTGCCCAAATGGCTCCAGGGCAGAACGTGGTCGATGCGTTGCATGGAAAACTCCTGAAATCTGGCAAATCCGGATCACTAAGATCCTTGTGGGAGCGAGCTTGCTCGCGAATGCGATGTGTCAGCCACCATAGATGCTGAATGTTAAACCGCATTCGCGAGCAAGCTCGCTCCCACTATGGATCTCTATCAGTACAACGAAAACATAAAAAAATGGCCACCGCGCAAACGGGGCCACTTTTTTCACGGCGTATTAATGGCCGTACACGTCAAAGTCGAAGTACTTGTCCTGGACTTTCTTGTACTCGCCATTGGCGCGGATTTCGGTGATGGCTTTGTTGAATTGCTCAGCCAGTGCGGTATCGCCCTTGCGCACGGCAATGCCAGCGCCGCCGCCGAAGTATTTGGCGTCTTCGTAGGTCGGGCCGACGAATTCGAAGCCTTTGCCGGCATCGGTTTTCAGGAAACCGTCGCTGAGGTTGACCGAGTCAGCCAGCATCGCGTCGATACGCCCGGACACCATGTCGAGGTTGGCTTCCTGCTGCGAGCCGTAGCGCACCAGTTCGATCCCGGCCGGAACCAGCACTTCGGTCGCGTAACGGTCGTGAGTACTGGCGCGCAGCACACCGACTTTCTTGCCTTTGAGTTCGGTCAGCGGGTCTTTCACGCCCGAGCCTTCCTTCATCACGAAGCGCGCCGGGGTGTGGTAGTACTTGATGGTGAAATCGACGTTTTTCTTGCGATCGTCAGTGATGGTCATCGACGACAGGATCGCGTCGATTTTCTTCACTTTCAGTGCCGGGATCAGGCCATCGAACTCTTGCTCGACCCACGTGCATTTGACCTTCATCTGCGCGCACAGCGCATCGCCGATGTCCACGTCAAAACCAGTGAGTTTGCCGTCAGGGGTTTTCATCGAGAATGGCGGGTAACCGGCTTCGATACCGATGCGGATCGGCTTGGCGTCTTCCGCCACAGCGGTCAGGGACAACATCGACAGTGCCAGGGCACCGAACATCACTAGCTTTTTCATTTATTACTCCCGTGCGGAGGCTTTTATTGGCAGCTTTCGATTCAGCATTCGGTCATGGCGTTCTAACGGCAAAAACCGAAGTGGCCGGCAGTCTATGGCGACGCGCGCGGGGGCAATTGTTTTTAAGCGACAAATACTTACAGAACATCGGCGCACGCATTGACGAGGATCAACGCGTGCGCCGTGGTGGTGCGAAGGCTGTAGGACAAGACTGTTTGCAGAGCAAAAAATGTCGTTTCCCTGCAGGCGCTGCCGAAGGCTGCGCGTACAGAGAGATCAGCATTCGCAGGCGATGGGTGTGTTGGCGACCGCCGCCGCGTTGAGGTTGAAACCTTCATCCAGCCATCCGGTGACGCCGCCGATCATCTCTTTGACTGGATAGCCCAACGCGGCAAATTTCACCGCAGCCTTGTTCGCGCCGTTGCAATGCGGCCCGGCGCAATAGACCACGAACAAAGTGTTTTTCGAGTAATCGGCCAAGCGCTCTGCCGTGAGCAAGCGGGTCGGGATATTGATCGCACCGGGCACATGGCCGCGGTCGAACGCCAACGGGCCGCGCACATCCACCAGAACAAAATCGACCTCCCCGGCCTCGTGGCTACTGAACACGTCGGAACAATCGGTTTCGAAGGTCAGACGATTGCTGAAATGCATCAGGGCAACCGCCGAAGGCGCGGCGGGAATTTCGCGAACCAGGCTGGTCATGCTGTGTTGCTCCTTTGTCTGTGGGGGATGAACGAACTTTATCGAGACGGCGGTTGCCGCTACAGTGGCGCGCAAGACACCGACCGGGAGTTTTCCGCCAAATGCCCACACAGCCCAATCTGGTTGCCATTCTCGCCTACGATCGCCTCTGCACGTTTGAGTTCGGCATCGCCGTGGAGATCTTCGGCCTGGCGCGGCCAGAGTTCGACTTCCCTTGGTACGAACATGCGATTGCCGCGGTCGATAAAGGCCCGATGCGCGCTATGGGCGGGATTCAGGTGCTGGCCGATGGTGGCCTGGAACTGCTCGCCGCAGCGCGGACCATCGTCATTCCGGGCTGGCGCGACCGCAACGCCCCGGTACCGCCTGCGCTGATCGACGCGTTGCGTCAGGCCCATGCGCGTGGCGCGCGGTTGCTGTCGATCTGCTCGGGCGTGTTCGTGCTCGCCGCCAGCGGCCTGCTCGACGGCCGCCGCGCCAGCACGCACTGGCGCTACACCGGTGAACTGGCGCAACGCTTCCCGGCGATCGAGGTCGATCCGGACGTGCTCTACGTCGACGCCGGTCAGGTGATCACCTCCGCCGGCAGCGCAGCCGGCATCGACGCCTGCCTGCACCTCGTGACGCGTGACTTCGGAACCCAGGTCGCCAACGCTGTTGCGAGACGCCTGGTCATGTCGCCACAACGCACCGGCGGCCAGGCACAATTCATTCCCACCCCGGTCAGCGCGACGCCGCGCAACGACCTGTCGCGCGTCATGCAATGGGCCCGCGAACGCCTGCACGAACCGCTGGAAGTCCGCGATCTGGCCAGTGAAGCGGCGATGAGCGAGCGCACGTTTTTGCGGCGCTTCACCGAAGCCAGCGGGCAATCGCCCAAGGCGTGGCTGCAACATGAACGGCTGGCGCGAGCACGGGAGTTACTGGAAAGCACCCACCAGCACACCGAGCAGATCGCCCAACGCTGCGGCTATCGTTCGGTGGAAAGTTTTCGTGTGGCGTTTCGCAGCGTGGTGGGCGTACCGCCGTCGGTTTATCGGGAGCGGTTTGGGCGGTAAGGCGATTTGTTGACCTGACTGGTCATGGATTTGATCTTCTTGCAGTCCTAACAACTTCAACACTTTCAGACGCGTCCTACATTCATCACTTCTTCGTTGCTTTAGCGTCCGCTTCGTTTTTAAACAGCGGACAAGGACGCTCATGGCTCGCAAGAAAGACATCCCCGGGTTCAAAACCCGCCAGAGGGAGATGGACACCACATCACCAGCCGCTACATGACAGCCAGCGAACTTGCTGAGCGCGAGGCCGCACAGGGCGCTTATGAAGACATGCTGGCGCGGCAGCAGGTTCACGAAGATCGACTTGGCAATCAGGCCATACGACAACAGCACAATTTAAGTGGCTGTGTGTTTGTGAAAAGTTGCAAGCTGCCGAACGGCGTCATCAATGATGCCAATCCATCCGGATTTATACCGGTTGGGAAAATTTCGGATTATGGAACGCTGTCCTTGCTAGCGGGGCGTGAACGTGACTCCGCCGGGAATATTGCACTCAAGGCAATTGGCGCGACCAGTTTGCAAGCGTCGATCGGAGCTTTTGCTCTCGGCAGCTCTGGCAGTCTGAGCACTAGCACTGCCGCCGCAAGTACTACAAGCCTGGCCACCGGCGGTGTCGTCGCAGGCGGGTTGCTCGGATTGGTTGCGCTGCTGTGGCCATCGAGTCTCGCCGATAGCGCTCTCTACACAGAGGAGCAGCTACAGTCGCTTGAGACGGCTCGGACTCGGGTTCGATTGCATGTAGAACAGCAGCCCGACGGCACGTTGAAAGGATACGGATACAACACTCAAACGCGCAGCGACTGGGAAATGATTCCCGTCGTCCAGTTCGTCAAGCAAGGCGCCTCGTACGTCGCAGATTTTGGCAATGGGGCGACCCTGCTCTGGACTCCCTCAGTAGACTCGTCACGCGGATCGGCAATTGCGCCGCTGGAAAGTGCGCCGCAGGTTCCCCACATTTGGGTATTCCCGCCGACCGAGCAGGCGGACAACGTCATCGTCAATCCGGTTTACCCGCCTGAATACCAGGACTTTATTCTGGTCTTTCCGGCGGACTGCGGAGTACGCCCGCTATACGTTGTGCTTTCAAGACCTGCTCTTGGCGGTGACATCAAATATCACCGGCCTACCGTAACTCTCCCAGCATTCCCGGATACCTATCCCGTCAAATCCAAAAGCAGTGTTCAAGGTGGTGGCGGCAAGCGTAGCAGATGGAAAGACAAGAAAGGTCGAATCTATGAATGGGATAGCAAAACAGGGGCTATAGAACTCTATAACAAGCAAGGCAAACATCTAGGTGAGTTTAATCACGAAACGGGCGAGCAAATCGATCCTGCCGATCCCGAGCGATGGACTCCAAAGTGAAGAGGAATAAAAATATGTATTTATGGATTAGTGGTTTTTTACCAGACGAAAGCGAGGACGATACGCTGAAATTCGAGCTGACGGTCCACTCGAAATCTGAGCGTCCGATATTGGCCGTAATGGGCTGGCCAGAACTCAATCTAAGTCCCGACGGAGAATGGCTGCTGACTGCGGACCAAACTCAACGGATCAGCGAAATACTCGGAGAGCAATTGCCGAAGGAGCTGGACTTATTCATCGGCGTCAGGGGCTAGCGTCGACGATGAGCCTCATCTACCAAGATCCATCCATTTCCCGCGACGCGGCGATGACTCGCATTGCAAGTGGCGTCGCCGAAAATGTGGTAATGGGCTTAGTGTCGATTGGTATGAGCGAAGAAGATGCAGTGTGGGCTCAGGCGATCTGCTTCCAGCACCTCTCCAGCGAAACCGAGGCGATTGCTGCATCTGCCATCACCGCCCTGGGCCATATCGCTCGTCGGCATGGACTGGATACCGAAACCGTTTTGCCGGCGCTCGAAAACTTAAGGCGTCGGATGCCCTCGTTGCAGGGCATCATTGAGGACACAATTGACGATATTGAGATGTTCACCTGAGCATCCGAAGTTGCAAGCGTCTGGATGAGGGTGGCTTCATCCAGACGCACGTTCCTCAGACGTCAATCCCTCGCGTCAAAACCTCCAACAACTCAATCTCAAACACCAGATTCGAATTCGGCGGAATCTTGCCCATGGTCCGCTCGCCGTACCCCAGATGCGCCGGTACCAGCAATTTGCGTTTGCCGCCGACCTGCATGCCCATCAGCCCCTGATCCCAGCCTTTGATCACGCGCCCAGTGCCGATTACGCACTGAAACGGTTTGCCCCGGCTCCAGGACGAGTCGAATTCAGTGCCGTCTTCCAGCCAACCGGTGTATTGGGTGGTAATCAGCGCGCCCTTCACCGCGGCTTTGCCGTCGCCCGGTTGCAGGTCGATGATTTGCAGTTCGTCTGTCATGTCGTTGGCTCTGTTGAGATATTTGCAGGCGGCGTTTTTCGCAGAATCCGTTGCCGATGGCAATCCATGGAACCGAAAACACGCCTTACCGCTCACATGTGTATCGACATCGTATGACGACAAGGATGCTTTGATGACCGACTCTCGATTGCTGCGCAGTTTCATCCCGCCCTACATCCTCAACCGAATCATTGCTCACGGTTCGGAGCCGCAGCGCAGCGCCGCGATGCAGACGCTCAACCACGTGCGCAGTCTGCTGCCCAATCCCGGCCGCCCTTCGCAGCCGCCGGCGCGCGCGATTCTGCCGGAGGCGACCAAGCCTGGCCTGGCCCGGCGCAGCGTGCATGATGCGCAGAACAAAATGCTCTTGCCGGGCATGCCGGTGCGTCTCGAGGGCCAGCCGGCGTCGGGCGATCCGGCGGTCGATGAGGCTTACGATGCGCTGGGCGCCAGCTATGATTTCTTCTGGAAAGTGCTCGGTCGCGACTCGATCGACAATCAAGGTTTCGCGCTGATCGGCAGCGTGCATTACGGCCAGGGCTACGAGAACGCATTCTGGAACGGTGCGCAGATGGTCTTCGGTGACGGCGATGGCGAAATCTTCCAGCGCTTCACCCGCTCGCTCGACGTCATCGGCCATGAACTGGCCCACGGCGTCACCGAAAGCGAAGCCGGGCTGATTTATGCCAACCAGTCCGGCGCGTTGAACGAGTCGCTGTCAGACGTGTTCGGTGTCTTGACCAAGCAATACACCCTCGGTCAAACCGCCGAGCAGGCCGACTGGTTGATCGGCGCCGACCTGCTGATGCCTAAGATCCAGGGCAAGGGCCTGCGCTCGATGTCGCACCCCGGCACGGCGTATGACGACCCGCTGCTGGGCAAGGACCCGCAGCCGGACCATATGCGCAAGTTCGTCATCACCAGCGAAGACAATGGTGGCGTGCACATCAACTCCGGGATTCCCAACCGCGCGTTTTATCTGACGGCCCGCGCGTTTGGTGGATTTGCCTGGGAAAAAGCCGGACGCATCTGGTACGACACACTATGCGACAACCGCTTGAGCCAAGAGGCAACGTTCGACGCGTTTGCAAAATTGACCATCGACCACGCTGGTCAGCGCTTCGGCGCCGAAGCAGCCGGCTCAGTGCAGCAAGCCTGGGCACAGGTCGGCATCGAATAATCCGAGGAGACTGTATGAAAACGCTACCCGAGCTGGATGACGATTCCGTTTTGCGCGTATCTCGCCAGGGTGGCGTTGCAGCGATTCACAGCCTGAGCCGCCCACGGGAAATTGAATTCGCGCAATGCGACATCAGTCAGCGTTCAAGAATCTGCTCGGTGCTTGAGGGGTGCCTGCCGCTGGACAGCAGCGAATCCGGACGTGGTGATCAACGCTTTTATCAGATTGAGGTGCGCTATCAGTCCGGGGAAATGGTGTTGAAGGTGCCGGAGGACCGTGCACCGGGGAGCTGGTGCATTTGTGGGACAAGGGGGAGCTGCTCTGATTCATGCTGGCGGTTCTTCTGCGTCGACAACTGACGATGTGCGCGGGCCAAAGCCCGCGGTCTGGCCGAATACGACACCGTTGAACGTGTGCGTACAGCACTCGCAGCTCGGCGTCATGTCCTGCGCCTTCAGTTTCGGATTGACCAGTTGCAGGAGATTTTGCTCGTCGACGTAAAGACCGTTGAAATAACTGGACTCACCCAGTCGCACGACTTCTTCGCGATCCTTCTCATGGATGGCAACCATCCAGAACACCGGCGCTGATTGATCCAGTCGCGCCACAGCTTCGCTGAAAATGGCATCCCAAGAACCGCCAACCCGAGACAGCAGGAAGCGAAACAACGGCGTGTAATCTCGCCCGTATTGTTTGCCTGGGTGCATCGAACTTCGCATGCCTTCGTCACGGCTTGCAGCTTTGCTGTTGCGCTGATCGCGATAATGCGCAACTGATTCGTGGCGACGAACACCCCACGTTCGAGTATTCACTTTGCGGTAAAGCGGTTTCTTGTCCAATCCCTTGTTCCTCATCCAGACGTCCGCTGTTTTACCGGAACGGCGTTCGAATGCAATCAGCCATCCGTGGCCAATTGTAAAGCCGAGGCTATTTCTCGACCGGCTGCATCTCGACAATCGTGCCATTGGTGATCATCACCATCACGTACTTGTCATTGATCTGCACCCACTGCGCCTGCTCGATCGGTGCTTTCAGACCTTTGGCTTTCCAGTTCTTCAGCGCCTTGTCTTCGCGCTGGTACATTTCCGGCGCGCGGTCGTTGACCTTCAGCTGGCGATCGCTGGTCGGCGATTGCACAGAGGGGTCGCTGGAGGTTTGCGCCGCTTGAACAATGGGCGTGATCCCGGCAATGCCCGCAACAAGGGCCAGGCTGGCGATTAGGGTTTTGCTGTTCATCGGTGAACCTCTTTCAGATAGGTAGTACCTGAACTCCGACTGTGCGGCGCGGGAAACATTCCTTGTTTTTTGCCAGAGATGGACACTAGAGGGCTTCGTCCATCAGACCGCCATCGCTGGCCAGCCAGCTCCCACAGAGATTGGTGTTTCACCAAATTTTTTGACCGGAGCTCCGATCTCTGTAGGAGTGAGCCTGCTCGCGATAACCTTCGACTGGCAAACATCATTTTCGCCTGATACCGCTATCGCGAGCAGGCCCACTCCCACAGAAAAGCAAAGCAGCGAAGCCGCCCCACTCAACAATGAGCGTTAGCTCGAGTGCTTTTGATCCACGGGCGACGTCGGAAGGCTAAGTGGAGGGATTGATCCGGGGTGGGAGCGCAGCGACCGTCTGGCGCAGCCAGACACAGCGCAAGGAGGTGCAGCGAAGCAAACCGTAGCCGCTGCGCCCGGATCGATCCCGCAGCGAAGGAACCCGAGCCTGCGAGGGCCGAACGCAGGAGCAAGCCTTTTCGGTTACCTTTTCGGCGTTTGGAAAAGGTGACTCGCCGTAAGGGCGAAACCCTAAGCAGCCGTTACCGCAGCAACGGATATGTACCCGGTCAACCAGCTCGACAAAAAGCCTTCGCGGGCACGCACGCTCCCACATATGCCGCTAAGCACCGAAAGCATTGATCCGCCCCGCGCATCAATCCATGCCAACAATGCAATTAACAGATTGTTACATCTGCGCCACCATCCACCTCAATAAAAACCGTGCGCCGCTTCTCCGTAGCGCACGTCATAAAAGCGGTGGAGTACTTTTCCTATGACAGCCTCAATCCCTACCAACGGCTCGCGGGCCGGTGCCATCTTCCGGGTGACCTCGGGCAACTTCCTCGAACAGTTCGACTTCTTTCTGTTCGGCTTTTACGCCACGCAGATTGCGGCGGTGTTCTTCCCGGCGAGCAGCGAGTTCGCCTCCCTGATGATGACGTTCGCGGTGTTTGGCGCAGGCTTCCTGATGCGTCCGCTCGGCGCCATTGTGCTCGGTGCATACATCGATGATGTCGGCCGGCGCAAAGGTCTGATTGTCACCCTGTCGATCATGGCCAGCGGCACGATATTGATTGTGCTGGTGCCCGGATATGAAACCATTGGCCTGTTCGCCCCGGCGCTGGTGCTGATCGGGCGACTGCTGCAAGGCTTCTCCGCCGGCGCGGAACTCGGTGGTGTTTCGGTGTACCTGTCCGAAATCGCTACGCCGGGCCGCAAAGGCTTTTTCACTGCTTGGCAGTCGGCCAGTCAGCAAGTGGCGATCATCGTTGCTGCCGCGCTGGGCTACGGTCTGAACCAGTGGATGGAGCCGCAAGCCGTGGCTGCGTGGGGCTGGCGCATTCCGTTTTTCGTCGGCTGCATGATCGTCCCGTTCATCTTCTTCCTGCGTCGTAATCTGGCGGAAACCGAAGAGTTCGCCGCGCGCAAACACCGTCCGAGCATGCGCGAAGTGTTCCGCACCCTCGGCCAGAACTGGGGCGTGGTACTTGGCGGGATGCTGATGGTCGCGCTGACCACCACCGCGTTCTACCTGATCACCGTGTACGCGCCGACCTTCGGTAAAACCGTGCTGCACCTGAGCACTTCCGACGCGCTGCTGGTGACGCTGCTGGTGGGTGTTTCGAACTTCTTCTGGCTGCCGATTGGCGGTGCGTTGTCCGACCGTATCGGCCGTCGTCCGGTACTGATCGGCATGGCCTTGCTGGCGCTGGCCACGACTTATCCGGCGCTGTCGTTCCTGGTGCAGGCGCCGAGCTTCACCAACATGCTGCTGTCGCTGCTGTGGCTGTCGTTCATCTACGGCTTGTACAACGGCGCGATGATTCCGGCGCTGACCGAAATCATGCCGGTGGAAGTGCGCGTCGCCGGCTTCTCCCTGGCCTACAGCCTGGCCACGGCGATCTTCGGCGGTTTCACCCCGGCGATGTCGACCTTCCTGATCCAGTACACCGGCGACAAAGCCGCGCCAGGTTACTGGATGAGCATCGGTGCCCTGTGCGCGCTGTGCGCCACGCTTTATCTGTACCGCCGTGCCGGTGGTCGTCTGCAACCTGTCGCGGCCTGAGGAAAACTCGCCATGAAAAAACTCTTTACTGTCACTGCCCTGCTCGCCGGTCTCGCCTTCAACTTCGCGGCTCAGGCCGAAGAACTCAGCGTGATGACCTCGGGTGGCTTCACTGCCGCTTATAAGATCCTCGGGCCGAAATTCGCTGCCGCCACCGGTAACACCCTGACCACCAGCCTCGGCCCGTCGATGGGCAAGGCGCCGGAAGCAATTCCCAATCGTCTGGCGCGCGGTGAGCACGCCGACGTGGTGATCATGGTCGGCTACGCCCTCGATGAGCTGATCAAACAAGGCAAAGTCGACCCGGCCTCCCGCGTTGAACTGGCGGATTCGCGGATCGGCATGGTGGTGCGTGAGGGCGCGGCGAAACCGGACATCAGCAATGTCGATGGTCTGAAGAAAACCCTGCTTGATGCGCAGTCGGTGGCCTACTCCGACAGCGCCAGCGGCGTGTACATCGAGCAGCAGCTGTTCAAGAAACTCGGTATCGAAGACCAGCTGAAACCGAAGGCGAAAATGATCGCCAGGATCCCGGTCGGCTCGGTGGTTGCCACTGGCGACTATCAGTTGGGCTTCCAGCAGGTCAGCGAATTGCTGCCGGTGCCGGGCGTGAGTTTCGTCGCGAAGATTCCGGAATCGGTACAGTCGGTGACGCGTTTTGCCGCTGGCATTCCGGTCAAGGCCGAGCATCCGGAAGAAGCCAAGGCCCTGCTCGCTTACCTCGCTGCACCGGCCGCTCAGGCTGACGTGCAGGCCACCGGGCTGGATTCGGTCAAGCGCTGAGCGTTGGCGGCTGGACGCGCATTTCCACGACCAGCCGCTCCAGTTCCAGTGCCGCCGGGGTCAACGTGCGATCCCGGCGCTTGATGATGCCGACACTGCGCACCACTTGCGGCTCAATCAGTGGCACCCGCGTCAGGATCGGATGATCCGGCCCAGGCATCGCCATCAACGGCACCGCCGCCACGCCCAAGCCCGCCTCCACCAGCCCGATCATCGTCGTCACATGCCGCGTCTCGCAGATGCTCTGCCGCTGCGGCACTACCCCGCCCAAGGCCTGATCAAGCAGAAAGCGATTGCCCGAAGTCTTGTCCAGCGCGATGTAATCCTGCTGATAGAACTCGTCCCAGCTGACGCTGCTGCGCCCGGCCAGCGGATGATCGCGACGACAGGCGACAACGTAGCACTCCTGCACAAGCGGTTCGAACTCGACTTTGGCATCCTGCGTGCCGAGAAAACTCAAACCGAAATCCGCCTCGCCATTGACCACCGCACTCAACACATCGTGGGCGCTGGAATCGAGGACTTTGACCTTGATCCGTGGAAACTGCTGATGATAGCGCGCGACCACGCGGGGCATGAAGTAGTACGCCGCCGACGGCACGCAGGCGACGGTGACATGGCCCAGACGCGTCGAGGCGACTTCGCTGATGCCGAGCAAGGCAATGTCGAGATCATCCAGCAAGCGCTCGACGCTGGGCATGAAGCCGCGCCCGGCCTGGGTCAGGCTGACCTTGCGCGTGGTGCGCTCGAACAGTTTCACGCCGAGGGCATCTTCAAGCTTTTCGATGCGCCGGCTCAGCGCCGGTTGCGACAGGCGCACGGTCTCGGCAGCCTTGCGAAAACTGCCCTGCTCGACCACCGCACGAAAGGCTTGCAGGTCGTTGAGGTCGAAGTTGATGGCCATGGCGTTTCCGGAAATTGATGCGCAGGGGTTATAAATGTAACCATTTGATGCAAATTATTACAGGCCTGAAAGAGCTGCCCTTGTGGGAGCGAGCCTGCTCGCGAATGCGGGGCATCAGTCAATGCATAGGTGACTGACCCGCCGCATTCGCGAGCAGGCTCGCTCCCACATTGGATCTCGAATGGTCTGGAGACCGCGTAACCCTTATCCTTGTCGCCCCGCCGTACCCGTAGTCAGGAGTCGTTCCAATGCCCCATGAAGGCAATCTGTTGCAAGCCGCTGTCGTGTTTCTGTTCGCGGCGGTGCTCACCGTGCCTTTGGCCAAACGCCTGCAACTGGGCGCTGTGCTGGGTTATCTGTTTGCCGGGGTGATCATCGGCCCATCGGTGCTGGGACTGATCGGCAATCCGCAAAGCGTTGCGCATATTTCCGAACTCGGCGTGGTGTTGTTGCTGTTCATCATCGGCCTCGAGCTGTCGCCGCGGCGCTTGTGGGTGATGCGCAAATCGGTGTTCGGTGTCGGCCTGGCGCAGGTGCTGCTGACCGCGTCCGTGATCGGCGGGCTGGCGCTGTCGGTGTTCGGCCAGCCGCTGAACAGTGCGATCGTGCTGGGCCTCGGTCTGGCGCTTTCATCTACCGCGTTTGGCCTGCAGAGCCTCGCCGAACGCAAGGAACTGACCAGCCCCCACGGGCGTCTGGCGTTTGCGATTCTGCTGTTCCAGGACATCGCCGCGATTCCATTGATCGCCCTGGTGCCGATGCTCGCTGGCGTTGATCACCACACCAGCACCGCCGACGATATTCGGCACAGCCTGCAGGTGCTCGGCGGCATTGCCGTGGTGGTGATCGGCGGGCGATATCTGCTGCGTCCGGTGTTCCGCGTGGTGGCGAAAACCGGTCTGCCCGAGGTATCTACTGCCACTGCGCTGCTGGTGGTGATCGGCACGGCGTGGCTGATGGATCTGGTCGGTGTGTCGATGGCGTTGGGTGCGTTTCTTGCCGGCCTGCTGCTGGCGGATTCGGAATATCGCCATGAACTGGAAGCGCAGATCGAACCGTTCAAAGGCCTGCTGCTCGGGCTGTTTTTCATCAGCGTCGGCATGGGCGCCAATCTCAGCCTGTTGTTGAGCGCGCCGATCACCGTGTTGGGCCTGACCCTGCTGCTGATCGGCCTGAAATTGCCGCTGCTGTTCGTGGTCGGGCGCCTGGCGGGAGGATTGAACAAGATCAGCGCAATCCGCCTCGGCATCGTCCTCGCTGCCGGCGGTGAGTTTGCCTTCGTGGTATTCAAGATCGGTCGCGACCAAGGCCTGTTCGAGCCGCGTCTCTACGACTTGCTGGTGCTGACCATCACCCTGTCGATGGCGCTGACGCCGTTGTTGCTGTTGATCTGCGCACGGCTGGTCAGCCCCAAAGTGCAGCCGGTGGAAGTGCCGGAGAAATTCCGCGAAATCGACACCGAAGCGCCGCGCGTGGTGATTGCCGGCATGGGCCGGATGGGCCAGATCGTGGCGCGGATTCTGCGCGCGCAGAACATCAAGTTCGTTGCGCTGGACACCTCGGTGGAAACCATCGAACTGTCGCGCAGCTTCGGCGGTGTGCCGGTGTTCTATGGCGACCCGATGCGCCCGGAAATCCTTCACGCGGCAAAGGTTGGCGAAGCGGAGTATTTCGTCATTGCCACGGACGATCCGGAGACCAACATCAAGACTGCCGAAGTGGTGCACAAGCTCTATCCGCACATGAAAATCATCGCCCGCGCGCGTAACCGTCAGCACGTGCATCGCCTGGTTGATGTCGGCGCGGAAGCGATTCGTGAGACCTATTATTCGAGCCTGGAAATGAGCCGGCGCACGCTGGTCGGCCTCGGGCTGACCCAGGCCCAGGCCGATGCGCGCATCAAGCGTTTCAAGCATCACGACGAACAGGTACTGGAGGCGCAACACGCCGTTTACGACGACGCCGCCAAAGTCCTGCAGACCGCCCAGGAAGCCCGGGCGGAACTGGCGAAGTTGTTTGAATCGGATCAACTGGAAGAGCAAGCGCGCGACAGCTGAAAATCCGGCGCTGCTCAAGCCGCCATCGCGGGCAAGCCCGCTCCCACATTGGTCGAGTCGAACCGATATTTCGTGTACGACATATAACCCTGTGGGAGCGGGCTTGCCCGCGAAGAGGCCGGCACATTCAACATCAATGCTGCCTGGGTCAGGCCAGTTCCAGCGCGGGCACCGGCTCGACGGCTGCAACTGCAAACCGCTCCGCCAGAAACGGCGTGATATCCAGCGGCAGCGGCTCGTCATTCACCAGTTTGTCCAGCAACACCCCGGTAATCGCCGACGTCAGAATGCCGGTGCGGAAGTGCCCGCAAGCATTCAGATAACCCTCGACCCCGCGCATCGGCCCGAGGATCGGCAATTCATCCGGTGAGCCCGGACGCAGTCCCGCCCAAGTGCGTTTCAGATTGACGTCCACAAGCTCCGGCAGACAGCGCACCGCGCCCTGCACCAGCCCGGCGATTTCCGGGTAGGTGGTGGTGACGTCGAAGCCTTTGTCTTCGGTGGTGCTACCAATGAGGATTTCGCCGTTGTCCTTTTGCGCCACGTAGCAATCGCTGGTGGTCAGGCAGCCGTTGAGGATCTTCGGCATGCGCTCGGTCAGCAGGATCTGGCCTTTCACCGGTTTTACCGGAATGCGAATACCCGTCGCCCACTCGCTCAAATCCGCCGCCCAGGCGCCTGCGGCGTTGATCAGCGTCTTGCAGTGGAACACCCCCGCCTCCGCCGTCTGCACTCCCGTCACGCGAGTGCCGTGATGCAGCACGCCGGTGACGTTGGTGTTGACGAAGATGTCGACGCCGTTCTGCCGCGCGCCTTCCATGTAGGCATCCGCGAGGCGGAACGGGCTGACCTGATGATCACAAAGAAACTCCAGCGCCCCGCGAGCCTCATGACTGACACTCGGCTCCGCCGCGCGCAACGCCGCTTGATCGAGCCAGCGCACTTGATCGGCCAGATGCGGAATGCAGCCGACGATGTGCTCGGCATACAGCCGATCCTCGTCGTCATAAATCACGAATTTCAGCCCGGTTCTCTCGAACTTGCAATCCATGCCGTGGTTGTCTTTCAGCTCGCGGTGCAACGCCGGGTACAGCGCGTTGGACTGCAAGGCAAAATCGAAAAACGACTGCGGCAAAATGTGCGGCGTACTGGCGTCCACCGCCACCGCTGCGCCCTGGGTCGCGCGCTTGCGATTGGCCGACATCATGCGAAAGAAAATCACCCCGCAGCCGAGGCCGACCGACTCGCCGATCGCCCACAAACCGCCAGCCGACGCGCGGGTCGCGTTGCCGGGGCGCTTGGCGTCGATCAGTGCCACCTTGAGGTCTTTGCGTTTTGACAATTGGTAGGCGCAGGACGCGCCGATAACACCGCCACCGGCAATGACCACGTCGTAGAACTTACTCATGGGAAGCGGCCTCCGTGCCGAAGGACTGAAACGCGGAAAATGGCACTGGATCAATCGGAAAGCGCGGGCGCAGCCAGCCGACATCCTGACGTCCGGTGGCCTGGCGCAGGCGATCACTGCAATAACCGACGCACATCCGCCCCTGGCAATCGCCCATGCTCACGCGGGTGCGCATTTTCAGGCTGGCGATGTCTTGCACGCCCTGCTCCAGGGCCAGGTCGATGTCGGCGCGGGTCGCATGTTCGCAGCGGCAGATCACCGTGTCGGCTGCGGGCAAAGCAGTCTGGCCGACGCCGCGCTCGGTGTAGCGATCCACCGCTGCGCGGAAGCGCACGATGGCTCTGAGCTTGCTCGCGTAACGGTCGCGGCGAACGCGGGCCAGTCCGGCGTCGAGTACGCCACGTTGCAGCAGAATCGAAGTGGCGGCGATCTTGCCGGCGAGCATCGCCGCTTCACCGCCGCGAATTCCGCCCATGTCACCGGCCAGATGCACATGCGCCACGCTGCTTTGCTGCCAGATATTGGCGTGGGCTCGCAGGTAGCCATCGTCGCTGAAGCCGTGATCAAGACCCATCTGCTGACTCAATTGCGTGCGCGGAATAAAACCGTACCCCACCGCCAACGTCTGCGCTTCGAAGCGTTCGACCCGCGACAGATCCGCCTCCCACGTCGACGAATACGGCGCGACGCTGACGCTCTTCAATTCGCCCTCGCCGTGGGCTGCGACCACCCCCAACCGTAGTTCATCGGGATGCCGTGCAACTTGAGGTAAGCGAGCATGCTCAAGCCGTCGAGGAATAGCTGCGGTTTGTTCAATAGCGCCAGACTCTCGCGGGCGATCTTGCCGAACGCGCAAGCCTCGTAGACACCGGCGACGCGCACGCCAGCGGCATGCAATTGGGTCGCCACCAGCGGCAGCAGCGGCCCGGTACCGGCGATGATCACCGGCCCTTGCGGCTTGACCACGCCACTCTTGATCTGCAGTTGCAGGCCGCCGAGCAGGATGACTCCCGGCAACGTCCAGCCGGGAAACGGCACGCTGCGTTCATGACAACCGGCGGCCAGCAGCAGTTGCGGATAAGCGATCTCGTGCAGTTGCTCATCGCCGTCGAGCACCACCAACGCGCGGGTGCCTTCGGCGCCGACCACGCGATGGTTGAGGCGCACGTCGATCAGCCCCGACTGTTGCTGAAATTCACCATGCAGTTTGTCCAGTGCTTCGGAATAGCGCGGCCCGAGATAATCCAGTTGCACGCCATCACGCAACGGCCCGCGATAGACCACCCCGCCGAGGCGCGAAGCCTCTTCGAGCAAGGTGCTGCGCACGCCGTGGCGCGCCAGTTCGATGGCCGCCGCCATCCCCGCCGGCCCGCCGCCGACGATCAACGGTTGCAGGCTCATACGACCTCCTGCGCGACGACGCGGTTGACCTGAGTCTCAATCTGCATGCCGTCGCGCACCACGGTCTGGCAGGCCCGGCGTTTGTGGCGACCGTTGATTTTCACCAGACAGCACTGGCACACGCCCATGCCGCAATAGGCGCCGCTGATCTGATCGTGGTCGTTGCGTGCGATCTGCCGCACGCCGAGGGACTGGATGACGCTGAGGACAGTTTCGCCAATGGCGGCGCTGATCGTTTGGCCGTTGATGTGCACGGTCATGTCCGCCTGCACCAAGGGCTGGATATCGAAGGTTCTTTCTAGGCAGTTCATTACGGTGTTCGTCCGTGAAGATTCAGTTGAGGTTGTGACAGCTCCTTGCTGCACTACGCCTCGTCGACGCTTTTTTGCTGTGTTTTCAACGTCGACGCGGATACTTCGTCAGCGCAACAAGGTGCGCGAGAAGCACTGTAGCTCATACCTCAGCAAAGGCCTGGGTCATTTACGGTAGGCGACATCGCCACGCGAAATATTGATCCAGGCCAGTGAAAATGGCGGGATGGTAACGATTAGTTGGAGAAGACGAACTGGCCTTTGATTTTCTTTGCGCCGAAGAAACCGAGGTCGGGGAACAGCAGGTTCTTCAACCACGCGACGTAGAAAATCATCGCCAGCGTGATTGCCACGCCGATCACCGTACCGGTCGGGTCATCTCCGTATTCCTTGAACATGCGCGGCACCTGGCTGATCGAGAGCACCACGTACACCGTGTAAGCGTGAGCTGCGTTGCGATAAAAACCCCAGGCAAAGAGCAAAGGCACGCCACCTGCAAACAAACCAAGTCCGATGGCAAAGCCAGTGCTGATAGTCAGCCCGAGGAAATAGCCGCCCACCAGACCGATCAGCGCCTGGACATAGATCAGTCCGAGAAGGATTTTGATCTTGCCGGCGTGTCGTTCAATCAGATCCGGATCGGGGCGTGAGCCGATCAGGTAGGCCAGCGCCTTGTCTTTCAGCGCACCACCGGAGAATGCCTGGAAAGTCTCGGTTTTCGAGCGACCGGCATCGAGCATTTCGCCGACCTGGCGTTTGGTTTCCTTCTTGTCCAACTGACTCATCCTTAAAGTGATAAAGCGGAACGCCCGCTTTGCGCAGGGATTTTCGCTTTTGGCACCGCAGAAAGCAAAAAGCCGCTTTTACCCGAAGGTAAAGCGGCAGAGGCATCCTGCCTCAGAGGGATCAGTGCACGAACAGGGCGATCAGGATGATGATCGGGATCGGTACGCCGAGGAAGAACAACAGTAATGAGCGCATGGTGACTCTCCTTTTTAACGGACCGGAGTGGTAGTGGTGTAGGTATCGACTTCAACGTACTCGACCGCATCGCGACGACGACCGCCGAAGGTAGCTGCGAGGCTGGCGAAGAACGCACCGGCCAACAGCGCTACAAACATCCACAGCGAGGTGTAGGCAGCGACTTTGGCGGCGGTGTCAGCAGCCTGCTGGGCTTTCAGTTTGGCGTCAGCGATGGCTTTCTGGGTGTTGGCGTAGATCTCGTCGACACGACGTTCGGCATCGGCCTGGCTCAGGTTGGTGCGTTGCGACACCAGTTGCGCGAGGTAGGTACGGTCTTCTGCGCTGAGCTGACCGTTGGCCAGGCTCTGGGCAAAGATGCGGGTCACGGTGCCGCGTGCGGCATCATCGCTGACAGCAGCAGGACGATCATCGCGAAACAGGCTGTCGACGAAGTAACCGTTCTGATCGCTGTCAGTGTTGGCAGCAGCCGAACCGGCGGCCTGGCTCATCGCACCGGCAGCACCGCCAACGACGTTAGCACCGGCCTGCACGCCGCCACTGACGACGCTGCTGACCGAACCGACGACCAGCACAGCGGTGACCAAAGTGGCGACACACCAAGCAAGGAAACCATGGGCGGTGTCGCGGAAATACACTTCGTCACCGTGCATGTTGGCCCACTTCACACGCAGACGGCCGGCAATGTAGCCGCCCATACCGGAAGCAATAATCTGCGTCACAGCCAGCCAGACAATCGTCGAAATGCCCAGGCCCTTGGCGCTGACGCCCTCTCCGGCCCACGGTGAAACAGCCGAAAAGCCCAGGCCGAAACCGAGCAATACCAGAATCATCGACAATGCAGCGGCAGCCGCAGCACCGGCGAAGATCGCGCCCCAGGACACGCCTGAAACACTGCTCGACTCTTCCACGGCAGAATAATAGCCATCAGGGGATCTATTCATTGTTGTGCTGCTCCAGGCATGAAAAATGGTGTTACAACTCGTCATGTGAGGAATTGCAGTGACCGTGCCAGGTACAGCGACTGAATAAATCCTTATTTTTCAATGGCTTATAAAATATGAACTTCTTAGGACCTTGCAAATTGCAACAGTTGCCAAATTACAGCGGGTTTTATGCATTGGCAAAGTCGATCATTTTCGCTTGTAGCTCTTTTTACCGCTTGGCGTCAGGCAATACACGCCGCCGCGAGGCCCCGTGCAAAACGAGCCGGTACCGCAGACGCAACCATCGTCGCCTTGCAGGAAGTTTTGCGGACGCGCCTGCTGGCGCTCGCCAAACATTGCCGCGCAGCTCTTCTTCGAACCGCTGATTGAGCCGTCATTGCACAGGAACAAGTCGCCATCGCAGCGGTCGATTCCGCCTTTCTTGCCGGAACAAGGCGTATTGGCCGCAAAAGCGAGGCCGATGGCAAACACCAGCAAGAGCAGGACGATCGGCCTCCAGCCAGAGCTCATCAATGTATTCACCGCGCCACTCCTGTTGGACTTTATGGCCAGATGATATCAATCTTTTGACAAGCAAAGCTTCCGTTCCGGTGAATGGCAGCGGCAACATGAAAGTTAATTTAAAGCGTCACGGTAATTTCTTGGCAAAATGCTGCCATTCCGTTTGAACCGATCAGCAGGCCTGCCTATGACTCGTATCTTGACCATCGAAGACGACGCCGTGACCGCGCGGGAAATCGTTGCCGAACTGAGCAGCCACGGGCTGGACGTCGACTGGGTCGACAATGGCCGCGAAGGCCTCGACCGCGCCGTCAGCGGCAACTACGACCTGATCACCCTCGACCGCATGCTGCCCGAGCTGGATGGTCTGGCGATTGTCACCACGCTGCGCACCATGGGCGTGGCGACGCCGATTCTGATGATCAGCGCCCTCTCCGATGTCGATGAGCGCGTGCGCGGTTTGCGCGCCGGTGGCGATGACTACCTGACCAAGCCGTTCGCCACCGATGAAATGGCCGCGCGGGTTGAAGTGTTGCTACGCCGGCAGAACAGCGTCGCCACCCAGGCCACGACGCTAAAAGTCGCCGACCTGGAACTGGACCTGATCAGCCACGAAGCCCGACGCGCCGAACAGGTGCTGACGCTGTTGCCGACTGAATACAAGCTGCTCGAGTTTCTGATGCGCAACAGCGGCCAGATTCTCTCGCGGATGATGATTTTCGAAGAGGTCTGGGGTTATCACTTCGACCCAGGCACCAACCTGATCGACGTGCACATCGGCCGACTGCGCAAGAAGATCGACGCAGCCGGCAACGTTCCGCTGATCCGCACGGTACGGGGCTCCGGCTATGTCATTGCCGAACCCGTCTGACGGCTGGCGCTCTTCCAGCAGCCGCCTGCTGGCGCTGTACAGTTCGCTGTTCGTGGCGTGGAGCGCGATCCTCATGGGGGTCATGTACTACGAGGTGTCCGGCTACCTCGACAAACTCGCCAAACATTCGTTGATGCAACGTCAGCACCTGTTTTCGCACTTTCGCGGCGAGCAACTGGAGGACGCCCTCGCCGCCAGCATGACCTTCGATATCCGCGGCATCGATGCCTACGGTCTATTCAGCGCGGACGGCGTTTACCTGGGCGGTGCACTCCAGCAAATCCCCGAAGGGCTGCCGCTGGATGGCAAGATCCACATGCTCGCCGAATGCGCCGATTCCGACGATCCGACCCTGCCGAGCGACAGCTGCGATGCGGTGGCCACGCAAACCCGCGACGGACGCTGGCTGGTGCTGCTGCGTGACAATGGCTCGCTGTTTGCGGTCACCCGGATCATTTTGCACGCGCTGTTCTGGGGCGTGTCGCTGACGATTATTCCCGGGATCGCCGGTTGGCATCTGTTGCGGCGTCGACCGTTGCAGCGCATTCGCGCGATCCAGAATAGCGCCCAGGCTATCGTCGCCGGCGACCTGACGCACCGCTTGCCGTTGTCCAATCGCCGCGATGAACTGGACATGCTCGCCGCGATCGTCAACGCCATGCTCGAGCGCATCGAACGTTTGATGAACGAGGTCAAAGGCGTCTGCGACAACATCGCCCACGATTTGCGCACTCCTGACCCGCTTGCGCGCGCAGTTGTATCGCATGCAGCAACAGGCCGGCGAAGGTTCGCAGCAAGCAGCGCAACTGGATTTGGTGCTGGCCGAAGCGGACACGCTGATGGCGCGCTTTCGAGGGCTGCTGCGGATTTCCGAACTGGAGGATCGTCAGCGCCGTTCAGGTTTCGTCGAACTCGACCCCGCGCAGTTGCTGGAAGAATTGCACGAGTTCTATCTGCCACTGGCTGAGGAAGGCGATCTGCGTTTCCAGCTGAACATGCCGGAAACGCTGCCGCCGCTCAATGGCGACCGGGCGTTGTTGTTCGAAGCGCTGGCGAATCTGCTGAGCAACTCGATCAAATTCACCCCGCCCGGCGGCACGGTGATGTTGCGTGGAGTCAATGCGGGTGGGCAGACGCGGATCGAGGTTCACGATTCAGGGCCGGGGATTCCCGAGGCTGAACGTGAGGCGGTGTTTCAGCGTTTCTATCGCACTGAAGGTGGCCAGCCGCAGCGTGGTTTTGGCTTGGGACTGTCGATCGTCGCGGCGATTGTCAGCCTGCATGGCTTCAGCCTTGAGGTCGGCAGCAGTGATCTGGGCGGGGCGAAACTGGTGCTGGATTGTCGGCAGAGTTTGATCAGCCAGGCCTGACGTCTCGCGCCGATCGTTCCCACGCTCCGCGTGGGAATGCCTCAAGGGACGCTCCGCGTTCCGGCCTTCGAAATGGGACGCAGAGCGTCCCGGGCTGCATTCCCACGCGGAGCGTGGGAACGATCTGCGTCTCAGGTCGGATAATTCGCCCGCAAGGCATCGAGGCCGCCCTGGTAGATGCCGTTGAACAAGGCCACCACTTCCTCATCGCTCACGCCCACCGCGTTGAAGCGTCCCGACCACGTCACCCGCGCGCCCTGCCCTTGGGCCTCGACCTTGATCGTCGCCAGGTAATCGCTGGCCGGGAACGGTGCCTGTTCGATCGAATAGCTGTAGGTTCTGGCCGCGTGATCGAAGGTCTGCAGACGTTCGATAATCACCCCGCCGTCAGCGGATTGCAGAGTGCGCACGCGCCCGCCTTCGCTCAGTTCACTGTTGGTAATCAACGGCAGCCAGTCCGGCAGCGTGTTGAAGCCGCCGATCAATTGCCAGACCTGATCGGCCGAGGCCGGGATGTCGATGGTTGCAGATGCTGTTGGCATAAAACCTCTCTTTCGGAAAATTCAGATTGTCAGGCTGTCGACCACACCGCCATCGACGCGCAATGCCGCGCCCGTGGTGGCCGAGGACAGCGGTGAAGCAATGTACGTGACCAGATGCGCCACTTCCGAAACATCCGCCACGCGCTGGATGATCGAGGTCGGGCGGGCCTTGCGCACAAAGGCGTCGGCTTCGTCGCGCAGGTCGCGTCCGGACTTGGCGGCTGCGTCCTTGAGCATGTCCTGCAGGCCATCGGTGAAGGTCGGCCCCGGCAGGATCGCATTGACTGTGACCCCGGTGCCAGCCAGACGCTTGGCCAAGCCGTGGGACACCGCGAGGTTGGCACTTTTGGTCACGCCGTAATTGAGCATGTCCGCCGGCGTCGCGACCCCGGATTCGGACGACAGGAAGATCACCCGGCCCCAACCCTGCTCAACCATCGCCGGCACATAATGCCGCGCCAGGCGCACGCCGGAAATCACGTTGACCTCATAGAAGCGTGTCCACTCGCTGTCGGGGGTTTCGAAGAAATCGACGTCGTTGAAGATGCCCAGGTTATTCACCAGAATGTCCGCGCGCGGCTCGGCAGCGAAGAGCTTTTCCGCGCCCTCGGCCGTCCCGAGATCGGCGGTCAGACCACGCAACTGCGCGCTGGGCACGGCTTGGCGAATGCTCGCCAGCGCCTGCTCGACCTTGGCCGTGTCACGACCGATCACCACCACCGTCGCCCCGGCCTCGGCCAACGACTGGCTGATGCCCAGGCCGATACCGGCGGTGCTGCCGCTGACGATGGCCAATTTCCCACTCAGATCAATCTTCATGCGTTTACCTCATCGATTGGCAAGGGCTCGCGCCGGACGGCCGATGCCTGTGCGGACTCGACCATGGCGGCGATTTCAGAAGCATGGATCAGCGTAGTTGCGATGTTGCATCTGCGAGAGAGCTGCCGACCGTTGACGTGGTTGAGCAACATCTTCTGATGCAGATCAGATTTGCGTCAGACGAAGCAAACCATCAGCGCCGACCCTGACGCTGATCGCATCGTAACTGGCCAACGTCGCATGAGCTGTTTCGATCGGATGCTGGTGCGTGGTGGTGATGATCATCAACGCCGCACCCGCCGCCTCCGCAGCCTGAATGCCAACCGCGGCATCTTCAAAAATCAGACAATCCGCCGGTTCAACGCCAAGCTTTTTCGCCGCCAAAAGATAACCCGAAGGATCAGGCTTGCCGGCCTCCACATCTTCCGCCGTGATCATCACCGCTGGTCCGGGAATCCCCGCCGCCGCCATCCGGCGCAGGGCCAGGTCACGCGGCGCCGACGTCACCATCGCCCAACGATTTTTCGGCAGAGCGTTGAGAAACGCCGCCGCAGCCGGGATCTCGACGATGCCTTCAACGTCTTCGATTTCGGCAGCGGTGATAAACGCCGCTTGTTCCTCGGCATCCACGCCCGGAAGATTCAGGCGGATGATGGTGTCGATCGCCCGCGCGCCATGGATGGTCGGCAAAAATGTTTCGACATCAACGCCATGGCGCACCGCCCACGCTGACCAGATGCGCTCGGCGGCGGCGATGGAGTTGAGGACGGTGCCGTCCATATCGAACAGGAACGCGGCGAATGCGCGATCAAAAACCGATGCTTGTGCAGACAAGAGAACAAATCCTCTGACAGATGGCTGGGGCAGACAGGCCCGGCAATGTAGCACTTGTCAGTGCAGCTGCGGGCCTTGGATTTGAACGCGCTTTCCACACAATCGAGCAACTGACCGATCGCCCAAGGCTTCTTGATGAACGCCACCGAGTGCTTGACCCCAGAGGTCTCGGGCGTTTCATAGCCGGACATGACCATCACCGGTTTGTCCGGCCAGCGATCGCCGAACAGGTTGGCCAGATCGGCGCCGTTAAGCGTGCCGGGCATGGTGATGTCGGTCAGCAACAGCGCTACATCAGCTGCGTGTTTTTCCAGATACAAGGATGCGGCGTCGGCGCTGGTTTGCGGTTCGACCTTGAACCCTTCCTCCTGGAGAATTTCGCAAAGGAACTCCAGAATCAACGGATCGTCCTCGACAACCAGAATCAACCCGTCAGGAAGGTGCGCGCTCGACGTAGGTGTAGGGCACATGAACAGCACTCCCCGAATTACATTTTCGAATAGCGGTTTTGAATCCGCTGCTTAACAGGTATGAGCAGCGCGCCCTGCAGAAATTCACTTTTGATACAGGAGATTTCGCCAAGGTGTTGTTTTTCGGGCTGCAGCTTCCGTCCAAAATGCTCATTTGTGGTTAAAATGCGCGCCCTTTGTCCGGCCGATCCTGATCCATGAACCCTGAAGCTCTCGCCACCCTCCACGCCCATTTGCTGCCCGCACTGGGGGCGGCACCCTGCGAAACCCGCCGGCTGTTCCACGGGCGCGGGCGCTGCTGGCCGGGACTCGAGCAGTTGACCGTGGACTGGTTGCAGGGCGTGGTGCTGGTGTCGTTGTTCAAGGAACCGGCGCCTGAGCAACTGCAGGATCTGCGAGATTTACTGCTGCACCTTGCCGCCTCGCCGGAATGGCAGCAGTCCGGTGCGCACACTTTGCTGATCCAGCATCGTTACCTGCCGCAGAGCACGGCCGAATGGCTGATCGGCGAGGAAATCGAGGAAATGACCATCGTCGAGGGTGGCTTGCAGTACCGCGTCGACTTGGGCCGCAAGCAGAACACCGGGCTGTTTCTCGACATGCGTTTCGGGCGCAACTGGGTGCGCGAACAAGCGGCGGGCAAACGCGTATTGAACCTGTTCGCCTACACCTGCGGTTTTTCCGTGGCGGCAATCGAGGGCGGCGCCAGCCATGTGGTCAATCTCGACATGTCCCGCGCAGCGCTGAGCCGTGGTCGCGACAATCATCGTTTGAACGGCCATGACTTGGGCAAGGTCAGCTTCCTCGGTCACGACCTGTTCAAATCCTGGGGCAAAGTGATCAACAGCGGCCCGTACGATCTGGTAATCATCGACCCGCCGTCGTTTCAGAAAGGCAGTTTTTTGCTGACCAAGGACTATCAACGCGTGTTGCGCCGCTTGCCGGAACTGCTGACCGCGCAAGGCACGGTGCTGGCGTGCATGAACGATCCGTCGTTCGGTTCGGACTTTCTCATTGATGGCGTGACCCAGGAAGCGCCGAGCCTGCGTTTCGATCACCGGCTGGACAATCCGCCGGAATTTCCGGATGTCGACCCGGAAAGCGGCCTGAAAGCCCTGGTTTTCCAGCGCAACACCTGACACATCAAATTCCTGTGGGAGCGAGCCTGCTCGCGAAAGCGCAGGGTCAGAAAACAATTTGCTGACTGATACACCGCTTTCGCGAGCAGGCTCGCTCCCACATTTGTTCATACAAATCAGCTTTCAGCGCGAACCGAGCGCCACGCCGCTTGTGCGAGCACCTCGCGATAATCCGTCGGATTGCCTTTGACCCGCCCCGCCAGCCAGGCTCGGCAATAACTGTCCGCCTGCCCGATGATCAGTGAAGGCAGCAGCTCGGCAGGCAAATTCTGCAGCTCGGCAGCACGCCCCGACTCCGCAAGCCATTGGCGCAGACGCAGATTGCGCGTCTTGTTGCGCTCGGCCAGCTCTTCCTTGAACGGGCCTTTGGTCACGGCGAACCGCGCGTGATACTGAAAACGCGCCCACTGCGGCTGTTGCTCGACCCAGTCGACATAGCTGAAGACCAGCGCCTGCACGCCTGCTTCGGTGCTATCGAC
This sequence comes from Pseudomonas sp. B21_DOA, assembly GCA_030544685.1. Taxonomy (NCBI): domain Bacteria; kingdom Pseudomonadati; phylum Pseudomonadota; class Gammaproteobacteria; order Pseudomonadales; family Pseudomonadaceae; genus Pseudomonas; species Pseudomonas sp. B21_DOA. The sequence goes on along the minus strand of CP086683.1, from coordinate 3,299,435 downwards.
CGCGTCGAGATACGCATCACGCAAACGTCCCTGATCCTCCAGCGCGGTGAAAAACAGCGCCGCGACCAATCCTTCCTTGTTGCCGAAATGGTGGTAAATCGCGCCGACGCTGGTGTCGCATTCGGCGCGAATCATCTCGATGGTGGTCGCCTCGATTCCCTGCTCGTTGAACAGCTTCAAGGCCTTGCGAAAGATGTCGCGTTTGAGCTCGGCGCGGCGGCCGGGGTAGCTGCGTTCCAGTAGATCGGCGGTGTCCATGCTGCTTGAGGTCCGAAAAAGGTTTGAACAAGGCGAAGTTTGCCCGTGGAAATTGCGCCTAGGTTGACAGATTTACGGTGAACAGAATACCGTTCCGTTACAGAACATTATTCTGTAACGGAACATCATTCTGCTAAACCACCAAATCGTGAGGCTTCCATGAGTCAATCTCTCAGCATGTTCAACAGCGTCGGTCCGGACGCTTTCAGCAAGATGGCCTGCCAGTTCGCCCCGTATTTCAGCAGCATCAACCCACTGATCAGCGAATTGCGCCCGAACGCCGCCACCGTTCAAGTGCCGTTTCGCAAGGAGATCACCAATCACCTCGGTACAGTGCACGCCATCGCAATGTGCAACGCGGCGGAACTGGCCGGCGGGATGATGACCGACGTCTCCATCCCGGCCGGCGCGCGCTGGATTCCGAGAGGCATGACCGTGGAATACCTGGCCAAAGCGAAAACCGACGTCACCGCCGTGGCCAGCGCTGAAGGCGTGGATTGGCAGAGCGATGGCGACAAGGTGGTCAATGTCGACATTCATGATACCGAGGGCAAAAAGTCTTCACCGCACGCATCACCATGAACGTCAAACTGGGTTGAAATTGCACGCACAAAAAAGCCCTTGCTACGCAATGCGCAGCAAGGGCTTTTGATTGGCCGGGTCAGTGCAAGGTCAGGCGCTGACGGACAAATTCTTCGACGTGACGGCTGGTCTGATCCAGATGACGGTCGCGTTGTTTTTCCGCATCGAGCATCGCGCGCTTGCCGTTCTTCTGCAGCAGGTAGGTATGAATCTGCTGCACTTCCAGCGAGCGGTAGATCGGCGTGGTATCGATAAAGCCGCGCAAGCCGTTGCTGCGGTAATGCCGCGTGCTCATCAGCACCTGAGTCTCGCGCTGGCCGATCACTTCAAAACCCAACGCTTCGAAGTACGGCACCTTGCCAATGCTGCAGGCCAGTTCCGCATGCGGATAGCGTCCGACCATGTCCGCGAGCATCGCCCGCGCCACACCCTGACGCCGATGCCCTTCGCGCACCGCCATGTAGGCGACGCTGCACGCCTCCCAATCGCCCTGCACCGGCAGGTACAGCAGAAAGCCGATGACCTGTTCCGGATCTTCATTGTCAGTGGCCACCAGCAATTCCACCTCGGTGCCTTTCTGACCATTCAACGCCTCGAGGTACAGATACACCTCGTAACCGACCGCGTACTGATAAACGTTGTACAGCAGATTGCTCGGGCCAAGTCCCACCGCACTGATGTCGGTCAGGTAGTCGACGACCATTTGCAGGATCTGACTGTTGACGCTCTCGGGGCATGGGGAGGTGTAGTGGGTGATGCGTGGCATGGACAAACTCCGGCGGTAAATAACGTTGCCGATGATCAGAGCCGTCGACGAACCGCGACATCATACCGCGCCGCGGTAGACCACCGTTTAAAGATCCGCTGTCGAAGGCCGATGTAACGATCACCTTTCATTTCACTACCAAGGACCGGGCCATGTATTACCCGCGCGAAGCCGCAAAAGATCATCTTTACAACCGAATCGTCATGCTCACTGTCGCCTGCTGCGTGGTCTTGCTCCTCGCCGGGATGGCGCGCCATCAAGGCATTCTGTATGCGCTGTTGAATTTCAATGGCGCGCAAACCAACGGCACTGTCACGCAGTTGGAAGAGATCCTCATGAACAAGAACGGCAAGATCATTCACTATCGCTATGCCGACGAGCAGGGTCAGCTTCATGAAGGTGATTTTGTCGACGAACGCTACGCCGAACACACCCAGTACGAAGTCAATGGACCGATTGCGCTATTGGTCTCGCCCTGGATGCCGGAAAAAGCGCCATCGCCGGCCAGCTGCAAAGCTATCGCGCAGGTTTTTACATCATGGCCGGCGGCGTATCGCTCGCCCTGCTGTTCCTGCTGGTTTCCGGCCGGACGTTCTGGCAGATTCAGGCGATGAAGGAACAGGACCGGTACTACTGAACAGTCACTGTTGCGGCGCCACTACTCTGAATTTGATGTTGATGTCTCTGGACACCACGCTGTCAGCCCACTCCCCTGCGCCGAGGCCGAACGCCTCACGGTTGAGCACCAGCTCACCGTCGAAGATGCCGATGGCGTTGTCCGGTTTCAACTGCACCGGCACCTCGACCTCACGAGTGATGCCCTTGAGTGTGAGCTGCCCGGCGATCTGGTAACGGTGTTCGGCCACCTGGGTGAAACGGCTGGATTCGAACACCGCGAGCGGGAATTTATCAGTGTCGAACCAGGCCGGTTTTACCAGCTCTGCGTTGGCGTCTTCGCTGCCAGCATCGATGCTGCCGAGATCGATATGCAAAGTCGTACGGGCGTCGGCAAGGTTGTCGGTGTCAAAGTCCAGCGTTGCCTCGAACTTGCCGAAGGTGCCATACATTCGCGAGCCCATCTGCTGGTAGGTGAAGCTGATCTGGCTGGCACTGGTGTTGACGCGAGTGTATTCGCCGGCTTGAGCGACGGTCGAGGCATACAGGTACAACGCGGTAACCAGCAGCAATCGCATCGACATGGAACTCTCCGGGCGGCGCGTGCCGTCGAGGGCCTTGGTTCACTTAAGCAAACAACCCGCCGTCACGCCAGCACCTATATCAAGCGCTCGATCTTCTGGTGCTTCCAGACCAGTTTGTAATAGAGCGTCTGCAGTATCAGCATTCCCAGATAGGCAACCGGAAAAGCCATCCAGACGCCCTGCAAACCGAAGTGCCCGTCCAGCCAATACGCCGCAGGCAACTGCACGCCGACCACGCAGATAATCGAAATGACCACCGGCACCAGCACCGTGCCACTGGCGCGCATGATCCCGCCGATGATGGCCTGAAAGCCAAATACCAGCAGGCTCCAGAGCATGATGTGCAAGAGGTGCTCGGCCATGGCCCGGGTCGAGTCCTCGGTCAGGAACAAGCCCAGCAGCCAGTGCGACAGAAGATAACCCAGCACAATCAAGCCCCCGGTCAGGCACACGTTGATCAACAACCCGGTGCGCAGGATTGGACCCATTCGTTGCAGATGTCCGGCGCCAATCGCCTGTGCCCCGAGAATCGATGCGGTGATCGCAATCGACAGCGCCGGGAATTGCACGTAATTGACGATCTGCGTCACCGCGCCATAGGCCGCTGTTGCCTGAGAACCGTGCTGGTTGACCAGTGCCAGAATCACCAGCTCCGACAGCGACAGCACGATCATCTGCACTCCGGTCGGCAGGCCGATACGCAAAACCTTGCCGAGTATCACCCGGTCCAGTCGCAATGCGGCAAAGAACTCCCGGTCCGGCGCCAGCGGATGGCCCTTGCGGATCAGCCGCCAGGCCAGCCACGCCATTGCCGACAGATTCCCCGCCAGCCCGGCATAGGCCGCGCTCTGAATGCCCAATGGTGGCAAACCCAGCCAGCCGCGAATCAACGCCGGCGTCAGTGCCAGCCCCACCGCGGTGGAGACGATCAGCGCCAGCAACGGCGACAGCGTATCGCTGACCCCGCGCAGCAACTGGGTGAACAGCACGAAGACCAGCAGTGACGGCAGAATCCACAACATGACGTGGGCATAGTCCACCGCATCGTCGAGCACATCCGCCGGCGTGCCCAGCCCCGTCAGCGCCTGGCGCGCAAACACGGTACCGAGCACTGCGGCAACCAGGCCGATCAGCATACCCAGCAGCAACGTCGCTCCGGCAATCGCTTTGACCATGTGCGTTTCCCGCGCGCCCCACGCCTGACCGATCAACACGCCGGCACCCGCGCCAAGACCGATGACCAGGGCGATGAAAAGGAACACCACGGGAAACATGCCGGACACTGCCGCCAGCGCCTGAGTGCCTAGCATTTGACCGATGTAGATGCTGTTGACTGTCCCGGACATCGATTGCAGGAAGTTCGACAGCACCATCGGCGCGAGAAACAATAGATAGGTTTGCCAGAGCGGCTTGGCGAAGGTGGCGCTTTGCATTGAATGGAGGTCCATCTCGACGGCGGCAGGCCTGATTGACGATAGCTTCGGTGAGTTGCGTGCACGGTGCAATCAACATTTCCAATCGGCGTTGATTGTCAGTTTTGCATTTGTGTAAATGCCAGGCATCGCTTTGTGTCAGTGTTCGGCTGTGGTAAATCAGCGATTCTCTCGACACGTACTATTGAGGCTAGGTTCATGCGTAACGTTGCAAATTTTCTGCTCGGCTCCCTTTTCGTGCTGTTCGCGACCTGCGCTCAGGCAGCCGCACCTGCAGCGGCCCCTGATTCATTGAAACCGTTATTGGTCACGCTCAATGAACGCCTGAACATCGGTGATCTGGTTGCGCTGACCAAATGGGACAGCGGCAAACCGATCCAGGACAGCCCGCGTGAGGCGCAGGTGATTGCCAATGCGCGAACCCTGGCAGACGAAAACAAACTCGATCCGGATGACGTCGAACAGTTGATCGCCGCGCAAATGGAGGCCAACAAACTGGTGCAATACGGTCTGCTCGCACAATGGCAGGCGGCAGGCGCGGCACCGGATACACCGCGCCCGGACCTGGCGAAACAGATACGCCCGCGTCTGGATGAACTGCAAAAGCGCCTGTTACAACAGTACGCCGAGTTCTCCCACTATCGGCAAGACCCGAATTGCCCGTCATGGCTGACCACTGTCCGCAGCGGTCTGGCCGCCGATGCGCTGCATGATCTGGCGCTGATTCGTGCCAGCGGCGAGTTATGCATCCGGGCAAAACCGCTCTGAAGCGAGGGTATCGGCAATACATCATCGGCGTCGATGTTCACCATCACGTCAATGAAGTTCTCATAAAAAAAGCACGGCGTAACATCGGCTCCAGACAAACAAACAACTTTCTGGAGCACACGATCATGAAACGCCAAACCCTTCTCGGCATCGCTTTCTCGGTTTTCGCAGTTAACGCTTTTGCGGCAACCCCTGCTCACACCCTGGTCGCTGAAGGCGGCTCGGACAAGTTGATCGAAAGCCGTTTGGCTGAGGTGGTTCGGATCGTCTGATCGAACGCCGCGTGGCCGAGGGTGGTTCGGATCGTCTGATCGAACGCCGCGTGGCCGAGGGTGGCGCGGATCGTCTGATGGAACGTCGTGTGGCCGAAGGTGGCGCGGATCGTCTGATCGAACGCCGCGTGGCCGAGGGTGGTACGGATCGTCTGATCGAACGCCGTGTGGCCGAAGGTGGTGCGGATCGTCTGATCGAACGCCGCGTGGCCGAAGGTGGTTCGGATCGTCTGATCGAACGCCGCGTGGCATGAATCAAGTGCAGTACCGCAACCCCCATGAAAAAGCCCGGCCTGATCAGCCGGGCTTTTTGCATTCAGCCGACGCTTATTGCGCGGTTTTCAGCTTGACCACGTCGCCGGAGATGGTGGTGGTGTAGCCGGTCAGGACCCAGGCCCAGAACCAGTTTTCCTGCACTTGGGTGTTGATCAATGCATCGCCACCCTTGGCTTTGATCGCCGCGTCTTGCGCACGTACAAATCGGCTGTTCTGGCGGATCGGAATAATACCGAACAGCAGCAGGCCGGTGGCCGAGGCTTCGCTGTGGCCAACCACGGTGTACTGGTTGCTGTCGTAATGTGCGGATTTCATCGGGGCGCCGGTGCAACCTGCCAGAACCACACCGAACAGTGCGGCGGCGACTACTTTGCTGAGGTATTTCACAGTAAAACTCCATGGGGGAACGCCCGGGATCCATCTCTCGGGCGGCGCGCATTCTAACCAAAATGATGGCTCATTAGCATCAATGTTGTTCTTGTTTACATGAACTTGTTCGCTGGCCGGCCATCGGCGATGTCGCATACCATGGCGCCACTTTAACAAGACAGACACCGCCCCCATGTTCAAAGCCAGTCTGCGTAGCCATCTCACCCTGTGGTTCGGCGGTTTGTCCCTGCTTACGCTATTGAGTGTGGGCTTTTATGTCGGTCACATCGCCACCGAGCAAATGAAGCAGGCCAGCGGCAATGCCTTGCTGAACACGGCGCGCTCGGCGGCGACGTTGTTGGGTGAGCAACTGCGCGAGCGGCAACTGGAGGTCTACCTGCTCAGTCGCGCTCCGCATCTGGAACGTGGTGATCTGGATAACCCCGCCATTCTCAAATCGATGCAACTGCGCACCCAGGCACGCGCCGAATATGCGTGGATGGGCGTCACCGACGCCGAAGGCAACGTCCGCCAGGCCGTCAACGATTTGCTGGTCGGCCAGTCAGTTCAAAAACGCCCGTGGTTCCAGACCGGCTTGCGCGGCCAGTACACCGGCGATCCCCACGAAGCGGTGTTGCTGGCGAAATTGTTGCCGGGCCTGCCCAATGGCGAGCCACTGCGCTTCATCGATTTCGCCGCACCGATCCATAACGCCGAAGGTCTGGTGATTGGCGTGCTGGGCGCACATGCGCACTGGAGCTGGGTGACCCGCATCGTCGAGTCGGCGGCGTTTTCCCACAAGAACTCGGCACCGGATATTCAGGCGCTGATCGTCGACCACGATGGCAAGGTGCTCTACCCCGAAGCGCTGATGGGCCAACAGCTGGCGACCAACGACCCGGTATTGCCGGGCTGGACGGCGGCCAACGGTTACCTGACCAGCATGGTCACCGTGCCGACCCCATCGGGCACGGCGCTGTCGTGGTCGATCGCCGTCCGCCAGCCACTGGAAACCGCGCTGCAACCGGCGCGGACGCTGCAATACGAATTGCTGATCCTCGGCGTTTTCGCCGCCATCGTTTTCGGCCTGGTGGCTTATTACCTGGCGCTGTACCTGAGTCGCCCGATCGAACAACTCGCGCACTCGGCCAAACAGGTGCAGAACAACCAGTCCGGCGCGCAATTCCAGCTCCAGCATCCGGTACTGGAAATTGCCCAGCTCGGCCAGTCCATCGACGCGATGACGCAATCACTGCTCGGCAAGGAACGCGAACTGCAGGAAGCCAACGCCTCGCTGGAAGCCACCGTGGCACAACGCACCGCCGCACTCACCGAAGCCAATGCCGAGCTGCTGAGTCTGGCCACCCACGACGGCTTGACCGGCGTCTACAACCGTCGCCGATTTGACGAAAAAATCACAGAGTACTCGCTGCTGTCGCGGCGCACCGGACGCCCGTTCGCCCTGCTGCTGATCGACGCTGATTACTTCAAACGCATCAATGACAGCCACGGCCATGCGGTCGGTGACGAGGTCCTGCAACAACTGGCAAAGCTGATTCAGGACAGCGTGCGCAGCACCGATTTCGTCGCCCGTTACGGTGGCGAAGAATTCGCCGTACTGCTACCGGAAGTGGCGCAACCCGACACCCCGGAAGTCGTCGCCGAGAAGATTCGCGCGGCGGTGGCCCAAGCGGAGTTTCCCGGTGTCGGCAACGTTACCGTGAGTATTGGCCTCGGCCTGGCAGATCCGGCAGACGACAACCATACGACGCTGGTCAAACGTGCCGATCAGCAGCTGTATCAGGCGAAGGCTGCGGGGCGCAATCAGGTGGCGTTCCATGCCCGCTGACAGCGGCGTAGACAGGTCGACTTGCCGGCCCCATCGCTGGCAAGCCAGCTCACACAGGGATTGAGTACACCTGCTATTCACCAGCGTTTTTGAGATACCTATCGCGAGCAGGCTCACTCCTACAAGAGCAAGAGCAAGAGATCGCAGCCTTCGGCAGCTCCTACAGTCCCACGTTCACCTATAGGCCGAGTGTCAGCTCGCCTGCTCTTGATCTTGATCCACCGGCGACGTCGGAAGGCTGAGTGGAGGGATTGATCCGGGCGTGGGAGCGCAGCGACCGTCTGGCGAAGCCAGACACAGCGCAAGGAGGTGCAGCGAAGCAAACCGTAGCCGCTGCGCCCGGATCGATCCCGCAGCGAAGGAACCCGAGCCTGCGAGGGCCGAACGTAGGAGCTAGCGTTTTTTTGCTTACTTTTTTTAGGCGTTTGTAAAAAAGTGAGTCGCCGTAAGGGCGAAACCCTAAGCAGCCGTTACCGCAGCAATGGATATGTACTCCGCTCCTACCTTGATTCAGGGCTGAACATCTGCAAATAAGCCAACAGATTCTCCAGCTTCTCCTCATCACTCAGCCCCCAGAAAATCATCCGTGTCCCCGGCACCACCCCTTTCGGATCCTCGAGATACGCCTTGAGCGTCGCCCTATCCCAGGTAATCCCCGAGTTCTTCATCGCATCGGAATAAACATAATTGGCCGAAGTCCCCGCAGCCCGGCCAATGATGCCGTTCAACTGCGGACCAAACCCCGGACGAGCCGACTCGCCAACCTGATGGCAACCGCCGCACAGACGCGGAAAGATTTTCGCCCCGGCCTCAGGATCGCCCTCAGCCTGAGCGCTGGTGCTGAAGAGCAAAGCGAGAAACAGTGTTGTGGTGAATTTCATTGAACAGTCCAAACTGGCTTTTCATGGCGTGGGCGCAGTTTACAGATAAGCGCCGACAATCGTCCTGACAGTGATCAACGCCTGACGCAACACCTGCATGTCCACCGACCCGAGCGCCAGACGAATCGCATGGGGCGTATTGGCCAACAGCGAAAACGGCTCGGCGGTGGTTACGGAAATCTGCTGCTGCATCAACTCGACCACGATCTGATCGGCCCGCACATCTTCGGGCAACGGCAGCCACAGAAAATAAGAGGCCGGATGAGCGATGTAGCGCAGCCCTTTCAGCAACTCGGCCGCCAAGGCCTGTCGGGCCATGGCATCGTGGCGTTTCTGCTGTTCAAGCAGTGTCACTGTACCGTCATCGAGCCAGCCGCAAGCGATGGCGGTCATGACCCCGGGCGTGTTCCACGTCGTTGCGCGAATGATCCGCTCCAGTGCGGGCACTTGAGGCAGCGGCGCGGCAACGAAGCCGACCCGCAATCCGGTGGCAATGTTTTTCGACAGCCCCGATACGTAAAACGTCCGTTCCGGTGCCAGTTCAATCAGCGGACATGGCGGGTTCTCGACCAGAAACGCGTAGGCCGCGTCTTCAATGATCGTCAGATCGTGCCGACGCGCAATCGCGATCAATTGCTCGCGCTGTTCCAATGGCATGACCCAGCCCAGCGGATTGTGCAGCGTCGGCATGCAGTACACGGCGCGCACTGCACGCTGGCGACAGAGTCTGTCCAGTGCCGGCAAGTCCGGACCCTGTTGCGTCATCGGAATCGCCAGCACTTCCAGATGCAACGCGTCGACCAGCACCTTGAACCCGGAATAGGTCAACGCATCGGCGGCGATCACATCGCCGGGTTTAAGCAGCGCCATCAGCGTTACCGCCAGGCCCTGCTGAGCGCCGTTGACAATCAGCACCTGCGCAGCTTCGACCGTCACGCCGCGTGCCGACAAATGTTGCGCGACCGCGGCGCGCTCGTGGGCACGCCCGGCGTGGGGCTGATAACGCAGCAGTGCTTCGAGATCACCGGACAACGCCAGTTGACGCAACGCAGTACGCAACAGCTCGGCCTGACCGGGCAACGATGGATAGTTGAAATTCAGGTCGATCATGCCGACCGCCACGTCCTTTTGATCGATGCCCTGCCCCGGCGCCAGCGACGTTTCCCGGACAAAAGTGCCACGCCCGGCTTCGCCGCTGACCAGGCCCATCGCCTCAAGCTCGGCGTAGACCCGTGATGCGGTCACCAGCGCCAGTCCTTCCTGCGCTGCCAGTTGCCGATGCGTTGGCAATCGCGTACCCGGCGCCAATCGTCCGCCACGAATGTCCGCCGCGTAACGGTCTACCAGAGTTTTGTAACGGGAACTGGGCATGTCGGCTGTATCCATGACAATTTTTTGATTGTGCTGATTCTCAGCCCTAGGATCACAGCGACACAAGCCACTTCTTGAGCGCGACCGACATGCACACAACATCGACTGCGGCCAACCCGAGGCTGGAAAAAACCAGCGGCTGGATCAACGGTTTTATCGGCGTGCTGATTTTCAGCGGTTCGCTGCCGGCGACACGTCTGGCGGTGCTGGAATTCGATCCCGTATTTCTGACCGTCGTGCGAGCAGCCATTGCGGGAGCGTTGGCGGTGGCGCTTTTGCTGATGTTCAAACAGCGGCGACCGGCGCGTCATCAGTGGCTGTCGCTATTGATTGTGGCGCTGGGCGTGGTGTTGGGTTTTCCGCTGTTGACTGCGTTGGCATTGCAGCACGTAACGTCGGCGCATTCGATCGTGTTTGTAGGATTGCTACCGCTGGCCACGGCGATGTTTGGAGTCTTGCGTGGCGGTGAGCGGCCACGACCGGTGTTCTGGATGTTCTCGATACTGGGCAGTGCGCTGGTGGTGGGCTTCGCCTTGTCTCAAGGGCTGAGCGCCTCGCCGACCGGGGACTTGCTGATGCTCGCGGCGATCCTGGCCTGCGGCCTTGGTTACGCCGAAGGCGCGAAACTGTCACGCAGCCTCGGCGGCTGGCAGGTGATCTGCTGGGCGCTGCTGTTGTCATTACCGCTGATGGCGCTGCTGAGCCTGTGGCTGGCGCCCGCCTCGTTTGCCAACATCAGCGTGTCGGCGTGGCTGTGCCTGGGATATGTGTCGTTGTTCAGCATGCTGATCGGCTTCGTGTTCTGGTACCGCGGCCTGGCTCAGGGCGGGATCGCCGCGGTCGGGCAGCTGCAGCTGCTGCAACCGTTTTTTGGTCTGGCACTGGCGGCGACATTGCTGCATGAGCAGGTCAGTGTCGGCATGCTCGGCGTCACACTGGGGGTGATTCTTTGCGTGGCCGGAGCGAAGAAATTCGCCAGGTAATGTTCAGTGTCCGGCTTTCCATTGCCGTGGACTGAGCCCGGTCTTGCGCCGAAACGCCCGGGCCAGCGCCGACGGACTTTCGTATCCAACCTCCTCGGCAATCAGTGCAATCGGGCGGCCTTCGCGCAGGCGTTTCTGCGCGAGGCTGACGCGCCAGCTCAACAGGTAATCGGCCGGCGTCTGCCCGACCACGCGGCGAAACTGCTCGGCGAAACCGGCGCGGGACTGGTTCGCTGCAGCGGCGAGGTCGGCAACGCTCCACGGTTTGTGGGGTTGCTCGTGAATCAGGTTCAAGGCGCGGGATAAACGTGCGTCAGCCAGCCCGGCCATCATGCCCGGCTGCTGATCGCGACTGCCAATCAGATGGCGCAGCAGCAAAATCACCAGCAATTCGAACAGGCGATCCATCACCGCCACCCGCCCGCAGTGGCCTTCGAAGGCCTCGCTGAACAACCAGTCAAGGGTGCTGCGCAATTCCGGAATATCGGTGAGTTTCAGTACCAGATAGTCGGGTAACGCAGCGGCCAGGGCATTGCCCGAACCGCCATCGAAGGTCAGTGAGGCGCACACCACTTGGCTGACCATGGCCTCGTCGGCAGACATCCGGTGAGTGAAGGGCCGGGGAAAGAAAATCAGTGACGGTTCGTCCAGACGGATCTCCCGCTCGTTGCCCGGTTTGAGCAGCAACGCCCCGGCTTGCAGAACATGCACATGGCCGACCGGTTCGCCTTCGTGAATGCTCACGCCACAAAACGCGCCGCTATGGAAGGTGCCGGCGTTCACGCCGAAATGACTGAGTAATGTGGAAAGGCGATCCATGGCTGACTCCCGAAGGCATATCTGGACGATCTGCCGCATATCCTCGACGATTTGCCGCCAAAGCGCCATTGGCAGCTCCTAAGATCTCTCCATCGCCGCTGCACTTCGCTGCGGAATTTCGGAGAATCACCATGAGCCGCATCCCTGCAATCAGCCTCGACACCACCACCGATGCCACCCGTCCTGCACTGGAAGGCGTGAAGAAAAAATTGGTTTCCTGCCCAACGTTTTTACCACCCTCGCCCAGGCGCCGGTCGCCCTCGACACTTACCTGCAAGCCTCGGCCATCCTCGGCAAGACCTCATTGAGCGGCAAAGAGAAAGAAGCCGTTTACCTCGCCACTTCGCAGGTCAACGGTTGCGACTATTGCCTGTCCGCACACACCGTGTTTGCCGGCAAGGCCGGGCTGTCGGCGGAGGACATCAACGCGGCCCGTCAAGGCGACCTGAATGCCTACGCCGCCCTTGCCAGCCAACTGACCGAAACCCGTGGCCACTTGAGCGATGAACAATTGGCCGCTGCCCGCGCTGCCGGTATCGATGACCGCAAGATCATCGAAGTGATTGCCCTGGTGGCCGTGCAGACATTGACCAACTACCTGAACAACACCGCGCTCACCGATATCGACTTCCCGGCAATCGATGCCTGAGCAGTGGTTCAAAAAACCGCGAAATAACCGCTGGCGAAGGGGCACCCACTTTCGCCAGCGCACATTTTTGCTGCCATGATGCATATCCAGAGATCCTGTTGCGCAAACAAGTGCCTGCTGTGCTGAAACCAAACACCCTGCGCGAAGGTCTTTGTCTCAGACAGACGCCCGGAAAAGCACGAACCCCATGACAGACTGGTTGCAGGACAATGGCGAGATGGCCGGGCAGATTCGCCGTCACGACTGGGCGAATTCGCCCCTCGGCCCGTTGGAAAACTGGCCCGATGTACTCAAGACCACCGTCTCGCTCAGTCTCGCGTCGCATTTCCCTCAGGCGATCGTCTGGGGCCCGCAACTGATCACCCTTTACAACGACGCCTTCGTACCGATTCTTGGCGACAAGCCGCACGCGTTGGGACGTCCTTTCAGCGACATCTGGAAGGAAGCCTGGCATGAGATCAGCCCGATCGCCGAGGCCGCGTATGCCGGCCAGGCCACTTACATCGAAAACTTCGCCCTGCAGATCGAGCGCGGCAAGGGGCCGGAGCAGGCGTTCTTCACTTTCTGCTACAGCCCGATTCGCGACTCCCACGGCAATGTCGTCGGCATGATCGACACCGTTACCGAAACCACCCAGACCGTTTATCTCAACCGCCGCCTGGCCGTCCTCGATGCCATTGGCAACGCGGTAACCAACGCTACGGATGCGCAAGCGATCCTGGCGGCGAGCACGCGGCTGATGGTCGAGCAATTGCAACTGTCCAACTGCGCCTACGCCGACATGGATGCCGACGAAGATGGTTTCACCATTCGTGGCGATTACGCGGCGCCGGGTTCACCGAGCATTGTCGGCCATTATCAATTGCGCGATTTCGGTGAGAAGGCAGTGCGTCTGCTGCGCGCCGGTGAACCGCTGGTCATTCACGACAACCGCAGCGAGTTGCCGCCGGAGGAATCGGCGACCTTCCAGGCCATTGGCATCACCTCCACCATTTGTGTGCCGCTGATCAAGCAAGGTCGCCTTACTGCGTTAATGGCCATCCACGACAAAGTACCGCGCATCTGGTCGGAATTCGAACAGGCGCTGCTCAACGAAGTCACCGAACGTTGCTGGGCGCATATCGAACGGGTGCGTGCCGACGCCAACGTGCGCGAAGGTTTACTGGCGCTGGCCGAACTGAATGCCACACTGGAACAGCGAGTCGAAGAACGCAGCCTGCGTCTGGCTCAGGCCGAATCGGCGTTGCGCCAGTCACAAAAGCTCGAAGCCATTGGTCAACTGACTGGCGGCGTTGCTCATGATTTCAACAATCTGCTGACGATCATTCGCTCGTCGGTGGATTTTCTGCGCCAGCCCAACCTCTCCGAAGAACGCCGCCAGCGCTATATGCGTGCGGTGTCCGACACGGTCGAGCGTGCCTCGAAACTGACCAGCCAACTGCTCGCCTTCGCCCGCCGCCAGCCGCTCAATCCGCAAGTGGTCGATGCCGGCGAACGTCTGGCCAATATCGGCGAGATGCTTGAATCGGTCACCGGCGCGCAGATACACGTGTGCGTCGAGCGCCCGGATCACCCCTGCTACATCCGTGTCGACCTCAGTCAGTTTGAAACCGCGTTGATCAACATCGCGCTGAACGCCCGCGACGCCATGGACGGTCAGGGTGAATTGAAGCTACGCCTGGAATGCCATAAACCGCTGCCGGCGATTCGCGGCCACGCCGGTTCCAACGGCCACTTCGTGTCGATTGCCCTGGCCGACACCGGTGCCGGCATCGACGCATACACCCTGGAACATATTTTCGAGCCGTTCTTCACCACCAAAGCGGTCGGCAAGGGCACGGGGCTGGGGCTGTCGCAGGTGTTCGGCTTCGCCAAGCAATCCGGAGGTAACGTCGATGTCTCCAGCGTGCTCGGCCAAGGCACCGAGTTCACCTTGTACCTGCCGGAGGTACCTGCGGACGAGGCTGAGGTGGATGACACGAAGGACGATGGCGAGGTGCATGCGGCGTGCGAAAAACGCCGGGTGCTGGTGGTCGAGGACAATCTCGATGTCGGCCGTTTCGCCAATCAGATCCTGCAGGATCTGGGCTATGAAACCGCGTGGGCGACCAACGCCGAAGAAGCCCTGCAATTGGCCGGCAGCGATGCCATGGCGTTCGACGCGGTGTTTTCCGACGTGGTCATGCCGGGCATCACTGGTGTCGCTTTGGCCAAAGAACTGCGCCAGCGCCGCCCTGATCTGCCGGTGATTCTGACTTCCGGCTACAGCGAAGAGCTGGCTCGCAGTGGTTACGAAGGTTTCGAGTTTCTCGCCAAGCCCTACTCCGCCGAACAGGTCTCGCGAATTCTCGGCAAGACCTGGCTCAAGGACGCAACGCCAGCGGCGTCAGTCGTGATCGACGCCAGCGCGCTTGAGTAATTTCTTGCAGCGTTCCGACAGATGAAACACCTGTAAATGCTTGCCAGCCTTGGCGTAGCGTTCACGCAGGGTTTTCAACGCGGCGATCGCCGAATAATCGACAAAGCTCAGGTGTCGGCAGTCGAGAGTGACTTTGGCCGGGTCGTTGGCCGGATCGAACTGGTTGAGAAACGGCGTGGTCGAGGCGAAGAACAGCGTGCCGTGCAGGCGATAGAGTTTGCTGCCATCGGCCTCCAGATGTTCATCGGCGTACAGTTCGCGCGCCTGCTGCCAGGCAAAGTTGAGCGCGGCGATGATGATCCCGCACAGCACCGCCGTGGCCAGATCGGTGAACACCGTGATGGTGGTCACGGCGATAATCACCAGCACATCGTGCGCCGGCACCTTGTTGATCACGCGCAACGACGCCCAGGCGAAGGTCTGCTGCGACACTACGAACATCACGCCTACCAGCGCGGCCAGCGGAATACGCTCGATCAGCGGCGACAGAAACAGAATGAACAACAGGATCAGCACGCCAGCGACCACGCCTGACAAACGCCCGCGCCCGCCGGAGCTGAGGTTGATCACGGTCTGGCCGATCATTGCGCAACCACCCATGCCGCCGAACGCGCCGGACACCATGTTCGCCGCGCCGAGCGCCACACATTCACGATCCGGGTAGCCACGGGTTTCGGTGATTTCGTCGGTCAGGTTCAGTGTCAGTAAGGTTTCCAGCAGGCCGACCATCGCCATCAGAATCGCGTACGGGACGATGATGCGCAGGGTTTCCAGGCTCCATGGAATGTCCGGCATGGCGAACGTCGGCAGACCGCCGGCAATGTGCGCCATGTCGCCGAGCGTGCGGGTCGGCAAGCCGAACAGGTAGACCAGCAGGCCGACACCAAGGATTGCCACCAGGGCCGGCGGCACCGCTTTGGTCAGGCGCGGCAGGATGTAAACGATGGCCATGGTCAGCAGTACCAACCCGGTCATCAGGTACAACGGCGTACCGCTGAGCCAGTGCTCGCCGCTCTTGAAATGCTCCAGTTGCGCCAGAGCAATGATGATCGCCAGGCCGTTGACGAAACCGAGCATCACCGGATGCGGCACCATGCGCACCAGTTTGCCCAGGCGCAACAGCCCGAACGCCATCATGATCAGACCGCCGAGCAGCACCGTCGCCAGCAAATACTGCACGCCGTGTTGCACCACCAGCGCGACGATCACCACCGCCATCGAACCCGCCGCACCGGAAACCATGCCTGGCCGGCCGCCGAACAATGCGGTCAGCGTACAAATGATGAACGCGCCGTACAGGCCCATCAGCGGGTTGAGATGCGCCACCAGCGCAAAAGCAATGCATTCGGGCAACAGGGCAAACGAGGTGGTGAGTCCGGCGAGGACATCGGCGCGCAGACGAATCGGTTTCATGGCTTACCTGACTGAGCGGCCGTCGGGCACGGCCGCTGTTTTCGCGAAAAAGAGGGAGGCGAATGTTACGGAATTGTTCGGCCTCGGGCCAGTGAAACGCTGACACCGATTGGCGCGGGGCTTATCCTTGCCGACGTGCCCATTGAATCGAGTTGCAGCATGTCAGCGTTTCTGTCCGCCCGGGATGTGTGTCAGCGTTTGCGCGAAGTGGCGCTGGGCGTGCTTGCGTTCGAAGTCTGCGAGGTAATGTCCGAGTCCGGGCTGATTGCCGTTGATATCGAGGGTTGGCATCTGCTGCTGGACTTCGCCGACGGACATTTGCATCACTGTGAATTCGCTCGCAACTGCGCCGGGGATGAAGCGGCGCTGGACACGTGGCAGCGTTATGGCACAGACCCGGTGAGCCTGCTCAGCACGTGGGAACTGGCGCAGATCGAGCGGTTATTGCGTGAGGCGAATCGGCTCGACGTTCAGGGCACCATTTCCAGAATCGGTGAATGATTTTCCTGCATGCGGTCGTACCAGCCCTGCAGCACATCGGGCAGGCGATTCTTCCACTTCGTCACGTTGGTGTAGTACCGCAGATGTTCCTGGCCCTGGTCATCGTAGCTTTTGAAGATCAGCCAGACCTGCGCGTCGGCCGCGCTCATCAGGATGCCGATGCCGCCGAGACCGCGCATCCACATTTCCACGACCTGTGTATCAGGTACATCCTTTGAATCCTCGCCGACCTGCAAGGAACCCGAGGTCTCTACCAGCTTCTGGTAATCATTCTTGAGCAGCGAACGCAGTACCTGGTCTTCTGCGGGTGTGCGAGCCAGACCCAGGCTGAGCAGATCGTAATCCAGGGTCAGCGGTTGTTCGGAGGCGATATAGCGACCGGCGTAATACACGCCCATGCCACCGCCGCAGTCGGAATCCGCACCGGTTTGCGTGACGTTCAGTACGCCATTGATGGGCGTGAAGGTGAGTTTGCAGTCGTCCTCGGCATACACGGCTATTCCATCCTTGAGTATGGCAACGCCGGTCAAGTCTCCGGAGTTGGCGCCCTCGCCTGCCGAGATATCGATGGCGATATGCGTGGCATCACGAGGTTGGGTGACAAGGGTCGCCGAAGTCGAAGTGCCGGGCGGGATCAATTGCCAAGTAGCGTCCCAACTGAACGGTTTGACCGCATGTTCGAGTTCGGTGAGGCGCATCAGATATTCACGACGCAGACACGCGCTCTGGGTACCGCAAGCGTTGCGGTTTTTCAGCCATTGGCGTTGGTCGGCTTTCAGCGCTTTAGAATCGGTAACGTTGCCCAGCGTGGTCCGCCATTGTTCAGCGAGTTTGTCGTCGAGGCTCGAGAGGTACGGGTCGTTGCAGACGGCTGTTTCGGCTTTGCCGGCGGCGCTGGTGCAATCGAAACTGCTGGCGTGGGTGCTGCAGGCCAGCGCGAGCGTTGCCAGCGCCAGGGTGTTACGCAGGGAGATAGCGAACATCGAGAGATTCCATTCTTCGGATGGCGGGGAGTATGCCAGTGCTGCTGCCGTAAATCGCCGTTGTCGTAGAACACTCAGTCACCTTGTGGGAGCGAGCCTGATCGCGAAAGCAGTGTGTCAGCCACAAATAAATTGCCTGACCTGCCGCCTTCGTGAGCAAGCCCACTCCCACAGGATTTCGCGCTACACCCGCGATCCCCGGCAACCCACAAAACCAATGTGGGAGCGAGCCTGCTCGCGAAGGCGGTGTGTCAGCCACCGATAAAATGCCTGACCTGCCGCCTTCGTGAGCAAGCCCACTCCCACAGGATTTCGCGCTACACCCGCGATCCCCGGCAACCCACAAAACCACTGTGGGAGCGAGCTTGCTCGCGAAGGCGGCGTGTCAGCCACCGATAAAATGCCCGACCTGCCGCCTTCGTGAGCAAGCCCACTCCCACAGGATTTCGCGCTACACCCGCGATCCCCGGCAACCCACAAAACCAATGTGGGAGCGAGCCTGCTCGCGAAAGCGGTCTGTTAGCCACAGATAAGTTGCCTGACCGGCCGCCTTCGTGAGCAAGCCCACTCCCACAGGATTTCGCGCTACACCCGCGATCCCCGGCAACCCAAAAACCATTGTGGGAGCGAGCCTGCTCGCGAAAGCGGTCTGTCAGCCACAAATAAATCGCCCGACCTGCCGCCTTCGTGAGCAAGCCCACTCCAACAGGATTTCGCGCTACACCCGCCATCCCCCGGCAAGCCACAAATTCACTGTGGGAGCGAGCCTGCTCGCGAAAGCGGTCTGTCAGCCACAAATAAATCGCCCGACCTGCCGCCTTCGTGAGCAAGCCCACTCCCACAGGATTTCGCGCTACACCCCGATTCCCGGCAACCCACAAAACCAATGTGGGAGCGAGCTTGCTCGCGAAAGCGGTGTGTCAGCCACAGATAAGTTGCCTGACCGGCCGCCTTCGTGAGCAAGCCCACTCCCACAGGGCAACCCACAAAACCAATGTGGGAGCGAGCTTGCTCGCGAACGCAGTCTGTCAGCCACAAATAAATTGCCCGACCTGCCGCCTTCGTGAGCAAGCCCACTCCCACAGGATTTCGCGCTACACCCGCGATCCCAGGCAACCTACAAAACCAATGTGGGAGCGAGCCTGCTCGCGAAAGCGGTGTGTCAGCCACAGATAAATTGCCTGACCTGCCGCCTTCGTGAGCAAGCCCACTCCCACAGGATTTCGCGCTACACCCGCGATCCCCGGCAACCCACAAAACCAATGTGGGAGCGAGCCTGCTCGCGAAAGCGGTGTGTCAGCCACAGATAAATTGCCTGACCTGCCGCCTTCGTGAGCAAGCCCACTCCCACAGGATTTCGCACTACACCCGCCATCCCCCGGCAAGCCAAAAATTCACTGTGGGAGCGAGCCTGCTCGCGAAAGCGGTCTGTCAGCCACAAATAAATCGCCCGACCTGCCGCCTTCGTGAGCAAGCCCACTCCCACAGGATTTCGCGCTACACCCGCGATCCCCGGCAACCCACAAAACCAATGTGGAGCGAGCCTGCTCGCGAAAGCGGTCTGTCAGCCACAAATAAATCGCCCGACCTGCCGCCTTCGTGAGCAAGCCCACTCCCACAGGATTTCGCGCTACACCCGCCATCCCCGGCAACCCACAAGGTGGGGTGTGTACGGTTAGAAAGTGATGTCGGCGGCCGGTTTGACATCGACTCGCGCTACGGAACCGGTGAGCGCAGCGAAGTCCTTGTTGTGTTGGGCAATGATGTCGTCGGCGCTCATGGTGCCGTTGTCGACTGTTGAATGCGCATCTCTCGCAACAACGACGTCGTAGCCCAGCTCATGCGCACTGCGAACTGTGGCGTTGACGCAGTAATCAGTCTGCAAGCCGCAGATGACCAGTCGCTCAAAATCTTCGCTGGGCAGCAGCTTGCCGAGATCGGTCTGGTAGAAAGAGTCCCCGGTGGTTTTGTCTACGTTCAGGTCTTTCGTCGAAGTCAGCAGATCTTTGGCCAGTTGCCAACCGTCAGCACCGCGCACAAACGGACCGTCCTTTTCTTCGTGTTGAATCAGCACCACCGGAACGCCGGCATCGCGGGCGCGTTGGCTCAGACCATTTATCGTGGCGATCACACGGTCGATTTCAAAACACTGATATTCACCAGCACACAGCGCCTGCTGGACATCGATGATCAGTAATGCGGTGGTCATGTCGAGCCTTCCTTGATCAATCCTTGAGAATGGGGCGGACCTGAGCCCGCCCCTTTTACTCCGCTCAGTAACCCAATGACAAGCCGGTATTACGCCGTGGATCGTTGGCGCCGTAGAAGCGATTCTTGCCAACCGGTTTGCCTCCCAGCGACGGCGCTCCCACCAGAATTGCAGCAATGTGGTTGGGGTCTTGCGGGCCGGCAAACTTGTGGCCCCAGCTTTCCAGGATCTTTTTCGTATCCGGGCTGGCGGCGAAGTCTTCGAGGTTGGTTTCTTCCGGCATCCATTGCTGGTGGAAGCGCGGCGCGTCGACCGCTTCCTGCAGGCCCATGCCGTAGTCAATGACGTTGAGCATGGTCAGCAAGGTTGCGGTGATGATCCGGCTGCCACCCGGCGTGCCCACCACCATCACCACCTTGCCGTCCTTGGTGACGATGGTCGGACTCATCGACGACAGCGGCGCCTTGCCCGGTGCGATAGCGTTGGCCTCGCCTTGAACCAGCCCATACATGTTCGGCACGCCGACCTTGGAGGTGAAGTCGTCCATTTCGTCGTTGAGGATCACCCCGGTCTTGCTCGCCATGACGCCCGCGCCGAACCAGTCATTGAGGGTGTAAGTCACCGAAACGGCATTGCCCCACTTGTCGACGATCGAATAGTGCGTGGTGTTGCTGCCTTCATGAGGCGCGACGCCGGGCTTGAGTTCAGCCGAGATGCCGGCCTTTTGCGGCTGGATGGCGTTGCGCAGTTTGGTCGCGTAGTTCTTGTCCAGCAGATGCTCGATCGGGTTTTTCACGAAATCCGGATCGCCCAGATAGCTGTTGCGATCGACGTAGGCATGGCGCATGGCTTCGATCTGGTAATGCATGCCCTGAGCCGAATGGAAGCCCAGGTCCTTCATCGGATAGCCTTCGAGAATATTCATGATCTGGCAGATCACCACCCCGCCGGAGCTTGGCGGCGGCGCCGAGACCACGTGATAGCCGCGATAATCGCATTCCACCGGGGCCAGTTCGCGGGTTTTGTATTTGTCGAGGTCAGCCTGGGTGATGATGCCTTTGTTGGCCTGACTGGAGGTAACGATGGCATCGGCGACCCAGCCTTTGTAGAAGCCGTCGGCGCCCTTGTCGGAAATCGTTCGCAGGGTTTTCGCCAGATCCTTCTGCACCAGTTTCTGCCCGACCTGCATCGGTTCGCCGTTGCTGAGGAAGATCGAGCCGGAATCGCGCATGTCCTTCTTGAACACGTCGGTGGCGTACTCCAGCAGTTCGACATCGCCCTGCTGCAGCTCGAAACCGTCTTCGGCCAGTTTGATCGCCGGGGCAATCATGTCCTTGCGCTGCTTGGTGCCGTATTTGCTCAGGGCCAGCTCCATGCCAGACACGGTGCCCGGCACGCCGACCGCCAGGTGACCGCGCGTGCTCAGGTCCGGAACGACATTACCGTCCTTGTCCAGATACATGTTCGCCGTCGCTGCCAGCGGGGCTTTCTCACGGAAATCGAGAAAGGTCTTGCGCCCGTCTGCCAGTTGGATGGTCATGAACCCGCCGCCGCCAAGGTTGCCCGCAGCCGGATAAACCACCGCCAGTGCATAGCCCACGGCCACCGCCGCATCCACGGCATTGCCGCCGTTTTTCAAAACGTCGACACCCACGTGGGTCGCCAGATGTTGCGCGGTGACCACCATGCCGTTTTCCGCCGCAACCGGCGCCACGGATGCCGCGTGAGCCATGAGACAGCTGAGCGCCAGGGAGGTCGCAATGAGCGATCTGGCCAAAGGTTCGTACTTCATGAGTCGATCTCTTTTTTGTTGTTGAGGACTGCGCCAAACGCAGGGCAACGCTTCAGGAGCAACAAGCAGTATGGTCGGCTTTGCGTATTGCGCCTCCCCGTTCAGCCAGTATGCTGGGCCGCATTAATGCCCAGCTCTGGAGTCGCCATCATGTCTTGCACGTTCATCACCCTGCCCTCGCCGGTCGGTGAGTTGAAGCTGGTCGCGAACGGCAGCCGACTCGCCGCCATCCTCTGGGAAAACGACAAACCGAACCGGGTGAGGCTGGGACCGATGAGCGAAGCCCCGGACAACCTGATCCTCGCGCAGACCGCGCGCCAGCTCGAAGAGTACTTCGCCGGCACTCGGCGTCGCTTCGATCTCGAGCTGGCATTTGTCGGCAGCGAATTCCAGAAAAAGTCTGGGCCGCCCTCCTGACCATTCCGTTTGGCGAGACACGCACCTACAGTCAGATAGCGCTGCAAATCGGCCATCCGACGGCGGTCCGAGCGGTCGGCGCCGCCAACGGGCGCAATCCGATTTCCATTGTTGCGCCGTGTCATCGAGTGATCGGTGCTTCGGGAAAGCTGACGGGTTTCGCCGGTGGGCTGGAGGCTAAAGAGCGGTTACTGATGCTCGAAGGTGGCCAATGGTCAACGTTCGGGAAAACAGGCGAGCTGTTCTGACTCAAGCAACGAAGAGGTTATTCATCGCTGCGTACTGCAACAACATGATGGTCTTCGCATCGCAGATCTCGCCGCGCTGAAACGCGGCCAGCGCCTCATCGAATCCCCACTCGAGCACTTCCAGTTCTTCGGTTTCCTCTTCCAGGCCGCCACCCTCGCTGACCTTGGAGGCGGCATCGTATTCAGCGACAAAAAGTGCAGCTTCTCGGTCACTGAACCGGGGCTCATGTACGCCTCGAATACCTTCTTCACGTCATGCACGCGGTAACCGGTTTCCTCCTCGGCTTCGTCACGAATGCGCTGCTCAGGCGCGGCACCTTCCAGCAACCCCGCAGCCACCTCGATCAGCAATCCATCGTGACCATTGACGAAGACTGGCAAGCGGAACTGTCGGGTCAGCACTACCGTGCGCTTTTCGCGGTTGAACAGCAGAATCGCCGCGCCATTACCGCGGTCGTAGACCTCGCGGGTCTGACGTTGCCATTCGCCATTGTTGCGGTGGTAATCGAAGGTGATTTTCTTCAGCAGATACCAGTCGTGGGACAACACCTGAGTGTCGACGATGTTGACCCGTTCGGCTGTGTTGGACATCGCGTCTGATCCTGTCTTCATAAATGGACGGCCATGGTCGGACAATTGCGCTGACAAAAAAGCCCGGCAGCGCTACCGGGCTCGTTCAGCCGCCGCTGTTACTGGAAGTCGACGTCGAAGGCCTGATAGAACGCGTTGCCGGTGTTGGCAACGATCCACATCAGCACAATGACGTGGTGGCCCTTCTTGTTCGCCGGCAGTTGCACTTGGTGATCGACCTTCGCCTTCAATTCACCGGCATGGCTGTAATACGGCACCTGCGGGTAGAAATCCTCGAAGAACGGCTGGGTTTCCAGTTGTGCACGAGTGATGCGTTGCTGAGGATCCCAGCTGTCATTGGTGATCAGCCAGCGATAACCCCGAGTGGTGTGCGGCGCTGTGTAGGCCCAAGTGACTTTGAGCATCTGCCCCGGATCGACATTAAGCAGCGGCCAACTGAACGAACGACCGAGCTTCTTGCTCATCTCGTCGCTGGTGTAATTGACGCAATCGCGGGCATCGGTCTTGCCGCCGCTGAGAATGTAACCGTCGGCCGGCGGCGCGACGCTGGCGGAGTCTGTCTCGAAAGGTGACGGAAACGGTCCGGCTTCCATGGCCGGAAAGTTCTTGCCACCTTCCATTTCATTGACTTGCCAGGCGCCGAGCAAGCCGAGGTCGATGGCGACCGCGCCGCGACTCGCTGGCGAGATGACGCGACCGTGTTTCAGTTGGGTTTGTGCAGTTGCCTGATTCATGTTTTTCACTCCGTTGATTTGAGAACTCTCCTTCCCGAGGAGAGGCCTTCAAGCTAACGGAGGTGGATTTTTGTCCATCGGCGCTTTTGTCGCAGCGCTACCGGAAGGAAGAATGAAATCCTGCAAACACTGGATGGATGAACAGTGCTCGACGAAACTTCGTACTCAACGCATAGCTGAACACCTACACGTCAAGTTGACGAAACGGCTGGAGGCCGATCAACGCAGTTGCGCCTGATACTCCTTTTCGTACTGTCCAGCGAGTTGGGTTTTCTGTTTATCGTCGAGCAACTTGCCGGCCATCTGGAAGAACTTATGCTCTTCTTCCTCGAGGTGGTGATGGACCTTGTCCGATAGCTTCTTTGCCGTTGCCAGCCAGGCCGGGCTGGACATCTCGGTCTCGTCGAGCTCTTCCATCATCTCGTCCATTTCATGGTGCTCGGCGATGGCGTGGCGGCTCAGGTCAACGCCTTCGTCAATTTCCATCAACGGGATGTAGAAGTGCCGCTCTTCGGCGGTTTCGTGCGCTTGCAGTTCGGCTTTCAGTTGTTTGTAAGCCTCGACCCGCTCAGGGCTGTCGCCGCTGGTCGCGATCAGAGCTTTGGCATAAGTGCGCTGGCGCTCGTGGCTTTCGCGCAGGGCTTCGAAAATATTCACGGGATGTCCTCATCAATCGCGCTCAGGGAAAGACGCGATAAAAGCCTAGACCGCAGCGCTGGTTTGACGGTTCCGCTTGTTTGATCGGAGGGTTGGAGGCACCTGTGTGGACGCGGTAGGCTGACCGCTCCATTACACAAGGAAGTCATGCATGAACTTGCGTATCGAGTTGACGCAGAACCCTACCGAAGAACAGCGCGCAGCGATTCTTGCGCCCTTGCGTGCACACAACGTTGCCAAGGCCGGGCCATCCACGTGGGAGCCGATTGCCTTGCTGGTGCGTAACGAAAACGACGAGATCCTCGGCGGCCTGTATGGCCACACGTTCTACCGCTGGTTGTTCATCGAATTGCTCGCGGTCCCGGAGCAAGGTCGTGGTCAGGGTATCGGCACAAAATTGATGCGCATGGCCGAGGACTTTGCCAGGGAGAAAAACTGCGTGGGCATTTGGCTCGACACCTTTTCTTTCCAGGCGCCGGCGTTTTACAGAAAGGTCGGATACAGCGAATGTGGCGAGATTGTCGATTATCCGCTGGGGCACAAGCGGCATTTTTTCCAGAAGCGGCTGATCGATTGACTGTGTCGCTCTTTTGCGCGAGCAGGCTCGCTCCCACACTGGAAAGCATTTCAACTTGTGGGAGCGAGCCTGCTCGCGAAAGCGCCAGCCGCCTCGACACACAGTCAGAGGCAGGTCGCCATCGCCGCCATCCGTCGCATCGCGACAAAATCACTCTGTTGTGCGTAGTAATTCAAAGTCGTACCCGAGGCTTCGGTAAGCACATCGACAAACGACTCTGCCGAACGCGTGTAGACCGTAGTGCCGCCGGACTCGCGCGGCTCCAGATAGGCCGCCGCGTCGACGCCAAACACCGCTTCGTCCTGCCAGGCGAATTGCACGCACCGGGCGACGTCTTTCTCCGGCTTGTCCGAGGTCAGGACCTTGTCCGGGCTCTTGGTGCGAGCCTCGTTCATCACCGAACCGGCACATCCGGCCAACAGGGCCGCCGCCAGCGCTACCATCAGCATTCGCATTGCATTCGCTCATCGAGAAAAAAGCGGACTGTAGCACTGCAAGGCAGCAAATCGTTCTGCTTTACTGTTTTTATGCGCGACACGCGCGAGCAGCTGCGGCACCCTGAGATCTTCAGCCACACAAGGAAATTACATGGCGCCTAGCGACCAGCGACATGAACAGGCTCTGAAACTGTTTCTCGATGCGCGACCCGAATTGCGGGAAACCCTCGATCACCTCAACCCGCTGCTGGCTCAGGCCAAGGGCGAAACCCAGGCACAGTATCGCGAAGAACGCCTGCATGAGGCATTCGAGGCCGAGGCGGAAAGCCAGGGATTATTTGCCTGGGAACTGACACTGCAATTGACGGCTGACTCGCCCGAGGACTATCAGGCGCAACGGCTTGAGGTGCATCGGGAGGTTGCGGAGATGGCCGGGATGGACTGGGTCGAGTATTGCGATCTTTACGGCATTACCCCTAATCGATGTAGGAGCAGCCGAAGGCTGCGATCTTTGATCTTGATCTTGCAGAGCAGAATCAAAAGATCGCAGCCTTCGGCAGCTCCTACAAAGGAATCTGCGTAAAACTGGGGTTTCGCGGCTGCCGCAATAAAGCTTTATCATGGCCGCAGTTTCGCTGATCGAGTCCATCATGAAGTTCGCCATTGCGCTGTTTTCCGCCGCCCATGCGCCCTCCTCGCGCCGTGCCCTGCTGTTTGCCCAGGCCGCGCTGGCTGGCGGACATGAGATTGTCCGGCTGTTTTTCTATCAGGACGGCGTGTTCAACGCCTCCGATGCGGTGGTGACGCCGCAGGATGAACTGGACTTGCCCAAGCAATGGCGCGCCTTTATCAACGAAAAGCAACTCGACGGCGTGGTCTGCATCGCCGCCGCGTTGCGCCGTGGTGTGTTGAACGAAGAAGAAGCCAAACGTTACCAGCGAGAAGCGACTTCAGTGAGCGCGCCGTGGGAACTGTCCGGTCTTGGGCAATTGCACGATGCCGTGCAGGACGCTGACCGCCTGATCTGTTTCGGAGGCGCGTGAACATGGCCAAATCGCTGTTGATCATCAGCCGCCAGTCGCCCTGGTCTGGCCCCGGCGCACGGGAAGCGCTGGACATCGTGCTTGCCGGTGGCGCCTTCGATCTGCCGATCGGTTTACTGTTTCTCGATGACGGCGTGCTGCAACTGGCCGCCGGACAGAACGCCAAGGCCTTGCAGCAGAAAGACCTCAGCGCCAATCTGCAGGCGCTGCCGATGTTTGGTGTCGAAGAACTGTTTTATTGCGCACAAAGCGCCAGTGCTCGCGGCCTCGGCAACGTGTCGCTGGAAGAAGCGCAGCCGCTTGCCGCTGAGCAAATCACCGCCCTTATTGACCGTTACGATCAGGTGATCACCCTCTGATGTCGACTTTGCATGTGTTGTCTCATTCTCCGTTCGGCGACGATCGCCTGATCAGTTGCCTGCGCCTGCTCGGCAGCGCCGATGCTGTGTTGTTGTCCGGCGATGCGGTGTATGCGCTGCAACCGGGCACTGTGGCGTTTTCTGCTTTGCAAGAGCGAACCATCAAGCTGTTTGTATTGCTTGAGGACGCACAGGCGCGTGCGATCGACATTCCGGACTGGGCCGAGGCCATCGACTACCCGGCCTTCGTCGAACTGTCGATTCATCACGCCAAGGTCAACAGCTGGCTATGAACTCCCTTACCGTCGGCGCCCGCGCCATCGAACTGGACAAGGACGGCTTTCTCGTTGACCTCAACGACTGGTCGGCTGATGTCGCCAGCGCCCTCGCCGCCGCCGAAGACATCGAGTTGACGCCCGAACACTGGGAAGTCCTCGAGCTGCTGCGCAGTTTCTATGCCGAGTTCCAGCTTTCGCCGGCCACGCGACCGCTGATCAAGTACACCGCATTGAAACTCGGCGCCGACAAAGGCAACAGCCAGCACCTGAACCGACTGTTCAAAGGCACCCCTGCCAAACTCGCCGCGAAACTGGCGGGCCTGCCCAAACCGACGAATTGCCTATGAACGACTTTTCTGCATTGACCCTCGAAACGCCTGCCGAGCACCCGTTCGCACAATTCGTGCGCATTCTCGGCAAAGGCAAGCGCGGCGCCCGCGACCTGACGCGCGAGGAAGCCCGCGAGGCCATGGGCATGGTGCTCGACGACAAGGTCGAAGATACGCAACTCGGGGCCTTCCTGATGTTGCTGCGGCACAAGGAAGAAAGCGCCGAGGAAATGGCCGGATTCACCGAAGCCCTGCGCGAACGCTTGCAGGCGCCGGCATTGAATGTCGACCTGGACTGGCCGACCTATGCCGGCAAAAACGCCATCTGCCGTGGTATCTGCTGGCAGCCAAGTGCCTGGCACTGAACGGCGTGCGCATCTTCATGCACGGCGGCGGCGCACACACGGGCGGGCGCCTGTACAGCGAACAACTACTGGGGGAACTGAACATTCCCCTGTGCCGCACCTGGCATCAAGTCGGCGCGGCGCTGGATAACGGCGGACTGGCTTTCATGCCGCTGATGGACTGGGCGCCGCAATTGCAGAAGATGATCGACCTGCGTAACACCCTGGGCCTGCGTTCGCCGATTCACTCGCTGGCGCGAATCCTCAATCCGCTCGGTGCACGTTGTGGCCTGCAGAGCATTTTCCATCCCGGCTACCAGGCGGTGCATCGCGATGCCAGCGGCTTGCTCGGCGACACGGCAATTGTGGTCAAGGGCGATGGCGGTGAAATCGAGATCAACCCCGATGCCACCAGTCATCTTTACGGCACCAGCGGTGGTCAGAGCTGGGACGAGGAATGGCCACAGCTGTCAGCGCAGCGCCACGTCAAACCCGCCTCGCTGGACATCGAACACTTGAAAGCCGTATGGCGCGGCGATGTGGTCGACAGTTACCCGCAAATGGCCCTGATTGCGACCATGGCCCTCGCCCTGCGCGGCCTTGGTCAAGATCGCGAGCAAGCCTTCGCCACGGCCGAGCAGTATTGGGCAGCGCGAAATACATCGATCTAACCGATCATTAGCGCCCGATCTTTGCGCTTTTTGTTCGAACTCATCGGAATAGACTCGACTCCAACGAATATTGGTTTTCAGGAGTCTTGATCATGGGTTTACTCGTCGACGGCCACTGGCAGGACAAGTGGTACGAAAGCAGCAAGGACGGCGCATTCCAGCGCGAACAAGCGCAACGCCGCAACTGGGTGACCGCCGATGGTCAGCCAGGCCCCAGCGGTGAAGGCGGTTTTGCTGCCGAAGCCGGGCGCTATCACCTCTACGTTTCCCTCGCCTGCCCATGGGCGCACCGCACGCTGATTCTGCGCAAGCTTAAAGGTCTGGAAAGCCTGATCGACGTTTCGGTCGTCAGTTGGCTGATGCTGGAAAACGGCTGGACCTTCGACAAGACGCTCGGTTCGACCGGCGACAAACTCGATGATTTCGATTTCATGCACCAGCGCTACACCGCTGATACCCCCGACTACACCGGGCGCGTGACGGTGCCAGTGCTGTGGGACAAGCAGCTCAAGCGCATCGTCAGCAATGAATCGGCGGAGATCATCCGCATGTTCAACAGCGCCTTCGACGGGCTCACCGGCAACGATCTGGACTTCTACCCGGCGCCGCTACGCAACGAGATCGACGCCCTGAACGAGCGGATCTATCCGGCGGTGAACAACGGTGTCTATCGCGCCGGGTTCGCCACGTCGCAGCAGGCCTACGAACAGGCATTCGATGAAGTATTCGCCGAACTGGATCATCTGGAGCAATTGCTGGGTGCCAATCGCTACCTGAGCGGCGAATACCTGACCGAAGCGGATGTGCGCCTGTTCACCACGATGATTCGCTTCGACGCCGTGTACCACGGGCACTTCAAGTGCAACCTGCGGCGGATTGCCGACTACCCGAACCTGTCGAACTGGCTGCGCGAGATGTATCAGTGGCCGGGGATCGCCGAGACCGTGGATTTCCAGCATATCAAGCATCACTACTATGGCAGCCACAAGACGATCAACCCGACCGGTGTGGTGCCGAAAGGTCCGAAGCAGGACTTCACCGGACCGCATGATCGGTCGCGCTTGAGCGGCAACGGCGTCTGGCGTCGAGGTTGATCGTCGACGAGCTTCTGTGGCGCGTGCTGCACTTGCAGCGGCCACAGGCGTTCGTACTGCCATCAGGATTCAGAGAGCCTCTTAAAACCGCCGAAGATCATCCGTTGGCCATCAAAACCCATCGGATTGACGTCGGGCCGCATGCGCGGGTCTTCCATCATTTTCGCCATACCTGCATCGCGGGTGGCCTTGTCTGGCCAGATCAGCCAACCGGACGAGACGGTTTCACCCTCCTGAGTTTGACCGCTAGCGGGAACGACGTGAGCTTGCCCTCCGGTACGTCGTCACCCCAGCACTGGACGACATCCACGGCGCCATATTCCTTGAACAGCCTGGCGGCGATCTCACAGTGTTTTTGTATTGCGCATGATTGGCGTCAGGCACCGGCGCCACGAAGATATCGATGTAAGCCATGTTCATTTTCCTTGCAAGTTGGGTTCGATCTGCTGACTGGTCGATTGCGGCGGGCGCCATTCGACGTGATTGTCTCCCAGCCCGACGGACGGCTCTGCGCCAGCGCTCAAATTGCCCTCGACCTGCCCGGCGATGTGCAACGTGCCCGCCATCACTCCTGTAGTCGGGTTCTGCAGCAACTTCTGCCAGGCTTTGTCGAAGGTATTGCCGAGGCTGCTGCGGATCAGTGCTTCGCTGTCCGGACGGTCGTTGGCCTGGATGATCGCGCGGATGCCGGCCACACCGACGGAAATCATCGCCCCGGCCAGTTTCCCGGCGGCCGCCGCCACCGCACTGGCGGCGCCGCGTGGGGCCATTTCCGCTTCGATGCGCTGGCTGGCGCGCTTGGCCACCGGCGCCATCGCCGCGTCGGTGGAGGAAATGCCCTTGGCGCCGCCGTCGGTGTGGATCTTGTCGATCAGCGCGGCGTACGCCGGCAGGGTGTTCAGCGGCTCGGTGCTGATGACTTTGAACAATGAAGCATCCCGTGCCGGCGGTGGGCCAAGGGCGATGGCCGGGATCTGCTGCAAGCGTCCGTTGAGCTGTGTGATCGGCACGCCATGACGCTGGGCGATGAGCGGCATCTGCTGCGCCATCAATTGCGCGTAGAACGCCGTGGACTGGGCCAGGATCGCGTCCGGATCAATCTCCACTGCCACCGGCGCGAGGACTTTTTCCTGATATTGCTCAAGTAGATACGCCGCCAGGCGTTTCGCCGAAGCGTCCTGCTCGCCGCCAGCACTGATCGTGTACCAGCTGACCTTCATCGACAGCCATTCCTGAGTCCAATAGCTGCTGAACCAAGGGATGAAATTTTCTTCAGTTTGCTGATAGATCCGCGTGCGCCAATGTTCCATCGAGCCACGAGCGAACAGCTTGACCTGCTCGGTGGCCTGCTGCGAGGCGCTGATGATTTCGCGGTCGATCTGCTGCCAGGTTTGCGCCGACACCACCACCGCCTGTGGCGCACTGACCGGTGCCCGGGCCGAGGTGGCGCAGCCAGCCAACAGAAACAGTGCGGCGACGACCAGCGCGCGCGGGTTCACGGTGGTGGTGTCCTTTGGCTTGGGGAAGTGCAGCTTTGAGTATAGGCATGTGACTGCTTGGCTGATAACCAATGTGGGAGCGGGCTTGCTCGCGAAAGCGGTGTATCAGTCACCACATGTATCGACTGACACACCGCTTTCGCGGGCAAGCCCGCTCCCACAGGGGATCCTGTTCATCATCACTGTCGTCGATATCCACCATCGCCACGATTGCCTTCCGCCCACCCTTCCTGAA
Organism: Pseudomonas sp. B21_DOA; assembly: GCA_030544685.1. Taxonomy (NCBI): domain Bacteria; kingdom Pseudomonadati; phylum Pseudomonadota; class Gammaproteobacteria; order Pseudomonadales; family Pseudomonadaceae; genus Pseudomonas; species Pseudomonas sp. B21_DOA. Next base: position 3,268,130 of record CP086683.1, on the reverse strand, counting down.
AGGCACGATTGGCACATCCGACACACAACGAGGCGTTCACATGATGACCCACACTCAAGTCACCCTCTCCGTGAGTTTCCCGGTGTTCGGCAGCAACTACTACCAACAGCACGTCGTGCCGCGCAAGGCGCAGACGCTGGTGTTCAACGAAGATTTCGACGATCTGCTGATGCCCGCTGCCAGCAACCACTTCAGCAATGAAGTGGTCGGCATCAACGATCAGTTCCGTTTTCTGAGCGACATCCTCGCCACCCATTTGCTCGATCACGAGGCCTCGGTGCCTGCGCGATCCCGCGTCCAGGCGAACGCTCGTTTTTTCAATTGAAGGCTGATGCACAGAGGGCGTTCCTTTAACGGGAACGCCCTCTTCATTCAATCAGTCGTCATCGCGATCACGGTAATAACGACGGCCATCGCGGCGGTCGTCATCGCGGTCATCCCAGCGTCGGTCGTGATCGTAATTGCGGCCATGTTCGCGGTCGTAATGCCGGCCGTGCCGGTGGTCATCATCAAAATCCGCAATACAGCCGCTGAGCAATACGGCGGCAGTCACAGTGAGCAGCATGGTTGTCGCTTGCTTCATTCAACACTTCCCTAAACCCAAGGTCTTGACGACGGAAATCGCCACGCTGCCCGCGTCTTCAGGACGCCGTGCGCGCAGCCGCAGATACGACCGGGCAAAAGCCTGTTGATTCAGTGGCCACTATCGACCGTTGGTCGGCCCGTTCGCTACGCCCGAACAGCGGCGTAATGCCACCTATACTGCTTGCAACCAACCCCATGCAATGGATCTGCACCCTCAAATAACAACAAGCAGAGGTGGACCATGGTCTGGCAGCAAATCTATGACCCGTTCGGCAATCCGGTGCTTTCCACGCTGATGGCTGCGGTGCCGGTGGTGGTAATGCTCGCGGCGCTGGCGTTCTTTCACGTCAAGGCGCATCTGGCGGCGTTGCTGGCGCTCGCGTCCGCCCTGCTGATCTCGATTTTCGCCTTCGACATGCCAGCGGGCATGGCGGGTTCGGCGGCGTTGTTCGGCGCGGCGAACGGTTTGCTGCCGATCGGCTGGATCGTCCTCAACATCATCTTTCTGCATCGCCTGACCACCGAGAATGGTTCGTTCAAAGTGCTGCAGGATTCCCTCGCGCGCATTACCGATGACCGGCGTTTGCAACTGCTGCTGATCGCCTTCTGCTTTGGTGCGTTCTTCGAAGGCGCGGCGGGGTTCGGTACGCCAGTAGCGGTGACCGGCGCGATCCTGATCGGCCTGGGTTTTCGCCGCTGGCCGCATCGGGCCTGGCGCTGATCGCCAACACCGCACCCGTGGCTTTCGGCGCCCTGGGCACGCCGATCATCACCCTGGCCAAAGTCACCGGGCTGGACGAAATGGAACTGTCGATGATGGTCGGCCGGCAGCTGCCGTTTTTCTCGGTGCTGGTGCCGTTCTGGTTGATCTGGGCGTTTGCCGGGTGGCGCAAGATGCTCGAGGTGTGGCCGGCGATTCTGGTGGCCGGGGTGAGTTTCGCTATTCCGCAATTCCTCGTGTCGAACTACCACGGGCCGATGCTGGTGGACGTGATCGCCGCGCTGATTTCCATGGCCTGTCTGACGCTGTTCCTCAAGGTGTGGAAACCGGCAACCATCCATACTTCAGCAGCGCTGTCCGGTCGCGTCGACAACTCCAGGGTCGAGGAAGAAAAAGTCACCGCCAGCGCCGCGTTCAGCGATCAGGCGCGCCCGGCCGTGATGCGTGCGTGGATGCCGTGGATCATTCTCACGGTGTTCGTGTTTGCCTGGGGCACGCAGGGCTTCAAGAACATGTTCGATACGCGCCCGGTGATTGATCCGGTCACGCAGTCGGCCAAAGTCGATGCGCAGGGCAAACCGGTGCGCGAGGCCAATCCGATCTTCGCCCCGGCGGTGACCTTCACCACCCTGCATCTGCAGATCGAGAAAGTGCCGCCGGTAGTCGCGGCGCCGAAAGCCGAGGAAGCGATTTACAAGTTCACCTGGCTCACCGCGACCGGCAGCGGAATCTTGTTGGCAGCGATTGTCGGCGGTTTGCTGATGGGTTATTCGATCCCGCAGCTGATCAAGCAATACCTGCGCACGTTGTGGGTGGTGCGGTTTTCGTTGATCACCATTGCAGCGATGCTCGCGCTGGGCTTCCTCACGCGCTATTCGGGGCTCGATGCGACCATGGGCCTGGCCTTCGCGGCGACGGGGATTTTCTACCCCATGTTTGGCACCCTGCTCGGCTGGCTGGGGGTGGCGCTGACCGGCTCGGACACCGCTTCGAACGTGCTGTTTGGCGGCCTGCAACGAGTGACCTCGGAACAGCTGGGTATCAGTCCGGTGCTGATGGCGGCGGCGAACAGTTCCGGTGGCGTGATGGGCAAGATGGTCGATGCGCAGTCGATCGTCGTCGCCTCCACCGCGACCCGCTGGTACGGGCATGAGGGCGAGATCCTGCGTTACGTGTTCTTCCACTCGATCGTACTGGCGATCCTGGTCGGCGGGCTGGTGACGTTGCAGGCGTATGTCGCACCGTTTACCTCGATGGTTGTAGGTGGGCATTAGATTCAGAGTGAACGCGTCGGCCTCATCGCTGGCAAGCCAGCCCCCACAGGTTTTGATGTTGTGAATGCAATTGGATTAACAACTCGGAACCCTGTGGGAGCTGGCTTGCCAGCGATAGCGGTGTGTCAGTCGAATCAGTATCAACTGACACACCGCTATCGCGAGCAGGCTCACTCCTACAGGTTTTTTGTGTGATCTGCGGATTGATGAGCCCAGCACATAACTCTTTAGCGCAAATCTGACAAAACCTTTTCCCTCCCGCTGCGGTCACTCCTTTTACGAGACTGGCATGCATGCCGGCGCGCCCGTTTGGGCCTTTTGCAATCCTGCCGCCCGATGAGAGACAAGGAATCGAACCATGCCGATTTCCCGACGCAATTTCATGATCCTCGGCGCCGTAACCGCGACGGCGTTCGCCATGCCCCCTTTATCAGCCTCAAGGCCTACGCGGCCAGTCTGGAGCAACCGGCCATGAGTCAAGTAACCCTGCAAGTCAACGGCAAACCACAAACCCTCGAAGTCGACACCCGCACCACCCTGCTCGACGCCCTGCGCGAACACCTGCACCTGACCGGCACCAAAAAGGCTGCGACCACGGCCAGTGCGGCGCCTGCACGGTGATCGCCGATGGTCGGCGGATCAACTCCTGCCTGACCCTGGCGGTGATGCACGCGGGCAGTGAGGTGACCACCATCGAAGGCCTCGGCATGCCGGACAAGCTGCACCCGATGCAGGCCGCGTTTATCAAGCACGACGGCTATCAGTGCGGCTACTGCACGCCGGGGCAGATCTGCTCGGCGGTCGCTGTGCTCAAGGAAATCCGCGACGGCATTCCCAGCCACGTCAGCCCGAGCCTGACCGAGCCGCCGAAGCTGATCGCCGCCGAACTGCAGGAGCGCATGAGCGGCAACATCTGCCGCTGTGGCGCTTACTCGAACATCATCGAAGCCATCACTGAAGTCGCGGAGGTGCCGGCATGAGAGCCTTCAATTACAGCCGCGCCGACTCGCCGGCGGCAGCCGCTTCCCAGGCTGCGCAAGTCGAGGGTGCCAAGTTCATCGCCGGCGGCACCAACCTGCTCGACCTGATGAAACTCGACATCGAAACCCCGGTGCACCTGATCGACATCAACCACCTCGGCCTGGACCAGATCGAAGCCACGCCCGAAGGGGATTACGCATCGGCGCGCTGGTGCGCAACACCGATCTGGCCGCCGACGCGCGGGTGCGCAAGGACTACGCCCTGCTCTCCCGCGCCTTGCTCGCCGGGGCTTCCGGGCAGCTGCGCAACATGGCGACCACCGCTGGCAACCTGCTGCAACGCACCCGTTGCCCCTACTTTTACGACACCCACCAGGCCTGCAACAAACGCAACCCCGGCAGCGGTTGCGCGGCGATCGGCGGCGTCACCCGGCAGCTGGGGATCATCGGCGTCAGCAACGCTTGCATCGCCACCCACCCGAGCGACATGGCCATCGCCATGCGCGCGCTGGATGCGCAGATCGAAACAGTAAAGCCTGACGGCAGCACCCGCAGCATCCCAATGGCCGATTTCCATCAGTTGCCAGGCAACACGCCGCACATCGAAACCAGCCTGACGCCCGGCGAGTTCATCACCGCCGTGACCCTGCCCGCACCGGTCGGCGGTACGCACATTTATCACAAGGTTCGCGATCGCTCGTCTTATGCGTTTGCTCTGGTCTCGGTCGGTTTGATCCTGCAAAAGGACGGCACCGGCCGCGTCGCCGTGGGCGGCATTGCGCCGAAACCGTGGCGGGTCGAAGCCGCTGAAGCGCTGCTGCCCAAGGGTGCCAAAGCAGTCAGCGAACGCCTGCTTGAAGGCGCGACGCCCACCGAGGACAACCAATTCAAACTGACACTGGTCGAGCGCACGCTGGCTTCGGTGTTGGCGCAAGCGAGGAAACCGCATGAAATTCGACACGCCCGCCACCACCAATCCCATCGACCGCCTGAAGGTCGTCGGCCAGCCCACCGCGCGCATTGAAGGCCCGTTGAAAACCAGCGGCCAGGCCACTTACGCCTATGAACAACATGAAGCGGCAGCCAATCAGGCCTACGGTTTCATGGTCGATTCGGCAATCGCCAAAGGGCGGATCAAAGCCATTCATCTCGACGAAGCCAAAGCCGCGCCCGGCGTACTCGCCATCGTCACTGCCGAGAATGCCGGCAAGCTCGATAAAGGTGATTACAACGCCGCGCATCTGCTCGCCGGTCCAGAAGTGCAGCATTACCAGCAAGCCGTTGCACTGGTGGTTGCCGAGACCTTCGAACAGGCCCGCGCCGCTGCGCAATTGGTCAAGGTCGATTACGAAACCATTGAGGGCAAGTTTGATCTGGCCAGCGTCAAAGACCTCGGCGTCGAGCCGAAAGACGAGCTGCCGGACGTCAATCACGGTGACTTCGACAACGCTTTCGCCGCTGCACCGGTGCAGTTCGATCAGACCTACACCACGCCGGACCAGTCCCACGCGATGATGGAACCGCACGCCACATTGGCCGCTTGGAAAGGCGATCAACTGACCGTTTGGACCTCGAACCAGATGGTCGCCTGGAGTGTCGGTGACATTGCGAAAACCCTCGGCCTGCCGAAGGAAAAAGTCCGTTTGGTCTCGCCATACATCGGCGGTGGCTTCGGCGGCAAACTGTTCATCCGCGCCGACGTGATCCTTGCCGCTCTCGGCGCGCGCATGGCTGGACGGCCGGTGAAAGTCGCCCTCGCCCGCCCGCAGATGGCCAACAACACCACCCATCGCCCGGCGACGATTCAGCGCATCCGAATGGGCGCCACGGCCGATGGCAAGCTGACCGCCATCGCCCACGAAGGCTGGTCTGGCAACCTCGCCGACGGCAAGGTCGAACTCGCCGCGCAACCCAGTCAATTGCTGTACGCCGCCGAAAACCGCCGCGTCAGCATGCGCCTGGCCCCGCTTGACCTGCCCGAAGGCAACTCCATGCGCGCACCGGGTGAAGCGCCGGGGCTGATGGTGCTGGAAATCGCCATGGACGAAATGGCCGAACAGCTGAAGATGGACCCGGTGCTGTTCCGCATTGTCAACGACACTCAAGTCGACCCGGTGAAAACCGGGCGGCCATTTTCTCAGCGTCAACTGGTCAAATGCCTGCAGATCGGCGCCGAGAAATTCGGTTGGGATCAGCGCAAGGCGCAGCCGGGCACACGCCGTGAGGGCCGCTGGCTGATCGGCATGGGCGTGGCGGCGGCGTTTCGCAACAACCTGCTGGTCAAGTCCGGCGCCCGCGTACGCCTGGAGCGCGACGGCAAGGTGGTTGTCGAAACGGACATGACCGACATCGGTACCGGCAGCTATACGATCATCGCGCAGACCGCTGCCGAGATGATGGGCGTCGGCCTCAAGGATGTCGTGGTGCGTCTGGGCGATTCGGACTTCCCTGTTTCGTCCGGTTCCGGAGGCCAATTCGGCGGCAACTGTTCGACCGCCGGTGTCTACGCCGCCTGCGTGAAACTGCGCGAAGCGGTGGCGGCCAAGCTCGGGCTGGCGGCGGATCAGGCTGAGTTTGTCGATGGCCAGGTCCGCGTCGGCAGCAAGACCCTGCCGCTGCGCAATGCGGCTGAAGGCGGCGCGCTGGTCGGCGAGGACAGCATCGAATTCGGCGATCTGGCCGAGAAGTATCAACAGTCGACGTTCGGCGCGCATTTCGCCGAAGTCGCCGTCGATGCCGCCACTGGCGAAGTCCGCGTGCGGCGCATGCTCGCGGTGTGCGCGGCGGGGCGAATTCTCAACCCGACGTCGGCGCGCAGTCAGGTGATCGGCGCAATGACCATGGGTGTCGGCGCGGCATTGATGGAAGAGCTGGCGGTGGACAAGCGCCTGGGCTTTTTCGTCAACCATGACCTGGCCGGGTACGAGGTGCCGGTGCACGCCGACATTCCGCATCAGGAAGTGATCTTCCTCGAAGAAACCGACCCGATTTCTTCGCCGATGAAGGCCAAGGGCGTGGGTGAATTGGGGATTTGCGGCGTGAGTGCAGCGGTGGCGAACGCGATCTACAACGCCACCGGCGCAAGGGTGCGGGAGTATCCGATTACGCTGGACAAGATTCTGGATTCGTTGCCGGAGATGATCTGAAGAAACGTCGACGTTAAAACACCCCTGTAGGAACTGCCGCAGGCTGTGATCTTCTGATCTCCAAAGCAAGATCAAAAGATCGCAGCCTCGTTGCACTCGACAGCGCCTACAGGGTGTTTTGCTTAACGCGGGTATTGCTCATCACTGACCTGCTCCATCCAGTCCACCACCTTGCCATCCAGCACTTCGGCAATCGCGATATGACTCATCGCCGTTGTCGGCGCCGCTCCGTGCCAATGCTTGGCGCCCGGGGCAATCCATACGGTATCGCCCGGGCGGATTTCACGAACCGGCTGTCCCCATTCCTGTACGAACCCAGCCCCCGAAGTCACGATCAACGTCTGCCCCAACGGATGGGTATGCCATGCCGTCCTCGCACCCGGCTCGAACGTCACGGTCGCGCCGCTGACCCGCGCATCGTCGGTACCTTTGAACGGCGCATCCACGCGCACCGTGCCGGTAAACCAGTCAGCCGGCCCTTTGGCCGATGGTTGCGAGCCATTTGGCGTGACGGTGACGCGTGGGTTTTCAGTGGCTTGCACCTCACCGGCCAGCAGCGAGAGCGTCAGTGCAGATGCAGCGATCGGGTTCATGGCGGTTCCTCCGGATAAATAATGCACCCACTCTAGCGAATCGCACTCATTGGATAATCGACTAGAATCCGAAAAAACTTATGCAGGACGATCATCAATGCTTCGCGAAAACGCCACCGACCTGCTCGCCTTTCTCGCCGTTGCCCGTGAGCGCAGTTTCACCAAGGCCGCGGCGAAACTCGGCGTTTCGCAATCGGCGCTCAGCCACACCATTCGCAGCCTCGAGGCGCGACTCGGCCTACGCCTGCTGACCCGCACCACGCGCAGCGTGTCGCCGACCGAGGCCGGCGAACACCTGCTGCAAACCATCGGCCCGCGCTTCGAAGAAATCGAGGTGGAACTGGCCGCCCTCAGCAACCTGCGCGAGACCCCGGCGGGGAAGATCCGCATCAGCGCCACCGACCACTCGCTGAACTGGATCCTGCGTCCGGTGTTGCAGACATTCCTGCCGCAGTACCCGGACGTCGCCGTCGAGGTCTGCTGCGATTACGGCTTCGTCGACATCGCCGGCCAGGGCTTCGATGCCGGCGTGCGCCTGGGCGAAGACGTCGCGCAGGGGATGATCGCCACACGCATCGGTCCCGACATGCGCATGGCCGTGGTCGGCTCGCCCGCCTACTTCGCCCGATGCGCTGCGCCGCAGACCCCGCGCGACCTGACCGACCACGCCTGCAACAACCTGCGCCTGCCAACCAATGGCGGACTGTACGCTTGGGAATTCGAAAAGGAGGGCGAAAGCCTGAAAGTTCGCGTCTCCGGCCAGGTCACCCTGAATGGCGTGTACCCGTTGCTCGACGCCGCGCTGGATGGTTTCGGGCTGAGCTACATCCCGGAAAATGTCGTTGCGCCATTTCTGGCCGACGGCCGCCTGATCCAGGTGCTTGGGGACTGGTGCCCGGCATTCTCCGGTTATCACCTGTACTACCCGAGCCGACGCCAGGCAGCGCCGGCATTTGCGTTGTTGCTGGAGGCGTTGCGCTATCGCAGTTGAGTCACTTTTATAGCAGCCGGCAGCCCCCACGCTGCCTTGGCTACCTGGTTCGCCTCCAACAAAGAATTTGCCCGCACGATTGCGATTTGGCCTCTCTGGCTTCCCATGCACACATACTCTGCGGTTTCGCCGATTACCTTGAGGGACGTCAATATCAGGCAGACGCCTGCCAAACCAAGAAATCTCTGGTGGTTCACATTCATGACTGTTCGGCCGTTTGGCTGGAACCGCATGATTGGCTTCAGGCACAGCTCAGCCAACTGTCAGGGTTGACAGTTTTTTAGAACAATTTGCAATTAATCAGAAGAGCTTCGCGAATTTTAAAGGCTGATCAGCCCAGCAACGCAATCAACTGGTGCCGCTGCGCATCGGTCAGCATCGGCCCAAAACCGGCTCCTGCGTTGTCAGCCATGTAGCGCGGATTGCTGGTCCCGGGAATCACACAGGTCACCGCCGGATGCGCCAGGAGAAATTTCAGTGCCAGTTGCGGCCAGCTGTTGACCTGTACATCCGAGACCCAGGCCGGCAGCGGCTTGCCCTTGAGCCGGGCGAGCAAATCACCGCCGCCAAACGGCCGATTACAAATCACCGCGACCCCACGCTCGCGGCACAGCGGCAGGATGCGTTTCTCGACCGCACGATCATCCAGAGCGTAGTTGATTTGCAGAAAATCCAGCTTCTCGGCTTTCAGCACGGCCTCGACATCGTCATAGGCCGACGAGGTGTAATGGGTGATGCCGATGTAGCGAATCCGCCCCTGCTCCTGCCATTCGCGCAGGGTCGGCAAGTGGGTTTGCCAGTCGAGCAGGTTGTGAATCTGCATCAGGTCGATGCGCTCGGTTTGCAGCAGTCTGAACGACTGCTCCATCTGCGCGATGCCCTCCTCGCGCCCGCGCGTCCACACCTTGGTGGCTAGAAACGCCGGCGAGCGCGGTTCGTGGATCGACAGCAGTTCACCAGTGGTTTGCTCGGCGCGGCCGTACATGGGTGAGCTGTCGATCAGCGTGCCGCCCTTCCTGAACAGCTCATCGAGCACGGCGGGCAATTGCCTGTACACCGGATCACCGGGCGCGACGTCAAAACCGCGATACGTGCCCAATCCGACCACGGGCAGTGCTTCGGCAGAGCTGGAAGGGATGACGCGGGTCTGCATGGTCTGGTCTCCTGCCATATGCGGCGCAGTGAAGGTTGGTGGCACGCCGCTGGCCAACGCCCGATCAATGGTAAACAGCGCCGCAGCCTCGGCAGCCAGCGTGAGCAGGCGGCGACGGGAATAACCCTCAGTGTGGCGCATGCGGCTCCTCCTGCTGCGCGGATCTGTTGCATCGTGTGTGCGCCGGCTGTCAGGCGCAGTCGCTGAACTACACTGCCACAGCCAACCTTTCTCCCCGTTAAAAGTAGCCGAATGTCCCGAACCCTGATGTCACTCGTCGTTTTCATCGTTGCCGTATACCTGCTGGTGTGCGCCGCGCTTTTCTTGTTTCAGCGTTCGCTGATCTGGTTCCCCAGCCTGCCGCCGAGGTTACAGCGCACTCGCGAATGAAACTGTCGATGCCGGACGCCGAGGTCTGGGTGACCAGTCGAGAGCGCAGCGGATCGCGGGCGCTGATCTATTTCGGTGGCAATGCCGAGGACGTCTCGCGCAATCTGCCGGAATTCACTGAGGCGTTCCCTGACTATGCGCTGTATTTCCTGCACTACCGCGGCTTTGGCGGCAGCACTGGCTCGCCATCGGAAGCGGCGATTGCCGAAGATGCGCTGGCATTGTTCGATCAGGTCTATGCCAGCCATCCGCAAATTGCAGTCATCGGGCGCAGTCTCGGCTCGGGCGTGGCGGTGCGCCTGGCCAGTCAGCGACCGGTGCGGAATCTGATTCTGGTAACGCCGTTCAACAGCCTTGCGGAAATCGCCGAACGGCAATACCCGTGGGTGCCGGTGAACTGGTTGCTCAAGGACCGATTCGAATCGGGCAAGTATGCGGCGCATATCCGCGTGCCGACGTTACTGCTTGCGGCCAGTGATGACGAAGTGATTGGTCGCAGCAGCACGCAGCGGCTGCTCGAGAATTTTCCCGCGGGGGTGGCGACGCTGAAGGTGGTGCCGGAATCGGGGCATAATTCGATCTCCGAGCGCGGGGAATATTTGCGCTGGATGGGGGATGTGTTGAATCGCTGAAGGATGCGGCGATCAAGCAGACGCCTTCGCGAGCAGGCTCGCTCCCACATGGGATTTTGTGTTGCCCGGATTTGAGTACACCCGAAAACCCTGTGGGAGTGGGCTTGCTCACGAAAGCGGTGGGTCAGGTAATTTAGCTGTGTCTGACACACTGCATTCGCGAGCAGGCTCGCTCCCACATGGGATTTTTTGTGTTGCCCGGATTTGAGTACACCCGCAAACCCTGTGGGGGTGGGCTTGCTCACGAAAGCGGCGGGTCAGGTAATTTAGCTGTGTCTGACGCACTGCCTTCGCGAGCAAGCTCGCTCCCACATGGGATTTGTGGGGTTGTCGGGCTTTTGTGTACAACCAAAAACTCTGTGGGAGTGGGCTTGCTCACGAAAGCGGTGGGCCAGGCAAATTATCTGTGTCTGACACATTGCCATCGCGAGCAAGCTCGCTCCCACATGAGCTAACGCTAGAGGCTAAGGCTGACTGCGGCTTCGGGCATTTTCATCGCCAGAGGTGGCCGGGCGCGGCATGATGTGTTGATGGCCGGTCGGGTCCTTGAGCTGCACGGCATTGCCCTTCTGCCACGCATCCGCTCCTGGTGCGACAGGCGCCGGTTTGATCTCGGAACGGGCCTTTTTCTTCTCGGCACTGTCAATGCCCAGTCGCTGATCACGCTGCCGGACCATTTGTGCATCCGCTTGACCATCAGCGGTGAAGCCCATCATCAACTGCGGCACGCCCAGCGGGAGTTGCTTGTCCTGGTCGGTGTGCCAGGTGTGCCAGGTCTTGCCGTAGGTATTGGCGAGTTTTTCCATCAAGCGGGTTTCCGCCACTTGCGGGATGCCCGGCGCAACCAATTGGCCAGAAGTCACTTCGTGGGCGTGGCTGTGCCACAGGGTTTTTTCCTTCGCCGGCAATTGCCTGAACAGGCGCTGGCTGATGATGTATTCCACGCCCATCAATTTGGCTTCAGCGGTGTTGCCGTCGTAGATCACGCACTGGAAGACTTCCTCGTTCAGCGCCGAGCAGTAGTGGTGCGCTTCCATCTGCGCGCCGGGATGGCCGTTGTAAAAATGAAAGCCATCAAGGTACATGTTCAACGCGCGGATCGGCGGTTTGTCCTGCAACCACTGCGCGCCGACTTCGAGCATCTCGGTGTCGGAGGCCTTGGCCTGGCCGGGCGTCTGCACCGGCGAATCGGTATTGCTCATCGCGCAACCGGTCAACGCGGCGACCATCAAACCAACGGGAACCCAACGTCCCTGCGAGGTTGTCGTACGCATGTTTCACTCCTCGAACTTTCAGTGACGGGCGCATGCTGGCCCTGTTCTGCAACTGAAAGCAGGAGAACGGCAGAGTTCGAAAAAGCTGCGTGCGGATCAGACTGGAGAGATCGTCGCCAGCACGCCAATCAGAATGGTCAAGGTCAGGAAACCGCCGAGGAAAATCGCCATCTTGTACATGTTGCGCTCCTTGATGCTGAGTGTGCGGTGCACCGAACGCCTCGGGATGAAACGGATTGGTGAATATCCGCACTGCCGGGGCATTCTGAGCCTGTCGCTGTACTGGATACAGAGGCAGATGAAACAGAAAAATACGGATCAGATACATATCTGATCCGCTTCGCGCATGAACCGGTATTCAGCCTCCAGCTTGAGGATCCGCTTTCTGCCCGGTTGATCTACAGTCATTGCCGACCGACAACAATTAAAACCGGAGTGACCATGCCCGACCTCGTTTTGCAGCCCAACGTCGCCGCGTCCCTTGAGCGCTGGCACGAGATGATCCGCAGCGGCAACCTCAAAGCCCTGCCTGAATTGCTCGATCCGCAAGCTGTGTTCCGCTCGCCCATGGCCCATACGCCCTACCCCGGCGCGCCAGTGGTGGCGATGATCCTCAATACCGTATTCGAAGTTTTCGAAGATTTCGCCTATCACCGCGAGTTGTCGACAGCGGATGGCCTGAATGTGATCCTCGAATTCAGCGCCAGGGTCGGCAGCAAAGAACTCAAGGGCATCGACATGATTCGCTTTGATGAGCACGGTAAGATTGTCGAGTTTGAAGTGATGGTGCGGCCGTTGAGCGGGTTGCAGGCACTGGGCGAAGAAATGGGTCGGCGCCTGGGGGCCTACCTTGCTTCTGCAAAAGCCTGAATCCACCCCGAATAAAAAAACCCACTGACCGTCGCCGGTTCAGTGGGTTTTGTGTGTCAGGGTTCTAATTACAGAGCCATGTCACGTGCAGCACTTTCCTTCGGTGCTACGGCTTTTTCAGCCACAGGTGCCGCCGGAGCAGCTACCTGACCGATCACCGGAGGCGTCGGCAGTTCGAGGATCTTCGCGGTGTAAGCCCACTCGGCAGCCACTTTGGCCGGATCGCTGTTCAGCTGTGTGCCGTAGCTTGGCACGATCTGGTGCAGCTTGGTCTGCCACTCCGGGGATGCGACTTTGTCTTTGAAGACTTTCTGCAGCACGCTCAGCATGATCGGTGCAGCGGTCGACGCGCCCGGCGAGGCGCCCAGCAGGCCGGCGATCGAGCCGTCTTGCGAAGCAACGATCTCGGTGCCCAGTTTCAGCACGCCGCCAGCGGCTTCATCACGCTTGATGATTTGCACGCGCTGGCCGGCTTGCCACAAGCGCCAGTCTTCGGCTTTGGCGTTCGGGAAGTATTCCTTCAGCGCGTTCAGACGGTCTTCATCCGACAGCATCAACTGACCGGCAAGGTACTCGACCAGCGGGTATTCCTTGATGCCGACCTTGGTCATTGGCCAGATGTTGTGGGTGGTGGTGCTGGTCAGCAGGTCGAAGTACGAACCTTCCTTGAGGAACTTGGTGCTGAAGGTCGCGAACGGGCCAAACAGAATGACGCGCTTGCCATCCAGAACACGGGTGTCCAGGTGCGGAACGGACATCGGTGGCGCGCCAACCGAAGCTTTACCGTAGGCCTTGGCCAGGTGCTGCTCGGCAATCGTCGGGTTCTCGGTCACCAGGAACGAGCCACCAACCGGGAAGCCTGCGTATTCCTTGGCTTCAGGAATGCCCGACTTCTGCAGCAGGTGCAGGGCACCGCCGCCAGCGCCGATGAACACGAACTTGGCGTCGGTTTCGGTCTTGGTACCGTCTTTGAGGTTTTTGTAGCTGACACGCCAAGTGCCATCGGCGTTCTTGGTGATGTCTTCGACTTCGCTCGACAATTTCAGGTCGAAGTTAGGCTTGGTCTGCAGGTGAGCGGCGAACTGGCGGGTGATTTCGCCGAAGTTCATGTCCGTACCCAGCGGGCTCCAGGTGGCCGCGATTTTCTGGTTCGGGTCGCGCCCTTCCATCATCAGCGGTACCCACTTCTTGATCACTGCCGGATCTTCGGAGTACTGCATGCCGGCGAACAACGGGCTCGCCTGCAGCGCTTCGTAGCGCTTTTTCAGGAACTTGATGTTGTCATCGCCCCACACGAAGCTCATGTGCGGAGTGGTATTGATGAACGAGCGAGGATTCTTCAGCACGCCCTGCTGAACCTGCCAGGCCCAGAACTGACGGGAAACCTGGAACGCTTCGTTGATCTCGACAGCTTTCGGGATCGTTACGTTGCCCTTGTCGTCTTCCGGGGTGTAGTTCAGCTCGGCAAGGGCCGAGTGACCGGTACCGGCGTTGTTCCAGCCGTTGGAGCTTTCCAGGGCGACGCCATCGAGACGCTCGACCATTTCCATCGACCAGGTCGGTTCCAGCTCATTGATCCACACACCCAGGGTGGTGCTCATGATGCCGCCGCCGATCAGCAGGACGTCAACTTTCTTGGCTTCGGCAGCATTGGCGGACGACATCCCCATCGCCAAAGCCAGACCGAGCAAGGCTGTGTTCACTTTCTTAAACATCTGTTGCACCTATGATAAAACGCCTTCCGCCCGTCGTTGTTATCAGTCTGCGTTGCGCTTTGCTGACGCTCAGGCTGGCGTCGCGCAATCGGCACACTTCAATATTGACGGGTGGGCACACAAGGCCGACATGTGGCATCGACCTCAGTTAATGTCCCTTCTGAACTGACTTCTTATCATTATTGGCTTCAGCTGCTTGAGCGACAGGGATCCCGTCGGCCCGCCCGAAAGGCCGGCCAACCGAATTAGGTCAAAGCAAATTGGCGCGGAGAATATCACGTCAGGGCGAACTCGGGCGTCTGTTCCCGACTTGAAAGTCTTTTTCCGCTCAGGGACTTATCGGCCATCGCCGAGCAAACATGACTGCGATCAGGCATTGGCCTGCAAAGTTTTTTGCGCGATGCGCATCGCAACTTGATAAATCAGTACCAAACGCTCGTTGTCCACGCAGAAAATAACCTGCTAAGTTGTACGATGACTGACGAACCAGACGCCAGTCATCTCGATCTCAATAACAACAAAGGAACCAACATGACCAAGTCCCGCCTTCTCATCGGCTTGTTTTGCGCCTTCAGTGCCTGCGCCATCGCCGCCCCTGCCCCAGCGGAAAAAGAGGTGGCCCAAGCGGTTGATCACCTGACCCAAGCGATGCTGCACAAAGACATCGCCGAACTGAACGCTCTAACCGCGCCGAACCTGACCTACGGCCACTCCAGCGGCAAGATCCAGGACAAGCAGGAGTTCATCGCCGATATCGAAACCGGCCGCAGCGCATTCAAGACTTTGGAGATGCAGAAGCAGACCATCACGATGTCCGGCGATACCGCATTGGTGCGCCACCACTTCTCTGCGCAGGCGTTGAAGGGGACCGAGGTGATTCCGACCGAGATCGAGAATTTTCAGATCTGGCAGAAACAGGGTGGGAAATGGTTGTTGGTTGGGCGACAGGCGTTCAGGTTTTGATTGAGATTTATCTGGCCTGAATGGATGTTGACTGGGCTGGCCTCTTCGCGAGCAAGCTCGCTCCCACAGGAGAACGCATGCCAATGTGGGAGCGAGCTTGCTCGCGAATACGACAGCCCGGCCTGCACAAATCCACTGACCTTACCGCTACAACCGAAACCGATCCACCGACCGCGCCAACTGCCCCGCCAGATTCGACAATTCATCGGTAGTCGTCGCCGTCTGCCCGATCACCCGGCTATTGCCCTCGCTCATCCCCGCAATCATCTCCACCTGATGGGCGATTTCGTTACTGGCCATGCTCTGCTCGCCAATCGTGCGCGTAATGTCATTGACCAGTTGCGTGGTGCTCAGCGTGGCATCAAGGATTTCGCGGATCGCCCGCTCGACTTCCGCCGTCACCGCCATCCCCTTGTCAACCTGCGCCACGCCCGCCTCCATGCTGCTGACCGCCTCGCGCGTGCTGTTCTGAATGCGCGCAACCATCGCTGCAATTTCTTGGGTCGAGGCGCTGGTGCGTGCGGCCAGACTGCGCACTTCATCGGCGACCACGGCAAAGCCACGGCCCTGCTCACCCGCCCGCGCCGCCTCGATCGCGGCGTTGAGTGCCAGCAGGTTGGTCTGGTCGGCGATGCTCTTGATCACCTGAATGATGTTAAAGATCGCCTCGGATTCCTGGTCCAGCGTGCGGATCACCTGCGCTGACTGCTGCGCCGAACGGGCGATGTCGTCCATATCGCTGACCACCTGGTGGATCACCCCGCCCCCTCCTTGGCCAGGTTTTCGGCCTGATTGGCCATGCTCAGGGCACGTTCAGCGTGGCGGGTGATTTCTTCGATGCTGGCAGTCATCTGGCTGGCGGCGGCCGCCATGGTCCCCGCCGCGACGCTCTGCTGCTGGCTGCTGTCGGCGACCTGATGGCAGCCGTAGCTGAGCTGCTCGCTCATGCCGCTGACACCGTGGGCGTTGCGTCGAACCACGTCGATCATGTTGCGCAGGTCGCGCTGCATGGTCGCCAATGTACGGATCAAGACGCTGGCTTCGTCCTTGCCGCCAGGCTCGACAATCGGCTCGCTGAGATTGCCATGGGCAATGCTCTCGGCGATGCGGCTGGCAGACTTCAGCGGCCCGAGGATGCTGCGCATCACCCAGCGGCCCTGGACCAGCAGCAACAGCAGACTGGCGATCAGCACGACGCCGAGGGCGAGATTGGCATTGCGAATGGCCGCTTCGGTGCCTTCGCTGGTTTGCCGGGTGTTGGTTTCGATCAACTCGCTGAGCGCCGCCATTTGCTCTTCGAGCTGAGTAAAGGCGCTGTTGAACGTGCCCAGCTGCTGTTGCGCGGCATCCGGATTTTCCAGTGCCACGCCGACGATCTGCTCGGCGGATTTGATGTAGGTATCGAGGCTCGGCTTGATCTGCTCCAGCGCCGTGCGCAACTGCGGGTTGATCGGCAGCTTCAGGTTGTCACCCAGCACTTCACGAAAATGCCCGGCGTGCTCAGTGAGCGAATCGCGCACCTCAGCCGCACTTCCAGTGCTTTTGCCCAGGCCGACCAGCATCGCCGAATAGACATCGGCGCGCAGGGCGTCGTGCATCATGTCGGCTTCCATGTGATTGCGCAGCGCGCTCATGCTCACCGTGTTATCGCCGACCGCCGTGGCCATCCGCAGATTGCCGACGTAACTGACCAGACTCACGATCAGCGCCGTCAGCAGGCTGGTCGCAATCAGCAACACCAAACGCAGTTTGATCGACACCGTGGAATCTCCCGTGGGCACGCTGGATTGCGCTTGTCGGATTTCAGTTAAGCCTATGTACAGGGAACTGCCGACACAGAGCGTATCGGCTGATGTCAGCGGCGACTTGAATCCGGCAAAACTTTTGCATCGAGGGGCCAGTCACACCTTGCAGCACCGCTGGATAACGCCTTCATCGCCGGTTAATCGCGGCAGGCTATCAATCCGGCGTCTCGAACATTCATGCAGCTGAAGGAAACGCTTATGAAACGCGCACTGTGGTTTGGTCTGCTCGGCACCCTGGCAATCGGCACCGCACAGGCGGCAACGGAGAAAGTCGCGATCAATCTGGTCAGCGCCGACGGTGCGCCGCAGGCGATCGGCTCGATCACTGTCAGCGAGACGCCGTACGGTCTGCTGTTCACCCCGGACTTGAAATCGTTGCCGGCCGGCATTCATGGTTTCCATGTTCATGAAAACGGCAGTTGCGAAGCGGGCATGAAGGATGGTGTCAAAGGCGCGGCGCTGGCCGCTGGCGGACACTTCGATCCGGCGAAAACCGGCAAGCACCTTGGCCCGTACGCCGATGGGCACTTGGGGATCTGCCGGCGGTGTACGTGACGGCCGACGGTGTCGCCAATTATCCGGTGCTGGCGCCGCGTCTGAAGAAGCTGTCAGAGATCAAGGGCCACGCCCTGATGATTCACGCCGGCGGCGATAACCATTCCGACATGCCCAAGCCACTGGGCGGTGGCGGTGATCGCATGGCCTGCGGGGTGATCTGATCCCTCAGCGCGGCGTGCGACGCCAGCGCGTCAACACCAGCAAGGACAGCCCGGCGCCCAGCAGCGCCAGGGCCATGTCCTTCTGCGAATCCCACGGATCATTCTGCGCACCGACGAAAGCCTGGCCGGTGTCATCGCCCAGATAAGCGCCGCCCACCCACTCGATCAATTCGTACAACGCCGACGTCGCCAGCACCACATTCAAGGTCAACAGCGCCAGCCATGCGCCGAGCAACGGTGTCAGGCGCAGCAGCACTTCGCGCATCGGCCAGACCAGCAGCAATCCATAGCTCAGGTGCACCAACCGATCATAGTGATTGCGCTCCAGGCCCAGGACTTTGTTGACGCTGACGCCGGTCAACAGCGTGCTCCATTGATCGTAGGGCACGCGGGAATAGGTGTAATGCGCGCCGACTTCATGGATGCACAGGAACGCGAAGATCATCCCCAGCGACAGTGTCGACAGGCGAAAACGCCGATGCGTCAAGAGCAGTGTCAATACCAGCGCCAGCGCCAGGACATTTTCCAATAGCCAGTCGACACGGCTGCGTGGGGAGATGCCGAGCGCAAAGGTCAGGAAGACGAATCCGCCGAGCAATAGCGCTTCGATTCGCGTGTCTGCCGGGCGGGCTAAATTGTCGCTGACGCTGACGAGCATGGGGTCGATTCTCAACAATACGGGCAAGCGGTAGACCTTTCCCGGTTTTGCCCGGTTCCTCGCCGCTGCGTTTTCGACGCTTACGGAACTCCGGTGCACGGCGCACCTCTGAGCTAATGTAGTCCCTTCCCTTTTTGCTTAGCGCTTGTGGAGGAACACGTCATGCGCAAGTTAGTCCTGATTTCTTCTCTTATGCTTTGCCTGCCGGTCGGTTCGGCACTGGCCCGCGTCGATGCGGGTGACGTCGCCACATCGGCAGGTGTTTCCGCGTCGCTGTACTCGACCTTCAAGGATGACAAAATGGTGATTCCGGCCCGTGACGACGTGTCTGCGTTTGTCGCCAGCGGCGGGGCCATTCGTGGGGTTTATCTTGAGTCGGTACTGCAACAGGTGCGTCAGGCCAACCCTGGCTTGAACGCCAGCGATGAAGACCTGGCCAACGCCATCCTGGTGCAATACGAAGGCGTGCATCAGTAGTCACCAGGGACGCAGCGGCCGATGGATGGCCGCTGAGTGCGCATAGGCAAAACCGTCGGACGGCCTCTATGATGGAGGCCATGACGACGACCGTACCCTTGCGTTCCCCCTGCCCACCCGGCGCCTGCATCTGCGGGCGCGATCCGTTGCTGGAATCGCCCGGCGCGGATCTGCGCATCCTGCGCCTGACTCGCGCCGAGGAAAAATCCTCCTCGCGCGCCTGGAACAACTCAAAGATCTCGACGACCTCAAACGCCTGCAACAGCGCATGTACGAGCAACTCGGCATCCGCGTCGACGTTGCCCCTGGTTTCAACGAAGTACGCACCATGCGCGGCATTGCCATTCAGATCGGCGAATTACCGGGCCTGTGTCGCAAGACCCGGGCGGCGATCCCGGCGGCGATTCGCAAGGGCCTGGAAAACCACCCGCAAATCGCCTTCGAACTGCTCAACGCCCACGACTTGCTGCGCGACACCTGATCACTTTTTCATGCCGACGCGTTTGCGCATCTCGGCGGTGATGGTCTGACGGGTTTTCTTCATGTCCGCCCAAGGTTCATCGCCGACCTCGGTCAGACGCTCGTGTACATTGTAGATGTTCCAGTGATTACCGCCCTTGATTTCAGCGACTTCCTCTCGGTACAGCGGCACCGACACCGGCATGCCTTCCGCGCGCGTGCGGCGTAGGCGCAAATGGTGGTGGCGCCGAGGCCGTTGCGCAGGTAATCGATGAAGATCCGCCCGACGCGGTTTTTCGGCCCGGACACCGCTGAAATACGATCCGGCAGCAACTTGGCCATGTGGCTGACGATGGCGTGGCTGAAGTCCTTCACTTCGTCCCAGCCATGCTTGCGGGTCAATGGCACCACCAAGTGAATGCCTTTGCCGCCGCTGGTTTTCAGGAAGGCTTTGAGGCCCAACTCATCGAGCACGGTGAGGGTCAGTGCGGTGGCTTCCACCATGCTTTTCCATGGCAGCGCCGGGTCCGGGTCGAGGTCGAGGACGAAGCGATCGGGCTTGTCCAGATCCACTTTCGTGGCATTCCAGGTGTGCAGCTCCACCGTGCTCATCTGCACCGCGCCCACCAGCGCTTCGGGATTATTGATCATCATTACCGGCTGGCCGGTAACGTCCTTGTCCAGTGCGGTGATGCCGGGAATGGCCAGGCGGTCGGCGTTCTTCTGAAAAAACAATTCGCCAGCGATGCCGTCCGGCGCACGCACCAGTGCCACGGGGCGATCCTTGAGTTGCGGCAGGATGTATTCGGCGACGCTGGCGTAATACTGCGCCAGTTGCATTTTGGTCGTGCCGCTGACGGCGTCGATCACCCGATCCGGATGGGTGATGCGTACCTTGCCGCCGGCCAGTCCTGATTGCGACGGTGCAGTCTCGGCTTTTTTGCTGGCGGCGGTTTTCTTTGCCGGCTGCTTGTCGGCGGCTTTGGTCTTTTCGGTTTTTTCGGTCTTTTCGGACTTGGCAGCTTTCACAGGCTTCGCTCGCTCCTCAGTAATGTCCTTGGCCGGTTTGTCATCGCGCAAACCATGGAAGACGGCGTGGCGCACCGAACCGTCCTTGGTCATTTCGGCGAATGCCACCTCCGCCAACAATTTTGGTTTGAGCCAATGCACGCCCTTGGCCTCGAAACCGCTGGGCGGATTGACCACCGCCGCGCTTTTGGTTTGCAACGGTTTGAGTTGGGCGAGGATGCTTTTCAATGTAGTTTCGTTAAACCCGGTGCCGACCTTGCCGGCATAGCGCAACTCGCCGCTGTCACGGTCGTGCAGGCCGAGCAGCAAGGCACCGAAAGCACTGCGCGCACCTTTCGGATCGGTGTAGCCGACGATGACGAATTCCTGGCGATGCTTGCATTTGAGCTTGATCCAGTCGCCGCTGCGCCTCGACACGTAAGGCGAGCCGAGACGCTTGCCGATCAGGCCTTCCATCTGCATCTGGCAGGCGCTGTTGAGCAGCGCGTCCGGGGTTTCCTCGAAAGCTTCGGAGAAACGCAGCGTTGACGATTCTTTCTGCGCGCCGAGGATGGTGCTCAGCGCGGCACGGCGTTCTTCGACCGGTACGTCGCGCAGGTCGACGCCATTGAGATACGGCACGTCGAACAGGTAATAGACGATGTTGCCGCTGCGCCCGGCATCGAAGGCATTCTGCAGCGCCTGAAAGTCCGGCACGCCCTGCTCGTTGGCTACCACCATTTCGCCGTCCAGCCAGGCCGATTCCAGCCCCAGCGCCGCCAGTGCCTTGGCCTGCTGCGGCAGTTTGTGCGTCCAGTCATGGCCATTGCGGGTGAACAGTTGCACCTCATCGTGATCGATCCGCGCCATGATCCGGTAGCCGTCGAATTTGATCTCGTAGCTCCACTGCCCTTCAGGCGCGCTGTCGACCAACGTAGCCAGTTCCGGCTTGATCAGCGCCGGCAACTTGGCCTTGCGTGCGCCGGTAAGCTGCCCGGACGCCTGTTTGCGCGGCTTGGCCGGGGCTTTCTTCACGGGTTTGGCCTTATCGGCGGCAGTCGCCGATTTGCCGACAATCGTGCGCTCGCTGAGCACGCTGTCGGGCTCGGCGACCAGCACGTCGAAATCATCCTGCGGGCGCGCGGCGTTGTCTTGATGCTTGATCAGGAACCATTGTTCCTTCTTGCCCGGCATGTGCGTGCGCACCAGATTCCACACGCCGCCGAGCTTCTCGCCTTGCAGCTCGAACTTGAGCCGGCCCTTGGCGTAGGCCTTGTGCGGATCCTCCAGCGGAATCCACACGCCGCGATCCCAGACGATCACATCACCGGCGCCGTAATGCCCCTCGGGAATGCTGCCTTCAAACGTCGCGTAATCGAGCGGATGATCCTCGACATGAATCGCCAGACGCTTGACCGAGGGATCCAGCGACGGCCCCTTCGGCACCGCCCAGCTCTTCAACGCGCCATCCAGTTCCAGGCGAAAGTCGTAATGCAGGTGCGAAGCGTCGTGCTTCTGGATGCAGAACTGCAACGCATGATCCTTGGCCGACTTACGGCCCGAGCGCTTGACTGCGGCCGGTTCCGAAGTCGCAGAAAAATCACGCATGCGGTTGTAATCGTCGAGGTTCCTGTTCATGAGCACACCGATGGCAAACGGGTTCTGTTATGCAGAAGAGCGACACGGCGGCGGAAAAATTCAATCGACATAAAAAAGCCCCGGACGGATGGAATGGCCGGGGCTGTTGATGTCCGGGATTTTTACAGCGGGTCAGGCTTGCCCTTTGGCCTGCTGTTCCAGATGGACCTGCAGATCCGGATCAATCTGTAAGGCCGCGGCCAGCTCATCGAGATAACTGCGTTCGGCGTCCTGTTGGTCGTCCACCAGCATGACGCTGGCCAGGTACATTTCGGCGGCTACGGCCGGATCACCATTAGCCGATTGCGCCACTTCGCTGGGATCCAGCGGCTTGGCGACTTCGGCGTCGAGCCATTGCTGCAACTGCGGGTCGGCGGTGTGTTTGCCGATTTCGCTGCTGATCAGGTGTTTTTCCGCTTCATCGATGCGCCCGTCAGCCTTGGCGGCGGCGATCAGGGCGCGCAGCACCGCGTGGCTGTGGGTTTCGATTTGCGGGCCGGCGAGCAGGTCGGCGGTTTGTGGCAGTTCTTGCGGTGCCTTGCTGGCCTGGCTGCGTTGCCAGGCTTGATACGCTTGGTAGGCCATCATGCCCAGCGAAGCGAGTGCGGCGTAATTGGTCCCGCCGGTACGGCTTCGGCTGCCGCCACCAAGGGCGCTTCCCAACCCGCCACCGCCGAGCAAGCCGCCGAGCAAACCACCCAGGCCGCCGAGGCCACCCGCAGCAGCCACGCTGCCCGCTCCGGTCTGACTGCCGCCGCCCAGCAGGCCGCCAAGCAATCCGCCCAGGCCGTCGCCGGCTGAAGCCCCACGTTGTTGTCCCGCCGAGGCCTGGCCTCGCAGCAGTTGTTCGAGCAAATCGCTGGTGTTCATGACGTCATCCTCAAGGCCCCGGCCCGATTGCGTCAGGCAACAATAGACCGACGCGGCCATAGCGCCAGCACCGTTGGGCTGACGCCCGATAATCGATAAATCGCCGCGCGAGAAATTTTCCGCGAGCCAGCTAAGATTCAAGGGTGGTGAACCTTATCCCGGCCAAACCGGTCGATAGCTGCAACCCGACCCGGTTTGCCGGCGCCCTTTCTGACGATGGGCGATACCCGGCTTGCTTCACTTTCTGGAGAACGCCCCCGTGATATCCACCGTACACATCGCCAGGCTTAAAGCATGGGGCGCCCATGGTTTTACCGCGACCGGCGTGGTCACAGCCTTTCTGGCGACCCTCGCCCTGCTGGAAAACCAGCCGATCCATTGCCTGATGTGGCTGGGCGTGGCGCTGATCGTCGACGGCCTCGACGGCGCACTGGCGCGCAAGGTCAACGTGCAATCGGTGCTGCCGAGTTTCGACGGTTCGATCCTTGATCTGGTTATCGATTACCTGACGTATGTTTTCATCCCGGCACTGTTTATCTACCGCTACATTCCCCTGCCCGACTACACCCTGCTGCTGACGGTGTCAGTAATTCTGGTGTCGTCGCTGTTCTGCTTCTGCAACGTCAACATGAAGAGCAAGGACAACTACTTTGTCGGTTTCCCGGCGGCCTGGAACGTGGTTGCGCTGTGCCTGTACATCATTGGTCCGGGGCCGTGGATCACCTTTCTCACCGTGATCGGTCTGGCATTGCTGACGGTGACACGGATGAAGTTCCTGCACCCGTTCCGCGTGCGTCGTTTCATGCCAATCAATATCGCGGTGACGGCGATCTGGCTGTTATGCAGCCTTTCGCTGGTGCTCAATCACCCAGTGATCAACCCGCTGGTGATGGGCTTGTGGTTGCTGATGTCGGCTTATTTCCTGGGGATCTGCATCTGGCGCACGGCGCTGGAGTGGTTTGATCGACCACAGGTGAAATAGGAACCTGGACTGAAATACATATCCTGTGGGAGCGGGCTTGCTCGCTCCCACATTCGATTGTCGTAGCCTGACGAATCGAATCGAACGTCAGCGCTTGGTAATCACCACTTCCAGATACTCACTCGGCACCACCAGTGACGTCTCTCCCGCTCGATTCGATCGGTTGAGCAACTCGGTCAGATCCTCCTCCAGCGCTTGCCCGGCCTCCGGCGACAGCACCGCAAATGCCTTGTGCACCGGCCCGTACCAGTGGCGGAAGATGTCAATGAAATGCGCCGCCGAGCGATAGCGGAAATTGAACTGGCTGCGGGTGACCCGAACAAGAAAATCGCGATCATCGAACTGCTTGTGCAGCCATGCATCCGAGCCCCAGTTCGATGGTGGCTGGGCAACCGCAGGCGGTGGCAGATGCTGGCCGAGAATTTTGAACATCTGCCCGACGAAGCCCTCCGGCGTCCAGTTCGCCATCCCGATCCGCCCGCCGCGACGACAAACCCGTCCCAACTCACTCGCAGCAGTCGCCTGATCGGGCGCAAACATTACACCAAACGTGGACAGTACGGCGTCGTAGCTCTCGTCGGGAAACGGCAGTGCCTCGGCATCGGCTACCTGAAAAATCACCTCGAGATGCTCGGCCCGCGCGCGGTCCTGACCACGCTCCAGCAGTGCAGCGACGTAATCGGTCGAAGTCACCACACAACCGCGCCGCGCCGCTGCCAGGGTTGCGTTGCCGTTACCGGCGGCGACATCCAGCACTTGCTCATCGCAGCGCAGATCGCAGGCCTCGGCGAGGCTTTCGCCGACGATTTGCAAGGTGGTACCGATCACGGCGTAGTCGCCACTGGCCCAAGCAACTTTCTGACGTTCCTTCAGGGCAGTGAGATCAATCGGGGTACTCATGACATCGAGCTCCGTGGCAGAGAGAAAGCACAGGCTGCGACGCGGACCGTGCTTGCTCACTATCGCGCCGAGGCTGCCCGGCGTCCCTGTCAATCGTCCGGCGAGCCCAGAAATAGGGCACTTTGCCGATGAGTGGCGCAAATCTGTCAAGCACCTGATACACCTTGCGCATTGCCAGCGTCGCGGGATTGGTTTCTGATGCCGGTTCGCCTCTGAAACGGATCTGACTGATGGCATTGCAACTGGATTGGCTCGCCGCACACATGCAGCACAGCGATCGCTATGCGGCGTGGATTCACCAACAATTTCATTACGAATACGCCGATCAACCTTTGGCTCGATGGCAACGAGAATTTGCCGAAGGCCAAAGCAATGGCGATTGGTCATGCCTGATTGCCCTCGACGGTGAGCGACTGCTCGGCGGTGCGGCACTGGCGCGGGATGACCTCGCTGATCGACCCGATCTCGGACCCTGGCTGGCCTGTGTCTTCGTGGATCCCGAGGCGCGGGGTCAAGGCCTGGCCGAGCGGTTGATTGAAGGGATATGCGAAGAGGCGAAAAAACGCGGGGTGGCGCGCCTGTATCTGCATACGCAGGACAAACACGACTACTACGGCAGACGCGGTTGGCAGTTTTTGGAGCGTTTCCGGGCGTGGGAGAAAACACAATGGCTCATGGTCCGCGACCTCTGAGCCATTGCGTTGCCTTGATCAGGCGGCCGGCGCCCTGGCCTCCTCCAGCAACTGCTTGATCATCTGCTCCTGCTCGGCATAGCGACCTTCTCCGAAGTGGCTGTAACGCACCTGGCCCTTGGCGTCGATGAGGTAATGCGCCGGCCAGTATTGATTGTCGAAGTGGCGCCAGATCGCGTAGTCGTTGTCGATCGCTACCGGGTAGGTGATGCCGAGCTTTTTCACTTGTTCCTTGACGTTGTCGATGATGCGCTCGTAGCCGTATTCAGGCGTATGCACGCCGATGACCACGAGGCCGTCCTTCTCGTATTTCTTCGCCCAGTCTTTGACGTACGGCAGGGTGTGCTGGCAGTTGATGCAGTCGTAGGTCCAGAAGTCGACCAGCACCACTTTGCCGCGCAGGGATTCAGCGTTGAGCTCCGGCGAGTTGAGCCACTGCACAGCGCCTGACAGCGACGGCATCGCGCCCTGGGCTTGGTCCAGCATCGAATCGGCGCGGACCTTGCTGACAAAGTAGTCGACCACTTTCGGCACGTTCTCCAGAACGTTTTTCTCGACGCTGGCCACGCCTTCCGAAGAGGTACTGGCGAGCAGGGTTTTGTCAGCGCCGGTCGAAATCACCGCGACCGTAGCAAGTACCGCAACCCCGGCCCCACGGCGCAACCAGCCACTGAACGGGATCGATGGTTTCAGCCGATTGACCAGACCGCGCCCGGCGAAAATCAACGTACCCAAGGACAAGGCACTGCCGACGCCATAAGCCAGCAGCAACAGGCTGGTCTGCGCATTGGCGCCTTGCAGCATCGCGCCGGTGAGAATCACCCCAAGAATCGGCCCGGCACAAGGCGCCCACAACAGGCCAGTGGCGACACCGAGCATGATCGAGCCCATCGGCCCCGCTCGTTTGCGCGTGTCCTGATCGAGGCGATTGCCCAGCGCGACAAAGGGCCGGGTCAACCAGTCACCAACCCGGGCCGAGATCAGCGACAGGGCGAACAATGCCATCACGAACAAGGCAATGTGGCGGCCGGTGTTGCTGGCCTGGATCACCCACTCGCTGCTGACCACGGCGAGGCTGGAGATCATCGCAAAGGTCAATGCCATGCCGGCGAGGGTCAGCAAGATCGAGGAGCGTGTACGGTTGGCGCCAGCGAACAGAAACGGTACCACCGGCAGGATGCACGGACTGAGGACGGTGAGAAGACCGCCGAGAAATGCGATGAGGTACATAGGGATCACCTTGAAATGGGGGCTGGGCGCGCAACCGGCCAGCGAGGGAAACGCCCTCGCTAGCCTGCTTTATTTACGCCGTGCCTCATGCGGTCTGGCCGTCGAGCAACTGCCCTTGCGGCGTGCGACTGGCACCGTTCTCCGCGACCAGTTGGCCCTGCGGCGTGCGGCTTGAGCCATCAGCGGCAAGCGTCTGTCCCTGCGGCGTACGGCTGGAACCATCAGCGGCAACCATCTGCCCCTGCGGTGTACGGCTGGAGCCGTCAGCGGCGATCAAGGCATCGCTGCCCTCCTTCGCTACCGTGGTCAGCTGGAAGCAGGTGCTGCTGGCGCAACTGCTTTGTTCTACAGCACTGTTGGCGTGAGCGGCGGCACCGGTGAAGGCGAAGGCGGCTGCGGTCAGAAAGCGCGAGACGTTGTTCATGGCAAAACTCCTTGCAGAAAAAGTGGGGGTGACTCAGTTCTGGTTGTTGCAGCCGTCAGCGAATTTGCTGTAATCCAGCTCGCGGGTTTTGCCGGCTGAATCGAGGTAGGTCATGCGCGCTTCGGTGATGCCGCAGGTCACCGAAGTGTCCTCGGTCATCGACAGCACTTTCTGGATATCCAGATGCGTGCCGTAGGTGTAGGTTTGCCGGCTGACGTCAGCTTCGGCGTGGGCCGACAGGGTGCAGATGTTCAGAGCGGCGAACAGGCAGGCGGCGAATACGGATTTGTTGTTCATGGTGTAGTCCTCAAGGCTTCAGTGGGTTTGAGCCGAGGCGCTCTGTGTGTGCCTCGATGGAGCCTATTTGAGGCCTTCGAGGTATCGCGTCTGTGTCAGGAAAGGACGAGAATCACTCGTTGTGTATCCACGCCGTGTGTAGATACACAGGGATACAAAACCCGCAGGAAATCGCGTTTTTGCGTCGGCGTGTATCCGCCGCTGCGGCAGATACACTGCAATACAAAGGCAGGCAGGCGTGCGGTCTACGGCGCTATAGACTGCACGGCATTCCCTTTTATAGAGGCTTGAACCGATGGAACATGTCGATCACATTCTCATCGTCGACGACGACCGCGAGATCCGTGAACTGGTAGGCAACTACCTGAAGAAAAACGGTCTGCGCACGACAGTCGTCGCCGATGGCCGGCAGATGCGCAGTTTTCTCGATGCCAATACCGTCGACCTGATCGTGCTCGACATCATGATGCCCGGCGACGATGGTCTGCAGCTGTGCCGCGAATTGCGCGTCGGCAAACACAAGGCGACGCCGGTGCTGATGCTCACCGCGCGCAACGATGAGACCGACCGCATCATCGGCCTGGAAATGGGCGCCGACGATTACCTGACCAAACCCTTCGCCGCCCGTGAACTGCTGGCGCGGATCAACGCTGTGTTGCGCCGCACCCGCATGTTGCCGCCGAACCTAGTGGTCACCGAAGCCGGACGCCTGCTGGCGTTCGGTCGTTGGCAACTGGACACCTCGGCCCGGCACCTGCTCGACAGTGACGGCACCATGGTTGCTCTCAGTGGCGCCGAATATCGCCTGCTGCGGGTGTTCCTCGACCACCCGCAACGGGTGCTCAGCCGCGATCAACTGCTCAACCTGACCCAGGGCCGCGAGGCCGATCTGTTCGATCGTTCCATTGATCTGCTGGTGAGTCGTTTGCGTCAGCGGCTGCTCGACGATGCCCGCGAGCCGGCCTATATCAAGACCGTGCGCAGTGAAGGTTATGTGTTTTCGTTGCCGGTCGAACTGCTCGGGGCGTCGGCATGAAACTGAAGCTGCAATGGCCGCGTACCCTTGCCTCGCGCCTGTCGCTGATCTTTCTGATCGGGCTGATTCTGGCGCAGGGCCTGTCGTTCGGCGCGCAGTATTACGAGCGTTACCAGAGCGCGAAAAGCACCATGCTCGGCAACCTCGAAACCGACGTCTCGACCTCGATGGCAATCCTCGATCGCCTGCCCGCCGCTGAACGCGAGGCCTGGTTGCCGCGTCTGGCCCGGCGCAACTACGGCTACCTGCTCAATGAGGGCGAACCGGGCATGCCGGTGACCTCGGCTGAAAAGTCCGTCGCGATCGCCTCGATTACGGCCGCCATCGGCGACACTTATCCCATCGTGTTTACCGAAGTTCCCGGCGGGCCGAGACAACATTTCCAGGGCCACTTGCGCCTGAGCGACGGCAGCCCGGTGACCATCGATATCCGTCCGGCGATGGTGCCGTTGTCGCCGTGGTTGCCGGTGGTGCTGCTCGGCCAACTGGCGTTGCTGATCCTCTGCACCTGGCTCGCGGTGCGCATCGCCATCCGTCCTCTCACCCGCCTCGCCAACGCGGTGGAAACCCTCGACCCCAACGCCCATCCGATCAAACTCGACGAGCAAGGGCCGACCGAAGTGGTCCACGCCGCACGGGCCTTCAACGCAATGCAGACGCGCATCGCCGCCTACCTCAAAGAACGCATGCAACTGCTGGCGGCGATTTCCCATGACCTGCAAACGCCGATCACCCGGATGAAATTGCGCGCAGAGTTCATGGACGACTCGGTCGAGAAAGACAAACTGAGCAGCGATCTCGGCGAGATCGAGCATCTGGTGCGCGAAGGCGTGGCGTATGCCCGCAGCATTCATGGCGCCACCGAAGAAAGCCGCCGTACCGATCTCGACTCGTTCCTTGACAGCCTGGTCTTCGACTATCAGGACATGGGCAAGGACGTTCAGCTCGGCGGCAAAAGCAAAGCGGTAATCGAAACCCGTCCGCAAGCCCTGCGTCGGGTGCTGGTGAACCTGACCGACAACGCCCTGAAATTCGCCGGCGCCGCGCAATTGCAGGTCGAAGCGCAGGGCAACAGCCTGTCGGTGAAAGTCCTCGATCGCGGCCCGGGCATCGCCGAGGCCGAACTGGCGCAGGTGCTGGAACCGTTCTACCGCGTGGAAAACTCGCGCAATCGCGACACCGGCGGTACCGGGCTCGGATTGGCGATCGCCCAGCAATTGGCGATGGCGCTGGGTGGCTCGCTGCTGTTGAGCAATCGTGAAGGCGGCGGGCTGTGCGCTGAACTGAAGTTGCCGCTGCACGGCTGACAGCCACTGTTTAAATTTCCCTCCTGCCGCCCTGCTGTTTCCATCCGAACAGCAGGCATCTGCCTACAACCTCGCCGGAATTTCCCGACTGTTGCGCCCGGGCGAAGCCCCTATGGTTATGCATGCGCAGACGCCTCGCTACTGTCAGACCTGACAGTAGCGAGGCGTCTGCCCTGTGCTGTTTGATGACGGCTCGCGAACCGTAACGAGGATCAGCCATGACTCTGCTCGAATCCGTCACCCAGGTATGTCATCGGCTGGCGCCCGGCGGCTGGCGTTCGCTGATGTTGGCCCATGGTCTTGATCTGTTGGCAGAGCCACTGGCAGCCGAGCTGCGACGACCACTGACGGTTAATCGCTGCCTGAGCGGATTCGAAGATTTCGACCCCGACGGAGTCTGCGCAATCGAAGCGGCGGCGCCCTCGCGCAGCTTGCTGTATCACGCGCTGGCATCACCGCAAGTGACCGTCGACGAAACCGGAACGGATCTGCTGCTGTTGCCGACTCAGGGCGAAATCGAAACCGTTCTGAACTATGTCTACAGCATCGCCCCGCCCACCCTCGATCAACTGCGCCTGACCGCCGCTGGCGCGCCCTTGGTGGTAGTGGCCTTTGCCAGTGAATATCGCTGCGCGGCCGACACCGTGCACGGCCGACACGCCGATCTTTGCTTTTCGCGCACCGGCATTGCCCGCGTCGGCACGATGCCTGCCCGGTATGACGCCAGACAGCGATGCTTCCTGCCCTTTGTCGACGGCGACGCCCATGGCATCCGGGTCATGCCGGTGCGCTACAGCGCGTACATTGCCATGCAATTGCGTGGTGATGCGCAGCGCTTCGGGCCGATGGACTTTCAGGCCGACGTCGATCCCGAGCTGGATTTCTGGGTGCCGCTGCACAAGCTGTTCGATGGCGACCAGTGCCTGGCGGGCCTGCAACTGGCGGTGACCCTGGAAAATCATCAGATCAACGAGAAGTTGCGGCACATCCATTTACGTCACAGTGGCACCGGCTGGGCGGAACCGCAGATCAGCCAGCCGCCCTTTGTCG
This sequence comes from Pseudomonas sp. B21_DOA, assembly GCA_030544685.1. Lineage (NCBI taxonomy): Bacteria > Pseudomonadati > Pseudomonadota > Gammaproteobacteria > Pseudomonadales > Pseudomonadaceae > Pseudomonas > Pseudomonas sp. B21_DOA. The sequence goes on along the minus strand of CP086683.1, from coordinate 3,237,291 downwards.
TGACCGATGATCTGGCTGCCTGGGCAACTGTGGAGGATTTCGGCACCGGACTGCTGCTGCCAGAGCCGAAAGCACGGCTGGTCGAGCCCGCCAGACTCGAGGGCCGACCGCTATCGTTTCTGATGCCAGCCAACACCGGCGGCATGGTGCATGGCCGACACAAGGTTGACGCAGACGGCAGCATCAATGATTTGAACAACCACCCCGATGTCGAAGCGCTGGTGCGTGCAGGCGGTTATGAGGCCCTGCACTACCAAGACGCGACAGCTGACGGATGGGTTCGGCCACACTGCCCGGTCCTCAACGACCTGCTGCCGACGGTGGCTGCCTATTCGATTATCGGCCCTCCGGATTTTTACCCACTGTGCAGTCAGCGCAAACTGCTGCGCTGGGTCCGGGAAGAGCCGCTTTTCCCCGATCCCGACATTTGGCACGCCCGCCTCGAAGCGCTTTCCAACGTGCGGTATTGCGCCAACCTGAATCTCAAGGATCAGTTGTTTTCTGACAAGGATCGAGGGGTGACGGCGATTGTCGCTTCGGCTGAACCGCGCCTGCGCACGTCATCGCAAATGCCGCTCGCTCAGAGTTCGCGACCTTCCTCGCTGCCCGACGGCGCCGCCGGGGTTTTCGGTCCGGGCTGGGAAGTAGGCTGGATTCGACAGAAAACTTCCGATGCGCAATGGATCAATGTGTTGGCCGGCTATCAGATGGCAAGCCCGTTTCCCGAAGATGCGAAAATCTGCGCGGCTCTGGGCTCCTTCTGGCCGGGGTGGCACCGGACTCGGTGCGCGTTTTCGAACCACGTTCAAGTCTGCACACCATCATCCCGTTGACCGATCAGGAAATTAACCAGCACGGTGCCATTGCCTGGGACGATCAGCCGGGTCCGCAACTCATCGTTCAAGACAATCGCCTGTTTGCCCAGTACCACGCCTATGCCCACGCCGATTACACCCAGGTCGCCCTGGACGGGCTTTTTCCCTGAGCCTGACCGGCCGCACATCACAACCCGCGTATGAGCGGCGGGTCGTTTCGATGCATCGGGTTTATCAGGTGCTTGGCGCTGACGATGACAACGCCCAGCGCAATGCCTGGCCGCTGCTGTCGTTTCTCGAGGTGCAGCAACCGGACAACGAACTCGATACGGCCCAGCAGGAAGCCGGCGTTGTTCTCGAGGGCTGGGTGCAGCGTTTTTCGATGTACAAGCGCGGGGCTGTCAGCACTGCCGATGATGATTTCAAATTGCGTCACGTCGAAGTGGAGCGACAGGTCCTGTTGTTCGTCAGCGCCGATACCATCCTGATGAAACAGGATGCAGGGGCCTGGCAGATCGCTGATGAAACACTTTGATGTTGTGGTGATTGGCGCAGGCCCTGCGGGCTGCGCCAGCGCCATCAGTTGTGCCCGCCGAGGGTTGCGCGTGGCTTTGCTCGAACGGCACGCGTTTCCCGATTCCGCCCCGGCGAAAGCCTGCATCCGGGGATCGAACCGTTATTGCGACAGCTCGGCATCGCCGATCTGCTCGGTGCCTCGTCGACTCTGCGCTTTGAAGGTCAATGGGTGCACTGGCACGGCCCGGCGCGTTTCAACGCTTTCGGCACGGATGCAAATGGCCCATGGCGCGGCTTCCATATCAGCCGCGCGCAATTGGACAGGGCGTTGTTGCAGCAAGCGGCGTCCACGGGGGTCGAGGTGTATCAGCCATGTCGGGCGCAGCAGGTGCTCACCCATGGGCGCCGAGTCATCGGTGTGGAGACCGACAGCGGCTGCCTTTCTGCCTTGTATTTGATCGACGCCAGTGGAGCTACCGGCTGGCTTGGCCGCAAACTGCACCTGACGGAACAAATCGATTCTCCTGCGTTGGTGGCTCGCTACGGTTATTTGCAGGGTCGCTGCGAGCCCTACGCAAGCCATCCGCATTTGCTGGCTACCCCTGATGGCTGGACCTGGATCGCTCAGGTCAAGGCACAGTTGCTGCACTGGACACACCTGACGCTGGAAGCCGAGGCTACGCCGGGGATAAATCCTTGCCTGCGAATATTGCCCGCAGACCTGCAGGCATTACCGCAGGCGGGCCCGATACGCGGTGCGGATGTGAGCTGGCGCATAAGCGAGTTTGTGGCCGGTGATGGGTACTTTCTTGTGGGTGATGCTGCAAGCCGGCTCGACCCGGCTTCGTCGCACGGGGTGCTCAAGGCGTTGATGAGCGGCATGCAGGCCGCTCAAGCCATTCACGACGGCTGGTTCCGACCGCTACTGCGACCGCTCGCACAAGCACAGTATCAGCGATGGCTGCGCTGCTGGTATGAACACGACCTGACACAGCTGCGCAGTTTCTATGGTCAACACCCGTTCCCGCCCCGATGGCTGGGCACTGATTGAGCAAAAGGAGTCTAGACTCATTCATTACCCAGTCGAGGGGGCCGCAGGACTTCTGCTGTGCCCTGCCCCTATCCGTGACCACCGCCCGGTGGCGCCTGCCTCGACATTCAACGCCGCCGGACGGTGATCCTGTTTCAGGAGCACACGTGATGAATGAGGCGAAGCTCAACGAATTCATGGGCAAACTGGTCAACGACATGGGTGGCGCGGCGATGCTGGCCAATGTCATCGTTGGCGAAGAGCTCGGTCTGTACCGGGCCATGGCCGACAGCCAACCGATCAGCCCCGAAGCCCTCGCAGCCAAAACCACCTGCAATCCGCGCCTGGTGCGCGAATGGCTCAGCGCCCATGCCGCATCGGGCTATATGGATCACCTTGACGGTCAGTTTCGCTTGCCGGAAGAACAGGCGCTGGCGCTCGCCGTGGAAGATTCCCCGTGTACGTCGCCGGTGGACTCGGCGTGGTGGCGTCGTTTGTCCATGACAAAGACAAACTGGTCAAAGCCATGCGCGGCAATGGTGGTCTGTCCTGGGGCGATCACCACCCCTGTATGTTCAGCGGCACCGAACGCTTCTTCCGCCCCGGCTACAAAGGTCATCTGATCGCTGAATGGCTACCGGCACTGGACGGTGTAGTGGCCAGACTGGAGCGCGGCGCCAAGGTTGCCGACGTCGGCTGCGGACACGGCGCCTCGACGGTGATCATGGCTCAGGCGTTTCCCAAATCGCAGTTTTTCGGCTTCGACTTCCACGCGCCGTCAGTCACGGTCGCCACGCAACGCGCCGAAGAAGGTGGTGTGGGCGACCGCGCCACATTTTTCGAGGGCACGGCAAAAAACTACCCCCGTGGCGACTACGACCTGATTTGCTTTTTCGACTGCCTGCACGACATGGGCGACCCGGTCGGTGCTGCTCGGCATGCTTACGCATCGCTGAAAGACGATGGCACGGTGTTGCTGGTCGAACCGTTCGCCAACGACAAACTGGACGACAATCTCAACGCGGTCGGGCGTCTGTTCTACGCCGCCTCGACATTTATCTGCACACCCAATTCGCTGTCTCAGGAAGTCGGCCTGGGGCTCGGTGCACAAGCCGGGGAAATGCGCTTGCGCAAGGTATTCACCGAGGCTGGGTTCAAGCAGTTCCGTCGCGCCACGCAGACACCGTTCAACCTGATTCTGGAGGCGCGCAAGTAACCGATGCGGATCGCGTGCTAACCTGCGGGCACTGCCCATTCTGGAGTGCTGAGCATGCTCGACAGCCCGATCCGCGAACACTTCGACACGCTATTGCAGGCCATGGCCGAGGATAATTTTCTGGTATTGACCGGCGCTGGCATCAGCACGCCTTCGGGGATTCCGGACTACCGCGACAGCGACGGCGTCCGTCGCGGGCGGCAGCCGATGATGTATCAGGAGTTTCTCGCCGCCCCGGAATCACGCCGGCGCTACTGGGCACGGGCGATGCTCGGCTGGCCGCGCGTGCGCCAGGCCCGGCCGAACGCCGCGCATGAGGCGCTGGCGACGCTGCAGCAGCGAGGCCGGATCAGCGCGTTGATCACGCAGAATGTCGACACCCTGCACGATCAGGCCGGTAGCCACGATGTCATCGAACTGCATGGCAGGCTGGATCGTGTGCTGTGTCTGGATTGCGGGCAGCGCAGCCAGCGCGATGTGATCCAGCAGCAGATGGAAGCACAGAACCCCTATTTGAGAGGCGTCGACGCGATGCAGGCGCCGGATGGCGATACCTTGCTGGATCCAGCATTTGAAGCGCGCTTTCAGGTGCCGCAGTGCCCCCATTGCGCAGGTGAGCGGATGAAGCCGGATGTAGTGTTTTTCGGCGAAAACGTGGCGCAGCCGACGGCGGCACGGGCGATGGCGGCTGCCGAGAATGCAGCGGGGTTGCTGGTGGTGGGGTCGTCGTTGATGGCGTATTCGGCGTTTCGCCTGTGCCGGGTCATCGCCGAACGGGGCAAGCCGCTGATTGCGATCAACCTGGGCAAGACCCGCGCGGATGATCTGCTCGATTTGAAGATTGAAGGATCATGCGAAGCGCTGCTGCCGTTGCTGGCACAGCGACTCGACGCCTGAAACTCTATTGCAGGGGAGATCAGGGAAATAGACGTTCACTCAGGTTTTCCTGCTGGAGAATATCGAACAAGGCCTGCGCCGCCGCCGACAGCTCATTGCCCGGTTCGGTCAACACACCAATTGCCCGCTCGACCGAATCATTCAAAGTCAAACAATGCGCGCCCAGCTCGCACATTTGCCCCGCACACAACGCCGGCACCGCGCTGACTCCGAGCCCGCTGGCCACCATCCGGCCGACCGTTGCCAATTGGTGACTTTCGAATTCCACCGGCAATTTCATTCCACGCGCCTGCAGATGCTCTTCCAGCATGACCCGCACCGTCGATGGCCGCTGCAGGGTGATGAACGGTTCCTGCAGCAGGGTTTGCCAGTCGATATCAGAGCGCTCGGCCAACGCTGAATCCGCTGGCACCACAGCGACAAAACGGTCGACATACAACGGTGTGAAGTTCATCGAAGTGCTTTGCATCGGCGCGAACGCCACGCCAAGCTCGACCTGGCGATCGCGGACCATTTCCAGCACTTGCTCGTTGATTACATCATTGACCGTCACGTTGACGTTTGGATAACGCGCGCGAAACGTCTTGAGGATCGGCGGCAGCAGATTGCCGGCGAACGAAGGCATCGCCGCCAGCGTCACGCGCCCCCGTTGCAGGCTGAAACGCTGACGCATTTCGTCTTCGGCGTTGTCCCAGTCGGCAATCAACCGGCGCGCCAGCGGCAGCAGAGATTCGCCTTCCGGGGTCAGCGCGACATTCCGGGTGTTGCGGCTGAACAGCCGACCGCCCAGGCCCTCTTCCAGCGCTTTGATGGTCAGGCTGAGCGCCGATTGCGACAGGTGCAAGCGCTCGCAAGCCACGGCAAAGCTCAGGCTATGGGCGACGGCGAGAAAGGCACGGATCTGTTTGATGGTCATGGTCGCTTTGCTCCAGTTGCAAGCGTCAAGCTTTAAGCTGCAAGTCGTGATTACTGATCGTTCCCATGCTCTGCGTGGGAACGCAGCCCGTGACGCTCCGCGTCACTGGACGCAGAGCGTCCCTAGAGGCATTCCCACGCAGAGCATGGGAACGATCATCTCAGCCACTGGTGAGTTTTATCAATCAATCAACCGTAAAAATCAACTTAACAAATATATCCCACAGAGCGACACTCCAGTCATTCGGCTAGCCAGCCGCCCGCAAATAATAAAAGAGGTGCCTATGGCAGGTTTCGACAAGCGTGTGTATTCCTACGAGGAAGCGATGGCCGGGCTGGAAGACGGCATGACCGTCATCGCCGGCGGCTTCGGCCTGTGCGGCATTCCGGAAAACCTGATCGCCGAGATCAAGCGCAAGGGCACCCGTGACCTCACCGTGGTTTCCAACAACTGCGGCGTCGACGGCTTCGGCCTCGGCGTGCTGCTAACCGACCGCCAAATCAGCAAAGTCATCGCCTCTTACGTCGGCGAAAACAAACTGTTCGAAGAGCAACTGCTCAAGGGCGACATCGAAGTCATCCTCACCCCGCAAGGCACCCTGGCCGAGAAGATGCGCGCGGGCGGTGCCGGCATTCCGGCGTTCTTCACTGCCACAGGCGTCGGCACCCCGGTTGCCGAAGGCAAGGAAGTGCGTGAATTCAAAGGGCGAAAGTACCTGATGGAAGAGTCCATCACCGGCGACTTCGCCATCGTCAAAGGCTGGAAGGCCGACCATTTCGGTAACGTCGTTTACCGCCACACCGCGCAGAACTTCAACCCGCTGGCCGCCACCGCCGGCAAGATCACCGTGGTCGAAGTCGAAGAAATCGTCGAACCCGGCGAACTCGACCCGACGCAAATCCATACCCCGGGCATCTACGTCGACCGGGTCATTTGCGGCACGTTCGAAAAACGCATCGAACAGCGCACCATCCGCAAATAATTCAGGCCTACGGAGAACAACAACATGGCACTCACCCGCGAACAAATGGCTCAGCGCGTCGCCCGCGAAATGCAGGACGGCTACTACGTCAACCTCGGCATCGGCATTCCGACCCTGGTCGCCAACTACATCCCCGAAGGCATGGAAGTCATGCTGCAATCGGAAAACGGCCTGCTCGGCATGGGCCCGTTCCCGACCGAAGAAACCATCGATGCCGACATGATCAACGCCGGCAAACAAACCGTGACTGCGCGAATCGGCGCGTCGATCTTCAATTCCGCCGAATCCTTCGCGATGATCCGCGGCGGCCATGTCGACCTGACCGTCCTTGGTGCCTTTGAAGTGGACGTCGAAGGCAACATCGCTTCGTGGATGATCCCGGGCAAGCTGGTCAAGGGCATGGGCGGCGCCATGGATCTGGTGGCCGGTGCCGACAACATCATTGTCATCATGACCCACGCATCGAAGGACGGTGAGTCCAAGCTGCTGGCCAAATGCAGCCTGCCGCTGACCGGCGCCGGTTGCATCAAACGCGTGCTGACTGACCTCGCCTATCTGGAAATCGAAAATGGCGCTTTTGTCCTCAAGGAACGCGCACCTGGCGTCAGCGTTGAAGAAATCGTCGCCAAAACCGCTGGTAAACTGATCGTCCCGGATCACGTACCGGAAATGCAGTTCGCTGCCGAGTGAGGAATTCGAAAATGCAAGACGTCGTCATTGTTGCCGCCACGCGTACCGCGATCGGCAGTTTTCAGGGCTCTCTGGCCAATGTATCCGCAGTCGATCTGGGCGCGGCGGTGATCCGCCAGTTGCTCGAGCAGACCGGCCTCGACGGTGCGCAGGTCGATGAAGTGATCATGGGTCAGGTGCTGACCGCCGGTGCCGGGCAGAACCCGGCACGTCAGGCCGCGATCAAGGCTGGTCTGCCCCACGCGGTACCGGCGATGACCCTGAACAAGGTCTGCGGTTCGGGCCTGAAGGCGCTGCATCTGGGCGCGCAGGCGATCCGTTGCGGCGACGCCGAGGTGATCATTGCCGGCGGACAGGAAAACATGAGCCTGTCCAACTACATCATGCCGGGCGCCCGCACCGGTCTGCGCATGGGCCACGCGCAAATCGTCGACACCATGATCAGCGATGGCCTGTGGGATGCGTTCAACGATTACCACATGGGCATCACCGCAGAAAATCTGGTCGACAAATACCAGATCAGCCGCGAACAGCAGGACGCCTTTGCTGCCGCGTCCCAGCAAAAAGCTGCGGCTGCGATCGAGGCCGGGCGCTTCGTTGATGAAATCACGCCGATCCTGATTCCCCAGCGCAAAGGCGATCCGGTGGCGTTCAAGGTCGATGAGCAGCCACGCGGCGATACCACCGCAGAATCCTTGGCGAAACTGCGCCCCGCGTTCAAAAGGACGGCAGTGTCACCGCTGGCAACGCCTCATCGCTGAACGATGGCGCTGCTGCCGTGATTCTGATGAGTGCCGAGAAAGCCAAAGCGCTGGGCCTGCCGGTTCTGGCGAAAATCGCTGCCTACGCCAATGCTGGCGTCGACCCGGCGATCATGGGCATAGGCCCGGTATCGGCCACCCGCCGCTGCCTGGACAAGGCCGGCTGGAGCATCGATCAGCTCGACCTGATCGAGGCCAACGAAGCGTTCGCCGCGCAATCGCTGGCCGTGGCCAAGGACCTGCAATGGGATCTGGCCAAGGTCAACGTCAACGGCGGCGCCATCGCCCTCGGCCACCCGATCGGCGCATCGGGCTGCCGCGTGCTGGTGACATTGCTGCACGAAATGCTCAAACGCGATGCGAAAAAGGTCTGGCGACCCTGTGCATCGGCGGCGGTCAGGGCGTGGCTTTGGCGCTGGAACGCGCCTGATACAGAGTTCAAGGTTGACGGCGGATCCACGACATCCGCTGTTGGCTGGCAACAAAAACCCGGTGCGATTTGCGTTGCACCGGGTTTCTTTTTGCCTGGCCCAAATCGGCGGTGAATGTTCTGGCCCTTCGCGAGCAGGCTCGCTCCCACATTCCTCAACGCATTTCTCTGTGGGAGCGAGCCTGCTCGCGAAAGCGCTTGTTCAGCCGCCAACCACTCAAGGCTTGCGCAGCAGATAGGTATCCATGATCCACCCATGCTCCGCCCGCGCCGCTTTGCGCACCCGTTCGATCTCATCGGCCACATCCGCCAGCCTGCCGCGGATCAGTATCTCGTCTGGCGTGCCCAGGTAAGCGCCCCAGAAAATCTCGGTCTGCCGATCTGCCACCTGCTGATAGGAATCTTCGGCATCGAGCATCACCACCAGACTGTCCGTCTCACTCACCTGCCCCGCCGCCAAACGCCGGCCTGTGGTGATTTCTACCGAGCGACCAATCGTGTTCAAGGGTATTTTGTGCTGCGCAGCCAGGGCCTGAACGCTGGTGATCCCCGGTATCACCTCGTATTCAAACTCACGGCGGCCTGATGACTGGATCGCCTGAAGAATCCGCAACGTGCTGTCGTACAGCGCCGGATCGCCCCAGATCAGGAAACCGCCGCACTGGCCGTCAGACAATTCTTCATCGATCAGCCGCTCGAAGGTCTGTTGCTTGGCGCGGTTCAGTATATCGACGCTCGCCGTGTAGTCGACATCGCCGCGCTCGCGCTCCGGACTGCTGGCTTCGACGAAGCGATAAGCGTGATCGGTAATGTAGCGCTCGCAAATCTCGCGGCGCAGATCGATCAGCGTCTGCTTGCTCTGGCCTTTATCCAGCAGGAAGAATACATCGACCCGGTTCAGCGCTTTCACCGCCTGCATCGTGATGTAGTCAGGATTGCCGGCGCCGATGCCGATGACCAGCAGCTGTTTCATCAGAATTCCTCTTCGAGGGCCATGCCCGGCAAGCGTAGGCGCCAGATGCCATTGAAGCGCAGGTCGATCGTCGCCAGCGGCTCGATGTCGATCGCATTGAACGCCGCGCTTTGCAGCACCTGCGTCAGCGCTGCGCGCATGACGAACGGATGAGTGATTGCCACGACATGCCCCGGCGTTGCAGCGATTGTGTCCAGCCACGTCGCTACTCGCTGCATCAGTTGCGAGACCGATTCGCCGCCATGGGGCATCATTTCTGGATCGGCCAGCCAGGCTTGCAACGCGTCGGCGTGATTGGCCTGCAAATCCTTGATCGATTGGCCGTGCCAGTGTCCCCAATCGCAATCGCGCAGGTTCTGGTCGATTTCGGCATCGGCCCCCAACCACGCTGCTGTTTGCCGAGTCCGCAACTCCGGCCCGCAAATCAACCGCTGTGGCGGGGCGAACCGCGCCTTGAACGCGTCAGACACCTCAGGCAAATCTTCAACAGGCTCATTCGTAGGAAAACGCGCCAGTTTCTGTGCGACGGTTCGTGCATGGCAAATCAATGTCAATCGGCTACTTGGCACAAGCAGGTTTCTCGGTTGAAAGTTGAAACAAGCGACGGCAGAGCCGATCCGCTAGTCATTGTGCCGCAAACCGGAGGCCCTGAGCGTGACCGCCTGCCAGGCGCTCACTCATCTATACGAAATGTCTGACACCGCCATCAGCAATGGACTACAACACTGAGCGACTCCGGCCTAAGCCTTATTAAACGGGCGCCTTGCACGCTTTTGGTGCTCGCTGAACCTGTACAAAAATTCGCTAGACATGTAGCGCACATTACATAAATACTCTTTTAACGGATTGTGAAACGAATTCGACACCCCATCCAGCAGGAGCCCGGATGCCCCCTCTCAGAGACCTGATCACCGACCCCGGCCTGGACCTGACGCCGTCAGAGCGCAAAGTCGTCCGCGCCCTGCTCGATCAGTATCCGCGCAACGGTCTAGGGCCTATGGCGCGGCTCGCCGAACATGCCGGTGTGAGCGACCCGACCATCGTGCGTCTGGTGAAAAAGCTCGGTTTCGGCGGTTATGCTGAATTCCAGGAAGCCTTGCTCAGCGACATGGACCATCGCCTGCGCTCGCCACGCACGCTGTTGCAGCCGCGTTCGCAGCAGAACAAGGACGATGCATGGGCGCACTATCTGGCCGACAGTCAACGCTTGCTGGTCGACACTCAAGCCCTGACCCAACCCGAAGACGTGCGCATCCTCGTGGAGTGGCTGCTCGATAGCCGCCATCAGGTGTACTGCTTCGGTGGCCGTTTCAGCATTCTGATGGCCAATTACCTGCTCAACCACCTGCGTCTGCTGCGTCCCGGCTGCTTCGCCCTCGAAGACAACGCCCTGCTGCCTGATCGTTTATACGATCTGCAACGCCAGGACGTGGTGCTGGTGTTCGACTACCGGCGTTACCAGACCCAAGCCCTGCGCGTTGCGCAGGCGGCGAAGAACAATAACGCGCGGGTAGTGCTGTTCACCGATGTCTACGCCTCGCCGCTGCGCGAATTGGCCGACTTGATCATCAGCGCGCCGGTGGAGTCGGCCTCGCCGTTCGACACCATGGTGCCGGCGCTGGCGCAGGTCGAGGCGCTGATCGCCTGCCTGACCTTGCGCGTGCCGGACCCGGCCGATCGCCTGGAGGGCATCGATGCCCTGCGCAATGACTTTGCGACTCACCTGATGGAGGAAAAATAAGGATGTTCAGCCTTCCCCACCGCTCGCCACGCGACCTGCCGTTTGCGTTCGACCACACCGCTTTGTTGCTGGTAGACATGCAGCGCGCCTGGCTCGAGCCGCAATTCGACCCGCACCTGAGCGGGCCGGAGGCCGAATATTTTCTCCACCGCGCGCGCAGCCAGGTGGTGCCCAACCAGCAACGTCTGCTCGGCGCCTTTCGCCAGGCGCGGCAAAACGTACTGCACACCATCATCGAAAGCCTGACCGCCGACGGTCGCGACCGTTCGCTGGATCACAAGCTGTCGGACATGCACCTGCCCAAGGGCAGCGCGCAAGCGCAGGTCATCGCTGAACTGACCCCGGCCGAGAACGAAATCGTGCTGCCAAAGACCTCCTCCGGGGTGTTCAACTCGACCAACATCGACTATGTACTGCGTAACCTGCAGACCCGTCATCTGATCATCGCTGGCATCGTCACCGACCAATGTGTCGACATGGCCGTGCGCGACGCTGCCGACCGGGGCTATCTGGTGACGCTGGTCGAAGACGCCTGCGCCACTTACACAGCCGAACGCCACCACGCCTGCCTCAACGCGATCAAGGGTTACTGCTGGATCACCGACACTGAAACCGTGCTTGGCCGTTTACGGGAGATGCAGCCATGAGCGCACGCCTGACGCCGCTGCCGATGACTACGCTGGTCACCACCGACCTGATCGGCATTACCCGTGGCCGCTCGTTTCCTACCGATGAACTGGAGCACTACCAGGCAGCAGGTTGCGGCTGGGTTCCGGCCAACAGTGCGTTGACGCCGCAAGACATCATCGCCTCGAGCAGTCCTTGGGGCGCGTATGGCGACCTGCGGCTGATACCCGACCTGGACAGCCGCGTGACCGTCGGCAACGGCCCCGACGCCAATGCGCCGGTGCTGGATTTCATCCACGCCGATATTCGCGAGACCGACGGTCAAGCCTGGGGCGCCTGCCCACGTACGCTGTTGCGCGATGAAATCGAACGCTATCGCGATGAGCTGGGTTTGCAAGTCAACGCCGCCTTCGAACATGAGTTCAACCTGCACGCGGGCGTAGCCGAACATGCTGCGTTCTCTCTTGAAGCACAGCGTCAAGGCGCCGAGTTCGGCGGCTGGCTGCTCAGCGCCCTGCGCGCCGGCGGCGTCGAGCCGGAAATGTTCCTGCCGGAATACGGCAAACACCAATACGAAATCACCTGCCGCCCGACCCTTGGCGTCGCGGCGGCCGATCGCGCGGTCAACGTGCGGGAAATCACCCGGGAAATCGCCCGGCAAATGGGCCTGGATCTGAGTTTTGCGCCGAAGACCGCCGCCGAAGCGGTGTGCAACGGTGTGCACCTGCACGTGAGCCTGCTCGATCTGGCCGGCCAGCCGATGCTGTACGAAGCTGGCACCAGCAACGGCCTGTCGAGCATCGGCCAGCACTGGGCTGCCGGCGTCCTGCACTATCTGCCGGCGCTGTGCGCGTTCACCGCGCCGACGCCGCTGTCGTACCAGCGATTGCAGCCGCACCACTGGAGCGCGTCGTACGCCTGCCTGGGGCAGCAGAACCGTGAAGCGGCGCTGCGCATCTGCCCGACCGTGACCTTGGGTGGCAAGTCCGCCGCGCAGCAGTTCAACCTGGAATTCCGCGCCATGGACGCCACCGCCTCGCCGCATCTGGCCATGGCCGCGTTGCTGATCGCCGGGCGGCTGGGCATCGAACAGCGTCTGGCGCTGAACGCGATCACCGATGAAATTCCCGATTCACTCAACGACGAGCAACGCAAGGCCCGGGGCATCGTCGCCCTGCCCGCCTCGCTGGCCCAGGCGCTGGATTGCCTGCGTGACAGTGCAGCCTTCAATGAATGGCTGCCCAAGCCGTTGCTCGACACGTATTACGCCCTGAAAACCGAGGAACTGGCGCTGACGGAACAGCTCTCGCCCGCTGACCTGTGTGAGCACTATGCACGCCTGTACTGAATCCGCCGAGCTGGGGTTGTACACCCGACCGGTCTACAACCTGAGCCGCGAGGACTCGACGAATCCGTTGATCCTCGTGTGCGAGCACGCCAGTCGTTACATCCCCGAAGCCCTGAATAACCTGGGCCTGGACGAGGCGGCCGCGCGCGAACACATCGCTTGGGACATCGGCGCGCTGCAACTGGCCGAACAGTTGTCTCAACAGCTTGGCGCCACCCTGCTCAGCGCCAATTATTCACGGCTGTTGATCGACCTCAACCGACCGCGCCATGCGCCGGACAGCATCCCGCTGCAAAGCGAGATCTACCAGATACCCGGCAATCGCGATCTGGACGAAGCGGCGCGCGAGTATCGACGGCAGACGCTGTTCAAACCGTTTCATGCGCGCTTGCAGACGTTGATCGACGAGCGCATTGCCCAAGGCCGGCCGGTGCGGGTGGTCGGCATTCACAGTTTCACCCCGGTGTATTACGGCCAGCCGCGACCACTGGAAGTCGGCGTATTGTTCGGCCAGGCCAAAGACTATGCCGAGCGTCTGCTCGACGGGCTGCAAGCGCACCCGCTGAAGGTGGCGGGCAACCAGCCGTACAGAATTGATCCCTTGGGCGACATGACCGTGCCGGTGCACGGCGACGCCCGCGGCCTTGAAGCAGTGCTGATCGAGGTGCGCAATGACTTGCTGCGCAGCCCCGAAGCCGTATCGCGCTGGGCCGGCTACCTCGCGCCTTTGCTGTAGGAATCGCGGTAAATGATGGACCGATAGAACAACTAAAACGACCGATGGCTGACAAGGAGTTGCGCTTCATGGAAATTGAAGAATTCGGCTACAAGCAAGAGTTGAAACGTAGCCTGACGCTGACCGATCTGGTGGTGTACGGGATGATTTTCATGATCCCCATCGCCCCGTTCGGTGTGTATGGCTACGTCAACGCCGAAGCACCGGGGATGGTGCCGCTGGCGTACATCATCGGCATGGTCGCGATGCTGTTCACCGCGCTGAGTTACGGCAGCATGGCCAAGGCCTTTCCGATAGCAGGCTCGGTGTATTCCTACGCGCAACGCGGCCTTAACCAACACGTCGGTTTCATCGCTGGCTGGCTGATGCTGCTCGATTACCTTTTGATTCCACCGCTGCTGTACCTGTATGCGGCGATGGCGCTCAACCACCTGTACCCGGACATCCCCAAGGTCGGCTTCATTCTGGCGTTCCTGGTCAGCGCGACATTCGTCAACCTGCGCGGCATCACCTTCACCGCGCGAATGAACATCCTGTTCCTGCTGGCACAACTGGTGGTGCTGGGCATCTTCCTGTTCTACGCCTGGAACGCCCTGCACAACGGTGGCGGTAACGGCGAGCTGACCATGGCGCCGCTGTATCACCCGGAAACCTTCAACTTCGCCCTGCTGATGCAAGCGGTGTCGATCGCCGTGCTGTCGTTCCTCGGCTTCGATGCGATCTCGACCCTCGCCGAAGAAATCAAGGAAGACCCCGGCCGCAGCGTCGGTAAGGCAGCGCTGATCACGCTGGCGGTGATGGGCACGATTTTCGTGGTACAGACGTGGATTGCCACCGATCTGGCGGCGGGCATGGGCTTCAAGTCCGCCGACACCGCCTTCTATGAAATCGCTGAAATCGCCGCCGGCAGCTGGCTGGCAACGCTGACTGCGGTGGCGACAGCACTGGCCTGGGGCGTCGCGGTGGCGATCACCTCGCAGGCTGCGGTGTCGCGTCTGCTGTTCGGCATGGCCCGCGACGGCAAACTGCCGAAGGTGCTGGCCAGGGTTCACCCGAAACACAACACGCCGTACCTGAGCATTTATCTGGTGGCGGTGCTGTCGCTGCTGATCTGCTACTTGTTCCTCAATGCGGTGGACATTCTCACCTCGCTGATCAACTTCGGCGCACTCAGCGGTTTCATGCTGCTGCACCTGACTGTGATCAACCAATACTGGCGTCGGCAGAAATCCGGGCAAGTTGTACGCCATCTGCTCTGCCCGGTGATCGGCTTCATCATCGTCGCCGCCATCATGTACAACATGGGCGTCGATGCGCAGAAACTCGGTCTGATCTGGATTGCCCTGGGCCTGGTGTACCTGTTCTTCCTCAACAAGCTCGGCGCCAGCACTGCGCTGCCCGATCCGAGCAAAGGCTGACAAGAAAAAGAGCGGCGTCTGACAACAAATCAGGCGACCGCCGATTCAACGCGTGGAAACCGACAGTGATAGTCAGGTTCGGCGAACGGGCCGAACCTTTTGATACAGGAGTACATCCATGCTGGTCTTACGCCCAGTCGAGCAGAATGATCTGCCCCAGCTACAGCGCCTGGCTCGCGAGAGCCTGATCGGCGTGACTTCGCTGCCGGATGACAGCGAACACCTGCGCGAGAAAATCGCCGCGTCGTGCGTGTCTTTCGACAGCGCCGCTGCAGCGCAGGGGCCGGAGAACTATTTCTTCGTGCTCGAAGATCTCGAACGCCAGCAACTGGTCGGCTGCTCGGAAATCCTTGCCACCGCCGGTTTCAAGGAGCCGTTCTACAGCCTGCGCAACCGCCATTTCACCAGCGCTTCGCGGGAATTGAACATCGAGCACGGCGTGCCGGCGTTGTCGCTGTGCCATGACCTCAGCGGGCATACCTTGCTGCGCGGTTTCCACATCGACGCCACGCTGGTGCGCACACCGTTTTCCGAACTGCTGTCGCGGGCGCGCCTGCTGTTCATTGCCGCGCATGCGCAGCGGTTCTCCGAGGCGGTGATCACCGAGATCGTCGGCTACAGCGACGAACAGGGGCATTCGCCATTCTGGGATGCGCTGGGCAAGCATTTCTTCGACCTGCCCTACGCCGAAGCCGAACGTCTGTGCGGTTTGCAGAACCGCACGTTTCTCGCCGAACTGATGCCGCAATACCCGATCTATGTGCCGATGCTGCCGCAAGCGGCGCAGGACTGTATTGGCCGCGTGCATCCGGACGGCCAGGAAGCATTCGATATCCTTGAACGCGAGGGCTTCGAAACCAACAGCTACATCGACCTGTTCGACGCCGGCCCGACCCTCTATGCGCGCACCGCGAACATTCGCTCGATCGCTGACAGCCAGACCGCCATTGTCCGCCAACAAGTATCGACCGACGCCCGTGGCCGTTACCTGCTCAGCAACGACGCCCTGCATGACTACCGCGCGATGGTCACCGAACTCGACTATCACCCCGGTCAGCCGCTGCCCCTGACCCCCGCCATCTGCGCGGCGCTGAAGGTCAGCGATGGCAGTTCGATACGGCTGGTCGCACTGTGAGCCGCGTTTGCCTTCCGTGCCTGCAAGGAGTTGGAGCATGATTGTCCGTCCGGTAAAAGTCAGCGACCTGCCTGCCTTGATGACCCTCGTCGAACAAGCCGGACCGGGTTTTACTACCCTCCCGGTCAACGAGGACCGCCTCGCGCACCGAGTGCGCTGGGCGCAACGGGCCTTCGCCGAACAGGTGGAACGGGCCGATGCCGATTACCTGTTTGTGCTTGAGGACGATGAACAGCGCGTGGTCGGTGTCAGCGCGATGGCTGGCGCCGTTGGCTTGCGCGAACCCTGGTACAACTACCGGCTCGGCGTAACCGTCAGTTCGGCGCCAGATCTGGGCATTCAGCGACAGATTCCGACGTTGTTCCTCAATAACGAACTGACCGGCCAATCCGAGCTGTGCTCGCTGTTCCTGCGCCATGACCAGCGCAACGGCAGCAATGGCCGCCTGTTGTCGCTGGGGCGTCTGCTGTTCGTCGCCGAATTTCCGCACCTGTTTGGCGAGAAGATGATCGCCGAACTGCGCGGCAGTGCCGATGAAAACGGTTGCTCGCCGTTCTGGGACAGCCTCGGCCGGCACTTTTTCCAGATGGATTTCACCCACGCCGATCACTTGTCGGGCCTGGGCAACAAAGCCTTTATTGCCGAACTGATGCCGCGCCAGCCACTGTATACCTGCCTATTGACCGAACAGGCGCAGGCCGCGATCGGCCAGACGCATCCGAACACTCAGCCAGCGCTGAAAATTCTTCAGGCCGAAGGCTTTGCGCACCAGGGCTACATCGATATTTTCGATGGTGGCCCGGTCATCGAAGCGCCGATCCGCAGCATCCGCACGGTGCGTGACAGTCTCGAACTGACACTTAGCCTCGGCACCCCGGACGAGCAGGCGCCGCTGTGGCTGATTCACAACCGCCGCCTGGAAAACTGCCGCATTACCGTGGCCCCCGGTCGACTGGTAGGCAACAGCCTGGTGGTTGATCGTCTCACCGCCAAACGCCTGCAACTTCAGCCGGGCAATTCGGTGCGTGCGGTACTCCTGCCCCATCAACAGCAGCACGCCGTGGCGGCCTGTTTTTTCCAGCGCAGGAGGTTAAACCTTTCAGCCGCCAGTCTCACTGAGCAAATTCGTCATGATTCTTGACCCATTCGCGTGATAGCCTTTTCATTCTTCGGCGTTGACACCTTTGCTCAAGCCTTTCCATTCCTTATGTATTGGTGGAACTCGTATGACCAGGCTTTCCCATCAAGATTTGCGCCGTAACTTCCGTCAGCTGCTGGCCTCCGACACTTGCTATCACACGGCTTCGGTGTTCGATCCGATGTCCGCCCGCATCGCCGCTGACCTGGGTTTTGAAGTAGGTATCCTCGGCGGTTCCGTGGCCTCGCTGCAGGTACTCGGCGCACCGGACTTCGCCCTGATCACCCTCAGTGAATTCGCCGAACAGGCCACGCGCATTGGCCGCGTCGCCCAATTGCCAGTGATCGCCGACGCCGATCACGGCTACGGCAACGCCCTTAATGTGATGCGCACCATCGTCGAACTGGAACGCGCCGGCGTTGCTGCACTGACCATCGAAGATACCCTGCTGCCCGCGCAATTCGGGCGCAAATCCACCGACCTGATCACCGTGGCCGAAGGCGTCGGCAAGATCCGCGCGGCGCTGGAAGCCCGGGTCGACACCGAGATGGCCATCATCGCCCGCACCAACGCCGGCATTCTGCCGATCCAGGAAATCATCAGCCGCACCCGCCAATATCAGGCGGCGGGCGCTGACGGTATCTGCATGGTCGGCGTGCAGGATTTCGACCAACTGGAACAAATCGCCGAGCACCTGACCGTGCCGCTGATGCTGGTCACGTACGGTAACCCGGCCCTGCGCGACGACAAACGTCTGGCAGAACTCGGGGTGCGCGTGACCATCGACGGCCACGGCGCCTACTTCGCTGCGATCAAAGCGACTTACGACAGCCTGCGCGAACAGCGGCAGATCTTCACCCAGGCCGCCGATCTGAGCGCGACCGAATTGACGCACACCTATACCCAACCCGAGGAATATATTCTCTGGGCCAAGGAGTACATGAGCGTCAAGGAGTGACGCAAACGCAGCACCGGCCCCTTCGCGAGCAGGCTCGCTCCCACAGTTGAAATGCGATCCCCTGTGGGAGCGAGCCCGCTCGCGAAAGCGTCTGAAGTTACAACGCTAGATCGGGACAGTTACCTCATCACCGCGGCTTCGCCAACTCCATGATCATCCGCGACAACAGATAAATCCGCGGCGCCACGCTCGCCACTTCGGCGTATTCCTCGGGCGTGTGAATATTGCCGCCGACAATCCCGAAGCCATCCAGAGTCGGCGTGCCAACCCCTGCGGACAGACTGGCATCCGCCGCGCCACCACTGCCCTCCTCGGTCAGCTTGCGGCCAATCTCGCCGTAAATTCCCTGGGCCATGGCCATCAGGCGATCCGACTCGGCCGTTTGTGGCATCGGCGGTAAACCGCGCTGCAAGGACGTTTTCACTTCGGTATCGGCGATCAACTTTTCCTGCGAGACCCGCGCCAGATCCTTCTCGATGCGATCAAATTCCTCCGGCACTGCCGCGCGCACATCCGCCTTGGCCGTGGCCTGATCCGGAATCACGTTGGTGCGATCGCCGGCCTTGAGCACGGTGAAGTTGATGGTGGTCTTCTTCGCCTCGTCGCCGAGCTTGCCCAGTTGCAGAATCTGGTGCGCCGCTTCCATCGCCGCGTTCCGTCCCAACTCTGGCGCGACGCCGGCGTGAGCGGCTTTGCCTTTGACTTCGACCAGCGCCGTCGCACTGCCCTTGCGCCACACCACCAGGCCATCGGCCGGGCGGCCCGGTTCGAGGTTGAGGGTCACATCGTGCTGTTTGGCGGTTTTCTTGATCAGGTCGGTGGCGACGTCCGAGCCGGTTTCTTCGCTGGCGTCGAGCAGGAAAGTGATCTGCGCGTAATCCTTGAAGTCGAGGTTCTTCAGCACTTTCAGCGCGTAGATACCGGCGACGATCCCGCCCTTGTCGTCCATCACCCCCGGCCCGTAGGCGCGGCCGTCCTTGATGTGGAATGGCCGCTCGGCAGCCGAGCCTTCCTTGAACACCGTGTCCATGTGCGCCATCAGCAGGATTTTTGCCTTGCCGGTGCCTTTGAGCGTGGCCAGCACGTGGTTGGATTTTTCCGGCGTGTTGGGCACCAGTTCGATGGTTGCGCCGAGTTTTTTCAGCTCATCGATGGCAATGTCGCTGACCTGTTTCAGGCCCGGTTCATAACCGGAACCGGAGTCGATATTGACCAGTCGCTCCAGTAACTTCAGGGCTTCGGCTGGTACTGCTCGGCATCGGCGAGCACTTGTTTATGCGGTTCGGCGAAAGCGTTTACGGCCGAGAACGCGAGGGACAGACCGAGGCTGGCGGCCAACAGGGAGCGGGGAAATGAGAACGTCATGAAGCAGTCCTTGTTTCGTGTCGGAGGGATTCAACCGTAACCGACATCGGCGCAAGGCTCTATAGTGGATGCGACACTGATCTAACCGACAACACATACCCCGGTGGGAGCGAGCCTGCTCGCGAAGGCGTCGTGGCAAACCATATTGATACCGACTGACCCAGCGCTTTCGCGAGCAGGCTCGCTCCCACAGGCATCAGCAACCCTCGTCAAACCGAATCCAGCAGCGCCTGCCTCGGCTTGTTGTCGCTGATGCAGATCACCCGATTACGCCCACTCGCCTTGGCTTCATACAACGCCTGATCGGCTTCATCCAGCCAGCGCGTGGCGTCGGCATGGCTCGGGTCGTATGCGGCCAGGCCAATGCTCAGACTTACCTTCAGCGCCGGGTTCTGCTCATAGCCCAGAAGCGCGAAACGCTCGCGCAAGGCTTCCATGGCTTGGGCGGCATTGAACAGCGGCAGCTCCGGCAGGATCACGCAGAACTCATCCCCGCCGTATCGTCCGGCCACGTCCGTGGCGCGCAGATTCTGTTTGAGCAGTTTGCTCAACTGGCGCAGGACGATATCGCCAGCGACGTGGCCATAGGTGTCATTGATTACCTTGAAATGATCGATGTCGATCAGCGCAATCGCGGCGCCCTGCTGCTGGCGGTTGCAGCGCTGGAATGCGAGGTTCAGTTGATCCTTCCACGCGCCGTGATTGAGCAGACCAGTGAGGCTGTCGGTACGACTCAACGCCAATAATTCGCGCTTGTGCCGACCGAGGGTCGAAGCCTGGCGAAAGCAGATCCAGCCCAGCGCCAGCGGATACAGCAACAGCAATGGCAAACAGGCGTATAGCTGCAGCGGGGTTGTTGGCGGGATGAACGCCGGCGCAAACACCACCAGCCCCACGCCGATGCCCAATAGCTGCGCCACCGTGCCCGCCAGCAAAACCGCCCACCGCCAATGGCGACGTTGTTCATCGCCATCATCGAAATCGTGGTTGCGCTGGGCAGCGGATTGAACTGCATGGCGGCGACCCAGAAGCCGCCCATGAATGCGTCGATCAGCAAATTGCGATGTTCGGCGCGAAACGGCACGCTCGACCGGCGGGCCCATTGAAAGGCCAGATGTGGCCAGACCAGGCCGTTGAACAGCATCAGACCCCACACCCACAGCGGCGGATCGAGCGCATGCATCGCCACACTGACACACATCAGCCCGAGCAGCAGCCCGAACACCCGCGACGTATACAGCCTCCTGGCCAGTGAAAGTCCCTTTCCTCGCGTATTTCCCATAAGGGCCTCGACCGCGCGATGCATGGTTACACCCAGACACGGTGTGTTCGGAGTCTATCAGGGCACCGTTAAATAGCCATCACCGGCCAGCGGCCTGAATAGAGCGCCATCAGCGCCGCACACGCGGCCCAGACTTGGCTATAAATGAAAGAGGGGAAATGGAAAAACAACTACAAAAAGGGGGCACATGCATACCTACGCTGTGTTGATCATCGGCAGCGGTTTCGGCGGCCAGTGCGCGGCGGTCAACCTGCTCAAGGCCGGGATCGACGACTTTCGCATTCTCGAGCGACGCGACTTCTTCGGCGGCACGTGGTGTCAGAACACCTATCCCGGTGCAGCCGTGGACGTGCCGTCGCCGCTGTATTCGCTGTCATTTGCGCCCTACCGCTGGACGCAGATGTTCGCCGAACAGGCAGAATTGCAGCGCTATACCGAACAGGTAATCGAGCAGTTCGGTTTGCGCGAACGCGTAGAACTGGGGGCCGATGTCGAGCGCGTCGAATGGGACGATGCGGAAAAGCATTGGTTGGTGCACACCCGTGCCAAAGGTACTTTCCGAACCCAATTCCTCATCAACGCGTCCGGGCCGTTGAGTCAGCCGGTCATCCCACACTTTCCAGGGATGGATCGCTTTCAAGGCAAGACTTTTCACACAAATAATTGGGATCACAGCTACGACTATCGCGGTAAACGCGTGGCGATCGTCGGCAGTGGTGCCAGCGCCGCGCAGGTGATCCCGGCGATTGCGCCACAAGTCGAACACCTGCATGTGTTCCAGCGCACGCCGCATTGGGTGCTGCCCCGAGCCGATCGCAAATTCGGCCGTTTCCAGCGCTGGCTGCTCGGCTTGAAGCCGGCTTACAAGCTCCTGCGCTGGCTGATCTACTGGCAATTCGAAACCCGGGTGATCGCCTTCAAATACTCGAAACCGGCGATTCACCTGGTTCAGCAACATGCGCTGCGTTTTCTCAAACGCCAGGTTCCAGACCCGCTGCTGCGACAGAAACTCACCCCGGATTTCACCATCGGCTGCAAACGGGTGCTGGTGTCCAGCACGTATTATCCGGCGCTGAGCCGCGCCAACGTCACACTGCACAGCCGCGAGCATGGCATCGCTTCGATCGATGAAAGCGGGATCAACACCGTGGACGGCGAGCATCTCGATGTTGATCTGATCGTCTGGTCGACCGGTTACGACGCCACCGATGGGGTGATTTCCTACCCGGTCAGCGGCAAAAACGCGGTGCAACTCAGAGACGTCTGGGCCGAATACCCGCGCGCCTACCTCGGCACCAGCCTGCCAGATTTCCCCAATCTGTTTATTGTCACCGGGCCGAACACCGGCATTGGCCACACCTCGGCGCTGTTCATCATCGAATCGCAGATGAACTACATCCTCGACTGCATCTGCACCGTGCAGGCCAAAGGCCTGCGCAGCATCGAAGTACGTCATGACGCGGAACGTACCTACACTGCAATGATCCACCGGGAAATGCAGCGCACGGTGTGGAAGTCCGGCGGCTGTCACAGTTGGTACCAGAGCAAGAGCGGTCATGTGATCGCGATGTTTCCCGGCTTCAGTTTCAGCTATCACCTGCTGACCCGGGCGCTGAAACCGGCCGACCATATTTTGTCCTGAACACGTAAAAGGAAGACGTCGATGCTTTTGCTGTTTGTCGCACTTGCGGTTTTCGTGGCCTGGAGCTGGTTGAGTTACCCGGCGGTCGGCCATTGGCTGTACAACCTGGCCATGGCCAGCGAGGCCAAGTTGTACAAACTGCACAAGATCGAAGTGCCGATCGCCGAAATGACCGTGTCGACCTGGCAAGGCGGGCCGTACGAGGCGTCCAGCGCGATCCTGATGCTGCACGGCTTCAGCGCCGATAAAAACCTCTGGCTGCGCTGCGCCCGGCACTTCGTCCGTCAGTATCGGGTGATCATACCGGATCTGGCCGGCCACGGTGAGACTGGCTTCAAGGCTGGCGGCGGTTACGACATTGCGGTTCAGGCCAAACGCATGATTCAACTGCTCGATGTCTGCGGCGTAGAAAAAGTCCACGTCATCGGCAACTCCATGGGCGGCTACATTGCCGCGTGGCTGGCGGCGACCTATCCCGAGCGCATCGCCTCGCTGGCCTTGATCGACCCGGCCGGCGTCACCGCACCGGAGCCGAGCGACATGGAGCGCCACCTGGCGCGCGGGCACAATCCGTTCCTGATCAATTCCCGCGAAGAGTTTCAGCGCTTCTACGCGATGACCATGGAGTCGCCGCCATGGGTGCCGAAACCGGTGCTCGACGCCGTCGCTCAGCGCTATGAGCAACAACGTGACGAGCTTGAAGAAATCTTCCGTGACTTCCGTGCCAGCCCGCCGATGGAGCCGAAACTGGCCGAGATCAAATGCCCGGCGCTGTTGCTGTGGGGGCGCAAGGATCGCCTGATCGACGTCAGCAGCGTGCCGGTGTGGAGCAAAGGCATCGCCAATCTCGAAGTGGATGTGTGGGATCACGTCGGGCATATGCCGATGGTCGAACAGCCGGGAAATACCGCGCGGCTGTACGGGGAATTTCTGGAACGACAGAGATGAACATCCTTTACGACGAACGCCTCGACGGCCCGTTGCCCGAGGTGAACAAGGGCGAATTGCTCAAGGCCCTGCAACAAGCCCTGCCGGACCTGGACATCCTCTGGCGCGAAGATGAACTCAAACCCTACGAATGCGACGGCCTCTCCGCCTACCGCACCACGCCGATGCTGGTCGCCCTGCCCCGGCGTCTGGAGCAAGTGCAAACCCTGCTGAAACTCTGCCATCAGAACAACGTGCCCGTCGTCGCGCGGGGTGCCGGCACAGGATTGTCCGGCGGCGCCCTGCCTTTGGAAAAAGGTCTGCTGCTGGTCATGGCGCGGTTCAACAACATCCTGCACATCGACCCCGCTGCACGTATCGCGAGGGTTCAGCCGGGGGTGCGCAATCTCGCCATATCTCAAGCGGCGGCCCCGTTCGGCTTGTATTACGCGCCCGATCCGTCGTCGCAAATCGCCTGTTCGATCGGCGGCAACGTCGCGGAAAACGCTGGTGGCGTGCATTGCCTCAAGTACGGCCTGACCGTGCACAACGTGCTGAAAATCGAAGTGCTGACCATCGAGGGTGAACGCCTGACGCTGGGCTCCGAGGCGCTCGATTCAGCCGGTTTTGACCTGCTCGCCTTGTTCACCGGCTCCGAAGGCCTGCTGGGGATCATCACCGAAGTCACGGTGAAATTATTACCCAAACCGCAAGTCGCCAAGGTCCTGCTCGGCAGTTTCGATTCAGTGGAAAAGGCCGGCCGTGCGGTTGCCGAAATCATCGCAGCAGGGATCATTCCGGGTGGTCTGGAAATGATGGACAACCTCGCCATCCGCGCCGCCGAAGACTTCATCCACGCCGGTTACCCAGTCGACGCCGAGGCGATTCTGCTGTGCGAACTCGACGGCGTCGAAGCCGACGTGCACGACGATTGCCAGCGCGTACGGGAAGTGATGACAGCGGCCGGCGCCAGCGAGGTGCGCCAGGCCCAGGACGAAGCCGAGCGCGTGCGTTTCTGGGCCGGGCGCAAAAACGCGTTTCCGGCGATTGGTCGGTTGTCGCCGGATTATTACTGCATGGACGGCACCATCCCGCGCCGCGAATTGCCCGCTGTGCTGCAAGGCATCTCGCGTCTTGGCGAAGAATATGGTTTGCGCGTAGCCAACGTGTTCCATGCCGGCGACGGCAACATGCATCCGCTGATTCTGTTCGATGCCAACCAGCCCGGCGAACTGCATCGCGCCGAGGCGTTGGGCGGCAAGATCCTCGAATTGTGCGTAAAAGTCGGCGGCAGCATCACTGGCGAGCACGGGGTCGGCCGCGAAAAAATCAATCAGATGTGCGCGCAGTTCAACAGCGACGAGTTACTGCTGTTTCATGCGGTGAAAGCCGCGTTCGATCCGCAGGGCCTGCTCAATCCCGGCAAGAACATTCCGACCCTGCATCGCTGCGCCGAATTCGGCGCGATGCACATTCACGCCGGGCAACTGCCCTTCCCCGAGCTGGAGCGATTCTGATGGCTGATTTCGACGCTGCCAAGGCCCTGCTCGATCAGGTCAACGCCGCGCGGGCCAATGCCACGCCGCTGAAGATTCAGGGCGGCAACAGCAAGGCCTTTCTCGGCCGCGAGGTGGCCGGCGAAGTGCTCGACACCCGTGCTCATCGCGGCATCGTCCAGTACGACCCGACCGAACTGGTGGTCACCGCACGTGCCGGCACGCCGTTGTCCGAGTTGCTCGCGGCGCTGGATGACGCCGGGCAAATGTTGCCCTGCGAACCACCGTCCTTCGCCGACAGCGCCACGGTCGGCGGCATGATCGCCACGGGACTGTCCGGACCACGCCGGCCGTGGTCAGGCTCGGTACGCGACTTCGTTCTCGGCACGCGGGTGATCACCGGCCTCGGTCAGCATTTGCGCTTCGGTGGCGAAGTGATGAAAAACGTCGCCGGTTATGACCTGTCGCGGCTGATGGCCGGCAGTTTCGGCTGCCTTGGCGTGCTCACTGAAGTGTCGCTGAAAGTCCTGCCGAAACCACGCCAGTGCCTGAGCATTCGCCTCGATATCGACTGCGCTCGGGCCTTGAGCAAACTTGCCGAATGGGGCCAGCAACCGCTGCCGATCAGCGCCGCGTGTCACGATGGCCAGAGTCTGTATCTGCGTCTGGAAGGTGGCGAAGGTTCGGTGACCGCTGCGCATCAACGCCTCGGTGGTGAGCCGTTGGACTCGGTTTTCTGGCGCGATCTCAACGAACAGCGGCTGAGTTTTTTCGACGAAGGCTTGCCACTGTGGCGCCTGTCATTGCCAAACAATCTCGGCCCGCTCGAGTTGCCCGGCGAGCAACTGATCGACTGGGCCGGCGCGCAACGCTGGTTGAAGTCCGACAGCACTGAGATTCACGCACTCGCCCATTCCTTGGGCGGCCATGCAACGTGCTTTACCCACGGCGCCACCGATTCGCCGTTTCAACCCTTGGCGCCAACCCTGCTGCGCTACCACCGGCAACTCAAGGCGCAACTCGACCCGCAAGGGCTGTTCAACCCCGGGCGAATGTATGAGGAGGTCTAGCCATGCAAACCACCCTCAGCGAGCAATCGCGGCAATTGCCCCGCGCTGGCGAAGCGGAAAAGATCCTGCGCACCTGCGTGCATTGCGGCTTCTGCAACGCGACATGCCCGACGTATCAATTGCTCGGCGATGAACTCGACGGGCCGCGCGGGCGCATTTATCTGATCAAGCAAGTGCTCGAAGGCGCACCGGCCACCGAACAGACGCAACTGCATCTGGATCGTTGCCTGTCGTGCCGCAACTGCGAAACCACCTGCCCGTCCGGCGTCGATTATCACAACCTGCTCGACATCGGCCGTGCGGTGGTCGACAGCGCGGTGCCACGCCCCGCCGCACAGCGCTTGCTGCGCGAAGGCTTGCGCGCGTTGGCGCCGAATCCGGGTTTGTTCAAAGGCTTGCTGCGCATGGGCGCGACCTTTCGGCCACTGCTGCCGCGCCTGTTGGAAAGCAAACTGCCGCAGCGCTTGGGTGTTATGGGGTCGCGCCCTGCTCCTCGGCATGCGCGCCGGGTGTTGTTGCTCGAAGGTTGCGTGCAACCGGGTCTGTCGCCGAATACCAATGACGCGACCGCGCGGGTGCTCGATCGCCTGGGCATCAGCGTCACCCCGGTGAGCGAGGCCGGTTGCTGCGGCGCTCTCGACTATCACCTCGACGCTCAGGGCAAAGGTCTCGACCGCGCTCGACAGAACATCGACGCCTGGTGGCCGCACCTGCAGAACGGCGCTGAAGCCATCGTGCAGACGGCCAGCGGTTGCGGCGCGTTCATCAAGGATTACGGGCATTTGCTTGCGGATGATCCGGTCTATGCCGACAAGGCTCGGCAGATCAGCGAAATGACTCGGGACCTGGTGCAAGTTATCGCGCAGGAACCGCTGGAACAGGTCTGCGCCGCCAGCGAACGACGCATCGCCGTGCATTGCCCGTGCACTTTGCAGCACGCACTGAAACTCGGCGGCGCAGTGGAAGCAGTGCTGACCCGACTCGGCTTTAACCTCACGCCGGTACCGGATGGCCATTTGTGCTGCGGCTCGGCGGGCACTTACTCGCTGACCCAACCGGTGCTGGCGCGGCAACTGCGCGATCAGCGCCTCAACGCCCTGGAAAGCGGCCGACCGGAGTTGATCGTCACTTCCAATGTGGGCTGTCAGAGCCATCTGGCGAGCGCCGGGCGCACGCCGGTCAGGCACTGGATCGAACTGGTGGATCAGTCATTGGCAGAATGAAGTCCGTAGGATTCTTCGTTTGCCCGCGTGGGCGAAGGCTGCGATCTTTTCCGGTATCCATTTCGTCACCGTGGCAGGAATTTTTTCATGACCGTGCAGCCGTTCGTCAGCCCTGACCTGATCCGCCAACGCTTTTCCCGAGCGATGTCTGACATGTATCGCGAAGAGGTGCCGCTGTACGGCGCGCTGATGGAACTGGTGGAGAAAACCAACCGCGACGTGCTGGCACGCCAGCTTGAGATTGCCGGACAGCTCAAGCGCACCGGCGAAATCGAGCGCCTGGACATGGAACGCCACGGCGCCATTCGCGTCGGCACCGCGAGCGAACTGGCTACCCTCGCCCGCCTGTTCGCGGTGATGGGCATGCAACCAGTGGGTTATTACGACCTGACCCCGGCCGGTGTGCCGGTGCATTCAACGGCGTTTCGCGCGGTGCATGAAGAGGCGCTGCAGGTCAGCCCGTTTCGCGTGTTTACCTCGTTGCTGCGCCTGGAGCTGATTGAAGATCCTGAACTACGTGAGTTTGCCGAGTCGGTGTTGGCCCGTCGTTCGATCTTTACCGACTCCGCGTTGCGCCTGATTGATCAGGCGGAAACGGCAGGCGGACTGAATGACGACGAAGCCGCAGAATTCGTCCGACAGGCACTTGAGACTTTTCGCTGGCACCACAGCGCTACCGTCAGCGCCGGGCAGTACCAGAAACTTAGCGCCCAGCACCGCTTGGTCGCCGATGTCGTTGCGTTCAAGGGCCCGCACATCAACCACCTGACCCCACGCACGCTGGACATCGACACCGTGCAGCAACAGATGCTCGCCCATGGCATCACACCGAAAGCGGTGATCGAAGGCCCACCGCGCCGCAACTGCCCGATCCTGCTGCGCCAGACCAGCTTCAAAGCGCTGGACGAGCCGATCGCCTTCACCGATCAGCCCGAAACCCGTGGCAGCCACAGCGCGCGTTTCGGCGAAATCGAACAACGCGGCGCCGCCCTCACGCCGAAGGGTCGCGCGCTGTATGACCGCTTGTTGAATGCCGCTCGCGATGAACTGGGCGACTTCCCTAACGAAGCCAATGCCGCACGCTACAACACGCTGATGACTCAGCATTTTGCGGAATTTCCTGACAGCATCGAGGGCATGCGCGAACAGGGACTGGCGTACTTTCGTTATTTCGTCACGGAAAAGGGTTCGGCCGCTGGAGGACTTGGCGAGTCGTCCCTGGAGGACTTGCTGCGCGATGGCTACGTGAAAGCGGAGCCGCTGGTGTACGAAGATTTCCTACCGGTGAGCGCAGCGAGGATTTTTCAGTCGAACCTCGGCGATTCTGCGCAGACGCATTACGCCGAACATTCCAATCGCCAGGCTTTCGAACAGGCGCTGGGGCGTTCGACTATCGATGAGCTGGGCTTGTATGCCGAGACGCAACGGCGGTCGATTGAGGAATGTGCCGAAACTTTGGGTATCAAGCTGACCTGACGTTTTCCCTTGTAGGAGTGAGCCTGCTCGCGATAGCGGTGTGTCAGTCACCCCATGCTCTGCCTGACCCGCCGCCTTCGCGAGCAAGCCCGCTCCCACATATTCCGGGGTGGGCTCCAGATTGCGGGCAAACCACAAATCCCTTGTAGGAGTGAGCTTGCTCGCGAAAGCGGTGTGTCAGTCGCTGATGTTTTGCCTGAACAGACGCCTTCGCGAGCAGGCTCGCTCCCACAGGTTTTGCGGCTTAACCCGAATTCGGGCAACCCATAATTCCCCTGTGGGAGCGAGCCTGCTCGCGAAGGCAACACCGCGGTCCCGGCAAATCCCCTACTGCGCAAGAAGTTGCGCAGTAGGTCGTAATATTTCAGGGGTTAAATCCTCTGCAGCCCCCACCATTCAAGCCCTGCAGCCAAGTGCGCAAGAAGTTGCGCAGTACTGCGCAACTTCTTGCGCACTTTCTCCCGGTTATCGCGGTGAAAATCGCCGCGAATGATGACCAACCATCGCGCCGCCCCCGCCACCCGGGCACCGCGCAAAACCTGGCACGCTCCTTGATAACTCTCAGCCACCCACCGGGCGATTTCGCCTCCGGGCACCCTAACTTTATCCGCAAGGAGAGCACCCCATGGCAACACCAGCGTACATGTCGGTTACCGGCGAAAAACAAGGCCTGATCACTGCCGGCGCTTTCACCGCCGACTCCGTTGGCAACACCTACCAGGAAGGCCACGAAGACCAGGTCATGGTTCAGGCTTTCACCCACGACGTGATCATCCCGCGTGACCCGCAATCCGGTCAGCCAACCGGTCAGCGCGTTCACAAGCCAGTTGTGATCACCAAGGTCTACGACAAGGCTTCGCCACTGCTGCAAGCAGCACTGACTTCCGGCGAGCGCATGAGCGAAATCGTTATCCAGTGGTACCGCACTTCGGCCCAAGGCACCCAAGAGCACTACTACACCACCAAACTGGAAGACGCGATCATCGTCGCCATCAACAACAAAATGCACAACTGCCAGGATCCAGGCAACGCGCACTTCACCCACCTGGAAGAAGTGCAGTTCACCTACCGCAAAATCACCTGGACCCACGAAGTATCCGGTACTTCGGGTTCCGATGACTGGCGTGCTCCAGTCGTTTAATTACGGCTGACCGTTACACGCATCGGCCAGCTCTGCTGGTCGATGTTGTTTACGCCCCTCCAGAATTTCGCGTACGTTGAGCCGCTTTTTGCGGCCGTCGACGAGCGCCGCTGTACAGCACGAGGAACAAGGGATGTTCGCGCCGGCCAATGAAACCCACTTTGCCCTGACCATCGAAGGGCTTTCCGCTGATTTTCAGGTATTCACCCTGCAAGGCCGGGAAGCCATCAGCCAGCCTTTTGTCTTTGAGGTGGAGCTGGTCAGTGAGCAGCCGTCGCTGGACCTTGAAACCCTGCTGCACAAACCGGCCTTTCTGCAGCTGTCGCCTGACGGCAGCGGCATCCATGGGCAGATCTACCGCGCCGCGCAAGGCGATTCCGGCAAGCGTCTGACGCGTTATTCGGTGACGCTGCGCCCACAACTGGCGTATCTGGCGCACCGCATCAACCAGCGCATCTTCCAGAACCTCAGCGTGCCGAAAATCATCGGCCAGGTGCTGGAAGAGCACGGCATCCAAAGCAACGCCTACGAATTCAAGACCGGCTCGATCTATCCCGAACGCATCTACTGCGTGCAATACGACGAGTCGGACCTGCATTTCATCCAGCGCCTGTGCGAAGAAGAAGGCATTCACTTCCACTTCCAGCACAGCGCCAACGCGCACAAGCTGGTGTTCGGCGACGACCAGACGGTGTTCCCGAAACTGGCCCCAGTGCCCTATCAGCAAGACTCCGGCATGGTCGCCAGCAACCCGGTGATCAAGCGTTTCGACCTGCGCTTGGAAACCCGCACCAGCCGCACCACCCGCCGCGATTACGATTTCGAAAAACCGCGTCTGACCCTGGAAAGCGAAAACCGTGGCGACGCCCTGCCCGACCTCGAAGACTACGATTACCCGGGCCGTTTCATCGACCGCGAGCGCGGCAAGCACTTGGCCAAACGCGCCCTCGAACGTCATCGCAGCGACTTCCAATTGGCCGAAGGCAAGAGTGATCAGCCACTGCTGGTCAGCGGCCATTTCCTCGCCCTGACCGAACACCCGAAAGCCAAGTGGAACGACCTCTGGCTGCTCACCGAAGTCCTGCATGAAGGCAAGCAGCCGCAAGTGCTCGAGGAGTCGGTGACCAGCGACACCACCGCGCTGAAAGACGATTTCCACCAGGGCTACCGCAACCGCTTCCAGGCCACGCCGTGGACGTACCCAATCGCCCGCCGCTACGCCACCCGAAACCGCGCATCCTCGGCAGCCAGAGCGCAGTAGTCACCGGCCCGAAAGGCGAAGAAATCCACTGCGACGAATACGGCCGGGTCAAAGTCCAGTTCCATTGGGACCGCGAAGGTCAGGCCGACGACAAGACCAGTTGCTGGCTGCGCGTCTCCAGCGCCTGGGCCGGCGCCCAATACGGCGGCATCGCCATCCCGCGCATCGGCATGGAAGTGCTCGTCACCTTCCTTGAAGGCGACCCCGATCAACCGCTGATCAGCGGCTGCCTGTACCACAAGGAAAACACCGTCCCGTACGCCCTGCCGGCCAACAAGACCCGCAGCACCTTCAAGACCCTGAGCTCGATGGGCGGCGGTGGTTACAACGAACTGCGCATCGAAGACAAGAAAGGTCAGGAACAGATCTACCTGCACGCCCAGCGCGACTGGGACGAGAACATCGAGCACGACCAGAAAATCCGCGTCGGCAACGAACGCCACGACACCGTCGAGCAAAACAGCTACACCGAGTTCAAGGCCGAAGAACACCACACCGTCTACGCCGACCGCAAAGTCGAAACCCGCGCCAACGACCACCTCACCGTCGGCGTGAATCAGCACATCAAGATCGGCACCGGCCAGTTCATCGACGCAGGCCAGGAAATCCACCTGAGCAGCGGCATGAAAGTGGTCATGGAAGCCGGCGCCGAACTCACGCTGGTCGGCGGTGGCAGTTTTATCAAGATCGACGCTGGCGGCGTGACCCTGAGCGGGCCGGTGATCAACATGAACTCCGGGGGTAGTCCGGGGAGTGGGACCGGTGCTGCGCCGTTGATGCCGGGGCCTTTAAAACAGGCTGATGCGGATAAGGCGGGGCAGGTAACAGTGCCACCTATGGCGAACCCGTTTGTACGAAAAAGCATTCAAGGCCTTCCCCTTGTTCCGATTTGTGGAAAGCAAGCTAATGGCGCTTGCTCGCGTGAGGTTTGCCCATGTCTGAATGGCTAAGTCATTTCCTGGAAAAACCGTGGCCACGACGCCATTGGGCACCACTGGAAACCGCACCCTGTACGGCATCATCGACAGCGTTCGCCAGCCTCGGGCTCTGGAAAAGCTTTACCAACAGTCCGGGTTGACGGGTGTTGAAAAGTTGTTTCAGGACACGCCGTTTGCCGAAATGAATGATGTCAGTCCGATCTGGATACAGCTGATAGCGGGAAGTCCTGCCGCCGCCCAAGCCCTTGAGCTATGCCGCGACAACCGCGCCGGTATTCTGCTCACATCGTGTGAAAAACCGGAGACCGCGCTCTTGCATGCTCGTCGCCTCCTGCGCATGAACGACCCGGCTCATGGTGACTCGCTAGCTCGCTACTACGACCCGGCGTTCTGGAGCGCGCTGGCGCTGACGGTACCCGCCCGACCTCTGTTCGGCCCTTGGGACATCGTATATACCCCGCCCGCCCACAGCGATGATCAACAATGGCG
The DNA here is from genome assembly GCA_030544685.1 of Pseudomonas sp. B21_DOA. Taxonomy (NCBI): domain Bacteria; kingdom Pseudomonadati; phylum Pseudomonadota; class Gammaproteobacteria; order Pseudomonadales; family Pseudomonadaceae; genus Pseudomonas; species Pseudomonas sp. B21_DOA. The sequence continues at coordinate 3,204,654 of CP086683.1, read as the reverse complement.
TGTTTGGGAACAAAGAGAAAAAGTTGATGCCTCTAATGGCGAACAAAAATATCCGTTGCAACTAAAGATCAACACGCTGATAGCGTTCGATGAAATCCGCTGGTGGTATTGGATTCGGCTGCGGAACGCCGAGTCCGCTGTAGGCTTATCGGACTCGCAGCTGTCTGGCGTGGCCGATAATTTGCAACTGCTGGTGAACCACGGCATTGCAGAAGGACGTCATCTTGAGCGCCTGCTGCCGAATCTAAACCAAGGTCCGTTGCAGGCGCGCACTGACGTCATGAACTTGCTGAGCAGCGACATGCCAGCATTCGAGAAAGTACAACGAATGGAAGTCTGAGATGACAGGTACGTCCGAACAAACATCCCTATCCGAACAGCCGCCTGTCGTCATTCCGGCCGATCCGCCAAAAAAGACTGCCGATGCGGAAACGTTCTGCAAAGACAAGAAGCCGGGCTGCAGCAGCAGCTATGAAGACATCATCTACGTTACCGGTCAGCGCCGTTTCTGGCTGTTGCCCAAGCGCACGTCCGAGAAACTCAAGGAAAGCGTCAGCCTGCTCAAGCAGAAGACCGTAGACACGGATAAAGCCGCGCGCATGAGCAACATCGCCGATGCAGGGTTGATGGACTACTTCCTCACTCCGGGTCCGGAAGCTTTTCTAGAAGGTGAGCAACACACCAGTTATGTGGAGTCGAAAGCGGCAATCCCCGAGGACACTGCAAAAAAGCACAGTGCCGCAAGGATTGGGAAGCGGCGAAGGCCAAAGGTGATAGCGACGCGGTAATGCATGCCGAACGTGAGATGTTCCATGCCGGAAAACGCATCGAGACAAATCAGCAGAACATGCAAACCTTGGAAAAAGTTTCCGATGCGAAAGCAAAGACACTGGGGTACAAACGGGAAAACGGCGTTCTTTACACCCCGCGTGCCTTGAAGGCGCGTGATGCAATTGACAAATACATTGAAGAACGCGACAAGGCGAAAGCCCACGGCTACAAAATGTTTGACCCTGGCACCGGCAAGATCGCTTCGGCTTGGGAACACCTGAAAGAGTACAAGGCGCTTCACAAAAAGCTGATCGAAACCGGCGAGATCGACGAAAAAAACTAAGGGGTGTTCAGCTCAACATCCTGGCGTTGAAAGACCTGATGTCCAAGTACATCAATGCGATCGTGGAGCTTGCCGAGTGCGGGATTGCAGTTCCCGAGTTTGCGCTGAGTCCCGATGACCAGTACGCCGGTACCGAGGATTTTCAGGCGTTTATCGAGCTGACCAACAAACGCGATGAGCTCGAGAAAAAATCGAGGAGCGTTACTCTCAATGGGTGTCGGCCACTGGCGGCAAATCCGCACCGCCCGGCGTTCTGTTCGTCAGTTTGCAAAAGCAGTGGTACGACCTGAATAACGAGGCAGAGCGAATCCAGATCACTGCAGAGGCGCGTGTACGTGGGCTCAAGCCACCCCGCCTGTTCATGTGGGAACCGGAAAGCTACAAGCCAAAGCCGATCGAACGTCTGGCCAAAACCAACATACCTCTGCGCGAACTCAGTAGCGCCTCGTCAACAACGATACTCAACCACATCAGCCTGAAACATCTGGCACAAATCAGTGGTAACGCATTCCAAGGCCAGCTCAAGGAGCTTGCGACCAGCCTGCCAAAATCGATTGCCAAAGAGGCCGATGACGATCGGGTATTCAGCGATTGGCTGGAACAGGAAGGCGCGCTCCAATTCGATGAAAAGGGACCATGGTTCGATGAAAATGGACTGTTTGTGCCTGATAAGTTCTTCGCGGCGCTGGAAGCCAAAGGCTACAAAGTCGAAAGCCTGAAAGCCGAAGCCAAACGCCAAACCTGGGGCGAAAATCTGAAAGCCATGGTTTTCGAAGATAAACAGCTGCGCAATCTCATGCTGTTCGACAACAGCCCCCAGGCCCAACTCGTTCGATGCTTACTTCCGGAAAGCGCCAACTTGCTGTCCGAAGTCAAAATGGAAGGCCCCACTCTTAAAAGTGGTTCCCCTCAGATTGCCAACGTAGAAGTTGCACTGGATGTCACAGCGTGGCGAGGCGAAGTCAGCTTGCTCAAAGTCGAGCTTCCTAAACGGGCAAAGGCTGATCCTTGGATCGCAAAATACCAGGCTCATGACGGCAGCGTGCGCAGCGTCAACTTCGGCAAACTGTCTCTGGATCTGGAAGCCAAGGCTTGGGGATTCGCTGGCGCAAGCCTCATGCTGTCGCGCGATTTGACCCTGGATCAAAAAACCGGCTACACCAGCCTCGTCGGCGTCGACATGGCCGAAAAATCTGGCGAACTGGCGAAGTTTGAAGTCTTCGCCGGTGCCCAGGCCGGGTGCAAGGTAACCGGCAAACTGTTCTGGTGCCCTCCCCAAGCGTCCTCCCTCCTGCTCCCGTGCCAAATCGTATTTCAGCCAACCAGTGGCGCCCTTTGGCCAAACTGGAAGTTGAAGCGGCCGTAGCCATCGGCGCCGGCTACAACGGCGACATGCACCTGCGGATGCAAAACGGCCTACTGCTGTTATCGATCAAGGGCGCGCTGGTCTGGGGCGCAGGCGTCAAAGGGTATTTGACCTTTGAAGTCGGCTACGACAGCATCGTGGCCTTGACGGAACTGGTGCGACAGGAAATGGCCGCGAACCAATACAAGGATCTTGAGTGGGTCGATGGGGAAGCCATGGACTATCTGCAAAAGCTGAGCTTCCTAGGCGCCACTGGTATCGATGTGGCGTTTGCCTATGTGCGTGGATATGCCATTGTTAAAGGGATATTTGATGCGCTGACTGAGGGGGGCGTGGGGGATTGATTGCTTACTCAATCGTCACCGACAAAAAACAGAAAGAGATGCAGGAATGGGTGTGTAACTTGCAGCCACAGGCACTTGGACCGTTGCTATTGACCCTTAGCTCATCTCCTGAATCTTTTTCAATAGAAGAAGACCAAGACAATAAAAGCGTCAAGGAAGACGAGGCATATCAACTACAGCAGAGAGCGATCGAACGGTGTTTAGGGTGGATATCATCCAACCCTAACGCTACTCTGCAGTTCGAAGAGGCAATTATACGTATGAATCGGGATGGATTGCGATCACCGCAAGCCGGGCTTACATATTGTAAAAACAAATTCAAGCTCGATTCATTTATGGCTGAACGAGTTAAGGCTCTGGATAAGACCAGTAACGAATCAAGAAGAATTTATCGCGAGCATGTAGCAAGGTTGGGCGCCCGACTAACTGGACACTGTGAGTACAACACCATCTATAAGGGCCCGGCTTTCGCTCCAATCCAAGATACAAAAGCAAGCTATAAGGGACCTAACATTGATTAAAATCGTATTATGCTTATTTCTATTCGTCCTTTTTCCCTACTCAGCTTCTGCACAACTAACACAAGAACAGCAGTCGAAAAAGAGAGAGGACTAATTTTGTATCAGCAAAGCGACTGGTACGACTCTCAACCTTTACTGGAAAGTGCTGCTATTGCGGGTGACGAGACAGCCCAATATTACTTGGCAGAGGCGATTCGGCTGAGCAACCGATACACAACTGATGAAGCAAGAAAATGGTATGAAGCAGCTGCGCAACAGGGCAACCTTTACGCGATGCTAAGACTAAGCAGTAAGAGTGATATCTGTAATGAAATGAAAAGCTGCGGTGGTAAGAGTGCAGACGAATGGCGAGAACAAGCAATACAACTAGCTCAGGAACGAGCTAAAAACAATGACACTGAAGCAATGACCGTTTTATTCATAACCAAACAAGGATTCAGTTGGTTAGAAATGGCAGCGGAGGCAGGTGATCATCTAGCACAGAATACACTCGCAGGAATCTACGAAGATGGGGAAGGATGGTTCATCGTTCCGGGTAGCCGCGAAAAAACCATTCAAAAGTGGTACAAAGCGTCAGCTGAAGGTGGATACCCCAAAGCAATGTATTTTTATGCCAATTATTTATTTGAACATGGAGGGAGGAAAGAAGAAGTTGCTTATTGGCTAAAAAAATCGGCCGAAGGCGGATACGTCAGCGCGGTTGGTAATTACGCCCTCAGCGTAGCCCATATACCAAACGATCTAGACTACCCAAAAAACTTGATTGAGGCTTATGGACTAGCCTATCTGTTGTCTAAATTCGAGGGTGGCGGGACAGCAGCTGAAGACGGCGAAAGAATGCTCCCAAAAATCACTGAAAAAATGACCAAAGAAGACATCAAGCAAGGTCTTCTATTTGCGGAAGAATGGAAGAAAACACGCCCACCACTTTCTTATTTTGTTCCCGTTTATGGTTATTGAGTTCTCACATGGCATTAGTCTCAACTCTAGTTCAGCATAGTCAAAACTTGTTTAAAAAGTTATAAGGACTGAAGATCGCCGACCTTAAAACTTGCAGAAAGTCGAGTTCCCTTAACGGGCAACGGCTGATCCCTGGATAGCGAAATACAAGGCCCACGACGGCAGCGTACGCAGTGTCAACTTCGGCAAAATGTCATTGGATCTTCAAGCCAAGGCTTGGGGCTTCGCTGACGCAAGCCTCATGCTGTCGCGCGATTTGACCCTGGATCAAAAAACCGGCTACACCAGCCTGGTCGGCGTCGACATGGCCGAAAAATCCGGCGAACTGGCGAAGTTTGAAGTCTTCGCCGGTGCCCAGGCCGGGTGCAAGGTAACCGTCCGGGCAACACACCTTCCTGATGCCATCGCTTAAGGCGATGGTGTCCACCTAAATTTAAGTGGACACCATTTTTAGCCTTTTTAAGCGGACGCCCATGCCACAAGAACGCCGTTCCTATTCCAAGTCATTTAAGCCCCAGGTCATCGCCGAGTGTGCGCAGGCTGACACCTCAATTGCCAATGTCGCCTTGACCCACAACCTCAATGCCAACCTCGTCCAGAAATGGAATGACGGTGCTGTGCCCATCGATAACAATTGGTGCGAGAATCAGATTCGGCCGTGGGCTCTTGGCCGCTCGAATTGGTGGTTCGCAGGCTCGCTACGCAGTGGTAAACGTGCCGCAGCGATCATGAGTTTGATCCAGTCTGCGCGGTTCAATGGGCATGATCCGTATGCATACCTCAAGGATGTTCTTACACGCCTGCCGACGCAACGGGCGAGTGAGATCGCCGAGCTTCTGCCGCATAAGTGGAATCCTATCGAAGCGACTATTTCCCAAGCGTCTAATTTTTAGGAGAGAACCATAAAGGCGTTATCAATTGTACGGCCCAGTGGAGGCCGAATCGCTTCTGGCGAGAAAATCCTCGAAGTCCGTCGTTGGCATCCAGACTTAAATCCTCCCGAGGATCTCGTGATTGTGGAAAACGGGCGTTTTCTCCATAACGATGGGGACGAAGACGATAACGGTACTGCCGTCGCAATTGTGCGCGTGAAAACCGTGCGCCCTTTCATTCTCGCTGACATGCAAGCGGCCTGTGCAAGCTATTTTGAGGATGGCTGGCTCGCATGGGAGTTGAGTGACGTAAGGCCAGTCACACACCCTGTGACCATCCGTGCGGCACGGGGTATCTACGAGGTAGATTTCCTACTCCCAGACAGACGCTGAACATTGAGCAAGATGTGTTGGGCAGACGCTTACATTGGTAGGGGAAGGCCTTTACAACTACTTCAATCTGGACGACCTGCAAAAGTGGATGCGGAGCAGCGCTTGGGGGAACAAGACCGAAAACCGTACCGCACAGGATGAGTGGAACGAATTGGCAAAAGTTGTGCAAAAACCTACCTGCAAAATGATCCGCGATGCCAAACAGACCTATTTGAAACTGGTAGTTCCTGGTGTGAGCACACAGGAAATGGACACTCGCAAATTACAGTTGAAAGCGTACGAGCAGTATCGCGACACTCCAAAAAATATTGGATACGCGCCAGGTCCGTTCCCGTTAAGGTGGCAGGAACGCTCGTCCGCTTGGGTCACCCGCTTTGTTGTGGTTAGCAAAAGCAACGAGGCATTGACACTCCACCTGCCGATAAGTGACTCGCTGCAAACCACCGATTTTGCCTTGGCGCTGAACATCGCCTATCAATTGGAAGCCGAGCGCGACATCATGCACGAAACCTGTTTTGTACTTCGTGACCTGCATATCACTGGCGCATCATATAAACGCACCCCAACGCGAGGTGTCTTTAAGGTAGAGTCCGTAGACACATTGCCGAATGGCATAAATAAATCTCAATTCATTTTGTTCAAACAAGAAGACCTGGCGACTGTCGATGTTTAAGAGCCTTTTGAAGCGCAAAGATAAAATCGTATCGACCGAAGCCGCACCAGATATACGCAGCAAGCGCCCAAACGCGGGGAAATCCGCGATAGCGGGTTGAATGAAACTCTATTTCTCTCGCCATTGCCCGTTTACACAGGACAGACGCAGTCCTCTCGTAGAAATTTTTCGAAGGTGAATGACACATTTTTAGAGCTAGGTGGGAGTAACTGGGGGACCGTTGAGCAGGGAAAAATATTAGCGGCAGGACTATGGTTCCCCATATTTCTGGCGTTCATAATGCCAAGCCTTGTGATTGCTTACGGAGTGATTTTTTACCCCGAGCACTTTAGTGATCCGTGGCGCGAACTATTCGGTTTTATTCAAGTGTCCATAAGTATTTCCCTACTCTCCTTTCTTCCGATAGGCGCTTACGTCTATGGAATGATCTCTAGTGTCTACTCATCAGCAAAAACCTACCCCGTCCGCTTCAACCGCCAACGCCGCGAAGTCTGCTACGTCGACAGCAAAACCCGCCGCGTCCTCATCGTACCTTGGGAAAGCGTCGTCGCCTGGGTCTCCAACACTCAGGGCGTCACCAGTTATGGCGCTACTCGCCAGTACACGTTCGGCATGGGTCTGGAGGATGAGGAGCAGGACAAAGTGCAATTCCTCCTGCTACCACAACCCAGCGATGTACATGCTTTAGGGATGTGGACTTCAATTCGTAATTATATGGAAGACGGTCAGTTGGTAGATGCTCCAAACCCGATGCTCAAGGCACTGGGTTTGACTCCATCCGGTGATCGGCTCAAACCGTACGAAGGCCTACACACTTTTGAAATCGAACGCGAAGACGCACGCGCGATGGGGTCACTGGACGAGGGTGGCGACGAACTGACGCCCGAGCAGCGCGAGCATTACGGTTACTCGAAAAAATCCCATTGGCCACTGCGCTGCTGGTACATGTGGCGTGTGCTGAGCTTCTGGAAGATGCCTTACATGCTAGCCGAATGGGCGCATCGCAAAGGGCGGCCTATCCTTCCGGAGCAAGTGCAAACATGGTCTGAGCCGTTGCCACCAGAGCAATGGGCCAAGCCCAGCGGTGCATTGGTGAAAGCCAATCAAATGGTCAAGACTGCCATGGACAAAAAAGGCGCCACGTTCGTCGAAGCGTGCAAAGCGGCGGGTTTGCATGGATGAAATGTGAGCAACCAAGGTCGTCTATTTCTATGAATTTTTAACATCTGTTAAAACGTAAAGCCGATTTGTTTCGGTTTATCCGACACCATATGTCGGAGATCTCGAGTCTGAAAAGCCAATGAATACCCGTCAGATAACGCTTGCCAATCGATGGACCGCAACCTTTCAAAACATCGGCGAGTTTCGCATGGGCGTCGAGGGCTGGGGCTTGCTTCTACAGGGTCCGGATAACCAGACGATCAAATACTTCGCAGACCAGATTGTTCTAGCGAACGATGGGGACGGCAACCAAGCCAACACCTGCATCCTGCTCTCGGGCGATGGTGTTTACGGCTATTTGCGTACGGCCATAGACGGCGACTGGGTAATCGATTTTGCGCGAGGGATGATTGCCCCTCATCGAGTAACGATTCGCCACCATCACGACGCTTACGACGAAAGCCTTTCACTATACGAACAGCCGGCCTTCAAACGTGCGCGCCAGTACGTCAGTGTTGTCGGAAAACACATCTATCTGACCTTTCCGCTAACCAGAGATGAGGATTTTCCCAATTTGTGGGAGGAATACTTGGCAATCCGCAAGCGCCAACTGGATGAGCTTTACTTCGCAACCTGATGAACGCATGGCTACATCCGGTACGCATCCCAACCGTTTTACGTCCTCACATTTCTCCAGTGTCCGACCCTCCCAAATTAAGCTTCACCTAAGCTTCCCTCGTTAGCATCCCGGCTCATCAACCTGTCGTCTTGAGCCGTGGATGAGTCCCTCCGACATGAAAGCCTTCGATCTACCCTCCCAGCCGCAATCCAACTTCAGCCTCGTTCTGGTCAATTACAAAACCCCGGACATTACCCGCATGTGTCTGGAACTGTTGCGTGAGCATGTCCAGGCGCAGGGCATTCCAGTGTGGGTGGTGGACAACGATTCGGCGGATGCCAGCCTTGATTACTTGCGTTCGCTGGACTGGATCAATCTGATCGAGCGGCCGTCGCCGGGCAAGGAAGCGGGGCATATTGCCCATGGCAAGGCGCTGGATCTGGCCTTGGCGAAAGTTGAGACCGACTACTTGTTTCTGCTGCACACCGACACCTTTGTCTACGACATGGAAGTGTTCGCGATGATGATGCGCGAGTGCACGAAAAGTGCAGACATGGCGGCGGTCGGTTGTGTGGAGCAACTTGATCGTGGGTTATTGCGAGATACCTGGCGTTTAACTTCGCGGTTCTGCAAACATCATGTTCGTCGGCTAAAAATTCATTTCGGCCTGCGTTCGAAACCGCCCCGTCCGTATAAAGAAACCCATCTGAAAAGTTTCTGCACGCTGTGGAATGCGCGTTTGATGAAGTCGCTGGGTTTGCACTTCTGTATGGATGAGGAGGTACCTGGTTACACGCTTCAGGATCGGATGGTCGAGTTGGGCTATGGCGTCAGGTTCCTCTCGCCGCGGAGGATCTTTCGCTATCTGGATCACATCCAGGCCGGCACCGTCGCGGCGGCGGGCACGTATGGCAAGGATCATCGCCGGACAAAAATGTACCAGCAGACCCTCAAACGCTTGCAGGCGCAGCACGGCAAAGCCGGCATGCAAGCTTCGACTTGATCGAAAGCAATAAAAAAGGGCGACTGCAAAGTCGCCCTTTTTGTTTGCGGATTCTGTATACAACTTTTGCAAGTAGTGGAGTTCGCCCAGTGTAATGGCCTGGCAATCCATGCACCGGTAAAGAGCCCTGACACTGGGCGAACGCCGAGGATTTTAATTCAAACAAGTGGATATGTCGTCCTGGGGAAACATGAAATTTTTGAACTGAAAAGTTAAAAACTGTGTTTTACCGATTTTCCCCGAGAATTGTCTTACAAAAAACTTTACATGATTGCTCTCATACATAAAGCTGTACAAGAGCAATAAACTTGTAGAGCTACTACTCAACTATCGTGCTGACTGGTCACTTTCAAGATATCGGTATAAGTGACAATAACGCTCTGCCCTACTTTCAGATCCTTCAACTTGGCCTGAATCTCCGGCCTCTGCACATCGAGCGTCTTCGATTGTCCCGACGGATTTTCCAAGGTGACCTGATGGGTCTTCAAATCGATTTTGCTGATTTTCAACTGCACCTGAACCTGCCGATAAGCCTCACCGCCCGGGTTGTCGCTGCCCGGAGCCTTGCGCAGTTCGCCGGTACGTTCGGTGGTGCCTGGCAGACCTTTATCCACATCTGTATCGAGATAAGCGGCGACAGATCGCTGCACCTCGATCTTCACCAAGTCCCCTACTTTAAGATTGGCGAGGTTTTTCGCTTTGTCGCTGAGCTGAACGTGGACTTGTCGCCCCTCGGGGCCTTCCAGCACGACTTGATGATTGGCCGGGTCAACGGAGAGCACTTTGGTGGTAACGGAATCGGCCTCAACGGCGGCGGATAACGGAATGTCGGCAGCCAGAGCGCCGAAACTGGTGGCAGAAAGCAGCGTTGCGAGGGTGATGGCCTTGGCCAGAGCGTCGAGCTTCATATGCATTACTTTCCCTGTGATGAAATGGCGACGCCCGCTGCCGAATCGACTTCAGCGACGGGCGTGCCGGTGAGCATAGACGCTGTTCAGGGCTTGACTTGGGTTTGTGGGCCGCGGGTATGTGGCTCGGCGGTCTCTTGCGCCGTGGATTCGCCACTTGGCGTGCCTTTGCCGCTGTCCTGTCGCTGCTTGGGATCGGTGGGGCGCAGGGCGTCGTTATCGCGTTCGGTTTCGCCGGCCGGGCGCGGTTCGTCGGGGTTGTCGTTCTGGTTGATGGTGGTATTCATGGCAAGAGTCCTCAGGCATCGGGATCGTCGAGTTCGCGGGCGACGTTGACCTCGGGTGACTGCTTGTGCAGATCGTCGGCTTTGGCGCGTAGCAATTGCCATTGCTCAAGGTCGATCGCGCCTTGGCCGAGCAGGTCATCGGCGATGCGCTGCAGATCGAAATAGTGAGCGTCGGGCGATTGCTGCCAAAGAGTCTGATCGTCGAACAGGCGTTGCCAGGTGTTGAGGTCTGGGAGTTGCACGTCGTCGCTCATGGGTGAGTCCGAAAATGGCGGGTTTCTGGGTAGAGCGTATTGGCGAAGGGAGAGTTCCGAGCGGTTTGATTAGTGGTGACCTTGATGGCGCCATCGCTGGCAAGCCAGCTCCCACAGGGATTGGGGTTAAGCTGTAATTCATCGGTGTTTTTGAGATAGCTATCGCGAGCAGGCTCACTCCTACAAGAGCAAGAGCAAGAGCAAGAGCAAAAGATCGCAGCCTTCGGCAGCTGCTACAGTGATCGCGCCAACCATGAGGTCGAGTGTCAGCTCGCCTGCTCTTGGTCTTGATCCACCGGCGACGTCGGAAGGCTGAGTGGAGGGATTGATCCGGGCGTGGGAGCGCAGCGACCGTCTGGCGCAGCCAGACACAGCGGAAGGAGGTGCAGCGAAGCAAACCGTAGCCGCTGCGCCCGGATCATCCCGCAGCGAAGGAACCCGAGCCTGCGAGGGCCGAACGTAGGAGCTAGCGTTTTTGCTTACTTTTTTGGCGCTTCCCCCGTGTCAGCCTACCTGTCACCTCTGTTGATTGACTCAACCATTCATGGGGGCGAAGGTGTCTAGCAATGCCGAAGCGTTATGACGATGACTTCAGAGACTGGGCTGTTCTTCAAATGATGCCGCCCTTAAACCGTTCCGTAGCAGAGCTCGCCGTTGCAATCGGCGTCACCCCACAGTCACTGCGAAACTGGAGGCAAATGGCTAGAGATAAAGGATTGATTGTTCCTGGGAATAATAAAACCAGCAATCAGTGGTCCAGCGCCGACAAATTCAACGCCGTTCTGGAAACCGCGCCGTTGAGCGAGGTAGAGCTTTCACAATATTGCCGAATCAAGGGCATTTATCCTGAGCAGATTCAGCAATGGCGCCAAGCTTGCCAGAATGCCAACACTGCGATGGAGCCTCAGCCCAACAAAAAACCGACCACCGAGCAAATACGGATAAAGGAGCTGGAGCGACAACTGCTTCGATCCGATGCTGATTGCAAGGAGGCGGTCGCTTTACTGGAACTCAGAAAAAAGCCAATGCGATCTGGGGCAAGGACAAGGAAGGCTGATCAGCGCCCCTGATCGTGTGCAGGCTTTGGGCCTGATCGCTGAGGCAGTAGCAAGTGGTGCTCGTCGGTTTCGTGCATGCAAAGAGATCGGGCTGTGTTTGCGGACGGTTCAGCGTTGGCGACACTGCGAAGCCGACAAGCGCCAGATCATCAAGCGCGAAGCACCGTCCAACAAACTCAGCGTCGCAGAGCGTCAGGCTGTTTTGGATGCTGCTAATCAACCTGGCTACGCGAGTCTGACACCGCACCAGATTGTCCCGAAGTTAGCTGACGAAGGTATCTATCTGGCATCGGAATCAACATTCTATCGGGTGCTGAAAGAGGCAAATCAGAATAGCCGTCGAGGCCGAGCCAAAGCTCCGAAGCGCCGAGCTTTGACCACACATTGTGCTGATGCCCCAAATCGAGTTTGGTGTTGGGATATCACGTGGTTACCCACCACCGTTAAAGGTCGCTTTTACTACTGGTACATGGTCAAAGACATCTATAGCCGCAAATTAGTGACCAACGAAGTACACGAATCCGAACGCGCAGAACATGCATGCGTACTGCTTGAAAAAGGATGCTTACGAGAGCGTACGGCGGGTCGTCCGCTGGTACTGCACTCGGACAACGGTCACGTAATGAGAGGCTCGCTTCTTCGAGAAAGCATGATTGCATTGGGCGTCGAACCGTCGTTCAGCCGACCCCGAGTAAGCAATGACAACGCCTATGCCGAAGCGCTTTTTCGTACGGCTAAGTATTGCCCGCTGTGGCCCGAGCGGCCCTTCGACAACCTCACGGAAGCACGACTCTGGGTGCAGAAATTCGTTGAGTGGTACAACGACGAGCATCGTCATAGCGCCTTGAAATACGTGACGCCCAATGAGCGTCACGAAGGCAAGGCACCTGCGTTACTGCAGGCACGGGAGAATCTTTACAAGGCAGCCAAAGCAACTAACCCTAGCCGTTGGAGCGGCGAAGTACGTAATTGGAAACTCGCAAACGCTGTTTACCTGAATCCAGAGCGCCCTGAAACAAGGGCGTAATAGACTCCTAAAACAGCCGTGAAGCGACAGATACGTTGACACGCACCGGCTTGTAAAAAGTAAGTCGCCGTAAGGGCGAAACCCTAAGTAGCCGTTACCGCAGCAACGGATATGTACCCGGTCAAGCAGAACAAATCATCGCTCGACAAAAGCCTTCGCGAGCAAGCTCGCTCCCACAGGGAAACTGCACCTACCGTTAATACCCGGTCATTTCCAGATAGCCCTGGCCAGGATGGCTGCCATCAATCTTCACCGGCCCCTCCCAATACGGAATACGCAAATCCATCCACGCATTGCGGTTGATCGCGTCAACGCTGATATCGAGTTGCTTGTCAGGAATGCGGATCGACCATTTCACCGGCATCGGTCGATCAGCCACCTTGGCCGTGTCCTGCGGCGCAAGGCTGATCTGCTCGCTGCGCAATGTCTGAATCTGCCCGTCAGCGGCGATCCACGTGCCGGTCAGATAAGGTGCGCCGTCCTTCTGCCGCATGCGATAGAGCATCACATGTTCGCCGCTGTCCAGATGCAGCGAGAACCAGTCCCAGCCGGTCTGATTAGCGGTCAGCGGCTGACTGCTCCACTCGCGATCGAGCCACGCCGGGCCGCTGACGGTATAGGTCTGGCCGTCGATCTGCAGCGTGCCGCTGGCTTGAAAAAACGGCTGGCTGTAGTAATACGAGGCCTGACCTTCTACAGATTTCTGGCTGAAACCCTGGTCGCCCTGCAGCACCAGCGGGCGGCTTGAGGTGAGGCGAAGTTGATAAGCGAAATTTTTGTCACGAGCACTGAGTTGCATGTCGCGCAACGGATCCTGCGCCTGGCTGGCAAACATCCAGTCGTCGATCCACGCCTCGAACGGCGCCAGCCGTACGCCGGCCTGCCCTACTCCGCCCCGGGCGTAGCGCTCGGCGGCGTGGTGCGCCGAGCGCGAAGTAACCGCCGCATGGCCCAGCCAGATTGTTTGATTGCCCCACCCGGCTTGCTCGGCAACCGGTTTCAGGGCACTGCGAAACAGCGTCCATTGCACGCCGAAATCATTGCCTTGCTGATCCTTCAGATTGGCAGTGACGTACCACCACTCGATGCGAAAACCATCATGCGCGCCGTGATCGGCGGGAAAACTGAACACCCGACCGGGCACCACCGGGGTGAAGGATTGCGCCTGATCGCCCATGCCGGCAAAGCCCTTCTCCTCGGGTGCAGGCTGATCGCAGCCACCGAGCAGCAGCACCAGCATCAACACGATGCTGTTAATCCTCATGGGCAAAGGTCCTCAGCAAGTCCGCCGGTTGCGTGCGGTACAGCGAATACAGCGGCCATGCCGAAGCCAGTAAAGTCGCGAGCAAGGCCAGGCCCATCAGTTGCAACAACTGCAACGGAAACACCCGCAACGGCAAGCGCCAGCCGAACGCCTGCACGTTGATCACAGCATCCAGGCACCACGCCAAGACGATGCCCAGCGGCAGCGCCAACAGCAACGTCAATACGGCGAGCAGCCAGGTCTGGCCGAGGTTGAGCAGCATCAATTGTTTGCGCGTCACGCCCAGCGCCCACAGCGGTGCGAGTTGACTGAGGCGACTCTGGCTTTGGGTCAGCAGACTGATGAACAGCGCCACGCCGGCGACGGCCAAGGTCAGGCTGTTCAAGGCTGCCGTCGCGGCAAAGGTGCGTTCGAAGACTTGCACCGACCAGCCCTTGAGCCGGGCCTGATCGACGATGTGGTTGTCATCCAGCTCAAAGCGCGCCTGCAAGGCGTTGAGCAACGCCGGAATCTTTGGCGGATCGATGCGCAGATTGAAGCGGTTCGGCGTGAGCTGCGGCCAGCCGCGCAACAGGTGCTCGCTGCTGATCAGCACGTGCCCTTTCGGATTACCATAGTCGGCGTAGATGCCGACGATGCGCGGCGACCACGTGCCGTTCGGCGTCGGAATACGCAGATGCTCGCCCGCCTTCAATCTCAGCCGTCGTGCCAGTTGTTCGCTGAGCATCACCGCATCATCCGTCGCCAGTTTGCCCCACGGATCGCTGCCACTGCTGTCGAGCAACGGCCAATGCTGGCGATAGTGCGGGTGGTCGATGATGCCGTAGACATCCGCCGGCCAGCCTTGCAGCGTCACCGAAACCTGCCAGTTGGGCAGCACAGCGGTGACCGTCGGCTGCTGCTTGAGCCAACTGTGCATCTCGCGGGCCTGCGCCGGGTTGGCCGGGTTGATGTACAACTCGGCGCTCAGGCGTTGTTCAAGCCAGTCGTTGAAGGTCTGGCGAAAACCGGCGGTCATGCTGCCAGCGCCGATGTTCGCCGCGAGCGCCAACAGCAGCGCCATCAGCGCCAGACTCAGGGCAGGCAGTTGCTGGCGGCAGTCGGCGAGAAACCACTGGCCGAGCACCGACCGACTGCGCCCGAGCAGCGGGTTCAACAACGCGCTGAGCAGCACCGGCAAAGCCAGCGCGGCACCGAGCAACAGCCCGGCCATCAGCACGAAACCGCTGCTCAGGCTGTCGCCCCAGATCAGCGCCGCCAGCGCAATCGCCAGCAGTGCCGTCGCCAGCCAACCCTGCCGGCGCAACCAGCGCGAATATTGTTGATGCCAGGCCTGCGGATCGGCCACCGCCAGCAACGGCAGGCGCGCCGCCCGCAGCAGACTGTTGGCCCCGGCCAGCAATGCGCCGAGCAAGCTCAGACCGATGCCGCTGAACCACCACCAGGGACTCAGACGCAACTGCCCCGCCACTTCTGCGCCATATAAGCCGCGCAGGCTGGCGGCGACGTCCGGCAGCAGAATACTGGCCAGCCAGTAGCCGCTGATCACACCGAACAACCCACCGATCAGCGCCAGCACACCTAGTTCAACCACCAGACACGCGATCAGCATTCGCGCACTGACGCCGCAAGCACGCAATGTGCGCAGCAAGCCTCGGCGCTGTTCCAGAGCGAGGCCGATGGCGGCGTGGACGATGAACAAGCCGACCAGAAACGACAGAAATCCAAGCGCATCAAGATTGAGGTGAAAGCTCTCGGTCAGCCGCGCCAGATTGTTTTCTTCACCGCTGCTTTTGAGCTGCAAGCGTTCGTTGAAACTCGCTGGTAATTCCTGATGAAAATCCTTGGGCAACAGCAGTCGCGACAATTGCTCAGGTTGTTCGAGCAGGCGTTGCGCTACGCCGATGTCGACCAGCAACAACCCCGGCGCCATGTCCTTCTGCGCGAGCAGCGGCGGCAGGGTCTGGCCGTTCGCGGTTTGCGCTGTATCACCTTCGCGCAAGCCGAGCATTTGCAGGGTGTCCGGAGAAATCCAGGTGCTGCCCGGCGGGCTGAAAAATTCGACGATGCGCTCAATCGGCATCGCCTGCCCGGCCACTGCGGAATCCCCGGCAGCGACACCGGCTCGATGCCCATCACCTGAATCCGCTGATCTTCGTGGCCCTTGAGCGTTAGCCGGCCCTGCAACACCGGCGACACCGGCCAGCCCTGACGGCGCAACTCGATAAACCAACGCTGGGGAAATGGAGCACCATTTGGTGTGCTCAGGCTGGCTTGGGGTTCGCCGCCGATCATCTGGCTGGCCCGCGCGTAGCTGTCGCGGGCCTGGCTGTTCAGCGCCTCGACGCCAGTGAGCAGACTGGTGGCCAGCCACAACCCGGTCAGCACACTGAAAAACTGCACGGGATGGCGCCGCCAGTGGCTGAGCAGCGCACGCAGGGTTTGCCGCCAGATCATCAGGCCACCCGCCCGTTCGACAACACCACACGCTGGGCCAATCGCGCCGCGACGCGCTGGCTGTGAGTGACCATCAACAGGGTCGTCGGCGTGTCATCGAGCAATTCCAGCAACAGCCGCAGCACTTCATCACTGGTCGCTTCATCGAGGCTGCCGGTGGGTTCATCGGCCAACAGCAATTTCGGCTGCGAGGCCAATGCTCGGCCCAATGCGACGCGCTGCTGCTGGCCGCCGGAAAGTTGTTCGGGATACCGCGAGAGCAGATCGCCCAGCCCCAGACGCTGCACCAGATGCGCCTGCCACCGCGGCTCATGGCGCCCAGCCAGGCGCGCCTGAAACGCAAGGTTGTCTTCCACGCGCAAACTGCCGATCAGGTTGAACTGCTGAAACACCAGACCGATTTCCGTGCGGCGCCAGTTCGCCAGTTGCCCTTCGCTCATGGATTCCAGGCGATGTCCGCTGCTGCGAATGCTGCCGCTGTCGACCTTGTCCAGCCCGGCCACCAGATGCAACAGCGTGCTTTTGCCACTGCCCGATTCACCCATCAGCGCGAGGCTGCCACCGGCCTCCAGCGTCAGGTCGACGCCTTGTAGTACCGGCAACGAACCCTGGGGCGTGGCATAGCTTTTGAAAACGTCGCGAACCTCAAGCATGAGCAAACCCGATCATTGAACCTGGGCCAAGGATAGCGGCCCGGAGCGGTATTTGTCCGCTGGTCATCTGTTTCATTGAACAACAGCTGAGAGTGTCGCTGCCTGTGCAGGCCTCTTCGCGAGCAGGCTCGCTCCCACAGGGAGATCGCGTTCCAATGTGGGAGCGAGCCTGCTCGCGAAGAGGCCCGCCCGGTCCAATCGAATCTCACTGCCCCGAAGCCACACTCGCCGGCGCCCGCTCAGGCGTCACGATGCTGCCCAGATCGATATGCTTCCACTCAGGCTTGGCCCCCAGCCGCGCATTGAAGCGGTAGTTGAAGGTGAACTCATCCGCCGTCGGCATGCTCAGCGGTTTGCCATACACCGCCTCAATCCCCGCCAGGTCGTAACCCATCACCTGCAACAGCGTCGGGAAAATGTTGTAGTGGCTGGAGCGGTCCTTGTTTGTCGGCAAATTCGCCGCCCAGTCCGGTGTCTGCAATCCTCGGCCCTGAATCACCACCAGCGGCACCAGCCCTTCCTCTTCCACCGGGTCGCCGCCGCAGTGGGTATTCAAGCCCGGGTTGCCGCGCTCATGCAGATCCTGACCATGATCGGAGGTGTAGATCAGCAGCGCGTTGTTGAGGTTGGCCTGGGCAAACACCCGGGCGAAAAATTCGCCAACGTTCCACAACAGCGTGTTCTTGTAGGCGTTGCGATACAGCACCCAGTCATCCGGCTGGCCATTGAAACCGGCGCGTTCGCCAGTGTCGGCGACTTCGGTGAACTGCCCGCGTGGCAGCGTTGGCCGGTACGCCATGAACGCGTCCGGGTATTTGTCATGCACCGGAAAATGCGCGCCGACCTTGTTGATCACGATCAGCTCCGCGTGATCGTCGTTGAGCAATTCGATCAGCTTCGCCGCTGCCGCCATATCGCGGTCGCGCACGCTGGTCTGGTCGAATTGCACGAAACTGTCGATGTCGTTTTTCTCGGCAGCGGTCATCAGGTTCTGCAGATTGCCGGCCGTGCGCTGGGCGTCGATGTACACCGTGCCGAGCCCGGCCTTTTTCGCGTACTGCCAGATCGACGGCAACGTGCTGTTCATGCGTCTGTAGTCGGCGCGGGTGCCGCCGTAGCGCAAGGTGACGTTGGTGTCGGCGCTGCAATTGGCAATGGACGCGGCATAACCGAAGTTGAAGACGTCAACCCCGGCCGGTGCTTGCTTGAGGTTGCTGTGCACACCGAACGGCGCGTTGATATCGAGGTAATTGCCGGAAATGCTTTCGTCGATGATCAGCACGATGTCGTGGTCAATGGCAGGTGCGGAGCGTGTGAGCGTCACTGGTTCACGCGGGCCGACGGTGTCATGCAGCGCTTCGTAGGCAAACAGATTCAGGTAGGCCAGCGGCGTGTACATGATCGGCAGTCCGCGCGCGCCCTCGCCCGCCCGTAAAAACAGCAATCCGCTGAGCACCAACACGCCGATGACCGGAGCCGCTACTCGCAACGTATTGGGGATGAACAGCGCATGACGCGGTTTGAGCCCGATGCCGAACAACAGCAACAAGCCACTGAGCACCGCGCGCAGGATCGCATCGCGGTACTGATACGCGGCTTCCTGAATGAAGCCGCCGGAGTACACCAGCGAGACAAAATCGCTGTACCTCAGGTAATCCGCGGTGACCCGGGTGTAAACATCAAAAAAACTGCTGCGGCAAACATCGTTAATGCGAATGCATGTCGAACAAGAGCCTGACGTATATACGCACTTAGATATAACGCTAAAGTAAGCGCCAAAAACATCGCGCCAAAAACAAGTGCATTGCGACCCCACCCGATAGCATTTAACCGATCCAGATAATAGTCGGAATAGAGCAACAGATAGGCAACTAAGAGCAGTTCCTTGGCGTACTTGAACATGGCGATACCGGTGGTCGGAAAAGGGCAGATGTCAAAGGTTTGTCGGTCCGAACCTGACACTAGCACCCGGCCATCAAAGCGCAAGAAATGACTGATAGCCGGGCAAAGCGTCAAAAAAACGGTGACTCAAATCTGACACACCCTCAGCGCTTAAAGCCTTTAATTTCGGGGACTTAGACCGTCTGTCGGTTAAATTGAATCTGAACAAATCTGCAAAAAAACAACAAATCCAATCGCAGCAATGACTTGATGGCCAATCGCCAAAAACATCTCAAGTGTTATACCCGTGCAACATGTCATTTTGCTGACACGCTTTCCAAACGCTGCGCTATACCCCTTTAACCAACTTCTTCCGAACTTCTTCTTTTCGTTTTATCGAGGGTGCGCAGATGGACGTGAGCGTATTTGGCACTGGCTATGTCGGACTTATACAAGCCGCTGCACTTGCCGATGTCGGCCATCGGGTTTTATGCATTGATATTGATCCGAACAAGATCAAACAATTGCAACAAGCGGTTCCGCCCATTAGTGAGCCAGGCCTGTCCGCGACGCTTGAAGAAAACATCAAGGCCGGTCGCTTGTTGTTCAGCACTCAGGCCAGTGATGCGGTGACTCACGCCGAGCTGATTTTCATCGCTGTGGGCACCCCGGCGGACGAAGACGGCTCTGCCGACCTCAGCCATGTGCTCAATGTCGCCCGGCAGATTGCCGGCCTGATGGAAGCCGATCGCACGCTCATCATCAAATCCACGGTGCCGGTCGGCACTGCCGATCAGGTTCTGGCCACGGCCACCAGCGAATTGCTGTTGCGCGGCAAAACCGAGCTGCAGGTGCGCGTGGTATCCAACCCGGAATTTCTCAAGGAAGGCAGCGCCCTCGCCGACTGCATGCGCCCGGACCGGATCATCATCGGCACCCGCGACGACGCTGCCCGCGAGCAGATGAGCGAGCTGTACGCGCCGTTCTGCCGCAATCACGAAAAACTGATGTTCATGGACAACCGCAGCGCCGAGCTGACCAAGTACGCGGCCAACGCGATGCTCGCCACCCGCATCAGTTTCATGAACGAACTGGCCAACCTCACCGAGCTGCTCGGCGCCGACATCGAAGCGGTGCGTAAAGGCATCGGTTCCGACCCGCGCATCGGCTACCACTTCATTTATCCGGGCTGCGGCTTCGGTGGCTCGTGCTTTCCCAAGGATCTGCGGGCCTTGCTGCACACCGCCGAACACAACGGCATGCCGCTGAAATTGCTGCGCAGCGTCACCGATGTCAACGACAGCCAGCGGCACATCCTGTTCAGCAAATTGCGCGCGCAGTTTCCGCAAGGCCTGGCCGGCAAATCCATTGCGGTCTGGGGCCTGGCATTCAAACCGAACACCGACGATATGCGCGAAGCCCCGAGCCGTTATCTGATGGACGCGTTGTGGGCCGAAGGCGCCAGCGTGCAGGCCTACGATCCGGAAGCCATGTCCGAGTGTCGGCGCATCTACGGCTACCGCAACGACCTGCATCTGTGCGCGACCCGCGACGACACCCTCGAAGACGCCGACGCGCTGGTGATCTGCACCGAATGGAAGAACTTCCGCGTGGTCGATTTCGAGTTGCTCGCCGAGAAGCTGCGTTCGAAGGTGATCATCGACGGCCGCAACCTGTACAACCCGGAACAGGTCGCCGCCGCCGGCCTGCATTACAGCGGCATCGGTCTGCGCCACATCGCCCCCGAAGGGCTGCGGCCATGAAGATTCTGGTGACCGGTGCCGCCGGTTTCATTGGTGCCCATTGCGTCCTGCGTTTGCTGCGCGACGGGCATTCGGTGGTCGGCCTGGACAATTTCAACCACTACTACGACCCGCAGCTCAAGCACGACCGCGTGCAGTGGGTGCGCGAGCAGGTGGGCGATTTTCCGCTGGCCACGGTGGATCTGGCCCACGCTTCGGCGATCGACGCACTGTTTGCCCGCGAGCAACCACAAGTGGTGATCCATTTGGCGGCGCAGGCCGGGGTGCGTTATTCGCTGGACAACCCACGGGCGTATCTGGACAGCAACCTCAATGGTTTCCTGAACATTCTCGAGAGCTGCCGGCATCACCCGGTCGAGCATCTGATCTACGCCTCGTCGAGTTCGGTGTACGGCGCCAATCAACACACGCCTTACTCGGTCAAGGACGGCGTCAATCACCCGCTGTCGCTGTACGCCGCGACCAAAAAAGCCAACGAGCTGATGGCGCACAGCTACAGCCATCTGTTCGGCATTCCCTGCACCGGCCTGCGCTTTTTCACCGTGTACGGGCCTTGGGGCCGGCCGGACATGTCGCCGATCCAGTTCGCCCGGGCGATCAGCGAAGGCGAGCCGCTGAAGCTGTTCAATTACGGCGAGCACCAGCGCGACTTCACCTACATCGACGACATCATCGAAAGCATCGCCCGCCTCATCGATCAGCCACCGCAAGCCAATCCGCAGTGGGATCGCGAACAGCCCGACCCGGCCAGCAGCATGGCGCCGTGGCGCCTGTTCAACATTGGCGGACAGCAACCGGTTGCACTGAAAACCTACCTCGCGCTCATGGAAAAACACCTAGATCGCAAAGCCATCGTCGAGCTGCTGCCGCTGCAACCGGGCGACGTGCTCAACACCTGCGCCGAGGCCAGCGATCTGGCCCAGGCCACCGGATTCCAGCCCCGGATAGAACTGGATGAAGGACTGGGCCGCTTCATCGCCTGGTTCCGCAACTACTACCCCACTGCCCGTGCGCCGCTTGCGGCTGGATGAATGCGGAGGACGCCATGACTGGACATGAAAGAAGTGTGTCGATTGCACAGATGCGCCCTGACAAGCGCGTCGACCCGGAACATCGCATGCGCCTCGACGCGGCGATCCATCGTCAGGGTCGCGGCTGGCTCAGCGGCCGCGATGGCGGCCGCCCATGGCAGCTGTCGCGGACCAATCGCGTGGTTGCCTGCCTCGGCGCGCTGACGATTCTCGTGCTGATCTCGCCGGTGCTGCTGGGTCTGGCCCTGGCCATCAAGTTCACCAGCCCGGGGCCGGTGCTGTTCGTGCAGAAACGCACCGGTTATCGCGGGCGCAAGTTCGGCATGTTCAAGTTCCGCACCATGGTCAGCAACGCCGAAGAACTCAAAGAGTCGCTGCGCCACCTGAACAAGCACGGCGCGGACGCCATCGACTTCAAGATCGACAAGGACCCGCGCGTCACCGGCATCGGCAGCTTTCTGCGGCGCACCAGCCTCGACGAGCTGCCCAACCTGATCAACGTGGTGACCGGCGACATGCGCCTGGTCGGCCCTCGCCCGACCTCGTTCAACGCCTATCGCTACAAGGACAATCACCTCGCGCGTCTGGCGATCTACCCCGGCATGACCGGTCTGTGGCAGATCTCCGGACGCAGCAACATCGACTTCGACCAGCGCGTTGAGTTGGACCTCAGCTACATCGCCGAGCAGAGCCTTCTGCTTGATCTGAAGATTCTGTTGAAAACCCCCTTCAAAGTATTCAGCGGCCACGGAGCAAGCTAATGGACGGTTCAACCAATAAAAGCCTGAGTATCGCCAGCCCCAGCGAATCGAATCTGACTTCGACCGTGCTGGATCTCGACCTGCGCATTCTGTTCCTGACCGCCGCCAACCCCGGCGCCGGCACCACCACCAGCGCTGTGGCACTGGCCAGTCAACTGGCACAGATGAGCAGCGGCCAGGTGCTGCTCGTCGATGCCAGCCAGTCGGCGAACAACCTTACCCAGCAGATGAACCTCGGCAAGGAGCGCGGCCTGCGCGACCTGCTGTTCAACCCGGACAACCCGCCGCTGTTGCAGGACTGCGTGGTGCAGGTTTCGAGCCTGCCCTTTCATGTGCTGCCCAACGGCCGGCCGATCCGCACGCTGGAACACCTGACCGCCGAGCGCCTGAGCCCGTTGCTCGACCAGTTGGGCAGCCAGTACCGCTTCGTGGTGATCGACGGCGACGCGGTGTACTCCGCCGCCGACACCCTGGTCATCAGCACTCAGGTCGACGGCGTGGTGTTTGTCGTGCGCGCCGAAGACACCCGCTGGGAAGTCGCCCAGGCTGCTGTGCAACGCCTGACCCAGGCCGGGGCGAAAGTGGTCGGCAGCGTGTTCAACCGGCGCAAGTACTACATGCCCAAATGGCTTTACAAAAACCTGTAAGCGAACGCAAAGGATGACGCCATGAACGCCAGAATGCTTGTCCTGCTGTTGCTGCCGCTTGCGGGCTGCTCCAGCAATTCCGACACCCAGAACATGCCGGTGAATATTCTCACCGCCTCCCCGGCCAACGCCCAGGCGACCGACATGCCGAAGATCGAGCAGACCCTGCGCCCGCAGGATGTGCTGGACGTGATCTTCCATATCAGCACCAGCGGCTCGGACGCCTACCGCGTGCAATCGGGCGACCAGATCGGCCTGAATTTCACCGCCGCCAGCCAGCTCAATGGCAACCAGCTGGTGCTGCCCGACGGCACCATCGAGCTGCCCGGCGCCAACACCTCGGTGAAAATCGCCGGGTTGACCAGCGAAGAAGCGCGCCAGGAAATCCAGCGCGTCTATCAGCGCAAACAGCTGTTCCAGCCCAACCGCAACCAGCTCACCGTGCAGATCATCAGCCCGCTGAGCAATGAGCAGAACCTGAAAAGCGCGCTGAACCACCCGGCCACCGGCATGAGCCGCGAGATCACCGTCGGCACTGACGGCTACGCGAGTTTTCCGGAAATCGGCGCCGTGCCGCTGCAAGGCATGACCGTCAATCAACTGGAATCCTTCCTCAACAAAAAGTACGCGCAACTGCCGGGCCGCATGACCGTGGACGTGCTGCTCAAGTCCACCGCCGGCAACGAGATCTACGTGCTGGGTGAAGTCGCACAACCGGGCTCGTATCCGATCCGCCGGCCGGTGTCGGTGCTCGAGGCGCTGACCCTGGCGCGCGGCACCAACGTCAAGGCGCGGCTGGATTCGGTGGTGATCATGCGGCGCAACGGCAATCAGGTGAAAGCCGTGCGCTACGACGTTGAAAAAGCCCTGTCCGGCGATGCCCCGCAAATCGCTTACCTGCAACCGGACGACATGCTCTACGTGCCAAAAACCAAACTGGCCAGCGCCGGCGAACTCGCCCGCCAACTGGCTGATGTGGTGCTGTTCCAGGGCGTCGGTTTCAGCTTCGGCTACCGCGTCGACAACAAAGACAGTGACAACTAACTCACAGGTGACCGACATGAACCCAAAGGAAAACTACCTGCATGAGTTCTTCAGGATTTTCTTCGCCAACAAGCAACTGGTGAAGCGCGTCTTCCTGACCTTTGCAGTCATCGCCCTGCTCCTGCCGCTGCTGCTCAAACAGAGCTTCGACATCACCGCGCAGGTCATCGTGCAGTCGAAAAAACTCTCTCAGGGCGACGCCACTACGTCGCTCACGGTGGACAACGCGACCTTCATTCCACCGTCACTGGCGGACATGGAAACCGAGAGCAACATCCTTCGCTCGCCAGCGCTGATCCGCCAGACCATCAGCGAACTGCGCGACAACGGTGAATACAGCCCGCCACCTGGGGTGTTCGC
This sequence comes from Pseudomonas sp. B21_DOA, assembly GCA_030544685.1. Taxonomy (NCBI): domain Bacteria; kingdom Pseudomonadati; phylum Pseudomonadota; class Gammaproteobacteria; order Pseudomonadales; family Pseudomonadaceae; genus Pseudomonas; species Pseudomonas sp. B21_DOA. The sequence goes on along the minus strand of CP086683.1, from coordinate 3,180,233 downwards.
CAAACTGCTCGGCGAACCGTTCAAGCGCTATGTCTCGACACCGCTGCGCGAGTACGTGATCAACCCGTTGCGCAACGGGCTCGGCATGGAAACCGATCCGGTGCGTGACACCACCCTCGACGCCCTGACCCAGCAAGCCGTCGACAGCCTGAAAATCGAAACCCTGCCCGGCTCCAACGTGATCTCGATCACCTACAGCTTCCCGGATCCGCGCCAAGGCACGACGTTCGTCAGCGCCCTGCTGCAGAACTATCTGGTCAGCCGTCAGGCGTTGCAATCGATCGATTTGCCGCAGTCGTTCTACGAGACCAAAAAGCACCAGTACCAAGTGCGTCTCGATGGCCTGGAAGGTAACCGCCAAGCACTGCTGGAAAATGTTGGCGCGGCGGATCCGAAGGAAGAAATCACCTTCCGTCTCAATGCAATCAACACTGAAGAACAGGCGCTGAACCTGTATCAGGATCGCCTGCTGCAAAGCCAGCGTTGGCTCGAGTATCTGAAAACCGCGCTGGCCGCCGCCAGCAGCAGCAAGCTCAACGACTACACCTTTCCCTACACCTTCACCACCACCGTCGACAACGTGGCGTTCGAGGATCGGGAAATCAAACAGATGGGCGAGCAACTGACCAGCCAGGTCAGCCGTTACATGAACGATCTGGCGGTATTCCAGCCCGGCAGCGAGCCGATGCTGTTGACTCGCGAACAGATCGCCCGCACCCGTCAGCAGTTTCTCAAAGTGGTGAGCAACCGCATCCAGGAACGCACCGCCGACCTGGCCGTGGTCAAGCAGGTGATCGAGCAGAAGACCGCGCGTATCGCCGAGTTCAAGAGCCGCATCCGTGACCTGCAGCAGACTCAGAGCAAACTGCGTCAGATGGACACCGAGATCGATGCGCTGCACGCAGCGTTTTCGACCTATGCCCAGCGCTTCGCCGAAAGCAGCACCACGCGCTCGCTCAACGATGATCTGTCCAACGCCCGGGTGCTCAGCCCACCGTTCGAACCGACCGAGGCGGCGTTCCCGAAACCGCTGCTGATCATTCCGTTCGGGCTGTTCAGCGGCCTGCTGCTGGCGATCGCCTTCGTCTACGTTCGTGAATTCTTCGATCACCGCTTCAAGCATCCGGCGCAAATCAGCCATGAGCTGGGCCTGCCAGTGCTGTTGGTGCTCAACGAAGAAACGTCGCAGCCGGGCAATCCGCACAAGAACTGGACCATGCCGAGCCTGGTTCACTGGGTGCGCAATTGAACGCGGTGTCCACCCCAATCGTCGCCCTGCCGATCATTCATTTGCTCAGCAGCGGCGGCTTCTACGGGGCCGAGCGGATGTTGCTGGATCATTGCCTGGCCACGCCGGGGCAGCACCAGGTGCTGTTCCTCGACGCACCGCCGGAACTGATCGCGCGCTTTCGTGAGGCTGGGGTGGACGCCCGTGGTTGTGCCGGGCTGGGGAGCTGTTGCGGCACTTGCGTCGGCGCCGGGGCGACAAGCCGTTGCTCAATACGCACAACTTCAAAGGGCTGCTGTTCGGCTGGGTCGGCGCCACGCTGTTGCGCCTGCCGCTGGTGATCACTCAACACGGCTTCACGCCGCGCAGCCGCAAACAGAAGTTCTACACCTGGCTGAGCCTGCAACTGTGCCGCACGGCGTCGGTGAAACGGGTGGTCTGCGTGGCGCAAAGCATCGCCACGCTGCATCTGAAGGCCAACGTCCGGGCGGAGAAGTTGCAGGTGATTCCCAACGGTTTGCCAGCAGCACCGGCGATGCAGCCGGTGGCAGATCGGCAACGCTGGCTGGCCGGTCACGTCGGTCGGTTGAGCAGCGAGAAAGGTCCGGATCTGTTCCTTGATGCGCTGATCGCGTTGTGTCATCAGCATCCGCAACTGGACGCGGTGATGCTCGGTGACGGCCCGGAACGCGAGGCCCTGCAAGCGCGCATCGATGCTGCCGGTTTGCAGCAGCGGATTCGCCTGCCGGGCTACCAGACGGCGATGCAAGGCTGGTGGCAGCAACTCGATGCGCTGGTGATCAGCTCGCGCACCGAGGGCACGCCGATGATTCTGCTCGAAGCGATGCAGGCCGGCGTGCCGGTGGTGGCGTTCGCGGTCGGCGGCATTCCCGATGTCTTGCAGGACCGCCACAACGGCCTGCTCGCCGCGCCGACGGACACCGCCGCCCTCGCCCGCCAGCTCGACACCTTGCTGGCCGAACCGAAGCTGGCGGCGCAGTTGCGCGACAACGCCAGACGCACCCAACAGGAGCGCTACGACCTCAAGGCTTTGGCCGAACGCTGGTCGCAGCTCTACATCCACACGGCACGGGAGACACGCGCATGATTTTCCCGCTCTCGATCGTCAGTCTGTTTGCTCTGTTCAGCTTGGGTTTGCTGGCCAGTCCCTGGCCTTATCTGGCTCCGGGAGCGGTGATTGGCCTGGTCGGTTTTACCGTCCTGTACCGCAAGCCGACCTGGGGCCTGCTCGGCATTGCCGCGCTGGTGCCGTTCGAAGGTTTCTTCAAGGACAGCTCGGTGTCGGGGAGCAAGTTGCTCGGCGCCTCGCTGGCGGTAATCGTGATGCTGCAACTGGCGCTGCATCAGATTCCGTCGCAACGCCTGCGCAGCAACCTCTGGCATTGCCTGATCGGCTTCATGGTTCTGTATTTTCTCAGCCTGCTCAATACCGATGACATGGGCATGTCGCTGGGACACCTGCGCGAACTCAGCGTCGGCCTCGTACTTTTTGTCATCACCCTGTTGATCGGCCGCGACCTGAACCTCGACCTGTTCGCCCGGCTGGTGACCCTTGCCGTCACCGCAACCTGCGCCATGGCGATGTTCTCGGCGAAGTTTCAGGATCAGGGCGCGCCGCCGGCCTGCTCGAAGACCCCAACGCCTTCGCCATGCTCATCGCCTTCGCCATTCCTCTCGGACTGCTGCTGGTGATCCGCAGCCCGAACCTGCTGCACCGCTTGTTCTGGGGCGCTTGCTGCCTGTTGTTGCTGGGCGGCATGACCAAGACCGAATCGCGGTCCGGGCTGGTGGTATTGGCGTTGAGCCTGCTCATCGGCATCTGGCACTACCGCGCGCAACTGACCCACATCCGTCCACGGCACCTGGGTTTCGTCATGCTCGGTGCGGCCATCGTGATTCCGCTGGCGATCTACGCCATGCCCGCCGGTTACATGGCGCGGATCCAGTCATTGAGCATCCTCAGCGCCGGCTCCAAGGCGCAGGACGAATCCCTCGGCCGGCGTGCTTCCTACATCGTCGTCGGCAGCCAGATGATCCGCGAGCACCCGGTGCTCGGCTCCGGCCCCGGTACCTTCCCGCTGCATTACGCGACCACCGGTTACGCCAAGGCGTTTTCCGCCAACCGCAAGATTGGCGACCTGTACCGCCGCGCTCACAACACCTATCTGGAAATCTTCAGCGAACTGGGCGTGCCCGCCGGGCTGTTCTTCGTCGGCATGCTCGGGCTCGGTCTGTACAACCTGATCCGCGCGCGGGCGGCGTGGATGCTGCGCGGTGATGGACATCGGGCAGACATGATGACCCATTTGGGTGTGAGCTTTCTGTCGCTGACCCTGTTCCTGATGTTCCTCAGCGCGCCGAACCAGAAGTACGTGTGGATCATGCTGGCGCTGACCAGTGTGCTGCGCATCAAGGCCGAGCAGGCGCCACTGACTACGGAGACGCAGACATGAAGCGGATCAGCATCGTCATTCCGATGTACAACGAGGCGCGGCACATTGGCCGTATCCTGCTCGCCGCCCAAAAAGCTGCACACGCGGCCAATGTCGAGTGCGAGCTGATCGTGGTCGACAACGGCTCGAGCGACCAGGGCCCGCACATTGCCCGGCAATTCGGCGCAACCGTGCTCAGTTTGCCGGGGCTGTTGATCGGCGCGCTGCGTAATCGCGGCACGGCGATCGCCAGCGGCGAATGGCTGGCCTTCATCGACGCCGACGTAGAAATGCCGGAAACCTGGTTGCAGCCGTTATTCGACATCGAAGCCAGTGGCCAGGCCGATGTGTTCGGCCTGGACCTGCACACCCCGGCCGAGGCGCCATGGTTCGCCACGGCCTGGCAGCGCCGCACTTCGCAAGCGTCGCACCGCGTCAGCCACAGCGTCGATTGGCTGCCCAGCTCCAATCTGCTGATGCGTCGCGAATGGTTCGACAAGGTCGGCGGTTTCAACGAGGCCCTGCGCACTGGCGAAGACAAGGAATTCACCCTGCGCTTGCACAAACACGGTGCGCGCCTGCTGTCGGTCAACGACCTCGTCGCCCTGCACTGGGGTTACGAAATGAACTGGCGCGAATGGATGGGCAAAGAAATGTGGCGTCAGGGCAGCCACCTGCAACTGCTGCGCACCCATGGCATGAGTCTGCGCCTGCTGCGCTTCCCGATGCTGTCGCTGTTGGTCTGGCTGCTTGATTTACTGGCAATTTCCGCGTTGTTCGACGGTTTTCCCCATCACGCGGCGGTGATGGTCGCGCTGACCGTGATTCCCGGTCTGATCCTCAGCGTTCGCCAGAGTCTCAAGCACCGTGATCCGCTTCTGACCCTGCAACTGTGGGGCCTGCACTGGCTGCGCCTGCACCTGGCCGGGGCCGCTTTCATCCTGAGTCTGTGTCAGTGGAACGCAAGGAGGCCTGCCCGTGGCTGAGTTCATTTTCTGGATGTGCCTGTTGCTGCCGGTCTACGCCTACGTCGGCTACCCGCTGTTGCTGACGATCCTCGCGCCGCTGTTTCCGGCGTGGCGACATACGCCGGCACCGCCACTGCACGTCAGCATCGTCATCGCTGCGCACAACGAGGCGCGGCATATCGAGCATAAGTTGCGCACGCTGCTGGCCCAGGATTATCAACCGTCGACGTTGCAGATCATTCTCGCCAGCGACGGCTCTACTGATGACACCGTGGCCAGCGCGCACAAAGTGATTGATCCGCGCATCACCGTGCTCGACCTGCCGCGTCAGGGCAAAGCGGCCACGTTGAATGCCGGCGCGGCCCTGAGCACCGGCGACATTCTGGTGTTCACCGATGCCGATAACCAATGGTCGCGCGACACTCTCGGCCACTTGCTTGCGCCGCTGAGCGACCCGCAGGTCGGTGCCTGTGCCGGGCACATGGTGATCCCGGTCACCGGTGGCGGCTTGAGCGTCGGCGACAGCCTCTATCGGCATTACGAAGGCTGGTTGCGCCGGGTCGAGAACCGTACCGGCTGCATGGTCTCGGCCGACGGCGCCCTGCTCGCCCTGCGCCGCGAGTTGTTCCAGAACGTACCGGCCGAAGTCAACGACGACTTCTTTATCAGTACCTGCGCACCGGTGGCCGGCAAGCGCATCGTCTACGTGCCCGAAGCGCAGGTTATCGACCATGGCGTCGACGAGGCGGACAAACAGTTTCGCCGCCGGCAGCGCGTCACCGTCGGCGGCCTGCAAAGCCTGGCTCAGCGCCGCGAGCTGCTCAATCCGCTCAAGCATGGCCTGTATTCCCTGGCGTTGATCAGCCACAAGCTGATCCGCCGCCTCGCGCCGGTGCTGCTTCTGCCATTGCTGCTGAGCAATTGCTGGCTGTGGGACGAGCACGGCTTCTATCGCCTGAGCCTGGTCGCGCAATTGTTCGGCTACAGCGTGGCGATTGCCGGGCTGCTGGATGGGCAACACCGCTTGCCGAAACCGTTCCGCCTCGCCGCTTTTCTGCTGGTCACCCTCGCCGGGATGAGTCTTGGCCTGTGGCAGTTCCTGCGCGGCCAGCGGTATGCCCAGTGGAATCCGGAACAGAACCGTTAAGAGGACCGAAGCCATGGCGATCAAACAACTGATAAAAAGCACCAGTGGCTGGCTCTACCTCAACTCGCCGGTGGGCCGTCAGCAGTTGCAAGGCGCGGGGGTGATTCTGATGCTGCACCGCGTGCTGTCCAACGACCGCGCCGCCGACCTGCCGCACCGCAATGAACTGTGCGTTGGGCCCAAGGCGTTCGAGCATTTGCTGGTGTGGCTGCGCAAGCATTTCGACTGCGTGCCGCTGATGGAAATTCTCCAGCCCAACGCCCTGCGCAGCGAGCGCCCACGGGTGGCGCTGACTTTCGACGATGGCTGGCGTGACAACGCCGTCAACGCCTTCGCGCTGCTGCAAAAACATCAAGTGCCGGCGAGCATTTTCCTCTCCACCGATTTCATCGGCAGTCGCCAACGGTTCTGGTGGGAAAGCCTCGGCGAAACCCTCTGGGGCAGCCACGGTGAAAAGGCACGCATGCACCTGATCGAATGTCTGCATGCGCACAAACATCCGCTGCCAGTGCTGCTCGATGACATTGATGTCGAGCGCCGCAGTCTGGCGTTGCTGCATTACCTGCAAGGGCTGAAAAGCCTGGCGCCGCAGGAACTGGAAGAGCTCACCGACGAATGCCCGAAGGACTCGCTGCCACAGGCACTGGACTGGCATCAGGTGCGTGCGATGGAAGCTTCCGGGCTGGTGCGGTTCGGCCCGCACGGCGCCAGCCACGCGATCCTCACCGGCCTCGACGATGTACGCCTGAGCGAAGAAATCCGCCGCAGCCGCGAGGCCTTGAACAACGGCTGCAACCGACCTCTACCGGTGTATTGCTACCCCAACGGCGACAACGATGAGCGCGTGCGCCAGCAGGTCGCCGATCACGATTATCCGTTTGCGCTGGGCACCGCCACCGGGATTTATCGCGGCGACGGCGACCCGTTGGACCTGCCGCGTTTTGGCGTCAGCCAGCGTACCGCGCGCCATCCGCAATTGCTGTCGTGGCGGATCTACCGGGGAGCGCGGCCATGAGCCGAGGCAACTACCTCAAGCACCTGGCGCTGAGCATGGGAACCAAACTGGCGATGATCGCCCTGCGTTTGCTGCGCAACGTGTTGCTTGCGCGGATTCTCGGGCCCAGCGAGCGCGGCTTGTTCGCCCTGCTCAGCACCCTGCCGGACCTGATCAGCGCCGCCACCAGCGGCGGTCTGAATTCGGCGGTCGGTTATCAGGCGGCGAAGCAGCGGCCGATGGGTTTGCTGTTGAGCCAGGTGCTGGTGTTCGGTTGCCTATTGGCCGGTTTGCTGACGTTGCTGGTGGTCGCGCTGGTGCGCGAATTCGGCGCGCAATTGGACGTGACCATGCAACTGGGCCTGCTCGCCTGGCTGTTGCTGCTGGCGGTGCCGTTGACCGTGTTGAAAAGCGGCCTGCTGACGCTGCACAACGCCTCGGGTGGCGTGGTCGCGTTCAACGTCTTGCGCCTGATCGAATCGCTGGCGCCGCTGTTGCTGTTCGTCGCGCTGTTCTGGATGTGGCAGAGCGCAGCGCTGGAGGCGGCGCTGATCAGTTGGCTGGCCGGAATCAGTCTGGTGGTGCTCGCCGGTTGGGTCTGGCTCAAGCGGGCGCAGCCGTTGCAGCTGCAATGGGATCGCGCCAGCCAGAACGAACTGCTGCGCTACAGCGCACGCAGCCATCCCGATCTGTTGTTCCAGCAAGTGATTCTGCGCTCCGATTACCTGTTCATCGGCGCCCTGCTCGGCAGCACCGCGCTGGGCCATTACGCCATGGCCAGCGCTGCTGCCGAATTGCTGCTGATCGTTCCCGAAGCGGTGACCACACCGCTGATGAAACGCCTGCTGCAACAGGATGAAGGCATGGACAAGGTCACTCCGCTGGCGCTGCGCCTGACCGCGACGGTAATGCTCGGCGCCTGCCTGAGCATGGCCGTAATCGGCGAATGGTTGATCGTCACTCTGTTTGGCGCTGCTTACCAACCGGCATATCCGGCGCTGCTGGCGTTGCTGCCGGGCCTGCTGGGTCTGTGTTACGCGAGCATTCTGCGCCTGGACTTGCTGGGCAAGAATCGCCCCGGCACGGTGTCGTTGTTGATGGGGTTGGGGGCGCTGCTCAATCTGGCGTTGAATCTGGTGCTGATTCCGGCCTACGGCATTGTTGGCGCCGCTGCCGCCTCATCGATCGCCTATCTGGCAGTCACCGTGGCCATGCTCGTGCTGTATTGCCGTTTGAGCGGCGTGCCGTTCTGGCAAACCCTGATCATCCTGCCCCGCGACGTGCTGCCGATGTGGTCGATGCTGCAGAGGAAGCCGGCATGAAAGGCTGGTACCTGCTGTTCGGTCTCGGCTTGTCGCTGGACGCTTTGGCGGCGTCGATGCGCTGGGGCGAGATTCGTGACGGCAGTCTGTTTCTGCAAACCGATCAGCCCGACAGCGTGACCGTGCGCTGGACCCCGGCGTGGCAAGCGGACGCCAACGAAGAGCAGCTGTACCTGCTCGACGGTCGCGGTAAATTGCTCGGCGAACGCTTGATCAAGGCCAGCGAAACCCGTGGCAGTCAGAGCTGGCCGCTGCTGCCCGGCGCGGCGAGTTATCGGCTGGAAATTCCTGGCTACAGCTTCCGCCACTACCGCATCGAACACGATGCGCGCACCGTCGCCCTGTTTGCCCCGGCCAAAGTGCACTTCAGTGCCGAAAGCAAAAATGGTGACGTGCTGTATTTCAAAGTCGCGGCCGGTGAGCACGCGGTGCTCGCCGGCAAATTCCATGGCGGCGTCACCGCACTGCAGGCGCAGCGGGTCGGCGACCACCAGGCGCTGTCCCTCGCATTGAAACCCTATCGAGCCTATTGGCAGTTCGATCAGGTGGCGTTGCCGGTCAGCCAGCGCGAGCAAGTCTGGCGTCTGCAGCTGCAAGGCAGCGGCAAAGCGGCGTTCTGGCTCGATGGCACGGCCAATCTGTTTGCGCAGAATCCGCAGCAACTGCAACCGCTGCGTGAAGAGGTCGGAGATGTGCGGCTGGTGCTGCATGAGAAAGTTCTTGGGCGCACGCCGGATCTGGGCATTGCTTTGCCCTACGTGATGCCGCCCGCAGCCAGCCATGCGCTGCTCGATGCACTGAAACCGACGGCGGCGAGCTATTACAGTTTCGTCGACGTCACGGCGCAGAATCCGCAGTTCGAAGACGCGTTTCGCCGGGTCTATCAGCAACGCTTCGGCATCCGCAACGACATCACCCTGCTGGCCGGCAGTCAGCGTCAGGCCGATCTGCGCGCCGACGTGCAGAGCAACAGCGGCCTCGACGCCTGGCTGGCGAGCACCCGCGCCCTCGGCGGCAACGGCACGCATTACATCGGCTTTGCCGACGAGCCCAATCTCAACTACTCCAGCTATGAGCAATATCAGGCGATTTTCGCCAGCATGGCCCGTCAGGTGCGCAGCGACCCGGCGAACGCCCGCGCCGGTGTACGCATCGCCATGCCGGCCAGCTCACGACTGGTCAACGGCCCGTTCGCCGATAACGCCGCAGACAAACGCGGAATCGATTGGGCGCGGCGCCTGCTCAGCGAGTCGGCCGATCAGGTCGATGCAATGGCCTGGCATGAATGGATGATTCGCGATCTGCTCGCCACCCGCGTCTACCGCGACAGCGTGCGCCGCGCCGCCGAACTGGTCGGCCTCGACGCCAATGGTCAGCCGCGCAAGGCCTTGCTCCTCGATCAGACCAACCTGTCGAGCGGCTCCAGCCTCAGCCCCTACGATCAGGAAACCCACTACACCTCGCTGTGGTGGGCGTCGGTGGTGATCAACGCCTCGCAGGACGGTTTGCTGAGCATGCTCAACTGGTTTCAGGCCGCCGATGAGCCGCAATACCCCAAAGGCATGTTGCGCATATTGGGCGAGGATCGCTTCGAGCTGAAACCGGTCGGTCTGGCCCAGCAATTCATCGCCCGCCACTGGCTGCGCCAAGTGCTGCAACTGGACAACGACGCTTTCGAGGTGGATGTGCTGGCGATGGCCGGCGAAGAGCAGCGCGCGTTGCTTGGGGTGAACAAAGGCACGCGCCTGCAACGCGTCGATCTGAGCGGCGCTCGCTGCCCGCTCAACCATGGCGCGCTGCGTTACTTCGGCGCCGACAATCGCAGCCGCGACGCACCATTTGCCTGCGACAACGGGCGCGTGCGTTTCGAATTGCCAGGGCAAACCCTGTTTGCCCTGCGCTGGAGCGCTTCATGAGCCGCCCTTTGATGCTCTGCCGCGCGGTCTTGATGCCGCGCATGGCACCCTCATCAGGAGAAGAGACCATGGATGTTTTGCAAAAACTCAGCGGACATATTCGTCGTAAAGGCCTGCGAGCGACCTTGGGCAAGATCCGCAAACTGTACCTGTATTCCCATCAGCAGCTGCTGTGGATGGAGCGCGACCTGGTCAGCCCGGTGCCGCCGCACCGCCTCAAACCCTATCCGCCACTGCGCGTGGTCAGGATCACTGCGGACAACGCCAGCGCGTTCGCGCGTTACTTTGGCGACCGTGTCGGCACGATGGCCGAACTGGCCAAAGAGGGCCACACCGGGCACATGCATGTCGACGAGCAAGGCGATGCCGTGGCGTTTATCTGGGGCACCCCGCGCGATTACTTCGACCGGCATTACTACGGCTGCCGGTTCCCGGTGAAACCCGGTGAGTTCTTCGAATTCGGCGGCGAACTGGCCCGGGCGTACTGGGGGACGGAGCTGTCGGTGGACCTGCAATTGCGCCTGTGGGAAGCCATGGCCGCCCAGGGCTGCCGCAAAGTGGTCGATGTCTGTGAGTCGACCAACATACCGGCGCTCAAGCTGCACCTGCGCATGAGCTATACCGAACAACAGCGGATCATGAATATCTACACGCTGTTCGGTCGCTGGCGCTTCTTCCGCGAAACCCGCTACAGCGGTTCGCGCCTGGCGGCGCTGGGTAAAACTTCCCGTCCACCTGTCAACGCAACGGCGGCCTGAACCTATGGTGATGCGATTCGAATGGCGCACGTCGCTGTGCGCCGCCGACTTCCCGGCAACCGCGTATGAAACGCTGCGCCTTGGCGTGACCGACCATACGCCGTTCAACAATCTCGGTTGGTTGTGCGCGGCGGAACAGGCCCTGCGCGAGGATCAGCGCCTGCACATTCTGCTCGGTTGGGAAGCGGCAGAATTGCGTCTGTGCCTGCCGCTGGTGGCCAGCCGCGAGCGCTTCGCCGGCGTGCCGTTTCGGGTCTTGCATCACTTGGGTTATCCGCTGGCCGATCGTCTGGCTTTGCTGTCGCTGCTCGGCGGCGAGGACATGCGCGAGGCGCTGGTGCTGATTCGCCAGCGCCTGCCGCATGCGCTGTTGCAACTCAATGAGCTGTCGGAACCGGCGGGTGAAGAAAGTACCGTCACCGCATGGATGGCGCGCAGCTCCACGGCCGAACGACGCCTGAGTTGCCGGGTGCCGGTGCATTTGATCAGCGAAGCCGACCATCAGGAAATCTCCGGCGACCCGCGCTACAAACTGCGTCGGGCACGCAAACGGATTGCCGCGTGCGGTGCGCAGATCCGCCGGATCACCCCGGATGCGCTGAGCATGGGTGCTTTATTGCAGACCCTCAGCGAAGTCGAAGCGGTGAGCTGGAAAGGCGATGAAGGCGTCGGGATTTTCGCCACGCCGCGCAGTCGCCAATGGATCGAACGCGCCTTCACCGCCCTCGCCGGCCAAGGCTTGGTACGCGTGGTGATGCTTGAGCTGAACGGCCGCTGCATCAGCTATCGCCTGGGCCTGCTCGAACAGGGCCGGCTCTACGATTACAACCTCGCATTCCTGCCGCAATACGCCGACCTGGGCAGTGGCCGGGTGTTACTGGAGGAATGGATTCGCTGGGGCCTGGATGAGCACTGGCGCTGGATCGACGCCTCGCGGGTCAGCCTGGAAAACTCCAGCCATCAACTGCACGAACGCATGACCGGGCAACTGGAACACTGGCGCTGGAGTTTCTATTCGTGGCGCCCAAGTGGGCTGGCGCTGGGGCTGGCGCTGCGCATCTGGTATCGCTGCAAGCCCACCGTACAACAATGGCGTGCCAGGCGCGCAAACAAAAAACCTGCAGCGCTGGTGCAACCTGTCGCAATCACTCCGGAGGGCGGCCATGCCTCGCCAAGTCATAGTCAACGCTGATGACTTCGGTCTCAGCGCCAATGAAAACGCGGTGATCTTCGCAGCCTTTCAGGCCGGCCTGATCAGCTCGGCCACGGCCATGGCCAACATGCCAGCGTTCGAAGCTGCCTGTGCCATGGCTCGGCATCCGGCGCTGCAAGGGCGGATCGGCCTGCACTTCAACCTGACCTATGGGCGCCCATTGAGCCAGGCGATCCTGGGGCGGCAAACGTTCTGCGATGGCAACGGCGTGTTCGACCTCAACCTGCCCCGCCATAGCCTGTGGCTGGGTCGCGCAGACCGGGACGCGGTGCGCGCCGAATTGCAGGCGCAATGGCAACGCTGCGTCGATCACGGCATACGTCCGAGCCATATCGACTCGCACCAGCACGTCCACAACATCTGGCCGATCGGCGAAGTCGTCGCGAAGTTTGCCGCCGAGCAAGGCGTACCGATCCGGCTGGCGCGCAACCTCGGGCACAACCTCACGCTGCCCAAGCGCATATTCAAAGGTTTGCTTAATGGCCGTCTGCAGAATCTGGCACGGCTCACCGCCGATTACGTCTGCACCCCGGTGGATCTGCGCAACGCTAGCGTGCCCAGCGACGGCGTGCTGGAAATCGTTGCGCACCCGACCCGCCTCGGCGTCGATTTCGGCGATGCCTATCTCGACTCCGGCGAGTCTTTGAGCGAGGTCCTCGAACAGGGTTTGAGAGGCGTTGCGCGAGTCTCGTATGCCGGCCTCAATCGAGAAGAAACGCAGGGCGCCACGGCGCTCGAATGAATCACCGCTGTAACGACACTCACCACAACATCCGGGCCAAGACCCTGGAGGGGCATCATGAGCATCATCACCAAAGTGCAAGATCGCATCAGACAGAAAGGCCTGGGCCGCACCGTCGGTACGTTGTGGAAACGCTACGTGTTCTTCCACTGGGAACTGCTGTGGATGGAGCGCGACCTGGTCAGCCCGGTGCCACCGCACAAACTGCGCCCATATGAAGGCCTGCGCAAAGTCGACATCACCGCGCAGAATGCCGTGGCGTTCAGCAAACACTTCGGCGACCGCGTCGGCACCATGGCCGAACTGGCTGCCGAGGGCCACACCGGGCACATGTACCTCGACGCCGATGGCCACGCCGTGGGCTTTATCTGGGGCAGCATTCGCGACTACCACGACCGCCACTATTACGGCTGCACCTTCCCGGTCAAACCCGGCGAGTTCTTCGAATTCGGCGGCGAAATGATCCGCGCCTACTTCGGCAGCAGCCTGTCGGTGGATGTGCAGGTTGCGCTGTGGCAAGCGATGGCGGCGCAAGGTTGCAACAAGGTGGTCGATGTCTGCGAAACCCACAACATCCCGGCGCTGAAACTGCACATCCGCATGGGCTATCAGGAACAGGGCCGGGTGACCCACGTCTACTGCCTGTTCGGCCGCTGGAAATTCTTCCGCGAAACCCGCTACGAAGGATCACGCCTGGACCCGCTGCGCAAACCGGGACGGCCAGTGGTGAGTGCAGCGGCGCAGGCTTGATCCGATCTTGTGACATGTGGCGGTCGCAAGGCCGCCATCGCGAGCAGGCTCGCTCCCACACTGGAATGCGTTTCCCTGTGGGAGCGAGCCTGCTCGCGAAGAGGCCAGTAGCTGCACCCGCAGCTCTCACAAGCGATTGGCTGGTTGCCTACAAACTGTGACGACACTTCCAACACTCGGAAAAGACTTGGCCGACTGTTTATCTGTATCCGCTTGGATAGAGTCAAGCACGACATCGGGCGCGACAAATCCTCACAAAGCGCAGACATCCGACGCGCACAAAAAATGGCAAAGGAGGTTTAACCATGAGCCAGACTTTGACGAATTTCGACATGGTCGCGCTGCTGGACAGTGATGAAGCCATCAGTGAGTACCTGTCACAGGTGCTTGCAGACGGAGACAGCGAAGAATTCCTTCGCGCGATCGGCTACGTGTTAAAGGCGCGAGGAATGACGCAGATCGCCAAGAATTCAGGCATGGGTCGCGAAAGTTTGTACAAAGCTTTTGCTCCCGGAGCGAAGCCGCGCTTTGACACAGTGTTGAAGGTGATTCATGCGTTGGGCATTGATCTTTATGCGCAGCCGGGGCACGTAGTGAATCACGCCGTTCCCTGAATTTTGTAGCGGTCGCAAGGCCTCTTCGCGAGCAGGCTCGCTCCCACATTGGGATGCGTTTCCCTGTGGGAGCGCGCCTGCTCGCGAAGAGGCCAGCCGTCGCAAAAAGGTTCTCAGGCCTTGCTCACCACCAGGCTAAAGCACATCGGCAACTGCGCCTGCTGGTTCAGGTAGCAGTCATACACCTCTTCCCGGTTCGAATGCGCATATTCCTGAAAATCAACGATGCTCAGCCCCGCTCCAATGGCGCCGCTGAAGATCGCGCCCAGCGTATGCACGTACCAGTACGACTTCGCCGCCGGCTGCTCGACTTTACCTACGTAAACGATCGGTTCTTCCTGCACAAACGGCTCGGCACGGAAATACGAGCTGGCGAGGCGGTAGGGATCTTCAGCCTGCGGATCAACCATCTCCAGAAACGGATGGGTTTCGTAGATCACCAGTTTGCCGCCCGTCTTCAGCACCTGCGCGACATGACGGAAGAATTCGCCGATGTCAGGCATCCAGTTGAGTACGCCAATGGTGATCAGGGCGACGTCGAAGCGGTTATGCAGCGATGCGGGCAGATGGTGGATGTCGCTCTCGACGAATTCGGCAGTGTGCGGCGAGCGGCTGTTCAGCTCGCGGGCCTGTGCGAGAAAGGGTGCGGATTGATCGACGCCGACCACACTGCGCGCACCCAGCGCAAACAGCGACAGGCTTTCCCGACCGTTATTGCAGCCCAGTTGAATCACGTCTTTGCCGTCGACTTCCAGCAAGCCGCGCAAGGTATCGTCGAGGCAGCAAAACTCCGCCTGCACGACGTCGCTGAGCAATGCCTGCCAGTCCGGTGAGTCCTGATGATGGCGGGCGGAATCGTTCCACGCCTGTCGATTGCTTTCGATCGCGGTTTTGGGGGTGGGCACTTCCATGGCGCTACTCCGGGTGAGGCTCGTGATTGAGCTGCGTGAGTCTAGAACAGACCCGGGGTGGCGGTTGTTCCAATGTTGTAATCACACTGCGCAGTCCTCTTCAGCGAGTCCTACAGAAAAAGAAGGAACTCGGGAAACCCCAACCGTTTTCCTACATCTTCCGTCGGTTGGCCGTCGGAAGCGCTCAGGCTAGGATTTGACGAACTACAAGTACTCATGGAGCTCGACCCAGATGCAGTTCATCCAGACAACGACGACAGCAATCCCTGTACCGAATAGACTGCCAGGCATTGATCCCGGAGGCACAATGGACGGCAAAATCTTTCCCGACGATTCAGGGTTTGAAAACGACGAGCAGGCTGCCAGTCATGATCGCTGGTTGCGAGCCAAGGTGCAGGCGTCCAGAGATGATCCCCATCCGAGTCTCCCCATGAGGACGTGATGGCGGACATGCATGCCTTGATCGAATCCATGCGAAAAAAGGCCGATGCAGATTGAGTGGCGGCCCGAAGCCAAGGCCGATCTTTCGAACATCCTCAGATACATTGGCGAGAGAAACTTTGCAGCCGCAGTGAGTCTCTCGAAATCCATCGAAGAATCCACAACCTCACTCTCCGTTCATCCCCATCTCTACCGTAAAGGTCGATCTCCCGGCACCCGGGAAATCGTTGTACATCCTAACTACGTAGTGATTTATGAGGTGACGGATCGAGTCGAGATACTTAGCGTTTTGCATACCCGACAGGAATATCCATAAAGACATCGCAGGAAAAAACGGTGTGACGTTTGCCCGATCGATAACACGCCGTTTGCCCAGCAGGAACCACTATCAAAGATTCACATGACTCTGGTTAAGCCGCTCACGCAAAAACTCCACCAGCGCCTGCACTGGCCGTGAAGCCTGGCGATGCTGCGGATAAACCGCCGACAGGGTCAGCGGCTCCGGGCGCAGGTCATCCAGCACCGGCACCAGCCGCCCGTCCTTCAACGCCGCACCGACGATGAAGGTCGGCAGATAAGTAATGCCCATCCCCTGCACCGCTGCGTCTCGCAGCAGTTCGCCGTTGTTGACGCGCATGCGCCCGGCGACGTTGATCAGTACCGGTTTGCCCGGCGCTTCGTTGAAGCGCCATTGCACCGAGCGTCCGTGACCGTACGGCAGGCAGTCATGGCTGTGCAGGTCTTCGGGTTTGAGCGGTGTGCCGCGTTCAGCGAGGTAGGCCGGGCTGGCGCAGTAGACCCGCTCGATACTGGCGATGCGGCGGGCGATCAGTGTCGAGTCCTCCAGTACGCCGATGCGCAGGGCCAGGTCGTAGCCCTCGCCGAGCAGGTCGACCGGGCGATCGCTTAAATCGACCTCGACGGTGACTTCGCGATAACGCTGCAGGAACAACGGCAGCAGACAACCCAGATGCGCCACGGCAAACGACAGCGGCGCGCTCAGGCGAATCGTGCCGCGCGGCTCGGCGGTTTCGCCAGCGATGCCCTGCTCGACCTGCTCCACTTCTCCAAGCAAACGTAACGCCGATTCGTAATAACTCTGCCCCAGGGGCGTGACGTCGAGGCGGCGGGTCGAGCGATTCAACAAGCGCACACCGAGGCGCTCTTCCAGTTGCATCAAACGGCGGCTGACGAACTGCTTGGACAAGCCCAACTGATCGGCCGCGGCGGTGAAGCTGCCGGAGTCCATGACCTGGCAAAAAATACGCATGTCTTCGAACGGGTTCATTGTCACTCTCTGGTGGACAGTTAAACGCTTTATAGCCGCTTTTTCGCTTTTCAGCAGCCCATTAATCTGTGCTCACGGTGTTGCTGAGGCCGCAAACCCAGTGCCACAGCAGCCCGCAACTCAGGCAAAAAAATCAAAATCATTCAAAAGGATTTCCACCATGAACATCGTAAAGAAAACCCTCGCCGCGTCGCTCCTCGCCCTCTCCGTCAGCAGCGCTTTTGCCGCTGGCAACACTGGCGTCGAACACAACACTCAAGCATTCCTCGACGCCCTCGCCGCTGGCGGCGGTCGTCCGCTGGAGCAACTGAGCCCGAAAGACGCCCGTGCGGTGCTGACCGGTGCGCAGGCCTCGGTTAAGGTTGATCTGTCCGGTGTGGAAGTCAGCGACAAGGCGATCAAGGTCGATGGCCAGACCCTCAACCTGAAAGTGGTGCGCCCGGCCAACGTCAAAGGCGAGTTGCCGGTTTTCATGTTCTTCCACGGTGGCGGCTGGGTGCTGGGTGATTTCCCGACGCATCAGCGCCTGATCCGTGATCTGGTGGTCGGCTCTGGCGCTGTTGCGGTGTACGTCGATTACACGCCATCGCCGGAAGCGCAGTACCCGACCGCGATCAACCAGGCGTACGCCGCGACGAAATGGGTGGCCGAGCACGGCAAGGACATCGGTGTCGATGGCAAGCGTCTGGCGGTGGCCGGCAACAGCGTCGGCGGCAACATGGCGGCGGTCGTGGCGTTGATGGCCAAGGAACAGAAAGCCCCGGCGCTGCGCTTCCAGCTGTTGATGTGGCCGGTGACCAATGCACAGTTCGACGACGGGTCGTACCAGCAATTTGCCGAGGGCCACTTCCTCACCAAAGGCATGATGCAGTGGTTCTGGGACAACTACACCACCAACCCGGCCGAGCGTGCGCAGATCCATGCCTCGCCGCTCAACGCCAGCGCCGAACAGCTCAAGGGCCTGCCCGCTGCGCTGGTGCAGACCGCCGAGTTCGACGTGCTGCGTGACGAAGGCGAAGGCTATGCGCGGCATCTGGATGCGGCCGGCGTGCCGGTGACCTCGGTGCGCTACAACGGGATGATTCATGACTTCGGCCTGCTCAATCCGCTGAGCCAGATTCCAGAAGTGAAGGCCGCGGTGCGTCAAGCGGCAGCCGAGCTGAAGACTCATCTGAATCCATAAAGCAAAAGATCGCAGTCTGCGGCAGCGCCTACCCTGGAATACGATTCCCTGTAGGAGCCGCCGCAGGCTGCGATCTTTTTCTCACCAGCGTCGCGGAGTACCGGTCATGAGTCTTTTCTACGCCCACCTGCTGTCCTGGAGCGCTGTGCTGTTGCTGCTCGACGCCGCACTCTGGCATTTCTCGCCCTTCACCCATCGCGCACCGCGAGTCGGCGTACGTCTGGCGTTGTTTCTGGCGTTCAGCGCGCTGGTGATCAACGCCGGTGTCAGCCCGTTGCAGGCGCCGCTGTTCGCCGATGATCGCGTGGCACAACTGGGGGCGACGGCGCTGGGGATTCTCTGGTGGCTGTACGCAGCAAGAGTGCTGACCGAAGTGATCGGCCTGGCGCTGATGCGCCGCATCGGTCACAGCGGTCGCCTGTTGCAGGATGTCATCGGCGCGCTGGTGTTTCTGGTCGCGATTGTCGCGGCGGCCGGTTACGTGCTTGAGCTGCCGGTCAAAGGCCTGCTGGCCACCTCCGGGGTGGTCGCTATCGTGGTCGGTCTGGCGCTGCAAAGCACTCTCGCCGACGTGTTTTCCGGCATCGTCCTCAACACCACCAAGCCGTATCAGGTGGACGATCTGGTGATGATCGACGGCGTCGAAGGCAAGGTGTTCGATATCGACTGGCGCGCCACGCACCTGCTGACCAGCGCCGGCACCATGGCCGTGGTGCCGAACTCGGTGGCGGCCAAGGCGAAGATCGTCAACCTCAGCCGGCCGAGCAACATGCACGGCGTATCGATCAGCATCCAGGTGCCTAATCACATTCGTCCGCGGCGGGTACTCGATGCCCTTGATCGCACCTTGCAGGGCAGCAGCTCGTTGTTGCTCAGCCCGGCGCCGAAAGCCGTGCTCAAAGAGGCTGGCGAAACCATGTCGGAGTACGTTGCCAGCGGGTTCATCGCCGAGCTGGGCAAGAAGAGCGAAGTGCGCAATCAACTGTTCGACCTCGCCCATCGCCATCTCGAAGCGGCGGGCATTTCCCGGCATCCCGACGGCGTGATCGAACCGTCGAGCCGTGCTCGTGCATTGCTGGATGAAGTGAAAATTTTCCGCTCGCTGAGCAGTGAGGAACGTGATCGCCTCGCTGAGTCGATGGTCGCGCAGCAGTACACGGCGGGTCAGGTGGTGCTGGATCTGGACGAGGTGCCGGACAGTCTGTTCGTGATTGCCACGGGCGTGGTCAGCGCGACGGTGCCGGACGGCAGCGGACAGACCGAGGCCGGACGCATGGGGCCGAGCGAAGTCATGGGTGAGCAGAGCATTCTTGCCGATACGCCGTCGCAGGCGACGTTCACGGCGTTGACGTCGAGCATCATCTATCGTCTCGACAAGCAGTTGACCCGTGAGTGCATGGACAAGCGCAGCGAAGTCGGCCGGGCCTTGAACAAGTTGCAGGCGGTGCGTCAGCAGAACAGTCGCCTCGCGTTGATGGCCAAACCGGTGGCGGTGAAAAAAGGTGGTTTTTTGGGTTGGTTGCAAAAACGCTAACAGCAAAGATCGCAGCCTTCGGCGGCTCCTACAGGGAAAATGCGTTCCCATGCAGGAGCTGCCGAAGGCTGCGATCTTTCGATTTTCTTACTTGGCGGTGAACTTGGTGTAGCTGTTGATCAGGTTGCGATAGTTAGGCAGACGCTCGGACAGCAGATGCGCCAGCCCTTCCATGTCGTTGCGCCAGTCGCCTTGCAGCTCGCAGGCCACAGCGAACCAGTTCATCAGGTGTGCACCGGCGGCGGACATACGCGCCCACGCCGCTTGTTGCACGGTGGTGTTGAAGGTACCCGACGAGTCAGTCACGACGAACACTTCGAAGCCTTCAGCAATCGCCGACAGGGTCGGGAAAGCTACGCAAACGTCGGTCACTACACCGGCGATGATCAGTTGCTTGCGGCCGGTGGCCTTGATCGCTTTGACGAAGTCTTCGTTGTCCCAGGCGTTGATCTGGCCTGGACGCTGAATGAACGGCGCGTCAGGGAATTGCTCGAGCAGCTCAGGCACAATCGGGCCGTTGGGACCTGCGTCGAAGCTGGTGGTCAGAATGGTCGGCAGCTTGAAGAACTTGGCGATGTCGCCCAGTGCCAGCACGTTGTTCTTGAACTCGTTCGGCGAGAAATCCTGCACCAGCGAGATCAGACCGGTCTGGTGGTCGACCAGCAGGACGACGGCATCATCTTTGTTCAGACGCTTGTAAGGAACGCTCATGGCAAAACTCCTGGATGGATGGTTGTTGCGGGAAGCGCCGGCCCTGATGACCGACGCTTTTTTCAAACTCAGAACGCGAAGCAGGAACAGCCGAACGCGCCCCAGAAACCGGCGAAATCGCTGACCGGCGCATTCGACATACGCGCTTTTTCATGGCTGTGGGTGTGCACGGCGCAAGGCCCGCTGCACTGGTGAACCTGCGCCTGCAACGGCGAGTTCGGGCGCCAGTGGCCCGGCACCTTGACCACGGGCGACCAGTCCGGCAGCACCGGAATCGAACGCGGGCCGAGGTCTTCGAAATCGCCGGCGGCGTAGACGATCTTGCCGCCGACCACGGTCATCACCGACTCGATCCACTTGATCGCTTCTTCTTCAACGCTGAAGAAGTCCGCGCTCAGTGCCGCGAGGTCTGCCAGTTGACCAACGCGAATCTGACCCTTCTTGCCCTGCTCCGAGGAGAACCAGGCGCTGCCGTGGGTGAACAGTTCCAGCGCGGTGCTGCGTGGCAGACCTTCTTCGTACAGGGCCAGACCGCCAACGGTGCGGCCGCTGACCATCCAGTACAGCGAGGTCCACGGGTTGTAACTGGACACGCGCGTGGCGTCGGTGCCTGCACCAACCGGCACACCTTCGGCGAGCATGCGCTTGATCGGTGGCGTGGCTTCGGCGGCTTGTTTGCCGTAGCGATCGACGAAGTATTCGCCCTGGAACGCCATGCGATCCTGAATCGCAATGCCGCCGCCCAGCGCTTTCACACGTTCGATGTTTTGCGGGGTGATGGTTTCAGCGTGGTCGAAGAACCACGGCAGACCGTTGAATGGAATGTCGCGGTTGACCTTCTCGAACACGTCGAGCATGCGGCTGATTGATTCGTTGTACGTGGCGTGCAGACGGAACGGCCAGCGCTGCTCGACCAGGTGGCGCACCACCGGCTCCAGTTCCTGTTCCATGGTCTGCGGCAGGTCCGGACGCGGTTCGAGGAAGTCTTCGAAGTCGGCGGCGGAGAACACCAGCATTTCGCCGGCGCCGTTGTGGCGCAGGAAGTCATCGCCCTGATGCAACTTGACGCTGCCGGTCCAGTTCTGGAAATCGGTCAGCTCTTCTTTCGGCTTCTGGGTGAACAGGTTGTAGGCGATGCGCACGGTCAACTGGTCGTCTTTGGCCAATTGTTCGATCACTTGGTAATCGTCCGGATAATTCTGGAAACCACCGCCGGCGTCGATCGCACTGGTCAGGCCGAGGCGATTGAGTTCGCGCATGAACTGACGAGTAGAGTTGACCTGATATTCCAGCGGCAGCTTCGGCCCCTTGGCCAGAGTCGAGTAGAGAATCATCGCGTTCGGCCGAGCGACCAGCATGCCGGTCGGGTTGCCATTGCTGTCGCGCACGATCTCGCCACCTGGTGGGTTCGGCGTGTCGCGGGTGTAGCCGGCCACACGCAGAGCGGCGCGGTTGAGCAAGGCGCGGTCATACAGGTGCAGGATGAACACCGGGGTGTCCGGCGCGGCCTGGTTGATTTCTTCCAGGGTCGGCATGCGCTTTTCGGCGAACTGGAATTCGTTCCAGCCACCGACCACGCGCACCCATTGCGGGGTTGGCGTGCGATCGGCCTGATCCTTGAGCATGCGCAGCGCGTCGGCGAGCGACGGCACGCCTTCCCAGCGCAGTTCGAGGTTGTAGTTCAAACCGCCGCGAATCAGGTGCAAGTGCGAGTCATTGAGACCAGGAATGACGCAACGGCCCTTCATGTCGACCACTTGCGTGGCGCTGCCTTTGAGGGCCATGGCCTCGGCGTCGTTGCCAACGGCGACGAAGCGGCCGTCCTTGATCGCCACGGCGCTGGCCAGTGGTTTTTCCCGGTCTACGGTATGAAATTGGCCATTGAATAAAATCAGATCGGCGCTCATCGCAGTTCCTCAAGCAAAAGTGAAAAGAAGCAAACCCCGCTCAACGCGGCGAGGTTTCTTGGGAATCGAGGTGTTCGTGGGCCTGGCTGGCTTCCAGCCACGGGGTGAACAAACGGGTGACCGGCGGCATCACCACGTAGACCACCGAAAGGACGATGGTCAGGGTGATCAGGAACGTGGCGACCACGTAGTTGGAAAGCAAAGGATGCAGCGCCAGCAAAGGGCCCCAGATCAGCGGCACCAGCAAGGTGTGCGGCAGAATCACCAGCAGCGAGACCACCGCCTGCTTCCAACGCGGCGGCGGCGAAGCGGCATCGCCCAGGGCGAGAACCAGAATTCGTTGACCGGGGCGACTTCGGTCTGATCACCGTCAGCCAGCATCGGCGCGGCTTCAGCCACCAGCGCCTGACGCTCGGAGGATTCCAGCCAGCCCTGCATCGCTTCGGTGGAGCTGAAGCGCAATACGCACGTGTAGAAATCCAGACTTCCGCGCTTGCCGCGTACCACATCCACACCCAAATGCCCTGCGCGCTGGCCGGCGACGCGCACGATGTTGCGCAGCCACGCTTCATACGCCGATTCGAAACCGGCCTTGACCGAGTGTTTGATGATCAACGTGACGGTCTCATCGGCCCCCGGTGCTTGTTGATTAAGGACTTCAGGCATAACGCAGCACTCCGGGCAAACGAACAGGAACCGCCAGCCGTCCCGGCCCGGCGATCAAGACAGTGGTGAAAAGAATCAACAGCAACCAGCCGAACTGCCCTTCGGCCACACTCCATTGCGGATGCACGACCAGCAACGCCACCAGCAGCACAAAGAGAATAGGCAAGCAGGCCAATCGCGCCAGCACACCGGCGACGATCAGTAGCGGGCAGAGAACTTCGGCGAAGATCGCCAGGCTCAGAGTCAGGTGGGCGCCGAGGTGGAACGGGTCTTCGATCAGTTGCAGTTGCGCCGTGAAGTCGAGCAACTTGGGCAAGCCATGCACCCACAACAGAAACAACCCACCGCTGACCCGCAGGAACAGCAACCCGATGTCGCGCGCCTGTTCATCCCTCGTAGCAATCATGACCCGACCCTTTGAATGTCATTGACGGGAATCATGCCAATGCCGGGGCGGAAGAAATTGGATGGGTGTGCTTAGTTGCGTTTCAGACCACCGGACACTCTGCTGCCAACCACAAAACAAAGTGGGAGTGGGCTTGCTCGCGAAGGCGTCAGGTCGGTTACATCCATGTTGACTGGCATACCGCTTTCGCGAGCAAGCCCGCTCCCACAGGGACCTGCGGCGTGCATTCAATTGGCTGACCATCACAAAACAATGTGGGAGTGGGCTTGCTCACGAAGGCGTCAGGTCAGTCACATCTATGTTGACCGGCATACCGCTTTCGCGAGCAAGCCCGCTCCCACAGGGATTGGCGGCGCGCATCCCATTTGCAGACCATCACAAAACAATGTGGGAGTGGGCTTGCTCACGAAGGCGTCAGGTCAGTCACATCTATGTTGACCGGCATACCGCTTTCGCGAGCAAGCCCGCTCCCACAGGGATTGGCGGCGCGCATCCCATTTGCAGACCATCACAAAACAATGTGGGAGTGGGCTTGCTCACGAAGGCGTCAGGTCAGTCACATCTATGTTGACCGGCATACCGCTTTCGCGAGCAAGCTCGCTCCCACAGGGATCTGCGGCGTGCATTCAATTGGCTGACCATCACAAAACAATGTGGGAGTGGGCTTGCTCACGAAGGCGTCAGGTCAGTCACATCTATGTTGACTGGCATACCGCTTTCGCGAGCAAGCCCGCTCCCACAGGGATTGGCGGCGCGCATCCCATTTGCAGACCATCACAAAACAATGTGGGAGTGGGCTTGCTCGCGAAGGCGTCAGGTCAGTCACATCAATGTTGACTGGCAAAGCGCTTTCGCGAGCAAGCTCGCTCCCACAGGGATTGGCGGCGCGCATCCCATTTGCAGACCATCACAAAACAGTGTGGGAGTGGGCTTGCTCACGAAGGCGTCAGGTCAGTCACATCTATGTTGACCGGCATACCGCTTTCGCGAGCAAGCCCGCTCCCATAGGGATCTGCGGCGTGCATTCAATTGGCTGACCATCACAAAACAATGTGGGAGTGAGCTTGCTCGCGAAGGCGTCAGGTCAGTCACATCCACACTAACTGGCATACCGCTTTCGCGAGCAAGCCCGCTCCCACAGGGATCTGCGGCGTGCATTCAATTGGCTGACCATCACAAAACAATGTGGGAGTGGGCTTGCTCACGAAGGCGTCAGGTCAGCCACATCCACATTGCCTGATACACCGCTTTCGCGAGCAAGCTCGCTCCCACAGGAGAACTGCTTGTGTAATCGAGATGAGTTAAAGCGCTGGAATATCCAGCGGCGCCGCCATGAACTGACTGATGCGCGAGCGTAGCCACTTCTCCGCCGGGTCGTTGTCGTGCACCCCGCTCCACGCCATCGACAACTGCGCGGCATCGATCGGAAATGGCGGGTCTTCGGCACGCAAGGCGCAGCCTTCGACTAAGGCACAGGCGGCATAATCCGGCACGGTGGCGATCATCTCGGTACCGGCGAGCAAGGCACGCAAGCCGCTGAACTGCGGGACACCGAGAACTACCCGGCGGCAGCGGCCGATCTTCGCCAGATCGAGGTCGATATTGCCACTCAGGTCACCGGAGAACGACACCATCGCGTGCGGACGCTCGCAATATTCATCGAGGGTCAGCGGCCCCGGACGATCATCGCCGCGCAGGACTTTGCAGGGAATATCACGCAGCTTCTTGCGCTTGGCGTTGGCCGGCAGATCTGTGGTGTAGCTGACACCCACGGAGATTTCTCCAGAGGCCAACAGCGCCGGCATCAATAGATAATTGGCGCGGCGCACTACCACGACAATCCCCGGCGCCTCCTGCTGAAGCTGGCGCAACAGCGGCGGAAACAGACCGAACTCGGCGTCGTCCGACAGACCGATGCGAAACACGTCGCAACTGCTCGCCGGTTCGAATTCCTTGGCGCGGCTGACCGCACCGGAAATCACATCCATGGCCGGTTGCAGCTCCTTGAGGATCGCCAGCGCCCGCGCCGTCGGCTCCATGCCGCGACCATTGCGCAGCAACAACGGATCGTCGAACAGATCACGCAAGCGCCCCAGCGCAGCACTGACCGCCGGCTGGCCCATGAACAGTTTTTCGGCAACGCGGGTCAGGTTCTTTTCGAACATCAGCGCTTCGAAAATCACCAGCAGGTTCATGTCGACGCGGCGCAGATCGTTACGGTTCATGGGCGTGGTTTCCTTATCGGTGTCAGACGCGTTTTGCCACTGGCGCTGGGCACTTTACTCGATCAACGGCACTTTCGCCGCGCGTTTGTAAGGGCCGTACTCCACCGGTACCCACTGAAAATGTTTGCCCTCGGCGGTGATGTGGCCGATGCCCGGGAACGGCAAATGCGCGGCCGTCACCCAGGTCTTGCTCGCGGCCGCAGCACGGAACACTGCCTGCCGACTGCTGATCGCTTGCTGACTGTCGACGTCGAAACCGATCGACACTTCCGGGTGCAGAAACTGCACCGCCAGGTTGTGCACCAGATCGCCCATGAACACGATGCTCTGCTGCTGCGAGGTGAAGCGGTACGTAGTGCTGCCCGGCGTGTGCCCGGCTTCGAGGGTGGCTTCGACCAGGCCTGGCAACGGCGACTGCCCGGGGGCGAAAGTCTTGAAGCGACCGGCGGCAACGTAGGCCGCGGTGGAATCCTGGGCGATTTTGAAAAACTCTTTGGCGCCGGCGGGAGCCTTGGCCAGCGCTGCCGGATCGAGCCAGTAGTCGGCCTCGGCCTTGGCCGCGTACACGGTGGCGTTGGCAAACAGCGGTTTTTTCTCTGCATCGACCAGACCACAGACGTGATCGAGGTGCAGGTGCGTCAAGAGAATCGTGTCGACCTGCTCAGGCTTGTAGCCGGCGGCCTGCATGTTGGCCGAAAGCTGCCCGGCGGTGGCGCCGATGCACTGCCCGGCGCCGGTATCTACCAGAATCAGCTGTTTGCCGGTGTTGACCAGGAACGCATTGAACGCGGTCTGCACCCCTGGGGTTTCAATCGAACGGCGTGCGAGCAGCGCGCGAATCTGGCTCTGGCTCATGCCCTGCAACAACTTCGGCGACAAATCGTTGTAGCCGTCGAACAATGCCGTGACTTCGTAATCGCCCACCGCCAAACGGAAATAACCCGGCGCCTGAGTGCCCACCTGCGGCGCCTGCGCCATCGCGCCGGACATTGCCAGCATCACCGCCACGGTCGTTGCTGCTTTCATCATGCCTTTCATTGCATCCCCCTGAACCTGGCCGACGGTGGCCGCGCTTGGTCGACATCGTCGCGCAAAGCGCCGGGCGCTGACTTGCAAGGATGTGCTGAGTTCCAGCCTCAGCAAGGAAATTAACAACGATTAACTCGTCAGCCTCACGCCCTCACCCAACAATGAAGACCTCTGCGCAGCGTTGCTTTTTGACCTGAGGGAATGCGCCGACCGTGTATTCCCCACCGACACGGACCTTGGCCATGGCTTATCTACAGCAAACCGTCGCCCTCGCCCCTGCCTGCGAACCGCGGAAAAACGCGACTGGCGGACTCAGTCCGCAGCGCGAACGTCAGATCAAACAGTTGATCCTCGATCGCCTGGGCGAAAGTCTCGAAGTGGCTGAACTCGCCCGTGCCTGTTCACTGTCACGCAGTCATTTCTCCCGCGCGTTCAAGTGCAGCACCGGCCTGTCCCCACAGGACTGGATTCGCGCCCAGCGTCTGGCCCGGGCCAAGTTGCTGATCCAGCACACTGACCTCAGTCTGACGCAAATCAGCCTGGAATGCGGCTTCTGCGATCAGGCGCACTTCTGCCACATGTTCACCCGCAGCGAGGGCATCAATCCCTTCGCCTGGCGCTGTCGGGTCATGGGCAAACCGAAAAACACCGCCGCGCAGCCTGTGTTTTGACTGCTGCCGTTACGCCACCCGTTGCACTGATGCCAAAACCTGAGGATTATGCCCGGACACCCCGGATCAGACGGCCTGCGCATGTGCCAGGCACTGGTTCGCCCTGTCCGTCGCATTACCGCAGGAGCGCGCTGTTGAGTTTTCCCCCGAATCAGGCCATTGCCTTTGGCCCCTATCGGATTCATCCCGGGCAACGACTGCTACTTGAAGGCCAACAGCCTTTGCGCCTGGGACGACGGGCGATGGACATCCTCCTGATTTTGCTGGCCCACGCCGGTGAAGTGGTGAGCAAGCAGCAACTGATGGCCGGGGTCTGGCCAGACAGTGTGGTTGAAGACATCAACCTGCGCGTACACATGGCGGCGCTGCGCAAGGCGCTGGGCGACGGACAGAACGGTCAGCGCTACATCGTCACCGTGGCGCAGCGCGGCTACAGTTTTGTCGCCCTCACCCTCCTCGACAGCATCGAACAAAAACCGGCGATGCCCGTCGCCAGACACAACCTGCCGCTGCGCCGCACGCGAATGATCGGCCGCCAGCCGGTGGTCGATCACTTGATTGCGCAACTGCCGCGCCGACGCTGCATCACCCTGGTCGGCCCTGGCGGCATTGGCAAGACCACCGTCGCCCTGCGCGTCGCCGAACAGCTGATTGGCCAGTATCGCGACGGCATCCGCCTGGTGGACTTGGCGCCCATCGCCGATCCCGCGCTGATCGGCTCGCACTTGGCGACGCTGCTCGACTTGTCCGCCTCCGAAGGCGATGCACAGGTGGATCTGGTCGCTGGCCTGCATGAAAGGCAAATGCTGTTGGTCATCGACAACTGCGAGCACCTGATCGATGCGGTCGCGTCGCTCAGCGAGCAAATTCTGCGCGGCGCGCCCAAGGTGCATATCCTCGCCACCAGCCGCGAGAGCCTGCGTGCTGAGGGCGAGTTTGTGCAGCGTCTGGAGTCACTCGAATGCCCGTCCATGTCGACGCCGATGGACCCGGCCCAGGCGCTGGGCTTTGCTGCGCTGCAATTGTTTGTCGAACGCGCCACGGCTGCCCGGGAAAACTTTCAACTGAGTCACGCCGAACTGCCGCAAGCGATCGAGATCTGCCAGCGCCTGGACGGCATTCCGTTGGCACTGGAACTGGCCGCCGCTCAGGTCAGCGAATTGGGCATGGACGGACTGCTCAAGCAGTTGCGCGAAGGCTTGCCGCCATTGTCGGCCGGACACCACAGCAGCGCCGAGCGACACCTGACCCTGCGCGCGACGATGGACTGGAGTTTCAACCTGCTCAATGTCTGCGAGCAAACCTGTCTGCGGCGATTGGGCATTTTCCGTGGCAGCTTCAGCCTCGCCTCGGCAGCAGCAGTAGTAATCGGCCAGCAGATCGATCCCGGCGCGGTGTTCAGCGCCGTCACACAACTGGTGGCCAAATCCCTGCTGAGCGTCGAAGTGGGCGACGAAGATGTCTTCTACCGTTTGCTCGACACCACGCGCCACTACGCACTGGAAAAACTCGAACAGGCCGACGAGCTCAGCGCAACCCGCCAACGCCACGCCGAGCGCTGCCTGACACTGATGCAGCAGGCGCAAGCGGATTGGGATAACACCCCCACCGTGCTGTGGATGGAGCGTTATGCCCGGGGTCTGGAGGATTTGCGCGCGGCGCTGGACTGGAGCCTCAACGGGCCGGGACCCGATGAGCTGGGCGTGCAACTGGCTGCCGCTTCGGCACCGTTGTGGCAGGAGCTGTCGTTGCTGCGCGATTACAGCCGCTATGTGCGCCGGGCACTGAGCCTGCTGGAGCCTTCGCGAGCAGGCTCGCTCTCACAGCCCTGCCCTCGCCTGCAAATCGCCTTGAAACTGGCGCTCGGCAGCGCGAGCTATCACACCTGGGGCGGCACGCCACAAACCATCCAGGCGTTCGTCGACGCCTGCCGATTAGCCGAAGAACATGGCGATCTGGCCGGACAACTGCGTGCGATATCGGGGCACATGGCGGTCAACCTGAGCTGCGGACACTACCGCATGGCACTGGCGCAAAGTGAGCAGTTCGACCGCATCGGCGTGCACGGCGAGCCGCTGCTATCACTGAGCACACATCGTTTGCGGGTGCTGGCCTTGCACTATGCCGGCGACCAACCGCAGGCTCGCGTGCATGCCGAGCAGGTATTGCAACGCATGGCCCACAGCGGCCATCTCAATCGCTTCACCCATGGTTTTGGCGTGCAGTACGACCAGAGTGTTGCTTCACTGACGGTACTGGCACGAGTGCTGTGGCTGCAGGGTCTGCCCGAGCAGGCTTGGCGCGCCGCACGGCAGGCGCTGGATATTGCCGTGCAGATCAACCACGGGACCTCGATCTGCTACACCCTGGCGCTGGCCAGTTGCCTGATCGCCCATTACAACGGTGACCGCGACAACGCCCGCGCCTTGCTGCAATTGTTGTTGGAACAATCACAGAAGCATTCGGTGCTGCTGTTCAATAACTGGGGGCGGCAGTATGCCCAAGTGATCGATCCAGACAATGCCGCGCCGGTATCGACGCAGAGCAGCGGTTTGATCCGGGAAGTGATGGTTACGCTGGATGAGCGCTTTGTCGATGAGGCAATGGTCGAGCGAGCACGCAATGGGGACGCGGGTTGGAGTACGGCGGAAATATTGCGGGCACGGGCGGCGGCATTGTTGAAGCATTTACAAACGCCGCTTCGCGAGCAGGCTCGCTCCCACAAGGGGTCGTCGTCGGGCGCAAATTCCGGGTTGTGCGCTGAATCCTGCGGGAGCGAGCCTGCTCGCGAATCGGCCCGCTCGGACACCGCTGCAACCCAAGCCGAACAAACCCTGCAACAAGCTCTCGACATTGCCAGAAACCAGGGCGCGCTGGCCTGGGAACTGCGTAGCGCCACGGATCTCGCTGAACTGTGGCACCGCCAATCGCGCCACCGCGAAGCACTGGATCTGCTCACGCCGATCTACCAGCGCTTTACCGAAGGCTACGCCACCCCGGACTTGCGCAAGGTGCGCGGGCTAATCGACAGCCTGCGCGAGAAATGCCCGGCCTGACGCATTGCGCGTGCGGCTGAGATAGCGCGCATGACGCCGTTCCAGCTCAAGCCACGCGTCGCTGCGCTCAAGCTGATCACGCGCGTAGCGGCGCACGGTGTTGAGCATCCAATAGCGAACCTTTGCCTGGATGGGTTGCTGAATCAGCAACGATTTGCGCGCCAGGTCTTCGATGATTGAGGTTAACCTGGAGCCGGCCAGATCCGCACAGCTGACCACGCTCACTGCAGCTTCCAGGGTAAACCCGCTGCCGAACACTGACAGACGCAGCAGCACGCGCTGCTCCGTTTCCGTCAGGTACTGAAAGCTCCAATCGATGGCAGCCGCCATCGACTGATGGCGCGGTTCCGCGGTGCGCCGGCCTTGACCAAGCAACTGCAGACCGTTTTCAACCTGGGCCTGTAGACCGATCAAACCCAGCGCGTCGATCTGCGCTGCGGCGAGTTCGATCGCCAGCGGCAGACCGTCCAGTTGACGGCAGATCTCGCGCACACCCGGCAAATCCTGTTCACGCAAACTGAAGCCATGCTGCCGCGCTCGCGCCCGATTGACGAACAACTGCACCGCCGGATAGCCCAAGGCTTCTTCGACGGTGTTCAATGTCGAGCGCTTGGGGATCGCCAACAGCGGCACGAAATGCACGGTCTCGTGCGCGACATGCAAGGCTTCGCGACCGGTGACCAGAATCGACAAGCGAGGAGCCGCGTGCAACAGAGTTTCAACCAGAGCCGCGCAGCTGTCGCGCTGGTGGTCGCAGTTGTCCAGTATCAACAAGGCGTGCCGGCCGGTCAGCGTGGAAAGGTCTATCTTCAGGGCGTGCAACACGTAATCGAGCAGCGATTTTTCATCTTCGAGGTTGGCAAGGTCGATCCACCAGGCGCCATCGCGGAAATATTGCAGCAGCAGTTCTGCCACGCGCAGTGCCACCGTGGTTTTGCCAACACCTGGCGCACCGGTAATCGTCATCAAGCGGCACACCGGCATTTGTCGAACCAGACTGCCGACCAAAGCATCGCGACCACTGACGGGTGTCAGTCGAGCCGGAAGATTGTGCAGCGGCTTGAGCCCGGCGGCGGGCATGGGCAGCGCATCATTTGGGTCCTGCTCCACCGGGGCGACAAAACTGTAGCCGCATTGCGCCACGTGAACGATGTAACGCTGGCCTTTGGTGCCATCGCCGAGTGCACGGCGCAGCGCCGCAATGTGCACCCGCAGATTGATCTCTTCGACAATCGACGTCGGCCAGACCTGAGCAATCAACTGCTCTTTGCTGACCACCCTGCCCGCGTGCTCGAGCAGCACCTGCAGAATGTCCATGGCGCGCCCGCCCATGCGCAGCGGTTGCTCTCCTCGAGAACCAAGCGTTGGCGCACATGAAAGGTGTAGGGGCCAAAACGCAGCACCCGACCGTGGTTTGTGTCGTTGTGATTAGTCATGCCAGACATCTTGGCACCCTTGCGTGACGATACAACCGCCACAGCCGACGCGGTACGGACATCCGGCTGCGCCAGACGGACAGAACCGCTCTAGCTGAACTGTTCCCGGTATTGCAACGGTGTAAGACCAAGCTTTTCGGCGAACAGCGAGCGCATGTGCCGAACGCTGCCGAAGCCACTTTTATAAGCAATGGTCTTCAGGGGCAGATCGCTGGTTTCCAGCAGGCTGCGCGCGCAGTCGATGCGGGCATTCTGCAGAAACTCCATTGGAGTCATGTTGACGTCACGGGCGAACAGCCGAGCGAAGTGCCGTGCGCTCATATTCGCCAATCCGGCCATGCGCTCGACGGTAAAGGCTTCGTCCAAGTGTTCAAGCACGTAATTCTGTACGCGGGTGACAGGCGTCTCTTGCGGCGAGACTGCTGCCATCAAAGGGCTGAATTGCGCCTGCCCACCCTGGCGTTTCATCACCACCAACAAGACCTTGGCCACATCCTGGGCGATTTTCTTGCCGTGATCCCGGGCCACCACCGCCAGCGCCAGATCGATGCCAGCGGTCACGCCCCCGACGTGATCAGATTGCGATCCTCAACGTAGATCTGGTCGGTGGTCACCGTAGTTTTTGGAAAAGCCTTGATCAGGCGCTCGGTGTAATTCCAGTGCGTGGTGACGCGATAGCCATCGAGCAGGCAGGCATGGCCGAGGATAAAAGCGCCAGTGCAAATCGAACCGTAGCGTTCGGCGCGCGGCACGGCGTTTCTCAACCAGGCGAACAATTCGGGAAATCTCTGGTTGTAGGCGCCAGGGCCGCCGGGCACCAATAACAGATCATAGCGTTCGGCCGCTTCGTCGATGTGCAGATCAGCCTGGACCTGCACGCCATTGGAAGCCCTCAGCAAGCCGCGCTCCGTGCCTAACGTCGTCAGTTGATAGTGCAAATCAGATTTCAGATAACGGTTGGCGACTGAAAACACCTCCAGCGGCCCGGCCATGTCGAGCATCAGAAAGTCGGGAAACAGCACCATTGCCACGGTTTTCATGGAGGGCATCACACATTTCAAGGGCCAATATTTACGCTGCAGCCGGGGCATCAAGGCTGACTCCGGCGTGATCAGCATAATCGAATGGGTGAACCATAACGCAAAACTGTCAACCTGAACCGGACAGTCTTTCTATTTCCATCTACTTATTGCCTTGTCGGGTAACCAGTAACCTTCTCCTCACTCGGACGAATTCACGTCCCGCCAGGAGATTTCATCATGCTGACTCTTCGCAAAGCCTCCGATCGCGGCCTCGCCAATCACGGCTGGTTGAAGTCGTTTCACACCTTCTCTTTCGCCAATTACCGCAACCCGCGTGAACAGGGTTTCTCCGACCTGCTGGTGATCAACGACGACCGGGTCGCCGCCGGTAAAGGTTTTGGCCAGCATCCGCACCGCGACATGGAGATTTTCTCCTACGTGCTCGAGGGCGCGCTGGAACACAAGGACACTCTCGGCACTGGTTCGGTGATCCGCCCCGGCGATGTACAGTTGATGAGTGCCGGCAGCGGCGTGGCGCACAGTGAGTTCAACCACTCGGCCACCAAGCCCGTGCACTTCCTGCAAATCTGGATTGTGCCGGACGTCAGCGGCGCCAAACCGCGCTACCAACAGGAACACTTCAGCGCGGAGAAAAAACGCGGTCGCCTGCAACTGATCATCTCGCCGGATGGTAGCAACGGTTCCCTGAAAGTGCGTCAGGATGCGCGGGTCTACGCCGGGTTATTCGACGGCGAGGAAAGTGCCACGCTGAAATTGCCGGCTAATCGTTACGCGTACGTGCACGTTGCGCGTGGCAGTGTCGAACTCAACGGCCAAGCCTTGCAGGAAGGCGACGGCGTGCGGGTTCGTGAAGAACAGCTGCTTACCTTGAGCAACGGCGTCGATGCAGAGGTTCTGGTGTTCGACTTGCGCCCTCAGGAGTTGCCAGAAATGCCATGATCTGGCGCGATGCACAGCGGCCTTCCACTGAAGGCCGTTTTTTATTGCGGCGACGCCGTTGAGGGTCGTTCAACTGGTTTGGGGGCAGAGACCTCTTTGCCAATCTGAATCGCTGCCAGGGTGGTTTGGATCGTGGTCATCACCGCCGCCTGATTGGCGAAATGCGCGCCAACCAGCAAAGAGGCCACGCCGAGGAAATGCACGGTGGTGGCCGCCCAGTAATTGGCCTTTACTGTCGATGCCTGCCTGATCGCTTCCCGCGATTCGTCGGCAATTTTCTGCACGCCCATCCACATCAGGTCATAACGCTTGTCGCGCTCCTGTAGGGCCTTGTCCCGTTCAAGATAGACCTTGTCCCGCTCTGCCTGAGCAGCGAGGAACCCGCGAATGTCGGCGCGCATTTCTGCCACGCGGCCGTCCATCCTCGTCTCGATGGTCTCTATCCTGGCATCGAATTCTTCGCGACTTATGCTGCTCATGGTTTGCCTTTTCTGACCTGCGTCCGATCTGTCCGTGCCTGCATATTGATTCACTTCCCTGATTTTCAATTCGACACCTTTATATGGCTACGAGACCTTCCCTGGCTCTTCGTTTCGATGCGGGACCGAGGTCTGCATCCAACTGCAGTCACAATAGATTTCATCGCCCTCGGCGACAAGCCGGCCCATTCTGCCTCGGACGTAGGCTGTTTCGTCAGACGTTGTAGCCTCGGCAAAATCCTGAATCCACTATTGGTTTTCCAGCGCAAAAGCCTCAACGATCTGCTCGATGACCGCCCGTACCCGCGCGGTGTGACGCAGGTCGGCGTGAGTGACCAGCCACACTTCATACGGCAACGGCCGGGTCCGCTCCGGCCAGAGTCTGACCAGGCCGTCGCGTTCGCCCATGTTCACAGGAATCTCCCCTACCCCGAGGCCGGCGGCAATGGAGCGACGCACCAAAAGGCTGGAACTGAGCGTGGCGACGATGCGCCCACGGCTTAACGGCTCGGACACCAGCGTGAGGTCTTTTTTGCTCTGCAAATACGGCTGATACACCACCAGATCATGGCCCTCGAAAGCACTGCCGGGCTGCGGTTCGCCATGCCGGTCGACGTAGGCCTGTGCAGCGAAAAGTCCTACAGGCCAGCGGGCGATTCGCCGGGCGATGAGATCCGGGTTATCCGGCCGGGTATTGCGCACGGCGATATCGGCCTCGCGCTTGGCCAGACTGAGAATTTGCGTCGACGCATCCAACTGGATCTGCACATCCGGATGTTGGTCATGCAGGCGCGCCATCGCAGGGATGATGAAGTCGATGGCCAGCGAGTCGGTGGTGCTGACCCGTACGTTACCGGTCAGCCGATCATCCAGCCCATGAATGTGCCGCTCCAGTTCCAGCGCCGAATGCTCCATTTTCTCCACACTTCTGAGTGCCGCCTCACCGACGGCGGTCAGCGCGTAACCATCGGATGTGCGCAAAAACAGCGTCGCGCTCAACGACTTCTCCAGCGCGGTGACACGCCGTCCGACCGTGGCCTGGTCGACGCCCAGAACCCGCGCAGCCCCACGCAATGTCGACTCGCGACAGACCGCCAGAAACACTCGCGCATCATCCCAATTCATGCTGTTCCTCCTAGAAGCATTTCTGCATCAGTGTGCCGCTTAATCGCTGCATATACGCAGCAACGATAGCCGATAAGCTGAGCGCCATACACCTCTTGTGAGATCGCTATCATGCGTACTTCAAACTCTTCCGGTATCTGGCTGCCGATTTTCGCCGGACTTTGCGCCAGCCTGGTCAGCATTGGCCTGGCGCGTTTCGCTTACACGCCATTGATCCCTTCGCTGATTCAGGCGCAGTGGTTTTCGGCCAACGATGTCGTCTATCTCGGCGCGGCCAATCTGGTCGGTTACTTGATTGGTGCCCTCCTCGGTCGGCCCATGGCTCATCGACTGGGTAACCGTAACGCCTTGCGGCTGATGATGCTGGCTGTCACGGCAGCGTTTTTTGCCTGTGCTTATCCGCTGTCGGTGAGCTGGTTCTTCGGTTGGCGCTTGCTGTCCGGCATTGCCGGTGGGGCGATCATGGTGCTGGTCGCGGCAACCGTGCTGCCTCACGTTCCGGCTTCTCGCAGAGGTTTGGCCAGTGGCGCAATCTTCCTTGGCATCGGCCTCGGGATTGCCGGTTCCGGAACCCTAGTGCCGCCGCTGTTGGCTCTTGGTTTGCAGGCAACCTGGCTGGGGCTGGGCGCGCTGGCGTTATTACTGACCGCGTTGAGTTGGTTCGGCTGGCCTGCCGATACCGCGCATACCGCGGCGGCGCACACGACGTTGGCCGATGAGCCGACACCGCCGGGCGTTTACCTGTTGTTCGCTCAATACGCGTTCATGGCTGCCGGGCTGGTGCCTGCCATGGTGTTTCTGGTGGATTACGTGGCCCGCGGACTGAGCGCGGGGCGCATATCGGCGCACTGGTCTGGGTCATGTACGGCCTGGGGGCGATTGTCGGACCGGTCACGTACGGTTTTCTGGCCGACCAGCTTGGCGCCCGCGCTGGCATCCGTCTGGTGTTGGTGGTGCAAGCGGTTGCGTTGGGTCTGCTAACCGTCTCCGATTCGTTTCTGGCGCTGGCGTTACTCGCGGTGATCCTCGGCTCGTTCCCGCCGGGCATCGTACCGCTGGCGTTGGCGCGGGTGCATGAGCTGGTGCCGTCGCATCACCATCAGCAGATCGCCTGGAGCCGCGCAACCGTGTCGTTCGCTACCTTTCAGGCACTGGCGGGGTTTGCCTATTCGGCGCTGTTCAACGCTTCGGGCGGCCAGCATACGCTGCTGTTTGTGATCGCCGCCGGCGCGATCGTGATTGCCCTGCTGCTGGAGCAAGCCATGCGCTGGCTGCCCGCTGCAACTCAAACTCGTTGCGCGGCGAACTGAAGGGAATCATTGCGCGCTCGCAGCGCTCCCATCTACACGACCTTTTTCACAGGAATCGACAATGTCACTGCCCAATGAAATGACCCGTATTGAAATCACCGAACCCGGCGGCCCGGAAGTATTGCAAGCCAGACGCGTGCCTCTGCCAAGCGTTGCCGAAGGCCAAGTGCTGATCCACGTTCACGCCGCCGGTATCAATCGCCCGGACGCCCTGCAGCGTGCCGGCAAGTATCCGATGAAACCCGGCATGGACCCGATTCCCGGCCTGGAAGTGGCTGGCGAAGTGGTTGCGCTTGGCCCCGGAGTAACGCGCCTCGCGGTCGGCGATCGCGTGTGCGCACTGACCAATGGCGGCGGTTACGCCGAATATTGCGCGGTTCCAGCCGGCCAGACTTTGCCTGTGCCGGACGGTGTCGACTGGATTCAGGCCGCCGCGATTCCGGAAACCTTTTTCACCGTATGGGCCAACCTGTTCGGCCTCGGCGGGGCCAAGGCCGGCCAGCGCGTGCTGATTCACGGCGGCACGAGCGGCATCGGCACCACCGCGCTGATGCTCTGTCGCGAATTCGGTATCGAGGCCTTCGCCACCGCAGGCAGCGCTGAAAAATGCGCCGCAATCAGCAAACTTCACGGGCAACCGATCAACTATCGAGAAGAGGACTTCGCCAAGGTCATTGCCGAGAAGACCGCAGATCAAGGCGTGAACGTGACTCTCGACATCATGGGTGGCTCGTATCTGAACGGCAACATCAGCGCACTGGCGATGGACGGCCGACTGGTGATGCTCGGTTTCCTCGGCGGCGCCCGCGCCAATGACATCGATCTGCTGGCGATCCTTGGCAAACGCGCCGTCGTCACCGGTTCATTGCTGCGTGCACGCACCGCTGCGGAAAAAGCCGCCATCGCCGATCAACTGCAAGAACACGTGTGGCCTGCCCTCAGCGCCGGGCGCTGCCTGCCGATCATCGATAAAGTATATACGCTGGCTGACGCGGCTCAGGCCCATGCCCGCATGGAGGGCGGCGATCATATCGGCAAGATCGTGCTGCAAGTGGCATGAGCGATTGCAGC
The DNA here is from genome assembly GCA_030544685.1 of Pseudomonas sp. B21_DOA. Lineage (NCBI taxonomy): Bacteria > Pseudomonadati > Pseudomonadota > Gammaproteobacteria > Pseudomonadales > Pseudomonadaceae > Pseudomonas > Pseudomonas sp. B21_DOA. The sequence continues at coordinate 3,142,697 of CP086683.1, read as the reverse complement.
ATCTTGTAATCGTTGCGCATGCACGGTGGTCGAAAATAATCACGCGCAGACCGAGGCATCTGGTAAAAAGCGTTCTTTGTCTGCGCAGTGGTGAAACGATTAATGTTCCTGTCTTTCCTGACTCGTCTGCGACGCCGCCGCCTGGCGTTCGCCATGATGGCCGCGCTGATTATTGGCGTGCCGACGAGTTGTGCCGTACTGGAACACACCGAGCGCAAGTTGCTTTTTCGCATCGAGCCGGGGACTGCCGGCTGGTATCGCGGTCTGCCGAACAGTGTTCAGGAACTCGATCTGCAACCGAAGAGCTTCAAGGCCGGGCAGAACATCCATGCCTGGTGGTGGCCTGCGGAACGTGCCAATGCCCCGGCAATCCTCTATTTGCATGGCGTGCGCTGGAACCTCACCGGGCAACTGTTTCGCATCGAACAGCTGCGCGCGGCGGGTTATTCGGTGTTGGCTATCGATTATCGCGGGTTTGGCCAGAGCAAGGGCGATCTGCCGTCGGAGAGCAGCGTTTATGAAGATGCCCGCGTTGCGTGGGAACGCTTCCAACTGTTGCAACCGGATCCGAACAAACGCCTGATCTACGGTCACTCTCTCGGTGGCGCAGTGGCGATCGATCTGGCCGCTGAGCTCGGAAAGAACGCCGCGCGTAACCACACGCCTCTGCCGGTGCGCGGTCTGGTCATTGAGTCAACCTTCACTTCTCTGGCTGATGTCGCCGCCGCCGTAGCGAATACCTCGCTGCCGGTGCGCTGGCTGCTTTCACAGAAATTCGACTCCATCGACAAGATTGCCGACATTCACATGCCGCTGCTGGTGGTGCATGGCCTGGCCGATGCCTTCGTGCCGCCGCGCTTCAGCGAGCAGCTGTTCAATGCCGCTGAGCAGCCCAAACGCCTGCTGATGGTGCCCGGAGCGACGCACAACAACAGCATGGCGCTCGGTGGCCAGGGTTATCGCAAGGCTCTGGATGCGTTGATGCAAAGCAAACCGCTGCCCAAAGTTGCCGGACCAGCAGTGGCCAAAGGCTCTAGCGACTCCTGACCGACGTACTGGCATACTGGCGCCGCTTCCGACACCACAAAAAGGACTGAGTGTGTTAACCCGCCCCAACGCCCGATGGATTTACTACCCGATTTGCTGGCTAGCTGTACTTTCACTACTGCTGCACAGCGCTTTCTATGACTGGAATCTGCTGACCCCGATCGACGTCGGCGGTACCTTCATGGGCGGAATCGGTGGACAACTGTTCGCCAGTGGATGGGTCGCGGCCACTGTAGCTTTGTTGTTGGCCATGCTGGCGCGCATACCGGGAGCAATTAATGCCTGCATACTCGCGGGCCTTATGCCTTTGGCCATCGGCATGTGGTGGCAGATCAACTATCCTGACGACGCGGAACAGCGCATCTACAGCATCAGTCCTCACGAAATCGGTAGCGCGATGCTGATCGGTGCGTTGTTGTTGGGACTCGGCCTGTTTTTGCGTTCCAGACTGAGGAAGCAACGCGCGCCCTCGCTTTGGGCGATGATCGGGAGATCGGCCACGGCGATTCTCATATTGACGGTATTTATTGGCGGGCCCATTTATGTCGCCAGGCAAATGTCGCTGCCCCATTGTGCGTTCACCGAAGATGGTCAGCAGTTGACCATATGCTTGAGTGACGACGACAACGAACGTGTGATCGTCGACTGAATACATCACTAGCGCCCAGGCACCCAAAAGCCCAACCTGGTCAGGTCGGGCTTTCGCTTATCGCCTTGCCAATTCGTGGCGTACGCATTGCTCGTAATAGGTCTGCTTGACCGCTGCCGGTTTGAGCTTCGAACTGCTGTTGTAGGTCTGCTCGGTAATGCCCATCGCGGTCATGCGCATCCACGGCTGCTGGAAGCGGCGAACCTGCAGTTGCTTGCGCGCGCCATACAGCGAAACCCCTGACAGCTTGGATTGCTGCGCACCGGCAGCAATGTCCGAGCCCCAGGTACAGGCAAAGCGATGGCCTTTGCTTAACTCTCTTGCCTGCACTCCCGAGGCGATCAAAGCCAGGGAAAACGCCGCAACGGTGATGACAATCGTCCGCATATTGCCAGCCTAACCTTTTGAAAAAGAGGCGATTTTGCCGGGGTGCATTGCGTCTGGGGGCCAGCAATTTGCCTGCTGTCGGGATTTTTTATCAAAGGTGAATTCGCCGCTCGTCCAGTACCGCGCACCTTTGGCCGGGAGGCCTATCCAACGCAGCACATCCCACCGCGTAGAAGGCCAATGTGATGAACAAGAAAATGCTCGCCCTGTCGTTTTCCAGCCTGTGCCTGATCGGCCCGCTTCACGCTTGGGCAGCCGAAACGACAGCGGGTGCCGCGACCCCTGCCACCGCCCTGCCCGGTGTCAATCATGCAGAAAGCTCTCGCGACCATGATGAGAAGGCGAACAAGAAAGGCGAAGAGTCGTCAGGCGCCAACGCAGGTTCACAGCCGCATGAGACAGAGAAGGATGCCGCGACGTCGAGCGACTCCAGCGACATAGATAAAAAACCCGCTCAGTAAGAGTGGTTTCGCTTTTAGTAACGAAAATCCGATGTCGAAACTAGCGCAGCACAGGGTGATATCAATATGATGCGCGCACTGGCGACCATAGAGGGTGGCCAGAGAAAAATACACCCAAGGAATGCAAATGAAAGATTTCGTCATCGGCGTCAACAACATCGTTCTCTACATCGCACTCGCAGTCATCCTGATCGTGTCTCTGTTCATGATGAGCCAGAGCTTTCTTTCGGGTCTCGGCATGTTCGTAGGCGGCACCCTGGGCTGGTGCATCGTCTCCGGCTTCTGGTTCGTGCAGTCGGCGACCTACGAAGAACTGCGCAAGCTGAACTCGAAAAACAGCTGATCTGCGCCGAGTATTCGTTATAGAGAAAAGGCCAATGTCATCGACATTGGCCTTTCTTTTTAGCGGCGAAGAGACTGGTTATTCATTGCTTGGTGCACTGAGCGCCCAGCCCCATGCCCATGGCACCCAGGGCAACCATCGGGCCGCTCGGCAGTTCGCACGTATATTCACCGCTTTCGGTTTGAGCGGTATAGAAAGTTGTATTGAAGTCGCTGCGGATGTTGGACACCTTGATTACAGGTTTGCCAATGGTGGTCTGTGCGCGATTCTTGAGATCACTCTCTCCCGGCTTTACGGTCTGGCATCCAGTAACTGCGAGCGCCAATGTTGCGAGTAAAGCGAGAACCGGGATAGTCCTTGATGAGTTCATGCAGATCGACCTTTTTGATTTTCATACCGGAAAAATTCTGGCAATTAGCTGCCAAGCGAAAGGACTTTAAAGTCGAGCCGGAACAGGGGCAATTAGGTCGGATGTGCTAATGGCTGAAGGCTAGCGGCGCGCTCAGCGAAGCTTTGCGACTGCCTTCGGTATCGCAGGACGCTTAATCGGTTTGTAAAACGTCTATCTGCAAGCGATCGCCGCCCTCCTCTCGGCAATCGAAACGAACCGGCAAAAACATCTGAATGACTTCAATGTTGCTGCGTAAATGATCCGTCATGCGTGGCGTGGTGAACGATCCGCCGCCGGCCAGCGCCATTGGCAACAGCAACTGATCGGCCAGGTGCTCCGCGACCGCCGCATCACTGCGCAGCCAGTCTGCAGCCTGATTGATCGCGGCATCAGCGACCTTCTCGGCGCGCAAGGACACTTGCCCAAACGCGCTGAACACCTCAGTGACATGTTCGAAAACATATTCCAGCAATAACACATTGCCCGGGCCGCGTGCTGGATCAATTGTGACCGGTCGCAGCGCCTCCGCCGGCCAGTTCAAACGCTTGGCCACCTGACTCAGTTCTCGTTGAGCGACAGTGGGCGCAAGTCCGGCGGTCAGCGCCAGAGCCTGTTGTGAAATCGCCTCGCCGCGCTCACACAGATCCAGTCGCATCAGGCTCGAAGGCTGCACTCGCACTTCAACCTCACCACCGCCGGCCGGCGCAAAACCATGACGCACCAAGTCCAGTTCGACAACCCCGCCCATGCGTCGCAGCAGCGGTAGCCAACTGCGCGAGAGGAATTCAGTCGGGGCGCCAGCGGATTGTGCGTGCCGCCAGAGATCGTCACTCGACTGGCCTGCGGTGCCAGCATCAGGGCTGGCAGCAAAGTCTGCAGAACCAGCGTGCAACTGCCCGCCGTGCCGATGGCGAACTTGAAATCACCTGCGCGGATTGCGCCCGGTTCCAAGCTCAAGGCCTGCGAGCCCAAATGCGCACCGCAGATCCGTGCACCACAAACCTCGGCCGCCGCCATCACGGCTGTCAGATGCTGACGCAGCAATCCAGGACGGCTGCGTCTGGCGCGAATCTGTTTAATGCGAAACGCCCGGCCTGTCACCATCGACAGGCTCAGCGCACTGCGCAACACCTGGCCGCCACCAATGGCGCCGTCCAGTTCAATCATTTCTTTCATTGCCAATCCTTATGCGTACGGCGCGACGTTGTCCCTGAGGTACCGGTCAAGCCGCCGTGAGTCTTCCGAGTTCTGAGTAATGTAGGAACTTCGCGTTCAAGCTCGGGCGCGATGTACCGATGCAGTATCGGGCGACGCCGCCCGAAGCGTTTTCGCCAGCGCGGGCTCCTTAACCTTTGACGCACACCACCTGACGCAGGGTGTGCAGCACTTCCACCAGCTCACGCTGGGCGTGCATGACTTTGTCGATGTCCTTGTAGGCCATCGGAATTTCGTCGATGACCGCTTCGTCCTTGCGGCACTCCACGTGGGCAGTGGCGCGAATCTGATCGGCGACGGTGAACGTATTTTTGCCTTGGTACGGCTCATGGTGCGCCCGGCGCCATGACTGCAGGAATTGAACGACTCCTCGTTGCCCAGCCCGCGAACGATGAAGCTCTTGGCCCCCATCGAGCCCGGAATAATCCCCAGTTCACCCTTCTTCGCCGACACCGCGCCCTTGCGCGTGATCAGTACGTCTTGACCAAAATGCCGCTCCTTCTGCACATAGTTGTGATGGCAGTTCACCGCTTCGAGCGCGACCTCGAAAGGCTTGCGAATGATCTGCCGCGTCGCCTGAATCACTGCGCGCATCATCAGTTCGCGGTTCTGCCGGGCGAAATCCTGCGCCCAGCCCACAGCCTCCACATAGTCATCAAAATGTCGGCTGCCTTCTTCGAAATAGGCCAGGTCACGGTCTGGCAGGTTGGCGATGTGCTGGCGCATATCGGCTTGGGCCAGTTGGATGAACAGGTTGCCGATGGCGTTGCCGACACCACGCGAGCCACTGTGCAACATGAACCAGACCCGGTTGGCTTCATCCAGGCACACTTCGACGAAGTGGTTGCCGCTGCCGAGCGTCCCCAGATGCCCACGATTGTTGGTGTTGGCCAATTTCGGATACTTGTCGGTGATCAGCTTGAAACGCGGCTGCAACCCCGCCCAGGCCTGATCAGCCTGCTGAGGAATCTCGTCCCACGCGCCTTTGTCTCGCCCCGAACGATTGGAACTGCGGCCATGTGGCACCGCTTGTTCGATTGCAGTACGCAATCCATGCAGGTTGTCTGGCAGATCTGCAGCCGTTAGCGACGTACGCGCAGCGATCATGCCGCAACCGATGTCGACGCCCACCGCTGCCGGAATGATCGCGCCAACTGTCGGGATCACGCTGCCGATGGTCGATCCCTTGCCTAAATGCACGTCAGGCATGACCGCCAGATGCTTGAAGATGAATGGCATTTTTGCCGTGTTCATCAACTGTGCGCGGGCTTCGTTTTCAACTGGGACACCTTCGGTCCACAGTTTGATTGGCTTGCCGTTGGCGACTTCGAGGAGCTGGTAGCTTTGATCTTTCATAAATCGGTGTCCCTCTTTGTTTGCATGAGCGTTGCAGCCGCTGTGCCAGCTTCGCCGTCGCGCCCTACTATTTAATGCATCCACTTGATTTAGAAGGAATTATCAATTTTCTGAGTCGGTCTCGGCGAGCAATCGACGACAAAACCGACTCAAAGAAATTATCATTGTCTATCGTCATTTATCTTCTGAGATAAGCATGTCTGAAAAACTCACGGTCGCTATCGGATTTATCGGAGCCACTCTCGATCGCGTCGGTAAAGGCGCAAACCGTTGGAGCCACTGGCGCCCCACAGTCGGCCTGTGCCAACAAGCCAATCTGCCGATCCATCGGCTTGAACTGATTCACGGCCTCGATGCGCGCGACGTCAGCCTCGCGGAGCGCGTTACTGTCGATATTCAGCAGACATCTCCAGGGACCGAAGTGCGCCTGCATCCGATGTTGCTGCGCAATCCCTGGGATTTCGAAGAGGTGTACGGCGCACTGCACGACTTCACCACGGCTTACAACTTCGACACCGAGACCGAGGATTACCTCGTACACATCACTACCGGCACCCACGTCGCACAAATCTGCTGGTTCCTGCTCACCGAGGCGCGCTATCTGCCGGCCCGCCTGATCCAGACCTCCCCCAAGCGCAACAGCGATAACGAGCCCGCCTGCGGTACGCATGCGCTGATCGATCTCGACCTGTCGCGTTATGATCGCATCGCCTCACGCTTCGCCAGCAAGCGCCTGGAAGGCCTGGAGTTTCTCAAGTCCGGCATCGCCACGCGCAACTATGCATTTAACCGTTCCATTGAACAGATCGAACGCGTAGCGGTGCGCTCCAAAGCACCGATGCTGCTGATCGGTCCGACCGGCGCCGGCAAATCCTTCCTGGCCCGACGCATCTACGAACTCAAACGCAATCGCCATCAGATGCAGGGACGCTTTGTCGAAGTGAACTGCGCCACCCTGCGTGGCGACGGTGCGATGTCAACCCTGTTCGGTCACGTCAAAGGTGCCTTCACCGGTGCGCAAAACGCTCGCGATGGCCTGCTGCGCGCCGCCGATGGGGGAATGTTGTTTCTCGATGAAATCGGCGAGCTCGGCGCAGACGAACAAGCAATGCTGTTGAAGGCAATCGAAGAGAAACGCTTCTTCCCGCTGGGCTCGGACAAGGAAGTGGAGAGTGATTTCCTGATCATCGCTGGCACCCACCGCGACCTGCGCAGCCGGGTCGCCGAAGGCGCGTTTCGCGAGGACCTGTACGCTCGGATCAATCTATGGACGTTCGACCTGCCCGGCCTGGCCGGTCGCCGCGAGGATATCGAGCCAAATATCGATTTCGAACTGGAACGCCATGCTCGCGAGCATGGGCAGCGGGTGCGTTTCAATCTCGAAGCGCGCCGACGCTACCTGGCATTCGCCAGCTCACGCGAAGCAACCTGGCTGGGCAACTTTCGCGAACTGTCCGCATCGATTACGCGGATGGCGACGTTGGCCGACAGCGGGCGTATCGATGAAGCACAGGTGGACGATGAGATTGATCGATTGCGGTATGCCTGGGGCTTGGCGCAACCCACTGCAGTGTCAGCTGACTTGCCGGGAGATGGCGAGAGCATGGACTTGTTCGACCGCTTGCAACTGAAGGCGGTTATCGACGTATGTCGGCAGGCGGATAGTCTGTCAGATGCCGGTCGACAGCTGTTCGGTGTTTCCCGGCAGGCCAAGGCGCAGCCCAATGATGCCGATCGCTTGAGGAAGTATTTGGGGCGGTTCGGACTTGAATGGGCTGAGATCGCAGGCACGAAGTGAAGTGCAACGCCCCTGAACACAGAGTCCCAATGATGACCGTAGAAAAAATGAATTAGCCGCCTGATCTCTCGGTCAAGAATTATGAACGCAGTAAATCTGACGAGGTGACAGCAATGACTATCCAGGCAGAGACACTCGTACAACTGACCGAAGCGCTTCAAGAGCGCGGCATGAAGATGGTCTCAGACGTCCATTTCACTCGTGCGCCTTACCGCTACAACCACCGCTGGATCTGCATCGTCGAGTGAACATGCTAGTTGCCGGCGCCTGGATCGAAACGTCCAGCGCCGGCGCCGTTTGGCTTCAATTACTCGAAGGCGTTCCGCTCAAACCCAGATCACTGTCTCAGTGTTGATCTCGGCCACGTCCGTAGAATCAACCTGCCGCTGGCGATGCAGATCGTCGCGCATTTTTGCAAAGTCGATTTTCTTGTTCCCAAGCTCTTTCAGGACCAAGCCTGAAATCCTGTAAATGCCGCAGTCCGCACATTCGATAAGTTCGCCGCCGTGAGCTTCTTCCGTTGCCCGCACCTCAAGCCCGCATAGATAACATTTCATCGCCGATCTCCTGTTTGCTGGTGCTCAAGAGATCGTCTTGTTGAGAAGGAAGTTTCAACTGAACGCGTCTTGTCCGGCGATTGTGTTCCCGCTGTTACTCCAAGGACGACGGCAATAAATAAACCCGGCGCAATGGCCGGGTTTTCTGAACGTTTGAGTTCATGACCCCTACTTCGCGCCGCCATTGTCGCGGCCCGTCTGGGCATCTTGATCGGAGCCAGGATTACCGGGTGGCGGATTCCAGTCTTCTGGTCGTTCGTCCGTACCCTGCTTTGGCTCAGACTCAGCTTGCTCCAGACCGGAATCATGACCCTCGCCAGAGTCAGGGGTTTGCTCGCCCGGGCCCGGATATGGCGCTTCTGGGCCGTTGTTGTCGTCGATCATCATTTTCTCCTGTCAGTGGCGCAGGGGCTGCGCTTACTAGTGAGAGAATATGCGCATACTCGGAGTGCGATCCGCTCGACGAGCGGACATAAAAAAGCCCCGCTCTACGACGGGACTTAACTATCCGATAAATCACTTATTCCGTTGCAGCCAACCTATCAACATGAATGCCAAGCCAGGTATCAATAGCCCCGGCGCGATATATGCAAAGGTTCCGCTGGCAAGAAGACCATTGAGGCCGAAAACCAAGCCGCATATTGCAAGTGGCAGCCCAACAACAAACATTGGCTGTTTGAACGCCTTGTCCATGACTCGACTCCTTTCAAGAATTTGGTATTAAACAACATGGCTGCGCGTGCATGGCGGAAAAGGATGCCGTGATCGATGCGTTTCTGCCGACCTTCTGGCAGCAGTAGGGGAGCCATCCTGGAGTTAAAGGCTTGATCGGAACCCAGAAGTCGCGCAAATCTTACGCGCAAGAAAAAGGCCAATGCTTTGAACATTGGCCTAAGTCATTGAAAAATATGGTCGGGACGGAGTGATTCGAACACTCGACCCCTAGCACCCCATGCTAGTGCGCTACCGGACTGCGCTACGCCCCGACTGATGTTGCGTTGCGTTCTTCACCTCGAAGAACGCTCAAGAATATATCGCAAGCATTTGAAAACTGGAAGTATTCAAACGCAGCTTTTTATTTCTTGAGCACCACCAGCACATCCTCTAACTCGGCAATCATCTGCCGGATCATCTGCTTGTACTGGGTGGTGTCGTCTTTGGCTTCGTCGCCGGACAGGCGCAGACGTGCGCCGCCGATGGTGAAACCCTGATCGTAAAGGAGCGCACGGATCTGCCGGATCATCAGCACGTCCTGGCGCTGATAATACCGGCGGTTTCCGCGGCGTTTGACGGGGTTGAGCTGAGGAAACTCCTGCTCCCAGTAGCGCAGCACGTGTGGCTTTACGGCACACAGCTCGCTGACTTCACCGATGGTGAAGTAGCGTTTGCCCGGGATGACGGGTAGTTCGTCGTTATGACTTGGTTCCAGCATAAGCCTCAACTCGGGCCTTCAACTTCTGCCCTGGACGAAAGGTGACCACACGGCGAGCCGTGATCGGGATTTCTTCCCCGTTTTCGGGTTGCGGCCAGGCCGCTGGCGTTTGTCCCGAAGGTCAAAATTGCCGAAACCGGACAATTTGACCTGCTCGTTGTCTTCAAGAGCGTGCCTGATTTCCTCGAAAAACAGTTCTACCAATTCCTTGGCTTCCCGCTTGTTCAGGCCCAGCTCTTCATACAGACGTTCCGCCATCTCAGCTTTCGTCAAAGCCCCCATACGTCACTTCCTTAACGTGGCGTTCAACCTTTGTTCGAGCGAGGTGAGGATATTTTGCGTCGTCGAATTCACCTCATCGTCATTAAGAGTGCGCGATGGATGCTGCCAGGTCAAGCCGACTGCAAGGCTTTTTCTATCAGGATCAATACCTTTACCCTGATATACGTCAAACAGCCTGAGCTCTGTGAGCCATTCGCCTGCATTTTCACGGATTACGTCCAGCACAGCCGAGGCCGCGACGTCTTTATGTGCGATCAGTGCAAGGTCACGACGCACCTCAGGAAAGCGCGACAACTCGTGGAATTTCGGCATTTTACCGAGCGCCACTTCCGCCAGCACCAGCTCGAAGACGAACACCGGACGATCCAGACCCAGCGTTTTCGAGAGCTCAGGGTGAATGGCACCGATGAAGCCCACTTCACGACCCTCACGCTCTATGCGCGCGGTCTGACCTGGATGCAGCGCCGGGTGTTTACCCGGAGCAAAGGTGAACGAATCCAGGGCGCCAGCGAAACCCAGTACTGCTTCCACATCAGCCTTGACGTCGAAGAAGTCGACGGTATCGCGACCCTGCGCCCAGCCTTCCGGCAAGCGGCTGCCGCAGACAACCCCGGACAGCATTGGCTCTTGCTTCAAGCCGTCAAGCTGACCCACGAAACGCAGTCCGCTCTCGAACAGACGCACGCGATCCTGCTGACGATTGAGGTTGTGCTGCAGCGCTTTGACCAGACCCGGCCACAGCGACGAACGCATGGCCGCCATGTCGTTGGAGATCGGATTGGCCAGCAACAGCGGCTCGACGCCCGGATTGAACAGTTCGAACTGACGCGGATCGATGAAGCTGTAAGTGATCGCTTCCTGATAACCACGAGCAACCAGCAGACGACGCAGCTCAGGCAGATCACTACGCGCTTCGGCTTTGGCTTGTGGCGCCAGACGCGCTTGCGGGTAGCGAACCGGCAGACGGTTGTAACCGTAAAGACGAGCCAGCTCTTCGATCAGGTCGACTTCCAGACTGATATCGAAGCGGTGGCTTGGCACTTCAACGCGCCACTGCCCTTCCCCTTCAGCGGTAATGTTCAGGCCCAGGGCGCTGAGCAGACGCTCGACCTGTGCCGAATCCATTTCCATGCCGAGCATCTGAGTGATGCGCTGGCCACGCAGGGTGATCGGCGCAATCGACGGCAGATGTTGCTCGCTGACGGTTTCGATAACCGGACCAGCTTCGCCACCAGTGATTTCCAGCAGCAGGCCCGTGGCGCGCTCCATGGCTTCACGGGCCAGCTGCCAGTCAACGCCACGCTCGTAGCGATGCGAAGCGTCGGTGTGCAAGCCGTAAGAACGCGCCTTACCGGCAACAGCGATCTGATCGAAGAACGCAGATTCAAGGAACACATCGCGCGTGGTCGCGGAAACACCGCTGTGCTCGCCACCCATAACGCCGGCGATCGCCAGTGCACGAGTGTGGTCGGCGATGACCAGCGTATCGCTACGCAGGCTGACTTCCTGACCATCGAGCAGAACCAGCTTCTCGCCCTCTTCAGCCATCCGCACACGAATGCCGCCATTGATTTCGGCAAGATCGAAAGCGTGCAGCGGCTGACCCAGCTCGAGCATCACGTAGTTGGTGATGTCGACCGCAGCGTCGATGCTGCGCACGTCGGCGCGGCGCAGACGTTCAACCATCCACAGCGGCGTAGGCTTGGACAGGTCGACGTTACGGATGACCCGGCCCAGATAACGTGGGCAGGCTGCGGGCGCCAGCACCTCGACCGAACGCACTTCGTCGTGTACCGCTGCAACCGCAGCCACTACAGGGCGAGTCACCGGCACGGCGTACAGGGCACCGACTTCCCGGGCCAGACCGGCCAGGGACAGGCAGTCGCCACGGTTCGGGGTCAGGTCAACCTCGATGCTGGCGTCTTCCAGATCCAGATACACGCGGAAATCTTCGCCCACCGGCGCATCGGCCGGCAGCTCCATCAGACCGTCGTTGCCTTCACCGACTTGCAACTCGGCTTGCGAGCACAGCATGCCGTTCGACTCGACGCCGCGCAGCTTGGCCTTCTTGATCTTGAAGTCGCCCGGCAGTGCCGCGCCGATCATGGCGAACGGAATCTTCAGGCCCGGGCGCACGTTTGGCGCTCCGCACACGACCTGGAAAGTTTCCGTACCATTGCTGACCTGGCACACGCGCAATTTGTCGGCGTCCGGATGCTGCTCGGTGCTCAGCACCTCACCCACCACCACACCACTGAATACACCGGCGGCCGGCGTAACGCTATCGACCTCAAGACCGGCCATCGACAGACGAGCAACCAGCTCATCGCGATCTACCTGCGGGCTAACCCAGCCGCGCAGCCATTGTTCACTGAATTTCATCCTGCTCTCCTAAGAATTCGTTACGACTAGCGAAATTGCGCAAGGAACCGCAAGTCGTTGTCGAAGAACAGACGCAAGTCATTCACGCCGTAACGGAGCATGGCCAGACGCTCGACGCCCATGCCGAAGGCAAAGCCGGAGAACTCCTCCGGGTCGATGCCGGACATGCGCAGCACGTTCGGGTGAACCATGCCGCAGCCCATCACTTCCAGCCAGCCAGTCTGCTTGCAGACACGGCAGCCTTTGCCGCTGCACATCACGCACTCCATATCGACTTCGGCGGATGGCTCGGTGAACGGGAAGTACGAAGGACGGAAACGCACGGCCAGTTCTTTCTCGAAGAACACCCGCAGGAATTCTTCGATGGTGCCTTTGAGATCGGCAAAATTGATATCGCGATCGACCAGCAGGCCTTCGACCTGGTGGAACATCGGCGAGTGGGTGATATCGGAGTCGCTGCGATACACGCGGCCTGGGCAGACGATGCGGATCGGCGGCTGCTTCGATTCCATGGTGCGGACCTGTACCGGCGAGGTATGGGTGCGCAGCAACATGTTGGCATTGAAATAGAAGGTGTCATGCATCGACCGGGCGGGGTGATGGCCTGGGATGTTGAGCGCTTCAAAGTTGTGATAGTCGTCCTCGACCTCAGGGCCTTCGGCGATGCCGTAGCCAATGCGGGTGAAGAACTGCTCGACGCGCTCCAGAGTCCGGGTGACCGGATGCAGGCCGCCAGAGGTCTGGCCACGGCCCGGCAATGTCACGTCGATGGATTCGGCAGACAGTTTGGCAGCCAGTTCGGCTTCTTCAAACAATGCCATGCGCGCATTGAGAACGCCTGTAACACGCTCCTTGGCAACATTGATCAGCGCGCCGACTTGCGGACGCTCTTCTGCCGGCAGATTCCCCAGGGTCTTCATCACCTGAGTCAATTCGCCCTTCTTGCCAAGGTATTGAACCCGGATTTGCTCCAGGGCATTGATATCTTCAGCGCTTTGCACAGCCTCTAGTGCTTGAGAGACCAGCGCATCCAGGTTTTCCATGTACAGACTCCAGATACAAAATAGGGGAAGAGCTTGAAGGCTCTTCCCCTATTTATGACGTTTAACACCTGGCCCCACAGAGGTGAGGCCGGGTGACTGTCGAGGGTACTTAAGCCAAGGTGGCTTTAGCTTTCTCGACAATCGCAGCAAACGCCGCTTTTTCGTTCACTGCCAGATCAGCCAGAACCTTGCGGTCGATCTCGATGGACGCTTTTTCAGGCCAGCGATGAAACGGCTGTAGGACAGACCGTTAACACGAGCACCAGCGTTGATACGAGCGATCCACAGAGCGCGGAACTGACGTTTTTTCTGACGACGGTCACGGTAGGCGTATTGGCCTGCCTTGATTACCGCTTGCTTGGCAACACGGAATACGCGGGAGCGTGCGCCGTAGTAGCCTTTAGCAAGTTTCAGAATTTTTTGTGACGCTTACGGGCAATGACGCCACGCTTTACACGAGCCATGAGTTACTTCCTCTATTCTTGACTAAATTAACGAAGGCGCAGCATGCGCTCGACTTTTGCCACGTCAGACGGATGCAGCAAGCTGCTACCGCGCAGTTGACGCTTACGCTTGGTCGACATTTTAGTCAGGATGTGGCTCTTGAAAGCGTGCTTGTGCTTGATGCCGTTAGCAGTTTTCAGAAACCGCTTGGCAGCACCACTTTTGGTTTTCATTTTTGGCATGTTCGGATACTCCGCATTCAGTTGATAAACATAATCAGAAGGCCTGCCGTGCCCTGTTGATTACTTCTTCTTTTTCGGGGCGATGACCATGATCAGCTGGCGTCCTTCCATCTTAGGATGCTGTTCGACCGAACCGTACTCAAGCAGGTCTTGTTCAACCCGCTTGAGGAGTTCCATCCCCAGCTCCTGGTGGGCCATCTCACGGCCGCGGAATCGCAAGGATACCTTGGCCCTGTCCCCGTCACTCAGGAAACGTACCAGGTTGCGCAGTTTTACCTGGTAATCCCCTTCCTCCGTCCCTGGACGAAACTTGATTTCTTTAACCTGAATCTGCTTCTGGTTTTTCTTCGCCGCGGCAATCTGCTTCTTCTTTTCGAAGATCGACTTGCCGTAGTCCATCACCCGGCAAACAGGCGGGACTGCATCCGCGGAAATTTCCACCAGATCAAGCTTTGCTTCTTCAGCGATACGAAGCGCTTCATCAATCGAGACGATGCCAATCTGCTCGCCATCAGCGCCAATTAACCGAACCTCGCGTGCCGAGATATTCTCGTTGATCGGGGCTTTCGGTGCAGCTCGTTTATCTTGTCTCATTTCACGCTTAATAATAATTACTCCGAATCTGGGCGACCACGCCGGGAAACCGCTTGCGCGAGAAACTCAGCGAACTGGGCGACGGGCATCGAGCCCAGGTCAGCACCTTCACGAGTACGCACAGCGACAGTCTGCATCTCGACTTCCTTATCTCCGATAACCAAAAGATAGGGAACCTTGAGCAAAGTATGCTCGCGGATTTTAAAGCCGATCTTTTCATTTCTCAAGTCGGACTTGGCACGAAATCCGCTTTCGTTGAGAGTTTTTTCAACCTCTGCAACAAAATCTGCCTGTTTATCAGTGATATTCATGATCACCGCCTGGGTCGGCGCTAGCCACGCAGGGAACGCACCTTCGTAGTGCTCGATCAGAATCCCGACGAAACGCTCGAACGAACCGAGGATCGCACGGTGCAACATCACAGGGTGTTTGCGGCTGTTGTCTTCAGAGACGTATTCAGCGCCCAAACGGACAGGCAGGTTAAAATCGAGCTGCAAGGTACCACACTGCCAGACGCGACCGAGACAATCTTTCAGCGAGAACTCGATCTTCGGCCCGTAGAAGGCACCCTCGCCCGGCTGCAGATCGTACGGCAGGCCAGCAGAATCAAGGGCTGCAGCCAATGCTGCTTCAGCGCGATCCCAGAGTTCATCGGAGCCGACGCGTTTTTCCGGACGAGTGGACAGTTTCATCTCGACTTCGGTAAAGCCGAAATCGCGATAGACATCCATGGTCAGCTTGATGAACGCAGCGGACTCGGCCTGCATCTGCTCTTCGGTGCAGAAGATGTGCGCGTCGTCCTGAGTGAACGCTCGCACGCGCATGATGCCGTGCAGCGCACCCGACGGCTCGTTACGGTGGCACGCACCGAACTCGGCCAGACGCATCGGCAGCTCGCGGTAGCTCTTCAGGCCCTGATTGAACACCTGCACGTGACACGGGCAGTTCATCGGCTTGATGGCGTAGTCGCGGTTTTCCGATTGAGTGGTGAACATGTTGTCGGCGTAGTTGGCCCAGTGCCCGGACTTTTCCCACAGGCTGCGGTCGACAACTTGAGGAGTCTTGATCTCAAGATAGCCGTTGTCCCGCTGGATCTTGCGCATGTACTGCTCGAGCACCTGGTAAAGCGTCCAGCCGTTCGGGTGCCAGAACACCATGCCCGGGGATTCCTCCTGGGTGTGGAACAGGCCCAGGCGCTTGCCGATCTTGCGGTGATCGCGCTTCTCGGCTTCTTCGATGCGCTGGATGTACGCCGCCAGCTGCTTCTTGTCAGCCCAGGCGGTGCCGTAAACGCGCTGCAATTGCTCGTTCTTGGCGTCGCCGCGCCAGTAGGCGCCCGACAGCTTGGTCAGCTTGAAGGATTTCAGAAAGCGTGTGTTCGGCACGTGCGGGCCGCGGCACATGTCGACATATTCTTCGTGATAGTACAGACCCATGGTCTGCTCGTTCGGCATGTCTTCGACAAGGCGAAGCTTGTAGTCTTCACCGCGAGCCTTGAACACTTCGATCACTTCAGCGCGCGGAGTGACTTTCTTGATGACATCGTAATCTTTCTCGATCAGCTGCTGCATGCGCTGTTCGATGGCCGCCATGTCTTCCGGCGTGAAAGGACGCTCGTAGGCGATGTCGTAATAGAAGCCTTCGTCGATGACCGGGCCGATGACCATCTTCGCGGTCGGGTACAGCTGTTTGACCGCGTGGCCAACCAGGTGCGCGCAAGAGTGGCGAATGATCTCCAGCCCCTCTTCATCCTTTGGCGTAATGATTTGAAGGGTCGCGTCGCTGCTGATGATGTCGCTGGCGTCGACCAGTTGGCCATTGACCTTGCCGGCGAGTGTGGCCTTGGCCAGACCTGCACCAATGGATGCGGCGACCTCGGCTACGGAAACCGGGTGATCGAATGAACGTTGACTGCCGTCGGGAAGAGTAATAGTTGGCATGGCGCCTCCTCTCCTAGTGGTGACCCCTACCAAAGGTCACGTGGGTTGGGATGAGCCAGTACAAGATCCGATCCAGGCCATTCAATGACGAACGCCTGCCTTACAGCGGCAGGAGCCTTGCGGCCAACCGGAAAACCGAACCAGAGTGACTGGGATTCAAATCGAAAAATTCGCACGCCGACCGCTTCGGGACTGAAGGTCATCCGAAGCCTGATAACGCTTGAGCCCGGCATGCTAGCACAGATGAGCGGTCGCCCACGCCTTGATTTGGCAGAAGGCGAAATGTCCGTTTTTATGCCAGAGTGCTGAACTTGATCGGCCCTCGCGCCCTCAGATAACAAGACATTGACCCACAAGGAGCATCCTCGCATGCGTCTGAAAAGCTTATTCGCCCTCGTCGCCCCCGTCGTTCTGCTGTTGCCACTGAGCGCCCATGCCGACTGGCCAAAAGGCGAGCGCGAGAAGTACATGGCCCAGTGCACTCAGGCTGCGACCCAGCAAATCGGTGCTGCCGCGGCGAAATCCCACTGTGCTTGCGGTGCCGACGCCATCAAGTCCTATCCGGCCAGCGATATTCAGGCACTGATGGACAACAAGGCGACTCCTGAACTGCAACAGAAAGCCCTCGGCCAGATCGCCAAATGCAAGGCAAATCCTCCGGCGAAAAAATAATAAAACCGCGCATTCTGGTCGGCTGAAAGGCGGAAAAAGTGCTGGAAATGAAGCTTTTCAGACGATTTATGCAGGTTTTACAGGTTTTTTATCGTCTTTACGTTTCGCTGCAAGCCTTTCAAACCGGGGCTTTCAGCAGAAACAGGCGGTAAAGAAAACACGACTGATTGGCAAACAGCACGTCCGGGGGCTCCCAAAGCGAACATTTCGACTATGATACCCGGGTGTGCCCAGTTGGCCTGAGCAGCACAGTACTACTGAAAATATATGTTTCTTGGAGATACACCATGTCTAATCGCCAAACCGGCACCGTTAAATGGTTCAACGATGAAAAAGGCTTCGGCTTCATCACTCCTCAAGGTGGCGGTGACGACCTGTTCGTACACTTCAAAGCTATCGAAAGCGACGGTTTCAAAAGCCTGAAAGAAGGCCAGACTGTTTCCTTCGTGGCTGAGAAAGGCCAAAAGGGTATGCAAGCTGCACAAGTTCGCCCAGAGTAATTTCTCGGCGCACTAAAAAAACCCCGTCCTGGTGACGGGGTTTTTTATGCCTGAAAAAAGACTTAGCCGCAGTTGACGCGGGTGACCACCAGGTTGTTGTCGGTGTTCAGGTTCAGGCGGTCGGAGCGGTATTCCAGGGTGATCATGTCGTTCGGCTTGAGGAAGCGCGCATTTTGCGCCCCAGCCTTGGCACGTGCCTGATCCAGCAATTCAGGGGATGCCTTCTTGCCGATGGCGAATTGCGCTGCCGATGCTTCGCAGCGGCTGTTTCCCGATTCAGCAGCCACGGGTTCCTTTGCCGACTCGCTGGAGGTTGTGCTGCAACCAGCCAACAGCGTAGCGGCCATCAGTGCACCCAGTGTCGCGAACTTCAAAGGCATGAAGCCTCCTTGTTTTCAAATGTTTAAGCAGAGATCGTGCGACCGCCAATGCGGCGTTTGGTTTCAAGGCGCAAGCCATGCCCTGCCCCACGAGCGGAAAAATGCCGAGTGTGCCTGAGCTGCGCGCGGCGACTCAGCAAACAATCGTGACTGAATATTAACGACGCTCAATAAACGTCGATGTAGTCATACGGCGGATTCGGCCAGTTGTCCCTGAGGGCGTTGAAAATCTGCGTCACCCAGACTTCATCGCTGGCTGCGACGTTACCTACATAGCCCGAGCCCTTTGCCCAGGTTTCCAAGCGAAACCGCAGACCGTCAATATCCTGCCCGCCGGTCACGGTGGACAGATAGGCGATGCCATCTTTGCTCACGCGCAACTGGTTGTGTACGTCGTCACTGGCCGAGGCGAGCAATTGGCGCACTGCTTCGAGCGTGAGGCCGTCAGGGCTATTCAGATCGATTTGCACAACAAGGTCCTTGGAAGCCGGAAAAGACCAAGTGTCGCATAGCGCCCCGCTCATGCCTAAGTCGCAGTGCCAAACACCGCGCAAAATGGTTAACTCGAAAAACCGACATCCTGACCTTTCGAGCCTTCTCATGACCAGCCTCAGCATCGACGCCGACATCAAAGCCAAATGGGCGGACGGCCACAGCTCTTACAGCCCCGGCACGACGGAGGAGCTGGCGCTGATCGGCATTGATCTATTGGTCAAGGAGCTGGGAATCGAGGCGGCGCAGCAATTCATCAACCAGGTATTCGAACGCTACCGCATCGTAGCGGCCGAACACACGCAGTGAAAACCCGCAGGCAGTGACCTGCGGATCAGAGGGCTTATTTAAGGCGTTTCAGGCGCTCGGTCAGCAAATCGAAGAAACCCTGCGCGTCGCCATTTTCAACCCAGAATGCATTTTTCGGCGCTTTCAAACCGTCGTACCAGTCAACGATGGTCTGACCAAATGTCGGCCCTTCCCGGCTGTCCACCACGACGTTGACTGCCCGACCGGTGAACAGCTCAGGCTTGAGCAGATACGCCACAACAGTCGCGTCATGCACCGGGCCACCGGGAATGCCGTAATGCTCCATATCGCCCTTGATGTATTCGTTGAGAATGTCGCCGACGATCTTGCTGGCATTGTTGTTCAGCGCGGCAATCTGCTTCAGGCGCGCGTCACTGGTCAAAATCTTGTGGGTCACATCGAGCGGCAGATAGGTGAGTTTCACCCCGCTCTTGAGCACCACCTCGGCAGCCTGCGGATCAGCGAACAGGTTGAATTCAGCCACAGGGGTGATGTTGCCACCGTTGAAATGCGCCCCGCCCATGATCACCACTTCCTTGATGCCCTGAACGATCTCCGGCTCTTGGATCAACGCCAGCGCCAGGTTGGTCTGCGGGCCGAGCATGGCGATGGTGACGCTGTGCGGTTTGGCCGATTTAAGCGTGTCGATCAGATAATTGACCGCATTTCCTTTCGCCAGGCCTTTCTTCGGCTCGTGGACCGTCACGCCCGACAAGCCTTCCTTGCCATGAATATTCTCGGCGTAGATCGGCGTACGCATCAGCGGTTTCGGCGCACCGGCGTAAACCGGTACATCTTCGCGCCCTGCCCATTCGCGAGCCAGCCGTGCGTTACGCGAAGTCTTGTCCAGGCGCACGTTGCCGGCAACGGTGGTCAGGGCACGGATGTTCAATTCATCCGGCGATGCCAGAGCGAAGAGCAAGGCGACCACGTCGTCAGCGCCGGGATCGGTATCGATGATCAAGTCGATCTTTTCCGCCGCCTGGGCGCCGGTCGCAGTTATCACGGACAAAAGCAGCAGGCTCCGGATCAGTTGGTGAAGTTTCTCAGCATAGCGTTGCATGGCGCATTCCTTGTGCAGGTGAAATCGGAAATCAGAAATCAGAATGTAACCCCGGCGACCAGAACGATGTTGCAGTACGGCTGACATTCTCCTGTACGAATGATCGCCCTGGCCTGTCGGCTAAGCACCTTGAACTGCTCGTGGGTGAGCAGATCCCTACGGCCCAGCGCGCCCTCTTCGTTCATCGCGTCCAGATCGGCCAGCGCGGAGGGCCGCTTATCGAAGATCTCTCTGGCCAGCACATGGCTTTCTACCTGCATTTCGCTGAGCACGACTTTCAGGGTGCTGACGAAGTCAGGGATACCATGGGTCAGCGCCAGATCGATCAATTCGACGCCCGGCGGCACCGGCAAACCGGCGTCGCCAATCACCACCATGTCACCGTGGCCAAGAGAGGCGATCAGTCGCGACAGCGCGACGTTGAGCAAAGGAGTCTTTTTCATGCGGGTCTGAACGCCTGTACTTCGGACATGGTTGGAATCGACGGTTGCGCACCGGCGCGGGTAACCGACAGTGCAGCGGCGACCTGACCGTAGCGAATCGCCTCGGCCTCGGACTTGCCGCTGGCCAGGGCTGCGGCGAAACCACCAACAAACGTGTCGCCTGCCGCCGTGGTATCGACCGCCTTCACGGTCGGCGCGGGGAAATGTTCGAAGCCTTTGCCATCGGCGAACAACGAGCCCTGCGCGCCCAAGGTGACGATGACTTTGCTGGCGCCCATGGCAATCAATTGGGTGGCAGCCGTTTCTGCCGACTGCAGCGAGTCGACCGCGATCCCGCTCAATGCGGCCGCTTCGCTCTCGTTGGGAATCAGATAGTCGATCGCCGCGAACCAGTCTGCCGGCAAAGGACGGCTGGCCGGGGCCGGGTTGAGGATGACGGTTTTACCCAGTTCACGCGCACGCTTGAGCGCATGACCGACTGTCGCATCGGGAATCTCGAGCTGACAGATCACCACATCGGCGGCTTGCAAAACCGCATCAAAACGGTCAATAACTGCTTCCGTCATTGCGCCGTTGGCACCGGCGACAATGACGATGGCGTTCTGGCTGTGGTCATCCACCACAATCAGCGCCACGCCACTGGAATCCTCGACGACACTGACAGCCTGGCAGTCGATGTGCTCGGCGAGCAAGGCATCGCGCAATCGCACACCGTAGTCGTCATTTCCGACGCAACCGAGCATCGCCACCTGCGCGCCCAGACGAGCAGCGGCAACCGCCTGATTGGCGCCCTTGCCTCCCGACACGGTGGCAAAGGAATGTCCGATCAGCGTTTCACCGCCGCGCGGCAGCCTTGGCGCCCGGGTGACCAGATCCATGTTCAGACTGCCTATTACCACTACATTTGCTGGCATACATCACTACTCATCAATTCGGTTTCAGCGATATTCGGTGAACACGCCGGACAGCGGCGCGGTCGATTCGCGCAGGACAATGCTCGGGGTCACGATGCGTTGATCGGTGCCGGAATCCGGCACAGCAATCCTGCGCAACAGCACCTCGGCGGCCATCTCGCCCAATTGCAGGATCGACTGGCCGACCGTGGTCAGCGCCGGATAGACATAACGGCTCATCTGAATGTCATCGAAGCCGATCACCGACAATTCGGCCGGCACTCGCACGTTACGTTCGGCCGCCGCACGCAGCACACCGATACCAATCATGTCGTTGCCAGCAAAAATCGCACTCGGCGGATTGCTTTCAAGCAAGCGGGCAGCGGCGTTGTAACCTCCGGTGCTGGTGAAGTCGCTTTCCAGCATGCGCTCTTCGCGCACTTCTATTCCTGCCTCTTGCAGCGCTCGGCAATAACCGGCCTGACGCATTTGCGCCACGCTAGTACTGGCCGGGCCTCCAATCGTGGCGATGTCGCGATGACCCAACTCGAGCAGGTGACGGGTTGCCAGATAAGCGCCGTACTCGTGGTCAATGCGCACCAGATCGGCATTCACACCCTCCAGGCCGCGGTCGACAATGACCATCGGCGTTTTCACACCCGCCAGCCCTTCGGCCAGACCACTGTCACCGCCGGCGGAGGCGACGATCAAACCGTCGATGCGCTTTTCCAGCAACACACGCAGATAACTGCGTTGCTTGTCCGGATTGTCGTCGGAGTTGCAGAGGATCACGCAGTAGCCGTTACGCTCGCAGTAATCCTCGATTCCCCGCGCCAGTTCGGCGAAGTACGGGTTGAGACTGTTCGGTACCAGCAAACCGATGGTCGCGGTGGTCTTGGCTTTCAGCGAGCGCGCCACGGCACTGGGCACGTAGTCGAGACTCTTGATCGCCGCCTCGACTTTGCGCCGCACTTCCTGACTGACCGGACGGGTATTGTTCACCACGTGCGACACGGTCGTGTAGGAAATGCCCGCGAGCGCCGCTACATCCTTGATCGTTGCCATGGTTCAGCCCCGGCGACTGGCGCGTTGACTGCGATAGGTGTCGAGCACCACAGCGATAACGATTACCGCACCGGTGATGATGCGCTTGGTCGGCTCCGTCGCACCAATCTGCGCGAGTCCGGCCGCGAGCACGGAAATGATCAACACGCCGAAGAACGTACTGATCACCGAACCGCGCCCGCCCATCAGACTGGTGCCGCCGATAACAACGGCTGCGATCACTTGCAGTTCCAGGCCAGAGCCTGCGTTCGGGTCAGCCGCTTCCAGACGCGAAATCTGAAACAGCGCGGCAATGCCCGCCAGCAAACCCATAAGGCTGAACACCAGAATCTTGTAGGGTTTGGGATTGATCCCGGCCAGCCGCACGGCTTCTTCGTTGGTGCCGATGCCGATCAGGTAGCGGCCGAAAACAGTGCGGGTCAAAACTGCCTGCGCGATGAAGATCACCAGCAAAGCGATGATGAACGACGGGGAAATGCCGAACGCGATCGGATTCGACAGCCAGGCGAACGCATCGCCAATGTAGGCAGTGCGCGACCCGGTCATCTGATACGCCACACCGCGGGCCATTTCCAGCACGCCGAGGGAGACGATGAACGACGGAATCCGCCAGGCCACGGTGATCGAGCCAGTGATGGTCCCGGCCAGAGCCGCCACCGCCATGCCGAGCAGCGCCGCTGGCAAAACGCTCCAGCCCCAGCCGAGAATCGCAACGCTGACCGTCGATGCGGCCAACGCCAGCACCGAGCCGACGGACAAATCAATGCCGCCGATGATCAGCACAAAGGTCATGCCTACCGCCAGCACCATCAGGTCGGGAATCTGGTTGGCCAGGGTGCTGAAAGTGTTGTACGAGAGAAAATGGCTGCTCAGGACCGAGAACAGCGCAATCATCGCCAGCAAGGCACCGGCCAGGCCCAGATAAGTACCCAGGCCGAAGAAATTGCCACTACGTTTACTGGCAGAAGATGCAGTTTTCATGGGAGATCCCTAGGCGCTGCTTCATTGAGCAACGCATCACGTTTCTGGTAGCCGGCGAAAGCGGCGGCAAGCAAATCATCCTGGGTCCAGCTGTCGCGCTCGAAGGTGTCGATCAGACGTCCCGCCGAGAGCACGCCGATCCGGTCGCAGATCAGCATCAACTCACGCAAGTCACTGGAAACCACGACCAACGCCTTGCCCTGGCGGGTCAACTCTCCGAGCAAACCGTAAATATCGAACTTGGCACCGACATCGATCCCGCGAGTCGGCTCGTCGAACAGCAGCACGGAACAGTCGCGCTCCAGCCAACGGCCGATCACGACCTTCTGCTGATTGCCGCCGGACAGTTCCGAAACCAATTGCGTAGGGCTCGAGCTGCGGATGCGCATGGCCTCGATCTGACGTTGCGCCAGGGAAATTTCGTCGCCGTTGTTGACGAAACCGCCACTGGAGATTTCCGGCATGTTGCCCAAGGCGATGTTGGCGCTGATCGACTGACTGAGCAGCAGCCCTTCGCCCTTGCGATCCTCGGTGATCAGCGCAATGCCATTGCGCACGGCATCCACTGGCGAGCGGACACTCACGACCTTGGCCGGCGAGCCGAGGGCGATGGTACCGCTGTCGGCAGCATCGGCACCGAAGATCAGCCGCAGCAATTCCGTGCGCCCTGCCCCGATCAATCCGGAAATACCGAAGATCTCCCCGGCACGCACTTCGAAGGAGACGTCGCGGACTTTGTCCGAACGCGTCAGGCCGTTGACCGTCAGCGCCGGAGCGCCGATCTTGCGCGGCCCCATGTCGATGTGTTCACCCAGTTCGCGACCGACCATCAAGGTGACCAGTTGCTCGCTGTTGTAGTTGGCCATCGGCTCGACGCAGACCAGATTGCCGTCACGCAGCACAGCAATACGCTGCGCCACCCGCGCCAGTTCTTCGAGACGATGAGAGATATAGATGATGGAAACGCCGCGAGCCTGCAATCGGGTGATCTGCTCGAAGAGCATTTCGACTTCGCGCGCCGTGAGCATCGCGGTCGGCTCATCGAGGATCAGCACGTGGCAATCGCCAATCAGGTTGCGCGCGATTTCGACCATCTGTTGATGACCGATACCCAACTCGCCAACCAGTGTGTCCGGGTCGATCGCATCGAGGCCGACCTGCGCCATGGCTTCGATCGCCGCCTTGCGCAACTGCTTGCGGCTGATCCAGCCCGCGCTGCTCGGCAGATTATCCAGAAACAGGTTTTCCGCCACCGACAGCGTCGGCAACAGATTGAGTTCTTGCATGACCATGCGCACGCCAAGCTCTTCAGCCTGGGTACGGCTGCCCGGACGATAGTCCTTGCCGTGGAATTGCATCTGGCCGGTGGTTGGCGTGACCAGACCACCAATGATCTTCGACAGGGTACTTTTGCCGGCACCGTTTTCGCCGGTCAGCGCCAGTACTTCACCGCGCATCAGCGTCAGATCGATGCCGGTGAGCACCGGTTGCGCATAGGTCTTGCCGATACCGCTGACCGAGAGGACAGCGTTCGGGGCGGAAACTGACATAGAAATCTCCATGCGCTCGCCCGGACGGACGAGCGCCGTTGTGTCGCCAGATGACTTACTGGGTGACCAGTTCGACCGGTGTTTCGATCACGCCGTTGGCACCGCTGTCGACTTTCTCGCCTTTGATGATCTTCAGTGCGGTTTCGATGCCGAACACGGCCTGCTTGGCTGCAAACTGGTCAGCAGTGGCCAGCACGCGGCCGTCCTTGAGCATTGGCTTGATCGCATTGATGTTGTCGTAACCGACGACTTTCACCTGCCCAGCCTTACCAGCGGCACGGACTGCGGAAACGGCGCCGACCGCCATGCTGTCGTTACCGGCCAGCAGTGCTTTGACATCCGGGTATTCACTGAGGATCGAAGCGGCAACCTTGTTGCCCTTGTCGATTTCCCAATCACCGGATTGCAGCGAGACCACTTTGATCTGCGCGGCTTCCATCGCGTCCTTGAAACCGGCCGTGCGCGCCTGTGCGTTGGTGGTAGTGGACACGCCTTCGATGATGCCGACCTCGTCGCCCGCCTTCAGTTGCTTGGCCAGGTATTCGCCAACCAGACGTGCACCTTTGCGGTTGTCCGGGCCTACGAAAGGCACGTTGATGTTTTTGCTTTTGACTACGGCGGGATCGAGCTGGTTGTCGATGTTGATCACCGTGATACCGGCGTCTACGGCCTTCTTGATAACCGGCACCATGGCTTTGGAGTCAGAAGGCGCGATCACCAGTGCATTCACCTTGGCCAGGATCATCTGTTCGACGATGCGAGTCTGGCCAGCGGTGTCGGTTTCGTCTTTGATACCGTTGGAGATCAGATCGAAATCGGCGGAGTGTTCTTTCTGGTAGGCTTTGGCGCCGTCTTCCATGGTCAGGAAGAATTCGTTTGCCAAGGATTTCATGACCAGCGCGACTTTGGGTTTTTCTGCGGATTCGGCGAACGCCGAGGAGACAGGTAGTGCGGCGGCTGTGGCAGCCAGCATAGCGACAGCAAGAAGACGTGCGGCGAATGGCAGCTTCATGGGTTCACTCCGATCTTATGATTATTGTGAGCAACGTTTGCGCTGACGTATGCTCCGTCAAGGCCGAAAGGACATCTGCCCCGTTAAAGCCGCGCAAACGTTTGCGTAGACCGAACTATGAGAATCCCGCCGACATTTGTCAACAATCACAAATCGTCATCTGTTGTAGGGCGAATCGCTGACTCGCCCAATCGACAGATCAAGCAGTGGTGTTGACCAGCCCACCACTGGCGCCCTTGGACATTTCCTTGACCAGCGCGCCCGCGACTTCGGTCATTGCCGCGCTGGTCTGCGCGATCTGTCCCTGGATGGACATGATCGCCTGGGACTTGGCTTCTGGAGTTGGATAGCTCGCAGCCTGCGCTGCTGCCAATTGCTGTTGCTGTTCCTGAAGCTGCTTCTGCAACTCCTGCATACGCTTGAGCAATGTCTTGACGGTGATGCTCTGATTGCCGCCGCTCTCGGCCTTGCTGTCTTCCTGCACAGGCCCGCCGCCGGTCCTGACCTGATTTGTTTCGGTTTTCTCGGTACCCAGCGCCTGCGCCGATGCCTCATTGGTCGCATCGTTCAGGGTGTTGATTGTCGCTGCAGTTTTACCGCCGATGGTGACTGCAGCGGGATTGGCAAAACCGACCGTCAGTGACATGTGAACTCCTAAGATTTGGTTTCCTTGAGGACGCATCGGCCCGGGCGCGCATTTCTTTAGCGGGTATTTGCTATTCAGCAGGCGTTTAGCGGTTGCCCATCGGTGAGCCGAACACGAATCCGTCCGTTGTTCGGAATACCGGATGGAACGGTCTGCAAGAATGTTCTGACACCAGACAAATGTTGATTTAAATCATCGAGTTAAACATTTTCCGCAGGCACATTACGCATGGTATGAATCCTGCTCCCTTCGTTGCACCTCAAGCATTCAGATCGGCTCGGGGCGCATCTAGATGAACCTGCATCAGCACCGTCTACGACTAGAGAGAAAATAATGAAATCTGCTTTCAATACCTTGGTTCCGGGCGCATTGGCCCTCCTCCTGCTCCTGCCCACCGCCCTTCAGGCAAAAGAAGTCGAAACCCAGACCAAACTGGCCAACGTCGTTGTACTGGCAACGGGCGGCACCATCGCCGGCGCCGGGGCAAGTGCTGCCAACAGTGCCACCTATCAAGCGGCCAAGGTCGGCATCGAACAACTGATCGCCGGCATTCCCGAGCTGAGCAAACTGGCCAACGTGCGTGGCGAGCAAGTCATGCAGATCGCTTCGGAAAGCATCACTAATGACAACCTGCTGCAATTGGGTCGTCGAGTTTCCGAGCTGGCAGAGAGCAAGGACGTCGATGGTATCGTCATTACCCACGGCACAGACACACTGGAAGAAACCGCGTACTTCCTGAACCTGGTTGAAAAGACCGACAAGCCAATCATCGTCGTCGGCTCGATGCGTCCGGGCACTGCCATGTCGGCAGACGGCATGCTTAATCTGTACAACGCCGTCGCCGTGGCGAGCAGCAAAGAAGCGCACGGCAAAGGCGTGCTGGTGACCATGAACGACGAGATCCAGTCCGGTCGCGACGTCAGCAAAATGATCAACATCAAGACCGAAGCGTTCAAAAGCGCCTGGGGTCCGCTGGGCATGGTCGTCGAAGGCAAATCCTACTGGTTCCGCCTGCCGGCCAAGCGTCACACCATGGATTCGGAATTCGACATCAAGAACATCAAGAGTCTGCCTGATGTAGAAATCGCCTACTCCTACGGCAACGTCAGCGATACCGCCTACAAGGCGTTGGCGCAATCCGGTGCCAAGGCGATCATCCACGCCGGCACTGGCAACGGCTCGGTGTCTTCGCGTGTGGTCCCGTCCCTGCAAGCCCTGCGCAAGGATGGCGTGCAGATCATTCGTTCGTCCCACGTCAACGCCGGTGGCTTTGTCCTGCGTAACGCCGAACAGCCTGACGATAAATACGACTGGGTTGTCGCTCACGACCTGAACCCGCAAAAAGCCCGCATCCTGGCGATGGTCGCGTTGACCAAGACCAACGACAGCAAAGAACTGCAGCGGATGTTCTGGGAATATTGATTGACCTTCGCCTGATCAGTTCTCGATCGGGCATTGCGCACCACCTGTCAGCTTGGCAGGTGGTGCCCCGCTGACACCCTACAAGCATTTTTTCCACAAAAAACTCGTCGAGTACTACACCAAAATCGGAAACACGCTGTCAGAGGATTTTCTTGAATTTTAAGCAGTTGCGAAATCGCTTACAGTTAAATACTGTATGCACGTACAGCTTAATAAGGATAACCTCGTGGCCACCTCTCCTGCTGCTCCTGACGCTTACGAACGCATGGGTATGCGCGTTCAGAAAATCATCAATTCCCCCACCGCACAAAAAGCCAAAGCCGCACTGATTTTCCGTTTGCCGGATGAGCCAATGGACGACTGGGAGCGCTTGCTCGAGGAAATCGACGAGAACGACAACGTTACCCTCGCTTATCGCGATGACGGTGGCGTGCAGATTTTTTGGGTTGTGCCGAAGGAAGATTGATTCAATGAGTGTCCGCTGTGTTGCTTTGCTGTTGTTGTTTTTCGCCATGGGCGCCCAGGCTGGCGCCCCACGAACCTTTTCGGAAGCCAAGAAAGCCGCGTGGAAACTTTACGCACCGCAGTCCACCGAGTTTTATTGCGGCTGCAAGTACACCGGTAACAAGGTCGATCTGAAGGCTTGCGGTTATGTGCCGCGCAAGAACGCCAAACGCGCATCGAGAATCGAATGGGAGCACATCGTGCCGGCCTGGCAGATCGGTCACCAGCGACAGTGTTGGCAACAAGGCGGACGCAAGAATTGCACCCGCTACGATCCGGTGTATCAAAAGGCCGAAGCTGATTTGCACAACCTGGTGCCGAGCATTGGCGAGGTCAACGGTGACCGCAGCAACTTCAGCTACGGCTGGTTGCCGGTACAATCGGGCCAGTACGGTTCCTGCCTGACGCAGGTCGATTTCAAAGCGAAGAAGGTCATGCCCCGCCCTTCGATTCGCGGCATGATCGCCCGCACGTATTTTTATATGAGCAAACAATACGGACTGCGCCTATCGAAGCAGGATCGGCAGTTGTACGAGGCGTGGGACAAGACATATCCGGTGCAGGACTGGGAGCGTCAGCGTAATCAAAGCGTGGCGTGCGTGATGGGACGAGGCAATGAATTTGTCGGCTCGGTAAATCTGAAAGCCTGCGGCTGATTGCAGCACAAATAGAAAGGCCTCGAGTGCTATGCTCGAGGCCTTTTTCATGTCCGGCGTTCAACCTGCGTTGAAGGCGCTTCGTTTATGGCGTAAGCGGATGCTCAATCACCACTGACTCAATGTTCTGTTTCTTGGCTTTTACCAACGCCGCATCGACCTGCACCTTGCGCGCTTCGGCGTCAGCCTGAGAATTGAACGGACCGATCAGAATTCGTGTTTTACCGTTGCCGTCCTTGACGACCGTCGGAACGAAAGCGTGCTCGATCAACCAGCCGCTCAGGTCACTGACTGCCTGAGGCGTTTCGCCACGCACTTCCAGATCCCACTGTGGCGCAGCGGCCGCCGGCGTTGCCGCGACCTTCGTCTCAGGCTTCGGCGCATCTACATTCTTGCCTTCACCGCAGCCTGCCAATGCCAGTGCCGCTACCAGCCAAACCAATTTGCGCACAACGCTTTCCTCGGAATTCGTAAAGCGGCGATCTTATCATTCATAAATACTTCGCGAGCCCCGCAAAATGGGCACAAAACAACGAGAATGATGATTGCAGCCTCTGTATAGTTACGCCCTGGGAATTAATGCCGCATCTGCGCGTCAGAAAGAGGCACCCAAACCGTGAGACTTCGCACTAATCTATAGATACCACCGACCTCTGCACTGTCTGAATCAGGTGCCCTACAAAGCAATCAAGGAGAAGACCATGCTGATACTCACCCGCAAAGTCGGTGAAAGCATAAACATTGGTGATGACATCACGATCACCATCCTCGGAGTCAGCGGCCAACAGGTTCGCATCGGCATCAACGCTCCGAAAAACGTGGCAGTGCATCGTGAAGAAATTTACCAACGCATCCAGGCCGGCCTGACCGCTCCGGACAAGCCGCAAACCCCTGAGCCACACCGCCTCACGTAGCCAGTCGTTTTGCCGTCGCGCAAGACTGGCTAAAGATTCACGCGCCGTTTAGCCATCCGCATTTCACCCCGCTGGGCACGGCGCCTGAAGCATGCTGACTCCCTTCACTTGCCCCTCCCTCCTTTCTTGCGCCGATATTACCTTTCACTCCTGGAGCTGGCTGTCGGACGTTTCCGATAGAGCGCGGAGAATTCCGCCTTCTAAGCGAATATCACGCCACGCGCCATGCCTGTCGCCGCGACCATTATCATGATCAGCAGCAGCGCTTCAACATGACTGATTCGCGCGTACAATTTCGCACGTCCGCTATCAAGCGCTACCCCGCGCGATGATGCGATGCGCCATTTGATCAGTGTGATCATGGGCGCAAGCTCTATCAGCAGGATCAGCACAAACAACGTCATCTTCAGATGAAACAGCGGCTGATGCAGGTAATAGTCAGAGCCTTTCTCGTAACCACCGAACGCACGCATCGCTCCGGTGATAAGCAGCGTCAAGGCTGAAAGCCCCCACAAGTTATCCGCGAGCAGAACGCGCTTGACCTCTCCCGTGCCCGCCGAGAGCTGGCTGAGCGCTGTGCCGCGCGTCAGCACCGCCCAGAAAGCCAAGGCAAACGCGAATAGATGAACAGCCGCAAGGATCCACTGGCTCAGCATCGAAGTGCCCCCTTATAAAGAGTTGAAATCAGCCTGACAGTAGTAGACGAAATAACGGCGCTTCGCGCGCAGGTGAAGGGGAACAGATGCCAAACGCCAAATCGCAGGCAAAAAATCCCAAGCAGCTGATGGAAGCTTGGGATTTAAAAATGCATAAACCGTGGTGGTGAACGCGGGACGAATGTTACTTAAATTCCCAACTTGCAACAAGGCTTTTTCGATAACTGGTTGGAGATTGAACTCTGTAACTCTTTGGATATCCGGATATTTTTTATGAACGAGGGCTAAAAAGCGCACCAAAAAAGCGCTTTGTATCGCTCCCTCTCAGTGCGCGGAAAAAACAAAGCCCAGCGCAAGGCTGGGCTTGGATACCGGCAGCGAACTACTTTCGATAGAAGCGGCGGAAAACCGTTTTGCCGCTGTAGAGTCGCTTGCAAAGCTTTCGTGAGGCAAGCCCGGCTGCCAGGAATATCGCCCCGAATACGAACCACAGCACTGCCGAGTTCGTGGTGATGAAGGTATGAACCAACTTGGCCCCCACCATCCAGCAACAACGCAAATGATCAGAAAGAAGATTGCGACGCCTTGTGGCGTGCCATAGCTCACCTCGGCTTGGCAACCCCGGCAGACTTGCGCCCCCATGGCACCTCATTCAGGCAGTGAGGGCAAATAACAGTGTGATTGTTAGTCACTGATTCATTCCTTTGACAGGTTTCAGAAAACACAGCAGTTTATAAGGTTGTTGACCTTGTGGCGTCAGAAGCCAAAGCGCCGCATCATCAAGCTTCCAGCTTCGGCCAATTGAACTTGTAGTTGAGTGGTGGAAGCTCGAAATGCTCCGCCAGGTAAAGCGCCAGCATCTGTCCTTCTTTAGCGTAAGCCGTCGCCTTGTCCGGCGTTGGATACCAGCTCACCCACAACGACTCCAAAGGGAAAACCTGCTCGAAGGATGCGTAATTGAATCGCCATCCCGCCATATGACCAGCAGCGCCCGGATTTTTCGCGCACCGCACGAATGCGGCCAAACGGCGGCGTAAATTTTCGGATTCGCCAATGGTCAAAATGCCATGCTCGTCCGCACCGATTGCGCGCTGAATCTCCCTGTCTGCGCAAATGATGTACGCACCCGGTCCCGGCGGAGCGCTTGCATAGTGTTCGGTCAGCTTGAGCCACTCAGGCTCCCAGCCTCGCCAGTGTTCAACTTTCATCTTGCCTCCATAAATGAGGCGCAATGATATCACCGATAGGCGTAATACCCACTTTGCTTCTAACTGCAGCCCAAGGTGACACAGGGACAGGACGACAGGGCGACAGGACGAGCGACTGCGTTGAAGCAAGCGCCCAACTGGCTTTCTGAAATGGGTTTTGCAAAAGTTTTGCAAATCGCAGACAACAAAAAAGGGCCCACCTTTCGGTGAGCCCTTCCAGACCGCCCAGCAGAGCGGATTTTGTTTGGTAGGCGCGATTGGACTCGAACCAACGACCCCCACCATGTCAAGGTGGTGCTCTAACCAACTGAGCTACGTGCCTGCTGTGAGGCGGCATTCTACGGAATTCCGGAGGGTGTCAACACCTTTTTTCACCTAACCCTATGAATATGCAAAATATTTAATTTCGCCTCAGCGACGAAGATTTTCCGGTGGCTGGCGGAGGTTTTTCAACTCGGGTAGGATCGACGCACTCGTAAAATATATTAAACAGAGGCGGCAGGATGGCGAACACCCAATACCCAGAGTCTTATTACGCTGCGTCGGCCAATGCCGTACCGCCCCGTCCCGTGCTGCAGGATGATGTGGAGACGGACGTCTGTGTGATCGGCGCCGGGTATACCGGGCTTTCCTCTGCCTTGTTCCTGCTGGAAAACGGCTTTCGCGTGACGGTGCTGGAAGCGGCCAAAGTCGGTTTCGGCGCGTCGGGGCGTAACGGTGGACAGATCGTCAACAGTTATAGCCGCGACATTGATGTAATCGAACGCACCGTGGGCCCCAAGCAGGCGCAACTGCTCGGTGAAATGGCCTTTGAAGGTGGCCGGATCATTCGCGAGCGCGTGGCCAGATACAACATCCAGTGCGACCTGAAAGACGGCGGTGTATTCGCCGCCCTCTCCGCCAAACAGATGGGGCATCTGGAATCGCAAAAGCGCCTTTGGGAGCGCTTCGGCCACACCCAACTTGAACTGATGGATCAAAGCCGCATCCGTGAAGTGGTGGGTTGCGATCAATACGTCGGTGGCATGCTCGATATGAGCGGCGGACACATCCATCCGCTGAACCTGGCGCTCGGCGAAGCAGCGGCAGTCGAATCTCTCGGCGGCACTATCTATGAGCAATCACCTGCCGTGCGCATCGAGCGCGGTGCCAATCCGGTTGTGCATACACCGCAGGGCAAGGTCAGGGCCAGGTTCATCATCGTCGCCGGCAACGCCTACCTCGGTAATCTGGTGCCGGAACTGGCGGCCAAATCAATGCCGTGCGGCACTCAAGTGATCACTACCGAGCCACTGGGCGATGAGCTGGCGAAGGCGCTATTGCCGCAGGATTACTGCGTGGAGGACTGCAACTATCTCCTCGACTACTACCGCCTCACCGCCGACAAGCGCTTGATCTTCGGCGGCGGCGTGGTTTATGGCGCTCGCGATCCGGCGAACATCGAAGCGATCATCCGCCCGAAGATGCTCAAGGCGTTCCCGCAACTCAAGGACGTGAAGATCGACTACGCCTGGACCGGCAACTTCCTGCTGACCCTGTCGCGCTTGCCGCAGGTCGGGCGCTTGGGCGACAACATCTATTACTCGCAGGGCTGCAGCGGTCACGGCGTCACCTACACGCACCTGGCGGGCAAGGTCCTCGCCGAAGCGTTGCGCGGTCAGGCCGAGCGCTTCGATGCCTTTGCCGACCTGCCGCACTATCCCTTCCCCGGCGGGCAATTGCTGCGCACACCGTTTGCCGCGCTGGGCGCCTGGTATTACGGACTGCGCGATAAATTCGGGATGTAAAAAGGGCCGCAAATCGCGGCCCTCTTCATTTCTGCATAAAGCTCAGAGCTGATCCCGGGCGATCCCACTACGAATCCGCAGGATATCCGCCAGCACCGCCAGCGCAATTTCCGCCGGTGTCTTGCTGCCGAGGTTGAGGCCGATCGGCGCATGAACCCGCGCCAGCTCTGCCTCACTCAAGCCACCAATGCGGCGTAAGCGCTCGAAGCGTTTCTGCGACGTCTGCTGCGATCCCATCACACCTATGTAAAACACCTCGGTGCGCACCGCTTCCATCATCGCCAGATCGTCGATACGCGGATCGTGGGTCAGCGCCACCACTGCTGTGTCGCGATGGCAGCCACCGTCGGCAATGAACACCGAAGGCAACTGCCGACGGATTTCCACGCCATTGAGCACCACACCTTCAAGCACTTCATCGCGCGGATCGCAGAGAATCACTTCAAAGCCAAGCCCCACCGCGAACTCGGCACAGGCCTGCGCCACACTGGAGTAGCCAGCGAGCAACAAGCGCTGCGCCGCGCCGATACGGATGCGCACCCGATCGATCTCACGCTCGATCCGCGCGCCCTGCTCGCGATCAGCGAACAGAGCGCGCGCACCGCTGGCCAGATCGACTTCGCGAAGCAGACGACGCTGCCCCAGCAGCGCCGACTCCAGTTCACGCAGATGCGCCTGCACCGCGCAGTCGGCGTCAAGTTTCTCCACCAACACATCGAGAATGCCGCCACAAGGCAGGCTGACCCGCGAACGCGGATCATCGCCTTCGCCATAACGCACGACGCTGACCGCTTCGAGAAACGCACCTTCGGCGACGCGCTGAAGAAAATCCTCCTCGACGCAACCGCCCGATAGCGAGCCGATCCACTGCCCGCTTTCGTTCACCGCCAGCAGCGAACCCGGCGCGCGCGGTGCCGAGCCGTAAGTGGTCAGCACCGTGCACAGCCAGATTCGCTGCCCGGCCACCGACCATTCCAGCGCCCTACGCACCACTTGCAGATCGAGATGCTGCATATCAGTGGGCCTTGTGCTCGACGCTCGGCGCGTCGGCTTGCAGCTTCTGCACTTCGCTCACCGCCAGTTCAGCGCCCTGCCCGCCCCAACCCTGACGCAGGTAGTTGAGCAGATCGGTCAATTGCTCAGGACTGAGCTTTTCAGCAAAACCCGGCATCGGCTGCATGTGCTCGAACCCGGAAAACTTCTGTTCGCCGATGCCATCCTCGATCACTCGCAACAGGTTGCGCGGATCTTCCAGACGCAACGTGGTGTTGCCGCGCATGGCCACTGCGATGTGCGGCTTGCCTTCACCGCCAGCCGCGTGACAACCGGCGCAGACGTTCAGGTATTCCTGACGGCCGCGCTGAGCACTCGGGCTGAGCTTGTCGAGCGGCACCTCGACGAGCTCTTTGGCTGGCGGCGGTTGCTCGCCGAGCAGGAATGTCGCCATTGCCGCCAGATCCGTATCGCTCAGCCCCTGAGTGCTGTTGTGAAACACCGGGAACATCTCGTTAAACATCGTCCCTTGCGCGCTCATGCCGTGCTTGAGAAACGTGCTCAAATCCTGCTGATTCCAGCCGCGCGCGGCCAGGTCGGTGGCCAGCAGGCTCGGCGCCAGATAACCATTGAGGATGCCGCCGGTCATGCGCTTGTCCATTTGCATCGCACCGGGCAGGCCGCGTGGCGTATGGCATTCGCCGCAGTGACCGAGAACGTCGACCATGTACTGGCCGCGCTTCCACGTCTCACTCTTGCCTTCCGCCGGTTCCAGCTTGACGTCTTTGCCATAGATCATGTTCCAGCCGGTCAGGCCCAGACGCACATTGAACGGAAAGCTCAGGCTGGTCACCGGTGCGGCGCGTTCGATCGGCTCGATGGTTTTCAGATACGCGTGAATCGCATCGGAATCGGCGCGCGGCATCAGGTGATACGAGGTGTACGGCATCGCTGGATACAGATTCGCACCGTCGCGACGCTTGCCTTCGGTCAGCGCAGCGAAGAACTCGTCATCGTTGTACAGACCGATGCCGTGCTCTTTGCTCGGGGTGATGTTGGTGCCGTAGATCGTGCCGAATGGCGAGACGATCGGCAGGCCGCCGGCAAATGGCGCGCCACCCGGTGCGGTGTGGCAAGCCATGCAGTCGGCGGCGCGAGCGAGGTATTCGCCGCGCTTGATCTGATCGTCGGCGTGGGCCGCCAAAGCGGCGCAGCCAGTCCGACCGCGAAAGTCAGGCGGGTCAGTAAACGCTTCATGCTCAACCCTCCTTAACCAGGCCGAGATCGGTCAGCACGTTGCGCGTGGCGTTGTAATAACGCACGTAGCCAGTGCAGCGGCAGACGTGATGGCCGAGGCTGTCCTCGATCACCTGTTCCAGCTGACTTTTGACGATCGGCTGGCGCTGCAGCTTCTCGACCAACACCGTCGCGGCGTTGACGAAGCCTGGCGCGCAGTAGCTGCACTGGAAAGCGAACTCGTCGACAAAGCGCTGCTGGATCGGATTGAGCTCGGTGACCTGGCCCTGCTCGTCGCGAGTGGCATGGCCTTCAATCGTGCGGACTTTCTTGCCCTCGAAGTAATGCGCACCGGTAATACAGGTGCGCACTTCTTCGCTGGTGCCGTCGGGGTTGTCGACGATCACCACACAGGCGTGGCAGATCCCCTGACCGCAGCCCAGACGCGAGCCGGTGAGATTTTTGTATTCGTGCAGGTAGTCGATCATCGGCAGGTCATCAGGGATGTCCACCGGGCCGACGGATTGACCATTGAGGGTCAGTTGAAGCGGACGGTTAGCCATTGAGGGCCTCCTTGATGCGCGCAGCGGTAATAGGCAAGTCACGAACACGTTTACCGATGGCGTGCGCCACGGCGTTACCGATGGCACCGACAATCGGGATCATCACCACTTCGGCGATGCCCTTGGACGGATCGCTCGGCGACAGCGGCGGCAGGATCTCCGCAGTCTGCTTCCACACCGCAACGTGACGCGCCATCGGCAGACGGTAACGGTTGAAGTTCCAGTCACCCTCCCCGGCCCGCCTTCGTACAACGGCATCTCTTCCATCAGCGCATGGCCAATACCCATGGCGATACCGCCTTCGAGCTGGCCCTTGACTAACTCTTCAACCAGCACACGACCGCACTCGATCCACGAATGGTGGTTGAGCACCTGAACTTCCGCCGAGCCTTTGTTGACCTTCAACTCGACCAGCGTCGCGACCGGGCTGTAATAGGTCACGGCAGCGTTGTTCAACTGCACTACCGGGTAGTTGACGTTCTGCCGATCGAGCAGATGGAAGCCGGCGCTGTTCATCTGCGCTTTCTTCGCTTGCGGCGCGCCATCGCCGTATTTCACCGCCAGACCGTCGAGCGGCAGGCGCTCGCGCACGCCGGCGATGCTGTACTCAGCCTCGGCCCAGCTCCAGCGGTTGAAACCATGCACCGTAGCGCCCGTCACCAGACCGCGCTCGTGGGCGCGCTTGGCCAGTTCTTCGAAACTCAGCGGCTGCATGCCGTTGGCGGTCAGCTTGCCGTCGACCCAATGCGCATCTTCGCGGCGCACCACGTAAGGGTTGGCCTGGCCGCCGTACGGCCCCTGACGCCAGATCTCCAGTGCCGCCGGCCACAAGCCGTGGTTGAACAGCACGCGCGCCGCTTCACGGGTCGCATGGCTGAAGTAATAGGCCGAGTTAGTCGCCGAAGACGCCGACGCCAGCTTGCCGACCCAGCGCGGGTTGCGCAGCAGATTGTCCTGCTCGGCCTGACTCATGATGTACGGGTTGCCGCTGGTGATCAGCTGCATTTCCTGCCATTCGGTTTCGCCGGTTTTCACCTCGTGCGCCGGGCTGCCGAGGAAATCCGCGACGACCAGGGCTTGCGAGGTGGACATGCCGGTACCGATTTCGATGCCGATGTGGCGCAGAGTGATGCGCCCGTCTGCGGTGAATTCGATGCTGGCCATCGGCGCTTCGGAGCCAGTGCCGAAGTCTTTCTGGCAGATGGCGAAACCGACGCCGTACCAGTTATCCGGATCTGCCGCTTCACGCTGTTGCTTGATCGCGTCGCGGTTTTTCCAGACCTCGTGCACTGAGGCCTTGTCGAGAATTTCGTGCAGGCGCAGTGCACCGGCCGGGATTGCACCCTGGGTGTTTTTCATCCCCGAACGCAGGGCGTTGCGACGGCGCAAATCGATCGCGTCGACACCCAGACGATTGGCGATCTCGTCGACCATCATTTCGGTCGCCGCCATGCTTTGCAGGGTGCCGTAACCGCGCATCGAACCCGCTTCGACTGCGCGCGAGTGATAGGCGGTGACCTGCAGGTCGTTCTGCGGCATGTAGTAGATCGACTGCGCAGCCGTGGCGCCAACCGCCGCTACGGATGGGCTGTAGTTGACCCGGCCGCCGCCGTCGACGCTCATTTCCGCGCGGAAGATCTTGAAGGTGTAGTCGTTCTTGTCCACGGCCAACTGGTAGCGAATGTCGAACGGGTGACGCTTGATGCCGCTCTGGAACTGCTCGTAGCGGTCGTTGGCCAGACGCACCGGCACGCCGGCGCCGTACAGCGCGGCCAAGGCTGCGTAGTAGACAAAAATGTTGTGGTCTTTGGAGCCGTACCCGACGGTATAGCCCGGGTGCATGTTCAGATTGGCCAGGCCAAAACGCGACGGCCCGATCATCTTCGCGGTCTCGGTCGCAACCTCCAGCGGGCACTGCGTCGCAACGACGAAATGCAGGGTTTTGGTTTTCGGGTCGTACCAGCCGTTGCCGTTGTCCGGCTCGAGGGCGGCCGGTTCGATCGACGGCGTCTTGTAGCGCTCATCGAACACCAGCCAGTTATCCGGCGGCGTGTCGATTTCCTGCTTCATGCGATCGGCGTAGAACAGGCCGCGCTCGGTGAGGTTGCCATGCAGGTTCGGCGATGCATTCCACACCGGCCGGCGGTTCTTCAGCATCGGGAACAGAATCGAATCCTTGAGGCTGGCGAACTCGTCTTCGTCCGCCGAAGTGGCGCCGCCGACGCGCACGTAGCGGAAGCTGCCGTAGGGATCGCCTTCGTAGAACGGCACTTTGGCGCCGTAACGAATCGCTTTGTCATTGAATTTGAGTTGATTCTTGGCCTGACGGAAACGCTCAAAGTCGTTCCAGATCAGGATCGCTACCGGGTGACCGATGAACATCGGCACTTTGCCTTCCGGCAGCAACGGATCAGGCGCGTGCTCTTCGGGGAAGACAATACCGTCTTTGTCCAGATCGGCAGCGGTAACGATGCGGTCCGGCTGCAGATCAGCGCCGAGCCACGACAGATCGTAGCCGGCGTAGATGCGGTCAGCCTTGATGGTTTTCAGCAGCATCGCGTGGCCCTGTTGCTCAGGCCAGCCGGGCATGTCCTTGGCGCGGATGTCGCGGGCGAAGACCTTGCTGCCACAGACCTTGGAAAGCGCATCGTTGCGTTGACGCGCCTTGCCGTTATTGCCGAGCCATTTCTCGGACGGCACGGTGACGCTGTTTTCCATCAAGGCAGCCAGCGCCTGACTGCTGAGCGGCGTAAGCGTAACGCTCACACCCGCCACCAGCCCGCCCTGGAGGAACGAGCGCCGGGATATTTCACGGTTGGACATGGATCATCCTCTGGGCGGTTATAGGTCCGCCCTTGTGGTTATCTACTGGGGATCTCGAGTCGTGCAGAAGCTCTTTCTGGCGAAGCAAAGAGCTGTGTTGACAGTGCAAAGCTGACCGAAAGGTTAACTTTAAAGGTTTCTGCGCCCGCAGCAAACAACCAGTTACAAAAACCTGACTAAATAATCAAAAAAATCAATGCGACGTGGCACCGCATCCGATCCGCCGAGACGACAGAGCGTGCCTATGGTGGATTGAGCCTCCTCGCGAAAGCGATTTTCAGGCAATACAGATTTTGAATGTGCAGACGCTTTCGCGAGCAGGCTCGCTCCCACAGGAATTTGCATTGGCTTCAGGAGCGAGGAATAGGAATAACCAAATTTCAGACACAAAAAACCCCGGTCTTTCGACCAGGGTCTTTGCTATCGATCCGATTCAGCCGATGACTGGTTTCGGCGCTTCAAGGCGTTCAGTGGTCCTTGAAACAGATATGGCGCAGCGGACGGGACTCGAACCCGCGACCCCCGGCGTGACAGGCCGGTATTCTAACCGACTGAACTACCGCTGCGTATCGCTTTGAGCTTGCGCTCAAGTAACTCGTTTTGATTGCCGGCTTCGGTGCCTGGCAATCGCGAATCAGATAAATCTGATTCGTAAAATATGGCGCAGCGGACGGGACTCGAACCCGCGACCCCCGGCGTGACAGGCCGGTATTCTAACCGACTGAACTACCGCTGCGCGTCGGTGCAGGCACTTTCAGCCTACTCTCTTGCTTGCGCAAGCTTCTCGGGAGTGGTGGGTGATGACGGGATCGAACCGCCGACATTCTGCTTGTAAGGCAGACGCTCTCCCAGCTGAGCTAATCACCCGTTTGCATCTCCGAGGCCGCGAAATTTACGCAGGTGGCGAAGCTAAGTCAATAGCAGGATTAGAGTTTTTTCAAAAACAGATTTTAGCTGCAAGCTGCAAGCTTCAAGAAAAAGCAATATCAGCGAAAGCAGGCACACTACCATCATGCT
Organism: Pseudomonas sp. B21_DOA; assembly: GCA_030544685.1. Taxonomy (NCBI): domain Bacteria; kingdom Pseudomonadati; phylum Pseudomonadota; class Gammaproteobacteria; order Pseudomonadales; family Pseudomonadaceae; genus Pseudomonas; species Pseudomonas sp. B21_DOA. The sequence goes on along the minus strand of CP086683.1, from coordinate 3,102,349 downwards.
TCTGCTTGCCGCTTGCCGCTTGCCGCTTGAAGCTTGAAGCTGCTACTGCTCGTAAATCATTTTCTTGGTCATGCCGCCGTCGACGACGAACTCTTGGCCGGTGACAAACCCGGCATTCCTCGACAGCAACCACGCCACCATCGCCGCCACGTCCTCGACCGTCCCTACCCTGCCGGCCGGATGCTGGGCATGATCGGCATCGGCCAAAGGTTCGGCGCGACGCACCGAGGGATCACGCGCGTCGATCCAGCCCGGACTGACCGCGTTCACGCGGATTTCCGGTCCAAGGCTGATTGCCAGCGCATGGGTCAGCGCCAACAGCCCGCCCTTGCTCGCCGCATACGCCTCAGAGTCCGCCTCCGACTGTCGCGCACGCGTCGAGGCCAGGTTGACGATCGAACCGTTGTGCGCACGCAGATACGGCGCACAGTGCTTGGCCAGCAACATCGGCCCGCTGAGATTTACCGCCAGCACCCGGTTCCAATAGGCCAGATCGAGGCTTTCCAGGGTGATGTTGTGCGGATCGGCCACCGCTGCATTGCAGACCAGCGCATCAAGGCGACCAAACTGCCCCAGCACCTCGGCCACGCCCAGCGCGACCTGATTTTCGTCTGCGACGTCCATGGCGATGAACCAGGCGTTCTCGCCCAGCACCTTCGCCACTTTCGAACCTCGCGTCCGATCGAGATCGGTCAGCACCACCTGCCAGCCTTCGCTTATCAGCCAAGCGGCAATTCCGAGGCCGATCCCGCGTGCAGCGCCGGTGACCAGCGCCACGCGACCATTGGTATTGGCCGCCGGTGTGGACAACTCGATCACAACGCGGCCAGACCGCGCGCCAGGTCGGCTTGCAGGTCAGCGACGTCCTCCAGACCCACCGCAACGCGGATCAGGCTGTCACGAATGCCCGCCGCTTCACGCTCTTGCGGCGCCAGACGCCCATGAGAGGTGGTGCTCGGGTGCGTGATCGTGGTCTTGCTGTCACCGAGGTTGGCAGTGATCGAAATCAACCGTGTGGCATCGATAAAGCGCCAGGCGCCTTCTTTGCCGCCCTTGACCTCGAAGCTGACCACCGCACCGAAGCCCTTCTGCTGGCGCTGGGCCAACTCGTGCTGCGGATGGCTCTTGAGGCCGGCGTAATGGACTTTCTCGATGCCGTCCTGCTGCTCCAGCCATTCGGCCAGCGCCTGGGCGTTGGCGCAGTGAGCTTTCATGCGCAGGTTAAGGGTCTCAAGGCCTTTGAGGAAGATCCACGCGTTGAACGGGCTGAGGGTCGGCCCGGCGGTCCGCAGGAAACCCACCACTTCTTTCATCTGTTCACCGCGACCGGCGACAACGCCGCCCATGCAGCGGCCCTGACCGTCGATGAACTTGGTCGCCGAGTGCACGACAATATCCGCGCCGAGCTTCAGCGGCTGCTGCAACGCCGGGGTGCAGAAGCAGTTGTCGACCACCAGCTGCGCGCCCTTGGCATGCGCGATTTCTGCCAGTGCGGCGATATCCACCAGTTCGGCCAACGGATTGGACGGCGATTCGACAAAGAGCAGTTTGGTATTGGATTTGATTGCCGCATCCCACCCCGACAGATCGGCCAGCGGTACGTAATCGACTTCGACGCCAAAGCGCTTGAAGTACTTCTCGAACAGGCTGATGGTCGAGCCGAACACGCTGCGCGACACCAGCACGTGATCGCCCGCGCTGCACAGGCTCATCACCACCGCCATGATCGCAGCCATGCCGGTTGCCGTGGCGACGGCCTGCTCCGCGCCTTCCAGCGCGGCGATGCGCTCTTCGAATGCGCGTACGGTCGGGTTGGTGTAACGCGAATAAACGTTGCCCGGCACTTCGCCGGCAAACCGCGCCGCCGCATCGGCAGCGGTGCGGAACACGTAGCTGGAGGTGAAGAACATCGGATCACCGTGCTCGCCTTCCGGCGTGCGGTGCTGACCGGCACGCACGGCCAGAGTATCGAACGCTACGCCTTCGAGGTCGCTGTCCAGCCGACCGGCATCCCATTCCTGACTCATGCTGTCACTCCTTGCTGTGTTCTTGAAAAATGTCAGATACAAAACCGGCCCCTCAGGGCCGGTGGAAACTCAGTTGTTGTACAGATCGATGATCGCACTGACTGCCTGGGTCTTGACCTTCGAGGCATCGTTGCGCGCCTGCTCGATCTTGTCCAGATAAGCCTCGTCGACGTCACCGGTCACGTACTTGCCATCGAATACGGCGCAATCAAAGTTTTCGATTTTGATCTTGCCGCCGCCGACCGCTTCGATCAAGTCAGGCAGGTCCTGATAGATCAGCCAGTCAGCACCAATCAGATCAGCCACGTCCTGGGTCGAACGGTTGTGTGCGATCAGTTCGTGGGCGCTCGGCATGTCGATACCGTAGACGTTCGGGAAGCGCACCGCAGGTGCCGCCGAGCAGAAGTAGACGTTTTTCGCACCGGCTTCGCGGGCCATCTGGATGATCTGCTTGCAGGTGGTGCCGCGCACGATCGAGTCATCGACCAGCATCACGTTCTTGCCGCGGAACTCAAGCTCGATGGCGTTGAGCTTCTGGCGTACCGACTTCTTGCGCGCGGCCTGGCCCGGCATGATGAAGGTGCGGCCGATGTAACGGTTCTTGACGAAGCCTTCGCGGAATTTCACACCCAGGTGATTGGCCAGCTCCAGCGCCGCAGTACGGCTGGTATCCGGAATCGGGATGACCACATCGATGTCGTGCTCAGGGCGCTCGCGCAGGATCTTCTCGGCAAGCTTCTCACCCATGCGCAGGCGCGCCTTGTAAACCGAAACGCCGTCGATGATCGAATCCGGACGCGCCAGGTAGACGTGCTCGAAAATGCACGGAGTCAACGACGGGCTGGTTGCGCACTGACGGGTGTGCAGCTTGCCATCTTCAGTGATGTACACCGCTTCGCCCGGCGCGAGGTCGCGGATCAGGGTGAAACCGAGCACGTCCAGCGAAACGCTTTCCGAGGCAATCATGTACTCGACGCCTTCGTCGGTATGACGCTGGCCGAACACGATCGGACGGATGCCGTGCGGATCGCGGAAACCGACGATGCCGTAACCGGTGATCATCGCAACGACGGCGTAGCCACCCACGCAACGGTTGTGCACATCGGTCACGGCGGCGAACACGTCTTCTTCGGTCGGCTGCAGCTTGCCGCGCTGGGCCAGCTCGTGGGCGAACACGTTGAGCAGCACTTCCGAGTCGGAACTGGTGTTGACGTGACGCAGATCGGATTCGTAGATCTCTTTGGCCAACTGTTCAACGTTGGTCAGGTTACCGTTGTGCGCCAAGGTGATGCCGTAAGGCGAGTTGACGTAGAACGGCTGGGCTTCGGCCGACGTCGAGCTGCCGGCAGTCGGGTAACGGACGTGTCCGATACCCATGTGGCCGACCAGACGCTGCATGTGACGCTGCTGGAACACGTCACGCACCAGGCCATTATCCTTGCGCAGGAACAACCGGCCATCATGGCTGGTCACGATACCGGCAGCGTCCTGGCCGCGGTGCTGGAGCACGGTTAGCGCGTCATACAGCGCCTGATTGACGTTCGACTTACCGACGATACCGACGATGCCACACATGCGACGCAACCCCTACTTAATGGATCTGAACTGAACAGCACTCACTGAGGCGTTTTCGCCGTCGGCAAGAGCTGCTCCTTGAACGGAATCTCAGCGGGTACGCTGATTCCGCTGGCAAGCCACTGACTGCTCCACCCGAGTATCAGGTTTTTGGACCAGTCGGCGACCAATAGAAACTTGGGCACGAGCTGTGATTCTTTCCACCACCCGTCCTGCTGTACCGGCCCCAGGCTCAACAGCCCGACCGCCACGACCACCAGCAACACGCCACGCGCTGCGCCGAAGGCCATGCCGAGGAATCGGTCGGTCCCGGACAACCCGGTGACGCGAACCAGCTCGCCGATAAGATAATTGATCATTGCGCCCACGATCAGTGTGGCGACAAACATGATGGCACAGCCCGCGATCACGCGAGCCGATGGGGTTTCGATGTATCCGGCGAGGTACTCGGACAGTGAGCCACCAAACATCCAGGCAACGGCTCCTGCGATGATCCAGGTCAGCAGCGATAACGCTTCCTTTACGAAGCCGCGGCTCAGACTGATCAATGCGGAGATGGCGATGATTGCAACGATCGCCCAGTCAACCCAGGTAAATGGCACAGTGCAGCCTACAGACGGATAAGGCGGCGCATTTTAGCAGAGCGCATGGCTGTCGGTAAGCTGCGATTGTCAGTGCTTTTCAATGGAGGTGATAGATTTCAGCCACGTTCAGGCTGAAAACGGACAACGAAGCCCTTGAGGTTCTGTTGACGGCTCAGCAGATCACGCAGACGATCGGCCTCGGCACGCTCGATCAGCGGACCGACGAACACCCGATTCTTGCCATCGGCCGAACGAATGTAGGCGTTATAACCCTGGCTGCGCAGGTTCTTCTGCAGGCTTTCGGCGCTGGCGCGGCTCGACAGACTGGCCAGTTGCACCGACCAGCTCACCGACAGACCGTTGGCATCGACGCGGCTCTGCGTGGTGTCAGGCTTGCTGGTTGCGGAGGTGATTGGCTGAGCCGGCGCCGGAATCGGCTTGGCCACCGGTGGCGGCGTTGCCGGGCGGGCAATCTGCGCCGGGATGGTCGGTGCTGGCGCAGCCGGAGCAGCCGAAGCAGCCGGGGCCGCAGGCACCGCTTCTTCAGCGACCTCTTCGTCCGTTGGCACCGGCTCTTGTGGCAAAGCCTGGGGCTCAGGCACGGCGACCGGTTCCATTTGCACCTGCGGCATGGCTGAAGGCTGAGGCGCAGCCGGGGCCTCGACGGCCACCTGACGCTGCTCGTCCTGACGGGAAAACAGCATCGGCAGGAAGATCACCGCCAGCGCCACCAGCACCAGCGCGCCAACCATGCGCTGCTTGTACGCTTTATCCAGCAAAGCCATTTGCCGCTTCCTCCGTGGAGCGCCGGGCCAGCCATTCAAGGGCCTCGGCGACACAATAAAATGATCCGAACAACAGAATCTCGTCGTCGCTGGTTGCCTCAGCGCACTGCCCTTCCAGAGCGGCCGCAACGCTGGCATAGGACGTAACCGAAGCACCAAGGTTCTGCAGCGCTGCCTCAAGCTCAGCTACGGGACGCGCACGCGGCGAATCCAGCGGCGCGACAGCCCAATGCGCGACACTAGCATTCAATTCGCCAACAACACCATCGAGATCCTTGTCCGCCAGCAACCCGAACACCGCCAGACGCTTGCCAACCGGCGGCCGCGCAGCCAGACGTCGCGCGAGATATTCAGCGGCATGCGGATTGTGACCAACATCCAGCAACAGGTTCAGGCGCTTGCCGTTCCATTCGAACGAACGACGATCAAGGCGCCCGACCACGCGCGTCGCCTGCAACGCCGCGACAATCTGTTCGGCATTCCACGGCAAACCTGTCAGCAGATAGGCTTGCAGCGCCAGCGCGGCGTTTTCCATCGGCAGATCAAGCAGTGGCAAATCACGCAATTCGACCGCTTGGCCCTGCGCGTCGGTACCGCGCCATTGCCAGTGTTGGTCAGTGATGCCGAGATCGAAATCGCGTCCACGCAGGAAGAACGGGCAAGCCAGTTCACGCGCCTTGTCGAGCAGCGGTTGCGGAGGATTCAGGTCGCCACACAGAGCAGGCTTGCCCTGGCGGAAGATTCCGGCCTTCTCGTAGGCTACGGATTCGCGGGTATTGCCCAAATAATCGGCGTGATCGACACCAATACTGGTGACCAGCGCGATGTCGGCATCCACCACATTGACGGTATCCAGACGCCCGCCCAGACCCACTTCAAGCACCACAGCATCAAGCGCGGACTGTTGGAACAGCCAGAACGCCGCCAGGGTGCCCATTTCGAAGTAAGTCAGGAAGTGTCGCCGCGGCCCGCCTCGACCGCAGCAAAGGCTTCGCACAGCTGGGCGTCAGTGGCTTCGACGCCATTGAGTTGCACCCGCTCGTTATAACGCAACAGGTGCGGAGAATTGTAGACGCCAACGCTCAGGCCCTGCGCACGCAGCAAAGAAGCCACGAACGCGCAGGTCGAACCCTTGCCGTTGGTGCCGGTGACCGTGATCACCCGAGGCGCCGGCTGGCCCAGCCCCATGCGGGACGCTACCTGTTGCGAACGCTCCAGGCCCATGTCGATGGCCGACGGATGCAACTGCTCGAGGTAGGCGAGCCATTCACCAAGGGTGCGCTGGGTCATACGTTGGCAGGCACCGGCGGCACCACGATTGGCTCGATCGGCGCGGCGACGAACTTCGGCGTCGGCTTGCCAGTCATCTGCGCCAGCAGGTTACCCAGACGTGGGCGCAGTTCCTGACGGTGAATGATCATGTCGATTGCACCGTGCTCCAGCAGGAATTCGCTGCGCTGGAAGCCTTCCGGCAGTTTTTCGCGCACGGTCTGCTCGATTACCCGCGGACCGGCGAAGCCGATCAGGGCTTTCGGTTCGCCAACGATGACGTCACCGAGCATCGCCAGACTGGCGGAAACGCCGCCGTAAACCGGGTCGGTCAGTACGGAGATGAACGGAATGCCTTCTTCACGCAGGCGCGCCAGCACGGCCGAGGTCTTGGCCATCTGCATCAGCGAGATCAGCGCTTCCTGCATGCGTGCACCACCGGAGGCGGCGAAGCAGATCATCGGGCAGCGGTTTTCCAGTGCGTAGTTGGCAGCGCGAACGAAGCGCTCACCGACGATGGCGCCCATGGAACCGCCCATGAAGTTGAATTCGAATGCCGAAACCACTACCGGCATGCCCAGCAGGGTACCGCTGACCGAGATCAGCGCATCTTTCTCGCCGGTCTGCTTCTGCGCAGCGACCAGGCGGTCCTTGTACTTCTTGCCGTCGCGGAATTTCAGACGGTCAACCGGCTCCAGGTCAGCACCCAGTTCATTGCGGCCTTCCGGGTCGAGGAAGATGTCGATGCGCGCACGTGCGCCGATGCGCATGTGGTGGTTGCACTTGGGGCAAACGTCCAGGGTCTTTTCCAGCTCCGGACGGTACAACACCGCCTCGCAGGATGGGCATTTGTGCCACAGACCTTCAGGCACCGAGCTCTTCTTGACCTCCGAGCGCATGATCGAAGGGATCAGTTTGTCTACTAACCAGTTGCTCATGCTTTCTTTCTCCAGTACCGGCGGCCCGAACGCTCTGGTTCGCAGCCCCGCGTATGCCCTTGAGCTAAATTCATGTGTGTGGCGATGGTTGATGAACAGTCGCGGTCAGCGCGGAACATGACCTGCGTACGATTCAGCAACCCTCAGCCGCGCCTGCTTTGTGCAAGTGCATTGATGGACGGCGGCAGACTGCCAGCCGTCACATCGACGATGTATTGCCGCGCACCGCGTTGATGAATGCGCGAATCTTGTGGTGATCCTTGATGCCTTTGCTTGCTTCTACCCCGCCGCTGACATCCACCGCGTAGGGCTTGACCCGCGCTACCGCATCAGCAACGTTCTCCGGCGTCAGGCCACCGGCCAGAATCAGCGGCTTGCTCAGGTGTTGCGGAATCAGTGACCAGTCAAACGCCTCGCCGGTTCCGCCAGGCACCCCTTCGACATACGTGTCGAGCAGTACGCCACTGGCGCCGGGGAAGGCATCGCAGGCAGCGGCGATGTCATCGCCGGCCTTGACCCGCAGCGCTTTGATGTACGGACGATGCCAGCCTTCGCACTCCTCCGCGCTTTCGTCGCCATGGAATTGCAGCAGATCAAGCGGCACCGCATCGAGGATTTCTCCCAGCTCACAACGACTGGCGTTGACGAACAGCCCCACGGTGGTGACGAACGGCGGCAACGCCTTGATGATCGCCCTTGCCTGCTGCACATTCACTGCACGTGGGCTCTTGGCGTAAAACACCAGACCGATCGCATCGGCGCCGGCTTCGACGGCCGCCAGCGCATCTTCGATGCGGGTAATGCCGCAGATCTTGCTGCGAACAGCTGACATGTCAGGAAAACCTCAAGGCAAAATCCGAAAACGTCCCGGATGGTAACAAAAGCGTCCGAGGGCGTCAGCCGTCAAGTTCGGAGAAACCCGTAAGGAAATGTGGCCCGATAAAGCGCTCGGGTAACGGGAATTCGTCGTGGTACTCGACCTGCACCAGATACAGCCCGTACGGATGCGCCGTCACCCCGCCGGAGCGACGCTCGCGACTCTCCAGCACTTCTTTCATCCACTCCACCGGGCGCTCACCGGCACCGATGGTCATCAGCACACCGGCAATATTGCGCACCATGTGATGCAGGAACGCGTTGGCACGAACGTCGAGCACGATCATCTTGCCGTGTCGGGTCACGCGCAGGTGATGCATCTTTTGATCGGCGACTTGGCCTGGCACTGACCAGCCCGGAACGCGCTGAAGTCGTGGGTACCGATCAGGTACTGCGCGGCCTCGGCCATACGCTCGGCGTCGAGCGGGCGGTGATTCCAGGTGATTTCTTCGTTGAGGTGCGCCGGGCGAATCTGATCGTTGTAGATCACATAGCGATAACGCCGGGCGATGGCCTTGAAGCGCGCATGAAAATGCGCCGGCATGACCCTGGCCCAACTGACGCTGATGTCGTGGGGCAGATTGATGTTGGCGCCCATGACCCAGGCTTTCAGCGAGCGATCAACCTGGGTGTCAAAGTGCACCACTTGGCCGCAGGCATGCACGCCGGCGTCGGTACGCCCGGCGCATTGCAGGAAACCGGCGAATTGGCGACTTTCGACAGGGCTTTTTCAAGCTCTTCCTGCACAGTCGCCACTCCGGTCAGCTGCCGTTGCCAGCCGCTGTAACGCGAGCCTTTGTACTCAACGCCCAGCGCGACGCGGTAAAAGCCGTCGGGCGCCATTTCGGCGACCGGGTTATCTATGTTTGCCAAGGTGGGACAGCCTGCTGATTTGCAAAGGCGGGCATTATAAGGCGGTGGGCTGGGGATGCCAGAGTTCTCTATCGGCAGTACCGCCCCTTGGCGAGCAAGCTCGCTGCCACATTTGCAATGCCCCCTGTGGGAGCGAGCCTGCTCGCGAAAGCAATCGATCAGACACCACAGAATTCGGCACTAACAAAAACGGCAGCCCCACAGGGCTGCCGCTTGTTGTTTACCGCTGAACTTACGCCAGGTTGGAAAGCATTTCCTTGGCCTCGCCCCGCTGCTTCTCGTCACCCTCGGTCAACACTTCGTTGAGGATGTCACGGGCACCGTCGGCGTCGCCCATGTCGATGTAGGCCTGGGCCAGATCGAGTTTGGTCGCTGCTTCGTCGGTGCCGGCGAGGAAGTCGAAATCGTCTTCGCCCAGATCGTCACCCATCGCCGCGTCCGCTTCGGTGAAGCTCGGCTCGGCCATGCTTTGCGACAGGCGATCCAGCTCGGCATTGACGTCGTCCAGCTCGGCCGCGAAGGCATCCGGCTCAGCAGCGGGGTTGCTGTCCATTTCGTCCGCCAGCGACAGGTCGAAATCGGCTGGGAGTTCCAGATCGTCCTGCGGGACGTCAGCAACTACCGGCGTCTCGACCGGTGGCAAGTCCTTCACGCCGTCGTCCAGATCCAGCAGGAAGTCATCTTCAGCCAACGTGGCCGGCGATGGTTCGGCGCCGAGATCCATGTCCAGATCGAAGTCCGACAGATCGTCGAGATTGTCTTTCATCTCGGTCTGCTCTTGCAGCACCGAGGCGAAACTCAGATCGTCTTCAGCCGGAAATGCGTCGAGCTCGACCGGCGCTTCTGGCTCGACCACTGGTGCAGGATCGACCGGGGTGATGTTGTCGAGGTCGTCCAGGCTCAAATCGAACGCGGTGTCGAGGTCGTCAGCGGCGGTCTCGGGCGCTTGCGGCTCGTCTTGCAGCAGTTCCTTGACGTACTGTGCGTCCAGCTCGGCAGCGACGGCGGCAGCCGCCAGCCCACCGGCAGCAACCACGGCCATGGCCGGGAAGCGGCTTTTCAGTGCTTCGACCTTGGCGAAGTTATCGCCATTAGCCACAAGTTGACGCTCCTGCGCGACGAACGCATCGCGGTCGCCCTGCTGGCCGTAGACTTCCATCAGTTTCAGGCGCAGATCGCTGCGTTCCGGCTCAAGGCTGACGCCCTCTTCCAGCAGCGCGGCGGCCTGATTAAGGCGGCCGGCGTTGATGTGCGATTGCGCTTTGTCGAGCACATCATCAGAGCGCTCGCCGGCCGGAGCCACCAGAGGTGCGGCAATCGGCGCAGCCATCACCACCGGAGTGACGACCGGTGCAGGGGCTGGCGCAGGTGCCGGAGCTGGCGTGTTGAGTTTGACGCTGGCTGCCGGGGTTTCCAGGCCAGAGAAGCTGCTTTCCGGCAGATCCTGCTCAGCGGAGAACTCTTGCTCTTCAGCCAGAGCGCGGGCCATGCGCAGGTGCTTTTCGGCTTCCTGCTGGGCTTTGCGACGGCGCGCCAGCAGCAACAGCAGAAGCAGCAGAACCACCGCACCGCCGCCGATCAGGCCGAGCAGGATCGGATTGGTCAGCAGTTCATTGAAGGCTTTATCGTCATCGGCGGCAGCAGGCGTGGTTTCGACCACCGGCTCGACGACTGGCTCAACCGGGGTTTCCGCTGGCGGCGCGATGGCCGACTCTGGAGTCGGGAAGCCGCTGCGGCGTCGGCCGGGGTGGCTGGCGGTGTTGCGGCCAGTTCGGCAGTGATCGCCGGCACCGGCGGCACAGCAGCAGTGGCGCCAGGCGCAGCGCCGGCGCCGTCGGCCTGCATCTTCGCCAGTTGATTGTTCTTCAGCTCGATCAGCTTTTGCAGCTTGTCCAGTTGGCTCTGCAGATCAGCCATGCGGCTTTTCAGTTCCTCGTTGTCACGACGGGTCGTGTCGAGGTTTTCCTGGGTGATCGCCAGTTTGTTGCTCAGCGCCTTGGCGTCGCCCGCCGGGCCTTTCGCACCGGGCTTGGCGCTTTCCGCCGAGACCAGGCTCAGATTGTCCTGTGTGTTGGCCGCTGCACCAGCATTGCCACGACCACGATTGGTCGCATCCAGCTGCTGCTGACCGGTGCCAGGCTTGGCCGTGTAACGACGGCCCTGACGCCAGGCTTCGTTCTGCGCCGCCACTTCAGCGATGGCCGCCGATTGCGGCAGCGCCGTGCTTTGTACCGGATCGGGCAGACGCAGCACCTGGCCGGTTTTCAGACGGTTGATGTTGCCGTCGATAAAGGCATTCGGATTGAGCGCCTGAATCGCCAGCATGGTCTGCTGCACCGAGCCACCGTTGCGCGCCTTCGCGGCGATTTCCCACAGGGTGTCGCGCGGCGTGGTGGTGTATTGATTGCGATGGGTGGCGCCAGTGGTTGGCGCAGTGATGGTCTGCGACGGCGCCGGTTGCGCGGCGGCGTCTGCGGTCTGCGGCGAGAATTTCGACGGATCGAGCAGCACGCTGTAATCACGCAGCAGGCGGCCATTGGGCCACATCACCTGCACGAGGAACTTCACCATCGGTTCCGACAGCGGTTGGCTCGAGGTTACGCGCAACACGCTTTTGCCGCTGGCGTTGAGTACCGGGGTGAACGTCAGATCATTGAGAAAGGCCTGCCGATCGACGCCAGCCTTGGCGAAGTCTTCAGGGGAAGCCAGGCTCGGCACCACCTCGGCGGCGGTGAGATCCTTGACGTCGAGCAGCTCGATTTCAGCCACCAACGGCTGGTTCAGGGTCGACTTCAGGGTCAGCTCCCCGAGCCCGAGGGCATGCGCCATACCGGAGGACAGCGCCGAGGCGGCCGCTATTGCTAACACCAGTTTGCGAACTTGAACCATAGCCTCATCCTTTGTTTGAACGTTCCTCGGCCAGCGAGAAGCTTTTGAATACCGCTGCCGTAAGGCATTGCGCGCGACGACGGGGTCGCCGCGCGCGATCATTTCGGTGCTGCCCGGAAAGTCCCGGAGGGTGACTCGTCATCGACGCGCTTCGGGCAAGCATAGCGCTCACCTAGAATCAGTCGACAAATTGTTGCCAAGTATCTTTTACAGCAGGTCTTTTATCAACAACTCAGCCAGTTGCACGGCATTGAGCGCCGCGCCTTTGCGTACGTTATCTGACGTCAGCCAAAGATTTAGTTCCGCCGGGTCGTCGACACCACTGCGCACGCGGCCGACATAGACCACGTCCTGCCCCACCGCATCGCCGACCGCGGTCGGATAATCGCCGGCCTCGACCAGCTCGATGCCCGGTGCAGCCTCGAGCGCGGCGTTGACCTTTTCCAGGTCAACAGCGCTGCCTGACTGCAAGGTCACGCTAAAGCTATCGCCAAAAAACACCGGGGCTTGAACGCAAGTGGCAGAAATCTTCAATAAAGGTTTTGCCAGGACCTGGCGCAGCTCTCGAACCAATCGTTTTTCCAGCAGCGTGTGGCCTTGCGCATCAGGCGTACCGACTTGCGCCAGCAGGTTGAAGGCCATCTGCCGATCAAAGAAGGTCGGCTCCAGCGGGCGCATGTTCAGCAGCTCGGCAGTCTGCCGCGCGAGCTCGGTGACCGCTTCGCGACCTTGCGCAGAAACGGCCAGGTTGGCGGTGACGTTGACGTATTGCAGATCGAGCAGATCGAGCAACGGCGCCAGCACCACGGCAAGCGTAGTGGCCGACGGGCTTGGGCTGCTGACCTGGAACGGGCTTTTCAGACTGGCGAGAATATCGGCATTGGCCTCGGGCACCACTTGTGGCGCCTGATCGGCAGGCAAGGCGCCAGACAGGTCGATCAACGAGCAACCGGCAGCATGGGCGCGAGCGGCGTAGCTCAGCGACACCGCAGCGCCAGCGGCGAAGAACACCAGTCTGACCTTGCTGAAATCGAACTCGTCGACCTCGCGCACGCGGACGTTTTTGTTGCGGAACAGTACCGAGCTGCCGGCCGATTCGCTGCTGGCCAGCAGGTGCAGATTGCCGACCGGGAAGTCGCGCTCTTCGAGAATCTGTACGAGGGTTTCGCCGACAGTACCGGTGGCGCCGATAACGGCGATATCGAAAGTCTGGGTCATGGAGCTACCTCTGGCAAAACGGGGGAGCGGCACTTTACCGGGTGGGTGGCGCACAGGCAATTTCTGCCCGTACCGATCGTTCCCACGCTCTGCGTGGGAATGCCTCAACGGACGCTCCGCGTTCTGCTTCGGAAGGACGCAGAGCGTCCCGGGATGCATTCCCACGCGGAGCATGGGAACGATCATTGCGCATAAAAAAACCCGCACCTCTCACAAGGCACGGGCTCTTTCATTGCTTCAAGCGATCAACGCTCCAGCAGGATCCGCAGCATGCGGCGCAGCGGTTCGGCCGCGCCCCACAGCAGTTGGTCGCCGACGGTGAAGGCGCCGACGAATTGCGAACCCATGTTCAGCTTGCGCAGACGACCGACCGGTACATTCAGGGTGCCGGTGACCTTGGTCGGGCTCAGCTCCTGCATGCTGATCTCGCGGTTGTTCGGTACCAGCTTGACCCACGGGTTGTGCTGGCTGATCAGCCCTTCGATATCGGCGATCGGTACGTCTTTGTTCAGCTTGATGGTCAGCGCCTGGCTGTGGCAGCGCATGGCGCCGATGCGCACGCAGATACCGTCAACCGGGATCGGGCTCTTGAAGCGACCGAGGATCTTGTTGGTCTCGGCCTGGGCCTTCCACTCTTCGCGGCTCTGGCCGTTCGGCAGTTCCTTGTCGATCCACGGGATCAGGCTGCCGGCCAGCGGTACACCGAAGTTTTCGGTCGGGTACGCGTCGCTGCGCATGGCTTCGGCCACGCGACGGTCGATGTCGAGGATCGCGCTGGCCGGGTCGGCCAGTTGATCGGCGACAGCGGCGTGGGTCGCGCCCATCTGCTTGATCAGTTCACGCATGTTCTGCGCGCCGGCACCGGAGGCCGCCTGATAGGTCATGGCGCTCATCCATTCGACCAGACCGGCCTCGAACAGACCGCCCAGACCCATCAGCATCAGGCTGACGGTGCAGTTGCCGCCGATGTAGTTCTTGGTGCCCGCGTCCAGCTGCTGGTCGATGACCTTGCGGTTGACCGGGTCGAGAATGATCACCGCGTCATCGTTCATGCGCAGGCTCGACGCCGCGTCGATCCAGTAACCCTGCCAGCCGGCTTCGCGCAGCTTGGGGAATACTTCGCTGGTGTAGTCGCCGCCCTGGCAGGTCAGGATCACGTCGAGGGTCTTCAGCTCGTCAATGCTGTAAGCGTCCTTGAGCGGAGCAATGTCCTTGCCCACGGACGGGCCTTGGCCACCGACATTGGACGTGGTGAAAAACACCGGCTCGATAAGATCGAAATCCTGCTCTTCCAGCATCCGCTGCATGAGCACGGAACCGACCATCCCGCGCCAACCGATCAGACCTACACGTTTCATCGCAACTACACCTTCTTGAAAAGTGGGCCGCTGCTTTGTATTGAATTTCGCAGCGGGCCCGAGAGATTACAGATTCCGCAGCGCGGCGACTACTGCGTCGCCCATTTCCTGCGTACCGACTTTGGTACAACCGGCCGAGTAGATGTCGCCGGTGCGCAAGCCCTGATCGAGCACCACACTGACCGCTTTTTCGATGGCATCGGCAGCGTCGTGCAGATTGAAGCTGTAACGCAGCATCATCGATACCGACAGGATCGTCGCCAGCGGGTTGGCGATACCTTTGCCAGCGATGTCCGGCGCCGAACCGTGGCACGGCTCGTACATGCCCTTGTTGTTGGAATCCAGCGAGGCCGACGGCAGCATGCCGATCGAACCGGTGAGCATCGACGCTTCGTCGGAGAGGATGTCGCCGAACATGTTGTCGGTGACGATCACGTCGAACTGCTTGGGTGCACGCACCAGTTGCATGGCGGCGTTGTCGACGTACATGTGGCTCAGTTCGACTTCCGGGTAATCCTTGGCCACCTGCTCGACCACTTCGCGCCACAACTGGCTGGATGCCAGCACATTGGCTTTGTCCACCGAGCAGAGCTTCTTGCTACGAACCATGGCCATGTCGAAACCGACACGGGCGATGCGGCGGATTTCGCTTTCGCTGTACGGCAGGGTGTCGTAGGACTGACGCTCGCCGTTGTCCAGCGTACGGGTGCCACGCGGCGCGCCGAAGTAAATGCCGCCGGTCAGCTCACGGACGATGAGGATGTCCAGACCGGCAACGATTTCCGGTTTCAGGCTCGACGCGTCGGCCAGTTGCGGATAGAGGATCGCCGGGCGCAGGTTGCCGAACAGGCCCAGTTGCGCACGGATTTTCAGCAGACCGCGTTCAGGGCGGATATCACGCTCGATGGTGTCCCATTTCGGCCCACCGACAGCGCCCAGCAGTACGGCGTCGGCAGCCCGTGCATGATCGAGGGTTTCGTCGGCCAGCGGCACGCCGTGCTTGTCGATGGCCGCGCCACCGATCACGTCGTGGCTCAGCTCGAAGCCCAGGCTGTACTTGTCATTGGCCAATTCCAGCACCTTGACCGCTTCGGCCATGATTTCCGGACCAATGCCGTCACCCGGGAGAATCAGAATCTGCTTGCTCATGCGTTCCTCGTGTCTTCAAGCGGTACGCCACTGAACGGCGCGCCGGGAAAAATTCTTATCGCTCGGCCATCAGTACGATCACATCGGTACTGAACGAGCCGTCGGCATCTATCTCAAAATACTCACGCACTTCGTTGCCCATCGACTGCTGCAACTGGCGGATCGCCGCGCGCATCACTTCTGGCGTGCGCATGCGCTCGACCCAGCTGCCGTACTCCAGACGCAGGCGCTGACGCGTGGTGCTGCGCACATGCAGACCGGCCTCGCTGACCTGGCGCAGCCACTCGGCGGCGGAGTAGTCGCGCACGTGGCTGGTGTCGCGCAGCACTTCAACGCTTTGCAGGTAAGTGTCGAACAATGGACTGCCCGGTGACAACACATCAACGAACGCTGCCACGCCACCTGGCTTCAGCACCCGACGTACTTCGCGCAACGCCAGGCCAAGGTCGCTCCAGTGATGCGCCGAATAGCGGCTGAACACGAAATCGAACTCGCCATCGGCGAACGGCAAGCGCTCGGCAGCACCGTTGACGGTAGTGATGTTGCTCAAGCCGCGATCGACGGCAGCGCCGGCAACCACGTCGAGCATTTGTTGCGACAGGTCGTAAGCCACCACTTCCCTGACCAGCGGTGCAACATGAAAGCTGACGTGACCGGCACCACAACCCAGATCCAGCACCCGCGCACCGCCCTGCCCGGCCAGCTCAGCCTGCAGCAGTGCGAATTCACTGCCTTGGGCGTGAACGGCGCTGCTCAGGTAAGCGGCGGCCTGATCGCCGAATTGCTTCTGGACGACCTGAGTGTGTTGGGCGGTGCTGGTCATGGTCACATCCTGGTATCTATGTTGTTTGGGCTGCCGTCTTCGCGAGCAGGCTCGCTCCCACAGGGGAATGCATTCCAAGGTGGGAGCGAGCCTGCTCGCGAAGGGGCCCGCCTTGACTACATCAATCTCGAATCAGGCGTCGCGGAACAACCACGGCTGGCTAACCCGATGTTTTGCCTCGAACGTCGCAATCGCGTCGCCGTCCTGCAAGGTCAGGCCGATATCGTCCAGACCATTGAGCAGGCAGTGCTTGCGGAACGCGTCGATTTCGAAGCCATACACCTTGCCATCAGGGCGGGTCACGGTCTGCGCCTGCAAGTCGATCTGCAATTGATAACCCGGCTCGGCTTCAACCTGCTTAAACAGTTCATCAACTTCTGCATCGCTGAGAATGATCGGCAGCAGGCCGTTCTTGAAACTGTTGTTGAAGAAGATGTCGGCGTAACTCGGCGCAATGATGCTACGGAAACCGTACTCTTCCAGCGCCCACGGCGCGTGTTCACGGCTCGAGCCGCAGCCGAAGTTCTCGCGGGCGAGCAATACGCTGGCACCCTGATAACGCTCGGCGTTGAGGACGAAATCCTTGTTCAACGGACGCTTGGAGTTGTCCTGATATGGCTGGCCGACATCCAGATAACGCCACTCGTCGAACAGGTTCGGACCGAAACCGGTGCGCTTGATCGACTTCAAGAACTGCTTGGGAATGATCTGATCGGTGTCGACGTTGGCACGATCCAGAGGCGCGACAAGACCCGTGTGCTGAGTAAATGCCTTCATCTTTACTGTGCTCCTTGGATCAATTCACGAACATCGATGAAACGGCCGTTCACCGCTGCTGCCGCCGCCATGGCCGGGCTGACCAGGTGGGTACGGCCACCGGCGCCCTGACGGCCTTCGAAGTTACGGTTGGAAGTCGAGGCGCAATGCTCGCCGGACTCCAAACGGTCCGGGTTCATCGCCAGGCACATCGAGCAGCCCGGCTCGCGCCATTCGAAACCGGCCTCGAGGAAAATCTTGTCGAGCCCTTCGGCTTCGGCCTGCGCCTTGACCAGACCTGAGCCCGGCACGACGATCGCCTGCTTGATGGTCGAGGCCACCTTGCGGCCCTTGGCGATCACCGCAGCGGCGCGCAAGTCTTCGATGCGCGAGTTGGTGCAGGAACCAATGAACACGCGATCAAGCTGAATGTCGGTGATCGCCTGATTGGCGGTCAGCCCCATGTATTTCAAGGCGCGGACGATCGAGTCGCGCTTGACCAGATCCATTTCCTTGGCCGGGTCTGGCACGTTCTGATCGACAGCCAACACCATCTCAGGGAAGTGCCCCAGCTGACTTGCGGCTTGATCTGCGCGGCGTCGAGCTCGACCACCGTGTCGAACTTGGCATCGGCGTCGGAAACCAGGTCTTTCCAGGCTTCGACGGCCATGTCCCACTGCTCGCCTTTCGGCGCGAATGGACGACCTTTGACGTAGTCGATGGTCTTCTGGTCCGCCGCCACCAGGCCGACGCGGGCGCCGGCTTCGATGGACATGTTGCAGATGGTCATGCGGCCTTCAACGGACAGATCGCGGATCGCGCTGCCGGCAAACTCGATGGCATGGCCATTACCGCCAGCGGTGCCGATCTTGCCGATCACCGCAAGGACGATGTCCTTGGCGGTCACGCCGAACGGCAACTGGCCTTCGACGCGCACCAGCATGTTTTTCATTTTCTTGGCGACGAGGCACTGGGTGGCGAGCACGTGCTCGACCTCGGAGGTGCCGATGCCGTGGGCCAATGCACCGAATGCGCCGTGGGTCGAAGTGTGCGAGTCACCGCAGACCACGGTCATGCCCGGCAAGGTCGCACCCTGCTCCGGGCTGATCACGTGAACGATACCCTGACGCACGTCGTTCATCTTGAATTCGACGATGCCGTATTCATCGCAATTGTCATCGAGGGTCTGCACCTGCAAACGCGAGACCTGGTCGGCAATGGCTTCGATACCGCCCTTGCGCTCCGGAGTGGTCGGTACGTTGTGGTCCGGGGTCGCAATGTTGGCATCGATGCGCCAAGGCTTGCGCCCGGCCAGGCGCAGGCCTTCGAAGGCTTGCGGCGAAGTCACTTCGTGGATGATGTGACGATCGATGTAGATCAGCGCCGAGCCATCGTCGCGCTGCTTGACCAAATGCGAATCCCAGAGCTTGTCGTAGAGCGTTTTGCCGGCCATCAGACGGTTCCTCATCAGCTTGTTTCTATGCCCTGGGCTTATCAATAACCCTTTGGCTTGTGAGGCCGATCCTATGGGGTTAGATTAAATAACTCAAATTCATATTTTTTATGCTTTGGATAACCAACTGGAATGCGACATGGACTTGGCTAACCTCAACGCTTTTATTGCCATCGCCGAGACCGGCAGTTTTTCCGGCGCTGGCGAACGCCTTCATCTGACCCAACCGGCGATCAGCAAGCGCATCGCCGGGCTTGAGCAGCAATTGAAGGTGCGGCTGTTCGACCGACTGGGTCGCGAAGTAGGCCTGACCGAGGCCGGTCGTGCCCTGCTGCCACGGGCTTATCAGATTCTCAATGTGCTCGACGACACCCGCCGCGCCCTGACCAACCTGACCGGTGAGGTCAGCGGTCGCCTGACGCTGGCCACCAGTCACCACATCGGCCTGCACCGCTTGCCGCCTCTATTAAGAGAGTTCACCCGCCGCTACCCACAGGTTGCGCTGGATATTCAGTTCCTTGATTCGGAAGTGGCCTACGAGGAAATTCTCCACGGCCGCGCCGAACTGGCGGTCATCACCCTCGCGCCAGAGCCACACACCCTGGTCAAAGCCACGCCGGTATGGGACGACCCGCTGGATTTCGTCGTCGCCCCGGAGCACTCGCTGATCAATAACGGCGTCGTCAGTCTGGCGGACATTGCCGGTCATCCGGCGGTTTTCCCCGGCGGCAACACCTTTACTCATCATATCGTCCAGCGTTTGTTCGAAGCCCAAGGCCTCACGCCGAACATCGCCATGAGCACCAACTATCTGGAAACCATCAAGATGATGGTCTCCATTGGCCTGGCCTGGAGCGTGCTGCCGCGCACCATGCTCGACGAACAAGTGGCAAGCATCGCATTGCCGGGCATACAGCTCACTCGCCAGCTAGGCTATATCTTGCACACCGAACGGACGCTATCGAATGCAGCTAGAGCCTTCATGGCCCTGCTGGATGCACAAATCGATCGGCCAGGGATCCCGGCCTGACTTGTGCTACTTCTATAGAGCCGCTCCTGTGCCTAACGCCACTCAGCTCAAGGCCCGCTGACAATGCCGAAATCCGTTGACCGAACTCCGCCGATGCCGCGAATCCAGGCCGTCGATCCGCGCCATTCCGAGCAGAGCTGGGAAAGCGCGCCGCAACTGCTCGCTGCACTCAACGGCGCGCGGCTCGGCGCGTGGTATTGGGACATCGAGCGCGGCCAGATCAGCTGGTCGCGGGGCACCCAGGCGTTGTTCGGTTTCGATCCACGGCAGCCGTTGCCCGCCGACCTGGAATACCTCGACCTGCTGCCGCCGGAAGACCGCGCGAAAACCGTGCGCGCGTTCCACGCAGTGATCGCCGGCGCCCCGTTGGAGCAGGCGATGCATCACCGCATTCGCTGGCCCGACGGCAGCCTGCACTGGCTGGAGATCAGCGGCAGCCTGTTGCCGGACAAGAACGGTCGGCCCCGAATGATCGGGGTGATTCGCGAAATCACCCACCAACGCCAGCGCGAGCAGGCCCTGAGCAGCTCGGAGAAACGTTTCGCTACACTTTTCCACCTGTGCCCGAACATGGTGCTGCTGACCCGGCAGGAGGACGGCCTGATCAGCGAGGCCAATCAGTATTTCGAAAGCCTGTTCGGCTGGCCGGTGCAAAGCGCGATCGGCCGCACCACCCTGGAACTGGGCTTGTGGGTGCACCCCGAGCAACGTGCCGAACTGGTGAAAAAACCAAGGCCAAGGGCGAACTGATCAGCATGGAAGTGCAGTTCCGCGCCAGCAATGGCCAGGTCCACGACGGCATCCTCAGCGCGCAAAAAGTCGAGCTCGAAGGCCAGCCCTATCTGCTCAGCACGTTCCTCGACACCACCGAACGCAAAGCCGCCGAACTGGCCTTGAAGGACAGCCAGGAACGCCTCGACCTGGCGCTGGATTCAGCACAACTTGGCACCTGGGACTGGCACATCCCCAGCGGCATGCTTTACGGCTCGGCGCGCGCTGCGCAATTGCACGGGCTGGAGCCGATTCCATTCCATGAATCATTCGAGGAGTTTTTCGAAGGCGTGCCGGGCGAGGAGCGCGACACTATGCGCGACGCCTACCGCAGCCTGCGCGAGGGCCCCGCCGGCAATTATCAACTGACCTATCGCGTGCAATTGCCCGACGGCAGCTCGCGCTATCTGGAAAGCCGCGCCCGCCTGTACCGCGACGACAACGGCGCGCCGCTGCGCATGGCCGGCACGCTGCTGGACATCACCGATCAGGTCGAGCGGGAGCAGCGGCTGGTGGCATCGGAAGAAAAATTCGCCACGCTGTTCCAGGTCAGCCCCGATCCGATCTGCGTGACGCGCCAGGAAACCGGGGAGTTCATCGAGATCAATTCGAGCTTCAGCCAAACCTTTGGCTGGAGCGCCGCCGATGTGATCGGCCACACCGCCGAGGAAATCGGCCTGTGGGACGCCTCGGCGAAAAGCCTGCAACGCATCGAACGGGTGATTCGCGAACAAGGCCTGAGTAACGTGGCCATTCTCGTCCAGCACAAGGACGGCCAGTCGCTGACCTGCGTGATTTCCAGTCGGCAGATCAGCGTCGGCGACCAGCCGTGCATCGTCACCACCCTGCGCGACATCACCCAGCAACAGCGCTCGGAAGCGGCGCTTAAGGCCAGCGAAGAAAAATTCGCCAAGGCGTTTCACTCCAGCCCCGACGCCATCACCATCACCGAGCGCGACACCGGGCGTTATCTAGAGGTCAACGACGGCTTTTGTCGCCTCACCGGCTACCGCGCCGACGAAGTGGTGGGTAAAACCGTTTACCAAGTAGGCATCTGGGCCGAAGAAAAGCAGCGCTCGACGCTTCTCGCCGAACTGCAGATCAAGGGCCGCGTGCATCATCAGGAGATGCTCGGGCGCAACAAGCGCGGCGAATTGCTCACTGTCGAGGTCTCGGTCGAGCCAATCACCCTCAATGAAACCGCGTGCCTGCTGTTGACCGCGCGCGACGTCAGCCTGTTGAAGAACGCCGAAGCACAGATACGTCACCTGGCCTATCATGACCCGCTGACCAACCTGCCCAACCGCGCCCTGCTGATGGATCGCCTGAGTCAGCAGATCGCCCTGCTCAAGCGCCACAATCTGCGCGGCGCCTTGCTGTTTCTCGACCTCGATCACTTCAAGCACATCAACGATTCCCTTGGCCACCCGGTCGGCGACACCGTGCTGAAAATCATCACCGCGCGGCTCGAAGCCAGCGTGCGCATGGAAGACACGGTGGCACGCCTCGGTGGCGATGAATTCGTGGTGTTGCTCAGCGGCCTCGAAGGTTCGCGCAGTGAGGTCAGCGAGCAAGTACGTGCCTTGGCCGACACCATTCGCGAATTGCTTTCGGAGCCGATGTTCCTCGATGGCCAGCGCCTGCAAGTGACGCCGAGCATTGGCGTCGCGCTGATTCCCGATCATGGCTCGACGCCGACCGACCTGCTCAAACGCGCCGACATCGCCCTGTACCGGGCCAAGGATTCCGGGCGCAACACCACGCAGATGTATCACAACACCATGCAGAAAGCGGCCAGCGAACGCTTGCGCATGGAGACCGATCTGCGCCTGGCGCTATCACGCGGCGAGTTCAACGTGCACTTTCAGCCGCAAGTCGATGCCCGCGACAACCGCATCATTGGCGCCGAAGCCCTGGTGCGCTGGAACCATCCCGAACTCGGCGCGCAATCGCCTACTGAATTCATCAAAGTGCTGGAAGACAGCGGTCTGATCCTCGAAGTCGGCACGTGGATCCTCGATGAAGCCTGCAACGCCTTCAAACAATTGATCGCACTGAAACTCGTCGACCCGCACAACTTCAGCCTGTGCGTGAACATCAGCCCGCGGCAGTTCCGTCAGAACGATTTCGTCGAACGCATCGAACACAGCATGACCAGCCACGGCCTGCCCTGCTCGCTGCTGAAACTGGAGATCACCGAAGGCATCGTCATTCAGAATCTGGACGACACCATCAGCAAAATGCGCCGCTTGAAAAAGCTCGGCGTGAGTTTCGCCATGGACGATTTCGGCACCGGTTATTCATCACTGACGTACCTGAAACGGCTGCCGGTCGACACGCTGAAAATCGACCAGTCGTTTATCCGCGATGCGACCACCGACTCCAATGTCGCGGAGATCATTCGCGCAATTGTCGCGATGGCCCGCAGCCTCGAGCTGGAAGTGATTGCCGAAGGCGTGGAGACGCCGGAGCAGTTGGCATTTTTGCAGGGGTTGGACTGCCATTTGTATCAGGGCTATTTGCACAGCCGGCCGGTGGCGCTGGAGGATCTGAAGAAACTGCTCGAATAGCGGACGCAAAAAGGGCGCCATCGCTGGCGCCCTTTTTGTTGCCCTGGGGTTATTGCAGAACGGGCTGCTGCGCTCCATTGATCGGGATGCGCTTGGCTTTCGCTTCTTCCGGGATCACACGGAGCAGGTCAATGCTCAGCAGGCCGTTGCGCAGGGCAGCGTCCTTGATCTCGATGTGATCGGCCAGACGGAACGACAGCTTGAAGGCTCGCTGGGCGATGCCTTGATGCAAGAACGTGACGCTCTCGTCAGTGTCACGCTTGCCGCCACTGATGGTCAGCACACCCTTCTCGACTTGCAGGTCCAGGTCTTCTTCCTGGAAACCGGCGGCCGCAACGACGATACGGTATTGGTCATCACCGTGTTTTTCGACGTTGTAAGGTGGGTAGCTGCTGCCTGGCTCGTTGCGCAGGGCGGTTTCGAACAGGTCGTTGAAACGGTCGAAACCTACCGAGGAACGGAACAGTGGCGCGAGAGAAAATGCAGTACTCATGATTCAAATCTCCTGAAAACAATCAGCAAGGTTTTGTGTCTCCGCGACCCGAATTCGGCATCGCGTAACCCTTAGATAGGGACCGCTGTTTTGATTTCAAGAGATTATTTTGAGTTTTTTCATACAGCTTCGACGAGCGGCAATCCGAGCAAACGCGAGACCTGATCCGGCTCGGTTTCGCGGCGTAGAACAGTGAAAAGCTCGACGGCTTGCGGGTAGTTGCGCGTCAGCATGGCCAGCCATTGCTTGAGGCGACCGGGCGATTGGCGCGCGGTCATTTGCGCCTTGGCCTGCAGCCAAAAGTCCTGAATCAGCGGCATCAGCTCGGCCCAGGTCATCTCGACGACCTCTTCCCCAGCGCGCGCCGCAGCGATCTGCCGAGCGAGATCCGGGCGGGAGACCAGACCCCGACCGAGCATGATGTCTTCGACACCGCTGATTTCGCGGCACCGACGCCAGTCTTCGACGCTCCAGATGTCCCCGTTGGCAAACACCGGCACCTTGACCACGTCCTGCACACGTGGGATCCACTCCCAATGAGCAGGCGGTTTGTAGCCGTCCATTTTCGTCCGCGCATGCACGACGATGTGCTCTGCCCCGCCTTCGGCCAGCGCCGTGGCGCAGACCAGCGAGCCGTCAGGGCTGTCGAAACCCAGACGCATTTTTGCCGTGACCGGGATGTGCGCCGGTACGGCGCGACGGACGTGCTCGACGATCTGGTTGAGCAGTTCCGGTTCCTTGAGCAGCACGGCACCGCCGCGGGATTTGTTGACGGTCTTGGCCGGGCAGCCGAAGTTCAGATCGATCACTTCCGAGCCAAGCTCGCAGGCCAGCGCGGCGTTTTCCGCCAGGCACACCGGATCGGAACCGAGCAATTGCACGCGCAGCGGCACACCGGACGCGGTGCGAGCACCGTTGAGCAGCTCGGGGCCAAACTTGTGGAAGTAAGCCGGTGTGAGCAACTGGTCGTTGACCCGAATGAATTCGGTCACGCACCAATCAATGCCGCCAACGCGGGTCAGCACGTCGCGCAGGATGTCGTCGACCAACCCTTCCATGGGCGCCAGAGCAATTTGCATGGGGAAACACTACTTGGAGAAAAACGTGCGGCAGTTTACTGGATATCGCGTAAAACCGCAGGACAACACATATCTCTGTGGGAGCGAGCCTGCTCGCGAAGACGGTCTGTCAGCTCATGCATGCGTGACTGACCTAACGCTTTCGCGAGCAGGCTCGCTCCCACAGGGTGAGATTTACATCGCCTCTGCAATATGGATCGCCGGGCCATAGCCTTCGATAAATTCAGCGGGCATGCGCTTGGGCTTGCCGGTCGACAGCTCGATGCAGACAAACGTGGTCTGCGCGCGCAACAGGGTGGCGTTGTCGCTGGGGCGTTTGAGTTGGAAATGTCGAGTCATTTTCAGGCGCTGGTCCCAGTCGACGATCCAGGTCGCCAGTTGCAATTCATCACCTTCATAGGCGGCGGCCAGGTAATCGATTTCGTGGCGGACGACAGCCATCGCCCGATCCAGCCGCCGATACTCGACCAGGTCCAGGCCGAGGCGCTGCGAGTGGCGCCAGGCGCAGCGCTCGAGCCAGGTCACGTACACCGCGTTGTTGGCGTGCCCGAGCCCGTCGATGTCTTCGGTGCCTACTTGCAGATCAATGGTAAACGGCGTTGCCCGATCCCAGCCCATGCCCCACTCCCGGTCAAAGTTTTCAACCGGGGCAGTGTAACGGAGCTCAGGCCGATTGGCGCGCCTGAAGGCTGCGACCGGCAAGCAGTGATAACACACCATCAATCACTCGAGGGTCGGCCAGCACGCGTTGATGGCCGCCGCTTTCCAGGCGCAGCAGGCGACTGTCGAACCAGGCTTCGTGAATCAATTGCGATTCCTTTACCGAGACGAAATTGTCGTCCTCGGCATGCACGATCAGGCCGGGCATATCCAGTTGATAGTGGGCAACGTCAAGCGTCGCGGCGCGCATGCCGACGTCCTGCTCGACTTGACGAATGAACGCCGAGCGCGCGCGCGGCGGCATGCCGACCATGCGCGCGAATCCGCGCAGTACGCCGAGAATCCTCGACGGAGCGGCGATGCTGACCAGGGTTTCAGTGCGTAGCCCCAATTGCACGGCGAGCATCGCGCTGGCGCCGCCCATGGAGTGTCCGATAACGGCTTGCAGCGGCGGCAATTCGGCAGCGGCTTCAAGCATGGCGCGAGCGAACAGCACCACATTGGCTTCGCGCCCAGGGGAGCGACCATGGGCCGGGCCGTCGAGTGCGACGACTGTATAACCGGCATCGACCAGCGCATGGATCAGCGAAGCGAATTGCGTTGGCCGCCCTTCCCAACCATGCATCAGCAGCACCGTAGGGCCTTGGCCCCAGCGCAGCGCCGACAGGCCGAAGCGCAACGTGATGCGTTCGGAGCTGGCCAACAGCGGCAGCTCCCAATCCCGCAGCGGTAGCGCGCGGGGCGTCATGAACGCCAGACGCATTTTGCTTGCCACCAGCTTCGGTGCAAACCAGCCCAAGGTACCGTTAACGCCACGAACCCACTTCAACGCGTTCATCGCTCTCTCCTCAGGCTTGCTGCCTTCAGGTCAACGCACCGCCGACTTGGCAGCGCGCAGCAGTCGATCGGATAACTCTCCCGGGCCCAGCGCTCTTGCCAGCGCCAGACCGCCCACCATCAGCGCGACGTCGGCCAGAGCCTTGTCGGTGTCTTCCGGGCTGGCCGCCAGTTGCGCGACCATCAGCTCCAGATGCTCGTTCAGCGCGATGCGAAACGACTCCGGCAAACGCCCCAATTCACCAATCGAAGCCGGAATCGGGCACGCCGCGTCGCTGGAATCCCGGTGCTTGCGCGACAGGTAAAACGCAGCCACCAAGGCGCGACGCTCTTCGCCGGTCAGATCGGCATCCATGTCGGCAATCAAGTCGCGACGGCGGCCCAGCAGTTGCTTGAACGCTTCGAGCATCATCGCGTCCTTGCTTTCGAAGTGTGCGTAGAAGCCGCCGACGGTCAGGCCGGCTGCGCCCATCACTTCGCCCACGCTCGGATCTGCCGGGCCGCGCTGAATCAGTGCAGCGCTGGCAGCCTTGAGGATGCGTTCGCGGGTTTGAGCTTTTTTATCGTTCATCGTTGCCTCCGAATATTACGACTAGAATATTATTCGCATAATAATATTACGCAAGTCATGAATATGACCGCTGGTCTGAAGCACAGTGTAAGGAAAATGGAGAATTGGCCAAACGCCAGACAAACAAAAGGGCCATTCAATAATTGAATGACCCTTATAAAATCCCGCAGAGCGGGTAATCGTGGCGTCCCCTAGGGGACTCGAACCCCTGTTACCGCCGTGAAAGGGCGGTGTCCTAGGCCACTAGACGAAGGGGACACAAACCCTTCTATACAACTGATCAGTGCTGAGAGCTGATCGATTCAAGGCCGGTGTGGCCAGACCTTGAACTGTAAAATTGGTGGAGCTAAGCGGGATCGAACCGCTGACCTCCTGCATGCCATGCAGGCGCTCTCCCAGCTGAGCTATAGCCCCGGATTTTTCGCCTCGCGGCGGAGTGATCTCTTGCAACATCACTTCTGTAAAACTGGCGTCCCCTAGGGGACTCGAACCCCTGTTACCGCCGTGAAAGGGCGGTGTCCTAGGCCACTAGACGAAGGGGACGCAAACCCTTCTATACAACTGATCAACGCTGAGTGTTGATCGCTTCAAGGCCGGTGTGGCCAGACCTCGAAGTGTAAATTGGTGGAGCTAGACGGGATCGAACCGTCGACCTCTTGCATGCCATGCAAGCGCTCTCCCAGCTGAGCTATAGCCCCTCATCGCTGAGGACGGGGCGAATCTTAAGGGCGTATCGAAAGCCTGTCAAACTTATTTTTGAAAAATTTCAAAATTTTTTGCCGGGATAACAATCACTTACCGCCCTCCCCGTAAATTCGGGAGAAACGCCGAAGGCAGGATCAAAAGATCGCAGCCTTCGGCAGTCCTGCAAAGAAGCAAAAGCAATCAGGCGATGGCGCCCAAGAGCTTTTCCCACTCTTTGTTTTCTTTCTTCGACACGCCACCCAGCAGGTCAATCGCCTGTCGCAAGCGGAAACGGGTCAGGTCCGGGCCGAGGATTTCCATCGCATCGAGCACCGACACCGAACTCGCCTGCCCGGTGATCGCAGCAAACATCAGCGGCATCGCATCGCGCAGTTTCAATTCGAGCGATTCGACTACCGCCTGGATCGTCGCGGTGATGCTGTCCTTCTCCCACTGACGCAGGCTTTCCAGCTTCCACAGGATCAACTGCATCAACTGACGAACCTGATCGCCGGAGAGTTTTTTCGACTCGAACAGCTTGGCATCCGGACTCACGCCGCCGGCAAAGAAGAACCCCGCCAGCGGTGCGACCTGGCTGAAGGTTTCAACCCGGCCCTGCACGTGCGGCGCGATCTTCATCATGTACTCGGGATTGAACGCCCACTTCTGCACCCGCGCAGCGAATTCTTCCACAGGCAGGTCGCGCAGCCACTGGCCGTTGAGCCACGACAGCTTCTCGATGTCGAAGATCGGCCCGCCGAGGGACACCCGCTTGAGGTCAAAATTGTCGACCATTTCCTGCAGCGAGAACTTCTCGCGCTCGTCCGGCATCGACCAGCCCATGCGCCCGAGGTAGTTGAGCATCGCTTCCGGCATGAAGCCCATGCGCTCGTAGAACGTCACCGAGGTCGGGTTCTTGCGCTTGGACAGCTTGCTCTTGTCCGGGTTGCGCAGCAGCGGCATGTAGCACAGCTCTGGTTGTTCCCAGCCGAAGTATTCGTAGAGCAAGATCAGTTTCGGGGCCGATGGCAGCCACTCTTCGCCACGCAGCACGTGGGTGATGCCCATCAGGTGATCGTCGACCACGTTGGCGAGGAAGTACGTCGGCAGGCCGTCGGTCTTCATCAGCACTTGCATGTCCATGCGATCCCACGGGATCTCGACGTCGCCACGCAGCATGTCCGGCACCACGCAGACGCCTTCGCTCGGCACCTTCATGCGAATCACGTGCGGTTCGCCAGCAGCCAGGCGCGCCGCGACTTCTTCCTTCGACAGCAACAGTGCGCGGCCGTCGTAGCGCGGGGTTTCGCCGCGAGCCATTTGCTCGGCGCGCATCTGATCGAGTTCTTCAGCGGTGCAGAAGCACGGGAACGCATGGCCCATGTCGACCAGTTGCTGGCAGTACTTCTGATAGATATCGCCGCGCTCGCTCTGCCGGTATGGGCCGTGCGGGCCGCCGACGTCCGGGCCTTCGCTCCAGTCGATACCGAGCCAGCGCAGGGCGTCGAAGATCTGCTGTTCGGACTCGCGGGTCGAACGCAACTGATCGGTGTCTTCGATGCGCAGGATGAACTCACCGCCGTGCTGCTTGGCAAAGCAGTAGTTGAACAATGCGATGTAAGCGGTACCTACGTGGGGGTCCCCGGTAGGCGATGGCGCGATGCGAGTGCGGACGGTGGTCATGGCTTGTCTCGAAAAAATGAAGAGCAGAACAATCAAGCGGCGAATGGTAACAGGCGACACCCGCCCCGCTCCAGCGGGCAGGTATTTAAGCCAGATACCCTAAGGCCTTCCGATTGTGTGAAGGCCATTCCCGAGCAGGCTCGCTCCCACAAGGAACGATCCCTTATACCGTAAGCAATCGCTCGCGCAGTTTGGCAATCTCATCGCGCATCTGCGCCGCTGCTTCGAATTCCAGATCCCGCGCCAGTTGGTACATCTTCTCTTCCAGCGCGCGGATGCGTTTGGTGATTTCGCTGGGCGAGCGCAACTCGGCTTCGTACTTGGCGTTCTCTTCGGCGGCCTTGGCCATGCCTTTGCGCTTCTTGCTGCGCGAACCCGGCACGGTGGCGCCTTCCATGATGTCGGCAACATCCTTGATCACGCCTTTCGGGGTGATGCCGTTCTCAAGGTTGAAAGCGATCTGTTTCTCGCGACGGCGCTCGGTCTCGCCAATCGCCCGCTCCATCGAACCGGTCATGCGATCGGCGTAGAGAATCGCCCGGCCATTGAGGTTACGCGCGGCGCGACCGATGGTCTGGATCAGCGAGCGCTCGGAGCGCAGGAAGCCTTCCTTGTCGGCGTCGAGAATCGCCACAAGTGACACTTCCGGCATATCGAGGCCTTCACGCAGCAGGTTGATCCCGACCAGCACATCGAACACGCCGAGGCGCAAGTCGCGGATGATCTCGACGCGCTCGACGGTGTCAATGTCCGAGTGCAGGTAACGCACGCGCACGCCGTGGTCGGCGAGGTAATCGGTCAGGTCTTCGGCCATGCGCTTGGTCAGCGTGGTGACCAGCACCCGCTCTTCTATCGCCACGCGTTTGGTGATTTCCGAGAGCAAGTCATCGACCTGGGTCAGCGCCGGCCGCACTTCAACCTGCGGGTCGACCAGACCGGTCGGCCGCACTACTTGTTCGACCACGCGCCCGGCGTGCTCGGTTTCATAGTTGCCGGGCGTCGCCGAGACGAAAATGGTCTGCGGGCTGACCCCTTCCCACTCGTCGAAACGCATGGGCCGGTTATCCAGCGCCGAAGGCAGGCGGAAGCCGTACTCGACCAGGGTTTCCTTGCGCGAACGGTCGCCCTTATACATCGCACCGACCTGCGGCACGCTGACGTGGGATTCGTCGATGACCAACAGCGCGTCGGCGGGCAAGTAGTCGTAAAGCGTGGGTGGCGCCGCGCCGGATGGACGCCCGGACAGGTAACGTGAGTAGTTTTCGATGCCGTTGCAGTAACCCAGTTCGAGGATCATCTCCAGATCGAAACGGGTGCGCTGTTCCAGACGCTGGGCTTCCACCAGTTTGTTGTTGCTGCGCAGGTATTCGAGGCGCTCCTGTAATTCGACCTTGATGCCTTCGATGGCGTCGAGCAGGGTTTCCCGAGGCGTCACGTAGTGGCTCTTCGGATAGAAGGTGAAGCGCGGCATCTTGCGGATGACTTCGCCGGTCAGCGGATCGAAGGCGGAAATGCTCTCGACCTCGTCATCGAACAGCTCGATACGAATCGCTTCCAGATCCGATTCCGCCGGGAAGATATCGATCACGTCGCCGCGCACGCGGAACGTTGCCCGGGCGAAATCCATATCGTTGCGGGTGTACTGCAAGTCCGCCAAGCGCCGCAGCAGCGCGCGCTGATCGAGCTTGTCGCCGCGATCCACGTGC
Source organism: Pseudomonas sp. B21_DOA (assembly GCA_030544685.1). Taxonomy (NCBI): domain Bacteria; kingdom Pseudomonadati; phylum Pseudomonadota; class Gammaproteobacteria; order Pseudomonadales; family Pseudomonadaceae; genus Pseudomonas; species Pseudomonas sp. B21_DOA. Next base: position 3,071,692 of record CP086683.1, on the reverse strand, counting down.
AAGACCATTTTCAGATAGGTTTCAGGACTGCCCAGACCGTAGATGCACGACACCGTGGTGACGATGATCGCGTCCTTGCGCTCGAGCAACGCTTTGGTTGCGGACAGGCGCATCTGCTCGATGTGGTCGTTGATCGACGCGTCCTTCTCGATGAAGGTGTCGGACGACGGCACATACGCTTCGGGCTGGTAGTAGTCGTAGTAGGAAACGAAATATTCCACGGCGTTGTTCGGGAAGAACGCCTTGAACTCCCCGTACAACTGCGCGGCCAGGGTCTTGTTCGGCGCCAGCACCAGCGTCGGACGCTGTACCTGGGAGATGACGTTGGCGATGCTGAAAGTCTTGCCCGAGCCGGTCACACCGAGCAGTGTCTGGTGCGCCAGCCCGGCTTCAATGCCTTCTACCAACTGGCGAATGGCTTCCGGCTGATCGCCGGCGGGCTCGAAGCGGGTGACTAGCTGGAATTCCGACATACACACCTCTGGAATCGCGGCATTTCCGAGTCAGACGGAGCACCGCGAGGACGACCGCAAACGACCGATGTCGCGCAAGAAAAATCTGGATTGTGCTTAATGTGGTGGCGATTGCCCGGGCTTTCAAGGCAAACGTCCTACATCCGGTAAAGACTCTGACAAAGTCAATCGACTAACGGTCAAGAAATAATCGGAAAAACTTACCGCAAAAGCCGATTCGCCTGTCGCCATTGCGCGGTGATGGCCTCTATACTAGCTCCCCGTTTGTGCACCGCTCTAGTGCATTCGGCTGGAGCGCTACACGTCCCTCCACTCTCCATTCAGAGCCGCCGTAATAATGAGCCTGTTCTCCGCTGTCGAAATGGCACCCCGCGATCCAATCCTGGGTCTCAACGAAGCATTCAACGCCGATACCCGGACCACCAAGGTCAACCTGGGTGTGGGCGTCTACTGCAACGAAGAGGGGCGAATTCCACTGCTGCGCGCAGTGATCGAAGCCGAGACGATTCGCGTCGCGCAACACGCTTCGCGCGGTTACCTGCCAATCGATGGCATCGCTGCCTACGACCAGGCTGTGCAGAAGCTGCTGTTCGGCAACGACTCGCCGCTGATCAGCGCCGGTCGCGTCATCACCACTCAGGCCGTCGGCGGCACTGGCGCACTGAAAATCGGTGCCGACTTCCTCAAGCAACTGCTGCCGAACGCCGTCGTGGCGATCAGCGATCCGAGCTGGGAAAACCACCGTGCACTGTTCGAAACCGCCGGGTTCCCGGTGCAGAACTACCGTTACTACGACGCTGCCACCCACGACGTGAACCGTGCCGGCATGCTCGACGACCTCAACGCCCTGCCGGACGGCTCGATCGTTATCCTGCACGCTTGCTGCCACAACCCGACCGGCGTCGACCTGACCCCGGCGGACTGGAACAAGGTGCTGGAAATGGTCAAGGCCAAAGGTCACGTGCCGTTCCTCGACATGGCTTATCAGGGTTTCGGCGATGGCATCGATGAAGACGCCGCCGCTGTGCGCCTGTTCGCTGAATCCGGCCTGACCTTTTTCGTCTCGAGCTCGTTCTCCAAGTCGTTCTCGCTGTACGGCGAACGCGTTGGCGCGCTGTCGATCATCAGCGAATCGAAAGAAGAAAGCGCGCGCGTGCTGTCGCAGGTCAAACGCGTGATCCGCACCAACTACTCCAACCCACCGACCCACGGCGCCAGCATTGTTGCTGCGGTGCTGAACAGCCCGGAACTGCGCGCGCAGTGGGAAGCCGAGCTGGCCGAAATGCGCCTGCGCATTCGCGGCATGCGCGAGCAGATGGTGGCCCTGCTGGCGGAAAAAGCCCCAGGCCGCGACTTCAGCTTCGTCGGTCGTCAGCGCGGGATGTTCTCCTACTCCGGCCTGACCACTGAACAAGTGCATCGCCTGCGTAACGAATTCGGCATCTACGCTCTGGACACGGGTCGCATTTGCGTGGCGGCGCTGAACCAGAGCAACATCAAGGCTGTGACGGACGCGATCGTTCAGGTCATCTGATTTCGCCGCGTGATGAAAAACGGGAAGCCTTGAACGGCTTCCCGTTTTTATTTGTCTCAGAAAACGCCTTGCAACTCTAGACTGCACACAATTCTGAACGGTAGGAGCTGGTAGGAGCTGACGAGTGAAACGAGGCTGCGATCTTTTGATCTTGTTTTAAGATCAAGATCAAAAGATCGCAGCGTTCCGCAGCTCCTACCGGTTTTGTGTACACCCGAGATTTTTGAAGAGAACCCATATGAAAAACGACAACCTGCGCGCCGACCGTGATGACCTGGATGATTTCATCCCGCGCGCTCCGGCCAAGCGTGAAAAGAGCCTGGTGCTGCAAGTCGCCACCGGGGTATTCCTCGGTGGCCTGGCCCTGTGGCTGGTGCAACTGGCTGCGACGGCAGCCTATGCCAAGCTCATGCTCGGCACGATCACCTTCGGCAGTTAAGTCAGCTCGGCCGAGCGTTGAGTGGCAGCATCGTCGTAAATCACATACAGCGATTCGGCGACCTGGCTCTTGATGGCCTTGCTGCTTTCAAGACCAAGGACGAAACCTTCGGCCTTGCCGCCAGCGCGGTTCAATTCTTCGGCGGTGCTTGCCCCAGTGATTGCATCGAAGAGTTTTTCGGCATGCGGGCCGATGCCTTTGGGCAGGCTGATCTGTGCAGTGCTCATGCGAGCACCTCGGTGTTACGGGTGATTTGAGTCATGGCGCGTACCTTTGCGGCGAATGGCCGGCAGCGCGTGTGACCACTTCCGGGCTGCCATGGTAGACCTCTGAGGCCTTTCTGGTAACCGCCAATCGCCGACAAAATGCCGTCCGTCCTGATGAATCGTAAAAGTTACCAACCCGCGCTTGACTTCTCTTTTTGAATCAGTAACATACGCACCAATTCCGCAATAGCTCAGTTGGTAGAGCAAGTGACTGTTAATCACTGGGTCCCTGGTTCGAGTCCAGGTTGTGGAGCCAAATAGCAAAGCCCCTGAATCGCAAGGTTCAGGGGCTTTTTTGTGGGTGCTCGAAAAATATTAAGAGGCCGATCTGCGTGGGCAGAGCGGCCTTTTCTGTTTCAGCAGTGGCGGTCAGACATGTTCGCTGCTTTTCACTTGCACCTTCGGCGCGCCGTGCCCATGGTCGTGGTCATCCGGCTCGATCACCGGCACTTCCTTGCCATCGCAATCATGCAGCTTGCCGTCGCTGAAGTAGTCGCCTTCACGCAGCGCGGCCAGATCGCGGTAGCGCAGGGTGCGCTCTTCCGCAGCGGCGAACACCGACTGCTGATCCGAGTTGCCGGTCGTGAAGTGGTTGAAGGCCAGGTTGAGCAGGATCGCCATGATCGCTGATGAACTGATGCCCGAATGGAAAATCGTCGCGAACCAGCTCGGGAAATGATCGTAGAAGTTCGGCGCGGCGATCGGGATCATGCCGAAACCGATCGAGGTGGCAACGATGATCAGATTGACGTTGTTGCGATAGTCCACCTTCGACAAGGTGCGAATGCCGCTGGCCGCCACGGTGCCGAACAGCACAATCCCGGCGCCGCCAAGTACCGACGTCGGCACCGCTGCAATCACCCGGCCCATGAACGGCAACAGGCCGAGGATCACCAGGAACACGCCGCCGGTGGCGACCACGAAACGGCTCTTGATCCCGGTCACCGCCACCAGACCGACGTTCTGCGCGAAAGCACTTTGCGTAAACGAACCGAAGATCGGCGCAAACATGCTCGACAGCATGTCGGCGCGCAGGCCGTTGCCCAAGCGCTTGGAGTCGACCTTGGTGCCGATGATCTCACCGACGGCGAGGATGTCCGCCGAGGTCTCCACCAGGGTCACCATGACCACAATGCACATCGACAGAATCGCGGCGAAATGGAAGGTCGGCATGCCGAAGTGGAACGGTGTCGGGAAGCCGAACATGGGGCCGGTGGTGACGCTGGAGAAATCCGCCATGCCGAGGAACACCGCCAGCACCGTGCCGATGACCATGGCCAGCAGAATCGACAGCCGAGAAATGGTCGCGCTGCCAACCTTGCTCAGCAGCAACACCAGCACCAGCGTGACCGCCGCCAGACCGATGTTCTGCATGCTGCCGAAGTCCGGCGCATGGCTGTTGCCGCCCATCGCCCAGCGTGCGGCCACCGGCATCAGCGTCAGGCCGATGGTGGTGATCACAATGCCGGTGACCAGCGGCGGAAAGAACTTGGTGATGCGTGAAAACACCGGCGTGATCAGCAAGCCGATCAACGAGGCGGCAATCACCGCACCCAGCACCGATTGGAAACCGCCCTCCCCGCCGCTGCTGACGATCGCGACCATGGTCGCTACGCCGGAGAACGATACGCCCTGAACCAGCGGCAGCTGACAGCCAAAAACGGCAGACCCAGGGTTTGCAGCAGTGTCGCCAGCCCCCGCAAACAATGAAGCAGCAATCAACAGACCAATGTCCGCCGGCGACAGACCGGCCGCCTGGCCAATGATCAGTGGCACCGCAACGATACCGCCGTACATGGTCAGAACATGTTGCAGGCCGTAAGCCATATTCGCGCCGACCCCGAGGTTTTCGTCCTCGGGCCGTTGGTGTGAAACATGGGGCGTTTTCATGGTGGGGGTTCCCTGGTTTTTGTTATGCGCACACTGTATTCAATACTCAGGACAAATGTCCATAGAGTTGTATACAACTTATCAGTCACATAATGGTTAGGTAGCCATCCAACCTTCTAGCCTGCACTTCTTGCCCCAACAAATCCGGCAACACATCCCCGCTGCGTCCGCACCAGTGCCCACTAGGCTGAATTGTTCACGGCGACCGACGGTACAGTCGCGCTCTTTTTTATACATATAAAGTATGCATAATGAAGTCATTCAAGATTCAGTACGACAAAAGCAAAAACGCAGCCAACAAACTCAAGCACAAAGGCATCAGCCTCACCGAAGCCGAACCGGTTTTCCATGACGAACGCGCACTGACACTTGAGGACAACGACCATGACGAGCAACGCTGGATTACCCTCGGCCTCGATGCCAAAGGTCGTGTGCTTGCCGTTGCTTACAGCTACCGCGAAGCCAATGTTGTTCGAATCATTTCCGCACGTCTCGCCACACCCAGCGAACGGCGCGCGTATTTTCAGGAGGCTTGACCGATGAAAGACGAATATGACTTTTCCGCAGGTAAACGCGGCGCAGTAGCGCCGAACAAGGGCAAGACCCGCATCACCATCATGCTTGACGACGCGGTGATCGAAGCGGCGCGTACGGCCGCAGAAGCCGAGGGCTTTGGCTACCAGACTGTGATCAACAACACCCTTCGCCATGCTTTGCTTGATGGCGCACGCCAGCTGGACCGCTCTGACGATTCGGGCCTGTCGGGGCAATTCAAGAAAGGCATCACCGCCACCGATCTCAAGAGTCTCGAGCGAAAGCTGTCGGCGGCCATCGGCGAGATTCGTCGCGTATTGGAGCCTGACGTAAAGCCTTAGATGGAGGCTGGTGCGATTACCCGAGCCAGCGCTTGCCGCACACGCGGAGAATCAGGCACCTGAAGGTCAAATTCACGCCGCAGCAATTTCATCAGCTCGTCGATGTCCGCCACCTCGCGCCGCTCACTGTCCGCGCCCATGTGATGAATGGCAAAACTGCCGTTGTTCAGAGTTTTGCGCCAGCCGTCGCCAGTGCGCGCGACCATCAGGCGCTGGGCAAAGGGTGAGTCGGGATGCGTCGAGACGTACCAGTTACCAACGGTGTAGTCGATGTGTTCCTGGCGCTGCAAATCGAACAGATACATCGGCCGCCACTCGCCCGCGACTTTGGCGCGCAGCAGGTAGCCGTCGATCAGCTTTTCGATGCAATAGGGTTCGTGCGGGGTGGGTTGCTCATCTTCACTGTCGAGCAACAGCGGTGCGGTCGGCACCATGCCGCCGAAGCCGACGTCGGCGATGTAGCGCACGCCGTCGATGGTGACCAGGCTCAAACGATGAGTTCGCGCTGTCCAGCTGCCTTCCGGTTGATTCATCACCACGCGCCCGCTGATTGCCCGCGCGTCGAAGCCCAATTCCAGCAACAGTGCGAAGAACAGGTGGTTGAGTTCGTAGCAATAGCCGCCGCGACCGCCACGCAGGATTTTCTCTTCAATGGATGGCAGATCGATCAATACCAGTGCCCCGGTGATGGTCGCCAGATTCTCAAAGGAAAGACGCCGGTGTGGCGCAATTGCAATTGACGCAACGTAGCCAGCGTCGGCGAGGGCGCTGTGTCGAAACCCAGACGTTGCAAGTACAGATTGGTATTGGTCAGCCGTGCCACACTCATTGCTCGATCCTTATGCATGGGCCGCAGAACACTGCGTTGATGTTGCCCTGTATACGGGATCAGGCACAGCTTTCGACAATTGATTTCGCCAATCGCCCGCTCAGCGCTTTTTCCGCGAAGCGATGCGAATCCATGTCGGCGCATGGTCGCTGGCGTGCGGTTCGTTGCGCACCCAGGCGTCAACACCGGCGTCGTGCAGATACGGGCTCAATGCCGGGTTGAGCAACAGGTGGTCGATGCGCAGGCCGGAATTGGTTTGCCAATGGTTACGGAAGTAATCCCAGAAGGTGTAGAGGCGCTCTTCGGGATACACGTGGCGCAGGGAATCGGTCCAGCCCTGATCCAGCAGTCGCTGGTAGCACTCGCGGCTTTCGGGTTGCAGCAAGGCGTCCTTGAGCCATGAGCGCGTGTTGTAGATATCCATGTCGGTGGGCACGACATTGAAATCACCGGCGAGTACCACCGGGTGATCGCTGCTCTGCAAGTCTTTTGCGTAATTGATCAGGCGTTCGAACCAGGCCAGTTTGTAATCGAATTTCGGCCCCGGCTGCGGGTTGCCGTTGGGCAGATACAGGCAACCGACCAGCACACCGTGCACCGCCGCTTCGATATAACGGCTGTGGGTGTCATCGGGATCGCCGGGCAAACCGCGTCGGCTCTCCAGCGGCTGCGCATCGCGCGCCAGAATCGCCACGCCATTCCATGACGCCTGGCCCTGCCAGATCGCGCCGTAACCGGCGGCTTCCAGTTCGGCGGCGGGAAATGCACTGTCGACTGATTTGAGCTCTTGCAGGCAGACGATGTCCGGTTGCTCGCGCTTGAGCCATTCCAGCAGATTTGGCAGCCGTGCACGCATGCCATTGACGTTGAAGGTGGCGATCCGCAGGTTTTTCATTGTCCGCAACTCCTGCCCGGTGGGAATGAAAATTGTGACCCTGAGAGCGCTGCGCAGGTTGCATCGAATGACAACGCAATAGCTCAGACGCGATTACGCAGCCACTGCAGGAAGCCTCTTTTCGGCGCGATCACGGGCGTTTCCTCGGTCAGCGACTGCGCCTTGTGCAGGCGGAAATCGAGCAATGCCTGCATCGCATCGTGAATGTCATGGCGCGCGTCCAGGCACGGTTTCAAGTAGGACTTCTCGATGCGATACAGCGCGCAGAAAGTCTTCGCGGAAAAATCCGCCGGCAACGCGGTGTCCGAGAGAATGCCGGCCTCGCCGATCACCTCGCCCGGCCCCATGCGTCCCGATTCCAGCGGCGCACCGTGGCGCTTTAGCGTCACCGAAACCACGCCGGATTCAATGATGAACAAATGATCGCTGACCTCCCCGCCCGCCAGGATCGTCTCGCCGGCGCGAAAGGTTTGCAGGGTCATGTTCTGGCTGAAGGTGTCTTTCTCTTCCTCGCGCAGGGTCGAGAAGATCGGTGAGCTTTCCAGCAGCGCCCGTGGCCGCGACAACTGCGGTACGGCGCTGGTCTCGTTGCTTGACAGCAGATTGACCCCGGAGGCCTGCAAATGCCGGTAAGCGAGGTCGAACAACTGATTACGCACCACGCGCTTTTCACCCATCGAGGCAACAAATCCGCTGATTTCATATTCCGCGCCGCCGCTGGCAGAACTCTTCAACGACACGCTCGGCGCCGGTGTGTCGAGCAATTGCCGGCAGCCCTGCATCGCCCGCTCCAGCGCCTCGATCACCGAACTGGGTCGGGCATGGGGGCTGACGGGCACGCTGACGGAAACGCCGAACATATTGCTCGGTCGGCTGAAGTTGATGATTTTGGCTTTCGCCGCCAGCGAGTTGGGAATGACGGCCATGCTGCCCTGACTGGTTTGCAGACGCGTGGCGCGCCAGTCGATGTCGGTGACGCGGCCCTCGGTGCCGTCGATGGAGATCCAGTCATCGAGTTGATAGGGTTTGGTGGTGTTGAGGACGATGCCGGAGAACACATCGCTCAAGGTGCTCTGCAAGGCCAGACCGACAATGATCGCCAACGCGCCGGAGGTTGCCAGTACGCCTTTGACCGGCAGATCGAGCACGTACGCCAGCGCTGCAATGATGGCGATGAGGAAGATCACTGCCCCCAGCAAGTCCTGCAACAGTCGGCCGGTGTGGCCGACGCGCTGCATCATCACCGCGCCGATCAACACCGTCAGGGTGCGCGCGCCGAACAGCCACCAACCGATCTGCAACCCGGTCGCCGCCAGATGCAGCGGGACGTTGTCGGCCCACGGTGCCGGTTCCATCGGGTTGAGGCCTTCGTTGAACAGAACAATGCTGAACAGGGCAAAAATCAGCACCCGCACCAGCAGTTTCCATTCGCTGCCGCGAGAGCTGATCAGCCGCCACAGGCCCAGATCGAGCAGAATCAGGATCAACGCGCAAAACAACGGATGTTCGGTCAGCAGAGACAGCATTAAACAACTCCGACAAAGGCCAATCGCGAGAAGATCGCACAGATTGGCACAGTGTAGGAGCAATTGATTTGAGCGGATGAACAGCGCCGCGAAAACCCTGAAAAATGCTGTAGGAGCTGCCGAAGGCTGCGATCTTGAGGCTATGGGACGCGGAGCGTCCCGGCTGCATTCCCACGCAGAGCGTGGGAACGATCAGATCAAAGATCGCAGCCTTCGGCAGCTCCTACAGGACAATTGTGCGCTAGGCGTGCATCCGGCCAAAGCGTCCGGACTGGAAGTCGGCAAACGCCTGATGGATTTCCTGCTCGGTGTTCATCACGAATGGGCCATGGCCGACGATCGGCTCGTCGATCGGCTCGCCGCTGAGCAGCAACACCACCGCGTCCTCGCTGGCCTTGAGAGTGAGTTGATCACCGTCGCGCTCGAACAGCGCCAACTGCCCTACCCCAACCGATTCCGCGCCGTTGACCTGCACCGAGCCTTTCAATACCACCAGTGCGGTGTTGCGTCCTTCGTGCAGATCGAGCGTCAGCAGCTTGCCGGCATTGAGGCGCAGATCCCAGACGTCGATCGGCGTGAACGTCCGCGACGGTCCGGTGTGCCCGTCGAATTCACCGGCGATCAGCCGCAGGCTGCCGGCTTCGTTCTTGAGCGCGATGTTCGGAATATCCCGGTCGAGAATGGTCTGGTAACCCGGCGCAGCCATTTTATCCTTGGCCGGCAGGTTGACCCATAACTGGACCATTTCCAGCTTGCCGCCCGTTCTGGCGAAGTTTTCCGAGTGAAATTCCTCGTGGAGGATCCCGGACGCTGCGGTCATCCACTGCACATCACCCGGGCCGATGGTGCCGCCACTGCCGGTGGAATCGCGGTGTTGCACTTCGCCGTCGTAAACGATGGTCACGGTCTCGAAACCACGGTGCGGGTGCTGGCCGACGCCACGCTGTTCAGTGGTCGGGGTGAATTCGGCGGGACCGGCGTGATCGAGCAGCAGAAACGGGCTGATGTGCTTGCCCAGGTTGTCATAGGAAAACAGCGTGCGCACCGGGAAACCATCGCCGACCCAATGGCCGCGCGGGCTGGTGTAAATGCCGATGATGTTTTTCATGGGGTCTCCAATGGGTAAATGCATTGGGATTAAGCCTAAAGGCATATCGAATATTCGACTAGAGGGTGGAAATCGGCTTGAGTGTTCCATATGCAGAACAATTGAGCAGCGGCGCGCATTTCTCGAGCAGGCTCGCTCCCACAGGAGTCTGCATTGGTTCAGAGGCACCGTGCGAGGCCGTGCATGGCTTCGCGCAACTTGCCGATGGCACGCTCGATAAACGCGTTTTCACCGTCTCGGCACGCCGTGTCCAGATCTGCGCACGCCGCAACAACCCGCGCAGCCCCAACCATTTGCGCACCGCCCCTGATGCGATGGGCCAGCTCACGCAGGCCGTTGCGGTCGCCGACGTGGATCTGATCCAGAGCCTGGAGATCATCGCGCAGGCTGTTGCCAACTTCCTCGCGCAAGCGCTCTATCAATGACTGATCGGGACCGGCCATCTGTTCCAGAGCACTCAAATCAATCTCGACGGGCTCGGCACCTGGCGGTTCATCTTCTTCGTGGCGCTCGCAACGATGAGCGCCTTTCAGGGCTTCAGCCAGATCATGCAAGCGAATCGGTTTGAACAGGCAACCGTCCATGCCGGCATCCAGACAGCGCAGGCGCTCTTCGACCTGCGCATTGGCCGTAAAACCGAGGATCAGACAGGGCCTGCGGCCGCTGGAGGCCTCTTCATCGCGAATGGTGCGCGCCAGCTCATAGCCATTGCGTCGCGGCATGTTGCAGTCGGTGATGACGACATCGAAGGCCTGGTTTCGCCAGCGGTCCAGCCCCTGTTCTCCGTCGCCCACGTCTACCGTGCGATGCCCCAGTTCGCTCAATTGCCAGCACATCAGCAAGCGGTTGACCGGGTGATCGTCCACCACCAACACGCTCAATACACAGGTAGCGGCTGCCGCCTCGGGCGTTGCCAGTGTGGTCGTCACAGCTGTCAACAGCGGCAAGGACAGATTCATTTCCACTCGCGTGCCTTGCCCGAGATCACTATCAAGACCCAGCGTGCCGCCCATCATTTCGCAGAGGTTACGACTGATCACCAGCCCCAGGCCGGAACCGCTGCGCGCCGCTTGAAGGCTATTGCTCGCTTGAACGAACGGGCTGAACAGGCGCTTTTGATCTTCGCCGCTGATGCCGATGCCGTTGTCTTCGATCAGCACTTGCACATTCACTTGCTCGTGCGATATCGCAACGATCTGCAGTCGCAGGCTGACGTCACCTGACTGGGTAAATTTGATCGCATTGCTCAACAGGTTCGACAGCACCTGTTTGAAGCGCGTCGGATCGATCAGCACATCGACGTCGGCGCGCGGATCAAGTTCGATGCGCCACAAGAGCCGTTTCTGCCGCGCCAGCCCTTCGAAAACCCGACACACCGATAACACTGTCTCGCGTAAATTGGCCCGCTCGGGCGAGAGGGACAAATGCCCCGACTCGATACGAGCGATGTCGAGAATGTCGCCGATCAACGCCAATAATTGCTGGCCGGCATTCGACGCCACCTGAATTGCCAGTCGATCAGTCACGCCCTCCTCTGCGCGCTTGAGGGCCAGTTCGAGCATGCCGATCAAGGCGTTCATCGGTGTGCGGATCTCGTGGCTCATGGTCGCCAGGAAAGTGCTTTTGGCCCGATTGGCCTCATCCGCTGCGTCCTTGGCCTGTTGCAGTTGCAACAACCATTGCTGGCGCTGATGGATCTGCCGACGCTGCCAGCCGATCCAGATCAAGGCCAGCACCAGCAAGCCTGCGGCGCCGGCAAAACCAAGCAGAATCTCGCGGCGATGGCGCGACCAATAGCTGTCCTCCACCACCACATCGTGGCTCCAGCGCTCGACCAGTTCATCCATCTGCTGCGGCGCGATGCTCAGCAACGCCTTGTTCAGGATCGAGTGCAGCAGCGCCGACTGCGGCGCCGTGGCCAAAGCGATGCGCGCCGGCTGATCGCCTACGGTGCCGGTAATACGCAGGCGGTCGCGGTATTGGCGGGCGATCAGAAAACGCGCCACCAGCAACGAGCTTACCGTCACGTCGACCTGTCCTCGGTCAATTAGCGCCATGCCTTCGGCTGGGCTTTTGACTTCGACCAGACGTAGTCCGGGCACGCGTTGCAGCAGGTATTCGCGCAACGGGTGGCCGCGATAGATGGCCAGGCGTTTGCCGGCCAGGTCGTCGAGTGGCAATGGATGTTGGCCGTTCGCTGCGCTGACCAGCACGAACGGATTGTTCAGATAGGCGCGGGTGAATTGCAGCTGCGCTTCCCGCTCGGTGCTCGGCGTCACCACCGGCAGAACATCGAGTGCGCCGGCCTGAAGTTGGGCGAACTGGTCGTTCAGCGAGGTGCCACGGACGACCTCGAAATTCAGCCCGCTGCGCTGTGCAATCAGGCTCAGCAACTGCGCTGCCAGGCCGTTGAAGCGTCCGTCGGCATCGAAAAACGCCAACGGCGCGAAGTCTTCGACCGCGCCCACCCGAACTACCGGGTGCTGATCGAGCCACTGCTGCTCGGCGGCGCTGAGCTGTACCCGGGACTGCTCGGCCATCTCGGCGAGGCCGACACTCCAGCGCTGTTCGATCAGATGGCGACGCTCCATGGGCACGGCCAGCAAGGCCTTGTCGACGATGCGTTTGAGCACCACATCGCTGCGCAACAACGCAAAGGCGAACGGATTGGCGTCAAGCCCCGACGGCCCGGCCAATTGCAGGTCGTTGCGATAGTTGGTGTTGATCAGATAATTGGCGCTGATGAAGTCGCCCAGGTACACATCGTCGGCACCGAAGGCGACCGCGCCGAGTGCATCCATGGCCGAAGCGTAAAGCTGCACGTGGGCGCCGGGGTAGAACGCCTGAACATGGGCCAGTGGCAGGTAATCTTCGACCATGGCGATGCGTTTGCCTGCAAGGTCAGCAGGCAGTTTCTCGTCATGACGCGTCACCAGCATCGGCTGATCTTCAGCGTACGGCCGCGACAGAACAAAGGCCGGATCCGCCGCTTCGAAACTGTTCGAGGTGCCCAGGAGTTCGACGTCAGCGCGCTTGAGTGCGGCCATCAGTGCAGGACGATCGACGAAACGCCGCACTTCGATCCTGATACCGAGCAGTTGCGCCAGCAGGTCGGCGTAATCCGCCGTCAGCCCTTCCAGCTCATGCTGATTGCGGGTGATTTCGAAGGGCGGGTAATCCGGGCCGGAGATGCCCATGCGCAAGACTGGATGCTCACGCAGCCACTGGCGCTCCCGATCATCGAGGCGGACCTGGATACTTCCCGGTTCGAGGCGCGCCAGCACCTCCAGCGTCTGCGGCTGGTCATTCGCCCCGACCGAGACAACAAGCCCCAGCCACAGCAATAAAACCCGCAGTCCCTGCCTCATGTCGGGGTACTCAGATCAAGTGATTGCGCTTGGCGAACTCACGCAGGAGCACCAGCGAACCCAGACCAAGTTTCGCCATCATGCGAGTCTTGTAGGTGCTGACGGTCTTGTGGCTCAGGTGCATTTCCTGGGCGATGGCCTTGTTCGGTTTGCCCAGCGCCAGATTCACGAAAATGCATAACTCTCGATCGGACAGCTGAGCGATCATCTCCTGTTCAGTGCGTTGCACCGCGTTGTACAGACCGCTGGTATTGGGCAACGCGGAGAAATAGGTGTGGCCGGACATCAATGCCTTGATGGCTTCGTGCAGCAGAGTCAGTTGATTGCTCTTGGTCACGTAGCCCCGCGCGCCGGCACGCAGGCAGCGCTCTTGATAATGCGTGGGCTCATGCATGCTGAACACCAGGATTCGGCAACGCGCCGTCGGCGCCTTGATCTGGATTCGCGTCAGCACTTCCAGCCCGTCCATGGATCCCAAGCCGAGATCGAGCACGACCAGGTGCGGATCATGCGCGCAAATCAACGGCACGACTTCATTGCCATTGGACGCTTCATGAATCTGCGTGAAGCCTTGAGCCTGCAGGACGATTCGAATGGCCGCGCGCACGACTGGGTGATCATCGACGATCAGCGCTGACTTCATTGGGACTCCTGCAAAATCGAAGACACCGCAACAGTCTGTCCCGGAGTCGGTAGCTGCGCCGGCACTGTTACATGGATGAGCAAGAGAATCACCTGTCAGGTCTGACAGTTGTGCAGAGTGTTTTTTATGCATTGGCATGGCGCAATGACGCGTGAGAGTCAGGCGGCGCCTGGCGTTCGTCGCGAGCTTCGACTCTCGCCATCACCTGCCCGATGAGCTGTAAATTGGGCAATGGCGTCGGGCTGATCTGCGCGCTTTCCTGAGCAAAACCTGCAAGTGCCTGCAACGGTGCTGATTGCTCGTTGTAGATCAGAGCGTGGCGAACCTGTGGGTTATCGAGCAGAAAGCCCAGCAGATCGAGAGAGCCTGCCGCCAGTTCGGCATTGATCACGAGCACATCGAACGGCTCGCAGCCGTAGTCGACCAGGGTCAACAATTCGCCGAGAGTCTGCACCGGGGCGACGCGGTAGTAGCCGAGCGCGTTGAACAGGCGCTCGATTTTCATGCGATGAAAATGCTGCGGGTCGGCGATCAGGATGCGCAACGCTTTGTTGCTCATGGTCATTCTCCCGGTGAGGTTTGGGGAGGGCAAGACTACGCAAGCGTCGGGGATAGCTCTGTAGGACTTTTCCTAAAAATCCGGTCATTTATCCGGCGGCCCTGACGCACCAATATCCCCGCGGGAGCGAGCCTGCTCGCGAAGGGGCTATACCAGTCAGAGACGTATTGACTGACACGGCGCCTTCGCGAGCAGGCTCGCTTCCACAGGGAAAGCATTCCATGGCGGTTATTGCCAGCCGAACCGGCGGATGTAGAAGCCTTTAACGGCTTGGGTCAGCGCCATGTACGCCAGCAGAATCACCGGTAGAAACACGAAATACAGCGACGGCAGCGCCTGCAATTTGAAGTAATGCGCCAGCGGCCCCATCGGCAGGAAGATGCCCACTGCCATGATAATCGCCGTCATCACCAGCAGCGGCATGGCGGCGCGGCTTTGCAGGAACGGGATCTTCGGCGTGCGGATCATGTGCACGATCAGCGTCTGGGTCAGCAACCCGACCACGAACCAGCCGGACTGGAACAGCGTTTGGTGATCCGGGGTGTTGGCGTCGAACACGTACCACATCAAGGCGAACGTCGTGACGTCGAAGATCGAACTGATCGGGCCGAAGAACAGCATGAAGCGCCCGACGTCAGCCGGCTGCCAGCGCTGCGGCTGTTTCAGCATCTCGTCGTCGACGTTATCGAACGGAATGGCGATCTGCGAAATATCGTAGAGCAGGTTCTGCACCAGCAGGTGCATCGGCAGCATCGGCAGGAACGGGATGAACGCGCTGGCGACCAGCACCGAGAACACATTGCCGAAGTTGGAGCTGGCAGTCATCTTGATGTACTTGAGCATGTTGGCGAAGGTGCGCCGCCCTTCGAGCACGCCCTCCTCCAGCACCATCAGGCTTTTTCCAAAAGAATGATGTCCGCCGCTTCCTTGGCGATGTCCACCGCGCTGTCCACGGAAATACCGATGCCGGCGCTGCGCAGCGCCGGCGCGTCGTTGATACCGTCGCCCATGAATCCGACCACATGGCCGTTGCCCTTGAGAATGCCGACGATGCGCTCTTTGTGCGATGGCGTGAGTCTGGCGAAGACGTTGGTCGTCTCGACCGCCATAGCCAGCTCAGCATCGCTCATGCGCTCAATGTCATTGCCCAGCAGCAAACCCTGTTGGGCGAGGCCGACCTCGCGGCAGATTTTCGCCGTCACCAGTTCGTTGTCACCGGTCAGCACCTTGACCGCCACACCATGCTCGGCCAAGGCCTTGAGCGCTGGCGCGGTGCTTTCCTTCGGTGGATCGAGGAATGCCACGTAACCGATCAGCGTCAGCTCCTGTTCATCGGCCAGACTGTAAATTTCACGACCTGCTGGCATTGAGCGAGCCGCGACCGCCACCACGCGCAGACCTTCGGCGTTGAAAGCACCGGTGACGTGGCGAATCCGCGCCAGCAATTCATCGCTCAAGACTTCATCGACCTCGCCGTGACGCACCCGGCTGCACACCGCCAGCACTTCTTCCACCGCGCCTTTGCAGATCAGTTGATGGGGCTGACCGCGGCTCTCCACCACCACCGACATGCGCCGGCGATTGAAGTCGAACGGGATCTCATCGACTTTGCGAAACACGCTGCCGACCTTGAGTTCGCGATGGACTTCCACGTGTTCGAGCACGGCGACATCCAGCAGGTTTTTCAGGCCGGTCTGGTAGTAGCTGTTGAGGTAGGCCAGTTCCAGCACAGCGTCAGAATCCTCACCCCAGACGTCGACATTACGCGCCAGAAAGATCTTGTCCTGAGTCAGGGTGCCGGTCTTGTCGGTGCACAGCACGTCCATGGCGCCGAAGTTCTGGATCGCGTCGAGGCGTTTGACGATGACCTTTTTGCGCGACAGAAACACGGCGCCTTTGGCCAGGGTCGAAGTGACGATCATCGGCAGCATTTCCGGGGTCAGGCCGACGGCAATCGACAGCGCGAAGAGTAGCGCTTCGCTCCAGTCGCCCTTGGTGAAACCGTTGATGAACAGCACCAGTGGCGCCATGACGAACATGAAGCGGATCAGCAGCCAACTGACCTTATTGACCCCCTGCTGGAACGAGGTCACCGCCCGGTCCGTCGCGCCGACCCGTTGCGCCAGCGCACCGAAGTAGGTGCTGTTGCCGGTGGTGAGAATCAGTGCAATGGCGCTGCCGGAGACGACGTTGGTGCCCATGAACAGAATGTTGTCCAGCTCCAGCGGGTTACGCGTGTCGCGATCGGTCTGCCGGGTGAACTTCTCCACCGGCATCGATTCACCGGTCATCGCGGCCTGGCTGACGAACAGATCCTTGGCGCTGAGCACGCGGCAATCGGCGGGAATCATGTCGCCGGCCGAGAGCACGATCAGATCGCCGGGCACCAGTTGCTTGATCGGCAGTTCCTGCCGTGACGCATCCCGGCGCAGCACAGTGGCGGTGTTGCTGACCATGGCTTTCAGCGCATCAGCGGCCTGATTGGATTTGCTCTCCTGCCAGAAGCGCAGCAGCGTCGACAGCACCACCATGGAAAAAATCACCACGGCCGCCTTGAGGTCTTCGGTCAGCCAGGAGATCACCGCGAGCAAGGTCAGCAGCAGGTTGAACGGATTTTTGTAGCAGTGCCCCAGATGGGTCCACCACGGCAGCGGTTGCTCGTGTTCGACTTCGTTGAGGCCATGTTGCGCGCGCAGAGTATCGGCCTCGACCTCGGTAAGCCCTTCGCCGTGCGTGCCCAACGACGACAGCAACGCAGCGCTGTCTTCATGGGCGGCAGCGACTAGCGTGTTGGCCAGCGTCGGCGGCACTTCACGGCTGACCGTGGTGTCATTGATCGAATCCAGCAGCGCCAGACGACGGAAGTGCCGGGCGATGTGGCGGCTGCGCAGAAAGCCTGCGAAAAATTCCTTGAGCGTGAGTTTCATGGCTGTGTCCCCTGTGGTCAGCCGGGAAACCGTCGGGCAGGTACCGCCGCGCCCTGGCACCGGGAAAACCGGCACGGCAAGGCGTGGCACGCCGGTCGGGTATGACAGGCCTGTCGATAGGCTGCGATGACGACTGAGGTCGCCATCACACCTGGTTCAGCGTCGATGAGAAGGACGTCGAGACACGACCCAAAACCGGCCGTGCACGGGATGCCGCTGCTCGCTGTTACGGCGAGACAACGGCAGGGAAAGGCTGCGCGTTATCTTGCCGAGAATCTGCCGGTGATCGAGACCGGCCGACAACTGTCACTCGAACAAGTACCCACTGTGGGTCTCCGCAATTGATGAAAACGCGCGCAGCTTACGCCCGCAGCGAAACGGCGGGAAGAGGTGTTTTCGGGGAATGTGGGGGTGTTCAGGAAGGGTTCAGATTCAGGATCTGTGGGGCTTTCCATGGCCCCATCGCGAGCAGGCTCGCTCCCACATTCTGGCCTGCGCTCACAGAACCATTGTGGGAGCGAGCCTGCTCGCGAAGGCGATATGTCAGGCAATGCAGATTCAGCTGGCAGTCGCCAACAACAGCTCCGCCACCGAGCGACTGTGCCCGCGCTGTTTGCCATGCTCGTACAACGAGCCAGCGATTTCATCGGCGCGAATCGGCAGCACCGACAGCAGCGTATCGCTCAGGCCATGGCTGGCCTGGCAGAAGCCCTGCATATAAATGCCGGCCTTGCAGCGCTCGTCGGTGATCAGTTTGTAGTTGCGATCGACCTCGAACTCACCGAGATATTCCTCCAGCGGCGCGAGCAATTTGCGGTGCATCTGGCGCTCGTAACCGGTGGCCAGCACCACGGCGTCATAGATTCGCACCGTGACTTCGCCGGTGGCATTGTTGCGCACCGCCAGTTCGATGCCATTTGCCGTCGCAGTGGCGCTCTCGACGGTGGTCAGGGTGCGGAACGCATGGCGGGCAATCCCGGAAACCTTCTGCCGGTAGAAGATGCCGTAGATGCGTTCGATCAGGTCGATGTCGACCACCGAATAGTTGGTGTTGTGGTACTCGTTGACCAGACGCTCGCGCTCGACGCTGTTCTGCTGGAACACCAGATCGGTGAACTCCGGCGAGAACACTTCGTTGACGAACGGGCTGTCATCCGCAGGTTTCAACGCCGAACCACGCAGGATCATGTCGACCTGCACCGATGGGAATGAATCATTCAGGTCGATAAAGGCTTCCGCCGCGCTCTGCCCGCCTCCGATGATGGCGATGCTCATCGGTTGATTGTTCACGCACGGCTGTCTGGCCATTTGCGACAGATACTGCGAATGGTGGAACACCCGATGATCGCCCTTCAGCGCCTTGAACGCCTCTGGAATGCGCGGTGTGCCGCCAGCGCTGACCACCACCGAACGTGTGGTACGCACGAATTGCTGGCCGTCGCTGCCCCGGGAAATCACCCGCAATGCCTCGACCTGCTGGTTGTGCAAAACCGGTTCGATGAACTGCACTTCTTCGCCATAACGGCTCTGCTCGGTGAACTGCCCGGCCACCCAGAGCAGGTAGTCGTTGTACTCCATGCGGCATGGATAAAAAGTGCCGAGGTTGATGAAATCGACCAGACGCCCGTGGTGCTTGAGGTAGTTGACGAACGAGTAAGGGCTGGTCGGATTGCGCAGGGTCACCAGGTCCTTGAGGAAGGAAATCTGCAACTCGCTCTGCGTCGACAAGGTGTTGCCGTGCCAGCTGTAAGTGGCCTGCTTGTCGAGGAACAGTACATCCAGTTCGCCCTGGATCCGGCCGCGTTCCTGCAGAGCGATGGCCAGTGCCAGGTTCGAAGGGCCGAAACCGACGCCGATCAGGTCGTGAACGATGGGCGATGCAATTGCCTGTGTCATTTCCAGTGTCCTCTGGATGAACCCCTCAACGCGGGGAAATAAAGCCTGGGTGGCCTGACCGGCCTGAATCAGGTCAGCAGGTCGTCTGTTGAGTAGGAACGAGGACGATGAAAGGAAATTTAACCGGCGCGGCTCACTGGCCGTCCCATTGCTGGATGCGCAAGCGGCAATGCTTCATGGCGTTGACGATGTGTTTTTCCACCAGCGCCCGGGAGATGCCGAGGGTCTGGGCGATTTCCGGATGGGACATTCCTTCGATCTTGCGCAGCAGAAAACTGTCGCGGCACAGCGGCGGCAGCTCGGCCAGTGCGCGCTGAAGCATTTCCAGGCGCTGTCCGTGATCGAGGGTGCCGTGGGGGACGGGGTGAAATAGCGCTCTTCATTGTCGAGCACGTCCAGCGATTCGACCTGGCGCAGCGCGTTGCGGCGGTGATCGTCGATAACCAGGTTTAACGCGGTGCGATAAAGGAAGGCCCGGGGTTGTTCGATCGGTACCTCGCTGGAGCGTTCCAGCACGCGTACATAGGCGTCATGCACCACATCCTCGGCGACCTGACGGTTGCCCAGTCTGGCGTTGAGGAAACACACCAGCTCACGATAGTAGTTTTCCAACATGACTCCCGACCGCATCGATGCCGTTTCTGTCCTTGAGCGCACTGATCAGACCTGCGGATCACGCAGTAGCAAGATAGTGGCAACTTGAGGTGCGTAATTTATAGTAATTCTCATATAGATTTAAAGAGTTGATTCCATATCCCGGACAAATAGTCGTGGCCCGGCTGCGGTAACTCGATGTGTCTGCGGCTAAATTCCGTCGCCCATGCCTCGTTTACAGGACAGCCCCTGTGTCTGTCGTGCCTTGCGACGGGCCGCAACCACTGGCCGGAACCCTGCATGAATCGTCCCCGCCCCGCCCGTCGCGCGCTGTTTGCCGCCCTCTGTCTGATTCCCGTGATCGCCGTCGCTGCCTGGCAAGTCTTGCCACCCGGTCGCGACGCCGTTGCCACTGTGCAGGTCAGCCGCGGCGATATCGAAAACAGCGTGACAGCGCTCGGCACCTTGCAGCCGCGCCGCTATGTGGATGTCGGCGCACAGGCTTCGGGGCAGATTCAGAAGATTCACGTCGAGGCCGGCGATACGGTCAAGGAAGGCCAGTTGCTGCTGGAAATCGACCCGTCGACACAGAAAGCCAAGCTCGATGCCGGGCGCTTTTCCATCGAGAACCTCAAGGCGCAGCTGCAGGAGCAACGTGCCCAGCACGATCTGGCGCAGCAGAAATACCAGCGCCAGCAGAAACTCGCCGCCGGTGGCGCCACCCGCGAAGAAGACGTGCAGACCGCCCGCGCCGAGGTTCGCGCAACCCAGGCGCGCATCGACATGTTCCAGGCGCAGATCCGTCAGGCCCAGGCCAGCCTGCGCAGCGACGAGGCGGAACTCGGTTACACGCGCATCTATGCGCCGATGAGCGGCACCGTGGTCGCCGTCGGTGCGCGCGAAGGCCAGACCCTCAACGCGCAACAACAGACCCCGCTGATCCTGCGCATCGCCCGGCTGTCGCCGATGACGGTGTGGGCCGAGGTTTCAGAGGCCGACATTGGCCACGTCAAACCGGGCATGACCGCCTACTTCACCACCCTCAGCGGCGGCACTCGGCGCTGGAGCAGCACCGTGCGGCAGATCCTGCCGGTGCCACCACGTCCGCTTGAACAGAATCAGGGCGGCAGTCCTACCAGCGGCCGCAGCGGCAGCGAACGAGGTGGTGCTGTACACCGTGCTGCTCGACGTCAACAACGCCGATCACAGCCTGATGACCGACATGACCGCCCAGGTGTTCTTCGTCGCCGAACAGGCGCAAGACACCCTGACCGTGCCGACTGCTGCCCTGCAACCGGGCTCGCGTCCGCAGTGGCAGCGAGCGCAGATCGTCGCTGCCAACGGTGATATTCAGGCGCGGGAAGTGCGCACCGGCATCAGCGATCGCCTGCGCACCCAGGTGCTGGAAGGTCTGGCCGAGGGCGAGCATGTTCTCAGCGCGCCGGCCACTGGTCATGGAGGCTGAATGCACACGCCCCTGATCGACCTGCGGCAGATCCGCAAAGCCTATGGCGGTGATGACAGCCCGCTGGTGGAAGTGCTGCGCGGGATCGATCTGTCGATCCACGCCGGCGAGTTCGTTGCGATTGTAGGCGCCTCCGGTTCGGGCAAATCGACGCTGATGAACATCCTCGGCTGCCTCGACCGACCGACCAGCGGCGAATACCGCTTCGCCGGGGAAAACGTCGCTCATCTGGACAGTGATGAACTGGCCTGGCTGCGCCGCGAAGCCTTCGGGTTTGTCTTCCAGGGCTATCACCTGATCCCGTCCGGCTCGGCCCAGGAAAACGTCGAGATGCCAGCGATCTATGCCGGCACCCCGGCCGCCGAGCGGCATGCCCGAGCTCACGCGCTGCTGGAACGTCTTGGCCTCGGCACTCGCACCGGCAATCGCCCGCATCAGCTTTCCGGCGGCCAGCAACAGCGAGTGTCGATCGCCCGTGCGCTGATGAACGGCGGCCATATCATCCTCGCCGACGAGCCGACTGGCGCCCTCGACAGCCACAGCGGCGCCGAGGTCATGACCCTGCTCGACGAACTCGCCGATCAAGGCCATGTGGTGATCCTCATCACCCACGACCGCGAAGTGGCGCAACGGGCCAAACGCATCATCGAAATCCGTGACGGCCTGATCATCAGTGACAGCGCCGAGCACGCCTGCGCGCCGCCTGTGGCCAATCCCGGCGCGTTGCAAGCGGTCGACCTGCGCCAGCGCCTGAGCAACGGCAGCAGCCAGACCGGCGCCTGGAAAGGTGAACTGCTCGACGCTGTACAAGCGGCGTGGCGGGTGATGTGGATCAACCGCTTTCGCACGGCGCTGACGCTGCTGGGCATCGTCATTGGCGTGGCCTCGGTGGTGGTGATGCTGGCCGTTGGCGAAGGCAGCAAGCGGCAGGTCATGGCGCAAATGGGTGCGTTCGGCTCCAACATCATTTACCTCAGCGGTTCGGCGCCGAACCCGCGTACACCGGAGGGCATCATCACCCTCGACGACGTCGCCGAACTGTCCACCCTGCCCCAGGTGGAACGGATCATGCCGGTCAACGGCTCGACCGCCGGGGTGCGCTTTGGCAATGCCGACCACAGCAGTTACGTCGGTGGCAATGACACCAACTTTCCGCAGATTTTCAACTGGCCGGTGATCCAGGGCAGTTACTTCACCCAGGCCGACGAGGACAGCGCCGCCGCCGTCGCGGTGATCGGCACCAAGGTCCGCGACAAATTGCTCAAGGATGTCGCCGACCCCATCGGTCAATACATCCTCATCGAGAACGTGCCGTTCCAGATCCTCGGCGTGCTTGCGGAAAAAGGCGCCAGCTCCGGCGACTCCGATAGCGACAACCGCATCGCCGTGCCGTATTCGGCGGCGAGCACGCGCCTGTTCGGCAGCCGCAATCCGCAATACGTGGTGATTGCCGCGAAGGACGCGCGCAAGGTCAAGGACGCCGAACAGGCCATCGAACAAGCGATGTTGCGTCGGCACCACGGCAAGAAGGATTTCGAGCTGACCAACAATGCCGCGATGATCCAGGCCGAAGCGCGCACGCAAGGCACGCTGTCGCTGATGCTGGGGGCGATTGCGGCGATTTCCCTGCTGGTCGGCGGTATCGGCGTGATGAACATCATGCTCATGACCGTACGCGAACGTACCCGCGAGATCGGTATTCGCATGGCCACCGGCGCCCGTCAGCGCGACATCCTGCGGCAGTTTCTCACTGAAGCGCTGATGCTCTCGGTGGTCGGCGGAATTGCCGGAATCGGCCTGGCGCTGCTGGTCGGCGGCGTGTTGTTGCTCAGCGGCGTGGCGATCGCCTTTCAAGGGCTGGCGGTGATCGGTGCGTTTGCCTGTGCGCTGGTCACCGGCGTCATTTTCGGCTTCATGCCGGCCCGCAAAGCTGCCCGGCTTGACCCGGTCACGGCCCTTACCAGTGAATGATCGACCTATGAAAGTGCGACTGACGTTCCTTGCCGCCAGCCTGTTGCTGGCGGCCTGCAGCAGCCCGGCGCCGCGCCTGGACAGCGGTGTGCAGCCACCGAGCGCGTGGCAGTCCGCCGACACCCCGGCGCGCTGCAGAGCAATCGGCAATGGTGGACGCAATTCGGCAGCCCCGAGCTGGAGCGGCTGGTGGAACAGGCGCGGCTGGGCAGCTACGACCTCGCCGCCGCCGTGGCGCGGGTCAGACAGGCCGAGGCCAGCGCAACCATCGCCGGCGCCCCGCTGCTGCCCGAACTCAAGGCCGGGCTGAATGCCAACCGGCAGAAACTGATCCACGGCAAGGGCTACAGCCAATTGGATGTCAGCCCCGAGAATCGCTCGCTGGACTATTACGATGCCGAGCTCAGCGCCAGCTACGAAGTCGATTTCTGGGGCGGTAAGCGTGCCGCCCGCGACAGTGCCGTGTTCGGCGTGCAGGCCAGCGAGTTCGACCGCGCCACTGTTGAACTGACCTTGCTCAGCGGCGTCGCCAACAGTTACACCCAGGCCCTGGCCTTGCGTGAGCAGGCGCGCATTGCCGAACTCAATCTGAAAAATGCGCAGAATGTGCTGCAGCTGGTGCAGACCCGTTTCGACGCCGGCAGCGCCACCGCGCTGGAACTGGCCCAGCAGAAAAGCCTGGTGGCCGAACAACAGCGTCGTCTGCCGCTGGTGCAACAACAGGCCCGCGAAGCACTGATCAGCCTCGCCGCTCTGCTCGGCCAACCAGTGCAAACGTTACCGTTGCCCACGCAATCCTTCGCCCAATTGCACTGGCCGGACATCGCCAGCGGCGTGCCGAGCGACTTGCTCAGTCGGCGTCCGGACATTGCCAGCGCCGAGGCCAGACTGGCGGCGGCGCAGGCTGATGTCACCGTCGCCCGTGCCGCGATGCTGCCGAAAATCACCCTGACCGCCAGCCTCGGCAGCGGCGCTGATCTGGCCGCCGATTTGCTGCGCACGACGTTCTACAACCTGTCCTCGGGGCTGACCGCGCCGATCTTCAACAACGGCCGCCTCAGCGCCGAACGCGACAAGGCCAAGGCGCGGCAGGACGAATTGCTGGAGACCTATCGCGGGGCAATCATCAACGGCTTCGCCGACGTCGAAAAAGCCCTCAGCAGCATTCGTGGCCTCGATGAACAACGGCAATGGCAAAGCGAAGAACTGAACCAGGCACAAACCGCCTTCGACATCGCCCAGAGCCGCTACCAGGCCGGCGCCGAAGACCTGCTCACCGTCCTGCAAACCCAGCGCACGCTGTATGCGGCGCAAGACCTCAACGTACAACTGCGCCTGTCGCGATTGCAGGCGAGCATTGCCTTGTACAAAGCGTTGGGGGTGGTTGGGAGGTGATCTGAGGGCAACGCGTCGACTGAACTGACGCCTTCGCGAGCAGGCTCGCTCCCACAAGGGGATTGCGAACTATTCTGAATATGTGTGTGTTGAACCAATCTAGAGCTGTCGGCCCTTGACCTTCAGGTGCCGCGCATACCAGGGGCGCTGTGGCACTTTGCGGAACAGTTCGGTCATGTTGTCTTCGTCGCCAAAAGTGATACGCAGCGCCAGCTTCATGGTCTCCGGGTCCAACTCCACTGAGCGGCCGACTTGCAGGCCGGGCACGGTGCTGCAGCCGTGGGTGTCGGGGCCGAGCCAGGGTCGGCGACTTCCACCCAACGCCCCGGTGCAAACCATGGCACGCCGTTGACTTCCAGACGGCTCACTTCGCCCGGATGAAAACGTTCATGGGCGCGGAACCAGTCTTCCAGGCGATCATCGATCCAGCCATGAAAGCGCCAGAACACCGGGTTCACATGGGAGGAAAAAGGGTCGCCGAGGAAGTCGTTTTCCGGCGCATACCAGCGCGCGGCGAAGTCCGCCTGATCGCGCGCCATCGGCACCGGAATGTCGTTGGACGGATCACGCGCCACCGAGGCCCAGCGCATGTGCAGCCAGTCGTGCAGGCCCAGTTCGACTTCCGAACCGAACTGGCCAAGGGTCAATTTCGATAAGTATCGCGGGTCACGGTACTGGGATTCCCAAACCAGGAAATTGCTCTGGAAGGTCTCCGCCGCTTTGATGTCGCTGACCCATTTGGTGTACTCGTCATCGCCCTCGGCCAGCCAGGTCGGCGGCAGCGAATTGCCGTCGTGATTGTCGAAATAGCGGGCGAAGCCCTGGCGGTCACGTTCCAGCTCAGGCTGCGGCTGCGGGAACGCCGGCCAGGAAGGCAAATCCTGCATCGAACGGGCGATGCCTAGCATGTGCCGATGCATAAAGAAAAATCCACGCCCGAGCCATTGCGATCCTTGCTTGGCCCACGGGCGTCGCGCTCCTTGTCACGCGGCCCGGGCTGCCAGCCGATGCCGCGCAGCGCTTCGCGTTTTTCTCCGAGAGCTTGTGCCACTTGTCGCGGGTGGCGTGCCAGAGTTGGTGGAACAACCGATGCTCGGGCGCCACCAGCCAGGCCAACAGTTGCGGATTAAGCCCGGTGCGTTCACGGGCCTCGGGAAAACGCCGCTTGATAGCGATGAACTGATTGTCCTGCCCGGGAAACGCCAACGGCCGGTCCAGACGCAGCACTTGCCCGGTGAACGTGGCGCTGCCGGCATTGCCGAACGCCGCCCAGACTTCATCCAGTTTGACTTTGAATTCATACACCGGCGGCGCAAGTGGCGCATCGGTGCGCAGCAGGCGCCAATACATCTCGGCGCCGTTGCCCGGTGCCAGATCGCCAATGACTTGATAACGCACAGGCCCTTCGGCACGCAGATTCGCGCCGGTGTCGAGATAACCACGCAAGCCGCGCCCACGATGGGCAATGTCTAGAAACAGCTCCAGGCCTTGCGCCGGCAGACCATCAAGCCCTGCCGCCGCACCGGTAAAGCGAATGTCCCAGACCCCACGCAAATTGTCCGCCAGCTGTTGCCCGGCGGTGTCCGCCAGATCGACCGTGGCCTCGCCCGGGGTGATCGGAAACTCCTCGCGAGTCAGTTCACGATGTGCATAAAAAGCGGCAGGCAGCGCGGCGCCCGTGAGTGCCATGCCCGCCATGAACCAGCGTCGAGAGATCGTCATTGCCCTACCTGTGTCAGCCATGAAGCAGGCTTTATCCAAGCTAGAACGTTTGCTCGGCGCGGAAATTTACGCCGCCGGCAATCATCACCCGCGCCGCTGCCGGGCATTTGTAACGCACACCTAAATTAGCCGTGCAGCCACTCGTTCTTCCCAGATAGCAAAGGCCCCTGCGCCTGCACCTCGACGGCGAACCTGAATGAGATGGCAATGACAAAACCGCGTTGGAAAAAGGCTCTATTCATCGGCCTGCCGCTGGCCCTGGCGATCAGTGCCGGCGCAGGATTTCTGGCCTGGGATTACCTGAACAACCCCGGCTACCCGGTGAAGGTGATGAAACAGGCGACCGAGTTGCAGGATCGCCTGCTGTCGTTCGACAGCCACATCACCGTGCCGCTGAGTTTCGGCAGCCACGACCACGAAGCCGACAAGGATGGCTCGGGCCAGTTCGACCTGGTCAAGGCCAATCGTGGGCGCTTGTCTGGCGCGGCGTTGACGGTGTTCGGCTGGCCGGAAATGTGGAACGGCCCGAACGCCCCGCACCGTCCGACCGAGGGTTTTGTCGAAGAGGCGCGCAACCAGCAGGAAGTGCGCTACAAGATCATTTCCGGGATTGTCCGCGACTTTCCCAATCAGGCCGGCATCGCCTACACACCGGATGATTTCCGCCGCCTGCACGGCGAAGGCAAATTTGCGATTTTCATCAGCATGCTCAACGCCTACCCGCTGGGCAACGATCTGAGCAAGCTCGACCTGTGGGCCGGGCGCGGCATGCGCATGTTCGGCTTCAGTTACATCGGCAACAACAGCTGGGCCGACTCGTCGCGGCCGCTGCCGTTTTTCAATGACTCGCCCGACGCCCTCAATGGTCTGTCGGACATCGGTAAACAAGCGGTGCAGCGCTTGAACGATCTGGGCGTGATCATCGATGTTTCGCAGATGTCGAGCAAAGCCCTCGAGCAAGTCGCCGAACTGAGCCGCACACCGCTGGTGGCCTCGCACTCGGCGCCCCGGGCGGCTGTGGATATCCCGCGCAACCTCAGCGACAAAGAACTGCAACTGATCAAGAACAGTGGCGGCGTGGTGCAAGTCGTCGCCTTCTCGCAGTACCTGAAACCGCTGACCCAGGGCACGCAGGACAAACTCAATGCGCTGCGTGCGCGCTTCGATCTGCCGCCACTGCCTAATCTGGCCATGGCGCTGATGCCGGGCGATCCGATCATCACCGCCTGGTCGGAGCAGAAGCTCGGCCAATACGCCAGCGGCCTCTACGCGATCCTCGAAGAGGAACCGAAAGCCACCCTCAAGGACTTCGGCGACGCCATCGATTACACGGTACGCAAGATCGGTATCGACCACGTCGGCATTGCTTCTGACTTCAACGATGGCGGCGGCATCAAGGGCTGGGAAAACGTCGGCGAAATCCGCAACGTCACCGCCGAACTGCTGCAGCGCGGCTACTCCGAAGCGGACATCGCCAAGCTCTGGGGCGGCAACTTCATGCGCGTCTGGGATCAGGTACAAAAAGCCGCGAAACCGGCGCTGGCGTCACGCCAGGAGGTGGCGCGACCATGACCGATCGTCGCACTTTTCTGAAACAGGCCGGCCTGCTCGCCGCCGCCCTGCCCCTGGGCGCCAGCCTGACTGCACCGGCGGCCGTCGCGGCCGTACCGAATGCCTCGCGGGACAAATGGGCGCAGTTGCGTCAAATGTTCGATCAGGATCCTCAGGCGATTCACTTCGCCAATTTCCTCGTCACCTCACATCCCAAACCGGTGCGTGAAGCGATCGAGCGCCATCGCGCAGCGCTGGATCTGAATCCGGGTCTGGCGATGGATTGGGATCTGGGCGTCACCGAGAAACGCGAAGAAAACGTGCGCCACTGGGCCGGCCAGTATCTGCAAGCCAAACCGGCGCAGATCGCCCTGACCGGCAGCACCACCGAAGGCCTGGCGATGATCTACGGCAGCGTGCAGGTGCGCGCGGATCAGGAAACTCTCACCACGGTTCACGAGCACTACTCGACGCGCAACATTCTCGATTTCCGCAGCCGTCGTGACGGTACGCGCGTGCGCAAACTCAAGCTGTTCGAAACCCCGCAGAGCATTTCTCTGGATCAGGTACTCGACACGATCAATCGCAACATCCGCCCCGAGACCCGCGTGCTGGGCATGACCTGGGTGCATTCGGGCAGCGGTGTGAAGCTGCCGATCAGCGAGATCTCGCGGCTGGTCGATGAGCACAACCGTCAGCGCGAGGACAAGGATCGGCTGATCTACGTGGTCGATGGCGTGCACGGTTTCGGCGTCGACGACCTGAGTTTCCCGCAGATGAACTGCGACTTTTTCATCGCCGGCACGCACAAGTGGATGTTCGGCCCGCGCGGCACCGGCATCGTCTGCAGCCGCACGGAAGAACTGAAATACGTCAGCCCCAGCGTGCCGACCTTCTCCGAGGCCACGGCTTTCTCGACCATCATGACCCCGGGCGGCTACCACGCCTTCGAGCATCGCTGGGCGCTGGACGAAGCCTTCAAGTTGCACCTGCAACTGGGCAAAGCCGAGGTGCAGACGCGCATTCATCAGCTCAACAGTTACCTCAAGCAACGCTTGCAGGAGCACCGCAACATCGAGTTGGTGACCCCGCTCGACTCGCAGTTCTCCGCCGGTTTCACCTTCTTCCGGATCAGGGGCCAGGACAGCGATGAAGTGGCGGCCTGGCTGATGCAAAACCGGGTGATCTGCGACGCGGTCAGTCGCGACGTCGGGCCGGTGATTCGCACCGCCCCGGGCTTGCTCAACAGCGAAGCCGAAGTGGATCGCTTCATGGACATCCTCGGCAAAAAGCTGCGTGCCTGACCCTCGACTGCCGTTTTCCTTTTAAAGAGACGACCCATGAAAAAGCCTCACGCGTCACTCCTCTCCAAAGCCCTGCCCGCACTGGCGCTAAGCGCCCTCTGCGCTGCGCTGTTGCCCGGCAGCGCGCTGGCGGCGACCGCGCCTGCTGCGGGCAAAGTGTTCAAGGACTGCAAGGACTGCCCGGAAATGGTCGTGCTGCCGACCGGCAGCTACACCATGGGCACGCCGGATGATGAAGTCGGCCGCCAACCCGACGAAGGCCCGCTGCACACCGTGACGTTCAGCAAACCATTCGCTATCAGCCGCTCGCAGGTGCTGGTGGGCGAATGGGACGCCTATGTGCGCGAGACCGGCAACAAGCCCTACGACTTCGATGATCGCCCGGGGCGCCGTTGCACCGCCGGCAAGCCGGAATTCAAACAGACGCCACGCGATCCGGCGGTGTGCATGAACGTCGCCGAAGCCCAGGGCTACATCGACTGGCTGTCGAAAAAGACCGGGCACGCCTATCGCCTGCAAAGCGAATCGATCCGCGAATACGCCGCCCGGGGCGGCAGCACCGGGCCTTTCCGTTCCCGTTCGATGAGGGCAAGGATTACCAGATTTCCAGGCACGCCAACACTTACGGCGCGGCAGATGGCTACAACTTCACCTCGCCGGCCGGCACCTTCCCGGCCAATGCGTTTGGCGTGTTCGACGCCCACGGCAACGTCTACGAATGGACCGCCGATTGCTACCACCCGGACTACTCCGGCGTGCCCGCCGACGGTCGCCCATGGACCCAGGAAAACTGCGAACGCCAGGTCATGCGCGGCAACGACTGGGGCGAAGCGCCGATCTTCTCGCGCTCGGGCAACCGCAACAGCAGCTGGCCGACCAGCAAGGGCGACTGGCTGGGCTTTCGCGTAGTACGCGACCTCTGACACTGCCCTCGACGAGCGCAGCCACGCCTGCGCTCGGTTAAAGAAACTCCGCGACCATTCGTTTTCCTTAAGTACCGGCACTCCCTCCGCATCGAAGCAGGAATCCTCCATGACCAAGCCTACGCGTGGGGCGATCAACGAATTGTTCGCCCTGCTCAAGCCCTTCCGCCTGATCGTCTCGGCGTCCATCGTGCTCGGCATGCTCGGCGGCCTGAGCGTCACCGTGCTGCTGGCGACCATCAACAACGCCCTGCATTCCGATGACGGCCTGACCCGCACGGTGGTGATGATCTTCGCCGGCCTCTGTGCCCTGGCCCTGCTGACCACGATCCTGTCGGACATCGGCACCAACTACGTCGGCCAGCACATCATCGCCAAACTGCGCAAAGAGCTGGGGAGAAAGTCCTGTCGGCGCCGATCGACCAGATCGAACGCTATCGCAGCCATCGCCTGATTCCGGTGCTGACCCACGACGTCGACACCATCAGCGACTTCGCCTTCGCCTTCGCGCCGCTGGCGATTTCGATGACCGTGACCCTTGGCTGCCTCGGCTACCTGGCCATGCTGTCGTGGCCGATGTTTCTGATGATGCTGGTGGCCATCGCCATCGGCACCACCATCCAGGCCATCGCCAGGGCCAAAGGCATGCGCGGCTTCTACGCCGCCCGCGACTCCGAAGACGAACTGCAAAAGCATTACAACGCGATCGCCGAAGGCGCCAAGGAACTGCGCATTCACCGCCCGCGCCGCCAGCGCATGTTCGTCGCCGGCATTCAGAAAACCGCCGAGAAAATCTGCGACACCCAGATCAGATCGATCAACACCTTCGTCATCGCCAAGTCGTTTGGCTCGATGCTGTTCTTCGTGGTCATCGGCATGGCCCTGGCCTTGCAATCGCTGTGGCCGAGTGCCGACAAAGCGGTGATGAGCGGTTTCGTTCTGGTGCTGCTGTACATGAAGGGGCCGCTGGAACACCTGATCAGCACCCTGCCGATCATCAGCCGCGCGCAGATTGCCTTCCGCCGCATTGCCGAACTCAGCGAACAGTTCTCCTCACCGGAGCCGCACCTGTTGCTGCAGGATCAGGGCAGCAAGCCAGCCGCCGTCAACAGCCTGGAACTGCGCAACGTGCGCTACGCCTTCCCGCCCGTCGAAGGCAGCGAACCGTTCCGCCTCGGCCCGGTGAACCTGCGCATCGAACAGGGCGACATTGTGTTTATCGTCGGTGAGAACGGCTGCGGTAAAACCACGCTGATCAAATTGCTCCTGGGCCTGTACGCGCCGACCGAGGGCGAAATTCGCGTTAACGACAAGCCGATCACTGCGGTCAATCGCGATGATTACCGGCAGAATTTCACGACGATCTTCGCCGACTACTACCTGTTCGATGACTTGATCCAGGGCGATCGTGAAGTGCCGCAGGATGCCACCCGCTACCTCGAACGTCTGGAGATCGCGCACAAGGTCAGCGTGCGCGACGGCGCGTTCAGCACCACCGACCTGTCGACCGGCCAGCGCAAACGCCTGGCACTGGTCAACGCCTGGCTCGAAGAGCGCCCAGTGCTGGTGTTCGATGAATGGGCGGCGGATCAGGACCCGACCTTCCGGCGGATCTTCTATACCGAGCTGCTGCCCGACCTCAAGCGTCTGGGCAAAACCATCATCGTGATTTCCCACGACGACCGTTACTTCGACGTCGCCGATCAACTGGTGCGCATGGAGGCCGGCAAGGTCAGAAGCGAACTGCAAACCGCTTGATCGAGGCAGCCGCGACCGGGCCGGAGAAAAAACTTTTCCGGTTTGCCGCGGCTTCCTCGTCTTAATGAGATGAATAAGAACCATTAACAACTATACCTGCCAAGGTCTTAACCTCATGTCCGCATCCCGTTTCATGCTTCGCCCTTTGACTCGAGCCCTGCTGATGCACGGCGCGACCCGCACACGCCTGGCCGGTAGCGGCCTGGGTCTGGCACTGACCCTCGCGGCAGCGCCGTATGTCCAGGCCCAGGAATGGACCCTGAACATTCCGGCCCAACCGCTGGCCCAGGCCCTGCAAACCCTCGGTCAGCAGACCAGCCTGCAAATCGTCTACAGCCCGGAAAGCCTGCAAGGCCTGCGCTCCAGCGCCCTCAACGGCCGCTATCAGGATGACGAGTCGCTCAAGGCCATGCTCAGCGGCACCGGCATCCGCTATCAGCGTGACGGCAACACCGTCACCGTGCTCGGCCCGGCCACCAGCGGCAGTGCGATGGAGCTGGCGCCGACCAACGTCAACGCCAACCGCCTCGGCGCCACCACCGAAGGCAGCAACTCGTACACCACCGGCGGCGTGACCATCGGCAAAGGCGTGCACTCGCTGAAGGAAACGCCGCAGTCGGTCACGGTGATGACCCGCAAGATGCTCGATGACCAGAACCTCAACACCATCGAACAGGTGATGGAGAAGACCCCGGGCATCACCGTCTACGACTCGCCAATGGGCGGCAAATATTTCTACTCGCGCGGTTTCCGCATGACTGGCCAGTACCAGTACGACGGCGTGCCGCTGGACATCGGCAGCAGCTATGTGCAGGCGGACAGCTTCAACAGCGACATGGCCATCTATGACCGCGTGGAAATCCTCCGCGGTGCGGCCGGCATGATGAAGGGCGCGGGCGGCACCGCCGGCGGCGTCAACTTCGTGCGCAAGCGCGGCCAGGACACCCCGCACACACAGCTGTCGCTGTCGGCCGGCACCTGGGACAACTATCGCGGCCAGGTCGACACCGGCGGCCCGCTGAACGACGCCGGCACTGTCCGTGGCCGCGCCGTGGTGACCCAGCAGACCCGTCAGTATTTCTACGATGTGGCTGAACGCCGCGACCAGATCTACTACGGCGCCCTGGACTTCGACCTCAGCCCCGACACCACCCTCGGTCTGGGCATGGCCTATGAAGATGTCGACGCCACCCCGTGCTGGGGCGGCCTGCCGCGCTACGCCGACGGCTCCGACCTGCACTTGAAACGCTCCACCTGCCTGAACACCTCGTGGAACAACCAGCGCAGCAAACGCGCCACCTACTTCGCCGACGTCAAACACCAGTTCAACGATGACTGGTCGCTGAAAGTCGCCGGTGTCTACTCGCGCAACACTCAGGACATGGAATATTCCTTCCCGAGCGGCACAGTGCCGTTGGGCGCGACCGCCACCAACACGCTGATGCTTGGCAGTACCTATGACTACGACCAGCGCGACTACGGTTTCGATGCTTACGTCGACGGCAAATTCGACGCCTTCGGCCAGCAGCACGAACTGATCGTCGGCGCCAACGCCAGCCGTTCGCACAAGGACGACTTCTATGCGGTGGCGGCATTGCCACAGCGCCAGAACGTGTTCAACCCGAACCACAACATCCCGCAGCCGGATGAAAGCTACTACCTGGCCAACGCCTCCCGTGGCGGCCCGGTCGACATGCACATCAAGCAATACGGCGCTTACTCGATCGCCCGCCTGAAACTCGCCGACCCGATGACTCTGGTACTCGGCAGCCGGGTCAGCTGGTACAAATCCGATACCGATTCGGTGCAGTACTTCCGCGGCGAAGGCACCGAGGTCAACACCCAGTCCACCGAAACCGGCCAGGTCACGCCGTTCGCCGGCCTGCTCTACGACCTC
This sequence comes from Pseudomonas sp. B21_DOA, assembly GCA_030544685.1. NCBI lineage: Bacteria > Pseudomonadati > Pseudomonadota > Gammaproteobacteria > Pseudomonadales > Pseudomonadaceae > Pseudomonas > Pseudomonas sp. B21_DOA. The sequence continues at coordinate 3,037,884 of CP086683.1, read as the reverse complement.
AACGACAACCTGACCGCCTATGCCAGCTACACCGACATCTTCACCCCGCAAGGCTCGTACAAAACCATCGACGGCAGCACGCTCAAGCCGCTGATTGGCCAGAGCTACGAATTGGGGATCAAGGGTGAATGGTACGACGGTCGCTTGAACACCACGTTCAACCTGTTCCGCACCATCCAGAAAGACGCGGCCCAGGATGACCTGCGGTGCGAAGACAGCTCCTGCCAGATCAACTCCGGCAAGGTCCGCGCCCAGGGCTTTGAAGCTGAAGTCAGCGGTGAAGTGATCGACCGCCTGCAATTGCTGGCCGGTTATACCTACACCCAGACCAAGGTGCTGGAAGATGCCGACGCGACTCAGGATGGCGCGGTCTACAACTCCTACGTGCCGCGTCACCTGTTGCGCGTCTGGGGTGATTACGCCCTGAGCGGGCCGCTGGACCGTGTCACCATTGGTGCGGGTGTCAATGCGCAGACAGGCACTTACCGTGTCTCGCCTCTGGGCGGGGACAATGTCGACGGCGCGGGTTATGCGGTCTGGAACGGTCGCATTGGTTATCGGATCGATGACACCTGGTCGGTGGCGTTGAACGGCAATAACCTGTTCGACAAGCGTTATTACGCGACCATTGGTACCGAGGGGTTCGGTAACTTCTATGGGGATCCGCGCAATTTTGTGATGTCGGTGAAGGCTGATTTCTGATTTTTTGATTTGAGCTGTGAGAGAGCCCCGCATTGTGAAATGCGGGGCTTTTTGATTTTGTTTTTTGGGATTGGGGACATATCCGTTGTTGCGGGTGCTGCCGCTGGCGGTTTCGCTCTTACAGCGAGTCACCTTTTTCAAACGCCAAAAAGGTAACCCAAAAGGCTTTGCCCCGGCGTACGGCCCGCTCGCTAAAGCTCGGGGTACCTTCGTTACGGGACCGATCCAGGCGCAGCGGCTACGGTTTGCTTCGCTGCACCTCCTTCCGCTGTGTACGACTGCGTCGTACGGTCGCTGCGCTCCCACGCCCGGATCGATCCCGTAACGAAGCCTGCCGAAGGGGCAAAAGATCAAAAGCCGGATCAAAAGCCAAAGCAAAAGCCAGATCAAAAGATCGCAGCCTTCGGCGGCTCCTACAGTTGGATCAGGTGCGGGCATAGAGAAATCGGTCGGCTGTCAGGACGCCTTCGCGAGCAGGCTCGCTCCCACAAAAGCAAAAGCAAGGCAGCGCAGCTGCCGCGGCGAAGCCGCACCACTCAACAATGAGCGCAAGCTCGAGTGCTCTTGATCTTGATCCACCGGCGACATCGGAAGGCTGAGTGGAGGGATTGATCCGGGCGTGGGAGCGCAGCGACCGTTCGACGAAGTCGAACACAGCGGAAGGAGGTGCAGCGAAGCAAACCGTAGCCGCTGCGCCCGGATCGATCCCGCAGCGAAGGAACCCGAGCCTGCGAGGGCCGAACGTAGGAGCTAGCGTTTTTTGCTTACTTTTTTGGCGCTTGTAAAAAAGTAAGTCGCCGTCAGGCGAAACCGCCAGCAGCCGCTACCAAAGCAACGGATATTCACCCAACCCCAAGAGCCCGCGCAAGCGCCCCACCCACCCGCAAATACACCTCCAGACACCCAGGCACCACCGCCCCCAACCGCAACAAATCATGAGTCAACCCGGCACAAACCTCGACCTCGACCTCAACCCCTGCCCACGCAGCCTGTCGACATAAGCCTGCCCCTCATCCAGCAACGGATCAAACCCGGCCAATACCGCAATGGCCGGCGCCACCCCACGCAAATCCTCCGCCAGCAATGGCGAAAAACGCCAATCGAGATAATCCTCCGGCCCACGCGCATAGTGCTGATAAAACCACTCCAGCGTGTCGTTCTCGAGCAAATACCCCTCGCCAAACAACAGCCGAGAATCATGCACCCGCGAAGCATCCGTCACCGGATAACACAACAACTGCGCCTTCGGCGCGATAGCCACCGTGTGCGGTTGCCGCACGGCCTGAATGGCCAACACCGTCGCCAACGTCGCGCCTGCGCTGTCGCCGCCAAACGCAACGCGCGAACCATCCAGGCCGAGACTCGCAGCCTGTTCCGCCAGCCAGGCTACAGCGTCCTCGCCATCCTCCAGCGCCGTCGGAAAGCGATGCTCCGGCGCCAGTCGATAACCGACCGAGAGCACCGCACACGGTGTGCGCTGGCAAAACTCGCGGCAGACGCCGTCGTGGGAATCCAGACTGCCGACCACAAACCCGCCACCGTGGAAATACACCAGCACCGGCAGCGGCGATTCAACACCGTTGGGCCGATACAAACGTAACGCCAGCGCCGCACCGTCACGGGCCTGTGTCTCAATCTCGCTGACTTCAAGATCCTGCGGCGCCGGCCAGCGCAGTTGCGCGGTGGTCTGTTCGAAGGTGGCGCGGGCCTCGCTCGGGGTCAGTTGGTGCATGGCCGGCAGGCCGGCGTCCTGGCTGTCTTGCGCGAGGTCGAGGAAAGCTTCCAGATCAGGGTGTAACGACATCGATAAAAATCCTTGTGTCCGCAATAAGACGGGCGCGCCTGGGCAGCGCCCGCGCAAAAGGCCGGGTGATCAACCCACCCGCGCCATGCAATGTTCGATCAACGCTTCAAGCTCGCGCTGGTAATCGCTCATCAGCGCATCCATGGTGCCGGCGCGGTAACGCTGGCTACTGTAGATGCAGCGCAAGGCCAGTTGCCCGTCATAGACCTGGCCGACGATTTCCAGCCAGTTGCCCAGGTTCGCCTTGAGGCTGTAGTTGTCGCCGGTCTCTTCCAGTGCCGGCACCAGCAACGCCTGTTCATCGAAGCTCTGGTCGAACTGCCCGAGGTAGTTGAACGTCACCCGTGCCTGCGGCAATCCGGCCAGTTGCGCCGAGATTTCCGGCCCGGCCAGATGACGCAACACGCCGTAGCCGATGCCCTTCTGCGGCACGCCCGCCAGTTGCGCCTGCACATCGATGATCGACTGGCCGATGTCGTTGCCGTCCGGGCGCAAGCGCACCGGGAACATGCTGGTGAACCAGCCGAGGCTGCGGCTCAGGTCGATCGATTCGAAGAGGTCTTCGCGCCCGTGCCCTTCAAGCAGGATCAGCGCCGACGGTTGCTGGCTCCAGCGGCACAGGGCACGGCTGAGCGCCGACAGCAGCAGGTCGTTGATCTGCGTGCCGTACACCGCCGGGGCCTGTTTGAGCAGTTGTTCGGTGTGCTCGCGGGACAGTTTGAGCCGTGCCTGCGCCTGTTGCCGCACAAGGTTCTTGCCGCGCGGGTTGTCGCAAGGCAGATCAACGCCGGGCTGATCCAGTTGCTCCAGCCAATAGCTCAATTCTTGCTCGGCAATCACCGGCGCCTGGGCCTGCAATGCCTCGGCAAACGAACGATAACTGCTGGTGCGAATCGGCAGTTGCGGCGCCAGCCCCTGCACGCACGCCTCATAAGCGACTTTCAGATCGTCGAGCAGAATCCGCCACGACACGGTGTCGACCACCAGGTGATGAATCACCACCAGCAACCGCGCCTGGCCATCCGGCAAGGCCACATGCATGACCCGCCAGACCGGCCCGTCATCGAGTTTGAGGCTGCGCTGCGCGAGGTTGGCCAAGACTTCGACCTCTTCGCTGTTTTGCGCTTCGCGGCGCCACAGCACAGCCTCGTCGGAGGCGCTGCTGCTATAGCGCTGCAACCAGCGCCCGCCGTCGTTGGAAAAACGCAGGCGCAGCGAATCGTGATGCTGTTCGATCAAGCCCAGCGCCTGTTCGAGTGCATCGAGATCCAGCGGCTGACGTGCGCTGAGCAGCAACGACTGGTTGTAGTGATGCGCCTCGGCCATGCCTTCGGCGAAGAACCATTGCTGGATCGGCAGCAGATTGAACGCGCCCTCTGCGGCAACCTGAGTCAGGTCCGGCAGCGCTTGCCCGGCGCCCTCCTTCGCCACTTGCTGCTCGAGAATGCCGGCGATGGTTTGGTAGCGCATCAGATCACGCAGTTTCAGCTCCATCTGCAGGGTCGGATGGTTTCTCACCCGCGAGATCACTTGCAGGCTGAGGATCGAATCGCCGCCCAGTTCAAAGAAGTTATCGCTGATACCGACCTGCTCGACCTGCAACACCTGCGCCCAGATTTCCGCCAGCAGGCGTTCCTGCTCGGTGCGCGGGGCAACATATTCGTCGCTTTTGAACTCCGGCTCCGGCAGGGCCTTGCGATCGAGTTTGCCGTTGGGCGTAACCGGGAACGCGCTGAGGCAGACGATCTGCGCCGGCACCATGTATTCCGGCAGCGAAGCACGCAGCCCGGCCTTGAGTTCATCGCCGATATCATCACCCGTGGCGGTGACCACATAACCGATCAGTTGCTTGCCGGAGGCATTGTCGCGGGCAATCACCAGCGCATCGCTGACCGCCGGCAACTGACGCAGGCTGGCCTCGACTTCGCCCAGCTCGATGCGGAAGCCACGCACCTTGACCTGATGGTCGATGCGCCCGACGTAATCGACCACGCCGTCCGCGCGACGCCGCACCAGATCGCCGCTGCGGTACAGGCGCTCGCCGGGCGCAAACGGGTTGGGCACGAAGCGTTCGCCGGTCAGGTCAGGGCGCCCGTAATAACCGCGAGCGACGCCGTAACCGCCGATGTACAACTCACCGGCAAAACCCGGCGGCAGCGGATTCAGATCGTCGTCAAGCACGTACAGCGACCGCGCACCGACCGCGCGGCCGATCGGCGCATACGCCGCTTCGCAGTGCTGGCTGATGGCGACTTTCCAGAGCGTCGGCGTGACCACGGTTTCGGTCGGGCCGTAGCCGTTGGTGAAGAACTGCGGACGCAACGCGGCTTTGACCTGTTCGAAGGTCTGCTCCGGCACCGCATCGCCACCGAAGCAGTAGATGCGCACTGGCGGTGGTGCGATGCCGCTGGCGGCGGCGTACTCGGCGAGTTGTTTGAGATAGGCCGGCGGGAAGCAGGCGATGGTCACGCCGTAATCGTGCAGGGCCCGATAGGTCTGCTCCGGGGTCCACAGGCATCCGTCGCGAATCACTAGACGACCGCCGCTGTACAAGGTACTCAGCCAGCGTTCATGGGCACCGTCGAAAGCGAACGACATGAAGTGCAACTCGCAACTGCTCGCGTCCATTTCGTACAGTTCGGCGATGGCCTGGCAGTGCATGCTTAAGGGGCCCTGGGTGACGGCCACGCCTTTCGGCCGTCCGGTGGACCCGGAGGTGTAAACCAGATAGGCCAGGCTCTGCTCGTGAACATCACAGACTGGGGCGGCATCACTGTAAAGACTGCGATCGAGTTGATCGATTTCCAGACGAAGCACGCCTTGCGGCGCTGGCAACGTCGCACGCAGGCTGGTTTGTGTCAGCAGCAAAGCCGTGCGCGAATCTTCGATCATGTACGCCAGACGCTCCGGCGGATAATCAATGTCCAGCGGCACGTACGCCGCACCGCTCTTGAGCACGGCGAGGAAGCTCACCAGCATTTCCAGCGAACGCGGCAATGCCACGCCGATCACCACTTCCGGCCCGGCGCCGTGGGCGATCAGGCACTGCGCGAGTCGATTGGCCTGCCGCTCCAGCTCTGCGTAGGTCAGGCTTTCGCCGGCGCATTGCACTGCGATCGCATCCGGTTGCTGTTGCGCATGACGACTGATCAGCTCCGGCAACAGGCGCGGTTCATGGCGGTGCGCCGGCTCGGCGCTCCAGGCCTGCGCCGCTTGCCATTGTTCGGCGGACAGACGCTGCAAGTTGCCCAGCCGCTCATACGGCGCGGCCATCATCGCCGCGAGGGTGTTTTCCAGGGTCAGGCGAATGCCATCTACCGCCTCGGCGCTGAAGTGGCTGCGCAGGTACAGGTACTCGATCGACAACTCGTCGCCGAGCATCACCGCAAGGTCCATCGGCACGTTGGTCACGCCGTGGCCAATGGATTTGCCGAAGGTCAGCTCGGTGTCGGTTTCTTCCTGCAAGCGCTCGTCGATCGGGAAGTTCTCGAACACCACGATGCTGTCGAACAGCGCCTGACCACCGAGGTTCGACCAGCGCTGCACATCGGCCAGCGGTGCCTGGGAGTAATCGCGAATGTCGAGGTTGTAGGCCTGCACTTCACCCAGCCAGTCGGCCAGACGCTGATCGGCCTGCGGGGTCTGAATGATCGGCAAGGTGTTAATGAACAGGCCGAGCATGTTGCCGACGTTCGGCAGACTTTCCGGACGCCCTGATACGGTGGCGCCGAAGGTCACCGTCTGCTGGCCGGTGTAGCGTTGCAACAGCAGCAGCCACGCGCCCTGGATCAGTGTGTTAGGGGTGATGCGCAGGTCGCGGCAGAACTCCAGCAGGCGTGAGGTTTGCGCTTTGTCCCAGTTCGAATAGATAGCATCGTGGCCGGTAACGTCGGCGCTGTGACGCGGGTGCATCGCCTGACTCAGCGCGGTCGGTTCGTTGACCACCGCCAGACGCGCCTTCCAGAACAGCTCCTGGGCATCCTGATCCTGCGCCTGCAACCAGGCAATGAAGTCGCGATAGCGGCCGTTTTCGCCAGTCACCTCGCCCGTGGAGTAGTACTGCAAGACCTCGCCGAACAGCCGCGAACTGCTCCAGCCGTCCATCAGAATGTGGTGGCTGGTCCAGATCATCTGGTACTGCTCGGCGCCCAGCTGCAGCAGGGTCACCCGCTGCAATCGCGCTTCAGCCAAGTCGAAGCCCAGCGCGCGATCAACGCTGGCGAACTCGGCAATCGCCGCCTCGCTGCAGTCCTGCCCACGCCAATCGAGCACCTGCATCTGCAGCGGCGCATGGCGATGGACGACCTGCAGCGGTTTGGCCAGGCCGTCCTGCCAATGGAAACTGGTGCGCAGGATCGCCTGACGCACAATGATGAATTCCCAGGCCCGGCGGAAGCGCGCAACGTCGAGGCCCTTGATCGGCAGGCTGACCTGTTGCACGTAAAGGCTGCTGCCGTTATCCGACAGGGTGTGGAAGAGCATGCCTTCCTGCATCGGCGACAGCGGATAGACGTCTTCGATCAGCTCCGCCGGCACCGGCAAGGCATCGAGCTGCGCCTGATCCAGTTGCGCCAACGGGTAGTCGGCAGCGCTGGCGGATTGCGCGTCTGCATGCGAAACCACTGTGGCCAGTTTCTGCACCGTCTGCTGCTGGAACAGGTCTTTGGGCGTGAAGCAAATGCCCTGCTGACGCGCGCGGCTGACCAGTTGAATCGAGATGATCGAATCACCGCCGAGGGCGAAGAAATTGTCGGTCACGCCGACCTGCTCGATCTTCAGAATGTCCTGCCAGACCTCGGCCAGTTGCTGCTCCAGCGCCGTCGAAGGCGCCACGTAATCGCGTTGCGCCTGGCTGGCATCCGCTGCCGGCAAGGCCTTGCGATCAAGTTTGCCGTTGGGTGTCAGCGGCAATTGTTCAAGGAACAGCCACTGCGCCGGCACCATGTAGTCCGGCAGATGCGCCTTGAGCGCGGCTTGCAACTCAGCACTCAGCGCGTCCAGTTGCGCGGGGCTTTGATCGGCCTCGTCCGGTACCACATAAGCCAGCAGTTGCTGGCCGCCAACGCCGTCCACCGCCAGCACCACGCCTTCGCGCACGCTGGCCTGGGCCAGCAGACGCGCTTCGATTTCACCCAGTTCAATACGGAAGCCACGCACCTTGACCTGATGGTCGATGCGGCCGACGTATTCGATACGGCCGTCATCGATGAAGCGCGTCAGGTCGCCGGTGCGGTACATACGCTCGCCGTTGCTCGCCAACGGGTTGGGCACGAAACGCTCGGCGGTCAGGCCCGGGCGCAACAGATAGCCACGGGTGATGCCCTCACCGGCCAGATACAGCTCCGCTGCGATGCCGACCGGCGCTTCCTGCAATTGCTCATCGAGCAGGTACGCAGTGGTATTGCGCAAAGGCCGGCCGATATTGGCCTGGCCACCGAGTTCGCGACGGGTCCAGGTCGAATACGTGGTGTCTTCGGAAGGCCCGTACAGATCGTAAACGTGGGCGACCGAAGTTTCGCGGTACAAGGTGTCGACCAGCGCCTGCTTGAGCGGCTCGCCGGCCAGATTGATGATGCGCACGCCCGACGGGATCTGGCCGATGCGTTGCAACGCGGCAATCGCCGACGGCACGGTGTTGATCAGGCGCACCTGATCACGCTCGGGCAAGTCCGGTAGCTCCAGAGCATTGCGCGCCATGACCATGGATCCGCCGCGCACCAGGGTGACGAAAATCTCCCACACCGACAGGTCGAAGCACACCGACGTCGAGGCCAGCACACCTTGCAGATCGTCCTCGCTGTAGACCTCGGCGGACCAATGAATCAGTGCCTGTACGTTGCGATGGGCGATGGCCACGCCTTTCGGTTTGCCGGTGGAGCCGGAGGTGTAGATCACGTAGGCCAGATTGGCCGAGTCGGCGCGCGCCGGCAGGTTGTCCGGCGCCTGCGATGCAAACGCCTCGCCGCCGGCCTCGACCAGCACCACGTGGGCTTCGCTGGATGGCAGTTGCGCCAGCAACGCTTGCTGGGTCAGCAGGACTTTCGCCTGGCTGTCATCGAGCATGTAGGCCACGCGGTCGGCCGGGTAGTCCGGGTCCAGCGGCACGTAGGTGCCGCCGGCCTTGAGCACCGCCATCAGGGCGATCACCAGTTCCGCCGAACGCGGCAGCGCCACGCCGACGCGCACTTCGGCGGTGACACCCAGCGTCACCAGATGCCGGGCCAATTGGTTTGCGCGGCGGTTCAGTTCGCCGTAGCTCAGCGCCACGCCGGCATGACTCAACGCCAGTGCCTGCGGATGCGCCGCCACCCGTGCTTCAAAGCTCTGCGAGATCAACCGCTCGGCCGGATAAGCCGCGTGATTGTCGTTCCACTGCGCCAGCGTCTGCCGTTCGGCCAGCGGCAGCAGACCGATCTCGCCAAGTGCCCGTTGCGGCGCTGCGATAAATTGCTCCAGCACTTCACGCAAATGCACCGCCAGAGCAAGCACGCTGCGCTCGGCAAAGTGTTCGGTGAGGTAGTTGAAATCAAGGTTGAGCACTTCGCTGGCGCCAGCGATCAGGGTCAGGCCATAGTTGGTCTGCTCGCGATGCTCCAGACCGGAAAAACCCAGCCCGCCAGGATTGGCCTCCAACGCATCGGACACCGGATAGTTCTCGAACACCAGCAAGGTGTCGAACAACGCTTCGCCACTCAATGCGGCCAGACGCTGAATGTCCTGCAACGGCGTCTGCTCGTAGTCGCGCAGCAACAGGTTCCTGTCCTGCACGCTGCGCACCCAGTCACCGACGCTGAGGCTGGCCTGCGGGCTGGCAATCACCGGCAAGGTGTTGATGAACAGCCCCAGTTGCTCCTCGATGCCCGGCAAATCCACCGGACGCCCGGATACCGTGGCGCCAAACGCCACGGTGGCCTGGCCGGTGTAGCGCTGCAACACCAGCAGCCATGCCGCCTGCACCAGACTGTTGAGGGTCACCTGTTGCTGACGGGAGAAGTGGTTCAGGCGCTGGGTCAACGCTTCATCGAAATGCAGACGATGCATCTGTTTGCCCGGCCCCGGCACGGTGCGTCCATGACACGCCGAGGCCAGTCGGGTCGGTTCGTCGAGTTCGGCCAGTTGCCCGCGCCAGAAGTCCTGCGCGGCGGCCTTGTCCTGGCCCTGCAGCCAGACCAGAAAATCGCGATAGCGGCCCTGCGCGCTCGGCACCGGCTGGCCGGCGTAATCCTGCAGCACTTCGCCGAACATGCGCGAGTTGCTCCAGCCATCCATGAGGATGTGGTGACAAGTGAAAATCAGCCTATGGCGATCGTCGGCAGTGCGCAGCAGGCACAGGCGCAGCAGCGGTGGATTCTGCAGATCGAAGCCGCGTTCACGGTCGGCTTGCGCCCGCGCCTCAAGCACGGCCGGCAGATCAGCGGCATCGCGCACATCGATTTCCGGCATTTCCAGGGTCAGTTGGCGATTGATCACCTGCAACGGCGCATCGAGGCCGTCGCGGCCCCAGATGAAACCGGCGCGCAGCACTTCATGGCGATCGACCACCCGCTGCCAGGCTTGCTGAAACCGCGCAACGTCGAGGCCGTCGATGTCCAGCAGCATCTGATAGACATAGGCGCTGGCGTCCGCGTCGTACAGGCTGTGGAACAGAATGCCCTGCTGCATCGGCGCCAGCGGATAGATGTCCTCGATGCGCTGGGCGGCAATCGGCAGGCTGTCCAGATGCGCCTGGGACAAACCGGCCAGCGGCACGTCGGACGGCGTGAGGCCGCCCGCATGGCTGAGGCAGTGGTCGATCAATTCGTTCAGTGCCACTTCGTAGGCGCGGGCCAGCGCGGCAATGGTCGCTTCTTCGAAGACGTCGCTGCTGTAGGTCCAGGTCAGGCTCAACTGGCCCTGATAAACCCGGCCATCGATGGTCAGCCAGTTGGCCATCGGCGCGTTTTCGTCCTGACCGGCGCCCTTGTCTTCGGTGGCCGGCCGCCACAAGGCGTCTTCGTCGAAGTTGTTATCGAACTGGCCGAGGTAGTTGAACGTCACCTGCGGTTGCGCCAGTTCATGCAGTGCCGCTTGTGCTTCGGCGGTGCCGAGATAACGCAACAAGCCATAGCCGATGCCCTTGTTGGGGATCGCGCGCAGTTGCTCCTTGATGCCTTTGATCGAGGTTTGCAGACTGGCGTTTGGTGTCAGGCGTACCGGGAACATGCTGGTGAACCAGCCCACGGTGCGGCTCAGGTCGATGTCATCGAAGAGGTCTTCGCGGCCATGGCCTTCGAGCTGCACCAACGCGCTGTCGCTAGCGGTCCACTCGCAGAGCACCCGCGCCAGTGCGGTCAGCAGCAGGTCGTTGACTTGAGTGCGGTAGACCGCCGGAGCCTGTTGCAGCAATTGGCGGGTACGTTCGGCGTCCAGTCGCGTGTCGACGCTGCGTTCGAAGCGGTTGTTCAATTGGCCCTGCGGATTGTCCAGCGGCAAACCGAGCGGCGCATCGCGCAACTGTTCGCGCCAGTAGCTCAGTTCGCTGCCCAGCGCCGCGCTTCGCGCATGTTCTTGCAGACGCACGCCCCAGTCCTTGAACGCGCTGGTCTTGGCCGGCAGATGCACGCGCTGTCCGCTGCTGATCTGCTGATAGGCGCTTTGCAGGTCTTCCAGCAGTATCCGCCACGACACGCCGTCGACCACCAGGTGATGAATCACCAGCAACAGACGCTGACTGGCGTCCGGCAAATCGATCAGCGCCGCGCGGATCAGCGGGCCGTTATGCAGGTCGAGGCTGCGTTGCAGGTCCAGGCACAGCGCTGGCAATGCCGCGCTGTCGTCCAGCGTAAAGCTGCGCAACAAGTCTTGTGGCTGATCCGCCGCGCCGTGGCTTTGCTGCCAGCCCTGCTCGGTTTGGCGATACCGCAGACGCAAGGCGTCATGCTGCTTTTGCACCTGCGCCAGGGCCTGTTGCAGCGCCCCGGCTTGCAGGGTTTTCGCCGGGGTCAGCAGGATCGACTGGTTCCAGTGATGCCGCGCCGGGATGTCGCTGTGGAAGAAATACTGCTGGATCGGCGTCAGCGGCGCGTCGCCAAGCACTTCGCCCTGCTCCGTCTGCACCGCGTCGCTCTGCTGCGCGACGGTGGCCAGACGCTGCACGGTCTGATGCTGGAAAATATCCTTGGGCGTAAAACGAATGCCGGCCTGCCGCGCGCGGCTGACCACTTGAATCGAAATGATCGAATCGCCGCCCAGCTCGAAGAAATTATCGTGAAGCCCGACCCGCTCGACCTTGAGCACGTCCTGCCAAATCTCCGCCAGACGCTGTTCCAGTTCACTGCGCGGCGCCGCGTAAGCTTCTTGCACCTGCGCAACGTCCGGCTGCGGCAGTTGTTTGCGATCGAGCTTGCCGTTGGCGGTCAGCGGCAGTCGGTCGAGGAACGCCCAACTGACCGGGACCATATAATCCGGCAGGGTTTCGCGCAGGTGCAGCTTGATCGAATCGCGCAGCGCGCCCTGCTCGTCCGCGTTCAATGCCTCAACCGGCACGACCCAGGTCGCCAGTTGCTGACCGCTGAGGCCGTCCACCGCCAGCACTACCGCTTCGCGCACCTGCGGATGCTTGAGCAGTTGCGCTTCGATTTCACCGAGCTCGATACGGAAGCCACGGATCTTCACTTGGTGGTCGATACGGCCGATGTACTCGATCACCCCATCGCCGCGCAGGCGTGCGAGGTCGCCGGTACGGTACAGACGCTGGCCAGCCTTGCGGTTGAACGGGTCGGGCACGAAGCGGGTGGCGGTCATGCCGGCCTGATTCAGATAACCACGGGCCAGACCGGCGCCAGCAATGTACAACTCGCCGATGCAGCCTTGTGGCACCAGGTTGAGCGAGCTGTCGAGCAAGTACCACGACAGGTCGACAATCGGTGCGCCGATCGGGCTGCTGTGATTGCTCTGCAGATCCGCCAGCGACAACAGCCGGTAGGTCACGTGCACGGTGGTTTCGGTGATGCCGTACATGTTGATCAGCGTCGGCGCGCGGTCGCCAAAACGCTCGAACCACGGACGCAGATTTTGTACTTCCAGCGCCTCGCCGCCGAACACCACGTAACGCAGGGCATTGCTGCGGCTCGACTCGCAGGCGACCTGCATCAGTGGTTTGAATGCCGAAGGTGTCTGGTTCAGCACCGTGACATTTTCATCGCACAGCAGCGTGTAGAAATCTTCCGGCGAACGGCTGACATCGTGCGGCACGACCACCAGTTTGCCGCCGTACAACAGCGCGCCGAAAATCTCCCACACGGAAAAGTCGAACGCGTAGGAATGGAACAGCGTCCAGCTGTCCTGCGCGCCGAAATCGAACCGTTGCTCGGTGGCGCTGAACAGACGCATCACGTTGCCGTGCGGCAGCAGCGCGCCCTTAGGTTTGCCGGTGGAACCGGAGGTGTAGATGACGTAGGCCAGATTGTCCGGCGTGGTCAGGCATGGCGGGTTGCTTGCGATGCCGTGTTCCGGCGCCTGATCCAGATCGAGGCAGACCAGCCCCGGCGGCAGCGGCAATTGCCCGAGCAAATGGCCCTGGGTCAACAGCAAGTGAATGCCGCTGTCGTCGATCATGTAGCCCAAGCGGTCATCCGGGTAGCTCGGGTCCAGCGGGACATAGGCGCCGCCGGCCTTCAGCACCGCGAGAATGGCGACGATCATGTCCAGCGAACGCTCGACCGCAACGCCGACGCGCACGTCCGGGCCGACACCTCGTTCGATCAGGGTGTGCGCCCACTGATTAGCGCGGCGGTTGAGTTCTGCGTAGGTGAGGCGCTGCCCGACAAAGGTCACCGCCACCGCATCGGCATGCAGCTCAGCCTGGACCTCGATGGCTTGCTGGAGGCACTGGGTCAGCGGTTGTTCAATCAGCGGCGGATTCCATAGGGCTAACAGCTGTTGCTGCTGGCCTGCATCGAGCATTGGCAACTGGCCGATGCGCTGGGCCGGCTCGGCGACGATCGCTTGCAAAAGCGCGGTCCAGTGCTGCGCCAGGCGCTCGATGGTCGCTGCGTCGAACAGGTCAGTGGCGTACTTGAGCACCGCTTCGATGCCGTGGGCCTGTTCGGTGGTGTTAAGGGTCAGGTCGAATTGCGCAGTCTGGCTCTGCCACTCCAGCGGTTCGATGTTCAGGCCGTTCAGGCGCGTGGCGACGCTGGCACGGCGCTCGGCCTGGTGGTTGAACATCACCTGGAACAGCGGACTGTGGCTGAGGCTGCGGCCCGGTTCCAGCGCTTCGACCAGTTGCTCGAAGGGCAAATCCTGATGCGCCTGCGCCTCCTGCGCCGTCTGTTTGACCTGACGCAGCAGTTCGATAAACGGCAGCTCTGCGTCGATGTCCGCCTTGAGCACCTGGGTGTTGACGAAGAAGCCAATCAACCGCTCGATTTCCACCCGGCCACGGTTGGCCACCGGCACGCCGACACGGATATCGCTTTGTCCGCTGTAGCGATGCAGCAAGGCCTGAAACGAAGCCAGCAGCAACACGAACAGGGTGACGTTTTCCTGCCGGGCAAAGGCCTTGAGGGCATTGCTTAGCGCCGTGTCGAGAATCAGGTTATGGCTGGCGCCGGCAAAGCTTTGATCGACCGCGCGCGGGCGATCCAGCGGCAGTTCCAGCACCGGTTGTTCGCCGCCGAGCTTTTCCTGCCAGTAGGCCAGTTGGCGCTCCTGCTCACCGGCCTCCATCCACTGGCGCTGCCACAAGGCGTAATCGGCGTATTGAATCGGCAGGGCCGGCAGACCGGCGTCGTGACCGAGGTTGAAACCGGCATAGAGCTGCACCAGTTCCTCGATCATCACTTGCAGCGACCAGCCATCGGAAACAATGTGGTGCAGGGTCAGCACCAGCACATGGTCATCGGGGTTGACCTGCAGCAGCGCGGCACGCAGCAACGGGCCGTGCTGCAGGTCGAAAGTCTTTTGGCTCTGGGTCTGGACGAAAGCTTCGATCGAGTGCTCCGGGTCATTCGCCAGATCAGCGCTCAGGTGATGAATATCGAGAGTAAAAGGTCCTGCGGGCAGGACCACTTGCAAGGGTTGCGCGCTGTCTTGAGAGAACACCGTGCGCAAGGTTTCGTGGCGCTCGATCAGCGCCTCGACGCTGCGTTCCAGTGCCGGCACATCCAGCGGCCCTTGCAAGCGCAGGGCCGTCGGAATGTTGTAGGCCGCGCTGTGCGGTGCCCACTGCCAGAGGAACCACTGGCGCTGCTGAGCGTAGGACAGCAGCAACGGCTCTTCAGCCGTGCGCTTGAAAACCGGGGCAATGTCAAAGAGGTTGACGCCTTTCTGCTTGAGCAGAACCGCCAGAGCCTTTCTTTGCTTAGCCGAAAGTTGTCCTACCGACTCGATTAACTCTTGCACGCGTTTTTCCCTCTCAAGAAATCAGTTTTTCCAGATCATCGAGGGATAGACGTTTGAGGGCCTCCAGTGATTTAGCCAATTCATCCTGAACGGGCGACATTTCGACGCGCAGCGCTTCGATCCGCGCGCAGAACTCCTTGAGGGTGTCGGTTTCGAACAACGCCTTGAGCGGCACCTTGTCGCCGAGGCGCTCCTGCACCCGGGTCACCACCAGCGTCGCCAATAACGAATGGCCGCCGAGCTGGAAGAAGTTGTCCGCCAGCCCTACCCGCTCGACTTCCAGAACCTCCTGCCAGATCGTCGCCACCTCCCATTGCAGATCGCTTTGCGGCGCCTGGTATTGCTCCTGCGTCGGGCTCTCGCCCAACGCCATCAGCGCCTTGCGATCGAGCTTGCCGTTGGGCGTCAGCGGGATCGCGGCGATCAGGTGCAGATGCCCCGGCAGCATATGCGCCGGCAAGCGACTGGCCAGCGCATTGCGTACCCGCTCGGTCAGTGTCGACCGCTCGCTGTCCGGCGCCGCGACGAGGTAGGCATGCAGGTGTTTGCCGGCGGCGCCGTCCTGCGCCAGTACCACCGCCTCGCGAATATCGTCGAGTTCCAACACGCGTGCTTCGATCTCGCTGAGCTCGATGCGGAAACCGCGAATTTTCACCTGATGGTCGGCGCGACCGATGTACTCGATGTTGCCATCGTCGCCCTGGCGCACCAGATCGCCGGTGCGGTACAGGCGCTCGCCGTTGCTCGAGTAAGGATTCGGCACAAAGCGTTCGGCGGTCAGCGCGGCGCGGCGCAGATAGCCGCGCGTCACCCCGGCGCCAGCGAGGTACAGCTCGGCCGCCACGCCCTCGGGCAGCACCTGCAACTGACTGTCGAGCAGGTAGGCCACGGTGTTATCCAGCGGCCGACCGATGTTCGCCCGCCCCTGCGGCGTGCGCAGGGTGAAAGTCGAATAAGTGGTGTCCTCCGACGGCCCGTAGAGGTCGTAGACCTGCCGCACCTGAGTGCTGGCGTAGAGGCTGTCAACCAGACTCTGCTTGAGCGGTTCGCCGGCCAGATTGATGGTGCCGACCGAAGCCGGAATCTGTCCCGCCCGTTGCAACGCGGCAATCGCCGACGGCACGGTATTGATCAGCGTGACCTGCTCGCGCGCCGGCAAATCGGCCAGCGCCAGGGCGTTGTCGGCCAATATCAGACAGCCACCGCAGGCCAGCGTGACGAAGATTTCCCACACCGACAGATCGAAGCAGATCGACGTCGAAGCGAGCACGCCGCACAATTGTTCTTCGCGATAGACACCCGCTGACCACTGAATCAGCGCCGACAGATTGCCGTGGCTGATGGCTACGCCTTTCGGTTTGCCGGTGGAGCCGGAGGTGTAGATCACGTACGCCAGATTTTCAGCCGCGAGGTTAACCAGCGGCGCAGTGGCCGGGCATTCGCTGGCGACGTTCTCGTCCACCAGCAGCACCTGTGCGCTCAAAGTTTCAGGCAGCATCGCCAACGCCGCTGGCTCAGTGAGCAGCACCGCCGCGCGACTGTCGTCGAGCATGTGCAGCAAGCGCTCCTGCGGATAATCCGGGTCAAGCGGCACATAAGCGCCACCGGCCTTGAGGATCGCCAGCAAGCCGACCAGCATCTGCGGCGTGCGGCGCATGCACACGCCGACGCGCACTTCCGGCCCGACGCCCATGCCTTGCAGCTTGTGCGCCAGACGATTGGCCCGGGTATCGAGGCTTTGGTAATCGATGGACTGCTCAGCGAACAGCACCGCGTTCGCCTGCGGCTGACGTTGCACCTGCGCGGCGATGTGCGCCAGCACCGTGCGTTGATCCGGCGTGGCAACCGGCGCCTTGCCCCACTCAATTACTTTTGCCGTTGTGGCTCGGCGAGCAGTTGCAGCGCGCCTAGCGGCTGCGTGGCGTCGGCGAGGAACTGCTCGAGCAGGCCTTGCAACTGCGCACTCAACGCGCGGATCGCTTGAGCGTCGAAGCTGGCCTGATCGTAACTTATGCCCAGACTCAGCTCGCGGCCGGTGATCGCCACCAGCGTCAGCGGATAGTTGGTCTGCTCCTGCCGGCGGATTGCCGAGAACTTCAGGCCCGTCTCAGGGCCCTGCGCCAACGCCTCGGCCATCGGGTAGTTTTCGAACACCAGAATGCTGTCGAACAACGCCCCGGCGCCCGTACCGGCCCAGCGCTGAATGTCATACAGCGGCGTGTGTTCGTGCTCGCGCACGGCCAGATTGAGGTTTTGCACCTGTTGCAGCCATTGGCTGACGCCGATCTCCGGCGATGGCGCTGCCACCACTGGCAAGGTGTTGATGAACAGACCGATCTGTTGTTCGACGCCCGGCAAATCGGTTGGCCGTCCGGCGACCGTCGCGCCAAACGCCACGTGATTTTGGCCGGTGTAGCGCTGCAACAGCAGCAGCCACGCCGCTTGTACCAGCGTGTTGAGGGTGACTTTCTGCTCGCGGGCGAAGCGGTTGAGATCGGCGGTCAGCGGCTCGCTGAACACATGCTCGTGATCGGCATAGCCGCTGGCCGCGTGCCGGACCGGCATGGCGCTGGCCAGTCGCGTCGGCTGTTCAAGGTCCGCCAGCGCCGCACTCCAGAACTGTCGACTGGCCTGCTGATCACGCTGGCCGAGCCATTCGATGTAATCGCGATAACGCCCCTGCCCTGCGCTCGGCACGATGCCGGCGTAACGTTGCAGCACTTCGCCGAACAACTGCGAAGTGCTCCAGCCGTCCATCAGGATGTGATGGCAGGTGTAGATCAGGTGATGAGTGTGCTCATCGGTGCGCACCAACGTCACGCGCAACAGCGGTGCATCGAGCAGATCGAAGCCGTTATGCAGATCTTCAGTGGCGAGATGATCAAGCGCGACATCCAGGCCAGCGCGACCGCGCCAGTCCTGCACCTGCCACGGCATCTGCACGCGGCTGCGCACCACTTGCACCGGCGCGGCGGCATCCTGCGGCCAGACGAACGCCGTACGCAGAATATCGTGGGCTTCGAGGGTCTGCTGCCAAGCCTGGCGGAAGCGCTCGGCGTCGAGCTGCTCGACGTCGACGCGCAGCTGATTGGTATAGGCCGGACTGTCCGGCTCGTTGCGGCTGTGGAACAGAATGCCTTGCTGCATCGGCGACAGCGGGTACAGATCGACGATGTCACGCGGCGCAATCGGCAATGCCGACAGCTGCGCCTGGGTCAGGTTGGCGAGGTTGAAATCCGAAGGAGTCACGCCACCTGCCCCGCTCGCGCAGCAATGTTCGATCAGGCGTTGCAGTTCGCGGCGGTAAGCCTCGGCCAGCGCCTCAATGGTCTCGGCGCGGTACATGCCGCTGCCGAAGGTCCAGGTCAGTTCCAGCTCACCACCGAGAACCTGTCCGTCGACGCTCAGCCAATTGCCCAGCGGCGCTTGCCCATCCTGATTGGCGCCGGTGCTGTCAGCGCTTGGCACGAACAACGCGCCCTGCTCAGCGCTGAACGCGCCGTCGAACTGACCGAGGTAATTGAAGGTCACCCGTGGTTGCGCCAGCGTCTGCAACTCGGCTGCACGCGTGAGGTAACGCAGCACGCCATAACCGATGCCTTTGCCCGGCACCGCGCGCAGTTGTTCCTTGATCGCACACAGCGATGCAGCGGGACTCGTCTGCGGGGTCAGGCGCACCGGGAACAGGCTGCTGAACCAGCCGACCGTGCGGCTCAGGTCGATGTCGTCGAACAGGTCTTCACGACCATGGCCTTCGAGCTGGATCAACACCGACGGCTGCTCGCTCCAGTCACACAGCACCCGCGCCAAAGCCGTCAGCAACAGGTCGTTGATCTGCGTGCGGTACGCCGCCGGGGCGACTTTCAGCAGCTTGTCGGTCAATGTCTGGCTCAGGCGCGTACTGGCGCGAGCGGCCTGGGCGCGGGTCTGGCTGTCCACGGCGAAATCTTGTGGCAGTGCCGCGTCTTCCGCCGCCAGGGTCTGGCGCCAATAATCGCGTTCGCCGGCAAGCGCTTCACTCTGCGCATAACGATGCAACTGCTCGGCCCAGTTGTGCAGCGAACTGCTCTGGCCTGGCAACACCGCCGCCGTCCCCGCCGCCAATGCCTGGTAAGACTGCTGCAAGTCCTCAAGCAGAATGCGCCACGACACGCCGTCGACCACCAGGTGATGAATCACCAGCAACAAACGCTGCTCGGCATTCGGCAGAGTGACCAGCACCGCGCGCAGCAAGTGCCCGCGTTGCAAATCGAGGCTGCGCTGCGCCGCGTCGGCCACGGCCGGCAAGGCATCGAGACTGTCCAGCTCGCGCAGCCAAAGCAGTTCGGCATCGCGCTGAGTCTGCGGCAACGCCTGCCAGCTATCGCCCGACTGCACAAAGCTCAAGGCCAGCGCTTCGTGCTGCTCGACCAGCGCCGCCAGCGCCTTACGCAAATGTACGGCGTCCAGCGCCAGGGTCGGTTGCAGCATCACCGACTGGTTCCAGTGCTGGCGCTGGGCAATCGGCGTGTCGAAGAAGCGCACCTGAATCGGCAGCAACGGCAACGGCCCACGTGCCACAGGTGCGGCGACGGCAGCCGGTTTGGCTTCGATCAGTCTGGCCACGGCAGCCAATTGGCCGATGGTCTGTTTTTCGAACAACTGCTTGGGGCTGAGCTTGATGCCCTGGCGCTTGGCCCGGGCGATGATCTGCAAGCTGAGGATCGAGTCGCCGCCCAGTTCAAAGAAGTTATCGCTGCTGCCGACCCGTTCGAGCTTGAGCACCTCGGCCCAGATCGCCGCCAGTTTTTCCTCGATCTCACCGACCGGCGCGACGAACTGCTGGCTAACCACGCCGGGCACTGGCAAGGCACGCTTGTCGAGTTTGCCGTTGGCAGTCAGCGGCAGCTTTTCCAGCAACAGCAACTGTGCCGGCACCATGTAATCCGGCAGCCGCGCCTGCAATTGTTCGCGCAGCTCCTGCGCCTGCACCTTCACGCCCAGTGCCGGCACGCACCACGCCAGCAGTTGCAGGCGCGCCGGATCGTCATCCATTGGCAGCGCGAGCACGGCGGCTTCGCTGACGCCATCGAGGCTGAGCAACAGCCGCGCGACTTCCGCAGGCTCCACACGGTAGCCGCGCACTTTGACCTGATCGTCGGCACGACCGATGAATTCCACTGCCTGCTCGCGATTGCGCCGGACCCGGTCGCCGCTGCGGTAGACCCGCGCGCCCGGTGCGCCGAACGGGTCGGGCAGGAAGCGTTCGGCGGTCAGTGCCGGCTGATTCAGGTAGCCAAGGGCAACGCTGTCGCCGCCGATGTACAGCTCACCGGCAACCTGATCGGCCACCAGGTTGAGCACATCGTCGAGCACATAGACATGCGCACCGGCCAACGCCGTGCCGACTGGAACGCTGCGTGCTTGTGCGGCAAGCACTTCGACCTCATGAGTCAGCACACCCACGGTGGTTTCGCTCGGCCCGTAGTGGTTGATCAGGCGGCAGCCCGGTTTCAGTTGCTGCACACGCTCGACCAGCGCCGGCGAACAGGCTTCGCCGCCGACGATCAGCGCGTGTTCCGGCAGCACGTCGGCAGGCTTGGCCGCCTGCAACAGCGCGGCCAGATGTCCGGGAACGATTTTCAGCACACCGACACGGTGGCGGGCCATGTATTCGGCAAAGTGGTCCGGGTCGAAACCGAGTTCTTCCGGCAGCACATGCAGCAGTCGGCCCGAGCACAGCGCGCCGAACAGCACGGTGAAGCCCAGGTCGGCGGCGGTGGTCGAGACCAGCGCCATGCTCACCTCGGGCGCCGGCGCCAGACGCTCGAGGACGCCGCGCACATAACTGCCCAGCGCGCCGTGGCTGACCAGCACGCCCTTGGGTTGCCCGGTGGAACCGGAGGTGTGAATCACGTAGGCCGGCGATTGCGCATGCAGCGTCAGCTCAGGCGCAGACGCCGGCAGCGACTGCCATTGCTCCGGTACAAACTCTAGGCCCTGACAGCCCTCACCCGCCAATTCGCTGAGCCGTGCGTCGCCTTCAGCACCGATCAGCGCCCGCGCCTGCGCAGCGCCGAGCATCTGCTTCAGGCGCGCGCTCGGCGCCTTGACGTCGAGCGGCATGTACACCGCGCCAGCCTTGAGAATCGCCAGCAGGCAAGTCAGCCAGTCCAGCGAACGCTCGAGCAGCACCGCCACCGGGTCGCCAACGTTGACGCCCTGCGCACGCAAATAATGGGCGAGACGATTGGCATCCTGATCCAGCGCCTGGAACGTCATTGTCTTCTGCAGATCACGAGCGGCCAGCGCCTGCGGCTGCCGGGCCACTTCACGCGTCCAGTGCTGCAACACCGTCAACGCCGGTTCGCGGTGAATGGCAAGCGCAGCAGGCCGTGGTGTGGCAACCGTGTGCAATGGCGCCTGCGGCGAGTTGAGCAACTGTGTAAACAGATCCAGCAACATCGGTACAAAACCGGCGACCGTTTCCGCCCGATAGAGATCGCTGGCGTAGGTCAGCTGGCCATGGATCAGTGCGCCGTCGTCGGTGATGTCCAGCGCCAGATCGAAATGCGTGCCGTCCTTGGCCAGCGGGTATTCGCTGACGGTCAGGCCGGGCAAAGCCATCGAGCGCTGTTTCTGCATACCGACGTTCTGGTTGAACTTGGCCTGGAACAACGGGTTGTGGCCCAGTGTGCGTTCGGCGACCAATTCGTCGACCAGTTGCTCGAACGGCAATTCCTGATGCGCCTGCGCGCCGAACGCCGCTTCACGCACCTGCGCGAGCAAATCGGCGAAACTGCCGCGCTCATCGACCTGGCAGCGCAGCACCTGAGTGTTGACGAAGAAACCGATCAGCCCCTCGACTTCGGCGCGGCCACGGTTGGCATTCGGCACGCCGACACGAATGTCGCGCTCGCCGGCCAGACGCGAAAGGAACAGCGAGAACCCGGCCAGCACCAGCATGAACAGGCTGATGCCCTGGCTGCGCGCGAAGGCATTGAGCTGCTGCGAAAGGTCAGCACCGAAATCGAAACTCAGGGTCTGTCCTGCAAAGCTTTGTGTCAGCGGTCGGGCAAAGTCCGGCGCCACTTCCAGCAGCGGATGTTCGTCGCCCAGTTGCTGACGCCAGTAGTCGAGCTGGCGTTCGCCCTCGCCGGCCTCCAGCCAGCGCCGCTGCCAGATCGCGTAGTCAGCGTATTGCAACGGCAGCGCCGGCAATTGCGGTTCGCGCTGCAGGCTGAACGCCGGATAGCACTGCACGAACTCCTTGACCATGACGTCCATCGACCAGCCATCGGAGACGATGTGATGCATGCTCACCACCAGCACGAACTCATCGTCGGCCAGAGCAAACAGACTGGCGCGCAACAACGGGCCGTGGCGCAGATCGAACGGTTGCGCGGTGACGTCTTGCACGTGTTGCGCGAGCAGTTCTTCGCGCTCTTGCGCGGCGGTACCGGTCAGATCGAAGCGTTCCAGCGCAATACTTTGCTGCTCGAGAATCAGCTGATGCGCTTGATCACCGTCGGTGTGAAACACCGTGCGCAACACTTCATGGCGCGCCAGCAGATGATCGAACGAGCGGCTCAGGGCCGACTCATCCAGCCGGCCTTTCAGACGCAAGCCAGCGGCCATATTGTATGCGGCGCTGTGCGGTTCCAGTTGCCAGAGAAACAGCAGGCGTTGCTGGGCGAACGACAGGGAATCTGCGCGCAGTCGTGGCGGCTGACCGGCAGCGGCAACAGGCTGAAATCCTTGCCCTCCTCGCGCAGCTTGGCGAGAAACAGCCGACGCTGTTCCAGCGGCAGGCCGACGAACCTTTTGCAATACGTTCCGCCATCGTGCCGCTCATACTTCTTCTCCTTGCAAAGCATTCATGAACTGATCCAGGTCGGACCAGTCGTCGTCGCCGCTCGTCTCGGCCAGTTGCCCGAGCACCTCGGCGAGATCCGCCAGCAGCGGTTTTTCGAACAGGCTGCGCAGCGGCAGCACCACACCCATCTGCTCCTTGACCCGGGCGATCACCTGCGCGGCCAGCAACGAGTGGCCACCCAGTTCAAAAAAGTGATCGTCCAGGCCCACACGCGGCACGTGCAGCACCTCGGCCCAGACCTGCGCCAGACATTGTTCGGCCGGCGATTGCGGGGCGCGATAATCGCCCTGCAACTGCGCCGGATCCGGCGCTGGCAAGGCCTTGCGGTCGAGCTTGCCACTCGGTGTCAGCGGCAGGTTCGCCAGCAACAGCAGATGCCCCGGCACCATGTAATCCGGCAGGCTGGCTTGCAGCGCCGCGCGGGTCTGCTGACGGAACGCCGTTTGCGTTGCCGCGCTGGCAAGCACCGCAGGTTCTGTCACCACGTAAGCGACCAGTTGCGCACCGCCGGCGAACGGCACCGCCAGCACCACTGCTTCGCGAACGCCCGGAGATTGCTGCAGGCGCGATTCGATCTCGCCCAGTTCGATGCGGAAGCCGCGAATCTTCACCTGATGATCGACCCGACCGACATATTCCAGCGCGCCATCGCTGCGCAGCCGTGCACGGTCGCCGGTGCGGTACAGGCGCTGGCCGTCGGCAAACGGGTCGGCGATGAAACGCTCGGCACTGAGGCTCGGCTGACGCTGATAACCGCGCGCCAGCCCCGGCCCACCGATGTACAACTCGCCCACCGCACCTTGCGGCAGCAGGTTCAGATCATCGTCGAGCACGTACAGACGCCGCGCTGCCAGTCCGAGGCCGATCGGCATGCCGCGCCACGACACGTCCTGCGCGGTCAGCGCGGTGCAGTCATGAATCGTCGAGACCACCGTGGCCTCGGTCGGGCCGTAGGTGTTGAGCAAACGCACATGCCCCAGGCCGGCCTGCTGCCACAAGCGCAATCCATCCACGGCCATGGCTTCGCCGCCGACGTGAATCTGCCGCAGCGCACCGAAACTGGCCGGCGGTTTCGCCGCGTATTCCTGCACCAGCCAATACCAGTAGGCCGCCGGCAGGTCGGCCAGAGTGATGCCGTGATCGATGATGACCTGATGCAGCGTCGCGCTGTCCCACAACGGCGCGTCGCGCATGACCACGCTCGCGCCATGGCAAAGCGGCGGGAAAAACTGCTCGACGAAACCGTCGAAGCTGCTGGTGGCGAATTGCAGAACCCGGTCGCCTTCGCGCAGATCGCTGTAGTCGATGGCGCGGGCGATAAACTCGCTCAGCGCGCCATGACTGACCGCCACGCCTTTCGGCCGCCCGGTGGAGCCAGAGGTGTAGATCACGTACGCGAGGTTGTCAGCCTCGACAGTGACCGGCAGGTTGTCGCTCTGCTCGCTGGCGGGCAATTGCTCCAGACACAGGCACTCGATGCCGTCGAGTGGCGGCAGGCTGGCGAGGCTTTGCTGGTCGCTGAGCAACAGTTTCAAACCACTGTCAGCGAGCACATGGCGCAAGCGTTCGACCGGGGTCTGCGGATCCAGCGGCACATAGGCACCGCCGGCCTTGAGCACGGCCAGCAGCGCCACCGCCAGTTCCAGCGAACGCTCCAGCGCGACGCCGACCAGCACGTCCGGGCCGACACCCTGTGCGCGCAACTGATGGGCCAGACGATTGCTGCGGCTGTTGAGCTCGTCGTAGCTGAATGTCGGCGCAGGCGCTGTGGCCAACAGCACCGCCGGGGCTTGCGCAGTGCGCGCGACTTGCGCTTCGAACAGGCTTTGCACGCTGGTAAACCGAGGCACGGGTGCAGTCGCTTGTATCAGCGCTTGCCGTTCGCTGTCGGCGAGCATCGTCACTTCGCCGATCAACTGCTGCGGATCACGGCACACCGACTGGAGAATGTTGCGCCAATGCCCGGCCAGCGCGGCGATGGTCGCGGCATCAAAAATATCCGTGGCGTACGTGAAGGCGGCAAACAGTTGCTCGCCCTCCTCGCGGGTGTCGAGCATCAGATCACTGGTGGCCGCGTGTTGCCGAGCGCTGCCGGCCAGTTGCTCTTCGCTCAGATAACCCACGCGCAAGCCTGAAGCGAGTTGCGCCTGATGCAAATCGGTAACCAGCGGCTGGTGGTTGAACATCACTTGAAACAGCGGATTGTGGCTTTGGCTGCGCGCCGGTTGCAGGGCTTCGATCAAGGCGTCGAACGGCAGATCCTGATGGGCCTGAGCGCCCAGTGCAGCCTGGCGCAGGTTCTGCAGCAACTCAGTGAAGGGCGTTTGTGCGGTGACCGCGCTGCGCAGGATCTGCGTGTTGACGAAGAAACCGATCAGGCCTTCGGTTTCACTGCGGGTGCGGTTGGCGATCAGCCCGCCAACACGAATATCGGTCTGGCCGCTGTAGCGATGCAACAGGGTCTTGAACGCTGCCAGCAACACCACGAACAAGGTCACGCCCTGACGCTGCGCAAGGTTTTTCAGCTCTTCGCGCAGGGCTGCGTCGATCACCGTTTCCAGGCGTGCGCCCTGATGGCTGGCTTGCGCCGGATAAGCGCGGTCGGTGGGCAATTCCAGCACGGGATGTTCGTCACCCAGTTGCGTGCGCCAGTAGTCCAGTTGCCGCTCGCGCTCACCGGCCTCCAGCCAGCTGCGTTGCCACAGTGCGTAGTCGCGGTATTGCACGGTCAGCGGCGCCAGGGTCGGTTCACGCCCGGCCACCAACGCGTCGTAGGTGCGCATGAATTCGTCGATCAGAATGTTCATCGACCAGCCGTCGGCGATGATGTGATGCAGGGTCAGCAGCAGCACGTGTTCCTGCGCGGCCAGGCGCAACAGCCGCAGGCTCAGCAGCGGGCCGTTCTGCAGGTCGAAGGCCTGGGTCGCCTCGGCCATCATGTGCTGCTGCGCCAGCGGCCAGCGCTGGGCTTGGGGCAACTCGCTCAGGTCAGTCACCGGCAGTTTCAGTGGCTGCGGTGCGGCCACGCGCTGGAAGGCACGCTCGCCGTCCTGGCCGAAGGTGGTGCGCAAACATTCGTGGCGCGCCGCCAGACGACTGAAGGCCTGTTCCAGTGCCTCGACGTTTAGATCGCCCTCCAGACGCACCGCCATCGGCAGGTTGTAGGCGGCGCTGGTCGGCTCCAGCTGCCAGAGAAACCACATGCGCTGCTGCGCGTAAGACAGGCCGTCACGCTCGGCGATGCCGTCGCAGGCGGTCATCGGAAGCTGCGCAAAATCGATGCCCTCGCGGGCCATGCCGGCGAGGAACAGACGGCGTTTGTCCTGGGGCAATTCGATAAAGCGGCGGGCTAGTTTCTGTGCGTCTGCGGCATTCATGCGTGGAGTCCTTGCTGATCGGCGGCGTGACCTGGAGACCCGGTCGTATCAACAAGAACGAATGGCCCGCGCAATGATTTAGCGCGCCTGCGGCAATCACGGCCCGACGGTACAAAGGCCAGACAGACAAATGCCGAAGCCGGTACAGGCCCGGATTCGGCATTTGAGTTGAAGGGTTGCGAACAGGTCAGCGCACGTCCTGCGAATGCCCCTCGGCCATCGCCACGATAACTTTGCGCGGCCCTTCGAACGGTGAGCGCGCGTGAGCCGAAAGCATGTTGTCGAGCATCAGCACATCGCCCTCCTGCCAGGGAAACTGATCGCACAGTCGTCGAGCACCGCACGAATCTGCGCCAGCACTTCGTCTTCGATCGGCGAGCCGTCGCCGTAGTAGACGTTACGCGGCAGGTCTTCTTCGTCGACGATGTCGAGCAGGCTTTCGCGTACGTCCGCTGGCAGATTGGAGATGTGAAACAGGTGCGCCTGATTGAACCAGACGTGGTCGCCCGTCACCGGGTGCACCGCCACCGCCTGACAGGTCTGCCGCGTGCGCAGCTCACCGTCGTCCTTCCATTCGCAGACGATGCCGTGAGCCTTGCAGTAGGCCTCGACGACTTCACGGTCTTCGGTGTTGAACACGTCTTCCCACGCCACGTCGAGGCCATTGCCGAAGTTGCGCACATACATCAGGCCTTTACTGACGAAACGCTCGCGGATCGCCACGGGGATGCGCCGGTAGACTTCGCGGCTGTCGGCAATCGGCGTCTCACCGCCGGACCTGGCGGCGATCATGCTGTAGAACCAGATCTTCATCGGCCAGTCGCGGGAATAGGCCTGTTCGTTGTGCAGCGGAATGCTTTGGTGCGCCGGGTATTCGGTGGAGGTGTACACGCCTTGGGTGACGTTGGTGCGCGGCGTCGAGCCGAACTCGTAGTTGAGCAATGGATGGCCGAAACTCGCGGCAAACTGGCGGAACTGCTCGGCGCCGTCGAGGCGAAAGCCGCGAAACAGCACGCCACCGTCGCGCAGCAGGTGCTCGTCAACCAACGCCTGCAATTCATCGAATACCGCCAACAGATCGGTGTCGGCATCGCCCGCCTCGACCAGCAGCGGCAAGCGCCCGCGCTCAGGCAGCAGCGGCCGAACGGAAAATCCCAGAGCAACAGCCATGACTGGCCTCCTGAAAATGATAGATGAGTCGCGTCTCAGAACGCCGGTTGCGCGGCCTGCGCAAGGCGCCGGTGATGCACTTCCAGATGCGTCTTGATCGCGCGAATGACCCGCGCTTCGTGCTCATGAATGAAGAAATGCCCGCCGGTCATCATGTCCACCGAGAAACTGCCCAGGGTCTCTTTGCTCCAGCCGATCAGTTGTTCGGTGGTGGCGCGGTCTTCCTTGCCACCGAGCACGTGCACCGGGCAATTGAGCAAGGGCCGCTGGGCAGGCGTGAAGCGCCCGCACATCATGAAATCGGCGCGCAGCACCGGCAGGGTCAGGCTCATCAACTCTTTATTGGCGAGGACTTCTTCGCTGGTGCCCTGAAAGGTGCGCAGCTGTTCGATGAGCTCTGCATCACTGCGCGGTTCGGCAAAGCCGCGGTCGTAATCGCTGCGCATCGTCGGTGCGGCGGTGCCGGAGGCAAATAGCGCCAGCGGCTCGGGCATGCCGAGTTCGCGAAAGGCATGGGCCATTTCGCAGGCGAGCAACGCACCCAGGCTATGCCCGAACAACGC
The DNA here is from genome assembly GCA_030544685.1 of Pseudomonas sp. B21_DOA. Classification (NCBI taxonomy): domain Bacteria; kingdom Pseudomonadati; phylum Pseudomonadota; class Gammaproteobacteria; order Pseudomonadales; family Pseudomonadaceae; genus Pseudomonas; species Pseudomonas sp. B21_DOA. The sequence continues at coordinate 3,010,029 of CP086683.1, read as the reverse complement.
ATACGGGCCTTGCAGCCCCGCTTTGTGCTCGCGCGCCAGTTGCCGCGCCAGTGCGCGCATGTCGGTTTGCAGGGGCTCATCGAACCGCGCGCCACGCCCCGGCAGTTCCACCGGTTGCAATTGCAGCCACGTCGGCAGTTGACGCCGCCAGCGGCTGTAAACCATGGCGCTGGCGCCCGAATAGGGCAGGCACAGCAATGTCAGCTTGGTCACCGCGCTTTCCTTGAAAAATGTGTCTGCAAGAAAGACGGATCACTCGCCGGACAAATTAGTCGCCCGCCCGCTAAATTCCGCCGCCAGCCGCTCGTTGCCTGTTCAGGAAAAAACAACAATCGCGAGGGCATCACCGTGGACCTGCAGAGCATTCTGGGCAAGTTGTTCGCCAACGCCGGCGCGGTCGGCATTGAGGGGTTTTCCAGTTCATTTTCAGCGCGCAGCAGGCGTACTGGTATGACATCAAGACCAGCCAGCGCACGGAAGTCGGGCGTCACCCGCGTCCGAACGTGACCATCGAAGTCGCGGAAAAAGACTTTCTCGGGATCATGGCCGGCGTGGTCAACGTCGAGGAACTGTTCGCCAGCGGGCGCCTGAAGATCGGCGGCAACATGGGTCTGGCGACGATGTTGCCGCAGATCATCGACCACGCCCGCCAGGGTGGCGGCACGGTGGAAAAAGTCGACATGAACAAGCGCTACCCGACGCCGCCGCGCTTCAGTGAAAAGCTCACTGCTGCGCTGCCTCGGCAGACCAGCATCGAACGGCGTGCGCGCGCCGAGTTGAGCCGACACGAATTCGAAACCCGTTATCTGCCCAACGGCATTCCGTTGGTGATCAGCAATGCCCTGCACGACTGGCCGTTGTTCAGCCTGAGCCGTGAGGAATCGCTGGTGCATTTTGCTGAACTGCAGGGCATCACCCGCCACGGCGATTACGTGAAGAAGACCTTTTCCACCGAGCGTGATTTCCGCTCGACCTCGATGGCCGAATTCATCGCCTCGCTGGACAGCCCGGCGGTCAAGGGCGCGGACGGCGAGCCGCCGGCGTACATGGGCAACAACATTCTGCCGGCGCAATTGCTGCAACAGATCCAATACCCGCCCTACTTCGACACCTCGCTGTTCATCCCGCCACGGATCTGGATCGGCCCCAAGGGCACGCTGACGCCGTTGCACCGCGATGACACCGACAACCTCTTCGCCCAGGTCTGGGGGCAGAAAAATTCACCCTCGCCGCGCCGCATCACCGCGAAGCGCTGGGCACCTGGTCGACAGCGCCCAAGGGAGGCCTGGATGGCTGCGATTTCAACCCGGACGCGCCGGACTATGAACGTTTCCCGGCAGCGCGGGAGGTGACGTTTTTGCGGGTGACGCTGGAGGCTGGGGATCTGCTGTTTTTGCCAGAGGGCTGGTTCCATCAGGTGGAGTCGGTGTCGACTTCGCTATCCGTCAACTTCTGGATCAACTCAGGACGAGGCTGGTAACCCCATTTCCTGTAGGAGCGTAGGAGCGTAGGAGCTGACGAGTGCAACGAGGCTGCGATCTTTGATCTTGATCTTGATCTTCAAAATCCAAAGTCAAAGTCAAAAGATCGCAGCCTCGTTGCACTCGTCAGCTCCTACAACAGGATTGTTATTTCAAGTGACGGAAACTTTGAAACGCTGAAACCAGTACCACCGCCCCCGCCGCTATCGCCAGCCAAAACCCGCTGCGCGCACCAAACGCATCCACCAGCGCGCCGGAACCGGCGGCGCCGATCGCCACGCCGATGCTCAGCCCGGTCACCAGCCAGGTCAGGCCCTCGGTCAGTTTGGCCGGTGGCACGATGCGTTCGATCAACGCCATTGCCACAATCAGCGTCGGCGAAAAGAACAGGCCGGCGATAAATACCGCGATCGACAAGCCGAGGATGTTGCTCGCCAAAAGCAGCGGCAGCGTGGTCACCGCCGTCGCCACGCCGCCGTAGAGAAACAGGCGCGGCAACGGCAGTTTCGAACGCATCGCACCGAAGGCGATGCCGGCCAGGCATGAGCCAATCGCGTATACCGACAAGACAATACTCGCCGCTGCCGGCTGGCCCTGATGTTGAGCGAAAGCGACGCTGACCACATCGATGACTCCGACGATCACGCCCATCGCCAGCATCAACGCCAGCAGCCATTGCACGTCGGTCGAGCGAATGATCGAGCCCTGATGCTGCGACTCCTGCACGTGCACGGGCGGCTCGGTGCTGCGCTGGGCGACAAACACCGTCACGCCGATGGCCAGGGCCAACAGCGCCGCCAGCGGCCCGGCTTCGGGAAACACCGCGACCGACAGGCCCACCGACAGCGGCGGCCCGACGATAAAACACACTTCGTCGAGCACCGACTCCAGCGCATACGCCGTCTGCAATTGCGGCTGGCCACGATAGATCTCGGTCCAGCGCGCCCGCACCATCGCCGACATGCTCGGCATGCACCCGGCCAGCGCGGCGAAGACGAACAAGGTCCAGTCCGGCGCCTGCAAACGCGTGCACAGCAGCAACATCAATAACCCACCGCCACCGGTCAGCGCTGCGATCGGCAGCACCCGCCCCTGCCCGTAGCGGTCAACCAGTCGCGATACCTGCGGCGCGCAAAACGCCGTGGCCAAGGCAAACGTCGCCGCCACCGCACCCGCCAGCGCATAACCACCGTTCAACTGCGCGAGCATGGTGATCAGGCCAATGCCGGTCATGGAAATCGGCATGCGCGCCAGCATCCCGGCCAGCACAAACGCACGGGCGCCGGGGGCGGTGAACAATTCGCGGTAGGGATTTGCCATCGATTGCAGCCTCATCAGGGGCGGCCAAGTTGCCATAGCCTTGAATGCCGTGGAAGCGCGCAATTGTTAGCGGTCTGTGAAGGCCCCTTCGCTCGCACATTCGAAATGCCGTCCCCTGTGGGAGCGAGCCTGCTCGCGAAGGGGCCAGCGCAATCACCGCTTCCAGCAAATGAACTCTCAGCGTCTGCCATCAGTCAGCTACTTAAGTCTCTGGAACCAAGGCGCGAATCGTCATGCAGATTTCCCTCGCTCATCAGGTGGCGCTGGTCACGGGTGCCAGCTCCGGCATCGGCCATGCCGCCGCTAAAGCACTGGCCGCCGCCGGCGCTGCGGTCGTGATCAACTACAACAGCAGCGCCAAACCCGCCGAAGAACTGGCTGCACAGATCAACGCCGAAGGCGGCAAGGCCCTCGCCATCGGCGCCGATGTCTCGAAGGAAGAAGAGGTCGAAAGGCTGTTCGCCAAGACCGTCGAAGCCTTCGGCTCGCTGGACATTCTCGTCGCCAATTCCGGCCTGCAAAAGACGCTGCCGCCGTGGACATGACGCTCGACGACTGGAACACGGTAATCGGCGTCAACCTCACCGGGCAGTTCCTCTGCGCGCGGGCGGCGTTGCGGATTTTCCAGCGTCAGGGCGTGCGCGAAGGCGTGTCGCGCGCGGCGGGCAAGATCATTCACATGAGTTCGGTGCACCAGCGCATTCCGTGGGCCGGGCATGTCAATTACGCGGCATCGAAGGGCGGCGTCGATCAGTTGATGCAGAGCCTCGCCCAGGAAGTCAGCCACCAGCGCATCCGCATCAACAGCATTGCGCCCGGTGCGATCAGCACCGCGATCAACGCTGACACCACCGCAGGCGAAGCCGGCGAAAAACTCCTCGAACTGATTCCCTACGGACGCATTGGCGATGTCGAGGATGTTGCCAACGCAGTGGTTTTCCTCGCTTCCGATGTGTCTGACTACATCGTCGGCACCACCCTGTTCATCGATGGCGGGATGAGCCTCTATCCGGAGTTTCGCGGCAATGGCTGAGCCTGAAGTGGAACAACAAAGTCCCATCGGTGCCCATGGCATCATCGGCGACATGCGCAGCGCCGCACTGGTCAACGACAAGGGCAGCGTGGATTTTTCTGCTGGCCGGAGTTCGACAGCCCGACGATTTTCTGCTCGCTGCTCGACACCCCGCAAGCAGGGATTTTCCAGCTCGCGCCGGACTTGCCGGATGCGCGCCGGGAACAGATTTATCTGCCCGACACCAACGTCTTGCAGACCCGCTGGCTGAGCGAACACGCGGTGGTGGAAGTCACCGATCTGCTGCCCATCGGTGACGATGTCGACGCCCTGCCCCTGCTGATGCGCCGGGTGCGCGTGGTCAGCGGCTCGGCGACGTTCAACCTGCGTTGCGCGGTGCGCCACGACTACGGTCGCGCCGACACCCGGGCAGAGATGGGCGCCAAGGACGTGACGTTCCACGCCGTTGGCCAGCCGTCGATACGCCTTGCCTCGGATCAGGCGCTGCAAATCGACGCGCAAGCCGCCGTCGCGCAGTTCACCCTCGAGCACAACGAAACCGCCGCATTCATGCTCGGCGGCAGCGACGACCCGCGCTTTACTGAAGGCGCCGCCGAGCTGTGCATGCAGCGCACCCTGAAATTCTGGCGTGGCTGGATCGGCCAATCCAACTATCGCGGACGCTGGCGGGAAATGGTCAACCGCTCCGCCCTCGCCCTGAAACTGCTGACCTCACGCCGGCACGGTGCGATCCTTGCCGCCGCCACCTTCGGCCTGCCGGAAACTCCCGGCGGCGAGCGCAATTGGGACTATCGCTACACATGGATCCGCGATGCCTCGTTCACCGTTTACGCGTTCATGCGCCTGGGTTTTGTCGACGAGGCCAACCATTACATGCAGTGGCTGCGCGGACGGGTCAGCGATTGCTGCGGCAAACCGATGAAACTCAACATCCTCTATGCCATCGACGGCCAGCAGGAATTGCCGGAAACCGAACTCGCGCACCTGTCCGGTCACGGCGGGGCGCAACCGGTGCGCATCGGTAATGGCGCTTATGACCAAATCCAGCTCGACATCTTCGGTGAGCTGATGGACGCCGTGTATCTGGTCAACAAGTACGGCGACGCGATTTCCCACGAAGGCTGGCGGCACGTCGGCGAGGTGGTCGATCAGGTTTGCGAGACCTGGCAGAGCGAAGATGTCGGCATCTGGGAAATGCGCGGTGAGACCCATCACTTCCTGCACTCGCGGCTGATGTGCTGGGTGGCGCTGGACCGGGCGATACGTCTGGCCTCCAAGCGTTCGCTGCCGGCACCGTTCGCCCGTTGGGATCAGACCCGGCAAGCGATCTACACCGACATCTGGGACAACTTCTGGGATGAAGAACGCGGGCATTTCGTCCAGTACAAGGGCGGCACCGCGCTGGACGGCTCGATGCTGCTGATGCCGCTGGTACGTTTCGTCAGCGCCAAGGACCCGCGCTGGCTGTCGACCCTCGAGGCGATCGAAAAACCCTGGTGCGCGACGGCATGGTCTATCGCTATCGCAACGAAGACGCCAACATCGATGGCCTCAGCGGCACCGAAGGCGCGTTCGCTGCGTGTTCGTTCTGGTACGTCGAATGCCTGGCTCGGGCCGGGCAAGTAGAAAAGGCTCATCTGGAGTTCGAGCAATTGCTGCGATACGCCAACCCGCTTGGGCTGTACGCCGAAGAGTTCGACAGCCATGGCCGGCATCTGGGCAACACGCCGCAAGCGCTGACGCATCTGGCGTTGATCAGTGCGGCGAGTTTCCTTGATCGCAAGTTGAGTGGCGAGAAGAGTTCCTGGCAGCCGTAGGCGCTGAGCTTTTTCGCCAGCGCCTGTCAGACTGATCCCTGATCGACAGGTATTTTTCCACAATGGGCCTGCATGCCAGATAACTGGTTCAGGCCCGTATCCGCTGTCAAACCCTTACGCCGGTTACGTCTGGCGACAGTCTGTGAAAAAACCGCACCTGCAAAAACCACTCACGTCACGTTGAAACGCCTCGCGCAACGTGCGCTTACACGCCGAAATACCTTGTTGCCAGCCGTTACATCCGCACCTACCATCCAACGCAACGGGCACAGCGGAGCTGTCCAGCCACCCCGAATTCAAGGAAGCGGAATGCCTCACCACATCCAGCGCAGCATCGACTCCCCCTTCGCACCGGGCTGAGCCGCACCCAGCTCTGGGAAGCCGCCGACCAAGGCCTGATCAAATGCTGGGAAATCGGCCGCCAGCGCGCCGAACGCTTTCCCGACCTCGCGTTGAAATGCCTCTCCGGAGAACTGCCGGTGCTCGGCTGGAAGGGCGGCGTCAGTCGCAGCCTGAAGAAAAACGAGAAGTACGGCTCGCTGAAATATCTGGCGCAGTGGCAGGGTCTGCGCGGCGAGGATCTGGATATTGATCTGGCGCAGGAGCGCGCGCTGACGTGCTCGCGGACGAAGATGAAGGTGACGTTTACGCCGGATCGGGCGAAATATTTCAATCAGATCGCGGAGCTTGAGGCTTAGCCGTGCGGAAGTCCGGGCGGTAGCAATCCGGGTACAGGGCACAGACGCCGTACTGGGCGTCCAGATCGGCCATGTGCTGGTAGAACTGCTCGATTTCCCAAAACGTTTCATCCGCAACGGTCATCAGGTAGAAGTAACTGAGCTGATGATCATTGGGCAGCACCAATGGAAACTCTGCCAGCGCGTCCATCCTCGGCGCATTGGCCAGCGCCGCGAGCATTGGCGTCGGCGCCTGGGACAGTTGCTCGAAGTACTTTTGCTTGTATGCCGCCAGACCGATGGCTTCACCTTTTGCTCTGGCATCGATAAGTTGCGCGAGGTTTGCCCGGCGCTGCTCCCAGTACGCCGCCGGCAGGTCGACATTCATTTGTTTCTTGTGTCGGGCCAATGCCTCATCGGCGCTGAGCTGGCGTTGCGGTTCGCCCGGCACGGCGGCGGATCGCGCGTCCAACTCCTTGAAGGACAGCATGATCGTCGACTTGGCAAACATGCGTTCCATCAGTTCACGGCGCTGCGGGGTGTCCGGCAGTGCCGGTGGCGATGCGCAACCGGTCAGCATCACGACGAGTCCCAACACAACAAGCAGCGTTTTGAATGACATGTATCGTCCTTGAAGCCAGTCGACAGAATGAGCTGCGCAGTCTATCCGATGGTCTACGGTTTGGAAGACGTTTGCACGGAGTTGTCAGTCATGATTCAGTCAGTCCTTACCCCTTTTCTGATCATCGCCTACGAACAGCATGGCCCTGCCAGCGGCCCCGCAGTGATTCTGCTCCACGGCTTCCCTATTCCCCGCGCGCCTTCGACGAAGTCGCCCCGGCGCTGGCCGCGCAAGGCTACCGCGTCATCGTGCCGTACTTGCGCGGGTACGGGCCGACCCGGTTCAACAGTGCGCAAACCCTGCGCTCCGGTCAGCAAGCTGCGATGGCGCAGGACTTGCTCGATCTGATGGATGCGCTGGGCATCGAACGGGCCACGCTTTGCGGTTATGACTGGGGCGGTCGGGCGGCGTGTGTTGTCGCGGCGCTGTTTCCGGCGCGAGTGCGCGGGCTGGTCAGCGGCGACGGCTACCTCGTGCAGGACATCGCCCATGCGAAACAGCCGTTGGACCCCGAAGACGAGCATCGGCTCTGGTATCAGTACTACTTCCACACGCCCCGTGGCGTCGAGGGCCTTAAGCAGAATCGCCGGGAGTTGTGTCAGTTACTCTGGCGGCTGTGGTCGCCGACATGGGCGCGAAAGGACGAACGCTATCCGCTGACCGCTGGCGCTTTTGATAATCCTGACTTTGTCGACGTGGTGATTCATTCCTATCGGCATCGCTTCGGCTACGCCCCGGGCGATCCAGCCCTGGAGTGGATGGAAGAAGCGCTGGCCACACAGCCGGTGATCAGCGTGCCGAGCATTTCGCTGTGCGGCGCCGATGATGGCGTCGGCCCGCCTTCGCTGATTGATGAAGATGCCGAACATTTCAGCGGCTTCTATGAGCGGCGCGTGCTGGCGGGTGTCGGCCACAACATTCCCGAAGAAGCGCCCCAGGAAACCCTCAAGGCGATACTGGATCTGCTGCAACGCTGACCGAAAACCGCTCCCGATAAGCCTGCGGCGTCACGCCAATCGCTCGCAGAAAACTGCGCCGCAGCGTCTCTTCGCTGCCAAAGCCGCAATTGGCGGCGATGCGTTTCACCGGCAGGCCGGTATCGCTGAGCAGTCGTCGAGCGGTTTCCACGCGGATCAATTCGATCGCCCGCGCCGGGGTCTGGCCGGTGTCGGCGCGGTAGTGGCGGATAAAACTGCGTTCGCTCATGCCGGCCTGTTCGGCGAGGGTCGGGATGCCGAGGTCGCAGGTCAGGTTTTCGGCGATCCAGGCGTGCAGTTCATCGAAGCGGTTGCCCTGTTGCTGCAGCGACAGCGTCACGCTGAACTGCGACTGTCCGCCCGGGCGTTTCAGGAAAACGACCAAGTGCCGGGCGACGTCGAGGGCGATATCGCGGCCGAGGTCTTCTTCGACCATGGCCAACGCCAGATCGATGCCTGCCGTGACCCCGGCGGACGTCCACACCGGGCCATCGTTGATGAAAATCGGATTGGCTTCCACGTGCAGATTGGGATGTTGCGCGGCCAGTTGCTCGCAACGCGTCCAGTGCGTCACCACGCGGCGGCCATCGAGCCAGCCGCTGGCCGCGAGCAGAAAGGCCCCGGTGCACACCGAAGCCACGCGCCGGCAATGAGAGCCGTGCTCGCGCACCCAGTCGACCAATTGCGGGTCTTCGGCGGCAGGATAAATGCCCCAGCCGCCGGCGATGATCAAGGTGTCGCTGGGCGTTTGTGGCAAGGGTTCGGCGAGCACCGCCAACCCCGCCGATGACATCACCGCCCCGCCGCCACTGGCGATCACGCTCGGCGCATAGGGCATCGGCAAACCGCGCTGGCGGGCCAGATCGTTGGCCGAGGCGAACACCTGCAGCGGTCCGGTGACATCAAGAATCTGCATGTTGGCGAACGCGAGGACGTGAATGGCTTTAGGCATTTGGCGTAATTCGTGGGGTGATTGGCGTATGCGCCAGAACCTACGCGCCTACAGTGCAGTCGTCCACTTCTTTCAACGGAGCAAGAACGATGACGCTGCAGATCGGTTTTCTGTTATTCCCGCAGGTTCAGCAACTCGACCTGACCGGCCCTTACGACGTACTCGCCTCGTTGCCCGGCGTGCAGGTGCACCTGATCTGGAAGGACCTGATGCCGGTGACGGCCAGCACCGGCCTGCTGCTGAAACCGACTACGACCTTTGAGGATTGCCCGGATCTGGACGTAATCTGCGTGCCCGGCGGCAGTGGCGTCGGGCCCTGATGGAAGATCAGCAGACGCTGGATTTCATCAAACGCCAGGCCGCGCAGGCACGTTACGTGACCTCGGTGTGCACCGGCTCGCTGGTGCTCGGCGCGGCTGGCCTGCTGCAGGGCAAGCGCGCGACCACGCATTGGGCATATCACGAGTTGCTGCCGACGCTGGGGGCGATTGCGGTGAAGGATCGGGTGGTACGCGACGGCAATCTGTTTACCGGTGGCGGAATTACCGCTGGCATCGATTTCGCTTTGGTGCTGGCGGCGGAACTGGTCGATGCCGACACGGCGCAACTGGTGCAGTTGCAACTGGAATATGCCCCGGCCCCGCCGTTCAATGCCGGCAGCCCGGACGTGGCGCCGACTGCGGTGGTCGATGAAGCACGGTTGCGCGCGGCGCCTTCGTTGAAACTGCGCACCGAAATTACCGAGCGCGCGGCGGCGAAACTGGGCCTGCGCTGATACCGAACGCCCACCGATTTCTGACTGAAATGATCCAATGTGGGAGCGGGCTTGCTCGCGAATGCGCTGTGTCAGTCACCTGTTCTGTATCGGTGACACCCCATTCGCGAGCAAGCCCGCTCCCACATTAGGTTCCGTATATGACTATCCAGCGTTACGTTGTCCCGGTTTGTCGCCACACCTTTACTTGTCCCACCTCCCTCGCCCGTGTAGAAAGCCCCTTCCCAGAAATCTCGCACAAGGACTTTCGATGAAGGCGCTGCCCTGGCTTTATCTCGCGCTGCTCGGCCTCGGTTACGGATTGGCCCTGAGCTATGGCCAACTCGGTTGGCTGGCATTGATCTCCGTGGGGCTTTTGCTGTTCGCCGCGTTCGCCGTGCGCCAGCAACAAGTACCGTTTGCGCGCTGGCTTGGCCATGGCCTGTTCATTGTTTTGGCCGTGGCACTTGCGCTGCACTGGTTACCGGGCTTCGCCAACGGACGCACGATCAACCCGCAACGCTTCACTGACAACGCCGTGCCGTTTGCGATGTACCTCAACCTCGACAAACCGCTGGTGGGCTTCTGGCTGCTGCTGGTCTGTCCGTGGATCGTCGCTCGGCGTTCGTTGCGCCTGACTGTTTATGCCACCGCCCTCGCCCTTACGTTGTGCGCGATTCTCGCCCTCGGCGGCGCGCTGTTGCTGGGCGTCATCGCCTGGGCGCCGAAGTGGCCGGATCAGGCCTGGCTGTGGGTGCTGAACAATCTGCTGCTGGTGACGCTGGTCGAGGAAGCGCTGTTTCGCGGTTATATACAGGGCGGACTCAGCCGTCGCCTTAAACATCTGCCCTACGGCGATAACCTTGCGCTGCTGTCGGCGTCGCTGCTGTTTGGTCTGGTGCATGCCGGTGCCGGCTGGACTTGGGTGTTGCTGGCAGGAGTGGCCGGGGTCGGCTATGGTCTGGCCTATCGTTTCGGCGGACTGGGCGCGGCGATCGCCACGCATTTCGGCCTGAATCTGTTGCACTTTGGCCTGTTCACCTATCCGATGCTGGCCAGTTGACGCAAGCGCGGTTTTGCGACGGCGTCCCTGAATTTGAAAAAACTTCAATAAAAACCTGTCAGCGCCGACAACCTTTCAAAGCCTTGCGGATTGAAAAACCATGCGTAACAACCAGCCCATTACACAACGCGAGCGGACCTTTCCAGCTCAGCAACGGTTGATTTCCACCACCGATGCCAAGGGCGTGATCACCTACTGCAACGACGCGTTCGTTGAAATCAGCGGGTTTTCGCGGGAGGAACTGATCCGGGCGCCGCACAATCTGGTCCGTCACCCTGACGTGCCGTCGGCGGTGTTCTCGCACATGTGGGGCACATTGAAACAAGGCTTGCCATGGATGGGCATCGTCAAGAATCGCTGCAAATCCGGTGACCACTATTGGGTTAACGCCTACGTCACGCCGGTGTTTGATGGCAGCCAGGTGGTCGGTTACGAGTCGGTGCGCGTCAAGCCCACCGCCGAACAGATCCGTCGCGCCGAAGCGCTTTACCAACGCATCAACCAGGGCAAGTCGGCGATTCCTTCGACGGACAAATGGCTACCGATCCTGCAGGATTGGCTGCCGTTCATTCTGGTCAGCCAGCTGAGCTTCATGATCGGCGCGACGCTGAACTCGCAATGGGGCTTTGCCCTCGCCGCCGCGCTGTCGGTGCCGCTGGGCCTGATGGGCCTGCAATGGCAGCAACGCGGGCTCAAGCGCCTGCTGCGCCTGGCCGAACAGACCACCTCCGATCCGCTGATCGCGCAGATGTACACCGACAGCCGTGGCGCGCAGGCGCGTCTGGAGATGTCGATCCTCAGTCAGGAAGCGCGCCTGAAAACCTGCCTGACTCGCCTGCAGGACACCGCCGAACACCTGACCGATCAGGCCAAGCAGTCCGACGCCCTGGCGCACAACAGCTCGACCGGCCTGGAACGCCAGCGCGTGGAAACCGAACAGGTTGCCACCGCCGTCAACCAGATGGCCGCCACCACCCAGGAAGTCGCCAGCCACGTACAGCGCACTGCTGACGCCACCCAGGAAGCCAACCGCCTGACCGGCCGCGGCCGCGACATCGCCGGGGAAACCCGCGAAGCGATTCAGCGCCTGTCAGTGGTCGTCGGCGAAACCGGCCTGACCGTGACGCAACTGGCCAAGGACAGCGACGAAATCGGCGGGGTGGTCGACGTGATCAAAGGCATCGCCGACCAGACCAACCTGCTCGCCCTCAACGCCGCCATCGAGGCTGCACGTGCCGGCGAAATGGGCCGAGGTTTTGCGGTCGTGGCTGACGAAGTCCGCCAACTGGCACAACGCACCAGCGAATCGACCGGGCAGATTCATGCCCTGATCGCCAAGTTGCAACAGACCGCCTCCAGCGCCGTGCAAACCATGGAAGCCGGGCATCGCCAGGCCGAAGAAGGCGTGGCGCGGGTGCTGGAAGCGGATCAGGCACTGGTCGGCATCAGCGAAGCAGTGGCCAACATTACCGACATGACCACCCAGATCGCCGCCGCGACGGAAGAGCAAAGTGCCGTGGCTGAGGAGATTAGCCGCAACATCAGCAATATTTCGGAACTGGCGGATCAGACGTCCGAGCAAGCGCACAACTCGGCGTTGCTGAGCGAAGAGCTGACGAAGACGGCCAACACGCAGTATTCGTTGGTGGAACGGTTTAACCGCTGATTGAACTGGCGATCACAAAAAACCCGGATGGCGTGAGCTTCCGGGTTTTTTGTTGTTTGTCTGAAACAGATGTTGTTTGGCAGGCCGCTTTCGCGAGCAGGCTCGCTCCCACATTGGAACTGCTCGGGACCACAGTTTTGTGTCCGACGACAATCCCCTGGAGCGAGCCTGCTCGCGAAGAGGCCTTCTCTGCCGAAGTCGATCTCCCTCAAGCAATGCAGACACTGCCTACAACTCGCCCAGAATGAGCCGACTGGTGCTCGTTGAGGCCAGGTTCTATTGTTTGCCGGTCAAAACTTATTCACATAAGCTGGTCAGCATGAATACACATCCTTCGGAGGCTCCGATGGCCACCACCCGAAAAACCGACAAACCCAGCAAAAAGGAAGTTCGTGAAGAACTGACATTCCTCGATGTTCGGCAAGCCGCGCGTGATGGGCAGAAAGTGTTCGATAAATTTGTGATCACTGGCAGGCTACCGATCACAAAGTAGGCCTGAATGCCAGCAATCAAAATCTCTGCACTTTTTGAACGAATCAATAACTGGCAAAACTTCGCTGCACACTTCTACAACTACAAAATCTGCGATGAATTACCTGCCATTTTCGGACGGGATGAACGACTCGATCTGAACGACATGCACCATATCCACCTTGCCAGTACACAGGCACTGCAGGCTCGATGGGCAAAAATCAATCGTCAGTATTACCGGACAGCATTGGTAAATGATGCTGACAATGACTTTTGGCTGATTTATGCCTATGACTCTTTTCGGGATGAGTACTTGCTACTGACGATCACCGGCCCGGATGCCCATAACCGAAGCGAGTGGGGGTCATTTTTGCGCACCGTGCATTGTGAAATCGTTGAACCCTGGGCATTAGGCAGGATTATCTTTCCCGATCTGGATGATTTGTGACTCAAAGAGCTAATCGAGACCGGCAACAAGCGAAAGATCGCTACCTGCGCACCGTCCATGCCGATGATCTGTAGGGGCTGTGGCAGGCTGCGATCCTTTGATACTGCAAAACCGGGCAGCGAAAGCTTCCGGTTTTTTTAATTGCGTGTCTGAAATTGATAGTGCTTGGCAGACCACCTTCGCGAGCAGGGCTCGCTCCCACTTTGGAACGTAGTGGGATCACAGATATGTGCCCGACGACAATCCCCTGTGGGAGCGAGCCTGCTCGCGAAGAGGCCATAACAGCCAATGAAATTATTGAGGCAACTTCAGCTTGTCCAGCAGCCGATTGACCAACAGTTCGTTGAGCATGATCACCTGTTGCAGCGCCAGCAGTGGTTTGCGTTCCGGGCCACCGATTGAGTTGGCGATGTTACCGGCCATGGCATGGGCGTATGAAAGCGACTCGCAGGCCTCGACCAACAGGGTTTCGTCATCCAGCGTGGGGTCGACAACATAGATGGGACGATATTTCGGCGAACTTGGCGGGGCTGCCAGGTCTTCGGGTTTGAGGTAGTAATCGAGGGCGCGGTCGGTGGCTTCCTGGATTTTTTGCGGGTCTAGTGCGCGGTCGTGTGGGGTTGGCGGGTTGGGGGTTACTTTGAACATAGGTGAAGCTCCTACTTAGAAAATGAGGAGTCATCACTCTCGCTACCAAACGAGGGTGGCGACCATACGCAGGTTGGTAGACCGGTCTAAGCAGGAAACCCGGCGCTCCCGAAGGAGCCCCACGCATGGCCACCATAAATCGAGTCTCTACAGAGACTGCATATGGCGTCATGACGCTTAGAGACGGGCTACCAAACCCGATCACTGCTTTTTGTCAGTGACCGAGAAACGATATAGCCAACCTCATAGCCGCGTAAGCCGGCGGATTCTGGCGTAGGCGTAGGCAATGGCGCAAGGAGTTGTAGCCGGGATGGCGTAACGGGTCGTGTAGTTTAAACGTGGGAATTTGATGATGTTTAACTGCAGGGATTGCCTCTGACAGGCAGGTGGCTTGATGTCGTCTGGAAGGGAGCTTTCGCGAGCAGGCTCGCTCCCACATTTGGATCGGGTACATCAGTGAGGGACTGGTCGGCTTGGAGGTCGCCATCGCTGGCAAGCCAGCTCCCACAGGGATTGAGTCCGGCCGGTAGATAGTGGTCGGCTGTCAGGCCGCCTTCGCGAGCAAGCTCGCTCCCACAGAAAAGCAAAACAGCGCAGCTGCCCGCGGCAAAGCCGCACCACTCAACAATGAGCGTTAGCTCGAGTGCTCTCCCACAGGGATTGAGTCCGGCCGGTGGATAATGGTCGGCTGTCAGGCCGCCTTCGCGAGCAGGCTCGCTCCCACAAAAAGCAGAAAAGCAAAGCAGCGCAGCTGCCTGCGGCGAAGCCGCCCCACTCAACAATGAGCGCAAGCTCGAGTGCTTTGATCTTGATCCACCGGCGACGTCGGAAGGCTGAGTGGAGGGATTGATCCGGGGGTGGGAGCGTAGCGACCGTCTGGCGCAGCCAGACACAGCGGAAGGAGGTGCAGCGAAGCAAACCGTAGCCGCTGCGCCCGGATCAGTCCCGGAGCGAAGGGACCCGAGCCTGCGAGGGCCGAACGTAGGAGCTAGCGTTTTTTGCTTACTTTTTAGGCGCTTGTAAAAAGTAAGTCGCCGTCAGGCGAAACCGCCAGCCGCAGCTCCCGAAGCAACGGATATGCCCCCAAGAGCAAGATCAAAAGCTCCCCCTCACCCCAACCCTCCCGAAACGTCGGACCGCCCCCAAGGGGCGAGGGGGAAAGGAGCCGATCTTCACGCAACGCAAAGTCCGGCCCGACTCAAAATCAGTCACGGAGAAATTCAGCCACCTTCTGCGCAGCACCCGCCAAATGATCAGAGTGCGTAAAGCCAGAAGCCTTGAGCGGCTTCAAATCATGATCCCCGCCACCAACCAAAACACCTCAATCCCCGGCGCTAACGAATACCCCTCAACCGCCTCGCGATTCCCCAGAGCATCCCGCTCCCCTGCACAATCAACGCCCGCGTGCGCAACGAAGCCAAATGCTCAACCCGAGGCTTCTCCGGCTTCCCCACCGCATAAAACGGATACCCCAGACATACCAACGCATCCACCCTCAACTCATCCGCCACCAGACTCGCCATCCGCCCGCCCATCGACTTGCCGCCAACAGCCAAAACCCCAGCGACATGACGCCGCACAAGCGCAAACACCTCCCGCCAACATTCCTGCAACTTGCCAGCAGGATTCGGCGGCCGCTTCACCCCATCCACCCGCCGCTGCGCCATATAGGGAAACTCAAACCGCAACACGTTGACCCCAAGCCCGGCAAGACGCCCAGCCATGTCGTTCATCCAGTCGCTATCCATCGGCGCCCCCGCCCCGTGGGCCAGGATCAAAGTCGCCGAAGCCTCACCAACAGCGGCATCCCAAAGCCACCCATGATCGCGCACACACTGCGCCCATTGATCCCCGTCAATACTGGCCTTGTGCTGTTTGTCCATGCTTGCCTCGCTTTTAGTCTGCCTATAACTCCAGGCGAAGGATTCGCGCCGTTTGCGCGCTCACTTCGGCTGAACCGTGGATGGGGAACCATGAACACTTCTATCAGTACCGCCTACAACTACAAGGTGGTCCGCCAATTCGCCATTATGACGGTGGTGTGGGGCATCGTCGGCATGGGCCTCGGGGTTTTTCTCGCGGCGCAATTGGTCTGGCCGGAACTCAACTTCAATCTGCCCTGGACCAGTTTCGGCCGTCTGCGCCCGCTGCACACCAACGCGGTGATCTTCGCCTTCGGTGGCTGCGCGCTGTTCGCCAGCTCTTTCTATTCGGTGCAACGCACCTGCCAGACACAATTGTTCGCGCCGCAAATCGCCGCATTCTGCTTCTGGGGCTGGCAACTGGTGATCCTGCTGGCGGCAATCAGCCTGCCACTGGGTTACACCAGCTCCAAGGAATACGCCGAGCTGGAATGGCCGATCGACATCCTGATCACCATCGTCTGGGTTGCCTACGCCATCGTGTTCTTCGGCACGATCATGCAGCGCAAGACCAAACACATTTATGTCGGCAACTGGTTCTTCGGCGGGTTCATCATCACCGTGGCGATCCTGCACATCGTCAACAACCTTGAGTTGCCGGTAAGTTTCACCAAGTCCTACTCGGTGTACGCCGGTGCAACCGACGCGATGGTGCAGTGGTGGTACGGCCACAACGCCGTGGGCTTTTTCCTCACCGCCGGCTTCCTCGGCATGATGTATTACTTCGTGCCGAAACAGGCCGAGCGTCCGGTGTACTCGTATCGCCTGTCGATCGTGCACTTCTGGGCCTTGATCACCCTGTACATCTGGGCCGGCCCGCACCACTTGCACTACACCGCGCTGCCGGACTGGGCGCAGTCGCTGGGCATGGTGATGTCGCTGATCCTGCTGGCACCGAGCTGGGGCGGCATGATCAACGGCATGATGACGCTCTCGGGCGCCTGGCATAAGTTGCGCAGCGATCCGATCCTGCGCTTCCTCGTGGTGTCGCTGGCGTTCTACGGCATGTCGACCTTCGAAGGGCCGATGATGGCGATCAAGACTGTGAACGCCCTCTCCCACTACACCGACTGGACCATCGGCCACGTTCACGCCGGCGCGCTCGGCTGGGTGGCAATGATTTCGATCGGCGCGCTGTACCACATGATCCCGAAAATCTTCGGCAAGGCGCAGATGCACAGCGTCGGCCTGATCAACGCGCATTTCTGGCTGGCGACCATCGGCACCGTGCTCTACATCGCCTCGATGTGGGTCAACGGCATTGCCCAGGGCCTGATGTGGCGCGCGGTCAATGAGGACGGCACGCTGACCTATTCCTTCGTCGAAACCCTGGTGGCCAGCCATCCGGGCTTTGTCGTGCGGCTGATCGGCGGGGCGATTTTCTTAAGCGGCATGTTGCTGATGGCTTACAACACCTGGCGCACCGTGCGGGCCTCGCAGCCTGCCGACGTCGTCGCTGCCGCGCAGATGGCCTGAGGAGTCCGCCATGAAACACGAAACGATTGAAAAGAACGTCGGCCTGCTGATGCTGCTGATGGTGTTCGCCGTGAGCATCGGCGGCCTGACCCAGATCGTCCCGCTGTTCTTCCAGGACGTCACCAACAAACCGGTGGAAGGCATGAAGCCCTACACCGCGCTGCAACTGGAAGGCCGCGACATCTATATCCGCGAAGGCTGCGTCGGTTGCCATTCGCAGATGATCCGCCCGTTCCGCGCCGAAACCGAACGCTACGGGCACTACTCGGTGGCCGGTGAAAGCGTCTGGGATCACCCGTTCCTGTGGGGTTCGAAACGCACCGGGCCGGACCTCGCCCGGGTCGGCGCGCGCTACTCGGATGACTGGCACCGTGCGCACTTGTACAACCCGCGCAACGTCGTGCCGGAATCGAAGATGCCGGCCTATCCGTGGCTGGTCACCCAAGCGGTCGACAGCAGCCACACCGAAACCAAGCTGAAAACCATGCGCACCCTCGGCGTGCCGTACACCGATGACGACATCAGCGGCGCGGTCGCCAGCCTCAAGGGCAAGACCGAAATGGACGCCCTCGTTTCCTACCTGCAAGTGCTCGGCACTGCAATCAAGAGCAAGAGGTAAGTCATGGTCATTGAAATGAGTGCAGGCCTGATTCGCGGCCTCGGCACGGTCGTGGTGTTCGTCGCCTTCGTCGGCCTGACCTTGTGGGTGTTCAACCGCAAGCGCACCCCGGAATTCGCCGAAGCACGGCTGCTGCCCTTCGCCGACGAACCACTACCCGAAACAATTTCAGCCCCTGAAACAAGGAGTACCCGGCCATGACCACCTTCTGGAGTACGTGGATCTGCGTACTGACCATTGGCAGCCTGATCGGCCTGACCTGGCTGCTGATCGGCACCCGCCGGGGCGAGACCAAGGGCAGCGTCGACCAGACCATGGGCCACAGCTTCGACGGCATCGAGGAATACGACAACCCGCTGCCGCAGTGGTGGTTCATGCTGTTCGCCGGCACGCTGGTGTTCTCGGTGGGTTATCTGATTCTGTATCCGGGCCTGGGCAACTGGAAAGGCATCCTGCCCGGTTACGAGGATGGCTGGACCGGCGTGCACGAATGGGAAAAGGAAATGAACAAGGCTGACGCCCGGTTCGGTCCGATCTTCGCCAAATTCGCGGCGATGCCGCTGGAAGAAGTGGCCAAGGATCCACAGGCGCTGAAAATGGGTGGTCGTCTGTTCGCCTCCAATTGCTCGGTGTGCCATGGCTCGGATGCCAAGGGCGCGTTCGGCTTCCCTAATCTCGCCGACAGCGACTGGCGCTGGGGTGGCGATGCCGAGACGATCAAGGCCACCATCATGGGCGGCCGCATGGCGGCGATGCCGGCCTGGGGCGAAGTGCTCGGTGAGGCCGGGGTGAAAAACGTTGCCGCGTATGTGCGCCACGAACTCGCCGGCCTGCCGCTACCCGCCGACAGCAAGGCAGATCTGCAAGCCGGGCAGCAGGCGTTCAGCACTACTTGCGTTGCCTGTCATGGCGCCAGCGGCCAAGGCACTGCAGCGATGGGCGCGCCAAACCTGACTCATCCGGCCGGCTTCATTTATGGCACCAGCCTTACCCAGCTTGAGCAGACCATTCGCCATGGTCGCCAAGGGCACATGCCAGCGCAGAACGAGATGTTGGGCAACGATAAAGTGCAATTGCTCGCAGCTTATGTGTACAGCTTGAGCAAAAGTTTGAATACAGAAAAACTTGCAACTGAAGACACAGCCAAATAAATCTTGCGCACATAACTGCCGCGACTTTCTCGTCGCGGCAGTTTCCGCCCCTTGCGACGCATTGTCGCACCCCTTGCCACCTCACCTTTCGGTTCGCCTGATTCGGGTCTACGCTTGTTCGAAAGCGGACCGGTGCGTGACGGTTTCCGATGACTCTCAAGCGATGCGTCCGATAAACCGGCCGATGGATTTGCCGCAAAGGCAGGCAGTTAACGGCTGTTACGCCGATTGCCTTGTGAAACCCGATCAAGACCTGTCAGCGGGCATCGTTGACGGCGATCCGGACCCGGAGTTTTTTCACTCACGGCGACATTTTGTCAGAGGCCATTTTTGACCCTACGCGGCGCATGGAAAGGCCGCAGAATCAGCGTTGGAAAGCATTGACCCAGGTCATGGCGCGTTGCAATGACCCCCTGCTTTATACATACTTGCGGCCGATTTTATCCCTATAAAAATACCCAAACCGTGGAACCTTAGAATGAGCACAGCAATCAGTCCGACTGCTTATAACTATAAGGTAGTCCGCCAGTTCGCCATCATGACGGTGGTCTGGGGGATCCTTGGCATGGGGCTCGGTGTCTTCATCGCCTCGCAACTGGTCTGGCCGGAACTGAACTTCGGTCTGCCGTGGACGAGCTTTGGACGCTTGCGCCCGTTGCACACAAACCTGGTGATTTTCGCCTTCGGCGGTTGTGCACTGTTTGCCACTTCCTACTATGTCGTGCAGCGAACCTGCCAGACGCGACTGATTTCCGACAGCCTCGCGGCCTTCACCTTCTGGGGCTGGCAAGCGGTCATCGTCGGCGCCATCGTTACCTTGCCGCTGGGTTACACCACCACCAAGGAATACGCCGAGCTGGAATGGCCGATCGCGATCTTGCTGGCGATTGTCTGGGTCACCTACGGTCTGGTGTTCTTCGGCACCATCACCAAGCGCAAAACCAAGCACATCTACGTCGGCAACTGGTTCTACGGCGCGTTCATCGTCGTCACCGCGATGCTGCATATCGTCAACCACATGTCGCTGCCGGTCAGCCTGTTCAAGTCTTATTCGGCTTACTCCGGTGCCACTGACGCGATGATCCAGTGGTGGTACGGCCACAACGCAGTGGGCTTTTTCCTGACCACCGGTTTCCTCGGGATGATGTACTACTTCGTGCCGAAACAGGCCGAACGCCCGATCTATTCCTATCGTCTGTCGATCGTGCACTTCTGGGCGCTGATCACCCTGTACATCTGGGCCGGCCCGCACCACCTGCACTACACCGCCCTGCCGGACTGGGCACAATCGCTGGGCATGGCGATGTCGATCATTCTGTTGGCGCCAAGCTGGGGCGGCATGATCAATGGCATGATGACCCTGTCGGGCGCCTGGCATAAATTGCGCACCGACCCGATTCTGCGCTTCCTCGTGGTGTCGCTGGCGTTCTACGGCATGTCGACCTTCGAAGGGCCGATGATGGCGATCAAGACCGTCAACTCGCTCTCGCACTACACCGACTGGACCATCGGCCACGTCCACGCTGGCGCCCTCGGCTGGGTGGCGATGATCTCGATCGGCGCGATCTACCACATGATCCCGAAACTGTTCGGCCGGGCGCAAATGCACAGCACCGGGCTGATCAATGCGCACTTCTGGCTTGCCACTATCGGCACCGTGCTCTACATCGCCTCGATGTGGGTCAACGGCATCACCCAGGGCCTGATGTGGCGGGCAATCAACGATGACGGCACCCTCACCTACTCGTTCGTCGAAGCGCTGCAGGCCAGCCACCCGGGCTTCATCGTCCGCGCGCTGGGCGGTGCTTTCTTTGCCAGCGGCATGCTGCTGATGGCTTACAACGTGTACCGCACCGTTCGTGCGTCGGATCCGGTTGAAGCCGAAGCCGCCGCCAAGATTGCCGTCGTTGGAGCTCACTGATGAAGCATGAAGCTGTCGAGAAGAATATTGGCCTGCTGGCCTTCTTCATGGTCATCGCCGTCAGTGTGGGCGGCCTGACCCAAATCGTTCCGCTGTTCTTCCAGGACGTCACCAACAAGCCGGTCGAGGGCATGAAGCCCCGCTCGGCGCTGGAACTGGAAGGCCGCGACGTGTACATCGCCAACGGTTGTGTCGGCTGCCACTCGCAGATGATCCGCCCGTTCCGCGCTGAAACCGAACGCTATGGCCACTATTCGGTTGCCGGTGAAAGCGTCTGGGACCACCCGTTCCTGTGGGGTTCCAAACGTACCGGGCCGGACCTGGCCCGCGTGGGCGGTCGTTACTCCGATGACTGGCAACGTGCGCACTTGTACAACCCGCGCAACGTGGTCCCCGAGTCGAAAATGCCGGCTTACCCGTTCCTCGTGGAAAACAAGCTCGACGGCAAGGAAACCGCGAAAAAATGGAAGTCTTGCGCACCCTCGGCGTGCCGTACACCGACGAAGACATCGCCGGTGCACAGGATGCCGTGAAGGGCAAAACCGAAATGGACGCGCTGGTGGCCTATCTGCAAGGCCTGGGCACCATCATCAAAAGCAAACGGTGAATCTGATGGATATCGGGATGATTCGAGGCCTGGGCACCGTGGTCGTGATGGTGGCCTTCATCGGTCTGGCCTTGTGGGTGTTCAGCCCCAAGCGCAAGTCGGAATTCGACGACGCGACCATGCTGCCTTTTGCCGATGATCCCGAAGCCATCAAGCACGTCGAGCAAGCTTCTAGGAGTAACAAAGAATGACTACATTCTGGAGTCTGTACGTCACAGTCCTCAGTCTCGGTACGATCTTCGCCCTGACCTGGCTGCTGCTGTCGACCCGCAAGGGCCAGCGCAGCGAACAGACGGACGAGACGGTCGGCCACTCCTTCGACGGGATCGAGGAGTACGACAACCCACTGCCGAAATGGTGGTTCATGCTGTTCGTCGGCACCATCGTGTTCGCCCTGGGTTACCTGGTGCTGTACCCGGGTCTGGGCAACTGGAAAGGTCTGCTGCCGGGCTACAATTATCTGGATACCGAGAAGCAGACCGCGTTCGCCAACGGCCAGACCGGCTGGACCGGCGTCCACGAGTGGGAAAAGGAAATGGCCCGTTCCGACGCTCGCTTCGGTCCGATTTTCGCCAAGTTCGCGGCGATGCCGATCGAAGAAGTCGCCAAGGATCCGCAAGCACTGAAGATGGGTGGCCGTCTGTTCGCGTCCAACTGCTCGGTGTGCCACGGTTCCGACGCCAAGGGTGCCTATGGCTTCCCCAACCTGACCGACGCCGACTGGCGCTGGGGCGGCGAGCCGGAAACCATCAAGACCACCATCATGGGCGGCCGCCACGCGGTGATGCCGGCGTGGGCTGAAGTGATCGGTGAGCAAGGCGTGGCTGACGTAGCCGCCTTCGTGGTGACCAATCTCGACGGGCGCAAGCTGCCGGAAGGCGCCAAGGCCGACCCGGCCAATGGCCAGAAACTCTTCGCCGCCAACTGCGTGGCTTGCCACGGCCCTGCCGGCAAAGGAACGCCGGCCATGGGCGCGCCTGACCTGACCCATCCGGGCGCGTTCATCTACGGCTCGAGCTTCGCGCAACTGCAGCAGACCATCCGCTACGGCCGTCAGGGCCAGATGCCGGCGCAGGAACAACTGCAGGGCAACGACAAGGTGCACCTGCTGGCGGCGTATGTTTACAGCTTGTCACATGGTGAAAAAGCAGCGGAAGCGCAGGCCGAATAACGCCAGCGCTTGAAGCGTAAAAGGCCCCGCCAATGAGATTGACGGGGCCTTTTTCATGCCGGCATTCATGATTCGAAACGTTTGTTCAATGGACCTGAGCTGCGATGCCCGGTAGGTTTTTCGGCCCCGATAAGCCATATCGGGTCCACTTCAAGGATGAAGCCCTAATGTCGAAAAATGATCAACGCACGCAGCAGAATCAGCCTCACACCAGCTCTGCCCACAGGGCAAGATTCGAACGAACCTCTGCCAAGCCGTTACCGGAGGTTTCGCAGCAGACCATGAACAGCCCCGGTAACGGTGGCGGACTTGACGGCCTCGGCGGCGGTCGACTGCTCTGACAAGGGCGAACCCGAGCGCACCGTCATCACGCCTCGCAGCGTGGATCTTTGCTGATGTTTCTACTGGATACCCATGTAGTTTCCGAGCTGCGAAAAATTGCCGACTTCCAGCTCAGCGGCGTCCCTCTGATCAACCCATGGATCGCCGCGAATAACTGGTAGATAGACACCCCGCGCCCGATCATCGGCGGGGCGTTTTTCATGGGCGTTGTGCAAAGATTGAATGCACCGCCGTGGTGTCGATCAACGTCCGATTGCGCCACTGGTTGTTTTCCACCAGATAAACCTGCAGATGCTTGCGGTCCTCGGTGAAGCTAGCGGTCAGATAGGTCTGCTGAGAGGTACTGCCGCTCAGGTAAACAGGCACGTTCCCCTCCTGATACTCATCACCGCCATCCTTATGCAAATGGCCAGCAAAGATCGCCGTCACTTGATATTTGTTGACCATATCGCGGAAGCGTTTTTGTTGCGTATAGCTCCCCTTGTGGTCCAACGGTTTATGCATATTGATGATGATGGCGTAACCCGACGCTCGGGCCAGTCTCAGATCGGTCTCGAGCCAGTCAAGGGCATCATTGATTTCAAATGTCGTCGGATTCAATGGATGAGCAATCCGGGCGGTGTAGGTCGGCTCGTTGTTGAGCTGAACCATATGCACTTCGCCGATATTTTTCGAATAGGCGAGGCTTCCGGAATACGTCTTGCCCAGAAAGCCGCTGGCTATCTTCAGATCGAAGTTATCGACTTTACGCTCATGATGCTCCTTGAACTCGACGATACTCCCGGCAGCACAGCTATTGGTAAAGCAATCGTCGACGTTATTTTCATAATCGTGATTACCCAACCCATACAAATAATCACCAGCGAAATACTTGTTCAAAGTGGCCTTCATATAAGACCGCTGCCAACCATGCCCAAAAGCGGTTATATCGCCATTGATCATCAAAGGAACCTGCGTTTGAGAGCCGTGTTGATTTCTGAATTCGGCAATGCTCGCGAGTTGGGTTTCAACCAGCCATTTCGAGCGTTCCTTGAAGTCTGAATCCGATTCGGGCTCGCGACTATCGGTCTTGTCGGTCCACGGATACTGAGTATCCGAAGCAAATACCATGTGTTTCGGCATGTCAGTAGCAGCCTGAGCGGAAATAGCCGAAGCGACCAGGCACGCACTGATAAAGAGGCTCATTAGATTATTCAAAGTCATGCTTTAAATTCCATTTAAGTTAACCGTCGATGCGCAAAAGAATTTTCGCGAGAACAAAACTTATGCGAATACAGCGAAAATTTCAAAGCATTCACTAACAACAATCAAGTTTATATATTTCAGACCCGACGACTTACAACATGCGGCGCCATTGGAACCTGTTAGGACTTGTAATGGCAGTGATAACGAGTGCCAGATATCATTCAACTTTGCGAAATCAACGCCTGCGACTTGAACATGCGATTGAAAAGATGAACTAGCCGCTTCGGCAAAACCGTCCATACTCAACAAGTCAATTGATCTGCGTCAGGCTTTCGCGCAATCGCTACACCATCTGCATTTTTTACCCAACGCGACCAAAGGTCGCACCCTTGAGCCAGAGCGGCAGGCGTATCATCGCGCTACTGCAACAGCCCTTTTTGACTTCGGTTGGCACGTATCGACCGAGGCATTTTTCCACTGCCGTGGGATGCAATGATGAGCAATCAGATTCCGGTACACGACGTCACGCCGCCGAGCAAGAACGCGAACAACAGCGTCGACCTTTATGCCTCACGAGAAAAAATCTACACCCGTGCTTTCACCGGCCTGTTCCGCAATCTGCGGATGCTCGGCGGTGCGGCGTTGTTTCTGCTGTATTTCGGCACGGTGTGGCTGAACTGGGGCGGCCATCAGGCGGTGTGGTGGAACCTGCCGGAGCGCAAGTTCTTCATCTTTGGCGCGACTTTCTGGCCACAGGATTTCATCCTGCTCTCCGGTCTGTTGATCATTGCTGCATTCGGCCTGTTCTTCATCACCGTCTATGCCGGGCGCGTCTGGTGCGGTTACACCTGCCCGCAGAGCGTATGGACGTGGATTTTCATGTGGTGTGAAAAGGTCACCGAAGGCGACCGCAATCAGCGCATCAAGCTCGACAAGGCGCCGATGAGCGCCAACAAATTCCTGCGCAAACTGGCCAAGCACTCGTTGTGGCTGCTGATCGGTTTCGTCACCGGCATGACCTTTGTCGGCTACTTCTCGCCGATCCGCGACCTGGTCATCGAGTTCTTCACCGGCCAGGCTGATGGCTGGTCGTATTTCTGGGTCGGTTTTTTCACCCTCGCCACGTACGGCAATGCCGGCTGGTTGCGTGAGCAGGTGTGCATCTACATGTGCCCGTATGCGCGCTTCCAGAGCGTGATGTTCGACAAGGACACGCTGATCGTTTCCTACGACCCGCGCCGTGGCGAAAGCCGTGGGCCGCGCAAGAAAGGCATCGACTACAAGGCGCTGGGGCTGGGCGATTGCATCGACTGCACGATGTGCGTGCAGGTCTGCCCGACCGGCATCGACATCCGCGATGGCCTGCAGATCGAGTGCATCGGCTGCGCTGCGTGCATCGACGCTTGCGACAGCATCATGGACAAGATGGATTACCCGCGCGGGCTGATCAGCTACACCACCGAGCACAACCTCTCCGGGCAGAAAACCCATAAACTGCGTCCGCGCCTGATCGGTTACGCCGTGGTGCTGCTGGCAATGATCAGCCTGTTGGTCGCCGCGTTCTTCATGCGCTCGCTGGTCGGATTCGATGTCAGCAAGGACCGCGTGCTGTACCGCGAAAACGCTGAAGGGCGGATCGAAAACGTCTACAGCCTGAAGATCATGAACAAGGATCAGCGCGACCACACCTACCTGCTGCAAGCCGAGGGCCTGCCGGACCTGCGCCTGCAAGGCAAGCGCGAGATCAAGGTGGCCGCCGGCGATATCGTCAGCATGCCGGTCGAGTTGTCGAGCGCGCCGGAACAACTGCCATCGAGCACCAACGAGGTGAAATTCATCCTCAAGGACGCCGATGACGACAGCGTCCACGTTGAAGCCAAGAGCCGATTCATCGGCCCACAAATCCGTTGAGAGAATTTTGAACATGCCCGCTGCAAACGCCGCAAGTCCCTGGTACAAGCACCTCTGGCCGTGGATCATCATCGCCATCCTCGCCTGCTCGGTGGCCTTGACCCTGTCCATGGTGACCATCGCGGTGAACAACCCGGACAATCTGGTCAACGACAACTATTACGAAGCGGGTAAAGGCATCAACCGTTCACTGGATCGCGAGTTGCTGGCGCAGACCCTGAAACTGCGTGCGGCGGTGCATCTGGATGACGTGACCGGTGAAGTCGACTTGCGCTTGAGCGGTGACAGCCAGCCGCAAACCCTGGAGCTGAACCTGATCTCGCCGACCCAGCCGGAGAAGGATCGCAAGATCGTGCTGACCCGCAGCGCAAGCGAGAGCGGGCGCTACATCGGCCAGTTGAGCGACAAGGTTGAAGGTCGGCGGTTTGTCGAGTTGCTTGGCAGCCAGGATGAGCACGTGTGGCGCATGTTTGAAGAAGAGCTGGTCAGCCATGACAAGGAACTGCTGCTGGGTGATGAGCCATTGCAGGGTGCGGAAGACCTGAAAAACTAAGCCTTTTACTCTGATCGTTCCCACGCTCTGCGTGGGAACGCAGCCAGGACGCTCCGCGTCCCAGCCGAAGCGGACGCGGAGCGTCCGGGGAGGCATTCCCATGCGGAGCGTGGGAACGATCATCGGAACGCGCACCATGACCAGCCCAACCCCCTGCTACCACTGCGCCCTGCCCGTCCCGTCCGGCAGTCGCTTCACCGCCGTCGTCCTCGGGCAGGCCCGCGAGTTCTGCTGCCCGGGCTGTCAGGCCGTGGCCGAGGCCATCGTCGCCGGTGGTCTGGAAAGCTATTACCAGCATCGCAGCGAAGCCTCGGCCAATCCCGAAGCGCTGCCGGTGCAACTGACTGATGAACTGGCGCTGTACGACCGCGCCGACGTGCAGCAACCCTTCGTCCGCCACGAAGGCGACCTCGCTGAAACCACCTTGTTGATGGAAGGCATCAGTTGCGCCGCTTGCGGCTGGCTGATCGAGAAACACCTGCGCACCCTGCCCGCCGTCGCCGAAGCGCGGCTGAACCTGTCCAATCACCGTCTGCACGTGCGTTGGGCCGATGCACAACTGCCACTGAGCCAGATCCTCGCCGAACTGCGCCACATCGGTTACGCCGCCCACCCCTATCAAGCCGATCGCGCCAGCGAACAACTGGCCAGCGAGAATCGTCTGGCCCTGCGCCAGCTCGGCGTCGCCGGTCTGCTGTGGTTTCAGGCGATGATGGCGACCATGGCGACATGGCCGGAATTCAACATCGACCTCAGCCCCGAGCTGCATACGATCCTGCGCTGGGTCGCGCTGTTTTTGACCACGCCGATCGTGTTCTACAGCTGCGCGCCGTTCTTCAAAGGCGCGATGCGCGATTTGCGCACCCGCCACCTGACCATGGACGTGTCGGTATCGCTGGCGATCGGCAGCGCTTATATCGCCGGGATCTGGACGTCGATCACCGGCGGCGGCGAGCTGTACTTCGATGCGGTCGGCATGTTCGCGCTGTTTCTGCTCGCCGGGCGTTATCTGGAACGCCGCGCCCGCGAACGCACCGCTGCCGCCACTGCGCAACTGGTCAACCTGTTGCCGGCCTCGTGCCTGCGCCTGGATAGCGACGGTCAGAGCGAACGCATCCTGCTCAGCGAATTGCGCGTAGGCGAGCGGATTCTGGTGCAGCCGGGCTCGATTCTGCCGGCCGATGGCAAGATCATTGACGGCCAGTCGAGCATCGACGAATCGCTGCTGACCGGCGAATACCTGCCACAGCCACGCACGCTCGGTGATGCGGTCACTGCAGGCACGCTCAACGTCGAAGGCGCATTGACCGTCGAAGTGCAGGCGCTGGGACAGGACACGCGTCTTTCCGCGATCGTGCGCCTGCTCGATCGCGCTCAGGCGGAGAAACCGCGTCTGGCGGAAATCGCCGACCGCGCCGCGCAATGGTTCCTCCTGCTGTCGCTGATTGCGGCAGCAGTGATCGGCCTGCTGTGGTGGCAACTGGATTCCTCTCGGGCGTTCTGGATCGTCCTCGCCATGCTGGTGGCGACCTGCCCGTGCGCGCTGTCATTGGCGACGCCGACCGCCCTCACCGCCGCCACCGGCACCCTGCACAAACTCGGGCTGCTGCTGACCCGTGGCCATGTGCTGGAAGGCTTGAACCAGATCGACACAGTGATCTTCGACAAGACCGGCACGCTCACTGAAGGCCGCTTGGTGCTGCGCTCGATTCGCCCGCTCGGCGCGCTCGACAGTGAGCAATGCCTGAGCCTCGCTGCTGCGCTGGAAAACCGTTCGGAGCACCCGATCGCCCGGGCGTTCGGCCGTGCGCCACTGGCCGCCGAGGACGTGCACAGTACACCGGGGCTGGGCCTGGAAGGCGTGGTCGGTGAGCAACGCTTGCGCATCGGTCAGGCCGAATTTGCCTGTGCCCTGAGCGGCGCGGCGCTGCCGTCGCTGCCCGATGAAGCCGGGCAATGGCTGCTGCTCGCCGACAGCCACGGGCCGCTGGCGTGGCTGGTGCTTGACGATCGCCTGCGTGACGACGCCCCCGCTCTGCTCGCGGCCTGCAAGGCGCGCGGCTGGCGCACGTTGTTGTTGTCCGGCGACAGTTCGCCGATGGTCGCCAGTGTCGCCGCCGAACTGGGCATCGACGAGGCCCGTGGCGGTTTGCGCCCCGATGACAAACTGCACGTGCTGCAACAACTGCACAAGGAAGGGCGCAAGGTGCTGATGCTCGGTGATGGCGTCAACGACGTGCCGGTATTGGCGGCGGCCGACATCAGCGTGGCCATGGGCTCGGCCACCGATCTGGCGAAAACCAGCGCCGATGCGGTGTTGCTGTCCAACCGCCTCGACGCCTTGGTGCAAGCCTTCACACTGGCGCGACGCACGCGCCGGGTAATCATCGAAAACCTGCTGTGGGCGGCGCTGTACAATGGCCTCATGTTGCCGTTCGCCGCCCTCGGCTGGATCACTCCGGTGTGGGCGGCGGTCGGCATGTCGATCAGTTCGCTGACCGTGGTGCTCAACGCCCTGCGCCTGACTCGCCTGCCGAGCGCGCCGGCCGCCAGCAGCCCGACCCAAACCCGCCCGCTGCCGGCCTGAGCCGCGCGAGCCTGGAGTTACCCATGCCAGCTCTCTACGTGATGATTCCCGCTGCCTTGCTCATCGTCGCCATCGCCGTGTACATCTTCTTCTGGGCGGTGGACAGCGGTCAGTACGATGACCTCGACGGCCCGGCGCACAGCATCCTGTTTGACGATCAGGATCCCAACCACACCGCTGCAGTGGACGAAGCCAACGCCGGCAAACCGGACGACAAGGCGCCACCCCATGCTTGAACTGGCGCCTCTGCTGGTCTCGGCGCTGATCCTCGGTCTGCTCGGTGGCGGCCATTGTCTGGGCATGTGTGGCGGCCTGATGGGCGCGCTGACCCTGGCGATCCCCAAAGAGCAGCGCAGCCGGCGCTTTCGCCTGTTGCTGGCGTATAACCTCGGGCGGATTCTCAGTTATGCCACGGCGGGATTGCTCATCGGCCTGGCCGGATGGGCCGTCGCCAACAGTCCGGCGGCGCTGTTCATGCGCGTACTGGCCGGGTTACTGCTGATCGCCATGGGTTTGTATCTGGCCGGCTGGTGGAGCGGGCTGACCCGTATCGAAGCGCTCGGGCGCGGTTTGTGGCGCTTCATTCAACCGGTGGCGAATCGCTTGCTGCCGGTTTCCAGCCTGCCGCGCGCCTTGCTGCTCGGTGCGCTGTGGGGCTGGCTGCCGTGCGGACTGGTTTACAGCACGCTGTTGTGGAGCGCGAGCCAGGGCAATGCGCTGGACAGTGCGTTGCTGATGCTCGCTTTTGGCCTCGGTACTTGGCCGGTACTGCTTGCCACCGGGCTGGCGGCTGAACGGGTCACGGCCATTTTGCGCAAACGCAGCGTGCGCATGGCGGGTGGCTTGCTGGTGATTCTGTTTGGCTTGTGGACCTTGCCCGGGCCGCATCAGCATTGGCTTATGGGCCATTAAACCAGCGGCGTGGCCTTCGCGAGCAAGCTCGCTCCCACAGGGGATTTGAGGCGTACACAAAATCTGTGGGAGCGAGCTTGCTCGCGAAGAGGCCCGCAGGATCAACACACCTCCCCTGTTGATGCAAATCAACAGCCCCATCGCCGCCCCCGATAGACTCGCCACACTGCCAGCCTATCCGGGGAATGCCCGCATGCTCGACGCCATTCGTTGGGACTCTGATCTGATCCGCCGCTACGATCTGGCGGGGCCACGCTACACCTCATATCCGACCGCCGTGCAATTTCACGGTCAGGTCGGCACTTTCGACCTGTTCCATGCCCTGCGCGACAGCCGCAAGGCGCAGCGGCCGTTGTCGCTGTACGTGCATGTGCCGTTCTGCGCGAACATTTGCTACTACTGCGCCTGTAACAAGGTCATTACCAAGGATCGCGGGCGTGCGCAGTCGTATCTGCAACGGCTCGAGCAGGAAATCCAGTTGATCGCCTGCCACCTCGACCCGGCGCAGAAAGTCGAGCAGCTGCATTTCGGTGGCGGCACACCGACCTTTCTCAGCCACGATGAATTGCGTCAGCTGATGGCGCACCTGCGCAAGCATTTCAATCTGCTCGATGACGATTCTGGTGACTACGGCATCGAAATCGACCCGCGCGAAGCCGACTGGTCGACTATGGGCCTGTTGCGCGAATTGGGTTTCAACCGGGTCAGCATTGGCCTGCAAGACCTTGACCCGGCGGTGCAGCGCGCGGTCAATCGCCTGCAAAGCTTGGAAGAAACCCGCGCGGTGATCGATGCGGCGCGAACCCTGCAATTTCGCTCGATCAACATTGATCTGATCTACGGCCTGCCAAAGCAGACACCGGACAATTTCGCTCGCACCGTCGAGGAAGTGATCAGCCTGCAACCGGATCGTCTGTCGGTATTCAACTACGCGCACCTGCCGGAACGCTTCATGCCGCAACGGCGGATCAACAGCAGCGAACTGCCGAACCCGGTGCACAAGCTGGAAATGCTCCAGCGCACCATCGAGCAACTGACCGCTGCCGGTTACCGTTACATCGGCATGGACCACTTCGCCCTGCCCGATGACGAGTTGGCGATCGCTCAGGAAGAACACACCCTGCAACGCAACTTTCAGGGCTACACCACCCACGGTCACTGCGACCTGATTGGTCTGGGCGTGTCGGCGATCAGCCAGATCGGCGATTTGTACTGCCAGAACAGCAGCGACCTCACGGCTTATCAGAACAGCCTCGCCAGCGCGCAACTGGCGACCAGTCGCGGCCTGGTGTGCAACGCCGACGATCGCTTGCGCCGCGCGGTGATTCAGCAGCTGATCTGTAATTTCAAACTCGATTTCGCTGAAATCGAGCAGCAGTTCAACATCGATTTTCAGGGCTATTTCGGCGCGCTGTGGCCGCAACTGCAAGGCATGGCCGCGGATGGCCTGATCAAACTCGAGCGCGAGCGCATCGAGGTGTTGCCGGCGGGCCGATTACTGGTGCGTTCGGTATGCATGGTCTTCGATGCGTACCTTGAGCAGCAGAACCGCCAGCGTTTTTCCCGAGTGATTTAAGGTTTGTTCAGCAACGAGCCGACCTTGAAATTCTGTTCAGGAGTCAGCGCCGACTGGTTCATCACTTTCGACAAGGCGAGGTTGGCGGTGATCAGGCCACTGTTGAGCGCGGCGATGGCACCACGCAATGCGGCGAGCTTGTTGATCTTTTCTTCAGCGGAAAGCGTTCTGTCGGACATGACCGCCGCCATGCGCGCTTTCTTCTCGATGATCTCCTTCTGGATTTTTCGGATCATCTTCAGCAATTGCTGAATGTTCTCCGGCAAGCCGCTGTTATCGACGTCGCTGTTCTCGCCGCCGACAGCAGCGGATTTGGCGATGGCCGCGCCAGACAGCGACACTTTGACGCCCTCGACCAAGGTCGGGGTTGCCGTGTTCGACAAGTCGTCATCGCGGTTGATCGCAGCGTCGGTATTGTTGATCTCCGGCGCGGCAGCAACGCCGCTGCTACCGGGGCCTAGCGTGCCAATGGCGGTCATCGGGGCCTTCCCTGAATGGATGCTGATAGCTGTTTATCGGCCGCAGGTGCTGCGGCTTTATGTCTGTGGGACAACGCCGCCGCGTGCTGGCCTGAATGTCCTCGCGTGAGTTACCCTTACGGCTTATGTGTGTTTCCCACAAGGATTGAAGAAATGTCCGAGCCAGTCAAACTGCGCGCTCACAACCAGGCCCATTGCAAGGATTGCAGCCTGGCCCCGCTCTGCCTGCCACTTTCGCTGAATCTGGAAGACATGGACGCGCTGGACGAAATCGTTAAACGCGGCCGCCCGCTGAAGAAGGGCGAGTTCCTGTTCCGCCAGGGCGACACCTTCGATTCCGTTTATGCGGTTCGCTCCGGCGCCCTGAAGACTTTCAGCCTGAGCGATGCCGGTGAAGAGCAACTGACTGGCTTCCACCTGCCGAGTGAACTGGTCGGACTGTCGGGCATGGACACCGAGAAACACCCGGTGTCGGCCCAGGCGCTGGAAACCACTTCTGTCTGCGAAATCCCTTTCGAGCGCCTCGACGAACTGGCCCTGCAATTGCCACAACTGCGCCGCCAGTTGATGCGGGTGATGAGCCGCGAGATTCGCGACGATCAGCAAATGATGTTGCTGCTGTCGAAGAAGACCGCTGACGAGCGCATCGCGACCTTCCTGGTCAACCTGTCGGCCCGCTTCCGCGCTCGCGGCTTCTCGGCCAACCAGTTCCGCCTGAGCATGTCGCGCAATGAAATCGGCAATTACCTGGGCCTGGCGGTGGAAACCGTGTCGCGGGTGTTCACCCGTTTCCAGCAGAACGAGCTGATTGCCGCCGAGGGCAAGGAGATCCATATTCTCGACCCGATCCAGCTGTGCGCGCTGGCCGGCGGCTCGATCGAAGGCTGACCACGACCCGCGGTTGAGCGAATCGTTTCAGCCGCGGGTATACTGCGCCGTTTGCAGCCCTGCCAGGACACCCCGATGGTCTTCGACTCCTTCGACATCAAATCCCTGATCCGCCCCGTGATCGACTTCCCGAAACCGGGTGTGATCTTTCGCGACATCACCCCGTTGTTCCAGTCGCCGACGGCGCTGCGCCTGGTGATGGACAGCTTCGCCCACCGCTACGTCGAAGCCGACTTCACCCACATCGGCGCCATGGACGCCCGTGGTTTTCTGATCGGTTCGGTACTGGCCTATCAGTTGAACAAACCGCTGGTACTGTTCCGCAAACAAGGCAAACTGCCGGCGGACGTGCTCGCCGAAGGATATGCCACCGAATACGGCGAAGCGTTTCTGGAAGTGCACGCCGACAGCCTGTGTGAAGGCGATTCGGTGGTGATGTTCGATGACCTGATCGCTACCGGCGGGACGTTGATTGCAGCGGCCAACCTGATTCGCCGCATGGGCGCGCGGGTGCATGAAGCGGCGGCGATCATTGATCTGCCCGAGCTGCAAGGTTCGCAGCGCTTGCAGGACATGGGCATCCCGACGTTCTGCCTGACGCAGTTTGCTTTGACTGATAAATAATCAAGATCTAAAGATTGATCGTTCCCACGCTCCGCGTGGGAATGCCTCAAGGGACGCTCTGCGTTCCAGCTTGCGATAGGGACGCGGAGCGTCCGGGCTGCATTCCCACGCAGAGCGTGGGAACGATCATGCATCGGACGATCTTTTGCTTTTAGAGTCCCATCTGCTTGCTGATGATTTCGTTCATCACTTCCCGCGTCCCGCCGCCAATCGACAGAATGCGGTTATCCCGATACAGCCGCTCCACCAGGCTTTCGCGCATGTAACCGAGCCCGCCGAGAATCTGCACCGCCTCGGTGGTGATCCGGTCAGACGTGTCGGTGGCGAAGTTCTTCGCCATGGAAATCTCCTTGATCACGCTCTGCCCCGCCGCCATTTTTGCCGCTTGCCGATACGTGAACTCGCGCGACACTTCCAGCGCCGTGGCCATTTCGGCGAGGCGATGTTTGATCACCTGAAATTTGCCGATGGGTTTGCCAAATGCCTCACGCGCGCGCGCCCACTTCAGGCTCTCCTCCAGCGCCAATTGCGCCGTCATGTTGGCCATCAATGCCAGGGCCAGGCGTTCGCTCTGAAAATTGCCCATGATGCAGGCGAAGCCCATGTTCTCTGCGCCAATGAGGTTTCCTACAGGCACGCGGCAATCGTCGAAGAACAATTCAGCGGTATCCGACGCCCACCAGCCCATTTTCTTCAATTGCCGACCGACACTGAAACCCGGCGTGCCCTTCTCGATCAGCAACAGGCTGATACCGCCGAACCCCGGCGCACCGGTGCGCACCGCGACGGTGTAGAAATCGGCGCGCACGCCGCTGGTGATAAAGGTTTTGCTGCCGCTGACCCGGTAGAAATCGCCGTCTCGCACGGCGCGGGTTTGCAGGCTGGCGACGTCGGAACCGCCGCCGGGCTCGGTGACCGCCAGGGCGCTGATCTTCTCGCCGCTGAGCACTTGGGGAACGACCCGCTCGCGAACTTCTGGCCGCGCCCATTTGACGATCGGCGGCAGGCCGATATCCAGCGAGCCCAGCCCCGCCACCAGGCCGCCAGAGCCGCAGCGCATCAGCTCTTCACTGGCGGCGACCTTGGCGAACAGATCGCCCTCATGGCTGCCGCCAAGCGCTTCGGGATAGCCGATACCGAGAATGCCCGCCGCACCGGCCTTGAGGTACAGCTCACGGGGAAAGCTTTCGGCTTCTTCCCACTGATCGATGTCCGGCAGAATCTCGCGTTCGACGAAACGCCTGACGCTGTCGCGGACCAATTGATGGCTGGGGTCGAAGTATTCCTGAAAGGCAGGCATGGGCGAGCTCCACGGAAGGGTTCGCCGACGTTAACCGAGCGCTTGCTTGGTTATCAATGAAATTGTGTGAATCAGATGGACCGCGGCGCGGCCATCGCTGGCAAGCCAGCTCCCACAGGGTTCGGTATGGACACATATGCTGTGGGTCACATCCAACACTGTGGGAGCTGGCTTGCCAGCGATGTGGCCCGAAAGGGCGATAGAGACTTACAGGGAGATAGGTTTACGCCCGGCAAACGAATGCGCCAGCGTGCCGCCATCGACCAGCTCCAGCTCACCGCCCAGCGGTACGCCGTGGGCAATCCGCGAGGCGACCAGACCTTTGTTGTTGAGCAACTGCGCGATGTAATGCGCCGTCGCCTCGCCTTCGACCGTCGGGTTGGTGGCGAGGATGACTTCAGTAAAGGTTCCCGCCTCTTCAATCCGCGCCATCAATTGCGGAATGCCGATCGCTTCCGGCCCCAGGCCGTCCAGCGGCGACAGATGCCCCTTGAGCACGAAATAGCGGCCACGGAAACCTGTCTGCTCCACCGCATAAACATCCATCGGCCCTTCGACCACGCAGAGCAGCGTGTCATCGCGGCGCGGGTCGGCGCATTGCGGGCACAGGTCATCTTCGGTGAGCGTGCGGCACTGGCGGCAATGGCCGACGCCTTCCATGGCCTGGCTCAAGGCCTGCGCCAGACGGGTGCCGCCGCTGCGATCACGTTCGAGCAACTGCAACGCCATGCGCTGAGCGGTTTTCTGACCCACGCCCGGCAAAGTGCGCAAGGCGTCGATCAGTTGGCGAATCAAAGGGCTGAAGCTCATGGGTACACAGTCCGACTAAACAACGAGACGCGGTTTATACCCGCGCCTCTGGCCAGCGTCAAATCCTCAGTCCTGGGCGACCCGAACCACCAGTTTGCCGAAGTTGCGCCCTTCCAGCAGACCGATGAACGCCTCGGGCGCCTGCTCCAGGCCTTCGACCACGTCCTCGCGGAATTTCACCTTGCCGTCGCGTACCCACGGCACCATGTGGCTGATGAATTCCGGCTGACGATCACCGTAATCGTCGAAGACGATGAAGCCCTGAATACGCACACGCTTGGTGAGCAAAGTGCGTTGCAGCATCGGCAGGCGATCCGGGCCGGTCGGCGCTTCGGCGGCGTTGTAGCCGGCGATCAGGCCGCACAACGGAATGCGCGCCTTGGGATTGAGCAACGGCACGACCGCGTCGAACACGTGCCCACCGACGTTCTCATAATAAATGTCGATGCCGTTGGGGCAGGCCTTGGCCAGTTGCTCGGCGAAGTCGTCGGCCTTGTGGTCGATGCAGGCATCAAAACCCAGCTCCTCAACGACGTATTTGCACTTCTCGGCCCCACCGGCTACGCCGACCGCGCGCAGGCCTTTGATCTTCGCCACTTGGCCGACCACCGAGCCGACGGCGCCGGACGCCGCAGCCACCACCAGGGTTTCGCCTTCTTTCGGCTGACCAATGTCCATCAGCCCCATGTACGCGGTCATGCCTGGCATGCCCAGCACCCCGAGGGCCATCGACGGGCTCGGCAGGCCGGCCGGGATCGGCATGATGTTGCGACCGTCGCTGATGCTGTGGCTCTGCCAGCCAGTCGCGCCGACC
Organism: Pseudomonas sp. B21_DOA; assembly: GCA_030544685.1. Taxonomy (NCBI): domain Bacteria; kingdom Pseudomonadati; phylum Pseudomonadota; class Gammaproteobacteria; order Pseudomonadales; family Pseudomonadaceae; genus Pseudomonas; species Pseudomonas sp. B21_DOA. The sequence goes on along the minus strand of CP086683.1, from coordinate 2,973,252 downwards.
ACCAGATCACCAACATGAAATTTCGGATGATTGGATTGCTCGACCCGGCTGACGGCGCCGCCGGTCATGACTTCGCCGATCTGCACTGGCGCAGCGTAGGACGGTGCGTCGCTCATACGTCCGCGCATGTACGGGTCGAGCGACAGGTACAGGGTTTTCAGCAACACCTGACCGTCCTGCAGATCCGGCAGCGCCTCACGCTCCAGACGAAAGTTCTCCGGAGTTGGCGCGCCGGTCGGGCGCGAGGCGAGGACGAAACGTTGGTTGAGGGTGAGAGGGTCGGACATGTCAGCGTCTCCTGTGAATGGGGAATTCGGTGTATAGGGAGCAGACCTTGGTAGCGGTGGTGTGTTCGATGTTTCTTCAGTTGTGCCGAGGTGAGTTCATTCGCGAGCAGGCTCGCTCCCACAGGGGAATGCATTCCAAATGTGGGAGCGAGCCTGCTCGCGAAAGCGTCAGTCTGGAGGCACATGCCCATCAGGCAGAAACAAAAATGCCAGGCGCGATGCCTGGCATTTTGTGTAGCCCATCTGCCGCCAAATGGCGAATCAGAATGGCAGTTTCATACCCGCTGGCAGGTTCATGCCGGCGGTCATGCTGCCCATTTTTTCCTGGCTGTTGGCTTCGATCTTGCGCACGGCGTCGTTGACGGCGGCGGCGACCACGGCTTCCAGCATCTCTTTGTCGTCTTCGCTCAGGCCTTCGACCAGGCTTGGGTCGATGCTCACGCTTTTCACGTCGTGACGACCGGTCATCACCACGGTGACCATGTCGCCGCCGGCCTTGCCGGTGACTTCGGCGTTGGCCAGTTCTTCCTGCATCTTGGCCATTTTTTCCTGCATCTGCTGCGCCTGCTTCATCAGGCCGGCCATGCCACCTTTCATCATGGGAATCACCTCAAACGTACTTGGATAAAACAGCGCCCGGCCATCGAGGCCGAGCACCTTCAGTTATTAGCCTTGGGTGACCAAGGCGTCGACAGGTTCAATAGTATCGCTTCGCACCACCGCGCCGAATTGCTGAACCATCTGCTGGATGAACGGATCACCGTGGATCGACTCCTCCGCCTCGCGCTGGCGGTTGGCGCGGCGGCGCGAGGCGGCCTGGGCCGGGGTTTCCTGCTCGGGCTTGATCAGCTCGATGGTCAGCGTCAGCGTGCGCCCGTGGAACTGGTTCAACGCCTCATTGAGACGACGCTGTTGCGTGGCGTTGAACAGTGCACTGTGGGCCGGATCCAGGTGCATCAGCCAATGATCGCCATCGACCGCAATCAACGTGCAGTTGGCGGCGATGCTGCCGGTCATGCCGGAAATCGGCAGTTTCGGGAACAGCTCCAGCCATTGCAGGGCCAGACCGGTTGCCGGCGCAGCAGCAGGTTCCGGCTCGGGTTCAGGTTCGGGATCGGCGGCGTGTTCGCTGGCCAGTTCGTCGAGGTAGCTGTAGGCCGAATCCATGTCCGGCTCGATGTAATCCTCGTCCAGCGGCGGTTCGTCGTCCATGTCCATGCCTGGCGTAGCGGCATCGACGTCAGCGACGGACGGCTCGGGAATTGGCGCAGCGGCCCACTCCGGCGCATCCGGCACCACGCTGTCCGGGGTCGGCAGCGGCATCGGCGGCAGTTCAGGCTGCTCGCCGGCGGTTTCCAGTACCGGCTCGACGGCGGGTTGCTGGAGCGGCGCGGGCTCGGGCTCGGCTTCCACCGGGTCGTTCCACGGCAGATCGACCACGGCCTCGATAGCGACCGGCTCAGGCTGCGGTTGCGCTTCGACAACTGGCTCAACGGGTTCTGGCTCGGCAGCCGGCGCCGCTACGGGTGCGGGCGCAGGTGTGGGCGCAACAGCCGCAGCGACCACCGGCGCAGGCTTCGGCGCGGCAGCCACTGAGTTTGCGGAATCAACTGTGGCCTGGCTGATCCCCACTGGCTTTAGCGCTTGCCTCGGCGCGTCCGCCGTATCCGCCGGGCGGAACGCGAGCATCCGCAGCAAGACCATTTCGAAACCGCCGCGCGGGTCCGGCGCCAGCGGCAAATCGCGGCGACCGATCAGGCCCATCTGGTAATAGAACTGCACGTCTTCGGCCGGCAGTGCCTGGGCCAAGGCCAATACGCGATCACGGTCGCCGTGGCCATTGTCGACGCCTTCCGGCAGCGCCTGAGCGATGGCCACGCGGTGCAGCACGTTGAGAATTTCCGAGAGCACGCCGTTCCAGTCCGGGCCTTGCTCGGCCAGATGCCGCACGGCTTCGAGCAGCGCCTTGGCATCGCCTTCGATCAGTGCATGCAGCACGTCATAGACCTGACCGTGATCCAGCGTGCCGAGCATCGCGCGCACGTCGGTAGCGAGCACCTTGCCTTCACCGAACGCGATGGCCTGATCGGTCAGGCTCATGGCGTCACGCATCGAGCCGTCAGCCGCGCGGCCGAGCAGCCACAGTGCATCGTCTTCGAACGGTACGTTTTCTGCGGTCAGCACGTGAGTCAAATGCTCGACCACACGCTCGGGCGTCATGTTCTTCAGGGAGAACTGCAGGCAGCGCGAAAGAATCGTTGCCGGAAGTTTCTGCGGATCGGTGGTCGCCAGGATGAACTTGACGTAGGGCGGCGGCTCTTCAAGGGTTTTCAGCAGCGCATTGAAGGAATGGCTGGACAGCATGTGCACTTCGTCGATCAGGTAGACCTTGAAGCGCCCACGGCTTGGCGCGTACTGCACGTTGTCGAGCAGTTCGCGGGTGTCCTCGACTTTGGTGCGGCTGGCGGCGTCGATCTCGATCAGGTCGACAAAACGCCCTTCATCGATCTCGCGGCACACCGAACATTCGCCGCAGGGGCTGGAGGTGATACCGGTCTCGCAGTTCAGGCACTTGGCAATGATCCGCGCGATGGTGGTCTTGCCGACCCCGCGCGTCCCGGTGAACAGGTAGGCGTGGTGCAGCCGTTGGCTGTCCAAGGCATTGATCAGAGCCTTGAGCACATGGGTCTGGCCGACCATTTCGCGGAACGAGCGCGGACGCCATTTACGTGCAAGAACCTGATAACTCATCGAAAACCGTCGCAGCGAAGGAAGCAGAAGCGGCTAATGCTAGCGGAGCAAGGGCAAAATTGCATCCGGTGTCCTCGTCTAATATGGCTAAGCTGCATCAGCAGAGGCTTTTATCAGCTCGGGATGGGGAATTACCGGAGCGTCTATGCGGTGGGCCGTGGTGGCATTGCTGGGTATCAGCCTCAACGCGATGGCCGCGCAAGCGCCGTTGCGCTTCGCCGTGCCGGATAGCTGGGCGATGCCGATGGTGCAACTGCAAGGCGGCAGACCGACCCAGGGCATCCTGCACGACATCCTGCTCAGCCTGGCGACCCAGGTCGGCGCGCCGGCGCAATTCATCGTCCTGCCGCGCGCGCGGGTCCAGAGCGCCATGGAGCACGGCGACATCGACGTGCGCTGCTATGCCGCACAGTCGTGGCTGCCGAATCAGTCCGGCGATTACATCTGGAGCGTACCGCTGTGGTTCCAGCGCGACCTGCTGATCAGCCGCGAGGATAAGTCAGCGCAGATCAATCCCGCCCAGCTGCCGCGCCAGGCCATCGGCACCGTTCTCGGCTACAGCTACCCTACCCTGCAACCGCTGTTCGACGCCGACCAGTTGCAACGCGAAGACGCGCGCAATCAGGAACAGGTGCTGGAAAAGCTCCTCGCCGGACGCTACCGCTACGCGGTGAGCAATCAGTGGACGCTGGACTGGACCAACCAGCGCCTGTTGCCGGAGCAGCAGTTGCGAGGGGTCGCGGTACTGCAGGAGCAGAATATCGGTTGCTATGTGAGGAACGACCCGAAGGTGCCGGTGCAGCGAATTTTGCGCACGTTGCTGCGAATGAAGATGTCGGGCGAGATCGACGACATTATCCGGCTCTACACCGGCGCCTCATCAACCACACCCTAACCCCATGTGGGAGCGAGCCTGCTCGCGAAAGCGGTATATCAGGCGACACAGTTGTTGAACACGCCGACGTCTTCGCGAGCAGGCTCGCTCCCACAGGGTTGGCCGGGTCAATAACCGTGCGATTCGCGGAATTTCTGATAATCGTGAAAGTCGATCCACTCGACCACGTCGTAAGGCAGATAAAGCTGCTGTCGGGCGCGGGAAATGGCGATGTACACGGCACAGATGCGCTGATCGAACTCGTAGGCGTCCTTGAATTTTTCGTTACTGAGCAACGCCCGCGTCAACAGCACGCGCCTGAACTCCATGCCGCCGGCCTGCTCCGCCATCATCAACAGACAGGCCCTGCCCGGTTCGATGATCTTCTGGCTCAGTCGCGTCAAGTCGGCAATCATGAAGCCGTTTTGCAACTGTGCTTCGATCCACAAAAAGGCTTCATCGAACTGGTTGGCGGCGCGCACCTGCTGCCAGTCAGCCATGTCGCTGAAATACGGGTGCGGTCCTTTCTCGCTGGACCCGGCGTTATAGAAATCGCGGCGGAACAGCTCAATGGCGGTGGCCATGAAATGCTTGATGTCATCCTGCGCTTCCCTGTCGGGGAAACTGAAGGCGCAACTGGAATCGTGCAGGTGGATGGCCCACATCATTGTGTCCCACGGTGACGCGGTCAGCACCACGCAACCTTCGGGTGGCACGAAGGCTTGCGGGTAGTACTCGATATCGACGTCGGCGTGACGGGCACCTTCGAACGGCACTTTGCTCTTCTGCGTATGGCGCGAGATCAGTGGATTGACCAGGCGCTCGACATTGCGCCCCGAGCGCACCGAATAGCAGATATCGCTCTGGCGAACTTCACGCTTGCGCTTGAGCGGCTCGCCCTTGGCCTGCTGATATTCATCGCCGAGGGTGATCAGCACCTGCTGCCCGCGCTCGATGATTTGCAGCAGCGACGCCGGCACATCCTGGCTTTCATCGATGATCACATGGGTGTAGCGCGGCGGGACGCGGCAACCGGCGAGACTGGCGCGTTTGATCATCAACAATGTCTGAAACCCGCTCTGGCTGGCCCAGGCCGGATTGGCCTGCAGATACATCCAAAGACGGCTGGAGTACTCCAGCAGCGCTTGCGAGTCTGCGCCGGTCAAGGGCTGCTGGAAGTGCGGCAAGTGCCTGGCGGACAACGTGTGGTCTCTTGAGGCGCAGTACAGCTCTAGCACGCGCAGACAGACCTCGAGGGTGCCCGGCCCGTCGTGGTGGCGAAAGCCGAACATATTCAGCTCCTGCGCCAGCGCCTGTTTGCTCGGAAGCCGATTCGAGGCCTTGGCCACATGCAGGCGCGGGCCAAGCAACTGCGCCTGGGCAAATTCGAAAAAGGTCTGGCCGATTTCCGTGTCATGCACCTGCACGATGTGCTTGCGCAATGTCGCCAGTTTCGCCGGGGTGCGCGCCAGTACCAGCGTGCGTTTCGAGCGCAGGCACTCGATCAGCGCGCTGAGCATGTAGCTCTTGCCGATCCCCGCATAACCCTGCACATGCAGGTCTTCGTCGAGGTTGGCGCGAAAAGTCCGCAGCAGCTTGTCCTGCGCCGCGCTCAACCAGTGTTCGCGCTCGCGAGGCGTGACCATCTGCTGGCGGAACGGGTTGTTCTGTTGCTGATGGCGAATCTTGAAGTCGACATCCCATTGCCCATCGGGCAACAGGTAGTGCTGCGCAGCGACCTCATCGGCCATGAGAAACCGCAGGTTCAGGCCTTTGAGCGCATTGAGGCCGAAGTACAATTTGCGCGAATCGAACAGACGCCGCGCCTCTGCAAGCAGTCCCGCCGAGCCGGAGCGCCGAGTGGTGACAGACCAGTCAATGAGTCTGGCGAGGATCTTCTCCGCAGCGCTAGCGCTCAAGTCCTGTTCCGTGGCCTGGGCGAGGTTCTGGATGACCAGCACCGCCGCCAGCTCCGGGTCGCTCAGGTTGGCCAGTGCCGCGTCACCGTCGGGCTGCAACAACGCCGTACACGCATCATGTGTGATCGGCAGAAGGAGTGGTGTGGCCAAGTCAAAATGTTCCGGGTGCATACAACCTCGCCGCCTGGGCTTTAATACAACACCAGATCAGTCCTGGTCATTCTTGTCGTGCAGTTCATGAACGGGCGGCAAACATCCCTCACTGCCAGCCTCGGGGCGAGCCGCAGTTCGAAGGAGTAATCGCCCAGGGTTCCGGACATGCCGCGTCGATTTGCGCCGGTCGTCAGCGGGCCTGCGTCAATCTGCGCCTGCACTTCGTAGAGCGCCATTTCCAACAGTTTGCGCAGGTGTTCAGGGCTTTGAGCGGTGGCCTGGAGATGCAGATCGTATTTCCCGGTTGCCAAGGCTGATTCATGCTCAACGATGGTCGACTGTACCTCCACCGGATCCGGCTGTTCGCTCTCTTGGGCCGCGTTGAAAGCGGCAGATGCCGCCAGAATCGCGGCGTGCTCTTCGTCCATCAGGTCGAGCACTCGCGACAGCTCCAGGGTGCGCTCGGGCTGATCCTGCATCTGCGCTTTGACTTCCAGACGACGTAACTGCCATTCGCGCAGTTTCTCTCGGGTCAGATCGTCAATTTCAGCCACTTGCCTTACCTCTCGTTGCCAGGCGAGGGAGTATGCCACTGTTCGGCTTCGACAGCCGCACGGGCACCGGGACGCTGCGCTGCTGTTCCGCGCGTTTCTGATGGCGGATCAACGCCAAAGGCCAAATCGCAGGCATAAAAAACCGCAGTGGGCGAAACCCATGCAGTTCTGTTTGCAGCCTTTGGTTCGTTAAGGTGGTGCCCCCACCAGCCACACCCCGGCACACAATGTTCCCGCTGTGGCTGCTTCCTTCCGGATCTGACCAGGTTCACGGGTAATCGTTGCGGGGGACCGATGGGGTCACCATAACGACGCTTGCCTGTCGGCGAGCCGCGCCATTGTACCTGTCTGAGATGAAGTTACAACCGTTGGTTGCAGATAAATCATGAACAGGTTCAATGACATGCAAAACGAAAGGGCTTGGTAGTCGTGGTGCATCAGGCTCGACTCAATAAAAACGGTCGCAACATGCAAACAGTCTGCAAGACCGACAGTACGTGCTCAAAACCGAGACTCTCTGATAAACCTCCGTCGGATGTCGACATCTGTCAACCGCTAATCGAACCAATACCAACCGCTCATCGGGACTGTCAGAAATGACAGTAGATTCTCGATTTCAAGCGGTCTAGCTTGGATTTGCAAACAGCGACGCGCTTGTGCGAATCAGCAAACCATATCTTCTTTCAGGAAAATCCAATGAGCAACCAAGTGACCGCATCAAATAAACTTCCCTTCGCTTTACTAAGCATGGAGACCCTCGCTTTAGAGCCCGAACTATGGACGCGCACCAGCATGACAGATCCCACATGGAAAAAGGTCAGTTCATGGCAAGGTGGAAGCATGGGAACTCCCACCACGACCGAACTCAAAACAAACAATTACAACATGGAAAGCCCGTACATTTCAGATTCTACCAGCCTGATGTTGACAGGTGCCGACACGAACATAGTCGAAATCAAAAAAGATGCCGGCGCAGTGACCTACTCCTCAACAAGCCCGAAGATATTGATTGAGGAAAATTGGAGTTGGGACATTATGGCGAACGTCTCCCTTAGATTCGACGGGCAAAAGAATCAGGGCGAACCGAGAAAGAATGGAGAACACGGCGTCATTTATCTGACAGGCGCAGGAGAGGCGTCTAGATCGAAGTCTGCTTTCGGTACAGACTTCTTCGAGATGCCAAACGACCGCTATTTCACATTCACAACCAACACCAATATGTATTTCTCAATAGAAGGCAGTTCAACCGCTGCGATTCATATGATGCAGAATGACAAACTTGTCAAAGTGGAAAATCGTATCTTGGAGGGTTTCGCTTCACACGGTGGCAGATATGCGCTTTCCGACAACCAGAACAACCTGTACCCAAGCGGGATTACAACATTAATAATCAATGACGGATTTTCGGAGAGCACCGCAAAAATTCAGTTTAACCATAACACCGAAAACAAAACCGTTAAAATCTCCATCACCAAACACACCGCCAAACTATGTGAATTGAGAGGACCAGAAATTGCATTTGCGATATAACTCAATCGGGCGCAAACCTATTTACACCAATGTGTTAATAATAAGAAAAACCAACTAATTCAAACGTACGACAGGTAGTAAAGTTATTTCCAGGAAAATTTTGGCCCGGCCGTAGGGAAAACACGCTTCGTGAACGATGAAGTCTTCTTTCGGGCCTGATCAACCACCAAGAACGCAACCCGTGCTGCGAACTCCCCGCAGTTATAAAGCCAGCACCTCATCCGCCCTCCCCCGGCCTGCTGGATCACCAGATGGATGAAGTGCAGCTTGGCAATTGCCGCTGCCGGCAGTACGAACGGGTAGAAATCCGGCTGGCCCATGCTGCGCGACAGTTCGTTGAGCATGCCGGCCAGTTCGATCCACGCATTGACGAACGACAGGAATGCCGTGCCGCCCGGGTGCTCCGGGTCGTAAAGGGTGCTGGTCGGAAAGGGCTGATAGTCGAAGTCCATTTCCCGCGCGCTCATGCCAAAGCCGAGCGCCGTGTCCACCGCGTCCATCATGTGCAGGTAATGCGCCCAGGTTTCTGCCCAGTCTTCCCACGGATGCATGGTCGCGTAGGCGCTGACGTAGTGCTGCGGCCAGTCCAGTGGTGCGCCTTGCTGGTAATGCCGGTCCAGCGCCTCGGTGTAACTGGCGCGCTCGTCGCCGAACAAGTTGCGGAATGCGCCAAGCCAGGGGCCGTTGGCGATGAGGCGATCCCAGTAATAATGGCCGACCTCGTGGCGAAAATGCCCGAGCAGCGTGCGGTAAGGTTCGTGCATCGCCGCCCTGACCTGCTCACGGTGAGCGTCGTCGGCCTCTTTGATGTCGAGGGTGATCAGGCCATTGGCATGTCCGGTCATCGGCGCGTTGCCTTCCAGGTCGACACCGATGAAGTCGAACGCCAGCCCTGTTTCTTCATCCTTGGTTTTCGGGATGACCGGCAAGCCGAGGGTGATCAGTTGCGCGACCAGCCGACGCTTGGCGATTTCGACCTTGCGCCAGCGCTCGGGGTTTTCCGCGACGGACAGGTCAGGAATGGTGCGGTTGAGGCTGCAAGCGATGCACAAGGTGTCGTGATCGTCGGCCTTCAGCAGCCAGTTGCACGCGGCGGGCATGTCGAGGTTGGCGCAGCGACGGAACAGACCGGCGTCGGGATCGACGTCGAGTGTCCAGGTGCCCTCTTCCGGCCCCGGTTGCAGCGAGGTCAGGCGACTGTGTTCGGGTTGATAGCCAAGCAAGGCGTTACAGGCCAGACACTGACTGTTGCGAAAGAACAGCGACTGGCCGCAACGGCACGGCCAGACTTTGCTGTTGCGCGAGGATCCGGCCACGAACGGCGCGATGATGCGGGAACTGAGCTGCTCGAAAAAGCGGTGCATGGCGATCTCTCCCTGGGACTGGCCAAGACTAGATCATCCTGAAGACAACATCGTTCCCGAATATAGCCCGCTCCTGAGTGACACCGCCGTAGTGGCGAGGGGATTTATCCTCGCTGGGTTGCGAAGCGACTCCCAAAACCATACAACGCGGCTAATCAGGTATACCGAGTCGTACGGTTTTACGACGACGGTGTCGCCGAACGGGGATAAATCCCCTCGCCACAGGTGTCCATCCGGAGAGGGATAAATCCCCTCACCACAAGAGTTCATCCGCTCAGACAGCGACGCCGTGGGTTTTGAGGAAGGCGATAAACGCTTCTTCGTCCATGACCTTCACACCCAGCTCATTGGCCTTGGTCAGTTTCGAGCCGGCACCCGGGCCTGCGACCACACAGTGGGTTTTCGCCGATACCGAGCCTGCGACTTTCGCACCGAGGCTTTCCAGATGCTCCTTGGCCACGTCCCGGCTCATCAGTTCGACCTTGCCGGTCAGCACCCAGGTTTCGCCGGACAATGGCAGACCTTCGACAATTTTCTTCTCGCTCTGCCAATGCATGCCGAAATCGCGTAGTTGCTGCTCGGCCTGCTCGGCCAGTTGCCGATGCTCGGGCAAGGCGAAGAACTCGCGCACCGAGTTGGCCTGCTTCTCCGGCAATGCCTGGCGCATGTCCAGCCAGTCAGCGTTCATTACCGCTTCCAGCGAACCGAAGCGATCGGCGAGTTTCTGCGCACCACCGGGGCCGACGAAAGGAATGTGCAGCTTGTCGAGCAAGCCGCCCAACGTGGTACTGGCGGCGAACTCCGCGCCCAGTTCGCCCTGATCCTGAATCTGCAAACCATGGCCGAGCAATTCGCTGATGACCTGCTGGTTGTGCGCATCCTCAAAGAAACTGTGTATCTCGTGCGCCACTTCCAGGCCGACATCCGGCAAGTAGGTCAGCACATGCGGCAAGGCCTGTTGCACGCGCTCCAGCGAACCCAGCGAGCGCGCCAGCACCTTCGCTGTCTCTTCGCCGACATCGGGAATGCCGAGGGCGTAGATGAAACGTGCCAGGCTCGGTTGCTTGCTGTCTTCAATGGCTTTGAGAAGCTTGTTGCTCGATACCTCGGCAAAGCCTTCCAGATCGACGATGTCGTCGAACTTCAGCGCATACAGATCGGCCGGCGAGCTGACCAGGCCTTCGTCGACCAGTTGCTCGACGCTCTTGTCGCCCAAGCCTTCGATATCCATGGCCCGACGCGAAACAAAGTGGATGATCGCCTGCTTCAATTGCGCGCCACAGGCCAGTCGGCCGACGCAGCGATACACCGCGCCTTCGCTGAAGGTTTCCTGCCCTTGCTGCGCTTGACCAGTTGCGTGCGTTCAACGTGGGAGCCGCACACCGGGCAGCTTTCAGGAATGGCGACGGGCCGAGCGTTGTCAGGACGACGCTCGGTGACTACCTGCACCACTTGCGGAATCACATCGCCGGCGCGGCGAATGATCACCGTGTCGCCGATCATCAAGCCCAGACGTGCGACTTCGTCCATGTTGTGCAACGTGGCGTTGGCCACGGTGACGCCGGCGACTTTCACCGGTTTCAGACGCGCCACCGGAGTGACGGCACCGGTGCGGCCGACCTGGAATTCCACGTCGAGCAGTTCGGTGAGTTCTTCCATCGCCGGGAATTTGTGCGCGATCGCCCAACGCGGCTCGCGGGCGCGGAAGCCCAGTTCACGCTGGTCGGCGATGCTGTTGACCTTGAACACCACACCGTCGATTTCATAGGCCAGCGAGTCACGGCGCGCGCCGATGTCGCGGTAATACTCCAGGCATTCGTCAATGCCCTTGGCCAGCTTCAGTTCGTGACTGATGGGCATGCCCCACTTCTGCAACTGCTTGAGGTTGCCGATGTGGGTGTCGGCAATATCGTGGGAGACCTGGCCAATGCCGTAGCAACAGAATTCCAGCGGCCGGTTGGCGGTGATCTTCGAGTCGAGCTGGCGCAGGCTGCCTGCTGCCGCGTTGCGCGGGTTGGCGAAGGTCTTGCCGCCGATTTCCAGCTGCGAAGCATTGAGGCGCTCGAAACCGGCCTTGGACATGAACACTTCACCGCGCACTTCCAGCGTCGCCGGCCAGCCTTCGCCGTGCAGCTTCAGCGGAATGTTGCGCACGGTGCGCACGTTGACGCTGATGTCCTCGCCGGTGGTGCCATCGCCTCGCGTGGCGCCGCGCACCAGCAGACCGTCCTGGTACAGCAGGCTGACCGCCAGGCCATCGAGCTTCGGCTCGCAGCTGTATTCCACCGCCGTGCCGCCACCGAACAGATCGCCAGCTGGCACGTCGAGGCCTTCGTTGACGCGGCGATCGAACTCGCGCATGTCGGATTCTTCGAAGGCGTTGCCGAGGCTGAGCATCGGGATTTCGTGGCGCACCTGAGTGAACGCGGTCAGCGCCATGCTGCCGACGCGCTGGGTCGGCGAGTCGCTGGTGATCAGGTCCGGGTTGGCCGCTTCCAGCGCCTTGAGCTCGTGGAACAAGCGGTCGTATTCGGCATCGGGAATGCTCGGCTCGTCGAGAACGTGATAGCGATAGTTGTGCTGATCCAGCTCAGCGCGCAGCTCTAGAATGCGGTTTTTGGCGGCGGTCATGGGTGTTCTCTCATAAAGCAAAAGAGCAGCCGAGGCTGCTCCAGTGTTATTCCATTATCGGCGATGGGGCCAAAGATCGCAGCCTCGTTGCACTCGTCAGCTCCTAAAGGCCCAAGGCTGCGATCTTTTGATCTTGCCCTTAGCGCTTCTGGGTCAGGGCGCGGCGCTCGAATTCAACGATGCGCTGACGGTAGTGCTCGATCGTCTGCGCGGTCAGTACGCTGCGCTGGTCGTCTTTCAATTCGCCGTTCAGTTCCTGGGACAGCTTGCGGGCTGCCGCGACCATCACGTCGAAGGCCTGCTTCGGATGACGCGGGCCTGGCAAGCCGAGGAAGAAGCTCACCGCCGGGGTGCTGAAATGGTCGATGTCGTCCAGATCAAAAATACCCGGCTTGACCGCATTGGCCATGGAGAACAGCACTTCGCCGTTGCCGGCCATGCTTTCGTGGCGGTGGAAAATGTCCATCTCGCCGAAACGCAGGCCGCTTTCGAGAATGTTCTGCAGCAGCGCAGGGCCTTTGAAGCCGGCCGGGTCGCGGCAGATCACGCTGATCACCAGGACTTCTTCGGCTTGCGGCTGATCTTTTTCCGCCACGGCCGCTGCAGGCTTGCTGTCTTCGGCGAAATCGTCATCGCGGCTGCTGAAGCTCGGGCCGCCGTCCAGATCGAGGTCGAGGTTCAGGTCGCCCTGCGCCGGGCCGTTGCTGCCACGCTTGCCACGTTTCGAACCGGATTCACGCGGCTCGCGGGCTTCGCGGTTGGGCATGCTCACCGACGGCAGATCGTGCTCGTCCAGTTGCGGCTCTTTGTGCGTGTCCAGGACGCGGGCCGGGCCCAACAGCTCGGCGCTGGTGTCCTCGTCCGGCAGATTGGACAGGCTCCGGTCGAGACGGAATTTCAGCTTTCCCTTGCCGCCGCGCATACGGCGCCAGCCATCGAAAAGAATACCGGCTATCACAATGATGCCGATGACGATCAGCCACTCGCGCAGACCGATTTCCATGTAATCCCGTGCCTCTATAAAAAATGCTGAAAAATAAGGGGTTTACACTGCGTAAACCGCTTTAAAACGTGGCGCCAACTCTATGTTCTGACAGGCGTTTTGCCCACGTATACGAAAAATTGACATTAAACTAGCACGATCAAAGGCTTCGCAGCTACAAGCTTTAAGCTCCAAGCCACAAGCCGTCCACTTGCAGCTTGGAGCTTGTCACTTGCAACTGCGCCGCTAGGCATCCACCATCGCCATCGCCTCCTCGACATCCACCGCCACCAATCGCGAACAACCCGGTTCATGCATGGTCACGCCCATCAACTGCTCGGCCATTTCCATGGCGATCTTGTTGTGGGTGATGTAGATGAACTGCACGGTCTGCGACATCTCTTTGACCAGGCGTGCGTAGCGTCCAACGTTAGCGTCATCCAGTGGCGCGTCAACCTCATCGAGCATGCAGAACGGCGCCGGGTTCAACTTGAAAATGGCAAAAACCAGGGCCAGAGCAGTCAGGGCCTTTTCGCCGCCGGAGAGCAAATGGATGGTGCTGTTCTTCTTCCCGGGCGGCTGCGCCATGATCGTCACCCCTGTATCGAGTAGATCTTCGCCCGTCAGTTCCAAATACGCGCGCCCGCCACCGAAAACTTTCGGGAAAAGTGCCTGTAATCCGCCATTGATCTGATCAAAGGTATCTTTGAAACGGTTGCGGGTCTCCTTGTCGATCTTGCGGATGACGTTTTCCAGGGTCTCCAGCGCTTCGACCAGATCGGCGTCCTGCGCATCCAGATAACGTTTACGTTCCGATTGTTGCGTGTATTCGTCGATGGCCGCGAGGTTGATCGCACCCAGGCGCTGAATCCGCGCGTTGATGCGTTCGAGTTCTTCTTCGGCTTCGCGTTCACTGGCTTGCGCAGTCAATGTCGCGAGCACGCCGTTGAGATCGTAGCCATCTTCGAGCAATTGATCCTGCAAAGCCTTGCGGCGCACGGTCAGGGCTTGCCATTCCATGCGTTGCTGTTCGAGCTGGCCGCGAATCAACTGCGACTGCTGCTCGGCCTGGGTGCGGCGTTTTTCCGCGTCGCGCAATTCACGATCGGCGTCCTCCAAGGCGATCTGCGCGGTCTTGAGTTCTTCATCGACGGTCATGCGCTTGTCGAGCAGTTCTTCGAGTTTCAGACGCAGCTCTTCCAGCGGCGCCTCACCCTCCTCCAGATTCAGACTCAACTGTTCGCGCTTTTCAGTCAGGCGCTCGGCCTGCATCTCCAGACGCTCCAGCGCCTGTCGCGTGGAGTCGTGCTGGGCACGCAGCGAACCGAGACGCACGGCCAATTGATGGGCGTGATCCTTGTGCTGCCGCGCTTCCTGCCGCACACGATCAAGACGTTCGCGCAGGCTGTCGCGCTGGGCCAGCAGCAACTCGCGCTGCTCGGTGTCGAGCGCCATGGCATCCAGCGCTTCCTGCAATTGCATGCGCGCTTCGCCGACCTGCTCGTGCTCAAGCTCGCGCTGCTCGCCGAGTTCGACCAGCTCTTCATCGAGACGGGTGCGGCGCAATGTCAGCTGTTCGGCCTTGGCTTTGCCAGCGGACAATTGTGCTTTCAGTTCGCCTTGCTGGCGCGCTTCGTCCTGCAGCAAGCGGCGCAGATGTTCGCGGCCGTTTTCCTGCTGGCGCTGTTGCGCGCGCAAGGTTTGCAGGCGGGTTTCCATGGCCTCGACCGTGGCTTCGCGCTCTTCGCGCTCCAGTTGCAGGTCTTCGATTTCCTGCCCACGGGCGAGCATGCCGCTTTCCGCTTCGCTGGCCCGGCGCACGCGCAGGAAATGCCGACCGACCCAGTAACCGTCGCGGCTGATCAGGCTCTGGCCTGCACTCAACTGACCGCGCAAGGCCAGTGCCTGCTCAAGGCTGTCGACCGGTTTGACCTGGCCAAGCCACGGCGACAGATCGATCTGCGCCTCGACTTTATCCAGCAGACTGCCCGCCACCCGCACGCCATCGCTGGCCGGGCTGAGCAGGCGCAGATCGCCCTGAGTGAAACCGGACAGATCAAAACCGCTGAAATCGTCGACCAGCACCGCTTGCAGATCGGCGCCGAGCACGGTTTCCACTGCCAGCTCCCAACCGGCCTCGACCTTCAGGCCTTCGGCCAGACGCGGACGCTCGGCGAGATTGTGTTCTTTCAACCATTCGGCGGTGCCGGTGCCCGGATCGAGCGCGGCCTGCTGCAAAGCTTCCAATGAAGCCAGACGCCCGTTGAGCCGCTGCAGATCGCCCTGCGCCTGCTGCTGCGCGGTCAACGCTTGCTGCAATTCCTGACGCAGTTGTTCGAGCTTTTCGACCTGCGCTTCTTCGCTGGTTTGCAAATCTTCCAGAGTCGCTTCGGACTCGGCGAGCTGCTCGTTGAGCGCCATGATTGCCGCGTCTTCCGGGTCGGCGGAAAGCAACGCGCGCTCTTCGGCGAGACGTTTCTGCCGGTCGGCCAGGCGCTCCATGCTGCTTTCCAGCTGCTGGATCCGCGACTGTTGCACTTCGGCCTGACGGCGCGGTTCGGCAGCGGTCAGGTTGAAAGCGTCCCACTGCTCCTGCCAACCGTGCATGGTGGTTTCGGCTTCTTCGAGGGCCGCGGCGGCTTCCTCGGCGGCGGCGCTGGTGACTTCCTGTTCTGGCGTGAGCATGTCGAGCTCTTCGCCAAGGGTCAGCAGCAACGTGCGGTCGTGGCCCAGGTGCGACTCGGTTTCCAGACGCGCGCGCTCGGCTTCTTTCAGATCGTCCTGCAACTGGCGCAGACGCTGCTGACCGTGCTGGATACTTTGCTCGACCCGGGCGATGTCGCCGCCGACCGAATAGAAGCGGCCCTGCACCAGATTGAAGCGCTCGGACAAGTCGTGGTGGCCGTCGCGCAGGCGTTCGATGGCCGCATCAGCGTTACGCTGTTCAGCGACCAACGCTTCGAAACTGACTTCCTGGTTGCCGATGATCGACTCGCGCTGGCCGACCTGCTCGTTGAGATCCTGCCAGCGCAGCGCCGACAGTTGCGCCTTGAGCTGACGCTCTTCGGCCTTGAGTTCCTGATACTTTTTCGCCGCCTCGGCCTGACGGTGGAGACGTTCGAGCTGGCGCTCCAGCTCTTCGCGCAGGTCGGTCAGGCGGGCGAGGTTTTCGTGGGTACGGCGGATACGGTTTTCCGTCTCGCGGCGACGCTCCTTGTATTTGGAGATGCCCGCCGCTTCTTCGATGAAATTGCGCAGGTCTTCCGGCTTGGATTCGATCAGCTTGGAGATCATCCCCTGTTCGATGATCGAGTAGCTGCGCGGGCCGAGGCCGGTGCCGAGGAAGATATCGGTGATGTCGCGCCGACGGCATTTGGTGCCGTTGAGGTAATAGGTGGTCTGGCTGTCGCGAGTGACTTTACGGCGGATGGAAATTTCCGCGTAGGCCGCGTACTCACCTAGCAGCGTGCCGTCGGAGTTGTCGAACACCAGTTCGATGCTCGCCTGGCTCACCGGTTTGCGGCTGGTCGAGCCATTGAAGATGACGTCGGTCATCGACTCGCCACGCAGGTTCTTCGCCGAACTTTCACCCATCACCCAGCGCACGGCGTCGATGATGTTCGACTTGCCGCAACCGTTCGGCCCGACGACCGCCGCCATGTTACTGGGGAAGTTCACCGTGGTCGGGTCGACGAAGGATTTGAACCCCGCCAGTTTGATGCACTTTAGCCGCACGCTCAGGCAACCGTCAGCGCAGACACCACCAGATCGCAGCTGCGCTGGGCATACGCCGTGAGCACGATGCGGATCTGCGGCAAATCACGGGCGAGGACGGCGGCGAGCAAGCGTTCGAACAGTTCGAGGAATTCGCTCATTTCCGCCTTGCGCTGTTCGAGAGCGAGGAAATACGCGCGGCTCATCGCCGGCTGGAGGTTCTCGACGGTTTCTTGCAGGTACGGGTTGTTGGCAAACGGATAGGCGGCGCGCATCACCGCAAAGCTGTCATCGACGAAGCTGCGGATATCGCCGCGTTCGTAATTGGCGGTCAGGCGCTGCTGGATCTGCACGAACGGCGCCATGTCCGACTGCACTTGCCAGCCATTGGCCACCGAATTGCCAAGCAGGATGTACAGCTCGCTCATCAGCGTGCACAGGCTCTGCACCTTGTGCGGCGTCAGCTCGGTGACGTGGGCGCCACGACGCGGCAGGATCGCGATCAGGTGACGGCGCTCGAGGATCAGCAAGGCTTCGCGGACCGAACCGCGGCTGACGTTGAGCGCCAGCGTGACCTTCTGTTCCTGGATGCGCTCTCCCGGCTTCATTTCGCCACGAATGATGCGTTCGGCGAGGTGGTGAGCGATTTGCTCGGCGAGGCTGTCCGGCGCCTTGAACGTCATGGTTGTCCTTCAAACTCTATCGATCTGCACAAGCGGCGCAGTGTAGCGCATAAGCACGGTCATGGCGGAGTGCCCACTCAGCGGTTTTTGGCACGAATCCCGCAAAAAGCGCAGTGACCGATGAAGGTCAATACTGAATAGACACGCTGTTGATCGACGAAACGGATTTTCCTGACCTTTAAGTCAGAAAACCATTGACCGAAAAGTCAGACCTGCTAAATTCGGTTCACGTCGGTTAACAACAATAATGAGTCTGCGAGGCCTTCCGTGATCCAGTTTTTACTTAACCAGGAACTCCGTAGCGAGCACGCCCTGGACCCGAATCTGACTGTGCTCAATTACCTGCGCGAACACGTGGGCAAGCCCGGCACCAAAGAAGGTTGCGCCAGCGGCGACTGCGGCGCCTGCACTGTGGTAGTAGGCGAGTTGCAGACCGATGACACGGGGCGTGAACACATTCGCTATCGCAGCCTCAATTCGTGCCTGACTTTCGTCTCGTCCCTGCACGGCAAACAACTGATCAGCGTTGAAGACCTCAAGCACAAGGGCGAACTGCACAGCGTGCAGAAAGCCATGGTCGAGTGTCACGGTTCGCAGTGCGGCTTCTGCACCCCGGTTTCGTGATGTCGCTGTTCGCCCTGCAAAAGAACAGCGATGCGCCGGATCAGGCCAAGGCCCACGAAGCGCTCGCCGGCAACCTCTGCCGCTGCACTGGCTACCGCCCTATTCTGGCCGCTGCCGAACAATCCTGCTGCGCCAAGCCTGCGGATCAATTCGACGCCCGCGAAGCCGAAACCATCGCCCGCCTCAAGGCTATCGCGCCGACCGATATCGGTGAACTCAACAGCGGTGACAAACGCTGCCTGGTGCCGCTGACCGTCGCTGACCTGGCCGACCTCTACGACGCTTATCCACAAGCCCGACTGCTCGCCGGCGGCACCGATCTGGCGCTGGAAGTCACCCAGTTCCACCGCACCCTGCCGGTGATGATCTACGTCGGCAACGTCGCCGAAATGAAGCGCATCGAAACCTTCGCAGACCGCATCGAAATCGGCGCCGCCACCGCCCTCTCCGACTGCTACGAGGCGTTGAATGCCGAATATCCGGACTTCGGCGAATTGCTGCATCGCTTCGCCTCGCTGCAAATCCGCAACCAGGGCACCCTCGGCGGCAACATCGGCAACGCCTCGCCGATCGGTGACTCGCCACCGCTGCTGATCGCCCTCGGCGCGCAGATCGTGCTGTGCAAAGGCGAGACCCGCCGCACCTTGAACCTGGAAGATTACTTCATCGACTACCGCGTCACCGCGCGGCAGGAAAGCGAATTCATCGAAAAAATCATCGTCCCGCGCGCCAGCGCCGAGCAGTTGTTCCGCGCCTATAAAGTGTCGAAGCGCCTGGACGACGACATCTCCGCCGTCTGCGCTGCCTTCAATCTGCGCGTGGAAAATGGCGTGATCAGCGACGCCCGAGTGGCCTTCGGCGGCATGGCGGCGATTCCGAAACGCGCTGCGCACTGCGAAGCCGTGTTGCGAGGCGCGCCGTTCAACAACGCCGTGATCGAACGCGCCTGCGCCGCGCTGGCCGAAGATTTCACGCCGCTCTCGGACTTCCGTGCCAGCAAGGAATATCGCCTGCTCAGCGCGCAGAATCTGCTGCGCAAATACTTCATCGAACTGCAAACACCGCACATCGAGACTCGGGTGACCGCTTATGTCTAACCATCACGCCGTAGAGAAGACCCAGGCTGAACTGGCCGAACTGTTCGCCAAGGACCTGACCACCGGTGTCGGCCGCAGCGTCAAGCACGACAGCGCCGCCAAGCATGTGTCCGGTGAAGCGCAGTACATCGATGATCGCCTGGAATTTCCCAATCAGTTGCACCTGTATGCGCGCCTGTCGGACCGCGCCCACGCGAAAATCCTTAGCATCGACACGCAGCCGTGCTACGCCTTCGAAGGCGTGCGCATTGTCATCACCCACGAAGACGTGCCGGGCCTGAAAGACATCGGCCCGCTGATGCCGGGCGATCCGCTGCTGGCCATCGATGACGTGCAGTTCGTCGGCCAACCGGTACTGGCGGTCGCGGCGAAAGATCTGGAAACCGCGCGCAAAGCGGCGATGGCGGCGATCATTGAATACGAAGATCTGGAACCGGTGCTCGACGTCGTCGAAGCCCTGCGCAAACGCCATTTCGTGCTCGACAGCCACACCCATCAGCGCGGCGACTCGGCTTCGGCGCTGGCAACCGCAGAGCACCGCATTCAGGGCACGCTGCACATTGGCGGCCAGGAGCACTTTTATCTGGAGACACAAATCTCCTCGGTAATGCCCACCGAAGACGGCGGCATGATCGTCTACTGCTCGACGCAGAACCCGACCGAAGTGCAGAAACTGGTCGCCGAAGTGCTCGACGTGTCGATGAACAAGATCGTCGTCGACATGCGCCGCATGGGCGGTGGTTTCGGTGGCAAGGAAACCCAGGCCGCGAGCCCGGCGTGCCTGTGCGCGGTGGTCGCGCACCTCACCGGCCAACCGACCAAGATGCGCCTGCCGCGCGTCGAAGACATGCTGATGACCGGCAAGCGCCACCCGTTCTACGTCGAATACGACGTCGGTTTCGACAGCAGCGGCCGTCTGCACGGGATCAACATGGAGCTGGCCGGCAACTGCGGCTGCTCGCCGGACTTGTCCGCCTCGATCGTTGATCGGGCGATGTTCCACTCGGACAACTCCTACTACCTCGGCGATGCAACCATCAACGGCCACCGCTGCAAGACCAACACCGCGTCGAACACCGCTTACCGTGGTTTCGGTGGCCCGCAAGGCATGGTCGCCATCGAAGAAGTGATGGATGCGATTGCCCGGCACTTGAAGCTCGACCCGCTGGCGGTGCGCAAGGCCAACTACTACGGCAAGACCGAGCGCAACGTCACCCATTACTACCAGACCGTCGAGCACAACATGCTCGAAGAGATGACCGCCGAACTGGAAGAAAGCAGCCAGTACGCCGAGCGTCGTGAAGCGATCCGTCGCTACAACGCCAACAGCCCGATCCTGAAAAAGGTCTGGCGCTGACGCCGGTGAAGTTCGGTATTTCCTTCACCGCCAGTTTCCTCAATCAGGCCGGTGCGCTGATCCACATCTACACCGACGGCAGCATCCACTTGAACCACGGCGGCACGGAAATGGGTCAGGGCCTGAACACCAAAGTCGCGCAGGTCGTGGCGGAAGTGTTTCAGGTCGAAATCGACCGTGTGCAGATCACTGCGACCAACACCGACAAAGTGCCGAACACCTCGCCGACCGCAGCCTCCAGCGGCGCCGACCTGAACGGCAAGGCCGCGCAGAACGCAGCACAGACGATCAAGCAACGCCTGGTCGAATTCGCCGCACGGCACTACAAGGTCAGCGAAGAAGACGTCGAATTCCGCAACGGCCACGTGCGGGTCCGCGAGCAGATCCTGACCTTCGAAGCGCTGATCCAGCAGGCGTATTTCAATCAGGTTTCGCTGTCGAGCACTGGCTTCTACAAGACCCCGAAAATCTATTACGACCGCAGTCAGGCGCGTGGGCGTCCTTTCTATTACTTCGCTTTCGGCGCGGCCTGCTGCGAAGTGATCGTCGACACCCTGACCGGCGAATACAAGATGCTGCGCACCGACATCCTGCATGACGTCGGCGCCTCGCTGAACCCGTCGATCGACATTGGTCAAGTCGAGGGTGGCTTTGTCCAAGGCATGGGCTGGCTGACCATGGAAGAGCTGGTCTGGAACAACAAAGGCAAGCTGATGACCAACGGCCCGGCCAGCTACAAGATCCCGGCGGTGGCGGACATGCCACTGGATCTGCGGGTGAAACTGGTGGAAAACCGCAAGAACCCGGAAGACACGGTGTTCCATTCCAAAGCCGTCGGTGAACCGCCGTTCATGCTCGGCATCGCCGCGTGGTGCGCGATCAAGGACGCGGTGGCGAGCCTCGGTGATTATCAGCATCAGCCGCAAATCGACGCCCCGGCCACACCGGAGCGGGTGTTGTGGGGCTGTGAGCAGATGCGCCAGCTCAAAGCGGTGAAAGCCGTCGCAGCTGAAACCGAGCTGGCTCCGCTCTAGGACCGAGGCGCGGCCATTCGCTGGCAAGCCAGCTCCCACAGGGTTTTGTGGTGCTCACAGAATTTGGATTCAACACAAATCCTGTGGGAGCTGGCTTGCCAGCGAATAGGCCCGAACAGACAACGATGTTGTAGGGGTGACATATGTACAACTGGATCGACGCCCTCGCCGACCTGCAGAACCAGGGCGAGCCCTGTGTGCTGGTGACGATCATCGAAGAACTCGGCTCGACGCCACGCAACGCCGGCTCGAAAATGGTCGTCAGCGCCGACCGCCTGTTCGACACCATCGGTGGCGGGCATCTGGAGTTCAAAGCCATGCAGATCGCCCGCGACATGCTCGCCAGCGGCAAGCAGGACACCCATCTGGAGCGCTTCAGCCTCGGCGCCAGCCTCGGCCAGTGCTGCGGCGGTGCCACGGTGTTGCTGTTCGAACCGATGGGCCAGGTCCAGGCGCAGATTGCCGTGTTCGGTGCCGGCCACGTCGGTCGCGCCCTCGTCCCGCTGCTGGCCAGCCTTCCCTGCCGGGTGCGCTGGATCGATTCGCGCGAGGCGGAGTTCCCTGAACACGTCCCCACGGCGTGCGTAAAATCGTCAGCGAAGAACCGGTGGATGAAGTCGATGACCTGCCCGCCGGCAGCTACTGCATCGTCATGACCCACAACCATCAGCTTGATCTGGAACTGACCGCCGCGATTCTCAAGCGCAACGATTTCACCTGGTTCGGCCTGATCGGCTCGAAAACCAAACGCGCCAAATTCGAACACCGTCTGCGTGATCGTGGTTTCGACCCGAGCGTGGTGCAGCGCATGCGCTGCCCGATGGGCATCGGCGAAGTCAAAGGCAAACTGCCTGTGGAAATCGCCATCTCCATCGCCGGCGAAATAATCGCCACTTACAACGCCAATTTCGGCCAGCACAGCGCCCGCGCCGAACCGATTGCCCGACTGCTGCCCGCCTCGCGCCGCAGCCAGTCCGCCAAACTCAAAGCCTCAAACTGATTAGAGAACCCTCATGCCTCTGACTCGCAAAGCCTACCGCGCCGCCATTCTGCACAGCATTGCCGACCCTGCCGAAGTCGGCATCGAAGCCTCCTACGAATATTTCGAGGACGGCCTGCTGGTGGTCGATGACGGCAAGATCAGCGCCCTCGGCCACGCCAGCGAACTGCTGCCGACCCTGCCGGCGGATATCGAGATCAACCATTATCAGGATGCGCTGATCACTCCGGGCTTCATCGACACGCACATTCACCTGCCGCAAACCGGGATGGTCGGCTCCTATGGCGAGCAATTGCTCGACTGGCTGAACACCTACACCTTCCCTGCGAAAGCCAGTTTGGCGACAAGGCCCACGCCGACGAAGTGGCCGATATTTTCATCAAGGAATTGCTGCGCAACGGCACCACCACGGCGCTGGTGTTCGGCAGCGTGCATCCGCAATCGGTGAATTCGTTTTTCGAGGCGGCCGAGAAGCTCGACCTGCGCATGATCGCCGGCAAGGTGATGATGGACCGCAATGCCCCGGATTATCTGGTCGATACCGCTGAATCCAGCTACGTCGACAGCAAGGCGCTGATCGAGCGCTGGCACGGCAAGGGCCGTTTGCACTATGCGGTGACGCCGCGCTTCGCCCCACCAGCACCCCGGAACAACTGACCCTCGCCGGGCAACTGCTGACGGAATATCCGGATCTGTACATGCAGACCCACATCAGCGAAAACCTCAAGGAAATCGAGTGGGTCAAAGAGCTGTTTCCGGAGCGCAAGGGCTACCTCGACGTCTACGATCACTACCAGTTGCTCGGCGAACGCTCGGTGTTTGCCCACGGCGTGCACTTGTGTGACGAAGAATGCGCGCGACTGGCAGAAACCGGCTCGGCGATCTCGTTCTGCCCGACCTCGAACCTGTTCCTCGGCAGCGGCCTGTTCAACCTGCCGATGGCGGAAAAACACAAGCTCAACGTCGGCCTCGGCACCGACGTTGGCGGCGGCACCAGTTTCTCGCTGCTGCAGACGCTGAACGAAGCGTACAAAGTGATGCAACTGCAAGGCGCGCGCCTGAGCCCGTTCAAGTCGCTGTACCTGGCAACGCTGGGTGGCGCGCGGGCGCTGCGCCTGGAAGACAGGATCGGCAACCTGCAACCTGGCAGTGATGCAGACTTCCTGGTACTGGATTACAACGCCACGCCGCTCCTGAGTTATCGCTTGAAGCAGTCCAATAACATTGCCGAGACGTTGTTTGTGTTGATGACCTTGGGTGATGACCGGACGGTGCAGCAGACTTACGCTGCGGGGGCGCTGGTGCATCAGCGATAAGCCTCTTCGTGCTGATCGTTCCCACGCTCTGCGTGGGAATGCCTCAAGGGACGCTCCGCGTCCAGTGACGCGGAGCGTCACGGGCTGCATTCCCACGCAGAGCGTGGGAACGATCAGTCAGGCAAAAAATCCCCGCACCTTTCCAGCTGCGGGGATTTTTTTGCATCAATGAGTTCAGAGCTTGGTCGCTGGACGCCCCGGCTTCTTGGTCTGCAACAAATGCGAGAACACCGCATGCAGATCATCCGACGCGCCTTCCTCGTCGAGGTTGAGCTTGCTGTCGATGTGATCCATGTGATGCATCATCAGGTTCACCGCCAGCTCACCGTCGCGTTTCTCGATCGCGTCGATCAACTGCGTGTGTTCATCGTACGAGCAATGCGAGCGGTTGCCGCTTTCGTACTGGGCGATGATCAATGAAGTCTGCGACACCAGGCTGCGCTGGAAGCTGATCAACGGCGCGTTCATCGCCGCCTCCGCCAGCTTCAGGTGGAATTCGCCCGACAGCCGAATACCGGCGCCGCGATCGCCGCGCGAGAAACTGTCGCGCTCATCGTTGACCATCTGCCGCAGCTCGGCGATCTGCTCGGCAGTGGCATGTTGCACCGCCAATTCAGTGATCGCCCGCTCGACCAGACGCCGGGCGAGAAACACCTGACGCGCTTCCTCAACACTCGGGCTGGCGACGACGGCGCCACGGTTCGGCCGCAACAGCACCACGCCTTCATGGGCCAGACGCGACAGCGCGCGGCGAATGATGGTGCGGCTGACCCGAAGATTTCCCCAGCGCTTCTTCGCTCAATTTGGTGCCGGGCGCCAGACGCTGTTCGAGGATGGCCTCGAAGATATGCGCGTAGACAATATCGTCCTGGGTTCCACTGCGGCCGGCTTTGCCTGCTCGCGGTTGTTTCTTGAGGGGTTGCAACTGTTCGTTCATGGGCACTCGAGTCGGGAAAGCTGCGGCGAATAGACCGTGACTGTAATACGGCACAGTAGGTCGCTGGCAAGTATCGCGTAAAAAACAGCGCGATTGTACACAATGAATGGTGGCAACACGACTGTACGGCTGTTTGCGCCTGCGGCTGTATTGCAACGGTTTGTCAGGTTTGAGTTTAGGCTTGATCGCAGAATCCGCCTTCTACGCACAATCCCCGTAGGAGTGAGCCTGCTCGCGATGGCGGTGTGTCATTCAGCAATAATTCGACTGACACACCGCCATCGCGAGCAGGCTCACTCCTACAGGGATTGCGTCAAAGGGACATCTCCATTGGTATAAGGAACACCGCCGTCATGACCGACGCCACCCACGCCCGCCTGCGCCCGCTCGCAGACACTTCGCCTTCCGCCATCGTTGCCGGTTTCATCGCGATGATGACCGGCTACACCAGTTCGCTGGTGCTGATGTTCCAGGCCGGGCAAGCGGCCGGCCTGAGCAGCGGGCAGATTTCTTCGTGGATCTGGGCGATTTCGATTGGCATGGCCGTATGTTCGATCGGTCTGTCGCTGCGCTATCGCACACCGATCACCATCGCCTGGTCGACCCCCGGCGCGGCGTTGCTGATCACCAGCCTGGGCGGCGTCAGTTACGGCGAGGCGATCGGCGCCTACATCACGTGCGCGGTGCTGGTGACGATCTGCGGCCTGACCGGCAGCTTCGAACGGCTGGTAAAAAGATCCCGGCCTCTTTGGCGGCGGCCTTGCTGGCAGGGATTCTGTTCAAGATCGGCAGCGAAATCTTCGTCGCCGCGCAACACCGTACCGGGCTGGTGCTGGGGATGTTCTTCACCTATCTGGTGGTCAAGCGCCTGTCGCCACGCTATGCCGTGCTCGCGGCGCTGCTGATCGGCACTGCACTGTCGGGCTTGATGGGGCTGCTGGATTTCAGCGCCTTTCATCTGGAAGTGGCCACGCCGGTCTGGACTACGCCACATTTTTCCCTGGCGGCGACCATCAGCATTGGCATTCCGCTGTTCGTGGTGGCGATGACCTCGCAGAACATGCCCGGCATCGCCGTGCTGCGTGCCGATGGCTATAACGTCCCGGCCTCGCCGCTGATCACTACCACCGGCATCGCCTCGCTGTTGCTGGCGCCGTTCGGCTCCCACGGCATCAACCTCGCGGCCATCAGCGCAGCGATCTGCACCGGCCCGCATGCCCACGAAGATCGCAACAAGCGCTACACCGCCGCGGTGTGGTGCGGGGTGTTCTACGGGATTGCCGGGGTGTTCGGCGCGACGTTGGCGGCATTGTTTGCGGCGTTGCCGAAAGAACTGGTGCTGTCGATTGCTGCGCTGGCGTTGTTCGGCTCGATCATCAATGGCTTGAGCATTGCCATGAGCGAGGTGAAGGAACGGGAAGCGGCGTTGATCACCTTTATGGTCACGGCGTCGGGGTTGACGCTGTTTTCCATTGGTTCGGCGTTCTGGGGGATTGTGGCGGGGGTGGTGACGCTGGTGATTCTGAATTGGCGTAAAGACTAAAAGCAAAGATCGCAGCCTTCGGCAGCTCCCACAGGAGATCGCGTTCCCCTGTAGGAGCTGACGAGTAAAACGAGGCTGCGATCTTTTGATCCACGAAAAAACGGCGACCCGAAGGTCGCCGTTTTTTCAGTATCACTTGGCCGCGTTGATCGGCTTTTCCGGATACCACACGTCCAGCAGCGGGCTGACTTCGTACTTGGTCAGCTCGGAGCGGTTTTTCAGCCAGGCTTCAACGGCAGCGCGCTGCTCTTCGTTGACCGAGCCACGCTTCTGCAGGCACACCAGACCGAAGTCGTCGCCGCCAACATAACCCAGACCGTTGGCTTCCATGGCTTCTTTGATGAATGCTTCGAGGAAAGCGTCAATGGCTTCTTCGGACAAGTCTTCTTTGAAGTCCAGGTTCAGTTCGAAACCCAGCTCTTGAAATTCATCAACGCACAGTTTTTTGCGCAGACGCTGGGAACGGTTAGTCGCCATTGGAACAATCCTCTTAAGTAATAACGGCCGGCACTTTACCAGTTTAAGCCAGCGATTGCCCGACTCTCTGGCCGCTGCGGCCGACCGCCTGTAAAAAAATAAGCGATTGGCCGGGCCTGACACGGCACAAGCAGTTACAGCTTGGGGCATAATGCCGACACTTTCATGACCACTGAGGGCCTTTTCATCCATGTCCTCGTCTTTTTCCCCTCTTTTGCAGGGTTTTATTGCATATGATCAAATCGTTGCGTCCACTGTTTCTCGCCGGCCTTCTTCTGCCTCTGGCCCTGCCTGTCTCCGCTGCCACCATCAACACTTCCCTCACCCCGAACGTCGAAAAAGCCCTTAAGGCCAGCAAGTTGCAGCCCACTGCGCTGTCGCTGGTGATGGTGCCGCTCGACGGTCCGGGCACGCCGACCGTGTTCAACGCCGACGTCTCGGTCAACCCGGCCTCGACGATGAAACTGGTCACCACTTACGCGGCGCTGGAAATGCTTGGCCCCAACCATCAGTGGAAAACCGAGTTCTACACCGACGGCGACCTGAGCGGCGGCATTCTCAACGGCAACCTCTACCTCAAGGGTGGCGGTGACCCGAAGCTGAACATGGAGAAACTCTGGCTGTTGATGCGCGACCTGCGCGCCAACGGCGTGACGCAGATCACCGGCGACCTGATCCTCGACCGCAACTTCTTCGTGCAGCCGCAATTGCCGGAATTCAACGATGACGGCAACGACGACAACAAGCCGTTCCTGGTCAAGCCCGATTCGCTGCTGGTCAACCTCAAGGCCCTGCGCTTCGTCGCGCGCAATGACGGTGGCCGCGTGTTGATTTCGGTGGAGCCGCCGATTGCCAGCATTCGTATCGAAAACACCGTCAAGGCCCTGCCGTCCAAGCAATGCACCGGCGGCGTGCGCTACAACCCGGTGCCGCAGGCCGATGGCAGCGTGACCGTGACCGTTGGCGGCCAGTTGGGCGAAGGCTGCAGCTCGCAGACTTACCTGTCGCTGCTCGACCACGCGACCTACACCGCCGGCGCCGTGCGGGCGATCTGGAAGGAACTGGGTGGCAGCATTCAGGGCAAGGACCGTCTGGCGCCAACGCCGAGCAGCGCCAAACTGCTCGCCCGCGCGTACTCGCCGGATCTGGCCGAGATCATCCGCGACATCAACAAATACAGTAACAACACCATGGCCCAGCAGCTGTTCCTCAGCCTTGGCCAGCGTTTCCGCAACGATGCCGACGGTGACGACGCCCGGGCCGCGCAACGCGTGGTGCGGCAGTGGCTGGCGAAGAAAGGCATCACCGCGCCGCATCTGGTGATGGAAAACGGCTCCGGTCTGTCGCGGGCCGAGCGGGTCAGCGCGCGTGAGATGGCCAACATGCTGCAGGCCGCCTGGCACAGCCCGTACGCCGCCGAGTACATCAGCTCGCTGCCGATTGCCGGTACCGACGGGACCATGCGCAAACGCCTGAAAACTACAGCGATGCGCGGTGAAGCCCACGTCAAGACCGGCACGCTGAACACCGTGCGCGCGATCGCCGGTTTCAGCCGTGACGTGAACGGCAATACCTGGGCGGTGGTGGCGATCCTCAACGACAAGGCCCCGTTCGGCGCCTCGTCGGTACTCGATCAGGTGCTGCTGGATCTGTACAAACAGCCGAAACTGCCGCAGACCGCTTCGGTGCTCTAACGCAATCCAAGCCACATCACAAAACCCTGTGGGAGCTGGCTTGCCAGCGATAGCGGACTGTCAGTCACCGAATATGCTGACTGGAATGACCCTATCGCTGGCAAGCCAGCTCCCACAGGTTTGTGGTGTATCGAGCATCAGCGGCTCAGCTCATCTCCCGCTCAACCCGATCCCGGCCATTCTGCTTCGCTGCGTAAACCCCTGAGTCAGCGCGCAGCAACAACGCATCCGCGCCCTCCCCGGCCGCCAACTGGCGATGCCGAAACTGGCGGTGACCACGCCAACCACATCCACCGGCGCGCTGCGCAGGCCTTCCCACAACTCCATCGCCAGCATGTACGCGTGCTCGCCGTCGATGTCCGGGCACAGCACCATGAACTCTTCGCCGCCCAAACGGCAGAACACATCGGTGCGACGCAGACGATGGCCAATTCGCTCGCAGACTGCTTGCAGCACACGGTCGCCGACGGCGTGGCCGTAATGGTCGTTGATGCGTTTGAAGTGGTCGATGTCGAGCATGATGACCGACAACTCGCCGCCGCCCTGCTCGACCCGGGCCATTTCCGTGGTCAGGCGTTCCTGGAAATAGCGACGGTTGTGAATGCCGGTCAGCGAATCAGTGATCGACAACGCGCGCAATTCTTCTTCCACGCGCTTGAGGTCGGAAATGTCCGAGATGTAGCCGTGCCACAGTACCCCGCCACCGGGCAGTTCCTCCGGCGTCGCTTCGCCGCGCACCCAGCGCAAGCCGCGCTCGGGCAGTTGCACGCGGTACTCCTCGCGCCACGGGCTGAGATTTTCCGCCGATTCACGGATCGATGAGCGCACGCGAATGGCATCCTGTGGGTGGATGCGGCTGAAGATCGCTTCGGCGTCGAACAGCAGCGCGTCCGGCTCCAGCTCGTAGATCTCGCGGATGCCGTCGCTGGCATAGATCACGCTGAAACGCCCGTCGAATTCCATTTTGAACTGATAGATGCCGCCCGGAACATGGGCGCTGAGCTTCTTTAGCAGAATGTCCCGCGCCGCCAGTACTTCGTGAACGCGCTTGCGTTCGGTGATGTCGATGCAGATCGCCAGATGCCCGACCCACAGGCCTTGTTCGTCGAGCACCGGCGTAGCGAGCATGTTCACCGGCAAATGACTGCCGTCGCTGCGCACCAGCGTCCACTCGCGTGCTTCATGGCCGCCGACTTCGCCGCCCTCGACCAGCATCGCGTGGCAGGTCGGAATACTTTTGCCATAGCGCGCGCTCAACTCGGCGGAACGCGCCGCCAGCTCGCGAGGTAAATGCAGGTTTTCCAGGGTCATGCGCCCGACCACTTCGGCGCTGCTGTAGCCGAGCATTTGCTCAGCCCCGGGGTTGAAGGTATTGATCACTCCGCGCAGGTCGGTGGCGATGATCGCGACCTGGGTGGCGGCATTCAATACACCGCGCAACTGGCCGTGGGTGCCGCGCAGTTCCTGCTCACGCTCGTGCAGTTCCTGGGTGCGCACCTCGACCAGCCGCACCGCGCGCTGGCGCTGACTGACCAGCACGTAAAGCAAGGCACTGAGCAGCGCGCTGAGCAAGCCGCCGAGAATGATCACGCTGCCCACCGAAGAATGGTTGGCCTGCATGAACGCGTAACTTGGCAAGATATCGACCTGATAATCGTGATCGGCCATGCGCAGCAAACGCGTCGCCGCCAGATCGCCGGGCACCGCCTCGTTGGTCGACTCGAACAACGCCTCGTGCTGACCCTGGGTCGACAAGTCGAGAATCCGCACCGACAGATAATCGTGCAGGGCATCGGGCAGACCGTCGGCGAGCAACTGGCGCATGCTGATCACCGCCATCACGTAACCGAGCGGCTGCGACTCGCCCGGGCGAATGACCGGTGCCAGCAGCAAAACCCCGCGCGCGTAGGACGACTCGATGCCTACCAGATGCATCGGTTTTGACACGACCATGCTGCCGAGGTGGTCGGCGCGCTGCAGTGTTTCGCGGCGCAAGGGTTGGGCGAGCAAGTCGTAGCCCAGCGGGGGCGCCAGTCGACTTTGGGTCTGGGTATAGAGCACTGGCACGTATGCGTCGTGCGGCGGCGCCAGTTGCAATTCACCTTTGGCGTCCAGTTCACGAATGGTGAAATCGCTCAGGCCTTCATCACGCACGCGCTGTTCGAACGCGGCCCGATCGGCGCCAGCGACTCTCGGGGCGTAGGTGTAGGCTTGGGTGCGCAGCAACAAGGGGCGGGAGTAACCGTCGAATTCGGCGCGGGACACCGATTCGGAGTTGGCGAAGAACCGCCGCAGACTATCGAGACGTTGCTCCTGGTCCTGAAAACGTTCGGCGATGCGGCTGTAGCGTTCGTTGGCCAGCAGTTGGAAACGCTGACGCGATTGTTGCTGAAACTGATTGAAGGTGCCCCATGCGAGCAGCCCGGTGAGAATCCCGCCGGCAAGCAATACCAACAGCGCGACCAGCCAGGCTGAGACGTCTTCGCTGATGAAACCGAGGATTTTCGGGCGCACGGGGTGCAACGGCATAAGCACGACTCACTCCGCCAGATTCCCGGGAAAAACCCCATTGGCGGTGAGTGAGTTATAGCTATTAGCCACTAATTTAGCTAGCACCGCTGGATCCACCGAGCCGTTAAAAATCAACGCTCTGTGGATCCAACCGGCGAAAGCGTCAACGAGCCGTGATTTTCCAGGCACGGTGGATCCTGGTATTGCGGGCAAAATCCGGATCAATGGTCTGCGCGCTGATTTCCTCGACCGCATAACGCTCGGCGAGATTTTCCTCCAACTGGAACTTGCGGAAGTTGTTGGAGAAATACAGCACGCCACCCGGTGCCAGACGCGCCATGGCCAGGTCAATCAACTGCACCTGATCGCGCTGCACGTCGAAGATGCCTTCCATGCGCTTGGAGTTGGAGAACGTCGGCGGGTCGATGAAGATCAGGTCGTATTCGTCGCGGCTGCTTTCCAGCCACGCCATGACGTCGCCCTGCTCCAGACGGTTCTTGTCCGAGAAGCCATTCAGCGACAGGTTGCGCCGCGCCCAGTCCAGATAGGTTTTCGACAGGTCGACGCTGGTGGTGCTGCGCGCGCCGCCCTTGGCCGCGTGCACGCTGGCAGTCGCGGTGTAGCAGAACAGATTGAGAAAGCGTTTGCCGGCCGCCTCTTTCTGGATACGCATGCGCATCGGCCGGTGATCGAGGAACAGGCCGGTGTCGAGGTAATCGGTAAGGTTGACCAGCAGCTTCACGCCACCTTCATTGACCTCGACGAACTTGCCCTGCGCAGCCTGACGCTCGTACTGTTTGGTGCCACTCTGGCGCTCGCGGCGTTTCACCACCACGCGGTTCTTGTCGACATTCAACGCCTGCGGAATGGCCGCCAGCGCATCGAACATACGCGCCGAAGCCTTTTCCGGGTCGATGGATTTCGGCGCGGCGTATTCCTGAACGTGCACCCAGTCGTGGTACAGGTCGATGGCCATCGCGTATTCCGGCATGTCGGCATCGTAAACGCGGTAGCAATCGATGCCTTCGCGCTTGACCCACTTGCCCATTGCCTTGAGATTTTTCTGCAAGCGATTGGCAAACATCTGCCCGCCTTCGCTCAGGCGCGGCTGGTCGATCACTGGCGCCGGGGCTGGCGTCGGCTTGATCGGGTTACCGTTCTTGTTGAACTTGCGCTCTTGCGGCTCGTCCGGGGTTTGATCGTAAGCCGCTTGCTCGCGCTCGGCCTGACGCTGTTCCGGAGTGCGGCGTTCGCCTGTGACGAACTGATCCGGCAGCACCTTGATCAGCAGCAGCTTGCACGGCAGCGCGCCGTTCCAGAACGAATACTGCTTATGGCTGCGAATGCCCATGCGCTTGCCCAGATCCGGGGCGCCGGTGAACACCGCCGCTTCCCAGTTCAGGCAGGCCTGACGCAGACGCTCGCCAAGATTCTGATAGAGATACAGCAGGCTCGCTTCGTCACCGAGACGCTCGCCGTACGGCGGGTTGCAGATGACCAGGCCTTTCTGGTTCTGATCCGGGCGCGGCTCGAAGGTCGCGACTTCGCCCTGGTAGATCTTGATCCACTCGCTCAAGCCTGCGCGTTCGACGTTGTTGCGGCCCGGCTGAATCAATCGTGGGTCGGCTTCGTAACCGCGAATCCACAGCGGTGGCTTGGCCAGACCGGCAGCGGCACGCTCGACGGCTTCTTCGTGAAGTTTTTCCACAGCGCTGGCACGTGACCGAGCCACGCGGTAAAGCCCCACTGCTCGCGACGCAGGTTCGGCGCCATGTCGGCGGCGATCATTGCCGCCTCAACCAAGAACGTACCGACACCGCACATCGGGTCAGCCAGCGCGCCGCCTTCGGCAGCAATGCGCGGCCAGCCGGAACGGATCAGGATGGCGGCCGCGAGGTTTTCCTTCAGCGGCGCCGCGCCCTGCTGCAAGCGGTAGCCGCGCTGGTGCAGGCTGTGGCCGGACAGGTCGAGGGACAGAATCGCTTCGCCGCGATCCAGACGCAGGTGAATGCGCAGGTCCGGATTGAGCTTGTCGATGGATGGGCGGTCGCCCTGCGGCGTGCGCAGTTTGTCGACGATGGCATCTTTGACTTTCAAGGCGCCGAAGTGGGTGTTGTCGATACCCGAGCCGTGGCCGCTGAATTCGACGGCCAGGGTGCCGTCGCTGAGCATGTGATCCTGCCAGTCAATGTCGAGCACGCCGTGGTAGAGGTCTTCGGCGTCCTTCATCGGGAAACGCTTGAGCACCAGCAACACGCGGTTCGCCAGACGCGACCAGAGGCACAGGCGATAGGCGGTTTCCATGGTTGCCATGCCACGCACGGCAGAGGTGTGCTCGCGCGCTTCTTCAAGGCCAAGCCCGACGGCTTCCCCGATGAGCAGGCCTTCAAGGCCTTTGGGGCAAGTGAGGAAGAGTTCGAAACGATCGGACATGGTAATTCCAGAGCCTTTGGCTAGTGGGCCGGCAACGCATTGCCGACCCGGTTTTCAATCAGGCGCTTTTCTGAAAGAGCGCCCGCGTGGCACGAAGGTGTGCCGTTCCATCCCCGCTGCTCGGGTTAAAAGAGCTTAGATGCCGGGACAGATAAAAAAGTTGGTGCAACAAAAAGACTGAAAGCGACCCTTCGTCGAATAGTACCCAAGCGCAAACGTGGGTCATTCTCACTAAGGATTGACCCGCTGGATCAGCGGGGCGCCGATCATACCGGGGTTTGCGCAATGCACGTTGAATAAATACGCAGTTACTTATCGCCATAGCATCCTTTACGTTACGTGCTTATGACAAAACGATCATTCCCTCGGTGTGACTCATTGGTTAGAACTGAGCGCAGGTTGACGTCGCAACGGCGTCAACACCTTGGCTCGCCACGCCGGCAGCGAGCCGCACAATGGCAGGTTTTTTCTGCCAGACCTCAATTGAGGTCAACGCGACACTACAGTCAACAAGTGAGGGAAACACCCTATGA
This sequence comes from Pseudomonas sp. B21_DOA, assembly GCA_030544685.1. Taxonomy (NCBI): domain Bacteria; kingdom Pseudomonadati; phylum Pseudomonadota; class Gammaproteobacteria; order Pseudomonadales; family Pseudomonadaceae; genus Pseudomonas; species Pseudomonas sp. B21_DOA. The sequence continues at coordinate 2,939,254 of CP086683.1, read as the reverse complement.
GAAGACTTAAGCGTGATCCGTTGGAAAGAGCATTTTTGCGCGGATATCAATATGGCGTTGGTGGCAAATCCCGTGAGCTTTGCCCATTTACTCTACCGTCGGTACGCCAAGCCTGGATCAACGGCTGGCGAGAAGGACGCGGCGACAACTGGGACGGTATGACCGGCACTGCGGGAATCCACAGACTCAACGAACTTCACGCCGTCGGCTGACACAGGGCATTTATTCCGACACGACAATCTGAATCTGCATTGAATTAACCACGCACGTCCTTCCCGGACGGCGGGCTACGGCCCAGGGGCTCCTTCGAGGAGCCCTTTTATTGCCTGCAAAAAGGTTAATCGGGATCCACGTGGCGAGGGATTTATCCCCGCTCGGCTGCGCAGCAGTCGCGAAGTCGGAATTTCAATTTAACTGGCATATCAATGTGCAAGGTTTGGGGCTGCTGGGCAGCCCAGCGGGATAAATCCCCTCGCCACAAAGGCTCCCACAAGGCCTCCGCAATCCTCAGCGCAACGCGGCGATCGCATCCACCGATTCACGAATCAGCGCCGGGCCTTTGTAGATGAAGCCCGAATAGATCTGCACCAGGCTCGCGCCGGCAGTGATCTTCTCCGCTGCATGTTTGCCTTCGGTAATCCCGCCCGCAGCGATGATCGGCAAACGCCCGGCCAACTCGCCCGCCAGCACTTTCACCGTGTTGGTGCTCTTCTCACGCACCGGCGCGCCGGACAGACCGCCCGCCTCGTCGCCATGCTCCATGCCTTCGACGCCGACACGGCTCAGGGTGGTGTTGGTGGCGATGACCGCGTCCATGCCGGTTTCGATCAACGCCTGCGCCACCTGCACGGTTTCTTCGTCGGTCATGTCCGGGGCGATCTTGATTGCCAGCGGCACATGCTTGCCGTGGCGCAGCGCCAGTTCGGCGCGGCGCGTGGCCAGGTCCGCGAGCAATTGCTTGAGCGAATCACCGAACTGCAGGCTGCGCAGGCCCGGGGTGTTTGGCGAGCTGACGTTGACGGTGACGTAGCTGGCGTGGGCGTAAACCTTGTCCAGGCAGATCAGGTAATCGTCGACCGCACGCTCGACCGGGGTGTCGAAATTCTTGCCGATGTTGATGCCCAGCACGCCCTTGTATTTTGCCGCAGCGACCCGCGCCAGCAAATTATCCACGCCAAGGTTGTTGAAACCCATGCGGTTGATGATCGCCTCGGCTTCCGGCAGGCGGAAGATCCGTGGCTTCGGGTTACCCGGCTGCGGACGCGGGGTCACGGTGCCGATTTCGACAAAACCGAAACCCAGTTGCGCAAAGCCGTCGATGGCCGCGCCGTTCTTGTCCAGACCTGCCGCCAAACCCACCGGGTTCGGGAATTCAAGCCCCATGACGGTCACCGGCATCTTTGCAGGCGCCTTGCACAACAAGCCGTTGAGGCCCAAACGTCCACCCGCGCCGATCAGATCCAGCGACAGATCGTGGGAGGTTTCCGGGGAAAGTTTGAACAACAGCTGACGGGCCAGGGTGTACATGGGCGGCAATGACTCGGGCGGCGAAAAGAGGCGGCGATTATAGCCGGGCATCGTCGCCCGGCGCGAGGCGCCTGCGCGAATCAGGCGACTGGCATATGCCTTGCACCGCCCTGCTCATCAGTCTGCCGACCAATGACGGCGCGCAGGCCAGGACAATGGCGTCGTCCCCGGTTTTGCCTGCGCAGAATCCGGGACGGCGTTTTTTGAGGTAGCGTATGAACGAAACGTCCTTGGGGCCTCTGGCCTGGGTCAACGGCAGCGATGCGCCGGAAAAAGCGCGATCAATCTCGGCTTCATGGCGCTGAGCGACTGCGCCTCGGTGGTGGTCGCCGCCACTCAGGGCTTCGCCCAGCCCTACGGCCTGACTCTGAACCTCAAGCGTCAGGCATCTTGGGCCAACCTGCGCGACAAACTGGTCAGCGGCGAACTGGATGCCGCGCACAGCCTGTACGGGCTGATTTATGCGGTGCACCTGGGCATCGGCGGCGTCGCCCCCACCGACATGGCGGTGCTGATGGGCCTGAACCAGAATGGCCAGAGCCTGAACCTGTCCCATGGTTTGCAACAGGCTGGCGTGAACAGTCCTGAAGCGCTCGATCGGCATGTGCACCAAAGCCGCGCAAAACTGACCTTCGCCCAGACCTTCCCCACCGGCACACACGCGATGTGGCTGTATTACTGGCTGGCGAGCCAGGGATTCATCCGTTGCAGGACGTCGACAGCGTGGTGGTGCCGCCACCACAAATGGTTGCGCACCTGCAAGCCGGGCGCATCGACGGCTTTTGCGTCGGCGAACCGTGGGCGGCCAGCGCCGTGCAGCAGGACCTCGGCTTCACCCTGGCGACCAGCCAGAGCATCTGGCCCGACCACCCGGAAAAAGTCCTCGGCTGCACCCGTGAATTCGTCGAGCAGTATCCCAACACCGCACGCGCACTGGTCATGGCCATTCTCGAGGCCAGCCGATTCATCGAAGAAAGCCCGGAAAACCGCCGCAGCACCGCACAATTGCTCAGCGCTGCGGAATACCTCGACACCCCCGCCGCGTGCATCGAAGCGCGCTTTATGGGCGACTACGCCGACGGCCTCGGCAATCGCTGGCAGGATCCGCATGCGCTGCGTTTTCATGGCGATGGCGAGGTCAATCTGCCCTACCTTTCCGACGGCATGTGGTTCGTGACCCAGTTCCGTCGCTGGGGTCTGTTGCGCGAGGATCCGGATTATCTGGCCGTCGCCCGCCAGGTTCAGCGCCTGGATTTGTATCGCGAGGCAGCGAGCGCTGTTGGCGTAGCGTCTTCCTGCGCAGACCTGCGCAGCAGCCAATTGCTCGACGGCAAGGTCTGGGACGGCAGCGATCCGGCGGGCTATGCGCGCAGTTTCAAGCTGCATGCCCTGAGCGACGCCGCCCCGCTTCTCGCCCAGCGCTGACAGGAGACCGCGAACATGTTGCGCATTCTGCTGATCAACGACACCGCGAAAAAGTCGGACGCCTGAAAGCGGCGCTGACCGAGGCCGGCTTCGAGGTAATCGACGAGTCCGGCCTGACCATCGACCTGCCGGCGCGCGTCGAAACGGTGCGCCCGGACGTGATCCTGATCGATACCGAGTCACCCAGCCGCGATGTCATGGAGCAAGTAGTGCTGGTCAGCCGCGACCAGCCACGGCCGATCGTGATGTTCACCGACGAACATGACCCGGGGGTGATGCGTCAGGCGATCAAGTCCGGGGTCAGTGCCTACATCGTCGAAGGCATTCACGCACAGCGGCTGCAGCCGATTCTCGATGTGGCGATGGCGCGCTTCGAGAGTGACCAGGCTTTGCGCGCGCAATTGCAGGCCCGTGACCAGCAACTGGCCGAGCGCAAGCGCATCGAACTGGCCAAGGGTTTGCTGATGAAGATGAAGGACTGCAACGAAGAAGAGGCCTACACCCTGATGCGCCGCCAGGCCATGAGCCGCCAGCAGAAGCTGATTCAGGTGGCGGAGCAGATCATTGCCATGAGTGAGTTGCTGGGCTGAGATTTTGTGTTGTCGGAGCGGGCCTCTTCGCGAGCAGGCTCGCTACCACAGTGGCATACATTCCAATGTGGGAGCGAGCCTGCTCGCGAATGGCCGCACCTCGGTCACGAACTGTTGGCACAAATCTCGCTAAGTAAACCGTACAGGTAACCAACGGCGGTTGCCCCACCTACGACAAAGACGTCGCTCACCCCGTTCGCCCCTCGGCGAATCAGGTAGCGGCGTTTTTGCGTTTTGGCCCCACAGAGCGGGGCCGGTGGTGCGGCCGTGAGGCGCTCCACCTGCTGTGCATGACTCCTTTCGAGACTCTTTTCAGCCGAGGTGCGCGATGAATTCAAGCTTCTGGAAATCCGGCCATACCCCGACCCTGTTCGCGGCCTTCCTGTATTTCGACCTGAGCTTCATGGTCTGGTACCTGCTCGGCCCGCTGGCGGTGCAGATTGCCGCCGACCTGCACCTGACCACCCAGCAACGCGGCCTGGTCGTCGCCACGCCGATTCTCGCCGGCGCGGTGTTGCGCTTCGCCATGGGCATGCTCGCTGATCGCTTGTCGCCAAAGACCGCCGGGCTGATCGGCCAGGTCATCGTCATCTGCGCGCTGTTCGGCGCCTGGAAACTGGGTATCCACAGTTATGAACAGGCGCTGATCCTCGGCCTGTTCCTCGGCATGGCCGGCGCGTCGTTCGCCGTGGCCCTGCCGCTGGCCTCGCAGTGGTACCCGCCAGAGCATCAGGGCAAAGCCATGGGCATCGCCGGTGCGGGCAACTCCGGCACCGTGTTCGCCGCGCTGCTGGCGCCAGTGATTGCCGCCGCGTTCGGCTGGAGCAATGTCTTCGGTTTCGCCCTGATCCCGCTGGTTCTGACCTTAGTGCTGTTCGCCCTGTTGGCAAAAACGCCCCGCAGCGGCCGAAACCGAAAGCCATGGCCGACTACTTCAAGGCCCTCGGTGATCGCGACAGCTGGTGGTTCATGTTTTTCTACAGCGTCACCTTCGGCGGCTTCATCGGCCTGGCCAGCGCCCTGCCCGGTTACTTCAACGATCAATACGGTCTGAGCCCGGTGACCGCTGGCTACTACACCGCTGCCTGCGTGTTCGGCGGCAGCCTGATGCGGCCGTTGGGTGGCGCGCTGGCCGATCGCTTCGGCGGCATCCGCACTTTGCTGGCGATGTACACCGTCGCCGCCATCTGCATCGCCGCCGTGGGCTTCAATCTGCCAAGTTCCTACGCGGCGCTGGCGCTTTTCGTCTGCACCATGCTCGGCTTGGGCGCCGGCAACGGTGCGGTTTTCCAACTGGTGCCGCAGCGTTTTCGTCTGGAGATCGGCGTGATGACCGGGCTGATCGGCATGGCCGGCGGTATCGGCGGCTTCGCCCTCGCGGCCGGCATGGGCGCGATCAAGCAAAGCACCGGCAGTTATCAACTGGCGCTGTGGTTGTTCGCCAGCCTCGGTGTGCTGGCATGGTTTGGCCTGCACGGCGTCAAGCGTCGCTGGAGAACCACCTGGGGTTCGGCGGCAGTGACAGCGGCGCGGGTCTGAGGCCTCAATGGCTCTGCAACTGAGCTTCGCCGAAGCCAGCGCCACCGGCCCTCGCGCGGAGAATCAGGACGCCCTGCGTTCGGTGACACCGGCGCCGGCACTGGCGGTGAGCAAGGGTTATCTGTTCGCCATCGCCGACGGCGTCAGCCAGTGCGCCGATGGCGGCCTCGCCGCGCGTTCGACCTTGCAGGCGCTGGCGCTGGACTACTACGCGACGTCGGAAACCTGGAGCGTGGCCCAGGCGCTGGATCGCCTGCTGCTCGCGCAAAATCGCTGGCTGCAGGCCAACGGTGGTGGGCAACCGCTGCTGACCACGGTCAGCGCGCTGGTGATGCGCGGTCGACGCTTCACCCTCGCCCACGTCGGCGATTGCCGGGTTTATCGCTGGCACGCCGAGCGCTTGCAGCGCATCAGCGAGGATCACGTCTGGGAGCAACCGGGCATGCAGCACGTGCTCAAACGTGCGCTCGGGCTCGATCAGCATCTGGTCCTGGATTTCCTCGACGGCGAACTGCGTGAGGGCGAAAGCTTCGTGCTGCTCAGCGACGGCGTCTGGTCGACCTTGGGCGATACCGCAATCGCGGCGATTCTGCGCGATCAAGCGGACCTGCACAGCGCCGCGCAAACCTTGGTCAACGCCGCGCATCTGGCCGGCAGTCGGGACAACGCCAGTGCCCTGCTGGTGCGCGTCGATGCGCTGGGCGAAGCGAGCATCGGCGATGCGCTGGTGCAATTGCAGCAATGGCCACTGCCGCCAACGCTGAAACCCGGGCAAGCGTTTGAAGGCTGGCAGGTGCAAGGCATCATCGGCCAGAGCCAGCAATCATTGATATATCGCGTGCTCGATAGTCAGGGTCAGCCTTGGTTGTTGAAGACCTTGCCAGCGCGGCTGGCCGACGATCCGCAAGCCGGGCAGGCGCTGCTGTCGGAAGAATGGTTCCTCAAGCGCGTGGCCGGCCGGCATTTTCCGCAAATCCATGCCTGCACTCAGCGTCAGCATTTGTACTACGTCATGCGCGAATACGCCGGGACGACGCTGGCCGACGTGTTTCAACACAGCGGCCCGTTGCCATTGGCGCAGTGGCAGGACATCGCCGAGCGCCTGTTGCGCGCGGTCGGGCTGTTGCATCGGCGGCAGATTCTGCATCGCGACATCAAACCGGAAAACCTGCTGCTGGGTGATGACGGCGAGCTGCGCCTGCTGGATTTCGGTCTGGCTTACTGCCCGGGACTGTCAGAGGACGCGCCGTCGACCCTGCCGGGAACGCCTAGTTTCATCGCCCCGGAAGCGTTTCGCGGCGAACCACCGAGTGCGCAGCAGGATTTGTATTCGGTGGGCGTCACCCTGTATTTGCTGCTCACCGGGCATTTTCCCTATGGCGAAATCGAAGCGTTCCAGCGGCCCCGATTTGGCGTACCGGTGAATGCCAGTCGCTACCGCCCGGACCTGCCGGAATGGCTGGCGCAAAGTCTGGAACGCGGCGCCGCCGCCGATCCGCAGCACCGCTTTGAAACCGCTGAAGAGTGGCTGCTGGTGCTGGAACAGGGTGAGCGGCAAAGTTTGAGTGTGCGGCCCCGGCCTTTACTGGAGCGGGAGCCGTTGAAGGTCTGGCGGACCATGGCGTTGGTGGCGTTGCTGGGGAATTTAATCCTGCTGGTTTTGTTGTCTCACAGTTGAACCGCGCCGCGCCATTCGCGAGCAAGCTCGCTCCCACAGGGCATTTGTGAACACCACAGCCCCTGTGGGAGCGAGCTTGCTCGCGAAGGCGTCAGCCCAATCACCACAACTCTATGTGCCTGAACGCTCCACGAACGGGCAACCCGCTTCGATTCGGTGCAAAAAATCAACGCTATAACCGCGCCTAACCAATAAAACCGCGCTTCGCGTAGTTGGCACAACCACTGCATTACCCTGTTCACCATACATAAAGCCCAACCTTCAACGACGAAGGCTGCGCTTCCCGAGAGAACGGGACCAGGACAAAGGCGTCCTCGCTAGGCAACTAGCGGGACGCCTTTTTTGTTTGCGCAAAATTTGTCGAGCAAGGCCCGACGGCCCACCAGAGGCCAGCCGCAGCTCCCGGAGAACCTGATGAAAAAACTCAAACTGGTGATGATCGGCAATGGCATGGCCGGGGTGCGTACCCTGGAAGAACTGCTCAAGCTGAGCGACGAGCTCTACGACATCACCGTCTTCGGCGCCGAACCGCACACCAACTACAACCGCATCCTGCTGTCGCCGGTGCTGGCCGGTGAGCAGACTTTTGAAGAGATCGTCCTCAACGACCTCGACTGGTATCTGGAAAACAACATCAAGTTGCTGCTCAACCGCAAAGTGGTGGAGATCGACCGGGTCAAACGCCGAGTGATTGCCGAGGACGGCACCGAAGCCGAGTACGACCGCCTGCTGATCGCCACCGGCTCGACCCCGTTCATCCTGCCGATTCCCGGCAACACCTTGCAGGGTGTGATCGGTTACCGCGACATCGCCGACACCCAGGCCATGATCGACACCGCCAGGACCCACAAGCACGCCGTGGTCATCGGCGGCGGCCTGCTCGGCCTCGAAGCGGCCAATGGCCTGATGCTGCGCGGCATGCACGTCACCGTGGTGCACCTCGGCGAATGGTTGCTGGAGCGGCAACTGGACAAGACCAGCGGCCAGCTTCTGCAATCGGCGCTGGAATCCCGTGGCCTGCATTTTCGCCTGTGCGAACAGACCCAAGCCCTGCACGACGCCGGCAATGGCCGGGTCGGCTCGGTGCAGTTCAAGAACGGCGACATCATCCCTGCCGACCTGGTGGTGATGGCCGCCGGCATCCGTCCCAACACCGAACTGGCGGAAAAGGCCGGCATCCCGTGCAATCGCGGGATTCTGGTCAACGACACCCTGCAAACCTACGACCCGCGCATCTACGCGATCGGCGAATGCGCCAGCCATCGCGGCATCGCCTACGGTCTGGTGGCGCCGCTGTTCGAACAAGCCAAGGTCTGCGCCAATCACCTCGCGCAACTGGGTTTCGCTCGCTATCAAGGCTCCGTGACTTCGACCAAATTGAAAGTCACCGGTATCGACCTGTTCTCCGCCGGCGACTTCATGGGCGGCGAAGGCACCGAAACCATCACCCTCTCCGACCCGATCGGCGGCGTGTACAAAAAACTGGTGATCAAGGATGACGTGCTGGTCGGCGCCTGTCTGTACGGCGATACGGCAGATGGCGGTTGGTATTTCCGGCAGATTCGTGAGAATCACGCCATAGGCGAGATCCGCGATCACCTTATGTTCGGCGAAAACGCTTTAGGCGACGTAGGACATCAGGGCCAGGACAAAGCCATGGTCATGGCCGACAGCGCCGAAGTCTGCGGCTGCAACGGTGTGTGCAAGGGCACTATCGTCAAGGCGATTCAGGAACACGGCCTGTTCAGCGTCGACGAAGTGAAGAAACACACCAAAGCGGCCAGTTCCTGCGGTTCCTGCGCCGGTCTGGTCGAGCAGATCCTGATCAATACCGTGGGTGGCGCGGCCGACGTCAAACCGAAAAGCGAAAAAGCCATCTGTGGTTGCAGCGACCTCAACCACGGGCAGATTCGTCGGGCGATCCGTCAGGAACACCTGCTGACCATCGCCGAGACCATGAGTTACCTGAACTGGCGCACACCGAATGGCTGCGCGACTTGCCGCCCGGCGCTCAACTACTACCTGATTTCCACCTGGCCGGGCGAGGCCAAGGACGACCCGCAATCGCGTCTGATCAACGAACGCGCCCACGCCAATATCCAGAAGGACGGCACCTATTCGGTGGTGCCGCGCATGTGGGGCGGCGTGACCAACCCTTCGGAACTGCGGCGGATCGCCGATGTGGCCGACAAGTACAACGTGCCGATGGTCAAGGTCACCGGCGGTCAGCGCATCGACTTGTTGGGTATCAAGAAGCAGGATCTGCCCGGCGTGTGGAAAGACCTCGACATGCCGTCCGGCCACGCCTACGGCAAATCCATCCGCACGGTGAAAACCTGTGTCGGTAGCGAGTTCTGCCGCTTCGGCACACAGAACTCGACGCAACTGGGCATCGAACTCGAGCACGACCTGTTCAACATGTGGTCGCCGCACAAAGTGAAGCTGGCCGTGTCCGGTTGCCCACGCAACTGTTCGGAAGCGGGCATCAAGGACGTAGGAATTATCGGCGTCGACTCCGGCTGGGAGATGTACATCGGTGGCAACGGCGGGATCAAGACCGAAGTCGCCGAGTTCTTCGTCAAGCTCAAGACTGCCGAAGAAGTCCGTGAATACAACGGCGCGTTCCTGCAGCTCTACCGCGAAGAAGCCTTCTACCTCGAGCGCACCGTGCACTACCTGCAACGGGTCGGCATGGAACACATCAAGAAGAACGTGCTTGAAGACGCCGAGCGGCGCAAGGCCTTGAACGAGCGCCTGCAATTCTCCTTGTCGTTCGAACAGGACCCGTGGAAGGAGCGCCTGGCGCAGCCGCAATTGAAGAAAGAATTCGATGTGATCCCCGTGAAAAACCTGGAGGTGCCGGCATGAACTGGCTCGATATCTGTGCACTGGAAGAGATCAACGCCCTCGGTTCGCGGATCATTGCCGGGCCGAAAGGTGACATCGCGATTTTTCGTACAAGCGACGACGAGGTTTTCGCCCTCGATGACCGCTGCCCGCACAAGGGCGGGCCTCTGTCGCAAGGCTTGATCTACGGCAAGCGCGTGGCCTGCCCGCTGCACAACTGGCAGATCGACCTCGAAACCGGCGAAGCCCAGGCGCCGGACATCGGCTGCGCCCATCACCATCCGGCGCGGGTCGAGAATGGTCGTGTGCAACTGGCCCTGCGGGACGCCATCTGATGAACCGCCAGACGACCGCCTCGACCTGCTGTTACTGCGGGGTCGGCTGCGGTGTACTGATCGAGCATGACGGCGAGCGCATTCTCGGCGTCAGCGGCGATCCGGCGCACCCGGCCAACTTCGGCAAACTGTGCAGCAAAGGCTCGACGCTGCACCTGACCGGCGACCTCGCCGCCCGCGCCTTGTACCCGGAACTGCGCCTGGGCAAAGGCCTGGCGCGCGGCCGCACCGACTGGAATACGGCACTGGAACACGCCGCCAACATGTTTGCCGAAACCATCGCCGAGCACGGCCCGGAAAGCGTAGCGTTCTATATCTCAGGGCAGTTGCTCACCGAGGACTACTACGCTTTCAACAAACTGGCGCGGGCGCTGGTCGGCACCAACAACATCGACAGCAATTCGCGGCTGTGCATGTCCTCGGCGGTGGTCGGCTACAAACGCAGCCTCGGCGCCGACGCACCGCCGTGCAGTTACGAAGATCTGGAGCTGAGCGACTGCGTCATGATCGTCGGCAGCAACATGGCCTACGCCCATCCGGTACTTTTCCGTCGTTTGGAGGAAGCCAAATCCCGCCGCCCGCAGATGAAAGTCATCGTCATTGACCCGCGTCGCACCGACACCTGCGATTTGGCTGACCTGCATCTGGCGATTCTTCCGGGTACCGATGTCGCCTTGTTCCATGGGATTTTGCATCTGCTGTTGTGGGAAGACTGGATCGATCGCGATTTCATCAAGGCGCACACCGAAGGCCTCGCCGAGCTTAAAACGCTGGTACGCGATTACACCCCGCAGATGGTTTCGCAGCTGTGTGGCATCAGCATCGAGCAATTGCAGCAGTCCGCGGAATGGGTCGGCACTGCGCCGAGCTTCCTGTCGCTGTGGTGCATGGGCCTGAATCAGTCCACCGCCGGCAGCGCAAAGAACAGCGCGCTGATCAATCTGCACCTGGCCACCGGGCAAATCGGCCGTCCCGGTGCAGGACCTTTCTCACTTACCGGTCAGCCGAACGCCATGGGCGGGCGGGAAACCGGCAGTCTTTCCAATCTGCTGCCCGGTCACCGCGATGCCGCCAACCCGGAGCATCGCGCCGAGGTGGCGGCGTACTGGGGTGTGGAGAGCTTGCCCGAGGCGCCGGGCCTGAGCGCCATCGAACTGTTCGAAAACCTGCGCAGCGGCAAAATCAAAGCGCTGTGGATTGCCTGTACCAACCCGGCGCAATCGATGCCTGATCAGAGCGCAGTCCGCGCAGCGCTTGAGGCCTGCCCTTTTGTGGTGTTGCAGGAAGCTTTTCGCACCACCGAAACCGCTGCGTTTGCCGACCTGCTGTTGCCGGCCGCCAGTTGGGGCGAGAAGGAAGGCTCGGTGACCAACTCCGAGCGGCGCATTTCCCACGTGCGCAAAGCGGTTGTCGCACCGGGCGAAGCGCGGCCGGACTGGGCCATCACGGTGGATTTCGCACAGCGTCTGGAGCAACGTCTGCGCCCCAAGTTGCCGAGCCTGTTCGCTTTTGATCACCCGTCGCAATTGTTTGATGAATTCAAAGCGCTGACCCGTGGGCGAGACCTGGATCTGTCCGGGATCAGTCATGCCTTGATCGACGAGATCGGTCCGCAGCAATGGCCCTTCCCTGCCGGCGCCCGCCAAGGCACGCCACGCTTGTACGGCGACGGCATTTTTCCTACAGCCAATGGCCGCGGGCAGTTCATTGCCGATCCGTATCGCGCCGCGAAGGAACAACGCGACGCGCGCTTCCCGCTGACCTTGATCACCGGTCGCCTGCGTGATCAGTGGCACGGCATGAGCCGCACCGGCACCGCCGCGCAATTGTTCGGCCACGTCAGCGAAGCCGTGCTGAGCCTGCACCCTGACGAAATGCGCCGGCACCGCTTGCAGCCCGGCGATCTGGTCAATCTGAAAAGCCGCCGTGGCGCGGTGATTGTTGCGGTCGGCAGCGACGACAGCGTGCGTCCGGGCCAGGCGTTCCTGCCGATGCACTGGGGCGATCGCTATCTCAAGGGCGGCGTTAACAGCCTGACCCTGCCGGCGTTTGATCCGCTATCGAAACAACCAGAACTCAAACACAGCGGCGTGCGTCTGGAGGCGGTCAACCTGCCGTGGCAATTGTTCGCCCTGATCGAGGGTGATGTTCAACGGCATTTGGAGACGCTACGACCGCTGTGCGAGGCATTTTCCTACGTCAGCCTCAGCCTTGTCGGACGCGAACGTCCGGCGCTGCTGATACGCGCTGCCAGCCGCGAGGCGCCGGATGCGCCATTGCTCGCGCAAATTGACCAGTGCCTGTCACTGATTGACGGCCCGATCCTCGCCTACGACGACCCACGCCGCGCGATTGGCAAACGCGTGCGCATCGAGAACGGCCGGATTACGGCGATTCGTCTGGCCGGCGAAACCCTCGCGCAGCACTGGTTGCAAGGCTTGTGGCTGGAGGGCCGTGCCGACGAGCAATTGCGCCGTTGGCTGCTGGCGCCGATGAGTGCGCCGCCGGGGAATGCCGGCGTGCAGGTGGCGGCCAATAAAACGCTGTGCAACTGCAAAAACGTCAGCCTCATCGCCGTCTGCGCTGGCATTCGCCAGGGTCTGGATCTGCAGGGTCTGAAAAATCAATTGGGCTGCGGCACGCAATGCGGCTCGTGCGTCCCGGAAATCAAACGCTTGCTGGCCGCCGATGTGCAGCCGGCCGCCGTCATCTGACGAGGAAAACACCATGAATGCAAAAGTCTGGCTGGTGGGCGCAGGTCCTGGTGATCCGGAATTGCTGACCCTCAAAGCGGTACGCGCGTTGCGCGCGGCCGATGTGGTGCTGATCGATGACCTGGTCAACGAAGCAGTGCTGGAACACTGCCCTGACGCGCGGATCATTAGCGTGGGCAAACGTGGCGGCTGTCGCTCGACTCCACAGGCGTTCATCCATCGGCTGATGCTGCGTTACGCGCGCCACGGCAAATGCGTGTTGCGGCTCAAGGGTGGCGATCCGTGCATTTTCGGCCGTGGCGGTGAAGAGGCGCAGTGGCTGCGCGAGCGCGGCGTCGACGTGGAACTGGTCAATGGCATCACCGCGGGTCTGGCCGGAGCGACGCAATGCGATATTTCGCTGACCTTGCGCGGCGTGGCCCGCGGCGTGACGCTGGTGACCGCGCACACTCAGGACGACAGCCAACTGAACTGGCAGGCACTGGCCCAGAGCGGCACGACGCTGGTGATTTACATGGGTGTGGCCAAACTCGGCGAGATTCGCCAGCAACTGCTGGCCGGGGGCATGGCGGCGGAAACGCCGGTGGCGATGATCGAAAATGCTTCACTGCCGCAGCAGCGTGAATGCCGCAGTGATCTGAGCGCGATGACTGAGGATGCCCGGCTATTCGATCTCAAAAGCCCTGCGATTCTGGTGATCGGTGCAGTCGCAGCCGCGACTCAGTCCGCGCAATACGATCTGCATTCGATAGCAACGGCCTGACAAACGCAGGCTCACCAAATCGCAGACAAAGAAAAGCCCGGCCTGAGCCGGGCTTTTCCATCAGCGGCAGCTAATTACTTAGCTTGCGCTTCAACCTGCGCTTCTACGCGACGGTTTACAGCGCGGCCAGCGTCAGTTTTGTTGTCAGCAACTGGGCGGGATTCGCCGTAGCCAACAGACTGAACGCGGGACGATTCAACACCGTACTGGTTGGTCAGAACTTGCTTAACGGCGTTTGCACGACGCTCGGACAGTTTCTGGTTGTAAGCGTCAGGACCGACGGAGTCAGTGTGACCTTCAACAGTAGTGGTGGTGGATGGGTACTGCTTCATGAAGTCAGCCAGGTTTTTGATGTCGCCGTAGCTGTTTGGCTTGACTACCGACTTGTCGAAGTCGAATTTCACGTCCAGCTCAACACGAACAACTTCAGCAACTGCTGGGCAGCCATCAGCGTCAACGGTTACGTTGGCTGGGGTGTCCGGGCACTTGTCAACGTTGTCGCAAACGCCATCGTTGTCGCTGTCGGAGCAGACTTCAGCAGGTGCTGGAACTGGAGCAGCAGCTGGCTTGGAGCCGCCACCGAAGTTCACACCGATACCGACGCTAGGAGCCCACTCGGTGTCGCCCTGGTCGATGTTGTACTGAGCTTCAACGCCGGCACGGGCGTAGAAGTTCTCGGTGAAGTACAGCTTGGCACCGCCGCCAACGTTGGCGAAGGTGGAACGGTTACGACCGTTCGAACCGTTCTGGTCGATGCTCTGGTCAGAGAAACCGGCCGAAACGTATGGACGAATCATGTCGCCTGGGTTGTTGAAGTGGTACAGAGCGTCCAGAGCGGTGTTAGCGCCTTTGACGTTCTTGCCATCGTCGGCACGTACGTTGTGCACTTCGTCGTAGCCCAGACGCAGTTCAACGTCGTCGGTCAGGAAGTAACCGATCGAACCGCCGAACAGGTTGCCGTTGTTCTTGAAGTTACGAGCGCTGTCGAATTGTTCTTTCTTAGCGAAGCCTTCGATTTCAACTGCGCCTTGGCCTTGTGCCAGAGCGCCGAACGAAGTGGCGGCAATCAGAGAACCAATGGCCAAGCCCAAGGTGTTTTTCAGTTTCATCCGTTAAATCCCCATCTGGTGATTGTGAAGCAGTCCCGCAAACCGGGGGACAACTCGGCGGCAAGTCTATCAGAACTTGCCTACACGTAAGAGATATTTGCGCTGAACTAAGTTTCAGCAATGCCTGCAAATTTCTCACGCAATTTATCTAGAGCGCGTTTGTAACGCATTTTTGTCGCACTCAAACCCATGTGCATGATGTCTGCGATCTCCTGAAACTCCAGCTCTGCGACAAATCGTAGCACCAGAATTTCGCGGTCAATCGGATTCACATACACCAGCCAGCGATCAAGCCCACCCTTCTCCTCCGGCTTCGGCGCCTTTTCTTCAGACGCTTCTTCAAGAGGGTCCAGACTGAGAGCGTCCATCAAGCGACGCTTACGCCGTTCCTTCCGATACTGCGTGATGCATTCGTTGTAAGTGATGCTGTAAAGCCAGGTTTTGAACTTCGATTTCCCCTCGAAGTTCTTCAGGCCGTACAGCACCTTCAGCATCACTTCCTGACAGACATCGTCTGCGTCGCGATCGTTCCCAAGATATCTCGCGCAGACGTTAAATAATGTTCGCTGGTAACGCCGCATCAACTCTTCGTAGGCGCGCGTTACGTGAAACAGCTCGGTATGCGAGCGCGCGACCAACTCCTCATCAGAGAGCTCGCGGGGGTCGTAGCGCGTGGATAGCGGTTGGGCTTTATTCAAAACAAGTCGTGCCGACAGTCAGGTCAATGTCCGCCACAACCAGCCTCGGCTGGCATTTTGCGGCGGCATACATTAGCAGGGTTTGCCGGTTTAGCGGCTACTCACATGCTGTTCCAGCAGGATCCGATTGGAAAGAGAGACTAGCTCACCCTCATCGGTCAGCAATGTGGTTTTAACCGTGCCGATCTCTTCGATCTGGCCTTCGACCTCGCCAACACGCACTTGTTGCCCAACCTCATACAGCTCACGCACATAGATTCCCGCAAGAATCTGACCGGCAATTTCCGGCTTCCCAAACCCATGGCCAGCGCAACTGCCAGACCAACGGTAATCAATACGATGACAATCACATGGTTCAGCAGGTCAGTCTTGACCTCGAGCTGGCTGATCGCAACCGAGATGCTGATGATGATCACCAGCCCTTGCGCGATCCGCCCCAACCCGGAAGCGTAGTCCAGGCCTACGCCTTCTGCTGCGCCGCGCACCAGCCCGTTGGCCAGTTGCGCCAGCAGGACTCCGACCAGCAACACCAGCGCGGCGCCGAATACTTTCGGCAGATACAACGCCAGCATATCCAGCGTAGCTGAAACTCGCTCAAGGCCAAGGGATTCTGCCGCAGAAACCAGAAAGATCAGCAGAACGAACCAATAAACGATTTTACCGATCAGCGTCGAGATCGGCACCTGCAGACCGGCGCGCGACATCAACTTGGTCAACCCGGTGCCGCCCATCAGGCGATCGAGGCCCAGTTTGGCGAGCAATTTGGAAAGCAAGGTGTCGAGCAGTTTGGCCACGACGAAACCCAACAGCAGCACAACCAGTGCGCCGAACAGGTTCGGAATGAAATTAGCGACTTTGGTCCACAACGCAGTCATTGCAGTGACGAGGCTCTGAGTCCAGAGATCAAGTTCCATATTCAATCAGCCTTATCAGCAGTGCGAGCAGTGGTTTTACGGAGACGGGAAACCGGCGAGACATGCGCCGAGCCATTGTTCAGGGCGATCATCAGCGCGGGCAGCCAGCGGCCCAGCAGGCTGAACAGATCGCCGGCGCCGACCTGGCGGTTGGCGGTTTTGAGTACGCGGCCCAGGCACGCATCGTCGTCGCGGCTGGACGGCGAAGCGTTGAGCATGTCGCGCAAAGACTGTTCAAACGGATCGTGCATACGCACCTCTCGTGATGTCTGTGAAAGACGCGGGCAGATTTGCTCGGGTCACATGCGCCATGTTCACACCCAGCGCAATCGACGGAACAACCACCACTGGCCGAATGCCAGGGCGAGTACCGTCAGGCAGGCAATCAGGAAACCATACGGGCTCTCGGCGAACGGAATCCCGCCGACATTGATACCCAGCAGACCGGTGATGAAACTCATCGGCAAAAAGATGCAGGTAATGATGCCGAAGCGGTACATGGTGCGATTCATGTGCACGCTCAAACGCCGGTCTTCGGCCTCCAGCACAAGCCCCACGCGCTCTCGGGTCAATTCGAGCTCTTCCAGATAACGGGTCAGGCTGTTGTTCAATTCGTTCCAGTAGTCGGCGTCGTCTTCAACGAACCAAGGCAGTTTTATCCGCGTCAGTTGTCCGAAAATGTCCCGCTGCGGCGCAAGAAAGCGCTTCAGCCCGGCTGCCCGACGGCGGATGTGCAAAATGGCGCCATGCTCGAGGGTATACCGTTCGTCGGCATCGAGTTTTTCTTCCTCTTCATCGACCACTTCCGACAGGCACGTGACCAGATCCTGCACTTTATTGGTGAGGAACTGCGCCAGATACAGCATCAATTCAGAGGAGGTTTTCGGGCCTTTGCCCTCGCCAAGCAGCGTCATCAGCTCATCCGTGGCGCGCAACGGACGCAAACGCAGGGAAATCACCCGCTGAGCGGAAGCGAAGATCCGCACCGAGACCATGTCTTCCGGCTCGGCGCCGGGGTTGAGATTGACCCCGCGCAAAAACAACAGCAGCTCGGAGTCGGGCAACGGCAACAGACGCGGCCGGGTATTTTCTTCCAGCAGCAGATCGCAGGTGAATTCATTGAGCCCGCTGGACTTGCGCAGCCAGGTCTGGGTCTGCGGATGGCTGCGGTCCCAGTGCAGCCACAGGCTTTCATGGGCCTGCAACTGCAAATCGTCGAGCTCAGTCCGGGCTATCGAACGCGCACCGCCCTTGCCATCCAGCACCAGGGCATGCACCAGCCCCCATTGCGCGTTTTCTTCCTCGAACATCCGCATCCCTTGTCGAAAAGCTTATTCAGGCATTTTCAGCGGAGTCGGCGAAACAATCACGCCGTTGTTGTCCGCATAAATGTACTGACCGGGGTGAAACGTCACGCCGGCGAAGGTCACCGGAACATTGAGGTCGCCGATGCCGCGCTTGTCGGTTTTCATCGGGTGACTGGCCAGCGCCTGCACGCCGAGATCGGTCTGCGCAATGACGTCGACGTCACGGATGCAACCGTAGATCACCAGCCCTTCCCAACCGTTCTGCGCGGCCTTGGCGGCAATCATGTCGCCCAGCAGGGCGCGGCGCAGCGAGCCGCCACCGTCGACCACCAGCACTTTGCCCTTGCCGTTGAGCTCGGCTTGCTCCTTGACCAGCGAATTGTCTTCGAAGCACTTGATGGTCACGATTTCGCCGCCGAAGGAATCGCGGCCGCCGAAATTGCTGAACATCGGTTCCAGCACCTGTACCAGCTCCGGATAGGCGTCGCACAGATCAGGCGTAAGGTAATGTTCCATCGAAAAACTCCTGTAACAAGGAAGACGATCAAGGGATGCCGCATTCTGATGAGACGAGTTCCGGCGGTCGCTGTTTACCTTAGTCCATGCCATGGTCGCTGAGCGAACCTGAACCGCGGCTGAAACGTTATCGCTAAACAGTCACCAAATATGACCGGAACCGCACAATGCGTCATATCTTAGCCGCAAGCCAGGCTGAACGGAACGCCCCTCACCCTGCAGCGGCCAGATCCGCCGTCTGCGCCAGCAATGGCGTCTGCTGATCGTTCAACCAGCGCGTCACCAGCGGCCAGACCTCAGCCTGCGCCGCTTTGCTCACCAGCATTTCGACATGACCGAAATTATCCGAGAAGCCCTGCTCGCGGCCGAGATTGATGAACTGCTTGTGCTCGGAGCCGATCTGCTCGAACAGCTTGCGGCAGGCCCACGCCGGATCCTGATGATCGCCCGCTGCCGTCACGGCCAGCACCGGCACCTGAACCTCGGCGAGCCCCGCCCACCAGTCCTTGTCCTTGTCGCCGAAGCGGCCAAACAAGCCGTACCAGCGCATGCTTTCGATGGCCAGGCCGATCGGCTCGTCTTCCGGACCGCGTTTGAGGCGTGAGCCGGACAACTGCGCGAAACGCTTGAGAATAAAGCGCCCGCCCCACTCCACCGGTGGGATTTTCAACGGCCAATAGGTGCGGCTGACCTGCGTGCCGAAAAACGCCGCCGAGGCCACGGCCGGTTCGCCAAGGTATTCGCCACCGAGCGCTGCTGCCAAGGTGATGCCGCCCAGCGAATGGCCGATCCAATGCGGGATCTGCCCGCTCTGCTCACGCACGAACGCGGCAATCGCCGGCAGGTCGTAACGGGCGTAGTCGGCGACACGGTTGCGCCGATAGTCTTCGTTGCGCTGGGACAGGCCGTGACCGCGCATTTCCGGAATCCACACGTCGAAGCCCAGCCGCGTCAGATACGCGCCGAGCCCGAGGCCTTTGGGGGAAAACCAGAAGCGCCGATTGGAAAAGCTGCCGTGCAACAGAATCACCGGCACGCCGCGTGGCGCCGTGTCATCGGCCATGCCCAGGCGGGTGACGGCGATTTCCACGGACCAGTCCGGGCTGTTGCCGGGTTTCAATCGATAGACGTCTTCGCTCAGATCGCCGCGCCGCTCGGCGCTGATCAGCGCGACAGGAAACAGGTTGCTGCTGCTTTGCATAATGCTCTTGCACAAAAAAGGGCGGCATCCGATGGAGCCCGCCCTACTTCAATCTCAAGGCCCGGCCCATGTGGGAGCGAGCCTGCTCGCGAAAGCGGTGTATCAGCCAACATCCATGGGTGAATGTTGCTGCGTCTTCGCGAGCAGGCTCGCTCCCACATGGGGCGCGGGCCAATTACATACTGATCAAGCCTGACCTTCGGCGAGGAAGAACCAGGTTTCCAGCACGGTGTCCGGGTTCAGCGACACGCTTTCGATGCCCTGTTCCATCAGCCACTTGGCCAGATCCGGGTGGTCGGAAGGACCCTGACCGCAGATACCGATGTACTTGCCAGCCTTGTTGCACGCCTGAATGGCGTTGGCCAACAGCTTCTTCACCGCCGGATTCCGCTCGTCGAACAGGTGCGCGATGATCCCCGAATCGCGGTCCAGACCCAAAGTCAGTTGGGTCAGGTCGTTGGAGCCGATCGAGAAGCCGTCGAAGAATTCGAGGAATTCCTCAGCCAGAATCGCGTTGGATGGCAGCTCGCACATCATGATCACGCGCAGACCGTTCTCGCCGCGCTTCAAGCCGTTTTCGGCGAGCAGATCGACCACTTGGCTGGCTTCGCCGAGAGTACGGACGAACGGCACCATGATTTCCACGTTGGTCAGGCCCATCTCGTTGCGCACGCGTTTCAGCGCGCGGCATTCGAGTTCGAAGCAGTCGCGGAACGATTCGCTGATGTAACGCGAAGCGCCACGGAAGCCCAGCATCGGGTTTTCTTCTTCCGGCTCGTAGAGCTTGCCGCCGATCAGGTTGGCGTATTCGTTGGACTTGAAGTCCGACAGACGCACGATGACTTTTTCGGCGTGAACGCGGCAGCCAGGGTGCTGATGCCTTCGACCAGTTTGTCGACATAGAAGTCGACCGGGTCGCTGTAACCGGCAATACGCTTGTCGACGCTGTCTTTGATTTCCTGCGGCAGGCCGTCGTAGTTCAACAGCGCTTTCGGGTGCACGCCGATCATGCGGTTGATGATGAATTCCAGACGCGCCAGACCGACGCCGGCGTTCGGCAATTGGGCGAAGTCGAAGGCGCGATCCGGGTTGCCGACGTTCATCATGATCTTGAACGGCAGCTCCGGCATGGCGTCGACGGAGTTCTTCTTGATGTCGAAGCCCAGTTCGCCTTCGAAGATGTAACCGGTGTCGCCTTCGGCGCAGGACACGGTCACGCCCTGGCCATCCTTCAGCAGCTGGGTGGCGTTGCCGCAACCCACAACGGCCGGAATGCCCAGCTCGCGGGCGATGATCGCCGCGTGGCAGGTACGCCCGCCACGGTTGGTGACAATGGCGCTGGCGCGCTTCATGACCGGTTCCCAGTCCGGGTCGGTCATGTCGGAAACCAGCACATCGCCCGGCTGGACTTTGTCCATTTCCGAGACGTCTTTGATGATGCGTACTTTACCGGCGCCGATGCGCTGGCCGATCGCCCGACCTTCCACCAGCACGGTGCCGGTTTCTTTCAGCAGGTAACGTTCCATGACGTTGGCCTGGGTGCGGCTTTTCACGGTTTCCGGACGCGCTTGCACGATGTACAGCTTGCCGTCGTCACCGTCCTTGGCCCACTCGATGTCCATCGGGCAGCCGTAGTGTTTTTCGATGATCATCGCCTGCTTGGCCAGCTCGCTGACTTCGGCGTCGGTCAAGCAGAAACGCGCGCGCTCGGCCTTGTCGACATCGACGGTCTTGACCGAACGACCGGCCTTGGCTTCGTCGCCGTAGATCATCTTGATGGCTTTGCTGCCCAGGTTGCGCCGCAGGATCGCCGGCCGACCAGCCTCCAGCGTGCCTTTGTGTACGTAAAACTCATCCGGGTTGACCGCGCCTTGTACGACGGTTTCGCCCAGGCCGTAAGCGCCGGTGATGAACACCACGTCACGGAAACCCGATTCGGTATCGAGGGTGAACATCACGCCGGCGGTGCCGGTTTCCGAACGCACCATGCGTTGCACGCCAGCCGACAGGGCGACCAGTTTGTGGTCGAAGCCCTGGTGCACGCGGTAGGAAATCGCACGGTCGTTGAACAGCGAAGCGAACACCTCTTTGGCGGCGCGGATAACGTTTTCCACACCACGGATGTTCAGGAAGGTTTCCTGCTGACCGGCGAAGGAGGCGTCCGGCAAGTCTTCGGCGGTGGCGGAAGACCGCACGGCCACGGCCACATCAGGATTACCGGCCGACAGCGCAGCGAACGCGGTGCGGATCTCGGTATTGAGCTTTTCAGGGAATTCGGCGTCCATGATCCATTGACGGATCTGCGCGCCGGTCTTGGCCAGAGCATTGACGTCGTCGACGTCGAGCGCGTCGAGGGCCTTGTGGATCTGCTCGTTCAGGCC
Source organism: Pseudomonas sp. B21_DOA (assembly GCA_030544685.1). Lineage (NCBI taxonomy): Bacteria > Pseudomonadati > Pseudomonadota > Gammaproteobacteria > Pseudomonadales > Pseudomonadaceae > Pseudomonas > Pseudomonas sp. B21_DOA. The sequence continues at coordinate 2,917,710 of CP086683.1, read as the reverse complement.
GCTCAGTTCGAGGAAGTCACGATAGGCCTGAGCCGTCGTGGCGAAGCCGCCGGGGACCGAAACACCGGCGCCTGCCAGGTTACTGATCATCTCGCCCAGGGATGCGTTCTTGCCCCCACATGCTCAACATCGTGTTTGCCGAGCTTATCGAGGAAACTACGTACTCTACCAAGGTGATCTCTCCACTAACTGTGTTGGAAAAGCTCAGAAACCGGCGGCCCGGGGAGCCTTGGCCGGTTGTATGGCCTGGACCTGGAAAATAAGTGAGAATGCGGGCCAATGGCGGCCGGCAAATCGCGCCTATCATATCCAAGATTCGTTACTAGCTTAAGGCCCAAGGTGCAAATGAAACGATCTGCTTTCTTCATCTCCGATGGCACCGGCATTACCGCCGAAACCCTGGGTCAAAGCCTGTTGGCGCAGTTCGAAAACATCACCTTCAGCAAATTCACGCGGCCTTACATCGACAGCGTGGAAAAAGCGCGGGCCATGGTACAACAAATCAACAAAGCCGCTGAAACCGACGGCTTTCGCCCGATCATCTTCGACACCATCGTCAATCAGGACATTCGTGAGATTCTCGCAACGTCCAATGGTTTCATGATCGACATTTTCTCGACCTTCCTCGCGCCGCTCGAACAGGAGCTCACCGAGCATTCTTCCTACACCGTGGGCAAATCCCACTCCATCGGGCACAACTCCAATTACATGGAGCGCATCGAGGCGGTGAACTTCGCCCTCGACAACGATGACGGCGCGCGCACCCACTATTACGACAAAGCCGATCTGATACTAGTGGGCGTGTCGCGATGCGGCAAAACGCCGACGTGTCTGTACATGGCCATGCAGTTTGGCATCCGCGCGGCCAACTATCCGCTGACCGAAGACGACATGGAACGCCTGACCCTGCCCACCGCCCTGCGCGCTCATCAGCACAAGCTGTTCGGCCTGACCATCGACCCCGACCGCCTGACCGCGATCCGCAATGAGCGCAAGCCCAACAGCCGTTATTCGAGCTACGCCCAGTGCGAGTTCGAAGTGCGCGAAGTGGAAAACCTGTTCCGCCGCGAGAACATTCCCCATATCAATTCCACGCATTTCTCGGTGGAAGAGATTTCGGCGAAGATTCTGGTGGAAAAAGGCGTTGAGCGGCGTTTCAAGTAGGTTTGCGGTGCCAGATCTGACGCCTTCGCGGGCAAGCCCGCTCCCACAGGGTTTCGTGGTGGATACAACATTGCAACCAGCCTGAAAAACCTGTGGGAGCGGGCTTGCCCGCGAAGGCGGTGGCACATTCAGCATCAATGGTGTCTGACCCACCGCTATCGCGAGCAGACTCACTCCTACAGGTGCTGAAGGCGTTCACAATTCCTGTGTTCATCACGAAACCCTGTGGGAGCCAGCCTGCTGGCGAAGAACGATAACGCGCTCTGTCAGATCACAAACAGATCAATGAATCGATTCACCGCTGTGGCTTCCAGCCGCGCCTGATCCCCGCACAGCGCAAAAATCTGCGCGCAACGCTGGCCGGCAAACCGTGTGGCCAGGTTGGCCTTGAACTTGTCCTCCAGCAACGGAATGCCCTCGGCGCGGCGGCGGCGATGGCCGATCGGGTATTCCACCACGACGTTATCGGTGCTGCTGCCGTCCTTGAAAAACACCTGCACGGCGTTGGCAATCGAGCGTTTGTCGGGCTCAAGGTATTCGCGGGTGAAGCGCGGTTCTTCGACGATGAGCATTTTTTCGCGCAGCACATCGATGATCGGGTGCGCGTTGTGGAAGTCGTCTTCGTAGTGCTCGGCTATCAGATTGCCGAAAGCCAGCGGCACGGCGGTCATGTATTGCAGGCAATGATCGCGGTCGGCGGCGTTCGCCAGCGGGCCGACCTTGGAAATGATGCGGATCGCCGATTCATGGGTGGTAATGACGATGCGGTCGATCTCATGCAGGCGATTGCGCACCAGCGGATGCAAGGTCACCGCCGCCTCGCAGGCGGTCTGCGCATGGAATTCGGCGGGGAAGCTGATCTTGAATAGCACGTTTTCCATCACGTAACTGCCGAACGGCCGGGAAAAGCTGAAAGCGCGCTTGTCCTCGGGTTTCAGCGCCAGATCATTGTTGGTATGGCTGAACGATACCTCATAGAAGCCCCACTGCTTCGCGCTCAACACACCGGGAATACCCATCTCGCCGCGCATGGCGATGTCGGCCAGCCTTACGCCACGACTCGCCGCATCCCCGCCGCCCAGGATTTGCGCGAGCCGGCGTTCGGCGCATGCCGATAAGTGCGCAATGCCTGACCATCGGCGAAGGCGTGGGACAGTGCCGACAACAGCTGCTCGCGATTGGCGCCCATCAGTCGGGCGCTGACGGCAGTTGATGCGACTTTCACCAGAATGACGTGATCGAGTCCTACCCGGTTGAAGGAGTTTTCCAAGGCGATCACGCCTTGAATCTCGTGGGCAATGATCATCGCTTCCAGCACATCGCGGACCGTCAGCGGCGCCTCACCATTGGCGACGCGTTTTTGCGACAGGTGATCGGCAACGGCGAGGATGGCGCCGAGGTTGTCCGACGGATGGCCCCACTCGGCGGCGAGCCAGGTGTCGTTATAGTCGAGCCAGCGGACGATGCAGCCGATATCCCACGCGGCTTTGACCGGGTCGAGACGATAACTGGTGCCCGGCACTCGTGCACCGAACGGTACAACCGTGCCCTCGACGAGCGGGCCAAGGTGTTTCGTGCATTCGGGGAAACGCAGGGCCAGCAAGCCGCAGCCCAGCGTATCGATCAGGCAATTGCGCGCGGTGTCCAGCGCCTCGGCGGAGTCGGGCTTGAAGGTGAGGACGTAGTCGGCGATGTCCTGCAGGACTGCGTCGTAATCGGGGCGATTGTTCAGGTCGACGTTGGCGCTCATGTTCGATTCACTCGTGAAGTGGTTCGTTGATGGGACCTCGGTTCAGGGCTAACGATTTCTTATGATTGAAATGCAATCCACAGTGGGAGCGAGCCTGCTCGCGAAGGCTGAGTGTCAGTCAACATTTGCATGTCTGATGCATCGCTTTCGCGAGCAGGCTCGCTCCCACAGGGATATTGCTGTTGCTTAAAAGCAATCACCGGGCACGCGGACGTAACCTTCCATGAGCACCCGCGCACTGCGGCTCATGATGGCTTTTTCACCATCCACTCGCCATTCTCCAGCGTCGCCTCAGCGCCCACGCGCAACGTCCCGGACGGATGCCCGAAACGCACCGCATTGCGTTCAACGCCCCCGCCGCAAGATTGACCAACGTCCCGGAAATAGCTGCCGCCGTGCCGATCGCCACTGCCGCCGTGCCCATCATTGCGTGGTGCAGCTTGCCCATCGACAACGCGCGCACCAGCAGATCCACGTCACCAGCAGCGATCGCTTTGCCACTCGACGCCACGTAATCCGCAGGTTTGGCAACGAATGCGACTTTCGGCGTGTGCTGCCGCTTGGCGGCTTCTTCCAGATTGGCGATCAGGCCCATGCGCAACGCACCGTAGGCACGAATCGTCTCGAACATCAGCAGTGCTTGCGGATCGCCGTTGATCGCGCCCTGGAGTTCGGTGCCGGTGTAGCCGATGTCTTCGGCGTTGACGAAGATCGTCGGGATCCCGGCGTTGATCATGGTCGCCTTGAACGTGCCGACACCCGGCACTTCCAGCTCATCGACCAGATTGCCGGTAGGGAACATCGAGCCACCACCGCCCTCTTCTTCCGCCGCCGGCTCCATGAATTCCACTTGCACTTCGGCCGCCGGAAAGGTCACGCCGTCGAGCTCGAAATCACCGGTTTCCTGCACTTCGCCATCGGTGATCGGCACGTGGGCAATAATCGTTTTGCCGATGTTGGCCTGCCACACGCGCACCACCGCAACACCGTTGTCCGGGATGCGGCTGGCGTCGACCAGACCGTTGCTGATGGCGAACGAACCGACCGCCGCCGAGAGGTTGCCGCAATTGCCGCTCCAGTCGACGAACGGCTTGTCGATCGAGACCTGACCGAACAGGTAGTCGACGTCGTGATCGGCACGGGTGCTTTTCGACAGGATCACGGTTTTGCTGGTGCTCGACGTCGCGCCGCCCATGCCGTCGATCTGCTTGTCGTACGGGTCGGGGCTGCCGATCACCCGCAGCAATAAAGCATCGCGGGCCGGGCCTGGAACCTGCGCGGCTTCGGGCAGATCCGTGAGGCTGAAGAACACGCCTTTGCTGGTGCCGCCGCGCATGTAGGTGGCGGGGATCTTGATTTGTGGTGCGTGAGCCATATTGCTCCTTACCGAAAGCATAGGACTTGAAATCCCATGCCCACATCAGTTGATTTAAACGGCAACCGCCGACTCTTCGAGGAAGTCCTGTGCGAAGCGCTGCAACACGCCGCCGGCCTCGTAGATCGACACTTCTTCAGCGGTATCGAGGCGGCAGGTCACCGGCACTTCGACGCGCTCGCCATTCTTGCGGTTGATCACCAGCGTCAGATCCGCGCGCGGCTTGCGCTCGCCGATCACGTCGTAGGTTTCGCTACCATCGATGGCCAGGGTGTGGCGATTGGTGCCGGGTTTGAATTCCAGCGGCAACACGCCCATGCCCACCAGGTTGGTGCGGTGAATACGCTCGAACCCTTCAGCGGCAATCGCCTCGACACCGGCCAGGCGTACGCCTTTCGCCGCCCAGTCACGGGAGGAACCCTGACCGTAATCGGCGCCGGCAATGATGATCAGCGGCTGCTTGCGCTGCATGTAGGTTTCGATCGCTTCCCACATGCGCATGACCTGGCCTTCCGGCTCGACGCGCGCCAGCGAACCCTGCTTGACCTTGCCGTTTTCCACGACCATTTCGTTGAACAGCTTCGGATTGGCGAACGTTGCGCGCTGGGCGGTCAGGTGATCGCCACGGTGGGTGGCGTAGGAGTTGAAGTCCTCTTCCGGCAGGCCCATTTTCGCCAGGTATTCGCCGGCGGCGCTGTCGAGCATGATCGCGTTCGATGGCGACAGGTGATCAGTGGTGATGTTGTCCGGCAGCACCGCCAGCGGGCGCATGCCCTTCAATGGACGGGCGCCGGCCAGTGCGCCTTCCCAGTACGGCGGACGGCGGATGTAGGTGCTCATCTCGCGCCAGTCATACAGCGGCGCGACTTTCGGCCCGGTGTCTTCATGCACGGCGAACATCGGAATGTAGACCTGACGGAACTGCTCGGGCTTGACCGAAGATTTCACCACCGCATCGATTTCTTCATCGCTCGGCCAAATGTCTTTCAGGCGAATTTCCCGACCATCGACCACGCCCAGCACATCCTTCTCGATATCGAAACGGATGGTCCCGGCGATCGCGTAGGCAACCACCAGCGGCGGCGAGGCGAGGAATGCCTGTTTGGCGTACGGGTGAATGCGCCCGTCGAAGTTGCGGTTGCCGGAAAGCACGGCGGTGGCATACAGATCGCGGTTAATGATCTCTTGCTGGATCACCGGATCGAGGGCGCCGGACATGCCGTTGCAAGTGGTGCAGGCAAATGCCACAACGCCGAAACCGAGCTGTTCCAGCTCAGTGGTCAGCCCCGCTTCGTCGAGGTACAGCGCCACGGTTTTCGAACCCGGCGCCAGCGAAGATTTCACCCACGGCTTGCGGGTCAGGCCGAGCTGGTTGGCATTGCGCGCCAAGAGGCCGGCGGCGATGACGTTGCGTGGGTTGCTGGTGTTGGTGCAACTGGTGATAGCGGCGATGATCACTGCGCCATCGGGCATTTGCCCCGGCACGTCATCCCATTGGCCGGAGATGCCTTTGGCCGCCAGATCGGACACCGCGACGCGGGCGTGCGGGTTGCTCGGCCCGGCCATGTTGCGCACCACCGAAGACAAATCGAAGGTCAGCCCGCGCTCGTATTGCGCGCCTATCAGGCTGTCAGCCCACAGGCCGGTGAGCTTGGCGTACTGCTCGACCAGTTGAACCTGCTGGTCTTCACGACCGGTCAGTTTCAGGTAATCGATGGTCTGCTGGTCGATGTAGAACATCGCCGCCGTGGCGCCGTATTCCGGGGCCATGTTGGAGATGGTCGCGCGATCGCCGAGGGTCAGCGCTGCTGCACCTTCGCCGAAGAACTCCAGCCAGGCACCGACGACTTTCTGTTTGCGCAGGTATTCGGTCAGGGCCAGGACCATGTCGGTGGCGGTGATGCCCGGTTGCAGCTTGCCGGTCAGTTCGACGCCGACGCTTTCCGGCAGGCGCATCCACGACGCGCGGCCGAGCATCACACTTTCGGCTTCGAGGCCGCCGACACCGATGGCGATCACGCCCAGCGCATCGACGTGCGGCGTGTGGCTGTCGGTGCCGACGCAGGTGTCGGGGAACGCCACGCCTTCGCGCACCTGAATCACCGGCGACATTTTCTCCAGGTTGATCTGGTGCATGATGCCGTTGCCCGGCGGGATCACATCGACGTTCTTGAAAGCCTTTTTGGTCCAGTTGATGAAGTGGAAACGGTCTTCGTTGCGGCGGTCTTCTATGGCGCGGTTCTTCTCGAAGGCTTGGGCATCGAAACCGCCCGCCTCAACGGCCAGCGAGTGGTCGACGATCAACTGCGTCGGCACCACCGGGTTGACCTGCGCCGGGTCGCCGCCCTGCAAAGCGATGGCGTCACGCAGGCCAGCGAGGTCGACCAGCGCGGTCTGGCCGAGGATGTCATGGCAGACCACCCGCGCCGGGAACCACGGGAAATCCAGATCGCGTTTGCGCTCGATCAGTTGCTTCAGCGAATCGGTGAGCGTGGCCGGGTCGCAGCGACGCACGAGGTTTTCCGCCAGCACGCGGGAGGTGTACGGCAGGGTGTCGTAGCTGCCAGGCGCAATCGCCTCGACCGCCGCGCGGCTGTCGAAGTAATCCAGCGGCGTGCCGGGCAGGTTCTTGCGGAATTCTGTGTTCATCGGGTCAGGACTCGGGTCACGGTGATTACAAGTGATGGGCGTTACACCGGCACTGAAGTGGACTCGGTCAACTGTGGGAGGGGCTTGCCCGCTCCCACATTGGTTACCGGTTTATCCAGCTACCCGTGTTTCACACTCACCCACTAGCGACGTTCGATTGGCACGAACTTGCGCTGTTCGACGCCGGTGTATTCGGCGCTTGGACGGATGATGCGGTTGTTGGCGCGTTGTTCGAACACGTGCGCGGCCCAGCCGGTCAGGCGCGAGCAGACGAAGATCGGCGTGAACAGCTTGGTCGGGATGCCCATGAAGTGGTACGCCGAGGCATGGTAGAAGTCGGCATTCGGGAACAGTTTCTTCTGCTCCCACATGGTCTTGTCGATGGCCTCGGAAACCGGGAACAGCACCTTGTCACCAACCTCGTCCGCAAGTTTTTTCGCCCAGCCCTTGATCACCTCGTTGCGCGGGTCGCTGTCCTTATAGATCGCGTGGCCGAAGCCCATGATCTTGTCCTTGCGCTCGAGCATGCCGAGGGTGCCTTTGATCGCCTCTTGGGGCGAGGCGAAGCGCTCGATCATTTCCATCGCCGCTTCGTTGGCGCCGCCATGCAACGGACCGCGCAGCGAACCGATGGCCGCGGTCACGCACGAATACAGATCCGACAAGGTCGAAGCGCAAACACGCGCGGTAAAGGTCGAGGCGTTGAATTCATGTTCGGCGTAGAGGATCAGCGACACGTTCATGACTTTGACGTGCAATTCGCTCGGTTTCTTGCCGTGCAGCAAGTGCAGGAAGTGGCCACCGATGGTCGGCTCGTCGCTGACGCAATCGATGCGTTTGCCGTCATGGCTGAAGCGATACCAGTAGCACATGATCGCCGGGAACGCGGCGAGCAGACGGTCGGTCTTGTCGCGCTGTTCGGAGAAATCGTTCTCCGGTTCGATGTTGCCGAGGAACGAGCAACCGGTGCGCATGACGTCCATCGGATGTGCGTCGGCGGGAATGCGTTCGAGTACTTCCTTCAAAGCTTGCGGCAGGTCGCGCAGCTTGCTCAGTTTGGTCTGATAGTCGGCCAATTGCGCTTTGGTCGGCAGTTCGCCGTACAGCAGCAGATAGGCGACTTCTTCAAATTGCGCGTCGGCGGCCAGTTCACGCACGTCGTAGCCGCGATAGGTCAGCCCGGCCCCGGCCTGGCCCACGGTGGACAATGCGGTTTGCCCGGCGACCTGACCCCGGAGCCCGGCGCCACTGAGTACTTTTGCTTCGGCCATTGTGTTCTCCAATCTTCTTGAATTTGTATGGGGAAACTTGTGGGAGCGAGCCTGCTCGCGAAAGCGCTGGATCAGTCGACATCAATCTTGGATGTCAGTCCGTCTTCGCGAGCCGGCTCGCTCCCACAGGGTTTTGTTCAGCCTTTTTCTGTGCAAACAACGCATCGAGCTTCTGCTCGAACGTGTGGTAATCGATACGATCGTAGAGCTCCATGCGAGTCTGCATGGTGTCGATGACATTCTGTTGCGTGCCATCGCGGCGGATCGCGGTGTAGACGTTTTCCGCCGCCTTGTTCATCGCGCGGAACGCCGACAGCGGGTACAGGACCAGCGAGACGTCGGCGCCGGCCAGTTGTTCGGTGGTGTACAGCGGCGTTGCGCCGAATTCGGTGATGTTGGCCAGGATCGGCGCTTTTACGCGACTGGCGAACAGCTTGTACATGTCCAGTTCAGTAATCGCTTCGGGGAAGATCATGTCGGCGCCGGCCTCGATGCACGCTGCCGCGCGATCGAGTGCCGATTCCAGCCCTTCCACTGCGAGCGCATCGGTACGCGCCATGATCACAAAGCTGTCGTCGGTGCGCGCATCGACGGCGGCTTTGATGCGATCGACCATTTCCTGCTGGCTGACGATTTCTTTATTGGGGCGATGGCCGCAGCGCTTGGCGCCGACCTGGTCCTCGATGTGAATCGCCGCCGCGCCGAACTTGATCATCGACTTGACCGTGCGCGCCACGTTGAAGGCCGACGAGCCAAAACCGGTGTCGACATCCACCAGCAGCGGCAGGTCGCAGACATCGGTAATCCGCCGCACGTCGGTGAGCACATCATCCAGCCCGGTGATGCCCAGGTCCGGCACGCCGAGCGAGCCTGCGGCCACGCCGCCGCCGGACAGGTAGATCGCCTTGAAACCGGCGCGCTTGGCCAGCAGCGCGTGGTTGGCGTTGATCGCGCCGACCACTTGCAAAGGATGCTCGCTGGCGACCGCATCGCGGAAGCGCTGGCCCGGCGTGTTCAGGTTGGAAGTCATGCATCACCTCGTTCAGTGGCTGTCTGGTTGTGGGCGCCGTCCTCGTAGTGACGGGCGATGTTGCGTTTCGAGGCGCCGATGTGGCGGCGCATCAACAATTCCGCGAGCTCGCCGTCGCGGTCGGCGATCGCATCGAGAATGCGGTGGTGTTCGGCGAAGGCCTGGTGCGGGCGGTTCGGCGTGGTGGAAAACTGGATGCGGTACATGCGCACCAGTTGATACAGCTCGCCGCAGAGCATCTGCGTCAGCGTGCGATTGCCGCTGCCCTGGATGATCCGGTAATGAAAGTCGAAATCGCCTTCCTGCTGGTAATAACCGACACCGGCCTGAAACGCAGCATCGCGCTCGTGGGTTTCCAGGACCCGGCGCAGTTCGTCGATCTCCTCGACGCTCATGCGCTCGGCGGCGAGGCGGCAGGCCATGCCTTCGAGGGATTCGCGGATTTCATAGAGCTCGATCAATTCGGCATGGCTAAGCGAAACCACCCGCGCCCCAACATGCGGCACGCGCACCAGCAGGCGCTGGCCTTCCAGACGATGGATCGCCTCGCGCAACGGCCCCCGACTGATGCCATAGGTGCGCGCCAGTTCCGGCTCGGAGATCTTGCTGCCCGGGGCGATCTCGCCTTTGACGATAGCGGCCTGGATGCGCCGGAAGACGTTTTCCGACAGCGTCTCGGAATCGTCGCCACTGATGACCGGGGATCGAGCTGATCCAGCATGATTGTCGACACCTTTAAATCCAATGCGGCAAAAACTAGCTAATAAGGCCCAATGAGTCAAAGGATAAATAGGTATTGTCGACAATCGTCTAATAACCACAATCAACTGGGCACTCAGCCAATGTGGGAGCGAGCTTGCTCGCGAAAGCGGAATGTCAGTCAACGTGGCTTCGAATGGCACGCCGCCTTCGCGAGCAAGCTCGCTCCCACAGGGCTGCCACAAGGATAATTGCTCAACGCCCATGGAGCGGCCCAAGCGCTGGCGCCATAAAACCACCGTGCTAGAATGCCGCCCGCATTTGCGGGTCTTTGTACGGCTTGCCATAAAAAGCTGATAGGCACACGCGGGGGTTTGCGCACGGTTGTGCGGGGCACCTGAACCGATAACGGAACGCTGCGCACCAGGATTTATGAGACTCAAGCCTTTCCCCACCTTTTTTGCTCTGTTTTGCCTGCCCGGCCTCGCCGCCGCGGGGAAAAAACCGTGTACGGCCTCAACGAATACGCTTCGCTTGACGGCATCAATCTCGAAGTCGCGGCCAAGCTCGACACCGGCGCGAAAACCGCCTCGCTGAGCGCTCGCGACATCAAACGCTTCAAACGCAACGGTGAATCCTGGGTACGTTTCTACCTGGCGATCGACGCCGCGCATTCGCACCCCATCGAACGGCCGCTGGCGCGGGTCAGCAAGATCAAGCGCCGCGCCGGCGACTACGATCCGGAAGAAGGCAAGCAGTACACCGCACGCCCGGTGATCGAGCTGGATATCTGCATGGGTTCGGCATTGCGCAGCATCGAAGTGAACCTCACCGACCGAAGTGCGTTCCAATATCCGCTCTTGATCGGCTCCGAGGCGCTGAAACGCTTCGACGCGCTGGTCGACCCCAGTCTTAAATACGCTGCCGGCAAACCTGCCTGCACCATCGCCGCTCATACCGCCGAGTAATTTCCATGCGTTCTCTAACCTTCCACCTGAAAATCCTGATCGCCGTACTGGTGCTGCTGGGCGTTTCGGTTACGGCCTATCAGATTTTCGTGCTCGGCATCCCGGTGACCGAAGACGCCACCGACGACCTGTGGAACATCGACGCCAAGGTCGAGTTCGTCGCCAGCACCAAGGATCCGGTGAAGATCCAGATGTTCGTGCCGCCATTGAGCCGCGATTACGTCAGCCTCAACGAAAGCTTCATCTCCAATAATTACGGCGTCGCGGTCAACCGCGTCGACGGCAACCGCAAGGTGACCTGGTCGGCCCGTCGCGCCAAGGGCAACCAGACGCTGTATTACCGTCTGGTGCTGACCAAGCGCTACACCGCGGAAAAATCCAAGGTCAAAGGCCCGACCTTCCGTGACAGCATGGTCATCGAAGGCCCGGAAAAGATCGCCGCCGAAGCCCTGCTCGCGCCGATCCGCCAACATTCGGCCGACGTCGAAACCTTTATTGGCGAGGCGATCAAGCGCGTCAACAACGTGAATGACGACAACGTCAAGTTGCTGCTGGCCGGCGATCCGTCGACCTCGCACAAAGCCAAGATCGTCGAACTGCTGCTGTCGATTGCCCACGTTCCGGTAGAAAAAGTCCACACCATCCGCCTCGTCGCCGATCAGCCCCAGACTCCCGAACTGTGGCTGCGCAGCTTCAACGGCAACGACTGGCTGTACTTCAACCCGGAAACCGGTGAACAAGGCCTGCCAACCGACCGCCTGCTGTGGTGGACCGGTGACGAAAACCTGATCACCGTCGACGGCGGCAAGAAAGCCAACGTGACTTTCAGCCTGAACAACAGCGAGATGAACGCGATTCGTCTGGCCAAGCTGACCGACGAAAACACCGACGCCAACTTCCTCGATTACTCGCTGTACGGCCTGCCGCTGCAGACCCAGCAAACCTTCATGATCATGGTGATGATCCCGATCGGCGTGCTGGTAATCCTGATCCTGCGCAACCTGATCGGCCTGCAGACGCTTGGCACGTTCACCCCGGTGCTGATCGCCCTCGCCTTCCGTGAAACGCAGCTGGGCTTCGGCATTCTGCTGTTCACGGTGATCACCGCGCTGGGCCTGTCACTGCGCTCGTACCTCGAACATCTGAAACTGCAGATGCTGCCACGCCTGTCGGTGGTACTGACCTTTGTCGTGGTGTTGATCGCGGCGATCAGCCTGTTCAGCCACAAGCTTGGCCTTGAGCGTGGCTTGTCGGTGGCGCTGTTCCCGATGGTGATTCTGACCATGACCATCGAACGCCTGTCGATCACCTGGGAAGAACGCGGCGCCAACCATGCGCTGAAAGTCGCCATCGGTACGCTGTTCGCCGCCTCCCTGGCGCACCTGATCATGACCGTGCCGGAGCTGGTGTACTTCGTCTTCACCTTCCCGGCGATCCTGCTTATTCTGGTCGGCTTCATGCTGGCGATGGGTCGCTATCGCGGCTACCGCCTGACCGAACTGGTACGTTTCAAGGCCTTCCTGAAGAAGGCTGACGCCTGATGTTCGGTTTCTGGAAGACCTGGAAGGCCCTCGAGGCGCGCGGCATCATGGGCATCAACCGCCGAAACGCGGACTACGTGCTCAAGTACAACAAGCGCAGCCTGTACCCCATTGTCGATGACAAGATCCTCACCAAGGAACGCGCCATCGCCGCCGGCATCCACGTGCCGGAGCTGTACGGGGTGATCTCCACCGAGAAGGAAATCGACAAGCTCGACGAGATCATCGGCGGGCGCAACGACTTCGTGATCAAACCGGCGCAGGGCGCGGGCGGCGACGGCATCATCGTCATCGCCGACCGCTTCGAAGGCCGCTATCGCACGGTGTCGGGCAAGATTCTCGCCCACGAAGAGCTCGAGCATCACATCTCGAGCATCCTCACCGGCCTGTATTCGCTGGGCGGCCACCGCGACCGCGCGCTGATCGAATACCGCGTGACCCCGGACCAGATCTTCAAGAGCATCAGCTACGAAGGCGTGCCGGACATCCGCATCATCGTGCTGATGGGTTATCCGGTAATGGCGATGTTGCGCCTGCCGACGCGTCAGTCCGGCGGCAAGGCCAACCTGCACCAGGGCGCCATTGGCGTCGGCGTCGATCTGGCCACCGGTTTGACTCTGCGCGGCACCTGGCTGAACAACATCATCACCAAACACCCCGACACCACCAACGCGGTGGACGGCGTGCAACTGCCCTATTGGGACGGTTTCATGAAACTCGCCGCCGGCTGCTATGAGCTGTGCGGGCTGGGTTATATCGGCGTGGACATGGTGCTCGATCAGGAGAAAGGCCCGCTGATTCTTGAGCTGAATGCGCGGCCGGGGCTGAACATCCAGATCGCCAACGATTGCGGGCTGACCTTGCGTACCCACGCGGTTGAAGCGCGGCTGGAAGAGCTGAAGGCGCGGGGCGTAAAGGAATCGGTTGAAGAGCGGGTGGCGTTTACCCAGGAGATGTTTGGGCATATTCCTGCGGTCGAGGGCTGATCCAGAATCGAGTCGCGGCTTTCGCGAGCAGGCTCGCTCCCACATTGGAATGCAATCCCCTGTGGGAGCGAGCCTGCTCGCGAAGGCGGACTTCCTGCCACCACGAGCCGCAAGCGTGCCGCCCATCTGCCAATCGCCGACATCCCCTCTAGGAGCAATTCCCGCAGAGGACTACAATCCCCACCCCGCCTCTACGGCCGATCTGCCCCGCCCATGCTGACCTGTTCCGTACACCCACTGCCCTACCGTGCCAATCCCGCCGACTATTTCGCGGCCATCCGCAATGCCCCCGGCGCTGTGCTGCTCGACAGCGGCCGGCCGAGCGCCGAGCGCGGCCGTTATGACGTGCTCAGCGCCTGGCCGCTGGAACAACTGGCGGTGTTGCCGGACGAAAGCGGTGCACACTTCCTCCAGCGCCTGCGTGACAACCTCAGCCGCTTGGGCGACGCGCAGGTGCCTGCCGGGTACGAATTGCCGTTCGCCGGCGGATTGATCGGTTATTTGAGCTACGACTTCGGCCGGCATCTGGAAAACCTGCCGAGTCAGGCGCTGGATGACCTGGAACTGCCCGATGCGCGTTTCGGCCTGTACAACTGGGCGCTGATCAGTGATCACCACGGGCAAACCAGCCAATTGGTCTTTCATCCATCGCTTGTCGACAGTGAACGGCAACGACTGATCGCGCTGTTCACTCAGCCTCAAGTTGACGCCCTCGCTCCCTTCAAACTGAACGCCCCGATGGCCGCTGATCTCTCGGCCGAGGATTACCGTCAGGCGTTCGAGCGTATTCAGGATTACATCCAGGCTGGCGACTGCTATCAGGTCAACTTCGCGCAACGCTTTCGTGCTGAATGCCAGGGCGATCCGTGGCTGGCTTATTGCGCATTGCGCCAGGCCTGCCCAACGCCGTTTTCCGGGTTCCAGAGCCTGCCCGACGGCGGCGCAGTGCTGAGCCTGTCACCGGAACGCTTCGTCAGAGTCAGCCAGCGTCAGGTTGAAACCCGTCCGATCAAGGGCACCCGCCCCCGTGGCGTCACCCCAGCCGAGGACGCGGCCAACGCCGCCGAACTGCTGGCCAGCCCCAAGGACCGCGCGGAAAACCTGATGATCGTCGACCTGCTGCGCAACGATCTCGGGCGCACCTGCCGCATCGGCTCGGTGCGGGTGCCGGAGTTGTTCAGTCTGGAGAGTTATCCGAATGTGCATCACTTGGTCAGCAGCGTGACCGGTGAACTGGCGGCGGATCGTGATGCGCTGGACCTGATCGCGGGCAGCTTCCCCGGTGGCTCGATCACCGGCGCACCGAAGATTCGGGCGATGCAGATCATCGACGAACTGGAGCCGACCCGGCGCGGTTTGTATTGCGGATCGTTGCTGTACCTGGACGTGCGCGGCGAGATGGACAGCTCCATCGCCATTCGCAGTCTGTTGGTTAAGGATGGCCAGGTGTGCTGCTGGGGCGGCGGCGGGATCGTCGCCGATTCGGACTGGCAGGCGGAGTATCAGGAGTCGATGACTAAAGTGCGGATCCTGCTCGATACCCTGCAGAACCTCTGAAAGTTTAGAAGCTTCGCGAGCAGGCTCGCTCCCACAGGAAATGCATTCCAATGTGGGAGCGAGCCTGCTCGCGAAGACGTCCTTCCAGACGACTACAAACTCAACTCTCTATTAGAGGCTTTGAGGAACTCCTGCTTCAGCTCTTCAAACGAATGCACCGCCGGGAACTGCGGAAACTCGCGAATCACGTTGTCCGGCGCATGAAACAGAATCCCCGCATCCGCCTCGCCGAGCATGGTCGTGTCGTTGTACGAATCACCCGCCGCGATCACCCGGTAGTACAGGCTCTTGAACGCCAGCACCGACTGGCGCTTGGGATCTTTTTGACGCAGTTGATAGCCCGTCACCCGACCGCTTTCGTCAGTGATCAAGCGATGGCAGAGCAAGGTCGGGAAACCCAGTTGGCGCATCAGCGGCTGCGAGAATTCATAAAAAGTGTCCGAGAGAATCACCACCTGGAAACGCTCGCGCAGCCGGTCGACGAACTCCACCGCGCCGTCCAGCGGTTTCAGCGTGGCGATGACTTCCTGAATGTCCGAGAGCTTGAGACCGTGCTCATCGAGGATGCGCAGACGCTGCTTCATCAATACGTCGTAGTCGGGAATGTCCCGGGTGGTAGCCTTGAGGGCGTCGATTCCGGTTTTTCGGCGAAGGCGATCCAGATTTCCGGTACCAGTACCCCTTCAAGATCCAGGCAAGCAATTTCCACAAGACACTCCCGTTTGTAGTGATTATTGAGTCGAGCGAGGCCGAACTCTAGCGTCTGCACCAGACGCGCGCAACGCAGAGGACGCCCCGAGCGCGGCAGCTTTTTGTTACCATCGGCCCCCTATAGAGCGCCCGAGCGCCATTGACCTGTAGGAAGCCGCCCTGATGAGCCCAACGTTCGACGTCGTGGAACTCGCCACGACCTATGCCAACAAATCCGCCCAGGACATCCTCAAGCTCGCGTTCGCCGAGTTCGGCGATGACTTGTGGATATCTTTCAGCGGCGCCGAGGACGTGGTGCTGGTGGACATGGCGTGGAAGCTGAACAAAAACGTCAAAGTGTTCAGCCTCGACACCGGCCGCCTGCATCCGGAGACCTATCGCTTCATCGAGCAAGTGCGCGATCACTACAAGATCGATATTGAAATCGTCTCGCCGGACTATACGAAACTCGAACCGTTCGTGAAGGAAAAGGGCCTGTTCAGCTTCTATAGAGATGGCCATGGCGAATGCTGCGGCATCCGCAAGATCGAACCGCTGCGGCGCAAGTTGTCCGAGGTCAAAGCCTGGGCTACCGGCCAGCGCCGCGACCAGAGCCCGGGCACCCGCAGCGCTGTGGCAGTGCTGGAAATCGACACGGCCTTCTCGACGCCGGAACGCACCCTGTACAAGTTCAACCCGTTGGCGCAGATGACCAGCGAGGAGATCTGGGGCTACATCCGCATGCTCGAACTGCCCTACAACAGCCTGCACGAGCGTGGTTTCATCAGCATCGGCTGCGAACCCTGCACTCGCCCGGTACTGCCGAACCAGCACGAGCGCGAAGGCCGCTGGTGGTGGGAAGAAGCCACGCAGAAAGAGTGCGGGTTGCATGCGGGGAATATCATCAGCAAGAGCAAGGTTTGATCCCCCATTTATAGGAAAGATCTGTGAGAGCGAGCCTGCTCGCGAAAGCGCGGTTCCAGTCAACGTTTCAGTTGCCCGATCCACCGCATTCGCGAGCAGGCTCGCTCCACATTGATATGTGCCAGGCACATAAAAGGTGTACACAAGGTTGTCACCATCGGTGCCATTTATGTGTGCACTTTCAGTTCTGACGCCCTGAAAAGTTACACTTCCCAGCAGAATCCCCATCCGCTTGCCCTCTGCAACTTCCCTCCCTGAAAAAATTCCTGTCCAATCGATCAATTTATATCGCCTGTTTTTCAGCCACTTATGCCGCATTGATAACTATTCGAAATGAGCCCTGCCGCTTATAGATTGGCAACTGGCACAAATCTGGCTTTATCGCATACATGTTTTGTATACAAAACCGCAAAACATGCACACTTTCGATCCGCAAGCCTGAAGCGCCCTATCCCGTACAGGCTGCAGATGCCCCGTAACCAGTGATGTCTTTCCGCCGCGCCGAAGATTTGTCGAGCCTGAGCGCTCATGCACAGTCATCGCGGGGGAACATCAGGAGCCTGCCGGAATGCGTACAAGTCTTTCGAATAACATCGCGCTGAATCTGCCCTCCTCCACGCTCGATCAACCGTTGCCCGATGACGGGCTGAGCGAGCCGCTGCAACTGAGCCCGCGTCTGCACAACAGCGATCTGGCGCCGACCAAAGCCGAAGGCCGGCGCTGGGGTCGGTACAGCATCTTCGCCCTGTGGACGAACGACGTGCACAACATCGCCAACTACTCGTTCGCCATCGGCCTGTATGCGCTGGGTCTGGGCGGCTGGCAGATTCTGTTGTCGCTGGGGATCGGCGCGGCGCTGGTGTATTTCTTCATGAACCTGTCCGGGTACATGGGGCAGAAAACCGGTGTACCGTTTCCGGTGATCAGCCGGATCAGCTTCGGCATCCACGGTGCGCAAATTCCTGCACTGATCAGGGCGGTTATCGCCATCGCCTGGTTCGGTATTCAGACGTACCTCGCCTCGGTGGTATTCCGCGTCTTGCTGACTGCCGTGCATCCTGGCTTCGCCGAATACGATCACAACTCTATACTCGGCTTGTCGAGCCTGGGCTGGGTGTGCTTCGTGGCGATCTGGCTGGTGCAACTGGCGATTCTTGCCTACGGCATGGAAATGGTACGCCGCTACGAGGCGTTTGCCGGGCCGGTGATTCTGCTCACCGTAGCCGCGCTCGCCGGGTGGATGTACTTCCAGGCCAACGCGACCATTGCCTGGTCGATCCGCGAGCCGCTGACCGGTGGCGAAATGTGGCGCAACATCTTCGCCGGCGGCGCGTTGTGGCTGGCGATCTACGGCACGCTGATCCTCAACTTCTGCGACTTCGCCCGTTCTTCGCCGTGCCGCAAAACCATCAAGGTAGGAAATTTCTGGGGCTTGCCGGTGAACATTCTGGTGTTCGCAGCGATTACTGTGCTGCTGTGCGGCGCGCAGTTCCAGATCAACGGGCGGATCATCGAAAGCCCGACCGAGATCATCGCCTCGATCCCCAACACATTCTTTCTGGTGCTCGGCTGCCTGGCTTTTCTGATCGTCACCGTCGCGGTGAACATCATGGCCAACTTCGTCGCCCCGGCGTTCGTCCTCAGCAACCTGGCGCCGAAGTACCTGACCTTCCGCCGCGCCGGGCTGATCAGCGCGACCATCGCCGTGCTGATCCTGCCGTGGAACCTCTACAACAGCCCGCTGGTGATCGTGTATTTCCTGTCGGGCCTCGGCGCCCTGCTCGGCCCGCTGTACGGGGTGATCATGGTCGACTACTGGCTGATCCGCAAAGGCCGGATCAATGTGCCGCAACTCTACAGCGAAGACCCCAACGGCGCTTATTACTACAGCGGAGGCATCAATTTCCGCGCGGTGGCGGCGTTTATTCCTGCAGCGCTGATCGCCATCGTCCTGGCGCTGGTGCCCGGTTTCCACAGCGTTTCGCCGTTCTCCTGGCTGATGGGTGCCGGTATCGCCGGCATGCTTTACCTGATCGTCGCCAAACGCCACACCCATTACGCCGACGTCAGCGGCGAGTGCATCGCTGTGGATAACGTCAGCCACTGATCCCTTCGCGGCCCGGTTTTCGGGCCGCACCACTGCCCGCAATAAGGATTTTCCATGCGTATTCTCGTGGTCAACGTCAACACCACCGAATCCATCACCGACGCCATCGCCCGCTCGGCGCAGTCCGTCGCTTCGCCCGGTACCGAAATCGTCGGCCTGACCCCGTACTTCGGCGCCGAATCGATTGAAGGCAATTTCGAAAGCTACCTCGCCGCCATCGCCGTGATGGACCGGGTGATGGCCTACGATCAACCGTTCGATGCGGTGATCCAGGCCGGCTACGGCGAACATGGCCGCGAAGGCTTGCAGGAATTGCTCAACGTGCCGGTGGTGGATATCACTGACGCGGCGGCCAGCACCGCGATGTTCCTCGGCCATGCCTACTCGGTGGTGACCACGCTGGATCGCACCGTGCCGCTGATCGAGGATCGGCTGAAATTGTCCGGCCTGTGGGATCGCTGTGCCTCGGTGCGCGCCAGCGGGCTGGCGGTTCTGGAGCTGGAACATGAACCGCAGCGTGCACTGGAAGCGATCGTGCAACAGGCCGAACTGGCGGTGACTCAGGACAAGGCCGAGGTGATTTGCCTGGGCTGCGGCGGCATGGCCGGGCTGGATGAACAGATTCGCCGCCGCACCGGCGTGCCGGTGGTGGATGGCGTGACAGCGGCGGTGACGATTGCCGAATCGCTGGTGCGCTTGAAGTTGTCGACCTCCAAGGTGCGCACGTATGCCACGCCACGGCCGAAGAATATTGTTGGCTGGCCGCAGCGCTTTGCTCGATAGACCGAGTTATCGTTCATCGCGAGCAGGCTCACTCCTACATTTGGAATGTGTTCCCCTGTGGGGCGAGCCTGCTCGCGAATGAAAACGACTCGCTCCCAAGCCCTATTCAAATAGCACTGAACCGCCGCACCAACCCCTGCTCAGCAAACTGTTCAATCACGAAATCCACAAACGCCCGGGTCTTGCCCGGCAATAATTTGTGCTCGGCGTAATAGATCGAAATATTGCCATCATCGACAAACCAGTCCGGCAGCACCCGCCGTAACGTCCCGGCCTGAAGATACGCAACCGCAAACGGCATGCTCACCAGCGCGATCCCCAGACCTTGCATCGCCGTTGCACAGGCAGCCTCGGAATCACTCATAGTCATCCGCGCCCGCAACGTCAGCGGACTGTGTTGTTGATCGCGATGGGTAAGTTGCCACGAACGCACACGCCCGGTCTGCGGTGAGCGGATCAGGATGCCGTCATGTTGCTTGAGGTCATCGGGATGACTGATCGGCGCATGGTTGTGCAGATAATCCTCCGATGCCACAAGTACCCGATGCGCCGGCGTGAGCCTGCGCGCAACCACGCCTTGTGGCAGTTCAAAGCCGCCGCCAATTGCCGCATCGAAGCCCTGCCCGATCAGATCGACCTGGCGGTTATCGAAATGCCAGTCCGGGTTGATCGCCGGATAGCGCCGCAGGAACTCACCGAGCAGCGGCACGATATACAGACGGCCGAACACCGTGCCCATGCTGACTTTCAGCGTACCGGCCGGTTGCCCTCCGGCGCTGGCCAGGTTGGCCACGGCATTCTGGATGGTGGTCAGGCTGGCGCTGACTTCACTCAAAAACAGCTGCCCCGCTTCGGTCAGGGTCAGGCTGCGTGTACTACGCTGGAACAGCCGCACGCCAAGCCGCGCCTCCAGTTTCGCCACGCTTTTACCCACTGCCGCCGGGGTCAGGCTCAAGCGTCGTGCGGCCTCGGCAAAGCTGCCGACCTCGGCGCTGCGCACAAAGCATTCGATACTGCTGAACGTTTCCATGATCGCCACTATAAACTTCTGGTTTACACAGACTATAGCAATCATGGTCTACCCGGTTGTCGATGCCACGCCGATACTCGGCACCAACACCAAGGCATTCCGCCTTGAAGACTTGGAGATCGAACATGACCACTCAACACCTCAGCGGCAAAGTCGCTCTGATTCAAGGCGGTTCGCGCGGCATCGGCGCGGCCATCGTCAAACGTCTGGCCGCTGAAGGCGCCGCCGTCGCTTTCACCTACGTCAGCTCCACCGCGAAAGCCGAAGAATTGCAGAACAGCATCACCGGCAACGGCGGCAAAGCCTTGGCGATCAAGGCTGACAGCGCCGATGCCAGCGCGATTCGCCACGCCGTCAGCGCCACCGTCGAAGCGTTTGGCCGGCTGGACATTCTGGTGAATAACGCCGGCGTATTGGCCATCGCGCCGCTGGAAGATTTCAAACTGGAAGACTTCGATCAGACTTTGGCCATCAACGTGCGTAGCGTGTTCATTGCTTCGCAGGAAGCGGCGAAACACATGGGCGAAGGCTCGCGGATCATCAACATCGGCAGCACCAACGCCGATCGCATGCCCTTCGGCGGTGGCGGCGTGTACGCGATGAGCAAATCGGCACTGGTCGGCCTGACCAAAGGCCTGGCCCGCGATCTCGGCCCTCGGGGCATCACCATCAACAACGTGCAACCTGGCCCGGTCGACACCGACATGAACCCGGCCCACGGCGACTTTGCCGACAGCCTGATCCCGCTGATGGCCGTCGGTCGTTACGGCACCGCCGATGAAATCGCCAGCTTCGTCGCCTACCTGGCAGGGCCGGAAGCCGGTTACATCACCGGTGCCAGCCTGACCATCGACGGTGGCTTCGGCGCCTGACAGAACGGCAAAAAAGCCGCCCTTCTTTATAGGAAGGGCGGCTTGTTTGTTTGAGCGGTCAGGCCAGTTCCAGCGTCGGCAGGCCAAATGCGCTTGGCCTGAAGTCTTTCAGCGAGCGGATAATGCCGTCAGCGTGAGCATATTTCTCATCGGCCATCGCCGCGTCGGGGATGGCGATTGCGGTCATGCCTGCTGCTTTCGCCGCGGTGACCCCAAACGGCGAATCCTCGAACACCAGACAATCCTTGGGCGCGACGCCCAGACGCCGAGCGGCGGTGAGGAAAATATCCGGCGCCGGTTTGGCCGCGCCGACTTCCGGATCGTCCGCTGTGACGATGAAATCGAACAACGCGAACCAGTCGCGGTGCAAAGTGGTTTTCTGCCCGAACGACTGGCGCGACGAACTGGTGCCGACCGCGATCGGAATGTTGTGCGCCTTGAGGTGACGCACCAGTGCTTCGGCCCCCGGCATCGCCTGGGCCTTGGGAAACGCTCGCGCATCAGCGGCTCGCGAATCTCCAGGAATTCTTCCGGGCTGATCGGTAACTCCAGCGCCTGCACCACGTAATTGGCCAGGTCATTGGCCCCGCGACCAATGATGTTCTGCTTGACGCTCCAGTCGAAGGTTTTCCCGTAGCGCCCGGCAATCAGCGAGGTGACCTCGGTGTAAATGCCCTCAGTGTCGAGCAGCAAACCGTCCATATCGAAAATCACGGCCTTGATCGGGCCGAACGTCTTCAGCGGTGCATTCATCATCGGATCCGTTAACAAAGACATCCCGGGCGACAGGCAATGTGCCGCAACGCGGATCTGATTAATGGGTTCGGCAGCATAGCGAGGCGGATGGACATTGAGCAACGGGCAACACCATCGACGCCCTTTCGCATTTAGCGAAACCTCCTACAGATACTGCCTACTTACCCGACTTCTTTCCTTTTTGATCCCCTGCAAAGTCCGCGCTCCCGTTTCTTCATATGCGCGAGCGACTGCGAATGTTTCAACCCGATCGGCTCTTGGCCCTGAACAACAGCATCGGACTGCTGGTGGTGGCCGCCCTGAATCCCCAGCAGCCCGATTTCGAAGCGCTGATCGATGAGTTCCGCCTGTGCCTGAACAACTACGACGCCTGGGCCGAGCAGTTCTGGACCGGGACCGCGCTGGACATCGAGCAGGTGTTCAAGGTTGGCAATGACGTACAACTGAGCGCGCCGATCACCTCGCGCGCACCTGTCAGCTCATCGGTGGTCATATGTTCGGCCAGCGGTCCGTTGACCTTGGTGCACATGTTCGAAGCGGCGCGCTTTGTGCCGATCGGCGACACCCCGGTGACCCTCGAACCGCTGCTCAGCGAAGTCGACGGCGTACAGACCTTCGGCGAACCACTGCGCCACACCATCGGCCCGAGCGGGATCCTCGAAGTGACCGATTGCATGCGCGGCCAGCGCTACCGCGTCACCTTCTTTCCCGATGTTTCCACTGCCCACGTGCGCGCTTTGTACGCCTCTTATCAAGGCGTCATCGCCGGTCTGGAAAACTGGCTGCGCGGCGAATGGACAGGTTTCGAGCCGCAATGGACGGAGTTTTCCAGCGCCGGTTTTCTCGATCGTTACGGGCAGTTGCAGCGGGCCGATTGGCGTGGCCTGGAAAAAGCCCTGAATGGCGTCTGGGATGACATTCAACAGCTGTTTGCCCTCCTTGCCGATCTGCAGGAGCACAGCGCAAAGCTTCTGGAATACCTCAGCGAAGTCGAACTTGAGGCGCTGCTGGCGGCGTCCAGCGAGGCGATTGCCAACGCCTTGTTGATGCTCAGCGACGAGCCGTGGCTGTTCATTCATCTGGCCGCGTTCACCAGTTGGCTGAAGATGCTGCCGCCGCAATACCTTGCCGAGGTGGTGGCCGAAGTTCGCACCGAGTTGCTGATCAGTTTCCTGTTGATGCGCGTGGCAGGCGGGGCCGGCGTATCGCTGCGTTTGAGCAGCAAGGTCCTGGCGAAGATCAAGTCGCCACGGGCGCGGGAGTGGCTTGCCGCCTCAGCCCTGCGTCTGGCTGAGCTCACTTCGACGCCGGAGCTCAAGCAGCACGCGAGTACGCTAAAGCCGCTGATGTTTCATGCGCGCGAGGTGAAGCTGAAGCCGACACCGTCGATTCCGCTGAACATTCGCCAGGCCGACACAGTGGTGTTGAGCGTGCCGAATCCGGCGCCACTCGCGCGGGAAAAATCCCAAGGTATGGCCCGTCTTGAGCGCCACGAGCCCCACGACGACGCTCCCGACCAAGCGAAAAACCCCAACGGCGACGCCGCCGACTGCGTGCCCAACACCTGTACCAACGGCTGCCCGGTGTCAATGGTCACCGGCGAAGAACTGCTGACCCTGACCGACGCCGTGCTCGACGGCGTGCTGCCGTTCGAGTTCACCCGTTTGTACCGCAGCAGCGCGGTCGAGATCGACATCGGCCTGGGTTTTGGCTGGAGCCATACGCTCGCGCATCGGCTGGCCTTCGATGGCGATGGCGTGACCTGGATCGACCACGAGAACCGCCGCACCCGCTTTCCCTGCCCAATGTCGAGCGCCCGGCAATCCACAACAGTCTGTCGCGGGCGGCGATCTTTCTCGGTGATGAACCGGAAGAACTGATCCTTGCTCTGGCCGGCGACAGCGCGCGCTTTATCACTTTCGCGCCGGCCGGCTCACGGCAATCAGCGATGTCTACGGCAATCGTCTGACCCTGCAACGTGATCGCTTCGACCGCATTCAGCGCCTGGACAACGGCGCCGGCCGCGCCCTGCTGTTGCGTTATGACCGCACGCAACTGGTGGCAGTCGACTATCAGGTGTTCGTTCAGGGCGATTGGATCACCGAGCAAAACCTCGCCACCTACAGCTTCGATGCCCGCCAACGCCTGCTGGTCGCGACCAACGCGGTCGGCGACAGCGAGCGCTACGACTATGACGACCACCACGTCATCCTCCAGCGCCAGCTGACCGGCGGCGCGAGCTTCTTCTGGGAATGGCAGCGCGAGGGCAAAGCCGCCCGCTGCGTGCGGCACTGGGCGTCGTTCTCGCAGATGAACACCCGTTACGTCTGGAACGATGACGACGCCAGCGTGACCGTGCATTACGTCGACGGCACCGAAGAGGTCTACGTCCACGACGAACGTGCGCGTCTGGTGCGCCAGGTCGCGGCCGATGGCGGCGAGCAGCTCAAGGCCTATGACGGGCAAGGCCGGTTGATCGCCGAGCAGGATGCTCTGGGCGCGGTCACCGAATACCGCTACGACGAAGTCGGACGGCTGATCGCACTGATTCCGCCGGACGATGCGCCAACGTCCTACGAGTACCGCAACGGGTTTCTCTACAAACGTTGCCGTGGTGATGCGGTGTGGATCTACCGGCGCAATGCCGAAGGCGCCGTCACCGAAGCGGTCGATCCCGACGGCCAGGTCACCCATTACTACTACAACCTGCGCGGGCAATTGCTGTCGCTGCGTTATCCGGACAGCAGCCGCCATCGCTGGGTGTGGAACGAGCTCGGCCAGCTCATCGAAGAAACCCTGCCTGATGGTGGCGTGCGGCGTTTTTCCTACGACGCGCTGGGTCGGCGGATTACCACCCAGGACGAATTTGGTGTTGTCAGCCGGCAGCAGTGGGACGCGGCCGGCCGACTGATCCTGACGACTTCTCCTACGGGCAGCACCCGTGCCTACAGCTACGGCGCCTACGGGCAAGTCACTGCTGAGCGCGACGAGCTCGGTCGTATCACCCGTTACGAATATGACGACGACCTGCACCTGGTCTCGCGACGGATCAACCCCGACGGCACCCGCGTGCAGTATCGCTATGACCATGCGCGGCTGTTGCTGACCGAGATTGAAAACGAATCGGGCGAAAAATACCGACTGGATTACACGCCGACCGGATTGATCCGACAGGAAACCGGGTTTGATGGGCGGCGCACGGCCTACGCCTACGATCTCAACGGGCACCTGCTGGAGAAGACCGAGTTTGGTGATTTCGGTCCCAGTCTGGTCACCCGCTACGAGCGAGACAGGGCCGGCCGTTTACTCGTCAAAACCCTGCCCGATGGGAGCAAAGTTCGCTACGACTACGATCGCCTCGGTCGGTTGATCGCTGTCGATGACGGCCAGAACCATCCGCTGGCCTTCGAGTACGACCGTCAGGACCGCTTGATCACCGAGCATCAGGGCTGGGGCACCTTGCGTTATGCCTACGACGCTTGCGGTCAGCTCAAGCGTCTGCGCCTGCCGGACAACAGCAAGCTCGACTATCACTACGCCAAGGGCGGTGCGCTGAGCGCCATCGACCTCAACGGCACGCCGCTGACCCGCCACGTCTATCAATCCGGTCGCGAGCAGCAGCGTCAGCAAGGTCTGCTGCTCAGCGAATATGCCTACGACGACCAGGGCCGCTTGCTCGCCCACGCCGTAGGCCATCGCCATTCCTCGCTGTACCGCCGCGATTATGCCTACAGCGCCAACGGCAATCTCGAGCACATCGCCGACAGCCGCCACGGCCAGCGCACTTACGGCTACGACGCCCTCGACCGGTTGATCCGCGTACGTCACTCACGCGACGAACTGCCCGAATCCTTCGCCCACGACCCGGCCGGCAACCTGCTGATGCAGGACCGCCCCGGTCCTGCGCAGATCAAGGGCAATCGCCTGCTGATGCAGGGCGACCGTCATTACGACTACGACGCCTTCGGCAACCTGATCCGCGAACGCCGAGGCCACGGCCAGACCCTCATCACCGAATACCGCTACGACTGCCAGCACCGCCTGATCGGCCTGACCCGCCCCGACGGCCAGACCGCCACCTACCAGTACGACGCCTTCGGCCGGCGCATCCGCAAAACCGTCGACGGCGCCGTCACCGAATTTTTCTGGCAAGGCGAACACCTCGTCGCCGAAAGCAGCGCCACGCAATACCGCAGCTTCCTCTACGAACCCGGCACCTTCCGCCCACTCGCGATGCTCGACGGCAAAGGCCCGAAAAAGCCTGCCCGTTCTACTACCAACTCGACCACCTCGGCACCCCGCAGGAACTCACCGACTACAGCGGCGAAATCGTCTGGTCCGCGCAATACGACGCCTACGGCAAAGTCGCTGCCGTCACCCTCGCTGGCGAGGATTACCTCGACCAACCACTGCGCTTTCAGGGGCAGTATTTCGATGTTGAAAGTGGGCTGCATTACAACCGCCATCGGTATTACGACCCGAGATTGGGACGGTACCTGACGCCGGATCCGGTGAAGCTCGCGGGTGGGTTGAACCAGTACCAGTACGTGCCGAATCCGACGGGGTGGGTGGATCCGTTGGGGTTGACGTCCAATTGCCCGCCGCCGAATAAACCTGGGTGTGATGTTCCGGGGGCGAGTGATGGGGTTAAGGTTGATGAGGGGGAGCCTGACCTACCGGCCATTGCTCACAATATAGATCCAAACACTCTGAAACGAGTACATGCAATCGCGGGTAAGACCTCAACTAGGACAGTAGATGAGTATAAGGACAAAATGCGTGACGGATTCAATTCAGTACGCCCCATTGACGTTCTAGAACATAACGGCAGTTTATATATTCTGGATGGACACCACCGCGCAGCAGCTGCACGACAAACTTCGACCAATGTGACGATTAAACTCATAACAAATCTGAAAGCGTACGAAAGATCTCTAAGAAGCATTGAAGATATATTAGAGTCAGCAAATAATGTAGGCTTCGACAGGTTGGAGCACCGGAGAAGAAGATGAGCGATCAAAGTGAAACTCTGGAAACCCTGATAAATGATTTTATCTCCATGGTAGATTCCAGCACGTCGATACTTGAAAGACAATTTGGCACTCGAGATATTCGAAAGCTCTGGTATACCAAGGCGATCAAGCGATGCGGGAGAGTCACTCGAGGCGTTAAATATGAATTGCACGGCATTGGCTGCCGCATCAATCTATCGACAGGAACCGTAGATTTTGACTATGGACCTAATGGTGAAATCAATGGATTCGACACTTGGCGCTTATACAACTTTGCTCGTGAACGACCATCTAAACATAGAAAGTATTGCGACGAAGAAATTATAGAAAAAGAATTCGCCGAATACATCAATCTAAAAAAATCAAAAAAATTTCAGCCATAAGTAATCTATATATCTGGGCCGACTCGAAAGAAACGACCTAAACACGACCACAAGGAGGGCCTGTTGACTCAGGCCCTTTAAACCCATATTCAAAATCTCCATTCACCACGAACACTCTCACTGCTCATCCCCATCCTCCTCATACTCCATATCCGCCTCATCCGCATCGTTCAACGGCACCGTCGCATCATCCATCAGCGAGCCCGGATCTTCGTTCCCGGGTCATTGATAAACGGCAATCCACTCGGGCCCTTCTCTTCTTTGCCTTCGGTTTCGGGAGTCATGGCGCACCTCTTGAGCGTGTGGGATGTATGACGTTCGAAAAGCCCTGCCGCCAATCGTTCCTCTGCCTGACGGCCAGACACGAAAACCCGGCGCCAGGCCGGGTTTCCGTTGATCAATCAGCGATGTTTATTTTTGTGTTTGTTCTTGTGCTTGTGGCCGCCGGAATGAGATCCGCCGTCGTCGTCGCCAAGATTGTTACCTACCGCGCCGCCTGCTGCGCCGCCCAGGCCCGCGCCGATGGCGGAGCCGGTGGAGCCGCCGAGGCTGTTGCCGACGACCGAACCGCCTGCTGCGCCCAGACCGCCGCCGATCGCGGCTTCGGTGCGGTTGCGTTTGTTCGCGCCGACGGCACTGCCCGCTGCGCCGCCGACACCTGCGCCGACCGCCGCGCCCGTGCTGCCGCCAAGTTGTCCGCCAACCACATTACCCAGCGCACCGCCGAGACCACCGCCTACGGCAGCGGTGCCATCTCCGGCCGCCATCGCGCCCTGCGCCACGACCAAGCCAAAAAACAGTGCAGATAATGACAATCGCATATGAACCTCGCAGTTCCCGAATCGGGACAGTCCGCCCAAGCGGGGCGTATGCAGATTGGAGATGATTTCGCACGAAACGTTCAGCCATGAAAAAGCCCGACATCGAGTCGGGCCTCTTCTGACAGCGTTCGGGATTAGTGGCGCTTATGGCCTTTGCCCAGATTGCTGCCGACTGCGCCGCCGGCCGCACCGCCCAGACCCGCGCCGATGGTGGCGCCGTTGCGGCCGCCCAGGCTGTTGCCGATCACCGAGCCACCGGCTGCACCGACACCGCCGCCGATCGCCGCTTTGGTGCGGCTGCCCTTGCGCGCGGCGACTGCGCTGCCCGCTGCGCCCGCGACGCCGGCGCCAATGGCGGCGCCGGTGCTGCCGCCCATTTTCTGACCGACCACGTTACCCAGCGCGCCACCGAGGCCACCGCCCAGCGCCGCGGTGCCATCACCGGCAGCCATCGCACCTTGAGCAACCAGAAGGCCAAGAACCAACGCAGGCAATGTTAAACGCATGACGAAAACCTCAAATAAACAGGATGACGAGAAGGAGCGGGATTTAATGTGCTCGGCGCAGGAAAGTCCAGACGCAGGCGGCAGCGTCGATTGGACCGCGCTCAGGAAAAAGGTTTAATGCCGGGCAAAAAAAGCCCGCTGGGGAGACGGGCTGGAGACTTGCTTTCTAACGGATGGCTTCACCCTACGTTGACCAACGTGAAAAGTTTGTGAAAAAAACCGACATTAATGTCAACGCCCGCCAGGCATTTCCGATCCGCACTCCCGCGCACGTAAAAACCCCGTTCAGTGACGGGGTACGGGATGAAATCACTTTCTGGCCCTTGCCGTGACCCTGGGCAGGAATTTCGCTTTCGGCCCTTTCGGGGCCGTGGATTTGATTTTGCCGGTGCTCACCGGATCTTCGCCAAAACCCGACTGATACTCCGTTTGACCGCAGCGCACACAGTTGTTGAAGGAAAACTCAGCGCCATCGTCTTCGATATATGGACCTGTCATAGCCTCTCCCCTGCGGAACCGGGCCGATACTGGCAAAAATGTTTTGCCTGAAAAATATCGACCTCCGAGGATTTTGAGACTAGCCGGTCATTCCGGGACTAGCCGTACACGAAGCCTGGTCTCCGACGAGCGGAGGATCCGCCCCAATTGGACAATTGGAGCCCTATCGCCCAAGACCGTTGGCCTTGGAGACGATTTCCTCTACGCAGGCCGAGACTGACATTTGACTTGCATCGAAAACCAAGGCGGGAGATTCAGGCACTTCGTAAGGTGCGCTGATCCCCGTAAACTCCGGGATCAGACCAGCGCGGGCCTTGCGATAAAGTCCCTTAGGATCCAGCCGCTCACATACATCGAGTGGCGTGTTCAGATAGACCTCAAGAAACGCTCGTCGCCAATGACGGATCGGGCTTTTTCACGGCTCACTCTGGTCGGAGAGATACATGCCACCATCACGGTGATACCCGCGTCATTCATCAAACGCGCTACTTCAGCGATACGGCGAATATTTTCGGAGCGATCCTCAGCACTGAAACCCAAGTCGCTGCAAAGTCCGTGACGAACATTATCGCCATCCAGCACGAAGGCAGGCTTGCCACTTTCAATTAGCTTTTTTCAATCGCGAACGCCAGCGTCGATTTGCCTGAACCGCTCAATCCGGTAAACCAAATGGTAAAAGGCTTCTGCGCCACGGCACGCTCCCGATCACTGGGAGCAACTTGCGTAGGGTGCAGAACGACATTCTCAGGCACGCTGTTTTTTTCGCTTGTCATACGTTTCCTCA
Organism: Pseudomonas sp. B21_DOA; assembly: GCA_030544685.1. Taxonomy (NCBI): domain Bacteria; kingdom Pseudomonadati; phylum Pseudomonadota; class Gammaproteobacteria; order Pseudomonadales; family Pseudomonadaceae; genus Pseudomonas; species Pseudomonas sp. B21_DOA. Next base: position 2,887,554 of record CP086683.1, on the reverse strand, counting down.
TCTCGCGTAGAGTCTGAGTTCAAACACGTTAGTCTTGAGCGGCAACTCGCCGCTCAAAAGCCGTAGATCGGGCCAGACATCATGATTGACCGTTATTCGATAAACCGGCTGATAGTCGATCCGATCCAGCGAATACCCAATGAGCCCTCGAGAAAAGGCAGCCTGGCTGCGTCTACGGTAAGACGCCATTCGTCATTCAGATAAAATTCCAGCCCTGCTTCACTCGCTACCACGCGAACGTCACCGCTATGAGGAAGTCCCGTCACCTGCACATCGGGCTCGGGATTCCAGTGCGCGCCATCATTTGTCCAAAGTACCAGTCCGGCCTCGACATCATTGATAGGCTGTATCAGCAGTGCGTTCATATCCGTGTCACCGCCACTGCCCTGATAAGTCACCACCGCAACGTGAGAATCGGTAGATGGCGTGTCCAACGAATAACTGAACGCCAGGCTGCGTTGTGCTTGCGAAACGTCTTCAATCTTCTTGATCAGACACAGGTTACCAAGGATGGCCTCTTTGCCGCCGTCTTCGAGTGTCTTCGGCACGCCGTAGACGAGTTCGACGCCCGCCCACTCCTGCTGAATGTTTTTCGAACGCTGGCAAGCAGCCAGACGCTCTTCAGACTTACGGTTGAACAGACTTCGCTCGAACAACTCCGATACAAACGGAAAAGTATGGCCGTGGTGAGCATAGTCTTTTACGTTCAACAAGCGGACTTCGTTGACGGCGCCGTAAGGACCAAGGCAGATGTAGTCCAGTGCTTTATAGGTTCCCCGTTCCAGAACCCACAAACCGCTCATGGAGCTGCGGCGCAAATCACGTCCGGTCATCTGGCTTTCTCCCACCAGCATGATGTCGGACGAAACGGCCAGGCCTCGCGTATAGATTGGACTCCCCGCCTCCCAGAGAACTTCGTTGCTTTCCAGATCGATCAGCGCACCGATATTGCTGTGGCAGGCAATTTTCTGCCCTTCGTCCGATATCCACACATTGTGCAGGCCCGTACGTCGCTCAATGGGCTTGACACTGACCAGCTCCAACGCCGGATAAGTCAGTACTGCCATTAACGAACCGTTATGGTGGCCGTGAGCGATGACATAAAGATGACCATCTTTTTCGAATACGGAATTGAGATGATCGCCGGTGATTTCTTCCAGTGAAAGACGATCCCAGCGAACGTTGCTCAGCCGCTTTTCCTGAAAATGCCCGGGCTTTTCCAGGTCGACCACAGTGATCGCGTTACGTCCGGTGTTGGTACACACCACGCGACCGTCAGATGCGCAGAGCAGCTGGTGTGGTTCCGAGAGAAAGGTTTCGGAATGGAAACTACCGTGCGAAAGAAATCCCACTTCTGAGGTCGCGTAGGTCTGGATATCCTTCAGCTTTACGTTATCCAGCCCAGAGTGGCTGAGCACAAAATCCTTGCCCCCGGAAACCATGAAACGCCGTAATATTCAGTGCGTTCGTTCTCGAGCGGGATAACTTTTCTGGAATGCACCTCGACGAGGAGCAAATATCCTGTGGTCGCAACGACTGCAAATAGCGGTTCCACTACTCTCTACCTCAGTAATGTAAATCTCGACCCTTGTTGATGCAGCGAGTGACGCAGAGCCATGAATGCGGCCATTCTAACTGGTCAGTACAATAGTTCAACGCCAACAAAACCGGATTTCGACCCCTGCGCGCAGCCGATCAATGAGCAGCAAATGATGACCGAGCAATTTTCGAACACGCAGAAAGCAAAAAACCCGACCTCTTTCGAAATCGGGTTTTTTGATATTCAATGTGGCGGTGAAGGAGAGATTCGAACTCTCGATACAGTTTCCTGTATACACACTTTCCAGGCGTGCTCCTTAAGCCACTCGGACACTTCACCGTATCTCTGCAGACATGTTCTGTCTGTCGAGGCGCGCTAATGTAGTCGAAAGCTTTCCTGATGGCAAACTTTTTTCAGAATTTTCATGCGCTTAAGAGTGCACGCTGCGTTCGGCCCATGAAGACGATGGCAAACCCGCCAATCTCGGGTGAGGCGCGCGCTTCCTTTATAGAAGGCAAGAGGTGTGCGGCGCAGGCTGAACGCCGAAATGGTGACCGGCAGGTCAGTCACGGCGCTTTACCTGGCCTGCGACGGTGGGTAACGTCTGCCCATCTTTCTAATAAGGAATAGCGTCATGAGCGAGTTGATTGCCTACCACCTCGAAGACGGTATCGCGACCCTGACCCTGAACAATGGCAAGGTCAACGCGATTTCTCCGGATGTGATTGCGGCGTTTAACGCGGCGCTGGATCAGGCGGTGGCGGATCGCGCCGTGGTGATCATTACCGGGCAGCCGGGGATTCTGTCGGGTGGTTATGATCTGAAGGTGATGACCGCCGGCCCGAAAGAGGCCGTTGCGCTGGTGACGGCCGGTTCGACATTGGCGCGCCGCCTGCTCTCTCACCCGTTCCCAGTGATCGTTGCTTGCCCGGGACACGCCGTGGCCAAGGGCGCTTTCCTGCTGTTGTCTGCCGATTACCGCATTGGCGTCGACGGCCCGTTCAGTATTGGTCTTAACGAAGTGCAGATCGGCATGACCATGCACCATGCTGGTATCGAGTTGGCGCGCGATCGCTTGCGGCGTTCGGCTTTCCATCGCTCGGTGATCAACGGCGAGATGTTCGACCCGCAAAGCGCAGTTGACGCAGGTTTCCTCGACAAGGTCGTCACTGCCGAAGAATTGCAAGGCGCCGCGCTGGCTGCCGCGCGTCAGTTGAAGAAGATCAACATGCTGGCGCACAAGAACACCAAACTCAAAGTGCGCAAGCAGCTGCTGGAAACCCTCGATGACGCCATTGTCCAGGATCAACAGCATTTAGGCTGATTCGTCCGAGATCTGCGCGCTAGCGAAAAGCCCGATCCGCGTGTCGGGCTTTTTCTTACATGCCGCGTTGAATATTCACTGGAAGCTCTAGGACGCGCCTGACAGGCAATACTGAAACATGCGCTTAAACATCGGCCATCTCCGGACTCTATAGCGGCAATTGCCGAAAACAGTGCACATCCGTACACTGCGCCACCTTTTGTCCCGGTGGGCCTGTAAAAATGCTGTTCGTGCTTCGTATGTTGTTGATGGGCCTGCACTTTATTTTGGCGGGCGTGCTCGGCGTGATCCTCGGATTGTGCCGCCCGTTCAACCCGGACAACAGCCGACTCTGCGCCCGTCTCTATGCTTTGCCGGCGATGTGTATCTTGCGTTTGCGGGTCAAGTCGGAGGTCAACGGCTTGATGAAAAAGCCCGACAGTTGCGTGATCATCGCCAACCATCAGTCCAACTACGATCTGTTCGTGTTCGGCAATGTCGTCCCTCGTCGCACCGTGTGTATCGGCAAGAAAAGCCTGAAGTGGGTGCCGTTGTTCGGCCAGTTGTTCTGGCTGGCCGGCAATGTGTTGATCGACCGTGGCAATGCGCACAAGGCGCGGCAGTCGATGCTGACCACGACCCACACCTTGCAGAACGAAGACACCTCGATCTGGGTGTTTCCGGAAGGCACCCGCAACCTCGGTGAAGATCTGTTGCCGTTCAAGAAAGGCGCGTTCCAGATGGCGATTGCCGCCGGCGTGCCGATCGTTCCGGTGTGCGTGAGCAGCTACGTCAAGCACATGCGCCTGAATCGCTGGCGCAGTGGCAACGTTCTCATACGTTCCTTGCCGGCGATTCCTACAGTCGGATTGACCATGGACGACATGCCCATGCTCATTGAGCGATGCCGCGAGCAGATGCGCGAGTGCATCGAGTCGATGGATCGGCAACTGCAAGCCGCGTGAAAAACAAACCCGCCCTGTGCGGGTTTTCTTTTGCCAGATGAACTGTAGAAGTTTCACTGACTCTCAAGCAGCGACACGGCTAAGCTGAAGCCTTGTTCTCCTGCCATCTGCCAAGAAGAAGTGAACCACCACCATGGGTCGAGTTGTTGCTGCTGCGGTGTACAGCGAGGGTAAGAAAGTCACCAATATTTCGCTGGACGAAGGTGCTGCGTGGGCGGCCAAGCCCGGCCACTTCGTCTGGATCGGTCTGGAAGAACCGGACGCACAGGAATTGTCCAACCTGCAACGCCAGTTCAATCTGCATGAACTGGCCATCGAAGACGCGTTGGAAAAACACAGCCGACCGAAACTGGAAACCTTTGGTGACGCTCTGTTTATCGTCACCTACTCACCGGTTCGCGAAAACGGCGTTTTGCAATTCATCGAAACGCATATCTTCGCCGGCAGGGGTTACATCATCACCGCACGAAACGGCCATTCCGCGTCGTACGCCTATGTGCGCCAACGCTGTGAAGCGCGCCCTTTGTTGCTCGAGCACGGGGAGGATTTCGTCCTGTATGCGCTGCTCGATTTCGTCATCGAGAACTATCAGCCGGTGGGCGAAGCGATCCACGCCGAGATCGATGAGCTGGAGCGCAACGTGCTGTGCAGTGCCCTAAACGAGCGAGACATCCAGAAGCTGCACGGTTTGCGCCGTGATGTGGTGCGCTTGCGTCGCTACGCGGCACCGATGGTGGAAATCGGCGAAGAGCTGCAAAAGCTCAGCTTCCCGTTCATCGACAAGAACATGCGCCCGTACTTTCGCGATGTGCAGATCCACGTGACGCGGCAGATGGAAGACCTGACCACGCTGGCGGACATTGCCAGCCAGACCATCGAGATTGGCGTGTTGCTCGAGGCATCACGGCAGAGCGTGGTGCAGCGCAAGTTTGCAGCGTGGGCGGCAATTCTCGCGTTCCCGACAGCGGTGGCGGGGATTTACGGGATGAACTTCCAGAACATGCCGGAATTGACCTGGCATTACGGTTATTTTGCGGTGCTGGGGTTTATTGCGGTGGGGTGTGTGAGTTTGTGGGCGAGTTTCAAGAAGTCGGGCTGGTTGTAGAAAGCAAATGATCGCAGCCTTCGGCAGCGCCTACAGAATGTCAGTGTAGGAGCTGCCGAAGGCTGCGATCTTTGATCTTGCAATTGTCAGGCAGCTTCTGGTTTGTGCGCCACAAATCGCATCATCCACTCCGCTACTGTAGCGCCGTGGTGCTCCTGCTCAAGGCTTGCCACACCCTTGCTGTAGATCTGCGAACCCAGCGCTTCCTGGCGCAGATCAAGCAGCGCGCGCGAGTAATCGTGAATGAATTCCGGGTGGCCCTGGAAGCAAAGCACCTGGTCGTTGATGTGATAAGCCGCGAACGGGCAAAAATCACTGGAGGCGATCACCGTCGCGTTCTCTGGTAGTTCGGTTACCTGATCCTGGTGGCTGATCAGCAGTGTCAGCTCTTCGCGCACCGGGCTCATCCACGGTGCTTTGGCCGCCAGCTTGTAGTTGTGGGTGCCGACGCCCCAACCCTGGGATGCGCGCTCGCTCTTGCCACCAAGCAGCAACGCCAGCAATTGATGGCCGAAGCACACGCCGAGCAATTTGTCGCCGCGTTCGTAGCGATTCAAAAGATAGGTTTTGAGGGTCTGGATCCATGGATCCGTGCCGAACGAATCAGCCTTGCTACCGGTGACCAGATACGCATCGAAGGTTTGGTCGTCGCTTGGGTATTCGCCATTCACCACGTTATAGACGGTGAACTCAGCGGCGATGGGTTGTTGCGAGAACAGGCGCTGGAACATCTGCCCATAGCCCTGATATTGGTCAATCAATTCGGGCCGCAGGATGTCGGTTTCGAGAATGCAGATGCGCAACGACATAAAAAATACCTGACACATGATGGGAATAATGAACACCCCAGAGCCTGCCTTGAAACACGTGGCCAAGGCAAGCCCCGAAATGCTCGCTCGCCCTAGAACATTTCACCTTTCGCCGCTTTGTCCAGCAGCAGCGCTGGCGGGGTAAAGCGCTCGCCGTATTGTTCCGCCAGATACTGCGCGCGGGCGATGAAGTCCTTCAGGCCATACTGGTTGATGAACTGCAGCGCACCGCCGGTCCACGCGGCGAAACCGATGCCGAAGATCGAGCCGACGTTGGCGTCCGCCGTCGAGGTCAGCACGCCCTCCTCCACACAGCGCACGGTTTCGATGGCCTGCACAAACAACAGCCGATCACGCACATCCTTCGCAGAGATCTGTCCGTCGGCCTTCTCGAAGCGCGTTTTCAGCTCCGGCCATAAATGCTTCTGGGCACCGGCTGGATACTCATAGAAACCGCCTCCGGCAGCTTTACCCGGTCGCTTGAATTCATTGAGCATCAAGTCAATCACAGCAGAGGCCGGGTGCTCAATCAGCGGTTTCCCCTCTGCTTGTAAGTCCTTGGCCGTCTGCTGACGGATATGGCTCATCAGACTGAGGAAACTTCGTCGGAGATTGCCAGAGGCCCGACCGGCATTCCGGCCTTGCGCGCTTCGGTTTCGATCATCGGCGCACTGACGCCTTCGCCAAGCATGGCAATGCCTTCGTTGGTAAACGTGCCGAACACCCGCGAGGTAAAGAAGCCGCGACTGTCGTTAACCACGATCGGAGTTTTCTTGATTTGCAGAACGAAATCGAAACCGCGAGCGAGAGTTTCGGCGCTGGTCTGCGCACCTTTGATGATTTCCACCAGCGGCATTTTTTCTACCGGACTGAAGAAATGCAGGCCGATGAATTTGCTTTGATCGGCCACCGCCGTCGCCAGACCGGTGATCGGCAGCGTCGACGTATTGGAAGCAATGACCGCTTCGTCGCCCACGACCTGTTGCGCGGCGGCGGACACCCTGGCTTTGAGCTGGCGATCCTCGAACACCGCTTCGATGATCAGATCGCAACCGGCCAGATCGGCATCACTTTCGCTCGCAACGATTCGCGCCAGCACCGCTTCGCGCTGTTCGGGAGTCATTTGGCCACGGGCAACTTTCTTGTCCAGCAGCGCTGCGGAATGCGCTTTGCCCTTCTCGGCAGCGGCAAGGTTGATGTCCTTGAGGACGACGTCGATACCGGCCGAGGCGCTGACGAACGCGATGCCTGCGCCCATCATTCCGGCGCCGAGCACACCGACTTTGCGGGTTTTATAGGGCGCAAAACCTTGCGGTCTTGAACCGCCGGCGTTGATCTCGTTCAACTGGAACCAGAACGTACCGATCAGGTTTTTCGAGATTTGCCCGGTCGTCAGCTCGGTGAAGTAGCGGGTTTCGATCAGGTGCGCGGTGTCGAAATCGACCTGAGCGCCCTCCACCGCCGCGCATAGAATCTTCTCTGGCGCTGGCAACGTGCCTTGGGTTTTCGTGCGCAGGATCGATGGCGCGATCGCCAGCATCTGCGCCACTTTCGGGTTGGATGGCGTGCCGCCAGGAATCTGGTACCCCTTGACGTCCCAGCGTTGCACTGCCGCCGGATTGGCCATAATCCAAGCGCGCGCCTTGGCCAACAATTCGTCTGGATCCGCTGCCAACTCATCGATCAGCCCGGCCTGCAACGCCTGTTGCGGGCGCACCTTCTTGCCTTCAAGCAAGTACGGCAGGGCTTTTTCGATGCCGAGCATGCGCACCATGCGCACCACCCCGCCGCCGCCCGGCAAAAGGCCCAGGGTCACTTCCGGAAGACCGAGTTGCACCGAGGCGTCATTAACAGCAATGCGGTGGTGACAGGCCAGACAGATTTCCCAGCCGCCGCCCAGCGCAGCGCCGTTGATCGCCGCGACCACCGGTTTGCCGAGGGTTTCCAGGTTGCGCAATTGCGCCTTGAGGGTCAGCACCATGTCGTAGAAGGCTTTGGCTTCGGGCTTGCCGACCTTGATCAATTCATTGAGGTCGCCGCCGGCAAAAAGGTTTTCTTCGCCGAGGTAATGATCACTCCGGCAATGCTGTCTTTCTCGGCCAGCAAGCGGGCAACGCAAGCGGCCATGGCCTCGCGGTACACGGCGTTCATGGTGTTGGCGCTCTGGCCCGGCATGTCCATGGTCAGCACGACGATACCGTCCTGGCCTTTTTCGTAACGAATGGCTTCGCTCATAACAAGGTTCCTTGAAGTCGGGGCTCAGAGGCGTTCGATGATGGTGGCAATGCCCATGCCGCCGCCGACACACAGCGTCGCCAGGCCGTAGCGCAGGTTCCGCGCCTCCAGTTCATCAAGCAGGGTGCCGAGGATCGCGCAACCGGTGGCGCCCAGCGGGTGGCCCATGGCGATCGAGCCGCCGTTGACGTTGACCTTGCCGGGATCGACGGCCATGTCCTTGATGAATTTCAGCACCACCGAAGCAAACGCTTCGTTGACCTCGAACAGATCGATGTCCTCCACGCGCAGTCCGGCCTTGGCCAGCGCTTTGCGAGTCGCCGGCGCCGGGCCGGTGAGCATGATGGTCGGGTCTGTGCTGGTGACGGCCGTGGCGACGATACGCGCGCGTGGCTGCAGCCCCAGGGCGCGGCCCTTGGCTTCGGAGCCGATGAGCATCAGCGCCGCACCGTCGACAATTCCGGAACTGTTGCCCGGCGTGTGCACATGGTTGATCCGCTCGACATGGCTGTAGACCCGCAACGCCGTGGCGTCAAAGCCCATCTGCCCGATCATTTCGAAACTCGGCTTGAGCTTGCCCAGGCCTTCGAGGGTCGATTCGGCGCGGATAAACTCATCGTGATCAAGCAGGATGATGCCGTTCTGATCCTGCACCGGCACCAACGACTTGTTGAAGGAGCCGTCGGCCCGTGCTCGTGCGGCTTTTTGCTGCGAGTGCAGCGCGTAGGCATCGACGTCCTGCCGGCTGAAGCCTTCGAGGGTGGCGATCAGATCGGCGCCGACCCCTTGCGGGGTGAAATGGCTGTGCAGGTTGGTCTGCGGGTCCAGCGCCCAGGCGCCGCCATCGCTGCCCATTGGCACCCGCGACATCGACTCGACGCCGCCAACCACCACCAGATCCTCGAAGCCCGAGCGCACTTTCATCGCGCCAAGATTCACCGCTTCCAGACCCGAAGCGCAGAAACGATTGATCTGCACACCGGCGACGCTGACGTCCCAGTCGGCCACTTGCACCGCCGTCTTGGCGATGTCCGAACCTTGATCGCCGATCGGCGTGACGCAGCCGAGGACGACATCATCGACCTGACTGGTATCCAGCGCAGTGCGCGCCTGCAAGGCGCTCAGCAGACCCGCCACCAGGTTGACCGGCTTCACGCTGTGCAGCGCGCCATCGGCCTTGCCTTTGCCACGCGGGGTGCGCAACGCATCGAAAATCAAAGCTTCAGTCATGACGTCCTCGAACCTGATTTATTGTCACTTCACTTTCGCCCTGCGCAGAGTGGCAAGCAATGACCACATTGCTCAAAGCACTTGACGCACACGCTCAGACGGACGGTCATGCGGCATGAGGTGAACCGGTTCAGGTCGTCGAGTTGTCTAGCCAGCGGGCGGCAAAGAAGCTGGCAATACGCCTCATGCTTTTTTAAAAGCTTTTTCAAGATCACCATATGAAATGGATCTAAGCGAAGGCTGACGTGGGCTCTAAGGTGAAGATGTACGCCATAGTCGTCGGGTTTTGCCGAGACGGGCGTCCATTAACAGGAAGTGCACCGCGTGCCGTCAGGGATATGCAGTCAGGCATGCATCAGGAAATAACAATAAAGGCGGTCAAGCCATGTTCAAACAACCGAAAGTACGTCAAGCAGGACTCATTCTTTTCGCCACGACGCTGTTGTTGATCTTGCCGAATCTGACCAAGGTCATCGGCTGATTCAAACGTCGCGTGCTGTATATCGCCACTGAAAATGTGACTGGCCCGCTACCCGGGCCAGCGTGGTTGTGCCAACCTTTGCGCACTACCACGACATGGACGGCGATCATTTGAAAACGCTCATTGCGCTCGGTGCCTTGCTACTGAGCTTGCCCTTGTCCGCCGCACAACTGGATCTGCAGTTGGGCGCAAACAGCCGCACCTGGCAGACCGAAGAGCTGCTCCAGCATCCTCAGCTGCAAATTCTCACGATCAACAATGATGTTTCCTACAAGAAGGACATGACCTATCAAGCCGTGCCGCTGGCCGCATTGCTGACGGGGGTCAAGCGGGAGGATCACTTGCAGGCGGTGGCGCTGGATGGCTTTGCCGCAGAGTTGGCCGCCGCGCCCTTGCTGAACAAGGACGGCGCACGCGCATGGCTGGCAATCGAGGACCCGGCGCAGCCGTGGCCACCGCTGTCTGCCGGCAAGCACAGCGCCGGGCCGTTCTATCTGGTCTGGACCGATCCGCAGGCCGGCAATATCAGCCCCGAACAGTGGCCGTTCGAGGTCGCCAGCATCAAGCTGATGGCGCCGGTGGCCCAACGCTTCCCTGCCCTGCTGCCCGATCCTGCCTTGAAGGCCGATGATCCGGTGAACAAGGGTTTTGCCCTGTTTCAGAAAAACTGCCTGGCCTGTCATCGATTGAATGGTGCTGGCGATGCGCAGTTCGGGCCGGATCTGAATATTCCGTATAGCCCGACCGAGTATTTTGGGGCGGATTTCTTGAAGCGTTACATCCGCGATCCGCAGAGTTTGCGCCAATGGCCGCAGGCGAAGATGCCCGGTTTTTCGGCGCAGGTGTTGCCGGATGGAGACCTTGAAATGCTGGTGGGCTATCTCACGCACATGGCCGGCCGCAAAGTTAAGCCGTAAGCCTTAAGGTGTTATTACTGGCCTCTTCGCTGGCAAGCCAGCTCCCACAGGGTGTGCGCAAAGTTCGAATCAGCGGTCATCCTGTGGGAGCTGGCTTGCCAGCGATAGCGGTATCCCGAATCTATTGTTGCTGCACGGAAATAACGGGCGTCGGCGAGACGAACACCTTCGCATGCATCTGCTCGCAGCCGCCGCCCCGGCGCATGCCGCGTACCGGGCAGGCATCGAGATAATCCAGACCCACCGCCAGCTTCAGATGTCGCTCCGGGCGCGCCAGTTGGTTGGTCACGTCGAAGCTGTACCACGCGTCGTCCAGCCACGCTTCTGCCCAGGCATGACTGGCCAGATGCTCGCAATCTTCGCTGTACAGATAACCCGACACGTAACGCGACGGCACGCCAGGCTGCGCGCGCAGGCAAGAAAAGCATGCGTATGGTCCTGACAGACGCCGGAGCGCCCGGCGAAAGCTTCGGCGGCGCTGGTGTCTACCTCGGTCGAGCCGGGCGTGTAGGTCATGTGCTGATTCAGACCGTGCATCAAGTCGATCAGCGCGGTGCGATCACGCCGTTGCTTGCAGTTCTTCCCGGCAAACTCGCGCAAGGCCTCATCGGCTTCGGTCAGGCGCGTGAAGCGCAGGAACGGCAGCGCCGACTGACTTTCATGTTCAGCTTCGCGCAGTTCATCGATATCGACCTGACCACGGGCGCCAATGATGATCGCTTCGTGCGGCTCGTCCATGGTCAGCACATGCAGGATGTTGCCGAACGGATCGAGCTGCGCACGCACAGGACGCGGTAGGTCGAGTTGCCAACTGAGCACATGCTGGCGCTCGCTGTCGTGGGGCGTCAGGCGCAGGTACTGGATGCTCGCGCGCACCTGATCTTCATAGTGATAGGTGGTCTCGTGGCTTATGGAAAGTCTCATGCAGCCTCCAGGTAGGAACTGTGAATGGCGTTGCCCAACTGGCGCACCAGCGGGATGAATTCGGTCAGCCAGGCGTGCAGGCCTTCTTCGAGGATTTCGTTGATGCCGGTGTAGCGCAGGCGCGCGTCCATTTCCGCCGCCAGGCGTTGTGCCGGTCGGCCGTTGGCGCCGGGCAGTTGCGCGAGGATCTGGTCGATCTCTTCGGTACAGGCACGCAGCGAACGCGGCACATCGGCGCGCAACAGCAGCAGTTCGGCCACATGCCGGGCGCCGGGCGCGTCGCGATAGATTTCCGTGTAGGCCTCGAACGAAGACAAGGCGCGCAGCAGCGCACTCCACTGGTAATAGGCATGCGCGGTGCCATCGCTCACCGCTTCGGCCTGATCGCCGGCCATTTCGTAGCGGGCATCAAGCAGGCGCAGCGTGTTGTCCGCGCGTTCGATGAACGTGCCCAGACGGATAAAACGAAACGCGTCGTTGCGCATGATCGTGCCGTAGGACGCGCCACGGAACAGGTGCGAGCGCTCCTTGATCCATTCGCAGAAACGGCTCATGCCGTAGCGGCTCAGACCCTGTTCGGCGATGCCGCGAATTTCCAGCCAGGTGGCGTTGATGTTTTCCCACATGTCGGCGGTGATTCGCCCGCGCACGGCATGGGCACTGGCTCGCGCCGAGCCGAGGCAGCTGTAAATGCTCGCCGGGTTGGCCGCGTCCAGCGCAAAGAAATGCAGCAGACGCTCGGCGTGCAGATCACCGTGGCGTTCAAGGTAATCATCAAGGGTGCCGGTAATGAGCAACGGCATGGCGAGTTCGTGCAGCCCGTCGCCGCGCCCGTCCTGCGGCATCAGCGACAGCGAATAACTGATGTCGAGCATGCGCGCGAGATTCTCCGCACGCTCCAGGTAACGCGACATCCAGTACAGATCCGAGGCAGTTCTACTTAACATGGCAAGCTTCCTTCAATCCTCGACTACCCAGGTGTCCTTGGTGCCGCCGCCCTGGGAGGAATTCACCACCAGGGAGCCTTCACGCAACGCGACCCGGGTCAAACCGCCAGGCACCACCCGGGTTTCGCGCCCGGAAAGCACGAACGGACGCAGGTCGATATGGCGTGGCGCGATGCCGTTTTCGACAAAGGTCGGACAAGTTGACAGCGATAGCGTCGGTTGCGCGATGTAGGCATGGGGTTTGGCTTTGATGCGCTCACGAAAGGCATCGATTTCCGCCGTCGTCGCGGCCGGCCCGACCAGCATCCCGTAACCGCCGGAGCCCTGTGTTTCCTTGACCACCAGATCGGGAAGATTGGCCAATACGTGGGACAGCTCGGAGGGGTTGCGGCATTGCCAGGTCGGCACGTTTTTCAGAATCGGCTCTTCGTCGAGGTAGAACCGGATCATGTCGGTGACAAACGGGTACACCGATTTATCGTCCGCCACCCCGGTGCCGATGGCGTTGGCCAGCACCACGTTGCCGGAACGATAGGACGACAGCAGCCCCGGCACACCGAGCATCGAATCCGGGTTGAATGCCAGCGGATCGAGGAATGCGTCATCGAGGCGACGGTAGATCACGTCGACCGCTTTCGGGCCGTCGGTGGTGCGCATGAACACCTTGTCGTCGCGCACGAACAGATCCGCGCCTTCCACCAGCTCAACGCCCATCTCCCGCGCCAGAAACGCATGTTCGAAGAACGCGCTGTTGAAGCGTCCCGGCGTCAGCACCACTACGCTGGGATTGTCGATCGGGCTGGAGCTTTTCAGGGTGTCGAGCAGCAGGTTTGGGTAGTGATCGATCGGGGCAATACGCTGGGCGGCGAACAGTTCGGGGAACAGGCGCATCATCATCTTGCGGTCTTCGAGCATGTAGCTGACGCCGCTGGGTGTGCGCAGGTTGTCCTCGAGGACGTAATAAGTGCCATCGCCGTCGCGCACCAGATCGACGCCGGAGATGTGCGAGTAGATGTCGCGGTGCAGATCCAGGCCCTGCATCGCCAACTGGTATTGCTCGTTGGCCAGCACCTGTTCGGCGGGAATGATCCCGGCCTTGATGATGCGCTGCTCGTGATAGAGGTCGGCGAGAAACATGTTCAACGCCTTGACCCGCTGAATACAGCCGCGCTCGACAATCCGCCATTCACTGGCGGGGATGCTGCGGGGAATGGTATCGAACGGAATCAGCCGCTCGGTGCCTTGCTCGTCGCCATAGAGCGTGAAGGTGATCCCGGCCCGGTGGAACAGCAGATCGGCCTCGCGGCGGCGCTGCGCGAGCAACTCGTCGGGCGTCTCGGCCAGCCAGCGGGCAAATTCCCGGTAATGCGGGCGGACCAGGCCGCCGGCATCGTACATCTCATCAAAATAGGTGCGGATCATGCCGTACTCCTTGTCACTCCGGACATACAGGCCTTCGCAAGGCCCGTGCCATCGGCATAAACGCTTTTAATTCAATCGGTTGTAGATCTATGCCGCAGACCGCGCACCATTCCTGTGCGGCAAATGCCCCGGCCCGATTGCCCCCGCTTCATTGCGACGCACTGCATCGCCTATCACCAGCATAGTCAGAGTTGATTTCACTGCCCGGCCGCGACTGCGGATAATCCGCGCATTCGCTGCAAAACTTGCCCGGCACGCCGCCGCGAAGTAGCCAGCTCAACTGATCTGCACTGCCTTGGCGGCCCCGTCCCGACAGGACTTTATCGCGTACCCGTCTTCCCTTTTAGCCACCCTCTCCGGTGGCTTTTTTTGCCCGGGATTCTTGTTTCAGGGTTTTGCCACTGCGATGTGCAGAAGCCAGAAACGACAACGGCCGACCCGAAGGTCAGCCGTTGCCTGATACAAAATGCTCAATATCAATTCAGGCGGTAACGATTGCGCACCTCCTGCTTCACGCCCCAACCCTCGATAATGCCGCCCAGCGGTTCGACCACGGCAGAAAAGCCTTGCTCGAAATCGCCGATGTCGTCATAGGTTGCGTACATCACTTTGCTCAATTCCAGCGACCAGGCGCCGTCGTCGCGCGCACTGACCTGGGCATTGATGGATTCACCGCGAAATTTGCCTGCTGCCCTGCGCGCCCGCTCCTCGTCCGGGAAAATCGCGTAGAACTCGATGGGATGGAACCGGGAAAAATCGAAACCGCCTTCTTTCATGCGGCGCAGAACGTTGCTGCTGATGTCTTCTTGATAGGCTGTGCTCATGAATCGTCCCCCTCGATTGATGGATAGACTTTCCGTATTCCCGCCCCGGGCCTTTTGGCCTAAGTACTACGGCAACGTGGTTGCGCGCGGGAAACAAGCATGTAGCTGACAAGACCAGACCTTAGCGATCCATTCGCTGATCTCGCTTGCAGAGTAGCCCCAAGAGAGCGCCGCTGCCAAGGCCTGGTTTTCGAGATGACAGGAAGTGTTCAGATGGGTGTGATGCTGCGGATTTCGATGCCGTTCTGGGTCTTGAGGTTTTTCACCCCGGCATCGGCGGTGCGCCCTTCCAGATCGTTCAGATCCAGCTGGGCAGCGACCGGAAGAAGCCGCTCCTTGATCAGCCGTGCGGCTTCATCATCGGACGGGCATTCCTCACGTTCGAAGACTTCATCAACAATTTCGCCGTGATCATCCACGAAAGTGACTTTCCACTTTTGCATCAGTGCCTCCTCGATCAACCCGTAAATGGGCTTACCTCTATCTCGACTTTTTCCGCGATAGTTGGTTCAAAAGGATTACAACCGCCAACGGTGAAAATAACGATCCGATCGATAGGGCGGACTTCTGTGGCGAGGGATTTATCCCCGTCCGGCTGCGCAGCAGTCGTAATACCGTCCATTGCGGTTTGACGGAGACACCGCGCAGGCCGGTTCAGGGATGCTGCGCATCCCAACGGGGATAAATCCCTCGCCACAAAAGCTCCTTGCAGAGCGACGTCAGGGTGATCAGTCGTTGCTCGGCTTATTGACCGCTTGCAGCACGTATTGCGGCAAAGCGAATGCGCCAATGTGGATTTCCGGGTTGTAGTAACGGGTGACGATGCCGCTACCGATGAAGCGCTGTTGCAGGGTTTCACGGCTGAGCTTGCGGTAGGCCGGGTTGGTCGAGCCCCAGGCGAAGGTCATCGAACCGCCGATGTAGGTCGGCACAGCGGCCTGGTAGAAGTGCCAGTCCGGGAACAGGCTGCGCAGACGACCGGCGGTGGTTTTGACTTCGTCGATCTGCATGAACGGCGTGCCGTTCTGGGTAACGAGAATGCCGCCGTCGTTCAGGCAACGGTGGCAAGCCTGGTAGAAGTTCTCCGAGAACAGCACTTCACCCGGGCCGATCGGGTCGGTGGAGTCGGAGATGATCACGTCGAATTTTTCAGTGGTGGTGGCGACGAAACGCATGCCGTCGTCGATCACCAGGTTCAGGCGCGGATCGTCGTAGGCACCGGCGGAATGGTTCGGCAGGAACTCCTTACACATGTCGACCACAGTGCCATCGATCTCGACCATGGTGATGTGCTCGACGCCAGCGTGCTTGGTCACTTCGCGCAGCATGCCGCCGTCACCGCCACCAATGATCAGCACGCGCTTGGCGGTGCCGTGGGCGAGGATCGGCACGTGGGTGAGCATTTCGTGGTAGATGAATTCGTCGGCTTCGGTGGTCTGGATCACGCCGTCCAACGCCATGACCCGGCCCATGCGCGGGTTCTGGAAGATCACCAGATGCTGGTGTTCGGTGCGCACTTCGTGCAGCAGTTTTTCCATGCGAAAGCGCTGGCCGTAGCCTTCGTAGAGGGTTTCCAGGTACTCACTGGTCTTGGTGACGGTCATGGTCAAGTGCTCCGATAAATGCGCGGGCGCCATCGTGGGGACGATAGCCCGGGAAAGGCGCGCATTCTACGTTGCCGAAGATGACAGGTCGAACCTCAACATATTTTTTACCAGCGCAAACCAATGTGGGAGCAAGCCTGCTCGCGAAAGCGCAGCATCAGTTGCCCGTGATGGCGACTGACACAACGTCTTCGCGAGCAGGCTCGCTCCCACAGGGATAACAGTGTGATCGAAAATCAGCTCAGATCCGGACGTTGCCCCGTGGCCCGGCAATCGCCCAGATGATCAGGCCCAGCACTGGCAGGAGGATGATCAGCAGCACCCAGACGATTTTCATCCCGGTTGAGGTACCGCTTTTCAGTACGTTGATGATGGCCCAGATGTCGAGGGCAAGGATGATCAGGCCAATCAGACCGTTGAACGTGGAACCCATGGTGTCGCTCCAGAATAGTGGCATGCACTTTTAGGATAGACGGTCGCGCGCAGGGTTCCCTTTTATTGCGTTCAGACGTGAACGGCGACCTTCAAGGCTTCCAGTGCCGGCGCCGCGGCGATGCCGATCTCGGCGCACAACTCCAGCACCCGCGGCACGTCGTTGCCGTAGACCAGGACCATTTGCAGTTCATCGTCGAGCAACTGGCTGAAGTTCATCAACGTGTAACCGCCGTTTTCCTTGTTCAGGCTGCTCATCTGCACCTGAATGCGGTTGAGTGCGGTCAGCGCTTCAGTCTTGGCCAGTTGCTTGGGCTTGAGATTGAAATCCACCCCCGGGCCAAACGAGGCAACGATTTGTGCGAACAGATCGACGTAGGTATCGGCCTGGAACAGCACAGTTTCCGGCAGGCTGCCGACCACTACCCACTCACCCAGCGGAATCGGGAAAGTGTCGTCGTAGTTGATGTCCGGATTGGCTGCCAGAAAAGCATCGGCATCGGCGTAGGCCTGAGCGGCTTCGTCAGCCACTTTCAGAATCTCATCCTCACCCATGCAGCCGGAGCTGATTTTGCTGATGAGTTCGACGAGTGCGGCTTTCATGAGGGCGGATCCTGTGGCGGAGGTGAATTTTCAGGGCGCAAAGGATAGCGCATTCTGCCCTTCGCCACAGTCCGTGGACTTTACGCCAGCAATTTTTCCAGCTGAGCGGTGGTATCGACTGCGCCCATGGTCCGCGCCGCATCCAGCGCGGTCACACCATTGGCGTCCTTGGCCTTCGGATCTGCGCCCTGGCCGATCAGGTAATCGACGATTTCAACGCGGTTGAACATTGCCGCCATCATCAACGCGGTACGGCCGTCGAAGGAAGAACCTTCAATTTCGGCGCCCGCCTCGACCAGCGCTTTGACCACCGCCAGATCGCCCTTGAACGCAGCGCCGGCAATCGGGCTCTGGCCGTTACCGTTGCGCATTTCCGGATCGGCTTTGTGTTTAAGCAGAACCTTCACCGCATCAACATGGCCGTAGTAGCTGGCGAGCATCAACAAGGTGTCGCCCTTGCTGTTTTTCAGGTTCACCGGCAGCCCGGCGGTGACCAGGCGATCGAGCATCTCGGCATCACCGTCGCGCGCCTTGTTGAAAACCTGCTCGGTGAATTCGGCAGCTTCTTCAGGGGTCATCTGGCGGCTTTGGTCGGACATGGGGCACTCCATTTCGGTCTATCGGAAAGCCGACAGTTTCCCGAGCGCGACGGTAGCTGTCACTCGGTTTTTTCCGAGCGCCCCGATAGCCACACTCAATATCGATGTTTGCCCTGTTGAATTTCAGCGAGGATTTGCTCACTGACATGCACATAGGTTTCGCTGCCCGGCAGCCAGGCGAAGATCGGGTCATCGCCCGTGAGCCCGGGGTCAAAGCCTTCCGTTTTCAAGCGGGTCTTCTGGTATTTGAAGGTCCCGGTGGTTTCCATTTTCACTTTCACCCGCAGGAACAACGGCACGGCATAGGCCGGCATGCGTTGCCGGGCGAAACTCAGCAGTTCGGCGAAATCCAGCGTGGCCAAGGATTCGGCGGGAGTGATCGCGGCCATGCCTGCACGACCGTTGGTGTTGGGGATTTCAACGCCGTAGGCCACGGCTTCAGAAATCAGCGGGTGCTGCAGCAACAGGTTCTCGACTTCGGTGGTCGACACGTTTTCGCCCTTCCAGCGGTAAGTGTCGCCGAGGCGATCGACAAATTGCGCATGGCCGAAACCGATGTTGCGCAGCAGGTCGCCGGTGTTGAAAAAGCGATCGCCCTTGTTGAACACATCGTGCAGTACGACGCGGGCGGTTTTCTGCGGATCGGTGTAACCGTCAAGCGGCGCCTTGTCGTCGATCCGCGCCAGCAGCAGACCCTGTTCGCCCTTGCCGACCTTGCGCATGAAACCATCCTCGCCACGCAGCGGCTCGCCACTGTCGTGATCGTAGGCAACCAACTCCCAGGCCATCAGCGAAAAGCCGACGGTGTTATCGAAATTGAGGATGTTGGTGAAACCGATGTTGCCGTCGCTCGCCGCGTACAGCTCACAAATGTGCTCGACGGCAAAACGCGTCTTGAACTCGGCCCAGGCGCCGGGTCGCAAACCATTGCCGATCATCTTGCTGACATTGTGGCGACTGTCATCGGCGCTCGCTGGTTGCTCGACCAGATAGCGGCATAATTCACCGACATAGCCGATGGTGGTCGCGCGATATCGGCGCACATCACTCCAGAACTGGCTGGCGCTGAACTTGCGGCGGATGGCGAAACCCGAGGCGCCATTGATTGCCGATCCCCAGCACACGCACAGACCTGTGGCGTGATACAGCGGCAAGGTGCAGTAAACAACATCATCCGGACACATATCGAGGGCGATCATGCCGAAGCTCGCCGAGCTGCGCATCCAGCGCCCATGCTTGAAGACCCCGGCCTTGGGCAGGCCAGTGGTGCCCGAGGTGTAGATGTAGAAACACGGATCGTCGAAGAAGATTTGCGCGCTGCTCGGCGGGTTATCGCTGCTGGCGTCAGCACTGGCGCTGATCAGATTCACGTAACCCTCGGGCGCGATGCCCGGATGGCTGTAAGTGTCCTGATCAGCGACGAACCATGTCCGCGGTGCAGCGATGGAAACCTGATCACGCACGCCGGCATAAGCGGCGGTCAACTCTTCGCCGACCACGATGGCCACAGGCGCAACCAGATTGATGCTGTGGATAAGCGTGTCGCGCATCAGCGAGGTGTTGAGCAGCGCACTGACCGCGCCGAGCTTGGCCAGCGCCAGGATTGTTACGAGCAATTCCGCACGGTTCTCGATGAACACCGCGACCACATCGCCCTTGCCGATGCCTTGCTCGCTCAAATAATGCGCGATGCGATTGGCCCATTGGTTGACCTGCGTGTAAGTCAACGCCACGTCGCCCTGCAGCAACGCCACACCGTCCGGATTGCGCAGCGTCGCTTGCTCGAAGGTCCAGCCGAGGCCACACGTCTGGGTCGGATCCGTGACATTGGCTACCTTCATGCCTTTCACCACCCGCGGGATGGCTTTGGCAATCATCGGCAGTTTGCGGAGCATCATGCCCCAGGTAATCGTGTCGCTTGGTGCATGACGCATGAAAGCTCCCCGTTCGACCCTGACGCGTGGATCGCTATTCTTGTTATCGGGTAATGGCTGCGACCGCCGGGTTGATGTCGGAGGTCGAGAGGGAAAGTACGTCAGCGCTCGCGGGGCTGTACACGCGGTTTTTGCAATGATTTGTATCCCGTCGCGCCGCCGTGCCGAGCGCTGATTCTGGTACGGGCGTTTGGTTCCGTTGTCAGGAAAAAATCACGCAAAATGCAGGATGCACGATGGCCATTCATGCAGTTTGCACGACGCCTGCAAAATGCAACGATTGCAACTGCCTGATTTTAAAGGGATTTAATTCGCATCAATACTGGCACAAACGCTGCAACTACCTCCGCATGCTTGCCATTCAAGTACATACGGAGCTGATGACATGAGCCTGATTCAAGAAAAATTTACATCGCTGTTCTCCAACTACGAAGTCAGCACTGCCCCACGTCCTGACGGTGGCATCCTGCTCACTCTGCGTAGCAGCGACGGCAAAGTGTTCAAACGCGCACTCTCGTATCAGCAATTGCACGCCGGTGACCAACTGTCCTGGGCGATCAGCGCGATCCGCCGTGACCTGGCCGAACAAGCCAGCGAGCTGCCGCAAATTGCAATGCTGCAGAGCCAGCAGCGTTTTGCTCTGCCGACCTATCACTCGCTGTAATTTGCTCAAACAAAAACAGGCCGTGGAGCATGCGTTCCACGGCCTGTTTGTTTATGTCTGCCACGTATCACTGTGGGAGCGAGCCTGCTCGCGAATGCGGTGTTGTCAGATACAAATTACTTCACTGACACACCGCTTTCGCGAGCAGGCTCCCTCCTACATGTCCACTGTAGGGTCAGAACGCTTCCGGTTCGATTGCGGTAAAGCTGTCTACCGTCACGTGCCCCGCCAACTCCCCGCCTTCACGCGCCAGGCCGCAGGTTTTCATCCTGGCTGACTCGGCAGCATCGAGCTCTTCCACGATATCCGACAGGAACAGGATTTCATCTGCTTCAACACCGACCGCCTGCTGAATGTTGCGGTAGGACTGTGCCTCGCGCTTCGGCCCTGATGTGGTGTCGAAATAGCCGCTGAACAGCGGCGTCAGATCCCCGGCTTCCGAGCAACCGAAAATCAGTTTCTGCGCCTGGATCGAGCCGGACGAGTAAACAAACAGTTGATAACCGGCCGCATGCCAACGTTGTAGCGCTTCAACGGCATCCGGATAAACATGTCCTTTCAACTGCCCTGCCTGATAGCCCTGCGCCCAGACCATGCCTTGCAACGCCTTCAGCGGCGTGGCCTTGCGGTCTTCGGCGATCCAGCTCAAGAGGATTTCAACAACCCGCTCGACATCGGCCTGCGGCTCGAAGCTGTCGCGGCGCACGGCGTCGAGTTGTTCCGCTACGTCAGCCCGGAATGCATTCTCGCGCACGAAATCAGGCAAGTGTTTGGCGGCGTATGGAAACAACACGTCGAAGACGAAGCTCACCGCGCTGGTGGTGCCTTCGATGTCGGTGAGGATGGCTTTGATCGACACGGTTTCAGTCCTCCAGACGCGGGAAGCGGCCGGCGATGTCTTCGCCGGTGAAATTGGCAACCCAGCCTTCCGGGTTATTGAACAGGCGGATCGCCACGAAATGCGGATGCTCGCCCATGTCGAACCAGTGTTTGGTACCGGCCGGAACCGAGATCAGGTCGTTCTTTTCACAGAGCACGGCATAGACGTAATCGTCGATGTGCAGGGTAAACAAGCCACGACCGGCGACGAAAAATCGCACTTCGTCTTCGCCATGGCGGTGTTCTTCAAGAAACTTGGCGCGCAGCTCGGCTTTTTGCGGATGATCACTGTTGAGGCTGATCACATCGACGGTGATGTAGCCGCGTTCGGTCATCAGCTTGTCGATCTGCTCTTTATAAGCACTGATGACTTCTTCCTGAGTGGCACCAGGCTGGATCTTCGCGGCGGCTTGCCAGCGGTCGAAACGCACGCCCTGCTCGGCCAGCGTCGAGGCGATGTCTTCGAAATGGGTCAGCACCTTGTTGGGAATCTCAGGGCTGGAAACGTGATAAACGGACAGGCTGCTCATGGGCAATTCCTCGGTAGCGGCGGCGCCGTCCGGCTCTTCAAGACCGGTCGGGCGCAGCGTGTCATCAGGCAAACGGGCTGTTTCTGGTGAACTCAGCCTTGGCGGTTCATGACGCTGCGGGTTTTCAACTCGCATTCAAACAGGAATTCAAAGGCCTCGATCTGTCGCAGCGCGTCGCTCATCTGCGCGCCCCAGGTATACAGGCCATGGCCGCGAATCAGGTAACCGACGCAATCGGGATGGGCGTCGAGCCAAGGCTGCACCTTGGCGGCGAGGCGCGCAATGTCCTGATCATTGTCAAAAATCGGCACGCGCACCCGCGATTCGTGGGTGGAAATGCCGCTGAAGGCTTTTGCAGTTCGTAGTCTTCGAACTCGATGAAGTCTTGCGGAGTCAGGCGCGACAACACCGTGGCATTCACCGAATGAGTGTGCAGCACCGCGCCGATTTCCGCGCGCCAGCTGTAGAGCTGGGTGTGCAATAAGGTTTCGGCGGAAGGTTTCTTGCCCGGTTCCAGGCTATTGCCAGACAGATCGGTGGCGAGTACGTCATCCAGACTCAACTGGCCCTTGTGCTTGCCCGACACCGTCAACAACGCTTCGCTTGGCGACAGGCGTGTCGAATAATTGCTGCTGGTGGCTGGCGACCAGCCCCGGCCATATAAAAAACGCCCGGCGTCAACGATCTGCTGGGCGAGCTGTTCACGGCTAAGGCTCATGGCCTGTCCTCTTGCATACGTGTGGCAATGATAACGGCAGCGGCAAGCGCTGCGAGACTGGCAATACTAAAGGTCAATGTCGGGCCGAGGGCATTCCAGCTATAACCGGAATACAGCGCGCCGAGCGCCCCGCCGGTGCCGGCCAGTGCCGCATACAGCGCCTGGCCCTGACCTTGCTGGCGGGCGCCGAAACTACGTTGCACGAATGCGATGGCAGCCGCGTGAAAGCTGCCGAACGTCGCTGCATGCAGCACCTGGGCGAACAGCAGCACCCAGAGAAATTCCGCAAACGAACCGAGCAGCACCCAGCGCAACGCCGCCAGCAGGAAACTTGCCAGCAGCACCCGACGCAAGGAAAAGCGCGCCAGGATGCGACTCATGGCCATGAACATCAGCACTTCCGCCACCACCCCCACGGCCCAGAGCATGCCGATGACGCCACGGCTGTAACCGAGGCGTTCAAGGTGCAAAGTCAGAAAGGTGTAATACGGCCCGTGGCTCACCTGCATCAGCGCGACGCAGGCATAAAACGCCAACACGCCGGGATGGCGCAATTGCTTGAGAAAACCCTCGCCCGCCGGCCGATTGCCTTGTGCCGGTTGCGCATTCGGCACCCACAGACTGCTGAGAACGATGCCGGCCATGATCAGCACCAGGGCCGCCGGATAAATGTCCAGGCTCAGCCATTCGAACAGCCGCCCCAGCACCACCACGGTAATGATGAAGCCGATCGAACCCCACAGGCGAATCTGGCTGTAGCGCGACGTCTGCCCCTGCAGATGCGCGAGAGTGATGACTTCGAACTGCGGCAGTACCGCGTGCCAGAAGAACGCATGCAGGGCCATGACCATCGCCAGCCAGGCGTAGGTCTGGCTGACGAAAATCAGCGAAAAGGTCAGCAACGTGCACACCGCGCCAAAGCGCACGATGGCCAAACGCCTGCCGGTGTAATCGCCGAGCCAGCCCCAGATGTTCGGCGCCACGCAGCGCATCAGCATCGGAATCGCCACCAGTTCGCCAATGCGTGCGGCGCTGAAGCCGAGGTGATCGAAGTACAGCGCGAGAAACGGCGCTGTCGAACCGAGCAAGGCGAAATAGAACAGATAGAAACTGGACAGCCGCCAGTAAGGAAGCGCCGCCACGCCGGTTATGCCGCGACGGCTTTGAGCGCAGCCATCAGAGCTGGCCCAGCACCGGCGTGCTCACGCGCACATCGGCGTTCTGCCCACGGTGGCGCAGCAGGTGATCTATCAGCACGATGGCCATCATCGCTTCGGCGATCGGCGTCGCGCGGATGCCGACGCATGGGTCGTGACGACCCTTGGTGATCACATCGACCGGGTTGCCATTCACGTCGATCGAGCGGCCCGGGGTGGTGATGCTCGAGGTCGGTTTCAAGGCCAGATGCGCAACGATTGGCTGGCCGGACGAGATACCGCCGAGGATGCCGCCGGCGTTGTTGCTGAGAAAACCCTCCGGCGTCAGCTCATCGCGATGTTCGGTGCCGCGCTGGGCGACACAGGCGAAACCGGCGCCGATCTCGACACCCTTGACCGCGTTGATGCTCATCAGCGCGTGGGCGAGTTCGGCGTCGAGGCGATCGAAAATCGGCTCGCCAAGACCCGGCATCACCCCTTCGGCGACCACGGTGATCTTCGCCCCGACCGAGTCCTGATCGCGGCGCAACTGGTCCATATAGGCTTCGAGTTCCGGGACCTTGTCCGGGTCAGGGCTGAAGAAGGCGTTCTCTTCGACCGAATCCCAGGTCTTGAACGGAATTTCGATCGGGCCGAGCTGGCTCATGTAGCCGCGAATGACGATGCCCTGACTCGCAAGGTACTTCTTGGCGATCGCACCGGCCGCTACGCGCATGGCGGTTTCCCGCGCTGAACTACGGCCACCGCCGCGATAATCGCGCTCGCCGTATTTGTGGTGATAGGTGTAGTCGGCGTGAGCCGGGCGGAACAGGTCCTTGATCGCCGAGTAGTCCTTGGACTTCTGGTCGGTGTTGCGAATCAGCAGGCCGATCGCGCAACCGGTCGTGCGCCCCTCGAACACGCCGGAGAGGATTTCGACTTCATCGGCTTCCTGGCGCTGAGTGGTGTGGCGGCTGGTGCCAGGCTTGCGGCGATCGAGGTCGCGCTGCAGATCTTGCAGGGAAATCTCCAGACCCGGCGGGCAGCCGTCGACAATGGCGACCAACGCCGGACCATGGCTTTCGCCAGCGGTGGTGACAGTGAACAACTTGCCATAGGTATTGCCGGACATGCAGGACGCTCCGTGAAATCAAACCCGAATTCTTGATGCGCGCCAGTATACGCAGGCTAACCGAGTAGTTCATCCTCGAACCTTAGTGGTGCTGGCGAGTCCAACCGGCACCTTGACCAATGATGGCGTGATGATGCTGCGAGTTCTGATCTTGAGTCTTACCCTCTTTACCGGCTTTGCCCAGGCGACAGTCCTACAACGCCCGATCACTCTGGACACTGGCAAAGGCGAACTTTTCGGTTCGTTGTTGCTGCCCAAGTCCGACAGCCCGGTGCCGATTGTTCTGATGATTTCTGGCTCAGGTCCTACCGATCGCGACGGAAATAACCCGGACGGCGGACGCAATGACAGCCTCAAGCGCTTGGCGTGGGTGCTGGCCAAACACAACATTGCCAGCGTGCGCTACGACAAACGCGGGGTCGCAGCGAGTCTGGCGGCCGCTCCCGATGAACGTGATCTGTCGGTAGAAGGCTATGCAGCAGACGCGGTGGCGTGGGGGCAGAAGCTCAAGGCCGATCCGCGTTTCGGCAAACTGATTCTGCTCGGCCACAGCGAAGGCGCGCTGATTGCCAGTCTGGCTGCGCCAAAGCTGGACGCAGCGGCGGTGATCTCGCTGTCCGGCAGCGCGCGCCCCGTCGATCAGGTAATCCGCGAACAGCTGGCGCGCAGCCTGCCGCCGCCATTGATGCTGCGCAGCAACGAACTGCTCGACAGCCTCAAGGCCGGCCATACCGATGACAACGTGCCGCAACCGTTGCAGGTGATCTTCCGCCCAAGCGTGCAGCCCTACCTGATTTCGCTGTTCCGTCAGGACCCGGCGCAAGCCTTTGCCCAGCTGAAAATGCCGGCACTGATCGTTCAAGGCAGCAACGACATTCAGGTCGGCACCGAGGACGCGAAGCTGCTCAAGGCGGCGAAACCGGACGCGCAACTGACGGTGATCGATGGCATGAACCATGTGCTGCGCATCGTCCATAACGACATGAAACGGCAACTGGCCTCCTACAAGGACCCGAATTTGCCCTTGGCCGCCGAACTCGGCGCTGCTGTCATCGAATTTATTGACGGAATTCGTGCAAGTTAACTGCGTTTTACCCTCCAGCCTCACAGAAAACGGCCGATAAGCCTTTGTCGCCAGCGCAACGTCTGGCGGCAAGCAGGGCTTGGACAGGATCTCGCCGTTATGACTGACACCCAGACTTCACCCGACACCAGCGCTGAAAAAGACGCACCGCCAGCGGTCGAACTGCCGTGGGCGGACGTTCAGGCCGAGCACCACAAGATGCTTCGCCTGGCGCCACTGCAGACCGACCGCAACACCGGCGGCCGGCCGTTGCGTTTTGTCGAATTCGGTTACGCCGAGCGCAACAGCAAAGAGCGCAGCCTGATGCGCATGGCGATCAAGCTGCCCAACCAGCGCGTGCGCAAAGAGCAGAATCATCTTGATGTGTGGGTCGACCACGCGAGCAAACGTGTGAGCTTCGGTCCCGACAGTGGCTTGCAGATCGAACCACTGAATCGCGGTATCGGCCGCTTCATGGCCGCGCAAGGCATCAATTGGGCTAAGAAGCGCTGGCCGGGATACACCGTTGACGGCATGGACCTGAACAACAAGGACGCACTCAACGAAGACACTCGCTTGCGTCGTGATCACTTTCTACGCGTGCACGGTTTCGATGTGGCTTACGCCGACGCCCAGCATTTGAAAGGCAGCATCAAGGCGGTGCAGGTCGGTGATCTGCTGGGTGACTGGAACAGCGAAAAGCTGCAGATCGTTGAAATTCTTGAAGCCGCACAGATGCTGCAGCAGGCCGAACAGAATCTGGCGGAGCAGGAAGTGAAGCTGAAGAAGCAGGAAGAGAAGGTCAGCAAATTCAAGCGTGAAGACGCCGGGTTGCGCTTCACCATTACGTGTCTGGTGGCGTTTGCGGTGTTTCAGGCGGGGTTGTTGATCTGGATTGCTACGCACCGCTGAGGGCTTGAGCGCGTACTGATCGTTCCCATGCTCTGCGTGGGAATGCAGCCCGGGACGCTCCGCGTCCCAAAAGCGGACGCAGAGCGTCCATTGATGCATTCCCACGCGGAGCGTGGGAACGATCTGTCACAACCTTAGACGCGGGACGCGAACAGGGCCTGATGCGCGCGGCACTGCTCGGCGGTCAGCATGAACACGCCATGCCCGCCGCGCTGGAAATCCAGCCAGGCGAAATCGACTTCCGGGTACAACGCCTCGACGTGCACCTGGCTGTTGCCCACCTCGACAATCAGCAAACCTTTCTCGGTCAGGTGATCTGCGGCTTCGGCGAGCATGCGCCGGACCAGATTCAGACCATCATCACCGCAGGCCAGGCCGAGTTCCGGCTCGTGCTGATATTCGTCCGGCATGTCGGCGAAATCTTCCGCGTCGACGTAGGGCGGGTTCGATACGATCAGATCGAAACGCTGCCCCGGCAGGCCCTCGAAGCCATCACCCTGCACCGTGTAGACACGCTCATCGACGCCATGGCGCTCGATGTTCTGATTGGCCACTTCCAACGCCTCGAACGACAGATCCGCGAGCACCACTTCGGCGTTCTGAAATTCGTAGGCGCAGGCGATGCCGATGCAACCGGAGCCGGTGCACAGGTCAAGAATCCGCGCCGGCTCATCACCGATCCACGGTGCGAAGCGGTTTTCGATCAGCTCACCGATCGGTGAACGCGGGATCAGTACGCGCGGGTCGACAATGAACGACATGCCACAGAACCACGCCTCGCCGAGCAGATAGGCGGTGGGAACGCGATCTTCGATGCGGCGCTTGAGCAGGCGCTGCAGGTTGACCAGTTCATCGTCCTCCAGCGCGCAATCGAGATAGCTGTCGGCGATTTCCCAAGGCAGGTGCAAAGCGCCCAGTACCAATTGGCGCGCCTCGTCCCAGGCGTTGTCGGTGCCATGGCCGAAAAACAGATCCTCCCCATGGAAGCGGCTGACGGCCCAACGGATATGGTCGCGCAGGGTACGAAGTCGGGAAGTGATCACGGCATAGAACTCCAAAAAAACGACTGGCGATTCTAGCAGCCAAAACGCCCGCCGACGACGCAGGAAAAACCGCGCGGCGACGGTAGGAGATTTCTTTTTTGCATCAGGCATTGAACGGAACGTGTAACTTGACAAGGCTGCAGGCCAAGAACGACGGCGCCTACGATGGTAGCGATTCACAGAACCGCTCAGCCAGAGGACAATGTCGCAAAAGCCCCACCCCGAGGAGCCCCAGAATGTCCGTTCCAAAAACGATGTTTCAACTCAGCGGTCGCGGTTACGCAGCGGCCACACTGAGCCATGCCACCGTGGTCATCATCGATGCCCAGAAGGAATACCTCAGTGGCCCGCTCGCCCTGAGCGGCATGGACGCGGCCGTCGCGAACATCAAACAAGTGGTTGCCGCAGCCCGTGCCGCCGGTCGGCCGATCGTGCACGTGCGTCATCTCGGCACCGTTGGTGGCCTGTTCGACCCGCAGGGCGAACGTGGCGAATTCATCCCCGGTCTGGAACCGCAAGGCGATGAAACCATTATCGGCAAACTGCTACCCAGCGCATTCCATGGCACCGAGCTGCTCGAACGCCTGCAAAACCTCGGCTCACTGGACCTGATCGTCTGCGGTTTCATGAGCCACTCCAGCGTCAGCACCACCGTGCGCGCGGCGAAGAACCTCGGTTTCCGCTGCACCCTGGTCGAAGACGCCTGCGCGACTCGCGATCTGCCCTTCAAGGGCGGCGTGCTCAGCGCCGAACGCGTGCAGGAAGCGGAAATGGCGATCATGGCCGACAACTTCGCCACGCTGGCCAAGACTCAGGACCTGATCTGACCCTGCCCTTGTGAGCGGTGCATTGGCACCGCTCATCCGCTATATCCGCTGATTTGCCGCAAATGCCATAGCCTCAGGAACAACCCGGTCAACTCCCGGTCGAAGGGCCGATACCATTGAGGAAGGTCGGAATGAAGTTATCCGATGGATTTGACGCACGCCGTTTGCGGCCCAAAGGCCAAAGCAACTGGCGTTTTCGATTTGGCGCGGCGATCTCGGCCATTCTGGCGACGTTCGGCGTGCTGCTGGCAATGGCCGGTGCCGCCAGCCTGCTCGGCCGCCCGCCGGCGCTGGGCGACCTGAACGCATCACCGCTGGGCTCGGCCATCATGCTCGCCGTCGGTTTGCTGTTTCTGTATTTCGGCGTTGCCCTGTGGCGCCGATGCCGCCGTCGCGCACGGCAATCGCGGGAACTGAACATGTCCCCGCATCTGATGAAAAAACACGACTGACCCAACGGCCTGGCTTTTTGCCGGGCCGTTTTGTGTCGACTTGGGTAAACTGGCCGCCCTTCGCGGAGGCTGACATGCAAGACGACGATTTTTCTCTGTTTAAAAGTGCGATCCAGGGCGTCAAGCCGATCAAGCACGACCGCGCCGACACCGGCAAACCCAAGGCTGACCGCGCGCAGATCGCCAAGCTGCGTCAGTCCGCCACCGTGCGCAGCGACACCACCATCATTGACGGTCTTTCCGACCAGTTCGTGATCGACGTCGGCCCGGAAGACGAGCTGATGTGGTCCCGCGACGGTGTGCAGGAAAGCCAGATGCGCAAGCTCAAGGTCGGGCAGATCCCGTTCGAAGGCAGCCTCGACCTGCACGGCATGAGCGTGGAAAAGGCCCGGGAAACACTTTGGGCCTTTCTCGCCGAAGCGACCAAATTCGAAATCCGCTGCGTGCGCGTGACTCACGGCAAGGCTGTGCGCCTGGATGGCAAGCGCCCGATGATCAAAAGCCACGTCAACACTTGGCTGCGCCAGCACGCGCAAGTACTCGGTTTCTGCTCCTGTCAGGCCCGCCACGGCGGCGCTGGCGCGGTTTATGTGATGCTGAAACGGACGATGATGGAAGGTCGCGACGAATAAAGCCGTCACACCGAACTTGCAGGGTTGTGTCCGCCACCGTACCCTTGCCCTTTGCGAAAATCCCCACAGGTAGTTTCATGTCCCTGGAACAGAATTACACCGCGATTCTCGGCCAATTGGGCGAGGACGTGTCCCGCGAGGGCCTGCTCGACACGCCAAAGCGTGCCGCCAAAGCCATGCAGTACCTCTGCCGCGGTTATGCACAGACGCTCGAAGAGGTCACAAACGGTGCCCTGTTCAGCTCCGACAACAGCGAAATGGTGCTGGTCAAGGACATCGAGCTGTATTCGTTGTGCGAACACCACCTGCTGCCGTTCATTGGCAAGGCGCATGTCGCCTATATCCCGAGCGGCAAAGTGCTGGGCCTGTCGAAAGTGGCGCGGATCGTCGATATGTACGCCCGTCGCCTGCAGATTCAGGAAAACCTCAGTCGCCAGATCGCCGATGCGGTAATGCAAGTTACCGGCGCGCTGGGCGTGGCCGTGGTGATCGAAGCCAAGCACATGTGCATGATGATGCGCGGCGTGGAAAAGCAGAATTCGTCGATGATCACGTCGGTGATGCTCGGTGAGTTCCGTGAAAACGCAGCAACCCGTAGCGAATTCCTCAGCCTCATCAAGTAATTCGCAACAGAAAACAGCCGGCGTTGATCGCCGGTTTTTTCGCCCATGAAAAATCGGGTAAGCTGCGCGCCTTTCTTCATTTGCACCGTGAGGCTTTCAACGTGTTCGTCAAAGCGCTTCGTGTCGGCCTCGGCCAACTGGTTATCTTCATCGACTTCATCACCCGCCCGGGCAAGAAGAAACGCCCCGCCGCTGCTCAGGCGCAAGTCGACGCTGCCGCAAAAGATCTGACGCTGTATCAGTTTCACGCCTGCCCGTTCTGCGTTAAGACCCGTCGCGCCCTGCATCGCCTGAATAGTGCCGGTGGCACTGAAAGACGCGAAGAACAACGAGCAGGATCGCCAGACGTTGCTGGAACAGGGCGGCCGGATCAAAGTGCCTTGCCTGCGTATCGAAGAGAACGGGCAGACTACCTGGATGTATGAATCCAAGGTGATCATTGATTATCTGGACAAGCGGTTTGCTGCAGTCTGATGTTAATGGGTTGGAGCGCTAGCCGCCTTCGCGAGCAGGCTCGCGAAGAGGCCCGCACTGACAACGCCGGCCCTTGAGCCGGCGTTTTGCTAGGCCGCTCTCTCCAGCTGCGCCCGCCGCACCACTGCCGCCAGCCGCTTCAATCCCTCATCCAGGCGCGCCGGATCAATGTGGCTGAAGTTCAAGCGCAAATGCCCGTGATGTTTGTCCGGCTCGGGAAAGAACGGCTCACCCGGCATGAACGCCACATCATTGGCCAACGCCTCGTTGAGCAATGACCGCGTATCCAGAGGCTGCTTCAACGTCAGCCAGAAAAACAGCCCGCCCTGCGGCATGTTCCACTCCGCCAGATCGGCAAAATGGCTTTCCAGCGCCAACTGAAACGCATCGCGCCGCTGCCGGTAGAAATCACGCAGTTCGCTTAAATGCTGTTGATACTTCTGCGAGCCGATCCATTGCAGCGCCTGCCACTGGCCGATGCGATTGGTGTGAAGATCTGCCGATTGCTTGAGCTTGAGCAGGTGCGGGAACAGATCCGGGCTAGCGATGAGGTACCCGACACGCAATCCCGGGAGCAAGGTTTTCGAGACGGTGCCGGTATAGATCCAACTGGCTTTATTCAAGCGTGCGGCAATCGGCTTGGCACTGCCGCCATCGAAGGTCAGCTCGCGGTACGGCTCGTCTTCAATCAGGGTGACGCCGAACTCATCGAGCAACGCGGCGACGGCTGCGCGTTTGGCCTCGCTGTAGCGTACGGCGGATGGATTCTGGAACGTCGGGATCAGGTAGATAAATGCCGGGCGGTGCTGTTGCAGACGGTTGCGCAGTTGCGCCAGGTTGGGACCGTCGGCTTCCTGCGGCACGGTCAGGCAGTCGGCGCCGAACAGCTGGAAGATTTGCAGCGCGGCCAGATAGGTTGGCGCCTCCAGCAGAATTTCCGTGCCCTTGTCGATGTACAGCTTGGCCGCCAGATCCAGGGTTTGCTGCGAGCCGCTGACTACCAGCACCTGACTCGCCTCGCATTCCAGACCAAGCGCCCTCGCCTCTGCCGCCAAGGCTTCACGCAAGGCCGGCTCGCCTTCGCTCATGCCGTACTGACCAAGCGATAACGGCAACTCCGCCCACCCCACTTTCGGCAACATCGCTTCGGCAGGCAAGCCGCCGGCGAATGACATCACTTCTGGACGCTGAGCGGCAGCAAGGATTTCTCGGATCAAAGAACTTTTCAGGCGCGAGACACGTTCGGAAAAAGCCATGGAGGTCACCGTAGCGAGGGATGCAAAAAATGAGTCAAACTGGTTGACTGAAATTACGACAGCTTGAGCGAGTACGTCAACATGCTTGACCTTAAGAACCCCACTAGCCAACAAAAGGCGATGGAAGCGTTTTTCTTCGGCTACCAGGCGTTCACTGCCAAGGCAGATGAAATGCTCGAGCGCCGCGGACTCTCGCGGGTGCATCAGCGCATCGTGTTTTTCATCGCACGCTACCCGAACCTCAGCGTGAAGGAGCTGCTGGCCCTGCTCGGCGTGAGCAAACAGGCGCTGAACATGCCGCTGCGCCAGTTGCAGGAGATGCATCTGGTCGACAGCGTCGCTTCACAGACGGACAAACGTAAGCGCCTGCTCGAGCTGACGGCGGAAGGCGCGAAGTTCGAGCAGGCGTTGCGCCGGGAGCAGGTGAAATTGCTCGAGCGGGTGTTTGCCGAGGCTGGGGAAGCGGCGGTGAATGGCTGGTTGGCGGTGAATCTGGCCTTGGGTGGCAGTCTGACAATTCTTGAGTGAATCAACAGGCGCTTTCGCGAGCAGCCTCGCTCCCACATGGGAACGCATTACAAAGGTAGGAGCGAGCCTGCTCGCGAATGGCTTGATAGCCATATATCCCTATCAACAAAAAAATCGGCGACAAAACCAAAAACAATATTTGCTTTATTTGTACACAAAAGCATAATCCACTGCGTGCGAGTTCCTGACTACACGGTCAACAAATTCGCGTATGCCTCAAAGGGCCGCCGCCACCCTCATGGGTCCGGCCCTGGAAATAACAATAAAACTCTTGAGGAGTACTCGCTGTGGAAAGCCGCAAATCCGAAGCACCGCCGCTCGAGCTCACGCCGCCATTACGCAATGGCCTGCTGGAGCGTCTGTTCAAACTCAGCTTGCATGGCACCACGGTGAAGACCGAGCTGATTGCCGGTCTGACAACCTTCATCACCATGGCTTACATCATCTTCGTCAACCCGAACATCATGGCCGACGCCGGTATCGATCACGGTGCGGCCTTTGTCGCCACGTGTATTGCCGCGGCATTGGGCTGCCTGTTGATGGGCCTGTACGCCAACTGGCCGGTCGGCCTGGCACCGGGCATGGGCCTCAACGCCTTCTTCACCTACACCGTGGTCGGCACCATGGGCTACAACTGGGAAACCGCGCTCGGCGCGGTGTTTGTTTCGGGTGTGCTGTTCATGTTCCTGACCTTTTCGCGGATTCGCGAGTGGCTGCTCAACAGCATTCCGGTCAGCCTGCGTTTTGCGATGGGCGCCGGTGTCGGTCTGTTCCTCGGCCTGATCGGTCTGAAGACTGCCGGGATCGTCGTCGACAGCCCGGCGACGCTGATCAAACTCGGCTCGCTGCGCGAACCCGGCCCACTGCTGGCCGCGATCTGCTTCCTGATGATCGCGATCCTGAGTTACCACCGCGTGTTCGGGGCAATCCTCATCAGCATCATCACCGTCACCCTCGCCGGCTGGGGTCTGGACCTGGTGCACTACGAGGGCATCATGTCCGCGCCGCCGAGCCTGGCGCCGACCTGGATGGCAATGAACGTCGCCGGTGTGTTCAACGTCAGCATGATCAGCGTGGTGCTGGCCTTCCTCTTTGTGCACATGTTTGACACCGCGGGCACCTTGATGGGCGTGGCCCAGCGCGCCAATCTCGTCGCGGCTGACGGTCGCATCGAAAACCTCTCGCGGGCGATGAAGGCCGACAGCGCATCCAGCGTATTCGGCGCCGTGGTTGGCGTGCCTCCCGTGACAAGTTACGTGGAAAGTGCCGCCGGCGTCGCCGCTGGTGGTCGGACTGGTCTTACCGCCGTCACCGTGGGTGTGCTATTTATAGCGGCCATGTTCTTCGCCCCGTTGGCTGGCATGATTCCCGCTTATGCCACGGCTGGCGCACTGATCTACGTGGCGATGCTGATGATGGGCGGCATGGCCCACATCGAATGGGATGAAGCAACCGACGCGATTCCGGCGATTGTCACGGCGATCATGATGCCGCTGACCTTCTCCGTTGCCGACGGCATCGCATTGGGCTTCATCACGTATGTGGCGCTGAAGGCCGGCACCGGCAAGTACAAGGAAATTTCCGTCAGCCTGTGGGTGCTCTGCGCGATCTTCATCGCCAAGTTCATCTTCCTGTAAGCGCTGCGCGGTTCAGGCTTCAAACCAGCCTCACCCTCACGGGTGGGGCTTTTGCGCATCTCGATAACAACAAAGGAGCAAAACGATGAGTCTGGAAACCTGGCTGCTGTTCAGTGGCGCTGCACTGGTGGTGATCCTGATCCCGGGACCGCTGTCGTTGCTGATGATCAGCAACAGTCTGAATTATGGTTTGCGCCGGTCTTACCCGGCGTTTCTCGGCGGGGTGATTGCCTCGGTCTGCCTGCTCAGCGCTTCGGCGCTTGGCCTCGGTGCTCTTTTGCTGGCATCTGAGCAGCTGTTCAGCGCACTGAAAATCGTCGGCGCGCTGTACCTGTTCTATCTCGCCTGGCAAAGCTGGCAACAATCGCGGCAGCCATCCACGGGCGCCGAAGTCCCTGACGCCGCACCGGTGCCGCGCTTTCGCACACTGTTCGGGCGTGCCTTCGTATTGGGCGCGAGCAATCCGAAGGACATCCTGTTCTTCGCCGCATTTCTGCCGCAGTTCCTCAGCGCCAACCAACCTTTTCTGCCGCAATTGCTGATCATGATCGCGACCTGGATGGTACTCGACCTGTGCTGCAAGCTGGCCTACGGCCTGGGCGCCCATGGCGCAGCGCGGTATCTGCGCAGCGGTAAAGGCCAGAACTGGTTCAACCGGATCAGTGCCGGATTGTTTGGCGGCGCCGGCGCGGCATCATTGCTCAGCAGTCATTAAATAATGGCTGTTCATCCCGACTGAACGGATTCGAGTCGGGATGCTGCTGTTTACAATTAACCAGGGCGCGCCAACCCTGTAATCATTGACGAGCAATACACCGCAACAACCCCTTTATATACAGCGCTCAAAGGGGCGCCTTAATATCCGCTTCAATTCGAAACGACAGCCTGAACAAGGAAGTTCTCATGGCCACCTTGATACAAAACGCCTCGATTCAAACCGATCCTGCAATAGAACCAAACAATCAGAAAGTTACCGACACGGTCGTTATCACGGATATGCTTTTCGAGAGCAACGAGCGCACGTCTGCAACGATCGACTTTCCCGAACACCCTTCCAAGCGTAACCAATTGAAGTTCGCGGACGAAATATTCGGCCCTCTGCAAATTGGCGACATCTCGATAACGCGGGTTGCGCTTGACAGTCTGGGAGCGACCGTCGACGGCAAACCATTGAATGGTCGCAACACCTTCAGTCGAGTGCTGAAGCGTTCTTTTATCGATGCCGTGCAATTGGACCTGAACAAGGTCGAACATGCCATGAAGGCTGCCACCGGCAGTGACAGTTATTTATTGCCAACCCTGCTGTTTGAAATGGCCAGTCATCGCCCCTTGACCGCCCCCGCGCTCTTCAGCGGTCGCGTTACTGATGAGCACGAACCGGGCAACTACCGGCGCAAGCTGGTGAAACTCGCCAATGCGGCACAGGCACTCGACCTGCAGCATGTGCATCTGCCTCAACACCATCCACGCTGGAAAACATTGACCAAAAGCTACGCAACACTCGGCTCCAGCGTAGGTATTCAAGGCTTCGGGATATTCATGGGACTGCGCGGAGTCTTCGATGCAATCAAGACAAAGAACACCGCAGAGATCGCGATCAACAGCGCAGGCATCGCCTCGGAACTTGGCTCGATCGCCGTCGACATTGGCGTCAGCAAAGCTGCCACCCAAATGCTCACTGTCGGGCAACATGCCTACCGTGACTTCGCCAGAACCCGAATGGCGCTCAGGCTGGGCCGTTCAGGCGGTCTGCTCGGGGGCGCGCTGACGCTGCCTTTCGATATCTACACCGCCGTGCGATCCATGAATGCTGCCGAGAACGCCACGGGCAAGGAAGCACTGGATCATTACGTCAGCGCCAGCCTGAGTATTACCAGCGCCGCCATGACGGTGATTCTCGGCGCCGCGGCGATGGCCGGCTTTTCCTTCGCCGGCCCGGTTGGACTGGCTGCCGGTGCAATGCTAGCCATCGGCTCGCAGGTCTATGGTGCGGTGCGCATTGTCGACGATATCGACGACTACATAGAACTCACTCTGGATGAGCGTTGGCGCACTGGCTGGTTTTCGTTCTGCATGGCGGATATCGATCAGCACGTTCAAGACCGTTATATCAAGGCCAAGACGCTGTTGCAGCATTCCATCAAGTTGAAGACGACGGCGAGAAAATTGCTCGATGGCCCTCTCAAGGACAGTACCGAAGCCATCGTCAATGGCCAATTCGAAGTCCGCCTGCGGCCCACCAGAGTCTGGAAGCGAAACTGGTGGACGAAACGCGACGCCTGGGAATCGGTACATGTTCCTGAAATAGTCGGTCTGGATGACACCATCGATGCCCGTGAAGGCGTCACACAGAACACGCCTGGCGCCGAACTAGGCACCCCGGCAGACAACAAGAGCGTTATGTGGCTGCTGGCCGAAGGTCGAGATTCAATCAAGGGGGTCGAAAAAAACCGAACGTCTTTCATTACAAATCCGGGAAAAAGACCTCACCGGTGGCGAGAAAAACGACCAGTTCGTGTTCGACAATGCGGCCGAATTCCTCAAGCAAGATGTGGATGCCACAGAACATTCGATACTGCGAGGTGGCGCAGGCCAGGACACGCTGGTGCTCGGTGGCCGTTACTCCGATTACAGCACCGATAAAACCGGTTATGACGTGGACCTGCTGGCCGGCACGCTGCAGATCATTTCGACCGACAAATCAAGCGAACAGGGCAAAAAGTATGCCTTGCACAGTTTGCTGGACAGCATTGAAAACGTTGAAACCGTCAACGGCGCCGCAAGCGTCGTGACCGGTACGGCGCAAAGCAACCTTATCAAGGCCCGCGGTAGTGACGTGATCGAAGCGGGTGCCGGCGATGATCAGATCTACCTGCTGCACAAGAATGCCAAGGCATCCGGTGAAACGGGCGCCGATCAATATTTGATTGCACATGTGGCCGGACGCTTCTCGATCTTCGAAGATGGCAAACAGCCAAGCCATATCGTACTGAACTGGAAAAAGAGCTTATTGACTCATGGCACATCGAGGGTAACGACCTGGTTATCACTTCGGGGTTCGAGTTTCATGAACAATCAAAAAACATCTTGACCATTCATGATGTCTACGAAACAAAAGCCAACGTCCGCCTACTGATCAATAGGGATCTGACTTTCATCACCAGCGACGGTTTCCATTTCAGATTTGAGCTGCCGGAGAAACTCTCAAAGGACGAAACGGCAGACTTTGCTGAAATACTGATCAAACTTGGTCAGTCACAACAACCCATTATCGTTTACGCCGAAGAGTGCTGGATCAGGCATCAGCAGGAAGCGAGCTATTACTTGCCCCGCTCCAGCAACATGACAACTTTTTACTCGGTGCTGCGCGCTGAGACCGTCACCAGAATCTATCTTGATTACAGCAGCGATGAATTGACAAAGGCCGAGGCGCATTTATTCGCATACAAACCCAAGTCCTATCACCTGACAGCAGGGTGTCATCTCGTTTATCACGTTGGCGAAAAGCGGATCAAACTGAATTATTTCGCCGCCGCTCGTAATGAAGGCGAACAAGACAACCTGACAAAAATGTTGCGCACCATGGCTGTCAGGCCGTTTTACCGTTATGTACTGATTTTCAATGACGGTGTCGCCATCAATGCCGGCCTCTCGGATGAAACCGATGTCCTGCCGGCCTTCACCGATTACAGCATACCAAGGGACTGGATCAGGCAAATGAAGCTGCCCTTGCCAGTCCGCTCGCGACGCTACAGTTATGCCCTGCCGGAAAACAGGGCGTACGAAATGGGCAATCGCAACTGCTGTGCCACGCTAACCGCGCAGACCGTGCAAACCGCGATGGAAAGCCTGGTGGGAGAAGGCTCCACGTATCTGATACACCTCGTTGCCAACATGACACTGCGACTTTCTACACCGGGCGCCCTCGCCAGCTCGACCGTGCGCCTGATGCACTCCTCTACGTG
This sequence comes from Pseudomonas sp. B21_DOA, assembly GCA_030544685.1. Classification (NCBI taxonomy): domain Bacteria; kingdom Pseudomonadati; phylum Pseudomonadota; class Gammaproteobacteria; order Pseudomonadales; family Pseudomonadaceae; genus Pseudomonas; species Pseudomonas sp. B21_DOA. Next base: position 2,849,209 of record CP086683.1, on the reverse strand, counting down.
GGAGCTCGATGCCACAAAACTCGGGCCCGTCGATATCAGACTCTCGAACAATCAGCTATCCATCGGCACCTGTACTGTTTACCTACCGGTGTACGAAAGCGAGGACTTGATTGATCAGATTCGAGTCATCACTGAGAACGGAGTGGTGCATACAGTCGATCTGGTGTTTGACCGGGTCTACCGCGATGGCCTTGATGCACGATTCTTTGAAGCCCCCAACGCTACCAGACCGCTGCCCTCAGCACTGGCCTCGCTGGCCAGCGAGGTGGTGAAGGTCAGAAACGCGGGCTGGATCTTCGATGAGTCAGCGGCAGTGAGTTACAGCTTTGCCGCACACGGCTGGGTATTGCGTGCCGATAACTCGCGAGTTGAAGCATCCGAGTTGCAAGTGGCCAATCGTTGCAGCCATCAGTCCGGGATCTTCCTGCCGACGCCAAACCTCAATGTCCCTGTAGCGTAACGGCAAAACAATTAATCGACAGCACCCTTTGCAACCCTGCGCTTTGCCAGGCGCCTGCGCGCGCCTGCGCATCCACTTCATGAGTAGTTCAGTATGGCCAAACCACCCAAAAAGTTTCTGTCACGACAAAAACCGACCTCCCCGACGCCTCCGGCTCAGGTTCGCCGACACGCAGCAACACCATCGGTCTGCACATGCCGGATGCCTTGCTGCTGGGCATTCAACCGCCACCCCTCAGCCGGGGCGCCGACACCTCCGCAGCGGTTGATCGCCAGCCTGCGGTGGTCATTCATGAGTTGCCGCCTACAGCGAATCGTATTGGCACCACTCGGAACGCGATCCCTGGCCGCAGGAGCGCGCTCACGAGCTGATTGCCGTGCCAGACAAGAGCGGTCTGTTCACCGGTCCGGATCAGCGAACGTACGCACAAATCGATAGTGAAGGACGGTTCGTGGTCGAACAGGATCTGCACGGCAACTACCATTTACCCCTGACTTTCGCCCCCGGCGTCACCGGCCTCGCCCTGGTTCCCAACGAAGGCCAGGCGAGCTGGAGCATCCAGCGCCCTGACAGGCCATCGATCCGGCGCGCCCCGACTACCTTGGCCAGCCCCGACTATCTGGCTCCCTCGGACGTCAACACGCTGACCAAGCCGCAACTGGCCACTGATGGCATTCGCTACAACAAGCTCAAGCAGACCTTTGTCACCACGGTTGACGGAACAGTCATGGTGCGCAAAAACAAGGACGGCGACTATCAGCAGGCGTCAGCGGCAAGCCATGCGGCACCGGAGATATTTTTGAACAGATCGCGGGAACCGTGTTCTGGCGGCAGAAAGCACCCGGCATCCAGCCCGCAGAGCCCCCATCATCCAGCCGACAGCCGATCGCCCAGGCCGAAGAGCCCATCGCCGGCCCGAGCAAGCGGCCACGGCTGGAGGAGACTGACGAACCGGCAACACGGCAAGCACCCAGCGCCCAGGATCAGCATCCGGCGTATTTCTGGTTGCCCTGGGGCCATTTGAACAAGCCTGCCGGGATCGAATCGGTGCAGCTTGGCTGGTTGCATTATCCCATCGTGCCCGTTGGCTCAAACCCCGCGCCCCGGGTGTTTTTCGTGCTTCATCCCGAGTTCGCGCCAACGCACTTCGAGGCGTTCGAACACATGCTGGCCACCGCCCCCGCCTTGCAGCCGGTGGCCACGTTTCGAATCGGCAACGATCCAGGTGAAATACATCCGGGCAAACACTTTTTCGAAGCGCCAATCACCCAATCCGTTGCTCGTGCATTCCCCGATTTTTCTGACGCCACCGCGCGCGCCGTGGCCCGACGACTATTCGAACTGGCCGACCACTCGCCGACGATCACCGGCACCGGGCTGGTCAACATTGATGCTGCGTTGCAGCAATGGCAGCACCGGCCGCTGTCTACGACGCCGGCCCAGACCCGCGCCGACCCGATGAGCATGCTGACCGTGGCGCCGGATATTGACCTTGGCGGGAAACGACTGATTCCGATGCCTTCCCAAGTCGACAGTGAGCTGCAACGCCTGACCTTCGATCCGCAGCGTTTTCCAGCGGCCTGGAATCACTACTCAACCTATCCCTCGGACCTGAACCTGAGGCGGCTGATCGGTTCCTTGCTGGTTAACAGCGGCTACGAATTATTCCCGCTGACGTATGAACATCGCATGCCGACGCTGGTATTCAAACGGGCCCACCACGATCAGATTTTCTTCCTCAAACTGGGAGCGATCGACCAGGCAGGCCTCACTCATGTGCCCGGCAATGAACTGACCGAACCGAGCACACCCGCGCGAATCGGCCAGGACGCCTTCAAGGCGCTGACCGAGGCCGCCGCGCAAAACAAAGTGGTCTGGCTGATCGGGGAGTGTTGAAGGTTGCCGGCAAGCCTGACTCGGTATTCATCATTCGCGAACGCTGAGCATGGCGCTCGGTCGCCGGTTTGGAGGGAAAAAAGCCCGCAGTGTGGGCGGGCGAAAGACCAAAGAAGCTATATGCGCAGTCGCTTCCCGGTGGGGGCAGCTGCTTGGGGGTCAGCTGCCCCGATACGTGGAATAGCTGTAAGGCGAAATCAGCAGGGGCACGTGATAGTGCTCCTGCTCGGCGGAGATGCCGAAACGCAACACCACTACGTCGAGAAATGCCGGCTCGGGCAGTTGCACACCGCGGGCGCGGTAGTAATCGCCGGCGTGGAACTGCACCTGATAAACGCCAGTGCGATAATCGTCGCCTTGCAGCAACGGTGCGTCGACCCGGCCATCGCTGTTGGTTGTCGCACTGGCGACCAATTCCAGCTGCGATCCTTCAACGCGGTACAGCTCGACCTTGATCGAGCTGCCCGGGCAACCGTGTGCAGCGTCCAAAACGTGTGTTGTCAAACGTCCCATTGATTCTGCGCGCCTGGCCGCAACAAGCGGTCAGACCTCGCGCCTCCCGAAGTCAGTTGAAAAGGAGACCGCACCGATTCGGAGCACGAAACGCTGCGGCGAGCGACTGATTAAGACACTTTTCAAAAAAATTGTACACAATAAAAACGACATTTTTCGCCTCACCCCCGCCATCCGGGCCTTTATCGCCAATCTACAGACAATGCGCCTGATCATTGAACCTTCTATTCATTAGCTGACTGGTCAGGCAGGTTTCTTGCAGGCTCGAACCGCTAGCAGCAAAAGATGACAGCCGGTGAAAAATGCGAAAATTCAGGCTTACAAAATGTAAATAAAGTTGTATACAATCAGCCCATCGCTGTGACGCCAGCCTGCCAGGCCGCCACACCAATCTGTCAACGTACAAGAAGGAAGACTGCAGTGAGCGCTGACTACCCACGCGACCTGATCGGTTACGGCAGTAACCCTCCTCACCCACACTGGCCGGGCAATGCCCGGATCGCTTTGTCCTTCGTGCTCAATTACGAAGAAGGTGGCGAGCGCAACATTCTGCACGGCGACAAGGAGTCTGAAGCCTTCCTTTCTGAAATGGTTGCTGCTCAGCCGCTGCAAGGCGCGCGCAACATGAGCATGGAATCGCTTTACGAGTATGGCAGCCGTGCCGGCGTCTGGCGGATTCTGAAACTGTTCAAGGAATTCGACATTCCGCTGACCATCTTCGCCGTGGCCATGGCCGCCCAGCGTCACCCGGACGTGATCCGCGCGATGGTCGATGCCGGTCACGAAATCTGCAGCCACGGCTACCGCTGGATCGACTATCAGTACATGGATGAAGCGCAGGAACGCGAGCACATGCTCGAAGCGATCCGCATCCTCACCGAACTGACCGGCGAACGTCCGCTGGGCTGGTACACCGGCCGCACCGGGCCGAACACCCGTCGGCTGGTCATGGAAGAAGGCGGTTTCCTCTACGACTGCGACACCTACGACGACGACCTGCCCTACTGGGAACCGAACAACCCGACCGGCAAGCCGCATCTGGTGATCCCCTACACCCTCGACACCAACGACATGCGCTTCACGCAAGTGCAGGGTTTCAACAAGGGTGACGATTTCTTTGAATATCTCAAAGACGCCTTCGATGTGCTTTACGCCGAGGGTGCCGAAGCGCCGAAAATGCTCTCGATCGGTCTGCACTGCCGGTTGATCGGCCGTCCCGGTCGCCTCGCTTCGCTCAAGCGCTTTATCGAATACGCCAAAAGTCATGAACAGGTGTGGTTCAGCCGTCGCGTCGACATCGCGCGCCACTGGCAAGAAACCCACCCGTACCAAGGGACTGCAAAATGAGCCGCTTTCAAACCCTGCAACCGTCGACCCTGAGCCGCGACGCTTTCGTCAAAGCCTTCGCCGACATCTACGAACATTCGCCATGGGTGGCCGAAAAGGCCTACGACCTCGGTGCGGACGCTTCGATCGACGAGATCGAAACCCTGCACCAGCGCATGAGCGATATCCTGTTGAGCGCCGATCATGCCAGCCAGCTGGCCCTGATCAACGCTCACCCGGACCTGGCCGGCAAAGCCGCCGTCCAGGGCCAACTGACCGAAGCCAGCACCAATGAACAGGCTGGCGCCGGTATTCACCAATGCACGGCCGAAGAGTTCCAGCGCTTCACCGAGCTGAACGACGCCTACAAAGCCAAGTTCAAGTTTCCCTTCATCATGGCGGTAAAAGGCAGCAACCGGCATCAGATCCTCGCGGCGTTCGAAACGCGCATCAACAATTCGGTGGAAGCCGAGTTCAAATGCGCGCTGGCGGAGATCAACAAGATTGCCCTGTTCCGTTTACTGACTCTTTAGCAAGCCTGGCCCGAGTGCATCAAACGCGGAGAGCACCCAGGGCCCTGCGAGCATCCCCAGCCAACTTATCAAAGGCAGACAAGAAGAATGAAAGCTTACGCCGTACCTTTCGAAAAATACGTCAACCTGGCCGACGCCCGCCTGGGCACCAAGATCATTTCGGTCACCGATGACTGGTTCGCAGACGCCAATCGTCTGTTCCAACCGAACCCGGCCGTATGGAAGGAGGGCGTGTTCGATGACAACGGCAAGTGGATGGACGGCTGGGAGTCGCGCCGCAAGCGCTTCGAAGGTTACGACAGCGCGGTGATCCGTCTGGGCGTACCGGGCTCGATCAAAGGCGTGGACATCGACACTTCATTCTTCACCGGCAACTATCCGCCGTCGGCCTCGCTGGAAGCGTGCTTCCTGGCCTCGGGCGAGCCGGATGAAAACACCCAGTGGACTGAAGTGCTGTCGGCCGTCGAGCTGCAGGGCAACAGCCACCACTACCACGAAATCAGCAACGACCAGGCGTTCAGCCACCTGCGCTTCAACATCTACCCGGACGGCGGTGTTGCCCGTCTGCGCGTGTACGGCATTCCGTTCCGCGACTGGTCCGCTGTTGGCGACAACGAGCAAGTCGATCTGGCCGCAGCCCTTAACGGTGGCCGCGCCCTCGCCTGCTCCGACGAACACTTCGGCCGCATGAGCAACATCCTCAACCCGGGCCGTGGCATCAACATGGGCGACGGCTGGGAAACCGCACGTCGTCGTACGCCGGGCAATGACTGGGTGATCGTCGCGCTGGGTCATCCGGGCGAGATCGAGAAAATCGTCGTCGACACCCTGCACTTCAAAGGCAACTACCCGGACACCTGCTCGATCCAGGGCGCGTTCGTCAAGGGCGGCACCGACAGCCAGATCGAAACCCAGTCGCTGTTCTGGCGCGAACTGCTGCCAAGCCAGAAGCTGGAAATGCACGCCGAACACACCTTCGTCGAGCAGATCAAGGCACTCGGCCCGATCACCCACATCCGCCTGAACGTGTTCCCGGATGGTGGCGTGAGTCGCCTGCGTGTATTGGGCAAGGTCGCTAAACAAGGTTGAACCCAATCGCTGGCAAGCCAGCTCCCACAGGTTTTGTGAACGCCACAGTCCACTGTGGGAGCGGGCTTGCCCGCGATGGCGATAGATCTAACAACACAGAATCCGGATAAGAAGAACAGCATGCGCACATTGACGATTGAACCGCTGACCAAAGAAGCCTTCGCCCCTTTCGGTGACGTGATCGAAACCGACGGCAGCGATCACTTCATGATCAACAACGGTTCGACCATGCGCTTCCACAAACTGGCGACGGTCGAAACCGCTACGCCTGAGGACAACGCAATCATCAGCATTTTCCGCGCCGACGCGCAGGACATGCCGCTGACCGTTTGCATGCTGGAACGCCATCCGCTGGGCAGCCAGGCTTTCATTCCGCTGCTCGGCAACCCCTTTCTGATCGTGGTCGCGCCAGTTGGCGATGCACCTGTATCAGGCTTGGTCCGCGCCTTCGTCACCAACGGCAGGCAGGGCATCAATTACCATCGCGGCGTCTGGCACCACCCGGTGCTGACGATCGAAAAGCGGGATGACTTCCTGGTGGTTGATCGCAGTGGCACAGGCAATAACTGCGATGAGCATTTTTTCAAAGAGGATGAGCGGTTGATCCTCGCCCCCACCAATAAGAGAAGGTCCGATCACTCGACAACAAGAGTGACGGGCGAGAGGTAAAGACTGTGGAAGCACATCTGTTGGAATGGCTGAACCTGAGCGTGCGCTGGGTTCACATGATCACTGGCGTGGCCTGGATCGGCGCGTCGTTCTACTTCGTCTGGCTGGAGAACAACCTCAACCGCGTCAACCCGAAAACCGGTCTGGCCGGTGATCTGTGGGCGATCCACGGCGGCGGCATCTACCACCTGGAAAAATACAAACTGGCCCCACCGTCCATGCCGGACAACCTGCACTGGTTCAAGTGGGAAGCCTACTTCACCTGGATGTCGGGGATCGCGCTGCTGTGCGTGGTGTTCTACTCCAACCCCGTGCTCTACCTCGTGGCACCCGGCAGCGGCCTCAGCGGTCCTGAAGGTGTGGCCATCGGTATCGGCTCGCTGATCGTCGGCTGGTTCGTCTACGACTTCCTCTGCGATTCGGCCCTGGGCAAGAAACCTGCCCTGCTCGGCTTCATTCTGTTCGTCCTGATCATTGCCGCGGCCTATGGCTTCAGCAAAGTGTTCAGCGGTCGGGGTGCGTACCTGCACGTCGGCGCGATCATCGGCACCATCATGGTCGGCAACGTGTTCCGCATCATCATGCCGGCGCAACGCGCACTGGTGGCGGCGATCGCCGAGAACCGCACGCCGGATCCGGCGCTGCCGGCCAAGGGTCTGCTGCGTTCGCGACACAACAACTATTTCACCCTGCCAGTGCTGTTCATCATGATCAGCAACCACTTCCCGAGCACTTACGGCAGCCAGTACAACTGGTTGATCCTGGCCGGGATCGCGGTGTTGGCGGTATTGGTGCGTCACTACTTCAACACCCGTCACGACAGCCACAAGTTTGCCTGGACCCTGCCAGTGGCAGCGGTGGGCATGATCTGCCTGGCCTACGTCACCGGTCCGATGCCGATGTCGAACGCACCTGAAGTGGCCAAGGCACCGGCGAAAATCGAGTACCAACCGCTGCCGGAGACGGCATTGGGCGGTGGCGCGAAACCGGCCGAAGCGGCGCAACCTGCGGCACCCGCAGCCCCTGCGGCGGCACCTGCGCAAGCCTCGAATGCCGGCCCCGGTTTCGACAAAGTGCACAACGTGATTCAAGAGCGTTGCACGGTGTGCCATTCGTCCAAGCCGACCAGCCCGTTGTTCAGCGCAGCCCCGGCCGGTGTGATGTTCGATACCCCCGAGCAGATCCGCCAGAACGCCGCGCGCATTCAGGCGCAAGCCATCACCACACAGATCATGCCACTGGGCAACATCACCCAGATGACCCAGCAGGAACGTGACCTGATCGGTGCCTGGATTGCCCAGGGAGCGCAGACCAATTAATCGTTAAAAGCATCGCTGGCAAGCCAGCTCCCACAGGGTTTTGCATAGCCTGTGTGGGAGCGGGCTTGCCCGCGAATGGCCGCTCCGCGGTCTGCCTGATGCAAAGAAACAGCTGCAAGCAACCCGGCAGCTGTTAATCACAAGAATAAAAAAGATCCGAGGTGTTGCATGTCCGAGCTGTCCAAAGCGCGCATCCCCGACGCACCCGCCATTCAGCGTTTGCCCCTTTTGCAACTGATCCTGGTCGGTCTGCAACATGTTCTGCTGATGTACGGCGGTGCCATCGCGGTGCCGCTGATCATCGGACAGGCCGCTGGCCTGAGTCGTGAAGAAATCGCCTTCCTGATCAACGCCGACCTGCTCGTCGCCGGCATCGCCACTATCGTGCAGTCGCTCGGCATTGGCCCGATGGGCATCCGCATGCCGGTGATGATGGGCGCCAGTTTCGCTGCGGTCGGCAGCATGGTCGCCATGGCGGGCATGCCCGGCATCGGCCTGCAAGGCATCTTCGGCGCGACGATCGCCGCCGGTTTCTTCGGCATGCTGATCGCACCGTTCATGTCCAAGGTCGTGCGTTTCTTCCCGCCGCTGGTCACCGGCACGGTCATCACCTCGATTGGTTTATCGCTATTCCCCGTGGCCGTGAACTGGGCCGGTGGCGGGGTCGACGCCGCGCAATTCGGATCGCCGATTTATCTGGCCATCGCCGCGCTGGTGCTGGCCACCATCCTCTTGGTTCACCGCTTCATGCGCGGATTCTGGGTCAACATTTCCGTGCTGATCGGCATGTGCCTGGGCTATGTATTGTGCGGCGTGATCGGCATGGTCGACCTCAGCGGCATGGCCAGCGCACCGTGGATTCAGTTCGTCACCCCGCTGCATTTCGGCATGCCCAAGTTCGAGCTCGCGCCGATTCTGTCGATGTGTCTGGTGGTGGTGATCATCTTCGTCGAGTCCACCGGGATGTTCCTCGCGCTGGGCAAGATCACCGGCCAGGAAGTCTGCCCGCGCATGCTCCGTCGCGGCTTGCTGTGCGATGCCGGCGCGTCGTTCTTTGCCGGTTTCTTCAACACCTTCACTCACTCCTCGTTCGCGCAGAACATCGGCCTGGTGCAGATGACCGGCGTGCGTTGCCGCTCGGTGACCATCGTTGCCGGTGGTCTTCTGATCGTCCTCAGCCTGCTGCCGAAAGCGGCGTTTCTGGTGGCGTCGATTCCCCGGCGGTGCTGGGCGGTGCGGCGATTGCGATGTTCGGCATGGTCGCCGCGACTGGGATCAAGATCCTCCAGGAAGCTGACATCGGTGACCGCCGCAACCAGTTGCTGGTCGCGGTGAGCATCGGCATGGGCCTGATCCCGGTGGTGCGTCCGGAATTCTTCGCCCACCTGCCGCTGTGGATGAGCCCGATCACCCACAGCGGAATCGCCATGGCCACCCTCAGCGCGCTGACCCTGAACCTGCTGTTCAACATCCTCGGCGGCAAGGAGCGTGCGGCGATCAATGATTGCCATGCGCACTGACAGCCACACCAATTCCCCTGTAGAAGTGAGCCTGCTCGCGATTGCGTCTCTTCAGTCAACTGATTTGTTGAATGTAATCGAGCTATCGCGAGCAGGCTCACTCCTACAAGGGATCGCAACTCTGTGCCTTGAAAATAAAAACAAGAGTGAGCAACCGATGATCCGCACGCAAAGCAACGTTCTGTTGAGTGGCGGCCTGCTGGCCGCGAGTCAGGCCATGGCCGGCGATCTGCTGCTGTGGCAGAGCAACAGCCTCAGCTATCTGTACGGCAAGAACTTCGCGATCAACCCGTCGTATCAGCAGACGGTGACCTTCGAGCACGCCGACAAATGGAAGTACGGCGACAACTTTCTGTTCGTCGACAAGATCTTCTACAACGGCAAGGAAGATCCGAACAAAGGCCCGCACACCTTCTACGGCGAATTCACCCCGCGTCTGTCCTTCGGCAAGATCCTCGACCGCAAGATCGAGTTCGGCCCGATCAAGGATGTGCTGCTGGCAATGACCTACGAGTACGGCGAAGGCGAAAGCGAGGCTTACCTGATCGGTCCCGGTTTCGATCTGAAAGTGCCCGGTTTCAATTACGTCACCCTGAACATTTTCCGTCGCCAGACCGAAGGCCCGCGCCCCGGTGATGGCGTCTGGCAAATCACCCCCGCGTGGTCCTACAGCTTCCCGCTGGGCAATTCCGATGTGCTGATCGACGGCTACCTCGACTGGGTCGTCGACAACGACGAGAACTCGCGCGGCACCTACCACGCCAACCTGCACATCAATCCGCAGATCAAATATGACCTCGGCAAAGCCATGGGCTGGAGCCAGAAGCAGGTGTACGTCGGCACCGAGTACAGCTACTGGAAGAACAAATACGGCATTGAAAACAGCCACTCCTTCGATACCAACCAGAACACCGCCAGCCTGCTGCTGAAGGTGCACTTCTGAGATGGCCCGCAACCGTGCGCCATACCTGCCGTCGGTGCTCTGTTGCGGGGCACTTGAGCCTTGGCCGTGGAGTCAGTATTCTCCGCCGCCTTCCGAATTCGCTCTAAAAAAAGCCTGAATTCAATTTCTGACCGAAAAGCCAACTTATCCCGGCTGCGGTCAGTCCTGAGGCCTCCCGAAAACACGCTCGTCGACTGTTTTTCAGCAGCCGAACGGGCGTTTTTTGGTTTTTCGAAAGCCTTGGCGCAGCTTTTGCTACCAGCATTGAAAGCTGACCGATCGGATGAAATTTGCGGTACGAAAAAGGCGCCACATCAGAGCGCCGATCTTAAAAAATAACGTGGAACACCTACTTTGGGAGCAACCGAATGAAACGTATGTGCACCAGCCTGATGCTGGCCGGATCGATGTTCGCCGGCGGCCAGGCGATGGCCGAAGGCCTGCTGCAGTGGCAGAACAACAGCCTGACCTACCTGTATGGCAAGGACTTCCAGGTCAACCCGCGCATTCAGCAGACCGTGACCTTCGAGCACGCCGATGCCTGGAAGTATGGGGACAACTTCCTGTTCATCGACAAGATCTTCTACAACGGCAAGGATGATGGCGGCGTCGGCTCCAACACCTACTACGGCGAGCTCAGCCCGCGCCTGTCGTTCGGCAAGATCTTCGATCAGAAACTGGCTTTCGGCCCGGTGACTGACGTGTTGCTGGCGATGACCTACGAGTTCGGTGAAGGCGATACCGAGGCGTACCTGATCGGTCCGGGCTTCGACCTGGCGATTCCAGGCTTCGACTACTTCCAGCTGAACTTCTATCAGCGTCACACCCAGGGCGCGCGCGCCGGTGACAACGTCTGGCAGATCACCCCGGTGTGGTCCTACACCATCCCGGTGGGCAAATCGAACATCCTCATCGACGGCTTCATGGATTGGGTGGTCGACAACGACTCCAATTCCAAGGGCGACTACCACGCCAACCTGCACTTCAATCCGCAGGTCAAATACGACCTGGGCAAGGCGCTGAATTTCGGCGAGAAGCAGTTGTATGTCGGTGTCGAGTACGACTATTGGTCGGACAAGTACGGGATCAAGGACAGCCAGTACTTCAAGACCGATCAGAGCACCACAAGCTTCCTGGTCAAGTTCCACTTCTGACCCGGCGGCGTCCTCTCCGACGCCTTCGCTGGCAAGCCAGCTCCCACAGGTTTCCATGTGTATTCAAAAATTGTGAACGACACATGCCCTTGTGGGAGCTGGCTTGCCAGCGATAGCCGCGCCGCAAATGTCAGGCTGAAACCGCCTCGGATATCCGCAAAAACCGGCACAGTTCCTCGCGCTTGGCCAGCGCATCCCGCCGCCCCAACTCGATCAACTCGCTGCAATACCCCGCCTCGAACAGCAGGTAACTGAGCACCCCCGCCCCGCTCGTCTTCGTCGCGCCCGGCCCCCGCAGAAACAGGCGCAACGCCGCCGGCAGTTCCTGGCGATGCCGTGCTGCGATTTCGTCGATCGGCTGACTCGGCGCAATTACCAGCACTTCCACCGGCGCCACGCCCAGCGCGCGGGTCGGCGTGCCGGCCGGGAGCAAATGGCTGAACTGATTCAGACGCTGCAGCAACTCGATATCGCTCTCCAGACTGTCGATAAACGTGCTGTTGAGCATGTGCCCGCCGATCTGCGCCAGCGTCGGTTGCTGGCCGCTGTAGGCGCGCTCCTGCGGTTGCTGCGGATCGAGGCCGCGTGGGTTGCCGCTGACGCCCACCACCAGCACGCGACTGGCGCCCAGATGCAGCGCCGGGCTGATCGGCGCCGACTGGCGCACTGCGCCGTCACCGAAATACTCCTCGCCGATTTTCACCGGCGCGAACAACAGCGGAATCGCCGAACTCGCCAACAGATGATCAACCGACAGCTGCGTCGGCACGCCAATGCGTCGATGCCGCAGCCAGGCGTCGATGGTGCCGCCGCCCTGATAGAACGTCACCGCTTGCCCCGATTCGTAGCCGAACGCAGTCACCGCCACCGCATGCAATTGCTTGCGCGCGATGGATTCGGCGATGCCGGGCAAGTGCAGTTTTTCCTCAAGCAGTTCGCGCAGCGGCGAATTGTTGAGCAGCGCCACCGGCATCTGCCGACCGAGGCCGAGCAGGCTGTGGCTGACGAAGCGGCTGGCTTGATGGATGACTCCGGGCCAGTCGCTGCGCAACACGCGGTGGCTGCGAAAGCCCTGCCAGAACTGGGTCAGGCGTTCGATGGCGGCGCGAAAGTCCGTGGCGCCACTGGCCAGGCTGACCGCATTGATCGCCCCGGCCGACGTGCCGACGATCACCGGAAACGGATTGTCCGCGCCGACCGGCAGCAATTCGGCAATTGCCGCCAGCACCCCGACCTGATACGCCGCCCGAGCCCCGCCGCCGGAAAGAATCAAACCTGTGACCGGTTCAGCAGGACTCATCGCAACACTCCACGGTGCTTGTCAGATCGGCTAATCAACGACGCTTGGGATAAAGTTTCGGCTCACCCGGCGGGCGGCTCTTGAAGCGTCGGTGCGCCCAAAGATATTGCTCGGGGCACGCGCGCAAGGCGCTCTCGACCCACTGGTTGATGCGGATGCAATCGGCCTCCTCGCTCTCGCCGGGAAAATCCTCCAGCGGCGGATGAATCACCAGGCGATAACCACTGCCGTCGGCCAGACGTTCCTGCGTGAATGGCACCACCAGCGCTTTGCCCAGCCGTGCAAACTTGGTCGTCGCGGTGACGGTGGCGGCCTGAATGCCGAACAGCGGCACAAAGATGCTCTGCTTGGCGCCGTAGTCCTGATCCGGCGCGTACCAGATCGCCCGACCCGAGCGCAGCAGCTTGAGCATGCCGCGCACATCGTCGCGCTCCACCGCCAGCGAATCGAGATTGTGCCGCTCGCGGCCACGGCGCTGGACGAAGTCGAACAACGGATTTTTGTGTTCGCGGTACATGCCGTCGATGGTGTGCTGCTGGCCGAGCAGCGCCGCGCCGATTTCCAGCGTGGTGAAATGCGCGGCCATGAGGATCACGCCCTTGCCTTCGCGCTGGGCTTTTTGCAAATGCTCCAGGCCTTCGACGTGGGCCAGTTTCGCCAGACGTTCGCGCGACCACCACCAGCTCATCGCCATTTCGAAGAAGGCGATGCCGGTGGAGGCGAAGTTTTCCTTGAGCAGGCGTTTGCGCTCGGCGGCGGATTTTTCCGGGAAGCACAATTCCAGATTGCGCCGGGCGATGGTTCGCCGGTCGCTGGCGACGCGATACATCAACGCGCCCAAAACTCGACCGATGGTCAACAGCGCCGGATACGGCAGCTGCACGATCAGCCACAAAAGCCCCAGGCCGCACCAGAGCGGCCAGAAGCGCGGAGCAAGATATGCTTTTCGAAAACGCGGGCGATCCATTAAAGCTTCCGTAAATACAGTGGCCGCGCATTCTACATCGTTCGACCCGGCTTGCGGCTCGCGGGCGTTCTCGTTATAAGTCTCGGCACTTTTAGTGACAAGCCGTTGTATGCCGACATGAGCCAAACCGACCCGTTAGACCAAGATCCCGTATTCCAGCTCAAGGGCAGCATGCTGGCCATCACTGTGCTGGAACTGGCCCGTAACGACCTCGAAAGCCTCGATCGGCAATTGGCCGCCAAAGTCGCCCAGGCGCCGAATTTTTTCAGCAATGCACCGCTGGTTCTGGCACTCGACAAACTGCCGCCGAACCAGGGCGCGGTTGACCTGCCGGGGCTGATGCGCGTCTGCCGCCAGCATGGCCTGCGTACCCTGGCCATCCGCGCCAGCCGCATCGAAGACATCGCCGCTGCCATCGCCATCGACATCCCCGTGCTACCGCCCTCCGGTGCCCGCGAGCGTCCACTGGAAACACCGGAAGCCGAAGTCAAAAAGAAGCCGGAAAAGCCACCTGAGCCGACCGTCAAACCGACCCGCGTAATCACCACGCCAGTACGTGGTGGCCAACAGATATATGCCCAGGGTGGCGATCTGGTAGTGGTCTCATCGGTCAGTCCGGGGCGGAACTTCTCGCCGATGGCAACATCCATGTATACGGCCCGATGCGCGGCCGAGCACTGGCCGGCGTCAAAGGTGACACCAAGGCACGGATTTTCTGTCAGCAATTGAGCGCTGAACTGATCTCCATCGCCGGTCATTACAAGGTCTCCGAGGATTTGCGTCGTGATCCGATGTGGGGCTCGGGCGTTCAGGTCAGCCTGTCAGGCGACGTGTTGAACATCATTCGGCTTTAACGGATACTGCCGCATTTTCCAAGCATCTCTAAAACGTAGCGAAAACGGCTCAAACGAAGTAGGAAAAAGGCCCAAAGCCAAATTCCAGCCAAGGCTGTCCGACTGCAGTAGTTTTCAAGAGATGTTTTTCAGGGGCTGAACAGTCCTTCTTCCTTAGGGGTGAAACACCTTGGCCAAGATTCTCGTGGTTACATCCGGCAAGGGTGGTGTGGGTAAGACCACCACCAGCGCCGCTATCGGTACCGGCCTCGCTCTGCGCGGCCACAAAACAGTGATCGTCGACTTCGACGTGGGCTTGCGTAACCTTGACCTGATCATGGGTTGCGAGCGCCGCGTGGTGTATGACTTCGTCAATGTGGTCAACGGCGAAGCCAACCTGCAACAGGCACTGATCAAAGACAAGCGCCTGGAAAACCTCTACGTACTGGCGGCCAGCCAGACCCGCGACAAAGACGCGCTGACCGTCGAAGGCGTGGAAAAAGTCCTGATGGAGCTCAAGGAACAATTCGAGTTCGTCGTCTGCGATTCCCCGGCGGGCATCGAGAAAGGTGCGCACCTGGCCATGTACTTCGCTGACGAAGCGATCGTCGTGACCAACCCGGAAGTCTCCTCGGTACGTGACTCGGACCGCATGCTCGGCCTGCTGGCGAGCAAATCGCGTCGTGCCGAACGTGGCGAAGACCCGATCAAGGAACACCTGCTGATCACCCGCTACCACCCGGAGCGTGTTGAAAAGGGCGAGATGCTCGGCGTTGAAGACGTCAAGGAAATCCTCTCGGTCACCCTGCTCGGCGTCATCCCGGAATCCCAGGCGGTGCTCAAGGCTTCCAACCAGGGCGTGCCGGTGATTCTCGACGACCAGAGCGATGCCGGTCAGGCTTACAGCGATACCGTCGACCGCCTGCTGGGCAAAGAAAAAGCCCACCGATTCCTCGATGTCGAGAAGAAGGGATTCTTCGAGCGCCTGTTTGGAGGTAGGTAATGAACCTTTTGACTTCTTTCGTGCCAACAAAAAGCCAAGTACCGCCTCGGTAGCGAAAGAGCGTCTACAGATCATCGTGGCGCATGAGCGCGGCCAGCGCAGCACGCCGGATTACCTGCCAGCCTTGCAGAAGGAGCTGGTCGACGTGATCCGCAAGTACGTCAACATCGGCAACGATGACGTACATGTTGCACTGGAAAGCCAGGGCAGTTGCTCGATTCTGGAACTCAACATCACCCTGCCCGATCGCTGAGTCGATCCGGCAGGTATGACGGCGGTTCAGGGCCATTCCCCGGTGGAATGGTCCTGAACCGCCGTTGGCATTTGTTACGAGGCTGTTTTAATGCCGCTGTCCAACATCCGCATCATCCATCAGGACGCCGCCGTGCTGGTGGTCGACAAACCGACCCTGCTGCTCTCGGTGCCCGGTCGCGCTGACGACAACAAGGACTGCCTGATCACCCGCCTGCAGGAAAACGGCTACCCGGAAGCGCGCATCGTCCATCGTCTGGACTGGGAAACCTCCGGCATCATCCTGCTGGCCCGGGATGCCGACACCCATCGTGAGCTGTCGCGGCAGTTTCATGACCGCGAAACCGAAAAGGCCTACACCGCTTTGGCCTGGGGTCAGCCGGAACTGGACAGCGGCAGCATCGATCTGCCCCTTCGCTACGATCCGCCGACCAAACCACGGCATGTGGTCGATCACGAATTCGGCAAGCATGCGCTGACCTTCTGGAAGGTGCTGGAACGTTGCGACGATTGGTGCCGGGTTGAGTTGACGCCCATCACCGGCCGCTCGCATCAACTGCGCGTGCACATGTTGTCGATCGGCCACCCGCTGCTCGGCGACGGGCTCTATGCCCATGAACAGGCGCTGGCAGCCTGGCCACGTCTGTGCCTGCACGCGAGCATGCTCAGCTTCACTCATCCGCAAACCGGCGAACGCCTGCGCTTCGAGTGCCCGGCCCCGTTCTGACAGCCAGCACCGGCCCCATGTGGAGCGAGCCTGCTCGCGAAAGCGGTTTCACATTCAGCATCGATGTTGACTGATCAATCGCCTTCGCGAGCAGGCTCGCTCCCACAGGGGATCCGTTCGGATTCAATTGTTCGGCCAATACGTTAAACTCCCGTCCATTGCTGTCTGGAGTTTCTTATGCGCGCAGAGTTGAACCAGGGCCTGATCGATTTCCTCAAGGCCTCCCCTACCCCGTTCCACGCCACCGCCAGCCTCGTTCAGCGTCTGGAGGCCGCCGGTTATGTGCGCCTCGACGAGCGTGAGCCATGGTCCACCGAGGCCAACGGCCGCTATTACGTCACCCGCAACGACTCCTCGATCGTCGCGATCAAAATGGGCCGCAACTCTCCCCTGCACGACGGTATCCGCCTGGTCGGCGCCCATACCGACAGCCCATGCCTGCGGGTCAAGCCACAACCGGAACTGCAGCGTCAGGGCTTCTGGCAACTGGGCGTCGAAGTCTACGGCGGCGCGCTGCTGGCGCCGTGGTTCGACCGCGATCTGTCGCTGGCCGGCCGCGTGACCTTCCGCCGTGACGGCAAGGTCGAGAGCCAGTTGATCGACTTCAAGGCACCGATCGCGATCATTCCCAACCTGGCCATTCACCTCAACCGTGAAGCCAATCAGGGCTGGGCGATCAATGCGCAGACCGAACTGCCGCCGATCCTCGCCCAGTTCGCCGGCGACGAGCGCGTCGATTTCCGCGCCGTGCTCACCGATCAACTGGCCCGCGAGCACGGCTTGAATGCCGACGTGGTGCTGGATTACGAGCTGAGCTTCTACGATACGCAAAGCGCTGCGGTGATCGGTTTGAACGGTGATTTCATTGCCGGTGCGCGGCTGGATAACCTGCTGTCGTGCTACGCCGGCCTGCAAGCGTTGCTCACCGCCGAGACCGACGAAACCTGCGTGCTGGTCTGTAATGACCACGAAGAAGTCGGCTCCTGCTCGGCATGCGGTGCCGACGGACCGATGCTAGAACAGACCCTGCGGCGCCTACTGCCGGAAGGTGACGAGTTCGTCCGCACCATTCAGAAATCCCTGCTCGTGTCGGCCGATAACGCCCACGGCGTGCATCCCAACTACGCGGACAAGCACGATGCCAACCACGGTCCAAAACTCAACGCTGGCCCGGTAATCAAGGTCAACAGCAACCAGCGCTACGCCACCAACAGCGAAACCGCCGGCTTCTTCCGCCATCTGTGCATGGCCGAAGAAGTCCCGGTGCAAAGCTTCGTGGTGCGCAGCGACATGGGCTGCGGTTCGACCATTGGCCCGATCACCGCCAGCCATCTGGGTGTGCGCACCGTCGACATTGGCCTGCCGACCTTTGCCATGCACTCGATTCGCGAACTGTGCGGCAGCCATGACCTGGCGCATCTGGTCAAAGTGCTCAGCGCGTTTTATGCCAGTCGTGAATTGCCATAAAGGCTGAAAAGCTTCGCGAGCAGGCTCGCTCCCGCAGTTGAACTGCATTTCAAATGTGGGAGCGAGCCATCTGCCCTTGGAATGCCAATCAACCTGTGGGAGCGAGCCTGCTCACGAAAGCGCCTGTGCAGCAAGCAGAATCCTCTCTGGCCAGATGCATTCCTGAGCCACATCACACCCTGCCTCGAAAACCCGCCTAGACTGCAAGCATCCCCACAGACAAGGCAGTCTTCATGATCTCGATGTCGTCCTTCCATGCCATGCTCATTCCCATCCTCAGCGGGATGATCCTGCTCGCCATCGGCTTCAACTTCCGTGACAAGAACGCCGGGGTGTTGGCCATGTGGATCGGCATGCTGATGATCCTCGCCACGGTGGTCTACAAGATCCTCGCCAAACTCAACGAATGACCGCCCCCGGCTCGCATTGCGCCAGAGGGCCTCGTACACTCCAGCGCATCCGCCTATCCCGAGGTCGTCCCCTGGTGTTTGCTCGTCTTTTTGCTTTGCCCGGTCTGCTGCTAGTCTGCCTGATGACGCTGCTGCCGCTGGCGCCCGCCCAGGCAGTCGGTCTGCCCGGCCTGCTCAACACTTCCAAACCGCAGCCTGAAGCCGTGGAACCCCTCGGCCAGTCGCTGGACGAAGTGATCAAGTCGCTGGAAAACGACAAGCAACGCGCGCAGCTGCTCAGTGATCTGAAGAAGCTGCGCGACGCCACGAAAAAGCGCAGGCCACCCCGGAAGAAGGCGTGCTGGGCCTGATCGGCGGCACCCTCGCCAACTTCGAAAAACAGTTTTCCGGCGCCGACAGCCCGATCACTCGCTGGTCCAACGAATTCGATCTGGCCAAGGACGAACTCACCAGCAAGCTGCTCCCGGCCAACGAATGGCTGCCGATCATCTTCGGCTTCGCCGTGATTCTGATGGTCTGGAGCCTGCTCGCCGCCGCGCTGATCTGGCTTGGCCACCGCGTGCGCATGCGCTTTGGCCTCACCGAAGAACTGCCGCAACACCCCAAGGCCCTCGACATGCTGCGCTTTGCCCTGCGCAAGCTCGGGCCGTGGCTGATCGCATTGGTGATGACGGTGTACATGAGCTACGCGCTGCCGTCGTCGCTGGGCAAAAGCCTGGCGATGGTGCTGGCCTATGCCTTGGTGGTCGGCACCTGTTTTTCGGCGATCTGCGTGATCGCCTTCTCCTGCTCGACGGCCCGCACCGCCATCGCGCGTTGTACATCCTGCGTCACCAGGCGTTTCGGCCGCTGTGGCTGATCGGCAGCTTTGCCGCGTTTGGTGAAGCGTTGAGCGATCCACGCCTGGTCGAAAGCCTCGGCGTGCATCTGGCGCACACCGCCGCAACCACCGCCAATGTCCTCGCGGCATTGTCGACCGGCCTGTTCATTCTGCGATTCCGCCGACCGATCGCGCACCTGATCCGCAACCAACCGCTGTCACGCCGCCTGACCCGCCGCGCCCTCAGCGACACCATCGAGATCCTCGGCACGTTCTGGTACGTGCCGGCACTGGTGCTGGTCGGCATCTCGCTGTTCGCCACATTTGTCTCTGCCGGCGATACTAGTACCGCGCTGCGGCAGTCGCTGATCTGCACGGTGCTGCTGGTGTTGTGCATGGTCATCAACGGCCTGGTGCGCCGCCATTCGCTGAAACCGCAACGCGGGCCGAAACGCCATGCGCTGTACTCGGAGCGCCTGAAAAACTTCTTCTACACCCTGACGCATTTGCTGGTGTGGCTGATCTTCATCGAACTGGGCCTGCGCGTGTGGGGCCATTCGCTGATCGCATTTGCCGAAGGTGATGGCCATGACATCAGCGTCAAACTGTTCAGCCTGATCGGCACGCTGATTTTCTCCTGGCTGATCTGGATTCTCGCCGATACCGCCGTGCACCACGCCCTCACCCGCTCGCGCAAGGGTTTGGCCAACGCCCGCGCGCAGACGATGATGCCGCTGATCCGCAACGTGCTGTTCGTGGCGATTTTCATCATCGCGCTGATCGTCGCGCTGGCGAACATGGGCATGAACGTCACGCCACTGCTGGCCGGTGCCGGTGTGATCGGTCTGGCCATCGGCTTCGGCGCGCAATCGCTGGTCGCTGACCTGATCACCGGCCTCTTCATCATCATCGAAGACTCGCTGGCCATTGACGATTACGTCGACGTCGGCGGCCACCTCGGCACCGTCGAAGGCCTGACCATCCGCACCGTGCGCCTGCGTGACATCGACGGCATCGTCCACACCATCCCGTTCAGCGAAATCAAAAGCATCAAGAACTACTCGCGGGAATTCGGCTACGCCATCTTCCGCGTCGCCGTGCCGTACAACATGGAAATCGACGATGCGATCAAACTGATGCGCGACGTCGGCCAGAAGATGCGCAGCGATCCGCTGCAACGCCGCAACATCTGGTCGCCGCTGGAGATTCAGGGTGTGGAAAGTTTCGAGTCCGGCAGCGCGATTTTGCGCGCACGGTTCAAGACTGCGCCGATCAAGCAGTGGGAGGTTTCCCGGGCGTTCAACTTGGCGTTGAAGCGGCAACTGGATGAGGCGGGGCTGGATCTGGCGACGCCGCGGATGAGTGTGCAGGTGATTACTGCCGGTGGCGGTCAGCCGAAGGAATAGCACTCAGGCGCACGGTTGCAGTCACAGGCAAGGAAGCCAACAACAATAATCAAGGAGAAGCCCATGCAACTGACGCGCATTGCCCAGACCCTTTTGCTCACCCTGGTCGCCAGCCACGCCAGCGCCGCGACGATGGACAGCGCCCGCACGCAGATCGCCGAGCAGGCGCAGAAGCTCGAGCCGGAGCTGCTGGAAACCCGCCGCGACCTGCACGCTCATCCAGAACTTGGCAACACTGAAAAACGCACCGCTGAACTGGTCGCCAAACAGCTGCAAGCCATGGGCCTGGAAGTGAAAACCGGCGTCGCACGCACCGGCGTTGTCGCCATTCTCAAAGGCGCCCTGCCCGGCCCGACCGTGGCCCTGCGCGCCGACATGGACGCGCTGCCGGTCAAGGAAGTCTCCGACCTGCCATTCGCCTCGAAAGCCAAAGGCACGTATCTCGACAAGGAAGTCGACGTCATGCACGCCTGCGGCCACGACGCCCACACCGCGATCCTGCTCAGCGCTGCGAAAATTCTGACAGGGATGCGCGACACCTTGCCCGGCACTGTAGTGTTCTACTTCCAGCCCGCCGAAGAAGGCCCGAGCGATTTCATTCCCGATGGCAAAAATACCTGGGGCGCGAAGATGATGGTCGAAGAAGGCGTGATGAAAGCGCCGAAACCCGACGCGGTGTTCGGCCTGCACGTCTGGGCCGGCGTCCCCGCCGGCCAGATCGCCTACCGCCCCGGCCCGACCCTGGCCAGCTCCGACGACCTGCGCATCAAGATCCACGGCAAACAAACCCATGCCGGCCGCCCTTGGGACGGCATCGATCCGATCACCGTCGGCGCACAAACCATCGTCGGCCTGCAAACCGTGGTCAGCCGCCGCACCGACATTTCCTCTTACCCGTCAGTGGTCAGCATCGGCACCATCAACGGCGGAACCCGCTACAACATCATCCCCGAATCCGTCGACATGACCGGCACCATCCGTTCCTACGACTACGGCATCCGCCAGAAACTGCACAGCGATGTACGCCAGACCATCGAGAAAATCGCCGAAAGCGGCGGCGCCAAAGCTGATGTCACCATCATCGAAAAATACGACCCGACGATTAACAACCCGGCATTGACTGAGAAAATGCTGCCGACGTTGAAGTGGGCGGCCAAGGATGACGTGGTGCAGGGACCGCTGGTGGGTGGGGCGGAAGATTTCTCGTTCTTTGCCAAAGAGGCGCCGGGATTGTTTGTGTTTCTCGGGGTGACCCCGCGGGATCAGGACATGAGCAAGGCTGCGCCGAATCACAATCCGGGGTTCTTTGTGGATGAATCGGCGTTGGTGGTTGGAGTGAGGACATTAGCGTCGTTGGCGACGGATTATTTGTATGGGAATGCGGCGGTGGGCAAGTAGAGAGGGTGACTGTGGGGCGCTTTCGCGAGCAGGCTCGCTCCCACAGAACAGCAAAATCAAAACATCGTCCGATCGCGGCCCGAGCCTTCGGCAGCTCCTACACACAATGAGCGCAAGCTCGAGTACCGTACGACGCAGTCGTACACAGCGAGTGCAGGTGCAGCGAAGGCCGCCAAGGTCAAACCACATCAACCCCAACGTGAATCGCATCATGCCGCCAAAACTCCAGATCACAATCAATCAACCGCCCATGCTGATCATAATTGACCCGCGCAATCCGCAACCCCGGGCTCCCCACCGACACCCGTAACGCCGCCGCTGCATCCACCGACAACGCCGTCGGCACCATCTCGAACCGCACCCGCCCATAGTGCAAATCGTAATGCCGCGCATACAGCTCGGTGATCGACTGATTCAAATCGAACTCGAGGATCCCCGGAAAAAACTGCGGATTCAGATAGTGCTCCACGTACAACACCAGCCGCCCATCAATGCGCCGCGAGCGACAGATCTGAATCACGCTCGACAACGCCGGCAACTGCAACCACGCACACACTGCCGCCGAAGCCGGCTGCAACCGCGCCGAAATAACCTCCGTCGACGGCTCACGCCCCTGCGCACTGACCATCGCGTGAAAGTGACTGCGCTGCATCAGGTTATAAGCCAAACGCGGCGGCGACACGAACCAGCCCCGCCGCTCCTCGCGATAAATCTGCCCCTGCGCCTCAAGCTGCAACAGCGCTTCACGCACAGTGATCCGCGTCGTCCCGAATAACTCGCTGAGCTTGCGTTCAGCGGGCAACTTGCTCCCGGCCGCCAGCAAGCCATGATCGATTTGCTCCTGCAGCACCTGGCCAATCGCTGTCACCGCTTTCGTTGCCTCATCGCGCATCAACGTTACCTATCTGGACTAGACCAGCACTGTTTCGGGGCAAATCCGAACGCCGATCAAAGCGCCTTCGTATGTTGCAAGCCTAGGCAGTGCAGATGACCGACAGATGACAAAACTACCGAACGGTCGCTTTCACGGCTTGCAATACATCGGCCAAGTCCCCTGCCCTACGGGCCTTTGGGTTTGGTCTACGCTGATCTGGCACCTTCCTGACAATGGTTGATAAAAGATCAGCCAAGAGGCCATCGACATCAAAATGTCATCCAGCCGACCTAAATTGGCTCAGGTATTGCTGACCTAGACCAACACCAACCGCAATCGCAGCGTTGAACACGACCAAGGAGCTTCGGAATGAAACAGCTTTTCCTGGCAACACTGTTAGGCTCGACCATTGCTATGTGCAGCGCCGCCATGGCGGCCGACACCGATCTGAAAACCCTCGAAGCCGCTGCGAAGGCGGAAGGCGCCGTCAACAGCGTCGGCATGCCGGACAACTGGGCCAACTGGAAAGGCACCTGGGATGACCTGGCTGCGAATTATGGCTTGAAGCACATCGACACCGACATGAGCTCGGCCCAGGAAATCGCCAAGTTCGCCGCTGAAAAAGACAATGCCACCGCTGACATCGGCGACGTCGGTGCTGCCTTCGGCCCGATCGCGGTCAAGCAAGGCGTGGTGCAACCCTACAAGCCAAGCACTTGGGATCAGATTCCGGACTGGGCCAAGGACAAGGACGGCAACTGGGCACTGGCCTACACCGGCACCATCGCCTTCATCGTCAACAAGAAGCTGCTGAACGGCTCCGACGTGCCGACCAAATGGGCTGACCTGAAAACCGGCAAATACAAAGTCTCCATCGGCGACGTGAGCACTGCTGCCCAGGCCGCCAACGGTGTCCTCGCTGCCGCACTGGCCAACGGTGGTGACGAGAAAAACATCAAGCCTGCCCTGCTGTTGTTCGCCGACCTCGCCAAACAGGGTCGTCTGTCGATGGCCAACCCAACGATCGCCACCATGGAAAAAGGCGAGATCGAAGTCGGCGTGGTCTGGGACTTCAATGGCCTGAGCTACAAAGCCAAGATGGCCAACCCGGATGATTACGTAGTGCTGATTCCATCCGACGGCTCGGTGATTTCCGGCTACACCACGATCATCAACAAGTACGCAAAAACCCCAACGCCGCCAAGCTGACCCGCGAATACATCTTCAGCGACGCCGGCCAGACCAACCTCGCCCGAGGCAACGCCCGGCCGATCCGCGCCGAACACCTGCAACTGCCGGAAGACGTAAAAGCCAAGCTGCTGCCCAACGAGCAGTACAAGGGCGTCACGCCGGTCAAGGACGCCGACGCATGGGAAAAGACCTCCAAAGCCCTGCCACAGCAGTGGAACGAAGAAGTCATCGTAGAAATGAAGTGATGGCTTGACCCACTGCTTGATCCGACAAAGATCCCTGTGGGAGCGAGCTTGCTCGCGAATGCGGTTATTCATTCAACATTGATGTTGGCTGATCTGACGCCTTCGCGAGCAAGCTCGCTCCCACAAGGGATTGAGTTGATTTCGGAATATCTGAATTTCGCGGAGTTCTTGCCCCTATGAAGCACAACGTCATCCTTGTCGTACTCGACGGCCTCAACTACGAGGTTGCGTGTCACGCCATGGGGCATCTGCAGGCTTATGTTGGCGCAGGACGCGCGGCGCTCTATCAGCTGGAGTGCGAATTGCCGGCCCTGTCCCGACCGCTTTACGAATGCATTCTCACCGGCGTGCCGCCGATCGACAGCGGCATCGTCCACAACAATGTCTCGCGCTTGTCCAGCCAGCGCAGCATCTATCATTACGCCCGCGATGCCGGACTGAAAACCGCCGCTGCGGCGTATCACTGGGTCAGCGAGTTGTACAACCGCTCACCGTTCGTGGCGGCGCGCGACCGCCACACCGACGATCCGTCATTGCCGATCCAGCACGGCCACTTCTATTGGAACGATCATTACCCGGACTCGCACCTGTTCGCCGACGCTGAAAGCCTGCGCCTGCGCCACGCGCCGGATTTCCTCCTGATCCACCCGATGAACATCGATGATGCCGGGCACAAGCACGGCCTTGACAGCTCGCAGTACCGCAACAGCGCGCGCTCGGCGGACGTCATCCTCGCCGACTATTTGCAGAGCTGGCTCGACGCCGGTTATCAGGTATTGGTGACCGCCGACCACGGCATGAACAACGATCGCTCGCACAACGGCCTGCTGGCGGGAGAACGTCAGGTGCCGCTGTTCGTTCTCGGCAATGCGTTCAGCCTTAATCCTGACGCCACACCGAAGCAGACCGAACTCTGCGGCACAATCTGCGAACTGCTCGGCGTGCCCCACGATAAACCTGTGTGCCGGGAGCTGCTCAAGTGAATTCCATGACCCGCGGCAAATGGCTCGCGGCGCTGTGTCTGGTGCCGTTCACGCTGTTCTTTATCGTCTTCGAAATCGCCCCGCTGGTGTGGGTGATGATCAACAGCCTGCAATCGGAAGAATCCGGCTGGGGCCTGGCCAACTTCAGCAAGATCTTCGGTTCCAAGTTCTATCGGCAGGCAATCCAGTACAGCCTGGAGATCAGTTTCTGGTCGAGCGTATTCGGCATCATCATCGCCGTGCTTGGCGCTTACTCGTTGCGTCGAGTTGATTCGAAGCTACGCAACTTCGTGAATGCCTTCGCCAACATGACCAGCAACTTCGCCGGCGTGCCGCTGGCATTCGCCTTCATCATCCTGCTCGGTTTCAACGGCAGCATCACCATCATGCTCAAGCAGTCGGGGATCATTCAGGACTTCAACCTGTATTCGAAAACCGGCCTGATCATCCTCTACACCTACTTCCAGATCCCGCTCGGCGTGTTGCTGCTCTACCCGGCTTTCGACGCTCTGCGTGAAGACTGGCGCGAGTCCGCCGCACTGCTCGGCGCCAACGGCTGGCAGTTCTGGCGGCACATTGGCCTGCCGGTATTAACACCGGCGTTGCTCGGCACGTTCGTGATCCTGCTGGCCAACGCCCTCGGTGCCTACGCCACGGTTTACGCCCTGACCACCGGGAATTTCAATGTTCTGCCGATCCGTATTGCGGCGATGGTCTCCGGCGACATCTCCCTTGATCCGAACCTGGCCAGCGCCCTGGCCGTGGTGCTCGTGGCGCTGATGACCATTGTCACCGTCGTGCATCAATTGCTGTTGAAGAGGAGCTACCATGTCTCGCGCTGAATCCGGCCCGGCCGGCCTCTACCACCGCGTCGTGGTTTATCTGCTGTTCGCCATTCTGCTGTTGCCGCTGCTGGGCACGCTGGTCTATTCGATCGCCAGCAGCTGGTCGGCGACGATTCTGCCCAGCGGCTTCACCTTTAAGTGGTACATAGAGCTGTGGAGCGATCCGCGTTTTCTCCACGCCTTCGGCCAGTCGCTGATCGTCTGTGTTGGCGCGCTGGTGCTGTCGGTGGTGCTGATCCTGCCGTTGCTGTTTGTCGTGCATTACTACTTTCCAAAGCTCGATGCGCTGATGAACATCCTCATCCTGCTGCCCTTCGCGGTACCGCCGGTGGTGTCCTCGGTGGGGCTGTTGCAGCTCTACGGTTCCGGGCCGATGGCGATGGTCGGTACGCCGTGGATTCTGATCGGCTGCTACTTCAACCGTGGCGCTGCCGTTCATGTACCGGGCGATCACCAACAACCTGCAAGCGATCAACCTGCGCGACCTGATGGACGCCGCGCAGCTGCTTGGCGCCAGCACGTTTCAAGCGGCATTTCTGGTGGTACTGCCGAATCTGCGCAAGGGCCTGATGGTGGCGCTGCTGCTGTCGTTCTCGTTCCTGTTCGGTGAGTTTGTGTTCGCCAACAT
This sequence comes from Pseudomonas sp. B21_DOA, assembly GCA_030544685.1. Lineage (NCBI taxonomy): Bacteria > Pseudomonadati > Pseudomonadota > Gammaproteobacteria > Pseudomonadales > Pseudomonadaceae > Pseudomonas > Pseudomonas sp. B21_DOA. The sequence continues at coordinate 2,822,438 of CP086683.1, read as the reverse complement.
CCTCGTCGGCACGCGCTACGAAACCCTGCAGGTGTACCTGAACAACATGCGCAACAGCAGCGGCCACTTCACCAGTGCGCTGGTCATTTCGTATTTCTTTTTCGTGCTGGTCCTGACCTGGATCGCCAACATCTTGAACAAGGACAAAAGCGAATGAGCTACGTCAGCGTCCAACACCTGCAGAAAAGTTACGCCGGCACCACGGTGTTCAGCGACATCGATTGCGAAATCAACAAAGGCGAGTTCGTCACCCTGCTCGGCCCGTCCGGGTGCGGCAAGTCGACTTTGCTGCGCTGCATCGCCGGGCTGACCCCGGTGGATGGCGGCAAGATCCTCCTCGACGGTGTCGACCTCGTGCCGTTGAGCCCACAGAAACGTGGCATCGGTATGGTCTTTCAAAGCTACGCGCTATTCCCCAACATGACCGTCGAACAGAACGTCGCCTTCGGCCTGCGCATGCAAAAGGTCAACGCCGATGACAGCCACAAGCGCGTCTCTGAAGTGTTGAAACTGGTCGAACTGCACGACTTCGCCAGCCGCTATCCGCATCAACTGTCCGGTGGTCAGTGCCAACGCGTCGCCCTCGCCCGTTCGCTGGTAACCCGCCCGCGCTTGTTGCTGCTGGATGAGCCGCTGTCGGCGCTCGATGCTCGGATTCGCAAGCACTTGCGCGAACAGATCCGTCAGATCCAGCGCGAGCTCGGCCTGACCACGATCTTCGTCACCCACGATCAGGAAGAAGCGCTGACCATGTCGGACCGGATTTTCCTGATGAATCAGGGAAAGATCGTCCAGAGTGGCGATGCCGAAACCCTCTACACCGCGCCGGTCGATGTATTCGCCGCCGGCTTCATCGGCAACTACAACCTGCTCGACGCCGAGGCTGCGTCGAAGCTGTTGCAACGACCGATCAACCACCGCATCGCCATCCGCCCGGAAGCCATCGAACTGAGCCTTGACGGCGAACTCGACGCGCAGATCCGCAGCCACAGCCTGCTCGGCAACGTCATTCGCTATCGCGTCGAAGCACGCGGCGTGGAACTGGTGGTCGATGTGCTCAACCGCTCCGCCGCCGATCTGCATCCCGACGGACAGCGCCTGGCACTTTCCATCGATCCAACGGCCTTGTGCGAAGTAGCTTAAAAGCAGCTGCAAGCTTCGAGCTACAAGCTTCAGGTTGTAGACTGCGGTGCACCTGATTTTAATTCTTGCAGCTATTAGCTCGTAGCTTGCAGCTGTTCTCGGAGAGAACCCGATGGCTTTGGCAATTTTTGATCTGGACGAAACGTTGATCCACGGCGACTGCTCCTCGCTATGGAGTGAGCAGATGGTCCGCCTTGGCTGGGTCGATGGCGAGTCGTTCATGCAGCGCGACAAGGAACTGATGGATGCCTACGGCCGCGGACATCTGGCGATGGAAGACTATATGGCCTTCAGTCTCGAACCATTGATAGGCCGCACCCTGAGGAAATCGAGCACTTGGTTGGCCCGTGGGTGGAAGATTTCATTGAGCCGATCATCTTCAGCGACGCGACCAAAACCATCGCCGCCCACCGCAAGGCCGGCGACCGGATTCTGGTGATTTCGGCATCCGGCGCGCACCTGGTTCGCCCGATCGCCGATCGTCTGGGCATCGACGAGATATTGGCCATCGAACTGGAAGTCGCCCATGGCGTGTACAGCGGCAACACCGTCGGAACCTTGACTTACCGCGAAGGCAAGATCACCCGCTTGCTGGAATGGCTGGATGCCGAAGAAGAAAACCTCGAAGGCGCGAGTTTTTATTCCGATTCGCGTAACGATCTGCCGCTGTTGCTTAAGGTGGACTTCCCGCACGTGGTCAATCCGGATCCGGTGCTGCTTGAGCACGCCGAAAAGGCCGGCTGGCCGATCCATCTCTGGAAATGACGAAGATTTAAGTAGGAGTGAGCCTGCTCGCGATGGCGGTGCTCCAGTCAACATTGATATTGGCTGACACGCCGCCATCGCGAGCATGCTCACTCCTACAGGAACCTGTTGTGTCAGCTAAGACTGTCGTCAATCACCAACACCAACTTCCCCGCCACCGTATTGCTCGCCAGTTCGGCAAATGCCGCTTCAGCATCCTTCACTGCAAACGCTTTGGCCAGTTGCGGACGCAAGCGGCCCTCGGCAAACAGTGGCCACACATGCTGGCCCAAGTCACTCAGCAGATCCGCTTTGAACTGATCACTGCGGCTGCGCAAAGTCGAACCGAGCAACTGCACGCGCTTGCCGAGCACCTGCGCCAGATCCAGCTTCGCCTCGCGCCCGCCCATCAAACCGATCAACACCCAACGGCCGTCCAGCGCCATCAGCCTGAGATTGAGCGCCGAATAATCGCCACCCACCGGATCGAGGATCACATCGAACGGCCCGAAGTCGCGCAGGCTCTCCAGATCATCGGTACGCACCACGCCGCCCTGGGCACCCAGCGCTTCGCAGTAAGCCAGGCGCTCGGCGGAACCGACGCTGACCCAGCACGGGTTACCGAAGGCTTTACACAGCTGAATGGCGGCTGAACCGATTCCACTTGCGCCGGCGTGCAGGAGAATTTTCTCACCGGGTTTCAGCGCTGCAAGTTGAAACACATTCAGCCAGACGGTGGCGTACACCTCGGGCAATGCCGCCGCCTCGATCAGCGAAACGCCCTCCGGCACCGGCAGCACGTGCCGTCCGTCGACGACCACCTCTTCAGCCATGCCGCCCCCGGCCAGCAGGGCGCAAACCCGATCGCCGACTTGCCAGGACGAGCCCGCGCCGACCTCGCTGATCACGCCGGAACACTCAAGACCGAGCACTGGGCTGGCGCCTGGCGGCGGCGGATAAAGCCCTGCCTTCTGTAATAAATCGGCGCGATTGAGGCCCGCGGCCGCTACACGGATGCGTACTTGTCCTACATCACATGTAGGACTCGGCTCTTCAAGCCATGCCACTTGACCTTCAACGCCTTGCAATGCCTTCACACTGCCTCCATAGTGAGTCTGGACTGAGCCCGAAGCTGTAGCGCCGGGCTTTTTGCATTATGCGACCGGCTCTCAAAGAACCGGCGACTTCAAAGACGGCCTAATATGCGTTATCAATTGTCCCCGCGTCGAATCAGCATGAAGCATCTGCTCCCCAGCACCGCCCTCGCTCTTTTCATCGGTATCGGTCTGTTGCCGGTGTCGGGCACCACATTCGCAGCCAACAGCTGGGACAAGTTGCAGCCTGATCGCGATGAAGTCATCGCCAGTCTGAACGTCGTCGAGTTGCTCAAGCGTCACCACTACAGCAAGCCGCCGCTCGACGATGCGCGCTCGGTGATCATCTACGACAGCTACATCAAGCTGCTCGACCCGTCGCGCAGCTATTTCATGGCCAGCGACATCGCCGAATTCGACAAGTGGAAGACGCAGTTCGACGACTTCCTCAAGAGCGGCGACCTCAACGCCGGGTTCACCATCTACAAGCGCTATCTGGACCGCGTCAAAGCGCGTCTGGACTTCGCCCTCGCCGAGCTGAACAAAGGCGTGGACAAGATGGACTTCAACACCAAGGAGACCTTGCTGATCGACCGCAAGGACGCGCCTTGGCTCAAGTCCACCGCAGAACTCGACGACCTGTGGCGCAAACGCGTCAAGGACGAAGTACTGCGCCAGAAGATCGCCGGCAAAGAGCCGAAGCAGATCCAGGAAACACTGACCAAGCGCTACAAGAATCAGTTGGCACGTCTGGACCAGACCCGTGCCGAGGATATCTTCCAGGCGTACATCAACACCTTTGCCATGTCCTACGACCTGCACACCAATTATCTGTCGCCAGATAACGCGGAAAACTTCGACATCAACATGAGCCTGTCCCTCGAAGGTATCGGCGCCGTGTTGCAGAGCGACAACGATCAAGTGAAAGTCGTGCGTCTGGTGCCAGCAGGCCCGGCTGACAAGACCAAGCAAGTCGCCCCGGCCGACAAGATCATCGGCGTTGCCCAAGGCAACAAGGAAATGGTCGACGTGGTCGGCTGGCGTCTGGACGAAGTGGTCAAACTGATTCGCGGTCCGAAAGGCACCGTGGTGCGTCTGGAAGTCATTCCGGCGAGCAATGCGCCGAACGACCAGACCACCAAGATCGTGCCGATCACCCGTGAAGCGGTGAAGCTCGAAGACCAGGCCGTGAAAAAGTCGATTCTCAGCCTGAAACAGGACGGCAAGGACTACAAACTCGGCGTGATCGAGATCCCGGCCTTCTACCTCGACTTCAAGGCCTTCCGTGCCGGCGATCCGGATTACAAGAGCACCACCCGCGACGTCAAGAAGCTGCTGACCGAGCTGCAGAAGGACAAAGTCGACGGCGTGGTCATCGACCTGCGCAATAATGGCGGCGGCTCTTTGCAGGAAGCCACCGAGCTGACCAGCCTGTTCATCGATAAGGGCCCGACCGTGCTGGTGCGTAATGCCGATGGCCGTGTCGACGTGCTTGAGGATGAAAACCCGGGCGCGTTCTACAAAGGCCCGATGGCGCTGCTGGTCAACCGCCTGTCCGCCTCGGCTTCGGAAATCTTCGCCGGCGCCATGCAGGACTACCACCGCGCTCTGATCATCGGTGGCCAGACCTTCGGCAAAGGCACCGTGCAGACCATTCAACCGCTGAACCATGGCGAACTGAAACTGACCCTGGCCAAGTTCTACCGCGTCTCCGGTCAGAGCACCCAGCATCAGGGCGTGCTGCCGGACATCGACTACCCGTCGCTGATCGACACCAAGGAAATCGGCGAAAGCGCCCTGCCGGAAGCCATGCCGTGGGACACCATCCGCGCGGCGATCAAACCGGCGGCCGATCCGTTCAAGCCGTTCCTCGCCCAGTTGAAGTCCGAACATGACGCGCGCACCAACAAGGATGCCGAGTTCGTGTTCATCCGCGACAAGCTGGCCCTGGCGCAGAAACTGATGGAAGAAAAAACCGTCAGCCTCAACGAAGCCGATCGTCGTGCCCAGCACGCCGACATCGACGCCAAGCAGCTGGCGATGGAGAACATCCGTCGCAAGGCCAAAGGCGAAGAACCGCTCAAAGAGCTGAAGAAAGAAGACGAAGACGCACTGGCCGCTGCCGAGCCGGACAAGGTCAAACCAGAAGACGATGCCTACCTGAGCGAAACCGGGCGCGTGCTGCTGGATTACCTGAAACTGAGCAATCAGGTGGCCAAGAAGTAAGTGATGGCAATTTAGTGCTGACGATCCCCGGATCGTCATCAAACAGTCATCATTCTGTCGTGCAATAAAGCGACCGGGAGCAAGCGCTCCCGGTCCTTTTTATCGCCAGAGACTGCCATGACCACGACCGAACAGCTGAGCGCCTTGAGCTCGATCCTGACTCAAAGCGGTTTACACAGCTTGTTCCAGCCGATCATCTGTCTTTCCGAACGCCGCATTCTCGGTTACGAAGCCCTGACCCGTGGCCCGTCCAACAGCCCTCTTCACTCGCCGATTGCCCTGTTCGCCGTGGCGCGACAGGCTGGCCGATTGAGCGAACTGGAGATCGCCTGCCGGCAAAGCGCCTGCCGCCGGTTCAATGAGCAGCAACTGCCGGGCAAGCTGTTCCTTAACGTGTCTCCAGAATCCTTGCTCGAAGCCGCGCACCAACCCGGGCGTACGTTGCAACTGCTGCAGGACTTGGGCATTGCGCCGAGCCAAGTGGTCATCGAGCTCACCGAGCAGACCCCGATCGATGACTTCCAGTTGCTGCAAACCGCCCTGCATCACTACCGGGCGATGGGTTTTTCCATTGCGCTCGACGATCTGGGCGCGGGGTATTCGAGCCTGCGCCTGTGGTCGGAATTGCGTCCGGATTACGTAAAGATCGATCGGCACTTCATCGATGGCATTCATCAGGATGCGTTGAAACGAGAGTTTGTCGGCTCGATTCTGCAAATCGCCAAAGCCTCGCGCGCGCAAGTCATTGCCGAGGGCATCGAGCTACCGGAAGAACTCGCGGTACTGACTGAAATGGGCGTCGATCTGGTCCAGGGTTACCTGCTCGGCCGCCCTCAGGAACATCCACCCCGCGACGCTCGCGCGATGATGCCCAAACACGACAGCAGCGCCGTCGCGCTGAACGACGAAGGCAGTGACCTCAGCGCACTGCTCAACGACCAACCCGCCGTGCACCGTGAAACACCTACCGCCACCGTGCTGGAGGCCTTTCGCCGCCAGGCCAACCTTAATTCGCTGGCGGTGCTCGACGAACAAGGCCAGCCCTGCGGCATCGTCCATCGCCACTCGCTGTCGGACGCACTGCTCAAACCGTTTGCCACCGATCTGTTCGCGCGCAAACCGATCAGCCGCCTGATGAACGATGATTTCCTCGCCGTGGAAATCAGCCAGTCACTCCAGCAAGTCAGCCGCCTGATCACCAGCCGCGCCCGCCAGCGCATCGAAGAAGATTTCATCATCACCCTCAACGGCAGCTACCTGGGGCTCGGCAGGGTCATCGACGTGCTCAAACTGATCACCGAACTGAAAATCCAGCAGGCGCGCTACGCCAATCCCCTCACCCTGCTGCCGGGCAACGTACCGATCCAGCAATGCCTCACCCGCCTGCTGCAACAGGCCCGCGAGTCAATCATCTGCTACGTCGACATCGACAGCTTCAAACCCTTCAACGACATCTACGGCTACGGCCGTGGCGACGAAGTCCTGCTCTGCCTCGCCCAATGCCTCAACGAACGCATCGACCCCACCCGCGACTTCGTCGGCCACATCGGCGGCGACGACTTCCTCCTCGTCCTCGGCCCCGAAGACTGGCGCAAACGCCTAAATCAACTGCTCGACGACTTCCAAAACCAATGCCGCCGGTTCTACCGGCCTGAGCATTTGGAAGCCGGTTGTTTTGTAGCACCAAACCGACAGGGTGTGCGGCAGGAGTTTGCGTTGTTGTCGTTATCGATTGGGGTAGTGCATCTGCGACCTGAGGCTTGCGCAACGCTTGATGCCAGCCAGCTTGCAGAGATGGCTTCGCAGGCTAAGCATCATGCTAAGGGGGTTGTGGGGTTTAGTGTGTATTTGCTCGATCCTTCGGCGTCTCCAAATGCATCTCAGTTAGTCGGTTAAACTCGACGTAGTTGAGTGCGTGCTTACTTGCCAGGCGCCACTCCAGAATGCAGATTTTTAGCCACAGCCCGTTTCATCCCGATACTTTGTTAAGCACTCCAATAGAAGTCTCATAAAACTGGACCTATCGGTAATTTCTTCGTCAAAATAAGTTGTCATTCGGTCAAATACAAGGTCGAAATTGTCGTTTCTGTCCAAAAAATGTTCGACAGTATTTATGAGCGATTCTTGTTCTGCATCTGTGTATTCATAAAATTCAGGCCTTAACACAGTATCGAAAAGTTCTTTTAACTGACGCGAATCGTTTACATTTTTTTCAACTATTAATCGCTCCCTTTCGACATCAGTAGTATTTTCTATATCAAAAACAAACAATAAGTTTTTTATATCTACAATTTCATACGTTTTTTTCATCATTCAAAATCCGCATATGAAGTCACGGTATCGCCATTAGCTCTCAGAATAACCACAGCTTTCCTCTGCTGCCCATAAATGCCGTCTCTGGTATAACCTTCCCCAATTATCTTTCCCATGTCCATAGGCCTTCTAGATGTTTGAAGATTAGTCTGACGAAATATAAGTTTTGCTCTATAGATAGCGTTCAGCTGATCTCTATGGCTGAAAAAATGAGTAGCCGCGCTTGGAATCTTTGGTTGTCCATGGAGTGATCCACCGGTGTAGGTCTCTATAACGCCAGTCGTTGGATTTTTTCCTGTCATAATCCTTTCAAATTGCGACCGTAGTGTTGTTTGGGCGCCGTGCTTTTCCAGAAAATGCTCTCCATTTTGTGGATTCTCCATTTCATGCAGTCGTCGGTATGCGTTTTCTTCAGCTAATTCATCAATCCTCGCCCGACGCTCCTGAGCCGTCATCTTCGGCAGCGCAGGTTCACCATCATCCACGTTAGCCCCGCCAATCCCACCCGGCACCTCACACCCAGGCTTATTCGGCGGCGGGCAATTGGACGTCAACCCCAACGGATCCACCCACCCCGTCGGATTCGGCACGTACTGGTACTGGTTCAACCCACCCGCGAGCTTCACCGGATCCGGCGTCAGGTACCGTCCCAATCTCGGGTCGTAATACCGATGGCGGTTGTAATGCAGCCCACTTTCAACATCGAAGTACTGCCCCTGAAAGCGCAGTGGTTGATCGAGGTAATCCTCGCCAGCGAGGGTGACGGCGGCGACTTTGCCGTAGGCGTCGTATTGCGCGGACCAGACGATTTCGCCGCTGTAGTCGGTGAGTTCCTGCGGGGTGCCGAGGTGGTCGAGTTGGTAGTAGAACGGGCAGGCCTTTTTCGGGCCTTTGCCATCCAGCATCGCGAGTGGGCGGAAGGTGCCGGGTTCGTAGAGAAAGCTGCGGTATTGGCTGGCGCTGCTTTCGGCGACGAGCTGGTCGCCTTGCCAGAAGAATTCGGTGACGGCGTCGTCGACGGTTTTGCGGATGCGCCGGCCGAAGGCGTCGTATTGATACGTGGCGGTCTGGCCGTCCGGGCGGGTCAGGCCGATCAGGCGGTGCTGGCAGTCGTAGCGGTATTCGGTGATGAGGGTCTGGCCATGGCCGCGGCGTTCGCGGATCAGGTTGCCAAAGGCGTCGTAGTCGTAATGACGGTCACCCTGCATCAGCAGGCGATTGCCCTTGATCTGCGCAGCGCCGGGGCGGTCCTGCATCAGCAGGTTGCCGGCCGGGTCGTGGGCGAAGGATTCGGGCAGTTCGTCGCGCGAGTGGCGTACCCGAATCAACCGATCAAGGGCGTCGTAGCCGTAGGTGCGCTGGCCGTGTCGGCTGTCGGCGATGTGCTCGAGATTGCCGTTGGCGCTGTAGGCATAATCGCGGCGGTACAGCGAGGAATGGCGATGGCCTACGGCGTGGGCGAGCAAGCGGCCCTGGTCGTCGTAGGCATATTCGCTGAGCAGCAGACCTTGCTGACGCTGCTGCTCGCGACCGGATTGATAGACGTGGCGGGTCAGCGGCGTGCCGTTGAGGTCGATGGCGCTCAGCGCACCGCCCTTGGCGTAGTGATAATCGAGCTTGCTGTTGTCCGGCAGGCGCAGGCGTTTGAGCTGACCGCAGGCGTCATAGGCGTAGCGCAGAGTGCCCCAGCCCTGGTGCTCGGTGATCAAGCGGTCCTGACGGTCGTACTCGAAGGCCAGCGGATGGTTCTGGCCGTCATCGACAGCGATCAACCGACCGAGGCGATCATAGTCGTAGCGAACTTTGCTCCCATCGGGCAGGGTTTTGACGAGTAAACGGCCGGCCCTGTCTCGCTCGTAGCGGGTGACCAGACTGGGACCGAAATCACCAAACTCGGTCTTTTCCAGCAGGTGCCCGTTGAGATCGTAGGCGTAGGCCGTGCGCCGCCCATCAAACCCGGTTTCCTGTCGGATCAATCCGGTCGGCGTGTAATCCAGTCGGTATTTTTCGCCCGATTCGTTTTCAATCTCGGTCAGCAACAGCCGCGCATGGTCATAGCGATACTGCACGCGGGTGCCGTCGGGGTTGATCCGTCGCGAGACCAGGTGCAGGTCGTCGTCATATTCGTAACGGGTGATACGACCGAGCTCGTCGCGCTCAGCAGTGACTTGCCCGTAGGCGCCGTAGCTGTAGGCACGGGTGCTGCCCGTAGGAGAAGTCGTCAGGATCAGTCGGCCGGCCGCGTCCCACTGCTGCCGGCTGACAACACCAAATTCGTCCTGGGTGGTAATCCGCCGACCCAGCGCGTCGTAGGAAAAACGCCGCACGCCACCATCAGGCAGGGTTTCTTCGATGAGCTGGCCGAGCTCGTTCCACACCCAGCGATGGCGGCTGCTGTCCGGATAACGCAGCGACAGCAACTGGCCGCGCAGGTTGTAGTAGTAATGCGTTACCTGGCCGTCGGGATCGACCGCTTCGGTGACGGCGCCTTCAGCGTTGCGCCGATAGATCCACACCGCATCACCACGGCAACGTTTGTAGAGAAAACCGTTGCGGTACTCGTAGGACGTTGGCGCATCGTCCGGCGGAATCAGCGCGATCAGCCGTCCGACTTCGTCGTAGCGGTATTCGGTGACCGCGCCCAGAGCATCCTGCTCGGCGATCAACCGGCCTTGCCCGTCATATGCCTTGAGCTGCTCGCCGCCATCGGCCGCGACCTGGCGCACCAGACGCGCACGTTCGTCGTGGACGTAGACCTCTTCGGTGCCGTCGACGTAATGCACGGTCACGCTGGCGTCGTCATCGTTCCAGACGTAACGGGTGTTCATCTGCGAGAACGACGCCCAGTGCCGCACGCAGCGGGCGGCTTTGCCCTCGCGCTGCCATTCCCAGAAGAAGCTCGCGCCGCCGGTCAGCTGGCGCTGGAGGATGACGTGGTGGTCGTCATAGTCGTAGCGCTCGCTGTCGCCGACCGCGTTGGTCGCGACCAGCAGGCGTTGGCGGGCATCGAAGCTGTAGGTGGCGAGGTTTTGTTCGGTGATCCACTCGCCCTGAGCGAACACCTGATAGTCGACTGCCACCAGTTGCGTGCGGTCATAACGCAACAGCAGGGCGCGGCCGGCGCCGTTGTCCAGACGCTGGATGCGGTCGGAGCGATCGCGTTGCAGGGTCAGACGATTGCCGTAGACATCGCTGATTGCCGTGAGCCGGCCGGCGCGAAAGTGATAAAACCGCGCGCTGTCGCCGGCCAGAGCAAGGATCAGTTCTTCCGGTTCATCACCGAGAAAGATCGCCGCCCGCGACAGACTGTTGTGGATCGCCGGGCGCACGACATTGGGCAGGGAAAGCGGGTGCGGCGGTTCTCGTGGTCGATCCAGGTCACGCCATCGCCATCGAAGGCCAGCCGATGCGCGAGCGTATGGCTCCAGCCAAAACCCAGGCCGATGTCGATCTCGACCGCGCTGCTGCGGTACAAACGGGTGAACTCGAACGGAAGCACGCCGTCGAGCACGGCGTCGGTCAGGGTCAGCAGTTCTTCGCCGGTGACCATCGACACCGGGCAGCCGTTGGTACAGGTGTTGGGCACGCAGTCGGCGGCGTCGCCGTTGGGGTTTTTCGCCTGGTCGGGGGCGTCGTCGTGGGGCTCGTCTTTCTTCAACATGGCGTTGCGCTTGGCATCCCAGCGCAATTGCATCCGGCCCTTTTTCACTCCGGCGGCGATACCCCGCGCGGCAACGGCTTTGTAGCGGTCGACGTATTCAATAAAGGCGTTGACGATGCTGAACAGCGCCTTGACCAGACGCTTGGCGACGTTGAACAGCTGCGTTGCGCGGTCAGCCAGACGCAGCGTCAGATAAACGATTCCCGCCCCGCTCCGATAAACGTCAGCACCACGCTGATCAGTACATCGATGATCAGTTGCACGATCATCATCGACGCCACTTCAGCAGACTTGCCGGCAATCTCGCTGGGCGGCAGCATGTCCAGCCACAGGCTTGCCGACCTCAGCAGCAAGCACATCGCCGCTTCGTCACTGGCCAGCAACTGCAGCTTTTCCATGAGATCCGGCGCGGTCTGCGCCAGCTTGATCAGGTCAGCCGCGCCACTGCCCAGACGCTCGGCAAACTTGCCGGGATCCTGAAGAATTTCCGAGAGCAGACCGAGGCTGTCCCATACCCCTCGATGGCCGCCCAACTACCGGCGAGCATGCCGTTGCTGGCTGCGGTTGCCACCGACTGTGACCACTGCGGCTTGAAACCTTGCCACTCGCTACGCAGCCAGCGTTCAAGTTCGCCGATCAAACCGTCATAGGATTCGAACAGCTCGGCGATTTGATCGGAGGTGACTGCGCCATGAACATGCACGCGGTAGAACTTGCCCGGTTCGCCTCTGAATTCACCCCTGCCCTGCTGATCAAGGGTGACCGGAGTGGTCTTGCCGCCCGCCACGTCGACCACATCGACTTTGATGTTGCCCAGCGGGATGTCATAGACCGATTCGAACTTGCTCTCGATCTGCATCAGCCCGCCCTGCGGGCATTGAACGACACTGGAGGAAAATTCGTCGTCGCTGCTGCTGACCGCCGAGCTGCGATCACCAAAGCGAATGATCCGCTCCATGCCCACCAGCGACGGCAGGTCTGCTGCCTCGCTGACTTGATCGGCCCTGCGACTCAGCCAGTGATCAAGCTGTTTGCGGTAGAGGCTGAGGGTTTGCGGAAAGCTGTCGAGTTCCTGCTCGATGCGCGCGATGGCTTCCATCAACACACGCGAGCAAACATGGTGGGCTGAAAAACGGGCTGAAGCATGAGCGGTCCCTCGCGCAAGAAATTAGTCGCGGGAACTGTGCGGGGGATCAGAAAGGAAAGAAGTCAGGCGAGTAGGCAAAGGATGTAGGACTAATCTGCAATCGAGCTTCAAGCGAAAAACGTGCAGGCAGAAACGTAAACGCGGCGCGAGGAAAACCTCACGCCGCGTTTACTTAGAAGACATATATGGAATTACTACGTTGAATCACCAGCCTTCAGCTGTTGCAGCTTCAGCTCGGCCAACGGATGCCCGGCCCTGGCGGCCATGCTCCACCAACGAGCGGCTTCAGCGGGATCCGACGCCTTGCTCGGGGTACCTGCAAGGCAAATGACGCCGACTTGATACGCCGCTTTGCCGTCGCCAGCCAGCGCCGCCAGGCGTAGTAAACGCACGCCTTCTTCATGCGCGCCTAGCCCGACGCCGCGAAAAGTCAGAATGTGCCCATAAAAGCTTTGCGCACCGACATCGCCGAGGTTGGCCATGCGCGCAAACCGGCCTTCGAGCCAGCGCCAGCCACGCGGCTGGCGGACGAACCACGACCAATGAAACAGTCTGCGCGCCAGCCAGTAACCGGCTCGCGCCTTGAGGCGCAGAAACACTCAGGCCTCCGCCGATTCAGGGTATTCGTATTCGAAGACGCGGACCACTTCGGACGCATGCCAGGACGCCGCTGCAACGCCGTCCGACGGCCCGGAAAAGCGCCCCAGACGCTCGACACATTCAAAGAACCCGGTACGCGGCAAACGACTCGCGCCCTGACTGATGACCAGCGAACTGCGCAACGGCTGTTCGGCTTTGGCATCCAGTGCGGCCAGATGCTCAAGCGCAGCCGTAAGCGTCTGCATCGCCGGAGTCGGCAGTTGCAAACGCTCGAGCAGAGCTCGATAAGTCAGAAGATGGCGCTGACGGCGCGCCTGATCCAGTTCCCCCAGCAATCCGTCCCAATGTTGACGGCTGATGCGTACGCTCACGATTCATCCCTCCAACCTGGCACCGTCAGTTCCCAGGCCAGGCTGCGGCGAATCGCGGCGTCGGGCTGACGCTCACCACTTTCGATCATGGCCAGATAAGACGGGCTGATGCCTACCGTGCGGGCCAGCGCCTCGATGGCGATGCCCTTCCCTTCGCGCAAACTGCGTAATTGATCCAGAGCCGGAAGAATCGGCTCCGGCGAGGCGGCGAGCGGCGCTGCTGGCTGCGGCGCCGGTGTTGCGTTGATCCCTGCTGCTTTCAGTAGAGCCTGATATTGAGCCCACGGCAGAACCGCGTATTCGGGTTCGCCATCGCGTGCAATTATCTGAATATCCATGACTACCCCGTAGGACAACACCACTTAGCGAGTCGGCACTTTTCCCTAGAAGTGTAATCCTAACAGCGGCTAAGGTCGCGAGTGGTATCTATCTGTAGGCAGTCTTGGTCAGTCAGGGCTTTTTCGGGCCTTGCAGCTGCAATTGTTCAGGGGTATCAGGGAGGCGTTCAACCACCGCCAGCTTCTCGGGTTGCTGACGCTTGCGCCACAGGCGGAAGGCGTTGAGCTCGTCATCGAGGGTTTTCATCAGCCAGGCGAGGACCGCGATGTCATCGAGCATGCCGAACATGGGAATGAAATCCGGAATGGCATCCACCGGGCTGAGGAAATACATCAGGCCCGCCACCACCGAAATCAGCGATTTGGCACTGATCGCGCGGTACTCGCCACGCCAGTAGGCCAGGCACAGCGACTGCAGCAAGCGCAGGTCATCCTTGAGTTTGCCCAGACGATTGCCTTGCGCGGCGCCTTTGCTGGCCACGGCAAACAATAGGGTCGGCAGGCGTCCACGGGCCAGCAGGCGACCGGCCAACGGCAGGAATCGAGCGAAATTCCATGGAGCTTTCATCTATTCTTCCTGTTGAAATGTTATCCACACAAATTGTGGATAACCTTGTGAACAGAGCTGCTTTTCAACGCTGAGAGCCCCGTTTCATAAGGGCTGCGCTTAGATCGGGCGTTTTTTACTCACATAAAAAGCCCAATATTTCATTGACTTGGCGGCTCAGGGCGTCTAGTGCGGGCAGCCTCAAAGCTATGACTGTGTTGAACGGCGTCAGTTCGCTCTGTTTACCTTCCCTGACCTGCAGATGCAACAACGCCCCGCATAAGCGAGGCGTTGTTTTCGAGCCGTTGCGTGTTACTTGGCAGCGGCGTCTTCTTTGGCTGGATCCTTGATGGCCAGCAGTTCCAGGTCGAAAACCAGAACCGAGTTGGCCGGGATTGCCGGGCTTGGCGACTGTGCGCCGTAAGCCAGATCGCTAGGGATGTACAGTTTGTACTTCTCGCCAACGTGCATCAGTTGCAGACCTTCAACCCAACCCGGGATCACGCCACTGACTGGCAAATCGATCGGGCTGCCGCGCTCGACGGAGCTGTCGAATACGGTGCCGTTGGTCAGCTTGCCGGTGTAGTGAACAGTGACGACGTCGGTCGGCTTAGGCTGTGGGCCATCGGCTTTCTTCACTACTTCGTACTGCAGGCCCGAAGCGGTGGTGGTTACACCGGCTTTCTTGCCATTCTCTTCGAGGAATTTCTTGCCGGCGGCTGCCGACTCTTCGCTCATCTTGGCCATGCGCTCTTCAGCACGCTTTTGCAGCGAGGCGAAGGCTTCGACCAGCTCTTCATCTTTCAGCTTCTGTTCTTTCTTGCCAACGGCATCTTCGATGCCCTGGGCTACCGCTTTGGAGTCCAGATCATCCATGCCTTCCTGGGCAAGGCTTTTGCCCATGTTCAGGCCGATGCCGTAGGAAGCTTTTTGCGCCGGGGTTTTCAGCTCTACGCTGGTCTGCGAGTCACAACCCGCGAGTACCAGGCTAACCAGGGCTACCGCCGCCGCCAACCGATGCTGTTTCATGCTATTTCCTTGTT
The DNA here is from genome assembly GCA_030544685.1 of Pseudomonas sp. B21_DOA. Lineage (NCBI taxonomy): Bacteria > Pseudomonadati > Pseudomonadota > Gammaproteobacteria > Pseudomonadales > Pseudomonadaceae > Pseudomonas > Pseudomonas sp. B21_DOA. The sequence continues at coordinate 2,807,211 of CP086683.1, read as the reverse complement.
CATGCGCCGAATGGGCAATCGAGTAAAGCCGCGAGCTTATCAGGCCGCCACGACCAATGGCTACCGGCATGAGAGCAGGAATCTTCCGATAAGTTCAGGGATTAAAACGCATTTGGGCAGCGGCTGGATGAAGCTTCTGTCATCCGTGGACGACAAGGCTTATCGGCTCACGGCTCAACATCTGGCGTAATGGCCACTTGCCCAGCCCGCACGGCTCAGGCATAACAGCGCAACAATTCGACAAGGATGTTCAACTTGCGCCTCTTATCCCGCGTTCTCGCTGTGGTGATCGTGCTGGCGGTAATCGCTCTTGCAGTGATCGTCTATTACGTCGCCAACCCGAAACTGCCCTTCTACACCCCACCCCAGCAGGTGCGCTACCTGGATCAGTGGAGCGAAGCGCAACGCCAGACTTACTACTTCACGCCGCAGGGCACGCAAGTCAAAGGCCTGCGCTACGAGTGGTTTCAGGCACTGGAATTGCCCTTCTCCGAACAGCGCTTCGCCTCCTCCGAATACCTCGCCCGCTTCGGTTTTCTGGTCGACCCGCAGCAGAAAGCGAGCGCGAACAACCCCGGCAACCTCCCCGTCGGTTTTGCCCGGCACCAGAATCCCGTCAACGCTTCCGAGCACTATCTGGACATCACGTGCGCCGCTTGCCACACCGGCGAGTTGCGCTTCAAAGGTCAGGTCGTGCGCATCGATGGCGGTGCCGCGCAACACGTATTGCCTTCCAGCGTTCCTACGTTGCGCGGTGGCAGCTTCGGACAGGCCCTGGTCGCCAGTCTCGCCTCGACTTACTACAACCCATGGAAATTCGAGCGCTTCGCCCGTCAGGTGCTCGGAGATGATTACGAAGCGCGCCGCGAACAATTGCGCAGCGAGTTCAAGACCTCACTGAACACCTTCGTCAAAGTGGCCTGGAACGACACGCATCGCGGCCTCTATCCGACCGAGGAAGGCCCGGGGCGCACCGATGCGTTCGGCCGGATTGCCAACGCCACCTTCGGCGATGCGATTTCCCTGCCAACTACCGCGTAGCCGATGCCCCGGTGGATTATCCGCAACTGTGGGACATGTGGACGTTCGACTGGGTGCAGTGGAACGGCTCGGCCCAGCAGCCAATGGCACGAAATATCGGCGAGGCGCTCGGCGTCGGTGCCACGCTGAACTTTTTCGATGGCAACGGCCAACCGCTGCAAGGCGCTGAGCGCTACCCTCCAGCGTGCGCGTGCGTGATCTGCACGCCATCGAAGAAACCTTGCAACAGCTGAAGCCGCCAACCTGGCCGGAAGATCTGTTCGGTGCGATCGACAAGCCGCTGGCCGCCAAAGGCCGCGCGCTGTTCGCGGAAAACTGCGCCGGCTGTCATGTCCCGCGTCAATCCCAGGAAGGCGAACGCTGGGTGCAGCACTTGCACATGATTCCCTTGGAGATGATCGGCACAGATCCGAACGCGGCCAACAACATCGCCAGCCACCGTTTCGACCTCACCGCCCTGCAATGGGAGGTCAAAGAGCTGGAAAAGATGGACGTCAGACTGCACCCCGAACCTAAAGCGCCGCTTGATCTGAGCCAATTGTCGGTGGCCAAGGGCCTGGCTTACGTCACCGCGTTCGTGGAAAACCGTGCCTATCAAGAAGCGAAGATCACGCCGGAAGAAAAATCGCGCATGGATGGTTTCGGCCTGCCGATCGGGGTGCGCGAAAAAGTCGCTTACAAAGCCCGGCCGCTGGCGGGCGTGTGGGCGACTGCGCCGTTTCTGCACAACGGTTCAGTGCCGAGCATCTATCAGTTGCTGTCACCGCAGGACGAGCGTGCGACGACCTTCTATAAAGGCACGGTCGAATACGACCCGCGCCATCTCGGCTATCGCACCGAGGCGTTCACCAACGGTTTTCTGTTCGACACGCGCGTCAGCGGCAACCGCAACAGCGGCCACGAATTCCGCGCCGGCGCACGCGGCAACGGGGTGATCGGCCGACTCTTGCAACCCCAGGAGCGCTGGGCGTTGCTCGAATATCTGAAAGTATTGGGCGGACCACTGGAGGCGCAGTTGCCATGATCATGCCGACATTCAAAAGGAACTGCCGCCACTCGCGCGTTTCTGGCTTTGGCTGGGACGCTTGCTTGGCAAGACGCTGCTGATCCTGCTGATCATAACCCTGCTCGGCTGGGCCATCGCCACCGCGTGGTTTGCCTGGCAGCATCGCGGGCCGGTGTCGGCGCAGGAACAGATTCCAGCAGGCGAAGCGGCGATGACCCAGGACGTCATCCAAACCGCAGTGCGCATCGTCGACCAGCACCGCGAACCCACGCGTTATCTGCGCGATGCTCACGCCAAGGCGCATGGCTGCGTGAAGGCGCAAGTGCAGGTGTTACCGGAACTGGCGCAATCGCTGCGACAGGGTGTGTTCAGCGAGCCGGGCAAGACCTGGCAAGCGCTGATCCGGTTGTCCAACGGCAATGCCTATCCGCAATTCGACAGCATTCGCGACGCGCGCGGGATGGCGATCAAGTTGCTTGAGGTTCCTGGCACGCAACTGCTCGGCAGTCGCCAGGACCAGCATGAACAGGATTTCGTGATGTTCAGCCATCCGAATTTCTTTGTCAGCGATGTCGCCGAGTACCGTCAGAATGTGGCGGCGCAGGCTGATGGCAAGAAGGTCATGGCGTTTTTTCCGACATGGGATCCGCGCACTTGGCAGGTCCGTCATCTATTCATTGCGCTGGCAACCCTGTCAGCACCGCCGGACAGCCCGACCGCGACGACCTACTTCTCGGTATCGCCTTACAAATTCGGTGAGGCCAATGCCAAGTTCCGCGTCGTGCCGGATCCGGAGCGTTGCCCGGCGTATATGCTGCCCAAACAGAATCACGACTTGCCGAATTTCCTGCGCAGCGCACTGAATCAGCAGTTGTCGACGGATCGGGTGCCGGCGTGCTTCGCCCTGCAGATCCAGCGCCAGGACGCGAACAACTACATGCCGATCGAGGACACCAGCATTGAGTGGCGTGAGCAGGATGCACCGTTTGAAACCGTGGCGCGGATCACCCTGCCCGCGCAGGACTTCGACACGCCGGCGCTAAATGTGCAATGCGACAACCTGTCGTTCAATCCGTGGTTCGGCATCGAGGCGCATCGGCCGATTGGCGGGATCAATCGCTTGCGCAGGGCGGTGTATGAGGCGGTGAGCGATTATCGGCATGCCCGCAATGCGGCGCAGTAGCGCGACGATTTATAAATCGCAGACAGCAAAAAGCCCGCACAAGGCGGGCTTTCCGTTGGTGTCTGGCGTTCAGTTCCAGATACCGAATATGGCGCAGCGGACGGGACTCGAACCCGCGACCCCGGCGTGACAGGCCGGTATTCTAACCGACTGAACTACCGCTGCGCGAAACGCTTGAAACGAATGGTGGGTGATGACGGGATCGAACCGCCGACATTCTGCTTGTAAGGCAGACGCTCTCCCAGCTGAGCTAATCACCCTTTGCTTCGTTACGGGGCGCATTATGCCACATGTTTTCGTAAAGTGTTGATTTAATTGAATATTTTTCAAAAAATCTGAAAACCGGTGAAACGATACATCCCGCGGGTACAACCTTGAGACAGAAAAAACCCGCTTCAGCGGGTTTTTCCGTGGCGACCTGGCGTTCAGTGGTCCAGGTTACCGAATATGGCGCAGCGGACGGGACTCGAACCCGCGACCCCCGGCGTGACAGGCCGGTATTCTAACCGACTGAACTACCGCTGCGCTAAACACTTGAAACGAATGGTGGGTGATGACGGGATCGAACCGCCGACATTCTGCTTGTAAGGCAGACGCTCTCCCAGCTGAGCTAATCACCCTTCGCTTCGGTGTGGCGCGCATTCTACGGAGCACCCCAACCTCTGGCAAGCACTTTTTTAAATAATTTTCCGAGGCCTTCCAAAGGCTTAGAGAAGGGTTGGCCTATGCCCCGGCGAAGACAATAATGCCCCCTTTGTATAAAGGAGTGACTCGCCCCATGTGGTTCAAGAACCTGCTGATCTATCGCCTGACCCAAGACCTGCCTGTCGATGCCGAGGCGCTGGAAACTGCACTGGCGACCAAACTGGCGCGGCCGTGTGCAAGCCAGGAGCTGACCACTTACGGTTTCGTCGCACCCTTCGGCAAGGGCGAAGATGCGCCGCTGGTGCACGTCAGCGGCGATTTCCTGCTGATCTCTGCGCGCAAGGAAGAACGTATTCTGCCGGGCAGCGTCGTGCGTGACGCCGTCAAGGAAAAGGTCGAAGAGATCGAAGCCGAGCAGATGCGCAAGGTCTATAAGAAGGAGCGCGATCAGATCAAGGATGAAATCATCCAGGCGTTCCTGCCGCGCGCGTTCATTCGTCGTTCGTCGACCTTCGCCGCCATCGCGCCGAAACAGGGCCTGATCCTGGTCAACTCGGCCAGCCCGAAACGCGCCGAAGACCTGCTGTCGACCCTGCGCGAAGTGATCGGCACCCTGCCCGTGCGCCCATTGACCGTGAAAATGGCACCGACTGCGGTGATGACCGAGTGGGTCACCACACAGAAAGCCGCCGACGATTTTTATGTGCTGGATGAGTGTGAACTGCGCGACACCCACGAAGACGGCGGCATCGTCCGCTGCAAGCGCCAGGACCTGACCAGCGAGGAAATCCAGCTGCACCTGAGCACCGGCAAAGTCGTCACTCAGCTGTCGCTGGCCTGGCAGGACAAACTGTCGTTCATGCTCGACGACAAGATGACCGTCAAGCGCCTGAAGTTCGAGGATCTGTTGCAGGATCAGGCGGAACAGGACGGCGGCGACGAAGCCCTGGGCCAACTGGATGCCAGCTTCACGCTGATGATGCTGACCTTCGGCGATTTCCTGCCGGCGCTGGTTGAAGCGTTGGGTGGGGAAGAGATGCCGCAGGGGATCTGACTCTGACGAGTATTTAACCTGTGGGAGCGAGCCTGCTTGCGAATGCGGTGTGCCAGTCAACATTAATGTGTCTGGCTCACCGCATTCGCGAGCAGGCTCGCTCCCACAATGTTTTGTGGTGTAACCAAAAATAAGGATCAAGCCATGCGCGCATTGGCTGCACTCAGCCGCTTTGTCGGCAATACCTTCGCTTACTGGGTTCTGATATTCGCCGTCGTGGCCTTCCTGCAACCGGCGTGGTTCATCGGCCTGAAAAGCGCGATCGTACCGCTGCTGGGTCTGGTGATGTTCGGCATGGGCCTGACCCTCAAACTCGACGATTTCGCCGCCGTTGCCCGCCATCCGTGGCGGGTGGCGCTGGGCGTGATTGCTCATTTCGTGATCATGCCCGGTGTGGCCTGGTTACTCTGCCAGGTGTTCCACCTGCCGCCGGAAATCGCCGTCGGGGTGATTCTGGTCGGCTGCTGCCCGAGCGGCACCTCGTCAAACGTGATGACTTGGCTGGCGCGCGGTGATCTGGCGCTTTCCGTGGCGATTGCCGCTGTCACCACCCTCCTCGCTCCGCTGCTGACCCCGGCACTGATCTGGCTGCTGGCCTCGGCGTGGTTGCCGGTGTCGTTCATGGAGCTGTTCTGGTCAATCCTGCAAGTGGTGCTGCTGCCGATCGTTCTCGGCGTGGTCGCGCAGCGTTTGCTCGGCGACAAGGTGCGGCATGCGGTGGATGTGTTGCCGCTGGTGTCGGTGGTCAGCATCGTGATTATCGTCACCGCCGTGGTCGCGGCGAGTCAGGCGAAAATCGCCGAGTCCGGCCTATTGATCATGGCCGTGGTCATGCTGCACAACAGCTTCGGTTATCTGCTCGGCTACTTTACCGGGCGCCTGTTCGGCCTGCCGCTGGCTCAGCGCAAGTCGCTGGCACTGGAAGTCGGCATGCAGAATTCGGGCTTGGGCGCGGCATTGGCCAGTGCGCACTTCTCGCCGCTGGCGGCAGTGCCGAGTGCGCTGTTCAGCGTCTGGCACAACATTTCCGGGGCGCTGCTGTCGACGTACTTCCGGCGCATGAGCGAGAAGGAAGACCGCGACAACCTCGCGCAACGCGCTGCCGACTGAGCTGAAAACTTGATCCTCGGGTTAATGCTCGTCACTATATTGCGCAACGCGGGGACGACCCTGCGGCTCGATCGAGTCATTAATCTGGGGACGACCCCGTCAATCGATGGAGGTTGTGCATGTCCTGGATCATTCTGTTTTGCGCCGGCCTGTTCGAAGTCGGCTGGGCCGTCGGCCTGAAATACACCGACGGCTTCACCCGCCCGCTCCCCACCGCCCTCACCGTTGCCGCCATGGCCATCAGCCTTGGTTTGCTCGGTCTGGCGATGAAGGAATTGCCGTTGGGTACGGCGTATGCGATCTGGACCGGTGTCGGTGCCGTGGGCACGGTGATCGCCGGGATCATTTTGTTTGGTGAATCGATGGCGTTGATTCGGCTGGTAAGTGTGGCGTTGATCGTTACCGGGTTGATCGGGCTCAAGGTCAGCGCTTAGGCCACCGGCCCCATCGCTGGCAAGCCAGCTCCCACAAGATGGGTGTACACCATCGAACCTGTGGGAGCTGGCTTGCCAGCGATGAGGGCCGTCCAGTCAACGACTATCTAACGGATCCGCGCAATTCCCCCACCAACACCTGCAACTTCGCCGGCTCGGTCCCTTCGGTAATCGCCGGCCCCGCCACCAGCGTCACCCGCGACCACAAGCGATGGAACAAGCCCTTGTTCGGATCGCGACTGAAGAAACTCCCCACAATCCTTGCAGCGCCAGCGGAATCACCGGCACCGGGGTCTCTTCGAGAATCCGCGTCACGCCGCCGCGAAACTCATTGATCTCGCCATCGGCGGTCAATTTGCCCTCCGGGAAAATGCACACCAGCTCACCGTCCTTCAGATACTGAGCGATGCGGGCGAAGGCTTTTTCGTAGATCTGGATATCTTCCTGACGCCCGGCAATCGGGATAGCGCCCGCCGTGCGGAAGATAAAGTTCAACACCGGCAGGTTGTAGATCTTGTAGTACATGACAAAGCGAATTGGCCTACGCACGGCACCGCCGATGAGCAAGGCGTCAACAAACGACACGTGGTTGCACACCAGCAGCGCCGCGCCTTCGTCCGGGATCGCTTCAAGGTTGCGGTGTTCGACGCGGTACATGGAATGGCTGAGCAGCCAGATCATGAAGCGCATGCTGAATTCCGGAACGATCTTGAAGATGTAAGCGTTGACGCCGATGTTCAGCAGCGACACCACCAGGAACAGTTGCGGGATCGACAGTTTGGCGACGCTCAACAAGACGATCGAAACAATCGCCGACACCACCATAAACAGCGCGTTGAGAATGTTGTTGGCGGCAATCACCCGCGCCCGTTCGTTTTCAGCCGTGCGCGACTGAATCAGCGCGTACAGCGGCACAATGTAGAAGCCACCGAAAATGCCGAGGCCAAGGATGTCGATCAACACCGCCCAGGTGTGCACGAAGCCCAACACGGCAACCCAGCTATGGCCGGTGACGCTGTCCGGGATTCCCCGGAATGCCACCACAGCAACAGGCCGAACACGGTCAGGCCAAACGAGCCAAACGGCACCAGGCCGATCTCGACTTTGCGCCCGGAGAGCTTCTCGCAGAGCATCGAACCCAGTGCGATCCCTACCGAGAACACCGTCAAAATCAACGTAACCACGGTTTCGTCACCGTGCATCCATTCCTTGGCGTAGGCCGGGATCTGCGTCAGGTAAATCGCCCCGACGAACCAGAACCACGAGTTGCCGACAATCGAGCGTGACACCGCTGGCGTCTGGCCCAGACCGAGTTTCAGGGTCGCCCAGGATTGACTGAAAATGTTCCAGTTCAGACGCATCTCCGGCGACGAGGCCGCCGCGCGCGGAATGCTGCGGCTGGCCAGATAACCCAGCACGGCAATGCCGACGATCGCTGCGGAGACTACCGGCGCGTAGTGCTCGGTCGACATCATGATCCCGGCACCGATGGTGCCGGCGAGAATTGCCAGAAACGTGCCCATTTCCACCAGACCGTTGCCGCCGACCAGTTCATCGTCGCGCAAGGCCTGCGGCAGGATCGAATACTTCACCGGGCCGAACAGCGCCGAGTGCGTGCCCATGGCAAACAGCGCCACCAGCATCAGCGACAGGTGATCGAAGAGGAAGCCGATCGATCCTACGGCCATGATCGCGATTTCCGCGAGTTTGATCAGACGGATCAGCGCGTCCTTGGCGAATTTTTCCCCGAACTGCCCCGCCAGCGCCGAGAACAGGAAAAACGGCAGGATAAACAGCAGCGCGCAAAGGTTGACCCAGATCGAGCGGTCGCCCTCGATGGTGAGCCGATAGAGGATGGCAAGGATCAACGACTGCTTGAACACATTGTCGTTGAACGCGCCGAGCGACTGGGTAATAAAGAAGGGCAAAAAGCGCCGGGTGCGCAACAGGTTGAACTGTGAGGGGTGACTCATCTTCCGTGTTTCCTGATGTTAGGTAGAGAGGCCTGGGTGCTTGTTATTGGAATGCCGCACCGCGATCCAGGCCACACCTTACCTAAACTTTGCAGATTATTTCTTCAAACCTGCAATACACGGCGAGACAAACAGCTCGCCACGCCACGCGCCCTGCACGGTGCGCTTGCCGACAATCAGCCACATCGCTGCGAGCAGGATCACCAGCGCGGTTCCGAACACGCTGAAAAACGTCAGACCGAGAATGCTCGCCAGTTTCAGCGTTGCCAGCGAATAAACGCCCAATGGAAAAGTGAAGCCCCACCAGCCAAGGTTGAAGGGGATGCCGTCACGCAGATAACGCACAGTGATCAACAGCGCCATCAACATCCACCACAGACCGAAGCCCCACAGGGTGATCCCTGCCACCAGCCCCAAGCCCGAAGCGATTTCACCGACGCCGGGCAGGCCATTCACGGCAAAAATCGCTGGCGCCTCACCGCCCAACAGCAGCATGCCCAGCGCACCGGTGCCGATCGGACCGAGGGCCAGCCAGCTCGACGCGGCCATGTTTTCGTGGGGCAGTTTGTGCAAGGCCATGCGCAACAACAGGATGGTCAGAATGCTGAACGCCACCGGCAGGGAAAAGGCCCAAAGCACATAGCTGGTGGTCAGTACGATGAGTTGCGCATGGGCGTCAGTCAGATGCGGGGCGAGCAAACCGCCACTGGCTGCTGCCACTTCCGCCGCCACCACCGGCAGCAACCAGACCGCCGTCATCTGATCGATGCTGTGTTCCTGGCGGGTAAACATCATGTACGGAATCAGCACACCGCAGGCCAGCGACATCGCTACATCGATCCACCACAACACTTCAACAAGCTGGATGACACCGTCGCCCCAGCGCGGCAGGCCGAACTGTATAAAGCCGTTAATGATCGTCGCCAGGCCCATGGGGATGGTGCCGAAGAACATCGATACGGTGGAATGACCGAAAATCCGCCGCGCCTCGTCAAAGAACAAAATCCAGCGCGCGGCGTAGGCAGCGGTAAACAGGCTGAACAAGAGAATGTTGAACAGCCACAGCCCCTCGGCCACGGCGCGCAATTCGGGTATCGCCAGTGGCAATTGCGCCAAGGCCAGCGCCAGCACACCGGTACCCATGGTCGCGGCGAACCAGTTCGGGGTGAATTGGCGGATCACTTCACGCGGATGTTGAAGCTGGCTGAAAGGTTTGTAGCCGGGGTGACGCTGTTGGGGCAAATCATCATGAACTCCTGTCCTCTGGTGAGGTTGAGCCCATGGTAGATCCGAATCGAATATCGATATAACGGGTAATATCTCTAACTGTTATCTGTTTTGCAGATAAGTCTCTACATGCGCTCAAGGAGCGCTGCAAACTCTGCCTGTCTGCGGACGCAGACTGAGCAGCAGCGCAGCCAAGGCCAGCACGATCAACACAACGCCGTAACCATCAGTGGTCGCCAGCAACCCGAAACTGCGCGCCAAGTGCCCGGCAAGCAACGCCGGCAAACAGAACGCCAGATAACTGAGCACGTAATACGCCGACATCAACCCGGCTCGTTCATGCGGCAAAGCCAGAGGTACCAGGCTGCGCACCGCTCCGAGAAAGCCCGAACCAAAGCCGCAACCGGCGACCAGTGTGCCGAAGAAAAACAACGACAGACTGGCGCCATGCACGCCGAGCAGAATCAGCACTAGCCCAACCGGCAGCAAGCTCGCACCCAGCCGCAGCGCCTGAGCGGCCGGACGATTGCGCATCATGAAAATCATCAACGCACCGGTCACGGTGAGCGCCGCGACCGTCGCACCGCCGATCAGATTGGAGGTAGAGCCCGTGGCCGTGCGCACCAATGACGGTGCCAGCGAGGCATAAAAACCACCGAGCGCCCAGGTTGCGGTGTTCAGCGGCAGCACTCGCCACAACGTTGAACGCGCTTGCACCGGCACGTGCAGGGTCGGTCGCAACGACGCCAGCGCCCCACCTTGCCGCGAGACACTCTCCGGCAGGCGCCAGACATACACGCCCTGCAACACGAACAGCGCCAACAGTAACCAGTAAGTCAACTGCAACGGCGCCGGCGCGAATTCTGCCAGCAAGCCACAACCCAAACCGCCCAGCGCCATCCCCAGTAACGGCGCAACACTGTTGATCAGCGGCCCCTGCTGACGGTCGGTGTCGAGCAGCGTTGCGCTCAATACGGCAGTGGCCATGCCGGTGGCAAAACCCTGCAACACCCGTGCGCTGATCAACCAAGCCACGCTATCGGCATAGATGAACAGCAACATGGCCAGCGAATTGAGCAACACGGCGGCGAAGATCACCGGTTTGCGTCCGAGATGGTCAGAAAGCGAACCGACCGTCAGCAACGCTGCCAACAGACTGAAAGCATAAACGGCGAAGATCAGCGTCAATATCGCTGCCGAGAAATGCAGTTGATCCTGATACAAGTGATACAACGGCGTCGGCGCGGTGGAAGCGGCGAGAAAACTGAGTAAGGTGATCGCCAGAAACCACAAGCTGGACCGGTGGGAAGCGACACTATTCAAGGGGCTTGTCATGGGCATACTCCGCAAAAGCTAATTTTTGCTTTTGCGGAGTGTGCTACCGCCTCGCGCTTAAAGCAAATTCTTTGTGTTAAGGTCTGCCGCATGGCTATTAGAGAAGGTTTACGCCCCGGTGGCCGCAGTGCCCGGGTGCAAGAGTCGATTCATTCGGCGGTCAATGCGCTGCTGCAAGAGCAGGAACGTTCCACCGTGACCGTCCCGCAAATTGCCGCCCGTGCGGGGGTCACGCCGTCGACGATCTATCGGCGCTGGGGCGATCTGGCGGCATTGCTCGCCGACGTCGCCCTCGCCCGCATGCGTCCCGACAGCGAACCGGCAGAGACGGGCAGCCTGCGCGGCGATATCCGTGCGTGGGCCGAGCAATATCTGGACGAGATGAGCTCGGAGGTCGGGCGCAACATGCTGCGTGACGTGCAGGCGAGTGCGACGCCTGGCTATTGCGTGACGATCATCGGTGCGCAGTTGCAGACCATTGTCGATCGCTATCCGCATGAGAAAACGCCGAGTGTGGATCGCTTGATCAATCTGGTGGTGGCGCCGGTGGTGTTCCGGATTCTGTTTTCGGCGGCGGCGCTGGAGGTGGATGAGTTGCATCGGTTGATCGATATTGCATTGCGGCAGGACTGACGCCTTCGCGAGCAGGCTCGCTCCCACAAGGGAATGCATTCCAACTGTGGGAGCAAGCCTGCTCGCGAAGAGGCCCGCCCGGTCACCACAAAAACCACCCGGTACCCCGCCTGCGACACCCCGCCACGCCACGACCTTGGTCGACACTGACTAACCGCCGCGCCCGTGCGAGACTGTCCGCCCGGGCAGGAGTGCCGGGGAGTCTTTTGTCGGGAGTGCTGCATGTCGTTGTCCACCGGGCTGATCGCCGTCGTTGCCCTGGCCTACATGGCCATCATGTTCGCCATCGCCTTCTACGGCGACCGTCGCAGCACACCGTTGCCGCCGCGGGTGCGTGCCTGGGTATACAGCCTGTCGCTGGCGGTTTACTGCACCAGCTGGACGTTTTTCGGCGCGGTCGGTCAGGCGGCGGAACAACTGTGGTCATTCCTGCCGATCTACCTCGGGCCGATTCTGCTGCTGGTCGGCGCGCCGTGGGTCCTGCAAAAAATGGTGATGATCAGCAAACAGGAGAACATCACCTCCATCGCCGACTTCATCGCCGCGCGCTACGGCAAATCGCAATCGCTGGCGGTGGTGGTGGCGCTGATTTGTCTGGTCGGCGTCTTGCCCTATATTGCCCTGCAACTTAAAGGCATTGTCCTCGGCGTGAACCTGTTGATTGGCGCCGGCGCCGATGCCATGGGCACCCGCGCTCAGGACACGGCGCTGATCGTGTCGCTGGTGCTGGCGTTGTTCACCATCGTTTTCGGCACGCGCAACCTCGATGCCACCGAACACCACCGTGGCATGGTGCTAGCGATCGCGTTCGAATCGCTGGTCAAGCTGTTCGCCTTTCTCGCCGTCGGCGCCTTCGTCACGTACGGCCTGTATGACGGTTTCGATGACCTGTTCAATCAGGCGATGCTCGCCCCGCGCCTTGAGGCGTACTGGAAGGAAACCATCAACTGGCCATCGATGGTGGTGCAGACCGGCGTGGCGATGATGGCGATCATTTGCCTGCCCCGGCAATTTCATGTCACCGTGGTAGAGAACATCGACCCGCAGGATCTGCGTCTGGCGAAATGGGTGTTCCCTGCCTATCTGGCTTTGGCCGCATTGTTTGTAGTCCCGATCGCCCTCGCCGGTCAGATGATGCTGCCCAGTCACGTGCTGCCCGACTCGTTCGTGATCAGCCTGCCGCTGGCCCAGGCCCATCCGGCGCTGGCGATGCTGGCGTTCATCGGTGGTGCCTCGGCAGCGACCGGCATGGTGATTGTCGCCAGCGTCGCGCTGTCGACCATGGTTTCCAACGACATGCTGTTGCCGTGGCTGTTGCGCCGCAACAACGCCGAGCGCCCGTTCGAAGTGTTCCGCCAGTGGATGCTCTCGGTGCGCCGGGTGAGCATCGTGGTGATTCTGCTGCTGGCCTACGTCAGCTATCGCTTGCTTGGCTCGACCGCGAGCCTGGCGACCATCGGCCAGATCGCCTTTGCGGCGGTAACGCAACTGGCGCCGGCGATGCTCGGCGCGCTGTACTGGAAACAGGCCAACCGTCGCGGCGTGTTCGCCGGTCTCGCCACCGGCACTTTCCTCTGGTTCTACACACTGGTGTTGCCGATTGCCGCGCACAGTCTCGGCTGGTCGCTGGCGAGTTTTCCGGGCCTGGCGTGGCTGCACAGCAATCCGCTGAACCTGCCGATCACGCCGTTGACCCAGGGCGTGGTGCTGTCGCTGGCCGGTAACTTCACCGTGTTCGCCTGGGTCTCGGTGCTGTCGCGCACGCGAGTTTCCGAGCACTGGCAGGCCGGGCGTTTCATCGGTCAGGAAATCAGCGCCCGCCCGAACGGACGCTCGATGCTGGCAGTGCAGATCGACGACCTGCTGCAACTGGCGGCGCGTTTCGTTGGCGAAGAACGCGCGCGGCAGAGCTTCATTCGTTTCGCCTACCGCCAGGGCAAAGGTTTCAACCCCAACCAGAACGCCGACAGTGAATGGATCGCGCATACCGAACGCTTGCTGGCCGGTGTCCTTGGCGCTTCTTCGACACGCGCCGTAGTAAAGGCTGCCATCGAAGGTCGGGAAATGCAGTTGGAGGACGTAGTCCGTATCGCTGACGAAGCCTCGGAAGTGCTGCAATTCAACCGTGCGCTGCTGCAAGGCGCGATCGAAAACATCACCCAGGGCATCAGCGTGGTCGACCAATCGCTGAAACTGGTGGCATGGAACCGGCGTTATCTGGAGTTGTTCAACTACCCCGACGGCCTGATCAGCGTCGGCCGCCCGATCGCCGACATCATTCGCTACAACGCCGAACGCGGTTTGTGCGGCCCCGGCGAAGCGGAAGTGCACGTTGCACGACGCTTGCACTGGATGCGTCAGGGCCGCGCGCATACCTCCGAGCGGCTGTTCCCCAATGGCCGGGTGATCGAGCTGATCGGCAACCCGATGCCCGGCGGCGGCTTCGTCATGAGTTTCACCGACATTACCGCGTTCCGCGAAGCCGAACAGGCACTGACCGAGGCCAACGAAGGGCTGGAACAACGGGTCAGCGAGCGCACCCAGGAACTGTCGCAACTCAACGTCGCGCTCACCGAAGCCAAGGGCAACGCCGAGGCGGCGAACCAGTCGAAAACCCGCTTCCTCGCCGCCGTCAGCCACGATTTGATGCAGCCGCTTAATGCCGCACGGCTTTTCTCCGCTGCCCTCTCCCACCAGAACGAAGGTCTGAGCCCAGAGGCGCAGCAGCTGGTGCACCACCTCGACAGCTCACTGCGTTCGGCGGAAGACCTGATCAGCGATTTGCTGGACATCTCGCGCCTGGAAAACGGCAAGATCAACCCGGATCGCAAGGCCTTTGCCGTCAACGAACTGTTCGACACCCTCGGCGCGGAATTCAAGGCGCTGGCGCAAGAGCAAAAGCTCACGTTCCGGGTGCGTGGCAGTCAGTTGCGCATCGACAGCGACATCAAACTGCTGCGGCGAATTCTGCAGAACTTCCTCACCAACGCTTTCCGCTACGCCAAAGGTCCGGTGCTGCTGGGCGTGCGTCGACGCGGTGGTGAGTTATGTCTGGAAGTCTGGGATCGCGGACCGGGCATTCCGGAAGACAAGCAGCAAGTGATCTTCGAGGAATTCAAACGCCTCGACAGCCACCAGACCCGCGCCGAGAAAGGCCTGGGCCTGGGTCTGGCGATCGCCGACGGCCTGTGCCGCGTGCTCGGGCATACCTTGCGCGTGCGTTCATGGCCGGGGCGCGGCAGTGTGTTCAGCGTGACGGTGCCGATCGCCCGCGCGCAAGCGCCTGCAGTTAGCGCCACGGTGGAACTGAACGGCAAACTGCTCAGCGGCGCGCAGGTACTGTGCATCGATAACGAAGACAGCATTTTGATCGGCATGAACAGTCTGTTGAGCCGTTGGGGCTGCCAGGTGTGGACAGCGCGCAATCGCGAAGAATGCGCAGCGATATTGAATGAAGGTGTGCGGCCGCAACTGGCGCTGGTCGACTATCACCTCGACCACGGCGATACCGGCACAGAGCTGATGGCGTGGTTGCGCACGCGCCTGGGCGAACCGGTGCCCGGCGTGGTCATCAGCGCGGATGGACGCACGGAGACCGTCGCGCAAGTGCATGCGGCGGGCCTGGATTACCTGGCCAAACCGGTGAAGCCGGCGGCGTTGCGGGCGCTTTTGAGTCGGTATTTGCCTCTGTAGAAGGTGACCTTGCAGACGTTATCGCGAGCAGGCTCGCTCCCACATTTGGATTTGAGTACAACCGCAAGTAACAGGTCGGCTGTCAGGCCGCTTTCGCGAGCAAGCCCGCTCCCACATTTGGGATTGGGTACAACCGCAAGGAACAGGTCGGCTGTCAGGCCGCCTTCGCGAGCAAGCCCGCTCCCACATTTGGGATTGGGTACAACCGCAAGGAACAGGTCGGCTGTCAGGCCGCCTTCGCGAGCAAGCTCGCTCCCACATTTGGATTTGGGTACAACCGCAAGGAACAGGTCGGCTGTCAGGCCGCCTTCGCGAGCAGGCTCGCTCCCACATTTGGATTTGAGTAAAACCGCAAGTAACAGGTCGGCTGTCAGGCCGCTTTCGCGAGCAAGCCCGCTCCCACATTTGGGATTGGGTACAACCGCAAGTAACAGGTCGGCTGTCAGGCTGCTTTCGCGAGCAAGCCCGCTCCCACATTTGGGATTGGGTACAACCGCAAGGAACAGGTCGGCTGTCAGGCCGCTTTCGCGAGCAAGCCCGCTCCCACATTTGGATTTGGGTACAACCGCAAGGAACAGGTCGGCTGTCAGGCCGCTTTCTCGAGCAAGCTCGCTCCCACATTTGGATTTGGGTACAACCGCAAGGAACAGGTCGGCTGTCAGGCCGCTTTCTCGAGCAAGCTCGCTCCCACATTTGGATTTGGGTACAACCGCAAGGAACAGGTCGGCTGTCAGGCTGCTTTGCGAGCAAGCCCGCTCCCACATTTGGATTTGGGTACAACCGCAAGGAACAGGTCGGCTGTCAGGCCGCTTTCTCGAGCAAGCTCGCTCCCACATTTGGATTTGGGTACAACCGCAAGGAACAGGTCGGCTGTCAGGCCGCTTTCTCGAGCAAGCTCGCTCCCACATTTGGATTTGGGTACAACCGCAAGGAACAGGTCGGCTGTCAGGCTGCTTTGCGAGCAAGCCCGCTCCCACATTTGGGATTGGGTACAACCGCAAGGAACAGGTCGGCTGTCAGGCTGCTTTGCGAGCAAGCCCGCTCCCACATTTGGGATTGGGTACAACCGCAAGGAACAGGTCGGCTGTCAGGCCGCTTTCGCGAGCAAGCTCGCTCCCACAAAAGCAAAAGCAAAAGCAAAGCAGCGAAGCTGCCCGCGGCGAAGCTGCCCGCGGCGAAGCCGCCCCACTCAACAATGAGCGTTAGCTCGAGTGCTTTTGATCTTGCTTTTGATCCACCGGCGACGTCGGAAGGCTGAGTGGAGGGATTGATCCGGGGTGGGAGCGCAGCGACCGTCTGGCGCAGCCAGACACAGCGCAAGGAGGTGCAGCGAAGCAAACCGTAGCCGCTGCGCCCGGATCGATCCCGCAGCGAAGGAACCCGAGCCTGCGAGGGCCGAACGCAGGAGCAAGCGTTTTTTTGCTTACTTTTTTTAGGCGTTTGTAAAAAAGTGAGTCGCCGTAAGGGCGAAACCGCCAGCCGCATCACCGCAGCAAGGGATATGCCCCCAATCAGCCAAACAAAGCCTTTACTCAGGCAACTCAACCAACCCATCAACGTCCGTCATCGCCCGCTCCAGCAAATCCGCCGGCAAGCTCTTGCTCGCCCGCGCACCGAGCAACTTCAACTGCTCACTGCGGCTGACCAGATTACCGCGCCCTTCTGTGAGCTTGTTACGCGCCGAGCTGTAAGCCTTGTCCAGTTGCTGCAGACGATTGCCCACTTCGTCCAGATCCTGAATAAACAGCACGAACTTGTCATACAGCCAACCCGCGCGCTCGGCGATTTCCCGGGCGTTCTGGCTCTGCCGTTCCTGCTTCCACAGACTGTCGATCACCCGCAACGTAGCCAACAGCGTGGTAGGGCTGACAATCACGATATTGCGGTCAAAAGCGTCCTGAAACAGCGACGGCTCAGCCTGCAATGCCGCAGAAAACGCTGCTTCGATCGGTACGAACAGCAAAACGAAATCGAGGCTGTGCAAGCCTTCCAGACGCTTGTAATCCTTGCCGGCCAGACCTTTGACATGATTGCGCAGCGACAACACATGCTGCTTGATCGCGATCTGCCCCAACGTGTCGTCATCAGCCGCAACATATTGTTGATAGGCCGTGAGGCTGACTTTCGAGTCGACCACTACCTGCTTGTCGCCGGGCAGATAAATGATCACATCGGGCTGGAAGCGCTCACCGTCCGGGCCCTTGAGATTGACTTGGGTCTGATATTCGCGGCCCTTCTCCAGACCCGCGTGCTCAAGAACGCGCTCGAGGATCAGTTCGCCCCAATTGCCCTGGGTTTTCTGGCCCTTGAGCGCGCGAGTCAGATTGGTCGCTTCGTCGCTCAGACGCAGGTTCAACGCCTGCAAACGCTCCAGCTCCTTGGCCAGCGAAAAGCGCTCGCGGGCTTCGGCCTGATAGCTTTCTTCAACGCGTTTTTCAAAGGACTGGATGCGTTCTTTCAATGGATCGAGTAACTGCCCGAGCCGCTGCTGGCTGGTTTCGGCAAAGCGCTGCTCACGCTCATCGAAGATCTTGCCGGCCAGCTCGGCGAATTGCGCGCGCAGTTCGTCGCGCGAGCCTTGCAGGTCGTTGAGACGTTGTTGATGGCTTTCCTGTTGTTCGCGCAGCTCGGCACTCAGCGAGGCGGCATGGGCGTCGAGGCGGCGCAACTCGGCATCCTTGTTGGCGCGTTCGAGGTTCCAGGCGTGGGAGGCGTCGCGGGCGTCATCGCGCTCCATCTGCAGCAATTCCACTTCGCGGCGCAGGGCGGCGAGGTCTGCCTGTTTGGCGGCATTGGCCTGGCCGAGATCGGCGATCTCATCGCGGCTGGCTTCAAGCTGCGCGGTGAGGCCATCCTGAGCCAGTTGCGCCATGGCCAGGCGCTCTTCGAGCAAGGCCAGATTAGCCTGGGCGTTGCTGGCCCGGCGTTGCAGCTGCCAGGCCAGTGCCAGCAGCGGCAACCCTGCTGCCGCAAGACCGAGCAATACGCTGGTCAAGTCCATAGCCATAGCGACTCCTGCCAATCGGATAAAGCCTGAAGGTTAACCAAGGTGTCAGGGCTTGGACAGCTCAGTCTTCGATCAGACCGAGTTCCTGCTGCGCGCGACGGTCACCGGCGCGGGCGGCCTGACGCAGCAGCTCCTGACCGATACGCCGGTCACGGGCATTGCCGCACTCCCGGCAAATCAATTGGCCGAGACGGCTCTGTGCAGCGACCACACCTTCACGGGCCGGTTGCTTGAGCAGACGGCCGGCCAGGTGCTTGGCGCTGGGACTGTCGCTCAGGCGCGGCGCATCGAGCAGCCATTCAGCCACGCGCACGGAAAAACGCTTGGGAGCGGTCACGGAGGTCGGGTTGGAGGTAACAGAGTCTGATACTGAGCGAAACTTCATAAAGCACTGCGGGACAGATCGGAAGGCGCGCCACTTTACTCTCTTTTTCTTACAGGTAAAGTCGAAAAAACCCGGCACGCCCGTCCTAGAGCAAGCGCTAGGGACAATCCACAGAAGCTGTGGATAAGTCAGTGGACAACCGCTCTCTGATCCTCGCAAAGCCTTATGGAATGGGGCTCGCAGTCAAACTGACGATTTTTTCACCAACAAAAAAAGACGATATTTTTCATTGACTTAAACTTTTGATACAGGCAGCGACTGGAGTCAGGATCGATGTGACAGTTGCGTTACGCTCTGCGCAACTAATGTGCACAAGTACCTGTGAGCCGGTTATATGCGTGCGCTTTTTCGGGTCATTTTGCGCAGCTGCGAGCGACCGAAAGGCTCTGCGAAAAGCATGCACGCCGACGGACGGTGCGACACGACCTTTCCCTGTGATCCTTTTTTTGGTCGTGGGGTTTGCTTCCCTCGAACGGATCCGTTACTATCCGCGGCGTTAGTACCAAGCTGAAAGTCAATTCCGGTCGAACATCCCCCCACGGTCAACTTCCAAACAAGAAGCTACTGCCGAAAAAAGCGGGAACGACCCCTCGATGGTTTCCAGGTAAATCTTGCGACGACGCTGCCTTTGAATGAAAGCAAAGGGCGTTGCGAAGAACACTTACTCTGACCGAACCAACCTGCAAATTGATCAGGATCTTCACCCCGGGCCCAGAACCTTTGCCCTCGCTGTGATGCCTGTCCTCCTAAGTACCTACCTGCCAGCCCAAGCGCGCTTACTTATCAGCGCTTCAAACTGGCTGCTTTGTTCCAGTCGGGTTCTTCGTTCGATCAATGGTGATCAACGTTACTGGAACGTTTTAACGTTGCACGGTTCTTATCCGTGTCATTTGTAGGAACACCTAATAACTATGTCTACTCAAATCCAGACTCAGGATGCCATTCGCACCCTAACCAACGCTTTTGCTCCAATGAACTGCCTGATCATGGCCGCTCGCAAAGGCTGCTTCAGCTTCACCGTGGTCAATGAACACGGCATCGCTCGTCACAGCGAGCGTTTGTACCCCGATCAATACTCCAGCGCCGAACCGCTGCAGGCCGTGATCGAGCGTACCCGGCAGGCACTGGTTGCCTGAAAGCCGGACAGGCTGCAAAAGCAAAGCCCTGCTGAAAAGCGGGGCTTTTTATTGCCTGATATTTCACTGTTAACGCTGCGCTTCTAAGCAGGTTCCGATCTAACGCCGGGAAAGCCATGGCGGAAATATTTTAAAAACAGTCCTTTACACGCTGAATATGACACTACACTTCAACTCAAGCGGCGTGACCCGCTTGCGGCGAGCCTGAGTCGATCCACAGCTGCCAAAGCCCTTCAGGACTCGCCCTCAACAACAAGAACCGAGGGTGTTATGGGTATCGCTGCCAGCGAACTGTGCCGCTATGTGATCCGTCCCACATTGATCTATCTGGGACGCCACTGCGCAACCGCCGAATCCCTGCTGCTGGGTATCGCTGCCAGCCAGTCCGCCCTCGGGTCTGCCCTGCATGACCGCCGTGGCCATGGCCTCTACCGGATCGCCGAGCATCGCCATCAGGCACTCTGGGACGATTATCTGGCGCTCGATCCGGAGCGCGCCAGCCTGGTGCGCGGCTTGGCCAGTCAGCATGCGTTCCTCAGCGGCCCGCATCTGGAACTGACCGTCAACCTGCGTTACGCCACGGCCATCGCCTGGCTACTGGTGGAAGAACAAAACCCCACCCTCCCCGCTCCGACCGACCTGCTCGGCATGGCCCGCATCTGGCGCCAGACCTTTCAACCGCAAGGTCGCCTGCGCGACTTCACCTATGCCTGGCAAACCTGTGTTTCACCGCTGAATCAGGTCGCTTGCTGACCAGGCGGTTTCACAAGTTCTCGCATCAGGCCGCCATTTTGGTCGGATTGTCCTACAAAACCGCTCTAACTCAAGGCATACAGGCTATAGCGCTGGGACGAAAATGTTGGTAATTTTCGCCCCGGTGATCACCAGGAGTTCTAATAATGAAAAAAGTCATGCTCAAAACCACCCTTAGCCTCGCCGTTACCCTTGCCTCCACACAAATCTTCGCGGCAGGTTTTGCCCTCAACGAACAAAGCATCAGTGGCATGGGGACTGGTTTTGCCGGGCGATCTTCTTCTGCCGACGACGCAAGCACTGTTTATGGCAACCCGGCCGGCATGGCGCGCATCAAGCGCGAACAGGTCACCGGTGGCGTCGCCGTTGTCGATGCACACACCGATATCAGCAACGCCAGCTCCAGCCCTAACGGCGGCAGCAACAAAGGCGACATGGTGCCCTTCACCGCTGTACCTATGGGCTTCTATGTAAAACCGATCGATGATCACTGGGCATTCGGTCTCGGTGTGTACGTGCCGTTCGGTCTGATCACAGATTATGAAAACGGCTTTGCCGGTCGTTACTTCGGCAGCAAGTCCGAAGTACAAGTCATCACCTTCCAGCCAACCGTCAGCTACGCCTTCAACGACAAGGTGTCGATCGGTTTCGGCCCGACCATCAACCGCATCGACGGCGCGCTGGAATCCAACCTGTCGATCACTCAGGCACTGCCGGATGGCAAGGTCAAGATCAAGGGTGACGACACCGCGCTGGGCTACAACGTCGGTTTGCTGGTCCAGGCCACTGACACTACCCGCCTGGGCCTGACCTATCACTCCAAGGTCGACTACAAGCTCGAAGGCAACACCAAGGTCAACTACGGCGCGCTGGCGCTCGTGGGTGTCGGCGCCAACCAGAAGTACGACGCTTCGCTGAAGATCACCACACCGGAATCCGTGGACTTCTCGGTCACCCAGGCGATCAATGATCGCTGGAACGTCTACGCCGGTACCACCTGGACTCGCTGGAGCCAACTGGACAAGATCACCG
Organism: Pseudomonas sp. B21_DOA; assembly: GCA_030544685.1. NCBI lineage: Bacteria > Pseudomonadati > Pseudomonadota > Gammaproteobacteria > Pseudomonadales > Pseudomonadaceae > Pseudomonas > Pseudomonas sp. B21_DOA. The sequence goes on along the minus strand of CP086683.1, from coordinate 2,785,564 downwards.
TGAAGAACTCCGGCGTGCAGCCTCTGCTGGCCGGTCAGTTCGGTTCGATCAACGAAGACCAGAACTGGCATGACTCCTGGGCCTACGCCGTGGGTACCTCGTACCAGTTGAACAAGGAATGGGTACTGCGTACCGGTCTGACCTTCGATCAGTCTCCGACCAACAATGAAGACCGCTCGCCGCGTATCCCGACTGGCGACCGTACCATCTTCAGTATTGGTGCCGGCTGGAGCCCGACCGACGATCTGACCATCGATGTCGCGTACTCGTACCTGAAAGAAGAGTCGGTCAACATCCGCAACGAAAACGCTCGTGGCCAGACCTACGATGCCAAGTATGAAAACTCGGCAAACGGCTTCGGTGTCGGCGCGACTTACCGCTTCTGATGCTCGATGGCGAGGCTAACCCCTCGCCCACTAAAAAGCCCCGCTCTCTTTACAGAGGCGGGGCTTTTTCTTGCCTGCCACTTATCACTGGAACGACTAAATCACCCTTGTGGGAGCGAGCCTGCTCGCGAAGGCGGTATGTCAGATGTAGATTTGCGGCTGACACACCGCTTCGCGAGCAGGCTCGCTCCCACAGGGTAAAGCATGAGTCAGTGAGTCAGCGGTTCGGAGGCAATGGCCTTTTCGATCGCGGCGATAAACTCGGGGTCATCCGGTTTGGTCAAGCTGGAAAAACTCGCCACGACCTTGCCTTGCCGGTCCACCACGTACTTGTAGAAATTCCACTTCGGCGCATTGCTCTGCGCGGCCAGCACCTGGAACAGATGCGTGGCGTCGTCGCCGCGAACTTTCTGCGGCTCGGTCATGTTGAAGGTCACGCCGTAGTTGGCGTAGCAGACCTTGGCGGTTTCGGCGCTGTCCTTGGACTCCTGCTTGAAATCGTTCGACGGCACGCCGAGCATCTCCAAGCCTTGAGATTTATAGCGTTTGTTCAGCGCCTCGAGCCCTTCGAACTGTGGAGCGAAACCGCAGAAGCTGGCGGTATTGACCACCACCAGCGGCTTGTCGGCGTACTGCTTGCACAGATCGATGGATTCCTTGGCGCGCAGCTTCGGCAGCGAGCCTTGCAGCAGCTCAGGGCAGTCGGCAGCCTGGGCCAGGCCAGTCAACGCCATCAGCAACGCGGGAACAGCACACCAGCGCATCAACATGTCGAACTTCCTTGGGCAGTCATCAGGCTTTGACGTTACTCGCCACGCTGCGATCTAGCAAATGCTCATGCCCAACTGCATCAGCGCCAGACCGCCGCGCTGCCAGCCCCACCACACCAGCACCAATAGCGCAGCAGCCATTGCGGTGATGGCGAATCGCGCGCAGATCCGGCTCATGCTGCGCTCGCAGCGGCTTGCAGGCGCGCCACCGGACGCTCGCGCACCGGCCAGTTCAGCGCCGCCGCCAGCAGGCTCAAGAGAACCGCCACTTGCCAGATCAAGTCATAACTCCCGGTTCGGTCGTACACCACCCCGCCCAGCCAGCCGCCAAGGAAGGAGCCGAGCTGATGGAACAGGAAGACGATGCCGCCGAGCATGGACAAATTGCGCACGCCGAACAAGGTCGCCACCGTACCGTTGGTCAACGGCACCGTCGACAGCCACAGGAAACCCATGGCCATGCCGAACAGATACGCCGTGGTGGTCGTCACCGGCAACCACAGGAACAGCACGATCACCACTGCGCGCAACAGATACAGCGCAGTCAACAGACGCGGTTTGGACATGCGGCCACCGAGCCAGCCGGCGGTGTAAGTGCCGAAGATATTGAACAATCCAATCAACGCCAGCACCGTAGTGCCGACACTGGCGGGCAGATGCTGATCGACCAGATACGCTGGCAAGTGCACACCGATGAACACCACCTGAAAACCGCAGACAAAAAAGCCGAACGCCAGCAGCCAGAAACCGGAGTGCGAGCAGGCTTCACGTAGCGCTTCGCCAAGGGATTGTTCGTGGCCAAGCACCGGCAGCGGCTTGTCTTTCAGCATGCTCACCAGCGGCACAATCATCGCCACCAACAGACCCAGCACCAGCAATGCGGCGGACCAGCCGAGCCAGCCGATCAAACCGAGCGTGCCCGGCAACATGGCGAACTGGCCGAACGAACCGGCAGCGCTGGCGATACCCATGCCCATGCTGCGTTTGTCGGCCGGGACAGCGCGACCGACCACGCCGAGGATCACCGAGAACGACGTGCCGGACAAACCAATGCCGATCAACAGGCCGGCGCTCAGCGACAAAGTCATCGCCGAGTCGGACAGGCCCATGCACACCAGACCCAGCGCGTAAAGCACGCCGCCGACCAGCACCACTTTCGCTGCACCGAAGCGGTCAGCCAGCGCACCGGTGAATGGCTGCGCCAGGCCCCAGATCAGGTTTTGCAGGGCGATGGCGAAGGCGAACACTTCGCGACCCCAGCCGAACTGTGCGCTCATCGGCGACAGGAACAGACCGAACCCGTGGCGCACGCCCAATGACAACGCCAGGATCAGCGCACTCCCCAGCAACACCCAACCGCACGTCCGCCACATCGTTGTCATTGTTATTCTCCAGTCGCGGGTATATACCCGCTTGAGCGCGAAGAAACCGGCGTCAGGCCAGTTCGTCGAGCAGTTTGAGCAAGGTTTCGCGCTTCTCGGCACCGAGCCGGTCGATCAGCCGTTGTTGCGCCGCTTCCCACGCCGGCAATGCCGCTGCCAGGCGCTGCACGCCGGTTTCGGTGAGCCGGACGATACGGTTGCGCATGTCCTCGCCTTCGGCCAGCGCCACCAGACCTTCACCCTCCAGCACACGTAGATTGCGCCCGAGAGTGCTGCGATCCAGGCCCATGGCCTCGGCCAGTTCGGAAATGCTCGGCTGCTCCAGCCGCTGCAGATTGCACAGCAGAGAATACTGGGCAACGTTGATCCCGAAGCCGTCGAGAGCGCCGTCGTAATGCCTGCTGACGCCACGCGCGGCGCGACGCAGGTTGGTGCACAAACACTGAGAAGGAAGCATGATGCGTGTATATACCCGCGAGTGTATTAAATCAAGTTACAGATGAGTGTATCCACGCATTTGTGGCGCCGACCGATAGCTATCGCGAGCACACTCACTCCTACAAGGAGTACGCATTCCAACTGTAGGAGTGAGCCTGCTCGCGATAAGGCCGGCATTACCAACCCAAATATTTCAGACGAGGGCCAACCCAACCACCACCCCCGTCTCCAGCAATTCCAGCAACGCCCCCGCCGTATCCCCGGTCGTCCCGCCCAGCCTCCGCATCATCAACCGCCGCAGCCAGACAAACCCGACCAGCGAAATCAGCACCGCGCCAATACCCGCGATGAACACGCAGCCCAGCGCACTCAACCCCAGCATCCACCACCCCGCTCTGCGCGGCAGATGATCGGCCAGTGCCTGGCCCAAGCCACCCGCACGCACATACGGCGTAGTCAGAAACAACCCCAACAGCGCCGCTCGCCCCAGTACCGGCACGATGATCAGCGCCAGGGTATGCCCTTGTTCGATCAGTGCCAGCAGCGCGGCAAATTTGAGCAACAACACGAGCACCAGCGTGACCACCGCAATCGGCCCGCTGCGGGGATCTTTCATGATCGTCAGCGTGCGCTCGCGATCACCGAAGCCACCGAGCCAGGCATCGGCGCTGTCCGCCAAGCCATCGAGATGCAGCGCGCCGCTGAGCAATACCCACACGGTCAACAACAGCGCCGCATGCAGCAACATCGGCGCGCCGGCAAGCAGCAGATTCAACGCATAGAGGATCAGCCCGAACAGCAATCCCACCAACGGATAAAACAGCAGCGAACGGCCAAGCTGTTGCGGCTCGGGCATGCCCGGCAGGCGAATCGGCAGGCTGCTGAGAAACTGCAAGGCGATCCACAGCGGCAACATCTCAGTGACCTTCCTTGAGCGCGCCGTCAGCCTCGACCGTCAGCGCAAACAGCGCGCCATGGCCGACTTCGACATTGAGTAACTGTTCGCGCGGCAGCCCTCGCGCCTGCGCAAGCACCAAGCGCATCACACCGCCGTGGCTGACCAGCAGAATCCGTTCGCCGGCGTAAGCCGCATGCAACCGCGCAACCGCCGCCAACACCCGCGTGGAAAACTCGCTGACCGGCTCGCCTTGCGGGGCGTGAAGCCATAAGGATTATCCCAGAACAGCCCCAGCGCTTCGGCATCCGTTTCCATCAACGCCGCCGCGCTCTGCCCTTCCCACGCGCCGAAATGCAGCTCTTGCAGATCCTTGTCCAGATGCACGGACAGGTTCAGTTGCTCGCCGAGTTCAGCAGCGAAGCGCGCGCAGCGCTGCAATGGCGAACTGACGATGCGATCCCACGGCCCGCCTTCGACCACCGCTGCACGCATCTGCGTCCAGCCGTTTTCAGTCAGCGCATCGTCGAGGCTGCCGCGCAGGCCGCCGCCGAGTTCCGTTTCGCCGTGGCGCAGCAGGTCCAGGCGCAGGCTCATGCCGGGCGATCCGCCACGGCTGCTTCGGCGAACGTCGCCATTTGCCCGTGCAGGTCACAGGCCAGACGCAACAACGGCACCGCCAACGCCGCGCCACTGCCCTCGCCCAAGCGCAGGCCGAGCTCGAGCAGCGGCTCGGCACTCAAGGTTTCCAACACATGGCGATGGCCCGGCTCGGCACCGCGATGGCCGAACAACAGCCACTCGCGACAGGCCGGATTCAAGCGCACCGCGACCAGTGCCGCGACCGTGCAGATGAAGCCGTCGACCAGCACCGCAATGCCTTCCTGCGCGCAGGCCAGATAGGCGCCAACCAACGCGGCAATCTCGAAGCCGCCGAGATTGAACAGCGTCTGCAAGGCGTCGCCACGCTGCGCGGCATGCAGCGCCAGCGCGCGTTCGATCACTTGCGCCTTGTGGCTGACGCCAGCGGCATTCAGCCCGGTACCGGGCCCGGTCAGGTGCGCCACCGGGCAATCGAGCAAGGCACAGGCCAGCGCACTGGCTGCAGTGGTGTTGCCGATGCCCATTTCGCCGCCGATGAATAACTGCGTGCCGGCGGCTTTCGCGCGCAAGACGCTGTCGCGACCGGCCTGCAGGGCCAGTTCGCCCTGCGCCTGAGTCATCGCTGCCCCCTGAGCGAAGTTCGCCGTTCCCGCGCCAATGTTCAGATGGCGCACGCCGGGCAGATTCAGCGTCGGATTCACCGTGCCCAGATCGACCACTTCCAGCTGCGCGCCGAGCTGACGCGCCAGCACGCTGATCGCCGCGCCGCCGCTGACAAAGTTGAGCAGCATTTGTCCGGTGACTTCCTGCGGATAAGCCGATACGCCTTCGGCTACCACGCCATGGTCGCCAGCGAAAATCGCGATCCAGACTTGATCCAGCGTTGGCTTGAGCTGACCTTGCAGACCGGCCAGTCGCACGGCCACCGATTCAAGGCGTCCCAGCGAACCGGCCGGTTTAGTCAACTGCTGCTGGCGCTCGGTCGCTTGCGCAACTATCTCGGCATTCACTGTTTTGCACGGGTTCAGCCACCAGGTCGGGCTCATAACGCAGGTCCTTTCAAAGTCAGGGGCAGGCCGGCGACGGTCAGGACAACGCGCTGACAACGCTCGGCCAGAGCTTGATGCAGCCAACCGGCTTCATCGACATAGCGGCGAGTCAATTCGCCCAGCGGCACGACACCCATTCCGGTCTCGTTGCTGACAAAAATGATTTCACCCGGCAACGACGCCAGGCAATCGAGCAAGGCTTCCCGCTCGGCGGCGAGACGTTCGGCGTCGTCGAGCATGAGCAGATTGGTCAGCCACAGGGTCAGGCAATCGACCAGCAGGCAGCGCTCGGCGCCGGCGGATTCGCGCAGCACGCGGGCCAGTTCCAGCGGCTCTTCGATCAACGCCCATTCAGCCGGGCGGCGCGCGCGGTGATGGGCGACGCGCTGGTTCATTTCGCCGTCCAGCGGCTGGCTGGTAGCGATGTAGGTCACCGCGAGATGGCTGTCGCTGGCGAGTTTTTCCGCCAGACGACTCTTGCCGGAGCGGGCGCCGCCGAGGATCAGTTGGAGCATGGGTTCATCCAAAAATGTGTGGTGAGACAACCGGCCCCTTCGCGAGCAGGCTCGCTCCCACAGTTGATCGCAGTTCCCTGTGAGAGCGAGCCTGCTCGCGAAGAGGCCAGCCCGAACAACTCAAATCCCACAGAGCTGACGCAACAAATCGGTATCCAGATGCTTCTCCACCAGATCCGCTAATCGTTCGATATCGCGCTCGCGCAAGCCGTGGTAATCGACCTCTTGCACATCACTCAAGCCCGCCCAGCGCAACAACGCGGCACTCGCCTCGGGAGATTCGAACAAGCCGTGCAGATAGGTGCCAAACACCTGGCGATCGGCACTTTGCGCACCATCGCAACGACCGTCGTCCAGATGCACCGCGGGGTTTTCCAGCGCCGGCCCGGTGGTTACGCCAGCATGGATTTCATAACCGCTGACTGCGGCGTTTTCCAGCGCCAGCCGCCCGCGCACGTTGCGCAGTTGCTTCTCGGCTTCAAGTTGCGTTTCGAACGCCAGCAGACCCAGGCCGGCACTGGAGCCGGCAGCGCCTTCCAGCCCAAGCGGGTCGTGCACCTGCTCGCCGAGCATCTGCAGACCGCCGCAAATCCCCAGCACCTTGCCGCCGTAGCGCAGATGTCGATTGATTGCTGCGTCCCAACCGTTGGCGCGCAGATAAGCCAGATCGCTGCGCACGCTTTTCGAGCCTGGCAGGATGATCAGATCGGCGGCAGGAATCGCCTGCCCCGGGCCGACAAACTGCAGATCCACCTGCGGATGCAGACGCAGCGGGTCGAAGTCGGTGTGATTGCTGATGCGCGGCAGTACCGGCACCACCACTTTCAACACCTGCTCGGCCTTGTCGGTTTGGCGTTGGTCGATGCCGTCCTCGGCTTCAAGGTGCAGGTCCATCACGTAGGGCAACACGCCAACCACCGGTTTGCCGGTGCGCTGCTCCAGCCAGTCGAGGCCCGGTTGCAGCAAGGCAATATCGCCGCGAAAACGGTTGATGATGAAGCCTTTGACCCGCGCCTGCTCACTCGGCGAAAGCAATTCCAGCGTGCCGACCAGATGCGCAAACACGCCGCCGCGATTGATGTCGGCGATCAGCAACACCGGGCAATCCACCGCCTCGGCAAAGCCCATGTTGGCAATATCGCCGGCGCGCAGATTGATCTCGGCCGGCGAACCGGCGCCTTCGACCATGACCAGCGGATACGCAGCGCTGAGTCGCTCGTGCGAGGCGAGCACCGCTTGCATCGCGATGGCCTTGTAATCGTGATAGGCAACGGCGTTCATCGTCGTCACCGCGCGGCCATGAATGATCACTTGCGCGCCGGTGTCGCTGTTGGGCTTGAGCAGCACCGGGTTCATGTCGGTGTGGGGTTCGAGAAAGGCCGCTTGCGCCTGCACTGCCTGCGCGCGGCCGATCTCGCCGCCGTCAGCGGTCACTGCGCTGTTGAGCGCCATGTTCTGCGGTTTGAACGGCACCACCGCCACGCCCTGGCGGGTGGCCCAGCGGCACAACGCCGTCACCAAAGTGCTTTTGCCGGCATCGGACGTGGTGCCTTGCACCATCAGAGTGGTCATGGATTGTCCTTGGTGAAAGCTTGCAAAGCCTGTTCGAGACGCAGCGCTTGCGCGGCATCGGCAGGCAGGCCGAAACGCACACTGCTGTTGTGGCTGAACAGGCGCAGGAGGATGCCGCGCCGGGCGAGGAATTCGTGCAGCGCTTCGGCGTGCTCGGTGATCAGCCACTGAAACAGCGCGCAGCCACCCTGCGGTGCAAAACCGCAACGGGTCAGCAGCGCCACCAGCCGTCCGCTCGCTTCATCGCTGCGAATCCGCTGACGGGTGTGACCCTCGGTGTCTTGCAGACACGCCGTACCGAGCACCCGCGTCGGCCCGCTCACCGCCCACGGCCCGACCTGTTCGGCGAGCAGTTTGAGCAACTTGCGCTCGGCCAGAACGAAACCGAGGCGCACCCCGGCCAGGCCGAAAAACTTGCCGAACGAACGCAACACCACCAGCCCGACCTGATGGGCATAGGGCGCCAGGCTCAGTTGCGGCGTGTTGTCCATGAACGCTTCATCGACCACCAGCCAGCCGCCGCGTTGCGCCAGCCGCGCATGCCAGTCGAGCAGGCGCGCCGGGGTCAGGCTCAGGCCGGTCGGGTTATTCGGATTGACCACCACCAGCACATCGAGACTGTCGAGAAAGAACTCGACTTCCTGCTCGAGCACTTCACGGACGATGTAACCGCTGCGCCGCCACGCTTCGGCATGCTCGGCATAGCACGGCGACAACACGCCGACCTTGCCGGCCCGGCGCAGACGCGGCAGCAACTGGATGGACATTTGCGAGCCGGCGACCGGTAGCACCTGCGCGGCGCCGTAATAATCGCAGGCCGCCTGTTCCAGTCCGTCATCGGTTTCCGGCAAGCGCGCCCAGGCGCGTAGCGGGATCTCCGGGATCGGGAACGGCCATGGCGCGAGGCCGCTGGACAGGTCAAGCCAGTCGGCCTCGGCAATCCCGTAATCGAGTGCAGCCTTGCGCAGCCGGCCACCGTGCTCAAGCATAAAATTCCGCCCCCAGGCAAAGCATCAGCAGCCACAACCATACGCCGCGCTGGACCAATTGCCAGCCACGGTCGATGGATTCGGCATCGGCCGGCGCACCTTCGCCCAGTTGCGGGCGCTCATGCAGTTCGCCGTGATAGATCGCCGGGCCACCCAACTCGACGCCCAGCGCACCGGCACCAGCTGCCATCACCGGGCCGGCGTTGGGGCTGTCCCACTTTGGCGCCTGGGTGCGCCAGCACTTCAGTGCGAGTCGGGTTTTGCCGAGCAGCGCGTAGGTCAATGCCACCAGACGCGCAGGAATGTAGTTCAATACGTCGTCGATTTTCGCCGCGGCCCAGCCGAAACGTTCGAAGCGTTCGTTGCGATAACCCCACATCGCATCGAGGGTATTGCTCAGGCGATACAGGACCACGCCCGGCGCACCGGCGACGACAAACCAGAACAGCGCGGCAAACACCGCATCGCTGCCGTTCTCCAATACCGATTCGGTGGCGGCGCGGGCCACAGCGTTGCTGTCCAGTTCATCGGTCTGGCGGCTGACCAGATAGCCAACACGCTTGCGCGCCTCGTCCAGATCATCGGCGCGCAACGCCGCCGCGACCGGCGCAACATGTTCGCCGAGGCTGCGCATGCCGAGGGCGCAATACAGCGCGAGAATCTCGACGATCCAGCCCACATACGGCGCCCAGGAAAATGCCGTGGCGAGCAAGGTCAGCGGCAGCACCGCGAGCACCCATGCGGTCACACCATGGCTGCGCCAGCCACGGCCGCCGGCGTTGAAGCGTTGCTCGATGCGCCCGGCCAAATTGCCGAACGCCACCAGCGGATGCCAGCGTTTCGGTTCACCGAGTAGCGCATCCAGCGCTACCGCGGCGACACTCAGCAACGCCACACTCATTGACTCACTCCCCAATAATTTTCGTACAGCAACTCGTTCAGCGGCCGCGCCTGCGCCCAGCCTTCGAGCACCAGCATCGGGGCCGGATAGAATTCCTTGACCGGGCCCAGACACAACACCGCCAGCGGCTTGGCACCGGTCGGCAACTTGAGCAAATCCGCCAAGGCTTGCGGCTCGAACAGCGAGACCCAGCCCATGCCCAGACCTTCAGCGCGGGAGGCCAGCCACAGATTCTGGATCGCGCAGGACAGCGAAGCCATGTCCATTTCCGGCAACGTGCGCCGACCGAAAATGTGCTTTTCGCGATCGTCCATCAGCGCCGCGACCAGCACCTCAGCGCAATCGTTGATGCCTTCGACCTTGAGTTGCATGAACTCATCGCTGCGCTCGCCAAGAGCTTCGGCGGTGCGGATGCGCTCTTCTTCCACCAGATCGCGGATCTGCCCGCGCAAGGCACGATCGCTGATGCGGATGAAGCGCCAGGGCTGCATCAGGCCGACGCTTGGGGCCTGGTGGGCGGCTTCCAATAAACGTCGCAGCAGCTGCGGCTCGACGCTGCCACCGGTGAAGTGGCGCATGTCGCGGCGTTCGGCGATGGCCTTGTAGACCGCTGCGCGTTCGGCTGCGGAGAATGTGTTGTCGGTCATGGGCCTTTCGCGAGCAGGCTCGCTCCCACAGGGTTCAGCTGATCCATTGTGGGTGCGAGCCTGCTCGCGAAGGCGGCCTCACGGTCTGGCGCAAACAATGCAGCAATCGCAGTCGGATTCGACGGAAAATAAAAGTGCACATAGGAAGCCGTCATCCGCCCCTCGCGATAAACCGCCTCAGCGCCGCGCCCGCCATTGGGGCTCAACCCCGGGCAATCGGCGTCAGCTCGGTGGTGGTCAGCGAATGGTGATACGTGTGCCCTCGCAAAGAACCTTCCGGCAATTCAACCGCCTGCAACGCCAATGCCGCCAGACGCTTCTGCATCACCGCATCACCTTTCAACAAACCGACCAGCTCAGCACGGGTGCCTTCCACGTCAGTCAGCGAATCAAGCAAATAAAGCATGCCGCCACATTCAGCGAGCAACGGCTTGCCCGCTGCGTGATGCGCGCGGATGGCTGCAAGCATCGAGGTGTTCTGCGCCAGCGCGACGTGATGCAGCTCTGGATAGCCGCCCGGCAGATACAGGCTGTCCGCCTCGGGCAATTGCGTGTCGCGGATCGGCGAGAAAAAGTGCAGCTCGGCGCCCATCGCCCGCAGCAGATCGAGACTGGCGCCATAGGTGAAGGCAAAGGCTTCGTCGTGGGCGACGGCGATGCGCACACCTTTTAATAGAGGCTCGGCTTCGATGACATCAGGCGCGGCGAACTCAACGGCCGGTGGCAGTGCAACTTGGCAACTGCTGGCCAGCGCATCGGCGGCGGCATCGAGGCGCAGATCCAGATCATTCAATTCGCTGGCCTGGACCAGACCCAGGTGGCGGCTCGGCAATTCGATGCCGGTCTCGCGAGACAGCGCGCCGTACCAGCGCAGACCTTCGGTGAGGCTGCCTTCGAGCAATTGCGCATGGCGCAAGGTGCCGACGCGGTTGGCCAACACGCCAGCGAACGGCAAGTCCGGCTGATACTTCGCCAGGCCCAGCGCCAAGGCACCAAACGTCTGCGCCATGGCGGTGCCGTCGATCACACCGAGCACCGGCACACCGAAGTGGCGCGCCAGATCAGCGCTGGATGGCGTGCCGTCGAACAGGCCCATCACGCCCTCGATCAGAATCAGCTCGGCCTCGGCGGCAGCTTCCCACAACAAACGGCGACTTTCCTGCTCGCCGACCATCCACATGTCCAGTTGATACACCGGCGCACCGCTGGCGCGCTCGAGGATCATCGGGTCGAGAAAGTCCGGCCCGCACTTGAACACGCGCACCTTGCGCCCCTGGTTGCGATGCAAACGGGCGAGTGCGGCGGTGACGGTGGTCTTGCCCTGACCGGAGGCCGGCGCGGCAATCAACACCGCCGGACAGTGACGTGGTTGCTTCAAAGTTCGACGCCTTTCTGCGCTTTGATCCCGGCCTGGAAGGCGTGCTTGAGCATGCCCATCTCGGTGACCGTGTCGCCCATCTCGATCATTTCCGGCTTGGCGCCGCGACCGGTAACGACCACGTGTTGCATCGGCGGACGCGCCTGCAAATCGCTGAGCACCTGATCGAGATCAAGGTAGCCGTGCTTGAGGGCAATGTTCAATTCGTCGAGCACCACCAGACCGATCGAAGGGTCGCGCAACAATTCCCGCGAGACTTCCCAAGCGGCGGTCGCCGCGGCGATGTCACGTTGGCGATCCTGGGTTTCCCAGGTGAAGCCTTCGCCCATGACGTGGAAACGCACCTGCTCGGGGAAGCGGCGGAAGAACAATTCTTCGCCGGTGCTGTTGCGGCCCTTGATGAACTGCACCACGCCGCATTGCATGCCGTGGCCCATGGCGCGGGCGAGCATGCCGAACGCCGAGCTGCTCTTGCCTTTGCCATTGCCGGTCAGCACCAGCACCAAGCCGCACTCGTCGGGCGAGTTGGCGATGCGTTCGTCGATCACGGCTTTCTTGCGCTGCATGCGCGCCAGATGGCGTTCGTCACGCTCGGGGAATCAGTCATAGGGAGCTCTCCGTTGAGGCTGGATAACGGCGGGCAGGCACAAGAATAGACGGCAAAAAGCCTGGCATCGCCCACCGTGATGCCGCTGAGATGGATCAGGCCGGTCTCCGGGCTCATGAGCGGCATCGGCCGGACTGCGCGCCTTCCCGCTTCTTTCGAGGCAGTGGCTCAAGGCGCAGTTTTCACTCATTTACCGTTGCGGGGGCAGCGCCGGGATCGTCGTGGCTTCGCTTGAAGACCACCCTCACCGGCTTCCCTGTTTCACTCTGTCGACGCGGGGCCACAGAGCACCTGAAACAAGCGGCGAAGGTTAGAGGGTTGGGGGTGGAGCGTCAATTGAAGAGGCGCATTGCGCGCAAATAGCTGCCGCTGATCAATTGTGCAGCGGCAATCTTGTGCCAGACTGTGACAAGTGATATCAAAGAGCCATGCTTTTTTTCCAAAAAGCCCACTACAACAATAAGGATGACGACGATGCAAGGCATGATCATCAGCAACCCGCGCCTGGAATTCCTGCGCCCGGTGCTGGAACGCTGGTTTGACTGTATCGATCGCTACAACACCGTTCGCGGCGACAACGACACGCCGTATTGGCACGACGAGAAAGCCAATCTGGGCCTGCTCGCGGCAGCGGCGTGGATGGCGGAAATGGTCACGCTGAACGACACCGCCACGCGCAAACAGAGCGAAGAAGGCGAACGCAATGCCCGCGCCGACCTGCTGATTGCCGGCGCCGAAGACCGCGCGTTCATTCAAGCCACGCAACGCTGGCCACGGGTCAACAACCTCAACCTGACCCAGGCGCTGCTCAACATTACCGTTGATGCCAAACGCATCAGCTACGCCAGCGATCTCAAGCTCGGCTGCCTTTTCGTCGCTCCGCAAAAAGCCCAGCACAGCGCCAGCCCCGAAGAACTGCAGGACATGGTCGACGACCTGCAAAAGGAGCACACCTGCGCGGTAGCCTGGTATTTCCCCTACGCCTACCGCAAATTGCACAGCGACACGGGCAATTATCATCCGGGCATCGCCATGCTGTTCAAGGAAGCCCGCGGCTGAGCAGTTGAACCATCGGGCCTGCGCCCTCCTCTATGTTTAGGAATGCATTCATAGGGAAGATCAGCAATGCGCAAGGCCCAACTCGCTCTTATCATCGCCGTCGCTGGCGGGCTCGCCGCCTGCGGTGAAACCTCCAGCCTACAAGTCTCCGACGGCACCGGCCCGTCGCCGAAACTGCCCGAACCGAACAAGACGCTGATCCCGACAGTCAACATCGCCCCGGCGGTGGGCTGGCCACAAGGCACGAAACCGACCGCAGCGGCCGGCACCCAGGTCGCGGCGTTTGCCGAAGGCCTCGATCACCCGCGCTGGCTCTATGTGCTGCCCAACGGCGACGTGCTGGTGGCGGAAACCAACGCGCCGCCCAAGCCTGACGACAGCAAAGGCATTCGTGGCTGGGTAATGAAGAAAGTCATGGGCAAGGCCGGCGCTGGGGTGCCGAGCCCGAACCGCATCACCCTGCTGCGTGACGCCGACCACGATGGCGTCGCCGAAACCCGCACGGTGTTTCTGCAGAACCTCAATTCGCCATTCGGCATGACGCTGGTCGGCAACGATCTGTACGTAGCCGACACCGATCGCCTGCTGCGCTTCAACTACGAGCCGGGTGCCACCGAGATCAAGACCCAACCGATCAAAGTCGTCGACTTGCCCGGCGGCACGCTGAATCACCACTGGACCAAGAACGTCATCGCCAGCAAGGACGGCAGCAAGTTGTACGTCACCGTCGGCTCGAACAGTAACGTCGGCGAAAACGGTCTGGATCAGGAAGAAGGCCGTGCGGCGATTTGGGAAGTGGATCGTGCGACCGGCAATCACCGCATCTTCGCCTCGGGCATCCGCAATCCCAACGGCCTCGCCTGGGAACCCACCAGCGGCGCGCTGTGGACAGCGGTCAACGAGCGTGACGAAATCGGTAGCGACCTGGTGCCGGACTACATCACCTCGGTCAAGGACGGCGGCTTCTATGGCTGGCCCTTCAGCTACTACGGACAACATGTCGATGAACGGGTCAAACCGCAGAACCTCGATCTGGTGGCCAAGGCCATCGCTCCAGATTACGCCGTCGGCCCGCACACGGCTTCGCTGGGCCTGACCTTCGCCGAGGGCAACAGCCTGCCGGCGCAATTCAAGGAAGGCGCATTCATCGGCCAGCACGGCTCGTGGAACCGCAAACCGCACAGTGGCTACAAAGTGATTTTCGTGCCGTTCACTGGCGGCAAACCGACCGGGCAGCCGGTGGATGTGCTGACCGGTTTCCTCGACAAGGACGAGAACGCGCTGGGCCGCCCGGTGGGCGTGGTGATCGATCAGCAAGGTGGCTTGCTGGTGGCGGATGATGTCGGGAACAAAGTGTGGCGCGTTTCGGCCAGCAAATAAGCTAAGCGCGACGCAAAAATGTGGGAGCAAGCCTGCTCGCGAAAGCGGTTTATCAGTCAAATCATGGTCGGCTGACACTCCGCCTTCGCGAGCAGGCTCGCTCCCACATTTCGTTATGCATTCGAACTATGGGTTATGCGCCAACTGTCCCGGCTGCAACACCCGCTTGGCGCTCAGATACGCCTTCTGCCAATAAGCCTTCGACAGGCTGTCGAGTTTGACCGTGCCGCCCGTGGCAGGTGCATGCACGAAGCGCCCCTCACCCACGTAAATCCCCGCATGGCTGACCTGCGAGCCGCCATTGGTGGCGAAGAAGATCAGGTCGCCGGTCTGCAAGCCTTCCTTGCCCACATTCGGCGCCTGCATGACGATCATTTCGCGGGTCGAGCGCGGCAGCGAGATGCCCGCCGCGTCGCGGTAGACGAAACCGATCAGGCCACTGCAATCAAAACCGGAATCCGGCGTATTGCCGCCCCAACGATACGGCGTACCGACCAGGCCCAAGGCACGGAACAGCACGTCTTCAGCAACAGGGGAAAAGTCTGGGTAGGTGCGAACACGATTGGCGCGCGAACCACGGGGGCTGGCGGCGGTGTACGGCTGGCGCAGGCGCTGAGCAGCGCGACGCAAAGAATCAAGGTGAGGCGGGCCGACATCGTCATAAGCAGAACATCCTGATCTGGCTGCGGCTTTCTCTGCCGAATGGACAGAAACAAAACCGCCTGCGTCATCACGCAGGCGGTTTGCCATCAATATAGATTCAGGATTCTAGCGGCTACGCGGCAAACTTCAAGTAAGACTTTAACTTCACCTTGTAAAGTTTACGTCTACTCCGTTGCCGGGCCGTCTTGTCGCCGCGAATGCAGCGACATCGGGGTTACTTGCGAGCGGTGACCACGGTCGGCGCCATGGCGAGTGCACGCTTGGCTTCGATGAAGGTCTTGCTCCAGTAGCTGTCACCCAGGCTGTCGATGCGAACACCGCCACTGCGACGACTGCTGGAGTGAATGAACTGGTTGTCACCCAGGTAGATCCCGGCGTGACTGACACGACCGCGACGACCATTGGTGGCGAAGAACAGCAGATCACCCGGCTCAAGGTTGCTGCGCGAAACCAGCGGCGCATCGACGTTGATCATTTCACGAGTGGAGCGCGGCAGGTTCATGCCCGCCTCTTCGCGGAACAGGTAACCGATGAAACCGCTGCAATCGAAGCCGGCTTCAGAAGTACCGCCGAAACGGTAACGAGTACCGATCAGGGACATGCCGCGTTCGAGGATGCTGTCAGCCAGCACAGGCAGCTGATAAGGCTTGCTGCCGTTGAACTGGTTGAGTTCTTTTTCGGTATCCAGCTCTTCCTGGTAAATAACGGAAGACTGGGCGGTAGCAGAATTCTTGACCTGTTGCGGCGGCTCTTGAACCGGAGAATGAGCAGCACAACCGAATAACAGGGTAACGAGTGCGAGAGGCACGAGGGGTGCGAAGCGCTTTAGCATGGGCACGACCGTGGCTGATAGTTGTAAAGAAGCCGAGACTATGCCCGCTATCGTCCTCATTTGCAAATTCAATCGAACTTTATGTGACTTCCCGGTTTCGCGTTTACATCTAAGCGCTTAACTCGTTTGGCCGGTGAAACGCCGCAGGTACGCGGGTTTTCTGGCGCCTGAAAGCTGGCAAAAGCCCACTACTACCAGCCCAGAGTTTCCTTGAGGAAGGGAATGGTCAGCTTGCGTTGCGCTTGCAGGGACGCCTGATCAAGCTGCTCAAGCAGATCGAACAGCGCGCTCATGCTGCGCGTGCCGCGAGTGAGAATGAAGTGCCCCACTTCATCGGTCAGGTGCAGACCACGACGCGAAGCGCGCAATTGCAGAGCACGCAATTTGTCTTCATCGGAGAGTGGGCGCATCTGGAAGATCAGCGCCAGGGTCAGGCGCGATTTCAGGTCAGCCAGCTTCACTGGCAATTCGCGAGGCGAAGTGGACGCAGCGATGAGCAAGCGCCGACCGCTGTCACGCAGTCGGTTGAACAGATGGAACATCGCCTCTTCCCAGTCAGCCTTGCCGGCAATCACCTGCAAGTCATCCAGGCAAACCAGTTCGTACTGTTCAAGGTTGTCGAGGATTTCCACGCCGCGGTCCATCAACTCGGCCAGCGGCAGATACACCGCCGGTTCACCCATCTGCTCGAAGCGCAGGCACGCCGCCTGCAACAGATGCGTGCGCCCGACGCCGTGCTTGCCCCACAGATAGATCAGGCTCTCCGTCCACCCGGCGTCGGCTTCGCACAGACGCTCGACATAGCCGAGTGCAGCGGCATTGGCGCCTGGGTAGTAGTTGATGAAGGTGGCGTCGTCACGCAGACGCACACCTAGGGGCAGCTGAATCGGTTTCATGCTGACTGAACAGTTCAAAGGAACCGTTAGTGGCCTCTGTGTAAAGTTTGCGAAGTTTATACCCGTGAGGCTGAGCGCACAATGCGACAGACTCCAAGCAAAATCAAAGGTTTGCGTTAACGCAGCGGTTTTCTGACAGATTCTCTGGCGCCCTTGCCCGCACGACACGGGCCAGCCCGGCCAAGCGCCGGGCCGCCCGCGCCATTACAGCTCGGGTTCGTCGACGCCGCTGTAGATCTCGGAATCCTTGTACAAGTCGTGGACATGCCGCACCAGCACCATGATCACCGCCGCCACCGGCAGCGCCAGCAGCACGCCGGTGAAACCGAACAATTCGCCGCCCGCCAGAATCGCGAAAATCACCGCCACCGGGTGCAGACCAATACGATCGCCCACCAGCAACGGCGTCAGCACCATGCCCTCCAGCGCCTGTCCGACCATGAACACCGCGACAATCCCGACCATCGGGTAGAGATCGCCACCAAACTGGAACAACCCGGCGATCAGCGCGGCGCCAATGCCGATGACAAAACCCATGTACGGCACGATCGCCGCAAGCCCGGCAATCAGCCCGATCAACAGCCCCAGTTCCAGACCGACGATCATCAGGCCAGCGGCGTAAATCACCCCCAGCGCAACCATTACCAGCAACTGCCCGCGCACAAACGCGCCGAGCACTTCGTGGCACTCGCCCGCCAGCGCAACCACGCGCTCTTCGCGATCGCGTGGCAGCAGGCTGCGGATCTTGCCCATCATCACGTCCCAGTCGCGCAGCAGGTAAAAGCTCACCACCGGGATCAGCACCAGATTTGCCAGCCAGCCGATCAGTGCCAGGCTCGAGGCCGTCGCCTGACTCAGCACCACGCCAACAATGTCGGTGGTCTGGCCCATGTGCTCGCTGATGGCAGCCTTGACCTTGTCGAACTTCCAGAAGCCGTCCGACAAGCCGAGCTTCGCTTGCGCCCACGGCACAGCGGTGTGCTGCAACCAGTCGAGCATCTGCGGCGCCAACTCGTACAAACGCAGCAACTGCTTGGCGAGCATCGGCACCAGCACCAGCATCAACGCGGTGACGATCAAGGTGAACAGAGCAAACACGGCGATCACCCCCAGGTTCGCGACAAGCCGAGCCGTTCCAGACGATCCACCAGCGGATCGAACAGATAAGCCAGCAACAACGCGACCAGAAACGGCGTGAGGATCGGGTGCAGCAACCACACAAACGCGCAAAGCAGGACCACCCCACCGAGCCAGAACCAACGCCGCGTATCGGCCATTTACCACTCCTGATGCTTCTATATAAGGAAAGTCTTACCAGCGAAACCGCAACGACGGTGCCGCCGCTACCGGGGTTGGCGCTGCAATCGCAGGCGCGCCCTCGACGGCAGGCTGCGCCGGCGCCACTGGAGCCGGTGCTTCGGCAGGCAGCTCCTGCAACTTCGCCAGCGACAATTGCGCGCGCAACTGATCGGCGCTGCCATTGACCCGGTAGATGATGCGATCACCCTGCACGCTTTGCAGACGCACGCCGAACGGTTCGAGTAACCGCAGCAGCGCCGCATAATGCTCCAGATTCATGCCCTGCACTTCCAGAATCTGCTGACCCGATGCGCCGGGCTTGGCGACAAATCGCGGCGCCAGACGCTCGGCCACTGCCAGCATCACCGCATCGGCAACGGCGGCCTGATCGGCGCCCTGCACGCTGCCGGCCTCTTTCTGATCACCGAGCCACAAGCGCCACTTCGCCTGCCACTGCCCGCCCTCTTCCCGGGCATGCACGGCCAACAGGGCGTCAGCGTTGTAGCGGTCCGAAGCACTGCGCAGGGGCGCGGGGTCAGCGCTTTCCAGCGCCGGCGCGGTGGCCACCAGTTGCTCGCTGAGATCGGCCAGCGGCAAACGCAGGGGCAACCCGCGATGTTGCGCGGCCGTGCGCAAGGTTACGGCCGCGGCCTGACCGTCGCCGACCAGACTTGCACCTTCGGTTGAATCGTTCAGCCACCAGCTGAGCATCGACGGCCGACTGGCGCCCCACACCGGCAATCCGGCCCGGCGCAAGGCCTGCTCGGTGGTTGCCGGGTCGAAGTCGACTTTCAGCACTTCCGGTGGCCCCGCGTCGAAACCGAACTGACTGATGATTTGCTGCGGATCCTTGCGAATCGGCGCCAGCCCCGGGTTCTGCGCGGCTTTCGGGTCGCCGGTCAGGCGCAGCACCAAGGTATCGAGCGCCGCCTGCGTGGCGCGATCGCGCTCTTCCGGCGCCTGGCCGCTGACCGGCTGACGCACCTGATACAGGCCTTTGAGGTTTTCGGCATGACTCGCCAGGCTGACCAGTGTCAGGCAGCCCACAAATAACAATTTACAAAAACGCATGGAAAATTCCCGTCGACAGGAGCGGCTGGAACACGCCGCGTGAACCGTTTGAGCAAGGCTGTGACCCCTGCTCTGGCAAAACATTCACACGGTGGCGGTAAGTTTTTGCACAGTCCTAACGATAGACGGTTAATCGCCACACCTTATACAGGCAGTCATATCCTGCGATTGCAAAAAATTTCCGCCGATATGGCCCTGCCCGTCGGTGCGAGGATGGCCGCTGCCCCTCAAGCCTGATAAAATCGCGCGCCTTCGCAGACCGGCAACAGCCGGGCCCTCGAAACTCGCGTGAGGCGATCGCCCATCGAGTTCGACGTTCCCGCTGAACTCGGTCGTTACCCCTGAATCCCTCCCTAAAGGCCTGGATCATGAGCAAGCAACCCTCCCTGAGCTACAAGGACGCCGGTGTAGACATCGACGCCGGTGAAGCATTGGTCGAACGCATCAAGAGCGTCGCCAAGCGCACTGCGCGCCCGGAAGTCATGGGCGGCCTGGGCGGTTTCGGCGCCCTCTGCGAAATCCCGGCCGGCTACAAGCAGCCAGTGCTGGTCTCGGGTACCGACGGCGTCGGCACCAAGCTGCGTCTGGCGCTGAACCTGAACAAGCACGACAGCATCGGCATCGATCTGGTCGCCATGTGCGTCAACGATCTGGTGGTGTGCGGCGCTGAGCCGCTGTTCTTCCTCGACTACTACGCCACCGGCAAACTGAACGTCGACACCGCTGCCCAGGTGGTGACCGGCATCGGCGCTGGCTGCGAACTGTCGGGTTGCTCGCTGGTTGGCGGCGAAACCGCTGAAATGCCGGGCATGTACGAAGGCGAAGACTACGACCTGGCCGGCTTCTGCGTCGGCGTGGTGGAAAAGTCGGAAATCATCGACGGCTCGAAAGTCGCCACCGGTGACGCCCTGATCGCCCTGCCATCGTCCGGCCCGCACTCCAACGGTTACTCGCTGATCCGCAAGATCATCGAAGTCTCCGGTGCCGACATCGAGAACACCCAGCTCGACGGCAAACCGCTGACCGACCTGCTGATGGCCCCGACCCGCATCTACGTCAAGCCGCTGCTCAAGCTGATCAAGGACACTGGCGCGGTCAAAGCCATGGCCCACATCACCGGTGGCGGCCTGCTCGACAACATTCCGCGCGTACTGCCAAAAGGCGCTCAGGCTGTGGTTGATGTGGCCAGCTGGACTCGCCCGGCCGTGTTCGACTGGCTGCAAGAGAAAGGCAACGTTGACGAAACCGAGATGCACCGCGTGTTGAACTGCGGCGTCGGCATGGTCATCTGTGTAGCTCAGGAGCACGTTGAAGTGACCCTGAACACCCTGCGTGACGCTGGCGAGCAGCCTTGGGTCATCGGTCAGATCGCCGTGGCCGCCGAAGGCGCTGCGCAGGTCGAGCTGAAGAACCTCAAGGCCCACTGATGCCAAAGCCCTGTGATGTCGTGGTGCTGTTGTCCGGCACCGGCAGTAACTTGCAGGCTCTGATCGACAGCACGCGGACCGGCGACAGCCCGGTCCGCATCGCTGCGGTGATTTCCAACCGCGCCGACGCCTACGGCCTGCAACGCGCCCGCGACGCGGGTATCGCCACCCGCTCGCTGGATCACAAGACATTCGAGGGCCGCGAGGCCTTCGATGCCGCGCTGATCGAACTGATCGACCAATTCAACCCCCAACTCGTGGTACTGGCCGGCTTCATGCGCATTCTCAGCGCTGATTTCGTGCGCCACTACAAGGGTCGCCTGCTCAACATCCACCCGTCGCTGCTGCCCAAATACAAAGGGTTACACACTCATCAGCGTGCGCTGGAGGCCGGCGATACGGAACATGGCTGCTCCGTGCACTTCGTCACCGAGGAACTCGATGGCGGACCACTGGTCGTACAGGCAGTATTACCGGTAGAGTTGCACGACACGCCGCACAGTCTGGCGCAACGAGTCCACGCTCAGGAACACCTGATCTACCCGATGGCAGTACGCTGGTTTGCCGAAGGCAGGCTGACACTCGGTGACCAAGGTGCTTTACTCGACGGCCAGCTACTCGCCGCCAGCGGCCACTTGATTCGAAACTAGGAGATATTATGCGTCGCGCCC
Organism: Pseudomonas sp. B21_DOA; assembly: GCA_030544685.1. NCBI lineage: Bacteria > Pseudomonadati > Pseudomonadota > Gammaproteobacteria > Pseudomonadales > Pseudomonadaceae > Pseudomonas > Pseudomonas sp. B21_DOA. Next base: position 2,764,134 of record CP086683.1, on the reverse strand, counting down.
TGCTCTTCGCTTGCGCTCTGCTCGCCCTGCCCTTCGCGCAGGCAGCGGACCTTCAACCGTTCTCCGCCAGCTACACCGCCGACTGGAAGCAGCTGCCCATGAGCGGCACTGCCGAACGCAGCCTGACCAAAGAAGCCAACGGCGTCTGGAAACTCAGCTTCAAGGCCTCGATGATGATCGCCAGCCTGACCGAAGAAAGCACCCTGAAGCTGGACAAGGACACGCTACTGCCGCAGTCCTACCACTTCGAACGCGGTGGTCTGGGCAAAGCAAAAAAGCTGATCTGGACTTCGACTGGGCCAACAAGCTGGTCACCGGTACCGACCGTGGCGACGCGGTGAAGATCCCGCTGAACCGTGGCATGGTCGACAAGTCGACCTACCAACTGGCGCTGCAGCATGACGTTGCCGCCGGCAAGAAAAGCATGAGCTATCAGGTGGTTGATGATGGCGAAGTCGATACCTACGACTTCCGCGTGCTGGGTTCGGAAAAGGTCGACACCAAGGCCGGCCAGATCGACGCGATCAAGGTCGAACGCGTGCGCGACCCGACACAAAGCAAGCGCATCACCGTGCTGTGGTTCGCCAAGGACTGGGATTACCTGCTGGTGCGCCTGCAACAGGTCGAGACCGACGGCAAGGAGTACAACATCATGCTCCAGGACGGCACGGTCAACGGCAAGACTGTCAAAGGCAGCTGATCGCGCTGCTGCAACGAAAGAGCCCCGCGAATGCGGGGCTTTTTTGTCGACAGTCTTCCAGACAACACCTCCCTGTAGGAGCTGACGAGTAAAACGAGGCTGCGATCTTTTGATCTTGATCCAGAAGCAAAACATCAAAAGATCGCAGCGCGCCGCAGCTCAGGGATTTCGTCGCCTGCTGATTCAGACCGAAAACCGCGCCACCATCCCATTCAGATCCACCGCCAACTTCGACAACTCCTGACTCGCCGCACTGGTCTGATTGGCCCCCGCCGATGTCTGCATCGCCAGATCGCGAATGTTCATCAGATTGCGATCCACCTCCCGTGCCACCGCCGCCTGCTCTTCCGAGGCACTGGCGATCACCAGGTTGCGCTCGTTGATCAAGGTAAACGCCGAGGCGATTTCCTCCAGGGCCGAGCCTGCGCTCTTCGCCAGCTCGAGGGTCGAGCGCGCCCGTGAGTTGCTCTGCTGCATCGAACTGACCGCTGAATCGGTGCCCTGCTGAATCCCGCCGATCATCTGCTCGATTTCCTGGGTCGACTGCTGGGTGCGATGCGCCAGCGCCCGCACTTCATCTGCCACTACTGCAAAGCCACGCCCGGCATCACCGGCCCGTGCCGCTTCGATCGCGGCGTTGAGGGCGAGCAGATTGGTCTGCTCGGCAATCGAGCGAATCACGTCCAGCACTTTGCTGATGCCATGAACCTTTTGTGCCAGCGCCTCGACCTGCGCTGCGTTGTTGGTGACGTCACCAGCGAGAAACTCGATCGATGTCACCGTCTGCTGCACCTGCTCACGCCCCTGGCGGGCGATGCGGTCGGACTCACGGGAGGCTTCGGACGTAGCCACGGCATTGTTCGCCACCTCTTCCACCGCTGCTGTCATCTGGTTGACTGCGGTGGCGGCCTGTTCGATTTCCTGGCTCTGCTGATGCAGGCCGCGAGTGGCGTCTTCGGTGACGCTGCTGAGCTCTTCGGCGGCCGAGGCCAACTGAGTCGACGACTCGGAAATGCGCCGGATCGTGTCGCGCAAGTTGTGCTGCATGCTTTTCAGCGCTTGCAGCAGGCGCGCCGGCTCGTCTTTGCCAGCGATATGAATGTCACCGGTCAAATCCCCGCCGGCCACCACCTCGGCCACGCTGAGCGATTGCGACAACGGCACGACGATGCTGCGCGTCAGCAGCAATGCCAGGCCAATGGTGATCAGCGCGGCCATGGCGATCATCACCCCAACCCATACCCGCGATTGGTTGAACACCAAGCGTGCCGCCTCGGTGGCCAGGTTGGCATTGTGTTTATTCATCTCGACCAGATCGCGCAGAGTGACAGCGATCTCATCGGCCAGCGGGCTCATCTGATCATTAAGAATTGCCGAGGCCTCAGCGACCCGATTTTGTGCCGATAGCTGTAGGACTTGCGCCTGCAACTCCAGGTACTTGTGCTCGGCAACCTTGAAGCGATCGAACAGCGCACGCTCCTCCGGCAAGGCGATCAACACGTCATAGCGCTGCTGCGCCTCGCTCAAGCCACTGCGCAGTTCGCTGAGCTTGGCGACGTTCTGCTCCAGTGCCTTGGGGTCACGATTGAGCAACAGGCGCATGGTCAGTGCGCGCAGACGCAGCATGTCCTGACTCATCTCACCGACGGCCATCACGCTTGGCAGCCAGTTGTTGTCGACTTCATCGGACTGTGCGCGCATGTTCGACATTTGCAGCAAGGCGAACGCGCCAAGAGCAAACACCATCAAGGCCAGCAGGCCGAAACCGAAACCGGCGCGCGGGGCAATATTGAGACTACGGATATTCATCACTCTGGCTCCTTCCAAAAGCGCTGCATCAGCCTGCAGCGGGTTGCTTTAGAAGGTATCGGCATTGCCCTGAATTTGCGTAAGACGAAAAGGCGATAGGCAGACGAGCGGCTAGTTCGAACCCATGGCTTTGTCGTTTCAGCGCGAGTCGGCGGGTTTGCTTGTATTGCGCGGCAATATTGCCAGGAAGTTGTCCCTTGCTACCTTTCGCGCAATCGCCTCTGGCAGCGCATCGAGAAATGGTTTGTAGCTGTGCATTTCCTCCCCGAGCTTGTTGAATCGTCCTACCACGTCAGAGCCAAGCATGAAGCGCTCGGGATATTTTTCCACCAGCGCCAGCCATTGCGCGCGCGGCCTGCCCTGCTCGTCCAGCAAGTACGGCGTGAGCGTGCTCCACGACAGGTCGATAAACAGATTCGGATAAGCCTCAAGCATGCGCGTCAGGGTTGGCAACAAAAACGGTAATTGCGTTTGATGCCGATGAATCTCGGCGCTGGTGCCAGCGTGCGCCCAGATGAACCGCGTGTGCGGATGATTGCGCAGCGGCTCTTCGACTTCCTTCAGGTACAGCGGATTTTTCTCACGCTTTGAAGTGATGTTGGAATGCAGCATCACCGGCAGATCATTTTCCGCGGCGAGGTGATAGATCTTGGTCATTGCCTCATTGTTGGCCCGGGGTGTGTCGCCGGAGGTCAGCGCGGTCAGGTCATCGTGCCGGGTGAACACCTCGCCGATGCCCTGCCACAAACCCGGATACAGCTCGAGCATGCGCTGTATATGCGCGGCGGAATTCTTGTCATTGGGATTGAAGCCGGACAGGAACGGATGAAAGTACTGGCGCTGCTCTGGGGCGAGTTTTTGCACCGCGTCGGCAATGATCACATCGGTGGCGCTGTACCAATAGGCATCGGCGTCATCGCCGGCGTAGTAGCGCGGACGCTTGGGTTCGTCTTCATGCCATTTCTTCGCCACGGGAATGCCGGAAATCATCACGTGCTCAATGGAATTTTCTTTCATGGCCGTGAGCAATTTCTGCATGCCGGCGCTTTCCTGGAAAAAATCCACGTAATGCAGGTGCGCGTCGCTGTAGGTGTATTCGCGGGCGCCGGCGCTGCCAGCGAACAGCAGCAGGCAGGCAAGACTCAGACGAGACAAGGACACAAGTAATCTCCGGCAGATGGGCATAGCCTAGACCGCGTCCGAACCACAAGGGTTCATCCCTGCCGAAAAGCGCAACGCCAACTGCCGGGAATGCTCTATAACTGCAAGGTCTGTTTTGATCGAACGATTTTTCCTGCCGCCTGTGAGGTTTCCATGACTGTCACCGTCAATACCGTCTCTGCCGAAGGTTTTCGTCACACCGTCCAGATCGACGACCACGAATTGTTTGCCGATGTACCGAAAACCGCCGGAGGTGAAGGCACCGCGCCAGAACCACACGACTACTTCGACGCCGCCCTCGGCGCCTGCAAAGCGCTGACCCTGAAGATGTACGCGAAGAAAAAGACATCCCGCTGACCGGCGTGGGCGTCGAAGTGAAGCGCGACAACAGCCAGGAACAGAAAGGCAAATACGCCCTGCATGTCAGCCTGACGCTCAAAGGCGTACTCACCGACGCCCAGCGTGAAGAACTGTTGCGAGTCGCCGATCGCTGCCCGATTCACAAGTTGATGACCACCAGCGAAGTCAGCATCGAAACTCACGCGCCACAAGGCTTCGATAGCCAATAATCCTCCCGATGCCAGCGGCGGGTTATGCTTCTGGCATCACCCGCTCAGCCTGGAATGCACCATGGACACGCCACTCCTGATCATCCGCCCCCGCGCCGAAGACGTCGAAGGCCAGCCGATTCTGCGCCCGCTGCCGTCAGCCAAATGCCGCAACGTCGGGCCTTTCGTGTTTTTCGACCACATGCTCGAAACGATTTATCCGACGGGCAAAGGCATGGATATCCGACAGCATCCGCACATTGGTCTGTCGACGCTTACCTATCTGTTCGAAGGGCAATTGCAGCACAAGGACAGTCTGGGTTCTGATCAAGTGGTCGCTGCCGGAGATGTCAGCTGGATGACCGCTGGCAGCGCCATCGCCCACGTCGAGCGTACGCCTGCGCCGCTGCTCGCCGAGACCTTCACCCTGCACGGCCTGCAAGTCTGGCTGGCCTCCCCAAAGAACACGAACAGGGCCCGGGGCATTACAGCCATCATCCGGCAGCGACGTTGCCAGTCAGCGATAACCTCGGCGTGCAGATTCGCATGATTGCCGGGTCAGGTTTTTGCCTGGAATCGCCGGTACCGGTGCTTTCTCCGACGCTGTATGCCGAAGTGAAGATGCAGACTGCTACCACCCTGCTGATTCCCACCGAGCATGAAGAACGCGCGGTGTACGTGTTGAGCGGTGATGCGCAGTTGAATGGCGAGGCGATCGAGCCGCATGCGCTGGTGGTATTGCCAGCCGGCGAAGAGATGAGCCTGTTTGCCGAAAGCGATGTGCACGCGGTGGTGTTCGGCGGCGCACCGCTGGACGGGCCCAGACGGATCAATTGGAATTTCGTTGCGAGCGATCCGGCGGCGATTGATGAGGCACGGCGCAAATGGGCAGCCGGGGATTGGCCGACGGTGCCGGGGAAGTCGAGCGGATCGAATTACCGCCAGGCCGTTAAAAACAAAGATCGCAGCCTTCGGCAGCTCCTACACCGGACTTACGTAGGAGCTGCCGAAGGCTGCGATCTTTGATCTGAGGGCAATCAGCCCTTGAACACTTCATCCAGCAAATCATGCATCGACTTGAACGCGCGCTTGGCGGTCTTTTCGTCGTACATCATCTTGCCCGGTACGTTGGCGTGCGGATCGGTAAACGAATGCACCGCACCGCCGTAGCTGAGCAACTGCCAGTCGACCTTCGCCGCGTTCATTTCATCTTCGAACGCCGGCAGTTGCTCTTTCGGCACCAATGGATCGGACGCGCCGTGCAGCACCAGCACCGAGCCCTTGATGTTCTGCGCATCCGCCGGATTCGGCGAATCCAGCGTGCCGTGGAACGACACCGCCGCTTTTACCGGCGCGCCAGTGCGGGCCAGATCCAGCGCACAGCAACCACCGAAGCAGAAACCGAACACCGCCAGTTTCGACGTATCAACCGCCGCTTCGCCCTGGCTCTGCAATTGCTCGAAAGCCACCTTCAGACGCTTGCGCAGCAGCGCGCGATCGTCCTTGAGCGGCATCATTGCTGCCAGCGCCTCGTCTGCATTCTGCGGACGTTCGGTCTGGCCGTAGACATCCGCGATCAACACTACGTAACCCTCGGCCGCCACCGCTTTGGCGATGTCTTCGGCACCGGCGCTGACGCCCATCCAGTTCGGCGCCATCAGCAAACCCGGGCGCGCGCCCTTATGCTCAGCGTCGAAGGCAAGGCGACCTTCATAGGCTTGGCCGTCAATCTGATAGACCACGGAACGTACAGTGACTTGGCTCATTTCTGACTCCTGATTGAGTAAACACCAGAACGAAAAAACCCGCCGAAGCGGGTTTCTCCTACAACGTGATCAAACCGACAGTTCAACCAGCAGCTTGTTCAGACGGCGCACATATGCGGCCGGATCCTTCAAGCTGTCGCCTGCCGCCAGAGCGGCCTGATCGAAGAGAATGTGCGACAGGTCGCCAAACCGCTCTTCGCTCTGCTCGCCATCGAGTTTCTCGATCAGCGGGTGGCTCGGGTTGAATTCGAAGATCGGCTTCGAATCCGGGACTTTCTGCCCGCTGGCCTCGAGGATCTGGCGCATTTGCAGGCCCAGATCCTGTTCGCCGATGGCCAGAATGGCCGGCGAATCGGTCAGACGATGCGACACGCGAACTTCAGCGACGGAATCGCCCAGCGCAGTTTTCAGACGCTCGACCAAGCCTTCTTTGGACTTGGCGACTTCTTCCGCAGCTTTCTTGTCCTCTTCCGAGTCCAGGTTGCCCAGATCGAGGTCACCGCGCGCCACGTCGACAAAAGTCTTGCCGTCGAATTCGCTGAGGTAGCTCATCAGCCACTCGTCGATACGATCGGTCAGCAGCAGCACTTCGATGCCTTTCTTGCGGAAGACTTCCAGGTGCGGGCTGTTCTTGACCTGCGCGTAGGCTTCGCCGGTGAGGTAGTAGATCTTGTCCTGACCTTCCTTGGCGCGGGCCAGGTAGTCAGCCAGACCAACAACCTGCTCACCGTCGTCGCCCTGGGTCGATGCGAAACGCAGCAGACCAGCGATTTTCTCCTTGTTGGCGAAGTCTTCTGCCGGGCCTTCTTTCATGACCTGACCGAAGTTTTTCCAGAAGCCTTTGTATTGCTCAGGCTCGTTCTTCGCCAGTTTTTCCAGCATGTCCAGAACGCGCTTGGTCAGCGCGGTTTTCATCGAATCGATGATCGGGTCTTTTGCAGGATCTCACGCGACACGTTCAGCGACAGGTCGTTGGAATCGACCACGCCTTTGATGAAGCGCAGGTACAGCGGCAGGAACGACTCGGCCTGATCCATGACAAACACACGCTGCACGTACAGCTTCAGGCCTTTCGGCGCTTCACGCTGGTACAGGTCGAACGGCGCGCGGGCCGGCACGTACAGCAGCGAGCTGTATTCGAGCTTGCCTTCAACCTTGTTGTGGCTCCACGACAGCGGATTCTCGAAGTCGTGAGCGATGTGTTTGTAGAACTCCTGGTATTCCTCGTCTTTGACTTCAGTGCGCGGACGGGTCCACAGGGCGCTGGCACGGTTGACGGTTTCCCATTCAACGGCTGGAGCCTCTTCGCCTTCGGCCGGAGTGACTTCCTTCGGCAGTTCGATCGGCAAAGCGATGTGGTCGGAGTACTTCTTGATGATGTTGCGCAGACGCCAGCCATCCGCGAATTCGTCTTCGCCGGATTTCAGGTGCAGGACGATGCGGGTGCCGCGCTCTGGCTTGTCGATGGTGGCGACTTCGAACTCGCCCTCGCCTTTCGACGACCAGTGCACGCCTTCGCTGGCGGCAGTGCCGGCGCGACGGCTGTAGACATCAACCTTGTCGGCAACGATGAAGGCCGAGTAGAAGCCGACACCGAACTGACCGATCAGGTGCGAATCTTTCTTCTGATCGCCGGACAGGTTTTTCATGAAATCGGCGGTGCCGGATTTGGCGATGGTCCCCAGGTGGGTGATCACATCGTCACGGTTCATGCCGATACCGTTGTCTTCGAGGGTGACGGTCTTGGCGTCCTTGTCGAAGCTCACACGGATTTTCAGGTCAGCGCCACCTTCGAGCAACTCAGGCTTGGCCAGGGCTTCGAAGCGCAGCTTGTCGACAGCGTCAGAGGCGTTCGAGATCAATTCGCGAAGGAAAATTTCCTTATTCGAATACAGCGAATGGATCATGAGGTGCAGCAGCTGCTTTACCTCGGTCTGGAAGCCCAGGGTTTCCTTTTGAGTTTCCACACTCATGGTCATCAAACTCCAATCAGATGGCAGTGGCCGCGACCCGAAATGGTCTGCGGCGGGTTGTCATCTGAGTTGGGGGCGCTGTTCAGGATTTCAAGGGCTCATCAATTTTGAAGTGCGCACGGGCGGTGGCGATCGGTTCGGCCTCGGTACTCTGCCACGCCGTGACCGCAACGTTGGCCACGCGCCGGCCCTGACGGCAGACCTGGCACCTGGCCCAGGTGTCGCGAAACTGCCCGGCGCGCAGGTAATCGAGGGAAAAATCGATGATCTTCGGCACACCCGGCGTGCCGATAAATATCAGCAAATGCAGGGCTGCGGCCAGCTCCATGAAGCCGGCAATCACCCCGCCGTGGATCGCCGGCAATAAAGGGTTACCAATGTTGTCCTTGTTCGCCGGCAGCTTGAACAGCAACTCATCGCCGACTCGCGAGCACTCGATACCGATCAGCCCGGCGTAAGGGATCAATGCCAGCAGCGGCGCGTAATCGCCCTGCGCGTGGGCCTGTTGCAGCTGCTCCCTGAGGTCGTTGCTCATTGGCTCGCTCCCTTGATCGCGCCCGCGAAACCCTTGCTGCCCTTCAGACCGATGCCCATGCGCATGAATGTGCCGACGACGTGGGCAATCGGTTGCTCGGGATCGTCCTGGTAGGCAAAACCCCGGGCAAAAATCACGTCGGTGGTAACGCGGTAGCACTGGGCGAAGCCATACACCGCTTTATGCGGTTCGGCGGCGTGCATGTAGTCGATGCGCAGATCAAGAGTCGGGCAGACTTCGAACTCTGGCAGCACGCACAGGGTCGACATACCGCAAGCGGTGTCCATCAGCGAAGTGATGGCGCCGCCATGGATGACGCCGGTTTCGGGATTGCCGACGATTTTTTCGCTATACGGCAGGATCACCGTCAGCCCTTCGCTGGAGGCACTGTGCACGTGCAGGCCCAAGACCTGACAGTGGCGCAATGCCGATAAAAAGCGCGTCGCGCGCTCAAAAACAGGGTTTTCGGCCATGTGATAATTACTCGCGTTTGGGCCTTGTGCCAGTAGTGAGAAAAGCGGCAAAAGTTCCGTGATAAAACAAACTTATATATCTGAAACAATTGAGGAACTTAACCCGTAGCGCCGAGTTCTTAAGGCCAGTAGTTATTTTCCATAAGGAGATACACCCCATGCGTAAGACTTTAGCTATTGCCTTGATGTTGACCGCTTCCCTCGGTCTCGCTGCCTGCGATAAAAAATCCGAGGACAAAGCTCAAGATGCCAACCAACATGCTGAGCAAGCTCAGCAAGACATGAACAAAGCTCAGGATAAAGTGAACGACGCAGCAAAAGAAAACGCCGAAGCTGCCAAAGCTCAGGCTGAATCGAACGCCGCTGCTCAAGAAGAAGCCGCCAAAAAGCAATAAGCTTTCTGGTGTGAAAGAAAACCCGCCAAGTGCGGGTTTTCTTTTGCCTGCGATTTACCGGTTAGAGCAACACGGTTCTAAAAGTCGGACTAATCATCAGCAACAACGAACAGATGAAGCCAACTAGCCACATCAGGCTGCGCAACTTCGCCAGATCCGCCAGATAGAACCACAGATAGAACACTCGCGAGATCACGAAGATGATCGCCAGCGCATCGATCAGCCAACCCGCGGTTTGCGTGGTGTGCGCCATCAGCACACCGACCGCGAACAGAATGAAGGCTTCGATGCTGTTCTGATGGGCCGCCAGCGCCCTCGCACCGAAGCCGGTCAACTGCGCCTGCTGCTGCCGGGGCAAGTGATTGTCATAACCGCCCTGCTCTTTCATGGCCCTCGCCACCGGCATGCGCGCCACGTAGATCAATAAAGCACTGATAAACACACACCAGAACGGAATACTCATCAAACAGCCTCTTTGTTTGCCTCAGGGACGGGCGCCTCTGTAGGGGTATAGACCATGACATCGAGAACGTCGGAATGAAACTCGCGGCGGTACAAAACCACCACGACACCGGCGCTCATGATCATGAACAGCCACGGGCTGACGAACCACGCCAACATGCTCATGCCGAAGTAATAAGAACGCAGGCCGAAGTTGAACTGGTTGGCCGCCATCGAAATCACCCGCGCCGCCCGTGAAGCGAAGGCCTTGCGTTCCTGCTCGGTCACTTGGCGCTCGCCGATCATCGGCGCTGAACCGACCAGAATCGCCGCGAAGTTGTATTGGCGCATGCACCAGCTGAAAGTGAAGAACGCATAGACGAACACCAGTGCCAGGCACAGCAACTTGATCTCCGACATGCCTTGCGACGCCTGCTGCACCATCGGAATATCCGCCAACAACGACACGGCTCGGTCGGACGCACCGAGCACGGTGAGAATACCGGCGAGGATGATCAGCGTGCTGGATGCGAAGAACGAGGCGTTGCGCTCCAGATTGCCGATCACGCTGGCATCGGCGATGCGGTTGTCACGCAGCAGCATGCGGCGCATCCAGTCTTCGCGGTAAAGGTGCAACACGCTGGCCAGACACGCCGTATCACGGGCCTTCCAGGTGGCATAACGGGTGTAACCGCCCCAGCAGACGACAAACCAGACGGCGGCGAGCAAGTGGATCAGATTGGCTTGGATGAACGACATGCAATTCCTCGTGAGATGTAGACGCTGTACACCTGTAGGAGTGAGCCTGCTCGCGATAGCGGTTTTTCATTCAATAGTGACGTGACCGACAAACCGCTATCGCGAGCAGGCTCACTCCTACATAAAAGCTAAGCAACCCTTCGACGTTAGCTCAGCAAAAAGACACTGCCTCACGCGCATAAAAAATGCCCCGTATCGATTGATACGGGGCATTTCTGTTTAACCGTGCTCGACCCGCTTGTGGCGGGGCCAAACTACGTCAGGCAGTGACTTCGCTGCGCTTGCCCAGCAGGCGATCACAGACCACGGCGACCACCAGGGTCATCACGCACGGGACCAGCCACGCCAGACCCTGCTCGCTCAGCGGCAGATGGGTCAGCTGAGTTGGCATCCAGTCGGCCAGACCAGCGCCTTTCAAGGCGTCGATGGTGCCGAACAGGAACGACACCAGCATCACCGGGCCAAGAATGCGCCCGTGCTCATGCCAGAAATCCTTGCAGAAGCTCAGCGCGACCAGAACGATGCACGGCGGGTAGATAGCGGTGAGTACTGGAATCGAGAAAGCAATCAGCTTGGTCAGACCAAGGTTGGAGACCAGCAGCGAGAACGCTGCGAGGATAATCACCAGCGTCTTGTAGGACAGTGGCAGTACACGGCTGAAGTACTCAGCACAGGCACAGGTCAGACCGACCGCCGTGACCAGACACGCCAGCGAGATCAGCACCGCAAGGAAACCGCTGCCCAGCGAACCGAAGGTGTGCTGCACGTAGGCATGCAACACCGCCGCGCCGTTGGTGGCGCCGACCGCGACTTCATGGCTGCCGGATCCGAGGCGGAACAGGCTGACGTAGACCAGTGCCAGACCCACGCCGGCAATCAGCCCGGCGATGATCGCGTAACGGGTGATCAGCGCCGGCGACTCGACGCCACGGGAGCGGATCGCGTTAACGATAACAATGCCGAACACCAGTGCCCCGAGGGTATCCATGGTCAGATAACCATTAATGAACCCTTGCGAAAATGGCGCGGCGACGTATTCCGGCGTGCCGTGACCGATGTCACCTGCCGGCAAGGCAAATGCAGCGATACCCAACACTGCCAGCGCGATGATTTTCAGCGGCGCGAGGAAGCGGCCAACGGTATCCAGCAAACGCCCAGGGTAGAGCGAAATGAAGAACACCAGCAGGAAGTACACCGAGCTGTAGAGGAACAGCGCCAGCGGGCTTTCGCCGGTCAACGGCGCCAGACCCACTTCGAAGGATACGGTCGCGGTGCGCGGCGTGGCGAACAGCGGCCCCACGGCCAGATAGCACGCCGCCGCGAGGATACCGCCAGCGATCTTGCCGATCGGGCTGCTCAACGCATCCATCGCGCCGCCGACCTTGGCCAACGCCACCACGGTCACTACCGGCAAACCTACGGCAGTGATCAGAAAGCCCAGCGCGGCCATCCAGACGTGAGGTCCGGCCTGCAAGCCGACGATCGGCGGGAAAATGATGTTACCGGCCCCGACAAACAGGGCAAACGTCATAAAACCAAGTGCCAGGATGTCCTGACCTTTCAAAACTTTCATTAAGGTAATACCACACTACTGAAATCGGAATTTAGAGGGGGATTGCCCTGTTGGATTAGGGAAATGCTGTCGATCCGTATGGGACTGACCCTTAAAGCGCGTGGCTGCCTTGTGGGCGGCGGACGCAAAAATGGCTGCCAGCCTAACGAATTTGCCTGACAAACGCACTGTTGGAGGGCGAACTATCCGATACGCGACGTTTCCGTGTCGCGTTTACATAAGAAAAGCAGCTGCAAGCTACAAGTTTCAAGCTGCAAGCTTTTATCTTGCAGCTAGCCGCTTGAAGCTTGAAGCTGCCCTTAAACGACAAAGGCCACCCGAAGGTGGCCTTTGTTGCTGGAACAAAAAGTCAGCCGAAGCTTACTTCTTCACTTCCCAGCCAGTCAGCTCGGCCAGGGCCTTGCCGATGTCTGCCAGCGAACGCACGGTTTTTACGCCTGCGTCTTGCAGCGCAGCGAATTTCTCGTCTGCAGTGCCTTTGCCGCCAGAGATGATTGCGCCAGCATGGCCCATGCGCTTGCCCGGAGGAGCAGTCACACCAGCGATGTAGGAAACAACCGGCTTGGTCACGTTAGCCTTGATGTAGGCAGCCGCTTCTTCTTCAGCCGAACCGCCGATCTCGCCGATCATCACGATCGCTTCGGTCTTCGGGTCTTCCTGGAACAGCTTCAGGATGTCGATGAAGTTCGAACCCGGGATCGGGTCACCGCCGATGCCGACGCAAGTCGACTGACCGAAACCGGCGTCAGTGGTCTGCTTCACAGCTTCATAGGTCAGGGTGCCGGAACGCGAAACGATACCGACCTTGCCTGGCAAGTGAATGTGACCTGGCATGATGCCGATCTTGCATTCGCCTGGGGTGATCACGCCTGGGCAGTTAGGGCCGATCAGGACTACGCCCAGCTCGTCGCACTTAACTTTGGCGTCCAGCATGTCCAGGGTAGGAATGCCTTCGGTGATGCAGACGATCAGCTTGATGCCGCCGAATGCCGCTTCCAGGATCGAGTCCTTGCAGAACGGAGCCGGAACGTAGATCACGCTGGCAGTAGCGCCAGTGGCAGCTACTGCGTCTTTGACGGTGTTGAACACTGGCAGACCCAGGTGCTCGGTGCCGCCCTTGCCTGGAGTTACGCCACCAACCATCTTGGTGCCGTATTCGATGGCTTGCTGGGTGTGGAAACTACCTTGCGAACCGGTAATACCCTGGCAGATAACTTTGGTGTCTTTATTGATCAGGACGCTCATTATTTGCCCTCCGCAGCTTTGACAACTTGTTGAGCAGCGTCGGTCAGGCTGGTAGCAGCGATGATGTTCAAACCGCTTTCTGCCAGTACTTTAGCGCCCAGCTCAGCGTTGTTGCCTTCAAGGCGAACAACAACCGGGATTTTCACGCCGACTTCTTTCACGGCGCCGATGATGCCTTCGGCAATCATGTCGCAGCGAACGATGCCGCCGAAGATGTTGACCAGTACTGCCGCGACGTTCTGGTCGGACAGGATGATCTTGAACGCTTCAGTAACGCGTTCCTTGGTAGCGCCACCACCTACGTCGAGGAAGTTGGCTGGCTTGCCGCCATGCAGGTTGACGATGTCCATGGTACCCATGGCCAGACCGGCACCGTTGACCATGCAGCCGATGTTGCCTTCCAGGGCTACGTAGTTCAGTTCGAACTTGGCAGCGTGCGCTTCGCGCGGATCGTCCTGCGACGGATCGTGGAAAGCCTTCAGCTTAGGCTGACGGTACATGGCGTTGGCGTCGATGTTGATCTTCGCGTCCAGGCAGTGCAGATCGCCGTCAGCCTTGATCACCAGCGGGTTCACTTCCAGCAGAGCCAGGTCGTGGTCTTTGAACAGCTTGGCCAGACCTACGAAGATCTTGGCGAACTGAGTGACCTGCTTGCCTTCCAGACCCAGCTGGAATGCCAGCTCGCGACCCTGGGATGGCTGAGCGCCAACCAGTGGATCGATAGTGGCCTTGAGAATTTTTTCTGGAGTGTCGTGAGCGATTTTCTCGATGTCCACGCCACCTTCGGTGGACGCCATGAACACGATGCGACGGCTCGAACGGTCAACGACAGCGCCCAGGTACAGCTCTTTAGCGATATCAGTGCACGATTCAACCAGGATCTTGGTGACTGGCTGGCCATTGGCGTCAGTCTGGTAAGTCACCAGACGCTTGCCCAGCCACTGCTGTGCGAAGGCTTTGGCGTCTTCTTTGCTGCGAACCAGCTTTACGCCGCCCGCTTTACCGCGACCACCGGCGTGAACCTGGGCTTTGACGACCCACTCGTTGCCGCCGATCTTGTCGCAAGCTTCTGCTGCTGCTTCCGGGGTGTCTACTGCGTAACCAGTGGAAACTGGCAGGCCGTATTCAGCGAACAGCTGCTTACCCTGATACTCGTGAAGATTCATGCTTTTTACCGTCTTCGTTAGGTACTGCGCATTCGGCGCTGCGCTCGTTTGAGTGCCGCGCCACCTGTGACTGCTGCTTGCGTAGCTGGGCTACGCAAGACTGCGTCCGGCGGACATTCCGCGGTGAGTCTTGCTCGCAAGGCTCACGACGGGCCGTTGCCGCCGTGGTTTCTTATTATGTCTTAACGCTTCTTGCGGTTGGCAATGTGAATGGCGCCGCCATTCACTGCCAGAGCAGCTTCGTGCAAGGCTTCGGACAGGGTCGGATGGGAGAAGACCATCATGCCCAGGTCTTCAGCGCTGGTGCCGAATTCCATACCGATCGCGCCCTGCTGAACCAGTTCTGCAGCGCTCGGGCCAATCACGTGCACGCCCAATACGCGGTCGGTCTTGGCATCGGCGATGACCTTGACGAAACCACCGGTATCGTTGGCAGCCATGGCACGGCCGGAAGCGGCGAACGGGAAGGTGCCGACGTTGACTTCAACGCCTTCGGCCTTCAGCGCCTGCTCGGTTTTGCCAACCCACGCGATTTCCGGGTGAGTATAAATAACCGAAGGGATCAAATCATAGTTCATCTGAGCCTTGTGGCCCTTGATGCGCTCGACAACCATGATGCCTTCTTCCGAAGCCTTGTGGGCCAGCATCATGCCGCGAACCACGTCACCGATGGCGAAGACGCCCGGTACAGCTGTGACGCAATGGTCATCGACCGCGATGAAACCGCGCTCGTCGATTTCCACGCCGCAGTCGGCAGACAGCAGATCAGTGGTCACCGGACGGCGACCAACGGCTACGATCAGCTTGTCGAAAGTGATGGTCTGTTCGCCGTTGGCATCGGTGTAGTTGACGACGACTTCTTCGCCGTTGACTTTCGAACCGGTAACGCGAGCGCCCAGCTTGATATCCAGACCCTGTTTGGTCAGGGTTTTCAGCGCTTCCTTGGAAACAGCGGTGTCCGCTGCCATCAGGAAAGTGTCCAGCGCTTCGAGAACAGTCACTTCTGCACCCAGACGCGACCATACCGAACCCAGCTCCAGACCGATCACGCCAGCGCCGATCACGCCCAGACGTTTAGGTACGGACTGGAATTCCAGCGCGCCAGTCGAATCGACGATGACTTTCTGGTCAACCGGAGCCGGTGGAATGTCGATCGGACGCGAACCTGGCGCGAGGATGACGTTTTCCGCTTCGATGACTTCAACCGAACCGTCCGGCTTGGTGACTTCGACTTTCTTGCCGGCCAGCAGCTTGCCGTGGCCCTGGATCGAAGTAACGCCGTTGGCCTTGAACAGGGTGGCAACGCCGCCGGTCAGGTTCTTGACGATGCCAGCCTTGCGGCCAACCATCGCAGCGACGTCCATTTTGACTTCGCCGGTCGAGATACCGTGAACGTTGAAGCTCTCTTTGGCTTCCTTGTATTTCCACGAGCTGTCGAGCAGCGCCTTGGAAGGAATGCAACCCACGTTCAGGCAGGTACCGCCCAGGGCTTGCTTGCCCTCTGCGTCGGTGTACTTCTCGATGCAGGCAGTGGTCAGGCCCAACTGAGCAGCCTTGATGGCCGCTACATAGCCACCAGGGCCGGCACCGATCACTACTACGTCAAATTTCTGCGACATTCAAAAATCCTCTTTAGCAATAAAGCTACAAGCCGCAAGCTTCAAGCTGCAAGCCCACCCGCTCGCCTTGAGCTTGAGGCTTGTAGCTGAAAGCTTGCAGCTGCTTTTTAGATATCCAGCAACAGACGAGCCGGATCTTCCAGCAGGTTCTTGATGGTCACCAGGAAGGTCACAGCTTCTTTGCCATCGATCAGGCGGTGATCGTAGGACAGAGCCAGGTACATCATCGGACGGATCACGACCTGACCGTTGATGGCCATCGGACGCTGGATGATGTTGTGCATGCCCAGGATCGCTGCCTGCGGCGGGTTGACGATCGGCGTCGACATCATCGAACCGAAGGTACCACCGTTGGTGATGGTGAAGGTACCACCGGTCATCTCGTCCATCGACAGTTTGCCGTCACGGGCTTTCTTGCCAAATGTTGCGATGCCGCCTTCGATTTCAGCCAGGCTCATCAGCTCGGCGTTACGCAGAACCGGTACCACCAGGCCACGGTCGCTGGAAACGGCAACGCCGATGTCCGCATAGCCGTGGTAAACGATGTCGCCGCCGTCGATCGACGCGTTGACAGCCGGGAAGCGTTTCAGCGCTTCGGTGGCCGCTTTCACGAAGAACGACATGAAGCCCAGGCGTACGCCGTTGTGGGACTTCTCGAACAGGTCCTTGTACTTCGAACGCAGGGCCATAACTTCGGTCATGTCGACTTCGTTGAACGTGGTCAGCATCGCCATGTTCGACTGGGCTTCAACCAGACGCTTGGCCACAGTGGCACGTACGCGAGTCATCGGTACGCGCTTCTCGATGCGGTCGCCGGCAGCGAACACAGGCGCAGCAGCCGAAGGAGCAGCAGCCTTGGCAGGTGCGGCAGCCGGAGCGGCTTTCTTCGCAGCAACAGCAGCAACCACGTCTTCCTTGGTCACACGACCACCTTTGCCGGTACCGGCAACGGAAGCGATGTTGATGCCGTTTTCTTCAGCCAGCTTGCGAGCGGCAGGAGCGGCGATCGGGTCATCTTCGCCATCGGCAGCAGCCGGTGCGGCAGCGGCAGTAGCGGCCGGAGCAGCAGCAGCGGCGGCAGGAGCGGCAGCAGCAGCGCCGCCCTCTTCGATCGAGCCCAGGACCTGGTTCGACAGAACGGTAGCGCCCTCTTCGGCAACGATTGCGCCCAGCACGCCGTCTGCTTCAGCCAACACTTCGAGCACGACTTTGTCGGTTTCGATGTCGACGATCAGGTCGTCACGCTTGACGGCCTCACCTGGTTTCTTGTGCCAGGTGGCAACGGTGCCATCGGCAACCGATTCCGGGAATGACGGGGCTTTGATTTCGATAGCCATTATCTGTGGGTCCTTAAAATTCGGTTTCAGTCAGCGCGAAGGCGTTAAACAGTGAAAGCGTCTTGCAGCAGTTTTTCCTGCTGCTCGGCGTGCATCGATGCATAACCACAAGCTGGTGCAGCCGAAGCCTCACGGCCCGCGTACTCAAGTACGAGAGTCTTGTCGAGGTTGGCGATGCTGCGACGCAAGTGATGCTGGCTGCAGTACCAGGCACCCTGGTTCATCGGCTCTTCCTGACACCAGACGGCATGTTTGACGTTGGTGTACGGAGCCAGGACTTCTTTCAAGTCGTCCTCAGGGAACGGATACAGCTGCTCGATACGCACGATGGCGATATCTTCGCGGCCTTCGGCACGGCGTTTTTCCAGCAGGTCGTAGTAGACCTTGCCGCTGCACAGAACCACGCGCTCGACCTTTTTCGGGTCCAGAGCGTCGATTTCCGGGATCACGGTCTGGAACGAACCTTCGGCCAGATCTTCCAGCGTCGAGATGGCCAGCTTGTGGCGCAGCAGCGACTTCGGCGTCAGCACGACCAGCGGCTTGCGCAGCGGACGGATCACCTGACGACGCAGCAAGTGGTAGATCTGTGCCGGCGTGGTCGGCATGCACACCTGAATGTTGTGCTCGGCGCACAGCTGCAGGTAGCGCTCAAGACGTGCCGAGCTGTGCTCAGGGCCCTGGCCTTCGTAACCGTGTGGCAGCAGCATGGTCAGACCGCAGAGACGGCCCCACTTGTGCTCACCGCTGGTGATGAACTGGTCGATCACGACCTGTGCACCGTTGGCGAAGTCGCCGAACTGGGCTTCCCAGATCACCAGCGCATTTGGCGTGGTGGTCGAGTAACCGTATTCGAATGCCAGTACCGCTTCTTCCGAGAGGAACGAGTCGTACAGGTCGAAGCGAGGCTGACCGTCGTACAGGTTCTGCAGCGGAATGTAGGTGCCCGCGTCTTTCTGGTTGTGCAACACAGCGTGACGGTGCGAGAACGTACCGCGGCCGATGTCCTGACCAGTCATGCGAATCGGGTGACCTTCGAACGCCAGGGTCGCGTACGCCATGGTTTCGGCGTAACCCCAGTTGATCGGCAGGCCGCCGGCTTGCATCTTCTGACGGTCTTCGTAGATCTTCGCGACCTGACGCTGGACCACGAAGCCTTCCGGAATTTCCAGCAGCTTGGCGGACAGCTCTTGCAAGGTCTTCAGATCGAAGCGCGTGTCGTGACGCGCGGTCCAGGCGTGGCCCAGATACGGACGCCAGTCGACGAACAGCTCTTTGTTCGGCTCTTTGACCAGCGATTTCACCACGTGCAGACCGTTGTCCAGCGCGTTGCGGTATTCGTCGACCTTGGCCTGAACACGTTCAGCGTCGAGCACACCGGCCTGGGTCAGGCGTTCAGCGTACAGCTCGCGGGTGGTGCGCTGCTTGGTGATCTGCTGATACATCAGAGGCTGGGTGCCGCTTGGCTCGTCGGCCTCGTTGTGGCCGCGACGACGGTAGCAGACCAGATCGATCACCACGTCACGCTTGAACTGCATGCGGTAGTCGATGGCCAGCTGGGTCACGAACAGCACGGCTTCCGGATCATCACCATTCACATGGAGGATCGGCGCCTGGATCATCTTCGCAACGTCGGTGGCGTACTCGGTGGAACGCGAGTCCAGCGGGTTGCTGATGGTGAAACCAACCTGGTTGTTGATCACGATGTGCACGGTACCGCCGGTCTTGAAACCGCGGGTCTGCGACATCTGGAAGGTTTCCATGACCACGCCCTGACCGGCGAATGCCGCGTCACCGTGGATGGAGATCGGCAGTACCTTCTCACCGGTCAGGTCGTTGCGACGGTCCTGACGGGCGCGCACCGAACCCTCGACCACCGGGGAAACGATTTCCAGGTGGGATGGGTTGAACGCCATGGCCAGGTGAACTTCACCGCCGGTGGTCATCACGTTGGACGAGAAGCCCTGGTGATATTTGACGTCACCGGAACCGAGCTCGACCTTCTTCTTGCCTTCGAACTCGTCGAACAGCTCGCGCGGGTTCTTGCCGAAGGTGTTGACCAGTACGTTCAGACGGCCACGGTGGGCCATGCCGATGACGACTTCCTTGGTGCCGTACGAGCCGGAACGCTGGATCAGTTCGTCGAGCATCGGAATCAGGCTTTCGCCGCCTTCCAGACCGAAACGCTTGGTGCCCGGGTATTTGGTGCCCAGGTATTTTTCCAGGCCTTCACCGGCAGTCACGCGCTCAAGCAGGTGGCTCTTGATGTCGGCGGAGTACGTCGGACGGCCACGCACGCTTTCCAGACGCTGCTGGAACCACTGGCGCTGCTCGGAATCGGTGATGTGCGTGAATTCAGCGCCGATGGTGCGGCAATATGTCTGCTGCAACGCTTCGTGAATTTCGCGTAGGCTCGCTTCCTCTTTGCCGATGAACAGGTCGCCGGCACGGAAGGTCGTATCAAGATCGGCATTGGTCAAGCCGTAATGATTGATCGACAGGTCTGCAGGTGCAGGACGCTGCCACAGCCCCAGCGGGTCAAGCTGGGCTGCCTGGTGGCCACGCATACGGTAGGCCTGGATCAATCGCAGCACTTCAACTTGCTTCTTCTCGTGCTCACTGCTCACGCTGCCGGCGGAAACCGGTTGGGCGCGGCGCTGGTTCTTTGCCAGCAGCACGAAATGATCGCGAATCGTCGAGTGCGAAACATCAGTGGCAGAGTTGCCGTCGGCTGGCAACTTCTGAAAGTAGGTGCGCCACTCTTCTGGCACAGCGTTAGGGTCGTGCAGGTAGAGCTCATAAAGCTCTTCCACATAGGCAGCGTTTCCACCTGAAAGGTAGGCGCTGTTCCACATGCGCTGCATCACGCTTTCTTGCATGCTTGGTCACCCTCGGTTGGGGAACACCATCGGTGTCGACACCGAGCAAACTTGCAGAAGTCCGAATGCAGCGACTAAAACAAGCCACCTAGGATCACACTGATAGTCCGGGTACCAGCCCGGATGCCCCTGCTTGTCTCATTTCTTCAAAAGAAGAGCTGCAGCTTATGGCTACTGCTCTGGTTATAGCCATGACGCGGGTTGAAGCCCGCGCCACAGCCTCTACGGTGCAACGGTTACAGCAGCTGAATCACACGCCGCTCGAAAGCAGCATGTTACGGATGTGACCGATGGCCTTAGTCGGGTTCAGGCCTTTCGGACATACGTTGACGCAGTTCATGATGCCCCGGCAGCGGAAAACGCTGAACGGGTCGTCAAGCGAAGCCAGACGTTCGCTGGTCTTGGTGTCGCGGCTGTCTGCCAGGAAGCGGTAGGCTTGCAGCAGTGCAGCTGGACCCAGGAACTTGTCCGGGTTCCACCAGAAGGACGGGCAAGAGGTCGAGCAGCAGGCGCACAGGATGCACTCGTACAGACCGTCGAGCTTTTCACGCTCTTCTGGCGACTGCAGACGCTCGATGGCCGGAGCCGGCGTGTCGTTCTGCAGGTAAGGCTTCACCTTCTCGTATTGCTTGTAGAAGATGCTCATATCGACGACCAGGTCACGGATAACCGGCAAACCTGGCAGCGGACGAACGATCAGCTTGTTGCCTTTTACAACGGCAGACAGCGGCGTGATGCAGGCAAGACCGTTCTTGCCGTTGATGTTCATGCCGTCGGAGCCGCAGACGCCTTCACGGCAGGAGCGACGATAGGAGAAACCTTCGTCCTGCTCTTTGACCAGGGCCAGCACGTCCAGCACCATCAGGTCTTTACCACCGGTATCGACCTGGAAATCCTGCATGAACGGCGCAGCGTCCTGATCAGGGTTGTAGCGATAAACACTGACTTGCAACATGGCGGTCACCCTTAATAAGTCCGGACTTTAGGTTCGAAAGTCGGAACAGTCTTCGGCGAGAAGTTCACGGCACGCTTGGTGACGCGCTTGTCACCCGGGAAGTACAGGGTGTGGCACAGCCAGTTTTCGTCATCACGGTCTTCGAAGTCTTCACGGGCGTGAGCGCCGCGGGACTCTTTACGTACTTCGGCCGCGATGGCGGTAGCTTCAGCCACTTCCAGCAGGTTTTGCAGTTCCAGCGCTTCGATACGTGCAGTGTTGAACGCCTGCGACTTATCGTTGATCTTCACGTTGGCGATACGCTTACGCAGATCGGCCAGTTGAGCGATGCCCTTCTGCATGTATTCGCCGGTACGGAATACACCGAAGTAGTTCTGCATGCAGCTTTGCAGCTCGCGACGCAGGGTTGCAACGTCTTCACCGTCGGTACGGTTGTTCAGCGCGTTCAGACGCGACAGTGCAGCTTCGATGTCTGACTCGGTAGCGTCGTCGTATTCGATGCCATCGGTCAACGCCTTTTCCAGGTGCAGGCCGGCAGCGCGACCGAACACCACCAGGTCGAGCAGCGAGTTGCCACCCAGACGGTTGGCACCGTGCACCGATACGCAAGCCACTTCACCTACGGCGAACAGACCAGGAATAATCTGATCGACGCCTTCGGCGTTCTGGGTGATCGCCTGGCCATGAATGTTGGTGGCAACGCCGCCCATCATGTAGTGGCAGGTCGGAACAACCGGAACCGGAGCAACCACCGGGTCAACGTGAGCGAAAGTCTTCGACAGTTCGCAGATGCCTGGCAGACGGCTGTGCAGCACTTCCTCGCCCAGGTGGTCGAGTTTGAGCATCACGTGGTCGCCATTCGGACCGCAACCGTTACCGGCGATGATTTCCTTGACCATCGAACGGGCAACCACGTCACGACCAGCAAGGTCTTTCGCGTTCGGAGCATAACGCTCCATGAAACGCTCGCCGTGCTTGTTGATCAGGTAACCACCTTCACCACGGCAACCTTCGGTAACCAGTACACCGGCGCCGGCGATGCCGGTCGGGTGGAACTGCCACATTTCGATGTCTTGTACCGGCACGCCAGCACGCAGAGCCATGCCGACGCCGTCACCGGTGTTGATCAGGGCGTTGGTGGTGGACGCGTAGATACGGCCTGCACCGCCAGTGGCCAGAACGGTGGCCTTGGCACGGATGTAGGAGGTTTCACCGGTTTCGATGCAAATCGCGATCACACCGACGAATTCGCCTTCCTGGTTTTTCACCAGATCAACAGCGTAGTACTCGTTGAGGAACGTGGTGCCGGCTTTCAGGTTGCCCTGATAAAGCGTGTGCAGCAGCGCGTGACCGGTACGGTCGGACGCAGCGCAAGTACGTGCAGCCTGACCGCCCTTGCCGTAGTCCTTGGACTGGCCACCGAACGGACGCTGGTAGATGCGGCCTTGCTCGGTACGCGAGAACGGCAGACCCATGTGGTCCAGCTCGAAAACAGCGGCCGGGCCTTCCTGACACATGTATTCGATAGCGTCCTGGTCACCGATGTAGTCGGAACCCTTGACGGTATCGTACATGTGCCAGCGCCAGTCATCGTTCGGGTCGGCGGAAGCGATGGCGCACGTGATGCCGCCCTGCGCGGACACAGTGTGCGAACGGGTCGGGAAAACCTTGGTGATCACCGCAGTTTTGTGGCCGCCCTGTGCCAGCTGCAGCGCAGCGCGCATGCCGGCACCGCCACCACCAATAATGATGGCGTCGAAAGAAATCGTTGGAATGTTAGCCATGAATCAGATACCCCAGAGAATCTGCACACCCCAGACGAAGTAAGCGAACATCGCAACGCCGCATACTGCCTGGAAAAGGAAACGTATCGCCGTTGCGGACTTGCCGAACGCCATTGGCGTCAGGTAGTCGGTCGCGATGGTCCACATGCCGACCCAGGCGTGAGCGCCCAGAGCAACAAGGGCCAGCAGGCTGAAAATACGCATTCCGTTGTGAGCGAACAGTTCATGCCACTGGGCATACTCGAGGCCAGGATTGGCGACGATGTATCCGATCAGAAAGATGAAGTAAGCCGCGAGAACGACCGCAGACACACGCTGTGCCATCCAGTCATAGAGGCCCGAACGCGACAGGTTAGTGACGTTAGTTACCATATCCAGACTCCTGCCAGAACGATTACCACCACGGAAACGGCGATAACGATTTTCGAGCCCAGTTTGCCGCCTTCCAGCGTCTCACCGATGCCCATGTCCATGATCAAGTGGCGCACACCGGCTACCAGGTGATACAGCAGAGCGGACAGGATGCCCCAAATCACTAGCTTGGCTAGCGGACTGGTCAGACACGCTTTCACCTGACCGAAGCCTTCCTCGGAGCTCAGCGACTTGTCCAATGCGTAAAGCATGATGGCAAGGCACACGAAGAGGATGACACCGGAGATACGGTGAAGAATGGACGTGTAAGCAGTGACTGGGAGTTTGATGGTCCTTAGGTCTAGGTTTACAGGTCGTTGGCTTTTCACGGCTTTTTTCACACTGAAGAGCCCCTAACAATCAGGGCAAAGTTGTTGGGGAGTGCACTGGTCAGGTAACCACCACCCAGGGATGCGACCCCCAATGAAAGCAAGCCCAAAAGCCCTTGGCGGTCGGTGGCCGAGTATAGACAGTTAGGCTACTAATGACAACGCGTTCACCTACCCCCAATAGCGGATTGCACAAGTTGCATAAAAGGCGTAAATGGCAGGCAATTTCGAGGAAAAAGTCGGCTTAAAGCCTTCTGGAGCAAGACTTTAGGCAAATTGACATTCGAATTTATCTCACTATAGTGGTGCGGGCCCTGCGTGGGGGTCTGTCTGATGGTTCAAGCATAAATAGGAGGCCACATGGCTGACAAAAAAGCGCAGTTGATCATCGAGGGCGCAGCCCCGTCGAGCTGCCCATTTTAACCGGCACCGTTGGTCCCGATGTAATCGATGTTCGGGGCCTGACGGCCACGGGCCGCTTCACTTTCGACCCGGGTTTCATGTCGACCGCTTCGTGCGAATCGAAAATCACCTATATCGACGGCGACAACGGCATTCTGTTGCACCGCGGCTACCCGATCGAACAGCTGGCTGAAAAGTCGGACTACCTGGAAACCTGCTACCTGCTGCTCAACGGCGAATTGCCGACCGCAGAACAGAAGGCCCAGTTCGTCAGCACCGTGAAAAACCACACCATGGTTCACGAGCAGCTTAAAACCTTCTTCAACGGTTTCCGTCGCGACGCCCACCCGATGGCCGTCATGTGCGGTGTAGTCGGCGCCCTCTCGGCCTTCTACCACGACTCCCTGGACATCAATAACCCGCAGCATCGCGAAATCTCCGCGATCCGTCTGGTTGCGAAGATGCCGACCCTGGCAGCGATGGTTTACAAGTACTCCATGGGCCAACCCATGATGTACCCGCGCAACGACCTGACGTACGCGGAAAACTTCCTGCACATGATGTTCAACACCCCGTGCGAGATCAAACCGATCAGCCCGGTACTCGCCAAGGCCATGGACCGGATCTTCATCCTCCATGCCGACCACGAGCAGAACGCTTCGACCTCCACCGTGCGCCTGGCCGGTTCTTCGGGTGCCAACCCGTTCGCCTGTATCGCCGCTGGTATCGCCGCACTGTGGGGCCCTGCCCACGGCGGTGCGAACGAAGCCGTGTTGACCATGCTCGATGAAATTGGCGATGTGTCGAACATCGACAAGTTCATCGCCAAGGCCAAGGACAAGAACGATTCGTTCAAGCTGATGGGCTTCGGTCACCGCGTCTACAAGAACCGCGACCCTCGCGCGACTGTCATGAAGCAGACCTGCGACGAAGTGCTGAAGGAACTGGGCATCAACAACGATCCGCAACTCGAACTGGCCATGCGCCTGGAAGAGATCGCCCTGACCGACCCGTACTTCATCGAACGCTCGCTGTACCCGAACGTCGACTTCTACTCGGGGATCATCCTCAAGGCGATCGGCATTCCGACCAGCATGTTCACGGTGATTTTCGCCCTGGCACGTACTGTGGGCTGGATCTCGCACTGGAAGGAAATGCTCTCGAGCCCTTACAAGATTGGCCGTCCGCGCCAGCTGTACACCGGTTACGAGTCGCGTGACATCACCAAGCTGGAAGATCGCAAATAAGGGTTTTTCTTTTTTGTGATGGTTTAGTGGTGTGTCAGGAACGGCCTCTTATATAGAGGCCGTTTTTGTTTGTGGTCGCAGCGGCCTTCGGGCCGACTTTTTCAGGGTTGGGGGCATATCCGTTGCTGCGGTAACGGCTTCTTATGGTTTCGCTCTTACAGCGACTCACTTTTCCAGACGCCGGAATGCCGGCCCAGCGAAAAGTAAGCAAAAGGCTTTGCCCCGGCGTGCGGCCCGCTCGCTAAAGCTCAGGGTTCCTTCGTTACGGGACCGATCCGGGCGCAGCGGCTACGGTTGGCTTCGCTGCACCTACACTCGCTGTGTACGACTGCGTCGTACGGTCGCTGCGCTCCCACCCCGGATCGATGCCGTAACGAAGCCTGCCGAAGGGGCAAAAGATCAAGAGCCAGAGCAAGAGCAAAAGCAAAAGCAAAAGCCAGATCAAAAGATCGCGGCCTTCGACAGCTCCTACAATTGGATTGGGTACACCCTCAAAAAACAGGTCGGCTGACAGGCCGCCTTCGCGAGCAAGCTCGCTCCCACAGAAAAGCAAAGCAGCGCAGTCGCCCGCGGCGAAGCCGCACCACTCAACAATGAGCGCAAGCTCGAGTGCTCTTGATCTTGATCCACCGGCGACGTCGGAAGGCTGAGTGGAGGGATTGATCCGGGCGTGGGAGCGCAGCGACCGTCTGGCGCAGCCAGACACAGCGGAAGGAGGTGCAGCGAAGCAAACCGTAGCCGCTGCGCCCGGATCGATCCCGCAGCGAAGGAACCCGAGCCTGCGAGGGCCGAACGCAGGAGCAAGCGTTTTTTTGCTTACTTTTTTAGGCGTTTGTAAAAAAGTGAGTCGCCGTAAGGGCGAAACCGTAAGAAGCCGTTACCGCAGCAACGGATATTCACACCAGATCCACCGATAACCGCCCACAAAAAAACGCCCCAATCTCTCAACCAGGGCGTTTCTTGAAGCTTGCAGCTTGAAGCTTGCAGCTTGAAGCTTGAAGCTTGCAGCTCACATCTCATCTCTTAGTGCGAAACCGCCCCACTCGCCCCCAACCCGGTCTGCGAACGCACAAACTGCGGGAAGAACAGCGCCCGCTCGTTATCCGCAGCCGCCGACTTGTCAGTGATCGAGAAGAACCAGATCCCGATAAAGGCAATGATCATCGAGAACAGCGCCGGATACTCGTAAGGGAAGATCGCCTTCTCGTGATGCAGAATCTGCACCCAGATGGTCGGGCCGAGGATCATCAGGCCCACGGCACTGATTAGACCCAGCCAGCCGCCAATCATCGCGCCACGAGTGGTCAGCTTCTTCCAGTACATCGAAAGCAGCAGCACAGGGAAGTTGCAGCTCGCCGCGATGGAGAACGCCAGGCCGACCATGAACGCAATGTTCTGGCTTTCGAACAGAATGCCCAGACCAATCGCCAGCACCGCCAGGGCGATGGTGGTGATCTTCGACACGCGTATCTCATCCTTCTCGTTGGCCTTGCCCTTCTTGATCACACTGGCGTACAGGTCGTGCGAGACCGCCGAAGCACCGGCCAAGGTCAGACCGGCCACCACTGCCAGAATGGTCGCGAACGCCACCGCCGAGATGAAGCCGAGGAAGATGCTGCCGCCGACCGCGTTGGCCAGGTGCACCGCCGCCATGTTGTTGCCGCCGAGCAAGGCGCCCGCTGCATCCTTGAAGGCCGGGTTGGTGCTGACCAGCAGGATCGCGCCGAAGCCGATGATGAAGGTCAGGATGTAGAAGTAGCCAATGAAACCGGTAGCGTACAGCACGCTCTTGCGCGCTTCTTTTGCGTCACTCACGGTGAAGAAGCGCATCAGAATGTGTGGCAGGCCAGCGGTACCGAACATCAGTGCCAGACCCAGCGAGAACGCCGAGATCGGGTCCTTGACCAGACCGCCAGGGCTCATGATCGCTTCGCCCTTGGCGTGCACCTTGATCGCTTCGGAGAACAGCGTGTTGAAGTCAAAGCCCACGTGCTTCATTACCATCAGCGCCATGAACGAGGCACCGGACAGCAGCAGCACTGCCTTGATGATCTGCACCCAAGTGGTCGCGAGCATGCCACCGAACAGCACGTACATGCACATCAGCACACCGACCAGAATCACCGCCACGTGGTAATCGAGGCCGAACAACAGCTGGATCAGCTTGCCGGCACCGACCATTTGCGCGATCAGGTAGAACGCCACCACCACCAGCGAACCGCAGGCCGACAGCGTGCGAATCTGGGTTTGCCCGAGGCGGTAGGACGCCACGTCGGCAAAGGTGTATTTGCCCAGGTTGCGCAGGCGTTCGGCGATCAGGAACAGAATGATCGGCCAGCCCACGAGGAAGCCGATCGAGTAGATCAGGCCGTCATAGCCGGAGGTGAACACCAGCGCGGAGATCCCCAGGAAAGACGCCGCCGACATGTAGTCACCGGCAATCGCCAGACCGTTCTGGAAACCGGTGATCTTGCCGCCCGCCGCGTAATAGTCGGCGGCCGAGTTGTTTTTCTTCGAGGCCCAGTAGGTGATGTACAGCGTCGCGCCAACGAAGGCCACGAACATCAGGATCGCCGGGATGTTCAGCGGTTGCTTGGCCACCGCACCGGTCAGGGCGTCAGCCGCCCAGGCGCCAGGTGCGAATGCCGCAATGCTCAGAAGAGCCAGTAGACGCCGGATCATTGCTGAGCCTCCTTGAGAATCGCATTGTTCAGGTCGTCGAACTCGCCATTGGCGCGGCGCACATAGATGCCGGTCAGGACGAAGGCCGAAATGATCAGGCCGACACCGATCGGGATGCCCCAGGTGATTGACGATTCAGGACTGAGCTTCGCCCCGAGCACATGCGGCCCGTATGCGATCAGCAGAATGAATGCGGAGTACAGCCCAAGCATGATTGCCGAGAGAATCCAGGCGAATCGTTCCCTTTTCTGAACCAGCTCCTTGAATCGGGGACTGTTTTGAATCGAGAGGTAAATGCTGTCGTTCATTGTTTTTATCCTCGCAGCACAGATTATTGTTGGAACGTAGCTAATGTATGCGGCTGCGAGAGAGGTTCCAGACGACCTTAGTAGTAGATGGCCATGATGTATTCGCCATTTTCAAGCAAACACAAAAACCTGTGGGAGCTGGCTTGCCAGCGATGGCGTCGTTTCAGTCAACTGATCAGTCAACTGACAGACCGCTATCGCGGGCAAGCCCGCTCCCACAGGGTTTGCGGTGATCCGAAGCTATTTGCGGTTATTTGGTCCAGTCAGCTACACGATCCGGGTGTTTCGCCACCCAGTCCTTGGCCGCTGCATCAGGCTTGGCACCGTCCTGAATCGCCAGCATGACCTCGCCGATTTCGTCTTTCGACGCCCACTGGAAGTTTTTCAGGAACTTGGCCACTTCCGGTGCCTTGGCTTCGAGGCCTTTGCTGCCGATGCTGTTGACGGTTTCAGCCTCGCCGTACACGCCTTTCGGGTCGTCGAGGAAGCGCAGTTTCCACTTGGCGAACATCCAGTGCGGCACCCAACCGGTGACGGCGATGGATTCGTTTTTCTTCTCGGCGCGGGTCAGCTCGGCAATCATGCCGGCGCCGGAACTGGCCTTGAGGCTGTACTTGTCCAGACCATAATCCTTGATCGCCTGATCGGTCTTGAGCATTACGCCTGAACCGGCATCGATACCGACGATGCGGTTTTTGAAGCTGTCGTCGGTTTTCAGGTCTTCGATCGACTTGGCTTTGACGTACTCCGGCACGATCAGGCCGATTTTCGCGTCCTTGAAGTTCGGGCCGTAATCGACGACCTGATCCTTGTTTTTCGTCCAGTAATCGCCGTGGGTCACCGGCAGCCAGGCCGAGAGCATCGCGTCGAGTTTGCCGGTGGCCACGCCCTGCCACATGATCCCGGTGGCGACGGCTTGCAGTTTCACGTCATATCCGAGTTTCTGTTTGATCACTTCGGCCGCCACGTGAGTGGTCGCGACGCTGTCGGACCAGCCGTCAACGTAACCGATATTCAGGGTCTGTTTTTCAGCGTTGGCGAAAGTGGAACTCATCGCAAGCGCCAGAACGGCACCTGCGCCTAAAAGTCGTCGCATCTTCATCGTTTACTTCCCCGAAATGCTGCGCCCGACGGATGCCGGGCATCGTCAACGTATTGTTATGGTGCACAGCGCCCCCATCACGCCGGACCTCACACACCGAACATCAGCCGATTTTTCAAAAAGGGTACTGATGGTTTGATCATCAACCTCAAGCGGCCGGCGACCTGCTCTGTCAGCGACCTCAAGGCAGCGAGAAACGACATCAGAAAGCCATTAATCAAGCGCGATTAATTGACGCCAGACAATCCGCCCGAACTTTGCATGTACAACGCCTGCGAGCCACCTGCCCTTGTATAAATGCAGGTAACATGCGTCGCTTTGCAGCCACTCGGCCTGACCATGTCCGCAACGTCCCGATTTCCTTTTCTGCCTTATCTGTTCGCCTGCCTGCTCGGGCTCCTGGCCCTTGGCGGTTTCTGGTATGGCCTCGGCCAACCGGTGATCCTGCCGGACGCCGCGACGCCGACGCACAAGTTGCAATGCGCCTCCTACACACCGTTCGACAAAGACCAATCGCCGTTCGACGTGCCGTTCAAATTGCGCCCCGAGCGCATGGACGCCGACCTCGCACTGCTGGCGACGCGCTTCGAGTGTATCCGCACCTACTCGATGACCGGCCTCGACGCCCTGCCCGATCTGGCGCGCAAACACGGTCTGAAGTTGATGATCGGCGCCTGGGTCAACAGCAACCCGGTCGACACCGAGCAGGAAGTCGAGCTGCTGATCAAATCGGCCAATGCCAACCCCGACGTGGTCACAGCCGTAATCGTCGGCAACGAAGCGCTGCTGCGCAAAGAGGTCACCGGCGCGCAACTGGCCCGGCTGATCAACAAGGTCAAAAGCCAGGTCAAGCAACCGGTGACCTACGCCGACGTCTGGGAATTCTGGCTCAAGCATCCGGAAATCGCCCCGGCCGTGGACTTTCTGACTATTCACCTGCTGCCGTACTGGGAAGACGATCCGTCGAACATCGACGTGGCGCTGCAGCATGTGGCGGATGTGCGTCAGGTGTTCGGCAACAAGTTCGCGCCCAAAGACGTGATGATTGGCGAAACCGGCTGGCCGAGCGAAGGCCGTCAGCGTGAAACAGCCGTACCGAGCCGGGTCAACGAGGCAAAATTCATTCGTGGCTTTGTGGCGATGGCCGAGCAGGAAGGCTGGCGTTACAACCTGATCGAAGCCTTCGACCAACCGTGGAAGCGCGGCAGTGAAGGCGCGGTCGGCGGCTATTGGGGGCTGTTCGATGCCGATCGGCAGGACAAGGGCGTACTCGCCGGGCCGGTGAGCAACGTGCCGTACTGGAAAGAATGGCTGGCGGTAGGCGGATTGATTTTCCTTGGCACGCTGATTCTTGGCGGTGCTGTCCGCACTACACGTTCGGCGCTGCTGCTGCCACTGCTAGGCGCCGTCGCAGCTTGCTCGATTGGCGCCTGGGGCGATCTGGCTCGATTGACCACACGATTTGCCGGTGAAAGGCTGTGGGTCGGCTTGCTGACCGGGTTGAATCTATTGGTCCTTGCGCATGCCGCGCTGACGCTAAGCGCACGCACAGGTTGGCGCGCGCGAGCCTTCGATTTCCTCGAACGGCGCGCCGGCTGGCTGGTCGTGGCGGCCGGTTTTGCCGCGGCGGTGATGATGCTGGAGATGGTCTTCGATCCGCGCTATCGCAGTTTCGCCAGCATGGCGTTCGTGCTGCCGGCGCTGGCCTACCTGTGCCGCCCGGTGAGCGTGCCGCGTCGGGAGATTGCGCTGCTGACCTTTATCATCGGCGCCGGGATTGCACCGCAGTTGTATCAGGAAGGGATGCTGAATCAGCAGGCTTGGGGTTGGGCGCTGGTGAGTGGCTTGATGGTGGTGGCGTTGTGGCGCTGCCTGCGGGTTCGCAAGGCCTGATTTCAGCGCCTTCGAAATCGCCATCGCTGGCAAGCCAGCTCCCACAGGATTTCTGCTGCACACAAATGTTGTGTTCACCTCAATTCCTGTGGGAGCGGGCTTGCCCGCGATGACTGACTGTCAGGCGCTGCGGGACTCGCGGACCAGGCGCAACCCGGTTATCACCACCGCAAACACCGCCAACGTCGTGTTGTACAACGCCAACGCCGGCAGGCCGAACACCAGCGCCAGCACCGCCAGCCACCACCCTGCCCGTCCCGGCACGACAAACGCCAATACCGCTGCGCCCACCGCCGCCCAGCCCAACACCTTGAAATGAATCATCAGCCCCAGATTCGCACGCACCAGGCATTGCCAACGACTGGCCTCGTCGACGCAGATGCCAACCCACTGCCCGTCTTCCATGAAGCCATAGCGCGCGGCATAACTGGCGGCCAGCCACAGCGGCAACAAAACAAGCAGCACAATCACGGGCAAGCGGCGGGACATGGGGCACTCCAATCTGCGGAAATCGGCGGCCAGCTTAATCTGCCGACCGGCATTCGCAAGCACTAACAACTGTTAACTGTTCAGCAAGCCCTCGCAACGTGTATCGTCCAGCTACTATTACCCCGAATTCCGCCTGTTTGGTGCCGCAGCATGGCACTTTGGCGCACGGCCGGTGGTCATAGCCTGCGAACTTCAATCGGCACCTTCCTCTAAGGGATCTAGTCATGCTCCGTTCCTTGCGCTTCGCCGCGCTGTTCAGCGGCCTTATCTTGAGTGCGTCCGCGCTGGCGGTGGATATCGACGCCGCCAGCTATGGCTACCCGCTGACCAACCCGTTCGAGGCGACGATCGCCACGACACCGCCGGATCTGCGTCCGGAGTTGCCGCTGGACGACGACATCAATCAAACGGACCGCAGCCTCACCCTGCGCCCGGAGCGTGAATTCCAGCTGCCGGACAATTTCTGGGCAGTGAAGAAGCTCACTTACCGCATCGCCACGCAGGACAAGCCGGCGCCGCTGATCTTCCTGATCGCCGGCACCGGTGCGCGCTTTGACAGCACGCTCAACGAATACCTGAAAAAGCTGTATTACAAGGCCGGCTACCATGTCGTGCAGTTGTCGTCGCCGACCAGCTTCGACTTCATCAGCGCCGCCTCGCGTTTCGCCACCCCGGGCGTGACCAAGGAAGATGCCGAAGACATGTATCGGGTGATGCAGGCCGTGCGGGCGCAGAACCCGAAACTGCCGGTCACCGAGTACTATCTCACCGGTTACAGCCTCGGCGCCCTCGATGCGGCGTTCGTCGCGCATCTGGACGAGACACGCCGCAGCTTCAATTTCAAGAAAGTCCTGTTGCTGAACCCGCCGGTCAATCTCTATACCTCGGTGACCAACCTCGACAAGCTGGTACAGACCGAGGTGAAAGGCATCAACAACAGCACCACCTTCTATGAACTGGTACTGACCAAGCTGACCCGCTACTTCCAGCAGAAAGGCTACATCGACCTCAACGATGCGCTGTTGTATGACTTCCAGCAGTCAAAACAGCACCTGACCAACGAACAGATGGCCATGCTGATTGGCACGTCGTTCCGCTTCTCGGCAGCCGACATTGCCTACACCTCGGACCTGGTCAACCGTCGCGGTCTGATTACCCCGCCGAAATTCCCGATCACCGAAGGCACCAGCCTCACGCCGTTCCTCAAGCGTGCGCTGCAATGCGATTTCGACTGCTACATCACCGAGCAGGTGATTCCGATGTGGCGCGCGCGCACCGACGGCGGCAGCCTGCTGCAACTGATCGATCAGGTCAGCCTGTATGCGCTCAAGGATTACCTGCACGACAGCCCGAAAATCGCCGTCATGCACAACGCCGACGACGTCATCCTCGGCCCTGGCGACCTGGGCTTCCTGCGTAAAACCTTCGGTGATCGCCTGACCGTTTACCCACTGGGCGGCCACTGCGGCAACCTTAACTACCGCGTCAACAGCGACGCCATGCTGGAGTTCTTCCGTGGCTAAATATCTCCTGCTGATTGCAGCGTTCCTCTGTGCAGGCGTGGCCCAGGCCGACAACAGTAAAGCCGACGCACCGGTGGTGGTCGACAGCGACGGCTTCAAGGAACCGCTGACCAAACTCAAGTTCAACCCGGGCCTGGACCAGCGCGAGTTCGAACGTTCGACGCTCAACGCGCTGAACGTTTATGACCCGCTGGAATCGTGGAACCGCCGGGTCTACCACTTCAACTATCGCTTCGACCAGTGGGTGTTCCTGCCGGTAGTCGATGGCTATCGCTACATCACCCCAAGCTTCGTGCGTACCGGGGTGAGCAACTTCTTCAACAACATTGGTGACGTGCCGAACCTGGTTAACAGCCTGTTGCAGTTCAAGGGCCAGCGCTCGATGGAAACCACCGCGCGCCTGCTGCTCAACACCACCATCGGCATCGCCGGCCTGTGGGACCCGGCCACCGCCATGGGCCTGCCACGCCAGAACGAAGACTTCGGTCAGACTCTGGGCTTCTACGGCGTACCGGGCGGCGCCTACTTCGTACTGCCGATCTTCGGTCCGTCGAACATCCGCGACACCGCAGGTCTGGCCGTGGATTACACCGCCGACACTGCGATCAACTTCCTCAACGTCGCCGAAGTCAGCTCCAACCACCCGGAAGTCTGGGCTTTGCGTGCGATCGACAAGCGCTACCAGACCAGCTTCCGCTACGGTCAGATGAACTCGCCGTTCGAGTACGAGAAAGTGCGGTACGTCTACACCGAAGCGCGCAAGTTGCAGATTGCCGAGTAATCTCGGCGGGTACAAAAAGGGCCATTCGATGCAAGTCGAATGGCCCTTTTTTGTGGCTCAACACAAATCAGAATGTGGGTTTCATGTTCAGCCTTTGATTGCGTGCCAGAGCTTGCCCACGGCAGTCACCACGGCCAACACCACAGCCCCGGCAATAATCCCCGCAACACCATTGAGCAACATCGGCACGGCGAACCCGGCGCTCCCTGCTGCCGCACCGACACCTTCGATCCAGTGATGCAACACCGGCACGCCATGGGTCAGGATGCCGCCACCGACCAGGAACATTGCCGCCGTACCAACCACCGACAGGGTTTTCATCATGTACGGCGCGGCGCTGAGAATACCATTGCCGATCTTTTTCGCCATTTGCCCTGGTTTCTGCGTCAGCCACAAGCCCAGATCGTCGAGCTTGACGATACCCGCCACCAAACCGTAAACGCCGACGGTCATGACGATGGCGATACCAGACATGACCACCACTTGCTGAGTCAGCGAGGCATCTGCCACGGTGCCGAGGGTGATGGCGATGATTTCTGCCGAGAGAATGAAGTCGGTACGGATCGCGCCTTTGATCTTGTCCTTTTCGTAAGCCACCAGATCGGTGGCCGGGTCGGCGACGGCTTCGGTCAGCTGCGCATGCCCGGCCTCATCTTCCTCTTTGCTGTGCAAAAACTTGTGCGCGAGCTTCTCGAAACCCTCGAAACACAGGTACGCACCACCGACCATCAACAGCGGCGTCACCAGCCATGGCACGAAGGCGCTGATCGCCAGCGCCGACGGCACGAGGATCAGTTTGTTGACGAACGAGCCCTTGGCCACCGCCCAGACCACGGGAATTTCGCGCTCGGCGCGCACGCCCGAAACCTGCTGGGCATTGAGCGCCAGATCGTCACCGAGTACCCCGGCGGTCTTCTTCGCGGCCATTTTGCTCATCAACGCCACGTCATCCAGCACGGTGGCAATGTCGTCGACCAGCACCAGCAAACTGCTTCCTGCCATGAATCCTGTTTCCTTCTGTGTATGAATGTTGCCAAGCATAACGCGACCGCCGGCCACAGGCTGCATTGTTGAGCGCCGCTCAAGGCCGGTGCTACCATGCGCCACCGCCAGAACAGGCAAGGAACCACCGGGTTTATGAGCACAATCCGCGAGCGTAACAAAGAACTGATCCTGCGCGCCGCCAGCGAAGAGTTTGCCGACAAGG
The DNA here is from genome assembly GCA_030544685.1 of Pseudomonas sp. B21_DOA. Lineage (NCBI taxonomy): Bacteria > Pseudomonadati > Pseudomonadota > Gammaproteobacteria > Pseudomonadales > Pseudomonadaceae > Pseudomonas > Pseudomonas sp. B21_DOA. The sequence goes on along the minus strand of CP086683.1, from coordinate 2,728,645 downwards.
GCTTCGCGGCGACCAAAACCAGCGACATCGCCGCCAAGGCGGGATTGCCCAAGCCCAACGTCTACTACTACTTCAAATCCAAGGAAAACCTCTACCGCGAGGTGCTGGAAAGCATCATCGAGCCAATTCTGCAGGCCTCGACCCCGTTCAACCCGGACGGTGTGCCGAGCGAAGTGCTGAGCGGCTACATCCGCTCGAAGATCCGCATCTCCCGCGACCTGCCCTACGCCTCCAAGGTGTTCGCCAGCGAAATCATGCACGGCGCCCCGCACCTGAGCGCTGATCTGGTCGAACAGCTCAACGCCCAGGCCAAACACAACATCGCCTGCATCCAGAGCTGGATCGACCGCGGCCAGATCGCCCCGATCGACCCCAACCACCTGATGTTCAGCATCTGGGCCGCGACCCAGACCTACGCCGACTTCGACTGGCAGATTTCTGCAGTCACCGGGAAAGACAAACTCGATGAAGCCGATTATGAAGCGGCGGCGCAGACGATCATTCGGTTGGTGTTGAAGGGGTGTGAGCCGGATTGATACACCGAGGCGCGACTATCGCTGGCAAGCCAGCTCCCACAGATTTATGGGTTGGATTCGGAATCAATAAACAACATGGAATCCTGTGGGAGCTGGCTTGCCAGCGATGGCGGCAACTCGGTTTCATTTCTAATCCAAATGGTGTCCCACAACGGATAGTCGGCAATTGTATCTACCAGGCCCGCCCGCAATGGGTTGGCCACAACATAACGCGCCATTTTCTCCAGATTTTCTTCCCTCCTCAGCGCCCGATCATGAAAACCGTACTGCCAGAGCGGCCCGGTTCGACCTGTCGAACGGTTAACCTCCCGCGTACTCAGTGATTTGGTCTCTCGCATCAACTTGCTAAGTGAGCAATTTTCAAGCTCAACGAGCCAATGAAAATGGTCAGGCATGACAACCCATGCCAATGATTTCGCCAACCCCAGGTCATGTGCACGACGAAATTGCGCAACGACCAGTCTGCCCAAAGCGAAATCAGCAAATACCGGCTCGCGATCAAGTGTGTTGGTGGTGAGAAGATAAATTCGATTCGGCTCTGCATAGCGGCCGATACGCAAGCGATGTGAAGCAGGAAAATCAGGCAATCCATTGCCCCTTTCATGATGTGTTCAGATGGAAGGCTAGACCTCAAAGCCAACTACATCGCGGCAGTCTTTTTTCTTGATGTGTCAGCCAGACCGCCATCGCTGGCAAGCCAGCTCCCACAGGGATTTGTGTCGTGCGTTCATAATTGCTCAACGCAAAAACTTGTGGGAGCTGGCTTGCCAGCGATGACTATCGATCAAGCACCAGAGATCAGGAAACCACCCCACCATCCGCCCGCAAATCCAGCGCCTCCACCGCTCTTATCGCCACCTGCTCATCCACGTCCGACAAATCCCCGCTGATCCCGATCGCGCCGAGCACTTCGCCCGCCTGATTGCGAATCAGCACACCACCCGGTGCCGGCACAACGCTGCCCTGCCCCATGCTGTTCAACGAAGAAAAAACGCCGGGCGTTGTTGGGCGTCCTGGGCGAGCAGGCGCGAACCCTTACCCAGGGCGATGGCGCCCCAGGCTTTGCCAATGGCGATGTCGGGGCGCAACAGGCTGGCGCCGTCTTCACGTTGCAGGGCGATCAGGTGGCCGCCGGTATCGAGTACCGCGATGGTCAGCGGTGCGGCGTTGATGCCGCGTCCTGCGTTGATGGCTTCGCTGACCAGGTTGACTGCGACTTTCAAGGTTAAAGCGCTCATGGTGCCGTCCTCATTTTGTTATAGGGAAAGTCGTGGGACTGCGCGTTTGTGCCGCAGTCCGGTGACACAAATAGAACACAATGAGTTATTTTTTTGTATACAATAATTCTTGAAAAGCGCCACATGCGACGAAAAGCCACAGCACAGCGGGCTTCCTACGAATGAAACAGGCGCTTGAGAAAATGGATTGACGTGCGCCGTCCGCCGTGAATACACTCTGCGCAAAGCCACTTGTATACAATTACAAAACGTAAAGAGGCACAAAACCATGAGCAAAATGAGAGCAATCGAAGCCGCCGTTCTGGTGATGCGCCGCGAAGGGGTTGATACCGCTTTTGGCATCCCGGGCGCAGCGATCAACCCGCTGTACTCCGCCTTGCAGAAGGTCGGTGGCATCGATCACGTCCTTGCTCGCCACGTTGAAGGCGCCTCGCACATGGCCGAGGGCTACACCCGCACCAAGGCCGGCAACATCGGCGTGTGCATCGGCACGTCCGGCCCGGCCGGTACCGACATGGTCACCGGGCTCTACAGCGCCTCGGCCGACTCGATTCCAATCCTCTGCATCACCGGCCAGGCACCCCGCGCCCGTATGCACAAGGAAGACTTCCAGGCTGTCGACATCACCAGCATCGTCAAGCCAGTGACCAAGTGGGCGACCACCGTTCTGGAGCCGGGCCAGGTGCCTTACGCGTTCCAGAAAGCCTTTTATGAAATGCGCTCCGGTCGCCCAGGCCCGGTGCTGATCGACCTGCCGTTCGACGTGCAGATGGCCGAGATCGAATTCGACATCGACGCTTACCAACCGCTGCCACTGGCCAAACCGACCGCGACCCGCGTGCAGGTCGAGAAGGCTCTGGCCCTGCTGGATCAGGCCGAGCGTCCATTGCTGGTCGCCGGTGGTGGCATCATCAACGCCGATGCCAGTGATCTGCTGGTGGAGTTCGCCGAGCTGACCGGCATCCCGGTCATCCCGACCCTGATGGGCTGGGGCACCATCCCTGACGATCACCCGCTGATGGTCGGCATGGTCGGCCTGCAGACTTCGCACCGTTACGGCAACGCGACGATGCTCAAATCCGACGTGGTGCTGGGCATCGGTAACCGTTGGGCCAACCGCCACACCGGTTCGGTGGATGTCTACACCGAAGGCCGCAAGTTCATCCACGTCGACATCGAAGGCACGCAGATCGGCCGCGTGTTCACCCCGGATCTGGGCATCGTTTCCGACGCCGCTGCTGCGCTGACCGTGTTCATCGAAGTGGCGCGTGAATGGCAAGCCGCCGGCAAGCTGAAGAACCGCAGCGCCTGGCTGCAGGATTGTCAGCAGCGCAAGGCCAGCCTGCATCGCAAGACCCACTTCGACAACGTGCCGGTCAAGCCGCAGCGCGTTTACGAAGAAATGAACCAAGTGTTCGGCAAGGACACCTGCTACGTCAGCACCATTGGGCTGTCGCAGATTGCCGGCGCGCAGTTCCTGCACGTCTACAAGCCGCGTCACTGGATCAACTGTGGCCAGGCCGGCCCGTTGGGCTGGACCATTCCGGCAGCGCTGGGCGTGGTGAAGGCCGATCCGAACCGCAAAGTCGTGGCCCTGTCGGGGGACTATGATTTCCAGTTCATGATCGAAGAACTGGCGGTCGGCGCTCAGTTCAAACTGCCGTACATCCACGTCGTGGTGAACAACTCGTACCTGGGCCTGATCCGTCAGGCCCAGCGCGGGTTCGAAATGGACTACTGCGTGCAGCTGTCCTTCGATAACCTGAATGCGCCGGAACTCAACGGTTACGGGGTTGACCACATCGCAGTCGCCGAAGGCCTCGGCTGCAAGGCACTGCGTGTGTTCGAACCGTCGGAAATCGCCCCTGCCCTGCGCAAGGCCGAACAGATGATCGAAGAGTTCAAGGTGCCGGTGATCGTCGAGATCATCCTGGAGCGTGTGACCAACATCTCCATGGGTACCGAGATCAACGCGGTCAACGAGTTCGAAGACCTGGCACTGGTCGGCAATGACGCGCCGACGGCGATTTCGATGCTCGATTAACTGCTGACTGCTCTCCCTGTGGGAGCGAGCTTGTGTGGTGAGGGATTTATCCCCGTTAGGGCGCGAAGCGGCCTCAAAACCTGAAACCGCGGCGTATCAGGTACACCGCATACAATGGTTTACGACTGCTTCGCAGCCGAACGGGGATAAATCCCTCGCCACAGCTCGCTCCCACAGGGGACCTCACAAGATTTACGGGAGACCACCATGCCGCGTTTCGCAGCCAACCTGTCCATGCTGTTCACCGAACAGGATTTCCTTGCCCGTTTCGACGCCGCCGCCAAGGCCGGTTTCACTGGCGTGGAATACCTGTTCCCGTACGACTTCAGCTCGGCTGAAATCAAGGCAAAGCTCGAGGCCAACGGGCTGACCCAAGTGCTGTTCAACCTGCCGGCCGGTGACTGGGCCAAGGGCGAGCGCGGTATTGCCTGCCTGCCGGAGCGGGTCGAAGAGTTCCGCGCCGGGGTCGATCTGGCGATCGCTTACGCACAAGTGCTGGGCAACACTCAGGTCAACTGCCTGGCCGGCATCCGCCCGCAAGGCGTCGACGATGCCACCGTGGAAAAGACCTTTGTTGCCAATCTCAAATACGCCGCCGACAAGCTGCAAGCAGTGGGCATCAAACTGGTGATGGAAGCGATCAACACCCGCGACATTCCCGGTTTCTACCTGAACAACACGGCGCAAGCCCTGTCGATTCGCGAACAGGTCGGGAGCGCCAATCTGTTCCTGCAATACGACATCTATCACATGCAAATCATGGAAGGCGATCTGGCCCGCACCCTGCAATCGCACCTGGGCGAGATCAACCATGTGCAGCTCGCGGACAACCCGGGGCGCAACGAGCCGGGCACTGGCGAGATCAACTACCGCTTCCTGTTCGAACACCTCGACCGCATCGGTTATCAGGGTTGGGTCGGTTGCGAGTACAAGCCGCTGACCACCACCGAAGCGGGCCTGGGTTGGTTGAAATCACACAACGCAATCTGATTGACCACGCATTGCAAAAATCTGGGGCAGCTGCGCTGCCCAACGGGGATAAATCCCTCGCCACAAAAGCTCACCAGCCATGGGTTGGGGGCACGACAAAAACAAGAGGATTTTCTCATGGCTAAAATCGGATTCATCGGCACCGGCATCATGGGCCACCCAATGGCGGCGAACCTGCAGAAAGCCGGTCACAGCCTGTTCCTGTCGCAACACCACGACGCCGCGCCGGCCGATCTGGTCGCCGCTGGCGCCGTCGCTCTGGCCAATCCACGTGAAGTGGCGCAGGAAGCCGAATTCATCATCGTCATGGTTCCGGATACCCCGCAGGTCGATGACGTGCTGTTCCGCGCCGACGGGGTTGCCGCCGGTATCGGCAAAGGCAAAGTGGTCATCGACATGAGCTCGATCTCGCCGACCGCGACCAAAGCCTTCGCCGCCAAGATCAACGAGAAAGGCGCGCAGTACCTCGACGCGCCAGTGTCCGGCGGTGAAGTCGGCGCCAAGGCCGCGACCCTGAGCATCATGGTCGGTGGCGACGCCGATGCCTTCGAACGCGCCCTGCCGCTGTTCCAGGCCATGGGCAAGAACATCACCCTGGTCGGCGGCAATGGCGACGGCCAGACCGCCAAAGTGGCGAACCAGATCATCGTCGCGCTGAACATCCAGGCCGTAGCCGAAGCTCTGCTGTTCGCCTCGAAAAACGGTGCCGACCCGGCCAAGGTGCGTGAAGCGCTCATGGGCGGTTTCGCTTCTTCGAAGATCCTCGAAGTGCACGGCGAGCGCATGATCAAAGGCACCTTCGACCCGGGCTTCCGCATCAGCCTGCACCAGAAGGACCTGAACCTGGCCCTGCAAGGCGCCAAGGAGTTGAACATCAACCTGCCCAACACCGCCAATGCCCAGCAGGTATTCAGCACCTGCGCGGCCATCGGTGGCAGCAACTGGGACCACTCGGCGCTGATCAAGGGCCTTGAGCACATGGCCAATTTCTCGATTCGCGACAATAAATAAGCCCAGAACCACCGCGTAAAACCTGTGGGAGCGAGCTTGCTCGCGAAGAGGAGTAGCAGTCGACATAGGTATTGACTGATCCACCGCTTTCGCGAGCAAGCTCGCTCCACAGGGGTCTGTACTGCCCTTTCGAATAACAAGAATTCCGGGAGCCCGCCATGTCGGTCGATCCGCAACAACTGCTGCGCGAGCTGTTTGCCACAGCCATAGACGCGGCCCACCCGAACCAAGTCCTCGAAGCCCATTTGCCTGCCGATCGCACGGGTCGGGTTATCGTCATCGGCGCCGGCAAAGCCGCTGCTGCCATGGCGCAAGTGGTCGAGCGCTGCTGGGAGGGTGAAGTCACCGGCCTGGTGGTGACCCGCTACGGCCACGGCGCTCCGTGCGAAAAAATCGAAGTGGTCGAAGCCGCACACCCGGTGCCGGATGCGGCCGGTCTGGCCGTGGCCAAACGCGTACTGGAGTTGGTCAGCAATCTGACTGAAAACGACCGCGTGATCTTCCTGCTCTCCGGCGGCGGCTCTGCCCTGCTCGCCCTGCCGGCTGAAGGCATCACCCTCGCCGACAAGCAGTCGATCAACAAAGCCCTGCTCAAATCCGGCGCGACCATCGGCGAGATGAACTGCGTGCGCAAGCACCTCTCGGCGATCAAGGGCGGCCGCCTCGGCAAGGCCTGCTGGCCGGCGACGGTCTACACCTACGCGATTTCCGATGTACCGGGCGACCTCGCCACCGTCATTGCCTCCGGCCCGACCGTGGCCGACCCGAGCACTTCGGCCGAAGCCCTGGCGATCATCAAGCGCTACGGCATCGACATTCCCGCCTCCGTGCGCACCTGGCTGCAAAGTCCCGAATCGGAAACCGTCAAACCCGGTGACCCGAGTCTGGCACGCAGCCACTTCCAATTGATCGCCCGCCCGCAGCAATCGCTGGACGCGGCTGCGGTGAAATGCCGCCAAGCCGGTTTCAGCACCTTGATTCTCGGCGACCTCGAAGGCGAATCCCGTGAAGTGGCGAAAGTCCACGCCGGCATCGCCCGACAGATCATCAATCACGGCCAGCCATTGGCGGCGCCGTGCGTGATTCTCTCCGGCGGTGAAACCACGGTCACCGTGCGCGGCAATGGCCGTGGTGGGCGTAACGCTGAATTCCTCCTCAGCCTGACCGATAGCCTCAAGGGCCAGCCCGGCGTCTACGCGCTGGCCGGCGACACCGATGGCATCGACGGCTCGGAAGACAACGCCGGCGCAATCATGACCCCGGACAGCTACGCCCGCGCCGCCGCACTGGGTCTGAGCGCCAGCGACGAGCTGGATAACAACAACGGCTACGGCTACTTCCAGGCGCTCGATGCACTGATCGTCACCGAGCCGACCCGCACCAACGTCAACGACTTCCGCGCCATTCTGATCCTTGAGAACTGCAAATCATGACGCCTGATAAAAAGGTCAAAATCCTCGCCACCCTCGGCCCTGCGGTCGACGGTATCGACGACATCCGCGAGCTGGTCGAGGCCGGGGTCAACATCTTCCGGCTGAACTTCAGCCACGGCGATCACGCCGACCACGCCAAGCGATATCAGTGGATCCGCGAAGTCGAACGCCAGCTCAACTACCCGCTGGGCATTCTGATGGATCTGCAGGGGCCGAAACTGCGCGTTGGCAAGTTCGCTGACGGCAAGGTGCAATTGCATCGCGGTCAGGCGTTCCGCCTCGATCTCGATGCGACAGCGGGCGATGAGCGCCGGGTCAACCTGCCGCATCCGGAGATCATTGCCGCGCTGGAAGCCGGCATGGATCTGCTGCTCGACGACGGCAAGCTGCGTCTGCGCGTGGTCACCAAGTACGCCGATGCGATCGACACCACCGTGCTCAACGGCGGCGAACTGTCTGATCGCAAAGGTGTGAATGTGCCGCAAGCGGTGCTGGACCTGAGCCCGCTGACCGCCAAGGATCGCCGCGATCTGAGCTTCGGCCTGGAATTGGGTGTGGACTGGGTCGCGCTGTCGTTCGTGCAGCGCCCGCAGGACATTGTCGAAGCCCGCGCATTGATCGGCGACAAGGCGTTTTTGATGGCGAAAATCGAGAAGCCTTCAGCGGTCGAGCAACTGCGAGAGATTGCTGAGTTGAGCGACGCAATCATGGTCGCTCGCGGGGATCTGGGTGTTGAAGTGCCGGCGGAAAGCGTGCCGCAGATTCAGAAAAACATCATCACCACCTGCCGTGCGCTGGGCAAACCGGTGGTGGTGGCGACGCAGATGCTCGAGTCGATGCGCTTCTCCCTGCCCCGACCCGCGCCGAAGTCACCGACGTCGCCAACGCCGTGGCCGAAGGCGCCGATGCGGTGATGCTCTCGGCGGAAACCGCGTCCGGCGAATACCCGCTGGAAGCCGTGCAGATGATGAGCAAGATCATCCGTCAGGTTGAAAACGGCCCGGATTATCAGACCCAGCTCGACGTCAGCCGTCCGAAAGCCGAGGCGACGGTTTCCGATGCGATCAGCTGTGCGATCCGCCGGATCAGCAACGTGTTGCCGGTGGCGGTGCTGGTCAATTACAGCGAGTCCGGCGCCTCGACGTTGCGCGCATCGCGGGAACGGCCAAAAGCGCCGATCCTCAATCTGACGCCGAACCTGCAAACCGCGCGGCGCTTGAGCGTGGCGTGGGGCATTCATTCGGTGGTCAACGATCGCCTGCGTCAGGTCGACGAAGTCTGCTCGACGGCACTGGAGATTGCTCAGGCGCAAGGCATGGCCGAGCGTGGCGACACGCTGCTGATCACCGCTGGCGTGCCGTTCGGGCAGCCGGGGTCGACCAATTCGCTGCGCATCGAGACGTTGATCTGACCCACCCTAAAAGTGGGTGCATAACCTTGTGGCGAGGGATTTATCCCCGTTGGGCTGCGAAGCGGCCCCCATCGGAGAATGCGGTTTCTCTGTGGAAACCGTCACACCTCAAAAGCGACGACTGCTGCGCAGCCGAACGGGGATAAATGCCCTCGCCACAGGGACTTGCAAGACCTTTTGATGTTCCAACTGCCCAGATTTTCTCAACATGCCTGCCAATCACTTCAACACCCACTGCCCCGACTGGGCCGAGGCTTTGCTCAACGGTTTCAGTCAGATTTTCTTCCAGCGCCATCCGCTGTGCGGTCTGCTGTGTCTGTTGGCGATTCTGCTGACGGCGCCGGTGCTGTTCGCCGGGGCGCTGCTCGGTGGCGTCGCCGGTCTGCTCACCGCGCAGCGGCGCAACTACGCCAAGGCTGATCGCCAGGCCGGGTTGTTCAGCTACAACGGCGTGCTGCTCGGCCTGCTGCTGAGCCTGTATTTCCCATGGTCGCCACTGCTGCCGCCGTTGATTCTTGCAGCAGGCGGCTTGAGCGCGATGCTCACTCAGCAATGGCTCAAACACGTTCACCGCAGTCGCGCCTTACCGGCGTATACCTCGCCGTTCGTGGCGCTCAGCTGGGTGCTGCTGGTGTTCGCCGAACCGTCCACGCCGATGGCATCGGTCGACCTGAACACGACAAATCTGCTGGCCGCTGAACTGCGCGGATTCGGCCAGGTAATGTTCCTCGACCATCCTTTGGCCGGGGCGTTGATTGCCAGCGGTTTGCTCATTGCTGATCGCCGCGCGTTCTGCTGGGCGCTGCTGGCGTCGGCGATCGGCCTCGGCTCGAGTCTACTGCACCACGAAACGTCCGCCGCACTGCTCGGGCTCGGTGGCTATAACGCCGTACTCGCCGCCCTCGCCTTCAGCGCTCAGCGACAAAATCCGTGGCTGCCGCTGCTCGCCATTGTCCTGGCGCTGCTGGTGACGCCGCTGTTTGCCGCCCTTGGATTGGCGACGCTGACCGCGCCGTTCATCCTCGCCTGCTGGTTGATTCGTGCCGGCATTCAAATGCTTGGCAAAGCGTCGCTTGCGCATGAGTCTTGCGCTCACGAGGAGAATCACCCTAGGCTGCGCTGATCTTCGATTCAGGCGTTATCCATGGACAGCAGCAACAATTGGCGCGAACGGCTCTACGTCATGATTTTCCAGAGCGACACCCCGGCCGGGCGTCGCTTCGACGGCATCCTGCTGGTGATCATCCTCGCCAGCCTGGTGATCGTGATGCTCGACAGTATCGACAGCATTCACCGTAATTACGCCGACGTTCTGGCCTATATCGAGTGGGGCTTCACGGCGATTTTCCTCGGCGAGTACATCCTGCGTCTGTACTGCTCGCCCAAGCCACTGCGCTATGCCTTCAGCTTTTATGGCCTGGTGGATCTGCTGGCGATCGTGCCGGGCATCCTCGCGCTGTATTACAGCGATGCGCAGTATCTGCTGATCATCCGCATCATTCGGATGCTGCGGATTTTCCGCGTGCTCAAGCTCAGCCCGTATCTCAAGCAAGCCAACTATCTGATGTCGGCGCTGCGCGGCAGCAAGCAGAAAATCGTCGTGTTTCTGGTCAGCGTGTGCACGCTGGTGACAGTGTTCGGCACGCTGATGTACGTGATCGAAGGCCCGGAGCATGGCTTCACCAGTATTCCCAAGGGCATCTATTGGGCGATCGTGACCTTGACCACTGTGGGCTTCGGCGACATCGTGCCGAAGACGCCGCTGGGCCAGGTGATTTCCTCGCTGGTGATGATCACCGGTTATTCGATCATCGCCGTGCCCACGGGGATTTTCACCGCTGAGCTGGCCAACGCCATGCGCGGCGAACAGCTGCAACATGACTGCCCGGGCTGCCAGAAAAAGAGCCATGAACAGAGCGCAGCGTTCTGTTCGCGCTGCGGCAGTCAGCTGTTCAAGAAAGTGGAATAAGTACAGAGCTTTTTAATCTTTAAGCGACTATGCGAGGCCCGCTATAGTCGCTGGCAAATCGCCTCATTTTTGACACGACACCCCACAGAACAAGGAATGCGCAGTGAAAAAACTCTTTGGCGCCTCACTTCTCGCCGCCGGCCTGGCCTTGGCCAACATCGCCCAGGCAGCACCGACGCTGCTCAACGTTTCCTACGACGTGATGCGCGATTTCTACAAGGACTACAACACTGCGTTCCAGAAGCACTGGCAAGCCGAGCACAACGAAAACATCACCGTGCAGATGTCCTTCGGCGGCTCGAGCAAGCAGGCGCGTTCGGTGATCGACGGCCTGCCGGCTGACGTCATCACCATGAACATGGCCACCGACATCAACGCCCTCGCCGACAACGGCAAACTGGTCCCGGACAACTGGGTCACGCGCCTGCCGAACAACAGCGCGCCGTTTACCTCGGCTACGGTGTTCATCGTCCGCAAGGGCAACCCGAAAGCTTTGAAAGACTGGCCTGATCTGCTCAAGGACGGCGTACAGGTGATCGTGCCGAACCCGAAAACTTCCGGTAATGGCCGCTACACCTACCTGTCGGCCTGGGGCTATGTACTGAAAAACGGTGGTGACGAGAACAAGGCCAAGGATTTCGTCGGCAAGCTGTTCAAGCAGGCGCCGGTGCTCGACACCGGTGGCCGCGCGGCCACCACCACGTTCATGACCAACCAGATCGGCGACGTACTGGTGACCTTCGAAAACGAAGCGGAAATGATCGCCCGCGAGTTCGGTCGCGATCAGTTCGAAGTTGTCTACCCAAGCGTCTCCGCAGAAGCCGAGCCACCGGTTTCGGTGGTCGACAAAGTGGTCGACAAGAAGGGCTCGCGCGCTGCGGCTGATGAGTATCTGAAGTACCTGTGGTCGCCGGAAGGTCAGGAAATTGCGGCGGCCAACTACCTGCGTCCGCGTGACCCGGCGGTGCTGGCGAAGTACACCGACCGTTTCCCGAGAGTCGATTTCCTTTCGGTGGAGAAGACGTTTGGTGACTGGCGCACGGTGCAGAAAACCCACTTCAATGATGGTGGCGTGTTCGATCAGATTTACAGCGGGCAGTAAGGCTTGATCTGAAAAATCAAAAGGCGACCCACCGGGTCGCCTTTTTGTTGCGTGGGAATACTGGTCATTACACGGCGTAATAACAGTTATCATCCGAAAACGTCTTCTGCCAGTCCACGTTGTCCATTAGCCTCAGCCCTTTCCTGTGCCCGACCCGAGATTCCCTATGACCACCACTCCTCACGCAATGACCCGAGGCATGGTCTTGCTGTTCGCGTTCTGCTGCGGCGCCATCGTTGCCAACATCTACTACGCACAACCGATCATCGGTCTCATCGCGCCGGACATCGGCCTCTCCGACACCATGGCCAGTTTCATCGTTTCGCTGACGCAGATCGGCTATGCGTTGGGCCTGTTCTTTCTGGTGCCGCTGGGGGATCTGCTGGAAAACCGGCGGCTGATGATCATCACCACGCTGGTCGCGATTGCCAGTCTCCTGGGCGCAGCGTTTACCGAGCAACCCAACGTGTTTTTGCTGATCTCGTTGCTGGTCGGCTTCAGCTCGGTGTCGGTGCAGATCCTGATTCCGCTGGCCGCGCATCTGGCGCCGGAAGAGTCCCGTGGTCGCGTGGTGGGTGGGATCATGGGCGGTTTGCTGCTGGGTATTCTGTTGGCGCGACCGGTGTCGAGTGTGGTCGCCGACCACCTCGGCTGGCGCGCCATGTTCATGATCGCCGCAGCGTTGATGGCAGCGATCAGCGTAGTGCTGGCGCTGACCGTGCCCAAGCGCCAGCCGGATCACAGCGCTACATACGGCCAACTGATCGGCTCGCTGTGGACGCTGTTGCGCCGGCAAGCGGTGCTGCGTCAGCGAGCGTTTTATCAGGGCTGCATGTTCGCCACGTTCAGCCTGTTCTGGACCGCCGTGCCACTGGAACTGGCACGTAACCATGGCCTGTCGCAAAGCGAAATCGCGATCTTCGCCCTGGTCGGCGCCATCGGTGCCATCGCCGCGCCAATCAGCGGCCGCCTCGCCGATGCCGGTCACACACGCATCGCCTCGCTGCTGGCCATGCTGTTTGCCAGCCTGAGCTTCCTGCCCGCCTTCATCCACCCGGCCTACAGCGTTATCGGCCTGGCCGTGACCGGCGTGGTGCTGGACTTCTGCGTACAGATGAACATGGTCCTGGGCCAACGCGCGGTGTACTCGCTGGACGCGAAAAGTCGTGGTCGTTTGAACGCGCTGTACATGACCAGCATCTTCATCGGCGGCGCCTTCGGCTCCTCCGTGGCCAGCGCGGTTTACGAGCATGGCGGCTGGTTGTGGATCGTGATTGTCGGCAGCATCTTTCCGTTGTTGGCGTTGGTGCGGTTTTTGAGTGTTTCACGACGCGCTTCATTGGCCACGGCTTAAGGGCGTCAAAAGCTTCGCGAGCAGGCTCGCTCCCGCAATTGGACGTACCTTCAATACCGAACCAGTTTCTCCATCGCCGCATCCGCCAGAAACGAGGAGCGGCTTTTGACGTTGTGCTCGCGTACATAGCGATCAATACGCTGAATGACATAGCCGGGCAGCGTAACGTTGACCTTTTCGGTCTTGCCCAGGTACGGCGAGATATCCAGCTCCAGCATGCCCCAGCCCATCTCGGCAAAATCCGGATGATTGCGATGCGCCGCTGCCGAGGTCGGCATCGGAATCGCCTGACCGGCCGCCGCGATTTCCTGCAGCATAAGGTGAGCCACTTCCACGGCCGCGTTGTAGGCCTCCTCAAAGCTGTCCCCGGCAGTGACTGCGCCGGGAATATCGGGGATCTGAATGCCGATGGCAGTGTTCTCGTCACCCCACTCGATGCAGATGGGATATTGCATTACGGATCTCCTTCATGACGGGTTGGCGGGCTGAATAACCCCGCGCGCCGCCGAATGCTTTTGACTGTCCCCAGCGGTAAATCCTTTTTCGGATGCGGGACGGCAATCGTGTTCGGGTTGTAACGATGAGTGAAGATGTGATGACTGCCCGCAACCCGATCCAGCGTCCAGCCCGCCTCCTCCAGCTCCTTCATCAATAGCCTGCTCTGCACCAACCGCCTCCTTGGCTTGGCCCATTAAAAGTAACTCTAGAGTTATCTTTACTCAAGCGCAGAGTGGGGCGGAGTGATGGGTGGTTGTTTTACAGAGTATTCCTGCACCAGTTTCGTTTATTGCGAATTTCGTTTGATTCGAATAACGTCCGCAGATCTTCCTTACAATGCCGGAACAGTCTTATGACCACCGCTACTCCATCTGCCATCAATCTGCCTGTCGAACGTGAGGTCAAAGCCGCGATTGAAGGCCAGCGTGCCCTGAGCGCCTTCCTCACAACCGCTTTTGAAACTCAGCGAATCCAGATTTTTGATGAACAGAACGAAGCCCACAGCGTGGAGCTGCCAACATCGGCATTACGCTTGCTGAGCGATATCCTCGCGGCGCTGGCGCAGGGCAACGCTGTGAAGGTGGTACCCATCCACGCGGAGCTGACCACGCAGGAAGCTGCCGATCTGCTCAACGTCTCACGTCCGCACATGATCAAACTGCTGGAGAGCGGTGAGATTTCCTACCACAAAACAGGCAAGCACCGACGTGTGCGCTTTGCAGATCTGATGGAATATAAAACCCGGCGAGACACCGCCAGCGAGCAGGCAATGATGCTTCTCGCGGAGCAGGCACAGGCGCTAAGGACAGGGTACGAGTGAGGCATTCCTCTTTCACTGCTGTATACGATGCATGCGTTTTATATCCGGCCCCTTTAAGAGATTTCCTGATGTGGCTCGCGTTGTCAGGGCTGTATCGGGCTCGCTGGACTCAGGAAATACACCACGAATGGAAGCGTAACTTATTGAAGAACAGGTCCGACCTGACCCTCGAACAACTCGATCGCACATCGCAATTGATGGACCTGGCTATTCCAGACGCGTGTATTGATGGCTATGAAGACTTGGTGTCAGGCCTGACACTGCCTGATGAGAACGACCGCCATGTTCTGGCGGCCGCAATCCGATGCGGTGCCGATGTAATAGTGACGTTCAACCTGAAAGATTTCCCCACCCGTCACCTCGCGCCATACGGCATTGAAGCTCAGCACCCGGATGAGTTTGTGGAAAACCTTTTCCATCTTGATTCGGCTGCCGTCGTCGCTGCGGCTCAAAGCCAGCGACGGCAATTGAAAACGCCCAATGTGGAGGTGGACAAATATCTTGGCTTTCTCCAACGGCAAGGATTGGTCGAGTCGGTAAAGGCGTTAGGTAACTATCGTGCGATTCTCTGAAAATCAGACGCAAAAAAAACGGCGATCCCAAGATCGCCGTTTCTCATCACTGCCCGAACTTTTTCCCCAACCCCGGCGGGACGCCGTGGATGTTGGTGTCTTCCCACGGGCCGTTGGGGCTGACCGAGCGGCTCCAGCCGTTGTTCCAGCGGTAGTAGGTGCGCTGGCGGTAAAAGGTGTTGGTCTGGTCGTCGAGGACGTAGACGCCGAGTTTCTGGTCCCAGTGGCTGTTGCCGCCCGGTGGCGGGGCGAAGCTGGCCGAGGTGCGTGGCACGGGCTTGGCGGGTTTTGCCGGGATGCTCTTGCCGGGGCTTGGCGAGGTCGATGGGGTCGGGCTTGGCTGAGACGGCGGGATCGGCGGCAGGCTGGTGGTCGGTTCCGGGCGTTGTACCGCACATGCACTCAAGCCCAGGGCCAGTGTGAGGACTGTAATTCGGGCGATGGTGTGCATGGCGGTGCTTTCCTGTTGGGTCCGGTTATTTATCCGGGCTGTCGATGGTCAGTTTTTGTGGCGCGGTGGTGCTGCTGGCCAATGGGCCGCTGCGACCGATCCACTCACCGGCAGTCGGTTGACCGGCCCGTGAGATGCGCGCAACCAGTTGGACTTCAGGGAAGTTGGACAGTTTCAACTGCGGCATCATCGCGTCGGCGTCGCCCAGTTCGACGGTCACCGGCAGGTCGGCGACGGTCAGGCGTTTGGCCGCCAGCGGCGCGGGTGGGCCTGAAGTGGCGCGGGCGAAGATGAACACGCTGTCGCCCGGCTGCACCTTGCCTTTGAGTTCGCTGGCCAGATCTACGCTGACTGTCAGCAACGCAGCTTTCGGCGCCGCTGCCTGGGCAACTTTGCCGCCGCCGGCTTTCAGGCGTTCGGCGGCACGCTCGATGCCGCCTTGCAGCGCAACGCGAGAGTTGTCATCCGGCGGCAGTTGCGCGAGCAGGCGATTCCAGTAGTCGATGGCCTCCTGATAACGCTCGCCTTCGAACGCGGCGATGCCGAGCAGACCGAGGCTGGTGACTTCTTTCGGATCAGCCTTCAGCGCTTCGTCGGTCAGTTTCTGAATCTTCTCCGACCACTTTTTACCGTCAGCAAAATACTGCGCCTGCGCCCATTGGCCGAGCAGCTCCGGCTGGCGACCAGCGAGGTTGGCGGCGCGTTCGAACATCTTAGCCGCGTCTGCCGGGCGGTCCTGAGCCATGTAGGTACGGCCGAGGAAATACAGACCTTCAGCGGAATCCGGCTGTGCGGCGACCGCACGCTCCAGACGCTGGGTCATCTCATCCATCGACTGCGGTGCCTGAGCGAATTCGCGGGTCAGTTCGACCTTGTCGGCGGCGCCGAAATGCAGGTACAGACCGAGACCCAGCACCGGTACCAGCACGGCGGCCAGCAGCGGCAACGGCTTGCCCAGGCGCGAGACACGCGGCGCGGCGGCGCCTTCGGTGTCGGCGAGCAGTTCACGCGCAGCTTCCGCGCGGCCGCTGTCCAGTTGCGCGGCGTCGAGCACGCCCTCGGCCTGCTGCGCTTGCAGCTCGGCCACCCGTTCCTGATACAGCGCGACGTTCAACGCGGTACGATCTTCTTCCCGCTGGGCACGGCGTTCGCGCAGCACCGGGATCAGCAGAAAACTCAGGGCGACCAGAAGCAACAGCCCTGCGGCGAGCCAGAAATCAATCATTCTTGGTTTTTATCCAACAGTTGGTCGAGGCGCTGACGTTCTTCGGCAGACAGCGATGACGGCGTTTCGGCGCGTTGCCCGCGACGCCTGCGCACGATCAGCGCGATCACCACGAAACCACCGAGCAGCAGCCCGGCCGGGCCGAACCACAGCAGCGCGGTTTTGGCATTGAGCGCCGGTTTGTAGCGGACGAAATCACCGTAGCGATCGACCATGAAGTCGATGATCTGCTGATTGTCCTTGCCCTCGCCGAGCATGCGGAAAATCTCCTTGCGCAGGTCGGCGGCGATGGGTGCATTGGAGTCGGCAATGTCCTGGTTCTGGCATTTGGGGCAGCGCAGTTCCTTGGTCAGTTCGCGGAAACGCTCGCGGTCGCCCTCGTTGGCAAATTCGTAGGTGTCGATGGCCGCATGGGCGACACCGGCCAGGCTCAAACCCAGCACCACCGCTGCGAGAAAACGCTTCATGGCTTGGCCTCATCGACCAGCGCCTGATACTTGGCCGCGAGTTTTTCGCGCCAGACCTGCTCGTCGATCACCCCGACGAACTTGTCGCGGATGATGCCTTTGGCGTCGATGAAGAAGGTTTCCGGCGCGCCGTAGACCCCGAGATTGAGGCCCAGCGACCCTTCGTCATCACGGATATCCAGCGCGTACGGATTGTGGAACTCGGCCAGCCATTTCAAGGCATCGGCATTGGTGTCCTTGTAGTTGATGCCGTAGATCACCACGCCGCGCTCGGCGAGTTTGTTCAGCACCGGGTGCTCGACCCGGCAGGAGATGCACCAGGTTCCCCAGACATTGACCAGCGCCGGTTTGCCGAGAATGTCGGCCTTGGTCAGCGTCTTGTCACCCTGCACACTCGGCAGGGAAAACTCCGGGAACGGCTTGTCGATCATCGCCGACGGCAGCTCCGCCGGATCCAGATACAGCCCTCGATAAAGAAACACCGCCACCAGCAGAAATATCGCCAGCGGCAACGACATCAACCAACGCCTCATGCCGCCGCTCCCGTCATGCCCAGCGCTTCGCGCACTTTGCTTTTCACCTTGACCCGATAACGCCGATCCAGCGCCGCCAGCAAACCACCCAATCCGGTGAGCAAGCCGCCGAACCAGATCCAGCGCACAAACGGTTTGACGTGTACGCGCACGGCCCAGGCGCCGTTATCCAGCGGCTCGCCGAGGGCGACGTAGAGATCGCGGGTGAAACCGGCATCGATGCCGGCTTCAGTCATCACCGAGTTCTGCACGGTGTACAGACGTTTTTCCGGGTGCAGCACGCTGATTTCCTTGCCGTCACGAATGACGCGGATGGTGCCTTTGTCCGAGGTAAAGTTCGGTCCCTCGAAATGCTTGGCGCCTTCGAAGACGAACTGATAACCGGCCAGATCCATCGACTCGCCCGGTGCCAGACGCAGGTCGCGTTCGGCACTGTTCTGGCTCGACAACACCACGCCCAGCGCGCACACGGCGATGCCGAGGTGGGCGATCTGCATGCCCCAATAACTGCGGGTCAGCGTCGGCAAACCTTTGATCAGGCCTTTGTGCCGGGTCTTGTCGAACAGATCGCGCACGCCAGCGAGCAACACCCATGCCGCCAGCAGGAACGTCGCGATCACCGCCCAGTTGAAATCGCCGTAAGCCACGCCGGCCACCACGGCCAATGCGACGCTGCCAAGCAGCACCGGAGTGAGCATGCTCGCCAGCCATTTCACTGGCGTGTCCTTCCAGCGCACGATCACGCCGACCGCCATGACCAGCATCAGCAACGCCATCAATGGAATGAACAACGCATTGAAGTATGGCGGGCCGACCGACAGTTTGGCGCCGCTGATGGCATCAAGAATCAGCGGATACAAGGTGCCAAGCAGGATCATCGATGCAGCGACGACCAGCACCAGGTTGTTGCCCAGCAGCAAGGTTTCACGCGACCACAGATTGAAACCGACCTGACTTTTCACCACCGGCGCGCGCAGTGCGAACAGCGTCAGCGAACCGCCCACCACAAACAGCAGGAAAATCAGAATGAACACTCCGCGCTCGGGGTCCGAGGCAAACGCGTGCACCGACGTCAGCACGCCCGAGCGTACGAGGAAGGTGCCGAGCAGGCTCAACGAGAACGCGGCGATCGCCAGCAACACCGTCCAGCTCTTGAACACGCCACGTTTCTCGGTGACCGCCAGCGAGTGAATCAGCGCGGTGCCGACCAGCCACGGCATGAACGAGGCGTTTTCCACCGGGTCCCAGAACCACCAGCCGCCCCAGCCGAGTTCGTAATACGCCCACCACGAACCGAGGGTGATGCCGATGCCGAGAAACGCCCAGGCGACGATGGTCCACGGCCGCGACCAGCGCGCCCACGCCGCATCGAGACGACCGCCGAGCAGCGCAGCGATGGCAAATGCGAACGCCACGGAGAAACCCACATAACCCATGTACAGCATCGGCGGATGCACGATCAGGCCGATGTCCTGCAGCAACGGGTTGAGGTCGCGACCATCAGCGGGAATCTGCGGCAGGATCCGCGAGAACGGGTTCGAGGTAAGAATCAGGAACAGCAGGAAACCGGTGCTGATCATGCCCATCACCGCCAGGACCCGAGCGAGCATGACTTGCGGCAACTGCCGGGAGAACACCGACACAGCGAAAGTCCAGCCGCCGAGGATCAACGCCCACAGCAGCAGCGAACCTTCGTGAGCACCCCACACCGCGCTGAATTTGTAGTACCACGGCAGCGCGCTGTTGGAGTTCATCGCCACGTAGCCGACCGAGAAATCATCAGTCATGAACGCGTAGGTCAGGCAGCCAAAAGCAAACAGCAGAAAGGCAAACTGGCCCCACGCCGCCGGCTGCGCCAGGCTCATCCACAAGCGGTCGCCGCGCCATGCGCCGAGCATCGGCACCACCGCTTGAACCAGTGCAAAACACAGCGCAAGGATCATCGCCAGATGGCCCAGCTCAGGAATAAACAGTGCGGCAGCCATCGATCAACCCTCCTTCACAGGCGTCGGCGCGGATTGACCGCTGTCTTTCAGCGCTTTGGTCACTTCCGGCGGCATGTACTTCTCGTCGTGCTTGGCCAGCACTTCATCAGCGACCACCACGCCATCGGCATTGAGCTTGCCGAGGGCGACGATGCCCTGCCCTTCGCGGAACAGATCCGGGAGGATGCCGCGATAGGCGATGGTCACGGATTTGTTGAAATCGGTGACGACGAATTTGACGTCCAGCGAGTCCTTGGAGCGCTGCAGCGAACCCGCCTCGACCATGCCGCCGGCGCGGATGCGTGTGTCCTGCGGCGCTTCGCCGTTGGCGATCTGCGTCGGCGTGTAAAACAAATTGATGTTTTCCTGCAACGCGCTCAGGGCCAGGCCAACAGCAGCGCCCACTCCGACCAAAATCGCCAGAATGATGATCAGACGTTTTTGCGCAGCGCATTCACTGGCCGTTCTCCCGGCGCAGACGACGCGCCTCTTGTTGCAGATAACGCTTGCGCGCCGCAATCGGCGCCACTACGTTGAGGGCCAGCACCGCCAGGCAGATGCCATAGGCCGACCAGACATACAGGCCGTGATGGCCCATGGCGAGAAAATCGCCGAATGAAGCAAAACTCATCGCGCCGCCTCCAGATTCTGCTGCACTTCGGCTTTCACCCAACTGGCGCGGGCTTCACGCTTGAGCACTTCAAGGCGCATGCGCAGCAACAGCACAGCGCCGAAAAAGCAGTAGAAACCCAGCACTGTCAGCAGCAGCGGCAGCCACATCTCCGCCGGCATTGCCGGTTTTTCCGTAAGTGTGAACGTCGCGCCCTGGTGCAGGGTGTTCCACCACTCCACCGAGTATTTGATGATCGGAATGTTGATCACGCCAACAATGGCCAGCACCGCGCAGGCCTTGGCGGCACTGTCACGATTGCTGATGGCATTGCCCAGCGCGATCACGCCGAAATACAGAAACAGCAGAATCAGCATCGAAGTCAGGCGTGCATCCCAAACCCACCACGAGCCCCAGGTCGGTTTGCCCCAGATGGCCCCGGTGACCAGCGCCACGGCGGTCATCCACGCACCGATCGGTGCGGCGCATTGCAGAGCCACGTCGGCGAGTTTCATCTTCCACACCAGCCCGACCACGCCGCACACCGCGAGCATCACGTAGATTGACTGGGCGAGCATCGCCGCCGGCACATGAATGTAGATGATGCGGAAGCTGTTGCCTTGCTGGTAATCGGGCGGCGCGAACGCCAGGCCCCAGACCACACCAATGCCGATCAGCAGCAACGCTGCGATGCTCAACCACGGCAGGAACTTGCCGCTGATGCCATAGAACCACTTGGGCGAGCCGAGCTTGTGAAACCAGGTCCAGTTCATACTGTTTCCATCACGGTTGCCGCTCATCATCGCGAGCTGGCAGAGGGTCATGCCTTTCTTCTGATAGAAGTGGTCAATTTTTGACCAGGCCTCATTATTATTCGCCGACGCTGATCTTCAGGCCAGCGGCTGTTGCAAAGGGTGTCAGGGTGATCGCCAGTGCTGTGAGGCTGGCCATCCACAACAGGTATCCGGTCGCCGGCATGCCCTGCAACGCCGCTTGCAACGCGCCACTGCCAAGGATCAACACCGGGATGTACAACGGCAGAATCAGCAGCGCCAGCAACAGGCCGCCGCGCTTCAGACCGACCGTCAGCGCCGCGCCGACTGCACCGAGCAGGCTCAACACTGGCGTGCCGAGCAGCAACGACAGCAGCAGCACCGGCAGACACGCAGCCGGCAAACCGAGCATCAACGCCAGCAACGGCGACAGCAACACCAGTGCCAGACCGGAGAACAGCCAGTGTGCCAGCACCTTGGCCAGGACCAGAAGCGGCAGCGGATGCGACGAAAGGACCCACTGTTCCAGCGAGCCGTCTTCAAAGTCACTGCGAAACAATCCGTCCAGCGACAGCAGGACCGACAACAACGCCGCCACCCAGACTAACCCCGGGGACAGGTTTTGCAAGACTTGAGTTTCCGGGCCGACGGCCAGCGGGAAAAGGGCAATGACGATGGCGAAGAAAATCAGCGGATTGGCCAGCTCCGCCGGGCGGCGAAACAGCAGTCGGGATTCACGGGCAAGCAGCAGGCCGAAGACACTCATGCTGCCCACTTCCCCAGGTCGATATCGCGGTAACCGGCCGGCATGCGGCTCAGCGTGTGGTGCGTGGTCAGCACCACCAGACCGCCGCGTTCGCAGTGGCCGGCCAGATGCTCTTCCAGTTGCGCAACGCCCTGCTTGTCCAGCGCGGTGAAAGGTTCGTCGAGAATCCACAACGGCGGGCTGTCCAGATACAACCGCGCCAGCGCCACACGGCGCTGCTGGCCGGCGGAAAGACTATGGCAGGGAACGTCTTCGAAACCGCGCAATCCTACTGCTGCCAGCGCCTGCCAGATCGCCTCGCGTTCGGCGGGATGATGCAGGGCGCAGAGCCACGACAGGTTTTCTTCGGGCGTGAGCAGATCCTTGATCCCGGGGCGTGGCCGATCCACAACAGATTGCGCGCCAGTTCGCCGCGTTGCTCGGTCAGTGGTTGACCATTGAGCAGTACCTGGCCATCGGTGGGTTGCATCAAACCGGCGAGCAGACGTAAAAGACTGGTCTTGCCGCTGCCGTTGGGGCCGCTGATCTGCACCATGTCGCCACTGGCCAGGCGCAATTCGAGGTTTTCGAAAAGCAGCCGCAGATCGCGTTCACACGCCAGGGCAATGGTTTGCAGGACAGGACTGGTCAAGGGATCACGGGCCTTATACGGTTCAAGTCGGCTCTGGAACGGCCGTTAAAGAGAGGCAGCATAGATGCTTTGATCGCTCGATCTGACGAGCTGGATCAAACAATTGCCAGGTTTTTTGAACGAAGCGCACGACGCGCGGCATTATACATGCCGTGCCTTACTCTCAAGAGTGCAATTTCCTCAGGTTGTGTCCGCGTATGACAGGCGAAATGAACATCCTCCCGCTTCCTCCGACCGTGCCGGCGAGCGCTCGCCCGCAAATGGGTGAGCTGCTCAAGCTGCTGACGCCGGTCGAGGGTTTGATCGGTGCCGGGCAAAGCGCCAAGGCCGAGGTGTTGTCGCTCAAGCAGGCCGATCAGACCTTTGAATTGCTGTTGAAAGTCACCCTCGACAGCGGCCGTCAGACCACCGTGCAGGCCAGCAGCAATCTACCGTTGGCACAGGGCACCAATCTGGCGATCACTCAGCCGTCGGCCGGCAATCTGGCGATCACCGTACAGCAAGCAATCGCCAGCAGCGTCGCTACCCTGACCCGCATCGATACCGCGCAATTGCCCGCCGGCACCCTGCTGCAAGGCAAAGTCGTGACCTCGCAAGCCCTGCCGCAGACGCCGGGGCAAGCGGCGGTATTTCGCTCGATGGTCACCCTGCTCAACACCGCATTGAGCGGCAGCACGTTGACCGTCGACAGCCCGCAACCGCTGCGCATCGGCACCTTGTTGTCGGCGCAGGTGCAGGATGCGCAAACCCTCAAGTTCGTGCCGTTGAGCAGCCGTCAGGAGCAACTGGCGGTCAGTCAGCAATTGCTTGGCCAGCAAAGTCGCCAAGGCTCGCTGGATGGTTTGCTGAAAGTGCTGCAAAACCTGCCGCCCGCCACCGATCAGACCTCGGCCGATCTGCGCGCAGTGGTCGACAAGCTACTCGCGAGCCTGCCGGACGTGCAGCAAATGAGCACAGCCAAAGGCGTGGCGCTGGCCTTGGCGAATAGCGGCGCGTTCCTCGAGGCAAAATTGCTCGGCGGACAAAACCCGAGCCTCGCCCCGGACATGAAGGCAGACCTGCTCAAGCTGATCGCACAACTGACGCCGGGACTGCCGAGCAACACCAATTTCAACGCGATCATCGCCGCCAACACGCTGGCACAAGCCTTGCCGAGTTTCGTCCGGAACGCCCTCGGCACCCTCGGCCAGGTCAGTGCCAAACCGGTGCCGAGCAGCTTCCCGCTACCTGAACGGCTGCTGGCGAATCTTGAAGGCGAAGGCGATCTCGAACAGCTGCTGCGTCTTGCCGCCGCCGCAGTGTCGCGTCTGCAGAGCCATCAATTATCGAGTCTGGAACAGACCGGCGTCACCGACGATGGCCGCCTGCTCAGCACCTGGCAGCTGGAAATCCCCATGCGCAACCTGCAGGACATCGTGCCGTTGCAGGTCAAATTCCAGCGTGAAGAAGCGCCGGAGCGCGAACCGCAGCCGCACGAACGCCGCGATGAGCGCGAAGCCAAACAGCAACTGTGGCGCGTCGATCTGGCCTTCGATCTGGAACCGCTCGGGCCCATGCAAATTCAGGCGCAACTGATCGCCGGCAGCTTGTCCAGCCAGCTGTGGGCCGAGCGGCCGTACACGGCTGATCTGATTGAAAACAATCTGATCGCATTACGTCAGCGTTTGCTCGATTCCGGGCTCAACGTCGGCGACCTCGACTGCCACCACGGCACGCCGCCGCAAGGCAACCAAACCCGCCTCGAACACCGCTGGGTCGACGAAACCGCATGAACGATTCCACTGCCCCTCGCCAGGCTATTGCCCTCAAATACGACGGCAACCACGCCCCGACCCTCACCGCCAAGGGCGACGATGAACTGGCCGAAGAAATCCTGCGCATCGCACGCGATTACGAAGTGCCGATCTACGAAAACGCCGAACTGGTGCGCCTGCTCGCGCGGATGGAACTGGGCGACAGCATCCCCGAAGAGCTCTATCGCACCATCGCCGAGATCATCGCGTTTGCGTGGAATCTGAAGGGCAAATTCCCCGAGGGACAGGACCCGAACGCGCCGATGGTCGAGAAGGACATCACCGCACGCGGGGATGACTATTGAGGTTTCAAAGACGCCTTCGCGAGCAGGCTCGCTCCCACATTCGACCGTGATCAAATGTGGGAGCGAGCCTGCTCGCGAATAGCGCTTTTGATCTTGCTTGCCGCTGAAAGCTTGAAGCTTCTAGCTGCCCTTGTGCAACTTGCGCATCAACTCCGCCTCAGCCTGGGTCAAGCCGCACGACTGAGTCAGTTCATCGACGCTGGCGCCCATGCCTACAAGTTTCGCCGCCTGGGCGAATGACAGGCTAGACGGGTCGCGTTGTTCCAGTGCAACGATCTTGTCCGGCAACGGGCTCACCACCGCGCGCAACTCGTGCAGGGCTTCGCCCATGCGCACGTTGCCGTTCTGGTAGTCGTCGACGCGTTTGGCCAGCTCCTTGATGCGCTGATCACGCAGCGCATCACCCTGGGCCTGCTGTGCAGCGATTACTCGCTGCGCCTTGATGTACGAGACGAACATCGCCAGCGTGCCGGCCCAGAACAGGAACAGAACAATTACCGCAACCTCGAGAATCAAATCAGATGCTCTCCAGTTCCGACCATTCTTCTTCGCTCATCATCTTGTCCAGCTCGACCAGAATCAGCAGCTCGTTGTTCTTGTTGCACACGCCCTGAATGAACTTGGCCGATTCTTCGTTACCGACGTTCGGTGCGGTTTCGATTTCCGACTGACGCAGGTAAACCACTTCGGCAACGCTGTCGACCATGATGCCGACGACTTGCTTGTCGGCTTCGATGATGACGATACGGGTGTTGTCGCTGATCTCGCCGCTGTGCAGGCCGAAGCGCTGACGGGTGTCGATCACGGTGACCACGTTACCGCGCAGGTTGATGATGCCCAGCACGTAGCTCGGTGCACCCGGTACCGGGGCGATCTCGGTGTAGCGCAGCACTTCCTGCACGCGCATCACGTTGATGCCGTAGGTTTCGTTATCCAGTTTGAAGGTCACCCATTGCAGGATCGGATCTTCAGAACCTTTTGCATTCGACGCCTGACTACTCATACCCTGACCCTCGAAAAAACCGCCCTGGGCGGTGTGTGTTCTGTGTGGTGGCGTTGAAAAATGCCATCGCCTGATTGTTATGTCGGCTGCTATGTCGGTTTATGTAGCGGCTTGTTGCCGCTCAAGTGCTTTGCCCCGCCGCTGGCGATCAACTCGGCCAGTGCGGATACGTCAAGCAATGCACACATGTGCTCGATCACGGTGCCGGCGAGCCATGGCCGCTGACCCCGGTGACTTCTCCATTTGATTTCATTCGGGTCCAGGCGCAACGAGCGGCTGACCTGATGCACCGCCAGCCCCCACTCGTAACCTTGTACCGAAATCACATATTGCAGGCCCTGCCGGAAGTCATCGCGGTAACGATCCGGCATGACCCAACGCGCGGTGTCCAAGACTTTCAGATTGCCGGCCTGGCTCGGCAGAATGCCGAGGAACCACTCCGGCTGGCCAAACAGCGGCGTCAGCTCGTGGCCGGCCAGCGAATAGATCGAGCCGAGGCACACCAGCGGCACCGCCAGGGTCAGCCCGGCGACATCGAACAGCAAGCATTCGAAGGCTTCGGCAGCCCAGGCCGGACGGCCATCGGGTTCGACCGGTGGCGGCGGGTTGTTCGGCGGCAGGTGCACTTCCACCAGCGGCGGGACCAGCACCTGCGGCTCAGCAATCTGCGGCGCGGGTTCTGGCTCCGGTTCGGGTTCCGGCACGGTCAATAATTGTGTTTGCAGCAGCGGCGCCAGTGTCGACAGTGGCGCGCGCGGTTCGTCGATCAGCGCCACCGGTGCTTTGGCCACGGGGGCAGCAGCAGGCGCGGCAATCGGAGCGACGGATTTCTGCGCGTCACGGGCCTGCTCTTCCAGCACCGCGGCCTGGAACTCGTCCATGGCCTCGGTGCTTTCCACCACTTCAGGCTGCGCCTGTTCGACGACTGGCGGTAGCGCTTCGACCGGCGCAGGCAAGTCCTCGGGCAAGTCGAGCAGCAGGTCTTCCAGATAGGACTGCAAGGCCTGTTGCGGACGTGACGTGAGTTTCACTGGGCGGTTCATCGGTGATCAGCGCCTGACAGGGAAACCGCGTTGTCTGCTTCGCAAGCAGGCTCGCTCCCACAGGGTTCGGGCAAGCAGATCGAAATCATCTCAGGCCACCTGCGGAACAAGTTGCTGCGCGAGCAGGTGCTTGAGCAGCGCGCGGTAGGCCAGCACGCCACGGCTCTTGCCGTCGAATTGCGAAGGCGTGACGCCCGCCCGGCTGGCGTCGCGCAGACGAGTATCGACCGGGATGTAGCCGTGCCAGATGTCGTCGGGAAATTTGTCACGCAGCACGCGCAAGGTGCCCATCGACGCCTGCGTGCGGCGGTCAAACAAAGTCGGCACGATGCTGAACGGCAACGGCTGTTTGCGCGAACGATTGATCATCGCCAGGGTGTTAACCATGCGCTCCAGACCTTTCACGGCCAAGTGCTCGGTCTGCACCGGGATCACCAATTGCTGGCTCGCCGCAAGGGCGTTGACCATCAGCACACCGAGCAACGGCGGGCTGTCGATGATCGCGTAATCGAAGTCCTGCCACAGTTGCGCCAGACTCTTGGCGATCACCAGACCCAGGCCACTCTGCCCCGGCGACTGGCGCTCAAGGGTGGCCAGTGCAGTGCTCGATGGCAGCAGGGAAATGCGTTCGTCGCTGGTCGACAACAGCAACTGCCCCGGCAGGCCTTGCGGCACGCTGCCCTTGTGCAGAAACAGGTCGTAGTTGCTGTGTTCCAGGCTGTCGGGGTCGTAACCGAAATAGCTGGTCATCGAGCCGTGCGGATCGAGATCGACCACAACCACGCGCTTGCCCGCCTCGGCCAGCAACCCGGCTAGAGCGATGGAAGATGTGGTTTTACCGACACCACCCTTTTGATTGGCGACTGCCCAGACTCTCATTCAGTTCGTTCCTCCCGGCCAGGTTGAATGGCCGAGACATGCTTCAGCGTGTTAATGCGGGCGACGGAGAATTGACGGCACTCTCGCGTCCCGGCGTCTTGACCGGGGTCGGTGCAGTTTGTGTGCCAGCGCGCTTCAACGCCGCATCCGGTTGCGCATTGGCGGTTCCGGTGCCGGTGAGGCTGCGGCGCACATCGAGATTGCGCGACACCACCAGCACCACACGACGGTTCTTCGCCCGGCCTTCGACCGTGGCATTGTTGGCCACTGGCTGGAATTCGCCGTAGCCTACCGATGCCAGTCGCCCAGGGTTCACACCCTGCATGGCGAGCATGCGCACGATGCTCGCCGAACGCGCCGAGGACAGTTCCCAGTTGGTCGGGTACTGCGCGGTGCGGATCGGTTGATCGTCGGTGAAGCCTTCGACGTGGATCGGGTTGTCGAACGGTTTGAGGATCGCCGCGACCTTGTCGATGATGTTGAACGCGATGTCGCTCGGCATGGCGTCGCCGCTGCCAAACAACAGGCTGGAATTGAGCTCGATCTCGACCCACAACTCGTTGCCGCGCACGGTCATCTGGTTGGAGCTGATCAAGTCACCGAACGCGGCGCTGATGTCATCGGCGATGCTTTTCAGCGGATCGCTGGCCCCGGATATACCGGCGTCGACCTGCTCGGCATCCTTGACCAGCGGCTTGGCCGGGGTCACGGTTTTCGGTCGTTCGTCGCCGATCGGAATCGGTTTTAGCGAGCGATCGGAGTCGGTAAACACGCCGATCAGCGCTTCGGAAATGACTTTGTATTTGCCTTCGTTGATCGACGAGATCGAGTACATCACCACGAAAAACGCGAACAGCAAAGTGATGAAATCCGCGTAGGACACGAGCCAGCGCTCGTGATTGACGTGTTCTTCCTGGTGGCGACGACGAGCCATGAGGTTATTCCCTTAGTCCATGAAGCCTTGCAGCTTCAACTCAATGGAACGAGGGTTTTCACCTTCGGCGATCGACAGAATTCCTTCCAGCAACATTTCGCGATAACGCGACTGCCGCAACGCGATGGACTTGAGCTTGGCCGCGACCGGTAAAAGGATCAGGTTGGCACTGGCCACGCCATAGATGGTCGCGACGAACGCCACGGCAATGCCGTTACCCAGTTGCGACGGATCGGCGAGGTTGCCCATGACGTGAATCAGGCCCATCACCGCACCGATGATGCCAATGGTCGGCGCGTAGCCGCCCATGCTTTCAAAGACCTTGGCCGCTTCGATATCGCGGGATTCCTGAGTGTAGAAATCCACTTCGAGAATGCTGCGAATGGCTTCCGGCTCGGCGCCGTCGACCAGCAGTTGCAGGCCCTTGCGCGAATAGCTGTCGGGTTCGGCGTCGGCCACGCCTTCGAGGCCGAGCAGGCCTTCCTTGCGCGCCGTCAGGCTCCAATTGACCACGCGGTCGATGCCACCGGCGAGGTCGACACGCGGCGGAAAGAAGATCCACGCGAGAATCTGCATGGCGCGCTTGAACGCGCTCATCGGCGATTGCAGCAGCGCGGCACCGACCGTGCCGCCCAGCACGATCAGCGCCGCCGGGCCGTTGGCCAGTGCGCCGAGGTGACCGCCTTCAAGGTAGTTGCCGCCGATGATGGCGACGAACGCCATGATGAGGCCGATAAGGCTGAGAACATCCATCAGATACACGCCTCGACGATGTGCTTGCCGATGTCGTCCAGACCGTACACAGCGTCAGCCAGATCGGCTTTGACGATGGCCATCGGCATGCCGTAGATCACGCAGCTTGCTTCGTCCTGCGCCCACACCGAACTGCCGCCCTGCTTGAGCAGACGCGCGCCCTCGCGGCCGTCGGCGCCCATGCCGGTCAGCACGACTGCCAGAACTTTGTCGCCGTAGGATTTCGCCGCCGAACCGAACGTGATGTCCACGCACGGCTTGTAATTCAGACGTTCGTCGCCCGGCAGGATCTTCACCGCGCCACGGCCGTCGATCATCATCTGCTTGCCACCCGGTGCCAGCAGCGCCAGGCCCGGACGCAGGATGTCGCCATCCTCGGCTTCCTTGACGCTGATGCGGCAGAGCTTGTCGAGACGTTCGGCAAACGCTTTGGTGAACGCCGCCGGCATGTGCTGGATCAGCACAATCGGCGCCGGGAAGTTCGCCGGCAATTGCGTCAGTACACGTTGCAGCGCAACCGGGCCGCCAGTCGATGTGCCGATGGCCACCAGTTTGTAGGCTTTGCGTTTCGGTGCTGGCGACGAAGCGCTGGCAGCGGAGGCACGGGCAGGCGCTGGCGCCGGACGTGCCGGGACAGCGCTGCTGTGGCTCGTGTGGCTGCCGTAGCTCGACGCTGCCGGAGCAGGCGTCGGCGCTGGCGCAGCGGCGGGAGCCGGCGCGCTGTAGGCACTGAAACGACGGTTACTGCGCGAGATGCTATGGACTTTCTCGCACAGCAGTTGCTTGACCTTCTCGGGGTTGCGCGAGATGTCTTCGAAATTCTTCGGCAGGAAATCCACCGCACCGGCGTCCAGCGCATCGAGGGTTACCCGTGCGCCTTCGTGAGTCAGCGAGGAGAACATCAACACCGGGGTCGGGCAGCGCTGCATGATGTGCCGCACCGCCGTGATGCCGTCCATCATCGGCATCTCGTAGTCCATGGTGATCACGTCAGGCTTGAGGGCCATGGCCTGATCGATCGCCTCTTTACCGTTGGTGGCCGTGCCGACCACCTGGATGCTCGGATCCGACGAAAGAATTTCCGAGACGCGGCGGCGGAAAAACCCCGAATCGTCCACCACCAGGACTTTGACTGCCATAAACACTCCATTAGGTGCAGCAGCGCGTCATCGCGCCGCCGCCCCGGATTCAAATACGCTTCGTGGCGTAACGCTTGAGCATGCTTGGAACATCGAGAATCAGCGCAATGCGGCCGTCACCGGTGATGGTGGCGCCAGACATGCCTGGAGTTCCCTGAAGCATTTTGCCCAATGGCTTGATGACCACTTCTTCCTGGCCGACCAGTTGATCGACGACGAAGCCGATCCGCTGAGTGCCCACCGAAAGAATCACTACATGGCCTTCGCGCTGCTCTTCGTGAGCGGCGGAGCTGACCAGCCAGCGCTTGAGGTAGAACAATGGCAGCGCCTTGTCGCGCACGATCACCACTTCCTGACCGTCGACGACGTTGGTGGTCGACAGGTCGAGGTGGAAGATTTCGTTGACGTTGACCAGCGGGAACGCGAACGCCTGATTGCCGAGCATGACCATCAGCGTCGGCATGATCGCGAGGGTCAACGGCACCTTGATGACGATCTTCGAACCCTGGCCCTTGGTCGAATAGATGTTGATCGAACCGTTGAGCTGGGAAATCTTGGTCTTCACCACGTCCATGCCGACACCACGGCCGGACACGTCGGAGATCTCGGTCTTGGTCGAGAAACCCGGGGCGAAAATCAGGTTGTAGCACTCGGTATCGCTCAGGCGATCGGCCGCGTCCTTGTCCATCACGCCGCGTTTTACCGCAATGGCGCGCAGCACGTTCGGGTCCATGCCTTTGCCGTCGTCGGAGATCGACAGCAGGATATGGTCGCCTTCCTGCTCGGCCGCCAGCACCACGCGACCGCCACGGGCCTTGCCCGACGCTTCGCGTTCTTCCGGCGACTCGATGCCGTGGTCGACGGCGTTGCGCACCAAGTGGACCAGCGGGTCGGCCAGAGCCTCGACAAGGTTTTTGTCGAGGTCGGTTTCTTCACCCACCAGTTCCAGGTTGATCTCTTTCTTGAGCTGACGTGCAAGGTCGCGAACCAGACGCGGGAAGCGCCCGAAGACCTTCTTGATCGGCTGCATCCGCGTCTTCATCACGGCGGTCTGCAGGTCAGCGGTGACCACGTCGAGGTTCGACACGGCCTTGGACATGGCTTCGTCGCCGCTGTTGAGGCCCAGGCGCACCAGACGGTTACGCACCAGCACCAGCTCGCCGACCATGTTCATGATCTCGTCGAGCCGCGCGGTGTCGACGCGTACGGTGGTTTCCGCTTCGCTGGCCGGTTTTTCCGCGGGCGGTGTCGCAGGAGCGCGAGCCGCAGCCGGTGCAGCAGCGGCGGCCGGTTTCGACGCCTCGGCTTTCGGCTCAGGCTTGGCCGCAGGTTTCGGCGCAGCAGCGGCAGCCGGAGCTTTCGCCGCTGGCGTGGCGACGCTCGAGGCAGAGCCGGCAGTCGCAGCGCTGGCGTCAAACTTGCCTTTGCCGTGCAATTCGTCGAGCAGCGATTCGAATTCGTGATCGCTGATCAGGTCGCTGCCGGCCGCAGCGGCTGCCGGTGCAGCAGGGGCTGCCGG
Organism: Pseudomonas sp. B21_DOA; assembly: GCA_030544685.1. Taxonomy (NCBI): domain Bacteria; kingdom Pseudomonadati; phylum Pseudomonadota; class Gammaproteobacteria; order Pseudomonadales; family Pseudomonadaceae; genus Pseudomonas; species Pseudomonas sp. B21_DOA. The sequence goes on along the minus strand of CP086683.1, from coordinate 2,696,858 downwards.
CGCCGAAGCGATGGCCGATTCCAGCGCGTCAACGGCGAAGTTGCCCTTGCCGTGCAACTGATCGAGCAAGGCTTCGAATTCGTCGTCGGTGATGTCCGAGCTGTCGCCCGCAGCAGGTGCGGCCGGAGCCGCTGCTGCTGGCGCCGGAGCGACCGCATCGACAGCGAACTGGCCTTTGCCGTGCAGTTGATCGAGCAGCGATTCAAATTCGGCGTCGGTGATTTCATCGCTGGCGGCCGTGTCGGCAACCTGCGCCGGAGCAACAACAGCGGCCGGGGCCTCGGCCTGAGCCTTGACGGCATTCAGCGAGTCCAGCAGTTGTTCGAATTCGTTATCGGTAATGTCGTCCGATGCGCTTTCGGCGACCGGCTCTTCCACCACTTCTACCGGTGCGGCCACGGCTTCATCCGCCGATTGCGGCTCGGCCAGACGCGCCAGCGCGGCCAGCAGTTCCGGCGTCGCGGCGGTGATCGGTGCACGTTCACGGACTTCGCTGAACATGCTGTTCACCGCGTCCAGTGCTTCGAGCACCACGTCCATCAGTTCTGCATCAACGCGACGCTCACCCTTGCGCAGGATGTCGAACACGTTTTCGGCGATGTGACAGCACTCCACCAGCTCATTGAGCTGAAGGAAGCCGGCGCCCCTTTTACAGTGTGGAAACCGCGAAAAATTGCATTGAGCAGATCTGCATCATCCGGGCGGCTTTCCAGCTCGACCAGTTGTTCGGACAGTTGCTCAAGAATCTCGCCGGCCTCAACCAGGAAATCCTGAAGGATCTCTTCATCGGCGCCGAAGCTCATTAATGGGGTGCTCCTACAGGTCTAAAAACCCAAAAACCCGAATTCCGAAACTCTAGAATCCAAGGCTGGATAACAAATCGTCCACATCGTCCTGACCGGACACAACGTCTTCTCGTTTATCGGCATGAATCTGCGGACCTTCACCCTGCGAGAGATGTTTTTGTGGATCTTTTTCAGCAAGCATTGCGGCGCGGTCATGTTCGATGCCCGCAAAGCGGTCGACCTGACTGGCCATGAGCACGAGTTTGAGCAGATTGCTTTCGACTTCGGTGACCAGTTGGGTCACGCGCTTGATCACCTGACCGGTGAGGTCCTGGTAATCCTGAGCCAGCAGAATGTCGTTGAGGTTGCTCGACACCGCACGGTTGTCCGTGCTGCTGCGTGACAGAAAACCGTCGACCCGGCGCGCCAGTTCGCGGAACTCTTCAGCCCCGACCTCGCGACGCATGAAGCGGCCCCAATCGGCGCTCAAGGTCTGCGCTTCATCAGCGAGACTGTTGACCACCGGCGTGGCGCTTTCCACCAGATCCATGGTGCGGTTGGCCGCGGCTTCCGTCAGCTTGACCACATAGCCCAGGCGTTCGGTGGCGTCGGTGATTTGCGACACTTCCTCAGCCTGCGGCATGTGCGGATCGATCTGGAAATTGACGATCGCACTGTGCAGTTCACGTGTGAGCTTGCCCACTTCCTGATACAGGCCGCGGTCACGGGTCTGATTGAGCTCATGGATCAGTTGCACCGCGTCGCCGAACTTGCCTTTTTCAAGGCTCTCGACCAGTTCGACTGCGTGTTTTTTCAGGGTCGATTCGAAATCGCCCTGTGATGATTCGTTATGCTCCATAGCTCCCCGCGCATTCATCAGCCGATGCGTTCGAAAATCTTCTCGATTTTGTCTTTCAACGCTTGAGCCGTGAAAGGTTTGACTACGTAACCGTTCACACCGGCCTGAGCGGCCTCGATGATCTGCTCGCGCTTGGCTTCAGCAGTCACCATCAACACCGGGAGGTGCTTGAGTTTTTCATCGGCGCGCACGTGACGCAGCAGGTCGATACCGGTCATGCCCGGCATGTTCCAGTCCGTTACCAGAAAGTCGATGCTGCCGCTGTTGAGCACCGGAATGGCGGTGACGCCATCGTCGGCCTCGACGGTGTTGGTGAACCCAAGATCGCGCAGCAGGTTCTTGATGATCCGCCGCATCGTTGAGAAGTCATCAACGATGAGGATTTTCATGTCTTTGTTCAATTCGACCTCCAAGCAGTCTTAAACGCGCCCAGCACCTGGACGCGCCACTTCAATCAATCGGCATAGCACTCGAAGTTTGTCTGGAGCACAACGGATCGAGACCGGCGCCGTTCATCACCGCACCAGCCTCGTTTCGCAGTGTCCCCACACTGCCTTCAGCGCGCTCGCCACTCCCCAAACGCCCCCGCAGACGGGCCGCGCACTGGCTGTGTAACTGGCTGACCCGCGATTCACTGACGCCAAGGACTTCACCGATTTCCTTGAGGTTCAGCTCTTCGTCGTAGTACAGCGCCAACACCAGTCGCTCACGCTCCGGCAAATTGGCAATCGCGTCCGCCAGCGCCGACTGGAAGCGTTCATCTTCCAGATCGCGTGACGGCTCCATATGAGCACTCGCGCCATCCTCGTGCAGCCCTTCGTGTTCGCCGTCCTGCAACAGGTCGTCGAAACTGAACAGGCGGCTGCCCAAGGTGTCATTCAGAATCCCGTAGTAATCGTCGAGACTCAATTGGAGTTCGGCCGCAACCTCGTGATCTTTAGCGTCACGGCCGGTTTTAGCTTCAATCGAGCGAATCGCGTCGCTGACCATCCTGGTATTACGGTGAACCGAGCGTGGCGCCCAGTCCCCTTTGCGCACTTCATCGAGCATCGCGCCGCGGATTCGAATGCCCGCGTACGTTTCGAAACTGGCGCCTTTGCTGGCGTCGTATTTGGTCGAGACTTCGAGCAAACCGATCATCCCGGCCTGGATCAGGTCTTCGACCTGCACGCTGGCCGGCAGGCGTGCCAGCAAGTGATAGGCAATGCGCTTGACCAGTGGCGCGTAGCGCTCGATCAATTCGTATTGCGCGTCACGCGCCGACTTTTTGTAAAGATTCATGCCACTGGCGGTCATATCACAGGCCCTGCGGTTTGCTGCACGAGACGCTCGACGAAAAATTCCAGATGCCCGCGCGGGTTGGCCGGCAGCGGCCAGGTGTCGACCTTCTGGGCGATGGCCTTGAAGGCCAGCGCGCACTTGGAACGGGGAAAGGCTTCGTAGACGGCGCGCTGCTTCTGCACCGCTTTGCGCACGCTTTCGTCATACGGCACGGCGCCGACGTATTGTAGGGCGACGTCGAGAAAGCGATCCGTGACCTTGGTCAACTTGGCGAACAGGTTGCGCCCTTCCTGCGGGCTCTGCGCCATGTTGGCCAGCACGCGGAAGCGGTTCATGCCGTAGTCGCGATTGAGCAACTTGATCAGCGCGTAAGCGTCGGTGATCGAAGTCGGCTCGTCGCAGACCACCAGCAAGACTTCCTGGGCGGCGCGCACGAAACTGACTACCGAGTCACCAATGCCCGCAGCGGTGTCGATCACCAGCACGTCGAGATTGTCGCCGATGTCGCTGAACGCCTGGATCAGGCCGGCGTGCTGCGCAGGACTCAGGTGCACCATGCTCTGCGTGCCGGAGGCCGCCGGCACGATGCGAATCCCGCCCGGGCCCTGCAACAGCACGTCGCGCAGTTCGCAACGGCCTTCGATGACGTCGGCCAGTGTGCGTTTGGGTGTCAGCCCCAGCAGAACGTCGACGTTCGCCAGGCCCAGATCGGCGTCCAGCAGCATGACCCGACGGCCAAGCTCTGCCAGCGCCAGGGACAAGTTCACTGACACGTTAGTCTTGCCGACGCCACCTTTGCCGCCGGTCACCGCGATCACCTGTACGGGATGCATGCTGCCCATGTTATTTCTTTACCTTGTCTTGCATAGACGGAGGCCACATTACTGGCTGCGCGTTCACGATCGGAACAATGCGTGGCAGACCATCGATGTAGGTACAAAAACTGTTCATGATTACCTCAGCCAACCTGCTTGGTCGGGCTGTGATAGATATCAGCGAACATGTCAGCCATGGCTTCTTCGCTGGGTTCTTCCTGCATTTGCACGCTGACGGCGCGGCTGACCAGTTGATGACGACGCGGCAGATGCAAATCATCCGGAATCCGTGGGCCATCGGTCAGATACGCGACCGGCAATTCATGACTGATCGCCAGGCTCAACACTTCGCCGAGACTGGCCGTTTCATCCAGTTTAGTCAGGATGCAGCCGGCCAGCCCGCAACGCTTGTAACTGTGATAAGCGGCGGTTAGAACCTGTTTCTGGCTGGTGGTTGCCAGGACCAGATAATTTTTCGAGCGAATGCCACGCCCGGCCAGGCTCTCGAGCTGCATGCGCAACGCCGGATCACTGGCTTGCAGGCCGGCAGTATCGATCAAAATCACGCGTTTGCGTAGCAGTGGATCCAATGCCTGCACCAGCGACTGGCCCGGATCGACGTGCGTTACCGGCACGTTGAGGATGCGCCCGAGGGTTTTCAATTGTTCCTGCGCGCCGATGCGGAAGCTGTCCATACTGACCAGCGCAACATTCTGCGCGCCGTACTTGAGCACATAACGCGCAGCGAGCTTGGCCAGCGTGGTGGTCTTGCCCATGCCGGCGGGGCCGACCATGGCAATCACACCGCCCTCTTCCAGCGGCTCGACTTCCGGTACGGCGATCATCCGCGCCAGGTGCGCCAGCAGCATGCGCCAGGCCTGACGGGGTTCTTCGATATCGGTGATCAGTGCCAGCAGATCGCGCGACAGCGGGCCGGACAGGCCAATGCGCTGCAGACGGCGATACAGATTGGCCTGGGCCGGACGGCTGCCTTGCAGCTGATTCCAGGCCAGGGTGCCGAGCTGCACTTCCATCAGCTCGCGCAGGCTGTTCAATTCAAAACGCATCGACTCCAGCGCACGCGGATCGACACCCGCCGAAGCTTGCGCAGGTGCTGCGGCCGGACGCGTCGGTGCAGCATAGGTCGGCTCGCTCAGCGGCTCGGCAGCGGTCAGCGGCAGGCCTGCGGTCAATGGCAGCCCGGCGAACAACTGCTGATTGGTGTTGCCGTCGGCTTCGCCACGCAGGCTCAGTTCGGCCTGGGCGGTGACGATGCGCGACTGGGTCTTGCGCAGCTCGTCTTCGAGCTCCATATTCGGAACCCGTGGCGCCAGCGCCGACAATTTGTAATCCAGAGCCGCCGTCAACTCGACGCCGCCGGCAATGCGGCGATTGCCGATGATGGCGGCATCAGCGCCCAGCTCATCGCGAACCAGCTTCATGGCCTGACGCATATCGGCGGCGAAAAACGCTTAACTTGCATAAACCACTACCTCAGCCGTTGGGCCCTACTGTCGCAACGATGGTCACTTGCTTGTTGTCCGGTACTTCCTGGTAGGCCAGCACGTGCAGCCCTGGGACTGCGAGGCGGCCAAAGCGCGAGAGCATCGCGCGAATCGGGCCTGCTACCAGCAGGATCACCGGTTGGCCTTGCATTTCCTGCCGCTGGGCCGCTTCGATCAACGAACGTTGCAGCTTCTCGGCCATGCTCGGCTCCAGCAGAACGCCCTCTTCCGAGCCTTGTCCTGCCTTCTGCAGACTATTGAGCAATATCTGTTCCAACCTTGGTTCCAATGTGATCACAGGCAGCTCGGACTCAGTGCCTACAATGCTTTGGACGATTGCGCGGGATACGCCGACCCGCACAGCCGCGACCAGAGCGGCGGTATCTTGACTCTTGGCGGCGTTGTTCGCGATCGCTTCGGCGATGCTGCGAATGTCACGCACCGGCACGTGCTCGGCGAGCAGCGCTTGCAGGACCTTGAGCAACTGCGACAACGAAACCACACCCGGCACCAGCTCTTCCGCCAGTTTCGGCGAGCTCTTGGCCAGCAATTGCATGAGTTGCTGCACTTCCTCGTGGCCGATCAGCTCACTGGAGTGCTTGTAGAGAATCTGGTTCAAGTGCGTGGCAACCACGGTGCTGGCGTCGACCACGGTATAGCCGAGCGATTGCGCCTGGGCGCGCTGGCTGATTTCGATCCACACCGCCTCCAGGCCAAAAGCCGGATCTTTGGCGTTGATTCCGTTGAGCGAGCCGTAGACCTGGCCCGGGTTGATCGCCAGTTCGCGATCCGGGTAGATTTCGGCCTCGGCCAGAATCACCCCCATCAGGGTCAGGCGATACGCGCTCGGCGCCAGATCGAGGTTGTCGCGGATGTGCACGGTCGGCATCAGGAAGCCCAGATCCTGCGAGAGCTTCTTGCGCACGCCCTTGATCCGCGCCAGCAACTGCCCGCCCTGATTGCGATCCACCAACGGAATCAGGCGATAGCCGACTTCCAGGCCGATCATGTCGATCGGCGTGACGTCGTCCCAGCCCAGCTCTTTGGTTTCCATGGCCCGTGCCGGCGACGGCAGCAGTTCCTGCTGACGCTTGACCTCTTCCAGCGCCACGACCTTGGCGACGTTCTGCTTCTTCCAGAACAGGTACGCGCCGCCCGCAGCCAGCGCCGCCATGCTCAGGAAGGAGAAGTGCGGCATGCCCGGCACCAGGCCCATCACCGCCATCAAACCAGCCGCCACGGCCAGCGCTTTCGGCGAGGCGAACATCTGACGGTTGATCTGCTTTCCCATGTCTTCCGAGCCGGAGGCACGGGTCACCATGATCGCCGCCGCTGTCGATAACAACAGTGATGGCAATTGCGCCACCAAACCGTCACCGATAGTCAACAAAGCGTAAACCTTGCCGGCATCGCCGAAGCTCATGCCGTGCTGGAAGATACCGACCGCCATACCGCCGATGAGGTTGATGAACAGAATCAGCAGGCCGGCGATGGCGTCACCGCGGACGAACTTGCTCGCACCGTCCATCGAACCGTAGAACTCCGCCTCCTGAGCAACTTCCTGACGGCGCGACTTGGCTTGATTCTGGTCGATCAAGCCGGCGTTGAGGTCGGCGTCGATCGCCATTTGTTTGCCGGGCATCGCATCGAGGGTGAAACGCGCGCTCACCTCGGAAATCCGCCCGGCACCCTTGGTCACCACGACGAAGTTGATGATCATGAGGATCGCGAAGACCACGATACCGACCACGTAGTTACCGCCGATCACCACCTCACCGAAGGCCTGAATCACCTTACCGGCGGCGGCGTGGCCGTCCTGACCGTGGAGCATGACCACTCGCGTCGAGGCCACGTTCAAGGCCAGCCGCAACAGCGTCGCCACCAGCAGAATGGTAGGGAACACGGCGAAATCCAGCGGCCGCAGCGCATACACGCAGACCAGCAGGACCACGATCGACAGAGCGATGTTGAATGTAAAGAAGACGTCGAGCAGGAACGGCGGTACCGGCAACATCATCATCGCCAGCATGACCAGCAGCAACAACGGCACGCCCAGATTGCCTCGACTGAGGTCGGCAACGTTGGTGCGTGCTGTATTGAATAACTGAGTGCGATCCACCGGTTTTCCCCGTTCCTTTAAAGCAAACTTTTGACGCCCCGAACGGGCGCAGGGCGGCTATTGCAAGAAGCTTTCCAACTTTTGCCGGGGAATGAAATAGAGCGGTTTTGCTTGTGATTGTCGGCTGATTGGGCTGGCCCCTTCGCGAGCAGGCTCGCTCCCACCGTTTGAAATGCATTCCCAATCGGACATTTGGAATACGGCCGCTGTGGGAGCGAGCCTGCTCGGGAAGAGGCCATCGAATGCGGCGCATTTTTTCGATTTAAACGAAGCTGTTTAAAAGACACCTTCAGACATGGTCTCAAGGCTACAAATCCTTGCGCCATTGCCTACAGCCAAGCCAGAATCCGCCGGCTTGTGCGCTTTGGGGTCGGGTTCTATCGTGGTCCGGTCGCTGACGAATCAGCGATCGGGTTTAGCGACCCGAACTCATGTCAAAGGTGCATCAGCGTTCCAGGCTTCGTTGCGGATCTGTATGTTCGCGATTTCGTCATGGTGGCTGTATGCGGGAGACCTTCGGGTCTGCCGGGTGCCTTTGACCGGTTCGCTAACCCGCGTACAGCCGCCACCCTTCCTGTTTAGCGACAGGTTGTAGCGGCTCCACTTCAAAGGAGCTTCACCATGATCAAACCAACACCCAACCCGCCCGAATCCGACCCCACCTCCCCTACGAATCCCTCGACTCAAAAAACTTCACCAAGCCGCCGACCGCGCCCTCGACCACTACCTCTGCCCACCCGGCTCCACCCCACCACCGTTCAGCCCCCGCGCCATGTACGCCGTCACCGCCGACACCAAAAACGAAGACCTGCTGGCCAACGCCTGCGAAACCCTCGCCTCAGCGAAAACCATCGCCCAGGAATTCGCCGGACTAGTCAAACCATCTCAGCGCCGGACGCTGATGGGGATTGCGCAGCTGATCATGCTCGGGGAATTGGCGGTGAATCGGGTGCTGGATAATCTGGAGTTGCCACAGTAGCGACACGCGATGATCGTTCCCACGCTCCGTGTGGGAACGATAAGCGCAGTATTCGGCTACTGCGCAGTCAGCATCTGTTTGGCCGTAATAGTGCCGAAACCCAATTGATTGCGATCAACATACTTCACACCTCGAAGCACCGATTGGCCTTCAACCTCGACGAAATCCTCGTTCATGTACATGAGCACGACTTTGGTCAAAGGTGCAGTGACATCAGGAGCGGCGAGGTCACTTTGCAACAGGTTCAACGCCCAATGAAACTGCAAGAGGGGTAAATCTGCGATCCTGATCGTTCGACTTTCATCCACCAGTCGCAAATCCCTGCTTGCAGTGATACGCAACTTTTGCCCGAACACCTCAAACGCAGGCTTGCTGTAGCGCACCGCCAACTCCACACCCGTGGCCCATTGATCCATGTAATAACGTGGCGAGGTGAACAGTTCGAACAAGTCCATTTTATCGCGAATATTTCCTGCGCTATCGAACAGGTAGTTATAAGAATAGTGGTACGCCAAGCCGTCCAGTTCAGGCCTGATGGCGTTAACCGGGTTGTTCAGGTAATCAGGGATATAAACGTTAGCCATCTGCACGAAGTGAGTGAAATCCAGATCGAGGTCAAAGCTCACCGTGTAACGTATGGATCGCTCCTTGGGGTTTTCCTCCAACTGCCCTGAAACGTAGTCCAGCGTCATTCCTTCAAGTTTTTTATAGATTCGCTCTGCCATGATCTTCATCTCTGCGCTCAGGGATTATTCCCGAGTGCATAGCAACGCGGCTGGGGAGCGACGTCTACTGTCAGAGATGACAGGTTCCGAGATTTTCCAGACAAGCGGTAACCATCAGGAATCCCGACGCAAATCCGGCGGAATCGGCAAATCATCCTTCAACGGATCCGGCCGTTTGCCCTTGCCCGCCTGGTGCTGGCGGATCTGGTAGACGTAAGCCAACACCTGCGCCACTGCCAGATACAGCCCGCCAGGAATTTCCTGCTCGAGCTCAGTTGAGTAATAGATCGAGCGCGCCAGCGCGGGCGATTCAAGCAGCATGACGTTGTTGGCCACTGCGATTTCGCGGATTTTCAGGGCGATGAAGTCGCTGCCCTTGGCCAGCAGCACCGGTGCGCCGCCCTTTTCCGAGTCGTATTTGAGTGCGACGGCGTAATGGGTCGGGTTGGTGATGACCACGTCGGCTTCGGGAATCGCTGCCATCATGCGCCGCTGGGACATTTCGCGCTGGGTCTGGCGGATGCGTTGCTTGACCTCTGGGCGACCTTCCTGGTCCTTGTGTTCGTCGCGCACTTCCTGCTTGGTCATCAGCAGTTTCTTGTGCGCTTCCCAGAGCTGCACCGGCACGTCGACGGCGGCGATGATGATCAGGCCGCAGGCCAGCCACAGCGTGCTCCAGCCCACCAGCAAAACGCTGTGGATGATCGCCATGTCCAGTGGTTCGTGGGCGATGCGCAGAAGATCATCGACGTCGGCGGACAGCACCAACAGTGCCACACCCAGAGTAATCAAAAACTTCGCCAGGGCCTTGAGCAGTTCGACCACAGCCTTGAACGAGAACATCCGTTTGAGGCCGGCGGCCGGGTTCATCCGGCTGAATTTGGGCGCCAGCGACTTTGCGGCGAACAGCCAGCCACCGAGGGAGATCGGCCCGATGATGGCGGCGAGCAACAGGGTGATCATCACCGGCTGAATCGCCAGCAAGGCGATCAGGCCCGACTCCAGCAAGAACCGGCCCATCGCGCCTTGGTCCATGACCACTTCGCGGGACAGGGTGAAGTTCAGGCGCATCACGTCCATCATTTCTTGCGCGAGCATGCCGCCGAAGATCAGCAGCGCAGAGGCACCGGCCATCATCACGGCCAGAGTGTTGAGCTCTTTGGAGCGGGCAATCTCACCCTTCTCACGGGAGTCCTTTTTGCGTTTCTCCGTGGGGTCTTCCGTTTTGTCCTGACCGCTCTCGCTCTCTGCCATGACTCAGCGCGCCCGTGCCAGTTCGCGTAGCAACTGCAAGGCCTCGCTGGCCAGCGGTTGATACTGGTTGAGAATGTCCGCAAGGCCAACCCAGACGATGAACAGGCCGAGCACCAGGGTCAGCGGAAAACCGATCGAGAAGATGTTCAGTTGCGGCGCGGCGCGGGTCATCACGCCGAACGCAATATTGACCACCAGCAATGCGGTGACGGCGGGCAATACCAGCAACAACGCGGCGCCCAGCACCCAGCCGAGTTTGCCGGCCAGTTCCCAGTAATGCTCGACCATCAAACCACCGCCGACCGGCAGCGTGGTGAAGCTTTCAGTCAGGACTTCGAATACCACCAAGTGGCCGTTCATCGACAGGAACAGCAGCGTCACCAGCATGGTGAAAAACTGCCCGATCACCGCCACCGAAACGCCGTTGGTAGGGTCGATCATCGAAGCGAAGCCCATGCCCATCTGCACCGCGACAATCTGCCCGGCGACGGCGAAGGCCTGGAAGAACAGTTGCAGGGAAAAGCCGAGCACGGCACCGACCAGAATCTGCTCGCCGATCAGCAGCAGGCCGCTGAGATCCAGCGGGCTGACGGCCGGCATCGGCGGCAGCGCCGGGGTGATGACCACGGTGATCGCCACGGCGAAATACAGGCGCACGCGACGCGGGATCAGGGTGGTGCCGAACACCGGCATGACCATCAGCATCGAGGCGACGCGAAACAGCGGCAACATGAACGACGCCACCCAGGTGCTGATCTGGGTGTCGGTCAGCTGAAGCAGCGATTGCATGGCTTAGCCGATGACCATCGGAATGTTTTTGTACAGCTGGATGATGTATTCCATGAACGTCTGCACGATCCACGGACCGCCGATGATCAAGGTCACCAGCATCACCAGCAGACGCGGCAGGAAGCTCAGGGTCTGTTCGTTGATCTGCGTGGCGGCCTGGAACATCGACACCAGCAGGCCGACCAGAAGGCTCGGCACCACTAGGATGGCGACCATCATGGTGGTCAGCCACAGCGCTTCACGAAAGATATCGACCGCGACTTCCGGCGTCATGGCGACACACCTCCAAAACTGCTGGCCAGAGTACCGATGATCAGCGCCCAGCCATCGACCAGCACGAACAGCATGATCTTGAACGGCAGCGAAATGATCAGCGGCGAGAGCATCATCATACCCATGGCCATCAGCACGCTCGCCACAACGAGGTCGATGATCAGGAACGGGATGAAGATCATGAAGCCGATCTGGAAGGCGGTTTTGAGTTCGGAGGTGACGAACGCCGGTACCAGAATGGTCAGCGGCGCCTGATCCGGGGTGGCGATGTCGGTGCGCTTGGACAGGCGCATGAACAGCTCCAGATCACTGCTGCGCGTCTGCGCAAGCATGAAGTCCTTGATCGGCACCTGGGCCTTTTCCACCGCTTGCTGGGCGGTCAGGGTTTCAGCCAGATACGGTTGCAGCGCGTCCTTGTTCACCCGGTCGAAGACCGGCGCCATGATGAACAGCGTCAGGAACAGGGCCATGCCGGTGAGGATCTGGTTCGACGGCGTCTGTTGCAGGCCGAGGGCCTGACGCAGGATCGAGAAGACGATGATGATTCGCGTGAAGCTGGTCATCAGGATGACCGCCGCCGGAATAAAGCTCAGCGCGGTCATGATCAGCAGGATCTGCAGACTGACCGAATATTCCTGCGCGCCGTCGGCGTTGGTGCCCAGCGTGATCGCCGGGATCGACAACGGATCGGCGGCCAACGCCAGCGGCGCGGCCAGCAAGAGGACCAGCGTCAAGACGATGCGGAGCGCACCCATTACTTCGTATCCTTTTGGTCCTTGCCGAGAATCTTCAGCAGATGCTGAGCAAATTCCGGCGTCGCTTTTTCGCTGGCGGTGGGGACTTCGACCGGCTCTTTGAGCACATGCAGCGCGGTGATGGTACCGGGGCTGAGGCCGAGCAGAATCTGCTCGTTGCCGACCTGCACCAGCATCAAGCGGTCACGCGGGCCGAGGGCGCGCGAACCGATCAACTCGATCACCTGGCCCTTGCCCGCCGGCCCCGCCTGTTGCACGCGGCGCAAAAGCCAGGCGAGGAAGAAGATCAGGCCCAGCACCAGCAGCAAGCCGAACACCAGTTGCGTCAACTGACCGGCCACGCCGCTGTTGACCATCGGCGCGGTGGCGGCCGGCGCAGCCGTGGTTGCGCTCGGCTCGGCAGCCAGCACGCTCAACGGCCATGCCAGCAGCACCCAGAGAAACCTCTTCACTCAGCGCAGCTTCTTGATGCGTTCGCTTGGGCTGATCACGTCAGTCAGGCGTATGCCGAACTTCTCGTTGACCACCACTACTTCGCCGTGAGCGATCAGGGTGCCGTTGACCAGCACGTCGAGCGGCTCACCGGCCAGCCGATCAAGCTCGATCACCGAACCCTGGTTGAGTTGCAGCAGGTTGCGGATATTGATGTCGGTGCTGCCGACTTCCATCGAGATCGACACCGGGATGTCGAGGATCACGTCCAGATTCGGACCGTCGAGGGTCACCGGATCATTGTTCTTCGGCACGCTGCCAAACTCTTCCATCGGCAGACGGTTGGAGCTGGAAGTACCGGCGTCGGCGGCCAGCAGTGCATCGATGTCAGCCTGGCCGGCATCACCGGTTTCTTCCAGGGCCGCAGCCCATTCATCGGCCAGTGCCTGATCGTCCTGCGCGTTCATATCGTCGTTCATCATGTGTCCTCGGCGGGCAACAATTCGGTTAAATACGGGGTGAAAAGCGCCGCCTCAGCGACGCTCGATCGGCTCGATCACCTGCAACGCGAGGTTGCCTTTGTGCGAGCCCATCTTGACCTTGAAGGCCGGCACGCCGTTGGCGCGCATGATCATGTCTTCCGGCATCTCGACCGGGATCACATCGCCCGGTTGCATGTGCAGGATGTCGCGCAGCTTCAACTGGCGGCGGGCTACGGTGGCACCGATCGGCACGTCGACATCGAGCACGTCCTGGCGCAGGGCGTTGACCCAGCGCTCGTCCTGATCGTCGAGGTCGGACTGGAAACCGGCGTCGAGCATCTCGCGCACCGGCTCGATCATCGAGTACGGCATGGTCACGTGCAGATCGCCGCCACCGCCATCGAGTTCGATGTGGAAGGTGGAGACCACAATCGCTTCGCTCGGGCCGACGATGTTGGCCATGGCCGGGTTCACTTCCGAGTTGATGTACTCGAAATTGACTTCCATGATCGCCTGCCAGGCTTCTTTCAGATCGACGAAAGCCTGCTCGAGCACCATGCGCACTACGCGCAGTTCGGTCGGGGTGAATTCCCGCCCTTCGATCTTGGCGTGACGGCCGTCGCCGCCGAAGAAGTTGTCCACCAGCTTGAACACCAGCTTGGCGTCGAGGATGAACAGCGCGGTGCCGCGCAGCGGTTTGATCTTGACCAGGTTGAGGCTGGTCGGCACGTACAGCGAGTGCACGTATTCGCCGAACTTCATCACCTGCACGCCACCGACAGCCACGTCCGCCGAGCGGCGCAGCATGTTGAACATGCTGATGCGGGTGTAGCGGGCGAAACGCTCGTTGATCATTTCCAGCGTCGGCATGCGTCCACGGACGATGCGATCCTGGCTGGTCAGGTCGTAGCTTTTGACACTGCCGGGTTCGGCAGCATTATCGGTCTGTACCAGACCATCATCGACGCCATGCAACAGCGCATCGATTTCATCCTGGGACAGCAGATCCTGCACGGCCATGTCGTGTTCCTACTGCAGTACGAAATTAGTGAAAAGCAACTGTTCGATGACCACTTTGCCCAGTTCTTTCTGCGCCACTTCCTGGACGCTGGCGGTGGCCTTCTGGCGCAACATCTCCTGCCCGACCGGGGTCGCCAGCGTGGCGAAATCCTGACCGGAGAAGAGCATTACCAGGTTGTTGCGGATAACCGGCATGTGCACTTTGAGCGCGTCCAGATCGGCCTGATTACGCGCCAGCATGGTGATGCTCACCTGCATGTAGCGCTGGCGGCCGTTCTGGTTGTAGTTGGCAACGAAGGCCGGCGCCATCGGCTCGAAAATCGCCGCCTGCTTGCCGACCGGCGCTGCCTCAGCGGCCTCGGCAGGCTTGCTCTGCGCGCCGTGCATGAAGAACCAGGTCGCCCCGACGGATGCACCAATGGCCACCAGCAACGCCAGCACGATCACGATGATCAGCTTGAGTTTGCCTTTGGTTGCGGGGTCTTTTACTGCTGCAGCTTCGCTCTTCGCCATGCCAATAATCCGTCACTAATCGGGGGTTTCACAGTCGCACGGCAAGGCAAGAGCAAGTGTTATGCCAGAAGTGTCGGCGCGTCATCTGAACGGTGCCACAAACAAATGTGGGAGCGAGCTTGATCGCGAAAGCAATGTGTCAGTCAACATATAGGTTGAATGTCACACCGTATTCGCGAGCAGGCTCGCTCCCACATTGGGTATTGCGTTGCGTCAGGCGTAATAATCGACCGCGCTGGTGCCGATGACGCTGGTGGTCTGCGCCGCCACTTCAGCGGCAGTAACCGGTGCCAATTCTTCATCCACCGAATCAAGGCGACCACCCGCAGCGCTGGTCCGCCCACTCTGGCCCTGCTGCGCCTGCTCCTGCCCTTGCTGGCCCTGCCAGCCACGGTTCTGGTCGGCGACATTGACGTCGACCTGGCCCATGCCCTGCTGGTTGAACATGTCGCGCAGGCGATGCATCTGGCTGTCGAGCGCTTCACGCACGCTCGGGTGCGCGCTCATGAAGGTGACCTGGGTCTGCTGATCGGGAACCATGTTCACGCGGATATCCAGACGCCCCAGCTCCGCCGGCTGCAACTGAATGTCGGCGGCCTTCAGGTTGACGCTGGACAGGTACATGACGCGGTTGACCACTTCTTCGGTCCAGCCGCTCTGGTGCATGGCGATCGGCTGATTCACCGGCAGCGCGTTCGCGGTTTTTGGCGTAGCGGCCTGGGTCAGTGCCGCCAGACGGTTGGCGAAGTCATCGACACGGGTGTCGCTGGTGGCGGATTTCAAATCCTTCAGACCATCATCGATCAACCCGCTGAAGGCTTTTTCGCCGCCCTGACTGGTGCTGTCCTTGTCGGCCTGCACGTCAAGCATGCTGGCCATACCGGCAGCGAAGTTCTGCGCGGCGGTCAATTCGCCGTCAGCCTGAGCTTGAGCAGGCGTGGCTTTCGGTTGCGCCTGGCTGGCGGCAGAAATATGCCCGCCCTGCTCCATCGCCATGCGCACGGCCGGCAGCGAATCGAGCGGATCAGCAGAAGGATCGAAATCGCTGTCGGTGGCCGCCGGATCTTTGACCATGCCCGGCAAGGCGACCAAGGCAGGCCTTTCAGCTTCCGGCTGGGCTGGCGTTGCGACTACCGGGGCCTGCACCACAGGCGTTGCCACCAATGGCTGGACGACTTGCGCCAAGGCCGGATCAAGCGCCGGGTCTACAGGCGCGGCATCGGACACAGGAGTCTGTACGGTTTCAGCGGTGTCATCGACGGTGGCAGTCGCGTCGTCGCTCGCCGCCGCTTTGTCGGCAGGCAACGCTTTGCCGCTATCGGCAACCGCTGGCTCGGGCGCGGCAGACTGGTCTTTGCCGATATCCTTTTTGGCGCTGCCATCAGCGACCTTATCGCGTGCCGGTTTGACTGAATTGTCAGCGCTGACGGCAGGCTTGGCCGGCGCTTGATCGGCAAACACTTTGGCGAAGCTGGAAGCCTTGTCCCCGGCGTCTGCGGCCATTGCCGACGATTTGGCAGAGGCGGCTTGCGCCTTGGCCTGAGCGGCGGTCTGAAGAAGAATGTTGGGGGTCGCAGGCATGACACGGTCTCCGCTGCACTGGGATCGTAGGTACAGTTGAGCAAGATGACTGCAAGTGCCGGGCCAGCTTGGCCAGACACTTGCGAAAAGCGCCGGACGGCAGCTTCAGTGGATGTGGGCGTGGTGCTTTTCGCTTTCGTACAACGGGCGTACTTCGGCGAATTCGGAATGGATATCGGCCACCAGTTGAGCGAGCGCTTCCGGACTTTTGTCCTTGGCGTTCGACTCCAGGTCCTGGCACAACTCGGCCAGTCGAACCGCGCCCATGTTGCTGGCGCTGCCCTTGAAGCTATGCGCTACATCGGAAAGCACTTTGACGCTGGTGCTGTCCTGCAACTCGTGCAGGCGGCTTTGCGAATCTGCCAGAAAAGTCTCCAGCAATTCCGTATAGCCGTCCTCCATCACTTCGCGCAAAGTAGCGAGGACTTCGCGATTTACATGTGGGTTTGTCACTTGCTCACTCCTTGATCAAGAATGGGCGGATTATGCCTCAATCTCCCAGAAAAACTCCACGCTGGCACTACGACCTTGGTCCGACCAGCTGGCGTTGCGCCCCAGTTGCCGGATGAGGCTGATGCCGCGTCCCGACAAGCGGACGTTATCCAGCGGCCGCTCCATGATCCGCGCCACATCAAAACCTTTGCCGCTGTCCTCGACGCGAATGACCAGCCGCCCGCCCTCGCCCTGCGGCTGGACCTGCAGATGCACCCGCACGAAACCGTCTTGCAGCGCTTCCAGCCGCGCCGCGCGCATTTCATAGTACTGGGCAAACCCTGTCGCATCGCGCTTGAGACTGGAGTCGAGCCCCAGCACGCCATGCTCCAGCGCATTGGAATACAACTCGGCGAGCACGCTGTACAACGCTCCGCTTTGCGGACGCAGGCCATGTACTTCGAGCAGCAGTTGCAAAAGAAACGGCAACGGATTGAAGCGCCTGAGCGTGGCGCCGCGAAACTCGAAACTCGCCGACCAGTCCAGCGGGCACGACTGGCCGCTGTCGGAATACACCGGCGCCGCGCCGTGGACCTGCATTGACTCGAGCAGGCTGACCTCAACCATGCTTACGTCATCACGGGCCTGTCCGCGAAAATCGCGCAGCGCCTGTTCGATGTCCTCGAACAGCCGATCCGGTTCACGGTTGGCAGCAAAGACCTGCTGCAAGCGTTCGACGCCGAACAACTGGTCATTGGCGTCGCAGGTATCGATCACCCCGTCCGACAGCAGAAACACCCGGTCATCCACGGCCATCGGATACACATCCGTACGGTCATCGAAGGCCTGCGCGCTGAGAATCCCCAGGGGCAAGTGCCGCGCCGGCAAAGGCACACGCTCGCCGCTGGCCATGCGGTGCAGGTAACCATCCGGCATGCCGCCGTTCCACACCTCCACCGAACGGCTCTGGAAACTCAGACAGAGCAACGTGGCGCAGCAGAACATGTCCACCGGCAGGATGCGCTTGAGCTTGGCGTTCATCTCGCGCAGGGTTTCGGTCAGACCGTAGCCCTTGGCGGTCATGCCGTAGAACACTTCGGCCAGCGGCATCGCCCCCACCGCTGCCGGCAGGCCATGGCCGGTGAAATCGCCGAGCATGACGTGCATGTCACCGGCCGGCGTGTACGCCGCGAGCAACAAATCACCATTGAACAGCGCGTAAGGCGATTGCAGGTAGCGGATGTTCGGCGCACTCAGGCAGCCGGAATGGGCGACCTTGTCGAACACCGCTTTGGCTACGCGCTGTTCGTTGAGCAGATAGTCGTGATGCCTGGCGATGAGATCGCGCTGTTGCAGAACGGTCGCCTGCAGACGACGCAAGCGATCCATCGCCTTGATTTTGGCGGCAAGGATCACCTGGTTGTATGGCTTCGCCAGAAAGTCGTCGCCGCCGGCCTCGAGACAACGGGCCAGCGCCTCACTCTCGGTCAGCGAGGTGAGGAAGATGATCGGCACCAGCGCTTCACCCGCCAGCGCCTTGATCTGCCGCGCCGCTTCGAAGCCGTCCATCACCGGCATCAGCGCGTCCATCAACACCAGATCGGGCTGCTGCTCTTTGAACGTTTCGACCGCCTCGGCACCATTGGCCGCCGTCAGCACCTGATGGCCCTGACGGCGGACGATGGTCGACAACAGCAACCGGTCGGCGGCGCTGTCTTCGGCGATGAGAATGGTCAGCGGCTCTTGCGCCTGCATGGGCGTCAACTGATGTCGAAGAGTTTGTCGAAGTTGGAAATCGCGAGGATTTTCTTCACATCGGAACTGCTGTTGACGACGCGGATATCCGACTCGTCGCCGCCGGCGTGATCACGTAGCAGGAGCAGCATGCCCAGCGCGGAGCTGTCGAGGTAAGTGGCCTCTTTGAGATCGACCACGATGGATTCGGGTTTCTTGTCGAGCCGCTCATACGACTCGCGAAATTCCTGATGGCGACCGAAATCGAACCGGCCTTTGACCGCGATCGTGAGCTTTTTCTTGTCTGGAGAAACTTCTGTAACAACTGACATTGACTGGCTTCCTTGTCATTGACGAACCTGTACAAGGTTTAGCAGCTGGATAGGGTTGGGGCAAGGCGCAACGGTGGAACAAGTGTGGGAGCGAGCCTGCTCGCGAAGGCATTCTGTCAGTTGACTACAGGATTGACTGACACGGCGCTTTCGCGAGCAGGCTCGCTCCCACAGGGGTTTGGCGCAGGTTTAGAAGGCATCACGCCGTGGCAACCGCTGCGACAGTTCATCGAGCAGCTTCTGCTCGCGCTTGTCTTCCAGGCGTTGCGCTTCGTCACGATAGCGCTGCACCAGTTTGCGCAAACCCTCGACCCGGGCAAAGGCCTGTTGCCACTCGTCACGGGCCTTGTCGAGATTGTTCTGGTGCCAGACCAGGCTCTGCCGTTGTTGATCAACGGCGGTGTCGAGTTGCGCCAGAAAGCCCTGAAACCCCAGCAGCCATTGGCCGGTCACGCCGGTGCTGCCGCGCACGATCCATTGCTGTGAGTAATCCAGACGAAAGGCATTGAGGTCGGCCAGTTTGCTTTCTGCAACTTTGACCTGGCCCTGAAAGTAGGCGAGGCGCTGCACGGCGGCTTTCTCGGCCTTTTCGGCCATGTCCACCACCGGTGCCAGGCGAGCGGCGCGGCTGACGGCCATGGCCGGTTACCCGCCCGCCGCTGGGGCGAACAGGGTTTCCAGGTAGGCCTGGCTTTCACCCATGGTGATTTTGTCGTTGAGGCCCTGGCGCTGATATCTGACCAGCTGCGGTTGCAGGGAAATCGCCAGATCGGTCTCGCGATCGCCGCCGGCCACGTAGGCGCCGACGCTGATCAGATCGCGGCTCTGCTGATAGCGTGACCACAATTGCTTGAAGTACTGCGCGCTCTGCATGTGATCCGGCGAAACTACTGCCGGCATGACCCGGCTGATCGAGGCTTCGATGTCGATCGCCGGATAATGGCCTTCCTCGGCCAGGCGCCGCGACAGCACGATGTGGCCGTCGAGCACGCCCCGCGCCGAGTCGGCAATCGGGTCCTGCTGGTCATCGCCTTCGGACAGCACGGTGTAGAACGCCGTGATCGAACCACCGCCCTTCTCCGCGTTACCGGCGCGCTCCACCAGTTTCGGCAGTTTGGCGAACACCGATGGCGGATAACCCTTGGTCGCCGGCGGTTCGCCGATGGCGAGGGCGATTTCCGCTGCGCCTGGGCAAAACGGGTCAGCGAGTCCATCAGCAGCAGAACGTTCTTGCCCTTGTCGCGGAAATATTCGGCGATGCGGGTGCAATACATCGCCGCGCGCATACGCATCAGCGGCGCATCGTCCGCCGGCGAGGCAACCACTACCGAGCGCTTCAGGCCTTCTTCACCGAGGATGTGCTCGATGAATTCCTTAACTTCGCGACCACGCTCACCGATCAGGCCGACGACGATGATGTCGGCTTCGGTGAAGCGGGTCATCATGCCCAACAGCACCGATTTACCGACACCGGTACCGGCGAACAGGCCCAGACGCTGGCCACGGCCGACCGTCAGCAAACCGTTGATGCAACGGATGCCGACGTCCAGCGGCACGCTGATCGGGTCACGGTTGAGCGGGTTGATCGTCGGGCCGTCCATCGGCACCCAGTCTTCGGCCTTCATGCCGCCCTTGCCGTCCAGCGCGCGGCCGGCGCCGTCGAGAACACGACCAAGCATGCTCATGCCCATCGGCAGGCGACCGGTATCAGCCAGCGGCACCACGCGGGCGCCCGGGGCAATCCCAGCGACGCTGCCGACCGGCATCAGAAAGACTTTGCTGCCAGAAAAACCCATGACTTCCGCTTCCACCTGGGACGGATGGTAGCTGTCGTCATTGATCACCATGCAGCGGGTGCCCATGGCGGCGCGCAGGCCTTCGGCTTCGAGGGTCAGGCCAACCATGCGCAGCAGCCGACCTTCAAGGATCGGCGCGCCGGCAATCTCGGTGGCCTCGGCATAGGTGCTCAGGCGCTTGGCGAAGCTGGTGCGTTCAAGGCGCATCGCTGGCGTCCGCGCGCGGCTCGTCAGAGTCGACAGCCGCTGGGGTGTCTTCGGGAATATCCAGACTCAAGTCAGGCGCTGCCGGGTGCAGGGCCTGCTCGTGCAACTGGTCGAACAGTTTGGCCATGACCTGGGTCACCCGCGATTCGACACTGGCGTCGATGCGGCTGTGCTCGGTTTCAACCCGGCAGCCACCCGGCAACAGCGACTCGTCTTCGACGATGCGCCAGGTTTCTTCGTGGCGTTCGCGCAGGGCTTTGACCTGGGCGAAATCCTGCGGATTGACGTACAGACGCACGTTTTCCACGCCCAGCGGCAATAGCTTGAGGGCATCGCGCATGACGTGTTCGATCTGCGTTGAATCGATGGCCAGTTCGCGCTTGATCACCTGCTTGGTGATGTGTTGCACGAGATCGACCAGCGACTTTTCAATCTGGGTGTCTTGCTCGGCGATCGGTTCGAACAGGTTGGCCATCAGCAGCTCAAGGCTGGCGATTTTCGCCGCCAGCGCGGCTTCTGCTTCCTGGCGAACCTTCAGCGTGGTGCTGTGAAAACCTTCCTTTTCGCCGATGGCGAAGCCCTCGTTGTAAGCCTCCTGACGGATGCTTTCGAGTTCTTCCAG
The DNA here is from genome assembly GCA_030544685.1 of Pseudomonas sp. B21_DOA. NCBI lineage: Bacteria > Pseudomonadati > Pseudomonadota > Gammaproteobacteria > Pseudomonadales > Pseudomonadaceae > Pseudomonas > Pseudomonas sp. B21_DOA. Next base: position 2,675,568 of record CP086683.1, on the reverse strand, counting down.
GGTCAGTGGCTGGACTTCTTCCAGCGGCACTTCTTCCATTTCCGGCGGTTCGGGTTCCGGTTCCGGCTCGGGTTCCGGTTTCGGCGGATCGAAGCTGGGCAGCGCCCAGGATTCGAAACCACGAACATCGCGGGCGCGGATCAGATCCGTCACAGACTCGTCAGGCTTATCCATGGGCTTAGATCATTTCCTCGCCGCCCTTGCCACCGAGCACGATCTCGCCGGCTTCGGCCATACGACGGGCAATGGTGAGGATTTCCTTCTGCGCGGTCTCGACATCGCTGACGCGCACCGGGCCTTTGGCCTCGAGGTCGTCGCGCAACAGTTCGGCGGCACGCTTGGACATGTTCTTGAAGATCTTTTCCTTGACGCCTTCGTCCGAACCCTTGAGGGCCAGTACCAGCACGTCCGAAGACACTTCGCGCAACAGCGCCTGGATGCCACGGTCGTCGACGTCGGCAAGGTTGTTGAACACGAACATGAGGTCTTCGATCTGACCGGACAGGTCTTCGTCGACTTCGCGGATCGAGTCCATGAGCTGGCCTTCGATCGAGCTGTCGAGGAAGTTCATGATGTCGGCCGCACGCTTGATGCCACCCAGGGTGGTGCGCGAGGCGTTCGAGTTGCCGGAGAACTGCTTCTCGAGAATCTGGTTGAGTTCTTTCAAGGCGGCCGGTTGCACGGTGTTCAACGACGAGACGCGCAGAATGATGTCCAGACGCACTTTGTGGTCGAAGTTGCCGAGCACTTCACCGGCCTGATCCGGGTCGAGGTACGCGACCACGATTGCCTGGATCTGCGGGTGTTCGTAGCGGATCACGTCGGCGACGGCGCGCGGCTCCATCCATTTCAGGCTGTCGAGGCCGCTGGTGTTACCACCGAGCAGGATGCGGTCGATCAGGCCGTTGGCCTTGTCTTCGCCCAGGGCCTGGGTGAGCATCTTGCGCACGTAGTCGTCGGAACCGACGCCGAGGCTGGTCTGATCGCCGACGATGTCGACGAACTCGCTCATCACCTGCTCGACCTGTTCGCGATGGACGTTGCCCATCTGCGCCATGGCCACGCCGACGCGCTGAACCTCTTTGGGGCCCATGTGGCGCAGCACTTGCGCAGCATCGGTCGAACCCAGGGACAGCAGCAGAATCGCGGCTTTGTCGACCTTGGTCAGTTTGACGGCGGCGGCTCGGTTATCACTCATCTGCGTTAATCCACTCTTTTACGACCTGAGCCACGCGACCCGGGTCTTCAGCTACCAGACTCTTGATTGCATTCAGCTGCGCGTCATAACCCTCGCTCGGGCTCGGCAACAGAATGCTCTGCGGACCACCGAGGCTCACGCGGTCGTTGGCCAGTTCGCCGTCCAGGCCGCCCATGCCACCAAGTTCCACGTCGCTGCCCAGACCGGCCAGCTCCTTGCCTTTGCCACCGCCGGTGATGTTGTTGAGCACCGGACGCAGCACACCAAACACCAGTACGAGGATGAACAGCACACCCAGCACTTGTTTGACGATGTCCCAGAACCATGGCTGGGAGTAGAACGGAATATCGGCAATCACTTCGCCGCGTTCGGCGGAGAACGGCATGTTGATCACGCTGACGCTGTCGCCACGACTGGCATCGAAACCGACGGCGTCCTGCACCAGACGGGTGAAGCGCGCCAATTCGTCGGCGCTCCACGGCGCACGGCTGGTTTCGCCGTTGGCCGCATTGACCTTGACCTGATCGTCGACCACCACCGACACCGACAGGCGATTGAGACGGCCCTGCTGCTGTTTGGTGTGGCTGATCGAACGGTCGAGTTCGAAGTTCTTCGTCGATTGTTGACGCTTGTCTGCCGGGTACGGTGCGAGCATCGGCTGGCCAGTGGCCGGGTCCATGATCTGCTGGCCGTTGGCGTCAACCAGTGGCTGGCCCGGCTGGATCATACCGGCCGGTGCGGCGGTGCCGCCGGTGGTCTGCGGCGCCGAGGCCGGCGCCGGTGGCTGGTTGCTCAGGGCACCCGGCACACCTTGCGGGCCATTGCTCGCGGTGCGTTGTTCGTTGACCGACTGCTCGCTGCGCAACGCCGGTTGGTCCGGGTTGAACTGCTCGGCGGTCGATTCGACGGCACTGAAATCGATGTCGGCGGAGACTTCAGCCTTGTAGCGATCGTTGCCCAGTACCGGTTGCAGAATGTTGTGCACGCGCTGGGTGAGCATGCTTTCCATGCGACGGCTGTAATCGAACTGCTTACCGGCCATGGTCATTTCAGAATTTTCGGCCTGATCGGAGAGCAGGTTGCCCTTCTGATCGACGACGGTGATCTGCGATTTGCTCAACTCAGGCACGGAAGTCGCCACCAGGTTGATGATCGCCACCACCTGACCCGGTTCCAGCGAACGCCCGCTGTACAGCTCGACCAATACCGAGGCGCTCGGCTTGCGCTCGTCACGGACGAACACCGAACTCTTCGGAATCGCCAGGTGCACGCGCGCACCCTTGACGTTGTTCAGGCTGGAGATAGTGCGCGCCAGTTCGCCCTCGAGGCCGCGACGATAACGGGTCGCTTCCATGAACTGGCTGGTGCCCAGACCCTGTTCCTTGTCGAGGATTTCGAAACCGATGTTGCCGTCGCTGGGAGTGACACCAGCGGCAGCGAGTTTCATCCGTGCACGGGACAGGTCGTCGGCCTTGACCAGCAAGGCGCCGGAATTGGGCTCCACGTTGTAAGGAATGTCAGCGGCGGCCAGAGTTTCCATGACCTGTTTGGCGTCCATGCCGGCAAGGCTGCCGTACAGTGGACGGTAATCCGGCTGCTGCGACCACAGCACCACGGCAAAGCCAATCGCCACGCTCGCAGCCAGACCGACCAACAGGCCGACCTGACGCAGCACGGTCATCTGGGAAAGGTTTTCCAGAAAGGACAGGCCGAACAGCGGCGGTTTGCCGTCGATCGGGGTGGCCTTGGCCGGAACGTTATCAGCGACTGCTTCTGCCATGACTTATTTCGCCCTTAAACCGGCATCTGCATGATGTCTTGGTAAGCCTGGACCAGTTTGTTGCGCACCTGGGTCAGAGCCTGGAACGACACGCTGGCTTTTTGCGACGCAATCATGACGTCAGTCAGGTCGACGCCGCTCTTGCCGATCTCGAACGCATTGGCCAGTTGAGTCGACGCCTGTTGGGTATCGCTGACTTTATTGATCGCCTGACCGAGCATGTCGGAAAAGCTGCTGCCCGCGATTTCAGGGACAGCGGCAGTCGATTTACGCGCAGACATGGCATCCACTTTCATGGCCTGCATGTCCATCATCAACCGATTAAATTCAATACCTTGGCTCATGGTCTACTCTCTTGGGCGGCCCGCAATTTTTGACACTCACTCGGCGGGTACACAGGTATTAGCAACAAGGGTGCCAGCTCATGGGCACCCTTCTGAGAAAAGCATCTGGATGTTTTGCAGCATCGATCAGGTGGCGAACAGATAGCCTTCGACGTCCATCCCGGCGTCGCGCATTTGCGCCAGTTTGTAGCGCAGGGTACGCGGGCTGATGCCGAGTTTTTCGGCAGCTTCCTTGCGCCGGCCACGCTCGGCGCGCAGGGTGTCGATGATCATCTGAAACTCCCGGCGGCGCAGGTCATCGCCCAGGGCGCCGGAAGAATCCGCCTCGATTTCCACCTCGCGGATCACCGGTGCCGCGACCGGCGACGGCGCAAATGTCACCGCACCGCTCAGGCAAAAATCCTGCGGCTGAATCAAACCGCCCTGCTGCAGAATCAACGCACGCTGAATGGCGTTGTCCAGTTCACGCACATTGCCCGGCCACGGATATGCGGTCAGGCAGGCTTGCGCTTCGGGCGATAGCTTCGCTGCGGCGTGCTTCATTTTATTGACGTGTTTGGCCAACAACTTTTCCGCCAGCGGCAGGATATCGGCAGTGCGCTCGCGAAGTGGACGCCACGCCAGGGGAAAACCGACAAACGGTAAAACAGGTCTTCGCGAAAACGCCCCGCCGCCACTTCACCGGCCAGATCGCGGTTGGTCGTGGCGACCACGCGAATATCCAGACTGATCGGCTTGCGGGCGCCCACGCGCTCGACTTCGCGCTCTTGCAGAACACGTAACAACTTGGCTTGCAGGCCCAGCGGCATTTCGGAAATTTCGTCGAGCAGAATGGTGCCGCCGTCCGCCTGCTCGAACTTGCCGGCCTGCGAGGCGATAGCACCGGTGAACGAACCTTTCTCATGACCGAACAGCGTCGCTTCGAGCATGTTGTCGGGAATCGCCGCGCAGTTGATCGCAATAAAGGGCTGACTGGCCCGCCGCGATTGCTGGTGAATGTAGCGCGCCAGCACTTCTTTACCGGTGCCGGACTCGCCAGAGATCAACACAGTCGAATCACTGCGTGCGACCCGTGCCGCCAATTCAAGCAACTGCGCACTGGCCGGTTCAACGGCGACCGGACCGTCCGCTTCGCCAGCGTCAATGCTGCCCAAGGCATGGCGCGCCACCAGATCGAGCAGCGCTTTGGGTTCGAACGGCTTGACCAGATAATCCGCCGCACCCTGGCGCATGGCATCGACCGCACGTTCGACCGCGCCGTGGGCGGTCATCAGCAGCACCGGCAATTGCGGTTGGCGCGCGCGCAGCAGGGCAAGCAATTGATGACCGTCCATGCCCGGCATGTTGACGTCGCTGACCACCAGGCTGAAGGCTTGCTGCGCGACAGCCGTCAGTGCTTCTTCGGCGCTGCCGACGGCGTGATAGTCGTGGCCGGCGAGCAGCAGCGTATCGGCCAGCGCCTCGCGCAACGAACGGTCATCCTCGACCAGCAACACCTTGATGCCCATGACGTTTATTCAACTCCTTGTGCAGCGGAAAACAGTGGCAGGCTGACCTGCGCGCAGGTGCCGCGCCCGACTCGCGAGCGCAGGGTCAATTCTCCCTGATGCGCGCGGGCCACCGCTTTGACCACGGTCAGGCCAAGGCCGGTCCCGGTGACTTTGGTAGTAAAAAAGGCTCGCCGAGGCGCGCCAAAACTGTCGGCTCAATACCGCTGCCGTTGTCGCTGACACACAGACGCAGCGTATTGCCTCTGGTGTAGCAATGCACTTTCAGGCGCGCCTCGCCGGCGCTCGCCTGAATGGCGTTTTCAATCAGATTCAGCAATGCGCCGACCAGCGTGTCGCGGTTGCACAGCAGCTCACCGGCATGGCTGTCGCACTGCCAGCGGATTGGCAGATCCTGCACGTGGGTCAGCGCCGCAGCCTGCAGCGATTGCATCAAGGCATCAGGGGTGAGGCGGTCGGTCAGCGGCAATTCACCGCGAGCGAACACCAGCATGTCGCGCACTTGATGTTCGAGTTCGTGCAGACGCTCCTTCAGGCGGCCGGCGAAGCGCTGCTGGGTTTCCACCGGCAATTGCTGCTCAGTCAAATGACTGGCGTAGAGCAACGCGGCGGACAGCGGCGTACGAATCTGATGAGCCAGAGACGCAACCATGCGGCCCAGCGAAGACAAGCGCTCGTGCCGTGCCAGTTGGTCTTGCAGATGACGGGTTTCAGTCAAGTCGTTGAGCAGCACCAACTGCCCCGGCTCGGCGTCCAGCGAGCGGGTGGCAATCGACAGGCGTCGACCATTTTTCAGGGAAATTTCATGACCGTCGTCTTCGCGGGGAGCGAAGCAGCGTGCAATCACATGGCGCCAGAGTTCGCCTTCGAGTGGCGAGCCGAGCAGATCGATGGCGGCCGGGTTGGCTTCGCGCACCAGACCGTGGCCGTCGATGACGATGACGCCGCCGGGCAACAGGTCGAGGAGGTTTTGCAAGCGATTGGCCAAGCGCTCTTTTTCCGCCAGTTCCTGCATGCGCTGGGCGCTGACCACGGCCAGCTCACCCTTGAGCTCGGTGACCCGCGCTTCGAGCAGGCTGTAAGAGTCGGTCAGCTGACTCGACATCTGGTTGAACAGCTGAAATGCCTGCTCAAGTCCCTGACGACTTGCCTGCTCTACGGACGAGGGTTGCCCCACGATATTGGAGGCAGAAGAGATCTGGGCGGCTTGGGGCATTGGGCTCTCTCGCTTGGCTGACCGTCAGTGAAACGGAACGTTACGAGGGCTATAGCAATACCCGTGCCTAAAAAAACCGCTTATAAATGAAGCGCTTGAAAAACCGGCGTCAATCATCCGCCTGTTCGTCTCCTCCAGCCCGGCTCATGCCGTATTTGCGCATCTTCTCGACCAGGGTCGTGCGGCGAATACGCAGACGTTCAGCGGCCCGTGCCACGATGCCATTGGCGTCGTCCAGGGCTTGCTGAATCAGGCCTTGCTCCAGACCACCGAGGTAGTCCTTGAGATCGAGGCCTTCCGGCGGCAGCAACGCGTTGGCGCTGAAGTCAGGCGTGTGGCCGTTGATCGCCACACGCTCTTCAAGATCGCTGCGCAGGCTGTCGACCATTTGCTCGTCTTCGTCGTCGACGTAGCGGAACTTCTTCGGCAACTCGACCACGCCGATCACTCCGTACGGATGCATGATCGCCATGCGCTCGACGAGGTTGGCCAGCTCGCGGACGTTGCCCGGCCAGCCGTGACGGCACAGCGACATGATCGCCGCCGAGTTGAAACGGATCGAACCGCGCTTCTCGTGTTCCATGCGCGAGATCAATTCGTTCATCAGCAGCGGGATGTCCTCGACGCGCTCACGCAGCGGCGCCATCTCGATCGGGAACACGTTCAGGCGATAGTAGAGGTCTTCGCGGAACGAGCCGATCTCGATCATGCTTTCGAGATTCTTGTGCGTTGCGGCAATGATGCGCACGTCGACGCTTTGGGTCTTGTTGCTGCCCACGCGCTCGAAGGTACGCTCTTGCAATACGCGCAGCAGCTTGACCTGCATCGGCAGCGGCATATCGCCGATTTCGTCGAGGAACAGCGTGCCGCCGTTGGCCAGTTCAAAGCGCCCGGCACGGCTGGTGATCGCGCCGGTGAAGGCGCCCTTCTCGTGGCCGAACAGTTCGCTTTCGAGCAGCTCTGCCGGGATCGCCCCGCAGTTGACTGGAACGAACGGCGCGTCGCGACGTTTGGAGTGATAGTGAAGGTTGCGCGCGACCACTTCCTTGCCGGTGCCGGACTCGCCGAGGATCAGCACGCTGGCGTCAGTGTCGGCGACCTGCTGCATCATCTGCCGCACGTGCTGAATCGCACGGCTGGTACCGACGAGGCTGCGGAAAAGATTGGGTTCGCGATGACGGCCGCGTTCACGGGCCTGGTCGTACATTTCGCGATAGACCTGGGCGCGGTGCAGCGAATCGAGCAATTTGCTGTAGCTGGGCGGCATTTCCAAGGTCGACAGCACGCGGCGACGCTGGTCTTCAGGCAGATCAACGGAAGAATTATCGCCCATTAACAAAACCGGAAGGAACTCATCCCAGGTTCCGAGTGTCTTTAGCAAGCCCAAAAGCGCGCCAGGAGCATTGACCGTCCCGATCAGTACGCAAATGACCTCACGACTAGACGACAAAGAGCCGACTGCCTGCTGCCAGTCATGGCTGCCGCAGGGTAAATTTTCTTCGCCAAGAAAATTCAGAATCACCGCCAGGTCGCGGCGGCGGACGCTATCGTCATCGATCAGCAGAATTTTGGTTTCACGCCACATGCAATAGCAACTTCCCTAGTCAACTCAATGCCCGAAAAATAAGGCAAGCGAGACGCTTGCAGGACACCATGTGCCTGTAGACGCCCTAAACCTGATAATAGCCACTAGTTAAGTCAAAAAACCGTGCACAGTCAAATTTATGGCGCACATGTCTGGTTTAACTGACGGTTAATCAACCAAACAGATGGTAAACCTTTGCAGCCTTTTGCGCTTGGGTGATCTGCGACATCTCGTTGGCTATCGCCTGCCGCTCGCCCATTGCTACCTCGAGAAGCTCTTTGTAGACGAATAGCAGCTCCTCAAGGTTGTCGCGCAGTGCCACTTCGTCCAGCGAAGCTTCCGCCATGACGTCTTCCATGCAGGAACGGCAAGCCAGATCCAACTCACCAATGGCTTCCCAGTTTCGTTCGGCCAATGCTCCGACCAACGCTTCACGGGTATCGGCTATTCGCTGCAATACAAGACTCATGGTGATCTCCTTCAGAACTGCGGAGCCGGCACGGGCGCGATGGCGTCCCAACCTTCTTTGACCGTTGTCAGCAGGCCGGCGACTTCGTCGAGCACACGTGGGTCGCTGCTGATGTTCGCCTCGGCAAGACGCTTCATCATGTAGATGTACAGGCCATCCAGATCGGCCAGCGCCTCGGCGTTGTTTTCAAGATCGAGGCCTTCACGCAGGCCACTGACAATGCCGATGGCCTTGCTGATCGCCGTGCACTTGCCGGGAATGTCCTTGCGTTCGATGGCGCCCTTGGCCTGCGCAATCCGGGCCAGGCCACCTTCCATCAACATTTGCACCAGACGGTGCGGGCTCGCTTCGGACGTCTGCGCATGGGCGCCGACTTTCTGGTACTGCCGAAGGGCTAACATCGGGTTCATGTTCTACCTCATTGCCACGTTGACTCGTATAACCAGTGTATCGCCAACCGGTCCGAAAACTTTAGATCAAAGACAAAAACCCGGCGCACGCCGATAAAGCGTAGCCGGGTTTTTGTCGTTACTGACTGTTACTTCGCGGACTGCTGAGCGTTCAGCGAGCTGAAGAACGACGTGATGTTGCTCGCCGTTGCCTTCATCTGCCCTACCAGCAAGTCCATGGCATTGTACTTGGCGGTCAATGTCGTCGTCAGGTTGGCCACGCGCAGATCCAGCGCCGCCTGCTGCTTTTGCAGGCTCGATGTCAGATTAGTCAGGTTGGAACTGCGCTGATCGAGCAGCCCACCAGTCTTGACGTACGGATCAACCGCCGCAGTCATACGCGCCAACAGACCATTCTTGGAATCGGTGCCGCTGAACAGCTGTTGAACCTGGCCAGCCATGCCAGGGATTTCCATACGCTTGTTGAATACTGCGGTATCGAGCGTCAGCAAACCGGTTTTACTGTCAGTCAAGACACCCATCTGCGAGAGCACGGACAATTGCCCTGCTCCGCCCGCCCCTGGATCTGTCAACTGAGCCCGCACGTCCGCCATCAACGAACGCGGCAGAGCGTCACCGGTGAACGCCGCCGAAACGGTCAGATTGCCATCGGCATCCGGCGTTGCCTTGGACAAGGTGTCGATGGTTTTCTTCAGGGTGTTATAGGAATCGATGAACGATTGCAGCGATGTCTGGATGCCGGCGGTATTGGTCGCAACCGAAACGGTCGCTGGCGTTGCGACGCCATTGACCAACGGACTGGCAGCAGTCAGGTTAAGCGTCATGCCGCTGATCGCACCGGTCACGGTATTGGTCTTGCTGGTAACGGCCAGTCCGTCAATGGTCAGGCTGGCGTCCTTGGCCACATCACCGACCGCACCGGATGCCCCTGCCGCAGGATTGTCACCCATCTTCTGGGTGCCATCGATCTCGAGACCGGCGATACCGCTGACCTGCAGGTCCATGCCGGCGCCCGTCTTGTTGGAGCTCAGTACCAGACGCGAGGCGCCGGTACTGTCAGTCACGATGTTCGCGGAAATGCCATTGCTGGACTGCGCGGTGTTGATCGCATCGCGCGTGGACTGCAAGGTGGCATTGGCCGGAATCGCGACATTGTAATCAATGCCATTCTGACTGATTTTCAGAGTACCACTCGGAATGGCACTGGCGGCCCCGCCGGCAAAGGCGGCACTGGCAACTTTCGAGCCGGTGGCCAGGTTTTTCACGACGACGCTGTAAGTACCCGGTACGGCGGTTTTATCCGAGGTAGCACCGACAACCGATGGGGTGTCAGACGTTGCGGTAAAACCGGCAAACGCCGGACTCGAAGCTTTGTTCAGATCGCCCATCGCTTTCTGATACGCAGCCAGTGCACTTTTCAGCGAACCGACACCGGAAATCTTCAGGCTGTTGGTTTTGGTTGCAGTATCGATCTGCGTCTGCTTGGCAGACTTGTCGGCGTTGACCAGCGCGGTCACGATCGCGCCGATGTCCAGGCCGGAACCCAGTCCGGAACCCGGTAGAATTGGACTTGCCATGTGCATCTCCCTTCAGATTGTTGCCATTCTTTTGACCGTTACACGCGCCCTGAGAACGGACAAACATTATTCATGCCAGCTATCAGACTTTAGCGTCGAACAATACGTGGCTCGCATTGGCCAGGCTGTCGGCCAGCTTGAGGGCTTCGGCGGAGGGAATCTGTCGAACGACCTCACCCGTTTCGCTTGCAATCACTTTGACGATGACTTTGCCGGAGTGTTCATCAATCGAAAACTCCAGATTGCGCTTGATCGACTGGACGAACTTCTCGATCTCCTGCACCGCCAGCTTCAACTTGGCGCTGTCCGAATCCTGATCCTTGGCCGCGACCGGTGCTTCAGTCTCTTGGACTTTAGGCAGCTCTGACGGTTTGTCAGCGACCGGTGGCACTGGCTTGGGAGCCGGATAAGACACGTTAAGCTTTACGCTCATGTCCATGCCCATCACCTCTTAACGTAAAAAAGCGAGAGAGCACGACAAGCGCACTCCCCGCTTAAACTCGATCCGGATTACTGAAGCAGCTTCAGTACAGCGGAAGGCAGTTGGTTGGCTTGAGCCAGTACGGAGGTCGAAGCTTGCTGCAGAGTCTGCTGCTTGGTCAGGTTAGCAGTTTCAGCGGCGAAGTCGGTGTCCTGTACACGACCCTGAGCAGCGGTGGTGTTTTCAGTGATGTTCTGCAGGTTGGAGATGGTGCTGGTCAGACGGTTTTGCGAAGCACCCAGAGCAGCGCGGGTGGCGTTGATGTTCGCAATTGCAGCGTCGATTGCAGTGATCGCGTTGTCGATGTTCGAAGCAGCGGCTGCGGAAGTAGCACCGGTCAGAACAACAGTACCGCTACCTACCGACAGGCTTGCAGCGTCAAACTTGCCGCTCAGAACCAGGTCGATGTGGTTGGCGGAGCCAGTGTTGGCGCCAACTTGCAGAGTTACAGTACCAGCCGAACCGTCCAGCAGGTTTTTGCCGTTCAGGTTGGTAGCAGCCGAGATACGGGTGATTTCGTCAGACATCTGAGCGAATTCAGCGTTGGTTGCAGTCTGGTCAGCAGTGCCGTTGGTACCGTTACGGGCTTTAACAGCCAGTTCACGCATACGCTGCAGGATGTCGGTCGAAGCTTGCAGAGCGCCTTCAGCGGTCTGAGCAACGGAGATACCGTCGTTGGCGTTCTGGATAGCCTGGGTGTTACCACGGATCTGGGAAGACATGCGAGTAGCGATCTGCAGGCCGGCAGCGTCGTCTTTAGCGCTGTTGATTTTCAGGCCGGAAGACAGGCGTTGCATCGAAGTGGACAGAGCGTCGGAAGCGCGGTTCAGGTTTTTCTGAACGTTCAACGATGTGGTGTTGGTGTTTACTGTTAAAGCCATGACGAATTCCTCGTTGGTTGGGTACTGCGGCTTCCGGCCCTGGCAACCGCCGGGTATGGCCTAGAGAACCTTCGTAATAGTTATCGTCGGGATTGCAGGTTGCTTGAGGGCTTTTTGAAAAAATTTTGCCATCACCACGCCACCCCCGAGAAAACAAAGACTTAGCAGCACATCCAGCGCGAAAAAATGACGTCATAAAACCGCCTGTAACGCAAAGCCGCGGGCCAGTGCTGCGCAGCGGTTCAGCGCCTGGCACTTTCCAGCAATTCGACCAGTTCGTATTCCATATAGTCAGCCAGGCCCAACCAGTCCTGGCGCTCCTGACAGTCGAGCATTTGCGTGAGCACCTGTGCCCACGCCTGCTGGATACCCACTGAGGCAGACGCCAGACATTGCTGGGCCTGTTCGAATACATCGACCATCGTCAGTGCCGCCTCAACGTCACGCCCAAGGCGAAACAACGCGGCACACTGACGACACTGATCCTGACATTGACTCAGCGCACTCATTGCACGAACTCCGGATTGAAAGCGGTCCCGGCAATCAATGCACCGGCGCGGCTGCTGTTGAGAAATTCGACCTTTGGATGCGCGGCGATATAACGCTCAAGCACACACAGATATCCGCGAAAATTCAGCTGAGTACTGACGCGCTGACCGTGGCCATCGCGCACCCAGTGCCTCGCCTGGGCCAGCGGCGGGCCCAGATCACCGTCGTCCCAACCGGCGTGGGTCTTGCTCATCGGGAAAGCGAAGTCAGCGCCAAACAGAGTGATTCGGCTCGCGCCCATTTTTACCGCGAGATCCACCGCCGGATGAATCACGCTGCCGCCGACGTGCAGCTCGCCGCGTGGATACTGTTTTTGCAGCTCGGCATAGATCGGGCTGGCCGAATAGCCGCCATAGCGCTTGCCCTTCCATGCCTTCAATACCTGCGGGTCGCTCATCGGCAGGTACACCAGCGTAATGCCGTCAGACGTCTCAAAGGGCAGATGCCGAAAGCCGATGCGCTGATCGATGCTAACCACCAGATCCGGCACGATGCCATGTTCGCGCAACGGTCGATAAGCGGTATCAACACAGATGAACAACGGCCGCTCAGCAAGCTGACGAATCGCCGCCAGACGTTCGAAATGCTGCTCCAGCGTCGGTCCGGTGGCGATTACGTAGATTTCACGTCCAGCGCAACTGCCGAACAGCTGCGCGACATCGTCATCGCCAAGCAACACCGGCAGACATTCCTGCAAGCGTTGCTGGATTTCTGGCGACTGCGGATCGAAATCACGATTGTTGAACGTCAGGTGCACTTCATTGATCAGCCGGTCGCGGATCTTCGCGTTGAAGTCATCGGCCAGCAGCATCTCGGCGGGCAAGGCAAAGAACGGCGTGAAGAAGTCCGGGTGATCACCCGCGTAAAACAGTTCGACACGGGGATCCTGCAGCCACTGGCGCTGATCGAGCAGTTGCAGCACCAGTGCGAACAGCGCGCCATTGAGAATGTGCACGTAGAGGCGCTCGAGCCCCGCACGTTCGAGAAGCACGCCGGGCAAGTCGCCCAGCCCGGTGCCATAGACATGGAGTTGCGGTTTTTCCGGCAGGCTTGCCGCCTGAACCTGCGCCTCGTGCAGACGATCATGGCGACTGGTCAACTGAATGCCGTCAACGCTCAGCGTCGAGCCCAGCCCTTGCACGAGTTCGGCCTGTACGGACGCGCTGTCTTCAGCCATCAATCGCTCGAACAGCGCCGGCCAGCGCCGTTGCAACACCTCGGCATTGGCTTGGAAAAACTCGCTCATGGCGCCTCGCGCTCCTTCTCGGGCAAAAATAGCGTTCAAGGTTAACCTTGAACGCTATTTTTGTATCAGTGGTTTTTGCAGCAGCTTACGGACGATAGATGATCGCCGAGCCCCACGACAGACCGACGCCAAAACCGCTCAGGGCAATGCGCTGCCAGTCGGAGTCGAGCACGTGTTTTTCGAGCAGCAACGGAATGCTCGACGACACGGTGTTGCCGGTCTCGACCATGTCCTTGATGAACTTCTCCGGCTCGCCTTCGAAGCGTCGCGCCACGGCATCGACAATCGCCGCGCTGCCCTGGTGAATGCAGAATGCGTCGATGTCATCGGCCTTGAGATTGGAATCGTCGAGCAACTCGTGCAAGTGTGCCGGCACTTTCAGCAATGCGAAGTTGAACACCTGACGACCGTTCATGAAGAACACGCCGTTGCTCACTTTCAAGTGCGGTGCGCCGGAACCGTCGGTGCCGAACTTGGCCTTGCCCAGTGCCCAGGTCGGGTGTTCGCCCATCCACGTTGCCGTGGCGGCATCGCCAAACAGCATGGTGGTGTTGCGGTCTTCCGGGTCAACGATTTTCGAGTACGGGTCAGCAGTGATCAGCAGGCCGTTCTTCAGGCCGGCGGCTTCCATGAAGCCTTTGATCGCGTAGATGCCGTAGACGTAACCGGAGCAGCCCAGGGAAATGTCGAACGCCGCGACGTTGGTCGGCAGGCCGAGTTTGTCCTGAACGATGGCAGCGGTGTGCGGCAGACCTTCTTCGTCACCATTCTGGGTGACGACAATCAGCGCATCGATCGATTCACGCTTCAGTTCAGGGTTGCTGGCAAACAGCGCATTGGCCGCTTCCACGCACAGGTCGGAGGTTTCCTGCTCAGCGTCTTTGCGCGGCAGGAACGCCGAACCGATCTTGCCAAGGATGAATTCTTCATCCTTCTCGAATTTTGCACCTTGTGCGTAATTGTCCACGCCGGCTACAGGAACGTAGCTCGCAATGCTTTTTATGCCAATCATTACGGCTTCCCAATAAAAAACAGCCCAAAACCACCGCTCGCAAGGATTCGAGGGGCGCCGACAAACAGCAAATGGCCGCCACAACGGGCAGCCACGGGGAGCGCAAAGGGCTATCACTGGAACCGCAAACGGGCCAGGCGCCATCTCCCCGATCAATACAATACAGTGAAGATGCGCGTTATGACTCGCAGGTCACGCTATTTAGCCGAATCGGTGCAGATCGGCTTATTCGAGCAACGACCAGTCCAGCGGCGTGCCACGCTTGATCGGTGCGCGGGCGCGGCGGCCGAGGACGGCGTCGGTGTGCTTGGGCGGCAGACCGAGACCCGGGCGAATCGCGCGCAGATTGTCGCGACTGAAGGTCTCACCGGCGACCATGTCGGCGGTGACATACAGCGAGCGCCGATACACCAGCGACTTGCGCTCGGCTTCGGTGACGCCGTAATGCACCTGGCCCATGGCCTGCCAGGCGCGCTCGGTTTCTACCACCAGACTGGCCATTTCTGTAGGTTCCAGGGAAAAACTGGCGTCGACGCCACCGGCTGAACGGTCAAGGGTGAAATGTTTTTCAACCACTGTCGCCCCGAGCGCCACCGCCGCAACGGAAACGCCAACGCCCATCGAATGATCGGACAACCCCACTTCACAACCGAACAATTCCCGCAAATGCGGGATCGTGCGTACGTTGCTGTTGAGCGGGGTCGCCGGATAGGTGCTGGTGCACTTGAGCAGCACCAGATCCTTGCAGCCAGCCTCGCGTGCGGCCCGCACGCTTTCATCCAGTTCGGCGATGCTGGCCATGCCGGTGGAAATGATCAACGGCTTACCGGTAGCCGCCACACGACGAATCAGCGGCAGGTCGGTGTTTTCGAAACTGGCGATCTTGTAGGCCGGTACATCGAGGCTTTCGAGAAAATCCACCGCGCTGTCATCAAACGGCGTCGAGAACGCGAGCATTCCCAATTCTTTGGCCCGAGCAAAAATCGGCGCGTGCCATTCCCACGGCGTATGGGCTTTTTCGTACAGCTCATACAGTGAGGTGCCAGCCCACAGACTACCCGGATCCTTGATGAAGAATTCGCCTTCAGACAGATCCAGGGTCATGGTCTCGGCAGTATAGGTTTGCAGCTTCAAGGCATGCGCCCCGGCTCTGGCAGCAGCCTCGACGATTTGCAGGGCGACCTCCAGCGACTGGTTATGGTTGCCGCTCATCTCGGCAATGATGAACGGCGGCGCATCGGCACCGATCGAGCGGTGGCCAATCTTGAAGCTAGTCATGCGAAGGTTCCTTCAGAACACGAGTGAACGCGCAGGCCTCCTGGCTGAAGCCTGCGTCACGAAACAGATTCAACGACGGGATGTTGCCCGGCAAAACCCGAGCGCTGATAGCTTGCAGTTGCGCCCAGTGCATCGTGACGAACGCTTCGCCCCGCGCCAGCAGCGCCCTGCCCCAGCCCAGGCCGATGCGCCCCTCAAGCAGATACAGTGAAACCTCCGCGTCGAACCCGCGCAGGTCATAACGCACCACACCAACGGCACCGTCGTCGGCCTCGGCAATCAACAACAGCCGCTGCGGGTTGCGCAGACTCGCCGTCAGCCAGTCCAGATGCTGCGGCCAGTCGATCACGCTGGAGTCCAGCGACCCGCGCCGCACCGCTTCGGCATTGCGCCCGTCGAACAGCAACTGCGCGTCGTCGAGCGTTGCCGGGCGCAGCTTCAGCACCGCCCCGGCCAATGCTGCCGCAACGCGCTCGGCGCCACGGCCATCGACCAGTTGCCGCGAGCGTTCGGCCAGGCTTTGGCGCAAATAGAAATTGTTGGCGACGAACCCCACCGCATCGCGCAATTGCTCAATGCTGACTTGCTCACGGGCGCCGAGAAACACATGCGCGCCCGCAGCGGCCATGACTTCACCGTTGGCCTGCTGGTTGTTCGACACCGCGATGCAGATTGTCGGCAGGCCCAGCGCCGCACGCTCCCAACTGGTACCGCCGCCCGCGCCGATGAACAGATCGGCCTCGGTCATGCGCTGATAAAAATCGCTGACAAAACTGTGCAAGCGCCAGTTCGGCCGCGTCTCGGCCAACGCCTGCATTTGTGCCCACGCCGGGTTGTCGGCGCCGGCAACGAAGTCCACTTGCAGCTCGTTGAAATCGGCCAGGGCGAGCATCGCGTGATGGGTCTGCATCGCCGCATCGAAGCCGCCGAAGTTGACCAATACCCGGCGCGCCGTCGGTTTGATCTCGATTGCCGCGCAAGCGAATTCCTCGCGCAACATCGCATAGCGCGGGCCGAGCAAGGTGCGGCATCCCGCCGGCAGCAGCGGCGCATAGTTTTCGCTGAGGCCGGACAGATTCTGATTGAGCAGCAGATCGACGCTGTAACGCCGGGTGGCCAGATCGTCCACCGCCGCGATGCGATGCGCCCAGCGCCGCGCCGCAGTTTGCCAGTGATGGTCGAGGCCGTAATGGTCGACGATGATCCAGTCGAACTCCGCCTGCCCGTCGAGCAGCAAGCCCAGTGCATCAATGTCGAACTGCCACGGCAGCATCGATTCGATGGCCTGCAACGGGTCCTCATCGCGATAGCGCTCGGGCAGCGCGAAGGTTTCGAAGCCTTCGGCATTCAAGGCATCCAGTCGATGCCCCGGCAAGCGCCGGCAGGCAAACGCGACATGGCTGCCCTGCTGTTTCATTACCCGCGCCAAAGTCAGGCAACGGGCGATGTGACCGCTGCCAATGGTCGGCGAGGCGTCAGCGCGAATCAGCACTCTCATGAAAGCTCTCCGCCGGCCTTGAGCGCCGCGTACAGGTATTCGGCGCGTTTGAAGTCCTCGGGCGTGTCGATGTCCTGGACCAGATAGCGCGGCAGAATCACCGGCAGGCTGGCCGGCGAGTACAGCACGTCACCGCGCAGCCACGCCGCGCTGCGCCCCAATAGAACTGACCGGCATCCTGATACGCCTCGGGCAGATCCTGCGAGCGGGTATTGCGAAACTCGGGATACAACGCCGTCAAGGCCCCTTTCCGTCCACGGTCAGCGCACGCTGCACCGGAAACGCGAAATCACAAACCGAGAACGCAAATGATCGATCAGGATGCTGCTCCAGCAGCTCGAAACCCTGACGCAGATAGCGTGCCTGCAACAGCGGCGCAGTGGCGTAAATGCAGCAGGCAAAATCGAAGGTCGGCAACTGCTCCAGCGCATGCGCGATGACCGCCGCCGTGCCGGTGAAATCATCGGCCAGATCGGCCGGGCGCATGAACGGTACCTGCGCACCGTGCGCCCTCGCGACCTCGGCAATCTCGACATCGTCGGTGCTGACCACAACCTGCTCGAACAAACCTGAATCCAGCGCCGTGCGGATCGAGCGGGCAATCATCGGCACGCCATCGAACGGCAAGAGATTCTTGCGCGGGATACGCTTGCTGCCGCCACGGGCAGGGATGATTGCGACGTTGCTCAAGGGCGTTTTTCCAACAGGAACCAAGTGATGTCGTCCGCCGGAAACTGCGGATCGCGGTGATAGACGAAGCCATAGTCGACCAGTTGCAGGTCAGCATAGCGGTCGAGCATTTCCCCGGCGAAATCACGCTTGAACAGCTTGCCGCTGTTGCCGCGGTAGGCAATTTCCACCGGCGCCGGATTGTAATACTCGGCGATCAGGATGTAGCGCTGGCTCAGCTCGTACAACTGCGCATAGGCGCGCGGCAACAGCTCAGGGGCCAGATGGATCAGCACGCCTTTGCTCAGGGTCAGATCGTAGCGGCGCTCGCCAGGAAAATCGAACAACGAGCCGTGCCAGATCTGCGCAATGTCCAGCGCCTGCGCCTGTGCATAGGCGCTTTCGTTGATCTCGACCCCGAACAGTTCGCAGCGCGGCAATAACTGACGCAGTGCCTGCAAATTGTTGCCGGCGTTGGTGCCCAGCTCCAGCAGACTGTCGACACGCCCCGCGCGGCTCAGCGCTTTGGCGAAAAAGCCGAGATTGCCCGCCACCAGCGCCTGGCCGACGTTGCGCTCAACGTACTGGTTGCCGAACTCACCCTGCCAGAACCTTTCCTGCTCGCTCAGATCGCGCATTGCACAGTCTCGTCCACCGCCGCAGCGGTCATCCTTCGGTCAGTCGCCGCAGTTGCTCGACTACATGATCCTGCTGCTCATCAGTCAGCAAGGGATACAGCGGCAAGCTGATGGCTTGAGCGTAATAGCGTTCAGCCTCGGGAAAATCACCCTCGGCAAAACCAAGGTCCTGATAGTAAGGCTGCAAGTGCACGGGAATGTAGTGCAGATTCACGCCGATACCGGCGACGCGCAAACCTTCGAAGACCTGACGATGACTGAGGCTGATGCGCTCGGTCTGCAAGCGAATCACATACAAGTGCCAGGCAGACTCCGCCTCTTCCTGCGGGCTCGGCAACGTCACCGGCAAATACGCCAGCAAGCGATGATAGCGCGCCGCCAATTCGCGGCGCCGGGCGATGAATCCGTCCAGTTTGTCCAACTGTGACAGGCCCAGCGCCGCTTGCAGATCGGTGACCCGATAATTGAAGCCCAGTTCGATCTGCTGGTAGTACCACGGCCCGTGACTGGGCTCGGTCATCTGCTGCGCATCACGGGTCATGCCGTGGCTGCGCAAGCGTTGCAAACGCTCGACCAGGTGCGGGTGATTGGTCAGGACCATGCCGCCCTCGGCGCTGGTGATGATTTTCACTGGATGGAAACTGAACACGGTCATCGCGGCAAATTCGCCGCAACCGACCGGGCGCCCGGCATAGCTGGCGCCGACGGCGTGAGAGGCATCCTCGATCACGGTGAAGTTGTAGCGCTCGGCCAGTTCGGCGATGCGCCGCATGTCACAGCTCTGTCCCGAGAACGCCACCGCGACCAGCACTTTCGGCAACGTGCCGTCGCGCTCGGCCTGTTCCAGCTTCGCGGCCAGAACCACCGCATCGAGGTTCCAGGTCAGCGGATCGATGTCGACAAAATCGACCTCGGCGCCGCAATAGCGCCCGCAGTTGGCCGAGGCGAGAAAGGTGTTCGGCGTGGTCCACAAACGATCGCCCGGCCCCAGCCCCGCCGCCAGACAAGCGATGTGCAGCGCCGCGGTGGCGTTGCACACCGCTACCGCGAAATCGGCCTGGCAACGGGCGGCCATCGCCTGCTCGAAGCGTTCGATGGTTGGCCCCTGGGTCAGCCAGTCTGATTGCAGCACCGCGACCACCGCATCGATGTCCGCCTGATCGAGGCTTTGCCGACCGTAGGGGATCATGCCGAGAGTTTCGCGTGCAGATCAGCGATCTGCCCGACCGAAAGGAACTGCGGATTGGTATCGGAGCGGTACTCGAAATCTTCGCTCACCGCGCGCCCGCGCTCGCCGAGTTTGTCGACGGCAAAATCGACATCGACGCTGGTGAAGCGAATCGACGGCTGAATCGTGTAGTGATCTTCAAATTCCAGAGTCATGCGCGCATCGTCCAGCGGCACCATCAGCTCGTGGAGTTTTTCGCCCGGACGGATGCCGACGCTTTTGTGCGGTAGATGCTCGGCCATGCCGCGCGCCAGATCGACAACGCGGATCGACGGAATCTTCGGCACGAACACTTCGCCGCCGTGCATCCGCGCGAAGCTGTCGAGAACGAATTGCACACCGTGATCAAGGGTGATCCAGAACCGGGTCATGCGCTCGTCGGTGATCGGCAGCTCCTGCGCGCCATCGGCGATCAGTTTACTGAAGAACGGCACCACCGAGCCGCGCGAACCGGCGACATTGCCGTAACGCACCACGGCAAAGCGGGTTTGCTGCTCGCCGGCAATGTTGTTGGCGGCGACGAACAGTTTGTCCGAAAGCAACTTGGTCGCGCCGTACAGATTGATCGGGCTGGCCGCTTTGTCGGTGGACAACGCCACGACTTTCTTCACGCCATTGTCGATGGCAGCGGCGATGATGTTTTCCGCGCCATTGACGTTGGTGCGAATGCATTCGGTCGGGTTGTATTCCGCCGCCGGCACTTGCTTGAGCGCAGCAGCATGCACCACGTAGTCGATACCGCGCATGGCCTGCCGCAAGCGATCGGCGTCACGCACGTCACCGATGAAATAGCGCATGCACGGCGCGTTGAACGTCTGCTGCATTTCGTACTGTTTCAGCTCGTCGCGGGAGAACACCACCACGCGCTTGGGCTGGTATTGCTCCAGCAAGCGACGGATGAAGTTGCGCCCGAACGAGCCGGTGCCGCCGGAGATGAAGATCGATTTACCGTTGAACATGTTCTGATTCCTGTCCGGCGAGCTTAAGCGAGCAACTGTGCCCAGTTGATCGGGGCACTTTCGCCCAGGGTGAAACCTTTGCCGGTCAGGGCCAGGTTGGCGTTGTAGGCCGGATCCTGCGCGAATGCCTCGGGCCATTTTTCACGCAACGCTTGCAGCGCTTCGGCGGCTGTTGGCTGTTCGCCGGTATGCAACACCTGCACGGATGGCGTCCACACGGTGAGGTAACCCGCCTGACCGGCCTTGAGGCACAGGTCGACGTCGCTGTAGCCTGCGGCGAAAGTTTCTTCGTCCAGCCCGCCGAGCGAGTTGAACAAATCCTTGCGCACCATCAGGCATACCTTCGACACGGCCGAGTAATTCTGCTCGACCAACAGGCGCTGCATATAGCCGTTAGCCTTGTGTTTTTCGCCGACGAAGGGCGAGCCCACACCCCGTTCAGACCAAGGATCAAACCGGCGTGCGAGACCATTCCGTCGCGGTCGACCAGCTTGGCACCGACGATACCGACTTCCGGACGCAGCGCATGATTGAGCAACGACTCGATCCAGTTAGGATTGACCACTTCACTGTCAGCGGCCAGCAGCACCAGCAACTCGCCCGCAGCCTGGCGACTGGCCGCATTACACAATGCGGCCGCACTCAGTGCATGTTCGGTACGCAGCACGCGCACCTTGCTGTGGTTCAAGCTGCCCAGCCAGTCGCTGACCGCAGCTGACACGTCACTACTTGCCGCGATCAACAGTTCGTAGCGGGTGTAACGGGTCCTGAGCAGCACCCCTTCCACGCAGCGTTGCAACGCCGGTAAATCATTGCCGGCCGGCAGGATAATCGACACCAACGGCTGTTCGGTGTGACGATAATCGATCTGGTAAGTGCCGGGCTGCGCGGAGGTGATTTTCGCCTTGTAGCCACGATTGCCCAAGTGGCGCAACAGGGCCTGACGCTCATCGAGGTTTTCTTCCAGCACCGGAGCGCGAGCGATCAGCAGCGGCTCATCCAGGTGCGCCAGACCGTCAAGGCCATTTTGTTCGACAAGACGCAGTAACAGATCGAATTCCAGCGCCTTGTTGAAGTCGGCCTGGTAACCATTGGCCGCGATCAACACGTCGCGACGAATCAGCCAATGTCGAGCCATCAGTGCCGGCACGCTTTGCAGTAAATCAAGATTGATGCCCGGACGGAACACATCGACCAGCGCACCGCTGGCCGTGCGCTGAATCTCGTCCGTGGCCACAGCTCGTACCTGGTTGGCAGAGAGCAATTCCAGGCCTGCGCGCAGCAAACCACCCGGCGTGAACTCATCGCCTGCTTCGGCCAGCAATACCCAGTCGCACGACGATTGACTGACGCTTTGATTCAACTTGTCGACAAAATTGCTTTTGGTGACCCGGACAAAGTGTAGCGTGTTCTGTGCAGTGGTCGCTGCCGGGGCTCACCCGTGGTCAGCACCACGACTTTGAACGCCTTGCTGTGACCTTCGAGCAAGCTGTCCAGCGTGACCTGCAATTTATCGATGTCGTTATCCAGGTCGAGCAGGAAAATACCAAACTGTGGCCCCCGCGGTTCTCGGCCAGGTGCTCGGCAATGGCCCGGGCCTGTTCGGCGTCGGGCTGACGCACCGCCAACCAGTCAACCAGCCGGCCCGTCAGCATCCTGGCGAACGCCTGATCGTTGCCTTGCCGCGACACTTCTTCCAGACGAGCGAGCCAGTCACGCAATTTCTCCGCGTCGTCTTCCTCGCCGACCAATTGCAGCTGCGCAATCAAGCGCGCAATGACCTGGCGATTGAACACATTACTGTCATGTGCCTGCCACAAGCGATCCAGCACACTTTCAGGCGTGTCGTTGTTGCGTGCCTCCATCAGATTGCGCTGACGCGCCCAGATGCCTTCCAGATTCTGCAGCTGAGTACGCCCCGCCGGCATCGCATGCATGAGAAATTCGAACCACTGCAGTTGATCGAAGAACGGCTGATTGTAGAACGGCATCTCGACATACTGTTTCGGGCCAAAACGGCGCTGTGGGCCGGTTTCGATATCAGTCCAGGCGGACTCGATGATCAACTCGGCGGTCAATGACCGGCGATTGCGCAAGCTGTCAGCCAGTGCTTCGAAACTTTCCAGCACGAACTGCCTGGCTTGTTGCGGATCCTGGTGCTTGATTTGCGTAGGCAATCCGGAGAGAAACCCGGCGAACGCCTCTCGATCGGCGACGTTTTTCGCATCCGTATATGCCAGGGAGTGGTAAATCTCGGTGTTGTGATCGGAGTGCTCGTAGTTGAGCTCACGCACCACATACGGGATCGGCAAAATCCGCGCCTTGCCGACCGCGAGCAGGTACCAGGTATGGCCGATTTCCTGCCACTGGAAGGAGGTTTCGTGAGGCAGCAGGCGATACCACTCTTGCAAATTGGCAGTGCGCTGAACTGCGTAAAACGGTGGTAGATACTGATACAGATAATCGAGTACACGGTCCTGCGCCGTCTCCGACGCATAGTCTTCACAGACTTTTTTATCCCGGCGGTAGTAGCTCACGCTGTTGGCCAGTGACAGGTACATCATGCTGTAGCCATGACAGAAGCTGTAGTCAGGATTGGCGTGCATGAACGCGACGGCTTCATGCAGCGCATCGTGTACATGAAAGTCATCGTCCGCGGCAAATACCATCAGTGGCGTCGTCACCTGGTCAACGCCATAAGCCAGCTTCGCTCGAATGCCCCAGTAGCCGTACTGTGGCAAGTGTTCGTAGTCGACATTCGGATAAACGTCGGCGATACCCGGCAGCGCTTCGGCCGAGGAGTCCAGCACAAGAATCCTGCAAGGCAAGCTGCTGTAGAACCTCACCGCGCGCCGCAAAAACGCCGGGCGTTCGTGGGTCATCAACACGACAGTCAACTGTTCGTTGAGTGCCAATCCATGTTCAGAGGTGTTGTTGCCTTGCATAAAAATCCTCAACTGGCGAGTCGCCAAAAACTCAACGATGTCTTGTCGGTTAACGTACGCGACGCAAGTAGCCGTCCGGTGCGACGGTAATCAATAACTTGCCGTGAACGGCCTGATCGATTTTAAAATCACGGTTTTCTTCCAGGTAGGCCCAAACCGCGGTTTTCGGATTGTCACCCTTGCCCCATGGACGATCAGGGAAGGCATCCACCGGCATGTCTTCGACCACGGTGTCCATGACCACGCAGTAGCTACCGACCGATGCCATCGGTGCGTAGGCACGCAGCTCTTGCAGCACGTGTTCGTGGGTGTGGTTGGAATCGAGCACCACCAGCACTTTCTTGCCTTCGACACGTTGACGCACCTGCTCGACGATGGCCGGGTCAATACTCGAACCCTGGATCATCTGGATGCGCTTGCTCATCGGATGGGTCTCGATCGCCTCACGGTTGTGCTGACGGATGTCGATGTCGACGCCGAGCACGTGCCCTTTGCCGATCAGTTCCAGCATCGAGGCGTAAAACACCAGCGAGCCGCCGTGGGCGATACCGGTTTCCACGATGATGTCGGGCTGCACCGCCCAGATGATCTCCTGCATGGCGATCATGTCCTGCGGGAACTGGATGATCGGCCGGCCCATCCAGCTGAAGTTGTAGGTGTACTTGTGCCTGGCGGTGTCGTTGATCCAGGCCTGCGAGGTTGCTTGCAGCGCCTTGTCCTGCTGCAGGCCGTCGATGTTGTCTTTTACTTCTTCACGAAACTGCTCATGAGGATTCATTGCACACTCCAGATTTTTTGAGCGGCGGATTATTTGAAAACCCGGCCATCTTGAAAGGAATCAGGGTTGGTCTTGATGATTTTGCCCGGGTTGCCAACCACGACCGCGTAGTCCGGAACGTCTTTGGTCACCACCGCGCCGGCACCAATCGTTGCCCAGCGGCCGATGCGAATGCGCGGCAGGATGCTCGCGTTCGTGCCTATGAAGGTGCCGTCGCCGATTTCGCAGCAACCGGACACGCTCACACCGTGGGCAATGAACACCGAGTTGCCGACATGGCTTTCGTGGGCGATCAGCGCCCCCATATGGATGCTGCTGTTGTCGCCGATGCTGACTTCAGCCTGCAGTTGCACACCTTCCTGCAAGTAGTTGCCGACCCCCATGCGCGTCATCGTCAGATCGATCGAAGGATGAATGAAATTACCCAACCGGCCGCCGGCCTCAACGATGCTGCAGGTGGTCAGATAGCGCGTGGCGGTGCTGCCGGTGATCAGGTTGATGAAGCGCACGTCATCACCTTTCAATTGCGCAACACAGTCAATCCCGCCCACTACCGGCAGGCCGTAAAACAACGTGCCCTGCTTGGCAGGATCGTTGTCGAGAAAGAAAAACTCCTGATTCGGTAGCGTGCGCTGTACCGCCTGAATCATGCGCAGGGTTTCGGGATTGGCTGCGCCGAGTAGATAGATTTTCACGATTTTTCCTCAAGAACATTGCGCACCACGTCAATCACCCGACGCTGGTCGGCGTCTGTCATGTCGTGGTAGCTCGGCAAGTTGATCGCGCGGCCCGGCAGCGAAAAAGCCACCGGGGTTTTCACCGACACATCGCAGAACATCGGCAATTGCGACAGCGGCCAAAAGAACACCCGTGCATCGATATTGGCGGCCTGGAACGCCGAGATCAGCGTCTCGCGGGTAATGCCGGTAGACTCATCAAAAACTACCGTTGGCATCCAGTAACCGTTTTGCGAGTGGGCCGGTTGCGGGTTCATCGACACACCCGGCAGCGACTTGAGCGATTGCGCGTAGTTGTTGAAGATCGCGCGTTTGCGCTGGATCAACTCATCTACCCGCTCAAGCTGGGCGCAACCGATGGCGGCTTGCAAGTTGCTCATCTTGTATTTGTAACCGACGAAATCCGGCCAGAATTGCCGCGTGCTACCCGCCACCCGACCGTGATTGGACAGGGTCAGTACGCGCTCGTACAAGGCTTTGTCGGAGCAGACGAAAATCCCGCCCTCGCCGGTGGTCATGGTCTTGGTGCCATGAAAGGAAAAGGCACCGAAAGCGCCCAGCGATCCGGCCGGAGCACCGCGCCATTGCGAGCCGATGGCTTCGGCGGCGTCTTCGATGACTGGCAGGTTGAACTCCCGGCCAATCTGCAGCAACGCGTCCATGTCACAAAGGTTGCCGTAAATATGCACCGCCAGAATCGCTTTGGTGCGCGAGGTGATCGCCCGACGTACCTGTTCTGGATCGAGGCACCAACTGTCCGGCAACACATCGACGAACACAGGGGTTGCGCCCAGATAAGTGATCGGCGCTGCCGAGGCGATCCAGTTGGTATTGGCGAGAATGACTTCATCGCCGACGCCGACATTCAGCGCCGCCATACCCATGTGCAGGGCACCGGTGCAACTGGACGTAGCAATTGCGTACGGTACGCCCATATGTTCGGCAAAGGACTTCTCGAAACGGGTGATGTATTCGTAGCAGCGCTCGCCCCAGCCGTTCTGCACGGCGTCGAGCACATACTTGGCCTCGAGCTCGCCCACACTTGGTTTCGTATAGTGAATTCGGCTCATCGAATGATCAACTCAGGAATGGCAATGACAAAACGACCGTCCCAGGCACGGATGCCAACAAACGCAGTCATGATCTCGTCCAGCAAATTCCAGGGCAGCACCAATACGTAATCCGGCTTCTCGATATCGATCTGCGTCGGCGCCACGATCGGAATTCGGCTGCCGGGCAAAAACTTGCCCTGCTTGTGCGGGTTGGCATCCGCGACCCAGGCGAGCAGGTCCGGCTTGACCCCGGCGTAGTTGAGCAAGGTATTGCCCTTGGCCGCCGCGCCGTAACCGACCACCCGTTTGCCATCGGCCTTGGCCTGTAACAGAAAGCGCAGCAGTTCATGTTTGGTGCGTTCAGCGGCGGGCGCGAGCGTCGCGTAGTACTCAGCGGTTTTCACCCCGGCATCGAGTTCGGCTTGCAATTGTTGCTGAACGGCCGGTTGTACCGCCCGGCGTTCGCCATCCTTGCGCTGCACGAACACCCGCAGCGAGCCGCCGTGGGTGCTCAACTGGCTGACGTCGAAAACTTCCAGGCCATTGCGCTCGCACAACGTCTGCACGGCGGTCAGCGACAGGTAGGAATAGTGTTCGTGATAGAGCGTGTCGAACTGTGCACCGGCCATCAGCGTCAGCAGTTGCGGAAATTCGAACGTGGCGACGCCGCTCGGCTTGAGCAGCGTGGCGAAACCGCCGAGGAAGTCGTTGATGTCCGGCACATGGGCGAGCACATTGTTGGCCGCCATCAGGTCGGCACCCCAGCCTTCGCTTTGCAGCTGCGCGGCGGTGTCACGACCGAAGAACAGTTCACGAATCTCCAGGCCCTTCTCGCGTGCCGCCTGCGCGGTGCTGCGGGTTGGCTCGACGCCCAGGCAGGCAATGCCGCGCGCGGCGACGTATTGCAACAAATAGCCGTCGTTGGCGGCGACTTCGACTACGCGGCTGTCAGCGTTGAGGCCGAAGCGCTCGACCATCTCGGCGACATAGCGTTCGGCGTGGGCCAGCCAGGTGCTGGAGAACGAACTGAAATAGGCGTACTCGGCGTCGAACAGGCTGTCGGCGCGGGTGTAATCCTCGGTCTGTACCAGCCAGCATTGCTGACACACGGCGACCTTCAGCGGCACCCATTGCTCGGCCTGTTCCAGGCGATCGGCATGTACATAGGCGTTGGACGGTGGCGAGGTGCCGAGGTCGATCAGCGGCAGGCTCAGCGGTGCAGCGCACCCACGGCAGTTCATAGACGCACTCCAGCAAAGTGTTGATCGAGCGCGGGATGGCTGGAATCTCGCGCTGACAAATTATTGACAGGCAGCGGCCAGGCGATCGCCAGCCGCGGATCATTCACCGACAGCCCGCCTTCATGCTCCGGCGCGTAATCGGCGCTGTGCAGATAAAGCAGTTCGGCGTCTTCGCTGAGGGTCTGGAAACCGTGGGCGAACCCCGCCGGTATCAACAGACTGCGGCCATCGCCCGCCTTCAAGTGCTCGGCGTGCCAGTGCAAAAAGGTTTCCGAGTCAGGTCGCAGATCCACCGCCACGTCCCAGACTTCACCGCGCAGGCAAGTGATCAGTTTGGCTTCCGGGGCGTTGGCATTCTGATAATGCAGCCCACGTACACTGCCCTTCTCGCGAGTACAGGAATGGTTGATCTGGCGGATATGAAATTCGCTGCCGAACGCGCTCAGACTGCCCTCGCAGAACAACCGGGCGAAATGTCCGCGCTGGTCTTCAAAACGTTTGTGCTGGACGCTGAACAGCCCGGCCAGTGGCAACGCCTTCAGAAAGAACTCGCTCACAGCGCGCCTCGGTACAGGTTCAGTTGCCCCAGGGTGACGGCGCGCATGTCATCGCCGTTCTGCCACGCCAGATGCCAGTCCAGGGTCTGGGCCAGGCATTGCTGCAAGGTCCAGCGCGCTTGCCAACCCAGCAATTGCCGCGCACGGCTGCTGTCCAGGCGCAGCAGGCCGGCTTCATGCAATTCACTTTTTTCGATACGCAAACCGGGCGCCTGCGGCCAGCGGCTGGCGAGCAATTCGACGACCTCGCCGACGCTGCACATGTCCGCTTCACCGGGGCCGAAATTCCACGCGCCGGCGTATTCCGGGCCTTGCTCATAAAGGCCAGCGGCCAATTGCAGGTAACCCGCCAGCGGCTCCAGCGCGTGCTGCCACGGGCGCACGGCTTGCGGGTAGCGCAGGGTCACCGGCTCGTCCGCACTCCAGGCTTTGAGCACGTCGGGAATCAGTCGCTCCGGGGCAAAATCACCGCCGCCCAGCACGTTGCCGGCACGCGCGGTGGCCAGGGCCAGACCGTGTTCGGCGTGCTTGTCCGCCGGGAAGAACGACGCGGCATAAGACTGCGCAAGCAATTCGCAGCAGGCCTTGCTGCTGCTGTACGGGTCGTGGCCACCGAGGGCTTCGTCTTCGCGGTACGGCCACAGCCATTCCTTGTTGGCGTAGACCTTGTCGGTGGTGACCAGCACGCAGGCGCGCACGCCGCCAACCTGACGAATCGCTTCGAGCAGGTTCAGCGTGCCCATGACATTGCTGGAATAAGTGCCGAGTGGATCGCGATAGCCTTCACGCACCAATGGCTGCGCGGCAAGATGCAGGACGATTTCCGGCTCGGTGTCGGCGATGATTTCCAGCAAGGCGCCGAGGTCGCGCAGGTCACCGCGCTGATCGTTGATGCCCTCGCTGACCCGCGCCAGTTCGAACAGGCTTGGTTCGGTCGACGGGTCCAGCGAAAAACCGCTGACTTGTGCGCCAAGGCTTTGCAGCCACAGGGTCAGCCAGCTGCCTTTGAAACCGGTGTGTCCGGTGACGAGAACGCGCTTGCCGCGCCAGAAATCCGCACTCAGGCCCATTGCTTCCATGGGGCCTCCCCGCTCTGCCACAGCGCTTCGAGATGATTCTTGTCACGCAGGGTGTCCATGGGCTGCCAGAAGCCCTCGTGCTGGTACGCCATCAACTCGCCGCGCTCAGCAAGACCATCCAGCGGACCGGACTCCCACGAGGTCTCATCACCCTCGATCAGTGGCAGAACCTTGGGCGAAAGAACAAAAAACCGCCGTTGATCCAGCCACCGTCACCGCGGGGTTTTTCAGTGAACCCGAGCACCTGGTCGCCCTCGCGATTCAGCGCACCATA
This sequence comes from Pseudomonas sp. B21_DOA, assembly GCA_030544685.1. Taxonomy (NCBI): domain Bacteria; kingdom Pseudomonadati; phylum Pseudomonadota; class Gammaproteobacteria; order Pseudomonadales; family Pseudomonadaceae; genus Pseudomonas; species Pseudomonas sp. B21_DOA. The sequence continues at coordinate 2,646,379 of CP086683.1, read as the reverse complement.
GCGCCCCGGCGGCTGCACGGCAGTCACCGTGGCCATTTTGCCGTGGGTCAGGTGAAAGTCGACCAGTGCGCTGATATTCAGATCGGAAACGCCATCACCGTAGGTAAAACAGAACGCTTTTTCATCTTCCAGATAACGTCCGGCGCGGCGTAGCCGGCCACCGGTCATGGTTTCTTCACCGGTATCGATCAATGTTACGCGCCATGGCTCACTGTAGTTCTGGTGAACGTCCATGCGGTTTTCGCGCATGTCGAACGTGACGTCAGAGGTGTGCAGGAAGTAGTTGGCGAAGAAGTCTTTGATCGCATAGCCCTTGTAGCCCAGGCAAATGACGAAGTCATGGATCCCGTGAGCGGAATACTGCTTCATGATGTGCCAGAGAATTGGCTTGCCGCCGATCTCGATCATCGGCTTGGGCTTGAGGTGCGACTCTTCACTGATGCGTGTGCCGAGGCCACCCGCCAAAATTACTGCCTTCATCGTCTCCCCTCTTGTTCTTCACCGGGCTGCGCATGGCTTTGTTGAGCGTTGCGGGCCTTCTGGCTAAACCTTCTGCCACTTCAGGCGCAGGCGAAATGACCGCAAGCGCTCGTTTTATGGCGATTTGAGGGGGACTTGCAGGAAACGCGCCAGCTCGATGGCTCGCGTGTTGGCTGGACTTCTGAGAAAAAAGGAATGAATTCTTTTATGAATTCATCCCTTTTTTATCAAGTCAGACGAGTCTCGAGATCAGCCAAACATACTGAACCCGTCATTGATTGGGAGCACGTCACCGTTAGCCGCCTGGAAGTGTTCGATGGTGTTCTGGCCTGCGAACCAGTCCTGCAGCCTGACCCCTTGATCTGTCCTCCCCGATTCATTAAGGATCAAGTCATCGCCCACTCTCGCCATCTGCAGTGTCATGGCAGATTGGACGTTGTTCAGAATCAGCTTGTCGTTGGTGCTCACTCCGTCATCACGAATCGTCACTAGCAGGCGAGTATTGACGTAGTACAAGTCATCACCCTCACCGCCGTTGGCAAAACCACTGGCGAGCATTGGCCCGACTGTACCTAAGGCGCCGAAGCTCATAGCATCATTGCCCGAACCACCGAGCAAGACAAACCCCGCTCCCGTACCGAGCAGGTCGTCATTGCCCTCACCACCAACGGCGGTGCCGCTTGCTACAAAAATCGTGTCATGTCCTGCTTCACCAAAGGCAATGGTGCCACGGTCATCCGGAGCGGTGATAATCCTGTCGTTGCCGTTGCCGCCGTACAGCATGTCAGCCTGCGGCCCGCCGGCTGCAACATCGACCGTGAACGGCCCCAGTTGAGTATAGATACTGCCGTAAATGACATCGTTGCCATCACCGCCATCAATCACGTCGTTGCCAAGTCCGCCTTCAAGCCCATTGGCCAAGCCGTCGCCTGTCAGTGTGTCATTGAAGTTGGTACCGATAATACTCTCGACATTGATCAGAACATCTCCTTGCGCATCGCCGCCCTGATGAACACCAGTTTGCAAGTTTATGTTCACCGCCGCATTGCTATTGAGATACCAGACGGTATCAATTGCCTCGCGACCATCAATAACGTCGGCCCCACTGCCGCCGACGAAGTTGTCGTTGAGCGCAGTACCAGACAAGGTGTCAGCAAAATTGCTGCCCTGAAAGATTTCGACCCCTACGAAGGTGTCGCCGGCAGCATCACCGGCGTTGACGTTGGTTTTCAAGTCGATAGTGACACCGCTCTCGGACGACTCGTAGCTAACTACATCGAGGCCGGTACCTCCATCCAGCGCCAGAGCGGTAGCACCACCGACAAACACGTCGTTGAAATTCGAACCACGCATCGCCTCAATTCCATTATAGGTATCACCCAACGCGATCCCGGTACTGATCCCAGTTTTCAGGTTGATGCGAACGCCCAGTGTGCTATCGGCGTACGAAACCGTGTCCATGCCGCCGCCACCGATGAATTGATCGGCACCGCCACCACCATAGAATAGGTCGTTGCCATTGCCGCCAGTGATGATGTTATCGATAGCATTGCCGATGCCGGTAAACGAACCGGTGCCGGTGTAGGTCAGACGTTCGACGTTGGCAGCCAAAACATGGTCTTTCCAGGTCACGCGCACTTCGTCGTTGCCGCCGCCGGCCTGCTCAATGACTGTTACACCACTACCGTTGATGTAATAGATATCGTCGCCAGCGCCGCCATCGTAGGTAGCAAAAGAGAGGCTTCGGTGGTGAAGGTATCGTTGAACGCCGTGCCGATGACTTTTTCGATACCGGTCAGGGTCACGCCTTGTGAATCACCGCCAACGCCCGCCAGACCGGTGCCTGGACGGATGTCAACATTCACGCCGGCAGCAGACGACGAGTAGTCGACCGTGTCGATGCCTTCCCCGCCGTCCACTCCTGAGACCCGGCTGTCGACCACAAAAGTGTCGTTATATTTGGAGCCGGCGATCACTTCAATGCCGTTGAACGTGTCCCCTGCACCGATCCCCGAGATGACCCCGGTTTTCAGGTTTATGTTCATCGCGACTGTGCTGTCGAGATACGACGCAGTGTCGCGGCCGGCTCCGCCGATGAACTGGTCAGCACCGCCGCCGCCATAGAACATGTCATTGCCATTGCCGCCGGTGATGATGTTGTCGCTGGCATTGCCCCAGCCGGTAAATGAACCAGTGCCGGTGTAGGTCAAATTTTCGATGTTGGCAGCCAGCTTGTGGTCTTTCCAGGTTACGCGCACTTCGTCGTTGCCGCCGCCGGCCTGCTCAATGACTGTTACACCACTACCGTTGATGTAATAGATATCGTCGCCAGCGCCGCCATCGTAGGTAGCAAAAGAGAGGCTTCGGTGGTGAAGGTATCGTTGAACGCCGTGCCGATGACTTTTTCGATACCGGTCAGGGTCACGCCTTGTGAATCACCGCCAACGCCCGCCAGACCGGTGCCTGGACGGATGTCAACATTCACGCCGGCAGCAGACGACGAGTAGTCGACCGTGTCGATGCCTTCCCCGCCGTCCACTCCTGAGACCCGGCTGTCGACCACAAAAGTGTCGTTATATTTGGAGCCGGCGATCACTTCAATGCCGTTGAACGTGTCCCCTGCACCGATCCCCGAGATGACCCCGGTTTTCAGGTTTATGTTCATCGCGACTGTGCTGTCGAGATACGACGCGGTGTCGCGGCCGGCTCCGCCGATGAACTGGTCAGCACCGCCGCCGCCATAGAACATGTCATTGCCATTGCCGCCGGTGATGATGTTGTCGCTGGCATTGCCCCAGCCGGTAAATGAACCAGTGCCGGTGTAGGTCAAATTTTCGATGTTGGCAGCCAGCTTGTGGTCTTTCCAGGTTACGCGCACTTCGTCGTTGCCGCCGCCGGCCTGCTCAATGACTGTTACACCACTACCGTTGATGTAATAGATATCGTCGCCAGCGCCGCCATCGTAGGTAGCAAAAGAGAAGCTTCGGTGGTGAAGGTATCGTTGAATGCCGTGCCGATGACTTTTTCGATACCGGTCAGGGTCACGCCTTGTGAATCGCCACCAACTCCCGCCAGACCGGTGCCCGGACGGATATCAACATTCACGCCGGCAGCAGACGACGAGTAGTCGACCGTGTCGATGCCTTCTCCGCCGTCCACTCCCGAGATCCGGCTGTCGACCACGAAAGTGTCGTTATATTTGGAGCCGGCGATTACTTCAATGCCGTCGAACGTGTCCCCTGCACCGATCCCCGAGATGACCCCGGTTTTCAGGTTTATATTCATCGCGACCGTGCTGTCGAGATACGACGAGGTGTCGCGGCCAGCGCCGCCGATGAACTGGTCAGCACCGCCGCCGCCATAGAATAGGTCGTTCCCACTGCCGCCGGTGATGATGTTGTCGCTGGCATTGCCCCAGCCGGTAAATGGACCGGTGCCGGTGTAGGTCAAGTTTTCGATGTTGGCTGCCAGCTTGTGGTCTTTCCAGGTTACGCGCACTTCGTCGTTGCCGCCGCCGGCCTGCTCAATGACTGTTACACCGCCACCGTTGACGTAATAGATATCGTCGCCAGCGCCGCCATCGTAGGTAGCAAAAGAGAAGCTTCGGTGGTGAAGGTATCGTTGAATGCTGTGCCGATGACTTTTTCAATGCCGGTAAGCGTATCGCCCTGCGCATCACCGCCAACCCCTGCCAAACCAGTACCCGGTCGAATATCGACGTTGACACCCGATGTAGAAGCAGAGTAATCCACCGTATCGACACCCTCCCCCGTTCAGCTTGTCCGCTCCCGCACTTCCGACCAGGATGTCATTGCCGCCCAAGCCATTGATCTCATCATCACCACTCGTACCCACCAGCGTATCCGCGCCGTTTGTTCCGTTTATGACCGCCATTGTTTCTTCCTTGCCTTGTTGTGAATCGGTACAGGTTCGCGTGGTGATCACAGGTCATCGCAGCGAACGTTGAAAACAGACAATCAGGTAATATCGACAGCAAATGATTACAGCTTTAGCCGTGGCCAAAAACTCGTTCGAGAGGAGCGCACAGAACAAGCTACAAAAAAACAGGCGGCTTTTGTCAAAGGCGCCTGTTCAAATGGTCACGACTGCATTCAAATCAATCGGCCAACCAGCCATATTCCCAATACCGCAGATTATCGCCACGCAGCACGTAATCACGCAGCACCACCTCACGCAACTCGTCGCCCAGGCGGTAGCTGGCATCAGGGTCGGCCAGATGCATGCGGATCGCCTGCAGCCACTCATCGGTACTGTTGGTCTTGATCCGCGTACACGGCAGATATCCGCGATAGGCCTCGGTATCCGTACAGATAACCGGGTAGCCACAGGCACCGTACTCCAGCAGCCGCAGGTTACTTTTGCAGTCGTTGAAAATATGGAACTCCAGCGGCGCGAGGGCCAGATCCAGGTTGAGGCTGGCCAGCTTCGCGGGATATACGTCCAGTCCGATTACACCGTGAAATTCGTGCATGTACGGGCGCAGATCATCCGGGCACATGCCAAAAACACCCAGTCGACTTCATCGGCCAATTCACGGACTACGTCGGCGATCACGGCCAAGTCGCCGTGGTGGCTGGTGCCCCCCCAGCCGACCCGCGGCTTTTTCGAAGTACGGCGCTGGCTGTGCAAGTCGCACCACATGTGCCGGGACAGCATGTTCGGCACAACCCGGATATCGTTGTGCATGCTCGACAACGCGTTGCCCAGCGGTGCAGTAGACACAACAACCCGGTCACACATGGCGATCGCCCGACGAACCAGCCTCTCCATTTCGTCCTTGTTCGGCATATTGCGGATGTGCGCGTTGCGGTGAGGCACATCGATGACATAGTCATCGAGTTCATAGATCCGCCGCGCACTCGAGTACTTTTGCAGGCCGGGGATCTCATTGATCGGCGCTTCGGCGTAGCGCCCCTGCAAAATGATCACGTCAGGGGACTGACGCTCCACCTCGATGATGCTCGGCAAATTATAGTGAATACGTCCCAGCGCCCGCCCTGCTGCTTCCAGTTCGATCAAAGGCTGGGTCACGCGGTAGTGCCCGATCGCCGAGGCATTGACCGGCAAGGCGAGGATTCTCGGTAACTGTGGCTGGGAAAACGGACTCCAACCGGTGCGCAGACCAGGGTCGAGGCTGAAGCTCGAACCGCCCAAACCGTTCAGCGACAGGTTGGCGTTGTAGGCCGGATCGCGGGCGATGATTGGCAGCCAGCGCTTGTAGAACACCTCCCGCTCAGCGTCATGCAAAGCCTCTTCACCTTCTTTGGAGGTCATACCGGGTTGCGCGCCCAATGCCAGTTGCGCATAGGGCGTCCAGACCACCAGATAGCCTTGCTGGCCAATGCGCAGGCACAAGTCGACTTCATTGAGCGATAGCCCCAGATCCTGCTCATCCAGACCACCGACGTCATCGAACACGGATTTGCGTACGAGCAGGCAATCACTGCCCACGGCACTCAGATCATGGGTAGCCAGCAATCGGTACATGTACCCGGTCGCCTGCAGGGACTCGCCATAAAAGGCACCCCCACCGGACCATGCAGACCGAGAATCAGACCAGCGTGCACCACCCGACCGTCGGGATTGAACAACTTGGCTCCCACCACGCCGACCTCAGGACGCTGCGCGTGCTGGAGCATTTCCGCCAACCAGTCACCTTGGGTAATCACCGCATAAGGGTTGAGCAACAGCACATATTCGCCGCGGGCATGGCTGATGGCGCCGTTTCTGACAGCGGCCATGTTGTCCTGCTTCGGGTAATCGAGCACACGAATACGATCACTGCCCAACTGCGCCATGCCGTCAAACCAGATCTGTGCCTCGATCGTCTCGCTTGCGTTATTGACCAACAGCAGTTCGTACTCGGCAGCGGTGGTGTTTTGCAGTAGCGTTTCGACACAGCGCTGCACGGCCGCCGTCTGATCCTTGCTGACGATCACGATCGACACCAGCGGCTGGTGCACATGCTGATAATCGATCCGGTTGAGAATGGCTGAGGCACCCTGGCGAATCTCGTGGGCAATGCCCAGGCGCGCCAGATGGGCACTGGTCAATTGCGCATTGCGTTCGGCCATCTGCGGTTCCGACAGCCATTTGGCCAGGTCGAATGGGGACTCGAGCAATACCTCCGCGATGTGCCCGATCGCCTGACTGCCGCCTTCCTCGACCATGCGCCACAACACATCGTGCGGGGCCAGCTCACCAAATCCGGAATCGAAACCGCCAAGTGCGAGGAAGCGCTTGCGCTCGAATGCGAGCGCTCTGCCGACGTAAGGATAACTGCGCATCAAGTCCAGATTGAAGTCCGGTTTGAACACTGGCTCGGTTGACTCACCGCTACTCAACCCGCCCTCGTCACTGTAAAGGCAGGTCAACGTCTGCGAGAGGGCAATGCGCTCGGCCATCACCAGCAACGCCGGCACCACCAGTCGATCACCGGCGCGCAAGAGATAGAACCAGTCGGCACCATCGAGTTGCGACAACACGTCGTTGATCTGCTGTTGCCAGTCGTCTTGCAGCGGCATGCGCACAACGCGTTCGTCAACGTGCGGCTCGGTGCAAGAGGCGCAAAACACCAGCGTCAGTTGCGGCGGATACTCCTGCTCCGCCAGTGACTGCAACGTCAGATCCAGCGCCGAGCGACTACCCTGCTCGTCGATGATCACCGGAACGATTGCGGGCTTGTGCGGCCAAGCTGCCAGGGTATCCGGCAACAACGCACGCTGCCCGTCTGTCAGTTTTCGACAGGCCAGCCACTGCGCATACAACTCGGCAAAGCTGATACTGGAAATGCCGACATGCCAATCCTGAGTGGTCTGCTTGGTCCCCAGCGTTCGGCTGAGCGGCAACTCCTCCCACACACGCGGCGATTCGGCAGCCCTGCTCATCGGCACATAACGCACCCAGCCAGAGGCCGGCGCTGATTCACCGCCACGGGCCTTGAGCATTTGCGTCAACCATTGCCGCTCGACCTGTGCAGCATCGCGCATCGCTTGCTGACCGCTCAATCGCTCGGGGTATAAACGCTCGACACTCAGTACATGGTTGGATACCACGACATTGCCACGCCGCAGCAAGCAGACATACAGAGCAAAATCGAGGGTGGCAACGAAACAATGTCCAGGCTGAGTCAACGCCGGCAGCCATTCCAGCACATCGGCCCGGCGAAACAGCGCATTGCTGAATCCGCCGAGAATATTGACCGGAAAGTTTTCAAAAATTGCCAACAGGTCTTCACCTTTGAATAACCCGCTGACGGGTGCCAAAGGCGTGTTTTCCAGGCGCGATGGCAGTGCCAGGTCGTCTGCGTCCCAGAACAGTCGCTGCGCCAATACCAGATTGACGTCCGGCAGATCGATGTACGCCTGGACCTGATGCTCGATACAGATGGAAAACAACTGATCGTCATCACAAAGAAACTTGATGAACTCTCCCCGAGCCTGCTCCAGACACGCTTGCAGATTGCCCACCAGCCCAAGCGTTTGAGGATTGCGCACATAGCGCACCACCGCTCCTGTGCGCTCGGTCAAAGAGCAAACGATCGCTTCGATCTCAACGCCACGACTGTCGTCGCAAACAACGATTTCGAGATTGCCATAACTCTGGCTCAAAGCGCTGCTCAACGCCCTTTCGAAAAAGCGCGCATTGAGTGCTGGAATAACTAGACTGACGAGGGGAAGTGACTTCACAGAGGGCTCGCAGGCGGCGCGAGCCCGCTCAGAAAAGCGAGCCCTTGAAACCGCAAAAACATTAACTGTTAATTGAACAGGAACAGCCGGGCGCGTGTGCGCCCGCTCCACCGTCAGATCTTGTTGAACAGACCCAACTGACTGATCTTGCTGAACGCCAGTTGCGAGGCCTGCAGCATGGTCTGCTGCAAGGTCAGGCGGGTCATGACTTCGGCCGGATCGGAATCGCGGATCGAACCTTGGGTCGTGGTATTCGCTGTGCTCAGGCTGTCGTTGGTGATGGCCTGCATATCGAGCGCCTGGCCACGAGCGCCGATGGTGGTGACCGCCGTGCCGATCTGATTGGAGGCAGCGTCGATGTTGCCGAGGCCAGCCTCCATCGCGCCCTGCAGTTTCTGCTTGGCGACCGGATCGCCATCGACCGGGGTGTTCAGCGCCGTGATCATCTGGCCCAGGGTGTCGAGCACGTTCTGGGTCTGGTGATTGTTCGGCTGGATCGAGAACTGATCGCCAGTGGCCGGCGTACCGCCCAAAGCGAAGGTGACACCGGCAGCGGTCGCATTGCCTCCGACGACGGTGCCAGAGGATACCGGCTTGCTGTCAGCCGTCACCGGTGCGGCGTACAGGTCGAAATCGGTCGCGCTGGTGAACTTGAGGACTGCCCCACCCTGCGGGAATGCCGCGTTATACGCGGCCTGGTCGGTGATGGTCGAACCGGTGATCACCGACGTCGAGGTATTGCCCGGGCTGCGCGTGGTGGTGAACGAATCAGGCGTGCTCGACAGCTGGAAGCTGTGCCCGGCAATGACTGCATCCGGGTTGGTGTCACCGGCCTTGAGGTTGATGTTCAACTTGAGGTCAACGCCACGGAAGCTGACCGTCTGGTTGGCGCCGCTGCTGTTGCTGATCAGGCCGTTCTGGCTGGCTTCGGCGGTCACGTCGTTGCCCAGCGCATCGGTGATTTTCAATTGCGTGCTGCTGACGAAATCAACGGTATACGGCTGACCGGCGCTGAACTTGGCGTCATAAGTCGCGACAGTACCGACAGTGCCTTTGGACAGCACGACACGCCCGTCATCCACCGCTGGGGCGGTCATTTTTGTGGTGGTGCGACCGGTGTTGATGGTCTGCTGGAAAGCGTCCCACCCGGTGGTATTGGTGCCGACAGTCATGCCGTCGCCAATACCCAGATTGATGGTGGTCTGGTCGCCGTTGTAACTGAAAGTGCCGTCGGCGTTCTTCGAGTACGGCGCGGTGTCGGTTTTCGAACCAGAGAACAGGTAGTTGCCGTCGGCATCCTTGAATTCATCAGACCCAGCACTTGTTGCTGGATTTCGCCCAGTTCCGAGGCGTACGCCTGGCGATCCCTGTCGGTAATCGTGCCGTTGTTGGCGGCCAGCGCCAGTTCTTTAGCACGCGCCAGCGCCGTAGTAATCGACTCCAGGGTCGACTCCTGCACGTTCAACGCACTTTTGGTGGTGTTGACGTTGGTCTTGTACTGATCGAGCATCGCTGCCTGCTGGCCCAGCTGCAGCAGACGCCCGGCACCGATCGGATCATCGGCGGCAGTGTTGATGCGTTGCAGGCTGCTCGCCTCGCTCGCGGTGGCGACAGCCTTGTTGAAGTTACGCTGATAATCCGAAGCTTGCGTTCCGTAATACTGGGCGGTGGAAATGCGCATGAATTACGACTCCTTAAAGGCTGTTGATCAGCGTGGCGAAAGTTTCCTGCGCAGCTTTGATGATCTGCGAAGACGCTGTGTAGTACTGCTGGTACTTGACCAGGTTGCCGGTTTCTTCGTCCAGGTTGACCCCGGAAAGCGAATCGCGGGCACCCTTGGCGTTCTCCAGAATCGCCGTGGTCGCGGCGCTGTCGGACTTGCCTTGGGCGGTCTTGGTACCGACGTTGGTCACCAGGGTGTTATAGGCGTCGGTCAGGCTGATGCCCTTGCTAGCCGAACCGGTGTCCACGGTCTGTTTGGTTTGCAATGCGACCAGTGCCTGGGCGTTGCGGTTGTCCGAAGACGCCGCGCCGGTCAGGTTCATGGTGAAGGTCTCGCCGGATTTCGGCGTGCCGCCCACGGTGGTCTGCACGGTGAAGGTCTTCTGCACGTTCGGCGTGACCGTAGTGTCCATCACCGGGTTGCCGCTGGCGTCGACGATGCCGACTTTCAGGTTCAGCGTGTTCGACTGGCCGGGCACGATGGTGCCGGTGCCGATGGTCGCGCCCTTGGCGTCGACCAGATTGTACGATTGGCTGCCGCCGCTGGCTGCGCCGAACACCAGTTTGACCGGCGTCGAATTCTTCAGCGCCGCCTGCATGTCAGCCTGGGCGGTCGGGTTGTAGATGTCGATCTTGTCGCTGAGCGTCGGCTGGGTGTAAGTGCCCAGACCGTTCGCGCTGGCCACGCCGGTCAGCGGACCTGCGGCGGCGATTTTCTTCGGATCGGTGAGCACCGTCTGGATGCTCGCGGCCGCGTTGCGGGTCGGCGTGACCTTGAACGAGTCACCGGCGCTCAACGCACCGCCGTTCAGAGCGAGGGTGAAACCGTCGATCACGGGTGGCGGGTTGGTCGTGGTGCTGAATGCACCCATGTCGGTGCCGTCGGAACGCTTGACGGTGTAGTCGGTAGCGCTGGTGAACGTGACCTGGTAATCGCTGGTGGTCAGCTTGCCGGTGTCCTTGATGGTCACATCGAGGTTGCCGGAACCGGCGCTGTTGCCATCTTTGGCAATGCTGCGCTGGCTGATCAGTGCGGCACTGTTGATGTTGTTGAAAATCGCCGCGCCGAAGTCACCGTTCTTGTCGATGCCCTGGGCTTGCTGGCGGTTGATCTGATCGGCGACCACCAGGGCGACTCGGCCCAGCTCGTTGAGCGACGGGTCGAGGACTTCCTTGCGATAGGTCAGCAGACCACCGATTTCGCCACCGCTGATCACCGAGGTGATGTCGATGGTGCTCGAACCGCGGTCCATCTGAATGGCCATGCGCGACGGATCGTCTTTGCTGGCAACCATGTTCAGGGTGTTGGTGGTGTTGCCGATCACCAACGGCTGGCCGCTGCCGACGTAGATATCGAAACTGGTGCCGCGCTCAACCACTTGGGCGCCGGTCAGCACCGACAGTTGGCGAACCGCTTCGTTACGGCTGTCGAGCAGGTCGTTCGGCGCACCGCCGCTGGTGGAGATCTCGCCGATCTTCTGGTTCAGGTTGGCGATCGAGGTCGCCAGCTTGTTCACCTGGGCGGTCATGTCGCCCAGGCTGCCGTTGATCGTGGTGTTCTGGTCGTTGAGTTGCTTGGCGATGGTATTGAAACGACTGCTCAGCGCCTGCGCACCGGTCAGCACCGATTGGCGCGAGGTGTCATCGGTGGCCGAGGTCGACACGCCCTGCAGCGAAGTGAAGAACTTCTGCAGCACGCCGGTCAGGCCGGTGTTGGTGTCCGAGAGCATCGCGTCCAATGGCGTGGCCTGGGCCAGGAACGACGCGGCTTCGCTGTCCAGCGAAGTCGCGGTATGCAACTGGCTTTCCAGGTACGAGTTGTACACCCGGCGCACGTCGGCCAGGGTCGTGCCGGTACCGATGAACACGGTGCCGTACTGCTGCGACGACTTGGTGCCCTGTACGGTTTGCTGACGCGAATAACCGGCGGTATCGACGTTGGCAATGTTGTTGCCTGTCGTAGCCAGAGAGGACTGGCTGGCCGACAGTCCCGACATCCCGATATTGAGCAAACTCATGGTTCAGACCTTATTACCTGGTGCCTTATAAAGGCGTGGTGGAGACACCCGCCGCAGCGTAGTTTTCGAAACTGTTCATCTGCTTGGCAATTTGCGAAATCTTGTTGGCGTAGTTCGGGTCGGTGGCGTAACCGGCCTTCTGCAACTCGCGTACAAACTGTTCTGGGTTATCGGCCGACTTCAGCACTTCTTGATAGCGATTGTTGCTCTGCAGCAACGTCACCAGATCGTGGAAGCTGTCCTTGTACGAGGCGTAGGAACGGAACTCGGCCGTCTCCTTGACCATCGCACCGTTGCGGAATTCGCTGGTGATTGCCCGGGCCGAATCGCCCTTCCAGTTGCTGCTCGCCTTGATGCCGAACAGGTTGTGGCTGCTGCTGCCATCCTGAGCGCGCATGACCGATTTGCCCCAACCGGTTTCCAGTGCCGCTTGCGCCACCAGATAACGCGGATCGACGCCGATGCGGTCGGCAGCTTCCTTGGCCATCGGCAGCATGGTGTTGACGAATTCGTCGGCCGAACTGAAGGCTTTTTCGCCGGTGCCAGCGGAATCTGCGCCATGGCGCGGCCGTAGACCTGCATCTGCCCGCCGGCAGCTTTCTGCTCTTCGGCACGGGCCAGCCAGTCGCCGTTGTACAACGCGCCGGAACCGCTGACGGCGGTTGTCGCAGCCCGTTGCGGCAAGGCGTTGGTCGCCGCTGCTGCAGTGGTCGCAGTGGCCACGCTCGGCGCCGACGGCACCAGGCCGGCGAGCAAGCGATCGGCCAGTTTCGGCGGCAGCGCCAGACGCCGCTGATTGATCAGCGCCATGTCGTTGCGATGGGAAATATCGGTGTTGTTCGGCGCATGCACCGAGCGCGATGCCCACAACGGACGCTCGCCGTTGACGCGGGACAGCGGACCGGTGGCGACGGTGCCGGCGGCAATCGGCGTCGGCACGGCGGCGGCCTTGGCCAGCGCTTCCTGCTGCTTGGCGGCGGACGCGGCGGCAGCCTCACCCGGAGCCATCGGTTTGTTCTTCGACATCTGCCGGATCAGCACGTCGGCCAGGCCGATACCACCGCCCTCCCGCGACATGGAAACCGCCAGTTGCTGGTCGTACATTTCCTGATACTGCTTGGCCGCCGGTGTGTTCAGCGGGTTGTCCTGGCCGAGCGCTTCGGTGGCCGAACGCATCGACTTGAGCATTTCGCCGAGGAACAGCGACTCGAATTCCTGCGCCACCTTGCGCATGTTTTCATCGCTGTTCTTGTCGCCGACCTTGAGCTGATTCAGACGATTGAGGTCCGAGTAGGACCCCGAATCGCTGCTGCTGACCAGACCGCTTTTGCGCATATCCATGGGGGCCGGCCTCAGATCACGATCAGGTCGGCTTGCAAAGCGCCGGCCTGCTTCAGAGCTTCAAGAATTGCCATCAGGTCACCCGGTGCCGCGCCGACCTGGTTCACCGCACGGACGATCTCGTCGAGGGTGGTGCCCGGGCCGAACTTGAACATCGGTTTGGCTTCCTGTTCGGCATTCACTCGCGAGCGCGGCACGACGGCAGTCTGGCCGTTGGACAGCGGGCCCGGCTGGCTGACGATCGGGTCTTCGGTGATGGTCACGGTCAGGCTGCCGTGGGTGACAGCGGCCGGCGACACTTTCACGTTCTGGCCGATGACGATGGTGCCGGTGCGCGAGTTGATGATGACTTTGGCGACGGCCTGGCCCGGATCGACTTCAAGGTTTTCCAGGATCGACAGGTAGTCGACACGCTGGCTCGGATCGAGCGGTGCAGTCACACGGATCGAACCGCCATCAATGGCTTGTGCGACGCCAGGGCCGAGCATGTCGTTGATCTTGTCGACGATGCGCTTGGCGGTGGTGAAGTCGGAGCGGTTGAGGTTCAGCGTCAGACTGTTGCCCTGGTTGAAACCGCTCGGCACCGAACGCTCAACCGAGGCACCGCCAGGGATGCGCCCGGCCGACGGAACGTTGACGGTAATCTTCGAACCGTCACGGCCTTCAGCGTCGAAACCGCCAACCACGAGGTTGCCTTGAGCGATGGCGTAGACATTGCCGTCGATACCCTTGAGTGGCGTCAGCAACAAAGTGCCGCCGCGCAGGCTCTTGGAGTTACCGATCGACGAAACGGTGATGTCGACCTGCTGACCCGGTTTGGCAAACGCTGGCAGATCAGCACTCACCGACACCGCCGCGACGTTCTTCAACTGCACGTTGCCCGATCCCGGCGGCACCTTGATGCCGAACTGCGAGAGCATGTTGTTGAAAGTCTGCAGGGTGAACGGGGTCTGCGTCGTCTGGTCGCCGGTACCGTTAAGCCCGACCACCAGGCCGTAACCGATCAACTGGTTGGAGCGCACGCCGGAAATGCTGGCGATGTCTTTCAGCCGCTCGGCATGTGCAGTGAAGGCAACCGGCAACAACAACGCGGCCAGCATGAGGCTTTTCAGATTCAACGTAGCCACCTAGAAAGGGAACAGCGGGCTGAGGAAGAAGCGGTCGAACCAGCCTGGCTGACTCGTGTCGGCAAACGCGCCGGTACCCGAATAGGTGATGCGCGCATCGGCGACACGGGTCGACGACACAGTGTTGTCGGTCGCGATGTCATCGGCGCGGACCATGCCGGCGATGCGCACCAGCTCGTCACCGGTATTGAGCGTCAGCCACTTCTCGCCACGCACGGCAATGATGCCGTTGGGCAGCACGTCGGCCACGGTCACGGTGATCGAGCCGGTCAGGCTGTTGCTCTGCCCCGACTTGGCGTCGCCCTTGGTCGAACGGTCGGCGCTGTAGCCGGCGTTGAGGCTCAGGTCGTTGCTACCGATCGGGTTGTTGGTGGTCAGGCTGGAGCCGAACAGCGAAGTCAGCCCGATCTTGTTGTCGCTGTTCTTGTCCATCTGCGAGTTGGCATTCTTGCTCGCCTGGGTGCGCTCGTTCAGGGTGATGGTGATGATGTCACCGACCCGGAACGCCTTGCGGTCGCTGTACAGGTTCTGCTCGAAGCCGGCCTGATAGATCGAGCCGTTGTTGGCGGCCGCCGGCAACGGTGTGCGCGGCAACACCGGGGCGTAGTAAGGGTCGTTGGGCCTGGGCGTCGGGGCGACGCAGCCCGCGAGCGAGACGACCCCACTCAATGCCAGAACAGATACAAAGCGCTTCATGACCCTACCTCACGGTGTTGCTGGCGACCTCAGGCCGCCCCAAAGACTGGATTACAGATTCTGCGTTACGAACGAGAGCATCTGGTCGGCGGTGGAGATCACCTTGGAGTTCATCTCGTAGGCGCGTTGAGTGGTGATCATGTTGACCATCTCTTCAACGGTGCTGACGTTGGACGTTTCCAGGGTGTTCTGCAGCGTGGTACCGAAACCGTTCAGGCCCGGGGTGCCGATCTGAGGCGCGCCGGAAGCCGCGGTTTCCAGGAACAGGTTGTTGCCCACGGCTTGCAGGCCGGCCGGGTTGATGAAGTCGGCGGTCTGCAGGTTGCCGATCACTTGCGAGGCCGGGTTGCCGGCGATGGTGATCGACACGGTACCGTCGCGGCCGACAGTGAAGGTCTGCGCATCGTTCGGGATGATGATCGCCGGTTCCAGAGCGAAACCGCTGGCATTGACGATCTGGCCATTGGAGTCGAGGTGGAAAGTACCGTCACGGGTGTAGGACGTGGTGCCGTCCGGCTGCAGGATCTGGAAGAAACCGCGACCGTCGATGGCCATGTCAAGCGGCTGCTCGGTGGTTTGCAGGCTGCCGGCGGTGAAGTTTTTCTGCGTGCCGACGATGCGCACACCGGTACCCACTTGCAGACCCGACGGCAGTTCGCTGTCTTGGGTCGACTGGGCGCCTGGCTGACGCTTGATCTGATAGAGCAGGTCCTGGAACTCTGCACGGTCACGTTTGAAACCCGTGGTCGAAACGTTCGCCAGGTTGTTGGAAATGGTGGTCAGGTTGGTGTCCTGGGCGGACAGACCGGTTTTGGCAACCCATAGAGCCGGAAGCATTCGATTCTCCTCGTGCGCCTGTTTTACGGCGCGACGTTCTGATAATTAGCTGATCTGCAAGACCCGAGCCATGGCCTGGTCGTCGTCTTTGGCGGTGTTCATCATCTTGACGTGCAACTCGAACTGCTTGGCCAGGGCCAGCACCGAAGTCATTTCTTCCACGGCATTGACGTTGCTCGACTCGAGGAAACCCGAGACCAGTTTGACGTTGGCGTCGGCTTGCGCCGGCTGGCCGTCCTTGGTGTAAATCGAACCGTCGAGGCCTTTGTTCATGTTCTTGATGTCCGGGTTGACCAGTTTGATCCGGTCGACTTCGGCCATGACGCGCGGGCCTTCGCCCATCGCGCGAATGCTGATGGTGCCGTCTTCGCCGACTTCGACCTGCTGCTCGGGCGGCACGGCGATCGGGCCGCCATTACCGATCACCGGCATGCCGTTGCCGGCGCGCAATACGCCGAGGGCGTCGATGTTGAGGCTGCCGGTGCGCACGTAGCTTTCGCCACCGTTGGGATTCTGCACGGCGATAAAACCGTTGCCGGACACTGCGACGTCGAGGTCGCGGCCAGTCTGCACCAGCGAGCCCGGGGTGAAGTCGGTGGCGGGCCGTTCGCTCATGGCAAACGCACGCGCCGGAAAGCTGTCACCGAATACCGGCATCGAACGCGCCTGCTCGAGGTCGCGCTGGAAGCCGTTGGTGGAAATGTTCGCCAGGTTGTTGGCATGCGCCCGTTGCGCCAGTGCGTTCTGGCTGGCGCCGGTCATTGCCACATAAAGGTACTTGTCCACAGTGTTTCCTCTGCATGCCGGACGTTTGCCGCCCACCGCTGTACTGCTCAGCCATAAGCAATTTGCAGACCAACTTTTTATTGGCGGGCAAAGGCCCGGTAAACAAGGGACTTGAGGGAGTCGGAGGGAATTTGAAATGTATCGAAGACGAAAAACCGGCGGTGTCATGCCGGTGAGTGGCAAGGATCGGCCTGGACACTGATCGTTCCCATGCTCTGCGTGGGAATGCCTCACTGGACGCTCTGCGTCCGCTTTGGGACGCGGAGCGTCCCGGGCTGCATTCCCACGCAGAGCATGGGAACGATCACTTGCGGCTATGACTCAGACTTGCCCACCTCATACTCACGCAGCTTGTTGGCAATGGTGGTGTGCGAAACCCCAGCCGCTTGCCCAGTTGCCGGCTGCTCGGGTGCTCGGAATACAAGCGCTCCAGCACCGCTTTCTCGAAGCGCCCGACAATCTCATCCAGATGTCCATCCAGGGAAAAATCGCCAAGCGGCTGACGCACGCCATAATCCGGCAGGCGGATATGTTCGGCCTTGACCTTACCGCCGTCGCACAACGAAACCGCCTGGAACAGCACGTTCTCCAATTGCCGCACGTTGCCCGGCCAGTGGTAATGGCTGAGACGATCCATCGCCGCCGGGGCCAGTTTCGCCAGCGGACAGCCGATCTGCCGACTGGCCTGATCGAGAAAGTGTTCAACCAGCGGCGTCAGACCGTCGAGGCATTCGCGCAGCGGCGGGATGTGCAGCGACAGCACGTTCAAGCGGTGATAGAGATCCTGACGAAACTCACCCTCGCGCACAGTTCGGACAAGTCCACCTGGGTCGCGCAGATCACCCGCACGTCCAGATACACCTCTTCATCACTGCCGACGCGACGGAAGCAGCCGTCCTGAAGAAAGCGCAGCAATTTGACTTGCAAGCGCGGACTCATCTCGCCGACGCCATCGAGAAACAGCGTGCCGCCAGCGGTCAACTCCAGCAGGCCGAGCTTGCCTTCGGCCCGTGCGCCTTCGAAGGCGCCGGGGCCGTAGCCGAACAGTTCGGTCTCGGCCATCGACTCCGGCAACCCGGCGCAGTTGAGCGCCATCAACGGTGACTGTCCGCGCGGACTGGCAAGGTGACAGGCGCGCGCGAGCAGTTCCTTGCCGGTGCCGGTTTCGCCTTCTATTAATAGCGGCGCATCCAGCGGTGCCATGCGTCGCGCTTCGCGGACCACAGCGGCCATGACTTTCGAGCTTTGGAAAATACTGTCGAAGCCGCGCAGCTCTTGCTTGCGCACATTGTAGATACGCTCGCCGACGCGGTCGGCGCGGTGCAGAGTCAATACGGCGCCGGCCATGGCCTCGCTGTCATCGTGCTCCGATTGCAGCGGCGCGATGTCGGCGAGAAAGATGTCGCCCTTGACCTTGACGCGCATGCCGTTGATTCGCGATTTGTTGGCGCGCACCAGTTCCGGCAAATCGAAATCCTCAGCGTAGCGCGACAATGGAATCCCCGGCACCTCATCGACACGCACGCCGAGCAATTGCGCTGCAGCGCGGTTGGCCGCGACGATCGAGCCGCCCATGTCAATCGACAGCACCGGAAATTCCAGCGCGCCGAGCAGCGCATTCAATTCCATATGCCGGCGCTCGCTGGGCATCAGCCCGACGCGCTTGACGCCGAACACCCCGCCGATTGCCTCGAATTTCGGCCGCAATGCCTGGAACTGGATGTTGATCAGGTTCGGGCAGTGCAGGTAGATCGCGTTGCCATGCTCACCGCCAACCTCACCGCGGGCAACGTTGATCCCGTATGCCACCAGCAGATTGAGAATATCGCGCAGGATGCCGATGCGGTTCTGGCAGTGGACTTTGATGCGCATAGAAAAAGGCCCGACAAGACTGGAAAATTGACACATCCCTGTGGGAGCGAGCTTGCTCGCGAAGGCGGCGGCACATCCTGCATTGATGTGTCAGGCCCACCGCTTTCGCGAGCAAGCTCGCTCCCACAAGGAATCGCGTTGCGCGCCAAATTGTTTTCTGTCGAGGCACGCAGATAGTTGTCAAGATTATGTGACAGTCCCGACCCATTTCAAACCCGCCAATCACCGCAAACGCGCATTACCCGACCAAGCGTAACGATAACTTTACGAAATCAGTTGAATTTTCCTACGCACTCACGGCTCAACATGCTGCGCGCCTTCGCACTCTGGGGTATTCCTTTAGCCATCGCTGGACATAACAAAAACGAATTTCCTAGCAGGAGAGCAGCATGAAGCAGACGCAATACGTGGCTCGCGAGCCCGATGCGCAAGGTTTTATCGACTACCCCGCTGAAGAACATGCGGTGTGGAACACGCTGATCACTCGCCAGTTGAAGGTGATTGAAGGTCGCGCGTGCCAGGAATACCTGGACGGTATCGAAAAACTCGGCCTGCCCCACGACCGCATCCCGCAACTGGCCGAGATCAATAAAGTCCTCGGCGAGACCACCGGTTGGCAAGTTGCCCGGGTGCCAGCGCTAATCCCCTTCCAGACCTTTTTCGAATTGCTTGCCAGCAAGCAATTCCCCGTCGCCACCTTCATTCGTACCCGCGAAGAGCTCGACTATCTGCAAGAGCCGGACATCTTCCACGAGATCTTCGGCCACTGCCCGCTGCTGACCAACCCGTATTTCGCCGAATTCACCCACACCTACGGCAAGCTCGGCCTGCAAGCGACCAAGGAAGAGCGTGTGTACCTGGCGCGGCTGTACTGGATGACCATCGAATTCGGTCTGGTCGACACCCCGCAGGGCAAGCGCATCTACGGCGGCGGGATTCTGTCCTCGCCCAAAGAAACCGTTTACTGCCTGTCGGACGAGCCCGAGCACCAGCGCTTCGATCCGCTGGAAGCCATGCGCACGCCGTATCGCATCGACATCCTGCAACCGCTGTATTTTGTCCTGCCGAACCTCAAGCGCCTGTTCGACGTGGCCCATGAAGACATCATGGCCATGGTTCGTCAGGGCATGCAGCTGGGCTTGCACGCGCCGAAATTTCCGCCGAAACCCAAAGCCGCCTGAACCGCGACTTTTGCTGACAATTGCGTCTGTCCGTCGCTGTCACTTTGCTTTAGCGTGACGGCATTGACGGCACACGCGCTTTAATAAAAAACACACTCGTTTTCAGGAATACACCATGTCGACTTTGAACCAAGCCCACTGCGAAGCCTGCCGCGCCGATGCGCCACAAGTCAGCGATGAAGAACTGCCGATCCTGATCAAGCAGATCCCTGACTGGAACATCGAAGTACGCGACGGCATCATGCAGCTGGAGAAAGTTTTCCTGTTCAAGAACTTCAAACATGCGCTGGCATTCACCAACGCAGTGGGCGAGATTTCCGAGGCCGAAGGTCACCACCCGGGTCTGCTGACCGAATGGGGCAAAGTCACCGTGACCTGGTGGAGCCACTCGATCAAAGGCCTGCACCGCAACGACTTCATCATGGCCGCGCGCACTGACGAAGTGGCCAAGACCGCAGAAGGACGCAAGTAATGCACTTCGACGCCATCGGCCGGGTTCCCGGCGACCCGATTCTCGGTTTGATGGAGGCCTATGCGCAGGATGCCAATCCGCGCAAATTCGACCTCGGCGTTGGCGTCTACAAGGATGCCCAGGGCCTGACGCCGATCCCGGAGGCGGTGAAAATCGCCGAAGCGCGACTGGTCGAAAGCCAGGACACCAAGACCTACATCGGTGGCCATGGCAACCCGCTGTTCGGCAAGGTCATCAATGAGCTGGTGCTCGGCGCCGACTCACAACTGCTCACCGAACAACGCGCCGGCGCCACCCAGACCCCGGGCGGCACCGGTGCCCTGCGGCTGGCGGCCGACTTCATTGCGCAATGCCTGCCGGGCAAAGGCGTGTGGTTGAGCAACCCGACCTGGCCGATCCACGAAACCATCTTCGCCGCCGCCAAGGTCAAGGTCAGCCACTACCCGTACGTCGGCAGCGACAACCGCCTCGATGTCGAAGCCATGCTCGCTGTGCTCAGGGAAGTGCCGAAGGGCGACGTAGTGCTGTTGCACGCGTGCTGCCACAACCCGACCGGTTTCGACCTCAGCCATGACGACTGGAAGCGTGTGCTGGAAGTGGTGCGCAACCGCGACCTGCTGCCGCTGATCGACTTCGCTTATCAGGGTTTTGGTGATGGTCTGGAGCAGGACGCGTGGTCGACCCGGTTGTTCGCGGCGCAAGTGCCGGAACTGCTGATCACCAGTTCCTGCTCGAAGAACTTCGGCCTGTACCGCGACCGCACCGGTGCGCTGATCGTCTGCGCGACCAGCGCCGACAAGCTCATCGACATCCGCAGTCAACTGGCCAATATCGCCCGCAACCTGTGGTCGACGCCGCCGGATCACGGTGCTGCGGTGGTCGCGACCATCCTTGCCGATCCAGAGCTGAAAGCGCGCTGGGCCGATGAAGTGGAAGCCATGCGCTTGCGGATCGCGCAGCTGCGCAGCGGTCTGGTCGAAGCGCTGGAGCCCCACGGTTTGCGCGAGCGTTTTGCGCACATTGGCGTGCAACGCGGGATGTTCTCCTACACCGGCCTGTCGCCGGAACAGGTGAAAACCCTGCGCGAGCGGCACAGCGTGTACATGGTCAGCTCGGGCCGGGCCAACGTCGCCGGCATCGACGCCACCCGCCTCGCCTTGCTGGCTGACGCCATCGCCAGCGCTTGCAAATAGTTACTGCAACACAAAACCCTGTGGGAGCGAGCCCTGTGGTGAGGGGATTTATCCCCGACCGGCTGCGCAGCAGTCGTAAACCGTTGATCGCGGAGTGTCAGACATTCCGCGAACGCAGGGTTGGGGCCGCTTCGCAGCCCATCGGGGATAAATCCCTCGCCACAAAAGTCCACTCCCACATTTGGTTTTTGTGGTCGCCTCCCTCCCTGCGGCCATCTGTCGCATTAATTTGAATTAAAAGTCTGATTGTCATTTTTCCTGCTGTATCCTGCGCAGGCTTTGTAAAGCGCGGAGCACCTGATCTATCAACAGACTTAGCGAGGAGCGCAACCATGCACGAGATTCCCAATCTCCCTTCCCAAGCCTGCACGTACCTGAGCAGACGACCCCGCAACACGCCGGCGCCGAAAAGCCCGAGCCGCAAGAAGCCGCTGACAGCCGCAAAGCCGACAGCGAAGAGTAAGACCCGCCGTACAGACCGTGTGGAAAGCGCTAACATGCGCTTTCCACACTGCCTGAAACCCGAGCCCGCCATGACCGACGAATTCTCCGAAAGCCAAGCTGCCGTGCTGATCGGCGCCACCGAGAAAATGATCGAGATCTGGAATCGCCTCTCACCCGAGAAACAGGCCGCCCTGCTCGAGCGTTTCGGCAGCGAAGAAAATGCCCTCGCCGCCCTCGTCACCACGCAACTGGTCGCTCCGGCGAAATCCTGAACGCGCCGCCCGGCAAATAGTTTTACTTTTCCCCGCCCTTGAGCGGTTCACGCCGGTATCATGAGCAGCCTATCTAATCGGCTGCTCCCGTGGATCGTTACCCATGTCGTCTATATCCGAGCCCCAGCGTCCGCTGGCGGTTACGCTGCAAGTAGTTTCCATCGTCCTCTTCACCTTCATCGGTTACCTGAACATCGGCATCCCGCTCGCCGTGTTGCCGGGCTATGTCCACAGCGACCTCGGTTTCGGCGCAGTGATCGCCGGGCTGGTGATCAGCG
The DNA here is from genome assembly GCA_030544685.1 of Pseudomonas sp. B21_DOA. NCBI lineage: Bacteria > Pseudomonadati > Pseudomonadota > Gammaproteobacteria > Pseudomonadales > Pseudomonadaceae > Pseudomonas > Pseudomonas sp. B21_DOA. The sequence continues at coordinate 2,623,951 of CP086683.1, read as the reverse complement.
TGCAATACCTCGCCACCCTGCTCAGCCGCCCGTACGCCGGCAAGATCATCGACAACCAGGGCAGCAAACGCGCGGTGATGATCGGCCTCGCGGGTTGTGGCTTGAGCGGCGTGTTCATGCTGATCTCGGCGTGGACACCGAACCTGCCGCTGCTGAGCCTGATCAGCCTGTTGATTGGCCGCCTGGTGCTGGGTAGCGCGGAAAGCCTGGTCGGTTCCGGCTCGATTGGCTGGGGCATCGGTCGCGTCGGCGCGGCAAATACGGCGAAAGTGATTTCCTGGAACGGCATCGCCAGTTACGGCGCCCTGGCGATCGGCGCGCCGTTCGGTGTGTGGCTGGTGAGCCGGCTGGGTTTGTGGAGCATGGGCGTGAGCATCATCCTCCTCGCTTTGCTCGGTCTGGCGCTGGCATGGCCGAAAACTGCGGCACCGATTGTTGCCGGTGAACGCCTGCCGTTCATGCACGTGCTCGGCAAAGTCTTCCCGCATGGTTGCGGGCTCGCGCTGGGTTCGATCGGTTTTGGCACCATCGCCACTTTCATTACCCTGTATTACGCGACTCAGCACTGGGACAACGCCGTGCTGTGCCTGAGCCTGTTCGGCGCCAGCTTCATCGGCGCGCGGCTGCTGTTCGGCAACCTGATCAACCGCCTCGGCGGCTTCCGCGTGGCGATTGCCTGCCTGTCGGTGGAAACCTTGGGTTTGTTGTTGCTGTGGATCGCACCGGATGCACACTGGGCATTGGCCGGCGCGGCGCTGAGCGGCTTCGGTTTCTCGCTGGTGTTCCCGGCGCTGGGCGTGGAGGCAGTGAATCTGGTCCCGGCCTCCAGCCGTGGCGCGGCGGTCGGTGCCTATTCGTTGTTCATTGATTTGTCGCTGGGGATCACCGGACCGCTGGCCGGGGCGATTGCGGCGGGGTTCGGCTTTGCGTCGATCTTTCTGTTCGCAGCCTTCGCGGCGTTGAGTGGACTCGGTCTGAGTGTCTATCTGTACAAGCACACGGCGAGATACCGCGAGGCTTAAAGTCCACCTTGCCGCGCCCGGCCTTGATGCTACCGCGCTTGGTTTTCGACTCCAGCCGACGCTTCTTCGAGCCGAGGGTCGGTTTGGTGGGGCGGCGTTTCTTTTCGACTTTGGTGGCGCTGAGAATCAGCTCGACCAGCCGCTCCAGCGCATCGGCGCGATTGGCTTCCTGGGTGCGATATTGCTGCGCCTTGATGATCAGCACGCCGTCGCTGGTGATACGACTGTCACGCAGCGCCAGCAGGCGTTCCTTGTAGAACTCCGGCAATGACGAGTTGGGAATGTCGAAGCGCAAATGCATGGCGCTGGAAACCTTGTTGACGTTCTGCCCACCGGCGCCTTGCGCGCGGATGGCGGTCAACTCGATCTCGGCATCCGGCAGATGCACGTTGTTGGAAATCACCAGCATGGAAAAACGTCCGTAATCAGAGGGTGCAGGATAACCTGATTCACTCAACCTCTGTGGGAGCGAGCCTGCTCGCGAAGGCGGTGTGTCAGTCGATGCAGATGTTTCTGATGGACCGCTTTCGCGAGCAGGCTCGCTCCCACAGGGTTCGGTGTGATGCCAGATTTTTCCATTTCAAAACAACAAACCCGGCACTCTGGCCGGGTTTGTCGTTTCTGCTTGCGCGGTTATTTCGCCGTTGCAGCCACCACCGGCTGCACACTGCGCTTGTTCTTGATCAGGTAGCAGACCCACATGAACACCACCCACACCGGAATCGCATACACCGAGATCTGGATCCCCGGGATCAGCAGCATCACGCCGAGGATGAACACCACGAACGCCAGGCAGACGAAGTTGCCGTACGGATACCACAGCGCCTTGAACAGCGGCGTCTGCTTGGTCTGGTTCATGTGCTGGCGGAACTTGAAGTGCGAGTAGCTGATCATCGCCCAGTTGATCACCAGCGTCGCAACCACCAGCGACATCAGCAGTTCCAGCGCGTGTTGCGGGATCAGATAGTTGAGCAACACGGCAACCAGCGTCACTGCCGCCGACGCCAGAATCGAACGCACCGGCACGCCGCGCTTGTCGATCTTCGCCAGGCCTTTCGGTGCATCACCCTGCTCGGCCATGCCCAGCAGCATGCGGCTATTGCAGTAGGTGCCACTGTTGTACACCGACAGCGCAGCGGTCAGCACGACGAAGTTGAGGATGTGCGCGGCGGTGTTGCTACCGAGCATCGAAAACACCTGGACGAACGGGCTGCCGCTATAGGAATCGCCGGACGCGTTGAGGGTTTCCAGCAGGCTGTCCCACGGGGTCAGCGACAACAGGATCACCAGCGCGCCGATGTAGAAAATCAGGATGCGGTAGATCACCTGATTGATCGCTTTCGGGATCACGGTTTTCGGCTTGTCGGCTTCGGCTGCGGTGAAACCGAGCATTTCCAGACCGCCGAAGGAGAACATGATGATCGCCATGGCCATCACCAGACCGCTCACTCCGTTGGGGAAGAAACCGCCGTGGGACCACAGGTTACTCACCGACGCTTGCGGGCCGCCGTGGCCGCTGACCAGCAGGTAGCTGCCCAGCGCGATCATGCCGACGATGGCCACAACCTTGATGATCGCGAACCAGAATTCGGCTTCACCGAAGACTTTGACGTTGGCCAGGTTAATCGCGTTGATCAGCACAAAGAATGCGGCAGCGGAGACCCAGGTCGGGATGTCCGGCGCCCAGTAATGGATGTACTTGCCGACCGCTGTCAGCTCGGACATGCCCACCAGAATGTACAGAATCCAGCAGTTCCAGCCCGAGAGAAAACCGGCGAAACCGCCCCAGTATTTGTGGGCAAAGTGGCTGAAGGAACCGGCCACCGGCTCTTCGACGATCATTTCGCCGAGCTGGCGCATGATCATGAAGGCGATGAAGCCGCAGATGGCGTAGCCGAGGATCATCGACGGGCCGGCGGATTTCAGTACCCCGGCAGAACCGAGGAACAATCCGGTACCGATCGCGCCACCGAGGGCGATCAGTTGAATATGGCGATTTTTCAGGCCGCGTTTAAGCTCGCCTGATTGCGAGGGTTGTCCACTCATGAAAAAGGTCTCACGCAAGGTTTGATGATGTTCAGTAGACGTTGCTGCAAGGTTGCGATTTCAGGCAGCCCCGATCAAACCCCAGCGCAGGCACCAGGAGTTCAGCTCATTTACAACGGTCATGCGTCACCTGTTTGTTTTTATCTGTGACGAAATCGAACCCGGCACGCTTGTGGCGCGGCGGAGTGAACAAGGCGGATAGCCTCGAGATTTTTGCGATTACGCAGAGGGTCACAGTTAAAACGCGGCGCATTGTACACCGCTAACCCCTGCTGCCAGACCCGCCTGATCAGCGTGTCGGTTGCCGGGATTGCGTGTGTCCGCCTCGACAGTCTTGAGCGGCTGCAAAATGTGAGTCAGGCCTTTGCAGGCCATCGGCGGGGACGAGGAGAAAACCGTCCCACGGGGAGAAGTGGAAATCAGTCGCGGCGTTCATTGCGCCTCCTTCTTGTTATTCGCCTGCACGACAGGCATGGGGCGCATCACACCCTGCCTGGAGGCTGGAAACAAGCGCGCCAGAGCCCTGCGTGGCGCACGCTCCGTCGGGTTACGGAAGCTTTTCCTTACAACGGAGGGCGAGACCGGAAATCACCGCGTTGGCGGGCCAACATCGTCAGGTTTTCTTTACAAGGCGTAACGAATATTTTCCGAATCAGAAATTTCCGTAGGACGTCTACAAATTGACGGTCGCTAGCTTGCTATACATTTCGCCGGCCTGTTTTTTGTTTTCAAATAAGAAAACCCACCCTGAAAAACAGAACAAGAAGTCTATTAAAAAACCCTCAACCAGGTTTTTCACGTCTCACCGGCCACCCAAGGGCAACCATCACCTGGACCTGATCTTTTCCGGCGGGGTGTTGGCGCTGGATGACAAGCCGGTTTGCGACGGACGATTCATGTTCTAAGCGACTGGCTCCTTCGTGAGCAGGCTCGCTCCCACATTGGATCTGCGGCGTACAAATCCTCTGTGGGAGCGAGCCTGCTCGCGAAAGCGCCTTGTCAGACGCCAGATGAGTTTCGCCAGACGAAAAAAACGCCAACCCTACGGTTGGCGTTTCCGCTTCAACTTGCAGCTTGCAGCTAGAAACTCACAGCTGCCTCACTCAGGCTTCTTGCGACCGAAACCCGGGCGCTGACCGGAACCGGCCGGTGCGCCGCGGCGTTTGCCCGAGGGCTTGTCGCCGTCGACCAGTTTGATCCCTGGACGCTTCGGCGCCGGTTTGGCCGGGCGCTTGTTGGTGGTGTCGGCTGGACGATCCGCGACCGGCGTACCGCGACCGGCAGGCGCGCCGCGTTCGCCACGCTCGGTACGACCATTGGCCGGACGCGGTGCACGCTCGCCATCACGGGCAACCGGTTTGCGGCCAGGACGCTCGCCTTCAATCTGCGGCTCGCGGCCCGGGCGTGGCCCGGTCGGTGCGCCAGCGGCTGGACGCAGGGTGCGTACGCGCTCGGTCTTGGCCATCGGCCGCGACGATTTACGCTGCATGCGTTCGAGCTTGTCCTTGCTCTTGGCGTTCAGCTGCGGCATTGCCACCGGGGTCAGGCCGACTTCGGCGCTGAGCACGTCGACTTCGTACTGGCTCATTTCGCGCCAGCGGCCCATCGGCAGATCGGAGTTGAGGAACACCGGACCGAAACGCACACGCTTCAGACGGCTGACCACCAGACCCTGCGATTCCCACAGACGACGCACTTCACGGTTGCGCCCTTCCATGACCACGCAGTGGTACCAGTGGTTGAAGCCTTCACCGCCCGGCGCCTGTTGAATATCGGTAAAACGCGCCGGACCATCTTCCAGCACCACGCCGGCCTTCAGGCGTTCGATCATCTCGTCATCGACTTCACCGCGTACACGCACGGCGTACTCGCGGTCCATCTCGTAGGACGGGTGCATCAAACGGTTGGCCAGTTCACCGTCAGTGGTGAACATCAGCAGACCGGTGGTGTTGATGTCGAGACGGCCGATGTTGATCCAGCGGCCTTCTTTCGGACGCGGCAGCTTGTCGAACACGGTTGGACGGCCTTCCGGGTCGTCACGGGTGCAGATCTCGCCGTCAGGCTTGTTGTACATGATCACGCGGCGCACCGATTCGGCGGCCTCTTCGCGTTTGATCACCTTGCCATCGATGGTAATGGCGTCGTGCATGTCGACGCGCAGGCCGAGGGTGGCGTCTTTGCCATTGACCTTGATCCGGCCCTGGCTGATCCAGGCTTCGACGTCACGGCGCGAGCCGACGCCGATACGGGCGAGGACCTTCTGCAACTTTTCGCCTGCTGGGCCGATTTCCTGGTCGTCTTTCTGATTGATGTCACTCATCTGGGCACCTCCCGGTGTGGTCTGTTCAGGCGGCGCCTGAAGCATTGGAAACTGGTGTTCGGCCGAAGGGATCGGCGAAGGGTCGCGAATCATACGCGGATGTGCGCCATCGCGCATCAGAGACTAGCTGATCGATGGCCGGTTATTTCTTTTCCGCCGACCGGCACCGCCGAGTTTGATCAGGCGCAGCGCGGCTTCGGCCAGCACCGTGCGTTTATCGTCCTTGTCGAGCTTCTTCCAGGCCTTGATCTCGCGCTTGCTGCGACCGCAACCGAGGCAGATGTCGTCGGAAAATTTGCAGAGGCTGATGCAGGGGTCTTTGGTGGAACTCATCATCCTCTCCAGAAACACATCAAACCCTGTGGGAGCGGGCTTGCCCGCGATAGCGGTGTGTCAGTCAACATCATTGGATCTGACCCACCGCAATCGCGGGCAAGCCCGCTCCCACAAGGATCCGGATCAATCGTGGAACTCGCGCCGTTCGGCTTCGATTGCCTCAGCCAGTGCACGGGCTTCGGCTTCTTCTTCGCTGAGTTCCGGTTCCGGCTGTTCGAGGGCGGCGACAGCGGCCAAGAGTTTCTCGCGGGCCTCGGCGACACCCAGGACGTCCTCTTCCGGTTCGGCGTCAGGCGTGGCTTCAAGTTCAACTGCAAGCTCAACAACCGGTTCGATAATCTCGGACTCAGAGACCGGCGCTTCGCCATCCACCGCATCACGCAGCAAGTCGTCGAAGTCGGTCTTGATCCCCTCCTCCATGCTGTCCAGCTCCAGCAGCAGGGAATGGAAACTGGTTTCTTCCTTCTCCTCCTCCGGCTCGGCGCTGGCGTCGGCCAGCTCTTGCAGACTCTGCGGCACCGGCGCGTCGTCGAAGTCGAGCACCGGTTCGGCTTCCATCTCGCGCAGTTCGGCCAGCGGCGGCAGGTCTTCGAGGTTTTTCAGGTTGAAGTGGTCGAGAAACGCCTTGGTCGTGGCGAACATCGCCGGTTTGCCCGGCACGTCGCGATAGCCGACGACGCGAATCCACTCACGCTCGAGCAAGGTCTTGACGATGTTGCTGTTGACCGCCACGCCCCGCACATCTTCGATTTCGCCGCGGGTGATCGGCTGGCGATAGGCGATCAACGCGATGGTTTCCAGCAAGGCGCGGGAATAGCGCTGCGGGCGCTCTTCCCAGAGACGGCCGACCCACGGCGAGAACTTCTCGCGGATCTGCAAGCGATAGCCCGACGAGACTTCCTTGAGCTCAAAGGCGCGGCCCTCGCAGGACTTGCCGAGCAGGGTCAGGGCTTTCTTGAAGACCGCCGGCTCCGGCCGCTCGCCTTCTTCGAACAGTTCAAACAGGCGCTCAAGGGATTGCGGCTTTCCCGAGGCCAACAGAAAGGCTTCAAGCAGGGGCGCCAGCTCGCGGGGTTCAGTCAGGTTCATACAGGGACTCGTTATTCGGCTCGGGCTCGCACGTGGATCGCAGCGAACGGCTCATTCTGCACCAGCTCGACCAAGGATTCCTTGACCAGTTCAAGGATCGCCATAAAGGTCACCACCACACCGAGGCGGCCTTCTTCGGCGGTGAACAGCTCGACAAACGGCACGAAGCCGCCGCCCTTGAGCCTTTCCAGCACATCACTCATGCGCTCGCGGGTGGACAGCGCTTCACGGCTGACCTGGTGGCTTTCGAACATGTCGCCACGGCGCAGGACTTCGGCCATGCACATCAGAATCTCTTCCAGCGCGACGTCGGGCAACAGCTTGCGCGCCCGCGCTTCCGGGGCGTCGAGCTTGGGCACGATCACATCCCGGCCGACCCGACTCAGCCCATCGATACCTTCGGCAGCAGCCTTGAAACGCTCGTATTCCTGCAAGCGGCGGATCAGTTCGGCGCGTGGATCGTCTTCTTCATCTTCGACGGTTTCGGCGCGCGGCAGAAGCATGCGCGATTTGATCTCGGCGAGCATCGCCGCCATCACCAGGTATTCGGCGGCCAGCTCCAGACGCACCGACTGCATCAACTCGACGTAGCCCATGTACTGGCGAGTGATTTCCGCCACCGGGATGTCGAGGATGTTGATGTTCTGTTTGCGGATCAGGTACAGCAGCAGGTCGAGCGGGCCTTCAAAGGCTTCAAGGAAGACTTCCAGCGCATCCGGCGGAATATACAAGTCCAGCGGCATTTCCATGACCGCTTGGCCATAGACCATCGCGAACGGCAGCTCCTGCTGGGCGCCGGCCTGAGGATCGACCACGGTTTCCACTGCGGACATTCAGGCCTCGACCATGAACGGCGTCGGATCGCCGCAACCGACGCGGACCACTTCCGGGTCGTCGCCGGTCAGGTCAATCACCGTCGAGGCCTTGATACCGCCAAAGCCGCCGTCGATGATCAGATCGACCTGATGCTCAAGCAACTGGCGCATTTCGTAGGGATCGCTGAGTGGGTCTTCGTCGCCGGGCATGATCAGCGTCACGCTCATCAGCGGCTCGCCGAGTTCGGCCAGCAGGGCCAAGGCGATCGGATGGCTGGGCACGCGCAGGCCGATGGTGCGCTTCTTCGGATGCAGCAACAGGCGCGGCACTTCGCGGGTGGCATTGAGAATAAAGGTGTACGGCCCTGGCAGGTGCGCCTTGAGAATGCGGAAGGTGCCGGTGTCGATCTTGGCGTAATTGCCCAGCTGCGACAGGTCGCTGCAGATCAGCGCGAAGTTGTGTTTTTCATCGAGCTGACGCAGACGTCGCACGCGCTCGATGGCGGTCTTGTCGCCGATCTGGCAACCGATGGCGTAGGACGAGTCCGTGGGATAAATCACCACCCCGCCCTTGCGGATGATCTCGACCGCCTGTTTGATCAGGCGCGCTTGCGGGTTTTCCGGATGTATCTGGAAAAATTGACTCACGTTCTCTACCTGTTCAGACGGCGGCAATATCTGTGTCATGTTTGAACCGACACCACAGGGGTGGAAGGTCCTCGGGAACCGGCCGGTACTGGCCGATCTCGGACCAGCCGCCAGGGCCATGGAAGTCACTGCCGGCGCTGACCAGCAGACCGAACTCACGGGCAAGGATCGCCAGGCTGCCCACCTGCTCTGCGGGCTGATGGCCATTGACCACCTCGATAGCATGCCCGCCTGCTTGAATATAGTCGGCAATCAGCTTTCGGCGCTTGCTACGGGTGAAATCGTAGTGCCAGGGATGTGCCAGGCTGACCCAGGCACCGGCGGCGCGCAGGGTGGCGACGGTGTCTTCCAGGGTCGGCCAGTGCAGCTTGACGTCGCCGAGCTTGCCGGCGCCGAGCCATTTGCGAAACGCCTCGGCGCGATCCTTTACATAACCTTCACGCACCATCCAGTCGGCGAAATGCGGCCGGGCCGGCGCGTTGCCGCTGTCGCCCAGCTCCTGCTGGATCTGCCGGGCGCCGTCGAGGGCACCGGGCATGCCCTTGAGGGCGAGCTTGCGGCTTATTTCTTCCGACCGCAGCCAGCGGCCATCGTGCAATTTGGCGATCGCTTCAACCAGCGGCGCAGCGTTGACGTCGAAACCGTAGCCCAATACGTGAATGGTCGCCCCGCCCCAGGTGCAGGACAATTCGACGCCATTGACCAGTTGCATGCCCAACTCGGTGGCGGCAGTACGCGCCTCGGCGAGCCCCTCAAGAGTGTCGTGGTCGGTCAACGCCAGGACTCGCACGCCGTTTTCGAACGCTCGCGCAACCAGAACCGCAGGCGCCAGGGCGCCGTCGGAGGCCGTGCTGTGGCAGTGCAAATCAACATTCACGGGGAGTTGTAACCTCAAATCAGCTGGCGCTATCGCGCGCCCATATGTTTGTTATTATGCCGCCACATCCAGCTTCTGGCTCTCACTGTGAAACAATTCATCGATTTCATCCCGCTTCTGCTGTTTTTCATCGTTTACAAACTTGATCCACGGGTCGTAGACATTGCCGGCCAGCAAGTGACCGTAGGCGGTATCTACAGCGCCACGGCGATGCTGATCATCAGTTCCCTGGTGGTGTACGGCGCGCTGTTCATCAAGCAGCGCAAGCTGGAAAAGAGCCAATGGCTGACGCTGATCGCCTGCCTGGTATTCGGCAGCCTGACGCTAGCCTTCCACAGCGAAACCTTCCTGAAATGGAAAGCGCCGGTGGTCAACTGGCTGTTCGCTGCGGCGTTCATCGGCAGCCATTTCATCGGCGATCGCCTGCTGATCAAACGCATAATGGGCCACGCGCTGACCCTGCCGGACCCGGTCTGGACGCGCCTGAACATCGCCTGGATCGGCTTCTTCCTGTTTTGCGGCGCGGCCAACCTGTTCGTCGCCTTCACTTTCCAGAGCATCTGGGTCGACTTCAAGGTGTTCGGCAGCCTGGGCATGACCGTGCTGTTCCTGGTTGTACAGGGCATCTACCTGTCGCGCCACCTGCATGACACCGATACCACAACGCCAAAAACCGAGGACTGACATGCTCTACGCCATCATTGCCACCGACGTTGCCAACTCGCTCGAAGCCCGCCTGTCCGTGCGTCCGGCACATCTGGAACGCCTGCAAGCGCTCAAGGGCGAAGGCCGCATCGTGCTGGCCGGCCCGCACCCGGCCGTCGACAGCAATGATCCGGGCGCAGCGGGTTTCACCGGCAGCCTGATCGTCGCCGAGTTCGACTCCCTCAGCGCCGCACAGGCCTGGGCCGATGCCGATCCGTACATCGCCGCTGGCGTTTACGCCAATGTGATCGTCAAGCCGTTCAAGCAAGTCCTGCCGTAATCCCGCTATTGAAATGCCGACGGGTTTTATGTGGCGAGGGATTCATCCCCGCTGGGTGGCGAAGCCGCCCCAATACCCATCCAACGCGGTGTGTCTGACACACCGCATGCTCCCATTTCAGGACTGCTACGCAGCCCAACGGGGCAGTGCGACGTTTCGCTAAATCCCCTCGCCACAGAATATTCATCAGCCACGAATTATTTGTCAGCCACCAACATCACGTCCTGCGCACTGAACCTTCTCGCTTCTCACCCATCTCAATCGCTCATTATTCTCGTGTGCCTGCCGACAACCTGCCCAATATCCATTTGGAAACAGGTGTCGCGATGCGCAAGGGTCCGTTGTGTCTGATGTTGCTCACGTTGTCGATCATGGCGCCCGCCCATGGTGAGGAAACCACCGAAGGCGGCAGCTCCACGCCATTGTCATTGAGCGCCGGCAGCCAGATCACCGAGCTGCAACAGCGGCTCAAGGCCAGTGAACAGCAGCGCGAAGAACTGAACAAACAACTGCAGAATGCCGACAACACCCGCGAAAGCGCCCAGCTCGCCCGGCTGCGCCAGGAGAACCAGCGTCTGAAGCTGCAACTCAAGGAAGCCCAGGCCAGCCCGTTGCCGCGTTTGCTGACCGATCAACAGCAGTGGTTCGTCACTGGCGCCGGGGTAGCGCTATTGGCGCTGCTCTGCGGTATCTTTGCCAGTGGTGCAAGCCGAAAACGTCGGCAATGGCTAAATTGAGTGAGTCATGAGCGAGCTGTTACTGATTGATGATGACCAGGAGTTGTGCGAACTCCTGAGTAGCTGGTTGAGCCAGGAAGGCTTCCAGGTACGCGCCTGCCACGACGGCCAGAGCGCGCGCAAGGCGTTGGCCGAAACCGCCCCGGCGGCGGTAGTGCTGGACGTGATGCTGCCCGACGGCAGCGGTCTGGAACTGCTCAAGCAACTGCGCAACGACCACGCCGACCTGCCGGTGCTGATGCTGTCAGCGCGTGGCGAACCGCTGGACCGCATCCTCGGCCTCGAACTGGGCGCCGACGATTACCTGGCCAAACCCTGCGATCCCCGCGAACTGACCGCGCGCCTGCGCGCCGTGTTGCGCCGCAGCCACCCGGCCGCCGTATCGACGCAACTTGAGCTGGGTGATCTAAGTTTCAGCCCGGTGCGCGGCGTGGTCAGCATCGACGAAAAAGAACTGACGCTGACCGTCTCTGAAAGCCGCCTGCTCGAAGCCCTGCTCAAGCAACCCGGCGAGCCGCTGGACAAACAAGAACTGGCGCAACTGGCCCTCGGCCGCAAGCTGACCCTGTACGACCGCAGCCTCGACATGCACGTCAGCAACCTGCGCAAAAAAATCGGCCCCCACCCCGACGGCCGCCCGCGCATCGTCGCGCTGCGTAGCCGGGGTTACTACTACAGCCTCTGAAGAGCCCTCCCTGTACTGATCGTTCCCACGCTCTACGTGGGAATGCAGCCGGGACGCTCCGCGTCCCACAGCCTGAAGATCGCAGCCTTCGGCAGCTTTTACACAGAATTTGTGTAAGGCCGGGCACGAAGCGTCTTTACCGAAGCTTTACGCTGCGCTGACCGCCGCTGACCTTGATCTGCGTAATCTGCACTCATCCGGAACGTACCGGGAACGAGACAAGGAGATACACCATGCGCAAGACTCTTATCGCTCTGATGTTCGCTGCCGCTCTGCCAACCGTGGCCATGGCCATGCCGCAGGATGGCGGTCCGCTGGGTGGTCCGCTGGATGGCCCGCGCCACGGCGGTCAGATGCACGGCGGCATGCACGGCAAAGGCCCGTACAGCCAGCTCGATCTGACCCGCGAACAGCGCGAGCAGATTCGCAAGATCATGGGCGAGCAGATGCACGAGCGTAAGCAGGTGGTCGACAAGTACCTGGAAAAACTCTCGCCGGCCGACCAGAAAGCCATGAAGGACGAGATCGCGGCCAACCACAAGAAAGCCGAGTCCGATGTCCGCGCACTGCTTAAGCCCGAGCAACAGAAGCAGTTCGACGAGATCCAGAAGAAACGCGCCGAACGCCGCGCCGAATGGGCCGAGTTCAAGGCCTGGAAAGCGCAGCAGGCACAAAAGGCGCAATAATGTTCTGACGTCAGGCTCGACGGTTCACTCCGTCGGCCTGTTTTCATCATTTACTGTGGGAGCGAGCTTGCTCGCGAAAGCGGTGTATCAGACGCAGAAATGTTGACTGACATACCGCATTCGCGAGCAAGCTCGCTCCCACAGGGTTTTGTGTTTTTTGAGGAGTTTCTGTGCGTTCACTGTTCTGGCGGATTCTTGCGAGCTTCTGGCTGGCCATCGCTCTGGTAGCCGGGCTGTCGATCCTGCTCGGGCACATGCTCAATCAGGACGCGTGGATTCTCAGCCGCCATCCCGGCCTCAACACGCTGGCGGCAGAATGGACGCAGACCTACGAAACCCAGGGCGAAGAAGCCGCGCAGGACATTCTCGAACAACGCAAACGCCAGTATCACATCGACGTTCAAGTACTCAACGAAACCGGCGATCCGGTGGTGCGTGGCACCTTTCCGCGCCGCGCCGCAGCATTCGAAGCGCGGCAGAACAACGATGACCGTCGTCTGCCGTGGCGGCGTCTGACCGACGAGATCACCAGTGAAAAAACCGGTGATACCTACCTGTTCATCTACCGCATCCCGCACCCGGAACTCGACGCCTGGCACCGCGAAAGCCTGCTCTGGCCGCTGAGTGCGCTGGGCATCGCGCTGGTGGTGCTGACCCTGTTCAGTTTGCTCGTGACTTTCTCTATCACCCGCCCACTGAGTCGCTTGCGCGGCGCGGTGCATGATCTGGGGCAGACGACTTATCAGCAGAACAGTCTGGCGAAACTGGCCAACCGCCGTGACGAATTCGGCGTGCTGGCCACCGATTTCAACCGCATGGGCGCGCGCCTGCAAAGTCTGATCGGCAGTCAGCGCCAGCTACTGCGCGATGTCTCCCACGAACTGCGCTCACCACTGGCGCGCCTGCGCATTGCGTTGGCTTTGGCCGAGCGTGCCAACCCGCAAGAGCGCGAAAAACTGTGGCCACGCCTGACCCGCGAATGCGACCGGCTGGAGGCGTTGATCAGTGAAATTCTGGTGCTGGCGCGAGTCGACGCCGACAACGCCAGCGCTGAAGAAGTGGACCTGAATGCGTTGCTCGCCACGCTGCAAAAGGATGCGCAGCTCGGCTCCCCGAGCAGACCGTGCGCCTGCAAGCTGAGCCACAACTGAATCTCAAAGGCTGGCCGACGATGATCGAGCGCGCCGTGGATAATCTGCTGCGCAACGCCCAGCGCTTCAACCCGAGCGATCAGCCGATCGAATTGCACGCTACGCGGCAGGGAGAGCGGATTGTCATCAGCGTGCGCGACCATGGGCCCGGGGTGCAGACCGAACATCTGAGTCAGTTGGGCGAACCGTTTTACCGGGCGCCGGGACAAACGGCTGCCGGGCATGGATTAGGACTGGCGATCGCCAAACGCGCGGCGGAACGGCATGGCGGCACGCTGACGCTGGCCAATCATCCGCAGGGCGGCTTTGTGGCGAGTCTGGAATTGCCGCTGGTGCCGGGAGTCGTGGTCCAGCCCTGAAGCAAGAAATGTGGGAGCGAGCCTGCTCGCGAGAGCGGTGTGTCAGTCAACCAATATGACTACTGACACTGCGTCTTCGCGAGCAGGCTCGCTCCCACAGTTTGAAATCGGGGTCAGGCTTTAGCGGGCCAGGCGCTGACGAACTCAGCCAGATCAACCTTCTCCGCCACGCGCGGCTCTTTCTGCGGCGTGCCGAGATAGAGAAACGCGATCACCTCCTCGCCTTCCACCAGCCCCAAGCCTTCGGCCACATGCTTTGAGTACGCCAGATCCCCGGTGCGCCACACTGCGCCAATCCCCTGCGCATACGCCGCCAGCAGAATCCCGTGAGCCGCACAGCCGGCCGTGAGCAGTTGCTCGGCCTTCGGATATTTCACGTGTTCCTGCAATTTCGCGATGACCACAACCACCAGCGGCGCGCGCAGTGGGCCGTTGCGGGCCTTGTCGATCATCGCTTCGGTGACTTCGCCGCTCTGCTGGCGGGCTGCCTCGGCCAGCAACTCGCCCATTTGCTCACGCGCTGCGCCTTCGACGGTCAAAAAGCGGTACGGCTGCAAGTGCCCGTGATCCGGGGCACGCAAGGCCGCGGCGAACAGGGCTTCGCGCTGCTCGGCAGTGGGGGCCGGTTCGACCAGTCGGGGAACGGAAACACGGTTGAGCAAAGCGTCGAGAGCCTGCATCGGCCACCTCCTTTGAAAAATGTGCGGCTATTCTAGCTGCAACTGTGCAGCGCCTGCCGGTTTACATGCCTTGCCCCGCAGGTAGAATGGCGCCCTTCTTCCACCAGCCCGAGCGGATTTCATGGCGTTGCCGACCTTACGGATCATTGGTTTTATCATCGGCATCTTCCTGATAACCCTGGCTGTGGCCATGGTCGTGCCGATGGCCACGCTGGTGATTTTCGAGCGCACCAGCGACCTGCCGTCGTTCCTCTGGGCGAGCATGATCACCTTCGTCGCCGGCCTCGCTCTGGTGATACCCGGCAGACCGGAACACATTCACCTGCGCCCGCGCGATATGTATCTGCTGACGGTCAGCAGCTGGCTGGTGGTGTGCATTTTCGCCGCGCTGCCGTTTCTGCTGACCCAGCACATCAGCTACACCGACTCGTTCTTCGAAAGCATGTCCGGCATCACCGCCACCGGCTCCACCGTGCTCAACGGCCTGGACAACATGTCGCCGGGGATTCTGATGTGGCGGTCGCTGCTGCACTGGATCGGCGGCATCGGCTTCATCGGCATGGCGGTGGCGATTCTGCCGCTGCTGCGCATCGGTGGCATGCGTCTGTTCCAGACCGAATCCTCGGACCGCTCGGAGAAGGTCATGCCGCGTTCGCACATGGTGGCGCGGTTGATTGTGGCGGCCTACGTCGGTATCACCATTCTCGGCAGCCTGGCGTTCTGGTGGGCCGGAATGAGCCCGTTCGATGCGATCAACCACGCGATGTCGGCGATTTCCACCGGTGGTTTCTCGACCTCCGACCAGTCGCTGGCCAAGTGGACGCAACCGGCGGTGCACTGGGTGGCGATCGTCATCATGATCCTCGGCAGCCTGCCGTTCACCCTGTACGTGGCGACGCTGCGCGGCGACCGCCGTGCGTTGATCAGGGATCAACAGGTGCAGGGTTTGCTGGCAATGCTGCTGGTGACCTGGCTGGTGCTCGGCACCTGGTACTGGTGGACCACCAAGCTGCATTGGCTGGAAGCGCTGCGGCATGTGGCGCTGAACGTGACCTCGGTGGTCACCACCACCGGCTTCGCCCTCGGTGACTACAGCCTGTGGGGCAACTTCTCGCTGATGCTGTTTTTCTATCTGGGCTTTGTCGGCGGCTGCTCAGGATCGACGGCGGGCGGGATCAAGATTTTCCGTTTCCAGGTCGCCTATATCCTGCTCAAGGCCAACCTTAATCAGCTGATCCACCCGCGCGCGGTGATCAAGCAGAAGTACAACGGTCACCGCCTCGACGAAGAAATTGTCCGTTCGATCCTGACCTTCTCGTTCTTCTTCGCCATCACCATCTGCGTGATCGCGCTGCTGCTGTCGCTGCTCGGGGTCGACTGGATGACCGCGCTGACCGGCGCCGCCAGCACCGTGTCCGGCGTCGGCCCGGGTCTGGGCGAAACCATCGGTCCGGCCGGCAACTTCGCAACGCTGCCGGATGCGGCGAAGTGGATTCTGTCGTTCGGCATGCTGCTCGGCCGACTGGAGATCATTACGGTGTTTGTGCTGTGTATTCCGGCGTTCTGGCGTCATTGACCGCATCCGGCACCTGCGTCAGGCGCAAGCGGTACTCGCCGGGCGTGGTGTCGAACCAGCGGCGGAACGCGCGGAAGAAGTTGCTCGGATCGGCAAAGCCCAGCAGGTAGGCGATTTCCAGCAAGGTCATGCTCGGTTGCGCCAGATATTGTTCGGCCAGTTCACGCCGGGTGTCGTCGAGCAATTGCTGGAAACTGGTGCCCTCCTCCTGCAAGCGCCGCTGCAAAGTGCGTTGCGACAGGTGCAGCGTCTGCGCCACGGTGTCGCGCTTGGGCTCGCCTTGGGGCAGCAAACGACACAGCACCTGGCGTGCCCGGTGCGTCACGCGACTCTCGGAAAACCGCGCCAGATATTCCCCGGCAAAGCGATCATGCAACAGCGCCATGGCTTCATTGGCGGTCGGCAGCGGCGCCTCCATGTCGGCCCGTTCGAAGATCAACGCATCGTAAGGCGCGTTGAACACCAGCGGTGCGTGAAAGGCTTCTTTATAAGGTTGCAGGTTTGTCGGCTGATCGCCCTGAACCAACACTTTGACCGGGTGCAGCGGGCGCCCGGTCAGCCAGCCGCACAGCGCCAGTGCACAGGCCAGTGACGCTTCGGCGCTCTGCCGGGTCGGCGGTAGATGATCGCCATGCACGGTGAGAATCAGCGCATAACCTTCCTCGAGCAGGCGAAAGCTCAAGTCAGCGCTTTCGGCAATGATGCGTTGATAGCGCACCAGACGCTGGAAGCCTTCAGCCAGGGTATTGCTCGACATCAGCGCGTAGCCGGCGACATGAAACGAGGCCGGGCGCACCACTTTGCCCATGTTCAGGCCGATCGCCGGGTTGCCGGACACCTCGACCGCGCGCTGCCAGAGCCGGGTCATGGAGTCCTGCGGGAAACGCGCATCCGGATCTTCAAGGGCGCTGAAATCCAGCCCCAGCTGCCTGAACAGAACCCGGCAATCCAGGCCGTCCATCTCCAGTGCTTTGACAATCCCCATCGCCCAGCTTGCAGAAGTCGTTCGTTCGCTCATGGTTGTTATTCTTTTACATGACGGGCTGCAGATAACCGCCCTATTTGCGAAGGATACTAAAGTGGCGCCGATTGTCACTGGCCCACGCCAATGATCACTCTAGACTCAAATAAGCTCCCCGCCGAACAACTTGTCGCCAGAACAATCACCACAGAGAGCGCGCTCGTGGAAAACATCAAGCAGTTCAACAGCTTCGCCGAGTTCTATCCGTATTACCTCGCCGAACACAGCAACAGCACCTGCCGTCGTTTGCATTTCATCGGCACTTCTCTGGTCATCTTCATTCTCGCCCTGAGCATCGCCAAAGGCGCCTGGCTGCTGTTGCTCGCGCTACCTCTGGCCGGTTACAGCTTTGCCTGGATCGGCCATTTCTTTTTCGAGAAAAACCGCCCGGCGACGTTTCAGCATCCGCTGTACAGCCTGCTCGGCGATTTCGTCATGTACCGCGACATGATTCTCGGTCGCGTGGCGTTCTGAATGAGGGTCTACCAATGAATGCCCATGCTCGCTTCACCCATATGAAGGACGGCACCGAGGAAGACTGGGCGATTATCGCCGCCGACTTCAGTGCCTATGCCAGACAGCTGCCATCGCGGGTCCTCGCGCATTTGAAGCTGCTTGAAGGCGACTTCGGCGGTTTCCCCGTGGATCGCCTGACCCACTCGTTGCAAACCGCGACCCGCGCCTTTCGCGACGGGCGTGACGAGGAATACGTGGTCTGCGCACTGTTGCACGATATTGGCGACACCCTCGGTTCCTACAACCATCCGGACATCGCCGCAGCGATTCTCAAGCCGTTCGTGAGTGCGGAAAATCTGTGGATGGTGGAGAAGCACGGCATCTTTCAGGGCTATTACTTCTTTCATCACCTGGGCATGGATCGGCATTTGCGCGAGCAATTCAAGGACCATCCGCAGTTCCACGCCACTGCCGAGTTCTGTGCCAAATACGATGCGGCGGCGTTTGATCCGGCGTATGACACGCTGCCGCTGAGTTTCTTCGAGCCAATGATGGAGCGGCTGTTTGCGCAGCCGAAGAACTCGATTTACAAGGCTGCGATGCAAGAACACAGCCCGGCCTAAGACCACATGTGGGAGCGAGCCTGCTCGCGAAAGCGCTGTATCAGGCACAGAAGTTTCGTCTGACGCTACGCCTTCGCGAGCAGGCTCGCTCCCACAGGGTGCTTTTTCGCTCAGGCGAGCTCGGCAACTTTGGCAGCTTTCAATTGCGCCTCTCGCGCCTGGGCATCCGCCAATCGATACAACTCGATCGTGCCGTCCCAATGCTCTATCAGCGCCGTGCACGATTCGACCCAATCGCCGCAATTGAGGTAGTCCACCTCCCCACCTTGCGAATCTCGGCATGGTGAATATGCCCGCAAACCACGCCATGCAGTTCGCGCTTCACGCATTCGTGGGCGATGGCTTCTTCAAAGTCGCTGATGAAACTTACCGCGGTCTTGACCTTGTGTTTCAGGTAGGCCGACAGCGACCAGTAACCGTAGCCATACCGGGCGCGCCAGTGATTGAGCCAGCGGTTGAGGGTCAGGGTGAATTCGTAGGCGGAGTCGCCGAGAAACGCCAGCCAGCGGTGATAGCGGGTGATCACATCGAACTGATCGCCGTGGATCACCAGCAAATGCCGGCCATCCGCGGTAACGTGCACCGCCTCATCGACCAACTGGATATTGCCCAGAATCAGCTTCGAATAGCGCCGCAGGAATTCGTCATGGTTGCCGGTGACGTAGATCACCTCGGTGCCGCGCTTGCTCATGGTCAGCAATCGGCGGATGACGTTGGTGTGCGCTTGCGGCCAGTACATGCCGCTGCGCAGTTTCCAGCCGTCGATGATGTCACCGACCAGATAGACCTTGTCGGCGTGGTAGCCCTTGAGAAATTGCGACAAGTGCTCGGCCTGGCAATCCCGGGTGCCCAGGTGCACATCGGAGATCCACAGGGTTCGCACCCGTTGTTTGCGACTGGGTCTGGCGAGCTCGGCGCTGGTCATGGGCAACCCTCTGCGATGTTTTCGCCAGCTTGCGCGCGCCGGGTTAATTGCCCATGACAGGCGCGAGTCAGTTGTGTGACTGCGCACATCGCAGACAAATTGAGGATTCGGATGACAGACGCGGCGGCGACAGCGCTTTAGACTGGCGCGCAATTGTTCTGTCTTTCAAGGAATGCAATGACTCCGCGTACCGCCCTCGGCGCCCTGCATATCGGCGCTTTGATGTTCGGCCTGACGGGGGTGTTCGGCAAACTTGCTGCCGCATCACCAGCGGTCATCGTTTTCGGCCGCGCGGCCTTCGCCGTGCTTGCCCTGGCCTTCTTTGCGCGATTCGCCAGTCAGAGCGGCTGGCAAAAGCTGCAAGCAGTGGACTGGCGGCGTCTGGCGCTGAGCGGCGTGTTGCTGGCCGGGCACTGGGTGAGTTTTTTCGTATCGGTGAAGATCGCCGGGGTGGCCATCGCCACGTTGGGCTTTGCCAGTTTCCCGGCGTTCACGGTGATTCTCGAAGGACTGATCTTCCGCGAACGCATCCGCGCCAATGAAATCGTCCTGGTGGTATTGGTCAGCATCGGTCTGGTGCTGGTGACGCCAGCATTCGATCTGGGCAGCGGCGCGACCGTCGGCTTGCTTTGGGCAGTGTTGTCCGGCCTGCTGTTTTCTTTGCTGTCGCTGACCAACCGCGCCAGTTCCGGACGCATCCCGGCGGTGCAGGCGGCTTTGTGCCAGAACGTCGTCGTGGCGTTGTGTCTGTTGCCGGTGGCGGCGCCGCAGTTGAGTCAGGTGCGAGCGCTGGACTGGTTGTGGATCGCCCTGCTGGGGGTGTTCTGCACGGGCGTGGCGCACAGCCTGTTCGTCGCCAGTCTGGCGGTGATCAAGGCGCGCACGGCGGCGGTGGTGTTCGCCATGGAGCCGGTTTACGGCATCACCCTCGCCTGGCTGCTGTTCAGCGAAACCCCGACCCTGCGCATGCTCATCGGTGGCGCGCTGATCATCATCGCGATCGTGGTGTCGGCGCGGATGTCAGGCGGCGGCGACAAGAAAACCGTCGCCGCCGAGGCCGCCTCTCACTGAGTGCGGTCGTTGTGACCGAGGTCGCGGTCCGGATCGATCTGATCGCGCACTCGCTGCTTCAATACCTTGGCCTCGGGAAACCACCGTCAGCCTTGCGCTCCCAGATCTGCACGCCTGCACAGGTGATGTGAAACACCCCGCCGGTGCCCGGCACCAATGACACTTTGCCCAGGTCATCAGCGAAGGTGCTGAGCAGCTCCTGGGCCAGCCATGCGGCGCGCAGCAGCCACTGGCATTGGGTGCAGTAAGTGATGACAACTTCGGCTTTGGCGACGGTCATGATCGCTGAAACTCCTGAGACAGAGGGCGCCGCTATAATAGCCGGCTTTACCGCTTGCCCCGAGACTCACCATGCGCCGTTTGCTGTTTTGCCTGTTACTTGGTTTCCTTCCCCTGCTGGTTCACGCCAGCGAAGCGCCACGACCGAAAGTCGGCCTGGTGCTGTCCGGTGGTGCCGCGCGCGGGCTGGCACACATCGGCGTGCTCAAGGCGCTGGAAGAACAAGGCATCAAGATCGATGCGATTGCCGGCACCAGCATGGGCGCGGTGGTCGGCGGCCTGTATGCCTCGGGCTACAAGATCGATGAACTGGAAAAACTCGCCCTGAGCATCGACTGGCAGGCTGCACTGTCCGACGCCCCGCCGCGTGAGGACGTGCCATTTCGACGCAAGCAGGACGACCGCGATTTTCTGGTCAAACAGAAACTGAGCTTTCGCGACGACGGCAGTCTCGGCCTGCCGCTGGGGGTGATCCAGGGCCAGAATCTCGCGCTGCTGCTGGAAAGCCTGTTGGCCCACACCAGCGACACCCGCGACTTCGACAAGCTGCCAATCCCGTTCCGCGCGGTGACCACCGACATCGCCAATGGCGAAAAAGTGGTGTTTCGCAAAGGCCACCTGCCTCAAGTGATTCGCGCGAGCATGTCGATCCCCGCAGTGTTCGCCCCGGTCGAGCTTGATGGCCGGTTGTTGGTGGACGGCGGCATGACCGACAACATTCCACTGGATGTCGCGCGGGAAATGGGCGTCGACATCGCCATCGTCGTCGACATCGGCACGCCGCTGCGCAATCGCAAGCAGTTGACCACCGTGGTGGATGTGCTCAATCAGTCGATCACCCTGATGACCCGGCGCAACTCCGAAGAACAACTGGCGAGTCTGCATGCCGATGACGTGCTGATTCAGCCTGCGCTGGCTGCGTTCGGCGTGACTGATTTCGGCAAGGCGCAGGAGATGATCGATGCCGGTTATCGCGCCACGCGGATCCTCGATGCGCGTCTGGCGCAACTCAAGCCGACCGAAACCCAGGACGCCGAGCTCAACGCCGCCCGCCAACCGGGACAGCGAACGCCGATCATTACCGCCATCCGCGTCGAAAACGATTCGAAAGTCGACGATGACGTGATTCGCTATTACATCCGCCAGCCGATCGGCGCGCCGCTCGACCTG
The DNA here is from genome assembly GCA_030544685.1 of Pseudomonas sp. B21_DOA. NCBI lineage: Bacteria > Pseudomonadati > Pseudomonadota > Gammaproteobacteria > Pseudomonadales > Pseudomonadaceae > Pseudomonas > Pseudomonas sp. B21_DOA. The sequence continues at coordinate 2,602,394 of CP086683.1, read as the reverse complement.
GGCCGCCTGCATTCGGACATGGGCACGCTGTACGGCCTCGATTACTTCGATCAAGTGCGCTACCGCGTGGTGCACAAAGGCCACGATCACACCTTGGTCATCAGTGCCAGCGGCAAGCGCAGCGGCACCGATTATTTGCGCGTCGGCTTGAATCTGTCGGACGACATGCGCGGCGACAGTGCTTTCAACCTCGGCGCCAGTTATCGCGTCAACGGCATCAACCGCCTCGGCGCGGAATGGCTGACCCGCGCGCAGATCGGCGACAAGCAGGAACTGTACAGCGAGTTTTATCAGCCGCTGGACGTCGGCTCGCGTTACTTCGTCGCGCCCTATGCGTCGTTCGAGGCGCAGAACGTTGACTCGGTGCTGGATAACGATCCGATCGCCCAGTATCGCGTCGAGCGGTACGGCTTCGGCCTCAACCTTGGCCGGCAGATCGGCAACAACGGTGAAGTCCGGCTCGGCGTCGGCCAGGCCTGGGGCAAGGCGGACGTGCGCATTGGCGATCAGGATCTGCCGAGCGAGAGCTTCAACGAAGGCTTCTATACCGTGAAGTATTCCTACGACTCGCTGGACAACGTCTATTTTCCGCACGAGGGCAAAGACGTCAGCCTGACGTTTGCCCAGTTCGAGCCGGGCCTGGGTTCAGACAATCGCTATCGCCAATGGGAAGCGAAATTCGACAAGGCGATGAGCCACGGGCCCGACACCCTGATTCTGGGCGGACGCTACGGCCGCACGCTGGACGATGCCAATGTGGTGACTTCGAGCTTCCTGCTCGGCGGCGCGCGGCAGTTGTCGGGGTTCCGTGAGGATGCGCTGTCCGGGCAGAACGTCAGCCTGATGCGCGCTGTGTATTACCGGCGCCTGACGCCGCGCTCATATTTACCGCTGGACTTTCCGCTGTACGCCGGCGCCTCACTGGAACGTGGTCGAGCGTGGAACAACGACAACGAATTCGACAGCGGCTACATCAACGCCGCGAGCGTGTTTATCGGCTTCGACACGCCGCTGGGGCCGTTGAACTTCACGTATGGGTTGAATGATGCGGACGAACAGGCGGTTTATCTGAATCTGGGGCAGACGTTCTGACGCCCTCGCGAGCAGGCTCGCTCCCACAGGGTAGAGCGCATTCCATTGTGGGAGCGAGCCTGCTCGCGAAGGCGGTCTCGGGTGAACCCGAAATCCGTTGGCGCTCAGCGAATCCCCGCCAACAACGTCCTTGCCGTCTGCTTCAACGGCTCATCCCCTTCCCTGAGCAATTCGTTGAGCAGTGCGATCGCACTGTCGATGTCACCGTCGTCGATGCAGGTTTGTGCCTGCTCGAGCTTGCCGGCGGCCTCGGTGTCGACCTCAGTGGACTCGGGTAATGGCAGATCCAGAGGTTCGAGCACCAGCGACGGCTCGGGATCGCCGAACTCATTGAGAAAGTCATCGTCGAGGGGCTGGGCGTCGGGTTCAGGGATCCATTCAAGTTCGGCTTCTTCGGCAGATTCAGCCTGTGGCAATTCGAAATCGGCGTCCACTGACAAACTGGTTCCCAGTGCCGGATCATCGATCGGCGCTGCGGCGTGATCGCTGCGGCTGTCGTTCAGATCCCAATTTGAATCCATCGACAGCTCGCCCAGATTCAATTCGAAATCATCTTCGAGAGCGCTGGGCGACGATGCGAGCGGCGCGGCCACTGCCGCTGCCGTGGCCACTGGCAGTTCGGGGGCGATTGGCGTTGCTGCAAATGCCGCCGGTGCGGCGCCTGCCAGTTTTGGATGGCGAGCGCGGGTTTCAATCAGTTCGCGCTCATCAACGCCAAGCGCACGCAGGCGGGTTTCCTGCTGGTCAAAAGCGCCGCTGTCACCCTGGCGCCCCAGGACTTCCAAAAGCTGCAAACCGAGATCGGTGCGCTCGGGCTCCTTGTGCAAGGCATCGCGCAGCAGCCCGGCGGCTTCGCTGAGTCGGCCGTAGGCGAGATAGATGCCTACAGCCTCCAGCACGTCGCCGGCACCGGGTTCGTCGCGATGATCGGCAGCCGCGTGCGCACCGACAGATTGTTGAAGCTCGGGCTCATCGACATCGTCTTCGGCGCCAACCGGCAATAGCGGCAGCGGCTTGCCGTCAGCTGTCGAACGTTGCTGTCGGCGGCGTATGAACAACGCTGCCAAAACGCCCAGCAGCACTATCAGTCCGCCAAGCAGAGGCCAGTTCAAACCATCTTCTGTCGTCTCGACTGGGGGCGAAATAGCGGCCGGAGCCGGCGCGACCACGGGCGGTGGTGGTGCTTTCTGCATTTCGGCCAGACGTGTTTGCAAGTCTTCGATCTGCTTCTTGCCGTCGGCTATCTGCACTTGCTGCTCTTGCAGCCTGAGGTTCTGTTCGTCGAGGGTCTTTTGCAGTTGCTGGGTGAGCAGCACACTGGCCGCCAATTGCTCGGCCTGCGCATCGTTGGCAGGTACCGCCGGTGTTGGCGGCACAGGCGCCGCCGTGCGTTTGCCTTGGGCCGCCTGGGGCGGTGCGGAAACCGGTTCGACGGTTGGAAATTCAGAGGATTGTGGACGCGGATCCGGCTCGTCGGTGGCGGGTACGATGCCCGGCGAACCCGGCGGGTCGATCAGCACCGTGTACTCGCGCAGCAGACGGCCATTGGGCTGATCGAGCTGCACGAGGAAATTCAGGAAAGGTTCGTTGACCGGTTTGCCGGACGTCACCCGGAGCATCTGGCGGTTGCCGCGCAGGATCGGGGTGAACTTGAGGTCATTGAGAAAGAACACCCGCTCGACGCCCGCCCGGCCGAATTCATCCGCCGAAGCCAGGCTGGCCGAGAGATCGTTTTGCGTCAACGTGCCGACATCGACCAACGCGATGTCGGCCTTGAACGGCTGATTGAGGGCTGAGTGAACAGTGATTTCGCCCAACCCCAACGCCATCGACCAGGTCGAATAGCTGAATACGCCAGCGAACAGCAGCCATTTGGCGCCCCCGCGCAGCACGTGCCGACTTGCGAGCATGAGCATCCCTTAAATAAGCAAAACCGGTTTCTATGCGTTCGCACATCCGGTACGAACACGATATTGCCCAGTAGTTCTTATAGTCGGCTCAGCGCGATCTCTCAAAAATCAATGGCGGGATGTGCCTCAAGATTTTTCCAGGTTGGCCAGAATGTGACCGTGTACGCGCATGCACACCTTCAAATCCGCCTCGTCGACGCCTTCGAACAATTCGTGGCGCAGTTGCGTGGCAATGGTTTCGATCTGTTCGATCAACGGCAAGGCAGGTGCGCAGAGCACGATTTTTTCGCCCGGCGGTCTTCCATTACGGACTGGCGTTGCACCAGTCCCTGGTTCTCCAGACTATCGAGCAAGCGCGCCAGGGTCGGGCCTTCGACGCCGACACTCTGCGCCAGTTCGCGTTGGGTCGGCGCCTCTTCAAAACGCGCCAGATGCAGCAGCACCAGCCAGCGCGCCTGCGACAGGCCCAGCCCGGCGAGACGACGATCCAGTTCGGCACGCCAGCCACGAGACATCTGGGCCAGTTGCATACCAAAGCGATGTTGATCGGTTAACGGCATAAAACACTCACGGTTAGACTGAAAATACGGAAAATCTAATTATTAGTCAGCTAAGCATGGGCGGCAGTTATAGGCAAGAGTCGCTCTGTACTGAATCGTTACAACTGCACGGGGCTTGGCGCATACGTCGTTTCACATCTCGAATTCAGACTGCAAAGCCGCCCGCACGCAATACAGCACGCCTTCCGGCACACGCCCGGCAAACAGCTCAGCCACTTCAGCGACCGACGGCAGCTCGCCCTCACCATCGAGGAACGCGTCCTGCACTTCGCCCATCAATTCCTCAGGCAAATCCAGCGCCTGCTCCAGCGACAATTGCTGCTTGCCGATGGCTTCGGCGAGCATGGCGTAGACGTTCTTCTCCGAGCATTGCAACTGCCCGGCGATCTGCAGCGGGGTCATGCCGGCGCGGGCCAGGGTGATCAGCTCGTGACGGACATCGGCGACCACCTTCGGCGCCTCCGCCTCGCCGCCGAGCACTTCCAGGAAGGCTTCACCATAGCGCTCCAGTTTGCGCGCACCGACGCCGCTGACCCGGGCCATTTCCGCCAGCGAGGTCGGTTGGCTGCGGAGCATTTCCAACAACGTCGAGTCGGGGAAGATGACGTACGGCGGCACGCCATGTTCTTCGGCGAGCTTGCGTCGTAATGCGCGCAAGGCTTCCCACTGTTCGCGTTCTTCGCCGCGCACCAGTTGGCTGGCCTGGCTCTTGCTGCCGGTTTTGGCGGTGACTTGCGGTTTCAGGTCGCGGCGCAGCTCCAGCTTCACTTCGCCTTTGAGCAAAGGCCGGCAACTGTCATTCAAGCGCAGACCGCCATACCCCTCGTGATCGACGTCGGCCAACCCACGCGCCACCAACTGACGGAACAGCGAGCGCCACTCGCTCTCGCTCAGCGCCTTGCCAACGCCAAACACCGACAAATGCTGATGGCCGAAGCTGCGCACCTTTTCGTTGTCCTTGCCCAGCAATACGTCGACCAGATGACCAACGCCGTAACGCTGACCGGTGCGGAAAATCGCCGACAAGGCCTGACGTGCAGGCTCGGTGGCGTCCCAGGTCTGCACGCCATCGACACAGTTGTCGCAGTGCCCGCAAGGCTCAGGCATGTCTTCATCGAAATAGGCCAGCAACGCCTGCCGGCGGCAGCGGGTTTCTTCGCAAAGCGAGAGCATGGCATCGAGCTTGTGCTGCTCCAGACGTTTGTGCCGTTCGTCGCCTTCGGAGTTCTGCAGCATCTGCTTGAGCATCACCACGTCTTGCAGACCGTAGGCCATCCACGCATCTGCCGGCAGACCGTCACGACCGCCGCGCCCGGTTTCCTGGTAATACGCCTCAAGGGATTTCGGCAGATCCAAGTGCGCGACAAAGCGCACGTTGGGCTTGTCGATGCCCATGCCGAACGCCACCGTGGCAACCATGATCAGGCCTTCCTCGTTGAGGAAGCGCTTCTGGTGATAGGCGCGCAGATCGTTGGGCAGACCGGCGTGATACGGCAGCGCCGGGAAGCCTTGCTCACTGAGGAACGCCGCGACTTCTTCAACTTTCTTGCGCGACAGGCAATAAACGATGCCGGCGTCGCTGCGCCGCTCGGCGAGGAATGCCAGTAACTGCTTGCGCGGCTGCTCTTTCGGGACGATGCGGTAGAAAATATTCGGACGGTCGAAGCTCGACAGGAAGCGCTCAGCGTTCTGCAGGTGCAGGCGATCGACGATTTCTTCACGGGTGCGCTTGTCGGCGGTCGCGGTGAGGGCAATGCGCGGAACGTTCGGGAACAGCTCTGCCAGTTGGCCGAGTTGCAGGTATTCGCGGCGGAAGTCGTGGCCCCATTGCGACACGCAATGCGCTTCGTCGATGGCGAACAAAGCGATTTCCAGGCTTTGCAGAAACGCCAGCATGCGCGGCTGCACCAAGCGCTCGGGCGCCAGATAGAGCATCTTCACTTCGCCGCGCTTGATCCGCACGGCGAGGTCGCGTTGTTGCTCGGCGCTCAGCGTGGAGTTCAGCGCAGCCGCGGCCACGCCGAGTTCTTCAAGGGTGGCGACCTGATCGTCCATCAGCGCGATCAACGGCGACACCACCACGGCCAGGCCTTCGCGCAATAGCGCCGGCACCTGAAAGCACAACGACTTGCCGCCACCGGTAGGCATCAGCACCAGCGCATCACCGCCGCTGGCCACGCGCTCAATGATCGAACCCTGACGGCCACGGAAACTGTCGTAGCCGAAGATGTCCTTGAGGACGCGTTGAGCCTGTTCGAGCATAAAAACTCCAAAAATCTACCGATACATCCCTGCTCAGGCTGGTTCAGAGCAGCCTCAGCTGCTTAAACAAAACGTAAGAACACATTGCATGACCAGCGCAGCGCCGGCAGGGATCGCAAAACGCGGCAGTATACCCGAGGCCTTCGCCGCAGAGGGTGCCGCTGAGAAGACTCACTCTGCAATTGACATCACACCGAACCCTGTGGGAGCGGGCTTGCCCGCGAAGAGGCCGGCACTGACAACTTCTTCATCGACTGACACACCGCCATCGCGGGCAAGCCCGCTCCCACAGGTTTTGCGTCCGACCCGGCATTTGCGTGCGTCCGTGCGGGCAAATCTGCCAAGCGGCTGGCTAGAGCGCGCAAGAAGGCCTAGAATTCCCGCATTGTTTATTCCCCAAGGTAGCCCCGTAATGTCCTTCGCTGAGCAACTGACCCGCCTGCAAGTCTTCCTCGACGCCGACGAGCTGCACGACGAGGCGCTGGATTACGTCGCCGCCCACGGTTACCTGACCGCGCTGTCGATCTGCTCGGAAGACGTTCCGGAGCGCGAGTGGATCGACGCGCTGTTTGCCGAAGAGCCGCACTACAGCGACGAAGCCCAGCGTGCCGAAATCGAAGCCACGCTGATCGGCCTCAAAGCGCACATCGCTCGCCAACTGGCCTCGGATGAAGAATTCGAACTGCCGTGCGAACTGGATCTGGGCGAAGAGCCGGACGATTCCGAACTGCGCGGCTGGTGCATCGGCTTCATGGAAGGTGTGTTCCTGCGCGAAGCGGCATGGTTCGAAACCGCCGAAGAAGAAGTCAGCGAAATGCTCCTGCCGATCATGGTCGGTTCCGGCCTGTTCGACGAACAACCGGAGTTCGAAGACATCGCCAAGGACGCCAATCTGATGGACGACATGATCGTGCAGATCCCGGAAGCCCTGACCGCGCTGTACCTGCTATGCCAGGCGCCCGACGAAAAACCGGCGATCCTCAAGCCACGCCACCACTAAGACCCGGCCTATGGACAACCCCATAGGCAACCGCCCCTGATGTTGCGCTACGTGCTGCTGGCCATCGGCTGGCTCAGCGTCGCATTGGGGGTGATCGGCATCTTCCTGCCGGTTCTGCCCACCACCCCCTTCCTCCTGCTCGCCGCGGCCTGCTTCGCGCGCAGCTCTCCGCGCTTCTATCGCTGGCTGGTCGAGCACCCACGACTCGGGCCATGGATCCGCGATTATCTCGACGGCAACGGCATCCCGCTCAAAGGCAAGGTCTACGCGATCGGCCTGATGTGGGTGAGCATTCTGTTCTCCTGCTATCTGGTGCCGCTGGTTTGGGCGCGTGGGTTCATGCTGACCAGTGCGGTGCTGGTGACGGTCTATATTTTGCGGCAGAAGACGTTGCGTAAAACTTGATACCTCCCAGTTGATCATGCTTGGCGAACTGGCAGTGAGTCGGGTGCTGGATAATCTGGAGTTGCCGGGGTGATGTTGGTCTGCTGAGTTACTTGGTGATCAACCCGGCCTCTTCGCGAGCAAGCTCGCTCCCAAAATTGATCCTGGTCGGACACATATTCTGCATCCACTGAAGAACCCTGTGGGAGCGGGCTTGCCCGCGAAGGCGGACTCACAGCCAACACATCTGTACAGACAGACAAAACCCGCCGTCCCGAATCAACCGGGGCGGCGGGTTTTGTCTTTTCAGACCTCAGGTCAAACCGTATCCACCTTCAACGAATGATCATTGAGCATGCCGCTGATGATCGTCGCCGTGTCGTGGCCGCTGGCAATCATGCCGCCTGCGCCCGGGGTTACGCCGTAGTGGCTGGCGAGGTTGACGCCGGCGAGGTCGATGGTCTGGTTCGGCGGGGCGCCGGCCATGGCGCTGACGTCGATGCTGGTCATCACCGAGGCGCCGCTGCCGCTGACGGTGAAGTGCAGATAGTCGTCCAGCGACGCGGTGCTGGCGTTTTCGCCTTGCAGCAGTTGCGACAGGTCGAGCTTGTCGGTGCCGGGGGTGAAGTCGGTGATCAGGTCGTGGCCGCTGTTGCCCTTGAGCCACTGGAAGGTGTCAGCCCCTGCCCCGCCCGTCAGCGTGTTGTTGCCCATGCCACCGATCAGCAAGTCATCGCCAGCGCCGCCATTGAGGAAGTCGTTGCCGAGGCCACCGTTGATCACGTTGTTGTTGCCGTCGCCGGTGAGGCTGTCGTTGAAGTTCGAGCCGAGCAGATTTTCGATGCCAGTCAGCGTGTCAGTACCGGCGCCCAAGGTGTTCTGCGCACCGAGCAGGCCGAGGTTGACGGTGACGCCGGCTGTGGCGTGGGCATAGCTGGCGGTATCGCTGCCAGTGCCGCCGTCGAGCAAGTCATTGCCCGCGCCGCTGTAGAGCAAATCGTTGCCGGCGCCGCCGTGCATTTCGTTGTTGCCGGAGCCTGCAGTGAGCACGTCATTGCCGTCGCCGGCGTTGATCACGTTGTTGCCGCTACCCGCCACCAGCACATCGTCGCCAGCGGTGCCGGTCAGGGTGTGGCCGTCCTGATAGCTGATGCTGACGTTGGCCGTGTCACTGCCGCCGTGGTTGTCGTTGGCAGTGTAAGTGCCGTGGTAATCCGGCGTGATGTCGTGCGCCCCGGCGTAGTTGAGGGTCATGGTCAGTTGGTAGTTTTCCGCCGCGTTCGGGTTGCCGTTACCCGTAGCGTTGGCGATGTTGGTGATGTGGATCTGATAGACGCCATCGGCTGATGCGGTAAGCGTTTGCCCGTCCGCCAGCGCGATCCAGCTCCCTCCGTTGAGCGAGTACTCCATGCCGATCTGCCCGGCAGCGAGGTTGTGATCCAGATTGAGAGTTTCGCCCTGGCGCAGATTGACGGTGATGCGGTCCTCGTCATTGGCATTGCTGTTGCTGACAGCGCCGAGGTAACCGCTGACTACCAGCACGGCGGTCATGGTCGCGGCATTGGCGCTGAAGGCGCTGCGCACGTTGGCCAGGTTCTGGTTGGCGGCGCTGTTGCTCTGCCCGGTGAAGCCGATCAGACCGGTGCCGGTGAAGTCTGCCGCTTTCGACGCCCAACCGGTGTTGAAACTGGTGGGTGTGGCGTTGAGCGCATCGCCGTTCGGATCGCTGTCATTGGCCAACAGCAGCTCACCCGGCACCACGATGTTGCCCGAGAGCACGTTGGTGATGACGTGATCGTCCATCGCCACCGGTGGCGCGTTGGGAATCACTTTCACGGTCAACGTTGAGCTGGCCAGATCGCCGTCGTTGTCGCTGACGGTGAAGCCGATGTTTTCGGTGATGACCACGGCGGTGGTTTTCTGCGAGGTGTAGCTGTATTCGCCGGTATCGAGGTTGACCACCAGCGTGCCGCTGTTGTTGGTGGCGATGCTGACACTGTTGTTGGCCGTGTTGAAGGTGCCGTGGTTGGCGCCGCCGCTCGCGGTCAACGAGCCCTGGCCGCTGAGGGCTTTCGGGTCGTAGGTGTAGGTGGTGCCGTCGACCACGATCGACTTGATGAAACCGCCATCGGCGCCGAACGAACCGCCCTCGCCCAGCAGCGAACCGGTAACCGGCGCGCCCTGCACGGTGCCGGACAGCACCGAGTTGAGCTGATTGAGATCGGTGACCACCACCGCATTGGTATTGGTGTGGTTGATGCCGTCGTAGGCCAGGGGATCGAGGTTGGCGTTGCTCACACCACTGCCCAGACCAATGGCGTAGTTCTTGATGTTGTTGGCGTCGAGGAAGTTTTTCAGCGCGGCTTCGTCAGCCGTGCCGATGTCGCCCTCGTTGGGCTTGCCGTCAGAGAAGAAGTAGCCGACGTTTTGCGCCCCGGTGAGTTTGCCCGAGGTGTTGAACGCGGTCTGCATCACCGCCACGGCGGCGTCGTAGTTGGTGCCGCCGCCGGCGTTGAGGCCGGCGAGCAGGGTCTTGGCGGTGGCGACATCGACCCACACGGTGGTGCGATCGGCGGCATTGCTGCTGAACGTCACCAACTGCACTTTCACATCGCCCAGATCATCGTACTTGTCGAGCAACGCACCGATGGCTTGTTTGGCCAGTGCCAGCCGCGACAGGCCGGGCACGCCAGAGGCATCGGCCATGCTGCCCGAGATGTCGAGGACGATGAGCACGTTGGAATCGATCTCCACCGCAGTGACCGAACGATCCGAGGCAACGGCTTTCGGCACGTCGTCGACGATGTTGACCACGAGGGTGCTGGTGGTGCTGTTGCCCAGCGCATCGGTGGCTTGGTAGGTGAACGTTTCGCTGAGGGTGTTCGGCCCGTCGTTGGCATTCGGTGCGGTTTTCGGCGCTGAAGTCAGCGTGTAGGTGTAGGTGCCGTCAGCGTTGAGCTGCAGTTGCCCGTAGCTGCCGGTGGCGTTGCCGACCAGGGTGTACGTGATCGCGCCGCTGCCGCCACTGACCGAACCGACCAGCGTGCCGCTGGCGGTTTCGCCGGTATTGCCCGGCTCGCTGCCGGTGACTGTGCCGGCCGCGAGATCCTGGCCATCCTTGTTCAGGTCGAGGGCTTTTTCGTAGACCGTGACATCCTGATCCACCGAGGCGACCAGTTTGCTGTCGGCGACGTTGATGGTCAGCGTTGTGGTGCTTTCGTCGCCATCGCTGTCACGGATGGTGTAGGTGAACGTGTCGGTCGCGCCCGGCGGGCTCACCGAGTTCGGGTTGCTGTGGTAAACCGCGTTGCCCGCCGCGTCGAGGGTCAGGTAGCCGTAGTTGCCGTTGATGTTGCTGTTCAGGCCGCCGCTGGCCGACGTCGCGGTGTTACTGCCCGCACGCACGCCGACCACCGTTGCGGCACCATCGGCGCCGCTGCTGTCATTGCCGAGCACACTGACATTGACCGTACCGCCCTCCGCTACCGAGCCGGTATCGGCGTTGGCAGTCGGCAGATCGTCGACGATGGTGACGTTGATCTGACCGCTGGCGGTACTGCCATCGGTATCAGTGGCAACCACGTCGAAGCTCTCGCTGAGGCTGTTGGCACCGTTGGCGTTCGGATGGGCTTCGTTGTCGACCAAGGTGTAGCTGTAACTGACCATGCCGGTGGCCGGGTCGTAACCGGTGATGGTAAAGGTGCTGCCCAGCGGCGAGACCACCGATTGCGGCAAACCGGCGGCGGCGCCATTGCTGATCACGGCAATGCCGCCGACGGTCAGGGTTTGCAGGCCATCGAGGGCGGTCACGGTGAAGCTGCCGCTCTGGGTCAGGGCTGCAGTATTGGGGTTGCTGCCGTCGCTGAGGTTTTTCTCGTAAACCGTCAGTTCGCCGCCCTTCACATCGAGGCCGTCGAGGCACACCGGATCGTCGTTGTTATGGACGTTCAGCACCAGGTTGGCGGTGCTGGTGTCGCCGTCGGCATCGGTAATGGTGTAGGCAAAGGTTTCAGTGCCGTTGCCGCCACCGTGAAGGTTTTTGAAGTCGGCGTCATTGGCGTCCAGCGTGTAGGTGTAAGTGCCGTTGGCATTGAGCACCAGCGTGCCGTAAGTGCCGGTGAACGTACCGGCGGTGACCGGCCCAACGGCGACGCGGTCGGCGCCTTGCACATCGTTATCGAGAACGTTGCCGGTCAGGGTCAACTGCTCTTCCGTTGCGTTGGTCGCGTTGCTGTCATTCAGCGCTTTCGGCACGTCATCGACGATGTTCACAACGATTGTGCTGGTGACGACGTTGCCGAGAGAGTCGGTCGCCTGATAGGTGAAGGTTTCGCTCAGGCTGTTGGCGCCGTCGTCAGCGTGCGGCGTGGTGGTCGCTGGCGAAGTGAGCGTGTAGGTGTAAGTGCCATTGGCGTTGAGGACGATCTGCCCGTAATTGCCGGTCGCGCTGCCGACCAGCGCATAACTGATCGCACCAACCGCGCCGGTGACCGAACCGACCAGCGTGCCGGACGCGGTTTCGCCAGTGCTGTTCGGATCGCTGCCGACCACACTGCCCGCTGCCAGATCCTGGCCGTCCTTGTTCAGGTCGAGGGCTTTTTCGTAAACGGTGACATCGCTGTCGCTGACCGCTTTCAGGCAGCTGTTGTAGACGTCAATGGTGACCGTCGTGGTGCTTTCATCACCGTCGGAATCGCGCACGGTGTAGGTGAACACGTCGACCGCGCCTGGGCCGTTCACCACGTTGGGGTTACTGTGATAAACGGCGTTGCCGTTGGCATCGAGCGTGAGGTAACCGTAGGTGCCGTTGATCTGCGAATTGAGCCCGCCGATGGCCGAGGTCGAAGTGTCGGCACCAGCGCGCACGCCGACCACGGCACCGGTGACCGCCGGGCCATCCGCACCGCCGATATCGTTATCCAGCACATTGCCACTGACGGTGCCGCCCTCCGCCACCGAAGCCGCGTCCGCATGCGCAGTCGGCAAATCATCGACGATATTGACGTTGATCTGGCCGCTGGCGGTGCTGCCATCTGTGTCGGTCGCGACCACATCGAAGTTCTCGGTGAGGCTGTTGGCGCCGTTGGCAGTCGGGTGGGCTTCGTTGTCGGCCAGGGTGTAGCTGTAGCTGACCACGCCGGTTGCAGGGTCATAACCGCTGATGGTCAAGGTGCTGCCCAGCGGGGTGACGATTGATTGCGGGAAACCTGCGGCCACGCCATTGGTGATCACGGCGATGCCGCCGACTGTGAGGGTCTGCAGACCATCGAGAGCGCTGACGGTGAAAGTGCCGTTCTGGGTCAGCGCGGGCGTGTTGGGGCTGGTGCCGTCGCTGAGATTTTTTCGTAGACCGTGAGTTCGCCACCGTTGACGTCGAGACCATTGAGCAGCACCGGATCATCGTTGTTGTGAATCTGCAAAACCAGATTGGCAGTGCTGGTATCGCCGTCGGCATCGGTGATCGTGTAGGCGAAGGTTTCGGTGCCGTTGCCACCGCCGTGCAGGTTTTTGAAATCCGCATCGCTGGTGTTCAGCGTATAGGTGTAGGTGCCGTCGGCATTGAGGACCAACGTACCGAAAGTACCAGTGAAAGTGCCCGGCGTGACTGGACCTGTTGGCACACGGTCGGCGCCTTGCACGTCGTTGGTCAGGACATTGCCGGTCAGAGTCAGTTGGGATTCGGACGCAGTGCCGTTGCTGTCATCGTTGGCTTTCGGCAGGTCGTCGACGATGTTGACGTCCAGCGTGCCAGTGGCGGTGGTGCCGTTGTCATCCACAACCGTGACCGCGAACTGCTCAGGCAGATTGTTCGCGCCATTGGCGTTCGCATGCGCCTCGTTGTCGGCCAGGGTGTAGCTGTAACTGACCACGCCGGTTGCAGCGTTGAAACCGGTGATGGTCAGCGTGCTGCCGAGCGGCGTGGTGATCGATTGCGGGAAGCCTGCGGCCACGCCATTGGTCACCACGGCAATTCCACCGACGGTCAGCGTGGTCACGCCGTCGAGAGCGGTGATGGTGAAGGTGCCGTTTTGCGTCAGCGCGCCAGCATCCGGTGCGCTGCCGTCGCTGAGGTTTTTTCGTAAACCGTGAGCTCGCCGCCGGCGACGTTCAAGCCGTCGATGATTACTGGATCGTCGTTGTTGTGAATCTGCAGAACGAGGTTCGCGGTGCTGGTATCGCCGTCGGCGTCAGTGATGGTGTAGGCGAAGGTCTCTGTGCCGTTGCCGCCACCAGTCAAGGCTTTGAAATCCGCATCGCTGGTGTTCAGCGTATAGGTGTAGGTGCCGTCGGCATTGAGGACCAACGTACCGAAAGTACCAGTGAAAGTGCCCGGCGTGACTGGACCTGTTGGCACACGGTCGGCGCCTTGCACGTCGTTGGTCAGGACATTGCCGGCCAGGGTCAGTTGGGATTCGGACGCAGTGCCGTTGCTGTCATCGTTGGCTTTCGGCAGGTCGTCGACGATGTTGACGTCCAGCGTGCCAGTGGCGGTGGTGCCGTTGTCATCCACAACCGTGACCGCGAACTGCTCAGGCAGATTGTTCGCGCCATTGGCGTTCGCATGCGCCTCGTTGTCGGCCAGGGTGTAGCTGTAACTGACCACGCCGGTTGCAGCGTTGAAACCGGTGATGGTCAGCGTGCTGCCCAGCGGCGTGGTGATCGATTGCGGGAAGCCTGCGGCCACGCCATTGGTCACCACGGCAATTCCACCGACGGTCAGCGTGGTCACGCCGTCGAGAGCGGTGATGGTGAAGGTGCCGTTTTGCGTCAGCGCGCCAGCATCCGGTGCGCTGCCGTCGCTGAGATTTTTCTCATAAACCGTCAGCTCGCCACCGGCGACGTTCAGGCCGTCGATGATTACTGGATCATCGTTGTTGTGAATCTGCAAAACCAGATTGGCAGTGCTGGAATCGCCGTCGGCATCAGTGATGGTGTAGGCGAAGATCTCTGTGCCGTTGCCGCCACCAGTCAAGGCTTTGAAATCCGCATCGCTGGTGTTCAGCGTATAGGTGTAGGTGCCGTCGGCATTGAGGACCAACGTACCGAAAGTACCAGTGAAAGTGCCCGGCGTGACTGGACCTGTTGGCACACGGTCGGCGCCTTGCACGTCGTTCGTCAGGACATTGCCGGTCAGAGTCAGTTGGGATTCGGACGCAGTGCCGTTGCTGTCATCGTTGGCTTTCGGCAGGTCGTCGACGATGTTGACGTCCAGCGTGCCAGTGGCGGTGGTGCCGTTGTCATCCACAACCGTGACCGCGAACTGCTCAGGCAGATTGTTCGCGCCATTGGCGTTCGGATGTGCTTCGTTGTCGGCCAGGGTGTAGCTGTAACTGACCACACCGGTTGCAGCGTTAAAACCAGTAATCGTCAGCGTGCTGCCCAGCGGCGTGGTGATCGATTGCGGGAAACCTGCGGCGACGCCATTGGTCACCACGGCGATGCCGCCGACTGTCAGCGTTGTGACGCCGTCCAGCGCGGTGATGGTGAACGTGCCGTTTTGCGTCAGTGCGCCAGTGTCCGGGGCGCTGCCGTCGCTGAGGTTTTTTCGTAAACCGTGAGCTCGCCACCGGCGACGTTCAGGCCATCGATGGTGACTGGATCGTCGTTGTTGTGGATCTGCAGAACCAGATTGGCGCTGCTGCTATCGCCGTCGGCATCGGTGATCGTGTAGGCGAAGGTTTCGGTTCCGTTGCCTCCGCCGGTCAAGGCTTTGAAATCGGCATCGCTGGTATTGAGCGTGTAGGTGTAGGTGCCGTCGGCGTTCAGCACCAACGTGCCGTAAGTACCGGTGAAAGTACCCGGCGTGACCGGTCCGGTGGGTACACGGTCAGCGCCTTGGATGTCGTTGGTGAGGACGTTTCCGGTCAGGGTCAGCAAGGTTTCCGAGGCAATGCCGTTGGCGTCGTCAAACGCTTTGGGCACGTCGTCGGTGATATTCACGTCCAGCGTGCCAGTGGCGCTGTCGCCATTGCTGTCGGTGGCGATCACGGTGAATTGTTCGCTGAGATTGTTCACGCCGTCGCCGGCCGCGTGGGTTTCGTTGCCGTTGAGGGTGTAGCTGTAGCTGACCGTGCCGGTTGCTGCGTTGTAGCCAGTGATGGTCAGGGTGTTGCCCAGTTGCGTGGTGATCGACTGGGGAAAGCCGATCGGCACGCCGCCAACAATCACGTTGATGCCGCCGATGCTCAGACTGCTCAAGCCGTCCGCTGCCGAGACGGTGAAGCTGCCGCTCTGGGTCAGAGCGCCCGGATTGGCCGCTGTACCGTCAGGCAGATTGGCTTCATTGAGATTCAGCTCGCCGCCCGCTGCGTCCAGGCCGTTGAGGATAACCGGATTGTTCACCGGTGGCGGTGGCACCACGATTGGCGCCGGGGTGTCGTCGCCATTGTCGATGTCCGCGTCACGACGATACTCGGGAAATTCGGGAATGCCGTTGAAGCCGGCGGTGGGGAAACCGATGATCGGATCAACTCGGCCGCCGACTTCGGTCAACAGAACGAAGCTGTGTCCGCCGCCCAGTTCACCGGTATTGCCGGTGGGTGCGTTGGGGCCGGCAGCGGTGGCTTCGGCGGTTTTGCTCGGGTCTTCACCGGCGGCGATGGCTTTCTGGATCTGCTCGACATCGGTCAGTTGTGCCTGGCTCGGGGTCTGCGCTTCGTCGACGTTCACCGGCACCGCCTGGTCGGCCAGCAGTTGGCCGGTCATGGTGATGCTGCTGCCGCGGCCGAGGGTCAATTCCTCGCCGTTTTGCAGTTTCACCGCCACCGCGCCCTCCGCGCCAGTGATCAGTTGATCGCCGGCGTACAAACGATCGCCTTCGAACAGCGGGCGTTTGATGCCGTCGCCCGTCTGGGCGAACACCTGACCAATGACTTTTGTGACCGTACCGATGAGCGCTGCCATGTGAAATCCTCCGCTGCCGACCACCGTCGGCACAAGTTCGCGAAGCAGCCCATGGCTCAATCGGGTTGCCGGGGGCGACGCTCGCACCCTCGACAGTTCGTTTCGCAGGCTTGGTTTGAAACGAATTGTCAGCGCTATCAAGCACTTGCCAACCCTGTTCAATCCATCGACCCACTAGCGCTACGTAACAGTGGTGAATCACCCGAGTGACAAAAATCTGTCGCTCATTCGCCGTTACGCGTCCCTCCCTTCAGCAGTACTTCGCAGTGTCTCGCAAAGTGAATGGAACTTTCCTCAAGCCTTTTCGAGCTCCCTAAAGCGCATAAAACAAAGGCTTTCGAGCTGAACAATGTGCTGCTTTTGAAAAACCGCATAAGTTTTTTTGGCATAAGCCTTATGAAAATTTTTTCTTAGCTACTCTCTAGGATGTTCTTAGCTCTGTTGTTACAAGAGTGAAACGCTTACACCCTAAAATTACGTCAAATAATTGGCGACGGTAACACAACATTGAGATCCAGGGAGATGCACCCATGCGCGTTTTAACCCCCTCTGCAGCGCGGTTTTGCTGGCCATGGCTTGCACTTCCCAAGCCCAGGCGATGAACCTCACCGAGGCGATTCAAAGCACCATCGCCACTCACCCGGAACTCGCTTCGCGCGTGGACGCCCGCCTGTCTGCGGACGAACAGGTAAAAGTGGCCAAGGGCGGGTTCTATCCGTCGGTCGATTTGAACGCTGCTTACGGGCGCGGCTACAGCGACAACACCAACACCCGCGCCTTCGGTAATCACAACACCGAAATCCTCAATTACACCCAGTCGGAGCTGCGCTTGCGGCAGATGATCTTCGACGGCTTCAACACCGCCAACGAGGTCGAGCGCACCAAGGGCGTGTCCAACTCGCGTGCCTACTACGCGCAAGGCACCGCGCAGGATCTGGCCCTGCGCACCATCGAGGTCTACCTCGAAGTGCTCAAGCGGCGTGAACTGGTGACGCTGGCGAAGAACAATTTGCAGGCGCACTTGCGCGTCAACGATCAGATCGGCCTGCGCACCGAGCGCGGCATCGGCAGTACCGCCGACTCCGATCAATCGGTCGCCCGTCGTGCGCTGGCGCAGAACAACCTCGACACCGCCGAAGTCGATCTGGCCGACGCCGAATCGAATTTCTATAGCGTGGTCGGACGCATGCCCGATGAGCTGGAAACCCCGGCCTCCACCCGTGGCGAACTGCCGCCGGACCTGCGTGAAGCGCAGCAGAGCATGGTCGACAACAACCCGTACCTGAAATCCGCCCAGGCTGACGTGCAGTCCGCCGAGAGCCAGTACGAAGTGGCCAAGTCGCCGTTCTATCCACGCTTTGACGCGGAAGCGGCAGTCGGCGCCAACAACAACGTGCAGGGCGATGAAGGCCACGACAACGAATGGCGTGTCGGTGTAGTGATGAACTACAACCTGTTCCGTGGCGGCAGCGACAAGGCACGCCTGGCGGCCAATGCCCACGACATCAACCAGGCGATGGACATTCGCAACAACGCGCTGCGTCAGCTCAACGAGAACATTCGTCTGGCCTGGAACGCCATGGAAAACGCCAAGAAGCAGACGCCTACCGCTCGCGAATATGCCGAAACCACCAAACGCGTACGCGCCGCTTATCAGGACCAGTTCGGCCTCGGCCAACGCACCCTGCTCGACCTGCTCGACAGCGAAAACGAGCTGTACAACGCCAACCGTCGCTACACCGAAATCCGCTACACCGAGGAATACTCGATGTACCGCGTGCTGGCGAACATGGGCCAGTTGCTGAGCAAACAACGCGTGGTGCTGCCGGCCGATGCGATTGCCACGACCGAAGTGAAAAACCAGGCGCGCCTGCCCGAGTTGAAATAGCCCCTCCGGGACCTGCCGAAGGCTGCGATCTCTGATCGTTCCCACGCGCAGCAAAGGAATGCAGCCCGTGACGCTCCGCGTCACTGGACGCAGAGCGTCCCTGGAGGCATTCCCCGCAGAGCGTGGGAACGATCCGATAACCGAGCCCGTTCAACAGAGGCAATCACTATGACCAGCATGGAACCCGGCGCCACCGGGGTCGATCCGCGCCTGAGCTTCGACGATCCGTTACTCGACGGTCTGCTGATCCTCTGCAAACTGCATGGCGCCACGGTCAGTCGTGCCAGCCTGAGTGCCGGGCTGCCCCTGAACAAACAACGTCTGAGCCTTGATCTGCTGCCCCGTGCAGCAGCGCGGGCCGGATTACAGGCGCGGTTGTTGCGCCGTGACCTGAAAGACATTTCGCCGCTGAACCTGCCGATCCTGCTGCTGCTCAACGACGGCCGAACAGCGGTGCTGCGGCGTTTTGGCGAGGATGGCAAAGCCCTGCTGCTGCCCAGCGAAGCCGACGGCGGCGAGCAATGGGTCAGCCGCGAAGAACTCAACGAGCACTACAACGGCCAGGCCTTGTTCGCCCGTCCGCGCCACGAACTCGAAGACCTGCGCGCGCCGCTGGTGCCACGAGTAAACGCATGGTTTCGCGACACACTGAAGCTGTCGAAATGGCTGTACAGCGATGCGATCCTCGCCAGTTTCCTGATCAACCTGCTGGGCCTGATGGTGCCGCTGTTCGTCATGCAGACCTACGATCGCGTGGTGCCCAATCAGGCGACCTCGACGCTGTGGGTGCTGTCGATCGGTTTGCTGATCGGCACCGGTTTTGAATTGGTGCTGCGCGTGGTGCGTGCGCACCTGCTCGACACCGCCGGCAAGAAAACCGATGTGATCCTCTCGGCAACGTTGTTCGAGCGCATCACCGGCATGTCGATGAAAGCGCGGCCAGCAACCATTGGCGGCTTTGCCCAGAGCATTCACGATTTCCAGGGCCTGCGTGAATTTCTCACTGCCGTGACCCTGACCAGTCTGATCGACTTGCCCTTCGTGGTGTTGATGCTGGTAGTGATCGGCCTGCTCGGCGGCTGGCTGGTGGTGATTCCGCTGCTGGCGTTTCCGATCACGATCGTCTTCGCCATGGCGATTCAGGTGCGCCTGCGTGACACCGTGCAGAAAAGCCTGAGCCTCGGCGCCGAGCGTCAGGCGGTGCTGATCGAAACCCTCGGCGGTCTGGAAACCCTCGAGGCCTGCGGCGCCGAAAGCGAGCGCCAGCACAAATGGGAAAGCACCCACGGCGCCCTCACCCGCCTCGACAGCCATGCGCGCAACCTGTCGGCGCTGGCCACCAACGGCACGTTGTTCATCCAGCAGTTTTCCGGGATGGCGACGATTGTTGCCGGGGTCTACAGCATCATCGCTGGCAACCTCAGTGTCGGCGCGCTGGTCGCCACTTACATGCTCGGCAGCCGCGTGCTCGCCCCGCTCGGCCAGATCGCCGGGCTGATCACCCGCTACCAGCAAGCGCAACTGACCATGAAAAGCACCGACGCGCTCATGGCGCTGCCGCAGGAACGCGACGGCAAACAACGGCCACTGGAACGCACGCAGCTGCAAGGCGCACTGGACGTCAGCGGCGTGACCTTCCACTACAACGGCCAGAACGCACCGGCGCTGAGCGAGGTCAGCTTCAGCCTGAAACCCGGCGAGCGGGTCGGCATCATCGGCCGCAGCGGTTCCGGCAAAAGTACTTTGGCGCGATTGGTGATGGGCTTCTACGAAGCGGAGGAAGGCCAGTTGCTGCTCGACGGCCTCGATCTGCGCCAACTGGACGTGGCCGACCTGCGCCAGCAGATCGGTTATGTCGCCCACGATCTGCCGCTGCTGGCCGGCAGTCTGCGCGACAACCTGACCCTTGGCGCGCGCTACATCAGCGATTCACGCATGCTCGAAGTCGCCGAACTGACTGGCGTCACCGAACTGGCGCGGCAACACCCGCAAGGCTTCGACCGACCGGTGGGCGAACGCGGACAACTGCTATCCGGCGGCCAACGCCAGGCGGTGTTGCTGGCGCGCGCGCTACTGCTTGATCCGCCGATCATGCTGCTCGACGAACCCACCAGCGCCATGGACAACAGCAGTGAAGATGCGCTGCGGCAGAAACTGCATGGCTGGGTGCAAGGCAAAACCCTGCTGCTGGTCACCCACCGCACCTCGATGCTGAGCCTGGTGGACCGGTTGCTGGTGCTGGACAACGGCCGGGTCGTCGCTGACGGCCCGAAAGAAGCGGTCATCGATGCACTGCGCAAGGGCCGTGTCGGCTCGGCGGCGGTCTAGGAGTTACGCCATGCCTGCTTCCTCCGATAGCAACAAGCGCGGTTACTTCGACAGTTTCGGCAAAAGCGCCGAAGCCGAGTTCATGCCGGAAACCGCCGGCGCAGCATTGCAGGATTCGCCGCGCAAATCGCGGATCACCGTGTGGCTGGCGGCAGCGCTGCTGATCGCCGCCCTGGTCTGGGCGAAATTTGCCGTGCTCGAAGAAGTCACCATGGGCGAAGGCAAGGCGATTCCGTCAAGCAAGGTTCAGGTGATCCAGAACCTCGAGGGCGGCATCGTCACCGAGATTTTCGTTCGCGAAGGCCAGATGGTCGGCAAGGGTGACACCCTGCTGCGTCTGGATGACACGCGCTTTCGCTCGAACAAGGGCGAAAGCGAGGCCGACCGTTACGCGCTGACCGCGCAGGTCGAACGGCTGTCAGCGGAGGCCGAGGGACGTCCCTTCAAGCTCTCCGCTGAAGTGATTGCCAAGGCCCCGCAAGTCGCCGAGGACGAGCGCTCGTTGTACGAGCAACGTCAACGGCGCCTGGCCAGCGAACAGCGCACCCTCAGTGAACAACTGCGGCAGAAAACCCAGGAACTGGCGGAGTTTCGTTCCAAGCAAGGCCAGTTCAGCTCCAGCCTCGCGTTGCTGCAACAAGAGATGAACATGTCCGAACCGCTGGTGAAAACCGGCGCTGTGTCACCGGTGGAAATCCTCCGCCTCAGACGCAGTGCCGTGGAAATTCGTGGTTCGCTCAACGCCACCACGCTGGCGATTCCCCGCGCCGAATCGGCCATTGCCGAGATCCGCAGCAAGATCGACGAATCCGAGCAGACCTTCCGTTCGGAAGCGGCCAAAGAGCTGAATGAGAAACGCACCGACCTGTCAAAAATCACCGCTTCGAGCATCGCCATCGACGACCGCGTCAGTCGCACTACAGTGACGTCGCCGGTGCGTGGCGTGATCAAGCAGATGAAGGTCAACACCATCGGCGGCGTGGTCCAGCCGGGCAGCGACATGGTCGAAATCGTGCCGCTGGAAGACAACCTGCTGATCGAAGCCAAGGTCCGCCCGCAAGACGTCGCGTTCCTGCATCCGGGCCAGAAAGCCATGGTCAAGTTCAGCGCCTACGACTACACGATTTACGGCGGGCTGAGCGCCAAACTGGAGCTGATCGGCGCCGATACGATTACCGACGACAAGGGCAACAGCTTCTATCTGATTCAGGTGCGCACCGACAAGAATCACCTGGGCGGCGACGTGAAACCGCTGCTGATCATCCCGGGGATGGTGGCGACGGTGGACATTATTACCGGTGAGAAAAGCGTCTTGGATTACCTGCTCAAACCGGTGTTGAAAGCGCGGACTGAGGCGATGCGCGAGCGCTAGTCACCTCCGGATTTTGTGGTGATTTGACTGGCCCTATCGCTGGCAAGCCAGCTCCCACAGAGTCCGTGTCGACCACAAAACCTGTGGACACCTCAGAACCTGTGGGAGCTGGCTTGCCAGCGATGGGGTCAGCAACAACAACGACTATTTTTCAGCATGATTACGCTGGAAAGTCTCCTCCCCATCGCCGCAATCTGCCCTTCGATCAGCGCTTCAAACGGCTTGAGCAACGGCGCAAACGTCGTCGGTGCTTCGAGGATTTCCAGCGCCTGCACAATGGCCTCGATAGTCGACAACGCCCCAGGCCCCGGTGCCTTGCGCAAGCGATAACGCGACACGCCACCCTCGGCCAGGGTCACCCGTGGCAGTGCTGCCAGCAGCGGATTGAGGTGCAGCATCTTGCGCGCTTTGCGCCAGGTGCCGTCCGGGACGACCAGCAACATTGGCTGATCATTTGGCGCGTAAACCTGCAACGGCTGCGCATCCTCAGCCGGGAACAACAAGCGCGCCTGATAACCCGGCCGGTTCAACAGCGTCGGCATATCCTCGAACACCTCGCCGACAATCAGCTCGGCATTGGTCAAACCCAGAGCCGCCAGCCGCGCGGTGTTAAGCGCATGATTGACCTCGCTCGGATGCTGCAGCAGCAATACCCGCGTGCGGCTGTCGAGGCGAGGGATCAGCGGGCACAGGCAATGGGATTGGGGGCGCAGGCAGCGCGGGCATTGTGGTCGGGACATTTTTTCTCAAGCCTGATTGAGTTGCGCTTTGAGCAAATCGCGGAAGGTCTGGATCAATGGTTCGCGACTGCGGCCCTGCGCATGATCATCGAAAACGGTGCCTGATAACCGAAGGTCGCCGGCAGCAGAACACGCAAATCACCCTTGTCGGCCCAGGCCTGCGCGTAGTGTTCCGGCAGATAACCGATGTAGGCGCCGGAGAGCACCAGAATCAGCTGCGCCTCCATGCTTTCCACGGTGGCGGCGCTGTGTTTGAAACCGTGCCGGGCCAGTTCCGCCTGACTCCAGTAACCGCGCCCGACCATCCGTTGCTGAGTGATGACCTGCTCGGGAATGCGCCGCTCGTTGAACAGTGGATGGCGACTGCTGCAATACAGCCAGTGCTGCTCGCGGTACAGCGGCATGTAGACCAGACCGCTCATGCGCGTGGAAAACGCACCGATCGCCAGATCGAGGCGATTGTCCTGCACGCCGAGTTGCAACTCATAAGGGCTCATCACCGACAGGTGCAAATGCACCGCCGGGTGTTCCTGACTGTAGGCGCCGATGGCTTCGGCAAACGGCAGAGCCTTGTCGCTGACCGTGGAATCGATCACCCCGAGGTTGAGCGTGCCGCGCAGTTCGCCCTTGAGCGCGGCGGCGTATTGCTCGAAGCCTTCAAGCTCGGCGAGCAGGCGCAGGGTTTCCTGATGGAACAGCTCGCCCTTGCTGGTCAGGCTGAACCCGCCGCGCCCGCGATGGCACAGCACCAGACCGAGCGCGGCTTCGAGCTGGCTCATGTAGGTGCTGATCGCCGAGGTCGACAGGTTGAGTTCCTGCTGCGCATTGGCAAAACCCTGATGACGCACGACGCTGACGAAGATGCGCAAGAGTTTCAGGTCGGGTAAAGCGTTGGCCATGCGGCTCTCCAAACATCTGTCGAACACTGATGACTTTGTGGTGAGGGGATTCATCCCCGACCGGCTGCGAAGCAGTCGTAATTCGATGCACGCGGGGTGCCTGATGAACCGAGCCGCAGGAATTGGGGCGGCTTCGCCACCCTTCGGGGATAAATCCCTCGCCACAGGGGGTCAACACCTGAGGCGGAGTCTATCCCGGGGCTTGGCATTAGTTTAGAAAAATCTGAACTAAGTTTTTGCCCGTAGCGATTCTTCCCCGCCACTACATTTCGCATCATCGGCCCCACAGCGGCGTCCGAACCTGTGCTCAACGGCGCGCCGGCATAAATAAAACAAAGACGATGAGGCCCTACCCGTGGACAAGATTCTTCACCAACCACTGGGCGGCAACGAAATGCCGCGCTTCGGCGGCATCGCCACCATGCTCCGACTTCCCCATGTACCGACCGCTGCCGGTCTGGACGCTGCCTTCGTTGGCGTGCCGCTGGACATCGGCACTTCGCTGCGCCCCGGCACCCGCTTCGGGCCGCGCGACATCCGCACCGAATCGGTGATGATCCGCCCGTACAACATGGCCACCGGCGCCGCGCCGTTCGACTCGCTGTCGGTTGCCGACATTGGTGACGTGGCGATCAACACCTTCAACCTGCTCGACGCCGTGCGCATCATCGAAGAGGCCTACGACAATATTCTCGAGCACAACGTCATCCCGATGACCCTGGGTGGCGACCACACCATCACCCTGCCGATCCTGCGCGCGATTCATAAGAAGCACGGCAAGGTAGGCCTGGTGCACATCGATGCCCACGCTGACGTCAACGATCACATGTTCGGCGAGAAGATCGCCCACGGCACCACGTTCCGTCGTGCCGTCGAAGAAGGTCTGCTCGATTGCGATCGCGTGGTGCAGATCGGTTTGCGTGCCCAGGGTTACACCGCCGACGATTTCAACTGGAGCCGCGATCAGGGCTTCCGCGTGGTCCAGGCCGAAGAGTGCTGGCATAAATCGCTGGCGCCGCTGATGGCTGAAGTACGCGAGAAAGTCGGCGGCGGTCCGGTGTATCTGAGTTTCGACATCGACGGCATCGACCCGGCCTGGGCGCCCGGCACCGGCACCCCGGAAATCGGCGGCCTGACCACCATTCAGGCGATCGAAATCGTCCGTGGCTGTCAGGGCCTCGACCTGATCGGCTGCGATCTGGTAGAAGTCTCGCCCGCTTACGACACCACCGGCAACACCTCGCTGCTGGCCGCCAACCTGCTGTACGAAATGCTCTGCGTACTGCCTGGCGTGGTTCATCGCTGAGGGTCGGGTCATGCACGCACATGATCAGGTTTTGCACGCGGCCGCCGAGTTGGTCGCCGCGTTTGCGCGTAACGATCGCGAAGCTTATTTCGGGGCTTTCAGCGCCGATGCCAGCTTCGTTTTCTACACCCTCGACCAGCCGTTGCTGTCGCGCGATGCCTATCAGGCATTGTGGGACCGCTGGCGTGCCGAGGAGGGTTTCGAGGTGCTGTCGTGCACCTCGAGCAACGCCTTTGTCAGCCTGCAGGGTGACGTGGCGGTTTTCATCCATGACGTGGCCACCGAGCTGCGCATGCAAGGGGAGCAACACTTCAGCCAGGAGCGCGAGACGATTGTTTTCCGAAGACAAGCGTCGAGCCTAGAACAACAAGGCCTATGGCTGGCCTGTCACGAACATTTGTCCGCAATGCCGGAAGGGCTGCCACCCCTTAGCCAATGGTGACGCTCACGCACGATGAGCGCGCCTGATGATCGGAGCAGATCATGAATAACAACAACAACGAAAAAAGCCTTAGCAGCATCGAAACAAACGGGGTCGAACAGATCCCGGATCATGAGCGCGACGCCCGACCCAGCGACTTGTTTCGCTTGATCTTCGGCGGCGCCAATACGTTTGCCACCGCTGTGCTCGGTAGTTTCCCGGTGCTGTTCGGCCTGTCGTTTCAGGCCGGTGTCTGGGCAATCGTTCTGGGCGTGGTGGTCGGTGCGCTGATCCTCGCGCCGATGGGCCTGTTCGGTCCGCTCAACGGCACCAACAACGCCGTGTCTTCCGGTGCGCACTTCGGCGTGCACGGGCGGATCGTCGGTTCGTTCCTGTCGTTGTTGACCGCGATCGCGTTCTTCTCACTGTCAGTGTGGAGCTCGGGTGATGCGCTGGTCGGCGGCGCCAAACGCCTGGTCGATTTGCCGGAAACCGACCTGACCCTGGGCCTGGCCTACGGTCTGTTCGCGCTGCTGGTGCTGACCGTGTGCATCTACGGTTTCCGCATCATGCTGTGGGTCAACCGCATCGCCGTGTGGGCCGCAAGCCTGTTGTTCCTGCTCGGCATCTTCGCCTTCGCCCCTGCATTTGACAGCCAGTACGCCGGCAGCGTGGCGCTGGGTCAGGCCGGGTTCTGGGCGGCATTCATCGGCGCGGCACTGGTGGCGATGAGCAACCCGATTTCCTTCGGTGCGTTCCTCGGCGACTGGTCGCGCTACATCCCGCGTGAAACGCCGAAAGGCCGAATCATGCTGGCGGTGATCGCCGCGCAACTGGCAACGTTGATTCCATTCCTGTTCGGCCTCGCCACCGCCACCATCGTCGCGATCAAGGCGCCGGACTACATCGCCGCGAACAACTATGTCGGCGGCTTGCTGGCCGTGTCGCCGAGCTGGTTCTTCCTGCCGGTGTGCCTGATTGCGGTGATTGGTGGCATGTCCACCGGCACCACGTCGCTGTATGGCACCGGCCTGGACATGTCCAGCGTGTTCCCGCGCGTGCTGTCCCGGGTCAAGGCGACCTTGCTGATCGGCGTGCTGTCGATCGCCTTCATCTTCATCGGCCGTTTTGCGGCGAACCTGGTTCAAAGCGTGGCGACCTTCGCCGTGCTGATCATCACCTGCACCACCCCGTGGATGGTGATCATGATCATTGGCCTGCTGGTGCGGCGCGGCTTCTACTGCCCGGATGACCTGCAAGTGTTCACCCGCGGCGAACAGGGCGGACGCTACTGGTTCAGCCACGGCTGGAACTGGCGCGGTCTGGGGGCGTGGATTCCGAGTGCGCTGGTCGGCCTGTGCTTCGTCAACCTGCCGGGGCAGTTCGTCGGCCCGCTGGGCGAACTGGCCGGTGGCATCGACATCAGCTTGCCGGTGACATTGGGCCTGGCGTCGGTGGTGTATCTGACGCTGCTGCGCTTGTTTCCCGAGCCTCGGGAAGTGTTTGGGCCGAGCGATGTGCGCAGTGAAGCCGCCATAAAACCTCAACTGCGTCAGGCCGCCTGATTAAACACAAGACCCTGTAGGAGTGAGCCTGCTCGCGAAAGCGATCTGTCAGTCACATCTTTGTTGAATGTGCGTGCGTCTTCGCGAGCAGGCTCGCTCCCACAGGAAAGCCCTGCAGAACCCATTTGCCTCACCATAAAAAAGACAATCGGAGACACGCCATCATGGCTTTGGATTTATTCGTCGTACTCATTTATGCCGCTGCGATGCTGATTCTCGGCTACTACGGCATGCGCAAGGCCAAGACCCACGAAGACTATCTGGTGGCCGGGCGTAACCTGGGGCCGTCGCTGTACATGGGCACCATGGCAGCAACCGTCCTCGGTGGCGCGTCCACCGTCGGTACGGTGCGTCTGGGCTATGTTCATGGCATTTCCGGTTTCTGGCTGTGTGCGGCACTGGGCTGCGGCATCGTCGCGCTGAACCTGTTCCTCGCCAAGCCGCTGCTGAAGCTCAAGGTATTCACCGTTACTCAGGTTCTGGAGAAGCGCTACAACCCAATGGCACGCACCGCCAGTGCGACGATCATGCTCGCTTACGCGCTGATGATCGGCGTGACCTCGATTCTGGCGATCGGCACTGTGCTGCAAGTGTTGTTCGGTTTGCCCTTCTGGATCTCCGTATTGCTGGGCGGCGGTATCGTGGTGATTTATTCAACGATCGGCGGCATGTGGTCGCTGACCCTGACTGACATCGTCCAGTTCGGTATCCAGACCGTCGGCCTGATGTTCCTGCTGTTGCCGATCTGCCTGTACCGCGTCGGTGGCTGGGATCAACTGGTCGCGCAGCTGCCGGCGGCCAGCTTCAACTTCACCAGCATCGGCTGGGACACGATCATCACCTACTTCATGATCTACTTCTTCGGCATCCTGATCGGCCAGGACATCTGGCAGCGGGTGTTCACCGCCAAAAGCGAAAAAGTCGCCAAGTACGCCGGCACTTCAGCGGGGATCTACTGCATTATCTACGGTCTGGTCTGCGCCTTGATCGGCATGGCTGCGCATGTGCTGATTCCGGATCTGGACAACGTCAACAACGCCTTTGCCGCCATCGTCAAAGTCTCGCTGCCTGACGGCATCCGTGGCCTGGTGATCGCTGCCGCACTGGCGGCGATGATGTCCACCGCCAGCGCCGGCCTGCTCGCCGCGTCCACCACCCTGACCGAAGACCTGCTGCCGAAACTGCGCGGCGGCAAACAGTCCAACGTCGCGGTCAGCCGTCTGTTTACGCTGCTGACAGGGATCGCGGTGTTGGGGATTGCTCTGGTCGTCAACGACGTGATCAGCGCCCTGACCCTGGCTTACAACCTCTTAGTCGGCGGCATGCTGATTCCGCTGATGGGCGCGATTTTCTGGAAGCGTGCGACTACCGCCGGGGCGATCAGCGCGATGACGCTGGGCTTTATCACGGCGCTGGTGTTCATGGTCAAGGACGGCATGGACGCGAACACGCCGATCTATTACAGCCTGGGTGTCAGTCTGGTGAGCTTTGTACTGGTCAGCCTGTTCTCGCCACGCCCGGCGACCGTGGCAACGGCGGTGTGAATCGGCTGTAACGACTTGATGTTTTCTTCAGCGGGTGTGGCGTCGGAGGCCACACCCGTTTTTTCGCTTGGCGAAAGCAAAGATCGCAGCCTCCGGCAGCTTCTACAAACTGTAGAAACTGTCGACGGCTGCGATCTTGAATTCTCTGATCGGAGCTATTAACGCCGACGTGGCTGGCGCCGACGCTGTTCGTCGTCCGTGCGAATCGGTACCGGTTGCAGAGGCGGTTCGATCAAACCGAGGGCAACTCCCAAATCGTGCAGCCAGTTCTGGATTTTCTCTTTCATCGTCATGCCCCTTCAGGGTGGTGCTGAGCGGCCGGAATTCTGAGGCCGCTTCGCACTGATAATAGTCCGAAGTCCTACGCAATGCTCGGCCAAATCCGCAATGATCTGTTACTGAATTGAACAGAAACTGTTGCGATTGGTTCACGCTGTTTCACGCACTTCATGCAAAGCCACGGGATAGACCGCTTGCTGCACGTCGATCCAGGCATTCAGGTTGGCCCCGGCC
This sequence comes from Pseudomonas sp. B21_DOA, assembly GCA_030544685.1. Classification (NCBI taxonomy): domain Bacteria; kingdom Pseudomonadati; phylum Pseudomonadota; class Gammaproteobacteria; order Pseudomonadales; family Pseudomonadaceae; genus Pseudomonas; species Pseudomonas sp. B21_DOA. The sequence goes on along the minus strand of CP086683.1, from coordinate 2,573,706 downwards.
ATACCCTTGCGCCACATGAGCCATGTTGTCGCAGCCGCGAACGGCTCGGCCAACGGATGCACCCCGACGCTCTCTCGACCCGGCAAACTGGCGAGCATCGACTCGGCCATCAACGCCACACCGCTGCCGGCGATCACACAGGCGAGCATGCCCTGATACGACTCGATCTCCATCGGCCGGCCCATCGCCGCATGGTAATGAGAGAACCACGCTTCCAGGCGCATGCGATAGGAACAGCCTTGGCGAAAGGTGAACACCGCACGCCCTTCCACGTCCCGCGCGCTGCGTACCGGTGGATGATCGATTTCAGTGATCAGCACCAGCCGCTCCTCGCACAGCGGCACGCCATCGAGCCCGGCCAGTTCCAGCGGTCCGTCGACCAATGCCGCGTCGAGGCGGCCGGTGAGCAACCCTTCGAGCAATTCCCCGGTCGGCGCCGATTGCACCTGCAAATTCACCATCGGGTACTGCTTGTGATAGCGCGCCAGCAACGCCGGCAGATGGATCGCCGCCGTGCTGTACATGGTGCCCAGCACGAAGTCGCCGGCCGGTTGCCCGCCCATCACCGCCGCACTGGCCTGATCGCGCAGAGCGAAGAGCTTGCCGGTGTAGTCGAGCAGGACCTTGCCCGCCGGCGACAACTGCAAGCGCTGCCGTTCGCGGACGAACAGCTCAACGCCCAGTTGCTCCTCGAGCTGTTTCAGGCGCGTCGACAGATTCGATGGCACGCGATGCAGACGCTCGGCGGCGCGGGTGATCGAACCTTCCTCGGCGACCGCCTGAAATATCCGCAGTTGGCTGAATTCCACCTGCTTTCTCCTGAACAGAACAAGTTACTCACTATTATTCAATTTTAAAGAAAGTCAATCGATCTTAGCCTGACGGTCATTGATCCTTGAAGGAAGCCCGACCATGTCGCCGCTGATTCGCTTGTCTGCTTGCTTTGTTGCCCTGATGTTGGCCATGGGCATCGGCCGATTCGCCCTGACGCCGCAAATGCCGCATCTGCTCAGCGAAGGGCAGATCGACCTCACCGCTGCCGGTCTGATCGCGGCGGCCAACTACCTCGGCTATCTGCTGGGTGCGGTGGATGCGATGTTCGCCCAGCGGTCGCAGCAGGTGCAGCGACGATTGCATGGCGGGCTGTGGCTGTGCGTGCTGCTGACCCTGGCTTCGTTCTGGGCCAACGGTTTCTGGTCGCACTTGCTGTTGCGTTTTGGCACCGGCGTGGCAAGTGCCTGGGTGCTGGTGATGATCACTTCACTCAGTCAGCCGCTGGCGGCGGCCACGGGTCGTCCGCGCTGGGGTGCTCTGGTTTTTGCCGGGCCGGGTCTGGGGATTTTTCTCACAGGGCTGCTGGCGCTGATCTCACACCGTTTGCAGCAGACATCGGCAACCCTGTGGCTGATTTATGCGGCCGCCGCGTTGCTGATGATGCTCGGCGTCTGGCGGTTGTTGCCGCAGCCCGCAACGGTAATGAAGACGACGATCGCCCCGGCGACTTCAGCGAACCGAGGCATTGGCCGGCTGGCGCTGGTGTACGCGCTGTACGGCATCGGCTACATCATTCCGGCAACGTTCCTGTCGCAGATGGCCAATGCGCAATTTGATGGCCAGTGGCAGGCGGATCTGTTCTGGCCGTGCTTTGGCCTCGGCGCGGCGATCGGCGTGTGTCTGGTGAGTCTGCGTCGGCATGATCCCGAAACCACTCGGCATTGGCTGATGGCGACGCTGTGGCTGCAAGCGGCCGGAGTATTCGCCTGTCTGCTGGGCAGCGGCCTCGGCCTGGCGTTGGGAGTAATCCTCTGCGGCACGCCGTTTCTGGCCTGCATGCAACTGGTCATACAGCGTTCGCGAGAGCTGGCGCCCCACGCCACCCAGCGCAACGCCGGGATGCTCACGGCATGCTTCGCCGTCGGCCAGCTGAGTGGCCCGTTGCTGGCGGCGCTGAGCAGCCATTTCAGCGGCGGTTTGCAACCGGCGCTGCTGATCGCCGGCGCCGGCCTGTTGCTGGCCGGCGCGCTGGCGAGGCAGGCTAAGGCTACTGGCCCAGCGCCTTGCGCAAACGCCGACGCAGCCACTGTTCGGCGCTGACGAAAGTGATGCCGAGCAGCACCAGTACGGCGCCGATGACGAAGTTCACGCTCAACGCTTCACCCAGCAGGAGTACGCCGAAGGTCACGCCGAACAACGGCGTCATGAACGAGAACACCGCAAGGTTCGCCGCCAGATAACGGCGCAGCAGCCAGAACCACACCAGGTAACTGAAGAACGACACCACCAGCCCTTGGAACAGCACACTGGCCACCGCCACGCTGGTCAGGCTGACGTGGGTGATCTGGCCGCTGAACAACGCTATCAACAGCAGACCGATGAAACCGACCATCAGCTGATAAAACAGGGTCAATGTCACCGGCGCTTCCGACAGTCGCGAGGCGCGCACCACCACGGTGGTCGCGCCCCAACAGGCGCCGGCCAATACGCCGAAGGCATCGCCCAGCAGCATGCGCCGATCAAGGTTGTCCCACGACACACCGCCGGCGAAGGCAATCGCGATGCCGATGAACGCCAGCAGAATCCCCAGCCATTGCAACGGGCGCAAACGCTCGCTGGCCAGCAGGAAATGCACGCCGAGTGCAGTGAAGATCGGTGCGGTATAGAGGAACACCGACATATGCGCGGCGGTGGTCAGTTGCAGGCCTTCGGCGATGAACAGGAACTCCAGACCAAACAGCGCACCGGCCAGCAAGCCGCCGCGCCAGGTGCTGCCGACCTGATCCCAACCGCCCTTCCAGCAGATCAGCAAACCGACCAGCAACGCAGAAATCCCCGAGCGCCCCGCCGCTTGCATCACCGGCGCGATGTCCGTTGCCGCCCACTTGATCAGGACTTGCTGCACACCCCAGATCAGGCACAGGCCGATCATCACTTGCAGGGCAAAACCGTCGGCATTGCGCCGTTCGGCACTCACCGCATCACCTCGAACACACACAACATGGCAGGCCATCCATTGGTCAGAAAACAGTGTCGGGGATTATCAATCAGATGCGCAGAGAAAGGCGTCTGAAAAAGACCTTTATTTGGTCAGTGGCGTCAGCGCTGAATGGTTGACGGCTGCGCCGTCATTCGCGGGCAAGCCCGCTCCCACAGGGGATTTGTGGTGGAAGTGGAATTTGTGAACGACGGGAATTCATTGTGGGAGCGAGCCTGCTCGCGAAGAGGCCAGCATTGCCAACGCAACTGAAAGATCAGCTCACGCAAACCGCTTCGCCACCAAATAACCTACCGTGCAAGCAACTGCAGTCGCCACTATCCCCCACGCCCAATCCATCAAACTCACCTGCACCGACCAGTCGCGCAAGGTCGCCCAATTGGTCAAGTCATAAGTGCCGTAGGCCACCAGCCCCAACAGCGCACCCAGCTTCGCCGCCCTCTGCCAGCTCAGCGCCGGCAACACCACGAACACCACGCAGCCAATAACGTACAGGCAATAAAAAACCGCTGCGGGCAACAGCAGCGGTTTTTCCAGCATCAGCGAACCGAGCAGTTCGCGATAGGTCGGCGCCATCAGCAGCCCGAGCCAGATGCCATCGAGCAGCAGAAACGTCAGTAGCGTTGCGACGTAAGCGATCAGCGCCTTTTTCATCGATCCAACCTCTTGTGTGGCCTGCAACATGGGCCACTCAAGGCTCAGGTTAGTTCAATGCGATCGGCGTGAATGACGATCTTGCCTTCCTTGTACAGCGAGCCGATGGCTTTCTTGAAGTTGCCCTTGCTGACGCCGAACAGGCTGCTGATCAATGCCGGATCGCTCTTGTCACTGACCGCCAGGGTGCCGTCGTTTTCGCGCAACTTGCCGAGAATCTTCGAACTCAGGCTGCTGGCCGCTTCCTGGCCAACCGGTTGCAGGCTCAGGCTGATCTTGCCGTCGGCGCGCACTTCCTTGATGAAGCCTTTCTCGCGCATGCCCGAACGCATGAACTTGAAGATTTCATTCTTGTGAATCAGGCCCCAGTGCTTGTTGTTGATGATCGCCTTGAAGCCCATGTCGGTGGCTTCGGCTACCAGCAGATCAACTTCCTGGCCCGGGCTGTAAGTAGCCGGGGTTTTGTCCAGATAACGATCGAGGCGTGCTGTGGCGGTGATGCGGCGCGTGTGTTTGTCGAGGTAGACGTGCACCACGCAATATTCGCCAGCGGTCATCTGGCGCTTTTCTTCCGAGTAGGGCAGCAACAGATCTTTGGGCAGGCCCCAGTCGAGGAACACGCCGATGCTGTTGACTTCAACCACTTTCAGGCTGGCAAATTCGCCGACCTGAACTTTCGGTTTTTCCGTGGTGGCGAGAAGTTTGTCTTCACTGTCCAGATAGATGAATACGTTGAGCCAGTCTTCATCTTCGCTGGGAATATCTTTAGGGATATAACGGTTGGGCAAAAGAATTTCGCCATCGGCACCGCCGTCCAGATATAAACCGAAGTTAGTGTGTTTGACCACTTGCAAACTGTTGTAACGCCCGACTAAAGCCATTTCCGAAACCCTCAATACGTGGGCGGCATTCTACCCGTTTTTGCCGCCAACGTCGGGCGACAGATCCTCGCAGCGGAAAATCTGCGTCAACCTGTTGATTTGCTTGAGCACTGCCCGACGAGGTGCCGCTCGTCAGTCCGCCCAAGCGGCTTGCGGCTGCGCCCGATCGCCTCGTCGCGCGCACATGTTCTTATTTAAAACAGCAGCTTAGCGGCATATTTAAAGTATCGAACCGGCAATAATGCAGCGCTGGGGTTGGTTATTCCGGGGATATTTACCAAGCTATTGTCAAGTTATTCCTGTACGATGCCTGGCCGAGTTACTTTTCTAAAGGTTAATGGCCGCCATGCGTGTAAAAGCATCCACCAGCAAAGCAAAGCCAGCTCCAGCCGTTGAAACCAGCGAATCGATCAACGATCAGATCGCAGCATTCCTCAAGTCCGGCGGCGAGATTCAGCAAATTGCCAAAGGCGTCAGTGGCCAGACATTCGGCCCGTCCAAGCAGATCAGCCTGGGCAAGAAGTAATACCAGTTTCACCCCGTCCAGAGGCGCTTTGAGCTTCGAAGCGCCTGGACTGGCACCGCGCAACACCCCTTCGCCTTAAACTAAAATTCCCGAAAATCGACGAACGGCCATCAATGCCGGGCATTCGCCGGTATCCTTGCACGCGTCTAGATCAAGCGTTTCAGCAGGCCTTCGCCCTGCGCTCGCGGTTCATGGAGTGACGCATGCGCCCATTTCCCTGTTTATTGTTCGTCAGCCTGCTGTCAGGCACGACCGCGCACGCGCAGGTTTTTCAGGGTGAACTGGGCGACTTCGATCTCAAGCTTGGCACCACGCCCAGCCGCAGCATGGCCCAGGGTCTGGTCAAACCGGCGGCGGTCGGCTCGTTCCACGGTGGCCTTGATCTGAGCCACGACAGCGGCGTGTATTTCGGCCAATACGCGCCGAGCATGGGCATCAGCCCGGGCAAGAACCTCGAGATCGATTCCTACGTCGGCTTCAAGCAGCCGTTCGATCAGGTGCTCGGCTATGAAGTCGGGATGATCCATTACAGCTATCCCCGCGTGGACACCCTCGACAGCCAGGAGCTGTTTGGTGGCCTGACTCTGCTCGGCAGTCGCTTCGGCATTGCCCTGAGCAACGACCCGGATAAACAGAACAACACCTTGTTTGCCGACCTCACTGGCAATCAGCCGTTCGGCATCGGCGTGAGCATGAAATACACCACGCACCAGTTGAATACACCGGCGGCGGTGGACGGTGGCTATATCAGCAGTTTCACTGATTGGTCGGTGAAACTGTCGCGGCCGTTCATGGGCGTCGATCTTGATCTGATCTACAGCGACTCCAGCCTCAGCGGCAGTGATTGCTCGGCCTATTCCGGGCACAACAGCGAGTGCGACGGCCTCGTCACCCTCAAGGCTGTACGCACGTTCTATTGATCGGCTGAACTGCCGCGCGCATCCTGCATCACATAAGAATCAGATTTCCGACGCCAGGCTCTCGCAAGGATTTGCCCATGTCTCGCTGGTTCAAACAGATTGCCGCCCTGCTGATCTTCACCCTCGCCCTCGGCGCTTGCAGCCGCGTTGGCCTGGCCTACCGCAACCTCGACGTGATTATCCCGTGGTCGCTGAGCGATTACGTGGACATGAACGGCGAGCAGAAAGACTGGTTCAACGAACGCCTCAAGGAACACCTGAGCTGGCACTGCACCACGCAATTACCGGGCTACCTCGACTGGCTGGACCGTTTACAGGCCATGGTCGAAAGCAATCAGGTCACCGACGCCGCCTTGCAGGAACGCACCGCCGAAGCCAAGCAGGCCATCGCCGACACCGCCCGGGAAATCACCCCTTCGGCCATCGTGCTGCTGCAAGGCCTGGACGATAAACAGGTGGCAGAAATGAACGACGCGTTTGCCAAGGATTTGCGCAAACGCCAGCAGGAATACGTGAAACCGCCGCTGGCCCAGCAGATCAAGGAACGCGGCGAGCGCATGGAAAAACGCCTGAACGATTGGCTAGGCCCGCTCAGTGACACGCAGAAACAACGCGTCGCGGCCTGGACCAACGCCTTGGGCGACCAGAACACTCAATGGATCGCCAACCGCGCGCACTGGCAGCAACAGTTCAGCGCCGCCGTTGCGCAACGCCAAAGCGCGGAATTCCCACAACGCATCGAGACACTTCTGGTCAATCGCGAGCGGTTGTGGACAGCGGATTACCGCAAGGCCTACGCCAACACCGAAGCCCAGGCGCGCTCGCTGTTTGTCGACTTGATGGCCGAGAGCACGCCGCAACAGCGTGAGCGCTTGTTGAAGAAAATCGAGGGCGTGCGCAAGGACTTCAATGACCTGAAGTGCCTGAAGGCCGCGCAGAAACTTTGAATAAACCAATGGCCCATTGTGGGAGCGAGCCTGCTCGCGAAGGCGGAGTGTCAGACAGTTCAAATGTCACTGACAGACCGTTTTCGCGAGCAGGCTCGCTCCCACAGGGCGGATTTCACTGGCTCAGGCGATTTGAGCCTTTGAGGCGACTTCATCAAACGTCACCTCATTCAGCGCATCCTCCTGCTCATCCAGCACCTGACGCGGATGGTCGTTGCCGGGGATGCTGCTGTCGATCAGGCTCAGCAGGCTGGAGCCGCGCGGGGTCAGAATGAAGTTGTTGCCAGTACTACCCTCGTGATCCGGCCGCGGCTCGATGAATCCGCGCTCCAGCAAGAGCTTTTCATAATCACAGGCCAGGGATTTCAAGTGATCGAGATTGTCGATCGGCTCGCCGGCGCTGGCTTTCTCGGCCGCATGGTCTTCGGCATAAGCGCGGGGAGCGAAGCTGTGGCCAGCGCTGTTCTGCACTTCATGCAGCAAACGTTCAATCAAATCCCAGTTATAAGTCGTCATCCTGATCCAACCTCCGGTGCGGGTGATTTTGTGCCGCTTTCAAGGTTGTGACCGAAGCGCTGCGCAGCCGTTCAGCAGTATTTCCGGACCCGACCGACCGGCGGCTGTCGATTCCCTCGCACGATGAACGACTAGGCTGAAACAGCCGGTTCAACCCGCAGGAGACATCGTCATGAACGTTACAAACCATCCGGTGGTATCACGCGAAGAATGGCTCGCCGCCCGCCAGCAGCATCTGGCCCACGAAAAAGCCTTCACCCGGGAACGCGATCGCCTCAGCGCCGAGCGCCGCGCCCTGCCGTGGGTGAAAGTCGACAAGGACTATCATTTTCAAGGGCCGAACGGCGAGCTCAAGCTCAACGACCTGTTTGGCAACAACAGCCAGTTGATCATCTACCATTTCATGTTTGCCAAAGGCTGGGAGCAGGGCTGCCAGGGCTGCTCGTTCCTCAGTGACCACATTGATGGCGCCAACCAGCACCTGGCCCATCACGACGTCGCGGTGGTTGCAGTTTCCCATGCGCCATTCAACGAGTTTCAGGACTTCAAAAAGCGGATGGGCTGGAAGTTCGACTGGGTCTCGTCAGAAGGTTGCGATTTCAATTACGACTTCGGCGTCTGCGCCCGGGCTGAAGACGTCGCCGAGGGCAAGGCTACCTACAACTACGAAAAGACCGACAGCGCCGAGGAAGAAATGCCGGGGCTGAGCGTGTTTTATCGCAACGCGGATGGCGACGTATTCCACACCTATTCCACTTATGCCCGAGGACTGGACATGCTGGTTGGCGCTTACCACTATCTGGATCTGACGCCCAAGGGCAGGAATGAAGGCGAGATCATGGAATGGGTGCGGCATCATGATCGGTATAACGGTGCGACGAAGTCGGGCTGCTGTCATGCCGATTGAGCGCAACGCTGCCTCCACAGTTTCTGAACTTTTAACAGGCTTCAGCCCTCAACCGGTTAACCCGCCTTAACCGGAACTGAGGCCTGCCCATGAAAACCCTGATCAAGCTGTCTCTCGCCGCCACCCTTGCCTGCGCCCTGCCCGTCTGGGCCTGCACGCCGGAAGAGGCGACGATCAAACGCGAACAACTGGCCAAGGAAGTCTCCAAGCTCACCGAGCAGAATCCGGAAAAAGCCAAGGAGATTAACGCCGAGCTGCAGAAAATGGATCTGGGCACGGCCAGTGCGGATCTCCCAGACAAATGCCAGTTGATCGATCAGCGTCTGAAGGAACTGGGGTCGGCAGAGAAAAAGCCGACAGTTGAGGCGAAAAAACCGGACAATGTCCGGTTTTTTATATGCGCTGCTAAAGCTTACTCAGCCGCAGGCTCGGCTGGCTTACGACGCTTGAGCGGGGCCATGCCGTCGCTGCTGACCAGAGAATCCGGCTTTGGACGGTTGACGCTCTTGCGCTTGGTCGGCGTCTTGGCGGCGGTTTTCTTCTTGTCGCCCTTGGCGTCGGTCTTTTTCTTCTTCACGCCGACGGCTTTGCCCGAAGCCTTGACCTTTTTCGGCCCGCCGTAGGTGCCTTTGACTTCCTTGATGGTGCGGCGCTCGAAGCTCTGCTTCAGGTAGCGCTCGATGCTCGACATCAGGTTCCAGTCGCCGTGGCAGATCAGCGAGATCGCCAGGCCATCGTTGCCGGCACGGCCGGTACGACCGATGCGGTGCACGTATTCGTCGCCGCTGCGTGGCATGTCGAAGTTGATCACCAGATCCAGACCGTCGACGTCCAGACCACGGGCCGCAACGTCAGTGGCGACGAGGATCTTCACGCCGCCCTGCTTCAAACGATCGATCGCCAGTTTGCGATCCTTCTGGTCTTTCTCGCCGTGCAGCACGAACGCTTTGTATTCCTGAGCCACCAGACGGCCGTAGATGCGGTCGGCCATGGCGCGGGTGTTGGTGAAGACGATGGCCTTCTGGTAGGTCTCGTTGGCCAGCAGCCAGTTCACAATCTGCTCTTTGTGCTGATTGTGGTCGGCGGTGATGATTTGCTGACGAGTCGTCGAGTTGAGCTGGCTGACCGCGTTGAGCTGCAGGTGCTCCGGGTTGTTCAGGACCTTGGCGATCATCTCGCGCAGGCCGGAACCGCCGGTGGTGGCGGAGAACAGCATGGTCTGCTGACGGTTCGGGCACTCATCGACCAGACGCTGCACGTCCTCGGCGAATCCCATGTCGAGCATGCGGTCGGCCTCGTCGAGCACCAGCACTTCGACTTCTTTCAGGTCGAGGTTGCCAGCGTTGAGCTGCTCGATCATCCGCCCCGGAGTGCCGATGAGGATGTCCGGCACTTTGCGCAGCATTGCGGCCTGGACTTTAAAGTCTTCGCCGCCAGTGATCAGGCCGGACTTGATGAAGGTGAACTGCGAGAAGCGTTCGACTTCCTTCAAAGTCTGCTGGGCCAGTTCACGGGTTGGCAGCAGGATCAGCGTCTTGATGCTGACGCGGATCTTCGCCGGGCCGATCAGGCGATTGAGAATCGGCAGGACGAAAGCGGCGGTTTTGCCGCTACCGGTTTGCGCCGTCACCCGCAGATCACGCCCTTGGAGCGCCAGCGGGATGGCCGCGGCTTGCACTGGCGTTGGCTCGACAAATTTCAGCTCGGCCACGGCTTTGAGCAGGCGTTCGTGCAGGGCGAATTGGGAAAACACGGGTGCTACCTCGAAGATATGCAAAAAAACAGCTGCATAGGTTACCGGTTTCGAGCGCTCAGGCCGAGTTTCTTTGTGCAAACGGCGACAATCAGTGGTTTTTTTGTTGCCCGATTTGTCACTCGCTGCAATACACAGCGTTTTAAATGCTCTAATCGGCCCTCGCGTCTTACAGAAGAAACGTTTCGCTCATGGATATCAAACAGCTCTGGCTCAAAGCCCAAGGCCTCTGGGGCACGCTCGAAGAGCACCCACTTCTGCAATCGGGACTGGCGCTGTTGGTGCTGCTGGTCATCGCGCTGGTGCTCGGACGAGTGGCCCGTTATCTGATCCTGCACGCCAGCCGCATGCTCGGCCGCCAACCGGCGCTGCACTGGATCAACGATTTTCGCCACAACAAGGTGTTTCAACGGCTGGCGCAGATGACGCCGTCGCTGGTGATCCAGTTCGGCCTGCACCTGGTGCCGGAGCTGAGCAAAAACGCGATGAATTTTCTCGGCAACGTCGCCCTGGCCTTCACCATCCTCTTCCTGCTGCTGGCGGTCAGCGCCCTGCTCAACGCCCTGCTCGACATCTACGCACGCACCGAACACGCTCGCACCCGCTCGATCAAAGGCTATGTGCAGTTGACGAAAATGGTCTTGTACGTGTTCGGCGCGATCATTATCGTCGCCACCCTGATCGACCGCTCGCCGCTGTTGCTATTGTCCGGTCTGGGTGCGATGTCGGCGGTGATTCTGTTGGTCTACAAGGACACGCTGCTGTCGTTCGTCGCCAGCGTGCAGCTGACCAGCAACGACATGCTGCGGGTCGGCGACTGGATCGAGATGCCGCAAGTCGGCGCCGATGGCGACGTGGTCGACATCACGCTGCACACGGTCAAGGTGCAGAATTTCGACAAGACGATCGTCTCGATCCCGACCTGGCGGCTGATGTCCGAGTCGTTCAAGAACTGGCGTGGCATGCAGCAATCGGGCGGTCGGCGGATCAAACGCAGCCTGTTCATCGATGCCAGCGGCGTGCGCTTCATCCGCGACGACGAGGAAGAAAAGCTCTCGCAGGTGCACCTGCTGACCGACTACATGGGCCGAAAGAAAGCCGAGCTCAAGGCCTGGAACGAAGCCCAGGGCAATGTCGCAGCCATGTCGGCCAACCGCCGCCGCATGACCAACATCGGCACCTTCCGCGCCTATGCGCTGGCGTATCTGAAGAGTCATCCGGAGATTCAGCCGAACATGACCTGCATGGTCCGGCAGATGCAGACCACCGCGCAGGGCATTCCGCTGGAAATCTACTGCTTCACCCGCACCACGGTGTGGGCCGATTACGAGCGGATTCAGGGGGATATTTTTGACTACCTGCTGGCGGTGTTGCCGGAGTTTGGGCTGAGCCTGTATCAGCAGCCGAGCGGCGGGGATTTGCGCGCAGGCTTGCTGCCAGCGGTGTTGGGCTCGGCGAGTATTCCGCAGCCGGAAAAACACCTGATGTAACCCAAAGATCCAATGTGGGAGCGAGCCTGCTCGCGAATGCAATGTGTCAGTCGATCCATACTTATCTGACCCAACGCCTTCGCGAGCAGGCTCGCTCCCACAGGGGTTATGCAGTGACCGGTTTTTTCGTACGCCCAGTCTGCTGATCCACACCGCTGCCAGAATCACACCCCCGCCGAGGAACAACCGCCCCAGTTCCTCATGCTGATTCCAGATCAGCAGATTCAACAGCAGCCCCACCGGCACATGCAGGTTGTTCATCACCGCCAGCGTGCCGCCGTTGACCATGCACGCGCCTTTGTTCCACCAATACAGGCCCAACGCCGTCGACACCAAACCGAGGAACAGCAACACCGCCCATTGCAGCGGCGCTTCCGGCAGGAAGTTCGACTTGCCGAACAACAGGAACGCAGGCAGCACCACCATTAACGCGCCGAGGTAGAAGTAACCGAAGCGCCGGTAATGTGGCAGATCGCTCGGATGCTTCGCCACCAGATGCTTGTACAAAACTTGCCCGGCGGCGTAGGTGAAGTTGGCCAGTTGTAGCAGCAGGAAGCCCATGAAGAAGTCCGGACTGATGCTGTCGAAGCGAATCACCGCTGCACCGCCCACAGCGACCAGCGCGGCAACCAATGCCCACGGATTGAAGCGGCGGTTCAGCGCGTCTTCGATCAACGTCACATGCAGCGGCGTGAGGATGGTGAATAGCAACACCTCCGGCACCGTCAGCACACGGAAGCTCAGGTACAGGCAGACGTAAGTCACACCAAACTGCAGCGCACCGATCAGCAACATGCCACGCATGAACGCCGGCTCTACCGAGCGCCAGCGCGTCAACGGAATAAACACCAGCCCCGCCAGCACCACACGCACCAGCACCGCAAAGTAACTGTCGACATGCCCGGCCAGGTATTCGCCGATCAGACTGAAGGAAAACGCCTGGATCAGCGTCACAAAAAGTAGATAGCCCATGCTCGCCTCGAAAATCGAATGGCGGCGACGATAGCGGGTTTTGCGCCAGACCGCGAACCCTCGAACAACACAAATCCCTGTGGGAGCGGGCTTGCCCGCGATGAGGAGTGTCAGGCAAGTATTTGTCGACTGACACTCCGCCATCGCGGGCAAGCCCGCTCCCACAGGGACTTATGTGAAATTCGGATGTGCAGTGTTCAGAAAAATCGCAGACAAAAAAAGCCCGATCTCGCTAAAGCGTTCAATCGGGCTACAGCACTCAGGAGCAAAAGTGCAAAGGGAGGTTCGATGCGCGTGGAACCTTGAAGGGGTTGCGCCAGGTCACTAGACCATCCAGCGATTATCTGGCGATTAACCGATCAAGCGACCTGAGACAATTTGGCGTTGGCCTGATTCAGGCCCTTCTCCTGGAAGTCACCGCCCAGGTTCATGCCCTCGGCATGGATAAAGGTCACGTCGTTGATGCCGATGAAACCCATCACCTGCCGCAGGTACGGTTCCTGATGATCCGCCGGACCACCGGCATACACACCGCCGCGAGCGGTCAGGACAAAGGCACGCTTGCCGCTGAGCAGACCTTGCGGGCCAGTCTCGGTATATTTGAAGGTCACCCCGGCGCGCAGCACATGATCGAGCCAGGCCTTGAGCGTGCTCGGGATCGCAAAGTTGTACATCGGTGCAGCCATCACCAGCACGTCGGCGGCAAGCAGCTCATCAGTCAATTGGTTGGAGCGGTCCAGGGACGCCTGTTCGCTGGCATTGCGCTGTTCGGCAGGCTTCATCCAGCCACCCAGCAAGTTGGCGTCCAGATGCGGCACCGGGTTCGCGGCGAGGTCACGCACGGTGATCTGATCGGCAGGGTGCGCGGCTTTCCACTGAGCGATGAAGGTCTGGGTCAATTGACGGGAAACCGAGTCTTGCTGGCGGGCACTGCTTTCGATGATCAGAACGCGGGACATGGTGTGTAGCCTCCATCCGAATATGTTGTAAGTCGATGGAGTGAAGGTTAAACAGAGTCGAATCGATGAAAAAGCGCAAATATCCGCTGTAACCCATCGATAAATTCGTTTATAAGCTAAACCCAAATACCCATGCGGGAGCGAGCCTGCTCGCGAAAGCGGAATGTCAGTCACATCATCTCTGGATGACACTCCGTCTTCGCGAGCAGGCTCGCTCCCACAATGGATCCACGGTGTTCACAAGACCGAGCTTATTTCGGGGTGCAGGTCAGTTTGATGCGCAGCTTGATGATTTCGCGGGTGAACTTGGCCGTGGCGTTTTTATGCTTGCCGGCCGGCACATCGATGCTGCGCGTGCGTGGTGCTTCCGGGCCGTTGCTGAACACCGCACGGCAGGTCGCGTCGACATCACCGTAGTTGGCCACGCGGATCGAGCCGATGTCGTTGTCGGTATCGAACGTCTCGAAGTCGATCTTCATGCCGTTGAGATCTTTCTGCACATCAATCGGATAGGCAAACGCGGTCAGCGGCAGCAGCGCCAGCACCACACAACAGAATTTTTTCATTCGGCAGTCTCCATGAGGGACGGCCAGCTTAGGACAAGAGGAGCTATTGATGAAAGCGCCCCGCGTGACCCTTGATCAATGGCGAACGTTGCAGGCCGTGGTCGACCACGGCGGATTCGCCCAGGCCGCCGAGGCCCTGCACCGTTCGCAATCATCGGTGAGCTACACCGTCGCCCGCATGCAGGATCAGCTCGGCGTGCCGTTGCTGCGCATCGATGGGCGCAAAGCTGTGCTCACCGAAGCCGGCGGCGTATTGCTGCGCCGTTCCCGGCAACTGGTGAAACAGGCCAGCCAACTCGAAGACCTCGCGCATCACATGGAGCAAGGCTGGGAAGCGGAAGTGCGGCTGGTGGTGGATGCGGCCTACCCAAGCGCGCGGATCGTCCGCGCCCTGACCGCGTTCATGCCGCAGAGTCGCGGCTGCCGCGTGCGTCTGCGTGAGGAAGTGTTGTCGGGCGTCGAGGAAGTGCTGCTCGAAGGCGTGGCGGATCTGGCCATCACCGGCCTGAGCATTCCGGGCTACCTGGGTGCGGAGTTGAGCGATGTCGAGTTCGTCGCCGTTGCCCATCCTGACCACCCGCTGCACCGGCTCAACCGCGAGCTGAGCTTTCAGGATCTGGAAACCCAGATGCAAGTGGTGATCCGCGACTCCGGCCGCCAGCAGCCGCGCGATGTCGGCTGGCTCGGCGCCGAGCAGCGCTGGACCGTCGGCAGCCTCGCCACCGCCGCGACCTTCGTCAGCAGCGGCCTGGGCTTTGCCTGGCTGCCGCGACACATGATCGACCGCGAACTCAAGGATGGCTCGCTCAAGCTGCTACCGTTGGATCGGGGCGGCAGCCGCAATTCGAGCTTCTATCTGTATTCGAACAAGGACAAGCCCCTGGGCCCGGCCACACAAATCCTAATCGAATTGTTGCGCACCTTCGACACCTTGCCGCTGGACGCACCGTTTGCCGCACCAGAACAAGCCTGACACGGAGTTCACCGATGGCGTATTTCGAGCACGAAGGTTGCAACCTGCACTACGAGGAATATGGCCACGGTGCGCCGTTGCTGCTGGTTCACGGGCTCGGCTCGAGCACCCTGGACTGGGAAATGCAGATCCCGGCGCTAGCTGCGCACTACCGGGTGATCGTCCCGGACATTCGCGGCCACGGGCGCTCGGACAAACCCCGCGAGCGCTACAGCATCGCCGGGTTCAGCGCCGACCTGCTGGCGTTGATCGAGCACCTGCGCCTCGGCCCGGTACATTACGTCGGGCTGTCGATGGGCGGGATGATCGGCTTTCAACTCGCCGTCGATCAGCCGCAGGCACTCAAGAGCCTGACCATCGTCAACAGCGCACCTCAGGTCAAATTGCGCACGCGCGATGACTACTGGCAGTGGTTCAAACGCTGGAGCCTGATGCGCCTGCTCAGCCTGGAAACCATCGGCAAAGCCCTCGGCAGCAAACTTTTTCCCAAGTCGGAACAGGCCGATCTGCGGCGGAAAATGGCCGAACGCTGGGCAAAAAACGACAAACGTGCTTATCTCGCCAGCTTCGATGCGATCGTGGGCTGGGGCGTCCAGGAACGACTTTCCCGGGTGTCCTGTCCAACGCTCGTCATCAGCGCCGACCGTGACTACACACCGGTGGCGTTAAAGGAAACCTATGTAAAACTGCTGCCGGATGCGCGGCTGGTGGTCATCGCCGATTCGCGCCATGCCACCCCGCTCGATCAACCCGAACGCTTCAATCACACGCTGCTGGATTTTCTCGCCACAGCCGACCTTCACTCTCAGGATCACTGACCCATGCTGAAAAAACTCGCCCTCGCCGCCGGCTCCGTACTGTTTGCCGCCAACCTGATGGCTGCTACCCCGGCCAAGGCGCCCCACGTGCTGCTGGACACCACCAACGGCCAGATCGAAATCGAACTGGACCCGGTCAAGGCACCGATCAGCACGAAGAACTTCCTTGAATACGTCGACAGCGGCTTCTACAACAACACCATTTTCCACCGCGTGATCCCGGGCTTCATGGCTCAGGGCGGCGGCTTCACCCAGCAAATGCAACAGAAAGAGACCAAGGCGCCGATCAAGAACGAAGCCAGCAATGGCCTGCACAACGTTCGCGGTACCCTGTCGATGGCGCGTACTTCCAACCCTGATTCGGCGACCAGCCAGTTCTTCATCAACGTTGCCGACAACGCCTTCCTCGATCCGGGTCGTGACGCCGGTTACGCGGTGTTCGCCAAAGTGGTCAAGGGCATGGATGTCGTGGACATCATCGTCAACTCGCCGACCACCACCAAACAAGGCATGCAGAGACGTGCCTGTCGACCCTGTGATCATCAAGTCGGCCAAGCGCATCGACTGAGTTTCACCGGGCATATCGAGCGGCGTGGGGCTGAGCCTGCGCCGCTCGCACTGATAAAGGAGAGCCCGGATTCCGGGCGGTTATCTGATGCTCTATCGCCGTTTCGAACAACTGATCGATATCTTCCGCGACGCCCCGACGGCGTCCCCGCCGGACCGCGTCTGGCCCTTCTACGTCTATTACCTGAAGCAGGTCTGGCCGAGTTTCGCTGCCCTGCTCGTCATCGGCCTGTTTGCCTCGTTGATCGAAGTAGCGCTGTTCAGCTACCTGAGCCGCATCATCGATCTGGCCCAAGGCACGCCCAACCCGAATTTCTTCAGCGACCACGCCCTCGAATTGACCTGGATGCTGGTGGTCGCTCTGGTGCTGCGACCGATCTTCTTTGCCCTGCACGACCTGCTGGTGCATCAGACCCTGAGCCCCGGCATGACCAGCATGATCCGCTGGCAGAACCACAGTTACGTGCTCAAGCAGAGCCTGAACTTCTTCCAGAACGACTTCGCCGGGCGCATCGCCCAGCGCATCATGCAGACCGGCAACTCGCTGCGCGACTCCGCCGTGCAGGCAGTCGATGCGCTGTGGCACGTGGTGATCTACGCGATCAGCTCGCTGGTGCTGTTCGCCGAAGCCGACTGGCGCCTGATGATCCCGTTGCTGACCTGGATCGTCGCTTACATCGGCGCGCTGTATTACTTCGTGCCGCGCGTGAAAGAGCGCTCGGTAGAGGCTTCTGACGCACGCTCGAAACTGATGGGCCGTATCGTCGACGGCTACACCAATATCGCCACGCTGAAACTGTTCGCCCACACCAACTTCGAACAGCACTACGCCAAGGAAGCGATCGAAGAACAGACCGTCAAAGCGCAAATGGCCGGTCGCGTGGTGACCAGCATGGACGTGGCGATCACCACCATGAACGGCCTGCTGATTGTCGGCACCACCGCCCTGGCCTTGTGGCTGTGGACGCAGTCGCTGATCACCGTCGGCGCGATTGCCCTGGCCACCGGCCTGGTGATTCGCATCGTCAACATGTCCGGCTGGATCATGTGGGTGGTCACCGGAATCTTCGAAAACATCGGCATGGTGCAGGACGGTCTGCGGACGATTTCGCAACCGGTCAGCGTCACCGACCGCGAGCAGGCCCAACCGCTGGCTGTCGCCTCGGGCGAAGTGCGTTTCGAGCACGTGGATTTTCACTACGGGAAGAAGCGCGGGATCATCGGCGACCTCAACCTGAACATCAAACCGGGGAAAAAATCGGTTTGATCGGCCCGTCCGGCGCCGGCAAATCAACCCTGGTCAACCTTCTCCTGCGCCTGTACGACGTCGAGGGCGGACGCATCCTGATCGATGGGCAGAACATCGCCGAAGTCGGCCAGGAAAGCCTGCGCGCACGGATCGGCATGATCACTCAGGACACCTCGCTGCTGCATCGCTCGATCCGCGACAACTTGCTCTACGGCAAACCCGACGCCACCGACGCCGAACTGTGGGAGGCGGTGCACAAGGCTCGCGCCGATGAGTTCATCCCGCTGCTGTCCGACGCTGAAGGCCGTACCGGTTTCGATGCGCATGTCGGCGAGCGCGGGGTGAAACTGTCCGGCGGTCAGCGCCAGCGCATCGCGATTGCGCGGGTGCTGCTCAAGGACGCGCCGATCCTGATCATGGACGAAGCCACCTCGGCGCTGGATTCGGAAGTCGAAGCGGCGATTCAGGAAAGCCTCGAGACCTTGATGCAGGGCAAAACCGTGATCGCCATCGCCCACCGTCTCTCGACCATCGCGCGCATGGACCGCCTGGTGGTGCTGGAGAGACGGCAAGATCGCCGAAAGCGGCACCCACGCCGAACTGCTCGCCCATCGCGGCTTGTATGCGCGGTTGTGGGCGCACCAGACCGGCGGGTTTGTCGGCATCGATTGAGTTACCCGCTTTCCACGATCGTTCCCACGCTCTGCGTGGGAACGATCAGCGTTAACTGACACACCGCCTTCGCGAGCAGGCTCGCTCCCACAGGGGATCTGGAACTAGGTTTGGCGATAAGGCAACGCTGTCCGGGCCTCTTCGGCATACGCCAGCACGCCGGCGCGCTCTTGCTGAAGGAAATCCTTTACCTCCGCTTTCAACCCCGGATGGCGCAGGTAGTGCCAGGAATGGGTGATCACCGGTTCAAAGCCGCGAATCAACTTGTGCTCGCCCTGCGCC
The DNA here is from genome assembly GCA_030544685.1 of Pseudomonas sp. B21_DOA. Taxonomy (NCBI): domain Bacteria; kingdom Pseudomonadati; phylum Pseudomonadota; class Gammaproteobacteria; order Pseudomonadales; family Pseudomonadaceae; genus Pseudomonas; species Pseudomonas sp. B21_DOA. The sequence goes on along the minus strand of CP086683.1, from coordinate 2,555,062 downwards.
CCGGCATCGAAACGCTGGATGCCATGGGCAATCGCGTAATCCATGCCCTGATAGAAACACGTTTCGAAATGCAGCCGATCAAACTCGGCCAGGCAGCCCCAATACCGTCCGTAGAAACTGTCGCCACCGACCAGACTGAACGCCATCGCCACCGGCCGTGAGGCCCTGTTTGGCCAGGACCACGCGAATCGCTTCGGGCATGCGTTCAGCCAGTAGACTGAAGAACTCCCGCGTCAGATACGGCGCCTGCCGCCGCACCGCGTAGGTGTTGGCATAGCAGGCGTAAACAAAGTCCCACTGTGCCTCGTCCAGCTCACGCCCCTGCAACCACTCGAACTCAAAGCCCTGCCCCGCCACTTGCTCGCGTTCCTTGCGCATCTGTTTGCGCTTGCGTGAGCTGAGGGCGTCGAGGAAATCCTGAAAGTCGCGGTAACCACGGCTCTGCCAGTGATACTGACAGCCGATGCGCTGCAGCCAGCCCGGCTGTTCCGCCATCGCCGCGTCGGTAAACGGATCGGTGAAGTTGATGTGCGCGCTGGAGAGCTCTTCGATCTGCAAATAGCCCGGCAGGCTTTTCAGCAACTCGAAACCGTCCTCCACTTTTGCCGCCAGCAAGCGCGGCCCGCTGACCGGACTGAACGGCACGGCGGTCAACAGTTTGGGGTAGTAATCGATGCCGGCACGGGCGCAAGCGTCGGCCCAGCCGTGATCGAAGACGTACTCGCCGTAGGAGTGCCATTTGCGGTAACTGGGCAGCGCGGCGATCAGTCGATCATCTTCGATATGCAGTAAATGTTCGGGCTGCCAGCCTGAATGCGGGCCGACACTGCCGCTGTCCTCCAGCGCGCTGAGGAAGGCGTGACGCAGGAACGGCTGGTTGTCCGGCACCAGCGCATCCCAGCTTGCCGGGGCGATTTCTGACAGGTCTTGCAGGCGTTGCAACGGCATTCACTGGCACTCCACAGCTTGGCGACAAAGCCCGGCGAGTATCGCTGATCGCGACCCGGTTGCACACGCTCAATCGGCCGACAGCGCTCTAGGTCGATAGTTCACGCTCGATACGCATCGTCATCAACCTGCCATCACTGTGCCACCGCTCTGTCATAAACCATCGCGATACTGGCGCCTGTTTTTAGAGCGCCGGGTTCTAACCCGGACACAGTTTTCCGGCCTTCAGGCCGGTTGTGCCCAGGATGGTTCAGCCATCCCCTTCATCTTCGGAGATTGCTATGCGTCTTGCTTCCACGAAAACTGCAGCGGCCCTGTGCGGCGGCTTGTTGCTGGCCATGAGCGTTCCGGCCAGTGCTGCAGTCGACGCCAAACTGCTCGACATGCTCAAGGCCAACGGGTCGATTTCCCAGGCGCAGTACATCGAGCTGCAAACAGAACTGGCCAAGGATCAGAAGGCTCAGCAAATCGCCCAACAGGCGCAGCAGGAAACCAACGAACAAGTGGCTGCGGTCGCGAAGAAGACCAACGAACAGAGCCTGTTCGACCAGAAACTGGCCTGGGCGGCCAAGACCCAGTTCAAGGGCGACGTACGTATCCGTCAGGAAACCATCAAGATCGACGGCGAGCCGAACAACGGCGGCCGCGACAAGGATCGCCAGCGCATCCGTGCGCGTCTGGGCGCCTACACCGAGATCAACCCGCAAGTAGACACCGGCATCCGTATCGCCACTGGCGGTGGCGACGACGCGCGCTCGACCAACCAGGATCAGGACAACTACTTCGACAAGAAGCAGATCTGGCTCGACCTCGGCTACATCGACTACCACCCGGATCAGATCAAGAACCTGCACGTGATCGGCGGCAAGATGCTGCAACCGTGGGTCAGCATGGGCGACGTGATCTGGGACAGCGACATCAACCCGGAAGGTCTGGCCGTTACCTACAAGTATCCACTGGGCGGTAGCGCCGAACTGTTCGGCAGCCTGGGTAACTACAACCTCAAGGACAACGTTGACGGCGACGGCGTGCAATTCCGCCACGACCTGCGCCTGACCGCTGGCCAGTTGGGCAGCCGCTTCAACATCACCGACAACCTAAAAATGACCTTGGGCGGCAGCGTCTACGCCTACCAGAACGACGAAGACAGCCGCTGCACCGGCACCTCAACGCCGTGCGCCCTGGCGGTCAACGGCAACTCGGCGAACAACGAATTCCGTCTGTATGAAGGGTTCAGCCAGATCGACATCGGCGGCCTGCCAATGCCACTGTCGTTCTACGGCCAGTACGTGAAGAACAACGATGCCGTGACCGATCAGGACACTGCATGGTTGCTCGGTGCCAAGTCGAAAGTGTTCGGTTTCAACCTCGACTACAACTATCGCGACGTGCAGCGCAACGCCGTGGTCGGCGCCTTCACCGACTCCGACTTTGCCAACGGCACCACTGGCTCGCGCGGGCACAAGTTCAAGGTCGGTTACGACATCGACAAGAACTTCGCCGTCGGCGCCACGTACTTCCTGACCAAGGCCGACTTCGCCAGCCGTGGCCAGCGCGATGCCGACGCCAACACCCTGCAGCTGGACGCTGAAGCGAAGTTCTAAGAAAACAGCTACAAGCTTCGAGCGACAAGCTGCAAGTCACCGCTCCCCTTGCGACTTGTCGTTCGAAGCTGATGTCCTGCAGCCCGGTGCAATGCCAGCGATCCCCATCATCCGTTCGCTGACGCTGCCCCGGGCTGACTCTTTCAAGGACTGTCGTCGCGCCTCTGCGCCGCCAGGCGTTCAGCCAAAGCATCCACTCCCTCTTCCGGTTTGTCCGGCATCGCCTTCAGGGTTGCCTGCATCACGCGCATCTGCCGCATGAAGCGCCGGCAGTTGGGGCAGAACAACAGGTGATGACGCACCATCAGCGTCTCGCGAAAGCTCAGTCGGCCATCGAGATAATCGCTGGATCGTGCCACTTGCTCCTTGCAGGTCAGCATTCTCCTGTCTCCTCAAAATGTTCCACGGTCGCAAAAACCTTCAAGCGTGCCCGGTGCAGCAGCACGCGGACATTGGAGAGCGAGATCTCCAGAAGATTACAGATATCTTCCAGCTCCAGCCCCTGGCGTTCGCGCAACAGCAGGACACTGCTCTGCAACTCGGACAGACTCAGCAACGTGTGTTCGAGGCATTCGCGCAGTTCGTTTTCGGTGAGCAGCGCTTCGGGGGTGTCCTGGTGCCAGGCGAACGGCGCGACCAGCCAGTGACCATCGCTGGATGAGAAGCGATCGTCACCGATGGTGCCGTGGGGCGATGGCAGGTCGTCGAGCAGGACTTCCCGGCGATTGAGTTTGTAGCGGCTCTTGGCCGAATTGGCGGTGATGGTCAGCAACCAGGTCTTGAGGCTGGAGCGGCCTTCGAAACTGGCCAGATGGCGCACCACCGACAGCCAGGCATCTTGCACCACTTCTTCGACATGACGCTGGCCGACAATCGCGTAAGCCACGGCGCGCATCGCGCTCTGATACGTGGTGACCAGTTCCTTGAAAGCCTTTTGCTCCCCGCCAGCAGGCGCGTGAGCAGTTGGTTGTCGTCAGCCGCCATCCATCAATCCCCTTGTCCGGACTTCGAAAATGAACGCGGCAGGTGTGCACCTGCCGCGATGTCCGAAAATTACAGCGTTTCAGCCGCTTCGAATGTAGGAAAGATCGACGCGATTAAGGGGAAATTAACCTGTTTCAGCGTTTGCGCAGCAACACGCTACCAATCGAGTAACCGGCGCCGAACGAACTGAGTACCGCCAGCGATCCTGAGGCCAGATCATCCTGATATTTGTGAAAGGCGATGACCGAACCGGCCGAGCTGGTGTTGGCGTAGCTGTCGAGAATCACCGGCGCTTCTTCTTCAGTGGCTTCGCGGCCGAGCAGCTTGCGCACGATCAGGTGGTTCATGCTCAGGTTGGCCTGGTGCAGCCAGAAACGCTTCACGTCGCCAACGTTGAGCTGGTTCTCTTCCAGGTGCTCGCCAATCAGCTCGGCGACCATCGGGCAGACATCCTTGAACACCTTGCGGCCTTCCTGTACGAACAGCTTGTCGCGGGCACCGATGCCCTCTTCTGCCGCGCGGTTGAGGAAGCCGAAGTTGTTGCGGATGTTGTTGGAGAACTTGGTCAGCAGTTTGGTGCTGACCACGTCGAACTGAAACTCGGAGGTCGCCAGATCCGCGCGCTCGATGATCACCGCAGTCGCGGCATCGCCGAAGATGAAATGGCTGTCGCGATCACGGAAGTTCAGGTGCCCGGTGCAGACTTCCGGATTGACCATCAGGATCGCCCGCGCCTGGCCCAGTTGCACGCTGTTGGCGGCGGCCTGGATGCCGAAAGTGGCCGAAGAACACGCCACGTTCATGTCGAAGCCGAAACCCTGAATGCCCAGTGCTTCCTGGACTTCGATGGCGATGGCCGGGTAGGCACGTTGCAGGTTGGAGCAAGCAACGATCACACCGTCGATATCGGCGGCGGTTTTGCCGGCACGTTGCAGGGCTTGTTCGGCAGCGCCGACAGCCATTTGGCACAGCACCGACCATTCATCATTGGAACGCTCGGGCAGGCGCGGGGCCATGCGCAGCGGATCGAGAATGCCGTCCTTGTCCATGACAAAGCGACTCTTGATGCCCGAGGCTTTTTCGATGAACGCAGCGCTGGATTCGGTCAGGGCCTGGACTTCGCCGCTGGCAATGGCCTCGGCGTTATCGGCGTTGAACTGGGCGACATAGGTATTGAAAGACTGCACCAGCTCTTCGTTGGAGATGCTGTTGGCCGGTGTGTACAGGCCGGTGCCGCTGATGACGACGTTATGCATGGTCGTTTCTCTAATCTGTTCAGGCAGAAAGTGCTGGAACCGTCGTACCAACACGCAAAGGGTCTATTCCCATCCGGGGGACGCAAACCTGGCATCGTTTTATTGCGCAGCGCGACACGGCGAAGGCTCTGGGTCGCGAAACGGCGGGTTATGGTGGCGAAGTTTGCCATAAACCCGAGGTTTTGGCGCCGTTCTCAAGCACAACTGCCATTCACTCTATGAACTCAACTCTGTGGCGAGGGATTTATCCCCGTTCGACTGCGAAGCAGTCGCTAACCCACCACGCTCGGTATCTGATGAACCGAGGCGTAGATTTTGGGGCGGCTTCGCCACCCAACGGGGATAAATCCCCTCGCCACAAAGACCACTTCCACAGGGGGATTGTGTATGGCTGCAGGTCAAGGCTCGACCTGGCTCCACTGTTTGCTCAGGCGCTTGTCCGAAATCGGCACTTTGGTGCCCAACTGCTGGGCGAACAGCGACACGCGGTATTCCTCCAGCCACCAGCGGTACAACTCCAGCTGTGGATCACGCTTGCCTTCCTGCGCATGCTTGGCCGCGCGGGCCTGATATTGCGCCCACAGGCCAGCAAGTTCGCCGCTCCAGACCCGATCTTTCTGCACCTGTGCGCCAAGTTTCTCGAAACGCTGCTCGACCGCTTTCAGATATCGCGGCAACTCCTTGAGCCACTGCATCGGCGTTTCGCGAACGAAACCCGGATAGACCAGATTGCCGATCTGCTGCTTGATGTCGTTGAGTGCCACCGCTTGCGCCAGATCGATCTTGCCCTTGAAGCGTTTTTGCAGACCGTGCCAGATCTTGAGGATTTCCAGCGTCAGCCGCGCGACGCGCTCCGCGTGCTCGGTCCAGTCGCCGCGTTTGCGCTCGGCCAATGCCGCCAATCCGGCGCCATCCCGGGGCAACGGGTCTTCGCCTTCGAGAATGCAGCTGTCGAGGCTGGCCAACAGAATGTCTTCGACCAGCGCATCGACGCGGCCCAGTTCGCGGTACAGCAGGCCCAGTTCAGTCTGTCCAGGCAACTTGCCCCGGAGGAATTTCGCCGGCTCGGCCAGTTGCTGCATCAGCAAGCGCTGCAAGGCGCGACGGTGCTGGAACTCGGCTTCGGCCGGGGTGGAGAAACGCCCCTCCTTGACCGTGCCGCCCTCTTCCACCAGCGCCGGGTACACCGTCATCGACAGCCCGGCGATCTTCTGCTGGGTCTTTTCTGCTACCGGCGCGAAGACTTTTGCCTCGACCGGCTGCTGACTTTTCGCACTCTGCGGCACCGCCAGCGCGGCCTGGCTGGCTTCGGCGAAGCGTGCGGTCAACTCAGCCAAATCGCGGCCTTCGCCAAGGAACTTGCCCTGGCCATCGACGATTTCCAGGTTCATGCGCAGATGGCTCTCAACCTGCTGCGCCGCTTCCGCCCACGCTTCATCGCTGACCCGCGCGCCGGTCATGCGCAGCAGCTCGCGACCGAGCGCTTGCGGCAGCGAACCTTCGGCGAAAGTCATGCGCTGCAACGCGGCCTTGATGAAGTCCGGCACTGGCACGAAGTTCTTGCGCAGGGCTTTCGGAAGGTTGCGCACCAGGGCTATGCATTTGGCCTCAATCAAGCCCGGCACCAGCCATTCCAGACGCTCCGGCGGCAGCATCGGCAGCAGCGGCGCCGGCACGCGCAAGGTCACGCCGTCGCGCGGGTGATTGGGTTCGAAATGGTAGGTCAGCGCCAGTTCCAGATCGCCAATGTGCAACGTGTCCGGGTAATCACGGGCGGTGACTTCACTGGCCTCGCGGGCCAACACGTCTTCTTCGCGCATGATCAGTAGTTGCGGGTCTTTCTGGCTGTTGACCTTGTACCAACTGTCGAAGGTCGCGGTCTGGTGGATCTCCGCCGGCAGACGCGCATCGTAGAAGGCGTACAAGGTTTCTTCGTCGGCGAGAATGTCGCGCCGGCGCGCCTTGGCCTCCAGTTCGTCGAGCTGCTCGAGCAGTTTCTGATTGGCGCTCAGGCATTTGGCCCGCGACTGAATCTCGCCACGCACCAGACCTTCGCGGATAAACAGCTCACGCGACACCACCGGATCGACCGGGCCGTAATGCACCGGGCGGCGACCGACCACGATCAGGCCGAACAGGGTGATCTGCTCATAGGCTACGACCTGGCCGCGCTTCTTCTCCCAATGCGGCTCGAAATGGTTTTTCTTGATCAGGTGCCCGGCCAGCGGCTCGATCCAGTCGGCATCGATCTTGGCGACCATGCGCGCGTAGAGTTTGGTGGTTTCGACCAGCTCAGCAGTCATCAGCCACTGCGGACGCTTCTTGCCGATGCCCGACGACGGATGAATCCAGAAGCGCCGCTGCCGCGCCCCGAGGTAATCGCCGTCTTCGGTTTTCTGACCGATCTGGCTGAGCAAGCCGACCAGCACCGCTTTGTGCAGCTTCGGATAATCCGCCGGCTCCTTGTTCAGGCTCAACTGCATGTCGCGGCAGATCAGGCTCAACTGACGATGAGAATCACGCCACTCGCGCAAACGCAGGTAATTGAGGAAGTTCTTCCGGCACCAGTTACGCAGCGGATTGGCGGTCAGCGCCTGGCGCTGTTCTTCAAAACCACGCCACAAGTTGACCAGCCCGGCGAAGTCGGAATCCGGATCCTTCCATTGCGCATGGGCCTGATCCGCCGCTTGCTGACGCTCCGGCGGACGCTCGCGCGGGTCCTGAATCGACATGGCGCTGGCGACAATCAGCACTTCCTGCAAGCTGCCGAGCTTGGCCGCTTCCAGCAGCATGCGGCCCATGCGCGGGTCGACCGGCAAGCGCGCCAACTGGCGACCGAGTGGTGTCAGCTGACTGTTGCGATCCACCGCCGATAGCTCTTGCAGCAGGTTGAAACCGTCGCTGATCGCCTTGCCGTCCGGCGGCTCGATAAACGGGAACGCGGTGATTTCGCCGAGGCGCAGATGGAGCATCTGCAGGATCACGGCGGCGAGGTTGGTGCGCAGAATTTCCGGATCGGTAAATTCCGGCCGCCCAAGGAAGTCCTCTTCGCTGTACAAACGCACGCAGATACCCGGCTCGACCCGGCCGCAACGACCTTTACGCTGATTGGCGCTGGCCTGGGAAATCGCTTCGATCGGCAAGCGCTGCACCTTGGCGCGGTAGCTGTAGCGGCTGATGCGCGCGGTGCCGCTGTCGATCACATAGCGAATGCCCGGTACGGTCAGCGAGGTTTCGGCGACGTTGGTCGCCAGCACCACGCGGCGGCCCGGGTGCGATTGGAAAATCCGCTGCTGTTCAGCCGGCGACAGGCGCGCGTACAGCGGCAGGATTTCGGTGTGTTTGAGCTGGGCCTTGCGCAACATGTCGGCGGCGTCGCGAATCTCGCGCTCGCCGGGCAGGAACACCAGCACATCGCCGGGGCTGCGTCGTTCGCTGCGCTCGTAGGCGGCGATTTCGTCGAGAGTGGCGAGAATCGCCTGATCGACGGTCAGGTCATCCTCGACCCGGTTGCCCTCTTCGTCCTGCTCCAGGGTCAGCGGCCGGTACCAGGTTTCCACAGGAAAAGTACGGCCCGACACTTCGACGATCGGCGCGTCATCGAAGTGCTTGGAGAATCGCTCCAGATCGATGGTCGCCGAAGTAATGATGACCTTGAGGTCGGGACGGCGTGGCAGCAGGGTTTTCAGGTAGCCGAGGAGGAAATCGATGTTTAGGCTGCGTTCGTGGGCTTCGTCGACGATGATCGTGTCGTAGCGTTCCAGATAACGGTCGTTCTGGGTTTCCGCCAGCAGAATGCCGTCGGTCATCAGTTTGATCAGGGTGTTGGAATCGCTTTGATCTTCGAAACGCACCTGATAGCCGACCAGCGCTCCGAGCGGCGTGCCGAGTTCTTCGGCGACACGGCTGGCAACGCTGCGCGCGGCAATCCGGCGCGGCTGGGTATGGCCGATCAGACCGTGCTGCCCACGACCGATTTCCAGACAGATCTTCGGCAACTGGGTGGTTTTACCCGAGCCGGTTTCGCCGGCGATGATCAGCACCTGATGTTGCTCCAGGGCCTTTTTGATCTCGTCGCGCTTGGCCGCGATCGGCAAACTGTCGTCGTAACGAATCACCGGCAGGCTGGCACGGCGCGCCAGCACCTGATCACAGGACGCCTGCATCCGCGCTATCCATTGGGCCAATTTGGCCTCGTCGGGTTTCTTGCGCAGCTCAAGCAACTGCCGCCGCAGCCGGTGACGGTCAGCGAGCATGGCGTGATCGAGGTTTTTCAGCAGTTTGTCGATGGAGGGCGATTCGTCGGTCATCGGGTAGGCAATTCGGTCGTCTGTTTATGCAGGGGGCGGATTGTCGCAGAAAAGCAGCTGCAAGCGCCAAGCTACAAGCCGCAAGTCACTGAGGCTTTTAACTTGCAGCTTGTAGCTTGCCGCTTGCAGCTGCTCCTTGTTGTGATCGTTCCCACGCTCAGCGTGGGAACGCAGCCGGGACGCTCCGCGTCCCAGAAGCGGACGCGGAGCGTCCGGTGAGGCATTCCCACGCGGAGCATGGGAACGATCGGGGAACTTGCAGCTTGTAGCTTGCCGCTTGCAGCTGCTGTTATTCGTTATCCCGCCCTTTGCGCCGATATGGGAAGACGTCAATCACCTTCCCCGCCCGAATCGCCGCCTGCAAGCCCTTCCAGTAATCGGCGTTATACAACTCGCCGTGCAACTGATCGAACAACTTGCGCTGTCCGGCATCGGCAAACAGGAACGGCGGAAACTCTTCGGGGAACACGTCCAGCGGTCCGATCGAGTACCACGGCTCAGAGGCCATTTCGTCCTCCGGTGTGCGTGGTGCCGGGATGTGGCGGAAGTTGGCTTCGGTCAGGAAGCAGATTTCGTCGTAGTCGTAGAAGACCACTCGCCCGTGGCGGGTGACGCCGAAGTTTTTCAGCAGCATGTCGCCGGGAAAGATATTTGCCGCCGCCAATTGCTTGATCGCCAGACCATAATCCTCCAGCGCTTCACGCACCTGGGCGTCGTTGGCATTTTCCAGATAAAGGTTGAGCGGGGTCATCCGGCGTTCGGTCCAGCAGTGGCGGATCAGCACGGTTTCGCCCTCAACCGAAACCGTAGACGGCGCCACCTCAAGCAATTCCTCCAGACACGCCGGATCGAATTTGCTCAGCGGAAAACGAAAATCGGCAAATTCCTGGGTATCGGCCATACGTCCGACCCGATCGACGCTTTTCACCAGACGATACTTTTCGATCACCGTGGCGCGATCGACGTTCTTCGACGGTGAGAAACGGTCCTTGATGATTTTGAATACGGTGTTGAAACCCGGCAGGGTGAACACGCTCATGACCATGCCGCGCACGCCCGGGGCCATGATGAACTGATCGTCAGTGTTGGCCAGGTGATTGATCAGCGCGCGGTAGAACTCCGACTTGCCGTGCTTGTAGAAGCCGATCGAGGTGTACAGCTCGGCGATGTGCTTGCCCGGCAGAATGCGTCGCAGAAAACCGATGAACTCCGCCGGCACCGGTACATCGACCATGAAATACGAACGGGTGAAAGAGAAGATGATCGACACATCGGCTTCGTCGGTAATCAACGCGTCGATCTGAATGCCCCGCCCTTCGCGGTGCAACAGCGGAATCACCAGCGGCCATTGCTCGTCGCGGGTGTAGATGCGCCCGACCAGATACGCGCCTTTGTTGCGATAGAGCACCGAAGAAAACAGCTCGACGCTTAGCTCCGGGTCCTTGCACACCCAGTCCGGCAGGTTCTCGCGTAATTGCGCTTCGAGCCGCAGCAGGTCGCCAGGCAAATCGGCGTAATCTTCGCTGAAGCGGTAGTCGGCGAAGATACTGGCGAGCATGGCGGACAACTGGCCCTGCGGCTTATAGGTGCGGGTTTGCGCAGCGCGGGCCCGGCGCAGGCTCGGGCGCGTGGTGTGGATGAACATGCAGCCGTCGCTGATCAAGTCGTGGCTGAACAGCCCGCAGAAAATCGAGTTGTACCAGGTTTCGGACAGCTCATCGTCAAAGCGCAGGTCGATCACACTGATGTAGGCGCTTTTCACCAGCGGCCAGCAGCTGACGTTCATCAGGGTTTCTTCGTCGAAATACTCGCGCAGGCGAGCGACGGTTTCGCCAACCTTTTCCTCATACAGACTGATCCGCGCCGCCGACGCGGCCTGCGCCTCCTGCCAGCGCGCCTGTTCGAAGCGCTCGCGAGCGCCATCGGTGATGCGGCGGAAATGTTCGCGGTAATCGTCGAAGCCGGCGAGGATCATCCGCGCGATCTCGGTGGCTGGCCATTGCTGCGACATAAATGAAACCTCGGCGGGAATTCGGTTGGTCTGAGCTTAGTCACGGAAGCGCTCGCAGGAAAAGCGCAATTTCTGCCAAAACCGATACGGGGTTGACCGTTGACGGGGTTTCTCGTGCCGATGCATCGGCAAGCAGAATTAAAAGCCCGAATAGCGGTTGCCATGATCCGGACGCTCGGCAACACTCTCGTCCCGATCAAGGAAGGAGCCCGCCGTGAGCCCTGTCGATATTTTCCGCATGTTGTCGCTGGCCGCTATCTGGGGCGCGAGTTTTCTGTTCATGCGCATCATTGCCCCGGTGATCGGCACGATCCCGACCGGTTTCTTTCGCGTGTCGATCGCGGCTGCCGGGCTGCTGGTGATCCTTGGGCTGATGCGCATCAGCTGGGATTTCAAGGGCAAGCTGAAGACCGTGATGCTGCTCGGCGTGATCAACTCGGGGATTCCGGCGACGCTGTATTCGGTTGCCGCCCAGGTATTGCCTGCCGGCTATTCGGCGATCTTCAACGCCACCACGCCATTGATGGGCGTGTTGATTGGCGGTTTGTTCTTCAGCGAAAAGCTCACGGCGGCCAAGCTCAGCGGTGTGTTCCTCGGCCTGTTCGGCGTCGGCGTGCTGACGCGCGCCGGTCCCGTAGCCTTCGATCTGCAACTGCTGATGGGCGCAGTTGCATGCCTGCTGGCAACCACTTGTTACGGCTTTGCCGGATTCCTCGCACGGCGCTGGCTGGATCAGGCCGGTGGGCTGGACAGCCGTTTGTCGGCACTGGGCAGCATGCTCGGGGCGACGTTGTTTTTGCTGCCGCTGTTCGCCTATAGCACCATCACTGCGCCGCCGGTCAGCTGGGGCGGCTGGCAGGTCTGGCTGTCGCTGCTCGGCCTGGGCCTGGGTTGCACGGCGTTCGCCTACATCATCTATTTCCGCCTGCTCAGCTCAATCGGCCCGGTGAAGTCGATGACCGTGACCTTCATGATCCCGCCGTTCGGCGTGCTGTGGGGGCGTTGTTGCTGGATGAGCCGTTGTCGATGGCGCACATTTATGGCGGCGTGCTGATTGCGGCGGCGTTGTGGCTGGTGTTGAAGCCGGCGGTGGTGAAGCCTGCAAAGATGTCAGTCCGTTAGATTTTCTGCCGCAGATATTCGCGAGCAGGCTCGCTCCCACAGAAAAATACATTCCAATGTGGGAGCGAGCCTGCTCGCGAAAGGCGGCGCAACAAGCGCCACCTGCCTATCGGCTATCCGGTTTTACGGAACACAAATACCAATCCAACAATAATCAGCAGCATTCCCAACACGCTCAACGCCGCCAGCCGATTGCCGAAAATCAGGTAATCCATCACCGCCGTCACCGCCGGCACCAGATAGAACAGGCTGGTGACGTTCACCAGATTGCCCCGCGCGATCAGTCGATACAGCAACAGCGTCGCCAGCACCGACACCACCAGGCCCATCCATAACACCGGGACGATGAAGCCTGCGCTGTGCTCGAAGTGAAACGGCTGGAACGGTACGAAGATCGCGCAGAGCAACAGGCCGGCCAAGTACTGCACTGGCAGCGTACCGAGCGGGTTGTCGGTGATGCGTTTTTGCATGATCGAACCGAGCGTCATGCTCGCCAGCGCCAGCAAACCGAACAGCATCCCAGCCCAGGACATCCCGGCCAGACCGATACCCTGATAGACCACCATGATCAGCCCGGCCAGGCCCAGCGCCAGGCCGAACAGGCGGCTCGCCGAACGCTGGCGCTCCATCAGTACCACGGTGAGGATCGGTTGAACGCCCATGATCGTCGCCATCACCCCCGGCGTGACTTTGCAATCGAGCGCCAGCAGATAAAAGATCTGATAGGCCCCGAGCAACACCAGTCCCGTGGCAATTGCAAACAGCATCGCCTTGCTACCCTTGGGGAGCCTCAATCTCAGCAGCGGCGCCAGCAAGACCAGCCCGCACAGGGCGATGGCGAAGCGAATCAGCAGAAAGGCAAAGGGCGAAGCATGGGCCAGCCCCCATTTGGAGAAAATCGCCCCGCTGCTCCACAGCAGAACGAACAGGCTCGTGGACGTCGCCGCGAGCGCGGACTGTTTCGAAAGGACAAACATGAATACCACCTGTAGTCAGGCAAGAAGCCAACTCAGCCGAAGCTGAAATCCAGTAGCTTTTTCTGGCGGGCGCAGGGGTCAGCAGAAACTGCCGATCAGCCCCGAACACCAATGCCCGGCGGCGATACGACTGCGCACACCGGCGTGCTACTGACAGGTGGAGGGTAATGACTGATCTGCACAGGCTGCTGATTCCCGCACGGCACGACGGCAGCGTTGACCGCTGAATCGACTACCGCGCTGATGAGGGATGCAGGCATGGATACAGATCCACATTGAAGAAATGAAAGCGCGAGCCGGGCGGCTCGGGCGAGCTGACTATAACCAGCTCGCGACACAGATTGCAATGACTTGGGCAAAGGGCCGGTAGCGACAGTCTGGCGTCGGGTGATTAGGGTAAATGGCGGTGGCAATGGATTGTCAGGAGACACGGAATGCAAGAGATCATATGCCAAGGGAACGGACGTATTTGCGGTATCAGGTTTATCGGTCGGAGGCGAGGAAGCGGGCTGCTTCGCAGATTGGCGGCTTACAGGGCCAACTCAAGGCGGCCGACGCTTCGATTATGGATTTATCTCTGATTCGGTTCGAACCGATAAACAGGCATGCGCTGAATGCTTTTGAAACATGGGAAGAACCCTGCTTTTTCTGGCAAGAAGTCATCGCGTGGAAATCACGTGAACCACGCGCATTGGACATCTCTATCTGGTTCGACGGGCAGCTCTGCGGCCTGTGTTTTGCGAACCCGAACAATAGTCGACGAAGATTACGAGTTGTGAGATTGGAAGGACGCCCTGGCGGAACACATCCTTTGAAAAATCGGATAGGACTACTAGCGATGATGGTAATTGAGCAATACGCGCATTTCGTTGGCTGCGATGTTATCGAAATACAAGAGCCGCTGGACGGGGCGATACCCGTTTATCAGAAGCTGGGGTTCAGCTTCGACATCGAAGGCCGCCTTGTCAAAACCTTGGAGAATCCAGTACTGTGAAAGCCAATCAATTACTGATCAAACCGGGAGGCGACATGAAAAAGCGAAACAGAGACCTCCCGAAGCATTGGTCAGATCGCTGAAAACCAGAAGATTGGCTGATCATGAATTGACCGCTAATCAACGGCGTCTCTTACAACTGCTGATCACCGGCATCGAAGATGAGCCCTCAGTGCTTGCCGCTGGCCGATTGTGAAAACCGCTCCTACGGAGCGGTTTTTTTAATTCTGGCCAAACGTTAACCGAACAACCAATACCCCAGCAATGTCAGCACCAGCACCGCCAGCACCGGGCGCATTACCCTGTAGGCCTTCGGATGGCGGCGTTTCCACTGTTTGACCACGCCGCTGAAACGGTCGCTGAAGTTCTTGCTCCAGGCATAGGCCTGGTTGATCCCGCCGACGCGCTCATCATCAAGGTTCTGCGGCGCGGTGGCGCGCTCCAGCCAGCCGCTGATGAAGCGGTTGATCCGGGTCATCAAGCGGTTGCTCAGCGGGCGTTCGATGTCACAGAACAGAATGACGCGAGTCTGATCGGTTTCATTCTTGACCCAGTGCACGTAAGTCTCGTCGAACATCACGTCATCGCCGTCGCGCCAGGCGTAAACCTGACCGTCGACGAAGATCCGGCAATCGTCAGAGTTGGGTGTCGACAGACCGAGGTGATAACGCAGGGAGCCGGCGAACGGGTCGCGGTGCGGGTTGAGGTGGCTGCCGCCCGGCAGCAGCGCGAACATTGCGCCCTTGACGTTCGGTATGGCGCTGACCAGTGCCACGGTTTTCGGGCACAGGGCTTCGGCTGATGGCAGCGGTTTGTCGTACCACTTCAGATAGAAGCGCTTCCAGCCCTTCTTGAAGAACGAGCCAAAACCGGCGTCGTTGTTCTTTTCGGCGGCGCGAATATAGCCCTCGTCAAACAGATGCATGGCTTCGTCGCGGATGGTTTCCCAGTTATCGCGCAGCACATCCAGTTCCGGAAACTTGCTGCGATCCAGATACGGTCTGGACGGCACTGCGGAGAACAGGTACATCAAAGCGTTGTACGGGGCGAACAGCGCCGAGTGGTTGACGAACTGGCGCAATACCGGCAAACGCGCCTTGCCGCGCAAATGCACATAGAGCGTGCTGCCCAGGAACAGCAACAGCACAAACGCCTTGGCGGCAAATGAAACGGTCATCAACGACTCCTTGGATAAAGACAACGCTGCGCAATGCCCTTTTCCCGGCATGGCAGCCGGCCATGATAAACACTACCGGCTCCGGGAAAAACCCGCCTGACACAAGATTCAGTGTTAAGCATTGCGCAACAAAGCCTTTATTAACATACAGCGCCTGAACCTCGGCTGACCTGAATCAACAGGATTACTGCTGGTTCTCCTGCTCGGTGAACAAGTCACTGAACAACATGCTCGACAGATAACGCTCACCCGAATCCGGCAGCACCACGACGATGGTTTTGCCTTGCATCTCTGGTTTCTCCGCCAGACGCACCGCCACCGCCATGGCGGCACCGCAGGAGATGCCGCACAAAATTCCTTCTTCTTGCATCAGGCGCAAAGCCATGGCCTTGGACTCTTCGTCCGTCACCTGCTCGACGCGATCGACCATCGACAGATCAAGGTTTTTCGGCACAAAACCGGCACCGATACCCTGAATCTTGTGCAGGCTGGGCTTGATCTCGTCACCGGCCAATGCTTGCGTGATGACGGGCGAAGACGCCGGCTCGACGGCAACCGACAGAATCGGTTTGCCGGCGGTGTTCTTGATATACCGCGACACGCCGGTAATGGTTCCGCCGGTGCCGACCCCAGCCACCAGCACATCCACGGCGCCGTCGGTGTCGTTCCAGATCTCAGGACCGGTGGTCTTTTCGTGAATCGCCGGGTTGGCCGGGTTATCGAATTGCGCCGGCATGAAATATTTCTCGGCATCACTGGAGACGATTTCCGCGGCTTTCTCGATGGCGCCCTTCATGCCCTTGGCCGGCTCGGTCAATACCAGCTCCGCACCCAGGGCTTTGAGGACCTTGCGGCGCTCGATGCTCATCGACGCCGGCATGGTCAGCATCAGTTTGTAGCCGCGCGCGGCAGCGACGAAGGCCAGGCCAATACCGGTATTACCCGAAGTCGGCTCGACAATGGTCATGCCCGGCTTGAGTTTGCCGCTGCTTTCGGCGTCCCAGATCATGTTGGCGCCAATCCGGCATTTGACCGAATAACCGGGGTTGCGCCCCTCGATCTTGGCCAGGATCGTGACGCCGCGCGGCGCGATGCGGTTGATCTGGACCAGCGGCGTATTACCGATGGAATGGGCATTGTCAGCGTAAATACGGCTCATGGCTGGGTCCTTATGCAGCGTTGAATTCAGCCTTCCAAGGTAAGCCCGTTGCCGATCACAGTCCAGTCGGGTCGAACGTCTGCAAACGCGCGGAGTCAATCGCTTTGAATCGTCAAGCCACACTCTTGAAGGAACAATGGCATGAAACGTCGTTACAGCTGGCCGCTCTGGACCCTGACGGGTGTCGTGGTGCTGCTGGTCGCCCTGCATTTCGCCCTGCCCTATCTGGTACGCGACTACCTCAATGACAAACTTGCGGACATGGGCGATTACCGTGGCCAGATCACCGATGTCGACCTCGCGCTGTGGCGCGGCGCCTACAAAATCAACGGCCTGAAGATCGTCAAGGTCGACGGCAAAGTACCGGTGCCGTTCGTCGATGCGCCGATGATCGACCTGTCGGTAAGCTGGCATTCACTGTGGTACGACCATGCCGTGGTCGCGCAGGTGCAATTTCTCAACCCCGAAATCAACTTTGTCGACGGCGGCCCCAACAAACAGAACTCGCAGACCGGTCAGGGCACCGACTGGCGTGAGCAGTTGGGCAAGCTGCTGCCAATCACCCTCGATGAAGTGCAGATCAACGACGGCCGTATCACCTTCCGCAACTTCAATTCCAAGCCGCCGGTGAACATGAACGCCAGCAACGTCAACGCCAGTATCTACAACCTGACCAATGTGGTCGACAAGGAAGGCAAACGCGACGCGCGCTTTGAAGGCAAGGCGTTGCTGCTGGGCCACGCGCCATTGGAAACCACCGCCACCTTCGATCCACTGAGCAACTTCGAAGACTTCGAATTCCGCCTGCGCGCCCGTGACATCGAGCTCAAACGCATGAACGACTTCGCCGCCGCCTACGGCAAATTCGACTTCAACGCCGGCCACGGCGACGTGGTTATCGAAGCCAAGGCAGAGAAAGCCCGACTCACCGGCTACATCAAACCCCTGCTGCGCGACGTCGATGTATTCAACTGGCAGCAAGACGTCGAAAACAAGAACAAAGGCCTGTTCCGCTCAATCTGGGAAGCGCTGGTCGGCGGCACCGAGACCGTGCTGAAGAACCAGAACAAAAACCAGTTCGCCACCCGCGTTGAACTCAGCGGCAATGTTCACCAGCAGAACGTCAACGCCTTTGAAGCGTTTCTGCAGATTTTGCGCAATGGCTTCATCCAGGCATTCAATGCGCGGTACGAACGGCCGAAGCCAGATGAGGATTAAGTTTTGCGGTTGACGACATATCGACCTGTGTCTTCGGCCGCTATCGATGAACGCTGTTGCAGCGAATCCCAGCCCAGACAGGCCAACGCCAAAGAACGTGGCACTGCTTCACGCCCATTGCTGTAACGGCTGATGCTGCGAGCGCTCACACCGAGCGCTTCGGCCGCATCATTGAGAGAAAGTCCGGTACGGGCGCGCCAATCGATAAAAATGCGCGTGTTCTCATCCTGGGCATTTTGCGCTAGCGCATCCATATACAAGGTGTCTGCACCCATCTGTACGTCGGGTTCAATCCATTCAACGATCCAACCCTCGTCCCCGACTGCGGCAGTCGCAAAGACTTCGCGATCAAGCAGTGGCCGCAGACCTGGATAAGTATGAATATCCGTCCCCAAATCAACTGTCAGTTCCTGACCATTGATAAATGTCAGCGCCAACCTGAAATCCGACAGGACGTGCGCAGATCGCAGACGCGGCCGTTTCATGGGTAACATCGTTTCCACTCCTTCAGTAGTTGCGCCTGATGTGCGCCCACCCAAGCCAACGCTTCTTTGACGATCAGCGGCGGGGCCTTGCCCATCATGACTTCAATCGTTTCCAGGCTGAGCATCACGTCGACGCCGCCACCGGTCAGGTGGACATGGGGCGGTGGGTGATCTTTCTCACGCAGCTGGATGCGGTATTTATCGCGAAACCGGTATTTAGTAGACATGGATTACAAGCTATCGCCAAATCGGCGATACCGGAATACTGGCCATCCGCCGAGACTGAGTCAACATGTGACGCTCCATTCAGAGACTGAATAAGCCGTCTGCGTTCACAGTCGACCGGCGTGCGCGTTATAGTCGGGCATCCGATTTTTCGCCCCCGCCCTGCCCGTCAGGTCGGCGTTACCGTTCGAGGATTTGCAGATGAAGTTCGAAGGCACCCAGGCTTACGTCGCCACCGATGACCTGAAGCTGGCGGTCAACGCCGCCATCACCCTGGAGCGGCCGCTGCTGGTCAAGGGTGAGCCGGGCACCGGCAAGACCATGCTCGCCGAGCAACTGGCCGAGTCGTTCGGTGCCAAGCTGATCACCTGGCACATCAAATCCACCACCAAGGCCCATCAGGGCTTGTACGAGTACGACGCGGTCAGCCGTTTGCGCGACTCGCAGCTGGGCAATGAAAAAGTCCACGACGTGCGCAACTACCTGAAGAAAGGCAAGCTCTGGGAAGCCTTCGAGGCCGAGGAGCGGGTGATTCTGCTGATCGACGAAATCGACAAGGCCGACATCGAGTTCCCCAACGACCTGTTGCAAGAACTCGACAAGATGGAGTTCTACGTTTACGAAATCGACGAGACCATCAAGGCCAAGAAACGCCCGATCATCATCATTACCTCCAACAACGAAAAGGAGCTGCCGGACGCCTTTCTGCGCCGTTGCTTCTTTCACTACATCGCCTTCCCTGATCGCACTACCCTGCAGAAAATCGTCGACGTGCACTACCCGGATATCAAGAAAGATCTGGTCAGCGAAGCGCTCGACGTGTTTTTCGACGTGCGCAAGGTACCGGGCCTGAAGAAAAAGCCTTCGACGTCCGAGCTGGTCGACTGGCTGAAACTGCTGATGGCCGACAATATCGGCGAAGCGGTGCTGCGCGAGCGCGATCCGACCAAAGCCATTCCGCCACTGGCTGGCGCACTGGTGAAAAACGAACAAGACGTGCAACTGCTTGAGCGCCTGGCGTTCATGAGCCGGCGCGGCACCCGCTAAGAGGCTGCTGCCATGTTGCTCAACCTGTTCAACGAAATGCGTGCTGCCAAGGTGCCAGTGTCGGTGCGCGAGCTGCTCGACCTGATCAACGCGCTGAAACAGCGTGTGACCTTCGCCGACATGGACGAGTTTTATTACTTGTCGCGGGCGATCCTGGTGAAGGACGAACGCCATTTCGACAAATTCGACCGGGCGTTCGGCGCCTACTTCAATGGCCTGGAGAAACTCGACGATCACTTGCAGGCGCTGATTCCCGAAGACTGGCTGCGCAAGGAATTCGAGCGCTCGCTGAGCGACGAAGAACGCGCGCAGATCCAGTCCCTTGGCGGGCTGGACAAGCTCATCGAGGAATTCAAGAAGCGTCTGGAAGAACAGAAGGAACGCCACGCCGGCGGCAACAAATGGATCGGCACCGGCGGCACCAGCCCGTTTGGCTCCGGCGGTTTCCAACCCTGAAGGCATCCGGGTTGGCGACGCCGGCAAGCGTCAGGGCAAAGCGGTCAAGGTCTGGGATCAACGCGAGTACAAGAACCTCGACGACTCGGTGGAGCTGGGCACGCGCAACATCAAGGTCGCGCTGCGTCGATTGCGCAAGTTCGCCCGCCAGGGTGCGGCGGAAGAACTCGATATCGATGGCACTATCGACCACACCGCCAAGGACGCCGGCCTGCTGAATATCCAGATGCGCCCGGAACGGCGCAACACGGTGAAGCTGTTGCTGCTGTTCGACATCGGCGGATCGATGGATGCGCACGTGAAGATCTGCGAAGAACTGTTCTCGGCCTGCAAGACCGAGTTCAAACATCTGGAGTACTTCTACTTCCACAACTTCATTTATGAATCTGTGTGGAAGAACAACATGCGCCGCACTTCCGAGCGCACCTCGACCCAGGATCTGCTGCACAAGTATGGCGCCGACTACAAAGTGATCTTCATCGGCGACGCCGCCATGGCCCCGTACGAAATCACCCAGGCCGGCGGCAGCGTCGAGCACTGGAACGAAGAGCCGGGTTACGTGTGGATGCAGCGCTTCATGGAAAAATACAAGAAGCTCATCTGGATCAACCCGTATCCGAAAGATACCTGGGGCTATACCTCGTCGACCAACATCGTGCGCGATCTGATCGAGGATCAGATGTATCCGCTGACGTTGCGCGGGCTTGAGGAAGGGATGCGGTTTCTTTCCAAATAATCGTTAACCCGACGAACGCCTTCGCGAGCAGGCTCGCTCCTACCTTGGAATGCTTTTACCTGTGGGAGCGAGCCTGCTCGCGAAGCTTTCAGCGATCTTTAAAGCGCTGCAAATACTCGACATGCTCGCGGTGCGCAACGTCCTGCACCACTGGTCTCAATCTCACCTTCGCTCCCGGCAGGCACTGCGCCAATCGCGCCAGTGCCAGCGGCGTCAACGCACCCAGGCGCGGATAGCCGCCAATGGTCTGCCGATCATTGAGCAACACAATCGGCTGCCCGTCCGGCGGTACCTGCACAGCGCCCAAGGGAATGCCCTCGGAAATCATCGGCGCGCCCTGATATTGCAACGCCGCGCCGAGCAGGCGGATGCCCATGCGGTCGGCGCGACTGTCGATGGTCCACGTGCTGTTGAACACATCGAACAGGCTTTGCCCGCTGAACTGGCCGATCTGTGCGCCCAAGACCAAATCCAGTGGCATATCCATTTTGAAATCCGGCCGCAGTGTTGCAGGCATTTCCCGCTCCGCCACCACTTCTCCGCTGTAATCGAGCGCCGCCCCTTTGGCGAGCGGTAGACCCATGCCATCAAGCCCGCCAAGTTCTTCACGCACCACCGTGGCACTGCTGCCCAGTACCTTCGGCGCAGTGAACCCACCGGGAGCGGCCAGATAAGCCCGGGCGCCGAGCAAGGGCTGGATAAACCGCAATGTCTGCCCTTTCGCCAATTTGAAACTGCGCCACGGCGCCAGCGGCTGGCCGTCAACCTGCGCGCCGAGATCCGCGCCAGCCAGCGCCAGCAGGCAATCCTCCTCAGCCACCACGGCAAACCCGCCCAGAGTGATTTCCACCACCGCAGCATCCAGCTCATTACCCAGCAGCCAATTGGCCCAGCTCATCGAACACCAGTCCGCCGCGCCACCCTGGGTCACGCCCAGATGTCGCACGCCAAACCGCCCGGCGTCCTGCAACAGGCACAGCGGTGTGCTGGCTCCGATCATCAATCGACTCATGCCAACGCCTCCAGTGGGGTGTCGTCGCCGCCCAAGCGTATGAATTCAGCGTGATCGACCGCTTCGAAGCGCACCGTGTCGCCAGGCTGCATCAGGCTGTAACCGTCGCGATGGCGATCGAAGAGTTTTGCCGGAGTGCGGCCGATCAGGTTCCAGCCACCGGGCGAGACCACGGGATATGCCGCCGTCTGCCGCTCGGCGATACCGACGCTGCCGGCGGCGACTTTCTTGCGCGGTGTGTTGAGCCGTGGCGCGGCGAGCATTTCCTCGACCAGCCCCATGAAGGCAAAACCCGGCGCAAAGCCAAGGGCAAACACCTGATATTCCCGTGCGCTGTGGCGACGAATCACCTCCTCCACCGCTAGCCCGCTACGTTCGGCCAACAGACTCAGTTCCGGGCCGACACTGAGGTCGTACCAGACTGGCAAGACGTGACACTGCCCACCGCTTCGCGCATTCGGCGACAGATCGACCAGCGCTTCGGCGATCAATTCACGCGCCTGAGCCGGACTCAACAGGGTCAGATCGTAATGCACCATCAACGTGGTATAGGACGGCACCAGATCGATCAACTGTGCACCAAACGCCGTACGCAAACGCTCGCTGGCGGCAAGCATCCACGGCATGTTGGCTTCGGCAATTTCATCGAACAGACGCAGCATCAGGCAATCCAGCGCCACCACTTCAACTCGTGGATTCATGACGCACTCGACTGCTGCAAGGCCTGGCGAATGCGCTGCACGGCGGCCACCGAACTGGCGTTGTCGCCGTGTACGCACAAGGTATTGGCATGCAGGACCAAGGCGCTGCCATCGCTGGCGGTGAGCTCACCGCCAGCGGCGATGGTCAGTGCTTGCCCGATGATCTTTTCGGCCTCGTGATGCACCGCGCCCGGCAATTGCCGCGAGACCAATCGACCCGCGCTGTCGTAGGCGCGATCGGCAAAAGCTTCGAACCACAACGTTACCCCGTATTCATCACCGATTTGCTGCGCTGCGGCGTTGTCACGGGTTGCCATCAACAACAGTGGCAGGTTGCGGTCATACGCGGCCACGGCCTGTACCACCGCGCGCAATTGCGCCGGGTTGGCCATCATGTCGTTGTACATCGCGCCGTGGGGTTTGACGTAACTCACGCGTGCGCCATGCGCCTTGCAGATGCCGTCGAGAGCGCCGATCTGGTAATGCAGGATGTCTTGCAGCTCTTGCGCGGAATAGGCCATGGAGCGCCGGCCGAATCCGACCAGATCCTGATAGGCAGGATGCGCGCCGATCTGCACGCCGTGCTCAAGGGCCAGCGCCACGGTTTTGCGCATGATGCTCGGGTCACCGGCGTGAAAACCACAGGCAACGTTGGCGCAATCGATGAAGGGCATGACCTCGGCATCCAGACCCATGGTCCAGCTGCCGAAGCTCTCGCCAATGTCGCAATTCAATAGCAGGCGGCTCACGGTGAACACTCCTGTAGCTGCTGATCTTTTTATCTGTAGGACATTGCTGCGCAGGTTATCAGTTACTGCGCGTCGAGTTGCTTGCCACGGGTTTCCGGCAGACTCAGCGCCGCCAGAATCACCACACCGTAGGACACCGCTGCGAAGGCGCCGATGCCCATGCTCAGCGGGACTTTCTGGCTGAGCAGGCCGATCAACAGCGGAAACAGTGCTGCCAGCGCGCGGCCGATGTTGTAGCAGAAACCCTGGCCCGAGCCGCGAATCCGCGTGGGGAACAGTTCGGTGAGAAACGCACCCATGCCGCTGAAAATCCCCGAGGCGAAGAAGCCCAGCGGAAAGCCCAGCCACAGCATCACGCCATTGCTGACCGGCATCTGCGTGTAGAGCAGAACGATGGTGAACGAGCCGACCGCGAACAGAATGAAATTCTTCTTCCGCCCGAGCAGGTCGGTCAGATAAGCGCTGATCACGTAACCGACGTAGGAACCGACGATCACCATCGCCAGATAACCGCCGGTGCCGAGCACGCTCAGACCGCGTTCGTTCTTGAGGAAAGTCGGCAGCCAGGAGGTGATCGCGTAGTAACCGCCCAGCGCACCGGTGGTCAGCAAGGAGGCGCGAAACGTGGTGAAGAGCATGCCAGGGGCAAAGATCTCGTAGAACTTCGCCGGGTTTTCCGGGGTTTGCGCAGCTTTGGCTTCGCGATAAATCTCAGGATCCTTCACCAGGCGACGGACGAAAATCACGAATATCGCCGGCACGATGCCGAGGATGAACAGCGCGCGCCAGGCATCTTCCGCTGGCAACACCGAAAACAGCAGCGCGTACAGAATCGCCGTCAGGCCCCAGCCCAGCGCCCAGCCGGATTGCACCATGCCCACCGCTTTGCCGCGATCCTTGGCGCGGATCACTTCACCGATCAACACCGCGCCGGCGGTCCATTCACCGCCGAAACCGAAGCCCATCAAGGTGCGGGCGATCAGCAATTGTTCGTAGTTTTGCGCGAAGCCGCAGAGGAAGGTGAAGAAGGCGAACCACAGCACCGTCAGTTGCAGGGTGCGCACGCGGCCGATGCGGTCGGAGAGAATCCCGGCGACCCAACCGCCGATGGCCGAGGCGATCAGGGTGCTGGTGTGAATCAGCCCCGCTTCGCCAGTGGTGATGCCCCACATCGCGATCAGCGTCGGCACAACGAAGCTGAGCATCTGCGTGTCCATGCCGTCCAGACCGTAGCCGATCTTGCAGCTCCAGAACGTGCGGCGCTCCTGCTGGTTGATGTTGCGGTACCAGTCGAACGGCCCGGGGCGCGTTACAGGTTTGGATAACGGGAGGGTGTCGGGAGCACTCATGGCAAATCTCCGCAGGGCTTTTATTGGTCTTGTTCGAAGCTCCGACGACGCCTATCGTGGGAACCGGATGCGCCGATTTTTCGTCGCCCTGCCCTGCGCCGTCCAACGAATAAAAACCCGCCCTAGGCATAAGAAAAATTTGTCAGCCGAGCCTTGTCCATGAATCTGAAGTTTCTCGAGACCTTTGTCTGGGTCGCGCGCCTGAAGAGTTTTCGCCTGACCGCTGACAAGCTGTTCACCACCCAGGCATCGATTTCCAGCCGCATTGCGGTGCTCGAAGGCGAGCTCGGCGTGAAGCTGTTCCTGCGCGATTCACGCGGCGTCAGCCTGACCCCGGAAGGCTTGAAGGTGCTCGATTACGCTGAACAGATGCTCGACACCATGGCGGCGCTGAAACAATCGATCGAAACCCGTTCGAGCAAGGTCGGGCGGGTGCGTATCGGCGTGATGGACACAGTGATCCATACCTGGCTTAGCCCGCTGGTGGCGCAGATGACCGATCTGTACCCACGGGTGGAAATCGAATTGGTCGCGGATACCGCGCTGAACCTCTGCGATCAACTGCAAAAAGGCTTCCTTGATCTGGTCCTGCAAACCGATCTGGTCCGTCACGAAAGCGTGCGCAGCCTAGAGCTGGCCAGCCATCCGCTGGGCTGGATTGTCGCGAGCAATTCGATCTACAACCGTGACTACGCCGACCTCGCCGAACTGGCACAGGAGCGGATCATCACCTATTCGAAAAACTCACGACCGCATCAGGATATCGTCGCGCTGATGCAGGCCAGCGGCGTCATGGCGCCACGCTTGAATTGCGTAAACTCGGTGTCGGCGATCACCCGGTTGTTGCGCGACGGCTTCGGTATCGGCGCGCTGCCGCCGGTGCTGGTGACGGAGGAGCTGGCGCGGGGCGAATTGATCTTGCTCGACATCGAGCAGCGGCCGGCGAATCTGCCGGTGGTGGTGTCGTGGCGGGTCGGGGTTGAGTGGGTCGAGGAGATTGTGACGTTGTGTCAGCAGGTCTTGGCGGGGTATGCGCACAAGGTCGGCAAGGACTACATCACCCTAACTGAATGATTACGTGGCGAGGGATTTATCCCCGCTCGGCTGCGCAGCAGTCGTGATTGCGGCCAACGCGGTCTTTCAGAGGTACCGCATTTGCAGGTTTTGGGGCTGCTGCGCAGCCCAACGGGGATAAATCCCTCGCCACAGAACCCACTCACCACAGAACTCATTCACCACAGAGCCCATTCGCCACAGAGCCCACTGACCACAGAATCGCCATGCCATAAAGCCTCTGTTGCCAGAGGGGATTGAGCAGGTCTTACAAACCGCGGACGTCGCGATCTTCGATCGGTCGACTCTGGCGCAGGCGGCGGCCGCCGAGGACGACCCAGTCGATCAGGCGGAACAGGCATTCGATGCCGAACGACAGCAGCAACGCGCCGCTCATGCCCCAGATCATCGCCTCGGGCGTCAGCAGGATCTGGTAGCTGTAGCCGTTCCAGGTTTCCTTGCGAATATCCGGATCAGCCGCCAGCACCACTTGCAGGAAACGCACGTACCAGGGCCCTTGCATCGCCTGGAATTGTTTATCCAGCGCGACCTGGCGGGTAAGCAAGGTGTTCAGGCTGTCGGCATCGCTGCGGAAAATCGGGTCTTCGCTGGCACGGTAATGCGCGACCAGCGCCTGCATGTCGCCTTTGAAAAACTGATCGGCCGTGCCTTGGAAACCACGCAGGCCGGTCTGCGCTTCGATCAGGTGCGCTTCGACACGCTGGGCGTAATCGTTGATGAATCCCGGCACCTGGACACCGATCAACAGTCCCGCCGCAAACAACACCAGCCGTAGATAACTGAGCAACATGGGTGCAAATCCTTATTCGGTCTTGCCCTGGCTGACGCATTCGCCGCGTCGCCACAGGCTCCATTGGCCCGGTTCGTAGCGGGTCCAGGTTTCATTTTCGGTCAAGGGCTCGGTAGCGATTACGGTGACCACGTCGTTGGGCGTGGTTTCGGCCTGGAAGTCGACAATCACATCGACATCCTTGAGCCGCGCCGGGCCGAACGGGGCGCGCCGAGTGATCTGGGCCAGTTTGGTCGAGCAATAACAGAACAGCCAGTCGCCGTCGCTGAGCAGGCAATTGAACACACCTTTGCTGCGATATTCGGCGCAAGCCGCGACCAGATCCGGCAGCAGCACTTCGATATCGACCGGTTCCGGAAACGCCGCACGGACACGGTTGAGCAGATCGCAGAATGCCGCTTCGCTGTCGGTATCGCCGACCGGGCGGTAAAAACTCTTGATCGGGGTGAAGTCAGCGAGCTGGCCGTTGTGCGCGAAACACCAGTTGCGCCCCCACAGCTCGCGGACGAACGGGTGGGTGTTGGACAGGCAGACCTTGCCGACGTTGGCCTGGCGGATGTGGCCGATGACCACTTCGCTCTTGATCGGATAACGCTGGACCAGATTGGCCACTTCCGACTCGCTGCTTGCTGCCGGATCCTGAAACAGACGCAAGCCGCGCCCTTCGTAGAAGGCAATGCCCCAGCCGTCGCGGTGCGGGCCGGTGCGGCCGCCGCGCTGCATCAGGCCGGTAAAGCTGAACACGATGTCGGTCGGCACGTTGGCACTCATGCCCAGTAATTCACACATGTGCGGACTCTCGGGTTACAGACGCGGCTCGACCCGCATGCGCTGCGGATTGTTCGGCACCGGCGGGCGACCGTAGCGGTCGTCACCGGCGCCGCCGAACGGTTGATCATCGTCGCGCTCTTCGGCACGGGCGGCGGCCTTGGCGGCCTCGGCGCGTTCACGCCGCGCTGTCGAGGCGCGCTCGATCGGCAGGCGGATCAAGACAAAAACCAGATAAACGCCGAAGGCGATCATGCCGTACATGAACAGATCGGAAACCGCGCGCCAGGCGTTGTTGCCGACCTTGAACAGCATGTCCAGGGCGGTGATGGCGATGGCCGGTGCCACTTTGGCTTTCACCGGATCGACGATGGTCGGGCTGAACAGCAATACTGCCATCAGCACACGCAGCGGCTCGCGCAGCCAGCGCCACATCCAGGTGGTCAGGCGCATCCATACCAGCAGGCAGCCCACGGCGGCAAAGGCGTAAAGGCCCCAGGCGATCAGATAGTCGTTCTCGGTCATGGTGTCCATGGCAAGGCAGGCAAATTGGCGCTTATAGTAACGACTTTTCGCCCATGCGGCTTGTCCCAATACCAGACGACCACTGTTATCCCTGTGGGAGCGAGCTTGCTCGCGAATGCGGTGTGTCATTGCAGCAAAAGTCATCTGCCAGGACGCCTTCGCGAGCAAGCTCGCTCCCACAGGGCTCTGCGGCGGTTTCAAAATACGCGAAACCTTTATCCGAATATTGTCCGAGAGCCTTCCATGCCCGAATCCGCCAATGTCATGACTGCCCCAATTGCCCAGCGGGCGCCCGGCGCCGACCCGTATGCCTGGCTGCAGGAGCGCGACACCGACGCGGTGCTCGACTACCTCAAGGCTGAAAACGCTTATCAGGAAGCGCAAACCGCCGATCAGGCCGAGCTGCGCGAAAGCCTGTTCAACGAGATCAAGGGCCGGATCCTCGAAACCGACCTGTCCCTGCCCTCGCCTTGGGGCCCGTATCTGTATTACACGCGCACCACCGCCGGTGACGAATATGCCCGGCACTACCGCAGCCCGCGCCCGGCGGACGACAGCCTGACCCTCGATGAAAGCCGCGAGCAACTGTTGCTCGACCCGAATGCGCTGGCCAATGGCGGCTTCTTCTCGCTCGGTGCTTTCAGCATCAGTCCTGATCACCAGCGCCTGGCCTACAGCGTCGATACCTCGGGCGACGAGGTCTACACGCTGTTCGTCAAAGAGCTGTCCAACGACAAGGTCAGCGAACTGGAATTCGAGGACTGCGACGGCAGCATGACCTGGGCCAACGACAGCCTGACCCTATTCTTCGGCGTGCTCGACGACACCCATCGCCCGCATAAACTGTTCCGCTATCGCCTCGATGGCACTGCCGCTGAAGAAGTCTTCCACGAGCCGGACGGGCGGTTCTTCCTGCATTGCTACCGCGCCAGCTCCGAACAGCAATTGCTGCTGTCACTGGGCAGCAAGACCACCAGCGAAGTGTGGGCGCTGGACGCCAACCAACCGCACCTGCCGTTCAGCTGCCTGGCGCCACGGGTGGAGGATCACGAATACGACGTCGACCACGGCCTGCTTGATGGCGTCTGGACCTGGTTTATTCGCACCAACCGCGACGGCATCAATTTCGCCCTGTATCAGGCTGCGGACACCGGCGTACCGCCGAGCGAAGCCGAGTGGCAGAGCCTGATCCCGCACAACGACGAAGTGATGCTCGACGGCGTCAGCCTCAACGCAGAGGCAATGACCTTGAGCCTGCGCGAAGGTGGCCTGCCGATCATTGAGGTCCACCCGCAGGGCCTGGCGCCGTATCGCGTGCAGTTGCCCGATGCGGCCTATAGCCTCCATGTGCAAAACAGCCTGGAATTCGAGAGCGATCGCATTCGTCTGCGTTACGAAGCGTTGAATCGTCCGGCCCAGGTGCGCCAGTTGATTCTCGCCAGCGGCGAGCAAACGGTGCTCAAGCAAACGCCGGTGCTCGGCCCGTTCGATGCCGACGCCTATGTCAGTCAGCGCCTGTGGGCCACCGCCCCGGATGGCACGCAGGTGCCGATCAGTCTGGTGATGAAGCGCGAGATGGTCGGCAAACCGGTGCCGCTGTATCTGTACGGTTACGGCGCCTACGGGTCGAGTCTCGATCCGTGGTTCTCCCACGCGCGCCTGAGCCTGCTCGAGCGCGGCATGGCCTTTGCCATCGCTCATGTTCGTGGCGGCGGTGAATTGGGCGAAGCCTGGTATCGCGCCGGCAAGCAGGAACACAAACACAACACCTTCAGCGACTTTATCGCCTGCGCCGAGTTTCTGATCCTCAACGGCATCACCACGGCGGAGAAACTGGCGATCAGCGGCGGCAGCGCCGGTGGTTTGCTGATCGGCGCGGTGCTCAATCAACGCCCGGATCTGTTCGGCGTGGCGATTGCCGAAGTGCCGTTCGTCGACGTGCTCAACACCATGCTCGACCCTGAGCTGCCGTTGACCGTCACTGAATACGACGAATGGGGCAATCCGGAAGAACCGGACGTCTATGATCGGATCAAGGCTTACGCGCCGTACGAAAATGTCGCGGCGCAGGCTTATCCGCCGCTGCTGGTGATCGCCGGCTACAACGACAGCCGCGTGCAGTATTGGGAAGCAGCCAAGTGGGTAGCGAAATTACGCGCGACCAAGACCGACGACAACTTGCTGCTGCTCAAGACCGAACTGGGCGCCGGGCATGGCGGCATGAGCGGGCGCTATCAGGGATTACGTGACGTAGCGCTCGAATATGCATTTGTGTTCAAGGTTTTGCAGATTGCCTGAGGAACTCTGTGGGTGGCTTGGGTCTTAACAGCAGACCCTTATGGCGAGGATTTATCCCCGTTGGGCTGCGAAGCGGCCCCAAAACCTGCAAACTCAGTATTCCTGAAGCACCGAGTTGGCAGGATTTGCGACTGCTGCGCAGCCCAACGGGGATAAATCCCTCGCCACAAAAGCCCATTCCTACGGGATCCGTGTATAGCCTTGAAATGTGATAACAAAAAGACCGCATCGACATGTCCGAACCGACCTTTCTGAACAACGAAATCCGCGACTGGCTGATGGACTGTGGCCTGTTCGATCAATTGCAGCTGGCCGACTTTGCGGCCGCTTCCGGTTACTTCAGCATCAGCACCGTGGCTGAGGGCGAGGCGATTTTTCGCGAGGGCGATGCCGGCAGCTTCATGTGCATCATCCACACCGGCCAGGTCGCCGTGCAGAAAACCGGCGCCGACGGCCAGGTGATCACCATGGCCACCCTGCGCAGCGGCCGCGCCTTCGGTGAAATGGCCGTGCTCGATGGCGAGCGCCGTTCGGCCACGTGTATCGCGGCGAGCAATTGTCAGTTGCTCAATCTGGGCAAGGACTCGCTGGAAAAAATGCTCAACGACGCGCCGAAAATCGCCGCGAAGATCATCCGCGCCCTCGCTGTCTCGCTGTCCAAACGCCTGCGCATGGCCGACGGCCAACTCGCTGCGCAACAGGTTTAACCGCCGGGAGATTTGACCTTGTTGCCGTTCGGCTCGATGCCCGGCACCGGTTGATCCTTGCTCGGCGGGCTGGGCATTTCGATCGGTACCAGCGGCGGGCTGCCGCTGCCGGCGCCCGATTTCGGCAGAGTGATCGGAGTGATCTGCGGGTACGGCGTCGGCGTTGCAGTACCGGGCGAGCCGGGTTGCGGCATCGGGCTGACCGGAACGCTTTGCTGGGCCTGCACTGCAGTAATCGCGAGCGCGGCCAGGGTAATGACCGTTAGAATGGTGCGCTTCATCAAGGGCTCCGTTTGGCCTTAGTCTGTGCTCAGGCTACTCCCAACGCGCCTGCTTGCCTTCCCCCTTGTAGAGATTTCCATGAAACGTTTCGTTCTGCTCGACACCACCCCGATCCCTGAAAACGGCGGTGCCCTGTGCCTGTTCGAGTACGGCGAGGACTTCGTCATCAAGATTCAGGGCGGCGATGGCGGGCAGTTGATGAATACGCGCATGCACGGTTCCGAAGATGCACTGGCCGAGATTCCCTGCCGCAAGGTCGCCGGCCGGCCGCATTCGCGGGTGTTGATCGGGGGCCTCGGCATGGGCTTCACCCTCGCCTCGGCACTCAAGCATCTGGGTAAATCCGCCGAAGTAGTGGTTGCCGAACTGGTGCCCGGCGTGGTCGAGTGGAATCGCGGCCCGCTCGGGGAGAAATCCGGCCGGCCATTGCTCGACCCGCGCACAGGGATCCGCCAGGAAGACGTGGCCAACGTGCTGCAAAGCGAGCCGAACGGTTTCGACGCAATCATGCTCGACGTCGACAACGGCCCTGAAGGCCTGACTCAGAAGGCCAACAGCTGGCTGTATTCCGCCGCTGGCCTGAATGCCTGCGCCAAGGCGCTGCGTCCCAAAGGCGTGCTCGCCGTGTGGTCGGCCAGCGCCGATCGGCAGTTTTCCAAGAAATTGAAGAAGGCCGGTTTCAAGGCCGAAGAAGTCCAGGTCTTCGCCCACGGCAACAAGGGCACCCGCCACACGATCTGGATTGCCGAGAAGCTCAAGGGCTGAGCTAAACTCTGCGCATAACCGTCATCAGTCTTTCTGCAAAGGTGAACCCATGAGTTCGTCCACCCCCACCAACACGTCGAAGCTGGACCGCATCCTCGCCGACAACCAGCGCGACAAGGAAATGGGCTACCGCGACAAGGCCCTGAAGATGTATCCGCACGTCTGCGGCCGCTGCGCTCGTGAGTTTTCCGGCAAGCGCCTGAGCGAACTGACCGTGCACCACCGCGACCACAACCACGACAACAACCCGCAGGACGGCTCGAACTGGGAGCTGTTGTGCCTGTACTGCCATGACAACGAACACTCGCGTTACACCGATCAGCAGTATTTCGGCGACGGCTCGCTGAGCACACCGAAAATCGCCAAGGCCACGCATAACCCGTTTGCCGCTCTGGCCGGTCTCATGAAAAAAGAAGATTAAAGTTCTTCATTGGCCTGACTGGCCCTTCCCGAGCAAGCTCGCTCCCACACTGGATCGGTGTCATGCACAAAACCACTGTGGGAGCGAGCTTGCTCGCGAAGGCGGCCGTTCGGGCACCGCCAATCCATGATCTGACCACAACCGCCCAATCCCCGTATAATCCCGCTCTTTTTCCCGAAGGCATCCCGCTCGTGGCAGACAAACGGTACAGCTGCATTGGTTTGTATAACCCCAAATCACCGGAGAACGTCGGCTCGGTGATGCGCGCCGCAGGGTGTTACGGCGTGGCGTCGGTGTTCTACACCGGCAAGCGTTATGAACGCGCCGCCGATTTCGTCACCGACACCAAGCGCGTGCACTACGACATCCCGCTGATCGGCATCGACGACCTGAAAAAATTCTCCCGCTCAACTGCGTGCCCGTGGCGGTGGAGCTGGTCGAAGGCGCCCGGCCGCTGCCGGAATACACCCACCCCGACCGCGCGCTGTACATCTTCGGCCCGGAAGACGGCTCGCTGGATAAAGAGATTCGCGACTGGTGCGAAGACGTCGTGTACATCCCGACCACCGGCTGCATGAACCTCGCCGCCACCGTCAATGTCGTGCTCTACGACCGCATGGCCAAAGGGCTGAATACCCGCTCCGGGCCGAAATTCCGCTGAAGCGTCGCACATTCGATGGAACAAGCTGACCGCCGTGGCAGTCAGCTTATCTATCAATCGCACCCTGCCTGGAGATAGATCATGAGCGAGCTCAAACGCGTAGAACGCATCGAATCCACCCCGTTCCAGTCGCCTGCGCACAAAAATGTGCATGGATGGGAGCGCGTCGGCTCGTTGACCGGCGGCGTGTTGATGGTCGGCAAGGGCCTGCGCCGGGGCGGCGTGTTCGGCCTGATTCAAGTGGCGCTCGGCGGCATGGCCGTGGCCCGTGGCATTACCGGGCACTGCTCGGCGAAAAGCCTGCTGGAAAAAGGCCGTCAGGACATGAGCAACGTGCGGGCGAAGATCGAACGCGCCGGGGAAGAACTGAGCAAGCTGAAGACCAATGCCGAAGTGGCTACTGAAACAGCCACTGTGACCGGCAATGATTCGCTGACCTCGCCGAAAGCCGGGGTTTGATCCGGGATCCTCAGCGCCGCTGATGGCCTCTTCGCTGGCAAGCCAGCTCCCACAGAAAAACCTGTGGGAGCTGGCTTGCCAGCGATTGCGATATACCTGAAGGGAGAAAATTTCAGCCCGCGCGAAAGATCAGATGATCTTCCCAGTCATCCTCCGGCACGCTGCCTTCAGCGAGCATGCGCCCGGATTGGGAAATCCGCTCATGGTGCACCGCATCGCGGTCGCCACACACCAGGTGATGCCATAACGGCAGATCCTTGCCCTCGCTGACCAGA
Source organism: Pseudomonas sp. B21_DOA (assembly GCA_030544685.1). Lineage (NCBI taxonomy): Bacteria > Pseudomonadati > Pseudomonadota > Gammaproteobacteria > Pseudomonadales > Pseudomonadaceae > Pseudomonas > Pseudomonas sp. B21_DOA. Next base: position 2,521,517 of record CP086683.1, on the reverse strand, counting down.
CGATAACCACAGGTCGGCGGCAGCCATTTGAATTGTTCCGCCTGACCCGGCGTTAGCTGAATGCAGTCCGGGACAAACTTGATCCGGTTCGGATAATCGCTGCACTGGCAGGTTTTCAGATCCAGCAGTTTGCAGGCTATGCGCGTGTAATAGACGCTGTTGTCTTCTTCGTCCTCGAGCTTTTGCAGGCAGCACAGACCGCAGCCGTCACACAGCGATTCCCATTCCTCGTGATCGAGTTGATCGAGGGTTTTGCGTTTCCAGAACGGTTCGACTATGGCGGCCATGGCTCAAGCATCAACATCAAGGTGGTGAAAAGGCCGCCAGTCTAGTGCCAGCGGAGGCAAGGGCCAAGCGCTGGCGACTGCCGGTAAATCCGCTTGTCAGCGCCAGCGCCGCCCGCTGAGCAAACTGGTGGCTGCACTTTGAAACCAATGTGGGAGCGAGCCTGCTCGCGAAAGCGCTGTGTCAGACACGCTGTTGTCGACTGACACGCCCTCTTCGCGAGCGGGCTCGCTGCCACAGCGAAATCGGGTGAGTCAGTAACCGCGGGTGAAATCCACCTCGCCACGCAACGCCTCACCCGCCTCGTACGCTTTCAGGTTGTGCACGAACAAATCCACCATCAACGCCGGCGATGTCGGTGCCGAGCTGTGTCCGGTGAGCAGCAAGCCCCAAGCGGTCCAGAAGGGGTGGCGTTGCGGCAATGGTTCCTGGCGGCAGACGTCGATCACCGCGCCGGCCAGATGCCCTTCTTTCAAAGCCTCGACCAGATCGGCATCGACCACCGCGACACCGCGTCCAGCGTTGATGAACAACCCGGTCGGTTTGAATTGCTTGAACAGCGCCGCGTCGTAGATATCGTGGGTGTGTTCGGTGTTCGGTAGCAGATTGACCACGTAGTCCACCTCGCCCACCAACCGTGGCAGATCGGCCAGCGCGCCGACTTCGACGAATGGCGCCTGTTCCCGCGCGGTGCTGGCGATGCCGTACAGCTCGACGCCGAACGGCAGCAGAAATTGCGCGACACTTTGGCCAATGTCACCGGTGCCGACGATCAGCACCTTGCGCCCGACCAGACTCTGGCCGCTGCGGTTGTCCCACTTGCGCTCGACCTGACTGACCAGCCGCGCGAGCACTTCGCGTTCGTGGCCAAGGATGTAGGTCAGCACGTATTCGGCCATGACCTGACCGAAAATCCCCACGGCGCGGGTCAGGCGATAATCGCGGCGCAGGCCGTCGGCGAGCAGCGGCGTGATGCCGGCCCAGGTCGATTGCAGCCATTGCGGTTGATGCCCTTGGCGCAGCAGGGTCGCCAGCAGATCCGGCTGGCCCAGCCACACCGGGCAATCGGCGGCCTGACGCGCCAGTTCGGCGGAGTCGCCGCTGGTCAGGACTTCAAGCTCGGGCAGTGCCTGACGCAGCAGGCGGGCGTATATCGCGTGGTCGTGTTCGGCAATCAGAACGCGCATCTTCAAACCTTTCGCAAACCGTGCAGACGGCCGCCGGGTTGGGGCCGGCCATCGCGGTAAAAACAGTTCCAGGGTTAACCGAGGCCCAGGACAGGGCCTCGCGGGTCAGACCGGGTCGTTGCGTCGCAGCAACTCTTCGGGCAGGTGCTCGATGTACTCGTCCTCGGCCGGTGGCATCTGCAGGTGATAGCCCTGCTTGTCGAGGTTTTCCAGGACCACAGTAATATCTTCGCTGGCCAGTTTGCGCTCGGGCGACAGCACCAGATCGAACGAATGCTTCGCTTTGCCGAAAGCCGTCATCAGCGCATCCGGCACGCGCTCGAGCGCATCGCTCTTGAGCACGTAAAGATACATGCCGCTGCGCTTGGAGCTTTGGTAGATGGAGCAAATACGTTTCAAGGCTGTTCTCCGGCGGTGGCCAGGCTGTCGAGCAGCTTCTGGCCGAGCAATTCGCGGCGCCAGCCACGCAACGAATCGGGCAATTGGTAAGGCCCCTCGGGAAAGCCGCTTTTGACCAGGGCTTCGAGGGTTTTCTTGCGCAGCATCAGTTCCGGCGCAATACCCAGGCGTTCGGCCTCAGCCTGGCCCAGTGCGCGCAGTTGTTTGATCAGCGCAGCGGCTTCGATCGGCAACGGCTCCGGCACTGCCGGCGGCCATTGATCAGGGCTCACACTGCCAGAGCGCTTGATCAGATCAAGCAGAAACTGCCCGTCCTGACGTACGGTACGCGGGTGCATGTCTTCGATCTTGCCTAGCGCCGCGAGGTTATCCGGCTGCGTGCGGGCCAGGGGCCACAGCGAGTGTTCACGAACAATGCGGTTGCGCGGCAAGTCGCGGGCACGGGCTTCTTTTTCGCGCCAGGCGCACAGTTCACGCAGCACAGCGAGTTGCGCGCGGGACAGCTTCCACGCCAGTTTCGCCTCGCGATAGACCTCGTACGGATCGGTCTCGCGGCGCAGGTTGGCGACGAGTTCGGCGCCATCTTCCAGCACCCAGGCGAACTTGTCGTCGGACAGCTTGGGGCGTAACTCGACGAACACCTCGGCCAGATGCACGGCATCTTCGGCGGCATAGCTGATCTGGGTTTCGGACAGCGGACGCTGCAACCAGTCGGAGCGGGTTTCGCCCTTGGGCAGGTCGATGCCGAGCACCTCCTGCACCAGACGCGAGTAGCCCATCGAGAAACCGAGATTCAGATAAGCGGCGGCCAGTTGCGTGTCAAACAATGGCGCCGGCAGGCTGCCGGTCAGGCGCAGCAGCACTTCGAGGTCTTCGCTGCAGGCGTGCAGGACTTTCAGCACCGCCGGGTTCTCCAGCAGCGCGGCCAGCGGTTGCCAGGCGTTGATGGTCAGCGGATCGATCAGGTAGGCGCGCTTGCCGTCGCCGATCTGTAACAGGCCGGCAATCGGGTAGAAGGTGTCGACCCGCATGAATTCGGTGTCGAGGGCAACGAACGGCAGCTGCTGCCACTCGGCGCAAAACTGCGCGAGGCTTTCGTTGTCGCGAATCCAGTGAATATCGATAGCCACACGGCTCTCCCTTGAAGAATGGCGCGCAGTATATATCGCCACCGACGATTTACGCGCCTTTGCAGGGCAAGAGCTGTAAGGAAATATCTTGCCTGTCAGCAAGAATAGTCTGACAGCAGAAACAGAAAGGCCTGTCGCATCGACGCGACGGGCCGCAAACGCTTCACTCCTTGGCCAACACGCCGTCGATCACCGCGCCGCGACAGCCGGCAAACATGTCCAAGGCAGGTTGATAAACGCTGCTGCGCACCTCCAGCAGACCGAGCATCGAGTGGAACAGGTTGTCCTGACTCAGCGGTTTGTCCCGGCTCATTTGCAAACAGTGTGTGTCGACCGAGTAAGCCTTCTGATAACTGTCGGAGAACCACGCCAGCATCGCTACATGCTTTTGTTGCTCAGGCGCCAACATGTACGGCGTGCCGTGCAGAAACAGGTTGTACTCGCCCAGCGATTCGCCGTGATCGGACAGATAAAGCATGGCGGTGTCGACTTTGTCCTGATTAATGCGCAACACATCGATCAGGCTCGCCAGCACATGGTCGGTGTACACCAGTGTGTTGTCGTAACCGTTGACGATACTTTCGCGGCTGCAATTGTTCAGTGCGTTACTTTCACAGACCGGAGTGAAGTGTTCGTACTCCTTGGGATAACGCTTGAAGTAATCCGGGCCGTGACTGCCCATCTGGTGCAGAACCAGCACGGTGTCCTTGTCCAGATGATCGATGAAACTTTGCAGGCCCTGCAGAAGTATTTCATCACGGCATTCGCTGTTGGCGCAGAGCGCCGGATCCTGCAACTTGCTGACATCCTGCACCGTGACGCGGTCGCAAGTGCCCTTGCAGCCGGACTGGTTATCGCGCCAGATCACATCAATGCCGGCCCGCTTGAGCACATCGAGCAAACCTTCTTCGTTCTTGGCTTTGCTGGCGTTGTAATCCTTGCGGCCCATGTTGGAGAACATGCATGGCACCGAAACCGCAGTTTCCGTGCCGCAGGAATGCACATCGGTAAAGGCGATCAGCCCGGCCTCCTTGTTCAGCTGCGGCGTGGTGTCTCGGTCGTAACCGAGAATGCCGAAGTTCTGCGCCCGCGCACTTTCCCCACCACCAGCACCGTCAGCGATTTGCGTGGCTGGAACTGCAAGTCGGGATTGCGCTGGGCATCTTCGCCAATCTTGATAAACGGCTGCTGCGCCGAAACCACTTGCTCCTGCAGGTAACCAATGGATGCGCCGATGTAATTGCTCGGCACCAGCATCAGGCGAATTTCGTGATGATTGCGAAACAGCGACGACAAGCCTTGGTAGTTGGCCAATGCGACTACACCGATCACTGCCGCAGAGGCGACACTGACGATAACTTTGCTGAACAACTCACGATGCCAGCGCCGATAATTGACCGGTACTTTCCACAACAACAAACACGGCAAAACACCCAGCAAGAGAATATAAGCGAATAACTTCAACGAGAGCAGATCACGCACTTCCGTCGCATTGGTTTCGGCAAAGTTACGCAACATGCCGGCATCGATCATCACGCCATATTGGCTCATGAAATAAGCCACGCCGGCGCTGACTAAAAACAAAAGAGTCAACAGTGGTTTAAGCAGTGGCCGGAAAGCGAATAACGTCAGCACGATATTGAACGCGGCAAAGATCATCACGCCAAACGCCACGCGCATGGCGATGCCCTTGCCGTCGGCAGCGGTGATCTCGAGCAGATGTTGCCAAAGCACCAGATTGAAACCGAGCAACAAAAAGGCGCTGGCGAACAACGTCACCCATTCCGGGCGCACGGCTTTTAACTTCAACATGATGAGTGACAGTTCCTGAAAGAAGAGCCTCGTCAATTGTGAAAAATTCATTCACCGAGGCATGACAAACTTTAGGCAGGCATGGATCAATTTTTCGTGAAAAAGATGCTAATGATTAGTTGCTTTCGAGTACCGAGATGAAAGTTTGCGCGTATTTGAGAATGGTTCAGGTTTTATTCAGTTTCTCGCCGTTCACAATTTCCTTGCAGGAGTGCGGTGTTATCGAGTTTTTAGGTCTGGCCCGGGATTTTCTGATTTGCCGATGCGCGCGTCGCCACGCTTAATCACCAGCCTCTGCAATCGAAGATCCGCTGATGAATCAAACCCGCCCTGCTGTCTGGCTGATGCTGGCAATCGTCCTCGTCGCACTCAACCTGCGCCCCTCAATGGCAGCTATCGGGCCGCTGCTTTCGGCGATCCGTGGCGATATCCCGTTGAGCTTTACCATTGCCTCTCTGTTAACGATGCTGCCGGTCATGGCCATGGGACTGGCGATGTTCTTCGGCCTGAGCATCAGCGAGCGCATGGGCGAACAGCGCACTATTTTGCTGTCATTGCTGATCATCGGGCTGGCGACCCTGTCGCGGCTGTTTATCGATTCGGCCATTGAACTGATCGTCAGCGCAATAGTGGTCGGTACTGGCATCGCGTTGATCCAGGCGTTGATGCCGGTGCTGATCAAGTCGCGCTTCCCTGACAACGTGGCGTTATGCATGGGCGTCTACGTCACGTCGATCATGGGCGGCGCCGCGATTGCCGCCTCGTTCGCGCCACTGGTGCTGGCGCAGGCCGGCAGTTGGCGTGTGGGGCTGGCCATCTGGGCCGCGCTGGCATTGATCGCGTTGCTGGTCTGGTGCTTGCAGCCGGCGCAAACCGTATCAAGGGTGACCCAGCGGGAGTCTTTCATAACGCGCCGCCGCGCCTGGTTGCTGGCGATTTTCTTTGGCCTCGGTACGGCGTCCTACACCTGCATCCTCGCCTGGCTCGCCCCGTACTACGTGGAAAAAGGCTGGAGCGAACAAAACGCCGGGTTGCTGTTGGGTTTTCTTACGGCGATGGAGGTCATTTCCGGCCTGGCAGTGCCGGCGATCGCCAATCGCAGTCATGATCGACGCGCAATACTGGCGGTTTTGCTGATGCTGATCATCGGCGGTTTCTGCGGGCTGATATTCGCCCCGGCGCATCTGGTCCTGCTGTGGCCGTGTTTGTTGGGGCTCGGGATTGGCGGCCTGTTTCCAATGAGCCTGATCGTCGCGCTGGATCACTGCGACGAGCCGCAGCGCGCCGGAGGCCTGACCGCGTTCGTGCAGGGGATCGGCTATCTGATCGCCGGACTTTCGCCGCTGTTGGCAGGCCTGATCCGCGATCGGCTGGGCAATTTCGAAGGCGCGTGGTGGGCGCTGACGGCGGTGATGGTAATCATGCTGCTGATGGTGATGCGCTTCGACCCACGCCACTACGCGCGCCACTTGCCTGGCCCGGACTAGAGGCCTCTGGCCATCTTTCCCGCACGGGATTGGCAACGTCGTGTTGCTAAAAGTTTCTGTCCCACATGTATCCGTGAAACGCCCTACAAGGGTTTCTCCTGGCACCATCGTTCCGTTAGGATCGTACGCACACGTTTGCGCGAATTCTGCGCAAGGGCACAGCGAGACGGAACTCATGCTGAACAGTAATTTGCTTCGCAAGCTCGACATGCAGGATTTGATGGTATTTGTCGCCGTGTATGAGCAGAGCAGCGTCACCGATGTCTCGGAAACGCTGTTTGTCAGTCAGTCCACCGTCAGTTATTGCCTGAAGAAACTGCGCACCAGTTTCGAAGACGAGTTGTTCATCAATACCCGCACCGGCATGCGCCCGACCTACAAGGCCTGCAGCATGTATGGCCATGTGCAGAAGATCCTCGAAAGCATCAACCTCTGCCACGCTGGTGCCCCGGCCTTCGACCCGAGCCGGCAAGCGGTGACCTTCAACATCTGCGCGCCGGAATATTTCGAGCAATTGATCCTGCCGCGCCTGTTGAAGCGCTTCGATTTCGACGACTTGCCGGTGATGGTCAACATGCACAAGTTTGAAACCGACGTGCCGGCCGATGAGCTGCGCGACGGCAGCCTCGATCTGGTGATCAGTTTCGGCCCGCACTTTCACCGCCAGCATGCAGATCTGAAATCACGGATGCTGCTGGAAGATGACCTGGTCTGTGTCTTCGACAAACGCGCCACACCACTGGAGCCGCGCCTGAGCCTGCAAGCATTCACCGAGCGTCGGCATGTATTCCCGACGCCGTGGACTTCGAGCACCAACATGGTCGACGGCTGGCTGGCGCGGCAGGCGCAGAAACGCCAGATCGTCGCGCGCTCGAACAGCTACAGCGCCGCGTTGAAAATGATTACCGGCACTGATTTCATCCTCACCCTGCCCCGGCGTATCCAGCGTTTGCTGACCAACGATGCAGTGTTCAATCACTGCGAGGCGCCGAATGGCTTGCCGGGTTTCACTCTCGACATGCAGTGGAGCCAGAACGCCGATCAGGACAGCGCCAACCTCTGGCTGCGCGAGCAGGTGATTCAGGTGTGCAGCGAGCTGGAAAGCGTCTGAGCCTCAGATGCCGATCGCGGCCTTGCTGTAGGACTCGCGATCGATGTCGAGCAGTTCGACGCACAGTTGAACTTGGAGCCCGGCCGGCCATTCGCACAGTTCCTGCAACACCGCCAGCAGGCTTTGCGAGAGCTGCTTTTTGATCTCCGCCGAGCGCCCGCTGAGCAATGCCAGTTTCACATGGACGAAGGCGCGCTCGCCGAGGGCCGTGCCGACCTTGAAGTTCTCCACCTTGATCGCGCGGCTCTTGATATCGAACTCGGCACCAAACTGTCCGGAACCGACCAGCGTGTTGTTGAGCCGGATCAGGGCGATGTCAGCATTCAACTGCGTCAGGTTGGCGGTGTATTCCACGTGCAGGTGTGGCATTGCGGATCTCCAGTCGGCGGATGCGGGGGCGTACGTATACCACAGTCGGCTCAATGCATTACCTGCAGGAGCTGTCGAGTGAAACGAGGCTGCGAGCTTTTGATTTTGTGTTTTTCACAATCAAGATCAAAAGATCGTCCGATCGGGCCCGAGCGTTCGGCAGCGCCTACAAGGGATCGTGGTGCTCAGTTGGTCGTTCACTCATGAACGCTTCCAGCCGCGAACGCAGCCAGCGTTCGGCCGGGTCGCTGTCGACGTGGCTGAGCCAGACCATCGACAGGTCCAGCGTCGGCGTCTTGAACGGGAACGGCTCCTTGAACAGCGACCCGGACGCCGCCATCGCCGCGGCGGTGTAATCCGGCAGACTGGCGATCAGGTCGGTGCCTGCCAGCAGTGCCGGTAGTGCGCTGTACTGGGGCACCGACAACACCACCTGCCGCGTGCGCCCCAACTCCGCCAGCCACTCATCGGCATAGCCACTGACATTGGCCGTGTGCGACACCAGCACATGCGGGCGAGCGCAATATTCGTCGAGGGTCAGCGGTGTATCAGAGGCATCGGCGCGCAGGATGCTCGGCTGAATATGGCGCAGCAGTTTGCGTTTGGCGTTGGCGGGCAGGCCACGGGTCTGGCTGATGCCGACGGTGATGTCGCCAGCCGCAAGAAGGTCGGGAATGCGCCAGTAATCGACATGCTGTACGACGAACACAACGTTCGGTGCCTCTTGGCGCAGCGCGCGCAACAGCGGCGGCAGCAGGCCGAATTCGACGTCATCGGAAAGGCCGATGCGAAAGGTCATGGTGCTGGTGGCGGGGTCGAAATCGCGGGTCAGGCTCAAAGCCGCCGACAGTGAATCCAGTGCCGGTTTCAGATGGCGGTAGATATCTTCGGCGCGGGCCGTCGGTTCCATGCGATGGCCGACGCGGATGAACAGCGGGTCGTTAAGCATCGTGCGCAAACGGTTGAGCGCCGAGCTGATGGTCGGCTGGCCGAGGAACAGCTTCTCCGCCGCGCGGGTCACGTTGCGTTCGAGCATCAGGGTCTCGAACACCACCATCAGGTTGATGTCGGCCTTGCGTAGTTCATTGCGATTCATCCATTGCCCCTGCTCCCGGAATAGCGGCAGTGTAGAAAGGCCTTGGGGATGCCGTCCATAAACGTTTATGCGGCAGCTTTTGCAGAAACATCCGCGAACGATTGGAAACAAATCCGCGATAGCCAAAAAACCGCTGCGCTAGGCTTGCGTCGATGCGCCACAGAGGTTGGCGCGCCTATCAATCGCAGGGAGCGAACCCATGTATTTCGAAATCTACCGACAAACCCGCGGCACCCCGAGCACTGGCAAAGGCCAATGGCGCTGGCGTCTGCGCGCGCGCAACCACGAGACGGTGGCCAGCGGCGAGTCGTATGTGAACAAGGCCGATTGCCTGCACGTGATCAACCTGATCAAAGCCGTACAGGGCGAGACGCCAATCAAGGAGATTTGAGCGAGACCCTTTTCATCGGCGAAGCGGCACCGTCTGTCGCCGTTCAAAGCGTTTATTTGAATGCTCGTCAGCGGTGTTCATCAAAGGTGCATGTACTGCAATGTTTGCTGCCATGCACTCAAGGATTCCAGCCATGTCCCATGAGCACCGCTACCTCATCAGTTTCATCGTCGACAACCAGCCGCAAAGCCGCACGCTGATCCACGATGGCGACACTCTCGACCCCGGTCTCGCTGAAACCCTGGTCAAGACCGCTTTCCCCGAATTGAAGGCTGCTTCACTGAGCGACGTCCAGGTGCAGAAACGCACCAAGCCCGACGAAGGCGACAATATCCCCGGCCACTATCAGCAACCATGAGTCGGGCCCGGGCCGCCACCCTCCATTGATGCTGCGGAGTTTACGCGCCATGAAATCACTCGCCGCGATCTGCCTTGCACTGCTGGCTGTAATCGTCCAGCCCAGCCATGCGGACACTATTGATGCCTTCATCGAAGAGGCGGCACAGCAAAGCCTGTTCCAGCACAACAGTTCGCGCATAGCACTGGAAAAGGCCACCCTGCCCGAGATCAAAGCGTTTGCCCGGCAAATGATCGCCGAGCATGAGCGTTTCGATAAGCAAATCCGACAACTGGGGCAAAGCCAGAGTATGGCAGTTCCCACCGAACCTTCGATGGCATCCAAAGCCAAGCAGCTACGCCTTGAATCAAGGGACGACGCCTTCGACCGCATCTACATCGACAGCCAGGCCGAAACCCTCGAGCAAAAGCTGATGCTGTTCAAGAAAGAAGCGATGTCATCGCAAAATCCGCAGCTCAAGGCTTTCGCCCAGTCCGCCTTGCCGGGCATCGAAAAACAGGCCAAAACCGCTCGGGATCTGCAGGAAAAGCTCAAGCCCTCCGCCGGCGCACTGACGCCGCCCAAGCCCTAGATCGATTCCGCAAGCACGGTTCAAGGAGAAACCATGTCGACATCGCCCTGGTGGAAACACGCAGTCATCTATCAGGTCTACCCGCGCTCCTTCGCCGACACCAATGGTGACGGCATTGGTGATCTGCCCGGCCTCATCGCTCGGCTCGATTACCTCAAGGCACTGGGCATCGACGCGCTGTGGCTGTCGCCGGTGTACCGCTCGCCGATGGTCGATGCCGGCTATGACATTTGCGATTACACCGACATCGATCCGCTGTTCGGCCATCTCGCCGATCTCGACAATCTGATCTCACAAGCGCACAACCGTGGCATCAAGGTGCTCATGGATTTCGTGCCCAATCACACTTCCGATCAGCACCCTTGGTTCATCGAATCCCGAGCCAGCCGCGACAGTCGCAAGCGCGACTGGTACATCTGGCGGGATCAACCGAATAACTGGCGCGCCTCCATCGATGGCGGCAGTGCCTGGAGCTGGGACGAGGGCAGCCAGCAATACTATTTGCACTTCTTCTTGCCGCAACAGCCGGACCTGAACTGGCATAACCCCGAAGTCGTGCAGGCCATGCACGAGGTGCTGCGGTTCTGGCTCGATCGCGGCGTCGATGGCTTCCGGATCGATGTGGTGCATTGCGTCGGCAAGGATCCGACATTCGCCGATGATCCGCGCTGCCTGGCCGGCGAAACCATGGTTCAGATCAATGACCAGCCCTACAGCCATGAAGTGCTGCGTGGGTTGCGCCGTCTGGTCGATGGCTACCCTGGCGACCGCGTACTGATCGGCGAGGTGAACATCCGTTCCACCGCGCAGGTAGCCGCCTACTACGGCGCCTGCGATGAACTGCATATGTCCTTCAATTTTCCGCCACTGGATGCGCCCTGGGATCCGGTGGTATTTCGCCTGTGCATTCGCGACGTGGAAAGCCTCCTCGGCGCTCAGTCAGCGTGGCCGACCTGGGCTTTGTCCAACCACGACAACCGACGCATCCGCAGTCGTTACGATGGTTCTCTGCACAGGGCGCGGGCGGCCGCTGTGATGCTGCTGACTCTGCGCGGCACGCCGTTCATTTTTCAAGGTGATGAGCTGGCTCTGGAAGATACCGTGGTCGATGCGCAGACCCGCGTGGACCCCGGTGGCCGCGATGGCAGTCGCGGGCCGATTCCCTGGGCTGCCGATCCACCACACGGCTGGAGCGGGTCTGCGCCGTGGCTGCCCTTCCCGCCCGACGCTGCTGAACTGGCGGTGCAGGTGCAAGAAGCCTCAGCCGAATCAACGCTCACGTTGTATCGCCAATTGCTCGATTGCCGCCGCAAGAGTGAAGCGTTGCGTCTTGGCGACTGGCAGGAATTGCCGTCACACCCGCAAGTGCTGGCGTATCGGCGTCACTGCGCGGGAGACGAACGGATTGTCTGCATCAATTTCGACCAGCGCGAACACAGCTTTCCAATGACCGGTCATTGGCGGGTCGACGTCGCCAGTGACACCGTTGCCGCAAACCAGCCTTTCAACGGAACGCTGGCAGCGGAACAAGCGTTGATCCTGCGCCCGGCCGAGGGCTGATCATGAGCGCCGACTGGTATCGCAAAACCCTGATCTATCAGATTGATCCATCGCTGTTCCTCGACAGCAACGGCGACGGCTGCGGCGACTTGCGCGGAGTCATCGACCGACTCGACTACCTGCAGGCACTGGGTGTCGGCACACTGTGGCTGTTACCGATTTTCGCTTCGCCATTTCGCGATGCCGGGTATGACATCAGCGACCATCGACAGCTCGAGCCGCGCTTCGGCACCGAAGACGATTGGCGCCTGTTGCTCAGGGAGGCGGGCAAGCGCGGCATACGCGTAGTGCTGGAACTGGTATTGCAACACACCAGCAATCAGCACCCGTGGTTTGTTCAAGCACGGCGTGATCGTCATAGTCGCTATCGTGATTACTACATCTGGTCGGATCAGCCAGTGGACGATGGCAACCAGCCGATTTTTCCGTCGGTGGAGGACAGCATCTGGCAGTGGGACGAACAGGCCGGGCAGTTTTACCGCCATTCGCCCATGCCGATTTCTTCGCCGTAACGCACAATCGGCGTACCGGGCAGCGCGTCCGGAAAGACTCTCGGTGCGTACACCGATGCAGTGGTCAGCCGAGCGCAACGCCGGGTTTTCAACCGCCGCTTCAGCCAGGCTGGCCGCACCGGTGGTCAACCATGGGCCGTTTGCTTTTGCGCAGCTGAACGTCGCCGCACAGCAAGCGGATGACCGCTCGTTGCTGAGTCGTTGCCGACGCATCCTGCGAGCGCGCGCGAACCTTGCTGAAGTCGGCGAAGGCCAATGGCAAATACTCGACAGCGGTCATCCTGCAATATTCGCCATCGTGCACCGGGCGCAGTCGTGCACACTGATGTTGTGCAATCTCAGCGATAAACCGGTGAGTCTCGACGACACGCTCGATATCGTTTTGCAAGACTATGAACCGATCCTCGCAGACCGGAAATATGCCGCGCCGGACCGAGGCAATCTGGCCTTGGCCGGCTTCGGCTATCGCTGGTTTCGCTGGCAACCGTCAGAGTTGTAGAAGCACCACGGCCACGAGGCCGGCGATCAGCGCAGACACTGCCAGCACTTGTGTCGAGGTCAAGGCCAGCGCCGCGTCCTTTGATCGGCCGACGAAGCGGCCACGGGTCTGATGCAATCCAGGCTGCGCCTCGAACAGGTTGTCCGGGTGCTCGTTGTCCTCAGGCTCGCTGGTTTGCTGGCCGGACCAGGCGGCGCGCGCCATCAGACGGTCGAGCAAACCCGGCATGACCGATTGGCCGATAATCGCTTTGATCGTCGATCCTCCGAGCCACAACTCTCGCGGCGGATGCTTTACCACACTGAAAATCGCCCGTGCTGCCACGTCGGGGTCGTGAATCGGTGGCACCGGTTGCGGGCGCTTGGGCAATTTGTTGCGGGCCCAATCGAACTGCGGGGTATTGATCGCCGGCAATTGCACCATGCACACGCGAATATGGCTGCGCTCATGCAGCAACTCACAGCGCAATGAATCAGTAAAACCGCGTACAGCAAACTTCGCCCCGCAATAGGCGGCCTGCAACGGAATGGCGCGATAGGCCAACGCCGAGCCGACCTGGATGATCAGGCCCTTGTTGCGCGGGCGCATCAGCGACAGCGCTGCCAAAGTGCCGTGGACCGTGCCGAGATAGGTCACCTGAGTGACGCGCTCGATCTCGGCGGCAGACAATTGTTCTATCGGCGAAAGCACCGTGACCATCGCCGCGTTGACCCAGACCGCCAGCGGCCCAAGCGCGGTTTCCAGTTGCTGGGCGGCCTGCTGCACGGCGAGCGCATCGGCGATGTCGACGCTGACGGCTTCAACCTGAACGCCATACGCTTGCAGCTCCTCTTGCGTGGCGGCCAGTCCCGCCGGATCACGCGCCAATAGGCCGATACGGTAGCCGCCAGCGGCAAACCGGTGAGCCACCGCACGCCCGACGCCGGCACTGGCGCCACTTATCACCACCAAAGGTTGCTCCTGCATGGATCGCCCTCCCTGACGCTCAGTCAATCGGCCCGATATTGATCATCAGGTCTTCGCCCAGCCCTTGCACCTTGGCCAGCACATCCACCGGCGTCTCGCTGGAAAAGTGCACGACGTAGCCCATGCCGCTGCCGTCTTCCTCAATCGCGCTGACCCAAAGCTCCACTTCGTCAGCATCCAGCCCCAGCGCCTGGCCGAACTGGCGGTTGCGGTGATCGGAATCGGTTTCGTCCATCGGATAATCGCTCATGGCCAAAATCTCCCCGGGGATCGATCCCCTCACTGGTTGCTCAATGCGGTCTTTAGGATGGACGCCGAACGCGCGCTGTCAGTTCGTTTTTTCAGCCAAGCATCGAGCGCAGCTTGCGCAACAGATCCAAGGGCGCGTAAGGCTTGGCGATCAATTCGAATTCATTGTCCGCCAGCTCATTGGGCGTCGACTCGTCCGCGCAATAGCCGGTTGTGAGCAAAATTTTCATGGCCGGATAGCGCTGGCTGATTTCCCGTGCCAAGGCCAGCCCGTTCATCTCGCCGGGCATGACCAGATCGGTAAACGCCAAGTCATAATCGCCGCCCTGCAGTACTGCCAACGCCTCGCGCGCATCTGCAGCGATGTCGGTGCGGTAACCGTGTTCGGACAGGACCAGACGGGCCAGCTCAGCAACCTCCGGACGGTCCTCGACGATCAGAATGCGCTCGGTGCCTTTGAGCTTTTCGGCATCGGGCGACGATTCCAACGCCGTCGGCAGACTGTCGTCGGCCGCAAAGAACAGGCGCACCGTGGTGCCGAGTTCCGGCGTCGATTCGATTTTGACCACGCCGCCGGACTGCTTGACGAAGCCATAGACCATCGACAGCCCGAGGCCGGCGCCGCTGCCCTCCTCTTTGGTGGTGTAGAACGGTTCCATGACCTTATCAAGATCGTCGGCAGCAATGCCCACACCGTTGTCGGCGATTGCGATGCACACGTAACGTCCCTCGGCCAATCCGGCCTGGTGCGGATCCGTTGCGTCCGGCACCACGACGTTGCGGGTCTGCACAGTGATCATCGGCTGGCGCTGCTGACTCAGCGCGTCGCGCGCATTGGACAGCAGATGGTTCAGCGCCATCTCGGCCTGCGCCGGGTCGAGGCGGCAATTCCACAGGTCCCTGGCGAGGTTGAACTGTGGCTCCAGAGCAACAGACTCCAGCGAGGGAAGCGTAGACCGCTCCAGCAAGGCATTGAGATTGATTACCCGGCCTTCGAGCCGTTGCCGCCGGGAAAAGGCCAGCAAATGTTGGGTCAGCAGACGGGCTTTTTCCGCCGCTGCACGGGCGTGACCGGCGCCTACCACAATGCGCTGCGGATCGATGCTCGGCCGCTTGGCGGTGTGCTGGATCAGTTCGATGTAGCCGATCATCACTTGCAACAGATTGTTGAAATCGTGGGCAATGCCACCGGTCAACTGCCCCAGTGCTTCCATGTTTTCGCTGTAACGCAAACCGTCCTCGGCGTCACGGCGGCGGCTGACGTCCATTTGCGAGGCGAAGAAATACACCAGTTGCCCGCGCTCGTTGAATAGCGGTGCGATAAACAGCTCGTTCCAGAACGACGAGCCGTCCTTGCGATAGTTGAGTACCTCCACGCAGGTTTCGTGGTGATGTTTCAGCGCTTGCTTGACCTGTTGCAACACGGCGCGATCAGTCTGCTCGCCTTGCAGAAATCGGCAGTTGCGCCCGAGCACTTCTTCCAGCTCGTAGCCGCTGAGTTCAAGAAACGCGTTATTGGCGAAAATGATGGGATCGTCGGGCTGCGCAGGGTCGGTAACGATCATGGCCATGCGGCTGACCTGCACCGCCGCGAAGAACACATCTTTGCGTTCCTGCGAAAGCGACCGCTGCGTCGGCGCGGTCGACGATCGGTCTGGATTTTTAGGCAAGCTAACCTCCGCTAAGCTCATTGCGTTTCGCTGTGACCATTACCAGCGAGAAGAGTGCCAAGGCCGGGCGCCGACAGCACGGGTGTCCGATGAGTTGCCGCACAATATCGATGGATCCGAATCGCGTCGCTGAGTGTCGAAAGCACACCGAGCACTGCACGCGGTTACCGCGTCTGGCAGTCTGCATAGTCAAATCCGAACCGCCAGGGAGAACCACCGTGGATTTGTTGTTTCTGGGCACGTCTGCCGGCGTGCCGACCCGCCAGCGCAATGTCAGCGCCACGGCACTGATCGCATCTGCCGGCAAGGGCTGGTACCTGATCGACTGCGGTGAAGGCACTCAGCACCGGTGCTGCGCACGCCGCTGTCACTGAGTGAATTGCGAGCGATTTTCATCACTCATGTGCACGCCGATCACTGCCTGGGCTTGCCGGGTCTGCTGGCGAGCACCGGCATGTCCGGACGCACGCGGCCGCTGGACATTATTCTGCCGGCGGCGCTGCATCCGTGGCTGAGAATGAGTCTTGAGGTGACGCAATCGCATCTGCCCTTCGAGATCAACCTGCACGCGGTGGAAACGCTCACCGAATGGCGCAACGTTAACGTCCAAGTGCAGACCGTCGAGTTGTCGCACCGTGTGCCGTGTCACGGTTATGTGTTTACCGAATCCGACCCGGAGCCGCGTCTCGACGTGCGGCGCCTCGACGCCGAGGGCATCGAACGCGGCCCGCTGTGGGGTCAGTTGGCCCATGGTCAGGACGTGACGGTTGATGGGCGGATGCTGCACGCTCGCGACTATCTGCTGAGCGCGCGACCTGATCGGCGCATCATCGTTTGCGGCGATAACGATCGCCCGGCACTGCTGGCAGAAGTGGCGCAATCGGCGGACGTGCTGGTGCATGAGGCGACATTCGTGCAGGCAGCAATCGACCGCGCTCGTGCCAGTTACGGCCACAGCAGCGCCGCTGCGGTCGCCGGTTTTGCCGAGGCCGCAGGGGTGCGCAATCTGGTGCTGACGCACTTCAGCGCACGCTATCAGGCCAACCCGGCGCTGAGTCCGTCGATCGAAGACGTGCGTAGCGAAGCGGCGGCGCTGTATAACGGCCGACTGATTCTGGCGCGGGATCTTCAGCGCTATCACCTCGACCGCTTGGGTCATTTGCAGCCCGTGGCAATCGAGCGCAAACCGCTGGAAGTCGCGCCATAGCATTGATACCGCGTCCGCCCGGTTTGCAGGCGGACGCCGGTGGGCAGAGTTACTTCTTGGCTTCCTTGTCCGGTTCCGCCGAGCGCTCGAGAAACGCGTCAGTCAGTTGCGGCAAATGCTTGAGCAGCCATTCAGCCATGGCCACTTCCTGCGGCAGAATCTGTTCGCAGGCCTTCTGCGTCTGCGTGTCCCCCGCTGCTTTCGCCGCTGCGATCAGCACGGTGTAGCTGGCAACCTCCATGTTCTCGAAAACGTAGCCGGCCATGGCGCCCTTGATCACTTCGTCGCTCATCAAGGAGCCGCCAACCGCCTGACCGAACGCCATCAATTTGCCGCCCAAGTCCTTGATCGTTGACGAATCACCGCCCAGACGTTGCAGGCATTCGTCGATGAGTTTCTGCTGGCCGAGGGTTTCTTCGATGTGCTGGTCGATGCGTGCCTTGAGCTGCGGGTAATGCTCCAGGCGCTTGGATTGCGCCTTGAGCATCTGCTCGGCCTGTTGCTCCATGGCATGGGCATCACGCAGCCAGTCGAGCAGGTTTTCCTGTGGAGTAGCCATTGTCGAATCCTCTTCTTGATGATTTCACAGTGATCAACCGGGGCGCGCCGCCTGATGTCCGGCGCGCCCCACGTGCCTTACAAACCAGGCTTGGCCTGCGCGCCGGAGCCCAGATCCGCACCGGTAACCGGCTCGCTGTTGGGATCGGACATGGTCCGCATCTTCATGTTTTCCAGCAGCGCTTCGTCGGCGCTATCCAGTTGCACGGTGGCCAGGCCATCACCGCCGTCGACCGCCGGCGTTGGGCTTTCGACAAACTCCCAATCGTCGCCCTGATTCCACGGCCCGCGCATGCTTTCGGTGCCTTGCGACATGTTGAAGTAGACGTTGGTGAACTCAGGCATGCCGGGCAGCTTGCCTTGCGGGAAGTTGGGCTGAATCGAATGCAGGGCTTTTTCGAACGACAACTGGTGGGCGATCTCGCGGGTCATCAGAAAGCCCAGCGCCTCTTTCACGCCGGGGTCATCGGTCACGTTCATCAAGCGCTCGTAAACAATCTTCGCCCGCGCTTCTGCAGCGATGTTGGAGCGCATGTCGGCGGTGGGCTCGCCGATCGTATCGATGTATGCCGCCGTCCAAGGCACACCGGCCGAGTTGGTCAACGGCGAACCGGCACCATAGAGCAGGCTGGTGATGTGCGAGTCATTGCCATTGCCATTCAAAGAGCGATACAGCTCACCCTCCTGCTCGACGCCTTCGGCCATCCGGCCTTTCGCGCCCTTGTTGAGCATGACGATGATCGAGCCAATGATTTCCAGGTGGCTGAGTTCTTCAGTGGCAATGTCCATCAGCAGGTCTTTGCGTCCCGGATCGTCCTCGGCCAGCGCTTGAGTGAAATAGCGCGAAGCCGCCGCCAGTTCACCTTGTGCGCCGCCAAACTGCTCGAGCAACAGATTGGCCAGTCCCGGATTGGGCTGGGCGACACGAACGGTGTATTGAAGTCGCTTGTTATGTAGAAACATGACAAATCTCCTCAGTCGGATAAGCGTGGCAAGTCGTGGGTTAAAAGCCTGCCTACCCTTTTGTGAAGCATTGTCTTCGCGGAAATTTCAAAAAATTTGAAGTGACAGGACAAATGGTTTGAACCGCGGGATCAAGCGAAACGGCGGTGTGCCGCTTGCGCTGCTCGCTTTGAATTGAGCGGAACTAATCACACAGCAACGGGTTCACGACGCGCTGTTTCAGGGCTTGTTAGTATCCCCCAGGGGGATAGCATTGGCGCACGTTCAGATCTGCTTCGAGGTGCAAAAAATGAGTAAGCACACACACGAACACGGGCATGCTCATGTTCACCAAAGCCACGAAGCAATCATCAAACGCCTCAAGCGTGCGGACGGTCATTTGCGCGGCATCATCACGATGATCGAAGAAGGCCGCGAGTGCGTGGACATCGCCCAGCAACTGCACGCGGTTGAAAAAGCCATCTGCCAGGCCAAGCGCACGTTGATTCAGGATCACATCGACCATTGCCTGGAAGACACCGTCTCGGCACTGGGCAACGGCGAGCGCGCACCGCTGGAAGCGTTCAAACAAATCACCAAATACCTCTAGGTTCCGACATGCCCGATTTTGCTCAACTGCTGCAACAAGGCGGGGCCAACGCCTGGCTGTATTTCCCCAGTGCGGTTCTGCTCGGCGCTTTGCATGGCCTGGAACCGGGCCATTCGAAAACAATGATGGCGGCGTTCATCGTCGCCATTCGTGGCTCGGTCAAACAGGCCGTGCTGTTGGGCCTGGCCGCGACGTTGTCGCACACGGCGGTGGTCTGGCTGGTGGCGATTGGCGGAATGTACCTGGGCGCCGGGCTGGATGCGCAGACCACCGAGCCGTACTTTCAGCTGGCGTCTGCGGCGTTGATCATTGCGATTGCGCTATGGATGTTGTGGCGGACCTGGCGGGGTGAGCGGATGTTCAACGTTGCTCATGGGCATGATCATCATGACGATCATGATCACAAGCATCACCATGGTCACACCGAATCGGAAGGTCTGGCGCTGGCAGTTGAAGGTTATCAGGACGCCCATGAGCGCGCGCATGCCGAGGATATTCGCAAGCGCTTTAGCCATCGCGAAGTGACAACGGGGCAGATTGTTGTATTCGGTTTGACCGGCGGTTTGATCCCCTGCCCCGCCGCGATCACCGTTCTGCTGCTGTGTTTGCAAGTCAAAGAGGTCGCGCTGGGCGGCATGCTGGTGTTGTGTTTCAGCATCGGCTTGGCGATCACTCTGGTGACCGTGGGAGCTGCGGCGGCGATTGGCGCCAGACAGGCGTCCAATCGTTGGCCGTGGTTGGGCACATTGGCGCGGAGGGCGCCGTATGTGTCTGGCGTTCTGATTATCGCGGTTGGGCTTTACGTCGGTTTCCACGGCTGGCTGGGCCTGACCGCATGAATCAACGCAGCAAATGCACCACCAACCCGATCAGCGCACACCCCAGCAGCACCTCAATCACCCCGCGCTTGAAGCGAAACAGCGCAATGGCCGCGGCAATCGCAATCAACGCCGACGGCCAGTCCAGGCTGGCGCTGAAGCCCTGCGGCCAGAGCACGTGATAACCGAAGAAACACGCCAGATTGAGGATCACCCCAACCACCGCAGCGGTGACCGCGGTCAGCGGGCGGTGAATTTGAGTTCATCGTGCGTCGACTCCACCAGCGGGCCGCCGGCGAGGATGAACAGGAATGAGGGTAGAAAGGTGAACCAAGTGACCAGCGCAGCGGCAACCGCTCCGGCAAGAAACACCTGATCGGCAACGAACACCTGCGTCACATAAGCCCCGACAAAACCGACAAATGCCACCACCATGATCAGCGGCCCGGGCGTGGTTTCGCCCAGCGCCAGGCCGTCGATCATCTGCGTCGGGGTCAGCCAGCCGTAGTGGCCGACCGCACCTTGATAGACATAGGGCAACACCGCATAAGCTCCGCCAAAGGTAAGCAGCGCAGCTTTGGTGAAGAACCAGCTCATTTGCGTCAACGTGCCCTGCCAGCCGAATAGCGCGGTCAATACGCCCATCGGCAATGCCCAGAGCGCGGCGCCAATCACGGCGAGCATGGCCAGTTTCGTCCAGCTGAAACGGGCATGCGCCGGAGTTGGCGTGTCGTCGTCGATCAACGCCGCACCGAAAGACTTCTTCGCCGCGCTATGCCCGCCGGCCCTGAATTTCTCCGGCGCCAAGCGTCCGCCAAAATAGCCAATCACCGCCGCGCCCAGCACGATCAGCGGGAACGGCACATTGAACGCAAAAATCGCGGTAAACGACGCTGCCGCAATCGCCCACAGCCAATTGTTCTTCAGCGCCCGCGAACCAATGCGATGCGCCGCCTGCACCACGATGGCCGTCACCGCAGGCTTGATCCCGTAAAACAGCCCGGCCACCACCGGCACTTCACCGAAGGCGATGTACAGCCACGACAGGAAAATCAGGATGAACAGCGAAGGCAACACGAATAAAGCCCCGGCCACAATGCCGCCCCAGCTTCGATGCATCAACCAGCCGATGTAGGTCGCCAACTGCTGCGCCTCCGGCCCCGGCAGCAACATGCAGTAGTTCAAGGCATGCAGAAAACGCCGCTCGGAAATCCAGCGTCGCCGCTCGACCAACTCCTGGTGCATGATCGAAATCTGCCCGGCCGGCCCGCCGAAACTGATAAAGCCCAGCTTCAACCAGAACCAGAAAGCCTCGCGCAGACTCACGGCCTGCGGCTTCACATCGTCATCCCCCGCCAACGGCTGAACTTCACTCATCGAGCTGTTCCTTTTATGCAGTCGGCAGGTTGTACCCGAAAAGCGTAACGAACAAAACGCCAGAAACGAAAAAGCCCCCGTAATCAGCAATGATTACGGGGGCTTCGTCTTGTTCAATAATGGCGGAGAGATAGGGATTCGAACCCTAGGTACCGGTGAAGGTACAACGGATTTCGAATCCGTCCCATTCGGCCACTCTGGCATCTCTCCAACGGCGCGCATCATAACAACACTTTCGTTGGTTGCGAACCCCCAAACGAAATTTTTTCCGTGCTATCAGATGCTTGCGTCGATTAAAGCGGTACACCCAGACGAGCGGCGACTTCTTCGTAGGCTTCGATGACGTCACCGAGGCCCTGACGGAAGCGGTCCTTGTCCATCTTCTTCTTGGTGTCCTTGTCCCACAGACGGCAGCCGTCCGGGCTGAACTCGTCGCCGAGGACGATGGAGCCGTCGCTGAACACGCCGAATTCAAGCTTGAAGTCGACCAGCAGCAGGCCGGCGTCGTCGAACAGTTTGCTCAGGACTTCGTTGACCTTGAGCGACAGTTCTTTCATGCGTGCCAGTTGCTCGGCGGTGCCCCAACCGAACGCCACGACATGGGATTCGTTGATGAACGGGTCGCCCTTGGCGTCGTCCTTCAAAAACAGTTCGAAGGTGTACGGGTTGAGCTTCATGCCCTCCTCGACGCCCAGACGCTTGACCAGGCTGCCGGCGGCGTAGTTACGCACGACGCATTCCACCGGGATCATGTCGAGTTTCTTCACCAGGCATTCGTTGTCGCCCAGCAGTTTGTCGAACTGGGTCGGCACGCCGGCCGCTTCGAGCTTCTGCATGATGAAGGCGTTGAACTTGTTGTTCACCATACCTTTGCGATCGAGCTGTTCGATGCGCTTGCCGTCGAACGCCGAGGTGTCGTTGCGAAACAGCAGGATCAAGCGGTCAGCGTCGTCGGTCTTGTAAACCGATTTGGCTTTGCCGCGGTAGAGTTCTTCACGTTTTTCCATGATGGGCTCCGCTTGCTAAGTAGGTGGGCTAGGCGATGTGGCGCCAGTCGAGCCCTGAATCTTGATCGGCCAGTTGCAGCCAGTCCGGGTCGCACCCGAGGGTGTCGACAAAACATTGCCGGGCCAGCTGCGGCAGGTTGTTCTTGCTGCTCAGATGGGCCAGAACCAGGTGTTGCAAACCCTGCCAGCCCAACTCGGCCACCAGGAATGCCGCCTGATGGTTGTTTAGATGCCCGCGTTCGCCGCCCACCCGCTGCTTGAGAAAGTACGGGTAATGACCACGGGCCAACATGTCGCGGCAATGGTTGGACTCGATCATCAACGCATCGAGATCCCGATAGCCATCCAGCACCCGCTCGCAGAACGACCCCAGGTCGGTCAGCAGGCCGAAGCGCCGCTGTTCCTGATCGCTGAAGACATACTGGGTCGGCTCCTGCGCGTCATGGGCCACGGCAATGACCCCGACGTTCAGTGCGCCGATCTGCAGTTGCTCGCCGCCGGCCAGAAAGCCCGCCGGTTCAAGCGGTTTGCGCATCCCCCGCAACGTGCCGCGACTGAGGTAGACCGGCAGATTGTAGCGCCGAGACAGCAAACCCACGCCATGCACGTGGTCGGCATGTTCGTGGGTCACAAGTATCGCGCTCAGTTGCGCCGGGTGCACACCCAGGCGCAACAGACGTCTTTCGGTTTCCCGCAGGGAAAACCACAATCCACCAGCACATACGTATCAGCACTGGCGATCAGCGTGCCGTTCCCTTGGCTACCGCTGCCGAGAACGGCAAAACGCATATCGGATCAGCCCAGGTTGTCCTGAATCACGCTCAACACTTTACGCGCGACATCGGCAGGTGCGACGGTGTTGATGTTCTTTTCGACGGTGACCTGGATGTTCTCGCCCACCTTGCTCAGGCGAACCTGATAACGCTCGGCGCGGGCTTCGACTTCTTCCTTGCTCGGCGCGCTGCCGAACAGACTGCTGAGGAAGCCAGGCTTGTCGTCTTTCTTCTCGGCTTTTTCGGCCAGGTTGATGTAGTACAGGCCCAGGCTGCGGTTGATGTCTTCAACGCGCCATTCGCCCTGTTCCAGCGCACGGCCGACGCTCGACCAGGCGCGGTCCAGATCGGTACCGACGTTCAACACCGGGTTGCCGCTACCGTCTTCGCTGAGGCTGACGCGGCTTGGCGCGTCGAAATCACGCGAGGCCAGCATCGACACCGAACCGCCCTTCTCGGAGGTGCGGCTCATGCTCGCGAGCATGTCGTCGACCAGCGCAGCGTCCAGGCCAGTGTTGACCGAACGGTTGGTGAAGGCTACGTCGGCCGTGCTGCCAGCAGGACGCTCGGCGCTGACCACGTAGATTTCACTGGTGTTGCGCTGCACGCCCGGCTCGATGCGCACGCGCACGCGGGTTTCGCTGTCGCTGGCGATACCGGCCGCGCTCAGGCGCTTGGCCATCGACGCGGACAGCTCGTCGGAGTGCTGCCAGGTGGTGGTGAATTCACCGGTCTGCGGACGCTGTTCATCCAGACGGAAACCGTTGTCCTGGAAGAACTGCAGCGCCACTGGCCAGACTTCGGCCGGTGGATGCTGGGCCACGACCCAACGCGTATCACCGCTCTTCTGCAGCGAATAATCAGTGGCATCGGCAACCGCCGACAGCGGCTGAGGACGCGGAACAACGTATTCGCCCGTCGCGGTGTCATCGGCCACGTTGCGCGGGATCGGCAACAGCGGATCGAGACGCTTGGCAGTGCTCACATCCGGTGGCAATTGCATCGGTGCAGTCTGTTGCGCTTGCAGGTAATCGCTTCCACGGTCGCGGAAATAACCTTCCGGCCCCCAGACCCATCCGCAGCCACTGGTGCTGGAGATAATCAAGGCAAGTGCGGAAAGTCCGGCCATTCGCTTCATGCGTTGTACTTCCTCAATTAAACCAGGACGCTGCACTGGCGCAGGGCCGAGCGCAGCGTTTCATGACAAGGGGTGCTCAGCCAGGTCAGTGGCAGGCGGATGCCTTCGTGCATCAGGCCCATTTCGACCAAAGCCCATTTCACCGGAATCGGGTTGGCTTCGATGAACAGGTCCTTGTGCAGGGGCATCAGTTTTTCGTTGATTGCGCGCGCGGTATCGGCGTCGCCCTTCAGCGCGGCCTCGCACAGGTCAGCCATTTCGCGCGGGGCGACGTTGGCGGTGACCGAGATGTTGCCTTTGCCGCCCAGCAGGATCAGCTCGACAGCGGTCGGATCGTCGCCGGACAGCACGATGAAATCCTTGCTCACGCCATCGATGATCGCTTTGGCGCGATTGAGATCGCCGGTGGCTTCCTTGATGCCGATGATGTTCGGCACGGTGGACAGGCGAATCACCGTCTCGGCCTGCATGTCGCAGGAGGTGCGGCCGGGAACGTTGTAGAGAATCTGCGGAATGTCGACGGCTTCAGCGATGTGCTTGAAGTGCTGGTACAGACCTTCCTGGGTCGGCTTGTTGTAATAAGGAACCACCAGCAGGCAGGCATCGGCGCCGGCGGCCTTGGCGTTGCGGGTCAGCTCGACGGCTTCGCGGGTCGAATTGGCGCCGGTGCCGGCGATGACCGGAATGCGCCCGGCAACCTGTTTGACCACGGCTTTGATGACGGCGATGTGCTCTTCTACATCAAGGGTGGCCGACTCGCCGGTGGTACCGACGGCGACGATGGCATGGGTGCCGTTCTTGAGGTGGAAGTCCACGAGTTTGCTGAGGCTGTCCCAGTCAAGACGCCCTTGTGCATCCATGGGAGTGACCAGTGCCACCATACTGCCCGCAATCATGAAACCGCTCCTGCCGGAAAAGAGAGCGGTAATGGTACTGGCGCCAAGATGCTTGCACAAGCGAAGTACTGCGCCGCCGCCATTCCCCTTGGCGCCGCTTTTCGCTACCCTTCAGACTTTGATCGGTACAGATCAGCTTGTACGCCGGGTTTCAGCCTCCCTTTTCGGCCTCCCAGGCCCCGTTCCTGCGTCGCATCGACGCGCTCCCGCACAGTGGAGCGAGCCGCGAACGCTGGCCGGGTCTCTTTATACGGCCGCCAGAACAGGCACTCCCGGCCACCAACGCCCGTCAACCTACCGACCGCTCATCGCTTTAGGAATGCTGCATGTCCACCCCCACAGTTCGCGAACAATTCCTTGTCATCAGTGCCCTCGGCGCCAACCCCATGGAGCTGACCAACGTCCTGTGCCGCGCCAGCCATGAAAACCGCTGCGCCGTCGTCACCTCTCGCCTGACCCGCCACGGCGAGTGCAGTGCCCTGGTGCTGGAAATTTCCGGCAGCTGGGACGCCCTCGCGCGCCTCGAAGGCAGCCTGCCATTGCTGGCCAAGCGTCATGCGTTCACTGTCAACGTGGTACGCAGCGCGGCTCTGGAAAATCGCCCACAGGCGCTGCCTTACGTGGCTTACGTCAGCTCGGCGTATCGCCCGGACATCATCAATGAGCTGTGCCAGTTCTTCATGGACCACAACGTCGAACTGGAAAACCTCACCTGCGACACCTATCAGGCGCCACAGACCGGCGGCACCATGCTCAACGCCACGTTCACCGTGACCCTGCCGGCCGGTACCCAGATCAGTTGGCTGCGCGATCAGTTCCTCGACTTCGCCGACGCGATGAACCTGGATGCGCTGATCGAGCCTTGGCGCCCACAAAACCCAATGTAAGGAAGCTTTCATGGCCGTTGTCATCGACCAACCGGTTGCGGATTTCACCGCGCCTGCGACCAGCGGGCAGACCGTCAGCCTGTCGGAACTCAAGGGCAAGCAAGTGGTGATCTATTTCTACCCGAAGGACAGCACCCCGGGCTGCACCACTCAGGGTCAGGGCTTTCGCGATCAATATGCGGCGTTCAAGGCTGCCAACACTGAAGTCTTTGGCATTTCCCGTGACAGTTTGAAATCGCACGAAAACTTCAAAGGCAAACAGGAATTCCCCTTCGAACTGATCAGTGACAAGGACGAAGCGGTTTGCCAGTTGTTCGACGTGATCAAGCTGAAGAAGCTGTACGGCAAGGAATACCTGGGCGTTGATCGCAGCACGTTCCTGATTGATAAGGACGGTGTCCTGCGTCAGGAATGGCGTGGCGTGAAAGTGCCGGGGCATGTTGATGCCGTGCTGGCGGCGGCTGAGGCTCTGAATAAAGCCTGATGTTTTTGCTGCGTCGTCACCGACGCCATCGCTGGCAAGCCAGCTCCCACAGGGTTCAGCACATACAAAACCTGTGGGAGCTGGCTTGCCAGCGATGAGGCCAAAAGCCTCACCCCGATTTAAAGCAACGGCGCCACCACCGGCTCCTTGCGCGGCCAAGCATCCAGCACTGCCTTGAACAGCGTCGCCAGCGGGATCGCAAAGAACACCCCCAGAATCCCCACAACCCGCCAAACAACAACACCGCACAGATAATTGCCACCGGATGCAGATTCACTGCTTCCGAAAACAGCAACGGCACCAGTACGTTGCCATCCAGCGTCTGAATAATCCCGTAGACCGCCATCAGATAAATGAACTGATCGCTCCAGCCCCACTGGAACAGTGCAATCAGCAGCACCGGCACGGTCACCACCACCGCACCGACATACGGCACCACCACCGACAAGCCGACCAGCAACGCCAGCAGCGCCGCGTAGTTCAGGCCCAACGCGATGAAAGCGATGTAGGTCACGCCGCCACAGATGACGATTTCGATACCTTTGCCACGTATGTAGTTGGCGATCTGCCGATTCATTTCCTGGGCGACACGGGTGATCAGTGCGCGCTCGCGAGGCAGATAGCCGCGCACCCACTCGCCGATCATCGCCCGATCCTTAAGGAAGAAGAACACCAGAATCGGCACCAGCACCAGGTAGATCATGATGTTCACCAGCAGCGGCAAACTCGACAGCGAAAAGGTCAGTGCCCACTGACCGAACTTGCCAATCTCGCCCCGCGCCGCTTCGATCGCTTGCAGGACTTGCTCGTCAGACACCAGATGCGGATAGCGCTCGGGCAACAGAAGCAGCAGCGATTGCCACTTGGCGAGCATGCCCGGCAACTCGTTGAACAGCGTGATCAACTGATGCCACAGCAGGGGCAGCACCACGACGATAAACAGCATCAGCGCGCCCATGAACAGCGCAAACACCAGACCCACCGCCACGCCGCCGGGTACGCGCAGCCGCTCGAGCGTCACCACCAGGCCTTGCATCAGATACGCCAGCACCATTCCCGCCAGCACCGGCGCAAGCATGCCGCCGAGAGTCAGCACGGCGGTGAAGGCGAGAAACAGCAGCACCGCCAGCACCACGGCTTCTTCATCGGAGAAGTAGCGCTGAATCCAGTCGCGTAACACTTTGAACATCAATATTCCCTTCGATCGTTAACGCGCTCGCGTCAGGCTTTTTTCAACCAGTAACGGTAAACGCCAGCCTCGTCTTCTTCGCGCAACAGCGCATGACCGGCCAGTTTGGCAAAGGTACGGAAATCCCGTTGTGAGCCCGCATCGGTGGCGATGACCTTGAGTACGGCGCCGCTTTGCATTTTATTGAGCTCCATTTTTGCCTTGAGCAACGGCAACGGACAGTTCAGGCCACTGGCGTCCAGTTCCACGTCGTGGGCTACAGCGTCGGTCATTGCGGCACTCCGGTTCAGGTTGTCGAGCTGCCTAGAATATCTGGTCGCGGCTTCGGTGTCCGGCTACAGTAAGGTCTTTGTCCTCCAAGGCTTTGTGCATGACTTTTCTGCGCCCTACCCTGCTGACGCTCGCTTGCCTGCTCGCCTCACCAGGCTTTGCCGACGATCTGCCGTCACTCGGCGACGCCAGTTCTGCCATCGTCTCGCCGCAGCAGGAATACCAGCTCGGCCGCGCCTGGCTGGCCGTGCTGCGCAGCCAGGTTTCTCAGCTAAACGATCCGCAGCTCAAGGATTACGTCGAATCCAGCGTCTACAAGTTGGTGGAGACCAGCCAGGTCTCCGACCGACGCCTGGAATTCATCCTGATCAACAGCCCGCAACTCAACGCCTTCGCTGCACCGGGCGGCGTGGTCGGGGTCAACGGCGGTCTGTTCCTCAACGCCCAGACCGAAGGTGAATACGCCTCGGTGCTCGCTCACGAACTGGCGCACTTGTCGCAACGTCACTTTGCTCGCGGCGTCGAAGCGTCACAAAGAATGCAGGTGCCGATGATGGCCGCTTTGCTCGCCGGCATCGTCATCGCCGCGGCTGGTGGCGGTGATGCCGGCATCGCTACCATTGCCGGCACTCAGGCTGCGGCATTGCAGGAACAACGACGCTTCTCGCGGCAGAACGAACAGGAAGCGGACCGTATCGGCATTCTCAATCTGGAAAAGGCCGGCTACGACCCGCGTTCGATGCCGACCATGTTCGAACGACTGATGCGCCAGTATCGCTTCGACGCCAAGCCGCCGGAATTCCTCCTGACTCACCCGGTCACCGAATCGCGTATCGCTGACACTCGCAACCGCGCCGAGCAGGCGAAACCGGGCGGCATTGAAGACAGCATGCGTTATCAGTTGATTCGTGCGCGCGTGCAGTTGATCTATGAGGAAACCCCGGGACTGGGCGCCAAGCGTTTCCGCGCCCTGCTCGATGAGAATCCGAAAAACGATGTGGCGCGTTACGGCTTGGCCATCGCGCAAATCAAGGGCGGCCAGCTCAACGAAGCCCGCGAGAACCTCAAGCAGCTATTGGCCAAGTCGCCGAACGAAATCATTTACAACCTCGCTCAGGTCGATCTGGACATCACCAACAATCGCCTGCCGGATGCGCAATCGCGGGTCGATCGCATGCTCACTCAATACCCCGGCAATTACCCGCTGAATCAGGTGCGCGTCGATCTGCTGCTGAAACAGAATCGCGCCGCCGATGCCGAGAAGGCGCTAGACAGTTTGCTCAAGACCCGCCCGGATGATCCGGACGTCTGGTATCAGGTTGCCGAAACTCGCGGCCTGTCGGGCAACATCATTGGCCTGCATCAGGCGCGCGCTGAGTACTTTGCGCTGGTCGGCGATTACCGCCAGGCCATTCAGCAACTGGACTTCGCCAAGCGCAAGGCCGGCAACAACTTCCCGCTGTCCTCGCGCATCGACGCCCGTCAGCGCGAGCTGATGGAGCAGGAGCGCATGGTCAAGGACATGATGGGCTGAGTTTCCCCGCAAGGTAGAAGCTGCAGACACAAAAAAACCGCCTCTTTCGAGGCGGTTTCTTTTACCTTGTAGCTGGTTTATTCAGCCAGTTTGAAGGTGATGAAGCTGGCACGGCCCTGACGCAGCACGCGCATCGACACCGAACGGTTCTTCGGCAACGCCTTGGCGATGTCGGTGAACTCCTTGGCCGAGCCGATGGCCTGGTTGTTCAGGTGGGTGATCACGTCACCCGGTTGGAGACCGATCAGGGCCGCAGGACCGTCCTGCACTTCCTTGATCACCACACCGCCTTTGAGGTCGTAGGTTTTCTTCTGCTCGGCGGTCAATTCGCCGACTGCAACGCCGAGACGATTGCTGCTGCTTTCAGCGCCGGATTTCGGCAACGCGTCCAGCTCTTTGTCTTCGTCCGGGATTGCGCCGACGGTCAACTCGACGTTTTTGCGCTTGCCTTCACGAATCACTTCCAGATTGGCTTTGGCGCCAGCCTTCAACGCACCGACCAGATGCGGCAGGTCTGCGGACATGACGATCGGCTGACCGTTCATGCTCAGGATCACGTCGCCAACCTGCAGGCCGCCCTTGGCCGCGGGGCCGTCATCCTGAATCTGTGCAACGAGGGCGCCGGCCGGCTTGTCCAGACCGAACGACTCGGCCAGATCCTTGTTCACTTCCTGAATGACCACGCCCAGCCAGCCGCGGCTGACTTTGCCACCGCTTTTGAGCTGATTGGAAACGTCCATCGCCACGTCGATCGGGATGGCGAACGACACGCCCATGAAACCACCGGAGCGGGTGTAGATCTGCGAGTTGATGCCGACCACTTCACCGTTCAGGTTGAATAGCGGACCACCGGAGTTGCCCGGGTTGATCGGCACGTCGGTCTGAATGAACGGTACATAGTTTTCGTTCGGCAGGCTGCGGCCCACGGCGCTGACGATGCCTTGGGTCACAGTGTGGTCGAAGCCAAATGGCGAACCGATCGCGACGACCCACTGGCCGGCCTTCAGGTCCTGGGATTTGCCGAGCTTGAGCACCGGCAGATCCTTGCCTTCGATTTTCAGCAAGGCCACGTCCGAACGTGGATCGGTGCCGACCAGCTTGGCTTTCATCTCACTGCGGTCAGCCAGACGGACGAGGATTTCGTCGGCATCGGCGATCACGTGGTTGTTGGTAAGGATGTAGCCATCCGGCGAAATGATGAATCCCGAACCCAGCGATTGCGCTTCACGCTGGCGGCCGTCGCCACGCGGCGAGCGCTGCTGAGGCGGCATGCCGCGCTCGAAGAATTCGCGCAGCATCGGTGGCAGGCCTTCCAGATCCGGCATCTGCTGATTCACGCGACGGTCCGGCAGTTTCTGCGTGGTACTGATGTTCACCACCGCGGGCGACGCTTGTTCGACCAACTGGGTGAAATCAGGCAGATCGGCCGCTTGCGCAGCAGGCACCGCCTGACCGAGCAACAGCACGGTGGCGAAGATGGAAAGGTAAGACTTTAAACTTGGTATCGACATACAGCTCCCGTTACGACGAGCAGGGTTAAGCGATATGGAGCAAAGGAACACCGGAAACCACAGACCGGCATTTTTGTTCCGGGAACAACAAACAAGGCCAGAGCCGTGAGGCTCTGACCTATAAAAAATTTTCAGGGGTTTTGCAAATGAAAATGCTCAGCAAACATTTCGACGTCTCGACGACGAAGTGGAAATGACTGAAATCAGCTCACTGCTTGCTGGTCGCAGCGCCATCGTTGTTACGCATCGATAGAGCGATTCGTTCGGCGGTGCCAATCGGGATTTCGCCGACAACCGTGACCATCATTTCGCCTTGCGGCGTGGTCAGGCGACGGGATACCGCGACGGTCGGGCCCAACTGAGTGCGGGTGTCAGTGACGGTTGCGCCATTCAACGGTTCAAGGAACACCGAGAAACGCGCCAGACCATCGTCATACATCAGGCTGCTGACTTGGGTCTTGGTTTGCGCATCTTTGTGCGAACTGCTGCTGGTCAGCTCAAAGCCTGGCGGCAGCCAGTCCGAACGCCAGTTTTGCACGGTCTTGGCTGCAGAAGCCTTGTCGCTTGCGATGTTGATCGGCTTGCAATCGGCGTCTGCCAACAAGTCCTTGTCCGACGGGATCTCATCAGTGTCGAGGCTGGTGAACTGGAAACGCTCAAGCAACTGCCCTTTGTCGTTCAACAGCAACGACTTGAGCGGCAGCCCGGTCTTCTTGTCCAGATGCAGCTCGAAACCGTAGCGGTGCTGATCACGAGGCGTGAGTGACACGATCACGGCATCGCGACCGGCCACACGCGACTTGCCAATGACGGCAAGGTCATACCAATTCTTCAGCTTTTTGGGATCCAGCGCACGGGCGGCAGCGTTGGGTGAATCACCCAATCCCGCAATCAGGGTGCCGCTGACGCATTGAGTACGCCCATCAATGCGCACGACTTCCTGAGCCGAGCCGTCGAGCTGCAATAACCGCTCGCGGACTTGGCCATTCTGGACGCGATGCCAGATGTTGTGCGTGGAAAAACTGCCGTTGCGCTCGTAAACGAAAGTACCGTGAAAGCTTTGCTGCTGCTCGGCCTGGCCCAGACGGGTCAACCAGTCCTGGGCCTCGTCAGCGTGGGCTGGAACAATGAACCAGCCACTGAGCAGAAGCGAAAGTAGAGGGATGGCGCGCATGATCCTCCTTAACGGTTTTCCAGGCTTGCGGCACGTGCGTATGGCAGCGCGCTTTCAGTTCCCTTGAGTGCAGCCTGCTGAGCGTGCTGGCGCAGGTAGCCTGGCAGACGCTGATCATGCCAGCCTGGCTGACCTTGCAGGACGCCATTGGCCATCGGGCCAGTCGCTTCCGAACTTTCGCTGTAACCCGCCAGAACTGCCGGACCCTTGACCTGTGGAGTGGCCAGGGTAGGTTGATTCGACTGCTGGGCCAGCTCAACACCAGCGATTTCGTCCTGGTTGTACAGGCGAACACCGGCCAGAACGGCCACGGTTACCGAAGCGGCAACAGCGAGGCGACCCAGGTTACGCCATGGGCTGCGGGATACTTTGGCCGGAGCCGTTTCGTCTTCCAGCGCAGCAGACACTGCCGCAGCGATATCCAGACGCGGAAGCAGCAGATCCTTGTGCATGGCTGCCCGAGCGATCTGGTAACGAGCCCAGGTCTCACGGGTATCAACATCATCCAGTGCGCTGAGCACTCGACGCAATTCCAGTTCGTCCGCTTCGTTATCCATCACTGCGGACAGCGATTCCTGCAGGGCTTCACGACTCATGGCGTTCCTCTCTTGGCTGTCGCCGCTGTCTCAGTTTTCCTGCAACAACGGTTGCAGGGCTTTGTCGATGGCCTCCCGAGCGCGGAAAATCCGGGAGCGCACGGTACCCACCGGACACTGCATGACGCTCGCAATGTCCTCGTAACTCAGACCATCGAATTCACGTAAAGTTAAAGCCGTACGCAAATCCTCTGGCAGTTGCTGAATGGTTCGATGGACAGTGCCTTCGATCTCATCCCGCAGCAATGCGCGTTCCGGTGATTCGAGATCCTTGAGGCCGTGATCGCCATCGTAGAACTCCGCATCCTCTGAACTTACATCGCTATCCGGCGGCCTACGGCCGCGGGAAACCAGGTAGTTCTTTGCCGTGTTAATGGCAATACGATACAGCCACGTATAAAACGCACTGTCACCGCGGAAATTTCCAAGTGCCCGATACGCCTTGATAAAGGCTTCCTGAGCAACGTCCTGGGCTTCATGGGTGTCGTGCACAAAACGCACGATCAACCCGAGAATTTTGTGCTGATATTTCAGCACCAGCAGATCGAAAGCTCGCTTGTCGCCACGCTGAACGCGTTCGACCAGCTGCTGATCCTCTTCCTGGGTTAGCATGAACACTCCTCGATAAGCCCGGAGGAGACTTGCATTACTAAACGACCAGACTTGCAAACATAGACTCGGGCTTTTCGCAAAAGTTCTCCCCTCCAAGCAAGTTTCCTGCGAGCTCTGATTTGGCACGCACGAAAAACGCAGCGCGGGATAAACCGGCTGCGCGAATAATCTTGTTATCGGTTTCGCCGGCAGGAATCCAAACGCAGATTCCGCACTGAAGCCGACACTGTCCGTGGTTTCTGGCACCGTCTATTGATCTTGGCCCTTTGGCAAAAGTTCCAATTATTTATAGCCGTACCCACCTGAGATTGCGCAACCGTGGGCGGAAAAGTCTGTTTCAGCGCCGATACAGGTGTCTTTTCCCACACCTGTGAAAAAATCTTCCGACGAAGCACAGCCCTTTTCACCGCGCAGTAGTCTCACAATGCCATCTGGGCCCGGCTATTGTGCCGCCCAACCCCTCTATATACTAGTGGGCTGTGTGGCTGTCTTGACTCGCCGATCCAGCTGTCTTGCGCCAACCCCGACCCGGGTCGCTTTGAGCGGAATCCTGAAATGAGCCAACAGTTCCAACACGATGTTCTGGTAATTGGCAGCGGTGCTGCCGGTTTGAGTCTCGCGTTGACCTTGCCCGGTCATCTGCGCATTGCCGTATTGAGCAAAGGCGATCTCGCCAACGGTTCGACCTTCTGGGCCCAGGGTGGCGTGGCCGCAGTGCTCGACGATACCGACACTGTCGAATCCCATGTCGACGACACCCTCAATGCGGGCGGCGGCTTGTGCCATGAAGACGCCGTACGCTTTACCGTCGAGCACAGCCGCGAAGCCATCCAATGGCTGATCGACCAGGGCGTGCCGTTCACCCGCGACGAACAGTCCGGCACTGAAGACGGTGGTTTCGAATTTCACCTGACCCGCGAAGGCGGCCACAGCCATCGGCGGATCATCCATGCTGCCGACGCCACCGGCGCTGCGATCTTCAAGACCTTGCTGGCCCAGGCCAAAGAGCGCGCGAACATCGAACTGCTGGAACAGCGCGTTGCCATCGATCTGATTACCGAACGCCGCTTGGGCATGGAAGGCGACCGTTGTCTCGGCGCCTACGTACTGAATCGTGCCACCGGGGAAGTCGATACCTACGGCGCACGTTTCGTGATTCTGGCGTCGGGCGGCGCGGCCAAGGTCTATCTTTATACGAGCAACCCTGACGGCGCCTGCGGTGACGGCATCGCCATGGCCTGGCGCTCCGGCTGCCGGGTGGCGAACCTGGAATTTAATCAGTTCCATCCGACCTGCCTGTATCACCCGCAAGCCAAAAGCTTCCTGATCACCGAAGCCCTGCGTGGCGAAGGCGCGCATCTGAAGCTGCCCAATGGCGAGCGCTTCATGTATCGCTTCGATAAACGCGCCGAGCTGGCGCCTCGTGACATTGTCGCGCGGGCCATTGACCATGAAATGAAGCGTCTGGGTGTCGACTGCGTGTATCTCGACATCAGTCACAAGCCCGAAGCGTTCGTCAAAAGCCACTTCCCGACTGTTTATGAGCGCTGCCTGGGCTTCGGCATCGACATCACCAGACAACCGATCCCGGTGGTTCCCGCCGCGCACTACACCTGTGGCGGCGTGATGGTCGATCAGCATGGGCGCACCGACGTGCCCGGCCTCTACGCCATCGGCGAAACCAGTTTTACCGGCCTGCACGGCGCCAACCGCATGGCCAGCAACTCGCTATTGGAATGCTTCGTTTACGCCCGTTCGGCGGCGGCGGACATTCTCGCGCAGCTGGATGATATCGCGGCGCCGAGCGCCCTGCCCGTCTGGGACGCCAGCCAGGTCACCGACTCGGATGAAGATGTGATCATCGCGCACAACTGGGACGAGCTGCGCCGATTCATGTGGGACTACGTCGGCATCGTGCGCACCAACAAGCGTCTGCAACGGGCGCAGCACCGGGTGCGTCTGTTGCTGGATGAGATCGATGAGTTTTACAGCAACTACCGAGTAAGCAGAGACCTTATTGAGTTGAGGAACCTTGCTCAGGTAGCTGAACTGATGATCCAGTCAGCGATGGAACGCAAGGAATCTCGGGGTCTGCACTACACGCTGGACTATCCAGAGATGCTGCCAGAGGCGAAGGATACGATCCTTACACCGACCAGATGAGGCACGTTAGGACCCTTAGCGTAGCACCATAAGCCCCCGATCTGTAACAGCTTTGGCACATATTTGTCCTAACGCTGGGGTCCTTATCGCCTGCCCGCAAGGGTCCTTAACGTGCGCCCGAATGAGCGTGCAAGGCCCACGGGGGTAAGCGCGCAGGTTAGTAGTTACAGGTGGTCATTCAGATTTTCGTGTCATTTCCTCATCTCCCCTTAGGCTCTCGTTTAGTCGCCTTTGAGTCAGCAACAAGTCAGCCCAGCAGGGCTCAGGCGATACGGGGACTTTCAGAGGGAGTCCTCTCTTAAACAGCCTTAGCAAGGCCCCTCAGCGGGCCCCATTACGGCCTCAATGGGTAACTGACAAAAGAAGCTCCTTACGTTGGCGAACTCTCCGTGTTCCTCAAGGATTGCCTCATAGGCAGCACGACACATTGCGTTGAGCTGCGAGCTGTCATGGTCATCGGCCAGCATGAAACTTTTACCCAGGCCGTAGCCTTCTACACAGCCAGACACACGGCCAGTCTTAGCGTTGATGTAGACCCCTTTAGGCAGGAAGCGGGAACGACCTGGGGTGTTCTGTGCGTTCTGGCGATTGGTGCAGGCCCTTAGGTTGCTGGTCTTGTTATTCCCGGGGTTCCCGTCGCGGTGGTCGATGTAGAGCCCTTGAGGGTCCTTGCCGGTGACCAGTGCGTACACGACCCGGTGAACTGCCAGCCCTTGAAATGACCAATAGCCATCGGGACGCTGGTTGCCTACGGGTTGACCTTCAAGGGTCGCAAGGCCCGAAGGGCTCTTAGGGTCGGCCTTGTAGGAAGCGGAAAGGTTCTTAACGTCGATCTGAATGTTTTGCATGGTAGATGTCTCCTTATTGTGTGGTGGTGGTTCTCCTTAGTGACCCATGGTGCAGGTCTTAGAGGTGCGCGCAGGTCCTGGGCGGCTGCTCAGTGGTCTCTTAAAGGTTGCTCAGTGGTGCTTTCAATCAGTGGTCGGTAGACCCAGGCACTAAGCTCAGAGGGTCTTAAAGGTCTCTAAGAGGTGGGATTGCTTATCAGCAAATAATCCCCGTCACAAAGGAAGGGTCATTTAGGGATGGCTTTAGTCTTGTGTCCTCATTGAGTCAGTGCCTCTTAGAGGTCGGTACTTAGGGTTCTTTATCTTGTGTCCGCATTAAATGGCGAACGCATCAGTTCCCAGGTCCAGACGTAGCTGTGCCATCTGGTTGGGTGTCGATTGAATGGCCGGGGTGGTCTCGCGCTGGTGACATTCAAAGTCTCCCATAGCAGCCCTCAGCCACTTAGGCCGGGACCTCATAAGCGGTTGCAAGGCGACCTCAAGGGCACTGAGATAGCGGCGAGCCATCCGGGAGGACAGACCCAGGTGTGCCCCGATGGTCTCCGTAGAGAAAACCTCAAGGGCCTCAAGCAATTCATAGAGGGTCTTAACCGGGAGCTGTTTGGCTCCGCCGTGGTCCAGCCTTGCGACTCCTGAAAGGATGTCCTCAGACCATCGGTCATACCGGTCCTGAAAATCCAGTTGACCACAGAAAGGGTTATCAATGATTGTCGGCACGGTTCCTCGCTTGGGTTTATTAGGCACAAGGCGAAGACCTGTCAGGTAGTCGGCCCGGTCGAAGTCATGGGCCAGGGTTTGAAATAGAACGGTAGAGAAATGGGTCATGTGGCGGGTCTCCTTGGTAGCGGTGGTCTCCGTTGGTTGCGAGGGGATTAGGATGGGCTCGGTGGTCCCTGTTTAGGTGAGGGGTTTTAAGTGGGGAGTTCCGAGGTTGTAACCGTCATCCATGCGTAGATTGGGATTTAAGCCCAATTGGCTCGACTAAGGTTTACGAGAGTGGGCCCGGAGGTATTAGTCCTGTGGCCTTAGTGAGGGTCTTTACAGACAAATCTAAATGGGCATCAGAAGAAACTATTCGTATCTTCCATTGTAAGTAAGGGTTTATTCCAACCTACCCGGCAGAATCTCAGAAGGACAAAGCCCTCTGTCCCTTAGGTGGGGCCTCATCAGCATTTGCACGGCGACCTTAAGGCTTGCAGGTAACGGCGGGCCATCCGAGAAATGGGCACATACGTGACACGATGGTCTCCATAGAGAACATCTCAAGAGCTTTAAGTAATTCGTAGCGGATCTTAACGAGCAGCTACTTGGTTCCGTTATAGTTCAGCCCTACGCCCTGCAAAATCCTCAGACCATCGGGCGAAACCCACCTGTAAATTCAAGAAACTGTAAGGATGGGGGAAACCAACGAATATCGGCACGATGCCTTATTGGCATAAAGTGATTATTTCTGGCAGAGTCTTAAGCAAGGGCAGTCAAGAATTCGGCACATAGGGATCGAGCGATGAAGAAAGTAATTCACCTAAAAGAAAAGCCTGCCGGTTACTGCACGAACGCTGCGAGAGCTGGAGAACCCGCACTTATCCAGTACCGAGGGGTTTCCCTATCGTCAAGCGGTAGAGATTTCATTCGTAAGGTTGAAGCTTTCCCTAACCAAATTTTAGAAATGGCCTACGCGGACTTCCACGCCTCAACGGTTAAGCGCTTCGTCGCCATAATTCACGAAAATCTTGAGACAGAAGTACATCTAAATGACTTCGACATATATGCTGAAGCATTGGTAACCAGAAGCGTTGAAGCTGGTGACGCAGTAAGAAAAAATGACCTCCACCACTTCGACAAAATGATATTAGAAGGTATAGAATTCCCCAAGGATTGTGGCTATGTAATCATACTAAACAATGGATGGGAGAGAATTCTATTCTGGGATTTCGGCCCTCTATTAGAAAATGAAAATTACGCACCTATAGACTACGACGTAGGTCGCCTTATAGCTACTGGATTCTCGGCTTCGGTTTTTCCAGAGATATTTGATTTAAATGACGACGAGTGGCGTAAAATCATTGCTTCCGGTTGGTTCCCGTTCTCTTATCTTGATTACGAGCAACAACTAAACCTGCTTAATTATTTAAAGCTCGACTGGGACACTCAGGAAATAGAGCAAAGCATCGACCAAAAGTTATGTGACGACAGTAACAATTGGCTATCAAAAATAAGCAACAACGAGAAAATAAAACCACATTACGCCCTCATTGAAAAATCAATGAAGTACCATCTGAATGAGGATTATGACGCATCAATACACATATTATACCCAAGGATTGAGGCACTTCTCCGAGAGGACTTCATCCGAGCAAACCCTCAAAAACAAGGAAGACAACAGAGCGCGCTATCTTCTCACATATCCACCAATGTAACAAAGCACACTCACACAATCACAAGACTACTCCCCGATAGATTCGGAGAGTATCTAAACAAGCACTATTTTAAAGATTTCAACGTTACTGAAGAAACTGACTTCATAAGTAGAAACACAGTCAGCCATGGCAAAAACCCGACCTCTTCATTTACAAGAAAAGCGTCACTAATAGGCTTTCTGATTCTGGATCAAATCCATCAGTACACTCATCTATCCAATACCTTCGAACTCAGAATTCAAGAAAACGAGGAAGCAGCAAAAACAAATCTCGAGTGACTCTGGACAGGACTCCCGAGGCAAATCTTCGCAGACAAATCGCCCGGACAAATTTTAGTATACAGGACGCTTTAAATGTTTGGCTTCTTAAAGAAAAAACCCACCCCCAAAATCAGCAAATCAGAGAAACACTTTCACGCACAGCTACTATTCTTGAATTTAATCTCATGCTGTGCAGATCCGTATCAAGCTATAAAGCCAAACTCAGCAGCGACTTTGTAAGAGGCTATTTTATAGGTTTTCTTGACGCTTCCTTACAGTATTCGAATGCACCATTAAGAGACGATGAGGAGTTTTTCATTTGCATGCTGTACGGACATGAAGCCTTGCTAAGAAAAGACATAGGCTCCACCGATGAGTACACTCGCGCCTCAATGCAACTACAAGGAGTAGAAGGATTCGATAAAGGACAAGCGGCAGGCGGACGAGACTATTTTGATTTTATGAACAATCAAATCAAATCACCCACCACTCTACTTCAAATATTTCGAGACCAATAAAGACTTGCGACCTCGACCCACTCAAGGTCTTGGTCGCAGGCATCAGAAAAATATCTTGTATAGCCCAAACAGGCCTAAAGCCACAAACACGTAAAACACCAATTGAACTCCTTCTTAGTGACACTCTTATTTATCACCCACAACTCATCGAGAAAACAATCTCTGAATTTACGCTCATCAATATCCATCGACAGGCCATATTGAGGAAGTAAGTCAACGGCATGAAAATACTTGATCTGTGCGAGCCGTGATAAATTACTATTGCTGTCGTCTATTTTTAGCTCATCATCGCAAAACATTTTCCAAGCCATAGTTCTTGCGGCTTTTTCACCATTTGAATCTATCGAAAGCAGCTGTAGCTCACGTTTTCTAAGCTCTTGAGCTACCTTTTCACCGCCATAAAGTTCGAGATTTCTCATTCCATTAAGACCTAATTGTATAATTTCTATTTGCCCATAAGATCAGTCATAACTGACCGACCATGAAGCGTGCCCCGGTGCCCCAAGATCGGCTCAGTAATTACCACAAGGAATGTTAAAAATTTCACCCTGAAACGCAAAGCTACTTTCAAAGCCTCAGCTAATCGAGTCACTTCGACCGTACTTCCAGCGCCATAAAGGTCATAACTGATAGATCCCGAAGCATGCCCCAAGATTGACTCAGCGGTCCCCACAGGGATCTCAGCAGCCTTCAATGCACCGGCCAGAGAGTGACGCAAAGAATGGAAGGTCTGGGTCCGATCAGCGTTCAAACTTAGGACATCCCTAAGGGCCTTATTAAGCACGTTCGAGAACTGACCAGCCCCTAACGTGAACAGTCGGGAATCAGCTTTATCGACAAACCCACGGAACGCTTGAAGGTCGAACCCACAGGCACCGTCAGTCAGCGGTATGACACGCAAAGCGTTCCTGGTCTTGGCTGTCTTGCCGTCGTTCCTATTGATGTCGATGACCCACACTCCCCAACCTGCTTTACGTCATCCTTGGTCAACTGTCTGAGCTCCTCGATACGGGTCCCGGTGATGACCCCAAGGGACAACGCCCAACGCTGCCATGCGTCCACTGGTAGTGAGTTAGCGTGAGTCATCAGGGCCTTTACCTGATCTTGAGAGAGTGCCTCACGGGAGCTGTCAGCGCCTTTAGTTGGCTTCAGGCCCTTATCGAAACTCTTGTCGAGATAGCCATTGTTCACAGCCCAATCCATGACCGTTGATAGCCGGGTCAGCAGCTTCTTAACTGTCGAAGGCTTACGGTCCTCAAGAAGCTTGTCCCTGAGGCTCTTCATGTCCTCCCGTGTGTGGTTCTTCATGTCCAGCTCGCCAAGGACCGCGCCGATAGCTTCACACGATGACTTCACGTCGCGCATGGTGCTGGGCTGAATGCTGTCTTTGCGTTCCTCCATGTAGAGCGCAGAGAGAGACTTAAAGGTCAGCCTCGGAAAAGCGTTTACAGATGAAGGCAAGGAGAGGGCCAAAGACGTGCCACAAGATTCTTCGTTGAGGTCCTTTACGATTTCGACCAGCTTCCCTGACTTCCCCGCATACGCTCCTGAGAGGCCTCAAGAATCTCAAGAGCCTTACTCACTGCTCGTTGCTGGTTGACGCTCAGGGGCAGCTTTGCGGAGGCCTTACGAAGTGCCAAGTGATGCTCATCGTTGATCATCTCGTAAGCGACCAGCGAGCTATCACCGTGTGCCATCGTCAGGTTGTACTCAGCGAACTCAATCAAGCGCTCACGGAGTTCGTCCCATGACGCCTCAGGGTTGTCCAAGTGGTAAGCCTTGAGAGTCGAGAGGATGTCGTCGGAGATGGTCATTGCGGTGGCCTTGTCGGTAGTCCTGAGTGACAGCGTGAAGAAGCCCTTAACGGTTCCTTGAGGGCGAAGGCGAAGGTAATAGCGACCAGACCGGCGATAGTGGTACGGCTTGGCGAGCGCAGTTTGTAACAGGTTTGTCCCACTTTGGGAGCGGTGGTTGACGGTCAT
The DNA here is from genome assembly GCA_030544685.1 of Pseudomonas sp. B21_DOA. Classification (NCBI taxonomy): domain Bacteria; kingdom Pseudomonadati; phylum Pseudomonadota; class Gammaproteobacteria; order Pseudomonadales; family Pseudomonadaceae; genus Pseudomonas; species Pseudomonas sp. B21_DOA. The sequence goes on along the minus strand of CP086683.1, from coordinate 2,480,094 downwards.
CGGCTGAAACCCCTGTATCCATTGGGTTTAGCCTCATACGGTCGAGTTCTACAGCAACTATAAAGTCAGCCGTGACCTGATCGAGCTGCGCAACCTGGCACAAGTTGCCGAATTGATGATCAGCTCAGCCATGGAACGCAAGGAAAGCCGCGGGCTGCATTACACCCTCGACTATCCGGATATGCTGCCCGAAGCGCTCGACACTATTCTGGTGCCGCCCACCTACGCCGGCTGAACTTGAGCCGCACTCGCAGGCGTCGGTGCAGATCCGCCGCCTGCGAGTCACGCGGCACGCAGATCGACCTGACCCGCCACTCTCCGCGCAGGCGAAAGCGCAGCACCACGATCAATGGCAGCGCCAGACTGTCCGGGCGCAATTGCACTGCTTGCCAGCCATCAGCCTGATTCCAGACCTGCCAGCCATCGCCGTCGCGCCGCAACCCGCAAAATGCTTTCGGATGACTCAGCAAAATCTGCCGTGGCAGCACCCAAAAACCATGCAGCGCACAGACGCAAGCGCCGAACAGACTGGCCCAGAGTGGAATCGACAGCAGAAACAACGAGCCCATGGCGAACGCCTGGGCCAGCAGATACGCCGCCAGCAACTGCCGTGAGGCATGCCAGCGGCATTCGAACGTATTACTTGGGCTGGACACGATCCAAAATCATCCGGACCATGCGTTGCAGCTCCGGATCTTCCGACTCGCTGCGCTCCATGAACCAGCCGAACATGTCCTGATCCTCACAGGTCAGCAAGCGCACGTACAGATCGCGATCCACTTGATTCAACGTCGCGTAAACCTCCTGCACGAACGGCACCAGCAGCACGTCAAGCTCAAGCATGCCGCGACGGCTGTGCCAAAAGAGGCGATTCAGTTCAACTTGTTCGACCATGGAGCCCTCCTCGAATTTGCCGGGCAGTATACAGGCCCGACGCGGGCCGCACAGTCGGCTTTGGTCGGGCACCCTGATCCTTTATCAACTACCCATTTCAACCCTGCCCCCTTATGATGTGCCCCAGTCTATTTACCCTGCGATGACCCATGGCCGATTCTGCTTTTTTCTGCACCCTGTCTCATGAAGGCGTACTCGCGGTTCGCGGTGCGGACGCCGGAAAGTTCCTGCAAGGCCAGTTGACCTGCAATATCAATTACCTGAGTGACACCCGCGCCAGCCTTGGCGCCCGCTGCACGCAAAAAGGCCGGATGCAGTCGAGCTTTCGCATCCTGCTGGAAGGCGACGGTGTGGTGATGGCGATGGCCAGCGAGCTGCTCGAGCCGCAACTGGCCGACCTGAAAAAGTACGCGGTGTTCTCCAAATCGAAACTGACCGATGAAAGCGCCGCCTGGGGCGCTTCGGTCTGGAGCATGGCGACGCAGCCCTGACGAGCCTCGGTCTGGCACTGCCCGCCGAAACCGACAGCGTTGTGCGCAATGAAAGCCTGATTGCCATTCGCGTCTCGCCCAACCGTGCCGAACTCTGGGTGCCTGCCGCTCAGGCGCAAAGCGTGCAAGGCCAACTGTCGGCCACCCTGCCTGAGACAGGGCTGAATCAATGGTTGCTGGGCCAGATCCGCGCCGGTATCGGTCAGGTCATGCCTTCCACTCGCGAATTGTTCATCCCGCAGATGCTCAATCTGCAGGCGGTCGGCGGCGTGAGTTTCAAGAAGGGCTGCTACACCGGTCAGGAAATCGTTGCGCGCATGCAGTACCTGGGCAAGCTCAAGCGTCGTCTGTACCGCTTGCGCCTCGACGCGACTGAATTGCCAGAGCCCGCCACTCAACTGTTCGCACCCAGCCACAACAGTTCGATCGGCGAAGTGGTGCTGGCCGCCAATGCCGAGGGAAACATTGAACTCCTGGCCGTGTTGCAGGCCGAAGCTGCCGAAGCCGGTGATTTGCGTCTGGGCGCCCTCGAAGGCCCCGCGTTGCACGTGCTCGACCTGCCTTACGAACTGGATCGCGACCGCGAAATCCAGCGCTGATCGCAGCATTGTTGCAAGACCCTAGAGAGTCCAAATGAGCGAACTGGCGGAAAAGGTCCAACAGGATTTGGTTGCGGCCATCGATAACGATGACCTGGTTCTGCCAACGTTGCCGGAAGTGGCCCTGCAAATTCGCAAGGCCGCCGAGGATCCGGAAATCAGCGTCAGCGATCTGAGCAAAGTCATCGGCCGCGACACCGCGCTGTCGGCGCGCCTGATCAAAGTGGTCAACAGTCCGCTGCTGCGCGCCGCGCAGGAAGTCACCGACCTGCACACCGCCATCACCCGTTTGGGCATCAACTACAGCAGCAACCTGGCGATCGGGTTGGTCATGGAGCAGATCTTCAACGCCCGCTCCGAAGTGGTTGAGCAGAAAATGCGCGAAGTCTGGCGCAGCAGTCTGGAGATCGCCGGCGTCAGCTATGCACTTTGCCGTCGTCATACCCAGCTCAAGCCTGATCAAGCAGCACTCGGCGGGTTGGTGCATCAGATTGGCGTGTTGCCGATTCTGACTTACGCCGAAGACCACAACGAGTTGCTCTCGGATGCGGTCAGCCTGACCCATGTGATCGAGCAGATTCATCCAGTGCTGGGCGAGAAGTTACTGCGGGTCTGGGAGTTTCCCGAGCGTCTGGTGCAACTGCCGTTGCTCTATGAGGATTTCGAACGCGACTCGGCCCGCATCGATTACGTGGACGTGGTGCAAGTGGCGAACCTGTATTGCCGCAAGGGCACCGACCATCCCTTTGCGCGGATTGATCCGCTGAGTGTGCCGGCGTTCAGAAAGCTGGGGATTGATCCGGAGAACAAGCAATTTTGCGCGGATCTGGAAGAATCGCGGTCAATGTTCTACTGACCTGTGGTGAGGGGATTTATCCCCGTTGGGTTGCGAAGCGACCCTAGACTCTGCGATCCGAACGGCGACTGCTGCGCAGCCGAGCGGGGATAAATCCCTCGCCACAAGATTACTACCCGGGGAAAATCCCTCGCCACAAAAGTACTACCCGGCAATAAAGCTGACCCGCACCTTCAACCCCGCCTGCTCGCCATCATGCAGGGTAATCTGCGCCAGATGCGCACGGCAGATCTCGCCGACAATCGCCAGTCCCAGTCCGGAACCGGCGACCTGCTGATTACGCCGGTAAAATCGCTCGAATACTCGATCACGCTCGTGCAGCGGAATCCCCGGCCCGTCGTCCTCAACCTCAAGCACCGCCGGCGCCGTGACCCGCAAAATCACATTGCCGCCCGGCGGCGTATGCGCCAGCGCGTTGTCGACCAGATTGCTCAGCAGTTCATTGAGCAGGGTCGGTTCGCCACGCAACCACACTGGCTCGTCCGCCTCCAATGCCAACGCTACGCCACGCTTGTGCGCCAACGGCGCCATGGCCATGCCCAGTTCACGGGCCAACTGACTCAGATCGAGCAACTGCGCGCCGCCCTCGGCAATCGCCCGTGCACCGTTTTCGACGCGGGCCAGCGACAGCAGCTGATTGGCCAGGTGCGTCAGGCGATCGGTGCTTTGTGCCGACGATTCGAGGGTGGTGCGCCAGGTTTCCGGCTCGTTCGAGCGCAGGCCCAGTTCCAGCCGCGCCTTCAGTGCCGCCAGCGGTGTGCGCAATTCGTGAGCGGCATCGGCGATGAACTGCGCCTGCCGTTCGAACTGGCCGCGCAGGCGCTCGGTGAAATGGTTGAGTGCGCGCACCAATGGCCCGAGTTCATGCTGCACTTCCACCAGCGGCAGTGGCCGCAAGTCGTCGGGCTGGCGCTCTTCCACTGCGGTGCGCAAGCGTTCCAGCGGGCGCAGCGCCGCACTCACCGCGAACCACACCAGCAACAACGCGCCCACGGCCAGCATACCCAGACGTAGCAAAGTATCCGCCGCCAGACTGCGCGCCATGCTGACCCGCGCTTCGTCGGTTTCGGCCACGCGGATTTCCGCCATGCCGTTCATGTTCGGCTCGCTCACGGCTTTGAGCAGGCTGACCACGCGTACGTTCTGGCCGTTGTACTTCGCGTTATAAAAACGTGCCAGCGCCGGATAGCTGTCGGTGCGTGGCGTGCCGGGCGGCGGTCCGGGCAGATTTTCGTAGCCGGAAATCAACTTCTGGTGAATGTCGTTGACCTGGTAATAGATGCGCCCGGCGCTGTCATAGGCGAAGGTATCCAGCGCCACATAAGGCACGTCGGCGCTGAGGCTGCCATCGCGCTGCGACAATCCCGCCGCAATAGTCCGTGCCGAGGCCAGCAGCGTGCGGTCATAGGCGGTGTCGGCAGCTTCGCGACCGTTCCAGTAAGCGCTCAAGCCACTGGCGAGCATCAGCACCACCAGCAACCATCCCAGGTTCCACAGCAAGCGCCAGCGCAGGCTGCTGGGCTTATGCATCGCGGCTTTCCAGCAGATAGCCGAGGCCACGGAAGGTCACGATGGCCACGGGCTGGCCATCGAGTTTCTTGCGCAAGCGGTGCACGTAGATTTCGATGGCGTCGGGGCTGGCTTCTTCGTCGAGGCCGAACACCTGCGCGGCCAGTTGTTCTTTGCTCATCACTCGCCCCGGCCGCGCAATCAATGCTTCGAGGACGGCTTGCTCGCGCGAGGTCAGGGTCAGCAGTTCTTCGCCGAGGGTGAAGCGACGCGTATCGAGGTCGTAAGCCAGTACGCCACAGCGCTGCTGACGCTCGCCGCCGAGGACACTGCGGCGCAACAGGGCTTTGACCCGTGCCTCCAGCTCGGTGAGTTCGAACGGTTTGGCCAGGTAATCGTCAGCGCCAAGGTTGAGGCCATGCACGCGATCTTTCACATCGCTGCGCGCGGTCAGCATCAACACTGGCAGGTTCTTGCCGCGAGCGCGCAGCCGCGCGAGCACCTCGAAACCGTCCATGCGCGGCAGGCCGACATCGAGAATCGCCACGGCGTATTCCTCACTGCTCAATGCCAGGTCGGCGGCCACGCCATCGTGCAACACGTCCACCGTCAGACCGGTGCTCTTGAGCGCCTGAGCCACGCTTTCGGCCAGTTGCAAATGGTCTTCGACGAGCAGGACACGCATGGATTTGTACCTCGTTCAGGGTTGGCCGACGCCGCGCTTTGCCGCGGAGTTTACAGCCGCAACCGCCGCTGTGAAGCCCGAAAACCGTGAAAGACAACTGAAAGGTTGCTGAAAGGTTAGCCGGTTAGAGTCGGCTCACGGACAGTTTCGACTGTCGCGCTGCTGCCACACAGCGCAACGAAAAACGCCATGAAGCGTTTTCGACCCATAAGAACAATAACGGAGTACCCCAGCATGCCTTCCATGCGCACCAAGGCTGTAATGCCTGCTCGCCTTGCTCGATTCCAGAATTGCACTGTCGGTTTCTCACCGCGGTCCTGTTTCCCCTCCGTTGTTTCAATGCTTGCGCTCCCGCCGCGAGAAAACTGCGCCTGCCGCTAAGCTTTAGCGTTGCCCGTTGATCATTCAGTCCATCCATAACAACAACTCCTCTGGAGACTCAAATGAACGTATCACTGCGTAAAGTCGCTCTCGCCGCTGGCGCGATGCTGTTCGCCGGCCAACTCATGGCCGAGCCGAAACGCCCGGAATGCATCGCTCCTGCCTCCCCGGCGGCGGTTTCGATCTGACCTGCAAACTGGTGCAGAGCGCCCTGGTCAACCAGAAGCTGCTGAGCAAGCCGATGCGCGTCACCTACATGCCCGGCGGTGTCGGCGCGGTGGCGTACAACGCGGTGGTCGCGCAACGCCCGGCGGATGCCGGCACGCTGGTCGCATGGTCGAGCGGTTCGCTGTTGAACCTGGCGCAGGGCAAGTTCGGTCGCTTTGATGAAACCAACGTGCGCTGGCTCGCGGCGGTTGGCACCAGCTACGGCGCCATCGCAGTGAAAAGCGATTCGCCCTACAAGACTCTGGACGATCTCGTTCAAGCCCTGAAGAAAGATCCAGGCTCGGTGGTCATCGGCTCCGGCGGCACCGTCGGCAGTCAGGACTGGATGCAGACCGCATTGATCGCCAAGGCTGCCGGGATCAACCCGCGCGAGCTGCGTTACGTGGCACTCGAAGGCGGCGGTGAAATCGCCACGGCCCTGCTCGGTGGTCACATCCAGGTCGGCAGTACCGACATCTCCGACTCCATGCCGCACATCCAGAGCGGTGACATGCGTCTGCTCGCGGTGTTCGCCGACAAACGTCTGGACGAGCCGGAAATGAAAGACATCCCGACCGCTCGCGAGCAAGGCTATGACATCGTCTGGCCAGTGGTGCGGGGCTTCTACCTCGGGCCGAAAGTCAGCGACGAAGACTACGCCTGGTGGAAAGACGCGTTCGACAAACTGCTCGCTTCCGACGAGTTCGCCAAGCTGCGCGATCAGCGTGAGCTGTTCCCGTTCGCCATGACCGGCCCGGAACTGGACACCTACGTGAAGAAGCAGGTCGCCGACTACAAAGTGCTGGCCAAAGAGTTCGGCCTGATCCAGTGATCGTCTCTGTCTAGTGGCTGCGTCTCCTACGCAGGGACGCAGCCCAGGAGCTCCCATGCTAATTCAACGCATTTTCGCCTCAGTGTTGCTGCTGGTGTGTGCCGGCCTGGCACTGATGGCGTGGCCGTACCAAGCGGCCTTTTCCTACGAACCGGTCGGCCCGCGCGCCTTTCCGCTGCTGATGCTCGGCCTGATGGGCCTGGCACTGCTGTACATGGTGTTTCGCCCGGCGCCGATCAAACACAACCCGGATGAGCCGCCGCTGGATCGCGAAACCCTGACCAAGATCGGTCTGTGCGTGGTGTTGTTGCTGGTGTTTGCCGGCACCTTCGAACCCCTTGGTTTCATCGTGGCCAGCATCATTACCGGCGTACCGATGGCGCGTCTCTACGGCGGCCGCTGGCTGCCGAGCGTGGTGATCATCAGCCTGATGGCGGTTGGTCTCTATCTGCTGTTCGATCGCTTGATGGATGTTCCGCTGCCTCTCGGCCTGCTCAGCGTCCTGGAGAACTGATATGGATACCCTTGGCTATTTGGGTCAGGGCTTCGGCGTCGCGCTGAGCCCGTACAACCTGGTGACCGCATTGTGCGGCACTCTGATCGGCACCGTCGTCGGTCTGTTGCCGGGCCTCGGTCCGATCAACGGCGTGGCGCTGCTGATCCCGATCGCGTTCGCCCTCGGCCTGCCGCCGGAGTCGGCGCTGATTCTGCTCGCGGCGGTGTATCTGGGCTGCGAATACGGCGGCCGGATCAGTTCGATCCTGCTGAACATTCCGGGCGAAGCCTCAACTGTAATGACCACCCTCGACGGCTATCCGATGGCCCGTAAAGGTATGGCCGGTGTGGCACTGTCGCTGTCGGCGTGGAGTTCGTTCATCGGCGCATTCATCGCCACTTGCGGCATGGTGCTGTTTGCGCCGCTGCTGGCGAAATGGGCGATTGCCTTCGGACCGGCGGAATACTTCGTGTTGATGGTGTTCGCGATTGTCTGTCTCGGCGGCATGGCCGGTGATCGACCGCTGAAGACCTTTATTGCGGCGCTGATCGGTCTGTTCCTTTCCACCGTCGGCATCGACGCCAACAGTGGTGTGTACCGTTTCACCGGCGACAACATTCACCTGACCGACGGCATTCAGTTCGTTGTGCTGGTGCTGGGTCTGTTCTCGATCAGCGAAATCCTTCTGCTGCTGGAAAAACCCACCACGGCCAGGAAGCGGTGAAAGCCACCGGCCGGATGATGTTCAACTTCAAGGAAGCGGCGTCGGTTTTCGTCGTCAACGTCCGCTGCGGCGTGCTCGGTTTCATCATGGGTGTGCTGCCCGGCGCCGGCGCAACGCTCGCCAGTGCCGTGGCCTACATGACCGAGAAGCGCATCGCCGGCACCAGCGGCAAATTCGGTGAAGGCGATCCCCGTGGTCTGGCCGCGCCGGAAACCGCTATCGGCGGCGCGGCGTGCGGCGCTCTCGTTCCGATGCTGACCCTCGGCGTTCCGGGTTCGGGCACCACGGCGGTGATGATCGGCGCGCTGTCGCTGTACAACATCACCCCGGGTCCACTGCTGTTCCAACAGCAACCGGACATCGTCTGGGGCCTGATCGCGTCGTTGTTCATCGCCAACGTCATGCTGGTGATCCTCAACATCCCGATGATCCGCGTGTTCACCCGCATCCTCGCGGTGCCGAACTGGGCGCTGGTGCCGATCATCGCGATCATCACCGGGATTGGTGTTTACGCGGTGCACGCGACCACCTTCGATCTGTTCCTCATGATCGGTATCGGCATCTTCGGTTACATCCTGCGCAAGCTGGATTTCCCGCTGTCGCCGCTGCTGCTGGGCTTTATCCTTGGTGGCCTGATGGAGCAGAACCTGCGTCGCGCCCTGTCGATCTCCAACGGTGCGCTGGAGATTCTCTGGTCGAGCCCGATCACCTTCGGTTGCTGGATCCTCACCGCGATCATGCTGCTGATGCCGCTGATTCGCATCTGGCGCAAGCGTTCGGCTGCGCGGCGCGCCATCGCCGATGTCTGATCGCGCTTCCCTGAAAGCCTGGTGGGGCACCCCGCTGGTCGGTCTGCTTGGCGGTTTCATCGCCAGCCAGATCGGCTGGCCGCTACCGTGGATGGTCGGCTCGTTGCTGGCGATCATCCTGGTGCGCTGCCTGACGCCGTGGCAACTGGCGGAAATCCTGGCGGGCGCAAGTGCGGACAGTGGATCGTCGGCATCGGTATCGGCCTGCACTTCACCCCGCTGGTGATGGAACAGGTGCTCAGTCATTTCGGTTTGATCTTCTTCGGTGCGCTGGTCACCAGCCTGTCGGCGGTAGTCGGCGTGTGGCTGATGCGCCGCACCGGCGAGGACCGTGCCACGGCATTTTTCTCAAGCATGCCCGGTGGTTCCGGGGAGATGGTCAACCTTGGCGCGCGCAATGGCGCCCGGCTCAGCCATGTTGCGGCCGGGCAGAGTCTGCGGGTACTGGTGGTGGTGTTGTGCGTGCCGGCGGCGTTCAAGTATCTGCTCGGTGACGGCACGCCGATTGCTCACGCCGGCAGCGTCGATTGGCGCTGGCTGGCGATTCTTTTCCCAGCGGGCGCCCTGCTCGCGTGGCTCTGGCAGCGTTTGCGCCAACCCAATCCATGGCTGTTCGGGCCGTTGCTGGTCAGTGCGGCGGTGAGCATTACGTGGGATTTGCACATCGGTTTGCCCAATGGCGGCAGTCAGATCGGCCAATGGCTGATCGGCAGCGGTCTGGGCTGTCACTTCAATCGCCAGTTCTTCCGCCACGCCCCATCCTTCATGGGCCGGACTTTGATCGGCACGGCACTGACCATGTTGATCGCGTCACTGGCCGCGTTGGGCTTGAGTACGCTGACCCATCTGGATTTGCGTTCGCTGACCCTTGGGATGATGCCCGGCGGGATTGCCGAGATGAGCTTGACGGCGGAGACCCTGCAATTGTCGGTGCCACTGGTAACGGCGATGCAGGTGATGCGGCTGTTGTTTGTGCTGTTTCTGGCGGAGCCGTTGTTCAGGTACTGGAACCGTCATCCCGCGTAAGACTGAAAACCGAGTTGCCCTTTTCGCGAGCAGGCTCGCTCCCACCGGGGTTTGTGGATTGCACACAATTCCTGTGGGAGCGAGCCTGCTCGCGAAGGGCCAACCCGGTCGAGACATCAAATTGGTGGCAAGCGCCAATCGATCGGCGTTTCGCCATTCTGTTCGAGAAACTTGTTGGTCCGGCTGAAGTGGCCACAACCCAAAAATCCGCGATAGGCCGACAACGGCGATGGATGCACCGAGGTCAGCACCAGATGCTTGGTCGCGTCGATCAGCTTCTGCTTGCTCTGCGCATGGGCGCCCCAAAGCATGAATACCAGATGCGGCTGCTTTTCGCTGACCACTTCAATGATGCGGTCGGTGAAGTGTTGCCAGCCCTTGTCCTTGTGCGCGTTGGCGTTGGCGCGCTCGACGGTCATGGTGGTGTTGAGCAGCAGCACACCCTGTTCGGCCCAGCTCTGCAGGTAGCCGTGGTTGGGAATGTCGATATTGAGGTCGCGCTTCAGCTCTTTATAGATGTTGACCAGCGACGGCGGCGCCGGCACGCCCGGTTGCACCGAGAAGCACAGACCGTGGGCCTGGCCCGGGCCGTGATACGGGTCCTGGCCGAGGATCACCACTTTCACCTGGTCCAGCGGCGTGGAGTTCAGTGCGTTGAAAATCATCGGTCCCGGCGGATAGATCTCCTTGCCGGCGGCCCGCTCCTGCTGCAGAAAGCTGCGCAACTCTGCCATGTACGGCTGGTCGAACTCAGCACGCAGTGCTTCCTTCCAGCTCGGTTCGAGTTTGATACGGTCGTCAGCAGTCATGGTCATTTCCGGCAAAAACAATGGGGCGAACCCTAGGAAAGCCGACCACGCTTGTCAATTGATCTGACGCAGACCCGGCACTTTCCCCATAGCGATCATACTGATCGCTCAAATTCCCGATCGAGGTCACGATGAATCTGCACTTCGAAGAACTTACCGGCACCGACGGCGCCCGCATCGGCATCGCCAGCCTGGATGCCGAAAAATCGCTGAATGCCCTGTCCCTGCCGATGATCAACGCCCTCAGCGACAAATTGAACGCCTGGGCCAATGACCCGCAAGTCGTCTGCGTGCTGCTGCGCGGCAACGGCGCCAAAGCCTTCTGCGCCGGTGGCGAAGTGCGCAGCCTGGTCGAAGCCTGCCGTGCTCACCCCGGCGAAGTCCCGCCGCTGGCCGCGCAATTTTTCAGCGCGGAATATCGCCTCGATTACAGCCTGCATACCTATCCGAAACCGCTGATCTGCTGGGGGCACGGTTACGTGCTGGGCGGCGGTATGGGCCTGTTGCAAGGCGCGAGCACGCGGATCGTCACGCAGAGCAGCCGTCTGGCGATGCCGGAAATCACCATTGGTCTGTATCCGGACGTCGGCGCCAGTTGGTTTCTCGCCCGATTGCCGGGCAGGCTCGGCTTGTTTCTCGGCCTGACCGGCGCGCACATCAACGGCCGTGATGCGCTGGATCTGGATCTGGCCGACCGCTTCCTGCTCGACGAACAGCAACCGCAATTGATCGAAGGCTTGCTGCAATTGAACTGGCAGGAACAGACCGCCATGCAGCTCAACAGCCTGCTCAAGGCTCTGCAGCAGGAGGCACTTGAGCAAATGCCCGAAGCGCAGTGGCTGCCGCGTCGTCCGCAGATCGACGAACTGCTCGATGTCAGCGACGTTGCCTGTGCGTGGAAAGCCATCAGCCTGCACCGCGACAGCAGCGATCCGTTGATTGCCCGCGCGGCGAAAACCATGACCGAGGGTTCACCGCTGACCGCGCATCTGGTCTGGGAACAGATTAGCCGCGCGCGGCACATGTCGCTGGCCGAAGTATTCCAGATGGAATACACCCTGAGCCTCAATTGCTGCCGTCATCCGGAATTCAGCGAAGGCGTGCGCGCGCGTTTGATCGACAAGGATCAGAAGCCGCACTGGCACTGGCCGGATATCAATAACGTGCCGGATGCGGTGGTCAAGGCGCACTTTCATAAAGTCTGGGAGGGGCGGCATCCGTTGGCGGATCTGACTCAGTATTGAGCTGACTCGTGGCCCGCGATGGCAACTGGTTTGCGTCGCGGGCTGGCTCAATCGGTCGTTTGGCAACTCAGACGTTCAGTTCGTAGAACCCAATGATTTCCTTCAATGCCCGCTGCGCTTCATCGTCGCCCTTTATCAAAATATCCTCGACGTCCCTCAGTGGCGGGAGAGGATGCAGACGTTCGGCAATTTGCGTTGCGGTGTAGTCTTGAGTCGCTGTTCCTTCGCTGACCCTTATGAAGCCAATAGCGCTTTCACCTGCGGAAAAGTGATTGGAAACCCGGATTTTCGGCGCCATGCCGTAATCCACCACGATCACCAGATCATCGCGCTCACGGTGAAACTTCAAGTTGTCGATCGTCAACCTGCGTTCGGAAAAATCGATCCCGTCCCGGCCGCCTCCGTTATTGATGATCACGTCTCGACCGAGGCCATCGTATCGGTAGAGATCACTTCCAGCGCCGCCCGCCAGCGTGTCATCACCCGGCCCCCCAGCAGCAGATCATCACCGGGGCTGCCCGTGAGCACATCATCCCCCTGCATACCTCGGATCTCTCCCGCCCCGGTTATCGTGTCATTGCCACGACCGCCGACTAATGGAAGTGCTCGTCCGTCTCGCAAGGAAGTTGAACGGGTGGGATGGTTGACGATGACACCCGTATGAAAAGTCTCGGGCGCGGGTCCCAGCTGACTTGATTCCAGGAGCTGCTTCAAACTTGCGACCGACCCATCGGCGAACTTTGCGAGCTCAATACCGGCGCCCTCAAGTTCACCGTTGTGGGGCAAGACGATGCGGACTTTTGCGTCCCGCCCCATTGGATATCGAGTGTCGGATGAAGCATTTTCGCTCTCGGCGGGTTGCGGTAAGCCCCGCGACTCGGGTTGGGCTCCAGCTCGACATGGGTGGTCTCTATCAGCGCAGCACCCCAGCTCAATTGCAGTACATCGCGCTGCGCGCCTGCTGGAAGAACGACCGTGTCCTGATCGATCAATCCGTATTGGTCTTTCCACCCCGCTACGCCAATTTCTGCTCGGTGGAAAACAGGGTTGAGCACGTCCGCAATCGTGGTTGTCGCTCCGGCATGCGCTTGCACGATGTAGGTGTCGGCGCCGTCTTCGCCGTAGAGCCAGTCATCACCCGAGCCGCTGAGCAGATAGTCGGCGCCCTCGGAGCCCAGCAAGGTATCGTCACCTGCACCTGCGGATAAAAACGCGCCCGGTGTTCTGTCACCGACAGTGCCGTAGTCAAGTGGGGAGCCTGCATAAGCGACGATCAGATCGTCTCCCGCGCCGCCGTGGAAAACGTTTTCCACTTCGACGTTGACTCGCCCGCCGGCATCGTTGCCATGGACGATTTTCCGTTTGATCGTTTCAGTCGTGACATCCCAGCGAAACGCCTTGGGCACTGTTGCACCCGAACTGAAGCTTGCCGCCGGATAGACGTACCAGCCTTCAAGCGCGCCGGATTGCTGTCGGTCTTCAACCAATACGTCGCCCGTATTGAATGAAAACCCGTTGGCCGAGCCGGATCGATAATAGCGAGGTGCCTGGCTTGAGGAAGGCATTGCTCCCTCCGCTTTCACCAGTTTCTGTTCGACACGGGTTGTGGTCTTCGACTGCCTCTCACTGATCACGGCTTGCCCGGCATCAGCCTTCATCCATGGCGGCGTTTCCGACAGTGCCCCGGCCCCGATGCTGTCATCGTTCAGTTCGGTGTGAGTGGTGTAGCCGGTGGCGCTGGTGGAGATATGACTGCGAACCCAGACGCCTTGATCGTTCAAGGTAAAACCTGTGGCGAGTTTGCGGGCAGAGCGTTTTGACTTGAGTTGCGTGAGGAACTCATCGGTCCAGTCGACCGTTTGAACAGATGCCACCGGGCCTTGCGCCGTAGCGGTTACATCGTCTGGCTGAACCGGATCCTCAACTTTGCTTTCAGGGGTTGCAGGGACGGTGACAGGTTCCAGTATGGGTGACGCGGCCGTCTCTATTGGTGGCAGAGTTTTGCGCAGGACATCTGCGTAATCCAGTACCACGCCGTCGCTGAAACTGAATGTGGAATCCTTCCACTTCTCGTGATTTTTGATGAGTATCGCGTCGCCCGTGCCATTGGCCAGTCGCAACACCGTACCGACGGTAACTTCGATAACGTCGGCCTTCAGGCTTCGCGCGGAAAACCCTGCGCCGAACCTGATGATGTTGCGGCCGCCAGCATCGGTGACGATATCCAGGCCGTCGCCAGCGCCGAAATAGTAGATGTCAGCGCCATCCAGCCCGTCCAACACGTCGTGACCGGGACCGCCATCAAACACGTTATCGCCAGAATCGCCGCGCAGGTAGTCCGTCCCTTCCCCGCCCAGCAAGGTGTCGTTGCCAGCGCCTCCGAGCAGCGTGTCGTTGCCTGAACCACCGTCCAGATAATCGGCATTGTGCTCGGCCTCAGCGCTGTTTTCGTAATCGCCGGCCAGGATGTCGTCACCCGCGCCGCCGTACAGCGTGTCCGCACCGAAGCCACCCTGCAACGTATCGTTTCCTTCACCGCCCTGAAGCAAATCATCGTTGATGCCGCCCGGCTGCAGGTCAGACACGTCACCATCGAGGAAATCAGCTCCCGCCCCACCCAGCAGCGTATCCGCGCCGCCCATGCCTCGCAGGGTGTCATCCCCCGCACCGCCATCAAGAAAGTCGTTACCCTGATAACGAACCGGATGCTCGGGGCTATCGCCAATCAGATCATCATTGCCTTCGCCGCCGAAGAGCAAATCATCGCCACCGCCGCCCCAGAGCTTGTCATCGCCGGGGCCACCGTCCAGCAGATCATCGCCAAAAAATGCGCGGCATCGCCTTCGACGCCGTCCAGTACGCCGTCATCACCCTGCAAGATGTCGTTGCCAGGGCCGCCATACAAAGCGTCGCTGCCACCGTTACCGCCGAGTGAATCATCACCACTGCCGCCGTCCAGCATATCGTTGCCATGGTGTTTGCTGGGTAGACCACCGCCCCAATCGAGGTTGTCGCCGAGCATTACGTCGTTGCCGCTGCCACCGGCCAGGGTGTCGTTACCTTGATCGCCTTTGAGAAAATCGTCGTCAGCTCCGCCGTCAAGCAGGTCCTCACCCCAGCCGCCGTTGATAATATCCTTGCCACCCTGCCCGTACAGCACGTCGTCAGCGCCCTCGGGCGCGCTGTTTATCGAGGCCTTTGAATAGACCGCTCGGTGACTGGTCACACCGCGAGCAATCGTGACGGCAGCGCGCTTGACCGCCCAACCTTGTTCCAGCGCACCGGTGGTTTCGTCCCCGGATAACACATCATCGCCAGCACCGCCGATCAGGGTATCCCGGTCATTGCCACCGAGCAGAACGTCTCGCGATGCCGTACCGATAAGTAAATCGTCACCTTGCCCGCCGTCGAGCCAGTCTCCGCGACTTGCCTTGCCCTTGGCATCACCCTCAACCAGGGCCTTTTCGATTGTCGTCTGCTTGTCGCCGAATAATCGATCGTCTCCAGCCTTGCCGAACAATCGATCAGAACCACCCAAGCCGAGAATGACGTCGTCTGCGGCGGAACCGTAAAGTACGTCGGCCTTGTTGCGCTGTTTAACCTGGGGCAGCAGCACCACGTTGCCCAGTTCATCAAAGGAGGGCTGATCGCCGGGGACAGTTGGATCTGCGTCTTTGGCTCTCCAGTCGCCCTGAAGCGTCAAATCCGCAGCAGTGAGCGGCTGCCCCTCGTATTCAGGGAGGCGGATGCCAAGCATCCCGGGCTGGAAGTTTTTGATCACCACCAGATCGCCCTCGCCGTATTTGATGTTGAGGGTGCTTTCAACAAGCGTCAGGCTGATGGACCGATCCTCGGTAGACCAGATATTGCTCAGAGGCGCGCGGCGTTCGAGATGGGGAATCGGCCCGCCGTTGATCCACAGTTGCCCATTGGCATTGGCATCAAGAATCTCGTCGAGGCCATCGCCGCTGGAGAATTCATAACGGTCGTTGCCTTCGCCCCCGATCAGAGAATCGTTACCCCTTCCTCCGATCAGCACATCATCACCGGCCATCCCGTACAACACATCATTGCCGTCACCTCCGCTCAGCGAGTCATTGCCGCGACCACCTTCAATGACATCGTGACCGGCCATCCCATGGATCGAGTCATTGCCCACGCCGCCATACAGATGATCGGCATTTGCGCCACCAGCGAAAGATCGCCCGCCGTCATCACCGAACAGGGCCAGCGGGTTCAGCACTCCGGTGGTCATCGGCGCCTGTTTGCCTGAGGCGAGATCGGAGTAGGAAAACTGCTGCAGCGAGTGTTCGCCAAACGAGCCCTGGGTTCGGGCAATCAACCGCGCCAGCATTTGCGCTCGATCCGCCAGCCACGGTGCGGTGATGTCGCCTTCGCCAGTGTGCGGATCGTAAAGTTCAAGGTTGCGGTCGGGATAAGCGTCGGCTCGCTCTATGACGACTTCACTGAGTTGCTGCAAAGAGTTACGCAACGCCAGACCGAGCGGCGTCGCCTCGCCTGCCAGTTTTGCCCATGCATTGGCATTGCCGAACTCGCCTATTGTCCGGGTGACGATGCTTTGCGACTGTTCTGCGGAGAATGCCGAAAAGAATGCGTAAGCGTTGCTGGCGAAGGTTTCGTTGGTGGTGGGTGTGGCAGCAGAATCGCCGTCGTAAGTGCGCTTGAACATGTCGAAAAATTCGTTCTGGCCGTAGCGCAAGATCAGCTCGACCACGGCGGCAACAGGCGTGCCTTTTACTACATGTTCAATTAGCGGATTCACACTGCCACTGGCCAGCGCGATATTGACTTGCTCCGGCACCACTGAAAGCAGACTTTGCAGTGGATTGACGCCGAAATTATTGATGGCCGCTCGCAGGCCGACGCTGTAGGCGTCGATGGCGAAGAGAATGTTTTTATAGTCGTCGAGCCGGTTGGGCTTTGCCTGAGTGGGTGGGCCGCCATCTTCCGCATCCGGGTCGCCCGCAGAGATCAGTCTCCACGTTTCATAGGGAGGTTTACCGCCCAACAGGCTGAATCCGACTGTTCCAGACCAGCCGGCATTGCGTTTCACGGCGGTATCGTCCTCCCCGCAAACCTCCTTGAACAGCGCCTCGCCAATCGCGCTGGCGTCGATTTCAGCGATCTGGCTGATTGACGGAACCGTCCATGGCGCCAGTTGACCGGCAAGGGATCCGTTGATCAGGGTATTGATGAAGTTGACGGCAACCTGGTTGGATGAAAGCTGCATCAGGTCTTCACTGAAAATCGTATTCAGTCTGAGTTCACCCTGACGTGAGGTGTAACCACGAATCAGGGCCGAGTAGGCACCGTTTCCACCGTTGGCATCAATGGCCACGGCAAGCCAGAGTCTGGCGTTTTTCAGCACCTCTCCAGCCTCTTTATCGACAGCGAAAACCTCAGAAATTTTTTCGCCAATAATATCGAACAGCTTTTGGTACAGGGGGCGCAGCTTGCCCCTGCTAATTTCAGTGCATCGTACTGAAGCTGTTTTGAGCGCAGCCTCATTCCTTTGCAAATATTGGCTGCGTTGATAATCTCTGATTTTTCCATATCGCTGAATACATAACTCATTGTTACTTCCTTGTAATAACAGAGCGTGAAAGATAGTCACTGAGATATTTGAGCATCTCAGGTGCTTCGCGTAATGACGCTAATCCGAGTCCTACGCTACCGTGCCCCCGGAAAAGTCGAAGTTATCCAGATTGATATTGCAGAAGAAATTCAGTTTGCCGAAATCAAGATTTTCCAATTCAGCTCTGCTGAACCTTGCCAGTTTCTCGTCAGTCAGTTTTTCCTCCGACGCCGGGCGAATCAAGCCGTCACAGTTGATCAACCGAGGGGTTCCATCTCGCCGCGGCCAGCCAGTAATGACAAACGTTCTAACCGAGTCTTCATTCTTGAAATGCGGCGGAGGTGCATCCAGCCAAATCTCCAGCCCCGGATAATTCTTTAGTTTCACAATCAACTCATCCGGCCAGTTGACGTGCCGATAACCCCGCTCATGGGGCTCGGTAGTTTCTTTTCTAGTAAAAAGCCCGGCATTCAATTTATAGAGCCGCCAGCTTTCGGGGATCGGTTCCGGGCGCTGATTCTGGTGCCGGTGCAGTCCCGTCCCGGTCCACCAGAAAAGCCCCTTCAGAGCAATGGCCAGACACGCTTTCTTGTTCACCATCTCCGGCATGCCAACGTAAAACTCAGGGACTAGCGTCTTATCTATATAGGCGCCGCCTAATATCGGCACTTGCTGCATGCTCGCCAGTTTGTTCTGACAAGCTTTCTCGTCTGCCTGGTGAATAGCCGCCGACGCCGCGGATTGTTCTTTGCGAATATAAAATTCCGCTACGCAATAACAGACATAAAAGAACAATCCATACTTCAATAACCTTTTAAACCACCTGATCGCCTGCTTACGCGACTTCCTGGACATTTCAAACCTCCCGCTCAAACTGCGGAACGGTTGGTATGTCGTTATGTCCGGATATCGCGTTTGCAAAAACCTCAAAGTATTGGCTCACGCCCGATTCCACACTGAACCGACCTGCCGTCAACTTCGCGGCGCTGGCAAGACCATCGTACTCACCTGCCGACTGCAAAACCTTGCTTACACTGCTGGCAATTCCTTGATGGTCGAAGAAATCCACCAACATGCCATTAGCCCCATCGACAATGACTTCCCTTACCGGAGCCGTATCCGACGCAACAACCACACAACCGGACGCCATCGCCTCCAGTAACGACCACGACAAGACAAACGGATACGTCAAATAAACATGGACTTTGGAACATGCGAGAACCGCGCGGTAAGTCTGGTAAGGAAGTTTCCCTGTGAAATGCACGCTGGAGTGATCGAAACTGACCTCTGCCTCCATCCTGCTGCGCCAATCCGGATACCCGACCGGCTTACTCCCGTAACTGACACCATCACCGCCAACCACGATGATCTGCGCATCGGGGCACTCGGCCTGAATAAGCGGGATCGCTCGCATGAAACTGTGAAAGCCGCGATAAGGCTCGAGGTTTCTGGCGACATAGGTGACGATCGGCTGTCCGGCTTTGAGCTCGATTCCATTGGGCAATCTGACTGCCGCGACTTTCGCCAGGTCAGAACGTTGAATCACACCTTCGTGAACTACCCGGATTGCCGACTGGTAAGCAGCCGGAAACAGGCTGCGCTGCCACTGCGTAGGCGCAATCGCGGCATCACAGTGTTCAAGATTCAACAGATGCAGCGAGTTGAGCACTCGCAGCCGTGACGACTCCCTTGTGGCTCGGCGGAATTCAGGGTCGAACCCGCAATCGGCGCCCTGCGCTCGATAGTAATACTCGCAATAGTGAATCAGCGGCGTATCGGGATAGACGTCCTTGGCGAACAGCGTTTCTCCCCATCCGGGATGAGCAAGAATGACATCTGGCTGATAACCCGAACGCTTCAGCCTGCTCAGAATTTCGAAGACCTTCTGCCCATCAATTACCGCTTGTTCGTATCGGATCAGATAGGGGTGAATATTGCCGGGCGCTCGGCTGGTCGCTCGATAGCGATGGGTGTTCACACCGTCGACGCCCGGTGCCGTGTCCCGGCCTATCGCCACGACCTCATCACCGCGGTCCAGTGCTGCCAGCACCACATGACGGAACTGACCGGGAAAATTTTGATGAATAACCAGTAGCTTCATAGCGCTGAACGTCCATTTTTCGCCGCTATCGAGCTGAGGATTGCTCGCCTCGTTCGGCATCCACGAACGCTAACAAACACCACGAAATGAAACTGTAGGACGCTTCCGGGATTGCCTTGGGAGACGGCCCACGGAACACGTTTTCGACAGGCAAAAAAAGCGGCGCTTGATGCGCCGCTTGTTCGTTGCGGTGATTTACCAGCGGTTGCCACGGCCGTTGTAGTCACGGCGACCGCTGTGACGATCATAGTTGCCGCGGCCCCGGTGGTCATTGTCCCAACCGCCGCGACGGTGGCCGTCCCGGCGTCCGCGATCGTTGCCGTGCCAGCGACGGCTTTCGTAATAACGCGGGGCCGGTTGATAGTGCCGCGGCGCCTGGTAATAACGCGGTTGCTGGTAGTACCGCGGCGCTGGCTGGTAGTAGCGCGGCTGAGTGTAATAAGTGCCGCCGCTGCGGTAATAGGAGCCGCCACCGCTGTAATAGGCCGGTGCGGGTGATGTGTAGACCTCTGACCTGTAGTAGCTGTCTCCATAGGAATAAGGAACGCATCCGCCAAGGGAAAAAAGCATCACGGCAAGCAGTACGATTCGGCGATACATGGCGGCCTCCTGGACCGCGGGTTGGCCACACCAGCGACGCTGGCAGGCGACCGTCAGCAATTGCGTGACTGTCGAAGAATCAGACAGCGATTTCAGAATCTGGTGCGTTCCTGCAACAAGTTGAAACAAGTGATTATGAAATCTTGTTTATCCGCAAAATCAGCGACCCGTGAAGCGTAAACGCGCTGCATGACGGTGCAACCACGCACCACCACGATGCGCCGTCGCTCGCCCCGCTCACCTCGGCAATCCAGCAGATCCCCGCCGCAGAGGCCTCGCCCCGACTTGGCACGTCTCTCGCTTTAGCAAACCTGTGCAGGAGTCATCACAGGTTCGCGGCACCACAATTTGCAATGGCTGACTAGGGTTCCGGCTCGCAAGCGCGAGTGGCTGGTCCGAGAGTTGGCGACCTCCAGTTGAGGTTACACGGCGGGACAAAAGCCCGGGAGACAAGCCACCGTTCGCGGTGCCGCGTTGCCTTCCTGTCCGCCCTCGATCAACTGGAGAATCCGCAATGATCCGACTACGTTTCCCCGCCCTGCTCGCCGCCGCCTTCGCCGCGCTTATCAGCACGCAATCTTCCGCCGCCCAGAAAGACCACTTCAGCGTGTGCTGGACGATCTACGCCGGCTGGATGCCATGGGAATACGCCGGCAGCCAGGGCATCGTCGACAAATGGGCGAAGAAATACGGGATCAAGATCGACGTCGTGCAGCTCAACGACTACGTCGAATCAATCAACCAGTACACCGCCGGCCAGTTCGACGGCTGCACCATGACCAACATGGATGCGCTGACCATTCCCGCTGCCGGTGGCGTCGACAGCACCGCGTTGATCGTCAGCGACTTCTCGAATGGCAACGACGGCATCGTGCTCAAAGGCGAAGGTAAAAAAGTCGCTGATCTGAAAGGCATGGACGTCAATCTGGTCGAGCTGTCGGTCTCGCATTACCTGCTGGCCCGCGCGCTGGACTCGGTGGACCTCACCGAGAAAGACCTGAAAGTGGTCAACACCTCCGACGCCGACATTGCCGCCGCGTTCAACACCGACGACGTCAACGCCGTGACCACCTGGAACCCGATGCTCTCGGATATCAAAGCCAAACCCGGCGTCACCGAAGTGTTCAATTCCAGCCAGATCCCCGGCGAGATCATGGACATGATGGTGGTCAACAGCGCCACCCTCAAAGACAACCCGGCACTGGGCAAAGCGCTGACCGGGGCGTGGTTCGAAGTGGTCGCTTTGATGAACGCGAAAACCGCCGCGAGCAAAGCTGCGCTGGAACACATGGCCAAGGCCTCTGGCACCGATCTGGCAGGGTTCCAGGCGCAACTGGACACCACAAAACTGTTCGCCACGCCGAGCGAAGCGCTGAATTTCGCCACCAGCAAACAACTGCCGGACACCATGCGCAAGGTCGCTGAGTTCTCCTTCGAGCACGGCCTGCTCGGCGAAGGCGCGAAGGACCCGAGCGCGGTCGGCATGTCTTTCGCCAACGGCGTGACCAGCGGCGACACCGCCAATCTCAAGCTGCGTTTCGATCCGACCTACGTGCAGATGGCCGCCGACGCCAAGCTGTAAGCCACGGAGGATTTGGCCATGCGCCTGATCAATCGCCACCCCGATCGCCCGAGTCGCCTGTTGCTGATGATCCTGCCGTTCGCGCTTGTGCTGTTCGCCTACTTCACAGGCTCGGCCGAGCGCCTGGCGGACAACCCCAACGACAAACTGCTGCCCAGCGCCGTGCAGATGAGCGACGCGGTAAAACGCCTGGCCTTCAACGCCGACAGCCGCACCGGTGAATACCTGCTGTGGCAAGACACTGCGTCGAGTCTGCGCCGTTTGGTCATCGGCCTCGGCATCGCGGCGCTGGCGGGTCTTTGCCTCGGTATTGCGGCGGGCACCCTGCCGCTGTTCGGCGCGCCGTTGTCGCCGTTGCTGACGGTGCTGTCGATGGTGCCGCCGCTGGCGATCCTGCCGATTCTGTTCATCGTCTTCGGCCTGGGCGAGTTGTCGAAGGTCATGCTGATCGTCATCGGCATCACGCCAGCGCTGGCCCGGGATCTGGAACAGCGTGCCCGCGACATTCCGGTCGAACTGCTGATCAAGGCGCAGACCCTCGGCGCCTCGACCTGGACGCTGATGCTGCGCGTGGTCTTGCCGCAGCTGTTGCCGCGCTTGCTGATCTCGCTGCGCTTGATGCTCGGTTCGGCGTGGCTGTTCCTGATTGCCGCCGAAGCGATCGCCTCCACCGATGGTCTCGGCTACCGGATCTTTCTGGTGCGGCGCTACCTGGCGATGGATGTGATCCTGCCCTACGTGGTGTGGATCACCCTGCTCGCCTGGCTGATGGACTGGGCCTTGAAACAGCTGACCCAGCGCGCTTTCCCGTGGTACGAGGGAGCGGCGAAATGAGCTTCATCACAGTAAAAAACGTCTGGCAGCAGTACGCCGATCAAGTGGTTCTGGAAGGCTTGAACCTGAGCGTCAACGAAGGCGAGTTCTGCACCTTGGTCGGCGCCTCCGGTTGCGGCAAATCGACCTTCCTGCGCCTGCTCCTCGGCCAGGAAACCGCCAGTCGCGGGGAGATTCTGCTCGACGGCCAGCCCTTGGCCAGCGAGCCGGATGCCAGCCGTGGCGTGGTCTTCCAACGCTACTCGGTGTTCCCGCACCTGAGCGTGCTCGACAACGTCGCCCTTGGTCTCGAATTGCCGCGCGCGCCCTTGCTCGGCCGGCTGTTTGGCAGCGCCAAACGCGAGGCCCGCGAACAGGCTGCAGCCCTGCTGACAAAAGTCGGCCTCGGCCATGCGCTGGACAAGTACCCGGCACAGCTGTCCGGCGGCATGCAGCAACGCTTGGCCATCGCTCAGGCGCTGATCATGAAGCCGCGCGTGTTGCTGCTCGACGAGCCCTTCGGCGCGCTGGATCCGGGCATCCGCAAAGACATGCACGCGCTGCTGCTGGAGCTGTGGCGCGAGACGCAACTGACGGTGTTCATGGTCACCCACGACCTGTCCGAAGGCTTCAGCCTCGGCACGCGCCTGCTGGTGTTCGACAAGGTGCGCCTCGACCCGCACGCCCCGGCGCCTATGGCGCCCGCATCACCTACGACATCCCGTTGAACAGCGACCGCCGCGCCCAGCGCGCCGCCGTCGAGGCCCTGCCGCTACCGCTGGCGGGCACCCTTCGCACTGCTTGAGAGGACTGCTCCAATGACTGATTCAATCCAACTCTTCCCACCCTTCGCTGAAGAACTGCTGCCGGGCGGCGGCCACCGTTCGTTCGTGCTCAAGCGCGGCCAATTGCTGCGTCTGACCGACCTGCGCGGCGGCGCCAATGTCAGCCTGACCTTGCTCAATGCCAATGAAAAAACCGAGCGGCTGAACCTGCCCGACAGCCTCAAATGCCAACACACCGCCAAGCTCACCGCCGGCCACTGCCTGTACTCGGACATGGGCCGCGTGCTCGCCGCGATCAGCGCCGACACCTGCGGCTGGAGCGACAGCCTCGGCGGCGTGCTGTGCGCGCAAGAGGTCGCCGAAAAATACGGCCAGGGCCGCTATCAGGAATTGCGCAACGGCTTCTTTCGCAACGGCACCGACAACCTGCTGGTGGAACTCGGCAAGTGGGGCCTGGGCCTGTCCGACCTGCTGATGACCCTCAATCTGTTCAGCCGCGTGAACGTCGATGAGGCCGGGCGTTTCCACTTCGTCGAGGGCAATTCGAAGGCCGGTGACTACATCGAGCTATACGCGCCGATGGACACCCTGGTGGTGCTCACCGCCCTGCAACATCCGATGGACCCGTCTCCCGAATACGCCCCGAAACCCTTGAAGCTGAGCTGGATGAACGCCGACGCCAGCGTCGCCGAACATTGCCGCACTTCGCGCCCGGAAAACGAGCGCGGCTTCATCAACACTGACCGTTTGTTCGCCTGAGGATCGCTGCCATGTCACTCGCAATCGCCACTTCGCACAAGCAAGCCGACAGCGCGATCTACCGCGCGACCATTCCCGCCGGCGAGCCCTGGCTGATGGAAGTCAAGGCCGGGCAGACCCTGCGCATCCTCGATCTGGAAGGCAATCAGGCCGTCGACACCTTGTTCTACAGCCTCGCCAACCCGAAGGAACGCTACGACGTGCAACGCACCTTGCGCCGACAGAACAGCGTCTACCTGAGCACCGGCAGCGTGCTGTATTCCAACCTCGGCCAGCCGATGCTGACCATCGTTGCCGACACCTGTGGGCGCCACGACACCCTCGGCGGCGCCTGCGCGCAAGAGAGCAACACCGTGCGCTACGCCCTGGAAAAACGCTACATGCACAGCTGCCGCGACAACTACCTGCGCGCCTGCGCCCACGACGGCCGATTGAGCAAGAGCGACATCGGGCCGAACATCAATTTCTTCATGAACGTGCCAGTAACGGCGGATGGCGGGCTGACCTTCGAGGACGGTATTTCGGCGCCGGGCAAGTACGTTGATTTGCGCGCGGAGATGGACGTCATCGTGCTGATTTCCAACTGTCCGCAGTTGAACAACCCGTGCAATGCCTACAACCCGACTCCGGCGGAGTTGCTGGTATGGAACTGACCATCAGCCGTTTACGCCGTTGGCTTTTTGCCCTGTGCCAGGCGCGTTCCGGGCAGTGTCTGAAAGCTTCAAGGCACTGATAGTCCTGTGGGAGCTGGCTTGCCAGCGATTGCGGTGTTTCAGTCACCAACAATGTTGGATGTGCCGACCTCATCGCTGGCAAGCCAGCTCCCACAGGGGTTTGTGGTGGGTTGGAGTGAAGTGTGTTTTTCCATCCGGGACGGCCCGGATGTCCGTCGAAAAACAGCGGGACGGCCCGCTCCCCTCCAGGGGTTATGCCATGTTCGAAAAAATCCTGATTGCCAACCGTGGCGCGATTGCCTGTCGGATCCTGCGCACGATCAACGTGCTGAAGGCCCAAGGCGTCGCCGTGTACTCAGAAGCCGACGCCGCCAGCCTGCATATTTCCCAGGCCGCTGAAGCGTACAGCCTAGGCGAAGGCGCGGCGTCCACGACCTATCTGGCGGTCGACAAAATCCTTGCTATCGCCAAACAAAGCGGCGCCACGGCGATTCATCCCGGCTACGGGTTTCTCTCCGAGAACGCAGCGTTCGCCGAAGCCTGCGAAGCGCAGGGCATCGCCTTCATCGGACCGACGCCGGAGCAATTGCGGGTATTCGGCCTCAAGCACACTGCTCGCGCGTTGGCCAAACAGCACGGCGTACCCATGCTCGAAGGCACCGACCTGCTCGACAGCCTCGATTGCGCGCTGAGCGCCGCCGAGCAGGTCGGCTACCCGGTGATGCTGAAAAGCACCGCTGGCGGTGGTGGCATCGGCATGCGCGTGTGCCGCAGCGCCAATGAATTGAGCGAATCATTCGAAGCGGTGAAACGCCTCGGCCAGAACAACTTCAGCGACGCTGGGGTGTTCATCGAGAAGTACATCGAACGCGCGCGGCATCTGGAAGTGCAGGTATTCGGCGACGGCTGCGGTGAAGTCATCGCTCTCGGCGTGCGCGACTGCTCGGTGCAGCGGCGCAACCAGAAAGTCCTCGAAGAAACCCCGGCGCCGAGCCTGCCCGAAGGCATGGCCGATGAGCTGTGCGCGGCGGCGATCAAACTGGCGCGAGCGGTGAATTACCGCAGCGCCGGCACCGTCGAATTCGTCTTCGACAGCGAGGCTCAGCGTTTTTATTTCCTTGAAGTGAACACGCGGCTGCAGGTCGAGCACGGCGTCACTGAACAGGTGTGGGATGTGGACCTGGTGCGCTGGATGATCGAGCTGGCCGCCGGTGATCTGCCACCGCTGCGCGAGTTGTATCAAGGTCTGGAACCGCAGGGCCATGCAATTCAGGCACGTCTGTACGCGGAAGATCCGGGGCGTGATTTCCAGCCGAGCCCGGGCCTGCTGACCGCTGTGCAGTTTCCGCCTGCCAACGGCGTTGAGTTGCGCATCGACACCTGGGTCGAGGCCGGTGTGGAAATCCCGCCGTATTTCGATCCGATGATTGCCAAGCTCATCGCTTGGGCGCCGAGTCGCGAACAGGCTCGCGCTCAATTGCATCAGGCACTGGGCGATAGCCTGCTGTACGGCGTGGAAACCAACCGCGACTATCTGCGGCAGATTCTGCTCGATACTCCATTCGCCAGCGGTCAGCCGTGGACCCGTTGTCTGGAAAATCTGCTGTATCACGCCAACACCTTCGAAGTGCTCAGCGCCGGCACGCAGACCAGCGTGCAGGACTACCCCGGCCGCCTCGGTTACTGGGCCGTCGGCGTGCCGCCCTCGGGACCGATGGATAGCCGAGCGCTGCGTTTGGGCAATCGTCTGCTCGGCAATGAACAAGGCGCCGCCGCACTGGAAATCACCATGAGCGGGCCGATCCTGCGTTTCAATTGTGATGCCGTGGTCGCAGTCACTGGCGCGCCGATTGCCCTTACGCTTGACGCTGAACCGGTGCCGATGAACACCGCGCTGCTGATCCCGGCCGGCGCTACATTGCAACTGGGCAGCATCAGCGGCGCCGGCGCGCGCAGTTATCTGTGTCTGCGCGGCGGCCTGCAGGTGCCGGATTATCTGGGCAGCAAAAGTACCTTCACTCTCGGCCAGTTTGGCGGGCATGGCGGTCGCGCGTTGAGGGCCGGTGACGTCTTGCATGTGCCGGCATTGACCGAGCGCAGCGCCGGCCAGCAACTGGCCGAACAGCACATCACTGCGCTGCCGAGCGTGCGCCAGATCCGGGTGATCTACGGCCCCCACGGCGCGCCGGAATACTTCAGCGAAAACTACATTGCCACGTTCTTCGCGACCCAGTGGGAAGTGCACTTCAATTCCAGCCGCACCGGCGTGCGCCTGATCGGGCCGAAGCCTGAGTGGGTGCGTGAGGATGGCGGTGAAGCGGGTCTGCATCCGTCGAACATCCATGACAATCCGTATGCGATTGGTGCGGTGGATTTCACTGGCGACATGCCGGTGATCCTCGGCCCGGATGGCCCGAGCCTGGGTGGGTTTGTCTGCCCGGTGACGGTGATCGAGGCGGATCTGTGGCAGTTGGGGCAGCTCAAGTCGGGCGATAAAATTCAGTTCATTCCCGTCGACCTCAAGGCCGCCCGCGATCTCGCCCTGAAATGGGATGCACCCTGTGGGAGCTGGCTTGCCAGCGATGGTGCCCGATCTGACACCGCAGCAACTTCATCGCTGGCAAGCCAGCTCCCACAAGGGATTGTGTCGCCTGTGGTTCTGGAGTTGGGTCAAGGCGATCAGCGACTGGTTGCACGGGTTTCTGGCGACACTCATCTACTGCTGGAAATCGGCGCGCCGGAGCTTGATCTGGTCCTGCGCTTTCGCGCCCACGCGCTAGTGCAGGCGCTGGAAAGCCAAGCCCTGCATGGCGTGATCGACCTCACCCCGGGCATTCGCTCGCTGCAAGTGCACTACCAGCCGGAGCAACTGCCGTTGGCCGATCTGCTCGGCATCATCGTCGGCGAATGGGACGCGGTGTGCGCCGCAAAAGATCTGCAAGTGCCGTCGCGCATCGTGCACTTGCCGCTGTCGTGGGACGACCCGGCCTGCCAGTTGGCGATCGAGAAATACATGACCACCGTGCGCAAGGACGCGCCGTGGTGCCCGAGCAATCTGGAATTCATCCGGCGCATCAACGACCTGCCGAATCTCGACGAAGTGCAGCGCACGGTGTTCGATGCGAGCTATCTGGTGATGGGCCTTGGCGACGTTTACCTCGGCGCGCCGGTGGCCACGCCGCTCGATCCGCGCCATCGTCTGGTGACCACCAAGTACAACCCGGCACGCACCTGGACCGCCGAGAATTCGGTGGGCATCGGCGGCGCCTACCTGTGCGTGTACGGCATGGAAGGCCCGGGCGGTTATCAGTTTGTCGGGCGCACGCTACAGATGTGGAATCGCTATCGCGAAGTCGCCGCGTTCGATGGCAAACCGTGGCTGCTGCGCTTCTTCGATCAGATCCGCTTCTACCCGGTCAGCGCCGAAGAACTGCTGCGCATTCGCCGTGATTTCCCGCTGGGGCGCTTCGATCTGAACATCGAACACAGCCAGCTCAACCTCGCCGACTATCAGGCATTTCTCAGTCAGGAAGCCGAGGGCATCAGCGCTTTCCGTGCGCAACAACAGGGCGCGTTCAAGGCTGAACGCGAGCGCTGGATCGCCAGCGGCCAGGCGCATTTCGACAGTGAAGAAGCCGTGCCTGACGCCAGCGAAGAAGCTCCACTGCAAAACGGTGAACACAGCGTCGACAGCCACATCGCCGGCAATCTCTGGCAGGTGCAGGTCGCGGCCGGCCAGCGTGTCGCGGCGGGCGATGTGCTGGTGATTCTCGAGTCGATGAAGATGGAAATCCCGGTGCTCGCGCCGCTGGCCGGCGTGGTGCGAGAGATCCGCGTGCAACCCGGTTCGGCGGTGCGCGCCGGACAACGGGTGGTGGTGCTGGAACTCGACTGAAGCCATTTCTGAAAAGGATCAACCGATGAATCTGCAACTCGATGCACTGCGCCACGCCTATCGCAATGGCGACACCACACCGCGCCAACTGCTGCTGCAATTGCGCGAAAAAGCCGCTGCGCTGAATCCCGACTATCACCTGTTCATCCACCTGCTCAGCGTCGATGAACTGGAGCCGTATCTGGCCGCTCTCGACGGTCGTGACCTCGACAGTCTGCCGCTGTATGGCGTGCCGTTCGCGATCAAGGACAACATCGATCTGGCCGGCATTCCCACCAGCGCCGCGTGCCCGGCGTTCGCCTATGTGCCGCAGCAGTCGGCGACCATCGTCGAGCAGCTATTGGCGCTGGGGGCGATTCCGCTGGGCAAGACCAATCTTGATCAGTTCGCCACCGGCCTCAATGGCAGCCGCTCGCCTTATGGTGCGTGCCCGAACAGTGTGCTGGCGGAGTATCCGTCCGGCGGTTCCAGCGCGGGTTCATCCCTGGCGGTAGCGCTAGGTGTGGCGAGTTTTGCCTTGGGCACTGACACCGCCGGTTCCGGGCGGGTGCCGGCGGCGCTGAATAATCTGGTGGGCTTGAAGGCGAGCAAGGGCCTGATTTCCACCGCTGGCGTGCTGCCGGCGTGCCGCACGCTGGATTGCGTAACCACCTTCACCGCCACTGCTCGCGAGGCCAGTCAGTTGTTGGCGTTGACAGCCAAACATGATCCTCGCGATGAATACAGCCGACGCAACCCGGCATGGAACGACGGCTCGGCATTCGGCGCGGTACGGCCGTTTCGCTTCGGCGTGCCACGGGCGCAGGACCTTGAATTTTTCGGCTGCAACGAAGGGCCGCAACTGTTCGCAGCGGCCATCGAACGGCTCAAGGCTCTGGGTGGCGAAGCGGTCGAACTGGACCTGTCGCCATTTCTCGAAGCAGCGCGGTTGCTTTACGACGGGCCTTGGGTCGCCGAGCGTTACAGCGTCGCCGGTGAGCTGATGGAGCAGAATCCCGAAGCGGTGCTGCCAGTGATCCGTGCGGTGCTGGCCAAGGCTCCGGCAGTGACTGGCGTGCAGACCTTCCGCGCGCAATATCGATTGCAGGCGCTGAAGGCCCTCTGCGACGAGGCCCTGGAAAATCTCGACTGCGTACTGACGCCGACCATCGGCCGTCCAGTGACGTTGGCCGAGCTTGAGGCCGAGCCGGTGCTGCGCAATTCCGAACTCGGCTATTACACCAACTTCATGAACCTGCTCGACTACGCCGCCGTCGCCGTGCCGACCGCATTCATGAGCAATGGTCTGCCGTGGGGCGTGACGTTGTTCGGGCGGGTATTTACCGATCAGTATCTGTTGAGCGTGGCCGATGCCTTGCAGCGCCAGCAGGACAGCGCCCTGCCAGCTCCGGCGAACTCAGCGCGCAATGACCGCGCTCGATTGGTGGTGTGTGGCGCGCATCTGCAAGGGCTGGCGTTGAACTGGCAACTGACCCAGCGCGGCGGGCGCTTGCTGGAAACCACGTTCAGTTCGCCGGACTATCGACTGCACGCCCTCGCCGGCGGCCCGCCATTGCGGCCGGGGATGGTGCGGGTCAAGGACGCCGGCGTGGCGATTGCCGTGGAAGTGTGGGAATTGCCGAGCAGCGAATTGGGCTCGTTTCTCACCGGGATTCCGGCGCCGCTGGGTTTGGGCAAGGTGCAACTGGCGGATGGGCGCTGGGAGAGCGGGTTTATCTGTGAGCCGTATGGGCTGGAGGGTGCGGTGGATATCAGTCATTTGGGGGGATGGCGGGCGTATCTGGCATCCCGGGGCTGATCCGAGCTCGCCTCACCCTGGCCCTCTCCCCAGGAGAGGGCCAGGGTGAGGCGATTGTCCATCGGTTGCCATTGGCTGATACCGAGTCGATCACAGATTTTCCATCACCCACAATCCAGCTCCCTCTCCCCGGGAGAGGGCTGGGGTGAGGGGCTGCGATTTCCCTGACACACCGCTACGTCATATCCCCCGCCATTTCAGGCACAAATCCCGCAGTGTTTTCCCGACCATCCCACTAGAATGCATCCCATCGGGCCACTGCCAACGGATCTGCCATGCCGCTTCGTTCTCCCTTGTACTCGCAACGTTCACTGGTGCTCACCCTGGTCGCCCTGCTTGGCGCCGGCTTTCTCGCTACGTCACTGTTGAGCTATTTCGCTTCCCGCGAGTCGATCCGCGACAACATCGTCAACACCGAACTGCCACTGACCTCCGATACGGTCTATTCGGAAATCCAGAAAGACCTGGTCCGGCCGATCCTGATTTCCTCGATGATGTCCCGTGACACGTTCATGCGCGACTGGGTGGTCAATGGCGAGCAGAATCCCGAGCAGATGACCCGCTATCTCGACGAGGTCATGACCCATTACGGCGCCTACACGGCGTTCTTCGTTTCCAATGCCACGCTCACCTACTACCACGCCAAAGGCGTGCTCAAGCAGGTCAAAGTCGACGAGCCGCGCGACACCTGGTACTTCCGCGTGCGCGACATGCAGGACCCGTACGAGATCAACGTCGACCCGGATCTGGCGAATAAGGACAACCTGACGTTCTTCATCAACTACAAGGTCTACGACTACCACAACCGCTTCATCGGTGCAGCGGGCGTGGGCCTGACCGTGGACGCGGTGATCAAGCTGATCGACAAGTATCAACAGCGCTATCAACGCAGCGTGTACTTCGTCGATACCTTCGGCCGCCTCGTATTGACCGGTGCCGAGGGTGGCCCGGAAGGCGCGCACATCGGCCAGAGTCTTGGCGAACTGGAGAGCATGAAAAGTCTGGTCAGCCAGTTGCCCAAGCCGCACAGCGGCAGCTACGAATATTCCACTCAGGGCCAAGGGCATTTTCTCAACGTGCGGTTTATCCCCGAGTTGAACTGGTACCTGTTCGTCGATAAACGCGAGGATGGCGCGCTGAGCGAGATCCGCCAGTCGCTGTATCTCAATCTGCTGATCTGCCTGCTGGTGACGTTGATCGTGCTGGCGCTGCTCAATCGGGTCATCAAGCGCTTCCAGGCGAAGATTCAGGCGCACGCCACCCTCGACAGTCTCACTGAACTGCCGAACCGACGCGGTTTCGACATCCTCGCCGCGCAAGCGCTGCACGAGGCCCAACGAGAAACCAGGCCGCTGACCGCGTTGTTGCTCGACCTCGACCACTTCAAAGCCTTGAACGACACCTACGGCCACATGGCCGGCGATCAGGTGTTGATCGGTTTCGCCCGCGACCTGCAAAGTTGCCTGCGTCACGCCGATATCGTCTGCCGCTGGGGCGGTGAAGAGTTCATCGTTCTGTTGAAAGACACCGACGGCGAGACCGGGCAGAAAATTGCCGAGAAGATCCGCCAGCACGTCGAACAACACGAATATGCCTACGATGGCCACAGCCTGCATCTGACCGTGAGCATCGGCGCCACCACCGTGCAACGCGATGACACCTTGCACAGCCTGCTGTCGCGGGCCGATCATGCGATGTATCGCGCCAAGCAAACCGGGCGCAACCGCACCTGCATGGAAATGCCGCACTCGACCTATGCCTGATAACGACGTCAAACCCGACCACTGCCCGGCCTGCGGCGCCCGCAACGATTGCAGCCTCGCCGACCCGCGCACCGCCGACCGCGAATGCTGGTGCTATGGCGTGACCATCGACCCGGCGGTGCTCGAAGCGCTGCCGGCCGAACTGCGCAATCAAGCCTGCCTGTGCCCGCGCTGCGCACAGGTCGAAGCGCAACTGCAAGCAGGCCGGCGGCCGATCCCGTAAGATGCGCGGCCCTTCGTCCGTTGAATTCTGACCATGCGCGTCGACCGCTTCCTCAGCAATCTGCCCCGCTACAACCGTCAGCAGGTGCGCTTGTTGCTGGTGGAAAAGCGCGTGCGGATTGACGGAAAAGTCGTCAGCGACCCGCACAGTGAGGTGCTGGAATTCAGCCGGGTCGAAGTCGACGATGAGGTGCTGCAAAGCGGCAAACCGGCGCGCTATTTCATGCTGCACAAACCGCAGGGCTGCGTCAGTGCCACCCGCGATCCGCAGCATGCGACCGTGCTCGACCTGCTCGATGAACCGCACAAGGACGATCTGCACATCGCCGGACGTCTGGATTTCAATACCACCGGGCTGCTGCTGATCACCAATGACGGCGCCTGGTCGCGACGCCTGACGCAGCCGCAAACCAAACTGGCGAAGGTCTATTACGTCGAAACCGAACAGCACATCGACCCCAGCTACGCGCTGAAATTTGCCGAGGGCATCTACTTCGCTTTCGAAGATCTGACGACGCAACCGGCGCAGCTTGAGCTGCTCGGTCCACGCTCGGCACGGCTGAGCATCGTTGAAGGCCGCTACCATCAGGTCAAGCGCATGTTTGGATTCTTCAACAACAAAGTCCTGCGCCTGCACCGCGAATCCATCGGCGAACTGACCCTCGATCACGCGCTAAAACCGGGCGAATACCGCGCTTTGCGCACCGAAGAGATTCATTTGTTCTAAGCCGGCGACCGCTCAGCCGACGTTGTCGAACAATTCGCCGACGGCACTTGCGTGATCCTGAGTCCCCTGCTTGAATCAGGACGTCGGCCGAAATGTGACCGATGAGTCACCACATACTTCCAAGAAACTTTTTGTCGGTCGTCTGCCCTCAAGGGCTGCGCCTCAGCCGGCAATCTGCCCGCCAATAACAACACCCGTCGACCTGCCGTACCGGATCGACATGGGCCAGCAAATTTCAGGCGTATGCCTACCTGTCACAAAGCTCGTGCAATCTCGATTGCGCGCATACCCGCTTGCTTGCCAGGAGTCTTATGACATGAGGCCAGAAATCGCTGTGCTGGATATACAGGGTCAGTATCGGGTTTACACGGAGTTCTATCGCGCAGACGCCGCAGAAAAGACCATCATTCTGGTCAACGGCTCGATGGCCACGACTGCGTCGTTTGCACAGACCGTGAAAAACCTGCACCCGCAATTCAACGTGGTCTGCTACGACCAGCCCTACGCGGGCCGGTCAAAAGCCCACAACCGGCATGAGAAACATCTGACAAAGGAAGTCGAAGGGCAGATTCTGCTGGAGCTGATCGACCACTTCGCTGCCGAGCACGTGCTGTCGTTCTCCTGGGGCGGTGCGGCAACATTGGTCGCCCTCGCCCAGCAGCCCCGGCGCATCGAAAAAGCCGTGATCAGCTCGTTCTCGCCGGTGATCAATGCGCACATGCTCGATTACCTTGAGCGCGGCGTCGATTACCTCGGCAGCCGCGACGGCGACAGGGTCGGCCATCTGGTCAACAACACGATTGGCAAACACCTGCCGTCGCTGTTCAAACGCTTCAACTATCGCCACGTCAGCAGCCTCGCCGAGCATGAGTACGGGCAGATGCACTTTCACATCAACGACGTGCTGCACAGCGATCGCCAGTGCTATCTGAATGCGGCGAAAAAGATCAACGTGCCGGTGCTGTTCCTGAACGGCGAATGGGACGAATACACCGCCGCTGAAGACGCACGCCTGTTTGGCAATCACGTCGCACACAGCAGCTTCACCACCCTGCAAGCCACCGGGCACTTCCTCGACATGGAGCACAAAGCCGCCTGCCGCGACAGCCAGAACGCCCTGCTCGGCTTTCTGAAACCTGCGCCGCAAGCCAGCCGAACGCGCTACTCGTTTGTGCAGGATCACCATGCCCTGGCCATTTGAAACAGCGTCATCGCGGGCAAGGCTGCAAGCTTGAAGTGCCTGTTGCACCGGCGCAGCCCTTGCTCGCGATCGACCGATTTCTGCGCGGCAAAGCCCTCGCAGAGAAAGAAAACTTCAAATCCGTGGCCGAGTCTGGTACAAAGTCAGCCGCTCTGAGCGGGTATAGTTTAGTGGTAGAACGAAAGCTTCCCAAGCTTTAGATGAGGGTTCGATTCCCTCTACCCGCTCCACCGAATATTGATCTCGCGTTGTGTCGTCTGACGCGGGATGCAGGAATGGAAAAACCGGTCTTGATGGCCGGTTTTTTGTGCGTGGGATTTGAGATCTGGTTACCAGCGCAGACCAATTCAGAGGATCACAGACGGAGCAATCACATGAAATTCGGATCCGAAAAGGAATCCACCAGTCCGTTCGCAGACTTCATCCGAAATGCTAAATCGGAGGAGAAAAAGCGTGTTTACAGCGAAGTGCTGACCGAAGCTACCAAAAAGCAGATTGAAGTGATGCTGGCGGCACGTGAGAAGCAAGCGTGACGGTGCTGAGAGAGTAAAGTAGAGCCTGGCACGCGCCGGGCTTTTTATTGGGCAGTTGTCACGGCGTGTTGGAATTGCCTTGCTGGTCGCTTTTTAGCGGCTGGGATTTGAAATGTCAGCGTCAACATCTATCAGAACGAACAATGCTGCCCACCCGTCTGCAGCTTGCTTCCTCGAAATCCAGATGCAGCCTCGCCAGTACATTGAAGATCGGCTCCCCGGCTTTGTGCGGGACATTCAATCGAGTTAATACTTTCTTCCAGTTGGCGAGCGCAGCGAGAGTCTGCTCGATATATTCCTCGGCCTTGAGGAACTGACCGGGTTGTGTTCAAGAGATGCGCCGACCTGAGATAACGTGGCGAACTCAAGAAAGTTAGCGGCGTGATTCAGCGAGTCGCAACAATAAACAGCCGTGGAAACGGCAGCAGCACCGAGCCGTCAGCCAAGGCCGGATAAGCCTTGGCAACTTCCGCCAGATACCGCTGCAGATACTGCGCCCGTTCCTCCTCGGTCAACGGATTCAGGAACGGAATCAAGCCACTGCCCTTGAACCACTCCACCACCCCCGCCGCACCATCGCGAAGTTGGTGGTGATAGGTGGTGCGCCACACATCGACCCGCGCGCAGTGCGGCCGCAGCATTGAAAAATACTCACTGGCACTGGCCATGTCGGTACGCTGCCCGGCAGCGTCTGCGAGCTTGCTCGCCCACGGCCCATTGGCGGCGACTTCACGCATCAAACGGTGGGACGGCTCGTTGAGGTTGTCCGGCATCTGAATCGCCAGGCTGCCACCATCTGAAAGCTTGCTCGCCAAGGCTGGCAGCAACGAAGCGTGATCAGGCACCCATTGCAACACTGCATTGGCGAAGATCACATCGAACGGGCCTTCATCGGTCCACTTGTCGATCTCGGCCACCTCGAACAGCACATCAGGCAAGCGCTTGCGCGCGGCGGCGATCATGTCCGCCGAACTGTCCAGGCCACTGACCTTGGCCTCGGGAAAACGCTGCACCAGCAACTCGGTGGAATTGCCCGGCCCGCAACCAATATCCACCACCGCCCGCGGCTGTGCCGTGAGTGTTGCCGCCAGCAGATCACGGGCCGGGCGGGTGCGTTCATCTTCGAAAGCGACGTATTGCTTGGCAGACCAGCTCATTGCGTTCTCCTGTCGAGGGTGTTCTGGCAACTGCCGACACAATACAGCGATCCGAGCGGCACGCCTTCCCTACCAAAGTCCTGCACCGAAACTTGTAAACAGAATTTTCAGCGCAACGCTGGTGTCTGAATTTCAAGCTCCCAAAACAAGGACTCCCATCATGAAATTCGCAAAAATTGCCCAAAAACTTGCCCTGTGGGCCGGTAGCCCGAAGACGTTCATGGGGGCGTTGATCCTGATCGGGTTGTGGGGTTTGAGCGGGCCGATTTTTGGTTACAACGACACTTGGCAGCTGATCATCAATACATCGACGACGATCATCACGTTCCTGATGGTGTTCCTGATTCAGAACACGCAGAACCGCGATACCGACATTCTGCATTTGAAGCTCGATGAGCTGTTGCGGGTGAACAAGGAGGCGCAAAACGCAATGCTCGGGCTGGAGGCGCTGGATTTGCAGCAATTGGAGGCGCTGCGCCAGCACTACCGAGCATTGGGTGAAAATCAGGTGTTCGATCTCAAAGGGCTTGGCGACAAGAGCAAGCCAAAGCAGGATTTGAATGAGTGCTGAGCAAATCCAGTGCGTAACCACAACTGTGGGAGCGAGCCTGCTCGCGAAAACGGAGGGTCAGTCAACACATCATTGACTGAGACAGCGCTTTCGCGAGCAGGCTCGCTCCCACAGGGCAAGCACCGCATTTCAACTGAAGGTCTCGCTCGCACTACAACAATAAGGCGAAGTTAACGACTGGCCTGCAACGCTCGAGCTTTCTCCAGATGGCTTTGCAGTTTCGGCAAGGTCTCATCGGCAAACGCTTTGATTTCCGGCACGTCGGTGGTTTGCGCCTGCTGCTCGATCTGGCTGATGGCCTCTTCAGTCGCTTTGACCTGGCTCGCGGCGTAGGCCTGATCAAACGTCGCGCCGTCCTTCACTTCCGGCATCAGCTCTTTGGCCTTGTCGGCGAGCTCTTCGCGAGGGGCCACCGGCAGGTCGAGTTTCTTGGCGATTTTCGCCAGATGCTGGTTGGCCGTGGTGCGATCATTGATGACAACGATAGTGTAATCCTTGACCTCTTTCGATTCGGTCTTGCCATGGGCCTGACGGCTGGCTTCGATGTCGGCCATGCCTTTGGCGGAGGCATCGTTGATGAATTCGGCTGGCGACTGGGCAAACGCCGTGCTGGCGCACAGGCCCAGCAGGGTTGCAAAACTGGCGTTACGTAAACGGGTGGCCATCCGGCTCATGGTCGCGCCCTCCTTCGTGGAAAATTCAAGCGGGCCGTGATTCGCCCGCGGCTCAAATAGTCGCGGCGGACAATTGTCCGCCTCAGTTAGGAAGGCTTTTACGGTCAAAGGTTTAGAAAAACTGCCGCAGGCGCGACGAACGGTTCAGTCACTATTTGCTCAGCATCAGCCCTTGTCGGGCATCAAACCCGGCAGCGCGTGCACCAGTGCGTTAATGGCAAAACCGATAAACATCACGCCGCACAAACGGGTGATCAGCAATTCGTGACGTTGATACACCGTGCGCACTCGCTGCGCGCCAACCACGCCGATGAGGATTGCGTAAGCCAGCGCGCCGCCGATAAAACTCAGGGCGATCAGCGCCGGCAGCATCGACCAGTTGAGCAGTTCAGCGCGGCTCGACAGCAGCGCCGTGAAGGTCGCCACCGCCACCGGGTAGGCCTTGGGATTGGTCAGGCCGAAGACAATGCCGTGCCAGAACGGCTGCCGCGCCGCCCCTTGCGCCTCGTCGCCGCTACGGCGCTGGGCACGCACTGCACGCCAGCCGAGCCAGAACAGATACACCGCGCTGAGCACGCCGAGCACATCGAAGGCGGTGCTGCCGATCTCCCGCGCACCGACAATCGCCACCAGCGCCGTGCTGCACCAGACCACATCGCCGAGCAGATGCCCACACAGAAACCCCGCCCCGGCCCGCCGCCCATGCGCCGCGCCAATGCCGAACACCGCCAGCACACCCGGTCCCGGCGTGATCCCGTAAATGAAACCCGAAGCCAGAACGGCCAACAGCAATGATGGAGTCATGGAAAACCTGCGAGCGCCAGAATACGTAGCGGCCAGTCTATATCAGCCGACTGCGCCCGATCACTGCGCGTCGTTAAAACGCATGCCGGGGTACGGTTTCTGCCGACACGCAGCCAGCCGCGACTGCAAATCGCCGACATGGGCTTCCAGCTTGTGGCCGTCGGGGTCGAGAAAGTAGAACGACGCGCCCTCGCTACGGTTGTCTCGCCACTGCGGCACCTGAGCCGATTTCAACGTCTCAACCAGTGAAGTGAAGTCTGCCGCGCTCACGCTCAAAGCGTAATGGGTATAGTCCGCGCCCGGCTCCCCACTGCGCTGAGGATCTTCTGACAAGCACAACCACAGTCCGGGCAGTGACAAATAGGCGCCGTTATCCCACGTCGCTTCGACGTCCAATTGCAGCACATCGCGATAGAACGCCAGACTGCGCTGCAGATCGCGGACGGCCAGGGTCAGGTGGTTAAGACCGGTAAGCATCGAATCAGTAACCTCTGAGGTCTTCGGGAACGACATATTGCTGGCCGTCGTAGATCAGGGTGACCTGGGTGTTCTTCAGGTTGGTGGTTTTCGAAGCGCATTGTTTGCCCGAAGTGAAAGACTCCATCAACGAACCGCTGGAACTGACGATCAGATCCGCAAACCCGTTGTGGCTGGATGAGCCGATTTCGACAGTCCTGCGAATGCGTGTGTCTCGCGTATCGCACTCCCCGGTACCCTCACCGAAATCCTTGCGCACCACTAGGCCTTCCAGCACTGGGCTTAAGCGATTGCCTTCGCGAACATACAAAGCCAGGTCGGTTTTGGAGTACGGATTCGCTCTGGAACCGTGGCTCATGAACGTCGATCGCAGCCCGAACGCACGGACATCCGCCGCCAAGCGGTAACGCGCCGTATCGATGATCAGATCATCGAAGCTGATCGCATCGGAGTTGTAAGCGCCGGGTTTGGCATAACTGGCGACTGTGTTGCCCGTCGTGGCGTTGATTACTGACAGTGCCAGATCGAACACGCCGTCTTGAGCACCCGCGGAATCGGGAACGAAGGTGGCCTTCGCTGCAATTGATTGAGTGTTGAACGCAGGCCAGATTTTGCAGCGCGAGAGAGTATGGCCGTCGAATTTTTTTACTTCGCAAGCGGCATGGACCTGAGCCGTAAGCGCGAACAAGCCGAGGGCGATATAGATTCGGAGATGCAGATTCATGATTCTTCCTTGAAGTATTCGTATCAGTAACACCAGTCACATGCCCTTGAAACCTTG
This sequence comes from Pseudomonas sp. B21_DOA, assembly GCA_030544685.1. NCBI lineage: Bacteria > Pseudomonadati > Pseudomonadota > Gammaproteobacteria > Pseudomonadales > Pseudomonadaceae > Pseudomonas > Pseudomonas sp. B21_DOA. The sequence continues at coordinate 2,441,019 of CP086683.1, read as the reverse complement.
CGGCAAAACGTAGGTTTTGCCGCCATAGCGCAACGTGGTCAGCACCGGCTTTTCGTGGGTAGTTTTCGATTCGCAGGTGTCGGGTGCCCCCTCACCGACCAGGCCCGTAGTGACTGAGCGGACAATGATATCGGCGTAACCATGGGAACTGGTCTTGCCCATCTCAAGCGTACGCACCGTCTCCGAGCGCTCTCCGGCGCAATTGCCATCCCATTCGCCACTGAAGCTGTAGACGAGCAAGCGATCCAGCACCGGGCGCAGTTTGTCGCCCTCTTTCACATAAAGTGAAAGCAAGATTTCATCCAGCGGATTAACGCGTGACGAGCCTTTGAAATGGGCGCGTACGCCGAAAGCACGGAGGTCGGGCGTGAGTTTATAGCGCGCGGTATCCAGTTCCAGATTGTCGAGCGCGATGGCATCGGAGAGAAATGCCGACGGCTGATGATAGGTCGCCAGCGGCTTGGGGCTGCCAGCGGTAGTGACGGCCAGAGCCAGATCGTACGAACCCACCCTGCCGTCCTGGCCATAGACCGGATCGGACACAAACGTCGATAGCGCGGTGATCGTCAGCGATGGATAAGCCGGCCAGTCCTTGCACAGCGAGAAATCCGCTTCCCCGCTGACCCCAGGCGGCGTGCAGTCGGCCCACGCCTGCCCAGCCATCAACCATCCACAGAGCGCTGCAGCGCTGATCCATATGGACTTCATTGTCACTTCCCGCTCCTTGATGACATTTGCAGCCGCGCACTATCCCCTTCTGCATCGGAGGATTCAACAGATCAGGCCAGCGAATCTTCTCATGTGTCTGAAGTGGGAATTCGCGAGCAGGCTCGCTCCCACAGGAAAGAGCATTCCAAATGTGGGAGCGAGCCTGCTCGCGAAGGCGTCATCACAGACGCCGCCAATCTCAATACTTGTCCAGCGTACGCAACTTTTGCGGCAGGCCCCACAGCAGCAACGCTGCCGCGATCAGCGCGGCGACGCCGATGACGTACAGCGCCGGGGTGGTGCTGCCGGTGAGGTCCTTGATGCGCCCGACCATGACCGGGCTGACGATCCCGCCGAACTGCCCCAAGGTATTGATCACCGCGATCCCGCCTGCCGCGCCGGCACCGGCGCCCGCCAGCAGCTTCGGTGGCAGGGTCCAGAAGCTCGGAATCGAAGCGATGATGCCCGCACCGAGCAGGCCGAGCGCGACGATCAGGAAGGTCGTGTGGCTGGCGAAGATCCCTGCGCTGAAAAAGCCGATCGCACCGACGATCACCAGCCCGGCGACGAACTTGCGCCGTTCACCGGTGGCGTCTGACAAGCGCCCGATCACCACCATGCTGATCGCCCCGCAGATGTACGGAATGGCGGTCAGCAGGCCGATCATCACCGGGCTTTCGGTGCCGGCGCTGCGGATCAATTGCGGTGCCCAGAAATTCAGGCCGTAGGACGCGACCTGAATCAGGAAGTAGATCAAACCCAACGTCAGGAAACCGGGAATTTTCAGCGCCGCGAGCAATGAGCCGCCGCTCTTGTGTGGCTCGTGATGGGCGATGCGGCTGGAGAGCAATTTCTTCTCGTCAGCCGTCAGCCAGTGCGCATCCTCGATGCGGTCCTTGAGTTGGGTCAGCACGAGAAAACCGAGGGCGATACACGGCACACCACCGAGCAGGAACAACCAGTGCCAGCCGCGCATCTGCAACACGCCGTCGAGGTGTTGCAGCACCAGCCCCGAGAACGGCGCACCGACCAGTCCGGCGAACGCCGAGGCGAGAAACAGCATCGAGGTAATGCGGCCACGGAAGTGCTGCGGAAACCACAGGGTCAGGTAATACAGCACGCCCGGGGCAAACCCGGCTTCCATCGCGCCGATCACGAAGCGCAGCGCATAGAATTGCCACTCACTGTTGACGAAGACCATCGCCGCCGTCGCCACGCCCCACGACATCATGATCCGCGCGATCCAGCGCCGCGCGCCGACCTTGTACAGCATCATGTTGCTCGGCACTTCGAACAGCACGTAACCGACCACGAACAGCCCGGCGCCCAAGCCATACGCGGTATCGCTCAGGCTCAGGTCGGTCTGCAGCTGGAATTTGGCGAAGCTGATGTTGATGCGATCGAAAAAGGCAAAGAGGTAGCAGACCATGATCAGCGGCATCAGGCGCCAGGCGACTTTGCTGATCAGGGCTTTTTCGGCGTCGTGATCGACGGACGGATTCACGCCCGCCTCCATTACATTGAGGCTCATAGGTTTTTCTCCAGGCGGACTATCGATGGGCGTCCGATTGTTTTTGTTGTCTGGTGATGACGCTCACTGTGGAGCGCTTTTGTGTGGGAGCTGGCTTGCCAGCGATGGCGTCAGTTCAGCTAACGCTTTCGTTGAATTTGCTGCCGTCATCGCGGGCAAGCCCGCTCCCACAGGGGTACTGGTGTGTCTCAGGTGGGCATCGGATGCAGATCGCAATTGCGCCCGGCCTTGGCCAACTGACCGGGGACGTCGTGGCCTAACAGCGCCGGCAAGCCGCGCGAGAGTTCCAGCAGCAGCGGCAAATCGATCCCGGTGGGAATGCCGACTTCTTCGCACAGATTCACCAGATCTTCAGTGCAGATGTTGCCCGACGCACCCGGCGCAAACGGACAGCCACCGAGGCCACCCAACGCCGCATCGAAGCGCCGTGCACCGGCCTCGTAAGCGGCCAGCACATTGCACAGTCCAAGGCCGCGAGTGTTGTGGAAATGCAGGGTCAGATCGGCCGGCGAAACCCGCTGCAAAACGCGCCGCACCAGACGATCGACCTGACGCGGATTGGCCATGCCGGTAGTGTCGGCGAGGCTGATGCCCTGAATGCCGAGTTCCTGATAGGCGTCGACGATGTGCAGCACGCGGTCCTCGTCAATCTTGCCTTCGAACGGGCAACCGAACGTGGTGGCGATGCTGCCGTTGAGGCGCACACCCGAGCCGCTGACAAACGCAACGATGTCAGCGAACGCGGCCAGCGACTCCTCGCAACGCATGCGCATATTGGCCAGGTTGTGGGTCTGGCTGGCGGACATCACGAGATTCAACTCATCGGCATTCGCCGCCAGTGCCCGTTGCGCGCCTTTGAGGTTGGGGATCAACGCCACGTAAATCACCCCTGGCTGACGCTGAATGCCGTTGAACACTTGCTCGCCGTCACGCAGGGCCGGAATGGCTTTGGGCGAGACGAACGAGCCGGCCTCGATGCGGCTGAATCCGGCCTGTGACAATTGATTGATCAGGGCGATCTTGTCAGCGGTTTCCACCCACGTCGGCTCGATCTGCAAACCGTCGCGGGGCGAGACTTCCTGGACGATCAGGGTTTGCGAATAGTCAGTGATCATTGCACCACCCCTGGCCTTTCAGACGTTCAATGTCGAGTTCAGTCAGGCCAAGATTGGCGAGAATATCGTCGGTGTGCTGGCCCAGTTTCGGCCCCGACCAGTTCACCCCGCCCGGGGTCTCCGAAAGTTTGGGGACGATGCCGGGCATCTTCACCGTTGCGCCGCCGGGCAAGTCGGCATTGAGCAGCATGTCCCGCGCCTGATAGTGCGGATCGGCGACGATGTCAGCCACCGAGTAGATGCGCCCGGCCGGCACTTCGGCAGCTTCGAGAGCAGCCAGTACCTCATCGATCGGCAGGCTGCTGGTCCAGTGCGTAATGGCTGCATCGAGCAAGCCGCTCTTGGCCGCGCGGCCGTCGTTGTGGGCGAATTCTTCTGCGTCGGCCAAATCAGCGCGGCCAATGGTGTGCATCAGGCGCTTGTAGATCGGGTCGCTGTTGCCGGCAATCACCACGTAGGCGCCGTCCGCCGTGAGATACGTGTTGGAAGGCGCGATGCCCGGCAGCGCACCGCCGCTGCGTTCACGCACATGGCCAAGCATGTCGTATTCCGGCACCAGGCTTTCCATGACGTTGAACACGCTCTCGGCCAGCGAAACATCGACGATCTGTCCACCGCCCTGCCCGGTCTTGACCCGCAGCAGCGACATCAATGCGCCGATCACCGCGTGCAGCGAGGCCAGCGAATCGCCGAGGCTGACGCCGACCCGAGCTGGTGGCGAATCGGGATTGCCGGTGGTGTAGCGAATGCCGCCCATGGCCTCGCCAATCGCACCGAAACCGGGACGGTCGCGGTACGGGCCGGTCTGGCCGTAGCCGGAGATACGCACCAGGGTCAGGTTCGGATTCAGCGCATGCAGCACGTCCCAGCCCAGACCGAGTTTTTCCAGCGCACCGGGGCGCAGGTTTTCGATGATCACGTCGGCGTCACCGGCCAGTTGCTTGACCAGTTCGATGCCTTCAGCGGATTTGAGATTGAGTGCCAGGGATTTCTTGTTGCGCGATTGCAGGTACCACCACAGCGACGTGCCCTCGTGCAGCTTGCGCCATTTGCGCAGCGGGTCGCCTTGGCCCATGGCTTCGATCTTGATCACCTCGGCGCCGAACTCGGCAAGCATGCGCGCGGCAAACGGCGCGGCGATCAGGGTGCCGATCTCGATCACTTTGATCGCACTCAAAGGGGCAGTCATCGCGGGGTACCTCTTGTTCTTGGAATATGTCGCCAAGGCTAGAGGAACGATCGTCAGCGAATCCAGCCGTCACTCGGCAATGGGCGTTCGCGAAATGCGAATGCTTGAGCGATGTGGTGAATTCGAAGCCGCCTTCGCGGGCAAGCCCGCTCCCACAGGGTTCAAAGTCAGCCGCACAATTTGCATACACGCTGGAAACTGTGGGAGCGGGCTTGCCCGCGAAGAGGCCGGCCCATTCAATAGAGATTCAGGCGCCCTGCTCACGCAAATGCTCAAACAACATCCGGCTCACCGGCGACAACCCCGCCTCATCGCGCACCACCACAATCAGCGCGCGATCCGCCCACGCATCGGTCAGCGGCACCGCGCGCAAGCCCAATGCCTGACCAAACAACTCATAGGCTCGTTGCGGCAGAATGCCGATGCCCATGTTCGCCTGGACCATCCGGCAGACCGCATCGAATCCCGGCACATGAATGCGGATGCGCAGGACTTTACCGGCCTGCCGCGCCGCTGCATGGGTACGCATGTTGATCGAACTGGCCGCGTGCAAACCAACGTAGTCGCTGTCGAGGGTTTCATCGAAGGCCACCGATTCCCGCGCAGCCAACGGATGCTCCGGCAGCATCACCACCACCAGTTTGTCCTGGCGATACAGCGCGCTGTGCAGACCTTTGATGTCGCTGTCGTCGGAGCAGATGCCGAGGTCCGCAACGCCGTCGAGCACGCCCTGAATCACCCCGGCGCTGGGCCGTTCTTCAAGGTCGGTCTTGACCTGCGGATGCTGCGCGGAGAAGTCGCGCAAGTCTTCGGGCAGGAATTGAATGATCGCCGAAAGATTGGCCAGCATGCGCACGTAACCACGCACACCGTGGCTGTGCTCGCCTAGCTCCAGGCCCATCTTCTCGACATTGAAGAGCATCTGCCGCGCATGGTGCAGCAGGGTTTCACCGGCCGGGGTGAGGACCATGCCTTTGGCCTGGCGCACGAACAAAGCGATGCCCAACGCCTCCTCTAACTCCATCAGCCGCTTGCTCGCCGCCGAAACCGCAATGGCTTCGCGCGCAGCCGCACGGGTCAGGGTGCCCTCTTCGTGGACGGCGACGAACAGTTGCAGAGTGATCAGGTCGAGACGGCGGATCAGGCTTTTTGCAGCATGCTGGGCTCGAAGGCAGAGGTTCATCCGAGCCGGCAGGATAGCCCGGTTTTACCTCTGCCTGCTCGATGTCCGATGGTCTTGCGCCGTTATGCGACAGCCGCGGTCAACAAGCGGACCAATTGTGCGCTGTCGTCCCTGCGCCCCAATACCAGGACTGAAGAGCCTTGCAGGCAAGCGTCGATGGCTGACCATGAAACGTCTCTCGAGCCCTCGACATCAAACGAATCATCCACTGCACCATCGACCAGAAAGCCTCCCGTCAACAAGCCCCGTGCGCTGCCCGAGGTCTGGCCGACTGCAACGATCCGTTTGCCGGCGATGTCGTCCAGCGCAAACCCTGCCGTCCATTGCCTGAGATCCAGTAGCTGTGTCGCTGGGGTGATCACAGGATTTTTGCTATTGAACGTTTCGTCCAGCTCACCGGTATGGTTGATACCACTGATGAACGCATGTTGCAGTTTCGTGCCTTCCGTTGACTCGACCGCCGAACCGAACAGAAGCAAGCGCTCTGCCGTTTGCTCAATGATCTGCTCCACGCGGCTTTCGAGCGGGTGGCCATCGCGCTGAAGGTTCAATAGCAATACGCCCTTGTCGCCGAACGCTTCTGCAACTTTCCCGTTGCGGTCGAATGCCATGACCAACCCCTGATTGGTTATTTCTGTTTTGCCGTGCAGCAGAATCAGCCCATCGTCGAGCTGGATGATCCCGGACAGCGAAATGGCCACGCCTGGCAGCGACAGGGGCAGCCAACCGTTGCTGGCGAACGATAAATCGTCCGAGCCATCGAGATGGAATCGCGTCAACAGGCCACTGCCCTTTTGCGCGGTCACGAACAGCAGCCTGTCCGGCTGCGCAAGCTGCGGATCGGATTTCGCCAGCAGCAGTCGCCCATGCGTGGCACCGAACAGGGAAGGAATACGCATGGGCACAATCCGGTAGCCATTCTTGTCGCCGCCGAACTCGATGTCCGGCGAGCCATCGGACAGAAACCGGGCGATGACTTGCTGGTATTCAAGCGTCTTGTCTTTGACCATGCCAATCACACCGCACATCCAGAACCGTCCGAGCGCATCAACGATCAACGGCCCGCCTTGCGTGAGCGAGCCTGTGCCGAACTGGCCGCTGAGATATCCGCCTTCGCCGAAAGCCGGATCCGGATTTCCATCGGCATCCAGCCGCGCAAGGCCGTAGTACGAATGGCCCGATTGCTCGACGGTAGCGCTGACCATGATCTGCCCCGACGGAGTGATCGCCACGCCTTTGGCAATGGTCTCGCTCGCTCCGGGAAACTTCAGCGCTCGCAGACCAAAGAGCGCATCCAGCTCCCCGGCTGACTGCGCGTTTGGGGGCAATGGCACGGCGGATTCCAACATGTTCGCATTCTCCTCAAGAGATCGACGTCGATCCCCTCGTTGCGAGCATTCGACCCGAAGCCGCCACGCCGGACAACTGACATAAATGACAGTTTTTTAGAAGAAAACGAAATTACGCTATGTGCAAAAGAGACTGAATGACTGGTAGTTCTTACAGGTTCGAATTCAGGCACGTCATGCCAGTCTCAGCATTCAAATCAGCCATGGACGAGAAGCATGATGAGCACTCGCGACGAGCAAATGCCACAACCTGCCCCGGCCCCGACCATCACCTGTCCCGAGGACGCCAGCACGACGGGACCTGCGACTTTGTTGCTCGGTAGCGGCATACCCCACGCTCTTGTGCAGGTCTGGAACCTTGAAAACACTCATTCACTCGGCGAGGGGCTGGTCAGCGAAAACGGACGATGGGCGTTCAGCATCAACGGCGTCCAGGCCCAGGGCCAGCAGAAGATTCGCGCACACCAGACCTATGGAGGCATCACGTCTGCATGGAGTGACGTGCGCGAATACGAGGTGCGACTGCGGCCCGAGATCGACGTCCCGGGCGTTGTCGAACCGATTGAGGGCGCGCAGGTCGATACGCCGCTGATGTTTTCAGGAGATGTCACGCGAGCCGAGGGTTTCGTCAGTATTTTCGATCTGGACACTGGCCTGGAGATTGCCAGAGCAGCGGTCGAAAGCGACCGGAAATGGCAAACCCCGGCTGCACCCTCCTGGCGGTCGGGCAGTACCGGATATCCGCTGTCCACAACATCACCGGCCAGGTTTCAGATTGGGGCCGTGTGCGGACATTTGCCGTGGTCGCAGAAGCAAGCGAGGGACTGTTCGACTTCGCTCGCCTGCGCGCTTTCATTCAAAACGCATTGCGAAAAATCTCTTCGATCTGGCGCTGATCCGCCGCCCGCGGATTGGTCAGTCCGCAGGCGTCCTTCAAGGCGTTGGCGGCGAGCACCGGGATGTCGCTGAGCTTGGCGCCCAACTCGCGCAGTCCACCGGGAATCTCGACATCTTTGGCCAGACTGCGAATGGCATTGATCGCCGCTTGGGCGCCCTCTTCCGCGCTGAAACCGCGAATGTCCGCGCCCATGGCGTGGGCGACGTCCCGCAGGCGATCAGCACAGACCTGCGCATTGAAACTCTGCACATGCGGCAACAGCACGGCGTTACAGACGCCGTGAGGCAAGTCGTAGTAACCGCCGAGTTGATGCGCCATGGCGTGGACAAATCCAAGCGAGGCGTTGTTGAACGCCATGCCGGCGAGGAACTGCGCGTAAGCCATGTTCTCCCGCGCCGCCAGGTCGCTGCCGTCGCGCACGGCCAGGCGCAGGTTGCTGCTGATCAGGCTCATGGCCTTCAAAGCGCAGGCGTCGGTGATCGGGTTGGCAGCGGTCGATACGTAGGCTTCGATGGCGTGGGTCAGCGCGTCCATGCCGGTGGCGGCGGTCAGGCCTTTGGGCATCGCGACCATCAATTCAGGGTCGTTGACCGACAGCAGCGGCGTGACGTTGCGGTCGACGATGGCCATTTTCACGTGGCGCGATTCGTCGGTGATGATGCAGAAGCGCGTCATCTCGCTGGCAGTACCGGCGGTGGTATTGATCGCAACCAGCGGCAGTTGCGGCTTGCTCGAACGGTCGACACCTTCGTAATCGCCGATCCGCCCGCCATTGGTCGCGCACAGGGCAATGCCCTTGGCGCAATCGTGCGGCGAGCCGCCGCCCAGCGACACAATGAAATCGCAACGGCTTTCCTTCAACAGCCCCAGACCTGATTCGACATTGGCTGTGCTCGGGTTGGGTTTGGCACCGTCGAAGATCACCGAATCGATGTCCTGCATCGCCAGTTTCTCGGCGATCATCGCGGCGACGCCGGCCTTGGCCAGCCCGGCGTCGGTGACGATCAATGCCTTGTGAAAACCGTAATTGCGGATGGCAAGCATGGCTTCGTCGAGGCAGCCGCTGCCCATGATGTTGACCGCCGGAATGAAGAAGGTGCTGCTCATCGTATGTCTCCTGACTGGAGCCGGATCGACTGCCTCGATTCGGCGGATTCACACAGGATCGACCGATCGGTCACAAGCAATGTTGATCTGGCTCAATGTCCGCTCGTGATAAAGTCGCCGTCCATCTGCCCTTTGTTTTGAGATCGCCCAAGCAATGACCGATTTTCTCAATGTCGATGCCACCCTCGAAGACTGGAGTGCCCTGCGCGCCACGACCGCTTTCAGCGGTTTGCTGGTGGGCAATGGCGCCAGTCGCGCGGTATGGGATGACTTCGGCTACGACTCGCTGTTCGAAAACGCCCGTACGGTCGAAGAGAAACCGTTGAGCCCATCGGAACTTGCGGTGTTCGATGCGCTGCAAACCCGCAGCTTCGAGCAAGTGCTGGGCGCCCTGAAAACCACCAGCCGGGTCAACAAGGCGCTGGCGGTGAGCTCGGCGGCGCCGCGCAATCGCTATTACGCGATCAAGGAAGCGCTGATCAACACCGTGCACGCTGTGCACATCCCGTGGCGGCTGGTGCAGCCTTCGACTCTGGCGGTGCTCAATGCTGAACTGGCAAGCTACCGCACGGTGTTCACCACCAACTACGACTTGCTCAACTATTGGGCGCTGCAACACCCGGGCGAAGCCATCGACGACCTGTTCAATGGCGCGGACGCGAGTTTCGATCTGAGCCAGAGCGCCACGGAAAAACCGCGTCTGCTGTACCTGCACGGCGGGCTGCATCTGGTGCGCAATCAGGACGGCACCGCACGCAAACTGACCTCGACCGAGGGCACCCTGCTCGGCAGCTTCGCGATCAACAACACGATCAAGACGCTGGACGACGTGCCGCTGTTCGTCACCGAAGGGCCAAGTGCGGACAAGCTGAAGACCATCCGCAGCTCGGATTATCTGTCGTTCTGCTACGAGCAGTTACTGGCCCACGATGACAGCCTGTGCATCTTCGGCCACGCGCTGGGCGAGCAGGATGCGCACCTGGTGCGGGCGTTGCGCCTCGCCAGACCGAAGTGCGTGGCGATCTCGATCTACCCGCGCAGTGCCGCGTTCATCCAGCATCAGAAACGTCACTACGCCAAGGTGTTTGAAGGCACCGGGGTTAAGTTGCGGTTCTTTGATGCCAAGAGTCATGCGCTGGGTGATCCGAAATTGTCGGTACCGGTTGAGGTTTGATATTGGCCGGGCTGACGCCTTCGCGAGCAGGCTCGCTCCCTCATTGGAATGCGGTCACCTGTGGGAGCGAGCCTGCTCGCGAAGACGGCCTGTCAGCCAATACAAAAGGTGACTGGAACACCGCTTTCGCGAGCAGGCTCGCTCCCACAGGTTGATGTCGGATTTCAGAGGACAGGCAGGGTCTTGTCCTTGATGGTTTTCGTCGGGCCGTTGGCCTTCACGCTGGCGATGCCCTTGTCACACGCGCCATCCGATGAATACGACTCGCTGCTGCCGATGATCTGGTGATTGGCTGCCTTCAGGTTGAAATACGGGTGACCATCCTTCGTCGCTTTTTTCGTAACGCTCAGCCAGCGGGCTGTTGGTCTGAACCGATGCGATACCACCGTCGGCACCGGCGCGGGTGCTATACAGCTCACTGGTCAGAATCGTTTCGGCGTTCGCCGCTTTCAACACGAACCTGAACTGGCCGTTGCTGCTTTTGCTCACTTCGTACCATCCGGACATGCCTGTTTCTCCTGGGCGATTGAGAGATCTCGCGCTTCAGAGTAAAGACCAGCCCCGCGGTCTGTCGCATGCGACTACAGGGTGATTTTGGTGCCGAGCAGGCCGAGGAAGCCGGCCAACCAGTTTGGATGCGCGGGCCATGCCGGAGCAGTGGCGAAATTTCCTGAACGTGACCCTCGGTCACCGGAATGTCGATGAACGTGCCGCCGGCCAAGCGCACTTCCGGGGCGCAGGCCGGATACGCGCTGCACTCACGCCCCTCGAGCACACCCGCCGCCGCGAGCAGTTGCGCGCCATGGCAGACCGCTGCGATGGGCTTGCCGGCGTTGTCGAAGGCGCGCACCAGTTCGAGGACTTTGTCATTCAGCCGCAGATATTCCGGCGCACGACCGCCGGGAATCAGCAGCGCGTCGTAATCGGCTTCGCTGGCCTTGGCGAAATCGAAATTGAGCGCGAACAGGTGACCGGGTTTTTCGCTGTAAGTCTGATCGCCTTCGAAATCATGAATCGCAGTGCGTACAGTGCTGCCGGCAGACTTGTCCGGACACACGGCGTGGACCGTGTGGCCGACCATCTGCATGGCCTGGAACGGCACCATCACTTCGTAGTCTTCGACGTAATCGCCGACCAGCATCAGGATCTTTTTCGCGGCCATGGGGAAACTCCTTGGGGAAAGGTCTGGGAGTATTCAAGGTAGACCCAAATTGAGCTGCAAGCTGCAAGCTTCAAGCTCAAGAAAAAACAAGATCACCCAAATCAGGCACACCAGCGTCATGCTTCAACTTGCAGCTTGCAGCTTGCAGCTTGCCGCTTGAAGCTTGCAGCTGCCTCTCAAGGCATATAGCCGTCAGCGCGCAGCAGGCTTTCCAGGCAGTGTTCGCTGATGTGGTAGAAGGCCTTGAGCTCTGCGATCTTCGCCAACAACTGCGCTGGATTAACGGGCTCGGCGCGTTTCACCGCCAGAATCATCTTGTTCTTGTTGGTGTGTTCCAGCGAGATGAATTCAAACACCTTGGTCTCGTAACCACAGGCTTCGAGGAACAACGCGCGCAAGCTATCGGTGACCATTTCCGCCTGTTGGCCAAGGTGCAAGCCGTATTGCAGCATCGGCTTGAGCAGCGCCGGGCTCTGGATCTGCAGGCGGATCTGTTTGTGGCAGCACGGCGAGCACATGATGATCGACGCCCCCGAGCGGATGCCGGTGTGGATCGCGTAATCGGTGGCGATGTCGCAGGCATGCAGCGCGATCATCACGTCCAGCTCACTCGGCGCCACCGTGCGCACGTCACCGCACTTGAACACCAGCCCCGGATGTTCAAGCTTCGCCGCAGCGGCGTTGCACAGGTTGACCATTTCTTCGCGCAACTCGACGCCAGTGACTTCGCCCTCGGCCTTCAGCGTGTTGCGCAGGTAGTCGTGAATGGCGAACGTCAGGTAGCCCTTGCCCGAACCGAAATCGGCGACCCGCACCGGTTTGTCCAGCGCCAGCGGCGACGAGGTCAGGGCATGGCTGAACACTTCGATGAACTTGTTGATCTGCTTCCACTTGCGCGACATCGCCGGGATCAGCTCGTGTTGCGCATTGGTCACGCCCAAGTCCTTGAGGAACGGGCGGCTCAGTTCGAGAAAGCGGTTTTTCTCGCGGTTGTGCTCGGCGGACGGCGCTTCGCGCAATTGCTGAGGTTTGCTCTTGAACAGCGAACTCTTGCCCTTTTTGCTGTATTCCAGCTGTGCTTCGTCGGTCAGCGCCAGTAAATGCGCATTTTTGAACGAGGTCGGTAGCAGAGCGGCAATCAGCGCCACGCCCTCGTCAAGCGGCAGGTTCTTGGTGATGTCGCGGGTCTTGGAGCGATAAACGAAGGACAGACACGGCTGCGCCTTGACCGTTACCGGTTTGATGATGACCCGCTGCAGATCTGCCTCTTCACCGACGTACTTGGCCAGCACCAGTTTAATGAAACCGTTGTCGCCGAGGCTGGTTTGCAGCAGCTCGATGAACTGGGCGTGGTGATCGGCGGCCGGTTTGGCGGACGGCGCGGAAGAAGCGGAAACGGACATGGACAAGCGGCCTCGGACGGGCGGAATCGGGAATGGCGGGTATTTTAGGGGGATGGGGGTTGGGGACATCCTCTTATTTACCCAACGGCAAAATCCATGACACCGACCTTTGTGGCGAGGGGATTTATCCCCGATGGGGCGCGAAGCGGCCCTCTGTGTTCGGCCCGTCAAACCACGCGCGCAGGTGTTGCGACTGCTACGCAGCCGATCGGGGATAAATCCCCTCGCCACACAGGCCAAATATGCGCGACTGCTTCAGCCCAACACCACCAACCGATTCGGCAACTCGTTCCTCACCTGCGTCACCGGCACGTGCACCTTCAACAACTCGCCACACGCCTCCACACACGTGACAAACCCTTCAAGCGTGCGCCCCTGCCTGACCTGTTCGGTAAACGCCGCGACAATCGCGTCCCAATTGCTGTTGTCCAGCCGTTTGGAAATTCCCTCGTCCACCAGAATCTCCACATAGCGCTCAGCCTCGCAGACAAAAATCAGCACGCCGGTGCTGCCCACGGTGTGGTGCAGGTTCTGTTCGAGAAATTGCCGCCGCGCCAGGTTGGAGGCGCGCCAGTGGCGTACGCGGCGCGGGACCAGATGGGTGGTGATCTTCGGCAGGCGGAACAACAGGCACAGGACGATGAACATGCCCCATTGCACCAGCAGCAGGCTGCGCAGGGTCAGCCAGCCCGTGAGGTAGTGGACGATGCCCGGCAACACCAGCGCCAGCAGGCTGGCCCAGAGCAGCGGGATGTACGCGTAATCGTCGGCGCGGGCAGCGAGCACCGTGACCAGTTCGGCGTCGGTGTCGCGTTCGACCCGGGCGATGGCCTCGGCGACTTTGCGTTGTTCGTGTTCAGTCAGTAATGCCATGTCGAAAAGTGCCTGCTCATTATTCTTTTGATCTCACCAGCCGCCGGACGAACCGCCGCCGCCGAAACTGCCCCCGCCACCGCTGAAGCCGCCACCGCCACCGCCGCCGAATCCGCCGCCACCGCCGAAACCGCCCCCTCCTCCGGAGCCGCCCCGGCCGGCAGGCGGGATACCGAGCATCTGGCAGACAAACACCGTCAGGATGAACAACATCACCAGAAACATGAACAGCGCCGGATGCCGCGAGATGAAATCATCCGCCGGGTCGCCGCTGGATTCGTACACGGTCGACGGCTCATCGAGCGGATTGCCACCAAGCACCACCAGCATCGCCGCAACGCCATCGCTGATGCCTTTGCTGAAGTTGCCGGCCTTGAACGCCGGGGTGATGACCTGATGAATGATCACCGACGACTGCGCATCGGTCAGGCGATCTTCCAGGCCATAGCCGACTTCGATGCGCAGTTTGCGCTCGTCACGGGCGACGATCAGCAAGGCGCCGTTGTTCTTGTCCTTCTGGCCGATGCCCCAGTGCCGACCGAGCTGAACGCCGAAATCCTCAATGGTGGTGCCCTGCAGATCCGGCAGCGTGACCACCACCAACTGCTCACCAGTGGCCTGCTCGTGCGCCTGCAATTGCTGGCTCAGTTGCGCGCGAATCGATGGCTCGAGCATTTGCGCCTGATCGACCACGCGCCCGCTCAGCGGCGGAAACGTCAATTCGGCCCGGGCGCTGACGGCGAACAGCCACAGCATCAGCACCAGGCTTAGTTTCAACACACGCATGGACGACCTCGAATCAGAATTTCACTTCCGGGGCCTTCTCCGCGCCGGGCGTGGTGGCTTCGAAGGTTTCGCGCATCGGCAGATCGCTGTACATCACGCTGTGCCACAGGCGACCGGGGAAAGTGCGGATCTCGGTGTTGTACTTCTGCACCGCCAGAATGAAATCGCGACGCGCCACGGCAATGCGGTTTTCCGTGCCTTCGAGTTGCGATTGCAGGGCGAGGAAGTTCTGGTTGGCCTTCAGATCCGGATAGCGCTCGGAGACCACCATCAAACGGCTCAATGCGCCGGTCAGTTGATCCTGCGCCTGCTGGAACTGCTTGAGCTTCTCGGGATTGTCGAGGGTGCTGGCATCGACCTGAATCGAGGTGGCCTTGGCTCGCGCCTCAATCACTGCGGTCAGGGTTTCCTGTTCGTGGGCCGCGTAGCCCTTCACGGTTTCCACCAGATTGGGGATCAGGTCGGCACGGCGCTGGTACTGGTTCTGCACCTGACCCCAGGCGGCTTTGGCCTGTTCGTCGAGGGTCGGGATATTGTTGATGCCGCACGCGGTCAACAGCGTGGCGAACACCAGCAACGTGGCGATCTGTAACCGTGAACGGGAGGTTGAGCTGATATTCATTGCAGTGATGCTCCATGACACATTTGATTTAAAAACCGAGCGCTGGGCATTCCCGGCCAGCGGTTGGGGCATAATCGGCGCCGCCACTGGCATGCGACGGGTTAATCGGCTAAAAAGTGCCCTTCGCGTTCACGTTGCCGCTGTCGGCTGCGGTTTTCCGGCTCAGGATTTTGCGCCGGCACCCGAACAACAATAGTCGCTCCCTACATTTTGGCTGGCCGGTGTTGCATCACCGTTTGGGCTCTAGAGAAAAAATTCATGAAGAAGCTGTGTTTGCTGGGTCTGTTCGTCAGCCTGGCCAGTCATCAGGTACTGGCCGCCACGACCCCGGT
Organism: Pseudomonas sp. B21_DOA; assembly: GCA_030544685.1. NCBI lineage: Bacteria > Pseudomonadati > Pseudomonadota > Gammaproteobacteria > Pseudomonadales > Pseudomonadaceae > Pseudomonas > Pseudomonas sp. B21_DOA. The sequence goes on along the minus strand of CP086683.1, from coordinate 2,425,587 downwards.
ACCTTTGGAAAACAAGGACGCTTTCATCAGCAACCTGATGAAACAAATGACCCTCGACGAAAAGATCGGCCAGTTGCGCCTGATCAGCATCGGTCCGGAAATGCCCCGCGAGCTGATCCGCAAGGAAATCGCTGGCGGCAACATCGGCGGCACGTTCAACTCGATCACCCGCGCGGAAAACCGTCCGATGCAGGACGCTGCCATGCACAGTCGCCTGAAGATTCCGATGTTTTTCGCGTACGACGTGATCCACGGTCACCGTACGATTTTCCCGATTCCGCTGGCCCTCGCGTCGAGCTGGGACATGGACGCCATCGGCCAGTCCGGTCGCGTTGCGGCTAAAGAAGCCGCCGCCGACAGCCTCGACATCACCTTCGCGCCGATGGTGGATATCTCCCGCGATCCACGCTGGGGCCGCAGTTCCGAAGGTTTCGGCGAAGACACCTACCTGACCTCGCGCATCGCCAAAGTCATGGTCAAGGCCTATCAGGGCGAGACCCCAAGCGCTGCCGACAGCATCATGGCCAGCGTCAAGCATTTCGCCCTGTACGGCGCGGTCGAGGGCGGTCGCGACTACAACACCGTCGACATGAGCCCGGTGAAGATGTACCAGGATTACCTGCCGCCCTACCGCGCCGCGATCGATGCCGGCGCTGGCGGTGTGATGGTGGCGTTGAATTCGATCAACGGCATTCCGGCCACGGCCAACACCTGGCTGATGAATGATCTGCTGCGCAAGGACTGGGGCTTCAAAGGCCTGGCGGTCAGCGATCACGGCGCGATCTTCGAACTGATCAAGCACGGCGTCGCCCGGGACGGTCGCGAAGCGGCGAAGCTGGCGATCAAGGCCGGCATCGACATGAGCATGAACGACACCCTCTACGGCAAAGAGCTGCCGGGGCTGCTCAAGTCTGGCGAGATCGAACAGAAAGACATCGATAACGCCGTGCGCGAAGTCCTCGCGGCCAAGTACGACATGGGCTTGTTCAAGGACCCATACCTGCGCATCGGCAAGGCCGAGGATGACCCGGCCGACACCTACGCCGATAGCCGCCTGCACCGCGCCGAGGCCCGCGAAGTGGCGCGGCGCAGTCTGGTGCTGCTGAAGAATCAGAACGAAACCCTGCCGCTGAAGAAAGACGCGAAAATCGCGCTGGTCGGTCCATTGGCAAAAGCGCCGATCGACATGATGGGCAGTTGGGCCGCCGCCGGACGTCCGGCGCAATCGGTCACTTTGTTCGATGGCATGCGTTCGGTGATCGGCGACAAGGCCAACCTGATCTATGCCCGTGGCGCCAACATCACGGGCGACAAGAAGGTCCTCGACTACCTGAACTTCCTCAACTTCGATGCCCCGGAAGTGGTTGATGACCCGCGCCCGGCGAACGTGCTGATCGACGAAGCGGTGAAAGCGGCGAAGGATGCTGACGTGATCGTCGCGGCTGTCGGCGAGTCCCGTGGCATGTCCCACGAATCCTCGAGCCGGACTGACCTGAACATTCCGGAAACCCAGCGCGAATTGATCCGCGCGCTCAAAGCCACTGGCAAACCGCTGGTGCTGGTGTTGATGAACGGCCGTCCGCTGACGATTCTCGAAGAGAACCAGTCCGCCGATGCGATTCTGGAAACCTGGTTCAGCGGCACCGAGGGTGGCAACGCCATCGCCGACGTGCTGTTCGGCGACTACAACCCGTCGGGCAAACTGCCGGTGACCTTCCCGCGTTCCGTGGGCCAGATCCCGACCTACTACAACCACCTGAGCATTGGCCGGCCGTTCACACCGGGCAAACCGGGCAACTACACCTCGCAGTATTTCGATGACACCACAGGTCCGCTGTTCCCGTTCGGCTATGGCCTGAGCTACACCACCTTCGCCCTGAGCGATATGGCGCTGTCATCGACCACCCTGAACGCCAGCGGCAAGCTCGACGCCAGCGTCATGGTCAAGAACACCGGCAAGCGTGACGGCGAAACCGTGGTGCAGTTGTACATCCAGGACGTCACCGGTTCGATGATCCGCCCGGTGAAAGAACTGAAGAACTTCCAGAAGATCATGCTCAAGGCCGGCGAACAGAAAGTCGTGCACTTCACCATCACCGAGGAAGACCTGAAGTTCTACAACGCCCAGCTCAAATACGCCGCCGAGCCTGGCAAGTTCAACGTACAGATCGGCCTGGATTCGCAGGCGGTGACGCAGCAGAGCTTTGAACTGCTGTAATTTTTTCAGGTAACACATGAACCTGTGGGAGGGGCTTGCTCCCGAAAGCGGTGTGTCAGGCATTCATCTGCTCAATGACACTCCGCCTTGGAGAGCAAGCCCCTCCCACATCGGACTTTCGGTGTCTTTGAATCAACGGCTACCCGCGACGGTCGAGAATATTCACCACCAACCGGTCCACCCAGCCCCACACCCGCTGCTTGACCCGCCGCCACAACGGTCGGCGCTGCCATTCCTCAAGACTCACCAGCTGACTCAAGCCGAAATCCTTCACAAAGCTCGCCTCCACCGCCGCCGTCAGCGCCGGGTCCAGCGCCTCCAGATTCGCCTCCAGATTGAAACGCAGATTCCAGTGATCGAAGTTGCACGAACCGATGCTCACCCATTCGTCGACCAGAACCATTTTCAGGTGCAGGAAGCACGGCTGGTATTCGAAGATCTGCACGCCAGCCTTGAGCAGGCGCGGATAGTAGCGATGCCCGGCGTAGCGCACTGACGGGTGATCGGTGCGCGGCCCGGTCAGCAGCAGCCGTACATCGACACCGCGTGCGGCGGCTTTGCGCAGCGAGCGGCGGATTTGCCAGGTTGGCAGAAAGTACGGCGTGGCCATCCATATGCGCTGCTGGCCGCTGTTCAAGGCGCGGAACAGTGACTGCAGAATGTCGCGGTGCTGTCGGGCGTCGGCGTAAGCCACGCGGCCCATGCCCTCGCCCTTGTCCGGCACACGCGGCAGTCGCGGCAGACCGAAATGCGCGGCTGGGCGCCAGGCGCGGCGGTAACGGTTGGCGATCCACTGCCGGTCAAACAGCAATTGCCAATCGATCACCAACGGGCCGCTGATCTCGACCATCACCTCGTGCCACTCGCTGACATCATGGCCCGGCGTCCAGAATTCATCGGTCACGCCGGTGCCGCCTACCACTGCCAGGCATTGATCGACCAGCAGCAACTTGCGGTGATCACGATAGAAATTGCCGACCCAGCGCCGCCAGCTCAGGCGATTGTAGAAACGCAGCTCGACCCCGGCCTGGGTCAGGCGCTGGCGCAGATGCAGCGTGAACGCGAGGCTGCCGTAATCATCGAACAGGCAACGCACGCGCACGCCGCGCTCGGCCGCCGCGACCAGTGCCTGGACGATGGCTTCGGCGCAGGCACCGGCCTCGACCAGATACAGCTCCAGTTCGATTTGCTCTTTTGCCCCGGCAATGTGCTCGAGCATGCGCGGAAAGAACTGCGGGCCGTCGATCAACAGTTCGAAACGGTTACCGTCACGCCAGGGGAACACCGCACCGCGCATGTCAGCGCGCCGTGAAAATCAGCACCGCACCCACCGGCACCGACAGACTGATCGCCGACAGATCGGCGAGTTTGCGCAGGTTTTCCAGGCCCGGCGCCAGATCGAAATCCTCGGCGTTGATCACCAGCGGCTCCAGCGTGACCACTTGAAAGCGCCGATCATCCAGACGCGTGGCGAGCAACTCGGCCGGGTATTCGTGCTGCTTGCCGTGCAGGCTGACGGTCAGCGGCAGGCGCAATTCCAGCTGTGCGCCGGGGGCCAGATCGTTGATCGGGCGCAAGTCGATCTGCGTAGTGATGGTCGCTGCGGGAAACTGCTCGATCTGGAACAGCTCCTTGCGCATGCGCTCATCGCGCAGCGGAATGCCGCTGTTGATCGATTCGAGCTCGACTTCGACCTCGGCACGACCGTTGGGATCGACCTTGCCGTGCAACACCAGAAAGCGCTGCACTTCCGACACGCTGGCGTTCTTGGTGCTGACGAACGACAGCCGCGACGATTCGCCGTCCAGATACCAATTGGCCTGGGCCGGCAGTGCAGCGGCGGTCAACAGCAGACTGGCGAAGGTTGTATAGAGGGAGCGGTTGAACATTGAACACTCGTGGGGGCGATAAACCTGCACGAACCATAACCGCCCGCCAAGTTATTGCAAACTGAAGATCACCACAGATGCATGCAATGATGAGACCCATATGGGAGCTGGCTTGCCAGCGATAGCGTCGTCACAGGCAAGATTTTCGCTGGCTGACCCACTGCAATCGCTGGCAAGCCAGCTCCCACATGATCTCCACTCACAACGGAATCGAGTGTAGTCAGGGATTCAGGCGACAGCCCTGGCGTTCGCTCAGCCACTTTGCGCTGTTGCTGCGGCCCATGCCGCTGACAGTGATGGTTTTGCTCGACGGGTCATCGGTAAAACCGCTGGTTGGCAGCCATTGCTTCACATAGCCACGGCAATACCCGGCGTCGTTGTTCATCACATAACGACACGAGCAATATTCCTTTGCGGTGTAGGCGCTGATGATGTCCGGGAACGCCCAAAGATTCTCCCGTTCATACCAACCCCAACCGAGCAGCACGACCAACAGCAACAATAGAAAGCGCTTCATGGCCGCACCGCCTGCAATACGCGTTTGAGCAATTCGTTGTGCTTATAGCTGCCATCACGATCATCGCCGTAACGCACGATCACCAGCTTTTCACTGGGCATCACGTACAACGCCTGGCCCCAATGGCCGAGGGCGGCGAAGGTGTCGGGTGGGGCGTCGGGCCATGGTGATGGTGCGCCATCGACTGGCCGATTGAGCCACCAATGGCCGCCGGGCACGGCTTCGTCCTGCTGCGCCTGGTAGCCGGCAAAAGGTTTCAGGTTGAACGCAAGCCAGTCCTCGGGCAGCAACTGCCGATCGTTCCAGCGCCCGCCGCGCGCCATCAGCAGGCCGACCCGCGCCAGATCGCGCGCAGTGAGATAGGCATAGGACGAGGCGACAAATGTACCGCTGGCATCGCTTTCCCACACGGCGTGGCGAATGCCCAACGGCTCGAACAATGCTGTCCACGGATAATCGGCATAACGCTCTGCACCGACCATGGTTTTCAGGGCGGCGGCAAGCAGATTGCTGTCACCGCTGGAATACCGGAAAGCCTGGCCCGCTGCGGCGTAGGCGTCGTGGTCCGCAGTGAACGCGGCCATGTCGCGATGGCCGCGGGTGTAGAGCATCGCCACCACCGAAGATTTCAGCGGCGCGTATTCGTAGTCCTCCTGCCAATCGAGACCGGAGGCCCAGTTCAGCAGATGGCCGAGGGTGATCGCCGGGTGTTTGTCCAGCGCCGGGTAGAACTTCAGCGCCGGATCGTCGAGCTTGAACAGGCCTTCGCCGTAGGCCACGCCGAGGAGCGTGGCCAGCAGGCTTTGCTGATTGACCAGGTCAGGTGCGGAGTCTGTGCAGTGGTCGGAGCGGCGTAGCGTTCGTAGAGAATCTGGCCGTCGCGGATGATCAGCAAGGCGTCGGTGCGGATGCCTTCGCGGGTGGCGTCGTTGCGGGGCGCGAAGGCGTAGGTTTCCAGCGCATCGACGGCCGGGCCGGCGATCTGCGGGGCGGTCGGCCATTGCTCGCCGGGCCATTGTTCGGCGTGGGCGGTGAGGCTGATCAGCAGCAGGAACAGGGACAGGCCTTTGAACATGGTTGAGGCTCTGGGAATGAACCTGCTGAGCCTAGTCGGAGCTCATGACAAATTTTAGATGTTGGTCGTCCATGAAATTGCCATCGCTGGCAAGCCAGCTCCCACAGGGGTCCCAAGTGAACGCACATTTCATGAACACCTTTGAAACCTGTGGGAGCGGGCTTGCCCGCGATGAGGCCAGTCAGGCCAACGCAAGAGCCTTGGCCAAGCGCTTGGCCCGGGCCCCTGCAGCCAACTGCATCACGCCTTGATCACGCTGCCACATCGCCGCACACGCAGGATCACCCTGCAACAACGCCTGATCTACCTCGGTCTTGAGGGATTCAAACTGCGCAAACAACCCATCCAACAGCACATGTCCGGCCGGATTGCTCGGCGCTTGCCGGCTGGCCTCGGCGCACCCGGCCAGCAGCGCCAGCAAACGCAATTGCAGGGCCTGCGGCCAATTGCTGTCCTGGCCGATGCCGTACAGCCACGCGGTCATGGCGCTGAGCACGTAGACATCCTCAAGACTGCGAAACGGTTTGACGTAGGCGTCCCAGCCATCGCCAGCGAGCAGCTCGCACAGGGCGCCGTCGAGGTGCAGGCGGCCGTGGCTGATGTCCGGCATCAGCGGCAACGCCGGTAGTTTTTCCACCTTCACGCCGGGCTCGCCGGGATACACCACCGCCAGACTCAGGCGCGGTGTTTCGCCCGGCTCCTCACTACGTGCCGCCACCAGCAGCCAGTCGGCGGCATCGCCGGCGGTGACGAAATCCTTGCGTCCGCTCAAGCGCAAATCGCGCAGCCGCGTTTGCATCTCGGCCGGGCGCAGGCTGCGTTGTTCGGTCGCGCACAAGGCGCCAAGGCTCAGCGGCGCGCTCGGCCACAACATGCGCAGCGCCGCCTGATAACCAACCAGAAACGCCAGCCCCGGCGTGGCCATCCGCCGCCCGCCGGCCACCGCCAATTCGAACGGCGTGACGTTGCCCAGCGTCTGCAACAGCGTCGCAAAGCCCTCGGCCAGATCGGCAACGGCGGGCAAGCGTTCACGGCGATGCAGCAGATCTGTCCAGGGCATGGGCGCCTCCTTGTGGGCTGTCATATAAGCATCACCGAACGTTCATGGCGATGACACCGGGGCTACATAGCCTGACTTTGCACAACACGGCTGCATAAAGAAAGTCGATCGGCTGCAACCCACGACGGGTTAAAGGCCCGTACGGAGATTCACATGACGCAAATCGCCCGCATCAGCGACACCGGCAATGAACGCCGCCTGCAAGCCGAACGCCTGATCGGCGCACAAGCCTTGCAGCAAGCCCAGGCCCTGCGCTTCGCCGTCTTCAGCGGCGAATTCAACGCCAAACTGAAAGGCGCCGAACTGGGTCTGGACATGGATGATTATGATGTTCACTGCAGCCACATCGGCGTGCGTGATCTGAACACCGGGCGCTTGGTGGCGACCACGCGTCTGCTCGATCACACCGCCGCCAGCAGCCTCGGCAAGTTCTACAGTGAAGAGGAATTCAGCCTGCACGGTTTGGCGCATCTGCAAGGCCCGATCCTGGAAATCGGCCGCACCTGCGTCGATCCGGCGTACCGCAACGGCGGCACCATCGCCGTGCTCTGGGGCGAATTGGCCGAAGTGCTCAACCAGGGCGGCTACAGCTACCTGATGGGTTGCGCGAGCATCCCGATGCAGGACGGCGGCATTCAGGCCCACGCGATCATGCAACGTCTGCGCGAACGTTATCTGTGCACCGAACATCTGCGCGCCGAGCCGAAAAATCCGCTGCCGACGCTGGATATCCCGTCCAACGTCATCGCCGAAATGCCGCCGCTGCTCAAGGCCTACATGCGCCTCGGTGCGAAGATCTGCGGCGAGCCGTGCTGGGACGAAGACTTCCAGGTCGCCGACGTGTTCATCCTGCTCAAGCGCGACGAACTCTGCCCGCGCTACGCCAGGCACTTCAAGGCGGCGGTGTGATGAGCCGGTTGCGGGTGTACGCGCGAATCGCGCGAGTGCTGCTGGTGGTGACGCTGGGGCTGACCATGGCCAGCGTCTTCGGCGTGTTCGAACGCCTCGGTCTGGCTCATTCGATGGAGCGGCGTCAGCGCTGGTCGCGCTTCTTCATGGCGCGGCTGAGCAATGCCCTGCCGTTTCGCGTGAGCGTCCATGGCGAGCTGCCAAAACAGCCGATGCTGTGGGTCAGCAATCACGTCTCGTGGACCGACATTCCGCTGCTGGGCATGCTCACGCCGCTGTCGTTTCTGTCCAAGGCCGAGGTGCGCACCTGGCCGGTGGCCGGCTGGCTCGCGGCCAAGGCCGGCAGCCTGTTCATCCGCCGTGGGTCGGGCGACAGCCAGTTGATCCGCAAGCAGATGACCCGCCATCTGCAAACCGAACATGCACTGCTGATGTTCCCCGAAGGCACCACCACCGATGGCCGTTCGCTGCGCACTTTTCATGGCCGACTGCTGTCGGCGGCGATCGATTCGGAGGTGATGCTGCAACCGGTGGCGATCCGTTATCTGCGTGACGGCGAAATCGACACGCTCGCACCGTTCATTGGCGACGATGATTTGCTCTCGCACCTGATGCGCCTGTTCAGCCATGACTGCGGCGACGTCGAAGTGCATCTGCTCAAGCCGATTGAATGCCAGGGCCGCGAACGTGCGGCGCTGGCGTTCGAAGCGCAGCAGGCGGTGCAGAAGGTGTTGTTTGGATCGATTCCGGAAACCCGACAATCGCCCATGCGCCCGGCAATCGCTGCCTGAAACACAAATGCCAAAATCACCTTGGCCCCCTGTGGGAGCGGGCTTGCCCGCGAAAGCGGTCGATCAATCAACATCAAAGTTGAATGTGCCGAAGCTATCGCTGGCAAGCCAGCTCCCACAGGAATTCAGGTTGTATGTGATTGCACTGCAAAATCCTGCAGTTGCGGGTAAAACAGGCTGAAATCTTCACTCAACGGTTCATACAAGCGTCGCAACTCCGCCATCGCCCCGGCCAATTCCTCGGGTCTGGTCAGGCGCCGCGAGATCCCGCGCAACACCTGTTCCAGCACCTCGAATTCGCGATACGAGCCCAGCCAGTCGTTGGCGACCATGTGCGGGGCGATCTTTGCCAGCCGTTCCGGCAACTGTCGTTCGCGGGACAGCACCTGATAGACGTCTGCGGTGAACTGCTCCAGCGGTCGGTCGGCATACAGCGGCCAGTCTCGCGCCAGGCAGTGATCGAAAAACACATCGAGGACGATTCCGGCGTAACGCCGCCGCGTTTCGGTAAAGCGGCCCAAAGCGATGTCGACCAAGGGATGCCGATCAGTGAACACATCGATGCGCCGATGCAGCGCGATCGCCGCCTCCACTTCCGGGTCGAACTGGCCTTGCAGCCGACCTTTGACGAAGTCGCCATAGAGGCTGCCGAGTAACTGACCGGGGCGCTGGCCGCCGAGATGCAAATGCGCGAGATAGTTCATGGGCGCAGCTTAGCACCGCGTCCGGTCATCCGACACGCCCATATCGTTATAACCCGATATAGCGATTTATTGGCTCGTCAGACCATTTTCATATTGGTATATCGCGATCCAACGATTTAAAGTTCGCTCCATCGCGATATATCGCCACTGCCACCACGAGCCCAAGCCATGAACCTCGACCTCGACGAAATAATAAAAGCCCTGGCGCACCCAGTACGGCGAGACATCCTCAACTGGCTGAAAGACCCGAAAGGCGAATTCCCCGAGCAGTTGCACAACCATGAATACGGTATTTGCGCCGGGCAGATCGATCAGCGTTGCGGCCTGTCGCAATCGACCGTGTCGGCGCACCTGGCGACCCTGCAACGCGCCGGGCTGATCAGCAGCCAGAAGGCCGGGCAGTGGCATTTTTTCAAACGTAACGAGGACGTCATCCAGGCGTTTCTCAGCACCCTCAGTAAAGAGCTCTGACCCTTAACGTCAGCCAGCCGACAAGGAAACCTGCATGCCCCTTTCGCTCCTCATTCTCGCCCTGAGCGCCTTCGCCATCGGCACCACCGAGTTCGTCATCATGGGCCTGCTGCCCGACGTGGCGGCGGACCTCGGTGTGTCGATTCCCGGCGCTGGCTGGCTGGTCACCGGTTACGCCCTGGGCGTGGCCATCGGTGCACCGTTCATGGCGCTGGCCACCGCGAAACTGCCGCGCAAGGCCGCGCTGGTGGCGTTGATGGGCATCTTTATTGTCGGCAACCTGCTCTGCGCCATCGCCAGCGACTACAACGTGCTGATGTTTGCCCGAGTGGTCACCGCGCTGTGCCACGGTGCATTCTTCGGCATCGGCTCGGTGGTGGCGGCCAATCTGGTCGCGCCAAACAAACGTGCCTCGGCGGTCGCGTTGATGTTCACCGGTCTGACCCTGGCCAATGTTTTGGGCGTACCACTGGGCACGGCGCTGGGTCAGGAAGCCGGCTGGCGTTCGACCTTCTGGGCGGTGACCGTCATCGGTGTGATCGCGCTGATCGGCCTGATCCGGTTCCTGCCGGCCAAGCGTGACGAAGAAAAACTCGACATGCGCGCCGAACTCGCCGCGCTCAAAGGCGCCGGCATCTGGCTGTCGCTGAGCATGACCGCGCTGTTCGCCGCCTCGGTCTTCACCCTGTTCACCTACGTTGCGCCGCTGCTCGGTGAAGTCACCGGCGTGTCGCCGCGTGGCGTGACCTGGACGCTGATGCTCATCGGTCTGGGCCTGACGGTCGGCAACATCATCGGCGGCAAACTCGCCGACAAAGGCATGGCCGCCACGCTGATCGGCGTGTTTATCGCCATGGCCGTGGTTTCCACGGTACTGAGCTGGACCAGCGTTGCGCTGATCCCGACCGAGATCACCCTGTTCCTCTGGGCCACCGCGTGTTTCGCCGCTGTGCCGGCGCTGCAGGTCAATGTGGTGACCTTCGGCAAGGCTGCGCCGAACCTGGTTTCGACCCTGAACATCGGCGCCTTCAACGTTGGCAACGCCCTCGGTGCCTGGGTCGGCGGCAGCGTCATTGCCCACGGCTACGGCCTGACCAGCGTGCCACTGGCTGCCGCCGCGCTGGCTGTACTGGCCCTGCTGGTGACCCTGATTACCTTCCGCCAGAACGGCAATGCCGAGCTGGCGCCTGCTTCCAACTGATCAACTTCCTTCATTAAAGAGAGGCTTCTAGACATGGCGACTATTTTCGACCCGATCAAACTCGGCGACATCGAGCTGAACAACCGCATCATCATGGCCCCGCTGACCCGCTGCCGCGCCGACGAAGGCCGTGTGCCGAACGCGCTGATGGCCGAATACTACGTACAACGCGCCTCGGCCGGCCTGATCCTCAGCGAAGCCACGTCGGTAACGCCGATGGGCGTCGGCTACCCGGACACCCCGGGCATCTGGTCCAACGATCAAGTGCGTGGCTGGGCCAACGTGACCAAGGCGATTCACGGCGCTGGCGGCAAGATCTTCCTGCAACTGTGGCACGTTGGCCGCATCTCTCACCCTTCGTACCTGAACGGTGAAGCACCGGTCGCGCCAAGCGCCATCCAGCCAAAGGGCCACGTCAGCCTGGTGCGTCCACTGGCCGACTATCCAACCCCACGCGCCCTGGAAACCGCTGAAATCGCCGACATCGTCGACGCCTACCGCACTGGCGCCGAGAATGCCAAAGCCGCCGGTTTCGACGGCGTGGAAATCCACGGCGCCAACGGTTACCTGCTCGACCAGTTCCTGCAAAGCAGCACCAACCAGCGCACCGACCAGTACGGCGGCTCGCTGGAGAACCGTGCACGCCTGCTGCTGGAAGTGACCGACGCCGCGATCGAAGTCTGGGGTGCCGGCCGCGTTGGTGTGCACCTGGCACCGCGTGCCGATTCCCACGACATGGGCGATGACAACCTCGCCGAGACCTTCACCTACGTCGCCCGTGAACTGGGCAAGCGCGGCATCGCGTTCATCTGCTCGCGCGAAAAAGAAGGCGCCGACAGCCTCGGTCCGCGACTGAAAGAAGCGTTCGGTGGCCCATACATTGCCAACGAGAAGTTCACCAAGGAAAGCGCCAACGAGTGGCTGGCCAGTGGCAAGGCAGACGCGGTCGCTTTCGGCGTGCCGTTCATTGCCAACCCGGATCTGCCGGCACGTTTGCAGGCTGATGCGCCGTTGAACGAGCCGCATCCGGAGACGTTCTACGGCAAGGGTCCGGTGGGTTATATCGACTATCCGACGTTGTAAGCACGCTGTAGTGCAGCAATGAAAAAGCCCCGGACTTGTGAGAGTCCGGGGCTTTTGTTGTTGGCGCAGGGTAAGAGCCAGCGAACAACGTTTCACAACAGCGACACAATTTCCCTACAAAATCCACGGCTGGCTACGTTTAAACTCCCCGCCGCAATAATCGGCCATGGCGGCTGATTGACATCCTGCCGGGCAATTGCGCATTTTGTTTCATTTGCGCAGGCTTGGGCTCAGGCGCAGCATGTCCAGCCCGGTGTCGACCCAGCGTTCAGCCTCGGCATGCAGTTCGAAGCTGTCCGGAGCCAGCAGCCAGCCGTACAGCAGGCCGTCGATGTAGGCATGAATGCTGATCGCCGCGCGGGCAGTGTCGAGGTCTTCCGGCAACTGGCCGCGATTCACCGCATTACGCAGGGTCAGGCCGATACGCACGTTGCAATCGAGACTGGCCGTCCGGCGCTGCTGGCGCAGATCGCACATTTCATCGGTGAACTCGCACTTATGAAACAGAATTTCGTTGATGCGCCGGGTTTTCGGGTCCAGTGCAACTTGATGAAACAAATGAATCAGCAACTGCCGCATGCAGCCCAGCGGGTCCGGTTCGTCTTCGCTTTCGCTGGCCTTGGCCAGTTCATCCAGCGGTTCGTGCAGGCTGTCGAGCATGGCCTGGACGAGGTCGGCCTTGTTGCTGAAATGCCAGTAGATGGCGCCACGCGTCACGCCGGCGAGGGTCGCGATGTCCGCCAGGGTGGTGCGGGCAACCCCCTTTCATAAAAGGCTTTCTCGGCCGCTTCCAGAATCTGGCTGCGGGTTTCCTGAGCTTCCTCTTTGGTACGACGGACCATGGCAGTAAAACCTCAAACAGGATGTTTCAGGGATGGCTGAATATCCGCTGAATAAAGAGGGGCGATCTCTCGTGAATCGACTCCCCGGCCTACAATTTCAAACCTTGCGACGGCTTTTGTATCAGGGTGGGTACGCGGCGCAGGTGTTTACAAACAACCATGAACGTAAGTATATTACTTAGCAAGCTACTTATCCACCCGGTGCCCGATTTTTACTCTTTCACACTTCTTGTGCGCTTCTTGCGCGCCTGACCCGAGGATCTTCATGCAATTCAAGCCAGCTGTTACCGCTCTGGTCACTGCCGTCGCCCTGGCATCGCTGCTCAGCGGATGTAAAAGGAAGAAGCGGCCCCAGCCGCTCCGCCTCCTCAGGTCGGCGTCGTCACCCTGCAACCACAAGCCTTTACCCTGACCTCGGAACTTCCGGGCCGCACCAGTGCGTTCCGCATCGCGGAAGTTCGCCCGCAGGTCAACGGCATCATTCTCAAGCGCCTGTTCAAGGAAGGTGCCGACGTCAAAGCCGGCCAGCAGCTGTATCAGATCGATCCGTCGGTCTATGAAGCTACGCTGAAAAGCGCCGAAGCCGAGCTGCGTTCGACCAAGTCGATTTCCGACCGCTACAAGCAACTGGTCGACGAACAAGCCGTGAGCCGTCAGGAATACGACACCGCACTGGCCAACCGCCTGCAATCGGAAGCGTCGCTGCAGACTGCGCAGATCAACGTGCGTTACACCAAGGTCTACGCGCCGATCTCTGGCCGTATCGGCCGCTCTTCGGTCACCGAAGGCGCACTGGTCAGCAATGGCCAGGCCGATGCAATGGCAGTGATTCAGCAGCTCGACCCGATCTACGTCGACGTGACCCAGTCGTCGGTGGAACTGCTGGAACTGCGCCGCGAACTGGAAAGCGGCCGTCTGCAGAAGGCTGGCGACAACGCCGCTGCGGTCAAGCTGACCCTGGAAGACGGCAGCCAGTACAAGCTCGACGGCAAGCTGGAATTCTCCGAAGTCTCGGTTGACCAGACCACCGGCTCGGTGACCCTGCGCGCGGTATTCCCGAACCCGGATCACACCCTGCTGCCAGGCATGTTCGTCCACGCCCAGTTGCAGGCCGGCGTCAACAGCGCAGCGATCCTCGCGCCGCAACAAGGCGTCACCCGCGACCTCAAAGGCACCCCGACCGCGCTGGTCGTCGGCGCCGACAACAAGGTCGAGCTGCGTCAGCTCAAGGCCAGCCGCACCGTCGGCAGCCAGTGGCTGATCGAAGACGGCCTGAAAGCCGGCGATCGTCTGATCACCGAAGGGCTGCAGTACGTCAAACCGGGCGTCGAGGTCAAAGCGACCGAGGCGACTAACGTCGGCACCAAGAACCCGGCCCCCGCACAGGCAGCTGACAAAGCCGCCGGCGGCAAAGGGAGTAACCCATGTCAAAATTCTTCATCGACCGTCCGATTTTCGCCTGGGTAATCGCCCTGGTGATCATGCTGGTCGGGGCACTTTCGATCCTGAAATTGCCGATCAACCAATACCCGAGCATTGCGCCACCGGCCATTGCGATCCAGGTGACCTACCCAGGCGCGTCCGCACAAACCGTGCAGGACACCGTGGTACAGGTCATCGAGCAACAGCTCAACGGTATCGACAACCTGCGTTATGTGTCTTCGGAAAGTAACTCCGACGGCAGCATGACCATCACCGCAACCTTCGAGCAAGGCACCAACTCCGACACCGCGCAGGTCCAGGTCCAGAACAAGCTGAACCTGGCCACCCTGCTGCTGCCGCAGGAAGTGCAGCAACAGGGTATCCGCGTGACCAAGGCAGTGAAGAACTTCCTGCTGGTAATCGGCGTGGTGTCGCGTGACGGCAGCATGACCAAGGACGACCTGTCCAACTACATCGTGTCGAACATGCAGGACCCGATCTCGCGGACCGCTGGCGTCGGTGACTTCCAGGTCTTCGGTGCGCAGTACGCGATGCGCATCTGGCTCGACCCGGCCAAGTTGAACAACTTCAACCTGACCCCGGTCGACGTGAAAAACGCCATTGCTGCGCAGAACGTCCAGGTGTCGTCCGGTCAGCTCGGTGGCTTGCCTGCCGTGCAGGGCCAGCAACTGAACGCGACGATCATCGGCAAGACCCGTCTGCAGACCGCCGAGCAGTTCAAGGAAATCCTCCTCAAGGTCAACAAGGACGGCTCGCAGGTTCGCCTCAAAGACGTGGCTGAAGTCGGCCTCGGCGGTGAGAACTACGCGATCAGCGCCCAGTTCAACGGCAGCCCGGCGTCCGGTCTGGCGGTGAAACTGGCCAACGGCGCCAACGCCCTCGATACGGCCAAAGCGCTGCGCAACACCATCGACAGCCTCAAGCCGTTCTTCCCGCAAGGCATGGAAGTGGTGTTCCCGTATGACACCACCCCGGTGGTGACCGAGTCGATCAAAGGCGTGGTGCACACCCTGGTCGAAGCGATCGCGCTGGTGTTCCTGGTGATGTTCCTGTTCCTGCAGAACTTCCGCGCCACCGTCATCACCACGATGACCGTGCCGGTGGTACTGCTCGGTACATTCGGCATCCTCGCCGCCGCCGGTTTCAGCATCAACACCCTGACCATGTTCGGCATGGTGCTGGCCATCGGTCTGCTGGTGGACGACGCCATCGTCGTGGTGGAAAACGTCGAGCGGGTGATGAGCGAAGAAGGCTTGTCACCGAAAGAAGCGACGAAGAAATCCATGGGCCAGATCCAGGGTGCACTGGTCGGTATCGCCCTCGTGCTCTCCGCGGTACTGCTGCCGATGGCGTTCTTCAGCGGCTCCACCGGTGTGATCTACAAGCAGTTCTCGATCACCATCGTTTCGGCGATGGCCCTGTCGGTACTGGTTGCCCTGATCTTCACCCCGGCGCTGTGCGCAACCATGCTCAAGCCGATTCCCAAAGGCGAGCACGGCACCCCGAAGAAAGGTTTCTTCGGCTGGTTCAACCGCAACTTCGACCGTGGCGTACGCAGCTATGAGCGTGGCGTCGGCAACATGCTGACCCGCAAGGCGCCGTACCTGCTGGCGTATCTGCTGATCGTCGTGGGCATGATCTGGCTGTTCACCCGCATCCCGACCGCGTTCCTCCCGGAAGAAGACCAGGGCGTTCTGTTCGCTCAGGTGCAGACCCCGGCCGGTTCCAGTGCCCAGCGTACGCAGGTGGTGGTGGATGAAATGCGTGAGTACCTGCTGCGTCCGAACAAGGACGGCGGTGAGGCGGACGCGGTGGCTTCGGTGTTTACCGTGACCGGCTTCAACTTCGCCGGCCGTGGTCAGAGCTCGGGTATGGCGTTCATCATGCTCAAGCCGTGGGGCGAACGTAACGCCGACAACAGCGTGTTCAACCTCGCTGCGCGTGCCCAGCAACACTTCTTCAGCTTCCGCGACGCGATGGTGTTTGCCTTCGCCCCGCCAGCGGTTCTGGAATTGGGTAACGCCACCGGTTTCGACGTGTTCCTGCAGGACCGTGCCGGTATCGGCCACGAAAAACTGATGGAAGCGCGCAACCAGTTCCTCGGCATGGCGGCGCAAAGCAAGGTGCTGACCCAGGTGCGTCCGAACGGCCTGAACGATGAGCCGCAGTTCCAACTGGAAATCGACGACGAGAAGGCCAGTGCCCTCGGCATCACCATCAGCGACATTAACAACACCCTGTCGATCGCGCTGGGCAGTAGCTACGTCAACGACTTCATCGACCGTGGTCGGGTGAAGAAAGTCTACGTGCAGGGCCAGCCGGACTCGCGCATGAGCCCGGAAGACTTGAAGAAGTGGTACGTGCGTAACGCCGAAGGCACCATGGTTCCGTTCTCGGCATTTGCCAAGGGCGAGTGGGTCTACGGTTCGCCGAAGCTGGCGCGCTATAACGGTGTGGAAGCGGTCGAGGTCCTCGGGGCTCCGGCGCCGGGCTACTCCACCGGTGAAGCGATGGCTGAAGTCGAAGCGATTGCCAAGAAGCTGCCGTCCGGTGTGGGTATCTCCTGGACCGGTCTGTCCTACGAGGAACGTCTGTCCGGCTCGCAAGCGCCGGCGCTGTATGCCCTGTCGCTGCTGATGGTGTTCCTGTGTCTGGCGGCGCTGTATGAGAGCTGGTCGATTCCGATCGCTGTCATGCTCGTGGTACCGCTGGGGATTATCGGTGCACTGATGGCCACCAGCCTGCGCGGTCTGTCCAACGACGTGTACTTCCAGGTGGGCTTGTTGACGACCATCGGTCTGGCGGCTAAAAACGCCATTCTGATTGTCGAATTCGCCAAGGAACTGCATGAACAGGGACGCACCCTGCGTGAAGCGGCAATCGAAGCCTGCCGCATGCGTCTGCGCCCGATCATCATGACCTCGCTGGCCTTCGTCCTCGGTGTTGTGCCGCTGGCGATCTCCACCGGCGCCGGTTCAGGCAGTCAACATGCGATCGGTACCGGCGTGATTGGCGGTATGCTCACGGCCACGATCCTGGCGATCTTCTGGGTCCCACTGTTCTTCGTTACTGTGTCGTCCATCGGTCAGCGCAAAAAGACCGACGCGGATGAGACTACTGAAACTCCTAAAGAGGCTGGCCAATGAGCAAGTCGCTACTCTCCATCGCAGTCGCTGCCTTCGTGCTGAGCGGTTGCTCGCTGATACCTGACTATCAGCAGCCTGAGGCTCCGGTCGCAGGCCAGTACCCGCAGGGGCCGGCGTATTCGCCGGCCCAGGCTCCGGCGCAAGCCGCTGCCGAACAGGGCTGGAAGCAGTTTTTCCATGACCCGGCCCTGCAACAGCTGATCCAGGTCGCCCTGGAAAACAACCGCGACCTGCGTGTCGCGGCGCTGAACATCGACGCTTACGCGGCGCAGTACCGCATCCAGCGCGCCGACCTGTTCCCGGCAGTGTCGGCCAATGCCGCTGGCAGCCGCCAGCGTCTGCCGGCCCGTGCCTCGCAGACCGGCGAGTCGGGGATCACCAGCTCCTACTCGGCGACCGTCGGCGTCAGCGCCTACGAACTCGATCTGTTCGGTCGGGTGCGCAGCCTGAGCGAGCAAGCGCTGCAACAATACTTCGCTACTGAAGAAGCACGCCGCAGTACGCAGATCAGTCTGGTCGCCAACGTCGCCAATGCCTACCTGACCTGGCAGGCGGACAAGGAACTGCTCAAGCTGACGCAGGACACCCTGGGTGCCTTCGAAGAAAGCTACAAGCTGACCAGCCGCAGCAACGAAGTCGGTGTGGCCTCGGCGTTGGATCTGGCGCAGTCGCGCACTTCCGTGGAAAACGCCCGGGCACAACTGGCGCGTTATACCCGCCAGGTCGCGCAGGACGAAAACAGCCTGACCCTGCTGCTTGGCACCGGTATCCCGGCCAACCTGCAAGCGGCCAAACCGCTGTCCGATGACCTGCTCAGCGACGTGCCGGCCGGTCTGCCTTCGGATCTGCTGCAACGCCGCCCGGACATTCTGCAAGCCGAGTACAACCTGAAAGCGGCCAACGCCAACATCGGCGCGGCGCGTGCAGCGTTCTTCCCGAGCATCAGCCTGACCGCCAACGCGGGCAGCCTGAGCCCGGATCTGTCCGGCCTGTTCAAGGGTGGTTCGGGGACGTGGCTGTTCCAGCCGCAGATCAACCTGCCGATCTTCAACGCCGGCAGCCTGCGCGCCAGCCTCGACTACGCCAAGATCCAGAAGGACATTGGCGTGGCGAACTACGAGAAGTCGATCCAGACCGCCTTCCAGGAAGTCGCCGACGGCCTCGCCGCGCGCCAGACCTACACCGAGCAGTTGCAAGCGCAGCGTGACTTCGTTCAGGCCAACCAGGATTACTACCGCTTGGCCGAACGTCGCTACCGCATCGGCGTCGACAGCAACCTGACCTTCCTCGATGCCCAGCGTCAGTTGTTCAGCGCGCAACAAGCGTTGATCACCGACCGCCTCGCGCAGCTGACCAGTGCGGTCAACCTGTACAAGGCCTTGGGCGGTGGCTGGAATGCGCAAACCGCGCAGAACGAACCGCTGAAAGAAGAAGCACCGAAGATGAAGCTGTTCTGATTGCAGTAATTAAAAAACCCACCAGTCGGTGGGTTTTTTAATTCAAAGAAAATAATGATCTCATTTACTCTACACACCAAAGTCTATGCCCTTGTTTTTTGCCCAGAACTCCCTTGCTACAACCTTAACCACAACGTTTTCGATATCGGTGTATATAAACTCGAAAGAGCCTTTTATAGATTGTCCGGAAGCTGAGTTTGAAATTTCGTCTACCTTCAGTTTGCCCTTGCCGAACGCGTCCCCTCCGACGTTCCCTGGATGTCCAACACCATAAATGCCATAAACCCTCCATCCGTCTTCAAATGGATCCTTGATTTCGTAAGTAGCGACCTTCAACTTTTCCTTGGCAAGAACCATGAACGAAGGAACCCTTTCCCCCGTATCCTCTCCGAAAAGAGCCTGGACAACAGTTCGCGAACTCGTTATGTAAAAGTTGAACCAATCAGACTTGCATTTCTCGGGCATTCCAGCCCCTTTGGTAATTTCCAACTCAACAAATCCTGTCACGCTTTCAATAACATTGATTTCTCCTGATTTGACATCTGAGGTCGACACCTGCTCTTTATCTTTCATAATAATATTCCCTTCTTCCGATCAGTGTGACTACGACTGCTTTAAGAGGGAACATAAGCTGAAAAACCAATAACCACTACTGTCAGAGTTGACAGCTAGGCAGCGCGGTGTTCTTAACCGAAGATACGAAATTTTCTCCAACATTAGAGAGCAGGCTCGCTCATGTAGCGATACAGATCGAACGGAAGGAGACTGCTCGCGAAGGGGCCGTCCTGCCAATACACAACTGAGTGTTCGATAACCGCCCAAAACCCGTCTTCAGCGATTGAACCCGAACCTCAAGGCCCTTCACCATTCGCCTCAGAAACCAATAACAAGAAGGTTCGACCCCATGCTCCAGCGCCCTGCCCCGCCCGGCTGACCGCCACCGTTCCACCCCGAATCCGCATTGCCCCACCTGCGCCGCCAACGCCGCGCCAGCGCAGCCGTTCGCCCTAAAAAACAAGAGAGACCCAAGTCCATGACAGTTTTCCCTGTGCCTTATGCATTGCCCGGTGTGATCGCCCTGGCCATCGCCGGTCTGGCCCTGCCAGCCAGCGCTGAAGAAGGAGGCTTCGTTGAAGGCGCGAAGGTCAACCTCAACCTGCGCAACTTCTACATCAACCGTAATTTCACCAACCCGACCAAGACCCAGGGCAAGGCTGAGGAGTGGACGCAGAGTTTCATCCTCGACGCCAAATCCGGTTTCACCCAAGGCACCGTCGGTTTCGGCATGGACGTGCTCGGGCTGTATTCGGTCAAGCTTGATGGCGGCAAAGGCACGGGCGGTACGCAGCTGTTGCCGCTGGACCATGACGGTCGCCCTGCGGACAACTTTGGCCGCACCAACGTCGCCTTCAAGGCCAGGCTTTCGCAGACCGAAGTCAAGGTCGGTGAGTGGATGCCGGTGCTGCCGATTCTGCGTTCGGACGACGGTCGCTCGCTGCCGCAGACCTTCCGTGGCGGCCAGATCACCTCGAAGGAAATCGCCGGCCTGACCCTCTATGGCGGCCAGTTCCGCGCCAACAGCCCGCGCGACGACAGCAGCATGAGCGACATGTCGATGACCGGCAAAGCCGCGTTCACCTCAGATCGCTTCAACTTCCAGGGCGGCGAATACCTGTTCAACGACAAGCGCACGCAGGTCGGCTTGTGGAACGCGCAACTCAAGGACATCTACAGCCAGCAGTACCTCAACGTGCTGCACAGCCAGCCGCTCGGCGACTGGACGCTGGGCGCCAACCTCGGCTTTTTCTACGGCAAGGAAGATGGCAGCGCGCGTGCCGGCGATCTGGATAACAAGACCTGGTATGGGATGTTCTCGGCCAAGTACGGCGGCAACACCTTCTATGTCGGCCTGCAGAAACTCACCGGCGACAGTGCGTGGATGCGCGTCAACGGTACCAGTGGCGGCACCTTGGCCAACGACAGCTACAACGCCAGTTATGACAACGCTCAGGAACGCTCCTGGCAGTTGCGTCACGACTACAATTTCGCCGCCATGGGCATCCCCGGCCTGACCCTGATGAACCGCTACATCAGCGGCGACAACGTGCACACCGGAACGATCACCGACGGCAAGGAATGGGGTCGCGAGTCGGAACTGGGTTACACGGTGCAGAGCGGCACTTTGAAGGATTTGAACGTCAGATGGCGCAACTCGACCATGCGCCGCGACTTCAGCAACAACGAGTTCGACGAGAACCGGTTGATCGTCAGCTACCCGATCAGCCTTCTCTAACCACACATGCCCCACTGTGGGAGCGAGCCTGCTCGCGAAAGCGCAGCTTCAGTCGACATCTCTGTCGAATATGAAATGGTCTTCGCGAGCAAGCTCGCTCCCACATTTTTGTGATCGACACAACTCCAATGTGGGAGCGAGCTTGCTCGCGAAGGCGTAATTTCGGGCGCCATCAATCCCGGGATTCGACTCCTAGCTCATCCCACACCGATTCCGCCAGATGAAACGTCGCATTCGCCGCCGGAATTCCGCAGTAGATCGCGCTCTGCATGATCACTTCCTTGATCTCGCCGCGGCTGACGCCGTTGTTGGCCGCCGCGCGCAGGTGCAGTTTCAGTTCGCCCTCGCGGTTCATGCCGATCAGCATGGCGATGGTGATCAGGCTGCGGGTATGGCGGGGCAGGCCCGGGCGGGTCCAGATGTCGCCCCAGGCGTGGCGGGTGATCATCTCCTGGAATTCCGAGTTGAACTCGGTCAGCGTGGTCAGGCTGCGATCGACGTGGGCATCGCCCAGCACCGCACGGCGGACTTGCATGCCTTCGTCGTAACGTTGTTTCTCGTCCACAAATTCTTCCTCACTGAGCCTGCAAAAACGCCAGCACACGGTCGCTGAAAGCGGCGCCGGCCTGCACGTTGGACAAATGCGCCGCATGGAACTCGGCGTACTCGGCACCGCGCACGTGGTCGCGGATGAAGTGCCCGCCGGACGGCGGCGTCACCGCATCTTCGCTGCCGGCAATCACCAGCAACGGCACGTTGATCGAAGCCAGTTGTTCACGGAAATCGGCATCGCGCACGGCCGCGCAGTTGGCCGCATAGCCTTGTGGATTGGTTGCGGCAAGCATGTCGGTAATCTTCTTCGCCGCCTCGGGATGCGCTGCGGAAAAGTCCGGGGTAAACCAGCGCGCAATCGAGGCATCACGCAGCGCGACCATCGCCGCCGGGCCATCGCGCAATACGGTTTCGATGCGCGGATTCCATACCGACGGATCGCCGATTTTCGCCGCCGTGTTGCACACGATCAGTTTGTGCAGACGATGGCCTGCGTTGATCCCCAGCCACTGACCGATCAGCCCGCCCATCGACAGTCCGCAGAAATGCGCGCGCTCGATATGCAGCGCATCGAGCAGACCGAGGACGTCATGACCCAATTGCTCAATGCTGTACGGCCCTTCGGTGACCAGCGATCGACCGTGGCCGCGCGTGTCGAAACGCAGCACGCGGAAATGCTCGGTGAACGCCGGCATTTGCGCGTCCCACATGTGCAGGTCGGTGCCTAGCGAGTTGGACAGCACCAGCACCGGCGCCTCCGCCGGGCCCTCAATTTCATAGTGCAGTTCGCCATCGGCGAGTTGAACGAAAGCCACAGCCCTCTCCTTCAGACAGTCAAAGCGTTGTGTTCAGCCACCGCGCGCTCGACCCAGGCTTGCGCCTGGCCGAGGTAATGCGCGGGGTTCAGAAGATCATCGAGTTCAGCGCCACTGAGTTCGGCGGTGACTTGCGGCTCGTCAGCCAGCACCGCACGCAAATGGCGTTGCTCGGCCACGGCGCGTTTGCAGCATTGTTCGAGCAGGTGATGCGCGGTGTCGCGGCCGACGCGTTGGGCGAGGACGATGCTCACCGCTTCGGCCAGCACCAGGCCTTGGGTCAATTCGAGGTTGCGCGCCATGCGCGCCGCGTCGACTTCCAGACCGTCGGCCAGCAAGCGCGCCTGTTGCAGCGAACCGGACACCAGGCAGCAGATTTCCGGCAGGGTTTCCCATTCGGCATGCCACAAACCGAGGCTGCGTTCATGTTCCTGCGGCATCGCGCTGAACAGCGTCGACACCAGCCCCGGCACCCGCGTGGCCGCGCCGATCAGCACCGCCGCGCCGACCGGATTGCGTTTGTGCGGCATGGTCGACGACCCGCCCTTGCCCGGTGCCGCAGGCTCAAAACCTCCGCTGCTTCGGTCTGCATCAACAGGCTGATGTCGCGGCCGAATTTGCCGAGGCTGCCGGCGATCAGGCCAAGCACCGCGCCGAATTCGACGATGCGATCACGCTGGGTATGCCACGGTTGCTCGGGCAGGGTCAGTTGCAGCTCTTCGGCCAATGCTTTGGCGATCGGCAACGCCTGTTCACCCAGCGCCGCGAGCGTGCCGGAGGCGCCACCGAATTGCAGCACCAGCAGCCGCGGTTTCAGCTCCTGTAGACGCAGACGGCTGCGCGTTACGGCGCCCAGCCATCCGGCGATTTTCATACCGAGAGTCACCGGCGTGGCATGTTGCAGCCAGGTGCGCCCGGCCAGTGGCGTGGTAGCGAAACGTTGTGCCTGAGCAGCGAGCGAGTCGGCCAGTTGCGCCAGTTGGTCTTCGATCAGCGCCAGCGCCTGGCGCAATTGCAGGACCAGCCCGGAATCCATCACGTCCTGACTGGTCGCGCCCAGATGCACATAGCGCTCGGCTTCGGCATCGCTCGAAGCGATCTGCTTGCCCAAGGCCTTGACCAGTGGAATCGCCGAATTACCGGCCGTGGCAATCGCCTCGCCCAGCGCTGCGAAGTCATACAGACTGGCGTCGCACGCTGCGGCAATCGGTGCCACGGCCGATGAAGGAATCAGCCCGACCCGCGCCTCGGCCCGGGCCAGCGCCGCTTCGAAATCGAGCATCGCCTGGACGCGGCCCTGATCGCAGAACACTTCGCGCATATCGTGGGCGGTGAAGTAGGCATCAAACAATTGATTGCCTGGTCGCTGAGTCATAAACAGTCCTTGCCGGCGCGGGCCTCGCAGCCCGCGCACATGGGTTTACAGATCGTGGTGCAAATACTTCGCCTGCTTGGGCAAACGCAGACTGAACAGGAAAGCCACCGCCATCATCGCCGTGACGTACCAGTAGAAGGCGTTTTCCATGCCGCCGGCCTTGAGGCTCAGGGCCACAAACTCTGCCGAACCACCGAAGATTGCATTGGCCACCGCGTAAGCCAGGCCGACACCGAGGGCGCGGACTTCCGGCGGGAACATCTCGGCTTTTACCAGACCGCTGATCGAGGTGTAGAAGCTCACAATCGCCAGCGCCAGGGTGATCAGTACGAAGGCGAGGAACGGGCTGGTGATGCTTTTCAGGCTGAGCAGAATCGGCACGGTGAACAGCGTGCCGAGGGCGCCGAACCAGAGCATCGAGTTCCGTCGGCCGATCTTGTCGGCGAGCATGCCGAATAACGGCTGCATGCACATATACAGGAACAGCGCGCCGGTCATGATGTAGCTGGCGGTCTTGGCGTGCATGCCGGCGGTGTTCACCAGGTATTTCTGCATGTAGGTGGTGAAGGTGTAGAAAATCAGCGAGCCGCCGGCGGTGTAACCGAGGACGGTGATGAACGCCGCTTTGTGATCGCGAAACAGTGCAGTGATGCTGCCGGCGTCTTTGTGCGCACGGGTTTCCTCGTTGGTGGTTTCCTTCAGCGAACGACGCAGGAACAGCGAAATCAGCGCCGCCACCGCACCGACCACGAACGGGATCCGCCAGCCGTAGGCACGCAGGTCTTCTTCAGTGAGGAACTGTTGCAGCACCACCACCAGCGACACCGCCAGCAGTTGTCCGCCGATCAGGGTCACGTACTGGAACGAGGCGAAAAATCCACGCTGGCCCTTGAGCGCAACTTCACTCATGTAGGTCGCGGTGGTGCCGTACTCGCCGCCCACCGACAGACCTTGCAGCAAACGCGCGAACAGCAACAGCACCGGCGCCCAGACGCCGATTTCCTTGTAGGTCGGCAGGCAGGCAATCAGCAGCGAGCCGAAGCACATCATCAGAATCGAGATGAGCATCGAGTTCTTGCGCCCGTGCTTGTCAGCGACCCGGCCGAAAATCCAGCCACCAATCGGCCGCATCAGGAACCCGGCAGCGAACACGCCAGCGGTGTTGACCAGTTGCACGGTGGGGTTATCGGAGGGAAAAACGCCGGGGCGAAATAGATCGCGCAGAAGGCGTAGACGTAGAAGTCGAACCACTCGACTAGATTGCCGGAGGAAGCGCCGACGATGGCAAAGATGCGCTTGCTGCGCTCTTCGCCGGTGTAGTGGGAGGTGGTGGTTGTCATTGTTTTTTCACTCGATAGGGACAGTCACAGTCTAGACATACTTTGCAACAGTCCCGTTCCACATTGGATCATCACCCACGTCTGGATCAGTGTTTGTGGCGAGGGATTTATCCCCGCTCGAGTGCGAAGCACTCGCAAAGCAGATACACGCGGTTCATCTGAATACCGCGCCGACTGGTTTTGGGGCTGCTTCGCAGCCCAGCGGGGATAAATCCCCTCACCACAGGGAATCTGTCCTGCAGGGGATTTGGGGTGTTCTCTCAATAATCGAAGAACACCGTCTCGGCATCGGTGCCCTGCAGAACTACATTCCACTGGTACACACCCGACGCATCCGCCTTGGCCAGCAACGTCTGGCGACGCTCCGCCGGCACACAATCGAGCAACGGGTCAGCAACGTTCGCCGGTTCGCCCTCGAAATAAATCCGCGTCAGCAAGTGCTTCACCAACCCTCGGGCGAACACCAACACCACCAGATGCGGCGCCTGAGTCGAGCCTTTCAGGCCGGGCACGGTGCCGGGTTTGATCGTGGTGAAACGGAAGCGCCCTTCGGCGTCCACCGGCACCCGGCCGAAGCCTTCAAAGTTCGGGTCGAGTGGTTTGTCCTGGTGATCTTCCGGGTGGTCGTACTTGCCGGCGGCGTTGGCCTGCCAGACTTCGAGCATGGCGTCGTTGACGACATCGCCATTGCCGTCCACCACCTGGCCGGTGATCGCCACGCGCTCGCCGAGGGTCAGTTCGTTGGCCAGGGTTTCGCGGTTCAGCCAGGTCAGGCCGATGTGGTAATACGGCCCGACGGTGTGGGACGTGGTCGCATAGAGCGTCATCTTATTTCTCCATCGGCGTGGCTTCACGGCCGCGCAGCACGATGTCCCAGCGGTAACCGAGGGCGTAGGACGGAATGGTTTTTCCAGATCGAAACTGGCGATCAAGCGTTCCTTGGCCGAAGTGTCCGGCACGCAGTTGTAGATCGGGTCGTACGCCAGCAGCGGATCACCGGGGAAGTACATTTGCGTGACCAGACGCGTAAGGATGCTCGGCCCGAACAGGGAAAAATGGATATGCGCCGGGCGCCAGGCGTTGTGGTGGTTGCCCCACGGATAGGCGCCGGGCTTGATGGTCTGGAACTGGTACCAGCCATCGGCATCGGTGACGGTGCGGCCGGTGCCGGTGAAGTTCGGGTCCAGCGGCGCGTCGTGCAGGTCGCGGGCATGGTTGTAGCGGCCGGCGGCGTTGGCCTGCCAGATCTCCACCAGAATCCCCGGCACCGGCAGGCCGTCTTCGTCGAGCACGCGGCCGTGAATGATGATGCGCTCGCCCAACGGCTCGCCGTCGTGCTGTGCGGTGAGGTCATTGTCCTTCTCGGCAACGTGTTCGGCACCGATGGTCGGCCCGGTGATTTCCGAAAGTGAATGGGGCAGGTACACCAAAGGCTTGGACGGCGAGCGCAGGTTGGTGGATTGATACGTCGGGTGCAGGTAGTCAGGCTGAGTGCCTGTCTGTGGGCGACGGTAACCAGGCTTGTCAGTCATTTCGCTTTCCTCAGTTCTTGTAAGTGCCGCAGCGCGTCAGACACGTTCGATGGCCAGAGCCAGACCCTGGCCAACACCGACGCACATGGTCGCCAGACCTTTCTTACCGCCAGTCTTTTCCAGATGATGCAGAGCAGTCAGCACCAGCCGCGCACCGCTCATGCCCAATGGGTGACCGAGGGCAATCGCGCCGCCATTCGGGTTGACCTGCGGCGCATCGTCGTCCAGGCCCAACTCGCGCAATACCGCGAGGCCCTGGCTGGCAAACGCTTCGTTGAGTTCGATCACGTCGAAATTGCTGACCGCGACGCCAAGGCGCTCGGTCAGTTTGCGCACCGCTGGCACCGGGCCGATGCCCATCACCCGTGGCGCGACGCCGGCGCTGGCCATGCCGAGCACTTTTGCGCGGGCGGTCAGGCCGTGTTTTTCACAGCTTCGGCCGAAGCCAGAATCAGCGCAGCAGCACCATCGTTGACCCCGGAGGCATTGCCGGCGGTGACGGTTTTGTCCGCGCCATTGACTGGCTTCAGTTTGGCCAGCGCTTCAATGGTGGTGTCGGCGCGCGGATGTTCGTCCTCGCTGACCACGGTTTCGCCTTTTATGTGGGCGATGCGCACTTCGACGATTTCTTCAGCGAAGTATCCGGCGGCTTGAGCGGCGGCGGTACGTTGCTGACTGCGCAAGGCAAAGGCGTCCTGATCTGCGCGCGAAACCTTGTAGTCGTCGGCGACGTTATCAGCGGTCTGCGGCATGGCATCGACGCCGTACTGCGCCTTCATCAGCGGGTTGATGAAACGCCAGCCGATGGTGGTGTCTTCCAGTTTCATATTGCGCGAAAACGCCGCGTCGGCCTTGCCCATCACGAACGGCGCGCGGGACATCGATTCGACGCCACCGGCAATCGCCAGCTCCATCTCGCCACTGGCGATGGCGCGGAATGCGGTGCCGATCGCGTCCATGCCCGAAGCGCAGAGGCGATTGAGCGTCACGCCGGGCACACTGTCCGGCAGGCCGGCGAGCAGCAATGCCATGCGCGCAACGTTGCGGTTGTCTTCGCCGGCCTGATTGGCGCAGCCGAGGAACACCTCATCGACCGCGTTCCAGTCCACCGATGGATTGCGCTCCATCAAGGCTTTGATCGGCACGGCGGCGAGGTCATCGGCGCGCACGGCGGACAGTGCGCCGCCGAAACGGCCAATAGGGGTGCGAATCGCATCGCAGATATACACGTCACGCATCATGCTTCTCCCGGCGCCTGACCGTGGGCGGCAGCGGTGCGCGCTTCAAGATCACGCAGTGCGGTCAGCTCGACTTCGGTCGGCTCAGCGGTGGTTTCAACGGATTCGGCAAAACGGATCGCCCAACCGGTGGCGGCGACCACTTGCTCGCGGGTCACGCCCGGATGCAGCGCGGTGACCACAAATTCGTGGGTGCCCTCCTCCGGTTCCATGATGCACAGGTCGGTGATGATGCCCACCGGCCCTGCGCCCGGCAGGCCCAGACGTTTACGCGAATCGCCACCCTCGCCATGACCGACCGAGGTGATGAAATCGAGTTTGTCGACAAACGACCGCGCCGACTGTTTAAGGATGATCAGCACGCTTTTCGCCGAACCGGCAATCTCCGGCGCGCCACCGGCACCCGGCAGACGCACTTTCGGCGCGTGGTAGTCGCCGACCACGGTGGTGTTGATGTTGCCGAAACGGTCGACCTGCGCGGCGCCGAGGAAACCGACGTCGATGCGCCCGCCCTGCAGCCAATAGCGAAAAATCTCACCGGTCGGCACCACCGTGTCGGCGGTCTCGGCCAGCTCGCCGTCACCGATGGACAGCGGCAGCACGCTCGGCTTGGCGCCAATCGGGCCGGATTCGTAAATCAGCACTACGTCCGGCGATGATGTCAGGCGCGCAAGGTTGGCGGCTTTCGAGGGCAGGCCGATGCCGACGAAGCATACCGAGCCGTTCTTCAGGCGCCGGGCCGCCGCGACGGTCATCATTTCATTGGTGGTGTAAGTCATTACTTGGCCTCCGAAGCAGCGGCCAATTTGGCCTGGAATTCGCTGAAATCAGCGCAGCCATGGATGTATTCGTTGATCCACGCGGTAAACGTCTCACGGTCGCGAGCGATCGGGTCCCACGCCTGATAGAAACGATTGTCACGCTCGGTGTAACCGTGAGCGTAGGACGGATGCGCGCCACCCGGCACATGGCAGACCGCGCTCAAGGCCCAGGTCGGCAGTACGCAAGCGTTCATCGGTGCATTGAGGTCGTCGACGATTTCTTCCACGGTGACGATGCAGCGCTTGGCCGCCAGCGCCGCTTCTTTCTGCACGCCGAGAATGCCCCAGAGCAACACGTTGCCTTTGCGGTCGGCTTTCTGCGCGTGAATCACGGTGACGTCCGGGCGTACCGATGGCACTGCCGCTAACACTTCGCCGGTGAACGGACAGGTCACGGTTTTGATCAGCGGATTGACCTTCGGCAGGTCGGAGCCGGCGTAGGCACGCAGCACCGCGAACGGCAGGCCGGATGCGCCAGCGACGTAAGCGTTGGCAAGGTCGGCGTGGCTGTGTTCTTCAATTTCCAGCGCGTGCGGCCACTGCTTTTCGACCGCGTCACGCAAACGGTGCAGCGAGCCCACACCCGGGTTGCCGCCCCAGGAGAAAATCAGTTTGCGCGCACATCCGGCGCCGATCAGTTGGTCGTAGATCAGGTCAGGCGTCATCCGCACCAGCGTCAGATCTTTCTTGCCTTGACGAATGATTTCATGACCCGCTGCCGTAGGTATCAGGTGAGTGAAGCCTTCGAGGGCGACGGTGTCGCCGTCGTTGACGAATTGCTTCACCGCGTCGTGCAGCGAAAGGATCTCAGCCATGGAGCGGGCTCCTGTTCTTGTAAGGAATCGCCAGTGATAAAAAGGCGCGAGGTTCAGCGCCGGAGTCACTGAAGATTAAGCTCGGGAAATTCGCCAAACAATCCGATAATCGACTGAGTGTTCGTTTATCGAACGGATTGTTGCTTCCCTAACGATCGTTCCCACGCTCCGCGTGGGAATGCAGCCGGGACGCTCCGCGTCCCTGTACAGCCGAACGCAGAGCGTCCGTTGAGGCATTCCCACGCGGAGCGTGGGAACGATCGAGGGTCTGCGTCAGGTCGCATCCGCATGACTGACCATGCCTTTGATCAACACCGCCGCCGTCGCCAAACCGGCCGGGATCACCAGTGCGGTCAGCACCTGCTCGAAATTCCAGCCCAGGCCAAGCAAGGTTGCGCCCATCCACGCGCCGAGGATCGCGCCGAAGCGGCCGATGCCGAGCATCCACGACACCCCGGTCGCGCGGCCTTGAGTCGGGTAGAACCGCGCGGCCAATGATGGCATCGCCGATTGCGCGCCGTTGACGCACATGCCCGCCACCAGTACCAGCGTCGCCAGCAAGGTGATGTTGCCCAGGCTCTGCCCCACGGCGTAGGCAAACACCCCGGCCAGCAGGTAGAAAATGCCGATGACCTTGTGCGGATTGAAGCGGTCCATCGCCCAGCCCACCCCGACCGCGCTCAACACGCCGCCAAACTGGAACAACGCACCGATGAACGCGGCCTGCTCCATGCTCGCGCCGCTGTCGCGCATCAGCGTCGGCAGCCAACTGGTCAGCAGGTACACAATCACCAGGCCCATGAAATAGGTCAGCCATAACAGCAGCGTGCCGGTGCTGTAAGTGCCGGAGAAGATCACCGCAAAGACATTGCGCGCCTTCACGGTCTTCTGTTCCGGCACGCTGAAGCTCGCAGCCTGGGCAACGGTAACCGGGTCGATCGGCGCGAGGGTCTTGCGTACTTTGTCGGTGCCACGGTTGCGCACCACCAGGTAGCGCGCCGATTCCGGCAGCCAGAACACCAATACCACGGCGAGGATCAGCGGCAGGATCCCGCCGATCATCAGCAGAGCATGCCAGCCGAACGCCGGGATCAGCTTCGCGGAGATGAAACCGCCGCCGGCCATGCCGAGGTTGAAGCCGCAGAACATGCTGGTCACCAGCAGCGACTTCTTGCGCTCGGGTGTGTATTCCGAAAGCAGCGTCGTCGCGTTGGGCATGCCCGCGCCGAGACCGAGACCGGTCAGAAAGCGCAACACCAGCAGTTGTTCGACGTTGGTGCTGTACGCCGAGGCCAGGCTGAAGCCGCCGAACAGAATCACCGCACCGACGAGGACAACCTTGCGCCCGAAGCGGTCAGCCAACGGGCCGGAGCCGAGCGCGCCGAAGACCATACCAATCAGCGCGGCACTCATTACCGGGCCGAGGCTGGCGCGGTCGATGCCCCAGTCTTGCGACAGCGCCGGGGCGATGAAGCCCATGGCGGCGGTGTCGAGGCCGTCGAGAAATACGATCAGGAAACACAGGATCACCACCCGCCACTGATAGCGCGAGATCGGTTGGGCGTTGATGAAGGTCTGCACATCGAGGCAGTTACCCACAGCGGACTGAGGCTGGTTCATTATTTTTATTCCACGCAAAAAACGCAGTCGAACGGCGGCCGGCCAAAGGAAGGCACGGTCACAAGAATAGAAGGTTGTAATCAGGCGTTGCGGTGAACCCGGCAACAACGGGTGGGATACAGACAGTCGGGGAGCGAGCGCATGGTGAGTTGCCTCTTGTCATTATTATGGGGTCGACAGTCCGGCGAGCTCATTCACATCAGCGCCGGATGACGCTGCCGCGACATTAATGATCCGAGGGTTTTAGCGTCAATTCGATAAACGCAACACTGTGCGTTTATCGAACAGCTTCCTCAGGCGAACAGCTGCGCACTGAGGTCGCGACTGGCGCTGAGCAGGCCGGGCAGGAAGCGCTGCTCCAGCTCGGCGCGACTGACCCGCCCGGCGTGGGTGCTGACATTCAGCGCGGCGACCACTTGCCCGGAGGCGTCGTACACCGGCACGGCGATCGAGCGCAGGCCCTGTTCCAGTTCCTGATCGACAATGCACCAGCCCTGCTGCCGCACCTGCTGCAAACATTCGAGCAACGCGTCGGGGGTATGAATGGTGCGGCTGGTCTTGGCCACCAGTTCGGCGTGGTCGAGGTATTCGCCCAGGAGGTGTCGTCCAGCGCGGCCAACAGAATGCGCCCCATCGACGTGCAATAGGCAGGGAGACGCCCGCCGACGGAAAGGTCGACCGAGATCAATCGCTGAGTGGTCGCCGAACGCGCGATATAGAGAATGTCATCGCCCTCCAGCGTCGCCATGTTGCAGGCTTCGTGCAGCTGCTCGCTCATGCGGTCCAGATACGGTTGGGCGGATACGGCCAGCGGTGTCGAGGACAGATAGGCATGACCAAGGGTCAGCACTTTTGGCAGCAGCGAATAGGTGCGCCCGTCAGTGGTGGCGTAGCCGAGCTTGATCAAGGTGTGCAGGCAACGACGCACGGCGGCGCGGGGATTTCCGTGCGATGACTGATCTGCGCAATGGTCAGGTGGCGTTTGCGTTCCTGAAACGCCTGCACCACCGCCAGGCCTCGGGCCAGCGAGGTCATGAAATCCGGATCACCAGTCAGCGCCTGAATGCGCTTGGCCGGCGAGGCGACGATGGGCGGCGCCACCGACGTGAAGGAGTTGCGCATTTGATCGTTCATTTCTTGTCCTTGTCCGGCACGCATCGATGCCTAGTCAAACGGCTCGCCGCGCGATGCACAAGCACCGGGGCGCCAACATTGGGCGATTATCGAACCGCCGACCGATAATCGCAATCCAGACCCCTGCCCTCCTCTTCATCCTTGAGGCCGCTTTAGCGATTCTGCTCGCAACTTAGTTGTTCCAGTTAATGGCGCCAAAAACAGAACGCCTGTTCTATAACGCTGTCTTTACACTTAACTAGCGGCAAAAGTTGCCAGCAACAAAACCATCACACATTCAGAACCGTTTTTAACTTGGCAAAGATAGTCATTCCCGAATCGGCCGCTATAATGCACCCTGATCGCGGCGCTTTAATCAAAAGCCTGCGACTTGCTGAAACGAGGTCCTTCGTCTCAGCTCCGGCCAGCGCCCGGCGCCCATCACACATGCAACGCCAGCGCTCGCTGAAACAGGAAACTGATGCTGCGTCAGTTTTTATCTGGTGCCGTAGCCGCCTGTAACACGGAAGTCTTGATCGCCTCTCCAATGCCACCCGGCCTGATCGGGCTGTGGATGACTGGCGGATTCGCTCAATTGACTCGTTGCAGTGTGTTTCACCGGATATTCAATTCAACTCATACAGGTAGCACCGTGACAAAAGACGAACTGCGCGCGGAACTAGAGCGCCAGGAACAACGTTACAAGGAAGTTTACGGCGGGAAGTCACCACCTACGCCGCTCAGCCGGAACCGGAACGCAAGGCATGGCGCAAGCGCCCTACTGTTCAGGATCAGGTATTCAAGCAGGAAATCGAAAAGATCGAAAAGGAACTCAAAGCCGAAGAGCCATGAGCCATGGCGGTTGAGCATTCGATAGTCGGCGTCCACCTCGGCCACAGCGCGGTGGCAAGACGACACCTCGCGCGCCCGCTATCCGCGGGCAGCGGCTGCATCACTGTT
Organism: Pseudomonas sp. B21_DOA; assembly: GCA_030544685.1. Lineage (NCBI taxonomy): Bacteria > Pseudomonadati > Pseudomonadota > Gammaproteobacteria > Pseudomonadales > Pseudomonadaceae > Pseudomonas > Pseudomonas sp. B21_DOA. The sequence continues at coordinate 2,392,307 of CP086683.1, read as the reverse complement.
TTGCGGCTTGTGAACGAGCGTCCCACAGGTTTCAGAGATATTTCAGACAAACGTTTGAGACTATGCGGCGTCGGAAAATTCGCCTTAAAAATCCAATTTATTCATTAAAATCAATTAGTTGAAAAACCCTGCGCACCGCTTGGTTTTCACGCCCTGCAACAAATTAGATCGTAGATGCCTGTGACCAATGAGCAGACAGGGCATCGATTTCCTGTCTTTTCTGGCATAATCGCGCCCCTTACGACCGGGTCAGAAAACCTTCATGATCGATTTATTCAGCGGACTGGATGCTTGGGTGCTTGTGAGCCTCTTGCTCGCCCTGACGTTTGTCCTCGCCTTCGAGTTCATCAATGGATTTCATGACACCGCTAACGCGGTAGCCACTGTTATCTACACCAAAGCCATGCCGCCACACCTGGCGGTGTTCTTTTCCGGTGTGTTCAATTTCCTCGGCGTGCTGCTGGGCGGCGTTGGCGTGGCGTATGCCATCGTCCACTTGCTGCCGGTTGAGCTGCTGATCAATGTGAACACCGGCCATGGCCTGGCGATGGTGTTCTCGTTGCTCGCCGCGGCCATCGCCTGGAATTTGGGCACCTGGTACTTCGGTATCCCGGCTTCCAGCTCGCACACCCTGATCGGCTCGATCCTCGGTGTCGGCCTGGCCAACGCGCTGATCAACGACATCCCGTTGAGAGATGGCGTGAACTGGCAGAAAGCGATCGACATCGGCGCCTCGCTGGTGTTCTCGCCGATGGCCGGCTTCCTCATCGCCGCACTGGTGCTGATCGGCCTGAAATGGTGGCGCCCGCTGTCGAAGATGCACAAGACGCCGGAACAGCGCCGCAAGATCGACGACAAAAAGCACCCACCGTTCTGGAACCGTCTGGTCCTGGTGATCTCGGCCATGGCCGTGAGCTTCGTGCACGGTTCCAACGACGGTCAGAAAGGCATCGGCCTGATCATGCTGGTGCTGATCGGCATCGTCCCGGCGCAGTTCGTGCTCGACCTGAACAGCACCACCTACCAGATCGAACGCACCCGCGACGCGACCCTGCACCTGAGCCAGTTCTACCAGCGCAACGCCGATTCGCTGGGCGAGTTCCTGGCACTGGGCAAGAGCGTGGAAGGCGACCTGCCGGAGAAATTCCGCTGCAACCCGCAGCAGACCGAACCGACCATCACCGCCCTGCTGCACACCCTCAAAGGTGTAGCGGACTACCATTCGCTGTCGTCGGACAGCCGCATCGAAGTGCGTCGCTACCTGCTCTGCCTGGACGACACGGCGAAGAAAGTCGGCAAGCTGCCAGGCCTCGAAGCCCGTGAAAAGGCTGACCTCGACAAGCTGCGCAAAGACCTGACCACCACCACTGAATACGCCCCGTTCTGGGTGATTCTGGCGGTCGCCCTGGCACTGGGCCTGGGCACCATGGTCGGCTGGAAGCGCGTAGTGCTGACCATTGGCGAGAAGATCGGCAAGCAGGGCATGACCTATTCCCAGGGCATGTCGGCGCAGATCACCACCGCCAGTTTGATCGGCATGGCCAACATCTTCAGCCTGCCGGTGTCGACCACTCACGTGTTGTCTTCGGGTGTGGCCGGGACCATGGTTGCCAACAAAAGCGGCCTGCAGGGTGGCACGGTCAAGACCATTTTGCTGGCCTGGGTGTTGACCTTGCCAGCGACCGTGGCGCTGTCGGCCGGGTTGTTCTGGTTAGCTTCCAAGGCTTTGGGTAGTTGATCGTTAGCTGTTGATTGGAAAGGGCGTGATTCGTGAGGATCACGCCTTTTTTGTTATTGGGGGTAAGAAGTCTGCCGAAGGGGCAAGAGATCAAAAGCCAAAGCAAAAGCCAGATCAAGAGCCCCTCACCCTAGCCCTCTCCCGGAGGAAGAGGGGACTGACCGAGGTGTTTAGGCGAAATATGCCGACTTGCGATACCGAGTCGAATGCAGGTTTTGAACACCACATAAATCGGCCCCTCTCCCTCGGGAGAGGGCTGGGGTGAGGGGCGAATCCAACACAGATCCAAAGCAGACCACACGCTTTTCACCACTCAAAACAATGAGCGCAAGCTCGAGTACCGCTTTTGATCTTGATTCACAGGCGACGTCGGAAGGCTGAGTGGAGGGATTGAACCGGGCGTGGGAGCGCAGCGACCGTACGACGCAGTCGTACACAGCGGAGGGAGGTGCAGCGAAGCAAACCGTAGCCGCTGCGCCCGGATCAGTCCCGCAGCGAAGGAACCCGAGCCTGCGAGGGCCGAACGTAGAAGCTAGCCTTTTGGGTTACCTTTTTGGCGTTTGAAAAAGGTGACTCGCCGTAAGGGCGAAACCGCCAGCAGCCGCTACCGAAGCAACGGATATTCACCCAAACCCCAAACAGCCTGGTCGGCCCACAGGCCGCCACGGCCAAAAAAGGGGCAACCGAAGTCGCCCCAAAATGCCTTGCGTGCCCATCAAATCCAGAAGAACTCACTTGCGCCGCTTATGCGCATCCTTCCAGATAAAAAATCCAAACCCTGCAAAAAACAGCACCATGAGCCCCACCGTGAGAACCCCGGCAAACACCACGTTATCGAAAAACATGACTGGCCTCCTGGCCCTGCTTTGCTGCGATGGATTCAAATTAACAAACACACAGGCGCACATATTGACCAGGATCAATATCCGCAACGTTGAGAAATAAAGGAGGGAAATAACTGACCTGCATCAACCAATGCAGTGGGAGATCAACGCTTTTTCGGCTTGTTCTTCGACTTTTTCTTGGTTTTTCCCAACGGCATCGCCTGCTCGAAGGCGTTGCGCACTTCGTTCAAGCGTTTCTCGTTGAGGTCATGCACACGCTTGGCGCGTTCAGTGCTGAGGTCGATCAGTTTGTCGTCTTGGCTCATGGCGTCCGGCACATCGCAAAAGAGATCAGAGCTGCCGTCACCGGCAGGATTGCGCCAATCATGCCGCGTGGCGCAGACGCTGACCAGTCATCGGTCAAATCTCGATATCGACCCACAAGCCCTGACGCGGCTGATCGTCTATCAACGGCACCACCGGTACGGTGTTGTCAGCGTTCAGCTCAGTGCCCGGCACGGCCAAATGCTCTTCAGGATCCTCATCCGCCTCGCGACGCCGACGATCACGCTCCTGTTGGCGACGCTGTTCTTCGCGCGCCAGCAGGCGATCCTCTTCCGGATCACGTTTCTGCAGATCGATCGTGCTTTCGTTGGAGCTTTCCTGCACCGGCACCACTGGCGGGATGTCCGGCCGCTGGCGGATCGGATCCTGCTGGGAAGTGATCGGCACGGCGCTCAAGGGGAGCATCGGTGGCAACATATAAAGGTCTCCTGTCTGCAGGCTATCGGCTGGGGCGCAGGCGCCTTGAGCCGCCTGTCGCAAACTTGTGACTCGGTAGACACTGACTGGTGCCCTGCCGCTTGAAAAAGCGACACATGACGCCTCGGCTTCAGCTTGCAGCTCGAAGCTAAAAGCTTGCCGCTGCTCCTATTCCTTTGGCCCTCAGGGTCGCATTCCGTTAAGATAGCCCGCTTTTTCAAGGTGGGAGTCAGGCAGCATGGCGCAGCAGTATCAACCGGGGCAACGCTGGATCAGTGACAGCGAAGCAGAGCTTGGTTTAGGCACCGTTCTGGCACAGGACGGCCGCTTGCTGACCGTGCTTTACCCGGCCACTGGCGAAACCCGCCAGTACGCGCTACGGAATGCGCCCCTGACCCGCGTGCGGTTCTCGCCCGGCGACTCCATCACCCATTTCGAAGGCTGGAAGATGACCGTGCAGCAGGTCGACGACGTCGACGGCCTGATGGTCTATCACGGCCTCAACGGGCAGAACGAAGTGGTCACCCTGCCGGAAACCCAGCTGTCTAACTTCATTCAGTTCCGTCTGGCCAGCGACCGCCTGTTCGCCGGGCAGATCGACCCGCTGTCGTGGTTCTCCCTGCGCTACAACACCCTTGAACACACCAGCCGCCAGTTGCAGTCCTCGCTCTGGGGCCTGGGCGGCGTGCGCGCGCAGCCGATCGCACACCAGTTGCACATCGCCCGCGAAGTCGCCGACCGTATCGCCCCACGGGTATTGCTGGCGGACGAAGTGGGACTGGGTAAAACCATCGAAGCCGGTCTGGTCATCCATCGCCAACTGCTTTCGGGCCGCGCCAACCGCGTGCTGATTCTGGTTCCGGAAAACCTCCAGCATCAGTGGCTGGTGGAGATGCGCCGCCGCTTCAACCTGCAGGTCGCGCTGTTCGACGAAGAACGCTTCATCGAAAGTGATGCCACCAACCCGTTCGAAGACACGCAACTGGCGCTGGTCGCGCTGGAGTGGCTGGTCGACGACGAGAAGGCACAGGACGCCTTGTTCGCTGCCGGTTGGGACCTGCTGGTGGTCGACGAAGCGCACCACCTGGTCTGGCATGAAGAAAAAGCCAGTGCGGAATACTCGCTGGTCGAGCAACTGGCCGAAGTCATCCCCGGCGTGCTGCTGCTCACCGCCACCCCGGAACAACTCGGTCAGGACAGCCACTTCGCCCGTCTGCGCCTGCTCGACCCGAACCGTTTCCACGACCTGGCCGCGTTCCGCGCCGAGAGCGATAACTATCGCCCGGTCGCCGAAGCGGTGCAGGAACTGCTCGACAAGGGCCGTCTCTCCGCCGAGGCGCACAAGACCATTCACGGTTTCCTCGGCAATGAAGGCGAAGCCCTGCTCACCGCCGTCAACGATGGCGATACTGAAGCCAGCGCCCGCCTCGTGCGTGAACTGCTCGATCGCCACGGCACCGGCCGCGTGCTGTTCCGTAATACCCGCGCCGCCGTGCAGGGTTTCCCGGAGCGCAAACTGCATCCGTATCCGCTGCCGTGCCCCGACGAATACCTCGAACTGCCGCTGGGCGAGCACGCCGAGCTGTACCCGGAAGTCAGCTTCCAGGCCCAGCCGGACGCCAGCGAAGAAGAGCGCTGGTGGAAATTCGACCCGCGCGTCGAGTGGCTGATCGATCAACTGAAAATGCTCAAGCGCACCAAAGTGCTGGTGATCTGCGCCCACGCCGAAACCGCGATGGACCTGGAAGACGCGTTGCGCGTGCGTTCCGGCATCCCGGCCACGGTGTTCCACGAAGGCATGAACATCCTCGAGCGTGACCGCGCCGCCGCCTACTTCGCCGACGAAGAATTCGGCGCGCAGGTGCTGATCTGTTCGGAAATCGGCAGTGAAGGTCGCAACTTCCAGTTCGCTCACCACTTGGTGCTGTTCGATCTGCCGTCGCACCCGGACCTGCTCGAGCAGCGCATCGGTCGTCTCGACCGGATCGGCCAGAAACACATCATCGAACTGCACGTGCCGTACCTGGAAACCAGCCCGCAACAGCGCCTGTTCCAGTGGTACCACGAAGCGCTCAACGCCTTCCTCAACACCTGCCCGACCGGCAACGCCTTGCAGCACCAGTTCGGCCCGCGCCTGCTGCCGCTGCTCGAAGAAGCCGATGACGGCGAGTGGCAAGCGCTGATCGACGAAGCACGCGCCGAGCGTGAGCGTCTCGAAGCCGAGCTGCACACCGGCCGCGACCGTCTGCTGGAATTGAATTCCGGCGGCGCTGGCGAAGGTGAAGCGCTGGTCGAGGCGATCCTTGAGCAGGACGACCAGTTCGCCCTGCCGATCTACATGGAAACCCTGTTCGACGCGTTTGGCATCGACAGCGAAGACCATTCGGAAAACGCCCTGATCCTCAAGCCGAGCGAGAAGATGCTCGACGCCAGCTTCCCGCTGGGCGACGACGAAGGGGTGACCATCACTTACGACCGCAACCAGGCGCTGTCGCGCGAAGACATGCAGTTCATCACCTGGGAACACCCGATGGTGCAGGGCGGCATGGACCTGGTGCTGTCCGGTTCGATGGGCAACACCGCCGTCGCGCTGATCAAGAACAAGGCGTTGAAACCAGGCACCGTGTTGCTCGAATTGCTCTACGTCAGCGAAGTGGTCGCACCGCGCTCGCTGCAACTGGGTCGCTACCTGCCGCCGGCGGCGCTGCGCTGCCTGCTCGATGCCAACGGCAACGACCTGTCGCCACGGGTGTCCTTCGAAACCCTCAACGACCAGTTGGAAAGCGTGCCACGGGCCAGCGCCAACAAGTTCATCCAGGCCCAGCGCGATCAGCTGACGCCTCGGATCAACGCCGGCGAAGAAAAGATCGCCCCGCGTCATGCCGAGCGTGTAGCCGAAGCGCGCCGTCGTCTGGCCGCCGACACTGATGAAGAACTGGCGCGCCTGACCGCGTTGCAAGCGGTCAACCCGACGGTGCGCGACAGCGAACTGGAGGCGTTGCGCACTCAGCGTGAGCAAGGTCTGGCGATGCTCGACAAAGCGGCGCTGCGCCTGGAAGCGATTCGGGTGCTGGTAGCGGGCTAATCGCCCCGCTCCACCGCTGAAAACCAAGAGGCCCGCAGTGATGCGGGCCTTTTTGTTTGTCTGATGTTTATCCGGCGATGCTGATGGCCCCTTCGCTGGCAAGCCAGCTCCCACAGGTTCCGGGTTGTTTTACAGATTATGTGTACGACTCGGTCACTGTGGGAGCTGGCTTGCCAGCGATTGCAATCATGCAGTCGCCGCAGAAATTTCTGGCTCAACCACCGCCACCAATCCCTCCTTCATCCGCTGCGCATCCCGCACAAAACACCGCGATGCCAGAAACAGAAAGACCATGGTCAAAAACAGCGCCACCGGGATCAGATACATCGCGTCATGCAGGCCGACGGCCTTGAACGCTTCGGTCATCTGTTCAGCTCCTGCCGACAGCATCGCCGTGTGCGCGAAGTGATCCGACAGCCCACCCACGACCACTGGCCCCAACCCGCCGCCGAGCAGATACAGACCAGCGAAGAACAACGCCATCGCCGTCGCCCGCAGGCGCGGTTCGACCACGTCCTGAATCGCCGTGTACACGCAGGTATAAAAGTTGTAGGCGAACAGCCAGCCGACACTGAACACCGCGACGAACACACCGATCTCGATGCGCCCGGCATGCAGCGCCCACGCCGTACACAGGGTCGAAATGATCAGACTGAACGCGGCAAACAGCAGCCGCCCACTGGCGAAACGCTGATGAATCTTGTCGGCAATCCAGCCGCCGAGGGTCAGCCCGACCAGTCCGGTGACGCCGACGATCACGCCGGTGGCCACCGCCGCCTCCTGCAACGGCATGAGGAAATAACGCTGCAGCATCGGCACCAGAAACGAGTTGCAGGCATACGTGGCGAAGTTGAAGCACAGCCCGGCCATCACCAGCCACAGGAAGGTCGGCACGGCGAGGACGCGACGGATAGGCCGGTCGACTTTCTCCTGCGAGACCTGCACGGTTTCTGCCGCGCCGCGTTTTGGCTCTTTGATGAAGAACATGAAAATCGCCAGGATCAACCCCGGCACGGCAGCGATGAAGAACGGCGCGCGCCAGCTGTCGAAGGCCTTGACCATCGCGCCGATGGTGAAGAATGCCAGCAGCAGCCCCAGCGGCAGGCCGAGCATGAAAATACCCATCGCCCGCGCGCGACGGTGTGCCGGAAACAGATCGCCGATAAGCGAGTTGGCCGCTGGTGCGTAACTGGCTTCGCCGATGCCGATGCCCATGCGCACGATCAAAAAGCTCCAGAAACTGCCGACCATACCGTTGACCGCAGTCAGCGCACTCCAGGTCGCCAGACCCCAGCCCATCAGTTTGCTGCGTGAACCGGTGTCGGCCATGCGCCCCAGCGGCAGACCGGCAACGGCGTAGACGATGGTGAACGCGGTGCCGATGATGCCCAGCTGAAAGTCGCTGAGATGCCATTCCATGCGGATCGGTTCGATGATGATCGCCGGGATGGTGCGGTCGAAGAAATTGAACAGGTTGGCGAGGAACAGCAGGAACAGAATGCGCCAGGCATTCGCCGCTTGGGTCGAGTTCTGCATGGGTCCGTCTCTTTATTGTTATGAGGGCTTCACTGCCAGCGCGTCGAGCCCGGAACCTGCAATCTAGTCAGCCGCGCGGGGGCTGTCTGTCATCATTCGTCAGCCTGATATCGACCCATCGCACTGTAACGAAACGTAAGCCCTTGATAACTCTGGAATCCCCGCCATACGGGGCTTTCGCGGCAAAATCCGGCGACAAAAAATAGTTTCGTGCCCCCTTCCCAACGCCATGGCAAAGCCTAGAATGGCCGCCGGATCCGTCCGGATCTTCCGATCAATCCCTTTGATACCCCCGCCCATGTCCGAAGCCAGTCCGTGTCTGAATTGCGGTGCCTGCTGTTCCCATTTTCGTGTGTCTTTTTCTGGGGTGAGTGCTCATCCGCTGGCGGGACGGTGCCCGATGAACTGGTTGCGCAGATCACTCCAAGCCGAGTGGCAATGATCGGCACCGACCGCAAACCGACGCGTTGCACGTCATTGGCGGGTGAGGTCGGCAGCGCTGTGGCGTGTACGATCTATGACAAGCGTTCGAGCACCTGCCGCGAGTTCGAGGCGTCGTGGGAGAACGGCGAGCACAACCCCGACTGCGACAAGGCCCGCGCCGCCCACGGCCTGCCACCCTTGCCGCCACACTGGAACGACCTGCCGCTGGAGCGCATTGCCTGAGCCTTAGCGCAAATCGCTATGAGGCTAATGGCAAAATCATTACCACCAATGTGCCACTACGCCGTGCAGGCTGAAAACCGCCTCTATACTCCTTTCATTCGCCTGCGTTGATTGACGCTCGGGCCAGATGAATGCGGAACGGGGCACGCTATGGAATGGCTTGGTTTGCAGTTTGTTGCCGAGCTGCCGCAGAGCGGGCAGGTTTTGCTCGATTGCAGCCACAATCCGCTGTTGGTGATGGTGGCCTATCTGGTTGCCTGCGCGGCAAGCTTCGCCACCCTGGACATGGCCGAACGCGTGGTGCATGCCGAAGATTCGGGGTCTCGACGACTGTGGCGCTGGATCGGCGCGACCTGCCTGGCTGGCGGCATCTGGGCCATGCATTTCATCAGCATGCTGGCTTTTCAGACGTCAATCGACATCCAGTACGACCTCGTCATCACCCTCTTCTCCTTGCTGATCGCCCTGCTCGCCTCGTGGCTGGCCATGCACACGCTGAGCGAGGTGCAGCCGAGCGCGTTGCATTGCCTGAAAACCGCGTTTGTCATCGGCCTGGGTATCGCCGGCATGCATTACGTCGGCATGGCGGCGATGAAGTCGAGCGCCACCGCCTACTATCAGCCAGGGCTGTTCGCGCTGTCGGTGGCGATCGCCATCGGCGCCAGTTTCGCCGCGCTCTGGGTCGCCCGCTATCTGAGTGAAGGCAGCGGCGTCGCGCATCAGATACTCAAGTACAGCGCGGCGCTGATTCTCGGCGCCGGCATCATCAGCATGCACTTCACCGGCATGGCTGCGCTGGACCTGGTTCTTCCCGAAGGCGCCCGGGCAGCGAGCGGCCGTGAAACCGGGCATCTGCAACTGGGCCTGACCGTAGCGCTGATCATTCTGTTGATTCTCGGCAGTGCGATCAGCGCCGCCCTCGCCGACAAGAAACTGCAGAACAAGGAAAACGACCTGCGCCGGGTCAACGCCTTGCTCAGCCAACTCGATCAGGCGCGCATGTCTCTGCAGCAAGCGGCCAATTACGACGCGCTGACCAACCTGATCAACCGTCGTGGTTTCAACCAGATGTTCGCCGAAAAACTCAGCCAGAAAACCAGCGAGGGCGGCATGCTCGCGGTGATGTTTCTCGACATCGACCACTTCAAGCGCATCAACGACAGCCTCGGCCATGACGCCGGTGACGCGCTGCTCAGAGTCATCGCCCAACACATCAAGAGCTCGGTGCGCAGCCACGAAGATGTGGTGGCGCGGTTCGGCGGCGACGAATTCTGCATCCTCATCAGCCTGCGCGACCGCGAAGAGGCGCGCGGCATGGCGCAGCGCATCATGCACAAGATGAAAGAGCCGATCGAACTGGCCGGCCGGCGCATGGTGATGACCACCAGCATCGGCATCAGCCTGTTTCCCGAAGACGGCACCACCTGCGAGGAGCTGCTCAAACACGCTGACCTGGCGCTGTACCAATCCAAGGGCGCCGGGCGCAACGGCCTGCATTTCTTCAATTCCAGCTTCAAGAGCCGCGCCAGTTTCGAGCTGCAACTGGAAGAAGAACTGCGCAGCGCGCTGCGGGAAGACAACGCGCTGATGCTCTACTACCAGCCGATCTTCGAACTGAAAACCGGGCGCGTGACCAAGCTTGAAGCCCTGATTCGCTGGCAGCATCCGGTCCACGGTTTGCTCACACCGGATCGCTTTATCGGCATCGCCGAGAACAACGGTTTGATCGCCGAACTGGACAACTGGGTGCTGCGCCGCGCCTGCAAGGACCTCGGTGAGCTGTCGCGGCATGGTTGTGCAGAATTGAGAATCGCCTGGAACTGCTCGCCGCTGAATCTGGCTCGCGAGGAACTGGCCGAGGAAATCGAGCACGCGCTGCGCACCGCCGGTGTCGCGCCGGAACGCCTGGAACTGGAGGTCACCGAAAACGCCTTGATGGGCAACATCGCCAACACTCTGGTGCTGTTGCGGCAGATCCGCGCCCTCGGCGTGTCGTTGTCGATCGATGATTTCGGCACCGGCTATTCGTCGCTGGCCTACCTCAAGCGCCTGCCGCTGAACACCCTGAAGATCGACCGCTCGTTCATCCTTGATATCCCCACCGCCACGGCCGACATGGAGATCGTCCAGGCGATCATCGTCATGGCCCACACGCTGCACCTGCAGGTGGTCACCGAGGGCGTCGAGAGCCTGGAGCAATACGAGTTTCTCGAGCGTTCGGGCTGCGACTTCATTCAGGGTTATCTGCTCAGCCGCCCGGTGCCGCTGGACGAACTGTGCGCGGTGCTCGATGAAATCAACCAGCGCAAACCCGTCCTCGGGGTCAATCCGTTGAGTCTGGCGCGCGATACATTTGCACCAGCGTCGCTGGATCCTGGGCTAAAAACCTTGCGCCCCATGCAGGCGCATCAACTGTGCGGCCAATCCGCTGATTGGCGTTGCCGAGCCCTGCTCGCGGGAAAATTTCACCGCTGTGTCGAGGTCCTTGAGCAGCGTGCGCACGTGCCACTTGATCGGTTCGAAACGGCTCTCGGCCATTTGCGGAGCAAGGATCTGCAACGGCTTGGAATCGGCAAAACCACCGGCCAACGCCTCGGCGATCAGACTGGCATCGACCCCGGCCTGCTCGGCCAACGCCACCACTTCGGCAATCACCAGCGCGTTGCAGGCGACGATCATCTGGTTGCAGGCCTTGGTCACTTGCCCGGCGCCGACGCCGCCCATGTGCGTGACGCGCTGACCGAGGCTGAGCAGCACCGGGCGCACGCGCTGAAGATCTGCCGCTGCACCACCGACCATGATCGCCAGGCTCCCGGCCTCGGCGCCGACCACGCCGCCGGACACCGGGAGTCAAGCCAGCCCATGCCGGTTTTCTCGGCCAGCTCTGCGGCCATCTCGCGAGTCGCGGTGGGTTCAAGACTGGAGAAATCCACCAACAGCTGGCCGTTTTTCGCACCTTCGGCGATACCGCCAGTGCCAAACACCACTTCACGCACCACGGCAGTGTCGGCCAGACACAGCATGACGATGTCGGCGTGCGCGCACAGTTCGGCAGGGCTCGATACCTGGCGGGCGCCGGCCGCAACCAGCGATGCGCATTTGTCCGGGTTGCGGTTCCACGCTGTCAGCGGGTAACCCGCCGCCAGCAGACGCCGGCACATGGGCAGGCCCATCAGGCCGATTCCGGCAAACCCCAACGAAGGTAGCGTTGACATCATTTCGCCTCTTTTCGATTAAAGATCACCGAATCATGGCCGATTCATCAACGATCAGGAAAGGATTCCGCCCGGCGATCAGACCAGCCAGCACTACGACGCCCGGGCCATATTCGCGCACACAAGACGCGAGATCTTATTCCGTGAGGTTCGCCGGCACTGTTCGGCGGGCCAACCCAGTCCAGGTAAATGGCGCACCATGACCTCCAAAAACAATCCCGCCAGTGCAACAGCCGATCTGACCCTGAGCCCCGCCGCGAACAGCGCGTCATTATCCAGATCGACGCCGCCCTCGCGCCCGCTGTCGACCCAGCAATACCTGTACTTCACCGAAACCAACACTGACCGCATCCTCGATAACCTCGACGGCCTGCGCGATTCGGTGTTCCCGCGCCCGGCGCATCAGGAAGGCGACAACGAGCAGCACAACGATCAGGAATTCCCCTCGGTGTGCCTGATCGGCCTTGGTCGCTGCGGCTCCAACATCGCCCTCGACGTGGCGGAGCTGGTGTACAACGCGCGCAAGTTCTACCTCAACGAATTCAACAACGAAGATCGCCCGACCGACCGGCGTCTGGCCGACAAGGGCTACAGCCCGGCGCAGTGGATCAAGAACAACCTGCGCATCGGCACCAGCAAATCGACCAAACCGGTGTTTCTGGTCGAACCGCTGGTAATGCTCGGCGACCTCGACAAGGACATTGCCGGGCGCATCCGTTTCTCGCGCAAGGGCGAGAAAAGCGGCTTCCTGCGCGACTACAGCAAAATGAAGATCATGGACTTGTCCGAAGTCCATGCCGGTGGCGCCGGTAACGCGCCGATCCTCGGCCAGTACCTGGCGAAGATCATCCTCAACAAGGACACCCAGCGCTTCTCCAGCCCCGACTGGAAAATGATCCACTCGTACCTGATCGACAGCTGCGGGATCAAGGCCAACCAGTCACGCCTGTATTTCTCGATCTTCAGCGCCGGCGGCGGTACCGGTTCGGGCATGGCCTCGGAGTTCGGCCTCGCTCAGCAGCACTCGTACATGAACAAGACGTTCGACACCAAACCGATGGACGAGCACGACGGCAAGAGCGGACATTCGTTTGTGTTCGAGCCGATCTTCACCAGCGGCATCTGCGTGCTGCCGAACATTTCCGACCACCGCAGCGAAATGTCCGAGGCGCTGCACATCAACGCCGGGCGCTTGCTGTGCAAATATCTGTCGGAGGAATGGGATTTCTCCTACAACTTCGCTAACGAAGACAGCAGCGAAGCCAGCGTGATGGGGCGTATCCGCCCGTGGAACGCGATGATGCTGATCTCCAACGACATCATGCGTTACGCCGAAGAAAGCGATGACGGCAACATCCAGAACATTGATGTCAATGCCATGGAGAAGCACGCCAACCAGTACATCTCCCAACAGATCTTCAACATTCTGACGGCGCAGGCAGTCACCACTGACTACGACCAGAACTACTTCCGCCGCGCCGGCATCGACATCGGCGAAACCATTCGCCTGGATGCCAACGACCTGTTCATGAGTCTGGCCGGCCCGGTGGCGATTGCCTACGCCGAATCGGTGGTGCCGGAAACCCCACCGCCAAGCAGCGACAAGTTCAAGGTCTTCGATAAAGAGCCGCAACGCCTGAACATCGACGACCTGTTCTTCCGTTCGATCGACCTGCCGCACTTCAACAAGGTCACACAGGCCATCGAAGGCATCAGCCTGCTGCCGATCGAATCCAAGCGTTATCGCGCTTCGCTTGAGCAGTACAAGAATTCCGGTTACGACGCCGCCGCGCTGCACGACCTGCACTTCTTCAAGAATTGCTCGTCGGTGGTGTCGATCGTCTCGCTGCCGAAAGACTACAAACTGTCCTACATGGACTTGAACCGGTTGAAGACCCACCTCAACAGCCTGTTCCCCAACACCACGCTCAAGCGTTATGCGCTGGTGATCGGCGCTTCGGCCAACCTGTCGCTGACCACCCTGATCGCCAAAAGCCCGTGCCTGTCGGACGATTTCCTCACGCTGATCGTGGCATTCATCAAGCGCTGCTTCGCGAAGAACCCGTACCGTTTCGACGAGACGCTGGATAACTCGATTCTCGACTTCATCATTCAGGAAGACTTCGACGAGGAGCGGATCGACGACCTGCTCAACGAATTCGAAAACCCGGCGAAGATCCTCGATACCAACTGGTACGCGATCAAACCGATGTACGAGAAGAAATATCGCGAGCTGATCAACGACAAGGACAAGTTTGTCTCGATCAATGACATTCGCCTGTCGCGCGATTGCGTGAAGAAGTCGATCAAATACCTGCGCGAGATCTACCGCCACCGGATCGGCAAGACCAAGGTGATTTCGCTGAATAACCATACCGGGAAGACTTACTCGGTCTGATCCGCTACCGAGTCGCCCCAATCGCTGGCAAGCCAGCTCCCACAGATTTTGTGGTGCTCACAATATTTGTGTACACCCGGACACTGTGGGAGCTGGCTTGCCAGCGATGGGGTCTTCAAGTTCACTAAAGATTTCAGCCTTTCCAACATCCAGAAACAATTAAGCGACCCTCAGGCCGCTCCATAAACTGTTCCCGTTACGTTTACGTCACCGTGAGGCGTGGCATTTCTCCACGGCAAGGTGCCATCACGCTACTCCGCTACACACTTGCGGCTCGGCAATCGAGGCACCAAAAGGGTGCAGGCAATCAAACGGCCGCCCTTTCCTGGATCAGAATCCACGGCGAAACCACCACGGCCCACAGCTGTGGATCACGCTCGAAAATATCCAGCGCCCGCGTTTCAGACAGCTTGGCGACCTTGTCGTCGGCCAGCCAGGCCGCGACTTTCTCGCCTTCGTCCAATGCCACGGCCTCGGCGGCGGCAATCAAATCGAGCGCTGGGTCGACCCACAATAGGGCACCCTTGGCGAAGAACGGCTCAAGCTCTTTCCAGGTAATAGATGCCGTTTCACCAAGCAGCTTGGCATAGAGGGTGCTAGGTTCTTGATTCATGGGAGCTGTCCGGAAAAGAAATCGACGCGAATGATAACGTCGGTGGTCCGGCAGAAAAACCCGGTTGCAAATCGCTGCACCGAACGAAAAGAGCAGGAACGCCAGGGAATGCTGCCTTTTGGGATATATGCCCCCGATTGCCTCGCCGCAATTCTGTCTCTTTCATTCAAAAATGCGACACCTCCAAGTTTTGCCCCGTGGCGCCCGCTTCCCAGTTGATCAAGCGGCGCTCTACACTGTACCGGTACAGTTGCCGGGGCATTTTCCGGAGGGTATCGCGAAGATATCTGACCCGGTTCTGCTGCTACGGCGCCAGAACTCTAAAAAATACAACAGTAAGAGTGGAGCACTATGACTAAGGCTACTAAGCAGATTTCCAAACTGTTTGCCGCTATGGTTCTGGCCGGGGTTGCCAGCCATTCGTTCGCAGCTGACACCATCAAAATCGGTATCGCCGGCCCTAAAACCGGTCCAGTAGCCCAGTACGGCGACATGCAGTTCAGTGGCGCGAAAATGGCCATCGAGCAGATCAACGCCAAGGGCGGCGTCGACGGCAAGAAACTCGAAGCCGTTGAATACGACGATGCCTGCGATCCGAAACAAGCGGTAGCGGTAGCGAACAAAGTCGTCAACGACGGCGTCAAGTTCGTGGTCGGTCACCTGTGCTCCAGCTCCACCCAACCAGCTTCGGACATCTACGAAGACGAAGGCGTGATCATGATCACCCCGGCTGCCACCAGCCCGGACATCACCGCCCGTGGCTACAAAATGATCTTCCGCACCATCGGTCTCGACAGCGCCCAGGGCCCTGCCGCCGGCAACTACATCGCCGATTACGTGAAACCGAAAGTGGTTGGCGTGCTGCACGACAAACAGCAGTACGGTGAAGGCATCGCCACCGCCGTGAAATCGACTCTCGAGAAGAAAGGCACCAAGGTTGCTGTCTTCGAAGGTGTCAACGCTGGCGACAAAGACTTCTCGGCGATCATCGCCAAGCTCAAGCAAGCCGGTGTCGATTTCGTCTACTACGGCGGCTACCACCCGGAGCTGGGTCTGATCCTGCGTCAGGCTCAGGAAAAAGGCCTGAAAGCCAAGTTCATGGGTCCGGAAGGCGTGGGTAACGACTCGATCACCCAGATCGCCAAGGACGCGTCCGAAGGCCTGCTGGTGACCCTGCCGAAATCCTTCGACCAGGATCCGGCCAACGTGGCCCTGGCTGACGCGTTCAAAGCCAAGAAGGAAGATCCGAGCGGTCCGTTCGTGTTCCCGTCCTACTCGGCAGTGACCGTGATTGCCGAAGGCATCAAGGCGGCCAAGTCCGAAGATGCGACCAAAGTGGCTGAAGCCATCCACGCCGGTTCGTTCAAGACCCCGACCGGCGACCTGAGCTTCGACGACAAGGGCGACCTGAAGGACTTCAAATTTGTCGTGTACGAGTGGCACAACGGCAAACCTAAAACCGAAGTTTCGCCTCAGTAAGGCCTTGCCCGACTGACTGCCAATAAAGCCCACGGCGTGCCGTGGGCTTTGTTTTGCGAATGTAAGGGCCGCGCTGGCGTGATCCGCCAGTCGGCCCCCTGAAAATCTCAAAACCGTCATCAGCGGTTCGCTGGCAAAACCCGGATTCGAAGTGGATAGAGATCCACGGGGCCGGGCGGGAAAATGACTCCACCAGTGAAATGCGTACAGGTTTTTAGGAGCGCTGTAATGCCTGACCTCTATCACTTCTTCCAACAGCTGGTTAACGGCCTCAACGTTGGCAGCATGTATGCCCTGATCGCCATCGGCTACACGATGGTCTACGGCATCATTGGAATGATCAACTTCGCCCACGGCGAGGTATACATGATCGGTTCCTACGTGGCGTTCATTGCCATCGCCGGGCTGACCATGATGGGACTCGACAGTGTCCCGCTGTTGATGACCGCGGCGTTCATCGCCAGCATCGTCGTCACCAGTTCCTACGGTTACAGCATCGAACGTATTGCCTACCGCCCCCTGCGCGGCAGCAACCGTCTGATCCCGCTGATTTCTGCCATCGGTATGTCGATCTTCCTGCAGAACACCGTTCTGCTGGCGCAAGACTCCAAGGACAAAGCGATCCCCAACCTGATCCCGGGCAACTTCGCCTTCGGCCCAGGTGGCGCACAAGAAGTGCTGATTTCCTACATGCAGATCGTGGTGTTCGTGGTGACCGTGATCGCCATGCTCGGCCTGACCCTGTTCATCTCTCGTTCCCGCCTGGGTCGCGCCTGCCGCGCCTGTGCCGAGGACATCAAGATGGCCAACCTGCTCGGCATCAACACCAACAACATCATCGCCCTGACGTTCGTCATTGGTGCTGCGCTGGCGGCGGTCGCTGCCGTGTTGCTGAGCATGCAATACGGCGTGATCAACCCGAACGCCGGTTTCCTCGTCGGCCTCAAGGCCTTCACCGCCGCGGTACTGGGTGGCATCGGCAGCATCCCGGGAGCCATGCTCGGCGGCCTGGTGCTGGGTGTAGCGGAAGCGTTCGGTGCCGATATCTTCGGCGACCAGTACAAGGACGTCGTTGCGTTCGGCCTGCTGGTTCTGGTGCTGTTGTTCCGTCCGACCGGCATTCTGGGCCGTCCGGAGGTTGAGAAAGTATGACTAGGAATCTTAAACAGGCACTCTTCAGTGCCTTGCTGGTGTGGGCGGTGGCCTACCCGGTACTCGGTCTGAAACTGACCATCGTCGGCATCAATCTGGAAGTGCACAACACCAGCCCGGCCATCCTCGCGACCATCGCGATCTGCTCGGTGCTGATGTTCCTGCGCGTGCTGTTCAACCAGCAGATCAGCAAAGCCTGGCGCTCCTCGCCGGGCATGCCGCTGATCCCGGCCAAGGCCAGCAACTTCCTGACCCTGCCGACCACCCAGCGCTATTTCATCATTGCGCTGATTCTGATCGCCCTGGTCTGGCCGTTCTTCGGCTCCCGTGGTGCGGTGGATATCGCGACGCTGATCCTGATCTACGTAATGCTCGGCCTGGGCCTGAACATCGTCGTCGGTCTGGCCGGTCTGCTTGACCTCGGTTACGTCGGCTTCTACGCCGTCGGTGCCTACAGCTACGCGCTGCTGTCGCATTACTACGGCCTGAGCTTCTGGATCTGCCTGCCGATTGCCGGCCTGATGGCGGCGACGTTCGGCTTCCTGCTGGGCTTCCCGGTATTGCGTCTGCGTGGCGACTATCTGGCGATCGTGACCTTGGGTTTCGGCGAAATCATCCGGCTGTTCCTGCGTAACCTGACCGATATCACCGGTGGCCCGAACGGCATCAGCAACATCGAAAAACCGACGTTCTTCGGCCTGACTTTCGAGCGTAAAGCGGCTGAAGGCTTGCAGACCTTCCACGAGTATTTCGGCCTGCAATACAACTCGATCAACAAGGTGATCTTCCTTTACCTGGTTGCGTTGTTGCTCGCATTGGCCGCGCTGTTCGTGATCAACCGTCTGCTGCGCATGCCGATCGGCCGTGCGTGGGAAGCGCTGCGTGAAGACGAAATCGCTTGCCGTGCGTTGGGCCTGAACCCGACTGTGATCAAGCTCTCCGCGTTCACCCTCGGCGCTGCGTTCGCCGGTTTCGCCGGCAGCTTCTTCGCCGCGCGTCAGGGTCTGGTGACGCCCGAGTCGTTCACCTTCATCGAGTCGGCGATCATCCTCGCCATCGTCGTGTTGGGTGGCATGGGCTCGCAACTGGGTGTGATTCTGGCGGCAATCGTGATGATCCTGTTGCCGGAAATGATGCGTGAGTTCAGCGAATACCGCATGTTGATGTTCGGTGCGCTGATGGTGCTGATGATGATCTGGCGTCCACAAGGTCTGCTGCCGATGCAACGCCCACACATGGAGTTGCGCAAATGAGCCGCGAGATCCTTAAAGTCGACAATCTGAGCATGCGCTTCGGCGGCTTGCTCGCGGTCAACGGCGTGGCGCTGACCGTCAAGGAAAAGCAGGTGGTTGCACTGATCGGCCCGAACGGCGCCGGCAAGACCACCGTGTTCAACTGCCTGACCGGTTTCTATCAGCCTACCGGCGGCAGCATCCTCCTCGACGGCGAGCCGATCCAGGGCCTGCCGGGCCACAAGATCGCCCTCAAAGGCGTGGTGCGGACTTTCCAGAACGTGCGTTTGTTCAAGGACATGACCGCGGTCGAGAACCTCTTGATCGCCCAGCACCGTCACTTGAACACCAACTTCCTGTCCGGCCTGTTCAAGACCCCGGCGTTCCGCAAAAGCGAGCGCGAGGCGATGGAATTTGCCGAGTACTGGCTGGAAAAGGTCAACCTCAAAGAGTTCGCCAACCGCACCGCCGGCACCCTCGCCTACGGCCAGCAACGGCGTCTGGAAATCGCCCGCTGCATGATGACCCGCCCGCGGATCCTCATGCTCGACGAACCGGCCGCCGGCCTGAACCCGAAGGAAACCGAAGACCTCAAGGCGCTGATCGGTGTGTTGCGCGAAGAGCACAACGTCACCGTGCTGCTGATCGAGCACGACATGAAACTGGTCATGAGCATTTCCGACCACATCGTCGTGATCAACCAGGGCACACCGCTGGCCGACGGCACACCGGAACAGATCCGCGACAATCCTGAAGTGATCAAAGCCTACCTGGGGAAGCGTAAATGCTGCAGTTCGAAAACGTTTCCACCTTCTACGGCAAGATCCAGGCGCTGCACAGCGTCAACGTCGAAGTCCGTCAGGGCGAGATCGTCACGCTGATCGGCGCCAACGGTGCCGGCAAATCCACGCTGCTGATGACGCTGTGCGGTTCGCCGCAGGCGCACAGCGGCAGCATTCGCTACATGGGTGAGGAACTGGTCGGCCAAGACTCGTCGCAGATCATGCGCAAGAGCATTGCCGTGGTCCCGGAAGGTCGTCGTGTGTTTGCCCGTCTGACCGTGGAAGAGAACCTGTCGATGGGCGGTTTCTTCACCGACAAGGGCGACTATCAGGAACAGATGGATAAGGTTCTCGGACTTTTCCCACGCCTGAAAGAGCGCTTCAACCAGCGCGGCGGCACCATGTCCGGCGGCGAACAGCAAATGCTCGCCATCGGCCGCGCGCTGATGAGCAAGCCCAAGCTGCTGCTGCTCGACGAGCCATCGCTGGGTCTGGCGCCGATCATCATCCAGCAAATCTTCGACATCATCGAACAGCTGCGCAAGGACGGTGTGACGGTGTTCCTGGTCGAGCAGAACGCCAACCAGGCACTGAAAATCGCCGACCGCGCCTACGTTCTGGAGAACGGCCGCGTGGTCATGCAAGGCACCGGTGAAGCGCTGCTGACCGACCCGAAAGTACGCGAGGCGTATCTCGGCGGTTGAGTGTTATCGCTGAACAACAAAACGGCCTTCGGGCCGTTTTTTATGCCCAAACGATAAACACCGATCCTCTGTGGGAGCGAGCCTGCTCGCGAAAGCGATGTATCACGCACCAATAATGTTGAATGTCACACCGCCTTCGCGAGCAGGCTCGCTCCCACAGGAATACCGCTGAATCCGAAATTTTTTATAAATTTCTCGCCCCGCCTGTAACGCATCCCCCACCCGTTCTCTAGAGGGACAAGCAAGCGCAAACCGCTTGCAGAAACCCTGATAAAAACTGGAGAAACATCATGACTGCGACTACCCGTACCCTGTCCGCTACCGCCCTGGTTCTGGCCCTCGGTTCCGCTCTGAGCATCGCCACTGTCTCCACCGCCCAGGCCGCCGATGCCAACATGGAAAAATGCTTCGGCGTGGCCATGAAGGGCAAGAACGATTGCGCCGCAGGTGCCGGGACTACCTGCGCCGGCACGGCGAAAATGGACTATCAGGCCAACGCCTGGAAACTCGTTCCGAAAGGCACCTGCGCCACCACCGAAAGCAAAACCTCGCCGACCGGTTTCGGTCAGCTCGAAGCCTTCAAAGCCAAGTCCTGATCCACGGCCTGCCTGAGTGACGCCCATGTTCAATCAACACGAACCGTCCCTGCCGCGCACTCAGGCAGCTCGTTCCGAGCTCCCTGCCCGTGCCGGGCTGGGGCTCAAGAACGGGCACTTCCTCGAAGTGCTCGGCTCCGTACCGGACCTCGGGTTCTTCGAGGTCCACGCCGAAAACTACATGGTGGCCGGCGGCCCGTTTCATCACTTTCTCGGTCTGATTCGCGAGCAGTACCCGCTGTCATTGCACGGCGTGGGACTGTCGATCGGTGGCGAGGGTTCGCTGGACAGCCAGCACCTCAAACGCCTCGCCGAGCTGATCGAGCGCTATCAACCGCAAGCCTTTTCCGAACATCTGGCGTGGTCGAGCCACGGCCCGGTGTTCCTCAATGATCTGCTGCCACTGGCCTATGACACGCCGACGCTCAATCGCGTCTGCACGCACATCGACCAAGTGCAGAACACGCTCAAACGTCCGATGCTGCTGGAAAACCCGGCGACCTATCTGGCGTTTGAGCATTCGACGATCGACGAGCCCGTGTTCATCGCCGAAGTGATCCGCCGCAGCGGCTGTGGCTTGTTGCTCGACGTCAACAACGTCTACGTGTCGTGCATCAATCATCAGCGTGATCCGCTCGCCTACCTCGACGCACTGCCATTGCACGCGGTCGGCGAGATTCATCTGGCCGGCTTCGCTGAAGATTGTGACAACCTCGGCGATCGTTTGCTGATCGACGATCACGGCGCGCCGATTGATCAGGCCGTCTGGAATCTGTACCGCCGGGTGCTGCAACGGACTGGCCCGATGGCGACGCTGATTGAACGTGATAATCACGTGCCGGCCTTTGACGTATTGCTCGCCGAAGCACAGCAAGCCGAAAAGCTGTTGCGCCGCGCGGAGCGTGCGGCATGAGTACGCAAGCGGACTTCGCCGCCGCCCTGCTCAATGTGCAACTGCCGTATCCCAAGGGCCTGTGCAGCCGCAATGGCGCTGATCCGTCGCGACGTTTCGCGGTGTACCGCAACAACGTGCAGAGTTCGCTGATCAATGCGCTGGCCGATAGCTACCCGGTGGTGCAGCAGTTGGTCGGTGAGGAATTCTTCCGCGCCATGGCGGCGATTTTCGTACGCGGTCAGCCGCCGCAAAGTCCGTTGATGAGCCGCTACGGCGAAGACTTCGCCGATTTCATCGGGCAATTCGAACCCATCGCCGGTGTGCCCTATGTGGCCGATGTTGCGCGACTCGAGCACTTGCGCACCCTCGCCTACCACGCCGCCGATGCGCAGCCAATCCGGCCGGAGCAAGTCAGCACCGCGCTGGCCGATCCGCAGTCGCTGAGTGAGCTGTGTTTCGAACTGCATCCCTCGCTGCACCTGCTCGACTCAGCCTACGCCGTTGTCGCGATCTGGGCCGCGCACCAGCAGGAGCAAAGTCTGGCGGGCATTGGCCTCAATCAAGGCCAGCACGCTCTGGTGCTGCGCAATGGTCTCGACGTTGAGGTGTTTGCGCTTGAGCCGGGTGCGAGCGTGTTCCTTCATCATCTGCTACAGGGCTCGCCACTGCTCGCGGCGGCAGGGAACAGCCCGCCGTTCGATCTCGCCCAAACCCTCGCCTTACTGATTGCGCATAACGCGATCACCCAGCTCAATTACAAGGAGTTGCCATGAACGCTTTTATCCTGCGCGTCATCGCGTTGTTCGAAAAAATCCCGCACAGCCTGATTGCTTTGGTCGCGCGTTCTTCCATTGCTGCCGTGTTCTGGAAATCCGGGCAAACCAAGGTCGAAGGACTGGCCGTCGATTTGATTGACGGCACTTTTGAACTGGGCTGGCCGCGATTGGCGGACTCGACGATTCCGCTGTTTCAAAGCGAGTACCACCTGCCGCTGCTGTCGCCGGAAATTGCCGCGCATCTGGCGGCGTTTGCCGAGCATGTGTTTCCGCTGCTGATCCTGCTCGGCCTGGCGACGCGGTTTTCGGCGCTGGCACTGCTCGGCATGACCCTGACTATCCAACTGTTCGTCTACCCGGATGCCTACCCGACCCACGGCACCTGGGCGGCGGTGTTGCTGTACCTGATGGCGACCGGGCCGGGCAAATTGTCGATCGATCACCTGTTTGCCCGCCGTTTCGCAAAATAAGATCCCCCTGTGGGAGCGAGCCTGCTCGCGAAAGCGGTGTGTCATTCAACATCGGTATCGACTGATACTGACGCATTCGCGAGCAGGCTCGCTCCCACAGGAAATCACATCAGCGCTGGAGTCGATCCAGCGCCTCGCCACTGCGCTTGAACCAGCCCATCAAATAATCCGCCAACACCTGCGTGCGTTTCGGCAATCCCCCTGATACGGGTGCACCAGATACATCGGCATCCGTCGTGTCTGGTAATCGCGCAGCAGCCAGCGCAAGCGGCCGTCAGCCAATTCGGTTTGCAGCAGATACGACGGCAAACGGGCGATGCCGGCACCGGACAGCGCTGCTTTCTTCAACAGGCTGTAGTGATTGCTGGCAAACGGACCCGAAACCCGCACCCGCAACAACTCGTGCTGCTGGTGATACAGCCATTCTTCGCGGCCGCTGTAATGGCTGTTGAGCAGACAACGATGCTCGGCCAAGGCATGCGGCGTCGCCGGCACGCCGAAGCGCTCGAGGTAGGCCGGGCTGGCGCAGGTCATTTCGTGCCACGCCAACAGCGGCTTGGCCACCAGCCGATCGTCATTGGCCACTTCGGCACGAATCGCCAGATCAAAGCCATCGCGGGCCAGATCGCGATAGCTGTTGTTCAGCTCCAACTCGATCTGCACCTCCGGGTATTGCCCGGAAAACTCCAGCAACAAGCCATCGAAGAAGGTCTCGCCGAGCGAAACCGGAACCGTCATGCGTACGGGGCCGGCCATGTCGTCCTTCAAACGTGCCAAAGCCTGCCGCGCGCGTTCGACTTGAGCCACCAGCGCCTGCGCCTGCGGCAGCAGCGCCGCCCCCGCCGCCGTCAGGCTCAAGCGCCGGGTGGTGCGCTGTAGCAAGACCACACTGAATTGGGCTTCGAGCTGGCTGATGCGCTTGGACAACTGGCCCTTGCTGCATCCCAACTGTTGCGCGGCCAAGGTAAAACTGCCGGCCTCGATCAGCACGGCAAACGCAGCAAGGTCATCCATTTCGCTCATGGATTGTTTCCATTTGAAAACCAAAGGTTGCCTATTAGTGCGCTTATCCGCAGAAAAAACCACTCTAGACTAAAACCTCATTCACACACATAAGGTACAGCTCGATGAAAATTCTGTTGATAGGCGCAGGCGGCACCATCGGTTCGGCGGTGGACAAAGAGTTGTCGCAACGCCACGAGGTCATTCGTATCGGCCGCAACAGCGGTGACTTGCAAGTGGATATCAGCGACAGCACGTCGATCCGCAAGCTGTTCGAACAGACCGGTAAGTTCGATGCGTTGATCTGCGCGGCGGGCAACGTGACGTTTGCAGCGCTGGACGAGATGACTGGGGACAGCTTCGCCCTCGGCCTGAAAGACAAGCTGATGGGCCAGGTCAATCTGCTGCTGATCGGCCGCGAGTTCGCCAATGACGGCGCCTCGTTCACCTTTACCACCGGCGTGCTCAGCCACGACCCGATTCGCAGCGGCGCCTCGGCAGCGCTGGTCAACGGCGCGCTCGACAGCTTCGTCCGCGCCGCCGCCATCGAGCTGCCGCGTGGCCTGCGGGTGAACTCGGTGAGCCCGACCGTGCTGACCGAAGCCCTGGGCAAATACGCGCCCTACTTCCGTGGCTTCAAGTCGGTTCCTGCAGCGGAAGTGGCATTGGCCTACGCGAAAAGTGTCGAAGGCCTGCAAACCGGTCAGACATTTCACGTGGGTTAAGGCCCTTGTGATGAACGGTCAGGCTGCGTAACGTGGCAGCACTTGTCTGGAGAGCCAAAGATGCGTGTTGCCCGTTCGATCGTCCTCGTTGCCCTGCTGCCGTTGTTTGCCGCCTGCCAGTTGTTCGACGGTCAGCGGCAAAGTGTGTCCCATGCCGGGCAAACGCGCATGCAGGGGCAACTGACCGCCGCCGACGGCAAACTGGTGTTCCAGCCGTGCCAGGATCAGCGGCAACTGGTGGTCAACGACATCGGCGGCACCAGCGTCCTGCAAGAGGCCGCCACCCTTGCCGACGAGCAGGGCAAGCTGTTTGCCGATGTGCGCGGCAAGGTCTCCGGCGATCGTCTCGACCTCGGCCAGTTGTATCGTGTAGAACGCTCGGGCACGGCCTGCGATGACCCGAATTTCAAACTGCTGATCCTGCGCGCCGCCGGCCATGCCCCGGAGTGGAACGTCAAGGTCAGCGGCAAAGGCATGGTCATCGAGCGCGACGGCCAGCCGCCGCTGGCCGTGCCGTATGTGGAAGAACAACTGGGCGACGGCCGCTTCAATCTCAGCAGCGAAGCCAACAACCAGCGCATTGAATTGTGGGTCGCGCCACAGCGCTGCGTCGACAGCAGCACCGGCAGCGTGCAGCACATGAGCGCCGAGTTGCGCATCGACGGTCAGGTGCAGCGCGGCTGCGGCTATTTCGGCGGCGCACGCAACGACTGATCGTTTTTCTCCCACGGATCCGCTCGCGGCGGCTTATAATCGCCGCCTTCAAACGCCTTGGCGCAGTTGTGCGCCCCGCGAATCCGGATCCCCGCCATGTTACGAATCACTGAACTCAAGCTGCCAATCGACCATCCCGAAGAAGACCTGCGCGCCGCTATCGTGCAGCGTCTGGGCATCGCCAGCGATGATCTGCTCGATTTCACCTTGTTCAAGCGCAGCTATGACGCGCGCAAAAGTCCTCCGAACTGTGCTTCATCTACACCATCGACCTCAACGTACGCGACGAGGCCCGGGTGTTGGGCAAGTTCGCCGACGACCGTAACGTCAATGTGGCACCGGATGTCAGCTATAAATTCGTCGGTCAGGCCCCGAGCGATCTCGGCCAGCGGCCGATCGTCGTCGGTTTCGGCCCGTGCGGCATCTTCGCCGGTCTGCTGCTGGCGCAAATGGGCTTCAAACCGATCATTCTCGAGCGCGGCACCGAAGTCCGTCAGCGCACCAAGGACACCTGGGGCCTTTGGCGCAAAAGCGTGCTCAACCCCGAGTCCAACGTGCAGTTCGGCGAGGGTGGCGCGGGTACGTTCTCCGACGGCAAGCTGTACAGCCAGATCAAGGACCCGAAATTCCTCGGCCGCAAAGTCCTGCACGAGTTCGTCAAGGCCGGCGCGCCGGAAGAAATCCTCTACGTCAGCAAGCCGCACATCGGTACGTTCCGCCTGACCGGTATGGTCGAAAACATGCGCGAGCAGATCCGCGAACTGGGCGGTGAAGTGCGCTTCCAGGAGCGCGTCAGCGACGTGCTGATCGAAAACGGCCAACTGGTCGGCGTGCAGCTGGCCAGCGGCGAAACCCTGCATTCCAGACACGTGGTCCTGGCCCTCGGCCACAGCGCCCGCGACACCTTCCGCATGCTCCACACCCGTGGCGTGTTCATGGAAGCCAAGCCGTTCTCGGTGGGTTTCCGCATCGAGCACCCTCAATCGCTGATCGACCGCGCGCGTCTGGGCAAATACGCCGGCCACCCGAAACTTGGCGCTGCCGATTACAAACTGGTGCACCACGCCAAGAACGGCCGTTCGGTGTACAGCTTCTGCATGTGCCCGGGCGGCACTGTGGTCGCGGCGACGTCGGAACCGAATCGCGTTGTCACCAATGGCATGAGCCAGTACTCGCGTAACGAGCGTAATGCCAACTCCGGCATCGTCGTCGGCATCACCCCGGAAGTCGACTATCCGGGCGGCCCGCTCGCCGGTATCGAGTTGCAGGAGCGCCTCGAGTCCCACGCATTCATCCTTGGCGGCAGCGACTACAAGGCCCCGGCGCAACTGGTTGGCGACTTCATCAACGGCAAGCCGTCGACCGAGCTGGGCGAAGTCGAGCCTTCGTACAAGCCGGGCGTCGCGCTGGGCGATCTGGCGCTGGCGCTGCCGGACTTTGCCATTGAGGCGATCCGTGAAGCCTTGCCGGCGTTCGAGAAGCAGATTCGCGGTTATTCGCTGCACGACGCGGTGCTGACGGGAATCGAGACGCGCACTTCGTCGCCGCTGCGCATCACCCGCAACGAGTCGCTGCAGAGCATGAACGTCAAAGGCCTGTTCCCGGCCGGTGAAGGCGCGGGCTACGCCGGCGGAATTCTCTCGGCGGGTGTCGACGGGATTCGCATTGCCGAGGCGGTGGCGCGGGATATCCTCGGTCTCACTGACTAATCAGCATTAGCTGACACAACACACCCCTGTGGGAGCGGGCTTGCTCGCGAAAGCGTCGTTTCAGTCGATTCGTTTATCGCCTGACACACCGCCTTCGCGAGCAAGCCCGCTCCCACATTTGATTGGGGTGTGTCAGATGTTGGCGCGCAGCACCGAGGTCGGCAGCACCTCCCCGCGCTCGGCACTCGCCGCCACCGCTGCGATCAACTCACCCAGTTCGTAACCCTGCGCTTTCAACCATTCCTGGTCGTAATAAGTGTCGGCATAACGCTCGCCGCCATCGCACAGGATCGCCACGATCGATCCCGACTGCCCCGCCGCTTTCATCTGCTGCGCCGCCATCAGCGCACCGATCAGATTGGTCCCGCTCGATCCGCCGACATGCCGCCCCAAACGCTGCGCCAGATAATGCATGGCCGCCAGCGACAAGGCGTCCGGCACCTTGACCATCGCATCGATCACCTTGGGCAGGAACGACGCTTCGACCCGAGGCCGGCCAATGCCTTCGATGCGTGAGCCGCAGTCCAGGCGCAGGCTGGCATCTCCCGTCTGGTAGAAATCGAAGAACACCGACCGTTCGGCATCGGCACACAACACGCGGGTGCAGTGCTGGCGATAACGCACGTAACGGCCGAGGGTCGCGGTGGTGCCGCCGGTGCCGGGGCTGGAAATCAGCCACGTCGGTTCAGGGTGTTTTTCGTAGCGCATCTGCTGGAAGATCGACTCGGCGATGTTGTTGTTCGCTCGCCAGTCGGTGGCACGTTCGGCGTAAGTGAACTGGTCGATAAAGTGACCGCCATGCTCGCGGGCCAGGCGCTCGGATTCGGCGTAGATCTGCGTCGGATCCTGCACCAGATGGCTCTGCCCGCCGTAAAAGGCAATCTGGGCAATCTTCTCTTTCGAGGTGGTCGCCGGCATCACCGCGATAAACGGCAAACCGAGCATGCGCGCGAAATACGCTTCGGAGATCGCCGTCGAGCCGCTGGATGCCTCGATCACCGGCGCGCCGGGTTTCAGCCAGCCGTTGCACAGCGCGTAAAGGAACAGCGAACGGGCCAGGCGATGCTTGAGGCTGCCGGTCGGGTGGCTGGACTCGTCCTTGAAATACAATTCGATGCCGGCAAAACCTGGCAGCGGCAAGGGGATCAGGTGGGTGTCGGCGCTGCGCTGGAAGTCCGCCTCGATGATGCGGATGGCTTCGCGGGCCCACTGTCGGTTGTCGCTCATGGTTTCGGTTCTCGTTGAATCAGCCAGAAGATCGGTCTTCTGAAAAGGTCTGCCACAAGCTTAGGAAAAATCCCGCAGGCGGCAAAGATACAGCTGAGTCTCAATGTGTCAGGCAACTGCTAGGCTCAGTGCTGCCCGAGCGAGACAGCCTGTAACGACATATAACAAAAAAGAATATAACTTTTGTTTTAACAACTAACGGTACGGGTTAGGGTGTTTCACCTTTTTCTTGATTCGATGGAGAGCGACCTTGCCTCTGCGTAGCACTTTCACGCGTTTCTTTCAGTTGGAAGCCGCCAGCGGTCTGCTATTGATCGCCGCAGCCATTCTCGCGCTGATCATCAACAACTCACCGCTGTCGTGGCTGTACACCGGCCTGCTCGACACTCCTGTGGTGGCGCAGATCGGCGCGTTGAAAATCGCCAAACCCCTGCTGCTGTGGATCAACGACGGCCTGATGGCGATGTTCTTTCTGCTGATCGGCCTGGAAGTGAAACGCGAAGTGCTCGACGGCCAGTTGTCCAAGCCCTCGCAGATCGTCCTGCCCGGCGCAGCAGCGATCGGCGGCATGCTGGTGCCGGCGCTGATCTACTGGTTCCTCAATCGCGACAACCCCGCCGCCCTGAGTGGCTGGGCCATTCCGACCGCCACCGACATTGCCTTCGCCCTCGGCGTATTGGCCCTGCTCGGCAAACGCGTGCCGGTGTCGCTGAAACTGTTCCTGATGACCCTGGCGATCATCGATGACCTCGGCGCCATCGTCATCATCGCAATCTTCTATTCCGGCGAACTCTCGACCCTGTCCCTTGGCCTGGCGGCTGCGTGCATTGCCGCGCTGGTGGCGATGAACCGGCTCGGCGTGGTCAAGCTCGGCCCTTACATGATCATCGGCCTGATCCTCTGGGTCTGCGTGCTCAAGAGCGGTGTCCACGCGACACTGGCCGGCGTGACCCTGGCTTTCTGCATTCCCCTGCGCACGAAAAACGCCGAGTCGTCGCCGCTGCTGACCCTCGAACACGCGCTGCACCCCTGGGTCGCCTACGGCATCCTGCCGCTGTTCGCCTTCGCCAACGCCGGCCTGTCGCTGAGCGGCGTCACCGTCGAAAGCTTCACCCACGACGTACCGATGGGCATCGCCATCGGCCTGCTGCTGGGCAAGACCGTCGGCGTGTTCGGCCTGACCTGGCTGGCGGTCAAGATCGGCATCGCCGCCCTGCCCCAAGGCGCCAACTGGGGCCAGGTCCTCGGCGTGGCAATTCTCTGCGGCATCGGCTTCACCATGAGCCTGTTCGTCGGCTCGCTGGCCTTCGAACCCGGCGTGAGTGATTACGCCGGCATGGATCGCATGGGCATCCTCACCGGCTCGATCCTCGCGGCGGTGATTGGTTATGCGGTGACGGCGGCGGCGAGTCGCAAGAATTCACAACTGCAATAATCCTTGTGGCGAGGGAGCTTGACCCTCGCCGCAAATTTACCGCCTCACAGTTACGCAGCGAACAATCCCCACGTCATTAGCGACCCGTCCTACAGCCACGCTTTCCCCGCTTCGATAACGTCGTGCAGCCCCTTTTCGAGGGGCTGTCGATGGTGAACGAAGGGACGATCAGTGGCGCGGAACGAGGACATTCCCCGGGTGCAAAACCCACCGCAGGGCGACGGACATCACGTTACCTGGCGGTATATGACGGCCGCCGAACTGGCCGAGCGCGAAGCCGGGCAAAACGCTTACGACGCGATGCTGGCGCGGCAGGAGGCGTTCGAGCACAGCCGTGAAGTGGCGGCGAAAAACCTGAAGCCGTGCGTGCCGGCTGTGTATTCGCCAAGTCCTGCAAGTTGCCGGATGCGATCATTGATTACAGTAATCCTTCCGGCATGGTGCCGACCGACAGCCTGAAGGATTACGGCGAGCTGATTCTGCTCGGCGCTCGCGAAGCCGACCCAAGCGGCGGCATTCCACTCAAGAAAATCAGCGCCAACGCCATCCCGGTCGGGTTCGGCAGTCTGGCCTTGGCAGGCTCGGTTTTTGAAGCGCTGCCAGCGCTCGCATCAAGCGCAGCCGCTGCGCCTTTGGTGGGCCTGGTTGCGCTTTTGATGCCGTCAAGCCTGGGCGACAGCGCGCTCTACACCGATGAGCAACTAAGCACACTCAAACAAGCCCGAACCCGCGTGCGCCTGCGCGTCGAGCAACAGGCCGATGGCACGCTCAAGGGTTACGGTTTCTACACCGGCAAGAACCGCGATTGGGAAATGGTCGATGTCGTGCAATTCACTGCACGCGGCGACCGGTTCGTTGCGGATCTGGGTGAAGGCGTCGAACTGCTCTGGACCCCGGCGGTGGATGGCTCGGACATTCTCGGCATTCCAGCGCTGGAGGCTGCCCCGCAGGCACCGCATATCTGGGTCTATCCACCGACGAAAGCGGCGGACGGGATACTGGTGAATCCGGTTTATCCGCCGGAGTACAAAGACTTTATTTTGGTGTTTCCGGCCGGATCTAGTATTAAACCGGTCTACATCGTCATCAGTACTCGCGCTGGGGATCACGAATATCATCCGCCGCCTGACATACTGCCGGCTTTTCCCGATGCCAGAATCGTCGGCCGTAAAACAGTAGTCCAAGGCGGTGGTTCAAAACGCAAAAGATGGAAAACCGCCAAAGGGCATATTCTTGAATGGGACTCCATGCACGGAACGATTGAAAAATATGATCCTCGGGGAAACCACATCGGGGAATTCGATCCAGCGACTGGTGAGCCCACGTCTACAAAAAAGAATAAAAACTCGAAGAAAGGAAAAAAACGGAGCGTTGAGCTTTGAGATTTTTGATAGAAGCTTTTGATAAGCAGACTGATTACCAAGTATCGGTAACCGAAATACCCAAAGAGCATGCAGAGCACATTAAGTCGATTATGGGTTGGACGACCAAGCAGCAAGGGTGGGAAGGCTACGATTTGAATCAGAAACAAGTTCAAGCCTTTGAAAAACTGATGCAGATATCAATCGCAGATTCACGCTATTACTTTCAACTGACATGTAACGGCCCCGATTAGCCGTAAGCGAGCAATGTGAAGAACAACATCAAAGTATCTGCGAGGAAGACATGGGTCTGGTATTGAGGCTGGAGTGGTACGACACAGCAACCCTAGAAATTCAGGGCGAGGAATCGTCAAAAGATCTGGGGGACGATGAATCAGTTTTGAATGCTCTGAGTATTCCGCTGGAAGGCAACATCAATAATGGCGGCTTCAACGTCATCGAAAAGTGGGTAACTAGCATTCAGCCGTACTTTCAACATCAAATCACACTCAATACCTGCGACTACCAGATTTCGTTCGATTACAGTTAAATAACCGGGATGAGTTCTTCATGCGCTTTCTTTCGATTACCGGATTCTTTACTGACGAAGTCCAAGATGACTCCTTGCAATTCGAGCTGGATATCACAGGCAGCGAGATAAATGAAAAAGTGGCTCAGCTCATTGAATCCAAGCCCCTGGATGAGGTGGAACCCGGCGCGCTGTTGTTGACTCAGGATCAGGTAACCGCATTGGAAAACCTGCTCAACTTCAGTTTTCCAAAGGGCCTCGAATACTTCATGGGCACCTGCGTCACATACTGAATGAGCAATTCAAGCAAAGAAAAACCCCGACCAGTCACCTGATCGGGGTTTTCTTTACCCGGCTTCCCGCTTAGTGCGAAACGCGGCTGGTTCCGCCAACGGTGGAAATCCGTACCCGCTCGCCAACGCGGAATACTTCATTCTCCTGAACCTGCTGCACATAGGCGCGCATGCTGCCGTCGTCTTCGCGGACGGTGATTTCCACGCCCTGGGTGCGGGTCAGGCCTTCTTCGGTGGCCGAGCCAAGCAGGCCGCCGGCCACTGCGCCGATGACTGCAGCGACAATGCTGCCCTTGCCGCCGCCGATGGCGCTACCGCCGACGCCGCCGACCACTGCGCCTGCTGCGCCGCCGATCGGGGTCTTGGTGCCTTCGATTTTTACCGGTCGCAGGGATTCGATGGTGCCCATGCGAATCGTCTGTACACGACGCGCTTCGTCACGGGAGTAGGAGTCGCCGGTGAGGCTCGATTGGCAGCCGGTCAGCAACATCGCCATCGTCGAAAAGGAAGCAACCAGCAGAACAGA
The DNA here is from genome assembly GCA_030544685.1 of Pseudomonas sp. B21_DOA. Taxonomy (NCBI): domain Bacteria; kingdom Pseudomonadati; phylum Pseudomonadota; class Gammaproteobacteria; order Pseudomonadales; family Pseudomonadaceae; genus Pseudomonas; species Pseudomonas sp. B21_DOA. The sequence continues at coordinate 2,359,863 of CP086683.1, read as the reverse complement.
CTTACGCATAGCATCAACTCCAAAAGAACATGTGTTCATTAAACCCCGTGGCCTGGCGCCTGTCACGACACCATCCGGATAAAATTGGCTTCCATTCAGGCCTGGTACAGATGCCCGCGAGCGTCCACTCAAGGTAGCGTCAAATCAGCGATCCTGCGCCATCCGCGTTTATCTCGCTCGGTAGACTGCTCAGGGTGCCAGTCGTTCCAGAATCCACTCGGTGCCCTGGAGGCGGTAGTTCAGGCGATCGTGCAGGCGGCTCGGACGGCCCTGCCAGAACTCGATGCGCTCGGGCAACAAGCGGTAACCACCCCAATGTTCCGGGCAGTGCGGCTGGCTGTCACTGAAGCGCTGCTCCGTGGCCTTGAGCAAATCTTCCAGCTCGCCACGGCCGTTGATGACCCGGCTCTGCGGCGAGGCCCAGGCGCCGAGGCGACTGCCCAGCGGCCGCACTTGATAATAAGCATCGGACTCCTGCGGCGTAACCTTCACCACCCGCCCTTCGATGCGCACCTGGCGCTCCAGTGTTGGCCAGAAGAAAGTCATGGCGGCAAACGGATTGGCCGCCAGATGCTGGCCCTTGGCGCTGTCGTAGTTGGTGAAGAAGGTGAAGCCCTGCTCGTCCAGGCCCTTGAGCAACAGAATGCGGCAATGCGGACGACCGTCGGCATCGACCGTGGCCAAGGTCATGGCGTTGGCTTCGACCGGCGCCTGCTCGGTTTTCACCGCATCGGCGAACCACTGGTGAAACAGCGCAAACGGCTCGGCCGGGGCTTGCGCCTCGGTCAAACCGTCACGGGTGTAGTCGCGACGCATATCGGCCAGAGCCTGGGTCATGGCGGATTCCTTTTCGTTAGCGGATCACTTCTTGGCGGCGTCGGCTGCGGCGACTTTCTTGTCGGTCGCGGCGGCTTTGGCTGGCGCAGTCTTTTTCGCCGGAGTCTTGGCCGGCGCCTTTTTCGCTGGAGCCTTGGCGGCAGCTTTTTTGGCTGGCGCTTTTTTCGCCGCCGGGGCAGCAGCTTTCTTGGCAGCAGGCGCTGGGGTGGCGGGTTTGGCCACTGGCTTGACGTCTTGCGCAGCAACCATCGTCACCGGCTTCGGCGCCGGCATGTTGTATTTGCTCAGCAGTGCAACCATGGTGTTTTGCGGCGTCACCAGCAGTTCGACACGACGGTTCAAGGCGCGACCTTCAACGCTGTCGTTGGCCGCACGCGGCGCTTCGGAACCCATGCCGCGCAGCATCAGACGGTCGCGCTGCAAGCCGCTGAGGCGGAAGATCGCTGCAACCGATTGTGCACGTTCCTGGCTCAGCTTGATGTTGGCCGGCGCCGCACCGCTGGTATCGCTGTGACCGAGCACCAGCACTGCGGTTTTCGGGTCGGCTTCAAGGATTTTCGCTACGCGAGTGAACGGGCCAAGCGTGACCGGCAGCAGCATCGCCGGGCGGTCCGGATTGAACGAGCCTTCGACCGGCGCCGTCACCACCAGTACGTTATCGCGACGCTCGAGTTGCAGATTGCTGTCTTTCACCGCTTCACGCAGACGCGGCTCGTAGTCGTCGAGCCAGGCTTGAGTGACCTTCGGATCCGGCATAGGCACGGCTTTGGCGGTTGGCTGGTCCTTGCCGCCGAACGGCCACCACCATTTGCCATTGGACTGCGCCTCGGCTTTGGCCACTTCGACCGGTTTGGCTTCAGGTTTGACCTCGGCCTTCAGATCAGCCTTGACCGCTTCATCGCTGGAACCGAACGGCCAGTACCACGGGTTGCTGCTCTCAGCCTTGGCCACTGGCGCAGTCGCCGCTGGTTTCAAAGGAGCCGGAGCCGGTGCCGGATCTTTGGCCGCGACTTTGTCGGAAGAACCGAACGGCCACCAACTGCCGCCGTCTGCATCGTTTTTCGGGTTCTGTGCGCAACCGGTGATCGCTACACACAGGGCCAAGGCGAGGGTCTTTTTAGATGACATTGAAAATCCACAAAATGAAGTAATGAAAAATCAGAGCACTTTCGCCCGGATAAACAGCCGTTTTGAAACGAAAATCCCTTCGAGGTTCCGACCCTGGAACCTTTGTTGAAGCTTTACAGACAAGTGGCAAGCACCCGCGCCAGCTTTTGCGCGCGCGGATCCATCAAAACGTAAGGCCCCAGGGTATTTGTCACGAAACCGAAAGCCACATCGTGCTCAGGATCAGCAAAACCGATCGAGCCGCCCGCTCCCGGATGGCCGAACGCGCGCGGGCCGAGGCCGTAGGTGGCGTTGGGCACGTCCGGTTGATCGAGCATGCAGCCGAGGCCGAAGCGAGTGCGGGTGAGCAAAGTCTTGTCGTCGCCGAGGCTGTGCTCGCGGGTCAGCTCTTCGAGCATCTCGCTCTCGAGCAGGCAGCCATCGAGCAGGCCGGCATAGAACCCGGCGAGACTGCGCGCGTTGCCGTGGCCGTTGGCCGCCGGTTGCTGCATGCGTCGCCATTCCGGCTTGTTGGTGCTGGTCAGCACGGACGGCGGATTGGTGAAAGCGCGGGTGGTCATGGCCGTCGGTTCGCGCATGGTCACTTGCAGCAGGCGCTGAGCCGCAGCGTCGCCGGCGTTGCCCTTGCCACGGGCGATGTGCGCCACGCGATGAAACTCTTCGTCGGCCAGGCCCACATGGAAATCCAGGCCCAACGGCTTAGCGACCCGAGCGACGATCGACTCGCCCGGCCCACGACCGTCGGCGCGGCGCAGCAATTCGCCGACCAGCCAGCCGTAGGTGATCGCGGCATAACCGTGACCGGTGCCGGGCGTCCACCATGGGGCTTCGGCCGCAAGGGCGTCGACCATGGTTTGCCAGTCGTACAGGGCTTCAGGGGCGAGCAGTTCGCGCAGGGCCGGCAGGCCGGCCTGATGGCAGAGCAATTGGCGCAGGGTGACGAATTCTTTGCCGGCGGCGGCGAACTCCGGCCAGTAGCGGGCAACCGGGGCGTCGAGTTGCAACTTGCCTTCGGCCACCAGTTGCAGCGCGGTAACGGCGGTAAAGGTCTTGGTGCATGAGAACAGGTTGGCGATGGTGTCGCTGTGCCAGGCTTCGGCGCCGTCCTTGTCGGCTGTACCGGACCAGAGGTCGAGAACGGTTTCTCCACCGACCTTGATGCACAAGGCTGCGCCGCGTTCCTGGGGATCGTCGAACAGTGCGGCGAAAGCCTCGCGCACCGCTTCGAATTGAAGCTCGTAATGTCCCTGAAACTGCACCCGCAACTCCCCGCGAAAACGCTCTACAAAGTGGCCCGCATTGTTCCAGCCCTTGAGGGATTTGGGAACAGGCGCGGGCCAGACGGTTGATCGGCAATTTATGGTGATCCTTCGCGAGCAGGCTCGCTCCTACACTGGATCTCAACAGCAGCGGAGATCCCCTGTGGGAGCGAGCCTGCTCGCGAAGAACGATAACGCGATCTGAAACCTAGTGACCATTCCCCGAATGCCCACCCGCCTGTGCAGCCCCCGGCGCATTGCCAGCCTCGGCCTTGCGCCCGCCTTCAACTTCCGCCGCCGGGGTTTTCTGCGCCTCCTTGCCCAGTTGCTCGAGCGCCTGCAGATTGCTTTTGCGCACTGCCTCGACAAAACCCTGATAAGGCAGATCGGTCACCCCGACCAGACCGAAATGGCCGTTCTCGCCGTCGAGCAAACGCCCGGTCACCGGTTGGTCGAGATACTGGAACCAGTGCACGCCGACAATCGACGGTTCGCTCAGCGCCTGTTTGAGGAAGTTGGCATAGGCCGGGCCGCGATCTTCTTCCTTGGCGAGTTGCGTCACGCCGCCCCAGAACGGGCCCCGGTCAGCTGAGCCGAAGTTGAATTCGGTGATCAGCAGCGGTTTGTCCAGCGCTGCCAGCGCGGCGAAGTCGTAGCCGTCCTGCGGCTTGAGCGTGTACATGTTGAAGCTCAACACATCGCAATACTGCGCGCAGGACGCCACGGCCTCAGGCGTGCTGATAGCGAAGCGGCCGCCAAGCAGCATCTGGTTCGGCGCGTGCCATTTCAGCGAATCGGAAATGGTCTTGAAATAGGTATCGGCGAAGACCTTCTGGAAGTATTTGAAATCCGCTTCGATCTCCGGATGCTCCGGGTTTGGCAGCGGCGGCACGAAGCCAGGGTCTTCCATCAATTCCCATGCCGGCAACTCGATGCCCCAGGCCTTGGACAGCCCGGCCTGATTGCGGTACTTGTCGCGCAGTTGCTTGAGAAAGGCGCGCTTGGCCGGCACGTCGGTGGTCATTTTCAACGTGCCGTAGGCCAGCGCGTAGCGAGCCTTCGGATCGTCGCCAGGGCCGGCCCAGGCCAGTTCGTTGTCGGCGTAATAACCGATCAGCCACGGATCATCGCGGTGATCGCGGGCGGCAATGGCCACGGCACGCTCGGTGGCCATGGCGAAACGCGGATCGAACGGATCCGGCATGCCGCCCCACCAATCGCTGCCCGTACTGATACTGGCGTAATCGCCGACGATCGACAGCGGCAAGGTGTACGGCACGCGCTCAGCATCCGCCAGCGACGGCGCGCTCCAGTTGCCCACCGTGTTGAAGCCCCAGGCTTGCAGCCGATCGAGGGTATGGCGGGTCCAGCGTTCTTCATCCATTGTGGCTGTGCACGGGGCGGTTTCCTCGCTGGACGCTTGCACCGCGTCAGTCTGCGCCGCTTCGGCAATACCGGATTTCGGCTCAACAGGCACCGCTGCGGTTTCAGCAGCCTGCACCGAGCCGGCCTCAGCCGCCCCCGCCTTCGCCGCTTCGGCAATCCCGGCCTTGTTGTCGCTGTCGGCCTTGCACGGTTCGCCGTACAGGCGTTGCAGATTGGCGCCATAGAAGTCGTACCAGCGGCCGTTGCCGTAGCCACGGCCCTGATCGGCACCGTTGCCGCCACGGTTGTCGCCCTCGCCGAAATGCGCGGCCAGCGGGTCGTCGTTCTTCGGCAACGATTCGAACATGTACTCACGACCAGCCACGTAGGTCTGGTTGACCTGCGCGCTGACGGTGTTGACGCCCAGCGAATAGAACGGGTGGCCTTCAGGGGTCACCAGATACCAGCGGCCGTCACGTTTTTCCGTGCGAAAGAAACCGCTGGCCTTGAACGCCGGGCCTTTATTCCAGCCGCCAAATTTGTCCAGCGAGGACTTTTCGCGCTCGGCCAGCCAACTGTTCAGTTGTTGCTGCTCTTTGCTGGCGGCGTTTTTCAGTTGCTCGTCGCTGCTGACTTTTTCCGGCCATTTGCTGCGGGTCGATTGCCCGTAAGCGTCGACCAGATTGCCGTACACCGCCTTCGTCACCGATTCGCCGTCCTGCACGCCGAACCGCTCAAGCAACAGGCTCTGCGCAACGTTCGGCTGATCCATCGACAGGCTCACCGAAACCACTTGGCTGCGGTCGATCTCGCCGGTGCTGCTGGCCAGCAGAATGCGTTGGCCATCGACAGTCATCGGCATCGGCGGCCCGGCTTTCATGCCCTGGCTCAGTGGCGTCGAAGCCACCAGCGGCACCAGCAAGGTCTGCGCGGGGCCGGCCGGCAGATCGACGCGGCTGACCAGGGTGCGGCCATCGTTGCTCTGGATCTGCACATAAACCGTCACCGCCCAGTTCATCGCACTCTGCAGACGCAAACTCATCATGCCGGACTGCGACCAGTCCCAGGCGCCAGTCTGTGGGGTCAGGCGCAAGGTCGGCCGGGCGACCGGGTTGAACGTCACCCGGCGCAGCACTTCGCCTTCCGCGGTCTGTTCGGCATTGGCCTGCGGCAAGTCGGCGTTTTCCGTGACGACCTTGACCACGTCGGCCGGGCGTACGAAGTTGAACAGCGTCTGCTGACCGGCGGGCGCGGCCAGCAGCGGCGCGGCAAAGATCAAGGCGAAAACAGCGGGCAACGAACGGCGGATCATAAGAACGGAGTTCTCCTAACGACCAGTCAAGGCCAGTGGAACAGCGGTGGCAGAGAGATAGACAACGCGGTGGGCCAATCGGCCCACCCGAGTCTCAGGATATTTCACGACGGAAAGGCGGCAACGCATTGAGGATCGCCTTGCCGTAGCGCTGAGTGACCAGACGCCGGTCGAGCAAAGTGATGGTGCCGCGGTCTTCTTCGGTACGCAGCAGACGGCCGCAGGCCTGAACCAGTTTCAGCGAGGCATCGGGCACAGAGATTTCCATGAACGGATTGCCGCCGCGCGCCTCGATCCACTCCGACAACGCGGCCTCAACCGGATCATCGGGCACCGAGAACGGAATCTTGGCGATCACCACGTGCTCGCAGTAGGCACCCGGCAAATCGACCCCTCGGCGAAACTGGCCAGCCCGAACAGCACGCTGGAATCACCGCCATCGACCCGCGCCTTGTGCTTGTTCAGGGTTTCCTGTTTCGACAGATTGCCTTGAATGAACACTTGCTTGCGCCAATCGCGGTCGAGGCCGTCGAATACGTCCTGCATCTGTTTGCGCGAGGAGAACAGCACCAGCGTGCCGCGCGACCCTTCGACCAGATCGGGCAGCTCGCGAATGATCGCCGCCGTGTGGGCGGCGGCATCGCGCGGGTCGGCCTTCAGGTCCGGCACGCGCAGCACGCCGGCATCGGCATGGTGGAACGGGCTCGGCACCACCGCCGTGACAGCCTTTTTCGGCAGACCGGCGCGCATGCGGAAACGGTCGAAAGTGCCCAGCGCCGTCAGCGTCGCCGAGGTCACCAGGCAACCGTACGCGACGTTCCACAAACTGCGACGCAAGGTTTCCGCCGCCAGAATCGGGCTGGCGTTGACCTCGATGTCGAACAGCGAGCCGCTTTCGGCCAGGGTCAGCCAGCGCGCCATCGGCGGGCTGTCTTCCGGGTCTTCGGCGGTGAACGCGGTCCACAGTTCCCAATTGCCGGAAGCACGGGACAACAGGCTGCCGAACAGCGGATACCACTCTTCGGCCTGATTACTGGCGATGCCGATATTGACCTCGCCATCCATGCCTTCCTTGAGCAGGTCGGTCAGGCGCTGGAACAGGTCGTTAAGGCGCGAATAGCCTTTTTTCAGCTCGATGCCCATCTCGCGCATGTCCTCGGGAATCACCCCGCCGACAAAGCGATGACGCGGGCGCTCGCGGCCTTCGACATCTTCGCCGGGTTTGAAATCGGCGATCTGCTCGCAGGCGGTGAACATGAACTGCTGCTGGGTCTTGATCTCCCGCGCCAGCTCCGGCACCTGCTCAATCAGCTTGCCGAGATCGCCCGGCAGCGGATGCTGCGCGAGCAGTTTGGTCAGGTTCTTGGCGGTGGTCTCCAGCCAGTCGGCGGTGGAGCGCAAGCGCGTGTAATGAGCGAAGTGGCCGATGGCCTTGTCCGGCAGGTGGTGGCCTTCGTCGAACACGTAAATGGTGTCGCGCGGATCCGGCAGCACGGCGCCGCCGCCCAATGCCAGGTCAGCCAGGACCATGTCGTGGTTGGTGACGATCACATCGACCTTGCCCATGCCTTCGCGGGCCTTGTAGAAGGCGCACTGGCCAAAGTTCGGGCAATGACGATTGGTGCACTGGCTGTGATCGGTGGTCAGGCGCGCCCAGTCGGCGTCTTCCAGCGCGTTCGGCCAGCTGTCGCGGTCGCCGTCCCATTTATTGCCGGCGAGCTTTTCGATCATGCTGGTGAACAGCTTCTGACTGGCCTCGTCGACTTCGATCTTGAAGCCTTCTTCCTCGAACAGTTGCGCGGTGGCGGTTTGCGCGTGGCCTTCCTGCAACAGCATGTCGAGCTTGGACAGGCACATGTAGCGGCCACGGCCCTTGGCCAGGGCGAAACTGAAATTCAGCCCGCTGTTGCGCATCAGGTCAGGCAAGTCCTTGTAGACGATCTGCTCTTGCAGGGCGACGGTCGCGGTGGCAATTACCAGACGCTTGCCGGCCAGTTTCGCCGTAGGGATCGCCGCCAGGCTGTACGCCACCGTCTTGCCGGTACCGGTGCCGGCTTCCACCGCGACAATCGCGGGGTCGCCACTGCGCCGGCCTTCATCGTCGGTATCGATATCCCCGAGGACCTTGGCGATTTCGGCGATCATCAGGCGCTGGCCGTAACGCGGCTTGAGGCTCTTGGCCTCTAGAAAACGCGAGTAGGCGCCCTGGATCGTGGTTTTGAGTTCAGTGCTGATCATTGAGTGTCGGGCGCAAAAACGCTGGATAAATTTTCAGTGGTTTGATTCGGCGGCTATCATACCTGCCTAATCGATCCTGCGCAGAACGGAGTGCCCGAATGACACCTTTTAGCCTCGTTTACCCCCTGCATGTCCTCGCCGCATTGGTGTGGGTCGGCGGTATGTTTTTCGCCTGGATGGTCTTGCGCCCTGCGGCTGTGAAGGCGCTGGACGGCCCCGCTCGACTGACCCTGTGGGTGGAAGTGTTTCAAGGTTTTTTCCGTTGGGTCTGGGTCGCGGTGATCCTGTTGCCGATCAGCGGCGTGGGCATGTTGCATCTACAGCAGGTCGGCTTCGAAACCGTGCCGAAGTATGTGCAGGTGATGATCGGTTTGTATGTGGTGATGACGGCGCTGTTCATCCGCATTCAGGGGTTGATGCTACCGGAGTTACGCACGGCGGTTGAGGCGAAGGATTGGCCGGCGGGTGCGGCAGTGCTGGGGCGGATTCGCCGGGTAGTGGGGCTTAATCTGCTGGTCGGGTTGGTGCTGGTGGCGGTGGCGGCGGCGAGACCGATGCTCTGAATCGCACTATTTTTCTGCTGTGAACACAGTTGTGGCGAGGGATTTATCCCCGCTGGGCTGCGTAGCAGTCCCGCTTTTGATTTTTAGAGCGGGGCCGCTTCGCGACCCAGCGGGATAAATCCCTCGCCACATAATTTCACTCACCAAAGATCTTCACTCACCAAAGCATTTTATTGATCAGAGAGTGGGTCGCAGTTTTAGAGGCGTTGCACGGTAACCGAACCCGCCGCTCCCTCCGGCCCCGGCTGGCCATCCACGCCGGCCTTGCCGTTCTTGCCGCCGTCAGCGCGGTAGACCAGGCAGCCCTTGGATTTGCCGCCCTTCCCTGCTTTCCCACCGACACCCGCCGGGCCGCCGGCACCGCCAGCCACGTTGACTTTGATCAGCTCGACCGGAAAACCCCGTGGTACGGCGAGGCGCACCAGCGCACCCGGCGCGCCTGGCTGGCCATCGCTGCCGTCACTGCCATCGGCACCGTGGCCGGCCGAGCCATAGGTGCAGCCCGGATCTTCGCCGTTGCCGCCGTCGAGGCCGACGAAACCCGGCGCGCCCCTGCCGCCACGGGCATCGACCGTCAGTTGCGGCGCGCTCAGGGCCTGGAATTGCAGATTCAGATTGCGCCCGGCCCGGGCCGCTTTTTCATAAGTGCCGGGGGCGCCGCGTGCGGTGATCTGGCTGCCCTCGCTCAATTCAGCGCGCTTGACCTTCACTTCCAGCGTTTGTTCAGCCGGAACGATGGCGATGCGCGCTTCGTGGCCGAGGCGTAGTTCATCGATGTTCAACTCAGTCACGTTGGACGGGATCAGCAAGGTGCCGTAATCGGCGACTTCCAGCTTCTCCAGTTGCAGCGTGCTGGTGGTGTTGGGCAAGCGCATCAGTGAATTGCTTTGCACATTGACCACCTGGGCGCAGGCCAGTGGACTGATGAATGCAGCGAGCAGGCAAAGTTTACGCATGGGAAGAAGCCTCCGGAGCGGCCGGGGCCGGGATGGTTTGCAGGTGGAAAACGCCGAACAACAGGATGCGACCACGATCACGCCAAGGGTGCGGACGGCCCTTGAGGCTGCGGTTGCACAGCAGCACTTCGAGTAAATGAATCAGCAACAACAGAGCGCCGGCCAGATTGACCAGCAGATGCAGCGGATGAACAAACGGCACCAACTGATTGGCCAGTACCACGCAGTAGAACAGCAGGGTCAGCAAACGCCCCAGCCCCCAGAACACCTTCATACGCTCCCCCGTGTTGCGAATTATTCTTTGCACGCACAGTACCGGCTTCTGCGGGGGATAAGCCAGAGGAAAAATGAAATTTGTGCAAACGCTGATGAAATGGCTGCCGGGCCGACAATTTCGACCCGGCAGCTCTAGCCTGCGTACCACAGAGGTTTCCTACCGATTGATGTGCAGCTCGACCCGGCGATTTTCCGCGCGGCCTTCATCGCTGGCGTTGTCGGCCACCGGTTCACTCTCGCCCCGACCTTCGCTGGTGAGTTTGTTCGGCGCCAGGCCCTGGCTCAGCAGGTACGCCGCAACACTGCTCGCACGGCGTTCCGACAATGCCTGGTTATAGGCGTCGGAGCCTTTGCTGTCGGTGTGCCCGATGACTTTGATGCTGACCACATCGGCATTGCGCAGCTTGTCCATCAAGGTATCGAGCTGGGCTTTTGCCGCTGGAGTCAGATCAGACTTGTCGAAATCGAACAGCACATTGCCAGCATCGCTCAAGGTGATCACCTCAGTTTGCGGCGCCGGTTCGACCGGTTTCACTGCGACCGGATATTGCGGCAAGGGGCAGCCACGGTGATCGACTTCGGTATTTTCCGGTGTGTCCGGGCAGCGGTCGCGGCGGTCGAAAACGCCGTCGCTGTCCTCGTCGCCATCCTGGGCGTAACAGATCAGCCCGCCGGTGACGATACCCAATGCCGCGCCGCCACCGGCCCAGCCGGCGCTTTCAATGGCGCCAAGACCGCCGCCGACCAGGCCGCCAAGCAGGCTGCAGATCGGCCACGTACGTTGATTGAGAGGGGCGGTGCCATCGCTGTGAGTGGCACAACCGGTGAGCAAGCTGCCAAGCAGCAGCACCGGCAAGACGGACCTTGAGAAAACACGCATTTGTGAACGCTCCTGTGTACCGGCCCATACCGGTTACACAGGAGTAAGACCCGCATCCGCGACTGCACAAGCCGCGGATGCGAGAGGGGCTAGCGGACGATTTTGATTTCGGTGCGACGGTTCTGTGCACGACCATCGGCCGACTTGTTGTCAGCGACAGGCTGGCTTTCACCAAGGCCCGACACCGAAACGAAGCTGGCACGCGGCACGCCCTGCTGGATCAGGTATTCCACCACCGAGTGCGCACGCCGATCCGACAGTTTCTTGTTGTAGGCATCGCTGCCGACACTGTCGGTGTGACCGGTCACGGTCAGTTGCGCGGTAGAGGACTCCTGTTTCAGGCGATCGGCGACCTTGTCCAGCACTTGCTTGTCAGGGCCGGTCAGCGTGGCTTTGTCGAACTCGAAATGCACATCACGAATGACGATGGTTTCTTCCTTGACCACTACCGCTTCTTCGACCACTGGCGCAGGCGTCGGCGGCGGGCAACCGTCAGCATCGACCTGCACGCCTTTTGGCGTGCCTGGGCACTTGTCACGACTGTCCGGCACACCATCGCCGTCTTCATCGCCATCGCCGTGCACCCAGCAATAGGCCGCTGCCGTGCCGCCGACCAGCAGCGCACCGTAGCCGGCCCACGAAGCGCTTTCAGTCGCGCCGAGACCGGCACCGACCACACCACCGACCGCCGCACAGGTCGGCCAGTCGGTTTTCTGCAAACCTGCACAACCAGTCAACACACTGGTTAGCAGAACCAAGGGTAATGCTGTCCGAACTATGCTCATCTAGTTTTCTCCTGAGGGATCGGCTTAAAACCGATTCAGGGAGTAAAGACCGGAGTTTTAATCTCCGCCAGCAATAGGCCACCGCTGTTTGCGACCGTGTTCACAGGGGTTTGGCTCATTTGGCGAAAACCGACGCCAGCGGGCGCTTTGCCGACGCAGTCCGGCAGGCTAGTCTTGGCGGTCTGACTGAGGAGCTTCGATGAACGTCGCCATTTCTTCGCGCACGCCACAACAGGCGTTGGCCGCTTTGCTGGATCGCTACGCCCCGGCCCGACTGCTGTTGATCGGCGCCAGCGAGTTTCCGGCGTTGAGCGCTTTCAAGGACGCGCACCCCGACACCCTGGTCGCCCATGCCGCACCCGGCGCGCTGCCCGCCGAACTGGCCGCGCAACGCTTCGATCTGGCGCTGGTAGTCGATTGCCTGGAACATTTGCCCAAGCGCGATGGCCTGAATCTGTTGGGCGGCATCCGCAATCTCAACGCCAGCCGCATCGCGGTGCTGGCGGATCTGGCGGCCAGTGGCTGGCAGGAAACCGATTTCTATTCGCTGGCTCTGCAGGCCAGCGAGCGCTTCCAGCGCGAAGAGCAGGTGCTGACCCTGTTCACCTACGATCTGCTTGACTACAAACAAGTCCCCGACTGGCTCAATTCACGCTTTTGGGCCAATCCGGAAAACTTCGGGAAATACTGGTGGTAATGCAATGAGTACAGCCATTTGCCCGTGCGGCAGCGGCAATCTGCTGGATGCCTGCTGCGGCCCTTATCATGACGGTCACCCGGCTCCGTGTGCCGAAGCCCTGATGCGCTCACGCTACAGCGCTTATGTGCTGGGGCTGGTCGAGTATCTGGTGGCGACTACCCTGCCCGCCCAGCAGGCGGGATTGAACAGGCAATCGATCAGCGACTGGAGTGCCCAAAGCACCTGGCTTGGCCTTGAGGTCGAGAGCTCGGAAGTGTTCGGCGGCCAGCCGGAACACGCGTTTGTGACCTTCACCGCGCGCTGGCACGACAGCCAGGGCGAGCACAGCCATCGCGAGCGCTCTTCATTCGTGCAGAACGCCGGGCGCTGGTATTTCATCGATCCCACGGTGCAGATGAAGCTGGGACGCAATGACGGATGCCCTTGCGGCAGCGGGCAGAAGTTCAAGAAGTGTTGTGCGGGTTATTTCGGCGCTTGAGCTGAAGATCAAAAATCGCAGCCTTCGGCCGCTCCTACACGGGATTAGCCGAAGGCTGAAATCTTTAAGGTCTAGACTGGGCACAAAGGGAGTCCATTTCATGCTCGGTCGTCGCTGCACATTACATTTTCTGCTGTTGATGCTGATCCTAAACCTCGGCGGCTGTGCCTCGTGGTTCAGCGATGAAAGCGTCGAGCCCGCCGTGCATCTGGTGAAAGTCGAGGTGGTGCGGGCCAAACTGCTGGAGCAAAAATTCATCCTGCACTTTCGCGTCGACAATCCCAACGACAGCGATCTGACCGTGCGCGGCCTCGAATACCGGATTCACCTGGCCGACATGCTGCTCACCGAGGGCGAGCACGAACACTGGTTTACCGTGGGGCCAAAGCGCAGCGCTTACTTCAAAGTGCCGATCCGCACCAACCTGTGGCCGAAGGTCAAACACGTGGTGAAACTGCTGAAAAATCCGAACCAGCAGATTCCCTATCGATTGCAGGGGAAATGGAAACCGGTTTATTCATCGCCCACTACGTGCACCTTGAGCGCAATGGCGTGATAATCCCCGCCGATCTAACTCCGGAGTGACCTCGATGACCCAGCAACCCCATGTCCATGGCCCTGACTGCAACCACGATCATGACCACTATCACGATCACGACCATGGCCATGTCCACGGCCCGAACTGCGGCCACGCCCACCAGGAACCAGTGCGCAACGCCCTGAAAGACGTCGGCCGCAACGACCCTTGCCCATGCGGCAACGGCAAAAAATTCAAGAAGTGCCACGGCGCTTGATGTCACTGGCGAAGGTCTTCTTCGCCTGACACACCGCTTTCGCGAGCAGGCTCGCTCCCACAGTTGATCTGCACTCAACACATTTTTGTGAACCTGCGCAGCCCCTGTGGGAGCTGGCTTGCCAGCGATAGGGCGGCACATCCCTGCATTGATGTCGCCTGATTCACCGCAATCGCTGGCAAGCCAGCTCCCACAGGTCTATCAGTTGGCTGTCAGAATCAGGGCAGCACTGACCACCGTCGCATACTCCCCATGCAGATTGCCCAGCGACATCCCGTGCACCTCTTCAGCGGTACGCGGTGTGCCGAAATAATCGGCCTTGTCGAAGGTAAAACACGCATCCTCTGCCACCCATGTGTCGAACCCCAGGTTGCCCGCAGTGCGCGCCGTCGACTCAACCGAGTTATTGGTCGCCACACCAACGATGATCAATTGCCCGATCCCAGCCTCACGCAACTGCGCCTCCAGCCCATTGACACAAAACGCATCCGGCACCTGTTTCTGCACCAGCCATTCCCCGTCCCGAGGAACAAATCGCTCTTGAAACTCCACTCCGTCCTGCTCGGGCCAGAACACCGAATCAGGTGAGCGCGACAAGTGCTGCACGTGGATCACCGGGCGCCCGCGCAGGCGCCACAGCGCCAATAACTCAAGCATTCGCTCTTCGGCCTGAGGATTATTCCGCCGCCCCAGACGCGGATGCAGAATGCCTTTCTGCTGGTCGATGATGATCAGCGCAGCGTTGCTCTGAAGCTCCATAGCGATCTTTCTCCTGACAGGGCACGGGACTTGTTCGGTAGTTCAACATCAGCGCTTTCCCACAAGCAACTGTCACGCCTCTGACCGATCAGCCGACAACTGCATAAATAACCACTCGCCCCGCTTGCGCGGCCCTCGCGCCCTCACTAACGTAGCGGCTTTATTGCGCCCCCAGCCTTATACCCCCGCAGGAGCTTCGCCATGGCCTCGCCAGCCCTTAAACATTTTCTTCCCCGGTTCGGCGTTGCCGCAGCAGTGGCCGGTGTTCTCGGCCTGTCCGGTTGCCAGACCTGGAACGCCCAGGACAGCCTGCCACCGACCTCCGGCGTGCAACCGCTCAAGGGCCTGGCGCAGAACGTTTCGGTGCGGCGCAATGCGATGGGCATGCCGCTGATCGAAAGCAACAGCTTCCATGACGCGCTGTTCAGTCTCGGTTACGTCCACGCCAGCGACCGCATCAATCAGATGGTCACCCTGCGCCTGTTGGCTCAGGGCCGGTTGGCGGAAATGTCCGGCGCGTCGATGCTCGATGCCGACCGTTACATGCGCGCGGTCAATCTGAAGAAGAGCGCCGGAGAGCTGTACAAGGCCTCGTCGCCACGGCTCAAGCGCTTCTTCGAGGTGTATGCACGGGGCGTCAACGCCTACCTGTTCCGCTACGCCGACAAGTTGCCGGGTGACCTCGCCGCCAGCGGTTACAAGCCCGAATACTGGAAACCGGAAGATTCGGCGTTGATTTTTGCCCTGCTGAATTTCAGCCAGTCGGCCAACCTGCCGGAGGAAATCCAGTCGCTGGTGCTCGCGCAAACCGTGACCACTGACAAACTCGCCTGGCTGAGCCCGTCGGCGCCTGATGAAAACCTGCCAGTGGCTGAAGCCGACAAACTGCAAGGCCTCAAGCTCAACGGGAAGATTCCGGGGCTGACGGAACTGAGCAGCGCCAGCCAGCAACTGTCGGCGCTGAACCTGCTCGCCACGCCAACTGCGAACAATTGGGCGATTGCCCCGCAACGCAGCCGCAGCGGCAAGAGCCTGCTGGCCAGCGATGCGCACGGACCGCTGGCCGCGCCGTCGCTGTGGAGTTTCGTGCAGATACGTGCGCCGAAATATCAGGCCGCCGGCGTCACGGTTGCCGGTCTGCCGATGGTGCTCGGCGGCTTCAACGGCAAAGTGGCGTGGAGCATGACCAGCGTGCTCGGCGATAACCAGGATCTGTTCCTCGAGAAAATCCGCCGTCAGGGCAGCAGCCTGACCTACGAGGTCAACGGCAAATGGCAGCCGCTGGGCGTGCGCAACGAAACCTACTTCATCAAAGGCCAGCGGCCGATTCGCGAAGCCGTCTACGAAACCCGCCACGGCGCGCTGCTCAACAGTGCCCAGGCAGCGGCGCAGGGCAGCGGTTTCGGCCTCGCCTTGCAGACGCCAAGCTTCACTGACGACAAAACCCTGGATGCCTTCTTCGACCTGACCCGCGCGCAGAACGTCGAGCGCGCCTCGGACGCCAGCCGCGAAATCCGCGCCATCACCCTCAATCTGGTCTTTGCCGATGCGAGCAATATCGGCTGGCAAGTCACCGGGCGCTTCCCCAACCGTCGCGAAGGCGAAGGCCTGCTGCCCTCGCCGGGCTGGGACGGTCGCTACGACTGGGACGGTTATGCCGACCCGATGCTGCACCCTACGATCAGGACCCGGCACAAGGCTGGCTCGGCACCGCCAACCAGCGTGTCATCCCCGACGGCTACGGCATGCAGTTGTCGAAATCCTGGGCGGCACCGGAGCGTGGCGAACGCTTGGCGGAAATGGCTGGCAGCGGCAAGCACGACAGCCGCAGCGTGATCGCCATGCAGTACGACCAGACCACCACCTTCGCCGCCAAGCTGAAAAAGTCTTCGAAGCGCCGGGCATGAAGCAACCGCTGAAACAGGCGATCGACGCCCTGCCGGAAGCCGAACGCAGCAAGGCGCGCGAAGCCTTCACCCGTTTGATGGCGTTCGACGGCAAGCTCAGCCCGACCTCGGCGGATGCGGCGATCTACGAACTGTTCCTGCAGGAAAGCATGAAGCAGATCTTCCTCGATGAACTGGGTCCTGAGTCGAGCCCGGCGTGGAAGGCCTTTGTCGCCAATGGCGATCTGTCCTACGCGGCGCAGGCCGATCATCTCTTGGGGCGTGAGGACAGTCCGTTCTGGGATGATCTGCGCACGCCGCAGAAGGAAGACAAATCCGTGATTCTCGCCCGCAGCCTCGCTGCAGCGATTACAGCGGGAGACAGCCAGTTGGGCGGCGATCATCGCGCCTGGCAGTGGGGCAAACTGCACAGCTATGCGTGGAAGAACAGCAACGGTCAGACTGTGCGCGGGCCGCTGGCAGCCGGTGGCGATCACACCACGCTGAACAGCTCGGCGTTTGCCTGGGGCCAGGACTTCGTCACTACGCGCGCGCCGTCGATGCGCTTTATCGTCGACTTCGGCCAGAGCGAGCCACTGATGGCGCAGAACGGTACGGGGCAGTCGGGCAATCCACTGAGTCCGAATTACCTGAACGGGATCGATGCGTGGCTGAAAGGTCAGTACATCGGCTTGCCGATGCAGCCGCAGAACTTTGATCGGGTGTATGGCAAGGCGCGCTTGACCCTCACCCCGGGAAATAGAGCAAAGATCAACAGCCCCTCACCCTAGCCCTCTCCCGGAGGAGAGGGGACTGATTGGGGGATGCTTGGGTCTTGCGCCGACCTGAAAGAGAGACGGTGAATCCAATATTGGATCAGGCTCAAGGCTGTGCCGGATCCATATTCAACTCGGTCCCCCAGGTCGATGTACCTCACCGGACACCTCGGTCGGCCCCTCTCCCTCTGGGAGAGGGCTGGGGTGAGGGTAGCGCTTTAAAGCCGATCGAACTTCCAGCTTCACGCCCGCCTCATAGTTAACAAGCCCCCATTCCGGTCACGACATGGATCTTGTTATTGCCCGACCTGAAGGTCTCTACTGCCCCGCCGGGGATTTCTATATCGATCCGTGGCGGCCGGTCGAGCGTTCGGTGATCACCCATGCCCATGGCGATCACGCGCGCACCGGTAATCAGCACTACCTGTCGAGCAGCGCCAGCGCCGGGATTCTGCGCGCGCGTCTGGGTCAGGACATCCAGTTGCAAACACTCGACTACGGCCAGCGCCTGACCCACCACGGCGTGACCCTGAGCTTTCACCCCGCCGGGCATGTCCTCGGTTCGGCGCAGGTGCGCCTGGAATACGGCGGCGAAGTCTGGGTCGCATCGGGCGATTACAAGGTCGAGCCGGATGGCACCTGCACCCCATTCGAACCGGTGCGCTGCCACACCTTCATCACCGAATCGACCTTCGGCCTGCCGATCTATCGCTGGCAGCCGCAGGCGCAGATCTTCGCCGAGATCAATCAGTGGTGGGCGGCCAATATCGCCGCCGGTAAGGCCAGCGTGTTGTTCTGCTATTCCTTCGGCAAGGCGCAGCGGATTCTCCACGGCATCGACGAAACCCTCGGGCCGATCCTCAGCCATGGCGCGGTCGAACCGCTGAACCGCGTCTACCGCGATGCCGGCGTGTACCTGCCGCCGACGATCTATGCGGGCGACGTAAAAAAGCGACCCGATCATGCGTCAGGCGCTGGTCATTGCGCCGCCGTCAGCAGGCGGCAGTACCTGGATGCGTCGTTTCGGCGAGTTCAGCGATGCCTTTGCCAGCGGCTGGATGCGCCTGCGCGGAACCCGGCGGCGGCGCGGCGTCGATCGCGGTTTCGTCCTTTCCGATCACGCCGATTGGCCCGGCCTGCTGTGGGCGATCAACCAGACCGGCGCGGAACGGGTGATGGTCACCCACGGCTCGATCGGCGTGCTCGTGCGCCATCTGCGCGAACAGGGCCTCGATGCTCAAGGCTTCACCACCGAATACGGCGATGACGAAGACGACAACATCGCCACCGAACCCACCGTTGCCGAGACATCGCCATGAAAGCCTTCGCCGAGTTATATGCCGAACTCGACGCCACCACGTCGAGCAACGCCAAGCTGGCGGCGATGCAGGCTTACTTCGCGCAGGCCGCGCCGGAAGATGCCGCATGGGCGGTGTACTTCCTTTCCGGCGGGCGACCTCGGCAACTGGTACCGGTGCGCATCCTCCGTGAGCTGGCGGTCGCAGTTTCGGGACTGGAGCCATGGCTGTTCGAAGAAAGCTACCAAGCCGTCGGCGATCTGGCCGAGACCATTTCTCTGGTGCTGCCGGAAAATTCCCACAGCTCCGAGGCCGGTCTTGCCGAATGGATCGAAGACAAGCTGCTGCCACTGCGCGGAGAAACGCCGGAGTACCTGACGCGCCAACTGCCAATGTTGTGGGCGCAACTGGACCGGCCGAGCCTGATGCTGTGCATCAAGCTGATCACCGGCAGTTTCCGCGTTGGCGTGTCGAAGCTGCTGGTCACCCGCGCCCTAGCGTCGATGGCCGGGCTCGACAGCAAACGCGTGGCCCAGCGCCTGGTCGGTTACACCGATCTGTCGAACCGGCCCAACGCCGCCAGCTATCTGAAACTGATCGCCCCGGAATCCGCCGACGAACACGCCCAGCGCGGCGGTCAGCCCTACCCGTTCTTTCTTGCCCACGCGTTGTCGCAACCGGTCGACGAATTCGAAGCTCTGCTCGGCCCGGCCAGCGACTGGCAGGTGGAATGGAAGTGGGACGGTATTCGCGCGCAAGTGGTCAAGCGCGACGGTAAGCTGTGGGTGTGGTCGCGCGGCGAGGAACTGGTGACCGAGCGCTTCCCCGAGTTCGATGTGCTGGTCCACGGCTTACCCGACGGCACGGTGATCGACGGCGAAATCGTCGTGTGGAAGAGCACCCATCCAACCACCGAAGATGCCTTCGATCCGCAATTCGATGAGCCGCCGGCCGTGCAACCGTTCGCCCTGCTGCAACAACGCATCGGTCGCAAGACGCTCGACAAGAAGATTCTCGAAGAAGTGCCGGTGGTGGTGCTCGCCTACGACCTGCTGGAATGGCAGGGCGAAGACTGGCGCAACCAGCCGCAGGTCAAGCGCCGTGCGCAACTCGAGGAAGTGATCGCGCACTGCAACAGCCCGGTACTGCTGCCCTCGCCGGTATTGACCGGCGAAGACTGGCTCGACCTCGGCCGCCAGCGCGAAGCGTCGCGCAAACTCGGCGTTGAAGGCATGATGCTCAAGGCCCGCGATTCGCTGTATGGCGTCGGCCGCACCAAGGACATGGGCGTGTGGTGGAAGTGGAAGGTCGACCCGTTCAGCGTCGATGCCGTGTTGATTTATGCCCAGCGTGGACACGGCCGCCGCGCCAGTCTGTACAGCGATTACACCTTCGCCGTGTGGGACGGCCCGCCGGAATCCAGCCAGCGCTCGCTGGTGCCGTTCGCCAAGGCGTATTCGGGGCTGACCGATGAAGAGATGCGCCAGGTCGACAGCATCGTGCGCAAAACCACGGTGGAAAAATTCGGCCCGGTGAGCAGTGTGAAGCCGAGTCTGGTCTTTGAACTCGGCTTCGAAGGCATCGCCCTGTCGCGCCGGCACAAGAGCGGCATCGCCGTGCGTTTTCCGCGCATGCTGCGCTGGCGCAAGGACAAGACCGTCGAAGAAGCGGACAGTCTCGCTACCCTGCAAGACTTGCTCGCCTGATTCATTCTCGACACATCGCAGAACCCTGTGGCGAGGGATTTATCCCCGCTGGGCGGCGCAGCGGCCCCCAGCAATTTCCCCTGAAATCGTGCACTCAGGTTTTTGCGCCTGCTGCGCAGCCGATCGGGATAAAGCCCCTCGCCACAGTTTCAACTGCTCCGAGCTACGCGTTTGATCCAAAACAGTGCATGCAAACAGCAATGCCCGTTTCCGTGCATTCAACTACCCTTGCCTCTCTGCACTCGACCTTTTAAAACACCTGTTCGGCACTCTGGTTCGGAAATTGCTACTTTCTACAGGTCGTAAGCGTTGCAGTAACAATAATTCTGCGCCACAAGCGCTCATATTGGTTCTTAGGGATTGAATAATGAAAAAAGCATTGCTGACCCTTTCTGCACTGGCGTTGTGCATTTCTGCCGGCTCCGCGCTGGCCAAGGAATACAAAGAGCTGCGCTTTGGCGTTGACCCTTCGTACGCACCGTTCGAGTCGAAAGCGGCCGACGGCAGCCTGGTCGGGTTCGATATCGACCTGGGCAACGCGATCTGCGCCGAACTGAATGTCAAGTGCAAGTGGGTCGAAAGCGATTTCGACGGCATGATTCCGGGCCTCAAGGCCAACAAGTTCGACGGTGTGATCTCGTCGATGACCGTGACCCCGGCCCGCGAGAAAGTCATCGACTTCTCCAGCGAACTGTTTTCCGGCCCGACCGCTTACGTGTTCAAGAAAGGCTCCGGCATCACCGCCGATGTCGCTTCGCTCAAGGGCAAAACCGTTGGCTATGAGCAAGGCACCATTCAGGAAGCCTACGCCAAAGCCGTACTGGACAAGGCTGGCGTGAAAACCCAGGCCTATCAGAACCAGGATCAGGTGTATTCCGACCTGACTTCCGGCCGTCTCGACGCCGGTATCCAGGACATGCTGCAAGCCGAATTGGGCTTCCTGAAGTCGCCAAAAGGCGCCGAGTATGAAATCAGCCAGCCGGTCGACAGCGAATTGCTGCCAGCCAAAACGGCTGTCGGTATCAAGAAAGGTAACACTGAGCTGAAGGCACTTTTGGATAAAGGTATCAAAGCGTTACACGACGACGGCAAATACGCCGAGATTCAAAAGAAACACTTTGGCGACCTGAATCTGTACAGCGGTAAATAATGCCCCGGCGCCCATCCCCGATGGGCGCCTTTTCCATCCGCTCAGGTTGCTGATTTATGTTTGAAACCCTTCTGCAAAATCTGGGGCTGGCCTCCTTCAGTCTGCAGGGCTTCGGCCCGTTGCTGCTGCAAGGCACCTGGATGACCATCAAATTATCGGCGATGTCGCTGCTGGTGGCCGTGTTGCTCGGCCTGCTCGGCGCCAGTGCCAAACTGTCGAAAGTCAAACTGGTGCGCCTGCCTGCGCAGCTCTACACCACGCTGATTCGTGGCGTGCCGGATCTGGTGCTGATGCTGTTGATCTTCTACAGCCTGCAAACCTGGTTGACGTCGCTGACCGACTATATGGAATGGGAATACATCGAAATCGACCCGTTCAGCGCCGGCGTGCTGACGCTGGGCTTCATTTATGGCGCGTATTTCACCGAGACCTTCCGTGGCGCCATCCTCGCGGTGCCGCGCGGCCAAGTCGAAGCCGCCACCGCGTATGGCCTCAAACGTGGCCAGCGTTTTCGCTTCGTGGTGTTTCCGCAAATGATGCGTTTTGCCTTGCCAGGCATCGGCAACAACTGGATGGTCATGCTCAAGGCCACCGCGCTGGTGTCGATCATCGGTCTGGCTGATCTGGTCAAGGCAGCGCAGGACGCCGGTAAAAGCACCTATCAACTGTTCTACTTTCTGGTCCTTGCCGCCTTGATCTATTTGCTGATCACCAGTGCTTCGAACTTCATCCTGCGTTGGCTCGAACGCCGCTACGCCGCCGGTGCCCGGGAGGCCGTACGATGATCGAACTCCTCCAGGAATACTGGAAAGCCTTCCTTTATACCGACGGCCAGAACATCACCGGGCTGGCGATGACGATGTGGCTGCTGACCGCCTCGATCTGCATCGGCTTCATCGTCTCGATTCCGCTGTCGATCGCGCGGGTTTCGCCGCACTTCTACATTCGCTGGCCGGTGCAGTTCTACACCTACCTGTTCCGTGGCACGCCGCTGTATATCCAGTTGCTGATCTGCTACACCGGCATCTACAGCCTCGCCGCCGTGCGCGAACAGCCGATCCTCGACAGTTTCTTTCGCGACGCGATGAACTGCACGATCCTCGCCTTTGCCCTCAACACCTGCGCGTACACCACGGAGATTTTCGCCGGGGCGATTCGAAGCATGAACCACGGCGAAGTCGAAGCGGCCAAGGCTTATGGCCTGACCGGCTGGAAGTTGTACGCCTACGTGATCATGCCGTCGGCACTGCGCCGCTCGTTGCCTTACTACAGCAACGAAGTGATCCTGATGCTGCACTCGACCACCGTGGCGTTCACCGCGACCATTCCCGATATCCTGAAAGTCGCGCGGGATGCCAACTCGGCAACCTTCCTGACCTTCCAGTCATTCGGCATCGCCGCGCTGATCTACCTGACCATTACGTTTGCGCTGGTCGGCCTGTTCCGCCTCGCCGAACGCCGCTGGCTGGCCTTCCTCGGGCCGACTCACTAGCACCGGTTTGAAAATAAAGAGATAACAATGCGCCACCAGATCCATGACTTGCTGGCCCCGCTGCCGGGGACCGCACGGCAAATTCACAGCTTCCACTTCGGCCCACAACAGGCCAAGGGCAAGGTTTACATTCAGGCGTCGCTGCACGCTGACGAACTGCCGGGCATGCTGGTCGCCTGGCACCTGAAACAGCGTCTGGCCGAGCTGGAAGCCGCCGGCCGCCTGCGCAGCGAAATCGTACTGGTGCCGGTGGCCAACCCGGTCGGCCTCGAACAAGTGCTGATGGACGTGCCGCTGGGCCGTTACGACCTGGAGAGTGGGCAGAACTTCAATCGCTGGTTCGTCGACCTCAGCGAAGAAATCGGCAACGCCATCGAAGGCCAACTTAACGACGATGCGCAGCACAACCTCGAACTGATCCGCGCCAACCTGCGCAACGCCCTCGACCGTCAGACGCCGACCACCCAACTGCAATCCCAGCGCCTGACCCTGCAACGCCTGGCCTGCGATGCCGACATGGTGCTCGACTTGCACTGCGACTTCGAATCCGTGGTGCACCTGTACACCACGCCCGAGGCGTGGCCGCAGGTCGAGCCGCTGGCGCGCTATATCGAAGCCCAGGCCAGCCTGCTCGCTACCGATTCCGGCGGGCAGTCGTTCGACGAATGCTTCACCCTGCTCTGGTGGCAATTGCGCGAGCGCTTCGGCGAGCACTTCGAGATTCCGCTGGGCAGTTTCTCGGTGACCGTCGAGCTGCGCGGCCAGGGCGATGTCAATCACCCGCTGGCCAGTCGCGATTGTCAGGCGCTGATCGACTATCTGATCCAGTTCGATGCCATCGTCGGCGAGACCAAGCCGCAACCGCCGCAGCCCTACCCGGCCACGCCGCTGGCCGGTGTCGAACCGGTGACCACGCCCGTCGGCGGCCTGTTGGTGTACTGCGCCACGCCCGGCCAATACCTGCAGGCCGGGCAACAAATCGCCGAGATCATCGACCCGGTCCACGACAAGGTCACCCCATTCATTGCACCGCCGCCGGCCTGCTGTATGCGCGCTCGCTGCGGCGCATGGCCACTGCCGGCATGGTCATCGCCCACGTCGCGGGCGCCGAAGCCTATCGCAGCGGCTACCTACTTTCGCCTTGAGGATGCTCGTCCATGTACAAACTGACCGTTGAAGGCCTGCATAAAAGCTATGGCGATCATCAGGTGCTCAAAGGCGTTTCGCTCAAGGCCAAGACCGGCGACGTGATCAGCCTGATCGGTGCCAGTGGCTCGGGCAAAAGCACCTTTTGCGCTGCATCAATTTTCTCGAACAGCCCAATGATGGCGCCATGAGCCTTGATGGCCAATCGATCCGCATGGTCACCGACCGCCACGGCATGCACGTCGCCGACGCCGATGAACTGCAACGCCTGCGCACGCGGCTGGCGATGGTGTTCCAGCATTTCAACCTGTGGAGCCACATGACCGTGCTGGAAAACATCACCATGGCCCCGCGCCGGGTGCTGGGCTGCAGCAAACAGGAGGCCGACGATCGCGCCCGGCGTTATCTGGACAAGGTCGGTTTGCCGGCGCGGGTTGCCGATCAATATCCGGCGTTTCTCTCCGGCGGCCAGCAACAGCGCGTGGCGATCGCCCGGGCACTGGCGATGGAGCCGGAGGTGATGCTGTTCGACGAACCGACTTCGGCGCTCGATCCGGAACTCGTTGGCGAAGTGCTGAAAGTGATTCAGGGTCTGGCCGAAGAAGGCCGGACGATGATCATGGTCACTCACGAAATGAGTTTTGCGCGCAAGGTGTCGAATCAGGTGCTGTTTCTGCATCAGGGTCTGGTGGAGGAAGAAGGCGCGCCGGAAGAAGTGCTGGGCAACCCGAAAAGCGAACGGCTGAAGCAGTTCCTGAGCGGCAATCTTAAATAAGTTGGCACCCAACCCTGTGTGGGAGCGAGCCTGCTCGCGAAAGCGGTTTATCAGTCAACATCAATGTTGAATGTGACATCGCATTCGCGAGCAGGCTCGCTCCCACAGGGGAATCCACCGACCGACAAAGTTAAACTTGTCCCCCGCTTCGCTGTCTCTGAAACAACACCTCCAGAGCGCACGCAGCCGGCATGGCGAAATCCCCGACTTTGCAAAAACCTGGTTCAGCGCTCGCGACTGGAAGCCGTTTGCCTTTCAGAAACAGGTGTGGGCGGCGGTGAAAAGCGGCGAATCCGGATTGCTCCACGCCAGCACCGGCGCCGGCAAAACCTACGCGGTGTGGTTTGCTGCTCTCAACCGCTTCGCCCGCCTGCATCCGCCCGTGGCTACACCGCGCAAACGCAAACCGCCGGCCGAACCGCTGACAGTGCTGTGGATTACGCCGATGCGCGCCCTCGCCGCCGACACTGCCCGCGCACTGCAAAGCCCGGTCGATGATTTGCAGATTCCATGGACCATCGGCCTGCGCACCGGCGACACCAGCAGTAGCGAACGCGCCCGTCAGGGTCGGCGCTTGCCGACAACGCTGATCACCACCCCGGAAAGCCTGACCCTGCTACTGGCCCGCGCCGATGCGCGCACGGCGCTGTCGAGCCTGCGCATGATCGTCGTCGATGAATGGCACGAGTTGCTCGGCAACAAACGCGGCGTGCAACTGCAACTGGCCCTCGCCCGGCTGCGTCATTGGCAGCCGGAACTGATCGTTTGGGGCGTGTCCGCCACCCTCGGTAATCAATCCCACGCAGAGCAAGTGCTGATCCCACAGGGCGGCGGCGTCAGCGTTCAGGGGCAAAGCGAAAAAACGCTGAAGGTCGACACCCTGCTGCCACCGGCCATCGAGCGTTTTCCTGGGCCGGCCACATCGGTCTGAAGATGCTGCCGCAAGTGGTGGCCGAACTCGATGACTGCGCCAGCAGCCTGGTGTTTACCAACACTCGTGCGCAATCGGAAATCTGGTATCAGGCACTGCTGGAAGCGCGGCCGGACTGGGCCGGGCTGATTGCGTTGCACCACAGCTCACTGTCACGCGATACCCGCGACTGGGTAGAGCAGGCGTTGAAGAATGGCCAATTGAAAGCGGTGGTGTGTACCTCGAGCCTGGACTTGGGCGTGGATTTCTTGCCGGTCGAGCGCGTGCTGCAGATCGGCTCGGCGAAAGGCGTCGCGCGCTTGATGCAACGTGCCGGGCGTTCCGGCCACGCGCCGGGGCGCACCTCGCGGGTAACGCTGGTGCCGACCCACAGCCTGGAACTGATCGAGGCGGTCGCCGCACGCGACGCCGTCGAGCAACGGCGCATCGAGCCGCGCCTGTCGCCGCACAAGCCGCTGGATGTACTGGTCCAGCATTTGGTCAGCATGGCCCTCGGCGGTGGCTTTATTCCTGAAGACTTGTACGAAGAAGTCCGCGGTGCCTGGGCTTATCGTGACCTGACAGCGGCGGACTGGGCCTGGGCGCTGGCGTTCGTACGCCATGGCGGGATGTCTCTTACAGCTTATCCGGATTACCGCCGGGTCGAACCGGACGAACACGGCGTCTGGCGTGTGCCGGATGCGCGTCTGGCGCGGCGCCATCGCATGAGCATCGGCACCATTGTCAGCGACGCGAGCATCAATCTGAAATTCTGGAGCAAGGGTGGCGGTGGCAAACAGCTGGGCAGCGTTGAGGAAGGCTTTATCGCGCGACTGAAACCTGGCGACGGTTTCCTTTTCGCCGGCCGCTTGCTCGAGCTGGTGCGGGTGGAAAACATGACCGCCTACGTCAAACGCAGCACCGCAAAAAAGCCGCCGTGCCGCGCTGGAATGGCGGGCGCATGCCGTTATCCAACGAATTGGCCGAAGCGGTGGTGGCGCGCTTCAGCGCCGCTGCTCAGGGGCAATTCAACGGTCCGGAAATGCACGCTTTGCGGCCGCTGCTGGAGACGCAGATACGCTGGTCCGGCTTGCCCACCAGCGAGAATCTGCTCGCCGAAGTGCTGAAATCCCGCGAAGGCTGGCATCTTTTCCTTTATCCGTTCGCCGGGCGTCAGGTGCATCTGGGACTGGCGAGCTTACTGGCATGGCGCGTCAGTCAGCGCCAACCGGTGACCTTCTCGATTGCCGTGAATGACTACGGCCTGGAGCTGCTCAGCGCCACGCCGGTGGATTGGGCCGCGCATCTCGACGCGCACCTGTTCAACGCCGATGACCTGTTGCTGGATGTGCTGGCCAGCCTCAATGCCGGTGAACTGGCGTTGCGCCGCTTCCGCGAAATTGCGCGCATCGCCGGGCTGGTGTTCGCCGGGTATCCGGGCGCACCGAAGAGTACCCGCCAGGTGCAGGCGTCGAGTGGCTTGTTTTTCCAGGTATTCAAACAATACGACGCCGACAACCTGCTGCTGGCCCAGGCCGGGGAAGAGGTCCTTCGCGAAGAACTGGATATTCGTCGTCTGGAACAGACATTGGAGCGCATCAATCAAATGAAACTGGACGTGCATCAGGTTAAACGTCCTACACCACTAGGCTTTCCGCTGCTGGTGGAGCGGATGCGCGAAAGCATGAGTTCGGAAAAACTGGCTGACAGGATCAGAAGAATGGTCGGTGACCTGGAAAAAACCGCTGACAACGGTAAATCGTCGTGAGCGCGTACCCGGTACGTTTGGCCGGTGAGGAGTTGTGGCTGCTGCCGGAGAAAGCGCTGTACTGGCCAGCGCAGGAGGCGCTGTTGATAGCCGACGTGCATTTCGGCAAAGCGGCGGCCTATCGCAGCCTCGGCCAGCCAGTGCCACATGGCACGACCGCGAGCAACATCGAGGCGATTGACGCGTTGCTGGCGCGGTTGCCGTGTCGCCAGTTGATCTTCCTCGGCGATTTCCTGCATGGGCCTGGCTCACATGTCCCAACCACACTCAATGCGCTGGCAGAGTGGCGAGCACGGCACGCGGATCTGCCGATGACGCTGATTCGCGGCAACCACGATAAACGCGCAGGTGACCCACCGGCCTCGTTGAATATCCGCGTGGTGCCCGAGCCGCTATTGCTCGGGCCATTCGCCCTGCAGCATGAGCCCGATGCGCATCCCGAGCGGCACGTGCTCGCGGGCCACGTGCATCCGGTTTATCGATTGCACGGCAGAGGTCGGCAGAGCTTGCGCCTGGCCTGCTTCAGGTTGGGGAGCGCATCAGCCTGATGCCGGCCTTCGGTGCGTTTACCGGCGGCTATGAGGTCGAGCGCGACGACAGCTGCAAGGTCTTCGTGATCGGCGACAACGAAATATGGCCCGTCAGCTAGATCGCAAATCGATCAGACTGACGGGCCATATTCATGTCAATGGATCAGGCGACAGGCGCCGGAGGCGGTTCGTCCGGCAGCGTAGGCTCGCCTGGTTCGGTCGGTTGTTCGTTGGGAGTATCGGGATCGGGCTGGCCGGGTACTCCGCCGGACAGGCTCAAAGACGGATTCGCCAGTAACGACCAGGCCAGAACGCCTATCTGATTGGGCTCAAGCCTTGCCAGTTCAGCGCTGATTCGCGGGTCGATCTTCATAGGGCACTCCTCAGTGAAGGCCCGATTCTGTGTGTAACAAAAACGGGCAGTACACCCCATAGAGTGTCTGCCCGCCAAAGAATTCCCGACATCCGTCGGATGGTCGATCAGGTACGCGGCAAGGTTACGCCACGCTGGCCCTGATATTTGCCGCCACGATCCTTGTAGGAAACTTCACATTCTTCATCGGATTCGAGGAAGAGCATCTGTGCCACACCTTCGTTGGCGTAGATTTTCGCCGGCAGGTTGGTGGTGTTGGAGAACTCCAGCGTCACGTGGCCTTCCCACTCAGGCTCGAGCGGAGTGACGTTGACGATGATGCCGCAGCGCGCGTAGGTGCTTTTACCCAGGCAGATGGTCAGCACGTTGCGCGGAATGCGGAAGTACTCGACGGTGCTGGCCAGGGCGAAGGAGTTCGGCGGAATGATGCAAACGTCGCTGTGGATGTCGACGAAGCTGCCGGCGTCGAAGTTCTTCGGGTCGACGATGGCCGAGTTGATGTTGGTGAACACCTTGAAGTGGTTGGTGCAACGCACGTCGTAGCCGTAACTCGACACGCCGTAGGAAATCACCCGGCTGTCGTCGCTGCCGCGCATCTGGCGCTCGACGAACGGTTCGATCATGCCGTGTTCCTGCGCCATGCGGCGAATCCACTTGTCCGATTTGATGCTCATGGCGGGTTTGTCCTGAATAGCGAGGTGGAAAAATTCTGTCCGGCATCTTACCGGGCGCGTCGTCTCGTTCAAAGTGCGCAACGCAATTCTCGGCGAACACCCCGTATTTACGCGATGTGGCGACGAACCGTCGCACCGCCGATCCCTAAAACACAGAATCCTTTGCAAGAAACATTGGCACGTTCCGGAAAAAGGGTTAAGGTGGCGTCACTGTGTTGCTTGTGTCACTGAGAATCTCTACACGATATGTTGAATTTCGATCCAACCATCTACAAGAATTTTTCCTGCTCTTTGCACTCAGTCTCGGCCAGGGTTCTTCCTGAGTCGCAGTTATCTTTGT
Organism: Pseudomonas sp. B21_DOA; assembly: GCA_030544685.1. NCBI lineage: Bacteria > Pseudomonadati > Pseudomonadota > Gammaproteobacteria > Pseudomonadales > Pseudomonadaceae > Pseudomonas > Pseudomonas sp. B21_DOA. Next base: position 2,330,709 of record CP086683.1, on the reverse strand, counting down.
TCAAGGAGTTACACCATGTCTAATCGCCAAACCGGTACCGTTAAGTGGTTCAACGATGAAAAAGGCTTCGGCTTCATCACTCCACAATCCGGTGACGACCTGTTCGTTCACTTCAAAGCTATCCAATCCGACGGCTTCAAAAGCCTGAAAGAAGGCCAACAGGTTTCTTTCATCGCTACCCGCGGTCAGAAAGGCATGCAAGCTGAAGAAGTACAAGTTATCTAACTTGTAGCTTCTTTAGAAAAGAGCCCCGCCCTTAAAAGCGGGGCTTTTTTGTGGGCGCCTGTTTTTTCAGGCAAAAAAATCGCAGCCCGAAAGTCTGCGATTTTTTGTTTGTGCCTTTACCAAGCCACGCCAAACCCTGCGGTATAACGGGTCTTGTTCAAATCCGCATCGTTGGTGCCGCTGATGATGTCGCGCTCGGCCTTGAGGTTGAGCGATGCCCAGTCGGTGACCTTGTAGCGCAGGCCCAGCTCGGCATCCAGCGCGTAATCAGCAACCCCCGAAAGCGGCTTGCCGACTTCGCCATTGGTGAAGAATTCGACCTTCTTGCCGATCAGGTAGCGGTTGTAGTCCCACTTCATCGCGACGGAATAGAAGTTGTCCTTGCTGCCATCGCGATATTCGTAGTCGGTGCGGTTGAGCAACGAACCCAGCGAGAACGCGCCAAGCTCGTCGTCCCAGAACTGGTAACCCGGACCGGTACCAACGACACGCTGGCGCGCCAGCTCTTCAATGTGATCACGCTTGTAGTTCAGACGGCCCTGCCAGAACCACTGATCGGTGAGGAAGCGGTCGAGGGAATATTCGGCGCGCCAGTTGTTGGTGGTGGTTTCCGCATCCTGCACTTCGCGGTTGTATTCGCCCTCGGCGGTATGCCGCCAGCGACCATGCCGCGCCGACGTCTTGAACGCAACGTCGTAATCGTCGGTGTCCTTTTCGGCGCGCTGGTAATCCAGGGCCAGATCGACATTGCCCTTCCACACCAGGTCGGTGACGATCGGCTTGGGCTTGAGAATCTGCTGAATGCTCGCCAGCTCGACCGTCTTTGGCGCCTCGCCGTTGGCCAGGGTGACCTTGCCATCGTCGGCCGCCGTCAGTGACTTCGACACTTCGCCGGCATAGGCATCCTGTTTCACCAACAGATGCTGATCGCTGTCGAGGGTCTTGACCTCTTTCCAGTCAATCGCCACCGCACCGGCGTATTTGGTCTGGATCAACAGCTTGCCGCCGTCGAATACCGTGATGGTGCCGCTCAGCTTGTCGCCGTTTTTCAACCAGACGGTGTCGGCAAGCAGGGGCGTGGACGCGCTGAAAACAGCAAGGCACAACAGGGTTCTGGGAAACATAAGCAGATCGGGGGCTCAGAGTTGGCGAAAAAGGTCGGCATTATCCGTAGGATTTTGCCCATGACAAGGACTGACCGGACTATTTCAATTGAGTTCATTTCTCAACTGGACCGCGAGCGTTTACCCTTGTCGCCATCGTCACGCCAATGCTCAGGAGCCGCGTACGTGAAAGACCCGCTCGACAGCGTCGAAAACGATGCGCAAATCCGACGCACGGCACTCTACTCGACGCTCGCTCTAGTGCCCGAAGGCAAAGTTGTCAGTTATGGACAGTTGGCCGAACTCGCCGGACTGGGCCGCGCCGCGCGCTGGGTCGGACGGACTTTGAGTCAGTTGCCCGGCGACACCAAGCTGCCCTGGCACCGCGTACTCGGCGCCGGCGGACGCATCAGTCTGCCGGTCGGCAGCCCCTCCGGTGATGAACAACGTGCGCGATTGCGCATGGAAGGCATCACCGTCCAGAACAATCGTGTGGATATTCGGCGCCATGGCTGGCGTCCGGTAGAGCACAGCGGTTAGAGTGCGCGCTTTGTTTTCGCAATTTTGAGGCAGACTTCAGCCCATGCCCCGTAAAACCTGGCGCGCCGCGCTCGCCGCCTATGCCAGTCCTTCGACGCTCGTGCTGTTGTTGCTCGGTTTTGCCGCCGGCCTGCCGTACATGCTGGTGTTCTCGACGCTCTCCGTATGGCTGCGTGAAGCGGGCGTGGCCCGTGAAACCATCGGCTATGCCAGCCTGATCGGCCTGGCGTATGCGTTCAAATGGGTCTGGTCGCCCCTGCTCGACCAATGGCGCCTGCCCTTGCTGGGCAAGCTCGGCCGCCGCCGTTCCTGGCTGGTGCTCTCCCAGGCACTGGTGATTCTCGGCCTGATCGGCATGGGTTTCTGTGATCCGCAGAAGCATTTGTCCTGGCTGATCGCCATTGCCGTCGTCGTCGCTTTTGCCTCTGCTACGCAAGATATCGCGGTCGATGCCTATCGCCTGGAAATCGCCGATGACAGCCGCCAGGCTGCCCTCGCCGCCAGTTATATGTCCGGTTACCGCGTCGCCGCCCTGCTCGCCACCGCCGGCGCGCTGTTCTTTGCCGAAGGTTTCGGCTCCACCGGGTTCAACTATAAGCACGCAGCATGGACCGGTACCTATGTGCTGTTCGGCGCATTGATGGTCCCCGCATTGCTGACCACGCTGTTCATGCGTGAGCCGCCCGTGCCACTGCGCACGCAGTTGCAGGCCGGCCGCTACACGTTCATGCATCAATTGATGTCGGTGTTCGTGCTGATCATATTGCTGGTGTCGGTACCGGCGATGTTTACCCAGTTGTACAACACCGATTTTGCCGGCGTGCTGTTCGGTGACATGAGCCCGCTCGATCTGCTGCTCGAAGACCGTGCTTTCCTGCGCGCCATTCTCTATACCCTGCTCACCGGGATGTGTCTGTCGGCCATGGGCCGGCGCGGACTGGCACCGGTGCTGACGCCAGTCAATGACTTCATCCTGCGCTATCGCTGGCAGGCGCTGTTGCTGCTGGGCCTGATCGCCACCTATCGGATGTCGGACACAGTCATGGGCGTGATGGCCAACGTGTTCTACATCGACCAGGGTTTCACCAAGGATCAGATCGCCAGTGTCAGCAAGATCTTCGGCCTGATCATGACCCTCGTCGGCGCCGGCATGGGCGGGCTGTTGATCGTGCGTTTCGGTATTCTGCCGATCCTGTTTATCGGTGGCGTGGCTTCGGCGGCGACCAACCTGCTGTTCGTCATGCTCGCGGACATGGGCCCGAACCTGCAAATGCTGGTGGTGACCATTTCCTCGATAACTTCAGTTCGGGCCTGGCGACCTCGGCGTTCGTCGCCTACCTGTCGAGCCTGACCAACCTGAAATTCTCGGCGACGCAATATGCCCTGCTCAGCTCGATCATGCTGTTGCTGCCGCGCTTGATGGGCGGCTATTCCGGCGTGCTGGTCGAGAAGTTCGGCTATCACAGCTTCTTCCTCATCACCGCGCTGCTCGGCGTGCCGACGCTGCTACTGATCGCGCTGCACTGGTTCCAGGAACGCCGCCGCGAAGGACAAACACCGACGCCCGAGCCTGCACCGACGCCGGTCACCGAAGAATCGTAGGACGCTTCGCCAATGGCGGGAAGAATCCCGCCGCTGGCGCCTTCCGCCGGCCACACTTCTGTACGTCAGCAAAACTCGCCGGTACACTGCTCCGTCATTTCCAGTCATAGCAACCGACAACGGCCAACCATGCGCACCAGTCAATTTTTGCTCGCCACACAGAAAGAAACGCCTTCCGACGCGGTCGTGATCAGCCACCAGCTGATGCTGCGCGCCGGCATGATCCGCAAGCTTGCCTCGGGCCTCTACACCTGGCTGCCGATGGGCCTGCGAGTCATGCGCAAGGTCGAAGCCATCGTTCGCGAAGAGATGAACGCTGCCGGTTCTCTGGAAGTGTTGATGCCGAGCACCCAACCGGCCGAGCTGTGGCAGGAATCGGGGCGCTGGGACGAATACGGCCCTGAGCTGCTGCGCATCAAAGACCGCCACGGTCGTGATTTCTGCGCGGGCCCGACCCACGAAGAAGTGATCACCGATCTGATGCGCAACGAGTTGAGCAGCTACAAACAGCTGCCAATCAACCTGTACCAGATCCAGACCAAATTCCGCGACGAAATCCGCCCGCGCTTCGGTTTGATGCGCGGCCGCGAATTCATCATGAAGGACTCCTACTCCTTCCATGCTGATCAGGCGTCGCTGCAGATCACTTATGACCGCATGCATGAAGCCTACTGCAACATCTTCACGCGTCTGGGCCTGAAATTCCGCCCGGTGGAAGCTGACAACGGTTCGATCGGTGGTGCCGGCTCCCACGAATTCCACGTGCTGGCCGAGTCCGGCGAAGACGATATCGTCTTCAGCAACGGTTCCGACTACGCGGCTAACATCGAAAAAGCCGAAGCGGTGCCACGGGAAACCTCACGCCCTGCGCCAACCGAAGAACTGCGTCTGGTCGACACGCCGGACACCAAGACCATCGCAGCGCTGGTGGAAAAATTCAATCTGCCGATTGAAAAGACCATCAAGACCCTGATCGTCCACGCCGAAGAAGAAGGCAAGCTGATCGCGCTGGTGATTCGTGGCGACCACGAACTGAACGAAATCAAGGCTGCCAACCAGCCTGGCGTGGCCAGCCCGCTGGTCATGGCGTCCGATGCCGAACTGCGTGACGCGATTGGCGCCGGCGCCGGCTCGCTCGGCCCGCTGAACCTGCCACTGCCGATCATCATCGACCGCTCGGTGGCGATGATGAGCGACTTCGGCATCGGCGCGAACATCGATGACAAGCACTACTTCGGCGTGAACTGGGAGCGTGATCTGCCGGTTCCGACCGTTGCCGACCTGCGCAACGTCGTCGCCGGCGACCCAAGCCCGGACGGCAAAGGCACACTGGAAATCAAGCGCGGCATCGAAGTCGGCCACATCTTCCAGCTGGGCAACAAGTACAGCAAGGCGATGAAGTGCGAAGTGCTGGGCGAGAACGGCAAGCCGGTGACTCTGGAAATGGGTTGCTACGGCATTGGCGTATCGCGCGTGGTGGCTGCTGCCATCGAGCAGAACAACGACGCCAACGGCATCATCTGGAGCGACACCCTGGCGCCATTCCAGATCGCGCTGGTACCGCTGCGCTATGAAACCGAGCAGGTGCGCGAAGCCACCGACAAGCTGTATGCCGAATTGACGGCGGCCGGCTTCGAAGTGCTGCTGGACGATCGCGACAAGAAAACCAGCCCGGGCATCAAGTTCGCGGACATGGAGCTGATCGGCATTCCACACCGGATCGTGGTCAGCGACCGCGGCCTCGCCGAAGGCAACCTGGAATACAAGAGTCGTTCCGAAGCAGAGGCGCAAGCGCTGCCGGTGGCCGATGTTGTGTCCTTCCTTCAGGCCCGTATCCGCCGCTGAAACCAGATAGAGACGTCATGTTCAAGCGAAACACCTTAGGCCTCGGTGGCGCCGCCCTGTGCGGCGCCCTGCTGGTCAGCGGCTGCGCCAATCACATGTCGCAACGCAGCGAGCACGAAGAGCGGGTCGAGCGAAAGTTGCTCAACCACAGCCTGCAGATCGATGTAGGCGAGCCCAAGGTGCTCGAACTGCCGCAGCGACGCGTGAAGATCAACGAGCAGAAGACTTTCGAAGTCACCGAGTTCGAGGTCACCCGCCGTTACGACCGCTACACGCCTTATCAACCCTGGCGCGAAGTCTATGAGATTCCGCTGGGCGCGGTGGCCGTGGTCGGTGGTGTCGGTGCCAACGTGGTCAACGTGTTCGCACTCGGCAATCTGCCGGACAGCGTCACCCGGGATTGGCTGAGCTACGGTTTCGCCGGGCTCAACCCGTTCATGAACGTGCAGTCCAACGGTCGCGCACAGCAGAACCTCGCCGGCATCGATGAAGTCCAGCGCGACAAGCGCACGGAGTATTCGAGCCTGCCATGGAGCGAGCGGCCGGTGCAGGTCAAGGCCGGCAAGCAAACATTTGACATGACCACCGACCGCAACGGCGTGTTGCGCTTGAACCTGCTCGACAGTCCGTTTGCCGAACATGACCTCAACCATATCGGCCGCTTGCAGATCAGTGTCGAAGACGCCAAGGACGATGTGCATACCGACTCGACGCTGATGCTCAGCGGCCACCTGCGCGGCAAGTTGATTGAGGCGCACGGGCTGATTTACGACGACCTGGAAGATGACGAAGTGAGCCAGTGGGTTCACCGGGTCAAACGTCTGTCGGAACTGGGCCTGGAAGAAGAAGCCAGCGAACTGGAACAGAGCCTGATCGAACTGACCCGCAATGATCCTGAATTGCAGGCTGAGTTTCTCAAGGCGTTGACCAAGGATGCCGGGCGTTTAGTGGCTGATCCGGGACCGAATTAAAGCTTAGAAACTTCGCGAGCAGGCTCGCTCCCACAAGGGATTTGTGAACGACGCAGATCCAATGTGGGAGCGAGCCTGCTCGCGAAGACGCCCTGCCAGGCGCCGCGAATCTACCGCTCAAACAACTCCATCTGCTCAAACCCGCCGCGCAAATCCTCCAGCCTCACCCCCACGCCCAACAACCGCACCGGTTTGCCGCCGCGATTGAACGCCTGCGTCAGCAGCAACTGATAACTACCCAAATCGCGCCCTGCCCCGGCCTGTTCCAGTGTGGTCTGGGTGAAATCATGAAATTTGACTTTGACGAACGGCTTGCCCGGTCGATAACTGCTGTCGATCCGCGACATGCGGGTTTGCAAGGTATCGAGCAGCTCGGGCAATTTGTCGAGGCAGGCGCGCAAATCCGGAAGATCAACATCGTAGGTGTTTTCCACACTGATCGACTGACGCCGACTGTCGTTGTGCACCAGACGGTCATCGATCCCACGGGCCAGATTCCACAAGCGCTCGCCGAAACTGCCAAATTCGCGCACCAACGCCAGCCTCCCCACTCGCGCAGGTGCTGACAGTCAACGATGCCAAGCTTGCCGAGCTTGTCGGCGGTAACCTTGCCGACGCCGTGCAGCTTGCTCACCGGCAGACCGCTGACGAAATCCTCGACCTGATCCGGGGTGATCACGAATAAACCGTTGGGTTTTTCCAGTCGCTGGCGATCTTCGCCAGAAACTTGTTTGGCGCGACGCCTGCGGAAACGGTGATGTGCAGTTGATTGGAGACGCGGCGGCGAATGTCCTGGGCGATGCGCGTGGCGCTGCCGCCGAAATGCGCGCTGTCGGAGACGTCGAGGTAGGCCTCGTCCAGGGAAAGCGGCTCGATCAGGTCGGTGTAGTCGGCAAAGATCGTATGAATTTCCTTCGACGCTTCGCGATAAGCCTCCATGCGCGGCTTGACGATGGTCAGGTCCGGGCAAAGCTTCAGCGCGTGCCCTGAGGCCATTGCCGAGCGCACTCCATAGGCGCGCGCTTCATAGTTGCAGGTGGCGATCACTCCACGTCGATCCGCCGAACCACCCACCGCTAACGGCTTGCCGGCCAAACGAGGATCATCGCGCATCTCGATGGCGGCGTAGAAACAGTCACAGTCAATGTGGATGATTTTTCGCTGGGTCATGTTGGAAAAAGACAACGTGGCAAGCCGGAGCGGCAGTATCTCACTGACACCTGTATATAGCACCAGTGGTTGAATGTTCTTTTCCGACCGTAGGAGATTTCAGGTGAATTTATTTTTTCAATCACAAATCAAGATGCAATAGAGCTGAAAGCCTTGCGCCACCTGCCCTGTGCGCCGGCCAACCGCCGCTAACATACGCTAAGCACTTGAACCTCAACAGATTTATCCAGATCGACGGTTGACACACGCGCGAACCTCTGTAGAATGCCGCCACACAGACGCGGGATGGAGCAGTCTGGTAGCTCGTCGGGCTCATAACCCGAAGGTCGTCGGTTCAAATCCGGCTCCCGCAACCAAACATCAGAAAAGGCTACTCGAAAGAGTGGCCTTTTTTGTGCGCGTCTGTTTTGCAAATGAGCGCCCCGCTCAATCGCAAGCAAAACGGCAATTCGTTGCATTTCCGAAACTTACACATTACCTGCGACCGTTTGCCGCGATTTCGCAGTTATTTGACCCATTCCAGGATTAGCGGTTGACACCTCGCCGTTCGCCTGTAGAATGCCGCCACACAGACGCGGGATGGAGCAGTCTGGTAGCTCGTCGGGCTCATAACCCGAAGGTCGTCGGTTCAAATCCGGCTCCCGCAACCAAACATCAAAAAAGGCTACTCGAAAGAGTGGCCTTTTTTGTATCTGTTGAAAAAGTCCTTTCGCAACAATGATCTGTCACTGTGCAGTGAACCGCTGGGGATCATCGGAAACGCTGAGTTGCGACTATGCTTGAGTCGCAGACAGGGCTTCTGCAATCCAGGAACTGCCCTCGCCGATGCCCGACGAGAGGCGTAGTATTTTGTGATTATTTTTTCTACAGGGATTGGTAACTTGGCTGGATACCTCCATCCTGTCGCGCACAATCCAAGAGGTGATTGATGCGCGCCAACTCGTCTGACCCACAAGACACCGTTACAGCAGAACAACCGATCAAACCCGAGCGTTTGCGCTGGCTGGATCGGTTAAGCAAATACCGTCAGCCGATCGGTCTGGCCGTCACGTTGCTGCTGTTTGCCATTGCCCTGATTGCCTGCCGCCATCTGCTCGCCGAGCTTGATCTCGATGCGCTGCATGACTCGATTCTCGATGTACCGAAACCGGCCCTGCTCGGCGCCATTGGCGCGACGGTGGTCGGTTTCATCATCCTGCTCGGCTATGAATGGTCGGCCAGCCGCTACGCCGGTGTAAAACTGCCGCCGCGCATGCTCGCGCTCGGCGGCTTCACCGCTTTTGCGATCGGCAATGCGATCGGCCTGTCGCTGCTCTCCGGTGGCTCGGTTCGCTATCGTTTATATGCGCGATTGGGCGTCGGTGCGTCGGAAGTCGCGCACATGACCTTGTTCGCCAGCCTCTCGCTGGGCTGCGCCTTGCCGCCGCTGGCCGCGCTGGCGACCTTGAGTAACCTGCCGGCCGCCTCGCAGGCCTTGGGATTGTCCGAAGTCTTGCTCGGTTCTGTCGCCGCTGCCGTATTGATCGTCGGTGCTGTGCTGGCAATCGGCATCTATCGCCGTCGTCTGCCGGAACAGCCCTACCCCGACAATCTGCTGGTCCGTGCAGGTCGGCGCACCCTGCGCCTGCCGGGTCGGCGCCTGACCTTGCTGCAACTGGTGATCACCGCTCTCGATGTCGCGGCTGCCGCCACCGTTCTGTATTTATTGCTGCCGGAAGCGCCGCCGTTTGCGCCGTTCCTGCTGGTGTATCTGCTGGCCCTGGCCGCGGGCGTGCTCAGTCATGTACCGGGCGGTGTTGGCGTGTTCGAGGCTATTCTGCTCGCGGCGTTTGCCGACAAGCTTGGCGCCGCGCCGCTGGCCGCTGCCCTACTGCTGTATCGCCTGATCTACGTGGTGCTGCCGCTGCTGGTCGCTTGCGTATTGCTGCTGATCAACGAAGGCCAGCGCCTGTTTCAGACCCAGACCATGCGCGCCGCGTCCGGTCTGGCCGCGCCGATTCTGGCGGTGTTGGTGTTCCTGTCGGGCGTGGTGTTGCTTTTTCCGGCGCGACCCCAGAGATCGACACGCGCCTGGAGCACATCGGTTTTCTGATCCCGCATCGCCTGGTCGACGCCTCGCACTTCGGCGCCAGCCTGATTGGCGTGCTGTGCCTGTTGCTAGCCCAAGGCCTGCGCCGGCGTCTGTCGGCGGCGTGGATGCTGACCACCATTCTGCTGCTGGTCGGCGCCCTGCTCTCGCTGCTTAAAGGCTTCGACTGGGAAGAAGCCACGCTGATGACGCTTACGGCCGCGCTGCTTGGCGTGTTTCGTCGCTCGTTCTATCGCCCGAGCCGTTTGACCGAACTGCCGTTTTCGCCGCTGTATCTGGTCGCCAGTCTCTGCGTGCTGGGGGCTTCGGCCTGGTTGCTGCTGTTCGCCTATCAGGACGTGCCCTACAGCCATCAACTGTGGTGGCAGTTCACCCTCGACGCTGACGCGCCGCGCGGCCTGCGCTCGCTGCTCGGTGCGGCGGTGTTGCTGGTGATCATCTCGCTGACCTGGCTGCTGCGCACCGCGCGCCCGGTGATTCATTTGCCGACGCCGGACGAACTCGACCGCGCGGCAAAAATCCTCATGGCCTCGTCGCAACCCGACGGCGGCCTCGCGCTGACCGGGGACAAGGCGTTGCTGTTTCATCCCAACGATGAGGCGTTCCTGATGTACGCCCGCCGTGGCCGCAGTCTGGTGGCGCTGTACGACCCGATCGGGCCGAGCCAGCAGCGCGCGGAAATGATCTGGCAGTTCCGCGACCTCTGCGACATCCATCACACGCGCCCCGTGTTCTATCAAGTGCGCGCGGAGAACCTGCCGTATTACATGGACATCGGCCTGACGGCGATCAAGCTCGGCGAAGAGGCCCGGGTCGATCTGCAGCGCTTTGATCTCGAAGCCAAGGGCAAGGAGATGAAGGACCTGCGCTACACCTGGAACCGCGGCACCCGCGATGGTCTGTCGCTGGAAATCCATGAGCCGGGGCAGGCGCCGATGGATGAGCTGAAAGTGATTTCCGATGCCTGGCTGACCGGCAAGAACGTGCGCGAGAAAGGCTTCTCCCTCGGCCGCTTCAGCGACGATTACCTGAAGCATTTCCGCATTGCGGTGATTCGCTTCGAAGGCCGCCCGGTGGCGTTCGCCAATCTGCTCGAGACCTACAGCCACGATCTGGCCAGTCTCGACCTGATGCGCGCGCACCCGGAAGCGCCGAAGCTGACCATGGAATTCATGATGGTCGGCCTGATTCAACACTATAAGAGTCACGGATACGCGCGCTTCAGCCTGGGCATGGTGCCGTTGTCGGGGTTGCAACCCCGGCGTGGCGCACCGCTGACCCAGCGTTTGGGCTCGATGGTTTTCCGCCGTGGTGAGCAGCTGTACAACTTCCAAGGCTTGCGCCGTTTCAAAGACAAGTTCCAGCCTGACTGGGAACCCCGTTATATGGCCGTGCCCGCCGGACTCGATCCGCTCGTGGCGCTGGCCGACACTGCTGCCCTGATCGCGGGCGGCTTGACTGGATTGGTGAAACGCTGATGATTCAACGCTCCCTGAAGTACATCCTGGCCGCCCTGCTGGTGCTGGCCGTGATTGCCGGCGGCGGTTACTGGTACCTCAAACGCCCGGCACCGGAACCGACCGTCGAACAACTCAAACCGGCCGACGGCACGACCATGACGCGCGTGATCCCGGGCAGCAAGCCGAAGGCTCAGGTGCTGGTGGCCGTCACCGACGAACAGAAGCTCTCCGAGAAACAACTGACCACCCTCAGCCGCAGCGCTTCGGCGCAGATCGTTCAGGTGATTCTGCCCAAGGACTGCCTGCTGCAAAGCCGCGCCCTGCAATCTGGCCTGCGCGAACTCAATGGCCCGGCCACCCTGGTCAGCGGCATCGGCCCGGGGCTGTGCTGGCGTGGCGCTGGCTGGCGGAACAGAAAGACGACAAGGCCCAGGCCGTCTCCGTCGATCTGGCCCTGGAAAAACCCGGCTGCACCCACCTGCTGCCGAAATCCGCCGCCCACGGCCACTGGCTGGTGGCGTGGAACGACAACCCGGACGACGCCAGCGCAGGCTTCGTGCGCGATCAGCCGAACGCCGAAACCAGCATCAGCGACTACGACATCAACCTGCCGCAAGTGCTGAACAACGAACTGCGCAAAATCCTCGTCGGCGGCGACAAGGCCAACGGCGGCCTGGCGATCCCGGTTGTGGAAGTGCCGGCGGGTCAGGCCAACGACACGGTGACGCTGTTCCTCTCCGGCGACGGCGGCTGGCGCGACCTCGACCGCGACGTGGCCGGGGAAATGGCCAAGATCGGCTACCCGGTGGTCGGCATCGACACCCTGCGCTACTACTGGCAGCACAAGAGCCCGGAGCAAAGCGCACTCGACCTCACCGAACTGATGCAGCACTACCGGCAGAAATGGGGCACCAAACGCTTCATCCTCACCGGCTACTCGTTCGGCGCTGACGTACTCCCGGCGATCTACAACCGCCTGCCAGAAAACGAACAGCAACGCGTCGACGCGATCATCCTGCTCGCCTTCGCCCGCACCGGCAGCTTCGAAATCGAAGTCGAAGGCTGGCTCGGCAACGCCGGCAAAGAAGCCGCCACCGGCCCGGAAATGGCCAAACTGCCGGCGGCCAAGGTTGTGTGCATCTATGGTGAAGAAGAGACGGATGAGAGTGGCTGCACGGACAAGACTGCTGTTGGTGAAGCGGTGAAACTGCCTGGCGGCCACCACTTCGACGAGAACTACCCGGCGCTGGCCAAGCGCTTGGTGGACTTGATCGAGAAGCGCCAAAACAAGGACTCGGTCGCCGAAGAGTGATCTGAGCCACGCCCACAAAAAGCCCCGCCATCTCGCGATGACGGGGCTTTTTACATTTTTCAAGAACAGCATCAATTCCTGTGGGAGCGAGCTTGCTCGCGAAAGCGGCAGGTCAGTTAACACATTCGCCGACTGACACTACGCCTTCGCGAGCAAGCTCGCTCCCACAGGGGAATTGCGCTGGATTCAACAGTTTTGTGCCAAGGCTCGCAAATCTCTTGACTCTTCAGGAAGCCAAAAACGCCAAGTGTCCACATTCCATAAAACGTGGACACCTGCTTAATTGGCATTATCGAATCGTCAACTCCACACTCATTCATCTACCGAACAAATACCCACGTAACCGCCAGCAACGTTTAGTTTCGTTTACGTCTGATCTCGCAATATCAGATGACGCCCACAGACCTTGTAGGCAAACTCCGAATCTCGTATTCGGGCGCTTTGCCGCTCTATTGCGCTGTTTTTCGACGGGATACTCTCCGGACGTCGCTGACCCATTCAGCGATCGGGTGTGGTAACCCGGAGAAACCATCGCAACAGCCCGCTCCTCGAGTTATGGCGGCTGTGCGTGGGACGCTTTCGAGCGTGCCGGTTTCCTTGGTTCCCGGTTTACCACCCTGCGTACAGTTGCCTCCCTTTCGCGTGGTAACGAAAGTCGCGGCGCTTCGAACTAAGGAGTAACACGATGACCGAACCTGATCTGCACGGACTCGCAAGCGTTAAAACCATCGGCTTCACCCCTTTCCTCTACAACTCGGATCAAGCGTTCTTCAACGTCCGCTCCGGCATTCCGATCATCGATGCCTTGTCGCAATCCTCCGACCTGCTGTCCCTCGCCAAATCCTTCGCCGAGGATGCTGCCTTCATCAGAGACACCGACCGCCATGCCTGGGCTGCGCATTACCTGACGGTGATGGGCAAGGCCTTGATTGATGACGTGATCCAAGCGCTGATCCCACGACCTGCTCGCACAAAGACCGAATCCGAAGAAGAATTGCCTGAAAGCCACTAACACCACAGAACCCTTGTGGGAGCGAGCTTGCTCGCGAATGCGGTGGGTCAGCCGAAGAATGCTTCTCCTGTCACTCAACCTTCGCGAGCAAGCTCGCTCCCACAGGGGATTTGCGTGGGTTTGAAGTTTATGTGCAGGCACAAAAAAGCCCCCGCCAGCCACAAGGCCGATGGGGGCTTTTTCAGTTGAGGCGAGGCTTACATCTCCACCTGCGTCCCCAACTCGATCACCCGGTTCAGCGGTAGATTAAAAAACCGCAAATTGCCATTGGCATTCTTCAACATGAACGCAAACAACGCTTCCCGCCAACGCGCCATCCCCTCAAGTTTCGAGGCAATCACCGTTTCGCGGCTGAGGAAGTACGTGGTGCGCATCGGGCTGAAGTCCAGATCATCCAGATGACACAGCTTCAGCGCTTGCGGCACGTCCGGCTCGTCGGTGAAGCCAAAGTGCAGGATCACCCGGAAGAAGCCTTCACCATGGGCTTCGACCTCGAAACGCCGCGATGGCGGTACGCGCGGGATGTCTTCGTAAACCACTGTCAGCAGCACCACTTGCTCATGCAGCACCTGATTGTGCAAAAGGTTGTGCAACAGCGCATGCGGCACGGCGTCGGAACGAGCGGTGAGGAACACGGCGGTGCCCTGCACGCGATGCGGTGGTTGCACGCGGATGCTGCTGATGAAGATCGGCAGCGGCAGCGCGCCTTCGTCGAGGCGTTCGACCAGCAGTTGTTTGCCGCGCTTCCAGGTGGTCATCAGCACGAACAGGGCGATACCGGCGATCACCGGGAACGCGCCGCCTTGAACGATCTTCGGCACGTTGGCGGCGAAGTACAGGCCATCCACCAGCAGGAAGCCAAGCAGCACCGGCACCGCGAGGATCGGTGGCCATTTCCACAGCAGCAGCATGACCGCTGACACCAGAATGGTGGTCATCAGCATGGTCCCGGTCACCGCCACGCCGTAGGCCGAGGCCAGTGCGCCGGAGGATTCGAAGCCGATCACCAGCAGCACCACGCCGACCATCAGCGCCCAGTTCACCGCGCCGATGTAGATCTGCCCCTGCTCGTCGCTGGAGGTGTGCTGGATGTACATGCGCGGGATGTAACCGAGCTGGATCGCCTGACGGGTCAGGGAGAACGCGCCGGAAATCACCGCTTGCGAGGCGATCACCGTGGCCAGGGTCGAAAGGCCGACCAGCGGAATCAGCGCCCAGCTCGGCGCCAGCAGATAGAACGGGTTACGCGCCGCGTCCGGGTTGTCCAGCAGCAATGCGCCCTGGCCGAAGTAGTTGAGCACCAGCGCCGGCAGCACCAGCAGGAACCAGGCGCGGGCGATCGGCTTGCGACCGAAGTGGCCCATGTCGGCGTACAGCGCTTCGGCGCCGGTCAGCGCCAGCACTACCGCGCCGAGGATCGCTACGCCCATGCCTGGATGCACGATGAAGAAATTCACCGCCCACATCGGATTGATAGCATGCAGCACTTCCGGGGTATGGCTGATGCCATACACGCCGAGTGCGCCGAGAACAAGGAACCAGGTGACCATGATCGGCCCGAACAGAATGCCGATCCGCGCGGTACCGTGGCGCTGAATCAGAAACAAGGCGACCAGCACCACCAGCGACAGCGGCACCACCCAGTGATCGATGCCGTCGAACGCCAGGCCGAGGCCTTCGATCGCCGACAGCACCGAAATGGCCGGGGTGATCATGCTGTCGCCGTAGAACAGCGCCGCGCCGATCAGCCCGCACACCACCAACAGCGTGCGCAGACGCTTGCGCCCCGCTGCTGCCCGCCGTGCCAGCGCGGTGAGGGCCATGATGCCGCCCTCGCCCTGGTTGTCGGCGCGCAGGACGAACATCATGTACTTGATCGAGACCACCCAGATCAGCGACCAGAAGATCAACGACAGAATGCCCAGCACGCCGTCGTGATTGACCGGCACACCATAACCGCCGGAAAACACTTCCTTGAGGGTGTACAGCGGGCTCGTGCCGATGTCGCCATAAACCACCCCGACTGCCGCGACCAGCATGCTCAGCGGTCTGCTTGCCGAACCCTCGGCGCCCGCCGCATGACTACTTGCCTGACCCATCCAACACTCCTGATCTCGATACCGGCTTCTTTGAAGGAAGCACTATGCTTTGAGTTGCAGCATGCGCTGTTTTACCTGTTGTTACAGACCAATGATTGACTGCAAGAAATCGGTAAAGCTCAACGGCGCGAAGCATAGCGCAGCACTCGTCGTATTTCCCCGTATAAAGCTGGTCAAGTGCGTTGCCCGCCGCTAGAATTGCGCACTTTTTGATCAGAGGCGCATCTCAAGCGCCCATCCGTCAGCTGCCGCGCGTGGCCAGCGACGTCACAAAACACCGAGGTTAGACATGTCCACCACTCCTGCGCCGGCCAATCCAAAGGTTGGCTTCGTATCTCTGGGTTGCCCGAAAGCACTGGTCGACTCCGAGCGCATCCTGACCCAGCTGCGTATGGAAGGCTATGACGTGGTGTCCACCTATCAGGACGCCGATGTGGTGGTGGTCAACACCTGCGGCTTCATCGATTCGGCCAAGGCTGAGTCGCTGGAAGTGATCGGCGAAGCGATCAAGGAAAACGGCAAGGTCATCGTCACCGGTTGCATGGGCGTGGAAGAAGGCAACATCCGCGACGTACACCCAAGCGTGCTCGCCGTGACCGGCCCGCAGCAGTACGAGCAAGTGGTCAACGCCGTGCACGAAGTGGTGCCGCCGCGTCAGGATCACAACCCGCTGATCGACCTGGTGCCGCCACAAGGTATCAAGCTGACCCCGCGCCACTACGCGTACCTGAAGATTTCCGAAGGCTGCAACCACAGCTGCTCGTTCTGCATCATCCCGTCGATGCGCGGCAAACTGGTCAGCCGTCCGGTTGGCGATGTGCTCGACGAGGCGCAGCGCCTGGTCAAATCCGGCGTTAAAGAGCTGTTGGTGATTTCGCAAGACACCAGCGCTTACGGCGTTGACGTGAAGTACCGCACCGGTTTCTGGAACGGCGCGCCGGTGAAAACCCGCATGACCGAACTCTGCGAAGCCTTGAGCACTTTGGGCGTCTGGGTCCGCTTGCACTACGTTTATCCATACCCGCATGTCGACGAGCTGATTCCGCTGATGGCCGCGGGCAAAATCCTGCCGTACCTGGATATCCCGTTCCAGCACGCCAGCCCGAAAGTGCTGAAGTCGATGAAACGCCCGGCGTTCGAAGACAAGACCCTGGCGCGGATCAAGAACTGGCGCGAAATCTGCCCGGACCTGATCATCCGTTCGACCTTCATCGTCGGCTTCCCGGGCGAAACCGAAGAAGACTTCCAGTACCTGCTCAACTGGCTGACCGAAGCCCAGCTCGACCGCGTCGGCTGCTTCCAGTACTCGCCGGTTGACGGCGCGCCAGCGAATGATCTGGATCTGGAAGTGGTGCCGGACGACGTCAAGCAGGATCGCTGGGAGCGCTTCATGGCGCACCAGCAGGCGATCAGCTCGGCACGTCTGCAAATGCGCATCGGTCGTGAGATTGAAGTGCTGGTGGACGAGGTTGATGAACAAGGCGCGGTGGGCCGTTGCTTCTTCGACGCGCCTGAGATCGATGGCAACGTGTTTATCGATAACGGCAGCAACCTGAAGCCGGGTGACAAGGTCTGGTGCAAGGTGACTGACGCCGACGAATACGACCTGTGGGCCGAGCAGATCTAAGCACCGCAAAATACCTGTGGGAGCGAGCCTGCTCGCGAATGCGCTGGGTCAGTCGCTGTAAATATTGCCTGACACAATGCCTTCGCGAGCAGGCTCGCTCCCACAAGGGGCAGTGCACAAATCAAAAAGCCTCGCTCGATGCGGGGCTTTTTTGCGGCTATCGTTTAGCGGGGGACGGACTCCCTTGAACCGCACAAGAGGCACACGCACATGCGTCAGCATTCGGTCATTCACACACCGATAATCAGCGATTACGAAGAACTGACCCGGGTCTGGGAGGCCTCGGTCCGTGCGACTCATCAATTCCTGCCGGACAGCTACATAGAGCTGCTGCGCAATCTGGTGCTCAACCGCTATCTCGATGCGGTGATGCTGATCTGCACCAAAGACGTCCACCAGCGCATCACCGGGTTTGCCGGGGTGGCGGCGGGCAAGATTGAAATGCTGTTCATCGATCCTGACCATCGTGGCCAGGGACTGGGCAAGCAGTTGCTCCGCTATGCGATCGAACGACTGAACGCCGACGAACTCGACGTCAACGAACAAAATCCGCAAGCCTTGGGTTTTTACGAGAAGCAGGGCTTCGAGGTGATCGGCCGCTCGGAAGTCGATGGCATGGGCCAGCCGTATCCGCTGCTGCATATGCGCTTGCGGCAAAACCAGCAGCGCGCGAACCATGCCTGACACCACATAGAACCCTGTGGGAGCTGGCTTGCCAGCGATGCAGACGCCGCGGTGACCGACAAATGCCAAGGCGATGCCATCGCTGGCAAGCCAGCTCCCACAGGCAAAGCGACCATCCAGCAAATGGAACCGGGCTTAACCGCTTCCACACAGGTACAATGCCCACCCCTTTTTGTTACGGCCCTGTCATGACTGACCCGATTCGCCTGTCCAAACGCCTCATCGAACTGGTCGGTTGCTCCCGCCGGGAGGCCGAGCTGTTCATCGAGGGCGGCTGGGTCACCGTGGACGGCGAAGTCATCGATGAGCCGCAATTCAAGGTCGGCGAGCAAAAGGTCGAGCTCGACAAGGACGCCAAGGCCACCGCGCCGGAGCCGGTGACCATCCTGCTCAACGCGCCGCCTGGCATGGATGTCGACAGCGCCATGCAATCGCTCAGCGCCGAAACCCTCAGCGAAGAGCATCGCTATGGCAAGCGTCCGTTGCGCGGGCATTTCCTGCGCCTGACCGCCAGCGCCGACCTGCAGCCCAAGGCCAGCGGCCTGCTGGTGTTCACCCAGGACTGGAAAATCCTGCGCAAGCTCACCGCCGACGCTGCGAAGATCGAGCAGGAGTACATCGTCGAAGTCGAAGGTGAGATGGCTGCCCACGGCCTCAACCGTTTGCAGCATGGCCTGACCCACAAGGGCAAGGAGCTGCCGCCGGTCAAGGCCAGTTGGCAGAACGAAAACCGACTGCGCTTCGCCATGAAAAACCCGCAGCCGGGAATTATTGCGCAGTTCTGCGAAGCGGTTGGCCTGAAGGTCATCGGCATCCGCCGCATCCGCATCGGCGGCGTCTCGATCGGCAAGGTCCCGCTCGGCCAATGGCGCTACCTGTCCGGCAAAGAGAAGTTCTAAGACTTCCCCTGCCGCCCCACATTCCGGCAGCGCCCGCGAGCGCTGCCCACACGTATCAGGAATACCGACATGGTTCATAACGACGTACTGCGCAGCGTGCGCTACATGCTCGACATCAGCGACAAGAAAGTTGTCGAGATCATCAAACTGGGCGGCATGGACGTCACGCTCGCCGATGTCATCACCTGGCTCGACAAGAAAGAAGAAGACGAAGAAGGCTTCGTACGCTGCCCGGACGAAGTCATCGCGCACTTCCTCGACGGGCTGGTGATCTTCAAGCGTGGCAAGGACGAAAGCCGTCCGCCACAGCCGATCGAAGTGCCGGTGACCAACAACATTATCCTGAAAAAACTGCGCGTGGCCTTCGAACTGAAAGAAGACGACATGCACGCGATCCTCAAGGCCGCCGAGTTTCCGGTATCCAAGCCTGAGCTGAGCGCACTGTTCCGCAAGGTCGGCCACACCAACTATCGCCCGTGCGGCGACCAGTTGCTGCGTAATTTCCTCAAAGGGCTCACGCTGCGCGTGAGAGCCTGAAAACAGCTGCAAGCTGCAAGCTGCAAGGCCGGGCACGGTGTTTGACTTGCCGCTTGTAGCTTGCAGCTCGAAGCTGGCCGCATGGCCCCTCATTCCCTCCGAAAATAGTGGCTCCGCTTTTCGCGGCTGACGACTAGGGTGTACTGATCCCTAATCTTCAGGATTCGCCATGCATCCCTACTTTTCCCTGCAAGGCCGCACCGCTCTGGTGACTGGCGGTACTCGTGGTATCGGCAAGATGATCGCCAAGGCATTCGTCGAGGCCGGCGCCCATGTCTACGTGTGCTCGCGCGACGTCGAAGCCTGCCATCAAACCGCCGAAGAACTTGGCGCCATGGGCACTTGCCACGGCGTGGCGGCAAATCTGGCGACCGAAGAAGGCGTGCGGGAATTGGCCGCGCGTCTGGGCGAGCAGATCATTCATCTGGACATTCTGGTGAACAATGCGGGCACCACGTGGGGCGCGCCGCTGGAGAGTTATCCGGTCAAGGGCTGGGAGAAGGTCATGCAGCTCAACGTGACCTCGGTGTTCAGTTGCATCCAGCAGTTTCTGCCGTTGCTGCGCAAGGCTGGCTCGGCGGCGAATCCGGCTCGGATCATCAATATCGGTTCGGTGGCGGGGATTTCTTCGTTTGGCGAGCAGGCGTATGCCTATGGGCCGAGCAAGGCCGCCCTGCATCAGTTGTCGCGAATTCTGGCGCGGGAACTGGTGAGCCAGCACATCAACGTCAACGTGATTGCGCCGGGACGGTTCCCGAGCAAGATGACCCAGCATATTGGTAATGATGAACAGGCGTTGGCTGAGGATACTGCGCTGATTCCGATGAAGCGCTGGGGGCGCGAGGAAGAGATGGCGGCGCTGGCGATCAGCCTGGCGAGTACGGCGGGGGCTTATATGACCGGGAATATCATTCCTCTGGATGGTGGGTTCAGCCTCTGACATCGGCGGTGTGACTATCGCTGGCAAGCCAGCTCCCACAGGGTTCTTTGGTGTTTGAACAATCCAGGTTCACTCAAAAACCTGTGGGAGCTGGCTTGCCAGCGATGGCGTCCGCCCTGTCACCACCAGACTTGAAGCGAGCCGGGTTATCATGCCCGCCCTACCCGCTTCGATCCTAGACCATGACTTACAGCGTCTCCCCCATCGGCTTCGTGCGCTCCTGCTTCAAGGAGAAGTTCGCCATCCCCCGCCAGCCGCAACTGGCACCGGCCGCCCGTGGCGTGCTGGAACTGGTCGCGCCGTTCGACCAGGGTGACGCCGTGCAGGGGCTGGAGCAGGTCAGTCATGTTTGGCTGTTGTTTCTGTTCCATCAGGCCCTCGAAGACAAGCCACGCCTGAAGGTGCGCCCGCCTCGCCTGGGTGGTAACAAGTCGATGGGCGTATTCGCCACCCGCGCCACGCACCGGCCAAACGGCATCGGCCAATCGGTGGTGAAGCTGGACAAAATCGAAGGCAATCGCCTGTTTATTTCCGGCATCGATCTGCTCGACGGCACGCCAGTGCTGGATATCAAACCCTATGTGCCGTATGCCGACATCATCCCTGGGGCGATCAATGACATCGCCAGCGCCGCGCCGCAGCTGATCGACGTGCAGTGGGCGGATTCGGCTTTGAAACAGGCGCACGCCCACGCTCAGCGGCTCGATGAGCCGTTGGTTGAGCTGATCGAGCAGTGCCTGGCGCAGGATCCGCGCCCGGCGTATCAGACGCCGGCGCCGGAACGTGAATATGGTGCGCAGTTCTGGGATCTGGACGTGCGCTGGCATTACCCGACGCCCGAACAGATCCGCGTGCTGGAAGTCATCCCGGCCGAGGCATAAAACCCGCAAACGAAAAAGCCCGCGCTGCCTTCTCAGGCAACGCGGGCTTTTACTGTCACACCGAAAAACCACTGTTGGAGCGAGCCTGCTCGCGAAGGCATCGTGTCATGCAACATCAACGTTGATGACAGACCGCATTCGCGAGCAGGCTCGCTCCACAGTTATCGCAGGTTATTTTTCGACGAACGCACGCTCGATCAGGTAATCACCCGGCTCGCGCATCCGCGCCGAGATCTTCAGGCCGAAGCTGTCGAGCACTTCGCTGGTCTCGTCGAGCATGCTTGGGCTGCCGCAGATCATCGCACGGTCGTCCTGCGGGTTGATCGGTGGCAGACCGATGTCGCTGAACAGCTTGCCGCTGCGCATCAGGTCGGTGAGACGGCCCTGATTTTCGAACGGCTCGCGGGTCACGGTCGGGTAGTAGATCAGCTTGTCACGCAGCGCTTCGCCGAAGAACTCGTTCTGCGGCAGGTGCTCGGTGATGAATTCGCGGTAGGCGACTTCGTTGACGTAACGCACACCGTGGACCAGGATCACTTTTTCAAAGCGCTCGTAGGTTTCCGGGTCCTGAATGACGCTCATGAACGGCGCCAGACCGGTGCCGGTGCTCAGCAGGTACAGGTGCTTGCCCGGGTTCAGGTCATCGAGAACCAGCGTACCGGTAGGCTTTTTCGAGATGATGATCTCGTCGCCTTCCTTCAAATGCTGCAGCTGGGAGGTCAGCGGACCGTCCTGAACCTTGATGCTGAAGAATTCGAGATGCTCTTCCCAGTTCGGGCTGGCGATCGAGTAAGCGCGCATAAGCGGGCGGCCGTTGGGCTGTTGCAGGCCGATCATCACGAACTGACCGTTCTCGAAGCGCAGGCCCGGATCGCGGGTGCACTTGAAGCTGAACAGAGTGTCGTTCCAGTGATGAACACTGAGGACACGCTCGTGGTTCATGTTGCTCATGTACGTTTGACTCCTGGAGATTGGTCTGCGCGGCTCAATGAGGCTTAACGTGCGCAATTGCATCGCATTCTAATAGCGACGACAATATCTGTTAACTGGATTATTAAGATAAGGGTTATCGGTTATATCGATATGCGATTTACTCTCCGTCAACTGCAAGTCTTCGTCGCCGTCGCCCAGCAGGAAAGCGTATCCCGTGCTGCGGGTCTGCTCAACCTCTCGCAATCGGCGGCCAGCACTTCGATCACCGAGCTCGAGCGCCAGTCCAGCTGCCAGCTGTTCGACCGCGCCGGCAAACGCCTGAGCCTCAACGCCCTCGGCAAACAACTGTTGCCGCAAGCGGTGGCCCTGCTCGACCAGGCCAAGGAAATCGAAGACCTGCTCAATGGCAAATCCGGTTTCGGCTCTTTATCAGTGGGGGCGACGCTGACCATTGGCAACTATCTGGCCACCCTGCTGATCGGCAGCTTCATGCAGCGGCACCCGGAAAGTCAGGTCAAGCTGCACGTGCAGAACACTGCCAATATCGTGCAGCAAGTCGCGCATTACGAAATTGATCTGGGTCTGATTGAAGGCGATTGCAGCCACCCCGACATCGAAGTGCAGAGCTGGGTCGAGGATGAGCTGGTGGTGTTCTGTGCGCCGCAACATCCGCTGGCCAAACGCGGCAGCGCGACGATGGAAGAACTGACCCACGAGGCGTGGATCCTGCGTGAACAGGGTTCCGGCACGCGGCTGACCTTCGACCAGGCCATGCGTCACCATCGCAGCGCGCTGAACATCCGTCTTGAGCTGGAACACACCGAAGCGATCAAACGCGCAGTGGAATCAGGGCTGGGAATTGGCTGCATTTCGCGGCTGGCGCTGCGCGATGCCTTCCGGCGCGGCAGTCTGGTGCCGGTGGAGACGCCGGACCTGGATCTGGCCCGGCAGTTCTATTTCATCTGGCACAAACAGAAATACCAGACCTCGGCCATGCGCGAGTTTCTCGAGCTGTGCCGCGCCTTCACCGCCGGAGTGCAGCGCAGCGACGAGATCGTCTTGCCGACCATTGCTTAAAGCAGAATCACCGCCCACACCAGGCCAATCATGCTCAACGCCACGAACTGCGCAGCGCTGCCCATGTCCTTGGCGTTCTTCGACAGCGGGTGCAGTTCCAGCGAGATGCGGTCGATGGCCGCTTCCACCGCTGAATTGAGCAGCTCGACAATCAGAGCGAGCAAGCAAACAGCAATCAACACCGCCTGCTCGACACGGCTGACATTGAGGAAGAATGTCAGCGGAATCAGCACCACGTTGAGCAGCACCAATTGACGGAACGCCGCTTCGCCGGTGAAGGCGGCGCGCAGGCCGTCGAGCGAATAGCCGGAAGCGTTGAGAATGCGTTTCAGGCCGGTCTGGCCCTTGAAAGGAGACATAAGAAAGAAACCAGCCAAAAAGGAGTGGGGAAGCTAGATCAACGAAAGTCAAAAAAGCGTGAAACCGCCAGCCATCACTGGCTCGGAATTGACTCAAGTTGTTGCAGCAGTAAAGCCGCTTGTGTGCGAGTGCGCACATTCAATTTGCGAAAGATCGCCGTGACGTGGGCCTTGATGGTCGCTTCCGACACGCTCAGCTCATAAGCGATCTGTTTGTTCAGCAGACCTTCGCAGACCATGGTCAGCACGCGGAACTGTTGCGGCGTCAGGCTGGCGAGGCCATCACTGGCGGCTTTCGCCTCATCGGACACGCTCACCGCTTCGAAGGCTTGCGGCGGCCAGAACACATCGCCATCGAGCACTTTGCGCACGGCTTCCTGAATCACGCTCAGATCGCTGGATTTTGGAATGAAGCCACTGGCGCCGAACTCGCGGGATTTGACCATCACCGAGGCTTCTTCCTGGGCCGAGACCATTACCACCGGAATCTGCGGGTACTGCCCGCGCAGCAGCACCAAGCCGGAAAAACCGTAGGCGCCGGGCATGTTCAGGTCCAGCAGGACCAGATCCCAGTCAGCCTTTTCGGCCAGGCGCGCTTCCAGTTCGGCAATGCTCGCCACCTCCACCAACCGCACGTCCGAGCCAAGGCCCAGCGTCACTGCCTGGTGCAGGGCGCTGCGAAACAGGGGTGATCATCGGCAATCAGGATGTCGTATGTGGCCATTTTTCAAATGATCCTGTTTTTGATGGCCCGCCAGTGCATTCCGGTCAGACCAAAGCAACTCAAGATGCCACATTCCGGCGACATCCACAGGGGCACGTTCAACGCCAATCAGCAACAAACACGGCGTTTCAAACCTTGGCCGCACCCTAATCGGCGCCAAGCATGCCCAGCGCAGCCGGGGTGGTCAAGCAACATGGCCAGCGCTAGCGACAGTATGGGCCACTATCGGGCCAACTCCGGCTGCGGCTTTCGTATATAAGGCAACAGCTCCGCGTGAGCGGGGTCGATTCGTTCAGGTCCAGTTGCTGCTTGGCACCGAGGTAATGCTGGCTGAACACATCGAAATAAGCGTCCAGCGCCGAAGCAGCATCGCTGTCACCGGCCAGTTCCAGGCACAACGCTGCGACTTCGGCGGTGCACAGGTGCTCGCTGCGGGTCGAACGACGCAGGCGATAACGCGAGAGTTTGTCCGGCAGCAGGCTGAGGATCGGTAAGCGGTCGAAATACGGACTCTTGCGGAAAATCTTCCGCGCTTCAGTCCAGGTCGCATCGAGCAGAATGAACAGCGGGCGCTTGCTGCTATCGACACTCACCGTGTTGGTTACCCGCGACGGCTCGACATATTCACCCGGAAACACCAGATATGGCTGCCATTGCGGATCGTTGAGCAGTGCTAGCATTTGCGGGTCGGGCTCGGTGCGTGACCAGATGAACGCATGGTTGTCGCGCACCACGTCGGCAATCAGCCAACCGGTATTGCTTGGCTTGAAGACTTCCTTGCCGGTCATGATCAGGCACACGCCAGAACGGGTGTCGACGCTTGGTCGCCACGCGCACAGGCAATGACTGATGATGACCCGGCAATCGCGGCAACGCTCGGAGCGAAAGCCACGCGCCTGAATCGGCTTGATGCCTTCGTCCTCGCGCTGATCGCGCAGGCGGGCCACGGCGTTGGGGGCATGGTTCATCACGGGCAACACCGGCAGACTGGGAAACTCGACACGAACGACACTCGGCAGGGCAATAAAGGCCGGCAGTTTACCAGAGCGACGGCCACAAGCCTGTACCGTCCAGACCGGCTCCCCTATAATTCGCCGCCACTGAACGCACCGCCCCGTGACGGGTCGAACCACCAGTCACCGAATCAGGAGAGTTTCATGCTGCGCCTTATCGTTCCCACCGCTGCCATTCTGCTGGCGTCGTCCTTTACCGCTCAGGCTGCGTCCCTGAGTGAGCAGAATCTGAACCGAGAGCTGCGCAACGTCGCCGCCCAAAGCAGCGTCGGCACGCCACGGGCGATCAATGAAGACATTCTTGATCAAGGCTACACCGTCGAAGGCACGCAACTGATCAACCATCTGAGCGTGCAAAAGAGCCACGCCGACAAGATGCGCGCCGATCCCAAGGCTGTGTATTTCCAATTGGGCGCGTCGGTCTGCAACAACCCGTCGTACCGCAAGCTGATGGCCAAGGGCGCGATCATGCGTTACGACTTCACCGAAGTGAAAACCAACAAAGCCATCGGTTCGGCCAGCTATCAGGAATCCGATTGCCCGAAAGCCGCGCCAGCGAAGAAGAAGTAATCAGCGCGAAGCCTTGGCGCGCCGCTGTTCATCCTCGGCGCGCAGTTCCGCCACCAGCGCCTGCAAATAGCGCGAGCGGCGTTCGCCGCCGGCCAATCGTCGGCAGCACTCCTCCTCGAGACTCAATTGATGCGTCTCGGCCGACTCCTGCAACATTCGATACAGCTGAGTATCGATTTCCAAAACCACTCTGACCATGCATCCCGCCTCCTTGCCACCACGAATCCTTGAATTGCCTGCCTTGCGCTAACGCAAGGTTGTCTTGCGACATCTGTAGTTGAGTAAATCAGAGTGATGGCCCTTTGCGACACGTTCAGACGAGCGGCGAGGCTTTGGCGCGAATCAGTAAGCGGTTGCCAGGCGAAACGTTACAGCGCACTGTTCAAGTCAGCGCGAATGCGTGCGAGGGTCTAGATTGAGAGTATTCCCGATCATTCGTTAACGGCAGAAATGGAACTGCCGGCCCTGTGTGTTTTTGCAGTGCGGCCCGGACGCTGGTTGTCAGGGCTAGCCGCCCTGTACAGAAGGAGACGTTGAATGCCTTATCAACCGAATGACCTCTTGAGCCGTCATTTTGAGGAAAGCGGCGACCTCATCCGCGAGGTCGAAGCACAACTCAACCATGTTTCCCCAACAGCCCGAACATCCCTATCTACCGCGACATGATCCTCACCGTGCTGCGCATGGCTCAGGAAGACCATAACCGCTGGAACGCCAAGATCACTCTGCAAGCCCTGCGTGAACTGGAGCAGGCGTTCCGTGTGCTCGAACAATTCAAGGGCCGGCGCAAGGTCACCGTGTTCGGCTCGGCACGTACGCCAGTGGAACATCCTCTGTATGCAATGGCCCGCGAACTCGGCGCAGCGCTGACGCAGGCAGACATGATGGTCATCACTGGCGCTGGCGGCGGCATCATGGCCGCCGCCCACGAAGGGGCCGGACGTGACCACAGCCTGGGCTTCAATATCACCCTGCCCTTCGAACAGCACGCCAACCCGACCGTGGATGGCACTGACAAGCTGTTGCCGTTCCACTTTTTCTTCACCCGCAAACTGTTCTTCGTCAAAGAGGCTGATGCGCTGGTGCTGTGCCCGGGCGGTTTTGGCACCCTTGATGAAGCGCTGGAAGTGCTGACGCTGATTCAGACTGGCAAAAGCCCGTTGGTGCCGGTGGTGTTGCTGGATGTTCCGGGCGGCACCTTCTGGCAAGGTGCGCTGGACTTCATCCGCGATCAGCTGGAAGAAAATCGCTATATCCTGCCGACCGATATGAAGCTGATGCGACTGGTTTACAGCGTTGAAGAAGCGGTGGACGAGATCAATCAGTTCTATAGCAACTTCCACTCCAGTCGCTGGCTCAAGCGGCAGTTTGTGATTCGCATGAACCACAAGCTCAACGACCAGGCACTGGCGCAGATGCAGGAGGAATTTGCTGATCTGTGCCTGAGCGACGGGTTTCATCAACACGCCTACAGCGGTGAAGAACACGACGATGCGCAGTTCAGCCACTTGGCGCGATTGGCGTTTGCCTTCAATGGCCGCACTCATGGTCGGCTGAGGGAATTGGTGGACTTCATCAACCTGGCGGAAAACTGGGCCGACTCAAAACCGCCCGCTGCACAACGCTCACGCGAGCCTTTCAACGTAATTTGAAGGCAAAAA
The DNA here is from genome assembly GCA_030544685.1 of Pseudomonas sp. B21_DOA. Classification (NCBI taxonomy): domain Bacteria; kingdom Pseudomonadati; phylum Pseudomonadota; class Gammaproteobacteria; order Pseudomonadales; family Pseudomonadaceae; genus Pseudomonas; species Pseudomonas sp. B21_DOA. The sequence continues at coordinate 2,303,376 of CP086683.1, read as the reverse complement.
AAGGCCCGCTATTTTCTAAAAATAGCGGGCCTTTTTTGTTGAATCGGTCTAATCGTCCATCCCTCGACCGCTGAACAAGCGGTTGATCATCTCCATCGAAAACCCCCGATACGCCAGAAACCGGCCTTGCCTGGCCCGTTCTTTCGCATCAATCGGTAAATGCCCGGAGAACTTGCGTTGCCACGTATCCTGAAGCTGCGCCTGCCAGTTGATACCGCTTTCGCGCAGGGCAATTTCAATATCGATGCGTTGCAAACCCCGCTGGCTGAGCTCCTCACGAATTCGCAATGGGCCATAGCCGGAACGGGCGCGGTAGGAGACAAAACTTTCAAGGTAACGGGCTTCGGAAAGCAGACCCTCTTCCGTCAAACGGTCGAGGGCTGTTTCGATCAGCTCCGCCTCGGCGCCGCGCTGACGCAGCTTACGCGTCAACTCGACTCGACCATGCTCGCGACGTGCGAGCAGGTCCATGGCGGTTCGCCGCACCGCGACGAGAGTATCGAGTACAAGTGTCATTCAACGACTCAAACGTCGACATCGGCCTCGGCCATGTTATCGAGCTTGTCCCGGGAGGCCAAAGCCTTGACGTCTGCCACTGGGGCCAGCAGCTTGTCACGCAGTTGCTTCTCGAGCTTCGCGGCGATTTCCGGGTTGTCTGCCAGGAACTTGGCCGAGTTGGCCTTGCCCTGACCGATCTTGGTGCCTTCGTAGGCATACCATGCGCCGGACTTCTCGACGAAACCGTGCAACACACCCAGGTCGATCATCTCGCCGTTGAGGTAGATGCCTTTGCCGTAAAGAATCTGGAACTCGGCCTGACGGAACGGCGAAGCCACCTTGTTCTTCACAACCTTGACGCGGGTTTCGCTGCCGACCACTTCGTCGCCTTCCTTCACCGCGCCAGTACGGCGGATGTCGAGACGAACCGAGGCGTAGAACTTCAGCGCGTTACCACCGGTGGTGGTTTCCGGGCTGCCGAACATCACGCCGATTTTCATTCGGATCTGGTTGATGAAGATGACCAGGCAGTTGGCGTTCTTGATGTTACCGGTAATTTTACGCAGCGCCTGAGACATCAGACGTGCTTGCAGGCCGACGTGCATGTCGCCCATTTCACCTTCGATTTCAGCCTTCGGTACCAATGCGGCCACGGAGTCGACGATGATCACGTCAACAGCGTTGGAGCGCACCAGCATGTCGGTGATTTCCAGGGCCTGTTCGCCGGTGTCCGGCTGGGAAACCAGCAGGTCATCAACGTTGACGCCCAGCTTGCCGGCGTACTCTGGATCGAGAGCGTGTTCGGCGTCGACGAATGCGCAGGTCGCGCCAGCTTTCTGCGCCTGGGCGATGACCGACAGTGTCAGTGTGGTTTTACCGGAGGATTCAGGACCGTAGATTTCAACGATACGACCTTTTGGCAGGCCGCCGATGCCGAGTGCAATGTCCAGACCCAGAGAGCCAGTAGAGATGGATGGGATCGCCTGACGGTCTTGATCGCCCATACGCATTACGGCACCCTTGCCGAATTGACGTTCGATCTGACCCAGGGCCGCAGCCAAGGCTTTCTTCTTGTTGTCGTCCATTAAAGTCCTCACGTAATCAATAAGGCCTGACGGCCAACACCTGTATAAGTAGCCAGTATTATTCCACAGCGTTCGAAGATCGCCTACCCCTGATTTTCGATTTCTCGTGCCGCTAGTCGCACAAGCCCCTCCAGCGCGGCCTTCACCGTTTGTCGGCGGACTTCGTCGCGGTTGCCAGGGAAGTGTTGAACCTCGCTGTAAATCGCATCGCCCACGCCCCAGGCCAGCCACACCGTACCCACCGGCTTGTTCGGCGTGCCGCCGTCGGGACCGGCAACACCGCTGACCGCCACGGCAAAATGCGCCAGGCTGTGCTGCTGCGCACCGCGCACCATCGCCTCGACCACTTCACGACTGACCGCGCCCACCGTCTCGAACAAATCGCCCGGCACAGTCAACTGCCGGGTTTTCTGTCGATTGGAATATGTCACGTAACCCGCTTCAAACCAGGCCGAACTGCCGGGAATCCGCGTGATCGCTTCGGCAATCCCGCCGCCTGTGCAGGACTCGGCGGTAGTAACGTGGGCATTGAGCATTTGCAGACGTCGGCCCAGTTCTGCGGCCAGTTGGGTGGTCTCTTTCACGGCGAGCTCCGGATCGTGTGGAATGCCTTCACCGTACACGAGCCGGACGCGCTTTCAATACACAGAATCATTCAAAATGTTCGGGCGCCAACGCTCTGACGTAGGCCTGACAAGCCTGCAAAGCGATCAATCCACGGTCCCCGGTGTCGGTGATGGCGATAATTCGTTGAGCATGCGCCGGGTCAAGTCGGGCGCGTACGGTTGCAGAATCCACGCCGCCGGTGCCGGCGGTGGCTGGCACCGCGCAGCCGTGGGCAACGTCGCCGGCGTCGAGAAGGACTGACAGCCGCACATCGGCAGTAGCAAGGCGATCGCGCAGGCGATCCTGATCACGTTGGGCATCGCTCAGCGCTCGATAATGGGTTTGTTCACTCGCCGCGAGCCGTTGCTCCAGGGCCAGGCGTTTATCCTGCTCGGCCTGCTGCGCGCTCAAGGCGGTCTGGGTGAGTTGATTCTGCGTCTCGGCGTTTAACCGCGCCTGTTCGGCCAATTGCCGCCCGTAGCGCCAGTCCTGAAACTGCCACGCCGCGACGAAAGCTCCGGCCACCAGCAACAACAGACCAATCACCCGCCAGGAGCCGGACATAGTACCGCCCTCGCCCGCCCCCAGATTTCCAGACGATCCTGCAAACCGTTCAACCCACCGTTGATACGCCGGGTGATGGTGTTGAACTGGTCCGCGTCGGCCAGCTCGTTCAGGCCCTTCTGCGCCCAGAACCATGCCGCCGATTCGGCCGCCCACTGCGGTTGTTCGAGCAACTCGGGCAATGCCAACAGACGCTCATCGCCAAACAAGCCGAGGCTACACTGGCGATAGTTGGCGCGACCGGTGATTTGAATGAGTCCACGCCCTCGGTACTTTTGCCCGTCGCCATCCGCCTCGGGCGTATTGCCCAGACGCAGCGCCAGCGTGCCGGTGTCGTATTTGCTCAGGTATTGGTTGTTGCCCAGTTCGCGCACGTAACGCAATTGGCCCGACTCGTGGCCGACCTGTGCCAGAAACGCGGCGATGCGCTTGGGCGTATCGATGCGATGCCTGGCCATGGCGGCGTTGAGTGCCGAAACAAAAACGCCCGCTTGGGAGCGGGCGTTGGGCATGATGTCGATAAGGTGTTTTTCAGTTAATTGCATGATGCTTGATCCTCCCTGGATGTTGCCCCGATTGAATCACGGTTGACGGCTGATGCTTGCCAGCCATTTCTTTCTGAAGTTTTCAGGCAATAGAGCCTTGATCAAGCTGCTTCAGATTGCAGCAGCCAACCACCCCGGAGCCAACGGCCGATACTCGCTGAACGGAAAAAATGATCCCTGCGGCCAGTCACGCAACTCACGACGATAGACTTGCAATTGTGTGTATTGCTCGGTAGTCAGCGTGGTACCGCCGCCGTCCTCAAGTTCGTCCCGGTCACGCGCCACCAAACCGTCAGTGGCGGCCAGCTGGGCCGTGCGCCAGGCGCGCTCGGCGTCAGCGGCTGCATCCGGCGAGGGTGGCGGTGGATCGACCAGAATCGGGTAGCCGTTAGCCTCGCTCACGCCAATCATTTTTGGCGTAACCGCCAACTGTTGCAGTAATGAGATCCAGTAGCCCTGAGGAATCTCGATTACGTCATCGGGAATATCCGTCGAATTGATACCCGGCACATACGCGCCCTTGGTGCTGGCGCTGAATAAAACGGTGAAGGGGTTCATTCAGTAGCCCTTTGCAAAATAATTCACCGACCAACCGGCGCTGACTTGACCAGCAGCATTGCGAATTCTCAGTGTGCAGCCCTTTGCGCTGTACGCCGTTACCGCAACCATCGCCGCATCGCCCCCGTATGTGTCGCCACCAGCGAGAAATATGCCTTGGGAAACGTCATCGGAAATGTCACGTAGACATCCCCCTCGGCGTTCGATATCCCCGTGCCCCACTGATCGATGTTGCCACTGGCGTGTTTTTGATACCCGGGATTGCTGACCATTCCGGAAAACAGCGCGGCATATTTCAAACTGGCGGTACCGTAAACAGTCCAGATGCCGCTCTCTTTGACAAAGTTGGCGCTCTCCCCGCTGTTCATCACAATCGAGGTCAGATAGGCGCCTTGGGGGCTGATCTGTGCACCGGACTTACTCGCAACCGTGACCGGTGCGCTGTTGCGGCAGTGCAGGCCAATACTCGCACCATCAGGTACCGAGGCGACGTCAGGCAGGGTAACGGTATAGGTAACGGTCCCGCCCATTCCGATCGAGCAGCCGATATCAGCGATCGATAGTTGCGTTGCGGCGGATATTCCCCGTGCACTTGCGTAATTGCCCAACGCACGCTGAACAAACTCCGCAGTGGCCACTGACCGACCTTTATCAAACTGGGCAGCAGTCAAAAACAGCGCCGGACTGCGAAGTGCGCCCAGCAATTGATCATTGGTCGTCTCGTCCGGCGTTAGACCTGCCGCCTGCACAACACTCAGAATTTCCTGCGTTACGCCATTACCCCACACAGCAGGAATCAGCGAGCCCGGCGCTCCGCTTGCAAGGTTTTCATCCACGAACCTGCCATTGACCAGTCCGATATTGGGCACACTCTTTGGATAATCCATTTTTAGTCTCCGGCTGTTATTCATTCGACGCCGAGAGTGCACGCAGCCGGCCCGGTCTTGCGACCGCTCTGCAAGTAGCAAAAATGCTGTGCAGCATTCTAAGGGCCATGTACTCGGCTCATGCACCAAACATTCAATCAGGCTGCGGTGGCCAATCGACCGCGCGAGGAAAAGCGGGCTGGCTTTCGACTCTTGAAAGCAGTACCCGGTACTTTCTCCAGAGATCAAGTTTTGCCTGAGTCAATGGCAACTGCGTGATTTCCTCATCTGTGGCCATGCCCAGCGCCTCGGAGTCCTGCAGAGTGCTCAAGTCACCCTGCAACTTTGCGATCATCGATGAAGCCAGCGCCGAGAGCGCGGAAGATTTCATACGCATTGCATCTTTCAGTTGTTCTTCGTCGGGTTCGGCAATGTCGCCGTATTCCAGAGCAGCTGCCCGTTCAAACAATTCTCGACCGTGACGCTCCGGATCGTTCGGCGAAGCCGTAAAAGGTACTTCACCCAATGATTCTCTGGTCTCTTCGAAAGTTACCAACAGGTTCAACGAGGTATGTTCCACGTCGTTCCAGCAGGGCTGACGCGCACTCAGAATTGTCATCATTTCAATAAACCCTCAGGCATAGAACAGTTGAGTCAGGGCTGGCACCGTCGGCATTTCGGATTGCCCCCATGATTCGCCAAGTGCCGGCAGGTGCGCCGCCCCAGGCAGAACCGTCGGTGGCCGTGAACCGGCAGTTGACGCCGGCAGCAAGTGCGCCCGGCCCTGTAGCGCCTCCTCCGCCAACGACTAACAACGCATAAGAACCGACCACTCCTGCTTCGGCGGTTGATTGCGCAGCGACCGCTTTGGCATTACCGATGCCGTCGGTCCAGATGCTGCCCAAATCAGTTGCATCGACTTGTGCTCGCAGAGACGTACCGTCGGCCGCCCAGCCGATCATTACCGTATTGTTCGACTGGAAGTTTCCTCCGCCCTGGCGAACCGGTGTGAACCCCAGACGAGGCTGCAAAAGATAGACGCCGTTATCGGAAGTACGCCGCATATAGGGCTGATTCGGATCATTACTGGCAAACCCTGCCCAAGTAATGCCGTCACTGAGCACCCGAGCACTGACCTGGCCGGTAATCTCGGCACGCGTCATCCCATCCGTGATGCCATAGCCCGCAAGCGTCGAGGCACTTTTCGCCAGCATCACGACTTCGTTGCTGTTCTTGTTTCGCATATAAGGAGAAGCGGAGTTCCCACCTGCGAAACCGGCCACAGAACATGTATCCGAAGCGATTTTGGCGTCCAGCAAGCCATTCGTCGCACTCTTGCTGTACACGTCCGCGACGTTGGCCTTGGTCCCGGGGTCAAAGTTGGCCGAACACCACAGGTTGCCAAAACTGGTAGCGTCCACTTGGATCAAGATGTTCTTGCCGTCCCAGCCAATGGATACCGTGTTGCCAAGTTGCCCGGCGCCACCGCCCTGTTTCACAAATGCGCTGTTGGCAGCCACTTTCGTGTACGCATCCACTATGCCGTAGCCATCAAGGGTTGTCGGATTGGAGCCGGCTGTGACTTGCCCCCGTGCATTGACCATGACCTTGCGGTATTCGCCAGATGCGACCCCGGTGTACCCCGCCAGCAATTCAAACGTCAGCGCAGTGGTGCCGACCTTGATCGGACCTGGTGTGGTCAGTTGCCAAAGGCGGGACCTGTTCACCACACCTTCATCGGTCGCAATGACAAAGCTGCTGGTCACTTGATAGTCCTGCGCGGCATCCACGGCGCGCGCCCATGAGCCGGCAGCCACCACGTAAACACCGTTTTGCGATGCATTGGCCTGGTCTTTCACCAGCACTCGATCTGCCACGGCCAGTTGTACACCGTCGATGTTCTGCAAACCGCTGAGGGCAATTGTTCCCGTGGTCGCTACCCGCACCGAGTTCTTGAAGTCATGAGCGGCAAAACTCTGGATGGCTTGCAGCAACTGCGTTGAAACATCTTCCTCGGGCTCCATCCCCGCCGCTTTGATCACGTTCAGGATCTCTTGGGTAACCGCATTGCCCCAAGTTGCCGGGATCAAAGACCCAGGTGTTCCTGCGACCGGGTTCTCGTCCACAAACTGTCCATTCACCAGCCCGACACCGGGGGTGTTTTTCGGGTAATCCATACTTTTTAACCTCTAGTCATAATTGATGTGCACACGGGTATGCGCAGGTGCACTGCGATGGATAAGGCACTCCAGGGCGCTACCGGGATTTACACCAAAGCGCTCACCCCAATAACTGGCGCCGAAACGGCGGCCGATGAATTGCCGACCACCGGTATTGAGCGTCCACATGAACTGCGCCTGCCAACTGCCAAAGTGCCCTTTACCGAAACGTGAGCGCCCCATTCGTGGTGCTCTTAACTCAGCCACGCTGGCGTTGGGATAGCCTTGGGTTCTGGCGATTTCGACGAAGTAGCCTATGGTCTGGCTACCGACTGCGAGCAGGCGCCGGCGCACCGCCAGACGACGGTCGTCGAACAACGGCTTCTGTCCAAGGCACGGATCAGGCAAATTCATGACCCGCTCCCAATCGGGTACCAACTCGCTGACGCCGGCAGGATCCATTTCGTTTTGCAGGTCAACGGCGCGGGCGTCCAGACGCGACAGCTCCTGGGAAATACTCACGAGCACTGCGTCCAGTTCAGGCACTCGTTCCGGATCCCAGGCCGGACCACTGGGCAGCAAGTTGCGTAACTGGGCCTGATATTGCACCGCAGTTCTTATGCCTCCCATATGCAACCCCCGAAGGTCAGCAACTGGTTCTCGGTCGGCACGACATTGCCAACGGGCGCGATCAGTTGGTGGTCATACTCGCCGGTGGCGCTACTGATCGCTTCGCGAATATGACTTTGCAGCAAGGTGTCGCCCAGACCGGCCTCGCGGTTGTGCAAGTCATGCAGTTGCGCTTGCACCGCGGCCCGCACGGCGCTGGTATCAGGACTCAAGCGTATTTTATAGGTGACCGGGACCTGCTCCGGAGCCAGCACATGCACTTCGGCGGTCACCGGACGCAATGGTTCTATATAGGCCTGAACCTCGGCTAATTGCTCAGCCCCGGGAATCGGCTGCGTATCGTCATCGCGCATGATGAACAGGCTGACAATGCCCATGCCGCCATCGCCGCCACGGCACCACGCACGGGTCACGCCCGGTACTTCCAGTGCCCACGTCTCGTAGTCACTGGCCGAACCGCCATGGGGAATCACCCGATAGGAACGAATCACCCGCGAGCGCAGCGACTCGAGGCTTTCGCGGGCCACGCCACCGCTGAGGCCCGGCGCCAGCACCACGAAGCTGTTGCCGACAATCCCGGCAATCGGTTGCACCGGGGTCAGCGTCAGACCGGCGTCGGCATTGCCCAGGCTGCCGGCCTCCAGCGCCGCAATCGTGGTGGTGTTGCTGCCATTGACCGTAGTGCGCGCGGCGATGACTTTGTAGGTGCGGCCATCGTTCGCTTGCAGCAGAGTGTCAACGTCGAGCACCGCGCCAGGTGTTGCAGTAAAACCGACGCTGCCGGTAGCCACTTGTGCAGCTTTGCGCGGTTGGTTCAGGCGCAACGCGGCGATGCGTTCCAGTGTCGATTCATCGGCCTTGTCGGGCAGGATCTGTTGGGCAATCCAGTCGAGATAACCGTACAGGCCATAAGCGGCGCCGCCGAGGGTGCGGGCCAGCACTTGCGCATCGGACTGGCGCAGCGAATCGCCGGCCAGGTCGCTTTGGGTGCGCTTGATCAGCACCGGCAGCGAAGGGGTTTCAAACGGCATAGATCACCTGCCAACTGTTATCGGGGTTGATGTCCAGACGTTCACCGTCGGCCAGGGTCAGGACCGTGCGCAGGTTCAGGCGCTGGGCGTCGAGGCGTTCGCTGATAATGTCGATGGCGCTGCAGTGGCCGTCGTCGAGCAGCCATTGCAAGGCTTCGCGGGCATAGAATTCGGCGTCCATTTGCGTCTGCCGGGTCAGCTTGACCCGGCGCAGCAGCCACAGCCGCGAGCCGATGCGATCGTCGGCAACCGTGGGAAAACTGTCGCCCCACCAGCCGAAGCGTTCTTCGTCATCGAGGGCGTCGTCATCAGCGGCGCGACGCCAGGTGAACAGACTGATGAGCACGGCACGGGTCAGCGCGGCGTGGAGGTTCTGGCTGATGAACATCACTGGCCTCCTGCCGGCGCGCCGGTCTGACCGTTACCGGCCTGCACGCCAACATGCACGTGTTTGATCTGGCTGATGCCGCCGGCCAGTTGATCACCGCTGGAGACGATCTTGCCGGTCTGGTTTATCACCGGCGTGTCGAAGTTAACCGCGCTGCTGGCGCGGATGTTCAGCGTGGCGGTTTCGATGTCGATGATTCGCCCGCGCTTGAAGTGAATCCTGTCACCCTCGTCGGTGTAGATCGCCACTTCACCGGCAGCGAGTGCTTGCAGGCGATAGCGACGGTCGGCGATGACCAGGGCGATGGCATGGGAACGGTCGCCGCCGATGAAGGTGACGACCCCTTCGGCGCCAGCCAACGGATGGCTGGTGAAACCATAGGGCTCGAAGTGTTCGAGGTCGTCGTTGACTTCACCGGCGGTGAGGCGCATTTGCAGCGATTGCAGCTTGGATGCCGAATTGGCGAGCACGACAGTGCCGCGCGCCAGCAGGCGTGTCAGTAGGCTCATGGGTTTCCTTAGACTTTGTCGACACAAACCCTGTGGGAGCGGGCTTGCCCGCGATGGCGGTGTGTCAGGGAAAAAATGTATTTGTTGTCACGACCGCTATCGCGGGCAAGCCCGCTCCCACAGGGGCCATTGTCGCCAGCAGGATCCTGCGTCAGGCCTGGGATTGCTTCGGGGGTGTCGGATCAGGATCAAACGTATGCGGCGGGGCCACTTGCAGCGTGGTCACCGAACCCTGCGCCGACAACGAATAGGTGACCTTGGAAATCAGCATGTCGCCATCGAAATCCAGCACCGGATCCTTGACCTTCACCAGCGTGTTATGGCGCCACAAATCGCCATTGCTCTGCCGCCAGCCCTGCACCTGATAGGTGGTGGTCTGTGCGCGGCCCATGCGGGTCGCGCTTTCCCATTGGGCACGCTGCTGCGCCAACTCAAAGGTCAGCTGTGTGCCTTCATTGATCACCGTGGTGCGCCGCCGCTTGAAACTCAGATCGGCCGCCGTCGACTCGACTTCGCTGACCGCCGCGCCGCTTTTTGCATCCGAGCCTTTCTGCTGGCCGATCACCCGGTACTCGGAGAACACCTGGCTGAAATCCATCGGCGCATTGGCCGACAGGATGTTCTTGCCCAGCTCCAGCGCATCGCTGGCGCGGCCACCGCTGCCGGGTTTGGCCAACACCAACTGGCCCAGCTCGTTGTCGGTGGAAAACACCCGCAGCAGCGAGAGCAATCGGTCGATCGACTGGAATGCCGTTTCACCCGGCACGATGGTGTGTTTGGTCAGGCGTGTGGTTTCGCTGATCTCGTTGACCACTGACAGCCCATATTCGCTCGCCAGATCGCGGACGATAGTCAGCAAGGGTTGTTGCTGCCATTGGCTGGGCAGGTTGCGGGCGGCGCAATCGACCAGATCCTGGGTCTTGGAACTGCCTTCGATGGTCAGGCTGATCTGCCGCCCGTCATAGCGGATCGGTGCTTTGAACACGTAACCGGTGAGCACCAGGTCCTTGCCGATTTTCACTTCGCAGGGGTCGCCGGGTTTGATCCTTTGATCTACGGTCTGACCGGGCCACTGCCAGGTAATGTCGAGCTTGAAAGTGCGGAACTGACGCTCCAGATCGGCGGTGATTTCGACGCTTTTCCAGCCGCCGTATTCCATGTCGTTGACCGTCAGCGTGACGTGATTGTCCATCTCGCTCATGACGTCACTCCCGCGAGACTTTTACATTGTTGGGCGAGAAACCCGGATGGGTGATCGCGTTGCGCTGAGTCACCTCTTCGACTCGCGTGGCGTCGCCGAACTGCTTGTAGGCCACGACCACTGCCGGAAAGCTCTCCTGAAACGATTTGCTGACTTGCCGCACGCCGGAGGACGCCACCGCTTTGAGATGAGCCACCAGCGCTTCCTTTACATCGTTGATGGCCTGGAAGTGCGCAGGTCCGGCTTTCGCCAGCATTGGATCAATGGCGGCAGTCACCGCAGCGCGCAGGGCTTGCATGTCATCGCTGACAGGGACTTCCTGACGGCTGACCGGCGACGTCGACTGTTGAGCCACCGACGGTGTCGACGCCAGTTTTACCGGCGTGCTCGCCACCGGCATCGACGCGACCCACTGCGCGACTTTGACCAGTATCGTGTCCTGCACCAGATCGGCCATGGCCTGCGCTGCGGCATTGGTGTCCTTGCCCGTGGTGATCTTCGGCGCATCAGCCTTGCGAATCGCTTCGAGCTGCTGCGACACGTCGGCAATCACGCCACGGTAGCCTTCCTTGGCGAACGCTTTCAGCTCCTTGATATCACCGAGCAAACCCTTGAATTCCGCCGCCACTTCCTTGGGCAATTCCTTCACGGCTTTGACCAGTTCAGTGATCTGGCGGTACTGCTCGATCAAAGGTTTCAGTTGCTCCTTGATCACCTCGTAAACCCCGGTGAGGCTGTTGCGCAGGTTGGTGATGCCGATCCGCGCTGCCTTGATCAACGTCATCGCCTGTTCGAAACGCGCCACCGCCGAACCCAGCAGACCGTCGGCCTTGGCCAGCAGCACTTTCTGCGTACTGACCGTGGCGGTCGGAAACGGCAGGGGTTGGTCGGGATAGAACTTCAGCGCGAATGTCACTAGCCCACCGTCCTGGCGCGTGTGGGTCATGTCGCATTCGCCGACCTTGACCTGCAGACGTCCGAGCCACGGATGCACCAGTTCGCCACGGCCCTGCTCCAGCGCTTTGAGCAGCTTGTCGCGCTGCTCCAGGCAATCGGGGCCGATGATGAACGCCGTCAGATCGTGGGTCTTGGCCTGCTGGCCGAGGTCCTCGAAAAACGGCAGGTCGCGTTGCGGGTATTCATGCAACTGCCCTTTGCGACCGACCGGGGTTTTCGCCTGGTCGATCCAGAAACCGACACCGCGAAAGGATGCCGGCAACAAACGGTCACGCCAGTTCATTGGGAACCTCCCATCGACAGTGAGCGATAGCCGATGCGTGAAGACACGGCCAGGCCCGGTTGATTGGTTTGCGGTTGTTCGGTGCGCAGGCCGGCCGGTGCATTTTCGAAGCGCACGGTCAGGCCGCCTTCAAGTTGCGTGCGGTTGTTGGCAGCGCTTTGCTGGATCAGCGCGCTGGAGGTTTGCGGCAACGAACCGCTTTGCAGTGTGCCATTGCCAACAGGCGCCGGGTTGGCAGCGAAGAACGCCGGCGCCAGTTCGCCTTTGCCTTCGGCATTGGTCTGGCGTTGTGCTTCAGTGAGAGTTTCAACCTTGCCGGTGACCTTGGCGATCAGTCCGGCGAAGCCACCCTCGAACAATTCCTTGATCGGCGCGATGACGGTTTGCAGCTTTTGCCACAACTCGCCGAACCACTCGGTGATCGGTCCCCAACTCTCGATGATCTGATCCAGAGGCTTCCATTCGAACAGGCCGTGCAAAAATCCACGACCGGCGCGGACAGTGCCAATACAACGCCCCAGATCGCCGAAAAGACCTCACCGATTGGCTGCCAATACTGGGCAATCTGCTCCAGCGGCGACCACTCGAACAGGCTGGAGAAAAAGCCTCTGACCCGCTGCACAGATGTTTGCAGCGCCATCCAGATCGGTTCGAAAAACCCGACAATCCCACCCCAGGCACTGGTCAGCATTTCCATCGGGAAAAAATCGAACAGCGTCCGCACGATGTCCCGGGTGCTTTGCACCGCCGATTGCAGCGTCGTGAACATCGGTTCGAAGAACGTGACGACACCACCCCACGCGTCGGTAATCATCTGCATCGGCGAGAAATCGAACAGCGACACGAGGAATTCTTTCGCCGGTAGCGCGACTTTTCGCAGACCGCTGAACATCGGTTCGAAGAACGTCACGACACTACCCCACGCATCGGTAATCATCTGCATCGGCGAGAAATCGAACAGGTTTCTGAGAAACGCCATCACCGGCACACTCAAGGCCTTGAGCAATTCCCAGATCGCCGAGAACAGGCCGGTCAGCGGCCCCCAGTTTTCGATGATCATGCCGGCAGGCGACCACGCGAAAACCGATTTGAAGAAGTCGATCACTGGCGCCGTCACAGTCATGACCTTGCCCCAGATAGCCGAGAACAATCCCGTGACCGGTTGCCACAACGCCGCCAGGGCGGCCAGCGGTCGCCAGTCGAGTATCGAGCGCAACGTCGCCATCGCACTCGCGCCGGCGTTTTTCACGCCTTCCCACATCCCGGTGAAGAACGCGCTGATCGGTGTCCAGTTGGCAACGATCAAACCGGCCGCCACGGCAATGCCCATGGCGATCAACATGATCGGGTTGGTCTTGAGCACCATGCTCATGACGTCCATCACCTGGGTCATACCGGTGACCGCGGTTTGCATGGCGGAGAAGGCAATCGCCCCCGCCGCCAGGCCTTCGACCAGTTGCGGATTGTCAGCGAGCAGGCTGCCGACCTGAGTCAGCACCGGTTCCAGACCAACCACCAAGGCCCCGACGGCCGGCACCAGCGCGGCGTCGACCGAAGCCGAAACCTTTTCCATCGAAGCGCTGAACACATTCATGTTCTGCGCCGCGACTTTCGGCGCGGCGGGCAGCTCGACGGTTTTCGCCGTATCGCTGACTTCGCTCAATTTGCCCTGGAACGCAGCCGCCGACTTGATCCCTTCCACGAACGGTGTGATCACGCTGCCGCCCTTGAACAGACCACTGATGTCCAGTTTGCCGAGGCCGGTCTGCTCGAGATTGTTTTTGAAACTCTCAACCTTCACGCGCAGGGCGCCGAGTTTGGGCGAGAGTTCATCGATGCCGGTGATCAGCACCGGTTTCGGGGTTTTCTTCTCTTCGTCTGCCATCACTGCACCTGCTGCATCGCATTGATCCGTTGCGCGTGCTCCAGCGATTCGCGGAGCACATCCAGTGGCCTGGCCATCATCTGTTCGGGGTCAACCTTCCAGAACCAGGCCAGGTCATAGGCGACGGCGATCAGGTCGGTGATGGCGCCGACGCCGCACTCATGAAAAAACTCGCAACGGCCCAGCTCAGCGTGTTGAGGTCAGCCAGATCCAACTGGTTGACCGACGACGGCGGAATGCCGGCGCACACGGCGATGTATTTGGCCGCCACGTCCATGTCGAGGCTGACTTCTTCGCTCTTGTCGATCTTGTACGGCAGCGCCTTGATCGCTCGCACTTCCTGCACCGTCGGACGGCGCAGGACGAGTTCGGTCAGAGGCTCGCCGTGGGCTTCGATTGCTACTTGAAGCTTCACGGCGCCGCTCATTGCCAGGTCCCCTTGATGCCTTCGAATTTCAGTTCGATGGTGGCGTCGTCGCCCTTGGAGACTGGCTCCTCGACCAGATAGGCGCCGGCCAGCACGTAGACTTTGCCGTTGCTGAATTCGCAGGTGACGGTGATATCGGTGCCTTCGATCAGCTTCTTCAGCGGGAAGTCGGCGGTGTGCAGCGCGGTCACTTTGAACGACGGTGCGATGTCGGTTTCCTTGTAGAAACCGGGCACGACGGTTTCACGTTTGACGGCCATCAGCGGGGCTTCGCAGCCGCCATTGATGGTCAGTTGTGCGCCGTCGACCTTGACGTAGCAGGTGCCTGCAATCAGTTGACCCATGGTGTTTCTCCCTTGAATAAAAAAGCCCACGCGAGGTGGGCTGAATGCTTAGCGACGACGGCGCCGATCAGGCCGCGTCGTCGTACTGCAGACGGAACTGGTTGAGCAGTGCGAACACGCGCAGACCGTTGATGTAATCCGGCGGGAACAGCACGTTCACGCGGCTCGGGTCCTGCACGTCGCGCTCGACGATCAGGTGCTCGGCGAACAGCTCGGCGTTCTCCACATGACCTTCCAGCTCAAGCTTGGCGTACTGCGCGATCAGCTCACCGCGAATGGTCGCTGGCGTGACGATCGGTTGGCCGGCGCCGAAACGGGTGCCGTCGGAGGCCAGTTTGTGGCGGCCGTACTTGCTGGTGATCACACTTTGCAGACGACGCACGATGAACGCCGACTGGTGCATGGTTTCGCTGTCCAGATAGGAGTTGTCGGCCTGACCGTAAGCGTTCTTCTGGTAGGTGGTGATCGAACGCTGGATGCGCACGTAACCGCCTTCGTAGTAAGCAGTGGCGATGCCGTAGTTGAGCAGCGACTGACGCTCGGTCAGGGTGAAACGCTCGCTTGCCGGCGCCGGGTCGACGCCCGGCAGGCTGCCGCTTTGTGTCGGGCGGCTGGCGTCGGCGGAGATGAACACCGCCGTGCGCGCTGCCAGTGCCGCCGCTTGTACCCAGAACGGTTGCGGTACGCCCGGCTCCAGCGCCTGGATGGTCATGTGCTGGTCATTACGCGCCTGGCCTGCGGCGACCAGCGTGCCGACCGTGCCGCGTTTGGCGCTGTAGACGTGACCGAACAGTTGCTTGGCCCACGACCAGCGCCCGGTGCTGTCATCCATGACCGCTTGCCAGGTGTTGAGGGTGGCCAGATCGGACCACGGCAAGGCGATGAATTCGAAAGGCTCGTCGCCCAGTGCCGCGACGGCGGCGATCTGATCTGGTACACCGGCGCCGCCGGTCATGGCGGTGATTGCACTGGTCAGGCCAGCCGGAGTTTCTTCGCCGTTGCTCTTGCCCAGGCGATTGAATTGCAGGCTGATGTCATTGCCGCTGTCGCCGGTCCATTTGGCGTTCAGGGTGACAATACCTTCAGCAGCGGCTGCGCTGACCGGCAGGTCGGCAGTGGCGTTGATTTTCTGCGCCAGTGCAGTGGCCGCTTGCGCGGCGGTGGCGCCATTGACCACGGTGGCTTGCACACGTACGCCGCCGACATACAGGTTGAGCATGCCCGCCTGGGTCGCGGTGCCGGTCAGAGTCAGCACACCCTTGGCGATTGCGCCTTCAGTGTTGTGCAGCGGCAGGCACCAGATCTCGCCGATCGGGTCGGCCTTACGGAAGGTCTCGTACATCGAGGCGAGCATCGAGCCCTGGCCGCCGATGCTTTTCGCCAGCGCCACGCTGGAAACCAGCACCAGTTTGCCGACTTCAGTCGGGGCAATATTGTCGTTGACCTGCGCGACGATCAAACGGCGCATGGCCGAGGTCGCGCTGTTGGCGGCCGAGTTGTCCATTTCGGCATAGAACAGCGGCACACGAATGTCCGCCGGGATGTTGCTGAATCCGATCGCCATTATTTGGCTCCCTGTGGTTTAGCCGCTTTTGCGGTTTTGAGTGTGATATCGCCGTCGGCCAGACGCCGGCGCCACCAGGCGCTGTCCAGCACTTCACGGCCTTCGGCAGGTAGCAAGTCGCCCGCCTCCGGGTCAGGTACGACACGGCCAGCGGCCGGCACTACGGTGATGCGGTTGCTCATGGGGTTACGTCTCCAGAGAAAGTCATTTCCACCCGGCCATCCGGGCCCGGGCGTTGCAGATTGGGGTCAGCCGGATCGATCGCATCGACCCGCACCGTCATCCCGGTAAAGGACGACAAAGCGTCCAGTTCGCGCTCGTGCCAACTCTCCGCAGGCTGACTTGGCAGATTGCGGCCGAGCTGGAACTCGGCATAAAAACGCAGCCGATAGAACACGCAGCTGCTGTTGATCGACGCGAGTTCACCGCCGTCGTAGACGATGGCGCTGTAGTCGGCATCGGGCTTGAACCCCACCAGCGCGCGCCACAGTTCGGCGCGCAGGTCGTGCAACAGATCCAGCGCTTTTGTCGCGTCGGTCGCGTCAAGCACCAGGACGATTTCGAAGCGCTCGCGGATCGGTTGGGTGACGAGGTTTTGGGTGGTGCTGTTGCTGGCCAGATCGGCGATTGGCAGCACGTGGGCCGAAGGTGTTGGCAGATCCGGGTTGCCTTGCAGCAGCGCCAGATCGAGGCCCACCGAAATATGATTGGCAAGCCCAGGGCATTGCCCACGCAGTTGCGTGAGGATCGGGGTGATCTTCATGGGGGTGTTCCGAAGTAAGAGAAATTACAGTGAACGCCGCAGTCCCTGTGGGAGCGAGCCTGCTCGCGAAAGCGGTCGATCAGTCACATCGATGCTGAAGCTGACCTCCCTTTCGCGAGCAGGCTCGCTCCCACAGGAATATGCATTCGGTTCAGGATTACTGTTCAGCCTTGGGATCCAGGCACGACGCATCAATCAGGCAGCGATAGCTGTTCTCGCGACTGCCGCTGGCGGTAACCTTGTCGATCGACCAGCGTCCGCGCATGAAGTCCGGCCAGCTCGCATCGAGCAACAGCAGACCTTCGGCCGCCAGGCGCGGATCGCCCGGGCAGGTGATCTTCACCTTGTACTTTTGGCGCAGCATCTTGCGTACTTCGCCCTCGCCTACCGCGATGGCATCCGCTTCGCTGGGCTGCTTCTGGCGCACGGTCTTGAACGGCGCTACGCCCGTCTCGACCCAACGCAACACCCCGGCCGCCGCATCCCAGAAACAGGTCTTGCAGCCCTTGACCTGCTCGCGGGCCGATTCTTCCAGCGTGGCGCTGATGAATGCGTGATCGCCAGGGCGATTGTTGTGCGTAACCGACAGGGCCACGTCCGGCAGAATCTGCCCCGACAACGACTTGGTCTGCCCGGGCCGCGCCAGCACATACACGTCGCCGTAAGGCTTGGCCACGACGTTGTACTTTTTCGCCAGACGCGTGACAAAACCCATGTCGGTCTCGTTGGACTGGTCGATGTGCTCGATGCGGATCAACGAAACTTCAGGCGCGACCCGTGGCGAAAAGCCGTGGGGTTCTACCAGCTTGCGAAATAACCCGCCCAGCGTCGTCGGCCCATGACTGACGGTGCGGCGCTGCTTGAAGCCGGTTTCATCATCCTTGCTGAACGGCGCCGCAGTGGCCACCAGTGTGAGGCGAAACGGGAACAGTGTCGGCGTCAGACGCGTCACTTTGAACTGGCCTTTATCGATCATTGCGGTTTCCCGATAACCGACTTGCAGACCAATTTTTCCGCCCAGACTCGGCAGCCCTTCAAGGCCCTCCAGATCGATGGTCAGCGTCAGCTGATCGGACTCGAAACCGGCGGCATCAATGTGCTCCCAACTGATCAGACGCTGATTGAGCAGGGCCGCGTTGGCCCCGTAGATATTCACCGCCGGCGTAAATCCCAGTGCCATGCCCCTCCTTAATCCCAGGCCGTCGCTGCTTTGACCACCGCAGGTTTCACGTCCAGTTCCGGCAGCTCGACCCAGACGCCAGCGGGCAGAATCGACCCGTGCTCGGCCAAGGTCGGGTTGAGTTTCCACAGCGCCTCTTCAGCGGTGTCATCACTGCGCCCGGTTTCCCGAAAGAGCAGCAGATTCACCGAGTCACCGGCCACGCTTCGTGCCTTACGCATTGTTGAACTCCGCCAATTCAATGACCCAATCGACCACCATCGCCGTGCCGTCATCGATGATCTGGGTCTGGGTTTCCTGAACGCTACTGATCCGCCACAGACCCCAATTGCGACCAATCCCATCGATCAACGGCAGCGGAGTACGCAGAGCCTGTAGCGCACGCAACTCATCGAGCCGATCCATGGCTACGGCGTACATCGACTTGCCGGTGATGGTCAGGGTTTCCGGTTTTTGTCCGGTCTGGCTGGACTTGGGTTTGCTGGTGAGGATCTGTATCTCGGTCCAGCCTCCGTCAGACTTGCGCAGTAACTGGTGGTACGCAAAGTTGCGCGACAGGCCAAAGATGAAATTGCCCAGTGCCATTTGTTGTTTCATCAGGCGACTCCATCGGTCAGGGCTGCATCGCGGCGCGTGGCAAGAGGGTTGTTGGTCATCAATGGGGTGATTTGCATGAATTGGTTTTGTAGATGTTGCGCGACCAACAGACCGATCTTGTCCGAGCTGCCGGGATCGCTGCAGTAGACCTGCACAGTCGGTGCATACGTCAGCGGCTGCGCTGCAGGCTGAGCAGTCGTCAGTTCTTTACTGACCTGCTCGGGCGCAGCGAGCTTGTCCGGTGTTGGCGCAACCAGTTTCTCTCCCAGCCAACTGCCTCCTTCCGAGCCGAGCCACCCACCGATGAGCCCACCAATGAGGCCGCCTACCACCATGCCCGGCGCCAACCCGATGCTGCCTATCGATGCACCTATGGCGGAACCGGCGGCCGCACCGGCCCAGCCACCGCCAGCGGCACCCAGGCCTGTCGCCATTTTGCGCTTGTCACCGCTGGCTACGCCTTCGACGACATCGGCGGCGCCGATTGCCGCCTTCACCGGCCAAGGCATGATTCGTGACACGGGGCGAATTTCAGCGGCCGCAGCGCCCAGGCGCGGAGCACTGGGCCATGCTGCCTGTTCGAATATCTTCAACCCGTTGCTGGCGCTGGAAGCCCGATTGGCAATGACGGGCCCCGCCCCTGAGTAAGCGAGTTCACAGCGGCACCCGCTGATCCAGCCGGTTTCCAGCGATCAGGAATACGGCTGGCGGCTTTATCGACAATGCCTTTGCCTAAACGCTCCTTGAGTTGATCGGCAACCGATTCGAGAACGAAGTCGAACACTGGTTTGGCCCACTCAGCCGCCGTCAAAACGGCACCGGTGGTTTTCGGATAGGTCTCGGCCAGCTCACTCAACTTATCGGTCGAATGCGTATCGCCCGGTTTCTCGATGTCGGGTGCCAATGCGTCGCCTTTGGCGACCGACAAGCGCTCCTCTCGCGCATTCTTGATGTTCAACTGCCCTTGTTGGGTATTGGCGAGCGCCAGCGCGGACGCTTTCACCGAGGCGTTGTCGCCCAGGGCCGAGGTCGCATATTGGCGTTTATCGGTTACCTGGAAAAACGCTTCGTTGACCTGTGCCAGGTTCTGCGAAAGCGCGAGCGCGGCATTGCCACTGTCGGCAAATAGCGTGCGGGCCAATGCCGTACGTTGTTCGACGGGTTTGGCGTTCAGCGCAGCCAGCACCGTCAGCACAGCGCCTTGTTGCGAGCCTTGGTTGCCGGTATCGCGCAAGGCTTGCGCAACAGCTTTGGAATCAAGCTTCAATTGTTGCCAGGCGGCCGCTTCAGCCGCGGAGGCCTGGTCGCCTTTAGCCAACGCATCGGAAATGTTTTTCAGCGCAACGCCGGCATCATCCTTTTTCGCGCCAGCGTTCAGCAGTGCTGCCGACAGCGCCGCTGCCTTTTCCGGTTGCAGGCCGGCGGCTACTGCTGACTCACCCGACTGTTGCAGGACTGCACCGATGTCGGCTGACTGCACATCCCCAGGCAGCTTGCCGAGGTGGTTGACCGCGTCCGCCAGATCAACGGCCTCGTCCCGCGTAAGCTTCATCGAGGTCCGCCAGACCTTGGTCATTTCGGCCACTTCCATCGCCGGGAGCTTGAAGGCCGCCGCCGTGATCGCCACGTCGTTGGCAAAGGTCAGCAACTCGAGCTTTTTGTCAGAAGCATTGGCGTATTGGCTGCCAAGCCCTGCTTTGGCTGCCACGCTTGCGACATTGACCAGATCCACCCCGGTAGTGCCACCCGCCGCTACTAGCGGGGCGCTGGCCATGATCAGGCTGGACTGGGCGACGTCCTTTCCATCCTCGCGCGAAATTCCGGCGACGCTGCTCAGCGCGGCCGCCGCCGTATCCATTGCCAGCGCCGACTTGCGGGTTGCTGGAAGCTCAGCATTCGCTGAGGGTTTTTCCTCGGTTTTGCGCGCGCCGGATGAGTCGCCCTTCGCTCCAGCACTGGACGTCAGTGACAAAGAACGTAGCGCCGCGAGCGTCACGTTCAACGCGTCTATCGCCGTAGTGAGCAGACTGATCTTGCCGCTGGCCGTCAGTAACGCCTGATGCAGGCCGCCCGTCTGGTCTGTGGCGAGAAGTGGTCCGGGTGCTGCTCCCAACGCCGCTGCGCTCAGGCTGATATTGGCCAGCGCGAGGCCCTTGCTGTCGTCAGCATTCGTTAGCGCAAATTGATTCACTGCCATTGCCGCTCTACTCCTGTTTCACGCCAAGGCGAGTGATCGCTATGTCGTAGCGGCGCAACGCCTTCTCGGCGTCCCATTCCAGAATCTCCGCCTCACTTACCGAGTAAATGAGCGGGACGATATCGAGGATTACTTCGATGTCGCGTTCCGAAAGTAGGCCGCCGGCTGGTTTAAAAATCATCAATGCGCACCTGCAATTGCGTCCAGTCAGGGACGGTCAGCTGGGCCAGATCGGGGATCATCAGGCCGGTGCAGTGGGCAGTGATGAATTCGGCGCGTTCCTTCGCCGTTTTCAGTTTCTTCATCACTTTGGTGGCGCGCAGCACGGGCATTTCCAGACTCAGAGACGTCACGGTGCGGCCGGTCACGGCGAGCGGTTGCAACAGTTGAATCTCGTCTGGATCGACAGACATTTTCCCGTCTTCGACCTGTTCGAGAAAGTACGAACTCGGCCGGGTGGACATCTCATGGACGTACTGCGCGATGCTCACGTAATCCGGGCGTTTGAGCTGGTCGAGTTCCTTGACCGACAGGCCGGTGGCGAGCAACGCCAGCTCGAAAAACTGATCGTCTTCGTCATCGCCAGCGCGTTCCAGCGCTTCTTTCTGGGCGGCGTAGAACAGCGGTTTGAGCTGGATCGTTTCAATCTGCGAACCGTCATCGCCGGTGATCGGCGACAGCAGTTCGTGTTGGGGTGGCATCCACGGCATGTATGAAGTCCTTGGTGATTCTTTGGGAATTATTGAAATCCCTTGTGGGAGCGGGCTTGCCCGCGATGAGGGCGGCACTTCCAACATTGAGTTGATTGACCCACAGCTATCGCGGGCAAGCCCGCTCCCACAGGTTTTGTGTGTGGCGTGCTGCTGGTTTACGGCATCAACACCGCACGCCGGGCATCACCGAGGATGTCGACGCCGTTGAGCACGAATTTCTGCGTGCGCACGTCGATGTCGATCACCGGCACGCCGTTTTCCAGGCGGTTGTAAGTGCGGCAGGACAGTTCCAGGTTGGTCTTGGGTTTCTCGCCCATTTTCACTGCGGTTTCCTCAAGGGATTTCAGCTGGCCGCCGACGGTGTGGTAGGTGAACCAAGTGTTGCCGTCCTGATCCTGACCGGCTTCGCGCACGTTCAGCAGGATGTCGTCGCCCAGCTTCACGCCCAGCGCCAGCAGCACTTCGGCGCCGAGGCCTTGCAGGGTCAGCTTGGCGCCGAGCGCTTTGCCGCCCTTGGCCATTTCTTCGACGATGAAGCGCCCGCCGCGCATCTCTTCCATGTCGAATTCGATTTTCGGCGGGGTGAATTCCTCAACGGTCGCCGACAACGGCAGGCCTTGCAGGGTGGCCGCGATGGCCTGTCTTACGCGGTTGGTAAACATTAGAGAACGTCCTCCAGGAACTGCTCGATGATTTCATCGCGGGCGTTGAGTTGATAAACCATGTGTTCGTTCGGCGCGTAGCGGCCGTAGTCGATGACCACGTACCAGGTGCCGTTCTTGTACTTCTCGACGCTGTTGAGTTCCGGGTGCAGATAGACGCTGCCGCCGGGAATGGTTTCGTCGGCAACCAGGGTCTGCAGCCAGTCGTTGATGCGCTTGACCTCCTGATCCATGAAGGATTTGGTGAGGTTCTTGGCCATGGCTTTCTGGCCGGCCTTGACCAGCTTGCGGCTGATCGCGTCTTCGAGGCCGACGTAGCTGATGAACTTGCCGGTGACCGAGCGGTTACCCAGCAGCGAGAAGCCGCCAAGCACGGTGCGGGCGTAGTAGCTGACGCCGTAACGGTTGAGCAGATCGCCTTCGGTGGAAGTGTCGAGAATGTTGTATTCGACGACGCGCGAGACGTCTTCGGCGTAGGTCACCTGGTTGCCAGGGCTCTCCCACTGCTTGACCTTGGCCAGCGCGGCAATCGCCAGACTGGACGGCGACAGGAAGACGTTTTTCTTCGCCGCTTTCGAATACACGGCGGGCATGTTGTGCACCACCAGGCAACGGTCGAAACCGAGCTCGGCGCCGCCGAGTTCCTGGCTGTACAGCACCTGATCGGCCACCGAGACATCCTTGCCGTCCAGCACCACACGGGCCTTGATGCGCTTGCCGAACGCGGCGAACTCACCGGCCACCGCTTTGCTGCCGGTAAAGCCCGGCGCACCGATGATGGTCAGGTCTTCCGGGACACTGCCCAGCGCCGCCAGACCCAGCTTGCGGCCAGTGGCCGGCTCGACACCGCCAATCACATTGTTGACCGTGTCGGCCGGCGTCGCGCCTGCCTCGACGATGACTACGTACACCGGCACCTTGACCACTTTGAGGATCTGGTAAACCGCGTGATACAGCGTGCCCTCTTCCGACCCGGTCGGGTCGAGCAGCGCGTGAGTGGTAAAGCTGTTGATGCGGAACGGCGCGTTACGCGGAATCAGTGGATCGGCTTTCGGCGCGGTGCCGACCAGACCGATGACGTTGTCACCCAGGCCACCCATGGCCTCGGGGGATTCGCTGGCATTGACGGTAATGCCGTTGTGCTCGAAGTTCAGAACCTCAGCCATGTTCAGTCAGCCTTCTTGGCAGCGGCCTTTTTGGCCTGGGGGATAGGGGTTTTCGGTTCAAGTCGACCGGCAAAGTGCAAGGCACTGGCCTCGACATCGAGCAGATCGAGTTCTTGACCAGCGCTCGACCAATGCCCACCGCCGGTGGGGAATGGAACGAGCACGGTGTAGGTTTGGCGGGTTGCCATTTTTCGTTTCTCCATAAACGGGAAAGCCCCTCGGAGAGAGGGACTTTGGCGGGTGTTGGGTGTTTTAAGAGGGATAGAAAACGCCCCGGGGCCGGGACGTTCTAGCGAGTTTGCGATGCGATCCAGGCAGGTCGATCAGGCCGCGCCTGCTCGCCTGGAAAACCCTCAGACTGCGGCCAATCGCGCAGTGATTTCAGATAGTTCAATAGCGCTTCATATTGCTCAGCGGACAACGTCGTAGCGCTTGCCATTTCAACTTCATCATGGTGACGCTCTCTCAACCATTTGATCCTTTCGATCTCACCATCACGCCAGATGCGCTCGCGGTTGGCCTGAGACTGACCGTCCAATTCAGGTATTTTAAGCACCGGTCGACCGTTTTCGTTCGCATCGATTACCAAAGCTTGTGCCTCTCCCGCCAATAGCTCGGAGCGCAGTTCTGCAGTGATCTCAACAGCATCGTCGGGCATTGCAACATGCACAGCGTCGTCATAAAAGCCACCAGTTGAGGCGGCATAAAAAATAGACATCGGTATCTCCCTGTTACCAGCCAACGGAAATCCATGGCCCGTTCGGTTGACCGCTGCTGCCGATGGCAGAAACAGTGAACTTCGTAAGGCCACCGTACATAACGCATAGGGTGGAGGTGATTGAAGTAGAGCCCGTCGAAGAGCTGTTTCCGACCAGTGTCATCACCTGAGCCACTGGGTAGGCTATCGGAAAGGTGACGCTTACTTGTCCGCCTGCCTCAATCGCATTGATCGTCCCCCACTGGATGATCACGCCGCCCAACCAGCTTGGCAGCATGAGATAACCGGTGCGTTCCCTGGATACGGAAAAGCCCCAGCGCAGCTTCTTCGGAGTGACGATGGTTTTGTCATCTGCGCCTGCATCGGTCTGCGCCTGGGTGGCCAGTTTCGCAGTACCTTGATTGGACTCAGTCGATTGCTGTGCGAGCGGTGTCAGTGCCGCAATGTCAATGCTTCCCTGATTGACCGGCGCGTTCCAGGCCTTGATGCACCACATCACCGCCAAGTTACGCGGGCGCGTTTCATTGCCCACGTTGCCGGTTATCGGGACATCCGAATTGGCGCCAGTTCCGGCTCCGCTCATGGCAAGAGCCAGACCAGAGCCGGACGCTGCTGCCGTGGTCATTGTTTGCCGGAGAGCATGCAAGTGAGATTGAAATTGATGATTCTGGGAACTACCGACGGTTCGATCAGCATCTACGCCGCGACCATGATCCCACCCACGCAAAAACTCCCCACGCGAATCGGGCAACCGGAAGTTGCCTGCGCCCTCATCGCCCTTGTTGAATTTCGTACCGAGGTAAGCAGCCAGATCCGGATAAGTAGCGGTGCTCTGCACGCTGCCATCCAGTTCCAGAAATCCGGGTGGGACGATGCCTGTAGGAAAGGCCATTACAGCACCGACCGGCACGGCAGAACCAAGCCGCGAAACCTCCTTGACCAGTGCTGCTACGTCGATGTTTCCCTGATTGACCGGGGTATTCCAGGCCTTGATGCACCACATGACGGCTATGTTGCGGGGGCGGGTTTCAGTCGCGGAGCCGTAGTTGTAAGTCCTGACGCTTCCGATGGACAGCTCAGCGTTGTCGCCTCCGAACGTTGAACGTAGCGCCCAGTCAGAGGCGGTATCCTTTAACACTACGGACGGTATTTCCCCATTAGGATCAACCGCTTGCCCACCGCCAGAACCAGTCGGAAGGTAATGGCTGTGTGCCTTTAAGTTATCGGTTTGCGTGCTGCCAAGAGTGCGGCCAGCATCCACTCCCCGCCCATGATCCCAACCCCGCAAAAACTCCCCACGCGCTTCCGGCAGCCGAAAGTTGCCAACCCCCTCATCACCCTTGTTGAACTTGCCACCCAAATAGGCGCTCAAGTCCGGGTAAGTCGCACTGCTCTTGACGCTGTTATCCAGCTCCAGAAACCCCGGCGGTGGCGCATCAACCGGGAACGCCACAATCGACCCCACCGGCAGCGCCGAGGCGTTGGCAATCAGCGCTTCAACTTCGGCCTTGGTATACGAATCCTTTATGCCAAAACCGGCCAGCGTTTCAGGATTGGCCCCGGCCGTGGCGCGCCCATATTCATCAACCGTCAGACTCTTGTAAGTCCCGGCAGCAATCCCGGTTCGCCCGGCCAGCATCTTGAAGGTCAGGGCCGTAGTGCCCAGCGTAATCGGCGCGTTGGTGGTCAGGTGCCACAGCGAATCCCCGTTCGCCGAGCCCTCCTCGACCATCACCGTCAGGCCCGGCGTGACTTTGGCGCTGCTGTTGGCATCAGTCGCGCGCTGCCAGTCGCCGTTGGTAACGATCCACAGCCCGTTGTCCTTGGCCAAGGTCTGGCTCGGCAGCAACACACGGTCGCCGGCGATTACCGCCACACCATCAATCTGCTGCGCGCCGTTCAACACGACATTGCCAGTCGCCGCAACACGCACCGATTGCTTGCCATCGAGCTTGCCGAGTTCTTCGGCCAGATAGCTCATGACCCAGGCACGCGTGGCCTTGACCACCGTGTCATCAATCAACAACGTCACCAGCGACGCATTGCTCGTCTCGAAAATCGAGCGGATGTAGAACTCCTTGCCCGAGCCCGACGTCGCCAGCACCGGTTTGAACGACTCCGGGTATTTGACGATGGCGTAGAGAATACCGGTGTCGGTCCACAGGCCGGCTTCACGCACATACCAGCCGCCGACATCCGGCGGGATGGTCACTTCGGCGAGCAGCCAGCTCGGGTTTTTCTCGTCCTGGAACAGTGCATTGAGCGGCCCGCGCCAGACTTCGCGTTTCAGCGCGGTGGCGGTCGCGGCCGGGTTGTAGACCGCGCCGTTGCCGTCGCCGACGGAAATCTGCGTCAGCTTGATCGGCGTACCTGCGGCCTTGCACGCCGTTTCGTAGGCAATCCCTGCGTTGGTGAGCAGGGTGTAATAGTCAGCCATTCAGGCCCCCTGAGGATAAATAGTGGATGTTTCGACGGTGTACAAAGCCGCGGCCATGAACGCCTCGCCAGAGGTTTCAAGGCCTTCGGTGAACACCGGATAAACCGTAGTCAGCTCGCCGCAGAACGTCGCGGCGCCGATGACGTGATTGCCAAACGCGCTCAAGCCCACCGACACCGAGAGAATGTCCCGCTCGCTTTTGGCATCGGCCAGACGGCGGTCGAGACGTGCATCGATTTCTTCGCTGTAGGGTTGGTCGCTGAAGGCTCGTACGGAAAAGCTGTACGGCACGCCGGGCGGTGTCTGTTCGTACCAGGCACGGATTTCCGGGCGCAGTTGCAACCCCTTGGCGGCGTTTTCCAGCGCTTTTCGAGTGCCGGCCTGGCGTGCAGTGGGCCAGGCCAGTTCGACGGTCAGGCGTTTTTCCGCTTCCGGCGCATCGCTGCTCCATTCGGCGACGCCGCGATCGGCCGCCAGGTAAGGCAGGAAAGCCACCGGGGTGGCGCTGGGGTTCATCAGTTCGGGAAACGGCGGCGCGATGCGATCGAGCAAGGCGCCAAAGCCCAGATCGAGCCCGCGCTCAAGGGCTGAGCTGTTGGCCGGCAGCAGTGTCGGATGTTGCGTTGGTTCACTCATAGGGTCAGCACCTCGACTTCGACCGCCGTGCAGTACGGCGCCTGAAATGCGGTGGTGACGATCGGCGTCAGCGGTTCGAGAATCTGCAGTTGCACGGCGCCGGCGCTGTGCAACGTGTAGTCGATCCAGCTCGGATCGACCCGACCTTCGAGGCGATGACAACTGTCGGCGTAAGCCTGCAATTGCGCTTGCGCCGCGACCTTGGTCAGGCCCGAATCGGGGCCGGAATTGATCTTGGCAATGACGCGGATTTTGTACCGCTGGATCTCGGCAGCCTTGACGGTGACAAGGTCGGTTTCCGGGCGCACATCCGGTCGGGCGAAATGCTGACGGACGCCGTCGAGCAATGCTTCGGAAGGTGTGCCATCGCCTTCTCGCGAAAGCACGGTGACCTGCACCTCGCCCGGCGCAGTGCGCCGCCCATTGCCATCCTTGACCTGCGCGGCGAGGCCGTCGGGATCGAAGGTGTAGGTGACGTTTACCACGCCGGAATCAGTGGACTCGACCTGCACCGTGGGCCGCTCGCCGAGGGTGAATACCTCACGGCGATACTGCATCCGCGAACCAGCCGCCGGTGCATGAGGTGCCAGGTAATAACGCAGCCGAGCGTCGTCATCACTTTCATAAATCGCCGGCACCGGCGGAAATGCCGCCGGGTCGCCGGGATCGATCAATTGCCGCTCCAAGCCCATGTCCGCCAGCCGCGCATCCAGATTGCTGCCAGTCGCCCACCACGCCAGCATCTGCTTGATGCGCGCATTGTATTTGCGCTCATGGGTTTGCAGGCGCACGCAGAACGCTTCCAGCGCGAGGGTGAGCAATTCGCTTTCGTTTTCCAGACTGGTCTTGAGTTTTTCGGCGCTGGTCGGCGAACGAGCACCCACGTATTCGATGACGAAAGTCTTGAACTCGGCGAGCAGATCTTCAAACGCTTCGACTGTGATCAGCGCGGGTTCGGCCAGCTGATTCTGGCCCGGGATAAGCATGCTCATGTCGCCACCTCGAAAGTTTGTTGGCGGTTTTTCCAGGTGCCGGCAAATCGCAGCAGCAGGCCGTCGCCGTGGCGACTGGCAACAATCACTTGCGGCTGAAAATCATCGATACCGTTTTGCGAGTTGTAGAACGCTTGCGCGGCGTGGCTCTGCGCCAGAAGCAGAACGTCGTCACCGAGGTTCTGCCCGAGCAGCGTGGGGATCAGCGATCCATACAAAGGGCGTTTTTGCCGGGTGCCCAGCGGCGTGGTCAGGGCCCGGGTCGCGCGCTGCACAAACTGCAGCCAGTCGTCGACCGTGGCCCCGCTTTCTCTATCGATTCCGATCATGGGAGGCTCTTGAATCAGGGGCTGATGACGCGGCCCTGGTGATCGACCAAGGGGCCGCTGAAATGCACGCCCGAGGCGTCAATACTCAGGCCGACGGCGCCCAGTTGCAGGGTGATCAACTGCGGAGTCATGGCCAGTCGCGCCGGGCCGATGCTGAACTGGAGCGACTCGCGAGAACCGTTGAACGCGGCCGGGCCGTTTTGCCAGTGCAAGGTGTGAGTGGCATCGTCGTAACCGCTTTCGCTGCCGTCGCCATGCACCCGACGGGTCAGCGTCGGTACGGTCGAGGCCGCTGGGAAACGGTCACTGTTCAAACCGAACAACGCCACGCTCTGCGCACCGCTTTCACCGCTGCCATAGTTGAACAGCAGGCACTGCTCGCCCACCGTCGGGATTCGCGATTCGCTTTGCGCACCGGCGCTGGGGTTGAAAAACTTGATCGCCGGCGTGAGCAATCCGCCATGGCTGACCTGGCAAGTGTTGCTAGCCGCATCGACCGATTGACAGATACCAATACGACAGAAACTCTCGGCACGGCGATGCAGGTCTTCGATTTCCGCTTCCATTTCCGCCAGACGCTCAATGATCGGGCCGAGCTGCATACGCAGTAATGCGTCGAACATCGGTCAACCCTCCAGCGCGGTGTATTGCTCGGGATCGTCGATATTGCTGACCTCCCAGGTGCGGGCAAATTTGGGCACGCCCAGCGGATCATCGAGCAGGGTCGGACCGAGGTAGAGGGTCTGCTCGAAGGTCAGGGTCCAGGCTTTGTATGGCTGATCGCCGCGAATGAGCAACGAGGGCAATCCATCGATATTCGTGGGCAGATCGCATTGATCGCCGGGCAATCCCCAGCGGTTGTCGGTGATCAGGTTTTTCAGCACAGCGATCAGGTCGCATGTCGTAAATGCGGTCGCAGAAAGCGCCGGCACGACTTGCAGTGACAACGTCATTACATGAGCGATACGCCCATCTGCGGCGCGCACGCCGGACGCGTTTCGGTCAAAGTCGATCAGTATCCAGGCCTGATCGCCCGCCGCAGTGAAGTCATCGGGACCGCCGACATTGAGGTTGAGACCGGCGGTGTTGCGCAGTGTCGTCGCGATGGCTGTAAACAGTTGCGACGGCTGCTGGATCGGTGTGGGCATACATGACCTCCTTTTCATTCGTCCACGCGCAGCCCTGCCGCCAACATGGCGGCACGGAAAATATTCAGGGTTAAGGCTGGTCGCGCGGCGGTACTTCGCAGACGCCGATGCGCTTGGCCGCCCAGCGTTCGTAAAGGCCGATGGCGACGTCGGCGCCGGCCATGGCGGTCAGGCAGCCAAACGCACCAGCGGCCCAGATCGACATGCCGGCGGCATACAGCAGCATGATCGCCGACACGCCGCAGATCATGCAGGCACCGGAGCGCAGGGCCAGCCGCCGTACCAGTGACCAGCCGCGGGCACCCTCCTTGTCGGCACGCCACATTTCGCCGGACACCCCGCCGACGACGGCGAGGAGGATGACCAGCCAGATCGGCATGTCCGCCAACGCTTGTTGCTCGTTTGTCATGTCACGCCTCCGTGGGCAGTGGGTGATAGATGGGAATTGAGTTCAAATAATGTCTCTTCAGGCAGGCATTCCAAAAGCCCGGCCTTGCGCCAGGCTTTTCAGCAATGCGGTCCCGCCGATCGATTACTCGAGTTGGAATCAGTAAGGTGCGACTGGCCACGCGATGTTCGCCGGATAACCAGACTGCTGATCGATTTCGCTGAGGGCGATGCAGTATTGCTTGTGGGCCAACAGCCGAGCCTGGTCGTCGCTGGTGGCGACGCCGACGTCGACTTTGAACTGCAGCGAGTTCATCAGTAACCAGTTGGCGGCCCCATTCAGCAATTGCCACTTCTGCTGTTCGGCTTCGTTTCGCAGCTCTTCTTCGGTCGGTGCAGAGAAGGTCCAGACCCCATTGAAGGTTGCGCTCCAACCCACCCGAATATCCGTACTGCCGGTTACATCAACCCAAACCGAGGTTGGCGAAGCGGGTGGTTCAAGAATCACTTCACTTTCTTTCAACTGGACAACTCGGTTGTATTCAACCAATGCATAAAGACTCATTGGGTCTTCCTCATTTACTCTTTGGCAGGAATATCGCCGTGCAACTGGCAGGTATTTAAAAGCCCGGCAACAAGGCCAGGCTTTAGTAATGCACTGCGCATTTCAATATTGCGGATGCGCCAAGCGTCGCTTATGGCACTTCAGGCCAAATGACGCCCAGTGGATAGCCCGGCTGTTTGTTGACTTGGCTCATCGCGATGAAGAACTGCTTGTAGGCCAGCAGTGCGGCCTCTTCAGCAGGTGTTGCCAGCCCCAGCTCGACTTTTTGCACCAGTGCCGACGATGCCAGGGTGAAGTTGACTTTGTCGAAACGAGTCATTCTTTCGTTACGCATTTGAATAGCCAACATGGACGGTTGCCCCCACATATCGCTATCAGTAAATGTCCAGACGCCGTCGGTGTTCACCGCGTTCCAGGAATAATCGATCTTGGGCAATGCGCTGACATCCACCCAGACTTGATCCGCCGGAAACTCATCGGTGATCGGGTTCGCGGTTTCAAAAATGTTGTCTACTTTGCCAGCGACAACACGTGCGTATTTCTTCATGCTCATCATCCTTATTGAGTGCCGGCATCCCGGCGTTTCAGTTTCTGCCCGGTAGGCATTCCAAAAAGCCCGGCGCTTGTACACC
Source organism: Pseudomonas sp. B21_DOA (assembly GCA_030544685.1). Taxonomy (NCBI): domain Bacteria; kingdom Pseudomonadati; phylum Pseudomonadota; class Gammaproteobacteria; order Pseudomonadales; family Pseudomonadaceae; genus Pseudomonas; species Pseudomonas sp. B21_DOA. The sequence goes on along the minus strand of CP086683.1, from coordinate 2,272,154 downwards.
GGGCTTTTCAGTAATGCGCTCCTTCGCCTTCCTTCAATCCTGTGTTCGAGAAGGAAGCTGACTTTTCGGCGCTACTGGCGCGGTACGAGTCCATTCAGATTGTTTTTCCGACCGCGGTCCCTGCCCGCCGGATAACTGCTTCTGGTGCTTTACGCTGCACACCCGGGTCAGTTGCCAACCCTCTGAACCGTTGAGGCCGGTTCATCGCTGCCTGTTCTTGTGAAACTAAAGAGCTTGTCTTGCCAGCCGCTTTGTCGAGCGGCTTGGTGGCAAGAATATGCATGGATGCATATACAGTCAATGCGTAAATGCATTTATTTATGCATTAAATTTGCGCTTGCGCATGAAACCCAAGCGGGCCAAGGGGTGGGGAGATTTCTGCAGGCGAAAAAACCTGCCGAGGGGCAGGTTTCAGTTGGATGAACGAGAGTTAGCGGGCGTACATGCCCCACCAGAAGACGTGACCGAGGATGACGATCTGCTCTTCCTGGATTTCCTGGAAGCTGTAGTCCTCGTCCGGATGCTCGTCGCGATTGAAGCTGCGCAGACGGATGCCGGTGGGCAGGCGATAGAGTTGTTTAACGCGCAACTGGCCGTTGTGATTGATCGCATACAGGTCGCCATCGATGATGTCGCCGATACCGCACTTGCCGGCGTTGACGCCGACAGTCGCACCATCGCGCAGGACCGGTAACATGCTGTTGCCACGTACGGTCACACACTTGGCCTGGTCGAACTGCACGCCGTTGTGGCGCAGGCTGCGCTTGCCGAAGCGCAGGCTGGAGCGTTCGCTCTCTTCGATGACGAATCTTCCTGATCCAGCAGCCAATTCAACCTCACGTAGAAAGGGCACCGACACCTCGTCGTCATCGACGGGCGTGTCGTCGTCCCACAGGCTTATGTCCTTGAGTTCCGCATGCACGTCAGCGCGAGTGCCGCCGGTCCTTGGCGTGACATCCGCGCGCCCGCGCAACTGATCGGTGCTGACGTTGAAATACTCGGCGATCTTCGAGATATGTTTATCCGAAGGATCGACAATCTTCCCGCTGAGAATCCGCGAGAGCGTGGATTGAGGCACGCCGGTGCGACGGTGGAGCTCCGTGGGGAGATCCCGTGCTGGTCGAGCAGTGCTCTTAAGACGGACGAAACGTTGCGTTTTTGCATAACGCGCATAGTGCTTGAAGTTTTTCGCGAAGACAAATGCTGATTTGCATAAATCGTGCATGGATCAACTTTTCACTGCAAGTAAACGCTCTCCCGACCGCAGTGCCTGCGTCGGGCTGACTGCCCATGGTAACCTTGCGCCCATCGCGGAAAAGCCCGGCCACTGCCCGCGCTTTGCCCTACATCTTTTAACGAGTTGCCCGACAATCCGATGAATAAAGCCGTCTCCGACCTGTCCTCCCACACTCCGATGATGCAGCAATACTGGCGCCTGAAGAATCAGCACCCAGATCAGCTGATGTTCTATCGCATGGGCGATTTCTACGAAATCTTCTACGAAGATGCGAAGAAAGCCGCCAAGTTGCTAGACATCACCCTGACCGCGCGCGGGCAGTCGGCGGGTCAGGCGATTCCGATGTGTGGGATTCCTTACCATGCGGCGGAAGGTTACCTGGCGAAACTGGTCAAGCTCGGCGAGTCGGTGGTGATTTGCGAGCAGGTCGGCGACCCGGCCACCAGCAAAGGCCCGGTTGAACGCCAAGTGGTGCGGATCATCACGCCGGGGACGGTCAGCGATGAAGCGCTGCTCGATGAGCGTCGCGATAACCTTATTGCTGCAGTGCTGGGCGACGAGCGTCTTTTTGGTCTGGCGGTGCTGGACATCACCAGCGGCAACTTCACTGTGCTCGAAATCAAAGGCTGGGAAAACCTGCTGGCCGAGCTGGAGCGCGTGAATCCGGTTGAGCTACTGATCCCGGATGACTGGCCGAAAGACCTGCCGGCGGAAAAACGCCGTGGCGTGCGTCGTCGTGCGCCGTGGGACTTCGAGCGTGACTCTGCGTTGAAAAGTCTCTGCCAGCAGTTTTCCACCCAAGACCTGAAAGGCTTCGGCTGCGAAAACCTGACCCTGGCCATTGGCGCTGCCGGTTGCCTGTTGGCCTACGCCAAGGAAACCCAGCGCACCGCCCTGCCTCACTTGCGCAGCCTGCGTCACGAACGTCTCGATGACACCGTGGTGCTCGACGGCGCCAGCCGGCGCAATCTCGAGTTGGACACCAACCTGGCCGGTGGCCGCGACAACACCCTGCAATCGGTGGTCGATCGCTGCCAGACCGCCATGGGCAGCCGATTGCTGACTCGTTGGCTGAACCGGCCGCTGCGCGATCTCACCGTGCTGCTGGCCCGCCAGACCTCAATCCGTTGCCTGCTCGACGGTTATCGCTTCGAAAAGCTGCAACCGCAGCTCAAGGAAATCGGCGACATCGAACGGATCCTGGCGCGGATCGGTCTGCGCAATGCGCGACCGCGTGACCTTGCGCGTCTGCGTGACGCCCTCGGCGCGCTGCCAGAACTGCAAGTGGCGATGACCGATCTGGAAGCGCCGCACCTGCAGCATCTGGCGGCCACCACCAGCACCTACCCGGAACTGGCGGCGCTGCTGGCAAAAGCCATTATCGATAACCCGCCGGCGGTGATCCGTGACGGCGGCGTTTTGAAAACCGGTTACGACAGCGAACTCGACGAACTGCAATCACTGAGCGAAAACGCCGGCCAGTTCCTTATCGATCTCGAAGCCCGCGAAAAAGCACGTACCGGTCTGGCCAATCTGAAAGTCGGCTACAACCGCATCCATGGCTATTTCATCGAATTGCCGAGCAAGCAGGCTGAATCGGCGCCAGCGGACTACATCCGCCGGCAGACGCTGAAGGGCGCCGAGCGGTTTATCACGCCCGAGCTGAAAGAGTTCGAAGACAAAGCACTGTCGGCCAAGAGTCGCGCGCTGGCTCGGGAAAAGATGCTTTACGAAGCGCTGCTCGAAGACTTGATCAGCCAACTGCCACCGCTGCAGGACACTGCCAGCGCACTGGCCGAGCTGGACGTGCTGAGCAACCTTGCCGAGCGCGCGCTGAATCTTGACCTGAACTGCCCGCGTTTCGTCAGCGAGCCGTGCATGCGCATCACTCAGGGGCGTCACCCGGTGGTCGAGCAAGTGCTGACCACGCCGTTCGTGGCCAACGATCTGAGCCTGGATGACAACACGCGCATGCTGGTGATCACCGGGCCGAACATGGGCGGTAAATCCACTTACATGCGGCAAACCGCTTTGATCGTGCTGCTGGCGCATATCGGTAGTTTCGTGCCGGCCGCCAGTTGTGAGTTGTCGCTGGTCGACCGCATCTTCACCCGTATCGGTTCAAGCGATGATCTGGCCGGCGGTCGTTCGACCTTCATGGTCGAGATGAGCGAAACCGCCAATATCCTGCATAACGCTACCGAGCGCAGTCTGGTGCTGATGGACGAAGTCGGGCGCGGCACCAGCACCTTTGACGGTCTGTCGCTGGCGTGGGCGGCGGCCGAGCGCTTGGCTCACCTGCGCGCCTACACCTTGTTCGCCACGCACTATTTTGAACTGACCGTGCTGCCGGAAGCCGAACCTCTGGTAGCCAACGTGCACCTGAACGCTACCGAGCACAACGAACGCATCGTGTTTCTGCACCACGTTCTGCCTGGGCCGGCCAGCCAGAGCTACGGCCTGGCAGTGGCGCAACTGGCGGGTGTGCCGAGCGAAGTGATCCTGCGCGCGCGTGAGCATCTGAGTCGCCTGGAAGACACTGCCCTGCCCCACGAGGCGCCGAAACCGGCGGCCAAGGGCAAACCGTCGATACCGCAGCAAAGCGATATGTTCGCCTCGCTGCCGCATCCGGTACTCGACGAATTGGCGAAAGTGGATCTGGACGATATGACGCCACGCCGTGCGCTGGAAATGCTCTATGCACTGAAGAACCGGATATAAGCACTGAAGAAGCGGATATAACGCAAATCGCTTCAAGCTGTTAGAATCTCGCGCGGTTCGGGATGCTGCTGGCTCATAGCCTGGTCAGCAGGTATCGCTCCCGAACCTGGCGACCCCAACCGTGAAGGGGCAACGCTGCCGCCGCCTGAGGAGAAAATTAGAAATGACCTTCGTCGTCACCGACAACTGCATCAAGTGCAAGTACACCGACTGCGTAGAAGTCTGTCCGGTGGACTGCTTTTACGAAGGCCCGAACTTCCTGGTGATTCACCCGGACGAGTGCATCGATTGCGCGCTGTGTGAACCTGAATGCCCGGCTGTGGCGATCTTCTCGGAAGACGAGATCCCAAGCGGCATGGAAAACTTCATCGAGCTCAATGCCGAGCTGGCGGATATCTGGCCGAATATTACAGAGAAGAAAGATCCGTTGCCGGGCGCTGAAGAGTGGGATGGCAAGACCGGTAAAATTGCTGACCTCGAACGCTGATCTGCCTCGCGTCGACTAAAAAGGCCCCTTGCGGGCCTTTTTGCTTTGTGCAGGTTGTACTTTTCTGCAGGCGAAAAAAGGGGCGGTATGACCCGCCCACATTTTTCCCTATTCCCTGTATTCCTTTTCATCGTCCTGATGAATCGCCTCCTGCGATGTCCGTTCCCCTCTTCCGTGAAGGGCGTGTCTGTCCGTCGACACAGCCCTGATATTAGAGAGTTTCCGCAGCGGAGCAATCAGGCTCAGGTGCATGACTACGCTGACATAAAGACATAACAACTGAAAAATTTTCTGCAAAATCAGAAAGTTACCGTTTGGCAACGAGTGCAATCGCCTTCCTCCGAAGTGTAAAAATAGCGAACACTTACGACACAGTAAGCAAAGGCTTACAGCGCGAGACTACAAACTCAGAAAATGCTGACCGCTCGTCTGGCACCTCGCCTGCCAGCCCCGATGCACGAGACAGGCATAAACAAAAAGCCCCGACTGATCAAATCAGCCGGGGCTTTTTGCGGGCGGTCGATCAGGCGCTTACTGAAACAGCGACTCGCTCGACAGGCCATTCTTCTCCAGGATCTCGCGAAGGCGCTTTAGGCCCTCCACCTGGATCTGCCGTACCCGCTCGCGGGTCAGACCGATCTCCAGGCCTACGTCCTCAAGCGTGCTGCTTTCGTGGCCGCGCAGGCCAAAGCGGCGGATCACCACCTCGCGCTGCTTGTCGGTCAGTTCCGACAGCCATTGATCGATGCTCTGCGACAGGTCGTCATCCTGCAGCAGTTCGCACGGATCCGTTGGACGATCATCAGTGAGGGTGTCCAGCAGGGTTTTATCCGAATCCGGACCCAGCGAGACGTCGACCGAAGAAACCCGTTCGTTCAGGCCGAGCATGCGCTTGACCTCGCCCACCGGTTTTTCCAGCAGGTTGGCGATTTCTTCGGGTGAAGGTTCGTGATCGAGTTTTTGCGTCAGCTCGCGTGCGGCCCGCAGGTACACGTTGAGCTCCTTGACCACATGAATCGGCAGCCGGATGGTCCGGGTCTGATTCATGATCGCGCGTTCGATGGTCTGACGGATCCACCAGGTGGCGTAGGTTGAGAAGCGGAAGCCGCGCTCGGGATCGAACTTTTCCACCGCGCGGATCAGGCCGAGGTTGCCCTCTTCAATCAGATCCAGCAGCGACAGCCCCCGATTAACGTAACGCCGGGCGATCTTGACCACCAGCCGCAGGTTACTTTCGATCATGCGCTTGCGCCCGGCCGGATCGCCACTTTGCGACAAGCGCGCAAAATGAACTTCTTCTTCCGGGGACAGCAGAGGGAAAAGCCGATTTCGTTGAGATACAGCTGCGTGGCATCAAGTGCCCGAGTGTAGTCGATGTATTTATGTTGTTTGAGTGTGGCGGAGTGTCTGGATTTGGAACGAACGGAAGGTGGAGCAGCCCCTTCATCATTCAACATCGAGTCCGAATCGATGCCGGTCTCCATAAGGAGAACCTCATCGTCGATGTCAAACTCCGGCACTTCTTTACTGAGAGCCATTGTTATAGTCCTTTGGTGAGTTCGACCCCAAGCTCAAGCGACGCCTTTATCCTTGGCAACGCTGGAGCCTGTCCCCTCTACGCGACGGAACAGGCTGGCCTTCAAATCAACGTCTTGGCAGGAACTGCAGCGGATCCACAGGTTTACCTTGGCGGCGAATCTCAAAATGCAGTTTCACCCGGTCTGTACCCGTTGACCCCATTTCGGCAATTGTCTGTCCGACCTTGACCTGCTGCCCCTCCCGAACCAACAGCCTGCGGTTATGTCCGTAAGCACTGACGTAGGTTTCGCTGTGTTTGATGATGACCAATTCGCCGTAGCCCCTTAAGCCACTCCCGGCGTATACGACCGTCCCATCAGACGCAGCTAAAACAGGCTGTCCCAAATCTCCGGCGATATCAATTCCTTTATTCAAACTACCGTTTGAAGAGAATTTTCCAATCAGAACGCCATTAGATGGCCATCCCCAGCCGGTCGGGGCCGGGCCTGCCGGAGGCAGTGGCGCGGGCGCAGGTTTGCTCGCGACGGACGGTACAACCCCTTTGGAACCGGTGGTTGTAGTGGTTGTGGTGCCATTCGCCTGGCGCCGGATTACCGTGGTTTTACTCGACGAAGAAGGTGAAGAACTGGCGTTGCTCACCACCGCTGTCGGCGTTGAACCGCTGCGCCCGTCGAAGCGAATTGTCTGACCCGGATGGATCGTATACGGCGTAGGAATGTTGTTCCGCGCGGCGAGGGTTTTGTAGTCCCAGCCGTAACGAAAGGCGATCGAAAACAAGGTATCGCCAGGACGGACTACATACTGCCCGGTGGTTACGGTAGGACGTTGTGCCACCGCATTGTTGCGATCGACAACCCGCACGTTGCTCGATTTGGTGCTGGAGCAACCGACCAGCAAGGTGCTCAAGACAAGGCCAGTCACCAGGCGCTGAAAGCTCGTGTTACCCATACGCTGCGCAATGACTGTGAGACTCACCCGCCGCTCCCTTTTGTGGTGGCTGAAAATTCTGAATGCCGCACTGCGGCATGAGGTGTCGCAAGTATAACGGGCCGAACCGGCTTTACCTTTAATGAAGCGAAATCACCGGGCGCACACGTTTGCCAGTGGCAAATACGCTGCGTTTAAAACCTGGCTGCCGGTGTAAGACCGGCGCCGTTGAAAGGAATTCAGCGCCTGTTTACAAATGCTCAGGCCAGTGGCCCGTTGAGCAAAGGCACGAAACGTACAGCGCCCAAAACGTGTCGGGAAAAGCCATGTTCTTCGCGCACGATCAGCATCAGTTGCTGCACTTCACCGGAGCCGACTGGAATCACCATGCGTCCACCAGGAGCCAATTGATCAAGCAAGGCCTGTGGCACATCGGTCGCCACGGCGGTAACGATGATGCCGTTGTAGGGCGCCAGCGCCGGCCAGCCTTCCCAGCCATCGCCCCAGCGAAACACCACGTTACGCAGGTTCAACTCGACCAGACGCTCCTTGGCGCGATCCTGCAGCACCTTGATGCGCTCGACGGAAAACACCCGCTCAACCAATTGCGACAACACGGCCGTCTGGTAGCCGGAGCCCGTGCCGATCTCCAGCACTTTATCCAGCGGACCCGCTTCCAGCAGCAGCTCGCTCATGCGCGCAACCATGTAAGGCTGGGAAATGGTCTGGTTGTTGCCGATAGGCAGCGCGGTGTCTTCGTAAGCGCGGTGCGCCAGCGCCTCGTCGACAAACAGGTGACGCGGGGTGCGGCGGATCACTTCCAGCACTTTGGCGTTGGACACGCCTTCTTCATACAGACGCTGGATCAGTCGCTCACGGGTGCGTTGGGAGGTCATGCCAATGCCGCTGCGCAGGCGGTCGTCATGTTCACGCATCAGCTCAGCCCTCCCAGCCAGCCATCCAGGCTTCTGAAAGCTTCATTGAAGGTGCGGTCGAGCTGCAACGGCGTGATGGACACATAGCCCTGCATCACGGCATGAAAGTCGGTGCCCGGGCCGCCATCTTCAGCGTCGCCGGCAGCGGCAATCCAGTATCCGGCCTTGCCACGCGGATCGACCACTTTCATCGGGGCTGCCGCGCGAGCGCGGTGGCCGAGGCGGGTCAACTGAATGCCGCGAATGTGATCGATGGGCAAATTGGGGATGTTCACGTTGAGTACCGTGCGCGGTGGCAGATCGAGCCCGGCGTGGGCCTCGACCAGTTTGCGCGCAAAGTAGGCCGCAGTCGGCAGGTTATCCACCTGACGCGAGACCAGTGAGAAGGCAAACGATGGGCGCTGGAGAAATCGTCCTTCAAGGGCTGCCGCTACGGTCCCGGAATACAGCACGTCGTCACCAAGATTGGCGCCCAGATTAATGCCGGAAACCACCATGTCCGCTTCGCGTTCAAGCAAGCCGTTAAGGCCCAGGTGAATGCAATCGGTCGGCGTGCCGTTGAGGCTGATAAAGCCGTTGGCCAAGTATTGCGGGTGCAGCGGACGGTCGAGCGTCAGCGAACTGCTGGCGCCGCTTTTGTCCTGCTCCGGGGCGATAACCACGCATTCGGTGTAATCCGCCAGCGCAGCATAAAGCGCGGCGAGACCGGGCGCGGTGACCCCATCGTCGTTAGAAATCAGAATACGCATGGGCTGTCCGTCTGCCCCACCGGCACCAGATCAACGAGCTCGCGCACCAATACGGTGGCGAAGCATCCGGCCGGGAGGACGAATTCCAGTTGCAGAATGTCAGGTTGGGGATAATGCCACGTCAACCCGCCAATGGGCAGCCGCAGGATGCGACGTTCATGGCTCATGCCGGCGTGGATCAACCAGTCGCGCAGCTCCGCTTCGCGGGTGGCGATCGCCTGCTCCAGTTCATGGACAGCACCAGCAGCCGGCGAGTCACCTTCGCCCCACTGCGGACCGGTCGGGTGCAGGTCGAGAATCGCCAGACGCGGGTCGCTGCATTCGGTTTCACCGGCGGGGAAAAACTGCGGCTGTCGGTGAAGGCCAGCAGATCGCCAACCAGCGCGGTGTTCCAGGTGCCATCGGCGACGCGCGCCGCCAGCACCTGGTTGAACAGAAAGCTGCGCGCCGTCGACAGCAGGCGCGAGCGCACATTGCGCTGTTCCGGCAAAGCCTTGCGCGCCGCCCACGAACGCGCGTCGACAACGTTACCGCCGTCATGGCCGAAACGCTGGGCGCCGAAATAATTGGGAATGCCCTGCTTGGCGATCAGTTGCAGGCGTTGTTCAAGCGCGTCTTTGTCGCCATTGAATTGCGTCAGGCGCAGGGTGAAACCGTTGGCCGAATGCGCACCGCGTTGCAGCTTGCGCTTATGGCGCGTGGTCTTGAGGATCTTCAGCGTGTCGTTTTCCGCCGCCGTCAGATCCGGGTCGGCCTTGCCCGGCAGTTGCACGCTGAACCACTGTCGTGTCAGGGCCTGACGGTCTTTCAGGCCGGCATAGCTGACGGTGCGCAACGGCACACCCGCCGCCTTGGCGATTCGACGGGCCGCTTCTTCGGTATTCAGACCGCGTTTTTCGACCCAGATCCACAGGTGTTCGCCGTCACCGCTGAACGGGATATCCAGCACTTCATCGACCTGAAAGTCTTCGGCAATGGCTTTCAGTACTGCGGTACCAAGCGCTTCGCCATAGGCCCGCGGGCCGAGCAATTGCAGTTCATTCATGCGCGCAGCAACAAGGCAACGGAGTGCACGGCGATGCCTTCTTCGCGACCGACAAAGCCAAGCTTTTCGGTGGTGGTAGCTTTGACGTTCACTTGATCCAACTCAACTTGAAGATCCGCCGCGATCAGCGCGCGCATCGATTCGATATGCGGCGCCATTTTTGGCGCCTGGGCAACGATGGTGTTGTCGACGTTGCCGACTTTCCAGCCCTTGGCGTGGATCAGACTGACCACATGACGCAACAGCACACGGCTGTCGGCGCCCTTGAATTGCGGGTCGGTGTCCGGAAAGTGTTTGCCGATATCACCCAGCGCCGCCGCGCCGAGCAAGGCGTCGCTCAAGGCGTGCAGCAGGACGTCACCGTCGGAATGAGCGAGCAGCCCGAAGCCGTGTGCAATCTGCACGCCGCCCAGAGTAATGAAATCGCCTTCAGCGAAACGGTGCACATCGTAGCCGTGGCCAATACGCATAAAAAAACGCCCCGATTTTTGTCAGGGCGTGATTCTACCTGCATTAACCGCGCAGAGCGCGCGCGTGATGCTGCAAGTGGTCGTCAATGAAGCTTGAGATGAAGAAATAGCTGTGGTCGTAGCCCGGTTGCAGGCGCAGCTCCAGCGGATGCCCCGCTTGTTTTGCGGCGTGTTGCAAGGCTTCGGGTTTCAGTTGCGTGGCGAGGAAATCGTCACGATCACCTTGATCGACCAGCAACGGCAACTTCTCCGTCGCCTCCGCAATCAGCACACAGGCGTCCCACTCCTTCCACTTCGAACGGTCTTCGCCCAAATAGTTGGAAAAGGCCTTCTGGCCCCACGGGCAATCGATCGGATGGGTAATCGGCGAGAACGCCGACACTGATTGATAACGACCCGGATTGCGCAGCGCGCAGACCAACGCGCCGTGGCCGCCCATGGAGTGGCCGCTGATGCTGCGCTTGTCGGATGCGGGGAAATGCGCTTCGACCAGTGCAGGCAGTTCCTTCACGACATAGTCATGCATCTGATAGTGCCGCGCCCACGGTTCCTGGGTGGCGTTCAGATAAAACCCCGCACCGAGACCGAAGTCCCAGGCCTTGTCCGCATCGTCCGGAACATCCGGGCCACGCGGACTGGTATCCGGGGCGACGATAATCAGACCGAGCTCGGCAGCCATGCGCATCGCACCGGCCTTCTGCATGAAATTCTCATCGGTGCAGGTCAGCCCGGACAACCAGTACAACACCGGCAGCTTGCCGCCCTGCTCTGCTTGCGGCGGCAGGTACACGGCAAAGACCATGTCGCAATCAAGCACTTCGGAACGATGGCGATAGCGCTTGTGCCAGCCACCGAAACTCTTCTGACAGGAAATGTTTTCCAGATTCAAGGGATTCTCCCTAGCTGCAAGCCGCAAGCCGCAAGCTTCAAGAAAAAGCACGAACACCTTTACTTGCAGTTTGAAGCTTGCAGCTCGGGGCTGCTGTTAGAAATGTATGACTGTGCGGATGCTCTTGCCTTCGTGCATCAGGTCGAACGCCTTGTTGATATCTTCCAGGCCCATGGTGTGGGTGATGAAGGTATCCAGGGGATCTCGCCGCTCTGGGCCATGTCGACGTAGCTCGGCAATTCAGTACGGCCACGCACGCCGCCGAACGCCGAACCGCGCCAGACGCGACCGGTGACCAACTGGAACGGACGGGTAGCGATTTCCTGACCGGCACCGGCGACACCGATGATGACCGACTCGCCCCAGCCTTTGTGGCAGCACTCAAGCGCGGCGCGCATCAGTTGCACATTGCCGATGCACTCGAAGGAGAAGTCGACGCCGCCATCGGTCATGTCGACGATCACTTCCTGGATCGGACGATCAAAGTCTTTCGGGTTCACGCAATCGGTGGCACCGAGTTGTTTGGCGATCTCGAACTTGGCCGGATTGATGTCGATGGCGATGATGCGCGCAGCCTTGGCTTTCACCGCGCCGATCACGGCCGACAAGCCGATACCGCCGAGACCGAAGATGGCCACGGTGTCACCCGGTCTGACCTTGGCGGTGTTGAGCACGGCGCCGATACCGGTGGTCACGCCGCAACCGAGCAGGCAGACCTTTTCCAGCGGCGCGTCTTTGGAGATCTTCGCTACGGAAATTTCCGGCAGTACGGTGTACTCCGAAAACGTCGATGTGCCCATGTAGTGGAAAATCGTTTCGCCCTTGTAGGAAAAGCGCGAAGTGCCGTCCGGCATCAGGCCCTTGCCTTGAGTGGCACGAATGGCCTGGCAGAGGTTGGTCTTGCCCGACTTGCAGAATTTGCACTGGCCGCATTCCGGGGTGTAGAGCGGAATGACGTGATCGCCGACGGCAACCGAGGTCACGCCCTCGCCGATCGCTTCAACGATGGCGCCACCTTCGTGCCCGAGGATCGACGGGAAGATGCCTTCCGGGTCTGCGCCGGACAAGGTGTAGGCATCGGTGTGGCACACCCGGAAGCGACCACGCGCAGCAACACTTCACCAGCCTTCGGCATGGCGACATCGACTTCTACGATTTCCAGCGGCTTCTTGGCCTCGAAGGCAACGGCGGCGCGCGACTTGATCATGCTGACTCTCCAATGAATCCAATAAATAAAAAAGCAGACAGACAGTGTAGTTCAGCGCGCCCTGAGGAATAATCGGGACCAAAGCAAAACATTATTGCCATACGGGGATAATCCAAGTGTCGGAAAACCGCTGGGAAGGCATCGACGAGTTCGTTGCGGTCGCCGAATGCAACCAATTCACCGCCGCTGCCGAGCGTCTTGGGATCTCGTCCTCGCACATCAGTCGACAAATCGTACGACTCGAAGAGCGTTTGCAGACGCGCCTGCTCTACCGCAGCACCCGGCGAGTTACGTTGACCGAAGCCGGGCAGACTTTCCTGCAACATTGCCAGCGCCTGCAGGACGGTCGCGAAGAAGCCTTGCGCGCGGTAGGCGATCTGACCAGCGAACCGAAAGGCATGCTGCGCATGACCTGCGCGGTGGCCTATGGCGAACGCTTTATCGTGCCGCTGGTGACTCGCTTCATGGGGCTGTACCCGCAGCTGCGTATCGATATCGAGCTGAGCAATCGCCAGCTGGACCTGGTGCATGAAGGGCTGGATCTGGCGATCCGTCTGGGACGGTTACAGGATTCTCGCATGGTCGCGACACGCCTTGCGCCACGAAGAATGTACCTGTGCGCGTCGCCTTCCTACCTGGAACGGTACGGGCGCCCACACAGTCTGTCGGAACTGAGTCGGCACAATTGCCTGATCGGCAGTTCGGATATCTGGCAACTGGAACAGAACGGGCGGGAATTTTCCCAGCGAGTGCAAGGCAACTGGCGTTGCAACAGTGGGCAGGCGGTGCTGGATGCGGCGCTTCAGGGTGTCGGATTGTGTCAGTTGCCGGACTATTACGTGCTCGAGCACCTGCACAGCGGCGCGCTGATTTCCTTGCTCGAGGCGCATCAGCCGCCTAATACGGCGGTGTGGGCGCTGTATCCGCAGCAGCGGCATCTGTCGCCGAAAGTGCGCAAGTTGGTGGATTTTCTTAAAGAAGGGTTGGCTGAGCGGGCGGAGTATCGAAGCTGAGTGATGGGTTGTTAGTGCGGCCGCCTTCGCGAGCAAGCTCGCTCCCACAGTGGACGTGCAGTGACTGCAAATCTGGTGTCAGGCGCAAATCAAATGTGGGAGCGAGCTTGCTCGCGAAGGCGGCGCAATGGGCGCCACAGCAATCAGCGGCGGTTAGCCCATCGCTGGCGCAACCACTCCAGGTCTTCCGGCCGAGTCACCTTGAGATTATCCGCCCGCCCTTCGATCAGACGCGGTGCCAGACCGGCCCATTCCATCGCCGAAGCTTCATCGGTGATCACGGCATCCGCAACCAGGCTGTCGGCCAACGCCCGATGCAACGCACCGAGGCGGAACATCTGCGGTGTATACGCCTGCCAGATCACGCTGCGATCCACGGTTTCAACCACACGTCCGTTGTTATCAACGCGTTTGAGCGTGTCGCGAGCAGGAACCGCCAACAGACCGCCGACCGGGTCATCCGCGAGTTCGGCAAGCAACTTGTCGAGATCATCGCGACTCAGATTCGGCCGGGCCGCATCGTGCACCAGCACCCAATCCTCATCGTCGGCACCTTGCGCATGCAGGTGCAGCAAGGCATTGAGCACCGATGCGGAACGCTCCGCGCCGCCATCAACCCGCTGAATGCGCGGATCGTTGACGCATGCCAGATTCGGCCAATAGGGATCATCGACAGCAAGACTGACCACCAGGCCCTTGAGGCTCGGGTGATCAAGGAAACAGCCGAGGCTGTGTTCGAGAATTGTGCGCCCGCCCAGTTGCAGATATTGCTTGGGACGGTCCGCGGCCATTCGGGCACCGACGCCCGCGGCAGGAATCACGGCCCAGAAGGCCGGCAGGGAATCGATCATTGGGCCAACTGGTAAAGGGTTTCGCCGTCCTTGACCATGCCCAGTTCGTGACGAGCCCGCTCTTCGACGGTCTCCATGCCTTTCTTCAGCTCGCTGACTTCAGCGTCCATCACCCGGTTGCGCTCCAGCAGGCCTTCGTTTTCGGCATGTTGCTCGGCGATCTGCTGTTTCAGCTCGGCGACCTGCGCCAGACTGCCATTGCCCACCCACAGGCGGTACTGCAGACCGGCCAGCAGCAAGAGCAAAACAAGAAACAACCAGTAAGGACTGCGCATCGAATATCAGGTATCCAGTGAAAAAAGACAGCCACGCATCATGTTGCAGCATCTGATAGCACGAAGCCTGGAAAGATCCAGGCTTGTGCTTAAGGCATCAGATTAGTGGCAAATCCATCGCTGTCACGACTTTTCCGACACAATCCGGTGTCCTTTGATCAGGTTGCGCTTAACCGCGGAACTCGGCACGGCCGTTGTACTTGGCCTTGCCGTTCAACTGCTCTTCGATACGCAGCAGTTGGTTGTACTTGGAAACGCGGTCGGAGCGGCACAGCGAACCGGTTTTGATCTGGCCAGCCGAGGTGCCCACAGCCAGGTCGGCAATGGTCGAATCTTCGGTTTCGCCCGAACGGTGCGAGATCACCGCAGTGTAACCGGCAGCCTTGGCCATCTGGATGGCTTCCAGGGTTTCGGTCAGGGTGCCGATCTGGTTGAACTTGATCAGGATCGAGTTGGCGATCTTTTTATCGATGCCTTCTTTGAGGATCTTGGTATTGGTCACGAACAGGTCGTCGCCCACCAGTTGGGTCTTCTCACCGATCTTGTCGGTGAGGATTTTCCAGCCAGCCCAGTCGGACTCGTCCAGACCGTCTTCGATGGAGATGATCGGGTAACGCTCGGTCAGGCCTTTGAGGTAGTCGGCGAAACCTTCAGCAGTGAACACCTGGCCTTCACCGGACAGGTTGTACTTGCCGTCTTCGTAGAACTCGCTCGCGGCGCAGTCCAACGCCAGGGTCACGTCGGTGCCCAGCTTGTAACCGGCGTTGGCAACAGCCTCGGAGATCACTTTCAGCGCGTCTTCGTTGGACGCCAGGTTCGGTGCGAAACCGCCTTCGTCGCCAACGGCGGTGCTCAGGCCACGGGCCTTCAGCACGGCTTTCAGGTGATGGAAAATCTCGGTGCCCATGCGCAGACCTTCCGAGAAAGACTTGGCGCCAACTGGCTGGACCATAAATTCCTGGATGTCGACGTTGTTATCGGCGTGCTCGCCACCGTTGATGATGTTCATCATCGGTACCGGCATCGAGTACACGCCCGGGGTGCCGTTGAGGTTGGCGATGTGCGCGTACAGGGGCAGGTCCTGATCCTGTGCAGCCGCCTTGGCCGCAGCCAGGGACACCGCGAGGATGGCGTTGGCGCCCAGGGTCGCTTTGTTTTCGGTACCGTCGAGCTTGATCATCGCCTGATCCAGCGCTTTCTGGTCGCTCGGGTCGGTGCCCAGCAGCAGATCGCGGATCGGACCGTTGATGTTGGCTACCGCCTTGAGCACGCCCTTGCCCAGGTAACGGCTCTTGTCGCCATCACGCAGCTCGAGCGCTTCACGCGAGCCAGTGGATGCACCGGACGGCGCGCAGGCGCTGCCGATGATGCCGTTGTCGAGAAGCACGTCCGCTTCCACGGTGGGATTGCCACGGGAGTCGAGAACTTCACGACCTTTGATGTCGACGATTTTTGCCATTGTTGTAAACACTCCAAAGTTGACGAAAACGACGCAGCTAGAGGAAATCTTTATCGTCGGCAAGCGAAGTACAGCGGGCAGACTTGCAGACGACAACGCTCACGCCCGAGGGCATGAGCGACAAATCGTGCGGTACTTTACCGGAGAATCGAGCGTTACGCGGTTTCTACCGTCGGAAAACTCTTCACCAGTTCGTCCAGAGCTTTGAGCTGGGCCAGGAATGGCTCCAGTTTGTCCAGACGCAAGGCGCAAGGGCCGTCGCATTTGGCGTTGTCCGGATCCGGATGCGCTTCGAGGAACAGACCCGCCAGCGACTGGCTCATGCCCGCCTTGGCCAGATCGGTGACCTGCGCGCGGCGACCGCCAGCGGAGTCGGAACGACCACCGGGCATTTGCAGCGAGTGGGTCACGTCGAAGAACACCGGGTATTCGAACTGCTTCATGATGCCGAAGCCGAGCATGTCGACCACGAGGTTGTTGTAGCCGAAGCTCGAACCGCGCTCGCAGAGGATCAGTTGATCGTTACCCGCTTCGACGCATTTGTTCAGGATGTGTTTCATTTCCTGAGGCGCGAGGAACTGGGCTTTCTTGATGTTGATCACGGCGTTGGTCTTGGCCATCGCCACGACCAGATCGGTCTGGCGCGACAGGAAGGCCGGCAACTGAATGATGTCGCAGACTTCAGCGACGACCGCAGCCTGGTCCGGCTCGTGGACGTCGGTGATGATCGGCACGCCAAAGGCTTGCTTGATGTCCTGGAAGATGCGCATGCCCTCTTCCAGGCCAGGGCCGCGATACGAGGTCACAGAAGACCGGTTGGCCTTGTCGAAGCTGGCCTTGAACACGTATGGGATACCGAGTTTTTCGGTGACCTTCACGTACTCTTCGCAAACCTGCATGGCCATGTCACGGCTTTCCAGCACGTTCATGCCGCCGAACAGCACCATGGGTTTGTCGTTGGCAATCTCGATGTCGCCGACGCGGATGATCTTCTGTGCCATCGGGTTAAGCCTTCTTTTGATGTTGAGCCAACGCGGCTTTGACGAAACCGCTGAACAGCGGATGACCGTCGCGCGGGGTCGAGGTGAACTCTGGGTGGAACTGGCAGGCGACGAACCATGGATGATCCGGCGCTTCAACCACTTCTACCAGCGCAGCATCGGCGGAACGACCGGAGATTTTCAGGCCGGCTTCGATGATCTGCGGCAGCAGGTTGTTGTTCACTTCGTAGCGGTGACGGTGACGCTCGACGATCACATCCTTGCCGTAGCAATCGTGCACTTTCGAGCCCGGCTCGAGCAGGCAATCCTGGGCGCCGAGGCGCATGGTGCCCCCAGATCGGACGCTTCGGTACGCACTTCAACGGCGCCGGTGGCGTCTTCCCACTCGGTGATCAGGCCGACAACCGGGTGGCCGCTGGCACGATCGAACTCGGTGGAGTTGGCGTCTTTCCAGCCCAGAACGTTACGGGCGAATTCGATGACTGCCACTTGCATGCCCAGGCAGATACCGAGGTACGGAACCTTGTTTTCGCGAGCGTACTGAACGGCAGTGATCTTGCCTTCCACGCCACGCAGACCGAAGCCGCCCGGTACGAGGATCGCGTCGACACCTTCGAGCAGCGCAGTGCCCTGATTCTCGATGTCTTCGGAATCGATGTAGCGCAGGTTGACCTTGGTGCGGTTGCTGATGCCGGCATGGCTCATCGCTTCGATCAGCGACTTGTAGGCGTCGAGCAGTTCCATGTACTTGCCGACCATGGCGATGGTCACTTCGTGTTCCGGGTTCAGCTTGGCGTCAACCACTGCGTCCCACTCGGACAGGTCGGCGCTGCCGCACTGCAGGCCGAAACGCTCGACGACGAAATCGTCCAGACCCTGCGAGTGAAGGATGCCCGGGATCTTGTAGATGGTATCGGCGTCTTCGAGGGCGATCACCGCACGCTCTTCAACGTTGGTGAATTGCGCGATCTTGCGACGCGAGGACACGTCGATCGGGTGATCGGAACGGCACACCAGCACGTCTGGCTGCAGGCCGATCGAACGCAGTTCCTTGACGGAGTGCTGGGTCGGTTTGGTCTTGGTTTCGCCAGCGGTGGCGATGTACGGGACCAGCGTCAGGTGCATCAGCATTGCGCGCTTGGCGCCGACTTCGAATCGCAGCTGACGGATGGCTTCGAGGAACGGTTGCGACTCGATGTCACCGACGGTGCCACCGATCTCGACCATCGCCACGTCAGCGTCACCAGCACCCTTGATGATGCGGCGCTTGATTTCGTCGGTGATGTGCGGGATGACCTGGATGGTTGCACCCAGATAGTCGCCACGGCGCTCTTTGCGCAGCACGTGCTCGTAGACACGGCCGGTGGTGAAGTTGTTGTTCTGGGTCATGGTCGTGCGGATGAACCGCTCGTAGTGCCCCAGATCCAGGTCGGTCTCGGCGCCGTCGTGGGTGACGAACACTTCACCGTGCTGGAACGGACTCATGGTGCCTGGATCGACGTTGATGTACGGATCCAGCTTCAGCATGGTGACCTTAAGCCCCCGCGCCTCCAGGATAGCCGCCAATGAAGCCGAGGCAATGCCTTTCCCCAATGAAGAAACAACACCGCCCGTGACGAATATGTAGCGCGTCATGAAAAACCCTAGAAGTCTGCGTTAAAGCGGAACGAGCCGCCGGGGAAAGCGAAGGAAGGCCGAAGCCCCCGATCACCTGCATTAATCACAGTGCACCTTTCGAAAAAACCGCCGCGTTGTGACAGACCGGCAGATGAAACACCGGTACGTTGCTCGCTACACATTTTTTGGAATCGCCCAGCAAAGACTGCTTGGTAATCGGCAACTCCTGCAATTCAGGCGAATCCACAGAAGTTGTATCAAGAAGGGAGCGTAGTCTACCGGAATGCTCCTTTCAGCTCAAACCTTGATCTTCGTCTGTTGGCTGCCAGTGCAATGTCCAGCCTTCGTCCATCTGACCATCAAGACCCGGCTGGTTCGCCACGGCGAGCAATTCTTCGCCACGAAACAGCAGCGGCAATCTGCCACGCACGAAGGCCGGCACCGCGCGCTCGTTTAGCAGACGCTTGAGATCCCGGCTACCGCGCTCGGCCAGTTGCATGACTTCACCGCCCTGCCGATAGGCAATACGCAAAGGCCCGGCTGGAGCATGCCCGTGGAGCATGACGCGTCCGTTATCCGGCAAGCGTAGCGCTGAAGTCGGGGTCTGCCAGTCGGCGCCGATCACTGGCGTGCGCAACCAATTGCCGCTCAGCCACCAGACGCGCCCGGCGCTGCGGTGCAGCTCGCCGTCGGCCAGACGCCAGATCGGAGAAGCGTCGGCGCCGGCATTGCACAGCGTTGTCCAACCTGACCAATGGTCAGCGTCTGGCAGCCGGGTCAACGGTTCGAGCCAGTGGCTGAGGGCATTTCGCTGGCGCGCGTCAGACAACGCCGTCAATGGTGTCAGCTCCAGCGATGGCACACCCAGCCAAGCGAATTCATGGGGAGTTTCGGCTTGGGCGAGATCGATCTGCGCCAGCTCATCAAGCAAGCCCTGCGCCTCACGCAGATGCGCAGCGGTGCGCGCCATGCTGGCCTGCGCTTGCGGCCAGCGTTCGGTCAGCAACGGCATGACTTGATGGCGCAGGTAGTTGCGGGAAAACTGTCGATCCTGATTCGACGGGTCTTCGATCCAGCGCAACCGATGCGCCTGTGCATAACTTTCCAGTTCGGCGCGGCTGACATCCAGTAACGGTCGAACCAGCGTGCCCTGCCCCACTGGACGCTGCTGCGGCATCGCGCCGAGCCCGCGGACACCGGCACCGCGCAACAGCCGAAACAGCAGCGTTTCCGCTTGGTCATCGCGGTGCTGGCCAGTCAACAGCACGTCATTGGTCTGCGTCAGCGAACTGAACACCGCGTAACGCGCATCCCGCGCCGCCCGCTCCAGGCTCGCCCCGCCCTTTACGGTCACCCGCTTCACTTGCAGCGGCACGCCCAGCGCATCGCAAACGTCTTGGCAATGTTGCGGCCACGCATCGGCCGCAGCCTGAAGGCCGTGGTGGATATGAATGGCGCTAAGCGCAGGAAGAGATTCGGTGTTCGCCAGAGTGGCGAGCAGATGCAGGAGGACGGTGGAATCGAGGCCACCGGAGAAGGCGATGCGCCAGTGAGCGGCATTGCGCCAAGGCTCAAGGTTCAGCAGAAGACGGGATGGCAAATCAATCGAGCGTTCACCCATGTCTTTACCCTCGCCCGAAACCAAGTGTGGGAGCGAGCTCGCTCGCGAAAGCTGATTAACATTCAACAATTTCGTCGTCTGTTATAACGCCTTCGCGAGCAAGCTCGCTCCCACAGTGTTTTGCATCGTCAGCCAAATCGGCGCTCGATTAGAGACCGTAGCTCATCAGGCGATCGTAACGGCGCTTGAGCAGCGCTTCGTTATCGAACTGCTTGAGCATCGCCAGTTGCGAGCTCAGCTCGGCGCGGATCGAAGCGGCGGCAGCAGCCGGATCACGATGGGCGCCGCCCAGTGGCTCGCTGATCACTTTGTCGACGATACCCAGGCCTTTCAAACGCTCAGCGGTGATGCCCATTGCTTCAGCGGCATCCGGGGCCTTTTCTGCAGTTTTCCACAGAATCGAAGCGCAACCTTCCGGCGAGATCACCGCATACGTCGAATATTGCAGCATGTTCAGTTGGTCGCAGACGCCGATGGCCAGTGCGCCGCCGGAACCACCCTCACCAATTACGGTGGCGATGATCGGGGTCTTCAACCGCGCCATCACACGCAGGTTCCAGGCAATCGCTTCGCTCTGGTTGCGCTCTTCAGCGTCGATGCCAGGGTAGGCACCCGGGGTGTCGATGAACGTCAGGATCGGCATCTTGAAGCGCTCGGCCATCTCCATCAGACGGCAGGCCTTGCGGTAGCCTTCCGGACGCGGCATGCCGAAGTTGCGGCGAACTTTCTCACGCACTTCACGGCCCTTCTGGTGGCCGATGATCATCACCGGCTGGTCTTCCAGACGGGCGATACCGCCAACGATGGCAGCGTCGTCGGAGAAGTGACGGTCGCCGTGCAGTTCGTCGAACTCGGTGAAAATGTGCTCGATGTAATCGAGGGTGTAAGGGCGTTTCGGGTGACGCGCCAGACGTGCGATCTGCCAGCTGGTCAGCTTGCCGAAGATGTCTTCGGTCAGCGTCTTGCTCTTGTCCTGCAGGCGGGAGATCTCATCGCCGATATTCAGCGAATTGT
The DNA here is from genome assembly GCA_030544685.1 of Pseudomonas sp. B21_DOA. Lineage (NCBI taxonomy): Bacteria > Pseudomonadati > Pseudomonadota > Gammaproteobacteria > Pseudomonadales > Pseudomonadaceae > Pseudomonas > Pseudomonas sp. B21_DOA. Next base: position 2,251,097 of record CP086683.1, on the reverse strand, counting down.
CATTACCGACCAAGCGCAACTCTTCGATCTTGGCTTGCAGGTCGGCGATCGGCTGTTCGAAATCTAGAAAATTCGGGTTCATAGGCGTCCGTCTTGGGTCGTGTCCCAAGTGAGCTTGGGCCGGCCGGTTGTCTATTCGCGCCCTACCTTAAGGGAGAGGCGCGCTGAGGTCGAGATTAAAAATTCAGGTCGCGGGCAAGCGCCATGATGGCACTTGCCGGTCAACGGTATTGGAGGAAGACGTTGTCTCGCCCGAACTGGTCACGCAGGGCTTGAATCAAGGTATCCGCCGGGTCGATCCGCCAAGTCTCGCCGAACTGCAGCAAGGTCTTCGCATCCGGGCTGGTGTACTCCATGGTCACCGGGCACGCGCCGCGATGACGCTTGAGCAGTTCGCCCAACCAGCGTAGCTGATCGCCTTTCAGATCCTGGGTGTGCAGCTTCAGGCGCAGGCTTTCGGCCAGATTGGTCCGCGCATCTTCCATGCTCATCACCCGCTTGACCCGCAGGCGCAGGCCGCCGGAGAAGTCGTCATTGCTGACCTCGCCTTCGACCACCACCATCGCGTCGGTCTGCAGCAGCGATTGCGCCGAATGGAACGCATCGGCAAACAGCGACGCTTCGATCCGCCCGGAGCGGTCGTCGAGGGTGATGAAACCCATCTTGTCGCCCTTCTTGTTCTTCATCACCCGCAGGGCAATGATCATCCCTGCCACGGTCTGTGTGTCGCGCGCCGGTTTCAGGTCGATGATGCGCTGACGGGCAAAACGGCGGATCTCGCCTTCGTATTCGTCGATCGGGTGGCCGGTCAGGTACAGGCCCAGGGTGTCTTTTTCACCCTTGAGGCGTTCCTTGAGGGTCAGCTCCTTGGCCTTGCGATGGGACGCGTAAACGTCGGCGTCTTCTTCGACGAACAAGCCGCCAAACAGGTCGGCGTGGCCAGAGTCGTGGGTCCGCGCGGTCTGCTCGGCCGCCTTGATCGCCTCTTCCATCGCCGCCAGCAATACCGCGCGGTTACGGTCGATGTTGGCCTGATAGGCCTTTTGTTCGTCGTGGAAATACGGGCCGAGGCGATCCAGCGCGCCGCTGCGAATCAAGCCATCAAGAGTTCGTTTGTTGATGCGCTTGAGGTCGACCCGCGCGCAGAAATCGAACAGATCCTTGAACGGACCGGCCTGACGCGCTTCGGTGATCGCCTCAACCGGACCTTCACCGACACCTTTGATCGCGCCGAGGCCGTAAACGATGCGGCCGTCGTCGTTCACCGTGAACTTGAACTCCGAAGTGTTCACGTCCGGCGCGTCGAGGCGCAGCTTCATCGTCCGCACTTCTTCGATCAAGGTCACGACCTTGTCGGTGTTGTGCATATCCGCCGAGAGTACCGCGGCCATGAACGGCGCCGGGTAGTGGGCTTTCAGCCAGGCGGTCTGGTACGACACCAGACCATAAGCGGCGGAGTGGGATTTGTTGAAGCCGTAACCGGCGAATTTTTCCACCAGGTCGAAAATGTTACCGGCGAGATCCGCGTCGATGCCGTTGGTCGCGCAGCCCTCAATGAAACCGCCGCGCTGCTTGGCCATTTCTTCGGGTTTTTCTTACCCATCGCTCGACGCAGCATGTCCGCACCGCCGAGGGTGTAACCGGCCATGACCTGGGCAATCTGCATCACCTGTTCCTGATACAGGATGATGCCGTAAGTCGGCGCCAGTACCGGCTTGAGGCCGTCGTACTGGTAGTCCGAATGCGGATACGCCAGCTCGGCGCGACCGTGCTTACGGTTGATGAAGTCGTCCACCATGCCCGATTGCAGCGGGCCTGGACGGAACAGGGCCACCAGTGCGATCAGGTCTTCCAGGCAGTCGGGCTTGAGCTTTTTGATCAGCTCTTTCATGCCTCGCGATTCAAGCTGGAACACCGCCGTTGTTTCAGCTTTTTGCAGCAACTGGTAGGTCGGCTTGTCGTCCAGCGGAATAAAAGCGATATCCAGCGGCGGCTCGTTGACCTTGGCGCGGTCGCGGTTGATGGTTTTCAGTGCCCAGTCGATGATCGTCAGCGTGCGCAGGCCGAGGAAGTCGAACTTCACCAGACCGGCCGCTTCAACGTCATCCTTGTCGAACTGGGTCACCAGACCGTCGCCGGCCTCGTCGCAGTAGATCGGCGAGAAGTCGGTCAGCTTGGTCGGTGCGATCACCACGCCACCGGCGTGTTTACCGACGTTACGCACCACGCCCTCGAGCTTGCGCGCCATCTCCCAGATTTCCGCCGCTTCTTCATCGACCTTGATGAAGTCACGCAGGATTTCTTCCTGCTCGTAGGCTTTTTCCAGGGTCATGCCGACTTCGAACGGAATCATCTTCGACAGACGATCCGCCAGGCCGTAGGACTTGCCCTGCACCCGCGCCACGTCACGGACCACAGCCTTGGCGGCCATGGAACCGAAGGTGATGATCTGGCTCACCGCGTTGCGCCCGTATTTCTCGGCCACGTAGTCGATCACGCGGTCACGGCCGTCCATGCAGAAGTCGACGTCGAAGTCGGGCATCGAGACCCGTTCCGGGTTGAGGAACCGTTCGAACAGCAGGTCATATTCCAGCGGGTCGAGGTCGGTGATCTTCTGTACGTAAGCCACCAGCGAACCGGCACCCGACCCACGGCCCGGACCTACCGGTACGCCGTTGTTCTTGGCCCACTGGATAAAGTCCATCACGATCAGGAAGTAACCGGGGAAGCCCATCTGGATGATGATATCCAGCTCGAAATTCAAGCGGTCGACGTAGACCTGGCGCTTGGCTTCGTAGTCTTCGGTGGTGTCTTTGGGCAGCAGCACTGCCAGGCGCTCTTCGAGACCTTCGAAAGACACCTTGCGGAAATATTCGTCGATGGTCATGCCATCAGGAATCGGGAAGTTGGGCAGGAAGTGCGTGCCCAGCTTCACTTCGATGTTGCAGCGCTTGGCGATCTCGACGGTGTTTTCGATGGCGTCGGGAATATCGCTGAACAGCTCGAGCATTTCCTCGGCGCTTTTCAGGTATTGCTGATCGCTGTAATTCTTCGAACGACGCGGATCATCGAGGGCGCGGCCTTCACCGATGCACACGCGGGTTTCGTGGGCGGCGAAGTCTTCCTGCTTGATGAAGCGCACATCGTTGGTCGCCACCAGCGGCGCGCCGAGCTTGTCGGCCAGGGCCACGGCGCCGTGCAGTTGCTCTTCATCGTTGGGGCGGTTGGTGCGCTGGATTTCCAGATAGAAACGATCCGGGAACACTGCCATCCACTCGCGCGCCAGCGCTTCGGCTTCCGCCGGGTTGCCGCCGATCATGGCCATGCCGATCTCGCCTTCTTTGGCGGCGGACAGCATGATCAAACCTTCGTTGGCCTCGGCCACCCACTCGCGCTCGACGATGACCATGCCGTTGCGCTGGCCTTCGATGAAGCCGCGCGAGATCAGTTCGGTGAGATTGCGATAACCCTGAGCGTTCATCACCAGCAGGCTGAGCCGGCTGAGCGGCGCATCCGGATCCTTGTTCGCCAGCCACAGGTCGGCGCCGCAGATCGGCTTGATCCCGGCACCCATGGCGTTTTTATAGAACTTGACCAGGGAACACATGTTGTTCTGATCGGTGACCGCGACCGCCGGCATGTTCATGGCGGTCAGCGCTTTGACCAGCGGCTTGATCCGCACCAGCCCGTCGACCAGGGAGTATTCAGTGTGCAGGCGTAGATGAACGAATGAAGCCGGCATAGTGATCCTGTCCAGTTACATAGAGACAACGAGGCCCGGATTGTACCGGGCCTCGAATAAAACATCAGCCTTGGGCCTAAACCTGCGTCAGGCTTTCCCGCGCCTCGTAAGCCAGGCGTACCGGGGCGAACGAGCGGCGGTGAATCGGCGTCGGGCCGAGCCGCGCCAGTGCTTCCAGATGAACGGGCGTCGGGTAGCCTTTATGGCCGCCGATGCCGTAACCCGGGTAGATCAATTCGAATGCCGCCATCTCGCGGTCACGGCTGACCTTGGCCAGAATCGACGCCGCAGCGATCGCCGGTACCTTGCCGTCACCTTGAATCACCGCCTCGGCGCGCATCGGCAAATGCGGGCAGCGGTTGCCGTCGATCATCGCCAGTTTCGGCTGAATGTGCAGACCGGCGACCGCGCGCTGCATGGCCAGCATGGTCGCATGGAGGATATTCAGATCGTCGATTTCTTCGACTTCGGCGCGGGCGATGCACCAGCTCAGGGCCTTTTCGCAGATCTCGTCATAGAGCTTTTCGCGCTTGGCTTCGGTGAGTTTTTCGAATCGTCGAGGCCGAGGATCGGCCGGTTCGGATCGAGAATCACTGCCGCCGTCACCACCGCACCGCACAACGGGCCCCGGCCGACTTCATCGACACCGGCGACCAGTTCTTCGACTTCGGCGACCAGCGTGAAATCCAGGCCCATCTGCATGGTTGTCTTGCTCATTGTGGTTTGCCGATCAGGTCAGGGACGGCTTGCGCCGCCTGATTGGAAGCATCGCGCCGCAGCGTGCGGTGGATCTCGTCAAAGCCGCGGGTCTGTTCCTCACCGCCTTCGATCAATGGCGACAGGGTCTGCGCCAACGCGTCGACAGTCGCATCATCCTGCAACAACTCTGGCACCAGCAAGCGCTGGGCGAGCAAGTTGGGTAACGACACGTAAGGGCTCTTGACCATGCGTTTGAGAATCCAGAATGTCAGCGGCGCTAACCGATACGCCACTACCATTGGCCGCTTGTACAGCAGCGCTTCAAGGGTAGCAGTGCCGGAGGCGATCAACACGGCGTCACACGCGGCGAGGGCCAGATGAGACTGACCATCGAGCAATGTCACCGGCAGATCGCGGCCGACCAGTAGCGTTTCGAGTTGCACGCGACGTTCAGGATTGGCACAGGGAATCACAAAGCGTACGCCCGGACGCATGCCGCGCAGGCGTTCGGCAGTATCAAGGAACAGCGCGCCGAGGCGGCTGACTTCACCGCCACGGCTGCCCGGCATCAGCGCCACCAATGGGCCTTCAGGCAAACCCAGCTCGGCGCGCGCGGCAGCTCGGTCAGCCTCGAACGGAATCGTATCGGCCAAAGTGTGACCAACGAAACGCACCGGCACGCCCTTCTCTTCGTAGAACTTCGCTTCGAACGGCAACAGGGTCAGCATCAGATCACAGCCTTCGCGGATCTTCAGCACGCGCTTCTGCCGCCACGCCCACACCGACGGGCTGACGTAATGCACGGTCTTGATCCCGGCCTGACGCAGCTTGAGTTCGATATTAAGGTTGAAATCCGGCGCATCGATGCCGATGAACACGTCCGGCTTCGCGGCGATCAGCGTGGCAATCAGGTCCTTGCGGCGCTTGAGCAACTCACGCAGGCGACCGAGAACCTCGACCAGGCCCATGACCGACAGGCGCTCCATGGGAAAGTACGAAGTCAGGCCTTCGGCCTGCATCAGCGGACCGCCGACGCCGATGAACTCGACCGCCGGGTGCTGTGCCTTGAGTGCGCGCATGAGGCCAGCGCCGAGAATGTCACCGGAAGCCTCACCCGCCACCAGCGCAATACGCAGACTGGCCATGATCAGCGGGTGATGCCGCGAGTCGACGCCTGGATCGAATCGCGGAACACGGCGACTTCGGGGAACTGCGCAGACGGCTCGGCCAGTTCGGCCAGCGCCTGCTCGACCGTCAGGCCTTGGCGGTAGACTGTCTTGTAGGCACGGCGCAAGGCGTGGATCGCGTCTTCGCTGAAACCGCGACGGCGCATGCCTTCGAAGTTCATGCTGCGCGCTTCGGCCGGGTTGCCGAATACGGTGACGAACGCCGGAACGTCCTTGCCGATCGCCGTGCCCATGCCCGAAAAGCTGTGCGCGCCGATGTGGCAGTACTGATGCACCAGGGTAAAACCGGAGAGGATTGCCCAGTCGTCAACGTGTACATGCCCGGCCAACGCAGTGTTGTTGACCAGAATGCAGTGGTTGCCGATGACGCTGTCATGGCCGATGTGGGCATAGGCCATGATCAGGTTGTGATCACCCAGGGTGGTTTCCGAACGGTCCTGCACGGTGCCACGGTGGATGGTCACGCCTTCGCGGATGACGTTGTGGTCACCGATCACCAGGCGAGTTTCCTCACCTTTGTATTTCAGATCCGGGGTGTCTTCGCCTACCGAGGAAAACTGGTAGATGCGATTGTGCTTACCAATGCGGGTCGGCCCCTTGAGGATCACGTGCGGCCCGATCACGGTACCCTCGCCGATTTCCACACCTGCGCCGATGATCGACCACGGGCCGACCTCGACGCCGTCAGCCAGAATGGCGGACGGATCGATGATTGCACGAGGGTCAATCAAACTCATACTTTCTGTTCCGCACAGATGATTTCTGCCGAGCAGACCGGCTTGCCGTCCACCGAAGCCTGGCACTCGAACTTCCAAATCTTGCGCTTGCAGCTGATGAAGGTCGCTTCAAGGATCAACTGGTCGCCCGGCTTGACTGGCTGGCGGAAGCGCAGCTTGTCGGAACCGACGAAGTAATACAGGGTGCCGTCAGCCGGTTTGACGTCGAGCATCTTGAAACCGAGGATCCCGGCAGCCTGAGCCATCGCTTCGATGATCAGCACGCCCGGCATGATTGGATGCGCAGGGAAGTGACCATTGAAGAACGGTTCATTGATGCTGACATTCTTGTAGGCGCGAATTCGCTTGCCTTCAGTGTCCAGTTCCACCACCCGGTCCACCAGCAGGAACGGGTAACGGTGAGGCAGGTATTCGCGAATCTCGTTGATGTCCATCATTCAGGGAAAGCCTATGTAAAGATTGGGAGCGCGACTGACGCGCACTCCTCTAGCAAATCAAGGAGGCAGTCTAGAGGCTGTGCACACTTGATATGGAAATGGTATCAGCCATCAGATGAAGCATTGCCGTCAGGGGTCACTTCCCTACGCGCTTTTCCAGCTGTTTCAACCGCCGCGCGATGTCATCGAGCTGACGGATACGGGCCGCGCTTTTGCGCCATTCGGCCGCCGGTTGCATGGCTGTGCCGGAAGAATAGGCGCCCGGCTCGGTAATCGAGTGGGTCACCATGGTCATTCCGGTGAGGAAAACGTTGTCGCAGATATCAATGTGGCCGACCAGACCGACACCGCCGGCGAGCATGCAGTGCTTGCCGATTTTGGTGCTGCCGGAAATGCCGACACACGCAGCCATGGCGGTGTGATCACCGACCTGGACGTTGTGTGCGATCTGAATCTGGTTGTCGAGCTTCACGCCGTTGCCGATCACGGTATCGGCCAGGGCGCCGCGGTCGATGGCGGTGTTTACGCCAATCTCGACATCGTCGCCGATGCTCACGCCACCGATCTGGGCGATTTTCTGCCATACGCCTTTTTCGTTGGCGAAGCCGAAGCCCTCACCGCCGATCACTGCGCCGGACTGAATAACCACACGCTTGCCGATGCGCACATCGTGATACAGCGTCACGCGCGGAGCCAGCCAGCCGCCTTCACCGATCTCGCTGCGGGCGCCGACCACGCAATGCGCGCCCAGCGTCACCTGTGCAGCAACGCGCGCGCCGGCTTCGATCACCACGAACGGGCCGATGCTTGCACTCGGATCAACCACCGCATCTGCCGCGATCACCGCTGTCGGATGAATACCCGTAGCAGCCTTCGGCTTTGGATCGAACAGGTGCGAAATACGCGCGTAGGCCAGATAAGGGTCTGGCACCACCAGTGCGTTACCGGAAAAACCTTCGGCATCAGCCTCTTTAAGCAGCAACGCTGCCGCCTGCGAACCGGCCAGGTATTTTCGGTATTGGGGATTCGCCAGAAAGCTCAACTGAGCTGGGCCAGCCTCTTGCAAAGTGGCTAGCCCAGTAATTTGCGTCTCGGGGTCGCCACGCAGAGTGGCGCCGAGGTGCTCGGCCAACTGGCCGAGCCTGATAGTCACGGTCATGGGTTACTTCAGCTGATTCATGCGCTCGATAACCTGGCGCGTGATGTCGTACTGAGGTTTGACATCGATGACTGCGCCACGCTCGAACACCAGGTCAAAACCACCCTTCTTGATGACTTCTTCCACAGCGCTGTCCAGCTTCGGCTTCAGCTGCTTGAGCATTTCACGGTCAGCCACGGCCTTGGCTTCGTTCAGTTCCTTGGACTGGAACTGGAAGTCACGGGCCTTTTGCTTGAATTCCAGCTCCAGACGCTCACGCTCGCCCTGCTGCATCTTGTCGCCACCGGCCATCAGACGGTCCTGAATGCCTTTGGCGCTGCTTTCCAGGGTTTTCAGCTTGGTCAGTTGCGGACCGAACTTCTTCTCGGCATCCACGGCGTACTTCTTCGCCGCGTCGGATTCCAGCAGCGCCATCTGATAGTTCAGCACGGCAATTTTCATGTCGGCGAACGCCGGGCCTGCCACCAGTACGGAGGCCAGGAGAACCAATTGAGTCAACTTACGCACGATGCACTCCTACAAAATCCATTGTCGTTGTCTTGGGTCAGACGCTTAGAACGTCTGGCCGAGGGAGAATTGGAACACTTGAGTTTCAGCGTCATCCGGTTTTTTGACCGGCATCGCCAGGGCGAAGCTCAACGGTCCCAGTGCGGTGACCCAGGTCACACCCACACCGACGGAGCTGGCCATGTTGCTCAGGCTGATGTCGTTGCACTGAGTGCTGGACGTAGAACCCGCGCTAGCGTTGGTCGTCTTGTCGCACTTGGAATCGAATACGTTACCCACGTCCCAGAACACCGAGGTCCGCAGCGAACGCTGATCTTTCACGAACGGCAGCGGGAACAACACTTCAACGCCACCTTGAATCAACACGTTACCACCGAATGGCAGCGGATCCTGATCCGGGTCACGAAGAGTCCCCGTATTACCCGTTACATCTGCACCGCGGCTCGGTGTACTGCGCGGACCCAGCGTGCTGTCCTTGAAGCCACGTACGGAGTTGAAGCCACCCGCATAGTAGTTTTCATAGAACGGCAAGCCGTCGGTCGAACCGTAACCGTCGCCATAACCGAGTTCCGAGTGCAGGCGCAGGGTGTAGTTTTCAGTGATCGGCTGGAACAACTGACCACGGTAATCAAGTTTGAAGAACGACAGGTCGCTGCCAGGAAGCGTGGTTTCCAGGGTCAGGCTCTGGGAACGACCACGTGTCGGCAGTACACCTTTGTTCAGAGTCGACTCGGACCAGCCGGCCGAGGCCTTGAAGTTCAGGTAGTTGTCGCCTTCTTTCTCGACGAAATCGAAAATCTCGTCAACGGTGTAGCGACCGGTGTTGATCTTGTCCTGCTGGGCAGACAGGCCGAACGTCAGACGCGAAGTCTCGCTGATCGGGTAACCGACGTTCACGCCGGCACCGAGGCTGTCTACCGCATAGCTGGAAATATCGGCATCGAGTTCATCGTAATCGGTGGTGCGGTAGAACGCGTTGTAACCCAGGCTCACGCCATCGGCGGTCCAGTACGGGTCAACGTAACCGAAGTTGTAGCGGCTCTGGTATTCGCTGCGGGTCAGGCCAATGCTGACGCGGTTACCGGTACCGAGGAAGTTGTTCTGGGTGATCGAGCCACCGAGAATCAGACCGGCACTCTGGGCAAAACCAACGCTGGCAGTGATCGAACCGGAAGCCTGTTCTTCAACGGCGTAGTTGACGTCCACCTGGTCGTCGACACCTGGCACGGCCGGGGTTTCAACGTTGACTTCCTTGAAGAAGCCCAGACGCTCCAAACGGGTCTTGGACTGGTCGATCAGGTAGGTCGAAGCCCAGCCGCCTTCCATCTGACGCATCTCACGACGCAGCACTTCGTCCTCGGACTTGGTGTTGCCACGGAAGTTGATGCGGTTGACGTAGGCGCGCTTGCCCGGATCGACAGCGAAGAGGACGTCCACGGTGTGATCGTCATCATGCGGCTGTGGCACGCCGTTGACGTTGGCGAAGGTGTAGCCCTCGTTACCCAGGCGACGGGTGATCAGCTCGGAAGTGGTGGTCATCAGCTTGCGCGAGAACACCTGGCCCTTCTGCACGAGCAACAGCGACTTTACCTGGTCTTCAGGGACTTTCAGGTCGCCGCTGAGCTTGACGTCACGAACGGTGTACTTCTCACCCTCGGTAACGTTCACGGTGATGTAGACGTGCTTCTTGTCCGGGGTAATCGACACCTGGGTCGAAGCGATGTCCATGTTGATATAGCCGCGGTCCAGATAGTAGGAACGCAGACGCTCCAGGTCACCGGAGAGTTTTTCGCGGGCATATTTGTCATCGTTCTTGAAGAACGACAGCCAGTTGGTGGTTTTCAGTTCGAACAGGTCGGTCAGGTCTTCCTCAGGAAAAACCGTGTTGCCTACCACGTTGATGTGCTGGATGGCGGCAACCGTACCTTCGTTGATCTTCACCTTCAGACCCACGCGGTTACGCGGCTGCGAGACCACTTCGGTATCGACGGTAGCCGAATAGCGACCCTGGGCGACGTACTGACGTTGCAGTTCGTTACGCACACCCTCGAGGGTGGCGCGCTGGAAGATCTCGCCTTCGGCCAGACCGGATTGCTTGAGGCCCTTCATCAGGTCTTCAGTAGAGATGGCTTTGTTGCCTTCGATCTCGATACTGGCGACCGATGGACGCTCGACCACGGTGATGACCAGAACGTTGCCTTCGCGGCCCAGCTGGATATCTTGAAAGAAACCGGTTTTGAACAACGCACGAGTGGATTCCACCAGGCGACGATCATCCGCCTGCTCGCCGACGTTCAACGGCAAGGCACCAAAGACGCTACCCGCGGAGACCCGCTGGAGGCCATTGACGCGAATATCAGAGATAGTGAAGGACTCGGCGTGAACTTCGGCGATCATCAATACGGTGAGAACCGCAGTTAGCAGCAGACGTTTCATGAAGTCCTTTCTTATTCCAACTGGCAATAAACAAACTGCCGCAAAATGCGGCAGATTCGCAATTCAGCGAAGCGTTACAGTCGACCCAGATCGTTGACCAGAGCAAGCAACATCACCCCGACCACCAAACTGATACCGATCTGTATCCCCCAACCTTGCACCCGATCCGACAAGGGGCGACCACGCACCCACTCGATCAGATAAAACAACAAATGCCCCCCATCCAGTACAGGAATGGGCAGCAAATTCAGAACGCCCAGGCTAATACTCAGATAAGCAAGGAAATTCAGGAAATCAGCGACGCCCGACTGGGCAGAAGCGCCCGCCACTTTAGCAATGGTTATCGGTCCACTCAAGTTTTTTACCGAGAGCTCGCCGAACAGCATTTTCTTCAGCGAATCCAGCGTCAGAATGCTCATGGTCCAAGTGCGCCGGGCGCCCTCGCCAATCGCGGCCAGCGGCCCATAACTGACCTCGCGGATCATTTCCGGCGGCCAGTCGATGGCTTTGACGCCAGCCCCCAGATAACCGCTTGGCGATTTGCTTTCGCCGCGCGCGGCCAGGGTCACAGGGACGTCGATTTGAGCACTGTCGCGCTCGACGCGCAGCATGATTTTGGTATCAGGACGCGTACGAACGGTATCGACCACTTGCTGCCAGTCCTCCAGCGGCTGGCCATCAAGCGCCAGCAAGCGATCGCCGGTTTTCAGCCCCGCCGCCTGGGCCGGGCCTTTCGGATCGAGCTCGGCAAGCACCGGTGGCAAGGCCGGACGCCAGGGACGGATACCCAGCGAGCGGATCGGATCCGGCTCGTCGGCACCTTTGAGCCAGTTATCCAGTGCCAGCGTGCGCGGTGACTCGGCGGTCGAACCTTGCTCGCGCACCAGCAATTGAATGGAGCCGCTCTCACCGAGACGACGCACCAGCTGCAGATTGACCGCAGCCCAGCCCGACGTTGGCTCGCCATCGATCGAGACGATCTCCTGACCGGCGTTCAGACCAGCCTTGGCGGCAATGCTGCCTGATTCGACCGCGCCGATGACCGGGCGTACCTGCTCGCTGCCGAGCATCGCCAAGACCCAGAAGAACACTAACGCCAGAAGGAAGTTGGCAATCGGGCCGGCGGCGACAATGGCGATGCGCTGACGTACTGATTTGCGATTGAACGACTGATCGAGTTGATCAACCGGCACTTCGCCTTCGCGCTCGTCGAGCATTTTGACGTAGCCGCCCAGCGGAATCGCGGCGACCACGAACTCGGTGCCTTGCTTGTCGTGCCAGCGCAGCAGTGGCATGCCGAAGCCCACGGAGAACCGCAGAACCTTCACGCCACAGCGGCGCGCGACCCAGAAGTGGCCGAATTCGTGAAAGGTGACCAGCACACCCAGGGCGATCAGGGTGCCGGCAATCATATAGAGCGCGCTCATCTACTTTCTCCGCAATCCTGTTCAGTGTCGCGTGTCGCCGTTGCGTTACAAGAAACTATCGGCCGTGCCGACTCAACCAATGCTCGGCCAGCACTCGCGCTTTCGCGTCCGCCGTAAACACGGCATCGAGGTCGTTCAGCGCTACCACCGGCTCCAGGTTCAAGACCTCCTCGATGATACTCGCGATTTCCAGGTAGCGAACCCGTCCGTCGAGAAACGCCGCCACGGCCACTTCATTGGCCGCGTTGAGCATCGCCGGCGCGCTATCACCGGCTTCGGCCGCCTGACGAGCCAAACGAAGGCAGGGGAAGCGGCTTTCATCGGGCGCCTCGAAATCCAGTCGCGCAATGGCAAACAGATCCAATGGCGGTACGCCGGAATCGATACGCTCCGGCCAGGCCAATGCGTTGGCAATCGGTGTGCGCATATCCGGATTACCCAACTGCGCCAGGACCGAGCCATCGACGTAATCGACCAGAGAGTGAATCACGCTTTGCGGATGAATCACCACTTCGACCTGAGCCGGTTTGGCATCGAACAACCAGCAGGCTTCGATCAACTCAAGGCCCTTGTTCATCATGCTTGCCGAATCCACGGAGATCTTGCGCCCCATGGACCAGTTCGGATGCGCGCAAGCCTGTTCAGGCGAAACATCTGCCAGTTCGACCATCGGCGTCTGCCGGAAAGGACCGCCAGAGGCTGTGAGCAATATCCGCCGCACACCCACCGAGCTCAAGCCGCGCGCAAAATCCGCTGGCATGCACTGAAAAATCGCATTGTGTTCGCTGTCGATCGGCAGCAGCACCGAGCCGCTTTTGCGCACGGCCTGCATGAACAGAGCACCGGACATCACCAGCGCTTCCTTGTTGGCCAGCAGGATCTTCTTGCCCGCCTCGACCGCAGCCAGTGTCGGACGCAAACCCGCCGCACCGACAATGGCCGCCATGACCGCGTCGACTTCAGGCGCGGAGGCAACCTGACACAGGCCCTCCTCGCCTACGAGAACGCGAGTCGGCAAACCGGCTGCACGTAGGTCATCCTGCAAACCGCGCGCGGCGGTCACTTCAGGCACCACGGCAAATTGCGGCACATGGCGCACGCACAACGCGAACAACTCACTGAGGCGCGAGAAACCACTCAATGCAAAAACCTGATAACGCTCAGGATGACGGGCAATCACATCCAGAGTGCTCAGACCGATCGAACCGGTCGCACCCAACACGGTAATCTGCTGGGGACGACTCACGGTGCGGCCATCCAGAGCAATACGGCGAACACCGGAATGGCTGCGGTCAGGCTGTCGATGCGGTCCAGCACGCCACCATGGCCGGGCAGCAGATTACTGCTGTCCTTGATGCCGGACTGGCGCTTGAACATGCTTTCGGTAAGGTCACCGACCACGGAAATAAAGACGATCACTGCAGCGCCGATCAGGCCTTTGAGCAGCTCGGCCACGGCCCAGTCGCGTACCAGCCCGACGATCGCGGTAATCACCAGACTCAGCGCCAGACCACCGTAAACGCCTTCCCAGCTCTTGCCCGGACTGACGTGCGGCGCCAGCTTGCGCTTGCCGAACTTGCGCCCGGAGAAATAAGCACCGATGTCCGCGCCCCAGACCAGCACCATCACCGCCATGATCAACCAGTTACCCAGCGGGTACTGTTTGATCTGCACCAGCCCCTGCCACGCAGGCAGCAGGATCAGCAGGCCAATCAGCAGCTTGGTCGCCGCAGTGGACCAGTGCGCACTCGAGCGTGGATAGGTCAGCACCAGATAAGTTGCAATCGCCCACCAGATCACCGATGCACCGAGCACCCAAGGCGCAAGGCCTGGCAGCACATACATGACGAACAGCATCAATGCGACCACAGCCGCAAAGCCGACGCGGAACGATTGCGCGGTGAAGCCGGCCAGACGCGCCCATTCCCAGGCACCGAGGCTCACCACCAGGCCAATGAACAGCGCGAAGCCGGCACCTTTGAGCAGGAAAAACCCGCACAGGGCAATCGGCAGCAGGATCAGTGCAGTGATGATTCGTTGTTTAAGCATTAAACCCGGGCTCCAGCTTCGACCTGTTCGCTCGTTTTACCGAAGCGACGCTGGCGCGAAGCGAAATCGGCCAGCGCAGTGCGCATGGCTTCGTGTTTGAAGTCCGGCCAGAACAGGTCGGAGAAGTACAGCTCGGCGTAGGCCAGCTGCCACAGCAGGAAGTTGCTGATGCGATGCTCGCCACCGGTGCGGATGCACAGATCAGGCAGCGGCAGATCGCCGGTGGCCAGACAGGTTTGCAGCAGATCCGGAGTGATGTCTTCCGGGCGCAAATGCCCGGCCTGGACTTCACGCGCCAGACGCTGCGCGGCCTGCGCGATATCCCACTGACCGCCATAGTTGGCGGCGATCTGAAGGACAAAGCGGTTGGCACCGACGGTCATGGCCTCGGCCTCGCGCATCGCCGCCTGAAGCTCAGGGTGGAAGCGCGAGCGATCGCCAATGATGCGCAGGCTGATGTTGTTGTCGTTGAGGCGCTTGGCCTCACGACGCAAGGCCTTGAAAAACAGATCCATCAAGGCGCTGACTTCATCGGCCGGGCGCTGCCAGTTTTCACTGGAAAAAGCGAACAGGGTCAGGACTTCGACCTTGGCCTCAGCGCACACCTCGATCACCGCCCGCACAGCATCCACGCCCGCTTTATGCCCGGCGACACCCGGCATAAAGCGTTTTTTCGCCCAGCGATTATTGCCATCCATGATGATCGCGACATGGCGCGGCACCGCGGACGGCGCAGTCTGCTTGGTCTTGTCCATTTAAAGCTCGACCCTTATACGGCCATCAGGTCTTTTTCTTTCTCGTCCGTGGCCTTGGTGATCTGGGCCTCGGATTCTTTGGTCAGCTTGTCGATATCAGCGATGGCACGACGTTCTTCGTCTTCACTGATTTCCTTGTCCTTGACCAGTTTCTTCAGCTCGCCCAAGGCATCACGACGGATGTTGCGCACAGCAACGCGCGCGTCTTCCGCTGCGCTACGGGCCTGCTTGGTGAAACCTTTGCGCGTTTCCTCGGTGAGGGCCGGCATCGGGATCAGCAGCAACTCGCCCAGGTTGGTCGGGTTGAGGTTCAGCCCGGCGCTCTGGATCGCCTTGTCGACGGCAGCGAGCATGTTGCGCTCGAAGGCCACGACCTGCAGGGTGCGCGAATCTTTCACGGTGACGTTGGCAACGCCGCTCAGCGGAGTGTCAGTACCGTAGTAAGGCACCATGACGCTGCCGAGGATGCTCGGGTGAGCCTTGCCGGTACGAATCTGGCCGAACGCGTGGTTCAGAGATTCCAGGGATTTCTGCATACGCGCTTGGGCGTCTTTCTTGATTTCGTTGATCATTGTTGGCCTTCCTCGATCAAAGTCCCTTCAGCGCCGCCGTGCACAATGTTCAGCAGGGCGCCGGGCTTGTTCATGTTGAATACGCGCAGCGGCATCTTGTGATCGCGGCACAGGCAGATAGCAGTCAGATCCATTACGCCCAGCTTGCGATCCAGTACTTCATCATAAGTCAGATGATCGAACTTCTCGGCATGCGGGTCTTTGAACGGGTCTGCGGTGTAGACGCCATCAACCTTGGTGGCCTTGAGCACAACGTCGGCGTCGATTTCGATTGCACGCAGGCAGGCTGCCGAATCCGTGGTAAAGAACGGATTACCGGTACCGGCCGCGAAGATCACGACGTCTTTGGAGTTCAGGTGGCGCATGGCTTTGCGGCGATCGTAGTGATCGGTCACACCGACCATGGAAATGGCCGACATGACGATGGCCGAGATATTGGCACGTTCCAGCGCATCGCGCATGGCCAGAGCGTTCATCACAGTGGCCAGCATGCCCATGTGGTCGCCTGTTACCCGATCCATACCGGCTTTGCTCAGGGCTTCACCGCGAAACAGGTTGCCACCGCCGATCACCAGACCGACCTGAACGCCGATGCCGACCAGTTGGCCGACTTCCAGTGCCATGCGATCCAGCACCTTCGGATCGATCCCGAACTCTTCCGAGCCCATCAGGGCCTCGCCGCTAAGCTTGAGTAGAATGCGTTTATAGCGAGCCTGATAACCACTGCCCTGCTGAGCCATTGCGAATCTCTCCTGCGGCGTATTTAAAAATTCTTTGCGAGCTGTTTACAGCTGGCGTTCACTCTAGCTTGGCGCTGCTGCAGCGCCATCGGAACATGGCTTTGTAAGTCAGTTCCGGGTGGAAACCAAATAAAAAATTGGTACCCCATCTGAAAAGAGGCTGCGCGCGTTAGCGGGCAGCCTCTTTCGGGCGACAGTTGAAAAACCGTCTTATTGCTTGGCGGCAGCCAGCTGGGCAGCAACTTCTTCAGCGAAGTTGTCGACCGGCTTCTCGATGCCTTCGCCTACTTTGAAGTAAGTGAAGGAAACGATTTCTGCGCCGGCTTTCTTGGCCAGCTCGCCAACCTTGACTTCAGGGTTCTTGACGAACGCCTGCTCGACCAGGCTCGCTTCTGCCAGGAACTTGCTGATACGGCCTTTGACCATGTTCTCAACAATGTTTTCTGGCTTGCCTTTGATCTTTTCTTCGTTCAGCTGCAGGAACACAGCCTTCTCGCGCTCGATCGCTTCGTCGGAGACTTGCGAAGGCAGCAGGAACTCAGGGTTGCTTGCAGCAACGTGCATAGCGATGTCTTTGGCCAGCTCGACGTCACCGCCTTTCAGGACAACAGCAACACCGATCTTGTTACCGTGCAGGTAAGTGCCGACAACGTCACCCTCTACGCGTACCAGACGACGGATGTTGACGTTCTCGCCGACTTTGGCAACCAGAGCTTCACGAGCCGATTCCTGAGCGGCGATCAGCGGAGCTGCGTCGGTCAGTTTTTCGTCGAAAGCTTTTTCTACGCTGGCAGCAACGAAGTTCTTGAAGTCGTCTTGCAGAGCCAGGAAGTCGGTCTGCGAGTTGACTTCCAGCAGCACGGCTGCCTTGTCATTCGATTTGATGGCGATTGCGCCTTCAGCGGCAACGTTGCCAGCTTTTTCGCAGCCTTGATGGCGCCCGAAGCACGCATGTCATCAATGGCTTTTTCGATGTCGCCGTCAGCCTTTTCCAGGGCTTTCTTGCAATCCATCATGCCTTCGCCGGTACGCTCGCGCAGTTCTTTGACCAACGCTGCAGTAATTGCTGCCATTTTCAAATTCCTCTTGGATAGGTTTTCAACCATTCCACCCGATCGAACGGGCGTTCAATTCTTCCCGAACCACCCATGTTGGCTGCCGCACATGACAAATACAGACGTGGGCGCCGACAAATGGTTTTCGAGGTGGCAAAAAGGGGCCAAGCCCCTTTTTGCTTACTGAGTCAACGCCAGGGGCGTCGATTACTCAGCTGCAGCCTGAGTTTCTTCAGCTGCGAATTCAACAGTACCGCCAGCAACATTGTTGCGACCGCGGATAACTGCGTCAGCCATCGAACCCATGTACAGCTGGATAGCGCGAATGGCGTCATCGTTGCCTGGGATGATGTAGTCAACGCCTTCCGGGCTGCTGTTGGTATCGACAACGCCGATGACCGGGATGCCCAGCTTGTTGGCTTCGGTGATCGCGATGCGCTCGTGGTCAACGTCGATCACGAACAGTGCGTCCGGCAGACCACCCATGTCCTTGATGCCGCCCAGCGAACGATCCAGCTTCTCAAGATCACGGGAACGCATCAGCGCTTCTTTCTTGGTCAGCTTGGCGAAAGTACCGTCTTCGGCTTGAACTTCAAGGTCACGCAGACGCTTGATGGAAGCACGAATGGTCTTGAAGTTGGTCAGCATGCCGCCCAACCAGCGGTGATCGACGTACGGCGAACCGCAACGTGCTGCTTCTTCAGCAACGATCTTGCCAGCGGAACGCTTGGTGCCGACGAACAGAATCTTGTTTTTGCCCTGGGCCAGACGTTCTACGAAAGTCAGAGCTTCGTTGAACATTGGCAGGGTTTTTCAAGGTTGATGATGTGAATCTTGTTACGCGCGCCGAAAATGTACTTGCCCATTTTCGGATTCCAGTAACGGGTTTGGTGACCGAAGTGCACACCGGCCTTCAGCATATCGCGCATGTTGACTTGGGACATGATAGTTCCTTGATAAGTCGGGTTTGGCCTCCACGTATCCCAATGACCAACCAGAGGCATAAAGCCCAAGGCACCCAGGTCATCGTGTCGACACGTGTGTGGATTTAAGCTTTTCGGGGCATCCCCGGAAAGCGGCGCATTTTATACCACAGGGTGCGCAGAAACGGAACCCGGAATCTGTATTCGCACCAGGGACATGGGCGCAGCCCCTTGGAATCGGCTCGATGCGCACCATTGTATAGATAGAAGCCGGACATGCAGGCGCGGATTTGCGCCTCCCGTCTGGTAGAATCGCGTTTTTCAGGGTCGCAAAATGTACGCTTGCCACCCAATTCGTATCCGTAAGCGCCGCCGAGCGCAGAGAGAGCCTGTATGACCGTCAACCTCAAAACACCCGAGGACATCGCTGGCATGCGTGTCGCCGGTAAACTGGCCGCCGATGTGCTGGAAATGATTGCCGAACATGTCAAACCGGGCGTGACCACTGATCAGCTCAACCAGATCTGCCATGACTACATCGTCAATGTGCAGCAGGCCATCCCTGCCCCGCTCAACTACAAAGGCTATCCGAAGTCGATCTGCACCTCGATCAACCATGTGGTCTGCCACGGCATCCCGAATGACAAGCCGCTGAAAAACGGCGACACGCTGAACATCGACGTCACGGTGATCAAGGACGGCTACCACGGCGACACCAGCCGCATGTTCCACGTCGGCGAAGTGCCGGTCTGGGCCGAGCGCCTGTCGCAAGTCACCCAGGAATGCATGTACAAGGCGATCGAGATCGTCAAACCCGGCTGCCGCCTTGGCGATATCGGTGAAGTGATCCAGAAGCACGCGGAAAAGAACGGCTTCTCGGTGGTGCGTGAGTTCTGCGGCCACGGCATCGGCAAGGTCTTCCACGAAGAACCGCAGATCCTGCACTACGGCCGCGCCGGCACTGGCATGGAACTGAAGGCTGGCATGACCTTCACCATCGAGCCGATGATCAACCAGGGCAAGGCTGACACCAAGGTACTCGGCGACGGCTGGACCGCAATCACCAAGGACCGCAAGCTTTCGGCCCAGTGGGAACACACGCTGCTGGTGACCGACACCGGCTACGAGATCTTCACCTTGCGCAGCGATGACACCATCCCGCGCATCTCGGCCTGAGACCCAGTACGTTCCCAGCCTACAGAAGGAAAGCCAATCGATGCCGCAGGTGGATCCCGAACTCTTCGACCGCGGCCAGTTCCAGGCTGAACTGGCCCTCAAAGCTAGCCCCATCGCGGCGTTCAAGAAGGCGATCCGCCAGGCCCGCGAGGTCCTCGACACGCGTTTTCGCAATGGCCGCGATATCCGCCGCCTCATCGAAGACCGCGCCTGGTTCGTCGACAACATCCTGCAAAAGGCCTGGGAACAATTCAACTGGAGCGAAGACGCCGACATCGCTCTCGTGGCGGTGGGCGGCTACGGTCGCGGCGAGCTGCACCCTTACTCCGACATTGATCTGCTGATCCTGCTCGACAGCGCTGACCATGAAGTTTTCCGCGATTCCATCGAGCGCTTTCTGACCCTGCTGTGGGACATCGGCCTGGAAGTCGGCCAGAGCGTGCGCTCGGTCGACGAATGCGCAGAAGAAGCCCGCGCCGACCTGACCGTGGTCACCAACCTGATGGAAAGCCGCACCATCTGCGGCCCCGAGCGTCTGCGTCAGCGCATGCTCGATGTCACCAGCACCGCGCACATGTGGCCGGCCAAGGAGTTCTTCCTCGCCAAGCGTGCCGAACAAAAGCACGTCACCACAAATACAACGACACCGAATACAACCTTGAACCGAACGTCAAAGGCTCGCCCGGCGGCCTGCGCGATATTCAGACCATTCTGTGGGTGGCCCGCCGTCAGTACGGCACCCTGAACCTGCGCGCCCTCGCCGGCGAAGGGTTCCTGGTCGAAAGCGAAAACGCCCTGCTCGCCTCGTCGCAGGAATTCCTGTGGAAAGTGCGTTATGCCTTGCACATGCTCGCCGGTCGTTCCGAAGACCGCTTGCTGTTCGATCACCAGCGCACCATTGCCGGCCTGCTCGGTTTTGAAGGTGACGACGCCAAACAGGCGGTCGAAAACTTCATGCAGCAATACTTTCGTACGGTGATGAGCATCGCCCAGTTGAGCGACCTGATCATCCAGCACTTCGAGGAAGTCATCCTCGCCCCGGAAGACGAAGCGCCGCCACAACCGATCAATTCGCGCTTCCAGCTGCATGACGGCTACATCGAAGCGCGCAATGACAACGTGTTCAGGCGCACGCCGTTCGCCATGCTGGAAATTTTCGTGCTGATGGCCCAGCAGCCGGAAATCAAAGGGTGCGCGCCGACACCATTCGTCTGCTGCGCGAACACCGGCACCTGATCGACGACAACTTCCGCAACGATATCCGCAACACCAGCCTGTTCATCGAATTGTTCAAGTGCAAGATCGGCATCCACCGCAATCTGCGGCGGATGAACCGTTACGGCATTCTCGGGCGCTATCTGCCGGAGTTCGGCTTTATCGTCGGGCAGATGCAGCACGACTTGTTCCACATCTATACGGTCGATGCGCACACGCTGAACCTGATCAAGCACCTGCGCAAACTGCAGTACACCCAGGTTTCGGAGAAATTTCCGCTGGCCGCCAAGCTCATGGCCAAACTGCCCAAGCCTGAACTGATCTACATGGCCGGCCTGTACCACGACATCGGCAAGGGCCGGCACGGCGATCACTCGGAGATCGGCGCAGTCGATGCCGAAGCGTTCTGCCAGCGTCACCAGTTGCCGGTGTGGGACAGCCGCCTGATCGTCTGGCTGGTGCAGAACCACCTGGTGATGTCCACCACTGCGCAGCGCAAGGATCTGTCCGACCCACAGGTGATCCACGATTTCGCCCAGGCGGTCGGAGATGAAACCCGCCTCGACTACCTCTACGTGCTGACCGTGGCCGACATCAATGCGACTAACCCGACGCTGTGGAATTCATGGCGCGCCAGCCTGTTGCGCCAGCTCTACACCGAAACCAAACGGGCCCTGCGCCGCGGTCTGGAAAATCCGGTGGACCGCGAAGAACAGATCCGTCAGACGCAAAGCGCGGCGCTGGACATCCTCGTGCGCGGCGGTACCGACCCGGACGATGTCGAGCAGCTGTGGGCGCAACTGGGCGATGACTATTTTCTGCGTCATACCGCCGGCGATGTAGCTTGGCACAGCGATGCGATCCTGCAGCAACCGGTCGATGGCGGGCCGCTGGTGCTGATCAAGGAAACCACCCAGCGCGAGTTCGAGGGCGGCACGCAGATCTTCATTTATGCACCGGACCAGCACGACTTCTTCGCCGTGACCGTGGCCGCGATGGACCAGCTCAACCTGAACATTCACGACGCCCGGGTCATTACCTCGAGCAGCCAGTTCACCCTCGACACCTACATCGTGCTCGACAACGAAGGCGAATCGATCGGCGACAACCCGGCGCGGATCAAGCAGATCCGCGAAGGTCTGACCGAAGCTCTGCGCAACCCGGACGATTACCCGACGATCATCCAGCGCCGCGTGCCGCGCCAGCTCAAGCATTTTGCCTTTGCGCCGCAGGTCACCATTCACAACGATGCCCAGCGTCCGGTAACCGTGCTGGAGCTGACCGCGCCCGACCGGCCGGGCCTGCTGGCGCGGGTCGGGGGATTTTCCTCGAGTTCGACCTGTCGCTGCAGAACGCCAAGATTGCGACCCTGGGCGAACGCGTGGAAGACGTGTTCTTCATCACCGACGCGCACAACCAGCCGCTGTCCGATCCGCTGCTGTGCAGCCGCTTGCAGGATGCGATCGTCGAACAGCTGAGCGTCAATCAGGAACCGGATATCAAACTTTCGCGGATCAGTATCTGAATCACCCGTTTATCCCTGTGAATGCAGCCCATGCTTTCCTCCGGTACATACAATCCCTGTGGCGAGGGATTTATCCCCGTTCGGCTGCGAAGCAGTCGTAAAACCTGTGTATGCGGACATTCAGTTGAACCGCAGTGAATGGTTTTGCGGCCGCTGCGCAGCCCAACGGGGATAAATCCCTCGCCACAGAAAGCTCTTGAGCATTTAAAAGAGGCCCCCATGAACAACGCTCTGAACCAGCTCCAGCCGTACCCGTTCGAAAAACTCCGTGCCCTGCTCGGCAGTGTTACGCCGAACCCGGACAAACGCCCGATCGCCCTGTCGATCGGCGAGCCGAAACACCGTTCGCCGGGTTTTGTCGCCGAAGCGCTGGCGAATAATCTGGATCAGATGGCCGTGTATCCGACCACTCTCGGCATTCCGGCTCTGCGCGAAGCCATCGCCGGCTGGTGCGAGCGGCGCTTCGGTGTGCCGAACGGCTGGATCGATCCGGCGCGCAATGTGCTGCCGGTCAACGGCACCCGTGAAGCGCTGTTCGCCTTCACCCAGACCGTGGTCAATCGTGGCGACGATGCGCTGGTGGTCAGCCCCAACCCGTTCTATCAGATCTACGAAGGCGCGGCGTTCCTCGCCGGGGCCAAGCCGCATTACCTGCCATGCCTGGATGAAAACGGCTTCAACCCGGACTTCGACGCGGTAGCGCCGCAGATCTGGCAGCGCTGCCAGATTCTGTTCCTGTGCTCGCCGGGCAATCCGACCGGCGCGCTGATTCCGGTCGAGACCCTGAAGAAGCTGATCGCCCTGGCTGATCAGTACGACTTCGTGATTGCCGCCGACGAGTGTTACAGCGAACTGTACTTCGACGAGCAAACCCCACCGCCGGGCCTGCTCAGCGCCTGCGTCGAACTGGGTCGCAATGACTTCAAGCGCTGCGTGGTCTTCCACAGTCTGTCCAAGCGCTCCAACCTGCCGGGCCTGCGTTCAGGCTTCGTTGCCGGCGATGCCGACATCCTCAAGGGTTTCCTGCTCTATCGCACTTACCACGGCTGCGCGATGCCGGTACAGACTCAACTGGCCAGCGTTGCCGCGTGGAATGACGAAGTGCATGTGCGCGCCAACCGTGCGCTGTATCGCGAGAAGTTCGATGCGGTGCTGAACATCCTCAGCCCGGTGCTGGACGTACAGCGCCCGGATGGCAGCTTCTATCTGTGGCCGAATGTAAAAGGCGATGACGCGGCGTTCTGCCGTGATCTGTTCGAGCAGGAGCATGTGACCGTTGTGCCGGGCTCGTACCTGTCTCGCGATGTCGATGGCGTCAACCCGGGGCCGGCCGGGTACGCATGGCGCTGGTTGCGCCGCTGGCTGAGTGCGTTGAAGCCGCCGAACGTATTCGCGACTTCATCACCCGCCAGAAGTGATTGCGGAGCGCTTGCGGCAGCCACTGCTGCAAGCGCTCAAGCGATTATTTGACCTGCCCCAGATTGGCCTCGCTCAAATCCAGTTCCCCGAGCACTTCTCGCAACACGTCATCACCGATCTGGTGCTGACGGCTCAGACTGTAAAGCTCAAGACGCTGCGCGCGCAGTGCTTTCAAGCGCAAACGCCGTTCAAGCAGATCCATCTGGAATGCCAGCGCCTGGGCTTCGGCGGAATCGTTGAACACATCAAGTTGATGGCGATATTCGGACATGATCCGCGCCTTGAGTTCCGCCGCCAGCGCCGCTTGAGCGGCATCCTGTGGGACCACTTCTTCGCTTTCCAGCGAGTGAATCGCCGCTTCGGCAGTCTTGCGCCAAGCGTCGCGCACTTCCTGACGACGCTTGTCGTCGGGACTTTTGTCGATGCCGCGCAGCAGCAAGGGCAGCGCGATACAGGCCGAGACCAGCGACAGCAGAATCACCCCGGCAGCAATGAAAATCAGCAAGTCGCGTTCAGGAAAAGCCTCGGCGCCGATCAGCATCGGCACCGACATCACGCCCGCCAGCGTCACCGCCCCGCGCACACCGCCCACCGTCAGCAACCAGCATGAACGCGCCGTCGGCACTTGCGTCAGCTCACCCTTGCCGCGCACTCGGCGCAGCAACACCGACAAGCGCCAGATGCTCTGCACCCAGATGAAGCGCAGCAGCACCAGCGCAACGAAAATCGCCAGTACATCGAGGCAGCGGTAGAACAGGGTCGGCCAGACCGTCGGTTCGTGGCTGACCACGGCCTTGATGATGTCTGGCAACTGCAGGCCGAGCAGCAAGAAGATCAAGCCATTGAAGGCAAATTCGAGCAGCGCCCAGACACTGCGGTTGAGCAAGCGTGTGCTGGTCTGGCGTGGCAACAGGTCGAGCCAGCTCTGCATCATCCCTGCCGCTACCGCCGAGAGAATCCCTGAAGCGCCCAAACGTTCGGCCAATACGTAAGCGGCGAACGGCAGCAGCAACATGAACACCACGTGAGTGGCCGGATCGTCCCAGCCCCGGGCGATCATCCACGCGCGCAGGCGCCCGACCAGCCAGCTCAACGCCACGCCGACCGCCAGACCACCCAGCGCCACCGCGACGAGACGTCAGGCTGGCATTGGTCAGTGAGAACACGCCTGTGACCGCCGCAGCGAGGGCGAACTTGAAGGTCACCAGGCCCGAGGCGTCATTCATCAGCGCCTCGCCTTGCAGCATGTGCATCAGCGGCGTTGGCAAGCGGTTCTGCGAAATCGCCGAAACTGCGACGGCGTCGGTCGGCGACAAAACCGCTGCCAAAGCAAAGGCCACCGGCAACGGAATCGTCGGCAACAGCCAATGAATGAAATAACCGGCGCCGACTACGGTGAACAGAACAAGGCCGACGGCCAGCGTCAGGATCGGCCCGCGCAGTTGCCAGAGTGCGCGTTTGGGCATGCGCCAGCCATCGGAAAACAGCAGCGGCGGCAGGAACAGAAACAGGAACAACTCGGGATCGAGGGCGACGTGCAGGCCCAAAGTCGGCCAGGCGAGCAAGGCACCGGCGGCGATTTGCACCAGCGGCAACGGCAGCGGGATGACCCGCCCGACCAGGCGCGAGAGGCTGACCAGCATCAGCAGGATCAGGACGGTGTAAGCAGTTTGCATAAAACCAGAATCTCAGGCGATCGACAGCGTTGAACTGCCATATTAGCGCCTTAGGCTGTGGCTGACCGTTGCACATACGTCGCACGCCTGGACGCCGGACTAAATGTGGGAGCGAGCTTGCTCGCGAATGCAGTGTGTCATTCAGCACAGAAGTTGACTGACAGGCCCCGTTCGCGAGCAAGCTCGCTCCCACAGGTTTTACAGCGTTACGACAACCGTGGCCGACGAAACCGTCCGGTCATGGCATAATCCGTCACCATTTTTTCCAGCACCTGTAAAGGGGGCGATTCCTTGGCCGTTTCAAGTAAAACGTTGCACCTTTTCGGCATCAAAGCCTGCGACACCATGAAAAAGGCGCGCACCTGGCTTGATGAACACGCTGTCAGCTATGACTTTCACGATTACAAGACCGCCGGCATTGACCGTGAGCACCTGAGCCAATGGTGCGACGAGCACGGCTGGCAAACCGTGTTGAACCGCGCCGGCACGACCTTTCGCAAACTCGACGACGAACGCAAAGCCGATCTCGACCAGTCGAAAGCCATCGAACTGATGCTCGCGCAACCCTCGATGATCAAGCGCCCGGTGCTCGATCTCGGTGATCGAACCCTGATTGGCTTCAAGCCAGATATCTACGCGGCTGCTCTGAAGTAAGCAGCCCGTCACCCTTTGTAGAGGTATTCACATGTCCAATTCCCTGTTCAGCATCGCCTTTGGTGTCGGCACCCAGAACCGTCAAGGCGCATGGCTGGAAGTGTTCTACGCCCAGCCACTGCTCAATCCTTCGGCCGAACTGGTCGCGGCTGTTGCACCGATCCTCGGTTACACCGAAGGCAACCAGGCCATCACCTTCACCACCGCCCAGGCTGCGCAACTGGCTGAAGCCGTCAAAGGCATCGACGCCGTGCAAGGCAAGCTCCTGACCCGCCTGGCCGAAAGCCACAAGCCGCTGGTCGCCACTTTGCTGGCCGAAGACGCGCAACTGACCTCCACGCCTGAGGCCTACCTCAAGCTGCATCTGCTGTCGCACCGTCTGGTCAAGCCGCACGGCGTCAGCCTCGCCGGTATCTTCCCGCTGCTGCCGAACGTGGCGTGGACCAGCCAGGGCGCGATCGACCTGAGCGAACTGGCGGAAATGCAACTCGAAGCACGCCTGCGCGGCGAGCTGCTGGAAGTGTTCTCGGTGGACAAGTTCCCGAAAATGACCGACTACGTAGTACCGGCCGGCGTGCGTATCGCTGATGCGGCACGTCTGCGTCTGGGCGCTTATGTCGGCGAAGGCACCACCGTCATGCACGAAGGTTTCATCAACTTCAACGCCGGCACCGAAGGCCCGGGCATGATCGAAGGCCGCGTTTCCGCTGGCGTCTTCGTCGGCAAGGGTTCGGACCTGGGCGGCGGTTGCTCGACCATGGGCACCCTGTCGGGCGGCGGCAACATCGTGATCAAGGTCGGCGAAGGCTGCCTGATCGGCGCCAACGCCGGCATCGGCATTCCGCTGGGCGACCGCAACACTGTGGAATCGGGCCTGTACGTGACCGCTGGCACCAAGGTTGCGCTGCTCGACGAAAACAACAATCTGGTCAAGGTGGTGAAGGCGCGTGAATTGGCCGGTCAGACTGACCTGCTGTTCCGTCGCAATTCGGAAACCGGTGCTGTGGAGTGCAAAACCCACAAATCGGCGATCGAACTGAACGAAGCGCTGCACGCTCACAACTAAGCAGCGCGTTGATCTCTGTGGGAGCGAGCCTGCTCGCGAAGCTTCTGGCGTCCTCAAGGATGCTTTCGCGAGCAGGCTCGCTCCCACAAGGTTTGGCGTACACCCCGCCCAATTTCACAGGGCTGAACTCATGATGATCCCTCCCCTGGCGCGCCGATTTCCCGGCCATCGCCGCTCTGCAACGGCAAGACCAGACCTATCTGGACAGCGCCGCCACCACGCAAAAACCACAAGCCCTACTTGACGCACTGACGCATTACTACGCCAACGGCGCGGCCAATGTACATCGTGCGCAACACCTGCCCGGTGCCCACGCGACACAAGCGTTCGAAGACAGTCGGCGCAAGGTTGGCCAATGGCTGAATGCCGGTGACAGCGGGCAAATCATCTTCACGCATGGTGCCACCAGCGCGCTGAATCTGCTGGCTTATGGTCTGGAGCCTCTGTTTCAGCCGGGCGATGAGATTGTCATCAGCGCTCTGGAGCATCACGCCAACCTGCTGCCGTGGCAGCAACTGGCGCAACGCCGTCAGCTGAAACTGGTGATCCTGCCGCTGGATGCCGACGGCCTGATCGACCTCGCCGCTGCCGTGCATCTGATCGGCCCGCGCACACGTTTGTTGGCGGTCAGCCAGTTGTCCAACGTGCTTGGCGCCTGGCAGCCACTGACCGCTTTGCTCGGCATGGCCAAGGCGCAGAACGCGCTCACGGTAGTCGATGGCGCGCAAGGTGTGGTGCACGGCCGGCATGATGTGCAGGCGCTGGGTTGCGACTTCTATGTGTTTTCCAGCCACAAGCTCTACGGCCCGGATGGTCTGGGCGTGCTGTTCGGGCGCAACGCTGCGCTGGAGCGATTGCAGCACTGGCAGTTCGGCGGCGAGATGGTGCTCGACGCCAACTATCAGGATTCGCGCTTCCGGCCGGCGCCTTTGGGGTTCGAGGCGGGCACACCCCGATCGCCAGCGTCATCGGCCTCGGAGCAACCCTCGACTACTTGGCCGGTCTGGATCAGGACGCCGTATCTGCCCACGAAGCGGCACTGCACGACTATCTGCTGCACGGCCTCGCCGCACGCAATGGCATTCGCCTGCTCGGCAAGCCGCAATTGGCGCTGGCCAGTTTTGTCGTCGAAGGCGTGCACAACGCCGATCTTGCGCACTTGCTGACCGAACAAGGCATTGCCGTGCGTGCGGGGCATCACTGCGCCATGCCGCTGATGAAGAGCTTCGAACTGGCCGGCGCGATTCGCGTGTCGCTGGCGCTGTATAACGATTCGGAAGATCTGGAGCGCTTTTTCGAGGCGCTGGATCAGGCGCTGGAGATGTTGCGATGAGCCTGCCGGTGGAAGCGGCAGAGGCGCTGCAGATCTTTCAGAACGCGGCTGGCTGGGAACAGCGGGCGCGGCTGCTGATGCAGTTTGGCGATCGCTTGCCGGCGTTGGATGACACTGAAAAGTGCGAGGCCAATCGGGTGCATGGTTGTGAGAGCCAGGTGTGGCTGGTCGGTGATTTGCGCGACGGTCATTGGCAGTTCAAGGCGAGCAGCGATGCGCGGATGATTCGCGGATTGGTGGCGTTGTTGCTGTTGCGGGTCAACGGGTTGTCGGCGGCGGAGTTGCAGCAGGTGGATTTGCCGGAGTGGTTCAATCAGTTGGGCTTGTCGCGGCAGCTGTCGCCTTCGCGCAGCAATGGCCTGAATGCGGTGCTCCAGCGGATGAATGAGTTGGCAGGCTGATCGCCATCGCTGGCAAGCCAGCTCCCACAGGGTTCCATGGTGTTCACAGATACAGTGAGCTCACTGAAATATCTGTGGGAGCTGGCTTGCCAGCGATGAGGCCAGCAGCCACACAGCTCAAACCTGAGGTTTAACTCTGTCAGCCGGCCGCCGCACCCCGCCACAATCTTGTCCACAGCCTTGGTCGCCGCGACCATACCAAACGTCGCCGTGACCATCATCACCGCGCCAAACCCGCCGGCGCAGTCGAGCTTCACGCCGTCGCCGACAAAACTCTTCTGCAGGCAAATGCTGCCGTCCGGTTTGGGGTAGCGCAGCTGTTCCGTGGAAAACACACACGGCACGCTGTAGTGGCGGGTCACGGTGCGGGAAAAGCCGTAGTCCCGGCGCAAGGTTGAGCGCACTTTCGAAGCCAGCGGGTCGTTAAAGGTGCGGTTCAGATCACAAACCTGAATCAGCGTCGGGTCAATCTGCCCGCCGGCGCCGCCGGTGGTGATGATCTGGATCTTGCGGCGCTTGCACCAGGCGATCAGCGCCGCTTTGGCGTTGACCGCATCGATGCAGTCGATCACGCAGTCGATGTTCGGCGTGATGTATTCGGCCATGGTGTCGCGGGTAACGAAATCGGCCACGGCGTGCACCGTGCAATCAGGGTTGATCCCGCGCAGACGCTCGGCCATCACCTCGACCTTGGGTTTGCCGACAGTGCTGTCCAAGGCGTGCAACTGGCGGTTGGCATTGCTGACGCAGACGTCGTCGAGGTCGAACAGCGAGATCTCGCCAACCCCGCAACGGGCCATGGCTTCCGCCGCCCAGGAACCGACGCCGCCGACGCCGACGATTGCCACATGGGCGGCGCGCAGGCGTTCCAGGCCCTCGATGCCATACAAACGGGCGATGCCTGCAAACCGCGGATCTTCTGTACTCATGACCATTACCCCAAAAACCGGCGCGCATTATAGGGCCACGCAGGGACAAGTTTTAAGCTGCAAGCGACAAGTGTAAGAACTTAAGTCAGAGACGGCTGCCCAATGTCAGGCATTTTCCCGTCAGTTGTACGACTGGTTAACTGCCGGTGTAGGATGCGCGCCCCTCGGGCATCTATCCGACCGATCCTTCGTTCCACAGCCTTTGGAACCCGAAACAGCTATGTCATCGCGTAAATTTGGACTCAACCTGGTGGTGGTGCTGGCCATCGCTGCCTTGTTCACCGGTTTCTGGGCGCTGGTCAATCGCCCGGTCACGGCGCCGAACTGGCCGCAGCAAATCTCCGGCTTCTCGTATTCGCCATTCCAGCAGGGGCAATTCCCTCAGAAGGATCAGTATCCGTCTGACGATGAAATGCGCCGTGACCTGGAAATCATGAGCAAGCTGACCGACAACATCCGGATCTATTCGGTCGACGGTTCGCTGGGAGACATCCCGAAACTGGCGGAGGAATTCGGCCTGCGTGTCACCCTCGGTATCTGGATCAGCCCGGATCAGGAACGCAACGAACGGGAAATCACCAAAGCCATCGAACTGGCCAATACCTCGCGCAGCGTCGTGCGCGTGGTGGTCGGCAACGAAGCGCTGTTTCGCGAAGAGATCACCCCTGAGGCCTTGATCGTTCTGCTGGATCGGGTGCGCGCTGCGGTCAAAGTACCGGTGACCACCTCCGAGCAATGGCACATCTGGGAGAAATATCCGCAACTGGCCAAGCACGTTGACCTGATCGCCGCCCACGTCCTGCCCTACTGGGAATTCATTCCGGTCGACAAGGCTGGCCAGTTCGTCTTCGACCGCGCCCGCGATCTGAAGAAACTGTTTCCGAAAAAACCGCTGCTGCTCTCCGAGGTCGGCTGGCCGAGCAACGGTCGCATGCGCGGTGGCGCCGATGCCTCGCCGGCGGATCAGGCAATTTATCTGCGCACGCTGGTTAACAAGCTCAATCGCCAAGGCTTCAACTACTTCGTGATCGAAGCGTTCGATCAGCCGTGGAAGGCCAGCGATGAAGGTTCGGTCGGCGCCTACTGGGGCGTGTTCAATGCCGCGCGCCAGCAGAAATTCAATTTCGAAGGCCCGGTGGTGGCGATTCCGCAATGGCGCGTGCTGGCCATCGGCTCGGTGGTGCTGGCGCTGCTGTCGCTGACCCTGCTGATGATCGACGGCTCGGCGCTGCGCCAGCGCGGTCGCACGTTTCTGACCTTTATCGCGTTCCTCTGCGGTTCGGTGCTGGTGTACATCGGCTACGACTACAGCCAGCAATACAGCACGTGGTTCAGCCTCACGGTCGGATTCCTCTTGGCGCTCGGTGCGCTCGGGGTCTTCATCGTGCTGCTCACCGAGGCCCATGAACTGGCCGAAGCGGTGTGGATTCACAAGCGCCGTCGGGAATTCCTGCCAGTGCTGGGCGATTCCGATTATCGACCGAAAGTGTCGATCCACGTGCCCTGCTACAACGAGCCGCCAGAGATGGTCAAACAGACCCTCGACGCCCTCGCCGCACTCGATTATCCGGACTTCGAAGTCCTGATAATCGACAACAACACCAAGGACCCGGCGGTGTGGGAACCGGTACGCGATTACTGCGCAACCCTCGGCCCGCGCTTCAAGTTCTTCCACGTTTCGCCGCTGGCCGGTTTCAAGGGCGGCGCGCTGAATTACCTGATTCCGCACACCGCCAAGGATGCCGAAGTCATTGCCGTGATCGACTCCGATTACTGCGTGCATCCGAACTGGCTCAAGCACATGGTGCCGCACTTCGCCGACCCGAAAATCGCCGTGGTGCAGTCGCCGCAGGATTATCGCGACCAGAACGAAAGCACTTTCAAAAAACTGTGCTACGCCGAATACAAAGGCTTCTTCCACATCGGCATGGTCACCCGCAACGACCGTGACGCGATCATTCAGCACGGCACCATGACCATGACCCGCCGTTCGGTACTGGAAGAGTTGGGCTGGGCTGACTGGTGCATCTGTGAAGACGCCGAACTCGGTCTGCGCGTGTTCGAGAAAGGCCTGTCGGCGGCGTATTACCACGACAGCTACGGCAAGGGCCTGATGCCGGATACCTTCATCGACTTCAAGAAACAGCGTTTCCGTTGGGCCTACGGCGCGATCCAAATCATCAAGCGCCACACCCGCAGCCTGCTGCGCGGCAAGGACACCGAACTGACTCGCGGTCAGCGTTATCACTTCCTCGCCGGTTGGCTGCCGTGGGTCGCTGATGGCATGAACATCTTCTTCACCGTCGGCGCGTTACTGTGGTCGGCGGCGATGATCATCGTGCCGCAACGGGTCGATCCGCCGTTGCTGATTTTCGCGATCCCGCCGCTGGCGCTGTTCGTGTTCAAGGTTGGCAAGATCATCTTCCTCTACCGTCGCGCCGTCGGTGTGAATCTGAAGGATGCGTTCTGCGCAGCACTGGCCGGCCTGGCGTTGTCGCACACCATCGCCAAAGCGGTGCTGTACGGTTTCTTCACCAGCAGCATTCCGTTTTTCCGCACGCCGAAAAACGCCGACAACCACGGTTTCTGGGTGGCGATCAGCGAGGCTCGCGAAGAGCTGTTCATTATGCTGTTGCTGTGGGGCGCGGCGCTGGGGATCTTCCTGGTGCAGGGCATTCCGAGCAATGACATGCGCTTCTGGGTGACCATGTTGCTGGTGCAGTCGCTGCCGTATCTGGCGGCGCTGATCATGGCGTTCCTGTCGTCGCTGCCCAAACCTGCGGCCAAAGCTGAGCCGGTGCCGGTCGTCTAAATCCGCAACGCAGCACTAAACGGCGGCCAATGGTCGCCGTTTTGCTTTAAGATAACCGCCATTTTGCGGGCGCTCTCCTATCCCTGTGGGAGCGAGCTTGCTCGCGAAGGCTTTGTAACATTCAACCCTTATGTTGCCTGATACACCGCTTTCGCGAGCAAGCTCGCTCCCACATTGGCCCTCGCTCAAATTCATGATCCCGGAGTTTTCCATGACGGCCCACGCCGACCTATCGCCGACCCTTCAACTGGCCATCGACCTGATCCGCCGTCCTTCCGTGACCCCGGTCGACGCTGACTGCCAGAAGCAGATGATGCAGCGCCTGGGCGATGCCGGTTTTACCCTGGAGCCGATGCGCATCGAAGATGTGGATAACTTCTGGGCCACTCATGGCAACGACGACGGCCCGGTGCTGTGCTTCGCCGGTCACACCGACGTGGTGCCGACCGGCCCGGTTACCGCATGGCAGATCGATCCGTTCAACGCCATGATCGACGAACACGGCATGCTCTGCGGCCGTGGCGCGGCGGACATGAAAGGCAGCCTGGCATCGATGACCGTCGCCGCTGAACGCTTTGTTGCCGATTACCCGAACCATAAAGGCAAGGTCGCTTTCCTGATCACCAGCGACGAAGAAGGCCCGGCGCATCACGGCACCAAGGCTGTGGTCGAGCGTCTGGTCGCGCGCAACGAGCGTCTGGACTGGTGCATCGTTGGCGAACCGTCGAGTACCACGCTGGTCGGCGATGTGGTGAAAAACGGCCGTCGCGGCTCCCTCGGTGCCAAGCTCACGGTCAAAGGTGTGCAGGGCCACGTGGCCTACCCGCATCTGGCGAAGAACCCGATTCACCTCGCTGCTCCGGCGCTGGCCGAACTTGCCGCCGAGCATTGGGACCACGGCAACGACTTCTTCCCGCCAACCAGTTTCCAGATTTCCAACCTCAATTCCGGCACCGGCGCGACCAACGTGATTCCCGGTGATCTGGTGGCGGTGTTCAACTTCC
Organism: Pseudomonas sp. B21_DOA; assembly: GCA_030544685.1. Lineage (NCBI taxonomy): Bacteria > Pseudomonadati > Pseudomonadota > Gammaproteobacteria > Pseudomonadales > Pseudomonadaceae > Pseudomonas > Pseudomonas sp. B21_DOA. Next base: position 2,217,462 of record CP086683.1, on the reverse strand, counting down.
GCTTCTCCACCGAATCGACCGTCGAAGGCCTGCAGAAGCGCGTTGCCGATATCCTCGACAAGCATGGCCTGGACTGGCACATCGATTGGGCGCTGTCCGGCCTGCCGTTCCTCACCGAACCGGGTGCGCTGCTCGATGCGGTGTCGTCGAGCATCAAAGACATCACCGGTCGCGAGACCAAAGCATCGACCAGCGGCGGCACCTCCGATGGCCGTTTCATCGCGACCATGGGCACGCAGGTGGTTGAACTGGGCCCGGTCAACGCGACCATCCACCAGGTCAATGAGCGCGTGCTGGCGGCGGATCTCGACGTACTGACCGAGATCTACTACCAGACAATGATCAAGTTGCTCGCCTGATGCTTGCTTGCCCGATCTGCAGTGAACCGCTGAACGCGGTGGATAACGGCGTGGTCTGCCCCGCCGGACATCGGTTCGACCGTGCGCGTCAGGGGTACCTGAATTTGCTGCCAGTGCAGCACAAGAACAGCCGCGACCCGGGCGACAATCAGGCCATGGTCGAGGCGCGGCGTGATTTCCTCAACGCCGGGCATTACGCGCCGGTGGCCAGGCGTCTGGCTGAACTGGCGGCGAGCTATGCGCCAGAGCGCTGGGTCGACATCGGTTGTGGCGAGGGCTACTACACCGCGCAAATCGCCGAGGCTTTGCCGACCGCTGACGGCTATGCGCTGGATATATCCCGCGAAGCGGTCAAGCGCGCCTGCAAACGCAATCCGGCGATCACCTGGTTGATCGCCAGCATGGCCCGCGTGCCATTGGCGTCAGGCAGTTGCCAGTTTCTCGCCAGCGTCTTCAGTCCGCTGGACTGGGAGGAAGCCAAGCGTCTGCTTAGCGTCGGCGGCGGGCTGATGAAAGTCGGCCCGACCCGTGGCCATCTGATGGAATTGCGCGAGCGCCTGTACGACGAAGTGCGCGAGTACACCGACGACAAGCACCTGGCTCTGGTGCCGGCAGGCATGGCCTTGGCGCACAGCGAAACCCTGGAATTCAAGCTGACTCTGGACAAGCCCGAGGACCGCGCCAACCTGTTGGCGATGACGCCTCACGGCTGGCGTGCCAGTGCCGAGCGTCGTGCGGCAGTGATCGAACAGGCCGAGCCGTTCGAGACCACCGTGTCGATGCGCTACGATTATTTCGTTCTTCAATAACTTTTGGTCTCGGGCACAGGCCCGGGGCCGGCTAAATCCGCGAATGGATTTTTCAGACCCGCAGTGAGGACATCCATGCGCCAACCGGACATCGAGATTTACCTGAAAGACGCCGACGTCGACCACAAGGCCATCGCCGCCTGGCTCAGCCAAGCGCTGGGCCCGTGCAGCGACTGGGTGCAGAAAGGCCAGACCTACAAGTGCAAGGCCGGCAACGTGCCAGTGACCTGGCTGCCGAAAGCCGTGGGCAAGTGGAACAGTCTGTACCTGGAAAGCGACCAGACCCCATGGGACGACGACATCGCCTGCGCCCGTGCAGCCTTTGCCGCACTGAACGTCGAGGTGCGCTGCGCACCGGGGACGTGGGTCGAAGAAGAAGGTGAAGAAACCGCCGATCGCTGGATTCGCATCAGCGAAGACGGAGAAGAAGAAATCACCTGGAAAACGGCTTAAAAGCAGCTGCAAGTTACGAGCTGCAAGCTGCAAGCCTCAAGCGCAACTGCTTATAGCTTGTGGCTTGCAGCTTGAAACTTGAAGCTGCTGTTACAGGCCTACAACATCCTCAGCCTGCAATCCCTTCTCGCCAGTAATCACCGCGTATTCGACCTGCTGGCCTTCAGTCAGCGAACGATGCCCTTCGCCGCGTATCGCGCGGTAGTGCACGAACACGTCCACGCCGTCGTCGCGCTGGATAAAGCCGTAGCCTTTGGCGTCGTTGAACCACTTCACGTTGCCGGTTTCGCGTGTTGCCATCGGTTCATACTCCTTTTTATTATTGAACAGGCTTTTCGCAGGAAAGCCTTCGAGGAACGTCAGCCTGCGTCCGACGTCCATAACAGGGCACCGGCAACAGAGCGCCGAGTATATGACAGGTGAAGAAACTCTCAACAGGAGATTACTTCGGCGCTTTTTTGCCGATTTTCAGCGAATCCGTCACACTATCGACCGCCCGAGCGCCTGCTCGGTTTTATTCACTCACGCAGAAGCCGTATGACCCGTTCCCCGTTCCGCCGTCTTGTGTTTGGCACCCTGCGCCGCCTGCTGTATCTCTGGGTTCGCTCCGAGACCATCAATCAGTCGTCGTTCACTCTTAACCTCGACCGCAGTCGTCCGGTGTTCTACGTCCTGCAAAACCCATCGCTGACCGATCTGGCGGTGGTCGACACCGAATGCACCAAGGCCGGCCTGCCGCGCCCGGTGCTGGCGGTGTCGGTGGGTTCGCTGATAGAGCCGGCGGCGTTTTTCTACCTGACGCCGGACCCGGACTGGCTAGGTCGCCAAGACAAACGCGGCGCGCCGCCGACCCTCACCCGTCTGGTCAGCGCGCTGACGCAGAACGCTGCCGAAGACGCGCAAATCATTCCGGTCAGCGTGTTCTGGGGCCAGTCGCCAGACAGCGAAAACAGCCCGTGGAAACTGTTGTTCGCTGACAGCTGGGCGGTCACCGGTCGTCTGCGCCGACTGCTGAGCATCATCGTCCTCGGGCGTAAAACCCGCGTGCAGTTTTCCGCCCCCATCCACCTGCGCGAACTGATCGATCACAACAAGGGCCACGAGCGCACCGTGCGCATGGCCCAGCGCATCCTGCGCGTGCACTTCCGCAATCTGAAAGCAGCGGTGATCGGCCCGGACATTTCCCACCGGCGCAATCTGGTCAAAGGCCTGCTCAACCAGCCGCTGGTCAAACAGGCGATCCTCGACGAAGCCGAGCGCGAGAAAATCTCCCCGGAGAAAGCCAAGGCCCAGGCCCTGCGCTACGGGAACGAGATCGCCTCGGACTACACCTACACCGCGATCCGTTTTCTCGAAGTGGTGCTGAGCTGGTTCTGGAACAAGATCTACGACGGCATCAAGGTCAACCACATCGAGGGCGTGCAGAATGTCGCGCAGGGTCACGAAGTGATCTACGTACCGTGCCATCGCAGCCACATCGATTACCTGCTGCTTTCCTATCTGCTGTTCCGCAATGGCCTGACCCCGCCGCACATCGCCGCCGGGATCAACCTCAACATGCCGGTAATCGGCAGCCTGCTGCGGCGTGGCGGGGCGTTCTTCATGCGCCGCACCTTCAAGGGCAATCCGCTGTACACCTCGGTGTTCAACGAATACCTGCACACCCTGTTCACCAAAGGTTTCCCGGTCGAATATTTCGTCGAGGGCGGGCGCTCGCGCACCGGGCGCATGCTGCAACCGAAGACCGGGATGCTCGCGATCACCCTGCGCAGTTTCCTGCGTTCGTCGCGGATGCCGATCGTGTTCGTGCCGGTGTACATCGGATACGAGCGCGTGCTCGAAGGCCGCACCTACCTCGGCGAACTGCGCGGGGCGAGCAAGAAAAAGAATCGATCTTCGATATTTTCAAAGTCATCGGCGCGCTCAAGCAGCGTTTCGGTCAGGTCGCGGTCAACTTCGGTGAGCCGATCAAACTCGCGGAATTCCTCGACGCCGAGCAACCGGACTGGCGCCAGCAGGAGCTCGGCCCGCAGTTCAAACCGGCGTGGCTCAACGAAACCACCAACCGCCTCGGCGAAAAAGTCGCCCGGCATCTGAACGAAGCGGCGGCAATCAATCCAGTGAATCTGGTGGCGCTGGCCCTGCTGTCGACCACGCGTCTGGCCCTGGACGATCGGGCCATGGCGCGGGTGCTGGATCTGTATCTGGCATTGCTGCGCAAAGTCCCGTATTCGCCGCACACGACCTTGCCGGAAGGCGATGGCCGTGCGCTGATCGAGCATGTAAAGGACATGGATCTGCTCGCCGAGCAGAACGATGCGCTGGGCAAGATTCTGTATCTGGACGAGCAGAACGCGGTCCTGATGACTTACTACCGCAACAACGTCCTGCATATTTTCGCCCTGCCCTCGTTGCTCGCGAGTTTCTTCCAGAGCACCTCGCGCATGAGCCGCGAGCAGATCCTGCGCTATACCCGCGCGCTGTATCCGTACCTGCAATCGGAGCTGTTCATCCGCTGGAGCCTGGATGAGCTCGACGCAGTGATCGATCAGTGGCTGGAAGCGTTCGTCGAGCAGGGTTTGTTGCGGTTCGAGAAAGATCTGTATCTGCGTCCGGCGCCGAGTTCGCGGCATTTCGTGCTGCTGACGTTGCTGTCGAAAAGCATCGCGCAGACCTTGCAGCGGTTCTATATGACCGTGTCCCTGCTGCTCAACAGCGGCCAGAACAGCATCAGCGCCGAAGAGCTGGAAGACCTGTGCACGGTCATGGCCCAGCGCCTGTCGATCCTCCACGGTTTGAACGCTCCAGAGTTCTTTGACAAGAGCCTGTTCCGCCACTTCATCCAGACCCTGCTCGACCTCGACGTCCTGCGCCGCGACGAAGCCGGCAAGCTCAGCTACCACGAACTGCTCGGCGAGCTGGCCGAAGGCGCGGCCAAACGCGTCCTGCCGGCGGAGATTCGCCTGTCGATCCGCCAGGTCGCGCTGCACCGCAGTGAAGATGCGGCGGATCAGATCACGCCACAGCCTGAGGCTTGAAGCCTTACCCCTGTGGGAGCGAGCCTGCTCGCGAAGACGGAATGTCAGTCGAGATTTAGTTTGACTGACCCAGCGCTTTCGCGAGCAGGCTCGCTCCCACATTGAAAGGAGATTCACCCATGAAAAAACTGCTGACCCTCGCCGCCGCCACCCTCCTCAGCGCCTGCCAATCAACCACCCCTGCCGGCAAGGCCAGCCTCGACGGCGAAGTCTTCTACCTGCAACGCATCGCCCTGCCCCCGAGCGCGACTTTGAGCGTGAGCCTGCAGGATGTGTCGCTGGCCGATGCGCCAGCCGTCGTCCTCGACCAACAGAAAGGCCCAATCAAAGGGCAGGTGCCGCTGCCGTTTCATTTGAGCTACGATCCGGCGCAGGTCAAATCCGGCCACCGTTACTCCATCAGCGCACGCATTGAAGTCAACGGCGAGCTGATGTTCATCACCACCGAAAACCACGCCGTGCAACTCGACGGCAACGACCCGCAGCCGCTGAAAATCCGCGTCGACGCCGTTCGTTAATCCACTTTCGCCACAAGGAAGCCGCCATGCGCCGCCCTACCCTTCGCTTCGCCGCCGCCTGCGCCGGCCTGCTGATCTCCGCCAACGCCTTGGCACTGTCGCTCAACGACCTGTCCCAGCAAGACGCCACCGGCGGCCTAAAGGACGCCCTGACCCAAGGCGCCCAGATCGCCGTGAAACAACTCGGCACCCCGGGCGGCTTCAGCAACAACCCCGAAGTGAAAATCGAACTGCCGGGCAAACTCGGCAAAGCCGCCAGCAAAATGAAAGCCTTCGGCATGGGCGCCCAGGTCGAAGAACTGGAAACCGCGATGAACAAAGCCGCCGAATCCGCAGTGACCCAGGCCCAGCCCATCCTCGTCGACGCGGTGAAGAAAATGAGCGTCGCCGACGCCAAAGGCATCCTCAGCGGCGGCAATGATTCCGCTACCCAGTACCTGAACAAATCCAGCCGCGAACAGATCCGCGCGAAATTCCTGCCCATCGTCAAACAAGCCACCGACAAGGTCGGCGTCGCGCAGAAATACAACGCTTTTGCAGGTCAAGCTGCGGCCTTCGGCGTAGTCGATGCGAAGAGCGCGAACGTTGAGAGCTACGTTACTGAACAGGCACTCAATGGTTTGTTCGAGATGATCGGCAAACAGGAAGAGACGATACGTCAGAACCCGGCCGCTGCTGCGACGAGTCTGGCGAAGAAGGTGTTTGGTACGCTTTAGGACGTCATCACACCGGGGCGAATTAATTCGCCCCGATGTTCTTCTCCTCCTAAAAGCCCCCGCAAAAAGAACACCGTCTCCCTGCCCAACGTTCTTTTGACGAATATCTGCAACTGCTCCAGCCCTTCCAGAATCGACGCCGCCTCGCTACCCGAGCAGGAAAAATTTTCCGCGACATTGCTCGCCGTAAACTCCTTCGCCTCCCCGCTTTTAGCCACTTGATACAACGCGCGCTGCCGTTCCGTCAGTTGGGCAATTACGCCAGAGCTCGTCAGCCAGCGCTCAAAGTCCTGAGTATCAGCCAGACTCTTGCGGTACACAGTTGTAAAACCGACCACGGCTCGCAAAATTACCGCGCATTGAAACTCGATGAAATAAGTCAGATCCAGCTCATCCGCCTCGGTGTGTAGGTAGGAGCGTCCGTATTTCACCGGTGCATTGCGCAGCAGCAGACTGATCGCAATGTAGCGAAACGCCGCGAACTCATGTTTGAACATGAACCAGTAAAACAAGGCTCTCGCGACCCGCCCGTTACCGTCGCGAAATGGATGTTCATAACCCATGGCGAAATGCAGCGTCACGGCCTTGATCAGTGGATGCAGATAATTTTTGTCCAGAATCGAGGCAGCGGGCCGGTTGATCCAGGCGGACAGCCTCGCCAACCGCGCAACCAATCCTGCAGCAGGAGGTGGTCGGTGCACGGTGTTGCCTGAACCATCCTGAACAACCACCTCATCATTGGTCCGAAACAATCCGGGGAGTACTGCTCGTCATCGATCCCTCCACACCCACTCGATGGATCTCTGCAATCAGCTCAATGCTCAGAGGTTCATAACGCTTTTCCCAAGCGAAATTCATCATTCGATAATTACCCATGACCATGCGCTCATCCGGCGTCCGCGGCTGGCGCTGATGCTTGAGCATGTCCTTGGCAACACGAGTCGTGGTCGCCGCACCCTCCAACTGGCTACTGGCGATGGCCTCGTCTTCGATCAAGTCATTGAGCAGACAACAGAAATGCGCCCGCTCGCCGATCTGACTGGTCATGTACTCCAGCGCGGCCGTACTGGCGTAACGATCCACCACAGACAAGGTTTTCTGCGCCAACGGCGTCGGCACGTATTTGCCCCACTGCACCGGCTCGCCCAACGGCAACAAATGAATGTACTGGGCCGCCCGCGCCTTTTTCACCAACGCCCAACAAAGATTCGCGTCCAACCCTCCCGCCCAGCGATAGCGCAACGCCTCGAATGGCAGATAGCGCCCCTGGTCATCCAGCGGCTTGAGAAGCGCCAGATAATCCGCTAGTCGTTGCTTGTGGGGCGAGCGGGCCAACAGGTCGAAAACAGGATCCGTTCTGCCGGCTAATGGCGGTGGTTTCTTCATCGGACAGACTCAAGGACTCGGAAAACAGAACCCGGAGTACAGCATTCGACGGCCAGCGCCTCAAGATCGGAGGATTCTGAAAAAACTGTAGGAAGACAGCGCGAATTGGCGATTCGAAATGAATTGGCTGTCAGACCGCCTTCGCGAGCAAGCTCGCTCCCACAGGAGATCGAGTACATCTGATGGAGAATGGTTGGCCGAGAGGGCGGCATCGCGAGCAGGCTCACTCCTACAATTGGATCGGGTACACCCGCGAAATCAGGTCAGCTGTCAGGCCTCCTTCGCGAGCAGGCTCGCTCCCACAGAAAAGCAAGCAGCGCAGCTGCCCGCGGCGAAGCCGCACCACTCAACAATGAGCGCAAGCTCGAGTGCTCTTGATCTTGATCCACCGGCGACGTCGGAAGGCTGAGTGGAGGGATTGATCCGGGCGTGGGAGCGCAGCGACCGTCTGGCGCAGCCAGACACAGCGGAAGGAGGTGCAGCGAAGCAAACCGTAGCCGCTGCGCCCGGATCAGTCCCGGAGCGAAGGGACCCGAGCCTGCGAGGGCCGAACGTAGGAGCTAGCGTTTTTTGCTTACTTTTTTGGCGCTTGTAAAAAGTAAGTCGCCGTCAGGCGAAACCGCCAGCAGCCGCTACCGCAGCAACGGATATTCGCGCAAAACCCCAACAGCCTGGTCGGCCCGAAGGCCGCCAAGGATCAACCCTCCCGACGAACCCTGAACCAGGCCGCATACAACGCCGGCAAAAACAACAGCGTCAGCGCCGTAGCCACAATCAACCCGCCCATGATCGCCACCGCCATCGGCCCGAAAAACACACTGCGCGACAGCGGAATCATCGCCAGCACCGCCGCCAGTGCCGTCAACACAATCGGCCGGAAGCGCCGCACCGTAGCCTCGATAATCGCCTGCCAGGGCTTAAGCCCAGACGCAATATCCTGCTCGATTTGATCAACCAGAATCACCGAATTGCGCATGATCATCCCGGACAACGCGATCGTCCCCAGCATCGCCACAAACCCGAACGGCTGGCGGAACACCATCAGAAACAGGGTCACCCCGATCAAGCCCAACGGCGCGGTGAGAAACACCATCGCCGTACGCGAGAAACTGCGCAGCTGCACCATCAGCAAGGTCAGCACCACGACGATGAACATCGGCACCCCGGCGTTCACCGACTTCTGCCCGCGCTCGGAATCCTCCACCGTGCCGCCGACATCCAGCAGATAACCATCGGGCAATTCAGCGCGAATCGGGTCCAGCGTCGGCATGATCTGCTTGACCAGCGTCGCCGGTTGTTCCTTGCCATAAATGTCCGCGCGCACGGTCACGTTCGGCAGCCGATTGCGGTGCCAGATGATGCCTTCTTCGAAGCCATATTCCAGCGTAGCAATCTGCGACAACGCCACGCTGCGACCGTTATCCGTCGGCACCGCGAGACTCGGCAATAGCGACAACTCAGTACGTTCATGCACGGTGCCGCGCAGCAGAATCTCGATCAATTCGTTGTCTTCGCGGTACTGGCTGACCGTCGAGCCGACCAGTGAACTCTGCAGGAATTTCGCCAGATTGGCCGTGCTTACGCCAAGCGCGCGAGCGCGATCCTGATCGATGTTCAGATAAACAACTTTGCTCGGCTCCTCCCAGTCCAGATGCACGTTGACCACATGCGGATTCTCGCGAACCTTCGCTGCGACTTTGCGCGCCAACGCACGGACTTCTTCAATGTGCTCGCCAGTGACGCGGAACTGCACCGGATAGCCAACCGGCGGGCCGTTTTCCAAACGAGTGACCCGCGAACGCAGGGCCGGGAACTGTTCGTTGAGGGTTTCGATTAACCAGCTGCGCAGCGCTTCACGCTCTTCAATGGTTTTCGCCAACACGACGAACTGGGCAAAACTCGCCGCCGGCAGTTGCTGATCCAGCGGCAGATAAAAGCGTGGCGAACCGGTGCCGACATAGGCCACGTAATTGTCGATGCCGGCGTGCTCCTTGAGCAGCGCTTCGAGGCGTTTGACTTCGCTGGTGGTATTGGCCAGCGAAACACCTTCGGCCAATTTCAGGTCGACCATCAACTCCAGCCGGTTCGAAGCCGGAAAGAACTGCTGCGGGACGAAGCGGAACAACATCACCGAGGCGATAAACAGGCCGACGGTGAGCACGATCACCGTCTTGCGATGGGCCACGCACCACTCCACCAGACGCCGCACGCGCTGATAGAACGGCGTGGCATACGGATCAGGCTGACCATCGCCAGTACCGTGTTTTGCCGCGTGAATTTTCGCCAGATCCGGCAGGAGTTTTTCCCCAGATACGGCACGAACATCACCGCCGCGACCCACGACGCGAGCAAGGCAATGGTCACCACCTGGAAAATCGAGCGGGTATATTCGCCGGTGCCGGACTGCGCAGTGGCAATCGGCAGGAAACCGGCGGCGGTGATCAACGTGCCGGTGAGCATCGGGAATGCGGTGCTGGTCCAGGCATAACTCGCGGCGCGAATGCGGTCGAAGCCTTGCTCCATTTTGATCGCCATCATTTCCACAGCGATGATCGCGTCGTCCACCAGCAAACCCAGCGCAAGCACCAGCGCACCGAGGGAAATCTTGTGCAGGCCGATCCCGAGGTAATACATGCAGGCGAAGGTCATCGCCAGCACCAGCGGAATGGTTAGCGCGACGACCATGCCGGTGCGCACGCCGAGGAGAAGAAACTCACCAGCAAGACGATCGCCAGCGCCTCAACCAACACCTGAACGAACTCGCCGACGCCGGTTTTGACCGCTGCCGGCTGGTCGGACACCTTGCGCAGCTGCATGCCGGCCGGAAGGTTTTTCTGGATTCGCGAGAACTCGCCTTCCAGCGCTTTGCCTAGCACCAGAATGTCGCCGCCGTCCTTCATTGCCACGGCCAGACCGATCGCATCGTCGCCCATGAAACGCATGCGCGGCGCCGGTGGATCGCTGAAACCGCGACGCACATCGGCGATATCGGCGATGCGGAACGTACGATCGGCGACGCGGATCGGAAAGCTCTTTATCTCATCGACTGTCTGAAAATTCCCCGAAACACGTAACTGCAAGCGCTCGCTGCCGGTCTCGAAGAACCCTGCCGTGGACACCGCGTTCTGCTCTTCCAGCGCCTGCTGCACCGCCGCCAGCGGCAAGCCGAGGGTGGCGAGTTTGACGTTGGACAGCTCGACCCAGATTTTCTCGTCCTGCAGGCCGAGCAGTTCGACCTTGCCAACGTCCTTGACCCGCTGCAGCTGGATCTGGATGCGATCGGCGTAATCCTTGAGCACGGCGTAGTCGAAACCGTCGCCCGTCAGCGCATAGATATTGCCGAAAGTGGTGCCGAACTCATCGTTGAAGAACGGCCCCTGGATTCCCGGCGGCAGGGTCTGGCGGATATCGCCGACCTTCTTGCGCAACTGATACCAGAGGTCGGGGATGTCCTTGGAGTGCATCGAATCGCGAGCAATGAAAGTGACCTGGGATTCACCGGGGCGAGAGAACGACATGATCCGTTCGTACTCGCCGGTTTCCATCAGCTTTTTTCGATGCGTTCGGTGACCTGGCGCGAGACCTCCTGCGCGATCGCACCGGGCCAGCGGGTCTGAATGACCATCGCCTTGAAGGTGAACGGCGGGTCTTCACTCTGGCCGAGTTTGGTGTAGGACAACGCGCCGACAACGGCGAGCAAAAGCATCAGGAACAGTACGATCTGGCGATTACGCAACGCCCATTCGGAGAGGTTGAAGCGCATCGGGGCTTACTCCTTGTTCGCCAGATTGACCACACGGTTGGAACGATCCACTGGTCGCACCTGCTGGCCGTCGAGCAATACGTGAACACCGGCAGCCACTACCCAGTCGCTGGCATTCAGGCCTTCGAGCACCGCCACGCTTTTCTCGCCGAACGGACCGACCCGCACGGGGGTTTTCTTCAACGTGTTGTTGCCGTTGACCACCCAGACGTAGGTCGCGCCGTTTTCAGCGGTCAGCGCGGAAAGCGGTATCGACAACGAGACACTGTCGGCCGACTGCACGAACACCCGGGCGCTTTGCCCCAATTCGGCCGGGACTTTGCCGCTGGTGAACGAGATGCGCGCGGCAAAAGTGCGTGAACGCGGATCGGCGGACGGCGACAACTCGCGGATCTGCCCGGCGAAGCGTTGATTCTGCTGTGCCCACAACTCCACGGTCACTGGCTGACCGACCTTGAAGCGGCCAAAGCTTTGCTCCGGCAGGCTGATCAACACTTCGCGCTCACCATCGGTGGCGAGGGTGAACACGGTTTGCCCGGCAGCGACCACTTGGCCGACTTCCACCGAACGCTTGGCCACCACACCGTCCTGTGGCGCACGCAGCACCGCGTAACTGGCCTGGTTGGTCGAAACGTTGAATTCGGCTTTGATTTGTTTAAGGCGCGCTTCGCCGGAGCGATATAGATTTTCCGCGTTGTCGTAGGCCGAGCGGCTGACCATCTGCCGCTCCATCAGGGTTTTGTAGCGATCGCGCTCAGCGCGCACCAGGTTCAGATTGGCCTCGGCGGCAGCAACCTGCGCGCGGGTGGCTTCCAGTTGCAGGCGCACATCCTGCGGATCGAGTTCGGCCAATGGCTGATCGGCCTTGACGCGCTGGCCTTCGTCGACCAGTCGTCGGCTGACTTTGCCGCCGATGCGGAACGCCAGATCAGGCTCATAACGGGCTCGCACCTCGCCCGGATAACTTTCCATCGCCTGCGCCGAAGGCTCGGGCTGTACCACCATGGCCGGTCGCACGGTGACTTTGGTCACCTCTTCCTGACCGCACGCCGATAACAGGAACGCCAGACTGACTGGCACGGCAAAGGACAACGCATGGCGGAACATGGTGACGGACCTTTCGCGAATGAGGCTTGGAATATTTATACTGGCGGGTATGGTATTAATAGCAAACTCACCAGTCCAGTATTAAAAGCGAAGAATGTCGAACAATCTTTCAGCTCCAAACGGTCCGGGTCGTCCCAAGGATCTGGCCAAGCGCCAGGCGATCCTGGATGCGGCAAAAACCCTGTTTCTCTGCCATGGCTACGCCAACACCAGCATGGACGCGGTGGCCAGCGAGGCCGGCGTGTCGAAGCTGACGGTCTACAGCCATTTCAACGACAAGGAGACGCTGTTTTCCGCTGCCGTCGTCGCGAAATGCGAGGAGCAATTGCCACCGTTGTTTTTCGAATTGCCGGAAAACATCCCGGTGGAAAATGTATTGCTGAACATTGCCCGGGGCTTCCACCAACTGATCAACAGCGATGAATCGGTAAACCTGCATCGTCTGATCATGGCGCTGGGCAGCCAGGATCCGAAGCTGTCGCTGATCTTCTTCGAGGCTGGTCCAGAGCGCGTAGTCAGCGGCATGGAAGGTTTGCTGACGAAGATCCATGCGACCGGAGCGCTGAGCATCGACCAGCCACGCAACGCTGCTGAGCACTTCTTTTGCCTGATCAAAGGCGCGGGAAATTTTCGTTTGTTGTACGGCTGCGGCGAGCCGCTGACCGGAGAGGCAGCGGAACGGCATGTGCGCGAGGTGGTGGGGTTGTTTATGAGGGCCTATGGGGAGGAGCAGCTGCGAGCTTCTAGCTACAAGCTGCAAGAAAAAGCAAAAGCAGTGAATTGGCTCTGGCTTGTAGCTTGTAGCTTGTAGCTTGTAGCTTGCAGCTGCCTTTAAGACTTCAGCGCTTTTTTCGGATAAATGTCATACCGGCTCGATTTGCCATCCAGCGCATGGCTCGGTTTCGGCCCTTCGATGCAGGGTGCCTTGCGCGGACGCTTGACCACCACCCGGTGCGTGGCCAGCGCCAGCGCGGCTTCAAGCAAGGCAGGGGCATCCGGGTCATCGCCGACCAGCGGGCGGAACAGGCGCATTTCCTTTTTCACCAGCGCGGTTTTCTCACGATGCGGGAACATCGGGTCGAGATAGATCACCTGCGGCGGCTCCCTTCCCAACTGCGCATCACTTCGATGGAATTGCCTTTGAGCAATTTCATCCGCGCAACGATTGGCGCTACATCGAAATCTTCTGCCGCTCGGGCCAGGCCGTCCTCAAGCAGTGCGCCGATCAGCGGCTGACGCTCGATCAGGCTCATTTCACAACCGAGACTGGCCAACACAAACGCGTCCTTGCCCAGGCCTGCCGTGGCATCCAGCACCCGCGGGCGCACGCCTTGGGCGATGCCGACCGCTTTAGCGATCATCTGGCCGCTGCCGCCACCATACAAACGACGATGCGCCGCGCCGCCCTCGACAAAGTCGACCCGCACCGGGCCCGGGGCATCCGGGCCGAGCTGCTGCAACTGCAAACCCTGCTCGCCGACCTGCAAGGCGAACTCGCCGTCCGCCTCGCCGAGCGGCAGGCCGAGACGTTCGGCCCAGTGTTCGGCTTGCGCTTGAAACGTCGGGGCGAGGGCCTGGACATGGATGCGGCAGGCCGCGGGTGACTCGATCATGAAAAAACGCTCAAAAAAGTTAAGGATCGACAAAAACCGCCGATAAACCATTCAACGCGCATTTTGCCAGAGCTGAGCGTCAACCGAAAAAAATGTCAGGCATTCTTCCCACATCGATTGGCTACGTTTCGCCCCACGGCGACTTCAGCCGTCATAACACTCAAGCACTGAGCGGCGTCAGTCACCTGTGGCAGGATTTCTTTGCCCAGGCCCTGGCCGAACAGACGAGTGAAGTGGTGCCTGCCTGTGGCACGTTTCCACCGGTTGACCTGAACAGCCCGGAAGAACCAACCGTTGGCAGCGAGCTGCACGCGCACATCGTCAGCCAGCGTGAGTGCGATGTGGTCGAAACCCAGGTTCGCCCGCCAGAGCCACTGTTCCTGCCGATCGCCGAGTTCGAAATGGAGCTGCTGGACAAGCCGTTCCCACCGTTCCCGCCAGAAGAACTCAAAGCCCAGCAAGAGCAACAGGATTTCGACAGCAGCTGGGTGCGCCCGATTGTGATCAACAATGGCCAGCCAGTGCCGGAGCCAGGCCCTGCTCCGCAGAAACGTCCGCTGTACCTGCCGATTGCCGAGTTCGACCTAGACTTGCTGCAGAAGCCTTACCCGCCGTTCCCGCCGGAAGAAATCGTCGAGCAACAGAAAGCTCTGGACTTCGATAATGGCTGGGCGCGCCCGATCGTTCTGCAGAACCTGCGCCTCGCCGCCTGATTCTCAGCGACACACGCTCCAGCGCCCGACATCGACATGAAAGTGATTGCGATGAGCGGCGTTGTAATCCGGGCTCAACACCACACTGAATGACTCACAGGCGCCGTCACGCAGCTGGCGCAGAAACTCTGCGTCCTGATTCTGCTTGGGCCAATCCTTGAGCACGCTGATCGTGCGCCCGTCAGACAGGCGGAAACCGGCGATGTCCAGCGCGTCGGCACTGGCGTGTCGACTGAGCGCACCGTTCTCACGGTTGTAGACATTGCGACAGGCAAAGCTGCCCAAGTGATCGACCCGCGCGATCTTCTGGCGGTAAACCGATTGCGCCGCCGGTTGCAGGGTGTGGTGTTCAAACATCGCGTAGGCCACCGCCAGCGGGCAACTGGCGATGAAACTGCTGCTCAGTGCCACTTCACCGCCCTGCACCCGCAGAGCGCCGATCAGCGGACACTTGGCCCCGGGACTGTCGGCCTGACGGCTGTAGCGCAAATCCGAGCTGCTCAATGCCTGTGCGCACAATTCAGGATCACTGCGCAGGCGTATGAGTTTGTAACCGGTCAGCCAGTTGGGCGCGTTTTTTATGTCCAATGGCGCCCACGGGTTCCACTGTGGCGGCACCTCCAGCCAGCCGCGCCAGACACTTACCGCTGCACCACCCATCGCGAGCAACAGCCCCCAGAACAGCCAACGTCCCATGCTCAGTCCTTGAAGAATTGATTGGCCCTGGCGTACGGCATCGACTGTGACGTGAAGCCAAAGGTGCCGGATTGCTGGATTTCTTCAGCCGCGCGGAAGAACTCGCCGAACGCCGCCAGCGCCAGTGCCGAGCCGGTGCTGATGCGGCGTACGCCCATTTCCTCAAGTTGCTGCACGGTCAGTTTCAAACCGCCAGACATCAACACATTGACCGGTTTTGGCGCCACCGCTTGCACCACTGCGCGTACTTCCTCGGCGCTGCGCAAACCCGGTGCATAGAGGACGTCGGCACCCGCTTCGGCAAATGCCTGCAATCGGCGAACGGTGTCGTCGAGGTCAGGGTTGCCGTGCAGGTAGTTTTCCGCTCGAGCGGTGAGGATGAAGCGAAACGGCAGCGTGCGCACCGCCGCGACAGCGGCTTCAATGCGCGCCACGGCGTGTTCGAAGCAATAGATCGGTGCGTCCGGGCGCCCTGTCGCGTCTTCGATCGACCCGCCCACCGCGCCCGCTTCGGCGGCGCGCAGAAGACTCTGCGCGGACTCCAGCGGATCATCGGCAAAACCGTTTTCCAAATCCACCGCCACAGGCAGATCCGTCGCTGCGACAATCGCCCGGACATTGGCCAGGGTCTCGTCGAGACTTAGCGCACCATCAGCCTTGCCCTGGGAAAACGCGTAACCGGCACTGGTGGTGGCCAAGGCCTGATAGCCGAGACTGGCGAGCATCTTCGCCGAGCCGGCATCCCACGGATTGGGAATGACGAAGATCCCCTGGCGATCATGCAGGGCCTTGAAGGCTTGGGCTTTGAGGAGTTGCTGTGGACTGACTTCGACGTTCATCGACGAGCTCCCGGGCAGAAAAAACCGCCTCAGAGCAAGCCAAGCTGCTCGACGGCGGGTTCTCTGTATAGCTCAGGCAACGTGGGCAAGCCAGGCAAACGTTGCATCAGCTGGGCGTGAAAACGTTGCGCGAGTTTCGCTGCCAACAGGTTGTCGGCGGTGTGCAGGAAGATGTAAGGCGTGCGCCCCTCTTCGATCCATTCAGCAATCTTCGCCACCCACGGCATGAGAAACGCATCGTTGGCCTCAAGCTCGGGATGGCCGATGAAGCGCACCTGCGGAAACTGGGTAAACGCCGCGGGACGCGTCGGTACACGCGGCTTTTTCGATTGTGCGTGGATCACCGAGGACTCGGTCGACAGGCAACTGAACAGCGCGCGCGGGTCGAGACAGATGCGCTCGACACCGCGATCCAGCAACAGACGATTGAGCAGACGCTCGCTCTCGCCCTTGGCGAAGAACTGTTCATTGCGCACCTCGACCGCGAGCGGGCAATCCAGCGCATCGATAAACGCCGCGAGCTCCGGCAGACGCTGCGGCGTGAAGCTTTTCGACAGTTGCAGCCACAGCGGCGAAACACGTTCGCCTAACGGCTTGAGTAATTGCAGGAAGGTTTCGGCAGCGGTCAGTTGCTCGCGCAAGTCGCCACTGTGGCTGATGTCGCCGGGGAATTTGGCAGTGAAGCGAAAGTGCGCCGGCATGATCTCGGCCCAGCGCTGCACAGTGGCTGGCGATGGGCTGGCGTAGAAGGTGGTGTTGCCTTCGACGGCGTTGAACACCTGGCAGTAGAGAGCGAGAAAGTCAGAAGTTTTTGCGTCTACCGGATACAGATACTCGCGCCAGGCATTTTCACTCCAGGACGGGCATCCGAGGTAGTAAGGCAAATTCATCAGATATACAGATCGAGGCCCAGCACGTCCGCATCCCAATCAACAAAACCGGCGGTGCTCAGGTAGCTGGCCAAGGCCATGGCTACGCTTTTCTTCATCGCGCGGTGGTAGATCATGTCTTGTTGGCGGGCAGGCAGGTTGCTCAGGCGTTGCGCGGTGGCTTGGGCTGCACGGGCGGCCATCTGCTCTTCGCTCGGGAATTCCAGCTCGCCGTCGATGATGTCGACGGATTCATCCAGCGCCGCATTGCCTTTACGCGGCTTGCGCTTGATGGGGTAGGACTGAGTGGAAACGCCGTCTATACGCATAATGTCATGCTCGGTATCGATGATGGCAATTTAGCGGCACTTGACCGACTTAGCAAACCGCCGAGTGATAACTAGAACACAGAAAGCGCAAAAGGTTTTAAGGGAGCGGGAAGAAACTGACGATTGGCGATATTTGTATGTGACCAATAAACCTGTGGGAGCGGGCCCGCTCCCGAAGAGTCCAGCACATTCAACATATGCATTGACTGACCAGAAGCCTTCGCGAGCAGGCTCGCTCCCACAGGAGAAAGTGTCTGTCAGCGGACTTTGGGGGTGGCGACTTTATCGCGCAGGTAGACGGGCTGTGCGTCGTCCGCCGGGATCGCCTCGCCGCGTTCCCAGGCGAAACGCGCGAGCGTCAGCAAGTCTTCGGCGTGGGGCAGCATGCCCGCATCGGAGCCGCTCAGATTGACGGCAATGCGCTCGGCGTAGCCCCAACCGGTTCCGGCACCGAACCAGCCGCCGCCGGCATCAGCCGGCAGCGCCGCGACTTCCGGCGGCAGCACCGCTTCGGCGCCGACCAGGCGCATCTCCCCGCCGTCTCGCGGTAGCAGCCCCAATACACTTCATCCATCCGGGCATCGATGGCGGCCGCGACCTGGCTTACGCCATGCTCACGAAAGGCACGCTGCGCCAGCACGGCAAGGTTGGACACTGGCAACACCGGTCGATCCAGCGCAAAGGCCAAACCCTGCACGACACCAATGGCAATGCGCACACCGGTAAACGCGCCCGGGCCACGGCCGAAGGCAATCGCGTCGACCGCTTGCAGCGTGGTGCCGGCATCGGCGAGCAATTGCTGAATCATCGGCAGCAGCTTCTGCGCGTGCAAACGCGGGATCACCTCGTAATGGCTCGTGACCTTGCCGTCATGCAGCAAGGCAACGGAGCAAGCTTCAGTCGCGGTGTCCAGGGCCAGCAAGGTGCTCATCGATGTTTCCAAAACAGGGGTGGGGAAAAAGTGCGTCAGTATAAACAACTACGGCCCGCAAGCGGGCCGTGGATGATGCAGCCGATCAGACTTTTCAGCTCAGCGCGGCCAGCACCTTGGCGGTGATTGCATCGACCGAACCCACGCCCGGAATGTGGCTGTACTTCGGCTTGCCGCCGTTCTTGGCGGAAAGGTTCTGATAGAACTCCACCAGCGGCTTGGTCTGCGAATGGTAGACCGACAGGCGATGACGCACGGTTTCTTCAGTGTCGTCCTTGCGCTGCACCAGTTCTTCGCCGGTGATGTCGTCCTTGCCAGCCAGTTTCGGCGGGTTGTAGACGATGTGGTACACGCGGCCGCTGGCTTCGTGAACACGACGACCGGCGATGCGCTGGACGATTTCTTCGTCTTCAACAGCGATCTCGACCACGGCGTCCAGCTCGACACCGGCAGTGACCAGAGCTTCAGCCTGGGGAATGGTGCGCGGGAAGCCGTCGAACAGGAAACCGTTGGCGCAATCAGGTTGAGCGATGCGGTCCTTGACCAGCGCGATGATCAGGTCATCCGACACCAAGCCGCCGGCATCCATGATGCTCTTGGCTTGCACGCCCAGTGGAGTGCCGGCCTTGACCGCCGCACGCAGCATGTCGCCGGTGGAGATTTGCGGAATGCCGAATTTCTCGGTGATGAACTTTGCCTGAGTACCTTTACCGGCCCCGGGAGCTCCCAGCAGAATGACGCGCATCGATGTGCTCCTCAATTTTTTATATAAAAGCTTTACAAAACAAAGGATTCGCTCGTAACCGGCGGATCCTGAAAATACGGGTCGTGGCCGCACAAACGGCCAAAGGCTGATCAAGATACACAGCAGGCTGCGCCCACACAAGACGCCAAAAGTCGGAGAAACCGACGCCCGCCGTGACCTCGCGACGCGGTAACCCAAGTCGCAACCCCAACATTAACTGTCGCCTCGCGGCACTTTCCTACGCCAAGGGTGGCGACATCCGACTCTCATCGCGAATGCCGCCTGAACTGCTCAGCAACCTTAGCCGGTATTGCGCAATCCGGCGGCAATCCCCGCCACAGACACCAGCAGCGCCTGTTCCACCGGGCTGCCCTGCTCGACTTCCTGCTGCCGCGAACGCGCCAACAGTTCGGCCTGCAACAGATGCAGCGGGTCGAGGTAGGTATTGCGCAAGCGGATGAATTCGAGGGTGTCCGGACTGTGCGCCAGCAGCTGCGACTGCCCGGTCAGACCAAGCACCACGGAGCAGGCCTGCGACAATAGGTCGCGTAACTGCGCGCCCAACGGCAGCAGGTTCGCCTCGACCAAACGTTCGTCGTAGGACTGCGCAATATCCGCGTCGGCCTTGGCCAGAACCATCTCGAGCATGTCGATACGGGTGCGGAAGAACGGCCACTGTTCGCGCATCTGCCCGAGCAATTCGCCCTCGCCGCGCTCCAGCGCCTTGCTCAGTGCGGTCTCCCAGCCCAGCCAGGCCGGCAGCATCAGCCGCGTCTGGGTCCAGCCGAAAATCCACGGGATCGCCCGCAGGCTTTCGATACCGCCGGCGCGGCGCTTGGCCGGGCGACTGCCCAGAGGCAGACGTCCCAATTCCTGCTCCGGGGTCGACTGACGGAAGTATTCGACGAATTGCGGATTTTCCCGCACCACCTGGCGGTAAGCGCTGACACCGTCCGCCGCCAATTCGTCCATCAGATGCCGCCATTCAGGCGTCGGCGGCGGTGGTGGTAGCAAGGTCGCCTCGAGCACGGCGGCCAGATACAGATTGAGGTTTTGCTCGGCGATGTCCGGCAGGCCGAATTTGAAACGAATCATTTCGCCCTGCTCCGTGGTACGGAAACGCCCGGCCACCGAGCCCGGCGGCTGCGACAGAATCGCCGCGTGCGCCGGACCGCCGCCACGGCCAACGGTACCGCCGCGACCGTGGAACAGCAGCAGTTCGACTTGCTGTTCGCGGCAGATTTCCACCAGGCGTTCCTGCGCGCGATATTGCGCCCAAGCCGCAGCGGTGGTGCCGGCATCCTTGGCCGAGTCGGAATAGCCGATCATCACTTCCTGCGGGCCGTGCAGGCGCGCGCGATAGCCCGGCAACAACAGCAGACGCTCCATCACCGGTCCGGCGTTGTCGAGGTCGGCGAGGGTTTCGAACAGCGGCACCACGCGCATTGGCCGCAGGACACCAGACTCTTTGAGCAGCAGTTGCACCGCGAGCACATCAGAGGCGGCGCCAGCCATGGAGATCACGTAAGAACCCAGCGATGCAGCGGGTGCGGCGGCGATTTCCTTGCAGGTATTGAGCACTTCAGCGGTGTCGGCCGACGGTTTGAAATGCGCGGGCAGCAGCGGACGGCGGTTGCTCAATTCTTCGGTGAGGAAATTGATGCGCCGTTCTTCGTCCCATTCCTCATAGCGGCCGAGGCCGAGGTAATCGGTGATTTCGGTCATTGCCGAGCTGTGCCGGGTCGAATCCTGACGCACATCGAGGCGCACCAGAAACAGGCCGAACGTCACCGCGCGGCGCAGGCAATCGAGCAACGGCCCGTCAGCGATAACGCCCATGCCGCACTCGTGCAGCGAGTTGAAACACAGCTGCAAAGGCTCAAGCAGGTCGCGATTGTCGTGCAGCACATCGGCGGGTGCAGGGGTCGGGGCGGTCAATGCAGCGTGCGCCCAATTACGCGTCGCACGCAGACGTTCGCGCAATTGCTTGAGCACCGCGCGATAGGGTTCGGCACTGTCGCCGGCCTTGGCCTTCAGCGCGTCGCTGGCCTGCTGCATCGACAATTCGGCAGCAAGGTGATCGACATCGCGCAGATACAAATCAGCGGCCATCCAGCGCGCCAGCAGCAAGACTTCGCGAGTGACGGCGGCGGTGACATTGGGGTTGCCGTCACGGTCGCCGCCCATCCATGAGGCGAAGCGGATCGGCGCGGCTTCCAGCGGCAAGCGCAGGCCCGTGGCGGCGAACAGCGCCTGATCGGCCTTGCGCATATGGTTGGGGATCGCCTGCCACAAAGAATGCTCGATCACCGCAAAGCCCCATTTGGCTTCATCGACCGGCGTCGGGCGGGTGCGGCGGATTTCTTCGGTGTGCCAGGCTTCGGCGATCAAGCGCTGCAACCTGGTCTGGATCTGCTCGCGCTCGGCGCTCGTCAGGTCGCGATGATCCTGCGCGGCGAGTTGCGCGGCGATCGCGTCGTATTTCTGGATCAACGTGCGTCGCGCCACTTCGGTCGGGTGCGCGGTCAGCACCAGTTCGATTTCCAGCCGCGCCAGTTGCCGGGCCAGGGATTCGGCGCTGTGGCCTTCGCTGCGCAGGCGCGCGAGCAGTTCCGGCAATACCCGCGATTCGAACGGCGCCGGTTGTGACTCCTCGCGGCGATGGATCAACTGATATTGCTCGGCAATATTGGCCAGGTTGAGAAACTGGTTGAAGGCCCGGGCGACCGGGAGCAATTCGTCTTCGCTCAATTGATTGAGGCTGGCGCTGAGTTCGGCGTCCATCGAACCGCGCCGGTCGGCCTTGGCACCCTTGCGGATCTGCTCGATCTTGTCGAGGAACGCCTCGCCGTACTGGTCTCGAATGGTGTTGCCCAACAGCTCTCCGAGCAGGTGAACGTCTTCGCGCAAGCGTGCATCAATATCGGTCATCAGCAGTTCTCCAGCGGTAATCGGGGACAGCGCAGAAATGAATGCTTTGCCAGAGAGTGCCGCTCTGCGCCGCTTCTTACAAGCAGGCGACGAATCGACTTAAACCTTGCGCGCGAAAGCCAGTCTCAACAGTAAGCCGTACGACGGCCCGCTGCCGGCGCTGCCGGCCATTCACCCAGGCCTGCCATCCGCAGGCGCTAAATGAGGTCATCATGAAAATTCGTGAACTCGCCCAGCATTGGGAAGAAAACGCCAAAGGTCGCCTGACCGACACCGGCTACACGATTCATCTGGATGTGGAATCCGCCGCCAGGCTGGCGGCGATTGCCGAGATGTATCCCAAGCGCCATCCCGAAGAACTGCTCGGCGAACTGATCGGCGCCGCGCTCGAGGAGTTCGAAGCGAGCCTGCCGTATGTGAAGGGTTCGACGGTGGTGGCGACGGATGAGGAAGGTGATCCGTTGTACGAGGATGTCGGCCCGACGCCGCGTTTTCTGGCGTTGTCGCGGCGGCATTTGCATGATTTGTCCTCGGCTGAGAACAAGCAGAAGCACTGATTCCTGACACCGAGAAAAATGTGGGAGCGGGCTTGCCCGCGATGGCGGCAGTTCAGTCAAAGATGTGCTGAGCATGATGGCCTCATCGCTGGCAAGCCAGCTCCCACAGGGTGCTGATCATCCCTGATATCACCTTAAAACTCACCCGCGCGTACCGCTTCAAATCGCCAAAGTTCCCGTCCCAGAGCCTTGTCCAAACGGTCAATTTAATTTTTGGCGATAGGCCATCTTTTCTGAACTTTTCAAAAATGCCGCCGGTCGGAACAGGTAACCACGCCTGGAACGAGCGTTTCAATTCGCGTCAACAAGCGATGCTTTCGGCTCCTCTGCCAGGATGGATTCAGTTGTATTTTCAGGAGATGCCTAATGGAGTTGAAGACCATGAAAACCCAAACCTCGTTTTCCCACCTGCGCGGTCTGAAACTGGCCGCTCTGGCCATCGGCACCAGCTTCGTACTGGCCGGTTGCGCCGGTAACCCACCGACCGAGCAGTACGCCGTGACCCAATCGGCCGTAAACAGCGCCGTCAGCGCTGGCGGTACCGAGTTCGCCGCGGTGGAAATGAAGCAGGCTCAGGACAAACTGAAACAAGCTGAAATCGCCATGCACGACAAGAAGTATGACGAAGCCCGTCGCCTGTCCGAACAGGCTGAATGGGACGCTCGCGTCGCTGAACGCAAGGCTCAGGCCGCCAAGGCCGAACAGGCTGTGAAGGATTCCCAGAAAGGTGTTCAGGAACTGCGTCAGGAAAGCCAGCGCACCGTGCAGTAAGCGCGCATCCCGACCGCAAAGCTGAAACTCTTACCGATAGAAAGGACGACAAATTATGCGTAAGCAACTGATGATTCCCGCTCTTCTGGCCGCAAGCGTTGCCCTGGCTGCCTGCTCCACCCCGCCTAACCCGAACCTGGAACAGGCGCGCACCAACTATGCCGGCCTGCAGGCCAACCCACAGGCGAGCAAAGTCGCAGCACTGGAAACCAAAGACGCCAGCGATTACCTGGACAAGGCCGACAAGGCTTATCTGGACAAAGAAGACGCAGCCAAGGTTGATCAACTGGCTTACCTGACCAACCAGCGCGTGGAAGTGGCCAAGCAGACCATCGCTCTGCGCACCGCTGAAAACAATCTGAAAAACGCCGCCGCCCAACGAGCTCAGGCTCGCCTGGACGCGCGTGACCAGCAGATCAAACAGCTGCAGGACAGCCTCAATGCCAAGCAGACCGATCGCGGCACGCTGGTAACTTTCGGTGACGTGCTGTTCGCCACCAACAAGGCTGATCTGAAATCCAGCGGTCTGGTGAACATCAACAAACTGGCGCAATTCCTTCAGGAAAACCCGGATCGCAAAGTGATCGTCGAGGGTTACACCGACAGCACTGGCACCGCCAGCTACAACCAGTCGCTGTCCGAGCGCCGCGCGACTTCCGTGCAGATGGCTCTGATCAAGATGGGCGTCGATCCTTCGCGCATCGTCGCTCAGGGTTATGGCAAGGAATACCCGGTAGCGGATAACGGCAGCGTCTCGGGCCGTGCGATGAACCGTCGTGTGGAAGTGACCATTTCCAACGACAACCAGCCAGTAGCACCGCGTTCTTCGGTGAGCTCGAACTAAGCTTCACCTGGTGACGCAAAAGCCCCGCCTGACTTGATCAGGCGGGGCTTTTTCATGCGCGACCAGAAATTCCTTGTGGGAGCGAGCCTGCTCGCGAAAGCGGAGTGTCATACACATCAATGTTGAAGGTGAAACCGTATTCGCGAGCAGGCTCGCTCCCACATTTGATGGGGTTACTGCTCAAGCTTCTGCGGGGTCTCTTCACCCATGCAACGCACGGCTTTCTTCTGCGCATTGACCAACACCCCGGTCAACCCTTTCTGCTCGGTATCAAACAACACCAGCACGCCATCAATGCACTGCGCCACTTGCGGCGCGGGGGTCAGCGAGACTTTGTAGTCTTCGCCGGGCACGGTCTTGAGCATGGTGAATTCATTGAGCAGCAGCGCATCCTCCGGCTTGGCAAAGTGCAGGTAGCCGTAGTACCACAGCGCCCCGACGGTGCCGAGGATGCTGCAGATACCGGTGATGATCAGCGGGATGGCATTACGTTCTTCAGTCATTGCGGGGTCTCATCTTCAGAATTCGGGGGCGGCGGATAGTTGGGGATTTCGCCGAGGCGGCGCAGGCCGTCGAAGTGTTCCGGATCGTCGAGATAGCGCAGCATGACCTGCCGCCACACCGGGTCGCCGAAGGTCTGCACATGACCACCACGGGTCAGCTGCAACACGCGCGGCGGCGGCGCTGCCTGATACAGGCGTATGCCGTTGGCCATCGGCACCAGCGGATCGTCGATGCTGTGGAAGATCAGCTTGGGCACGCCCGTCAGCTGCGCCATTGAGTTGATCGCGCTGTCGCCGTCCGGCACCAGCCACGACAGCGGCACTTGCAATGGCCAGGTCAGCCACGAAGTGCTGAGGGCGAATTGACCGACACTGCGATAACTGGCCGGCACGCCATCCAGCACCAAAGCCTTGAGTTGTTTTTGCCGCTCCGGGTGCTGCGCCAGCCAATGCACCGACATCGCGCCGCCCAGACTCTGCCCGAGCAGCACCAGCGGTTTGCCTTTGACCTCAGGCGCGTTGTCGAGCCAGGCGAACGCCGCGTCGATGTCCTGATAGATCGCCGGCAGGCTCGGCTTGCCTTCGGACAAACCGTAGCCGCGATAGTCCACCAGCAGCACCTGATAGCCGTTCTTCGGCAACCACCAACTGCCGCCCAGATGCATCGGCAGATTACCGCCGTTGCCGTGCAGATGCAGGACCGTGCCTTTGACCTCGACCCCAGGTTTGGCCGGCAGCCACCAGGCGTTGAGTTTCAAGCCATCCGCGGTGACCAGCGTGACGGTGCGGTATTCGAGCTTGGCTTTGTCCGGGGTGAAGACCTGACCCGGTTCGGGATAAAACAGCAGCGAACTGCAACCGCCGAGGGTCAAGAGCAGGCAAAGAATGCCGAGGATTCTCATCCGGTGAAACCTCGCAAAAACGTGAGACCAACGCAGATCAAATGTGGGAGCGGGCTTGCTCGCGAAGGCGGTGTGTCAGTCGACACCTTTTTTGAATGTCAGACCGCTTTCGCGAGCAAGCCCGCTCCCACAGGGGATATACGGGTTGGGGTTAAAGGATATTGGAGTAGTCCGCCTCAATCCGGTCCAGGCTCAAATGGTTGAGGAAGTTGGAGAAACACATCCACGCCGACAACGCATTCAAGTCACGGAACTGATCCGGCAGATACTTGGGCGGCACCACCAGCCCTTCATCCACCAGTTGCCGCAGGGTACGCATGTCTTCCAGGGTGGTCTTGCCGCAGAACAACAGCGGGATCTGCTCAAGCTTGCCCTTGCGCACGGCCAACTGAATGTAGTTGTAAACCATGATGAAGCCCTTGAGGTAGGACAAGTCTTTGGTGAATGGCAGACCGGTCGGCGTCGACCCACGGAACACCCGGCTGGCGTTGCCGTAGCTTTCGGCCATTTCGAAACCTTGCTCGCGGAAGAATTCGTAGATCTGCAAGAAGTCCGCGCCCTCCTCGACCATATGAATCGCACGGGTGCGGTTGGTCAGTTTGCGCAGGCGGCTCGGGTAGGAGGCGAAGGTGATGATTTCCATCAGGATCGCCAAGCCTTCCTGGGTCACCGTGGACGAGGGTGGGCCTTTCGACAGGAAGGTGCAGATCGGCTGATTCAAGCCATTGAGTGTGGTGCCGACGTGCACCAGGCCTTCGTGGACTTCCAGAGCGCGCACGTCGCGGTCGTTGAACAGCGCATCGGTGCGGATCTTGATGTAGTCGGCGCCCGCCGCAGCGTCGGCGACGATGCCGTCGGACTCGAACACGCGAATGGTTTCTTCGGCTTCGCCAAACACCTTGTTCAAGCGGGTTTGCAGCAGGTGCACCGCGTCCTTGGCGGTAAGGATTTTCGGTTCGTCCTTGAGGTCGCCGCGCCCGTCGATGTTGTTCAGGTAGTCGGACATCATCAGGCCGAGGTCGGCGAGGGTCGGGTCACCGGCGTGGAAGGCATCGGACGCCGCGCCGTACAGCTCTTGCGAGATCAGGCCGAAATCCTCGGTGCCGCGCGCTTCGAGCATGCGCACCACCATGCGGTATTCCTTGCACATGCGCCGCATGATCTGCCCGACCGGGTTGAACTGGCCGAGCTGGCGGGTGATGTCGCGCTCGATGTTCTGGAATTCCAGTTTGACCTGGCTCGAATCGAACGACAGCGGGCGGTTGAGGTAGTAGTCGCGATCCACCGCCGGCATTTCCTTGCCTTTGGCCTTGAGGAAGCCCTTGCGCACATTGTCGTCCCACTTGACCGCATCGAGCACGCGGATAGGCGTCTGCGCCAGCACAATGCGGTCGGACAACATGCGTATCGTCTGCTGGTAATCGTCCACCCGTAACTCCTGTAGAAAACGTGACGTGCTGAAACTCAGTCTTTTGATCGTTCCCACGCTCTGCGTGGGAACGTCGCCCGGACGCTCCGCGTCCCTTTTGCTGCGTGACGCAGAGCGTCACAGGATGCATTCCCACGCGGAGCGAGGGAACGATCATCAACGGCTCGCTCCCACGGGGTGTAGCGTGAAACGCTAGACCGACGCCAATACAAGGTGCATATACCGCGTCAGGATCCCGAGCATGTCCTCTTCGGCCAATGGCTCGGCGTCATTGAGCAGGCCCTGATATTCCATCCGCCCGATAATCGCCGTCAACACCTTGGCATCCTGCTGCGGTTCACGCGAGCCCAGTACCTGGAACAACTGGCAGGTGCCCTGCAACAGAATCTGCTGGTGAGAGCGCACCAGAATGGCCAGACGCGGATTGAGCAGCGCTTCCTGGCGGAACGCCTGTTCGGCCATCAGATGCTCACGGCGGTTGATCAGTTGCCGATGCACGTAATCGGCCATCAATCGCGCAATGTCATCGGCCAGTTGCGAGCGCGACTCCGGGCTGCCGTCGGCGCTGACCACCATTTCGCGCAACAGGCCTTCGTTGTTGATCCACAACTTGGCCATGTACGCCGCGCTGCGTTCAACGTATTGGGCGAAGGTATCGGTGAGCAGGTCATCGATGTCCTTGAAGTAATACGTGGTCGCCGACAGCGGCACGCCGGCCTCCGCCGCGACCGCACGATGGCGCACGGCACGCACGCCGTCGCGCACGACAATGCGCATCGCGGCGTCGAGAATGTCCTGGCGACGCTGCTCACTGCCCTGTCGGCTGGCCTTGCGGCCCTGGTACTGAACACTTTCAGCGACCGCAGTGGCGATACCCGCTGCACCTTCTTGAGCTATTGCACCCATCACGACAGCACTTCCTCTACTAATTCCAAATTAACCAATTGATACATTTGTACCAGACAGGCAATAAAAAGCCGCCTGTTTTAGGCGGCTTTTTAACTGAAACGTTTACGCTTGCGGTCGCATGTGCGGGAACAGGATCACATCGCGGATCGACGGCGAGTTGGTCAGCAACATCACCAGACGATCAATGCCGATACCTTCACCGGCGGTTGGCGGCATGCCGTACTCCAGCGCACGAACGAAGTCGGCGTCGTAATGCATGGCTTCGTCGTCACCGGCGTCCTTGTCGGCCACCTGAGCCATGAAGCGCTCGGCCTGGTCTTCGGCGTCGTTCAACTCGGAGTAGGCGTTGGCGATTTCACGGCCACCGATGAACAGCTCGAAGCGGTCGGTGACGTTCGGGTTCTCGTCGTTGCGACGGGCCAGCGGCGACACTTCGAACGGGTACTGAGTGATGAAGTGCGGCTGCTCCAGCTTGTGCTCGACCAGCTCTTCGAAAATCATCACCTGCAATTTGCCCAGACCTTCGAAGCCCAGCACCTTGGCGCCGGCCTTCTTGGCGATGGCGCGAGCCTTGTCGATGTCGTTCAGATCATCGGCAGTCAACTCAGGGTTGTACTTGAGGATCGAGTCGAACACCGACAGACGCACAAACGGCTCGCCGAAGTGGAACACCTTGTCGCCGTACGGCACGTCGGTACTGCCCAACACCAGCTGCGCCAGCTCGCGGAACAGTTCTTCGGTCAGGTCCATGTTGTCTTCGTAATCGGCGTACGCCTGATAGAACTCCAACATGGTGAATTCAGGGTTGTGACGGGTCGAAACGCCTTCGTTGCGGAAGTTGCGGTTGATCTCGAACACCTTTTCGAATCCGCCAACCACCAGACGCTTCAGATACAGCTCCGGCGCGATACGCAGGAACATCGGCAGGTCCAGTGCGTTGTGGTGGGTTTCGAACGGCTTGGCCGCAGCGCCGCCGGGAATGGTCTGCAGCATCGGCGTTTCGACTTCGAGGAAGTCGCGCTTCATCAGGAAGCTGCGGATGTGCGCGATCACTTGCGAACGCACGCGGAAGGTCTGGCGCACGTCTTCGTTGACGATCAGGTCAACGTAGCGCTGGCGGTAGCGCTGCTCGGTGTCGGTCAGGCCGTGGTGCTTGTCCGGCAGCGGACGCAGCGACTTGGTCAGCAGGCGCACGTTGGTCATTTCAACGTACAGGTCGCCCTTGCCGGAACGCGCCAGGGTGCCTTCGGCAGCGATGATGTCGCCCATGTCCCAGGTTTTCACCGCGGCCAGGGTTTCTTCGGACAGCGTCTTGCGGTTGACGTAGACCTGAATGCGCCCGGTCATGTCCTGGATCACCATGAACGAGCCACGGTTGAGCATGATGCGACCGGCAACCTTGACCGGGATTGCAGCCTCTGCCAGCTCTTCCTTGGTCTTGTCCGCGTACTGTTTCTGCAAGGCATCGCAGTAGTTTTCGCGGCGGAAGTCGTTCGGGAAGGCATTGCCCTTGGCGCGCTCGGCAGCAAGCTTTTCCTTGCGCAGGGCGATCAGGGAGTTTTCTTCCTGTTGCAGGGCTTGCGGGTCGAGTTGTAGGTCGCTCATGTCTTTAAGTATTCCATCAGGTTCGTTGCCCCCAGCCTTCGGCTGGAGATCGCGGGCGAGCCCGCTCCCACAGAGGGTGTTACAGGCCGGATTTCAGGCTGGCTTCCAGATACTCGTCGATGTCGCCGTCGAGCACCTTGTCGCAATCGCTGCGTTCGATGTTGGTACGCAGATCCTTGATCCGCGACGCATCGAGCACGTAAGAGCGAATCTGGTGACCCCAGCCGATGTCCGACTTGGTGTCTTCCAGCGCTTGCGAGGCGGCGTTGCGCTTCTGCATTTCCTGCTCGTACAACTTGGCCCGCAGCATTTTCATCGCGGTGTCCTTGTTGGCGTGCTGGGAACGCTCGTTCTGGCAGCTGACCACGGTGTTGGTCGGTACGTGGGTGATACGTACGGCCGAGTCGGTGGTGTTTACGTGCTGACCACCGGCACCGGAGGAACGATAGGTGTCGATCCGCAGGTCTGCCGGGTTGATTTCGATTTCCACCTTGTCATCGATCTCTGGCGAGACGAAAACCGCGGAGAACGAGGTGTGACGACGGTTGCCGGAGTCGAACGGGCTCTTGCGCACCAGACGGTGCACGCCGATCTCGGTACGCAGCCAGCCAAAGGCGTATTCGCCCTTGATGTGCACGGTCGCGCCCTTGATCCCGGCGACTTCACCGGCGGACAGTTCCATGATGGTCGCATCGAAACCGCGTTTGTCGGCCCAGCGCAGGTACATGCGCAGCAGGATGTTGGCCCAGTCCTGCGCTTCGGTGCCGCCGGAACCGGCCTGGATGTCCAGGTAGGCGTTGTTCGGGTCCATTTCATGGCTGAACATGCGGCGGAATTCCAGCTTGGCCAGATTTTCCTCGAGACGGGCCAGCTCGGCGACGACATCGCCCACTGCGCCTTCGTCGTTTTCTTCGACGGCCATGTCCAGCAGGTCGCGGCAATCGGCCAGACCGCCGTTCAGTTCGTCGAGGGTATCGACGATCTGCGCCAGCGCGGCACGCTCGCGGCCCAGCTCCTGGGCGTATTCAGGTTTGTTCCAGACACTCGGATCTTCAAGCTCGCGATTGACTTCAGTCAGACGCTCATGCTTTTGATCGTAGTCAAAGATACCCCCGAATAGTTTCGGAGCGCTCGGACAGGTCCTTGATGGTGTTCAGGATCGGGTTGATTTCCATGACGGGCAGCACTCGTTGGCGAACTTTTGAAAGCCGGCGAGTATAACGTAAAGAGGCTGTCGCGGCAGCCCGTCTGGCGGGTATGGGGGTGATTCACTTGACACTGACCTGACGCGATCTCCTGTGGGAGCGAGCCTGCTCGCGAAGGCGACCTGCTAGCCGCCGGCAATGTCGAGTGCACAACCGCTTTCGCGAGCAGGCTCGCTCCCAGAGGCGGATTGCATTGTCAGGAAAGTTACTCGATCCCGACCTGATTGCGCCCATTGTTCTTGGCCAGATACAACCCGCGATCCGCCGCCGAAATCAGCAGCCGGCAATCACTGCCCGCCTGGGGCACCATGGTCGCCAGACCAATGCTGATGGTCAGACTGGAGCCTTCGGTCGGCGTGTTATGGGGAATCTTCAACGCCGCCACAGTCTGGCGCAGCTTCTCGGCCAACAGCCGCGCGCCGCCCGGCGAGGTGTTCGGCAGCACCAGCACAAACTCCTCGCCGCCATAACGCGCCGGCAGATCCGACGGTCGCGCGCTGGCGTCACGGATGGCTGCAGCAACCTTGCGCAACGCTTCATCGCCTTCCACGTGGCCGAAACTGTCGTTGTACGACTTGAAGTAATCGACGTCGATCATCAGCAATGACAGCTGCGTCTGATCGCGCAGTGAACGGCGCCACTCCAGTTCCAGGTACTCGTCGAAGTGCCGGCGGTTGGACAGCCCGGTCAGGCCGTCGGAGTTCATCAGCCGTTGCAGCACCAGATTGGTGTCGAGCAGTTGCTGCTGGCTGACCCGCAACGCTCGGTACGCCGCATCGCGTTGCAACAACGTCATGTAGGACCGCGAGTGGTAGCGGATGCGTGCGACCAGTTCGATGGTGTCCGGCAGTTTCACCAGGTAATCGTTGGCGCCGGCGGAGAACGCTGCGCTTTTGATCAGCGGGTCTTCCTTGGTCGAGAGGACGATGATCGGGATGTCCTTGGTCGCCGGGTGATTGCGGTATTCACGCACCAGGCTCAGGCCATCGAGGCCGGGCATCACCAGATCCTGCAGGATCACCGTCGGCTTGATCCGCACCGCCTGGGCGATGGCCTGCTGCGGGTCGGAGCAGAAGTGGAAGTCGATGTTTTCCTGATTCGACAGCCCACGGCGCACCGCTTCGCCGATCATCGCCTGATCATCCACCAACAACACCATGGCGGCGTTCTCGTCGGTTTTAATGTCGTCGATCTGTAAATCATTCATGGGCGGTCACCTGAGTACTGCGGGAGCCTGGATTGCCGATCAAGCTGTTCATTTGGGGAAAATCTCCAGCAATCGTGGCGCTATCTTTTCCAGCGGGCGGATTTCCACCGCAGCATCGATCGCCGCGGCAGCCTTGGGCATGCCGTACACCGCACTGCTGTGCTGATCCTGCGCAATGGTCAAATAACCCTGCTGGCGCATGAGCTTAAGCCCTTGCGCGCCATCGCGCCCCATCCCGGTCAATAAAACCCCGACCGCGTCACCGTTCCAGTAACTGGCAACGCTCTCGAAAAACACGTCGATCGAAGGGCGGTAGATCTCGTTGACCGGTTCGGCGGTGTAGGCCAGCGTGCCGTTTTTCAACAGGCGAATATGGTGATTGGTCCCGGCCAGCAGCACCGCGCCACTTTGCGGCGGCTCGCCTTCACGGGCCAGACGCACATCGAGGCCACTGGCGCTGGCCAGCCATTCGGCCATGCCGGCGGCGAACACCTGATCGACATGCTGCACCAGCACGATCGCCGCGGAAAAATCCTTCGGCAGGCCTTTGAGCAACACTTCCAGTGCCGCCGGCCCACCAGCGGACGAACCGATCGCTACCAGCCGCTGACGCGACGGCGAGCTGCGCGGTGAACTCGGCGCCGGGCGCGAACGGGGTGCCTTGTCGCCGATCAGCCAGCCGATGTTGAGGATCTTGCGCAACAACGGCGCCGCCGCTTCCTGGGCATTGCCGGCGCCGATCGCCGGGGTGTCGACCACGTCCAGCGCGCCGTGGCCCATGGCCTCGAACACGCGGTGCACGTTTTGCTGACGATCCACCGTGACGATGACAATCGCGCACGGCGTCTCGGCCATGATCCGCCGCGTGGCTTCGACGCCATCCATGATCGGCATGATCAGGTCCATCAGAATCAGGTCTGGCGTGCACTCGGCGCAGCGTTGCACCGCCTCGGCGCCGTTGCTGGCGACCCAGATCACCTGATGCGCCGGCTCGAAGGCCAGCGCTCGGCGCAGGGCCTCCACCGCCAGGGGCATGTCGTTGACGATTGCGATCCTCATGCCCGCGCTCCCCGATGAGCTCGACCACCGCATCGAGCAGGGCGTCGTCATGAAAACTGGCTTTGGCTAGATAATAGTCGGCGCCGGCGTCCAGTCCACGGCGGCGGTCTTCTTCACGATCCTTGTACGACACGACCATCACCGGCAGCGATTGCAGACGGTTGTCGCGGCGCAGCAGCGTGACCAGCTCGATGCCGTCCATGCGCGGCATGTCGATGTCGGTGATCAGCAGATCGAAGTTCTCCGAACGCAGCGCATTCCAGCCGTCCATGCCGTCCACTGCCACCGCGACGTCATAGCCGCGATTGAGCAGCAGTTTGCGTTGCAGCTCGCGCACGGTCAGCGAATCGTCGACCACCAAGACTCGTTTGCGCGCCGCTTCGGCAGCTTGATTGCCGTGGCGAGCAATGCGCTCCAGGCGCCCGGTATTGAGCAGCTTGTCCACCGAACGCAGCATGTCTTCGACATCGACGATCAGCACCACCGAGCCATCATCGAGCAAGGCCCCGGCGGAAATGTCCTGAACCTTGCCCAGACGCTCGTCCAGCGGCAACACCACCAGCGTGCGTTCACCCACGAAGCGCTCGACCGCCACCCCGTAAATCGCCTCGCGCTCACGGATCACCACGACTTTCAGGGTAGCGCCATCGTTCTGGCTGGCCGGGCGATTGAGCAACTGACTGGCCGCAACCAGGCCGACATGTTGGCCTTCGTGCCAGAAATGCTGACGTCCTTCGACCTGCACGATGTCTTCCGGGGCCAGATCGCACATGCGTTCGATGTGCGCCAACGGGAACGCGTAAGCCTCTTCGCCGACTTCCACCACCAGACTGCGCACCACCGAAAGCGTCAGCGGCACTTCCAGATGGAAACGACTGCCCTCGCCCGCCGTCTGCTCCAGCACCACGGCCCCGCGCAATTGGCGAACCATGTGCTGAACCGCGTCGAGGCCGACGCCACGCCCGGACACTTCGGTGACCTTGTCGCGCAGGCTGAATCCCGGCAGAAACAGGAACGTCAGCAGCTCCTCTTCGCTCAATTGCGCTGCGGTTTCGGCTGGGGATAACTGCCGCTCGACGATGCTGCGGCGGACTTTCTCCAGATCGACGCCATTGCCGTCATCGCTCAATTCCAGCACCAGCAAACCGGCTTGATGGGACGCGCGCAGGCGAATCAGACCCTCTTCCGGCTTGCCCTTGAGCAGGCGTTGCTCCGGGGTTTCGATGCCGTGATCGACGGCGTTGCGCAGCAAGTGAGTCAGCGGCGCTTCGAGCTTTTCCAGCACATCGCGATCGACCTGGGTTTCTCGCCTTCGATCTCCAGGCGCACCTGCTTGCCGAGGCTGCGACCGAGGTCGCGAACCATACGCGCCTGCCCGCTGAGCACGTCGGCGAACGGGCGCATGCGACAGGCCAGCGCGGTGTCATAGAGCACTTGCGCGCGCTGACTGGCCTGCCAGGCGAATTCGTCGAGTTCGGCGTTTTTCTCGCTGAGCAGTTGCTGCGACTCGGCGAGCAAACGTCGCGCATCTTCCAGCGACTCCAGCGCTTCCAGGCTCAGCGCATGCTCCTTGAGGTGCACATTGAGATTTTCCAGCGCGCGCAGGCCGTTGTTCTGCATGCGTTTGAGGCGCTGCATGGTCGCCAGATGCGGCTTGAGACGCTGGGTTTCCACCAGCGATTTGCTCGACAGATCGAGCAGGCTGTTCAGGCGTTCGGCGGTGACGCGCAATACGCGCTCGCCGCCCTCGGTAGTACGTTTGTTTTTGCGCGGGGTCGGCTCGGCGGGCTCGTCGACCATCGGCGCTGACACTATCGGCGCTGGCTCGATCTGCACCTCGGCCATCGGCGGCGCGGCAACCACAGCGGCTGACGCCGACGGATCGAGCAAACGCCCCATCAGCGCCACGTAGGCTTCAATGTCCGCAGGTTGCGGCGCATTGGCCGGCGTGGCGATGCGCATCAGCAGGTCGGTGCCCTGCAACAACGCATCGATGTGCTCGGGACGCAGCAACAAACGCCCTTCCTGCGCGCTGACCAGGCAATCTTCCATGACGTGGGCGACGCTGACGCCGCTGTCGATACCAACGATCCGCGCCGCACCTTTGAGCGAGTGCGCCGCGCGCATGCACGACTCCAGTTGATCGGCCTGGGTCGGATTGCGCTCCAGCGCCAGCAGCCCGGCGCTGAGCACTTGGGTCTGGGCTTCGGCTTCGAGGCTGAACAGTTCGAGCAGGGAGGCGTCGCGCATTTGCTCGGGGGTCATGTCAGGCTCCGGGTCACGGCGGACAGCAGTTGCTCTTCATCCAGCCAGCGCAAGCTACGACCGCGATATTGCAGAACGCCACGGGTGTATTTGGCACTGGCCTGCGCACCGGACTGCGACGCCGCGTCGAGGATGCGTTCGTCGATGGCGTGAATGCCGTCGACCTCGTCTACCGGCACCACCACCGGCCCGCCATGGGCAGCGATGATCAGCATGCGCGGCATGATTCGCCCGCCGCTGACCGGCGCAACGCTGGCGCCGAGGTCGAGCAATTCCACCAGCGACAGGCACGCGACCAGTGCGCCACGGACATTGGCCACGCCGAGCAAGGCGCGTGAGCGCTGGTGCGGCAGCGAATGTATCGCCTGCAACGGCGCGACTTCGACAAGGCTGCGCGTCGCCAGGCCGAGCCATTCCTCGCCGAGGCGGAACATCAGCAGCGAGCGGGTTTTGACATCGGTTTCGACTTTGCTGACCACCGCTTCGCGCTGGTCCTGCTGCAACGAATAGCGGTCGAGCAGGCGCGTGGCTGCGGCGGAATATACCGAGCAGTTGCGGCAATGGATGTGCTCTTCCAGCAGCGGGCAGGACTTGTCGCCATGAATGCCGATGCGGTTCCAGCAATCGTCGATGGCGCGGGCGTCTTCGTGGGTAACGTTCAAGGTGTCGGACGCGCTCATCGTTTACGCTCACTGTCGGCGGTGCGCCCGCTGCGGGCGGCGCGCTCCTGCAATCGTCGGGCACCCGCCGTGTCGCCTTGGGCCTGCAGCAACGCGGCCAGGTGCATCAGCGCTTCGGGGTGTTGCGGTTCAAGGTACAAGGCCTTGCGATAGAAACTCTGGGCCTCGAGGCTCAGGCCGGCGACATCGCTGAGCAGGCCGAGCCAATAGAACACCTGCGCCACCGGTTCATGGCTGCGCAGATAGTCTTCGCATGCGGCACGGGCCTCGGCGCTTTTGCCTTCGTTGGCCAGTGCGGCAATCTGCGCCAACAATGTCGCGGCGTCGGGATTGGCAGTTTTTTCGTCACCGGCAAAGCCGTCACGGCAGCGAACGGCCGATTGCGCACTGGCGCTGGCGACGCCGCGCTGCGCAGTGGTTGGCTGACCGGCACGGCGACTGGTTTGGGCGTTGGCAACGGTTCGGGGTACGGCTCGCTGTGACGGCTGAAAGCGAACGACTGCGGGATGCCGATCGAGCGCATGCCCAAACGCCCGAGCAGACTGCCCTCCGCCGGGCCAATAAACAGCACGCCGTCGACATGAGTCAGGCGCTTGAGCACTTCGAACACCTGCTTTTGCGTCGGCTGGTCGAAGTAGATCAGCAGGTTGCGGCAGAACACGAAATCGAAGGCAGGCTCGCTCGCCAACAGCGTCGGATCGAGGACATTGCCGACCTGCCAGCGCACCTGTTCGCGAACGTATTCGTTGACCCGGTGGCCGTCCTGCTCGGCAAAAAGTGTCGTTCGCGGAATTCCAGATCCTGACCGCGAAACGAATTCCTGCCATACAACGCACGCCGCGCCTTTTCCACCGACAGCGGACTGATGTCCATGCCGTCGACCTTGAATTGATGCGGCTGCAATCCGGCATCAAGCAAGGCCATGGCAATCGAGTAGGGTTCTTCGCCGGTAGAGCACGGCAGGCTGAGGATGCGCAGCGCGCGCATATTATTGAGTTCTTTAAGCCGACCTCGCGCCAGTTTGCCCAGCGTCGCGAAAGATTCCGGATAACGGAAAAACCATGTTTCCGGAACGATCACCGCTTCGATCAGCGCCTGCTGTTCATCCCGCGAGCCTTGCAACAGCTGCCAATATTCGTCGGCATGGGCAGCCTGGGACAACGTGGTGCGCTGGCGTACGGCACGCTCGATGATCGCCGCGCCCACCGACGCGACATCAAGGCCAATGCGTTCTTTGAGAAAATCGAAAAAGCGCTGATCACCACTCATGGCTGCGCCTCTAACTGCGCCGGATCACGCGGCGGGTCGGGGAACAGCACACTGCGCACGGCGTCATCGAGCAAGTCATTGACCCGCACCCATTGCAGCAATCCCTGCGCATCTTCGCGCACCGGACCGAGGTACGGCGCCTCGCGGTTGTCGAGGCCGTAAGGCTGGAAATCTTGCGGATGGCAGCGCAGCGTGTCGGTGGCCTGCTCGAGAATCAGCCCGAGCCATTGCGCTGCTTGCGCTGGATCCGGCTGATAATTGACCAGCACCAGGCGCGTGCTGGTCCGCGCCTCGGCGGGCTGCCCAAACGTCAGCGCGCTGAGATCAATCACCGGCACCACCGCCCCGCGATAGGCGAACACCCCGGCCACCCAATGCGGTGCCCGGGCAATCGGTTTCAGCGGCAGGCGCGGCAGCACTTCGGCCACTTCGGTGGCACGCAGGGCGTAGCGTTCGCTGCCGATGCGAAACAGCAGAAACAGCGCTTGCTTCGCCACTGGCGCAGCGCCACGTTTGGCGATGATTTCGCTCATCAGACTTTGAATCGCGAAACGCCGCTGCGCAGGCCGACGGCCACCTGGCTCAGTTCGTCGATGGCGAAACTGGCCTGACGCAGCGATTCGACGGTCTGGCTGCTGGCATCGCCCAACTGCACCAGCGCATGGTTGATCTGCTCGGCGCCGGTGGCCTGGGCCTGCATGCCCTCGTTGACCATCAACACCCGCGGCGCCAGCGCTTGCACTTGATGGATGATCTGCGACAACTGCTCGCCGACCTGCTGCACTTCCGACATGCCCCGGCGTACTTCTTCGGAAAACTTGTCCATGCCCATCACCCCGGCCGACACCGCCGACTGGATCTCGCGAACCATCTGTTCGATGTCGTAGGTGGCCACGGCGGTCTGATCGGCCAGACGCCGGACTTCGGTGGCGACCACGGCAAAACCGCGACCGTACTCGCCGGCCTTCTCGGCTTCGATCGCCGCGTTGAGCGACAGCAGGTTGGTCTGGTCGGCCACCTTGACGATGGTCACCACCACCTGATTGATGTTGCCGGCCTTCTCGTTGAGGATCGCCAGTTTGGCATTGACCAGATCGGCCGCGCCCATGACCGAGTGCATGGTGTCTTCCATGCGCGCCAGGCCTTGCTGGCCGGAGCCGGCGAGCACCGAGGCCTGATCGGCAGCGGTGGACACTTCGGTCATGGTGCGCACCAGATCCCGCGACGTCGCAGCAATCTCGCGGGAGGTTGCGCCGATTTCGGTGGTAGTCGCTGCGGTTTCGGTGGCGGTGGCCTGTTGCTGCTTGGACGTGGCAGCGATCTCGGTCACCGAGGTGGTCACCTGCACCGAAGAGCGCTGGGCCTGGGACACCAGCGACGTCAGCTCGGTCATCATGTCGTTGAAGCCGGTTTCGACCGCGCCGAACTCGTCCTTGCGATCGAGATTCAGACGCGAACTCAGGTCACCGGTGCGCATGATGTCGAGGATGGTCACGATGCGGTTCATCGGCGCCATGATCGCGCGCATCAACAGCAGACCACAGAGCCCGGCGGCCAGCACCGCAACCAGCAGGGAAATGACCATGCTGACTTTGGCCGTTGCGACCGCATCGTCGATGTTGGCCATGGCGGTATCGGCAACAACTTTGTTCTCGCCAATGATGTCGTTGAGCTTCATGCGCCCGGTGTACCACGCCGGGGTCAGCTTCTCGTTGAACAGCTTGATGGCATCGGCTTCCAGATTGCGCTTGTGCAGGTCCAGCACGGCATCCTGAATCTGCATGTAGGTATCGTGGTACTTCTCGAACAGGGCGAATTCGGAACGGTCTTCATCGGTGGCCATGGTCTTGCGATAGTTGGCCATATGTTCTTGCAGACGCGCCTCGAACGCCTTGTAGTCGGCAGCGTCTTCGCTGGAAACGCCCTGGCCTTCCTTGAGGCCGAGCAGTTTTTGGGTCTGCAAATAACTGTCGACCCACGCGCCGCGAATCATCGAGCTGTAATAGACGCCGGGGATGGCATCGTCGCGCACGCTGTTTTCACTGGCCTCGATCTTCAACAACCGCGAGTAGGACAGCACCACCATCAACAGCATGATGGCGATAATCACCGCAAAGCTCGCCAAAATGCGTTGGCGCAACGTCCAGTTCTTCACAGTGAATCCTCGTGCCTGATCGAAATGCGGGGAGTATAGCCGAGCGCGGTGTTTCATTTATAAGACGCTTGCAACCCTCACGCCTGCGCCCTTTGCCGGACGTCACCGTGCAATCTCGAATTGATCGATTTGCCCAAGGCGATACCTGGCTTTTCCAGCAACGCATAAACGAAACTGGCCAGCACCAGCGTCGCCATCAGATAGCCAAGAAAAACCATGATACTGAATTCCGCCTGGAGGTCTGTTGCATATGCCGCCCACTCCAGAAAGAACGGGTGTATCAGATACATCGAATAACTGATCGTGCCGAGAAACGCCAGGCTGTTGATGGCTCTGCGCAGGTACAAGGTCACGACCAGGGCAATGGTCATACCGATCAGGTAACTGATCAGGTAAGTTAGCGGATTTTCCTTGTAGCCCTGATCGGTGCTGTAAGCCAGGACGCAGATTATCGGCAGCAGACCTGCGAACAATGCCAGCCAGACAGCCACGTATCGACGA
Organism: Pseudomonas sp. B21_DOA; assembly: GCA_030544685.1. Classification (NCBI taxonomy): domain Bacteria; kingdom Pseudomonadati; phylum Pseudomonadota; class Gammaproteobacteria; order Pseudomonadales; family Pseudomonadaceae; genus Pseudomonas; species Pseudomonas sp. B21_DOA. The sequence continues at coordinate 2,177,786 of CP086683.1, read as the reverse complement.
GCCTGCCCGTGTGCTATGCCCAGGCTGACATCCCGCCACAGACTGCCAAAAAACATGATCGACAGGCACAACGGCAGCGCCACGGGGATCTTTTCGGCCAGGTAGTATCTGCTGATCGCAAAGATCAGAGCCACTGCCAGCAAACCGATTGCCACGCTCAGTCGCACCCAGGCTTTACTCAAGAGCCCGACGCTGAATAACGCCGCGCAAGCCACATAGAAAAACATCTCGATGATCAGCGTCCAGTACACGCCAAGCAGATCCGGCGTTTTTAAAACGGCCTGCAGCATCGTCATGTTGATCAATACTGCCGAGAGCGATACGGGCGTCGATAGAAACCAGTCCGAACTAGCAACTGCCAGAGCGATGGAAAACCAGTACGCCGGATAAAGTCGGAAAAACCGCGAAACGGCGAAAACCGCCAGCGCATTCCGCCCCTCTTTCAGACTATAAGGAATGACCATCCCGCTGATCAGGAAGAAAATTACCACTCCCACCTGCCCCAGGTTTACATGAACAAAGAAGAAAGAGTCCTTGAGCGGGGTTCGTTCGATAAAGTGCGCGACCACCACGAGCATTGCAGCGATGCCTCTCAAGGCATCCAGATGCGTCAGTCGATCGATCGGACTTCCTGCCCCGTCAGTAGCAAGGGATAAGTTTTTCAATGAACTCAGGCTCCCGCTTCGATCGATAATGCCTTCGCTGCGACGAGCGCTTTGCTGTTCGCCGACCGTGCATCAAGGACAGCATTGATACGCTTGCCTAATCGGATCGAGCGCTTTTCTATCACGAAATAACAAAGCGATGAGAAGACAAGCGTGCTCGTGCAATAAAGTACAAAGACTGGAATATTGAAACTGCTTTGCAAATTCACTCTCGAATTTGCCAACTCAAGAAAGAACGGATGAACCAGATAGACGGAATAGCTGATGCCTCCTAAAAAAGCGAGCACCCGACTTTCCAGCTTCAATATCGTAGTGGCCAACATAAAGAAGATCAGCGCAGCAAAGTAACTACCGGTAAAATTCCACGCACTCTCTCGCAGCCCTTGATCGACATCGTAAGTCAGCAGGGCGATGATCGGAAATACAGCAACAAACATCACAATCCAGATGATGCTGTATTGTTTTGCCCGCAGATCCCGATCGATCTGATAGTTGCGCCACATCCCTCCAAACAACATCAAGGATAGCGATGACAGTATTCCGACAGGGGACGGAACAGAGTAATAATATCTTCCTGCCGCTCCCGCCAGCGCAAGCAACAATAACGCCATGGCCAGGCAGAACCGTGCCTTGAGATGCTCAAGCAAGCCGAAGATACTCAGGGCGATGCAAAGGCCATAAAAACCAGTTCGACAAATAAAGTCCAATACACGCCAAACAAGTTGGGATATCCCAACACGGCCTGAATCATGGTTATATTTGCCAACACTCTGCTTGTAGCAAGTTCCCCGAAACAAAAAAGACGATCGCGAAGCAGGCCAGTATCACTGACAACCAATAAGCCGGGTACAACCTGAAGAATCTTGCAATCAGGAATTGCCGGTTCTTGCCGGGTCCGTCCTTGAAACTGAACGGAATCACGAACCCGCTGACCATGAAAAAAACCACGACTCCGAACTGCCCGGGACGGAAATAATCGAAAGCTGCCCAGTCGAACAATGGCGTTCTTTCAATATAGTGAGAAACCACGACTGCCAGCGCTGCCAAGGCCCGGACAGAGTCGAGATAAGTCAATCGATGACTGCTGATCATTTTCCTGAAGCGTCCTTCTTCAATAAAAATTTCTCCGTAAGACACATGCAACGATGGCCATCGTCGGACTTTGTCGAGTCAAATAAAGAGCCGAGTATCAGCAGCGAAACGTGAGAACCGAATGATTAACGGAAAAATCATCGATCGGGGGCTTTTAGGCGAAAGCGATGCAAAAACAGGAATTTCCTACAGACGTATAGCCTCGCCGAAACGCCCAATTTCCTACATCGCGCTTTTTCGGACAAATGCCCTACTGCGCAAGAAGTTGCGCAGTAGGTCGTAATATTCCGGCACGTGAATGCACTGCAGCCCGGGCGGCACAAGCCCTGCAGCCAAGTGCGCAAGAAGTTGCGCAGTACTGCGCAACTTCTTGCGCACTTTCTCCCGGTTATCGCGGTGAAAATCGCCGCGAATGATGACCAACTACCGCGCCGCCCCCGCCATCCGGGCATCGCACAAAACCTGGCACGCTCCTTGATAACAGTCAGCCACCCACCGGGCGATTTCGCCTCCGGGCACCCTAACTTTATCCGCAAGGAGAGCACCCCATGGCAACACCAGCGTACATGTCGGTTACCGGCGAAAAACAAGGCCTGATCACTGCAGGCGCATTCACCGCTGACTCCGTTGGCAACACCTACCAGGAAGGCCACGAAGACCAGGTCATGGTTCAGGCTTTCACCCACGACGTGATCATCCCGCGTGACCCGCAATCCGGTCAGCCAACCGGTCAGCGCGTTCACAAGCCAGTTGTGATCACCAAGGTCTACGACAAGGCTTCGCCACTGCTGCAAGCAGCTCTGACTTCCGGCGAGCGCATGAGCGAAATCGTTATCCAGTGGTACCGCACTTCGGCTCAAGGCACCCAAGAGCACTACTACACCACCAAACTGGAAGACGCGATCATCGTCGCCATCAACAACAAAATGCACAACTGCCAGGATCCAGGCAACGCGCACTTCACCCACCTGGAAGAAGTGCAGTTCACCTACCGCAAAATCACCTGGACCCACGAAGTATCCGGTACTTCGGGTTCCGATGACTGGCGTGCTCCAGTCGTTTAATTACGGCTGACCGTTACACGCATCGGCCAGCTCTGCTGGTCGATGTTGTTTACGCCCCTCCAGAATTTCGCGTACGTTGAGCCGCTTTTTTGCGGTCGTCGACGAGCGCCGCTGTACAGCACGAGGAACAAGGGATGTTCGCGCCGGCCAATGAAACCCACTTTGCCCTGACCATCGAAGGGCTTTCCGCCGATTTTCAGGTATTCACCCTGACCGGCCGGGAAGCCATCAGCCAGCCTTTTGTTTTCGAGGTGGAGCTGGTCAGTGAGCAGCCGTCGCTGGACCTCGAAACCCTGCTGCACAAACCGGCCTTTCTGCAGCTGTCGCCTGACGGCAGCGGCATTCATGGCCAGATCTACCGCGCCGCGCAAGGCGATTCCGGCAAGCGTCTGACGCGTTATTCGGTGACGCTGCGCCCACAACTGGCGTATCTGGCGCACCGCATCAACCAGCGCATCTTCCAGAACCTCAGCGTGCCGAAAATCATCGGCATGGTGCTGGAAGAGCACGGTATTCAAGGCAACGCCTACGAATTCAAGACCGGCTCGATCTATCCCGAACGCATCTACTGCGTGCAATACGACGAGTCGGATCTGCACTTCATCCAGCGCCTGTGCGAAGAGGAAGGCATTCACTACCACTTCCAGCACAGCGCCACGGCGCACAAGCTGGTGTTCGGCGACGACCAGACGGTGTTCCCGAAACTGGCCCCGGTGCCCTATCAGCAAGACTCCGGCATGGTCGCCAGCAACCCGGTGATCAAGCGCTTCGACCTGCGCCTGGAAACCCGCACCAGCCGCACCACCCGCCGCGACTACGACTTCGAAAAACCGCGCCTGACCCTGGAAAGCGAAAACCGTGGCGACGCCCTGCCCGACCTCGAAGACTACGATTACCCGGGCCGCTTCATCGACCGTGAGCGCGGAAAGCACCTGGCCAAACGCGCCCTCGAACGCCACCGCAGCGACTTCCAGCTCGCCGAAGGCAAGAGCGATCAGCCGTTGCTGGTCAGCGGTCATTTCCTCGCCCTGACCGAACACCCGAAAGCCAAATGGAACGACCTCTGGCTGCTCACTGAAGTCCTGCACGAAGGCAAACAGCCGCAAGTCCTCGAAGAGTCGGTGACCAGCGACACCACGGCGCTGAAAGACGACTTCCACCAGGGCTACCGCAACCGCTTCCAGGCCACGCCATGGACGTGCCCAACCGCCCGCCGCTGCGCCACCCGAAACCGCGCATCCTCGGCAGCCAGAGCGCCGTAGTTACCGGCCCGAAAGGCGAAGAAATCCACTGCGACGAGTACGGCCGGGTCAAAGTCCAGTTTCACTGGGACCGCGAAGGCCAGGCCGACGACAAGACCAGCTGCTGGCTGCGCGTCTCCAGCGCCTGGGCCGGCGCCCAGTACGGCGGCATCGCCATCCCGCGCATCGGCATGGAAGTGCTGGTCACGTTCCTTGAAGGCGACCCCGATCAACCGCTGATCAGCGGCTGCCTGTACCACAAGGAAAACACCGTCCCCTATCCACTGCCGGCGAACAAGACCCGCAGCACCTTCAAGACCCTGAGTTCGATGGGTGGTGGCGGCTACAACGAACTGCGCATCGAAGACAAAAAGGCCAGGAACAGATCTACCTGCACGCCCAGCGCGACTGGGACGAAAACATCGAGCACGATCAGAAAATCCGCGTCGCCAACGAACGCCACGACACCGTCGAGCAAAACAGCTACACGGAGTTCAAAGCCGAAGAACACCACACCGTCTACGCCGACCGCAAAGTCGAAACCCGCGCCAACGACCACCTCACCGTCGGCGTCAACCAGCACATCAAGATCGGCACCGGACAGTTCATCGACGCCGGGCAAGAAATCCACCTGAGCAGCGGCATGAAAGTGGTGATGGAAGCCGGTGCGGAGCTGACCCTGGTCGGCGGCGGCAGCTTCATCAAGATCGATGCTGGCGGCGTGACCATGAGCGGGCCGGTGATCAACATGAATTCCGGTGGCAGCCCTGGCAGTGGGACTGGTGCTGCGCCCTTGATGCCCGGCGTGTTGAAACAAGCGGATGCCGACAAGGCCGGCCAAGTCCTGACCCCGGCGCAGATCAACACCCTCAAACGTAACGCGCCGTTCTGTGAAGAATGCGAAAAATGCAAGGCAGGTGCCTGTGCCATCTGAACCAATCACCCCCAAGGACTGGCTGGCGCAACAGCCGCTGCAAAGCGGCGAGCGCCTGTACCTGATCGTCAGCGCGGCCAGCGATGCCGACGCCCTGAAAACCCTGTACCTCACCGAACCCACCGCCCAGCTCATTCCGATCTGGGGCGGCACGCCCTACTCCACCTGGCAACCGGTGATGCCCTACCTCACCGAACTCAAAGCCAACTCCGCCTTCCTGCCATGGATCGCCGAAACCGACGCCCTCGACTGGGGCTGGCTGGCGGTATCGCGTTCAGAACCGAACGAAGTGTTCGAGCATCTGCGCAGCCTGACGCAGGTAAAAATGCCGGATGGCACAGAGGTGTTTTTCCGGTTTTGGGATGGGCGGCATATTTATCCGATTCTGCGGGGGCTTGGGGAGAAGGCTGGAGAAGTGCTGCCGGTGTTTGAGCGGTATCTGATCAATGGGCAGGCGCTGGAAGTGGGCACGCGGGTGGTGCCGAAGGTGCGGGACTGGCCGTGGTGGGAGGTGCCGAAGGGGTTGTTGGAAGGGTTGAGCAAGGACAATCCGGCGACGCTGGTCAGCAACCTGATGCAATGGCTGGAAGAAGACCGCCCGGACCTCTACACCGCGTGGCCCGATAACAATCTGAAGCTGAAAATCACCCGCTTCGTGCGCCGCCCGGATGCGCCGCAAAATCTTAAAGAAGCATTGATAAACCACCTGATTCTGGAGCAAGGCTGATGGATCGCGTTGCCTTTGTTGACAACCAACTGAACACCTTCAAGGACAGTCTGAAGCTGTATCAGGAACAAACCAAAACCTGGTACGCGCGAGCGCTCGACAAGGGCAGTCGTGCAACTGACATGCCGTCCTTGTTGGGCATGGAGCGTGTCATCAAGGTTGGCAACACCAGTAAAGCGTTGAGCATGACTGACGGTAGCTTCAGCTCGAACGTGGCTCAATGTCCACTCAAAGGTCCGTTGCTGATCGAGAGCAAATTCGAATCGGTTTACGACATTCCGGTTGGTGATATCGAAGTCGAAATCGTTGCTGTGGATGGTGGCGCAGTCAGCAAGGTCAAACTCGACGCCCAAGGCAAAGCCGCCTGGACCGGCGGTGTACCCGGCAAGTTCTACCAGATCCGCGTGCATAACGAAGTGACGCCGGCGCAGATCGACGCCCTCTTCAGCTCCTACAGCGGGGTGACCGCGGACCTGGAAGGTTTCCTGCGCAAGGAATGGGCGGGCTTCAAACCGCAATGGTCGAATCTTTCGACCTCCGGCACAGCCATGGCCATCGGCAACGGCATTCTTGAAGGTGGTTGGGAGGCCATCAAGGGTGTGTGGGACGGCATCAGCCTTGTGCTCGATATCCTCCAGGATCCGAAGAAATTCGCCAAGGATCTCGGCGCTGGCGCAGACGAGCTGATCAAAGTCGCCAAAAGCTCGCCGGACATCATGAAAAAGGCCATGTTGCTGGCCAGTGACGAAGCGGCTTTGTTTTTGCTGGTGCGCAGTGCGGTGATCTGGCTCGCGGGCTTGCCGCCGATGAAGATGGCGGGCGATGTAGCGAAGATGACCACGGCAATTGTCGTTGGCATTGCGATCGACATCGTGATCGGCGTGGTATTGACCATCGCGGCAGAAGGTACCGGCGTCATCTACCTTGCGGCCCGACTCAAGAAGTACGGAGAGCTTGTCATCAAGGCTGTGATCGGCTTCGTGAAGTCGGTGTTCAAGATCATCAACGGCTTTATGGAGTATGTCGCCAAGTACACCGCAGTGGCGGCCCGAGGGGTGACGGCGAAGGTCAGGAACGGGATTTCCGAGTTGCGTTTTGATGGCAAGAGAAACGCCAGACTTGCTGAAGGCAGAGTCGCTGATGATGTATCGACCCAGGCGACAAATCCCGCCGAAAAGAGCGCAGAGCCTGCTGCAAAGACTTGCACTAGCGGCTGCCCTGTTTCGATGGTCACTGGCGAAGAATTACTGACGTTAACTGACGGCCACCTCGACGGCCTGCTCCCGTTTGAATGGAGCCGCCTCTATCGCACCAGTGCTGTGGAAATCGACTGCGGTCTCGGCTATGGCTGGAGCCACGCGCTCGCTCATCGCATCGAGATCAATGGCGATGAAGTCATCTGGACCGATCAGGAAAACCGCTCCACCGTTTTCCCACTTCCGAGCGAGCAGCGTCCCGCCATCACCAACAGCCTATCGCACGCGGCCATTTTTCTAGGTGACGATCCATCCGAGCTGATTCTCGCGCAGGCTGGCAAGCGACCATCGTTCTATCACTTCCGCTTCGACAGCAAAGGCGCGACCCTGATCGCCATCAGCGATAGCTATGGCAACCGCTTGCACGTTACTCGAGACATCCATGGGCGCATCAAACGTCTCGACAACGGTGCCGGCCGCGCCCTGCTCCTGCGCTACGATCGCAAGCACATCATCGCCGTCGACTATCAACAGTTCCTGCCAGCGGACAATCTTGAGGCCGCATGGAACACAGTGCAGACGCTGGTCACTTACAGCTACGACACGCAGCATCGCCTGATCGAGGCGAAGAATGCCGCCGACGAAGCCGAACGCTATCGCTACAACGACCAGCACGTCATTCTCGAGCGGCAATTGGCAGGCGGCGCGGCGTTCTACTGGGAGTGGGAAAACGAAGGCAAACTGTCTCGGTGTACACGTCACTGGGCCAACTTTTCCCAGATGGAAGCGCAATACGCCTGGGACGACAAAGGCAGCGTTACCGTTACCAACGCCGATGGTAGCGAAGAGGTCTACACCCACGATGATCAGGCGCGACTGATCAGCAAAATTGATCCCGATGGTGCCGAGCATCAAAAAGCCTATAACGACAAGGGTCAATTGATCGCGGAAAAGGACCCATTGGGCGCCGTTACCGAATACCGCTACGACGACAACGGACTGATGACCGCTGTCATCCCCCCAGAAGACGAAGCTACAACTTACGAATATATCAACGGCTTCGTCAGCGACGTTCGTCGCGGCAAAGCCAGTTTGAAGTATCAACGCAACCGACAAGGTGATGTCACTGCGCAGATTGACCCGGACGGCAATGCCACCCATTACAGCTATGACCCGCAGGGTCGTCTGTTGGAAATCCGTCACCCGGACGGCAGCCGTCATCAACTCGGTTGGAACAATCTCGGTCAACTGCTTGAAGAACGTCTTCCGGACGGCGGTCAGCGCAAGTACCGTTACGATGCACTAGGCAGGCAGATCACTCGCCAGGAAGAGTCCGGCGCGATCACTCATTACCAATGGGATGCTGCCAATCGCCTTGCCCAAGTTACGCTGCCCGGCGGCGCCACTCGCGCATTCAGCTACAACGCCTACGGCAATGTCACTGCTGAACGTGACGAACTTGGCCGTATCACCCGCTACGAATACGCCGACAATCTCCACCTCGTCAGCCGCCGCATCAATCCGGATGGCAGCCAACTGCGCTACCGCTACGACAACTCGCGTCTGTTGCTCACTGAAATTGAAAACGAGCGCGGCGAGCACTATCACCTTGATTACTACGCCAACGGCCTGATCCAACAGGAAACCGGTTTTGACGGTCGTCGGACTGCCTACGAATACGACCTCAACGGCCAGTTGCTGACGAAAACCGAGTTCGGTGACGACGGCAGCGAACTGGTCACAGAATATCAGCGCGATGCCGCAGGCCGCTTGCTCGTAAAAACGCTACCCGACGGCGAAGAGATTCACTATAGCTACGACGCGCTTGGCCGCCTCGTTAACGTTGACGACGGCCATTGGCCGCTCGCCTATAAATACGATCTGCAAGACCGACTCATCGAGGAACACCAAGGCTGGGGCACCCTGCGCTACGAATACGATAGCGTCGGCCAGCTCAAGCACTGCCGTATGCCCGATGGCAGCAAACTCGATTACCGCCACCAGCCTGGCGGGCAACTCAGCAGTATCGATCTCAACGGCTCCCGCCTGACCTCTCATCAGTTCAACGCCGGTCGTGAACAGCAGCGTCAGCAAGGCTTGCTGCTCAGCCAATACCAGTACGATGAACAGGGACGCCTGCAAGCTCACACTGTCGGCCAGCGTGACAAAAATCTGTTCCAGCGTCGCTACAACTACGACGCCAACGGCAACCTCGCCGGCATCGATGACAGCCGCAAGGGCAACCGCAGCTATCACTACGACCCACTGGATCGCCTGATCAGCGTGCGCGGCGCCATGCCAGAGAGCTTCGCCCATGACCCGGCAGGCAACCTCCTCGGACAGAATGACCTGCCTGTTGCGAATCTCGCTAACGTCAAAGGCAATCGCCTGCTGATGCAAGGCGATCGCCATTACGACTACGACGCCTACGGCAACCTGATCCGCGAGCGTCGCGGCGCCGGCCAAAAGCTCGTCACCGAATACCGCTACGACTGCCAACACCGCCTGATCGGCGTCAGCCTGCCGGGAGGCAGCACAGCGACCTACAAATACGACGCCTTTGGCCGCCGCATTGAAAAGTCAGTCGACGGTCACACCACCGAGTTTCTGTGGCAAGGCGAACGCCTCATCGCTGAAAGCGCCGGGAACCGCTACCGCAGCTACATCTACGAACCGGGCACTTTCCGCCCGCTGGCAATGCTCGACGGCGAAGGCCCGCTAAAAGCGGCCCCGTTCTACTACCAACTCGACCACCTCGGCACACCGCAGGAACTGACCGACTACAGCGGCGAAATCATGTGGTCGGCGAAGTACCGTGCCTATGGCAACCTAGCAGCGCTGGACGTCAGCGAAATCGATAACCCGCTGCGCTTCCAAGGGCAGTATTTCGACGCCGAGACAGGGTTACATTACAACCGCCACCGCTACTACAATCCGGGGACCGGACGGTTTTTGACGCCGGATCCGATCAAGCTTGCGGGTGGTTTGAATAGCTACCAATACGTGCCTAACCCTACGGGGTGGGTGGACCCGTTAGGCTTAAGCTGTAATGTTGCGCAGTGCCCAAAAGTGCGATCCATTGACCCAAATGAGGTAAGATTTTCCCAAACCTCTGTCTCATACAACAAGGTCGACAGAGCAGGAAACAATTACACCTATGACAATTTAGTCGCGAGCATGAGAGAAAAAGGTTGGCAAGGTGATCCCATTGATGTGGTCCGAATGCCGGACGGCCATCTCACCAGCATGGATAACACCCGGGTCCGTGCCGCACGCGAAGCCGGTATAAAAGTAGAAGCCAGAGAGCGCGGATATAACGATCCAGTAACTGAGCCAGAACAACAACGCTTTGCTGTTAAGGGAAAAAACCAGATACGTGGGGCCAGGCGATCGAATTAAGAGTTGGAAAGCAGTCGCCAAAACGTTTCGGAAAGGAAACTCCTTACGGATCTCACGAACTACCAAAATTGAGCGGCAAAGAATGAATAATTATTTAGAAATCACAGGCCGAAGTCATTTTTCTTATCCAAGTGACTTCATTGAAACAATCAATCTAACACCTGCCATAGATATTGAACCTTGGTGGTTCATTGTTTTTGAAGAGGGGATGTAAATTACTGGTACCACACCTTAAAAAACTTTACCCACAGAGGGAGCTAATCCCCTTTGCGAGGTTCAACGCAAACGATGACATAGCCTGCTTCGATGGCCGTGATGAATCCGGAAACCCGGAAGTCCTCATAATCCACGCCTACGCTTCGGAAGGCTGGGAGCTTCATGGAACTTATGAGAATTTCAAAGAGTGGTTGAGTGAAGCCATTCAAACTCATTCTACATGGGAGGAAGAATGAGCAAACTAGGCATCTGCAAGCGAATAAATAAATTGCGGAGGCACGAAGCTTGTTAACCAAACATCATTTTCAGCTTTAAAAAATCTGAACCCTTTTACAAACATTTCGTGACTATCAATGCGTAAAACCACAGATTTACCGTAACGACGTCCGATATCCCATGCTAACGTTTCACTTTGTGTTAAATGAACATGATGCCTAGCCCCGGGTATTAGACCGTTTTTCAAAATAGAGTCAAGGAAACGCATAGCCGTTCCATGATACAAAAAATCCGGAGGTTGAATTTCAGGGTAGTTGCGGCTCACCGATTCCGACGAATGTCCCTGAATTGCTCGAATATATGCTCCATCGCTGGATATCTCAAAACGCTTTTTATCACTATGAAAGACGATATTACTTATGACTTCATAGCTTAATAACTTCCCGACCTTCTCTGAACCTTTTATTAACTCATCTACATTTGCCCAGCCCTCGACATCCAGCAGCAACCCAATGGACTCGGGTTTGTGACGTAACACATAACTTATAAACTTACTAAAATCTTCAAACGAGTCAGTCATCAAACACCTCAAATACAAAAAAACCTGAAAAAACTACAACAACCTTATCAAAGTCTCAATCGTTCAGGAAAAACGCTCCACTGTTTCCCCACTCCCGAGTGAACAGCGTCCCGCCATCACCAACAGCCTATCGCGCGCGGCCATCTTTTTCTGACGATCCATCCGAGCTGGTTCTCGCAGGCTAGCAAGCGACCATCGTTCTATCACTTCAGCTTCGACTCGGTTGGAACAATCTCGGTCAATTGCTTGAGGAACGTCTTCCGGACGGCGGTCAGCGCAAGTACCGTTACGATGCACTAGGCAGGCAGATCACTCGCCAGGAAGAGTCCGGCGCGATCACTCATTACCAATGGGATGCTGCCAATCGCCTTGCCCAAGTTACGCTGCCCGGCGGCGCCACTCGCGCATTCAGCTACAACGCCTACGGCAATGTCACTGCTGAACGTGACGAACTTGGCCGTATCACCCGCTACGAATACGCCGACAATCTCCACCTCGTCAGCCGCCGCATCAATCCGGATGGCAGCCAACTGCGCTACCGCTACGACAACTCGCGTCTGTTGCTCACTGAAATTGAAAACGAGCGCGGCGAGCACTATCACCTTGATTACTACGCCAACGGCCTGATCCAACAGGAAACCGGTTTTGACGGTCGTCGGACTGCCTACGAATACGACCTCAACGGCCAGTTGCTGACGAAAACCGAGTTCGGTGACGACGGCAGCGAACTGGTCACAGAATATCAGCGCGATGCCGCAGGCCGCTTGCTCGTAAAAACGCTACCCGACGGCGAAGAGATTCACTATAGCTACGACGCGCTTGGCCGCCTCGTTAACGTTGACGACGGCCATTGGCCGCTCGCCTATAAATACGATCTGCAAGACCGACTCATCGAGGAACACCAAGGCTGGGGCACCCTGCGCTACGAATACGATAGCGTCGGCCAGCTCAAGCACTGCCGTATGCCCGATGGCAGCAAACTCGATTACCGCCACCAGCCTGGCGGGCAACTCAGCAGTATCGATCTCAACGGCTCCCGCCTGACCTCTCATCAGTTCAACGCCGGTCGTGAACAGCAGCGTCAGCAAGGCTTGCTGCTCAGCCAATACCAGTACGATGAACAGGGACGCCTGCAAGCTCACACTGTCGGCCAGCGTGACAAAAATCTGTTCCAGCGTCGCTACAACTACGACGCCAACGGCAACCTCGCCGGCATCGATGACAGCCGCAAGGGCAACCGCAGCTATCACTACGACCCACTGGATCGCCTGATCAGCGTGCGCGGCGCCATGCCAGAGAGCTTCGCCCATGACCCGGCAGGCAACCTCCTCGGACAAAATGACCTGCCCGTTGCGAATCTCGCCAACGTCAAAGGCAATCGCCTGCTCATGCAAGGCGACCGCCACTACGATTACGACGCCTATGGCAACCTGACCCGTGAAAGTCGCGGCACCGGACAAAAACTCGTCACCGAATACCGCTACGATTGCCAACACCGCTTGATCGGCGTCAGCCTCCCAGGCGGCAGCACCGCCACCTACAAATACGACGCCTTTGGCCGCCGCATCGAGAAAACCGTCGACGGCCATACCACTGAATTCCTCTGGCAAGGCGAACGATTCATCGCCGAAAGCGCACAAAATCGTTATCGCAGCTACATCTACGAACCGGGCACCTTCCGCCCGTTGGCAATGCTCGACGGCGAAGGCCCACTAAAAGCAGCACCGTTCTATTACCAACTCGACCACCTCGGCACACCGCAGGAACTCACCGATTACAGCGGCGAGATCATGTGGTCAGCGAAGCACCGCGCCTACGGTAACCTCGCGGCGCTGGACGTCAGCGAAATCGATAATCCGCTGCGTTTTCAAGGGCAGTATTTCGACGCCGAGACAGGGTTACATTACAACCGCCACCGCTACTACAATCCGGGGACTGGCCGGTTCTTGACGCCGGATCCGATCAAGCTTGCGGGCGGGTTGAATAGCTACCAGTACGTGCCTAACCCTACGGGGTGGGTGGATCCCCTAGGGTTGAATACTTGTCCAGGCGGAGATAAATGCGTTCCGGGGCAAAGCGCTGAAATACCTGAAGGAAAAGCCAGGGTAAGCGATGGAGCCCCGCCTCCTCCCGACGTTCAATGGACAAATCATGGCAATAAACATGTGGCGCCTAAGGCTCCTGGCCATCGGTTGTAAAATCGACCGCTAATGGAGGTGCAGCTAAATATCTACCCGGCACGGACATTGAAGCGTTAGAGCGGCACGCGTTTGCAAATGGTCAAGATGTTAACAACGGAAAACCATGGAAAGTAATTGACATGGGAAAAACCATAGGCGCCAATGACGGAAAAGAAACTCAGTACATGAGAGTGGAGTTAAGTGCAAACACAATACATGGACATCCAATATCAGAAGAATCGTTTAGAAAACTAACGAAAAAGAAGAAATGATTTATGAATCTTGAAAACATAAAGAAATTTGGCGGCAAGATAACTTTTGACGAAATATCCAGCCTAGCCGGATCGGATATTGCGCTCATTACAAATGAATTAAGGGAGGATCTTTTGCAAGCGCTACTCCCGCACGAGCAAATAATAGACATTGGCTGGTATCCCGAATTCAGTGAACACGGCGCCTTCAGAATCTCATTAATCGCAAATCAAAATTGGGCATCGCCTATATACACCGAAACGGCCAAAACCTGGGCCGATCTTGAAAAAGCGTTAGATCATACATTGAATAAAGTAAAAATTTAATGGATCGACGAGCTCGCGTTGACTAGCCAGCGTCGACGACGGTCGTTAGCCTTTCGCCTATAAACATGACTTGCAGACCAACTCATCGAGGAACACCAAGTCTGGGGCACCTTGCGCTACGAATACGACAACGTCGGCCAGCTCAGCCACTGCCGTCTGCCGGATGGCTGCACGCTCGATTACCGTCATTTGTCCGGTGGACGCCTGAGCAGCATCGACCTCAACGGCTCTCGCCTGACCAGCCACCAGTTCAACGCCGGTCGCGAGCAACAACGCCAACAAGGCTTGCTGCTTAGCCAGTACCAATACGATGAACAGGGCCGACTACAGGCCCACAGCGTCAGCCAACGGGACAAGCACCTGTTCCAGCGTCGCTACAACTACGATGCCAACGGCAACCTCGCCGGTATTAACGACAGCCGCAAAGGCAACCGCAGCTATCACTACGATCCACTCGACCGACTGATCAGCGTACGCGGCGCCATGCCAGAGAGCTTCGCCCATGACCCGGCAGGCAACCTCCTCGGACAGAATGACCTGCCTGTTGCGAATCTCGCTAACGTCAAAGGCAATCGCCTGCTGATGCAAGGCGATCGCCATTACGACTACGACGCCTACGGCAACCTGATCCGCGAGCGTCGCGGCGCCGGCCAAAAGCTCGTCACCGAATACCGCTACGACTGCCAACACCGCCTGATCGGCGTCAGCCTGCCGGGCGGCAGCACAGCAACCTACAAATACGACGCCTTTGGCCGCCGCATTGAAAAGTCAGTCGACGGTCACACCACCGAGTTTCTGTGGCAAGGCGAACGCCTCATCGCTGAAAGCGCCGGGAACCGCTACCGCAGCTACATCTACGAACCGGGCACTTTCCGCCCGCTGGCAATGCTCGACGGCGAAGGCCCGCTAAAAGCGGCCCCGTTCTACTACCAACTCGACCACCTCGGCACACCGCAGGAACTGACCGACTACAGCGGCGAAATCATGTGGTCGGCGAAGTACCGTGCCTATGGCAACCTAGCAGCGCTGGACGTCAGCGAAATCGATAACCCGCTGCGCTTCCAAGGTCAGTATTTCGACGCCGAGACAGGGTTACATTACAACCGCCACCGCTACTACAATCCAGGGACTGGACGGTTCTTGACGCCGGATCCGATCAAGCTTGCGGGTGGGTTGAATAGCTACCAGTACGTGCCTAACCCTACGGGGTGGGTGGATCCGTTGGGGTTGAATGGATGTCCGCCAGATGGGGATGGAAAAGGAAATTCAACGGAACCCACTAAAAATGCAAAAGTCGATACCAATGAATCGTCAGCACCAGAAATTCCTTGGTCAAATAGCTCAGTAAAACGAGCCTCAGAAGCACTGGATAGAGGTGCTACTTCTGTTACCGTTAATAGCAGAGCGGAAGCTGAAGAATTGTTCTTGGGCAAATATGTCGGACAAGGCTATAGAAACGCTGAAGAATTCAACTCAGCAACGGCTAAGACGCATTTTAGAAAAGTCAAAGACCCTGAAAAATATTACCATTGGGATGACACTCCTGTTTCAGATATTCAAACAAGGAAAGTCACGATGGCAAATCATGACCCAAGTGACCCCCATGGCGCGAACCCACACTTACAGCTTCACCCAGTAAAAGGTGAAGTAATACGCATCTACTGGCCAAACCAATTCGAAGGTCAAAAATGAGCTCTCAAAAAATAATCCCTAGAAAAGTATGGTGGGGACTGGAAGCAAAATCCTACACAGAAATTGCGCAAGAACTGCCATCGCATGATAGTTCGCTTCGAAAGTGGGCCGCCATTTACGCTGTATACCACCTAAACTTTGAAGACAGACATCCCGGAGAACGCTACTACAGCTTTTTAGAGGATTCAAAAGACTTCAAATATGTCTTTATTGAATTCACTTTATCAATCCACATACTGGAAACTAGGGATAGTATCGGTGCTAACGACACCACAATTACAAAACTCCAAACAATGGATACAGAGGATGAAATCAATGCTTTTCTGGAGAAGAACCACATCGACCCAGAACTGTTCACTCCTCCTTGGACTTGCGATTACCCACTAGATTGAATGAAAAAGCGAACAAAACAAAAATTTGGCGATAATTTCCGCGCATGGCCTAACTTCGTACGAAGCAGACGTCGACATCAGCAACATTATGTCACGGAGCATGAAATGACAGGCCAACCAAAGCGAAAGAACACCTAATGATTATTGAACTTGATGGCTTATCAATTTTAACGGAGCGGGATTTCCATAAGCGGATAGCTTCAGCCTTTTCCGTAACACAAAACTTCGGAAACAACCTAAACGCTTTGTGGGACCTGCTCAGCACAGACATTCAGCGTCCCACTGTAATCATATGGAAAAACTCAAAACATTCCGAAGAAAGCATGGGCGAAACCTATAAGAAAATAATATCTATATTCGAAAGAACAAAAGCCCAAGACATTTCTCTAGGATTAGACGAAAAATTTGACTACAAATTGAAATGAAAAAACTATACTTTGCGGCGTATTGTTTTATTTCCGATGCGCAATCTCGAAACTGTCAGCAGCGTAGATCGGAGCGCTCCTAGGCGTAGAGATCCAAAACAACCAAATGAGAAAGAAACTCAAATACCACCTCCAGCCAATCCGAGTGCCAAGCGGCTGGACTATAACAATCAACAATCTGTTCGAGGTTGAGCTAACACCGGAGACCATCGACTGGTTTTCCAGCTCGGTACTGATTGGAGGAGTTCGCCGAAGCACCGGGCATTGCTTTGACACTAGAGTCGAGCCTGAAGGGGACCCCAGCGGAGATTTTGTCATTGATATGCTAACGATCCAATATGACAAAAGAGGCGAACCCATCAGAGGCTCCGAAATTTTTTAGGCGAGTTCAGAACTAAAAGCAAAAGTGCATTTATTGAAAAAATTGAAGAATTCATGATCGAGGCGTGAAAGCCAAATAATGGTCTACGCCCCCATAAAGCCAACAATTTAAAAGGCTGTTAACGGTACATCCGAGCCGCCATTGCATCTCACTTATAGCGCTGCGTTTTATATAGATGTAATCGCTCTCTCGCTAGGATCCAAACAACCCCCCACAAATTGGTCACCTCGTAATTTACAATCGAACCCGATTCAGAAGGGAATTACAAACTTCGGCCTCCGTTTAAGCCCCAATTCAACGACACAGGAAAATCGCAACTCAACGCTGCGATTTCCCCAGAACTTCACCCCCGCCAACCGTACCTGCCTCTCCAACTCCACCTTCAATTCCGGCTCCAGTTTCAACTGCCGTGCCAGTTCATCCAGATAGCTCTTCTCCATAAAATTCTCCTCATCCACCAGCATCACACTGGCGATGTACATCTCCGCCGCCATTTCCGGCGTACTCGCCGCGCGGGCGACGTCGGTGGGGTCGAGGGGTTTGTTGAGTTCGGCGTGGAGCCAGTGTTGCAGTTCCTGATCGTTGTCGAGCTTTGTGAATTCGCCTTCGATCAGTTCGCGCTCGCGCTCGTCGATGTGGCCGTCGGCTTTGGCGGCAGCGACCAGGGCTTTGAGGATGGCCTGGCTGTGTTGTTCGACTTGCGCCGGTGGCAGGCGGTCGAGGGTTTGCGGTTCGGTTTGGGGGCGCTGCCTTTTGCGCGTTGTAGTTGCCGTAAGCCTTGTAGGCCAGCACGCCGAGTGCGGCGAGGCCGCCGTAGATCGCGACTTTGCCGCCGACCTTGCGCACTTTTTTGTTGCCGAGCAGCAGGCCCATGGCGCCGGCCGCCAGTGCGCCTCCGCCTGCGCCGGAGAGCAAGCCGCCGAGGCCGCTGGCGCCTGACGAGCCGCCGAGCAAGCCGCCCAGCCCACCGGCAGCCGATTTGTTCGACGCGCCGCCAGCCTTGTTCTGCAGCAGATCCTGGCCGGATTTGAGCAGTTGATCGAGCAATCCACGGGTGTTCATGTTCCGCCTCCAAACAGGGGTTATCCGGATCTGTAAGGCCCTCAGCCTAGTGCGAAAGTGCCCGAAGCGGCCGCGCGAGTGTGCTTCGAGATGTTGCTTGCATTCGGAATTGAAGTCCGCGGCTGACCTTGAAAAAACCGATCTACACTTCAGCCCAGCACGAAATCTCCATCGCCGATGTCGAGACACGCCCGCCCCGCCACGGCCATCTCTGACTACGCTAATAACAAGCCGCCCACGGCACGCTGCACCGCGTTCACCACTGCCCCGACCATAATATGAAGAAGAGGGATCAACCATGTTCGTGCACAAGACCGCACTGCTCAGTGCAATCACCACGGCCCTGCTGGCCAGTGCCAGCTTGCAGGCCGCCGAGCCGTTGAAGGCTGTCGGCGCCGGCGAAGGTCAGCTGGATATCGTGGCGTGGCCGGGTTACATCGAACGGGGCGAGAGCGACAAGGCGTATGACTGGGTGAGCGGTTTTGAGCAGGAAACCGGTTGCAAGGTCAACGTCAAGACCGCCGCGACTTCCGACGAGATGGTCAGCCTGATGGCCAAGGGCGGTTACGACCTGGTCACAGCGTCCGGGGATGCATCGCTGCGGTTGATCGCTGGCAAGCGTGTACAGCCGATCAACACGGCCTTGATCCCGAACTGGAAATCCCTCGATCCACGTCTGAAAGACGCGCCATGGTACGTGGTCAACCACCAGACTTACGGCGCCCCGTACCAGTGGGGCCCGAACGTGCTGATGTACAACACCAATGTATTCAAAACGGCGCCGAGCAGCTGGAGCGTAGTGTTCGCCGCGCAGGATCTGCCCGATGGCAAGGCGAACAAGGGTCGCGTGCAGGCGTATGACGGCCCGATCTATATCGCCGACGCGGCGCTGTACCTGAAATCGACCCAGCCTGATTTGGGCATCAAGGATCCGTACCAACTCACCGAAGCTCAGTACAAAGCCGTGCTCGATCTGTTGCGCGCGCAGCAGCCGCTGATTCACCGCTACTGGCACGACACCACGGTGCAGATGAGCGATTTCAAAAACGAAGGTGTGGTCGCATCCAGCGCCTGGCCGTATCAGGTCAACGGCCTGATCAACGAGAAACAGCCGATCGCCTCGACTATCCCCAAAGAAGGCGCCACCGGCTGGGCCGACACCACCATGTTGCACACCGAGGCCAAGCATCCGAACTGTGCTTACAAATGGATGGATTGGTCGCTGAAGCCGAAGGTCCAGGGTGATGTGGCGGCGTGGTTCGGTTCGCTGCCGGCGGTGCCAGCGGCGTGTAAAGAGAGCGAATTGCTTGGCGCCGAGGGCTGCAAGACCAATGGTTTTGATCAGTTCGACAAGATCGCTTTCTGGAAAACCCCACAGGCTGAGGGCGGCAAGTTCGTACCGTATAGCCGCTGGACGCAGGACTACATCGCGATCATGGGCGGCCGTTAAAGTCTCTTCGCGAGCAGGCTCGCTCCCACATTGGATTGTATTCCTCCTGTGGGAGCGAGCCTGCTCGCGAAGCTCTTAAGATTCAGGTTTTCCAGCAGTAAGGCCGAGCAGGCGCGACAGCCCTCGCCTTTTGGGGAGCAACACACCATGCCACTTGCAGTCCAGTTCACCAACGTGTCCCGGCAGTTCGGTGAGGTGAAGGCCGTTGACCGGGTTTCCATCGACATCGAGGACGGTGAGTTCTTTTCCATGCTCGGCCCCTCGGGTTCGGGCAAAACCACTTGCCTGCGCCTGATTGCCGGTTTTGAGCAACCGAGCGCCGGATCGATCCGCATCCACGGCGCCGAAGCGGCCGGTTTGCCGCCATATCAACGTGATGTCAACACAGTGTTTCAGGACTACGCGCTGTTCCCGCACATGAACGTGCTTGATAACGTCGCCTACGGTTTGAAGGTCAAAGGTATCGGCAAGGCCGAACGTCACAAACGTGCCGAAGAAACCCTGGACATGGTCGCCCTCGGTGGTTACGGCGTGCGCAAACCGGTGGAGTTGTCCGGTGGCCAGCGCCAGCGTGTCGCCCTCGCCCGCGCTCTGGTCAATCGCCCGCGCGTGCTGTTGCTCGATGAGCCGCTCGGTGCGCTGGATCTGAAACTGCGCGAACAGATGCAAAGCGAACTGAAGAAACTGCAACGCCAGCTCGGCATCACTTTTATCTTCGTCACCCATGATCAGACCGAAGCGCTGTCGATGTCCGATCGCGTCGCCGTGTTCAACAACGGCCGCATCGAACAGGTCGACACGCCGCGCAATCTGTACATGAAGCCGACCACCACTTTCGTCGCTGAATTCGTCGGCACTTCGAACGTGATCCGTGGCGATCTGGCGCTGCACATCAGCGGTCATTCGCAAGCGTTTTCGATCCGCCCGGAACACGTGCGTTTCGCCGATGGCCCGCTCGCCAGCGACGAAATCGAAGTCAGCGGCCTGCTCCACGACATCCAGTATCAGGGCAGCGCCACGCGTTATGAACTGAAGCTGGAAAACGGCCAGAACCTGAGCATCAGCCACGCCAACAATCAATGGCTCGACAGCAGCGCGCAACATCAGACGGGGCAGCGACTGAGTGCGCGCTGGGCACGGGAAGCGATGGTTGAACTGCATGACAACGTGGCGAGCGAGGTGTGACATGAGCGCCCTCGTGATGACTTCGTCGCCACCGCTGCGCAGGTTTTCCAACCTGCTCTATCGCAAGCCCAACCTGTACCTGTCGATGCTGCTGGTGCCGCCGCTGCTGTGGTTCGGCGCGATCTATCTCGGCTCGTTGCTGATGCTGTTGTGGCAGGGTTTCTACACCTTCGACGACTTCACCATGGCGGTCACGCCGGACCTGACGCTGGCCAATTTTGCCGCGCTGTTCCAGCCGTCGAACTTTGACATCATCCTGCGCACGCTGAGCATGGCGATCGTCGTCTCGATCGCCAGCGCCATCGTTGCATTTCCGATCGCCTACTACATGGCGCGCTATACCACGGGCAAGACCAAGGCGTTTTTCTACATCGCGGTGATGCTGCCGATGTGGGCCAGTTACATCGTCAAGGCTTACGCGTGGACGCTGCTGCTGGCCAAGGGCGGCGTGGCGCAATGGTTCGTTCAGCACCTGGGTCTGGAGCCGCTGTTGCAGATGGTTCTGGGGATTCCCGGTGTCGGCGGCAGCACTCTGTCGACCTCGCACTTGGGGCGGTTCATGGTGTTCGTCTACATCTGGCTGCCGTTCATGATCCTGCCAATCCAGGCCTCGCTGGAGCGTTTGCCGCCGTCGCTGTTGCAGGCCTCCGCAGACCTTGGCGCCAAACCGCGTCAGACCTTTATGCAAGTGATCTTGCCTTTGTCGATTCCGGGAATTGCGGCGGGTTCGATCTTCACTTTTTCGCTGACCCTGGGCGACTTCATCGTGCCGCAACTGGTCGGCCCGCCGGGCTACTTCATTGGCAGCATGGTGTACGCGCAGCAAGGGGCGATTGGCAATATGCCAATGGCGGCGGCGTTTACGCTGGTGCCGATCGTGCTGATTGCGGTTTACCTGGCCATCGTCAAACGTCTGGGGGCCTTCGATGCGCTCTGACGCTTCAGCACAAGGGCGTGCGTCTTTGGGTTTGAAAATCGCAGCCTGGGGTGGGCTGGTGTTTCTGCACTTCCCGATCCTGATCATCTTTCTCTATGCCTTCAACACCGAAGAAGCCGCGTTCAGTTTTCCGCCGAAGGGCTTCACCCTGCGCTGGTTCAGCGTGGCGTTTTCCCGGCCGGATGTTTTGGAGGCAATCAAGCTGTCGCTGCAGATCGCCGCCATCGCTACGCTGATCGCAATGGTGCTTGGCACGTTGGCGTCGGCGGCGTTGTACCGGCGGGACTTTTTCGGCAAACAGGGCATTTCGCTGATGCTGATCCTGCCGATTGCGCTGCCGGGGATCATCACCGGGATCGCCTTGCTGGCGACGTTCAAGTCGCTGGGCATCGAGCCGGGGATGTTCACCATCATCGTCGGCCATGCGACCTTCTGCGTGGTGATCGTCTACAACAACGTTATCGCTCGCCTGCGCCGCACTTCACACAGTTTGATCGAAGCGTCGATGGATCTCGGCGCCGACGGCTGGCAGACCTTCCGCTACATCATCCTGCCGAACCTCGGCTCAGCGATGCTGGCGGGTGGCATGCTGGCGTTGGCGTTGTCGTTCGATGAAATCATAGTCACCACATTCACCGCCGGGCATGAACGCACGTTGCCGTTGTGGCTGCTCAATCAGTTGAGCCGCCCACGGGATGTGCCGGTGACCAATGTCGTGGCGATGCTGGTGATGATCGTGACGATGTTGCCGATTCTCGGCGCGTATTACTTGACGCGAGGGGGCGAGAGCGTGGCGGGGAGTGGCGGGAAATAAATATCTGACAGACACCGTTTTCCTTGTGGGAGCGAGCCCGCTCGCGAAGTGGCCGGCACATCCAACGTTGATGTCGACTGACACAGCGCTTTCGCGAGCAGGCTCGCTCCCACAGGGTCCCGGTTTATTCAGGAAAACAACAGTTGCTGTAAAGAGGACAAACCCATGCAAACCAGACTCTTGATCAACGGCCAACTGGTCGACGGCGAAGGCCCGGCGCAGCCGGTGCTCAACCCTGCGCGGGGCGAAATACTGGTGGAGATCAACGAAGCCAGCGAAGCCCAGGTCGATGCCGCCGTGCGTGCCGCCGACAACGCCTTCGCCGAGTGGTCACAAACTGTTCCGAAAGACCGCTCGCTGCTGCTGCTCAAACTCGCCGACGCCATCGAAGCCCACGGCGAGGAACTGGCGAAACTGGAATCCGACAACTGCGGCAAACCCTACAGCGCCGCGTTCAACGACGAGATTCCGGCGATTGCCGACGTGTTCCGCTTCTTCGCCGGCGCCAGTCGTTGCATGGGCGGTTCGGCCGCTGGCGAATACTTGCCCGGGCATACCTCGATGATTCGCCGCGATCCGGTTGGTGTAATCGCCTCCATCGCACCGTGGAACTACCCGCTGATGATGGTCGCCTGGAAAATCGCTCCGGCGTTGGCTGCCGGTAATACGGTGGTGCTCAAACCGTCGGAACAAACTCCGCTGACCGCGTTGCGTCTGGCCGAACTGGCGTCGGAAATCTTCCCGGCCGGCGTGCTCAATCTGGTATTCGGTCGCGGTCCTACGGTGGGCAGTCCACTGGTGAATCATCCGAAAGTGCGCATGGTTTCCCTGACCGGTTCGATCGCCACCGGCGCCAACATCATTTCCAGCACCGCCGATAGCGTTAAACGCATGCACATGGAACTCGGCGGCAAGGCGCCGGTAATCATCTTTGACGATGCCGATATCGACGCGGCGGTGGAAGGTATACGTACCTTCGGCTTCTACAACGCCGGTCAGGATTGCACCGCTGCGTGCCGGATCTACGCGCAGCAAGGCATCTACGACATGTTCGTCGAAAAGCTCGGCGCGGCGGTCAGCAGCATCAAGTACGGCTTGCAGGACGATCCCTCAACCGAACTCGGCCCATTGATCACCGCGCAACATCGCGACCGTGTTGCCGGGTTCGTCGAACGCGCCGTGGCACAACCGCACATTCGCCTGATCACTGGTGGCAAATCGGTCGACGGCGATGGTTTCTTCTTCGAACCAACGGTATTGGCCGACGCGCAGCAGGATGACGAAATCGTCCGCCGTGAAGTATTCGGGCCGGTGGTTTCGGTGACGAAATTTACCGAGGAAGCACAGGCGCTGGAGTGGGCCAACGATTCGGACTACGGCCTGGCGTCATCCGTGTGGACTTGCGATGTGGGACGCGCGCATCGTCTGTCGGCGCGCTTGCAGTACGGCTGCACATGGGTGAATACTCACTTCATGCTCGTCAGTGAAATGCCCCACGGCGGTCAGAAACTGTCCGGCTACGGCAAGGACATGTCCATGTTTGGGCTGGAGGACTACACCACGGTTCGGCATGTGATGTTCAAGCACTAGGATCCAGAAACTTCGCGAGCAGGCTCGCCCCCACATTTGATCTCTATTCCCTGTGGGAGCGAGCCTGCTCGCGAAAGTGTCACCTCGGCTCCAGAACGGAAACCGGCTCTACGAAGCATTTTTGCCTCGGCACCTTCACCAAAACAAAAACGCTTAAAGCAACTAGCGTCGGCATCGTCGATGCCGACGCTGGCAGGTTGAATAAATGGGCGACTGCAAAAGCCAAAAGGCTCTCACTGTGCCCTTACGTTAAAACCGCGAAACACTCCGCATCGCATCCACCAGATAGCGCATGGCGATCCGGTCGCTCTCCGACAACTCTCGGTAACGCTCCACCAACTTCAACTCCTCGGAATTGAGACGACGTCTTCTGCGCCCGCCGCCCAAGCAAGGAAAAATGCCCAACATTTCGGTGATGCCTTGTATTTTTGCCATGGACGATGTCCTTCTCTATTGAGTCAAGAAACTGCTGAACCTCACATCGCCCTGCCTCTTCGAGCAGCGTCGTGTGCCCCGCCGGCACGAAGGCTTGTATCCGGTCTTGCCCATAGAATAGGAATTAAATCGGCGTTGAAAAGTGGTTTTTAGAGTAATTAATCGAAAAAAGCAGATATGCCCTCTAAATCAGAGAGCCCTGTCAGAAAAATTACAGACATGTCTTGTTTCATTGCCAGATGACGCAACGCAAACAAGCCTTTTTGCCCGACAATCGAACCGATTAAGCTAGCGGGCATCTGTTTATAGTCCGTTGCGTTTGGCCGAAGGCATGACCGAACCGTAATTTCCGATCCGACAGGTGCCAGGAACGGCGCTGGATTGCACACGACAGGTTGTATTTATGCACCGCAGGAATTTGCTCAAAGCGTCCATGGCCATTGCGGCCTATACCGGTCTTTCCGCGTCGGGCCTGCTAGCCGCCCGCGCCTGGGCAGCCAATGGCGGCGCCGCCGATGGCGAGGCTCAGGCCTTTGATTTCGAATCGTTGAAGCGCCAGGCCAAGCAGCTCGCCGGCAACGCCTATCAGGATACGAAACAGGTGTTGCCGCCAACCCTGGCAACCATGACTCCGCAGAATTTCAACGCGATCCGCTACGACGGCGAGCATTCCTTGTGGAAGGAAAACAAAGGTCAGCTGGACGTGCAGTTCTTCCACGTCGGCATGGGTTTCCGTCAGCCGGTGCGCATGTACAGCGTTGATCCGAAGACGCGCATGGCGCGCGAGGTGCATTTCCGCCCGGCGCTGTTCAATTATGAGAACACTTCGGTCGACACCCAGCAGCTCAAGGGCGATCTGGGTTTTGCCGGCTTCAAACTGTTCAAGGCACCGGAGCTGGATCGGCATGACGTGGTGTCGTTTCTCGGCGCCAGCTATTTCCGTGCGGTCGATGCTACTGGCCAATATGGCCTCTCCGCGCGCGGCCTGGCCATTGATACCTACGCGAAGAAGCGCGAAGAGTTTCCCGACTTCACCAAGTTCTGGTTCGAGACGCCGGACAAGAACGCCACACGCTTTGTGGTCTACGCCTTGCTCGATTCGCCGAGCGCGACCGGTGCCTATCGTTTCGACATCGATTGCCAGGCGGAACGGGTGGTCATGGAAATCGACGCGCACATTAATGCGCGTACCGCCATTGAACAGCTGGGCATTTCGCCGATGACCAGCATGTTCAGCTGTGGCACCCACGAACGGCGCATGTGCGACACCATCCACCCGCAGATTCATGACTCGGATCGCCTGGCCATGTGGCGCGGCAACGGCGAGTGGATCTGCCGCCCGCTGAACAACCCGGCCACCCTGCAGTTCAATGCGTTCGCCGATACGGATCCGAAGGGTTTCGGTCTGGTGCAGACCGATCACGAATTTGCCAACTATCAGGACACCGTCGACTGGTACAGCAAGCGTCCGAGCCTGTGGGTAGAGCCGACGACCGCATGGGGCGAAGGCTCTATCGATCTGCTGGAAATTCCTACCACCGGCGAGACGCTGGACAACATCGTCGCGTTCTGGACGCCGAAAAACCCGTGGCTGCCGGGGACTCGCTCAATTATGGCTACAAGCTCTACTGGAGCGCACTGCCGCCAGTGGGTACGCCTTTGGCGCGGGTGCACGCGACCCGTTCCGGCATGGGCGGTTTCACCGAAGGCTGGGCACCGGGCGAACATTACCCAGAGGTGTGGGCACGCCGCTTTGCCGTGGATTTCACCGGCGGCGGGCTGGAACGTTTGCCGCAGGGCATCGGGATCGAACCGGTGGTGACCTGCTCGAACGGCAAGGTGCAGGATTTCAGCGTGCTGGTGCTGGACGACATCAAGGGTTACCGGATCCTGTTCGACTGGTACCCGACCAATGACAGTGTCGAGCCCGTGGAACTGCGCCTGTTCATTCGTACCAACGACCGCACCTTAAGTGAGACCTGGTTGTACCAGTACTTCCCGCCAGCGCCGGACAAGCGCAAATACCCTTGAAGATTTGAGGCGCCTGCGCGGACCTCATCGCTGGCAAGCCAGCTCCCACAATGAATGGTGTCGAGCATAAATTTCGCGTACGCCACCAAACCTGTGGGAGCTGGCTTGCCAACGATGGCGCCAGCACGGCAACAAAGACAACCAGACGAAAAAAGCCCCGGCCATCACTGACCGGGGCTTTTTGCTTTATCTCGACTGACTCAATCACGCAAATCCGATTCATGAATCGGCTGATCCCGATGGGTCGCCCGCTGATACTGCGCCGGCCACACCGCTTTGCGTCCACCCAGATCGTCATCGGCATGCAACGGCCAGTACGGGTCACGCAGCAGTTCCCGGGCGAGGAAAATGATATCGGCCTGACAGGTGCGCAGGATGTGCTCGGCCTGGGCAGGCTCGGTAATCATGCCGACAGTGCCGGTGGCGATGCCTGACTCTTTGCGTACCCGCTCGGCAAAGCGCGTCTGATATCCGGGTCCAACCGGAATTTCCGCGTTTGCAGCTGTCCCTCCTGAAGACACGTCAATGAGATCGGCGCCCAGCGTGTGCAGGCGACGCGCCAGCTCCACGGTCTCATCCGGATTCCAGCCGTCTTCAACCCAATCGGTTGCCGAGACGCGGACAAACACCGGCAATTCCTCCGGCCACACCGCCCTCACCGCTTCGGTGACTTGCAGCACCAGGCGGATGCGGTTTTCGAACGAACCACCGTATTGATCGCGGCGTTGATTGCTCAGCGGCGAAAGAAACTGATGCAGCAGATAACCGTGCGCGGCATGCACTTCAACCACGCTGAACCCAGCCGTCAGCGCTCGTTTGGCCGCGTCGACGAAGGCCTGAATAATTTCGGCGATCTGCCTTTCATCCAGCTGCTTCGGTTGAGTGTGTTGCGGATCGAAGGCAATCGGCGATGGCCCGACCGGGGTCCAGCCGCCGTCTTCGGGTTTGACGCTGCCATGCTTGCCGATCCACGGCCGGTGGGTGCTGGCCTTGCGCCCAGCGTGGGCCAGCTGAATGCCGGCGACCGCGCCCTGGGCGGTGATGAAGCGAGTGATGCGTTGCAGCGGTTCGATCTGTTCGTCGTTCCACAGACCGAGGTCTTCGGCGGTGATGCGCCCGTCGGCGGTAACTGCCGTGGCTTCGGTGAAAACCAGACCGGCACCGCCCACCGCGCGGCTGCCCAGGTGCACCAGATGCCAGTCGTTGGCCAGGCCGTCGACGCTGGAGTACTGGCACATCGGCGACACGGCGATGCGGTTGGGCAGGGTCAGTTGGCGAAGAGTAAAGGGTTCAAGCAGCAGACTCATGGGGCACCTCTCGAATCAGTGGGCAGGCTCCAGGGTTCTGTTTGAAAAGTCGACGAGTGACAGAAAAAGGGTGCAGCACCCGCCCCCGCGGGCAAAAATTCGACAAGACGTCACAAGGCCAATCAAGCAGTGCTTAGAGCCTAGTCGACAACCGGAGATGACGGAGGGTTCAGAGTAATTCAGTGTGTGAAAGGACGCTTTCGCGAGCAGGCTCGCTCCCACAAGGCAGCACCGTACCTGTGGGAGCGAGCCTGCTCGCGAATGGCTTAACGCGGTTCGATATGAGCAATCATCAGCTGCACCGTCTCGTTGCCGCGAAACTCGTTAACGTCGAGCTTGTAAGCCAGTTCAACCCATTGAATCGTCGGGTTCGGCCACACATCGCGATCAATGCCAAACGCGATGCCATCGAGCTTCACCGAACCGCATTCGCTTTTCAGCACCACTTTCAAATGCCGCTCGCCAACCACGCGCTGCTCGACCAACTGGAACACGCCATGAAACAGCGGCTCAGGAAAGTGCTGACCCCATGGCCCGGCGTGGCGCAAGGCGCGGGCCAGTTCGAGGTGGAACTCTTCGACGGCCAGCGTGCCGTCCGACAACATGCGCCCGGTGAGGTCTTCTTCGCGAAGTTGCCTACGTACTTCGGCGTCAAATGCCTCGGCGAACAAGGGAAAATTTTCCTGCGCCAAGGTCAGACCAGCGGCCATCGCGTGGCCACCGTACTTGGCGATCAGGTTCGGATGCTGCGCCGCGACCACGCTCAGCGCATCGCGAATATGGAAACCCTGCACCGAGCGACCGGAGCCCTTGAGCAGACCATCACCGGCATCGGCGAAAGCAATGGTCGGGCGGAAATAGCGCTCTTTCATCCGCGAGGCGAGGATGCCGATCACACCCTGATGCCACTCCGGATCGAACAGGCACAGACCGAACGGCATCGACTCGACCGGCAGATCCTTGAGCTGCGCCAGCGCTTCTCGCTGCATGCCCTGCTCGATGGATTTGCGATCCTGGTTCATGCCGTCCAGTTGCGCAGCCATTTCCCGCGCCAGATTGGCGTCGGCGGTGAGCAGGCATTCGATGCCCAGGCTCATATCGTCCAGACGTCCGGCGGCGTTCAAGCGCGGGCCGACGATGAAACCCAGGTCGGTGGAAGTGACCCGCGCCGCGTCACGCTTGGCGACTTCGAGGATCGCCTTGATTCCCGGACGCGCCCGGCCGGCACGAATCCGCTCCAGCCCTTGATGCACAAGGATGCGGTTGTTGGCATCCAGCGGCACCACGTCGGCGACGCTGCCCAGCGCCACCAGGTCGAGCAGTTCGCCGATGTTCGGTTGTGGCTTGCTCTCGTACCAGCCGAGGCTGCGCAGACGCGCGCGCAACGCCATGAGTACGTAAAAGATCACTCCGACGCCGGCCAGCGCTTTGCTCGGAAACTCGCAGCCCGGCTGGTTCGGATTGACCAGCGCATCGGCCTGCGGCAGTTCATCGCCGGGCAAGTGATGGTCGGTGATCAATACCTTCAGTCCGGCGCGCTTGGCCGCCGCGACGCCTTCGACGCTGGAGATGCCGTTATCGACGGTGATCAATAGTTGCGGTTCACGGGTCAGCGCGACTTCGACGATTTCCGGCGTCAGGCCATAGCCGTATTCGAAACGGTTCGGCACCAGGTAATCGACATGCGCCGCGCCCAGCAGGCGCAGACCGAGCACACCGACAGTGCTGGCGGTGGCGCCGTCCGCGTCGAAGTCGCCAACAATGAGAATGCGCTGACGCTGCTCCAGAGCCGTCACCAGCAGGTCGACCGCCTCATCAATGCCTTTGAGCTGCTGGAACGGGATCAAGCGCGCCAGACTCTTGTCCAGCTCTGCCTCCGACTGCACGCCCCGCGCCGCGTACAGGCGAGTCAGCAGTGGCGGCAGATCACCGAGGAAAGGCAGCGTGGCAGGCAGTTGACGAGGTTCGATACGCATGGGGCGAAGGAGGCTTCTCTTTGATTCGTGGGAAAATATCAGCGGTGTCGCGACCTCAGCCGCGCTCACCTTGCAGCCATTGCAACTGGACTTCGTGCTGACCGCGGTCGTCGGTGACGAAGATCGTGCCTTCGCTGATCATCACGTCCCACTTGATGACGCGGGGCATGTCCTTGGCCAAGGTCTCCAGCACTTCCGGCGGAACGGCGGCGATGTTGACGTTTTTCAGGTTCTTGATCGCCGGGATCACCTTGGTTTCCCAGACACGCAGGCTGCCGTAGGCCAGCAGACTGGTGCGTTCGGTGCGGCGCGAGCACCAGGTCAGGCGATCGGCATCCGGCTGGCCGACTTCGATCCAGTGCAGGACACGGTCGTCCAGGCTCTTTTCCCACAAGGCCGGTTCATCTACGTCTGACAGACCACGGCCGAACGACAGCTGCTCGTTGTACCAGAGTGCGTAGGCCAGCAGCCGCACGGTCATACGCTCTTCGGTTTCCGAAGGATGACGGGCGATGGTCTGCTTGACGCTTTCGTAGACGCTGCGGTCGAGGTCGGTGAGGTTCAGTTCGAATTTGTAGGTAGTGGACGGCTGGGCCATGAACGGGCTTCTTGATACGAGGAAAGTCGGCAAGTCTAACCGATGCCACAGGCAATCATCGAATTGATGGCGATCGAGCTGCGGCGTCTGACAGCCGGCTATGTTAAAACCCTGTATCCGTTCAGCCTTGTCCTACAGGATTTCGCATGCCGTTCACCAGCAAACCGCTCTCGGGTCTGAAAGTCATTGAATTGGGTACGCTGATCGCCGGGCCGTTTGCCTCGCGCATTTGCGGCGAATTCGGCGCCGAAGTGATCAAGATCGAATCGCCGGACGGCGGCGATCCCCTGCGCAAGTGGCGCAAGTTGTACGAAGGCACCTCGTTGTGGTGGTTTGTCCAGGCGCGCAACAAGAAGTCGCTGACCCTCAATCTCAAACACCCTGACGGTTTGGCGATCCTGAAAAAGCTGCTCAGTGAAGCCGACATCCTTATCGAAAACTTCCGACCCGGCGTACTGGAAAAACTCGGCCTGAGCTGGGAGACCCTGCACGCACTGAATCCGAAACTGGTGATGGTGCGTCTGTCCGGCTTCGGTCAGACCGGGCCGATGAAAGACCAGCCAGGTTTTGGCGCGGTCGGCGAATCCATGGGCGGTCTGCGTTACATCACCGGCTTCGAAGACCGGCCACCGGTGCGCACCGGGATCTCCATCGGCGATTCGATTGCCGCGCTGTGGGGCGTGATCGGTGCATTGATGGCGCTGCGTCATCGCGAGGTCAACGGCGGACTGGGCCAAGTAGTCGACGTTGCGCTCTACGAAGCCATTTTCGCGATGATGGAAAGCATGGTGCCGGAGTTCGACGTCTTCGGTTTCATCCGCGAGCGCAGCGGCAACATCATGCCGGGCATCACGCCCTCTTCGATCCACACCAGCGCCGACGGCAAGCATGTGCAGATCGGTGCCAATGGCGATGCGATCTTCAAACGCTTCATGCTCGTGATTGGCCGTGAAGATCTGGCCAACGACCCGGTGCTGGCCAGTAATGACGGCCGCGACGGTCGCCGCGACGAGTTGTATGGCGTGATCGATCGCTGGGTCAATTCCCTACCGCTGCAGACTGTTCTCGACTTGCTCAACCAGGCCGACGTACCGGTCAGCCGGATCTTTAGCGCCGAGGACATGTTCAACGATCCGCAATACCTGGCGCGGGAAATGTTCCTGCATGCCAAGCTGCCGGACGGCAAGGATTTCAAAATGCCCGGCATCGTGCCGAAGTTGTCGGAAACGCCGGGGTCGTCCGAATGGGTGGGGCCGCAGTTGGGCGAACACAATGCTCAGGTGCTTGGCGATCTGGGCTACGACGCGGCGCAAATCACTCGGCTGCGTGAAGACGGGGCCATCTGAGCACCGCCGGGCGCTTCGGTTTTTCGAGCAACAAGCCGCGCACTGCGCAAACGCTGGGCAAAAGAAACCCCGAGAAGTGGGGAGACGACTCGGGGTTAAACGGGGTCTGCTTCGAGACCCGTAGCAGCAAGCGACAAGCACCGGAGCACAATGCTTGATCCTGCTGCTATGGGGTCTGACTGACAGGGATGCAGGAAGGTTCCCACAAAAAATATTTCATCTTTACAGAGCCGGACGCTTGTCCAGAGCTGCATTGCGCAACGCTGCAATGACGCAGGGTTCCAGCCGCCCTTCGGCGATCATCACGTCGCGGTGCAGGCCGTCCACCACGTCGGTCAGCAAGCGCTTGTCGCTCAACTGGGCCTGATTGAATTCGCGTTCCACCACAATGGCGCCGCTGCTGTTCTTAAGCGTCACCAGACATTCACCATGGCTGCCGCGAGGGGTCAGCGTCACCTGATACGGGCTCAGAGCCTCACCGAGCAATAGACTGATACTTTCCATCTCGATCTCCACTCAATAGTCCGAAAACACAGTGCCTGGGGCGTGTTCACATTAAATGACCACCGGCCCGAGAAGAAAGTTCTGCCTGTCGCGCCCCAATCTCATGGGCCTGCGTCTGACAGAGCATGCACGGCGAAGATGACAGAAAAATAACCGCCGGTTTCAGACCTCGAAGAGTTCCTGTGGTGTGATCAGATAGCTGTCCAGCAGCCCCTCATCAACACTGCCGAGACCGGCGTCTGCAGACGCCCCAGCAGACGCAGACGTTGCTGGCGGAGCACCGGTTCCAGATCACTCAACAGGCTCTGCGCGACAGACCCCAGCAGAATCAGCGCGCGCGCCTCATGGTGGGCGGCCAAATGGTGAATCAGGGCCAGGCCATCGCCACCCTTGAGTTGCGGATCGCAAATGGCAATATCTACCGCACCGCGGTGCCCCAGAGAACACAAGGCTGACGAAAGCGAAGGCGCGGTCAAGACGTCGTAGATGCCGATGGCATTGAGCATTTGATGCAATGCCATCAGTTGGAACGGGTTGGGTTCAAGAATCAGAACTTTAAGCGAGCGCATGGGCGACCTCTGGAGCGATCATCGCGGACTCTCACCGCAGTTGTCGTTCACTCTAGGGCAGGCGTCTTAAGCCTCCCATCAGAAAAGTAGTCGCGTCTTGCAGGACATTTCCCTTCTTTATTGCAGACATCGGCAGCCGCTCTCGGTCCGGCGCTGGGTGATGTCGGTCCAGCCGCCCAACAAGCCGCGCAACTTGCCGTCGCCGCTGTAAAAAGGCACGGTCCACTGATAGACCTCTCGAGGCCCGCCATTGAATAGCAACTGGCGCTTGCTGAAGCGCGATTTGCGGGTCTGCAGCTGCGCGATGAATTCGTCGTGCAGCATCCGCGCGGTGGCTTCGGGAAATGCGTCAACCTCGATCAGCAAACGCCCCTGCATCTGATCCAGGCGCACCGACAGCGCTTCTTCGTAACTGCGGTTGCAGATGATCAGACGCCCCTGCAAATCGCGTACGAATACAGGGTCTGGCATGGAATCGATCAGAGCATGCTGAAAGGCCAGTTGATCACCCAGCTCCTTTTCCGCTTCACAGCGCAACTTGATCACCGCCGCCAGGCGTCTGTTCCATACCAACGACAGTATTCCGAACACACCGATCACCCCCATCGCCCAGCATGCCCACTCGACCAGCCGCTCCCAGAGGGACGGCACCGGTGGCGGCGAGATGCCTTCGAGCCATTTGAGACGGATCGCCCGCAACTCGGCAGCCGGGAAAGCTTCCAGCGCCTTGTTGAGAATACTCAGCAGCTGCGGCATGCCTTTTCGCACAGCCAGATGATCGGCTTCCCACTTGCCTTCTACCAGTCCGCCGACCTTGAGCATGCCCAACGGATAAAGCTGCGCGCCGATTTCGTTTTCGATGGTCGCATAGGCTTCACCGCTTTCCACCAACGCTCGCGCTTCGGCGTAGGTCTTCACCGAACGAATTTGAATCGACGGGTAATCGCGCCGAATCACGTCCTCCAGAGCATGGCGGGCGGGTAAAACCACAACGCGCTTGGCCAGCTGTTCGAAAGACTCCACCCTTGGGGTGTTGGCATGTCCGACAAAAACCCAGCCGGCACCTCCGAAAGCATGACTGAAATCCAGAAAGGTCTTGCGATCATCACTCATGGCCAATGTCGTACTGATGTCCGCGACCCCGCTTTGCAGACGTTCAAGCATATGATCGGTGGAGAACGACTCCTGATGCTCGAATTGCAGGCCCGTCATTGCACTGACGCGTTTGAGCACATCGTTGTTCAGGCCGCTCCATTGGCCGTGTTCGTCCTGAAACAGGTACAGCGGATATTGCACCGATGCCACCGTCACTCTGGGGTTGTCGCGGATCCACTGCCGCTCTTGCGCATCCAGCTCGACAGCCGCCACGTTGACCGCCGCATTGGCCTGATCGAGTGCCATCTGCGCCGCCACGCCGCTGTGCATCCATCCCAGCACCGCCAACAAAAACAACCAGCCCAGTGCCGGTTTCAAACCTCTGTAAAACAGCATTGCCATTTCCTTCGTGATCGACTCACCCGTCCTTCGTGGGTGAAAACCCGAGCAGTGTGGCAGCAGAAACAAAAAAGCCCGTCAGGAGACGGGCTTCAAAATGTGACAGCTTTTACTGGCTTAGAGTGGCTTGCCGCGGTTGCCGTGCTGACTGACAAAGGCTTGCACGGCTTTCAGGTCGTTTGGCAGCACGGTGCAGCGCTCGTTTCGCTCAAACAAATCAGAAAGATGTGCAGGTAGTTCGAGCGCTTTTCCTACACCCGCTTTCTCCACTGCCTCGGGAAACTTGACCGGATGGGCAGTGCCCAGAATCACCATCGGAATGTCCAGACTGCGACGGCACTCGCGCGCAGCCTTCACGCCGATGGCAGTGTGCGGATCAAGGACTTCACCGCTCTGCTCGTAGACGTCGGCGATGGTTTCGCAGGTCTGCGCATCGTCCACCGCCAGCGAGTCGAACAGCTTGCGCGCTTCGGTCCAGCGCTCTTGTTCCACGCTGAAGCTGCCATCCTTTTTGAACGAGTCCATCAAACCGGCAATCGCCGCACCGTTGCGACCGTGCAGGTCGAACAGCAGACGCTCGAAGTTCGACGAGACCATGATGTCCATCGACGGCGACAGCGTTGCGTGCAGGGTTTCCTTGACGTACTGATTGCCGCTCATGAAGCGGTGCAGGATGTCGTTGCGATTGGTCGCCACGATCAACTGGTTGATCGGCAGGCCCATGTTGCGCGCCAGGTAACCGGCGAAGATGTCGCCGAAGTTGCCGGTCGGCACCGAGAACGACACCGAGCGCGCCGGACCGCCCAACTGCAGCGCGGCATGGAAGTAGTAAACGATCTGGGCCATGATCCGCGCCCAATTGATCGAGTTCACCGCCACCAGACGCGTGCCTTTGAGGAAGCTCTGGTCGGCAAAGCTGTTCTTGACCATTTCCTGGCAGTCGTCGAAGTTGCCTTCGATGGCGATGTTGTGGATGTTCTCGCCGAAGATCGTCGTCATTTGCCGACGCTGTACTTCCGACACACGCTGGTGCGGGTGAAGGATGAAGATGTCGACGTTTTCGCAATGCTTGCAGCCTTCGATGGCCGCCGAACCGGTATCACCGGAGGTTGCACCGACAATCACCACGCGCTCGCCGCGCTTTTCCAGCACGTAGTCGAGCAGACGGCCGAGCAGTTGCAGGGCGAAGTCCTTGAACGCCAGGGTCGGGCCGTGGAACAGTTCCAGCACCCATTCATTACCGTTCAACTGACGCAATGGCGCCACGGCGCTGTGGGCGAACACGCCGTAGGTTTCTTCGAGGATCTTCTTGAAATCGGCATCCGGAATGCTGCCGGTCACGAACGGGCGCATCACCCGGAACGCCAGTTCGTGATACGGCAGGCCGGCCCAGGAAGCGATCTCTTCCTGAGTGAAACGTGGCAGGTTTTCCGGGACGTACAGACCGCCATCGGTCGCCAGACCGGCCAGCAGGACCTCTTCGAAATTCAGGGCCGGGGCCTGGCCGCGAGTACTGATATATCGCATTTTTTCAAACCTTCGGTTTGAGCTGCAAGCTGCAAGCTGCAAGTCGCAAGTAAAAGCCAGACTGCTTCTCTCTTGCCGCTTGCAGCTCGAAGCTTGCCGCTGCTTTTAGTTCAAATGTTCGACACGGATCCGTACAACCGGGCCGTCGACGCCAGCCAGTGCTTCCAGCGCGGTGATCGCATCATTTATGCGCTGCTCGACCACGCGGTGGGTCAGCAGGATCATCGGCACCAGGCCGTCATGCTCTTCGACTTCCTTCTGCATGATCGATTCGATATTGATGCCGCGCTCCGACAGGATGCTCGCCACTTGAGCCAGTACGCCCGGATGATCCTTGGCGTG
Organism: Pseudomonas sp. B21_DOA; assembly: GCA_030544685.1. NCBI lineage: Bacteria > Pseudomonadati > Pseudomonadota > Gammaproteobacteria > Pseudomonadales > Pseudomonadaceae > Pseudomonas > Pseudomonas sp. B21_DOA. The sequence goes on along the minus strand of CP086683.1, from coordinate 2,141,640 downwards.
AATGCGCAGGTAGTAAGCGCTTTCGCAGGCTTCGATCGGCAGGATCGGATGCGCCGACAACGAGTCCGGCTGGAAGGCCAGGTGCGGCACACGGTTTTCCGGGTCGGATGTCATGGCGCGAACCACGTCGACCAGGTCGGCGATCACCGACGAAGCGGTCGGCTCCATGCCAGCGCCGGCACCGTAGAACAACGTCGAACCGGCGGCGTCACCGTTGACCATCACTGCGTTCATCACGCCGTTGACGTTGGCGATCAGGCGATCAGCCGGAATCAGTGTCGGGTGCACGCGCAACTCGATGCCAGCGTCAGTGCTGCGCGCCACACCGAGGTGTTTGATGCGATAGCCCAGCGCTTCGGCATAGTTGACGTCGGCGGTGGTCAGTTTGGTGATGCCTTCGGTGTAAGCCTTGTCGAACTGCAGCGGAATACCGAAGGCAATCGACGCCAGAATGGTCAACTTGTGCGCGGCATCGATGCCTTCGACGTCGAAAGTCGGGTCGGCTTCGGCATAACCCAGCGCCTGCGCTTCGGCGAGCACGTCTTCGAACGTACGGCCCTTCTCACGCATTTCGGTGAGGATGAAGTTGCCGGTGCCGTTGATGATGCCCGCGACCCAGTTGATGCGGTTGGCGGACAGGCCTTCGCGGATCGCCTTGATCACCGGAATGCCACCGGCCACCGCTGCTTCGAACGCCACGATCACGCCTTTCTCGCGTGCCTTGGCGAAAATCTCATTACCGTGAACGGCTATCAGCGCCTTGTTCGCGGTGACCACATGCTTGCCATTCTCGATGGCCTTGAGTACCAGCTCGCGGGCAACGGTGTAGCCGCCCATCAGCTCTATGACGATGTCGATCTCAGGGTTCGTGGCCACTTCGAAGACATCGTTGGTAATCGCAATACCGGTCGTCTGGAACTGAGGCTTTGGCGTGCGCGTGGCAATTTGTGCCACTTCGATTCCACGCCCGGCACGACGAGCAATTTCCTCGGCGTTGCGCTGAAGTACGTTGAAGGTACCGCCACCGACGGTCCCTAACCCACAGATGCCTACTTTGACCGGATTCACTGTGAACTCCCCATGAAACGGCCGACACAGGGTCGGCCGGAAAACAACCGCGTGCTCGCGGCTCTCTGTTGATGGCCCGGCGCTGTTGCTGCCGGACCACGATCGTCATCGGTTGCCCGAGACGATGCGAATTACTTCGCGCCCAGCGCCAGTTTGGCGACTTGTGGCGCCGGCTGGTAGCCCGGAATGACCTGGCCGTCAGCCAAAACGATGGCCGGTGTACCGTTCACGCCGATCGACTGACCGAGGGCGAATTGCCTGGAAACCGGGTTATCGCACTTGGCGGCCTTGATTTCCTTGCCATCGACCATTTTGTCCATGGCGGCTTTCTTGTCCTTGGAGCACCACACTGCCTGCAGCTGCTCGTCACCCGGCGAATTCAGGCCCTGGCGCGGAAACGCCACGTAGCGCACTTCGATGCCGCGCTTGTTCAGCTCGGGCACTTCGGCATGCAGTTTGTGGCAGTACGGGCAGGTGGTGTCGGTGAACACGGTGATGTGCGATTTGGTCTCGCCCACGGCCGGGTAGACCACGGTTTCGGCCACCGGAATGGCATTGATCAGTTTGGAAATGCCCAGGCGTTCGGTCTTTTCGGTGAGGTTGACCGGTTTGCCGTTCGCGAGCTGATACAGGTTGCCCTGGACGATGTATTGGCCATCGGCGCTGGCGTAAAGCACGCGGCTGCCTTTGAGTTTGACTTCGTACATGCCAGGCAACGGACTGGCGCTGATGCTCTCGACCGGAACCTCGAGTTCGAGTTTTTCCAGGCTTTGACGAATGGCTTTGTCGGCCGCGTCATCGGCGACGGCAAAGGTGCTTACCAACGCAATGGCGGCGGCAGCGAAAATCTGGGTCAGACGCATGAGTACTCCTGAGGGCGGGCGTATGGAACGATCAGAACGCCCGTGCGAAACACCGGGTCATAACCGTCCATCGTGCAAACCGGCAAAGCCTAACACATAAGGTCACGAGGGCCGAATGCGCCTGTCGCCACACACTCATGTGCAACTGACACATCTTCATGCTTGTACAACTGACCCACAACCACATGTGGCTGACACACATTATTGTGGCGAGGGATTTATCCCCGCTGGGTTGCGAAGCAGCCCTAAACCATCCACCGCGATCTTCCAGTCAAAATCGAGCCAGCCGGGTTTGCGACTGCTGCGCAGCCGAACGGGGATAAATCCCTCGGCACAGGTCAGTGTTTCAACATTATGGGATGTGTCAGCCGCGTGGGTGGTGTTTGGCGTGCAGATCCTGCAACCGCGCGCGGGCGACGTGGGTATAGATTTGGGTGGTGGACAGGTCGCTGTGCCCGAGCAACATCTGCACCACGCGCAGGTCCGCGCCGTGGTTGAGCAGGTGCGTAGCGAACGCGTGGCGCAAGGTGTGCGGCGACAGCGACTTGCTGATCCCGGCGACCCTGGCCTGGTGCTTGATGCGGTGCCAGAACGTTTGGCGGGTCATTTGTTCGCCGCGCTGGCTGGGGAACAGCACATCGCTGGGACGGCCACCGAGCAACTCATTGCGACCATCACGCATATAACGCTCAACCCAGACAATCGCCTCCTCGCCCATCGGCACCAGGCGCTCCTTGCTGCCCTTGCCCATCACCCGCAATACGCCCTGGCGCAAGTTGACCTGCTCCAGCGTCAGGCTTATCAGTTCGGTCACGCGCAGACCACAGGCATACAGCACTTCCAGCATCGCCCGGTCGCGCTGGCCGATGGCATCGCTCAGGTCCGGCGCCTTGAGCAGTGCTTCGACGTCGGCTTCCGACAGCGACTTGGGCAACGGCCGACCCAGTTGCGGCATGTCGACGCGCAACGTCGGGTCGACGCTGATCAGTTTTTCCCGCAGCAGATAGCGATAAAAGCCACGCACCCCGGAGAGAAATCTCGCGGTGGAGCGCGGCTTGTAGTTTTGCTCCAGCCGCCACGCCAGATGATCGAGGATCAATTCGCGGCCGGCATTGATCAGTTCGAGATTTTTCTCCTGCAACCAGCCGTTGAACAGCGCGAGGTCGCTGCGATAGGCGTCGCGAGTGTTGTCGGACAGGCCTTTCTCCAGCCATAAAGCGTCGAGGAATTGATCAATCAGCGGATGGTCGATGGCAGGCATGGATGCTCGGGGCAGGCAGTTTTTCACACTGCGCGCAAATAGACAGTGAACGACGGGAATGGCCGCTAGTCTTTCATAGCCAGCCAGATCAAGGAACAGGGAGCATCAATGAACGAGCAGCAAATTCTCTTGGCATTTGGCGGGATCGGCGCGGCGGCGCTGGGTTGTCAGTGGCTGGCATGGCGCCTGAAGCTGCCGGCCATTCTGTTTCTGCTGCTGACCGGCATTCTGGCCGGCCCGCTGCTGGGTTGGCTCGACCCGCAGGAAATGTTCGGCCCGCTGCTGATGCCACTGGTGTCGCTGGCAGTGGCGCTGATTCTGTTCGAAGGCAGCCTGACCCTGCACCTGTCGGAATGGAAAGAGATCGGCAGCGTCGTCCATCGCCTGGTGACCCTCGGTGCGATCTCGACCTGGATCGTCATCGCGGTCGCCACGCACTTTCTGCTGGGCTTCGACTGGATGCTGGCGATTCTGTTTGGCAGCCTGACGCTGGTCACCGGTCCGACCGTAATCGTGCCGATGCTGCGGGTGGTGCGGCCAAAAGCTTCGATTGCCAACATCCTGCGCTGGGAAGGCATCGTCATCGATCCGATCGGCGCTCTGCTCGCCGTCGTGGTGTACAGCTTCATCATCGCCAGCGCTGAAGGCCATGGCCTCAAGCAAAGCCTCTTCACCTTCGGCGGGGTGATTCTCTGCGGCACCGTGTTTGGTGTCGTCGGGGGTTGGCTGCTGGGGACGGTGATCCGGCGTCAGTGGCTGCCGGAATACCTGCATAACCTGGCCTCCCTGGCAGCCGTGCTGGCGATCTTCATCGGTGCCAACCAGGTGATGCATGAGTCCGGACTGCTGGCGGTGACCCTGATGGGCATGTGGCTGGCCAACATGAAAGGCGTGGACGTGCGGCACATCCTGCACTTCAAGGAAAACCTCAGCGTGTTGCTGATTTCCGGACTGTTCATCCTGCTCGCGGCGCGCCTGGACCTGGACGCTTTGCTTGGCCTGGGACCGCTGGTGTTGATTCTGCTGTTGGTGATCCAGCTGATCGCCCGTCCGTTGAATGTTTTGCTCAGCACCGCCGGCTCCAGTCTCAGCTGGCGTGAACGGGCGCTGCTGTGCTGGATCGCGCCGCGGGGATCGTCGCTGCGGCTGTCTCGGCGATTTTCGCGATTCGCCTGGATGTATCCGGACATGAAGGCGCCCTGCTCCTGGTGCCGCTGACCTTTGCGGTAATCATCGGCACCGTGGTTTTGCAAAGCGCAACGGCTCGACCGCTGGCACGGCTGTTAAAGGTCGCCGAACCGGCGCCGAGCGGTTTTCTGATCGTTGGAGCCAATGGCCCGGCCCGTGAATTGGGCAAGTCGCTGCAGCAGCTGGGCAGTCGCGTACTGCTGACCGATTCGAGCTGGGAGAATATCCGCGCGGCACGCATGGAAGGCTTGCCGACCTATTTCGGCAACCCGGCGTCGCAGCATGCCGACGCGCATCTGGACCTGGTGGGGTTGGGGCATTTGCTGGCGCTGTCACCGTCGGGCGAGCTGAACACATTGGCGGCGATGCGCTTTCGTCATGACTTCGGTCATCAGCGCCTGTTCGGTCTGGCCAGCGGCCATGAAAGCCGCCGCAGCGATAAACATCGGGCGAGCCTGGAACACCGGGGCAATCAGTTGGGCAGTGAGGCACTGACCTATTCGAAACTGGCCGGCCAGATGGGCCAGGGTGCCGAGCTGTACAGCACAACCTTGACGGATGGGTTTGGCTGGGATGATTACCGGGCGCTGCACGGCAATCGCGCAACTTTGCTGTTCATGCGTGATGACAGCGGCTGGGTGCATGTGGTGACGCCGGAAACGGCGCTGAAGCCTGGGGCTGGATGGACGTTGCTGGCGTTGATTCAACCAGAAGGTTCCAGCGCCTGACAGAGCGATTCGCGAGCAGGCTCGCTCCCATATTCGGACTCCTGTGGGAGCGAGCCTGCTCGCGCAGGCCGCGACTCGGTCACAGACAGACTGAAGATCCTTGCAGCACAAATCCCGGGCAACAAAAAAGCAGCCCGTAGGCTGCTTTTTCTGCATCGGAAGCTGGGCTTAAGCCAGTTTTTCCTTGATGCGTGCTGCTTTACCCGACAGGTCGCGCAGGTAGTACAGCTTGGCTTTACGTACGTCACCGCGACGTTTGACAGCCATGCTGTCGATCTGCGGGGAGTAGGTCTGGAAAGTACGTTCTACGCCAACACCGTTGGAGATTTTACGAACGGTGAACGCACTGTTCACGCCGCGGTTACGCTTGGCGATGACAACGCCTTCGAACGCTTGCAGACGGGAACGATCGCCTTCCTTCACTTTCACCTGAACGACAATAGTGTCGCCTGGGGCGAAGGTAGGGATTTCTTTGGTCATCTGCTCTGCTTCGAGTGCAAGGATGATTTTGTTGGTCATGCTGTGCTCCTAAGGTAAATCGTTCGATCTACCATCGATACGTTGTTAACTATCGTCCCGCTCGCGGATGTATTCCTCGAGCAGCTTCTTCTCTTCTCCAGAAAGCGAGCGGCTTTCCAGAAGATCGGCGCGTCGTTCATAGGTCCGACCAAGGGACTGCTGTAAACGCCAACGCCGGATATGCGCGTGATTGCCACTCAGCAACACGTCGGGAACACGCTGATCCGCATACACCTCCGGTCGGGTGTAGTGCGGGCAATCCAGCAGACCATCCGTAAAGGAATCTTCCTCAGCGGAATCCGCATGCCCTAAAGCTCCAGGCAGCAGTCGTGTAACCGCATCGATCAGGACCATGGCCGGCAGCTCGCCGCCAGACAGTACATAGTCGCCAATCGACCACTCTTCATCGACATGAGCCTCAATAAAGCGCTCGTCAATGCCTTCGTAGCGGCCGGCAATCAGGATCAATGCATCCGATTGTGCCAGCTCGCGTACCGCCGACTGAGTCAGTTGACGGCCTTGGGGGACAGGTAAATCACCTTCGCCGCCTCCCCGGCTGCTGCCTTGGCCTGAGCCAGCGCATCTTCCAGGGGCTTGATCTTCATCACCATGCCCGGACCACCGCCAAACGGGCGATCGTCCACAGTGTGATGCCGATCCGTCGTGTAATCTCGCGGATTCCAACAGGTCAGCTGCAAGAGCCCCTGTTTGACCGCACGACTGGTGATGCCGTAATCGCCAATGGCGGAAAACATCTCGGGAAACAAACTGATCACTTCTACGCGCAAGTTAGCCACGTTCAGAAGTCCGCGTCCCAATCCACCTTCATCTCGCCCGCTTCCAGGTCGACGGCCAACACGCATTGCTCCGTATAGGGCAACAGGCGTTCGCGATCATCCAGGCTGCCAGCGCAAGGCTTGACGACCATTACATCATTGGCGCCGGTTTCCAGAAGATGATCGATTTTCCCGAGCAGTTGCCCAAGGGTGTCGATGACCTTCAGACCTTCCAGCTGGTACCAGTAGTACTCACCTTCGGTCAATTCAGCGAACAGGTTGCGCGGCACGCAGATCTCATAACCGGCCAGAAGACGAGCTTCTTCACGATCATCGAGACCCTTGAGCTTGGCGACCAGGAACTTGTCGCTCCCGCGTCCACTGACCAGCTCGACCTGTTTGACATTGCCTTCGCGCTTGAGCGTCCAGGTTTTGTACTGCAACAGGTTTTCAGTCGGATCAGTAAAGGAATAAACCTTCACTTCGCCGCGAACGCCATGAACAGAATAAATTTTGCCAATAACGATCAAATCATCGGCAGGGGCTGGCGTCGCGTTCATATTGCTCAGGCCGCAGCCTTGGCAGATTCCTTCAACAACTGAGCAACACGCTCAGAAGGTTGTGCACCAACGCTCAGCCAGTAGGCAACGCGCTCTTGGTTCACGGACAGACGAATTTCCTGACCACGGGCAACAGGGTTGAAGAAACCAACCTGTTCTTTGTGGGAGCCGTCACGCGGGTTACGCGAGTCGGTTACGGTCAGGTGGTAAAACGGGCGCTTTTTGGAGCCGCCAAGGGCAAGACGGATTGTTAGCATGTGAACATCGTTCCTGTAGTCGGTGCTGCAAATCTAAATGCACAGCGGGCATGGGTGCCCGAAAGGCCGCATATTCTAAGGAATATCCGGACTTTTGCAAATGACTTTTTCCGGCGCCCATGGCATGCCGTGCAGATTTGCATAGAGAGCCGTCATTAAAAACGGCCAGTCAGCTCCCGCCGAGTGCGGGTTTGCTGTTGATCCTGCGTCCTTGCAGGGTCTGCGCCGGTGCGACGACCGGCGAAGTCTTGGTGTCCTGTCTCACATTTTCGGCATGCCGCCGCCGGGCAACATACCGCCCATGCCGCGCATCATTTTTGCCATACCGCCCTTGGCGGTGAATTTCTTCATCATTTTCTGCATCTGCTTGTGTTGCTTGATCAAGCGGCCGATGTCCTGCACCTGCGTGCCGGAACCCATGGCGATCCGGCGCTTGCGCGAACCGCTGATCAGCTCAGGGTCGCGGCGCTCGGCCGGCGTCATGGAATTGATGATGGCTTCCATCTGCTTGAACTGCTTCTCTGCGGCGTTCTGGGCATTGCCCATCTGCGACAGGTTGACGCCGCCGATGCTCGGCAGTTTGTCCATGAGGCCGCCGAGGCCGCCCATGCTCTTCATTTGTTGCAACTGATCGCGGAAGTCTTCGAGATCGAAGCCCTTGCCCTTTTTCAGCTTCTTGGCCAGTTTGTCGGCCTTGTCCTTGTCCAGCGTCGCTTCGGCCTGTTCGATCAGGCTGAGCACGTCGCCCATGCCGAGGATCCGCGAGGCGATACGCTCAGGGTGGAACGGATCGAGCGCTTCGCTCTTCTCGCCCATACCGATGAACTTGATCGGCTTGCCGGTGATGGCGCGCACCGACAGTGCGGCACCGCCACGGGCGTCGCCGTCTACCTTGGTCAGGATCACACCGGTGAGCGGCAGTGCATCGCCGAAGGCCTTGGCCGTGTTGGCGGCGTCCTGACCGGTCATGGCGTCAACCACGAACAGGGTTTCGACCGGGTTGATCGCGGCGTGCAGCGCCTTGATCTCGCCCATCATCTCTTCGTCGATGTGCAGACGACCGGCGGTGTCGACGATGACCACGTCGATGAATTTCAGTTTGGCTTCTTTAATAGCCGCATTGGCGATGTCGACCGGCTTCTGGCTCAGGTCGGACGGGAAGAACGTCACGCCGATGTCGTTGGCCAGGGTTTCCAGTTGCTTGATCGCCGCCGGACGGTAGATGTCCGCCGAAACAACCATGACCGACTTCTTCTTGCGCTCTTTAAGGAAGCGCGCCAGTTTGCCGGCGGTGGTGGTTTTACCCGCGCCCTGCAGACCGGCCATCAGAATCACGGCTGGCGGAACGGCACTCAGGTTGAGGTCTTCGTTGGCCGCGCCCATCAGGCTTTCGAGTTCGGCCTGGACGATCTTCACGAATGCCTGGCCCGGCGTCAGGCTGCGCGACACCTCGGTGCCGACAGCGCGCTCCTTGACCGAATTGACGAAGTCCTTGACCACCGGCAGTGCGACGTCAGCTTCGAGCAACGCCATGCGCACTTCACGCAGGGTGTCTTTGATATTGTCCTCGGTCAGCTTCGCCTTGCCGGTGACATGGCGCAGCGTCTGCGAGAGACGGTCGGTTAAGTTTTCAAACATTGCGCGATCCTTTCAGGCCCTGTACGAACCGGGATAATGGCGGCCCAGACCGGAATCAACATGTGCTCGGCGAGCCTGCGGCGTGGGCAGGTCGCGGATTATAGCGAAGACTGCGGCCGGCGGACACCTCGCCGTCAGCTTGCGGAGTCTTTCGTGCCGTGGCGGTTCTATGCCAAACTCAGCGCCTTTCGGGCTCGCCTAACAGGATTTATGCTCCCCTTGTCACCCAGTTTGCTGACCACCCTCGCCGCCGCCCTGCTCTATGCCGCTGCGACCGTCTATCAAAGCACCCGCCTGGCCACCGGCGCCAAGGCGAACAGGCGCCTGCTGGTCAGCCTCGGCGTGTTCGCCGTGCTCGCCCACGGCGCCAGCCTGCTCACGCATCTGTTGACCCCGATCGGCCTCGGCCTGGACTTCTTCAGCGCCTCGAGCCTGATCGCCGCCGCAGTAATCGCCCTGACCCTGCTCGCCTGTTCACGGATCCCCGTGGAAAACCTGCTGGTGCTGCTGTTCCCGCTGGGCGCGATCACGGTATTGCTGGCGCAGTTCGCGCCGACCGGCACGGTGCAGATCATCGACGAAGAGCCGGGCATCCTCGCCCACATTCTATTGTCGATCCTCGCCTACGGCATGTTCACCATCGCCGTGTTTCAGGCATTGCTGCTGCTGGTTCAGGACCATCAGCTCAAGCACAAGCACCCGTCCGGGCTGATCAAGAACTTCCCGCCCCTGCAAACCATGGAAAGCCTGCTGTTCGGCTTTCTCTGGGCCGGCTGGACGCTGCTGTCGCTGTCGCTGATTTCCGGCTGGCTGTTCGTCGAGAACCTGTTTGCTCAGCATCTGGTGCACAAGACCTTGCTGGCCTGTCTGGCATGGATCGTCTTCAGCGTGCTGTTGTGGGGTCGCAATCGTCTGGGCTGGCGTGGCCACAAGGCGATTCGCTGGACCCTCGCCGGTTTCTGCCTGCTGATGCTGGCGTACTTCGGCAGCAAACTGGTTCGTGAATACATTCTGCACATCTGACGGGCGGCATAAATGGACGGTTTGCCCATAGGGCCGATGCTCGCGGTATTTGTCCTGCTGATTTTATGGTCAGGGCTGTTTACCGCCGTCGAAATCGCGCAGCAACACCTGCTCGCGCAACGTATCGCCTCGCGCGCCAGCGATAAACCGCTGGCGAAGCTGAACTTCCCGCTCGACAGCCTGATCCTCTGCAATACGTTGTGCCGCGCCCTCGCAGTGATCCTCGCGACGCTGCTGGCGATTTTCCTCTGCGAAGAAAACGGCCCTTGGGTGGCCTGCCTGGGCGCCGGTGGCATCCTTCTGGTGTTCGCCGATTATTTCCCGCGCACCGTGGCCCGGCGCTATCCCGACGCCGTGCTGGCGTTCGGCAATGCCCTGCTGGCCGTGCCGATGAAAATCGTTTATCCGTTCGCATGGCTGTTCAGCCGGGTCAGCGCTCTGTTGATGACCCCGTTTACGCGCAAGGCGCAGGTGGTGCAACAGAGCGAGGACGAGTTGCCGGCCGATCACGATGATGATCACGAACATCCGGTGCGCAGCCATCCGGTATCGGGCATTCATGCGCTGGACAACATCACGGTCAACGACATTCTGGTGCCGCGCAGTGACGTCGACGGCATTAACCTCGACGATTCGATCGAAGAGATCATCGAGCAACTGCGCGAGAACAAGCGCACGCGTCTGCCGGTGTTTCACAGCGACATCAATCAGGTCGAAGCGGTGCTCAACACCCGTCAGATCGGTCATTTGCTCAGCAACGGTGGATTAACCCGCGAGGCACTGCTGGCCGCCAGCTACGAGCCCTACTTCGTCCCGGAAAGCACGCCGCTGCAACTGCAGCTGCTGAACTTCCACAAGCAGCAACGCCGCCTCGGCATGGTCGTGGACGAGTACGGTGAAGTGCTGGGCATCGTCACCCTTGAAGACATTCTCGAAGAGATCGTCGGCGAATTCGAAAGCGAGCACAGCCTCGACAATCCGCACATTCATCCCCAGATCGACGGGCGTATGGTGATCGATGGCGCCGCATCGATCCGCGACCTGAACAAGTGCCTGGGCTGGCACCTGCCAAGCGACGGGCCGAAGACGCTCAACGGCCTGGTCACCGAAGCGCTGGAAACCATTCCGGAAAGCGCGGTGTGCCTGAAGATCGGGCGTTATCGACTGGAAATCCTCGAGACCGAGGAGAACCGGGTGAGCAAGGTGTTGATCTGGCTGACCTCATCGGTACCTGCTTTAGTGTCTGCCCGATAGAAGATCAAAAGATCGTCCGATCGCGGCCCGAGCCTTCGGCAGCTCCTGCCCTGCGATCTTTTGCGCTTGTTTGATCGTTAGCCCCTTCCTATAATCGAGGCGCTTACCCAAGCGCCGTCGCTCCCCGTGCTTACCCGGCACTACCTGGATCCCGACCGTTTCCGCCAAAAACCGACGACTGTTCCTACTCGAAACAGCGCTCGCGCCCTACCCCACATCCCTGGGTGTTCGACCATAATAATTCGCTCCACTGGAGCTCATGACTGTCAGGGATCACCGCATGACGACCCATACCGCTTACAGCGAAACCGCGCCTGCTCCGCCGACCAATTCCGCCACGCGCGTGGCCACGGCCAGCTTCATCGGGACCGCGATCGAGTTCTACGACTTCTACGTTTACGCCACTGCTGCGGCGCTGGTGATCGGGCCGGTGTTCTTTCCGCAGACCTCCGGCACGGCGCAGATGCTTTCGGCGTTTCTCACTTTCGGCATTGCCTTCCTCGCCCGACCACTGGGCTCGGCGCTGTTTGGCCACTTCGGCGACCGCATCGGTCGAAAGTCGACGCTGGTCGCCTCGCTGCTGTTGATGGGCGTGTGCACCACCTTGATTGGCGTATTACCTGGCTACGACAGCATTGGTGCCTGGGCGCCGATTCTGCTGTGTGTACTGCGTTTCGGTCAGGGCTTGGGCCTCGGCGGCGAATGGGGCGGTGCGGCGCTGCTGGCCACGGAAAACGCGCCGAAGGGCAAACGCGCGTGGTTCGGCATGTTCCCGCAGCTCGGGCCATCGATTGGTTTTCTTGCCGCCAACGGGCTGTTCCTGACCCTCGCCATGACCCTGGATGACGAACAGTTCCGCAGCTGGGGCTGGCGCATTCCGTTTCTGCTCAGCGCGGCGCTGGTGATGGTCGGCCTGTATGTGCGCCTCAAATTGCATGAAACGCCAGTGTTCGCCAATTCGATCGCCCGTCAGGAGCGGGTCAAAGTGCCGCTGGTCGAGTTGTTCAGCCAATACTGGGCGCCGACCCTGCTCGGTGCGGCGGCGATGGTGGTCTGCTATGCGCTGTTCTATATCTCGACGGTGTTTTCCCTGAGCTATGGCGTATCGACGCTGGGTTACAGCCGCGAGACTTTCCTTGGCCTGCTGTGCTTTGCCGTGTTGTTCATGGCCGCAGCGACGCCATTGTCAGCCTGGGCCAGCGACCGTTACGGGCGCAAACCGGTGCTGATCATCGGTGGCGTGCTGGCGATTCTGTCTGGGTTTCTGATGGAGCCATTGCTGACGCAGGGCTCGACCTGGGGCGTGGCGCTGTTTCTGTGCATCGAGCTGTTTTTGATGGGCGTGACATTCGCACCAATGGGCGCGCTGTTGCCTGAGCTGTTTCCGACCCATGTGCGTTACACCGGCGCTTCGGCGGCGTACAACCTCGGCGGGATCGTCGGAGCCTCGGCGGCGCCGTTCTTTGCGCAGAAACTGGTGGCGATGGGTGGGTTGAGCTACGTCGGCGGGTATGTGTCGGCGGCGGCGGTGTTGAGTCTGATTGCGGTGCTCTGCTTGAAGGAGACGCGCAACAACGATCTGAATCAGGTTGCCTGACAGAAGATCAAGAGTTTCGCGAGCAGGCTCGCTCCCACAGAGAAATGCATTCCAAATGTGGGAGCGAGCCTGCTCGCGAATGTATGCCGCAACTCGGTTTACAGCTCGACAACAACCGCCTGCGACGCACGGGTCGCCTTGGCACGCGCGGCCTCGATCGATTCATCCCGCGCCAGCGCCACGCCCATGCGGCGCTGGCCATTCACTTCTGGCTTGCCGAACAAGCGCAGCGCCGTGTCCGGCTCGCTCAACGCAGCGCCCAGATTGGCGAATGCAGTCTGGGTCGACTGCCCTTCCACCAGAATCACCGCCGACGCCGATGGGCCGAACTGACGGATCAGCGGCACCGGCAGGCCGAGAATGGCGCGGGCATGCAGGGCAAACTGCGACAGGTCCTGGGAAATCAGCGTGACCAGGCCGGTGTCATGCGGCCGTGGCGAGACTTCGCTGAACCACACCTGATCGCCCTTGATGAACAGCTCGACGCCGAACAGACCACGGCCACCCAGCGCTTCCGTGACTGATTTGGCAACGCGCTCGGATTCAGCCAGGGCAATCGGGCTCATGGCCTGCGGCTGCCAGGATTCCTGATAGTCGCCTTTCTCCTGACGGTGGCCGACCGGTGCGCAGAACGTGGTGCCGCCAATGTGGCGCACGGTCAGCAGGGTGATTTCGTAGTCAAAGTCGATGAAGCCTTCGATGATCACCCGACCTTTACCGGCGCGACCGCCCTCTTGCGCGTAATCCCAGGCTTTCTGCACGTCGTCGGCGCTGCGCAGCAGGCTCTGGCCCTTGCCCGACGAACTCATCACCGGCTTGACCACGCAAGGGAAACCCAGGTCCTGAACGGCTTTGCTGTAGTCCTCGAAGGTGTCGGCGAAGTGGTACGGCGAGGTCGGCAAGTCCAGCTCTTCGGCAGCCAGACGACGGATGCCTTCGCGGTTCATGGTCAGCTGCGCCGCACGCGCGGTAGGGATCACGGTGAAGCCTTCGGCTTCCAGCTCGACCAGCGTGGCGGTGGCGATGGCTTCGATTTCCGGCACGATGAAGTGCGGCTTCTCGGCTTCGATCACTGCACGCAACGCAGCGCCGTCGAGCATGTTGATCACGTGGCTGCGATGGGCGACTTGCATGGCCGGCGCGTTGGCGTAGCGGTCGACGGCAATCACTTCAACGCCCAGGCGCTGCAGTTCGATTACCACTTCCTTGCCCAACTCACCACAGCCACACAGCAATACGCGGGTCGCGGTTGGCGACAATGGAGTTCCGATACGGGTCATCTCAGGTCCTCAAAGGAAGCGGATCATCGAGGAAAGCCACGTAAGTGCGCTTTCCATGGGGAGAAAGCGCGGCATTTTACATGAACCCGAGGGTTTGGCTTCAGCTGGCGACAGCCTGTTTGCGATCACGCCAGGCCATGATCAGCCAGACGGCGGTGACACCAGCGAACTTGGAGGCCAGCGCGGTGATGATCACCGGCGGCGTCAAGGCGTCAATCATGCCGAAAAAGATGAAGGTATCCAGCGGAATGCTCAGCGCCGAACTGATCCACAGACGGTCGCGCAACGGCCGCTTGGTGATGCTGAATACCAGCCAGTCGATACATTCGGAGACTGCGAACGCCGTGGCACTGGCCAGTGCGATGGAAGGGTCAGAGGTGATGTAGGAAAGCACCAGTGCCGCCAGCATCGCCACGATCGCGCCATGACCGAAGCGCGTTTGCACCATGTCGCGCAGCACGAACACCAGGCCGCCCCATGCGGACCAGATGATGTCCAGGTGCGGTGCGGTGGAAAAGGCGAAGTTGATCAGCACGACGCTGCTGATGTAGGCGATGAGGAAGATCATGGGGGCGGCCTGTAAATGTGGCGCACAGGTTACTTGAGCGCTGGTATTGCGCCAATAGGTGCGGTGACAGGACCGACGTCTTCGCGAGCAGGCTCGCTCCCACAGTGGAACGCATTTTCAAGGTGGGAGCGAGCCTGCTCGCGAAAGCGGTGGTTCAGACGCCTGACTTCGCGGGAATCATCCAGACCAATCCACTCGCCTTCGCCCGTTCATGACACAACCCCAGCACCACCCGGCGCTCGTCATTGTTCATGCGGCCCCAGCGGGTGATCTCGGCGACTGTGCGCTGGCACCCGGTGCAGACATCATCCTCATCCAGCGCGCAAATATTCACGCACGGCGAGGCGACGGGTCGTTCAACAGTCGTCATTCTTCCTGCTCGACCAGATCGCGGGCGTAACGCTGCGAGTTATGCACATAGTGCGCGGCGCTGGCTTCGAGCATCTTCTTTTGCGCCTCCGTCAGTTCACGTACGACTTTGCCCGGCGAGCCCATCACCAGCGAACCGTCGGGAATTTCCTTGCCTTCGCCGATCAGCGAATTGGCGCCGATGATGCAGTTCTTGCCGATCTTCGCGCCGTTGAGAATCACCGCGTTGATGCCGATCAGGCTGTAATCGCCGACCGTGCAGCCGTGGAGCATCGCGTTGTGGCCGATGGTCACGCCGGTACCGATGGTCAGTGGATAACCCATGTCGGTGTGCATCACCGTACCGTCCTGCACGTTGCTGTTCTTGCCGATGAGGATCAGTTCGTTGTCGCCGCGCAATACGGCGTTGAACCAGACGTTGGCGCCCTCTTCCAGGCGAACCTTGCCCACCAGCACGGCATTGGGCGCGACCCAGCTCTGTGGATGGGTTTCGACGCGGGCGTCGCCCAGGCGGTATTTCATTTTGTTTTCCTCGGGGCTCACGGCCGTTCGAACGACGGCTCAGGTATCGATAAAGCTTTTCGGCGGTCGGTGCAGGCTGATTCTGGCGTCATAGAGCAGGTTGATCAACTCGACGATCATGATCGCCGTCAGGCCCCAGATCTTGTACTCGCCGAAGCGATAGCTCGGCACGTACCAACTGCGGCCCTGATAGTCGATGCGGTGGGTATGCTCGCGGGGATCTTTGCGGAAGAATTCCAGCGGCACGCTGAAAACGGCGGCGATCTCGGCATCATTGGGCTGGTATTCGACAAAGTCGGGAATCACTCCGACATACGGCGTTACCTTGATGCCGTGCAGGAGATCAGCGGACTCAGCGGGCCGATGACTTCAACCAGGCCCGGTGGCAGGCCGATCTCTTCCTCGGCTTCGCGCAGCGCGGTGAATATGAGGTCCGGATCTTCCGGGTCGCGGCGCCCTCCGGGGAAGGCAACTTCGCCGCCATGGGTCGAAAGCCCGCTGGCGCGCAGGGTCAGGACCAGTTCCGGTTCGTCACTGCGGGTGATCGGCACCAGCACGGCGGCTTCGGGGAAACGTGCGTCGGTCTCCAGCGTGCGCGGTGTGTGATTGCTTACCCTATGCAGTAGCTCGTCCAGCATGAGTGTTCTCGATCGGTGCCTTGCTCCGCATCATGCACCAATCAAAGCGAGCGCCCAAGCCCCCGAAACCCGTCGTGTCGCGAAACGGCAACTTGCCGACCGGCCCCGCTGCACGCCAAGATAGGCGCAGCATTCAGGAACCCGAGCATGAATTTTTGCAGCCACTGCGGTAACCCGGTCACCCAGCGCATTCCCGAAGGCGACTCGCGGCTGCGATTCGTCTGCGACCGCTGTCAGACCATTCACTATCAAAATCCCAATATCGTCGCCGGTTGCGTGCCGACCTGGGGGACGAAAGTGCTGCTCTGCCGCCGCGCCATCGAGCCGCGCCTCGGTTACTGGACGCTGCCCGCCGGTTTCATGGAAAACGGCGAGACCATCGAACAGGCCGCCATCCGCGAAACGGCCGAAGAAGCCTGCGCGCGGGTGCGCAACCTGAGCATCTACACGCTGATCGACGTGCCGCACATCAGCCAGGTGCATGTGTTCTTCCGCGCCGAACTGGCCGATCTGCAGTACGCGGCCGGGCCGGAAAGCCTTGAGGTGCAGCTGTTCGAAGAAGCCGACATTCCCTGGGACGAGCTGGCTTTCCGCACGGTCGGGCGTACTCTGGAATGCTTCTTCGCCGACCGGCGCAGCGAGGTTTACCCGGTGCGTTCGGAGTCGATTCCGCCATTGGTGCAGCCGGCGATCACTTGAGCTTCGCGGCACCCTGCCGATAACCACACCTGCATCTATCACTCTGTGTCTGCGTCATTCTTGGGGAATCGTTTCAATGCGTTGGTTGCTTGCCCTGTTGTGCCTGTCGTTCGTCAGCGTTTCGCAAGCGTCATTCGTGACCACCGTGACGCCCTCGAACACTCCACTGATCGAAAAAGTCCTGGTACTCAAATCAGCCCATCAACTGCAGCTGATTGCCGACGGCAAGCCGCTGAAGACCTATCGCATTTCCTTGGGCAAGGGCGCGAAGAAAGGCCCGAAACTGATCGAGGGCGACAAACGCACACCCGAAGGTTTCTATTGGATCGACTGGCGCAAGACCAGCGACAAATTCAACCTGTCGATGCACATCTCCTACCCGAACATCAGTGATGCCGCCCGCGCTCGCCGTGAAGGTGTCGAGCCGGGCGGTATGATCATGATCCACGGTACCCCGGACTCGGCAGACAACCCGGAGCAGTTGTTCCACACCCTCGACTGGACCGATGGCTGCATCGCCATGCGCAACGTCGACATGCGTGAAGTGTGGAACCTGGTGCCGGACGGCACAATGATCGAGATTCGTCCTTAATCCCTGACCACTGGTCACCCGCAAAAAATAAATCAAAGATCGCAGCCTGCGGCAGCTCCTACGGGGTGATACCACTTCCCACTGTAGGAGCTGCCGCAGGCTGCGATTTTTGCTTTTCAACGACCATCGCTAATACCACTTAAGACCACCGCTCCCTAGACCCCCGATACTCGCGGGTTACATGCCGTTTGCATGCGTTGACATGGTATTCAAGTGGTATTAATTTCCGTCGCACAAGCGAGCCACAACAATCCAATACTCGCGACGGAAACGACCTACATGAACGACCTCCAGACCCTACGTCCCGACGATTCCCAGCCGACGCCGCTGTACTTGCAACTGGCGCGCAATCTGGAAGCGGCGATTCATGCCGGGCAGTGGAAGGCCGAACAGGCGATGCCGTCCGAGCGCAACCTCAGCGACCAGCTCGGCATCTCCCGGGTCACCGCACGCAAGGCGCTGGAAGTCCTGCTGGAGCAAGGCCTGATCCGCCGCCTGCAAGGCTCGGGCACGTTCATCACCCCCGCCTGGAACAACCGCTGTCGCGTCTTTCCGGTTTCAGCGAAATGCTGCGCCTGAAAGGTTTTGTGCCGAGCTCGAAATGGCTGGAGCGTGAAATCACCCTGCCGACTCACGAAGAACTGATCCGCCTCGGCCTGTCGCCCAACGACAAGGTGGCGCGCATGAAGCGCCTGCGCAAAGCCGATGACACGGTTATGGCGATCGAGATGAGCACCCTGCCCGCGTCGATCATGCCCAGGCCGCAAGCGGTGGGCGATTCGCTTTACGAATACCTCGACGGCATCGGCAAACCGATCGTCCGCGCCCTGCAGCACATCCAGGCAATCAACGCCTCGGATGAATTCGCCGCACTGGTCGGCATCGCCCCCGGCACCGCCATGCTGCTGATGACCCGGGTCGGCTATCTGGAAGACAACACGCCGATCGAAGTCACCGACACCTATTGCCGCAACGACTACTACGACTTTGTGGCAGAGCTGCGCCGCTGAGAGCGGCCCCAAGCGAGAACGAAAATGTCCGAAGACAACATCCTCACCGCCAGCGGCTGGGTTCGCGGCCGGCTGATTCACGAACACGGCAAGGTCGTGTCGATCGAGGGCGTGCCCTGCGATCCGGCGGCTAACGATCTACCCTATCTGCTGCCGGGTTTCATTGACCTGCATGTGCACGGCGGCGGCGGCAAAGACATTATGGAAGGCGCCGAGGCCTTCGAAACCATCAGCAAAACCCATGTGCGTTTCGGCACCACCTCGCTGTTGGCCACGACCATGACTGCGCCGAGCGCGGAGATCGCAAATGTCCTGAAAGAGGTAGGAGAATTCTGCGAACAGCGTCCGAAAGGCGCCGCGCGTGTTCTCGGCGTGCACCTTGAGGGCCCTTACATCAACCCGGGAAAACTCGGCGCTCAACCGAACTTCGCCCACACCGCATTGATGGCCGAAGTCGAAGAATATCTTGCGCTGGCGCCGATCCGCGTCATCACCATTGCCCCGGAAATCGCCGGTCACGATGGGTTGATTCGCGAGCTGAGCAGCCGTGGCATCCGCATGCAGATCGGCCACACCCTTGGCAGTTACGAGGAAGGCGTCGCGGCGCTGGATGCCGGCGCCAGCAGTTTCACTCATCTCTATAACGCCATGAGCCCACTGCATCACCGCGAGCCAGGCATCGTCGGCGCGGCGCTGGCCCACGCCAAATACGCCGAGCTGATTCCCGATCTGCTGCACGTGCATCCCGGCGCGATTCGCGTGGCCCTGCGTTCGATCCCGTGCTTGTACTGCGTCACCGATTCGACCGCCGCCGCAGGCATGCCCGACGGTGAATACAAGCTCGGCAGCCACACCGTGACCAAATGTCTGGGGGCGTGCGTCTGCCCGACGGCACGCTGGCCGGCAGCACCCTGACCATGGATCAGGCCCTGCGCAATCTGGTGAAGATCGGTTTGCCGATCGCCGAAGCCTCGCAGCGTCTGTCGCAATTTCCCGCCGACTACCTGGGCATTACCGAACGCGGGCGCCTTGCCCCCGGCGCCTGGGCCGACTGCGTGCGGCTCGATCGCTCACTCACACTGACCGCCGTCATGGTCGAAGGAGAAGACATTGACTTCAAAAATGCTTGAAGAGGCGCTGTCCTCGTTCGAGGCCGTGCAAGCCCAACTGCAACAACTCGACGCGCCGATGATCGAGATCGCCGGGCGCCTGCGCCGCCAGCCACCGCAAGTGGCGATGACCGTCGCCCGTGGCAGCTCCGACCACGCGGCGAGTTACTTCGCCTACCTGACCATGCAGCAACTGGGCGTGCCGGTGGCCTCATTGCCGATGTCGGTGGTGACCATGCAGCAGGCGCCACTGAAAGTCAGCGGTCAGGTTGCCTTTGCGTTTTCACAGTCGGGGCAGAGCCCGGATCTGGTCAACAGCCTGCGCCTGTTGCGCAAGCGTGGCGCGCTGAGCGTGTCGATGGTCAATGCCGCCGATTCGCCACTGGAGGCGGCCTGTGAATTCAGCCTGCCACTGCTCGCCGGCACGGAAAGCAGCGTCGCCGCGACCAAGAGTTTTATCGCCACCCTCAGCGCCAGCGCGCGTTTGATCGCGCACTGGAAAGAGGACAGCGAACTGCTGCAAGCCCACAACGCCCTGCCAGAGGGCCTGCGTGAAGCAGCGAAACAGGACTGGAGCGTGGCCATCGAAGCCCTGCGTGATTGCGAGCGCCTGATGGTGATCGGCCGTGGCGCCGGTTTCGCCATTGCTCAGGAAGCGGCGCTGAAGTTCAAGGAAACCTCGGCGATTCAGGCCGAAGCGTTCAGCAGCGCCGAAGTCCGTCACGGCCCGATGGCACTGATCGACGAACACTATCCGCTGCTGATTTTCGCCCCACGCGGCGCCGAGCAGGCCGGCCTGCTGAGTCTGGCGGCGGAAATGCGCCAGCGCGGCGCCCGGGTCTTGCTCGCCGCGCCAGATGACGTCAGCGAACGCGATCTGACCCTGAGCCGTGCCGAACACCCGGCCCTCGATCCGATTCTGGCGATCCAGAGTTTCTACGTGATGGCCGCAGGCCTGGCCGTGGCGCGAGGCATGGACCCGGATCAGCCGCGCCATCTGAGCAAAGTGACCCGCACGCATTAAGTCCGACTGACTGCACACCTGATGAGACCCAGCCATGCCCGACAACAATAAAGAGCTGACCCTCAGCGCCCCGCTCAGCGGTCCCGTGCTGGCGCTCGCCAACGTCCCGGACGCGGTGTTCGCCAGTGGCGCGATGGGCGACGGCATCGCCATCGACCCGCTCAACGACACGCTGTATGCGCCCTGCGCCGGCGTGGTCATCCACGTTGCGCGCAGCAGCCACGCAGTGACCGTGCGCGCTGACAACGGTGCGGAAATCCTCTTGCACCTGGGCCTCGACACCGTTGAGTTGAATGGCGAAGGTTTCGCCATGCTGGTCAAGGAAAGCGATCGCGTCAGCCTCGGTCAGCCGCTGCTGCGCTATGACCTGGACAAGGTCGGCCAGCACTGCAAAAGCCTGGTCAGCCTGTTGATCCTGACCAACAGCGCGGATTTTCAGGTACGGCCGATCACCCTCAAAACAGTGAAAGTCGGCGAGCCGCTGCTGCACATCATCGCGCGCAATGTTGTCGCGGCGAATACCGATACAAGCGGCGGGCCTGAGGTTCGTGGTCAAGTGCAGGTCGCTCATCGCGGTGGCCTGCATGCGCGCCCCGCTGCGCTGATCCGCCAGACCGCCCAGGGTTTCAGCAGACACTCACAGCTGCACTTCAACGGCAAATCGGCGCCGTGCAACAGTCTGATCGGTTTGATGGGGCTGGCGATTGGTGAGCAGGATGAGGTGCAGGTCAGTTGTCAGGGCCGGACGCCGATGCCGCATTGCAAGCTCTGCTCAGCGCATTGGCAACGGCGCTGCCGGACGATCATCACGCGCAAGCGCCGACCACCACAGCCGCGCTGAAACGCCCGGCCGAGGCTGGCGTGTTGCACGGTGTTTGCGCGGCGCCGGGGCTGGTCGCCGGGCCGTTGTTTCGCCTGAACGCGATAACTCTACCGGCGGATGCGGGCCATCACGATCCAGTGCAACAGCAGCAGACGCTTGAAACGGCATTGAACGCGGTGCGCAGCGAAATCGCCGCCACCCTCGCCCAGGCGAAAAAGCACAAGAACGCCGACGAAGAAGCGATCTTCGCTGCACACATGGCGCTGCTCGAAGACCCGGCCCTGCTCGACGCCGCGCAGCAATTCATCGCACAAGGCACCGCAGCGACCCATGCCTGGAGTCAGTCGATCGACACCCAGTGCGACATGCTCCAAGGCACCGGCAGTCCGCTGCTGGCCGAACGTGCCAACGATTTGCGCGACCTCAAGCAACGCGTGCTGCGCGCCCTGCTTGGCGAGGCCTGGCAATATCAGGTTCCGGCCGGCGCCATCGTTGCCGCCCACGAACTGACGCCGTCGGATCTGCTGCAACTCAGCGCGCAAGGTGTCGCCGGGTTGTGCATGGCCGAAGGTGGCGCGACCTCGCACGTAGCGATACTGGCACGCGGCAAAGGTCTGCCGTGCATCGTCGCTTTGGGCGCGCAATTGCTCGAGCAACCGCAAGATCAGGCCGTGGTGCTCGACGCTGACGACGGGCGCCTCGAATTGACGCCAAACGCCGAGCGCCTGAGCGAAGTACAGCAGGCACAAATCCAGCGCCAGCAGCGTCGCGAAAGCCAACAGGCCAAAGCCCATTTGCCCGCTGAAACGCGCAATGGCGTGCACATCGAAGTGGTCGCCAATGTCGCCTCAAGCAACGAAGCAGCAGACGCTTTTGCCAACAGTGCCGATGGCGTCGGCCTGTTGCGCACCGAGTTTCTCTTCGTTGATCGCCAGACGGCACCGGACGTCGAAGAACAGCGCAGCGCCTATCAAGCGGTGATCGATGCCATGGGCGACAAGCCGGTGATCATCCGCACCATCGACGTCGGTGGCGACAAGCAACTCGACTACCTGCCGCTGCCCGCCGAGGCCAACCCAGTGCTCGGTCTGCGCGGCATTCGGCTGGCCCAGGCGCGGCCGGAAATTCTCGATCAGCAACTGCGCGCGCTGCTGCAGGTCAAGCCGTTGTCGCGTTGCCGGATTCTGTTGCCGATGGTCACCGAGGTCGACGAACTGCTGCACATCCGCCAGCGCGTCGATGCCTTGCGCCTTGAACTGGGCATTGCCGAGCGCCCGGAAATCGGCGTGATGATCGAAGTCCCCGCCGCCGCGCTGCAAGCCGAACAACTGGCCGAACACGCCGACTTTCTCTCGATCGGCACCAACGATCTGTCGCAATACACCCTGGCCATGGACCGCGACCACGCCGGGCTGGCGGCGCGGGTCGATGCCCTGCACCCCGCGTTGCTGCGTCTGATCGCCATGACCTGCGAAGGCGCGGCGGTGCACAAGCGCTGGGTCGGTGTCTGCGGCGCCCTCGCCTCCGACCCGCTGGCCACCCCGGTGCTGGTGGGTCTGGGCGTCACCGAACTGTCGGTGAGCCCGGTGCAGATCGGTGAAATCAAGGACCGCGTACGTCAGTTGCATGAAGCCGAATGTCAGCGCCTGAGCCGCGACTTGCTCAAGCTGTCCAGCGCCGCCGCCGTTCGCCACGCCTGTCATCAACATTGGCCTCTGCGCTAACAAAAACAAAAAGGACAAACGCCATGTACCAACTCTTCATCGAAGGCCTGCAACGCCTGGGCCGCGCGCTGATGCTGCCGATCGCGATCCTGCCGATTGCCGGCCTGCTGCTGCGCCTGGGCGACACGGACCTGTTGAACATCGCGATCATTCACGATGCCGGGCAAGTGATCTTCGCCAACCTGGCGATGATCTTTGCCATCGGCATCGCCGTCGGTTTTGCCAAGGACAACAACGGCACCGCCGGCCTCGCCGGGGTGATCGGTTATCTGGTGATGATCTCCACGCTCAAGGTGCTCGACTCGACGATCAACATGGGCATGCTCGCCGGAATCGTCAGCGGCCTGATGGCCGGTGCGCTGTACAACCGGTTCAAGGACATCAAGCTGCCGGAGTATCTGGCGTTCTTCGGTGGCCGGCGTTTTGTGCCGATCGTCACCGGGTTCGCGGCGGTGGGTCTGGGCGTGCTGTTCGGCTATATCTGGCCGCCGATCCAGCAGGGCATCAACGCGTTCGGCGCGCTGATGATGGAAAGCGGCAGCCTCGGCGCCTTCGTCTTCGGCGTGTTCAACCGCCTGCTGATCGTCACCGGCCTGCACCACATCCTCAACAACATGGCGTGGTTCGTCTTCGGCAACTTCACCGACCCGACCACGGGCGCCTTGGTGACCGGCGATCTGTCGCGGTATTTTGCCGGCGATCCGAAGGGCGGCCAGTTCATGACCGGCATGTTCCCGATGATGATCTTCGGCCTGCCCGCCGCGTGCCTGGCGATGTACCGCAACGCTTTGCCGGAGCGGCGCAAGGTGATGGGCGGGATCTTCCTGTCGATGGCGCTGACCTCGTTTCTCACCGGTGTTACCGAGCCAATCGAATTTGCCTTCATGTTTCTCGCGCCGCTGCTGTTCCTCCTGCACGCGCTGCTGACCGGGCTGTCGATGGCGATCACCAACGGCTTGAACATTCATCTGGGCTTCACCTTTTCCGGTGGCTTCATCGACATGATTCTCGGCTGGGGCAAGTCGACCAATGGCTGGCTGGTGGTGCCGGTCGGGCTGGCTTATGCGGTCGTCTATTACCTGGTCTTCGACTTCTGTATCCGCCGCTTCAATCTGAAGACACCGGGGCGCGAAGACGTCGCCAGCGCCGAAAAAGCCGTGCTCTCGGAAACCGAACGCGCCAGTGCGTATATCAAAGCCCTGGGCGGCGCAGAGAATCTGCTCACCGTCGGCGCCTGCACGACCCGACTGCGCCTGGAGATGGTCGATCGCAACAAAGCCTCGGATGCCGAACTAAAAGCGCTGGGCGCGATGGCCGTGGTGCGCCCGGGCAAGGGCGGCAGTTTGCAGGTCGTGGTCGGGCCGCTTGCTGACAGCATTGCCGATGAGATTCGCTTGGCCATGCCTGCGCTGGGCCGAACAGCATTGGTGGAAACCGCAGTGGTTGCCGATGAGCCGAAGAGCGTTGCGCTTACCCGCAACGAGGCGCAGCAATGGCTGGATGCACTGGGCGGTCGCGACAATGTGCTGCAACTCGATTGCATCGCCATGACCCGCATTCGCCTGCAACTGGCCGACGGCAAGGCGTTGTCAGAGGCGCAGTTGAAAGCGCTGGGATGTATGGGCGTCAGCCATTTGGACGGTGGCGTCTGGCATCTGCTGGTTGGCGAGAAAGCGGCGAGTCTGAGTGCAGCGATCGAAGGGTTGGTCAGTCGCCGGGAAATCAACGCGCAGGTTTGAACCGGCGGTGATTGGCGGGCCGCGTCGCGAGCAGGCTCGCTTCCATGGTTCAAAACATCGGCCTGTGGCCCGCCGTGCGACAAAGCGCAACACGCACGGCGGGCTATTTTTCCGCCGGCAAAGCAATACATATCTACCACCCTCCTCTCGCGCACCCTCGGCATGCTCGGTGTTCATCCCACACGCATGGAGAGCGTGCCCATGAGCACATCCACCGCCCCGACGTTCGATGAGATCAGAAGCGATCTCAATCAGATCGGGCATCACTTTTTCAATCTCGAAACCGCGCTGCTGCCAGAGCAGAAAACCACGACCGAACAAGCCTGTCTGAACCGCATCAACGGCTTGCTCAAGAGCCATCGCGAGCAGTTTGTGCGGCGCAGCCGTGCGCTGTATCAGGCCTTGGCCGACAGCGATCTAGAGAGCAGCAGCGGCAAATCCTTGCTGGCGGACCTGAAAAAAACCTCGATACGACACTGCTCGACATGGATCTGCGTGACCAGATCGACGGAAAATCCGCAAAGTCTTTTCTGACCTACGATGCAGGATTCACCGCGCTCGAGCACGAGGCGCGGCAGGCTGTAAAAGATCGTCTGCTGCACCCCGACGCCGGCGCGTTGCTGGAAAAACTCACCCTGGGCCCGGCCCTGCGACCGGCAGCCTACGCTGTGCAGTTCAGCTACCAAGGGCAAACCATCGAACTCGCCGGTGCCTTTGTGGTGACTGAAAAAAGCAGCCCGACGCTCGATGGTCTGGTCACCACACAAAACGTCGGCGACGTGCTGTTGTTCACCCCTGCGCGAGGGATCGAAGCCTTCAACTCGCTGGAAGATCTGGATGCCCGGCTGCTGCACTACCTGCAACACCCCGCCAGCCGCGAGGAATTCCGACAAATGCTGCCCGTGCGATATCACGACTTGAGCGCAGCCGGCATCTGGCCGTTGCAACTGTCGTTGATCGACAGTCAGCCGCTGTTCGAGCGCGCCTGTGACACCCTCGCCGATAAACGCACGCAAGACATCGAACGGGCGTTGAGCTTCGTCGACAATCCACAACAGGACCCGGCGCAATTGCGCGCCGCCCTCGACCGTGCCATCGCCGCTGCGCTACCGGAGCTCACCCCGCGCCTCGAATTGCGTGCCCAGACCCTGTTCGAACGGCATTTGCGTAACAGCGCACCGGACTGGTTTCGCAGCGCCAGTGCTACGCGGCAAACCGAGTTGGCAGAGCATGTCGGCAACTATCAACAGGCGCGACAGAAACTGCTCGACCTGATGGGGCCGCTGGTCAGCCTGACGGCGCTCGCTCGCGAACAATGGCTGCAGCGTCTGAGCGATGACCTGGAAATCGACGATCTGGACATCGATAAACTGCAGATCAGCACTGATCGGCGCGTGCCTGGATTCGGCGTCTATGCTCATCAGCGCAGCCTGCTCGACCTGTCGCTGCGAGGCCCGCACACCGGCGATGAATTGCCGGGGTCGGAATTCCTCAGGCACACCACGCTCACGTATGACCATGCGCCCCTGCCGCTGGAATTCGCCGACCTGACGCCCGCCTGGCTGATCGAGCAGGCGATCGACTTGCAGCCTCGCGTCGACTTCGCTCAGTTGCAGCGCGACATGCATGCCCGACGTACCGCCCGACCAGCCATCGAGCATATGCTCGACCAAAGGATCGTCGCCCTGGCCTACAGCGCCATGTTGCAGGGGCATCTGCTCGACAGCGACGTACAAATGATCCAGCGACTGCGCAACGCCAGTGACCTTCACTTGCAGGCCGCAACACTGTCCTTGCACGGCGCACAATTGCAGGATCTGTGGGTACTGCGCGAGTCCAGCGCCACTGGCACCGTGAAACGCGTATTGCTGTGTACTCCACAAGCGCCACGCGACCGGCAGTTCCAGGCTTTCGACAGCGAAGTCGAATGCCAGACCCACGTGCTCGACTGGGCGAAGAGCCTCAATGACTCCGAGAGCATGGCTGGCTACCTGCTCAATCGCGCGCCAATGCGCTTTCGTCCGAGTATGCGCAAGGTACTGTCCGCGCTGAGCTTCAAGCCTGAAGCCATGGAATACAAAAAGGTCACCTTCGAGCACTGTGGCAGCCATCTCGATTGCCTGCGCGCAATGGCTGAGCACGTGCTGTCGACGCGAATCGATGACTACGACTTCAGCACGCCGCTATGGTATCGCCAGACCACCGCCGCCCACCGCAGACAGCTGACGACCCTGACCGAAGGCGCCGAGAACACGTTGCGCGCATTTGCCACGCATCCGTTATCCGGCAGCCGCTTTCCGGCCTTCGATGCTTTCGTGCACGAGCAGGCAAAGATCAGCCTGAACCGCTTGCTCAAACGCCCGGACAATGATGTCGACCCGGACACCGTCTGGGCCTACTCTCCGATGTCGATCATTCCGGCGTTGACCCCAAGCCGCTGACCTACACCGAGCTGTATCGTGACGGCTATGCCGACGGGATCGGTTTCCTCGATGCAAAATTTTCCCGATCGGCACGCTTCAAAGGTCCGAAGGGTGTCGATGTCAGCAACCTCACCCCGGAGAATGTCGCACGCTCGGTCACCGGGGTCTGGATTGGCAAGCGCTATACCGACAAAGTCAAAGCCGAACTCCAAAGTCCAGCCAGCGAAGGCTATGTGCTCCGGCGCAGCACCCTTCTGGCCATTACTCAGCGGCAGATGAAAAGCGCTGCCCTGGAATGCCAACTGCAGGGGCATATCAGCTCCAGCGATCGGCAATGGCTGGAGCGGAGCATCGCCAGCATGGACGACACTTCACCGCCAACGCGCACTCGCTATCCGATCCACCGGCTGATGATTGACGGTGAATGGGTCATCGATACCTGGTTGTTCAGCCACGACAAACAGCCGGCGCTGCTCTACACCCCGGATGCCCCCGACGGTGTCGCTTTTCGCGAAGCGCGGCTGTTCAATTACCTGCTCAAGCAGACCGATGGGCTGATCGAATATCTGACAGTCAGGGTCGGGGTTCAGGCTCAGAAGCGGGTCCGTACGTTTCTGGAAACGGCCAAAAAGAACCTGCCACAGGAGATCAACCGAACCACGCCAGGTCCAGCCCGGTATGACTCGACGACGTCGGTGGATCCGGTCAAGGATCTGCGTGATGTCCTGTATGACATGAAGCTGCAACGCAAGATCGATGATGTCCACGCCACCACCACCAGCCGGGCACAGATGATCAGCAGCCTGGTCTGGACCTGTGTCGAATGGGTTACCGCCATCGCGACCGCGCCTTTTCCTTTGTTGAGCCTGAGCACTGGCCTGTTGCTGGCGTTCAAGGACGCCATGCTGGCGCTGCACGCGTATCGCCAGGGTGAACAGGGCGAAGCGTTCATGCATCTGCTTGGTTACCTGTTCAACAGCGCCGGCGCAGTGCTGACCGATCTGCGTCCCGCCCTGCGTTCACTCAAACCGCTCAACCGACCGCTGCGCCAGACCGCCAGGGCCGCCAGCATAGAGCAGCAACAGACAGTCACGCTGATTGACCGGGTTGCAGCCACACCGCAGCGGGATGACATGGGTACGGTGATGTTCAGGGGCAAGCTCTATTGGGCCAGTCACCAATCCGACGCGCTCGGCCGTTATTTGTTGTACACCACTGTGCCCGGTAGCCCGGAGCTGGTGTCGACGGGCATCCTCACCGTGCGCAACGCGGACGGCATGATGGTGCGCAGCGGTGTGGCCGGCGGCGCGCCAAAATATGACGCTGTTCCAGAAACGCCGGGGCCGCATAAAGACTATGGTGTTGCGCCCGAACATTGGGACAACGTCAAAAAAGTAATGGATCCGCAGTCCAGAAGTGAGGCCCTCAAAAACAGCGCGGCTTTCATGGCGTTGCCACATTCAATACTTACCGAGACTGTCAAGCGATTTTCCAAGACACGCAGTGTCTACCTGGAGCAAGTGCAAACACTCACCACAGACGCCACCCGACATTTCGCTGAACTCGCTCCGTTGCCCGCTCGCGCTCAGGTCGCTGACGTTGCCGCCGACAGCACATTTGCACAGTTGATCACCAGCGATGCGTGCAAGGGAAAAATCTGGTCATCGGCGCCCAACCCGGTTCGATCGCCAGTAAACAACTGCTGATCGAGAATCTGGACGCGCTCGCTGCCAGTGGCTTCAAGCGTCTCTATGTGGAATATCTGGCGGGCGATGTTTTCCATCCCAAGCTGGAAAAAATGAACAAAGGTGGAAGCTGGAGAAATATCAAAAACCATCTGAAAACCATGGATGCGGCACTTGGGCACGAGGAGGACGCCGCCTTCTCCTATCTGGGGCTGGTACGCACGGCTCGGGAAAAGGGCTTTAAAATCAGTGCGCTGGACGCCTCAACCAGTTACCAACTGGAGCACGCCATGGTGTTGTCAGGAGTATCGCCACTGACGCCCCGCAGTAATAGCATCCGCAATTTCTACTCGCACAAGGCCCTGGCTGCCGATATCGCCGATGCGCCGCAGGAACGCTGGATCGTCCTCACCGAACAGTCACGCATGTGCACCTTCGACAAGACCCCGGGCCTGGCCGACCTGCATGATGCCGTTGCCGTGCGTGTCGAAGATGTCGACTTGTATCAACCCGCACGCGTAAGCAGGGATGCGCTCGGTGCCACCGTCGGAGAAGCGAAAGCGCAAGGTGACTTCCTCGTACAAATGCCAAGTACGTACAAGGCGCCCCGGCCAGTTTCCCGGCCCGCAGCCGCTAGCACCCCTGTTGATCACTTCAGCGAATTCGATATTGCCGCGCCGTTGCGCGACGCCATCGCCGACATGTTGCCTCAGCCCAAGTCCCTGGATTCGCACTACGCCCCAAGAGTACCCCGTGAAAGAAAGGCCTACGACGCTTTCCTCGCCCAGCGCAATCGTCTGGAGACAACAGCCAGAAACGCTTTTACCGATTTCGACCCTCCAGACGCGCCAATCCTGCCGGTGCTCACCTCCGACTGCACATTCGAAGCTTTTTGCAGCAGTTGCGCGACGGGGATTTAAATCTGCTGATCGGCGAAGCCCACGGCGATGTGGCAAGCAAAGCGCTGCTGATAAAGCACATGAAAGCACTCAAGGAAGCGGGGTATGACACGTTGTATGTGGAGCACCTGCTCACCGACCTGCACCAGGCCGATCTGAATATTTTTCTACGAGACCAGCACATGCCGGACAGGCTAAAGGCGTATCTGCGTGCTCAGGATCATGGACACATGCCCACTTATAAAGGCAACGATACGTACACCGCGGTCTTCCAGGCGGCGGCCAAATACAAAATTCGCATCAGGGCCCTCGATTGCACAGCCTCTTACCACCTCAAGGGCATCTATGACGAGGATATTTCGCGAAACGAGATGTTCAGCTATTTCGCTACCGAGGTGATCAATGCTGATCAACTGGCAAACGGACCGCATAAATGGCTGGCCCTCATCGGCAGTGCGCACACCAATTACAATCTAGGAGTGCCAGGTCTGGCCGATACTCTTTCAGCCGTCAGCCTGCACGTACGCGACACAGCGCCTGAACTGGCCAGAGACATTCACCGCGGCACGTGGGAATTTGTCAGCGGCAAGCGCGACATCGTAAGGGCCCTGAACAGCGACTTTCTGATGGAAGTGGCCGTCCCCGGGAGGAAAAAGCCTGTCGCGACGCCATCGGTCAGTCGTAGCAGACTGACCCAACGCGGGCACTTCCTGATCGAGAACGCAGACACCCGCAGCGCCAGCGTGGTGCATAAGTCCAGGACTGACGAGATCGTTGTCACGCCGATTCAAGTCAATGACCAAGGCTTGTTGTTCATTGATCGCTGGGGGAAAAAGACCAGCTATTCAAATACCTGGAAACGCTGACCGATATGCTTGCAGCAGATGTGAAGCTGACCCAGGTGAAGTGACGCCAGTGCGATTGCACGTTATGGAAAACCACCGGGCTTGATGGCCCGGTGGTTTTTTGGCTTGGAATCCGGCGTTGAATGCCGAGCTCAAAGCCGCGCGCCATTTATCGCCTGGATGATGCCTGCTTTTCAGGCGCGAGGATCCACCCGATCCAGCGCACGGTTCACCGCCAGCTCAGCGAGCATGATGATCTGCTGAATCGCCAGCGCCGTATTGCGCTGCGGTCGCCCCAGCTGATCGGCGAAATCACTGGCCAGGGTGTTGGCTGAAGCGAGGGATTCACAGGCGTGGGCCAGCAGGGTCTCGGTGTCGACGTCGGGCTGGATGAGGAACATGGTGCTGGGCGGGCACGCCTTGCTCGGCTGTGGGCACAGGTAAAAATCCAGAGCGCGCTTGATCGCTTCGCGGTTTTTCGCAAGGTCGTCGGCGCGGATGGTTTGTTCGAGGGGGTGGTGGGTTCGAGGGGTGGGTCGGGGACGACCTTATCCAAAATGCTTCTCCTGCTGATGCTGATGGGCAGCCATCGATCGCCGGATCTCACGCGGCGAATAGGTGGCAGCTATGTGCGAGGTGAGATCCACCGGAGCAGGCAACCGGCCAGACCGAAGTCTGCCCGCACACAGCCGCCATAAAGCAGGCAGCAGATTGAGCTGGCGCCAATTATCGTGGTGCTGGCGCCAGTTGCAAGCTATCCGGGGATCTCACTCCCGATCGCTGATTCGCAGCGACGGGAAAAGACTAGAGATCGCACGTCCGACGGACAACCTGAAAACGTTGTGGGAAGGTTCGGGTTATTGGTTACCAGATTTAAACAATCGCCAATTCTCGGGCGCCTGGATGGGCCTCATCGCGAGCA
The DNA here is from genome assembly GCA_030544685.1 of Pseudomonas sp. B21_DOA. Lineage (NCBI taxonomy): Bacteria > Pseudomonadati > Pseudomonadota > Gammaproteobacteria > Pseudomonadales > Pseudomonadaceae > Pseudomonas > Pseudomonas sp. B21_DOA. The sequence goes on along the minus strand of CP086683.1, from coordinate 2,110,037 downwards.
GGCTCACTCCTACAATTGTGATCGGGTGCATTCAGCTAGAAACGGGTCGGCTGTCAGGCCGCCTTCGCGAGCAAGCCCGCTCCCACAGTTTGATCGCAAGCATTCAGCGAGAAACGGGTCGGCTGTCAGGCCGCCTTCGCGAGCAAGCCCGCTCCCACAGTTTGATCGCAAGCATTCAGCGAGAAACAGGTCGGCTGTCAGGCCGCCTTCGCGAGCAAGCCCGCTCCCACAGTTTGATCGCAAGCATTCAGCGAGAAACAGGTCGGCTGCCAGGCCGCCTTCGCGAGCAAGCCCGCTCCCACAGTTTGATCGCAAGCATTCAGCGAGAAACGGGTCGGCTGTCAGGCCGCCTTCGCGAGCAAGCCCGCTCCCACAGTTTGATCGCAAGCATTCAGCGAGAAACAGGTCGGCTGTCAGGCCGCCTTCGCGAGCAAGCCCGCTCCCACAGTTTGATCGCAAGCATTCAGCGAGAAACAGGTCGGCTGCCAGGCCGCCTTCGCGAGCAAGCCCGCTCCCACAGAAAAGCAAGAGCAAAGATCGCAGCCTTCGGCAGCTCCTACACAATGAGCGTTAGCTCGAGTGCTTTTGATCCTGATCCACCGGCGACGTCGGAAGGCTGAGTGGAGGAATTGATCCGGGCGCGGGAGCGCAGCGACCGTTCGACGAAGTCGAACACAGCGGAAGGAGGTGCAGCGCAGCAAACCGTAGCCGCTGCGCCCGGATCGATCCCGCAGCGAAGGAACCCGAGCCTGCGAGGGCCGAACGCAGGAGCTAGCGTTTTTTGCTTACTTTTTTGGCGCTTGTAAAAAGTAAGTCGCCGTCAGGCGAAACCGCGAGCCGCAGCACCGCAAAAACGGATATTCACCCAAATCAAAATAAAACCAAGGCCAACAAAAAACCCACAGACAATCCCTCATCTGCGGGTTTCACGTTCAAGCAGCAAAGAAGATCAGAAATCCTCCAGCCGCCACACCTCATAAGCCGGCGTCTCATACGGATGACTGAGCTTCAACGCCGCCACAACAGCCACAATTAACTCATCCGCAACGACAAGCTCAACCTTCCATTCCTCAACCCGCTCAACCTGCCCCGCCTGACCGATAAACGGCTGACTGCCGTCCAACGGTCGAAACTGGCCCAGGCCAGGCACCTGCCAGGCACAATGGTCATAGTCACCGATCCGCCCACCACCGGCAGCGAACACAGCGCCCTTGACCACCTCGACATGGCTGTCGGGAACAAAAACGCCAGCTTGTACACGACGATCAGTTAACCCACACACGCGCATTACGGAACATACGCATCCATGGTGCATCTTCGTTCCAGTCTTCCGAACGCCACGAATTCTGCACCGCACGGAACACACGCTCCGGGTGCGGCATCATGATCGTCACGCGACCGTCACGGCTGGTGAGGCCGGTGATCCCGCGCGGCGAGCCGTTCGGGTTGGCCGGATAGGCTTCGGTGACTTTGCCGTAATTGTCGACAAAACGCATCGCCACGCAACCGGACAGATCAGCTTCCAGCAGTGCCTCTTCGCTGGCGAACTCGGCATGACCCTCACCGTGGGCGATGGCGATCGGCATGCGCGAACCGGCCATGCCCTGCAGGAAGATCGAGTTCGACTCCTGGATCTGCACCATCGCCACACGCGCTTCGAACTGCTCGGAGCGGTTGCGCACGAAGTGCGGCCAGAACTCGCTGCCCGGAATCAGCTCGTGCAGGTTGGACATCATCTGGCAACCGTTGCACACCCCGAGGGTGAAGCTGTCGTTACGCTCGAAGAAGCCCTGGAACGCATCGCGGGCGCGGCTGTTGAACAGCGCCGACTTGGCCCAGCCTTCACCGGCGCCGAGGACGTCGCCGTAGGAGAAACCACCGCAGGCCACCAGGCCTTTGAACTCGTTGAGATCGACACGGCCGGCGAGGATATCGCTCATGTGCACGTCGATCGCGCTGAAACCGGCGCGGTCGAAAGCGGCGGCCATTTCCACCTGACCGTTGACGCCCTGCTCACGCAGCACGGCAACCTGTGGGCGGATGCCTTTCTTGATGTAAGGCGCGGCGATGTCCTGGTTGACGTCGTAGCTGAGCTTGACGCTCAGGCCCGGGTTGTCTTCTTCCAGCAGCGCGTCGAATTCCTGCTCGGCGCAGTCGGCGTTGTCGCGCAGACGCTGGATCTGGTAGCTGGTCTCGGCCCACTGACGTTGCAGCAGACGACGCTGGCCTTCGAACACGGTGTCACCGTTGAAGGTGATGTTGATCTGGCCATTGTTGATCGGCTGACCGATCACCGACACGCAGTCGCCCAGACCGGCGGCGCTGAATTGCGCGAGAATGTCCGGGGTGGCGTCCTGGCGAACCTGGATCACCGCACCGAGTTCTTCGTTGAACAGGATCGCGGCGATTTCCGAAGCGGATTCGGCAACGCTGTCCAGGTTCAGGCTCAGACCGCAGTGGCCGGCGAAGGCCATTTCCACCACGGAGGTCAGCAGACCACCGTCGGAACGGTCGTGGTACGCCAGCAGGTGACCGTCGGCGTTGAGGCCCTGGATCACGGCGAAGAAGGCTTTGAGGTCTTCGGCGTCATCGACATCCGGAGCTTGCTTGCCGAGTTTGCCGTGGACTTGCGCAAGGATCGAGGCGCCCATGCGGTTCTGCCCGCGACCGAGGTCGATCAGGATCAGGTCGGTGGTGCCCTTGTCCATGCGCAGTTCCGGAGTCAGGGTCTGACGGATGTCAGCCACTGGCGCGAAACCGGTCACGATCAGCGACATCGGCGAGGTGACGGTCTTGTCTTCGCCGTTATCGTTCCAGCGCGTGGCCATGGACATCGAGTCCTTGCCCACCGGAATGGTGATGCCCAGCTCAGGGCACAGTTCCATGCCGACCGCTTTTACGGTGTCGTACAGACGCGCGTCTTCGCCCGGGTGGCCGGCAGCGGACATCCAGTTCGCCGACAGTTTGATGTCGGAGAGCTTGTTGATGCGCGAGGCGGCAATGTTGGTGATGGTTTCGCCGATGGCCATGCGGCCCGAGGCCGGCGCGTCCAGCAGAGCCAGCGGTGTACGCTCGCCCATCGCCATGGCTTCACCGGTGTAGACGTCGAAACTGGTGGCGGTGACGGCAACGTCAGCCACCGGCACCTGCCATGGGCCGACCATCTGGTCACGGGCGACGAGGCCAGTGATGGTGCGGTCGCCGATGGTGATCAGGAAGCTCTTGCTTGCCACGGCCGGGTGATGCAGAACGCGTTCGATGGACTCGCTGATGTCGAGGTTCGACGGATCGAAGTCATCGCCCAATTCAGCTTCGCGAACCACCGAACGGTGCATGCGCGGCGCTTTGCCCAGCAACACTTCCAGGGGCATGTCCACCGGGTTGTTGCCGAAGTGGCTGTCGGTCACGGTCAGCTGCGGCTCGGCAGTGGCTTCACCGACTACGGCAAACGGGCAACGCTCGCGTTCGCAGATCGCCTTGAAACGCTCGAAATCAGCCGGGCCAACCGCGAGAACGTAACGTTCCTGGGATTCGTTGGACCAGATTTCGTGCGGGGCCATGCCCGGCTCGTCGTTGGGAATGTTGCGCAGTTCGAAACGGCCACCGCGATCGCCGTCGTTGACCAGTTCCGGGAAGGCGTTGGACAGACCGCCTGCGCCGACGTCATGGATGAAGCTGATCGGGTTCTTGTCACCCAGTTGCCAGCAACGGTCGATGACTTCCTGGCAACGACGCTCCATTTCAGGGTTTTCACGCTGCACGGAAGCAAAATCCAGATCCGCCGAGCTGGTGCCGGTGGCCATCGACGAAGCCGCGCCGCCGCCCAGACCGATCAACATCGCCGGGCCGCCGAGCACGATCAGCTTCGAACCAACAACGATCTCGCGTTTCTTGACGTGTTCTTCACGGATGTTGCCCATGCCGCCAGCGAGCATGATCGGCTTGTGGTAACCACGCACTTCGTCACCGTGCGGAGTGGTGATCGATTGTTCGAAGGTACGGAAGTAGCCAGTCAGCGCCGGACGCCCGAATTCGTTGTTGAACGCGGCGCCGCCGAGCGGGCCTTCGATCATGATGTCCAGCGCGGTGACGATGCGCTCAGGCTTGCCGTACGGCACTTCCCACGGCTGTTCGAAGCCCGGGATCTGCAGGTTCGATACGGTGAAACCGGTGAGGCCGGCCTTGGGCTTGGCGCCGCGACCGGTTGCACCTTCGTCACGGATCTCGCCGCCGGAACCGGTCGATGCACCCGGGAACGGAGCAATCGCGGTCGGGTGGTTGTGGGTTTCAACCTTCATCAGGATGTGCACCGGCTCCTGCACCGCGCCGTACTGGCGGGTTTCAGGGTTCGGGAAGAAGCGGCCGGCAACGTTGCCGACGATCACCGAAGCGTTGTCCTTATAAGCGGACAACACGCCTTCGCTGTGCATCTGATAGGTGTTCTTGATCATGCCGAACAGGCTTTTTCCTGGCTCTGGCCGTCAATGTCCCAACTGGCGTTGAAGATCTTGTGGCGGCAGTGCTCGGAGTTGGCCTGGGCGAACATCATCAGTTCGATGTCGTGCGGGTTGCGCTTGAGACCATTGAAGGCGTTGACCAGATAGTCGATCTCGTCTTCAGCCAGGGCCAGGCCCAGCTCGGTGTTGGCCTTCTCCAGCGCGGCGCGACCGCCACCGAGGATGTCGATTGCAGTCAGCGGCTTTGGCTCGGCGTGGCTGAACAGACCGGCGGCCTGCTCGAGGTTGGCCAGCACGATCTGGGTCATGCGGTCATGCAGGGCGTCCGAAATCAGTTGGGCTTCGGCTTCGCTGAACTGCCCTGCAACATAGAAGGCGATACCGCGTTCCAGGCGCTGGATCTTGCTCAGGCCGCAGTTGCGGGCGATGTCGCTGGCCTTGCTCGACCACGGCGAGATGGTGCCGAAACGCGGCAACACCAGAAACAGACGGCCGGTCGGCTCTTGAACCGGAACACTTGGGCCGTACTTCAGAAGGCGCGCTAGCACCTGCTGTTCGTCGCCGGTCAGGACGCCGGTGACTTCGGCGAAGTGAGCGAATTCAGCATACAGGCCACTGACAGCTGGAACCTTCTGGCTCAGTTGCTCAAGGAGTTTGCTGTGGCGAAAGGCAGAAAGGGCAGGAGCGCCGCGCAGGATCAACATCTTCGGGACAGCCTCGGGAAGGGGTGTGCTTTGAGGCCGTGCATTCTAGCCTAAACCGACCTCAACATCACCCGAAACGCTACGCACGGTTGCACTCGGGTAGCAATCTGTGTTTCTGCCTTCGGGGTCAGGTAAATCGAGCGTTTCAGCGCGGCTTATTTTTACTGTAACAAAATGCCCTGAAGGCCCGTATTCAAGGGATTTCGTTCGGATTTGTGATCGCTAGCAGACTAGTCCTACGCTGTCGAGATATGGCGCCCGTGGCCGTTTGCGTATACTGCGCAGATGTTTTTCCCAACGGCTTTGCGTCCGCGATACGCCAAATGGCTGATCGCAACCGGACTCTTCCTGATGCTCGGTGGCTGTGTTGATAAACCCAACACACTCGAGCGCGTAAAGGAGGACGGTGTGCTGCGGGTGGTTACCCGTAACAGCCCCGCCACCTACTTTCAGGATCGCAGCGGCGAAACCGGCTTCGAATACGAGCTGGTGAAGCGTTTCGCCGACGATTTGGGTGTCGAGTTGAAGATCGAGACCGCTGACAATCTCGATGACCTGTTCAATCAGATCGGCAAGCCGAACGGCCCGGTGCTCGCGGCGGCCGGTCTGGTCAGCAGCGATGAACGCAAGAAGCAGGTGCGGTTCTCCCATTCCTACCTTGAAGTCACCCCGCAGATCATCTACCGCAACGGCCAGTCGCGGCCAACCGATCCGGCGGATCTGGTCGGCAAGAAGATCACCGTGCTCAAGGGCAGCACCCACGCCGAGCAACTGGCCGGGCTGAAACAGAAATATCCCGGCATCGAATACGAAGAATCCGACGCGGTTGAAGTGGTCGATCTCCTGCGCATGGTCGATGAGGGCCAGATTGACCTGACGTTGGTCGACTCCAACGAAGTGGCGATGAACCAGGTGTACTTCACCAACATCCGCGTCGCCTTTGATCTCGGTGACGCGCGCAGTCAGAGTTGGGCGGTTGGTCCGGGCGAGGACAACAGCCTGCTCAATGAAATCAACGCCTATCTGGACAAGGTGCAGAAAAACGGCACCCTGCAACGCCTGAAAGACCGCTACTACGGCCACGTTGATGTCCTCGGCTATATGGGCGCCACCACCTTCGCCCAGCATTTGCAGCAGCGCCTGCCGAAATACGAACAGCACTTCAAGAATTACGCGAAGAAAGAGAAAGTCGATTGGCGCCTGCTGGCTGCCATCGGTTATCAGGAATCGCTGTGGCAGCCCGCAGTGACGTCAAAAACCGGCGTGCGCGGCTTGATGATGCTGACTCAGAACACCGCGCAGGCGATGGGTGTGTCAAACCGCCTCGATCCCAAGCAGAGCATCATGGGCGGCGCCAAGTACCTGGCCTATATGAAGGATCAGCTGGACGATTCGATCCAGGAACCGGACCGCACCTGGTTTGCCTTGGCGGCGTACAACGTCGGCAGCGGCCATCTGGACGACGCGCGCAAACTGGCGGCGAAGGAAGGCTTGAATCCGGACAAGTGGCTGGACGTGAAAAAATCCTGCCGCGCCTGTCGCAGAAACAGTGGTACAGCAAGACCCGTTACGGCTACGCCCGGGGTGGCGAACCGGTGCATTTCGTAGCGAACATCCGGCGCTACTACGACATCCTGACCTGGGTAACCCAGCCGCAGCTTGAAGGCGATCAGGTGGCCGAGGGCAACCTGCATGTGCCGGCGATCGACAAGTCAAAACCGGCGCAAGAACCCGCCCCGCTTTAACCCACACCTCAAATCCAACTGTGGGAGCGAGCCTGCTCGCGAAAGCGTCGTGTCAGTCGACATTATCTTTGACTGATACATCGTTTTCGCGAGCAGGCTCGCTCCCACAGGGGTTTGTGTAGCTGCTCAGTGCTTGGCCGCCGCCAGAATCAGCGCCTTCATTTCCGACACAGCAGATTTGAAGCCCACGAACAACGCATGCGCCACCAGCGCATGGCCAATGTTCAGTTCGTTGATGCCTTTGATCGCCGCCACAGCTTCAACGTTGTGGTAATGCAGGCCATGCCCGGCATTGACGATCAGACCCTGCGCCAGCCCAAATGCCACGCCATCAGCGACGCGCTTGAGCTCTTCTGCCACTTCAGTCGGGGTTTCGGCATCGGCGTAACGCCCGGTGTGCAGCTCGATGGCCGGCGCACCGACGCGCTTGGAGGCGGCGATCTGGCGCTCGTCGGCGTCGATGAACAGTGACACTTCGCTACCGATTTTCGACAACCGCTCGACCGCAGCCCTGATGCGCTCTTCCTGCCCCGCCACATCCAGACCGCCTTCGGTGGTCAGCTCCTGACGGGTCTCCGGAACCAGGCAGATATGCGCCGGGCGAATGCGCTCGGCGAACGCCATCATTTCTTCGGTGACGCCCATTTCGAAGTTCATGCGGGTTTGCAGCACATCTTTGAGCAGCAGCACGTCACGCTCCTGGATGTGCCGACGGTCTTCACGCAGGTGCACGGTGATGCCATCAGCGCCCGCCTCTTCTGCATCCAGCGCCGCTTTGACCGGATCCGGATAGCGCGTGCCACGGGCCTGACGCAGGGTGGCGACGTGGTCGATGTTCACGCCGAGAAGAATGCGATTGCTGCTGGTCACGGATGCGCTCCTGGATTGAGAGATTCGGCGCACAGCATATCAGGGCTTGCGAAACAGCTCGCGACTGACAAGCGGACGCCCGCCCAAATGCACTGCCAGTGCCTGGCGCATCAGACGCTTGGCCGCCGACAGCGCACCGGGCGCCGACCAGTCGGCTTCGGCCATGGCCAGCAGTTCGGTACCGTTGAACAAGCCTGGTTGCAGCAGATACACCCTTTCGAGACCGGCATCGACTTGCAGGCGATAGAGACCGTCAGGTGCCACAGGCTCACCGTGCATATCGGTATTCATGGAAAAGCCGTAGCCAAGATCATCCAGCAGACGCCATTCGAAGGAGCGCAGCAACGGCTCCAGCGGCCGCCCCTCGGCCAGCGCCAACAGGGTCGCAGCATAGTGATCGAATACGGCGGGATGCGGGTCTTCGGCGGGCAGCAGGCGAATCAGCAACTCGTTGAGATAGAGACCGCTGAACAGCGCCTCGCCGTTGAGCCAGGCCGAGGTGCCGGAGCTCTCCATGCGCCCGACATTCTTCAACTCACCCTTGCCACGGAACTCGACCTCCAGCGCCACAAACGGCCGCGCCAATGTTCCAGCCTTGCCCCGCGCACTGCGCAACACCGCCCGCAGCCGACCTTGCGGCGTGAGGAAATCGACCAGTGCGCTGGTTTCGCGATAGGCGCGACTGTGCAGAACGTAGGCCGGTTGCGCGGGAGGTGGTGTTGAGGACATGGAGCTCTCATTGATGAAAACGCGGTTCTATATTCACCCCAAAACCAATGTGGGAGCGAGCTTGCTCGCGAATGCTGGGTGACAGTCAACAAATATGTCGGCTGGCACTACGCCTTCGCGAGCAAGCTCGCTCCCACAGGTTTCTTCGGTGTTGCGCCAACCGCGTTTTTACAGGTCGCCGTAACCCAGCGAACGCAGCGCACGCTCGTCATCGGACCAGCCGCCCTTCACCTTGACCCACAGGTTGAGCATGATCTTGGAGTCGAACAGCAGCTCCATGTCCTTGCGCGCTTCGGTGCCGATGCGCTTGATGCGCTCGCCCTTGTCGCCAATGATGATTTTCTTCTGACCGTCACGCTCGACGAGAATCAACGCGTGGATGTGCAACGTCTTGCCCTGCTGCTTGAACTCTTCGATCTCGACGGTGATCTGGTACGGCAGCTCGGCACCCATCTGGCGCATGATTTTCTCGCGCACCAGTTCGGCAGCGAGGAAACGGCTGCTGCGGTCGGTGATCTGGTCTTCCGGGAAGAAGTGATCATTCTCCGGCAAATGATCGGCGATGACCTTTTCCAGCGCTTCGAGGTTGTGCCCGTGCTGCGCGGAAATCGGGATGATCTGCGCGTTCGGCAGCTGTTCCTGCAACCAGCTCAGGTGCGGCATCAGCTCGGCCTTGTCTTCGATGCGATCAGTCTTGTTCAGCGCGACGATCAGCGGGCCGGTCACGTACTGCACACGCTCGAGCACCATCTGGTCTTCGTCGGTCCACTTGGTACGGTCGACGACGAAGATCACCACGTCGACGTCTTTCAACGCCGCCGAAGCGGTCTTGTTCATGTAGCGGTTCAGGGCCTTTTCGCCACCCTTGTGCATGCCCGGGGTGTCGACGTAGATCGCCTGCACGTCGCCCTCGGTCTTGATCCCGAGCATGTTGTGGCGGGTGGTCTGCGGCTTGCGCGAGGTGATCGCGAGCTTCTGGCCGAGGATGTGGTTGAGCAGCGTCGACTTGCCGACGTTGGGACGGCCGACGATGGCAACGTAGCCACAGCGAGTTGCGTTTGTATCAGTCATTGCCATTCTCCACGCCCAGGGCAATCAGTGCTGCGGCGGCCGCTACCTGTTCGGCAATACGACGGCTCACACCCTGACCTCGGCTTTTTTCATTCAGTAAGACCACTTCGCATTCGACGAAGAAGGTACGGCAGTGCGGTTCGCCCTGGATATCCACCACTTCGTAGCGTGGCAGTTCGCAACCGCGCGATTGCAGGTGTTCCTGCAAGCGGGTTTTCGGATCCTTGTTGGTGTCGACCAGGGTCAGGCCTTCGAATTCGCCGGCCAGCCACGCCAGCACGCGCTCGCGGGCGACGTCCATGCCGGCATCGAGGTAGATCGCACCGATCAGGGCTTCGAGGGCATCGGCGAGAATCGATTCACGGCGGAAACCACCGCTCTTCAGTTCACCCGAACCCAGACGCAGATAATCACCGAGGTCGAAACCGCGAGCCAGTACGGCCAGCGTCTCACCTTTTACCAGGCGTGCGCGCAAACGCGACAACTGGCCTTCGCGGGCCAACGGGAAGCGATCGAACAGCGCCTCGCCAGCAACGAAGTTGAGGATGGCATCACCGAGGAATTCCAGACGCTCGTTGTTGCGCCCGGCAAAACTGCGGTGCGTGAGGGCCAGCAGCATCAGCTCCTGGTCCTTGAAGGTGTAACCGAGCTGGCGCTCGAGACGGCTTAGAGAAACGCTCACGGTTTACCCACGCTGAGTTCGTGGCTGGTTTCCACTGCCATCGCCGGGGTACGGCGCAGGCCTGGGACAATTAACGCTGTGTTCAAAAAATAAATCCTGGCGATTGCGAAGCCGATTGTGCCGGCTCCAGAAATGCATTCGGCGCTGTGGTCAACAGCGCCGTGTTTGATTACTTGATCAGGCCGACCCGCGAGAAATTCGGCAGGTGGCTGAGTTTCGGCTCCGGCCAGCTCATCCAGACCGCGAAGGCCTTGCCGACAATATTCTTGTCGGGAACCATGCCCAGCAGGTCCTTGGGAATGTTCGGATCATCCCAGTAGCGGCTGTCGTTCGAGTTGTCGCGGTTGTCGCCCATCATGAAGTAGTGCCCGGCAGGCACTGTCCACGAACGATCCGGGGTCGCGCGGTAGCGGCTCATTTCCTTGCGGATCAGGTGCTCGGCTGCGCCGAGTTTTTCCTGATAGAGCTCCGCGCTGCCCAGCGAACCCGCTTCGGCACCGACCATCTTCTCGGCAATCGATTCGCCGTTGACGAACAGACGCTTGTCGGCGGTGTAACGCACCGTGTCACCCGGCAGGCCGACCACACGCTTGATGTAGTTGACGTTCGGGTCGCTCGGGTAGCGGAACACCATGACATCGCCGCGCTGCGGGTCACCGACTTCGATGATCTTCTTGTCGATCACCGGCAGACGGATGCCGTAGGAAAACTTGTTCACCAGAATGAAGTCGCCGACGTCCAGGGTCGGTTTCATCGAGCCGGACGGAATCTGGAACGGCTCCACCAGGAACGAACGCAGCACCAGCACGATGAACAGCACCGGAAAGAACGACTTGCCGTATTCGACCAGCAGCGGCTCTTTGTTCAGTTTCTCGACCACCACAGGCTCGGGCTGGCTGACACTGCCTTGATAAGAGGCAATGGCAGCCCGCCGACGCGGCGCCAGGAACAGCAGATCGAGCAACGCCAACAGGCCGCAGACGAACACGGCGATGACCAGCAACAGCGGGAAATTTAGCGACATAGGACCTGATTATTCCAACCTGAGCACGGCGAGGAAGGCTTCCTGTGGAATTTCCACGTTGCCGACCTGTTTCATGCGTTTCTTACCGGCCTTCTGCTTCTCGAGCAGTTTCTTCTTACGACTGACGTCACCGCCGTAGCATTTGGCCAATACGTTCTTTCTGAGCGCCTTGACGGTTGTCCGGGCCACGATCTGACCACCAATGGCGGCCTGAATCGCCACGTCGAACATCTGACGAGGAATCAGTTCTTTCATCTTCTCGGTCAACTGGCGACCTTTGAAGTGCGAATTGTCACGGTGCACGATCAATGCCAGGGCATCGACCTTGTCGCCGTTGATCAGCACGTCCAGTTTCACCAGATTAGCCGATTGGTAACGATCGAAATGGTAGTCCAGCGAAGCATAGCCGCGGCTGGTGGATTTGAGACGGTCGAAGAAGTCCAGAACCACTTCGTTCATCGGTAGGTCGTAGGTCACTTGCACCTGATTGCCGAGGAACAGCATGTCGACCTGTACGCCGCGTTTCTCGATGCACAGGGTGATGACGTTGCCCAGGTGTTCCTGCGGTACAAGGATATTGGCGCGCACGATTGGCTCGCGCATGTCCTCGATCGCCGACACGTCCGGAAGCTTCGACGGGTTGTCGACATAAATCGTTTCACCGGTTTTCAGCACCAGCTCGAAAATTACCGTCGGCGCGGTGGTGATCAGGTCCAGGTCGTATTCGCGCTCGAGGCGCTCCTGGATGATTTCCATGTGCAGCATGCCGAGGAAGCCGCAACGGAAGCCGAAGCCCAGGGCGTCCGAGCTTTCCGGGGTGTACTGCAGCGACGAGTCGTTCAGGGTCAGCTTCTGCAGCGCTTCGCGGAAATCCTCGAAGTCGTCGGAGCTGACCGGGAACAGACCGGCGTAAACCTGTGGCTGAATGCGTTTGAAGCCCGGCAGCACCGGAACGTCTGGCGTGGAGCTCAGGGTCAGGGTGTCACCGACCGGTGCACCGTGAATGTCCTTGATGCTGGCGATGATGAAGCCCACTTCGCCGGCCTTCAGATCAACGGTGGCGGTGTGTTTCGGGTTGAACACGCCGACGCTGTCGACCAGGTGCACCTTGCCGGTGGACTTGACCAGAATCTTGTCGCCCTTCTTCACACGGCCATGGCGCACGCGTACCAGGGAAACAACGCCCAGGTAGTTGTCGAACCAGGAGTCGATGATCAACGCTTGCAGCGGATCTTCGATGTTGCCGGTCGGCGCAGGGATGGTGTGTACCAGACGCTCGAGCACTTCGTCGACACCCAGGCCGGTCTTGGCGCTGCAGGTGACGGCGTCGGTAGCGTCGATGCCGATGATCTTCTCGATCTCGTCCTTGACGCGATCCGGCTCGGCCTGAGGCAGGTCGATCTTGTTCAGCACCGGCATGACCTCCAGGCCCTGCTCGATGGCGGTGTAGCAGTTGGCCACGGACTGGGCTTCTACGCCCTGCCCCGCATCGACCACCAGCAAGGCGCCTTCACACGCGGCCAGGGAACGGCTGACTTCGTAGGTGAAGTCGACGTGGCCCGGGGTGTCAATGAAGTTCAGCTGGTAGGTGATGCCATCTTTGGCTTTGTAATAGAGGGTAACGCTATGGGCCTTGATGGTGATCCCGCGTTCACGCTCAAGATCCATGGAATCCAGTACCTGGGCTTCCATTTCACGCTCGGCCAGGCCGCCGCACATCTGGATGAAACGGTCAGCCAGCGTCGACTTGCCATGGTCAATGTGGGCGATGATGGAGAAATTGCGGATATGACTCAAATCACTCACGGATCAACACTCAAAAAGGCTGCAGGCTTGGCCCGCCGAAAAATAGCCGGGAATTGTACCTGATACACGGCGCAAGCGTCACGTTCGCCTGTCACCCGGATCGCATGCAAAAACGCCCCGGTCTGGCGACCGAGGCGTTTTCAGGGTTCAAGCGCTGAATGAAAGCTTGTTCATCAGCCCGCGCGTCTGAGCAGCCAGACGCCCGCCAATGCACAGACTGCGGCGGGCACCAGCACCGCAAACAGCGGCGAGAATCCGAACACCAGACTCGATGGCCCCAGCAAATCCTGAACGATACGGAAGGTGAAGCCCACCAGCACGCCGGTGAACACACGCTGACCGAGGGTCACCGAACGCAGCGGGCCGAAGATGAACGAGATCGCCATCAGCACCAGCGCGGCGGTCACCAGCGGCTGCAACACCTTGACCCAAAATGCCAGCCAGTAACGGCCATTGCTCAGGCCTTGTTCGGCCAGATAGTGGATGTAGCCCCACAGACCGCTGATCGACAGCGATTCCGGCGCCATGACCACGGTACTGAGCAGTTGCGGGCTCAACGCCACGTCCCACTCCTCGCTCGGGGTATTGACGACTTCAGTACTGCGCTCCTTGAACAGCGTGGTGGCAACGTCGGTAAGCTGCCACTTGGTGCCGTCAAACTCGGCCTTCTTGGCGAAGCTGGAGCTGAGCAGATGGCGCTCCTTGTCGAAGTGATAACGCGTCACGCCGTACAACAGACCGTTCGGTTGAACCGCGTTGATGTGGATGAATTCTTCACCCTGACGGTGCCACATCCCGTGCTTGGCGCTTTGCGCATCGCCGCTGCCCTGGGCCAGCGAGCGATTGGCCTGGGCCATGGTTTCGGTGGCGGGGGCGACGTATTCGCCGATCAGCACGCCAGCGAGCATCAGCACCAGCATTGGCTTCATTACAGCCCAGACGATACGGCCGATCGACACGCCAGCAGCGCGCATCACGGTCAGCTCACTGCTGCTGGCCAGACTGCCGAGACCGATCAGGCAGCCGATCAATGCCGCCATCGGCAGCATTTCATAGAGCCGGCGCGGTGCGGTCAGCAAGACAAAACCGAGCACGTCGACCAGTGTATAGGTGTCGCTGACATCGCCCATTTCATCGATGAAGGCGAAAAGCGTTGCCAGGCCGAGGATGATCGCCAGCACGGCGATGATCGCCATGAATACGCTGCTGCCGATGTAGCGGTCGAGTTTAACCACGGGCCACCTCCAGCGCAGCGCTGCGACGGCTGGCCAGTTTCAAGCGCATCGGCTCCCAATACAGCAGGCCGAGGCCGATGACCAGGAAGATCGCGTGCACCCACCACAGGCCGAGGGCTGGCGGGATCTTGCCTTTTTCAAGGGCGCCGCGGGCGGCGATCAGGATGGTCAGGTAAGCCATATAAAGAAGAATCGCCGGCAGCAGCTTGAGGAAACGCCCCTGACGCGGATTCACCCGCGACAGCGGCACCGCCATTAGGGTCACGATGAACACCAACAGTGGCAGGGACATGCGCCATTGCAGTTCGGTTCTCGAACGGATGTCATCACTGCCCCACAGGGACGTGGTCGGCATCGCGTCACGATCGGTGACTTCTTCGCTGACGTCCGGCTTGGGCAGCAGCACACCGTAGGTTTCGTAATGAATGGCGCGGTAATCGGCCTGCCCCGGGCTGCCGTCATAGCGATAGCCGTTGTCGAGGATCAGGTAGCGATTGCCATCGGGGCGGATTTCCTGACGGCCCGACTCGGCCACCAGCACGGAAATCCCGCGGTCCTTCTTATCGGCACCGAGGTTCTTCTGCGAGATGAACACGCTGCCGAGATTGACGCGGTCGTCGCTCAGGGTTTCGGTGTAGGTCACCCGAGTACCGTCACGCAATGCCTGGAAGCGGCCCGGTTCGAGGGTATCGAACTCGGTCAGCGCGTCCTGCTTGTTCAACAGCAACTGAAACTGGTTGGCGCCCTGCGGAGCCAGGCCGAGGCTCAACCAAGCCACCACCAGTGCCACCAGCGTTGCCGGAAACAGGGTCATGCGAAACAGCTTCTGCTGGCTCATGCCGGTGGCCGAAAGCACGGTCATTTCGCTTTCGAGGTACAGGCGACCGTAGGCCAGCAGGATCCCGAGGAACAGACCCAGCGGCAGAATCAGTTGCAGGAAACCCGGCAGACGAAAGCCCATGATCAGGAACAGCGAGCCCGGATCGAGCTGACCGGCCGCAGCCTGTGCCAGGTATTTGATGAAGCGACCGCTCATGATGATGACCAGCAGCACGGCACTTACGGCGCTGAGGGTCAACAGGACTTCGCGGGACAGATAACGGAAGACGATCAAACCAGACACTCCAGGGTTGTCAGGCTAAGGCGGCCAAACAAGCAAACACATCGACCGGCCCGCCATGCAGAGCGGTCGAAAAAGATGCGGCATTATCCTGTGATTGGGTGCGCCTGTCACTGCGCACACTCATCCATCTCTGTAATCCTTTGCTCGAGGGTTGTCAGGCGCGGGGAGCGAGGTTCAAACTGCGGCCCTTGTCGCAGGCTTCGGCCTGCGCCTCTTCTCTTTATAAGCAGGCGATTGCGGACAACGTCGAACGCCTGCGTGTTGACCATTCATTCAGGGATCCGGACATGGAACTGGTTGTAAAAAGCGTTAGCCCAGAAACGTTGAAAACCGCCACCCTGGTGGTTGCCGTCGGCGAAGGCCGAAAACTCGGTGTCGCCGCCAGACTGGTCGACGAGTCGAGCGGCGGCGCGATCAGCGCCGTGCTCAAGCGTGGCGACCTGGCCGGCAAGGTCGGTCAAAGCCTGCTGCTGCACAGCCTGCCGAACCTGAAAGCCGAGCGCGTTTTGCTGGTCGGCGTGGGCAAGGACGAGGAACTGGGCGATCGTCCGTTCCGCAAAATCGTTGCCGGCATCCTCAACACCCTCAAAGGTCTGGGCGGCGGTGATGCCGTGCTGGCGCTGGACGAAGTCATCGTTAAAGGTCGCGACAGCTACGGCAAGACTCGCCTGCTGGCAGAAACCCTGGTCGACGGCGGCTACACCTTTGACCAGTTCAAGAGCCAGAAAGCCGAACCGCGCGCGCTGAAGAAAATCACCCTGCTGACCATCAAGGCTGCGCAAGCCGAAGTTCAGCGCGCCGTGAATCACGCCACTGCTATCGCTAACGGCATGGCCTTCACCCGCGATCTGGGCAACCTGCCGCCGAACATCTGTCACCCGACCTTCATGGGCGAACAGGCGAAGAACCTGGGCAAAGAGTTCAAGGATCTGAAAGTCGAAGTACTCGACGAGAAGAAGATCAAATCCCTCGGCATGGGCTCGTTCTACGCCGTGGGCCAGGGCAGCGCCCAGCCACCGCGCCTGATCGTCATGCAATACAACGGCGGCAAGAAATCCGAGAAGCCATACGCGCTGGTCGGCAAGGGCATTACTTTCGACACCGGCGGCATCAGCCTGAAGCCGGGTGCCGGCATGGACGAAATGAAGTACGACATGGGCGGCGCTGCCTCCGTATTCGGAACCTTGCGCGCCGTGCTCGAGCTGAAACTGCCGATCAATCTGGTGTGCATCCTCGCCTGCGCCGAGAACATGCCGAGCGGCAACGCTTCGCGTCCCGGCGACATCGTCACCACCATGAGCGGCCAGACCGTGGAAATCCTCAACACCGACGCCGAAGGCCGCCTGGTGCTGTGCGATGCACTGACCTACGCCGAGCGCTTCAAGCCACAAGCGGTGATCGACATCGCCACCCTGACCGGCGCTTGCGTAGTGGCCCTGGGCGCACACACGTCCGGCCTGCTGGGCAACAACGACGAACTGATCGACCAGTTGCTCAGCGCCGGCAAGGCTGCCGACGACCGCGCCTGGCAACTGCCGCTGTTCGATGAGTATCAAGAGCAACTGGACAGCCCGTTCGCCGACATCGCCAACATTGGCGGGCCGAAGGCCGGCACCATCACTGCCGCCTGCTTCCTGTCGCGCTTCACCAAGAACCTCAACTGGGCGCACCTGGACATCGCCGGCACGGCATGGACCAGCGGCGGCAAGGACAAAGGCGCCACTGGCCGTCCGGTTCCACTGCTGACCCAGTACCTGCTGGATCGCGCCAAGGCCTGAAACCGCTGAAAGGTGGCGTCACTCTCGGGTGACGCCACTTGCCGCTCTGGAACCGCAATGACCAAAGTCGACTTCTATATCCTGCCCAGCGCCGATCCTTCTGCACGCCTGGACTTTGCCTGCAAGCTCACCGAGAAAGCCTGGCGCATGGGCCACCGCATTTACCTGCATTGCAGCGATGCGGCCCAGCGTGACGATCTTGATGCGCGCCTGTGGGCATTCAAGGGCGAAAGCTTCGTGCCCCACGGCCCTGCCGACAGTGAACCGGACGGCTTGATCGTGCTGGGACTCGGGGAAGACTGTGGCGAGCATCAGGATCTGCTGGTCAATCTCGATCTGAAAGTGCCGGCCTTCGCCAGCAAATTCGCCCGAGTGGCGGAGGTAGTGGTGGAAGATCCGACCATTCGAGCCGCCGCGCGGGAGAGTTTCCGTTCCTACCGCGAACAGGGCTATCCTCTGCAAGACCACCGTTTACAGCGACTCTGAGCACTCCAATGGACACTCCGAAACCGCAACAGAAGTCCGCTCACCTGCTGGACGATCTCGAATCGATCCGTCAGTTGCTCGGCGATGACAACCTGCAACCACCGCTGTTGACCGATACGGTCGATGACAGCGAACAGGAACAGATTCCGATGCTGTTCGATTCCGTCAGCAATGAGCCGGCGGCGGTCGAACAAGAACCAACGCCGGCCCCGGCTGCCCAGGTTGCCGCCCCGGTCGATAAAGGCCCGGACGCCCTCCTCCACCTGGACCGCGAACTGCGCGCCGCTGCGCAACTGATCATGCAAGACGTGATCGACGACTTCGCCCCGCACATCGAAACCGAAATCAAACGCCGCCTCGATGCGCGGATGGAGCGGCTGCTCGCCGCAGCTGCAAGCGGCAAGCTTTAAGCTGCAAGCCAAAGCCAAAGCAAATCCGCCGCGCTCCTCTTGAAGCTTGCAGCTTGTGGCTTGTGGCTGTCCCCACGGCTATACTTCCCGGCTTTTCCTGAATAAATGCCAATAGGGTCCCGCCGCGCATGGATAAGACCTACCAGCCGCACGCCATTGAAACTTCCTGGTACAAGACCTGGGAGTCCGAGAACTACTTCGCCCCGCAAGGCGCGGGCGAGTCCTACACCATCATGATCCCGCCGCCGAACGTCACCGGCAGCCTGCACATGGGTCACGGCTTCAACAACGCAATCATGGACGCACTGATCCGTTTCCGCCGCATGCAGGGTCGCGACACCCTGTGGCAGCCGGGCACCGACCACGCCGGTATCGCCACGCAGATGCTGGTGGAGCGCCAACTCGAAGCCCAGGGCCAGAATCGTCACGATCTGGGCCGGGAAAAATTCCTTGAGAAAGTCTGGGAATGGAAAGATCAGTCCGGTGGCAACATCAGCCGGCAGATCCGCCGCCTCGGCTCGTCCGTCGACTGGAGCCGCGAGCGCTTCACCATGGACGACGGTCTCTCGGAAGCGGTCAAGGAAGCCTTCGTGCGTCTGCATGAAGACGGCCTGATCTATCGCGGCAAGCGTCTGGTCAACTGGGACACCAAACTGCACACGGCGATTTCCGACCTCGAAGTGGAAAACCACGAAGAGAAAGGCTTCCTGTGGAACCTGAAATACCCATTGGCTGACGGCGTGAAAACCGCCGAGGGCAATGACTTCCTGATCGTCGCCACCACCCGTCCGGAAACCATGCTCGGCGACTCCGCCGTCGCGGTTAACCCGAACGACGAGCGCTACAAAGCCCTGATCGGCAAATTCGTCGAGCTGCCACTGGTTGGCCGGCGCATCCCGATCATCGCTGACGATTACTGCGACCCTGAATTCGGCACCGGCTGCGTGAAAATCACCCCGGCCCACGATTTCAACGACTACGAAGTCGGCAAGCGCCACAACCTGCCGCTGCTGAACATCTTCGACAAGAACGCCAACGTGCTGCCTGCTGCACAGGTATTCAACCTCGACGGCACGCTGAACGAGAGCATTGACGGCAAGATTCCGGCCGAGTTCGCTGGCCTGGAACGTTTCGAAGCGCGCAAGCAGATCGTCGCCGCATTCGACGCTGCCGGCCTGCTGGTGAGCGTCAACGATCACAACCTGAAAACGCCAAAAGGCGATCGCTCCGGCACGGTTATCGAGCCGTGGCTGACCGACCAGTGGTACGTGTCGACCAAGCCACTGGCCGAGCCTGCTATCGCCGCTGTTGAAGACGGCCGCATCCAGTTCGTGCCCAAGCAGTACGAAAACATGTACTTCTCGTGGATGCGCGACATCCAGGACTGGTGCATCAGCCGTCAGCTGTGGTGGGGCCACCGGATTCCGGCCTGGTACGACGAGTCAGGCAAAGTCTACGTCGGTCGCGACGAAGCCGAAGTGCGTGCCAAGCACAACCTCGGCCCGGACGTTGCGCTGCAACAGGACAATGACGTACTCGACACCTGGTTCAGTTCCGGCCTATGGACGTTCTCTACTCTGGGCTGGCCTGAGCAGACCGAGTTCCTGAAGAAATTCCACTCCACCGACGTGCTGGTCACCGGTTTCGACATCATTTTCTTCTGGGTTGCCCGGATGATCATGATGACCATGCACCTGATGAAGAACGAAGACGGTACGCCGCAGGTTCCGTTCAAGACTGTGTACGTACACGGTCTGGTACGCGACGGCCAGGGCCAGAAGATGTCCAAGTCCAAGGGCAACGTCCTTGACCCGCTGGACATCATCGACGGCATCGACCTGGAAACCCTGGTGCAGAAGCGCACCTCGGGCCTGATGCAACCGAAACTGGCGAAGAAGATCGAGAAAGCCACCCGCGAAGAATTCGCCAATGGCATCGAAAGCTACGGCACCGACGCCCTGCGCTTTACCTTCTGCTCGCTGGCCTCGACCGGTCGCGACATCAAGTTCGACATGGGTCGCGTCGAAGGCTATCGCAACTTCTGCAACAAGATCTGGAACGCCGCGCGTTACGTTCTGGACAAGGGCGAAGATTGCGGCCAGAACGGCGAAGCTTACGAGCTGTCGCTGGCCGATCGCTGGATCATCTCGCAGCTGCAACGCACCGAAGCCGAAGTGACCCGTCAACTGGATCAATTCCGTTTCGACCTCGCCGCGCAAGCGTTGTACGAGTTCATCTGGAACCAGTACTGCGACTGGTATCTGGAATTGTCCAAGCCAGTGCTGTGGGACGAGAACGCGCCCGTAGAACGTCAGCGTGGCACTCGCCGTACACTGGTGCGCGTACTGGAAGTGGCGCTGCGACTGGCGCATCCGTTCATGCCGTTCATCACTGAAGAAATCTGGCAGCGCATTGCGCCGCTGGCCGGCATTCAGGGCAAGACGATCATGCTCCAGCCTTGGCCGGTGGCCAATGAAGAGCGCATCGATCCGGCGGCGGAAAACGACATCGAATGGCTCAAGGAACTGATGCTCGGCACGCGCAACATTCGTGGCGAGATGAACATCGGCCCGGGCAAGCCACTGCCGATCTTCCTGAAGAACGTCAGCGCTGACGACCAGCGCCGGCTGACCGAGAACGAAGCGCTGCTGAAGAAGCTGGCGCGTCTGGAATCGATCACCGTACTCGGCCCTGGCGAAGAAGCACCGCTGTCCGCCACCGCACTGGTTGGCGAGATGGAAGTGCTGGTGCCGATGGCCGGTCTGATCGACAAAGGCGCCGAACTGGCACGTCTGGACAAGGAAATCCTGCGTCTGCAGGGCGAAGTCCAGCGGGTTGGCGGCAAGCTGGCCAACGCCGGGTTCGTCGACAAGGCCCCGGCCGAAGTCATCGACAAGGAACGCGCCAAACTGGCCGAGGCCGAACAGGCCCTGGGCAAGCTGGCCGAGCAGCATGCGAGGATTGCCAGCCTTTAACGGCAGATCGCATTGAAAGAGGGAGGCCGCAATGGCCTCCCTTTGTTTCATCCTGCTTTCAACCCTTCACTTCCCTAGGGCTTCTTCGCAATATTCCCCCGCAGCATTGATTAAGTCCACGTGAATGCTCTCGTGCTGTGGATTGCCGCGATTGAGCGTGAAAGACACTTTTCCCCATCCTGTTCGAATGGGTCTGATGTGAAGAAAATAATCGCCAATCGTTCTTTTTAAGCCTTCGGTCGTGTCTGTTGCCGTGACAAAGCCTTTGAGCGGTGGTGTCTGCGTTCCCTCTACCGGCTGCGTAAGTTCTGCATCTCTAAATCCCTCCCATACAAGCTCCCACGGCGAGCCGACCTGAGCTCCTGGCAAGGCGACTTTGACCTCGATTCCCTGTTGCGGTTTCGAATCGCAATTGATCATCCCGGAATCTGCACCGGGAAACGTAATTGATTGTGTCATGAGTGTTTTCCTTAACTTTAAATTGATTAGTTTTGGACGGCTGCGTTGTTTAGGATTGCCCTGACAGTGAACTTGAATAGAACGACAATACACACTGTCAAATATGACAGTATTTTAGACCGTTTACGCATAAGCAAACGCTATCGCTGAACAATGTGGGACAATACCCGCCACTTTCAGCCATACCCGAATCGACCACGCCCATGACTGCCCCCGCACACCCAAACCTGCGCGCAAGAAGCCTGACGCCGCATCCCCGAGCAAAGCCGTCGAGCCGCGCGAGAAGGCCAGCCTGCATCCGCGCAATCGCCATCAGGGTCGTTACGACTTCCCGGCGCTGATCAAAACCACGCCGGAACTGGCGAAGTTTGTGATCACCAACCCATACGGCAAGGAAAGCATCGACTTCGCCAGCCCCGATGCGGTGCGCGTGTTCAACCGGGCGCTGCTCAAGGCGTTCTATGGCATCCAGCATTGGGATATTCCGGCGGACTACCTCTGCCCTCCGGTTCCGGGGCGTGCCGATTACGTACACTTTCTCGCTGACCTGCTGGCGAGCATGAACGATGGCAAGGTGCCGCGCGGTGCGATCGTCAATGTGCTGGACATCGGCATGGGCGCCAACTGCGTTTATCCGCTGATCGGCAACAGCGAATACCGCTGGCATTTCCTCGGCTCGGAGATCGATCCGACAGCCGTGGCGGCGGCCCGAGCCATCGTGCAGTCCAACGATCTGAGCAAGGTCATCCAGCTGCGTCAGCAGGAAAACCGCAAGCACATCCTCATAGGCTTGCTCGAGCCGGGCGAGCGTTTCGACCTGACCATGTGCAACCCGCCGTTCCACGCCTCCATGGAAGAGGCGACCAAGGGCAGCGAGCGCAAGTGGCGTGCTCTGGGCAAGGCTGATCCGAAACGCAAGCTGCCGGTGTTGAACTTCGGCGGACAATCGGCCGAGCTGTGGTGTGAAGGCGGTGAAGCGCGGTTTGTGACGCAGCTGATCGCCGAAAGCGCGAACTTCCAGCACAAGGTGTTGTGGTTCAGCACGCTGGTGTCGAAAGCTTCGAACCTGCCGGCCATTGAAACCGCGCTGAAGAAGGCCGGTGTGCTGGAGAGCCAGGTGGTGGAGATGTCGCAGGGGCAGAAGCAGAGCCGCTTTGTCGCCTGGACCTTCCAGACCAAGTCCGAGCAGCAGATCTGGCGGCGTGAGCGCTGGGTGCGCTAAGGCGCTGTAGATTCCCTGGAGCGAGCCTGCTCGCGAAGGCGGCGTGTCAGTCAGATTCATTATCGACTGACCCACCGCTTTCGCGAGCGGGCTCGCTCCACACTGGCCCTGCAATTCAGCCAGCAAATCACAGACACAAAAAAACCGTGCCCCGGATCACTCCGAAGCACGGTTTTTTTATCGCTGCGTCTTACTTGTTCACAGCGTCGGTCAGGCCTTTGGCCACAACCAGCTTGATCACTTTCTTTGCAGGGATTTCGATGGCAGCGCCAGTCGAAGGGTTACGGCCAGTGCGGGCAGGACGCTCGGTCACTTTCAGCTTGCCGATACCTGGCAAGGTGATTTCGCCGCCGTTTTCCAGCTGATCGGCAACGATTTGGCCCAGTTGGTCCAGAGCGTTACGCGCGGTGGTTTTCGGCGCGTCGATAGCTTCAGCGATGTCGGCGATCAGTTGGTCTTTAGTAAGAGCCATGTAGTGTTCCTTCCCTATCAAATTCATATGGATTGCAGAGTGCAGTGTCAGCCATCGAGCCCGATCTTCTGGATCTGGCACCCTCGGCGATAACCACGACGAGTCGGGTTATAGATGCCGAAATCAGGGTTTGGTTCGACCTGACAAATGCTGAATGCACGCTTAACGCAGTGACTTCGCGCAAGACCGGGCAAAACTAGCACAGCGACAAGGAAATATCCGCCTCTAGCTACCCATTTGGTCAGCTTTATTGCGCTAAATCGGTAAAAAACCGCATAAGGCCGGCCTCTTGCCCCGGTTTTGCCCTTCGCCCCCGCCAAAACCAGTGGTTGCGGTACACTGAGCGCTTTTTCGGGGAGCCTGCCCTCCTCCCTTCCAACAGCCGAGAAGCCCATGCCGATCCGTCATTGCATCGTCCACCTGATCGACAAAAACCCGACGGCACGCCTGCAGTTCTGCACGCTCGTGACTCTGAACTGGCCGAGTCCGCAGCCATCGAAAACATGCTCGCCGACCTCAATGAAAGCTACAACGCCAAACAGGGCAAAGCCTGGGGCCTGTTCCATCCGGAGTCCGGCGCATTCCCGTTCAGCGGCTGGCTGAAGGAGTACATGGAAGGCGGCCGTGACTTCACCGCGTTCAGCAAAGTGGCGGTCGAGCACCTGCAGAAGCTGATGGAAGAATCCAACCTGTCAGTGGGTGGCCACGTTCTGTTTGCCCACTATCAGCAGGGCATGACCGACTACCTGGCGATTGCCCTGCTGCACCACAGCGAAGGCGTGGCGGTCACCGACGAGCTCGATGTGACGCCCTCGCGCCATCTCGACCTTGGCCAGTTGCATCTGGCAGCGCGGATCAATGTCTCCGAGTGGCAGAACAACAAACAGTCCAAGCAATACATCTCGTTCATCAAAGGCAAGAATGGCAAGAAGGTCTCGGAATACTTCCGCGACTTCATCGGCTGCCAGGAAGGGGTCGACGGCCCCGGCGAGACGCGCACCCTGCTCAAGGCCTTCAGCGACTTTGTCGAGAGCGAAGATCTGCCGGAAGACTCGGCCCGCGAAAAAACCAAGACCCTGGTCGACTATGCCAGCAGCCAGGCCAAACTCGGCGAACCGATGGGCCTGGAAGAATTGTCGGAGCTGATCGACGAAGAGCGTCCGAAAGCCTTCTACGATCACATCCGCAACAAGGACTACGGCCTGTCGCCAGAGATTCCGGCAGACAAGCGCACCCTCAACCAATTCCGCCGCTTCACCGGTCGCGCCGAAGGCCTGTCGATCAGCTTCGAAGCGCACCTGCTGGGTTCGAAGATCGAGTACGACGAAGAGAACGGCACCTTGATCATCAAAGGCCTGCCGACTTCGCTGACCGATCAGTTGAAGCGGCGCAACTGATGCTCGGCAATGTGCTGAAAAAGTCGTCCTGGTGCTGCTGGTGGTCGTGGTCTATCAGAACTGGGGCAAGATCGAGCGGGTGTTCAACCCTCGCAAATGGTCTCGCCGCAGACCCGGGCGCAAGCCAATGTCGTGCTCTATGCCACCGACTGGTGCGGCTACTGCAAACAGACCAAACGCTTTCTCGACAGCAAGGGCATACCGTTCAAGGAGTTCGACATCGAGAAGGATGCCGATGCGCGCCAGGCGTATGAGGCACTGGGTGGGCGCGGGATTCCGCTGATCGATGTGAACGGCACGTTGATTCGCGGATTTGATCCAGACGAAATCCTCGCTGCCCTGAAATAATCAACTGTGGGAGCGAGCCTGCTCGCGAAAGCGCTGCATCAGCCAACGACAATGTTGAATGATCCATCGTCTTCGCGAGCAGGCTCGCTCCCACAGGTTTTGCAGCTGACTTGATAAATCAGCGCGCTTCGATACGGAAGCCGAAGCGCGGGAAGTGCACATGCACCACACCGCCACGCTCGTCTTCGCGGCGAATGATCAACTCTTCGCTACCGGCAAACAGCAACTCACCGACCACCGGGTCGACGCCGTAATCGATAGCGGCAATCGCCACTTGCTGGCCCGCCTTGAAGCCGTTCGGATCAACGAACTGCTCATCCGGCAATCCCGCCGGCGTCGCGTTACGCGCGATCTCCAGTGCCTCGGCGGAAGACATCTCGCTCGCTGCGCCATGGCCGAACCCCAGCACTCTACCCAGCCACGCCACAACCGCCGGATATTCATCCACCAGCGGCGCCGTAACGTGGGTCGCCTTGAGGAACCACAGCGGATGCGCCAGGGCGAAGTCGGCAATCGATGGCTCGCCGAAGAGGAAGTCGCCCTGCTCGCGCTGCAACTGCTGCTCCAGTCGCGCCATGATCGTCGGCCACTGATGTTTGGCCTGCTCGGCGGACAGACGCGTGGCGCTGCCACCGCTGAACAAACCGGCGCGGTCGGCCAGGAATGCCTTGATCGCTTCCGGCGGCAATTTGCCGAAACGTACCGCCACCGATTCCGGTTGGAACACCAGGCTCACGGCGTGCTGGAACACCACCGAATCGGCCCACGCCGCAAAACTGGCGCTGGTCATTTCCTGGCCCTCGGGGAAGAACGCCGGCAGGGCTTTTTCCTGTTCCAGGCGTCGAGCGATCAGTGCGGTGTCGCAATAGATGTCAGCACCGATCTGCAACACTGGTGTCTTGCGGTAGCCACCGGTCAACGCCGTCAGATCCGGCTTTGGCATCACCGGGGAAATATGCACCGAACGCCAGGACAGGCCTTTGAAACCCAGCAGCAGGCGGGCCTTCTCGGCAAATGGAGAGGTCGGGTAATGGTGCAGAATCAACTCGGACATGCTCGGCTCCGCCGCTCAGATAGTGAGCCCGCAGCTTAGCGTGCATTGGATTAGCAGCCTACAGATCTGCCTGATGGGAACCAATCAGTCAGATTGATAAGACGCGACGAGGCATTCCTTGGCGCTTTTGCGCAGCTTCTTGATCAGCCGTTCCTGGCGCAAAGCATCGCTTTTGTCGCGGCACAGTTCGGTGTAGACCAGCGCCATCGCCGGGCTGGAAAGAAAGAACCGCGCGCCCTTGCCGCTTTGGTGCTTGGCGAAACGGCGTACGGGGTCGTCGCTGATTCCGCAGTACAAGGAGCCATTGGCGGCACGCACGAGGTAGACGAACCAGGATTTGCTCACTGGCTCGGCAGCATCGACGGATTGTTCGCTAAGACTGGTCACTTCGGGATCTGAACGTGTAGGAAAACAGGCGGCGATCTTATCAGCGCCCGGCCTGAAATGCCTTCAGTCCCTTGCGCGCCTGGGCGCGCACGGCGTTGCGCACCAGCGGCGTCCAGCCCAGCAGCAGGCCTTTGAAACCGAGCGCCTGGCGCGACCAGCGCCACAGATCGAAGTGGTCGTGGTGCTCACAGATCTTGCCGTCACGGAACACGAAACGCGCCTGGATATCGTTGATGACGATGTTGCCGGTCTGGCTGAACAGGTAGGTCGCGACCCAGTGTGCGCCGCCGCTGCGTTCGTCGGCGCGGACGTTGTCGAAGGTCAGGGAGAAATCCTTGGCGCGGGTAGTCAGCATGCGCCACATGTCGCCGGCATCGCGCCCGCGCAGTTCACCAAAGGCCGGATCGCTGAAGACCACGTCATCGGTGTAGCAGGCGGCCATGGCCTCTGCGTCAAGGCGCTGAAAGGCTTGGTAGAAGCGGGTGATCAGGGCGCTATGGGCTTCGCTCAAGGCAGTCTCCAAAAAATAGGTACAGATTGCCAGCACCATAATCTGCCGCGCGCAGAAACACTATCGGCAATACGCAAAACCCTTGTGGGAGCGAGCCTGCTCGCGAAGGCAATTCAACATTCAACATCCATGTTGACTGAAACACCGCTTTCGCGAGCAGGCTCGCTCCCACATTTGCAGTCAGTGCATTCAGATCTTTTCGCTTTGCACCTGCACATACAGCGCCCGGCCGGCACCTAGCCCGGCGAGGATTGCACCGGCGCCGATAATGCCGAAAATCCAGCCCAGCGCATTCCAGCCGCCGGTCCAGTCATGGACCACACCCACGGCGAACGGCCCCATGGACGCCAGGGTGTAGCCAAAACCCTGGGACATGCTCGACAGGTTCGCCGCGACATGGGAATCACGCGAGCGCAGCACGATCAGGGTCAGGGCCAGACTGAACGTACCGCCCTGCCCCAGACCGAGCAGAATCGCCCAGCCCCACAGACCTTCGATCGGTGCGTACAGGCAGCCGAACAGGCCGGCCAGGGTCAGCGCCATGACCACCACGATCGCCAGACGCTGATCCTTGCCACGGGTCGCCAGCCACGGCGCGGCCAGCGAACTGGCCAGCTGAATGATCACCGAACCGGACAGCACCAATCCGGCCTGAGTCGGTGTAAGCCCGCGCCCGATGAGGATCGACGGCAACCAGCCAAACACGATGTAGGCCAGCGACGATTGCAGGCCCATGTACAAGGTCACCTGCCAGGCCAGCGGATCACGCAGCAACCCGCGCACGCGATAGGCGACGTTGTGTGCGCCATGTTTGGAGCCAACTTGTGGCAGCCAGAAAACCGCCGCCACCAATGCCGGAATCACCCAGAAGCCCAGGCCCATCGCCCAGCTGTTGCCGAAGTGTTCACTCAGCGGAACGGTCGAACCCGCAGCCATCGCTGCGCCCAGGCACAGGGCCATGGTGTAGACGCCGGTCATGGTCCCGGCGTGTTTGGCGAAGTCGCGCTTGACGATGCCCGGCAGCAGCACGCCGACGATGCCGATGCTGGCGCCGCCAAGGACGCTGCCGGCGAACAGGCCGATCTCGCCGAAATTGCTGCGCAGGATGATGCCGCCGGCCAACGTCAGCAGAATCCCCAGCACCACGCGCTCAGCACCGAAACGCCGCGCCAGAATCGGCGCCAGCGGTGCGAACAAGCCCAGGCACAGCACCGGCAACGTGGTCAGCAATCCCGCCTGCGCCGCAGACAGCCCGAGACTCCTGGAGACCTCGCTAAGCAATGGCGCCATGCTCGACAACGCCGGGCGCAGGTTCAGCGCCACCAGAATCAGCCCGAGCAGCAGCAACCATGGACGTTTCACCAACGGATGGCTTTGCTGCACCTGCTCGTCATCAGCCTCGGCATCGATCAGCAGCTCTTCAAGTTCGCGGGTGCGTTTCGACGCTGTGGATAACTCACTGCGGGACATGGTCTTCTCGGTTTCAAGGTTCATTGATCAACTGCCTCGACAAGGCTTTGGCCCGTTCCGGGTCGCGTTGCTCGACCGCATCGAGCAAGTCGATGTGCAGATCGAACACTTCCTGACGGCGCGGGGAGATATTCAGGGTCTGGCGCAATTGCGCGCCGACGATGCTGGAAAAGTAGCGATACAACTCGCTGAGGGTCGGGTTGTGCGCGGCGTCGACCAGTCGCCGATGAAACACCAGATCGCAGGCGATGTAAGTGTCGAGATCACCGTGATAGTGGCTGCCGCTGGTGCCGAGCGCTTCGCGTAGCGCCGCCAGATCCTCATCGGTACGGCGCAATGCTGCCAGGCCGATGGCCTCGACCTCAAGGATGTGTCGGGTCTCCCGGGCCTGCTCCAACGAACAGCGGGACAACGCTTTCAGCGTATCCAGCGGATCGACCACCGCACGAAGATAACTGCCGTCGCCCTGACGAATTTCAATCAGCCCGGAGAACGCCAGAACACGCATCGCCTCACGCACGGTATTGCGGCTGATGCCCAGTTCGGCACACAGCTCCGGCTCGGTAGGCAAGCGCTCGCCGACCTGCCACGCACCGCTGTTGATGCGCTGGCGTAGCTGTTCCAGCGCCTGATCGACCAGGGATCGCTTGATCAAAGGGAAATTTCAGACATGAGCCTCGCCTTTTCATCCAATCATAGGATGAATTTTCCGACATGTTAGTCAGACCCATGTAGGACGGCAACCACCTAGGGTCAATCGGAGACACATGGAGCGGCATTTTCGATTGGTCAAAATTACCCTTTAAGGGTAATTTCAGGGACAGGGTTTTGGCTTCTTATGGAAAAGAACACACCCCATTACGATTTGGGAGCGGTGAAACAAGAGGTCATCAGGCTGGGCGCGAAAGCTTTTACAGGAACTGCGATGAGCTCGGGCAAACGCATGGGGTTAAACCTGAAACGAATGCAGCAGGCTATCTGCTTGCTGGAGCGCCGGATGTTCTACAAGTCCATGACTTGCTACACCAATCACCGAGACTGGCAGGACGTTTACCACATTGGACTTTACGACGTGGAGCTGTACATAAAAATCACCTACTGCCCCAACGGCGGTCCTCCCGTGATCTCTTTCAAGGAGAAGAACCTATGAATACACGGCAATGCATGAGCTGTGGCACCCAAGATGCGATGCAGCATTTCGAACGTCGCAGTATGGCTGTCGACTACAAAAACGTCTCACGTCGGGTGCACGACATTGCAGGATGGGAATGCAACGCCTGCGGTGAGATCATTTTTGATAACAACACTGACAGCGCCGAACGCTATTGCGACGCCGGCGATAAATTGCTCGAAGAGTGCTTACAAGTGATGGGCGCCGAGATGAAACGCATCCGCCGTAAATTACATCTCACCCAAAAAGAGGCAGTCAAATTGCTATCGGGTGGAGGGCACAACGCTTTTTCCCGCTACGAACGCGGCGAGCTTCCACCGCCTCAACCCTTGTTCAATCTTATGCGCCTGCTGGATCGTCACCCTCATCTGCTCGCCGAAATACAGGCGATGAACGAAGGCACTGACTTGCGGCGGCTGCTGACCGCGCGCTTCCCGGAGCAGGAGACGGCACCGGTGTTCTGAGAAAATCAGAAAAAATAAACCCGGGAACTCAGCCCGGGTTTATCTCACTGCGAGGCTTCGATCAATGCAAAATCTGACTCAAGAACAACTTGGTCCGGTCATTCTGCGGATTGTCGAAGAAGTCATTCGGCGCCGCCTGCTCAACGATTTCGCCCTTGTCCATGAAGATCACGCGATTGGCCACGGTGCGGGCGAAGCCCATTTCGTGGGTCACGCAGAGCATGGTCATGCCGTCTTCGGCCAGACCGATCATGGTGTCGAGCACTTCCTTCACCATCTCCGGATCGAGTGCTGAAGTCGGTTCGTCGAACAGCATGATTTTCGGCTTCATGCACAGGGCGCGGGCAATCGCCACACGCTGTTGCTGACCGCCGGACAGTTGCCCCGGGTATTTGTGCGCCTGCTCCGGAATGCGTACGCGTTCCAGGTAGTGCATGGCAATTTCTTCGGCCTTGCGCTTGGGCATCTTGCGCACCCACATCGGCGCCAGGGTGCAGTTCTGCAGAATGGTCAGGTGCGGGAACAGATTGAAGTGCTGAAACACCATGCCGACTTCGCGGCGGATCGCTTCGATCTGCTTGAGGTCGTTGGTCAGTTCCACGCCATCGACGACAATGCGGCCCTGCTGGTGCTCTTCCAGACGATTCAGGCAACGAATCGTGGTGGATTTACCGGAGCCCGACGGGCCACACAGGACGATGCGCTCGCCCTGTTTGACGTTGAGGTTGATGTCCTTGAGTACGTGAAACTGGCCGTACCACTTGTTCACGCCCTGCATCTGGATGATGCCTTCCGGACCCACAGGCTTTTTGATTGCTTCGCTCATTTACAGAGAACTCCTAACGCTTGTGGCCAGTGTCGAGCTTGCGTTCCAGATGCATGGAATAGCGCGACATACCAAAACAGAAAATCCAGAACACCAGGGCGGCGAACACATAGCCTTCGGTAGCCATGCCCAGCCATTTCGGGTCGGCAGCAGCTTGCTTGACGCTGTTGAGCAGGTCGAACAGACCGATGATGATCACCAGGCTGGTGTCCTTGAACAGCGCAATGAACGTGTTGACGATGCCCGGGATCACCAGCTTCAGCGCTTGGGGCAGAATCACCAGGCCCATCGACCGCCAGTAACCGAGGCCCATCGCGGCAGCCGCTTCGTACTGCCCTTTGGGAATCGCCTGCAGACCACCGCGCACCACTTCGGCGACGTAGGCCGACTGGAACAGGATCACCCCGATCAGCGCCCGCAGCAGCTTGTCGAAGTTCATGCCTTCGGGCAGGAACAGCGGCAGCATCACCGAGGACATGAACAACACCGTGATCAACGGCACGCCGCGCCAGAACTCGATGAAGGTCACGCAGACCACACGAATCGCCGGCATGTTCGAACGTCGTCCCAGCGCCAGCACGATGCCCAGCGGCAATGCTCCGGCGATGCCGACGGTGGCGATCACCAGGGTCAGCATCAGGCCGCCCCACTGGCTGGTCGGCACGGTGGTCAGACCGAAACCGCCATGCAGCAAAGTGAAGGCGATGATCGGGTACAGCACCAGGAAGCTCAGGCCGTACACCGCTTTACGCGGCACGCGCGAGATGAACAGCGGTGCTGCGCCAATGACCGCCAGCCACACGGTCAGGTCGACGCGCCAGCGAAGGTCAGTCGGGTAGTAGCCGTACATGAACTGGCCGAAACGCTGCTGAATGAACACCCAGCAGGCGCCTTCCTTGGTGCAGTCGGCGCGTGTGGTGCCGACCCAGTTGGCGTCGACGATCGCCCAACTGAGGATCGGTGGCACGACCAGGTAGATCAGGTAAAACGCGAACAGGGTCAGCAGAGTGTTGAGCCAGCTGGAGAACATGTTCGCGCGCATCCACGCCACCACACCGATGCTGCTGTTGGGTGGAGGCATGTCGGGTTTGAAAGTATGAGTACTCATGCGCTTTTCCTTACCGCTCGATCAGCGCAATGCGCTTGTTGTACCAGTTCATCAGCAGGGAAATGCTGATACTGATCGCCAGGTACACGCTCATGGTGATGGCAATCACTTCGATGGCCTGCCCGGTCTGGTTGAGCACGGTGCCGGCGAACAGCGAAACCATTTCCGGATAACCGATACCGGCGGCCAGCGAGGAGTTTTTCGCCAGGTTGAGGTATTGGCTGGTCAGCGGCGGAATGATCACGCGCAGGGCTTGCGGGATGATCACCTTGCGCAGGGTCGGGCCGTTGCGCAGGCCAAGCGAACGCGCCGCTTCGGTCTGGCCGTGGCTGACCGACTTGATCCCGGAACGCACGATCTCAGCGATGAACGCTGCGGTGTACACAGTGAGTGCCAGGGTCAACGCCAGCAGTTCCGGGATCAGCACCCAGCCGCCGACAAAGTTGAAGCCCTTGAGCTCGGGCATTTCCCAGTGCAGCGGAGCACCGAAGATCACCGCGCACAGGGTCGGGATCACCAGCAAAATTGCCAGGCCGGTCCAGAACTTGTGGAACGGTACGCCGGTTTCTTCGAAGCGCTTGTTGGCCCAGCGGCACATCAGCACGATGCCGACTATGGCCAGCACGATGCTGATCACGAAGGCCCAGAAGCCGTCAGCGGCGAGTGCGGCCGGCATGTTCAGGCCACGGCTGCTGACGAAGAAGGTGTCGCCAAAGTTGTGGCTGTTGCGCGGCCCCGGCATGGTCAGGAACACCGCGAAGTACCAGAACAGGATCTGCAGCAGCGGCGGAATGTTGCGGAATACTTCCACATACACCGTCGCCAGTTTGGCGATGATCCAGTTCTGCGACAGCCGCGCCACGCCGACGATGAAACCGAGGATCGTCGCCAGGATCACGCCGATAAAAGTCACCAACAGGGTGTTGAGCAGGCCGATGACAAACACCCGCGCGTAGCTGTCCGCTTCGGTGTAGTCGATCAGGTGTTGAGCGATGCCGAACCCGGCACTGCGCTCCAGAAAGCTGAAACCGGAAGTGATGCCCCGGTGCTGAAGGTTGGTTTGGGTATTGTCGAACAGGTACCAGCCAAGCGAGACCACCGCCACAACGGTGATGATCTGGAATAGCCACGCACGCACTCGTGGATCGCTGAGGCTGAACCTCTGCTTTGGTGCGCCGATAGAATTTTGCATGAAGTGCCCCGGAAGAAATGGAACCAGAACATCACCCGGCGGTTGGCCCGCCGGGCGATAGAACCATTAGCGCACTGGTGGTGCGTACTGAATGCCGCCGTTGTTCCACAGGGCGTTCAGGCCACGGTCGATTTCCAGCGGAGTGCTCTTGCCGAGGTTTTTCTCGAAGATTTCACCGTAGTTGCCGACTTGCTTGACGATCTGCACAACCCAGTCTTTCGGCAGTTTCAGGTCTTTGCCGTACTCGCCGTCAGCGCCGAGCATACGGGCCACGTCCGGGTTCTTGGTCGACTTGGCTTCCGCTTCGACGTTCTTCGAAGTGATGCCGGCTTCTTCGGCGTTGAGCAGCGCGTAGCCGACCCAACGTACGATGGCCAGCCACTCGTCGTCGCCGTTACGCACGACCGGACCCAGTGGTTCTTTGGAGATGGTTTCCGGCAGCACCACGTAGTCCTTCGGCGAAGCCAGCTTGCTGCGCTGGGCGAACAGCTGGGACTTATCGGAAGTCAGCACGTCGCAACGACCGGATTCCAGCGACTTGGCGCTTTCATCGGAGGTGTCGAAAGTGATCGGGGTGTATTTCAGACCGTTGCCACGGAAGTAGTCGGAAACGTTCAACTCGGTGGTGGTACCGGCCTGGATGCAGATGGTCGCGCCGTCGAGCTCTTTGGCACTTTTCACGCCCAGCTTGTTGTTCACCAGGAAGCCGATGCCGTCGTAGTAGGTGATGAAGCCCGGGAATTTCAGGCCCATGCCCGCGTCACGGGAGCTGGTCATGGTGGTGTTGCGCGACAGGATGTCGATCTCGCCGGATTGCAGCGCGGTGAAGCGCTCCTTGGCGTTCAACTGGCTGAACTTGACCTTGTTGGCGTCGCCGAAAACAGCAGCGGCCACAGCGCGGCAGACGTCGGCATCGATGCCGAGGATCTTGCCGGTCGCATCCGGTACCGAGAAGCCCGGCAGACCGTCGCTCACGCCACACTGCACGAAACCTTTTTCTGTACCGCATCCAGGGTTGCACCCGCCTGAGCGAACCCGCTGACGCCGAGTACTGCTGCTGCAGTCACGACTGCCAGAGTGGATTTCAACATCTTCATTCAAACCTCCAGTTTTGCTCTTGTTGTGTCGGAGCTTGAGTCCTGTCGCACCCTTTTGAGGCGTTGCTGACCCGTGTTGGCTTTTTTGGGGTCAACCGACGTAGGACCTTCGCTATGAGTCTAGTAGGAGAGAATCCACATCATGGATCACTCACTTCTCACCAATCGGCCGAACGGGCTGTGGCCCTTTCACGTTCGCTAAGCCCGTAGCGGCCATTGGCGAACATCCATCACCGGATTCGTTGCTGTCCCATCGCGCGACGTAGACTGATAGTGTTACCGCCACGCGTAGGACGCTTCGTACGCAATCCTCCATAGCAAAGGCCGTACCACACTGCTTGCCAAAGTGATTGCGCGACACGTCAATAGCTAAACTTGTAACCTTGCGACATCTTGTTAACGGATCAACCGGGCGCGCACTTCAATCACGCACTCAATGAGAGCGCCCGCACATTTTGGAGCAGACATGACCGAGCCCTTGATTCTTCAGCCTGTTAAGCCCGCAGACGCCTGCGTGATCTGGCTGCACGGCCTCGGCGCCGACCGCTATGACTTCCTGCCGGTAGCCGAGGCGTTGCAGGAAAGTCTGTTGAGCACACGCTTTGTGCTGCCGCAGGCACCGACCCGTCCTGTGACGATAAATGGCGGATATGCCATGCCCAGCTGGTACGACATCAAGGCCATGAGTCCGGCCCGAGCGATCGATCGCGACGAACTGGAAGCCTCGGCGGATCGCATCGTCGAACTGATCGAAAACGAGCGCGCCAGCGGAATAGACGCCTCGCGGATTTTTCTTGCCGGGTTTTCGCAAGGCGGCGCGGTGGTACTGCACACCGCTTTTCTGAAATGGCAGGGACCGTTGGGTGGGGTGCTGGCGCTGTCGACTTACGCACCGACTTTCAGCGATGAACTGGAATTGTCCGCCAGTCAGCAGCGCATTCCGGTGCTGTCGCTGCATGGCCAGTTCGATAACGTGGTGCAAAACTCGATGGGCCGCAGCGCTTATGAGCATTTGAAGAAGCATGGTGTCACCGTGACATGGCAGGAATACCCAATGGAGCACGAAGTGTTACCTGAAGAGATTCGCGACATCGGCGTCTGGCTGAGCGAACGCCTGCGCTGATTGGCGAGTGATGTCCGCCCATTGATCCCTCCTACTACGCCGCGCCCGATTCTTGCATTACACTGGCCGGCGTACATTCCTTAACCAACTGATGAGATGACCGTGCTCAAAGCACTCAAGAAAATGTTCGGTAAAAGCGAGGCTGAGCAGCTCGCGCCAGTTCCCAGTGCGCCGTCGCACGCCCCCGGTCATCGCAGCGATGCCCCGCAGGTCGACCGCCCCGCTCCCGTAGCGACACCGAAGCCAGAAGAAAAACCTGCTGCGGCAGCACCAATCGCTGCAGAGCCTGTGCGCAGCGAAGCGCCAAAACCGGCCAGACCGCGTCGCGAACCAAAGCCCAAGGCACCGGTCATTCCGTGGAAACTCGAAGACTTCGTCGTCGAGCCACAGGAGGGCAAAACCCGCTTTCACGATTTCAAGCTTGCTCCGGAACTGATGCACGCCATCCAGGACTTGGGCTTTCCCTATTGCACGCCGATCCAGGCGCAGGTACTGGGCTTCACCCTTGCCGGCAAAGACGCCATTGGCCGCGCGCAAACCGGCACCGGCAAGACTGCCGCATTCCTGATCTCGATCATTACCCAGTTGCTGCAGACGCCGCCGCCGAAAGAGCGCTACATGGGCGAGCCGCGTGCGCTGATCATCGCGCCGACCCGCGAGCTGGTGGTGCAGATCGCCAAGGACGCCGCTGACCTGACCAAGTACACCGGTCTCAACGTGATGACGTTCGTCGGCGGCATGGATTTCGACAAACAGCTCAAGCACCTCGAAGCGCGCCACTGCGACATTCTTGTTGCGACGCCGGGGCGTTTGCTCGACTTCAACCAGCGCGGCGACGTGCATCTGGACATGGTTGAAGTGATGGTGCTGGACGAAGCCGACCGTATGCTCGACATGGGTTTCATCCCGCAGGTGCGGCAAATCATTCGCCAGACCCCACCGAAGTCCGAACGCCAGACTTTGCTGTTCTCGGCGACCTTCACCGAAGACGTGATGAATCTGGCCAAGCAATGGACCACCGATCCGGCCATCGTCGAAATCGAAATCACCAACGTCGCCAACGAGAACGTCGAGCAGCACATCTACGCCGTGGCCGCTGCCGACAAATACAAGCTGCTCTACAACCTGGTCAACGATAACGGTTGGGAGCGGGTGATCGTGTTTGCCAACCGCAAGGACGAAGTGCGCCGTATCGAAGAGCGCCTGGTGCGCGACGGCATCAATGCCGCGCAACTGTCTGGCGACGTGCCGCAGCACAAGCGCATCAAGACCCTGGAAGGTTTCCGCGAAGGCAAGATCCGCGTGCTGGTGGCCACCGATGTGGCCGGTCGCGGCATTCACATCGACGGCATCAGCCACGTGATCAACTTCACCCTGCCGGAAGTCCCGGACGACTACGTGCACCGCATCGGCCGTACCGGTCGCGCCGGCGCTGACGGTGTGTCGATCAGCTTTGCCGGCGAAGACGACTCCTATCAGTTGCCGTCCATCGAAGAAAAACTCGGTCGCAAGATCAGTTGCGAAACGCCGCCGACGCATCTGTTGCGCGCGGTTGAGCGCAAGCGCCCGCAGTAAGCGCAACGAAATGAAAAAGCGCAGCCGGAAACGGACTGCGCTTTTTTTACGCCTGAAGGTTGCCCAGATAAACTAAATGTCCATAATGGAAAAATAAGTTCAGATCTGGAGCACAAAAATGTCTGGTACGCCTTACGTCATCGATCAAGTCCGGGCCCGAGATCTGCTGGCGCGTATCGATGTGCCGCAGATCCTGCGCAAGCTGTTCCGCGATCTGGCGGCCGGTAACGCCGTGCAGCCGGCACAGCAAGTGGTCGAGTTCCCGCAGGGTGCCGGCGACTTCATCAACTATTTGGGCGTGCTGGCAGAGGATGGTGTCTACGGAGTGAAGACCTCGCCGTACATCGTGCGCGAGCAGGGTGCGCTGGTGACGGCGTGGACTTTGTTGATGTCGATGAAAACCGGCCAGCCGCTGCTGCTCTGTGATGCCGGCGAACTGACCACCGCGCGCACCGCCGCGACCACGGCAGTGGCGGTCGACGCCCTCGCCCCGTTGAATGCCCAACGACTGGCGATCATCGGCAGCGGGAAAGTTGCTCAGGCGCATCTGCATTACGTCAAAACCTTGCGCGACTGGCAAAGCATCAGCGTGTACTCGCCGTCGCTGCCGGAAGATCCTGAGACACAGGCCGTATTGAGGACCATCGCGCCGCAAGTGAAGATTTCCGACAGCCGCGAGTCCGCCATTGCCGACGCGGAGGTGATCATGCTCTGCACCTCGTCGGCCGGGCCGGTGATTGATCCTGCAACGTTAAGCAAACCGGCGCTGATCACCTCGATCAGCACCAACGCCCCGCGCGCCCATGAAGTACCGCCGCAAAGCCTCAACGACATGCAGGTATTCTGCGACTATCGTCTGACCACGCCGGGTTCGGCTGGTGAGATGCTGATTGCCGCCGAACAGCATGGCTGGAGCAAGGGTTCGATTGTCGGCGACCTCGCCGACTTGCTCAGCGAAAAAGTGCAGCGCCCGGGTTACGACCGTCACGTGTTCTTCCGTTCAATCGGCTTGGGCCTGGAAGACATTGCCCTCGCCAATGCGGTTTATCACTTAACCCACTAACGCCAAAAATCCCTGTGGGAGCGAGCCTGCTCGCCAATGCGGTCTGACATTCACCGAAGATGTCGACTGATACACCGCTTCGCGAGCAGGCTCGCTCCCACAAGGGACTAGCGTACGCCTTGATATTGCGTACTGGAGACCTACATGAGCCACGCAGATTTCATCATCATCGGCGGCGGGATTGCCGGCGCTTCTACCGGGTTCTGGCTGGCGCCGCACGGCAAAGTGATCGTGCTCGAGCGTGAAACCCATCCCGGCTATCACTCCACCGGTCGCTCCGCCGCGCTGTACACCGCCGCCTACGGCACCGCACAGGTCCGCGCACTGACGCAGGCCAGCCGCGCGTTTTTCGACAGTCCTCCGAGCGGTTTTTGCGAGCACCCACTGCTGACCCCGCGCGGCGAAATGACCGTCGACTTCATCGGTGATCCCGCCGAACTGAACAACCAATACCTCAGCGCCAAAGCCACGGTGCCGCAGATGCAACTGCTCAGCGCCGACGAAGCCTGCGCGCGTCTGCCGATCCTGCGCCGGGAAAAAGTCCACGGCGCGATCTACGATCCTTCGGCCTGCGACATCGACACCGATGCGCTGCATCAGGGCTACCTGCGCGGTATACGCCGCAATCACGGCGAAATCCACACCGATTGCGAAGTGCTTGGCCTGCGCCGCGATGCCGATGGCCTGTGGCACGTGCAGACCAATGGCCAGTCTTTCAGCGCACCGGTCATCATCAATGCCGCTGGTGCCTGGGCCGACAGAGTCGGCGTTTTGGCTGGCGCGCAGCCGCTGGGTCTTCAACCGAAACGCCGCGCCGCATTTATCTTTGCCGGACCTGAAGGCGTGGACACTCACCATTGGCCGATGCTGGTCAGCCTCGACGAGTCGTTCTACATGAAACCCGACGCCGGCATGTTCCTCGGCTCGCCGGCCAACGCCGATCCGGTCGAACCGCACGATGTGCAGGCGGAAGAACTCGACATCGCCATGGGTATTTATCAGATCGAAGAAGCCACCACGCTGACCATCCGCCGGCCGACGCGCACCTGGGCGGGCTTGCGCAGTTTCGTTGCCGACGGTGACCTGCTCAGCGGTTTCGATCCGCAGGTGCCGGGGTTGTTCTGGGTTGCCGCGCAGGGCGGTTACGGCATTCAGACGTCGCCGGCGATGGGCCAGGCCAGTGCGGCGCTGGTGCGCGGCGAGCCGCTTCCCGAGCACCTGCATGAATTCGGTCTGGACAGCGCCATGCTCTCCCCGGCCCGACTGGCTTGATCGCATCGACTCGCCCAAAAGATTGCGGCACACTCGCAGCGCCCCGGCACAAGGGGCGCTGACGCTGCCTGGAGCTCCACTGTCATGACTGCCCCCGAATTCGATCCGGCGCTGGATAACTTCCGCGCCATCGCCGACGCCATCGCCACGCTGTTCTTTCCCCACGCGGAGGTGGTGCTGCACGACCTGCGCACGCAGAAGGTCGACTACATTGCCAACAACCTGTCCAAGCGCGAAATCGGTGACGACTCATCGCTGGAAGACATGCTCAGCGAGGATGTCAGCGACAGAAACATCGGCCCGTACGAAAAGCTCAACTGGGACGGTCAGAAAATTCGCAGCCTGAGCACCGTGCTGCGCGACAGCGAGAGTCGTCCGCTGGCGGTGCTGTGCATCAATCTGAATATCTCCCTGTTCGAGAACGCCAAAGCGGCGCTGGACCTGTTCCTGTCACCGAGCAAACTGATTCCGCAGCCGGACTCGCTGTTCCGTGATGACTGGCAGGAACGCATCAACACCTTCCTCCACGCCTGGTTGCGCGAGCGGCAGCTGAGCCTGAACCTGCTGACCCGTGATCACAAACGCGAACTGGTGCTGGCGCTGCACGCCGAGGGCGCGTTCAAGGGCAAGAGCGCCTCGAACTACGTGGCCAATGTGCTGAACATGGGGCGGGCGACGGTGTACAAGCATTTGAAGGAATTGAAGGGCTGAATTCTGCGGTGACTCGTCCGGCCACATCGCTGGCAAGCCAGCTCCCACAGTAATTGCGTCACACACAAAATTTATGGCGACCGCCGAACCTGTGGGAGCTGGCTTGCCAGCGATAACGGACTGTCAGTCGCCGTAGATATCGGTCTTGAAATACTTCTCGGAAATCTTCTGGTACTCGCCATTCGCGCGAATCCCGTCGATGGCGCTGTTCAGCTGGCTGACCAGTTCGGCATTGCCCTTGCGCACTGCAATACCCGCGCCTTCACCGACGTACTTCGGATCCTTCAGCTCCGGCCCGACAAACGCATAGCCCTTGCCACGCGGCATCGACAGAAAGTCATTCAGCGGAATGGTGTCGGCGAAAATCGCATCGAGGCGCCCCGCTGCCAGGTCCATGTAGATCTCTTCGTTGTTGCTGTAGCGCTTGACGTTGATGCCCTTGGGTTCGAACACCTCGGTGGCGTAACGATCGGTGGTGGTCGCGCGCTGCACGCCGACGTTCTTGCCCTTGAGGCTGGCGTACTGGTCATCCACCGTGGCGCCCTCCTTCATGACCAGACGCGAGGAGGTGAAGTAGTACTTGTGGCTGAAATCCACCGACTTCTTGCGATCTTCGTTGATGGTCATCGACGACAGCGCCATGTCGATCTTCTTCACTTTCAGCGAAGGAATCAGCCCGTCGAACTCACCTTCAACCCACACGCATTTGACCTTCATCTGCGCGCACAGGGCGTTGCCGATGTCGTAGTCGAAACCGACGATTTCACCCTTGTCGGTTTTCGACGCGAATGGCGGATAGGCCGCTTCGATGCCGATGCGCAGGGCTTTCTCGGCGGCGAATACGCTAGCGGAGGCCAACAGGCTGAGGGCCAGACCGGTGATGAGGGGGAATTTCTTCATGTTCGTTCTCTCGCGGGTTGTTGTAGGTTTGGCGAAGAAGAGCAGCTACAAGCGGCAAGCTGACAGCTGCAAGACAGAAGCATTTTTGTACTTGGAAATCCATACTGGACTCTCAGGTACAAATCGTCAATCGGGTAGAGAGGGAGGATTTTCGGTATTGCAGATGACGCCTTCGCGAGCAGGCTCGCTCCCACAGGGGAACGCATTTCAACTGTGGGAGCGAGCCTGCTCGCGAAGACTGACTAATGAGCGATGCAGGGATTATTTTTTCCAGCGATCCGCAGCCGCATGATCACTGTCCCGCCCCTCAACCCAACGCGGGCCATCACTGGTGTTTTCTTTCTTCCAGAACGGCGCGCGGGTTTTCAGGTAGTCCATGACGAAGGCGCAGGCGTCGAATGCGGCCTGGCGATGGGCGCTGGCGGCGCCGACGAAGACGATCGGTTCGCCCGGCTCCAGCGCGCCAATGCGGTGCAGCACTTCCAGCTTGAGCAGCGGCCAGCGCTGCTCGGCTTCGACAGCGATCTTGCCGAGGGCTTTTTCGGTCATGCCCGGGTAGTGCTCGAGAAACATCCCGGCCACGTCGAGCCCGTCGTTGAAGTCGCGTACGTAACCGACAAAACTCACCACCGCACCGACGCCGACGTTCGCCGCGTGCATGGCGTTGACTTCAGCGCCCGGATCGAACGGCGTGGCCTGCACGCGAATCGCCATGTTCAGCCTCCTGTCACGGTGGGGAAAAACGCCACGTCGTCGCCATCGGCCACTGGCTCGTCGAGCTGGCAGAGGTCTTCGTTGCGCGCGCACATCAGGTTCTGCTCGCTCAACACCTCGGCGCCATCACGTTGCGCCAACAGCTTGCGAACGTCATCGACGGTCGCGAAATCGCCTTCAACCTTCACCGAATCCACGCCCAGCGCTTCACGGTAACGAGCAAAAACTTCACGGTCAGTTTCATGGCTGCTCCGCCTGGAAGTGGCCGCTTTTGCCGCCGACCTTTTCCAGCAGACGCACGCTTTCGATGGTCATGCCACGATCCACGGCTTTGCACATGTCGTAAATGGTCAGGGCGGCGACGCTGGCGGCGGTCAGCGCTTCCATCTCGACACCGGTCTGCCCGGACAGCTTGCAGCGGGCGACGATGCGCACGCTATCTTCGCCTTCGGCGCTGAGTTCGACTTTGACGCCAGTGAGCATCAGCGGGTGGCACAGGGGAATCAGATCGCTGGTTTTCTTCGCCGCTTGAATCCCGGCAATGCGCGCGACAGCGAACACATCACCCTTGGGATGACCGCCGCTGACGATCATCTGCAGGGTTTCAGGGAGCATGCGCACCAGCGCTTGCGCGGTCGCTTCACGGAACGTCACGGCTTTTTCAGTGACGTCGACCATGTTGGCGCGACCTTGGGAATCGAGATGAGTCAGCACGAGGGCCTCCTTGAGGCAGCTGCGAGCGGCAAGCTACAAGCGGCAAGTTAAAGCGCGGTAGGCAGGCGTCAGGAAAGCTCGCATTTAAACAGCCGAAAGCCGCAAGCTTCAAGCGGCAAGTGAAGTTCACTCGGACCACTCGTAGCTTGCGGCTTGAAGCTTATAGCTGCTCCTCTTTAGAGATGCGATTCGGCGTATTCGGCCAGGATCGAGCGAGGCACCCCTTGCAGGGTGATGTGTACACCGTTGGGGAAGTCCTTGAAGCGTTCGGTCAGGTAGGTCAGCCCGGAGCTGGTCGCGGACAGGTACGGGGTGTCGATCTGCGCCAGGTTGCCCAGGCACACCACTTTGGAACCGGCGCCGGCACGGGTGATGATGGTTTTCATCTGGTGCGGCGTGAGGTTCTGGCATTCGTCGATCAGGATCAGGCTCTGCTGGAAGCTTCGACCGCGAATGTAGTTGAGCGATTTGAACTGCAACGGCACTTTGCTGAGGATGTAATCGACGCTGCCATGGGTGTTTTCGTCATCCATGTGCAAGGCTTCGAGGTTGTCGGTGATGGCGCCCAGCCAAGGCTCCATTTTTTCCGCTTCGGTGCCGGGCAGGAAACCGATTTCCTGGTCCAGGCCCTGCACGCTGCGGGTGGCGATGATGCGGCGATAGCGCTTGCTGACCATGGTCTGCTCGATCGCAGCAGCCAGCGCCAGAATGGTTTTACCGGAACCGGCGGCGCCGGAGAGGTTGACCAGATGGATGTCCGGATCAAGCAGCGCGTAAAGCGCCAGACTCTGATAGATGTCGCGCGGTTTCAGGCCCCACGCCTCCTGATGCAGCAGCGGTTCCTGATGCAGGTCGAGGATCAGCAGGCGGTCTTCCTGGATTTCCTTGATCCAGCCGACAAAGCCCTGCTCGTCGATGATGAACTCGTTGATGTGCACGGCCGGCAGGTTGTCGATCAGTTGCACCTGATGCCAGGTGCGGCCGTGGTCCTGACGGGTTTCGACCTTGCTCACGCGGTCCCAGAAGGAGCCGGTCATGTTGTGGTAGCCGTTGGGCAGCAGCGACACGTCATCGACCAACTGGTCGGTGCTGTAGTCCTCGGCGTCGATGCCACAGGCGCGCGCCTTGAGGCGCATGTTGATATCTTTGGTGACCAGCACCACCGGTTTCTGCGGATCGCGGGTGTGCAGATCAATCAGTTGGTTGATGATTTTGTTGTCGTTCAGGTGCTCGGGCAGAATCAGGTTCGACTCGGCCTGCTTGCTCATCAGAATTGACAGCAAGCCCTTCGGCCCGCCCTTGCCACGCTGGATCGGCACGCCCAGTTCGACGTCTTCGGGGGACGCATCGCCCAGGGTCTTGTCGATCAGACGGATCGCCTGACGGCATTCGGCGGCCACGCTGTGATGGCCGCTCTTGAGCTTGTCCAGCTCTTCCAGCACAGTCATCGGGATGGCGACGTGGTGTTCTTCGAAATTCAGCAGGGCATTTGGATCGTGAATCAATACGTTGGTATCGAGTACATACAGGATTGGCTGGTTGGAGGAAGGGCTGCGTCCGTGATCATCCATACTCGGTCACCTTTGTGGGAGCCATTCGACGCAATACCGTGACAGTGCTGCGCCTCGAGGTGACTGCCGAATTCATCCACGAGGGCCTGGATGAACTGCACACAATAGGAGTCTGGGAAGACGCCACCTGTGTTGCAGGTTTCGGCGGTCTGTCTTCGTAATACTCCAAAACCGATGACATAAAAAAGCACTTTGACGGTTTTTTTAAGTTTATTTTGCAGAGTGACGAAAAGCCCTTGGCGGACTCCCCGTACCTCGCTAAAGTCGGAAGTCCGCCTGCATCGAATTCCTCCTGAAAATCACCCCAAGCCCAATGTTTCCGGGCTTTTTGTCGTTTCTCAACGAAACGCGTCCTGACAGTCTTCCCAGCCGATGCCGCTCTGCGCAGTCTGCGTGATCAGCCACGGCACGGACGTCTTCACCGCATCCTGTTTCATGTTGAAATTGATCACTCCGTGACGCCACAACAGCATCAGGGTCAGCACTCGCTGCGCGCTCGCCGGGCCCTTGAGCTTGCCGGCACCGTCCTGAGCATCAATGTCCCACAGCGCCACTTGCAGGCCCTGGCTATTGAAGAAACCTTGTGCGTCACTGCGGCGCTGACCATCCGGCGGACGGAATAGCGGCACATAGTTTTCCGGCAGTTTGTTTTTCACCAGGTCGGCGCTGCGCCGTACTGAATCCTGCCAGTCCTGCCAATGGCTATGGGAGCGGAACTCCCAGCCCTGCACGCCAACGCACTGCCGGGAGAAACTCGCCTGCAGGCTGCTGACCGAACGGCCGGCGAGTCGCGCCTGAATATCCTTGCCCAGCACAAAGAATGTCCCGCTCAGATTCGATTTGCGCAGGTACTCGGTCAGCCAGTCGGTGTTGTCCGGTTGCACGTTGGCGGCGCTGTCGAAGGTCAGCAA
Source organism: Pseudomonas sp. B21_DOA (assembly GCA_030544685.1). Taxonomy (NCBI): domain Bacteria; kingdom Pseudomonadati; phylum Pseudomonadota; class Gammaproteobacteria; order Pseudomonadales; family Pseudomonadaceae; genus Pseudomonas; species Pseudomonas sp. B21_DOA. The sequence goes on along the minus strand of CP086683.1, from coordinate 2,065,210 downwards.
AAACAGCCGGTCATGCATCTCGTCGCCGTTGCGCTCGTAGTCGCCAAAACGATCGAATTCATTACTCGTTTGCGGTGACAGCGCGGCCTTGCGCATCAACTCGTCGAGGTACTGCAAATGGAAGATCCGGCTCGGCTCGGCCCATTTGGTGTAATAACTGTCGTCGCTGACCACGAACTTGGCCGCCTGTTCGCGCAGGGTAGGCAGGTCTTCGACGAGGAAACAGAATGAGGCGTCCTGATCGCAGCTTTGCTGGGCGTAGTTGTAGTTGGCGAGCAAGCGCTGCCAGAGACGCTGACGCAGCTGATTGACCGCATCGATATTGACCGTGCGCAGACCCAGGCGCTGGGCCAGCGCCGCCTCGTCGATGGATTCGGTGCCAAGCAGGCCCCGAGCGAACATAAGGATTTCCGCCCGCGACGCGACGTCGAACAGGGTCGGATTGCTGAGCTGCTCCGGCCAGGTCGTGCGATCCAGCGTCGCCGCATCACCGGGTGCCGCCACGGCCGCGAAGCTCAGCAGCCACGCGGTGAATAAAAGAACAATGCGCAAAGGGATGTCTCCATAACAAAACCCGCGCGGCACTATAGCTGATCCTGCCCCATTCCCCGCAGCCACACCTATACCCTGTGGATCGTTCCCACGCTCTGCGTGGTAACGATCATGTGAATCCGCATTCGCGAGCAGGCTCGCTCCCACAAGGGGTCTGAGTTAAGCCGTCGATCACCTATGGGCTTGATAGCTGGAGTCAACAAGGACAACCCCTAGAATCGCCCCCACGATTAAAGGAGACGACTTCATGCTGATGGTGATTTCCCCGCCAAGACCCTCGACTACGAAACACCGCCGGCGACCCAGCGCTTTACCCAGCCGCAGTACCTCGACCATTCCCAGGAACTGATCCAGCAGTTGCGCGAGTTGAGTCCGGCGCAGATCAGCGAGTTGATGCACGTGTCCGACAAGATCGGTGGCCTCAATGCCGCGCGATTCGGCAGCTGGACGCCAGCCTTCACACCAGAGAACGCCAAGCAGGCGCTGCTCGCATTCAAAGGCGATGTGTACACCGGTCTCGACGCGCAGTCCTTCAGCGAAGCGCAATTCGATTACGCGCAAAAGCACCTGCGCATGCTCTCCGGCCTTTATGGCCTGCTGCGCCCGCTGGACCTGATGCAACCCTATCGTCTGGAGATGGGCACCAAACTGGCCAACGCCCGCGGCAAGGATCTGTATGCGTTCTGGGGCACGCGCATCAGCGAGTGGCTGAATGAAGCGCTGGCCGAGCAAGGCGATGACGTACTGCTCAACCTTGCATCCAACGAATACTTTTCTGCGGTCAAGCGCAGCGCGTTGAAGGCGCGGATCATCAATACCGAGTTCAAGGATCAGAAGAACGGCCAGTATAAGATCATCAGTTTCTACGCGAAGAAAGCGCGCGGCCTGATGAGCCGTTTTGTGATTGAGGAACGCATCAACGACCCGGCTCAGCTCAAGCACTTCGATGTGCAGGGTTATCGCTACAGCGCCGAGCAATCGAAACCCGACAATCTAGTGTTTTTGCGCGATCACGCCCCGGAATAAAGCATGCCCTTTGCACGACTCTTTTAGTCGGGAGTCGTGCAGTCCGCCCGAAGTCAAAATCCCCCGCGACATATCGCCAAATTCATGGCGCCAATAAAACAACACTCCATTTTCTAATTTTAGTTTCACTCGACGCTGAAGTTTTTTTCAGTAGTGGCACCTAAATTTTTCACCCGTAGTGGCACAAAACTATCGGCCCCGGTTTCGCCCCGATAACTAAAGGACGAAATCGTTAGTGCTATCAAATTGCACCTAGTGCCATCTCCACCAATATTTCAAAAAATTTCGGCTGGCACGATGAGTGGGCTGGAACTATGTCCAAATGCGTTGCTCATACCACCGGTAACGATTCTCGGCGAGTTTGTACGAGATAACTTACGCAGAGCAGATAGCCATGTAACCAAGTTGTCACAGCAACTTGCCTGAGTGACTAACGAGTCTCAAAACAATCGAAGGACAGGAGATACGCACCATTAATATCCCCTACAAAGGCCAAGGCCGCGCCCCTATAAACGTGCTCGCCTGAGCACCTAACTGCTTGATTTACCGGCTCCCTACCGGACGTCGAGCAGGCTACACGACTGCACTAGAGTCTTCCTGCACGGAAGATCGGCTGCATAACAGGGCAAGTCATAACAACAAGGCCTAGTTGCGCACATCTTGAGTGCACTTATTAGACACTCGGAACTTTGTATGCCTGCACACGGCATTGTGGCGCCTGTAAGCCGCACTTCCGAGTGCACTAGTGACCGCTGAACACCATTAACTCCGGCCTTCTAAGGCCTGATATATACAGAGGTAATTGCGATGCGCATCAGCATATTTGGTTTGGGTTACGTTGGCGCAGTATGTGCCGGTTGCCTGTCTGCACGTGGCCATGACGTAGTTGGCGTCGATGTTGCCAAAGACAAGATCGACATGATTAACGACGGCCGATCGCCAATCGTTGAACCGGGCCTGGGTGAACTTCTGCAACAGGGTATTCAGACCGGTCGTCTGCGCGGCACGACCAACTTCGCCGAGGCGATTCGTGATACCGACCTGTCGATGATCTGCGTCGGCACGCCAAGCAAAAAGAACGGCGATCTGGAACTGAACTACATCGAGGCGGTGTGCCGCGAGATTGGTTATGTCCTGCGCGAAAAAACCACCCGTCACACCATCGTCGTGCGCAGCACCGTGCTGCCAGGCACTGTGGCCAACGTGGTGATCCCGATTCTGGAAGACTGCTCGGGCAAAAAGGCCGGCGTCGATTTCGGCGTTGCGGTCAACCCTGAATTCCTGCGTGAATCCACCGCCATCGCTGACTATGATCACCCGCCAATGACTGTCATCGGCGAGTTCGACACCGCGTCGGGCGACGTTCTGCAATCGCTGTACGAAGAACTCGACGCACCGATCATCCGCAAGGACATCGCCGTTGCCGAGATGATCAAGTACACCTGCAACGTCTGGCACGCGACCAAAGTGACCTTCGCCAACGAGATCGGCAACATCGCCAAAGCCGTGGGCGTCGATGGCCGTGAAGTGATGGACGTGGTTTGCCAGGACAAGACCCTGAACCTGTCCCAGTACTACATGCGCCCGGGCTTCGCCTTCGGCGGCTCATGCCTGCCGAAAGACGTGCGCGCGCTGACCTACCGCGCTGGTTCCCTGGACGTCGAAGCGCCGCTGCTCAACTCGCTGATGCGCAGTAACGAATCGCAAGTGCAGAACGCCTTCGATATCGTCGAAAGCCATGAAAAACGCAAAGTCGCCCTGCTCGGTCTGAGCTTCAAGGCCGGCACCGACGACCTGCGCGAAAGCCCGCTGGTCGAACTGGCGGAAATGCTGATCGGCAAGGGTTACGACCTGAGCATCTACGACAGCAACGTCGAATACGCCCGTGTCCACGGTGCGAACAAGGACTACATCGAATCGAAGATTCCGCACGTGTCGTCCCTGCTCAACTCCGACTTCGACTCGGTGATCGACAACTCCGACGTGATCATCCTCGGCAACCGCGACGAGAAGTTCCGTTCGCTGGCCCAGGAAGCGCCGCAGGGCAAGCAAGTCATCGACCTGGTGGGCTTCATGTCCAAGTCCACCAGCGCCGGTAGCCGCACCGAAGGGATCTGCTGGTAAAGCAGCCCTGAGCGACAAGCCCCGAGCTGCAAGCCAAAGCGTTTCGCTTGCAGCTTGCAGCTTGCGGCTTGAAGCCTTCCCACCTTCGGATGACGGTTATGACCAAGCTCAAACATTTTTTCTGCAATCAGCCGGCTGGCTTTTTTATCTCAGTCTGCTGATGGGCCTGGCCTTGATGCTGCCCACGTCCACATTCGACTCCGAGTCGAAGGACTTCATTTTCCTGATTGGCGCCGTGGGTATCTGGCGCTACTCGATGGGTGCAACGCACTTTGTGCGCGGCATGATTTTTCTCTACATCGTTTACCCGCACCTGCGTCGCAAAGTACGCAAGTTGGGTAAAGCGGCCGACCCGTCGCATGTGTTTCTGATGGTCACGAGCTTTCGTATTGACGCGCTGACCACTGCGCAGGTCTACAGCTCGGTGATCCGTGAAGCCATCGATTGCGAACTGCCGACCACCATTGTCTGCTCGATCGTGGAAATGTCCGACGAGTTGCTGGTCAAGGCGCTGTGGGCGCGGATGAATCCGCCGGAGCGGGTCAAGCTCGACTTCGTGCGCATTCCCGGTACCGGCAAGCGCGATGGCCTGGCCTTCGGTTTCCGCGCGATCTCCCGTCACCTGCCGGACGACCGTGCCGTGGTCGCGGTGATCGACGGCGACACCGTGCTCGGCGAAGGCGTCGTGCGCAAGACCGTGCCGTGGTTCCAGCTGTTCGGCAATGTCGGCGGCCTGACCACCAACGAGTTCTGCGAAGTGCGCGGCGGCTACATCATGAGCGAATGGCACAAGCTGCGTTTCGCCCAGCGCCACATCAACATGTGCTCGATGGCCCTGTCCAAGCGCGTGCTGACCATGACCGGGCGGATGTCGGTGTTCAAAGCTTCCGTAGTCACCAATCCGGAATTCATCGCCGACGTTGAAAGCGACTCGCTGCAACACTGGCGTCTGGGCCGCTTCAAATTCCTGACCGGCGACGACAAGTCGAGCTGGTTCAGCCTGATGCGCCTGGGTTACGACACCTTCTACGTGCCGGACGCCGCGATCAATACCGTTGAGCACCCGCCGGAAAAGAGCTTCATCAAGGCCAGCCGCAAGCTGATGTTCCGCTGGTACGGCAACAACCTGCGCCAGAACTCCCGCGCACTGGGTCTGGGTATCCGCCGCCTCGGCGTGTTCACCTCGGTGGTGCTGTTCGACCAGCGCGTGTCGATGTGGACTTCGCTGCTCGGCCTGACCGTCGCACTGATCGCCAGCTTCAAGTACGGCACCGCGTTCATCCTCGTGTACCTGCTGTGGATCGGTATCACCCGCCTGATCCTGACGCTGTTGCTGTCGTGTTCCGGTCACCGCATCGGCCCTGCTTACCCGGCGATTCTGTATTACAACCAGATCGTTGGCGCCCTGGTGAAGATCTACGTGTTCTTCCGCCTCGACCAACAATCCTGGACTCGCCAGCCCACATCCCTGACCCGTGATCTCGCCAGCTTTCAACGTTGGTTCAACACCTGGTCGTCTCGGACCATGACCTTCTCCGCCGGCAGCATTTTTGTCGCCGTGCTGCTGATGATGGTCTGACCCGCTCCTATTGAATTAACAAGGAAATCGCCCCTATGAATACCGCCGTCAACGTCAACGTAGTGCATGAATCCGAAGCCCAGCGCCAGCACGCTCGCGTGAAAATCCCGGCCAAGCTGCGTTTCTTCGGCCCTGACCGGACGCCGCTCGAAGCGCGCGTCCTCGATCTGTCGGCTGGCGGTCTGGCGTTCAACGCCGGGCAGATGCCGCTGACCATCGGCGAGGTGTACAAGGCGCGTCTGCAATTTGTCATCGACAACCTCGGCCTGGCCATGGACGTTGAACTGCAGGTGCGTTCCTTCGATCGCGCCACCGGCCGCGCCGGTTGCCAGTTCCAGAACCTTGAGCCGCAGGACATTTCCACCCTGCGCCACCTGATCACTTCGCACCTGGCCGGCGACATCGTCAGCATCGGCGAAGTACTGGCGACCCTGCAGCGCGACAACTTCACCAAGGCGCGCAAGAACAAGACCAACGACACCGGCATGACCCCGTTCGGCCGTCTGAAAGCCGTGACCTTCAGCGCCGGTATTTTCGCCGTTGGCCTGGTCGCTGCCGGTTTCATCTTCAAGTCGGTGTACGGCATGTACTTCGTCAGCCACGCCCAGGCCGGTCTGGTCAGCGTGCCGGGAATGAACATCACCATGCCGCGTGACGGCACCGTGCAGAGCCTGGTCAAGTCCGACGGCGTTGCCGCCAAAGGCGCCCCACTGGCGACCTTCAGCACCAGCATGCTCGACGTACTCAAGGGCCATCTGGCCGAAGACCAACTGGCCCCGGCCAAGGTTGAAGAACTGTTCGGCAAGCAAATGACCGGCACCCTGACCTCGCCGTGCGATTGCACCGTGGCCCAGCAACTGGTGGCTGACGGTCAGTACGCGAGCAAGGGCGACGTGATCTTCCAACTGGTGCCGCGCAACACCCAGGCCAACGTTGAAGCACGCTTCTCCTATCGCCAGTTCGGCGACGTGCGTCCGGGCACTCCGGTGAGCTTCCAGATCGCCGGCGAAGACAAGACCCGCACCGGCAAGATCGTCAGCAGCACCAGCCTGAAGAGCGCCGACCTGTCCTCCGACATTCGCGTACAGATCCAGCCAGACGAGCCGCTCGACAGCAGCCTGGCCGGCCGCCCGGTGGAAGTGAACAGCGACCGTGGCCCGAACCTGAACTGGCTGATCGACAAAGCCATGGCTGCCGGTCTTTAAGTCGAGGACATGCCTGTGACTACTCCACCCATCTCAAGCACACCACAAACCCTGTGGGAGCGAGCTTGCTCGCGAATGCATTCTGACATTCAGCCTCAGTGCCGACTGACACACCGCTTTCGCGAGCAAGCTCGCTCCCACATGGGGTCAGTGTGCGCATTGGCATTGGCAGTGAGTCTGGCCGGTTGCGCCGGGCTGCCCGACCAGCGTCTGGCCAACGAAGCGCTCAAGCGTGGCGACACTGCCACCGCTGCGCAGAATTACCAGCAACTGGCCGATCTGGGTTACAGCGAGGCGCAAGTCGGCCTGGCCGATATCCAGGTCGACAGCCGCGACCCGGCGCAGATGAAACAGGCCGAAGCGACTTACCGCGCAGCGGCCAGTGTGTCGCCGCGTGCCCAGGCACGTCTCGGTCGCCTGCTGGTGGCCAAGCCCGGGTCCACCGAAGCCGAGCATCACGAAGCCGAAACCCTGCTGAAAAAGCCGCTGCCAATGGCGAAGGCAATACGTTGATCCCGCTGGCGATGCTGTATCTGCAATACCCGCACAGCTTCCCCAATATCAACGCCCAGCAGCAGATCGATCAGTGGCGCAAATCCGGTTACCCGGAAGCGGGTCTGGCGCAGGTGCTGCTGTATCGCACCCAGGGCACCTACGACCAGCACCTGGATGACGTGGAAAAGATCTGCAAGGCCGCGCTCAACACCACCGACATCTGCTACGTCGAACTGGCCACCGTCTACCAGAAACGTGGCCAGCCGGAGCAACAGGCCGAGCTGATCAAGCAGATGCAGGCCGGTTACAGCCGTGGCACCGTCACTGCGCAGCGTGTCGACTCCGTGGCCCGCGTGCTGGCCGACTCGACCCTGGGCAAGACCGACGAAAAAACCGCGCAGTCGTTGCTCGAGCCGATCGCTCCGGGCTACCCGGCGTCGTGGGTCACCCTCGCGCAATTGCTTTACGACTTCCCCGAACTGGGCGACGTCGACCAGATGATGAAGTACCTGGACAACGGCCGCGCCGCCGACCAGCCGCGCGCCGAACTGCTGCTGGGCAAGGTCTATTACGAAGGAAAACTGGTTCCGGCTGACGCGAAAGTTGCCGAGGAACACTTCCAGAAAGCCGTTGGCCGCGAAGTCGCCGCCGATTACTACCTCGGCCAGATCTACCGCCGTGGCTACCTGGGCAAGGTCTATCCACAGAAGGCTCTCGACCACCTGCTGACCGCTGCGCGCAATGGCCAGAACAGTGCCGACTTCGCCATCGCCCAGCTGTTCTCGCAAGGCAAGGGCACCAAGCCCGACCCGCTGAACGCCTACGTGTTCAGCCAATTGGCCAAGGCCCAGAACACCCCGCAAGCCGATGAACTGGCAGCGACCCTCGAGGCGCAACTGCCGCCCGAGCGCCTGCCCGAAGCCCGCCGCCTGTTGCAACAGGAACAGGCCAGCCGTGGCGCCCTGAACTCGAACACGCTGCAACTGCACGCCCTGCAAGAAGAAGACGGCGAGGAAAAACTATGAAGCTGAACCCATTCGTGAAGGCCGGTATTGGCCTCACCTTCGCGCTGCTCTGGTCTTGCCCGACACTGGCTGCGATGACTGAAAGCAAGAACTTCGGTCTGGAAGTGAAACTTACCGGCCAGTCCGAAGACGACCGCGACCTCGGCACTGCCGGCGGCGGCGACGTCAACGGCGTGGGCCTCGACCTGCGTCCGTGGATCTACGGCGAAAGCGGCGCGTGGAGCGCTTATGCGATGGGTCAGGCGGTGACCTCGACCGACATCATCGAGACCGACACCCTGCAGCAATCGGACGGCGAACAGACCACCGACAGCGGCGATCGTGAAACCAAGAAAAACTATCTGGCGATGCGCGAATTCTGGGTCGGCTACAGCGGCTTCACGCCCTACCCTGGCGAGATCCTCAAGTTCGGTCGCCAGCGTCTGCGCAATGACGACGGCCAATGGCGCGACACCAACATCGAAGCGCTGAACTGGACCTTCGATACCACACTGCTGCGCGCCAATGCCGGTGTTGCCGAGCGTTTCAGCGAATACCGCACCGACTTGAAAGAGCTGGCACCGAAAGACAAGGATCGCCTGCACGCCTACGCCGACGCCGCTTACCAGTGGACGCCGGGCCAGTGGGTCGGCATTCGCGGTCACCACACCCACGATGACGGCAAACTCGATTACGCCGAGCCAGGCGTCCCGCGCGATTCGCTGGACAAGACCGAGAACGGCGACATCAGTTGGATCGGCCTGACCGCCGACAGCGACGCCTACAACTGGCGCAACACCAACACCGTCAACTACTGGGGCAGCATCACCGGCATGAGCGGCGACCGTGACACGGTCAACGCGCTGAACGCCGACGGCACGCGCCCGACACAAGCCAAGCGCAGCGATGACATCAGCGGCTGGGCAGCCGATGTCGGCGTGCGTCTGCGCCTCGATCCGCAGTGGCAAGTCGGCGGTGCCTACGCCCGCGCCAGTGCCGATTACGAACAGAACGGTCTGGAGAGCAACCGCTCCAACTACACCGGTACCCGCTCGCGCGTGCACCGTTTCGGCGAAGCGTTCCGTGGCGAAATGAACAACATGCAGACCGCCACCCTGTTCGGTTCCTGGATGGTCAACGACGAGTACGACGCCAGCCTGATCTACCACAAGTTCTGGCGTGTCGACGGCAACAAGCCGGTCGGCAGCAACGGCATCAATGCGGTGGAAAACAACACCGACGACGTCACTGGCGCGATCCTCTCCAGCACCTCGCTGCCGCTTGAAGATGGCAACAAGGACCTGGGTCAGGAAATGGACCTGGTCGTCACCAAGTACTTCAAGCAAGGCCTGTTGCCGGCGGCGTTGAGCCAGTCGATCGACGAGCCTTCGGCACTGGTGCGTTTCCGTGGCGGTGTGTTCAAGCCGGGCGATGCCTATGGCAGCCAGGTTGATTCCTACATGCACCGCGCATTCATTGACGTGATCTGGCGCTTCTGATGCAAACCGCCAAGGGAGTGCCCGACATGATCAGCACCAGAACAGGCTCACTGAGCCTGCTGGCCGGCGCGATGCTGCTGGCCAGCGCCGGCGCCTTCGCCAATGTTGAACCGGCGAAACCTGCGACCGTGGCCAAAGAACTGCAACAGGCCAAGACCTACACCGTCAGCAGCGCGCCGACCGACGCGCTGAAACTGGCCAAGCCGACTCTGCCCGACCTGTCCGGCTTCACCGCCGAAGCCGCTGCGGCGAAAATCGTGCGCAGCAAACCGGGCAAGATCAGCGTGCGCCGGATGATGCAGGAAAATGCCCTGAAGGACTTCATCGGCGGCGATAACAAGATGGCCGAATGGGTGGTGCGTCAGCACGGCATCCCGCAGGCGATCTTCATCGACGACGGCTACATGAACCTCAAGGATCTGGCGAAAAAACTGCCCAAGCAGTATTTCAGCGAGACCGCTCCGGGCGTGTACCTGGCCAAATTGCCGATCGTGGTCGGCCAGAAAGGCATCCTTGAGATCGACGGCCAGACCCAGGAACTGCGCCTGTCCCAAGAGGCCGGTTCGTTCCTGGTCAACGACGGTCAGTTGTTCGTGCGTGACACCAAAGTCACCGGTTGGCGCGAGAAGGACAACGGGCCGGCGACCTTCCGCTCGCCGAAGGAATTCCGTCCGTTCCTGCTCGCCTGGGGCGGCACCGAGACCTACATCGTCAACAGCAAGATGGCCAGTTTCGGCTACGCCAACAGTAAGTCGTACGGGGTGAGTATTTCCCAGTACACGCCGAACATGGCCAAAGTCCTCAAGCGCCCGGAACCGACCGGCTGGATCGTCGGCTCCGAGTTCTCGGACATGTGGTACGGCTTCTACTGCTACGAAACCCGCGACTTTGTGGTCAAGGGCAACACCTACAAAGACAACATCGTCTACGGCATCGACCCGCATGACCGCTCGCACCGTCTGATCATTGCCGAGAACACCGTTCACGGCACGAAGAAGAAGCACGGGATCATCATTTCCCGTGAGGTCAACGACAGCTTCATCTTCAACAACAAGAGCTTCGACAACAAGTTGTCGGGCCTGGTGATCGACCGTAACAGCGTCAACAACATCATTGCCTACAACGAGATCTACAAGAACCACACCGACGGCATCACGCTCTACGAGTCCGCCGACAACCTGCTGTGGGGCAACAAGGTCATCAGCAATACCCGTCACGGCATTCGTATTCGTAACAGCGTGAACATCCGCCTCTACGAAAACGTTGCCATGACCAACGGCCTGACCGGTATCTACGGCCACATCAAGGACCTGACCGACACCGACCGTGACATCAAGCTCGACCCGTTCGACGCGCAGGTCTCGCTGATCGTCGTCGGCGGCGAGCTGGCAGCCAACGGCAGCGGCCCGCTGTCGATCGACTCGCCGCTGAGTGTCGAGCTGTATCGCGTGTCGATGCTGGCGCCGACCAAGTCCAGCGGGATCAGCTTCAACGGCATCCTCGGCGAGCGCCAGGATGAAATTCTCGATCTGTTGGTGCGCCAGCAGAAAGCCGTGCTGATCGACCCTGTCGAACGCCAGACCGAATTGCAGGACTGAGGATAATTTTTATGCACCCACACATGATCAAACTGCTCAGCCTCTCGGCCCTGACCCTCGGCATTCTCGCTGCCGGCAACGCTCGCGCCGACGCTGACGGCGCAAGCGTCACGCCACCGAAGTTCACCGCCGAGCCGTGCTGCAACCTGTGCCCGGCGGCCCATGACGCGAAGAACTACACCACGCGTTATCAGCAGAACTTCACCACGCTGGTGCAGGCCCAGGGCGACTGGTTGTTCCGTACCCAGGAAGACCTGCGCACCGAGTTCAACACCACACCAGCCGGCTACAAGCGCTTGCAACAGTTGCACGATGCGTTCAAGAGCAAAGGCGTTGAGCTGGTGATCGTCTACCAGCCGACCCGTGGCCTGGTGAACCGCAACAAGCTCAACCCGCAGGAAAAAGCCGCGTTCGATTACGAGAAAGCCCTGGGCAACTACAAGACCATGCTCGGCCGTTTCGCCAAGATGGGTTACGTGGTGCCGGACCTGTCGCCACTGACCAACGAATCGCTGCCGGACACCCTGCCCGCCCACGACTTCTACTTCCGTGGCGACCAGCACTGGACGCCTTACGGTGCCCAGCGCACGGCGAAAATCGTCGCCGAAAAGGTCAAGCAGATCCCGGCCTTCGCCGACATTCCCAAGCGTGAATTCGAGACCAAGAAGTCCGGGCGCATGGGCAAGACCGGCACCCTGCACAACATGGCCGGGCAGCTGTGCGGCACCAGCTACGCGATCCAGTACATGGACCAGTTCACCACCGAGCCGAAAGGCGAGGCCGGCGACGGCGACCTGTTCGGCGATTCCGGCAATCCGCAGATCACCCTGGTCGGTACGTCGCACAGCGGCAAGAACTACAACTTCGCCGGTTTCCTCGAAGAAGCCATCGGCGCCGACATTCTCAACGTGGCCTTCCCCGGCGGCGGTTTCGAAGGTTCGATGCTGCAGTACCTGGGCAGCGAAGAATTCCAGAAGACCCCGCCGAAGATTCTCATCTGGGAATTCTCGCCGCTGTATCGCCTCGACCAGGAAACCATCTATCGCCAGATGATGGCGCTGCTGGATAACGGTTGCGAGGGCAAAGACGCGCAGATGTCCGCCAGCACTACGTTGAAGCCGGGCAGCAAGCAAGAACTGCTGGTCAACAGCAAGAACCTGAACCTGCAAAACGCCAACCATCAGGTCGACATCCGCTTCGCCGACACCTCGGTGAAAACCCTGCAAGCCACCCTCTGGTACATGAACGGTCGCCACGAGGACATCAAGATCGAGAAACCGGAAACCTCCGACACCGACGGTCGTTTCGCCTTTGAGCTGCGCACGGACGAAGACTGGGCCTCGCAAAACCTGCTGGCCGTTGAAGTCCAGGGTCCTGAAGCCGGACCTGGCGCCGCGCCACAAAAAGTCGAAGCGAAAATCTGCAAACGCAACGTATTCCCGGGCGTCGGTCAACAGACCGCGCAGCTCGGGCAATGAGGTCTGCTATGCGAAATCCGAAACTGAAAACCCTGTTGGCACCGACCCTCCTGAGCCTGGCGATGTTCGCCGGGGCGACTCAGGCCGCCGCGCCATTGCGTCCACCGCAGGGCTACTTCGCCCCGGTGGATAAATTCAAGACCGGTGACAAGAGCGACGGCTGCGACGCGATGCCAGCGCCGTACACCGGTCCGCTGCAATTTCGCAGCAAATACGAAGGTTCGGACAAGGCCCGCGCGACGCTGAACGTGCAGTCGGAAAAAGCCTTTCGCGACACTACCAAAGACATCACTACGCTGGAACGCGGCACCGCCAAGCGGGTTATGCAGTTCATGCGCGACGGTCGCCCGGAGCAGCTCGAATGCACGCTCAACTGGCTGACCGCGTGGGCCAAGGCTGACGCGTTGATGTCGAAAGACTTCAACCACACCGGCAAGTCGATGCGCAAATGGGCGCTGGGCAGCATGGCCTCGTCGTACATTCGCCTGAAGTTCTCCGACTCGCACCCACTGGCCCAGCACCAGCAGGAAGCGCAGTTGATCGAAGCCTGGTTCAGCAAAATGGCTGATCAGGTGGTCAGCGACTGGGACAACCTGCCGCTGGAAAAAACCAACAACCACTCGTACTGGGCCGCCTGGTCGGTGATGGCCACCGCCGTCGCCACCAACCGCCGCGACCTGTTTGATTGGGCGGTGAAGGAATACAAGGTCGGCGTCAATCAAGTCGATGCCGATGGTTTCCTGCCCAACGAACTCAAGCGCCAGCAACGCGCCCTCGCCTATCACAACTACGCCCTGCCGCCGCTGGCAATGATCGCCAGTTTCGCCCAGGTCAACGGTGTCGATCTGCGTCAGGAAAACAATGGCGCACTGAAGCGTCTGGGTGATCGTGTGCTGGCCGGCGTGAAGGACCCTGACGAGTTCGAGGAAAAGAACGGCAAAAAGCAGGACATGACCGACCTGAAAGAGGACATGAAATTCGCCTGGCTCGAACCGTTCTGCACGCTCTACACCTGCGCGCCGGATGTGATCGAGAAGAAGCGCGACATGCAACCGTTCAAGACCTTCCGTCTTGGCGGCGACCTGACCAAGGTCTACGACCCGTCGCATGAAAAGGGCAACAAGGGTTCCTGAAAACACTGATGGCTGATCGTTCCCACGCTCCGCGTGGGAATGCAGCCCGGACGCTCCGCGTCCCATGCCGAAGCGGACGCAGAGCGTCCATTGAGGCATTCCCACGCAGAGCGTGGGAACGATCGCAGGACTGTTTCACCCTCCACTACCACGGGGGTTTGGGGGCTTTGGCCCTTGACTGTTGGTTCAAACATGGAGAGATCGGGATGGTATTTTCATCCAACGTGTTCCTGTTTCTGTTCTTGCCGATCTTTCTCGGCTTGTACTACCTGAGCGGGCAACGCTATCGCAACCTGCTGCTGCTGATCGCCAGCTACGTGTTCTACGCCTGGTGGCGAGTGGACTTCCTCGCACTGTTCGCCGGCGTCACGCTGTGGAACTACTGGATCGGCCTGAAAGTCGGTGCCGCCGGTGTACGAACCAAACCGGCGCAGCGCTGGCTGTTGCTCGGCGTGGCGGTGGACCTGTGCATCCTCGGCTACTTCAAATACGCCAACTTCGGCGTCGACAGCATCAACGCGATCATGACTTCGTTCGGTCTTGAACCGTTCATCCTCACCCACGTGCTGCTGCCGATCGGTATTTCGTTCTACATCTTCGAATCGATCAGCTACATCATCGACGTGTACCGTGGCGACACTCCGGCGACGCGCAACCTGATCGACTTCGCAGCATTCGTGGCGATCTTCCCGCACCTGATTGCCGGCCCGGTTCTGCGTTTCCGTGACCTCGCTGATCAGTTCAACAACCGGACGCACACCCTCGACAAGTTCTCCGAGGGCTGCACGCGGTTCATGCAGGGTTTCATCAAGAAGGTCTTCATCGCCGACACCCTCGCCGTGGTCGCCGACCATTGCTTCGCCCTGCAGAACCCGACCACGGGCGATGCCTGGCTCGGTGCGCTGGCGTACACCGCGCAGCTGTACTTCGACTTCTCCGGTTACAGCGACATGGCCATCGGTCTGGGCTTGATGATGGGTTTCCGCTTCATGGAAAACTTCAAGCAGCCGTACATCAGCCAGTCGATCACCGAGTTCTGGCGCCGCTGGCACATCAGCCTGTCGACCTGGCTGCGTGACTATCTCTACATCACCCTCGGCGGTAATCGTAAAGGCACGCTGATGACCTATCGCAACCTGTTCCTGACCATGCTGCTCGGCGGTCTGTGGCACGGCGCGAACATCACTTACATCATCTGGGGCGCCTGGCACGGCATGTGGCTGGCGATCGAAAAATGCTCGGCCTGAACACCTCGCCGCGCAGCCTCAACCCGATCCGCTGGGCACTGACCTTCCTGCTGGTGGTGATGGGCTGGGTGATCTTCCGTGCCGAGAACCTGCACGTTGCCGGTCGCATGTACGGTGCAATGTTCAGCTTCGGCGACTGGTCGCTGTCGGAACTCAATCAGGCCAGCCTGACCGGTCTGCAAGTGGCGACCCTGGTGGTGGCTTACGTGACCCTGGCGTTCTTCGGCCTGCGTGATCTGTACACCAATCAGCCGCCCGCCAAGACCAAACCGGAAGTCAACGTCAAGGCCGATGGCCCTGCCACTGCGACCCCGGGAATGATCAAGGCAGCGCCTGGTGAAAATCCAGCGAGCATCCATGAACCTGGCTACACCGTCGGCGTCGAAGCCCAAGTGCAACCGGCCTACTGGACCGCTGACTGGTCGCGCTACGTGATGCGCGGGCTGATCCTGCTGCTGTTCATCGCCTCGATTCTCAAACTCTCGGCGCAAAGCTTCTCGCCGTTCCTTTACTTCCAGTTCTGAGGGATCTGACATGACCCGCTCATTACGCATCTTCTACATCGCCCTGTTCCTGGTGACGTTGTTGGTCCTCGGTCTGTGGTCGATTCGCAGCTTCTTCGGCTTCAGCACCAACGCCGACGCGACGGTGCTCAATGGCCGCTGGACCAAAGCGGTGGAAACCCACTACGACGATGAATTCCCGATCAAGCGTCTGGGCACCAACCTCTGGGCCGCGCTGGATTTCAAACTGTTCAACGAAGGTCGTCCGGGCGTCGTGCTCGGCCGCGACCAGTGGTTGTACAGCGATGAGGAATTCAACCCGATCGTCAACGAACAACAGAACCTGCAAGGCAACTACGCGCTGGTCGAAGGCGTGCGCCAGACCCTGAAAGAGAAAGGCGTGAAACTGGTGATGGCGATCGTGCCGGCCAAGGTGCGTCTGTATCCGGAGCATCTGGATGAAGTGAAGCCTTCGAGCATTCACCAGAACCTGTATCAGGATTTCCACGCCCGTGTTGCGGCCGACAAGATCCTCGCCCCTGACCTGCTCGGCCCGCTGCAACAGGCCAAGCAGAACGGTCAGCAAGTGTTCCTGCGCACCGACACCCACTGGACGCCGGAAGGCGCCGAGATCGCCGCCAACACGCTGGCGAAAACCATTGCCGAGAAATTCCCGCTGAGCGGCGAGCCACAGCGCTTCGTTACCACGCCAGCAGAGAAGGTCACGCACAAGGGCGATCTGCGTCTGTTCCTGCCGCTCGATCCGCTGTTCGAAAACATGATGCCGGCGCCTGAGCCACTGCTCAAACGCAACACCGTTGCCGCCGAGCAGCCTGCCGGTGACGACGCCCTGTTCGCCAACAGCGAAGTACCGGTCGCGCTGATCGGCACCAGCTACAGCGCCAACCCCAACTGGAACTTCGTCGGTGCGCTCAAACAAGCGCTGCACAGCGACGTCGTCAACTACGCCGAAGACGGCCATGGCCCGATTCTGCCGATGCTCAGCTACCTGAAAAGCGATGACTTCAAGAACAGCCCGCCACAAGTGCTGATCTGGGAGTTTCCTGAACGATATCTGCCTGTGAACAACGAAATCGGCGACGCCGACCCGCAGTGGGTCGCAGAGCTCAAACAAGCCGGCGCCCGCCAACAAAACGTAGCCATCAACACTAAATCCGAGACGCCCGATCGGGCGCAAAACTGAAAGAGAGGTACACCATGACTTTCACTACAACTCCTCGTCGTCTCGCTAAAAGCTTCGCACTGGTTGCTGGCCTCAGCGTGCTATCCGTCCCAGCCTTCGCCGGCGGCGACGCCGCGCTGTACGGCCCGACCGCACCGAAAGGCTCGACCTTCGTGCGTGTCTACAACGCCAGCAACGCTGAAGTCAGCGCGACTGTCGGCAGCACCAACCTGAGCGACATCGCGCCACTGGCCAGCAGCGACTTCAGCTTCATGCCAGGCGGCGACTACAGCGCCAAGGTCGGCAGCCAGACCCTGCCGGTGAAACTCGCCGGTGATCACTACTACACCCTGGTCAACAACGCGTCCGGCGCGCCACAACTGATCGAAGAGCCGCCGTTCAAGAACAAGCAGAAATCCCTGGTACGCGTGCAGAACCTCAGCGACAAGCCGCTGACCCTGAAAACCGCCGACGGCAAAACCGAAGTGGTGCCGAACGTGGCGGCCAAGGGCCGTGGCGAACGTGAAATCAACCCGGTGAAAGTCAGCCTGGCGCTGTACGAAGGCGACAAGAAAGTCGGCGACGTGAAACCAGTCGCCCTGGAGCGTGGTGAGGCAGCGGTGCTGTACGTCACCGGCAACGGCAGCAACCTGTCGCCAGTCTGGGTGAAACGCCCGGTGTCGACTCGCTAATCGCTCGAGCTATCAGCTACTAGCTTCAAGCTGCAAGTGAAGTGCTTCTAACTCACCACTTGCAGCTTGCAGCTCTCAACTGCATTTTATGGAGTAAACATTATGATTCCGGTGATCTTGTCAGGTGGTAGCGGTTCGCGTCTGTGGCCTCTTTCGCGTAAGCAATTCCCAAGCAATTCCTCGCCCTGACCGGCGAACACACCCTGTTCCAGCAAACCCTCGAGCGCCTGGTGTTCGAAGGCATGGACACGCCGATCGTGGTCTGCAACAAGGAACACCGCTTCATCGTCAACGAGCAACTGGCCGCACGCAATCTGGAATGCCAGCGCATCCTGATGGAACCGTTCGGCCGCAACACGTCGCCGGCCGTCGCGCTGACCGCGATGATGCTGGTCAATGAAGGTCGCGACGAACTGATGCTGGTGCTGCCGGCCGACCACGTGCTGGAAGACCAAAAGCCCTGCAACGCGCCTTGGCTCTGGCCACCGTCGCGGCGGAAAACGGTGAAATGGTCCTGTTCGGCGTGCCGGCAACCAAACCGGAAACCGGTTATGGCTACATCAAATCCACCGCTGATTCGCTGCTGCCCGAAGGCGTCAGCCGCGTCTCGCACTTCGTCGAAAAACCGGACGTCAAGCGCGCCACCGAGTATGTCGAATCCGGCGGCTACTACTGGAACAGCGGCATGTTCCTGTTCCGCGCCAGCCGCTTCCTCGAAGAACTGAAAAAGCACGATCCGGACATCTACGACACCTGCCTGCTGACCCTCGAGCGCAGCCAGCAGGACGCCGACAGCGTCACCTTCGACGAAGCCACCTTCGCCTGCTGCCCGGACAACTCCATCGACTACTCGGTGATGGAAAAAACCCAGCGCGCCTGCGTGGTGCCGCTGACCGCCGGCTGGAGCGATGTCGGCTGCTGGTCGTCGCTGTGGGAAGTCAACGAGAAAGACGCCAACGGCAACGTCAGCAAAGGCGACGTGGTGATTCAGGACAGCAAGAACTGCATGATCCACGGCAACGGCAAACTGGTCTCGGTGATCGGTCTGGAAAACATCGTTGTGGTCGAAACCAAAGACGCGATGATGATTGCCCACAAGGACAAGGTCCAAGGCGTCAAGCAGATGGTCAACACGCTCAACGAGCAGGGCCGCAGCGAAACCCAGAATCACTGCGAAGTCTATCGTCCGTGGGGCTCGTACGACTCGGTGGACATGGGCGGGCGTTTCCAGGTCAAGCACATCTCGGTCAAGCCGGGCGCGTGCCTGTCGCTGCAGATGCACCACCACCGCGCCGAACACTGGATCGTGGTCAGCGGCACCGCCGAAGTGACCTGCGACGAGAACGTGTTCCTGCTCACCGAAAACCAGTCGACCTACATCCCGATCGCCTCGGTGCACCGCCTGCGCAACCCGGGCAAGATCCCGCTGGAAATCATCGAAGTGCAGTCGGGTTCGTACTTGGGTGAAGACGATATCGAGCGTTTCGAAGATATCTACGGTCGCTCCACCCCGATCGAACGCGGCGTGTCGGTGAAAACCATCGCGCAGTGATCGCTCGCTAAAACGAGAAGCCCTCGTCCAGCCCGTTGCGTTCCCTATCCGCAGCGGGCTGGGCGGGGCTTTTTCGCCTAGCCGAAAACTGAATTACGGCGTCTCGCCAATGCTGGATCTTCCTCGAGCGACTCGCCTTCCATCCCTTGTGCCACCGCCACGGGATCTTGAGTAAACGCCGCGGCAAACAGCTGCTGCGCCAACGGTGTGCGGGTTGCGGTCGGTTCCGGAAACAATGACCGGCGCGGGGTCGATCGATTGAAGGAGCGCAAGTCGACCGCTGGGCTGTTCGGGGAAACGGCTGGAGGTACGGGGACGGGTGTGCTGAGCATTTTGTACTGGATCCGCGTCTGAGCCTCGGAAACCTGCATGGCATTGCCCATTGCCACACTTACAGAGCCAACCAACTGAACGGCGGGGTGGGCGGCGTGCATCAGCAGATTTCCGCCGATCTGGAAGCTTTTGGCCACAGCACCGCGCCTGGCTGCAAGTATTTGCGGTTCTTCAACAGGGCTGTTGAACGCAACGGACATGGGTCCCATGATCCGGCTGGTGGTCTCCTCCCCCAACACCCGATTCATTGTCGAAGAAACGAATTCACCGGAGTGGTACAGCACGGCCCCCGACGGGGTGCGGTGTGCGTCCGGGCGGCGGCAATGACATGTGCCTGATGGGTGTTGAGCACGGAGTTGTCCCGGGCTCCCAGCTCTGCCAGCGCTACCGGTATTTCGCGGCGGTAGGCCTGAACGTCGGGATTGGGGTCATTCTCGAAGTAACGGCGCACGGGCTGCATGCCGGCGGCTTGCACGGGATTGACCAGTTTCTTGTCGGCAAGATCGTGGTACACCCGATCGGGTGCATGCTTGTCGGGCTTGCGCCCGTCGCTGTCCGTGTAAGTCATTGGGTTATTGCGCATCGCGCGATAGCGATTATGGCCGTCGATCGCCCCGCCAGGATCGGTATTCAACCAGCGTTGCAGCCACGGCACGTAATAGCGAAACCCAAAGGAGTAAAGCCCCGTGGCATCACGTTCCTTTCCCGAATAGCGCGCGGTCTTGTAACTGACGTCGGGCTCATCGGCCCACGCCGTCGCACCGAACGGATAGAAATATTCACGGCTGATCAGTCGCGCATCTGCGTCCATCTCAAGACTGAGCGACCCCAGATGATCACTGAAACTGTATCGGTAGATATCGTTGGTGCCCGTCGGTGGCGGGCTTTCCCAGTGCAGAACGCGAACGCTGTTGAGTCCGGTCTGCACGCTGACCACCTGCAAGCTCCGCGCAGTGCCGGTGTCCATGCGCAACTCCAGCGCGGGCAGATAGCGTATATCGGCGAACAGATTGCGCGCGTTGGTCTGGGCTGACCTCGTTTTACGGACACGTTGACCGCCGCCGTCGTAGAGATAGCTTTCGCGATCATCGGCGCCTGATTCGCGTTGCACGACCACGACCGAGTCCAGCTGATTACGCAGATTCCACTGCAACCGGCGTCCTTGGTCCAGCAACAACAAATTACCCCGCGGATCGAAAGCTTCAGCGATCTCTGCCTCAGAGGGCGGCTTACCGTCGCGCCACGGCAGGCAATGATTACTGTGGCGCGCGGCCTGCAGTTGATGACCTGGACTCTGTTGGCCAGTGTGAGTCAGTTCAAGCAAATTGCCCCCGGCGTCATAGCGATAGCTTTGGCTGTAGTTACCGACAGCGATCGGCCCGCCACCAGCGGCGCCGGCCTCCCAGCCAGTCGCATGGATCAGTTGGTAAAGACTGTCATAGCGGTAGCGACTGACTGGCTCGATGCGCTGGTTGGCGAACCAGCGCACGGACAATGCCTGGTCTTCGATGCTCAGTACATTGCCCATCGCGTCATAGGCATACAGTAGGCGTTGCCAGACTTTGCCGTATTGATCCTGAGCATGGCGGGTGAGCAGACGGCCGTCCTCGGGACGGTAGCTCAGCGTGGTCGAAACGCCGTTGCCCGCCAGTTCCCGAATGACCTGGCCGTCGGCGTTGTAGCGAATATCGCTGACGACGGGATAGTCCTGGGTCTGAAACCTCAGCCTCAGACCCACCCCGCCTAACCGCCCGTCGAGTGTCAGTGCGAACACCTGCCGGTTGCCAGCAGCATCGAACTGTTCGAGCACGGTTCCGAGCGGGCCATAGCGCCACTGCGTGGTTGCCCCGGCTGCGGATTCGAGCAGTTTCTGCCGATCACCCAAGCCCTGCGGCCAATCCGGGGCCGCTGACTCAAGCGTGAATTGGCGAATGCTTTCGCTGCACTGGCCAGTGATTGCGAATTGCTCAAACAGCACGCTGCCGGCCGGATCGTCATGTCGGATCAATTGACCGAGCTGATTGCGCCACGCGTCGCCCGCCCCGGGGACGCCATAGGCAAAACGCTCGGTGCACCGCCGGGGCAGGCCAGTGCCCTGTTCGAACACGGCAACCGGGCGCAGCAAGTTATCGTACTGGTCCTCGCGACGTGCGCCACGGCTGTCCCAACTGAACAGCGTCTCACCCGCCAAACCCGGCAACCGGACCTGAATGCCTGCATCAGTGCTGTCCGAGCGCAGTACGCTGTCGTCCAGGGAGTACACCGATGACAGAGAGGCAGGCGTTTGCGGATCAATCGCTTGCAGCGCCCAGAGTCGAGCATCCCATTGTCTGACCGCACGCCCGGCAACGTCGCGCAGCATTCGCTCGATCCGGGGCTCGCTTGCCAACGATGCATCGGTGCGCCAGTAATTGACTGTGAGGACGGCCAGACCGCGCGGATCGTTCACGGCAAGCGTCGGCGTTTTGCTGTGGATACCCATGATCAGTCAACGTCCGTGTAAGCATCTGCCCATCTGAGCAAGCGCAAGCCCGCGTAGCCACTGTCAGAAATTACAGTCCCGACCGACGGTAGGCTGGCGCTTCTCACCAATACCCATCGTGCGAGGCGTTCGGTAGGATGGACTTCAATCCTCCATGGAGCACTCGCGCATGTTCATTGGCATCCTGCTGGTCATCACCTGGCTGATCCTGCTGTTGCGCTATCCGGCCAAGGCCTTGCCGGTGTCGGTGGCCGCAGCCATCGGCCTGGGCCTTGTGGCGATGTGGGTGGTGTGGCTGGACAACCGCGAGATCAAGCAACTGGCGCGCCTGGAACTGCGCATTGCCTATGCCCCCGAACAATGTCCGGCCGACCGACCCCTTCAATTGAAAATGAACAATGGCAACAATGTGCCGCTGACCGAACTGCGCTGGCGCATCGCCGCATACGCGCCGGGCGATACGGTCAATCTGGCCGACAACCAATACACCGCCCCACGCTATCGCGGCCCCGGCGAACTGCAGGCCGGCGCGACTTGGGAAGACTGCCTGCCGCTGCCGCCGCTGCGCCCCGGCTATCGCCCGCAAACGCTGGAGTTTCGCGCCGAGCATTTGCAGGGTAGTTTCTCTGACTGATCCCCTTCCCCGATTTTTTGCATAAGGAATGCGCCATGCCCGTTGCGTTGATCACCGGTTGTTCCAGCGGCATCGGCCGCGCCCTCGCCGATGCTTTCAAAGCGGCCGGATACGAAGTCTGGGCCAGCGCGCGCAGGGCTGAAGACGTCAGCGCGCTCAGCGCCGCCGGTTTCACCGCGATTCAGCTGGACGTCAACGATGGCGTCGCGCTGGAACAACTCGCCGAACGTCTGGGCCAGCAACATGGCGGCCTCGACGTGTTGATCAACAATGCCGGTTATGGCGCCATGGGGCCGCTGCTCGACGGCGGCGTGACGGCCATGCAACGGCAGTTCGAAACCAACGTATTTTCGATTGTCGGCGTCACCCGCGCGTTGTTTCCGCTGCTGCGTCAGGCCAAGGGGCTGGTGGTGAATATCGGCAGTGTGTCGGGTGTTTTGGTCACGCCGTTTGCCGGCGCCTACTGCGCGTCGAAAGCGGCGGTACATGCCTTGAGCGATGCCTTGCGCATGGAACTGGCACCGTTCGGCATCCGCGTGATGGAGGTTCAGCCCGGCGCGATCGAATCAAGCTTCGCGAAGAACGCCGGGCATGAAGCCGAGCAGTTGATCAACGAGCAATCGCCGTGGTTTCCGTTGCGTGAAGGCATTCGGGCGCGGGCCAAGGCATCGCAGGACAGACCGACGCCAGCGGACGAGTTCGCCGCGCAGTTATTGACGGCTGTGCAGCAGAGCAAGCCGCCACGGTTGGTGCGCATTGGCAACGGCAGCCGGGCGTTGCCGCTGTTGGCGGCGCTGTTGCCGAAGGGATTGCTGGAATCGACGTTGATGAAGCGCTTCGGGTTGCGCGCAAAGCTCTGATACTCAACTGCCCCTCCGCCGAAAGCGCAATGCGACCAGCGGTATCCAGACCTGTCAGAGTTGACAGTGGGCAACCCATGGACGAAAGCCTAATGTGGGTCAGGCACGGTTAGCGACTGGTTGAGACCTTGTCATAGCCCGGCGAGAAAACCGACCTCAAAACAACCGGCGCAGGGACGTGTATGACTACCTCAGATTTAGAACTACCCAGCATAATTAAAGCAACAATCGACGCGTCCTGGGGAAGTGGCCAGGGCAAACTTCGACTGGACGAAATATTCCGCGATGACCCGGCGAAGTCTCGCCCCTGACTGGGTCGCTCCTGCTGGATGATAAATCGCTGATAGTCACCAGTACTTTCGACGAAAAAACTATTTCATTTCGAAACTGACAGTATTGGGTGACGTAGACGCAAACTTCGGTCTCGAAGGGCGGGTCATGGGCACGTTCTGTCTCGATGAAAAGGCTTTTGGCGGGCCGATTGCCACAAGTGCCAAAGATGCCAAAGATGCCAAAGATGCCAATAAGCGACTGTTCATGGCGGGCAGCACAACCAATGGCAAGGAGGGCGAGGTATGGCCCGTGATTCTTTGCCTTGATCATGAGGGCAAAATAGTTGATGACTTCGGCGACGAAGGCAAAGTCATCATCAAACACCCCAATGAACAATGGCGCGCGGTACAAGGGCCAAGGTTCGTGTTCACGACAATCGATGGCAGCGTCATTGTTGGCGTGAATTATCACGCCGGTGACGCGTCCGAGAAGAACGTGTACAAGGCGCTCCTGTACAAGTTCGACGCACAGGGCAAGCCCGTTGAGGCATTCGGCACAAACGGCTGCGTTGTAATCGAGGGCATTCATCGGGCCGCAGTTACCTCATTCAGCGACGGTCGCGAGATCGAAGACGGGCGCTTGCTATTTGCAGGCTATGAAAAGTCTGACCCCGACGTGAATCCGGAGGGTCTCATCGTGATGTTGAATCCAGACGGCAGCCTCAACGAGGATTTCGGCCCCGAGGAAAGACGCGGATATCTGGTGTTCCGGGAAAACTACAGTGGTACCGAATTCAATACTGTAAAACAGCGAGTCAGTAATAAATTTACGGCATCCGGCTACCAGAACAAGTCGAACGCCTTCAGCAACCGATATGGCCTGTTGCTCGCCTTCGACGAAACAGGTAAACCAGATCTCGAGATCAATCGAAGCCGTCCAATTATCCTGCCACTCCATATCGATATTGGTCGTGAAAGACCAGTCAACTGGGCAGACCACATCGCTTTCGATAATAATCTCGTGTTCTGCGGTGGAGACGAAAAGGACAATTACATTGGCTGCGTGACGTCGGCTGACGGCAGCTACGCCAGTGGTTTTTACGGTGGGCACAGCTACATTCACAGACAGGAGCCCACAGAGACTCTCCCCAGACTTCATTATCAGCAGACCCCAGGCAAACTGATTTTTGCCCTGAACCTCAATCTAGAAAACCCTGTGGGTTGTGTGTATCGCTACGACATCACTCAGTAAATGCAAGGATCTTCGCGCGTCGCCCGGTTCAGGGGCGACTCGGTCGATCAATTGTCTGCCAGGTCCTGCTTCACCACCACCGTGCAAGTAATCCCCGCCGCCAGCAACACCCCCGCCGGCACCTCATCAATGTGAATCCTTACCGGCACGCGCTGAGCCAACCGCACCCAGTTGAACGTCGGATTCACATCCGCAATCAGCTCGCGGCTTTCCGGGTTGTCGCGGTCGTAGATGCCGCGGGAAATGCTTTCGACATGGCCCTTGAGCACCTCGCCGCTCATCAATTGCATATCGGCTTTGTCACCCACTTTGACGTGCGGCAATTTGGTCTCCTCGAAGAAGCCGTAGACCCAGAACGAGTTCATGTCGACCACGGCCATCTTCGCCTCACCGATGCGTGCGTAGTCGCCACGATGCACGTTGAGGTTGGTCACGTAGCCGTCCACCGCGGCGCGGACTTCAGTGCGTTTGAGGTTGAGTTCGGCGGCTTCCAGCTGCGCCTGGGCGTGTTGGTAATCGGCCAGCGCGGCGTCGGCGATGTTACTGGCGTCGTCGCGGTTTTCCTTGGAGATCACCAGATTGTCGAGGTCGGCGCGGCGATGGGCGTTGACCTTGCGCATCTCCCAGGTCGACTTGCGCGAAGCCACCAGTGACTGTGCCTGCTTGACCGCGATGCGGTAGTGCTCGGGGTCGATGCGCATCAGCAGATCACCCTTCTTCACCAACTGATTGTCGCGCACCGGCACTTCGACCACTTCGCCGGTGACGTCGGCGGCGACGTTGATGATGTCGGCGCGCACGCGGCCATCGCGGGTCCACGGCGTGTTCATGTAATGCTCCCACAACGTGCGGCCGATCCACAGCGCCAGGGCCAGCACCAGCAGGGTCGCGAGCAGGCTGAAAAACTTTTTCATCAAGATGTTCTCAACGGTAGACAGTCAGCGCCATGGCGCCGAACAGACAGGTAAACAGGCTCAGACGCAGCAGCGCCGGGTGCCAGAAAAAACGGTACAGGTCGAACCCCGAGAGGAAGCGGTCCAGCGCCCAGGCCAATGCCGCAGCGACAAAAAACATCAGGGTCATGGTCGGCATGTACACGCCATGGAAGGCGATTTCACGAGGCATGGGTGAGTCCTTCGGGCCGGGCGGGAGCGAATTCGGCGAGCGGTGATTGCGGATCGAGCAGTGAAGTGCGGATGAAGTGCAGATAGCTCTTCACCCGGCGCAACGCGGAGGTATCGAAGTGTGGCGCGAACGGTTCATCGGTGGCGGCGACGCGGCTGATCGCATGGTCGACAGCGACCAGTGCGCGCTGCAGATTGCTCGCGTTCGGTTGCAGGAACAGGCGCACCAGCGCACGCCCCATCACCCGAAGTGCCTGGCGCCACGGCTGCGATTCGGCATACGCCGGGTGCACCGGCAGGATCGCCTGTTCCTTGCGCAACTCGATGATCGCGTGGCCGACTTCGAGCACCACGAACATCCAGCGCAACAGACTCTTTTGTACCTTCGGCTGCCCTGCAGCGAGGCCATAGGCCTGATGCAGCAGATCGCGGGTGCGGCTCTCGAAACGCGAGGCCAGGCCCTTGAGTTTGCCGCTGATCGCATAGACCACTTGCCCGCGCAGATCCTGCTCCAGGCGCTGCCACAGCCAGCGACTGTTCGGCGGCAGAATGATCGCCCCCGCCGCCGCACACACCAGCATGCCCATGACCATGGCGATGTAGTCGTTGATGAAGGTGTAGGGGTTGTAAATCGTGAGATTGTCCGGCACTGAACCGGTGCTGAAAAAGATCAACAAACCGAGGCCGACACCGGCGTATTGCGGCCGTGAAGCGAGGAACGAACCGAGCACGATCACCGGTGCGAGCATCACGCAGAGCAAGGGGAAACCGTCGATCAACGGGAAGATGAAAAACATCTCGACGAAGCCGATCAGTGCGCCGAGAAACGTGCCGCAGGCCATTTGAAAGGCCATGCGTTTGGGGTTCGGTGTGGCAGCGGACAGGCCGACGGTGGCGGCGGCGATCAGGGTCATGGTCGCCCCGCTCGGCCATGCGGTGGCGACCCAATAACTGCCCAACACAATCAGGATGAACGAGGCACGAATCCCCGACGCGGCTGCCGCCCACCAGTTGGTTTGCGGAGTGAAGGGCTCGTCCCAGCGCTCACGTTCGTGGCGATGCTCAGCGAGTGAAGCGTGGGTCTGTGCATAACTGTGCAGGTCATCGACGAAGCGATAGAGCAATTCGTAGGCAGTGTGAAAATCCAGTTGTTCGGCTTCGCTCGGAGCAGTGTCCTGAAAGATCCCGCGCAGCGTTCGGACACGTGCCGGCAGACCTTCCTTGTAGGTGGCCAACGCGGTCGCCAAACGGGCTGCATCAGGGCTGGTCAGGGCACGCCCGCTGAAGCCGTCGAGCACTTCGGCGAGGTCCTGCAGACCCGGTTTGATCGCTGCCACGACATGCTCTTCGCCATTGCCGCGAAGGCGCTCAAGCAACTGATGCAAGGCATTGAAGCGCGTGGTGATGCCCATGAACTCGCTGTTCAAACGACTCAGCCGACCGTTGCGCCGGCGCATGTGCGGGTCTTCGAACACGGTCACGCTGCGCAAGCCTTCCAGGCCGACGGCTTCGGCAATGAAGCGCACGTTGCTGGCTTCGAACGCCTCGGCTTTGCTGCGCCCGCGCAAGCCGTCGGTGACGAACAGGGCGAACACGCCGAAGCGCTGATACAAGGCGTTGCGCATCGCCGCACTGGCGGTCTGCGGCAGAATCGCCGCGCTGATCAGCGTCGAACAGAGAATCCCCAGCGAGATCTCCAGCACCCGCCATACCGCGGCCATGAAGGCGCCGTCGGGATGCGCCAGCGCCGGCAGACCGACCATCGCGGCGGTGTAACCGGCGAGCACAAACCCATACGCGCGAAAGTTGCGGCAGCGCGCGGCACCGGCCGAGCAGATGCCGACCCAGATCGCCAGCGAGCCGAGAAACAGCTCCGTGTTTTGCGCGAACAAAGCGATCAGCGTGACCATCATCGCCGACCCGGCCAGCGTGCCGAGCAAGCGATAAAAACTCTTGGCGAACACCTGTCCGCTCTGCGGCTGCATGACGATGAACACCGTGATCATCGCCGTACGCGGTTGCGGCAACTCCAGCCGCATCGCCAGCCACAGCGTTAGAAACGCGGCGAGCAACACCTTGAAGATATACACCCAGGTCACGCCATCGCTGCGTGCCCAGTCGAAAAAACCGCGACGCCATTCCAGGGAGTGGAGCCAGCGCAACGGTGCGGGCAAGGGAGTCATTAAATCCTGCTCAATGTTCGAGAACTGAAGAGTTTTCTGTGGTCACTGCAAAACCTGTGGTGAGGGGATTTATCCCCGTTGGGCTGCGAAGCGGCCCCAAAACTACGACCCGATTCCCACAGTCACACCGCGTGCACTGGCTTTGCGACGGCTGCGCCGCCGAACGGGGATAAATCCCTCGCCACAGGGTTTGGGGTCAACTCCAAAGGAGGAAATTCCCAGTAGAGATTTAGAGTTCAACGCAGCAGCGCCGGGGTTTTCGGGGCTTGGGTCTGCTCGGCTGTCGGCACGTCATCACCGGCACCGAGGCCGCCCCCAAGGCAGTCACCAGCTCGGCATGCGCACTCAATCGCGCCGCCTGCACCTGCTGCTGCACTTGCTGCTGTTTGAACAGCAACGTCTGCGCATTCAGCACGTTGAGGTAATCGGTGAGGCCGCGTTGGTAGGCGATCATCGCGATGTCGTAAGTCTTCTGCGCTGCGGCCACGGATTCGGCAGCGAATTCCTGCTGCTTGTCCATCGACTCGCGGCGGATCAACTGATCGGAAATGTTCTTCAGTGCGTTGATCAGGGTTTGGTTGTAGTGCGCCACGGCGACGTCATAACCGGCCGCCGCCTCGCCCAATTCGCCACGCAGGCGGCCGCCATCGAAGATCGGCAACGAGATCGCCGGGCCGACGTTGTAGTTGAGTTTCTTGCCGGTCAGAAACTCCAGCGCCCCGCCGCCAGTGGCCATATAGCCGAGGCTGCCGACCAGATCGACATTAGGATAAAAGCCGCCATGGGCGACATCGATGCCACGCGCCTGCGCCGCCACTTGCCAGCGACTGGCGACCACATCGGGCCGCTGGCCGAGCAAGTCGGCGGGCAATGCCGATGGCAGTTTCAGCGCAGCACCGAGGGACAATGTCGGGCGCTGCAACTGCGCGCCCGCCCCGGACCTTTGCCGGCGAGCGCGGCGATCTGGTTGCGGCTCAGGGCGATTTCCTCGTCCAGCGCATCGAGTTGGCGATGGGTCTCCGGCAGTGGCGTTTCGGCCTGGCTGACTTCGAAGTGCGTGCCGATCCCGCCGTTCAAGCGCTTCTGCGCCAGATCGAGAATCTGCTGTTGCTGCTGGAGCGTCGCCGCGACGATGTCGCGCTGGGCGTAATACAGCGACAGTTCGATGTAGGCGCGGACGATGTTGTTCTGCAGTTCCAGCTGTGCCAGTCGCGCCTCGGCCACGCTCACATGCGCCAGATCAACCGCCCGCTCACTGGCATTGCGCTCGCGGCCCCAGAGGTCGAGGGCGTAGCTGAAGCCGAGCGCGGCGTTGTTGTCCCACGTGGTGGTGTTGGCCAGATCGCCGGGGCCGTAGAACTGATCGGTCGGCCAGTTGTGGCGCTTGAGGGTCGACTCGCCATTGATCTGCAACGCCTCGGCCGCTTCGGCAACACCGGCCATGGCCTTGGCCTGACGCACCCGCGCGGCGGCCATGGCCATGCTCGGGCTGCCTTGCACGGCGAGGTCGATCCAGCGATTAAGTTGCGCGTCACCAAACGCCTGCCACCATTGAGCGCTGGGCCAGTGGGCATCTTTGGCAGCCTCGGCAATGGCCGCGTCGGTGGCCAGTGAATCAGCCGCGAGCGTCTCGCCGTGAGGGGCAATGCCTTGGGTTGAGATGCAGCCGCCGAGAGCCAGGGTTAAAGACAGAACACTGAGCGGCAAAAGCGCTCTGTTGATGCGACGCGGCACAGCTGCGAATTCCTGAGAGAGGGGTAAATCGAGGATTCGTGTAGGAGCTGCCGCAGGCTGCGATTTTTTGATCTTGCTTCCCTTAAAACAAAATCAAAAGACCGCAGCCTTCGGCAGCGCCGGCACAGGATCGGCGCAATTCTATGGAGCCGCCTCTGCGGCGATAAGCTGGGATTTCTGTGAATCTTTGTTACGGTTAACGAGATAATCCCTTGGTCGGGGGTCTCAGCCCCTGAAACTTCGTGTCACAATTTGCCATCTCCCTTGAGAGCACCCCATGGACACTTTGCAAAACATGCGCGCCTTCAGTTGTGTTGCCGAAGCGGGCAGTTTCACCGCCGCCGCCGTGCAACTCGACACCACCACTGCCAACGTCTCGCGCGCGGTCTCCAACCTCGAAGCCCATCTGCAAACGCGTCTGCTCAATCGCACCACCCGGCGCATCGCCCTGACCGAGGCCGGCAAACGCTACCTGCTGCGCTGCGAACAAATTCTGGCCTACGTCGAAGAAGCCGAAGCGGAAGCCAGCGACGCCCACGCGCGCCCGGCCGGGCAGTTGAAAGTGCACACCATGACCGGCATTGGTCAGCACTTCGTCATCGACGCCATCGCCCGCTACCGCAAGACCCACCCCGACGTGACCTTCGACCTGACCCTGGCCAACCGCGTGCCGGACCTGCTCGACGAGGGCTACGACGTGTCCATCGTGCTGGCCAGCGAACTGCCCGACTCCGGTTTCGTCTCGCAGCGCCTGGGCATCACCTACAGCATCGTCTGCGCCTCGCCGGCGTACGTAAAAGCCAACGGCGCCGCACAGAAACCCAGCGACCTGCTCAACCACGCCTGCCTGCGTCTGGTCAGCCCGGTGATCCCGCTGGAGAAATGGGCCTTCGACGGCCCGGACGGCCAGGAAACGGTCACCATCAACAGCTCACCGTTCCTGGTGAACTCTGCCGACGCCATGAAAACCGCCATCACCAGCGGCATGGGCGTCGGTGTGCTGCCGGTCTACGCCGCTATCGAAGGCCTGCGCAACGGCACCCTGGTGCGGGTCATGCCGAACTACCGCTCACAAGAACTCAACCTCTACGCGATCTACCCGTCACGGCAGTACCTGGATGCGAAGATAAAAACCTGGGTGGAATATTTGCGCGGATCGTTGCCGGAGATATTGGCGGCGCATCAGGCGGAATTGGTGGCTTATGAGTTGACCGGAAGTTTGGCTGGCGTCCGCGTCGCCACCTGAGTGTTAAACACTCGCAGGTTTTCTATAGGAGCTGACGAGTGCAACGAGGCGGCGATCTTTTGATCTTGCTGTTTAAAAATCAAAAGATCGCAGCCTACGGCAGCTCCTACATTGCGGTGTTTACGGGGAAGTTTCCGACAGGTTTTGCAGGTTGTCCGTCGGAAGTGCGCTGGCTAGGATTTGGTGGTTGCTGACGAATCAGCGACCGGACTTGGTCGTCCGGGTTTAGAATGGCGCACGTTTTAAGCATGCTTAATGGCGAGCTGTGCGCGGGAGGGCCACGGCCCTGCCGGGTTTCCATTCCCTGGTCGACCAACCCGCGTACGGTTCGCCACCCGATTGCTTGGTCGCAGTCAGTGGCGAACTCCACTTCCCGAATGGAGTTTCACCATGTTCAAACCCACACCCAATCCCCCGAATCCGAAAGCACCTCACCCTACCAATCCCCCGACTCAACGAAACTCCACGACGCCGCCGAGCGTGCGCTGGATCACTACCTCAAACCGGCCACCACCGCGCAGCAAAGCCACAAACCCAGCACCATGTTCCAGGTCGCCCCGGACCAGGACAACGAAAGCCTGCTGGCCCACGCCTGCGAATCCCTCGCCTCGGCGAGCATCATGAGCAGCGACATCGCCGCCCACGTCGACAGCCCACAGCGGCACACCATACTGGCCATCCAGCAGGTGATCATGCTGGCGGAACTGGCAGTGAATCGGGTGCTGGATAATTACGAAATCGACCAATCCCCGACACACAATTAAGCCTCTGAGGGAGCGAGCCTGCTCGCGAAGGCTTCGGCACATTCAACATTCGGGTGTCAGATAAACTGCTTTCGCGAGCAGGCTCGCTCCCACAATTCTGGATCGTGTATATCCAGCAAGATATGAGCCGGCTGTCAGACCGCCTTCGCTGGCAAGCCAGCTGCCACAGGGACGGGGTGAATCTGGCAGAGAGAGGTTGGCCGTGGAGACGCCATCGCGAGCAGGCTCACTCCTACAGTTTGGATCGTGTACATCAGCGAGATAGCAGTCGGCTGTCAGGCCGCCTTCGCTGGCAAGCCAGCTCCCACAGGGACAGGGTGAATCCGGCAGAGACGGGTTGGCAGTGAAGACGCTTTCGCGAGCAGGCTCACTCCTACAGTTTGGATCATGTACATCAGCGAGAAACAGGTCGGCTGGCAGGCCGCCTTCGCTGGCAAGCCAGCTCCCACAGTTTGATCGGGTGCGTTCAGTGAGAAACAGGTCGGCTGGCAGGCCGCTTTCGCGAGCAGGCTCGCTCCTACAAAAGCAAAGGCAAAGCAGCGCAGCTGCCCGCGGCGAAGCCGCCCCACTCAACAATGAGCGCAAGCTCGAGTGCTTTGATCTTGATCCACCGGCGACGTCGGAAGGCTGAGTGGAGGGATTGATCCGGGCGTGGGAGCGCAGCGACCGTCTGGCGCAGCCAGACACAGCGGAAGGAGGTGCAGCGAAGCAAACCGGAGCCGCTGCGCCCGGATCAGTCCCGGAGCGAAGGGACCGAGCCTGCGAGGGCCGAACGTAGGAGCTAGCGTTTTTTGCTTACTTTTTAGGCGCTTGTAAAAAGTAAGTCGCCGTCAGGCGAAACCGCCAGTCGCCGCACCGAAACCTTCGGATATTCACACCAGACAAACCAAGGCATGGTCGGCCCAGAGGCCGCCAAGACAACCCGAACAAGAAAATGTTAGCGTGCTTGCAATCAAGCCCCGACGAGCCCAAGCCCAATGAAAAAAACAGTCCTGGCCTTCAGCCGCATCACCCCGCCCATGATCGAACGCCTGCAACAAGAATTCGACGTCATCGTCCCCAACCCCAAGACCGGTGACATCAACGCCCAGTTCAACGAAGCCCTGCCCCACGCCCACGGCCTCATCGGCGTCGGCCGCAAACTCGGCCGCGCACAACTGGAAAGCGCAACAAAACTCGAAGTGGTCTCCAGCGTCTCGGTCGGCTACGACAACTACGACCTCGACTATTTCAACGAACGCGGGATCATGCTCACCAACACCCCCGACGTGCTCACCGAAAGCACCGCCGACCTCGCTTTCGCCCTGATCATGAGCAGCGCCCGCCGCGTCGCCGAACTCGACGCCTGGACCAAGGCCGGCCAATGGCAGGCCAGCGTCGGCACCCCGCTGTTCGGCACGGATGTGCACGGCAAGACCCTCGGCATCGTCGGCATGGGCAACATCGGCGCCGCCGTCGCCCGGCGCGGGCGCTTCGGCTTCAACATGCCGATCCTCTACAGCGGCAACAGCCGCAAGACCGAACTGGAACAGGAACTCGGCGCGCAGTACCGCAGCCTTGATGAGCTACTCGCCGAAGCCGATTTCGTCTGCCTGGTGGTACCGCTGAGCGACAAGACCCGCCACCTGATCAGCCATCGCGAGCTGACGCTGATGAAGCCGAGCGCCATCCTGGTCAACATTTCGCGCGGCCCGGTCGTTGACGAGCCGGCGCTGATCGAAGCCCTGCAAAACAACCGCATCCGTGGTGCCGGGCTCGACGTCTACGAGAAAGAACCACTGGCCGAATCGCCGCTGTTCCAATTGAAAAACGCCGTGACCCTGCCACACATCGGCTCAGCGACCACCGAGACCCGCGAAGCCATGGCCAACCGCGCTCTGGCCAACCTGCGCAGCGCCCTGCTCGGCGAACGGCCGCAGGATCTGGTCAATCCGCAGGCCTGGCGCGGCTGAAAAAGGGCCGGCGCAACATTGCGCCCGGCCTTCACCTTACATAACTTGCAACCGAACAAAAAAGCCAGACCATGTAACAGCCATATAAGCTCTCGCAACTTATCAACTTATTGATTAATTGCCATGGAGAGCTTATACCGTGAACACCCTGACCACCGACAAACTCATCCGTTACAGCAAAGTCATCTTGATGGCTTATATAAGCTTCTTCGGCCTGCTGGTGATGATTCATAACTTCACCGACTATGAATCCAATTACACTTATGTGGCGCACATCCTGAGTATGGACACCACCAACGCCAGCGAAAACATCATGTACCGGGCCATTGACTCGCCCATGATCCACCACCGGATCTACTGGTTCATCATCACCATGGAAGTCACTTACACGGTGCTTTGCCTGATCGGTACTTACCAGTTATATCGCTTCATTGATGCTTCGGCTGCAGCGTTTCATGAAGCCAAGAAGTTTTCGATCATGGGCATATTGGTCGCCATCTTCATTTATTACGTGTGCCTGCAAACTGTCGGTGTTGAATGGTTCGACATGGACACTTCGCAATCATGGAACGCCAAGGACTGGGCACGACACATTGTCGACTTTATCTTCCCGGTAATGATCTACATCACCTTGAAAGTCGAGCGCTGAACAGCAGCGCTCGTTTTATCAAGCCAACTTTCCCTGCCCGGCGGACAACAGTGGTTTCGGTTTACGAAACACCAGCACGTTGCCCAGCATCACCAACACCAATCCGGCGAGCGCTGGCGCGGTCCATTGATAACCTTCGGCAAACGCCGACACGTTCAACGCCACCACGGGGAACAGCACCGTGCAATAAGCCGCACGCTCCGGCCCCATGCGCCCGACCAGCGTCAGGTAGGCGGTAAAGCCGATCACCGAGCCGGGAAGCACCAGATACAGCAACGCGCCGACGTAACGCGGCGACCAATCCATGTCGAAAGGAATGCCTTTGAGCAGACACCACACCGACAACATCGCCGCGCCGTAGGCCATGCCCCAGGCATTGGTGGTCAACGGCCTCAACCCTGCTTTCTGTTGCAGACTGGAGAGCATATTGCCTGCCGAAAAACACAAGGTTCCGCACAGCGCGAGACCAAGACCGAGCAAGGTTTGCGGAGTGGCCTCATGCCCCGCCAGCTCCGGCCAGAACAACAGCCCCAACCCGAACAGGCCGAGCGCACCGCCCATCAACACATTTCGCGCGATGCGCTGACCGAAGAACACCCGCGCATTCAGCGCGTTCCACAGCGTTGCCGTGGAAAACACCACCGCCACAAGCCCGCTGGGAATCCACTGACTGGCGGTCAGAAAGCACATGAAGTTGATGCAGAACAGGCACAGGCCCTGCAAGACGCAGATGAGGTGCCCACGCCGATTCATCGGTTGCAGACGTCGGCTGAGCAGCAGCAACGCAAACAACACCAATGCAGCCAGGCCGAAGCGATAAACGATCGACACAGGAATTTCGACCACGCCCAATTGCCATTTCAAGGCGATCCAGGTGGTGCCCCAGATCAGCACGGTCAGCAGGTACAACGACAGGTTCATGGCAGACACTCCTTAAACAGGCCTTGAGTGTCTGCCTTGGCCATCCTTCGGCGCTTGCAGAATCTTGCGCTTTTGTCTGCCAACTGGCTGGCAGCGCCACGCCTACGGAGTAGGATGCGAAGGCGTTGAAGAGAACCGCACATGGCCGCCATCGATACCCTGCAAGTCTTTCAAGCCCTCAACCGCTCGCCGAATGCACGTCTGGTGCACAGCGCCGAGCTCGGCGACGGCTTGTCTGCGGCTTTGTGGACCAATCACCACGACGCCCAGGAATATGAAGCGCCGAGTCATCACACCTTGTCCTGCTATATCGCCGGCGGCACTGGTACATTTCGCCGTGGCCAGCCGGGCCGCAAGGGCGGGCCCGACAAGCTGTGCATCCTGCCGGCCGAGCATGAATCGGGCTGGGTGATCAATGGCGACATCCGTCTGGCGCACCTGTATTTCAGCGCCGAACAATTCGCCCTCGGTTGCGTCACTTTGCTCGATCGCGAACCGCGCGAGATGCAATTACGCGAGCAGACCTTTCTCGAAGATCCGCAGCAGGCGCAGCGCTTCCGGCAATTGCTGAATCTGAACTGGCAAGAGCCGGCCGAGCGCTTGCTGACCAGCAGCCTCGCCCACGAATTGATCAGCCACACCTTGCTCAACCAGGTCGGTGCGCGTCAGGGCTTGCGCCTGAAGGGCGGACTCGCACCGCATCAGCGCCGGCAACTGGTGGAGTTCATCGACAATCAGTTGGCTGAGCCGATCAGCCTCGGGCAACTGGCCGGGCTGTGTGCGCTGTCGGAATATCACTTTGCGCGGATGTTTCGCCTGAGCTTCGGCCTGCCGCCGCATCAATATGTGCTGGCGCGGCGCTTGAGCCGGGCACGGGAATTGTTGCGCGGCACGGCGCTGCCCTTGGGGAGATTGCACTGGCGTGCGGGTTTGCCAGTGCCAGCCATTTCACTAATCGGTTCAGGCAGGTTTTGGGTGGGACGCCGGGCGAGTATCGGCAGGCGTTTTTGCGTTAGAAACTCGTACCTTTTCGCCAGTGATGGCCCCTTCGCGAGCAGGCTCGCTCCCACCTTGAATTGCAGTCTCCTGTGGGAGCGAGCCTGCTCGCGAAGAGCGTTGATGCGGTTTTGGATCAGAACTCCAGAGTGCTGGACAAGGAAACCTGCCGCGAATCCCCCATCGACACAAAGAAGCGGCTCGCCGACGAGGTGTAATAGGTGCGATCAAACAGGTTCTTCACGTTCAACTGAAACTTGACCTTCTGCCCTTCAACCGTGGTGTCGTAAGTGGCAAACGCATCCGCCACGGTATAGCTCGGCAGATCGAAATCGTTCACCGCGTTGCCTGCGCGTTCACCGACATAACGAGCGCCGGCACCGACACGCAACTGATCGCCGCCAAACACATTGCCGAAGTCATACACCGCCGACAGCGAGCCGGAATTCTTCGCCACGTTTTGCAGGCGCTTGCCTTTGTATTCCGGGTCTTCGGTGACTTCGGCATCGGTGTAGGCATAGCTGCCGATCAGGTTCCAGTGCTCGCTGAGTTGCCCGCTCAGATCCAGTTCCAGACCGCGTGAACGCACCTCGCCTGCCGCGCTGTAGATCGTGGTCGGGCCTTCGGAATTGGCCACCAGCACGTTGCGTTTCTTGATGTCGAACAACGCGATATTGCCGGTGATGCTGCCCGGCATATCCAGCCGCGCGCCCAGCTCCCACGACTTGGCTTCTTCCGGCGCAATGCTGCCGTCGAGCACGGTACTGCTGCCGCTCAGCGGGGCGATGGTCGAGTTGGGCTTGAACGATTCGGTGTAGCTGCCGTAGAACGACAGCGCGTCGGTGTAGCGATACACCAGCCCTGCGCGCGGCACCCACTTCTGCCCGTTGCTGTCGGTATTGGCCTTGAACGGCACGCCTTTGCCGGCGTATTGGTCGTACTCCTGAAAACGTCCGCCAGCGACCAGAATCCACTGCTCGTTGAGGTGAATCGAGTCCTGCAGGAACAGCGAGTCGCTGCGCAGTTTGTCGGTCTGCGCGCTGTCGGGCGCACTCACCGTAGTGCCCATCACTTCGCGACCATAGACCGGGTTGAGATAGCTGAAGGTGCTCAGGCTTTTCTGCCGGATCAGATCCTCGCGGTAGATCTTGCGGTATTCATCATCAACACCGAACACCAGATCGTGCTGCATGCCCAGCACATTCACTTTGCCTTCGAGGCTGGCGGTGGTGAAACGATCGGTGCTGATCGCGTTCTGGGTACCGTCCATACTGCGGGTCAGTGTGCCTTTGTTGGTGTCGATCGCAGTCACGCGCACTTGGCTGGCGTCGTAGGTCTCGCGATTCCAGCTGTAGCCGAAGTGGGCTTTCCAGTCGTCGTTGAGTTCATGGTCGGCTTCGAAATGGTAGAGATCCGAGCGCCCTTCCATGTCGTTGAACGGCTCGTCGAGACGCTCCTTGCGCGAGATATCCAGCGGATGATTGGTGCGCGGATCGATCAAGGTGCCACGGTCGAACGGGGTGAGAAATTCGCGGTGCTCGTAGGCGAACAGCAGCTTGGTGCGCTCGCCGTACCAGGCCAGCGACGGTGCGATCAGCGTCTCGCGATGGGTGCCGAAGTTGCGCCAGTAATCTTCGTCTTCATGATCGACGACCATGCGATAGGCGAAGCCGGAATCACCCAGCGCGCCGGTGCTGTCGAAGGCGCCGCCGCTGCCGTTCTTGCCGTCACCGTAGGTCGAACCGCGAACCGTCACGGCGTTGTACTGGGTCAGTTCGGGCTTCTTGCTGACCAGGTTGACCACGCCGCCCGGGTCCTGAATCCCGTAAAGCAACGAGGCCGGGCCCTTGAGCACTTCGACGCGATCCACGGTCGCGTTCATGCCGCGGCCCTGCACCAGCGGCATGCCGTCGCGCATGATCGAGCCGTTGCGATTGTCACCGAAACCGCGAGTCATCACCGAGTCCTGGGTACTGCCCAAGGTGTTGCCCTGCGTGATACCGCTGACATTGGCCAGCGTGTCGTCGAGATTGCGCGGCGCCTGATCGCGAATGACCTGCGCCGGGATGACATTGACCGTCTGCGGAATCTCTTGCAGCGACGCCGATGAGCGCATCACCGAACTGGTTTCCGGCGGCTGATAACTCAGCGATTCGTCGCGCGTGGACGTGATGGTGGTGGCGCCGAGATTGAGCGCGCCTGCGGTCGGCATCGGTTCCAGCGCCAAGGTATGACTGTCGGTGCGGCGAAAGCGCAGGCCGGAGTTGCCGAGCAACCGTTGCAAGGCCTGCTCGGCACTCATCCGGCCGTTGACTGCCGGAGCATCGAGGCCGTACGGCGCTTCGTCGGTGTAGACCACGCTCTGCCCGGTCACGCGGCTGAAGTCGCTCAGGGCCTGCGGCAACGGTTTGGCGGTGAGGGCAAAATTGAATTGCTGTTGCGCCTGATTGCTCACCGCTTCTGCCGCCAGCGCGATATTCATCGGCAGCAATGCCAATGAGGAAAAACTCAACGCCGACACGCTTAACCACTGTTTGACCGAACCGGATTTTGCCCTGGACTTCATTGCTCAATGACCTGTGTAGAACCGCAACGGATGCGAATGGCTCGCAGTTTCAGTCACTACACGGATGGGGCTCGGGGTTACCTCACCTTTAAATTGAAAATATTTTTTGGAGGATTTGTTGCCTGGAGTGACGCCTTCGCGAGCAGGCTCGCTCCCACCTTGGAATGCGTTCCCTGTGGGAGCGAGCCTGCTCGCGAAGAGGCCGGCAGCCTCAGCGCAGAATAATCAGTTGCCCCAACACCCGATGCTGCTCAAATCCCAATACCCCTTGCAGCGAATTGAGCACCGCCTGCGGGTCCTTGCTCGGAAAGCTGCCGCTGACCTTGCGCGCCGCCAGTTCATCGTTGAGCAGCACAATCCGCCCCGGGTAATACCGACGCAGATCCTCAACGACATCGGCCAGCGCGGTCCTGTAGTAAGTCAGCCAGCCCTGACGCCAGGCCAGTTGCGCTTCACTGTCCACGGCATGCATTTTTTCCGCCGTGCCGTCGGCGTAGGCAACTTGCTGGCCGGCCGTGAGAATCTGTTGTTGGCCATGCTCGTCCGCCGTCACCGCGACACGTCCGGACAATACCGTCACTTGCGCGCCATGAGGTTGTCGGCGTACTTCAAACTGGGTACCCAGCACCCGCGCCTCGCCCTGCTCCGCCGCCACCACAAACGGATCGCCGGTGTGAGTGACGCTGAAGAAAGCAGCGCCACGAATCAATTGCACACGGCGCTGACCGTGGCTGAAATCCACAGCAATCGCACTATCGGCATCCAGTGTCACTTGCGACTGATCGGCCAGAGTCACCGTGCGAATTTCACCGGGCGCCGAGACATGATCGGCGCGCAGATCGTCGAGCCAGCGCTGCGCCTGCCACCCTGTGCCGAGGCTGACCATCAACAGTAGACACGCGGCCAGCGCCAGCGCGCCTGACCAACGCCACGTCGGCGAGCGACGCGGGGCGTCCATCGCCTGCAGATAACCTTGCAGCGCGAGCGCATCTTCCTCGGCCAACATGCGCGCCGGGGCTTCGCTGAGTTCCCAGATCACCTGCGCCTGCGCATACGCTTCGGCATGGGCGGGGTCGGCGCGCAGCCATTGGCTGAAGGTCAGTTGATCGCCAGTGCTCGGGCGGTCATGCAGCAGGCTCAGCCAGGCCAGCGCGGCCTGCTCCTGGGCCGGTGTCGGCGTGATCGGGTTTGATGGCTTCACGGTGCTTTCCCTGGCAGGCGTGGCGCGGGATCGCGCAGGCTGGCCTTGCAGGCCTCGAGGGCGCGCATCATATGTTTTTCCACGGCACTTTGGGACAGGCCCATGGCCTTGGCGATTTCCGCGTACTTGCGCCCGTGAATGCGATTGAGCAGAAAGATCTGCCGGGTACGCTCGGGCAAGGCGCGCAACGCTGCTTCGACGTGACGCAGATCATTGCCCGCTTCGAGTGCGGCCTGGGGTTCGCTGCCATGGCTGTCGGGTTCGTCCGGCTGCCAGCCTTCATTGACGCGCGTGCGCGTGCCTTCACTGCGCAGATGGTCGATGGCGATATTGCCGGCGCAGCGCAGCAGATAAGTGCTGAGCTCTTCGACCTGGACCAGCGGCCGCCGCCAGAAGCGCAAAAACAGATCCTGGACCAGATCCGCCGCCGTCGCCCGACAACCGACGCGGCGGTTCACCAGCGCCTCCATTTGCGCACGCTGGGACAGAAACACCTGGAGAAAATGCGCACGCGCGCCACGCGCTTCATCGTCGCGCGATTCCGGCGGCAGACCGTTCAGCACTTCAGCACAGCGCCCAGGCTGCAACCGGGCTGGCCAACAAGCTCAACCCGGCCAGCGCCAACGCCAGACGCGGGCGATAAGGCAGCAACAGTACCAGTGCCAAAGCGCTGAGCATCAGCACTGCAAACCAGTCGACCAGACCGAAACTCCAGCCACCGGCCGCCACCGCCGCCCACAGCGAAAGCGCCAGCAACAACCATCCCGCCAACGCGAGACCCTGACGGCGGCGCGTCGACGGTTTGGCGCCGAGCAATTCGGCGTGATGACGCGGCATCGACAGGCACAATGCTGTGAAGCCGGCGTAGGTGAGCAACAGGGCCAGCAGCATCAGTTGGCACCCTGTTCGACAGTGATCGAGCGAGGCGAAGAACCTACTTGGCGAACGCTGGCGTGGTTGCCCGTACGCTGCATCTTGCGCGCAGCCCAGCCAAGAAAAAGCCCCGTTGCCAGACAAGTCAGATCAAATCCGGCCAGTGCCCAGTCGCGCTGCATCAGGCTGGCGCCAAGATTCCACGGTGTGGTCAGCGCATTGATCAGCGGCACCGCGATAAACAGTGCTGCGCCGACCGTCAGCTGTTCGATCCACGCCTTGCGTCCCGGACGCAATACCGCGTGCACCACGCTCAGGCCCCAGACTATGAAGAACGCGTTCACTTCCCAGTCGGCCCGCCCCGCCAGACTCACCGGCAACAATCGATTGGCCAGAAAGAACACCGCCACCGCCGACAACAGCCCGGCCATGCTGGCGATATTCAGCACTTCGACCAGACGCAATTCGAACGGCATCGCCGCACTTTTAGCGTGCTTGAGCTGTCGCTTGCCGAGCCAGATCACCAGCCCGGTGCCGATCATTGCCGTGCCGGCCAGTCCGCAAAGGAAATACAGCCAGCGCAACAGCGGCCCGGCGAAATGGCCCATGTGCAAACCGTAAAACGCGCCACCCACCGCCATCGCCATGGGCTGATCGGGGTGCTGCTCAGAAGCTGCCCGGTGACGCCGTTGAAGGTCACCGCCCGGCCGAAATCATGCACCACCCGATCGCCCGCGCGGGACAGCACCACCGTGGCGCTGGCATCGCCCGGATTGCTCACCGACAGCCGCGCCGTGTGGCCGCCCGACCATTGCTCGCTGGCCTTCGCCAGCAACGGCGCCATGGCGCTCAACGGCGCGGCAATAGCGGCGCGCTCGGGCGTCTTCGAGGCGGGAAAGACTTCGTCGTAGAACTTGCGCACGTCGCTGCCGTAAGAGGCGACGATGCTGGCGGGCATGACCATCGACATGAAAATCACCAGGCTGCTGTAGGTGATCATCAAGTGAAACGGCAGCACCAGCACGCCCACCGCGTTATGCCCGTCGAGCCAGGAACGCTGGCCCTTGCGCGGGCGAAAAGTGAAGAAGTCCTTGAAGATTTTCTTGTGTGTGATGATGCCGCTGATCAACGCGACGAACATCACCATCGCAGCGATGGTCGCCAGCCAGCGGCCCCACGGATAAGGCATCTGCAACTGGAAGTGAAAGCGGTAGAAGAACTCGCCGCCCATGCTTTCGCGGCCTTGGACTTCGGCTCCAGTCTGAGCATCGAGAGTTCGGGATTCGAAGCGGCCGCGCTCGCCGGGTTTGCTCGGCGCCTGTTGCCAGCGCACGGTCAGACCGGGATCGCGGGCATCGGGCAAATCGATCAGCCAGCGCGAGGCACCGGCGGCGTGTTGCTGCAGATAGTTTTGCGCGAGCGTCAGGCTCGCTTCGGCATCGAGTGGATGCGCCGCAATTTCCGGCTGCATCCAGTGGCTGATTTCGTCTTTGAAGTAGGCGAGTGTTCCCGTCAGGAAAATCGCGAACAACAACCAGCCGAACACTAGCCCGGCCCAGGTGTGCAGCCACGCCATTGCCTGGCGGAAACCTTCTTTCATGCCAGCCCCAGACCGCGCGCGGCACCGGAAATGGTGGCGAGGATCACGCTCGGCACCAACAAGCCGACCCACGCCGACCACGCGCTGCGGCAGGCAAAGCACCAGAGCACGGCAACCAGATAGACCAGAAAGGACACAGTCATGCCTGTGACCACCGCTTCGGCGCGGTTCAGCGGCAACCACAACGTCAGGGTGACACTGGCCAGTGCCGCCACCAGATAGCCGCCGAAAATCGCCGCCAGCACTCGCGAAGTGACGGCCAGACGATAGGACATGGGAAGGGTTACGAGTTTGCCTTTCATGTTTCGACCCTGAAACGAAAAACATTCGGCCGACAAGCCGAATCTACAGGCGAGCAATATTAATGATAAATATTCTCATACGCAAAAGCATCTGATTGCCGGACACGGTCGCCAACCCCTACAATGCGAACCGTTCTTGTTCTCTAACGTACGTTCTCTACGCAGGTTTTGCGTCCGGAGTGATTTCGTTGCCGCCCGCCCATCCCGTCGAATCGCTCTACAACGCCCATCACAGTTGGCTCACCGGCTGGCTGCGGCGCAAGCTCGGCTGTCCGGACAGCGCGGCGGATCTGGCCCAGGACACGTTCATCAAGGTGCTGACCGCCCGCGAGCCACCGGTGATCATCGAACCGCGCGCCTTTCTCACCACGCTGGCCAAGCGCGTGCTGTTCAATCATTACCGGCGCCAGGATCTGGAACGCGCCTACCTCGAAACCCTGGCGCAGATGCCGGAAATGATCGCGCCGTCGGAAGAGCACAAAGCGATCATCCTGCAGACACTGGTCGAACTCGATGAAATGCTCGACGGCTTGCCGCGCCAGATCAAACGCGCTTTCCTGCTCGCTCAGGTCGATGGTCTGACTTATCCACAGATCGCCGCCGAACTGGGTATTTCCGTGGCCACGGTCAAACGCCATTTGAACAAAGCGGCCATGCGCTGCTATTTCGCGTTATGAATCGTGTGCCGGAATTTTCCGCGCAGGTCGCCGAACAGGCGGTGCACTGGCAGCTGGAAATGCAGCAGGGCACGCTCACCCCGCGCCAGCAACAAGCCTGGCAACAGTGGCTGGACGCACACAGCGAACACCGCCGGGCGTGGGAACACATGCAGCGGGTCAATCAGCGTCTGCGTGGTGTTTCCTCGCCGTTGGCCCACGCCGCGCTGAACGGGCCGAAGTCGAGCAGTCGCCGTCAGGCGCTGAAACTGTTGCTGATTCTCGGTGCCGGCTCAGCGGCGACCTGGGGCCTGCGCGAGCACACGCCGCTGCCGTCGCTGCTCGCCGATTACCGCACGCCGGTCGGACAGCGGCGCAAGATTGCCCTGAGTGGCGCCGATTCGTTGCAGCTCAATACCGCCAGCTCGGTTGATGTGGATGGTGCGCATCGGTTGATTCGTCTGCTCGAGGGCGAAATGCTGTTGAGCGCTGCAAATCCGTTCGAAATACGCACGGCACACGGCGTGCTGAGAACCCAAGGTGCGCGCCTCAATGTGCGGCAATTTGCCGAGCGCACGCAGATCGCGCTGTTCGAAGGACGAGTCGAACTCACCGCCAGCCAGCGCGCGCCCGTGCTACTGCCGGTCGCGCGGCAGTTGAGTTTTACCGCCAGCGCCGTCAGCGAATCCAGGCCGCTGGACGCCAACAGCGGCGCCTGGACTGACGGCATGCTGGTCGCCGCCCATATGCGCCTCGGC
This sequence comes from Pseudomonas sp. B21_DOA, assembly GCA_030544685.1. NCBI lineage: Bacteria > Pseudomonadati > Pseudomonadota > Gammaproteobacteria > Pseudomonadales > Pseudomonadaceae > Pseudomonas > Pseudomonas sp. B21_DOA. The sequence continues at coordinate 2,020,982 of CP086683.1, read as the reverse complement.
GATTTCCTCGAAGAGCTTGGCCGCTACCGGCGCGGACAACTACGGTGCGACAGTCAGGTCGCCGATCTGTTGATTTCCGGGACGTATCCGCTGGATGACAGTGAGCGGATTCTTGACCTGTTGCAGATCAGTCTGCCGGTCAGAGTGAAGCGCTTTACCCGTTATTGGGTGAGCGTCGAAGCGCGGGTGTAAAAAACGCCACAACCATGAGCCGTTTTTCAGATCTGGCGTGACAGAGAAGGAAAGCCCCTTGATTCCACCTTCTCAGGATCATCCACATGCAGCCCACCCGCCTTACGCCACTGGCCCGCAGCCTGCGCAATCTTCTGCTCGGCGCCAGCCTGAGTTTCACCGCCCTGCCCGCCGCGTTGGGCGCCGAGGCCAAGGTTTATCACATCGCCCCGGCGCCACTGGAAACCGCGCTCAACCAGTTTGGCCGTGAAGCCGGCGTGCTGATTTCCTTTGGCTCGCAAGTCACCAGCGGTGTGCAGAGCCGTGGTCTGGAAGGCAACTACACCGCGCAACAAGGCCTCGATGCCTTGCTCGAAGGCACCGGCCTGCAAGCCCGAGCCGAGGGTGACAACGCCTTCAGCCTGCAACCGCTGGCTGACGCGGCGCTGGAGCTGGGCACCTCGACCGTGGTCGGCGACTGGCTCGGCGACGCGGCGCAGATCAATGTCTTCGAACACCCCGGCGCGCGTGATGTGATCCGCCGCGAAGAGTTCGAACGGCAGGGCGCGACCCAGGCCCGCGACGTACTTAACCGCATCCCCGGTGTGAATGCGCCGGAGAACAACGGCACCGGTAGCCATGACATGGCACTGAATTTCGGCATTCGTGGTTTGAATCCGCGCCTGGCCGCACGCTCGACCGTATTGATGGACGGCATCCCGGTGCCTTTCGCGCCCTATGGTCAGCCGCAGTTGTCGTTCGCGCCGATCAGCATGGGCAACATGGATGCCGTGGACGTGGTGCGTGGCGGCGGCGCGGTGCGTTACGGCCCGCAGAACGTCGGCGGCGTGGTCAACTTTGTGACCCGGGCGATTCCCGACGAGCCAACAGTCAAAGGTGGTTTCCAGACTGAAACCAGCCCATCGTCGAGCCACGACGGTTTCAAGACCAGCGCCAATCTGCTGGCCGGCGGCACCAACGCCAACGGCCTCGGTGGTGCGCTGTTGTACTCCGGCACCCGTGGCGGTGACTGGCGTGAACACAGCGATACCGAGATCGACGACCTGATCCTCAAGGGCAAATACCAGCTCGACGACGCCAACAGCTTCAACGCCATGGCCCAGTATTACGAAGGCAAGGCCGACATGCCCGGCGGTCTCAACGTCGCCGATTACGATGCCGATCCGTATCAGTCGACGCGGCCGAAAGACCAGTTCTGGGGGCGCCGGACGATGTTCAACGTCGGCTATCGCTATCAGGAAGACCGCCGCGAGTTCACCGCCAACACCTTCTTCACCAAAACCCTGCGCAGCGGTTATCTGGATCAGGGCACATTCCTGTCGCTATCGCCGCGCGAGTACTGGGTGCGTGGTCTGGAAACCCGTTTCGCCCAAGGCTTCGATGTCGGTCCGAGCAGCCACGAAGTCGGCGTCGGTTACCGCTACATCAACGAGGCCGGCCACGAACTGCGCTATCGCACGCCGATCAGCGCCAACGAATACCCGACCACCAGCAGCCGCAACGACCGCGACACTCGCGGTGGTACCGAGGCCAACGCATTCTTCGTCGATGACCGCATCGACATCGGCAAATGGACCATCACTCCGGGCGTGCGCTACGAGATGATCGAGTCGCAACAGACCAACAACCTGACCAACGTCAAATACAAGGGCGACTACAACACCGCGCTGCCGGCGCTGAACGTGCTTTATCACCTCACCGACAGCTGGAACCTGTATGCCAACACCGAAGGCTCGTTCGGCAGCGTGCAATACAGCCAGATGCCCAATCGCGTGAGCAGCGGCGAAGTGAAACCGGAAAAGGCCCGCACCTGGGAACTCGGCACGCGCTATGACAACGGTGCCCTGCGCGCGGAAATCGGCGCATTCCTGATCAACTTCGACAACCAGTACGAAAGCAACCAGACCAACGACTCGGTGATCGCTCGCGGCGAAACCCGCCATCAGGGCATCGAGACCAGCGTCAATTACGCGCTCGACGACTTGAGCCCGGCGCTGGCCGGTTTCGATGTCTACGCCAGTTATGCCTATGTCGACGCAACCATCCGCGAGGACGGGCCGAACAAAGGCAACCGCGTGCCGTTTTCCTCCAAGCACAAAGGCACGATTGGCGTCGGTTATACCGAAGGGCCATGGAAGCTGAATCTGGACAGCAGCTTCCAGAGCGACCAGTTCGCCGACAACGCCAACACTTCGAAAGAAAGCGCCGATGGCAGCACCGGCAAGATCCCCGGCTACATGCTGTTCAGCAGCCGCGCCGGGTATGACTTCGGACCGCAACTGTCGGATTTGAATGTGGCGGTGGGCGTGAAGAACATCTTCAACACGCAGTACTTCACACGCTCGTTCGATGACAACAACAAGGGCAAGTACGTGGGTGAGCCGCGGACGGTTTATGTGCAGACGTCGGTGGCGTTCTGAACAGACTCTGAAGCCTTCTCCCCATGCGAAAAAACGGGCCTGCATCAGCAGGCCCGTTCTCCTTAGTCACTTGTGAAATCAGCGCATCAACTGTTGATCGCTGCCTGTTCGTTCTCGTCGAATTCTTCCGCCAACAGCTTGTCGTTGGCTTTGCCGCTAAATGGCACTACAGCGGCGCGTGGTTTACCTCGCAGTTTGCCGAACAGATGATCCAGTGCGTGCTCGAGTTTTTCGGCAGCACCGTCGATCGCCTGTTCCAGCGAATCGGCTTTGTGGGTCACGGAAATCGGTTGGTGGCCTTTTGGCCGCGCTTCCAGTTGGCAGCGCAAGTCATGGGGACCTGGTTTCTCGCCGTTCTCGTCGCTGAGGTGGACTTCGACACGGGTCAGGTCTTCTTCATAACGGTCGAGCGTGCTCTCAATAGTTGTACGTACCCACTCCTCCAGTCGCTTACTGCTTTGAATATGGTTATCGCTGTTGACTTGGATTTGCATAGTTCATCCCTTATTTCAGCTAGCTCGCTGGAGGCCTTGAAGTGAATTTCCTGACCTCCTGGTTACAACAATCGGCCCGAGCGGCGAACATTTCAACCCCTGAAAAAAGAAAAATATTCATTCGCAAAAAAGCCGGACAACCGAGCGAGGCGCTGTTAATGTCGGGAGTTGGGTCGCCTCGCCCATTGGCAAAATCTGCTCACAATTGCCCGTCATTCAGCGGGTGCAGACTGCGGAAAATCCCCGCCTCCTCCACCAGCCAGTCATGCACAGCGCGCACGCCCGGATGGCTCAACGCCCCCGGCGCATACAGCAGCACGTAACGCTTGTGATTGGGCACCGACAGGCCGAACGGCACGATCAAGGTACCGCGCTCCAGCTCATCATTGAGCAACGTGCGCCGGGCAATCGCCACGCCCATGCCGGCAATCGCCGCTTCGATGGTCAGGTGATTGCGATTGAACGTGTGGCCGCGTCGTACATCGGCACCTTCGAAGCCGATCGCATTCAAATAGAACTCCCATTCCGCGTATTCGTAACTGCCACGCCAGGCGGTGATGTCGTGCAGCAACGGGAAATGCACCAGATCCGCCGGCCCGTGCAGCGGCGGGCGGCCGCGCAGCAGGCTCGGCGCGCACACCGGGAAAATCTGCTCGTCGAGCAAGGCTGTGGATAACAATCCCGGGTAGCTGCCATCGTTGAGGTCGATGGCCAGATCAAAATCGCCCTCGTGCAACGGCACGCTGCTGTCCTCGGCCACCAGGCGCAACTGGATATCCGGAAAACGTTGCTGCAAGCGCGGCAGGCGTGGGGTCAGCCACTTGCCGAGAAACGACGGTATCGAACGCAACCGCAGCGTCCCGCTGATCATCCCGGCGTCCAGCCGGCGCAACTCCGCATCGATGCTGCCATAGGCTTCGTTGACGGTCATCGCCAGCCGCTGCCCCTGCGCACTCAACTCAACGCCCCGCGCGCGCCGATGAAACAGGCGAAAGCCCAAGCGCTCTTCCAATTGGCGAATCTGCTGGCTGACCGCGCCCGGGGTGATGTGCAGCTCTTCGGCACAACGGGTGAACGACAGGTGCCGCGCGGCACAGGCAAACACCTGCAGCCAGACATAGGTCTGGGCATGCAATTGACGACTCATTGTTTAGTCCTGCTAAAGGCTGTCTTAGGAGGTTTCGTTGGTCACCTCGAAGCGAGGCAGGCAGTATCGCCGACATTGCGCTTGTCCGACAAAAAATGGCAGCGATTCCTACTCCATTGCTTGTAAGGGTTTAGCATGGCTATCAGTGTTTTCGATCTATTCAAAGTGGGCATCGGCCCGTCCAGTTCCCATACCGTCGGTCCGATGCGTGCAGCCGCGACCTTTGCCCAAGCTCTGATCGATCAGCATCTGCTCAATGATGTGCGACGTGTGCAGATCCGCCTGTACGGTTCGCTGTCGGCCACCGGCGTCGGCCACGCGACTGACCGCGCAACGGTCATGGGCCTGATGGGCGAGTGGCCGGACAGCATCGATCCTTCGACCATCGAGCCACGCATCCAGCAACTGCGCGAAACCGGGCAACTGTCCCTCGCTGGTCAGCGTTCGATTGCTTTCGATTGGCAGAATGATCTGCTGCTGCTCGATGAGAGCCTGCCCTATCATCCCAATGCTATGTCGCTGACGGCCCTTGGCGAAAGCGCCGAGCTGTTCGCGCAAACCTATTACTCGGTGGGGGCGGATTCATCGTCGAAGCGGCTGAAGCCGAATCCGGTGTGGCGCCCGCCAGGGCCGTGGTGTTGCCCTACGATTTTTCCAGCGCCGCCGAGCTGCTCGCTTTGTGCAAACAGCACAATCTGCGCGTTTCCGAACTGATGATGGCCAACGAGCGCGCCTGGCGCAGCGACGCCGAGATTCGTCAGGGCCTGCTGCACATCTGGTCGGTAATGCGCGAGTGCGTCGAACAAGGTTTGCGCCACGAAGGCATCCTGCCCGGCGGTCTGAAAGTACCGCGTCGCGCGGCGAAACTGCACCGCAGCCTGTTGGAAATCGGCAAACCGAACGTGATCAGTTCGACCCTGTCGGCGATGGAATGGGTCAACCTGTTCGCCCTCGCCGTCAACGAAGAAAATGCCGCTGGCGGGCGCATGGTCACCGCGCCGACCAATGGCGCCGCCGGGATCATTCCGGCCGTTCTGCACTACTACATGAAATTCAATCCGGATGCGTCTGATGATGACGTCGTCGCGTTCTTTCTCGGTGCAGCTGCCGTCGGCATTCTGTGCAAGAAAAATGCATCGATCTCCGGCGCCGAGGTCGGCTGTCAGGGCGAAGTCGGCTCAGCTTGTGCGATGGCTGCCGCCGGCCTGGCCGACGTCCTCGGCGCGACACCGGAGCAACTGGAAAACGCTGCCGAAATCGGCCTGGAACACAACCTCGGCCTGACCTGCGATCCGGTCGGTGGCCTGGTGCAAGTGCCGTGCATCGAGCGCAATGCCATCGCGGCGGTGAAAGCGATCAACGCCACGCAAATGGCCCTGCGCGGCGACGGCAATCACTTTATTTCCCTCGACCGGGTGATCCGCACCATGCGCGACACCGGCGCCGACATGCACGACAAATACAAGGAAACCTCACGTGGCGGGCTGGCGGTGAACTGGGTCGAATGCTGATCGGCCTGATTGCACTGTCAGCGATCATCGGCTCATTCCTGCCCTGAAAACGCGCCACAAAAAACGGCGAGCCCCGAGGCTCGCCGTTCTTTTCGCCGTGTTTATTGTTCGACAATTTTTCCGGCATGCCCCTTGCTACGTCACCCTTGAGGCAAACGGACATTGCAAACCTCAGCGAACGAGATGCCAGTGGTCTGGTGTTGCGAACCAAATCGGATCATGGCCGGTCAACAACTGCACGTTCAATCAGGCGGTGACGCATCATGGACAACCCATTTCAAATCATTACCGATGCCTTCGCGCCGGACTATCAGATCAATCTGAGCATTCAGGGCCTGGACGGCAGCATCATGCTGACGCTTTCCAACGCCGGCCGCATCGTGGCCAAGCGCATGATCAGTGCCGAACAGCGCAATGATCCCGAGCGTTTGAAACGGCTGGTGCAAAGCATCCAGTTCGGCATCGCCATCGAACAGGGCCACAGCGCCATGTCGATTCTCGAAGCCATGACCAGCGGCGCCGGACTGACCCCGCCACCGCCACGCGTCAAGGGCCAGCCCGGCCAGGCGGCGGGCCTTTAGAGCTCGCCCTTTTCCACTTCAGGATGCTCGCTGGAACCCGTGCCGATCTTGCGCTGCGGGTTCTCGATCTTCACTGAGGGGAACTGCGACGAGGCGTAACGCACTACCAGAATCGCGAATGCCAGTAACAGAATGCCGCCGCACAGGTAGATGATGCCCATGTCCGGCGGGTTGTGGTGCGAGACGTTGGAAATCAGCAAGCGCGTCAGTGCAGTGATCGCCACGTAGATCAGGAAGCGCACCGGCATGTGGTTGGTCTTGAAATAAATCCCGACCATCGCGCCCAGTTCCAGATAGATGAACAGCAACAGGATGTCATCAATCTTGATGTGCCCGACTTCGAGCATGCCGAGAAACTCCATCACCGCCGCCCACGCCGTCACCGCACCGATGGCGAACAGCGCCAGGTAATGAAAGGTTTCGACGAACAGGTTGCCCAGGGACTCGGCCAGTTGGTGCACGTTGCGCCGCAGTTTCTCGGCCCAGTTGATTTTCACGATGAGTTTCCTTAGCCCGTATCGGGCGGATGATGCGTATCGCACGTGACGGTTTTGCGCGTGCGCCTTATAGCCACGGTTTTCATGCAGGTTCAGGGCCACGCATCATGGCGATCCGGCGCAAATCCCGCGCCGTGGCGTTTGGTCGCACCGCTGGATTTTTGTGGGAGCGAGCCTGCTCGCGAAGAGCAGCGACACGGTTCCCTGACAAACACCAAATCCGGTCTACATTGAAAAGCCACTACCCATGGCGCAGGGATTCGCTTATCCTTTTCGCTGTATATGGATACAGTAGTCGTCAAGACAACTTAATGTGAAGGCATGTGAGGTGGTGAATGGCCGTCGAAGTGGTATACCGCAGCAGCCGAGATCTGGAGCGCTTGTTCATGGATAAAGCCGAAGCTGATCGTCATGACAAAATGCTCGAACTGGCCGAATATCTGGCCGATGTGCTGCAAAAAGCCGTTCCGTCCTTGACTGAACAGCAAGTGGAAGAAGCCGGAATCTACATGGCGAAGAATCGTGATGTGTTCGCCCGAGCATTCAAGAGCCAGCCCGATGCGCTGTCGGAGCTGATCAATGCGCCGGCCGAGCCTGTCGAAAAAGCTGAAGCGACAGAACCTGATGAGACGCCGACGAAGCCAGCCAAAGCAGCGAAAGCGCCGAAGTAATTAAAAAGATCGCAGCCTTCGGCAGCTCCTGCATTCCGAGTGGAGGAGCTGCCGAAGGCTGCGATCTTTTGCTTTCAGCGATACAAAACCTTCTCCGCCAACTCATCCGCCACCCGCGCCGGCGAACGCTTTTCCGCCTGCGCGTGGGCAAAAACTTCGGTCAACCGCGAACTGATTTTCGACAGATGCGCCGTGATGGTCGGCAATTCCTCACCGCGATGTTTCAGCGAAACGTAGATCAGCCCACCGGCATTGATCACATAATCCGGCGCATAAAGAATGCCGCGCCGTTCCAGCTGATCCGCCACATCCAGGTGGGAAAGTTGATTGTTCGCCGAACCGGCCACTGCTGAACAACGTAGCTGTGAAACGCTGTGACTATTAAGCACCCCGCCCAAACCGCAAGGCGCGAGAATGTCGCACGGCGTGCTGAGCAATGCATCGTTAGCGATCGGGTGCGCGTTGAGCTGTTCCATTGCCAGTTGCACCTTGCCGTGATCAATGTCACTGACCAGTAATTCGGCGCCTGCCGCGTGCAGCTGCTCCGCGAGCGCGTAACCGACATTGCCAAGCCCCTGAATGGCAATGCGCAAACCTTCGAGGTTGTCGCTGCCCAAGCGCGCCATCGCCGTGGCGCGAATGCCGGTGAACACGCCCATGGCCGCGTGCGGTGCCGGGTCGCCTGCCGAGGTGGTGCTGGTGACATGCCGGGTCTGCTGGGCGATGCAGTCCATGTCGGCCACTGAAGTACCGCTGTCGATGGCGGTGATGTAGCGGCCGTCGAGTTGCTCGATGCAACGACCGAAAGCCTCGAACAACGCGGCGCGATTCTCGACATGCACCGGGCGCACGATCACCGCCACCCCGCCGCCCTGCGCGAGGCCGGCGAGCGCCGCTTTGTAGCTCATGTTTTGCGCCAGGCGAATGGCATCCTCGACCGCAGCTTCGTCGTTGGGATAGGCAAGGTAACGGCAGCCGCCCAGGGCTGGCCCCAGGTGGCTGTCATGAATGGCAATGACCGCCTTCAACCCGGTGACCGGGTCGACGCTAAGGTGCAGCGATTCCAGGCGAGTGCTTTGCATGAGAGCGAACATCGACAGGCTCCCGAATCACTTCTTGTAGAACGCCAGTATAGGCTTGCCCCTGAAAATTGCTGGCGCACACCGGCATGAGCCGCCGAGCGGACAATGTTACGCCGCGATAACTTGCGCTCAACGCGCCCGGTACTGGACGAACAACCCGGACGGGGCTAAAACGAGGCATTGGAGGGAGATTCAGATGAGTGCGCGCCAACGCTTTTTCGAATGCCTGCATCGTTCACCGCCAGCCCTGCTGGAAGCTGCGCTGTGGATAAGTGCCGAGCACGACAAAACTCTCGAGCCCGAGACATGGTTGCGTACCTTCAAGGATCTGCAATTACGCGTCAGCTACGGCCTGCCGATGCTGCCGGTCAGCGAACTGGCGCAACCGCTGTTGCGGCGCATGGTCGATCTCGGCTTCGCCCAGGATGATTTCCTGCCGCTGCGTCCACAGGCAGCGCTGCTGCATCGTGTGTTACACACCCAGCGGGGTCAGCCGTTGGCATTGGCGTTGATCGCACTGGAACTGGCGCATGGCCTCGAGATTCCTTTGGTCGGGGTCAACTTCCCCGGGCATTTCCTGTTGCGGGTACCCGGCGCCGACCACTTGCTCGACCCTTGCGGAGGTCGACGCTTGTATCCCAACGACTGTCGCGAGCTGTTGCAACGTCAATACGGACCGAACATGCAGCTCAGCGCCGAGCATCTGCTCACCGCGACGCCAGTGCAGATGCTCCAGCGCCTGTCGCGCAACCTGCGCCAATTGCATCTGACCCACGACGATCACATCGCCGCGCTGATCGACGCGGAACGAGTGCTCGAACTGGGTGGCGCGAAGGCTGCCGATTACATGGCTCGCGCCAGTTTGTATCAACGGCTGGATTGTCCGAACGCTGAACGCTTCGATCTGGAGCACGCGCTGTTGCTCAGCGAAGATCCGATCCAGCGCCTGCGCCTGACCGAACGCCTCGGTCATCTGCCGCCCAACTCCGTCGTGCATTGACCACCTTCCGCAGGCTTGTCCCCATCCTTGAGCCCACACAAACCTGTGTGGGAGCGAGCCTGCTCGCGAAGCAGGCACCTCGGTCTCCGGTCAAACCACGTTATCGTTCTTCGCGAGCAGGCTCGCTCCCACGGTGGCTCGGGAGGCATCAGTCGGCGAGCGCACCTGAATGATCAGCAGCGCGGCAATCACCGCCGGGATCGCGCAGAAGAAGAAAATCTGCTCCACCGGAATGTGCATCGCCAGCAGCAGACTGCCGAACAGCGGCCCGAGGATCGAACCGAATCGGCCTACGCCCAATGCCCAACCGGTACCGGTGGCGCGCACATGAGCCGGGTAGAAATTGCTGGCAAAGGCATTCAGCGTCAGTTGCCCGCCAATGATGCAGAACCCGGCGGCAAACACACAGGCCACCAGAAAACGCGGATCGTCGTGGTTGAGCCCGAGCAGAATCGTGCACAGCGCCGCCCCTGCCAGTACGCCGGACAACAGGCGCACCTTGCGTTGCAACCGGTCGGCGAACCAGGCCATGCAAATCGCGCCCAGGGTCCCGGCGAACAGGAACATCGACGTCACCAGGTTGGCTTCGTTGAGTTTCAATCCGCTTTCCAGCAGCAGCGTGGGCAGCCAGCTGATCATGAAATACAACAGAATCAGGCTGACAAAAAACGTCGCCCAGATCAGTAGGGTCGGCCGCGCATAGCCGTTGCGAAACAACTCGACCACCGTCAGTTTGCTGCCCTGCTCGCGCGCGTTCTGCTCGACGCTTGCCACTGGTGGCTGCCAGTCCGGCAACATCCGCGCGGTGACCTTGCGCAGCCGAGCATACGGCGGTGCATCACGCAGCAAACGTGGCAGCGATTCCGGGAGCATCCACCAGAGAAACGGGAACAGCAGCAACGGCGTCACGCCGCCCGCGAGGAACACTGCCTGCCAACCGAACTGATCGATAAAACCGGCCGCGACAAAACCGCCCGCCGCCCCACCGAACGAGAACCCACAGGCAGCCAGCGTCACCATCAAGGTGCGCAGACGCGGTGGCGAATATTCCGACATCAAGGCCATCGCGCTGGGCATTGCGCCGCCCATGCCGATGCCGCAGATGAATCGCGCGATCATCAGCGTGTTGAGCGAATCGGCGAACACCATCAGCACCGTCAGCGTGGCGTAGATCAGCACGCAGGCGAGCAGAATTCGCCGCACACCGAAACGGTCAGCCAGTGGCGTAACCGCGAGAGACCCGAGGGTGAGGCCGAGCAGGTTGGCGCTGAACACCGGGCCGAACGCAGACTTTTCCAGACCCCAGTCCTGAGCCAGCGCGGGCACCACATAACCGAGCACCTGGGCGTCATAGCCATCGGTGACCAGCAACAACGCCAGCAGGATCAGAAGCACCCATTGATAGCGGGACACAGGCCGGGCGTCGAGCGCCGCGCGGAAGCTGGCAATCTGGTTATGCATCGCAAGGTACCTGTTTTTGTTTGATCGTTCCCACGCTCCGCGTGGGAATGCCGCCCGGACGCTCTGCGTCCAATGTGACGCAGAGCGTCACGAGATGCATTCCCACGCAGAGCGTGGGAACGCTCATTTAGGGGTGTCTGGCTGGTTGGCAGGATGCGCCTTGATGAACGCCGGATGTTCAGCCGCCAATGCAGCCACGCGGCAAATCTTTGGATAAGCCTCCACGCTGACGTTGAACCGCTCTGCGGCATACAACTGCGCAATCAGATACACATCCGCCACACACGGCCATTCGCCAAAACAGAAACCGCTGTCGCCGATCAACTGCTCCACCGTCGCCAGACCTTGGCTGATCCAGTGGCTGATCCACTCCACCACCTGCGCCTCATCCTGCCCCGACTGGCGCAGGCGATTGAGCACGCTGACGTTGTGCAGCGGATGCACATCGCAGCCGATCACCGCCGCGACAGCTCGCACCTGCGCACGCGCGACAAGATCATCCGGCAGCAACGGCACCTGTGGATAACGTTCCTCCAGATACTCGATGATCGCCGGCGACTGAATCAGCAGCGCGCCGTCATCGGTGCGCAATGTCGGCACCCGACCCTGCGGATTGAGCGCCAGATACGCCGCTTGCCGATGTTCACCACCCGACGGTGCGATCAGGTTGACCGGCAGCGCCTGGTAATCGAGCCCTTTCAATGCCAGCGCAATGCGCACCCGGTACGACGAGGTGGAACGGTAATAGGTAAAGAGATCCATGAGACGCTCCCGTCAGCGTGCAGCGATCACGGTGCCGCGACATTCGCCGAAGCCGATCGAAGCAAATCCTTCGCGGGCGCAGCGGGCGCGCAAGATGATTTCGTCACCGTCCTCGAGGAACTTGCGCACTTCGCCGGACGCCAGTTCGATCGGTTTCTTACCGCCCTCAGTGATCTCCAGCAAGCTCCCAAACTGGCCGTTTTCCGGGCCGGACAAAGTGCCCGAACCGAACAGGTCACCCGCCTGCAACTGACAGCCGTTGACGCTGTGATGCGCGACCATTTGCGCCACAGTCCAGTACATATAACGGGTGTTGCTGAGGGTCAGGCGATGGGCGGGTAGATTCTGCTCGCGCATGGCTTCGGTGCGCAGCAGCACTTCCAACTCGATATCGAAGGCGCCGCCGTCCTGATCACGCTTGTCGAGCAGATACGGCAGCGGCTGCGGATCACCTTCGGGGCGCGCAGGTTGCGCCGTGCGGAATGGCTCGAGCGCTTCGGCCGTCACCACCCACGGCGAGACGCTGGTGATGAAGCTTTTCGACAGAAACGGCCCGAGCGGCTGGTATTCCCAAGCCTGGATATCCCGCGCCGACCAGTCGAGGCAGAAACCGGCGATGTGCTCGGCGGCGTCAGCGATGGCAATCGGCTCACCCATCTCGTTGCCCGGGCCGATCCAGATGCCCAGTTCAAGTTCGTAATCCAGACGTGCGCAGGGTCCGAATACCGGTTCGGTCTGCCCGGCCGGCAGCGTCTGGCCTTTCGGCCGGCGCACGTCGGTGCCGGAGGCTCGCACCGTGGATGCGCGGCCGTGGTAACCGATCGGCACGTGCTTGTAGTTCGGCAGCAGCGGGTTATCCGGGCGGAACAATTTGCCGACGTTCTGCGCGTGCTCAATGCCGACGTAGAAGTCGGTGTAATCGCTGATACGCGCCGGCAAGTGCATCTGGCAATCGGCAGCCAGTGGCAGCACTGTCGCACCTTGCGCTTCGATGTTGCCCCGCAGGGTGCTGCCTTCACTGAACAGTTCGAACAGGCGTTCGCGCAGGGCCACCCGCGCTTCACGGCCGAGTGCGAAGAACGCGTTCAATTGCCCGCCGTGCATGGCTTCCACGGCACTGCGTGCAACGCCGTCGAACAGACCGGCCTCAAGCGCGACTTGCAAATCGAAGATGTGCTCGCCGATCGCCACGCCTGCGCGAGGCGTCGAACCGTTCACGCTGAACACGCCCAGCGGCAGGTTCTGCAAGGGAAATCACTGTGACCGTTGGCCGAAGCGACCCAGCTGCGGGTAATGGAATTGTGTGTCATGAGTTATCTCCGGGTCGGGTCGAACGTGGCGGGCAGTGTCGCCCAGCAGCCGTCGTAACTGGATTGCAATTGTGGGCAGTCGAGGGCGAAACGGCTTGGGCGCAGCACCTGGCTGGTCTCGAACATGAAGGCCATGGTGTTGTCGATTTTCGTGGGTTTCAGTTCGGCATTGATCGCTTTGGTGCAGGTCTCGCCGTCCGGACCGTGGGCGCTCATGCAGCTGTGCAGCGAAGCGCCACCGGGCACGAAGCCTTCGGCCTTGGCGTCGTATTCGCCCTGGATCAGGCCCATGAATTCGTTCATCAGGTTGCGGTGGAACCAAGGTGGCCGGAAGGTGTTTTCGGCGACCATCCAGCGTGGCGGGAAGATCACGAAATCGAGGTTGGCCAGACCGTGCACGCTGGTCGGCGAGGTCAGCACGGTGAAGATCGACGGATCGGGATGATCGAAACTCACCGTGCCGATGGTGTTGAAACGGCGCAGGTCGTATTTGTACGGCACGTTGTTGCCGTGCCAGGCGACCACATTCAGCGGTGAGTGATTGAGTTCGGTGGCCCACAACTGGCCAAGGAATTTCTGCACCAGGGTGGTCGGTTGCTGGAGGTTTTCGTAGGCGGCGACCGGGGTGAGGAAATCCCGGGGATTGGCCAGACCGTTGCTTCCGATCGGTCCCAGATCCGGCAAGCGCAGCGGCGCGCCATGGTTCTCGGCGAGGTAACCGCGCGCCTGCGGATCAAGCAGTTCAACGCGGAATTTCAGACCGCGCGGCAGCACGACGATTTCCAGCGGTGCCACTTCAAGCACGCCCAGTTCGGTGGCGATGCGCAGTCGGCCGAGTTGCGGCACCAGCAGCATTTCACCGTCGGCGTTGAAGAACATACGCTCCATCGAACGGTTGGCGGTGTAGTTGTAGATGCTGATGCCGGACGGTTTCTCAGCCCCGGCGTTGGCGGCCATGCTGACCAGGCCATCGATGAAATCCGTCGGTTCGGTCGGCAGCTCCAGTGGATTCCAGCGCAGGCGATTGGGCGTTACTTCACCCAATGGCCCGCCCGCCAGTTGACGCTCCAGTTTGACGAACGCCGGGTGATTGGCCGATGGCTGAATCCGGTACATCCAGGTGCGTCGCGCTTCGCTGCGCGGCATGGTGAACGCGGTGCCGGAGAACAATTCGGTGTAGAGGCCGTACGGGGCTTTTGCGGGGAATTCTGGCCAACGGGCAGCGCGCCGGGCAACGCTTCAGAGCTGAATTCGTTGCCGAACCCGGACTGATACGCCAAAGCCTGAGCGGTTGAATCGAGGTTCATGGAGCCTCCTGAACAGGAGTCGGCAATGGCCCATCGCTCTGGCTCAGAGGTCTCGGCACGCCGGGGTTGTTATTATCGTAATCTGATTACGCATAACGTAATTTGCTCGCTATCCAGCGTCAAGCTATAAAGACGCCCATTCGAACCGGAACCGCCAGCCCCATGGAAAAAACCAGCGACAGCAACGGCAAACAGAAAGTCCGCTCCGCCGAGGTCGGCACCGACATCCTCAAGGCTTTGGCCGAGTTGTCACCGTCGACTTCGCTGTCGCGTCTGGCCGAACACGTGCAGATGCCGGCGAGCAAGGTGCATCGCTATCTGCAAGCGTTGATTGCTTCGGGATTTGCCGAACAGAACGCCGCCACCAACCATTACGGCCTCGGTCGCGAAGCGCTGCGGGTGGGCCTGGCCGCACTCAACAGCATGGACGTGCTGAAGGTCGCTGCCCTGCCGCTGTCCGAGTTGCGCGACGAACTCAACGAAACCTGCTTTCTCGCGGTGTGGGGCAATCAGGGCGCAACTGTGGTGCATATCGAACCGGCGGTGCGCGCAGTGACGGTGGTGACGCAATTGGGTTCGGTGCTGCCGCTGCTCAGCTCGTCTACCGGGCTGGTGTTCAGCGCTTACCTGCCGCACCGGGAAACCGATGAATTGCGCGAGCAGGAAATCGCAGTCGCCGAGCATCCGCTCAAGGACGAAACAGCCTATGCAGCGCTGTGCGAACAGATCCGCGAACGCGGTCTGCATCATGTGCACGGTTTGTTGATGCCGGGTGTGGATGCGCTTTCTGCGCCAGTGTTCAACGCGGTCGGGCAGATCGCCGCGGTACTGACCATCGTCGGCCCGACCTCGCTGTTCCACGCCGACGAAAACGGCCCGGCGGCGCAGCGGTTGTTGGCTGCGACGCGGGCCGTGAGTTGGCGGATGGGTTATGAAGGATAGGTCCGGACTATGAGCACTCGAAACGGCTCAGCGCACTGTGGTCTTGCTCAATGCGGCGCCAGCATCTTCCATCAGTGACTTGAAGAAGCCGATCAGCTCATCCTGGGGGTCTTCATGGCCGGTGTAATACGTAACGAGTTCGGCGACCGTCCGAGCGTCTTCAAACATGTCGAGAAACGAGCGCTGCACCCGGGTAAGTTGTTTTGCGGGTGCGCCCGCCGCCGCAGCCTTGCCTAATGTCAGCAATCCGGTCAATACATCGCGTACATGTCCCAGCGCAGCGGAATAATCCCCGCGTCGGTGCGACTGTGATGCATCGTAGATGCTCTTCATCATTTGAACGGCGACGACCACCGTACCTATCGGTGGCACCACGAGGCTGACAATGTTTGCGGCCTTCAACAGGTTGTCATAAATCAGGCTGGCGATTACTTCATTGAGACTGGTGGTGCGTTCGTCTATGTCACTGAGTACTCGGCGTACACGCTCGTCATGGAAAGTAAACAGATCAGGAAGCTTTGCGCGATTTTGCGTGCGGAGGACCGGTCTGGTATCAAGGGTGGCAACCAGGTCATCGAAATAACTTTCAACCACCTGCTTGTCAACCAGCATTATCCGCCCACTGTAATACTCTCTGAACGGACCATATCGGAAACGAATCGAAGGAATGAACTCTGCGATCGGCCGGAAGCTGACAAGATCTGGCGCGTCGGGCGTGTAGAGCAAATCATGGAAACCGGATAGCAGTTTCAGACGAAATATATAAACGCCACCCACCGTGCGGTCCCAGGTTGCTGCCAAACCCAGCTTACCAACGTTTAACTTGTAAAGTCCCTCATCACCCTCAAAGTTGTCATTAACGATCGACTGATACCCGCCACTTTCCTTCAGACTATCAATGACGCGCTGCACCGCTGCAAAAGTCTCAGACGACAATCTGCCGTTAAAAAAGTCGGAAAACGCGTTGCAGTTCATTTCACAACGAATTTTTCGAGCGTGCACCGCACGTTTGAATGCGTAATCCGGGTGAGCCTTGTCCAGATACTGTTCCTTCAGCATTGCGGCATATCGGTCACCGGGGCGGAATGTTTTCGACAGCGAAGAAAGGTCGCGGATATCCAGTTTTTCAATATTGGGATGCCCATTCACCAGATAGTATTTTGGGCTGAATTTTGTTTCGTAAGCCGGATGCACCGCTTCAAAGGCAAGCCCCTCGAGCAAGACGTCGGTCACACTCTTACGATAATCTTCGGTCTGCACAAAAATATGGTCGGGATTGACCGCAACGTCAGTCCCGCGAGAACGCAGGATTTCTTCTATTTGTGCCTTAACGGCGTCATAGGTGAATTGCTCGAACGTCGGGAATCCGTTGTCCCGCGCATCCACTGTGGACAGCGCCTTGAGCTCGGTGGTCAAACCGGCGTAGCGCTTGCGGCCTTCGAAACCAATCGCCCGATAAGCTGCCGGTGCAATGGCTTTATGCAGCGCCACTTCAGCGCGGTAGGCGACATTCACGTAGTCTGCCAACGGGGCTTCAGAGTCCAGATGCAGCTCGACCGGTTGACCATCCAGCGTATAGCTATATTCCAGCTGTGAGAGAGCATTGACGCGCAAAACACCCGCACCGTTCAGGTAGTCTGGGTGGATCAACAACGCCGCGTATTCACGATTTGACGTCAGCGCCGTCTCCAACCAGCGGTTCGCCGCGTAAATATTGGAAAACTTGTGCAGTTCGAAATCACCTGCAGGGGTTTTGATGAACATCAGCGACGGTGCGTATCCTCCGGCCGAGATCATCAGGACATCTTTCAACGCCGGTCCATGTAATCTGATTTTCAATCCCTGGATAGTCACCGAGGAATCATTGGCCATGACCCGCTCGATAATTTCCGCATCGGTGGAATCCAGCCGCCCAGAGTGCCGAGCAACAAAAACCGCAAACTCCATCTGGCTGAACAGATAGTTACGATAGGCCTCCTGATAGTCGACAGAAGGTGCTGAAGCGAGGTCCTGTGCATATTCCAACCGAACGTTGCGGTGCGCCAGCCACTGCTCAAGTGCTTCGGCCGTGAACCGGCTTCCATTGGGCGCGCCGGTAATAGTGAGGGTGGCTTTGTGATCATTGTCATGCAGGCCGAACACAATAAACTCTGTCAGAGTCCGGGTATCTTCCTGCTCAATAGTGCGACCGGCAATGCGCAGAGTGTAAGAGCTATGGACGCTTATCGCCTCTGGATCCAGCTGTTCGCCGAGGACCCGCCCGGCCCATCCAGCGAAGGTACGCAAAACATAGTCTTTGAACGAAAAGCATGCATCGAACGCAGTTGAATAATCAGCCTGGTATTGATCCCTGGAGTCCTCGAGTTCGGTATATCGCTCTTGGACGTCACTGCTGGCGGCCACCAGCCAGTTTGGCCATTCGGTACGTTTCAACGCTCGCCAAAGCAGGAAGAAGCGGGTATTGATGCCATAGCGCAGGACATGCATTTGCTGGTTTTCCTGCAGCGCAGAGGTCAGCGTAGTATCCAGTTGCTCACGGCCATCGACCAATGCCGACACGCTGTCAAGCTGGCCCTTGAGATGTGCCTCTGCGCAGAACCGATGAGCGCTCTGACCGGCTTTCAGATATCGGATCTGGTCGCCGGGCACAGAGAGTCGGCCTTGCAGATGTTCGTGCAATTCGCTGTTTTTCTCAAATAGCTCAAAGCCGTTTTCCGGCGTATGCAGGAGATAGCTGGTTGACTCATTGACCAGCGGCATTTCCGCTTCCGGACGCTCGGCATTGTCAAGAACGAAGCAGGGTTGCAACGACTGGAGATAATCCGGCACAGGCCGGAGGTTGACTTCAAATGTCCCGCGGCCCATGCCGTCGAGAAGATAAGCGAATCTCTCACCCAGACTGGCGTCAAAATTATTGGCCATGACCGATAGCGAAAGCTCTGCACTCGTGACCGACGCGTAGGCCTCGATGAATGCCTGCTTGTTGGACGACGGCTCAGCGTCGGGACGAGCGGATTGCACCGAAGCCGCCCAGAACTTTCCGATGTCGCTGCGCAGCGCTGTTGGCAGTCCGGCAGACACTGCCGCAATCAGATCTTCGACAATCAGCGTATCGAGGGTTTTGACTTTGAACTGCTCGCCAAACGTATCCGGGAGAAGGAAAACTCCATCGCTGCCGTCAATGTAGAGCGGGCTGACATTGTTATCCAGGCAATAAAGAGTCACTTCCCAAAGCGTGCCCGACGGTCGATTTTCATCAGCCGGAAAAGCAGGGTCTGTATTGATGTACACCTTATCGATATCAATATTCTTGCGCAGCCGTGCCAACTCACTCTCAAGCAAATTCCGCAATGTATCTGCCACGGTCGGCATTGCATCGATGATTGCAAAAAGTCTGGATTTTGCCTGACTTGCCTTTTCCCACTCTTCAGCCCATGTAACTTGCTCTCCGAGCGAATGGCGCATCAGGCTTTTAAACAATTTACTCACAACTTGTCCTTGTTTTATAACTATCCAGAGCTGCGATTGCAGCCACTGCAGATAGCCGGCAAGGTAAATTCTTTTTCCACCGACCAAAAGATCAAACAATTTACAAAACATGCACAACGAACGGAAACAAACTAACTTTTATTAATCTGTACGGCCCACTAAACAATTAGCCCCATTACCTTGGCTTTCGCCACAGCCTGGGTTCTACGCTCCACACCCAACTTGCCATTGATACGCCTTGCGTGAGTCTTGACGGTATGTAATGAAATAAAGAGCTTCTCGGCAACTTGCTGATTCGAAGCGCCTTGAGCAATAAGCATCAGCACTTCGCGTTCACGCCGACTCAGCCCCGGCGCAGGGTCGCCCGGCTCGGAATGCAAAGGCGGAACTTGCGCCCCGGACATTTGGCCGGCATTGCCTCGGCGCAATTCCCATTCCCGCAGGGCCTGCTGTAACCGGCAGCGCTCCACCAGCATCCCGGCGCGCTGGAAAGCTTGCTGTGCCGCTGCCGTGTCACCGCTCGATTCGGCCAACTCGGCGCAGGCCAGCAGTAACTCCGTTTCCGCCGTCAGCATGCCTTTGGCATGGGCGTGACGTAATAATCGCTCAATCGTTGGCAGACAATTTTCGGATCGATTCAATTGTGCATGCGCGCAGGCGAGCAGGTATTCAATGCGGATAATCAGCTCAAACGTCGCGGGAGGCGCCTGCAGCGCAGAAGGTCCACAGTAATGCCGTAACAGCCGGCCCAGCGCCTCCTGCACCAGTTGCGGCCGGCCCTGCTGCAACCAGAACTGGCTACTGACCTGCAGCACGACGCCGCGATAAACCGTATCGGGAATCTGCCGCTGTTGCATGACCCTCTCCGCTTCGCGCAGGCGTTCGAAAGCGCAGGCATAATCGCCGCGATTACCGGCCAGTTGCGCCTGCCCCAGGTAGCCATACAAGACCCGTTTGTCAGCACTGCGCGAGCAATCCTCAAGGCCGCGGCTGAACAGCTCCGCGGCCTGCGCCTCAAGGCCCATGCACAGCGCCAGCCGTCCGCGGCGCAGGGCAATCCGGCCGAGCAGCGGCGTGGGCACCATGATGCGCTGGCGCAGCAGGTGCTCGATGTCCACCAGCAGATTCTCTGCACGCAGGGGCGCCCGCGCTGCTCGAGCCATTGCGCGTGGTCAAGCTCAAGCAACCCTTCGAACAGCAATGAGCCGTGAGCACGCGCCAGGCACAGCGCTTCGCGGTTCAGGGCATGGGCCTGATCCAGCTCACCGCACAGTAACGCCTGCTGGGTCAGCCCCGACAGACACATCAAACGGGCCTGCCAGGCATCATCCGCCAGCGCCGCAAGCGCCTCCTGAAAGCAGGCGCGCGCCGGCTCCATCTGCCCTTGCAGATGACTGAGCCAGCCCTGTTGCGCTTGCCAACGCGCCAGCAACTGCTGTTGCAGATGCGCTGTCGGCTGCGGCATGAAGCGCGCAAGATGGGCCAGGCATTCCCCGGCCTGTTCGAATCGGCCGGCGAACAACAAAGCCCCGGTGACCAGCCCGATCAACTGCGCAGTCATCAAGGTCAGCTCCTGACTCTGTTGCTCATGCAAGCGCAACAGCAGGACGACGGTCTGGTCTTCGAACAAGTCCTCAAAGCTCAGATGCTGCAACAGGCTTACGGCGGTTTCGTATTCCTCGGCCAATAACGCTTGCTCGAACGCTGCTCGCCAATCCTGCGTCGCGGTAAACCACTGACAGGCGCGCCGGTGCCAGGAACGCGCGCACGGCCAAAGCGAGGCTTGCATGATTCGCGACAGCGGGGAAGACCTGTAGCCAGTCAGCGGAGTCCTGCCATGGCTCGATAAAACAGCCCAGCACTTGCAGATCGTGCAGCAATTGCGCGCCTTCGCCGGGGCCGAACAAATGCTCGCATAACGGCGCGTTGAACCGTGGCAGGTGAGCCAGAACACGCCACGCCTCGTCCTGCTCCGGCGTCAGGTGGTTGAAGAGTTCGTGCTGCAGATAGTCGAGCAACGTGTCGACCCGCTGCTGCGGCTGCGGGTTCTGCGACCAGTCGCACTTTTGCAAAATCGCCATGCGCGCGCCTGCGCACCAGCCGCCGGTACGCTCAAGGATACGAGCGGCGACACGGTCCGCCTGATCTGGCGGCAAATGGCGCAACACCGATACAACCTCATCGTGAGTCAGCGCCAGACTGGCGGGCTCGGACTCGTAGAGTTCGTCATCGAGCAACAGCCGCGGCCAGTTGCACTGCGGCCGGCGGCGAGTGCTGAGCCACCATGTGAGCATCGGGCTGCTGACCGCCAGCAAGCGATCCAGCAGAGCATCCAGAGGCGGATTTGGCTGACGACAGTAGTCGTCGATAAACAGCGAAGTCGGCCTTGACCAATGCGCCAGCTCCGTCATCAGTTGCGGTATGTCGAGACCTTCGACCAGTCCGAGCGCCCGCGCCAGACGCAGGCAGAATTCCTCGGGGCTGAACGCTGCTCCTGCCAGCGGCAGCCAAATGGCCTCGCAATCTGAGCGCACCTGCAGAAGGCATTCGGTCAGCAGTGCGGTTTTGCCGCTGCCTGCGGGGGCACATAACAGCCTGACCCGCGCGCTTGATGCCAGCAACGGTTCGCTCAGGCGATTGCGAGGCTGATGATGTGAAGAAAGCCTGGGCAGAAATCCGGGTCGATCCAGGCACGCGGTCATGGCGGTCATCGGGTGAGCCTTCTTATCGTTGTGCGCTCACCCTAGCCCTCTCCCGCGCCCTTGTTGACGAGTATTCAGCACGCTGATTGATGACCATAAAAAAGGCGACCGTGTGGTCGCCTTTTGTCCAGCGGTGGCGCCCAATCGTCAGCGTACGCCTTCGGCGCGCAGGGCCGATGGCGTGTAATCGGCAGCCTTTGCTTCGAAGCCGAATTCGAAGCTGTGCTTCTCTTCGTTCTTCATGCCCAGAGCAATGTAACGGCCGGCAATGATGTCGTAGAGCGCTTCCAGCGTGTAGGCCTGAGCCTGGTGATCGTAGTAATACTGAGCGTGGCCTTCGGCGACGCGCCACAGTTGCCCGCGACCGTCGTAGTGATCGGCCAGTGCCACTTGCCAGCTGTCCTCGTCGATGTACATGTGGCGTTTGGCGTAGATGTGCCGCTCGTTCGGTTTCACCGTGCCGATCACTTCCCAGACGCGGTGCAGTTCGTAACGGGTCAGGTCCTGATTGATGTGCCCGGCCTTGACGATGTCGTCGTACTTGAGCTTCGGCGAGTCGAGTTTGTAGCTGTTGTAGGGAATGTACATTTCCTTCTTGCCGACCAGTTTCCAGTCGTAGCGATCCGGCGCGCCGGAGAACATGTCGAAGTTGTCGGAAGTGCGCAGGCCGTCAGCCGCGGTACCCGGGCCGTCATAGGCCACTTGCGGCGCCCGACGTACGCGGCGTTGACCGGCGTTGTAGATCCACGCCAGACGCGGTTCCTTCACCTGATCGAGAGTTTCGTGCACCAGCAGTACGTTACCGGCCAACCGCGCCGGGGCAGTCACCGATTGCTTGAAGAAGGTCAGCACGTTGGCGGCTTTTTCCGGGTCGATGTCCTTCATCAGTTGCGGCACGGCGATCTCTTCTTCGAAGCGGATCGGCGTATAGCTGCCGTTGGTCTGCGGCGTGACTTGGGTGATGATCCGCCGCAGGTTGCCGCCGTGATAACGGGTGATGTGGTTCCACAGCACCTCGACGCCATTCTTCGGAATCGGGAACGCGTAGTAGCGATTGCCGGTGAAATTGGCCAGGCCGTTGCCGTCATTGATCGCGTTGACGTTGAGCGCGCTGCGCTTGGCCGACTCGTAGATTTCCGCCGGCGCGCCCACAGTGCGGTGGGTCGGGTAGACCGGGATTTTGTAGGTTTCCGGGTAGCGTTTGAACATCGCCACCTGGCCATCGGACAGCTTGCTCTTGTACTGCTCGACGTTGGCGGCAGTGATGGTGAACAGCGGTTTTTCGTTGGCAAACGGGTCGGCGAGGAAGCCTTTGCTGTCTACCGCGCCGGCGTTTTTCGGGATACCGCCGGTCCAGGCCGGAATCGAACCGTCAGCATTGCCGGCCTTCTCGGCACCGAGCGGGGTCAGGCTGGTGCCGAGTTTGTTCGCTTCATCCGGCGACACCGCCGCCATCACGTTGGCGGCCAGCAGACTCAAGGCCAGCACGCCACATTGCAGAATCGTTTTGCGCATTGCAGTCATCCTTCTCGGGCAGATCAGAAGTTCACGCCGAAGCTCAGGGCCACGAAGTCACGGTCTTCGAGGACGTTGTAGTCGCCACCGAAAAAGTCGGTGTAACTCAGGCTTGCGGTGTAGGTGTTGCGGTAGTCGGCATCGACGCCGAAGCTGATGGCTTTCGCACCTTCGTTGAACAGACCGTTGGGGCCGTAACCGGCAACGTCGTGCGACCACGACAGGTTGGGCTTGAGGTTGATCCCGCCGATGACGTTGGCGTAATCGAGAATCGCCCGGGCGCGATAGCCCCACGAAGTCGAGGTGACGAAGCCGTCGGTGTCGCCGCCGAACCCGTACTGGCCGTACACCGAATCTCGGCCATAACGCAGCTCACTGCGTGACTCCAGTCCACCGACATGTACCACCGCCGCTTCGCCGACCACGGTCAAGCGTTCGGCGCCCAGCACCTGATCGAAGAAGTGCGTGAGGGTGCTCTGGATCTGGGTGACTTCCTTGCGCCGGTAGCCTTTGTTGTCGGCACCCGGCGAAGTCGCAAGTGGCGATGCGGTACCGCCGGCAATCGGGTTGACCAATGCCAGGGTCAGATCGTTGGTGTTGACCTGCACCGGTGCGTTCGGCCGATAGCTGATCTCGCCGGTCCACGCGGTGCCGGTGGGCAGAGTGGTGGAGAAACTCGCGCCGTACAGGCGAATGTCTTCCGGGTATTCGAGGTAATACTGACCGCGCCCGAGCATCACACTTTGCGCCAGCCCCGCGCCGCTGCCAGGCGCAAGGCCGTTGGCAATGCCGACCAGACCTGGCAACGCCGCCAGCGTCGACAGCCCCGCCGTGGTGGTGCCGACCGTCGGCGTACGGCTGTGGTAGTTCATGAAGTAGAGGCCGTATTCGGTGTCTTCGCCGAGCCAGCGCAGCGCCGTGCCCCACTGCCCGGAATCGCGCGCATCACGATCACCGCCACGGGGATCACCACGCCCTCGCGGGTGACCTGAATGCCTTGGCCGAACGCGGTGGTCAGCGGCACCAGCGGCGCCACCGCCGGACTGCCGACCGTGTAACCGTTGTTGCAGCCGTCCGCTGCCACGTCGACGCCAAAGAAGGTGCCGCAGTTGTCGAGAACGGTCTGGTCCCACTCCAGTTGGTAGAAACCTTCAACCGAAAGTTTGTCGGTCAGGCTCTGCGAACCGAACAGCATGTTCACCGGAATCAGGCCTTCCTTGATCTCGGCAC
This sequence comes from Pseudomonas sp. B21_DOA, assembly GCA_030544685.1. Taxonomy (NCBI): domain Bacteria; kingdom Pseudomonadati; phylum Pseudomonadota; class Gammaproteobacteria; order Pseudomonadales; family Pseudomonadaceae; genus Pseudomonas; species Pseudomonas sp. B21_DOA. Next base: position 1,996,669 of record CP086683.1, on the reverse strand, counting down.
CGGGACGGCGGAATGCCGAGACGTCGACCGGGTTGATGCTGTTGATCGAATTGCCGATGAAGGTACTTTCGCCCCAGCTCACCACCTGCTTGCCGGCCCGCACGGTGCCCGGCAGATCGGCGATGGCGTAGTTGTGATAGACGAAGGCATCGAGGATCTGCGCGCCGGAAGACTTGGCGCCCTCCTTGCGGCCGCTGTCGCTGATCTGTTTGAACTCGCGGTCTTCGTCCTTGAGTTCGAAGTCGTACCAGTATTTGCCCCGCACGAACACGCCGGTGTCGCCGTACTTCAATTCGAGGTCGTGGATGCCCTTGAAGATCTTCGAGAAGGTTTCGCCCTTCTTGAAATTCAGGCGCCCGTCATCACCGGTGGACGATTGTCCGCTGCCGCCATTGACCGTGCCGACCAGCGAATTGTCGGCATCGCGCAGGCCCCAGCTCGCGCCGACCGAAAGTGACGAGTCGAAGGTGCCTTCGATTTCGCCGATGTTGAAGGCGACCGCGTGCGCCTGGGCGCAGCAACCCAGAGCCACCGCAGCGGCCAGCGCCTGCGGTGTGAAGATGGCGCGCATTGTTGTTTTTGTCATGCGTCTTCCCCGGTGAGTGACAGAAGGCCCCACCCTACTGCCGGGTGAAGCGGTCGATAAGCGCACCAAGGAGGTATTTGCGTTGTCGCTCGAAAGGATGAATGGCCATGTACGGCGGGGCCTGGAGTGGTTCATGGACTGGCTGGATGGCACATCATCAGTGCCATGCATGCCCACGCTACTGTTGCGCGCCCCGTAACAGTGCATGTCTGGAATCGGTATTTTTCCTACAGGCGCAAGCCCTTATCCTGAGCGCGCTTTCCCGGCACACGCTGGAAAACACGAAGCCCGCTACGCTGAAAGCGCAAGCGATTGGCTACCGATTTCGGATGAATCGATCTTCGATTTATCGCCCCGCTGTTCACTGACGTTGATTTGTAGCTCCTTGATCCAACGTCTTACCTTGGCCGCTGCGTTTGCAGCGGCCTTTTTATGGGCGATTTCTTGTGCGATGCGCATGGGAGCGGGAATCAGGGCCCAGCAGCCCTGTGACCGGAGGGAAGGCTTAAATCGAATACTTCTGCAAATTCGCCATCATTTCCTTCAACGCTTCGATATTGTCCTTGGGGTGCGCCGCGCCTTCGAAATCGCAAATCTGCTGCCAGTGCGTCGCCACATCCTCTGGCGAGAACCCTTCGCGCGGATCGAAGCCGGCACCGAGACTGCGCTCCCAGCGCACCTTGCCCATCCAGCCGCCGCCGACCTCGAACAGGCCGGACGTTTCCTGACATTGCTCGCTGCCCAGATACACCACCAGCGGGCTGACGAGTTCCGGCTTCAGTTGCTCGAATACTTGCGGCGGGATCAGGCCCTCGGTCATGCGCGTGCCGCCGGTCGGGGCGATGGCGTTGACCAGAATGTTGTTCTTGCGGCCCTCGATCGCCAGCGTTCGGGTCAGCCCGTACAGCCCGAGTTTTGCCATGCCATAGTTGGACTGGCCGAAGTTGCCGTAAATGCCCGAAGTCGATGCAGTGAAAATCACCCGGCCGTAGTTTTGTTCGCGCAGATGCGGCCAGGCAGCGCGGGTAACCTTATAGGCGCCTTCGACGTGGACGCGATAGACCAGATCCCAGTCGGCGTCGTCCATCTTGTGAAACGATTTGTCGCGCAGGATCCCGGCGTTGTTGACCACGACGTCGACGCGGCCGAAAGCATCGAGAGCGTTCTGCACCAATTTATCGCCGTCGGTGACCGAGTCATGGTTGGCTTCGGCAATACCGCCAGCCTCGCGAATTTCCGCCACCACGCGGTCGGCGGCCGAGGCATTGGCGCCCTCACCCTGCGTCGAGCCGCCGAGATCGTTGACCAGCACCTTGGCACCCTGCCTGGCGAACAGCAGCGCATGCGCACGACCGAGGCCGCCACCAGCGCCGGTGACAATCACGACTTTATCTTCGAAACGCACGGGTTCATTCATCGCAGCAACTCCAGCAGGCCAAGGGTTAATGCTCCCGAGTGTCAGGCACGACGCTTTGGCTCACAACGAACACGGCTGAGGCTGAATGGTGCGCGATAAGGTAGGGGGATGGTCGAGACTGTATAGCGCCGAGAGCGAGTGCTCCCGGTGGAATCAGGAGTACGCCACTTTGCGCGGAGGCAATACCAGACGATCACGAAACGCCAGATAGTGCTTGAGCACCTGCACCGGCGCCTCGGTCTGCGGGTAGTGGCCGATGCCCGGCAACAGCACGGTGTCCGGATCAGGGATCAGTTCGCGATAACGCTCGACCATGTGCACGCCGGAGATCGGATCGACTGCGCCGTCAATGACCCGTAGAGGAACGTCGCCACGCTGCATGGCCGCCACCCAGCGCTCGCGCTGCACCCGGCGTTCGGTAATGTAGGTGATCAGTTTGTGCAGAATGCGCGGGCCGTGGTTGCTCTCGACCAGGCTCCAGTAATCATCCAGTTCGCTTTCAGTCGGCTGGGTCTGCGGGCCGAAGATCTGCCGGAAACCTTTGACCAACGCCTCACGACTGAATGCGCGACCAAGCAGCCAGCCAATCGGGCTGAGCAGCAGTTTCTGCATCAGCAGCGGACGATGGGTTTCCGGAAACAGACCACCATTGAGAAACACACAACTGGCAACGTCGAGGTGTTTTTCGTAGTGCCGCGCGAGCAATTCCTGAGCGACGCTGTCGCCATAATCGTGGGCAAGAAGGTGCACCGCTTGTTCAATCTGTAGATGGGCGAGCAGCGCCTGTTGCAGATCGGCCTGTTCCAGCAGGCTGTAGGTGTGACCGCGCGGTTTTGCCGAATCGCCGAAGCCAAGCATGTCGCAGGCGATCACCTGGTAACGCTGTGCCAACGGCTGCCACAGGTAGTGCCAATCCCAACTGGCGGTGGGAAAACCGTGAATCAACAACAGCGGCTCACCCTGTCCCGCCACCCAGTAATGGATCGTCTGGCCACGAAAAACAAAGGTCCGGCTGCGCTTGCGCCAGATACACAGGGGAATCTCGGCGAGTGGCATTAGAATTTATACCCCGGATCCTGGAGATCGAGTTTGCGCAGCAGCGCCGGCCACGCCAGTGCGCCGCCCATGCCTTGAGCGCTCTTGGTGACGCCGGCAATCATTGCCTTGGCGCCGGCGAGGATCTGCGGTTCGATGGCGATCAGTTCCGTCCCGCCGGTTTGCGCCATGACTTGAATATCGCAGGCACGCTGGAAGGTGAACATCATCAGAAAGGTATCGGCAATGGTGCCGCCACAGGTCAGCAGACCGTGGTTGTGCAGCATGAGGAAATTGTTGTCGCCGAGATCGGCTTGCAGGCGCGCCTTTTCTTCATGATTCAGCGCCACACCCTCGTACGCGTGATAAGCCAGGCTCGACAACACGAACAGTGATTGCTGACTGATCGGCAACACCCCTGCTTTTGCGCCGAAACGGCGACGCCTGACGCGGTGTGTGTATGCAGCACGCAAACTACATCGTGGCGGACTTCGTGAACGGCACTGTGGATGGTGTAACCGGCGGGGTTTATTTCGTAGGGACTGTCCATGAGTTTGTTGCCAGCCTGATCGACTTTCACCAGGCTTGAGGCGGTGATCTCGTGGAACATCAGCCCGAACGGATTGATCAGGAAATCTTCGGTGCCGGGCACCTTGGCGGAGATATGTGTGAAGATCAGATCGTCCCAGCCGTGCAGCGCGACCAGACGGTAACAGGCGGCAAGATCGACGCGGGTCTGCCACTCGGCAGCGCTGACCTGGTCTTTGACATTCGGCGACGATTGGACGGGGGCTACGCTCACTGTATGCACCTCTGCGTTCTTCTTGTTCTGCTCGTGTCAGCAGTCTAGTCAGGCGCAAGGCATCGCGTAGTTGCATTGGCAGCCAGCTTGATGACTGAACGAGTCAGTCGCGCAAACAGCCTGAACCAGTTCCAACGCAACGACGCTTGTCCAGGTGCAGCGACATCTCTGGGCGATCAGCCCTTGAGCGCGTCGATCAGTTGCGCCAGCCACGGCTCGGCATCGGTTTCCGGAGTGACGCTTTCGCTGGCGTCGATGCGCAACATTTCCTGCACCTCGTTCACGCTCAGTTCGGCAAACAATTCTCGCAGCTGTTCACCGCCGCCGCAGAAGGTGTCGCCGTAGCTGGCATCACCGAGCGCGATCACCGCGCCGGGCAGGCCGCGCAAGGTAGCTGGCAACTGATCGCGCAAAGCTGAATACAAAGGTTGCAAGTTGTCCGGCAGCTCGCCCATGCCCGTGGTCGAAGTCACAGCGAGAAGGGCCTCCGGGCCGAACGCCTGAATATCGGCCAATGTGGCGCGGGAGTTGTAGAAAGTCGCAAAGCCGGCGGCTTTCAGCAGGTTCTGGGCGTGGCGGGCGACTTCTTCGGCGGTGCCGTAGACGGAACCTGAGAGGATGGCGACTTTCATCAATCTGATCCTGGAACTGAAAAAAGAGCCGCGATAGTAACAGCCCACGCTGCGATGTTGCGATTCGCTCTCAATGGAAGGTGCTGGCCTATAGACAGTCCGCGGCTTTCTTCTAGAATGCCTGCCACTGACACAACGGAAGGGATTCTCGGATGATCAACGCCAGCCTGCTGCAAATGGTGATCAATGCGTCGAATGACGGAATCGTGGTCGCTGAAAAGGAAGGCGAGCAGGACAACATCCTTATTTACGTCAACCCTGCCTTTGAGCGCATGACCGGTTACAGCAGTGAGGAGATTCTCTACCAGGACTGTCGTTTTTTGCAGGCTGGAGACCGTGATCAACCAAGCCTGCAGCTGATTCGCGAGACATTGCGTGAAGGCGGTCGCTGCCGGGAAATACTGCGCAACTATCGCAAGGATGGCACGCCGTTCTGGAACGAATTGTCATTGTCGACGATAAAAAATGCCGATGACGGACAGACCTATTTCATCGGTGTGCAGAAGGATGTGACGGTTCAGGTCAAGGCGCAGCAGCGGGTTGCGCAGCTGGAAGCACAAGTGGCGGCGCTGCAAAGCGAGTTGGCAGCACTCAAAGCGACGAACGGCGCAAACAAAACCGCGAACTGATGGTCATTAACTACAATCACCAATGACTTTGTAACTATTCACTTCGAGTTAACCATGCAGCGCGACGCCCTCCTCACCCAGGACGAGCTGGATTTCATCCAGACCATGCAGCACAACCCGCAATTGAATGTGCGGGATGCGACGTCGAGTCTGCTGGTTAATGGCGGTTCGCAAATCCGTGATCTGCTGACACGTCTGGCTGCTCATGAACAAGTGACGATCCAGGCCAATTTCGAAAATCAGCAGATGACTTTTCCGCTGCATCTGGTGGAAGACGAGTTTCACGCGCTGCATCTGCGTCTCGGTGTGCCGAGCATTTACGAAGACGGCCCAATGGTGCGCCCTTGGCGCCTGGTGCTTGAAGAGCCGGTGGCACTGGAAAATGCCAAAGGTCAGCCCGGCACGCTGTGGGTGCATGAGGTATCTCATAAAGGCGTGTTGCTGGAAGTGCGCAACAAGACCAAGCCACCAAAACATTTCGCCCTGTGGTTCAGCCCTTCCGGTTATGAGCGGATATCCCTGCGCGGCCATTTCGAACGGGAAACCGAGCAAGGTTTCTTCGCTTACGAACTGAGCCAGACCGATGCCGACGAAACCGAGCGCCTGCGCCAGTTCATCCTGCAACAACATCGCCTGACTCACCCCGCCCTGCACGCCTGAGTTTCAGGTATCCAGTTTGCCTGCCATGAATTGCTTCATGCGCTGACGCATGGTCGCGCCCTCGTTACCAAGACAGGCCACCGATGAGCCGGCCAGGCTGTCCTCAGCCAAATCCGAGGCATCGCCGGCCAGCATCAATTGGCAGTCGAGGCTCATCGCCAGACGATTCAGGCGTCGCGGCAGTTCCGGCCCCGGGGCATGATTGGAAAACAGCACAAGCGCCGCAGGTTTGACCTTTTCACAAACCAGGGTCAGCTCGTCGAAGGGTTGGCCGGTGGTCAGCACCCGTACACCGGAATCGTTGCCGCTGAGAAACAGCGCTGCCACCAGTAACTCAAGTTCACGACACTGCCCGGCGAGTGCACTGACGATGATTCGACGCGGTTGCGCGCCACGCAGCATGACGATGCGCTGCAATACGCGCGCCCTGAGAAAACCATCGAAAAACAACCATTCGCTGGTCTGCCCGAACGCGTCCTGGCGCTGAAGCAGTTGCCGCCACAACGGCAGGATGATGGCTTCGAACACAACCGGCAGCGTGTACGACGAAAAATCTGCCCGTAGACACGATCCAGTTGCTGGTCGTCGAACGCACTCACCGCCTGCTGAATCTGCTCCTGCCATTGCTTGTAATCGGCCTGCACATGGTCATCGGGAATAAAATTCGCCAGAACCTTCGCAGGTTCAGTCTTCGCCAGAATCTTGCCGACTTTACTTACCGCCACGCCACGATCGATCCAGTCGACAATGCTGCGAACGCGCTCAATGTCGTTCATTGAATACAGACGATGCCCGCTTTCGGTGCGGGTCGGCTGGATCAATCCGTAGCGGCGTTCCCAGGCACGCAAGGTCACCGGGTTGACACCGGTCAACCGCGCCACCTCGCGGATGGGAAACAGCTCTTCGCGATCGAGCGCGCCGGGGGCTGTCGAAGCCGGGCGAGTGTCCGTGATTACAGGCATCTGCGGTCAACTTCCATGTCGGTGAATTGGATCCCATTCTAAACATGATGGGGCGCAAACGTCCAAGCAATGATCTACGACGAATGTGGCTGGTTTAATCGACAAAATCAGGAATAATCCTTGCTTGTTACAAAGCGCAGGCCTCTACCCCGGCCCGCGTCAGGCGAGACTCTTACCCGGAGCGCCGCACTCGAAATACGGAGATACAAAATGTCTACTTCCCCCGTCACGCTGATGGTAGCGCGTCGCGTCGCCGATGGCCGTTATCACGATCTGATCGCCTGGCTGCGCGAAGGCGAACAATTGGCAACCGACTTCCCCGGCTATTTGGGCTCCGGCGTGCTTGCGCCGCCGCCAGGCGACAACGAATTCCAGATCATTTTCCGCTTTGTCGATGAGCAGACGCTGCATGCGTGGGAGTACTCGGCGTCGCGCACAGCCTGGCTGAACCGTGGCAGCGATCTGTTCGAGCATCCCAAAGAACATCGGGTCAGTGGCATTGAAGGCTGGTTCGGTGCGGCCGGGCAACGCCCACCGCGTTGGAAGCAAGCCGTGGCGATCTGGCTGGCGTTTTTCCCGGTGTCGCTTATTTTCAACTTTATCCTCGGCCCGCTGCTGGCTGAGTTGAGCCTGTTGCCGCGGATATTGATCGGCACGGCGTGCCTGACACCGCTGATGGTGTATTTTTTCATCCCCTTATCGACGCGGCTGCTGGCGAACTGGTTGAACAGCCCACCGACGCGGCCACTGGCGGCTACACCGTCGGCGCAGAATCGCTGATCTGCAGCGGGCGGCGAGCCTGTTATAGTTTTCGCTTCAACCGCGAAGCGAGCCGCCCATGCCAGATTCCGCAGCCCCGATCCTCATCACCGGCGCCGGCCAGCGGGTCGGCCTGCACTGTGCGCAGCGCTTGCTCGAAGATGGCCATCGAGTCATCTTCACGTACCGAACCGAACGCCCCGGCGTGCAGCAATTGCGCGATCTGGGCGCGACAGGTCTGTACGCGGACTTTTCCAGCGAGGCCGGGATTCTGGCTTTTATCGATGCACTTAAAGCCCACACCGACAGTTTGCGCGCGATCGTGCACAACGCTTCTGAATGGCTGGCGGAAACTCCGGGCAGCGAAGCTGAAGCCTTCAACCGCATGTTCAGTATCCACCTGCTCGCGCCCTACTTGATCAACCTGCACTGCGCTGAGTTGCTGCAGCGTTCGGCGCCAGCCGACATCGTTCACATCAGCGACGACGTCACCCGCAAGGGCAGCAGCAAGCACATCGGTTATTGCGCAAGCAAGGCGGGGCTCGACAGCCTTACCCTGTCGTTCGCCGCGCGCTTTGCGCCCGCCATCAAGGTCAATGGCATTGCTCCGGCGCTGCTGTTGTTCAACCCCGACGATGACGCCGCTTACCGTGCCAAGGCGCTGGCCAGATCCGCGCTGGGCATCGAACCCGGCAGCGAGGTGATCTATCAAAGCCTGCGCTATCTGCTCGACAATCCTTATGTCACCGGCACAACCCTGACCCTCAACGGCGGCCGGCACGTCAAATAGGCCGTCCCGCTTCGGTTGCGAGTCGAGTAATATCCACCAGAACGCCTGCAATAGACTGGACGGAGCAAATCAATGCCACAACTTCAACCGGGAATGGCGCGCATCCGGGTCAAGGATCTGCGCTTGCGCACGTTTATCGGCATCAACGAGGATGAAATCCTCAACAAGCAGGACGTGCTGATTAACCTGACCATCCTGTACGCGGCGCAAGAAGCCGTGCGTGACAACGACATCGACCACGCGCTCAATTACCGCACCATCACCAAAGCGATCATCGCGCATGTCGAAGGCAACCGCTTCGCGCTGCTCGAACGCCTGACGCAAGAATTGCTCGATCTGGTGATGACCAATGCATCGGTGCTGTACGCCGAAGTCGAGGTCGACAAGCCGCACGCGCTGCGCTTCGCCGAGTCGGTATCGATTACGCTCGCGGCGAGCCGCTAGCTTCAAGCTTCAAGCTTCAAGCTTCAAGCTTCAAGCTTCAAGCTTCAAGCTTCAAGCTTCAAGCTTCAAGCTTCAAGCCGTAAGCGTTAATCTAACGCCCCCAAAATTCAATCTTGCAGCTTGTAGCTTGCCGCTTGAAGCTGTCTCGAAGAGACCCTTATGACCGAGCAACAACGCCTGGAACTCGAAGCCGCCGCCTTCCGCCGACTGGTCGCTCACCTCGACAGCCGCAAGGACGTGCAGAACATCGACCTGATGAACCTCGCCGGGTTCTGCCGCAACTGCCTGTCCAAGTGGTACAAGGCCGAGGCCGACCAACGCCAGATCGAGGTCAGCCTCGATGATGCCCGAGAAGTGGTGTATGGCATGCCCTACGCCGAGTGGAAGGCCCAATACCAGCAAGAAGCCAGCGCCGAGCAGCAAGCAGCGTTTGCCAAAGGAAAACCCAATGACTGATCTGAACACCCTGCGCGCCAGCCTCAAGAGCGGCGAGCATGCTTTCGCCGACACCCTGGCGTTCATCGCCGCCGGTTACGACTACCAGCCGCAAGCGTTCAACAACGGCGGCGTGGAAAACGCTGCCGGGCAGAACGAAGGCTCCTGCAAGACCCTGGGGCTGGCCCTGCTCGAAGGCTTGAGCGATGAAGAAGCGCTACTGGCGTTCGGCGAGCATTACCGCTCGGTGCTGGCGACCCCTGAAGGCAGCGATCACGGCAATATCCGCGCGTTGATCAAGCACGGCCTGGCCGGGGTTAAATTCAGCGCACAACCCCTGACCCGCCGCTGATCCCAATAGCCACACCTACCCACTGTGGGAGCGAGCCTGCTCGCGAAGACGGACTGACATTCAACGTTGATGTCGACTGATACCCCGCTTTCGCGAGCAGGCTCGCTCCCATACTGGATGCGTGGCGGCTGCGAATCTCGGGCACAAAAAACCGGCCAATCTCTGGCCGGTTTTTTGTGCCCTGCGGTCTTAGAACGTGGCGTTCTGCAGACCGTCCAGGTAACGCTCGGTGTCCAGTGCCGCCATGCAACCGGCGCCGGCCGAGGTGATGGCCTGACGGTAAACGTGGTCAGCCACGTCACCGGCAGCGAAAATGCCTTCTACGCTGGTGGCCGTCGCGTTGCCTTCACGGCCGCCCTGCACCACCAGGTAACCGTCTTTCAGGGTCAACTGGCCTTCGAACAGGGAAGTGTTCGGGGTGTGGCCGATGGCGATGAACACGCCGTCGACTTTGATTTCGTCGAAGCTGCCATCGTTATTGCGCAGACGCGCACCGGTGACGCCCATGTTGTCGCCGAGGACTTCGTCCAGGTTGGCGTTCAACTTGAGGATGATCTTGCCTTCAGCCACACGGGCGTTGAGTTTGTCGATCAGGATCTTCTCGGCGCGGAAAGTTTCGCGACGGTGGATCAGAGTCACGGTGCTGGCGATGTTGGCCAGGTACAGCGCTTCTTCGACAGCAGTGTTGCCACCGCCAACCACGGCGACCGGCTTGTTGCGGTAGAAGAAACCGTCACAGGTCGCGCAGGCCGAAACACCTTTACCCATGAACGCTTCTTCCGAAGGCAGGCCCAGGTAACGGGCGCTGGCACCGGTGGCGATGATCAGTGCATCGCAGGTATAGACGGCGCTGTCACCGGTCAGGGTGTACGGCTTGGCAGCGAAGTCCACGGCGTTGATGTGGTCGAAGACGATCTCGGTTTCAAAACGCTCGGCGTGCTCGCGCATGCGCTCCATCAGCACCGGCCCGGTCAGGCCGTGCACATCACCCGGCCAGTTGTCGACTTCGGTGGTGGTGGTCAGTTGACCGCCGGCCTGCATGCCGGTGATCAGCAGTGGCTTGAGGTTGGCACGGGCCGCGTAGACCGCAGCGCTGTAACCGGCAGGGCCGGAACCGAGAATGATCACTCGCGAATGACGGACTTCAGACATGAATCTGCTCCTGTTGGCCGGCCATGAAAAATCTGGCGCGGACGCCGGACGGCCGGCGGAATAAAAAAGGACCGTGGACACCTTGGGGAAGGCTTGAACTCGACAGTCCTGTAAAAAGTTGGGTGCAGCGTATCGAGGGGGGCAAGATTAAGGAAATACGGTTTAACAATCCAGCTCATAGGTGGTCTCTATGCCGAGACGCTGACGACATAGACCTCTTTGTTACAGTGAATGTCGATTGCTCTGCCGCGCTTTCGCCGCTGGGGCAAAGCCGGTAACGTCGGCGCGTTTTCCCTTGCTTCGGAGCACCTTATGCCCGCCCCTGTTCTGTCAGGCCCGCAATACCTGCGCGAAGGCCTCAAACTGGTCCTGAGCCCTGGCCTGCGCCTGTTCGTGTTGTTGCCGCTGGCGATCAACCTGGTGCTGTTCGTCGGATTGATCTATCTGGCCGGCCACCAGTTCAGCCTGTGGGTCGATACGCTGATGCCGTCGTTGCCTGAATGGCTGAGTTTCCTAAGCTATATCCTCTGGCCGCTGTTCGTGGTCCTCGTGGCCTTGATGGTGTTTTTCACCTTCACCATGCTCGCCAACATTATTGCCGCACCGTTCAACGGTTTCCTCGCGGAGAAAGTCGAAGTGGTGGTGCGCGGCACCGATGATTTCCCGGCGTTCAGCTGGGGCGAACTGATCGCGATGATCCCGCGCACCCTCGCCCGGGAAATGCGCAAGCTCGGCTACTTCTTGCCGCGCGCCATCGGCCTGTTCATCCTCTCCTTCATCCCGGTGGTGAATATTGTCGCCGCGCCGTTATGGCTGCTGTTCGGTGTGTGGATGATGGCCATCCAGTACATCGACTACCCGGCGGACAACCACAAACTCGGCTGGAACGAGATGCTCGCCTGGTTGCGGCAGAAGCGCTGGCAGAGCATGAGTTTTGGCGGGATCGTTTATCTGGTGCTGCTGATTCCAGTAGTCAATATCCTGATGATGCCAGCGGCGGTGGCCGGGGCTACGCTGTTCTGGGTGCGTGAGCGCGGTGCCGAGAATCTGGTGATTCAACACTGACCGCGTCACAAATCCATCATCCGAACGTCACAACGTCGACATGGCCTCAGCCGACACTGAGGCCATGACGACAGCTCTGCATATCACCCTCATTAGCGAAACCTTCCTCCGGAAATCAACGGCGTGGCCAATACCCTTGGCCGCTTGTGCGAGGGTCTGCGCGCACGTGGGCATCAGGTGGAGCTGGTGCGTCCGCGCCAGGCCGGCGATCCGCAACGCAGCACAGACGATGCACTGTTGCTGTGTCGCGGATGGCCGTTGCCGGGCTATCCGGGGCTGCAGTGGGGCCAATCGTCGATGCATAAGCTGCTGCGGCGCTGGAAACGCCAACGTCCGGATGTGCTGTACATCGCCACGGAAGGGCCGCTCGGGTTGTCGGCACTGCGTGCGGCACGGCGCCTGGGGATTGCGGTGGTGAGCGGTTTTCACACCAACTTCCAGCAATACACCAGCCAGTACGGCCTCGGCCTGCTGACGCGGATGCTGACCCATTACTTGCGCTGGTTTCACAATCGTTCGGCAATGACCTTGGTGCCCAGCGTCAGTCAGCGCCTGGAGCTGGAGCGGCGGCATTTCGAGCGGCTGGCGTTGTTGTCGCGGGGTGTGGACAGCCAGTTGTTTCATCCGAGCAAACGTCAGAGCGCGTTGCGTGAGCAATGGGGGCTCTCTGATACGGATATCGCGGTTATCCACGTAGGAAGGCTCGCCCCGGAGAAGAATCTGGGGCTGCTCAAACGCTGCTTTGACACCCTGCGGGAAACTTATCCACAGCGCCATCTGAAGCTGATTGTGGTCGGAGATGGCCCGCAACGTTCAACGCTGGAAAAAGAGATGCCGGAGGCGATTTTCTGCGGAGCACAGCGCGGGGAAGCGCTGGCAGCGCACTACGCCTCAGGGGATCTGTTCGTATTTCCCAGCCTCACCGAGACCTTCGGCAATGTGGTGCTGGAAGCCCTGGCTTCGGGACTCGGCGTCGTTGCCTATGATCAGGCAGCGGCGGCGCAGCATATTCGCCACGGCTACAACGGCGTGTCAGCCATGCCCGGCGATGAGCAGGCGTTTTGCGAAGCGGCGGCATGGTTGCTGGAGGAGGATGAGCGGTTGCGCTGCGTCAGGCTGAATGCGCGGCAGCATGGCAGTCGCCAGGGCTGGGGGCAATTATCGAGCAGTTCGAGGGGTATTTGCGTGGGGCTTGTGTGGGGGAGCTGGTGGTGACTGGGGCTCAGGCACAACCTTAGATTTTCGGCGACATAGAAACAGCTTTCGCGAGCAGGCTCGCTCCCACATGGGTACTGCATTCTTTCAGATGGAATGCGGTCGAAGGTGGGAGTGAGCCTGCTCGCGAATGGTTCGAAATGGCGCCGCTTAAACCAGCGTCATCAACGCCTCACGACTAAACGGCAGAATATCCTGTTCACGCCCGTCACGGACTTTCTGCGCCCAATCCGGATCGACCAGCAACGCGCGGCCCACTGCTACCAGGTCGAACTCTTCTTTGTTCAGACGCTCCAGCAGATTCTCCAGGCTGGCCGGTTGCGCGACCTTGTCGGTGTTGACCATGAACTGCAGGAACTCGCCGTCCAGGCCGACGCTGCCGACGGTGATGGTCGGCTTGCCGGTCAGCTTGCGCGTCCAGCCAGCAAGGTTCAGGTCGGAACCGTCAAACTCCGGCTCCCAGAAGCGGCGGGTCGAGCAGTGGAAAATGTCCACGCCGGCGTCAGACAGCGGCTTGAGAAACTCGCCCAGCGCTTCGGGGTTTGCACCAGACGCGCGGTGTAATCCTGCTGTTTCCATTGCGAGAAGCGGAAAATGATCGGGAAGCCTTCACCGACCGCCGCGCGCACTGCTTGAATCAATTCGATGGCAAAACGCGAACGATTGGCCAGGCTGCCACCGTATTCATCGGTGCGCTGATTGCTGCCTTCCCAGAAGAACTGGTCGATCAGATAGCCGTGAGCGCCGTGGATTTCCACGCCATCCATGCCGATGCTCTGCGCATCTTTGGCAGCCTGGGCGAACGCAGCGATCACGTCCTGGATGTCCTGTTTGGTCATGCCGTGAACCACGACCTGACCGTCCTTGAGTTTTTCCGACGGACCGTAGCCCGGCACGCTGGCGTCCGGCTCGGTGCCGAGGCGGCGTACGCTGCCGACATGCCACAGTTGCGGGACGATCTTGCCGCCCTCGGCGTGCACGGCGTCGACAACTTTTTCCAGCCCGCGAGTGGCGCTTCACCGAAAAACTGCGGCACGTTTGGATAGCCATTGGACGCGATGTGGCCGACCGTGGTGCCTTCGGTGATGATCAGACCAACCCCAGCGGCCGCACGACGACGGTAGTATTCAATGACTTTAGAATTCGGCACGCCGCCCGGCGAGAATGAGCGGGTCATTGGCGCCATGACCACCCGGGTCGGCAATTCGAGGGCACCGAGGTGGAACGGTTTGAACAGGGCTTGAACGGGCATCGAGAGGCTCCACGAAAACATTGGCGACGAACATTGATCGATATGACGGCGATAATATCCGGCAGGCCATCCCCGTGACAGCACTATTGATCAGAATGATTAAGGGTCAAAAGTCAGGTAAAAAAATCGCAGCTCAACGCTGCGATTTTCTGATTCAGGCTAAGGCTTTTTCGATCGCGGCAATCACTGTCGGATCATCCGGCGCCGTGCGCGGCGAGAACCGCGCCAGTACCCGGCCGTCCTTGCCGAGCAGAAACTTTTCGAAGTTCCAGGTGATGTCGCCGGGAAACTCGGCGCCTTCGCCCGCCAGCAAGCGATACAACTGATGCCGTTCGTGGCCGTTGACTTCGAGCTTGCTCGACAACGGAAAGGTCACGCCATAGTTGAGGCTGCAAAACTCCTGGATTTCTTTCTCCGAGCCCGGTTCCTGGCCGGCAAACTGGTTGCAAGGCAAGCCCAGCACGGTGAAGCCCTTCTCTTTATATTGCTGGTAGAGGTTTTCCAGTGCCGCGTACTGGGGGTCAAGCCGCATTTGGAGGCCACGTTGACCACCAGCACGACTTGGCCCTTGAACGGCGCCAGCGGTAGCTCCTGACCATCCAGGGCTGTCAACTTAAGGTCGTGAAAAGCACTCATGCCGAACTCCAGGATTCTCGTGTTCTACTCGAAACAGCCACTTGGCGAGGCCACCAAGGACAGCCGCGGACTAAAAAGGCGCCCACAGGCGCCTCTCCAGTACTCGAAGCTTAGCGCAGAAAATCAGTGGTGATGGCCACCTTCGCCATGGACGTGACCATGAGCGATTTCTTCCTGGCTGGCGTCACGGATATCAACGATCTTCACTTCGAAGTTCAGGCGCTGACCGGCCAGAGGGTGGTTGCCATCAACGGTGACGTCGTCGCCGTCCAGATCACGGATGGTGACGATCTGCATCTGGCCGTCCGGCGCCGAAGCGTGGAACTGCATGCCGACTTCCAGCTCGTCAACGCCTTCGAACATGCTGCGGCTCAGGGTGCTGACCAGCTCGGCGGCGTATTCGCCGTAAGCGTCTTCCGGCTCAACGGCCACTTTCAGCTCGTCACCGACGGCTTTGCCTTCCAGGGCTTTTTCCAGGCCCGGGATGATGTTGCCTGCGCCTTGCAGGTAAACCAGCGGAGCGCCGCCGGCGGAGCTGTCGATGACCTCACCAGCGTCGTTGGTCAGGGTATAGTCGATGGAGACAGCCTTATTGGCGGCGATCAGCATGGGGCGAGACCTTTTGCATAAGAATATAGAAAGGCCAAGTTTAGCGAAGCAATCGCGTGAAAGCGACCACAACCCGGACAAACGGGTTTCGACGATCACCGGCTTCCATCAGGACGAAGACGGCCATTGGGTGGTCGAGCTTTCCTGTGGTCACACTCAGCACCTGCGCCATCAGCCGCCGTGGCAAACCCGCGCCTGGGTCCTGGATCCGGCGCAACGTATTGAAAAAACAGGTCAACCCTTTGCCTGCGGTTGGTGTGCACAAGGCTCGGTTAGCGCTAACCTTGGCGACTGAATTTCGGTAGTCGGCCAGACATAGGCTGACACCCTTGCATAGAGAATTCCCATGCAAACTTTTTTATCGCCCCCACCGATTTTGGCGTGGGTCTGACCTCCATCAGCCTCGGGCTGGTGCGCACGCTTGAACGCGCCGGCCTCAAAGTCGGCTTCTTCAAACCGATCGCCCAGCCGCATCCGGGCGACACTGGCCCTGAACGATCCACCGAACTGGTGGCGCGCACCCACGGCCTGAAACCGCCGCAGCCGTTAGGCCTGGCGCACGTCGAACGCATGCTCGGCGACGGTCAGCTCGACGAACTGCTCGAAGAAATCATCGCCTTGTATCAACAAGCGGCCATCGGCAAAGACGTGCTGGTGGTCGAAGGCATGGTGCCGACCCGTAGCGCCAGTTACGCCGCGCGGGTCAATCTGCACTTGGCCAAAAGCCTCGATGCCGAGGTGATTCTGGTCTCGGCGCCGGAAAACGAAGTGCTCGCCGAGCTTTCAGGCCGTGTCGAGCTTCAAGCGCAATTATTCGGTGGCCCGAAAGACCCGAAAGTACTCGGCGTGATCCTCAACAAGGTCAAGACCGACGAGAGCATGGAGGCCTTCGCCACGCGGCTGAAGGAGCATTCGCCGTTGTTGCGTAGCGGTGATTTCCGCTTGCTTGGCTGCATCCCGTTTCAGCCGGAACTCAACGCGCCGCGCACGCGCGACGTCGCCGACCTGATGGGCGCGCAAGTGCTCAACGCGGGCGACTACGAAACCCGGCGCATGAGCAACATCATCATTTGCGCACGGACCATGCGCAACACCGTCGAGCTGCTCAAGCCCGGTGTGCTGGTGGTGACGCCGGGCGATCGCGACGACATCATCCTCGCCGTCAGCCTCGCAGCGATCAACGGCGTGCCGCTGGCGGGCCTGCTGCTGACCAGCGACACCCTGCCCGACCCGCGCATCATGGACTTGTGCCGAGGCGCGTTGCAGGCCGGTCTGCCGGTGTTGTCGGTAAGCACCGGCTCGTACGACACCGCTAATCTGCTCAATGGCCTGAACAAGGAAATCCCCATCGATGACCGCGAGCGCGCGGAGATCATCACCGATTTCGTCGCCAGCCACCTCGACGCCAACTGGCTGCATCAGCGCTGCGGCACGCCTCGAGAGATGCGCCTGTCGCCGGCAGTGTTCCGCTATCAATTGATCCAGCGCGCGCAGGCGGCGAACAAGCGCATCGTCCTGCCTGAAGGCAGCGAGCCGTTCACCGTGCAAGCAGCGGCGATCTGTCAGGAACGCGGGATCGCCCGCTGCGTATTGCTGGCTAAACCCGCGGACGTCGAAGCGGTCGCCCGCGCCCAAGGGATCGTGCTGCCGCCGGGTCTGGAAATTCTCGACCCGGACCATATCCGTGAGCGTTACGTCGAACCGATGGTCGCCCTGCGCAAAAGCAAAAGCCTCAATGCACCAATGGCCGAGCAGCAACTGGAAGACACCGTGGTGATCGGCACCATGATGCTTGCGCTGGACGAGGTCGACGGCTTGGTCTCGGGTGTGATCAATACCACCGCCAATACCATCCGCCCGGCCTTGCAACTGATCAAGACCGCGCCAGGCTGCACGCTGGTGTCGTCGGTATTCTTCATGCTGTTCCCGGAAGAAGTGCTGGTCTACGGCGACTGCGTGATGAACCCGCACCCAAGCGCTGCCGAACTGGCCGAAATCGCCCTGCAAAGCGCCGACTCGGCGGCCGCATTCGGCATCAACCCACGGGTGGCGATGATCAGCTATTCCAGCGGCGAATCGGCGACTGGCGAGGAAGTCGAAAAAGTCCGCGAAGCCACCCTGCTCGCCCACGAACAACAGCACTCGCTCTTGATCGACGGCCCGCTGCAATACGACGCCGCCGCCAACGCCGACGTCGCCCGGCAACTGGCGCCGAACAGTCAGGTCGCCGGGCGAGCCACAGTGTTTGTATTCCCCGATCTGAACACCGGCAACACCACGTACAAAGCCGTACAACGCAGCGCCGATTGCGTCAGCCTCGGGCCGATGCTGCAAGGCCTGCGCAAACCGGTGAACGACCTGCCGCGCGGCGCGCAGGTCGATGACATCGTCTACACCATCGCGCTCACCGCGATTCAAGCCGCCAACCGACCTATGGATGTGTAAATGCTGGATTTTCTACCCGCACCCGTGCGCGGCGTGATCGCCTCGCTGCTGTTGGCGCTCAACACGATTCTGCTCTGCTCGTTCCTGTTCTGCGTGGCGCTCGTCAAGGCCCTGCCGTTTGCCTTTACCCAGCGCATTGCCGGTTGGCTGATGAGCCACACCCACGAGGCGTGGATCAGCAACAACAAGGGCTGGATGAATCTTGTCCGTCGTACCCGCTGGCACCTCAGCGGCCTGCAAGGCCTCGACTATCAGCACTCGTACCTGATCACCAGCAACCACCAGAGCTGGGTGGATATCCTGGTGCTGCAATACGTGCTCAACCGCAAGATCCAACCGCTGAAGTTCTTCCTCAAGCAGGAGCTGATCTGGGTGCCAGTAATTGGCCTGGCCTGGTGGGCGCTAGGCTTTCCGTTCATGAAGCGCTACTCCAAGGCGTATCTGGAAAAACACCCGGAGAAAAAAGGCAAGGACCTGGAAACCACGCGCAAGACCTGTGCGAAATTCCGCCATAACCCGGTGGGAATTTTCAACTTCGTCGAAGGCACACGCTTCACCGAAGGCAAGCATGCGCAGCAGCAATCGCCGTTCAAATATCTGCTCAAACCGAAGGCTGGCGGCATTGCGTTTGTACTGGATGCGATGGGCGAGCAACTGGAGTCGATCGTTAACGTGACGATTCACTACCCGGCCGGGCGTCCGGGGTTCTGGGATTTGCTCTGCGGCAATGTGCGCGATGTGGTGGTGCATTTTGAAGAGATCAAAATTCCGCCGGCCTTCATCGGCAAGAACTACGACCAGGACGGCGAGTACCGCTTGCAGTTTCAGGGCTGGATCAACCAGCTGTGGCTGGACAAGGATGCGTTGCTGGAGCAGATGCACCGCGAATTTCCCCCAAACACTGACCCCTGTGGGAGTGAGCCTGCTCGCTCCCACAGTTGATCGTTCCCACGCTCCGCGTGGGAATGCAGCCAGGACGCTCCGCGTCCCTGCCGAAGCGGACGCGGAGCGTCCAATGAGGCATTCCCACGCGGAGCGTGGGAACGATCACCTAGCACAAAAAAGCCCGCCGATGATCACTCATCGACGGGCTTTTCTTGCCGCTTGCAGCTAAAAGCTTGCCGCTGCTTCTGCCTTAGATCGCGCCACGCTGACGCAACAGCTCCAGCACTTGCTTGACGCTTTCTTCCAGGCTCAGCGACTGCGTGTCGATCACCAGGTCGGCGTTCAGCGGCACGTCGTACGGGAAGGATTCGCCCGGGATGTTGTCGCCGCCAGCGGCGTACAGACCTTGCGGATCACGTTCGGCGCACACGGTCGGCGAGGCCTGCACGTAGACCGTCAGCAATCGATCCTTGCCGATCAGTTCCTTGGCCTGCTCGCGACCCTCGGCACTTGGCGCAACGAACGCGGCCAATGTCAGCAGCCCTGCTTCGTTGAACTGACGCGCCACATGCGCGGCACGACGCCAGTTTTCGGTGCGCCCGGCGCGATCCTGCGGCAGACCTTTGTTCAGATCGTGACGCAGGTTCTGGCCGTCGAGGACAAACACCGCGCGGCCCATGTCGAACAGCTTGCGCTCGACCGCGTATGCCAGAGTGCTTTTGCCCGCGCCCGACAGACCGCTGAACAGCACGGTAGCCGGTTGCTGGCCGAAGCGCTGGGCACGTTCCTCGGTCGCCACGTGGGCCAGTTTGCCGTGGTGGGTGGCGGTGCCATGCGTTACAGGCTGAGCGACGATCATGCCGGCGCCCACGGTGCCGTTGGTCAGGCGATCGATGACGATGAATGCGCCGGTGGTGCGGTTGCTGTCGTAACCGTCGAGGGCGATCGGCGCGTCAAGGGCGATCTTCACCTTGCCGATTTCGTTGAGCTGCAACGCGCTCGCCGGGCCTTCTTCCAAGGTGTTCACATCGACCTTGTTGACGATACTGGCAATCGAGCCCGGCACGTAACTGGTGGCGCGTTTGATGTCGTATTTCTTGCCCGGCAGCATCGGCTCTTCAGCCATCCACACCAGCATCGCTTCGAAGCTGTCGGTGACAGGCGGCACGTTGTCGGCATGCACCAGCAGGTCGCCACGGGAGATGTCGATTTCGTCTTCCATGGTCAGCGTCACCGCTTGACCTGGGCCGGCGTGCTCCAGCTCACCTTCGAAAGTGACGATGGATTTCACCCGGCTGCTCTTGCCCGACGGCAGCACTACGACTTCGTCGCCCTTGTGCACGATGCCGCTGGCCAGCGTACCGGCGAAACCACGGAAGTTCAGGTTCGGACGGTTGACGTACTGCACCGGGAAACGCAGATCGGTGAAGTTGCGATCGCCCGCCACTTCCACAGTCTCGAGGATTTCCATCAGCGACTGGCCGGTGTACCACGGCGAGCGCTCGGACTTGTTCACCACGTTGTCGCCCTTGAGGGCAGACATCGGCACGAAGTGCATGCTGGTCGGCTTCATCTTCAAGCCTTCGGCGAACTTCAGGTAGTCAGCCTTGATCGACTCGAACACGCCCTCGTCGAAGTCCTTCAAGTCCATCTTGTTGATGGCGACAACGATGTGCTTGATTCCCAACAGCGAAGCGATGAAGCTGTGACGACGGGTCTGGGTCTGCACGCCGTAACGAGCGTCGACCAGAATGATCGCCAGGTCACAGGTGGACGCACCGGTGGCCATGTTGCGGGTGTACTGCTCATGGCCGGGGGTGTCGGCGATGATGAATTTGCGCTTGGCGGTGGAGAAATAGCGGTAGGCGACATCAATGGTGATGCCCTGCTCACGCTCGGCCTGCAGACCGTCGACCAGCAATGCCAGGTCGATGTCGTCACCGGTGGTGCCGGATTTCTTCGAATCGCGGGTGATCGCTTCGAGGTGATCTTCGTAGATCATTTTCGAGTCGTGCAGCAGGCGCCCGATCAGGGTGCTCTTGCCGTCATCGACGTTACCGCAAGTCAAAAAGCGCAGCAGCTCTTTACGTTCGTGCTGGCCCAGGTAGGCGAGGATGTCCTCGCTGATCAAATCAGATGCGTGCGACATGACAGCCCCTTAGAAATAGCCTTGACGTTTTTTGTCTTCCATCGAGCCTGCGCCATCGTGGTCGATGACCCGGCCCTGGCGCTCGGAAGTTCGCGTCAGGAGCATTTCCTGAATGATGTCCGTGAGGCTTTCGGCCTCGGACTCCACCGCGCCCGTCAACGGGTAACAGCCAAGGGTGCGGAACCGCACTTTCTTTTTCACGATGCGCGCTTTGTCTTCGTCGGACAGGTGCTCGAGGATGCGCTCGTCGTCGATCATGATCAGCGTGCCGTTCTTCTCGATCACTTCGCGTTCGGCGGCGAAGTACAGCGGCACGATCGGGATGCCTTCGAGGTAGATGTACTGCCAGATGTCCAGCTCGGTCCAGTTCGACAACGGGAACACACGGATGGATTCGCCCTTGTTGACCTTGCCGTTGTAGACGTTCCACAGCTCGGGGCGCTGGTTTTTCGGGTCCCAGCGGTGCTTGCTGTCGCGGAACGAGTACACGCGCTCTTTGGCGCGGGATTTCTCTTCATCGCGACGGGCGCCGCCGAAGGCTGCGTCGAAACCATGCTTGTCGAGTGCCTGTTTCAGGCCTTCGGTTTTCATGATGTCGGTGTGCTTGGCGCTGCCGTGGGTGAACAGGTTGATGTTCTGCGCCACGCCATCGGGGTTGATATGGGTGATGAGATCCAGGCCCAGTTCCTCGACCATTTTGTCGCGGAACTTGTACATCTCCTGGAATTTCCAGCGGGTGTCGACGTGCATCACCGGAAACGGCAGTTTGCCCGGGAAGAACGCCTTGCGTGCCAGGTGCAGCATCACGGCGGAGTCTTTACCGATGGAGTACAGCATCACCGGGTTGTCGAACTCGGCGGCCACCTCGCGGATGATGTGGATGCTTTCCGCCTCCAGCTGTTTCAGATGCGTCAGTTTGTCGACCATGGCTACTCACGAAAGCTTTCTTATGAACGGCCAGCGGGCCGTGTTCGAGCGGGGAATCCTAGCACAGCGACCTCTTCTAATCAGGCCGCCAACTAGATCGAAAGGGTATATGAATATGCCTGCCAGTTCGGCCGAACAGCTGCTTTTCCTGTGGGAGGGCTTGCTCCCGAAAGCGTTGTGTCATTCGAAATCATCGTCGAATGACACACCGTTTTCGGGAGCAAGCCCCTCCCACATTGGAGAGATGTTTAACCTCAGATCGGATTCGGGCAATCGATGAAGATGTGCTCCAGGGCAAAACGCTTCGCCAGATACTCACCCAGCGCCTGCACGCCATAGCGTTCGGTGGCGTGATGGCCGGCGGCGATGAAGCTGATGTCGTTTTCCCGCGCGCTGTGGAAAGTCTGCTCGGAGGCCTCGCCGCTGATGAACAGATCGACACCCGCCGCCACGCCCTGATCGATATAACCCTGGCCACCACCGGTGCACCAGCCGACGCGACGGATCATGCCGCTGCCTTCGATCAACAGCGGCTCGCGGCCCATGACTTCCTGCACCTTGCGCGCGAAATCCCGTGCGGTCATTGGCTCATTCAGCGAACCGACCAGCCCGACGACTTTCGGGTTGCTCGGATCCAGCGGACCTTCGACAGTGATGTCGAGCTGACGCGCCAGTTGCACGTTGTTGCCGACGTCCGGGTGCAGATCCAGCGGCAGGTGATAGGCGAGCAGACTGATGTCGTGCTTGAGCAAGGTCTTCAAGCGGCGCTGTTTCATGCCAGTGACGCAGGGGTTTTCGCCTTTCCAGAAATAACCGTGATGGACCAGGATCAGGTCGGCCTCGGCTTCGACGGCGGCATCAAGCAACGCCTGGCTGGCGGTGACGCCACTGACGATACGCATCACCTGCGGGCGGCCTTCGACCTGCAAACCGTTGGGGCAATAATCGGCGATTTTCGCACTGGCCAGGTAACGGTCGGCTTCTTCGACGAGGGTGCTGAGGGCAACGGCCATGAAAGACTCCTAAATATCCCGTTCAGAGGCACGCGCGGCCTCGTATAATGCGCGACATTATGGGCGGTCTGACCTCGCCTGCAACCTTTCCAGGAACGTGCTTAATGCTCAAGGCGCTGCGTTTTTTCGGCTGGCCGCTGTTGGCCGGTGTGCTTATCGCTCTGTTGATTATTCAGCGTTACCCCGAGTGGGTCGGGCTGCCGAGCCTCGATGTCAATCTGCAACAGGCGCCACAGACAACGATCGTGCAACAGGGCCCGGTGTCCTATGCCGACGCGGTAAGCATCGCCGCGCCGTCGGTGGTCAACCTGTACACCACCAAGGTCATCAACAAACCGGCGCATCCCTTGTTCGAGGATCCGCAGTTCCGCCGCTTCTTCGGTGACAACTCGCCGAAACAGAAGCGCATGGAATCGAGCCTCGGTTCCGGGGTGATCATGAGCCCGGAAGGCTACATCCTCACCAACAACCACGTCACCAGCGGCGCCGACCAGATCGTCGTGGCGCTGAAGGATGGCCGCGAAACACTCGCGCGGGTGATTGGCAGCGATCCTGAGACTGACCTTGCGGTCCTGAAAATCGACCTGAAAAACCTCCCGGCAATCACCGTCGGCCGCTCCGACAGCATTCGCATCGGCGACGTGGCGCTGGCCATCGGCAACCCGTTCGGCGTCGGCCAGACCGTGACCATGGGCATCATCAGCGCCACCGGCCGCAATCAGCTGGGCCTGAACAACTACGAAGACTTCATCCAGACCGATGCGGCGATCAACCCGGGCAACTCCGGCGGTGCGCTGGTCGACGCCAACGGCAACCTCACCGGCATCAACACGGCGATCTTTTCCAAATCCGGCGGCTCGCAGGGCATCGGTTTTGCCATCCCGGTGAAACTGGCGATGGAAGTGATGAAGTCGATCATCGAGCACGGTCAGGTGATTCGCGGCTGGCTGGGCATTGAAGTGCAGCCGCTGACGCAGGAACTGGCCGAGTCGTTTGGCTTGTCCGGGCGCCCGGGGATTGTCGTTGCCGGAATTTTCCGTGACGGCCCGGCG
The DNA here is from genome assembly GCA_030544685.1 of Pseudomonas sp. B21_DOA. NCBI lineage: Bacteria > Pseudomonadati > Pseudomonadota > Gammaproteobacteria > Pseudomonadales > Pseudomonadaceae > Pseudomonas > Pseudomonas sp. B21_DOA. The sequence goes on along the minus strand of CP086683.1, from coordinate 1,972,766 downwards.
CAGAAAGCCGGCCTGCAACTGGGCGATGTGATTCTGAGCATCGATGGCGAGCCCGCCGGAGATGGTCGCCGCTCGATGAACCAGGTGGCGCGGATCAAACCGACCGACAAGGTGACGATTCAGGTCATGCGCAACGGCAAGGAGCTGAAGCTGACCGCTGAAATCGGCCTGCGTCCACCACCGGCACCGATGAAAGAAAAAGAAGAGTAAAAATGTTTTCGCGCCAGTGGCGCGAATAACAGACATTCTCAACAGGCATGTTATATTGTTTCAATTCTAGCAATTGGAACAACATAACATGTCGTCTCGCAAAAAGGCCTCGCTGTTGGGCCTGACTCTGGGTTTGCTCTGCGATCCCGCCTTCGCCGATGAGCCGCAGCCCGTTGAGCTGGAAGTCATCAGCGTCACTTCCGACTACGAATCACCCACCGGCCCGGTCAGCGGTTATCGCGCGACTCGCTCGGCCAGTGCGACCAAAACCGACACGGCGATTCGCGATATCCCACAAGCCATCAGCGTAGTCCCGGCCAGTGTGCTCTCGGACCTGGGCAGCAGCAGCGTCGAGCGCGCGCTGGATTTTGCCGGCGGCGTATCGAAGCAGAACAACTTCGGCGGCCTGACCCTGTACGAATACAGCGTGCGCGGCTTCACCACGTCCGAGTTCTACAAGGACGGCTTCAGCGCCAATCGCGGTTACCCGAGCACGCCGGATGCAGCGAACATCGAGCGCATCGAAGTGCTCAAAGGTCCGGCCGCCAGTCTGTACGGCCGGGGCGATCCCGGCGGCACGGTAAACATCGTCACCAAGAAGCCGCAGCCTGAAGCATTCGCTACATTGCAGACCAGCGCCGGCAGTTGGGACCGTTATCGCACCGCGCTGGACGTCAATAGGCCCATCGATGAACAGGGCAATGTGCTCTCGCGTATCAACCTCGCCGTAGAAGACAACAACAGCTTTCGCGACCACGTCGACAGCCAGCGGGTATTCGTCGCGCCTTCGTTCAGTTGGCAGTTGAACCCGAACACCTCGCTGCTGGTGGAAAGCGAAATCGTCCGTCACAACTCGACGTTCGATCGTGGCGTGGTGGCGCCGAACAACAAGTGGAGCGGCGTATCCCGTTCGACGTTCTTGGGCGAACCCAACGACGGCAACATCGACAACCACAACAACCTGCTCCAGGCCACCCTTGAGCACCATCTGAACGACAGCTGGAAACTGCGTCTGGCCAGTCACTACAAGGAAGGCAAGCTCTGGGGCGACGCTTCCGAAGCACGACCGCTGAACGCCGACGGCCATACGGTCAACCGCCGCTTGCGCGAACGCGACACGAGTTGGCACGACAGCATCACCCAACTGGAACTGCGCGGTCTGTTCGACCTCGGTGCGTGGCAGCATGAGTTGCTGATCGGCACCGAGTACGAGAATTACCGCAAGGACGAACGCGTCACCACCATTGCTGGCGGCCCCTACGCCATCGACATCTATAAGCCGGTCTACGGCCAGCCGAAACCCAACGGCGCACGCTCGGGCACCGACTTTTTCGAACACGTCGAAAGTCATGCGCTGAATCTGCAGGACCAGATCATCTTCACCGACAAGCTGCGCGGCATGCTCGGCGCGCGCTTCGAGCATTTCGATCAGCGCATCGACGATCACAGCCGCAACGCCAGAAGCCAGCAACGCCACGACGCGCTGACCCAACGCGCCGGCCTGCTCTATCAGCTCACGCCAAACACCGGCCTGTTCGCCAACGCCTCGACCTCGTTCAAACCGAACAACGGCCTGGATGCTTCCGGCAAATCCTTCGACCCCGAAGAAGGCGTCGGTTACGAACTGGGGATCAAGAACGAGCTGTTCGATGAGCGCGTAAGCAGCACCCTCGCCTTCTTCCACATCGACAAGGAAAACGTTCTCGCCCTCGATCCGGGCACCGACACCAGCCGCGCCATGGGCAAGGCGCGCAGTCAGGGTTTCGATTGGCAAGTGAGCGGCCAGGTGACCGACGCAGTGCGGGTCATCGGCGCCTTCGCCTACATCGACGCCGAGGTGACCAAGGGCGACGCGACCATTCCTACCGGCAGCCGCATCCTCGGCGTGGCCAAACGCAGCGGCAGTCTGCTGGGTGTTTATGAATTTCAGGATGGCCGACTGCGCGGTTCAGACGTCGGTGCAGCGTTCACCTACGTCGGTGATCGTTCGGGCGAATCCGGCAGCGACTTCGAATTGCCGGCCTACCAGACCGTCGACTTGCTCGCGCACTACAAGGCCAGCGACAACTTCACCGTCGGCCTGAACCTGAACAACCTCTTCGACGAGAAATACTACGAGCGCTCCTACAGCAACTACTGGGTCAACCCCGGCGAGCCACGCAATTTCACCGTCAGCCTGACACTCAACCTGTAAAAGGACGTCACCATGCACCACGGCAAATCCCTTCTGCTCATCGCTGCGCTATTCACCGGTCAGGTATCGGCCCACGGCCTGTGGACAGAAGAACGACGCGGCAACATCGAAGTGGTCTACGGCCATGGCGCAGAAGACAACGCGTTCAAGGCGCGGAAGATCAGCGGCGCCTGGGCTTATGACGCCGGCGGCAAGATGATTCCGGTCAGCGTTGAGCGGCTCACCGATCACGCACGCTTGAAACCGCTGAAGTCGCCTGCGGTGATGGCCGTGGCGCTGAACAATGGCATGTGGTCGCAGACGGCAGACAAGAAGTGGGTCAACGAAGGACGCAGCAAAGTGCCGGGCGCCACCGAGGCCACGCAGACGTTCAAGTACAGCCTGGCGATCTATCAGCCGGGGCGAAGTTGCCGAAGCTCGATCAGATCAAGTTGCTGATTGTGCCCGAGATTGATCCGCTGACGGTCGGACCGGGAATTCGCTGCCGGTGCGCGTATTGCTCGATGGCAAACCGGCGGCGGGGGTGAAGTTGTATGGCGATTACCGCAGCGCGCCGAACACGCTGAGTACCGAGACGGACAAGGATGGGCGTGCGCAGGTATTGGTGAGAAATGAGGGCTTGAATGTGATTGTGGCGCAGGTTGAAGTGCCGGTGAAGGACAGCGCGGATGTGGATAGTCGCGGGTTGTTCACGTCGCTGACATTCCTTGGCGAGCCGCATCATTAACAACTTCTCCGACATTATGGCGATTGTATATATGAGCAATCGTTATAAAAAACCGTCATATCTGACAGTTAATATTTGCGCTAAAAATAGATAGTTTCATGTTTCGGATCCATCAATTCAGGACACAAATATGACTGGCAAATTGATTGAAAAGAACGCCGGAACTTCAGTAACAACCGGACAGATCACATTTAGACGCAATCAGGAAGCAGTGATCATTCTGAACAGATCGCTTTTGCTATACCCTCTTCCCGACACCGGAATCGGCGGAGGCTTATTCTCAGCTTCCAGTTTCAATGACGCCACTCAAGAAGCCACAACTATCCATTTGTGCTATCCAAAGGATCTTTCATCAGGGACCAGCCATGAGCTGATCCTTGAGGATATACGCAAGCAGCTGCTACAAGGATGGGAGTTCCACTTCGAAGGCAAAGCTTACGAAGCGGTAACGGGGTCCATGAACATCCACACCGAGGCGAACAGTAGAGAAGTCTATGCCGTGAAAGGCACTTATTTTTTTACGACCGAGGAAAAAATAAAAATTGCCGGAGCATTCAATTTAATAAACTCTAACCCCAAATAACCAAACAGCCCCTGTTTACGAAAAATGCTTTGCGTAAACAGGGGTATTCCACACGCTGGCTTCTGCTTACAGTTCTCCGATGCCTTCGATCAACGCCTGATTCTGCTCCGGCGTACCCACCGATATCCGCAAGAACTGCGCAATCCGCTCCTGCTTGAAGTGCCGTACGATCACACCCTGTTCGCGCAGTTTCGCCGCCAGGCCCGCCGCATCATGCTGCGGGTGGCGAGCGAAGATGAAGTTGGCCGCCGACGGCAGCACTTCAAAGCCCTTGGCCTGCAACTGCGCGACCACCCACTCGCGACTCTCGATCACCTGACGACAGGTCTTGTCGAAATACTCGCGGTCTGCAAACGCCGCCGCCGCGCCGACAATCGCCAGACGATCCAGTGGATAGGAGTTGAAGCTGTTCTTGATCCGCTCCAGCGCCTCGATCAGATCCGGGTGCCCTACCGCCAGACCGACACGCAGGCCGGCCAGCGAGCGTGACTTGGACAGCGTCTGCGTCACCAGCAGGTTCGGGTAGCGATCCACCAGACTGATCGCCGTCTCGCCGCCAAAGTCGATGTAAGCCTCATCCACGACTATCACCGAATCCGGGCTGGCCTTGAGGATTTGCTCGACCGCGTCCAGCGCCAGCAGGCACCCGGTCGGGGCGTTCGGGTTGGGGAAAATGATCCCGCCGTTCGGTTTGGCGTAGTCGGCCGGGTTGATCTGGAATTGCGCGTCCAGCGGCACCGCATCAAATTCAATGCCGTACAGGCCGCAGTAGACCGGATAAAAGCTGTAGCTGATGTCCGGAAACAGCAGCGGCTGATCGTGTTGCAGCAAGCCGTGAAAGATGTGCGCGAGCACTTCGTCCGAACCGTTGCCAAGGAAAACCTGACTGGTCTGCACGCCGTAGTATTCGGCCACGGCGTTTTTCAGCAGATCACTGTTCGGATCCGGGTACAGGCGCAGGTTGTCGTTGAGCTCGGCCTGCATCGCAGCCAGTGCTTTTGGCGATGGGCCGTACGGATTTTCGTTGGTATTGAGCTTGACCAGCTTGGTCAGCTTCGGCTGTTCGCCCGGCACGTAGGGCACCAGATCCTTGACGAACGGGCTCCAGAATTTACTCATCGCTCAGTTCCCCTGCCCTTTCAGAAAGTCTTGGTCTTTGATGCGGTATTCGGCGCTGCGCGCGTGGGCGCTCAGTGATTCGCCACGGGCCAGTACCGATGCAGTTTTACCCAGCTCGGAAGCGCCGGCCTCGGAGCAGAAGATGATCGATGAGCGTTTCTGGAAGTCGTAGACGCCCAGCGGCGAGGAGAAGCGCGCGGTGCCTGAAGTCGGCAACACGTGGTTCGGGCCGGCGCAGTAGTCGCCCAATGCCTCGGAGGTGTGGCGGCCCATGAAGATCGCACCGGCGTGACGAATCTGCGGCAGCCAGGCTTGTGGATCAGCGACCGACAATTCCAGGTGTTCCGGGGCAATGCGGTTGGCGACTTCGATGGCTTGGGCCATGTCGCTAACCTGAATCAGCGCACCACGGCCATTGATCGAAGTTTCGATGATGGTCGCGCGGTCCATGGTCGGCAGCAATTTATCGATGCTCGCGGCCACCTTGTCGAGGAACTCGGCGTCGGGGCTGACCAGAATCGCTTGCGCGTCTTCGTCGTGCTCGGCCTGGGAGAACAGGTCCATGGCAATCCAGTCCGGATCGGTCTGGCCGTCGCAGACCACAAGAATTTCCGAAGGGCCAGCGATCATGTCGATGCCGACCTGGCCGAACACATGACGCTTGGCCGTGGCCACATAGATGTTGCCCGGGCCGACAACCTTGTCGACACGCGGCACGCTTTCGGTGCCGTAAGCCAGGGCGGCAACTGCTTGCGCGCCGCCGATGGTGAACACGCGGTCGACACCGGCGATGCAGGCAGCGGCCAGCACCAGCTCGTTGATTTCACCGCGCGGGGTCGGCACGACCATGACCACTTCGGTCACGCCGGCCACCTTGGCCGGAATCGCGTTCATCAATACCGACGACGGATAGGAGGCCTTGCCGCCCGGCACGTACAGGCCTGCGCGATCCAGTGGCGTGACTTTCTGGCCGAGCACCGTGCCGTCAGCTTCGGTGTAGCTCCAGGAGTCCTGCTTCTGTTTTTCGTGATAGCTGCGTACCCGCGCGGCGGCTTTTTCCAGGGCCTCGCGTTGCGGCACGGTGATGCGGGTCAGGGCCAATTCGAGGCGCTCGCGCGGCAGGATCAGGTCAGCCATCGAGGCGACTTCGAGGCCGTCGAACTTCTGGGTGAATTCGACCAGCGCCGCGTCACCGCGCTCGCGCACAGCCTTGATGATGTCCAGCACGCGCTGATTGACCGAGTCGTCAGACACACTTTCCCAGCTCAGCAGATGATCCAGATGATGCGCGAAATCCGGGTCAGCAGCGTTGAGTCGGCGAATTGCAGTGGTTGCGGTCATAGCGAGAGCCTCATAGGAATTGGCAAAAACTCAGGCGCCCGAAACTAGCATTCGATCCGCTTGGGCACCTGAGAATTCTGGCTATGAGGCGGATAGACGGCGCGGCCTCGGGCCGCGCTGGTAGATCAGCCGCGGTGTCGCGATTCCACTGCGTTGCGCAGGGTGTCGATCAACGCCTGGATACGAGCGTGCTGCATTTTCATTGAAGCCTTGTTGACCACCAGACGCGAGCTGATCGTGGCGATCAATTCTTGTGGCTCCAGGCCGTTGGCGCGCAGGGTATTGCCGGTGTCGACCACGTCGATGATCTTGTCGGCCAGCCCGATCAGCGGCGCCAGTTCCATCGAGCCGTACAGCTTGATGATATCGACCTGACGGCCCTGCTCGGCGTAATAACGCTTGGCGACGTTGACGAACTTGGTCGCCACGCGCAGACGGCCCTTGGGCTCGGCCGCGCCGATCTTGCCGGCGGTCATCAGCTTGCACTGGGCGATCTGCAGGTCCAGCGGCTCGTACAGGCCCTGGCCGCTGTATTCCATCAGCACGTCCTTACCGGCGACGCCGAGGTCGGCCGCGCCATGCTCGACATAGGTCGGCACGTCGGTGGCACGCACGATCAGCAGACGCACGTCGTCCTGGGTCGTGGGAATGATCAGCTTGCGGCTCTTGTCCGGATTCTCGGTCGGCACGATGCCCGCTTCAGCGAGAAGCGGCAGGGTGTCGTCAAGGATGCGGCCCTTGGACAGTGCGATGGTCAACATGGGAAACGTCAGTCCTTATCAAGGTACTCATGCCCGGTCGCAATCGGCGCCGGACACACATCGAGGGTGCGTACACCCTCGACTCGAAACGAATTCAACGGACACGTCCCTGTGTCCCGATGCAGCGATCAGCCCGGAACGCGACGGATCTTGGCACCCAGCATTTGCAGTTTTTCTTCGATGCACTCGTAACCACGGTCGATGTGGTAGATGCGGTCGATCAGCGTGTCGCCTTCGGCAACCAGCGCCGAGATCACCAGGCTGGCCGATGCGCGCAGGTCGGTGGCCATGACTGGCGCGCCCTTGAGCTTCTCGATGCCGGTGACGATCGCGGTGTTGCCTTCAACCTGGATATGCGCGCCCATGCGGTGCAGCTCGTACACGTGCATGAAACGGTTTTCGAAGATCGTCTCGATCACCGCACCGGTGCCTTCGGCAATGGCGTTCAGCGAGATGAACTGGGCCTGCATGTCGGTCGGGAACGCCGGGTACGGCGCGGTGCGCACGTTGACCGCTTTCGGCCGCTTGCCGTGCATGTTCAGCTCGATCCAGTCTTCACCGCAGGTGATTTCCGCGCCGGCTTCACGCAGCTTTTCCAGCACTGCTTCGAGAATGGTCGGATCGGTGTCCTTGACCTTGACGCGGCCACCGGTGACGGCAGCAGCGACCAGGTAGGTGCCGGTTTCGATACGGTCAGGCATGACCTTGTAGAAAGCCGAACCCAGACGCTCGACGCCATCGATGGTGATGGTGTCGGTGCCGGCGCCGGAAACCTTGGCGCCCATGGCGTTGAGGAAGTTCGCCAGATCGACCACTTCAGGCTCGCGCGCGGCGTTCTGCAACACGCTGCGGCCTTTGGCCAGTGCAGCGGCCATCATGATGTTTTCGGTACCGGTCACGCTGACGGTGTCGAAGAAGAAATGCGCGCCGCGCAGGCCGCCTTCAGGCGCCTTGGCCTTGATGTAGCCGCCTTCGACGTCGATGACCGCGCCCATGGCTTCCAGACCGCGGATGTGCAGGTCAACCGGACGCGAACCGATGGCGCAACCGCCAGGCAGTGCGACTTCGGCTTCACCGAAACGGGCAACCATAGGGCCTAGTACCAGAATCGACGCACGCATGGTTTTCACCAGTTCGTACGGGGCGATCAGGGTCTTGATCGTGCGCGGGTCGATTTCGACGCTGAGCTTCTCGTCGATCACCGGCTCAATGCCCATGCGCCCGAACAGCTCGATCATGGTGGTGATGTCGTGCAGGTGCGGCAGGTTGCCAACGGTGACCGGGCCATCGCACAGCAAGGTCGCGGCCAGAATCGGCAGGGCGGAGTTCTTCGCGCCGGAAATGCGGATCTCGCCATCAAGACGAGCGCCACCGGTAATAATCAATTTATCCATTAGTATCTCGACGCCCTAGGGCTCAGGTGCGCTCGGCCCAGGCCGCGCGGCTGAAAAATTTCATAGTGACCGCATGGATGCTGCCATCGGTGATCCATGGGTTCAAATGGGCATAGACCTGCTGCTGACGCTTCACCGGGCTCAACGCCGCCAGTTCATCGCTAATCACGTTCAGCTGGAAGTTGCAGCCTTCGCCTTCAACTTCTACCAGCGTTCCTGGCAGCTTTCCTTCAAGGAAGCTCTTCACTTCTACGGCCTGCATGCTCAACCTCAATCGGCGCCCTGTGCGCACGGGTCGGACATCATACAAAAAGCCCCGCGCCTGCGAACCCCGCAACGCAGGACTCTGACGGGGGCTTCTTTATAGATGTCGGTTCAGGGATGCGCCAACAGCTCGGTCAGTTCACTGACCTGAGCGATTTCGCGCATGTCTTCGGGCATCGCGCGAATGCTGACGGCCTTGCCGGCCGCCTGCGCATCGCGCATGAAGCACAGCAGCAATGACAGGCCGACGCTACTGGACTTCTGCACCGCCGAACAATCGATGACCAGCGCCGATGCCTTGCTCGATTTGATCAGCGCCTGCCCTTCCTTGCGCAGGTCGGGCCCGGTGCGGTAATCCAGCACGCCGCTGAGCACCAGCTCGTCGACATCACTCATGCGAACTGCCGCCTCACTCATTGCGCTGGCTTCGCGGCGGCTTTGTCGGTTTCCTGCTTGGCCTTGGCCACTTCACCGGCCCAGCCATCGATGGTCTTGTCCAGATCGTTGCCATTGCGCTGCATGGCGTCGGCGAACTGATCACGGAAAAGCTTGCCGATGTTGATGCCGTTGATGATCACGTTGCGCAGTTTCCACTCGCCACCGATCTTCTCAAGGGTGTACTGCACCGGATAAATCGCGCCGTTGCTGCCCTTGACGGTCATGTTGACGCTGGTGCGGTCGCCAGATTCGTCCTTGGCCGGGTCAACCGTGATGCCCTGGTTGTTGTATTCCAGCAGCGCGTTGCCGTAGAACTGGAACAGGCCGCGCTTGAAGTTTTCCTGAAAGCGTTGCATCTGCTCAGGCGTGGCCTTGCGCGAATACTTCACGGTCATGATGCTCTTGGAGATGCCCTCGGCATCCACCACCGGCCCGACAATGCTGTTGAGCGCCGCATAGAAATCCTGCGGATCCTGCTTGTACTTTTCTTTATTGGCCTGCAAATCGGCAAGCATCCGGTTCGTGGTGTCCTGAATCAGGTCATGAGCCGATTGCCCCGGTGCGGCGTTAGCCATCAACGGCAGGGCCGCGAGCAACACCAACAGGCCACGTCGCAAGATAGAGATCATTCAAAAGCTCCTCATTTGGCGTCTTTGCTAACGGTATTGAGCAGGAATTTACCGATCAGGTCTTCCAGTACCAGTGACGACTGCGTGTCATGGATGGTTCCACCGTCTTTCAACTGGGTGTCTTCACCGCCGACGCTGATACCGATGTATTTCTCGCCCAGCAGACCCGCGGTGAGGATAGACGCTGTCGAGTCGACCGGCAGGTTGTCGACCTTTTTATCCACTTGCAGCGTGACCCGACCGGTGAAGCTGTCGCGATCCAGATCGATAGCAGTGACCTTACCGATGGTCACACCGGCCATGGTCACTTTGGCTCTGACCGTCAGACCGGCGATATTGTCGAAATACGCATACAGCTTGTAAGTATCGGTAGACGAAGTCGGAGACAGGCCACTGACGCGCAAGGCGAGCAGCAGCAAAGCCAGGATCCCTGCCAGCAGGAACAGGCCGACACCGATTTCCAGGGTGCGGTTTTGCATCAGAAATCTCCAAACATCAAAGCGGTCAGAATAAAGTCCAGGCCGAGCACTGCCAGCGAGGCAAACACCACGGTCTTGGTGGTGGCACGACTGATTCCCTCGGAAGTGGGTTCACAGTCATAGCCTTGAAATACGGCGATCCAGGTCACGACGAAGGCGAAAACGACACTTTTGATCACGCCATTGAGCACGTCACTGGTGAAGGTCACGCTGTTCTGCATGTTCGCCCAGTACGAGCCTTCGTAGACACCCAGCCAGTCGACCGCGACCCACGAACCACCCCAGATACCGACGACGCTGAAGATCATCGCCAGCACCGGCAGGAAATGAAGCCGGCCCACAGGCGCGGGGCGATGATGTGCTTGAGCGGATCGACACCGATCATTTCCAGGCTGGACAGCTGCTCGGTCGATTTCATGTTGCCGATCTCGGCGGTCAGGGCCGAACCGGCGCGACCGGCAAACAGCAATGCCGTAACCACCGGCCCGAGTTCACGCAGCAACGTCAGGGCGACCATCTGCCCCACCGCCTGCTCTGAACCATAGCTGGAAAGAATGCTGAAGCCCTGCAGCGCGAGGACCATGCCGATGAAAATGCCGGAGACCACAATGATCACCAGCGACATGACGCCGACCGAATGCAGCTGCTTGATCAACAGGCCGAAACCACCGCTGATACCGCCACGGCCCAGCAGGGCGTGAAACAGGAACAGGGTCGCTCGACCAAACACCGCGACCGCGTCGATCGCCGATTCGCCGAACCGACGCACGCGTTCCATCAATGAAATTCTGCGCATCAGCGCTTCCCAGAAGATCTGCGCGGTAATCCGTCGCTGGAAAGTGATACGGCACCGGGCCATCGGGATCGCCGGTCATGAACTGGCGGATACGCGGCTCATCCGAATTCATCAGCTCATCCGGCGTGCCCTGCCCCAGCACCTGACCATCGCCCACTACATAGATGTAGTCGGCAATGCTCGCGGTTTCCGCCAGATCGTGAGACACCACGATGCTGGTAATGCCCAACGCATCGTTGAGCAGACGGATCAGGCGCACCAGCACGCCCATGGCGATCGGGTCCTGGCCCACGAAGGGCTCGTCGTACATGAGAATCTGCGGATCGAGGGCTATCGCCCGGGCCAGCGCCACGCGGCGCTTCATGCCGCCGGACAGTTCGTCCGGCATCAGCTCGATGGCGCCACGCAGCCCCACGGCCTGCAGTTTGAGCAGGACGATGTCGCGGATCATGTCTTCCGGCAGCTGGGTGTGCACCCGCAGCGGAAAGGCCACGTTCTCGAACACATCGAGGTCGGTGAACAGCGCACCGCTCTGAAACAGCACGCCCATGTGCTTGCGCGCATCGAACAGATCACTGCGCGACAGCGTCGGCAGGTTCTGCCCGTTGACCCAGACTTCGCCGCTGGACGGCCGCAACTGCGCGCCCATCAGGCGCAACAGCGTGGTCTTGCCGCAGCCGGAAGGCCCCATGATGCCGGTGACCTTGCCGCGCGGTATGCGGATATCGACGTTATTGAAAATGCTCCGCGCACCGCGCTTGAAGGAGACTCCTTCAGCTCGACCGCGTAGGCGTTATCGGCACTCATCTAAACTCCTTGCGATGCAGCCTCTCACTGGGATGCCAGACTTTCCTCGGAAACACCTGCATCCCGGGCAGGCCGAACTGGCGGCGAACTATATCACTGCAAAGGCTGAGCGCCCAAGCGAGAACCCGGCCAAGATCGCCGACTGAAGAGGGCCTGAGCGAGTTTCAGAGGGTTTTGGTAACCAGTAATGACAAAGCACGTCGAACTTGCGTGAGGCTTTGCCACATAACCGCTATAATCGCCGCCTTTTCATCGGCCCATACGATTCTGACATGAGCAAAACCCGCGACCTGATTCAATCGGCACAACGCACCATCCGCCTCGAAGTGGAAGCCGTCCAAGGCTTGATGGCCCATATCGACGCCGATTTCGTACGCGCTTGCGAGATGATTCTGGCCAGCAAGGGCCGTGTGGTCGTGGTCGGCATGGGCAAATCCGGGCACATCGGCAACAAGATCGCCGCCACCCTCGCCAGCACCGGCACTCCGGCGTTTTTCGTGCATCCGGCCGAAGCCAGCCATGGCGACATGGGCATGATTACCCGCGACGACGTGATTCTGGCCCTGTCGAACTCTGGTTCGACCAATGAAATCGTGACGCTGCTGCCGCTGATCAAGCGCTTGGGCATTCAACTGATCAGCGTCACCGGCAACCCGCAGTCGCCCTTGGCGAAGGCTGCCGAGGTCAATCTCAATGTGCATGTCGAGCACGAAGCCTGCCCGTTGAATCTGGCACCGACTTCTTCTACTACTGCTGCGCTGGTCATGGGCGATGCCCTGGCCGTGGCGCTGCTGGAAGCTCGTGGTTTCACTGCTGAAGATTTCGCGTTCTCGCATCCGGGCGGCGCCCTTGGCCGTCGCCTGCTGCTGAAAGTGGAAAACGTCATGCACGCCGGGCAAGAGCTGCCGCAGGTACAACGCGGCACCCTGCTCAAGGACGCACTGATGGAAATGACCCGCAAAGGCCTAGGCATGACCGCTATCCTTGAAGCCGACGGCAAGCTCGCCGGGATCTTCACTGACGGTGATTTGCGCCGCACCCTGGATCGCGCCATCGACATCCGCAGCGCCACCATCGATCAGGTGATGACCGCCCACGGCAAGACCGCCCGGCCCGACATGCTCGCCGCCGAAGCCCTGAAAATCATGGAAGACCATCGAATCAACGCCCTGGTAGTCGTCGACGAGGAGGATCGCCCGATCGGCGCCTTCAACCTCTCCGATCTGCTGCGCGCAGGAGTCATGTAATGAGCAACGATCTGCTGCAACGCGGCAAAGCGATCAAACTGGCAGTTTTCGATGTCGACGGTGTGCTCACCGACGGCCGCCTGTACTTCCTCGAAGACGGCAGTGAGTTCAAGACCTTCAACACCCTCGACGGCCAAGGCATCAAGATGTTGATGAATGCCGGCGTACAAACCGCAATCATCAGCGGTCGCAAGACCCCGGTGGTCGAGCGCCGCGCGAAGAACCTCGGCATCCCGCATCTGTTTCAGGGGCGTGAAGACAAACTGGTGGTGCTCGACGGCCTGCTCGCGCAACTGGGCCTAAGCTATGAAGAAGTCGCCTATCTCGGTGACGATCTGCCAGACTTGCCGGTAATCCGCCGTGTAGGGCTGGGCATGGCGGTGGCCAACGCTGCCGATTTCGTCCGCGAACACGCCCACGGCGTTACCCGCGCCCGTGGCGGCGAAGGTGCCGCCCGCGAATTCTGCGAATTGATCCTGCGCGCCCAGGGCCGCCTCGAAGCGGCCAACGCCGCGTACCTGTGAGCCTGACCATGTTTAGCAAAAAGTTTCGCAACTTCCTGCTGTTCGGCTGCATCGCGGCGATTTTCGCTGCGGTCGGCTACTGGAACATCAGCCCGGAACGCTTCCTCGACAAGCCACCGGTTTCGGCTGCCGAGAATCCGATCGACTGGTACGCGACCAACACGCATACCATTCAGTACCTGCCCGACGGCAAGGTGCAGTACGAGATGACTTCCGACAAGGCCGAGCACGTCAAGGCTACCGACATCACCCTGGTGACCAAGCCTGACCTGAATATGTATCGCGGCACCGACTTCCCTGGCACGTGACCAGCGAACGCGGCGAAGTGAACTCGGGCGGTACCGAAGTGGAATTGATCGATTCGGTCCGTGTGCAGCGCACCGATGAGAAAAAGCGCGGCACGCTGATCACCAGCACGCGCATGACCGTGTTCCCGCAGCAGGAATATGCGCAGACTGCGCAACCCGTTAGAATCGAGGGCGCTGGTGGCGTATCGACTGGCGTCGGAATGAAAGCGTACCTGAAGGACAGCAGGATACACCTGCAATCGAACGTAAGAGGACAGTATGAGGCTCGTTAAAACCCTCCCTATTTTGCTCAGTCTGGGCGCAGCACTGGGAAGCGCGAGCGCCTGGTCCCTGCCGAACGATCAGCAGCAGCCTATCCGCATTCAGGCCGACGACGCCCAACTGGACGACAAGAATGGCATCGCCACCTATAAAGGTGACGTGATCATTACCCAGGGTTCGATGATCGTTAAAGGCAACACCGTGACCATGACGCGCGCGCCCAATGGCGACATCGACGTGGTGACCTCGGTGGGCAACCTGGCTTACTTCGAGCAGCTGCAGACCCAGGGCGACGCCAACCCGGTCAAGGGCTACGGCGTGACGATTCAATACCACGCCCAGCAGAACCGGGTGGTGCTGATCGACAAGGCCAAGGTTATCGACAAGGATAACAACGTCACCCAGGGCGAAAAAATCGTCTACGACACCGTGAAGAAACTGGCCAGCGCCGGTCGCGCCACGGGCAGCAAGGTCACCGAATCGCGTCCGCGCATTGACATGGTGATCCAGCCGAAGAAGAAAACCGAAGAGAAATCCCAGTAATGGCAACTCTGAAAGCTCAGCACCTGGCCAAGGCCTATAAAAGCCGCCAGGTCGTGCGTGACGTCAGCCTGTCGATCGACAGCGGGCAGATCGTCGGCTTGCTCGGCCCGAACGGCGCCGGCAAGACGACGTGCTTCTACATGATCGTCGGCCTGGTGCAGGCCGATCAGGGCCGTGTGCTGATCGATGACCTGGACGTCAGCCACCAGCCGATGCACGGCCGCGCCAAGGCGGGTATCGGCTATCTGCCGCAAGAAGCGTCGATCTTCCGCAAACTGTCGGTTGCCGACAACATCATGGCGATCCTCGAGACGCGTCCGGAACTGGACAAGGCCGGTCGTCGCAAGGAGCTGGAAAGCCTGCTGCAGGAATTCCACATCAGCCACATCCGCGACAACCTTGGCATGAGCCTGTCCGGTGGTGAGCGTCGCCGGGTGGAAATCGCTCGTGCGTTGGCGACTGCGCCGAAATTCATCCTGCTCGACGAACCGTTCGCCGGTGTCGACCCGATCTCGGTGGGCGACATCAAGCAGATCATTCACCACCTCAAGGCCAAGGGCATCGGTGTGCTGATCACCGACCACAACGTCCGCGAGACACTGGATATCTGCGAAACCGCTTACATCGTCAACGACGGTCAATTGATCGCTGAAGGCGATGCCGAGACCATCCTGGCCAACGATCTGGTCAAGGAAGTGTATCTGGGTCACGAGTTCCGCCTGTAAGCGCGACAGCGCTGTATCGATTCAAGGCGCATTTATCCGCTTTAATTGTTACAGCGCTCTAGGCAAACACTTCAGTTTCAGGCATATAATTTGCTTAAGTTTGGCGCTTCGGCGCCCTGTAGTGGATGGCGCAAAGCGCCGGCGAATAAGGTGTTAAGCCCCTGCCATGAAACCATCGCTAGTCTTGAGAATGGGCCAGCAGCTGACGATGACGCCGCAGCTGCAACAGGCCATCCGTCTGCTCCAATTGTCGACCCTGGACCTGCAACAGGAGATCCAGGAGGCTCTGGAATCCAACCCGATGCTCGAACGCCAGGACGAAGGCGACGACTTCGACAACGCCGATCCTCTGGCCGACAACGCCGAACAGAAGCCCGCCGAGATTCAGGAACCCTCCTATCAGGAAACCGCCCCGACGGTGGATAACCTCGAGGATGGCGAATGGAACGAGCGCATCCCCAACGAATTGCCGGTGGATACCGCCTGGGAAGACGTCTACCAGACCAGCGCCAGCAGCCTGCCCAGCAGCGATGACGACGAATGGGATTTCACCACCCGCACGTCCGCCGGCGAGAGCCTGCAGAGCCATCTGCTCTGGCAACTGAACCTGGCACCGATGTCCGACACCGATCGCCTGATCGCCGTGACCCTGATCGACTGCATCAACAATCAGGGCTACCTGGACGAAACGCTCGAAGAGATTCTCGAAGCATTCGATCCGGAACTGGACATCGAGCTCGATGAAATCGAAGCCGTTCTGCATCGCATCCAGCAATTCGAACCCGCCGGGATCGGCGCACGCAACCTCAGCGAATGCCTGCTTCTGCAACTGCGCCAACTGCCAGCCAAGACGCCGTGGCTGAGCGAAGCCAAGCGTCTGGTTACCGATTACATCGACTTGCTCGGCAGCCGCGATTACAGCCAGTTGATGCGCCGGATGAAGCTCAAGGAAGACGAGTTGCGCCAGGTCATCGAGCTGGTGCAGAGCCTCAATCCGCGTCCGGGCTCACAGATCGAATCGACCGAAGCCGAATACGTTATTCCCGATGTGATCGTGCGCAAGGACAACGAGCGCTGGCTGGTCGAGCTGAACCAGGAATCGGTGCCACGTCTGCGCGTCAACGCCCAGTACGCCGGGTTTGTGAAGCGTGCCGACACCAGCGCCGACAACACTTTCATGCGCAATCAGTTGCAGGAAGCCCGCTGGTTCATCAAGAGCCTGCAAAGCCGTAACGAAACCCTGATGAAAGTCGCCACGCAGATCGTCGAACATCAGCGCGGCTTCCTCGAATACGGCGACGAAGCGATGAAGCCGCTGGTATTGCATGACATCGCCGAAGCGGTCGGCATGCACGAATCAACGATTTCCCGGGTAACCACGCAAAAATTCATGCATACCCCGCGCGGTATTTATGAGCTGAAATACTTTTTCTCCAGCCACGTCAGCACCTCCGAAGGCGGCGAATGCTCGTCCACAGCGATCCGCGCGATCATCAAGAAACTGGTCGCCGCGGAAAATCAGAAAAAGCCGTTGAGTGACAGCAAGATCGCTGGTTTACTGGAGGCACAAGGCATTCAGGTGGCTCGCCGCACCGTCGCCAAGTACCGCGAATCCCTCGGAATCGCGCCTTCGAGCGAACGCAAGCGGTTGATGTAAGCCACGTTACAGCGTTCCAGTGGCAGGCTTTTCGGCCTGCCGCTTTATGCACTGGCAACGAAGGAGAAGCTGTATGCAAGTCAACATCAGTGGACACCAACTGGAAGTGACCCAACCTCTGCGTTCCTACATCGAGGAAAAACTCCAACGACTGGAGCGACATTTCGACAAGATCACCAACGTGCAGGTCACGATGTGCGTCGAAAAGCTGAAGCAGAAGATCGAAGCCACCTTGCATATCCCCGGCAGCGAAGTGGTCGCCAACGCAGAAGATACTGACATGTACGCTGCGATCGACTCACTCACCGACAAGCTGGATCGCCAACTCAAAAAGCATAAGGAAAAGACCCAGAGCCTCCTCCAGGGCGCAACCGGTCGTTAACACCCCTATCCCATGATCCGACTTGAAACCATCCTGACCCCCGGCCGTTCCCAAGTGAACGCGCCGGGCGGCAGCAAGAAAAAGCCCTTGAACAGATTGCCAACCTGATCCACCGCGAAGTGCCGGATCTGGCGATGCAGGATGTCTTCGAGGCGCTGATCGCCCGTGAAAAACTCGGTTCCACCGGTTTCGGCAACGGCATCGCCATTCCCCATTGCCGCCTCAAGGGCTGCACGGCGCCAGTCAGCGCCCTGCTGCACCTGGAAGCCCCGATCGATTTCGACGCCATCGACGGCGCCCCGGTCGACCTGCTCTTCGTGCTGCTGGTCCCGGAGGCCGCGACTGATGCGCATCTGGAGTTGCTGCGCCAGATCGCCAGCATGCTCGACCGCAAGGAAGTGCGCGAAAAACTGCGCAGCGCCGCGAGCAACGAAGCCTTGTACCAGGTTGTACTGGACGAGCAGAACGGGCACTAATCATGCGCTTGATCATCGTCAGTGGCCGTTCGGGCTCGGGCAAAAGTACCGCCCTGAATGTCCTTGAGGACAACGGCTACTACTGCATCGACAACCTGCCGGCTGGTTTGCTGCCGGAACTGGCCGAGCGGGCGCTGATCCACACGGAGCTGGCGCAGCCGCTGGTCGCCGTGTCGATCGATGCACGCAACTTGCCCAGCCATCTGTCACGCTTTCCTGAATTGCTCGAAGACGTCCGTGCCAAACATATCAAGTGCGATGTGCTGTATCTGGACGCCGACGAAGAAACCCTGCTCAAGCGTTTTTCCGAGACCCGTCGTCGTCACCCGTTGAGTAACGCCAATCGCTCACTGGCTGAAGCGATTCACGATGAAAGCGCCCTGCTCGGCCCGATCGCCGATCTGGCCGACCTGAAAATCAACACCACCCATCTCAATCTGTACCAGCTGCGCGACACCCTGAAGTTGCGCCTGTTGAATCAGCCTGAGCCCGGCACGGCGTTCCTGGTTGAATCGTTCGGCTTCAAGCGCGGCATGCCGGTCGATGCCGATCTGGTCTTCGATGTGCGTTGCCTGCCCAATCCGTACTGGAAACCGGAGCTGCGCGCGCAGTCGGGCCTCGATGCACCGGTGGCAGAGTATTTGGCCCAGCAGCCCGATGTCGAAGAAATGTATCAGGACATCTACGCTTATCTGAACAAATGGCTGCCACGTTTCGCCGCGAGCAACCGCGCCTACGTCACCGTTGCCATTGGCTGCACCGGCGGGCATCACCGCTCCGTCTACCTGACCGAACGCCTGGGTCAGGCTCTGCAGAAAACCTTGAAGAACGTCCAGGTTCGCCACCGCGACCTCACCTAAAGGATCCACACCGCGATGCCTGCTCGTGAAATCGAAATCATCAATAAGCTGGGCCTGCATGCCCGGGCATCGGCCAAGTTCGTCGGCGTGGCCGGTCAGTATCCAGACTGCACGATCAGAGTGGGACGCACACCTGAAACGACTGTCGACGGCAAGAGCATCATGGCAATGATGATGCTCGCGGCGGGCAAGGGCACCAAAATTTATTTGAGTACTGAAGGGCATCAAGAGCAGGAAGCCATGGATGCGCTGGTAGCGTTGATCAACAACTACTTCGACGAAGGTGGCTGATAGCCAAAGTCAAAAGATCGCAGCCTGCGGAGCTCCTACAGGAAACGCATTCCAAGGTGGGAGCTGCCGCAGGCTGCGACCTTTTGATCTTCTTTCAACCCAACGCCGTATCCATCACCATCATCAGACAAAACCCGATCAACAAGCCAAGACTCGCCAGTTTGTCATGCCCGTGACGGCGCGACTCCGGGATCACTTCGTGGGTCACTACCAGCAACATCGCCCCGGCCGCCAGTGCCAGCCCCAGCGGCAACAGTACCTGAGCCAGACTCACTAGCCACGCACACAACAGCGCAAACACCGGCTCAACCAACCCCGACGCCGCGCCGATCAGAAACGCCCTGACCCGTGACATTCCTGCCCCGGCCAGCACCAAAGCAATCACCAGTCCTTCCGGCACATCCTGCAGAGCGATGCCCATCGCCAGGCTGTCGGCGTCCGGCATGCCGCCGCCGGCAGATACGCCGACCGCCATACCTTCCGGAATGTTGTGCGCAATGATGGCGAACACGAACAGCCAGATTCGCGGTGGAATCACCGGATGGTCGAGCGTGCCGACGAGCATCTCCGGCGAGGCACCGGAAACCCTGCGATCTACCAGATACAGGCCAAACGCGCCGAGCAGGATGCCGAAACAGATCAGGCCACTGGCAGCCCACGGCGTCAGACCAAGACTTTCGGCCGCAGCAATCCCCGGCACGATCAACGAAAATGCGGTCGCCGCCAGCATCACCCCGGCACCAAATCCCAGCAAGGTGTCGCTGAGTGCCTGCGGCATGCGCCGGATCACCAGCACCGGCACCGCGCCAAGCGCCGTGCCCAATGCGCAGATAGCACCGCCCTGCAAGGCGCGCAACAGCCTCGGTTCCAGATTCAGCCATTGCAAACCGTGGGCGACCAGTAAAGTCATCCCCGCCAACAGCAACAGTGAACCCACCGCGTAACGAAACATGCGCCCGCTGCCAATCGCCAGTGTTTGCGTGCCCATACTCAGCCCTGATTGTTTTTATGGAAGGCTTAAACCAGCGCGGCCTGATAGCGCGCAGCAACTTCCGGCCAGTTGATCACGTTGTAGAACGCGCTGATGTATTCCGGGCGACGGTTCTGGTAGCGCAAGTAGTAGGCGTGCTCCCAGACGTCGAGACCGAGGATTGGGGTATTGCCGTTCATCAACGGGCTGTCCTGATTGCCGCTGCTTTCCACGACCAGTTTTTCTCCGGGGTCACGCTGAGCCACGCCCAACCGCTGCCGAAACGGGTGAGCGCGGCTTTGGTGAAGGCTTCCTTGAAGCTGTCGAGTCCGCCCAGTTGCTCATCAATAGCCGTGGCCAGCGCGCCGTCGGGCTTGCCGCCACCGTTGGGCACCATGACTTCCCAGAACAGCGAATGGTTGGCGTGGCCGCCGCCCTGATTGATCACCGCCGCGCGAAGCTTTTCCGGCAGTTGCTGGACACTGGCGACGAGTTTTTCCACCGGCCATTCAGCAAACTCGGTCCCTTCTACGGCGGCGTTGAGGTTGTTGATGTAGGTCTGGTGATGCTTGGTGTAATGGATCTCCATGGTCTGCGCATCGATGTGCGGCTCGAGGGCATCGTAGGCGTAAGGCAAGGCAGGCAAGGTAAAAGCCATTTCAATGGACTCCATACTGATGAGAATTTGAGGCGCGGCGAGCATTGCCGGTGTCCGGATGCAGCAGGCGCTGGGTGCGCGGGTATTCGCCGTGCTCGCTGATGAAATTCAGCAGTTCGACGTAAGTCTTGCTGCTCTGGCGCAATGCCGCTTCACGCAGGGCCGGACGCAGCCGTTCGTCCTGCATGGTCTGCAACAGGCGTTGGTGGATGGCGCAGAGGTATTCGGCGCTCTCCTCCGGTTGATTCAGGCGCAGATGCAGGTCGGCGAGGTTGTGGTGAGAGACGACGCAGGCCGCCACCGCTTCGTCGGCATCCGCCCAGCGTTCGAACAACACTTGCGCCAGGGCCAGCGCTTGCAGGTAAGCCTCACGGGCGTCGATCAGCTCGCCCAGCATGAAACAGCGATTGGCCCGTTCGATCGTGCGTTTCCAGTGCTCCATGGTGAGCCTCCAAAGCGGTTACGGGGTTTACACGCCGCCGGCGGTGAGTTTCTCGGGGTTGAGCAACTCTGCCAGTTGGCTGCGCGACAGGTCGGTGTGTTCCAGAGCGACGTCGATCACCGCGCGGCCTTCCTTGTAGGCCTGCTTGGCGATTTCAGCGGCTTTCTGATAACCGATGATGGGGTTGAGCGCGGTGACCAGAATCGGGTTGCGCGACAACGCTTCTTGCAGGCGCGATTCGTTGACCTTGAAAGTAGCGATTGCCTTGTCGGCGAGCAGGCGACTGGAGTTGGCCAGCAGTTCGATGCTGCTCAGCAGGTTCTGCGCGATGATCGGCAGCATCACGTTCAGTTCGAAATTGCCGGATTGACCGGCGACGGTGATCACCGAGTCGTTGCCAATCACTTGCGCAGCGACCATCGCGGTGGCTTCCGGGATCACCGGGTTGACTTTGCCGGGCATGATCGACGACCCCGGTTGCAGCGCTTCGAGTTCAATTTCGCCGAGACCGGCCAAGGGACCTGAGTTCATCCAGCGCAGGTCGTTGGCGATTTTCATCAGTGATACTGCGGTGGCCTTGAGCTGCCCGGAGACGGCGACGGCGGTGTCCTGCGAGCCAATCAACGCGAACAGATTTTTGCCCGGAGTGAATTGCACGTCGGTCAGTTGGCTCAGGTGCCGACTGAATCGAGCGGCGAATTCCGGATGCGCATTGATCCCGGTACCCACCGCCGTGCCGCCCTGCGCCAGTGCTTGCAGACTCGGCAGCAAATCCTGCAGATGCGCAATGTTGGCCTTGAGCTGCTGCGCCCAGCCGTTGAGCACTTGGCTCATGCGTACCGGCATCGCGTCCATCAGATGGGTGCGCCCGGTTTTGACGTGGTGATGCACCTGCTCGGCCTTGCGCTCGATGACCTGGACCAGATGCAACAGCGCCGGCAGCAGTTGTTCATGCAGCACTAGCGCGGCGCTGACGTGGATGGTGGTCGGGATGATGTCGTTGCTGCTTTGCCCGCAATTGACGTGATCGTTGGCGTTGACCGGTTCATCGAGCATGCGGCTGGCCAGCGTGGCAATCACTTCGTTGGCGTTCATGTTCGAGCTGGTGCCAGACCCGGTCTGGAAGATGTCCACCGGGAAGTGCTGCATGAAATCACCTTCGAGCAGACCCTGCGCGGCATCACTGATGGCTTTGCCCTGGGCCGCGCTGATCTGGTTCAGCTCGACATTGGCGCGGGCGGCGGCGGCTTTGGCGAGGATCAATGCGCGAATGAACTGCGTCGGCATCGGTTTTCCGCTGATCGGGAAGTTGTCCACGGCGCGCTGGGTCTGCGCGCCATAGAGCGCATCGACCGGCACCTGCAGTTCGCCCATGCTGTCGCGTTCAATACGTGTCTTGGTCATGCGAATGTCCTTGCAGCAAATCAATGAGAGGAATCGACGGTTGCAACTCGCAAGTGGCGAGTTGCCAGGTGTAGCGTTGCCAGCGCCGCACGCGGCATTGGCATAGCGACAGGCGTTCCATTTCACGCAAGGGACGCCAGGCTTGATCGACACAGAGGCTGCGCCAATGCCACGGCAACGCGACATCGGTGGCAGTGTCGAGCAGCAGACGAAAAGACGTTTCGGCGACAGTCCAGGGCGAAATGGCTGTGCAACAGGACAGATAGCGCCCTTCGGCGAGGTAATGTTCGATCAGGCGCGGTTCGTCGGGATCCAGCGCGCAACGGATCTGGCGGCTCATCCAGCGCCAGCTTTCGAGGTAGGGCTGCTCATGCAAGGCAGAACTCATGATCCGGGACTCGTTCGGAGATGAGATTTATTATTAGATGATAATGAGAACCAACACAAGCAGACATGCACGCAATCCGTGGGAGCGGGCTTGCTCGCGAATGCGGTGTGTCCAGCCGGAGATGTTCTGACTGAAAGACCGCATTCGCGAGCAAGCCCGCTCCCACAGGGGATTTATGCAATCATAAAAAAGGCGCACCACCCGATGAGGTGGCGCGCCTTTTTTGTGTAACGGCCGGGGTTAGCTGCCGGCGACAGTCATCCGCTCGATCAACACCGAGCCGGTGCGGATGTTGCTGCGCAGCTCCAGATCATTACCCACCGCGACAATCTGCTTGAACATGTCGCGCATGTTGCCGGCGATGGTCACTTCCTGCACAGCGAACTGGATCTCGCCGTTCTCCACCCAGAAGCCCGCCGCGCCACGCGAATAGTCGCCGGTGACCATGTTCAGGCCATGGCCCATCAACTCGGTGACCAGCAGACCTCGGCCCATGCGCTTCAGCAGCGCTGCCTGATCCTCGTCGCCATGGGTGACGAACAGGTTGTGCACCCCACCTGCGTTGGCGGTGCTCGGCATGCCCAGTTTGCGCCCGGAGTAGGTGCCGAGGATGTATGAGACCAACTCGCCTTTTTCGACGAACGGTTTTGCGTAGGTCGCCAGGCCATCACCGTCGTAGGAAGCACTGCCCATGGCACGCATCAGATGCGGACGCTCATCGATGGTCAGCCATTCCGGGAACAACTTCTGCCCCAGCGTGCCTTCGAGAAACGACGATTTGCGATACAGGCTGCCGCCCGACGCGGCCGAGAGGAAGCTGCCGAACAGGCCACCCGCAAGCTCGGCGGAAAACAGTACCGGCACCTCGCATGTCGGCACCGGCCGCGCGCCCAGACGGCTGGCTGCACGTTGCGCGGCCCGCTGGCCGATGCTCACCGGATCGGCGAGCAGACTGCCCTGACGATTGACGTCATACCAGTAATCGCGCTGCATCTGGCCTTCGGCTTCAGCGATCATCACGCAACTCAGGCTGTGCCGGGTCGATGCGTAACCGCCGATGAAACCATGGCTGTTGCCATAAACCCGGCAGCCCTGATGGGTGCTGAGGGTGGTGCCGTCGGCGTTCTTGATCCGCGCATCGGCGTCGAACGCCGCTGCCTCACAGAGCAACGCCTTCTCGATAGCTTGCTCCGGGGTGATGTCCCACTCGTGAAACAGGTCGAAATCCTGCACATCCCTGGCCATCAATGCGGCGTCGGCGAGACCCGAGGCTTCATCTTCGGAAGTGTGCTTGGCGATGGCCAGTGCTGCTGCGACCGTTTCACGAATCGCCTCCGGCCCGGTGGCCGAGGTGCTGGCCGAGCCCTTGCGCTGGCCGACGTACAGGGTGATACCAAAACCCTGATCACGATTGAATTCAACGGTTTCGACCTCGCGCTGACGCACCGAAGTCGACAGCCCCTGCTCCAGCGACACCGCGACTTCACAGGCGCTGGCGCCCTGGCGCTTGGCTTCGGCGATGATCTGCTCGACCTGTTCTTGCAGTGCCGGCAATGCCTGCGGGCCGACGCTTTGAACTGCACTCATGCTCATCTCCACTCAAATTCTGCTTTCGGCTGGGGTCATCGAGCGACCGGGCCGGACAAGCGGCCCCCGACTGGTTATCATGGCGGCGTTTCTTTGCGGACTGCCACCATGGTTGATTCTTACGACGACTCCCTCGATACGGGAGAAAAAGCAAATCTCAGGTCAAACGCGAGCTGCATGCGCTGGTTGACCTCGGCGAGCGCCTGACCACACTCAAGCCTGATCTGGTCGCCAAACTGCCGTTGACCGACGCTTTGCGCCGGGCATTGGCCGATGCGCCCAAGCACACCGCGAACATCGCGCGTAAACGGCATTTGCAGTTCATCGGCAAACTGATGCGCGACCAGGACACTGATGCGATTCTGACTCTGCTCGATCAACTCGATGCCTCCACTCGCCAGTACAACGAGCGTTTCCATAATCTGGAACGCTGGCGTGACCGCCTGATCGCGGGCGATGACGCCGTGCTGGAGAAATTCGTCATCGAGTACCCGGACGCCGATCGCCAGCAATTGCGTTCCCTGATCCGTCAGGCCCAGCATGAGGTTGCGCAAAACAAACCACCTGCTTCGAGCCGCAAGATCTTCAAATACATTCGGGAGCTGGACGAGACTCAACGCGGCCTGCGTTGATAATCGCCACCGGGTGGCCGTCCTGCGCGCCACCCGAAAGCCCCGCCTCTCTTATGCGCCCGTGCCACCCACGGTAATCGCATCGATTTTCAGCGTTGGCTGGCCGACACCCACCGGCACCGACTGCCCATCCTTGCCACACGTACCCACACCGCTGTCCAGCGCCAGATCGTTACCGACCATCGACACCCGGCTCATCGCCTCGGGACCGTTGCCGATCAACGTCGCGCCTTTGACCGGTGCGGTGATCTTGCCGTCCTCGATCAAATAGGCCTCGCTGGTGGAGAATACGAACTTGCCGCTGGTGATATCGACCTGACCGCCGCCGAGGTTGGCGCAGTAGATGCCCTTCTTCACCGAAGCGATGATTTCCGCTGGATCACTTTCGCCACCGAGCATGTAGGTGTTGGTCATCCGTGGCATCGGCAGGTGCGCGTAGGATTCGCGGCGACCGTTACCGGTGCGCGCCACGCCCATTAGCCGCGCATTGAGCTTGTCTTGCATATAGCCCTTGAGTACGCCGTTTTCGATCAGCGTGGTGCACTCGGTCGGCGTGCCTTCGTCATCGACGCTGAGCGAACCGCGACGGCCACTCAAGGTGCCGTCATCGACGATGGTGCAAAGCTTGGAGGCAACCATTTCACCCATGCGCCCGCTGTAGGCCGAGCTGCCCTTGCGGTTGAAATCGCCTTCCAGACCGTGACCGACCGCTTCGTGCAGCAGCACGCCGGACCAGCCGGAGCCCAGCACCACCGGCAAGGTACCGGCCGGCGCCGGAATCGCTTCGAGATTGACCAGTGCCTGGCGCAGCGCTTCGCGGGCGTAGCCCATAGCGCGGTCTTCAGCGAGGAAGTAGCGGTAATCGGTACGTCCGCCGCCGCCATGTCCGCCGCGTTCGCGCCGGCCGTTCTGCTCAACGATGACGCTGACGTTGAAACGCACCAGTGGGCGCACATCGGCGGCCAGACCGCCATCAGTGGATGCCACCAGAATCCGCTCCCAAACCCCGGCCATGCTCACGCTGACCTGCTGAATCCGTGGATCGAGTGCGCGGGTGGCGACGTCGATGCGTTTGAGCAACTCGACTTTTTCCGCGCGGCTGAGCACTTCCAGCGGGTTATCGGGCGCGTACAGTTGCGCGACGTCCTGGCTGGTGAATGCCTGCACGGTGCCGTTCTGCCCGGCACGTGAGATCGAACGCGCGGCGCGGGCCGCTGCACCGAGGGCTTCGAGGGTGATCGCGTTGCTGTAGGCAAAACCGGTTTTCTCACCGGACTGCGCTCGCACGCCGACACCTTGGTCGAGATTGAAGCTGCCTTCCTTGACGATGCCGTCTTCCAGCGCCCACGACTCGGAAATCTGGCCTTGGAAATACAGGTCGGCGGCATCGATGCCCGGCCCGGCCAGATCGCCGAGCACGCCTTGCAGGCTCTCGATCGTGACACCGCCGGGTGCCAACAGGTGATCACTGACTGAGGACAACAACTCGCTCATAGGTTTACGCCTTAAATTCGTAGTTCTGAAGCAGGCCGCTGGGCGCCCTGCGAGAAAAACCGCCGATGACGCGTCACCGGCATGCGCGCCCGGATGGACGCTTGTTCATCGCTGTCGCGGGCGGCCAGCAACACCGCCTCGCCTTGATCCTGCTGGGCCAGCACACGCCCCCACGGGTCGACAATCGCCGCATGCCCGAAAGTCTCGCGTGGCCCCGGATGGCTGCCGCCCTGTGCCGCCGCCAAGATATAACACTGTGTTTCGATGGCCCGCGCGCGGATCAGTACATCCCAATGCGCGGCGCCGGTCACGGCAGTAAAGGCCGACGGTGCGGTAATCAACTCGGCACCGGCGGCACGCAATTCGCTGTACAGCTCCGGGAAGCGCAAGTCGTAACACACGCTCAGACCGAGGCGGCCCACCGGCGTATCCGCCACCACTACATTACCGCCATAAGCATAGTCATCTGATTCACGGTACCGGCCGCGATTGTCGGCGACATCGACATCGAACAGATGCAGCTTGTCATAGCGCGCGACGATCTCGCCGTGTTCGTTGATCAGCAGCGAGCAGGCATTGGCTTTGGCCGTGGGTTGACCCAACGGTGGCAACGGCAATGTACCGGCGACTATCCATAAGGTGAGGTCGCGGGCGACCTGTTTCAACCAAGGCAGGATCGGCCCTTCGCCCAAGGCCTCGGCGCGACCGATATCGGCGACATCACGACGGCCCATGGCGGCGAAGTTTTCCGGCAGCACCGCGAGTTTCGCTCCGCTGGCGGCAGCCTGTTCAAGCAGGCGTCGGGCCTGGGCCAGATTGGCCGGCACGTCGCTCTGGCTGACCATTTGAATCACCGCTAAAGACATGGCGAACTCCCAAAGAGGCATTTGGCCATGCTACTCCATCGCTTCAAGACCGGGCCGCTCAAAAAGGCTTGTCGAAGGTGATTTTCGGCTCTTTCCATGGGCCTTTGACGGTGTACTTGACGCTGGCGAAGCGCGCGACGCGGTCACCGATCAGCTTGTCGATGAGGAACAGCGCGCCGCCGACCGCCGGTGCGCCGACGAGCAGCGCGGCGATCGGCAGGTTGTTGGTCACCGGCAGTGTCACCAGCAATTTCGCATCGACCTTGTCGTCGACCAGATCCAGCGTGCCGTCCAATTCCAGATTGCTTGAAGGCCCGGTCAGGCGAATCGGCTCTCGGGTGACGTAGACGCCATTGTTCGCCACCAGCAGGCCTTTGACCCGATCGTAGCTCAAGCCCTTGCCGAACAGGTCGGAGAAGTCCAGACGCAGGCGCCGGCCGATTGAGTTGAAGTTGAGCAGGCCGAACACCCGCAGCGCCTGCGCGCCGCCCTCCACTTCAACGAACTGGCCCTTGTTCAGCGAGGCGTCAAGGGTGCCGGAGAAGCGCTTGGTCGCCAGCCACGCCGGCGAGCCTGGCCAACGTCCATCGACATCCATGTGGAATTCTTCACTGGTGACGCTCGGCGCAAAGCCCCAGCCCTTGAGCACGTCAGCCAGATTCTTGCCACCGATCCGCCCCTTGTACCAACTGCTGGTCGCACCCGGCGTGCCTTCCCAGCCGCCATTGCCTTGCAGCAGGATGCCCTTGAGGCCCATGTCGAGATTGTTCAGGGCGATGCCTTTGGGGGTCGGTCGCACTTTCAGCGACCAGCCACCGACCAGATCGGGCCCCAGGAACAACTGGTTGAGGGTGATATCCAGGGCCGGGATTTTCGTCGGATCGACCGACGCCAATGGATCGGGCGCATTCTCGTCGGCCTGCACCGCCGGGTCCGGCGCCGGCAATTTCACGTATTGCAGATTCACCGCGATCGGCATGCCCTTGGCGTCCGGCAGGCTGGCCGTGCCCTTGGCCTGCTGGCTGTCGAGGGCCAGATTCCATGCGCCGGGCTTGCGATTGATCTGCACCGAGGCCTGATCCAGTGTAGTGCCGAGCGCGGTCAATTTGCCGACCTTGATGTCAGCGCTGCTGAGCAACTGTTTGGCGCTGCCGCCCGGATCCTGCCCGGCGTATTTATTCGCCAGTTCCTGCCACGGCGCAACGTCCAGCTCTGACAGCACCCCACGAATGCGCAGACCCTTGGCGCCCGGCAACACCGCTTCGCCAGCGCCGAGGAACAGTTCGCCACGGCCATCGGCGAAATTGCTCGGCGGCGCAGCAAAAGTGAAATTGGCCAGTTGATCGTAATTGACCCAGTACCGCCGCTCCTGCCCTTGCAAGGTCATGCGGAACACCGTGTCCCGCCCGACATCGGCGGCCATGCCGAAGGGCGCCGGCAGATCAACGGCCACGCCTTTGAGGCTGGAGCTGACCAGCAACTGGCTGTCGGCCCCGGAAAGATTCAGCTGCAACTGATACGGAATCGTCCCGGACACCGGCAACGGCTGGGTCACGCCCAGCCAGTCGGTGAGCTTTTTCACTTCGACCTGCCCCGACGCCGCCACCCGGGTCTTGATCTGGTTGGCGCTGCCATCGGCGAAGATCTGCGCAGTGACCGGTTTGTCGAAGGCCCGTGCAGAGATGTTCTGGCCGCTGAGGCCTTTGTTACTGTCGAAGCGGAAATCGCCCTTGAGCTGGCTCAGTTCCAGTTTCGGCTCAGCCAGTTTCAGCCGCGCATTGGCGGTCTTGAAATCAACGAGGATTTTCGGCTGTTCGCCCTTGGCCAACGGAATATCCAGTTTGAGCTTGCCGTTCAGATCACCAGCGCCTTCCCAACCGGCGAAGGTTTCGCCAGTGCCGATCGGCGCGTCCTGAAGAATCTTCAAGCCATCGCCCAGGCCACCGGCAAACGCGCCATCGAGCAACAGATGGCTGTTCTGCCCGGCCGGTACGTGAGGAATATTGACGAAGACATCGCTGACTTGGGTATCGAGCAACTGGCCTTTGCTGGCCCAGATTCGCACGCCGCTGTCTTCGATGAACACATCGCCGCTGACCTTGCTCACATGCGGCCAGCCCGGCTGAAAGGCCAGTTCGGCATCATGTACTTTGAAGAACAGGCTGATACTGCGATCAGCCTCGCCGGCATTCTTGCTCAGCGAGCCCTGATACTGGAAGAAGCCCTGATCCACCGCGCCTTTGAGGATCGCTGTGCGCAGCCACTCATCAAGCGCCGGGCTCAACACCGCCGGCAGATATTTCGCGGTATAGCGACCGTCGCCGTCGACCAGACCGACGCGCAGGTCCATGTAGTCTTCCTGGCTATGGTCGAAGTGCAGGCGGATGAGGAAGTCGCCGGCAATCTTGCCCTCCTCGCCCAGCACCTTCAGGTACGGCGCAATCAGGGTGAAGCCATCCTTGTCGAGCTTCCACGTCAGCCGCGCATTGGCCTGCAGGTATTGCCATGGCTTGGCGAAAATCGGATCGAGGTGCAGGACGAAATCCTTGCTGTCGAGGCGCAATTCGCCGCCGTCGAGATTGCCGCTAAGGCTGCCGCTGACATTTCGCGCCGCCGGAGCGCCGTGATAGGCATCGAAACCGACGTTGTCGAGGTTGGCGGCAAAGCCGAATTTGTTGCCGTCGGTGGCGGTCGGACGGAAGTCCAGCAGGACATTGCGCAGTCCGCCGGTGACCTTCAAACGCTCGACCACCGTGGCGAAACTCTGCGGCAGCGGCCCCAGCGCATTGATCAGCGGTGTGATCGGGGTCAGGTCGAGGCGATCGGCCTGCAAGTGCCAGAGCTCTTCCGCCTTGGCGCTCGCCCGGGTCTGCTGTACCTGCACGCGGGATTCCCAGCGGGTTTCGCCAAAACTCATCGCCAGCGAATCAAGAGTGACCTTCACCCCTCGGCGGTGTTGCGGTAATAGGCGTTGAGCGCCAGATTATTGATCTGGATCGGCTTGCGCTCGGCGTAGGCACCAGTCACTTGCGGTGCATTCAGGCGCAACGCAGCGCTCTGCAATGCGCCTTCGGCCCAATCGACCCAGAGTTCGCCGCCGGCCTTGATCTCGGAAAAATTCCATTGCTGGGTCAGGCGTTCGGGGAGCCATTTCGACCAGTCGCTTTGCGGCAGGCTGGCATAACCCTCGATGGCGCTGTTCTGCCATTGATCAGGACGCAATTGGGTCTTCAGGCTCAGCGCCACTGGCTGGCCATCGGGCAGCGTCAGACGCGCGTCGAGACGCTGGCGGCTCGCGCCGGTACGCAGATTGAGGCCGACATAGGTGAGCGTCATGGGCGGGTGGTCGAGCGGTTGCAGGGTCACCTGACTATCGAGCACCGACAGTTGCTTGATCATCTGCGAGCGCTGGAACAGTTGTGCCGCATCGAACGGCTGATCCTTCTGCACCGGCAGACCTTCCAGCGCCCAGGTGCCGTCTTCGGCTTCCTTGAGGCTGATCTTCAAACCATTGAGTTCGATATGTGCGAGGCGCACCTCGCGGGCGAGCACACTGGCCCAGAGGTCCGGTACCACCCGCACACGATCGAGGCGCAGCGCATTGGCTCCGTCGCCGACCATCACGTCGTGGGCCAGCAGAATCGGTGCGAAACCGCTCCAGTTGCCTTCCAGCTCACCGATCTGCAAGGGCATGCCGAGGGCGGCGCTGGCCTTGTCTTCGATGTCGGCGCGGTATTCCGCTACCAGCGGCGTCAGCTCGCGGCCGAGGCTGACGTACAACGCCATCAACACCAGA
This sequence comes from Pseudomonas sp. B21_DOA, assembly GCA_030544685.1. Classification (NCBI taxonomy): domain Bacteria; kingdom Pseudomonadati; phylum Pseudomonadota; class Gammaproteobacteria; order Pseudomonadales; family Pseudomonadaceae; genus Pseudomonas; species Pseudomonas sp. B21_DOA. The sequence continues at coordinate 1,941,513 of CP086683.1, read as the reverse complement.
ACCAACGCGCACAGGCCCAGCCCCCAACGGGTGAGTGCGGCCAATATGCGTGTCAGACGTTCCATGTCAGTTGGCTCCCATGGCAAAAATACTGCGAAAAGCTGAGGCCAGCCGCGTTGAATGAAGGGTGATGCAGGGCTTCAGAGCAGCACCACGTCATATTGTTCCTGGGAATACATGGTTTCCACCTGGAAGCGTATGGTGCGGCCGATAAAGCCTTCAAGCTCGGCGACGTTACCGGATTCTTCGTCAAGCAGGCGATCCACCACTTTCTGGTTGGCCAGTACCCGATAACCCTCGGCCTGATAGGCCCGGGCCTCGCGCAGGATCTCGCGGAAGATCTCGTAACAGATGGTTTCGGCAGTCTTCAGTTTGCCGCGTCCCTGACAACTGCTGCACGGCTCGCACAGCACCTGTTCAAGACTTTCACGGGTGCGCTTGCGGGTCATCTGCACCAGGCCCAACTCGGTGATGCCGATGATGTTGGTCTTGGCGTGATCGCGCTCCAGCTGTTTCTCCAGAGTGCGCAGGACCTGCCGCTGATGCTCCTCATCTTCCATGTCGATGAAGTCGATGATGATGATCCCGCCGAGGTTGCGCAGGCGCATTTGCCGGGCAATCGCCGTGGCCGCTTCGAGATTGGTCTTGAAAATGGTTTCTTCGAGATTGCGATGGCCGACGAACGCCCCGGTGTTGACGTCGATGGTGGTCATGGCTTCCGCCGGATCGATCACCAGATAACCGCCGGACTTGAGCGGCACCTTGCGCTCCAGCGCACGCTGGATTTCGTCTTCGACACCGTAGAGGTCGAAGATCGGTCGCTCACCTGGATAGTGTTCCAGACGATCGGCGATTTCCGGCATCAGTTCGGCGACGAATTGCGTGGTTTTCTGGAAGGTTTCCCGCGAGTCAATGCGAATTTTCTCGATCTTCGGATTGACCAGGTCACGCAGAGTACGCAGGGCCAGGCCTAGGTCTTCATAGATCACGCTGGGCGCAGCGATGGTCTTGATCTGCTCGTTGATCTGGTCCCAGAGACGCCGCAGGTAGCGGATGTCCATGAGGATTTCATCAGCGCCCGCGCCTTCAGCGGCTGTGCGCAGAATGAAACCGCCGGCCTCCTTGATACCTTCCTTGGCCACGCAATCGCTGACCACCTGCTTGAGGCGCTCGCGCTCGGCTTCGTCTTCGATCTTCAGGGAAATGCCGACGTGGGCGGTGCGCGGCATGTACACCAGATAACGCGAAGGGATCGACAGTTGCGTGGTCAGACGTGCGCCTTTGGAGCCGATCGGATCCTTGGTGACTTGTACCACCAGGCTCTGGCCCTCGTGCACCAGCGAACTGATGCTTTCCACGGCCGGGCCTTCACGCAGGGAAATTTCGGCGGCATGAATGAAAGCCGCGCGATCGAGGCCAATGTCGACAAATGCTGCCTGCATGCCCGGCAGGACGCGCACGATCTTGCCTTTATAGATGTTGCCGACGATCCCGCGTTTCTGCGTGCGCTCAACGTGGACTTCTTGCAGCACACCGTTTTCGACCACCGCCACGCGCGACTCCATCGGCGTGATGTTGATCAGAATCTCTTCACTCATGGCAGGATCTCGTTCAGGCATGTTCACGATAGTGGCCGCATCTGGATTCGTACGACGCTCAGGGCGTGTTCAGGTTTTGCCAACAGGGTATGCCGAAATGGCCCAACGCCTCGCAGGTTTCGCACAGCGGCAGGCCGACCACCGCCGAATAGCTGCCTTCGAGCCCGGCGACAAACACCGCGCCCAGGCCCTGAATGCCATAGCCGCCGGCCTTGTCGCGCGGTTCACCACTGGCCCAGTAGGCGCCGGCCTCTTCGCGACTGATGGTGCGGAAACGCACGCGGCTGCGCACCACCCGCGACTCGCAGCGCTCACCTTCAAGCACGGCGATGGCGGTCAGCACTTCGTGTTCGTTGCCGGACAACATCATCAGCATGGCGCATGCGTCGGCTTCGTCCACCGGTTTGCCAAGTATTTTGCCGTCGAGCACCACAGCGGTGTCGGCGCCAAGCACGCAGAACGGCTGGCCAGAGACGACCGAGCGGCGCCCGGCCTCAGCCTTGCCACGCGCGAGGCGCTCGACATAGGCCGAAGGGGATTCTTCAGGAAGCGGGGTTTCGTCGATGTCTGCACTGATGGCGGAAAAGCGCACGCCGATCTGCGTGAGCAATTCACGGCGACGCGGTGAGCCGGAGGCGAGGTAAAGCAGTTTCATCAAAACATCTCCCTGTTCAGTGCCCTGCTTCACCGGCTCAATAGATTCTGTAGCGTCGGCACATCCCGCGCAGGGCGAAGCTGACCCACGGCCAGAGCAAGGCACTGACCAGCGCCGGCAAGACCAGCGCCAGGGTTGGCTGACGGTTGCCGGTCAGAGCGCTGAGCCACAGTTGCGCCAATTGTGCGAGGCCGAAGATCACCAGGATCACTAGGCACTGCTGCCACATCGGGAACATGCGCAGGCGCTGCTGCAACGACAACACGAGGAAAGTAATCAGGGTCAGGATCAGCGCGTTCTGCCCGAGCAGGTCGCCCTGCAGGACATCTTCGGCCAGCCCCAGACAGAACGCCGTCACCATGCCGACCGTGTGCGGCATGTACAGCGCCCAAAACGTCACGAGCAAGGCCAGCCACAGCGGGCGAAGGATTTCCATGAAGATCGGCAACGGCGAAACGCTGAGCAGGATGCCGACGAAGAACGTCAGCCAGATCATCCAGCCGTTTCCGGATTTTTTCGCGCCGACCATTATTCTCGTCCCCCGGTAGTCGCTGGCGGTTTCGCCGGTGGTTTGCTGGCGGCCGGCGGTTTGGCAGTGGCCGGAGCGGCAGCGGGCGGCTTGCTCGCGGCGGGCTTGGCTGGCGTGGCGGCAGGCGCTGCGGCTTCAGTGGCCGGCGCTGCGGTAGCGGTCGATGGCGTGGCAGGCATGATCAACGGTTTCGGCACGCTGGCCGGCAACATCGGGCCACCGCCGTGGGCATCGAGTTGCTCCTGGGCCTGGGCCGCGTCATTGGCGCGCTCCTCGGCAGTGCGGCTGTCGCTGAACACCAGCAACAGGTAGCGACTACGGTTCAGGGCAGCTGTGGGCACGGCGCGGACGATAGCGAACGGTTGGCCGGAATCGTGGATGACCTCTTTTACCGTCGCCACCGGATAACCGGCCGGGAATCGCTGGCCGAGGCCGGAGCTGACCAGCAGATCGCCTTCCTTGATGTCCGCCGTGTCGGCGACATGACGCAATTCCAGGCGCTCCGGGTTGCCGGTGCCACTGGCAATCGCGCGCAGACCGTTACGGTTCACCTGTACGGGAATGCTGTGGGTGGTGTCGGTCAGCAGCAGGACACGCGAGGTGTACGGCATCAATTCAACCACCTGGCCCATCAACCCGCGGGCATCGAGCACCGGTTGGCCGAGCACCACGCCGTCGCGCTCACCTTTGTTGATGATGATGCGATGGGTGAAGGGGTTGGGGTCCATGCCGATCAGCTCGGCCACTTCGACCTTTTCATTGACCAGTGCGGAGGAGTTGAGCAACTCGCGCAGCCGAACGTTCTGCTCGGTCAGGGCCGCGAGCTTTTGCATGCGTCCCTGCAACAGCAGGTTTTCGGTCTTGAGTTTTTCGTTTTCGGCGACGAGCTCGGTGCGGCTGCCGAACTGACTGGCGACCCCTTCCCACAAGCGGCCGGGCAGGTCCGTAATCCAGTAGGCATCCATGAGCACCAGCGACGCTTGCTTGCGCGCGGGTTTGAGCAGGTCGAAACGTGCATCGACCACCATCAGTGCGACCGCGAGCACGGCCAGCACCAACAGGCGCACGCCCAACGAAGGGCCTTTGGTGAAAAGCGGTTTAATAAGCCGCTCCTCCCAGGCAAATGTTCTGTTTATTCATACGGCATCAAACCGGCCTGGATGAAGACTGACAGAAGATAAACGCCAACAGGCAGCACTGCAAAGTGCTGCCTGTGCGTTCACCCACGTATTGCATTCGAAGCTTATTCGCTCGAAAGCAGATCCATGGTGTGCTTATCCATCATTTCCAGCGCACGGCCACCGCCGCGAGCAACGCAAGTCAGCGGGTCTTCGGCAACGATCACCGGCAGACCGGTTTCCTGGGCCAGCAACTTGTCGAGGTCACGCAGCAGCGCGCCACCACCGGTCAGCACCAGGCCACGCTCGGCGATGTCGGAGGCCAGTTCCGGCGGCGATTGCTCCAGCGCGCTTTTCACCGCCTGAACGATGGTTGCCAGCGACTCTTGCAGAGCCTCGAGCACTTCGTTGGAGTTCAGGGTGAATGCGCGTGGAACGCCTTCGGCCAGGTTGCGACCGCGAACATCGACTTCGCGTACTTCGCCGCCCGGGTAGGCGGTACCGATTTCCTGCTTGATGCGCTCAGCGGTGGATTCACCGATCAGGCTGCCGTAGTTGCGGCGCACATAAGTGATGATCGCTTCGTCGAAACGGTCGCCGCCGACACGTACGGATTCGGCGTAAACCACACCGTTCAGGGAGATCAGGGCGATTTCGGTGGTACCACCACCGATGTCCACGACCATCGAACCGCGCGCTTCTTCAACCGGCAGACCGGCACCGATCGCAGCAGCCATCGGCTCTTCGATCAGGAACACTTCACGGGCACCGGCGCCAAGGGCCGATTCACGGATGGCACGACGCTCAACCTGGGTGGACTTGCATGGAACGCAGATCAGCACTCGTGGGCTGGGCTGCAGGAAACTGTTTTCGTGAACCTTGTTGATAAAGTACTGCAGCATCTTTTCGCAGACGCTGAAGTCGGCGATCACGCCGTCCTTCATCGGACGAATGGCAGCAATGTTGCCCGGCGTACGGCCAAGCATGCGCTTGGCCTCGGTGCCGACAGCGACGACACTTTCTGGTTACCGTGTGTCCGAATGGCCACAACCGATGGCTCATTCAGGACGATACCGCGCTCGCGCACGTAAATAAGGGTGTTGGCAGTGCCCAGGTCAATGGAAAGATCGCTGGAAAACATGCCACGCAGTTTCTTGAACATGGGAAAGGGACCCTAGGCAACGCGTGGGTAAAAAGTGCGGCAAACTCTAACAACGACAGGGATTTTGGGCAAGGCGCCAATATGTTAAATTGGCCGCTTTTCTGTGCACCAAGCCCCACAATCGCGGCCTTATGACCGTAGAAGTGCGGTAGTGTTCCGACAATCTAACACACGGACGCCGTCCGTTCTGTTTTCCACTGGAGAATCCCGATGGCGCTAGAACGCTCCGACGTGGAAAAAATCGCGCATCTGGCCTGCCTTGGCCTCAACGATGCCGATCTTCCGCACATTACTTCCGCCCTCAACAGCATTCTCGGGCTGGTCGACGAAATGCAGGCCGTTGATACCGACGGTATCGAGCCGCTGGCCCACCCTTTGGAAGCCAGTCAGCGCCTGCGCGCCGACGTGGTAACCGAGACGAATAACCGCGAGGCCTACCAGTCCATCGCACCAGCGGTCGAAAACGGCCTGTATCTGGTTCCGAAAGTCATCGACTAAAGGGAAAGAGCCTGCAATGCATCAAATGACTCTGGCCGAGATCGCCCGCGGTCTCGCCGATAAAAAGTTTTCCTCCGAAGAGCTGACCAAAGTCCTGCTGGCGCGTATTACCCAGCTCGATCCGCAGCTCAACAGTTTCATCAGCCTCACCGAGGATCTGGCCATCGAGCAGGCGAAAGCCGCCGATGCGCGCCGGGCCAATGGTGAGAGCGGCGCCCTGCTCGGCGCGCCGATCGCCCACAAGGATCTGTTCTGCACCCAGGGCATCCGCACCAGCTGCGGCTCGAAGATGCTCGACAATTTCAAGGCTCCCTACGACGCCACCGTAGTCGCGAAACTGGCCGCTGCCGGCGCGGTGACTCTGGGCAAGACCAACATGGACGAATTCGCCATGGGTTCGGCCAACGAGTCGAGCTGGTACGGCGCCGTGAAAAACCCGTGGAACCTGGAACACGTGCCAGGCGGTTCGTCCGGTGGCTCGGCGGCGGCGGTTGCCGCTCGTCTTTTGCCAGCGGCCACGGCCACTGACACCGGCGGTTCGATCCGTCAGCCGGCGGCGTTCACCAACCTCACCGGCCTGAAGCCGACCTACGGTCGCGTTTCGCGCTGGGGCATGATTGCCTACGCGTCCAGCCTCGATCAGGGCGGCCCGTTGGCGCGCACGGCCGAAGACTGCGCGATCCTCCTGCAAGGCATGGCCGGCTTCGACCCGAACGACTCCACCAGCATCGATGAGCCAGTCCCGGATTACTCCTCCAGCCTCGGCGAGTCGCTGCAAGGCCTGCGCATCGGCGTGCCGAAGGAATACTTCAGCGCTGGTCTCGACCCGCGCATTGCCGAGCTGATCCAGAACAGCATCCAGCAGTTGCAGAAGCTCGGTGCGGTGATCAAGGAAATCAGCCTGCCGAATATGCAGCACGCCATTCCGGCCTACTACGTGATCGCCCCGGCAGAAGCGTCTTCCAACCTGTCGCGTTTCGACGGCGTGCGTTTCGGCCATCGCTGCGAGAACCCGGAAAACCTCATCGACCTGTACAAGCGCTCCCGTGGCGAAGGCTTCGGCGCCGAAGTACAGCGCCGGATCATGGTCGGTGCCTACGCGCTGTCCGCCGGTTACTACGACGCTTACTACCTGAAAGCGCAGAAGATCCGTCGTCTGGTGAAGAACGACTTCATGGCTGCCTTCAATGAAGTCGACATCATCCTCGGCCCGACCACGCCGAACCCGGCGTGGAAGCTTGGCGCGAAGAACAGCGACCCGGTCGCTGCCTATCTGGAAGATGTCTACACCATCACCGCCAACCTCGCCGGCCTGCCGGGCCTGTCGATGCCGGCCGGTTTTGTCGACGGTCTGCCGGTGGGGTGCAGTTGCTCGCGCCGTATTTCCAGGAAGGTCGCCTGCTCAATGTGGCGCACCAGTACCAGCTCAATACCGACTGGCACACCCGCACCCCAACCGGCTTCTGAGGAGACACACATGCAATGGGAAGTCGTGATCGGGCTGGAGATTCACACTCAGCTCACCACCCGGTCGAAAATCTTTTCCGGTAGTTCCACCACGTTCGGTTCCGAGCCGAACACTCAGGCCAGTCTGATCGACCTGGGCATGCCCGGTGTGCTGCCGGTGCTCAACCAGGAAGCGGTGCGCATGGCGGTGATGTTCGGTCTGGCGATTGACGCCGAGATCGGCCAGCACAACGTGTTCGCCCGCAAGAACTACTTCTACCCGGACCTGCCGAAGGGCTATCAGATCAGCCAGATGGAATTGCCGATCGTTGGCAAAGGCCACCTGGACATCGCCCTGGAAGACGGCACGGTCAAACGCGTCGGCATTACCCGCGCGCACCTGGAAGAAGATGCCGGCAAGAGCCTGCACGAAGAATTCAACGGTGCCACCGGCATCGACCTGAACCGTGCCGGCACGCCGCTGCTGGAAATCGTTTCCGAGCCGGACATGCGCAGCGCCAAGGAAGCCGTGGCTTACGTCAAGGCGATCCATGCGCTGGTGCGTTACCTGGGCATCTGCGACGGCAACATGGCCGAAGGCTCGCTGCGTTGCGACTGCAACGTCTCGGTAAGGCCGAAAGGCCAGGTCGAGTTCGGTACCCGCTGCGAGATCAAGAACGTCAACTCGTTCCGCTTCATCGAGAAGGCGATCAACTCGGAAATCCAGCGTCAGATCGAGCTGATCGAAGACGGCGGCAAGGTCATCCAGCAGACCCGCCTGTACGACCCGAACAAGGATGAAACCCGTCCGATGCGTTCGAAAGAGGAAGCCAACGACTACCGTTACTTCCCCGATCCGGACCTGCTGCCGGTGGTCATCGAAGAGTCGTTTCTCGGTGAAGTGCGCGCGACTCTGCCGGAACTGCCACCGCAAAAACGCGAACGCTTCCAGAGCCAGTTCGGTCTGTCGGCCTACGACGCCAACGTGCTGGCCACCAGCCGTGAGCAGGCGGACTACTTCGAGAAAGTCGCGGCCATCGGTGGCGACGCGAAACTGGCGGCGAACTGGGTGATGGTCGAGTTGGGCAGCCTGCTTAACAAGCAGGGCCTGGACATCGAGGATTCGCCGGTGTCCGCCGAGCAACTGGGCGGCATGCTACAGCGCATCAAGGACAACACCATCTCCGGCAAGATCGCCAAGGTGGTGTTCGAAGCGATGGCCAACGGCGAAGGCAGTGCTGACGAGATCATCGAAAAGCGCGGCCTCAAGCAAGTCACCGACACGGGCGCGATCTCGGCCGTGCTCGATGAAATGCTCGCGGCCAACGCCGAACAGGTCGAACAGTACCGCGCGGCAGACGAAGCCAAACGCGGCAAGATGTTCGGTTTCTTCGTCGGCCAGGCCATGAAAGCCTCCAAAGGCAAAGCCAACCCGCAGCAGGTGAACGAACTGCTGAAAAGCAAGCTCGAAGGCTGACCACAATGGAGCCAGATCCAAAGCCTGGCTCCATCCCCTGTGGAAGGGACCTGTGGCGAGGGATTTATCCCCGCTGGGCCGCGAAGCGGCCCCAATTGCTGAGCTTGATTTGCACCAGATAAATCGAGTTTTCAGTTTTGGGACTGCTGCGCAGTCCAACGGGGATAAATCCCTCACCACAGGTCAATCCTACATTTGATCCGGGATACCTTTGAATGAAGCGCCTGTTTTTGAGCAGCGCCCTGCTCTCTCTGCTGGCCGGTTGCGCCAGTACCGACACCATCGACCCGCACGGTTACGACCAGACCGGCGTCGCCTCCTATTACGGAGCCAAACATCACGGTAAACGCACTGCCAGCGGCGAAGCGTTCAACCAGCATTCCCTGACCGCCGCCCACCGCCAGTTGCCATTCGGCACGCGGGTGAAGGTCACCAACCTGAAAAACGACGAATCGGTCGTGGTCCGCATCAACGACCGGGGCCCGCACACCCGTGGCCGATTGATCGATCTGTCACGCGAGGCCGCCGACGAAATCGGCATGCTGCGCAGCGGCACCGCCCGGGTACGCGTGCAGGCCCTCGACTGATGGAGCGCCGACCATTTTCGGACTAGCCGATCTGCCGCTGATCAACGTCATCGAATTGCTCAGTGGCCTGTGTCTTTTGCTCATCGGCGCCGAGCTGATGGTGCGCGCCGCCGTGCGTCTGGCCGAGCGTCTGCATGTGCGCCCGCTGATCATTGGCCTGACCATCGTCGCTCTCGGGAGCAGCGCCCCGCAAATGGCGGTGAGCCTGCAAGCGGCGCTGTCCGACAACCCCGACATCGCCGTCGGCAGCGTGGTCGGCAGCGGCATCTTCAACATCCTTGTAACCCTTGGCCTGTCGGCACTGATCATCCCGCTGCGCGTGTCGCGGCAACTGGTGCGCCTGGACATCCCGCTGATGATCGGCGCCAGCCTGTTGGTATTCATCCTCGCCTGGAACAAGGACATCGGGCGTTTCGACGGCGTTCTGCTGCTCGGCGCTTTGGCGTTGTACCTCGGCTTGCTGTTTCGCCAGTCGCGACACTCGACGCGACCGCATACAGAACCACCCACCGAGACACAGCAATCCTGGCTGATCAGTGGGCTGATGATTCTCGCTGGCCTGGCCATGCTGGTGTTCGCCGGGCGTCTGCTGCTCGGCGCCGCCGTGGTCGTGGCCACCGACTTGGGCCTGTCGGAACGGGTCATCGGTCTGACCGTGGTCGCGGTCGGCACTTCGCTACCCGAACTGGCGACTTCGCTGATCGCTGCGTTGCGCGGGCAGCGCGACATTGCTGTGGGCAACGTGATCGGCGCCAACCTGTTCAACCTGCTCGGGGTGCTCGGGCTGACCGCCCTCCTCGCACCGACGCCGCTTTCCGTTTCCCCGAATGCGCTGGATTTCGACTTGCCGGTGATGCTCGGCGTCGCGGCGCTGTGCCTGCCGGTGTTCTATTCCGGCTACCGCGTGACCCGGGTCGAAGGCTTGCTGCTGCTTGGTTTGTATCTGGTCTACGGGCTGCATGTGGTGTCGTTCACCACCGGCATGCCGCTGGCCGGCAGACTCGAGCGCTTGATGCTGTTTTATGTCCTGCCGGCGCTGCTGACGTTTCTGTTGTTCACGTCGATCCGCGCCTGGCGTCGCCAACACCACAAGAGAGATGTGCCATGAACGAGTCGAAGCAGTCCGGGGTTGAAATCCGTCGTCAGGTCATGGGCGATGCCTTCGTTGATCGCGCCTTGGGCAACGCCACCGAGTTCACCCAGCCGTTGCAGGATTTCGTCAATGAACACGCCTGGGGCGGGTGTGGAACCGCGAAGGTCTGTCGCTGAAAACCCGCAGCCTGATTACCCTCGCCGCGCTGACCGCGTTGAAGTGCCCGCAAGAGTTGAAGGGCCACGTACGCGGCGCGTTGAACAATGGCTGCACGGTGGAAGAGATTCGCGAAGCCCTGCTGCATTGCGCGGTGTATGCCGGCGTGCCGGCGGCGATCGATGCGTTTCGCGCGGCGCAGGAAGTGATCGACAGCTACCAGAAACCGCAGTGACCGCCTTCGCGAGCAGGCTCGCTCCCAAATTTGCAATGCGTTTCCTGTGGGAGCGAGCCTGCTCGCGAAGAGGCCCTGCCAGACACCGCAAATCCTTGATCAGATCCACCCACCCCACTGCAACACAAAGATCCCGACATTGGTGGTAATCGCCGCCATCAACGTGGTCAGCACGATGATCGCCGCCGCCAGCTCATGATTGCCCTGTGCCGCCCGGGCCATGACGAAACTTGCCGCCGCCGTCGGGCTGCCAAAGTAGAGAAAGAGAATCCCCAACTCCGCCCCGCGAAAGCCCCACAACCACGCCCCGACGGTTGCCAGTAACGGCAGACCGACCATTTTCACCAGGCTGGAACTGAGCGCCATCTTGCCGCTCTTGCGCAACGCCGCCAGTGACAGCGTGCCACCGATACAAATCAGTGCCAACGGCAAAGTGGTCTGCGCCAGATACTGGCCGGAGGTTTCCAGCCAACCCGGCAAACCGATCTTGAAATAGGCGAACGGCGCCGCCGCAATCACGCTGATGATCAGCGGGTTGCTGAACACGCTTTTGCAGATGCTCCACGGATCGGACTTGATCACCGGGCTGTATACGGCCAGCACAATGGTCGACAGCGTGTTGTAGAACAGGATCACCAGCGCCGCGAGAATCGCCCCGAGGGAAATGCCGTAATCGCCGTACATGCTTGCAGCGAGCGCCAGGCCGATCACGCCGTTGTTGCCGCGAAACGCGCCCTGGGTGTAGATGCCGCGATCTTCACGCGGACACTTGAAAATTGCCCAGCCCCAAGCCACGGCGAAACTCACCAGGGTGGCGAGGGAAAAGTAGATCAGTAGCGAAGGTTGCAGCGCGGCGTGCAGGTCAGCGTGGAGGATGCCGAGAAACAGCAATGCCGGCATCGTGACGTTGAACACCAGCGATGAGGCGGTGTGGATGAAGTTGTCGTTGATCCAGTCGATGCGCTTGAGCAGCACACCGAGAAACAGCATGGCAAACACCGGCGCGGTGATGTTCAGGGTTTCAAGAAAGATTGCCAGCATGCCGGGGAGCCTTGGGTGAGCGTCGATAGGGGGCTAATGATAAGCCACTTTCGCCCTGATCGTTCCCATGCTCTGCGTGGGAACGATCACAGGCACCGCAAGTCCTTCGGCGTCTGGCAGATCGCTTTCGCGAGCAGGCTCGCTCCCACATTTGCAATGCATATCCCTGTGGGAGCGAGCCTGCTCGCGAAGAACGATGACGCGGTCTCAGGTAATCGGCGCCGGGTTGAACAAGGTGATGTCGTTATGCAGCTTGTGTTTCTCCGCCCAGGTCTGTTGCTTGCCACTGGCAACATCCAGGTAATAGTGAAACAACTCCCAGCCCAGCTCCTCGATGGTCGCGCGCCCGGTTGCAATGCGCCCGGCATCGATGTCAATCAGGTCCGGCCAGCGCTGTGCCAGTTCAGTCCGCGTCGATACCTTGACCACCGGCGCCATGGCCAGCCCATAAGGCGTACCGCGCCCAGTGGTGAACACGTGCAGGTTCATCCCCGCCGCCAGTTGCAACGTACCGCAGACAAAATCGCTGGCTGGCGTCGCGCAGAAAATCAGCCCCTTCTGCTTGAAACGCTCGCCTGGTCCGAGCACGCCGTTGATCGCGCTGCTGCCGGACTTGACGATCGAGCCCAGCGACTTCTCGACAATGTTCGACAACCCGCCTTTCTTGTTGCCCGGCGTGGTGTTGGCGCTGCGATCGGCTTCGCCCTTGGCCAGGTAACGGTCGTACCAGTCCATCTCGCGTACCAGCTCTTCGGCAACAGTTTGCGTCTGCGCCCGCGAGGTCAGCAGGTAGATCGCATCGCGCACTTCGGTGACTTCGGAAAACATCACCGTCGCCCCCGCACGCAATAGCAAGTCCGAGGCATAACCCAGCGCCGGGTTGGCGGTGATGCCGGAGAACGCGTCGCTGCCGCCGCACTGCATACCGAGAATCAGCTCGGACGCCGGCACCGTTTCGCGGCGGCGCTGGTCGAGTTTCTTCAAACGCACTTCGGCCAGTTCCATGATCTGCTCGATCATTTCGGTAAAGCCGTGGCTGGAATCCTGCAAGCGGTACAGCCAAGGATCGCTGAGATCCACCGAGGCATCGTCTTCGTGCATCACCTGCGCGGCCTGCAATTTCTCGCAGCCCAGACTGATTACCAGCGCCTCGCCCCCAGGTTCGGGTTGCGCGCCAGATTGCGCACGGTGCGAATCGGGATGTAGGCATCGGTGGCGGTAATCGCCACACCGCAGCCATAACTGTGGGTCAGCGCCACCACGTCATCGACATGCGGGTACTTCGGCAGCAGCTCTTCCTTGATGCGCTTGACCGCGTGATCGAGCACACCGGTGACGCACTGTACGGTGGTGGTGATGCCGAGAATGTTGCGCGTGCCGACGGTGCCGTCGGCGTTGCGATAACCCTCGAATGTGAAGCCTTCCAGCGGTGCCTGCGCATCCGGCACATCGGTGGACAGCGGCAAGCTGTCCAGCGGCGGCGCGGTCGGCATGCGCAGTTGATCTTCCTTGACCCAACTGCCGCGACGGATCGGCTGCAACGCGTAACCAATGATCTGCCCGTAACGAATCACCGGGCCGCCCTCGGGAATATCCTCCAGGGTGACCTTGTGGCTCTGCGGTACGAAATCCAAGGTAACCAGGCCGTCGGCGAACTCGGTACCGGCCGGTACGCCCTGATCGTTGACCACCACTACAACGTTGTCCCGCTCGTGCAGGCGGATGTAGCGCGGCGAGTCGGAATGTTCAATCAACTGCATGACGCCGCTCCTCAGGAATGCGCTTGAGACAAATTGCCGGTGGCTTCATTACCGCCCTTGGCTGGCGGCTCTTTCAAGACCACACGCTTGATCGGGCCGACGATCACCAGGTAGCTGAACACCGCGACCAGTGCGTTGGCACCGACAAACACCAGCGCCCATTTGAACGAACCGGTGGAGCTGATGATGTAGCCAATCACGATCGGTGTGGTGATCGAGGCGATGTTGCCGAAGGTGTTGAACAGGCCACCGCTCAGACCGGCGATCTGTTTCGGCGAAGTGTCGGAAACCACCGCCCAGCCCAGTGCACCTACGCCTTTGCCGAAGAATGCCAGCGCCATGAAGCCCACGACCATCCATTCCACGTCAACATAGTTGCACGCAACGATGCTGCTCGACACCAGCAGACCAGCGATGATCGGCGCCTTGCGGGCGAAAGTCAGCGAGTGGCCCTTGCGCAGCAGGTAATCGGAAATCACCCCGCCGAGCACACCGCCGATAAAGCCGCAGATCGCCGGCAACGAAGCGATGAAACCGGCCTTGAGAATGGTCATGCCACGCTCTTGCACCAGATACACCGGGAACCAGGTCAGGAAGAAGTAGGTGATGCCGTTGATGCAGTACTGGCCCAGATACACGCCAAGCATCATGCGGTTGGTCAGCAACTGACGGATGTAGTCCCACTTCGGCCCATCGGCTTTTTTGCCTTTGTTCTGGTCCATGTCGACCATGCCGCCGTTGTCAGCGATGAAGTTGACTTCAGCTTCGTTGGCCATCGGGTGTTGGCGCGGGCTGTGGATAACCTTCAGCCACACCAGCGAGAAGATGATGCCCAGAATCCCCATGACGATGAACACGTGCTCCCAGCCGAAGCTGTAGACGATCCAGCCCATCAGCGGCGCGAACAACACGGTGGCAAAGTATTGCGCCGAGTTGAAGATCGCCGAAGCGGTGCCGCGTTCAGCGGTCGGGAACCACGCCGCCACGATGCGCGCGTTGCCGGGGAACGATGGCGCTTCGGCCAGGCCCACGAGGAAACGCAGCATGAACAGCGCAACCACTGCCGTGGACATGCCGAATTCACCGACGAAGCCTTGCAGCACGGTGAACAGCGACCAGGTGAAAATGCTCAGGGCGTAGACTTTTTTCGAGCCGAAGCGATCGAGCAGCCAGCCACCGGGAATTTGCCCGGCGACGTAGGCCCAACCGAATGCGGAGAAGATGTAGCCGAGGGTAACGGCGTCAATGCCAAGGTCCTTTTGCAGGCTGGAGCCGGCAATGGCGATCGTGGCACGGTCTGCGTAATTGATCGTGGTCACCAGAAACAGCATGAGCAGGATCAAATAGCGGACATGAGTCGGCTTGGAGGATTGCATGCAGATGTACTCCCACTGATTATTTTTATGCGGGTAAAACATTCTTTGGTCTTTGTGGGAGCTGGCTTGCCAGCGATGGCATCAGCGCGGCGTGCCTGAAGCACCGCGTTGCCCGAATCGCTGGCAAGCCAGCTCCCACAGGTATTGCGTGTATCAGGAACCGATGTAGGCAGTCTTCACGACCGTGTAGAACTCTTGCGCGTAGCGGCCCTGCTCGCGGGAGCCGTAGGACGAGCCTTTACGGCCACCGAACGGGACGTGGTAATCCACACCGGCGGTCGGCAGGTTGACCATCACCATCCCGGCCTGGGAGTGGCGCTTGAAGTGGTTGGCGTACTTCAGCGAGGTGGTCGCGATGCCGGCCGACAGGCCGAATTCGGTGTCGTTGGCCATGGCCAGCGCGGCTTCGTAATCGGCCACACGCACAATGTTGGCCACCGGGCCGAAGATCTCTTCGCGGCTGATACGCATTGACGCTTCACTGTCGGCGAACAGGGTCGGCGCGAGGAAGTAGCCCTCGGTGTCGCATGTCACCACACCACCGCCGCTGACCAGACGCGCACCTTCGGACTGGCCGATGTCGATGTACTTCATGTCCTGCTCAAGCTGCGCCTGGGAGACCACCGGACCGATGTCGGTGCCGGCCTTCAGCGCGTGGCCGACCTTGATCGACTTCATGCGCTCGGCCATCGCTTCAACGAACTTGTCGTGGATGCCAGCGGTGACGATCAGACGGCTCGACGCTGTGCAGCGCTGGCCGGTGGAGTAGAACGCGCTCTGCACCGACAGCTCGACCGCTTGCTTGAGGTCGGCGTCGTCGAGAATGATCTGCGGGTTCTTGCCGCCCATTTCCAGCTGCACCTTGGCCTGGCGCGAAACGCAGTTGACCGCGATCTGACGACCCACGCCCACCGAACCGGTGAAGCTGATGCCGTCGACTTTCGGGCTGTTGACCAACGCCTCGCCAACCACGCGACCGCTGCCCATTACCAGGTTGAACACACCGGCCGGGAAGCCCGCGCGGGAAATGATTTCCGCCAGCGCCCAGGCGCAGCCCGGCACCAGATCGGCAGGCTTGAGTACGACGCAGTTGCCATAGGCCAGGGCCGGAGCAATTTTCCACGCCGGGATGGCAATCGGGAAGTTCCACGGGGTGATCAGACCGACCACGCCCAGCGCTTCGCGGGTGACTTCGACGTTGACGCCCGGGCGAACCGACGGCACGTAGTCACCGGACAGGCGCAGGCATTCACCGGCGAAGAACTTGAATATATTGCCGGCGCGGGTCACTTCACCGATCGCTTCGGGCAGGGTCTTGCCCTCTTCACGGGCCAGCAGGGTGCCGAGCTCTTCGCGACGGGCGAGAATTTCCGTGCCGACTTTATCCAGCGAATCGTGACGGGCCTGAATGCCCGAAGTGGAGTACGCCGGGAACGCAGCGCGGGCAGCGTCGATGGCGGCGTTGACCTGAGTCAGGTCAGCCTTGGCGTAGTCGCCGATGGTGTCGCTGAGTTCGGACGGGTTGATGTTGGCCGAGTAATCGGCACCGGCGACCCATTCGCCATTGATGTAGTTGTCGTAGCGTTTTGCAGTTGTCACAGGGCAGCCCTCAACTCTAAAAGCCTTCACGCAAAAAGCCGCTGATTGCTCAGCGGCCTCGCTTTTCTCGCTTATTGCGCGCCTTGCTTGTCGATCAGCGCGGCGAGCATTTCGTACTCTTCGCCGGTCAGGTCGGTCAGCGGCGCACGCACCGGACCTGCGTCATAGCCGGCGATTTTTGCACCTGCCTTGACGATGCTCACGGCGTAACCGGCCTTGCGGTTGCGGATGTCCAGGTACGGCAGGAAGAAGTCGTCGATGATCTTGCCGACGGTGGCGTGATCTTCGCGAGCGATCGCGTGGTAGAAGTCCATCGCGGTTTTCGGGATGAAGTTGAACACCGCCGAGGAGTAGACCGGCACGCCCAACGCCTTGTAGGCAGCGGCGTAGACTTCAGCGGTCGGCAGACCACCCAGGTAGCTGAAGCGATCACCGAGGCGGCGACGGATCGACACCATCAACTCGATATCGCCCAGGCCATCCTTGTAGCCGATCAGGTTCGGGCAGCGCTCGGCCAGACGTTCCAGCAGCGGCGCGTTGAGGCGGCAAACGTTGCGGTTGTAGACGACCACGCCGATCTTCACCGATTTGCACACGGCTTCAACGTGGGCGGCAACACCGTCCTGGCTCGCTTCGGTCAGGTAGTGCGGCAGCAGCAGCAGGCCTTTGGCGCCCAGACGCTCGGCTTCCTGAGCGTACTCGATGGCCTGGCGGGTCGAACCACCGACGCCGGCGAGGATTGGAACGCTGGTCGCGCAGGTGTCGACGGCGGTCTTGATGATTTCCGAATATTCACTGGCGGCCAGGGAGAAGAACTCACCGGTGCCGCCGGCAGCGAACAGAGCCGAAGCGCCATACGGAGCCAGCCATTCCAGGCGTTTGATGTAGCCCGCGCGGTTGAAATCGCCTTGCGCGTTGAAATCGGTCACCGGGAAAGACAGCAGGCCGGCAGAGAGGATGGACTTCAGTTCTTGTGGATTCATTATTCGAACACCCTGGTAGCAACGTTTTATTGTGAGTGGACCGTTCAGCCTTCGCCGAAGTTGTAGGTCATCGTACAACTTAAATAATAACCGTCAACTGCATTTCATCGTTGGCAGGGCTTTTTTGTCCGACAAAATCACTGCTTATGCTTCTGGAAATCGCTGGAAGGCCCGTCCTTGAAGCATTTGCTCGCGGAAATATCTGGTCTGGATTCGTTTAATTCTGAGGAGACCAGCGGCTCCTAAAATACGTCGACTGCCACGAAGGATCGTGGCGGACCACTCAAAGGAAGCTGTTATGTCGATGCATTTTGCCGCCCCTACCCTCTCCCACACCGCCCCTGCTCAAGACGATTGCGTGACGCTTCAGCTCTCGCAGATGCCGGATATCCTCACCGTGCAGGTGCCGGATTCCAGCGATTTCGCAGCAAACTGGAGCGTCTACGCGATTCTCGGCAGTGATGCTGACGAGCCTGAATGGGAAGGAGATGAAGTGGACACCGGCGCTTGGGACGATGCCGAGGATGAAATGGAAAAGCTGCTCGACATCGAGGTGCAGTTGCCGAAAGAGGCGCTGCAACCGTACCTGAACCGCGAGGTGGAGCTGCGCTACAAGTTTCGTGATGAGTCGAGTATGGAGCCGTATTCGCTGCCGCTGAGGCTGCGGGTCGAGGCGTAATGGGTTGCGGGTTTGACGCTCTGACCGTTGGTCGGGACTGGTATTTCTTACAGGTGCGAGCGCAGGCTCAGCGGTCCTTTAATGAATGCGCGCGACTAATACGCGCATTTAGCCGACTGATACTGACAAAAGGACCTTGAACATGACTAATGCAACGCTTCCCCTCTGCCTGCACCAATACTCACAGAAGCGTCAAAAGGCACCCTTTACGTGAGCACAATCAAAGACCCGACCGAAGCGGTGGTACCTCCATATGCTGAAGCCTCGGCAGGAGACCGAGTAAAACTGATGCTCGTCGTCGGCGATAAGCAATGGGAATACCTGAAAGCGCTGACTTCCGCCGATCTGGGCAAGGACATTCCTTTCGCAATTGAAAAGGCTCATTTTGAGAAAGGTCTCAGTCCGGCAGCAGATGCCCGATTGCGTTACAGCGTCTCGAAGCAAGGTCAAGTTCCCGCAATGTCTGAAGAACTCAAAGTCGCCATAGTGCGTTGAGCGCTACCCCTGCGCCTGCGCCTCTTCATGGGCCTGGCGCAGTCTTTCGCGGCTGTTGGTCAAGTGCAACCGCATCGCGGCGCGGGCTGCATCGGAATCCTGTCGGGCAATTGCGTCGTAGATTTCTTCGTGCTCACGGCTCAGACGGCCCATGTAGTGCTGTTGATCGTCGTGGGCCAGGCGCGCCGAGTTCAGCCGCGTACGCGGAATGATGCTGGTGCCCAGGTGGGTCATAATGTCGGTGAAATAGCGGTTGCCGGTGGACAGCGCGATTTCCAGGTGGAAAGCGAAGTCCGACGACACCGCATCGCTGGCATGGGAGGCGCTTTCGTTCAAGGCGTCGAGGGCGGCGCGCATGGTTGCCAGTTGCTCGGGGCTGCGGCGTTGCGCGGCGAGGCCGGCGGATTCGACTTCGAGGCTGATGCGCAATTCGAGAATTGCCAGCACGTCACGCAGAGTGACGACGGTGGCCGGGTCGATGCGGAAACCGCTCGGGCTCGGCGTGTCGAGGACAAAGGTGCCGATGCCGTGGCGGGTTTCCACCTGGCCGGCGGCCTGCAGACGGGAAATCGCCTCACGGACCACGGTGCGGCTGACGCCATGGGCTTCCATGATCGCCGACTCGGTGGGCAATTTGTCGCCACGTTTGAGCAGGCCATCACGGATCTGCTCGCTCAACACCGTCACCAATTCCTGGGCGAGGCTACGGCGCTTGCGGGGAGGCGCGGGGTGTCGATCAGCTTTTCCATGATTTGTATCTTGTCTCGAAAGTTCGGCTTGGCGCCATCATAGCTCAAGCGGGTTGTACGATCACCGGGCAGATCACATTACCTCACTGTGGGAGCGAGCCTGCTCGCGAAAGCAGTAGTTCAGACGACAGATTCGTCGACCGATATGGCCCCTTCGCGAGCAGGCTCGCTCCCACAGGTGAGTGTTCAGACAGTTATGGCCTGTTCGACCAGACGACCGCTGTCGATCCGCACATGCCGTGGATGGAATCGTTTCAAACTGCTTCGATGACCGACGCTGACAATGCTCAACCCTGGAATCTCATCGATCAGCGCCTGGTACAAGGTCGCTTCGTCTTCTTCATCCATCGCCGAAGTCGCTTCGTCCATGTACAGCCATTGCGGTGCATAGAGAAGTGCACGGGCGAAAGCCAAGCGTTGCTGCTCACCCGGCGAGAGCATGCGCTGCCAGTGATTGGCCTCATCGAGCCGCCCGAGCAGATGTGGCAAACGGCAGGTTTCCAGCACCTGTGCATAACGCTCCGGCGCATAGGTGTCACCGGGTTGTGGATAACTCAGCGCCTCACGCAATGTACCGATGGGCAGATAAGGCTTCTGCGGCAGGAACAGATAACGCGCTGCCGGCAAACGAATATTGCCGTGGCCCGCCGGCCACAAATGCCCCATCGCCCGCAGCAGTGTCGACTTGCCGCTGCCGGAACGGCCGCTGAGCATCACGCGCTCACCCGGCTCCACAGTCATGTCGGCGTCGGTCAGCAAATGACGTCCATCGGCCAGGTCCAGGCCGAGGCTGTGCACCTGCAATTCGCTGCCCTGGTTCTGCACATCGATGGCGGGCACGCGCTCCTCGTTGTTGCTCATGGCATTGCGGAAACTCAGCAGACGATCGCAAGTGGCGCGCCACTCGGCCAGATCCTGGTAAGCGCTGATGAACCAACTGAAGTTCTCCTGCACATTGCCGAACGCCGAGTTGATTTGCATCAGCTCACCCAGCTCGATCTTGCCGCTGAAATAACGTGGCGCGGCAACAATGAACGGGAAAATGATCGCGATCTGCCCATAGCCCGAAGTAAAGAACGTCAGGCGCTTGGACACGCGCATGATGTCCCAGAAGTTATGCCAGACCAGCCCGAAACGATTGCTCAAGCGCCGATTTTCATTCGGCTCGCCGTTGTACAACGCGATGCTTTCAGCATTTTCGCGCACCCGCACCATTGAGAAACGCAGGTCGGCTTCGAAACGCTGCTGGTTGTTGTTCAAGCCGATCAGACGTCGGCCGATCAAATGCGTCAGCCAACTGCCGACCGCCGCATAGACCAGTGCACACCAGAACATGTAGCCGGGAACAGTGAAACCGAACACCTCGATGCTGCCGGAGACGCCCCACAGAATGATCGAGAACGACACCAGACTGACGACCGTACGGATCAAGCCCAAGCCAAGCGCCAGTGTGTTCGCAGTGAATTTATTAAGGTCTTCGGAGATTCGCTGGTCCGGGTTATCGGTGTAACCGCCCTGCTCCAGCTGGTAGTAATTCTTGTGTTCAAGCCACCGGGTGAAGTGCTTTTCGGTCAGCCACGCCCGCCAGCGAATGGTCAGCATCTGCGTCAGATACTGGCGATACACCGCAGCAAGAATCGCCACAGCGGCAATACCGCAGAAATACAGGATCAACTGCCAGAACGCCGCCTCATCCTTTTTCTGCAGGGCGTTATAGAAATCCTTGTACCAACTGTTCAACCACACCGCGATCCATACGCTGAACAGCGTCAGCGCGATCACGGCAATCAGCAACGTCCAGGCCTTGCCCTTCTCTTCGCTGCGCCAGTAAGGCGTGGTCATCGCCCAGACTTTGCGAAAAAACTGCCCGCGCACAGCATCGTTGACCGCGGAATATTCAGCGTTCTGATTCATGGATAAGGCTCGATATAGAAAACAACAGACACGCGCCGATCATAGAGGATCGGCGCGATTTATCGCGAGGGCTGGCGATAGTCGTTCAGCGCAGGTTCAGCGACGGACCGGACGCTTCTGCAGTTTGCGCTGCAGGGTGCGGCGGTGCATGCCCAGCGCGCGGGCCGTGGCGGAGATGTTGCCTTCGTGCTCGGTGAGCACGCGCTGGATGTGTTCCCACTGCAAACGATCGACCGACATCGGGTTCTCCGGCACCAGACTGTCGAGGTCGGCGTGCTCGGACAGCAACGCGGCCAGCACGTCGTCGGCATCGGCGGGTTTGCACAGGTAGTTGCAGGCGCCACGCTTGATCGCCTCGACTGCCGTGGCAATGCTCGAATAACCGGTGAGGATCACCACGCGCATTTCCGGATCGAGTTCCAGCAGCTTGGGCAGCAACACCAGTCCGGAGTCGCCGTCCATTTTCAGGTCGAGCGCGGCGTAATCCGGCAGATCGGCCTGAGCGATGGTCAAGCCTTCTTCGGCGGAACCGGCGGTGCTGACGCGAAAGCCACGGCGGGCCATGGCACGCGCCATCACGCGGGTGAAGGTCGAGTCGTCATCGACCAGCAGCAAATGCGGCAGTTCTTCGCCTTCGACTTGGATTTCGTCACTCATGTTAGGTCTCCTCGGGCGCCGTGGGGCAGGCGCAGCTCGGTGAGCGTGCCGCCTTCCTCATGACTATAGAGTTTCACTGAGCCGCCGGCGCGTGTCACGCTGGCCTTGCTCAAAAACAGGCCCAGGCCGAAACCTTTGCCCTTGGTGGTAAAAAACGGTTTGCCGATCTGCTCGGCGATGGCCAGCGGCACACCGGCGCCGTGATCGCGAATGCTGATGGTCAGCGTTTCCGCATCCCAATCCAGGGTGACCTGGAGATTTTCCGGGCAAGCGTCGGCGGCGTTGTTGAGCAGATTCAGCAAGGCCTGCGTCAGGTCCGGCGGCGGCGCCATGCGTGGCACTGCGCCTTGGCCGAGTCGCTGGAAGCGATAACTGGCTTCCGGGCGCATCAAATGCCAGCGGTTCAGCGCCTCGTCGAGCCAGTCGGTGACGTCCTGCATCTCGACCGCCAGACGCCGATTGGCCTCGGCGGCGCGGACCAGTTGCTGCAAGGTTTCCTTGCACAGTTTGACTTGATCCTGCAGCACTTTCAGATCGTCCTGCAACATCGGATCGGGATGGTCCTGCTGCATTTCCTTGAGCAGCACGCTCATGGTCGCCAGCGGCGTACCCAACTCATGCGCCGCACCCGCGGCCTGGGTCGCCACGGCAAGCAATTGCTGATCACGCAGCCCCTCTTCACGGCGGATTGCGCGCAATTCTTCCTGCCGCCGCAACTCTTCAGCCATGCGCGCGGCGAAGAAGGTAATCACCGCTGCAGCCAGCGCAAAGCTCAGCCACATGCCGTAGATCTGCAGATTCTCACGGGCGACCGGCAGCGTTTCCAGCGGATAGAAACGCGTCAGCATCACCGTGTACAGCGCCAGCGCGATGCCCGAGAGAATCACCGAATAACGCCACGGCAACGTCACCGCCGCGATGGTCAGCGGCACCAGATAATAGGAAACGAAGGGATTGGTCGAACCGCCGGAGAAATACAGCAGCGCACTGTGAATCACCAGATCGCAGGCCAGTTGCAGCGCGTATTCAAGCTCGGTCACCGGCCACGATGTGCGCAGGCGCACGGCAGTGAACACGCAGAGCAGAATCGAACAGCCCAGGGTCATCGCCAATTGCACCCACGGCAACGGCAACAATTGCAGCCAGTAGGCAAGGCCCACCGACCCGGCCTGCGCGGCGAGCACCAGGGTGCGGATGAAAGTCAGCCGCCAGAGGTTCTGGCGAGTGGCGGAAGTCAGTTGTACGGGGGCGAGCATGAGCTCTCCTGATGAGCGCTCCAGGCGGATCGCACGGAGTATAACCAAGGCGCGGGGCTCAGAGGCGAAAGTGCGGCAAACGACCACATGGCGACGATGGAGAATTCATCTGAGTTGAAGAAGATGCCGAGGGCTATTAGAGATCAATTGTGGCGAGGGGATTTATCCCCGCTGGGTGGCGGAGCCGCCCCAAGTCATGCGACCTCATTTAACCAGACATACCGCATCAGCCGGATTTGCGACTGCTGCGCAGCCGAACGGGGATAAATCCCCTCTCCACAGAAGCACTCCCCACTGCGCGCAGGTATCTGTATAGAAGTTGTAACTGGGCGAACCGGATCATAGGAGTTAAAGTCTGATGGTTCACGCAGGCCGAGACCCAGCACCTGCGCCTCATTCAAGGAGCCTTCATGCACACATTTCGCCGCAGCGCCGCCCTCCTCGCCCTGACCGTCGGCAGCGTCGTCAGCCTCCCGGCGCTGGCCGCCGATGAGCTGCATTACAACCAGATTTCCCTGCGCGCCGAAGTCAGCCAGGAAGTGGCTCGCGACCAGATGATCGTGACGCTCTACACCGAAGAGCAGAACACCGACCCGGCCAAACTCGCCGCGGCCATCAGCACCACCATGAACAAGGCCACCGCCCAGGCCAAGGAAGTCAAAGACATCACCCTGCGCACGAGCAGCCGCAACAGTTATCCGATCTACGACACCAAAGGCCAGAAGATCACCGGCTGGCGCGAGCGCGCCGAACTGCGCCTGGAAAGCACCGACTTCGCCGCCCTGTCGAAACTCACCGGCGAGTTGCTGACCGAGCTGAAAATGGGCGGCATGGACTTCGCCATCGCCGACCCGACCCGCAAGGCCAGTGAAGACCAATTGCTCAAAGAAGCCGTCACCGCCTTCAAGACCCGCGCCCAACTGGCCACCGATGCGCTGGGCGGCAAGGGTTACAAAATCGTCAACCTGAACCTCAACAGCAACGGTTACCCACAACCGTACCTGCGCGCGCCGATGATGATGAAAGCGGCAGCCATGGATTCCGCGCCAGTCACGCCGGAAGTTGAAGCAGGCACCAGCCAGGTCAGCATGACCGCGGATGGCTCGATTGAAGTGTTGATGCAGTGATTTGAGCCTGGCTGAATGAAGGACCGGCAATCAGTAAATGGTTGCCGGTTTTTTTGTGCTTGGGATTTGCTGTGAATGAACCACCGTCTTCGCGAGCAAGCTCGCTCCCACAATTTGAAATGCGTTCCACCTGTGGGAGCGAGCCTGCTCGCGAAGAACGATAACGTGGTTTCAAGCGTGCGGATCAACTCGATCCAGCGCCCGATTCACCGCCAGCTCCGCCAGCATGATGATCTGCTGGATCGCCAGCGCGGTATTGCGCTGCGGCCGACCGAGCTGATCGGCGAAATCGCTGGCCAGCGTATTGGCTGAAGCGAGAGATTCACAGGCGTGAGCCAGCAGGCTTTCGGTGTCGATGTCGGGCCGGATCGAAAACATCGTGCTTGGTGGATGCGGTTTGCCGGGTGGCGGGCAGAGATAGAAATCGAGGGCACGCTTGATGGCTTCGCGGTTCTTCGCGAGATCGTCGGCACGCAGCGCGGCTTCGAGGGGGTTGGGGTTTCTTCGGGTGGGTCGGGGACTGGTTTGCTCATGCGCTTCACCTATGAGGTTGAGCCATCTCGATGCCGTTTCTCACACGGCGAAGAGGTGGCAGCTTTGTGCGGGGTGAGAAAACCGGTCATAGGCACCCGGCCGGACATAAGCCCGCCCGCACAGAGCCGCCATAACGCACTTTGCAGGCAGCAGACTTGCTGGCGGCAATTATGCGGATCTGGGCACTGAATGACTATGAATGTCGGGTTCTCACACCCGATCGCTGAACAACCAGCGACGACCCAAGCCTAGAGAGCGGACGTCCGACGGACAACCTGAAAACCTTGTGGGAAGGTTCGGGTTATTGGGCATCGGAATTAAACAAACTCAAGCCCTCGGGTGCCTGGACGTGCCTCATCGCGAGCAGGCTCACTCCCACAGAAAAGCAAAATCAAGATCAAAAGATCGCAGCCTTCGGCAGCTCCTACACGATGAGCGTTAGCTCGAGTATCGCTTTTGATCTTGATCCACCGGCGACGTCGGAAGGCTGAATGGAGGGATTGATCCGGGCGTGGGAGCGCAGCGACCGTCTGGCGCAGCCAGACACAGCGGAAGGAGGTGCAGCGCAGCAAGCCGGAGCCGCTGCGCCCGGATCAGTCCCGCAGCGAAGGAACCCGAGCCTGCGAGGGCCGTACGCAGGAGCTAGCGTTTTTGCTTACTTTTTTGGCGCTTGTAAAAAGTAAGTCGCCGTCAGGCGAAACCGTCAGCCGCAGCACCCGAAGCAACGGATATACCCCCAAACCAAGCCGCTATATACCGAGACAGACACCCCAACACAAAAAACGATATTTCCGAAGCCCTCCAAATCCCCGCTACCCTGAAAGCATAACCAGCAAATTCCCCGGGGACTCCATGCCAAGATCCACCCTCAAACCACTGCTGATCACCCTCGCACTTACAGCCATCGCCCCGATCACACATGCGGCCACAACCCTGGTCTACTGCTCCGAAGCCAGCCCCGCCGGCTTCGACCCCAGCCAATACACCAGCGGCACCGACTTCGACGCCTCCGCCGAAACCGTCTTCAACCGGCTCACCCAATTCCAGCGTGGCGGCACCGACATCGAACCCGGCCTGGCGACAAAATGGGACGTCTCCAGCGACGGCCTGCACTACACTTTCCACCTGCGCGAAGGCGTGAAGTTCCACACCACCGACTATTTCACCCCGAGCCGCGACTTCAACGCCGACGACGTCCTGTTTACCTTCCAGCGTCTGCTCGACCCGGAGAGCGCCTTCCGCAAGGCCTACCCCGCCGAATCCCCGTACTTCACCGACATGGGCCTGAACACCACGATCAAGTCGGTGGAAAAACTCGACGACCACACCGTGCGCTTCAACCTCAACAACGTCGACGCCGCCTTCGTGCAAAATCTCGCCATGAGCTTCGCCTCGGTGCAGTCAGCCGAATACGCCGCACAACTGTTGAAGGACGGCAAAGCCGCCGACCTCAACCAGAAACCGATCGGCACTGGCCCCTTCGTGTTCAAGCGCTATCAGAAGGATTCGCAGATCCGCTACGCGGCCAACAAGGCCTACTGGAAACCCGAAGACGTGAAAATCGATAACCTGATTTTCTCGATCACACCCGACGCCGCCGTGCGCCTGCAGAAGCTCAAGGCCGGCGAATGCCAGGTCAGCGGTTACCCGCGCCCGGCCGATATCGAGGTCATGGAAACAGACCCGAACCTGCGCGTGCTGAAACAGGCCGGATTCAACCTTGGCTTCCTCGCCTATAACACCACCCACCCGCCTCTTGATCAGCTCAAGGTCCGTCAGGCGCTGGACATGGCCATCGACAAGCCGGCGATCATCAAGGCGGTTTACCAGGGCGCCGGTCAATTGGCACAGAACGCTTTGCCACCTGCGCAATGGTCGTTCGACCCGAACATCAAAGACGCGCCTTACGACCCGGTGAAAGCCAAGGCGCTACTCAAGGAAGCCGAGGTTGCACCCGGTACAACCATCAACCTTTGGGCGATGACAGTGCAGCGTGCGTCGAACCCGAATGCACGTATGTCGGCGCAAATGATCCAGCAGGATTGGGACAAGATCGGCATCAAGGCCAACATTGTCAGCTATGAATGGGGCGAGTACATCAAGCGCGCCAAGAATGGCGAACATGACGCGATGATCTACGGCTGGACCGGCGACAACGGCGACCCCGACAACTGGCTGGGCGTGCTGTACAGCTGCGCGGCAGTCAAAGGCAGCAACTATGCGAAATGGTGCGACCCGGCTTACGACAAACTGGTGCAGCAGGCCAAAGTGGCCACGGATAAAGCGCAACGGGTAAAACTGTATCAACAGGCGCAACTGATCCTTAAACAGCAGGTGCCGATCACCCCGATCGCCAACTCCACAGTGTTCCAGCCGTTGCGCAAGGAAGTCAGCGACTTCCGCATCAGCCCTTTCGGTCTGACCCCTTCTATGGGGTGGGTATAAATAAGTAACACCCGGCCCCAAGGCGGCGCGCAGCAGGTGACTGCCGCACCGTTTTGGGGCTGCATTTGCACCTTAAAAACCACTCGCAAACGGTCAAATGCGTCAAAAGTTATACGGATGCGACATTAAGGTACGTTCGTGCCACGGTTTAACGCCGTCGACCGCTCTGGATCTTGCATTGGGTATGGGCCCTGCATAAGTATCCGCAGGCACGACTCACGAGGTCGTACCTCACAACTAAAAAATGACAACAAATCATGAGGCCAACATGCTTAAACACGCGGTCATTCCGTTTCTAGTCGGCGCAGGCTTGTTAGCCTCCGCACCTTTCGCCACCGCTGCGACTAACCTGGTGTTCTGCTCCGAAGGGAGCCCGGCCGGTTTTGATCCAGGCCAGTACACCACCGGAACCGACTTCGACGCCTCAGCCGAAACCATGTTCAACCGCCTGACCCAGTTCGAGCGCGGCGGCACCGCCGTGATTCCTGGCCTGGCAACCAAGTGGGACATTTCCGATGATGGCCTGACTTACACCTTCCACCTGCGTGAAGGCGTCAAGTTCCACACCACCCCGTATTTCAAGCCGACTCGTGAATTCAACGCCGACGACGTGCTGTTTACTTTCAACCGCATGATCAACAAGGACGACCCGTTCCGTAAGGCGTACCCGACCGAATTCCCGTACTTCACCGACATGGGGATGGACACCAACATCACCAAGATCGATAAAGTCGACGACCACACCGTCAAGTTCACCCTGAAAGAAGTCGACGCCGCGTTCATTCAGAACATGGCCATGAGCTTCGCGTCCGTGCAGTCCGCCGAATACGCGGCCCAACTGCTCAAGGATGGCAAAGCCGCCGACATCAACCAGAAGCCGATCGGCACCGGCCCGTTCGTGTTCAAGAGCTACCAGAAAGACTCGAACATCCGTTACACCGGCAACAAGGATTACTGGAAACCTGAAGACGTGAAGATCGACAACCTGATCTTCGCCATCACCACCGACCCGTCGGTGCGTATCCAGAAGCTGAAAAAGAACGAGTGCCAGGTCACCCTGTTCCCGCGTCCGGCGGATCTGAAAGCGCTGAAAGAAGACAAGTCGCTGAAGATGCCGGATCAGGCCGGCTTCAACCTGGGCTACATCGCCTACAACGTGATGGACAAGGTCAAGGGCAGCAACGAGGCCAACCCATTGGCTGACCTGCGCGTGCGGCAGGCGCTGGACATGGCCGTGAACAAGCCACAGATCATCGATTCGGTTTACCAGGGTGCGGGCCAACTGGCGGTCAACGCCATGCCGCCGACCCAGTGGTCCTACGACACCACCATCAAGGATGCCAAGTACGACCCTGAGAAAGCCAAACAGCTGCTCAAGGAAGCCGGCGTCAAGGAAGGTACCGAGATTGTCCTGTGGGCAATGCCGGTGCAGCGTCCGTACAACCCGAACGCCAAACTGATGGCTGAAATGCTCCAGTCCGACTGGGCCAAGATCGGCTTGAAAGTGAAGATCACCAGCTACGAATGGGGCGAGTACATCAAGCGCTCCAAAGGTGGCGAAAACCAAGCCATGATCATTGGCTGGAGCGGTGACAATGGTGATCCGGACAACTGGCTCAACGTTCTGTTTGGCTGCGACTCGCTGAGCGGCAACAACTTCTCCAAGTGGTGCGACAAGAAGTTCGACGGCCTGGTGAAAGAAGCCAAACGCACTACCGACCAGGGCAAGCGCACCGAGCTGTACAAACAGGCGCAACACGTCCTCAAAGATGCAGTTCCAATGACACCTATCGCTCACTCGACGGTGTATCAACCCATGCGCGCCAACGTGCAGGATTTCAAGATCAGCCCATTTGGCCTGAATTCCTTCTACGGCGTCAGCGTCAGCAAGTAAGACATCGCGACGGCGGCGTTTCTGACGTCGCCGTTGCTTTATCTACCGGGAAAAAGGAAAAGGCCTACACCCAAATCCGCCGCAGATGATTGCTTCGGTATAGGCGCGTCGACTTTTCCTACGAGCATTAAGGCAATTACGTATTTACTGCCAGAGGCACGGTGCCTACCGTCGCGTACTGACCAGTGTCTGCGTGGGCCACCGGTTTTGCCGTACGTATTGGATTGAGCTCAATGCGACCAGAAAGTCCCGGGATAGGGACCCTGACGCATTGCACAACACTAAAAAGAGGGAGCGTCATGCGCCATACCTTGGTTTTTTCCGCTCTGTTGGGCGCCGGCCTGTTGGCCGCCACGTCTGCAAGCTACGCCGCCAGCGACAGCCTGGTGTTTTGCTCGGAAGGCAGCCCGGCGGGTTTCGATACCGCGCAGTACACGACGGCCACCGACAACGACGCCGCCGAGCCGCTGTACAACCGCCTGGTCGAGTTCGAAAAAGGCGCGACCAATGTCGTACCGGGCCTGGCGACCAAGTGGGACATTTCCGAAGATGGCCTGAAATACACCTTTCACCTGCGTGAAGGCGTGAAATTTCATACAACTCCTTACTTCAAGCCGAGCCGCGATTTCAACGCTGACGATGTCGTGTTCACGTTTAACCGCATGCTCGATGCGCAGCAGCCGTTTCGTAAGGCCTATCCCACCGAGTTTCCGTATTTCAACGGGATGAGCCTGAA
Source organism: Pseudomonas sp. B21_DOA (assembly GCA_030544685.1). NCBI lineage: Bacteria > Pseudomonadati > Pseudomonadota > Gammaproteobacteria > Pseudomonadales > Pseudomonadaceae > Pseudomonas > Pseudomonas sp. B21_DOA. Next base: position 1,911,714 of record CP086683.1, on the reverse strand, counting down.
CAAGAACATCGCCAAGGTCGAGAAGACCGGGCCGCTGACCGTGGAGTTCACGCTCAACAGCGTCGATGCCGCGTTCATCCAGAACATCGCCATGAGCTTCGCTTCGATTCTGTCTGCCGAATACGCCGACAAGCTGCTGGCCGACGGCAAGCCGAGCGATATCAACCAGAAGCCGATCGGCACCGGGCCGTTCGTGTTCAAGAGCTACCAGAAAGACTCCAACATCCGCTACACCGGCAACCCGCAGTACTGGGATCCGAGCCGGGTCAAGCTGAAGAACCTGATTTTCGCGATCAACACCGATGCCTCGGTGCGCGTGCAGAAGCTCAAGGCTGGCGAATGCCAGATCACCCTGCACCCGCGTCCGGCCGATGTTGAAGCGCTGAAGGCCGACCCGAAGCTGCAACTGATTTCCAAGCCGGGGTTCAACCTCGGCTACATCGCCTACAACGTGCGCCACAAGCCCTTCGATCAACTGGAAGTGCGTCAGGCGCTGGACATGGCGGTGAATAAACAGGGCATTCTCAACGCTGTTTATCAAGGCGCCGGGCAACTGGCCGTCAACGCCATGCCACCGACCCAGTGGTCCTACGACGACACCATCAAGGACGCCGCCTACAACCCGGAAAAAGCCAAGGAACTGCTCAAGGCTGCCGGCGTGAAAGAAGGCACCGAGATCACCCTGTGGGCAATGCCGGTGCAGCGTCCATACAACCCGAACGCCAAACTGATGGCCGAAATGCTCCAGTCCGACTGGGCCAAGATCGGCCTGAAAGTGAAGATTGTCAGCTACGAATGGGGCGAGTACATCAAGCGCACCAAGAACGGCGAGCACGACGTCAGCCTGATCGGCTGGACCGGTGACAACGGGGACCCGGACAACTGGCTGGGCACGCTGTACAGCTGCGACGCGATCGGCGGCAACAACTACTCCATGTGGTGCGATCCGGCGTATGACAAGCTGATCAAACAGGCCAAGGTCGTCACCGACCGCGACCAGCGCACCGAGCTTTATAAACAGGCCCAGCAATTGCTTAAACAGCAAGTGCCGATCACGCCTGTCGCCCACTCGACGGTCAACCAGCCGTTAAGCACCCGCGTCGAAGGGTTCAAAGTCAGCCCGTTCGGCCGCAACGTGTTCTCGGGTGTCAGTATCGATTAAACCCACCGATTAGCCGCAATGCTGAGGGGAGCCGTCTACTCCCTCACGCAAGCGCTTTGCCGAAATTCGCCAATCCGGCGTTTTGCAAACGTTTGCGATGTGTGAACGAGTTCTAAACCAATAACCGGCATACCAAAAAAGCCGGGATAAAAAGAAAGTAAAGGAGCTTCACCCATGAAACTGAGCAGCACCGCGATACTGGCCCTGGCCATCAGCAGCATCACCGCTACGGCTTATGCGGAAACCCAAAGCCAGGCGTTCACCCCGGTGACCGTCAACGAGAAGAGCGCCCAGGCCGAAGCCACTGGCTTCCTCGAAGGGCAATCGATCAGCGGTTCGACCCGTAACTGGTACGCCAACGAACAACTCAAACGTGGCGGCAAGTTCGCGTATCGCAAGAACGGCCAGTCCACCGAAACCGATCGCCGGATCAACTGGGTCCAAGGCACGATCATCAAGTACAACTCGGGCTTTACCGAAGGTACCGTCGGTTTCAGCACCGAAGTGGCTGCTTACAACGCGATCGCCCTTGAGCGCGACCGCGAGAACCTTGCCGCCAACAATGGCGGCGCTCCGGGCACCCGCCCAGGCGCAGGCAACAACCGTACCCTGACCCGCGAAGGCGGTGACGCTGTCGGCCAGTGGAGCAAGCTGGGCCTGGCCAACGTCAAGGCGCGCATCTCCAATACCACTCTGACCGCCGGCCGCATGAACTTCAGCAGCCCGCAAGTCGATGTGATCGGCAACCGTCCGCTGCCATCGAGCTTCGAAGGCATCGCGATCCACAGCGAAGAGCTGAACAACCTGGCATTCGACGTCGCGACCTTCGACCGCGTTTCGCCACGTACCGAAGAAAGCCTGAGCAAGTTCCGCTCCGAATACGGTGACATCAACGCTGAAGCCGATCACGTCAACACCGCCGGTATTTCCTACCAGCCGTTCGCCAGCCTGACCACCAGCCTGTGGGGCACCCAGGCCGAAGACCTGTGGAACCAGTACTACTTCGGCGCCACCCACGTGTTGGGCGACAGCTCGGTGCTGAGCCTGACCACCGGCCTGAACTACTACAAGACCGTCGACGAAGGCAAAAACTGCTCGGTGACATCGACAACGACACCTACTCGCTGTCGTTCGGCCTGACGCACCAGGCCCACACCGTGACCTTCTCCTATCAGGAAGTGAACGGTAACGAGTACTTCGACTACCTGCACGAAACCAACGGTATCTACCTGGCCAACTCCCTGCTCTCGGACTTCAACGGCCCGAACGAGAAATCCTTCCAGGTTTCCTATGGCATCAACATGGCCGAGTACGGTGTGCCAGGCCTGAAATTCAACATCTACCAGGCACGCGGCTGGGGCATCGACGGCACTCACTACAAGGGTGGCGGCTACGATGGCGTGCAGGCAATGGACGGCGAGCACCACTATGAATACGGCGTCGGTGCAACCTACGCAGTACAGAGCGGCCCGCTCAAGGCCACAACGATTCGCGGCACCTACACCGCGCACCGTGCCAGCGAAAACCAGGCTGACGGCAGCATCAACGAATTCCGTCTCGTAACCACCATCCCGTTCAACATTCTGTAAAAACGCCAACCGACGGCTGACTCATGATGAGTCGGCCGTTCGGTTTTCTGTCTTCAACCGATTGCAGAGGGTTATCGATGAAAATGCTTCCCCTACGTGCGGCCATCGCGGCTGCGTTGCTGAGTGTCGCTGTCGGCGCCTCGGCCAAACCCTTGGTGGTCTGCACCGAAGCCAGCCCGGAAGGCTTCGATATGGTCCAGTACACCACTGCAGTCACGGCGGACGCTGTGGCCGAAACCATCTTCAACCGCCTGGCCGATTTCAAACCCGGCACCACCGAGGTGATCCCGGCACTCGCCGAGTCCTGGGACATCAGCGAAGACGGCCTGAGCTACACGTTCCATCTGCGCAAAGGCGTCAAGTTCCACACCACCGAATACTTCAAGCCGACCCGCGACATGAACGCCGACGATGTGGTCTGGAGTTTCCAGCGTCAGCTGGACCCGAATCACCCGTGGCACAAACTGTCGAGCGTGGGCTTCCCGTACTTTGAAAGCATGGGCTTCAAGGAACTGCTCAAAAGCGTCGAGAAAGTCGACGACAACACGGTCAAGTTCACCCTGACCCGCCGCGAAGCGCCGTTCCTGGCCGACATCGCCATGGCCTTCTCGTCGATCTACCCGGCCGAATACGCCGACCAGTTGCTCAAGGCCAACAAGACCGGCGACCTGAACAACAAGCCGATCGGCACCGGCCCGTTCATCTTCCAGCGCTACGCCAAGGATGCGCAGGTGCGCTTCAAGGCCAACCCGGATTATTTCCGTGGCAAGCCGCCGGCCGACGCGTTGATTCTGGCCATCGCCACCGACAACAACGTGCGCCTGCAAAAGCTCAAGGCCAACGAGTGCCAGGTCGCGCTGTATCCGAAACCGGATGACATCCCGAGCATCAAGAAAGACAGCAACCTGAAAGTCGACGAGCTGGACGCGATGACCGTTTCGTACATCGCCATGAACACCCAGCACAAGTACATGAGCGATGTGCGCGTGCGCAAAGCCATCGACATCGCCTTCGACAAGGAGGCCTACGTCAACGCGCTGTTCGGTAAGGGCAACGCGTCGGTGGCGGTCAACCCGTACCCGCCGACTTTGCTCGGCTACAACCATGACTTGAAGAACCCGCCACGCGACCTCGATGCAGCGCGCAAGCTGCTCAAGGAAGCCGGGGTTCCGGAAGGCACCACGTTCACCTTGTTCACCCGTAACGGCGGCGGTCCGACCAACCCCAACCCGATGCTCGGCGCACAGATGATGCAGGCTGACCTGGCGAAAGTCGGGATCAAGATCGATATCCGCGTGATGGAATGGGGCGAGATGCTCAAGCGCGCCAAGGCCGGCGAGCACGACATGGTCTCGGCCGGATGGGCGGGCGACAACGGCGACCCGGATAACTTCCTGACGCCTATGCTCAGTTGCGAGGCCGCCAAGAACGGCGAAAACTACGCACGCTGGTGCAACGAGAAATTCCAGGCACTGCTGGATGAAGCGCGGGCTAAAGTAGATCCGGCCGAACGCGCCGCGCTCTACGAACAGGCTCAAGTGCTGTTTAATCAGGACCAGCCATGGATCAGCATGGCCCATACTCGGATGTTCACTGCAATGCGCAACAATGTAGAGGGCTACCACATCAGCCCTCTCACCACTAATAACTTCGCCACCACCCAGGTGAAGTAGATAAGAAACGCCCGGCGTCCCTGACCTGAGGGACGCCGGACACGCCTAACCGGCTGATGAGGTACCACACAAGATGTTTAGTTTTATTGCCCGCCGACTGGGGTTGTTGATCCCCACGTTTTTCGGCATCACCTTGCTGACTTTCGCGTTGATTCGCATGATTCCGGGCGACCCCGTGGAAGTGATGATGGGCGAACGTCGGGTCGACCCCGAAATGCACGCTCAGGCAATGGAACGCCTGGGGCTGAACAAGCCGCTGTATGCCCAGTATCTGGACTACATCGGCAAACTGGCCCAGGGCGATCTCGGTGAGTCGTTGCGTACCCGTGAAAGCGTGTGGACCGAGTTCACCTCTCTTTTCCCGGCGACCCTGGAACTGTCCATGGCCGCCCTGCTGTTCGCTGGCATCCTCGGGCTTCTGGCCGGGGTGATCGCGGCACTCAAACGAGGATCGCTGTTCGACCACGGGGTGATGGGCATCTCCCTCGCGGGCTACTCGATGCCGATCTTCTGGTGGGGCCTGATCCTTATCATGTTCTTCTCGGTGAGCCTGGGCTGGACCCCGGTGTCCGGGCGCATCGACCTGCTGTATGACATCGAGCCGAAAACCGGCTTCATGCTGATCGACACGCTGCTGGCCGATGACGTCGGCGCGTTCTTCGACGCCCTGCATCACCTGATCCTGCCGGCCATCGTGCTAGGCACCATTCCGCTGGCGGTGATTGCGCGGATGACCCGTTCGTCGATGCTCGAAGTGCTGCGCGAAGACTACATCCGCACCGCCAAGGCCAAAGGCCTGTCGCCGTCGCGCGTGGTCTTCGTGCACGGTCTGCGCAATGCGCTGATTCCGGTGCTGACCGTGGTCGGCCTGCAAGTCGGCACGCTGCTGGCCGGTGCGGTCCTGACCGAAACCATCTTTTCCTGGCCCGGCATCGGTAAATGGCTGATCGAAGCCATCGGCGCCCGGGACTATCCGGTGGTGCAAAACGGCATCCTGTTAATCGCCTGCCTGGTGATTCTGGTCAACTTCGTGGTGGACATCCTCTACGGCTTTGCCAACCCACGCATCCGTCATCAGCGCTGAGGTCAATACCCATGAGCACTCCAACATCCTCAGTAGCCACCGCCACGTCCGCCGTGGATCAAAGCCTGCTGTACCCGTCGCCGTACAAAGAATTCTGGCAAGCGTTCTCGAAGAACAAGGGCGCCGTTGCCGGCCTGCTGTTCATGCTGCTGATCATCTTCTGCGCGATCTTCGCGCCGTGGGTCGCGCCGCATAACCCAAGCGAGCAATACCGTGACTTCCTGCTGACGCCACCGGCGTGGCTCGAAGGCGGGCAGATGCAGTTCCTGCTCGGCACCGATGAACTCGGCCGAGACCTGCTCTCGCGTCTGATCCAGGGTTCGCGTCTGTCGCTGCTGATCGGCTTGTCGTCGGTGGTCATGTCGCTGATTCCGGGGATCCTGCTGGGTCTGTTCGCCGGTTTCTTCCCGAAAGTGGTCGGCCCGACCATCATGCGCCTGATGGACATCATGCTGGCCCTGCCGTCGCTGCTGCTGGCCGTGGCGATCGTCGCCATCCTCGGCCCTGGCCTGATCAACACCGTGATCGCCATCGCTGTGGTTTCCCTGCCGTCCTACGTGCGTCTGACCCGTGCTGCCGTAATGGGCGAACTGAACCGCGACTATGTCACCGCCGCGCGCCTGGCCGGAGCCGGTCTGCCGCGCCTGATGTTCATCACCGTGCTGCCCAACTGCATGGCGCCGCTGATCGTGCAGGCGACCCTGAGCTTTTCTTCGGCGATTCTCGATGCCGCCGCACTGGGCTTCCTCGGCCTCGGCGTACAACCGCCAACCCCAGAGTGGGGCACCATGCTGGCCTCGGCCCGCGACTACATCGAACGCGCCTGGTGGGTGGTAAGTCTGCCCGGCCTGACCATTTTGCTCAGCGTGCTGGCAATCAACTTGATGGGCGACGGCCTGCGCGATGCGCTGGACCCGAAACTCAAGAACGCCGCCTGAGGAGATTCACATGTCACTGTTGGAAATCAAGAATCTCAACGTCCGCTTCGGCGACAAGACCGCGACCCCGGTGGTCGACGGCCTCGACCTCAAGGTCGACAAAGGCGAAGTGCTGGCCATCGTTGGCGAATCGGGTTCGGGTAAATCCGTGACCATGATGGCGCTGATGGGCCTGATCGAGCATCCCGGCATCGTCACCGCTGACTCGCTCAGCTTCGACGGCAAGGACATGCTCAAACTGAGCAACCGTCAACGTCGGCAGATCGTCGGCAAAGACCTGTCAATGGTCTTCCAGGACCCGATGACCGCACTGAACCCGAGCTACACCGTCGGTTTCCAGATCGAAGAAGTGCTGCGCCTGCACCTGAAAATGTCCGGCAAGCAAGCGCGCAAGCGTGCCATCGAACTGCTGGAAAAAGTGGAAATTCCGGGCGCCGCCAGCCGCATGGACGCCTATCCGCATCAACTGTCTGGCGGTATGAGCCAGCGTGTCGCGATCGCCATGGCGATTGCCGGCGAGCCGAAACTGCTGATCGCCGACGAGCCGACCACCGCGCTGGACGTGACGATTCAGGCGCAGATCATGGATCTGCTGCTGGCGTTGCAGAAAGAACAGAACATGGGCCTGGTGCTGATCACCCACGACCTGGCGGTCGTCGCGGAAACCGCCCAGCGCGTCTGCGTGATGTACGCAGGTCAGGCCGTTGAAGTCGGTCAGGTGCCGCAACTGTTCGACATCCCGGCGCACCCGTACAGCGAAGCACTGCTCAAGGCGATTCCCGAACACAGCCTCGGCGCCTCGCGTCTGTCGACCTTGCCGGGCATCGTCCCGGGCCGTTACGACCGACCGCAGGGTTGCCTGCTGTCGCCGCGCTGCCCGTATGTGCAGGACAACTGCCGCACCCAGCGTCCGGGCCTTGATCCAAAAGCCAACAGCCTCGCCCGCTGCTTCTACCCGCTGAACCAGGAGGTGGCGTAATGGCCGTCGTACTCACCGCCCGCGACCTGACCCGTCACTACGAAGTCTCCCGTGGCCTGTTCAAGGGCCACGCCACCGTGCGCGCGCTCAACGGCGTGTCGTTCGAACTGGAAGCCGGCAAGACCCTCGCCGTAGTAGGTGAATCGGGTTGCGGCAAATCCACCCTCGCCCGCGCTTTGACACTGATCGAAGAACCGTCGTCGGGCTCGCTGCAGATCGCCGGCCAGGAAGTCGCCGGCGCCGACAAGGCCGAGCGCAAGCAACTGCGCAAAGACGTGCAGATGGTCTTTCAGAGCCCATATGCGTCGTTGAACCCACGGCAGAAAATCGGTGATCAACTGGCCGAGCCGCTGCTGATCAACACCAAGCTGTCGGCCAGCGAACGTCGCGAGAAAGTCCAGGCGATGATGAAGCAGGTCGGCTTGCGTCCCGAGCATTACCAGCGCTATCCGCACATGTTCTCCGGTGGTCAGCGCCAGCGTATCGCGCTTGCCCGGGCAATGATGCTGCAACCGAAAGTGCTGGTCGCGGACGAACCGACTTCAGCGCTGGACGTGTCGATTCAAGCCCAGGTGCTCAATCTGTTCATGGACCTGCAGCAGGAGTTCAACACCGCCTACGTGTTCATCTCGCACAACCTCGCGGTGGTGCAGCACGTAGCCGATGACGTGATGGTGATGTATCTCGGTCGCCCGGTTGAACTGGGCCCGAAGAACGACATCTACGAGCGCCCGCTGCACCCGTACACCCAGGCGCTGCTGTCGGCGACCCCGACCATTCACCCGGACCCGAACAAGCCGAAAATCAAGATCGTCGGCGAACTGCCCAACCCGCTGAACCCGCCATCGGGCTGCGCCTTCCACAAGCGCTGCCCGTACGCGACCGAGCGTTGCACCACGGAAGAACCGCTGTTGCGTGAACTGGATAACCGGCAGGTGGCTTGTCACTACGCCGAGCAGTTTCTCGACGGCGCGGCGTAAGCAGATCCGGAGGCCACAAAACCCCATGTGGGAGTTCGTGTTGATTCAAGAATTCATGCGTTAACAAAACCCCTTCCACCTCGATTGCGCATCAGTCGAGGCAGAAGGGGTTTTTCTTTGCCCGGCGATCTACGTCTGGCTGTCGCCTTCGTCATCCGGATCATCGCTGTCCGGCTCGTCAGTGGTCGAGTCGTCATCATCGGCGCTGCCGCCCTGATTCATATCCCCGGGCTCCGACTCGGACTTGGCGAGCATCAGCCCGCTATGCCCGACCTGGCCGTTGAACGCCTGCGAATCGTGATCCTCACACTCAGCCCACGCCGTTGCAGTAGCGAGGGACAGCATCACCATCACTTTCAACAACATCAAAATCCGTAGCAATCTGCTTTTCATGGCCGACTCCATCCTGTTGCGCTAAGACATGCTTGCCGGACTGGCTCGATGTGAATCTAGTTGCGATCCGCCCGGCTCACCACTTAGGACGCGGCGGGGCGGGCAGAAATGCCATCGGTGGACAGATTGGTTTCGAATAACAGCAATAACAGAAACAGCTAAGCCCACGCGTGGCCTGAATGGGTTTCAAAGGACGTATAGCTTTCACTCAGCACTCACTCCCCTAAATGGATTCGCAGGCAGTCTGCTAAATATCGGCCGGCTGTCAGGCGGCCTTCGCGAGCAGGCTCGCTCCCACAGAAAAGCTAAATCAAAAGATCGCAGCCTTCGGCAGCTCCTACACACGATGAGCGCAAGCTCGAGTACCGCTTTGATCTTGATCCACCGGCGACGTCGGAAGGCTGAGTGGAGGGATTGATCCGGGCGTGGGAGCGCAGCGACCGTCTGGCGCAGCCAGACACAGCGGAAGGAGGTGCAGCGAAGCAAACCGTAGCCGCTGCGCCAGGATCGATCCCGGAGCGAAGGAACCCGAGCCTGCGAGGGCCGAACGTAGGAGCAAGCCTTTTGGTTCCTTTTTGGCGTCTGAAAAAGGGACTCGCCGTAAGGGCGAAACCGCCAGCTGCAGCACAGCAAAAAACGGATATTCACCCAAATCAACCAACGCCTGGTCGGCCCAAAGGCCGCCAAGACCAAAACCGGCAGCCCATAAAAAAGCCCCCAAGGTCTACACCTCAAGGGCTTTCAGAACAACAACTCAAAACTTAGTGATGCTCCCGCGTCGCGCGGAATTTCACGTCCGGCCAGCGCTCTTCCATCAACGCCAGATTCACCCGCGTCGGCGCCAGATAGGTCAGATGCCCACCGCCATCCAGCGCAAGGTTCTCCACCGCCTTGTTGGAAAACTCCTCAAGCTTCTTCTTGTCGTCGCACTCGATCCAGCGCGCCGAATACACGGTGATCGGCTCATACGAGCACTCGACCTTGTATTCCTCTTTCAAACGGCTGGCGACCACATCGAACTGCAGCACACCGACGGCGCCAAGAATGATGTCGTTGCTGCGCTCGAGGAAGAACACCTGCGTCGCGCCCTCTTCCGCCAACTGCTGCAGGCCCTGACGCAGCTGCTTGGATTTCAGCGGATCACGCAGACGCACGCGACGGAACAGTTCCGGGGCGAAGTGCGGAATACCGGTGAAACCGAGGACTTCGCCTTCGCTGAAGGTGTCGCCGATCTGGATCGTGCCATGGTTGTGCAGACCGATGATGTCGCCGGCGTACGCCTCTTCCAGCTGTTCACGCTCGGAGGAGAAGAACGTCAGCGCATCGCCGATGCGCACGTCCTTGCCGGTACGCACGTGGCGCATCTTCATGCCTTTTTCGTACTTGCCCGAGCAGATACGCATGAAGGCGATGCGGTCGCGGTGTTTCGGGTCCATGTTCGCCTGGATTTTGAAGATGAAGCCCGAGAACTTCTCTTCCACCGGCTCGACGGTGCGCTCGTTGGCCACACGGGCCAGCGGACGCGGCGCCCAATCGACGACAGCATCGAGCACGTGGTCGACACCAAAATTGCCCAGCGCCGTACCGAAGAACACCGGGGTCAGTTGACCGTCGAGGAATTCCTGCTGGTTGAATTCGTGGCAGGCGCCCTGTACCAGTTCCAGCTGCTCGATGAAACGATCGTACTCGTCGCCCAAGTGCGCACGCGCCTCGTCGGAGTCGAGTTTCTCGATGATCTTGGTTTCGGTGCGCTCGTGACCGTGACCGGCGGTGTAGACGATGATGTAGTCGTCGGCCAGGTGATACACGCCCTTGAAGTCGCGGTAGCAACCGATCGGCCAGGTGATCGGCGCAGCCTTGATTTTCAGAACGGCTTCGATTTCGTCGAGCAGTTCGATCGGGTCGCGAATGTCACGGTCGAGTTTGTTGATGAAGCTGACGATCGGCGTGTCACGCAGACGGCAGACGTCCATCAGCGCAATGGTCCGTGGCTCTACACCCTTACCGCCGTCGAGCACCATCAGCGCCGAGTCCACCGCCGTCAGGGTGCGGTAGGTATCTTCGGAGAAGTCTTCGTGGCCCGGGGTGTCGAGCAGGTTGATCATGTGTTCGCGATAGGGGAACTGCATGACCGACGTGGTAATGGAAATACCCCGCTGCTTCTCCATCTCCATCCAGTCGGAAGTGGCATGGCGATCAGATTTACGGGATTTCACCGTACCGGCCACTGCAATCGCCTTGCCCATCAACAGGAGCTTTTCGGTGATCGTGGTTTTACCGGCATCGGGGTGGGAAATAATGGCGAAAGTGCGGCGTTTCGCGACTTCGGCGGCCTGTTGGGTCATGGGAAATCGCCTGGCGGTGATTCAAAAAGGGCCGCGATTATAGCCCAACTCAGGACAATAACCGAACCGTTGAGCACATTAAGGGTGGCCAAATGCTGCCTCAGATGGGAACCTTTTAAAGCATGGAGACGTCCATCCCCTGTTACGAATCTTCGTCAGGGGCTGAAAAATCAGCAAGTTAGCCTGACGAGGCTGCGCTCATGGCTCGCTTTCGCACCGCTTGGCCGGTGCTGGAAAACGGCTACTTTTCGCGAACGCTGACTCCGGCAGCCAGGAATGGCTTGCCACGCGGAGCAGCGCTCGCCGACTACAAAAAGGAGTCCGCCTGTGGCTATCCGCTATGGCAAAGGGCTGATGGGAGGTGCGGTGGTGATCGCGCTCCTGGCCCTGCTGGTCCACTGGATCGGCATCAACACGATCGAACACTACCGCGACGATTTGTTGTTTTACCTGCAAGCTCATCTGATTCTCGTCCTCGCTTCCATGCTGGCCGCCCTTGTCGTGGGCATCCCCGCCGGTATCTTCCTCAGCCGCCCGAGCATGGTCGGCCGCGCCGAACGCTTCATGCAGATCTTCAATATCGGCAACACCGTGCCACCGCTGGCCGTGCTCGCGATTGCGCTGGGCATCCTCGGCATCGGCAGCGGCCCGGCGATCTTCGCGCTGTTCCTCGCCTCGCTGTTGCCGATCGTGCGCAACACCTATGAAGGCCTGAAAAATGTCCAGGGCTCGCTGAAGGAAGCCGCTGTCGGCATCGGCATGACCCCGCGCCAGGTGCTGTGGAAAGTCGAATTGCCCAATGCCGTGCCGATCATCGTCGGTGGCGTGCGTGTCGCGCTGGCAATCAACGTCGGCACCGCGCCGCTGGCCTTCCTGATCGGCGCCAACAGCCTCGGCAGCCTGATCTTCCCCGGCATCGCCCTGAACAATCAGCCGCAACTGCTGCTCGGCGCTGCGTGCACCGCGCTGTTGGCGCTGCTGCTCGATGGCGTGGTCACCCTCGCCAGCCGTCTCTGGCTGGAACGCGGTCTGCGCCCGTCTTAAGGCTTTGCGAAGGAATATTTATGAAACGACTTAGCTTGATCTTAGGCTGCGTCCTGCTGTTCGCAGGAATCGCGCAAGCCGCTGAAAAACCGGTCATCCGCCTCGGCGCGCGGGTCTTCACAGAGCAGACCCTGCTCGCCGAAATCACCGCGCAATACCTGCGCAGCAAAGGCTACGACGCACAGATCACCGGCGGCCTGGGCAGCAACCTCGCGCGCAGCGCCCACGAAAGCGGCCAGTTGGACCTGCTCTGGGAATACACCGGCGTGTCGCTGGTGGCCTATAACCATGTCACCGAGAAACTTGACAGCGCGCAGTCCTACGCCCGGGTCAAAGAACTCGACGCGAAAAAAGGCCTGGTCTGGCTGACGCCGTCGAAATTCAGCAACACCTATGCCCTTGCCCTGCCGAAAAAGTCGCCGAGCAATACCCGCAGATCGGCAACATCAGCCAGCTCAACGAAGTGCTGCGCGCCGAGGCCAAGACCAACCATCTGGTGGCTTTGGACACCGAGTTCGCCAACCGCTCCGACGGCCTCGACGGCATGGTCAAGCTCTACGACATGAACCTGACCCGCAAGAACATCCGGCAGATGGACGCCGGCCTGGTTTACACCGCACTGCGCAACGGCCAGGTGTTTGCCGGTCTGGTCTACACCACCGACGGCCGCCTCAACGCCTTCGGCCTGAAATTGCTGGAAGACGACAAGCATTACTTCCCCGACTACACCGCAGCTCCGGTGGTGCGTCAGGCCACACTGGACGCCAACCCGAAACTGGCCGAACAACTCAAGCCGCTGGCCGAACTGTTCGACGACGAAACCATGCGCCAGCTCAACGCGCGGGTGGACGTCGACCACGAGAGCCCATCGTCCGTTGCCGCCGATTTCCTGCGCCAGCATCCATTGAATTAAGAGAGGAGAAGTCATGGAATTTCTGAACGCCTTTTCCCATCTCGACTGGCAGCAGGTGATGCACCTGACCTGGCAGCACATCACTCTGGTCGGCATCGCCGTAACGCTGGCGATCGTCATCGGCGTGCCGCTGGGCATTCTGATGACGCGTTTCCCCACCCTCGCCGGCCCGTTGCAGGCCAGCGCCACGGTGCTGCTGACCGTGCCGTCGATCGCCCTGTTCGGCCTGCTGCTGCCGTTCTACTCCAAGTTCGGCCAAGGCCTCGGGCCGCTGCCGGCGATCACTGCCGTGTTCCTTTATTCGTTGCTGCCGATCATGCGCAACACCTACCTCGCCCTCACCGGCGTCGAGCCGGGCATCCGCGAAGCCGCGCGCGGCATCGGCATGACCTTCGGCCAGCGCCTGCGCATGGTCGAACTGCCGATTGCGGTGCCGGTGATCCTCGCTGGCGTGCGCACCGCGGTGGTGATGAACATCGGCGTCATGACCATTGCCGCAACCATCGGCGCCGGCGGCCTCGGTGTGTTGATCCTTGCCTCCATCAGCCGCAGTGACATGTCGATGCTTATCGTCGGCGCACTGCTGGTCAGTCTTCTGGCGATTTTCGCCGACCTCGTTTTGCAGTGGCTGCAACGCTCGCTGACTCCAAAAGGACTCCTCAAATGATCGAACTTCAAAACCTCAGCAAAACCTTCCAAAGCAACGGCAAAGATGTCAAAGCCGTGGACTCGGTAAGCCTGACCGTCAATGAAGGCGAGATCTGCGTGTTCCTCGGGCCATCGGGTTGCGGCAAAAGCACCACGTTGAAAATGATCAACCGCCTGATCAAACCGACCTCGGGCAAGATCCTCATCAACGGCGAAGACACCACCGATCTCGACGAAGTAACCCTGCGCCGCAACATCGGCTACGTGATCCAGCAGATCGGTCTGTTCCCGAACATGACCATCGAAGAGAACATCGTCGTGGTGCCGAAACTGCTCGGCTGGGACAAACAGAAATGCCACGACCGTGCCCGCGAACTGATGAGCATGATCAAGCTCGAGCCCAAGCAGTATCTGCATCGCTACCCGCGGGAATTGTCCGGTGGTCAGCAACAGCGTATCGGCGTGATTCGTGCGCTTGCGGCTGACGCCCCACTGCTGTTGATGGACGAGCCGTTCGGCGCGGTCGACCCGATCAACCGCGAGATGATCCAGAACGAATTCTTCGAGATGCAGCGCGCGCTGAACAAGACCGTGATCATGGTCAGCCACGACATCGACGAAGCGATCAAACTGGGCGACAAGATCGCCATTTTCCGCGCCGGCAAGCTGCTGCAGATCGACCACCCGGACACCCTGCTCGCGCATCCGGCGGATGACTTCGTCAGCAACTTCGTCGGCCAGGACAGCACCCTCAAGCGTCTGCTGTTGGTGAAGGCCGAAGACGCGGCGGACAACGCGCCGTCAGTGAGCCCGGAAACCCCGGTGGCCGATGCGCTGGAATTGATGGACGAGCACGACCGTCGCTACGTCGTGGTCACCTGCGCCGAGAACAAGGCGCTGGGTTACGTGCGCCGTCGCGACCTGCATCGCCAGACCGGCACCTGCGCGCAATTCCTGCGTGAGTTCAACGCCACCGCAGCGTACGACGAGCACCTGCGCATCCTGCTGTCGCGCATGTACGAGTTCAACCGCGCCTGGCTGCCGGTGATGGATGCCGAACGGGTGTTCCTCGGCGAGGTAACGCAGGAGTCGATTGCGGCGTACCTGAGTTCGGGCCGTTCGCGGGGGATGAAGACCAGTATCGTCTCGCCGGCTGAGGCGGTCGTCGCCTAAAAATACAGGCCCTGTGGGAGCGAGCTTGCTCGCGAAAGCGCAATATCAGTCAACAACGATGTCGACTGTGAAAATGCCTTCGCGAGCAAGCTCGCTCCCACAGGATCCGAGTGATTTTTTCTTCACTCATCAGGCGGAAAAGAATCTCAACATATGATATTCAGAGAGCGTCTGAGAAACTCCGTCTCAAACAGCCAAAATCCCCCTACCGCCCACCTCTCGACGCCAACGTCGCCGATGTTGCCGCCATCACACTTACCTGCGATCTAGCTGACAAAAGCCACGAACGTGCAGATATGTTTAACACTCGAAAATTCGCCGGGAACATCTCCCCGTCATCTCGGTCGGGTAGAAGGAGTGATGAACGCGACGCACGTCAGAACCGTGCAAAAACGCGACATTTTTAGTTGATCTCGCGCCCCTCACGCCCTAAAGTTCGCGCCGAACGTCCATGCTGGAAACGATCCATCCGGCTCAAGTACTGACGACGAGACAGCAAGGCCAAGGGATAGCTGCACATCTCTGGGCCTTTTTGCTTTCGGCGACATGCCTTGGGAAGTAGGCGAACCAAAGTGGGGATACGGAGGGCGTTCATGCACCCATTGTTTTTACGAGTTTGCCCATAGGAGCACCCAGCATGTCGATCCAGGTCGAAGACTATTTCGCGCGCGCTACATTCGACAAAATGAAGGCGTTCGCCGACAAACAGGAAACCCCGTTCGTGGTGATCGACACCGCGATGATCGCCCAGGCCTACGATGACCTGCGCGCCGGTTTCGAATTCGCCAAGGTCTACTACGCGGTCAAGGCCAACCCGGCCGTCGAGATCATCGACCTGCTCAAAGACAAGGGCTCGAGCTTCGACATTGCTTCGATCTACGAGCTGGACAAAGTGATGGATCGCGGCGTCAGCCCGGACCGTATCAGCTACGGCAACACCATCAAGAAATCCAAGGACATCCGCTACTTCTACGAGAAGGGCGTGCGTCTGTTCTCCACCGACTCCGAAGCCGACCTGCGCAACATCGCCAAGGCTGCACCGGGTTCGAAAGTCTATGTGCGCATTCTCACTGAAGGCTCGACCACGGCTGACTGGCCACTGTCGCGCAAGTTCGGCTGCCAGACCGACATGGCCATGGACCTGCTGATTCTCGCTCGCGACCTCGGCCTGGTGCCGTACGGCATCTCGTTCCACGTCGGCTCGCAACAACGCGACATCAGCGTTTGGGACGCGGCGATCGCCAAGGTCAAAGTGATCTTCGAACGCCTGAAAGAAGAAGACGGCATTCACCTCAAGCTGATCAACATGGGCGGCGGCTTTCCGGCCAACTACATCACCCGCACCAACAGCCTGGAAACCTACGCCGAAGAAATCATTCGCTTCCTGAAGGAAGACTTCGGTGATGACCTGCCGGAAATCATCCTCGAGCCGGGCCGTTCGCTGATTGCCAACGCCGGTATTCTGGTCAGCGAAGTGGTACTGGTTGCACGCAAGTCGCGCACCGCCGTCGAGCGTTGGGTGTATACCGATGTGGGCAAGTTCTCCGGCCTGATCGAAACCATGGACGAAGCGATCAAGTTCCCGATCTGGACCGAGAAGAAAGGCGAGATGGAAGAAGTGGTGATCGCCGGCCCGACCTGCGACAGCGCCGACATCATGTACGAGAACTACAAGTACGGCCTGCCGCTGAACCTGGCGATTGGTGATCGCCTGTACTGGCTGTCGACCGGTGCGTATACCACCAGTTACAGCGCGGTCGAGTTCAATGGCTTCCCGCCGCTGAAGTCGTTTTACGTTTAAGGAGCAGCTGCAAGTTTTGAGCTGCAAGCTGCAAGTGAAAAGCCCATGACGTGTCATGGGCTTTTTTGTGATCCATGAATAACTGGAGATCCCTTGTGGGAGCGAGCCTGCTCGCGAAAGCGGTGAGTCAGTACAGATGTGGGTGACTGACACGACGACTTCGCGAGCAGGCTCGCTTCCACAGGGTTATGCGGTGCGGGTCAGTTCATCTGCACGCCGCTGGTATCGAGTTGCCAAAGCCTGAATCCGCAAATCTGTCGCATCAGCCAGCGTCTGGCTCGCCACCCGCAGGAAATTCAGATTGCCGGCGGCCAAGGCTTTCTCCAGCCACTCGACCGCTTCATCAACCCGCCCCTCAGCCGCCAACACCGCCGCATGACTGAACTGCCCACGAAAATCCCCTGCCTCGGCCGAACGCCGATACCACTCAAGCGCCGCCAGCGGATCCGCCGGACACACCTGCCCTTCCTCCAGATAACGCCCCAGCAGATTCATCGATTTCCCATGGCCCAACTCAGCCGCGCGTCGGTACAACGCCAGCGCTTGCTGATGATCTACCGTCACCCCGCGCCCGGTCGCCTGCAGGTTGGCTAGGTTGTACATCGCCCAGTCCAGCCCCGCCTCGGCGGCGATTCGATAATGCTGCGCTGCCATCGAGGCATCCGCCGCACAGCCCCAACCATGCTCATGACAACGCCCGAGCATGTTGCGCGCCATCAGGTGCCCGCGACCGGCGGCGATGCCGAACCAGCGCAACGCCAGCGGTTGATCCTGCGCGATGCCCTGCCCGTCCAGCAGGATCTGCCCAAGCAACGCCTGCGCTTCAACCTCGCCCTCGCCCGCCGCCAGCAAGATCGCCTGCGCAGCGCGGGCGGGACTTTCTTCAAGCATTACCGCCAACCCGGCGGCGTCGAGAACTTCCTCGCGACGCAACTGAAAACTCATACCTCGACCCAGCGGCGCAGCAAGTTGTGATAAGTGCCGGTGAGGCGGATCAGCGAAGGGTGGTCGGGAACATCATGCGTGAGTTGCTGAATCGCCCCGTCCATTTCGAACAGCAGCGCACGCTGGCTGTCTTCGCGCACCAGACTTTGCGTCCAGAAAAACGACGCATAACGCGCGCCACGGGTGACGGCGTTGACCTTGTGCAAACTGGTGCCCGGATACAACACCATGTCGCCGGCCGGCAGCTTCACGCGCTGGGTGCCGTAGGTGTCCTGAATCTCCAGTTCGCCGCCGTCGTAATCTTCCGGCTCGCTGAAAAACAGCGTCGCCGACAAATCGGTGCGCACCCGCTCGATGCTGCCCTTGGGCTGGCGCACGGCATTGTCGATGTGAAAGTCGAAACTGCCGCCGGCCGTGTAGCAGTTCACCAACGGTGGAAAGACTTTGTGCGGCAATGCGGCGGACATGAACAGCGGATTCTTCCACAGCCGCTCGAGCATCGCCGCGCCAATTTCCTTGGCCAGCGGGTGGCCTTCGGGCAGTTGCAGATTGTGCTTGGCCTTGGCCGACTGGAAGCCGGCGGTGATCTTGCCGTCGGCCCAATCCGCTTGCTCCAGGGCCTGGCGGATGCGCTGCACTTCGTCTTTTGCGAACAGCCCGGGAATGTGCAGCAGCATGGCGATGTCACCTGATGGCAAGAAGGCGGCAATGGTATTGATTCTTATTGACCGTGTAAAACCCGCGAGACGAACGAACAGGCAAAAACCGTAAGGGCAAATTGTAAAGAATGTAAATTCAATGCGAATAACAATGTTTCGCAATTGATACGAATACCTGTTTACCCTATATTCCGCCGCCTCAAATCCTTGGGGAGGGAATAAAAATGGCACGTCAACACGCACAATTACCGGTCAGTTCACCACGTCTGCTCGCCTCGGCAATCGGTGTCGCGATCACCGCCGGCTCCGCTGGGCAGATGGTCTTCGCAGCGGAAAAACCGACAGCAAAGCTTCCGGCAATGCCATTGCCCTGGACGCCACCGCCATCACCGGCGAAGCCCAGGACTCGACGTCCTACCAGGTCGAAAAAGCCTCCTCGCCCAAGTACACCGCGCCGCTGGTCGACACGCCGCGCTCGGTCACTGTCATCCCGCAACAAGTGCTCAAGGACACCGGCGCGCTGAACATGCAGGACGCCTTGCGTACCGTGCCGGGCATCACTTTCGGCGCCGGTGAAGGCGGCAACCCGCAGGGCGATCGTCCGTTCATTCGCGGCTTCGACGCCCAGGGCGACACCTATCTGGACGGCGTGCGCGACACCGGTTCGCAGAGCCGCGAAATCTTCGCCGTGGAAAACATCGAAGTCAGCAAAGGTCCGAACTCGGCGATTGGCGGTCGTGGCGCCGCCGGCGGCAGCATCAATCTGGTGAGCAAGAAAGCTCATCTGGGCAACTCGTTCGACGGCGGCTTCACCTACGGCTCCGACCAGACCCAGCGCTATACCCTCGACGGCAACTACCAGTTCAGCGACAGCGCTGCCGGCCGTCTCAACCTGATGAGCCACGAGAGCAACGTCGCCGGTCGCGACAAGGTCGATTACGACCGCTGGGGCATCGCGCCGTCGCTGGCCTTCGGCCTGGGCACCGATACCCGCGTAAACCTCGACTACTACCATCTGGAAAGCAACGACACCCCGGACTCGGGCATCCCGTACACCATTCCCACCGGTGGATCGGCCGCGCGCACCAAGTCCAACCCGGACAAGCCGTACGCCGGTGGCGATCACGACAATTTCTATGGTCTGGATCGCGACTTCCGCAAGGGCCGCACCGACACCGCGACCTTTGCCATCGAGCACGACCTCAATGATGCGCTGACCATCAAGAACACCCTGCGCCACGGCGCCAGCATGCAGGATTACATCCTGACCCAGCCGGACGACAGCAAGGGTAACGTCAACAACGGCAGCGTCTGGCGCCGGGCCAACACGCGGGTGAGCAACACCGAAACCACCACCAACCAGACCGATCTGTTCGGCACCTTTTACGTGGCCGGTTTCAAGAACAGCTTCTCCACCGGGGTTGAGTACACCCGCGAGCAGAGCGAGAAATCCTCGTACAACGTCAACACCGACACCACGCCGCGCACCAGCGCTGTCACTACCAACTGCAACCCGGGCCTGATCGGCGCGGCCAGCGGTTACAACTGCACCTCGCTGTCTAACCCGAATCCAAACGACCCGTGGAACGGCGCGATCTCGCG
Source organism: Pseudomonas sp. B21_DOA (assembly GCA_030544685.1). NCBI lineage: Bacteria > Pseudomonadati > Pseudomonadota > Gammaproteobacteria > Pseudomonadales > Pseudomonadaceae > Pseudomonas > Pseudomonas sp. B21_DOA. The sequence continues at coordinate 1,891,786 of CP086683.1, read as the reverse complement.
CAACTACGCCGGCACCGACACCCAGGCCGACACCTACGCGCTGTACGTGTTCGACACGCTGGAGTTATCCGAGCAATGGCTGGTGAACATGGGCCTGCGCTACGACCATTTCGACACCGCCTACAAGACCTACAACGCCGCCGGTACCACCACCTCCAAGGGTGATGACACCAGCGAATTCGTCACCGGCCAGTTCGGCGTGGTCTACAAGCCGGCGGAAAACGGCAGCATCTACGCCTCCTATGCAACCTCGGCGACGCCGCCGGGCAACACCCTGGGCGAAGGCCAGGAAGGCAACCCGCTGGGCGGCACACCGGATCGCAGCGGCAACCTGCTGAGAAGCGACATGGAGCCGGAAACCACCAAGAACTATGAGATCGGCACCAAGTGGGATCTGCTCAACGATCGCCTGTCGCTGACCGCCGACATCTTCCGCACCGAGAAGGAAAACGCTCGCGTGCAGGTCGACACAAGTTCCTACGAGAACGCCGGCAAGACCCGCGTTCAAGGCTTCGAACTGTCGGCCAGCGGCAAGATCACCGACAAGTGGCAGGTGTTCGCCGGTTACGCCTTCATGGACAGCGAACAGGTTGATGGTGGCCCGCTGGGTCGCGCCAACGACGGCAACGATCTGCCGAACACACCGAAAAACAGCGCCAGCCTGTGGACCACGTATCAGGTCACGCCGAAGCTGACGATCGGTGGTGGCGCGTTCTACGTCGACGACGTCTACGGCAGTGTGGCGAACACGACGATGGTCGATTCGTACGTGCGTTACGACGCGATGGCGGCCTACAAGCTGACCAAGAACGTCGACCTGCAACTCAACGTGCAGAACCTGACCGACGAAACCTATTACGACAAAGCCTTCTCGACCCACTTCGCCAACCAGGCGGCGGGCCGCACGGCGCTGTTGAGTACCAATTTCCACTTCTGACCGATGTGAGAACCTGTGGGAGCGAGCTTGCTCGCGAAAGCGGTGGCTCAGTGAAGTCGATGCTGACTGACACGACGCCTTCGCGAGCAAGCTCGCTCCCACATGAGATCTGCGAAACGGATCAGGCCCCGTTCATTCAGTTGAACGGGGCTTTTGTGTGTTACGCAAAACGCTTCTTGATAACCCACGGCATAATGCGCGCCGTGATGACAATTTCCGAACGGACGGCGAGTGACGTGTTGAAGAAAACCCTGTTCCAGTTGCACTGGTTTTTGGCATCACCGCAGGGCTGGTGCTGGCCCTGATGGGCATCACCGGCGCGGCCTATTCGTTTCAGGACGAGATCCTGCGCGCGCTGAATCCGTCCGTTCTGCAGGTGGAAAAACAGGTCGCCGGCGTGCTGCCGCCAGTTGAACTGGTGGAACGCATCGAAGCCGCGTCCGGCAAGAAAGTCGCGATGCTCTGGGTCGAGACCGACAGCGGTCACGCCGCACGCGTTTACTTCACCCCACCCAAAGGCGAACGGCGTGGCGAAATGCGCTACTTCGACCCATACACCGCCGAGTTCAAGGGCGACGCCACCGGCCAGGACTTCTTCGGCCTGATGCTGCAACTGCACCGCTTCCTCGCCATGGGCGATACCGGGCGCAATATCACCGGCGCCTGCACCTTGATGCTGTTGTTCTTCTGTCTCTCTGGCCTCTATCTGCGCTGGCCGCGCCAGTGGAACAGCTGGCGCGTGTGGTTGACCCTGGACTGGAAAAAGAAGGGCCGCGCGCTCATTTGGGATCTGCACTCGGTGGCCGGTACTTGGTGTTTGCTGGTGTATCTGCTGCTGGCGTTGACCGGGTTGTCATGGTCGTACGAGTGGTACAACAAAGGCCTGACCCGCCTGCTTTCCGACGCGCCGCAAAACGAACGCGTGCGCGGCGGGCGCGGCCCGGCGCCGGAAGGCCCGGCACCGACCGCCGACTACGCGGCGATGTGGAGCAGCATCTACAGCGCCGCCGGCCCGGGTCTGGCCGCGTACAACATCCGCATGCCAGCAGTGGCCGGCCAACCGGCAACCGTGTTCTACCTGCTCGACAGCTCGCCGCATGATCGCGCGCTGAACCAGATCACCCTCGACCCGGCCACCGGCGTAGTCAAACGCGTCGACCGCTATGCCGACAAAAGCTTCAAGGCACAATTGCTGACCAGCATTTATGCGCTGCACGTGGGCAGCTACTTCGGCCTCGTCGGGCGCATCATCGTGACGATTGCGGCGGTGTGCATGCCGCTGTTTTTCATCACCGGGTGGCTGCTGTATCTGGATCGTCGGCGCAAGAAAAAGCAGATCAAGGATGCCCGCCAAGGTCTCGCACAACCGTCCGCCGATGCTTCGGCATGGCTGATCGGTTTCGCCAGCCAGAGCGGATTCGCCGAGCAACTGGCGTGGCAGACCGCCGGGCAATTGCAGGCCGCCGGGCTGCCGGTCAACGTGCAGCCACTGGGCAATCTCAGCGAACAGGATCTGCGTGATTCGAACAACGCGTTGTTCGTGGTCAGCACCTTCGGCGACGGCGAAGCGCCGGACAGCGCCCGTGGTTTCGAGCGCAAAGTGCTGGCCAAGGCCTCGACACTCGACAGCCTCAACTACGCCGTGCTCGGCCTCGGCGATCGGCAGTACGCGCACTTCTGCGGCTTCGCCAAGCGCCTGCATCAATGGCTCGGCGAACACGGCGGCAAGACGTTGTTCGCCCCGGTGGAAGTCGACAGCGGCGATCCCTACGCGCTGCGTCACTGGCAAACGCAACTCGGCCAACTCACCGGACAGGCGCCGAGCGAAACCTGGCAAGCACCCAGCTACGACAACTGGACACTGGTCCGGCGCGAACTGATGAACCCCGACAGCAGTGGCGCGCCGGTCTACCTGCTCGGCCTCAAAGCCCCGGACACCCGCAGTTGGCTGGCCGGTGACCTGGTCGAAGTGCTGCCACGCAACTGCCCGTGGGCCATCGAACATTTCCTCGACGGCCTCGGCATTCGTGGCGAAACTCAGGTGAAGGTCAACGGCATCGACGAGCCGCTGGAAGTCGCCCTCGCCTCACGGCAATTGCCCGAACACCGCGCACATCTGGTCGGTTTGCATGCGCAGTCGCTGGTCGACGCGATGGTGCCGCTGGCGATGCGCGAATACTCGATCGCCACGATTGCTGCTGACGGCGTGCTGGAACTGATCGTGCGTCAGGAACAGCACAACGACGGCAGCCTCGGCATCGGCTCCGGCTGGCTCACCGAACACGCGCCAGTGGGCGGCAGCATCAGCCTGCGCGTGCGGCGCAACAGTGGTTTCCACCTGCCGAACGAGCCGGTGCCGATGATCCTGCTGGGCAACGGCACTGGCCTGGCCGGCCTGCGCAGCCTGCTCAAGGCACGCATTGCCGATGGTCAGCAACGGCAGTGGCTACTGTTCGGCGAGCGTAACCGCGAACACGATTTCCTCTGCCGCGCCGAGCTTGAGGAATGGCTGGTCAATGGTGATCTGGCGCGGCTGGACCTGGCGTTTTCACGGGATCAGGCTGAAAAGGTTTATGTGCAGGATCGCTTGCGTGAGTCTGCGGATGAATTGAAGAAATGGTTGGCAGATGGTGCTGTCATCTATATCTGCGGCAGCCTTCAGGGGATGGCCTCAGGCGTCGACCAGGCCCTCAACGATATCCTCGGCAGCGCCGAAGTCGAACGCCTGATCGAACAGGGCCGCTATCGCCGGGATGTTTACTGACCCAACACCATCCCCTTGTGGGAGCGAGCCTGCTCGCGAAAGCGATTTAACAGTCAACATTGGTGTTGGCTGTAAGTCCGCTTTCGCGAGCAGGCTCGCTCCCACAGGGGACGCGGTGCTCAAACCGGTTGGAGTTTCTGTTCGAAAACAGCGATGCCATCCAGATCCCGCAACACCACACTCATCTCGCCGCTCCGCCCGTCGATATTCACCTCGCCAAAAAACTGAAATCCGGCAAACGGCGAGGTGTTCTGTGCGGGCGGTGCTTTCTCGAACACCACCTCAGGCCCGAACGTCTTGTCCAACGGATTCGGCCCGAAGCTGCCGGCATTCAGCGGCCCGGCGACGAACTCCCAGAACGGTTCGAAATCCTGAAACGCGGCACGGTCCGGGTGGTAGTGATGCGCCGCGCAGTAATGCACGTCCGCCGTCAGAAACACGAAATTGCGCACCTGCTGCGCACGTAGAAATCCGAGCAATTCGGCAATTTCCAGCTCACGCCCCTGCGCCGGGCCAGGGTCTCCGTTGGCCACGGCTTCCCAACGCGCCACGCCTGGGCTTACCTCGCCGTCCGGGACGCCAAGGCCGATGGGCATGTCGGCGGCGATGACTTTCCACTGCGCCTTCGATGCCTTCAATTCGCGCTTGAGCCAATCCAGTTGCTCACGGCCGAGAAACGGTTTCGCCGCGCCAAGATTGTCGTCATTGGCTTCGCGATAGCTGCGCATATCCAGCACAAATACGTCGAGCATCGGCCCGTAGCTGAGCTTGCGATAAATGCGCCCGCCGCCGTCCGCCGCTTGCAAACGCATCGGCGCGTATTCCAGCCACGCCTGCCGGGCGCGACCGACCAGCTTGTGGATATCTTTCTCCTGATAGCGCTCATCCAGTTGCTTGCCCGGTGACCAGTTGTTGACCACTTCGTGATCGTCCCACTGCCAGATCTGCGGCACTTCGGCGTTGAAGCGGCGGATGTTTTCGTCCATCAGGTTGTAGCGATAGTTGCCACGATAATCGTCGAGGGTCTGCGCGACTTTGCTCTTGGCTTCAGTGGTGATGTTGCGCCAGATGCGCCCGCTTTCGGTGGTCAGTTGCGCGGGCACCGGGCCGTCGGCATAAATGGTGTCGCCGCTGTGGATAAAGAAGTCCGGCAAGCGCAAGCGCATGGCTTCGTAGATGCGCATCCCGCCGATGTCCGGGTTGATCCCGAAGCCCTGGCCGACGGTGTCACCGCTCCAGACAAAACGGATGTCGCGTTTTGTCGTTGGCACGCTGCGCAAATGGCCGAACCACGGTTCACTGGCGACGCCGCTCTGGGCGTCTTCGAAGTGCACGCGATAGAAAATCGCCTGGTTGGCCGGCAGGCCGTTGAGTTCGACGCGGGCGGTAAAATCGCTGCTCGCATCGGCCAGCGGCGAGACGAATTTGCGCGGGTTGCCGAACAGGCTGCCGGTGTCCCACTCCACCACCATGCGCGCCGGGCGATCGCTGCGGCTCCAGATCATCGCGCGGTCGCCGAGCAGGTCGCCGGACTGCACGCCGTCGGTGAGCTGCGGACGATCCTTGACCGAAGCAATCACCGCCGGCGCCAGCCCCGGCAGCAACAGCCCGGCACCCACCGCTTGCATGACGCGACGCCGGCCGAGATTGAAATCGCTCATGGTGTTCTCCCTGCAAAGGGAAAACTTAAGCATGCCTATATGAACTCGCCATGACACCAGACACCCCGTAGTTCCAATGTGGGAGCAGGCTCGCTTGCTCCCACCATTGATCGCGGTCCGTCTGAGTAACCGCGACTGAATGTGGGAGCGGGCTTGCTCGCGAAGACGTTGTGTCAGGCGACACTTTTTATCTGCCACTCCGCTTTCGCGAGCAAGCCCGCTCCCACAGGGATTTGGTGTTGTCGGTCAGGCCTTGGCGGGTTCCAGCGCTAACTCGACAGCCTCAGGCCTTTTGAGCAGCGCATACACCACCGCCGTGACCAGGCTCCCCGCAACAATCGCCAGCAGATACAGCAGCGCATGGTTGATCGCATTGGGGATCGCCAGCACAAATAAGCCACCGTGCGGCGCCATCAGCTTGCAGCCGAAGTACATCGACAAGGCGCCGGTCAGCGCGCCACCGGCGATGCTCGCCGGGATCACCCGCAGCGGGTCTTTCGCGGCAAACGGAATCGCCCCTTCGGAGATAAAGCACAGGCCCAGCACGAAAGCCGCTTTGCCGGCCTCGCGTTCAGTCTGGGCAAACTTGCGCCGCGCAATGAACGTCGCAATGCCCAGACCAATCGGCGGCACCATGCCGGCGGCCATGGTCGCGGCCATCGGTGCGTAGCTCTGCGAGGCCAGCAGCCCCACCGAAAACGCATAGGCAGCCTTGTTGATCGGCCCACCGAGGTCGACGCACATCATGCCGCCGAGCAATACGCCGAGCAGAATCGCGTTGGTGGTGCCCATGCTGTCGAGAAACTGGGTGAGCGCGGCGAGCATGCCGGCGACCGGTTTGCCGACCACGTAAATCATCACCAGGCCGGTGACCAGACTGGCCAGCAACGGAATGATCAGAATCGGCTTCAACGCTTCCAGGCTCTGCGGCAATTTCACATAGCGGGCGATGGCTTTGGCGGCATAACCAGCGATGAAGCCGGCAATGATCCCGCCGATGAATCCAGCGCCCAGAGTGCCTGCGAGCAAACCGCCGATCATCCCCGGCGCAAGGCCCGGACGGTCGGCAATCGAGTAGGCGATGTAACCGGCGAGCAGCGGCACCATCAGCTTGAACGCGGTTTCGCCGCCGATCTGCATCAACGCCGCCGCCAGCGTGCCTTCTTCCTTGTAAGCGGTGATGCCGAACACGAAGGACAACGCGATCAGCAAACCACCCGCCACCACCATTGGCAGCATGTACGACACACCCGTGAGCAGGTGCTTGTAGACGCCGGTTTTTTCCGACTTGGCCGGAGCCTTGCCGTCGCTTGCCGCACTTTCCACTGCGCCTTCGGCCAGCGCTTTTTTCAGGGTCGCTTCGGATTGCTTCAGGGCAACGCCAGTGCCGCAGCGATAGATCTTTTTGCCGGCGAAACGCTCGGTGGCGACCTCGATATCCGCCGCCAGCAACACCACGTCAGCCTCGGCGATGGCCGTTGCGCTGAGCGGGGTTTTCGCGCCGACCGAGCCTTGGGTTTCGACCTGCAATTCATAACCCAGGCGCTTGGCAGTCTGCTGCAACGCTTCGGCGGCCATGAAGGTGTGGGCGACGCCGGTCGGGCAGGCCGTGATGGCGACGATGCGCGGCGCACGGGGCGCATCGATCGCCGGTTCGCCCTCGCTGGCCACGTAGACTTCGGCCTCTTCAGCACCGCGACGCAGCACCGCTTCGACATCCTGCAAGGCCTGCGCCGGAGCGATCTGGAACACGCGCTTGCCGACGAAGCGACTCATGTCCACCGCGCCAGTGGTGACCAGCAACACCCACTCGGCGGCTTCGATGGTCGCCGCCGACAATTCGCGTTCCGGGTGCGCCGGATCGACCACTTCAACGCTGGTGCTCCAGCCCTGACGCTGCGCCGCTGCATCGAGCAGACGCGCGCACAGCACACTGGTGACCATGCCGTTCGGGCAAGCCGTAACAATGGCTAACTTCATCACAAACCCTCTTATTGTTCTGTCAGGGGCGCACGCGCACGCCCTGTTCGAGCTGCGCCAGTTGCGCTGCGTCGTTGATACCAAAACCGATCTGGGTCACCGCCATCGCCGCAATCGCGGTGGCGGTGCGCAGGGTTTGCTCGGGGTGTCGGCACTGAGCAAACCGTGGAGCATGCCGGCCAGCAAGGAATCGCCGGCACCGACCGTGCTGGCCACGCTGACTTTCGGCGGCGAGGCATGCAGGGCCGAGCCGACACTGAACCAGTTGACCCCGTCAGCGCCGTGGGAGATCACCACGTGCTCGATGCCTTGGCCGTGCAAACGTGCGGCGGCTTGTGCTTCGGCGATCGGCGAGACCACTTCGCAGCCAAGTGCGTGGGCCAATTCTTCGGTGTTCGGTTTGATCAGCCAGGGGCTGGCCTGCAACGCAGCGCGCAAGGCTTCACCACTGGAATCGAGGGCGACTTTCAAGCCGAGCGCGTTCAACCTTTCAATCAGCTCGCGCAACCATTGCGCGGTGACGCCACGCGGCAGACTGCCGGCGACCACCACCGCATCGTGCCCAGGTGCGATCTGCTGCAAGCGATCAAGCAAGGCTTGCTGCGCCGTTGCATCAACCACCGGGCCAGGCCCGTTGATGTCGGTGATGCGCCCGTCCTGTTCGGCGACTTTGATGTTGCTGCGCGTCTCGCCCGGCACGCGGATGAACGCGTCGACAAAACCGCGCTTGGCGAACAGGGTTTCGAACGCTTGCAGATTGTCTTCGCCGAGAAAACCGCTGACGGTGACCTGATGGCCGAGATCCGCCAGCACCTGGGCGACATTGACGCCTTTGCCCGCAGCGTGGGTGTGCATCTCCTCGCTGCGATTGACCTGACCGGCATCGAGCCGTGACAGCTCGACGGTGAGGTCCAGAGCCGGGTTGAGGGTCAGGGTGAGAATCTTGGCCATTACAGGGCCTCCACTAATGCGCGCACTTCATTCGCGCTGCCCACGGCCAGGGCCTGTTGAGCGAGGGTTTGCGCCTGGGTCAGGCTGAGTTCACGGATGCGCGCCTTGACTTCGGCAATGCTGCGCCCGGAGACGCTGAGTTCGTCGACACCGAGGCCGACCAGCACCGGCACCGCCAACGGATCAGCCGCCAGCTCGCCGCAGACACCGACCCATTTGCCATGGGCATGGGCGGCGCGCACGGTGATGTCGATCAGTTGCAGGACCGCCGGGTGCAAGCCATCCGCTTGTGCAGACAGCGTCGGGTGACCACGGTCGATGGCCAGGGTGTATTGCGTGAGGTCGTTGGTGCCGACGCTGAAGAAGTCGACTTCCTTGGCCAGAACCGGCGCGAGCAGTGCGGCGGACGGCACCTCGATCATGATCCCCAGTTGCAGGTCGGCGACTGGAATTTCCAGACGCAGGCGTTCGGTCATGTCGCGGGCCTGGCGCCACTCTTCGACGCTGCCGACCATCGGGAACATGATCCGCAGCGGACGGTTGTCGGCCGAGCGCAGCAAGGCGCGCAGTTGCGCTTCCATGATCTGCGGCCGCTGCAGGGTCAGGCGGATGCCGCGTACGCCGAGGAACGGGTTTTCTTCCTTGGCAATCGGCCAATACGGCAGCGGTTTGTCGCCGCCGACATCGAGCGTACGCACCACCAGCGGCCGCCCGGCCAGTCCATCGAGGACGCGACGGTATTCAACTTCCTGGGTTGCCTCGTCCGGTGCCTGCGGGTGGGCCATGAAAATCAGTTCGGTGCGCAGCAGACCAATGCCTTCGGCGCCCTGCTCCACCGCGCTGGTCACACCTGCGCTTTCGCCGATGTTGGCGAACACTTCAACGGCGTGACCGTCAGTGGTGTGCGCCGGTTGATGGCGCTGTTCAGCGGCAATCTTCAGGCGTTGCTCGCGAGTGTCGCGCTCTTCGGCGGCACGCTTGAGGGTCGCGGCATCAGCGTCGACATGCAGACGCCCGCGCTGGCCGTCGAGCAGCAGCGGTGTGCCCGGTTCGAGCAGCAACACCGCCGCACCCGCGCCGACCAGTGCTGGAATACCGAGGGCACGGGCGACGATCGCGCTGTGCGCGGTAGCGCCGCCGCGTGCGGTGAGAATACCCGCCACTCGCGCCGGGTCCAGCCGCGCGACATCGGACGGGCCAACTTCGTCCATCACCAGAACGTACGGTTGCTCAGGCTCGTTCGCGGTTTGCACGCCACACAATTGCGCCAGCACTCGACGGCCGATGTCGCGCAGATCGGCGGCACGCTCGGCGAGCAACGCGTCCTGCAGCGACTCCTGCTGTTTGGCGGCAGCTTCGATCACCGCCATCCACGCCGCTTCGGCGCTTTCGCCTTGCTTGAGGCGGGTGTCGACTTCGTCGGTCAGATCCGGGTCGTCGAGCATTTCCTGGTGGGTGATGAAAATTTCCCGAATGGCCTTGGCCTTGCTGCGTTCGATCAAGCCCTGAATGTCGCGGCGCACGTCGCTCAGCGCTTGCTTGAGGCGCTCGCGCTCGATGGCCGCCGACTCGCCGCGCAACGGGTAATCGATGGCTTGTTGCACCTGAATGTGCGCAGGGCCGATGGCAATGCCCGGTGCGGCGGGAATCGCCTGCAACAGGCTGCCCGACGCCGGAGCGACCAGCACCTCGGCGATGTCGGCGATCACTTCGCGCTGCTGACTCACGGCCGGCAGCGGCTCGACTTCCTCACCGAGGCCTTCTTCAATCGCCGCGAGCAGGGCCGGCAAGGCATCGGCGGCGATGCTCGGCTCGGCGATCAGCTCCAGCACCTGACCGCGGCGGGCGCCGAGGCTCAGCAGTTTGCTCAGGCTCTTCACCGACACGGCGCTGTCCTGGCTGTCGACGATGCGCACGCGAATTTCGCCGTCAAAACTCTTCGCCAATTGCGCAAGAATCTTCGCTGGTCGTGCGTGCAAGCCATGGGCGTTGGCCAGGGCAATACGTGCGCTCGGCCAGTCGGCCGGCAGTTCACCGCCAAGCACTTCAAGGACTTTGCGACTGCTGGTGGCGCGGCCCAGTTCGTGGCCGCGACCTTCGATCAGCAACGCGCACAAACGCTCAAGCAACGCCTGATGCGCTTCGCCAAGACTCGCCAGGCAAAACAGGCCGCTGAGCGGCTGGCCGAGGTAGCGCATCGGTTTGTCCGGGGTGACGAACGCCAGCCCCGGTCGCTTCACGGTCTGTTCGCTGTGCAACCACCACAGGCCATCGCCCAGTGGCAGCGCTTCGACTTGCTGCAACACGCCGGCAAAGCCGTTGCTCACACAATCGGCCTGACGCAGCAGACGGGCGCCGCGCCAGACCAGTTCTTCGAAATCGTCGGCCGACACGCCGAGGCCGATCATCTGCGCATCGAGCGCCAGTTCCTGCGGCGCGCCTTGCAACAGTTTAAGCAGCGCTTCGGGGGAGCTGGCGCGACGCAAGGCCTGGCCCAGATCGGTCTCGCCGAGGGCGCGGGTCAGCAGTTGCAGCAGGCGCAGGTGTTCATCCGATTTCGCCGCGATGCCGATCGCCAGATAAACGATCTGGCCATCGCCCCAGTCGACGCCGTCGGGAAACTGCATCAGGCGCACGCCGGTGGCGAATACCTGATCGCGGGTTTCCGGGGTGCCGTGGGGAATGGCGATGCCTTGACCGAGAAAGGTCGAGCCCTGGGCTTCCCGGGCCTGCAGGCCGGCGAGGTAACCGTCGGCCACCAGACCGTCGGCAACCAGATGACTGGCCAGCAATTGCAGGGCAGCGGGTTTATCCACGGCCGACTGGCCCATGGATATCTGCTCTATAGTGAGCTCGAGCATGCGATCTCCTTTTGGCGCAGTTCAACGCCAGGTATTGTTTTGAATGGTTCACAGCTTAGGCGCTCTGCCGCGCTTTTCAGCGGCAGTTTTGGCGGTTTCACGGCAGGACCGGCCAAAGGCGTCTAAAACGTAGAAAATACGCTTGCTGAAACGTTTAATCTAGATTGATCGGCACGTTACTCGATAATGTCTCATCCTTGAAGTCCAACTGGTCGGATCTGCCCAGGCAACAAGTCGACTGCCCTTATCGGGTAGGATTGGCGAAAATGTCGCGGCATGCTCGAAACAACAAGGAAATACCGGGTTGAAACTCAGTGATATCGCGCGGTTGGCCGGCGTCTCCGTCACCACCGCCAGCTACGTCATCAACGGCAAGGCCGAACAGCAACGCATCAGCAACGCGACCGTCGAGCGCGTGCGCGCGGTGGTCGATCTGCACGGCTTCACGCCCAATCCGCAAGCGGCCGGCCTGCGCAGTCGGCACACGCGCACCCTGGGCTTTATCCTGCCGGATCTGGAAAACCCCAGTTACGCGCGGATCGCCAAGTTGCTCGAACAAGGCGCGCGGGCGCGCGGTTATCAATTGCTGATCGCCAGTTCCGACGATGCGCCGGACAGCGAGCGCCAGTTGCTGCAACTGTTCCGCGCGCGTCGCTGCGATGCGCTGATCGTTGCCAGTTGCCTGCCCGCCGATGATGACAGCTACCGCCAGTTGCAGGCCAAAGGTCTGCCGATCATCGCCATCGACCGGGTCATGGAGCCGGAGCATTTCTGTTCGGTGATCAGCGACGACCGCGAGGCCAGTCTGCACCTGACCCAGAGCCTGCTAGACCCGCAGCCCAAACAGATCGTGCTGCTCGGCGCACGCCCGGAGCTGAGCATCAGCCAGGAGCGTGCCGCCGGTTTCCGCGCAGCGCTCAGCGACTTCAAAGGCGAAGTGCTGGTCGAGCACGCCGAGTCGTTCAGCCGCGAGTGCGGCAAGCAATTGATGGAAGAACTCCTGCAGCGTCTGGGGCATTTGCCTGACGCGCTGGTGACCACTTCCTACGTGCTGCTACAGGGCGTGTTCGATGCGCTGCATGATTTCCCGTTGAAATCGCGGCCGCTGCGCCTTGGCACCTTCGGCGACACGCAGTTGCTGGATTTCCTGCCGCTGCCGGTCAACGCCATGTCCCAGCAACACCAGCTGATCGCCGACAAGGCCCTGGAACTGGCCTTGGCCGCGGTCGAGCAGGACGACTACCAACCGGGCGTGCAAGCCATTGCGCGGACCTTCAAGCAGCGTATTCATCGGGACTGAATCGTGGAGCTGATCGACAGCCACACCCACCTCGACTTCCCCGACTTCGACGCCGATCGCGCCGAGTTGCTGGCCGAAAGCCGCGCCCTTGGCGTGCGGCGCATCGTCGTGCTGGGCGTGCATCAGGACAACTGGCAACGGGTCTGGGATCTGGTGCAGAGCGATGCCGAGCTGTACGCGGCGTTCGGTCTGCACCCGGTGTTTCTCGATCAGCATCGGCCCGAGGATTTGCATGCGCTGGGGGACTGGCTGACACGGTTGCGTGGGCATCGGCAGCTGTGCGCAGTCGGCGAGATCGGCCTCGATTATTTCATCGAAACCCTGGATCGCGAGCGCCAGCAATCGTTGTTCGAAGCGCAGCTGCAACTGGCGGCGGACTTCGAGTTGCCAGCACTGATCCATGTACGCCGCAGCCACGCAGCGGTGATCGCCACGCTCAAACGCTTCAAGCTCAAACGCGCCGGCATCATCCACGCCTTCGCCGGCAGCCGCGAGGAAGCGCGGGAATACATCAAGCTCGGTTTCAAACTGGGTCTTGGCGGTGCACCGACCTGGCCGCAGGCATTGCGCATGCATCGGGTCCTGCCGGAACTGCCGCTGCAATCGGTGGTGCTGGAAACCGATTCACCGGACATGGCCCCCGCGATGTTCCCCGGCCAGCGCAACAGCCCGGCGCATCTGCCGGCGATTTGTGCGGCGCTGGCCGAGCTGATGAATATCACGCCTGAACAACTCGCCGCCGCCAGCACCGCCAACTGCTGCGAAGTCTTCGGCTGGTAACACCGCCGTCCCCTGTGGAAGCGAGCCTGCTCGCGATAGCGGTCTGTCAGTGACATCGCCAGTGCCTGATCCACCGCCTTCGCGAGCAGGCTCGCTCCCACATTTTTGATCCGGTTCCAGCTTTCAGACGCGAAACGCACTGATCAGTTGTTTGAGCTCAACCACCTGCGCCGACAGCGCGCGGCTGGCATCTTCGGTCTGGTGCGCACCTTGCGCTGTGCGTTCGCCGGCGCGGTTGATTTCGACGATGTTCTGGTCGATGTCATGGGCCACGGCGGTCTGCTGTTCCACGGCAGCGGCAATCTGCTGGTTCTGGTCGACGATCATGCCCACCGCGCCAAGAATATTTTCCAGTGCCTGCTGGACCTTCTCCGACTGCCCGACCGTGCCATTGGCCATCTGATGGCTGACACCCATGGCCTTCACCGCCGCGCCGACGCCGCCGTGCAACTTGGCGATCATCTGTTCGATTTCTTCGGTCGATTGCTGGGTGCGCTTGGCCAAGGTGCGCACTTCGTCGGCGACCACGGCAAAACCGCGCCCCTGCTCACCGGCCCGGGCCGCTTCGATAGCGGCGTTGAGCGCCAGCAGGTTGGTCTGTTCGGCGATGCTCTTGATCACCTCAAGCACACGGCTGATCGACTGGCTGTCGCTGGCCAGTTGATTGATCACTAGCACCGACTGATCGATTTCGCTGGCCAGCGCGGCAATGCTGCCTTGCTGCGATTCCACCAGACCGCGCCCGCTGAGGGTTTCGTCGTTGACGCTATGGGCGCTGCTCACCGCGGCCGCAGCACTGCGCGCGACTTCCATTGACGTCGCCGACATCTGGTTCATCGCCGTCGCCACTTGTTCGATCTGCGTACGCTGGCCGGCGACGGCCTGATTGCTTTGCGCCGACACGCTTTCGACCTGTCCGGCCTGACGCTCGACCTCGCCGACGGTGTGGCCGACGCGTTCGATCAAGTCGTGAATCTTCTTCACCGTGCCGTTGAACACCTCGCCCAACTCGCCCAGTTCATCACGGCTGCTGGCCTTGAAGTTGACGGTCATGTCACCGGCCGCGACCTTGTCCATCATCGCGCCAAGGCTTTTCAGGGTGGTGCGGGTCGAGGCGTAGAAACCGCCATAAAGATAGAAAATCAGCACGAACACCACCGACAGCGCCGAGGCTTGCAGAATCATGTGCGTGCGATTCTGCGCCAGACGCTGCTGCAACTGGCTGCCGAGGAATTTCAGCGTGGCCTGATTGAGCTGGTAGGTGTGTTCCATCAGCCCGGTGACCTGATCGTAGAACGCCTGCCACGGCGCATCGAGGGTGTCGGCCATCACCACTTGTTCTTCGAACAGCTCGCTGGCCTGCTTGAGTGAAGCCTTGCTGGTGTCGGCCTGGGCACTGAGGGATTCGCGTGCGGCGCTGCTGGAACCGAGGGCGTCTTGCAGTTTCAGCGCGTACTCGGCCTGGAGCTTTTCGATCTGCACCAGCAACTCGTCAAAACGCGTGCTCGAGGAACTGTTGAGAAAGCCCTGGCCCAACGAATACGAGCCTATCGCCCGGCCTTCGCCGAGAGTCTGCGTGACGCTGGGGTGATCAGCGTCACCAGTTCGCTGAGCTGGCGAATGTCGCTCTGGTTATCGCGACTGAGGCCGGCCTGACTGGTGATGATCTGGCTGAAAATCTGCGCATTGGCCAGCAACTTGCCAATCAACGCGCTTTTGCTTTGCAGCGAGCTCTCCGCTTGCTGGGCCTTGAACGCGGCGATCATTTCATCGCGTTTCGCCTCGAACTGCTTGATCTGCTCCGGGTCCTCGGTCATCGCCGCCAGCCCTTCCAGGCGCGCGAGCAAAGCCTGCTCCAGCGTCTGGATCTGCGCTTCGACGTTGCCGGCCTTGCCGGACTGGCCGAGGGTGACGTCGATCTGCACCAGATTGTTCAGGGTCTCCAGATCGCGACGCAGGCTCAAGCTGCTGCCCAACAGGTCGAGGCTCTGCAGTTCGACGCGGGTGCCCTGAAATTCGCGATAGGAGTCGCGCACCAGATAGAAATTGGTCACCAGCATCGGCACTAGGAACAGCACGCTGATCAGGCTGAACTTCATGCCGAAGCTCAGACGGTTCATCAGCGAGACGGCGGGATAGAGCAAGCTCTTCACTGGAAGTCTCCCTTGGTTTTTCTTGTTTTTATTGGCAGGCGCGGGACGAAAGCAGATAGCCACTATCGGGCGCTATCTCTGTATAGCGCAAATCGGCGGGAGGTTTTGTAACTTAAGGTTAATGGCGATGCAGTGATCGCCACAGTCAAAAGCGAAAAGATCGTCCGATCGCGGTCCGAGCCTTCGGCAGCTCCTACAGGAAATGCGATCCCATGTAGGAGTTGCCGCAGGCTGCGATCTTTTGATCTTCTCTAATCAGTGAACCAGAACAGTCCACAAGGCAAACCCGGCATACCACAGCACCGCCGCGCGCAGCAGCAGTTCCCACAGGCAGTCGAGGGTGTTGATGCCGTCCGGGCCGACCACTGGCGGTGGAACCTCCCCGGCTGCCAGGCCGACCTTGTTGATCAACTGCGCTGCGCTGATGTTCCAGTTCAACAGTTCGTGCAGCATCACTCGACTGACCGCGACGAAGTTGCCGACAAGCGCCAGACTCGCCGCCAGCAAACGCACCGGCACCCAATCGAAGGCATGGCGCAACTGCGCAGCACGCTCGACCAGCGCCGGGTTGGTCCCGTGCTCTTCGGCCAGCGCCAACAGCCGATAGGCCAATGCTGCCACCGGACCGAGGAGGAAATACCAGAAGATCACCGCGAAGAAACTCTGATAGGCCTGCCACAACAAATGACCTTGCACCTGCTCGAGCAATTGCTCGCCGCTGTCAGCGCAGATGTTCAGGTCGCGCTTGGCCACGTGCGCCGCCGCTTGCAGGTCCTCACGACGCCAGGCATCGCGGAACGGCCCGAGGCCGCCGAGCAGATCGCCACGCCCGAGGCTGTAAATCACCACCAACAAGTGCACCGGCAGCGCCAGCAGACCGTACGCCACCGGTTCCAGCACCAGCAGCAACAGCGCCAGCAACGCCACCGGGCACAGCACCAGAATCGTCAGCACCAGCCACGGTTGCCTGGCCAGCCGTTTGCTGTTTTCGAGTTTGTGCAGTTCGCGGATCCATCCGCCGTCGCGTTGAAGCCGATGACGCAGGGCCGAAAACTTCTCGATCCACACCGCCAGCAGTAACACCAGAAAACTCATTGTCCTTCCTCTTTTGCCAGGGCTGCGCGGTAGCGTGCCCAGTCGAATGCCGGTCCCGGATCGGTCTTGCGCCCCGGAGCGATATCGCTGTGGCCGCAGATACGCTGATCAGTGATCGCCGGAAAACGTTTCTGCAACTGCCGGGACAGCGCAGTAAGCGCGCGATATTGCTCGTCGGTGAACGGCAGATCATCGGTGCCTTCCAGCTCGATGCCCACGGAAAAATCGTTACAGGTTTCACGGCCCTCGAACACAGAAACCCCGGCATGCCACGCCCGCGCAAGACAGGAGACAAACTGGGTGACCTTGCCGTCACGTTCGATCAGAAAATGCGCCGAGACACGCAGGTCAGCGATGCCTGCAAAGTAGGGATGTTCGGTGACATCCAGACGATTCTGGAAAAATTCCTGCACCTTGCCCGTGGCGAATTGCGCCGGCGGCAGGCTGATGTTGTGGATGACCAACAGGGACACTTCGCCCGCCGGGCGCTCATTGAAGTTGGGCGACGGGCAGATCTGCACGCCATGACACCACCCGCTCGCGGGATCCAACTGCATACCGATTCCTTCAACGCCGACCATGTGGGCGCCCAGTATGCCGCGATCCACCCTCACCGCGCGATCACTTGCCGCGATTGAGTCGCCGCAGGTCGCCCAGCACCGATTCCAATGCGCGGTCGAACAGCAAGGTGTCATCCAGCGCACGCGCGGCGCCACGGCTGAAAGCCAAGGCGAGGTCGGTGCGGCTGTGCTCCAGCACTTTCGTCCCGGTGCGGTCGACGAAGACATATTTGCCGGTCTCTTCGATGATCGCGGCGAGTTTGCAACGCAAGGTCTGTTCGTCGTCTGCGTCGAACACCACCCAGTGGCCCACTCGCAACTGCTCGACCTGAGACAGACCGGCAGCGTCTTGCGCCAGGCGCGGCGCCGGGGTGGCTGTTGCCTGGCCGGCGCTGTGCTGCAAGACCTCGGGCGTGACTTCGATCAGCGGCATGGCGCTGTGATCGGCATCGTCGGAACGCTCCAGCACGCGCACGTGCAGAGCCTCCAGCTCACTGAAAAATTCGCTGGTGGCAAACGGGTCGAACGCGGTGCTGCTCAGGCCATCGCGCAGTGACTTGAGCAACCCCGGGACCAGTGCCAGCAGGCGCAGGCTGGATTCGCCGTCGTCGTGGCGCTGCACGCTCCAGACCAACTGTTCCATGGTCTGCACGTCGGCGTGCCATTCGGCAGACTGATCGCCATGCTTGAGGCAGGTCAGCAACAGCACTTTGCTCCAGGCCTGCTGGACGAAACTCACTACCGTCGCCGGCAGCACTTTGCCCAGTAGCGCCTGTTGCAACGCCTGCGAGACACGCCGCTGAGCCAGCTCGGCCTTCGCCCGGCCTTCCTCGGCGTCCCGCAAGCGTTGTTCAAGCAGTTCGGTGCGGCGGCGCTCTTCCTGAGTGAAGGCGAGGAAGTCGGCGAGCAGTTCGGAGAAGATCGCCGGGTCGTCGACAAACTCGCTGAGCAAGCGCTGTACCACTTGCTCGATGCGCACGTAGAGGTTGTCGCGCTCAGCGCCGTCGCAATCGCTCCAGCCCATTGCGGCCTCGGCGATTTCATTGAGCAGGCGCCGCGCCGGGTGCGTGCTGCGGCTGAAGAAACTTTTGTCCAGTACAGCGACCTTGAGCATCGGAATCTGCAGTCGGCCGATCAGCGTCTTGAGCGCGTCAGGCACGTTGCGATCATCGAGGATGCAGTCGAAGACCATGGCGATCAGGTTGATCACGTCTTCGTCGGCCGTCGCGACGACGCGGGATCTGCCGCTTCTGACGCTGACCCGGGTCAGCAGTTGCTCGAGCTGGTGGCGCAGATCGAAATCCTCCTGAGCCTCGAGCGCAGGGACGTATTGCTGCAAGTGCGACAACAACCGCAGCAGGTCGCGGGTATTGATCGGATGCGCCGGGGCACCGGGCTCCAGGGTCGGTGTGACGCGGCCGCGCACGTGGGCGAGCAATTGCTGCATCGCTGCGAACACTTCCTCGATGCCTTCGTCCGCTGGCGGCTCGTCGAGATCTTCAATGAATGTGTCGCTATCGGCAGGCTCGACCATGCGACGAGCCACGGCGGGTTTCAGATGTGGCAACACGCCGGTGGCGAGCAGCAACTGATTGGCTTCGGCATACAGTTGCTCGGTGTCGGCCAGCACATAGCGTTCGAACAGTTTGAGCAGGATCAGCTTGACCTTGATCTCGACGCCGAGGTTACGCCCGGCCTGCAGGAAGTATTCGCAGAGCATCGCCGGGCTGAGGGGATTGTGCTGATCATCGAGACGCTTGCCGAGCATCGAGCTGAACCGTGCGGTCAGTTGGTCGAGGGCAAAGCCGTCGCGCTTGAGCACACGGCTGACCATGGTCTGCACGGCGACGGTACGCTCCATGGCATCGGTGCGCGGCGCCGACTCTTCGACCACCGGGGTGCGTGGCAGGGTATTGGCGGCGGGATCGTATTGGGTAAGGCCGGCGAAGGCTTCAAAGAACAGTTCAAGAAAGCCGCGCTCGATATTCTTGCGCTTGAGGCGCAGGTCGCGCATGGCTTCGAAAAAATGTTCTGATCGACGTCGTTGCGCGCCCGGTCGGCCATTTCGAACAGGGTGTCATCAGCGTTATCGAACAGCTCCTGCAAATCGTGGCGCAGCTGCTGCGCAGCCTTGTCGCGAACCTGCAGCAGAATCACCGGCAAGCGGGCAAGCGGCGAGTGGTCCGCCAGATCGGCAGTCGCCCGGTGCAAAGGCACCACTTTCCCGTCGTTGCGCATCCTGGCCTCCTGGAACGGTGATTCGGTTCGTCGCTTTGACACTGCCCCAGTGGAGTCGTTCGTCAAAGCCATGACGTCAAATACAAGGCGGATTATCTGGCAAAAGAGGCCGGCGATGCTATAGGTCTCAGGGTTTCCCCTATACGCCATGCGCCTCGAACTCAGCGCAGGAAAATCGACCAGATGCGTCAGGCATGCGCGTTCTCGCCTTGGGTTGGCTCGCGCCCTGCCCCTATAATCGAACCACTTTGTTTGTGGAGTCCGTTATGCCGAATCTACGTCTCGCCGATCTGACCGCCGAAATCGAAAACAACGTGCGTCGTGCGTTGCTTGAAGACGTCGGCAGCGGCGACATCACCGCGCAACTGATCCCGGCCGAACGCCTGGCCAAAGCCACCATTATCACCCGCGACGACGCCGTCATCTGCGGCACCGCGTGGGTCGATGCGGTGTTCCGCCAGCTCGATCCGCGCGTGGCGGTGCATTGGCAAGTGGTCGACGGCCAGCGGGTCAAGGCCAATCAGCCGCTGTTCCACCTCGAAGGCCCGGCTCGCTCGTTGCTGACGGGTGAACGCAGCGCGTTGAACTTCCTGCAGTTGTTGTCCGGCGTAGCGACGCGCGCGCAATACCTGGCGGACTTCGTCGGCGAGACGCAGGTCAAGTTGCTCGACACCCGCAAGACTCTGCCCGGCCTGCGTATGGCACAGAAATATGCGGTGACCTGCGGCGGCTGTCACAACCACCGCATCGGTCTCTACGACGCTTTCCTGATCAAGGAAAACCACATCGCCGCCAGCGGTGGCATCGCCGAAGCCGTGGCCGCCGCGCACAAGATCGCCCCGGGCAAACCGGTGGAGATCGAAGTGGAAAGTCTTGAAGAACTGAAGCAGGCGCTGGAAGCCGGCGCCGACATCATCATGCTCGACGAACTGAGCCTGGACGACATGCGCGAAGCGGTACGCCTGACCGCCGGCAAAGCGAAACTGGAAGCCAGCGGCGGCATCAACGAAAGCACGCTGCTGCCGATCGCCGAAACGGGCGTGGATTACATTTCGATTGGTGCGATGACCAAGGATGTCAAAGCGGTGGATCTGTCGATGAGACTGAGTCTCTGAGCTGCAAGCTGCAAGCTGCAAGCTGCAAGCTGCAAGCTGAGCGATTCTGCTTTAACTTGTAGCTTGCAGCTTGAAACTTGTAGCTGCTTTTAAACGACTAGATTGTTCATCTCGCAGTACTCTTCCCACTCGACACCCAATACTTCCGCCGCTTCCTTGTGCAGCACGAGGCGCTGCGCCTCGAACTCCTCCGGCGTGCTGGTGTACTTGAGCGTCAGCTCCCACGGCTGCAAGCCCTGCGCTTCGGCTTCGTCTTCGAAGGCCCACTGGATCTGGTCTTTCTGATCATCGGGACTCAGGTCCTTGATCTCTTCCTTCAGGTCCGGCACATCCAGAAGGTATTTTTCCAGCGCTTGTTCGTGGCGTTGCTCTTGGGTCAATTCAGTCATGGGGTTCTCGCTGATCTTAGGAATGGAGGATGGATCTGGATCATCAAGGATCTCTCTGACGCGGACTGGCCGGCCTTCGGAACCATTCGGGATCATCTGAAAACTGCTAAGCGATGCTCATGCAGGCACCGAATATAGGACGTTTGCATGACGAATTACATGCCTCTTTACATCTCTTGCACAAAAAGCTGACCTGCGGAACATGTATCGACGTGGCGCGCTGAGGAGTTGGTGCCCGAGACAGGAATCGAACCTGCGACCTTCGCGTTACGAGTGCGCTGCTCTACCGGCTGAGCTACACGGGCGGTGGGCTAAACCTAGCACCGGACTCGGGCTGCGGCAAATTTGTGGGTTGTCTGATGGTTTTCTTTTGAGAACTACAATTTCTTTATTTCAGATAAAAAATGCCCCCGCCGTTTACACGGCGGGGGCATTTTCATTGCGCTAAAGCTTTCGGGTAATTAAACGCCCGAAGCCTTGGCAGCTGCCACGTCTTTGATGGACAGCTTGATACGGCCGCGGTTGTCCACGTCCAGTACCAGCACTTCCACTTCCTGGCCTTCCTTCAGGATGTCGGTGACTTTCTCTACGCGAGCGTCGCTCAGCATCGAGATGTGCACCAGACCGTCCTTGCCTGGCAGGATGTTTACGAATGCGCCGAAGTCGACGATTCGCTCAACCTTGCCGACGTAGATCTTGCCGATCTCGGCTTCTGCAGTGATGCTCAGAACGCGCTGACGAGCAGCTTCTGCGGCATCCTTGGTTTCGCCGAAGATTTTGATCGAACCGTCGTCTTCGATGTCGATCGAAGCCTTGGTTTCTTCGCAGATCGCACGGATGGTCGCGCCACCTTTACCGATAACGTCACGGATCTTGTCGGTGTCGATCTTCATCGCGATCATGGTCGGAGCGTTGGCCGACAGTTCGGTACGCGACTGGCCAATGATCTGGTTCATCTGGCCGAGGATGTTCAGGCGCGCTTCAAGGGCCTGGCCCAGAGCGATTTCCATGATCTCTTCGGTAATGCCCTTGATCTTGATGTCCATCTGCAGCGCAGTAACGCCTTTGGCGGTACCGGCTACCTTGAAGTCCATGTCGCCCAGGTGATCTTCGTCGCCGAGGATGTCGGTCAGGACGGCGAACTTCTCGCCTTCTTTAACCAGACCCATGGCGATACCGGCCACCGGTGCTTTCATCGGTACACCAGCGTCCATCAGCGCGAGGAAGCACCGCACACGGAAGCCATCGAGCTCGAACCGTTGGATTCGGTGATTTCCGACACCACGCGGATGGTGTACGGGAACACGTCAGCGGCCGGCAGCATGGCCGAAACCGAACGACGGGCCAGACGGCCGTGACCGATTTCGCGACGACCGGCGCCACCCATGCGACCACACTCGCCCACCGAGAACGGCGGGAAGTTGTAGTGCAGCATGAACGGGTCTTTCTTTTCGCCTTCCAGGGTGTCCAGCAGTTGCGCGTCACGGGCGGTGCCCAGTGTTGCCACAACCAGTGCCTGGGTTTCACCACGGGTGAACAGCGCCGAACCGTGAGTCTTCGGCAGAACGCCGACTTCGATGTTCAGCGGACGCACAGTTTTGGTGTCGCGGCCGTCGATACGTGGCTTGCCGTTAACGATGTTTTCGCGAACGGTGCGGTATTCGATTTCGCCGAAGGCTGCCTTGACTTCAGCAGCGCTTGGCTGGCCTTCTTCACCGGACAGCTTGGCAACCACTTGGTCCTTCAGCTCACCCAGGCGAGCGTAACGGTCGGCCTTGATGGTGATGGTGTAGGCCTGGGAGATCGCGTCGCCGAACTCGGCACGGATCGCGCCCAGCAGCTCGGTGGCTTCTGGCGCAGGAGCCCAGTTCCAGGTTGGCTTGGCGGCTTCGGCAGCCAGTTCTTTAACAGCGTTGATCACAACCTGGAATTCGTCGTGAGCGAACAGTACTGCGCCCAGCATCTGGTCTTCGGTCAGCTCTTTGGCTTCCGATTCAACCATCAGCACGGCGTCGGAAGTACCGGCAACGACCATGTCCAGGCTCGAAGCGGCTTGCTGTTCGTAAGTCGGGTTCAGCAGGTAGCCGGTGCTTTCGTGGAAAGCCACGCGAGCGGCGCCGATCGGGCCGTCGAACGGAATGCCGGAAATGGCCAGGGCAGCCGAGGTACCGATCATCGCAGCGATGTCCGGATCGGTCTTCTTGCTGGTGGAAACGACGGTGCAGACAACCTGCACTTCGTTCATGAAGCCTTCTGGGAACAGCGGACGAATCGGACGGTCGATCAGTCGGGAAGTCAGGGTTTCTTTCTCGGAAGGACGGCCTTCACGCTTGAAGAAACCGCCAGGGATCTTACCGGCAGCGTAAGTCTTTTCCTGGTAGTGCACGGACAGAGGGAAGAAGCCCTTGCCCGGATCGGCTTGCTTTGCACCGACAACAGTCACCAACACGCTGACGTCGTCGTCAACGGTGACCAATACTGCGCCGGAGGCCTGACGGGCGATACGGCCTGTCTCGAGGGTAACGGTCGATTGACCGAACTGGAATTTTTGATTACCGGGTTCACGGTGTCCTACCTTCTTTGTGGCTCTTGGGGGAAACGGTTTCTTGCGAATTCTTGGGCAATCTCAGGAATCGGCCCGATGGCAATTGTCCGGGTGCTACAGGTAAAGCCATGCTGCAGATAAAACTTGAGGCTGGGAGCCTGCAAGGCGCCAGCAGAAAACCGCTGACGCCCGACAGACCACCAACCTCATAGCGCAATCGCTGATTAGCGACGCAGACCCAGGCGAGCGATCAGCGCGGCGTACCGGCTTACGTCCTTGCCTTTCAGGTAGTCCAGCAGCTTGCGACGCTGGTTAACCATGCGGATCAGACCACGACGGGAGTGGTGATCTTTACCGTTGGCCTTGAAGTGACCTTGCAGTTTGTTGATGTTGGCGGTCAGCAGTGCAACCTGCACTTCTGGCGAACCAGTGTCACCAACAGCTTGCTGGTAGTCAGCAACGATTTGAGCTTTTTCTTGAACGTCGAGAGCCATGAGGCAATCCTTCCTTATCAGGAAACTGTTTCAGGGAAACAGCTTCAACAGGCCAGGGACAAATCCCTGTATCTATAAATGAGTAGTGACCATGCCTGTTAACAGCCACACTCGCCGGCCCGCTTGCGCAGACCGGTTCCGGTCATTCTGACCGAATCAAGCGACGCGGCGCGATACGCCCGTCTTCGCTCACTTCACCGATACCGATGAAGCGACCATTGTGATCCTGTACTCGTACCATGCCGAACTTCGGTGCATCCGGGGCACGTACCGGCTGGCCGTTGAGCCAGTAGAACGCGCTCGCTTCCGAGAAGTGCAGCAACGGCCAATCCTGCAGGCCGCTGTCCGATGGCATCAGGAAGCGATCGACCGCTTCGTTGCCGCCTTCGGCATGTACCGCTTCCAGCTCTTCGAGGGTCACGGTCTGCGCCAGGGTGAAAGGCCCGGCCTGGGTCCGGCGCAGTTCTGCGACGTACGCACCACAACCGAGTTGCTCACCGATATCCTCCACCAGGGTGCGAATATAGGTGCCCTTGCTGCAGTCCACCGCAAGCCGCGCAGTATCGCTTTCGAAGGCCAGCAATTCCAAGCGCGCAATAGTAACAGAACGCGGTTCGCGCTCCACTACTTCGCCTGCACGTGCCAGTTTGTACAGCGGCTGGCCATCACGCTTGAGTGCCGAGTACATCGGCGGTATCTGACTGATTTGCCCACGAAATTTCGGCAGAACCGCTTCGACATCGGCGCGACCAACGGTCACCGGACGCTCCTGCAAAACCTCGCCTTCGGCATCGGCCGTGGTGGTGGTCTTGCCCAGTTGCGCCAGGGTCTCATAGCCCTTGTCGGAATCGAGCAAGTACTGCGAGAACTTGGTCGCCTCGCCGAAGCACAGCGGCAACACGCCGGTGGCCAGCGGGTCGAGGCTGCCGGTGTGCCCGGCCTTCTCGGCATTGAGCAGCCAGCGCACCTTCTGCAAGGCAGCGTTGGAGGTGAACCCCAATGGCTTGTCGAGCAGGATGATGCCGCTGACGTTACGACGGATACGTTTGACCTGAGCCACCGAATTACTCCTTGGTGTCTTCAGGTGCAGGAGCGGCAACGTGCTGATTGTCTTCAGCGACGGCGCGCTCGATCAGCGCCGACAGGTGCGCGCCACGCACGACCGATTCGTCGTAGTGGAAGTGCAATTGCGGCACGCTGCGCAGCTTCATTTCGCGGGCCAATTGCATGCGCAGGAAGCCTGCGGCGGCATTGAGCACCTTGATGCTTTGCGCGATGTCTTCAGCGTTGTCCTGGCCCATCACGGTGATGAAAATCTTCGCGTGACCAACGTCACGGGACACTTCCACAGCGGTGATGGTGACCAGGCCGACGCGCGGGTCTTTGACTTCGCGACGGATCAGTTGCGCCAGCTCGCGCTGCATCTGATCGCCGATACGTTGGGTACGGCTGTATTCTTTTGCCATGATTTGTTACCTGTTACTGCCCAGCGGTGAAACCCGCAAGGTCTGAAAGCGGCAAACGCCCGGCCTGACAAAAGCCAGACCGGGCGTTGCGTTTAGAGTCCGGACGCTGTGCCGTGCATTTGCATGCTACGGCCCATCGTGGCCCTTGAAGTGCGCGAGTCAGAGGCTGCGAGCAACCTGAACCTTCTCGAAGACTTCGATCTTGTCGCCGACTTTGACGTCGTTGTAGCTCTTCACGCCGATACCGCATTCCATGCCGGCACGCACTTCGGAAGCGTCATCCTTGAAGCGGCGCAGGGATTCCAGCTCGCCTTCGAAGATAACGATGTCTTCACGCAGTACGCGGATCGGACGGTTACGGTGCACGACACCTTCGATCACCATGCAACCGGCGATCGCGCCAAACTTCGGCGAACGGAACACGTCACGCACTTCGGCCACACCCAGGATGTTCTCGCGAACATCGCTGCCGAGCATGCCGGTCAGGGCTTTCTTGACGTCTTCGATGATGTCATAGATCACGTTGTAGTAACGCATATCCAGACCTTCCTGCTCGACGATCTTGCGAGCGCCGGCATCGGCACGCACGTTGAAGCCGAACAGCACAGCGTTGGAAGCCAGTGCCAGGTTGGCGTCGGATTCGGTGATACCACCGACACCGCCACCCACGACGCGCACTTGAACTTCGTCGTTGCCCAGGCCATTCAAGGCACCGTTCAACGCTTCCAGCGAACCACGGACGTCGGATTTGAGGACGATGTTGAGCGTCTTCTTCTCCGCCTGACCCATGTTTTCGAAGATGTTTTCCAGCTTGCCGGCGTGAGCACGAGCCAGTTTGACTTCGCGGAACTTGCCTTGACGGAACAGAGCCACTTCACGGGCTTTCTTCTCGTCGGCAACCACGCTCATCTCGTCGCCAGCGTCCGGGGTACCGTCCAGGCCGAGGATCTCGACAGGGATGGATGGACCCGCTTCCTTGATTGGCTTGCCGTTCTCGTCGAGCATGGCACGTACACGGCCGTAGTTCGAACCGACCAGGACCATGTCGCCTTGACGCAGCGTACCGTCCTGAACCAGCACGGTTGCGACTGGGCCGCGACCTTTGTCGAGACGCGATTCAACCACCACACCACGGCCAGGAGCCGACGGAGTAGCTTTCAGTTCGAGAACTTCGGCCTGCAGCAGAACGGCTTCAAGCAGCTCGTCCACGCCAGTACCCATCTTCGCCGAAACCGGAACGAATGGTGTGTCGCCACCCCAGTCTTCGGAAGTCACGCCGTGAACCGACAGTTCGCTGCGGATGCGATCGAGATCGGCGCCCGGCTTGTCGATCTTGTTCACTGCTACCACCAGCGGTACGCCAGCTGCCTGAGCATGCTGAACCGCTTCGATGGTTTGTGGCATCACGCCGTCGTCCGCTGCAACCACGAGGATCACGATGTCGGTCGCCTTGGCACCACGGGCACGCATTGCGGTAAACGCAGCGTGACCCGGGGTGTCGAGGAAAGTGACCATGCCGCGATCAGTCTCAACGTGGTATGCACCGATGTGCTGGGTGATACCGCCGGCTTCGCCAGCAGCTACCTTGGCACGACGGATGTAGTCGAGCAGGGAAGTCTTACCGTGGTCAACGTGACCCATTACGGTCACGACTGGTGCACGGGAGAACGACTCACCTTCAAACTTCAGGGACTCGGCCAGGGAATCTTCCAGAGCGGTGTCGCTGACCAGGGTCACTTTGTGGCCCAGTTCTTCGGCTACCAGTTGAGCAGTTTCCTGATCAAGCACCTGGTTGATGGTCGCTGGAGTACCCAGTTTGAACATGAACTTGATGATTTCAGCCGCTTTGACCGACATCTGGTTGGCCAGATCGCCAACCGTGATGGTCTCGCCGATCTGCACGTCACGCACGACAGGGCCGGTCGGGCTCTGGAAACCGTGGGCGTTGCGCTTCTTCAGCTTGGCCTTGCCGCGACCACCACGACGGAAGCCATCGCTTTCTTCGTCGGTAGTACGTGGTGCCACACGTGGCGCCGGGGCTTTTTCTTTGACCGATGCGCGATGCGGAGCGTTTTTGCGCTCGCCATCACCACCACCGCTGCGACGATTGTTGTCGTCGGCACGTGGTTTGTCCGGACGGCGCTGTTCGTTCTGCTTGTTGCGAACGTCAGCCGATGGCGCAGGAGCAGCAGCCACCGGTGCGCTTTCGCGAACGGGTTCGGCAGCGGCAGCCGGCGCCGCAACGGCGTCGCTGGCAGCGGTTTGCGCAGCAGCAGGCTGGCGACGCGCTTCTTCTTCGGCGCGTTGCTTGGCTTCTTCTTCAGCCTTCTGACGGGCAGCATTTTCTACTGCGCGACGCTCATCCAGTTCACGCTTGCGCTCGGCTTCGATTTCTTCCGGGCTGCGCTGTACGAAAACTTTCTTCTTGCGAACTTCAACGCTGATGCTCTTGCTACCAGCCACACGCAGGGTGCTGGTGGTTTTACGCTGCAGCGTGATCTTGCGTGGTTCTTCCACTTTCGCCTTGTGACTGCTCTTCAAGTGAGTCAGCAGGGATTGCTTCTCACTGTCAGTCACATTTTCGTCGGCGGCGGTGTGCGGCAGACCTGCCTCACGCATCTGCTGCAACAGGCGCTCTACCGGTGTTTTGACCTCATCGGCCAGTTGTTTCACCGTGACTTGCGTCATGCACTTCTCTCCTCAGGCCGCGCCTAATTACTCGAACCAGTGGGCTCGGGCGGCCATGATCAACTTGCCGGCACGATCATCGTCAATGCCGTCGATGTCGAGCAGGTCGTCAATAGACTGCTCGGCCAGGTCTTCGCGGGTAATTACGCCGCGCACCGCCAGTTCCATCGCCAAATCCTTGTCCATACCCTCAAGCGAGAGCAGGTCTTCGGCCGGATGGGCGTCTGCCAGCTTTTCCTCAGTAGCGATGGCTTTGGTCAACAAGCGATCCTTGGCGCGAGCACGAAGCTCGTTGACGATGTCCTCGTCAAAGCCGTCGATGTTGAGCATTTCCTCCACCGGTACGTAGGCAATCTCTTCCAGGCTGGTGAAGCCTTCATCTACCAGCACCTGAGCCAGTTCTTCGTCGACTTCCAGCTCGTCGATGAAGTTGCGCAGGATGTCGCCGGTTTCTGCTTGCTGCTTAGCCTGGATGTCCGATTCGGTCATCACGTTCAGGGTCCAGCCAGTCAATTGGCTGGCCAGACGCACGTTCTGACCACCGCGACCGATGGCCTGAGCCAGATTGTCTGCGCCAACGGCGATATCCATGGCATGGGCATCTTCGTCAACGATAATTGCCGCGACCTCGGCCGGGGACATGGCGTTGATCACGAACTGGGCCGGGTTGTCGTCCCACAGCACGATATCAACACGCTCACCGCCCAACTCACCCGATACCGCCTGGACGCGCGAACCGCGCATACCGATGCAGGCACCTTGTGGGTCGATGCGCTTGTCCTTGGAGCGGACGGCGATCTTGGCGCGCGAACCCGGATCACGGGAGGCGGCCATGACCTCGATGAGGCCTTCAGCAATTTCCGGCACTTCGATACGGAACAGCTCGATCAGCATTTCCGGCGCGGTACGCGACAGGATCAGCTGCGGGCCGCGGTTCTCAGTGCGGATTTCCTTGAGCAGCGCACGCAGACGCACGCCGACACGGAAGGTTTCGCGAGAAATGATGTCTTCACGGGCCAGCAACGCTTCAGCGTTGTTGCCCAGATCGACGATCACGTTGTCGCGGGTAACTTTTTCACGGTGCCGGAGATGATTTCTCCCAGGCGCTCGCGATAGGCGTCGACCACTTGAGCGCGCTCGGCTTCGCGAACTTTCTGCACGATGACCTGCTTGGCAGTCTGTGCAGCGATGCGGCCGAACTCGATGGATTCGATTTTCTCTTCGACGACGTCACCGACCTTGGCGCCAGGATGCGTTTCGGCAACCTTGCTTGGCCAGGTCTCGATGGCCGGATCGTCGAGATCATTCTCTTCGACGACCGTCCAGCGACGGAAGGTTTCGTAGGAACCGGTGTGGCGGTTGATTTCCACACGCAGGTCCACTTCGTCTTCGAAACGCTTTTTGGTAGCAGTGGCCAGAGCCAGCTCCAGCGCTTCAAAAATTACGCTTGCCGGTACACCCTTTTCATTGGATACCGACTCAACAACCAGCAGTACTTCTTTGCTCATCGTACGCCTCGCCTTTCGCAAGCCATTGGATCCGCGGGATCCGCGTCTCAGTCAAAACTGGGAATAATGTTGGCCTTGTCGATCATATCGATCGGCAACAGGAACTCATGGTCTTCTACCTGCACCACGACGTCCTGCTCTTCTACACCGCGCAGAAGGCCCTGGAAGTTGCGTCGACCTTCGAAAGGCGAGCGCAGCTTGATCTTCACTTGTTCACCGGCAAATTTGGCAAACTGCTCAAGAGTGAACAGCGGGCGCTCCATGCCAGGCGAGGAAACTTCAAGGGTGTATTCAACGGAGATCGGATCTTCAACATCCAAAACACCGCTGATCTGACGGCTGACAATGGCGCAATCGTCCACCAGCACGCCACCCTCTTTATCGATATAAACGCGCAACATCGAGTGACGACCCTGAGCCGAAAACTCGATACCCCAGCATTCATAGCCCAGGGCCACGACCACCGGGGCCAGCAAGGCCTGCAACTCTTCTAGCTTGCTCGACACCTGAACCCCCTAGTGCATGATATGTGCATGCTTTGCAAAATAAAAAAATGGGCATAACGCCCATCCTTGAAACGCCGTCGAACAGCGGCGTTGAAAGTATCCAGCTAACAAAAAGCCCCTTAAAAGGGGCTCCTTAAACTGGTTGCGGGGGCCGGATTTGAACCGACGACCTTCGGGTTATGAGCCCGACGAGCTACCAGACTGCTCCACCCCGCGACAAAGCTGGGGCGGAAGTATACGACCGATCCCTTTTAGGGTCAATGTAACCTTCCACCTGCAAGAAAGCCCGCAACAGCGGGCTCTCCTGACTAATTGGTACCGAGAAGGGGACTCGAACCCCTACACCCTATGGGCACAACCACCTCAAGGTTGCGTGTCTACCAATTCCACCACCTCGGCAATACTACGTTTGGAACCCTTCTTACTTCTGCTCTTGAGCTGGAGGCACGTCAGTCGCTGGAGTAGCCGACTTTTGCTCTTGAAGCACCGGGACATCATCAGAAGCCGGTTGTTGCTTAGGAACTTCCAACACTGCTGGATCTGGCAAACCTGCTTGAGTCAGCTGATGAGCCTTCTCTTTAGCAAAATAACCTAACCCCAAGCTGGTTATGAAGAAACCGGCGGCAAGTATAGCAGTAAACTTACTAAGAAAGGTAGAGGAACCTTGGCTTCCGAACACAGTATTTGAAGCACCTGCTCCGAAAGACGCGCCAGCGTCCGCACCCTTACCCTGCTGCAGCAAAACCAGAGCAACTACGCCCAATGCACCCAGCAGATGAAAAACGACTACGACTGTTTCCAGCATTTTTCAGTTTCCGCGGCGCGACAGATCGCACCGAACTCATCTGCATTCAGGGAAGCTCCACCAATGAGCCCCCATCGATATCCGGCATGCCGAACAGTTCGACCGCATTGGCCGCCTTCACGCTGCCGCCGTATAGAAGCCGCACACCTCGTGCGACTTCAGAATTCTCTGCCGCCAACTGCTCGCGAATGGCCTTATGCACATCCTGAGCCTGTTGCGGCGTTGCAGTCAGCCCGGTACCAATGGCCCAGACCGGCTCGTAAGCAATCACTGCCTTGGCAAACGCACCGACACCCAGCTCCTCGATGATGCTGCCCAGCTGACGCCCGACAACTTCAAGCGTTTTTCCGGCTTCGCGCTGCTCGAGGGTCTCCCCTACACACAACACCGGAATCAAGCCACATGCCTGTGCCGCTGCGAACTTGCGATTCAGCATCCCGTCTCGCTCGCCGAGAATCTGGCGGCGCTCGGAGTGCCCGACAAGCACCAGGGAACAACCTGCATCCACCAGTTGGCTGGGAGCAATCTCACCAGTCAACGCACCTTGCATGGCTTCCACCGCAGAATTCTGCGCGCCGACCGAAATCGACTTGCCTTTCAAGCCATCAATCACTTGATTGATATACAAGCAAGGCGGGAACACCGCGACATCAACACCGCTTGGCAAGGCCAGATGACGAAGGCCGTTGATCAGCTCAGCGACGCTGGCGCGGGTACCGTGCATCTTCCAGTTACCAGCTACCATAGGGCGACGCATGCTGTACCTCGTCGGTCAAAGTGGGCGCAGATGTTACCCAACACATTCATGGCTTGCAAGCCGTATCAGGCAGAAACTTCAGTTACCAGTTTTGCCAGCTCTTCGGCATAGCCGCGAACCTGGTTTTCGTCTTCGCCTTCGACCATGACGCGCACCAGAGGCTCTGTACCGGACTTGCGCAGAAGCACGCGGCCGCGCCCCGCCATCGCCTGAGTGACACGGGCACTGGCCTCCTTGACAGCCGGATGGTCCAGCGGGCTTTCACCGCCGCCGAAGCGGACGTTGATCAGCACCTGCGGGCACTTGCGCAACGCCTGCCGGGTTTGTGCAAGACCTTCGTTACGGGATTTCAGGGCCATCAACACCTGCAAGGCGGCGATGATCGCGTCCCCGTGGTGGTGTGGTTGAAGCAGACCACATGCCCGGAATTTTCCCCGCCAATGAGCCAGTTGCGCTCCTGGAGTTCGGCGATCACGTAGCGGTCACCGACATTGGCGCGAACGAACGGGATCGACAGATCTGCCAATGCCAGCTCGAGGCCGAGGTTGCTCATCAACGTACCGACAACACCGCCCTGCAGCTTTCCGCGCTCGTGCAGATCGCGAGCGATGATAAACAGCAGATCGTCACCATCGACGATGGTGCCGGTGTGATCGACCATCAACACGCGATCGCCATCGCCATCGAAAGCGATGCCGAGGTCGGCATGTTCAGCCAGCACCGCAGCCTGCAACGGCCCCATGTGCGTGGAACCGCAGTTATCGTTGATGTTCAGCCCGTTCGGCTGAGCAGACAGCACGACGACTTCGGCACCCAGCTCACGGAAGACGCTCGGTGCAACCTTATAAGTGGCACCGTGCGCACAATCGATGACGATTTTCAGACCGGCGAAACTGGTCCCGGTAGGCACACTGCTTTTGCAGAACTCGATGTAGCGACCCGATGCATCATTGATTCGCGAGACTTTGCCGATCTTGCTCGACTCGACGACGGTCATCGGCGTATCGAGCAACTCTTCGATCATCAATTCCAATTCATCCGGCAGCTTGGTGCCTTTGCCGGAGAAGAACTTGATGCCGTTGTCATCATGCGGGTTGTGCGATGCACTGATCACGATCCCGGCCTCTGCCTGGAAAGTGCGCGACAGATAGGCGATGGCAGGCGTCGGCATCGGGCCGAGCAGCATCACATCGGCACCCGCCGAGGTCAGGCCCGCCTCCAGTGCCGATTCGAACATATAGCCGGAGATCCGCGTGTCCTTGCCGACCAGCACCTTGCAGGCACCCATCTTGCGGAAAGCCATGCCAGCCGCCCAGCCGAGCTTGAGCATGAAGTCAGGCGTGATCGGGTATTCACCTACGCGACCGCGAATGCCGTCGGTACCAAAATATTTCTTGCTCATAAGTGCTCCATCATTCTTATTCGGCTGATTCTACGGCCGCGATCATTCGCACTACATCGACAGTTTCCGCCACATCGTGGACGCGCAATATCCGCGCGCCCTTGACCGACGCCAGCGCTGCCAGCGCCAGGCCGCCATGCAGACGCTCGCCCACGGGACGATTCAAAGCGTGGCCAATCATACTCTTGCGTGAAACACCTACCAGCAAAGGTCGACCCAGCGCATGCAGGGCCTCCATGTGCTTGAACAAGCTTAGATTGTGCTGCAGGGTTTTGGCGAAGCCGAAGCCGGGATCGAGAATGATCCGCTCGGCAGGGATGCCCGCCTGCGCGCATTGATCCATGCGTTCGGCGAGAAACTCACCGACCTCGCGAGTGACATCCTGATACCGCGGATTGTCCTGCATATCCCCCGGTTCGCCGAGCATATGCATGAGACAGACCGGCAACCCTGTCGCGGCCGCCGCGTCCAGCGCACCATCGCGACGCAACGAACGCACATCATTGATAAGGCCAGCACCGAGCCGTGCGGTTTCGCGCATGACTGCCGGGGTGGAAGTATCGACCG
Source organism: Pseudomonas sp. B21_DOA (assembly GCA_030544685.1). NCBI lineage: Bacteria > Pseudomonadati > Pseudomonadota > Gammaproteobacteria > Pseudomonadales > Pseudomonadaceae > Pseudomonas > Pseudomonas sp. B21_DOA. The sequence continues at coordinate 1,858,264 of CP086683.1, read as the reverse complement.
AGATGATGACATCCAGCTCGCGATTGATCAGCTCGACAATCGGCGCGACGCGCTCGAGCTCCTCCAGCGGAGAAACCGCTCGCGCGCCGGGCCGAGTCGACTCGCCGCCGACGTCAATCAGCGTCGCGCCAGCCAACACCATGGCTTCGGCGTGGCGCAGAGCCGCGTCGAGCTGGCTATAGCGGCCACCATCGGAGAAAGAATCAGGAGTGACATTGAGAATGCCCATGACATGCGTCTGGGCCAAATCAAGAACCCGGTTGCCGCAAGGCAACCGGGTCAGGACTGAACAGAAGTCATTTCAAGCCTTAAACGTCAGCAGCCGGACCGCCAATCGGTTTTTCCGGACGCTCATCCTGCACGACAGGTGGCGGAGGCGTACCGGTGCCACCCGACCAGTCGCGAGGCTCGCGTGGTGTGCGGCCGGCCATGATGTCGTCGATCTGCTCGGCATCGATGGTTTCGTACTTCATCAGCGCATCAGCCATGGCATCCAGCTTGTCACGGTTATCCGTGAGAATCTGCTTGGCGGTGCCGTAGCACTGATCAATGATGCTGCGCACTTCGGAGTCGATCAGCTTGGCGGTCTCACCGGAGAAGCTCGCAGCCTGACCACCACCGCCGCGACCGAGGAACACTTCGCCCTCTTCTTCGGCATACATCAGCGGACCGAGTTTTTCCGACAGGCCCCATTTCGTCACCATGTTCCGGGCAATCTGACTTGCACGCATGATGTCGTTGGACGCACCGGTGGTCACACCATCAAAGCCCAGAGTCATTTCTTCAGCGATACGGCCACCGTACAACGAGCAGATCTGACTGATCAGCGCACGCTTGGACAGGCTGTAGCGGTCTTCTTCCGGCAGGAACATGGTCACACCCAGCGCACGACCGCGCGGGATGATCGATACCTTGTAGACCGGATCATGCTCAGGCACAACGCGACCGACGATGGCGTGGCCGGCTTCATGGTAAGCAGTGTTCTGCTTTTCTTTCTCGGACATGACCATGGATTTGCGCTCGGCGCCCATCATGATCTTGTCTTTGGCCAGTTCGAACTCTTTCATCTCGACGATGCGTTTGCCGCTACGGGCAGCGAACAACGACGCTTCGTTGACCAGGTTGGCCAGGTCAGCACCGGAGAAGCCCGGAGTGCCACGTGCGATCACTGCCGGAGCAACGTCGTCGCCCATTGGCACTTTGCGCATGTGCACTTTGAGAATCTGCTCGCGACCACGAATATCTGGCAAGCCAACCACCACTTGACGGTCGAAACGGCCCGGACGCAGCAGCGCAGGGTCGAGTACGTCCGGACGGTTGGTTGCAGCAATGACGATGATGCCGTCATTCATTTCGAAGCCGTCCATCTCCACCAGCAACTGGTTGAGAGTCTGCTCACGCTCGTCATGACCGCCACCCATGCCGGCGCCACGATGGCGACCTACGGCATCGATTTCGTCGATGAAGATGATGCAAGGGGCATGTTTTTTGGCTTGTTCGAACATATCGCGGACACGGCTCGCGCCGACACCCACGAACATTTCGACGAAGTCGGAACCGGAAATAGTGAAGAACGGCACTTTCGCTTCGCCAGCGATCGCCTTGGCCAGCAAGGTTTTACCGGTACCCGGCGGGCCGACCATCAGCACACCGCGCGGGATGCGGCCACCCAGACGCTGGAACTTGCCCGGATCACGCAGGAACTCAACCAGCTCGCCGACTTCTTCCTTGGCTTCGTCGCAACCGGCAACGTCAGCCAACGTGGTTTTCACCTGATCTTCGGAGAGCAGGCGCGCCTTGCTCTTGCCGAAGCTCATCGGCCCGCCCTTGCCACCGGCACCGCCCTGCATCTGGCGCATGAAGAACATGAACACCGCGATGATCACCAGGATCGGGAAGCTGGCTACCAGGAGCTGGGTCCAGATGCTTTGCTGTTCAGGCTGCTTGCCTTCAACAACAACGTGATTGTCTACCAGATCGCCGATCAGGCCATTGTCCTGAATTGCCGGACGAATGGTCTTGAAGCTGTCGCCATCGGTGCGCTTGCCGGTAATCACATAGCCGTCAACGGCTACGCGCTCGACCTTGCCATCCTTGACCTGCTGGATGAAGTCGGAATAGTTGAGGGTCTGCGGCTCGTTAGGGCTGGAGAAGTTGTTCATCACCGTCACCAGGACTGCCGCGATGATCAACCACAGGATCAGATTCTTTGCCATATCGTTCAATTAACTACCCTCTGAAGCAAGCTCCGCTACTGGCGCGCGCTTCGCATGATATTCACCGGCCTAACTTACTACATTACCTACAACTCTGGCAGGCGCCGTCTGTAACCCTTTGTGAAACACTTTCTACACAATATTCGCTTATGCCTGCAGAGCGAAATATGAAAAACCTATCGCCCCGCTGAAAAACCTCGTTTTACGCATCACCGCCGCGATAACCCCAGGCCAGCATGTACTGCTCACGGGAGCTGCCACGGGAAGAGTCTGGCTTGATCATCTGGATCTTGTCGAATTTCTTCCGAGCATCCTTCAGATAAACATCGAACCCTTCGCCCTGAAAAATCTTGATGACGAAATTGCCACCGGGTTTGAGGATCCGTTCCGCCAGGTCCAGCGCCAGCTCACAGAGGAACATGGCCTTGGGCATATCCACTTCGGGCGTACCACTCATATTGGGGGCCATATCGGAAATCACAAGGTCCACCTGCGAATTACCCACGGCCTCAAGGATCTCAGCGAGCACCGAGTCCTCAGTGAAGTCGCCCTGGATAAAATGCACGTCCGGAATGCTGTCCATTTCGAGGATGTCCGAGGCGATCAGACGCCCCTGCCCACCGATCAGCCGACTGGTGACCTGCGACCAGCCACCTGGCGCCGCGCCGAGGTCGACCACGCTCATGCCCGGGCGGATGAGTTTGTATTTTTCCTGGATCTCCAGAAGCTTGTAACTCGCACGCGAGCGGTAGCCATCCTTCTGCGCCTGCTTCACATAAGGATCGTTGACATGTCTTTTCAGCCAACCAAGGCTTGTCTTGGAACGCGCCATTGGGCACCTCGATGATTAGGGTCGTGATTAGTTGGGCGGATCCACGAACCCTCGGGTAAAATGGCCGCCATTTTACAGAATCCAGACGAAAGGGTCAGATTATGCCGCTCACTCCAGAGCAGAAGAAACAGTACAAATCCATCGGCCACCACCTCAAACCAGTGTTGACGGTGGCGGACAACGGTTTGACTGAAGGTGTTTTAGCCGAACTTGAACGCGCCCTGGCGGATCACGAGCTGATCAAGATCAAGCTCAATATCCTCGACCGCGAGTCGCGCCTGGCGCACATCGCCGAGCTGTGCAAGGTCGGCAAAGCGGACCTGGTCCAGGTCATCGGCAAGATGGCTCTGGTCTACCGCAAGAACTTCAGCGCCAACAAGCAGCTGTCGAACGTTCATCGCTTCAAGTGATGCGCAGGGTCAAGGGTGTGCTTCGCGCACCCTGCCACTCCATCCTGGCACCGGCTGCATGACCAGCACCAGCCCGGAAAATCCCAGCACCAGATAACTGAATACCTGCCAGCGCTGCGCATCCGGCCAGCCGACACGCACAGCGACATACATCGCGCACGCGTACAACGCCATCAACAGCACCTGCCCGCGAAAATCCCGCCATAGACTGCCAAGGCCCTCGGCCTGTACCAGCACCAAAGCCTGAAAGATCACGCACAAAGCAGCGAATCCGACTACCAGCACTTCGAATGCACTGGCCACTTCGTCGATCAACAGCGGCGCCAGGCCGATCCGGCCCAACGCCGGCTGCAAACCGATATGAATCAACCATAGGCCACCGACCCAAAGCATCTGGGTCAGTTGCCAAAGCATGGCGCCCGCATGCAGCGGGCGCCTTCTTTCAGATGTGACGAACTTCGACAATCTCGTACTCGATCACGCCGCTTGGCGTTTTGACGGCGACCACGTCACCCTCTTCCTTGCCAATCAAGGCGCGGGCCAGCGGCGAACCGACGGAGATCTTGCCGAGTTTGAAGTCAGCCTCATCCTCACCCACGATGTGGTAAGTGACGCTTTCATCAGTCTCGACGTTGGCGATCTCGACGGTGGTACCGAAAATCACTTTTCCGGTGTGAGGAATGGTCGTGACGTCGATGATGACCTGATTCTGAATCCGGCCCTCGATGTCACGAATACGCGCTTCGACCATGCCTTGCTGTTCGCGGGCAGCATGGTATTCAGCGTTTTCCTTCAAGTCACCCAACTCGCGGGCCGTACCGATGTCCTGGCTGAGCTTCGGACGGACGACCTTGGTCAGGTGAGCATGCTCCTCTTCCAGGGCGCGAGCGCCCTGAACAGTCATTGGGTACTTGGTTATGCTCATGCCTTCAATCCTGCGTGTAGATCCTGCAAGCGGCGCACGGTCTTTTCCGGACCGAACTTCAGCGCTTCGCAGATCGCTTCGCCCGCAGCGATGGTGGTGGTGCAGTAGATCTTGTGCTGCAGGGCATTGCGACGAATGGAGTACGAATCGGCAATCGACTGACGACCTTCGGTGGTGTTGATGATCAGCGTGACTTCGTCATTCTTGATCATGTCGACCACGTGCGGACGACCCTCGGTTACCTTGTTCACGCGGCGCACTTTCAGGCCTGCCGCTTCGATCAGCTTGGCAGTGCCGGCAGTGGCGACCACTTCGAAGCCCAAGTTGATCAGATCACGGGCCACGCCCGCAACCAGTGGCTTGTCGTCATCGCGCACGCTGATGAACGCAGTACCGCCGGTCGGCAGGACTTCGCTGGCGCCCATTTGCGCCTTGGCGAATGCTTCGCCGAAGGTGTCGCCGACGCCCATCACTTCACCGGTCGATTTCATCTCTGGGCCGAGGATCGGGTCAACGCCAGGGAACTTGGCGAACGGGAACACCGCTTCTTTAACGCTGTAGAAGTTCGGGATGATTTCCTTGGTGAAGCCGATTTCCTTCAGTGTCTTACCGGCCATCACGCGGGCAGCGATCATCGCCAGGGAAACACCGATGCACTTGGAAACGAACGGTACGGTACGCGAGGCGCGCGGGTTGACTTCGATGACGTAGATGTCTTCGCCCTGCAAAGCCAGTTGCACGTTCATCAGGCCGACAACGCCCAGTTCCAGGGCCATTTTCTTGACCTGTTCGCGCATCTCGTCCTGGATGTGCGCCGGCAGCGAGTACGGCGGCAGCGAGCACGCGGAGTCACCGGAGTGAACGCCAGCTTGTTCGATGTGCTGCATGATCGCGCCGATCACCACGTCTTTGCCGTCGCAGACCGCATCCACGTCCATTTCGATGGCGCAGTTGAGGAAGTGGTCGAGCAGCACCGGGCTGTCGTTGGACACTTGTACCGCGTCACGCAGGTAACGCTTGAGCTCGTCTTCCTTGTAAACGATTTCCATCGCACGGCCGCCCAGTACATAGGACGGGCGCACCACCAGCGGATAACCGATTTTGGCGGCTGCACGAACGGCTTCGTCTTCGCTGCGCACCGTGGCGTTTGGCGGCTGACGCAGGTTCAGGCGCTCGACCATTTGCTGGAAGCGCTCGCGGTCTTCCGCGCGGTCGATGGCGTCAGGGCTGGTGCCGATGATCGGCACGCCAGCAGCTTCCAGAGCGCGAGCCAGTTTCAGCGGAGTCTGGCCGCCGTACTGGACGATCACGCCTTTCGGCTTCTCGACGCGGCAGATTTCCAGCACGTCTTCCAGGGTTACCGGCTCGAAGTACAGACGGTCGGAAGTATCGTAGTCAGTGGAAACGGTTTCCGGGTTGCAGTTGACCATGATGGTTTCGTAGCCGTCTTCGCGCAGGGCGAGAGCAGCGTGAACGCAGCAGTAGTCGAACTCGATGCCCTGACCGATACGGTTTGGACCGCCACCCAGAATCATGATCTTGTCGCGACCCGACGGCGCGGCTTCGCACTCTTCCTCGTAGGTCGAGTAGAGGTAAGCAGTGTCGGTGGCGAATTCGGCGGCGCAGGTGTCAACGCGCTTGTAGACCGGGAACACTTCCAGCTTCTGACGGTGCGTACGCAGGTTTTTCTCGGTCACGCCCAGCAGCTTGGCCAGACGCTGATCGGAGAAGCCTTTGCGCTTGAGCTTGAACATCAGATCACGGTCGATCGAGGACAGACCCAAGGTCTTGACCTTCTCTTCGTCCTTGATCAGGTCTTCGATCTGCACCAGGAACCACGGATCGATCATGTTCATGCCGAAAATATCTTCGACCGACAGACCGGCGCGGAAGGCGTCCGCCACGTACCAGATACGCTCGGCGCCCGGCACGGTCAGTTCGCGCTTGAGCACGCTCATGCTTTCCGGGTTGCTCAGGTCGAGCTTCTCGTCCAGACCGCAAACGCCAACTTCCAGGCCGCGCAGGGCTTTCTGCAGGGATTCCTGGAAGGTCCGGCCGATGGCCATGACTTCACCGACCGACTTCATTTGCGTGGTCAGGCGCGCGTCAGCCTTGGCGAATTTCTCGAAGGCGAAGCGTGGCAGCTTGGTGACGACGTAGTCGATCGACGGTTCGAAGGACGCCGGGGTTTTGCCGCCGGTGATGTCGTTCGACAGCTCGTCGAGGGTGTAACCCACCGCCAGTTTGGCCGCGACCTTGGCGATCGGGAAACCGGTGGCTTTCGAAGCCAGCGCCGAGGAACGCGATACACGCGGGTTCATCTCGATCACGACCATGCGGCCGGTGTTCGGGCAGATACCGAACTGCACGTTGGAACCGCCAGTTTCCACGCCGATCTCGCGCAGTACCGCCAGCGAGGCGTTACGCAGGATCTGGTATTCCTTGTCGGTCAGGGTCTGGGCTGGAGCCACGGTGATCGAGTCGCCGGTGTGCACGCCCATCGGGTCGAAGTTTTCGATCGAGCAGACGATGATGCAGTTGTCCTTTTTGTCGCGGACAACTTCCATTTCGTATTCTTTCCAGCCGATCAGCGATTCATCGATCAGCAGCTCTTTGGTCGGCGACAGGTCCAGACCGCGGGCGCAGATTTCTTCGAACTCTTCACGGTTGTAAGCGATACCGCCACCGGTGCCGCCCATGGTGAAGGACGGACGGATGATGCACGGGAAACCGAGGGTTTCGAGAACCGCGTTGGCCTCTTCCATGCTGTGGGCGATGCCGGAACGCGGGCAGGCCAGGCCGATGGATTTCATCGCCTTGTCGAAACGCGAACGGTCTTCAGCCTTGTCGATGGTGTCGGCGTTGGCACCGATCATCTCTACGCCGAACTTCTCCAGAACGCCTTCGCGCTCCAGATCCAGGGCGCAGTTCAGAGCGGTCTGGCCGCCCATGGTTGGCAGTACGGCGTCCGGACGCTCTTTTTCGATGATCTTGGCCACGGTCTGCCACTTGATCGGCTCGATATAGGTGGCGTCGGCCATGTCCGGGTCGGTCATGATGGTGGCCGGGTTGGAGTTCACCAGGATGACGCGGTAACCCTCTTCGCGCAGGGCTTTGCAGGCCTGGGCGCCGGAGTAGTCGAATTCACAGGCCTGGCCGATCACGATCGGGCCAGCGCCGAGAATCAGGATGCTTTTAATGTCTGTACGTTTTGGCATGGGTTGTCACTCAAATCCGCAGGTCAGTCGGCAAGCCGTCTTGATCGATTTCTGAAGTCCCGAGGGGGCCACCGGTGCCGGGGCCGCCCTCGAGGGCTTCTCTCTACAGTCTCAAGGCGAACGCTTAGCGTCGCTTGGCCATCTCGTTGATGAAGCGGTCGAACAGTGGCGCAACATCGTTCGGGCCCGGGCTCGCTTCAGGGTGGCCCTGGAAGCTGAACGCGCTCTTGTCGGTGCGCTCGATGCCTTGCAGGGTGCCGTCGAACAGCGATTTGTGGATCGCGCGAACGTTGCCCGGCAGGGTGGCTTCGTCGACCGCAAAACCGTGGTTCTGGCTGGTGATCATCACCACGCCTGTGTCCAGATCCTGCACCGGGTGGTTGGCACCGTGGTGGCCGTGGCCCATTTTCAGGGTCTTGGCGCCGGAGGCCAGGGCCAGCAGCTGATGGCCGAGGCAGATGCCGAACACCGGCGTCTCGGTTTCCAGCACTTCCTTGATCGCCTGGATCGCGTAGTCGCATGGCTCCGGGTCACCCGGGCCGTTGGACAGGAACACGCCGTCCGGCTTCAGCGCCAGCACATCGGCGGCCGGGGTCTGGGCAGGCACCACGGTGACGCGGCAGCCGCGCTCGACCAGCATGCGCAGGATGTTGACCTTGACGCCGTAGTCGTAAGCGACCACGTGATAAGGCAGTTCGGAGGCTTCGATGGTCGCGTGGCTGTCGGTTTTCAGATCCCAGACAGTCGAGCGCCATTCGTATTGCTTCTGGGTGCTGACGACTTTCGCCAGATCCATGCCCTTCAGGCCCGGGAAGCCTTGCGCAGCGGCGATGGCCGCTTCTTCGGAGATGTTGTCGCCGGCCATGATGCAGCCGTTCTGAGCGCCTTTTTCACGCAGGATGCGGGTCAGGCGACGGGTGTCGATACCGGCGATTGCCACAACATTGTTGGCTTTCAGGTAATCAGACAGGGACATCGTGTTACGCCAGTTGCTCGCTACCAGCGGCAGGTCACGGATGACCAGGCCAGCGGACCAGACGCGGTCGGACTCGGCGTCTTCCGGCGTGGTGCCGGTGTTGCCGATGTGCGGATAAGTCAGGGTAACGATCTGTTGGGCGTAGGAAGGATCGGTAAGGATTTCCTGATAGCCGGTCATTGCGGTGTTGAACACCACCTCACCAACGGTCTGACCGTCGGCTCCAATGGCTTCGCCGCGAAAAATGCTGCCATCAGCAAGGGCGAGTATGGCTGGCTTAGTCAAGAAGACCTCCCGTAAATAACGCATGAAAGGGCAATCGCAGGTTGTAAAAAAGCGGAGTGACGTATGGACACGTCACCCCGCTTCTTCACTGAAATTATTCTGCGCGCTTTTAGTGGACACACTAAAGCTGTAGCTTACAGAAAAGGCAGTTTTTGGTCCACCGCTAAAGAGCCCTAAAGGCCGGAGAATGCGACAGGTCGTCGCCAAGCGGTAAAAACCGGCGCAAAACGGGACGTTTGCGCCGGGTTCAGCAACGGCTCAACGCAGGTCGAGAACGTCCTGCATGTCGTACAGGCCCGGCTCGCGACCATCCAGCCACAGCGCCGCACGCACCGCGCCCTTGGCGAAGGTCATGCGGCTAGAAGCCTTGTGAGTAATCTCGACGCGCTCGCCATCGGCAGCGAACAGCACAGTGTGATCACCAACGATGTCGCCAGCACGCACGGTGGCGAAACCAATGGTTTCACGCTCACGCGCCCCGGTCTGGCCTTCACGGCCGTAAACCGCGACCTTCTTCAGATCACGCCCCAAGGCATCGGCAATCACTTCACCCATGCGCACCGCGGTACCGGATGGAGCATCGACCTTGTGCCGGTGATGGGCCTCCATGATCTCGATATCGACATCGTCGCCCAGCACGCGCGCAGCGGTGTCGAGCAATTTCAGGCAGAGGTTGACGCCGACGCTGAAGTTGGCGGCGAAGACGATCGGAATGTCCCTCCCCGCCTCGGCCAGCAATTGCTTCTCTTCAACACTGAAACCGGTGGTGCCGATGATCATCGCTTTGCCGTGTTTGCGGCAGAACGCGAGGTTTTTCAGGGTCACGGTCGGATGGGTGAAGTCGATCAGCACATCGAACTCTTCAACCACACGATCCAGATCACCAGACAGCGGCACGCCGATTCGGCCCAGCGCTGCCAGCTCACCGGCGTCCGCGCCGACCAGCGTGCTGTCCGGACGATCAACCGCCGCCGTCAGACCGGCGCCCGGTGTCTGCTGCACCGCCTCGATCAGGGTCTTGCCCATGCGCCCGGCGGCGCCCATCACAGCTATACGTCGCATGCCGACTCCTTACAAATCGCCGAAGAAGCGCTTTACACCGTCGAACCAACCGGTGGTTTTCGGCGAGTGGCTGTTGTCGTCGGCCAGGGAGCTGCGGAATTCTTCCAGCAGTTCACGCTGACGACGATTGAGGTTGACCGGCGTTTCCACAGCGACACGGCACATCAGGTCGCCGGCACCACCACCACGCACTGGCGCAACGCCTTTGCCGCGTACGCGGAACTGCTTGCCGGTCTGCGTACCTTCGGGGATTTTCAATTTGACGCGACCGTCGAGGGTCGGAATTTCCAGCTCGCCGCCCAGTGCTGCGTCGACGAAGCTGATCGGCACTTCGCAGAACAGATGCTTGCCGTCACGCTGGAAGATGTCGTGTTCGCGCACGTTGATCACAACGTACAGGTCGCCAGTCGGCCCGCCCTGGGTACCCGCCTCGCCTTCGCCAGACAGACGAATGCGGTCGCCCGTATCGACACCGGCCGGTACTTTGACCGACAGGGTTTTGTACTCTTCGACGCGACCGTCGCCGTGGCAGGAGTCGCACGGATCGGAAATGATCTTGCCCTGGCCATGGCAGCGCGGGCAGGTCTGCTGCACCGAGAAGAAGCCCTGTTGCATGCGTACCTGGCCGATGCCGCCGCAGGTCGGGCACGTCGTCGGCGAAGAGCCTTTCTTGGCGCCGGAACCATCGCACGGCTTGCAGTTGACCAGTGTCGGCACGCGGATATTCACCGACGTGCCGCGCACCGCTTCTTCCAGATTCAGTTCCAGGGTGTAGCGCAGATCGCTGCCGCGCTGAGCGCCACCACGGGAACCGCCGCGACCGCCACCGAAGAAATCACTGAAGACATCGCCGAAGATGTCCGAGAAGTTCTGGCCACCGAAGCCGGCACCGCCGCCGCCCATGCTCGGATCAACGCCGGCATGACCGTACTGGTCGTATGCCGCGCGTTTGCTGGCATCGGACAACACTTCATAGGCCTCGTTGGCCTCTTTGAATGCTTCTTCCGAAGCTTTGTCGCCGGGATTACGGTCGGGGTGGTGCTTCATGGCCAGACGGCGATAGGCCTTCTTCAGGTCCGCTTCGCTCGTGCCCCGCTCGACACCCAATACTTCGTAATAGTCACGCTTTGCCATAAGTTCTTTGCACTCTTAAGGACGTTCGGCAAACCCCTCCTGAGCCTCGCCAAACTCGTTGAGCCCCCATTAAGGCCCGGACCCAACTCACGTCAATTCAACGATCCTGGTCTTGATTGATGCGGTATCTGCGGCGCGAAAAGCAGGAGCATTCCCGGCCATACCGCCAGCATCCGAACGCTGTCGCATGCTGTAAAAATTCGCGTATTCCAGATACGCCAACGCGGGAGGCAAGCTCCCGCGCGGCGACATCCTACCAGTCACCGCCGCAAGGCAGTCAACCGGGCGACCAACAACTTACTTGTGGTCTTTGACTTCTTCAAACTCGGCATCGACAACGTCGTCAGCCTTCTCAGCCGATTCGCCTTGCGAGGCCGCGCCATCAGCTGGCTGAGCCTGTTCGGCGTACATCTTCTGAGCAACCGGCGCGGAGACTTTCGACAGCTCTTCAACCTTGGCTTCGATGGCAGCCTTGTCGTCGCCCTTGACGGCGGCTTCCAGGGCAACCACAGCAGCTTCGATTGCAGTCTTCTCTTCGGCGGTGACCTTGTCGCCCGCGTCAGCGATCATCTTGCGAGTCGAGTGCACCAGTGCATCACCCTGGTTACGGGCAGCGGCCAGCTCTTCGAACTTGCGGTCTTCCTCGGCATTCGCCTCGGCGTCACGCACCATGCGCTCGATTTCTTCGTCGGACAGACCAGAGTTGGCCTTGATCACGATCGACTGGGTCTTGCCGGTAGCCTTGTCTTTCGCGCCGACGTGCAGGATGCCGTTGGCGTCGATGTCGAAGGTCACTTCGATCTGCGGCACGCCACGTGGAGCTGGTGGAATGTCGGCCAGGTCGAACTTGCCCAGCGATTTGTTCTGTGCGGCTTGCTTGCGCTCGCCCTGCAGAACGTGAATGGTCACAGCGCCCTGGTTGTCGTCGGCGGTCGAGAACACTTGCGATTTCTTGGTAGGAATCGTGGTGTTTTTCTCGATCAGCGCAGTCATCACGCCACCCATGGTTTCGATACCCAGGGTCAGCGGGCTGACGTCGAGCAGCAGCACGTCTTTCACGTCACCGGCCAGAACAGCGCCCTGAATCGCAGCACCCATGGCAACAGCTTCGTCCGGGTTAACGTCTTTACGCGCTTCTTTACCGAAGAAATCGGTAACCAGCTTCTGTACCAGCGGCATACGAGTCTGACCACCGACCAGAATCACGTCGTTGATCGCGCCGACGTCGATACCGGCGTCTTTCATGGCAATGCGGCAAGGTTCGATGGTGCGCTGAACCAGGTCTTCAACCAATGCTTCGAGCTTGGCACGCGAGATTTTCACGTTCAGGTGCTTAGGACCGGTCGCGTCTGCAGTGATGTACGGCAGGTTGACGTCGGTCGACTGAGCGGACGACAGCTCGATCTTGGCTTTCTCAGCGGCTTCTTTCAGGCGCTGCATCGCCAGCGGGTCACCTTTGAGGTTCATGCCGCTTTCTTTCTTGAATTCGTCAACGAGGTAGTCGATCAGACGAATGTCAAAGTCTTCACCGCCGAGGAAGGTGTCACCGTTGGTGGCCAACACTTCGAACTGGTGCTCGCCGTCAACTTCAGCGATTTCGATAACGGATACGTCGAAGGTACCGCCACCCAGGTCATAAACGATCACGGTGTGATCGCCCTTGGCCTTGTCCATACCGTAAGCCAGAGCAGCTGCGGTTGGTTCGTTGATGATACGTTTTACGTCCAGACCAGCGATGCGGCCGGCGTCTTTGGTAGCCTGACGCTGGCTGTCGTTGAAGTAGGCCGGAACGGTGATCACCGCTTCGGTGACTGCCTCGCCGAGGTAGTCTTCGGCGGTCTTCTTCATCTTCTTCAGAATTTCAGCCGAGATTTGTGGCGGTGCCATTTTCTGGCCGTTCACTTCTACCCAGGCGTCATTGTTGTCAGCCTTGACGATCTTGTAAGGGACCATCTGGATGTCTTTCTGCACAACTTCTTCGTCGAAACGACGACCGATCAGACGCTTTACCGCGTACAGGGTGTTGTGCGGGTTGGTGACAGCCTGACGCTTGGCCGACTGACCTACCAGAATTTCGCCATCATTGGCGTAAGCGATGATCGACGGCGTGGTGCGCGCGCCTTCAGCGTTTTCAATAACTTTGGCTTTGCCGTTTTCCAGCACGGAGACGCAGGAGTTGGTAGTCCCCAGGTCGATACCGATAATTTTGCCCATGTTCACTCTCCCGAAACTTTGGATTTTGTTGCCGCAGCAGTGGTGGCTGACTGCGGTAGCACTTAAACGCTTGACTTCTAAATGGGGGCCTTGCGGCTAATTTCAAGCCTGCTCGTCAATCGAAGGCGAAACCGGTGCCGGCGCCTTGCTGACCACGACCATCGCCGGGCGCAGCAGGCGACCATTGAGCTGGTAGCCCTTCTGGAAAACCTTCAACACGCTGTTCGGCTCGACGTCAGCACTTTCCTGCATGGCCATCGCCTGATGGTGAACGGCGTTGAACGGTTCGCCATGCGGATCGATCGCTTCAAGCTGGTAGCGCTTGAGGGTGTCGTGGAACATTTTCAGGGTCAGTTCGATGCCTTCGCGCATCGGACGGATGCTTTCGTCGTCCGGGCTCGACAGCTCGAGGCCGCGCTCCAGGCTGTCGACGATCGGCAACAGGTCGCTGGCAAATTTCTCAAGGGCAAACTTGTGCGCCTTCTCGACGTCCTGCTCGGCCCGGCGGCGAACGTTCTGCAGATCGGCAGCAACACGCAGAGACTGATCCTGCGCGGCGGCCAATTGCTCTTCGAGCACTTGCACACGGGTCGCCAGGTCGTCACCCGAACCTTCGGGCGCCTGATTGGCATCTGGGTTTTGCGTATCTACTGTCTGTTCGTCAGCCATAGAATTCTCCTTTCAATTTCGTCCGCGAGCCTGACTCGCGCTTCTGCCCCAATATATGGGGCCGCAAAATCAGGCTTCAAGGGCTGAAAACAATTGTCCCTACAAAAAAGTGCTGATTAATCATTCTGGAACGCGCTAAGAAAACATTTTGATCAAGCAAATCGAGCTAAGGCGGGGCATTGTCAGCCCCGAACAAAACACTGTATAAATAACCAGACCTCAAGCCTGGGAGCTGCCTTTATGCTGGTGCACCTGTCCGTACACAACTACGCCATCGTTGAACATCTCGATCTTGAACTTGATCGCGGGATGAGCGTGATCACAGGGAAACCGGCGCCGGCAAGTCGATCATGCTCGACGCCCTGGGCCTGACGCTGGGCGATCGCGCCGACAGCGGCGTGGTTCGCCCAGGCGCCGATAAAGCCGACATTCTTGCCACCTTCGATCTCGCTGATATCCCTGAAGCCAGCGCCTGGCTGGCCGAGCGCGATCTGGAACACGACGGGCCGTGCATCCTGCGCCGGGTCATCACTTCGGAAGGTCGTTCGCGCGGCTATATCAACGGCACGCCCTGCCCGCTTGGCGACCTCAAAGCCCTCGGTGAGCTGCTGATCGATATCCACAGCCAGCATGAACATCAGTCACTGCTGAAAACCGACACCCATCGCCGCCTGCTCGACGAGTACGCCGGCGCGACTGATCTGGCCCGTCAGGTGCAACTGGCCGCACAGCGCTGGCGCCAGACTCGCCAGGAACTGGAGCGGCTCTCCAACTCCGGCGACGAACAGCGCGCACGTCATCAACTGCTCAGCTATCAGCTCGAAGAACTGGAAAACCTCGGCCTCGGCGAAAACGAACTGGAACAGCTGGAGCAGGAACACAAGAACCTGACCAACGCCGAGACCTTGCTGGGCATTTGCCGGCAAGTGGTCGAGCAGTGCAGCGAAAGCGATTCAGGCAATGTGCTGAATGCGCTGACCGCCAGCCTCAATCGACTTTCCAGCGTGAACAGCTCGGTGGGGGCGCTGGGTGAAGCCAGCAGCCTGCTGACCAGCGCACAGATTCAGGTGGAAGAAGCGGTCGGCGAGCTCAACCGCTTCCTTGATAACTTCGATGCCGACCCGGCTCGCCTGCAATATCTGGAAGAGCGTCTCGACGCGATCTACACGTTGGCGCGCAAACACCGGATCCAGCCGACCGAAGTCGGCGAGATGCAGCAGAAGCTGCTGGATGAAATCGAAACTCTGAATGCCAACGATGAATCCATCGAGCGCTTGGGTGAGGAACTGGCGTCCTATGCCCGCCACTATCAAGAGAAAGCGCGCGAGCTGAGCGACCTTCGCCATCAAGCCGCCGGCAGCCTCGCCAGCGCGGTGGAGCAGGAAATCCAGCGCCTGGGCATGCCGGGTGGTCGCTTCACCATCGAACTGAAAGCCAACAGCAGCGACGAGTTGCTGCCGAACGGGCTGGAACAGGTTGAACTGCTGGTCAGCGCCAACCCCGGCCAACCGCTCAAGGCGCTGGCAAAAGTTGCCTCCGGTGGTGAGCTGTCGCGGATCAGTCTGGCAATCCAGGTGATTACCGCACAGACATCCCGTGTGCCGACGCTGGTGTTCGACGAAGTGGACGTAGGCATTGGTGGTCCGACTGCCGAGATTGTCGGCCAGTTACTGCGCCGTCTCGGTGATCGCGGCCAGGTCTTGACCGTGACGCACTTGCCGCAAGTGGCGGCGCAGGGGCATCAGCATCTGTTCGTGCACAAGGTCCGCGACGAGAAGGCGACTCACACCGCCGTCGCCAAGCTCACAAAGAACGAGCGCATCGAAGAAGTCGCGCGCATGCTCGGCGGTATCGACCTGACCAAGGAATCCCTGGCTCACGCGAAAAAATGGTGGTGACTGCCAAGGCTTAATAAAGAGTAGAAAGCACGAAGGCGACCCTTGGGTCGCCTTCGTTCGTTTCGCGAATGTGAAATTCGCGCGACATGCTTACTTTTTCTTGCGTACGTACAGCACCAGGTTGTGATCAACCATCTCGAAGCCATGCTTCTCGACGATCGATTTCTGAAGTTTTTCGATTTCTTCGTCGAAGAATTCGATCACTTCACCCGATTCCACGTTGACCATATGGTCGTGGTGACCACCGTCAGCCAGTTCGAAGACCGCGTGGCCGCCGTCGAAGTTGTGGCGGACCACGAGGCCGGCCGCTTCGAACTGGGTCAGAACACGGTAAACCGTGGCCAGACCGACGTCCTCACCAGCTTCCATCAACGCCTTGTAGACGTCCTCGGCACTCATGTGGCGCTGCTCGGTAGAGTCGAGCATTTGCAGGATCTTGACCCGTGGCAGGGTCACTTTGAGGCCGGCTTTGCGTAGTTCGCTATTTTCAACCATGGTCAGCTTTCTCGCGATGCTGCTTCGCAGCTTCTCTTAATGCGGGTATGATCGGCGTTTACGTTGTCCCAGCCAAGATAGTGGAAGTCGCCCACCGATGCAAAACACCAAGCTCTTGCTAACCAGTTTCACCTTTGTGGGACTGCTCGCACTCGCCGGTTGTTCATTCCCCGGGGTTTACAAAATCGACATCCAGCAGGGCAATGTCGTCACGCAGGACATGATAGACCAGTTACGCCCGGGAATGACCCGGCCGCAAGTACGGTTTATCATGGGCAACCCTCTGCTTGCCGACACGTTCCATGCCGATCGCTGGGATTATCTGTACAGCCTGCAACCGGGTGGCGGTGAACGCCAGCAGGAACGAATCAGCGTTATCTTCAATTCCAACGACCAGCTTGTCAGCCTGTCCGGTGACTTCATGCCCGGCGTGAGCCGTGACGAAGCCATTCTCGGCAAGGACAGCGGCACGAACGTGACCGCGCCTGCTAAAAACACCGACAAGCCAGAAGCTGAAAAGCCAGCCAAACCAGGCTCCTTGCTGGATCAGATCCAGAAGGACGTCGATGGTGTGGAAACCGTACCGGTTCCGACACCAGAGCCACTGGACACCTCGCCGCAGTAATAGGCGAGGCAATAAAAACCCGGACATTCCGGGTTTTTTATTGCCTGCCGTTTGGCCTGATCAAATATTCCGCGCTTTCGCCTCAGCAGCCTTGGCCGCACGCAAGCGTCGAACTTCTTTGGGATCCGCCAGCAGCGGTCGATAAATTTCGATGCGATCCCCGCCTGAACCGCGCGAGAATCGGCGTCAGTCACGACCTTGCCAAAAATACCCAGCGGGCACTCCGCGAGATCCAGCTCAGGAAACTCGGCCGCGATGCCCGATGCGTGCACCGCCGCCCGAACGCTTACGCCTTCAGCCACGCTGATCGCACGCAAAACCTGGCGATCAACCGCCGCGTACACGACTTCTATCTCGATCACCGGCTCAACCATGCATCTGCTTGGCGCGCTGGCAGAAAGCATCCACCAGCTGGTTAGCCGCCTGATTGAACAGCGGGCCCAACGTAGCGCGCACCAACGGTCCGGCATAATCGAACGACAGATCCAGACTGATCTTGCAGGCTTTTTCGTTGAGTGCCTTGAATACCCAGATGCCGTGCAACTGAGTGAACGGGCCTTCTTCAAGATTCATCTCGATCGACTGCCCTGGCACCAGCGTATTGCGCGTGACGAAATGCTGACTGAGGCCGCCCTTCGCTACGCCGACACTGGCGCGCATGTGTTCCGGGGAGCTTTCCAGCACTTCAGCCTCCGAGCACCACGGCAGAAACTCCGGGTAACGCGCGACGTCGTTGACTAGGTCGTAGAGAAACTGCGCCGGATACGGCAGGAGCGCGGATCGTTGGATATGTGTCGTCATGTAAGCGTTACTTCCAGAGCTGAGCGGCAAAGACTACAAGAATGCCGATAGGCGCCACGTAGCGCATCAAGAACAGGGACAGGGCAAACAGAACCGGGTTACGGATGGACAATTCATCCCGCACCGCCTCACGCCCCATCACCCATCCCGCGAACAGCACGAAACACAAGCCACCGAGGGGCAACATGATCCGCGAGGTGAAGAAATCGATCACGCCGAAGAAGTCAAGACCGCTCTGCGCACCCCATTGATAGAGGCTGAACGCCCCGCCTTCGTTCACGAAAAACTTGGCTTCCTTCCAGATATTGAAAGAAAACACTGTACCCAGACCGACAAACCAGCAGGTGAACGCCAGCCAGAAAGTCACCCAGGTGCGGCTGATTTTAGTGCGCTCAACCAGGTAAGCCACCATCGGCTCGAGCAGGGAAATCGCCGAGCTCCAGGCCGCCACCGCGACCAGCACGAAGAACACCACCCCCATCAACTGGCCGAAAAAGACATTACCAAAAGCAAACGGCAGGCTGACGAACATCAGTCCCGGACCTTCGCTTGGGTTCAGACCAGCAGCAAATACAATTGGAAACAATGCCAGACCGGCGACCAGCGATACGAAAGTATCCAGCAGCGCAACACCGACCACCGTGCCCGACAGCGAGGTGTTCTTCGGCATGTAGGCGCCGTAGATCATGATGGAGCCGACGCCGACGCTCAGCGAGAAGAACGCGTGCCCCATCGCCGGCAGCAGGCCGTCGAGGACTTTTTCCGGGTGGAAGTCGAACATGAAATGCACGCCTTCCATGAAATGCCCGGTGGTCATGCTGTAGCCCAGCAGCACCAGAATCATCACGAACAGCAGCGGCATCATGATTCGCAGGCTGCGTTCAAGCCCGGCGACCACGCCTTTGGCGATCACGAAGGCCGACAGCAGCATGAAAATCGTGTGCCAAAGTGTCAGGCGCCATGGATTGGAGATGACATTGCCGAAATAGGCGCCGACCTGATCGGCCGTCGCGCCCTGGAAATCGCCACGGCCCATGTCGACGATGTAATCCAGCGACCAGCCGCCGACCACACTGTAGAAAGAAAGAATCAGCAGGGCCGTGATCATCCCGGCAAACGCGCCCCACGACCATTTGGCCGAGTGCCCCGCCTCCAGCGCCAGCACCTTCAAGGCGTTCGCCGGACTTTGCCGGGCGCGCCGGCCGATCAGGGTTTCCGCGAGCATGACCGGCACGCCGATGAGTGCGATGCACGCCAGAAACATCAGCACAAAGGCACCGCCGCCGTAGACCCCGACCATGTAGGGGAACTTCCAGATACTACCCAGTCCCACGGCCGAACCGGTCGCGGCGAGTATGAATACCCAGCGGCTAGCCCAACTGCCGTGGACAGAAACCTTGTCTGTCGACATCGTTTATCACGCCCAAGCGTTAGAAAAAGAGGCCGCATTGTCCGGGATTCACTCAACCTGCTCAAGCACGCAGCAACACCGTAGCCGACAGCCGAACAACTCCATATAATGCCGCCCCTATGGCTAAACAGAAGAAACACCCAACAGGGACCATCGCGCAGAACAAAAAGGCGCGACACGATTACTTCATCGAGCACAAGTTCGAGGCTGGTCTGGTCCTGGCCGGCTGGGAAGTAAAAAGTCTGCGGGCGAGCAAGTTGCAGCTGGTCGACAGCTATGTGCTGCTCAAGGATGGCGAAGCATGGTTGCTCGGCAGCCACATCACGCCGTTGATGACCGCAAGCACTCACGTCATCGCCGACCCGGTGCGCACACGCAAACTGCTGCTCAACCGCCGCGAGCTGGACAAGCTCGCCGCCGCCGTGCAGCAAAAGGGTTATGCCTGCGTCTGCCTGTCCTGGTACTGGAGCAAGCACATGGTCAAGTGCGAGATCGCTCTGGGCAAGGGCAAGAAGGAATACGACAAGCGTGATACCGAGCGCGAGCGCGATGCCGGTCGTGAATTGCAGCGTGCGGTGCGCAACAAGGGCAAGGAAGATTAGTTTTCCACCCTGATCGCTCCCACGCTCTGCGTGGGAATGCATCCCGTGACGCTCCGCGTCACAATGTGGACGCAGAGCGTCCATTGCTGTATTCCCACGCAGAGCGTGGGAACGATCGTTTGCAGAACTAACTGACTACATCCCCTTGCGCCGCTCCGCCCGAGCCATGCGCTGTACCTCCTGACGCACCTCTTCCAGCACTTCCTGCACATACAGAATATGGCGGCTGGACACTTCTCGCGCCTGCTCGGCACGCCCTTCGATAATCGCCAGATACAATTCCCGATGCTGCGAGATCAGCATGTCGCGGGTTTCCGTGCGCTGTTTGTACATGCCGCCGATGTTGGTCACGACGTTGCGCTTGAGCAGGTCGAACAAGCCGCGAATCGTGTGCAGCAACACCGCGTTATGGCTGGCCTCGGCAATCGCCAGATGAAATTTCGCATCCGCAGCGCCCTCTTCCGCCCGGCTGACTTCTTCATGGCGCGAGTAGCAATCCTGCAGCTCTTCGAACGCAGCGGTCAGGCGCTCGCGATCGACATCGGTGGCGCGCAATGCGGCGTAGTAGGCACACGATGCCTCCAGGGTGTGCCGGAATTCGAGCAAATCACGCTGCGCTTCGGGATTGCTTTCAAGCAATTGCAGCAGTGGATCGCTGAACGTCGACCCCAGGCCTTCCACCACATAATTGCCGCCGCCCTGGCGACTGACCAGCAAACCTTTGGCCGCGAGTTTCTGAATCGCCTCGCGCAACGACGGGCGTGATACGCCAAATTGTTCGGCCAGCGCGCGCTCGGCCGGCAGCCGCTCGCCCGACTTCAGCGTGCCCTCGAGGATCATCCCCTCGAAGCGCTCGACAATATCGTCAGACAAACGGCGCTGACGTATCTGATCAAAGCCCATAACTCATTTCTCCACGATCCCGACCGCTCGCCGGGGTGTCTATTCTGGCCTATCCGCGCGCCGCCGACACCTGCCAGCCACCACTTCGCCAAAGCGGATCAGTTGCTCTCTGCACCGCATCTTCGACGAAAGTTTCAGAGCGGCAAATTGACACACCGCCACCAAGGCTTTTACCCTAGCCAACAGCGCTTGTAAATTGGTCTTACCAATTATCCAAGATTGCTCACAGTGCCTGACCAACAACAATTAGGGGCCACCCCACCATGCAAACCTGGCAACAGCTCTACAGCCCGCTCGGCGGTCTTGGCGTCTCCGCTCTCGCAGCCGTCATTCCCATCGTGTTCTTCTTTCTCGCCCTGGCGGTGTTCCGCCTCAAAGGCCACGTGGCAGGCAGCATCACCCTCGCGCTTTCGATTGCCGTGGCGATTTTCGCCTTCCAGATGCCCGTGGACATGGCCTTCGCCGCCGCTGGTTATGGTTTCGCTTATGGTCTGTGGCCGATTGCCTGGATCATTGTCGCGGCGGTGTTCCTCTACAAACTGACGGTGAAAAGCGGTCAGTTCGAGGTCATCCGCAGCTCGGTCCTTTCGATCACCGATGACCAGCGCTTGCAGGTGTTGCTGATCGGTTTCTGCTTCGGCGCATTTCTGGAAGGTGCCGCCGGTTTCGGCGCGCCGGTAGCGATTACTGCCGCATTGCTTGTAGGACTGGGCTTCAATCCGCTGTACGCCGCCGGTCTCTGCCTGATCGCCAACACCGCGCCGGTAGCGTTCGGCGCACTGGGGATTCCGATCATCGTGGCGGGCCAGGTCACTGGCATCGACGCCTTCAAGATCGGCGCCATGACCGGTCGCCAGTTGCCACTGCTGTCGCTGTTCGTGCCGTTCTGGCTGGTGTTCATGATGGACGGCCTGCGCGGTGTGCGCGAAACCTGGCCAGCCGCGCTGGTGGCGGGTTTGAGTTTCGCCATCACCCAATACTTCACTTCCAACTTCATCGGCCCGGAACTGCCGGACATCACCTCGGCACTGGCCAGCCTGATTTCCCTGACCCTGTTCCTCAAGGTCTGGCAACCACGTCGCGCCGCCGGCCAGCACATCGTTGGCGCCGTGTCCGCTTCGGTGGTCAGCGCCAGCGTCGGCGGTTTCGGCCAGAAGCGCACCACCGTGGCTTCGCCCTACAGCCTCGGGGAAATTTTCAAGGCGTGGTCGCCGTTCCTGATCCTCACTGTGCTGGTGACCATCTGGACGCTGAAGCCTTTCAAAGCGATGTTCGCTGCCGGCGGCTCGATGTACAGCTGGGTGTTCAACTTCGCGATTCCGCACCTTGATCAACTGGTGATCAAGACTGCGCCGATCGTGGCCAACCCGACCGCGATTCCAGCGGTGTTCAAACTCGACCCGATTTCCGCCACCGGAACCGCGATTTTCTTCTCCGCGTTGATTTCGATGCTGGTGCTGAAGATTAATTTCAAAACTGGTCTGACCACTTTGAAAGAGACCTTCTACGAACTGCGCTGGCCAATCCTGTCGATCGGCATGGTGCTGGCGTTCGCCTTCGTCACCAACTACTCCGGTATGTCCTCGACCATGGCCCTGGTGCTGGCGGGTACTGGCGCGGCGTTCCCGTTCTTTTCGCCATTCCTCGGTTGGCTGGGTGTATTCCTCACCGGTTCGGATACTTCGTCGAACGCGCTGTTCAGTTCGTTGCAAGCGACCACCGCCCACCAGATCGGCGTCAACGACACCTTGCTGGTGGCGGCCAATACCAGCGGCGGCGTGACCGGCAAGATGATCTCGCCGCAATCGATCGCCGTGGCCTGCGCCGCGACCGGTCTGGTCGGCAAGGAATCGGATCTGTTCCGCTTCACCCTCAAGCACAGCCTATTCTTTGCAACGATTGTCGGTTTGATCACCCTGGCTCAGGCCTACTGGTTCACCGGCATGCTGGTGCACTAAACCTACAAGAAAGACGGAAATAACCGACGCCGGCCCGTGATCCGGCGTCAGCAATTCACCACCGGGTCTGTAAGGCTGCTGAAAGCAACGCGCTTTATATTCGGCAGCCGCAGCAGACGGATAACCGGGCCCACCCGGAGACACGCCTGATGAGCGAGCTTTTTACAACGCTGTGCCGAACGCGACCCGCGTGGCACCGCCACTGCCCGAACCTCGGCAATACCCCAGCGAAAAACCGTCGCGGGTCTACCTGTTCGGCACGTGTGTGGTCGACCTGTTCTACCCAGAAGCCGGGATGGACGCGATCCATCTGCTGGAGCGCGAAGGGATACGGGTCGAATATCCGCAAGGGCAGAGTTGCTGCGGCCAACCGGCTTACACCTCGGGTTACACCGAGCAGGCGCGGACGGTAGCGCGCTCGCAACTGGCGCTGTTTGCCGGAGATTATCCGGTGGTGATGCCGTCGGGTTCCTGCGCCGGCATGCTGCGCGAGCATTACGCCGACTTGTTCAAGGACGAGCCGGAAACGTTGAAACAGGTGCAGGCTCTCGCAGCGCGCACTTATGAACTGGCCGAGTTTCTGCTGTTTGTCTGCAAGGTGCAGCTCAAGGACAGTGGCGAACCGGTCAAAGTCGCGCTGCACACCTCGTGTTCGGCACGCCGCGAAATGAACACCCACCTGCACGGCCGCGAGTTGTTGGCGCAGTTGAGCAATGTGGAACGGGTCAATCACGACCACGAAAGCGAATGCTGTGGCTTCGGCGGAACATTCAGCGTCCGTATGCCAGACATTTCCGGCGCGATGGTGGCTGACAAGACCCGCGCGCTGAAGGAGTCCGGCGCGCACAAGGTACTGAGTGCCGACTGCGGCTGTTTGATGAACATCAACGGCGCGCTGGAGAAACAGCAGGAAAAGTTACGCGGGCAACATCTGGCGAGCTTCCTCTGGCAGCGAACTGGAGGTGCGCAATGAGCACCTCGACGATTATTCCTACGGTCGCCGTAGAAGAAGATTTCCGCACCCGGGCACACAATGCCTTGGGTGATCAGCAGTTGCGGAACAACTTCCGCACTGCCATGGATTCACTGATGACCAAGCGGGCAGCGGCTTTCAGCGATGCCCACGAAAGAGAACATTTGCGCGCACTGGGCAATTCGATCAAGGCCCGCGCGCTGTCCAAGTTGCCCGACCTGCTCGAGCAACTGGAACAGAACCTGACCCGCAACGGTGTGACAGTGCACTGGGCGGAAACGGTGGACGAGGCCAATGGCATCGTCTTATCGATCATCCGCGCTCACGAGGCGCGGCAAGTGATCAAGGGCAAATCGATGGTCAGCGAAGAGATGGAGATGAACCATTTCCTCGAGGCTCGGGACATTGAATGTCTGGAGTCCGACATGGGGAGTACATCGTCCAGCTCGACCACGAGAAGCCTTCACACATCATTATGCCGGCGATCCACAAGAATGCCGGTCAGGTCGCGTCCTTGTTCCACGACAAACTTGGCGTGGAATACACCAAGGACGTTGACCAACTCATTCAGATCGGTCGCAGGGTCCTGCGGCAGAAATTCTTCGAAGCCGACATCGGCGTCTCCGGCGTCAACTTCGCCGTCGCCGAAACCGGCACCCTGCTGCTGGTGGAAAACGAAGGCAACGGGCGCATGACCACCACCGTGCCACCGGTGCATATCGCCGTCACCGGCATCGAAAAAGTCGTGGAAAACCTGCGTGACGTGGTCCCACTGCTGTCACTGCTGACGCGCTCGGCGCTGGGCATTCCGATCACCACTTACGTCAACATGATCTCCAGCCCGCGCAAGGAATATGAACTCGACGGCCCGCAGGAAGTGCATCTGGTCCTGCTCGACAACGGTCGCAGCCAGGCCTTCGCCGACAGTGAATTGCGCCAGACCCTGAACTGCATCCGCTGCGGCGCCTGCATGAATCATTGCCCGGTTTACACCCGCGTCGGCGGCCACACTTATGGCGAGGTCTACCCGGGGCCGATCGGCAAAATCATCACCCCGCACATGGTCGGCCTGGCCAAGGTTCCGGACCACCCGAGCGCATCATCATTGTGCGGCGCCTGCGGTGAAGTCTGCCCGGTGAAGATTCCGATCCCGGCGATCCTGCGCCGTCTGCGCGAGGAAAACGTCAAAGCTCCAGACGCGCCGAATCAGGTGATGCGCGGCCAGGGCAGCAAATATTCGCGCAAGGAGCGTTTTATCTGGAACGCCTGGGCCAGACTCAACAGCTCGCCGACGCTATACAGCTTGTTCGCTTTTTCGCCACGCGCCTGCGCGCCCTTACGCCGAGCAATGTCGGCCCATGGACGCAAAACCACAGCGCACCAAAACCGGCCGCGCGTTCGCTGCATGACATGGCCCGCGAGCATCTGGGCAAACAGGGAGAGCGTCGATGAGCGCCAAGCAAAATATCCTCGGCAAGCTGCGGAAAAGTCTGACCGGCACCACGCCAATTGCCGACAACTTCGATGTCGACCTGGTCACCCAGCCCTACACCTACAGCGCCGAGCAACGCATTCCGCAACTGCGCAAACTGATGGAAGCGGTGCACACCGAAATCCATCTGACCTCGGCCGAGGAGTGGCCGGCATTACTCGCGCAACTGCTGCGCGACCGCCAATTGCCGAGCCTGCTGATCGCACCGACTACACCGCACGGGCAACGCATCACACAGCACTGGGCGAACAATCCCGAGCTGCCAGAACTGAAGTCCTACGACCGGCCAATGGAAGAGTGGAAAGCCGAGCTGTTCAACGACACCCCGGCCAGCCTCACCGGCACCCTCGGCGCGATCGCCGCGACCGGCAGCCTGATCATCTGGCCTACCCGTGAAGAACCGCGCCTGATGAGCCTGGTGCCGCCGGTGCATTTCGCTTTGCTCAAGGCCAGCGAAATCCGCGACAACTTCTATCAGGTGCAAGAGGAATTCGAATGGGCGCAAGGCATGCCGACCAACGCGCTGCTGGTCTCCGGCCCGTCGAAGACTGCCGATATTGAACAGGTCCTCGCCTACGGCGCGCATGGCCCGAAAGATTTGGTCGTGCTGATTCTGGAGGATCAATGAGTCTTCCTGCCGCTTTCCTCCGTGATGCCGAGCAACTGATTCCAGCACACCGGCGCTTCGACGATCCGCTGTCGACCCTGGCCTTCGGCACCGACGCCAGTTTCTATCGGCTGATCCCGAAACTGGTGATCCGCGTCGAGTCCGAAGACGAAGTGGTGGCGCTGCTGCAACTGGCCCAGCGTGACAAGGTGCCGGTGACCTTCCGCGCCGCCGGCACCAGCCTGTCCGGGCAGGCGATCAGCGACTCGGTGCTGATCGTGCTCGGGGATAACTGGAACGCCCGCGAGATTCGCGGCCAGGGCACGCAGATCCGCCTGCAACCGGGCGTGATCGGCGCGCAGGCCAACGCCTGGCTGGCACCGTTCGGACGCAAAATTGGCCCGGATCCGGCGTCGATCAATGCCTGCAAGATCGGCGGCATCGTCGCCAACAACGCCAGCGGCATGTGCTGCGGCACCGCGCAGAATACCTATCACACCCTGGCCGGGATTCGTCTGGTGCTGGCCGATGGCACGCGCCTCGACACCGAAGACCCTGCCAGCGTCGCGGCATTTCGTTCTAGCCACGGCGACCTGCTCGAAAGACTGGCGACATTAGGCCGCGAGACCCGCGCCAACGCCGAGCTGGCCGCGAGAATTCGCCACAAATACCGTCTGAAAAATACCACCGGCCTGTCGCTCAACGCCCTGGTGGATTTTGACGAGCCTGTGGATATCCTGAGCCACCTGCTGGTCGGCTCCGAAGGCACCCTCGGCTTTATCAGCGCGGTGACTTACGACACCGTCATCGATCACCCGAACAAGGCCTCGGCGCTGATCGTGTTCCCCGATGTCGAAATCTGCTGCAACGCGGTGACCGTGCTGAAAAGCCAACCGGTATCCGCCGTGGAACTGCTCGACCGACGCAGTCTGCGCTCGGTGCAGGACAAAAAAGGCATGCCCGCTTTCGTACAGCTGCTGTCGGAAAATGCCTGTGCGCTGCTCATCGAATCCCGCGCCGCTTCGTCGACATTGCTGCAGGAACAACTGGCGCAAATCATGGCGTCCCTACGCGATTTCCCCGTCGAGAAGCAGGTCGACTTCACTGAAGACCCGGTGGAAAACGCCCGCCTCTGGGCCATCCGCAAAGACACCTTCCCCGCCGTCGGCGCCGTGCGCAAAACCGGCACCACAGTAATCATCGAAGACGTGACCTTCCCGGTCGAACAACTGGCCATCGGCGTCAATCGCCTGATCGAGCTGTTCGACAAACATGCCTACGACGAAGCGATCCTTTTCGGACACGCACTGGAAGGCAATCTGCACTTCGTCTTCACCCAAGGCTTCAACAGCCCGGAAGAAATCGCACGCTACCAAGCGTTCATGGACGACGTCGCGCAACTGGTCGCGGTGGAATTCGGCGGCTCGCTGAAGGCCGAACACGGCACCGGCCGCAACATGGCGCCGTTCGTCGAATTGGAATGGGGCAGCGACGCCTATCAATTGATGTGGCAGCTCAAACGCCTGCTCGACCCCAACGGCATTCTCAATCCGGACGTGGTGCTCAGCGAAGATCCGCAGATCCACCTCAAGCACCTGAAACCGCTGCCGGCGGCGGACGAGATTGTGGACAAGTGCATCGAGTGCGGTTTCTGCGAACCGGTCTGCCCATCGAAAGGCCTGACCTTGAGCCCACGCCAGCGCATCGTGATCTGGCGCGATATCCAGGCGAAAAAGCGCGCCGGCGTCGACACCACCGAACTGGAAAAAGCCTACGAGTACCAAGGCATCGACACCTGCGCCGCGACCGGCCTGTGCGCGCAACGCTGTCCTGTAGGCATCAACACCGGCGAACTGGTGAAAAAGCTCCGTGGCCGACACGCCACGCACCAGAAAACCGCTGACTGGATCGAAGGAAATTTCGCCAAGACCCTGCAAGGCGCGCGCTTCACCCTGCACGTCGCCAACGGCGCGCGGATGATGCTCGGCGCGCCGCGTCTGGCGAAGCTGTCGGCAACGCTGACGCGCTTGTCCAAAGGCCAGGTGCCGCTGTGGACCAACGCCATGCCACAACCGGAAAAAGCCATTCGCTTCAGCCCGAGCGTTTCGGACGAGCGCCCGCGTGTGGTCTATCTGGCAGCTTGCGTCTCGCGGGTCATGGGCCCGGCGGCGGGTGACAAAGAACAAATGTCGCTGTACGACAAAACCCGTGGCCTGCTGGAAAAAGCCGGTTACCAGGTAGTCTTTCCCGACAACCAGGACAACCTCTGCTGCGGTCAGCCGTTTGCCTCCAAAGGCTACGCCGAACAGGCCGAACACAAACGTCAGGAGCTGATCAGCGCCCTGCTCCACGCCAGTCGCGGCGGCCTCGACCCGATCTATTGCGACACCAGCCCGTGTACGCTGCGACTGATTCAAGACATCGGCGAAACGCGGCTGGATCTGTACGATCCAGTGCGCTTCATCCGTACGCATCTGCTGGATCGTCTGGACTTCACACCCCAGGAATCGCCGATTGCCGTGCAC
This sequence comes from Pseudomonas sp. B21_DOA, assembly GCA_030544685.1. Classification (NCBI taxonomy): domain Bacteria; kingdom Pseudomonadati; phylum Pseudomonadota; class Gammaproteobacteria; order Pseudomonadales; family Pseudomonadaceae; genus Pseudomonas; species Pseudomonas sp. B21_DOA. The sequence goes on along the minus strand of CP086683.1, from coordinate 1,830,033 downwards.
GTGACCTGCAGCACTCAGCACTTGGGCGAAAGCCAGGCGCTGATCGATCTGGCGCGCAAATGCAGCAACACCGTGGTGATTCCCGAGGGCATTCATTGCTGCGGGTTTGCCGGCGACAAAGGCTTCACCACGCCGGAGCTGAACAGCCATTCGCTGCGTACGCTCAAGGACGCCGTGCAGCATTGCAGCGAGGGGATTTCCACGAGCCGCACGTGCGAAATCGGCCTCACCCAGCACGGTGGCATCGACTACCACGGGCTGGTTTATCTGGTGGATCGGGTGACGCGGGCAAAAGTCGTCTGAAGAAAAATAGAACTCTTGAGCGAGACGGCAATCCACAGAACAGGCCCCGACAAATCGGGGCTTTTCCTCCATTCGGTGGCTCGCCCAGCGGTCAGCGAAGCCTGGATCCCTCAGTTCAAGGAGACACACATGAAGCGTTCTGTACTGTTAGGTCTGTTCGTTACTGCCTCGATGATGGCGTCCACTTCGTTCGCCGCAGACAAGCCTGCCGATCTGTGCGATGCCAATATTCAAACCATCAATGGTATGAAAGCTCAGCTGTCAGCGAAGCCAGAACTGAGCCAGCGTGCCGAAACCAGCGTGAGCAAGGCCCAAGCGCTGAAAGCCGAAGGCAAAATTGACGACTGCGTTGCCGAAACCTCGCAAACCATCGTTGAGCTACGTAAAAACACCGGCACCAACAACTGATCCAGACTGACGGGCCAACCTGCGGGTTGGCCTCGTCGGCGGATTGACGTACACTGTGCACGCTTGTTGCCCGATCAGATTCACCGGGCAATGAGTTCGGGGCCGTTTAGGATTCGACGCCGGTTGCGAAACTCTAGGTGCATGCCGACTTGGTAACAGAAGTCGTAAATCCACTGTTGCAACTACTTATAGTTGCCAATGACGACCAATACGGTGTTGCTCTCGCTGCTTAATTGCAGCTGACAATGCTCCTGGTACCTTCGGGTCCAGCAATCATCAGGGGATGTCTGTAAACCCGAAATGATTGTCATATAGAACAGAATCGCCGTGCAGTACGTTGTGGACGAAGCGGCTAAAACTTACACAACTCGCCCAAAGCACCCTGCCCGTCGGGTCGCTGAGGGTTAACTTAATAGACAAGGCTACGCATGTAGTACCGACAGCGGAGTACTGGCGGACGGGGTTCAAATCCCCCGGCTCCACCACTTCATCATCTAAAGACGTCCATGGACGTCTTTTTTGTGCCTGCGACCCAGCAAATACGCGGCCTCCAGCGCTTTTGCGGTCTTTTGAAAGTTTTTGAGTTCCAGCCGTTCGGGTATTCCAGGCGGTATTCCAGTCCACCCGGTGCTAATCTTTGGAATACCGAATCAGTGCTTGAGGACAATCTCATGCCTGCTCAAAACCTCCGCCTCTCCGATCGACAGCTCAAGGGAGTCAAACCCGCGTCCAAGGATTATGTCCTCACTGACGGTGATGGTTTGCAGCTTCGAGTACGCAGCAATGGCTCGTTGCTGTGGAATTTCAACTACCGCGAGCCGGTTACCAAGAAGCGCATCAACATCGGCTTCGGGACCTATCCCGAACTGTCACTGGCGAACGCACGAAAGAAGGCAGTCGAAGCGCGCGAGCTGCTCGCCCAAGGCATCGATCCGAAGGTGCAGCGCAATACGTTGAATGAAGCCAAACGGGCAGAAACGGAACATACCTTCGAGAATGTGGCCACCGCTTGGTTCGAGCTCAAAAAGACTCGGTGACCCCGGCCTACGCCGAGGACATTTGGCGGTCGCTCACGCTGCATGTATTCCCTGACTTGAAAACGACACCACTCGCAAAAATCACCGCGCCGATGGTGATCGCATTGCTTCGTCCAATCGAAGCGAAAGGCAGCCTGGAGACGGTCAAGCGCCTTAGCCAGCGGCTAAACGAGATCATGACCTACGGCGTAAATTCCGGCCTGATCTTCGCCAACCCGCTCACCGGCATCAGGGCAGTATTCAAGAAGCCCAAGAAAGAGAACATGGCTGCGCTTCCGCCCGAAGAACTCCCCGAGCTCATGCTGGAGATCGCGAACGCCAGTATCAAACGCACCACCCGCTGCCTGATCGAATGGCAGTTGCACACGATGACTCGCCCCGCCGAGGCGGCGACTACTCGCTGGGCAGACATCGACTTTGAAAGGCGCGTTTGGACTATCCCTGCGGAGCGGATGAAGAAGCGCCGCCCACACAGCATTCCTTTGAGTGATCACGCTGTCGCGTTGTTGGAGTCACTGAAGACCCACAGCGGCCATCGCGAATACGTCTTCCCGGCCGATAGAAATCCGCGCACCCACGCCAATAGCCAGACCGCGAACATGGCGTTGAAACGCATGGGCTTCCAGGATCGCTTGGTCAGCCACGGCATGCGCTCGATGGCCAGCACCATCTTGAATGAGCATGGGTGGGATCCGGAGCTCATTGAAGTCGCACTGGCTCACGTAGATAAGGATGAGGTGCGCAGCGCCTACAACCGCGCCGACTACATTGAGCGCCGGCGTCCGATGATGGCCTGGTGGAGTGAGTACATCCAGAAAGCCGCGACCGGCAGCCTGCTCGCCTCAGCATACGGCCAAATCAGAGACAAGAACGTGGTACCGATACGCTAGCGCTATGCAGGCGCAATAACGGCAGCAACAACAACTGAGCGTTCAAGATTCAGGGCGAGCAGCCTCGCTCATCCGCTTCTCAGCGCGGGTCCATCCAAACAGGGCTGCAAAGCCGCCCTGTTTGGATGGACCTCACTTTGAAGGGCTAAAAGCGACCACTTTGTCCAGGATTTACCACGGAATTCCACCGGTGGATAACCGTTGTTCAAGTCCAAAGTGGCGCTGAATTTCGAACCTTGACCGGGTTTATCCACAGGCGTAGAACTGGCCGTGCAAGAGCTGTCGATGACAGCAACCCAGGTGGCCCGAACCTTGAAGGCCACACCGCTCCCGCGGTGGTTCCCCCAAAAGGCGATTCGCGTCCGGCAGCTCGCCCGGTCACCTCCCCGGTGATGGATGCCTACTTCAGATCATGGCCCTCGTGCGCCAGACAACACTTTCTACTTCGCTGCTCTGCAGCAACCTATCCGCTTGGCCGAATCTTGCGCCAACCTGTGCCCGTCTCTTTCTCCTGGAAAGAGACGGGCGCTCCTACCACTGCTGCAGCCCTCATCTCACTTGGCTTTGCGGCAACTCCCTCGTGACAATTGGCGTGACAAACGCCGATGTCACCAGCAACAGCGTTGTAGATGATGGTGCCGCAGACCACGGAATGGACTGCACCTGACTGACAGTCAGGCATGCCCCGGTCATCGCATTGCTGCGTTCACCCGGCTCAGGATCTTCAGGCGCTGGTTTAGTCAGCCAGCACTGCCTCCACCCGCCCACCGGTAACGGTGTTAAGGAGGCCAGATCATGAGATGCCCTTGCTCCCGGTTGTAAGGAGCCGTCAGTCCCGCGTAGTGGACATTCCCCACAGGTCGCAGGGGCCTTGATCCCTGATAACACTCAGCATTCTTGGCGGGATGACGTGGGGCGAGGATCGGAGATCGAAAGATGAGGTGAGCGACATGGCACTGGTGGGTAAGCGCGATGGCCGCAATTTCGGTTATGGCAGGCAATTGAGTTACGCAGGGCCGCAGGCGCTGAAAGACATGTTCGGCGGCGGTCATTACGGCACGGTCAAGGCGCACTGTGATCGGTGGCAGGCATTCGTCAAATGGTGCCGTTCCGAACTAGGGCCCTGTATCAATGATGCACGGCAGATTGATCGGAAGGTGTTGGCCGACTATGCGGCGTACCTGCGCGACGTTGTAGCGCACGGTGACCTCGCCATCAGCACTGCACAAAACCGGCTATCCAGCGTTAACAGGACCATGGCAGCGCTTCGCGGTGATCAGTGCGTGAAATTGCCAAGCCCGAGTAAGGCGTTGGGTATGCAGCGCACCGGAGTTCGCCAGTCGGTGCCTCAGGGCCAAGACCGCGAACAGATTAAGCAGATCGTCGATGCACTTTGCAGTCGTGACCAGAGACGGGCCGCCGCGATCATTCTCTTGGCGCGAGCCACCGGCATGCGCTTGCGTGAGGCTATCTTGGCCGACCTGCCACGGCTAAGTCGTGAGGCTAACGACCTAGGCAGGATCAATATTCAGGATGGCACCAAAGGCGGCCGCGCCGGTGCGTCGGCACCCCGTTGGATTGCGGTGGACGACCATGTTCACGAGGCGCTTGGGTTTGCACAGCAGGTGTCGCCTGTGGGTAGCCGCAACCTGATTGCTCCATACGAAAGCTACCTTAGTGTGCTGCAGGAAACCATCCGCCCAGCACGGGACATCCTGCATGTACACAACCTGAAAGGCTTCCATGAGCTAAGAGCGGCGTACGCTTGTGAGCGCTATGAGCAAATCACCCAACACCGCGCACCTATCAACGGTGGCCCATGTTGCGAGATAGATAAGACCCTTGATCGTGAGGCTCGCAGGCAAATCAGCTATGAGCTTGGGCACGGTCGGATCGATGTGGTCGCTGCCTACATTGGAGGTCGTAGATGAGTAAGCAATTCGATATGGAGCTGTTCTTGGCTGCGGTGCTGACGGGGTCGTACGCAACTCGGCAGCGCCATTTACGACAAGCGAAGCTCATCCAAGCTGAGATATCTGAACGCTGGCGGCTAGAAAAACCTTGGGCTTGGCAGAAAAAGCACATGGCTTGGTTTCTTGAGCATCGCCTAAAACTACGCAGCGAGGCAACGCGATATCACTATTTGCTGACCGTGCGGCTTCTCGCTCGTCGTTTACAAAAAACATGGGCTTTCAATCTCTGAGTACGCCTCTAGGGGTCATCAAGCCCTTCAGTGGACATCGGGATTATTTCTTCCCTGCTGACAGCCCCCGAACTCGCTAATCGGTCATTTAGCGTTGCACTCGTCCGCGTGAAGTACTACTACCGGCTGACTGCCCTCCTGATTTCAAAGAAAATGGGGAGGGACTGGGCTCCGGTTGCACTTGGGCAAGCGAAGTCGCAAAGCATCGGTTTGAACGTCTTAGGCCCGTGCTGACATCGTGATCGTTGAGGACCGACGGGTACGAGGGATGACAAAACATTTCTCCCTCGTACCCGTCGGTACCGTGGCAGGCCAAGGGCTTAAGCGCTAAACCCTCAACTCTTCCAGAATGGTTCTCTGGTATACATCGTACATGGGCGAGCTTTTCATCGGCTGTACCGACCAATGAAAGCGCATGCCACGGCCAATCATGATGGCGCTGCGAATTTCGTCGATCGGGCCAAATGCATGGCTGGCTTTCTGAAACTCCATTTGCTTGTTTCGCAAAGGCGCCGAGCCATAGATGTCTCGAAATTCATGTATCAACATCGCTTCGAACTCGGAGTAAACCTTGGAGGCATTCCTCGCCCTTGGGAAGCAATAAGCAATGAGAAATTCGTAGTCGCCCTGCAAATCGGCCAGCTCAAGCAACCAGTTCTTGTGCTGCGTGATCCGTTGCTCGAAATTACCTTCGCCGATGTAAACCGTGGGTGAGATGCCTTTGGGATACTGGATCGCGAACAGACCATTGAGCCTGATCACATACACGCATCGCTCCAGGTCCTGTAGCTTCACCCTCTACTTTGCAACTCTGGCCAAACATACTTACCCCACGTCTGATTGCAGTTCCAGTGAAGCCAATCCCATTCGATGTGCACATTCGCCATTGCCCTGGTTCCTTTCAAGACTTTTTAGTCAGGCGCGCCATCGCGTCAGCCAGCACGCTGTCGGCTCTAGCCGACTCCACGCTCATTCCTGCAAGAGCGGCCTCCGACGCTCGTAGATCATTACGACTCTTCTGCACCTCCATGACGCGCCCAACGCAATGCAGGGTGTCCCGATAACCCTGCTCGATCCAGGTGGGAATCTTATCGACATCAAAACCCAGCAAGTCCTGAGCCCCGCTCATGAGGCCAGTAGCTCGGCTCAGGCTTTGCTGGGGACGAATTTCCAGAATGGTCGCATCCGGGAATCGTTGGCGACTCCAAGGCGATCCATCACTCAGGTGAGTGACGATCACCAGGTTGCAGCCAGCTTCCAGCAATGGGGTGATTGGCGTATTACCCTGCATCGTATGCCAGCCACCTTGGCCGCCGTCCGAGTAGCGTCGCTCACCGTGTTTGCGGGAAGCGAACAATAGCGGGATCGCCGCCGAAGCCAGCAACGCCTGTTTGCGTTGGTCTTCCTTGAGGGACTGTATATGCACGAATTCCGAATCAGGTGTATTGCCCAGCCCGACCTCGGCCATGAATGCTGACGCCAAGTCCTGAAGCCCGCCGTTGCTGCGATACAACGACACATAGAGCGGCATCCCTGTCGCCAACTGCTGGCTGTCGAGAAATTCATCCATTAGCTGCTTCAACGGCTGGTCGTCCAACAAGCCTTCGTCCAGCCCATCAAGCCAGCTCGGCAGTTCGTAATCGAACGCCCCGGCTATTTTCTTTACGGCGTGAACAAGCGCCAGCACAGCGCCTGCACCCTGAACCCGCAGGCCCGCTGCAGCCAGCAGCGCAAGATACCCAGGAGCTTTCATGCTCAACGGGGATTCATTGGCCAATCGTTCCCAAACGGCCTCAAGGCGCTCGATAGCCACATCTAGTGATGGAGAAGAAGCCAGAACGCCGCCATTGAGGGCGCCAATACTGGCTCCGGAGACCACATCAATACGGGTGCCGAGCTCACGCAAGGCTCTGAGCACACCGACCTGATAGGCCCCCTTGGCCCCACCACCGGAAAGCACCAACCCGACTTTCATGGGCGCACTCATCATGAAGCCTCCAGAAACAGTTCACTAATCATGGCTTCCGTCACGCGAGGGGCGCCAATGATGCGTGGCAGATGCACAGGCAACTCTTCCGGCGTCTGCGAGGCCGCAAATGCGAACGGTGTGGAATGAGGATCCGTCCAGTCCCCCAGATAACGGATAGCATCTTCGCCATCAGCAGACACGACACCGCCAACAGGACGAGCCAGCCACCGGTCGCGAGTCGCGATACGTTCGCCCTGACTGATTCCTGCATCCTTGTTCATCTGAATGATTGCCCGATTGGCCAGACGCTCAAGCTGCTTTTGCCGTTCGTGCCCGGACACTGTCTGGCAATAGTCGCCAAACGCCCCCAGCGCAGTTCTTCGAGCGCTGCATAGCAGCGTCCGGACAGCGTGAACGTATTGAACCGCCCAGCTCCCCACTTACCGAAAACGTCGTCCAGGTGCAGGTGCGCCTGCTGTAGCCGGTCAATCCTCGCGACATTGCGATCCAGCTCATCACAACGTTCATCCAGGCGTTGCGAAAGCAGATCAATGGCCTGACGGCTCTCTATCGAAAAGTCGACGAGGGTGGCGACGTCATGCTTGAGGGCGTTGACCCGGGCGTTGACTTGAACAATCGCATGGTTGCTTTTTGCCAGCGACTCGCTCAAATCTTTTAACCAGTTCAACGCACCTTCCACACCATCGGTGAGGCTTGCGTTAATCTCAGCCTGATTGCGATCACCCTGACCGGTAAAGCCGTCGTAAAGGCGAGCGAAAAATCCATCCCGCTTTGCCATGTAACGCTGACGTTCACGCGCGACATCAATGCCGTTGGCAAAATCCACCACGAACTTTTCGGGCAGACACGTCAGTATCTGGCAAATTTCGGCGTCGGGCGCTACTGCCGCGCTCTCACTCCTACTGTCAGTCATGCGCTTACTCCTGCGCCCGTGAGAGGTACATCACGCTTGAGTGCCTCACTGTCTTGCTGAATACCGGGAACATGGCGTTTGAAGCCTGCCAGCAGTTCACCCAGTCTTTGCTGCTGCCCTTGATCGGACTGTTTGTCGCGAATACTTTGATTCAGGTCGCTGCGAATAGACTCGACGGTCAGCCTGAGTTCATCAAAGAAGCTGTCAACGCTGGCTTCGAGTGGCTTGGCGATGGTCTCGACCGTGGCACTCGCCAAACCAGCGAACACATCGGCGACGCACTTTTCGATGGAGGCCTTCACCTTATTGACGTCGATTTCAAAGTATTCCTCTCTTGACGAGTAGGTTTCCCAACCCCAGTCATCCGTATCAAAGAAGCTGCAAATTCCACCCCACAAGCCACTGGCTCGACGCCGACGGGTCACACTCCGCTGCTTGTTTTCGATAACCTCACCCAAAAGCTCTCCACTGGACGGGCGCATTGAAAGTGCTGGCATGGGCGGTAGTTTGATTGCAATGGAAAAGCCACTGCGGTTCAGACGCTGGTTGAGATCATTGATGATCTCACTGGCCTGAGTTGAAATGCCTTGCTCGAACAAGGCATGAAAATCTCTCAGAATGAGCTCAGTCTCCGCGACTAAACGCCTTTCATTGAGCGTGATTATTTCCCGGACGCCGTTTTCAATACCTTGCGTAATCTCTTTAGCCTTTTCCCGGTCGCTGAGTTTGATGACAGGCGTGTCTTCATCAAATTCATAGCCGTAGGTCGTACGCCGTCTCTGCAACCTCCGTGGGCTACCCGCGCCAGTAAGTATCGAGAACAGCCCGGTCAGTGACTCTCTTTTGCGCTCCTGAGTCTGTTGCTCTTCGGTTTCCTTGCCAGCTTTGAATCCCTCTTGAATTTGGGCGCTGATGGCGGCACGAATATCAGAAAAGACCTTGTCCATTTTTCCATCAATGGCTTGCAAGGCACGCTCAGCATCCTTTCGCGTCTTGGCCTCCAGGCCGCTGATACGCTCTATGTCATTGCGCAGGGAATTGATCTGCTCGCTCAACTCTTCGACGTCCTTTCCCAGCGCGGCCTCTCGAACAGAGAGAAAGTTGTTCAATCTGGTCGCGATGTCAGCGAGCTTGGCGGCAGCAGAAGCCACGGCGAGTGTCGCCGCGCCGGAGTGGGCTTTGCGAATGATCTGATCCAGAGGGCCCGCGAACAACGATGCATCCCAGAGTGCGTTGGCCGCTTTTTTCACGGTTTCCGGATCAGTCACCATGCTCGTCCAAAACATGCCGAACGCTGCTTTACCGAAGTCCGCTACCCAGGCGTTCTGCTCGCCAACAATCGTCGGCAAGCGGCCATTGAGTGCCAGCTCGCGTCGTGCACGGTTGGCAAGATCGCCGAGTTTTGACGACACGGGGAATACCTGAGAATGCTGTAGCCGGCCCTCCAGCAATGAATCAGCAACAAGGCGTTTGGTCTGCGCCTCATCATCGCTGTTGCGGTCTTTCTCATCGAACTTGTTGACGAGCGCAAACATCCGCCCTTGAGCTACATCAGCGATTCGCTCCAGCTCCTGCCTTACATGCTGATCGGCGTCGGACTTGAGCTGGGTGAAATCCAGAACGGCTAAAACGGCCGAAGCGTTTTTCAGTTGCTCGCCGAGCATTTTGCGAAGATGCTGCTGGCCAGCCTCATTCGGGCCGGGCGTGTCGAGCAATGTCAGACGCCCCAAACTTTCTGGCGTTGCGGCCAAATGGGAAAACTCGACTTCAATAGCAGGGATTTCGTGTATTTCGTCATAGCTATCAAATGGGAAGTCCACGCCCAACTCGAGCGCCACGCGCACCAGATCATTCAAGCTTCTGAGAAACCAGAAAATGGCCTCAGGCCCCTGATAGCAGTTATCGAACCGCCCATTCTCCTCAATTAGCCGCAGCAGAGACTGCATATCCTTGTCATCAATCAGCTCGTACGGCAATTGCTGCCCGGCGGGGCCACGCAACAGCTCATGCAGCTCAGCGACCACACGGTTGATCGGGCCGTTGTTTTCCAAACGCAAAATGGGTTCGGCTTGACCGGGTGTATGACGGATCAGCGTCGGCAGAGCGGTCATCGGACGATTTCGATTAGGCAGCACCTCTGTGCCGACAATGGCGTTAATCGTGGTCGACTTGCCTGCCTTCATCGTCCCGACAACGGCCAGCACCATCTCCAGACGCTGAAGCTTGTCTGCTTCGCCCCGGAGCATTTCCAGATCTTTCTGGATACTGGCCTGGGTAAAGGTTTGGTGCTCATGGCCATGCTCGTCGACCACTACCCCGTCTGCGCCCTTCATTCGTTGCAACAGATCGATTTCCACTTCAAGCAAACGAAGGGATTCTTCCCGCAGCAGTTCGATATTTTGCTCGTACATCTGATCTCCTTGAAAATTAGCGGCCCGGATTGTGGCCCTTGAATCTGCCAATGCTTTATCCACAGCTGCTGCCAATGCATCACTTGACGAACGGAACATGGCTAACACCTCAGGAACTTCAAAACTCACTGCGCGCTATTAGCGGACGTCATACCCCAACATGAACAGCGAACGCTCCAACATGCCTAATGTCACGGTGTAGCCTTGAGTACCCAGTATTTCTCGCGTAGCCCCCAGCAGGCGACTGCTCATCCGCACAAGTTCAGCCCACTCCCTGTTGCGTGCAGGAAGTTCACTGGAGGCGGTATAGAGATTCGTAAAAATGAGGCGATCTTTCGAAGGATTTCTCGTTTCATCCTTTTGGTTCTTGGTCTTGGTATTCGGGCCCCAGCGAAATGCCAAGTCCGCAGGAACTGTGCGTTCAACGTTTGCCATGAGCCAACTGCGCGTCAACAACCCCAATGCGGCACCCACACGACCGTCATAAATGATTAAGCTGTCCGGCGCCGCGGCGGAATAGATCTTGGTCATCGCCGAATTCATCAACAATGTTTCTCCGTTGAAGTCTTTCAGTGGCTCTGCGGATCGAGGGTTAAGCAACTCAACGGATTTCAGGATTGAACGGCACAAGGTTTTGGCTGCCGCTTGTGACTGGACCCACAGCAAAGAAGCATCATCAGCCTTTCGCGCAACGCCCCCAGGCAAAGATCGCCTTGCACGCGACCAACGCAGCAGCATCATCATTGGCGGCCAGGCTCTTGCGCAGCTCAGCTGCGATGCTCGCAAAATCATGCGGTGCTGCTTTTTCAGGCCAGCAATAGTGCTCGTTTGCCTGGCTCAAGCTCTGACACCACCATTCGCTGACGCCGTGCCGAGTTTTCCAGTCTTTCCAGGAATGGTGCCTACTCACCTTGTAACGATGCGAAAACGAACCTGCCGCGCCTGTCCACAACCCGCTCAGATAGTGCGAAAAGTCAAATTGTCGGGCAGTGAGCAAGCCTTTCTCGACCCGTCGTACCGGCGTCGGCAATGAAAGATCATTGGACGCAAGTGGCGTGCCGAGCCAGACGGAATTAGGCGTCGAGGTTCGGATATCGACCAGGCCGAGTGCTTTCAGAATTGGCACCACGTAATTGATATTTCGCGGGCCATACGCCCCGGTCAACGTGACTCTACTGGCAAGGCAGAGCGGGCCGGATAGCGTCGGGTCATTGTTTGACTTGATCAGACACGGATTTTCAATCCCATGGCCGTTTTGGTGGAGGTAATTCAGTGCAGCTTCGAAGGCCGACCTGAGTAGGACGTGGCGTTTGGCGGCTACCAATACAATCACCAGGTCATCGGCGAAATCTTCAACGATGTATTCGCAGCGTTGAGAAGGGGTCCGAAGCCGACCCAGCTCTCCCATGCGCGACCAGGCACGAGATATCGTGTGCACCACCAACTGCGTCATGCTGATTCCTTTCGATTTCAGAGCTACTCGCGACGGACTCGTCCGGCGCTCTCGAGGAAAATGCGCCGCCTTTAAACTCTCAGGCGTAGTAGCACTCCGGTAAACGGCGAGCCGGGCAATGTACACACCTTATGTGCTGATACACCGAAAACCTTTAGGCAGAGCCTTTCTGTCGACATGAATGAATCACCTGCAAACCCATAAAGAGAATCGGGCAAAGCTCGGTGTTCAGCTCAGCCGGCAACAAAAAACCGTTTTGCAATCACAATGATCAATTGCAGGCACACAACGACCCCGGTGAATACCGCAACGCCTTTGGCGACCATGAAGAAGTAGTCTTCAACGCCACGGAACATGGTGCCCAGCACTAGGCCCATGCCGGCGATCAATCCGGCGATCAGTAACAAACCGATATAGGGACGGAGTACGCGGGAACTGGCACCTTGAGCGCCTTTCTCGACAAGGCTGATAACGGCGCCCAGTGCAATCAGGAATACGAAAACACCAACTATTACACCCATCTTTCACCTATATTCGCTCAGACGAAGCCCGCGCAGGATCTGCTCGGGTACAACTCGCCCAAGTCATCATTTGAAAAAGCGTGAAACGTGCAGGCCGATCCACGTCCGGGAGCCAAAGGCATGTGTTCGCCTGTGGTTCCAAGACCATCAATCTGGCATAGGGAAGGATGCCGCAAGCGCTTCCCTGTGCATGAATCACTTCAATCTGCTTTGGCAGCGGCGGTCCGATTATGCCCAGGCAGATACCAAAATGCCATCACACCAGACATCGACCAACGTTCTAACAACGCGGCCAGAGCTCAAGCAGAATCCTCTCTAGTCCGCTGGCCGTACGCATTCTCAGCGCTTCGTTCCCACATTTCGGACACCGCTCGAACCACTCCCCGGCCCCAGGCAATCACTCTTGGGCGCCACTGTCTTTTCCAGCCACAATCACCGCACTCAAAGGTGAATGGATGAGGTCTGATCGGCATATTCAGCTCCCTGGATATTGCATTTCGATGGACTGATCAAACTCTCCCCCATACCCCGAATAATCCCTTGGCACCCTTTCAATATCCTCCGCCACTTTCTCGATCACCCCGCGCAACTCCAATCCATCCAGCCAACGAGCAGGAATCGCTGCCGGTCCGTATTGGATGCCAAGCAAGTGCCCGGCAATTAAGCCAGTGCTGTCGCTGTCGCCACTGTGGTTCACCGCATTGGTCACACCCTGCTCAAAAGATGGCGCCGTCAGTGCGCACCAGATGCCAATCGCCAGGGCTTCTTCCGCAATCCATCCACCGCCAAATTCGTCGATGCGTTCCGGGGTTGGGCGGTAGCCTTCGTAGTAGTAGAAGAGCACGCGTTCAATAAGGGCGCGGGTTTCTTCCATACCAGGTTTGTCGCCGTGTTTGGCCAGGCTTTCGGTGATGGCGTGTTCCAGGCTGTCTTGTCTGTCGGCCATGCGCTGGAGAATGTCGGCGGAAAGGCCGGCTGCCATGTAGCCGGTTGGATGGCCATGGGTCAGGCGACCGGAGTCTGCGGCGTAGTCGAATGCGTTACCGAAGAAGGCGCACGGCGCAACTCGCATGACTGCACCGCAGCCTTTACTGTTGTTTTCGGCCAACTGGCCGAAGTGTCTGCTCGCCTTCAATGCGCTGAGGCAGGTGTTGCTCGGTGCGCGGTGAGACCACAGTGCGCGCTCTTTAACCAGCCAGCCATCGAGACTGACGTGGGTGTTCGGCGAGTAATCCTGGGTCATCAACCAACGCAGCAGCGCATGGTGGATGACACTGGGTACGTGGCAGATGCTCCGCGAGCTGCCGCGCACATAAGCGCGCAGCAGACCTTCGGCGGTGAAGAGCATCATTTGTGTGTCGTCGGTGATGGCGCCGAGTCGGCCAGAGGCCGGTGCGTAGTCGACAATACCTTGCGCGCCGAAGGTGGCGCGGATGGCGTTCCATTCAAGAAACTCAACAGGAGCACCCAATGCGTCACCCACTGCGCCGCCAAGCAGGCAGCCTTTGATCCGTTCGATTCTGTTCATCTGTGTGTCCTTACGAGGCCGGAATCAGCGCTTGCAGCAGGTCCAGCTTTCTCCTGAGTTGCTCGACATGGGCCTTTTCCGCTCGCAACGCCGAACGCAGCTCCTTGTTTTCCGTTTCCTGAATCTGCGCCCAGCGCATCTTGCTCTTGCAGTCGACGATCAACTGCCAGATGTTCTGCAACTTCAGATACTGGACCAGCAGCACCACGGCAATCGCTGCCATCGTCACCATAACCCCTGTCGAAACTGCATCCGACGTTGTCATTTCCACTTCCTTTCGTAAATTCGATTCGTCTCGAAGACGGAGCCAGAATATGTAGTGTTTTCTTACACGTATAGAATGTAGACTTATACAGGTAAACAAATCACGCACATGGAGAGGGCATGAAGCGCACACAAGACATCGAGCAGGTTCGCTGGGATCTGGCACTTCGCTACCGTTTGATCGAAACGGTTGCATGGTGGGAAGGCCGCCTGACCACGGGACACTTGATCCAGAGCTTCGGGATCAGCCGTCAGCAGGCGTCGAAGGACATCAACACCTACATCAACGACCATGCGCCTGAAAATCTTACATATGACAAGAAAGCCAAGGGCTACGTACCCAGCGAAGGCTTCGCTCCGCGTTTCATCGACGACAGTGCCAGCGCCTATTTGCACCTGCTGAACCAGACCCACTCCCGCGCGCCACATGTCGAAGGGCTAGCCCTGGCGTATGCGCATACGAAGGTGCTGGAAGTGCCGGACCGCACGATTCGCGCCGAAGTCCTGCGGCCACTGCTCAAGGCGTGTCGTGATAGTGAAGTGATCGAAGTCGAGTACGTTTCATTGTCCAACCCGACACCGGAAGTCCGTCTCATCGCCCCCACACACTCATCTACACCGGCATGCGCTGGCACGTGCGGGCGTACTGCGAGAAAAACCGCAAGTACCGGGATTTCGTGCTGAGCCGCTTGCGTGGCGAACCCTCCTACGAGCGCAAGACCGAGAATCTGATCGACAAGGACGAGGACTGGAACAGCGAGGTGGCGGTCGTCATCGCACCCGACTCACGCCTTTCGCTCGAACAGAAAGCGATCATCGAAGCCGATTTCGGGATGCAGAATGGTGTACTGGAAATCCCTACCCGCAGGGCACTGGTCAAATACGTGCTACAGCGCTTTCAGATCGACCCGAAAAAACTCGAACCCAAAGCCGCGGCGCAACAGATCGTGGTGAGCAATCTGGATGAGTTGAAGCCTTGGTTGTATGAATAATCCGCCACTGCATTCTCTTAGATCTTCTGGGCATCAATAACTCGGAGCGGCCAATCTGTATCCGGCAACTGGCTGGCGGACGAGGTCCTGAAAAGCCGGCCTCGGTGATGGCTGCATCCAGGCCTCGCAAATGCGAGGCCGTTTATGCGTTGCGTAGCGCCTCCACCCCTTGATTTCAGGCATGCACCATGTGCTTGGCTACGTCTCGCCAGGCGGTTAATACTTCGCAGCTTCTATTACCTCTTTTCCTACCGAGACGGCAGACTCACATAGTCCCCAGCATCTCCCCAGTCGAATGGCACTCTGCCATGGCCAAACCCACACTACCTTGGTTAAGCTAAAGCCATTTACGCACTCGCACTGCAAGACTTGCGCATAGAGTGGCCACGAAACCGAAGGAACGACCATGGCAGCAAGCAGCAACTTTGCCTTTCTCCAAGAACACGATCCCGTGTTTCTTCAACTTGCGCGCACGGCCGAGCAGGCATTCGCCAGCGATCCAAACACCACTCTAATCAAACTGCGCCAGCTCGGCGAAGCTTTGGCCCAGGATCTGGCCAGCCGTGCCGGTATTGAATTCGATGCCCACACTACCCAGTCCGACTTGCTGTACAAACTCAGCCGTGAGATCCAACTGGATCAAAACATTCGTAGTCTGTTCCACACCTTGCGCGTGGAAGGGAACAAAGCCACTCACGAGTTTCGTACGCAGCACCGCGAGGCCATGGATGGGCTGAGGGTGGCGCGTGCCCTGGCCATCTGGTACCACCAGTCATTTGGCAAGAACACCAAATCTTTCAAACCCGGCCCCTTCATCACGCCCAGTGACCCAAGCACTTCGCTACGCGACCTGCAAAGCCAGATTGAACAACTAAAGGCGCAGCTCAGCGAGTCCAGCCAGCAGCTGGAAACCAACCAGCAACTCGGCACGCTGCTCAAGCGCGAAGCAGAGGAATACGCGGTCCTCGCCGAGCAGATGGATGCCGAGTCGCAAAATCACAAGCAGTTGGCAGCAGAGCACGAAGCGGCGTTGATCAAGTTGCGCGCAGAACATGAGCAAAGTCTCAAGGCACTGCAACAGCAACTCGCCGCGCAGCCGCAGGCCAGCAAGCAAGTTGCAGAGAAAACCAAGAAGGCCAGCAGCAAGTTCCAACTGTCGGAGGATCTTACCCGTATCCTCATCGACCAACAGTTGAACGACGCTGGCTGGGAAGCGGACTCCTTAGAGCTCACTTACAGCAAAGGTGCGCGCCCGGAGAAAGGCAAAAACAAGGCTATCGCCGAATGGCCCACCAGTAGCCCGAAAGCCTGCGCCGACTACGTACTGTTCGCCGGCCTGGTACCCGTCGCCATTGTCGAAGCAAAACGTCAAAGCATCAATGTTGCCGACCGGATTACCCAAGCCGAGCGGTACGCCCGCGAATTCAGGCTTTGCGCTGAACATCTGCAGCCTTGGCCATTGGCGGGTCAATCCCAGCCCTGGAATGACGGCAGCAGCGGTCACTTCCAGGTGCCCTTTGCCTTTGCCTGCAATGGTCGCCCCTATATCAAGCAACTTGCAGAACAATCCGGTACCTGGTTCCGCGATTTGCGGAGCCCTGCCAACACCCGACGACCACTGCAAGATTTTCACACGCCTGGTGACCTCCTCGACCTGCTCAAACGCAGCAAGGCAGAGGCTGAGGAAAAGCTGGCAAAGGAAGGCTTTGGCTATCTGAAGTTGCGCGACTACCAGGAAAAAGCCATCAAGGCCGTAGAACAGGCGCTGGCAGGCAATCAGCGCAACTGCCTGCTGGCGATGGCGACAGGCACGGGCAAGACCCGCACCATCATTGGCCTGATGTACCGCTTTCTCAAAGCCGAGCGTTTCAAACGCATTCTGTTCCTGGTCGACCGCAGTGCCCTTGGTCAGCAGGCGATTGATTCATTCAACGACACCACGCTTGAGCAGAATCACACACTGGCCCAGATCTACGACATCAGAGCGCTGGGCGACATGGCTGCCGAAGCGGAAACCCGTGTTCAAGTGGCCACGGTGCAAGCCATGGTCAGCCGTATTTTCCGCTCGGACAACCCACCGCCTGTGGGAGAGTTCGACTGCATCATCGTCGACGAGGCCCACCGAGGGTACACCCTCGACCAGGAGATGACCGAAGGCGAACTGGTTGTGCGCGATGCCAGCCAATACCTCTCGCAGTACCGTCGCGTGCTCGATTATTTCGATGCTTGCCGTATCGGTCTCACCGCTACACCGGCGAAACAGACCAGCGAAATTTTCGGCAAGCCGGTGTTCACTTACAGCTACCGGGAGGCCGTGGCCGACGACTGGCTGATCGACCACGAGCCACCGATCCGCTACGAAACCCAGCTTACCCAGCGTGGCATCCGCTTTGAAAAGGGCGAGTCTGTCAGTGTCATCAATACCCAGACAGGTGAAGTCGATACAGCGGAACTGGACGACGAGCTCAACTTCAATATTGAGTCGTTCAACCGCCGCGTCATTACACCCGCCTTTGACAAGGTCATCTGCGATGAACTGGCCAAGGAACTGGACCCCTTCGGCGAAGAGAAGACCATGATCTTCTGCGTCAGTCAGGCTCACGCGGAGCGCGTGAAAAACCTGCTGGATGATGCCTTCAAGGCCGCTTACGGGGAGCAGTACAACGAAGCAACAGTACGCATCATTACTGGCCAGAGCGACAAGGTCGAGCAACTTATTCGCCGCTACAAGAACGAACCGCACCCAAGTATCGCCATCACCGTTGACCTGCTGACCACCGGCATCGACGTGCCGACCATCTGCAATCTGGTGTTCATGCGCCGCGTGCGCTCGCGCATCCTCTATGAGCAGATGAAAGGCCGAGCTACCCGCCGCTGTGACGAAATAGGTAAAACGGTATTTCGCATCTATGACCCCGTCGACCTCTATGCCAGCCTGGAGGAAGTCGACACCATGAAGCCGTTGGTCAAGAACCCGAATATCTCCCTGGAGCAATTAGTGGGTGAGCTTACCGACGACGCCAGCCACGACGCCCCTGGCAGCCAGGAAGACAGCAGTCACGCCCATGACGTGCTCGACCAATTGAACCAAAGGGTCATGCGCATTCTGCGCAAAGCCGAGCACAAAGCCGAAAGCAACCCGGCCATCAAACAGAAGCTCGACGAGTTGCAGGATGCCTGGGGAGTCGCCCCTGGCAAACTGCACACCCATTTGCATGAGCTCGGACCGCAGCAAGCCGCCCACTTCGTTCGCCAACATAGCCAATTGATCAACCAGTTGGCTGCTGTCAGTGTCCTGCTTGGATCGGAGCGGTATCCGATCATCTCCGCGCACGAAGACGAGCTCGTGGTACGTGAGCAAAACTATGGTAAGTATCAGAAGCCGGCTGACTTTCTGGAAAGCTTCCACCAATTCATCCACAACCAGTTGAACCAGTCCGCCGCGCTAGGCGTAGTGGTCAACCGCCCCAAGGATCTGACTCGCGAACACTTGCGCGAGGTGCGGTTGTTGCTGGATCAGAACGGTTTCAGCGAAGCCAGCTTGAAAAGCGCCTGGCGGAGCCAGACCAACCAAGAAATCGCTGCCAGCATCCTCGGCTATATTCGCCAGGCTGCTATTGGTGAGGCGCTGCTGCCGTTCGATCAACGCGTTGCAGAGGCCATGAAACGCATCTATGTCATGCAGGCTTGGACCCCAGTACAGCGCCGCTGGCTAGATCGCCTTGCCAAACAGCTGGTGCATGAGGTGGTGATAGACCCGCAGCAAGTCAACGACGCATTCCGGACCGATGGTGGGAGCAGAGTCCTGGATCGTTATCTTGGCGGAAAACTGGATGCGGTGCTGGAAACATTGAACGACAATTTGTGGTCTGCGGCATGATCTGACGTACTCACACGAAGATCAGTCAGCAGGTGTCCATCCGAATCCTGGTCGAGCGGAAACCCGAGTTATCCGCTCGTTGGCCGGCGTCCAAATCAGCTTGCAAAACAGATCCGCCGTGCATAACCTCCCTGCAACACACCCGCCATGCCTATGGTTGCTCCAGCAGCTATGCACAAATTGAGCGGTTTTTTTGCCCTGTAGGCAAACCCGGCATCAATATTTCTTTGCAGTTGGCGCTGCTCAGCCAGCGTGGGCTCGCATTCAAATCTACTTTGAGAGTTACCATGACCAACTCTGACATCGTCCAGAAACTCTGGAACCTGTGCGACGTACTGCGCGACGACGGGATCAACTACAGTGACTACGTTACAGAACTGGTGCTGCTGCTGTTCATCAAGATGGAATACGAGCAGGTACAGAACAACGATGCCTTCAGCCACAAGCTACCAGCGGGTGCACGCTGGCCAGACCTGGCTGGTAAATCCGGGCTCATTCTGCTCGACTACTACCGACAAATGTTGCTTGACCTAGGCAAGAACAGCGACCCGCTGATCGCGGCCATCTATGCCGACGCCCAGACACGGCTCAAGGAGCCACGTCATCTGGAGCAACTGATCAAAAGCCTGGATGTCATCGACTGGTTCAGCGCCCGCGAGGACGGCCTCGGCGATCTCTACGAAGGCCTGCTGGAGAAGAATGCCAGCGAGACCAAGTCCGGAGCTGGCCAGTACTTCACTCCGCGCCCGCTGATCGACAGCATCATCCGCTGCATCAGGCCGCAACCCGGCGAGACCATCCAAGATCCTGCCGCTGGCACCGCAGGCTTTTTGATTGCCGCTGACGCTTACATCAGAAGCCAGACCGACGACCACTACGACCTCGACGAAAAAGCACGGAGCTTTCAGCGCAATCGCGCCTTTGTCGGCGTGGAGTTGGTGCCCGGCACCCGTCGCCTAGCGTTGATGAACACCTTGCTGCACGGCATGGAAGGTGACGAAGAAGGCGTGGTCCACCTCGGCAACGCCCTTGGCCAGGCCGGCGCCAGCTTGCCCAAGGTCGACGTGATCCTCTCCAACCCGCCCTTTGGCACAGCCAAGGGCGGTGGCGGCCCAACCCGAGAAGATCTCACTTTCAAGACCAACAACAAGCAACTGGCATTTCTCCAGCACATTTACCGTGGGCTGAAACCGGGCGGCCGCGCCGCCGTAGTCTTGCCTGACAATGTGCTGTTCGAGGCTGGGGTGGGCACTGAAGTGCGTCGCGACCTGTTGGATAAATGCAACCTACACACCATTCTGCGGCTGCCAACAGGAATCTTCTACGCTCAGGGTGTGAAGACCAACGTGCTGTTCTTCCAGAAAGGCACTCCTGATAACCCACGCCAGGATCAGGGCTGTACCCAACGCGTATGGGTCTATGACTTGCGCAGCAATATGCCTAGCTTTGGCAAGCGGACGCCTTTTGGTACGCAGCACCTACAAACCTTTGAAGACGCCTATGGCCAAGATGCGAACGGCAATAGCCCGCGCGCCGAGAATATAGAAGGTATTGGAGAAACCAGCCGCTTCCGCGTGTTTACCCGAGCGCAAATTCGCGAACGTAGCGACTCATTGGATATCAGCTGGTTAAAGGATGCAGGCAGCGTGGATGCCGCCGATCTGCCCGCTCCTGAGGTTCTGGCCTGCGAAGCCATGGGGGAATTGACTGAAGCGCTGCGTGAGCTGGAAGAGCTGATGAAGGCATTAGGGGCGGGAGACGAAGTGGCGGCCCAGAAGCAATTGATGGCAGAAGTAATGGGGCTGGAAGTGGGGTCCGGAGAATGAGTGGCGAACTGCCGGCAGGCTGGACGAGCTTCACTTTGGCACATATTGGCGGTGTTACAGGCGGCAAGACCCCTTCAAAAGCAAATCCTGAATTCTGGTCTAGCCCTGATGTGCCTTGGATATCACCCAAGGACATGAAGAAAAACCTGCTGGAGAGCTCCGAAGACAGGATTTCTCAAATAGCGGTAAACGAGGCCGGAATGACGCTCTATCCAGCCGGAGCAGTCTTGATAGTTACCCGTAGCGGTATTCTTCAGCATACGCTTCCAGTTGCTCTGGCGGGTGTCGAGTTGACAGTCAATCAAGACGTCAAGGTTATCCGTCCCATTGAGGGCATAGACCCTAAATTTTTGTTTTATTTAATCAAAAACTTCGGTGGAAAAATTCTATCAGCGTGCGTCAAAGAGGGAACGACTGTTCAGAGCATCGACTCTTCCAAGCTAGAAGCCTTCCAGCTCCCCTTACCGCCAGCTATTGAACAAAGCCGAATCGTCCAGAAAATTGACGAACTACTAGCACAGGTCGACACCCTTAAAGCACGCATCGACGCCATGCCTGCCCTCCTCAAACGCTTTCGTCAATCCGTGCTCGCTGCTGCGGTTTCCGGACGGCTGACGGAAGAATGGCGCAAAGAGCAAAACCTCTCCTGCCCCAAAAGTAAAAAATTCGAAGACTTACTCAAAGACAAGAACAAGCTCTCTTATGGAGTATTAAAACCCGGCGACACGGCTTCTGACGGCGTCCCCATGGTTAGAGTTATGGACATTGGTGAGTGGGGACAAATAGATCAATCCAACATCTATAAAATATCAAAACCCCTTGCAGATGAATTCAAAAGAACCATACTAGAAAAAGACGACATCTTGCTTTCGGTAATGGCGACCATTGGGCGAGCTGCTATTACTCCAGAGTCCTTAGTAGGCGGCAATGTCAACAGGGCCATTGCCGTTATAAAACTAGGCCACGAAATAACCTCAGAATTTGCTTTCTTCCAGATAATGTCACCCCAATTCCAGTCTGCATTTGTTGAGAAACAATTGGGATCTGCACAAAAACGTATAAACCTATCGGACTTACGTGAATTTATTGTTCCGCTACCGGAAATTTCGGAACAACATGAGGTCGTACGCCGCATCCAGCAACTATTTGCATTCGCCGATCAACTGGAAGCCCGAGTCGCCTCAGCTACGATTTATATCGACAATCTGACTCAGAGCATTCTATCCAAAGCTTTCAGCGGCAAGCTGGTACCGCAAGACCCGTGCAACGAGCCCGCCAGTGAACTGCTCGCTCGCATCCAAGCCCAGCGTTCCGCCGCAAAGGCTAAGGCCATTCGCGGAAGGATTAATATCTGATGTATATCAATCGGGCGCATCTTAGTAGTAGCTTTCACTCTGCCCTATCGAGCAGCCCTGAAGTCCAAATTAAGAGGCATAAGGCCAGGGTAGGTATTCCAGAATGAAGCTTCTGCAATTTGAGCTATTAGGCGAATACAAAGGATTAGCCAATCAACGTTTTGACTTTTCTAACGCGCCCGGAAAAGTCATCGCACTTATTGGATTGAATGGATCCGGAAAGTCGCAACTAATGGAACTAATCGCAGAAGCCTTTGCGTATTTAGAGCGAAGGAAGCGATCCGACTTCAGCACTCGTAAACCTCTTAAATATTGCTTTTCCCTGAGCTATGAATGGTCAGGCGATGACGACAATATAAAACCGCCAAAGCGATTTACGGTGCGACTCGAAGCTGATCAGTCAATTCTGATCTCTAGCAGCATCCAGACAGGCTCTATTGCAAGCGGCGTGAGCGACAGCACGGCTTATTGGTCAATTGAAACGAGCTGCACATTGGGAAATCTACCCTTGCCGCGCGTCATAGGTTATGCCTCAGGCCTCAACGAAAACCTGCAACGCTCTTTTATGCGAAACGCATTACAGTACTTTGATGTTATGCGCACAAGGTCTCGGCGCCGCGTAGAGCTAGCACAGCCCAGTGTCGACGCGGAAAGCTATGAACAAATAAACATTAAGTACAAAAAACGTTTCCCAGGCATATTTGGCGCACCTACAGATAGCGCCATGGACGATCCACTTCGCACACTAGAGGCTGACACCCTCTACCAAACTCACTATTCTTAGACTACGATTGCACAAACTTACTGATTACAGCACTTGGACTTTTAAGCGACGCAGAGCGAAACCTACTGTGGCCGGAGGTCAGCTTTAGGCACCCGCGAAGAGTCACTTTACAGTACGATATGCGGCGCGCTCCCGTTGAGCAAGACAGTATCGAAGATCTCAAACAGCTCATCCATGCGGTGGGAGAAGGGAACATACGAGGCCTATCCAGCCGCACTACGGATGAGCAGTACGAAATTTACGAACTTAACTATCTGCGAGCCGAACTCACGATAGACCTCTTGGATCCATTAGTAATCAACAGACTCAGAGATACATATTTCGATCCAGTCCGTCTTTTTTGGAAGCTTTATAAGCTGCAATTACTAGGCGTAGGATGGTGGCCTACAGATATCCGCAAAGTTTTGCGAAACGACTCTTTAAATGGGAATGTAAAAAAGCCACTTAAGAGCAAGCTACCACTTACGGTGTCCGAGCTAGTGCTTTCTGATGGTGAAAGCTTTGCACCAGTCGACGATTTGAGCGATGGTGAAGCTCAGCTGCTTCATACGATCGGTGCCGTAAAGCTATTTGCCGATACCGAGTCATTGTTCCTATTTGACGAACCCGAGACGCATCTGAATCCTAGCTGGCGTACTCGATATCACCTTGACTTTGAACAAGCAGGCCGCAGCCTAACTACATCACAGGCATTAATCTCATCGCACTCACCGTTCTTGATTTCATCCCTGCATCGCGAAGCTGTCTTTCACTTTGAAAAAGTTGATGATCAGTCAACCATGTCATCACCAACTAGCGAGACTTTCGGTGCTTCATTCGAAGTACTGATAAAAAATTTTTGGCCTGCGCTCTGCAATATCGCAAACCGCAGTTGATGAAATAAATCGACACTTGCATGACCAAAGTGTGGATAACAATCACAAGCGGCACTGGATTGAGGCGCATTTAGGCGAATCGATGGAGCGTGCTTATATACTGCAAAAATTGCGGAACCCATAAACCTGATGTTACTTCCTCTAAGAGTCGGACTTCCACCTAGTGCAGTCTTCACTGGACTTAACTTGCTAATGCGAGAGACTCTTCTCTCTAGCTGCGCAGGGAGGCCCTTCGACGACTCCACTCTTCCCCTAGGACTTTGGGATGCTGCTCAGGCTAATGAACCGACCCGGACACGCGTCCAAGCGGTTATAAGTTCCATAGAGGCCCTAGATCCGCAGATAAGGGATGAGCTATATCTCGCTTTCTCCGGAACAGTTAGCGCACGCCTACTATTCAATGATCCGACATCAGCCATACCTGAACCTCCCGAATCCGTTACAGCTGAGCTGAAGAAGTTAGCCTCACATCTTTTCGAAAACACGTCAAAGCTTATCGGAGTCACCCGCTCATGTGGAGAAACCGTCATGGATCACTACAGCCGCTATAGCTCCGATCCCCCCTAGGTAACGGGAATGTATGTGGCATGTGCGCGGCAGAACTACTCGCACAACGACAACATCTAGTTGCTGCAGAAGATCAATGGCGTGCACCTTACGATCACCTACTGGCCAAAGAAAAGTATCCGCAGTTCGGAGTAGATCCCGACAACCTGCTGCCTACCTGTCACACGTGCAACTCAAAAGCGAAGCTTGCCAAAGACCTTTTGCGAAGCCCGGAGGGGCTCAGACGCACATGCTTCGATCCTTGGAGCGAAAGCGCCCACGAGCAAGTGGCGTTGCAAATCGACTTCCTTGGTATTCTGCCAATGGCTACTTGGGCAATAAGACCAATAGACCCTACAAACCAGCGTAAATTAACGACTTGGAATGAGATCTATCGAATCAAAGAGCGTATTGAAGGAGAGTTCCTATCTCTGCGCGAAAAGCTAGCCGAAGACTTGGACATTAGAGACCTAACGGCGTTCAAAAACTCAATCGAACAAAAGGCAAGAGTAAGGCTTAGCTATGCGAGATTAACACCCTACAATTATTGGCGCGGCTTACTCTATAATTCGCTACAATTATTGCCAGACCAACTCCTAGAAACGCTACGCGAATTTTGTCTTGATGGACTTGATCCAAATGGCGATGCTGCAGCCATATATGGAATATGAAAAAACAATCCAGTACACTGCAGATTTCGCACCACTAATTAGGGCGTGCGCCCTGAGAACTGTTGACCAAGTCCGGTAAAATTCCTTGCCAAAGCCCAACGAGCCATGGAACTAATTTGGGGCCTAGGCCTTTGAATGTTTCTAGATAATTAATCAGAGACCAAGATCGATTAAAATCCAACCAAAAAAGAACACCATGCAGAACAGCCCAAAATGGACGATAGGCAATTGGACCTTTCGACTAATAAGAAGCGCCGAGCCCCCCACAGCGTTGCCGAATTTTTGGTGGCCATTTCCGGTCCCGTCTCAAGCAATTCGATGCCAAACCTAGTCACGAAACCGGTGCACTCGGTGATCAGATCGTATGTAAAAAGAAGCCGCACGGTATTCCAATCGGTATTCCAAGTTTGAAAGTTAACGAAACATTAACCATACAAATCAACAGCCTACCGCTCAGATTCAGATCACCCCGGCCCACCAACTCCAGCGAGACGACACCTTACTGCGTCTTCTTTTGGGACTTAGCTTGACTGAATTTAGGGTTTCTCTGGTTTGAGATCTTCGGCATACAACAATTTCCAAAGCGGTCGGGAAAGGGTGAGACGCAACCCACGTCTGTGCGCTCAGACGAAATGAATCCGCAATGCCCTGATCCACCGCGACTACTTCGTCAGCGCCTCGATCCGGATCATGATCTTCGCTGATCGCATCGAATTGATCAGCCCCGGGCACCTGCCTGACGTACTCGATACCGAGAAAATTCGATTCGGCCTGTCCAATCGTCGTAACCCGACGCTCACGTCCCATGCTGTGCACATCCTGCCCTATCGCGGTTTGGGTACAGGCATTCCGCGTGCTATCGACGCTTGGCCAATGATTACCCTTGACGACGACCGGCAAAGTAACCAATTCAGGGTGGTGATTCAGAGGACCGTTGAGAAAGGGCCTCTTTCAGGCCCAAGCGGGGACCAAGTAGGGACTAAGTCGGGACCAAGCAGGGACTGAGTCCGTTGTCGACGGAGAACAAGCCGTAAATCGCCTGTCTTTGCAGCCAGAGCAGGTAACTCTGCTAAGCAGGATGACAGGTGAGCACACTGTGCTCGAGCTGATGACCTTCGTCGGACGCAGCAACCGCAGCAAGTTTCGCGAGCAGGTCTTGGCCCCACTACTGGCGAGTGGCGTGGTCGAGATGACCGTTCCAGACAAGCCCAACAGCAGCAAACAACGCTATCGCCTGACAGCGGTCGGCCGAGCGCTGAAGGCTGCCCCCTCGAACGACTGACCCCGGGCCAAACACATTTTGCGCCAGCGCAATCTGGCGCTTTGTACACTCCGCCAAAGGTAAGCGCGGCCGTCGATAGGCTACATTGAGTTAAGCCTTCAAAAGGAATAGAAAGAACCATCTCCGTCCCGACCTACGACCAGTTCATTGAGCCCATCCTGCGGTTTCTCTCGGTTCATCCGGAAGGTGCCACCGCATCCGAGGCCCACGAAGCGGCCGCACAGGCATTGGGCCTGAGCGAAGCACAGCGGCAAGAGACCATCGCCAGCGGTCAGGCTACCTACAAGAACCGTTCAGGCTGGGCGCATGATCGGCTGAAGCGCGCCGGCTACTCCAGCAGCGCAAAGCGTGGCTATTGGCAGTTGACCGACACCGGCCGCGCATTTGCTCAGGCCAACCCTGCCCCGTTGAGCGCAGAACTGGTCGAGCATCTGGCCGTGAATTTCATGAGCGTGAAACTGAAGACGGCACCGGATGCGGCCTCACTGGATGAGAGCACCGACACTTCAATGCCGATTGCATCGACAGAGCTAGCTACGAGCAGCCCACAGGAACGCCTGAACCAAGCCATCCTTGAGCTGCGCACGAGCGTAGCGGGCGACTTGCTGGACAGCCTGCTGCAAGCGAGCCCGACCCGCTTCGAACATATCGTGCTCGACGTGCTGCACAGCTTGGGCTACGGCGCCAACCGTCAGGCGCTGCAGCAAGTCGGTGGCAGCGGCGATGGCGGCATTGATGGCGTGATTTCGCTGGACGCGCTCGGGCTGGAAAAGGTTTACGTGCAGGCCAAGCGCTGGCAGAACACCGTCGGCCGTCCCGACCTGCAGGCGTTCTATGGCGCCCTCGCCGGACAAAAAGCCAAACGTGGCGTATTCATCACCACTTCCGGCTTTACCGCTCAAGCCGTTGACTTCGCGCGCTCGGTCGAGGGGTTGGTGTTGGTCGATGGCGAACGACTGGTCAACCTGATGCTTGACCACGACGTGGGCATCAGCTCGCAGCTTTACAAGGTTCCCAGGCTCGACAGCGATTACTTTGACGAATCGCTCGGATGAGTAAAAATTAGTGCCTGCCAACTCCGGGCGTACCGCCCGTAAACAATGAATTTTTCTTCACCACGCTGAATCCGCTCACGCTGTAAAGTCCATCCCGCTCATTCAAGAAACTACGGTTCGCCCGCGCTCCTAGCGGGCTTTTTTCGTCTGCCATTCAGCACACCTTGCCGCTCCCTCCATATGCGCGACTCTCCCAGCAACCCCCTCGCCAAGGAGCGCTCGATGCCGCTGTTATCCCTGCCCTGCCCGCGCCTGACGCTGGCGATCCTCTCCCCGATCAGGCCGAGCTCGAAAGCGCTTTCTACCAGCGCAACCAGCGGCACCTGGCTCGCTGGTCGCCCATCCGCACCAGCGACTACTTCTCCACCGCCAATATCCGCCGTCGCTTGGAGATCCAGGCCAGCGCCTTCGAAGCCGGGTTAGCCATGCATTTCGCGCTGCTGTCGCTGGACGGTCAGCAGATGATCGGGGCGTGCAATTTCAGCGGGATCATTCGTGGGGCGTTTCAGGCGTGTTATCTGGGTTATCACATTGATGAGGCGCATCAGGGGCAGGGTTTGATGCAGGAGGGGCTGGAGGCGGGGATTGGTTATATGTTCGATGTGCAGAGTCTGCATCGGATCATGGCCAATTACATTCCGGACAATGAGCGCAGTGCGCGTTTGCTTGAGCGCTTGGGTTTTGAGCGTGAGGGCTATGCGAAGGCGTATCTGAACATCGCCGGGCGTTGGCAGGATCATGTGCTGACGGCGCTGGTCAATCCGGGGTTCGAGGCGCCGGATCAGCGTTGGTCGCGGCGCCTGGGTTGACGTTCAATCCATGTTTTTCTGAACGCGTTCAGAGCAAGACTTCAGGCTGTGCGGTGAAAGCTTCCTGCGTGCTTTTGGCCCGCACCGGTAAATCCAAGCGTGCCCGTCCGTAGAAGGCCAATGCCGTCAGTAAACAGGTCAGCCAGACGAAGATGCCGGCCCAGAACGTGTGGGACATGTAGTGCCAGCCCTGCAGGACGCGGGTGGTGCCGTAGACCAGGCCCAGCAGCAGCGAACCCCACAAGATCGCACTGGAAAAACGCCACTGATGCCGTCGCGCGACGAAATACAGCGCCAGCATGGTGAAGCCGCCCGACGCATGGCCGCCCGGCCAGCAACGGCCACTCCCGGCCTCATGGAACAGTTGGAAATTGCTGTACCACTCGATGTGGGGCATTTTCCCGCCGTACAACGTGGTTTCGATTGGGCAGTAGACGCTGGTGTGGGATTTGAGGAAGTGGATCACGCCTGTGCAGAGTGCGAATGCGACCACGACGAAGAAAAATCCCTACGGTGATCTGCGGCAAATCGCAGCACTGGTGCGACTCTGCTGCGCTGCAGAAAGGCACCGAGTCGTGGACGTTTGTGCGGATTGACCACTGGCCAGATCAGCGACAGCAATGCGCCGATCAGCGCAATCTCCGCCGTCCAGTTCGGGATGACTCGCGCCCATTTGTGGGTGAGTTTTTCGAAGAAATGGATTTTGTCGATCGGGAAGGTCTGGCTTAGCGGGTCGAACAGCAGATTGCTGAAGGCGATGTCGATGTTGCTCATGTCGAACATCAGGAACACCACGGCCGCACAAACCAACGGAATGCCGAGGTTGTAAGCGTAGAAACGGGTTTTCATCGGGTAGTCACCGTGCGCCAGTCGGAAGCTTCAATGAAGCCGAGCATCTTCGGTGCAGACGGGCTGGCCGCGGATATGAACAGGGACGCGCCGTACCCCATGTTCGAGGCCGGCACTTTCAGGTCTTTTTCGATCTGCGCCATGCACTCGCTGTGGGTCACCAGAACCAGGTTACGCCCGGGGGCCTTGTGCGCCAGGGCATCCTGCAACATGCGGCCTCTGCAGTTGATCAACCAGTCATCGCCCCTGGCGGCATGGTTGAACATATAGCCGGCAGTCTGCACGGTGCGCATTGACGGGCTGTTATAGATATCAGCGTCGGCCAGGCCCAGTTGTTCGAAACGAGCACCGACTGCCACGGCGACACTGCGCGAGCGGTCGGTGATGCCGTCACTGCCGCTCAGGCACGCCGCTTTGGAGTGATCGCAACGTTCGACGTGGCGCACCAGCACGATCATCTCGCCCTTGGCCCACCCCGTCGCTAAAGCTTGCGCACCCGCCAGATTACCGTGGGCCAGATCCGGCACGGCGTTCGGCGCCAGCAACCACAGGGTCAGCGGGATCACCAAAATCGATGCCGCCAGCACCACCCATGCATCGCGAAAACGCGCCAGAGCGCTCAGATCGATCGAGCGTTTGACGCCGAACAGACTCAGTCTCAATTCCACAAAAACCGCCTCGCCACTCTGCATCACAGGTCATTCGATGCGGCGACAGTACAGAGGCGTACGTGGGCAGCCAGTGAAACCCATGTGAAAAAGTCCTTGGGATTCTTGCTCCGGGGACTGTCAGACAAAAATCCTTTCAGCTCTCGGGTTTTCGGCCGATACAGACCTGCTAACACCCCTGCTGGCTCAAAAGAACAACAATCTTCCAGCCTAACTGACGACCAAGAAACCCAACGTTTCTGGAGGATTTGCATGAATAGCTGGTTCGGTAACATCAGCGTGAACATGAAACTCGGCCTGGGCTTCGGCCTGGTGCTGGCCCTGACCTGCATTCTGGCGCTGACCGGCTGGACCAGCCTCGGCGGCCTGATCGACCGCAGCAACTGGATGAGCGACATCACCCAGCTCAATGCCGGCCTGACCAAACTGCGCGTGGTGCGCCTGCAGTACATGCTGACCAATGGCGACGAAACCGCCGCGCAGAATGTGCAGACCACCCTCGAAAGTTTCGCCGCTCAGCAGCAGGCGCTGATCAGCAAATTCAAGAGTCCGGAGAACGTCAAACTGCTCAAGCAGCAGGCCGCGACCATCGCTGAATACCAGACCTCGCTGAACAAAATGCGTAACGCCTATCGCACCGGCAACAGCGCGCGCGACACTATGAGCGCCAACGCCCAGACCGCCTACAACCTGATCGAATCGATCAGCCAGCGCGTGCAGCAGATGGAGTTGAGCGATCAGCGTTTCGAGCAGTTCCAGGCGGTCACTGCGGCGAAGGAAGCGTTCATCCTCGCGCGCTATGAAGTGCGTGGTTACACCGCGACCAGCAATGCCGAGACCGAGCAGAAAGCCGTCGGCCAGATCGACGCGGCCATCGCCAGTCTCAAGCCACTGAACGCGCAATTTGCCTCGACTCAGCAGGACGCCTTGCGCCAATTGGAAACCGCGCTGACCAGCTATCGCAGCGCGTTGATGGCGTACAAGAACGCCAACGCCGATGCCGTGCAGGCGCGTAAGGAAATGACCGATCAGGGCAACACCATCGTCGCCCTGAGCGAGCAGCTGTACCAGATCCAGCTTGATCGCCGTGATGCTGAAAGCGCCCAGGCGCGCACCTTCCAGTTGATCAGCACGTTGCTGGCGCTGCTGGTTGGCGTGATTGCTGCGGTGATCATCACCCGTCAGATCACCCGGCCGTTGCAGGAAACCCTGGCCGTGGTCGAGCGCATCGCCAGCGGCGACCTGACTCAGAATGTCACCGTCACCCGCCGCGACGAACTCGGCGTGTTGCAGCAAGGCATCGCGCGCATGGGTGTGACTCTGCGTGATTTGATCAGTGGCATCCGCGATGGCGTCACCCAGATTGCCAGCGCCGCTGAAGAGTTGTCGGCCGTAACCGAGCAGACCAGTGCTGGCGTGAACAGCCAGAAGGTCGAGACCGATCAGGTCGCCACGGCCATGCACGAAATGACTGCCACCGTGCAGGAAGTTGCGCGCAATGCCGAAGAAGCGTCGCAAGCCGCTGCCGCTGCGGATGGTGAGGCCCGTGAAGGCGACAAGGTGGTGAATGAGGCCATCGCGCAGATCGAGCGTCTGGCCAGTGAAGTGGTGCGTTCGACCGAAGCGATGAGCGTGCTGCAACAGGAAAGCGACAAGATTGGTAGCGTCATGGACGTGATCAAGGCTGTTGCCGAACAGACCAACCTGCTCGCGCTCAACGCCGCGATCGAAGCCGCGCGTGCCGGTGAAGCCGGGCGCGGATTTGCCGTGGTTGCGGATGAGGTGCGTGGTTTGGCCCAGCGTACGCAGAAGTCCACCGAGGAAATCGAAGGTCTGGTCGCCGGTCTGCAGAACGGCACCCAGCAGGTTTCGGCAGTGATGAACAACAGCCGCGCCCTGACCGACAGCAGCGTCGCCCTGACGCGCAAGGCCGGCGCCTCGCTGGAAAACATCACCCGCACAGTGTCGAACATCCAGTCGATGAACCAGCAGATTGCTGCGGCGGCTGAACAGCAAAGTGCAGTGGCTGAAGAGATCAGCCGCAGCATCATCAACGTCCGCGACGTGTCCGAGCAGACCGCAGCGGCGAGTGATGAGACGGCAGCGTCGAGTGTTGAGCTGGCGCGGTTGGGTGGTCAGTTGCAGCAGATGGTCAGCCACTTCCGCGTTTGACGTTGGTTTTGCGCTGAGGCTGAAATCGAATCGCGGGCAAGCCCGCTCCCACAGGTTTTCGTGGTCGAGCACTGTTGATGTGTTCACCTCGATAACTGTGGGAGCGAGCTTGCTCGCGAAAGCGGTGGGTCATTCAAATCATCACCGACTGACACTCCGCCTTCGCGAGCAGGCTCGCTCCCACATTTGGTTTTGTGTGACTCACCGGATTTTGAGCTCACCGAAAACCCCTGTGGGAGCGGGCTTGCCCGCGATGGCGGTGGGTCAATCAAATCCATGTTGCCTGACACTCCGCCTTCGCGAGCAGGCTCGCTCCCACATTTGGATTTGTGTGACTCACCGGATTTTGAGCTCACCGAAAATCCCTGTGGGGCTCGCTGGATTTTGAGCACACCGCAATACCCCTGTGGGAGCGGGCTTGCCCGCGATGGCGGTGGGTCAATCAAATCAAAGTTGCCTGACAGTGCGCATTCGCGAGCAAGCTCGCTCCCACATTTGGATTTGTGTGCACTCAGATTTTGAGCAGACCGCCGACCTCCTGTGGGAGCGAGCCTGCTCGCGAAAGCGGTGGATCATTCAGATCATCATTGACTGACACTGCGCACTCGCGAGCAGGCTCGCTCCACAGGGGTCCAGGGTGTCGGGACTATTCAGGATACCCGGTGATTTTGCGGATGCTTTGATACAGCGGTTTGAGCTGCCGGTACATGCGCAAATACACCTCTCTGTACAACTGCTCATAAACCTTCTGCGCCTCAGGCTGCGGTGTGAAAACCGCTCCAACCCGTGTCATCGCCGCAATGGCCGATGGAAAATCCCGATGCAACCCCAACCCCACCGCACAGCAAATCGCCGCCCCTAACCCTGACGCTTCATACACATGCGGACGCTCGGCCGGCA
This sequence comes from Pseudomonas sp. B21_DOA, assembly GCA_030544685.1. Taxonomy (NCBI): domain Bacteria; kingdom Pseudomonadati; phylum Pseudomonadota; class Gammaproteobacteria; order Pseudomonadales; family Pseudomonadaceae; genus Pseudomonas; species Pseudomonas sp. B21_DOA. The sequence goes on along the minus strand of CP086683.1, from coordinate 1,797,448 downwards.
GGCCGAAGATGTTGGCGGTCAGTTGCATGGCGGCGTCACTTTGTGAGCCGCCGCCGGCCACGCGCAGGCGCTGGATCGAGACCTTTGAACGTCGCTCGATGTTCTCCATGCCCTGGCGCAGCGCGTAGGCCAGGCCTTCGAGAATCGCCCGGTAGATGTGCGCGCGGGTGTGTACGTCGCCGAAGCCGATCATCGCGCCTTTGGCTTCCACGCCCGGTTCGCGGATGCCCGGTGACCAGTAGGGTTGCAGCATCAAACCCATCGAGCCCGGCGGCACTTCGTCGACCAGTGCGTCGAACAGTTGCTCCGGTTCGATGCCCTGCTCTTTTGCCTGCTGCATTTCGCGCAGGCCGAATTCGTTCTTGAACCAGCTGACCATCCAGTAGCCGCGATAGATCATCACTTCGCAGTTGTACTGATCGGGCACGGCCGAGGGATATGGCGGGATCAGCGGGACGATTTCCAAATAGCGCGAGCGGGTGCTAGTGATGGTCGCGGTGGTGCCGTAGGACAAGCACACGGTGCGCGCATCGACCACGCCGGAGCCGATCACTTCGCAGGCCTTGTCTGCGCCTGCGGCAATCAACGGCAGGCCCTCGGGGATGCCGGTGTGCCGAGCGGCTTCGGTCGTGATGTAGCCGAGGGTTTCGCCGGGTTTGTGCAGGGTCGGCAACTGCTCGGGGCGTACCGCCAGTGCCTGCCATTTCCAGTCGCGCGGCGCCGCCCATTTCAGGCGTTTGAAGTCGAAGGGCAGATAACCGACGCAGCAGCCGACCGAATCGACGAAGCGTCCGCACAGGCGATGAGTCAGAAAACCCGAGAGCAGCAAAAACTCGTCAGTCGCCGCCCACACCTCGGGCTGATGCCGGGCGATCCAGTTGGCCTCGGCCTGGGCGCGAAAATAATCCACCGTCGCCTTGGCGCCGACCAGTTTGAACAGCCAGCCCCACGGCCCTTTGATGCTGCCCTCGACCTCGGTCTGGCGTTGATCGAGCCAGACAATTGCCGGGCGTAGCGGTTTGCCCTTGGCGTCCACGTTGATCACTGTGCCGCGCTGGGTGGTCAGGGACACGCCGGCAATCTGCGCACGGTCGATGCCGGTCTGCTGCCAGAGTTGCTGGCAGGCCTCGCCGAGTTTCGCCCAGTAATATTCCGGGTCCTGCTCGGCCCAACCGGGTTGCGTCGAGTAGTACGCCTGCAGATCGACTTTGCCTTTGCCGAGCAGATTGCCCTGCAGATCGAAGAGCAACGCGCGCACGCTCTGGGTGCCGTTGTCGATCGCTAACAGGTATTTCATGGGGTGATCTCCGGCAAGCCGTGATCGCGCAGCCACAACAATCGATAACGCTGGATTTCCGCTAGCCAGCGCTCATCGTCCCAGGCCAATCGTGGCTGGCAGAGCGTGCGAATTGCAGGCAGATAATCCTCACCACCGCGCGGCAGCAACAGGCCCAAACGGGTGCGGCGCAGCAGCAAATCATCCAGGTGCAGAATCATTTCCGCCTCGCAGGCGAACGCCAGTTCTGCCCACAAAGTATCGGTGGCGCCAACCGTTTCCAGACCGAGTTCGCCGAGCAATTGCGCCAGCCTCGGCAGGTCTCGACCGTGACGTCCGGCCAAGCGTCGCCATTGACTCGTACTCAATCCCGCAATTGTCAGCGGCGACACAGCAGCGAACACCGGCGCGTCGTCATCGACAAAAAACGCCCGAGCATCACCGCACAAGCCTTGAGCACTTCGATCGCTTGCGGGCGAAATGTGGTCAGTTTGCCGCCGGCCAACGTCACACAACCGGGCTCCTGCCACAACACATGTTCGCGGGTTTCGTTGGACGGTTTGTCCTGCTGCGCACCCGCCGCGCTGCCGACCACCGGACGCACGCCTGACCAGGTCGACAGCACATCGTCGACACCAATTTCGGCGCCGGGAAATTGCTGCTGGCAAGCGGCGAGCAGATAGTCGAGCTCTTCGCTGGAAATGCGTGCGCTGTGGTCGAGGTCTTTGCGGTGATCGAGGTCCGTGGTGCCGATCACCGTCGCGCCTTCCCACGGAAACACAAACACGGGGCGCCGATCGCGCTGATGCAGAAAAGTGAACGCCTGCGCCACCGGCAAACGCCAGCCCGGCAGCAACAGATGACTGCCGCGCAACGGGCGCAATTGCTTCGCTGATTCAACGGGACGCAAGCGCTCAGCCCAAGCGCCCGTAGCCACGGCCAGCACGCCAGAGCGCAATTGCAGCGTCGCCCCGCCCTCGCCATCTTCGACCTGAACCCCGCACACCCGCCCGCCTTCACGCAGCAGTTGCGTGACGCGCACACCGCTGACAATCACCGCACCATCGGCCCGGGCCTCGCGCAGTACGCGCATCACCAGTCGCGCGTCATCGGTCAGCGCATCGACAAAACAGCTGCCGCCGAGCAGGCCGTTTTCCTTCACTCCTGGGGCGAGAAAACGCAGTTGCTGGGCGTCATGAAAACCATGGTTGCGCCGCCCCGCCAGCGCGTCGTACACCGAGAGCAAGCCGCCCATGACGCGCGGCCCGGGAAAGCCGCCGCGATAGTGCGGCATCATGAAACTCATCGGCTCGACCAGCCCCGGCGCTTCGTCGAGCAGCCGCTGACGCTCGCGCACCGAATCGCGGGTCAGGCGCCACTGGCCCTTGGCGATGTACCGCAAACCGCCGTGGATCATTTTCGATGATCGGCTGGAGGTGCCCCAGGCAAAATCGCGCTGCTCCAGCAGCAGACAGCGCCAGCCCCGGCGCGCGGCTTCGCGGACGATTCCGGCGCCGCTGATGCCGCCGCCGATGACGATCAGGTCCCAGGTGTCATCCGCCAGCGTCGGCAGAATCTGCTCGCGCCACTGCGCATTCCATTGCGCCGTCATGGCCGCGACTCTGGCAATAACGTGCCCGGGTTGAGGCGCCCTTCCGGGTCGAAATGTTCGCTCAGCGCCTGCAACGTCTGCATCGCCAGCGGGCCTTTTTCGCGCAGCAGATACGGCGCGTGATCCTTGCCGACGCCATGCTGGTGGCTGATGGTGCCGTGGTTGTCGACGATGGTCTGGCTGGCCGCGTGTTTGAGCATCCGCCAGCGCGCCAGCGTCGCGGCATAGTCGGCTGCCGGACGAAACACGTAGGTGGTGTAAATGCTCGAGCCCTCGCCGTAAACGTGCGAGAGATGAGTGAAGACATGCACGCGTTCGCCCTCGGCGGCCAAGGCGTCGCGCAGGCTGTTTTCGATGAGGCTGAGCAAGTGGTCGACATTGCTCCAGTCGGTGGCGGTTTCAAGGGTGTCGACCACGTAACCGGCGTTCCACAGGTTCTCGCGCAAGTAGGGAAAACGGAAGCGGTTCTGCGCCCACTTCTTGCCCAGCAGGGTACCGGTGAATACGCCGCCGAAGGCTTTCAGATGCTGGCGCGCCTGTTTCAGTGACAGTGCGTTTTGCTGGCGATTGCCGGTGACGCCGAAGGTCAGCAGGCATTTGCCGTCGCCGGCGCCGCGCAGCTTGAGGTACTTTTCCAGCCAGGCGATCTGTTGCGGATGGCCGGCCAGCGCCAGTTGCGTTTCGGTTTCCACCGCGTTGGACAGACGCAGCATCGACAACGGTACGCGCGCCTGCGCCAGTTGCCGGATTGCTTGCAGCGCCTGCGGCCAATCGGGCAGAAACACGCCGTAGAAACGCTCGTCCGTCGGCAACGCACTGACCCGCATTTTGACTTCGGAAATGATCCCGAAACGGCCCTCGCAACCGAGCACCATTTCACGCAGATCGGGACCTGCCGCCGACGCCGGGAACGTCGGAATCTGCAAAGGCCCGGCGAACGTTTCCAGGGTGCCGCCCGCGAACAATTGCTCGATCCGCCCGTAGCGCAACGACTGCTGACCACTGGAACGGCTGGCCACCCAACCGCCCAGGGTCGACAGCTCCCACGACTGCGGGAAATGCCCCAGCGTGTAGCCGCGCGCGCGCAACTGGCTTTCGACTTGCGGCCCGCTGGCGCCGGGGCCGAACGTCGCCAACAGGCTCTGTTCGTCGAGGTCGGTCAGGCGATTCATTCGCGCCAGCGACACCGTCAGCACCGGGCGCGTGGAGTTTGGCGGATTAATGTGCCCGGCCACCGACGTGCCGCCGCCGTAGGGAATCAGGCACAGATCCTGATCATGGGCGAGCGCCAGCAATTGGCGGATCTGTTCGGCCGTTTCAGGAAACGCCACGGCATCGGGATAAGTACCCAGCGCGCCTTCGCGCAGCGCCAACCAGTCCGGCAGGCTCTGGCCGCGCGCGTGCAGCAGGCGATCGTGAGTATCGACGCTGTACAAGCGATGCGGCACCAGGCGCGAAGTCGGCACTTGCGCCAACGCCGCCGCCAAGGTCGCATCGGGCAATGCCCGGCCAGCGCCCAAGCGTTCGTGGAGAAATGTCGCGCCCTGGGCCGGCAGTTCGACCACCGTGCCTGCCTCTCCCCAGCCGTTCCAGCGTCGCATGCGTGTGTCCTTTTTCTGCCGTTGGATCAAGCTTGCATACTAGTCAGCGCTGGAGATCTGTCACGGTCGCATCCGGCCAGATCCTGTAGCGAATGGCGCCAAACGTCCGGGCATTTACTTTCGCCGGGCAATCCACTTACCTTGCGGCATTCATTCGCTCACGCGCCGTCGATCAAAGGACCGCGACCATGCCATCGCTCGGCTTCACTTCCGTTCCGCCGCTGCTCAAATACCTGCGTCATGCCGAACAGTTGGGCATGGCCATCGAGCCTGCGTTGGCGGCGGCCGGGTTGCAGGCGCAGCAGTTGAGCGACAACACCCTGCGCCTGCCGGGTGAGGTTCACGAGCGCTTGCTGGATTATTTCTGCGAGCACTCGGGCGATGGGTTGTTCGGGCTGCATGCGGCGAATTTCGTCCTGCCCAATTCGTGGAGCGTGCTCGGTTACATCACCATGAATTGCGCGACTTTGGGCGATGCGATGAGCCGGATCATGCCGTTCGAAAAACTCGTCGGCGACATGGGCGTCAGCCGCGCCGAGGTGCAGGGCGAGCACGTGCATCTGATCTGGGCCTGCCGTTACCAGCGGCCACGGATTCGTCGGCATCTGGTGGAAAACGTGCTCGGTTCGTGGCTGCACTACGCGCGCTGGATCGCCGACACGCAGCTGTCGCCGGCCTGCGTATGGCTGGAGCATGCGCGGCCGGATGCGGTGACGCAGGCCGAGTACGAGGCGTTTTTGGTTGCCCGGTGCGGTTCGATCAGGCGTATTCGGCGCTGGTGGTGCCGCTGGCGTATTTGCACTTGCCGCTGCGCCAGGCCGATGCGCAATTGCTGCGAACCCTGGAAGAACACGCGATGGGTTTGCTGGCGACGCTGGAGGATGTGTCGCTGGCGCAGCAGGTGAAGAACATCCTGCGCGGTTTGCTCAAGGAGGGCTTGCCGCGCAAGGAGCAAGTGGCGGAGCAGCTCAGCGTCTCGGTGCGCACGTTGCAGCGGCAGTTGCAGCAGGTCGGGACGTCGTATCAGCAGATTCTCGATGAGCTGCGTCAGGAGTTGGCGGAGCATTATTTGCTCAACAGCACGTTGCCGATTCAGGACATTGCGCAGTATCTGGGTTTTACCGAACCGCGCTCATTTCATCGCACCTTCAAGAGCTGGCGCGGGATGCCGCCGGGGAGTTTCGGTTGCGGAATCGGCGGTGATGCTGATGGCCCTATCGCTGGCAAGCCAGCTCCCACAGGTTCGGTGCAAGCCACAGATATAGTGATCAACTCGGAGACTGTGGGAGCTGGCTTGCCAGCGATGGCGTCATCGGCAGCGCCGTAAATTTCCGCCAGATACATCGCGCAATAAACACGACGCCCTTCGACTGTTTAAAACCGCCCAGCATTCCGCGAAACCACCCACAATTCCTTGCGCCACTGCCTACGCCTGCGCCAGAATCCGCCGGCTTGTGCGCCTTGGGGCCTGCCGGTAACTTGATTCGGTCACTGATTTCTCAGTGATCGAGCTTAGCGGCTCGGACAGCATTCCGGTTGTACAAGTCCAATCCGGTCAGGCTCACGTCTGCACTCGATGGTGGCTGTGCGCATGGCATCTTCGGATGCACCGGGTTGAATGCTTACCGGTCCGCTAACTTGCGCACAGCTGCCTCCCTTTGCTTAGCGGCGAAACGGATGCAGCTTCATACGAGGCAAGCATTCATGTTCAAAGTAACCCCAAACCCGCCACTCACTGACCCGGCATCCCCTACGAATCCGCCGATTCAAAGAAATTCCACGAAGCCGCCGACCGCGCCCTCGACCATTACCTCGGCCCATCCAGCGCCGAATTCATGGCCCCGCCGTACAAATCCAACACGCTGTACATGGCCAATCCCGAGGCTGACAACGAATCGCTATTGGCCGACGCCTGCGAAACGTTGGGGTCGGCGACGGTGATGCTCAACGATCAGGCGGGGCTGGTGAACGGCTCGCAGCGCAAGACGTTGCAGGGCATTGCGCAGATTGTGATGGTTGCGGAGATGGCGGTGAATCGGGTGCTGGATCGGTTGGTGCCGACGGAATGAGGTGAGCGCCCGCAAGTGTTACTGATGCCTGCGGGCAATCCCAAGAGGTCAGGTCGCGCCAGGCGTTCAAGTCAAAGACTGATCGCATTGGTAAACACCAACCGATTACCAAACGGATCAGCAATCGTCATGTCCTGACTGCCCCAAGGCATCGCCTGAATCTGCGGATGCGAGAACTGGTAATCCTTGGCCATCAGTTGCTGCTGAAACGCCTCCAGCTCATCGGTCTCGATACGCAGCGCCGAACCCGGGCAGGCATCGCCGTGATGCTCGGACAGATGCAGCACACACTCGCCCCGTGACACCTGCAGATACAGCGGAAAATTCGCTTCGAAGCGATGCTGCCAGTCGATCTTGAAACCAAGAAAATCGACGTAGAACTCGACAGCCTTGGCCTCATCGAAGATCCGCAGGATCGGGGTGGTTTTGCCGAAGCTCATGGGGTGCTCCCTGACTGATTGGCCCCACAGTGTAGACGGGGAGGATGTCAGCAAATCGGCTTGTGGATGGCTTTCTTTAATTGCAATGTGCCATCACTGTGACGCACACCACGAATCCTTAACGAAAGTTGTCGCGCAGGTCGCCCTGTCGCGCAAGAAACCGCCCTGCCCTCGCCCCATTCGCCTGCCCGTCGCGATAACTCAACACGCCGTTGACCCAAACCCCGTCGATCCCCTGCGCCGCCCGCTGCGGATCGTTGAAATCGGCCACGTCACGCACGGTCGCCGGATCGAACAACACCAGATCCGCCCAATGCCCTTCACGAATCTCGCCCCTTTCCTGCAAGCCAAAACGCGCCGCCGACAGGCCGGTCATCTTGTGCACGGCGGTGTGCAGCGGAAACAACCCGACGTCGCGACTGAAATGGCCAAGGACCCGTGGGAAAGCGCCCCACAGGCGCGGATGCGGGAACGGGTCTTCGGGCAGTCCGTCAGAGCCGACCATCGAAAGCGGATGGGCGAGGATTCTTCTGACATCGGCCTCGTCCATGCCGTAGTACACCGCGCCCGCCGGTTGCAGACGTTTCGCGGTTTCTTCCAGCGACAGCTTCCATTCGCCAGCAATGTCGATCAGGTCGCGCCCGCTGACTTCCGGGTGCGGCGTCGACCAGGTGATGGTGATGCGGTGGGCGTCGGTGACTTGCTTCAAATCCAGCGTCGAAGAACTCGCCGCGTACGGGTAGCAATCGCAGCCGACCGGATGGGTTTTCGCTGCCTCTTCCAGCGCTGCGAGCAATTGCGGACTGCGCCCCCAGTTACCGACGCCGGCGCATTTGAGGTGGGAAATGATCACGGGTGATTGCGCGTGTCGGCCGATTTGAAATGCTTCGTCCATCGCCTCCAAGACCGGGGCGAATTCGCTGCGCAGATGGGTGGTGTACACCGCGCCGAACGCCGTCAGTTCTTCGGTCAGTTGCATGACCTCATCGGTGGACGCGTTGAAGGCGCTGGCGTAGGCCAGGCCTGTGGATAAGCCCAACGCGCCGGCCTCAAGGCTTTCGCGCAACTGCTCACGCATGGCGGTGATTTCGCCGGGCGTTGCGGTGCGGAACAAGTCGTCGAGGTGATTGCTGCGCAGCGCCGTGTGGCCAACCAGCGCGGCGACATTCAGCGTGGTATTGGCCGCTTCGACGGCGGCGCGGTAGTCGCTGAAACGCGGGTAGACGAACGCCGCTGCGCTGCCGAGCAGGTTCATCGGATCCGGCGGATTGCCCTTCAAAGTGACCGGCGAAGCGCTGATGCCGCAGTTGCCGACAATCACCGTGGTCACGCCCTGGCTGAGCTTGGGCAGCATCTCGGGCTGGCGGATGACCACGGTGTCGTCGTGGGTGTGCACGTCGATGAAACCCGGCGCCAGCACCCGGCCGGCGGCGTCGATTTCTTCGCTGGCGCGAGCATCGTGCAGGTCGCCGATGCGCTCGATGCGACCATTGAGAATCGCGACGTCTGCGCGGTAGCCCGGCGTGTTGCTGCCGTCGATGACCAGCGCGTTGCGGATCAGGATGTCGTACTGCATGTCAGTCTCCCAGCGGCAGGTGATCGTCGCCGCCACGGTATTCGTCGAGGGCGAGTTTGATTCGCCGCAGACGTTCTTGATTGTCTTCAGGGCTGGCCAGCGCCAGCTCGGTGGCGAGCACGTCAATGGCCAGCAGCATGCCGTAGCGCGCCGCCGTCGGTTTGTAGATGAACGAGGTTTCCGCGCCTTGCAGCGGCAGGACGACGTCGGCCAGTTCGGCCAGTGGTGAATCGCCGCGAGTGATGGCGAGAATGCGCGCGCCGTAGTTGCGCGCCAGCTCCACGGTTTCCAAAAGCTCCGGGGTGATGCCGGTCAGCGAGCAGACGATCAGCACTTGTTCGGCGTTCAGACTGGCGGCGGTGACGCGCATCATCACCGCGTCATGACACACCGCAATCGGGTAACCGAGGCGCACCAGACGCACCTGCAATTCATCGCTGCACAGGGTCGAGCAACCGCCCATGCCGAACGCGTGAATCATCCGCGCCTGGCTGAGTAATTTCACTGCGTCGGCGAAGCGCGACTCGTCGAAACCGGCCAGATGCTGGCGCAAGGTGGCTTCGATGTCGCCGACGATCTGCCCGTAAAACGCCGACTGCTCGGGCGTGCCCGCCGGGTCGAGAAACCGGCTGCCAACGCCGCTGGCCTGGGCCAGTTGCAGGCGCAGATCGCGCAGGTCACGGCAGCCGACCGTGCGGGCAAAACGCGACAGCGTGGCAGTGCTGACCTCGGCCCGTTGCGCGAGGTCTTCGAGGCTGGCGCTGGCGGCAAACCCGACGTCGTCGAGCATCAGCCGCGCAATGCGCCCTCGCCGGCACTGAAGGAATCCTGGCGGGCGCGGATCTGGTAGAGGATGTCCATGGGCGGCGGGCTCCGGTTACAGCAGGTAGGAAAGGCCGACGGTCAGCGCGAAAGCGACCAGCGAGATCAGCGTCTCGAGCACGGTCCAGGTCTTGAACGTCTGCGCGACCGTCATGTTGAAGTATTCCTTGATCAACCAGAAGCCGCCGTCGTTGACATGGGAAAAGATAACCGAGCCCGCGCCGGTCGCCAGCACTAAAAGCTCAGGGTGTGGATAACCCAGACCGATGGCCACCGGCGCGACAACGCCCGATGCGGTGGTCATCGCCACGGTTGCCGAACCGGTGGCGACACGCATCAGCGCGGCGAACAACCAGCCCATGATCAGCGGCGACAGGTGAAATTCATGGGCGAGGCCAACGATCTGATCGGTGACGCCGGCATCCACCAGAATCCGGTTCAAGCCGCCGCCCGCGCCGACCAGCAAGGTGATGCTGGCGGTAGGCGCGAGGCATTCGTTGGTGAACTTGAGGATCGATTCGCGGTTGAAACCTTGGGCAATTCCTAGCGTCCAGAAGCTCAGCAAAGTCGCCAGCAACAGCGCGATCACCGAGTTGCCGATGAACAGCAGGAATTGATTGAACGCGCTGCCGGGGGTGGAAATCAGGTTGGCCCAGCCGCCGATCAACATCAGCACCACCGGCAGCAGAATGGTCGCCATGGTAATGCCGAAACCCGGCAGTTTATCGCGCGGTTCACGGTCGAGAAATTGCTTTTCCAGCGGGTTGTCCGTCGGCAATTGAATGCGCGGCACGATGAACTTGGCGTACAGGGGCCCGGCGATGATTGCGGTCGGAATGCCGATCGCGATCGCGTACAGCAAGGTCTGCCCGACCGAGGCCTGATAGGCCTGCACCGCGAGCATCGCCGCCGGGTGCGGCGGCACCAGCGCATGCACCACCGAAAGGCCAGCCACCATCGGCAGCCCGACCATCAGAATCGACACGCCGACGCGCCGCGCCACGGTAAAGGCAATCGGTACCAGCAATACGAAACCGACTTCGAAAAACAGCGGCAGCCCGACCAGAAAAGCGATGCAGACCATCGCCCAATGCGCGTTCTTCTCGCCGAATCGCTCGATCAGCGTGCGCGCCATCTGCTCGGCCCCACCGGACTCGGCCATCATCTTGCCGAGCATCGTCCCCAACGCCACCACCAGCGCAATATGCCCCAGCGTCTTGCCGACGCCAGCCTCATACGCACCGACCACCGCCGACGGCGGCATCCCGGCGACCAGCGCCAGGCCTAGGGAAATCAGGGTGATGACAATGAACGGATTGAGCCGGTAACGGGCGATCAACACGATCAGCGCGATGATGGCCACGGCGGCATAGACCAGCAGCCAATAGCCGAAGGAAGGCGTCATGCGGTACTCCTCGAAAGGGTCACGTTCGAATGGGTTGTGAAACTCATAAATCATTTCGAGAAAGAGATTTCAAACCACATGAAAGTAATTTTCGTGGAGAGACAAGGCGTGTCGCTGGTGAGTATGACGTGTCGTGATTAATGAAAATCGGAGGGCGGGATTTTCATGGCTTTCCAGATCACCACATAACCCTGTGGGAGCGAGCCGGCTCGCGAAGGCGGCTTCACATTCAACATCTTCATTGCCTGACCCGCCGCTTTCGCGAGCAAGCCCGCTCCCACATTTTGATCGCATTCCTTCAGGCAGACCGCGTTCAATCTGTAGGAGTGAGCTTGCTCGCGAAGGCGGCTTCACATCCAACATCTTCATTGCCTGACCCGCCGCTTTCGCGAGCAAGCCCGCTCCCACATTTTGATCGCATTCCTTCTGGCAGACCGCGGTCACCTGTGGGAGCGAGCTTGCTCGCGAAGACGGCTTCACATTCAACATCTTCATTGCCTGACCTACCGCTTTCGCGAGCAAGCCCGCTCCCACATTTTGATCGCATTCCTTCTGGCAGAACGCGGTCACCTGTGGGAGCGAGCCTGCTCGCGAAGACGGCTTCACATTCAACATCTTCATTGCCTGACCCGCCGCTTTCGCGAGCAAGCCCGCTCCCACATTTTGATCGCATTCCTTCTGGCAGAACGCGGTCACCTGTGGGAGCGAGCCTGCTCGCGAAGACGGCTTCACATTCAACATCTTCATTGCCTGACCTACCGCTTTCGCGAGCAAGCCCGCTCCCACATTTTGATCGCATTTCCTTCAGGCAGACCGCGGTCATCTGTGGGAGCGAGCTTGCTCGCGAAGGCGGCTTCACATCCAACATCTTCATTGCCTGACCCGCCGCTTTCGCGAGCAAGCCCGCTCCCACATTTTGATCGCATTCCTTCTGGCAGACCGCGGTCACCTGTGGGAGCGAGCTTGCTCGCGAAGACGGCTTCACATTCAACATCTTCATTGCCTGACCTACCGCTTTCGCGAGCAAGCCCGCTCCCACATTTTGATCGCATTCCTTCTGGCAGAACGCGGTCACCTGTGGGAGCGAGCCGGCTCGCGAAGACGGCTTCACATTCAACATCTTCATTGCCTGACCCGCCGCTTTCGCGAGCAAGCCCGCTCCCACATTTTGATCGCATTCCTTCAGGCAGACCGCGTTCAACCTGTAGGAGTGAGCCTGCTTGCGATTGCGGTGGGTCAAAACAAGATCATTTGACTGACACGACGCTATCGCGAGCAGGCTCACTCCTACAGTTTTTGATCACCTTCCTTCTGGCAGAATGCGGTCAACCGGTGGGAGCGGGCTTGCTCGCGAAGGCGTCATCACATCCGACATCTTCATTGGCTGACCCACCGCATTCGCGAGCAGGCTCGCTCCCACAGTTTGGACTGCATTCTTTCAGGCAGAACGCGGTCAACTTGTGGGAGCGAGCCCGCTCGCGAATGCTTCACTCGGTGCGCGCTGAACTCACACCATTTCGTTACGAATCCATTCCACCACCGACGTGCGCTTTGGCGTCCAGCCCAGCAGGTCGCGGGCGTGTTTGCCGCGTACGCGGCTGTTGGAGCCGAGGCCGTAATTAGCCATTTCATAGCCCCATTCGGCTTCGGCGTCCTGCAGCGGCCAGTCTTGCGGCTGGCCCAGATCGAGGGCTTCAGCCATGGCGGTGGTCATGTCGATGAACGATGCTTCACCGCTCTCGACAAAGTAGAAAGTGCCCGGCACGTTTTGGGTCAGCGCCAGTGAATACAGGGCGACGACGTCTTCGATGTGCACGTTGGACCAGATGTTCTGGCCGCTGCCGACGTGGCGAACGACGCCGCTCTTGCGCGCCTGTTTCAGCAGTCGCGGCAGTTGCACGCTGTCGCGGTTGACGCCCAGGCTGTGGCCGTAGATCAGGGTGTTGCAGATCACCGCCGAGTTCACGCCATCCTGCGCCGCCGCGAGCACGAGGTTGTCGATGGCCACGCGCGCCGCCTTATCGACGGTCGGTTCCGGCAGATTGTCTTCGTAATAGATGACATCGCTGGATTTGCCGCCGGAGGCATCGCCGACAATGCTCGAACCGCTGGTGTGCAGAAAGACTTTATTCGAGCCGCGCAAAGCATCGAGCAACGCTTCCACCGCACCGCGATGATCGCTGCTGGCAGCGTTGATGACGGCATCGGCAGCACGCGCCTGTTGCGCCAGCAATTGGCTGTCATCGAGGGTGCCGATCACCGCATGCATGCCCAATGCTTTCAGCTCATCCGCCTGCTCCGCGCTGCGCACCAGACCCGTAACTTTGTGCCCGGCCTGCACCAGGCCGGTGGCGATGGAACCGCCGATAAAACCGGCAGCGCCGGTAACGAATACGTTCATGGAGTAACTCCCTGCGTGAATAAGTGATGCAGCGAGTATCGGCCGATGAACTCAGGCGAAAAACCCGCTCTCGGCCAATTCACTCTTGCTTAGGGATCACGAATCAGCCCTTGAATTCGGCGCTGGCGTAGGCAGCGAGTTTGCTCTGGATAAAGTCGAGGAAGCACTGGATGCGCAACGCCAGTTGCGAGTTGCGGTAGTACACCGCGTTGATCGGCTGGCGGTAGCCGCTGTTGAATTCGCCGAGCAGGACTTTCAGGCGTCCGGCGCGAATATCGTCGATCGTCATGAAGTGCGACAGACAAGCGATGCCCTGCCCTTCCAGCACCAAATGGCGAACGGTCTCGCCGCTGGAGGCGCTGATCGCCGGGTTGATCGGCCAGCGGTCGCCGTGCACATAGCGCAGCGGCCATTGGTTGAGGCCTTCGTTGTGGGTGAAGCCGAGCAGCGTGTGTTCACTCAGGTCTGCGACCTGCCGGGGCGCACCGTGTTTTTTCAGGTACGAAGGGCTGGCGACGATCAATAACGGACTGCAACCGAGCGAACGCGCGTGCAGCGTCGAATCGGCGAGGGTGCCGATGCGGATGGCGACGTCGGTGCTTTGTTCCAGCAGGTCAATGATCAGGTCATTGCTGTTGAGTTCGAGCTGAATGTCCGGATACAGCTGCCGGAATTCGTCGATGTAGGGGACGATGGCGTGGAGCATGAACGGCGAGGCGGCGTTGATGCGCAGGCGTCCGGAGGAGTTTGCTGGCGCGAAGACAGGCGTTCTTCGAGTTGCTCCATCTGATCGAGAATCAGCTTGGCCTGTTCGAAGAAATACTTGCCCTCCTCGGTCAGGTCCATGCGCCGCGTGGTGCGGTTGATCAGCGTGGTGTCGAGCTTGGCTTCGAGCTTCGATAACGTGCGACTGACGGCCGACGGCGTCTGCCCCACCTGCTCGGCGGCGGCGGATATCGAACCGCATTCGATTACGCAGACGAAAATCTGCAACTCATCGGATCTGGCTTTCACGGGTGTCCTCGCTGGAATCGCCGATCGCAGCCTGTCGCCATGCCCACTGTAGGAGCTGCCGAAGGCTGCGATCTTTTGCTGTAACCCGGATAGTAGCCCGAAACCCATCAGGCCTTGAGGCCAAACACCTCAGTCAGATGCTGCTCATAACGCGCCACATCGTTCTCGATGTTCGGACGCTTCATGACGTCGACGCAGAGGAAGGTCGGCAACGCGGTCATGCCCAGAAACTCGTTGGCCTTGTGGAACGGGAAGTACACCGCGTCCACGCCTTTGGCTTCGAAGAAATCCGTCGGGTCATCGAAGGCTTGCTGCGGCGCGTTCCAGGTCAGCGACAGCATGTATTGCTTGCCCTGAATCAGACCGCCACTGCCGTACTTCTGCGAAGCATCGGAACGGGTGCGGCCGTCGCTGGCGTAGAGGCTGCCGTGGCCTTCGGTGAAGACTTCGTCGATGTACTTTTTCACCGTCCACGGCGCGCCCATCCACCAGCCCGGCATCTGATAAATGATCACGTCGGCCCAGAGGAACTTGGCCACTTCTTCAGCAACGTCGTAGCCGTCATCAATGAAGGTGGTCTTGACGTCGACACCGCCGCGATCGAGCACGCTCAGCGCGGTCTCGTGCAGGGTGGTGTTGTAGCGGCCATCGGAGTGGGCGAATTTTTTACCGCCATTGAGCAACAGCACTTTCTTCATCGAAAAACCTCGGCGCAGCCTTTGAGGCTGGATTGAAACAGGAATTGGAATGGCGGCAGGTTAACCATCTATCTCGCGCGGAAACAGCCACGTCGGCGCAAAATACATTTGATCAAAACGCACGAATTGACAGCCAATTGTTGCCGTAGCATTTGGCGCTTTCTGCATTCGAGGACGTTGTGATGAGTGAACGCCAGGGTTTCATCCTGCACGCCAAAACCCGCCCGGAAAAAGCCGCCGAGTTCGAAGCGCTGTTCCGCGCTTACGTCGAGCCGAGCCGCGCCGAACCGGGTTGCATCGAGTACCACATGCTGCGCGACAAGGAGGATCCGACGCTGTTTATCTTCTACGAAATCTGGGCAAGCCAGGCGCATCTGGATGAGCACTCGGCATTGCCGCACATGAAAGCGTTTTTCGCTAGGCGCATGGACTATCTGGAGCGCGATTTCGATATCCGCGCGATCGACATGCTCAGCGAATCGTCGGCTAGCCGCTGATCAGCAAATGGGCGCCGAGCGCGCCCAGTCCGATAAAGAACACGCGCTTGAACAGCACCGCACTGATGCGCTGACGCAACCATTGGCCAAGCCACATGCCGAGCATGGCCGGGATCAGCGCCAGCAGCGAGGCGCTCAATTCGCCACCGCCGAGTGCGCCGTGCCAGAGCAGCCCGAGCGCCAGCGCCAGGGTCGAAACCGTGAAGGACAGGCCGAGTGCCTGCACCAGTTCATCGCGGCTCAGCCCCAGCGCTTGCAGATACGGCACCGCTGGAATCACGAAGACGCCGGTGGCGGAGGTGATGACGCCGGTGATCAGCCCACACAGCGGGCCGAGCCAGCGTTCATGACGCGGGTTGACGTGCAAACTCGGCAGAAACAGTCCGCTCAATGCGTACAGCAGCAGCGCCGCGCCAAGTCCGCGCACCACCCAATGGCCGCCGGCCATGCCGATCCACAGGGTGCCGATGCCGGTGCCGAGGAAGATCAGCAGCAGCATGGGCCAGAGGCGTTTGAGCAAGCTTTTCAGATGGCCGCCGAAGCACAGCTGCCAGAGGTTGGTAAGGGTCGCCGGAATAATCAACAACGCGGCAGCCTGCGACGGCGCCATAGCCAGACCGAGCAGGCCCATCGCAACGGTGGGCAGGCCGAGACCGATCACGCCTTTGACCGTGCCGGCGAGCATGAAGGTAGCGATGACCAGTAAAGACAGGACCAGGCCGAGGGTTTGGTAGAAGTCGGTAAGTGTGTGCATTGGGGTAATGTGCATTGATCCGGGTTGGAGGAAAATCTGCCATATACTGAGGCAGCCTCTTCCTGTGCAAGAGGCTGATCTTTGCAGTGATGCATCTGGCCTCATCGCTGGCAAGCCAGCTCCCACAGAATCTCGGTTGTTCATCCATTTAGAGATCAACAAGCAACCTGTGGGAGCTGGCTTGCCAGCGAAAGGGCCAGCCCACACACCATAAAAATCAGAGGCAAACCCCATGCACTTCGACCTCACCGACCTGCGCCTCTACCTGCACATCCTCGACACCGGCAACATCACCGCCGGCGCCGCCCGCAGCCACTTGTCCCTCGCCGCCGCCAGCGCTCGAATCCGCGCGATGGAAGCCTCGCTGGGCGCTGAATTCCTCGAGCGCGGCCGCCGTGGCGTTACCCCGACTCCGGCCGGCAAAGCCCTCGCCCGCCATGCGCGGATCCTTTTGCAACAGGCCGAACGCATGCAGCAGGATCTGGCCGAATACGCGCAAGGCGTCAAAGGTCAGGTGCGACTGCTGTGCAATACCACGGCGATCACCGAGTACCTGCCGGAAGTGCTCGCCGATTTCCTGCGCAGCCATCCCAACCTCGATATCGATCTACAGGAACTGCCCAGCGCGCGGATTATTCATGCGTTGCGCGAAGGCGCGGCGGATCTGGGGATTGTGTCCGATGCGGTCGACACCAACGGCCTACAGACTCAGGCGTTTCGCGACGATCCGCTGGTGCTGATTCTGCCGCTCGATCACCCGTTATCTGACGCCGCCGAGGTCAGTTTCAGCGACGCGTTGCAGCACGACTTTGTCGGACTCAGCGCCGACAGCGCATTGGCGATCTATCTGGAAGAACAGGCTCTGCACAGCGGCGCGCGGATGCAGGTGCGCATTCGCGCCGATGGCTTTGATGGCGCGATGCGCATGGTTGCCCGAGGCGCCGGACTGGCTATCGTGCCGTTGGCCGCTGTCCAACGCGCGATGCTCGAGCAGTTCAAGTGCGTGACTCTGAATGAGCCATGGGCGCGCCGCAGGTTATTGCTCTGCGCGAGAGACTTCGCCGCGCTGCCGGGTTATGCCCAGGCATTGTTACAAGCGCTCATCGCTGCGCGTTTCTGAGCACTCCGATGTCGACCCCAGACAACTGAGCGGCAACCGGGCGCTATAGGGTGCGACTTCATTTCTCAAGTCCACTTGCCCGGAGTCCCCATGACCGCGACCGCCCCTATCACCGTTCTGCGCGACACTCACCCGCTGCCGGTACTCGACGCCTGCAAGTGGGAAAAACTCGAAGGCGACCCGCACACCGTCAACCTCAACGCCTACACCAGCGAAGACGGCAGCAAGATCATGGGCACGTGGATCTGCACGCCGGGCAAGTGGCGGGTCGATTATGTGAAGTGGGAATACTGCCATTTCCAAGAAGGCTACTGCGTGATCACCCCGGACGGCATGGCGCCGATCCACCTGCGCGCCGGCGATATCTTCGTGGTTGAGCCAGGCATGAAGGGCACGTGGGAAGTTGTGGAGACCGTGCGCAAATATTTCGTCTTCGCCTGATGCAAAAAAGCCGGGAAATCACCCGACGTGATTTCCCGGCAAATATCCCGGCGTTGCTAAAACCCGTGGCGAGGGGATTCATCCCCGCTCGACTGCGCAGCAGTCGCAAACCCTGAGCACTCGGTTTGCCTGACACAATCCAGGGGCTGCTGCGCAACCCAACGGGGATAAATCCCCTCACCACAAAGGTCTGACCGCGATTACTGCGGCTTGCGATAGCTGTTGATGATCGCCGAGAAATCCTTCCCGCCGTCACCGCGCTGGCTCATCGCCTGATACAACTGCTGCGCCACCGCGCCGAGCACCACCGGTTGATGCGCCTGCCGCGCCGCTTCAGTCGCCAGCCCGAGATCCTTGAGCATCAGTTCCGCCCCGAACCCGCCGGTATAACCGCGCGAGGCCGGCGCCGTTTCGACGATGCCCGGCCACGGGTTGTACATCTCCGAACTCCAGCAGCGGCCGGTCGAGCTGTTGATGATCCCGGCCAGCACGCCGGTGTCGATCCCCAGCGCATCGCCCAACGCCATCGCCTCACTGACGCCGACCATCGAAATCGCCAGCAGCAGGTTGTTGCAGATCTTGGCGATCTGGCCGGTGCCGACTTCACCGCAATGGACGATGTTGCGGCCCATCTGCGCCAGCACCGGTTGCAGGGTGGCGAACAGTTCCGGGGTGGCGCCGACCATGAAGGTCAGCGTGCCGGCGGTCGCGCCGCCAGTGCCGCCGGAGACCGGCGCATCGGCCATGGCCACGCCGTGTTTGGCGGCGGCCGCAGCAACGTCGCGGGCGGTCTGCGGATCGATAGTGCTGCAATCCACCGCCGGCACGCCTTGGCGAATGCCGGCGAGCACGCCCTCCTCACCCAGCCAGACACTGCGCACATGCACAGCGGCCGGCAGCATGGTGATCACCAGTTCGGCATCCTCGGCAGCCTCACGCGCCGAAGCACGAATGCTGCCGCCCAATTGCTCGAGTTCCGCCAGCACGGTTTTGTTCAGGTCGACCAGGTTCAACGAGTGGCCGGCCTTGATCAGGTTGCGCGCCATCGGCGCGCCCATGTTGCCCAGCCCGATAAATGCGATTTTCATGATCGAATCCTCAGCGCAGGTTGATGGTGGTGTTTACGCCGTCGTTGACGCTGTCATCATCGAACCAGCGCGCCGTTACCGTTTTGGTCTGCGTGTAGAACTGCACCACTTGCTTGCCGTACGGGCCGAGGTCGCCGAGTTTCGAACCGCGCGAGCCGGTGAAGCTGAAGAACGGTACCGGTACCGGAATCGGGATGTTGATGCCGACCTGCCCGACGTCGATTTCCGTCTGGAATTTGCGCGCCGCCGCGCCGCTCTGGGTGAACAGGCCAGTGCCGTTGCCGAACGGATTGGCGTTGACCTGCGCGATCGCCTGATCGAGGGTGTCGACTTCCAGCACCACCAGCACCGGGCCGAAGATTTCCTGGGTGTATATCTGCATGTCGGTGGTCACACCGGAGAACAGGGTCGGGCCGACAAAGTTGCCCTGCTCGTAGCCCGGCACACTGATGTCGCGACCATCGAGTTCGAGCTTGGCACCTTCCTTGATGCCGCTTTCGATCAGTTCGAGAATCCGCGCCTTGGCCTTTTTCGAAATCACCGGACCGACATCGGTGCCCGGCTCGCTGCCAGCGTTGACCCTGAGTTTTTGCGCCAGCGCTTTCAGATCCGGCAGCCACTGTTTTGCGGCACCGACCAGCACCACCACCGAGGTGGCCATGCAGCGTTGCCCGGCGGCACCGAAACCGGCACCGACCAACGCATTCAGCGCTTGCTCGCGATTGGCATCCGGCAGCACCACGGCATGGTTTTTGCGCCCATCATCGACTGCACGCGTTTGCCATGTTTGCCGGCCAGGTCATAAACGTGGGTGCCGACAGCGGTCGAACCGACGAACGACACGGCTTTGATGTCCTTGTGCGTGCACAGGCCATCGACCACATCCTTGCCGCCATGAACGACGTTGAGCACGCCCGCCGGAACGCCAGCCTCAATGGCCAGTTCCACCAGCAGCATGGTCGACAGCGGATCCTGTTCCGAAGGCTTGAGCACGAAGGTGTTGCCGCACGCGATCGCCATCGGGAACATCCACAGCGGAATCATCGCCGGGAAGTTGAACGGCGTGATGCCGGCGCAGACGCCGATCGGCTGGCGCAGGGTGTAAGTGTCGACGCCGCCGGCGACGTTCTCGGCGAACTCGCCCATTTGCAGGGTGCCGATCGAGCACGCGTGCTCGACCACTTCCAGGCCACGGAAAATATCGCCTTCGGCATCAGCAATGGTCTTGCCCTGCTCGGCGCTGAGGACCACGGCGATGCGCTTGGAGTGCTCGCGGATCAGCGCTTGCAGCTTGAGCATGATGCGCATCCGCGCGCCGATCGGGGTCAGTTTCCAGGTCTGGAAGGCACGCTGCGCGGCGCTGACAGCGGCATCGACCTCAGCGGCGGTGGCGAACGGAACCTTGGCCAGCACTTGCTGGGTGGCCGGGTTGACGATGTCGTGCCACTCGGTGGTCTGCGACTCGACCCATTCGCCGTCGATCAGCAGTTTGACCTTTTGCAGCGTGGTGTCGTTGGGCGTAAGCGATGCGTTCATGCTGGTCTCCAGAACTTGTTTTTATCGTAGGAGCCAAGGCGAAAGGTTCGCCTTGAGATGAGGCGTGTATCACGAATTGGTTGTCGGACTGTTTTTGGAGTATAGATGTGCAAACTTCTAATAAGAACGCACATATAAGCCCGACCATCATGCAAAAAACATCACCTCGCTAGGCTCGCTGAACTGGGACGA
This sequence comes from Pseudomonas sp. B21_DOA, assembly GCA_030544685.1. Lineage (NCBI taxonomy): Bacteria > Pseudomonadati > Pseudomonadota > Gammaproteobacteria > Pseudomonadales > Pseudomonadaceae > Pseudomonas > Pseudomonas sp. B21_DOA. Next base: position 1,776,906 of record CP086683.1, on the reverse strand, counting down.
CCTGAAGTTTTTCCTCGAAGTCGCCCGCACCCGCAAGGCCAGCACCGCCGCCAAACGCCTGGCTGTCGACTACACCACAGTGTCGCGACGCATCAGCTCGCTGGAAGCGGCGCTCGGCACATTGCTGTTCGAAAAATCCCGCACCAGCGGCTTCGTCCTGACCACTGAAGGCCAGCGCTTGCTCGGTTATGCCGAGTCGATCGAAAGCACGTTGCACATGGCCTGCGAGCAAGTCTCGGGCTCGGGCGTTGCCCTCTCCGGGCACGTGCGCATGGGCTGTACTGAAGGCTTCGGCAGTTTCTTCATCACCCCGCAACTGAGCCACTTCGTCGACGCCTACCCGGCAATCTCGGTGGACATCCTGCCGCTGCCGCACTTCATCAGCCTGTCCAAGCGCGAGGCCGACATCGTCATCGCTCTCGAACGGCCGGAGCACGGGCCGTACGTCTGCTGCAAACTCTGCGACTACCGCTTGCAGCTGTACGCAACCCAGGACTATCTGGACAAACACCCACCGATCCGCCGCCCGGCCGACTTGAGCAAGCATCAATTCATCAGTTATGTGGATGATCTGGCGTTCAGCTCAGAGCTGCTTTACCTGGCCAACGTGCTGCCCGGCGCCAGCGCAAACTTGCGCAGCACCAGCGTGATCGCGCAATACGTTGCCGCGCAGCAGGGCCGCTCGCTGGCAATCCTGCCGTGCTTCCTCGCCGCACAGGATCCACGATTGTTGCCGGTGTTGCCCGAGGAAATCGACATCACCCGGCAGTTCTGGATGTACTGCCGGGAGGATTTGCGCAAGTTGAAGCGGATTACCTTGTTGTGGGATTACATTCGCGAGGTGACTGAGCGTAATCAGGCGCTGTTGATGGGTGAAACGCGGGAGATGCGCTTTGCCGATTAATCGGCGCTGACCACGATCGACACCCGGCGATTTTCCGTGCGCCCCGCTGCGGTGTCGTTGGAAGCCACCGGTTCGCTGCTGCCGAGGCCTTGCAGCTGGATGTTTTCCGGCTTCATACCGACCGTGCCGAGGACGTTGGCAACGCTCTTGGCCCGACGCAGCGACAGTTGCTGATTGTAGGTTTCTTTGCCCGACGCATCGGTGTGGCCATCGACGCGCACCCGCTCGATCCCCACGCCGAGCAGCGCTTTGCCGATGCGTTCGACGATTTCCGTGCTGGCTGCGTTCAGGCTTTCGACATCGCTGCCAAACAACACTTTGCCCGACAGGCCGAATTCCCAACCGTCGTCGGTCAACTCGAAACCCTGCTGTTTGAGCACGGCGACCTGCGCCGGTGTCAGGCCTTTCTGCGGGGCGGTCTGGCAACCGCTCAGGGTCAGCGCGGTGATCAGCAGCAACGCGGAAAACAGTCGAACGGGAAATGTGAACACGGGCATCAGCTCCTGGTGTGAACGGAATCGACCGGGCGCTCCGACCCGGCGGTGAATTGCGCGCCACGCGACAGGCGCTTGGCCTGATACATCGCCGCGTCGGCTGCGTTCAGCAAGGCACCCGGCGTGGCGCCATGATCGGGATAGACGGCGATACCGATACTGAGCGAGGTCACTACACTGCTGTCGCCGGGCAGGGTGATCGGCATGTCCATGCTGGCGAGAATCTTGTCTGCGATGTGCTCAGCGTCTTCGACCGTGTGCAGCGGCGCGAGCAGCACGGCGAACTCGTCGCCGCCCAGCCGAGCGACCAGATCATCCTCGCGCAATTGCGCTCGCACGCGATTGGCGATCGCCACCAGCACGGCGTCGCCCGAGGCGTGGCCGAAGTTATCGTTGATGCCTTTGAAGCGGTCGCTGTCGAGAAACAGCACGGCGACCCGCTCATCGTGTTTTTTGCCGTTGCGCAAGGCGCGCATCAAGCGGCCTTCAAAAACGCGCGGTTGGGCAACCCGGTGAGGCTGTCGTGGGTCGCTTGATGGGCGAGGGTTTCGTTTTCGTTCTGCAGGTGGGTTTGCCAGGACTCGAGTTCGCCGAGCAAGGCATTGAAGTCGTTGCCCAGATTGTCCAGTTCGGCGATTTGCGCCGGCGGCACGCGCCGATCCAGCGCTCGTTCGCTACGGGCGGCGTGGGCGACGGCGGCGAGGCTGTGTAACGGGCCGATGATCGCGCGCAACTGCCGCCGCGCCAGATAGAGCGCGACCAAGGCGCTGATCGCGGTGCACAGCACAATCCCGGCCAGGCCGCTGAGCAGGAAGCGCATCAGGCTGCCACCGTGGCCGATGAGCAGGACGCGACCGATTTCACGGTCCTGATGCTCGATCGGCAGGCTGACCGGTTTTTCCAGTATGGCGCGGGTGATCTGCATTTCCAGCTCGGAGAACAAGCCGGTCTCGACGCGCTGCCATTGCGCGATCAATTGGCCTTGCGCGTCGAGCACTCGGGCATCTGCCACTTCCTCGGTGGAAGCGATGATCGCCAGCGCCTCGGTTGCCGCCGCTTTGTCATTGAACACGACGGCTGCTTCGACGGTGTAGCTGATCGAACGGGCGATCAAATGCAGGTTGTGGTCGGCATAGACCCGCAGCGCCAGCACGCCCAGCAAGGTCAGCGAAACACTGGCCATCGCCACCGCCACCAGCGCGACGATCAAATGCCCACGGCCGATGACCGAGCCAAGAGTGGGGCGAGCCTTCCAACTGAACAGCTTCATGGCGCCGCCGCTTTGCGACGGGACAACTGCAACACGCTGGGGTGTATGCGCACACCACTGCGAGCCACGGAGTCGAGATTGACCTCGAACGACACTTGTTCATCGCCAACGCGCAGGCAGAACAGACTGCCGACGGTGCATTGATCGTCCGCTTCGCTGATGCTCAGCACCGGGTGCCCGATCAACGATGCAAACAGGCGACTGCGTTCATCGGCGGTGAGCTTGCCGATGTACACCGCATCGCATTCGCTGACGATGGCCGGGTTTTCCGCTAGCAGACGCCGCACAGCCACCGGCCGACCCGTGGCTTGGGTGGTGCCTTTGACCAGGTCATCGGTGTATTCGGTGGGGCCGACGATGCACAGGCGCAATTGCGCCGGTTCCACCGGCCAGCGTGCATAGCTGAGGATGCCAAGCACTACTTGCGTGACCGCTTTGGCTCGTTGCTCGGCCGGCCCGGTTTGCGCTTGGGCGATGGCGCTGCCCGTGAACAACCAGAGCAAAACGATCAGCAATGCGCGCTGGCAGGCCACCACACGCTGTGTCGCCCAGACGGCCACCTTCATGGAGGGATTCTCTTGGAGCGTAACGAAATGATGCCGCAACGATAGCACAGCGCCAGAACACCAGCGAGGCGCCTGCCTCTGACCGGTTGGTCAGTATTCGTTGTCGGTCATTCAGCACTTCATCCCTGAGACTCGGTGCCCTCCTCCAGTTCCAGCATCAGCCCGCTCAGACGCTTGACCTTGCGCTGCACCGCTTCCTCAAACACGCCGGCACGTGGTTCGATCAAGGTGAACCAGTGTCGGGCGCGAGTGATTCCGGTGTAGATCAGTTCTTTGGTCAGCACGGGGTTCAACGCATCCGGCAGGATCAGCGCCGTGTGGGCGAACTCCGAACCCTGGGACTTGTGCACCGTCATGGCGTACACGGTTTCGACATCATTGAGCCGACTCGGCAACACGAAGCGCACGCCGCCCTGACCATCGTTACGCGGGAAGGCCACGCGCAGAACGGTTTTGCCGATCTCTGCGCCTTCACGCTCGGGCAGTTTCAGGGCGATGCCGATGTCGCCGTTCATCAGGCCCAGACCATAGTCGTTACGAGTCATCAGCACGGGCCGACCTTCATACCACTGCTGATCGCTCTCGATCAGACGCGCCTTGAGCAACGCAGCGGTGATGCGCTGGTTCAGACCTTCAACGCCCCACGGCCCTTTGCGCACCGCGCACAGCAACTGGAACGTATCGAACGCCTGCAAGACTTCCCGCGCCCAATCGGTCCAGGCCGCATGCTCAAGTGGCCGCGTAGACGGTGGGCGCTGATCGCGCAGTACGCTCAGGTAATGGCGGTAACCCTGCGGGCCGTTGCCGTGACCTTCGAGCAGCAGGCGTTCGAGCTTCTGATCATGTTCGCCCTTGAGCGGTAACGAATACACGTCGGCGTAACCGCCTGCGGTGAGCAGTTGTCGCGCCTCATCGGCCAATTGCTGATTGACCCGACGCGCGAGCTGACCGATGCCACTGCCCTCGCCGAAGCGGCGCGAGTGCCGCAGCATCACCACTTGCTGCGCCAATGGATGGGTGCCGTCGCGGTCTTCATGCAGGCCGCTGCCCTGCAACGACTCGCCACTGACTGACTCCAGCCATTGTCGGGTCTGCGGGCTGTACCAACCGCCCTCGGCGTCACGGCACAGATCGCCCAACACCGCACCGGCCTCGACCGAGGCCAGTTGATCCTTGTCGCCCAGCAATACCAACCGCGCATGGGCCGGCATGGCGTCGAGAAGGTTGGCCATCATTTCCAGGTCGATCATCGACGCTTCGTCGACCACCAGCACATCCAGCGGCAGGCGGTTGCCGGCATGGTGACGGAAATGCCGGGTGCCCGGTCGACTGCCGAGCAGACGGTGCACGGTGGTCACATCGCTGGGGATCGCCGCGCGCACCGCTTCAGCGACTTGCAGTGATTGCACTTGCTGACTGATCGACTCGGTCAAACGTGCAGCGGCCTTGCCGGTCGGTGCGGCCAGACGAATGCGCAGCGGATGGCCAGCCTCGACGGCCGGTGCCTGCAACAATGCGAGCAAGCGCACCACCGTGGTGGTTTTGCCGGTGCCCGGGCCGCCAGTGATGATGCTGAAGGCGCTGCGCGTAGCGAGAGCACAGGCGAGTTTTTGCCAATCGATGACAGCTGCAGATTCCGCGCCGCCGAACAATCCATTGAGGCGCTGCGGCAGGTCATCCGGCGTCGGCTCCTGTTGCATCAAGCGTTGGCGCAACGCTGCATCGATGCGGCGTTCGTAGGTCCAGTAGCGGCGCAGGTACAGGCGTTTCGAGGACAGCACCAACGGACGTGTCTGCGCTGGTTCACTGGCATCAGCGGCCAGCGCGACCAGCGAGCTGCTTGCCAGCACTTTGCACCAATGAGCTCCATCGAGCGTTTCAAGCAATTGCGAGGGCAGCAACAACACACCGCCCTGCACATCGCCTTCGGGCGGCAATGACAGGGCAAAATCCGGCGCCTTGAGGGTTTCGAACAAATCCAGACACACATGACCATGGCCGAGCTGGTGACTGGTAAACGCCGCCGCCAGCAGCACCAGCGGATCGGTCTCGGGCTCGAGTTCATGCAGGAAAGCGACAAAGGCGCGGTCCAGCGCGCGCAGCCAGCCGCGCTCGACCCAACGGCTCAGCAACAACAGCAAATCATCGGCGCGGGTCAGCGGCGAGAGTTTCGACAGGCTGTCCGCTTCAAGCGGCGTCGGCAGCAGATCGGCGAATGTGCGGCTCATAGCAGGACTCCCTGTTCCCAGGCGGGTTCGGACTTGGGTTCGGGTTTGCCCTGGAACATCCGGTCGAGGCGTTCGATCAATTCCCGTGGTGGACGCACGAAGTACACACCGCGACTCTCCGCACGCGTACCGCGCATGAACAGATAAAGCGCCCCACCGACATGGCGGTCGTAATCGTAATCCGCCAGCCGCGCCTTCAACTGGCGATGCAGTGCCAGCAGATACAACACGTATTGCAAGTCGTAACGGTTGTCGAGGATCGACTGCTCCATGGCCTGCACGGTGTAGGCCTGATCATCCACGCCGAGCCAGTTGGATTTGTAATCGGCGACGTAATAGCGGCCAGCATGCTCGAAGGTCAGGTCGATAAAGCCCTTGAACATGCCGTTGAGTTGAACCGGTTCTGCCGCAACACGAGCGACGCCATTGTGGGTGTGCTGGCGCACCTGCTCGTCGAGCTTGAGCACGTCGACTTTGTGACTGGCGAACCAGAACTCCATCTCGACGCGATATTGCTTCAGCTGCTCAAGAACCACCGGCGGTTGCCCGCCCGCGATCGGCAACGGCGACTCGAGCAAATGTTGCAGCCAGTCCGTCAGGGTGGTGATCCAGCCTTGCCAGCCGCGCAGGTTGCAGCGCCGAGCAAGCGCATCCTCCAGCGCTTCGCGGGTCACCGCAAAACCTTCAGCACCTGCCCATTCCAGCAAGCCGTGCAAAAACGTGCCGGGATTCGGTCCGCGAGGAAAACGGTGGATATCGGCGCCACCGCTGATGATTTCGCGGGGCGCGTCGGGGTCGAGGCGCTCGTCGTCGAAGAGCTTTTGCGCCTGCGGGCTGTCCGGTGCTTCATCGCTGCCGACGCTCAATACGTCGCTGATGCGTAGGGCGCTGTACGACGCGATCCACCAGTTTTCACTGGCTTTGCGTTTAGGCCGTAGTGTGGCTCGCAGCACTGCTTCATTGCGCGGCGGCTGGTAATGCTCGTCAGTGGGCTGAGGCATTTCGCCGATGCCAATCGCCGCGCAGTCTTGCTGCAGATCCTGCAGCCAGCGATTCAATTCGCTGGACTCGCCCAAAGCGGCGCCGCCACCCAGCAGGTAACCCAGCGCAGAAAGGTGCAGCACAGAGCTGTTGTTATTGCCGCGTTTGAGATCAGTGACGCCCAACCAACAGGCATGTTGCGCGCGCGTTAATGCGACATACAGAAGACGCAGATCTTCGGCCAGACGCTCATCGTCAGCCAGCGCGATCAACTCGGCGGTCGGCTTGAGGCTGATATGCGCCTTGCCCGCAGCGTCGTGGTAATGCAGCGGTAAACGGCTGCCATCCACCGGTTTCGCCGAGCAAATGAATGGCAGGAACACCAGCGGATATTCCAGGCCCTTGGATTTGTGGATGGTCACCACCTTGACCAGTTGTTCGTCGCTTTCCAGACGCAGGATCTGCTCTTCACCTGCCTGACCGGACAGTGCCAGCAGCTCGGCCAGATGGCGGATCAACGCTTGTTCACCGTCCAGTTCAGCAGCGGCTTGCTGCATCAGTTCCGAAAGGTGCAAAAGGTTGGTCAGCACGCGCTCGCCGTCACTGCGCTGCATCAGGGTCTGCGGCAAATGGAAATCGTGAAGCAGGCGCCGCAACATCGGCAGCACGCCCTGTTTGCGCCAGAGTTCGCGATAGCCGCGGAACTGCATGACCCGGGCTTCCCAGACCATTTCGTCCTGGTTCAGGCGCTCCAGCTCGATCAGCGGCAAATTCAGAGTAGTGCAGGCCAGGGCAGCCTTCAGCGAACGTTCGACATCGGGTTCGGCGCAAGCCTTCAGCCACGCCAGAAGGTCGTGCGCCTCTTGCGCGGCGAACACCGAATCCTTGTCCGACAGATAAACACTGCGCACACCTCTGGCGGCGAGTTCGGCGCGTACGGCTTGGGCTTCCTTACCGTCGCGGACGAGGATCGCGATGTCCGAAGGACGCAAACCTTTGAAGTCATCTCCCTGAACAAAACCAGCGCTGCCGGTTTGCCCACCATTGAGCAGTGTGGTGATTTGACTGGCGCAGGCGGCGGCCATTTGCTGGCGATACACTGCGCCGGACAGCGGCTGATCGCTAGGCAATAGCCAGACATTCAGTGCCGCGACGTCTTGCCCGGCAATCCGCAGCGTTTCCTTGCGTCCCTGAGATTCAACAGGCAGAAACGGTACCGGGTTTTCGCCGGTTTTCTCGCGAAACAAAAACGCGCCGCGTCCCTGTTCTCGGGACTCGGCGCGTTCGAATACATGATTGACCGCTGTGACCATGCCGTGGCTGGAGCGGAAGTTGGTGCCGAGCGTATGCAAGCGGCCGGTAGTGGCCTGACGTGCGCGCAGGTAGGTGTAGATGTCAGCACCGCGAAAGGCGTAGATCGCCTGCTTGGGGTCGCCGATCAGGAACAGGCCGGTGTCAGGGTGATTGTCTTCGATGCGGTAAATGCTCTCGAAGATGCGGTATTGCACCGGATCGGTATCCTGGAATTCGTCGATCAGTGCCACCGGAAACTGCTCGCGGATCAACGTCGCCAGACGCTCGCCGCCCTCCGATTGCAGCGCTGCATCCAGACGCAGCAGCATGTCGTCGAATCCCATTTCCGCGCGGCGACGCTTCTCTTCTTCGAAGCGTGCACCGACCCACTTGGCAGCGTGTTGCAGAACAGCGGCATCCGGGGTCGGCAAGGCATCAAGGCTCGACCTCAGTGCGGACATGGCGTCCAGCCCGGGATGACTCGGGGCTTGGCCTTTCCAGGCTTCGGCCATGCCATCGGGTGTCAGACGGGTGAAGCCGGTGCCAATGTCCAGTTGCTCAAGCGCCTCGTCTTCGGCCCAGGTCTTGAGTTTCTCGAACCAGGGTTCGAAATAACGCGCCTGCATCTTGCGGCCATCGACGGTTTTGCTGGCCACGCCCTCATGGCAGAGAGCAAGCAGCTCGTCTGCCCAGTCACGCCAAGGCATCTTCAGTTCGACCAATGCCGCCCGCCGCTCCAGCAAACATTCGGCGATCAGCTCCGCAGGCACCTTGCCTTCATCGGTGTCACGCTCGCTGGCGAACAAGCCGCGGACCCGAGGCAACAACGCTGCGGGGCCACCCCAATTGCTGCGCACCCAGTTCAGCGCATCGCCCTGCATCGGGTAGCAGAACAGCCGCCAGTAATCGCGCAGCACCTCACCGAGCAAATCGCTGTGATCGGTTTCCAGCGATTGCGTGAACAGGCTGCCGCTATCGAACGCATGTTCGCGCAGCATGCGCTGACACCAGCTGTGAATGGTCGAAACCGCGGCTTCGTCCATCCACTGCGCGGCGATATCGAGACGGTTGGCGCATCCGGACCATTGCTGCGGATCGAACTGATCGCGCAGCTCGGCGATCAGTCCGTCAGGAGCGGGAATCTCGGCGCGGAAGAAACGCGCCGCCTCGGCCAAGCGGGTTCGAATCCGTTCACGCAGCTCTTTGGTGGCAGCATCGGTGAACGTCACAACGAGGATTTGCGGCGGCAGCAGTTCGCGTGCAAAACCGCTTGTCTCGCCGCCATGACCGAGAATTAGCCGCAGATAAAGTGCCGAGATCGTAAAGGTTTTGCCGGTGCCGGCGCTTGCTTCGATCAACTGACTGCCGCGCAGCGGGAAGGCCAGAGCCAACGGTGTTTTGGTACTCATGCGCGCGCACCTTCGCTGGACAATGAACGCCATGGCGCTTCGAATACTGGGCGGTACAAGGCGTCGCACCAGCCGGTGAAGGTTTCGTCTGCCAACAGTGCATCGAAATCGGGATATTGCCGGAGCAGTGCCGGGCTTTCACGCCGCTCGCCCTCGCTGGTCTGGCCGTCACCTTCATAGGCTTTTCGCGCAGCGGCTTCGGCTTTGACCGGGTCAGTTTGCGACAACCAGGCGAATGCGGTTTTTATCGCAATCGGCAAGGGTTGGCGCATTCCGGATTGCCAGGCGAGAAGCAGGTCACCGAGCAAACGCAGCGCGCGGTCTCGCTCCATTGGCTCCAGCAACAGTGTGTCGTCACTGGCGACCAATGCCGTCGTCAACGCGTGCTCGCTGGCGCAGGCGACCAGATGGGTGACCCACGGTTTCGTCAGCCGGTGCCACTTGCGCGTTTTGATCGAGCCGATGCTGTTGGGAATGGTGGTGACTGACAGCAGTCCGCCATCGGCGCGTTGATGCAGGCTTGCGAGCCAGCCTTCCAACCGCAAACCTTGCAGGTCGAGACTGACCGGGATCGCACTGGTCAACGGCATCGGCCATAACGTCAGCAACTGTTGATAACGCTGCAGAAGATCCGGCAGCGGTTCGATCAGTTCACGCTGCAGGCATTCGCCAAAACCGGCCATAGGCAGCAGGCCACTGTTTTGCAGGCGTAGCGCGCGGGCTTGCAGCGCCTGATCGATATTGTCCGGCTGACCGAGCGCGGCTTCCAGCAAGCTGTCGCTTAGCGTGTAGCGCTGCAATGCGTCCAGCACGAAAGGTTCTTCATCGGCCAACGGCGCTTGAGCGGCTTCGAAGTAGACCTTGAGGCGCTGGGTGAAAAAATGCCGAACCGGGTTACGCAGAAAGTCCTGGAGCAATGCCAGCGTCAGCGGTTCCTCTTGAACATATGGCGCGAGTAAGGGTGCTTCACTTTGCTGCGTTTTCTCTTGATGCAACACCTGCCACTCGCTGGCGTAGCTAAACAGTTGCTCGCCTTCGTGGAAATAGCGGGCACTGAAAGGTTGCAGGGGTGTTCTTCGGTCAGCGCGTCCAACAGATCCTGGCTTGGATCGATTGAACGCCAGCCGCTGGCGAGGTGATCGCGCAACTGGCCGATGAGCACCGAGGCAGGTCGATCGCTATTGTCACGGATGCTGCGACCGACCCAACTGATATAGAGCTGAGAGCGTGCGGACAACAGCGCTTCGAGTAGCAGGTAGCGGTCATCTTCACGCCGTGAGCGGTCGCCAGGTCGGTAATCGCTGCCCATCAGGTCGAAATCCAGAGGCGGTTGGGCACGCGGATAGTCGCCGTCGTTCATGCCCAGCAGACAAACCAGTTTGAAAGGAATGGCACGCATCGGCATCAAGGTGCAGAAATTCACCGCACCGGCGAGGAATCGTTGCGATAAACGCCCTTGATCCAGCCCGGCGAGCCAGGCTTCGCGTACGACAGTCAGCGGCAATTCATCAATCAGACCTACCGTCTCACAGGTCTCCAGCCATGTTTCGCGAAGCTCTTCCAGTTGAGTCAGCAGGTAGTCGTCGTGCTCATTGCTGGCCTGGAAAAACACCTGCATCAGTGCCTGCAAGCGCAGCTCCCACTCTTTCGGCTGAGCCGGTTGTGTGAGTTGCTGGTGAGCGATTTCCAAGGCATCCAGCAGAGCAACCAGTGGCCCGATCAGAGCGGCATCAAGCCCACCAATTTCATCATAAGGTTCGATACCTGCACACGCCTCGGCGCTGCCGACGGCGTAACCCAGCAGCATTCTGCGTAGACCGAAATGCCAGCTGTTCTGCTCCAGTTCCACCGGTAGACCGAGACCGGCCCGTTGTTCAGCGCTCATGCCCCAACGCACGCCGGCGCCTTCGATCCAGCGATGCAAAGTTGGCAGGTCGCGCTCCTCTACGCCAAAGCGAGCACGCAGGGCCGGCACATCGAGCAGGTCGAGAATCTCGCTGACCGGGAAACGGCTGTCCGGGAGTTTGAGCAGGTGCTCGACTGCGATTAGTAACGGATCGCGGCCACGCTGGCCCTGATCCGCCAAAGTGAACGGAATGAAGCGCGGGTCAAATCGATCGAGCTGACCGAAAACCGCGCGGATATGCGGCGCATAGCTGTCGATATCCGGGACCATGACGATTACGTCCCGCGGGCGCAAGTCCGGGTCGGCGCTGAAACGCGCCAAGAGTTGATCGTGCAGAATCTCGACTTCACGCTGAGCACTGTGGGCGATGTGAAAACGTATTGAATGATCTTGCCCCAGGTCGACATCAGGCCAGAGTTCGCGTGTCTCGTTGAGTGGACGCAATTCGAGGATGTCGTCCTGAAGCTGGTTAAGCATGTTATGCGGCTGGGCTTCGCTGAACAGGTCGATGCGGCCGTCACGAAAGGCTGCGCGGTAGCTGTTGGGATCGTCGTAGCTGTCGAGCAGGTTGATATAGTCGCGACCTTGCTTGCCCCACGCTGCCAACAACGGGTGCGCGTGCTGATGCAGCGTCTCGGCATCAAGCACGACAGGCATTCCATTTTTGCGCTGCTGCCGCTTGTATTGATGCCGCAGCAGATCCTTGTCGGCGACGATGTCCGCCCAGTGATGACGGCAAGGATTGTGTACGCAAAGCAGTACCTGGCTGAAACGCGCCAGACCTGCGAGCGCTTCAAGTACCTGCGCGGGCAATGAAGAAATACCAAAAACGATCACACGCGGTGGCAGCGCAGCCGGTGCCTTGTCGAGTATGTTGATGCGCTCCATGAAGCGTTGATGGACGCCTGCACGACTCTGCGCCATGCCTTGTTCGCCGACGTCATCCAGCAGCGCCCGCCACAACTCCGCCTGCCAGCAACTGGTCAGTGGCAGAGGCTTGATTTCACCTCGCACATTGCGCAATTGGTGGCGGCCTTCCGCCCAATCCTCCAGCCAATCGGCCCTGTACACCTGATATTGGTCAAACAGGTCGGCCAGACGCTCTGACAATTGATAGCGCTTGCGCAGATCGCTGTCGTGGGTGAGGAAGCGTTGCAGCGGCTCGAAATGTGGGCGACCGATTACCTGTGGCAAGAGGCGCATCAGGCGCCAGGTCAACGGAGCTTTATCGAGCAGGGATTTCGCTGGAATTTCATCTCTTCCCAGCACCATGCGATACAGCTGCCACATGAAACTGCCGGGCAGTTGAACGTCGATCGCCGCAGCGATTCCGCAACCGCCAAGGTCGTCGTCTTCGGGATCCTCGGCCAATGCCAGTTTGAGCCATTGGGCGATGCCGTTGCTTTGCACCAAAGCGATTTCGTTCTCCAAGGGTGCCAATGGGTAACGCCGCATGATGCTGACCACAAGGCTGCGCAGCTCATCGAGACTGTTGCTCTGAACCACCATGAATGCAGCGTTGAGGGACTGGGCGTCCGACATATGGATTCCTTGAAAGATCGCTTAAGCCGAGGCAGAACCTTAGCATTGTCGGCCGGATGTGACAGCCGGACGAGGTCTGCAAAGGCTGTAAGAACTTTCTCGCAGGCAAAACAAAACCCCAACTGCTTTCGCAATTGGGGTTTCGGAATTTGATCTTGACGATGACCTACTCTCACATGGGGAAACCCCACACTACCATCGGCGATGCATCGTTTCACTGCTGAGTTCGGGATGGGATCAGGTGGTTCCAACGCTCTATGGTCGTCAAGAAATTCGGGTACTGACTCGTGACCAGATGGTCTCGCTTCAGCAAATTGGGTATGTGACAGCTAGGTGTTTGTGCGTTTCGAACTTTCGGTTCGTTTCGTCTTCACACACCGCAATCTGGTGCCTTCTCAGGTCAGCAAATTGCTTGGGTGTTATATGGTCAAGCCTCACGGGCAATTAGTATTGGTTAGCTCAACGCCTCACAGCGCTTACACACCCAACCTATCAACGTCGTAGTCTTCGACGGCCCTTCAGGGAACTCAAGGTTCCAGTGAGATCTCATCTTGAGGCAAGTTTCCCGCTTAGATGCTTTCAGCGGTTATCTTTCCCGAACATAGCTACCCGGCAATGCCACTGGCGTGACAACCGGAACACCAGAGGTTCGTCCACTCCGGTCCTCTCGTACTAGGAGCAGCCCCTCTCAAATCTCAAACGTCCACGGCAGATAGGGACCGAACTGTCTCACGACGTTCTAAACCCAGCTCGCGTACCACTTTAAATGGCGAACAGCCATACCCTTGGGACCGGCTTCAGCCCCAGGATGTGATGAGCCGACATCGAGGTGCCAAACACCGCCGTCGATATGAACTCTTGGGCGGTATCAGCCTGTTATCCCCGGAGTACCTTTTATCCGTTGAGCGATGGCCCTTCCATACAGAACCACCGGATCACTAAGACCTACTTTCGTACCTGCTCGACGTGTCTGTCTCGCAGTCAAGCGCGCTTTTGCCTTTATACTCTACGACCGATTTCCGACCGGTCTGAGCGCACCTTCGTACTCCTCCGTTACTCTTTAGGAGGAGACCGCCCCAGTCAAACTACCCACCATACACTGTCCTCGATCCGGATAACGGACCTGAGTTAGAACCTCAAAGTTGCCAGGGTGGTATTTCAAGGATGGCTCCACGCGAACTGGCGTCCACGCTTCAAAGCCTCCCACCTATCCTACACAAGCAAATTCAAAGTCCAGTGCAAAGCTATAGTAAAGGTTCACGGGGTCTTTCCGTCTAGCCGCGGATACACTGCATCTTCACAGCGATTTCAATTTCACTGAGTCTCGGGTGGAGACAGCGCCGCCATCGTTACGCCATTCGTGCAGGTCGGAACTTACCCGACAAGGAATTTCGCTACCTTAGGACCGTTATAGTTACGGCCGCCGTTTACCGGGGCTTCGATCAAGAGCTTCGCGTTAGCTAACCCCATCAATTAACCTTCCGGCACCGGGCAGGCGTCACACCCTATACGTCCACTTTCGTGTTTGCAGAGTGCTGTGTTTTTAATAAACAGTCGCAGCGGCCTGGTATCTTCGACCGGCATGAGCTTACGGAGCAAGTCCTTCACCCTCACCGGCGCACCTTCTCCCGAAGTTACGGTGCCATTTTGCCTAGTTCCTTCACCCGAGTTCTCTCAAGCGCCTTGGTATTCTCTACCCAACCACCTGTGTCGGTTTGGGGTACGGTTCCTGGTTACCTGAAGCTTAGAAGCTTTTCTTGGAAGCATGGCATCAACCACTTCGTCACCCAAAGGGTAACTCGTCATCAGCTCTCGGCCTTAAGATCCCGGATTTACCTAAGATCTCAGCCTACCACCTTAAACTTGGACAACCAACGCCAAGCTGGCCTAGCCTTCTCCGTCCCTCCATCGCAATAACCAGAAGTACAGGAATATTAACCTGTTTTCCATCGACTACGCTTTTCAGCCTCGCCTTAGGGACCGACTAACCCTGCGTCGATTAACGTTGCGCAGGAAACCTTGGTCTTTCGGCGTGGGTGTTTTTCACACCCATTGTCGTTACTCATGTCAGCATTCGCACTTCTGATACCTCCAGCAAGCTTCTCAACTCACCTTCACAGGCTTACAGAACGCTCCTCTACCGCATCATCCGAAGATGATACCCGTAGCTTCGGTGTATGGTTTGAGCCCCGTTACATCTTCCGCGCAGGCCGACTCGACTAGTGAGCTATTACGCTTTCTTTAAAGGGTGGCTGCTTCTAAGCCAACCTCCTAGCTGTCTAAGCCTTCCCACATCGTTTCCCACTTAACCATAACTTTGGGACCTTAGCTGACGGTCTGGGTTGTTTCCCTTTTCACGACGGACGTTAGCACCCGCCGTGTGTCTCCCATGCTCGGCACTTGTAGGTATTCGGAGTTTGCATCGGTTTGGTAAGTCGGGATGACCCCTAGCCGAAACAGTGCTCTACCCCCTACAGTGATACATGAGGCGCTACCTAAATAGCTTTCGAGGAGAACCAGCTATCTCCGAGCTTGATTAGCCTTTCACTCCGATCCACAGGTCATCCGCTAACTTTTCAACGGTAGTCGGTTCGGTCCTCCAGTCAGTGTTACCTAACCTTCAACCTGCCCATGGATAGATCGCCCGGTTTCGGGTCTATTCCCAGCGACTAGACGCCCTATTAAGACTCGCTTTCGCTACGCCTCCCCTATTCGGTTAAGCTCGCCACTGAAAATAAGTCGCTGACCCATTATACAAAAGGTACGCAGTCACAGAACAAAGTCTGCTCCCACTGCTTGTACGCATACGGTTTCAGGATCTATTTCACTCCCCTCTCCGGGGTTCTTTTCGCCTTTCCCTCACGGTACTAGTTCACTATCGGTCAGTCAGTAGTATTTAGCCTTGGAGGATGGTCCCCCCATATTCAGACAAAGTTTCTCGTGCTCCGTCCTACTCGATTTCATGACTAAGAGATTTTCGCGTACAGGGCTATCACCCACTATGGCCGCACTTTCCAGAGCGTTCCGCTAATCTCAAAGCCACTTAAGGGCTAGTCCCCGTTCGCTCGCCACTACTAAGGGAATCTCGGTTGATTTCTTTTCCTCAGGGTACTTAGATGTTTCAGTTCCCCTGGTTCGCCTCTTGCACCTATGTATTCAGTACAAGATAACCATCTTATGATGGCTGGGTTCCCCCATTCAGACATCTCCGGATCAAAGTCTGTTTGCCGACTCCCCGAAGCTTTTCGCAGGCTACCACGTCTTTCATCGCCTCTGACTGCCAAGGCATCCACCGTATGCGCTTCTTCACTTGACCATATAACCCCAAGCAATCTGGTTATACTGTGAAGACGACATTCGCCGAAAATTCGAATTTCTCAACTAAGAGAACTCACAAATTTTACCTTAGCCTGATCCGTTACCAGTGAAAGTAACGTTCAGTCTATCTTTCTATCACATACCCAAATTTTTAAAGAACGATCTAGTCAAAGACTAGAAATCAACATTCATCACCGAACCGGTGGAATGCTCATTTCTAAGCTTTCAAACTTCAGAAGCAGTAGTGGTGGAGCCAAGCGGGATCGAACCGCTGACCTCCTGCGTGCAAGGCAGGCGCTCTCCCAGCTGAGCTATGGCCCCGTATTTCTACAGGCGTTTCCCACACAAAATTGGTGGGTCTGGGCAGATTCGAACTGCCGACCTCACCCTTATCAGGGGTGCGCTCTAACCAACTGAGCTACAGACCCAATTTCGGGCTGCTTCTATCGTCTTCTTCAATGAATCAAGCAATTCGTGTGGGAGCTCATGCAGCAGCTGATGTCGTCGATTAAGGAGGTGATCCAGCCGCAGGTTCCCCTACGGCTACCTTGTTACGACTTCACCCCAGTCATGAATCACACCGTGGTAACCGTCCTCCCGAAGGTTAGACTAGCTACTTCTGGTGCAACCCACTCCCATGGTGTGACGGGCGGTGTGTACAAGGCCCGGGAACGTATTCACCGCGACATTCTGATTCGCGATTACTAGCGATTCCGACTTCACGCAGTCGAGTTGCAGACTGCGATCCGGACTACGATCGGTTTTATGGGATTAGCTCCACCTCGCGGCTTGGCAACCCTTTGTACCGACCATTGTAGCACGTGTGTAGCCCAGGCCGTAAGGGCCATGATGACTTGACGTCATCCCCACCTTCCTCCGGTTTGTCACCGGCAGTCTCCTTAGAGTGCCCACCATTACGTGCTGGTAACTAAGGACAAGGGTTGCGCTCGTTACGGGACTTAACCCAACATCTCACGACACGAGCTGACGACAGCCATGCAGCACCTGTCTCAATGTTCCCGAAGGCACCAATCCATCTCTGGAAAGTTCATTGGATGTCAAGGCCTGGTAAGGTTCTTCGCGTTGCTTCGAATTAAACCACATGCTCCACCGCTTGTGCGGGCCCCCGTCAATTCATTTGAGTTTTAACCTTGCGGCCGTACTCCCCAGGCGGTCAACTTAATGCGTTAGCTGCGCCACTAAGAGCTCAAGGCTCCCAACGGCTAGTTGACATCGTTTACGGCGTGGACTACCAGGGTATCTAATCCTGTTTGCTCCCCACGCTTTCGCACCTCAGTGTCAGTATCAGTCCAGGTGGTCGCCTTCGCCACTGGTGTTCCTTCCTATATCTACGCATTTCACCGCTACACAGGAAATTCCACCACCCTCTACCATACTCTAGCTTGCCAGTTTTGGATGCAGTTCCCAGGTTGAGCCCGGGGATTTCACATCCAACTTAACAAACCACCTACGCGCGCTTTACGCCCAGTAATTCCGATTAACGCTTGCACCCTCTGTATTACCGCGGCTGCTGGCACAGAGTTAGCCGGTGCTTATTCTGTCGGTAACGTCAAAATTGCAGAGTATTAATCTACAACCCTTCCTCCCAACTTAAAGTGCTTTACAATCCGAAGACCTTCTTCACACACGCGGCATGGCTGGATCAGGCTTTCGCCCATTGTCCAATATTCCCCACTGCTGCCTCCCGTAGGAGTCTGGACCGTGTCTCAGTTCCAGTGTGACTGATCATCCTCTCAGACCAGTTACGGATCGTCGCCTTGGTGAGCCATTACCTCACCAACTAGCTAATCCGACCTAGGCTCATCTGATAGCGCAAGGCCCGAAGGTCCCCTGCTTTCTCCCGTAGGACGTATGCGGTATTAGCGTTCCTTTCGAAACGTTGTCCCCCACTACCAGGCAGATTCCTAGGCATTACTCACCCGTCCGCCGCTGAATCCAGGAGCAAGCTCCTTTCATCCGCTCGACTTGCATGTGTTAGGCCTGCCGCCAGCGTTCAATCTGAGCCATGATCAAACTCTTCAGTTCAAACATCTTTGGGTTTTTAAGAAACCCTAAACTTGGCTCAGCAATCGTTGGTTACATCTTTGATTTCTCGCAGAGTAACTTGTGATGCTGATAATCTTGTTGACTATCAGTCTGACTGCACAAGCACCCACACGAATTGCTTGATTCAGTTGTTAAAGAGCGGTTGGTTAAGATCTTTCGTCTCAACCGAGGCGCGCATTCTACAGCAGCCTCATTTGCTGTCAAGTGATTATTTTCAGAAGCTTTCGAAGAATTCTTCAACAACTTCAACCACTTGCGCTTCCGATCTCTCGTTAGCGGGAGGCGAATTCTACAGCGTTAATCGCTGCTGTCAACACCTCTTTTTCTCCGCTTTCGACCGAGAAGATCGAACCGTTAAAAGAGCTACACATCACTGCTCTATCAACTCCTTCCAGGCTTCGATGATCTGAAGCAAGCCACTGTCGAAAACTGCGTAACTCTTTGAATCTCAAGGAGTTTTCCGTTTCGACTGCGCCGGAAGTGGGGCGAATTATAGACCTCTGGAATCTGCCGTCAACACCTATTTTCATATTTCTGTCATATCGGTAAAAAAGCCCTGAAAACGCGAAGGCCGACCTGAAAGGTCGGCCTTCTGCACATCCAGCTACTTATAAGCTAGGGAATGCGAACTGCGAAGCTTCATGGCTTGCACGCTGCGGCCAGCGCTGGGTGATTGCCTTGCGACGAGTATAGAAGCGCACGCCGTCCGGACCGTACGCATGCAGGTCGCCAAACAGCGAACGCTTCCAGCCGCCAAAGCTGTGATAAGCCACCGGCACCGGCAGCGGCACGTTGACGCCGACCATGCCGACTTCGATCTCGTCACAGAACAGCCGCGCCGCTTCGCCGTCACGGGTGAAGATGCAGGTGCCGTTGCCGTATTCGTGATCATTGATCAGTTGCATCGCCTCTTCCAGGCTGTTCACCCGCACCACGCACAGCACCGGCCCGAAGATCTCTTCTTTATAGATGCGCATCTCTGGAGTGACGTTGTCGAACAGGCAGCCACCGAGGAAGAAGCCGTCTTCATGACCGGCGATGCTCAGACCGCGGCCATCGACCACCAGGGTCGCGCCCGCCGCCACACCGTCATCCACATAACCACTGACCTTGTCACGCGCCTGACCGGTAACCAACGGCCCCATGTCCAGACCGCACGAGGTACCCGCACCGATTTTCAGCGCTTTGATCTGTGGAACCAGTTTCGCCACCAGCGCGTCCGCGACCTGATCGCCAACACACACGGCCACCGA
Source organism: Pseudomonas sp. B21_DOA (assembly GCA_030544685.1). NCBI lineage: Bacteria > Pseudomonadati > Pseudomonadota > Gammaproteobacteria > Pseudomonadales > Pseudomonadaceae > Pseudomonas > Pseudomonas sp. B21_DOA. The sequence goes on along the minus strand of CP086683.1, from coordinate 1,757,675 downwards.
GATGGCCATGCAGCGTTCGCCGCAGGAACCGTAGGCCGCGCCCATCAGTGCACTCACCGCATTGTCCAGATCGGCATCCGGCATCAGTACCGCGTGGTTCTTCGCGCCGCCCAGTGCCTGCACGCGTTTGCCGCGCTTGGTGCCTTCGGCGTAGATGTATTCGGCAATCGGTGTCGAACCGACGAAGCTCAGCGCTTTGACTTCCGGCGCTTCGATCAACGCGTCCACCGCCGTCTTGTCACCATGGACCACACTCATCACACCTTTCGGCAACCCGGCTTCCAGCAGCAACTGAGCGATCAGCAGCGTCGAGCTTGGATCGCGCTCGGATGGCTTGAGGATGAAGCAGTTGCCGCAGACGATCGCCAGCGGGTACATCCACAGCGGCACCATGGCCGGGAAGTTGAACGGGGTGATACCGGCAACGATGCCCAACGGCTGGAAGTCCGACCAGGCGTCGATGTTCGGGCCGACGTTGCGGCTGTACTCGCCCTTGAGGATTTCCGGGGCGGCGCAGGCGAACTCGACGTTCTCGATACCGCGCTTCAATTCACCGGCGGCGTCTTCCAGGGTCTTGCCGTGCTCTTCGCTGATCAGTTGCGAGATGCGCGCCTCGTTCTGCTCAAGCAGTTGCTTGAAACGGAACATCACTTGGGCGCGTTTGGCCGGCGGCGTGTTGCGCCAGGCCGGAAACGCAGCCTTGGCGGCATCAATGGCTTTCTGAATGGTGGCCTGGCTGGCCAGTGGCAGTTTATGAATTGCCTGACCGGTAGACGGGTTGAACACATCTACCGCGCGACCGGTTTCGGTTACCAGTTCGCCATTGATCAAATGCGGGATAACACTCATCGAACACTCCTGAATTCTGGTCAGCAGGCGCCGTGAGAGGCGCCCGCACTTTTGTACATATATAGAGGGAAAAATCAGTCGAGCTTGTTCAGCACTTCGCCGACCGCGTCGAACAGACGATCGAGGTCTTGCGGCTTGCTGTTGAAGGTTGGGCCAAACTGCAGGGTGTCGCCGCCGAAGCGCACGTAGAACCCGGCTTTCCACAGGGCCATGCCCGCTTCGAACGGACGCACGATGGCATCACCGTCACGCCCGGCAATCTGGATCGCGCCGGCCAGGCCGTAGTTACGGATGTCGATGACGTTCTTCGAGCCTTTCAGGCCGTGCAACGCGTTCTCGAAATGCGGCGCGACTTCGGCGACGCTCTGCACCAGGTTTTCCTTTTGCAGCAGATCGAGTGCCGCAAGACCGGCGGCACAGGCCACCGGGTGCGCCGAATAGGTGTAGCCGTGGGGAAATTCCACGGCATATTCCGGCGTCGGCTGATTCATGAAGGTCTGGTAGATCTCGGAGCTGGCGATCACCGCGCCCATCGGAATCGCGCCGTTGGTGACTTGTTTGGCGATGCACATCAAGTCCGGGGTCACGCCGAAGCTGTCGGCGCCGAACATCGAACCGGTACGGCCGAAACCGGTGATCACTTCATCGAACACCAGCAGGATGTTGTGCTGATCGCAGATCTCGCGCAGACGCTTGAGGTAACCCTGGGGTGGAACCAATACCCCGGCAGAGCCGGCCATCGGTTCAACGAACACCGCCGCGATGTTGGAAGCGTCGTGCAGTTCGATCAACTTGAGCAGTTTATCGGCCAAAGCAATACCGCCCTGCTCCGGCATGCCGCGGGAAAACGCATTGCTTGCCAACAGCGTATGTGGCAAGTGATCGACGTCCATCATCGCCTGACCGAACAGCTTGCGGTTGCCGTTGACGCCGCCGAGGCTGGTGCCGGCGATGTTCACACCGTGGTAGCCACGGGCGCGGCCGATCATCTTGGTCTTGGTCGCCTGACCTTTCAGGCGCCAATAGGCACGCACCATTTTCACCGCAGTATCGGCGCACTCGGAGCCGGAGTCGGTGAAGAATACGTGGTTCAGATTGCCCGGGGTCAGTTGAGTGATTTTCTCAGCCAACTGGAACGACAACGGATGGCCGTACTGGAAGCCCGGCGAGTAATCGAGGGTGCCCAGCTGTTTCGCAACGGCTTCCTGAATTTCCTTGCGGGTGTGCCCGGCACCGCAGGTCCACAGACCGGACAGCGAGTCGTAGATCTTGCGGCCCTTGTCGTCGAACAGCCAACTGCCTTCGGCGCCGACGATCAGACGCGGATCGCGCTGAAAGTTGCGGTTGGCGGTGTACGGCATCCAGTGCGCATCCAGCTTCAGTTGGCTGGCCAGTGGCGATGGCGCGTTTTCAGGCATGTTCATCGGGCAAAACCTCGCAGGGCATAAGCGTCAGTGAGATGGAAAGCGTTGTTGCAGCTAAGTTGCCACGCGGATAAAGTCGGTGAAATTCAACTCTTCTAACCTTCAGTTAGACCCACGCTAAACAAAGAGAACAATAAATGAGCAGCCGCCGCGCCGATCCGCTGGCGCAAGTCAGCGATTTTGATATTCGCCTGCTGCGGATTTTTCGCAGTGTCGTGGAATGTGGCGGCTTCTCCGCAGCCGAAACCGTGCTCGGCATCGGGCGCTCGGCGATAAGCCAGCAGATGAGCGATCTGGAACAGCGCCTCGGTTTGCGCTTGTGCCAGCGCGGCCGGGCTGGATTTTCCCTGACAGAGGAAGGTCGCGAGGTGTATCAATCTGCGCTGCAACTTCTAAGCGCATTGGAAAGCTTCCGCACCGAGGTCAACGGCCTGCACCAACACCTGCGCGGTGAGTTGATCATCGGTCTGACCGACAACCTCGTCACCCTGCCGCACATGCGCATTACCCACGCCCTCGCGCAATTGAAAGAACGCGGGCCGGACGTGCAGATCCAGATCCGCATGATCGCGCCGAACGAAGTTGAGCAAGGCGTGCTCGACGGGCGCCTGCACGTGGGCGTGGTGCCGCAGGCCAGTGCCTTATCCGGGCTGGAATATCAGCCGTTGTACAGCGAGCGCTCACTGCTGTATTGCGCGGTGGGTCATCCGCTGTTTTATGTCGATGACAAACAACTCGACGATCAGCGCCTCGACAGTCAAGACGCGATTGCGCCGACCTTTCGTTTGCCGGCGGAGATTCAGGCGCACTATCAGGCGCTCAATTGCACGGCCAGTGCCTCCGACCGCGAGGGCATGGCATTTCTGATTCTGACCGGGCGCTATATCGGTTACCTGCCGGATCACTACGCCAGCCTTTGGGTGCAGCAAGGGCGGTTGCGCGCGCTCAAGGCCGGCACGCGGTATTACGATTTGAGTCTGGCATCGGTCACGCGCAAGGGGCGGCGCCCTCATTTGGTGCTGGAAAGTTTCCTCGAGAGTCTGGCCGCGACGCGATAGATAAGCGCGCAGAGCCCAGCCCGGCAGGGCCTCATCGACAGAATCCAGGAATAACCTGAGCAAGTGGACAGGTTTTTGCAGAGAAGGGATAACTCTCCTTCAAGAAGCCAAAGCCATGCAGCCAGATTCCGACTCGTCCAGTGAACTGATCTACGGCCTCAACGACCGCCCCAAACCACTCGCCGCCATTCTTGCCGCGCTGCAACACGTGCTCGCCAGTTTCGTCGGCATCATCACCCCGCCACTGGTGATCGGTTCGGCGCTCGGGCTGACCGCGCATCTACCGTACCTGATCAGCATGGCGCTGATGGTCTCGGGCGTCGGCACCTTTATCCAGGCGCGGCGACCGTTCGGCATTGGCGCGGGGATGATCTGTCTGCAAGGCACCAGTTTCGCGTTTCTCGGTGCGGTGCTGTCGGCCGGGTTTCTGGTCAAGCAGCGCGGCGGCAGCCCGGAAGACATTCTGGCGATGATTTTCGGCGTGTGCTTTTTCGGCGCAATCGTGCAGATCGTGCTCAGCCGTTTCATCGGTCAGTTGCGCCGAGTGGTGACACCGCTGGTGACCGGCATCGTCATCACGCTGATCGGCATCAGCCTGATCAAGGTCGGCATCACCGATCTGGGTGGCGGCTTCAATGCCCCAGACTTCGGCGCGCCGGGCAATCTGGCCTTGGGCGTGTTCGTGCTGCTGACAATCATTCTGCTCAACCGCTCGAATACGCCGTGGGTGCGGCTGTCGGCGATCATCATCGGACTTGTGCTCGGCAGTCTCGTGGCGTGGTTCAGCGGGAAACTGGTCCCGCAGCCGTTGCCTGACTTGCCGCTGGTGAGTTTTCCTACGCCGTTCAAGTTCGGATTCACCTACGACTGGACCGCTTTCCTGCCGGTCGCGTTGATTTATCTGATCAGCACCATCGAAACCGTCGGCGACCTCACCGCCAATTGCATGCTTGCCCGCCAACCGATCAGCGGCCCTTCTTATATAAGCCGCTTGCGCGGTGGCGTGCTCGGTGATGGTGTCAGTTGCATGATCGCGGCGACTTTCAGCGCTTTCCCCAACACAACGTTCGCGCAGAACAACGGCGTGATCCAATTGACCGGCGTTGCCAGCCGCTACGTCGGCCTGTACATCGGCGCGATCCTCTTCTGCCTCGGCCTGTTCCCGATGATCGGCGCGGTGCTGCAACAGATCCCCAAACCAGTGCTCGGCGGTGCAACGCTGGTGATGTTCGGCGCGGTGGCGGCGGCGGGCGTGCGCATTCTCGCGCAGTCGCCGCTGGACCGACGCAGCATGTTGATCATCGCCACTTCGTTCGGCGTCGGCCTCGGCATCGCCGCGCAACCGAACCTGCTGCACCTGCTGCCGAAACTGGTGCAGAACCTGTTCGACTCGGCGATCACCAGCGGCGGGCTGACGGCAATCTTCCTGTGTCTGTTGTTGCCGGAAGGCAAAACCACAGCGGCAAAAAGTCCCGCGTCGTTGAACAAGATCGAACAGGCGTAACTGTTTTTCCGCGCAAGGACTTGTCGGATGCCTGTGGGTGCGCTATCAACGCAACTGGTTGCACCCACAGACAATCCCGGAAGTGCCTATGACCTTTGAAGTCCCAGCCCACGGCGGCAAACCCGCCAGCCGCATTCGTCAGAAGAACGAAGAGACCATTCTCAAAGCCGCCGAAGACGAGTTCGCCCGTCACGGGTTCAAAGGCACCAGCATGAACACCATCGCGCAGAATGCCGGGCTGCCCAAGGCCAATCTGCATTACTACTTCACCAACAAGCTCGGTTTGTATGTGGCGGTGCTGAGCAACATCATCGAGTTGTGGGACAGCACCTTCAACACCCTCACTGCCGAGGATGACCCGGCCGAAGCGCTGACCCGCTACATCCGCGCGAAGATGGAATTCTCCCGGCGCCAGCCACAGGCCTCGCGGATCTTCGCCATGGAAGTGATCAGCGGCGGCGAATGCCTGAGCGAATATTTCAATCAGGACTACCGCGCCTGGTTCACCGGGCGCGCGGCGGTGTTTCAGGCGTGGATCGATGCAGGCAAAATGGACCCGGTCGATCCGGTGCATCTGATTTTCCTGCTGTGGGGCAGCACCCAGCATTATGCCGACTTCGCCACGCAGATATGCCGCGTCACCGGGCGCAGCAAGTTGACCAAGCAGGACATGGAAGACGCCGGCAACAACCTGATCCGCATCATTGTCAAAGGCTGCGGCCTCACTCCTTCTCTATAAGACGTTTATGCCTTTCACCCTCAGCGGTTTTTGCGAGTACCGCGAAGAGATTCGCAAAAGCCGCTTTATCACTCTGGCGACACCGATCAGCAGCCCTACCGACGCGCAGGCGTTTTTCGAGCAGCACAGCGACTTGAATGCCACGCACAATTGCTGGGCGTGGAAACTCGGCGCGCAATACCGCAGCACTGACGACGGCGAGCCGGGCGGCACTGCCGGACGCCCTATTCTGGCGGCGATCGAAGCGCAGGACTGCGATCAGGTCGCGGTGCTGGTGATCCGCTGGTACGGCGGCATTCAACTGGGCACCGGCGGTTTGGCCCGGGCCTACGGCGGTGGCGCCAACAAGTGCCTGCAAGCGGCGGAAAAAATCGAGCTGATCAGCCGTTTGTCGCTGAGTTGCGCCTGTGGATTTGCCGAGTTGGCGCTGGTGAAGTTGCGCGTGGCCGATCTCGGTGGATTGGTGGTGGAGGAAAACTTCACGGCCAATGGGGTGGAGTTGAAGTTAGCGGTGGGGCAAGCGCAGATCGATATCTTGCAAACGCAACTTGCTGACTTGAGCCGTGGGCGGATTTTGTTGCAGCGATAAATTCAAGATCAAAAGATCGCAGCCTTCGGCAGCTCCTACAGTTGAAATGCGTTCCCCTGTAGTAGCTGCCGAAGGCTGCGATCTTTTAGAGCATCCCCGAGTTGGCAAGTTGCCCACACCTGTTGTGCACCCGCTTGTGGATAACCTGAGCACACACCGCTGTAACCCTTCTGTCATGCGGCTTTGCGCGATTTGTTCACTTTTCGTTCAATTGATCCGACGAAACGGAAATTCAGCCTAAAAACAAACAGTTAACTGCGTTTATCACCATTAGAACAAAGCAACGCAGTGCTTATGCCCGGGTCCCAGGCTTGCGCACAATTACTGTGGAGCAACCTGTGGATAAGCCGTTCATGACCACCGCTGTCGCTGGATCTGTCTAGGCCGCAAGCGTTTGCTCACTTTTTAACCAACCACTCGCGGGCAAAACTGGAGCCTGATCAACGGCTTTGCGCTGAAATGGTGCTCGACCACGAACCAGATCGAGCGCCAATGCGTTGCAATCGGCGTTTGCCAACGGGTTGCGCAAGCGTTCCTGACTCAATGGCCAGGAAATTGCTTTATCCACAGGCACAACTCCAAGTCAGTCGAGCCTGTCATGTCCATCGCCCCTTCCCCGCCGCGCCTGCAACTGCGCCAGATCAGCAAACGCTACCCCGGTTGTCTGGCCAACGACGCCATCGACCTGAGCATCGCGCCGGGTGAGATCCATGCCCTGCTCGGTGAAAACGGCGCGGGCAAAAGTACGTTGATGAAGATCATTTACGGGGTCACCCAGTGCGACAGCGGTGAAATGCTCTGGGAGGGGCAGCGCGTGCAAATGCGCAATCCGGCGCAGGCGCGGCAGTTGGGCATTGGCATGGTGTTCCAGCATTTCTCGCTGTTCGAAACCCTCAGCGTGGCGCAGAACATTGCCCTGGCGATGGGCGCGGCGGCCGGCACGCCGAAGCAATTGGAGCCAAAGATTCGCGAAGTATCGCGGCGTTATGGCATGGCGCTGGAACCGGAGCGACTTGTCCACAGCCTGTCGATCGGCGAGCGCCAGCGGGTGGAAATCGTCCGTTGCCTGATGCAGGACATCCGCCTGCTGATTCTCGATGAGCCGACCTCAGTACTGACGCCGCAAGAGGCGGACGAATTGTTCATCACCCTGCGTCGCCTCGCCGATGAGGGCTGCAGCATTCTGTTTATCAGCCACAAGCTCGGTGAAGTACGCGCCTTGTGCCATAGCGCCACGGTGCTGCGCGGCGGCCGGGTTGCCGGGCATTGCGAGCCCGCCGAATGTTCGGACCAGCAACTGGCGCAAATGATGGTCGGTGAAGCGGCGGCTTTAATTGGCGAGTATCCGAAGGTCAGCGGTGGCGCGGCGTTTCTGCAGGTGCAGGGTTTGAGTTGGCACAACCCGGATCCGTTTGGTTGCTCGCTGACCGACATCGACCTGCAAGTGCGCAGCGGTGAAATCGTCGGCATCGCCGGGGTCGCGGGCAATGGTCAGGATGAATTGCTCGCCCTGCTCAGCGGCGAACAGCCCTTGCCTCGTGCGCAAGCGGCGACCCTGCGCTTCGCAGATAGAAACGTCGCTGACCTGCGCCCGGATGCGCGGCGCAAACTTGGTCTGGCCTTCGTGCCGGCCGAACGCCTTGGCCACGGCGCGGTGCCGGAGTTAAGTCTGGCCGATAACGCCCTGCTCAGTGCTTTCCAGCAAGGACTGGTGAGCCACGGGTTGATTCAACGAAGCAAAGTCGAAGCCCTCGCGCAGCAGATCATCCAGCGTTTCGGCGTGAAGACCTGGGACACGCAAACGGCTGCGCGCAGCCTGTCCGGCGGCAACTTGCAGAAATTCATCCTCGGCCGGGAAATTCTTCAGCAACCGAAACTGCTGATCGCCGCGCACCCGACCTGGGGCGTCGACGTCGGCGCCGCCGCGACCATTCACCGTGCGCTGATTGCCCTGCGCGATGCCGGCGCGGCGATTCTGGTGATTTCCGAAGACCTCGATGAATTGTTCCAGATCAGCGATCGCCTCGGCGCGCTGTGCGGCGGGCGTCTCTCGGCGCTGCAAGACACCGGCGCTACACAACTGAGCGATGTCGGCGCGTGGATGGCCGGCCAGTTCGATCACTCACCTCGCGCCGCCTCGGTTTAACGGAGTTCCAACCATGCTGCTTTCTCTCGAACCCCGTGGCCAGCAATCGCGCCTGATGTTGTGGTGCTCGCCATTATTGGCGGCGGCCCTGACCCTCGTCTGCGGCTCGCTGTTGTTCATCGCGCTGGGCCACGACCCACTGCAAACCTTGCACACACTGCTGATCGCACCGGTCAGCGATTTGTATGGCGTGTCTGAATTGCTGGTCAAGGCGCTGCCGATTCTGCTCTGCGCACTCGGCCTGGCCGTGGCCTATCAGGCGCGGATCTGGAACATCGGCGCCGAAGGCCAACTTCTACTTGGCGCCTTGGCCGGCAGTGCTCTGGCAGTGAACGTTATCGACATGCAAAGTCGCTGGGCGCTGGTGCTGATTCTGCTGACCGGCACGCTGGCCGGCGCCGCATGGGCCGGGCTCACCGCATGGCTGCGCACGCGCTTCAATGCCAATGAAATCCTTACCAGCATCATGCTCAACTACATCGCGCTGAACTTGCTGCTGTTCTGCGTGCACGGGCCGTTGAAGGATCCAGCGGGCTTCAATTTCCCCGAGTCGGCGATGTTCGGCGACGCCAGTCGGTTGGCACTGCTGCTGGAGGACGGCCGCGTGCATGCCGGCGTGTATTTCGCCCTGCTCGCGCTGGTCGCGGTGTGGGTGTTGTTGCAGAAAAGCTTTATCGGTTTCCAGATCAAAGTGCTCGGGCTGGACAAGCGTGCGGCAGGTTTTGTCGGCTTTCGCGAGAAGCGCCTGATCTGGCTGGCGCTGTTGATCAGCGGTGGTCTGGCCGGGCTCGCCGGGGTCTGCGAAGTGACCGGGCCGATCGGCCAATTGGTGCCCCAAGTGTCGCCGGGCTATGGCTACGCGGCGATCACCGTGGCGTTTCTCGGACGGTTGAATCCGCTCGGCATTCTGTTCTCGAGCCTGCTCATGGCGCTGCTGTACATCGGCGGCGAGAGCGCGCAGATGTCGCTCAATCTGCCGCAAGCGATCACCCAATTGTTCCAGGGCATGATGCTGTTTTTCCTGCTCGCCTGTGACGTGCTGATTCTCTATCGGCCACGTCTGAAACTGCGCTGGACCCGGCGCGCCTCGACCCCTGCCGTAACCGCCGGAGCGCTGTGATGGATATCGATCTGTTGAGCAATATTTTCTATGCCATGGTCCGCTGCGGCACGCCGCTGCTGCTGGTGGCATTGGGTGAGTTGATCTGCGAGAAAAGCGGCGTCCTCAATCTCGGCCAGGAAGGCATGATGCTGTTCGGTGCGGTGATCGGTTTTATCGTCGCGCTGAACAGCGGCAACCTGTGGCTGGGTGTGCTGCTGGCGATGTTGGCCGGGATGTTGTTGTCGTCACTGTTTGCCCTGGTCGCACTGGTGTTCAACGCCAATCAGGTCGCCACCGGTTTGGCCCTGACGATCTTCGGCGTGGGCCTGTCGACATTTGTCGGCGCGGCCTGGGTGGGTAAGCCGCTGGCGGGTTTCGAGCCTCTGGCGATTCCGTATCTGAGTGAGATCCCGCTGATCGGGCGGATGCTGTTTGCCCAGGATCTGCTGGTGTATCTGTCGTTCGCGCTGTTTGCGCTGGTGGCGTGGGTGATCATCAAAAGTCGTGTCGGCCTGATCATCCAAGCGGTCGGTGAAAACCCGGATGCGGCCAGCGCGATGGGCTTGCCAGTGCTGACCGTGCGCACCCTGGCGGTGCTGTTTGGCGGAGCGATGGCCGGGTTGGCCGGGGCGTATCTGTCGCTGGCCTACACGCCGATGTGGGCGGAAAACATGACCGCTGGCCGCGGCTGGATCGCCCTGGCGCTGGTGGTGTTCGCCAGTTGGCGGGTGTGGCGGTTGTTGCTTGGGGCGTACCTGTTCGGCCTCGCCAGCATCCTGCACTTGGTGGCACAGGGATTGGGACTGGCGATTCCTTCGAGCCTGCTGGCGATGCTGCCCTATGTGGCGACAATTGTGGTGCTGGTGATGCTGTCCCGCGATGCCGTGCGTACGCGGTTGTATGCGCCGGTTTCGTTGGGGCAACCGTGGCAATCGGGACACTGATCGTTGTCAGAGCGGGCCTCTTCGCGAGCAGGCTCGCTCCCACAGGGATCTGAGTGAACGCGGGCAAATGTGGGAGCGAGCCTGCTCGCGAAAGCGTCCGCACAGGCAACACTTGAATCACGCCCCACAACTGTTTCTGATCAAACACCCTCGAGAAACTCAAGAAGCCTGGAGTATGCTCCGGGGTCAAAGCCTGTTTTCGCCAAGCGCTGCAACTGTGGCGCGGTCAGGCGTGTCCATTGAATCCTGAATGCTGACTTTCAAGGAAACCCATCATGTCTCAGGCAAAAAACGCACTGATCATCGGCGCCTCCCGCGGCTTGGGCCTCGGTCTGGTGAAGACCCTGCTGGGCGATGGCTGGCAAGTGACCGCGACGGTGCGCAATCCGCAGAAGGCCGAGGCGCTGCAAGCGCTGGGTGACGTGCGCATCGAGAAGCTCGATATGGACGATCAGCAAGCAGTGATCGCCCTCAGCCAGAAGCTCAAGGGCGAAACCTTCGACCTGTTGTTCGTCAACGCTGGGGTCAAAGGACCGGACGTGCAGACGCCGGGCGGCGCGACATTGGCCGAGGTCGGGCAACTGTTTTTCACCAACGCGGTGGCGCCGATCAATCTGGCCCAGCGTTTCGTCGGGCAGATCCGCGACGGCAGCGGCGTGCTGGCGTTCATGAGCTCGGTGCTCGGCAGCGTGACCATGCCCGACGCGCCGGAGCTGGCGTTGTACAAGGCGAGCAAAGCGGCGCTGAATTCGATGACCAACAGTTTTGTCACGCAACTGGGTGAACAGAAACTCACCGTACTGTCCTTGCACCCGGGCTGGGTGAAGACCGACATGGGCGGCGAAGGTGCTGACCTGGATGTAGAAACCAGCACTCGCGGGCTGATTGATCAGGTCAATGCGTTCACCGGCAAGGGCGGGCATCACTTCGTCAATTACAAAGGGGAAACGATTGCCTGGTAAGCACTGAAAATCCCGATGTGGGAGCGAGCCTGCTCGCGAATACGATCTGTCAGGTAAATCTGTATCGACTGACATGACGCCTTCGCGAGCAGGCTCGCGCCCACAGGGAGTGATGGTGAATGGTCGGGTGGCGCTTGCCCGGCGCTGCGATTTGTTTGAAACTGCGCGCCTCGTCGTTCGCGGCGACCCTGGATCAGCAGACAGGGCAACACTGAGCTGGCAACCCTGAACCCAACTTTCAGAGGAGCCGGCCACAATGCCTGCGACCCGTACCTGGTTAAAAACCCCTCGCCATTTTCACCTCCAACGAGCTTGATGCCCGTGGCGGCCTTGTCGTGCAAGACGGTGTGATCGTCGAAGTGCTCGCTGCCGGTCAACAGCCGTCGGCGCCGTGCAATGCAGAGTTCGATGCCCGCGAGCATGTGATCCTGCCGGGCCTGATCAACACTCACCATCACTTCTATCAAACCCTGACCCGCGCCTGGGCGCCGGTGGTCAATCAGCCGCTGTTCCCGTGGCTGAAAACCCTGTACCCGGTATGGGCACGGCTGACGCCTGAAAAACTCGCCCTCGCCACCAAAGTGGCGCTGGCCGAATTGCTGCTCTCGGGTTGCACCACCGCTGCCGACCATCACTATCTGTTCCCGGATGGTCTGGAAAACGCCATCGACGTGCAGGTCGAAACGGTGCGTGAACTGGGCATGCGCGCCATGCTCACGCGCGGCTCGATGAGCCTTGGCGAGAAGGACGGCGGCCTGCCTCCGCAACAAACGGTGCAGGAAGGCCAGGTGATTCTCGACGACAGCCAGCGGCTGATTCACGAGTATCACGAGCGTGGCGACGGCGCGCAGATACAGATCGCCCTGGCGCCATGTTCGCCATTTTCGGTGACCCCGGAAATCATGTCGGCCAGTGCTGATCTGGCGAACACGCTCGATGTGCGTCTGCACACCCACTTGGCGGAAACCCTTGATGAAGAAGACTTCTGCCTGCAACGTTTCGGTCTGCGCACCGTCGATTATCTGGACAGCGTCGGCTGGCTCGGCCCGCGAACCTGGCTGGCCCACGGCATCCATTTCAACCCCGACGAAATCGCCCGCCTCGGCCAGGCCGGTACCGGCATCTGCCACTGCCCAAGCTCGAACATGCGCCTGGCGTCCGGCATCTGCCCGAGCATCGAGCTGACCGACGCCGGCGCGCTGTTCGGTCTTGGCGTTGACGGTTCGGCGTCCAACGATGCCTCGAACATGATCCTCGAAGCGCGTCAGGCCCTGTACATCCAGCGCCTGCGTTACGGCGCCGAAAAGATCACCCCCGAGCGCGTGCTGGGCTGGGCGACCAAGGGTTCGGCGAGCCTGCTCGGTCGCAGCGACATCGGCGAAATTGCCGTGGGCAAACAGGCGGATCTGGCGTTGTTCAAGCTCGATGAACTGCGCTTCTCCGGTAGCCATGATCCGATTTCGGCGCTGTTGTTGTGCGGCGCGGATCGGGCGGATCGCGTGATGATCGGGGGCAAGTGGCGTGTGGTTGATGGGCAGGTTGAGGGGTTGGACCTGAAAGGCCTGATCGCCGATCACAGTAAGGCGGCTCGGCAGTTGATCACCGGCACCTTATCCGATCATTAATCCCTGTGGGAGCGGGCTTGCCCGCGATGGGGGTGTGTCAGGTACATATATGGTTTCTGACACACCCCATCGCGGGCAAGCCCGCTCCCACAGGTTTTTCAGCGTCCCTATAGGCCCAGTAGGGACAGCATGATGAATGTGGCAAACAGCACAAAGTGCGTCATGCCCTCAATGGCGTTCGTCTCGCCGTCATTGAGGTTGATCGCGCTGACGATCAGGGTGATGAAGATCATCACCGTTTGCACCGGGGTCATTGCCATTTGAAACGGCTGGCCGGTGTACAGCGCCATCGCTTCCATCACCGGCACGGTCAGAATCACCGTCGACAGTGACGCGCCCATCGCAATGTTGACCACCGACTGCATGCGATTGGCCAGTGCCGCACGCAACGCAGTCAGAATCTCCGGCGCTGCAGAAATCGCCGCCACCAGAATCGCCGTGATCACCGGCGGCGCGCCCGTGCCTTCCAGGCCCAGATCGAGGGTCTTGGACATTACCTCGGCGAGTGCGCCGATGATCACCACCCCCGACACCAGAATGCCAACCGACAGCGCCAGGCTGACCGGTTTCGGCTCCTGCTCGACCGGCTCTTTCTTGCGGCGTTTGTCCGGGTAGCTGTAGCTGAAAAAGTAGCTGTGCGGGCCGACCTGCATGCGCAGGAACAGCGCGTAAAGCACCATCATCGCGCCAATGGTGAACGCCGAATACATCTTCCAGTTGGCCTCGGGAATGAACTCCGGGACCACCATCGACACGCCCATCGCGGTGAGAATCATCACGCTGTAGCTGCGCGCCGAATCGTCGTTGTAGGACTGCTCGCCGTGTTTGATCCCGCCCATCAAAGCGGCGAGGCCGAGGATGCCGTTGATGTCGAGCATCACCGCTGAATAAATCGTGTCGCGCACCAGCGTCGCCGAAGCTTCGTTGCTCATCATAATCGCCAGGATCACCACTTCGACCAGCACTGCCGACAACGTGAGGATCATCGTGCCGTAGGGATCGCCGACCTTTTCCGCCAGCAGTTCGGCGTGATGAGCGACGCGCATCGAAGCGGCGACGATAAAGGCGATCAGCAGCAGACCGCCGCCCAGCGCGACGATCTGGCCGCTGTGCAGCAGCCAATGTTCCAATGGATAAGCGACGCACGCGGCAAGGACTGCCAGCAGCAGGAAGCTTTCTTGTTTGAGGATCGAGAGCATGACGGGCCTTTTGCCGAAAAGAGCTGATGAAGCTACTGACTGCCGCGCGCCGCTAACGTTTCGTTACATCTTTGCGCACCAACCCATGGCGCGCGCACGCTGACTTGCACTGCGTTGGTTCCGACGCTGAAAAGATCGCAGCCTTCGGCAGCTCCTACAGGTTCGCATTCCTATGCAGGAGCTGCCGAAGGCTGCGATCTTTTTGTTTGTTGTCCTGTTGGTCAGCAATTTGCATTGGCCCTGAACACACACAACAAAATGGAGTTCCGGTTCATGCCAATACGTCCGCTGCACACACTGCTGTACGCCGCCATCGGTCTGGGAATCAGCCTGAGCGCCAGCGCTGCCGATCCGCTGAAGGTCGGTTTCGTCTACATCGGCCCGATCGGTGACCACGGCTGGACGTATCAGCACGAACAGGGCGCAAGGCCCTGGCGGAAAAACTCGGCACGCAGATCACCACCAACTACGTGGAAAACGTCGCCGAGGGCGCCGACGCCGAACGGGTGATCCGCAACATGGCCAAGGACAAATACGACCTGATCTTCACCACGTCTTTCGGCTACATGAACCCGACAGTGAAAGTCGCCAAGCAATTCCCCAAGGTCACTTTCGAACACGCCACCGGTTACAAGCAGGACAAGAACCTCGGCACTTACCTGGCGCGCACTTACGAGGGCCGTTACGTCGGCGGTTTTCTCGCGGCGAAGATGACCAAGACCAAGAAGATCGGCTACGTCGCCTCGTTCCCGATTCCGGAAGTGATCCGCGACATCAATGCCATCCAGTTGGCCCTGAACAAGTACAACCCTGGCACCGAAATCAAAGTGGTGTGGGTCAACTCCTGGTTCGATCCGGGCAAGGAAGCCGACGCCGCCAACGCGCTGATCGATCAAGGCGTCGACGTGGTGTTCCAGCACACCGACAGCCCGGCGCCGATCCAGGCTGCCGAACGGCGCGGCGTGTATGCCGTAGGCTACGCCTCGGACATGGCCCACTTCGGCCCGAAAGCGGTGCTGACCTCGATCGTCAACGACTGGGCGCCACACTACATTCAGGCGACGCAGAGCGTGATCGATCACACCTGGAAATCTCAGGATTACTGGGGCGGGTTGAAGGAAGGCACGGTGGAACTGCCGATCAGCGATCTGGTGCCGGCGCCGGTGAAAGCCGAAGCCGAGCAGTTGATTGCCGACATCAAGAGCGGCGCGTTGCAGCCATTTACCGGGCCGATCAAGGATCAGGCCGGCGTGGAAAAAATCCCCGCGGGCGTGAGCGCGACCAATGCGGAACTGGCTTCGATGAATTATTACGTTGAAGGCATGAAGGCCGAGATGCCGAAGTAACTTTCAAAAAATACACCGACCTCTGTGGGAGCTGGCTTGCCAGCGATGAGGCCTTCACATTCAACATCACTGTTGCCAGTTAGATCGCCATCGCTGGCAAGCCAGCTCCCACAGTTTTTTCAGTGTTCTCATGTTTGCGTTTCTTCAGGACCAGTGCATGAACAGTCTTCCCATCATCGACATCAGCCCGCTCTACACCACTGACGAGAATGCCTGGCCTGCGGTGGCCGAAGAAATCGACCAAGCCTGTCGCGAGTGGGGCTTTTTCTACATCAAGGGCCATCCGATCTCGGCGCAGCGCATCGACGCCCTGCTCGATCACGCCCAGCGCTTCTTCGCCCTGCCCGCCGCAGAAAAACTGAAGATCGACATTACCCAGACCCGCCATCATCGCGGCTACGGTGCGATTGCCACCGAGCAACTGGACCCGGACAAACCCAGTGACCTCAAAGAAACCTTCGACATGGGCCTGCACCTGCCGAACGAACATCCCGAGGTGCTCGCGGAAAAACCCTTGCGCGGCCCCAATCGCCATCCGGCGCAACCCGGCTGGGAATCGCTGATGGAACAGCATTACCTCGACATGCAGGCGCTGGCGCAAACCCTGTTGCGGGCGATGACCATTGCGCTGGGCATCGAGCGCGACTTCTTCGATTCGCGCTTTGTCGAGCCGGTCAGCGTGTTGCGCATGATCCATTATCCGCCGCGTCACACCGCCAGCTCCGCCGAGCAACAAGGTGCCGGCGCCCATACCGATTACGGCTGCATCACCCTGCTCTATCAGGACAGCGCCGGAGGTTTGCAGGTGAAGAACGTCAATGGTGAGTGGATCGACGCGCCACCGATTGACGGCACGTTCGTGGTCAACCTCGGCGACATGATGGCGCGCTGGAGCAACGACCGTTATCGCTCGACGCCGCACCGGGTGATCAGCCCGCTGGGCGTGGATCGTTATTCAATGCCGTTCTTCGCCGAACCGCACCCGGACACGCGCATCGAATGCCTGCCCGGTTGCCAGGACGCACAGCACCCGGCGAAATATCCGACCACCACCTGCGCGCAATTCCTGCTCTCGCGCTTCGCCGATACCTACGCCTATCGCCGCGAGCAAGAGGCGGTTTGATCGATCACCTGGTCAGGTTTTGCCAATTGTTGCAGCCAGCCTCTGTAGAATGCCGGTATTGCACCTGATGAGAAAAGACTATGTACGACTGGCTCAACGCCCTGCCCAAAGCCGAACTGCACCTGCATCTGGAAGGTTCGCTGGAGCCTGAACTGCTGTTCGCCCTGGCCGAACGCAACAAGATCGCCCTACCGTGGAGCGACGTCGAAACCCTGCGCAAGGCGTACGCCTTCAACAATCTGCAGGAATTTCTCGACCTGTATTACCAGGGCGCCGATGTGCTGCGCACCTCGCAGGATTTCTACGACCTGACCTGGGCCTACCTGCTGCGCTGCAAAGCACAGAACGTGATTCACACCGAACCGTTCTTCGATCCGCAGACCCACACCGACCGGGGCATCCCGTTCGAAGTGGTGCTCAACGGCATCGCCGCCGCGCTCAAGGATGGCGAGACGCAACTGGGCATCAGCAGCGGTTTGATCCTCAGCTTCCTGCGCCACCTCAGCGAAGACGAAGCACAGAAAACCCTCGATCAGGCGCTGCCGTTCCGTGACGCGTTTGTCGCGGTCGGTCTCGACAGCTCCGAGATGGGCCACCCGCCGAGCAAGTTCAAGCGCGTCTTTGATCGCGCCCGCGACGAAGGCTTCCTCACCGTCGCCCACGCCGGTGAAGAAGGCCCGCCGGAGTACATCTGGGAAGCCATCGACCTGCTGAAAATCCAGCGCATCGACCATGGCGTGCGCGCCATCGAAGACGAGCGCCTGATGCAGCGGATCATCGACGAGCAGATTCCGCTGACGGTGTGCCCGCTGTCGAACACCAAGCTCTGCGTGTTCGATCACATGTCGCAGCACAACATCCTCGACATGCTCGAGCGCGGCGTGAAAGTCACGGTGAACTCCGATGACCCGGCGTATTTCGGCGGGTACGTGACCGAGAACTTCCATGCGCTGCACGAGCATCTGGGCATGACCCAGGATCAGGCCAAACGCCTGGCGCAGAACAGTCTGGATGCGCGGTTGGTAAAACCGTAAGCAACTGCAAAATCACATCAATACCTGTGGGAGCGGGCTTGCCCGCGATAGCGGATTGTCAGTCAACATAGATGTTGAATTTGCTGGCCCCATCGCGGGCAAGCCCGCTCCCACAGGGTGCTGCGTTTATTTGAATGGCTGCGCTTCGGTCAGCTCTTCCAGGGTCTTGCCCCGCGTCTCCATCCCGAACAGCCACACCACGCCCGCCGCTATCGCAAAGCACGCCGCGCCCAGCGCGAACACGCCGCCCTGCCCGGTTATCGGGAACACCAGCCCGGTCACCAATGGCCCGAGCAGCGAGCCGACGCGGCCGATCGCCGAGGCGAATCCCGATCCGGTTGCCCGTGCCGAAGTCGGGTACAGCTCTGGCGTGTAGGTGTAGAGCACCGCCCACATGCCGAACAGAAAAAATTGCATCAACAGCCCGGTGCCGATCAGCAGCGCCACGTTGCCGCCGAACACCGCGCTCTGCCCATACAGAAATGCCATCACCCCGCCGCCGAGCAGGGTGACGATGCACACCGGTTTGCGCCCCCAACGCTCGACCAGCCATGCCGCCATGAGGAATCCGGGAATCCCGCCGAGCGAAATCAGCACGGTGTAGTACACCGACTGCGTCACGGCGAAACCCGACTGCTGCAGCAACGCGCTGAGCCATGAAGTCAGCCCGTAAAACCCCAGCAATGCAAAGAACCACAGGCTCCAGATCATCGTCGTGCGCTGGCGATAGTGCGGCGACCAGATTTGCTTGAGTGCCGAGAAGAAATTGCCCGGTGGCGTCACCGTGCGGGGCAAACGAACCGGTTCCGGCAACGCTGCAGCGCCCAGCGAAGCACGCACCCGCGCTTCGATGCCGTTCAACACCTTGTCTGCGTCAGCGTCGCGCCCGGCCTGTTCCAGCCAGCGCGGCGACTCAGGGATGAAAAAGCGGATCGCCAGGACAAATACCGCCGGCACCGCCAGCACCAGAAAGATATCGCGCCAGCCAATCAGCGGCAGCAGGAAGTACGAGAGCACGCCCGCCGCGACAAAACCCAGCGGCCAGAAGCCGTCCATCAGGGCGATGTAGCGTCCGCGTCGTTGCGCCGGAATCAGCTCCGACAGCATCGATTGCGCGATGGGAAATTCCATGCCCATGCCGATTCCCAACAGGATGCGAAACAGCGTCAGCGTCTCCACCGTCTGCGCCGTCGAACACAGGTAACTGGCCAAGCCCCACAGCACGATGCTCCACTGAAACACCGGTTTGCGCCCGAAGCGGTCGGCAAGCATCCCCGACAGCGACGCCCCGAGCACCATGCCGAAGAAGCTCGAGCTGGCCAGCAGCCCTGCTTGCGCACTGCTCAGGCCGAACTCGGCTTTGATCGAGCCGAGCAGGAAAGTCATCATCGCCAGATCCATGGAGTCGAAGAAAAACGCCAAGGCAATGATGATGAAAATGACGCGGTGATAACCACTGAGCGGCAGCCGTTCCAGGCGCTCAGCCGCGCTAAAGCGTTGTGTATTCATGTTGCGCTCCCCATCCGGAAAAATCCCCGGATCGAGTGTGCGCGATGGTCATTCAGAGGTCGTACTGGATGCGACCTGTTCACAGCCGTAGACGACGTTGATTGTCAGCTCACCGCAGGCTGACGCTCTAGAACGCTGTTTCCAGCTCGGTCTCGGCGGCGAAGCGATGGATTTCCCGCTGACCGGTGGCGGTCAACTGCAAGGCGCGGGAATCGTTGGGCAAATTCAGCCAGCCGGACTGCATGAACAACTGCAACAGCGCCGCGCCCAGTGAGCCGCCCATGTGCGGACGGCGCTCGCTCCAGTCCGGGCAGGCGCAAGCGACCTGCACGTTGCGGTGCGCCAGGGCCTGGATGAACACGCCGCGCTGGGCCAGTCGGGTGGAGCCCTTGTGAGTGACCACCACACGCTGCTCGATTTGTTCGATCCAGCCGGCATCGAGCAGGCGCTGATACAGATCAGCTGCCAGGGTGCCGCCCAGATGATCGTCGCAAAACCGCGCGCGCAACAGCGAAGACGGCGCCGCCTGTGGCCTGACCATCGGCGTGGTGCGTTTCAGCGCAGCGGGAATTTGCCGTGGCGCGCTGGCAATGGTGGCGCTGGCCAGTGCCTCGATCGCCGCACCCACCTCCGGGGCTGCCAAGCGGAAGAAGCGTTTGCGCCCACGCATTTCGATGTTCAACAGTCCACCTGCGGACAGTCGCCCCAGATGCGCACTGGCCGACGACGGCGAGAGCCCGGCCAGCAACGCCAGCTCTTCGGCTTGCCGCGCCGAGCCATCCATCAACGCCCACATCATCGCGCTGCGCTTGGGGTCGGCCAGCAATGTCGCGATCTGGCTGATGCACGGTGCATTTTCCATTTGTTCACTCCCTGTCGAATCGTATCGTCTACCGCTCGGAGACATCTTGGCCGCTAATGGGTGATCGGCCAACACGCGAAAACCGCCCTGGACCGGGGCAAGGCCTGCCACCGACACCAGCTGCTCCGGCACACAACCTTGCAGCAGAAGTTGCAACCGCCACCAAAAGCCGGCAACGCGTTACGGGATCTGCGCGCCAGGTGTCAGTGCAAGCATGAGGCGGGCGCTAGTATAAGCGGGTTAAGCCAGACGTCCTGCGCCCGGGCCTGCGTAGGTGGCGATTGTTCCTGAGAGAAATTTCTCTATTTGCCTGCGACTAATGATCAACTTTGAGAAAAGCGGGAAATTGACTACCCAATTCGGCGCAACGGCTGGCGAGCATCTCCCTCAGCAGGTTCACCGGCTTACTCAATTGTGCGCGATGGGCGCACAAGAGATTCAGCGGTGCGCGCTCACACAGCAGTTCCGGCATCAGCACTTTGAGGCGCCCGGCGAGCACATCGGTACCCACGTCGAGCCATGACTTGTAAGCGATCCCGGCACCGGCCAACGCCCATAGCCGCACCACGTCGGCGTCATCGCTGAAACGATCGCCGCTGACGGTCAGGCCGACTTCGCGCTTGCCATCGTGAAAACTCCAGTGATCGTGAACGCGGCTGCCAAGCATGTATAAAAGACAGTTGTGCTGGGCCAGTTGCTCGAGCTGGCGCGGCTCGCCATGCCGGGCCAGATAATCTGGAGAGGCGCACAAAACGCGGCGATTGTGCGGGGCAATGGGCAAGGCGATCAGGCTGGAATCTTCCGGCTCGCCATAGCGCAGGGCGATGTCCACCGGTTGCCGGAAGAGGTCGGCGATGCGATCGCCGAGCAACAGCCGCACGGTCAGTTTCGGATGTTCACGCTGAAACGCATCAAGCCACGGCAGCAGCAGATTGCGCCCGAAATCCGAAGGCGCCGACAGCTGCAGAATCCCGCTGACCTGGTCCTGACCGCTGGCGAGCAGACGACGCCCTTCGTCGAGATTGCTCAGGGCGGCGCGGGCATACTCAAGGAAGCCTTCGCCCTCGGCGGTCAGGCGCAGGCTGCGGGTCGAACGCGCCAGCAGCCGCGCACCGAGCTGCTGCTCGATGCGCTTGAGTGCCGCGCTGGCCACGGCGGCGGACATGTCCATCACCCGTGCGGCCGCCGACAGGCTGCCCAGATCGGCAGCGCGGACGAACAACTGCAGGTCATCAAAACGCAGCATGCGCAGCCTCGATTATCAAAAAAATATTGAAAGAGACTGCTCTTTTAGCCGGTTTTATCGCGCAGAGAAATAGCCAATGATGACCTCCATCGAATTCATCCTGATTTCTTCTTCTATCAACCGCACGGAGCCATCCATGAAAGCCATCGCCTATTACGCCTCTCTGCCGATCAGCGACGCCAAGTCTCTGCAGGACATCGAACTGCCGGAGCCGGTCGCCGGCCCACGCGACCTGTTGGTGGAAGTCAAAGCCATCTCGGTCAATCCGGTCGATACCAAAGTGCGGCAGAACGCGGCACCGGAAAACGGCGCGGCAAAAGTGCTGGGCTGGGATGTTGCCGGTGTGGTCAAGGCGGTCGGCAGCGACGTCACCCTGTTCAAGGCGGGCGACAAAGTGTTCTACGCCGGTTCGATCGCCCGGGCCGGTGGCAACAGCGAGTTGCACGTGGTTGATGAGCGCATTGTCGGCCACATGCCCAAGTCCCTCGGTTTTGCCGAAGCCGCCGCACTGCCGCTGACCGCGATCACCGCTTGGGAATTGCTCTTCGAGCGCCTGCAGATCAGCGAAGGCAGCACCGATCAGGGTCAGAGCCTGCTGATCGTCGGCGCGGCGGGCGGCGTGGGCTCGATCCTCACTCAATTGGCCAAGCAATTGACCGGCCTGAAAGTCATCGGCACTGCCTCCCGTGCGCAAACCCGTGAATGGGTCAGCGCACTCGGTGCCGATCTGGTCATCGATCACAGCCAGCCGCTGAGCGAAGAATTGAAACGCGCCGGCATCACCAGCGTGACCCACGTCGCCAGCCTGACCCAGACCGACCAGCATCTGGCGCAACTGGTCGAAGCCCTCGCACCGCAAGGCAAGCTGGCGCTGATCGACGATCCGAAGTCCCTCGACATCAGCCTGCTCAAGCGCAAGAGCCTGTCGCTGCACTGGGAGTTCATGTACACCCGCTCGCTGTTCGAAACGCCGGACATGATCGAACAGCACAAGCTGCTCAACCGCGTCGCCGAACTGATTGACGCCGGCACCTTGAAGACCACCCTGGGCGAGCACTTCGGCGTGATCAATGCCGCCAATCTGCGCCGCGCCCATGAACTGCTGGAAAGCGGCAAGGCCAAGGGGAAAATTGTTTTAGAAGGTTTCTAAAAATAAAGCCTCGCAATCGCTGGTGATGCCAGAGCGGTTGCGGGGCTTTTTGCCGTCAGTCGGTTGCCTGACCCTTGTCACAATTACGCGGGTATCGAGGTCTACAATCGAAGCCTCTGCGATACATCTTTTACGCAAGGGAGGTCAGCAATGAAGATCCTGATAAAAGAAGTGGCAAAGTCCCAATGGCAGGTGCGCCTGGACCAGCATGTCGTGACCTTTCGCAGTGAAGCCGAGGCCCTGGCTTTCACTCGCACCCTCGAAGCGCGACTCTGCGCGCCCCACCGGATCCCCGAACCCAGCCAGCAGCGCGCCGCTGGCTGAGCTCCAGAGTCGAGCGCTCAGACCTGGGCCAGCGCCAGCGCCCGGGCATTCTGCAAGCGCCGGGTGAGCAGCGCGACGCTCACCACCAGCAGACCGCACAGGCTGATGACCATGGCCATCGGCACGGCGCTGCCATCGTGCAACACCCCCACCAAGGCGGCGGCACCGGCGGCGATGCTGAATTGCAGACAACCGAGCATCGCCGACGCACTGCCGGCGCGTGCGCCCTGACCGTTCATCGCGCAAGCCGAGGCGTTAGGAATGATGCAGCCGAGGCTGGCGATGCAAATGAACAGCGGAATCAAAAACGGCCACAATGCCTCTGGACGCATTGCGCTGACCGCCAGCAATGTCAGTCCGGCGAGGAAATACACCCACACCGCGCGCACCAGCAAAAACGCCGGGCCGCGCTTGGCGAGCAGGCGCGCATTGACCTGCGCCACCAGAATGAAGCCCGCCGCGTTGGTGCCGAACAGCCAGCCGAAATGCTCGGCGGGTACGCCGTAGAGCTTGATGAACACAAACGGTGAGCCGGCGATGTAGGCGAACATCCCGGCAATCGCGATGCCGCCGGTCAGGGCATGGCCCAGATAGACCGAATCCTTGACCAGTCGCGCGTACTGGCGCAACGCACCGGACAACGGCTGGCGCGGGACGTGGGCCGGCATGCTTTCCGGCAGCCCCAATGCCACCGCCAGACCTGCCGCCGCACTGAACCCGGTGAGCACCAGAAAGATCGACTGCCAACCCGTGGTGTTGACCAGCAGACCGCCGAGCATCGGCGCCAGAATCGGCGCCAGGCCCATCACCAGCATCAGTTGCGAAAACACCTTCGCCGAGCCGACCGCGTCGCACTTGTCGGCAACCACCGCACGGGAAATCACCATCCCCGCGCAACCGCCCAATGCCTGGACGAAACGCGCGCCGATCAGCCATTCCAGGCTCGGCGCGTAGGCGCAGGCCAAGGACGCCAGGGTGAACAGGGCAACGCCGCTGAGCAGCGGCAGCCGTCGACCGAAACGATCGGAAATCGGCCCGTACGCCAGTTGGCCCAGCGACAGACCGAGGAAGTACGCCGCCAGCGTCAGCTGGACATGCTGCTCATCGGTGCCGAACGCCGACGCCATGGCTGGGAAGGCAGGTAAATAGAAGTCGATCGCCAAAGGACCGAAGGCGCTCAAGGCGCCGAGTATCAAAATCGTGCGGAAATTCATCAGGCATCCAGGTGGGCAAGTCGCAGCCCGACAGTCTAGCCGCGCCCGGACGCCTTGAACATTCCGATAGCTCGCTAACGATCAATTTCAGACGAGCTTCACGTCATATCCTTCTTCACGAATCGCCGCGATGACCTGATCTTCATTCAGCGCGCTTTCGACTCCGACTTCCTTTGCAGCCAGATCGACGCGCACGCTGGCCGCCGGATCCAGCGCCTGCACCGCAGTGGTAATGGCTTTGACGCAATGACCGCAGGACATGCCTTGAACGTTGAACACTTGCATGGGAAGACTCCTTTGAGTGAGGTTGCCGGCAGTCTCGAGCTTGCCACGATGGCAAGGTCAAGTTCTGCGCAAAACTGCCGGGCTGGCATTCGGCGTCGCGCTCGGCCAAGCTGCGTGTATCAATGACTGGAATTCAGGAGATTCAGCCATGCGCTGGTCAGCTTTGAGCCTGCTTGGCTTGCTCAGCCTCTTCGCCGCCGTCCCGCAGGTGCAAGCCGCCGGCGAGGATTACGCGGTACTGATCATTTCCCGCGAACGCCTCGAAGTGGCGACCTCGTGCGAGATCGGCGTGTACATCCAGGACCAGCTCTCGGCGCGCCTGTTCCAGGAGCAGAGCACTTCGTTCAACCTGCCACCGGGCAAGGTTTCGCTGCGCTTGAAACTGCTGCCAGGACAGGCGCCGGGTTGCAATCCCGGCATGCTCGCACCGGGTTCGCAGGAAGTCGTGCTGCACGCCGGGGATGTGCTGAAGTTCCGCCTGGCGATGAATGCCGAAGGCGTGTACCTGAAGCCGGCTGGCCTCGGTTACTGAGCAGACACCCGATCCGTCGCCGATCGTTCCCAGGCTCTGCGTGGGAATGCAGCCATGGACGCTCAGCGTCCCGAAGCGTGACGCGGAGCGTCACGGTAGGCATTCCCACGCGGAGCGTGGGAACGATCAACATCTTGCGGAATGGTGCTTGACCTTGCCCGCATGGCAAGGTTGATCCTGTAGACATCCACTACAGGGAGCGCGACCGATGTCCGAATCCACTACTTTCGATCTGCCGATTGTCGGCATGACCTGCGCCAGTTGCGCCGGGCGTGTCGAACGGGCCTTGCGCAAGGTCAGCGGCACCAGTGCCGTCAGCGTCAACCTCGCCACCGAACAGGCCCGGGTGCAGGCACCCGGCGACAGCTTGCCGGCGCTGATGCAAGCCGTGGAGCGCGCCGGTTACAGCGTGCCCCGGCAAACCGTCGAATTGAACATCGACGGCATG
This sequence comes from Pseudomonas sp. B21_DOA, assembly GCA_030544685.1. Classification (NCBI taxonomy): domain Bacteria; kingdom Pseudomonadati; phylum Pseudomonadota; class Gammaproteobacteria; order Pseudomonadales; family Pseudomonadaceae; genus Pseudomonas; species Pseudomonas sp. B21_DOA. The sequence continues at coordinate 1,732,461 of CP086683.1, read as the reverse complement.
ACTTGCGCGTCCTGCGTCGGTCGCGTCGAACGTGCCCTGAACAAAGTCCCGGGCGTGAGCAGCGTCAGTGTCAATCTGGCCAACGAACGTGCGCACCTCGAATTGCTCGGCCAGGTCGATACGCAAACCCTGCTCGACGCGGTGAGAAAGGCCGGTTACGCGGCCAGCGTCTGGCAAGCCGAACGGCCACAATCTGATGACCAGCAACAACGCCTGCTGCGCGAGCGTTGGGCATTGATCTGTGCGATCGCCCTCGCCCTGCCGCTGGTGTTGCCGATGTTGCTGCAGCCGTTCGGTATTCACTGGATGCTCCCGGCCTGGGCGCAATTCGCCCTCGCCACCCCGTGCAGTTCATCTTCGGCGCACGCTTTTATGTTGCGGCATGGAAAGCCGTGCGCGCCGGCGCCGGCAACATGGACCTGCTCGTCGCCCTCGGCACCAGCGCCGGTTATGGCTTGAGTGTCTATGAATGGGCCAGCGCCGCCGGACGCATGCCGCATCTGTATTTCGAGGCCTCGGCGGTGGTCATCGCCCTGGTGCTGCTCGGCAAATACCTTGAGAGCCGCGCCAAACGCCAGACCGCCAGCGCCATTCGCGCTCTCGAAGCGTTGCGGCCGGAGCGGGCGATTCAAGTCATCGACGGGCGTGAGCAGGACGTTGCGATCAGCGCCCTGCGCCTCGAAGATCTGGTGCTGGTGAAACCCGGCGAACGCTTCCCGGTGGATGGCGAGGTCGTCGAAGGCCAGAGCCACGCCGACGAAGCGCTGATCAGCGGCGAAAGCCTGCCAGTGCCGAAACAACCGGGCGACAAGGTCACCGGCGGCGCGATCAACGGCGAAGGTCGTTTGCTGGTGCGCACCCAGGCGCTCGGCGCGGAAACCGTGCTGGCGCGGATCATTCGTCTGGTCGAAGACGCGCAAGCGGCGAAAGCGCCGATCCAGAAACTGGTGGACAAGGTCAGCCAGATCTTCGTGCCGACCGTGTTGCTGATCGCCCTGGCCACGCTGATCGGCTGGTGGCTGTATGGCGCGCCGCTGGAAACTGCGGTGATCAATGCCGTCGCCGTGCTGGTGATCGCCTGCCCGTGCGCCCTCGGCCTCGCCACCCCGACGGCAATCATGGCCGGCACCGGCGTCGCCGCGCGTCATGGGATTCTGATCAAGGACGCCGAAGCGCTGGAGCGCGCCCACGAAGTCAGCAGTGTGGTGTTCGACAAGACCGGCACGCTGACCTCGGGTACGCCGCGCATCGCGCACTTCAGCGCGGTCGATGGCGACGAAAATAATCTGCTGACACTGGCCGGTGCCTTGCAGCGCGGCAGCGAGCATCCTTTGGCCAAAGCCGTGCTGGATGCAGCCGCCGAACGCGGCTTGAACGTGCCCGATGTCAGCGACAGCCAGGCGCTGACCGGACGCGGCATTGCCGGCACGCTGGATGGCCGGCGCCTGGCGCTGGGCAATCGGCGGATGCTCGACGAAAGCGCTTTGAGTGCCGGTGAATTGAGCGCATCCGCCGAAGCTTGGGAACGCGAAGGTCGCACACTGTCGTGGCTGATTGAACAAAGTCCTCAGCCGAAGGTGCTGGGTCTGTTCGCCTTCGGTGACACGCTGAAACCCGGCGCTCTGCAAGCGGTGCAACAACTCGCCGCGCGGGATATCCACAGCCACCTGCTGACCGGCGACAATCGCGGCAGCGCACGGGTGGTGGCCGAGGCTCTGGGCATCCGCAGTGTTCACGCCGAAGTGCTGCCTGCCGACAAGGCCGCGACCGTCGCCGAGCTGAAGAAAACCGGCGTAGTCGCCATGGTCGGCGATGGCATCAACGACGCCCCGGCCCTCGCCGCTGCCGACATCGGCATCGCCATGGGTGGCGGCACCGACGTCGCCATGCACGCGGCCGGCATCACCTTGATGCGCGGCGATCCGCGACTGGTGCCGGCGGCGCTGGAGATCAGCCGCAAGACCTACGCTAAGATTCGCCAGAACCTGTTCTGGGCCTTTGTCTACAACCTGATCGGCATTCCGCTGGCGGTATTCGGTTTCCTCAATCCGGTGCTGGCCGGTGCGGCGATGGCGCTGTCGAGCGTCAGCGTGGTGAGCAATGCGCTACTGTTGAAAACCTGGAAACCCAAGGACCTGGAGGAACACCGATGAACATCGGCCAAGCGGCCCGGCAGAGTGGCCTGAGTGCAAAAATGATTCGTTACTACGAGTCGATCGGTTTGCTCAAAGCGGCCAATCGCACCGACAGCGGCTACCGCGTGTACGGCAGCGATGACCTGCACACACTGGCGTTCATCAAGCGCTCGCGGGATCTGGGCTTTTCCCTGGAAGAGGTCGGCAAGCTGCTGACCCTCTGGCAGGATCGCCAGCGCGCCAGCGCCGATGTGAAAGCACTGGCGCGCCAGCACATCGACGAGCTGGACCAGAAGATCCGCGAGCTCGGCGAGTTGCGCGACACCCTGCAGGATCTGGTCGAGCATTGCAGCGGCGACCATCGTCCGGACTGCCCGATCCTCAAGGAACTGGCGTCGGGCTGCTGCGCGCAACCCGCCCGCGCCTGATCCGCAGCAGCGTCACCACGCCCAAGGTGCCGAGGGAATGCCGTGGAACAGCATGACTACGGCCCCCGGCGTCCACCACGCATAGACCGGCGCGGCAACCAGCATGCCGATGCCGAAACCGGTCATCTGCAGCAAGGTCAGCACGCTGAAAATCGGCAGGCGCAACGCCGCAGGTTCCCGTTGCAAACGTGACATCAGGCTGACTTCGGAAACCCCGTCGCCAAGCCCGGCCGGCAAGGCGAACAGCAGCAGACCGTAGAGGCTGTGCTGCTGGAACATCAGAATGAAACCGCAAGACATCAGCGCCACGCCGCAGAAAAATCTTCTTTCGAGGTGGCTGTTCTCCGAGCCTTTGAGGTGACTGGCGATGCGCGCGCCGAGCAGTTTGCCGCTCGCCCATACCGCAAGCGCCAGGCCCAAGGTCGTACTCGCCGCCTCGGGCGTGAGCAGTTTCGAAATGATCGGGAAGCCGACGTTGTGCGCGGCGCTGCCCAAGGTGTCGGCCATGGTCACCGCGAGCATGGCCGCGACCACTGGCAGCGAACGCAGGCCTTGCCGCAGCGCAACCCATTCACCGCGTTGCGGCTGTTCGCTGACATCGGTTTTTCGAAACGCAGCGGCACGATCAGCAGCGCCGCGAGCAAATAGGTCAGCGCGTTGAGGGCGAAGACCGTTTCGAAACCAAAAGCAGCCACCAGCAACCCCGACACCAGACTGCCGCCGACCATAGCGGCTGAAGAAGCTGAAGTGATCCAGGCATTGGCCTTGAGCAACTGCGCCGGCTCGATCAAGTGCGGCAACTGGCTGTTGAGACCAATGGCGAACATCGAATTGCCCAGGCCAAGGCCGAAGGCAATGAACGGCAACAGCCATGTCTGCTGATTCGCCGGTGTGACCAACAGTAGCCCCAGCAGCGCGGCGCGCAACAGATCGAAAGCAATCAGCGGCGCGCGGCCCTGCCAGCGCCGGTAGAAGCGCGTGCCGATCATGCTGGCGAAAATCCCGCCACCGACACGGCTCGCGAGGAAGATGCCGACGCTCATGGCGCTGTTGCTCAGCAGGTAGACGTATGTGGCGAGCGCGACCATGTTGAGGAAGGCGCCGAAATCGGAGATCAGCCGGGCGGTTACGATCAGGTGGGTGTTGCGTGAGGTGGTCACATTCAGTCCTTGAGTGTGCAAAGGCAGGCAAGATTCCCATACAACTTTCAGCAACACCAATATCTCATGTGGGAGCGAGCCTGCTCGCGAAAGGCATTTGAACCACCGTTATCGGTGACTGACATACCGCCTTCGCGAGCAGGCTCGCTCCCACAGGTGTTTCGCTGGTTCTGGAATGCGCAGGCACAAAAACCCGGCCGAAGCCGGGTTTCTCATCACGCGATCATTGCATCCACGGCGGTGGAGGCGGTTCTTCGGGTTTGCCTTTCGGCGCGTCGTCCGCCGCGCGAATGGCTTGCTTGCGTTCCTCGTCGAGGCGCGCCGCTTCGATTTCGCGCAACACCCCGCCGACATCGGCCAGGTCTTCCGGATCGTCGAACTCGCCGGTCAGCACACTGTTCGGGTGCAAGGTGCCGGCTTCGTACAACGCCCACATTTCCTTGGCGTACTTGGTCTTCTTCAATTCCGGCGCGAAACGGCCGAAGTACGAAGCCATGTTGCCAACGTCACGCTCGAGCATGCTGAACGCGTGGTTGTTACCCGCAGCGTCGACTGCCTGGGGCAGGTCGATGATGACCGGGCCGGTCGGGGTCAGCAGCACGTTGAACTCGGAGAGGTCACCGTGCACCAGACCGGTACACAACATCAGCACGATCTGCGAAATCAGGAACGCGTGATACTCGCGTGCCTGATCCGCCTCCAGCACCACATCGTTCAGACGCGGCGCGGCGTCGCCGAATTCGTCGGCCACCAGTTCCATCAACAGCACGCCGTCGAGGAAGTCATAGGGTTTGGGCACTCGCACACCGGCGCCGGCCAGACGGAACAGCGCCGCCACTTCGGCGTTCTGCCAGGCGTCTTCGGTCTCTTTGCGACCGAACTTGGACCCTTTCGCCATGGCCCGCGCCTGCCGGCTGTTACGAACCTTGCGGCCTTCCTGATACTCGGCCGCCTGGCGGAAACTGCGTTTATTCGCCTCCTTGTAGACCTTGGCGCAACGTAACTGATTGCCGCAGCGCACTACATAAACAGCTGCCTCTTTGCCACTCATGAGTGGGCGCAGCACTTCGTCGACCAGACCGTCCTCGATCAGGGGTTCAATGCGTTTTGGAGTCTTCATCAGCTTTTATTGTGGGTCCTTTATTACCAAACACGCGAATGTCACTCGTTATACGGCAATCCTCGCCCGACGGGGAGGGGTTGCCGACCTGTGAACCTTGAGGATGCACACACTGTGCCGGATCAATCGCAGCGACCCGGGCGAATCATAGCCGAGACCGTGGCATTGATTGGTATCGGCCGGCAAGGGCATTTGCGACAGAATCTGACATGCACATGCACCGAAGCCCCTGTGGGAGCCTGCTCGCGAAAGCGGTCTGTCAGCAGAAAATGATGGCGACTGACACGCCCCCTTCGCGAGCAGGCTCGCTCCCACATTGGAATACTGCTTAGCGTTCAATGATCGCGGTGACACCCTGCCCGCCCGCTGCACAGATCGAGATCAACCCTCGGCCCTTGCCCGCCGCATCCAGCAGTTTTGCCAGATTCGCGACAATCCGCCCACCGGTCGCGGCAAACGGATGCCCCGCCGCCAGTGAACTCCCTTTGACGTTGAGCCGAGTGCGATCAATCGAACCCAGCGGCGCGTCGAGCCCCAAGCGGGTTTCGCAATATTCGGGATCTTCCCAGGCCTTGAGCGTGCACAAGACCTGCGCGGCGAAGGCTTCGTGAATTTCGTAGTAATCAAAATCCTGCAAGGTCAGGCCGTTGCGCGCCAGCAAGCGTGGCACGGCGTACACCGGCGCCATCAGCAGGCCCTCGGCACCGTTGACGAAATCCACCGCCGCCGCCTCGCCGTCGCGCAGATAAGCGAGGATCGGCAAGCCGCGCTCTTTGGCCCATTCCTCACTTCCCAGCAACACCACCGAAGCGCCATCGGTGAGCGGCGTGGAATTGCCCGCCGTCAGCGTGCCCTTGGCGCTTTTCTCGAACGCCGGTTTCAGCGTGGCGAGTTTTTCCAGGGTCAGGTCCGGGCGCAGATTGTTGTCGCGGGTCAGGCCAAGAAACGGTGTCATCAGATCGTTGTGCCAGCCTTCGCTGTAGGAAGCGGCGAGTTTGTGGTGGCTTTCAAAGGCGAGTTGATCCTGTTCTTCGCGAGGAATATTCCAGGTCTGCGCCATCAGCTCACAGTGCTCGCCCATCGACAGGCCAGTGCGTGGCTCGCCGTTGCGCGGGAATTCGGGAATCAGATGCTGGGGCCGCAACTGCAAAGGGTTTTCAGTTTGTCGCCGGTGCTCTTGGCGCGGTTGGCCAGCAGAAGAATCCTGCGCAGGCCTTCGCTGACGCTGATCGGCGCATCGGAAGTGGTGTCGACGCCGCCGGCAATGCCGCAGTCGATCTGGCCAAGGGCGATCTTGTTCGCCACCAGCAGCGCCGCTTCCAGACCGGTGCCGCAGGCTTGCTGGATGTCATAGGCCGGCGTCATCGGAGACAAGCGCGAGCCGAGCACGCATTCGCGGGTCAGGTTCATATCCCGTGACAATTTAAGCACCGCGCCCGCCACCACTTCGCCGATGCGCTGGCCGTGCAGATTGTAGCGTTCGATCAGGCCTTCCAGCGCGGCGGTGAGCATCGCCTGATTGCTTGCGGTGGCGTACGGCCCGTTGGAGCGGGCGAAAGGGATGCGGTTACCGCCGATGATCGCGACGCGGCGCAGCTGGGTCATGGATAACTCCTGTGGAATTTGCGGATTCACATGGAAACCTGTGGGAGCTGGCTTGCCAGCGATGGGGGCGGCATTTCCAACCCTTCAGCGGCTGACACTCCGCTATCGCGGGCAAGCCCGCTCCCACAGGGTCAGTGGTCTACTCTGCTAAACCAGCGTAGGCCTTATTGCGGCGATCGAACGATTGATTGCCGTAGGCAGTCCACACTTTGAACCCCAACTTCTGGAGAGCGTTCCATGTCTGACCGCTATATCGACTTCGCCAACTCATCCTTCGGCCATCGTCTGGTCGGGGCCTTGGGCCTGCCGTCGCCGGTGCGGCTGGAACGCTGGCAGGCGGGGCGTCTGCGGCCGATCGAGGGCGCCCTGTTGATCGGTGGCGGGCCGCTGGCCGAACGGATCAGCGGGTTTGCCAATCGCTTGACCGATGCAATCTACAGCTACGGCAGCGAGCCCTCGCTGGCCACCGCGTGGATCCCCGGCCACGGGCCGAAAATCAAAGCGGTAGTGTTCGACGCCAGCGACCTGCAGCACACCGACCAGCTCAAGCAACTGCGCGAATTCTTCCAGCCATTGATGAAGAACCTCGACCAAAGCGCGCACCTGGTGATTCTCGGCCGCGCGCCGGAAACCCTGATCGATCCGTTCGCTTCCAGTGCTCAACGGGCACTTGAAGGCTTCTCGCGCTCACTGGCCAAGGAACTGCGCGGCGGGGCACCTTGCAGCTGATCTACGTCGGCGAAGGTGCCGAAGATCAACTGGAAGGCCCGCTGCGATTTTTCCTTTCGCCGAAAAGCGCATTCGTTTCCGGTCAGGTGATTCGCCTGACCGCGTGCGCCACGCCAGTGACTGACTGGACGCGCCCACTGGCCGGACGCAAGGCGCTGGTCACCGGTGCCGCGCGCGGCATCGGCGCATCGATTGCCGAAACCCTCGCCCGCGATGGCGCCGAGGTGATTCTGCTCGACGTACCGCCGGCCAAGACCGACCTCGAGGCCCTCGCCGCCCGCTTGGGCGGACGTGCGATCACCCTCGATATCTGCGCCGATGATGCCGCCGCGCAATTGATCGAACAGCTGCCCGACGGGCTCGACATCCTCGTGCACAACGCCGGCATCACCCGCGACAAAACCCTGGCCAACATGACCCCGGAATTCTGGGACGCGGTGCTGGCCGTCAACCTCAATGCTCCGCAAGTGCTGACCAAGGCCCTGCTCGACAGCGGCACCCTGCGCGACAACGCACGGGTGGTCCTGCTCGCCTCGATCAGCGGCATCGCCGGCAATCGCGGGCAGACCAACTACGCGGCGAGCAAGGCCGGCCTGATCGGTCTGGCCCAGGCATGGGCGCCAACGCTGCTGGAGCGCGGCATCAGCATCAACGCCGTCGCACCGGGTTTCATCGAGACGCAAATGACTGCGCACATTCCGTTCGGCCTGCGCGAGGCCGGGCGCCGCATGAGTTCGCTGGGCCAGGGCGGCTTGCCGCAAGACGTCGCCGAAGCCGTGGCGTGGCTGGCGCAACCGGGCACGGGCGCGTTCACCGGGCAGGCGTTGCGGGTCTGTGGGCAAAGCGTTCTGGGGGCTTGAGCATGAGCATCGAATGGCACACGCTGGATCGCGAACCGAGTCTGCCCGCACTGTACTCGCGGGCAGCGACGCGACGCAAAATCACCGGTACGCAACTGCCAGACAGCGGCCTGCGCTGCTGGGTCGATATCGACGGCAAACGGCTGGCGGCCTATCGCAAAGTCTGCGGTTTCGTCGATGACGGCCTGCTGCCGCCGACCTATCCACACATCCTTGCCTTCGCCTTGCAGATGCAATTGCTCACGGCCAGGGATTTTCCGTTCCCGCTGCTGGGGCTGATTCACCTGAGCAACCGCATCCGCGTGTTGCGGCCGATGGGCGCGATCAGCCGCGCGCAAGTCAGCGTGCGTGTGCACAACCTGCAACCACATGCCAAGGGCGCGACGTTCGATCTGCTCACTACCCTGGACGATCAACTCGGGCCACTGTGGGAAGCCGAAAGCCGGATGCTCTGTCGCGGGGTAAAACTCGAGGGCGAGGCGCTGGCACAGGACTGGCAGCCGTCACAGGACTTGCTCGAAGTGGCGCGCTGGACTGCACCGGCCGATATCGGTCGCCAGTATGCGAAAGTCTCCGGCGACTACAACCCGATTCACCTCAGTGCGGCGAGCGCCAAACTGTTCGGTTTTCCCACCGCGATTGCCCATGGACTGTGGAACAAGGCGCGGACACTGGCGGCACTCTCCGATCACCTGCCCAAAGCCAACCTGGAAATCGCCGTGCACTTTCGCAAACCGGTGCGCCTGCCCAGTGAAGTGACATTGCTGGCCAGTGCCGCGGGTTCCAGCGGTGAGTTGCGCCTGATCGGCGCCGGCGACCTGGAACATATGGTCGGTCAGTGGCAACCGATCGCCTGATCTGGCGGGGCGGAAAAACCCGTTAATTGTGTATATATCACTTAAGTTTTTCCGCGCCCTGCCCGCCGCTTTGAAAAAACCGAGCCTTGAATTTCAAGGCTTTTTTTGCCCGTTTATTACCGGGGTATTAGTCCTTCGGCATAGCGCCGAGCCCTCTATATAAAGGGGTTAATACCAACTTGAGAATGGTGAAAAACCTGCCGTCGACTGAGATTACAGCCACGGACGAGGCATCGCCGACGACAGATCGGCGAGCCATCGAAGGCAACGTAACGTTGTGACAGGTGCAGGAATCTCAATCATGAAAACTCAAGTGATGTGGTCCAAATCGGCAATCGCGCTGGCACTGATTCTTTCGGTCGGCCTCGTCGGCTGCAGCAGCGGCGGTGGCGGTCATCGCAGCAGTTCGGGCAGCTCGACGGCGGACGGCACGGCAGGCACCGATGGCAGCGGTGGCGCGGGCGGCGGAACCGGCGGCGATACTGCCGGCACTGGTGGCACCGGCGGCGGAACCGGTGGCACTGGCGGCACCGGCGGCGGCAACGATCCGACCAACCCTACGGATCCGACCGATCCCACCACCCCGACCAACCCGACCACACCATCGCTGGTGACCACAACGCTGGTGCAGGACGTCGGCAAAACCGTCAGCGGTGTCGGTGATGGCGTCGGCCAGATCGGTGATTCGCTGAGCACGGTTCCAGTCGCTGGCGGTATCGTGCAAAGCCTTGCCAACACCACCGGCAACGTCGTCAGTACCTTGGGCGATGGTGTCAGCAATGGCATCGGCAAACTGGCCACTGACCCCAATGGCCTGACCACCACCGTGGCCTCGGTTGGCGGTGTGGTTTCCGATGTCGGCGACGGCGTGTCGGACCTCAGCGTCAAACTGAACACTGCGACCCGTAGCGTTCCCGTGGTTGGTGGCGTCGTGACCAAAGTAGTGCCGCTGGTCGATGGCATCGGTGAAAAAGTCACCATGCTTGGCGACACCCTCAACACCTCACTGACCAGCGGCCCGACCAGCCAGTTGACCAACAAGCTCGGCAGCGGTCTGGTGCCGGTGATCGCCATGGTCGAAAGCACCACCGACAAACTCGGTGATGCCACCGGCCTGGGTGATCCGCTCAAAGGGACGATTGCGAAAGTCGGCGCAACGGTAAACAGCCTCGGCGGCAAAGTTACCGACGCAGGCAGCGGCAATGCCCTGACCAACACCCTCGGCGGCGCCCTGAGCAATACCGGCACGGCAGCCGGCAAAGCGGGCGGTCTGGTATCCAATGGTACTGGCTCGGGTACTGGCGGCATCGGCGGCATCGGTGGTGGCCTCGGCGGTACCGGCCTGCTGCAAACCGTCGGGGGTGCGGTGGTCAACGTTGGCAGCGGCCTGAATGCCGGCAGCACCAGCGGTGTAGTCAGTGCCGGCGGCGTCACTGCTGGCGGGCTGGGCAACACGATTGCGTCGATCAACACCGTACTCGGTGGCTCGGGCACTCCGATCACTGCAACCACCTCGCCGCTGGCCAGCGTCGGCGCCGCCGTCGGTGCGGGTCTCAATCCGGTCACCAGCGCCGTCACCACTGTGACTCAACAGGTCGGCGCCGCTACCGGTCTCGGCACGCCGGTCGCAGGTATCACAAGTCAGGTGGGCGCCGCAGTCGGCAACCTCGGCGGGGCGATTGCCGCCACCAACAATCCGGTCACCACTGCCGTCGGCGGTCTGGTCACCAACGTTGGCGGCACCGTGGCAGCGGTCGGTGGTCTGGTCAACAGCGGCACTGCCACTGGCGGCACAACTGGCGGTCTGGGCGGGGTACTCGGCGGCCTGACCGGCGCGCTGGGCGGCAACAAACGCTGAATTGCACCTGGCCGATTCGACGGCCTTACCTACAGCGCCTACGCTTGGTTGAGGGCGGAAGATTCCCACGAGTCTTCCGCCTTTTTCTAAGGAAAAACCTGCCCTGTGCTGTGTTCTGACCATGGAGTGTCCTATGCGCGTACTGGCATCCCTGCTGTGCCTGAGCCTCAGTTCCGCTGCCCTCGCCGACACCTTGCCCAGTTTTCTCAACAGCAACGAAACCATCCGCAACCTGCCCGTACCCAACCTGCCCGCCGACGCCTATCGCCCGAGCGCGGCGCCACTGCAAGTGCCCGACCCGGGTGCGACCGCCGCGCAGCCACTGCTGATGGAAACCAAGGTCAACCTGAAGACCGTGCAGATCGAAGGCGGCACGATCTACCCGCTCAACGAACTCGCGGAAATCTACAAGCCCCTGATCGGCCGCCAGGCCAGCCTGGCCGAACTGATCGAAGCCACGCGCAACATCACCCGTCGCTATCAGCAGGACGGCTACCTGTTGTCCTACGCGTTCCTGCCGCAACAGAACTTCGATGACGGCGTGGCGCGGGTGGTGCTGGTCGAGGGCTACGTGCGCGATATCCAGATGCAGGGCGACATCGGCCGGGTCAAAGGCCTGCTCGACAAACTCGCCGCCAAGATCCAGGCCGAACGCCCGCTGACGCGCAAGACCTTCGAGCGCTACACCACGCTGATGAGCCGCATTCCCGGGGTGACCATCCAAGCGCAAGTGCCACCGCCGGGCACCACCGATGGCGCGACCACCCTGGTTGCCCAGGCCAGTCGCAAACCGTTCACCAGCACCCTGAGCACCACCGAAGACAACCGCAACGGCCCACAGGCATTGCTCGGTGTCAGCAGCAATTCGCAGACGTCGATGGGCGAACAGTTGAGCCTCAGCGGCCTGTTCCCACCAGGCGACGACAAAGAGCATTACTACCGTCTCGACTACAGCCAGTTCCTCGATACCGAGGGCACCCAACTCAACGTCTCGGCCTCGCGTTACCGCGCCGACCCGGACACCGAAGTGCTGGTGGGCGGTGGCGGACGCCTGAGTACCCACCGCGAGAACGATCGCTACTCGATCGGCTTCAGCACGCCCCTGATCGCCTCCGCCAACGAACTGCTTACCGCCGGCTCGCGCCTGTATGCGGTCGACGACAAGACGCGCTATGACGGCATCAACTTTCCCTTCAGCACCGAACTGCGCACCGACGTCCGCGCCCTGGCTTTCGAAGGCGACTGGCGCAAGGCCGACGCCCGCCAACTGCGCATCCTCAGTGCCGGCGTCTACCAGGGCTTCGACAGCCTCGGCGCGCACACCAACTACGACGACATCGACCTGGATTTCTTCCGCGTCAGACTGTCCGGCGTGCAGAGCGACAAGTTCCTCGACAACTGGCAAGGCGTGCTCTCGGCGGCGCTTTACTGGAGCGACGACACCCTGCCCGACAGCGAACGCGCCGTATTCGGCGGGCAGAACTTCGGCCGTGGCTACCCCGACGACCAGGCCTCGGGCGACAAGGGTTGGGGCGTGGCCTACGAGGTCAACTACAGCTTCAACCGCGACGGCAACTGGGTGCGCATCCTGCAACCCTACGTAGTAATCGACCGCTCGCGCAGCTGGTTCAACCAACTGCCGGTGCAGGCCAACAACCTGTCATCTACCGCGCTCGGACTGAGGTTCGGCGATGCCAAGTACTACAACGTCGCCCTGGAAGTGGCGAAGGCCATGTCCGATGAAGCGCTGGACACGTTGAACCGCAAGCCTCGGTACAGCATCAGTTTCAGTTATCAGTTGTGATGGTCGAGCGGTGTGTCAGTCAGGATTTTTGACTGACGCACCGCCTTCGCGAGCAGGCTCGCTCCCACAGATTCGGCGGCGTTCACGGTTCCTGAGTACAACCGCCGTCGCTGTGTGAGCGAGCCTGCTCGCGAAAGCGTTCGGCTATTCAACCGGTCTATTGCAGCGCTTAAACCAGCCGTTTAAACACACGCCCCGTTACCTCGCAACAGCCCACAAATCCTTGCGCCATTGCCTACAGCTACGCCAGAATCCGCCGGCTTGTGCGCCTGGGGCGCGGGTTCTATCGTTTGCCTGCCACTGCTCATCAGTGGTCGGGTTTAGTCGCCCGCTTGTCCACGACGCACAGGTTCCTGTCAGCCAGGTATTGCATACCTGCACTTGATGGTGGCTGTGCGCAGGGCGCCTTCGGGCGCGCCGATTTCGTGGCTCATCGGTCGACTAACCTGCGTGCAGCTGCCTCCCTTTCGTTTAGTCGCGAACCGGTTGCGGCCCTACTCCATCAGGAGACTGAGCCCGTGAAAAAGATAACGCCCGATCCACCCCTTGCCGACCCAACCTTCGCCGACCCGCTCGTCGAAGCACAAAAGCTCAAGGAAGCCGCCGACCGCGCCATCGATTACTACCTCAACCCCCGCCTCATCAAAGACCCCGCCGCACCGCGCAAACCCAGCACCCTGTTCCTCGTCGACCCGGCTGCGGACAACGAAACCCTGCTGGTCCATGCCTGCGAATCACTGGCCTCGGCGAGCATCATGGCCAGCGACCTGGCCGGCTTTATCGATGGACCGCAGCGCAGCTCCCTGTTGGGAATACAGCAAGTGATCATGCTCGGCGAACTGGCGGTCAACCGCGTACTGGACAGGCTTGTGCCAGAGTGACAAGAGCAAGAGGTTGGTTGCGCAGGTGGTGAGTCAGGCAGAGCGTTGTTGACTGACTGGCCGCCTTCGCTGGCAAGCCAGCTCCCACAGTTTGATCGGGTGCGTTCAGTGAGAAACAGGTCGGCTGGCAGGCCGCCTTCGCTGGCAAGCCAGCTCCCACAGTTTGATCGGGTGCGTTCAGTGAGAAACAGGTCGGCTGCCAGGCCGCCTTCGCTGGCAAGCCAGCTCCCACAGTTTGATCGGGTGCGTTCAGTGAGAAACAGGTCGGCTGGCAGGCCGCCTTCGCTGGCAAGCCAGCTCCCACAGTTTGATCGGGTGCGTTCAGTGAGAAACAGGTCGGCTGTCAGGCCGCCTTCGCTGGCAAGCCAGCTCCCACAGTTTGATCGGGTGCGTTCAGTGAGAAACAGGTCGGCTGTCAGGCCCCTTCGCGAGCAGGCTCGCTCCCACAGTTTGAATCGAGTACATCAGCGAGAAACAGGTCGGCTGGCAGGCCGCCTTCGCTGGCAAGCCAGCTCCCACAGTTTGATCGGATGCGTTCAGTGAGAAACAGGTCGGCTGTTAGGCCGCCTTCGCGAGCAGGCTCGCTCCCACAGTTTGAATCGAGTACATCAGCGAGAAACAGGTCGGCTGGCATGCCGCCTTCGCTGGCAAGCCAGCTCCCACAGGATTGATGTACATCAGGAAGAAATTGGTCGGCTGGCAGGCCGCCTTCGCGAGCAGGCCCGCTCCCACAAAAGCAAAAGTAAAAGCAAAGCAGCTGCCCGCGGCGAAGCCGCCCCACTCAACAATGAGCGCAAGCTCGCGTGCTCTTGATCTTGATCCACCGGCGACGTCGGAAGGCTGAGCGGAGGGATTGATCCGGGCGTGGGAGCGCAGCGACCGTCTGGCGCAGCCAGACACAGCGGAAGGAGGTGCAGCGAAGCAAACCGGAGCCGCTGCGCCCGGATCAGTCCCGGAGCGAAGGAACCCGAGCCTGCGAGGGCCGAACGTAGGAGCAAGCCTTTGGGTTACCTTTTTGGCGTTTGAAAAAGGTGACCCGCCGTAAGGGCGGAACCGTAATCAGCAACCCCCGCAGCAACGGATATTCACCAAACCCCCACCAACACGGTCGGCCCAAAGGCCGCCGAGTTCACCCAGCCTCAACCCGAGGCTTGGGAAACAAATTATCGAGAGTCTCCAACAACCTCACGTGATAAATCGGCTTGCGAAACAGATCCAGCACCTGCAACCGCAACATATCGCTGACATCCTCCATATCCGCATGCCCCGACATCACAATCACCGGCAAATGCTCGCGCGACGTATGCTCACGCAGCCGCCTGATCAACGACATGCCCGACTCCTCGGGCATGCGCAAATCAGTAATCACCAAAGCAATATCCGGATGCCGGGTCAACAGATGCAACGCCAGCTTCACCGACGTCGCGGTATGACAGACAAACCCCTCCCCTTCCAGCAACTCCGCCAACTCCAGCAACGCGTCTTCTTCATCATCAACCAGAAGCAGTTGTTGGCGGGACGACGAAGGCGCGTTCATAGGCAATACCTGAATACTGAAAGATAAATCCAGTGTAGTGCGATATCAGTCAGGTGCAGTGTTCACAAGCCTCAGGGTGTTGGCCGAGTAACAGCCGTACCATCGAGCGACGTCAGAACATTGTTGAAAATCGCCAACACCCTGTCGCCAAGCGGGCTAACGAATGCCACAACCACCACCGCCACCATCGCCACCACAATCGCATACTCGATCGCCGAAGCACCCTCTTCACTGCGGGCAAACGCGCGAGCCTTGGCGATCACATAATCAAAAGTCATACGAAACATAGGTCCACTCCTTCGCGCCTCTGGCGCCGACATCACCACCGCGGCATGGTTCCACCGTGCCACCTGAGCATTGTCAACAAACCCCTCCCAACAACTGTAAGAACGCATTAATCACAAAGCATTAATCCCAATGTGTCCCGGCCATTTCCTGCTGTTAATTGGCCGGGACTCACACTTTGGTGGGTTATTTGCCTGTCATTAATGGCGCTTTTGCTTGGATCAGCTAGCTTGGAAATAGCGAAATAGTTGCATGTTCATAGCTGCCGAAGCAGTCCGCCTTTCGCAAGCAAATGCAATCGGTTGTGCAGCAGGAAAGGGAGAGCCGTCATGAACAGTCGCGTCACCATGGGCCTCGCCGCGTTGCTGTTGCTCGGCGCGGTTGTTGTCGGTTACTGGGGGCTGGTGCTCAGTCGTCAGCCGGCCCCGGTCGCTGAGGCGCCCGTCACCCCAGCGGTCAGCATTGAACAGACTGTCGCGATTGCCGAAGACCAGACCCGCCAACCGGTGGTGGTGCTGCTCCACGATGTACCGCCGTTCACGCCGTTGACCGCCACCGATGTAACCGTGGAAAAACTGCGCAGCGCACCGGCCGGCAGCCTGACCAGCATCGAACAGGCAGTCGGCCGCACACCTTGGCGCCACCTCAGCGCTGGCACCTGGCTCAATGACGAAAGCTTCCAGGCCGGCGGTGCGCTGGCACGGATGATTCGCCGCGACGAGCGCGCACTGACCGTGGCCGTCGATGAAGTGATCGGCGGCGCCGGGCAATTGCTGCCGGGCGATTACGTTGATGTGCTGCTGTATCTGCGCGAGGACGCGAGCAATCTGCAGCAGTCGGCGCAGATCGCCGTTCCGGCTTTGCGCGTGCTCGGCATCGGTGATCAGTACGGCCTGACCAACGACGGCCAACCGGCATCCCCCAACCTCAGCGCCGAAGAAAAACTTAAACAGGACCAGCGCCGCATCGCCGCCCGCACCGTGGTGCTGGCGGTGCCGGAACAACTGCTTAGCCGCCTGATGCTCGCCACTCAAGTCGGCACCTTGCGTCTCGCGGTGCGCAGCAGCGAAGAACAACGGCTGGCCAAATACTGGGCCGGCGAAGCGCAATCGCCCGCGCACCTGGATCGCGCCAACAGCCAGCTCTTCCAGTTCACTCAACTCGCCCTGGGCAGCGCGCAAAAGCACCTGCCAGCGCCAGTGCCGGCGCGGTGTCCAGGCGTGCGGTGGAAATCATTCGCGGCAACCAGATCAGCCAACAAACCCCATGACTGCGCAAGGATTCACGTGCATGCAGAGTCGACTCAGACCGACATTGAAACCGGCGCTCCGGGCCTTGCTGTTGTTGGGATTGACGATGGACAGCGCCTTCGCGGCGGTGGGTAATTGCTCGGCACTGCCGCGCCTGCCCTCGGTGATCGAGATCGGTGAAGGCTTCCAGCAGGACATGCAGTCACCGGTGGCAATCACTCGGCTGGCGGTCGGCGACCCGAAAATTGCCGACGTGCATGCCAATGGCGGCTCGTCCTTCTTGCTCACGGGCGTCGGCCCCGGCGCGACCAGCCTGATGGTCTGGACCGCCTGCTCGGCGCAGCCGCAGCAAGCCATGGTCTTCGTCCAGGGCGCGGCGACCACGGCGCTGACCAGCAGCGTGCCGTCGGACGATCCGACGCTGCCGTCGCAAGTGCAGACCGACATCCGCTTCGTCGAAGTCAGCCGCACCAAACTCAAGGAAGCCACGGCGTCGCTGATCGGCACGCGCGGCAATTTCCTGTTCGGTTCGCCCGGCACGCTGCCACCGATCGACGGCGCGCCGCAGCCGCGCCTGCCGGTGGATAACTCACTGTTCAATTTCTCCTGGGTCGGCGGCAAGACCATGGCGATCATCAACGCCCTGGAAACCAGCGGCTTCGCCTACACCTTGGCGCGGCCGAGTCTGGTGGCGTTGAACGGGCAGAGTGCGAGCTTCCTGGCCGGCGGGGAAATCCCGATTCCGGTGCCCAGTTCCGGCAGCGACAGCGTGTCGATCGAATACAAGGAATTCGGCATCCGCCTGACCCTGACGCCAACCATCATCGGCCGCGACCGCATCGCGCTGAAGGTCGCCCCGGAGGTCAGCGAACTGGATTTTGCCAACGCGGTGAACATCGCCGGCACCACCGTTCCGGCGCTGACCATCCGCCGCACCGACACCAGCGTGTCGCTGGGTGATGGCGAGAGTTTCGTCATCAGCGGTTTGATCAGCACCACCAACAGTTCGCAAGTGAACAAGTTTCCCGGCCTGGGCGACATTCCCATCCTCGGGGCGTTCTTCAAGGGTTCGCAGATCAAACGCGAAGAGCGCGAACTGCTGATGATCGTCACCCCGCATCTGGTCCAGCCATTGGCGGCGGACGCGCGACTGCCGTCGTTGCCGGGGAGAAACTGCGCAATTACGACCCGAATTTCTATCGCATGTTCTTCCTCGAGAACGGTAACTTCGACAAGCGCAGCGGGTTGTCGCAATGAACCAGAATCTCAGTCAAACCTTCCTCGCCATCACCCGCAACAGCACCGATCTGGAATGGCTGCAAAGCGCCCTCGCGCCACTCGGCCAGGTCATCAGCGCCGGTGCCGGCAGCCTCGACGAACTGCTCGCGCTGGTCGATGTAACGTTCGCCAATCTGGTCTTCGTCGGTCTCGACCGCGAGCACGTCGTCGCGCAGAGTGCGCTGATCGAAGGTGCGCTGGAAGCCAAGCCGATGCTGGCGATCGTTGCTCTCGGCGACGGCATGGACAATCAGCTGGTGCTCAATGCGATGCGCGCCGGTGCGCGGGATTTTGTCGCCTATGGCTCGCGTTCCAGCGAAGTGGCCGGGCTGGTGCGGCGCCTGAGTAAGCGCTTGCCGGCAGTTGCGCCCAATACCCAGCTCGGCGGGCTTACCGTGATGTACGGCGTGCAGAGCAGTTCCGACGGTGCCTTGCTCGCCAATCACATGGCCATGGTGGTGCAGAAGAGCGGCCAGCAAACCTTGCTGCTCGACCTTGGCCTGCCCCGTGGCGACAGCCTCGCGCTGTTGGGTCTGGAGAGTTCGTTTCACTTCGGCGATGCCCTGCGTCATTTGCGCCGCCTCGACGCCACGCTGATCGACAGCGCTTTCACCAGCGCCGAGCACGGCCTGCGAATTCTTGCTTACGCCAACAGCGACGAGCCGCTGGAATCCACCAGTGCCGCCGAGCTGTACATGCTCCTCAGCGCCCTGCGCCAGCACTTCCAGCACATTGTCGTGAACCTCACCGGGCAGGCCGACAGTGAAGCGTTGCGCACCTTCGTCAGCCATTGCGACAAACTGCTGTGGTACACCGACCAGAACGTACTCAACTGCCGACGCAACCTCGCCGTGCTCAACCAGTGGCGCGAGAAAGGCATGAAACTCGAGCACGGGCGCTTGCTGATCGATCGCTACCTGAGCAACGTTGCGCCGGATGCCGATACCCTGGGCAAGACCTTCAATCTGGAAGTCATCGCCGTGCTGGCGTTCAGTCCCGATGTGCGCCTGAACGCGAAAAACCAAGGCGTGAGTCTGTTCGAACTGGCGCCGCGAGAGAAACTCACCCAGAGCCTGCGCGCCCTCGGCGAACGTTTGGCCAAGCGTTCCGAAGGCTTGAGCAAACCAAAAGTCACCTGGTTTGATCGTCTGCGAGGTCACTCATGAGCGCAGAAAAACTCTTTGGCGCGACGCCACGCGGAGCGATCGGTAACAGCGATCACGAAGGCCTGAAACTGGTCCTGCACCGCTACATCATCGACGCCATCGAGGAGTCAGGGAAAAACCTGCTGGAAGGTTCACGCCAGCAACTGGCGCAGTTCGTCACCGACAAGGTTGCCGAATACATCGCGCGTTTGCACCTGGCGATCTCGCGCTACGAGATGGAGCGCCTCGGCGAAGAAATCGTCGACGAACTCACCGGATTCGGCCCACTGGAAGTTCTGCTGCGCGACCCGTCGGTGACGGAAATTCTGGTCAACGGTCCGCACCGGGTGTTCATCGAGCGCGACGGCGTACTGCATCAGAGCGATCTGCGGTTTATCGATGCGCATCACGTCGAGCGCGTCATGCAACGCATTCTTGCACCGCTCGGGCGACGCCTCGATGAGTCCTCGCCGATGGTCGATGCGCGCCTGCCCGATGGCAGCCGGGTCAACGCGATCATCCCGCCGATCGCCCTCGACGGCCCGTGCCTGTCGATCCGCAAGTTTCGCAAGGACATGCTCAAGAGCACCGACCTGATGGCGATGCAAACCATCGATCTGGCGATTTTCGAGTTCCTGCAGAACGCCGTGGGCAGGCGCTGCAACATCCTGATCAGTGGCGGCACCGGCACCGGCAAGACCACGCTGTTGAACATCCTCAGCCAGTTGATCAACCCGCACGAACGGCTGGTGACCATCGAAGACGTCGCCGAACTGCAGCTCGGCCATCCGCATGTGGTGCGTCTGGAAACCCGTCCGCCGAATGCCGAGGGGCATGGCGAGGTCAAGGCCAGCGACCTGATTCGCAACGCCCTGCGCATGCGTCCCGACCGGATCATTCTTGGCGAGATCCGAGGCGTCGAAGTGGTCGACGTGCTCACCGCGATGAACACCGGCCACGACGGTTCGATGAGCACCGTGCATGCCAACAATGCCCAGGACGCGTTGCTGCGCCTGGAGACGCTGGTCGGCCTGACCGGGCGCTCGATCGCCGAACGCACCTTGCGCCAGATGATCTGCGCCGCCCTCGACGTGATCATTCAACTGACGCGCATGCCCGATGGCCGGCGCTGCGTCAGCGAAGTGGTGGAAGTGGTCGGCATCCGCGAGGACGTCTACGTCACCAACACCCTGTTCCGCCTCGACCGCCGCACGGGGTTCGGCTTTGTGCGCGAAGCGGTCAACCCGGCCGGCGACAAGCTGCGCCAAGACGCTCACCTGGGCTGACGGCGAGGAGCACGCAGATGCTGGGACCGATCATTCTTATCGCCATTTGCCTGATGCTGCTCGGGCTGTCGATCTATCTGTTCCTGCAAGGCCTGCGCAAGACCGCGACGGAAAAAGTCCTCAATCGACTCGCTGCGGGGCAACCGCAATTGGCCGTGGAACAGACGAAATGGGTGGGATTGGAGCGCATGTTTTTGCGTGCCGGCCTCGGTCAGCCGAGCGAGCGCTTCGGCCTGTGGCTGAGCCTGTGGGCGGCGGCCATGGGCCTGGGATTTCTGCTCGGGAGCTGGGTTGGTCTGCTGATCATGATGATCGTCCCGCCCGTGGCGTTGCGGCTGTACATCGCCATTCGCTACCGACGGCGGATCCGCCGCATGATCGAACAACTGCCGCAACTGCTCGACCATACCGTGCGCAGCCTAAAGTCCGGGCGCACGCTGAGCGATGCGGTGCTGGGCGGCATCGAGGCCAGTGAAGATCCCTTGAAAGCGGCCATGGGCCGGGTGCAGCGCAACGTGCAACTGGGGGTGAACCTGCCCGATGCGGTCAGCGATTTTGCCGAGCTCTACGAGCAGGACGAATTGCGCATGTTCGCCCTCGGCCTGAAGGTCAATCACCGCTACGGCGGCAATGCCAGTGAGCTGTTGGAGAACCTGATCAAACTGATCCGCGAGCGCGACCAGGGCGCGCGGCAGTTGCGCGCGTTGACGGGGAAACGCGCATGACCGCTTGGGTTTTGGGTTTGCTGCCGCTGATTCTGGTGAGCTACTTCATGCTGACCAACCCCGGCTACATGCTCGGCATGTGGCACGACGAAAGCGGCCAGACCATGCTGCTCAGCGCCGCCGCGTTGCAGGTGCTGGGCAGTCTGGCGCTGTGGCGCATGTTGCGGAGCGTTTGAGATGGTCTGGCTCGCGGCGTTGTTGTTGCTCCTTGGTTCGCTGTTATTGCTGGGCAATCACCTGCTCACCGAGCGCCGCCGCGTGCGTCAGGTGCATCAGCGCTTGCATGGCCAATTGGTCCGGGAAAACCGTTTCGGCCATTGGCTGCGCGCGCTGGGCAACAGCCGTTTCGGCCGGGGCTCGGTGAGCATCGACAGCGAAACCCAGACCCTGCTCGGCCGCCTCGGCTGGCGCCGCGCCAACGAGCGCGCGCTCTTCGCCGCCTGCCAGATCGGCACGCCGCTGCTCGCTGTGGGGCTGGCGATCTTCTTGCAGGAAGTGTTTTTCCCGCAGACCAGCCACCGCTGGATGGCGCCGATGTTCGCCGCAGGCGGCGGCTATCTACTGCCCAAACGCCTGCTCGCCTACGCCGCCGCCCGCCGACAGAAAACCATCGCCGTGGAAATTTCCACGTTCATTCCGCTGCTGCGCATCCTCTTTGAATCCGGCATGGCCGTGGAACAAGCGCTGCGCGTGCTCAGCGTCGAAGCGCAAAAACTGCTGCCGGAGCTGACCAGCGAACTGCGCCTGATCCTCAGCCGCGTCGACTCGGGTCTGGAGCTGGGTCAGGAGCTGAACAAGACCGCGGTGATGCTCGCGGTGGACGAATTCACCGACACCTGCGTGATCCTCCAGCAACTGATCCACCAGGGCGGCGGTGCGATGAAATCACTGCTGGCGCTCAAGCAATTACTGGATGACCGACGCCTGACCCGGCTGCAGGAATACATCTCGAAAATGTCGGCGAAGATGTCGGTGGTGATGATGCTGTTTCTGTTTCCCGCCCTGCTGATCGTACTGGCCGGCCCGGGCTTCACCGCCATCGCCCGCGCCTTCGCAAACTGACCTTGGCTCATGGAGAGCGCTAGATGAAAGTACTGATAGTCATGGCAAGTCTGTTGCTGCTCAGCGGCTGCGCTACGGACGGCCAGGCGCCGTGGACCTCGCTGCTGTCGCCGTCCAGCTGCAGCAAACTCACGTCGGAGCAGGAACTGTCGCTGAACCTCGCCGATGATCTGGCCAGCGACGGCAAGCTCCACGCCAGCCTCGCCAATCTGCAAAGCCTGCCGGACAACCTCAGCGAAGTGCGCCTGCGCAAAGCCAAGGTCTATCGCCTGCTTGGTCGCAGCGAAGCCGAGCCGCTCTACCGCAGCCTGCTCGGCGGCTGCCTCACCGCCCAGGCCGAACATGGCCTGGGGCAGGTCTACGCCGCCCGTGGCGACAACGGCCAGGCCCAGGCCCACCTGCAACGCGCCGCGCGCCTGGCGCCGACCGACGAAAAAATCCGCAACGACCTCGGCGTGGTCTACCTCAACCAACTGCGCCTCAACGAAGCGAAATTCGAATTCCTCACCGCCATCGAGCTGAGCCAGAACAATCAACTGGCGACGCTGAACATGGTCACCCTGCTGCTCTACCAGAACGACTGGCCCCAAGCCGCAGAGGTCGTCAGCCGCTCGAAACTGACCCCGGAACAATTCACCGAAGCGCAGCAACGCGCGGAAAAACTCAAAGCCCCGACCCACGCCAAAGCCACACCCGGCGACCGCGTCGCCGCCTTCATCGCCCCCTACCGCCGACGCTCGAATAGGAGACAGCCATGACCATCCGCAAAGGCCTGTGCTACCTGACCCTGCTCACCCTACCCCTCGGCGCCCACGCCATCGACACCGGCCCGGCTTCAGCGCAGCAGCAGGAAACCGAAGGCTGGCTGGTCCTGCAAAGCCGCAACAAAGCCGCCTCACCCAAACCCCAAAGCGCCACCGCCACTGAACGCGAACTGGCGATGCAGCGCTGGCTGAAGAAATACCAGTACGAGATCCCGGATTTTTATGATCCGGATGCGGGCGGGAAGATCGAGAGCAAGAATTAGTTTGGTGGTGCCCTTGAAGGCCCCTTCGCGAGCAGGCTCGCTCCCACAGTTTGCAATGCATTTCCCTGTGGGAGCGAGCCTGCTCGCGAAGAACGATAACGCGGTTTCAGGTCTGCGGATCAACCCGATCCAGCGCCCTATTCACGGCCAGCTCGGCCAGCATGACAATCTGCTGAATCGCCAACGCCGTGCTGCGCTGAAACCCGCTCAACTCACCAGCGAAATTACTCGCCATCGCACTCGCTGACGCCAGCGACTCACAGGCATGCGCCAACAGGCTTTCGGTATCGACATTGGGCACCACCATGAACAGCGTGCTGGGCGGATGCGGTTTTGCAGGTTCGGGGCAGAGATAGAAATCGAGCGCGCGTTTTATCGCTTCGCGGTTTTTCACAAGATCGTCGGCGCGCATGGCGTCTTCGAGCGGGGTGGCGGGGGATGGGGGTGGGTCTGGGATCAGTTTGTCCATTGAAACGGCTCTCCAAAATCTGCGGTGCTACCCAAGGCCATTCTCACGGGGCAAAAGGTGGCAACTGTATGCGGGGTGAGAATACCGGTTATGGACACCCGGCCAGACCGAAGTCTGCCCGCACACAGCCGCCATGACACATTGCAGACAGCGGACAAGCTGGCGGCGATTATGCGTGCACAGATACTGGATGACCATAAGTAGCAGGGTTCTCACGCCCGATCGCCGAAGGTTCGACGACAGCCAGAGACTAGTGACCCGACGTCCGACGGACAACCTGAAAACCTTGTGGGAAGGTTCTGGTTATTTTGAAACAGATTTAAACGACTTCGAGTTATCGTCGGACCGACTGGCCTCATCGCGAGCAGGCTCGCTCCCACAGAAAGCAAAAGCAGCGCAGCTGCCCGCGGCGAAGCCGCACCACTCAACAATGAGCGCAAGCTCGAGTAGATTTTGATCTTGGAGCCCGTCGGCAGGCTGAGTGGAGGGATTGATCCGGGCGTGGGAGCGCAGCGACCGTCTGGCGCAGCCAGACACAGCGGAAGGAGGTGCAGCGAAGCAAACCGGAGCCGCTGCGCCAGGATCGATCCCGGAGCGAAGGAACCCCGAGCCCCAGCGAGCGGGCCGAACGTCAGGGCGAAGACCTTTTGGTTACTTTGGGCTGGGCCGGCATTCCGGCGTTTGCCAAAAGTGACCCGCCGTAAGGGCGGAACCGTAATCAGCGACACCAAAAAAACGGATATTCACCCCAACCACCCAAAGCATGGTCGGCCCAAAGGCCGCCAAGTCAATGCGCCGTAACCCGCTGCCGCCCCGCCGAACTACCAGGAGAAAGCGCCAAAGCCAACTGCGTCCGATTATGCATATGCGTCAACCGCAACACCTGCGACACATACAGCTTCACCGTGTTCTCGGTAATCCCCAACTCACAGGCAATCTGATAATTGGTCTGCCCCTTGCCCACCAACCGCGCCACATCCAATTGTCGGGGCGACAACTGACTGAACACCGCCGGCATCTCGCCAGACTCAGACTCGCCCTCACTCACCACTGGCGCAGGCGAGCGCCGCACCTTGTCCAGATCCTGATAAAGGTCATCAATCGACTCGGACAAAAACTGCAACTTCTGATTCAAATGCCCCAGATGCAGATTCTTCTGTCGTTCCTGTAAAGCCAACTCCTGGCGCTGCACACCCTCGAGCAACTCTGCCAGCTCAATCGGCTTCTGATAGTAATCGGCGATCCCCGCACGCAACGCCTTGATGACATCCTGCTTGTCCGCGCGCCCGGTGAGCATGATCGCCTCGAACACCCGCTGTTTGCCGGCCAGCCGCTGCAACGCCTGGATCAACTCGATGCCGTCCATGTCCGGCATGTGCAAATCACTCAGCACCAGACCGATGTCCGGGTCCGCCCTGAACAGCTCGATGGCTTCAAGACTTGAGTCGCACGGCACGCAACGGTAGCCACTGCTCTCAAGAAACTCACAGAGTTCTTCGACGATCAGCGGCTGATCGTCGACCACGAGGATTTTTACCGCACTAGGCTTGTTCACGAACCACTCCATTTGCTCGGGCCAACGCTGACGATTCCTGCACTTTGGTGGCGTATTCGCCTGAATTGAAAGTAGACCCACTTTCCTACTATGTACATAGGACTAGTGGCACCCCGCGATCAGGTGATCCAGTACAGCGAGAGCACTACACCTACCCACACGAACGGCGCAAATGGCAGCTTTTTTGACTTGTCCGGAGCGAGATGGCGTACGTGCTCTCTAAGCCCTTGACCGATATGGGGCCAGACTTTTGGCGCAAGCAGCAGCCAAATCACGCTGGCTACTCCAGCACCGATAAACGCGCCAAGAACGAATATGCCGTTCGTCGCAAGAGCCAGGGCTGTCATTAATTTCACATCGCCGGCGCCCATGCGGCCCAAGAAATAACCCGGCAGCGTCAGCAGCAGAGCGATCAGGCAGGCCCAGCCGCCCTGCCCCGCGTCGGCCCCCAGCCAAGTAGTGCCAGTCGCCAACAACCAGACCAACGCCAGCGCGCCGACGCCTAACGTCAATGCGTTGGAAATGCGCCGCTGCCGGGCATCTTGCGCGGCGCAGATCGCCAGCCAGATCAGAACAAGGGAAATCTGCATCCGCTGAAAGCCGTCCGTTTTGCCTGATTGATTCTATGCTGATACTACGCAGTGACTGTCAGGGTAGACGCACGCATGAAAAACGGCTTTCGCAGGTCGCAAAAGGTGCGGTGGCGATCGAATTCGCCTTGGTGTTCATCATCTTTTTCGCAGTGTTTTACGGGCTGGTCAGCTACGGCCTGCCCTTCGTGATGATGCAATCGTTCAACCAGGCCACCGCTGAGGCGGTGCGCCGCAGCGTTGCGGTGGACCCGGCCACGCCGAACTATTCGACGGCGGTGGTCAACACCGCCAATGCCGCGCTGACCCAGCAACTGCAATGGCTGCCCTCGGCCTTGAATCTGGTGGTCGGCACCGACACCAGTGCGGCGTACGACGCGGGGACTGGCACCCTGACCGTCAGCGTCAATTACCCGGTGAGCAAGCTCAATCAGATCATGCCGTTTCTGGTGCTGCCCGGGATCGGCACGGTGCCCAATCTGCCCACGCACCTCACCGCCCGCTCGAGCCTGCAATTTTGACCGCCGGCGCTAAGCTCTTCGGCCGTTTGCTCAAGCGTGCCCCCAGCGCTGTTCTTGAGCTGCCGGACCGACTCGGCGCGCCGCCCACCGGCCTGCATCTGTATCTGAATGGCGACGGCGAGGTGTTGCAGATCGCCGGCCCGCTGCGGCATTTGCTTGCCCAGCCCAAACCTCACGGACAACCGCTGCCACTCAGCGCCTATCTGCTGCCACAAAGCCTGTTGACCATTGAAGGTCAGCCGCGAGACTGGCACGGGCAATTGCTCGATCTCGACTTCCCCGGCGTGAATGATCAGCCGCTGCACCTGCGTGGTTGGGTGCAGCCGCTGGGTGATGGCTGGGCGCTGCAACTGCTCGACATCGCTGACCTGTTGCTCGAACGTCAGCAATCGCACGACCGCGAGGCCTGCCAGACTCTCGCCGCGCAGGTCAGTGATCATCTGCGCACGTGCAGCCTGACGCGCCTGCCGACGGTGCTCGGCGAACAATTGCAGGCGATCGCCCAGCGCTGGCACATCCCCTGCCTGGCCGTGGCCTTGCTCGATGAACAGGCTCAGGGCTGGCAGATTCATCAACAGTTTCGTGGCCATGATGCTCCACAATTGTGGGAGGACGGTCAGCCGTTGGGCACGCCGCTGGACAGCCTCAACGGCAGCGCGCCGCAACGCCTTGCCGGCCCGCAGGGTCGCTATGAACATTCGCGATTGCAGGCCACGTTCGGCAATGCCAATGGTTTCGCCGTGCCCTACAGCAATGATCAAGGCGTGGTCGCGTGGCTGCTTTGCGGGTTTTACACGGTCGACACTGTGGCGCCGTGGCTGAGCGATCGCGACTGGCTGACCCTCGCCGGCGCACTGGCCGGGCCGTTGCTCAGCCGCTTGCGCGAGCAGCGCCATGTGCAATCTATGGAGCGCCTGGATTCCCTGCAAAACCTGCTCGGCACCGGCTGGTGGGAAATCAGTGCCGAAGAGCAGATTGCACTGGCGCCGTCGCTGGCTTCGGCACTGAATCTCAGCGATCGCCTGCTGCCGGTAAGAGACTGGCTGTCGCTGTTTCATCCCGCCGACCGCGACGAGTTGCGCAGCCGTTTGCGCGCCCTGCAACTGCAAGGAGAAGCGCTGACCCTGAGCGTGCGTCTGCATCGCGCGGAGGTGGGCGCAGCGGCGACGTGGTATCGGATTCAGGGCCAGGTCAGCGGCACCGGTGAGCATCGGCGTCTGGTCGGGTTCATGCTCGACATCAGCGACATCCAGAACCAACAACAGCGCGCCGCCGCCGCCCATGCGCGGCTGGATAATCTGATTGCCAGTTCACCGGCGGTGATCTACGTGCAGCGCTATGCAGAAGGCGCGCTGATCCCGGCGTTTTTAGCGCCAGCCTGCAACCCTTGCTGGGCTGGACGCTGGAAGATTGCGATGCAGCAACACTAGTCGAGCGCGTGCATCCCGACGACCGTGAACTGTATTTCCAGCGCAACCGCCAGTTGCTGCGCGAAGGTTCGGTGCGTGCGCGTTATCGCCTGCGCGACAGCCGTGGCGACTATCACTGGCTGCTCGATGAGGCAAAACTGCTGCGCAACGATCTCGGCCTGCCGGTCGAGGCGGTGGGCTTGTGGCTGGACGTCACCGACGCAACGCTTGCCGCCGAGCAGGTGCGGCAGAGCGAGGAGCGTTACCGGATTCTGGTCGAGGACTCGCCGGCGATGATCTGCCGTTATCGCCCGGACCTGACGCTGATCTTTGGCAACCGACCGTTGGCGACTTATCTGGAATGCACCCCGGAACAACTGCCCGGGGTTGATCTGGGTGGCTGGATGTCCGAAGAACAGCGCGGCGCTTTTGTGCAGCGCCTGAGCCAACTGACGCCGGAACAGCCAGTGAGTACAGCGGAAATCAGCCTGCAATTGCCCGGACGCGAACACGCCTGGTGGGTCTGGTCGGATCGCGGCGTGTTCGATGAGCAGGGACAGTTGATCGAAGTGCAGGCGGTGGGCCGCGACAACACCGAGGTGCGCCGCTCGCAACAGCAACTCACGCAAAGCGCGAAAATGGCCACCCTCGGCGAAATGGCCACCGGCCTCGCCCACGAGATCAATCAACCGCTGAACGTCATGCGCATGGCCATCGTCAACGTGCTCAAGCGCCTCGGCAACGGTGATGTGCAGGTCGATTACCTGACCGAAAAACTCAACCGCATCGACGCTCAGGTGCAACGCGCGGCGAAAGTCGTCGACCACATGCGCGTATTCGGTCGGCGCTCGGAAATCGAACAACAGTTGTTCAACACGGCCCAGGCCATCGAAGGCACCCTGTCGCTGCTGGCCGAGGGCATGCGCGGTAAAGGTGTCGACCTGCGCATCAGCGAGACCGGTTTCGAAGCGCAGGTGCGCGGCCACATCGATCAGTTGGAGCAGGTGCTGATCAATCTGATGGTCAACGCCCGCGACGCCCTGCTCGGCAAACGCGACAGCGACTCAGCGTTCAAGCCATGGATTTCGATCTACGCCGAGCGTGACGAAGAAAGTGTGCGGCTGTGGGTCGAGGACAATGGCGGCGGTATCGATCCGCGTTTACTGGAGCGGATCTTCGAGCCGTTCTTCACCACCAAGCCGATTGGCGTCGGCACCGGTCTGGGCCTGTCGGTGAGCTACGGCATCATCGCCAACATGGGCGGGCAATTGAGCGTGCGCAACTCCACGGAGGGCGCACGGTTCTGCATCAAATTGCCGATTGCCACGGATGATCAGATCACCAGATAAGCCTTGCCGGTCTGCCCGCAGGTCATGTTGGCGCCCACCTCGGTGTTCATCAGATTGATGCCCAGGCCTTTGAGCAGATTGTTCAACAGTGGATCGAGCAATGGGCTGATCAAACCGGTGACCACCGGCAACAAGCGGTTGCTGACGTCGCTGATCAACGAGGCCACACCGGTGACGATGGCGCCCAGCGGATTGCTGCCCACAGGTTTGTAGACGATCAGGTTGATGCCCGACAGGGTGTTCGCCAGGCTGCCGACGATGTTGCTGGTCGGCGCGGCGGACAGCAGGCTCGGCGGCCGGTTCAGATTGGCCGGGGTGGCGAAGGGTGTGGTGCTGGAGAACAGCAGATTTTGCGTGGTCTGCGCGACGCTGGTGTCGAGTTTCAGGGCGATGCCGCCGGCGCCGTACTGGACGTGGAGGCGGCATCGCAACTGCCGATGCCGAGAATCTTGTGGCAGGTGATGATGCCGAGATCGACCAGCGGCAGCGGCGCCACCGTTGGTTCAGCAGCTGAAGAGAACGCTGCGATGGGATCGATCTTGCCGAGTTTAAGATCAGCCAGAGAAGTCGTGGTGGCGGCAGTCAGGCTTTTGCTGCCGCTGTCGCCGGTCGGGCAGCGGTAATCGGTGACATAGCTTTTCGCCCCGCCGGCATCCAGCGCGATATCGATCCGCGGTGAGGGCAGCAGCTTCGGATCGAGCTGTTGGCAACCGGCGCCCAACAGGCAGAACACGGAATTGAGGGTGTCCACCAGATTCAGGCTCAACAGTGCATTGAGCGTCGGCGTCAGCGTACCGACCAGGCCCAGTACCGCATTCGTCAGCCCCGTGACTCCTGACAGCACCGGCAAATTCACCGACAGCAGCGTGCGCACCTGCGCGGTGCGCACATAAATCCGGTCCGGTCCCAACGGATCGGCCTTGGCCCGCGCCGGGTCGCCAATCGCCGAGAATTGCGGCGGCTCGATCACCTTCACCCGCACCGTGACACCGGCCAGCCCCAGCACGTTGACCGGCAAGGTCGCCGCCACCGCGCTCTTGCTGTTGGCCAGTTGCACCATGCCCTGCACCAGTTGCAGCAATTGCACATTGGCATCCAGCCCCGCCGCCGTAGTGCCGGTTTGCAGTTGCAGGATCTCGCCGAGTCTGACCGGTGCTGCATTGATGGCGGCGGCCTGCAACTGACCCAGCGCGGTGACCACTTGCGCGGTCGCACCGTTGAGCTGCACCACCGTCGCGGCGGCCTGGATCAGCTGCGTCACGGTCGCTTGGGTATCGAGCAACTGCGTGTAATTGCCGGCGCCGACGTTGAGGTTGATTGCCAGTTGATCGAGGTATTTGAGCAGGTTGATATCGGTGTGCAGCAAGCCGTCCCAGCCCACCGCCGTGAGGTTGACGTTGCCGCCGAGTAGCCCGGAAAACAGCGGATTGAGGATGTTCGACTGCGCCGTATCGATGCTGGCGAGGGTGCTGCGAATATTCAGTTGGGCGACGGTCGGCTGCGGTTTCGCGGCAACTGCCGAAGCATTGAGTGTGGTGTTGAGGCTGACCGGTGTAGCGCTGAACAACGCCCGCACACCACCAGCAAAACTGCTGGTGACCGTACGACTGGCGGCGACTTTGACTGCGCTTGATTGCGTGGCATCGACAGTGAAACTGCGCATACCGCTGGCAGCGGTGGCCAGTGTGCCGCAGGTGGTGGCGAGTGTATTGGCGGCGTCCACCACGTAACCGTTGCGCAGTGCACTCTGCCCGGCATAACTGGCGGCGGTCAGCCCGGGCATGCAATTGCCGCCGCGACTGACCGCTTCGAGGGCGGCGGTATCCACCACCCGCTGCAATTTGCGCTGTTCCATGTACAGGCGACCGCTGTCGACCACCAGCAACATCATCACCAGCGCCAGACTCAGAGTGGCAGCCGCCATCAAGCCGATCGCCCCGCGTTGCCGGGCCGGGCCGTTGCCTTGCGATCCTGGCGACATGGCGCACTCCTTTGCCGGCGCAGTGCCGAGCTACCTGCGTTGGTAAAAAGGAGTGTAGACACGGTGGAGCAAGCGCGCTGGCGCCGCGTCATTTAGAGGGCTACCGCCCACTGTGGGAGCGAGCCTGCTCGCGAAAGCGCCAGATCAGGCAATCAAAATGTTGAATGTACCGCCGCCTTCGTGGGCAAGCCCACTCCCACAGGGATTTGTGCAGGGTTCAAGATCATTCGTTCAACACCGAAACCTGTGGGAGCGAGCTTGCTCGCGAAAGCGTCAGATCAGGCAATCACGATGCTGAATGTACCGACGCCTTCGTGGGCAAGCCCACTCCCACAGGGATTTATGCCTGGTTGAAGATCATTCGTTCAACACCGAAACCTGTGGGAGCGAGCCTGCTCGCGAAAGCGCCAGATCAGGCAATCACGATGCTGAATGTACCGCCGCCTTCGTGGGCAAGCCCACTCCCACAGGGATTTGTGCAGGGTTCAAGATCATTCGTTCAACACCGAAACCTGTGGGAGCGAGCCTGCTCGCGAAAGCGCCAGATCAGGCAATCACGATGCTGAATGTACCGCCGCCTTCGCGGGCAAGCCCACTCCCACAGGGATTTATGCCGGGTTGAAGATCATTCGTTCAACACCGAAACCTGTGGGAGCGAGCCTGCTCGCGAAAGCGCCAGATCAGGCAATCACGATGCTGAATGTACCGACGCCTTCGTGGGCAAGCCCACTCCCACAGGGATTTATGCCGGGTTGAAGATCATTCGTTCAACACCGAAACCTGTGGGAGCGAGCCTGCTCGCGAAAACGCCAGATCAGGCAATCGAAATGTTGAATGTACCGCCGCCTTCGTGGGCAAGCCCACTCCCACAGGGATTTATGCCGGGTTGAAGATCATTCGTTCAACACCGAAACCTGTGGGAGCGAGCTTGCTCGCGAAAGCGCCAGATCAGGCAATCAAAATGTTGAATGCACCGCCGCCTTCGTGGGCAAGCCCACTCCCACAGGAATCTGCGCTGGGCCGAGACCGTCGGTTCAACACCGAACACTGTGGGAGCGAGTTTGCTCGCGAAAGCGCCAGATCAGGCAATCACGATGCTGAATGTACCGCCGCCTTCGCGGGCAAGCCCACTCCCACAGTGATTTATGCCGGGTTGAAGATCATTCGTTCAACACCGAAACCTGTGGGAGCGAGCTTGCTCGCGAAAGCGTCAGCTCAGGCAATCAAGATGTTGAATGCACCGCCGCCTTCGTGGGCAAGCCCACTCCCACAGGGATTTATGCCGGGTTGAAGATCATTCGTTCAACACCGAAACCTGTGGGAGCGAGCTTGCTCGCGAAAGCGCCAGATCAGGCAATCACGATGCTGAATGTACCGACGCCTTCGCGAGCAGGCTCGCTCACACAGGGACGGTTCAGAGCGGTTCAACGCGGTGGATAGTTGGCCAGGATCCGTGCCACGGTCTCGCGAATGGCATTGCTGCGATCGGCCGGATTCGGGCGGCTGCTGAGCATTTGTTCATCGCTGCCACGCCACACCAGTTTGCCGTCCTTGCCGTCGAGCAGGTCGATCTGAATGGTCGCGACCTTGTAGGTGATGTTGCGCGTCTCGTTGTACATCGGCGCGCCCCAGTAGCCGTTCCACGGGCCGCCCCAACCGCCGCCGTAATTGGTCGTCACCTGTTGCTGCCGGTCCTCGACGATCAGGTAGGTCTGCACGCTCAGATCTCCCTTGCCG
This sequence comes from Pseudomonas sp. B21_DOA, assembly GCA_030544685.1. Taxonomy (NCBI): domain Bacteria; kingdom Pseudomonadati; phylum Pseudomonadota; class Gammaproteobacteria; order Pseudomonadales; family Pseudomonadaceae; genus Pseudomonas; species Pseudomonas sp. B21_DOA. The sequence continues at coordinate 1,699,818 of CP086683.1, read as the reverse complement.
CCACCAGCAGCCGGGCGCAAACCGCGCTGATCGAGTTGATCGGACACCGCCTGGCGAATGCGCTGTTCGGTCAGGTCACTCTTGATGCGCGGATCATCGGGGCGATATTGCAGGGCCGGGTCTTTCCAGCTCCAGCTGCGATAAGCGGCAAAGTCGCGGCTGGCGTCGAAATCGTGATTGACCTGATTGGCGGCGCAGGCACTGAGCAGCGCGACAACAGCGAGTAGAGCGAGACGGCGGAACATGATTTTTCTCCGGGTGAAGACATGAACCTGCTGACACGACGTCAGCTGGGAGGATACGCCGCCATGGCTTTTTCCACAGCCTCGCGGATCGCATCGGCGCGTTCGATCTGATTGCCCTGGGTGCCGGTCTCGGCGCTGGCGCTCCACACTGGCTGACCATTGCCGGCATCGAACAGATCGACCCGCACCACCACGACCTGCTCTTGATAGGTGCGCATGACCGGCACGCTGTTGTACATCCCGTAACCGCGACCATAACGATCATAGCCGCCGTAGCCACCGTAGTAGCCGTAGTCGTCGCGAACCTGACGCAATCGGGTTTCCAGACGCAGGTCGGCGCTGACCAGCAGGTCGGTCGGGCGGTTGTCGCGCATCGGCCGCAAGCCGCGCTGGTCGAGAGCGTTGCTGACCGCCTCGGCCACCTGCGCCGAGTCGGCCCACGCCGTGCCCGGTGGTAACTGCCCGTCGCGCCAGGCCCAATTGCGGTAGCGCCCGTAATCACGCGGCGGCGCCGGGTAGGCGCTGCGGTCGAAGGTGGTGGCGGCCTGCGGCGGTGCCGGCGGCAACGGCCGTGACTGGGCCACGTAGGGGTTGCTGCCTTGGCAGGCGGCCAACCCCAGACTCATCAGCAATAACCCGCATTGAGCTTTCATGTCGCGCTCCGCTCAGATCGGCCGGCAGATCCAGTGCAAGTAACGCCCAAGCCCGGCGAAGCCTGGGTGACGACGGTGCGCGAGTTCCATTTCCAGCAAGTCCGCCAGTTCGGCGCGGGCCTGGAATTCCACCGGCATGTAATCGTGAAATACCCGTACGCCGCTCTGACTTTCGACCTGCCACATACCGGCGAGTTGCGTTGCCAATTCCCGTGGGTCGAGAGGCTGCTGCGGGGTCAGGCTCTGTTTCTCGCCGGCCATGACGTTCTTGCGCATTTTCTTGAAGTGGCCCTTGAGCAGATTGCGATAAATCAGCGCGTCACGGTTGTAGAAGGCCAGCGACAGCCAGCCGCCGGGCTTGGTCAACTGGTGCAGCACCGGCAGGATCGCGTGGGGCTCGGCGAGCCATTCCAGCACGGCGTGGCAGATCACCAGATCGTAGGGCTCGGTGAGCTGACCGGGCAGTTCCTGCCACGGCGCCTGAATGAATGTCGCGGTTTGCCCGGCTTCGGCAAAACGCTGGCGTGCGCCTTCCAGCATCGGTTCGGCCGGTTCGGTAAAGGTGACGTCATGGCCGCGCTCGGCCAGCCACAGCGACATGTGCCCAAGGCCACCGCCGATATCCAGCACGCGCAGCGGCCGATCCGGCAAGGCCTCGGTCAGATCGGCCTGCAACACGGCGAGGCGAATCGCGCCTTTGGCGCCGCCGTAGATTTTTTCGGCGAAGCGCGTGGCCAACTGATCGAAATGACGGTCGCTCATCAGCTGAACCGCCGTTCGCTGTCGGCGAGCTTGGCCCGCACCACTTCATTCATGTCCAGACCCAGCTCGCTGCACAGCAGCAACAGATACAGGACGATATCGCCGACTTCCTGCCCGGCATGCGCGAGTTTTTCCGCCGGCAACTGGCGCGACTGGTCTTCTGTCAGCCACTGGAAGATTTCCACCAGCTCGGCCATTTCCACGCTGGCGGCCATGGCGAGGTTTTTCGGGCTGTGAAATTGCCGCCAGTCATTGCGGTCACGAATGGCGTGCAGGCGTTCGGTCAGTTCAACAAGGTTCATCGGGCTCTCCTGAAGACGCATAGCTTCGGGGGATGCGGGCTGAAGGCAAGCAGCGCAGATGATCTATTGTGGGAGCGAGCCTGCTCGCGAAGGCGGTGGATCATCCAGACCGGATTTGCCTGACACGCCGCCTTCGCGAACTGGCTCGCTCCCACACATGATCCGGGCAAACCTTCTATCATGCAGGGAACTCGGCCGCCCTCGGTGTGGCCCAAGGCTCAGCTCTTTCATCGGGATGCACACATGCGCGTAGAAAGCTTTTTCGAATGGCTCGGCCAGGCACTCGGTTCGATCATCCGCTTTATCGTCGACGGCCTCAGTGGCCTGTTCAATATGCTCAGCAATGCCGGCAGCAACTTTGTCGACGGCCTCGCGCAGACGCTGGGGATGGACACCTCGATCATCAGCATCATCGCGCTGATTGTCGGTTTGATGCTCCTCTGGTCGGCGATCCGGGCGTTCATGAACGCGTCGATCATTGCCGGGATCATCTGGTTGCTGCTGGGGTTGTGGTTGCTGAGCTGGATCATCCATTAACCCACCGCCCCCTGTAGGCCCTCGCCTGCTCGCGATCGCGGTATGTCATTCGAAGCTTGTGTGACTGAACGGGCGCTATCGCGAGCAGGCTCACTCCTACAGTGAATTGCGTTAATCGCTACAATCCCCGCTCCCCCAAGGAGCCTGCATGTCCTCTCTGATTACCGACTGGCGCGACCGCCCGACTCACCGCAAGGTCTGGGCGCTCGCCGCGCCGATGATTCTTTCCAATATCTCCGTGCCGCTGGTGGCGCTGGTCGACAGCACTGTCATCGGCCACCTGCCGCATGCCCATCAACTCGGCGCGGTGGCAGTCGGCGCCAGTCTGTACACGTTTCTCGCCTGGGCGATGGGTTTTCTGCGCATGGGCACCACCGGTTTTGCCGCGCAGGCTGCCGGGCGCAGCGATGGTGCGGCGTTGCGGCAGATTCTCTTGCAGGGCCTGTTGCTGGCACTGGGCTTGGCCGTCGTGCTCGGCGGCCTCGGCGTGCCGCTCAGTGGCGTTGCCCTGCACTTCATGCAACCGTCGGCTGAACTGGATCAGCTGACCCGGGCGTTTTTCCACACGCGCCTGTTCGGCCTGCCCGCCGCGCTGGCGACCTATGCACTGGTCGGCTGGTTCCTCGGCACGCAGAACGCGCGGGCGCCGCTGGCGATTCTGCTGAGCACCAACCTGATCAACATTGTGCTCAATCTATGGTTCGTCATCGGCCTGGACTGGGGCGTGGTCGGCTCGGCGCGCGCTTCGGTGATCGCCGAATGGAGCGGCGCCCTGCTCGGCCTGTGGCTGACGCGCACGGCGTTGCGCGCCTATCCGGGGCAGATCATCTGGTCGGCACTGAGAGTCTGGCAGAGCTGGCGCCCGCTGCTGGCGGTCAACCGGGACATTTTCATCCGCAGCCTCGCCCTGCAATCGGTGTTTTTCCTGATCACCGTGCAAGGCGCGCGGCTCGGCGATGCGACCGTAGCGGCCAACGCGCTGCTGCTCAACGGCCTGCTGCTGACGGCCCACGCACTCGACGGACTGGCGCACGCCGTTGAAGCCTTGTGCGGGCATGCCATCGGCGCCCGGGATCGCCTGGCCTTGCGTCGATCGCTGGTGGTGGCCGGCGGCTGGTCGTTGATTGCCAGCCTCGGATTCGCCGTGCTTTTTCTGCTGGCCGGGCACCTGTTCATCGAGATGCAGACCGACATCCAGAGCGTGCGCGACACGGCGTTCGTCTACCTGCCCTACCTCGCCGTGCTGCCGCTGATTGCGGTGTGGAGTTACCTGCTCGACGGCCTGTTCATCGGCGCCACCCGCGCGCGGGAAATGCGCAATGGCATGCTGCTGACGGTGTTGTTGCTCCTGCCGTTCGCCTGGTTCTTGCAAGCACTGGGCAATCACGGCCTGTGGATATCTTTCCTGCTGTTCATGGTCTTGCGCAGCGTGACCCTCGGCGCGCAAGCCCTGTGGCTGAAACGCAGCGATGGCTGGTTCAGCGGCAAGGCTCACTGACGGCATCAGTCAGTCCGCCGCACCCCACTGCCGACGCAGATGATCGAGGCGCTCCTGCTGGGTCAGACCCGCCGGTGGAGCAACCAGCACCGCGCGCGGATGCAGCAGGCGCAGCCACAGCCAGCCGTCGAGCACCGCGCGATCACTGAAACCCAGCGCCAGACCCTGTTGCACATGCACAGCGATCGTCTGGTAATCGGCGCACAGGGATTGGCACCAGCGCCAGATGTGTTGTTCCAGCAGACAGGTTTGCAGGCGCTCACGCTGGCGCCGGGTCAGGCTTTCTTCGATGCCCAGCGGTTCGACGAGCAGGCCGGGATTGCGCAGCTGTTGCCAGCCCTGACTGCCGATGGCGCGGTCAGCCCAGGTACCCCCAAACCAGCGCAACTGGCGGATTGGCCCGAGCCAGCGACTCAGTTGCGCGGCATCGCAGGCATCGAAGAAATAGCTGGCGGTCTGCCGGTTGTAATAGCTGAGCAAGGCCCGGTGATTCAAGCCGAATGAGACGGTGAGCATGCGTTGCAAGTGGCTGATCAGCTGCTGCGCCGGTATTTCGCAGCTCAGCAGCAGCCCGCGCCAAGTGTCCGGATCGCGCAGGCACAAGGCGGTCAATGCCGGATTCTCACGCAAGTCGACAAGAACCGGGCCGTGCTCGCTGACCGGTTGAAATTCGGTACCGTCGAACAACCGGTGCCGCTGCACATCGGCAAAGCCCTGCCGCAACGTCAGCAGTGCGCGTGACGCGTCAGGGGTATCGAGTAACAGCCATTGCGCCATAGGCTCAAGCGCCGCGCCGCTCATCTTGCGCTGCTCTGATCAAGCGCGGTCAACAGCCGGCAACTGCACACGGACTCGGCACAGTGGTTGAAGCTCCCACCTCCCGGCATCAGGCACAGCAGCAGCAACGGCTCGCCGGACTGCAACAGCTGCTGCAACCCATCGCTCACCAGCAACTCCGGCAACGGGACATCGTCCTCAACCGTATCCTCCACCAGCGCCGGAGGCTGGAGAACGCCGCTGACCATCGGCTGATCGGGGTCGCCTTCGAGGAAACTCACCACGACCTCCACGCCATCGGCCAGCGCCGCTGATGGCAACTCGCTCAGGGTTGGTGCGAGCGGTAGCCAGCAATGGCTCGGCGCTGCGCCTTCGCCCTGATACAGCCAGTCAAATTGCACCGCGACCGGCCGCGAGCGATCGGGTTGCGCTTCATCGACCGAAACCACCCAGGCACGCTGCAGGCTGTGCATGCGTTGCTTGGCTGGCGTCGCGGCGGGCGCAAAGACGGGCACCCGCGCGGCCGCGAACAGGCGATTACCGTAGGGCGGTTCGAGAGACTGATCGGCACGGTGCTCGATGCGGGTCAGCAACCATGGGCGGTTGCATTCGATGAAGGGATGGCCGTCCAACGGCAACCACTGACCGCTGCGCAGGGCGGACAAATCGCTGTGGCCTTCGGCATTCGGTCCGCGCTGGCCGGCCTGTGAATCTTCTTGCAGTTGCCACTGGCGTACGGCTGGAGTGACGCAAAGGTGCTCATGCTCGCCCTGATAGCGCGCGACGTCTGCCTGCGGCATCCGCGTCGGATCATCGCCCAATACCAGACAATGCCTGTCGCGGTGATGCTCGAAGTAATAGTGAATACGCGCCTCTGCGCACAGGCGCTGGAGCAGTTGCAGATCGGATTCCCGGTATTGCGTGCAGAAGGTGCGGGCCGGGTAGTCGCTGTGCAGGTCGAAACGTCGTTGCAGCCCGACGATGCCGTGCTCACGCAGGACCTGGTCGATGATCTGCGGCACGGAGCGGCCGCTGAATATGCGCTGGCTCAAACGCAGGTCAAGGCAGTCGAGCCTGGGCCCCAGACGCACGCGACTCAAGCGCAGGCCATGGCTGTGCTCATGCTGGACAAGGCTGTGCAGTTGCCCGTGCACACCCTGGCCGGGCGGGCCGAAGCACAGGAACGCAGAACGATGCAGCAGGCCGGCAAGATCCAGATGCGGATCGTCGATCACCACATCGATCTCGAAGACAAAGGGTTCGCTGAGCGCTTCCCTTCCGGTAAAGGCGAGAACTTCGAAGGGGTCGGACAGGCCCGCTACATCGAGACGAAACGACGACTCGTTGACTGGATCGAACATGGGCGGATCTCTAGAGGAGGGGCGGCCGGGGATTCTCGCCGAGAGGCATGGCCGAGTAGAGAGGCGAAGTACAACTTAGGAAATGACCTACGCGAAAAGCAGACCAGATGAGTTTGCTGACCGTGATCGCACAGGTTTTCGTGAAAAAATCAGGAGATGTCCCACCGGGTTGTCCGAATTTTCCACAGCTTGCGGAAAAAATCGGACAACCCGGGCGGAACGCTATCGGGTCTCAGGAAGACAGATAGGAGGAGCGGGTCAGGCCCAGACGCAAGGCATCGAGGAACTGCGTGCGCTCGCTGGCACTGATCCGGGCACTGGCGCACTTGTCGCGGTAGTGGGTCATCAGTTCTTCCGGCGACAAGTGCACGTAACGCAGCATGTCTTCGATGGTGTCGTGGGTTTCGATACCGGCGTGGTACACGCTGCCATCGGCGTTCTGGTAGATGTTCACCGAGTCGGTGTCGCCGAACAGGTTGTGCATGTCGCCGAGGATTTCCTGATAGGCGCCGACCAGGAATACGCCCAGCAGGTAATCTTCGCCTTCATTCAACGCGTGCACCGGCAGGCTGGTTTCGATGCTCTGCTCGTCGACGTACTGGTTGATCTTGCCGTCGGAGTCGCAGGTCAGATCCTGCAGCACCGCACGGCGCAGAGGCTCTTCATCGAGACGGTGCAGCGGGATGATCGGCAACACCTGATCGATCGCCCAGGTGTCCGGCAGGCTCTGGAACACCGAGAAGTTGCAGATGTACTTGTCGGCCAGCTTGTCGTTGAGTTCGTCGAGCACCTGGCGGTGCGAACGCTGACGCGCCTTCAGCGAGTTGTGCAGGCGACGGCACACGGCGAAGTAGCACTGCTCGGCCAGGGCTTTTTCCGCCAGGGTCAGCTTGCCATCGGCGTACTGCGCGGCGACGTCGCTCATGTAGTGCGTGGCGCGCCAGTAGGTTTCGGTGACCATTTCGATGTCGGTCGGGCCAAGCAGATCGACCAGCCATTGCACGGTTTCCGGCAGGCTTTCCTTGTTCTCGATCAGCGGGATCTCGTCGTTGTGTTTCTCGACGTCGGTGACCTGCACCACCAGCATGGCGTGGTGCGCAGTCAGCGAACGGCCGCTTTCCGAGAAGATGTGCGGATGCGGCAGGCTCTGCGCGTCGCAGAATTCCTTGAGCATGCCGACCACAACACCGGCGTAATCGTCCATGTCGTAGTTGATCGAACTGGCGTTGCGCGAGTGGGTGCCGTCGTAGTCGACACCGAGGCCACCGCCAACGTCGATGTGATCGACCGGCAGACCGAGGTTGCGCAATTCGCCGTAGTAACGGATCGCTTCCTTGAAGCCGTGCTGGTAGTCAGCGAGGTTGGCGATCTGCGAACCCATGTGGAAGTGCAGCAGGCGGATGCCTTGATCGAGGCCGGCGCCACGGAAGCGCTCGACCACCGACAGCAGTTGCGCCGCCGACAGACCGAATTTGGATTTCTCACCACCGGTGTCCGCCCACTTCGAGGAGGCCAGCGACGACAGCCGCACGCGCAGACCCACCTGCGGCTTGACCTTCAGCGAGGCGGCTTCTTCGATCACCAGGCCGACTTCGGATTCTTTCTCGATGACGATGAACACGTTGTGGCCGAGCTTCTGGCCCATCAGCGCGAGGCGGATGAACTCGCGGTCCTTGTAACCGTTGCAGACGATGGTGCCGCCCTTCGGCGCCAGCGCCAGCACCGCCAGCAGCTCAGGCTTGGAGCCGGCTTCCAGACCGATGGAGACGTTTTGGGTGGCGATGATGTTCTCGATCACCGCTTCCTGCTGGTTGACCTTGATCGGGTACAGCGCGGTGTATTTGCTCTGGTATTCCAGGCGCTCGATGTTGGAATCGAAAGCGCCGGTCAACTGACGGACACGGTCTTGCAGGATGTCAGGGAAACGCACCAGCAACGGCAAGGACAAACCGCTCTTGCGCAATTGGTCGACTTGCTCGAACAGGTCGATGGGCGAGCTGCTCGGGCCGTTCGGACGTACTTCGACGCGACCGGCTTCATTGATCGCGAAATACCCGGCCCCCCAATGGCGAATCCCGTAAACGCTGCGGCTGTCCGCAACTGTCCATTGGCTGCCATCGTCTTTACGTGTGCGTCGTACGGACATCGAAGTCCCCTATAAAGAAGTCAGAGTGCGTCGCCTGAAGTGCAGGCCGGCGCAGTCTAAAGAATGAAAATGACGGTTCGTCAGTGCGGCGGTAGACCGCACTGACTGCGTGGAGTTTAGAAACCGGTCATGAACAGGCTCTGTGAAAACCATGGCAACGACGCCGGATCCGAGAACACTCGAAGCCGGATCAAGCCGCCGGAGGGTTTCACAGAGGCTGCTAGCCGCCGGACTTCTTCGCTTTGAAACCGTGCTTGATCAGCTCTGCCAGGAGTAGCTCGACGTGATCGCCCTGGATTTCGATGATGCCGTCCTTCAGCGCCCCGCCAGTGCCACAACGTTTTTTCAACGTCGTCGCCAGCTCCTTGAGCGCGTCTTCGGCCAGGGGCACGCCGGTGATGGTGGTCACCGTCTTGCCGCCACGCCCTTTGCTTTCGCGACGCACGCGGGCAATGCCGTCACCGGCCGGGATCACGGTTTGTTTGCAGATACAGGCGTCCACCGGTTTGCTGCATTCCGGGCAATGACGACCTGCGTCGGTGGAAAATACCAGGCCGCCCAGGGCGGCGAAGGATGCGGCTTTCTTGGCCACCGGCAATCCTCTCGGGAGGACAAAGACTGATCGCAACCTTGGGCAAGGTCAGCGACCGCGAAGCCCCACTCAGGCAGGGGCAGCGCTACTGCATCGGCGCTTATGGGAAGCGTTCGGTGCAGTTTGAAAAGGTCGCGCAGTGTAACGGCAAAAATCGCGATTGCTAAGTGCCAATCGGCGCCAATTCATGTGTTCTTTGCGACGTTGCTTTGCTGCGCCTTGAGATAGCGCTTCAGCGCGGCCAGAGAGTCCGGGCAATACGGCTTTTCGCTGATTTCGCGCATGACCTGCTCGACGGGAATGAAGCGCGCTTCAAGGACCTCTTCCGGCTGCAGTTTCAGCGGCCCGTCCCACACGGCGGAAAACGCCGAACACCATAGACGGTTGCCAGTGTCTTCGAAGTAGAAGTGATCGTGAGCGGTGAGTTCGACGCCGCTGACGCCCAGCTCTTCCTCCAGCTCGCGCGCCGCCGACTCGGCGTAGCTTTCGTCAGCCTGGACCATGCCGCCTGCGGCAACATCCCAGTACCCGGGGTAAATCGCCTTGCTCAACGTGCGCCGGTGCACGCACAGCTCACCGGCGGAATTGAACAGCATGATGTAGGTGCCCCGGCCAATCAGACCGCGCTCGCGCAAATCGGAGCGCACCAGCGCGCCGAGCAGGTTGTCATGCTCGTCGACCCAAGCGATCTGTTCGGCGTCCGAGGCGGCGCGATGGGCCGCCTCTCTGGTTGTTTGACTCACGAATCAGCCCTGATTGAGCAGTTGACGCAAATCGATCACCGCCGCGTTGGCCCGGGAAATGTAATTGGCCATGACCAGCGAGTGGTTGGCCAAGACGCCAAAACCGCTGCCATTGAGGATCATCGGGCTCCACACCGGCTCTTGCGAAGCCTCCAGTTCACGAATGATCTGGCGCACGCTGACGGTGGCGTTCTTCTTCGCCAGCACATCGGCGAAATCGACTTCGATGGCGCGCAGCAGATGCGACAGCGCCCAGGCCTGACCGCGTGCTTCGTAGAACACGTTGTCGATTTGCATCCACGGGGTTTCCACGACTTCTTCGTCAACCTGCGGCACTTCGCCAACTGCCGGAACTTCGGTCTTCAGCGCGGTATTGAGCTTGACCCGACCGACACTGGCCGACAGGCGTTGCGACAACGAACCGAGACGGGTGCCGACATCGCCCAGCCAGTTGTTGAGGTTGTCGGCGCGGGCGTAGAACAGCGCGTTTTTCTGATTCGGATCCGACAAGCGCGACTGATAACGGCTCAGGGAGTTGATGCCTTCCTGGTATTCCGACTCGCTGGACGGCAGCACCCAGCTTTTGTTGTCGAAGTTGAAACGCGGTTCGGCCTTGGCCAGATCGGCGTCTTCGGCGGACTGTGATTGCGAACGGGCAAAATCCTTGCGCAGGGCGCGGGTCAGGTCACGCACCTGCACCAGCACGCCATATTCCCAGCTCGGCGTGTTGTCCATCCACAGGCCCGGCGGGAAACGATCGTTGGAAATGTAACCGCCCGGCTTGTTGAGCAAGGTGCCGGCAACAGTCTTCAGGGTTTCGACCGTGGTGTAGCCGACCACCATTTGCTTGCCTTCCTTCTCGGCAGCGACCTGGGCGTTCTGCGCCACCGGGAACAGCTCCGGTTCCTGGCTCCAGTACCAGCCCAGCGCGATGGTGACCAGCAAGTACAGACCGATCACTGTGGCCAGCGCCCGGCTGAACAGCAGCCCGCCGACATAGCTGCGGGTGGCCGACTTGGGCTCGGCGGCTCGTTCAGGCGCGCTGCCCGCGCGGTTTTTCCAGTCCAGCATGGCGATATCCTTTCAATCACTTGGGTTCAACGGTTCGACCACAACCATACAACAACGTGCCAAGGCCGGGCACCCGTCGCTAACGATAAGCCGCAAATGGTGCGGCCGGATGACGCTTCGCCACACACTAAGGGATTCCCTGATACGGCAACGCCAGCAACGCAGTGCACTCTGATCTGGATTCGGCCCGAGCAGCGATGGAGAATTCCCGACGCCTCTGCCCCCACCTTCAAGTCGGGCGCCCGGATTTCGGGCATCGAACTGACCTGCAAGTGCATGAGAAAACCACCCGGTCAGAAACTGAATCGTGTCGTCCAGCAGATTATTGACGTACGACACTCGTCTAAGGGAAAAGAGATGCTAGCATAGAGCCACCAGTCGATCTCAGCATGCACCCTAACTAGTAGTCAGGATATGACCGAGCCAGAAGACCCCAGCCGTGAGCGTCTCAAGCACCACTTTGCCCAGCGGGTAATTCATCAGGCACGTCAGATTCTTGAGATATGGCAGCGCCTGCAACGCAGTGAGTGGTCCACCGTCGATCTCGCCGAACTGAGCGAGGCGAATCTGCGTCTGCTGCGTTTTGCCGAGCGCTTTGAACAGCCGGAACACAGTCAGTTGGCGCACCACATCAGCCAGTCGCTGCAAGCGGTGGATGCCAACCGTGGGCGCCTCAGCAGCGGCCTGATCACTGATCTGAATCGGTTGATGCAGCGCCTGTCGCGCACTGGCCTGCGCCATGGTGATCAGCTCGACCAGACGTTCCTGCCGCCGCTGCGCAAGCCGATCTACGTGATGTTGCAGGATCACGACCGCGCCGAACGCCTGGCCAAGCAGCTCGAATTCTTTGGCCTGAGCGCACAGGCGCTGGACAGTGTCGCCGCGTTTCGCTCGTCGATGGTCGAGCGCTTGCCCGCGGCGATTGTCATGGACGTGGATTTCAGTGGCCCCGGCATCGGCCTGAAACTCGCCGCCGAAGCTCAGGTCGGCCTCGAAGAACCGCTGCCGCTGCTGTTCTTCAGCCTGCACGAAACCGACACGCCGACCCGCCTCGCCGCCGTGCGCGCCGGTGGCCAGGAATTCCTCACCGGCACCCTTGAAGCCTCGAGCCTGCTGGAAAAAATCGAAGTGCTGACCTGCGTCGCCCAGTACGAGCCCTATAAAGTGCTGATCATCGACGACTCGCGCGCCCAGGCCCTGCACACCGAGCGCCTGCTCAACAGCGCCGGGATTGTCACCCGCACCCTGATCGAACCGATTCAGGCAATGGCCGAACTGGCGGATTTCCAGCCGGACCTGATCATCCTCGACATGTACATGCCGGCCTGCACCGGCACCGAGCTGGCCAAGGTCATCCGTCACAACGACCGCTACGTCAGCGTGCCGATCATTTACCTGTCGGCCGAGGACGATCTGGACAAGCAGCTCGACGCCATGAGCGAGGGCGGCGATGACTTCCTGACCAAACCGATCAAGCCACGCCACCTGATCACCACCGTGCGCAACCGCGCCGCCCGCGCGCGCAACCTCAAAGCACGGATGGTCCGCGACAGCCTCACCGGTCTGTACAACCACACGCATATTCTGCAATTGCTCGAAGACTGCTCGTTCCGTGCGCGCCGCGAGAACAAGCCGCTGAGCTTTGCCATGCTCGATATCGATCACTTCAAACGGGTCAACGACAGCCACGGCCACCCGATGGGCGACCGTGTGATCAAGAGCCTGGCGCTGTTTCTCAAGCAGCGTTTGCGCAAGACCGACTTCATCGGCCGTTACGGCGGCGAAGAGTTCGCCATCGTCATGCCCGACACGGATATCGACGCGGCGCATAAAGTCCTCGACGAGATTCGTCAGCGCTTCGCCGAGATTCATTACCCGGCGCAGCCGCAGGATCTGTGGTGCACCTTCAGCGCCGGCGTGGTGGAAATGTGCGATGACTCCGACAGCCTGATGATGGCCAGCCAGGCCGACGAGGCGCTGTACCGCGCCAAAGGTGCCGGACGCAATCGGGTGCAGACCGCGCGGCAGTCAAAGCAAAGTGCCACTTTTTCATCGGAATCCACTGATTCGGTCATAACCTTGTAATAGAACCGCAATAAATTCAGGCGCTTACCATTCCTGCCGTTGGTAGCCGTCATGCGCCTGAAGTTGCTCACCAATCTCAACACTTTGCTGCTGGTCGCCGTCTGCGTGGCCCTTGGCGCCACGCTGTGGTGGTCGCAAAAAGCCCTCGAACGACCTTATCTTTTGATGGAGCGTTACTTGGGGCTGTCGCAACAATTTCAGAATGAAGTGGCGCGCAACATCGAGGATTACCTCGCCAGCGGTGACGCGCTGCGCCTGAGCAGCGCCGCCCAGGCCATCGACAGCGTGCACAAGCAACTGGGTGAGCTGCCCCCGGCGCTGGCCGACAGCGTGCAGCCAAGCCTGTCGAGCCTTGATGAATTCAGCAAAACCGACCTGCTCGCCGCCGGCAAACTGGCCGGCGATCCGCAGGCGCTGCTGTTGCAGGCCGAACGCGAACTCAGCGCCAGCCTCGACCAGCTAAACACCTACGCCAATGGCAACGCGACTTATCTCGCACCACTGCTCGCCGCATCGCAGCATCTGGGCAAACTGTCGCTGGCGCGGGACAAACTGGTCAGCAGCGGGCGCAGTGAACTGGCTGCCGATGTCGAGCGTGAAGTGAGCAACATGCGCGCCCAGGCCCAGGCCATCGATGCCCTGCCCTTGCTTGGTGTGGTCGCCAGCAACGAATCGAGCAGTGACGATTTCGCCGCGCTGATGGGCATCGAGAACACTGATAAAGCCGCCGCCGAAGATGCCGGTGTCGCCCTCAAACGCGAACTGAACAGCTTGCTTGGCCGCTATCCGGCGGAACTGGCGCGCACCCGCGAGCAGATCCAGAAACGCGCCGACCTCAGCGCCGCCACCCACGACAAAATCGCCAGCGTGCAGCACGCCATCGCCGGTCTCGAACCGGTGGTACGCGCGCAACATGGGCAGATCCAGGGCGAAGTGCGGATGATGCAAGGTGTGATGATCGGCCTGATTCTGCTGATCGCCCTGCTCATCGATACCTTGCAGCGGCGCCTCGCCCGCACCCTGACCAACCTCGCCCCGGCGCTGTCGACCTGGGCCGAGGGCGATTTCAGTCGCGACATCCAACTGGGCAAGACCAATCGCGAATTGCACGACATCGAAGCGTCGCTCAACCGCTTGCGCGCCTATCTGGTGGATCTGGTCGGCACCATTCGCGGCAACGCCGAGCAAGTCGCAGGCAGCAGCCGCACCTCGCCGAACTGAGCAATGACTTGCACAGCGGCGCCGAGCATCAGGCAGGTGACACTGCGCTGATTCGCGACTCGCTGGGTGAACTCGAGGCGACCATTCAGCAAGTGGCCGGCGATGCCCGGCAGGCTGCGGACGCCAGCCGTCATGCCGGTCTGGCCGTCGAGCATGGCCAGACGGTGATCGGCCAGAGCCTGACCGGGCTGCATGCGCTGGTGGGTGAAGTTCAGGGCAATGCGCAAATGATCGAACATCTGGCAGAAGAATCAGCAACCATCGGCGGCGTGCTGACGGTGATTCGTTCGATTGCTGACCAGACCAATCTGCTCGCCCTGAACGCCGCAATCGAAGCGGCCCGCGCCGGGGAGATGGGCCGTGGTTTTGCCGTGGTCGCGGAAGAAGTGCGCTCGCTGGCACAACGCACCGCCGGGGCCACGGCAGAAATCCAGACGCTGATCGCCGGCCTGCAGACCGCCGCCCGGCAATCGGTCGAAGGCATGCGCGCGCAGGTCGAACACGCCGAAGCCACGGCCAATCAGGCGCAGGCGGCCGACGGCGCATTGGACAAAATCGTCGGCGCGATCCAGACCATCGCCGATACCGCCGTGCGCATCGCCGATGTCACCGCGCAGCAAAGTGGCGCAGTCAGCGAGATCCGCGACCACAGCGAACGCATCCATCAACTGGGTGGGGATAACCTGCTGCGCATCGGACAGGGGCGTGAACAGGGCGAGAATCTGTTGGTTCTAGGCGGCCGACTGCACACGGCCGTACAAGCCTTCCGCGTCTGACAAACTGCTATCGCGAGCAGGCTCGCTCCTACTTTGCAATGCATCTCCCTGTGGGAGCGGGCCTGCTCGCGAAGAGGCCCACGCCACCACCACTAATGACCGGATCAGCTCACTCGGTCACAAATTTCGCGCAAACATCGCCCATCGTGCCGCCTATTGCATGGAACTGGACAGTCACAAAGGCTTTGCGGCATAGTCGCCGGGTTCTGACGACTGCTCATTGATAACAAGGACAACGCAGATGGCAACGCTACTGGTGCTGCACGGCCCCAACCTGAACCTGCTCGGCACCCGGGAACCGGGGACCTACGGGTCGACGACCCTGGCGCAGATCAATCAGGATCTGGAGCGGCGCGCCCGCGAAGCCGGCCATCATCTGCTTCATCTGCAAAGCAACGCCGAGTACGAATTGATCGATCGCATTCACGCTGCGCGCGGTGAAGGGGTGGATTTCATTCTGATCAATCCGGCGGCTTTTACGCACACAAGTGTCGCATTACGTGACGCGCTGCTGGGAGTGAGCATCCCATTCATCGAAGTGCATTTGTCCAACGTGCACAAGCGCGAACCTTTCCGCCATCACTCCTACTTCTCCGATGTAGCGGTAGGAGTGATCTGCGGCCTTGGCGCCAGCGGTTACCGACTGGCCCTGGAGGCCGCACTAGAGCAGCTTGAACACCAAGCTATACGCCCCTGACCGACCCTTGGGAGTTGATGATTCATGGATATCCGTAAAGTTAAGAAACTGATCGAATTGCTGGAAGAGTCCGGCATCGACGAGCTCGAGATCAAGGAAGGCGAAGAGTCCGTACGCATCAGCCGCCACAGCAAGACCCCGGCGCAGCAGTACTACGCGCCAGCCCCGATGCAGGCTCCGGCCGCTGCCCCTGCTGCCGCGCCAGTCGCTGCCGCTGCTCCGGCTGCCGCTGCTGCACCCGCGCTGAACGGCACTGTGGCCCGTTCGCCGATGGTCGGCACCTTCTACCGTAAGTCTTCGCCAACCTCGCCAGCCTTCGTTGAAGTCGGCCAGACCGTGAAGAAAGGCGACACCCTGTGCATCGTCGAAGCCATGAAGATGATGAACCACATCGAAGCTGAAACCAGCGGTGTGATCGAATCCATCCTCGTCGAAGACGGCCAGCCGGTTGAGTACGACCAACCGCTGTTCACCATCGTTTGAACCGCGGAGAGCCTTTGATGACTGCGAAGTTGGAAAAAGTTCTGATCGCTAACCGCGGTGAGATCGCCCTGCGGATTCTGCGTGCCTGCAAAGAGATGGGCATCAAGACCGTCGCCGTTTACTCCAAGGCCGACAAAGAGCTGATGCACCTGGGTCTGGCAGACGAATCCGTCTGCATCGGCCCGGCGTCCGCCGCTCAGTCTTACCTGCACATCCCGGCCATCATCGCTGCCGCTGAAGTGACCGGCGCTACCGCCATTCACCCAGGCTACGGTTTCCTCGCGGAAAACGCCGATTTTGCCGAGCAGGTCGAGAACTCCGGCTTCGCCTTCATCGGCCCGAAAGCCGACACCATCCGCCTGATGGGCGACAAGGTATCGGCCAAGCACGCGATGATCGAAGCAGGCGTACCGACCGTTCCAGGTTCCGACGGCCCGCTGCCGGAAGACGAAGAAACGGCGCTGCGCATCGGTCGTGAAGTCGGCTACCCGGTGATCATCAAGGCCGCCGGTGGTGGTGGTGGTCGCGGCATGCGTGTGGTGCACAAGGAAGAAGACCTGATCGCCTCGGCGAAACTGACCCGCTCCGAAGCAGGCGCGGCGTTCGGCAACCCGATGGTCTATCTGGAAAAATTCCTCACCAACCCGCGCCACGTCGAAGTGCAGGTACTGTCCGACGGCCAGGGCCACGCCATCCACCTGGGCGACCGCGACTGCTCGCTGCAGCGTCGTCACCAGAAGGTTCTCGAAGAAGCGCCGGCTCCGGGCATCGACGAGAAAGCGCGCCAGGAAGTATTGGCTCGCTGCGTCAAGGCGTGCATCGACATCGGCTACCGTGGCGCCGGTACTTTCGAGTTTCTCTACGAGAACGGTCGTTTCTACTTCATCGAAATGAACACCCGTGTTCAGGTGGAGCACCCGGTT
This sequence comes from Pseudomonas sp. B21_DOA, assembly GCA_030544685.1. Taxonomy (NCBI): domain Bacteria; kingdom Pseudomonadati; phylum Pseudomonadota; class Gammaproteobacteria; order Pseudomonadales; family Pseudomonadaceae; genus Pseudomonas; species Pseudomonas sp. B21_DOA. The sequence goes on along the minus strand of CP086683.1, from coordinate 1,682,946 downwards.
TCGGAGATGGTCACCGGTATCGACATCGTCAAGGAGATGCTCAGCATCGCCGCTGGCAACAAGCTGTCGTTCACTCAGGATGACGTGGTCATTCGCGGTCACTCGCTGGAGTGCCGGATCAACGCTGAAGATCCGAAGACCTTCATGCCGAGCCCGGGCACGGTCAAGCATTTCCATGCTCCAGGCGGCAACGGCGTTCGCGTCGATTCGCACCTGTACAGCGGTTATGCCGTGCCACCGAACTACGACTCGCTGATCGGCAAGCTGATCACTTACGGCGCAACCCGCGACGAAGCCATGGCCCGCATGCGCAATGCCCTGGACGAAATCGTGGTCGACGGGATCAAAACCAACATCCCGCTGCACCGTGACCTGGTTCGTGACGAAGGCTTCTGCAAGGGCGGTGTGAACATTCACTACCTCGAGCACAAGCTGGCCAAACAGTCGTAAGGCTGAAGCGGTGTAAAAACCCGATCCCTGCGGATCGGGTTTTTTTATGCCTGGAACAACGCCATCAGCTCAGCGACACCAACGAAAAAGCCTGCCCTTGAATCAATTCAGCAGTGGCCAGGCGCCCGCCCTGATCGACCACAGCGCCAGAGGCATCTTGTTGCAACGGCTTTTGACGAAACCGCTGCATGAACAGCTTCGCGCGTTTCGCTACCGGATCGGTGGCATATCCCGCTCGCTGCAAAACCGGCGTATACAGGCGCTCAACCTGATTGGAGGACGTCTTGAACACTGTCGAAACACCGCTGTTCAGATTCAGCGAAACCGCATAGTTATTACCCAGACATGAAGAGTAGGACCAGTAATCCCAGCTTGGCCGCAGCCCTGCTGGCGCAATACACTTCTGACCGCCCCGCCGATATCCGCCCCCGTCAGCCAGTCACCGCCCACCAGGGTGGCACGAATATCCTTGGCCGAGCCTCCCAGGCGCGCCACTACGTCCTGGACGGTTCGCTCAATAAGAGAGTGAATATTGTGATCGAAATGGATGACCGCGCCGACCTTGGTCGCCGGGTTGTACATCGAGGCAATCACGCAGGTTTGCGCGTTCAGCGAAAACAGATAATTGTCCACAGACCCGGCGACGAACTTCGCTACCACGGCTTCGCCCTGCAACGCCCCACGGCTCAGCGCTGGCTCGACGCGACCGGGAAATGCATCGCGCAGATTGCTTACATGACCAAGGTTGCGCACCTGATCATGGCCGCCGCGCAGCCCGACTCGATCATGGGTCCATTTGCCGCTCGCAGCCAGGCGTATGGGGCGCTGATAAATGGTGGCGGGACGCCGGGCATCGACCAGGCTCAGGCCACCGAAATGCGGGTTTTCCCTGACCTGGAAGTACCTGCCTCTGTGGCGAATGTAATAGCTCGGCTGCGGCTGGACAGCACTCGGCGGACTGCGCCATGTGCCATAAAAAACACCTTCTTCAGTGACCCGCTGCAAATTACCCGGCTTGTTGCTGACGGCCTGCCTGGCATGAAAACGCACCTCGCGAACCGCCGGCAACGCTTCCTTGCGAAGCGGAGCCACGGTGTTCAAGCGCTCGCTGAGCAATGAGGCCGGCCGTGTCGTGTACTTCAGGTTTCTGACCGTACGCCCAAGCAATTTGACCGTACTGCCAGCGCCAACCGAGGCAAACAGCGCGCCCCACGACGCCTCAAGCCAATGCCCGAGCGCGCCCTCGACATCGCCTTCCAGATGCGCCGCGACGGCTTGACCGGCACTGACGGCAACGAACACGACGTCCAGCAGCAAGGCGAAGGGCGGAAACACCATGCAGAACGGCGCGGCACCGAACATCAGGCCTTTGACCACTTGTCGCTCGATCATTTCTGCGCGACTGGTGGTGATGTCTTCCACATCGGTGACGGTGCGCTCGATATAAGCATTGAATTCGCTGCGGGCATCGCTCACTCGTTGCGCTTCGAACAGCGTATCGACGCGTTGTTTTTTTGCCGCTATCGCATACAGCGAACGCGACACCGTGGCGCGCGCAGCAACCGGCGTGCGTGCCAGCAAATAGTCATGCAACGATCCGGCAATGTCGCCATACAGTGACTGATACGCACGCAACACAAGATCATCGGGAGCATCTGGGGTGTACAGCCACCAGGACGGTTCGGGATAGAAACAGGTGAAAACGTAAACCCCGAGCACCACGTGGCTGCGTACGGTAAAGCTGAAAACACCGTCACTGCTGACCACGCTGGCGCCCGGCAAATGCGTACCCGGCGCTGGCGGCTGACTCAACAACGAGACCTGACGGACCAGCGCAAAATAGACCGCGTCGCTTAACCGCGCCTGACTTCTGGCGACGCGCAAATCACGATCCATCTTCGACAGCAGCACGTTGCGCCAGGCGAACCGACGCGGCTCGTAAGCGTCATCGCGGGCGTCGAGATATTTGCTGCGGATCTCGCTGGCGTACTTTTCACCCAACCAGGCCCGGCGCAGATACAAGGCCAGATCGGCGCTGCGCACCCGGCTCAAATCCTGGCCAACGGAGGAGCGCACACCTTTTTTCGGATGATCGATGCCGGCGTTGTCGTCATAGCCGTAGATCGCCAGATCGAGCAGGCTGGCCACCGACTGCTGCCTGCGATCAGCGAGGCCGGCGTTGTAATCGATCAATACGGTGGCCGGGTCGACCGGTTCCAGTACCTGTTTGCTGCGCATATAAGGCGCGATCTCGGCGGCAACCGTGCGTCTGGCGAAGTCGATAAAGACTTCGAAACCGCCGAGCCACTCGTTGAAGACCTGCTGATGGACAACCAGCTCCTGATTCAGGCTGCTGAGACGTCGGCGCGCATCCAGGGGCAGCGTTGAGTACCAGCGCAGTGAGTTGTCCTCTTCGACCTGTTGCAAATTTTTCGCCAGACCCATCTGCACCGCCGCTTCGACGCATTCGGCGAACGGCATGGACGCACGCCGGATATCACTTTTCATTCCCCAAAGGCCAGGATCGGCCGCCACGGCAACAAGATACTCACGGGCTTGACGATGGGCAGTCGGGGAAAGCTGCTGCACAAGGTATTCGCGACCGGACTCGCTCTGCGTCCAGCCCCAGACCTCTCCAGTCAGTGCCGCCAGCGAAGGCAGGCGGATCCACTCTTGACCGTCCGGCTTGTTTGGTGCGTACAGCAGCAGGTGGCTCACCGTTGCTGGAGTGTCTTCCCGATAAAACACCAGAAAGTCGGCACACTGCATGCCGTTGGGTAGCGCCAGCGCGGCGACGCGCAAGGACGCGTCCATTGCCTTCCCCGCCCACATCGGTTCGAGACGGTCATGCTCGTCCACTGCCATATGCCCCGCACAACGCGCAATGAACGCGCTTTGCTTGAGCCGTGCGATGAACCAGTCGATCGAGGCTTTTTGCACTTCTTCGCGCGCATATTGCCCGGCGAGGGCTCTGAGGTATCCGACCGGGTAATCCTGGCCGGCCAGCATGTCGGCGATGAATGCCGGCTCCAGCGGCTGATTGCGTCGCGAAGGGCCGCCGGTCACTTCCAGCACGACGGCGAAATCCGCGCCGATCGGTCCCGCCGCGAGCAATTCGCTCAGACTGCGGTTCTGCGTCGACTCGCCAACCGCTGAACGCCATTTCAGGCGAACGTCGATCCGGTCCGGTTCGACCTCCATGTCGAGCTTGAGCCGGATGTAGTCAATCGCCTGTTGCCGGGCATAGGCGCGCAACGAGCCGTAGCCTTCCAGCAGATCATCGAGCGCTGCCTGGGCCTGCGACGTCTGCTCTTGATAACTGCGCAACCTGGCTAACCCGGGTTCATTCAGCACCCGCAACCAATGTGGCAATTGCGCGTATGACTGCGCTTCCAGCCTTTTCTTTTCCGCGCCCGTTGCCAGCGCGGTCAACCGATAGCGGCGAGCGCCTCGTTCCTGAACCTTTTCGATCTGCCTGCGTAATCGATCCGGCGTCAGCCCCGCGAGACGGTCTGGGTGGAACAGCGCGTCGATGTCGTTGATGTAGCGCCGCAACTTGCGCAAGACCAACTGATCGAACGCAGTCTCCTGTCCCTTGGTTTGCCAGTGTGTTCGCAGATAATTTTTGTAATGATCAAGGAAATGTTCCGAAACGCTATCTACGGCCTGGATGACCGCTTGACGGCGGCCGGCCGGCAAAGCCCGATCAGCAGCGCCCGGCCAGCGGTACGGAGCGTTACGGATCGCCAGGTACATCAGCGATTTGCCGTCGATGATTTTCTGCAGGATCGCATCAAGCAAAGCCAGCACGAACCCCGGATCGATATTGCCGTGCGGGTAGTGATCGCGCAGCTCGGTCAACGCAAAGTTTTCCATGGCCGCCAGTAAGGTCATCTGGCTGCTCAGACGCTTGTCGATCAGCACCTGCCAACGCGTGATCCGCAGCAGAATCTCCTGGGCCGTTCCTGTGGACGCGGCGGCTTGCGCTCGTTTTTCTTCTACAATCCCTTGTTCACCCGCCATGTCGTCCAGCCCGTTATTGCGTATAAATGAGCTTTCACTCTATTTGCCGGCAACCGCACTCAGGCAATACATATGTATATCGCCCCGGTGATTGTGTAACAGCAAAGCGGCGTGTCCACTTTGCCGGCGACCTGGCGTAAACTGCGCGCTTTTGCAGCTTCGGGCTGCCCCACAGATTTTCAAAGGTGCCCGCCATGCCTTGGCTGCAAGTCCGTCTCGCCATCACCCCGGAACAAGCCGAAACCTACGAGGACGCATTCCTCGAAGTCGGTGCCGTGTCGGTGACTTTCATGGACGCTGAAGACCAGCCGATCTTCGAGCCAGAACTCAACACCACGCCACTGTGGTCGCACACCCACTTGCTGGCCCTGTTCGAAGGCGGCACTGAACCGGAGCCGGTCCTGGCCCATCTGGAACTGCTGACCGGCGGCCCGCTGCCCGAGCACCACAGCGAAGTCATCGAGGACCAGGACTGGGAACGCAGCTGGATGGACGGCTTCGAGCCGATGCGTTTCGGCCAGCGCCTGTGGATCGTGCCGAGCTGGCACGCTGCTCCCGAGCCTGACGCGGTCAATCTGCTGCTGGACCCGGGCCTGGCGTTCGGCACCGGCACCCACCCGACCACCGCACTGTGCCTGGAATGGCTCGACGGCCAGGATCTGAAAGACTGCCACGTGCTCGACTTCGGCTGTGGCTCGGGATTCTGGCGATTGCCGCCCTGCTGCTCGGCGCCAAACAAGCTGTGGGCACCGACATCGACGTACAGGCACTGGAAGCCTCGCGCGACAACGCCGGGCGCAACAACATTGCCGATGATCTGTTCCCGCTGTACCTGCCCGAGGATCTGCCGCAGGTTCCGGCCGACGTACTGGTGGCCAATATTCTCGCCGGCCCGCTGGTGTCGCTGGCACCGCAACTGTCCAGCCTGGTCAAGAGCGGTGGGCGCCTGGCGCTGTCGGGCATCCTCGCCGAGCAGGGCGAAGAAGTAGCGGCAGCTTATGCGCAGGACTTCGAGCTCGACCCGATCGCCAATCGCGACGGCTGGGTGCGCATCACCGGGCGTCGGCGCTAAAATGACCGCTTGCCTGAACCGGATCGCCGCATGACCGACAGTTTCGTCACCCAATGCCCGCATTGCCAGACCAGTTTCCGCGTCAACCATGCTCAGTTGAGCGTGGCGCGCGGCGTGGTTCGTTGCGGCTCCTGCCTGCAAGTGTTCAATGCCGCCAAGCAGCTGCTCGAGCAACATTCTGGCAAGGACACGGTGACGCCGCTCGCACCAGCGCTGCCTGAAACGCCCGCGCCTGTCAGCGATTCTGCGGTCGTCGAACAGATCCCGCACCGCGCGCCATCAGCCAGAAGCAATGGAGCGCGTCGGAACTGGATCTGGACAGCCTCGATCTGGACGAAGAACTCGCCCGCCTCGAACAGCGTGAAATCCAACCAGCCGCCGAATTCGGCCGTACCCGCGAAGAATCCTTGAGCGCCCGGCGCGACAGCCCGGAACCGGACGAAGGCACATGGCCCGACAGCCTGTTCAGCGAACCTGCCGATGAGCGCAGCGCAGCGCCGGATGTCGAGCCGGATATCGACGGCATCGAAACCCTCGAACCCGAGCGCACCGAACCTTCGCTGTCGCTGGAGCCGGTGGATCTGGACGACGAGCCGCCGATCCCGCAACTGCGCCTGCACGATCCGATTGACCCGGCCGCCCGCCGCGAACGCTTCTCGGCCAGCGACGACAGCGATGACGACGATCTGCCATTGATCACTTCGCCGCGCAAAAACGCGAACGGGCCGAGCCCGGCGTGCGCGCCGAGGTCCTGCAGGATCTGACCGACGACCCGCTGCAACTGGACTGGCAGCAACGTCGTTCGCCCTGGGGCCGGCGCCTGCTCTGGCTGGTGCTGGTGCTGCTGGCCGCCGGCGGTCTTGCCGCTCAGTACGTTGCCTATCACTTCGAGGAACTGGCGCGGCAGGATCAATACCGACCGTGGTTCCAGCAGATCTGCCCGCAGATCGGCTGCACCGTGCCGTCGAAAGTCGATATCGGCAAAATCAAGAGCAGCAACCTGGTGGTGCGCAGCCATCCCGAGTTCAGCGGGGCGCTGGTGGTCGATGCGATCATTTACAACCGAGCGACGTTTTCCCAGCCGTTCCCCTTGCTCGAACTGCGTTTTGCCGACCTCAATGGTCATCTGATCGCCAGTCGTCGCTTCAAACCCGGCGAGTACCTGAGCGGCGATCTCGAAGGCCTCGCGGAAATGCCGCCGCAGACGCCGATCCACATCGCCCTGGATATTCTCGATCCGGGGCCGAAAGCGGTGAACTACAGCCTGAACTTCCATTCGCCGGAATGAACCGCTTCAGCGTTTCCCGATTGACGGCATTTTTCTGACTGGATCGGAGCCAACCAAACCGTTGGCGATAACAGAATAACTGTTCAGATTTTGTTCAATTCAGCCTTTAACCAGTCATCGAGAGCGGGTATCATGCCCACCCTTTTTCGAACTCTCATGATCCGGCCCCACTTCAGGGAAGTCCTATGTCGGCGGTACGCATCGGCCCATATACATTGCAGAACGGTTTGATTCTCGCCCCGATGGCGGGCGTCACCGACCAGCCCTTTCGTCAGCTGTGCAAGCGTCTGGGCGCAGGGCTTGTAGTCTCGGAAATGGTTACCAGCGACATGAGCCTGTGGAATACCCGCAAGTCGCGCATGCGCATGATCCACGAAGGCGATCCCGAGCCCCGCTCGGTGCAGATTGCCGGTGGCGATGCGCAGATGCTGGCCGATGCGGCACGGGCCAACGTCGAACTGGGCGCGCAGATTATCGACATCAACATGGGCTGTCCGGCCAAGAAGGTCTGCAACAAGGCCGCCGGCTCCGCGTTGCTGAAAGACGAAGCACTGGTGACCGAGATCCTGCAGGCCGTAGTGGCCGCGGTTGATGTGCCGGTCACCCTGAAGATCCGCACCGGCTGGGATCGCGAAAACAAGAACGGTCTGAACGTGGCGAAGATCGCCGAACAGGCCGGGATCACAGCGCTGGCCGTACATGGCCGTACGCGCGCCGATCTGTACACAGGGGAAGCCGAGTACGACACGATTGCCGCGATCAAGCAGGCGGTGTCGATCCCGGTGTTTGCCAATGGCGATATCGATTCGCCGGAAAAGGCCCGATACGTGCTTGATGCGACCGGTGCCGATGGCCTGCTGATAGGCCGTGCCGCTCAAGGGCGGCCATGGATTTTTCGCGAGATCGATCACTTCCTGCGCACCGGCGAGAAATTGCCCGCGCCGGAACTGAGCGAAGTGGAACGCATCCTGCTGGAGCATCTGGCTGCCCTTCACGCCTTCTATGGCGACGTGATGGGCGTGCGCATTGCCCGCAAGCATGTGGGCTGGTATCTCGCAACCTTGCCGGGCGCCAGGGAGTTTCGCGCCCGTTTCAATCGTTTGGATGGTACGGAAACACAATGCGCCGACGTTCGGGAGTTCTTCGCCGAGCGTTACAAGAGCCTGACAGGGGACGAAGAAGGGTGGCCGCATGACGATGATGACCGAGACTTTAGTGAGTGGAACAACACCCGTGAGCGACAACGTGAATTTGAAACAGCACCTCAACACGCCGAGCGAAGAAGGCCAGACCCTTCGCGGGAGTGTCGAGAAGGCGCTGCACAATTATTTCGCCCACCTTGAGGGCGCGTCCGTCACGGATGTGTACAACCTGGTGCTGTCCGAAGTCGAGGCGCCCCTGCTCGAAAGCGTGATGAACTACGTCAAGGGCAACCAGACCAAGGCCAGTGAGCTGCTCGGACTGAACCGCGGCACGCTGCGCAAGAAACTCAAGCAGTACGATCTGCTGTAAGCATTCAATCAAACCAGAAAGGCGCCCGCGTAAAAAACGGTCGCCTTTTTTGCTGACTTCCTTTGCTTTTGATGGAAATTGAGATGACCGACCAGACTACCCGCCTGCCGATCCGCCGCGCCTTGATCAGCGTTTCCGACAAGACCGGGATCCTCGAATTCGCCAAGGAGCTCGAAGCTCTGGGCGTCGAGATCCTCTCCACCGGCGGAACGTTCAAGCTGCTGCGTGACAACGGCGTTGCCGCAGTGGAAGTCGCGGATTACACCGGTTTCGCCGAAATGATGGACGGTCGGGTGAAAACCCTGCACCCGAAAATCCACGGCGGTATCCTCGGTCGTCGCGGTACTGACGATGCGATCATGAACGAGCACGGCATCAAGCCGATCGATCTGGTAGCGGTCAATCTGTACCCGTTCGAAGCGACCATCAACAAGCCAGGCTGCGACCTGCCGACCGCCATCGAGAACATCGATATCGGGGGCCGACCATGGTCCGTTCGGCAGCGAAAAACCACAAAGACGTGGCCATCGTGGTGAATGCCAGCGATTACGCCAGCGTTCTGGAAAATCTCAAGGCCGGCGGCCTGACCTACGCTCAGCGTTTCGACCTGATGCTCAAGGCCTTCGAACACACCGCCGCCTACGACGGCATGATCGCCAACTACATGGGCACCGTGAACCAGGCCGCTGAAACCTTGAGCACTGAAGGTCGCAGCGAATTCCCGCGCACCTTCAACAGCCAGTTCATCAAGGCTCAGGAAATGCGCTACGGCGAGAACCCGCACCAGAGCGCGGCGTTCTACGTGGAAGCCAAGCCTGCCGAAGTCGGCATCGCCACTGCGACCCAGCTGCAAGGCAAAGAACTGTCGTACAACAACGTCGCCGACACCGACGCTGCGCTGGAATGCGTGAAGAGTTTCGTCAAGCCAGCCTGCGTGATCGTCAAGCACGCCAACCCGTGCGGCGTGGCGGTCAGCCCGGACGCCGAAGGCGGCATCCGTCAGGCTTACGAACTGGCCTACGCCACCGACACCGAGTCGGCGTTCGGCGGCATCATCGCCTTCAACCGTGAACTGGATGCCGAGACCGCCAAAGCGATCGTCGAGCGCCAGTTCGTTGAAGTGATCATCGCCCCATCGGTCAGCGAAGAAGCCCGCGCCATCGTTGCCGCGAAAGCCAACGTACGCCTGCTGGCCTGCGGCGAGTGGTCGGCTGACCGCGCCGCTGCCTGGGACTACAAACGCGTCAACGGTGGCCTGCTGGTGCAGAGCCGCGATATCGGCATGATCAGCGCCGACGACCTGAAAGTGGTGACCAAACGCGCACCGACCGAACAGGAAATCCACGACCTGATCTTCGCCTGGAAAGTCGCCAAGTACGTCAAATCCAACGCCATCGTTTACGCCAAGAATCGCCAGACCATCGGTGTCGGCGCCGGCCAGATGAGCCGCGTCAACTCGGCACGAATCGCCGCGATCAAGGCTGAGCACGCCGGTTTGCAGGTGGCCGGTTCGGTCATGGCTTCCGATGCCTTTTTCCCGTTCCGCGACGGTCTGGACAATGCGGCCAAGGTCGGCATCACTGCGGTGATCCAGCCAGGCGGTTCGATGCGTGACAACGAAGTGATTGCTGCTGCTGATGAAGCGGGCATCGCGATGGTCTTTACCGGCATGCGCCACTTCCGCCATTGAAGCAGCCGCAAGCTTCAAGTTGTGAGCTGCAAGAAAAAGCTGATCTGAGTCGCCTTTTCTTGCAGTTGCAGCCTCACTAATTCAGAGCCACATGCTGCGATCAGGCGCGATGCATACCCGCCTTTACTTGCAGCTTGTAGCTTGTAACTTCTCCGAAGGAGTCTTTCTTTGAATGTTTTGATCATTGGCAGCGGTGGCCGTGAACACGCTCTGGCCTGGAAAGTGGCTCAGGATCCGCGTGTGCAGAAGGTTTTCGTTGCACCGGGCAACGCTGGCACCGCCATTGAAGCCAAGTGCGAAAACGTCGCCATCGATGTGTTGGCGCTGGAGCAACTGGCCGATTTCGCTGAAAAGAACGTGTCTCTGACCATCGTCGGACCGGAAGTGCCGCTGGTGGCTGGCGTCGTTGATCTGTTCCGCTCTCGTGGTCTGGACTGCTTCGGTCCGACTGCCGGTGCTGCACAATTGGAAGGTTCGAAGGCTTTCACCAAGGACTTCCTCGCCCGTCACAAGATTCCGACCGCCGATTACCAGAACTTCACCGAGATCGAGCCGGCCCTGGCTTATCTGCGTGAAAAAGGCGCGCCGATTGTGATCAAGGCCGATGGCCTCGCTGCCGGCAAAGGCGTGATCGTCGCCATGACCCTGACCGAAGCCGAAGACGCCGTGCGCGACATGCTCGCCGGCAACTCGTTTGGCGACGCCGGTTCGCGCGTGGTAATCGAGGAGTTCCTCGACGGCGAAGAAGCCTCGTTCATCGTCATGGTCGACGGCAAGAACGTGTTGCCGATGGCCACCAGCCAGGATCACAAACGCGTCGGTGACGGCGACAGCGGCCCGAACACCGGCGGTATGGGTGCCTACTCCCTGCCCCGGTAGTCACCGCCGACGTGCATCAGCGCGTGATGGACCAGGTGATCTGGCCGACCGTGCGCGGCATGGCCGAGGAAGGCAACGTCTACACTGGTTTCCTTTATGCCGGTCTGATGATCGACAAGGCCGGCAACCCGAAAGTCATCGAGTTCAACTGCCGCTTCGGCGATCCGGAAACCCAACCGGTGATGCTGCGTCTGCAATCGAGCCTGGTGCTGCTGGTTGAAGCCGCATTGGCGCAAGCGCTGGACAAGATTGAAGCGCAGTGGGATCCGCGTCCGAGCGTCGGCATTGTGCTGGCCGCTGGCGGCTACCCGGGCGACTACGCTAAAGGCGCGGCGATCAATGGTCTCGATGCAGCGGCGGGTCTGGAAGGCAAAGTCTTCCACGCCGGTACCGCATTGAAGGACGGTCAGGTCGTTACTGCGGGCGGCCGCGTACTCTGTGCCACGGCCATGGGCGCCACCGTCGGTGAAGCGCAGCAGCAAGCCTACAAACTGGCCGCTGCCATCGATTGGGAAGGCTGCTTCTACCGCAAGGACATTGGCTACCGCGCCATTGCCCGTGAACGCGGCGAAACCCAGGAGTAAGCGATCATCAGGCCCGGCGCGGGATGCCATTCCTCGCCGGGCTGTTCGGTCGTCGCGCATCGTTATATTCTGGCATCAACCTACGAAGGGATTTCGCCGTGCGCTGGCTCAGGATTGCCATAAGCTTCACCGTCACGCTGATGACCTTGCTCTGCATGCTCCCGGCCCAGGCCGCGCAAGGCAGTGGCTGGTCGGTATTGCTTGACGATCAGGGCATCCTGCAACTGAGCGACATCCGCTCCGCTCGCTACACCAATCAATTCAGCCCCACCGAGCTTGACCGTCTGACTGCGGCCGGACCCGAGGGCGCCCTGTGGCTGCGCTCCAAACTGGCGCCGGGCAAGCACGAGCAAGTGCTGCGCATCTTTGCCCCTGACTTGTCACAGCTCAATCTCTACGTGCTCGACGGCGACCGGCTGATCGAGCAACGCAATACCGGCAACGAGCGGCCCCAGGCCGAGCGACCGTTGCCGAGCAGCGATTTCATGCTGCCGCTGCCCCAGGTCGACAAGCCGCTGGACGTCTACGTCCGCATGGTCTCCGACCACCAACTGCGCCCGCACATCACCCTGCAGGCGGCGGTCGAAGGCGCGGCCGATCAGAAGCAGACGCTGATTTTCGGCCTGCTGTTCGGCTGTCTCGCCATGCTCCTGCTGCACAATCTGGTGCGCTACGCCTACTCGCGCTCGCGCAGCAGTCTGTGGCTGGCGATCTGTGAAGGCCTGCTCGGGCTGAGTCTGTTCCTGTTGCTCAACCTTGCCGGTCCGTGGCTGCCGAACTGGCATGCGTTCCAGACGCCAGGGGCTTATCTGGCCCTGTTGCTGACGGCTCCCGCCGGGTTGATGTATGCCCTGCGCTTCTTCGCGCCTCTGGGCCAGCACCCGCTGAACAAACTGCTGTGGGGCGACATTCTGTTGATTGTCACGTGCAGCCTGTTGCTGCTGTTCGTCAACACGTTGCCGCTGAACATCATCACCTACGCACTGGTGGCACTGGCCGGCCTGAGCATGTTGCTGGTGGGCTTCTATCACTGGCAGAAGGGCTATCGCCCGGCGCGTCTGTTCGTCGCCGCCATGGTCGTGTTCAACATCGGCACGCTGGTCATCCTCCCGGCGCTGCTGGGGCTGACACTGGTCACGCCGCAAGGCCTGATCATGACGCTGATGGTGTTCATCTGTATCAGCGGCCTGTTGATGAGCATTGCCTTGGGTGAGCGACAGCGCAGCATCACCGAAAGCCGCTTCAGCATCAGCCGCGACCTGGCGGCCAGCAACGCCGAAATCAACGCCAAAGCCGAATTCCTCGCCAAGATCAGCCACGAAATCCGCACGCCGATGAACGGTGTGCTGGGCATGACCGAGCTGCTGCTGGGCACGCCGCTGTCGGTCAAGCAGCGCGATTACGTGCAGACCATCCACAGCGCCGGCAACGAACTGCTGACACTGATCAACGAAATCCTCGACATCTCCAAGCTCGAATCCGGGCAGATCGAACTCGATGACGTGCAGTTTGACCTCAATGCGCTGATCGACGACTGCCTGAGCATCTACCGGGCCAAGGCCGAGCAACAGAACGTCGAGCTGATCAGTTTCATCCAGCCGCAAGTGCCGCGGGTGATCAGCGGCGATCCGACACGCCTGCGCCAGACCTTGCTGAGCCTGTTGGAAAACGCCCTGAAGAAAACCGAGGAAGGCGAAGTGTTGATCGTCGTTGCCCTCGATGAGCGCAGCAGCAAACCGCGCCTGCGTATCGCCGTGCAGGACAGCGGCGCGCCGATGGAGCAGGAAGAGCGTGAAGCATTGCTGCACGCTGAACTGCACAGCAAACATTTCCTTTCGGCCAATCGCCTCGGCGGCAATCTCGGCCTGGTGATTGCGCGACAACTGATTCGTCTGATGCAAGGCGAGTTCGGCATCAAGAGCGGCGCCACTCAGGGCAGCACGCTGTGGCTGACTTTGCCGCTGGACCCGGATCGCCTCGAGCATCCGACGTCCGATCTGGACAGCCCGCTGCAAGGTGCACGGGTGCTGGTGGTCGACGATAACGACACCTGCCGCAAAGTGCTGGTGCAGCAGTGCAGCGCCTGGGGCCTGAATGTCAGCGCCGTGCCGTCGGGCAAGGAAGCGTTGGCACTGCTGCGCACCAAGGCGCACCTGCGCGATTATTTCGACGTGGTCCTGCTCGACCAGAACATGCCCGGCATGACCGGCATGCAACTGGCAGCGAAGATCAAGGAAGACCCGAGCCTGAACCACGACATCCTGCTGATCATGCTCACCGGCATCAGCAACGCGCCGAGCAAGATCATTGCGCGCAATTCGGGGATCAAACGGATTCTGGCCAAACCGGTGGCCGGCTATACGCTCAAGACCACCCTCGCCGACGAGCTCAATCAGCGCAACAAGGGCCAGGTGGTGTACCAGCCGCAAGTGCTCACGGCGGCTACGGCAGCCAAAGTGCCGAGCGACTTCCGCATCCTCGTCGCCGAAGACAACACCATCTCGACCAAAGTGATTCGCGGCATGCTCGGCAAGCTCAACCTGCAGCCGGACACCGCGAGCAATGGCGAAGAAGCGCTGCAAGCGATGAAGGCCCAGCGTTACGATCTGGTGCTGATGGACTGTGAGATGCCGGTCCTTGATGGCTTCTCCGCGACGCAGCAACTACGCGCGTGGGAAGTCAGCAACCAACGCATCCGCACGCCGGTCGTGGCGTTGACCGCGCATATTCTCGCTGAACACAAAGAGCGCGCGCGTCAGGCGGGGATGGACGGGCACATGTCCAAACCGGTCGAGCTGTCGCAGTTGCGCGAGTTGATCGAACACTGGGTCGCCCAGCGCGATCAGCAGAACCGGGCCACGACCCAGCCGTCGTAAACCGACAGATTGTCCGGTGCCTGATAGACTCCCCCGACTCCATCGCCAGTGAGCTTGCATCATGCTCCATGTGTTGTTCAGCGTTTATCTGAAGATGCTGGTGCTCTACAGCCCGTTCTTCGTGTTGTCCTGTTTTATCAGCCTGACCCGCGGCTATTCGCGCAAGGAGCAGCGGCGCCTGGCCTGGAAGGTGGCGCTTGCGACGCTGATTTCCAGCGTTCTGCTGTATTTGTTCGGGCGAGTGATTTTCGATGTCTTCGGCATCACCGTGGATGCTTTCCGCATTGGCGCCGGCAGCGTGCTGTTCATTTCTGCACTGGGCATGGCGCAGGGCAAACCGGCGGTGCAGGCCGACAATGTGCAGCAGGACGTGACCATCGTGCCGCTGACCATTCCGCTGACGGTCGGCCCGGGCACCATCGGTGCATTGCTGGTGATGGGCGTCAGCCAGCCGCACTGGGACGACAAGCTCACCGCGATCATGAGTATCGCGCTGGCCAGTTTCACTGTCGGTGTGGTGCTGTACCTGTCGAATCGCATCGAGCGGATTCTCGGCGATCAGGGTTTGCAGATTGTCAGCCGCTTGATGGGATTGTTTGTTTGCGCGCTGGCGGCGCAGATCATCTTTACCGGCGTCAAAGGTTATCTGGTGCCTTGAGCGCCCGCAGTTTTACGCACAGGACACGGTAAAACGCCGCGAACGGCAACGTTCGCGGCGTTTTATCGTGCAGGCTCAACCCGTCAAGGCAACTGTTCAGTCACGGCCGCCAGCGTAGCGGTGGCGTCGCTGTCCTGCGCAGCCTCAAACGCCAGCAACCATTGCTCCAGCGCGAACAGATACAGGCGACCCGACACGCGGAGCGCCAACTCGCATGCGCTCTGCGCTTGGGCGTTGCGCACGATCAGACTGCGACCATTGTCCGGATCGGCAAGCAACAGCTCGTCAGCAACCCGCGACATCAACCAATGCCCACAGTCCCCCACGTCGAGCGCGAGCAAGCCTGGCTCCGACGCTTCGCTGGCGGACGGACGCCGCACATCGACAACAACACAATCAAGACGCGGCCAGCTATCGGCCGAAATCCGATAGCCCTCCGTGTGCGAACCAAAGCTCAGGATCAATGTGTCCACGCCGTCAACCAGCAGCGGCAGGACTTCGGTGAGGTCATCGCTCACTTGCAGCGTCATGACCTGAGCATCACGGCGGGCATGGCTGCCCGGCAACCAGACGCTGTCGGTCGTTCCGGCACTGAAAACCAGCTCGTCGATCGAGTCGAGCAATAGCGGATTATCAGTATCGCGCGTACCGAGGAACGTCGCCCACTGGCCATCCTCCCGGGCAGTCACATCAAACAGCCGATTCAGCGTCGGCACGTAATACTGGTAACGATTGCCGGTATTTTCGACGGGCAGGAAGGCGGCATGAGATTGTCCGTCCAGCAGTTGCTTCAAACGCTCGCACAATTGTGCGGGCGTTTCGCCGAGGCGATAGGACCAGCGATTTTCCGTGCCGATAATTCGTGCCGGTTGTTGATCCTGCAGTTGCAGCGTCACGCCTTCGCGGGTGCGCCCGAGCAGGCCATCGCCCTGCGGCAGGACTTCGCCGAATGTCCACGATGACCAGACCGGTTCGGCCTGTGGCAAGGCCTGGCGATGCTGCACGACGCTGCTGTTGCCGAACGCCGCGCGAGCTTCCTCGAATGACACTAGCGTTTGCCGCCAGATTGCTCCGGCATCGGAATCCAGCAGCCAGACGGCTTGCCGGTCCGGCGTCAGGCCCAGTAACGTCAGCTCACGGTTGCCAGGCGTTTGCGCCAGTACCAGCTTTTCGTCTACGCACCATGCGGCCAGAAAGGGCTGGCCTGCCTGGGCGCGCAAGCCGATGATCGCAAATGCTGCGCTGTTGTATTGCCTGGCCAGCGCCGGCAGTGCGGCCAGCCAGTCGGGATGTTGTTGCAGCCAGCGCTGGCTGAGGCCGACGAACTGCAGCACATCCCTGTCTATCTCGGACAACCAGTTATCCTCACGGGCACCGAGGTCGATCTCGAACAGTCGACCATCGCTCAACGTGGCGAGATAGCTGTCACCGACACGTCTGATGTCAACCACATCCCGCGCCAGCGCTTGCTGCATGAAAACATTGTCACGCAGTTCGATGCCATGGCTGAGCATCTGGCTCTGCTTGCTGTAGAACAGCCGTGCCGTGGCCGGATCAGCGGATCGCGGCATGAGCAACACCCTGTCCGCGTCACTGTACGGGTCCGCGCGGAAGTAGCGGCCATTTTCCGCGCCGATCCAGGCTCGCTCGAGCAGTTGATCGAAGGAATAAGCCTGCGCATGAATATATGGTGCGTAGCGCCATGTGCTGATGGCCGGAGCCATGCCGGGGGTTTCGTCGGCATAGGGGCGAGGCTGTTTCTGGCGATGACGGAAAAACACGATCCGGCTGCCTTCTTCAGGTTTGAGGGGGAATTTTCCAACCCGCGCGACCTTAGCGTGATATCGGTCAGCGTCACGTCCTTGTCAGCCAGGTGAAATTCCAGCGTGGTTCGCATGTTGAGGTTTTTGCGCTCAACCAACTGCTGCGAGACGCGCAGAGTGCCGTCTGCGAGTTGCGCGAAAGCGCTGATTTTCGTGCCGGTTTCAAGACTCAGCAAACGATAGCGCTGCACGACCAGCCCGCTGAGCACATTGACGCGCCAGACGGTGGCGTGATCGGGATGATAAAACCACGCTTCATCTGCCGTGGCGGCGCCCAGCAGCAAGCCATCGTTGACCGCACCAGGCAGGTTGCGCGCGTATAACAGGCGTCTGCGCGGGCCATCGTAAAAAGCCGTGGTCCTCAGCGGCTGGCTGGCCGGGGTGAACGGCACGTTGAATCGCTCAAGCCTCAGATAGCCGGCGGCCAGACGATCCTCGTCACCGAGTTTGCTCAGTCGCGCAAGGACATTGCGGGAATGGTGGGTATCGCCAAGGGTAACGGACACCAGGCGCAATGCATTGTGCTGCCAGTCCAGCTCGTACAGTTCACCTCCGGCCAGTTCGATCAGCCCCTCGAAAGCCGAAAGCACGATGCCGTCAATCGTCAATTGACGCCCCGCCAGATATGACCGTGGGCCGTCGTCATCCGCGATCACTGCATCAGCAAAGCGGACCTGCTCGAGATTGACCCAGGGCGCATGCACCAGCCATTTGCCAACGCCGTTAAATTTCACCTCGCTCAAACCGCGAGTCAGGCGCAACTGACAATGACCGGGCATGGAGGTGATTTCATAGGAAATTTTGTGCAGCCATTCCACCGGCAACGTCGGCACCGCCAACTGACGAACATGCTCGTTGAGCTGCACGCGAATCGTGGTCGGTTTATAAACCGGATGCAGCTTGTAGAGAATGTGTTTGAGCGACGGCGTGCTGTGCAGATAAAAACGCCGGTTGCCTCGCTCATCGTATTCGAGCTTGTCCGCCACACTGTTGCGCAATTGCGGGTAGCGGGTGTGGATGCGCTCATCGAGCTGTATTCTCAGAGTATCGCCCACTGCTATGACCGGATTGAAATACGACAACCAGTTCGGGTCGGGATGTTCACTGGCGCTACGCGGTTCAACCTGCTCTCCCGGCAAGGCCTCGTAAACATAGCCGGCGCCCCCCAGTTGATATTCG
Source organism: Pseudomonas sp. B21_DOA (assembly GCA_030544685.1). NCBI lineage: Bacteria > Pseudomonadati > Pseudomonadota > Gammaproteobacteria > Pseudomonadales > Pseudomonadaceae > Pseudomonas > Pseudomonas sp. B21_DOA. Next base: position 1,664,912 of record CP086683.1, on the reverse strand, counting down.
TAACCGTAATAGCAAAGCGGCGTGCAGGGCAGCACCACGGTATGCAGCGCAGCATCGTCGCGGATAGCCAGCGCTGCGCTCTCGCGCAGACCGAAGGCCTGGCGAATGTTCAGCGATCGGTGGATCTGCTTCGGATCATCGTTGTACTGCGGCAGCTCCAGCGGGCCGCCGCCCCACGGATAAAACCGCTGGCTGTCGAAACGAACCTGCCGGTCTTGCAGATCAAGCTGGGTAATGACGGCTTCGGGCGGGAACTGCAGCGTCCCGTCGGCAAAAGTAAAAGCGCCTGGCTGGTAAGCGTTGTGGACGGCACGCAAATGATTGCCGACCGCCGTAGCCTTGTCGGCGATTTGCCCCAGATTACTGGCAATCGCGGTGGCACCGATGCCGATACCAAGCAACGGCACCGACAGAATGGCTGCCGCCGCGCCGACCGTTCCACCGACTGCCAGCGCGGCAATGTCCAGCCCCAATGCCGCCACATTGAACGCCAGCGACGTGGAAAAACGTGAGCGCTGCTCGTGGTTCTGCGCCAGCGAAAGGTTGTAGATGTCGAAGCCGATGTTGACCAGCGAGAACGCAAAGCCGACACCAGTGGCTGCCGGCCCGAGCACACGGCCGGCCAGCGACGACTGACGCAACAGCAGCGCCTGCTCACTGGCGGCGACCTGCCGCACCAGGTTGATCACCTGAGCGGTATCGCTGACCACGCCGAAACCCAATTGGGCATAACTGACATAGACCTGCACTTGCAGGGCAATCGACAGGGCTGGCAACTGATCGCCAGCCTGGTAATCGCGCTGGCGCATTTCGGTGATCAGGGTCTGGATCGCAAAGGCAAAGCTCAAGCGACTGCCGCCATCAGACTCACCCGGGGCCGCGGGTTTGGCCGCTTTGACCAACCGCTGCAGATGCTCTTTGAGCGTGTTGAATCGCGGGTCGATGGTACTGACCGTTCGCGCCTGACGCGGGTTTTGCGCATCGACCAGAGTCAGCGAAAAAGCGCCGTCCGCCTGCGGCTTGAGGGTGTCGAGCAACGGCAGATATTCGCGCCCGAGCGAGTGTTCACTGCGCAATTGCTGCGTGGCCTCGCCGAATGCCTGCGCCCAGTATCGTGCATCCACTTGTGCCAGGCTTGTGCCCATGCGCGCGTTTTCGCTGAGCGAGCGCTGGCGCGCCAGCGCTTGTCTGGCCCAGACCGAGGCACGGCGCGAATCGCTCGATGGCGAGTGTAAGAAACTGTCCACGCGCAACCCCGCCGACAGCTTGCGCGCGGCAATCACCTCAGTGTTCAGCTCGATGACGTTGAAGCGCGCAGCCGCCATGTCGCCCAGCCCGTAAAGCCTGGCCAGTGCGCTATCGCCTGCACTCAGATAACGCTCCACGCCAAGCCTGGCCTGGGCACCTGTGGCGAACGCGTAGATGGCAAAGTTCGGGTCGTAGAAGCGATAGACGAACCGGCCGTCTACTTGCACCTTGGCCATCAACAACGCGTGATCGCCGGTGTCGAGCAACAGGACGGTAGAAGCCGTTTTCGCCTCCAGCTGCTGCATCAGCGAGTCCAGATTCTGCAGGCCAAGAGGCTTGCCAATGGTGTTGGTGGGGACAGTCCGCAATTCGTTCAGCGCACTGAGCAACGCCCGTGAACTGGTGTGTTCAGGATCGATGTTGGCCGTAGCGACATGCCCGACCAGCGTGCGCTCGGCCGACTCGCCGGCGACCACCGCTGCGCCCATCAACAGCGCCAGCGGATAACACCGTCGCCCTGGGTCGCTGGGCGTGTGCATTAGCAAATCCTGCGACAGTTGCCGGGCCGAGGTCGCGCCGGCACTGATGAACATTTCCCGAACCTGCGCACTGCGCTGAACGATCCGGGTGCGGTATTCACGCTGCGCGGTGCGCTTGATCTGCCCGATACGCTCGCGCCATTGTCGCACCGTCAGCGCTTCGAAGAGTGCCTGGACCTTGAGTTCACGCGCCGTCAGCACTTCATGCGCCTCACCCCGCGTCAGCGCCGTCTCGAATTCCGGGCGCTGATGAATGGCTTTTTCGATGGCGTCAAAACGCGCGAAAGTGCCGTCTCCATCGGTTGCCACGGCAAGCTCACGCACGGTTTTCCAGACGCTCGCAAAGCCCGCATCATCCAGACTGTCTGCGCCGAAAATCCCGCCGAGCATGACCCGCACCAACGGACTGAGTTGTTGCAGCGGCAGCGCGTCATGGGCAACGCGACTGAACAGTTCGTTGAGATTGCTGGACGTTTCGGCGCCATGGGAAACCGGCAGCTCGCCCTGCGGTTGCGCAGCAATCAACTGCCGCGTGTCGAAGCCGAAGGCAAAAGCATCGGTGAAGGTGATCTCACCGCTGAGTTTTTCGCGCATAGCCCGGACAAAGGGCTCGCCCAGGTCATCCATCCATTGCTGCAGGACCGACGTCAACAATACCGGTTTACCGCCCACCACCGGCCAGCCCTGCTTGAACGTCAGCGTCTGTTGCGGTTTGAGCAGATCCGCCAGTTGGCCGGTATAACGCGACTTGAGTTTGCCGCTGCGCCATTTTTCCTGCTCTTTGGCCAGCCACTGCGCCTCATCGTCATTGACGGTCCAGCCGGAGATCATTTCCTCCTCGGTAAAAACGTTATAGCCCTCGACCAGTTTCAGATGATTGCGGATGCGGTCGATCTGGTCAGGCAGCAAATGTTCTTCGATGTATTTGGTCAGCCCGGCGGCCGCTGCCCCGGTCCGGTAAGGGTAATCGTGCTTCGAGCACCGACCCGAATGCCGTCCTGATAATAGGAATGGATGGCTTCGATGAGCCTGCCCGCGGCGAAATGGATCGTTGAAGCCGGGAATTTCTTTTGCACGAGCACTTCATTCACGACGTTCTGAATAACCGCGACCAGACGCCCCGCGTCGTTCATATCGATACCGGCGGCGATCGCACGACGCTCCACTTGCAGCAGGCAGTCATAATTCAGACGGATCATCTGCATGTAGGCCATGGTCATGCCACTGCCGGCGTGGGCGAGGATATGCGCGTTCATTTCCCCGCAACGGATACCCCATGAGCCGTTCCCAGACGCATCGCATCCCGTGGTACCGAATGCTGCTGCGGGGCGACAAAGATCTCCGCTAGAGGAGGCTTGTTGCGAGCAAACGTCTGTAACGCCTCCCGATCTGCAGCAGCAATAGTCTCTACTCTGTCGAGATAGCGATGCCGGTCGCGACCCGGCATCAAGGTTTCATCGTTATTGAGCAACACTTGTAATACGCCAATACGTTGCTCTTCGCTGTAACCGCTGATATCCACGCCACCCAATTTTTCGGCCAACGGTGGTAAGTAATCCATGTCAGTGTAACGACCACCCTCCAGATACTCAGCCTGCAAGCGCACAACATCACTGGCCGCTGCGAAGTTGCCGCGCATCGCCACTTCACGTTGATAGACATCGGCCATAAAATGCCCGTGAAACTCTTGGCGAACATCGCGCAACTGCAAATCGCTACCGGCCAATTGTTCATGAGTCTGCAAACATTGCTGCCGAAAGCTCTCCAGTGTTGCCCGGTCTTTACCGTAGGCGCGCACCATCAATTCAATACGGGCATGATCGGCTTTGCCTTGCCATTGCGGTTGTTGCAGAAAATCGAACATCTCGTGTTTCAAGACTCGCGCCCGGTCTTCGATCATCTTCGCCAATTCGCCGGGCTTGCTCACGGTGTCACCACCCGACTCCATCGCATCCACTCGCGCGCTGTCGGAAATGACCCGATTCATTTCGAAAGCAAGCAAGGCATCGCTGTCATACCAGAGATTGAACTGGTAGCCCTCTGTGGCCAGAACCTTACGCCAGACATTCATGTAATCACGCTGGATAGCGCCGACCTGGCTGCCGCCGACCCAGACAAAGTGCATTGTTTTTGGCACTGGCGCGGGTATGTCACTGAACATGCTCACGGTTGCCGCCAGGCGCGTCGCGTAGTCGCGCAGACCGTTTTCGATTCGATCAATGGCCACCGGCATGGGCGCCTTCTTGCGCTTGGCCAGGCGCTCGAAGTTGTCGAGGAAAAGCGTTACGACTTGCAGTTTTTCAGTGAAATCCGAGGCCCTGCCTGCGCTCTCGTAAAGCGCTGTCAACTGGGCATATTCTTCAGTAGCGGAAAACTCCTTCAAGGCGCGTTGCAGCGCTGAATAATCGTTGGCAGAAATAAGATCCGCTTCGCCGACATACTGTTCCATGACACTCATAAGCCTTCATCCCTGATTCATTAAAGTAAACCTGGACGAAGTTATGCTGCCGATGCATTGACTTCAAAAAACACAAAACTCAAATGATTACCGGGGAAATATCAAATAACAGTGACGTTACTCACGCGCACCATCCGGCAACAGATAAGTTGGCCGCCAGTTACTGGCCAGACAGCCAAAGCGGCGTTCTTGACGCAATCATCGTCCGGTTTCAAAAGGGAAAGATTCAGACAGGAACTTTGACCGAATGTCACGCCGAGACAAGTTACTTACAACTTGCCTCGGCATGCACATCATTAAAGCGGCTTCTCGCCGTACCAACGCGGCGTATAAACCCAATCACCACCACCGGCACGGGCAAAGGTGCAAGTGGTTGAAGAACCGATCAGCACCATTGTGCGCATATCGACCTGTTCCGGCGTCAACGCGCCCAGTGTCGTGGTACGCAGCGTCTGTCCCGGACGGCCAATATCGCGCCCCAGCACCACCGGTGTTTCAGACGCGCGATGTTGCGCGACGATTTCCAGCGCCCGGCCCAACTGCCATGGGCGAGCTCGGGAAATCGGGTTGTAGAACGCCAGGGCCAGATCCGCTTCGGCGGCCAGATCCAGACGTTTCTCGATGATCGCCCACGGTTTGAGGTTGTCCGACAGCGACATCACGCAGAAGTCGTGGCCCAGCGGCGCACCGGCCTGAGCCGCAGTGGCCAGCGAGGCGGAAACGCCCGGGAGGATTTCCAGATCGACGCTGTGCCACGCCGGATCGTCCGATTCGTGCAGGGCTTCGAGCACCGCAGCGGCCATGGCGAACACGCCCGGATCGCCAGAAGACACCACGATCACCGAGCGTCCTTCGGCGGCAAGCCGGAAGGCGTGGCGGGCACGCTGCATTTCTTCGCGATTGTCGGTGCAGTGCTGCACCTGATCGTCGCGGAAGGGGCCGGCCATGCGTACGTAGGTTTCGTAACCAAGCACATCGGTCGCGCGGGCCAGTTCGGCTTTCACCGCTGGCACCATCAGTTCGGCGGCGCCGGGGCCGAGGCCGATGACCGCAAGACGACCGCGCGGGCGGCCGATCTGCGCGACGTCCAGCGGTTGCTCGGCAATCGCGATCGCCAGATGTTCTGCGCTGATCACGTTCGCCGCGGGCACCGCAACGCGGGCCAAGGTCTGAAGATCGCTTTGCGCCGCCACAAAGCGCAGCGGCACGCCCAACTCGAGCGCTGCCTCACGCAAATCCGATGCGGCCATTTCAGCGTCTGCTGCCACGAGGCAGGCCAGTGCCGGCACGGCGACACTGGCCTGTTGCAACGCAGCGCGAACGACGTTTGGCAGGTCCGTCAGTTCAGCACTCACCGCCACTGCCACACTGCGCGGGTAAATCAGCAATTCATCGGCGCTGGCCACCCGCTGCGCACTGCTCACATGAATCGACCGCTGCGCCTGCGGATCCTGCGGCAACTGCGCCTGATCCAGCCACGGCGCCGCACCTTCGATGCGCACGCTGTGCCCGGCAAGCAGATCGGAGACGAAGCGTTTGCCCGATTCCAGATCCGACAGTGCGTAGCCGCTCGGCGGGTTGAGCAGGCAGGTGCCAAAGCGCAACTCGCCGCTGGTAGTGATTGCCGGTGCCACTTGCAGCGCCGCCGCGATCTCCCGGGCCATGACGTTGACGCCGCCGAGGCCTCCGAGCAACGGCACCACCGCGCTGCCGTCTTCGGCCACCGCCAGCACGGCGGGTTCGGCGCCTTTTTCCAGCAACAGCGGCGCCAAGGTGCGAATGACAATCCCCGCCGCGCACAGGGCAATGATCGGCGTGTCCTGCTGATACAACGCGCGTAGGGTCGCGCCGAATTCCTCATAGCGGCTGTCGGCGCCTTCAACCCGTCCGGCAAGGCCATGGACCTGCGCCGCCGGATAGACCTGTTGAATGCGCCGCGCCGTGGCGAGGCTGCCCTGGCCGAGAATGACGATGGCGGGAGTCGCTTGGCTCATCAACCTTGCCACCGTTCGCCCGGGACGATGATCAGCGAGAAGTACGGCGAAGACATTGGCTCGACCTGATCCATCGGCACGATCTTCTGATTGGCCATGGTCGCGCGCTCGACATACAGAGCGCGCTCGGCGAGACCGAGTTCTTCCAGCACCTGACGCACCTTGGGAAAGTTGCGCCCCAGTTTCATGATCACCGCCGCATCGGCATCGGCCAGACGCCGCTTCAATTCTTCATGGGGCAGCACGCCGGAAAGCACCGACAGGCTCTGATTGCGATACACCAGCGGCGCGCCGAGCACCGAAGCGCCGCCAAGCATCGAGCACACGCCCGGCACGACTTCGGCCTCGTAACGGCTGGCGAGACGATCATGCAAATACATGTAGGAGCCGTAGAAGAACGGGTCACCTTCGCAAATCACCGCCACATCGCGACCGGCATCCAGATGCTCGGCGACCGCTACAGCAGCTTCGTCGTAGAAATCGCTGATGACCTGCTCATACGACAGCGGCGCCGGCAACGCCTCGGTGGTCACCGGGTAGACCAGCGGCAGCAGATTCTGCGCCTCGACCAGATGCGCCTCGATGATCCCGAACGCATTGCCCTTCTTGCCCTTGGCCACAAAATACGCGACCACCGGCGATTCGCGCAGCAGGCGCAAGGCTTTGACAGTGATCAGCTCCGGATCACCGGGGCCGACACCGAGGCCGATCAGACGTCCTTTGGCCTGCATCATTCGATCTCCGTGGCGAGGGCATTGACGGCGGCGGCGGCCATGGCGCTGCCGCCCAGGCGACCCTGCATGATCACGAACGGCACGCCGCGACTGTCGGCAGCCAGCGCCGCTTTCGATTCGGCAGCGCCGACAAAACCCACCGGGAAGCCGAGGATCAGTGCCGGTTTTGGCGCGCCGGCGTCGAGCATTTCCAGCAAGTAGAACAGTGCGGTCGGCGCGTTGCCGATCACCACCACGCTGCCTTCAAGGTGCGGGCGCCACAGTTCCAGCGCGGCGGCCGAGCGGGTGTTACCCAACTCGCGAGCCAGCTCCGGCACGCTGTCGTCGCGCAAGGTGCAGATCACTTGATTGTTGGCCGGCAGGCGCGCGCGGGTCACGCCTTCGGAGACCATCCGCGCGTCGCAGAGAATCGGCGCACCGGCCGCCAGTGCATTGCGCCCGGCCTTGCCCGCGCCGTCGGAAAATTGCAGACCGTCGACGGCCTCGACCATGCCGCAGGCGTGGATCACCCGCACTGCGAGTTTTTCCAGATCGGCGGGAATGCGCGCCAGATTGGCCTCGCGGCGAATGATCGCGAAGGAGTTGCGGTAGATCTCCTGACCGTCGCGGATGTAATCAAGCATCAAGGGGCTCCGGGAGCGGGCGTCGAGCAAAGTCGCGGCCGCTTCAATAGTAAGGTTGCAGGCGTGCAGCGAGCCGAAACCGGGTTGTGCTGCATCGCGAAAATAAAGGTCGTAATGGCCGGGGCTAACGGCCAGCAGTGTGGCGGGCGCGCAGTGAGCGGCGGCGCAGGAGCGCGAGCAGCCCGACAGGTGCACGCTGAGCCCTGCGGGCAGCAAAGGTGCCAGTTGCCGGGCGTCCTGCTTGGTGTCGGCAAGGCCTTTGCCGCAGCCATCGGCGCCGGTGCAGGCGATCAGGCGCGCCAGTGGTTCGGCGTCGCTCGACAACAGGCCCAACGCCCGCAACTGCTCAAGCACGTTGTCGGTAGCAGTGGCGTTCACGTTCGGCAGCAGCAGGCTCTGCCACGGCGTGAAGCGCAGACTGCCATCGCCAAACTGTCGGGCCAGTTGCGCCGCGCCACGCAGCATCGCCGGATCAAGTCGGCCCAGTGGCGGCACCGCGCCGACGTAGCAGAGACCCTGCGTGTTCTGCTGGTGAGCGCCGATGTGCAGCGCGTCTGCCGACGGCGGGCGCTGCCAATTGCTGATTGCCTTGAGCGATACGCGCTCGCGCAACGATTCCAGAAACGCGAGCCTGGGCAACTCATCGAGCAGATGGCGCATCCGTGTTTGCTCTGGCCGGGCCAGGTCGAGGAACAGTTCCAGCGCGGCGACCACCAGCGCGTGAGCGTTGTCCTGAGTCACAGCGCCGAGAGGGCGATCGGTCGGGCAACCGGCCAGACCGAATGCCCAGAGGGTTTCGCCGTCACGCTCGAACGCCGACAACCACAGATCATGGGGATGCTCGAGCATTGCCAGCGCTTCGCCGCCATCGAGCTGCACGGCGAACTTGGCGCTCAACTCATGGAAGCGCGGATGGCTTTGCAAGGTGTCGAGGATTTGCCCTGCGAGCAGGCGCGTGTCGATCAGCATCTGCCGATCGATGCCGGCGGTCGGGCTGAGCATCAGATTGCGCACATCGTCCCCGGCGGCGTTCTTCGGCCCAAGGCCAGCGGCCAGCAAGCGCTCGATCAGCGCCGCCGCTTGCGCACCGATGCCGCGAATCTGCAGGTTGCCGCGATTGGTCGCTTCGATCGCACCGCTCGCAAACGCTCCGACGGCAGCGGCCACCGCATCGGCCTGATCGGCACTGATCGAACCGCCATCGAGCTTGATCCGACAGATACCGCCGTCCAGTGCCTGGACGATACGCAGCAACCCCGGGCAGGCCGAGGGGCGTAAGGCGGTGGACATCGGGCGTTCGTTCAAGGGGCTGACCGGTTGTGTGGCAGGAGCGCTTCGCGGGCGAAGGCGCGGTATTATGCCTGCTTTGTCCGGTGGCATGAAAAGTCTGCCCGTCGGAACGGCACGTTTTGAGGAATATAGATGTCACCCTGGCTGACGATCGTGGGAATCGGTGAAGACGGCTTCAAGGGCCTGGGCAAAAACGCCCGGCGTGCTCTGCTGGGCGCTTCGCGGATCGTCGGCGGCCAGCGTCAGCTGGACCTGCTGCCGCCGTGCATTGGCGGCGAGCGGCAATTGTGGCCGAGTCCGTTTTCCCTCGCGCCGGTGCTCGAGTCGCGTGGCGCGCCGGTCTGCGTGCTGGCCAGCGGCGATCCAATGTTCTACGGCGTCGGTGCCAGTCTGGCACGTCAGGTGCCGAGCGCCGAAATGTCGATCATTCCCGCGCCTTCGTCCTGCGCACTGGCCGCAGCGCGCCTGGGCTGGCCGTTGCAGGAGGTGACGGTTGTGTCGCTGGTGGCGCGTCCGCTGGCGGCGCTCAATGCGCATCTGTTCAGCGGCGTGCGTCTGTTGCTGCTGAGCAATGACGGCAGCAGCCCGGCCGCCGTTGCGCAATTGCTGTGCGAACGTGGTTTCGGCGCAAGTCGCATGACTGTTCTGGAACATCTGGGCGGCGACGCCGAACGACGTATCGAACGCAGCGCCAGCGAATGGGGCGATGCGGCGGTCGCCGACCTCAATGTCGTCGCTGTCGAGTGCCTGGCCGACCCCGGTGTTGCCGGCCTGTCGCGCCTCGCCGGCTTACCCGATTCGGCGTTCCGTCACGACGGCCAGTTGACCAAGCGCGACGTGCGCGCCATCACCCTCGCCCGCCTGGCGCCGAAACCCGGCGAACTGCTCTGGGATGTCGGCGCCGGCAGCGGCTCGATCGGCATCGAGTGGATGCGTGCGCACCCGAGCTGTCGTGCCATGGCGGTCGAGGCCGACGAGGGCCGTCAGCAATTGATCGAACACAACCGCGATGCGCTGGGCGTACCCGGCCTGCAACTGATTCGTGGCAAGGCGCCGCAAGCGCTCAATGGCCTTGAACGTCCGGAAGCGATTTTCATCGGCGGCGGCGTCACCCGCGAGGGTGTTTTCGAAACCTGCTGGGACCGGCTCAAGCCCGGCGGCCGATTGGTGGCCAACGCCGTGACCCTGCAAAGCGAAGTCACCCTGATGCACTGGCGCGAACAATACGGCGGTGAGCTGACGCGCATCCATGTCGCCCAGGCGCAACCGCTCGGCGAGTTCGATACCTGGCGTCAGGCATTGCCGATCACCCTGCTGGAACTGGTCAAAGCCCTCGATGCGTGACGAAACCGCCGAACAACCCGCGCCCCTGCGCAGCGGCCTCACCACCGGCAGTTGCGCCACCGCCACCAGCCTCGCCGCCGCGCGCCTGTTGCTCGCTGGCATCGCTGCCGACGCGGTGCAGATCACGCTGCCCAAGGGCAAACAGGTGCAGATGCGCCTGGAGTTCTGTCGCCTGAGCGAGGGCGGCGCCGAGGCCGGGACGATCAAGGATGCCGGCGATGACCCTGACGTCACCCACGGTGCCCTGCTCTATTCACAGGTGCGACTGTGCGCCGAACCAGGAATTCGCTTCAACGCCGGTGTCGGCGTCGGCACGGTGACCCGACCCGGCCTGGTATTGGCCGTCGGCGAGCCGGCGATCAATCCGGTGCCGCGCAAGATGATCAGCGATCACCTGGCCTTGCTCGCCGCCGAAACCGGCTACGGCGGCGGCTTCGAGGTTACAGTCAATGTCGAGGGCGGCGCAGAACTGGCGCTGAAAACCATGAATCCACGGCTGGGCATTCTTGGCGGCCTGTCGATCCTCGGTACCAGCGGCATCGTCCGACCGTTTTCCTGCGCCGCCTACATCGCCTCGATCCATCAGGGCATCGACGTGGCGAAAACCAACGGCTATCTGCACATCGCTGCCTGCACCGGCAACGCCAGCGAAGACACCATGCGCCGGGTCTACAACCTGCCGGAAATCGCCCTGATCGAGATGGGTGACTTTGTCGGTGCGGTGCTCAAGCATCTGCGCAAAGTGCCTGTGGATAAACTCAGCCTGTGCGGCGGCTTCGGCAAGATCAGCAAACTCGCCGCCGGGCATATGGATTTGCATTCGCGGCATTCGAGCATCGATTTGCCGCAGCTGGCCGAGTGGGCGGCGGCAATTGGCGCGGATTCGGCGTTGCAGCAAGGCATTCGCGAAGCCAATACCAGCCAACAAGCCTTGACCATGGCCAGCGCGGCGGGCATTGCTTTGGGAGATGAGGTTTGTCGCCATGCGCTGAATTTCGCTCGCAGCGTAGTGCCGGCGCAGGTCCAGGTCGAGGTGTTTGCCATTGATCGTCAGGGCGGGATTGTCGGGCACGCCGGAGGTTTTGCATGAAACGGATCCTGTTGCTCGGCGGCGTCACTGAAGCGCTGGCGATTGCCCGCACGCTCGGCCCGCAACATATCTACAGCCTCGCCGGCGTTGGCCGGGTGCCGAGCGATTTGCGCTGCCAGGTTCGGGTCGGCGGCTATGGCGGCGCCGAGGGTCTGGCGCAGTTCATCGCCGATGAAGGCATCGATCTGCTGCTCGACGGTACACACCCGTACGCCGCACAAATCAGCGCCAACGCCGCCCGCGCGGCACAGCTTGCCGGCATTCCCTGCTGGGCCTTGCGCCGCCCCGCCTGGCAGCCGCAAGCAGGCGATGACTGGCGCGAGGTCAGTGACTGGGCCGAACTGATCACAGCGCTGCAACCGTTCCACCGCCCGCTGTTCACCCTCGGCCGCGAGCCGCTGCAACACCTCGAGGAAATCCCCGCCCACCAGTTCTGGACCCTGCGCGCCCTCGACGTCTATCCCGGCAACCCGCGCTGCGAAGTGATCGGCGCACGCGGCCCGTTTTTGCTGGAAGACGAGCAAGCGCTGTTCGAGCGCCGGCAGATCGATGTATTGATCAGCAAGAACAGCGGCAGCAGCGCCACCGAGCCGAAGCTGGAGGTGGCGCGTGAGCGTGGCGTGCCGGTGCTGGTGTTGAAGCGACCGGGGTTGCCGGGGGTTGATCGGGAGTTTGGCTCGATAGCAGAAGTTCTCACGGCGATCACCAACCTCGGCCCACTCTGAAATCAGAAAACTTCAAGGACGCCTTCGCGGGCAAGCCCGCTCCCACAGGGATTGTCGGTGTAGCTAATATCTGTGCAAAAGCCACAAAACCTGTGGGAGCGGGCTTGCCCGCGAAGGCGTCAGGTCCGCTTGCATATGACTCGATTCCTACAACCCGGCCAGACACCACCCACATAAATTCAAAACAACACCGACTTTCAGTGCCGATCTTGGCCAGTACATCGAAGGATGTGCACTGGAAGATTCGGGCGATGGGCAACTTAACCGAGCAGCGGGTCGAGACGTTATGCAGACCATACGAGCACGAATAGAGACCGATGCGGATTTCGCCCAGGCATTGCGAATCGAAGCCGCTACACTCATTCACAACGGTGAAATCGAAACGGGGCGCAGGCTGTTACAACTTTTGCAGCAAGCACTGCGACACCAAACCGCACGACGCTTTTTTACTTATCGGCCCTGATCAGGCTAAATGGGCCGCGCCTGATCGCCCACCCAACGGACCTGTCCCATGAACCGACGCCGGTTAGCATTTGCCTGGATCGCCTGCTTTGCAGTGCTGTTCAACATGCTCGCCATGCCGCTGAGCGGGGCGATGGCGCAGGCGGCCGGTGCACCGGTCGAACAGATACTGTGGAGCAGTTTCTGCACCGGCAGCGGCATGAAGATGGTGGCGATCGACATCGGTGCCACGGATCAGAAGGCCCCGCAAAACGACAACCATTCGAACATGCAGCACTGCTGGTGTTGCTCAGGTGGGGCGCCATTGCTGGCGCTGCCGGGGCATTCGCCGCAGCTGTATTTCGCGCAATTTGAAAGCAACCGCAGCGTTGCGCCCGCCTCCCTGCAAGCCCCGACGCTGCGCCAGCAATGGCCGAGTCTCAATCCCCGTGCTTCCCCTCTGGTCTGATTTGTTCGCGCCACAAATCCGCGTTTCAAATCGTTCTGGAGAACTGCCATGTTGAAGAAACTCTTCGTCCTCGCTGCGCTGTTGTTGCCGGCGTGCTTCGCCCATGCCCATGAATACAAGGCGGGTGCGCTGGAAATCGCCCATCCGTGGTCGCAGGAACTGCCGCCGAATGCGCCGACCGTCGCCGCCTACTTCATCATTCACAACACCGGCAAAAGCGCCGATCGCCTGCTCAGCGTCGACTCGCCCATCGCTGCACAAGCGCAGTTGCACGAGCACGTGATGCTGGGCGATCTGATGAAGATGCAGCAAGTACCGAGCGTGGAAATCCCCGCCGGCGGCACCGTGACCTTCGCGCCGATGGCTTACCACGTGATGCTGCTCAACCCGAGCGATCGCAGCCTGCTCAGCGACGGCAAGCGTTTCCCGATGACCCTGCATTTCGAAAAGGCCGGTGACGTCAGCGTTGAAGTTGCCGTGCAGAAGAAACCGCCGGAATCCGCTCAGGGCCACGTGCACGCTCAGTAACCGTTTCGGCTGACTTCGCCCATGCGTCCGTCGCGCGCCAGGCCCGTCCCGCATCACCGTCAGACTCAAGCGCTGACGCGTGGCAGCTGGATCGCCCTGTTCGCCATGCTGATGATTTTCATCGGTCCACTGATTTCTCAGTCGATGCCGATGGATCAACACGCCTCGACGTCGATGCCAATGAGCATGGACATGTCGATGGACATGCCCGGCATGGATCACGGCGGCCATGACGCCAAGCCATCCGCCGAGCACTGCCCGCCGCAATCCTCGCATCATGTGCTGTGGGAAAAATGCGGCTATTGCAGCCTGCTGTTCAATTGCCCGGCGCTGACCGGCGGTGTCGATTTTGTCGCCTTCAACATCCCCCCGCTGAACACCTACACCCCACCCTTCCCACGCTTGGGCCACGCCCGCCAAACCTTCTTCCCGGGCGCCCGCACCCGCGCCCCGCCCATCGCCACGTAAACACGCACCTCTGATTGCACACGGTTGAGAAGACAGCTTCAGGCTGCCGGCCGTGGTGTTTACGACTGTTCGATGGAAATTGTCATGTCCAGGTTTACTGCTGTTCCCTGCGCGGAATCTGCCCGCGCGCACTTTGCCCTGAATGAATTGCGGATTCGTTGCAGGCACGCTATTGCCGTACTTTGCGGCGTAATGCTTGCACCATTGGTGTTGGCCGATGATCACGCCGCCCATCAGGAAGAACTGAGCCCAACGGTGATCACTGCCATCGCCCCAAGCTCACCACTGACGATCGTCACCAACCCCAAGGATCCGCGCCAACCGGTGCCGGCCAGTGACGGCGGCGATTACCTGAAGACCATTCCCGGCTTCGCGTTGGTGCGCAATGGCGGCACCAACGGCGACCCGGTGCTGCGCGGGATGTTCGGTTCGCGGCTGAACATCCTCACCAACGGCAGCATGATGCTCGGCGCCTGTCCTGGCCGGATGGATGCGCCGGCTTCGTATATTTCGCCGGAAACCTACGACAAGCTCACGGTGATCAAAGGCCCGCAAACCGTCCTGTGGGGGCCGGGCGCATCGGCCGGTACGGTGCTGTTCGACCGTGAGCCGGAGAACTTCGGCGAACTCGGCACGCGCGTCAACGCCAGCATCCTGGCCGGCTCGCATGGGCGTTTCGACAAGGTTGTCGACGCCGCTGCCGGCGGCCCTCTGGGCTACGTGCGAGTCATCGGCAACACCGCGCATTCGGATGATTACCGCGATGGCAACAACGACATCGTCGCCTCGCGCTACGACAAGTGGAACGGCGATGTCGCACTGGGTTGGACGCCGAATGCCGACACCCTGATCGAGCTCACCGCCGGCAAGGGTGATGGCGAGGCGCGGTATGCCGGGCGCGGCATGGACGGTTCGCAGTTCCTGCGTGAAAGCCTCGGTTTGCGTTTCGAAAAATCCAACATCACTGACGTGCTGGAGAAGCTCGAAGCGCAGGTCTACTACAACTACGCCGACCATGTGATGGACAACTACACCCTGCGCACGCCCTCCGGCACCGGCATGATGGCGGGACCCATGGCGTCAAACGTCGACCGTCGGACCCTCGGTGCACGGATCAAAGCAACCTGGCGCTGGGCTGATGTTCAGCTGATCACCGGCCTCGACGCACAGACCAACGAGCACCGCCAGCGCAGTGCAATGGGCGTCGATACCTACAAGCAGCTGCCGTACAGCAAGGACGCCGATTTCCACAACTACGGCGTGTTCAGCGAAATGACCTGGTACGCCGCCGAGCGTGATCGCTTGATCACTGGCGCACGGGTGGATCGCGCCTCGGCCAAGGATTACCGGCAGACCACCGGGTCGGGGATGATGTCCCGCCCCAACCCGACCGCCGACGACACCCGCGCCGACACCCTGCCCAGCGGCTTCATCCGTTACGAGCATGACCTCGCCGACAGCCCGACCACGCTCTATGCAGGCCTCGGCCACGCGCAACGCTTCCCGGATTACTGGGAGTTGTTTTCACCCAAGTCCGGCCCGGCAGGATCGGTCAATGCGTTCGACTCGATCAAACCGGAAAAGACCACGCAGTTCGACTTTGGCGTGAACTACAGGAGCGCCGACCTCGAAGCCTGGGCCTCGGGTTACATCGGTGTGGTACGCGATTACATCCTGTTCGACTACACGCCGGGAATGATGGGCATGAGCACCTCGCGTGCCGAAAACATCGACGCGCGGATCATGGGTGGCGAACTCGGTGCTGCCTACAACCTCACCGACAACTGGAAAGCCGATGCGACCCTGGCCTACGCCTGGGGCAAGAACAGCAGTGACGGCTCGGCATTACCGCAGATGCCGCCGCTGGATGCGCGTTTCGGCCTGACATACAGCCAAGACAACTGGAGCGCCGGCGCATTGTGGCGAGTGGTCGCCGCGCAGCACCGCATCGACGCGAACAAGGGCAACGTGGTCGGCAAGGATTACGCCCAGAGCTCGGGCTTCGGCGTGTTCTCGCTCAACGGCGCGTACCGCATCAACCAGCACTGGAAGGTCAGCAGCGGTGTCGACAACCTGTTCGGCAAAGCCTACGCCGAACACCTGAATCTGGCCGGCAATGCCGGGTTCGGCTATCCAGCCAACGACCCGCAAGCGATCAATGAACCGGGGCGCACGCTCTGGACCAAAGTGGATATGAGTTTCTGACACCTACCCATGTGGGAGCGAGCCTGCTCGCGAAGAGGCCGACGCATTCAATACTGATGTCGTCTGGCATGACGCCTTCGCGAGCAGGCTCGCTCCCACAGGTAAACAAACAACGAAAAAGAACCAAGCCCAGCGGAGCACACGTGATGCAAAAGCCTCAACCCAATTTCTACAACCTGGCCTGGCGCTGGCATTTCTATGCCGGACTGTTCGTCGCGCCGTTCATGGTGATGCTGGCCCTGACCGGGATCATTTATCTGTTCAAACCGCAACTCGATTCGCTGATGTACAGCAGCCTCCTTGACGTACCGGCCGGGCACCACACGGTGCCGGCCGATGACTTGCTGCAACGGGTGAAAGCTGCCTATCCGCAGGGCCAGGTCACGCAGTACATGCCGCCGGTCAATGCCCAGCGCAGCGCGCAATTCGTAGTGAAAAACGCTGGTCACGAACTCAATGTATTCATCGATCCGTATCACGGTGACATCCTCGGCGAGCAGGATGCCAAGCAGAATCTGCAAGCCATCGCCCGTGCGATCCACGGTGAGTTGATGATTGGCACAGTCGGCGATCGGCTGATCGAAATGGCCGCTGGCTGGGGCGTGGTGCTGGTGGTCTCGGGGCTGTTTCTGTGGTGGCCGCGCGGTCAGGCGGTGGGCATTTTGTGGCCGCGGCTGAACGCGCGTGGGCGCGTGCTGTGGCGTGATCTGCACGCTGTCACCGGGTTCTGGGGCGCTACATTGCTGCTGGTGATGCTGCTCAGCGGCATGACCTGGACCGGTTTCTGGGGCAAACAATATGCGGCGGTATGGAACGTGTTCCCGGCCGCGATGTGGAACAACGTGCCGACCTCCGACATCGAGGCACGCAGCCTCAACAGCGCGACCCGCCAGACCGTGCCATGGGCGATGGAAAACACACCGATGCCGATGTCCGGCGACCACGCCGAACACATGAATCACGGCACCGCCCACGCCGGCCCCGCTGCACCTGAAGTCAGCCTGCAGGATGTGCAGAACATCGCCAGCGAACGCAAGGTTGAACCCGGCTACAGCATTACCCTGCCGACTACCGCCACCGGCGTGTTCACCATTGCCGTATTCGCCGACGACCCGCGCAACGATGCCACCCTGCACGTCGACCAGTACACCGGCAATGTCCTCGCCGATGTGCGTTTCGAGCACTACGGTACCGTCGCGCGCGCCACGGAAATCGGCGTGATGCTGCATGAAGGCAAGATGTTCGGCACCTTCAACCAGATCGTCGTGCTGCTGATCTGCCTGATGATCCTGCTCAGCGCCGTCAGCGGCGTGGTGATCTGGTGGAAACGGCGTCCAGAAGGCAAGTTCGGCGTGCCGCCGCTGCGTCATGATTTGCCGACATGGAAAACCGGCGTGGCGATCATGCTGGTGCTGGCGGTGGTGTTTCCGCTGGTGGGGGCTTCGCTGCTGGTGGTGTGGTTGCTAGACCGGTTTGTGCTGCCACGAGTCGTACGGCGCACCGTCGATCTGCCGCGCTGATGTTGTGGCGCGGGCTCAGTGGCCCGCGCCCGACACGGCATTCGAATTACAACTCATCTCTGACCCGTACTGCGCCTTGGGCCGACGGCTGTTGGCGACGGGTTCGCCAGCCACTGCCCAGTTGCCCGGTATGGCGCCAATACGGGCCTGCCACCAACACCTGAAATTCGCCCAATTGCAGGAGTCGGGAGACAAATTGTCCTGGCGTGAGGCGGCTGACCCATTGCCCGTTTTCATAAACAACCGCTCGGGTCAGCATGAGATTGCGTTCGGCGTCAGAGTAAACAGGCGTGTATTTGAGCAACTCATGACTGGGCGTCGAGTAGTAATACGCGCGGATGTCGAAACCTTTGGTTTTCAATTCATGGGTGTGTGCATAGACAAGCGCGGGTTCAGCGAAATTACTGCGGATCTGTTCGTTGTCAGCGACCAGCAAGGTATTGCCCGACAGGCTGAATTGATGACTGGCCACGACGGCATAACCGTCAGGGAAGCGCGGTACCGGTCGGCGCCAGTCGGTCGCAGGGTCCTCGGCAGTACGGAAAAGACGCAGACGAAGATTCTCCTCGTTGGCGAACCACGCAACAGGCTCCAGCGGGACAAAGCGCTGGCCGGAGTCTTCCCCGAGAACCGCGCCCTCATAGCCGGTCCGACCGAGTATTTCACTGTCGGTCCGTTGCTGGGCATAGCGGGCAGCATCGTCGGGATGCTGGAAGATCGGTCCCAGCGCCGGAACCGGATGATTTTGCCAATGGCGCTCACGAGATATCTCGGCCAGACCCGGTTGCCAGCCCTCCCCGACCTGACCACGGCGAGACCAGCAGGCGCTGGTTTCAATGACATGCAGGTCACCGGCTCGCGCCATCCGATTTACGTATTCGACAAGGCTGAAAGTGCCCTTGCTGTTGTTGCGTTCATCAATCGCCGCCTGCTCCATTGACACAAAAGCGTTGGGGCGCAATTCCACTTGCCCGAACCGGTCGAAGAATGTGCCGGGCTCGAACGCGTGCAGTTGCAGTCTCAGCAGCGCTCCGTCGGCGCAGGAGAAGTAGATCGGCTTGTAACCCTGTGGCGTACTGGCCCGTCGACACGCCTGCTGGACTTCGCTGGGCATGATCAGCACATGCCGGATATCCGTGGATCGTGCGCCAAGCGGCGGCAGGACGGCGCGCAGATAAATCGAATCCAGCAGAAAGCCTGATGGCAGTCGCCCGTGCTCGAAAATCCGGTCCAGCGCCAGCGCAGACCGTTGTGCAGTCAGCGGCAGACTGGCAAGAACCACACCGCCGGCCGAGCGCAGGATGACACCGAAAGTCTGCATATCGCGGCTCACCGCCAGCTCATGGACATATCGAGCGGCCGCATCTGCCTGAAGAAATAACGGGCTGCACACCGCCGCAGTAGCGGCTTTGCTGTAATCCGTCACGATCTGCAGATCGGCGGAGAACGGCACCCAGCGCGATACTTGCCGGGGCAGGCCCCACAGGTCACTGCCGGTGACGACCTGCAAATAACCGGTTCTGGCGAGCGAGTCGATCCAGTCGATCGGTTTCAATTCACCGCTGTAAAGGCGCTGCTTGATGGTCTCGCCATCCAGTGATGCGGGCAGGCTATTGCTTGCCGTCAGGGCAATCGACAGATCGGCGCGCAGACGCTCCCACAACCCAGGCTGATAGCGAATCGTCGCACCGTCCGGCGCAAACAGGTATTCATCCCAGACCACAGGCTTGCGCGTGAATGCCGAGTACAAGGTATCGACCGACAGCATGTTCAAGTAGATCTGTTTGTCGATGGCCGAAAACGCTACCGACAGCTCCTCGGGACTCTGGAGCGGTAACGCGCAACGATCCGGCAATTTTCTGGAAACAGTCCGGCAGCGCGAGTCTCGTCGGCGATGATCTCGCTACTGTCGAAATTTTCGCGTGTCACTTCAATCGGTAAGGTAGCGACGTAGAGGCCGTCGGAGCGTTTCAGAATGACACCGCCATAGAGCTTGTCGGTGCTCTGCGGCAACAGCGATCGGGCATGCACCGCCGCATCGTCGGCACTGTGAAAAACCGGCCCCAGGGCGCGTCGCTGCAGATTTGCGTAAGGCTGCCAGGTTTTCTTGACCAAACCCGGCCGGTCCCAGCACAGACTCGTACGCAGCACGTCAAGTTGACCACTGTCGACCACGGTGTGCACGAAGTCGGATGGCAACAGCCTTTGCGCAGCGAGATCGTCCTTGAGCGTTTGCAGCGTCGTCTGCGAGCTGTCGTCGTAGAACAACTTGCTGGAGCTGTTGAACACATACCTGAGCAGAGCACCATCACCAGTGGCGATATACAAAGTTCTGTGCCGGCCAGTGGCGACGACCGGGCGCCGCTCGGAGAGATACATGGCAACTGTCAGCGTCTCTGGCGTGACGAAGTAATGCGCGAGCCAGTCCTGGGGATGGCGCAAGGTTTCCCGATTCGCTGGTGCATGTAATACACGGCATGCAGGTCGAAGCCATCCGGGTACTGATACCAGGGAGCTGTCCTGCTGGAACTGAACACCGACTCCTGACGAAACAGATTAGTGCCGCTATCGCTGACGGGTATCAGCTCGCTGGCGATGTATTCCTCCCGCCCCACGTGCTTGAGAATGAAGCCGAACCAGGTTTTCTTCTCGTCGTGCAAATGCACGTCAGTACTGGATTGACTCAGTGCTGCCTCGTCCGCCGAGGAAAACACCGCACCAAAGAAAATCCTCGCAGGACGCTTCCACGGCATTGTTGTAGCGCCAGGCGCAGGCACTTGCGTTGGCGGATATGGTTGCAAAGAAAGATCTGGCAATGACGGTTTCGGTAACGTCGGCAGCGGCGGCTCAGACTCGCCTGGTTCAGCCACTGACGCTATTGGCAGGCTCCAGTCAGCGCCGATTTGCCCGCGATAGCCCCACAGTGCGTGATCGATCAGGTTGAACAAGACGCCGGCCTGCGCCTGTTCACGCACAAAGGCCTGTGGCCGTTCAGTGCCGTTGCGCAGCGCACTGGCAAGCTCGCCCGGGTGCTTGCCAGTGCCGAGGCGTCTGGCCAGCTCTCTGGCGACGATGGTGGTGTAGGGCTGGAACCTGATCAGGCTGTCACCGGCACCAGAGCAATACAGAGCGATCCCGTCGAGCAGGGTCTGCCGCAGCTCGTCAACGTTGAGCATCTGCACATCCAGCAGAGCCTCGGCACGGGTCCAGCGCAGATACCGGATATGCACCGGGTCAAGTTGCGAAAGCGCAACGTGAGCGACATAACACGCATGCATGGTGTGGTCGTCTGGAAACACCGGCCGACCGTGATTGTCCAGAGGATAAAGCCGCCCCTGGCTGAGCGTATCGATATCCCCGGGCAAGGGTTCGGTCACCACGAAACGCTCGTCGCTACGCTGAAAAACATACCCCGCGTGCTGCTGATCACGGCGAATGCCCACGAGCTCATGGGCATGGCGAACCGCATCATCGGCCGCCAGAAAAGCCCGGCTCAATCGCGGCCAGGGAAAGTTGGCGAAGGGCTGCCATTGCAGATCCACCGGACCCAGATGCGCCCACAACGCACTGCCGCGCACGACCTCCAGGGTCCCGGCCAGTACCAGCATCGAAACAAATGCGCGGGTATCCAGTGTGCCGGCCAACAGCCTTGCCTGCACACCATTGTCACTGACCGTGCCGTCCGACTGCGTAACGCTCAGTGCCGCTTCGATCGAATCGCCGCTGAAGCGGTACTTCAACATCGCATGATCCTGCGCCCGCATGTACAGCGACAACGCACGCCCTGCTTGCGCCAGATGTTGGCTGCGGGCATTCGCTTCGATAGCCCAGGCGATCTCCCGGGGCGTGAAGAAGTTCTCGTAGAGCCACGGCTGGCCAGGTGGAAACTGTGCCGGGTCGGGTCGCGAGGCGAAGTAAAAGCCCTCCAGCAAATACCCCTTGGGCAGCTGCAATTGCCCTTGGGCATCAACCGGAAATATTCGCTCAGGATCCCATGCAGCGAGTCCGGCTGGGCGCGCATGGGTGGCGACATACTCCTCGCCAACCAATTTTTTCAATATCAGGCCCGTCGTCTGCGCGCCTCTGGATTTCAACGCGGCCAGCACGGCGCGTTCGGCATTGACGCAGACACGGGTCATCAGCGGCAGTTCGGTGACTGCACCCTTTGAAAACGACGCGCCGGCCTTCCAGTCCGCAGGTACGCGCCCCACCGAGTAGCCCCAGTCGGCATTCGAAACAATGACTTTGAGTTCACCCACGGTCGCCAGCTTGTTGATCACCGCCATCACGTCATAGGCCCCCGCCGGATGGCCCGACGGCCCGCCGGACTGCTGCCAGAGAAAGTAGTCGCGCTCCTCGGGCGAGCCGCTCGAGACGTATTTGAGCAAGCTGCCATCCGGGCCTGAAAGGTAAGCGCTGCGGAAAAAATCCCGCGCCGACACATCGCCAATGAAATCGCCGCCTGAATAGAAACTCATGAACAGCCGGAGCAGCGTTTCATCCTGACGCCGATTGCCATTGCGGAACTCGGCATGGATCGGCGGATGGCTGTGAACGCTGGCGACGCACCGGTAGCCCAGCGGATGAAGCATGCCGCCAAGGACATCGGTCTGCACAATTGTGCCGAAGTCAAAACCCGTGGCTTGCCCGGCGATGGGTGAAGTGGCGAGCAATTTCCCGTCCGGACGCAGCAGGATCACGCTGCCGTACTCTTTGTCCGGGTTCAGTGGAATCCGCGTGTGCACCCAATAGGCGGCGTCCTCTTCAGTCAGAAAGGCCGGGCTCAGTGGCGGCAGCTTGAACGTTGCTGAAGAACTTGCGGTACGACCGGATCGGCCTGAGACATGACTCATAAAAACCTGCGCTGAGAATCGGGATGAGCGCGTGAGTGTGGGCCGTCGGTTTTCACCTGCTGTGGTACATGTTTATCGTTTCTGTATCCGCATCTGCGCGACAGTTCGCGCCCCAATCTGGCGCAACTGGACGCACCACCGCCCGACTACCGTCCCCTCCTGGTGCACGCCCTCAGCGCGCAAGCGCTCTGGCACGACATTTTCTTGCCTGAACGCGACCGGGCACAGCCTTTGCAAAACACACTTTCAGTCGTTCGCATCTGCCAACCAGAAAAAATCGAATGTTCATGGAGATCGCACAATGAAGCGTCGCAGTTTGATCAAGGCTTTCACACTCACGGCATCCATTGCCGCGATGGGCATGACCTGGACTGTCCAGGCCGCCGAGACCATCAAGGTCGGGATTCTGCATTCGTTGTCCGGGACCATGGCGATCTCCGAAACGTCGCTCAAGGACATGGCGCTGATGACCATCGACGAGATCAACGCCAAGGGCGGCGTCAACGGCAAGATGCTCGAGCCGGTGGTGGTCGATCCCGCTTCCAACTGGCCGCTGTTCGCCGAAAAGGGCCGACAGCTGCTGACCCAGGACAAGGTCGCGGTGGTGTTCGGCTGCTGGACCTCGGTTTCGCGTAAATCGGTATTGCCGGTGTTCGAAGAGCTCAACGGTCTGCTGTTCTACCCGGTGCAGTACGAAGGCGAAGAGATGTCGCCGAACGTCTTCTACACCGGCGCCGCGCCGAACCAGCAAGCGATCCCCGCCGTTGAATACCTGATGAGCGAAGAAGGCGGCAGCGCCAAGCGCTACTTCCTGCTCGGCACCGACTACGTCTACCCGCGCACCACCAACAAGATCCTGCGCGCGTTCCTGCATTCCAAAGGCGTGGCCGACAAGGACATCGAAGAGGTCTACACGCCGTTCGGTCACAGCGATTACCAGACCATCGTTGCCAACATCAAAAATTCTCCGCCGGCGGCAAGACTGCCGTCATTTCCACCGTCAACGGCGACTCCAACGTGCCGTTCTACAAAGAGCTGGCCAACCAGGGCCTGAAGGCTACCGACGTACCGGTGGTGGCGTTCTCGGTCGGCGAAGAAGAACTGCGCGGCATCGACACCAAACCGCTGGTGGGCAACCTCGCGGCGTGGAACTACTTCGAGTCGGTGGAGAATCCTGCGAACAAGAAATTCGTCGCGGACTGGAAAGCCTACGCGAAGAAACACAATCTGCCGGGCGCCGATAAAGCCGTGACCAACGACCCGATGGAAGCCACCTACGTCGGCATCCACATGTGGGCGCAGGCGGTCGAGAAAGCCAAATCCACTGACGTCGACAAAGTTCGTGAAGCACTGGCCGGGCAGACCTTCGCTGCGCCGTCCGGTTACACGTTGACCATGGACAAGACCAATCACCACCTGCACAAGCCCGTGATGATCGGCGAAATCCAGAGCGACGGTCAGTTCAACGTCGTATGGCAGACCGAAGGCCCGATCCGTGCGCAACCGTGGAGCCCGTTCATTCAGGGCAACGACAAGAAGCCGGATTATGCGGTGAAGAGCAACTGAGTCCTCCGCTCAACCTGATCGTTCCCACGCTCTGCGTGGGAATGCCCCAACGGACGCTCCGCGTCCACTTCAGGGACGCGGAGCGTCCTGGCTGCATCCCCACGCGGAGCGTGGGAACGATCAATACGCAAGGCAAAACCTATGCCCACTGCTCTCTACCGCTTTATCTGTGCCATCGCACTGTTGCTGCCGATGCTCGCCCACGCCGGCGATGCCGAAGACTTCGTCGCGGCCAATCCCATGCAACAGGCCAAACTCCTGGAAACCTGGGCCGCGCAGCCCGATCCGGCGCGTATCGAATTGCTCAACGCCCTGCAACAAGGCGAGCTGACGATCGACGGCCAAGCGAAAACCCTGCGCCTGAACAATCGCCTGCGGGGTCTGATCGACACCGCGATGGCCAGCCATCAATTGCTCGCCGCCGACGCGAAAATCCGCCTGAGCGCCGCGCAGCAATTGCAGAAAAGCGCGAAACCCGCGCAGCTGAAATTCCTCGACCGGCAACTCGCTGGGGAAAAAGATGAAAGCGTGCATGCCGCCCTGAGCCTGGCGCTGGCCAATCTGCAACTGGTCGACAGCGACCCGGCGGTGCGCCTTGCAGCGGTGCGGTTGCTCGGTGAAACCGGCGACCCGCTGGCACGCACGCGCCTTGAAGGTCTGCTCGAACCGGGCGTGGAAAGCGATGCCGGCGTGCGCACCGCCGCTGAAACCAGCCTCGCGCAGGTCAAGCGCAAATTGCTGATCGGCGAAGTGCTCGGCCAGGCCTTCAGCGGCATGTCGCTGGGCTCGATTCTGCTGCTCGCCGCCCTCGGTCTGGCGATCACCTTCGGCCTGCTCGGGGTGATCAACATGGCCCACGGCGAGATGCTGATGCTCGGCGCCTACTCGACCTACGTGGTGCAGCTGATGTTCCAGCGCTACGCGCCGCAGGCCATCGAGTTCTATCCGCTGATCGCGCTGCCGGTGGCGTTTTTCGTCACGGCCGCCATCGGCATGGCGCTGGAGCGCACGGTCATCCGCCATCTCTATGGCCGGCCGCTGGAAACCCTGCTCGCGACCTGGGGCATCAGCCTGATGCTGATTCAACTGGTGCGGCTGGTGTTCGGCGCCCAGAACGTTGAAGTCGCCAACCCGGCGTGGCTGTCCGGCGGCATCCAAGTGCTGCCCAATCTGGTGCTGCCGTACAACCGCATCGTCATCATCGCTTTCGCATTGTTCGTGGTGGTGCTGACCTGGCTGCTGCTGAACAAGACCCGCCTCGGTCTCAACGTGCGCGCCGTCACCCAGAACCGCAACATGGCCGCCTGCTGCGGCGTGCCCAACGGGCGCGTCGACATGCTCGCCTTCGGCCTCGGCTCGGGCATCGCCGGCTTGGGCGGCGTGGCGCTGAGCCAGATCGGCAACGTCGGCCCCGACCTTGGCCAGAGCTACATCATCGACTCGTTCCTGGTGGTGGTGCTCGGCGGCGTCGGCCAACTGGCCGGTAGCGTGCTAGCCGCGTTCGGCCTGGGCATCGCCAACAAGATTCTCGAACCGCAGATCGGTGCGGTGCTCGGCAAGATCCTCATCCTCGCGCTGATCATTCTGTTCATTCAGAAACGTCCGCAAGGCCTCTTCGCACTGAAAGGACGGGTGATCGACTGATGAACCAGCCTCTATTAGTCACGGCCACACAAAGGCCGGGCCGAAAGCCACGCTCGCGGTCGGCGGGGTGATCCTCGCGCTGCTGATCGTTCTGCCGCTGCTCTCGTTGTTGTCGCCAGACAATGCCCTGCACGTCTCGGCCTACACGCTGACCCTGGTCGGCAAAATCCTCTGCTACGCCATCGTCGCCCTGGCGCTGGATCTAGTCTGGGGTTACGCCGGCCTGCTGTCGCTGGGCCACGGTCTGTTCTTCGCCCTCGGCGGTTATGCGATGGGCATGTACCTGATGCGTCAGGCAGCCGGCGATGGTCTGCCGGCGTTCATGACCTTCCTGTCGTGGAGCGAATTGCCGTGGTACTGGAGCGGCACCAGCAGCTTCCTCTGGGCCATGTGTCTGGTGGTGCTGGCGCCGGGTTCTGCTGGCGCTGGTGTTCGGCTTTTTCGCCTTCCGTTCGCGGATCAAGGGCGTGTATTTCTCGATCATGACCCAGGCCCTGACCTTCGCCGGCATGCTCCTGTTTTTCCGCAACGAGACCGGGTTTGGCGGCAACAACGGTTTCACCAATTTCCGCACGATTCTCGGTTTCGGCATCACCGAACCGGGCACCCGCGCGGTGCTGTTTCTGGCCACGGTGTTGTTGCTGGTGGCGAGCCTGTTCATCGGCTGGCGCCTGGCGCAGAGCAAGTTCGGCCGGGTGCTGACGGCGTTGCGCGATGCGGAAAACCGTTTGATGTTCTGCGGCTACGACCCGCGTGGTTTCAAGCTGTTCGTCTGGGTGCTGAGTGCGGTGTTGTGTGGACTGGCCGGCGCGTTGTACGTGCCGCAGGTCGGCATCATCAACCCCAGCGAAATGTCGCCGACCAACTCGATCGAAGCGGCGGTGTGGGTCGCCCTCGGCGGGCGCGGCACGCTGATCGGGCCGTTGCTCGGCGCCGGCGTGGTCAACGGCATGAAGAGCTGGTTCACCGTGGCCTTCCCGGAATACTGGCTGTTCTTCCTCGGCGCGCTGTTCATCGTCGTGACGTTGTACTTGCCCAAGGGCGTGATCGGCCTGCTGAAGAAACGAGGTGAACAATGAGAGTCACAGCGAGTGCGGAATTCATGCTCGAACCGGCGTTTTTCCCTGTGGAACCGAACAAGGACGAAGGCACCAGTCGCGACTCGATCGGCCTCGGCCAGCGCGTCGGCCCCGGCCTCGATACGCGCCACGGCACGATCCTGACCCTGGAAGACATCAGCGTCAGCTTCGACGGCTTCCGTGCGCTGAACAATCTCAACCTGTACATCGGCGTCGGCGAACTGCGCTGCATCATCGGCCCCAACGGCGCCGGCAAGACCACGCTGATGGACGTGATCACCGGCAAGACCCGGCCCAGCCACGGCAAGGCCTGGTTCGGCGAAACCCTGGACCTGACGCAGATGAGCGAAGTGCAGATTGCCCAGTCCGGCATCGGCCGCAAGTTTCAGAAACCGACGGTATTCGAAGCCTTGAGCGTGTTCGAAAACCTGGAGCTGGCGCAGAAGACCGACAAGTCGGTGTGGGCCAGTTTACGTGCGCGCCTGAGTGGCGAGCAGAAGGATCGCATCAGCGAAGTGCTCGAGACGATTCGCCTGACCACTTCGGTCAATCGCCAGGCCGGGCTGTTGTCCCACGGCCAGAAGCAGTTCCTCGAGATTGGCATGCTGCTGATGCAGGACCCGCAATTGCTCCTGCTCGACGAACCGGTGGCGGGCATGACCGACGCCGAAACCGAGTTCACCGCCGAGCTGTTCAAGTCGCTGGCCGGCAAGCATTCGCTGATGGTGGTCGAGCACGACATGGGTTTTGTCGGCTCGATTGCCGACCACGTCACGGTGCTGCATCAGGGCAGCGTGCTGGCCGAGGGCTCGCTGGAGCAGGTGCAGGAAAACGAGCGAGTGATCGAGGTCTACCTGGGCCGCTGAAGACCTAGATCGTTCCCACGCTCTGCGTGGGAATGCCGCCATGGACGCTCTGCGTCCGCCGTTATGTGACGCGGAGCGTCACGGGATGCGTTCCCACGCAGAGCGTGGGAACGATCACCGGGGAGAATTTGGACATGCTGCAAGTCGACAAGCTGCATCAGTACTACGGCGGTAGCCACATCCTGCGTGGCCTGAGCTTTGACGTGAAGGTCGGCGAAGTGACCTGCCTGCTCGGCCGTAACGGCGTGGGCAAGACCACCCTGCTCAAATGCCTGATGGGCCTGCTGCCGGCCAAGGAAGGCGCGGTGAACTGGGAAGGCAAACCGATCACCACGTTCAAACCGCATCAGCGTGTGCAGGCCGGTATCGCCTACGTGCCGCAGGGTCGTGAGATCTTCGGGCGCCTGACGGTAGAAGAAAATCTGCTGATGGGCCTGTCGCGGTTTCCAGGCTCAGAAGCCAAGGAAGTTCCAGGTTTCATCTACGAACTGTTCCCGGTGCTGCTACAAATGAAGCAGCGCCGTGGCGGCGATCTGTCCGGCGGTCAGCAACAGCAGTTGGCGATCGGTCGTGCATTGGCCAGCCGACCACGCCTGCTGATTCTCGATGAGCCGACCGAAGGCATTCAACCCTCGGTGATCAAGGAAATCGGCGCGGTGATCAAGCAGCTCGCGGCGCGCGGTGACATGGCGATTCTGCTGGTCGAGCAGTTCTACGACTTTGCCGCCGAACTGGCCGATCAATACCTGGTGATGTCGCGGGGCGAGATCGTCCAGCAGGGTCGCGGTGAACATATGGAGGCCGAAGGTGTACGCGGGCTGGTCACGATCTAACGCGGCGGTCTAATCTGTAGCTTCCTAACGATAATCACAAAACCATGAATTCGATTGTTGCACCTGCCCTGTTTACCCCGAGCTGGCACGCCAAGCTGGAACTGGCCTACGCGCGTTTCGGCGA
The DNA here is from genome assembly GCA_030544685.1 of Pseudomonas sp. B21_DOA. Lineage (NCBI taxonomy): Bacteria > Pseudomonadati > Pseudomonadota > Gammaproteobacteria > Pseudomonadales > Pseudomonadaceae > Pseudomonas > Pseudomonas sp. B21_DOA. The sequence continues at coordinate 1,636,271 of CP086683.1, read as the reverse complement.
TTGCACGCGCCCGGTCATGCGCCGCCACCTCGGCCCGCTGCGCGTGCAAAAGCATCTGTACGCCGAAGGCCCCGAGGTCTGCCAGCACATCATCGTCCATCCACCGGGCGGAATTGCCGGTGGTGATCGTCTGGATATCAGCGCTCGCGTCGAAACCAACGCCTGGGCGCAAATCACCAGCCCTGGCGCGGCGAAGTGGTATCGCGCCGGTGGGCCGGCTTATCAACAACTCGATCTGCGCGTGGCCGCCGGCGCGACACTGGAATGGCTGCCGCAGGAAACCATCGTCTACAGCGCCGCGCAGGCTGAGTTGACCACGACCATCGACCTTGAAGGTGACGCACGGCTGTTTTATTGGGACGTGGTCGCGCTCGGTCGTCCGGCCAGCGGCGAGCGTTTCGACCTCGGGCATTTTCAGGCGCACCTGGACATCCGCCGCGATGGTCGGTTGCTCTGGCACGAACGGCAGCGCATTGTCGGCAACGACGGGTTGCTCGACTCGCCAATCGGCCTGGATGGCAATCCGGTGTTTGCGACGCTGCTGGTGACCGGTGAGATTGAGGCCGGGTTGCTGGAGCGTTGCCGCTCGCTGGGGCACGAAGTGCGTGGTGATTTGACCCAGTTGCCGGGTTTGCTGGTGGCGCGGTGTCTGGCCGGTGAAGCGTTGCTCGCGCGTGCGTGGCTGATTGAGTTATGGCGACTGCTAAGACCTGTGCTGCTGGGCCGCGAAGCCCAGCCACCGCGAATCTGGAACACCTGAAATGCAATCCAACTGTGGGAGCGAGCCTGCTCGCGAAAGCGTCATGTCAGCCACCCCATACGCTGAATATGAAACCGTATTCGCGAGCAGGCTCGCTCCCACAGGGGATGTGCGCAATCAGACAATTTTTCAATCTGCCCTGATGGAACCCGAACCATGGACCTGACCCCACGCGAAAAAGACAAGCTGCTGATCTTCACCGCCGGCCTCGTTGCCGAGCGGCGATTGGCCCGTGGCGTGAAACTCAATTACCCGGAAGCCATGGCCTACATCTCTGCCGCGCTGCTCGAAGGTGCGCGTGACGGCCAGACCGTCGCCGAGCTGATGCACTACGGCACCACCCTGCTCAGCCGCGAGCAAGTGATGGAAGGCATCCCGGAAATGATCCCGGAGATCCAGGTCGAGGCGACGTTCCCCGACGGCACCAAACTGGTCACCGTTCACCAGCCGATCGCCTGAGGCCGCGCCATGACTTACAGCATTCGCGATGCGAGCCAGGCCGACCTGCCGGCGATCCGCGACATCTACAACGACGCCGTGCTCCACACCACGGCGATCTGGAACGAACAAGCCGTCGACCTCGGCAATCGCCAGGCATGGTTCGACGCGCGTCAGTTGCAGGCGTACCCGATTCTGGTGATCGTCGACCGCGAAAACGCAGTGCTGGGTTACGCCTCGTTCGGCGACTGGCGGCCGTTCGACGGTTTCCGCCACACCGTCGAGCACTCGGTGTACGTGCGCAGCGATCAACGCGGCAACGGCCTCGGCCCGCAACTGATGACCGTGCTGATCGAACGCGCCAGAGCCTGCGGCAAACACGTCATGGTCGCCGCCATCGAAAGCGGCAATGCCGCCTCGATCCGCCTGCACGAACGCGCCGGTTTCCGCATCACCGGGCAGATGCCGCAGGTCGGCACCAAGTTCGGCCGCTGGCTCGATCTGACCTTCATGCAGCTGACCCTCAACCCCGGCGCTTCGCCGCCGGATGCCCACAAGGTGTGATGTCGATGAACGCTGCCCAGTTGCGCCGCGTCAATGCTGAGAGCTTTGCCCACTACCGCCAGGGGCTGATCGATCTGCTGCTCGACGCCGTCGGTTACGGCGCCAGCGTCGGTTTCATGGCCGACCTCGATGCCGCCCAGGCGCGCGCCTATTTCGATGAGGTGCAGGACGACGTCAACAAGGGCAACACGCTGCTGTGGGTGGTGGTCAAGGACGAGCAGGTGCTGGCCAGCGTGCAATTGGGCCTGTGCCAGAAAGCCAATGGTCTGAACCGCGCCGAAGTGCAGAAACTGCTGGTGCGCGAACACGCGCGGCGCCGTGGCCTCGGTCAGCAACTGATGCAGGCGCTGGAACTGGAGGCGCCGAAACACAAGCGCGGCATGCTCTATCTCGACACCGAGGCCGGCTCGCCGGCAGAAAATTTCTACCGGGCGCTGGGCTACGTCCGCGCCGGCGAAATCCCTGATTACGCCTGCGATCCCAACGGCACCTATCGCCCGACCGCTCTCTATTACAAAGTCCTGCAAGGAGCCCAGCGATGATTCCTGGCCAATACCAGATTCAGCCCGGCGACATCGAACTCAATGTCGGCCGCCGCACCGTGAGCCTGAAAGTCGCCAACAGCGGCGACCGGCCGATCCAGGTCGGTTCGCACTTTCACTTTTTCGAAACCAACGACGCGCTGACCTTCGACCGTGCCGCCAGTCGCGGCATGCGCCTGAACATCCCCGCCGGCACCGCCGTGCGCTTCGAGCCTGGCCAGAGCCGTGAAGTCGAGCTGGTGGATTACGCCGGGCATCGCCGGGTGTTCGGCTTTGCCGGACGCATCATGGGTGACCTCGACTGACGGATCGTTCCTACGCTCCGCGTGGGAATGCATCCCGTGACGCTCCGCGTCACAAAAGGCGGACGCAGAGCGTCCATGGCGGCGTTCTCACGCAGAGCGTGGGAACGATCATTGAATCCCAAGGCAAGCACATGAAGATTTCTAGAAGCGCCTACGCCGACATGTTCGGCCCCACCGTCGGCGACAAGGTGCGCCTGGCCGATACCGAGCTGTGGATCGAAGTCGAAAAGGACTTCACCACCTACGGCGAGGAAGTGAAGTTCGGTGGCGGCAAAGTCATCCGCGACGGCCAGGGCCAGAGTCAGTTGCTCGCCGCCGAAGTGGTCGACACGCTGATCACCAACGCGCTGATCATCGACCACTGGGGCATCGTCAAGGCCGACGTCGGCCTCAAGGACGGGCGCATCGCCGCGATCGGCAAGGCCGGCAACCCTGACGTGCAGCCCAACGTGACCATCGCCATCGGCGCCGGCACCGAAGTGATTGCCGGTGAAGGCATGATCCTCACCGCTGGCGGCATCGACACGCATATCCACTTCATCTGCCCGCAGCAGATCGAAGAAGCGTTGATGAGCGGCGTCACCACCATGATCGGCGGCGGCACCGGTCCCGCTACCGGCACCAACGCCACCACCTGCACCTCCGGCCCGTGGCATCTGGCGCGCATGCTCCAGGCCGCCGATGCCTTCCCGATGAACATCGGCCTCACCGGCAAAGGCAATGCCAGCCTGCCGGAACCGTTGATCGAACAGGTCAAGGCCGGCGCCATCGGCCTCAAACTGCACGAGGACTGGGGCACCACCCCGGCGAGCATCGACAACTGCCTCAACGTCGCCGACCAGTACGACGTGCAGGTGGCGATCCACACCGACACCCTCAACGAATCCGGTTTCGTCGAAACCACCCTCGGCGCATTCAAGGGGCGCACCATCCACACTTATCACACCGAAGGTGCCGGTGGCGGCCACGCGCCGGACATCATCAAGGCCTGCGGCTTCCCCAACGTGCTGCCGAGTTCGACCAACCCGACGCGGCCGTTCACTCGTAACACCATCGACGAACACCTCGACATGCTGATGGTCTGCCACCACCTCGACCCGAGCATTGCCGAAGACGTCGCCTTCGCCGAAAGCCGTATCCGCCGCGAAACGATCGCCGCCGAAGACATCCTCCACGACCTCGGCGCGTTCTCGATGATCAGCTCCGACAGTCAGGCCATGGGCCGCGTCGGCGAAGTCATCACGCGCACCTGGCAGACCGCCGACAAGATGAAAAAACAACGCGGCCCACTGCCGCAGGACGGCGAGGGCAACGACAACTTCCGCGCCAAGCGTTACATCGCCAAGTACACCATCAACCCGGCGATTACCCATGGCATCAGCCATGAAGTCGGCTCGATCGAAGTCGGCAAGTGGGCCGATCTGGTGCTGTGGCGCCCGGCGTTTTTCGGCGTGAAACCGACGCTGATCCTCAAGGGCGGTGCGATTGCCGCCAGCCTGATGGGCGATGCCAACGCCTCGATTCCCACGCCGCAACCGGTACATTACCGCCCGATGTTCGCCAGCTACGGTGGCTCGCTGCACGCCACCAGCCTGACCTTTATCAGCCAGGCGGCGCACGAAGCGGGATTGCCGCAAGCGTTGGGGTTGAAGAAGAAAATCGGCGTGGTGAAGGGATGTCGAGAGGTGCAGAAAACCGACCTGATCCACAACGACTATCTGCCGGACATCGATGTCGATCCGCAGACCTATCAGGTCAAGGCTGACGGCGTGTTGTTGTGGTGCGAGCCTGCGGAAACCTTGCCGATGGCGCAGCGGTACTTTCTGTTCTGATCACAAAAAAGGCCCTTCAGGGCCTTTTCAATAATGAGTCAGAAACTCCGCGTCATCGTTCATCGCTGGCAAGCCAGCTCCCACAGTTTCTGCGTAGAACTGACATCCAAGTTCCAACTCAAAAACCTGTGGGAGCTGGCTTGCCAGCGATGAGGCCAGATCAGCCAAGCGGAAAACATCAGCCTGAGCTACTCAACCACCAACCGCCCCAACCGCTGGCGCAACATGCGGTTTTCAGCACGCAACTCGCGCACCTCATCCAGCAGATCCAGCGCCAGGGCGACGCCTTCCCACTCCAGCTCCAGATCCCGGCGCAGCTTCGCCGCACGCTTGGCCAAGGCCAATTCGTAATCGGTGAAACGCCATTCCCGGGCTGCGCGCCCTGAGGTTCGAGGATGCCGTGCTCGACGATTTCGATCACGTAGACGTCCGACAAATCGGCCGCCTCACAGAATTCTGCCAGGTCCAGTTGAACGATCAGGGGCTGCTCATGATGGGCTACTCCGTCGTCGGGTTCAGAAGTTCTCTCGCGGGTTGAATGCGGCTTTCTTCGCCAGCTCCTGCCACAGCGCCTTGACCTCGTCGTCGGAGGCTTTCGGCATCACGGCCTTGAGCTGCACGAACAGATACCCGCGTTCGCCGGCCTTGTTCAGCAGGCCATGGCCCTTGGCGCGCATGCGCTGGCCGTTCTGGCTGCCGGCCGGCACCTTGAGGTTGATCTTGCCGGTCAGGGTCGGCACGGCCACTTCAGTGCCCAATGCCAATTCCCAAGGAGCCAGGGCAAAGTGATGATCAGGTTTTCGCCTTCAACATCGAATTTCGGATGCGGCGCAAACCGGATGGTCAGGTACAGGTCGCCATTTGCCCCGCCACCGATGCCCGGTGCGCCCTGACCTTTCAGGCGGATCCGCTCGCCGTCGGTGACGCCGGCCGGAATCTTCACGTTCAGGCTCTTGCTGGTGTTGCTGACGTGCTGGCCGTGCGCGTTGTATTGCGGCACCTGGAAGGTGACTTTCTTCGATTCGTTCGACAGGGTTTCTTCGAGGAACACCGGCAATTCCATTTCCACGTCTTGCCCTCGGCGTCCGCGTGATTGGCGGCTCTCGGCGCCACCGAAACCGGGGCCGCGATTACCGAAGATCGAACTGAAGAAGTCCGAGAAGTCGCCGGTGTCGGCACCGCCGCCACCGAAACCGCCACGGCTCTGCCAGCCCGGTGGCCCCTGGAATGGCTGACCGTGCTGGCCATAACGGCGCAGTTCGTCGTATTCGGCGCGCTTGTCGGCACTTTTCAGCGCTTCATAGGCTTCCGAGGCGTCCTTGAACTTGGCCTCGGCGTCTTTTTCCTTGCTGACATCGGGGTGGTATTTGCGCGCCAGCTTGCGATAGGCCGCCTTGATGGCCTTGTCGTCGGCTGTCGGCTCCACGCCGAGTATCTTGTAATAGTCTTTGAAGTCCATTGAAGGATCACCATCCGTTATCGATTTCGCGCCGAGACCAGCGTGCGCCCGATTGGCGCGTGCCGGGTTGACCGATCTCAAGGTTGTGACCGGGTGGCGCCGCAGAAGTTTATCGGCAGTGGACGACGGTTCTTGCGACCGCCGGTGTGTCTGCCGGCCCATGCCAGCAAGTTTGGGGCAAAGCGACGCTTTTCAACCTGTGTTGTGGCGAAATAGCGGATGACCGGCCTTCGAATCTGCCGCGCACTGACATACACTGCGCGGCCGTTTTTTTGACCGGAATCCGAAAGACATGAAAGACGCCTCTCCAGCCCGTGCCTGCGGCATCGACTTCGGCACGTCCAACTCCACCGTCGGCTGGCTGCGCCCCGGCATGGACACCATGATTGCGCTGGAAGACGACAAGATCACCCTGCCGTCGGTGGTCTTCTTCAACATCGAGGAGCGTCGCCCGGTTTACGGACGCCTGGCCCTGCACGAGTATCTGGAAGGCTACGAAGGCCGGCTGATGCGCTCGCTGAAAAGCCTGCTCGGTTCCAAGCTGATCAAGCACGACACCAGCGTCCTCGGCACGGCGATGCCGTTCAAGGATCTGCTCGGGCTGTTCATCGGCCAGCTCAAGAGCCGCGCCGAAGCCGCCGCCGGTCGGGAATTCGAGCAAGTGGTGCTGGGCCGTCCGGTGTTTTTCGTCGATGACGATCCACTGGCCGACCAGGAGGCCGAAGACACGCTGGTCGAAGTGGCGCGCAAAATCGGTTTCAAGGACGTGTCGTTCCAGTACGAGCCGATCGCGGCAGCGTTCGACTACGAGTCGACCATCGAAAAAGAAGAGCTGGTGCTGATCGTCGACATCGGCGGTGGTACCTCCGACTTCTCGCTGGTGCGCCTGTCGCCCGAGCGCCGCGGTGTCGATAACCGTCACGACGACATCCTCGCCACTGGCGGTGTGCACATCGGCGGCACCGACTTCGACAAGCAACTGAGCCTGCAAGGCCTGATGCCGCTGTTCGGCTACGGCAGCCGCATGAAAAGCGGCGCATACATGCCGACCAGCCACCACATGAACCTGGCGACCTGGCACACGATCAACTCGGTGTACTCGCAGAAGTCCACGCTGGCGCTGGGCAGCATGCGCTACGACATCGAAGACACCGGCGGCATCGATCGCCTGTTCAAGCTGATCGAACAGCGCGCCGGGCACTGGCTGGCGATGGAAGTCGAAGAAACCAAGATCCAGCTGACCCACGCCGACAGCCGCCACGTGCCGCTGGACCGCATCGAAGCCGGGCTGAGCGTCGAGCTGAGCCGCGCGTTGTTCGAATCGGCAATCGAAGCCTTGCTGGAGCGCGTGCGCGGCAGCGTTACGCAGCTGTTGAATGACGCTGGCGTAGCAGTCGATCAAGTCGACACGGTGTTCTTCACCGGCGGTTCCAGCGGCATCCCGGCCCTGCGCAACAGCGTCTCGGCAATGCTGCCGAACGCGCGGCATGTCGAAGGCAACATCTTTGGCAGCATTGGTAGCGGTTTGGCGATTGAAGCGATGAAGCGCTACGGTTCGATGGCCTGATCACAATCTCTGTGGCGAAGAGCCTTTGTGGCGAGGGGATTTATCCTGTGGCGAGGGGATTTATCCCCGTTGGGCCGCGAAGCGGCCCCGCTCCTGAGCTTGAAAGCAGGGGCCTGCTGCGCAGGCCAACGGGATAAATCCCTCGCCACAGATGCATTCAATTCAGTTGCCTGGCCTTAGACCATCCCGCCCAGCTTCAATTCGCTCTTCAGGTACGCGTAATAAATCGGCCCTGCCACCACCCCCGGCAAACCGAACGCGGCTTCGAACACTAGCATTGCCAGCAGCAATTCCCACGACTTGGCACTGATCTGCCCGCCGACGATGCGCGCGTTGAGGAAGTATTCGAGCTTGTGGATAACGATCAGGTAACCCAGCGCGGCGAGCGCTACCCAGATCGACAGCGACAGGCCGACGATGGTGATCAGCGTGTTCGACATCAGGTTGCCGATCACCGGCAACAGGCCGAGCAGGAAGGTCAGCACGATCAGGGTTTTGGTCAGCGGCAGCTTGATGCCGAACATCGGCAGGATCACCGCGAGGAAGATCCCGGTGAATACGGTGTTGAGCAGGGAAATCTTGATCTGCGCGAAGACGATATTGCGAAACGCCTGCACCAGCAGATGCAAACGGTCGAACAAAGCGGCGGCCAACGGCTTGCGCTTGGTCACGTCGGGGATGCGCTGCAGGGCGATGATCGCGCCGAGGACCATGCCGATCAGCAGGGTGACGAACATGTGCGCAGCGTCCTTGCCGACCAGTTGCAGGTCGGCCAGATGCTTGCTCGCCCACTCGCCGATCGCCACGCGAAATTCCGCCGCGCTGGCCGGCAGATAGGCGTCGATGAACGGCGGCAATTGCCCGCGCGCGCGATCGACCACGCCCATGAACTTGTCGAGCGAGGCGCCGGGGTTTTCCGCTTCATGCAGGAGGAAACTGATGGCGCCGGCGAAGATCAGCGCCAGCACACTCACCACCAGCGTGCCGAGCAGCGCCACCGCCAACCAGCGCGCACGCCGCCCTTCGATCAGCCGTTGCAATTGCGGGGTGAGCATGTTGACCAGCTCGAACACCAGCAACCCGGCCAGCAAGCTCGGCAACAGGCGCAGCGGCAGCACCAGCAACAGTCCGCCAAAAATGATGATGCAACTGACCCAGAACACAACATGACGCTGAGAAAACGTTGGCATACAGCCTCAAAACGAACGGCGTGAAAGGATGGGCAGTCTGCCAGCGATCCGGGGTTAGCACTAGGGATATGCGGGGCGTGGGAATGGCGGTGCATTCACCGACGCTTTCGCGAGCAGGCTCGCTCCCACAGGCGTGCGTGTTTCAAATGTGGGAGCGAGCCTGCTCGCGAAGAGGCCGGCACGCTCACCACATTATTTACCGTTTCACTTTTTCTTCAGACACTCACTCATGAACGCCTTGCGCGCATCGCCGGTCAGCGCCTTGGTTTTCGCATCGGCATTGCAGGTAGTCATCTTGTGCTGTTGCGGCGTCAGCACCTTGCCATCGTTGGCCGCAGGCGCCGCTTTCAGGCAGGTGCTCATGAATGCCTTGCGCTCGTCGCCCTTGAGGCTCTTGGCGGTCGCATCGGCATTGCAAGTGGTCATCTTGTTCTGTTGCGCCGTGGCGGCGAAACCCTGGGAACACAGGAGCAGACCGATCATCAACAACGGCACACGCAACATCTTCATGGAGTTTTCTCCTTGTTGCCGCACCGATGGATGCGGCCTCTGTCGCAGTGTAGTCAAAGCTTGTTACACCTTCCTGCCCTCGAGGTGGCTGCGCCGATACTGCTCCGGCGTGCAACCGGCCTGGCGGGCGAACATGGCGATGAAGGCCGAGCCGCTGCTGTAGCCGAGGTCGAAAGCGATTTCCTGCACCGAGCGCGAGGTTTCCAGCGCCTCGATCGCCGCCAGATAGCGCAAGCGCTGGCGCCACTCGCCAAAACTCATGCCCAGTTCACGAACGAACTGCCGCGCCAGCGTGCGCTCGCTGACATGCACTTGCGCGGCCCAATGCGCCAACGGTTGGTTGTTGCCCGGCTCGGCCTGCAAGGCTTCGAGCATCGCCAGCAAGCCGGGACTGCTCGCATACGGCAGGTAACATTCCTGCACTGGCGCCTGTTGCAATTGATCGACCAGCACCTGGGCCAGACGCCGATCGGCCTCCTGCTCGGGGATCTTCACATCGCGGGCGGCGAAGTCCTTGAGAATCGCTTTGAGAATGTCGCTGATCGCCAGTGTGCAGGCGCGCCCCGGCAATCGCGCGCAGACCTCGCGATCAAGGCACACCGCGCGGTAGTTGACCGGTTGATGGCTGTAGAAACTGTGCTCGACCTCGGGCGGCACCCACACCGCGTACTGCGGCGGCGACATGAAGCGGCTGCCGTCGACATCCATGTGCAGCACGCCATGGGCTGCGTACTCCAGCGTGCCCCATGGGTGCCGGTGCGGCGCGGCATATTCGTGGGCATTGAAATCGGCGTAGCGGAAGTACACCGCCGACGGCAATTCGCTGAAATCGAGCAGATCGATGTGTTTGCTGTTCATGCTGTCCGGATGCAGAGGCAGGTTGTCCGGTGCGCAGTATAGGCCTGCATCCAGACAGGCGATAATCGCGCTTCATCAACGTTCTGGTTTTGTCCCATGCAATACGCGTTTCCCCTGCTGGCGATTTTCATCTGGGCCGGCAACACCGTGATCAACAAACTGGCGGTCGGTGCGATTTTCCCGGCCGAAATCGGTTTTTATCGCTGGCTGCTCGCCGGCTTGCTGTTCACGCCGTTCATGCTGAGAAAAGTCATTGCCCACTGGCCGCAGATTCGGCCAAATCTCGGACGGATTTTCGTCCTCGGCGTGCTCGGCATGGCGGTGTATCAGAGCCTTGCCTATTTCGCCGCAACACTGACCACCGCAACCAACATGGGCATCATCCTGTCGTTGATGCCATTGATGTCGCTGGCCATGGCGATCATCAGCCTCGGCCAGCGCCTGACCGCTGGCGCCCTGGTAGGTGCAGTGCTGTCGTTTGCTGGCGTGCTGGTGGTGGTGTCGTCCGGCAGCCTCGGTGCGCTGCTGCAACACGGGGTCAACATGGGTGACGCAATGATGCTGATCGCCACGCTGGCCTACGCGGTTTACAGCACGCTGTTGAAAAAATGGCAGCTGCGCCTGCCGCCGCTGGTGTTGCTGTATTTGCAGGTGCTGGTGGCGATAATGGTGCTGTTTCCGCTGTTCGCGATATCGCCGAAGACCGGGCTCAATCTGCAGAACGTGCCGCTGGTGCTGTATGCGTGTCTGCTGGCTTCGATGGTCGCGCCGCTGGCGTGGATGCAGGCGGTGCAGCGACTGGGGCCGAGCCGGACGACGTTGTTCTTCAATCTGCTGCCGCTGATTACCGCGCTGATTGCAGCAGTGGTGTTGAAGGAACAATTGGCGATGTATCACCTGGTGGGTGGATTGCTGACCCTGGGTGGCGTGGTTTTGTCGGAGCGCTGGACCACGGTGCTGGGCCGGCGGGTCGGCGTTGCCTGATAAGGCCCTTCGCGAGCAGGCTCGCTCCCACGTTGAAATGCAGACACCTGTGGGAGCGAGCCTGCTCGCGAAGAACGATGACGCGGTCTGTTTGGCTATAACCCTGCAGCCTCCAGCCGCGCCGCATGCTCGACAAACAGCCTTACCGGATCTGCGCCCTTGCCCACCAGGCCCAGCGACTGATTGACGATGTCGAAATGATCCAGCGGATAGTCATCACCGATCACCGTGCCCAGATGCGAGCTGTAACGGCCGACCATGCCGTCGCACTGCCCCGGCTCGCGAACGAAGGTCCTGGCGAACAAGCGACAACTGCGGTTGGTGCCGTCAAAAAGATTGCCGCCACGATCGGTCTTGCCCGGTTGCAGCGTCCCTGACCAGGAGTAATAGCGCACACCATTGGCCTCTTCCGGCCCCGGCCCGCCCCACGTTTCCGGCAGCCCCTGTGGATAACGCTGATTGAATAATGCAACGCCCGCCGTCGTCAGCGATTGGTGAGAAGCGTGGATATCCACCGGCAGTTTCGGCCCGTGGTAACCCGTGTCGAGCAATGCCATGACCCAGCCGATCAGGCGCAGCAACGCTTCGAGCAAGCGCCCCTTGGCGCTGTTGGCGGGATAGTGCTTTTCCAGATAATCCGCCAGTTCGGAGCCGTGATTAGGCCCGGCCACCGATGTTACCGAGGCGACCAGATCCGGGCGCTTCGCCGCCGCATACCGCGCGGTCAACGCACCTTGGCTGTGACCGAACAGGTTGACCTTCGGCGCCCCTGTCTCGCGGAGGATCTCCTCGATCCGCATCAACAATTGCTCGCCGCGCACTTCCGTGGAATTGAGTGGCGAAACCTGCACAGCAACCACCGTCGCACCACCACGGCGCAAGGCCTTGATGATGCCGAACCAATACGGATAAAGCACCAGCCGGACAAAGCCGAGCATGCCCGGCACCAGCACCAGTGGATAACGTGTCGACATGGGGTACATCCTTGTGCGCGGTGGGTGGAGGCCAGACGTGCAAGACGCTCGCCAAGCATCCACCTCGACGATGACAACTCAACGATAACCCTATTCCAGCTCTGACCCTCCCGACATCGCAGTCTTCAGCAGTTCCTGCGCCGAGCCCAGCGCAAATCGTATAAAACTTTTCGCTTCGCTCAAGACTCACACCCTGAGTAGCGACCGCGTCTTCAGAACGTGGCGCCTATCGGATTAGCCTCCAGGAGAATGAAATGAGTGACCTGCATTTGTCTGATGTTCAAACCCTGCGCGAGCGCGCGCGGCAACACGTGGAAAACGGCGCGGTCACCGAGGGTTACAACGCGAACCGTGAAGAAATACTGCGTTTGCTCAACGAGTCGCTGGCCACCGAACTGGTGTGCACCTTGCGCTACAAGCGCCACTACTTCATGGCCAACGGCCTGAAAGCCAACGTCGCCGCTGACGAATTTCTCGAGCACGCCAACCAGGAAGCCGAGCACGCCGATCGCCTCGCCGAACGCATCGTGCAACTGGGCGGTGAGCCGGAGTTCAACCCCGACCTGCTGAGCAAGCTGTCCCACGCGCAATACGTGGCGGGCAACTCGCTCAAGGAAATGGTTTACGAAGATCTGGTGGCCGAGCGCATCGCCATCGACAGCTACCGCGAGATCATTCAGTACATCGGCGACAAGGACCCGACCACCCGCCGCATCTTCGAAGACATCCTTGCCCAGGAAGAAGAACACGCCGACGACATGGCGGACATCCTTAACGATCTGTAATCCTTTCAAATCGCTATCGCGAGCAGGCTCACTCCTACAATTGGAACGCGTTCCCCCTGTAGGAGTGAGCCTGTTCGCGATGGCATCTTTGTAGACGCTGGAGATTATTTTGTTGGTTTGATCGTTCCCACGCTCTGCGTGGAATGCAGCCAGGGACGCTCCGCGTCCCAAGAGCGGACGCAGAGCGTCCGTTGAGGCATTCCCACGCAGAGCGTGGGAACGATCAGATAAAGGGACTACTTGGTCGGTTTGACGGTCACCGGTGCCTTGCCCTGCTTCATCTGCTCAAGCAACGGCGCGCACTGATTCGGCTCGCCACCGCTCGGCGCCACCAGCGCCAGCAATCCCGCCGCCGGTGCGGCTATCACGCCCAGCGCAACCATCCCCGCCCCGCGCAGCATCAACGGTACGGCTTTGACGCCGGCATCCGGTTTGATGAACTTGCCTCGCACATACAGCGGCGAGCGCAGGGAGATCAGACGCCAGCCTTTGGATTCCGGGGTGACGGTCAGATCGAGTTGTTCGGTGGCCATATTCGCTGTGCCATCGATGTAGATGATCGCGTTCTCGGTATCGAAGACAAACAGCCGCGTGGTCGCCAGGCCGGTCTTGATATCGAAGTCCGCCGCCGCGCAGTTGATCTTCACTTCCTTGTCGCCAAAGATCTTGCCGACCACGTAGTTGCCGACGTTGAGCCCGGCCAGTTCCATCAGCTCGCGACTGATCGCACCGTCGTTGATCAACATCTTCAGATTGCCATTGGCGCCGCCGAGCAGCTTCGCCACCGAGTTGCCACGGCCACTGATGTCGGCGTCGCCATTGAGCTCACCGAAACTGGTTTTCATCGGCTCGAAGGTCGGGAACAGTTCCTTGAGCTTGAATTTGCGTGCGGTCAACCGCGCCCGGCCTTCCAGCGGCTCGGTGCGGCCATTGAGACGAATCTGCGCATCCAGCGTGCCGCCGGCAACGCCAAAGCGCAGCGGCTCCAGGCTGAGCTCGCCGTCGTTGAGTTTCAGATGGGTATACAGATCCTTGAACGGCAGCTTCTCGCTGTGGACGATACGTTTGCCGGTGAACTCGACATCGGCATCCATGGCGCGCCAGCGGTCGGTCTTGAATTCTTCCACCGGCAGGACTTTGTCTGCTGGCTGCTTGCTCGCGCCGCCACGGGCCTTTTGCTCGGTGTTGGAATCGGCGCCGATCAGCGGCGCAAGGTCAGCGAACAGCAGTTGATTGGAGAGCAACGCACCCGTGAGTTTCGGCCGTGGCTGGCTGGCCACGTAGGTCAGGTCGCCGTGGATGTCGCTGTCGCCGATCTTGCCGTTGAATTTCTCATAAGTGAACTTTGCCCCGGCTTCGTCATGCAGCTTGGCGATCAGGTGGCCGTCGGTGGAATACGGTGGCGTATCCGGCAGGGTCACGCCGGTCAGCGGGTAAAGATTGCCGAGGCTGTCGCCCGCCAGCTTCAGGCGCAGGTCGAGGGCGCCGAGATTCAGCGGGTCAGTCAGGGTGCCGGCCAGTTCGATACGGGTGTCGCCGATTTTCGCCTGGGCCTGCAACGGAAACGGTTTACTCGCGTCCTGCAACGCCAACAAGCCACCAATCTTGCCCTGCCCAGTGAGGTTCTGCCCGTGATACTGGCCTTTGACCTTGAGTGCAAAGGCATAGTCCTGCGGTGCACCGCCCTTGTCCTGAGCAGTTTTCGCCGCTTTGTCGCCGACAATCTCGTTGAATGGAATCGGCTTGCCGAGCGGGTCGATCAGCACATCGAGGTTGGTTTTCAGGGTCTGGTCGTCGAAGGTCACGTGGCCCTTGTCGAAGCCGATGGCACCGATGTCGACCACCCAGTTGGATGGCTCGGCATTCGGGTCCTTGGGGTCGAATTTGAACGTCCAGTTGGCGCGGCCATCGGCCAGCCGTTGCAGCTCGGCATTCGGCTCGGTCAAGTCGATGCGCGGAATCACCACGCGCTGCGCCAGCAGGGCCAGCGGCGAAATGCGCAGCTCGACGCGTTTGAGCGTGACCATCTGTGGCTGCTTCGACCAGTCCGGGTTGCCCAGGCTCAAGTCCTCGGCGACCACATGTGGCCACGGCACCCAGGCGCGCCAGCCGCCTTCTTCCGGCTCGCGCTGCCAGATCACCGCGAGGTCGCCATTGATGGCAAACGCCCGATGCAGTTCTTCCGAGACTTTGGCGTTGATGGTGGGTTTGATCCGGTTCCAGTCGAAAAACACGATGATCAGAATCAAGGCTGCCAGCAGCAGCGCGAGGATGGCGAAGGTCCAGCTGAAGATTTTTCCAGTGCGCGTCATGCACAAAGCTCCTGATCACGACCGCACGCCGGCTACCCGACGCACAGCTGAAACGGCAGACCGAAGCGGCCCCTATGCAGTCTGTGACTGGCGAAAGGCTCGCAGGTTTAATTGAAAGGCAGTTTAAGCCATAAAGGCCCGGCAAAACTGACCGATCGGTCGAGCAGTGTTACCGCGACCCGCACTCTTGCGAGGCGCGAGTGAGTCGAAAATACCCACGACGGTGCAAAACCGTCGCCCGCAAACGCCCGGTCTAGAGCCTTCGGGTCGAACAATCAATTCTGTTGATTATTACCATTGCGTTTATGAACTTTTATATCGACTTATCGAGAGTAGCATTGCCCTCGTACCCACTTTATCGCCCTCCCCAGGAGCCACTATCATGAAACGCCAATTACTGCTCAGCCTTACCCTGTCGATGCTAGCCAGCACTGCTTTCGCCCTGCCCGCTGCCGATCAGGCTACTCCGCAAATCAAATCGAGCCACTCGGTGTTCAGTCAGACCGTAGCTTCTGACGGTTCCGAGCGCACTCCACAAGGTCAGACCCTGGCTGAAAACGGCCGCAACCGCCTCGAAGAAAAAGGTCTGGTTCAAGACGGCTCGGATCGCACCCCACAAGGCCAGGCCCTGGCTGAAAACGGTCGCAATCGCCTCGAAGAGAAAGGCCTGGTTCAGGACGGTTCGGATCGCACACCACAAGGTCAGACCCTCGCCTCCGACGGTACCGAGCGCACCCCACAAGGCCAGACTCTCGCATCCGACGGTACCGAGCGCACTCCACAGGGCCAGACCCTGGCTGATGACGGCTTCGATAAAACCCCACTGGGTCAAGCCCTCGCTGAAGGTGGTGGTGACCGTGTGATCGAACGCAACAGCAAATTGAGCTGAGCCCATGACGGCCCGGCAAAAAGCCCAATCAGCGGATTGGGCTTTTGACTTTTCAGCTTCTGTAAAACCCTCGCTGCACGACTCCCCGTTCGACGCCGACAAAGCCGATTTGCTAGAGTGCGGCGCTTGTCCTGCCGAAGAACACACCCTGCGATGCTGCCCCGCGCCGAACAGAAACAACAGACCCGCAACGCCTTGATGGACGCTGCCCGCCACCTGATGGAAAGCGGCCGAGGATTCGGCAGCCTGAGCCTGCGCGAAGTGAGCAAGACCGCCGGCATCGTGCCCACCGGTTTCTACCGTCATTTTGCCGATATGGACGAGTTAGGGCTGGTGCTGGTCAGTGAAGTCGGCCAGACCTTCCGCGAGACCATCCGCCTGGTGCGCCACAACGAGTTCGTCATGGGCGGCATCATCGATGCCTCGGTGCGCATCTTCCTCGATGTGGTCAACGCCAATCGCTCGCAATTCCTGTTTCTTGCCCGCGAACAATACGGCGGCTCGCTGCCGGTGCGCCAGGCGATTGGCCGATTGCGCGAGAACATCAGCGCCGACCTGGCGGCGGACCTGGCGCTGATGCCCAAGCTGCAACATCTGGACATCGCCGGGCTCAGCGTGATGGCCGACCTGATCGTCAAATCGGTGTTCGCCACCCTCCCCGACATTATCGACCCGCCCGCCGAAGCCTTGCCCGAGCATCTGACCCCGCAGGCGAAGATCACCCAGCAACTGCGCTTTATCTTCATCGGCCTCAAGCACTGGCAAGGGCTGGGCAGTACCGAGTAACCCCTTCTTTATCTGGCACAGCGCAAAGCCCCTCTGGGAGTGAGCCTGCTCGCGAAAGCGCTGGGTCAGCTGCGTACATCTTCGCTGACACTGCGCATTCGCGAGCAGGCTCGCTCCCACATTGAACATCCGTCACGGCATCGATTTGGTGCATGACAAATCCTTCATGCACCAAAACCTTCCAGAATCACCGCGCCTGTTGAAAGATCAGGCACGCGCCGACAGCTATTTCCTACACATCGCCCGATTGGCGCGGCGCTTGCTCTAGCCCAATCAACGTTCATTGCTGGAAGCTTTCCGATGCTGGTGATTCATCGCAGAATCGACCCTCAACCCGTCTGGGCCGCTGAGTTGCACCTGACCTTCGAAGCGCGCAGCAAAAGCCGTTTGCGCTGTTTCAGTGCCGAGGGCGAGGACGTCGGGTTGTTTTTGGAGCGCGGCCAGCAACCGCTGTATGACGGCGAATGCCTGCAGGCCGAAGACGGCCGTGTGGTGCGCGTCTGCGCCCGTCCCGAACAACTGCTCCATGTCACGTGCGCCAATGCGTTCGAACTGACCCGCGCGGCCTACCACCTCGGCAACCGCCATGTCGCCCTGCAAGTCGGCGATGGCTGGTTGCGCCTGCTCGACGATTACGTGCTCAAGGCCATGCTCGAGCAGCTCGGCGCACAAGTCGAAGCCATCGAAGCGCCGTTCCAGCCGGAACACGGCGCTTATGGCGGCGGCCATCATCATTCCCGCCACGGTGACGAAGACTTCAACTACGCACCGAAACTCCACCAGTTCGGCGTGCGCCTGTGAATCCGGCCTGGGCGCTGCTGCGTCTGGCCAGTCCGCAACTGCCGATTGGCGGCTACAGCTATTCCCAAGGCCTGGAAATGGCGGTGGATAACGGCCGGGTAAACAATCCGGACAGCGCCCGCCGGTGGATCAGCGATCAACTGCTGCTGAATCTGGCGCGCTTCGAAGCGCCGCTGCTGCTGGCGCACTGTCAGGCGGCGGCGGACGAAAACTGGGCCGAACTGCAGCAACTTTGCGACAGTCATCGTGCCAGTCGCGAGACCCGGGAGCTGCATCTGGAAAGCCGGCAGATGGGCTACTCGTTGCAGCAACTGCTCAACGGTTTGCCAGAACTCGATGCGCCCGCTCGCGACTTTCTCGGACAGATCAGCGAACCGCATCTGGCCTTGTGCTGGGCACTGGCAGCACGGGCCTGGGGCATCAGCCCGCAGGATGCTCTTGCTGCGTGGCTGTGGAGCTGGCTGGAAAACCAGCTCGCCGTGTTGATGAAAACCCTGCCGCTGGGCCAGCAAGCCGCCCAGCGCCTGACCAGCGAACTGCTGCCGCTGCTGCAACAGGCGCAGCACGAAGCGACCCGCATCAATCCCGAACACATCGGCAGCGCCGCTTCGGCCTGTCCCTGGCGTGCATGGCCCATGAGCGCCAGTACAGCCGTCTGTTCCGTTCCTAGGGCCCGTCCACTTTGGAGAATCACATGAACACACAACCTCTGCGCGTCGGCATCGGCGGCCCGGTCGGTTCCGGCAAGACCGCGTTGACCCTGGCCCTGTGCCTGGCCCTGCGCGAGCGCTACAACCTCGCCGTGGTCACCAACGACATCTACACCCGCGAAGACGCCGATTTCCTGGTGCGCAACGAAGCCCTCGCGCCGGAGCGGATCATCGGCGTGGAAACCGGCGGCTGCCCGCACACGGCGATCCGCGAAGACGCCTCGATCAACCTCGAAGCGGTCGATCAACTGAACCGGCGTTTTCCCGGGCTGGATCTGATTCTGGTCGAGTCCGGCGGCGACAACCTTTCGGCAACTTTCAGCCCCGAGCTTTCCGACCTGACCATCTACGTGATCGACGTTTCCGCCGGCGACAAGCTGCCACGCAAGGGCGGCCCGGGGATCTGCAAGTCCGACCTGCTGGTGATCAACAAGATCGACCTGGCGCCACTGGTGGGCGCTTCGCTGGAAATGATGGACAGCGACACCAAACGCATGCGCAACGGCAAGCCGTTCGTGTTCAGCAACCAGAAAACCGGTCAGGGCCTCGAGGAAATCATCGCCTTCATCGAACGTCAGGGCCTGCTGACCGCTGCCTGATCCACTTATCAACAAGGAAGCTTATCCATGACACTCAAACGCATTCTTGGCGCCGTGGCGCTGCTGCTGACACCGGCGCTGGCCATCGCTCACCCAGGGCATGGCGACAGCGGTCTGGTCGCCGGCATCAGCCATCCGATCGGTGGGCTCGACCATTTGCTGGCAATGCTCGCCGTCGGTTTGTGGGCGGCGCAGCAACAAGGCGCGGCGCGCTGGGCGCTGCCGTGCACATTCGTCGGCACCATGCTGCTGGGCGGTCTGCTCGGTTTTGAAGGGCTGGAGTTGCCAGCGCTGGAAAGCGGGATTGCTGCATCGGTATTGGCGCTGGGCCTGGCCGTGGCACTGGCGGTGCGTCCGCCGCTGATGATGGCGGTGGCAGCAACGGCGCTGTTTGCGCTGTTCCATGGCGTGGCGCATGGGCTGGAGTTGCCGGAAATGAGCAGCCCATGGGCGTATGCGGCCGGGTTCGTCGCGGCGACAGCGGTTTTGCATGCGCTCGGTTATGGCGTGGTGCGAGTTCTTCCGCAGGCAGCGGCGCCGCTGGTGCGGTTGGCGGGTGCGGCTTCGGCGGCGACTGGGGTGTGGTTGCTGGCAGGCTAATCTCTATCGCCTGAGTCGGCCTCATCGCTGGCAAGCCAGCTCCCACAGGTTATTGGATAAGTCCACAATTGTGTGGACACCCAATTTCCATGTGGGAGCTGGCTTGCCAGCGATGACGGCCGATCAGACACCAAACCTTTAAAGGCTGCCTCTCTGCTACCATGTCGCGCAATCGCCCCAGCCCGTGACGCCCGCCCATGCCCCACGCTTCCCGCTCCACCGCCCTGCCCGAATTGACCGCCCTGTTTGGCCAAGTGCAGCAGCACTTCCTCGACGTGATCGTGCCGCTGTGGCAAGGCCCGGGCTGGAATGCCGACATGGCGTTGCCCTATGAGGCGCTGGACGCTACACACCAGCCGTTGCCAGTGCAGCGCTATCGGGCGATGGCCTGCGCACGGCAGCTGTATCTGTTCTCCAGCCTGATCGGGGTTGTGGATAACGCCGAAGTCCGCGCCGCCGCGCTGTTCCGTTCCCTGCAACGGCATTTCCATGATGCCGAACACGGCGGCTGGTTCTACAGCATCGACGCACAGGGCAAGCCGCTGGATCAGCGCAAGGATCTCTACACTCACGCCTTCATTCTGTTTGCCTGCGCGCATTACTGGGGCAAGTCCCGGGATTCGCTGGCCGAATCGACACTCAACGCCGCGCTGGAAATCATCGGCCGCCGTTTTGCCACCGGCGACGGTTTGTACGAAGCCTGCCTGGAGCGTGACTGGCTCACCCTGCAAACCGGCCCGCTGCAGAACCCGCTGATGCATCTGGCCGAAGCCTTTCTGGCGACCCTTGCGGTGCGCGAAGACCCGCAGACGCACAAAGCCCTGCTTGAGTTATGCACAGCCATGCACAAGCAATTCGTCGATTTGCAATACGGCGTGTTGATGGAGAAGCCGCTGGGTGCTGTGGATAACTGGTACGAGCCAGGGCATCAGTTCGAATGGTATTTCCTGCTCGAATCGTCGCCGCTGTTACGCGGTTCGAAACTGCATCGGGCGCTGGATCGGGCATTTGCCTTTACCGAGCAGTACGGCGTATTGGTGTCCTGCGGCGCGGTGCGGGCGATGCTTGATCTGGAAAGCAATGGCCGTCCAAGGGATTCGACCCAGCGCATCTGGGCTCAGGCCGAATACCTGCGTGCGCTGACCTTGCGCGCCGATAGCGAAGCGGTGGTGCTGCGCCAGTTGCAGGCGCTGCAGCAGCGGTTTCTGCATGCCGGCGGCTGGCATGAGTGCCGGGATGAAAATGGTGAAGTCAGCCGCAAGGACATGCCATCGACCACGCCTTATCATTTGGCGACCTGCTACCACGGTTTGGCTGAATATCTTCGCTGACCTGTGCAAAGCAGGATTTTGGGGCTAGAGGATTACTGTGGCGAGGGGATTTATCCCCGTTGGGGCGCATAGCGGCCCTGAAAAGAGCGGGGCCGCTGCGTGCCCCAACGGGGATAAATCCCCTCGCCACAATAAATCCCCTCGCCACAACTGTGTTCTCAGCAGATATCCGGATCAGATCAAGCAATCCACTTCTTGTCCCCGGTGAAGCTGATCGTCAACCAGCGCGCCGCATCCGGCTCGCCCAACTGCGCCGATATCTGCTCACGTAGCGCGTCCAGCTGCGCGACATCGCGCAGCGGATAATCCGCCGGCAACACCACATGAATTTCGATGAACCGCGCCCGACCGTGCTTTTGCACGTAGGACACGTAATCGTCGAAACCATGCTCGACCTTTGCCAGCTCCATCACCTGCCGTACCTGCTCATCCAGCGTGTCCGGGGCAATACCCAGCACATCATGCAAGGCCGGGCCGAGGATCTTCAATGCCGGGGGCAGCATGGTCAGGGCCAGCACGATGAGGATCAGTGGGTCGACATACACCGCCCACTCGCCATAGCCCTGGGACTTGAGCAGCAGCGCGGCAAGGAAACTGATCAGCAGGCCCACTGAGAGCATCGCGTCGACCAGCCAACTGATGTTGTCGAACTGGATCAGGCTGGATTTAAGCTTGCGATTACGCCGGCGCACGTAGAAGAAGTAGGCAAACTCGACGACGGTAAACACCGCCGCATAGACGATCACCAGACCCAACTCGATATCACGGCCACCATTGATGAGGCCAAACACGCCGTTGAGAAAGGCGTAGATGGCGATCAACAGCAGGAAGCTGCCTTCGATCAGCAGCACCATCGGCTCCAGATGCCAGAAGCCGAACTGGAAACGCTGATTGCTTTGCTTGGCGATCAACCGGGCGGTGATCAGCATCAGGATTTTGATAAATGTCGCGATCAGCGAGAAAAACCATCGAACAGGATGGATTGCGAACCTGAAACAAAACCGGTGACGATTCCGGCAATCGACACCGCCAGCATCAGCAGCGTCGATTGTTTGAGCAGTGCCTGCTCACCTCGGTTACTCACTTGAACGCCTCATTAACCTTGAGCGCCGCGGGGTGCGGCCTGATGGTTGAGTGAGGAGTTTAGCTTATCGACTTGTTTTGCCTGTGCCGGCCTCATCGCTGGCAAGCCAGCTCCCACAGAAACCTAGTAACTCACAAGATTTGTGTTCACCGGGGATCCTGTGGGAGCGAGCCTGCTCGCGAATGGCCTCAGCGCGGTATCAAGCCTTGTTACGCTCGATGGCAAACCCGGCCCAGGTCTGGCTCACCGGCATCAGCTCCAGGCTGTTGATGTTGATGTGCGCCGGGGTGTTCATCACCCAGAAAATCGTCTCGGCGATGTCCTGCGGCTGGATCGGCTCGGCGCCGGCGTAAGTGGCGTTGTAGCGTTCCTGATCACCAGCAAAACGCACCAGCGAGAACTCGCTTTCGCACAGGCCGGGTTCGATGTTGCTGACCCGCACACCAGTGCCCTGCAAATCGCAACGCAGGTTCAGCGAGAACTGTTTGACGAAGGCTTTGGTCGCGCCGTACACGTGGCTGCCCGGGTACGGGTAATTACCGGCGATGGAGCCGAGGTTGACGATACCGGCGCCGCGGCCGTAGGCGATCAGCCGTGGCAATAGCAGGCGGGTGGCGTACATCAGGCCTTTGACGTTGGTGTCGACCATGGTGTCCCAGTCATCCAGATCGCATTTCGGCGCTGGGTCGACACCCAGCGCCAGGCCGGCGTTGTTAATCAGGCCCCGGAGTCTGGCGAACGACGGCGGCAGGTTGGCGATCGCCTCTTCCATCGCCTTGCGATCGCGGACATCGAGGACCAGACCGTGCACTTCGGTCTGCTTCGACAGTTCGGCGCACAGGGCATTGAGGCGTACATCACGACGGCCGGTCAGGACCAGCTTCCAGCCAGCCTCGGCAAAACGACGGGCACAGGCTTCACCAAAACCGGACGTCGCGCCGGTGATAAACAGGGTGTCGGACATCGTGTTCTCCTTGCTTCGGCCGCCACGGCAGCCCTTGGAATAGAAAATCAGCAGGCAGCATGCCCGCCCTCGCGGATACGGGCAACACTTGCCAGTTGTACAAAAATCAACCAGACCTGCCAAGGCCATAGCCAGCGTGGCCTGTAGCCATGTGCACGCATGTTATCCACAGTCTGCTCCACAGTTTCCGGGGGCAAGTGCAAACGCGCAAAGCCGCGCCACACAAGGCTTTGCGGGCGAAATGGAAAGTTTTTTGCTTGACCGTGAGGCGGGGGATGTGCGGGACAGGGCATTTTGCACGACGGACGGTGCAACCGGGTGATTGCGCGAGGCCAGCAATTACGGCGCTCCGCGAGGTCTTTCCAGAGTTTAGTCACAGACTTATCCACAGACTTTCACACACGAAAGTACCCGACCTGGATGCGCTATAAAAAGGTTGACAATGACGCCTCACGCCTGCTTGAAACTGACTGATTAAAAAACAACCACAAGCCTGGAGACCACGGATAATAAGGCCTGCAACCATATACACCCACGTTATTCACAGCCAGTTCCACAGTAACCGGGGACAAGTCAAAACTGTGGAAAAACAGCCATTTGCAGCGTCTATATGTCGCGCTTTGGCAGCTTGGGGAATTTGTTTTCCACAATCCGGCGAATTACACAATTTATCGGTGGGAGCGAGCCTGCTCCTGAATGGCACATCCAGAGAATACGTTGACTGATACACCGCATTCGCGAGCAGGCTCGCTCCCACAGGGGGACGATGATGAATTCCACAGGATAAAAAAACCCCGGGACTCTCGTCGCCGGGGCTGTGTACAACCGCGAGAAGAATCAGTGCCCGCCCAGATAGGCGTTACGCACCTCCTCATTCACCAACAGTTCTTTACCGGTGCCGGTCAGGCGAATCTCGCCGTTGACCATCACATAAGCCCGGTCCGACAGCTTCAAAGCATGGTTGGCGTTCTGCTCGACGAGGAAAATCGTCATCCCGGTTTTCGCCAGCTCGCGCAGAGTGGCGAAAATCTGCTTCACCACGATCGGTGCCAGACCCAGGCTCGGTTCATCGAGCAGCAACAGCTTCGGCCGGCTCATCAGCGCACGGGCGATGGCGAGCATCTGCTGTTCACCGCCAGACATGGTCATCGCCCGCTGATTGCGCCGTTCTTCGAGCCGTGGAAACAGCTCGAACATGCGCTGCATGTCCTCTTTGGCGTACTTGTCGCCAATCGGGATAGTGCCCATCAGCAGGTTTTCCTCAACGGTCATGTCGGGGAACACCCGCCGCCCTTCCGGCGACTGCGCAATGCCGTTGGAGGCGATGTAGTGCGAAGACTTCTGTGTGATGTCGACGCCCTGATAGAGAATCTGCCCGCCCGCCGCTCGTGGCTGGCCGAAGATCGACATCAGCAAGGTCGACTTGCCGGCACCGTTGGAGCCGATCAGGCTGACGGTCTCGCCTTCGTTGATCTGCAGTGAAACGCCTTTGAGCGCCTGGATCGGG
The DNA here is from genome assembly GCA_030544685.1 of Pseudomonas sp. B21_DOA. Lineage (NCBI taxonomy): Bacteria > Pseudomonadati > Pseudomonadota > Gammaproteobacteria > Pseudomonadales > Pseudomonadaceae > Pseudomonas > Pseudomonas sp. B21_DOA. The sequence goes on along the minus strand of CP086683.1, from coordinate 1,611,920 downwards.
CCGTAGAACACGTCCAGATTACGCAGTTCGAGGATCGGTTGACTCATACCAGCTCCTCTTCGTCGGCGCCCAGATAGGCCGCGATCACTTTCGGATCGTTGCGGATCGCTTCCGGCCCGCCTTCGGCGATGACGATGCCGTGGTCGAGAACCACGATGTGATCGGAAATGCTCATGACCATGCCCATGTCGTGTTCGATCAGCACCACGGTCAGATCGTGCTCGTCGCGCAGCAGCCGGATCATCGCGCTGAGCGCTTCGGTTTCCTGAGGATTGAGGCCGGCGGCCGGTTCGTCGAGGCAGATGATCTGCGGCCGCGTGCACATGGCCCGAGCGATCTCCAGACGGCGTTGTTGGCCGTACGAGAGTTCACCGGCGAGACGGTTGGCGCAGTCGACCAGATCGACCACTTCCAGCCAGTAGAACGCGACATCCAGCGCATCGCTCTCGGCCTTGCGATAGCCCTTGGTGTTGAGAATACCGGCGAGCATGTTGCGGTTGACCCACATGTGCTGCGCCACCAGCAGGTTTTCCAGCACCGACATTTCCTTGAACAGGCGAATGTTCTGGAACGTACGGGCGAGACCGGCACGGTTCACCAGATGAGTACCGCCGAACATCTTGTAGTACAGGCGGCTGAGGAAGGATTTCGGCGAAACGAAATCGGTCGGTTTGAACGACTCGCCCAGCAACTGGATGACGTTGGTCTGCTGGCCGCGCACATTGAGTTCGATCTTGCCGCCCGTGGCCTTGTAGAACCCGGTCAGGCAGTTGAACACCGTGGTCTTGCCGGCGCCATTGGGACCGATCAGGGCGAAAATCGAATTGCGTTTGACCTTCAGGCTGACATCGCTCAAGGCCTTGATGCCGCCGAAATGCATCATCAGTTTTTCAACAGAGAGTACGACTTCACTCATGGCGCAGTCCTCTCGTAGTGAATGGCACCTTTGCGTGGTTTGACCCCGGTGCGGCTGATACGGATCAGCCCGCGTGGTCGCCAGATCATCATCAACACCATGAGGATGCCGAACAGCAGCACGCGGTATTCAGCGAAGCCGCGCAGCAGTTCCGGAGCGACGGTGAGCACAAACGCGGCGATGACCACGCCAATGGTCGAACCCATGCCGCCGAGCACGACGATGGCGAGGATCAGCGCCGATTCGAAGAAGGTGAACGAAGTCGGGTTGACGAAGCCTTGATAGGTGGCAAAGAACACCCCGGCCAGACCCGCCGTCGACGCACCGATGGTGAACGCCGAGAGCTTGACCAGCACATGGTTGAGGCCCATCGAGCGGCAGGCGATTTCATCTTCACGCAGGGCTTCCCAGGCGCGACCCACCGGCATTTTCACCAGCCGATGCTTGACGTACAGCACCGCCAGCACCACCAGGAACAGCACCGCGTAAATGAAGTAATACTTCACGTCCGGGTTGTAGGTAAGACCGAAGAACTCATGGAACGGTACTCCACCATCCTTCGCCCGCTTGCCGAACTCCAGGCCGAAGAACGTCGGCAGTGGCGCCGGCATGCCGTTCGGCCCGCCAGTCAGCGACAGCCAGTTGTTCAGCACCAGACGAATGATTTCACCAAAACCCAGGGTCACGATCGCCAGGTAGTCACCGTGCAGACGCAACACAGGAAAACCGAGAATGCAGCCAGCCAGACCTGCGGTGATCGCCGCCAGCGGCAGCACGGTCCAGAAACCCAGACCCAGATATTGATAACCCAATGCCAGACCGTAGGCGCCTATGGCGTAGAACGCCACGTAACCCAGATCGAGCAGCCCGGCCAGACCGACCACAATGTTCAGCCCCAGCCCCAGCAGCACGTAGATCAAGCCGAGGATGACCACGCCGAGCAGGTAGGAGTTGGATACGAACGGCACGATGATCGCCAGCACGATAATCAGCGGGATGATCCAGCGCAGCCGCGATTTGTAGTCCGCCGGCAGCACGTGCACACCGGAACCGGTGCTCTCGAAACCGTCGAGGATCTTCAGGCCCTTGGGTGTTTGCAGGAACAGGCTGAGCGCAAAGCGACCGGCCATGACGATGGCTATGATCCACGCCACGCGTGTCGCTTCGAGGTTGAAGCTGTAGCCGTCGAGGACCACCCCGACAATCGGGCCGAACACGATCAGCGCAATCAGGCCGGCAAGAATCGCCTCGACCAGACTTTTTTGATATCGATGGACTTTTCAGTGGTTGCAGACATCGCTTACACCTTCGACACAAGAGGACGGCCCAACAGGCCCTGCGGCCGGAAGACCAGTACGAGGACGAGCAGCGAGAAACTGAACACGTCTTTGTAGTCGGAGTTGACCAGACCGGAGAACAGCGACTCGGAGATGCCGAGAATGATCCCGCCGAGCATCGCGCCGGGCAGTGAACCGATGCCGCCCAGCACCGCTGCGGTGAACGCCTTGATGCCGATGATGAAGCCGGCATAGAAGTCGAACGTGCCGTAGTTCATGGTGATCAGCACACCGGCCAGTGCCGCCATGGCTGCACCGATGATGAACACGTAGGAAATCACCCGATCGGTGTTGATCCCCAAAATCGAGGCCATCTTGCGGTCTTGCTGGGTTGCACGGCACATGCGGCCGAGCTTGGTGTATTTAATGACATACGTCAGCAGCCCCATCCCGACAAACGCGGCGATCAGGATGAAGACTTTGGTGTAGGTCAGTTGCACGAAGCCGCTGCCGACTTCAACACGCCAGGCACCGGTCAGCAGCGTAGGCACACCCTGTTGTTTGGCGCCCTGAGCGATCTGTGCGTAGTTCTGCAGAATCAGCGAGATACCGATGGCGCTGATCAGCGGCGCCAGGCGGGTCGAGTTACGCAGGGGTTTGTAGGCAACACGCTCGATGACCCAGCCATACACCGCCGTGACGACGATGGTGAAGATCAGCGTGCCGAGCATCAGCAGCGGGAAGGATTCGATACCGAAGTAAGCCAGCAGAGCCAGACTGATTGCCGCCAGGTAAGCGGAAATCATGTAAACCTCGCCGTGGGCGAAGTTGATCATGCCGATGATGCCGTAGACCATTGTGTAGCCGATGGCGATCAGGCCATAGACCGACCCGAGGGTCAGGCCATTGACCAGTTGCTGCAGGAAAATACCATCCATAACGCAATCTCACGCAGTGAGAACCTGCGCGCCCATGGCGCGCGGTTCTTCTAGGAAAAATACAGATGTACGTCGGAGCAATGTCGGAGCGTGATCAGCCCGATCACCACTGATCCCTCTGTGGGAGCGAGCCTGCTCGCGAAAGCGGTTGAACATTCAACGCAGAGGTTGTTTGTCAGTGCGTCTTCGCGAGCAGGCTCGCTCCCACAGGGCATCGGTAGTGATCAGCTGATCGCTTCAGCCCTTACTTCTGCTTTTCCAGCTGGTGGTATTTGCCGTCCTTGTCCCACTGGTAAACCACGTAGTCGGAGACTTTCAGGTCGCCTTTGGCATCCCAGGTCTTCTCGCCCATCACGGTTTTCACCGGGTTGGCCTTCAGCCACTTGGCAGCGGCTTCGCCGTCGTTTTTCTTCGCGCCGTTGAACGCCGCCGCCAGGGTCTGAACCGAAGCATAGGCGTACAGGGTGTAGCCCTCAGGCTCGGTGCCGGCCTTGCGGAACGCGTCCACTACGGTCTTGCTCTCTGGCAGCAGACGCGGGTCGGCGCCGAAGGTCATCAGCACGCCATCGGTGAATTGCGGGCCGCCAGCAGTGGTCACCAGTTCGTCGGTCACGATGCCGTCGTCAGACATGAACTTGACGTCTTTCAGGCCTTGCTCACGCAGCTGGCGAACCAGTGGACCGGCTTCCGGATGCAGGCCGCCGAAGTAGACGACATCGGCGCCGGCGCCACGGATCTTGGTGACGATGGTGCTGAAGTCTTTCTCGCCACGGGTCAGGCCTTCGTACAGCACAGGCTTGACGCCGCGCTTTTCCAACTGAGCCTTGGTAGCGTCCGCCAGACCTTGGCCGTAGGTGTCCTTGTCGTGCAGCACGACAACCTTTTTGCCTTTGAGCATGTCGACGATGTAATCGCCGGCAACGATGCCTTGCTGGTCGTCACGTCCGCACATACGGAACATGGCGCTGAGACCGCGTTCGGTAACTTGCGGGTTGGTCGAGCCCGGGGTGATCGCGATGATCCCGGCTTCGTCGTAGATTTCCGATGCTGGAATGGTCGACGAGGAGCAGAAGTGCCCGACCACGCCGGCGACTTTCTGGTTGGTGAGGTCCTTGGCGACCGTCACTGCCTGCTTCGGTTCACAGGCGTCATCGCCTTTGACCAGGACGATTTTTTCCCCATTGACGCCGCCCGCCGCGTTGACCGCATCGGCCGCTGCCTGTGCACCCTTCATGTACTGCTCGCCGAATGCCGCGTTGGCACCGGTCATCGGACCCGCTACACCGATCTTGATATCGGCTTGAGCAAACGCAGAAACACCCAGCGCAGTAGCGACTGCGAGGGCCAGAAAGCCTTTCTTGTAAAACGTCTGGGACATGAGGTGGTGCTCCAAGGTTTTTTAGTTGGCACTGCGACTTCACTTCACTCAAAGCTCAGAGCAAGGCCCGTGCCATCGGTTTTTTATTCTTCAAAAAGTCGCTGCGTTGTTGTTATTTCGACTGTTTCGGTCCCATTTTCATTGGGCGTGCAACCGTCTAAACCGCGGAAGGTGAAACCATTTGTTTTTACAGGCGCAACCCTCGCGCGCCATCATTGCAACCGCAGCGGCAAACGACGTGCAACCAGCCTGTAACAGCCCGCGTCACCGAACTGCACACTGCTGGTGCGGGACTGCTACAACCCGCACCATTACAGGCTAGTCGCTGGATGCAAAAGCGCCGCTTGCGGCAACAAATTTCAACACTCAAATGACGATGCGCAGGCACTGGCCCGCGTGATACAGGGAAAATCCGGCCTCGTACAGGCAACTGCGCAAACCCACACCAGCCAGGGGCTGCATCGGTGCGAAGGGAATCGGCAGTGCCTGCGGATTGCCGTTGCACAGGTAATCGGCGAAAGCTTTGCCGACCACCGTGCCGGTGGTGACGCCGCGACCGTTATAACCGGTGACGGCCACCAGGCCCGGCGCCGGTTCGAACAGGCGCATCAGGTGATCAGGGGTAAACGCAATGCGCCCGGTCCAGGTGCATTCCCACTCGACCGGCTTCAGATTGGGGAAGTAATGCTGCTGCACCCGATCAGCCCAGGCCTTGAGAAACCAGGTCGGTTTCTGATTGCCATTGCCGAGGCTGCCGAGCAACAGGCGCCCGTCCTTGTCGCGACGGATGCTGCTCAATACCTGACGGGTATCCCACGAGCCCTGCCCGCCGGGAAGAATTTCTTGAGCGGCGTCTTCGCTGAGGGGCACCGAGGCGACCTGATAGTAATAACCGGGAAAGAAATTGCGCTTGAGTTCGGTCCAGTCGCCTTCGGTGTAGGCGTTGGAGGCGATGACCACTTGCTCGGCGAGCACCGAACCCTGGGCGGTCTGTACCGACCACTTCTGCCCAACGCGCTCGAGGCGAGTCACCGGCGAATGATCGAACATCTGCCCGCCGAGCCCGCGCACGGCATTCGCCAGCCCGGTGACATAGGCCATCGGATTGAGCGTGCCGGCACGGCGATCAAGCAACGCGGCGGCGATTTTCTGCGTACCGGTGGCTTGCTCGCAGGCTTTGCCGGTCAGCAATTCGACCGGCGCGCCACGGCGCTTCCACTGCTGCTCGCGACTGCGCAGATCCGCCTCGCCCTTGGCGTTGTGAGCCATGTGCAAAGTGCCTTCGCGGCGCAACTGGCAATCGATGTTGTACTTATCCACAAGGTTGAACACCAGCGCCGGCGCCGCACCGAGCATGCGGTTGAGCTGACTGCCGACCGCCTCGCCGAAACCGGCCTCGATCTCGTCCGGAGGAATCCACAGGCCGGCGTTGACCAGCCCGACGTTGCGCCCGGAACCACCGTGCCCTGCGCGATTCGCTTCCAGCACGCAAACGCTTTTGCCTTTTTCCAACAGATGCAGCGCCGCCGACAACCCGGTGAACCCGGCGCCGATCACGCAGACATCGACCTTGACCTCGCCCTTGAGCGCGGTGTTATCCGGCCGTTGTGGCGTGAGCGTTTCCCACAGACATTCTTCGCGTAACGGCATTGCCAGACTCCAACAGAAACCCAACAAACACACAAACCTGAGTGAGCCCCCTGTGGCGAGGGGATTTAGCGAAACGTCGCACCGCCCCGCTGGGTCGCGGAGCGGCCCCGAAATTTCAAAAGCGACGACTGCTTCGCAGCCGAACGGGGATAAATCCCCTCGCCACAGTGCTCACTCCTACAGACGATCTCCACCTTTCAGTCGAATGTAATGCCCTGCGCCAAAGGCAATTCCAGCGAGTAGTTGACGGTGTTGGTCTGCCGGCGCATGTACGCGCGCCAGGCATCGGAGCCGGACTCACGGCCGCCGCCGGTCTCTTTCTCACCACCAAAGGCGCCGCCGATTTCCGCGCCGCTCGGGCCGATGTTGACGTTGGCGATGCCGCAGTCGCTGCCGACTGCCGACATGAACCGCTCGGCCTCGCGCACGTCGGTGGTGAAGATGCACGACGACAGGCCTTGCGGCACGGCGTTGTTCAGGCGCAGCGCTTCCTCGAAATCGCTGTAGCCAACCACATAGAGAATCGGCGCAAAGGTTTCGCTGCAGACCACATCGCTCTGCTCGGGCATTTCCACGATGGCCGGTGATACGTAGTAGGCGTTGGGGAATTGCTCTTCCAATTGGCGCTTGCCGCCGAACACCCGGCCGCCTTCGCTCAGTGCCTGTTCCAGCGCATCCTGCATGTTTTCGAAGCTGTGCCTGTCGATCAGCGGGCCGACCAGATTGCCTTCCAGCGGATGGCCGATGCGTACTTTCGAATAGGCAGCCTTGAGGCGGGTGACGATTTCTTCCTTGACCGATTCATGGGCGATCAGACGGCGCAAGGTCGTGCAGCGTTGCCCGGCGGTGCCGACGGCGCTGAACAGAATCGCGCGCACCGCCATGTCCAGATCGGCGCTCGGGCCGAGGATCATCGCGTTGTTGCCACCCAGTTCAAGAATGCTGCGAGCGAAACGTGCGGCGACTTTCGGCGCCACTTCGCGGCCCATGCGCGTGCTGCCGGTGGCGCTGATCAGCGCAACACGCGGATCATCGACCAGCGCTTCGCCGGCATCACGACCGCCGATCACAACCTGGCACAGGCTCGCGGGGGCATCACTGAAGTTCTTCACCACGCGATCAAACAGCGCCTGACAGGCCAGCGCAGTCAGCGGGGTTTTCTCCGAAGGTTTCCACACCACCGGGTTGCCGCAGACCAGCGCCAGGGTAGTGTTCCACGCCCACACCGCGACCGGGAAGTTGAACGCGCTGATGACGCCGACCACGCCAAGCGGATGCCAGGTTTCACGCATGTGGTGACCCGGGCGCTCGGAGGCGATGGTCAGACCGTACAACTGGCGCGACAGGCCGACGGCGAAATCGCAGATGTCGATCATCTCCTGCACTTCACCCAAACCTTCCTGAGTGATCTTGCCAGCCTCCCACGACACCAACTCGCCGAGGTCGGCCTTGTACTCACGCAACACTTCGCCGAACTGGCGCACCAGCTCACCGCGACGCGGCGCCGGCACCTTGCGCCAGTGCTCGAATGCATGATCTGCACGACTGATGTGCTGCTCGACTTCGGCAGCGCCTTCCCAGTTCACCGAAGCAATCTGACTGCCATCGATGGGCGAGTGCACCGGCACTTTGCCGTTCTGGTACAGGGCCGGGTTGACTCCCAGACGATCAAGCAATGCGGCAACCATCGGTCTCTCCTCAAGCAAAAACAGAATGTGTGCGGCCATCCTTCGCATGGCCGGGCAGGCCTTTAGTTGTAGCCTCACCAAGGCGATGCAACAAACGACCTTTACGCCAGATATCATTCCGTTTATTCATGCTGCGTATAGAAAGACAAGAAAAAGGACTGGCCATGCTGAACAAACGCCACTTGCCCTCGATCACCGCGTTGCAATGCTTCGAGGCCGTGACCCGGCACCTGAGTTTTACCCGCGCCGCTGAAGAGCTGAACCTGACCCAGAGTGCGGTGAGCAAACAGGTCGCACAGCTTGAAGAATTGTTGCAGCATTTGCTGTTCCGCCGCGTGCGTCGGCGTTTGCAAATGACGCCGGCCGGAGATTTGTATCTGGTCGAGGTCAGAAAAATCCTCAGCCAAGTGGAGATGTCGACGCATTACCTGCGCTCCTACGGCGGCGAGACCGAAGTCCTGCGCGTCTCCACCCCGTCGACCTTCGGCGCGCGTTGGCTGGTGCCGCGCCTGAAAGGCTGGCGCCTGCGTCATCCGTCGATCCATCTGGACCTGTGCAACGAGCAGGAAGCCGATGACCTGTTGCAGGGACGCAGCGATCTGGCTTTCTATTTCGGCCAGGCATCGCGACCGGGCACCGAATGCCTGAAATTGTTCGGCGAACAACTGGTACCGGTCTGCGCCCCGGGCAGCCTGCCGGACGCGCCATTCACTGACCCGACGCAACTCACTGATCTGGTGCTGCTACAAAATGCCTCGCGACCGCAGGCCTGGCACGACTGGTTCGACAGCCAGGGCTACCACACCGAGCACAGCTACCACGGGCCGCGTTTCGAAACCTTTTATATGTGCATCCGCGCCGCCCAGGTCGGCTGCGGCGTAGCGCTGCTGCCACGGTTTCTGGTGGAAGAGGAATTGGCCGAGGGCAAACTGGTCATACCCTGGCAACATGCGATGCCCAGCAGCGACGCCTATTACCTGGCCTACCCCGAACACGCGGCAGAAGTGCCGAAGGTGCGGGATTTTGTGAAATGGATGCTTGAACAAATCGATAGCCCGGTGTGAGGTCGACCGGGATCCCTGTGGGAGCGAGCCTGCTCGCGAAAGCGTCGGGTCAGCCACATCATCTTTAACTGACACACCGCATTCGCGAGCAGGCTCGCTCCCACAGTGGATCTGCGGCGCTCTGAAAAAATGCTGGCAATCCCCACCGCCGATATGCGCCACTAGCGCCATCGATATAGACCGCGCCAGGCGCGGCGCAACTGGAGACCCGTTTATGAGCGAGAGTGTGTTTGCCGATCGCATCGTGCAGAACCTGCTCGACACCGACTTCTACAAGCTGACGATGATGCAGGCGGTGCTGCACAACTACCCCAACGTCGAAGTCGAATGGGAGTTCCGTTGCCGCAACGCCGAGGATCTGCGTCCGTATCTGGCCGAGATTCGTCATCAGATCGAGCGTCTGGCCGAGCTGAGCCTGAGTGCCGATCAGTTGAGTTTTCTCGAGCGTATCAGCTTTCTGAAACCGGATTTTCTGCGCTTCCTCGGCCTGTTCCGCTTCAACCTGCGCTACCTGCACACCGGCATCGAGAACGGAGAACTGTTCATCCGCCTGCGCGGGCCATGGCTGCACGTGATCCTCTACGAAGTGCCGCTGCTGGCGATCGTCAGCGAAGTGCGCAATCGCTATCGCTACCGGGAGACTTCGCTGGAGCAGGCACGCGAACAGCTGTATCGCAAGTTCGACTGGCTGACCGCCAATGCCTCGGCCGATGAGCTGTCGCAACTGCAGGTCGCCGATTTCGGCACGCGCCGGCGCTTTTCCTTTGGCGTCCAGGCCGAAGTGGTCAACGTGCTCAAGCATGACTTCCCCGGGCGTTTCGTCGGTACCAGCAACGTACATCTGTCCCGCGAGCTGGACATGAAACCGCTTGGCACCATGGCCCACGAGTGGATCATGGCCCATCAGCAACTCGGCCCGCGCCTGATCGACAGCCAGATCGCCGCGCTCGATTGCTGGGTTCGCGAGTACCGTGGCCTGCTCGGCATTGCCCTCACCGATTGCATCACCACCGATGCGTTTCTTGGCGATTTCGATCTGTTCTTCGCCAAGCTCTTCGACGGTCTGCGCCATGACTCCGGGGATCCGGTGGCGTGGGGGAAAAGTGCATCGCGCACTACCACGAGCTTGGCATCGACCCGATGAGCAAGACCCTGGTGTTCTCCGACAGTCTGACCCTGCCGAAATCGTTGGAGATTTTCCGCGCGCTGCACGGTCGCATCAATGTGAGCTTCGGCATCGGTACCAACCTCACCTGCGATATCCCGGGTGTCGAACCGATGAGCATCGTGCTTAAAATGACCGCCTGCAACGGCCAGCCGGTGGCGAAGATCTCCGACGAGCCTGGCAAGACCCACTGCAAAGATCCGAATTTCGTCGCCTATTTGCGACATGTGTTTCAGGTTCCTGCCGAATCCAGTCTATCTAGCAAGGAGTGAATTCATGCAAGCCGTACAGCGTGAGATTGCTGAGCAGCTCAAGGTGCAACCACCGTTCGCCGACGACCAGGCCCTGCAGGCCGAAGTCGCCCGGCGCCTGACGTTCATTCAGGATTGTCTGGTCAATTCCGGGCTCAAGACCCTGGTGCTGGGCATCAGCGGCGGCGTCGATTCACTGACCGCCGGCCTCCTGGCCCAGCGCGCGGTACGTGAACTGCGCGAAAAAACCGGCGACGACCGCTACAAATTCATCGCCGTGCGCCTGCCCTACGAAACCCAGTTCGACGAGCACGACGCCAAGGCCTCGCTCGACTGCATCGCCCCTGACGAAATCCACACCGTGAACATCGGCCCGGCGGTCAAGGCGCTGGCAGCTCAGGTGTCGGCGTTCGAAGGCAAACCGGCGGCGTCGGTGGACTTCGTGCTGGGCAATACCAAGGCGCGTATGCGCATGGTGGCGCAGTACACGATTGCCGGGGTGGCGGGCGGTCTGGTGATTGGCACTGACCACGCGGCGGAAGCGGTGATGGGTTTCTTCACCAAATTTGGCGATGGCGCCTGCGACCTCGCCCGCTCAGCGGTCTGGTGAAAAACCAAGTGCGCGCCATTGCCCGCAGCTTCGGCGCGCCGGAGTCGCTGGTCGAAAAAGTGCCGACGGCTGACCTCGAAGACCTGTCACCGGGCAAACCGGACGAAGCAGCGCATGGCGTGACCTATGCCGAGATCGATGCGTTTCTGCACGGGGAAACGGTGCGTGACGAGGCGGCGAAGATCATTGTCGATACGTACAACAAGACTCATCACAAGCGGGTCATGCCGTTTGCGCCTTGATTTTTCAAAGGCATGAAAAAGCCCGCGGAGGAGTGATCCTCAGCGGGCTTTTTCTTTGGCCATCAGTGAAGCGGATGGCCTCTTCGCGAGCAGGCTCGCTCCCACATTGGCCCTGATTACTTGACGACGATGGTGCCTTTCATCATCGAGATGTGGCCAGGGAACGAGCAGAAGAAGCCGTAGCCACCGTCAGCTACCTTGGCCACATCGAAGGTCACCGAGTCGGTTTCCTTGGCGCCGATGATCTTGGTGTGGGCGATGATGCGGGCGTCGCCGTCCTTCAGGTAGTTCTTGTCGATACCGGCCGCCAGGCCGTCGGTAGCGATTGGCTGCATGTCAGCTTCTTTGCTGATCACCAGGTTATGGCCCATGACGGTCTTCGGCAGGCTGCCGGAGTGGGTCAGTTCGACGGTGAAGGTCTTGCAGCTCTTGTCGATCACGATTTCCTTGGTGTTGAAGGACATCTGATCGGTGGAATCAACGGTGGTTTTGCACTCGGCAGCCATCAATTGGCTGCTGGCCAGCGCCAGCAGGGATACCGCAACAACTTTGGAAAACATGGTGAATCTCCAAGGCAGGGTTAACAAAAACACTAGTGGTGGAAAGACTGCCTGAAATCTTCGCAAGTTCCTATGACTTGTGTCAAAAATTGTATACAACTTTCAGGCTATGACACTCATCGACACAATCTAACGGCCATTTCATTCGGCCAGCCCTATGATCGGCCCACCTACTGAAACGGAGTGCCTGTCATGTTCTTCAACGGCTTGTTGTGCAGCTTGCTCGCCGCCTACGCCTGTGGCGCCAGCGGTACTTTTGAATCACCCGAACGCGAAGTCTAGTCCTTGGAGCACGGCGCGCCAGCCGTTACCCTGTGCGCCTGATCGACCCAGGAGTAACGCATGTCGCTGAAATCCGTTTGTGTGTTTTGCGGTGCCAACGCCGGTACCGTACCGGCCTATACCGAAGCCGCCGTCGCCCTTGGCCGGGCACTGGCCGAGCGTAATCTGACGCTGGTCTACGGCGGTGGCGCCGTCGGCTTGATGGGCATTGTTGCTGATGCCGCGCTGGCCGCTGGCGGCGAAGTGATCGGCATCATCCCGCAAAGCCTGATGGACAAGGAGATCGGCCACAAAAGCCTCACGCGCCTGGAAGTGGTCGACGGCATGCATGCGCGCAAGGCGCGGATGGCCGAACTCAGCGATGCTTTCATCGCCCTGCCCGGCGGCCTCGGCACGCTGGAAGAGCTGTTCGAAGTCTGGACCTGGGGCCAGCTCGGTTACCACGGCAAGCCGTTGGGGCTGCTGGAAGTGAATGGTTTCTACAGCAAACTCACGGCTTTTCTCGATCATATCGTCGGCGAAGGCTTCGTTCGCGCGCCACACCGTGACATGCTGCAAGTGAGCGAATCGCCAGATTCCCTGCTCGACGCCCTCGATCAGTGGCAGCCGACCGTCACGCCCAAGTGGGTCGACCAAAAACCCGGTTAACCCCGGACACCGATACAGGGCAGAATACGCGCCGCTCAACCTCACCTTCGACCCCAGAGGATCGCCCATGGCCAAACCCAATTACTCCTTCGCCAAACGTCAACGAGACCTGGCAAAGGAACAGAAGAAAGAGGAAAAGCTTCAGCGCAAGAAGCAAACCGCTGAAGAAGCGGCACTGAACCCTGACGGTGAAGTGGCGACCGATGATGATGTTGATGCATCCGATGCACCGAAAGATCAGGCGCCCGACGCCTGAGCCCCACCGGGTTTGATGATCGAATCAGACCCTGCGGATTTGTGACGGGGCTGGCAGTTTTGCTGCCGGCCCTCACAGCCCTGCGTTCCCTGACACACCAAAATCCCTGTGGGAGCGAGCCTGCTCGCGAAAGCGGTGTATCTGTTACAAATCTATTGGCTGACCTGACGCTTTCGCGAGCAGGCTCGCTCCCACATTTGAAAACTCATCAATTCTGCGGCATCACCGTAACCCGCACTTCCGGGTCGTGATTACCGCCACCGAGAATCACCCCCGCAGCGGCGACACATCGGAAAAATCCCGTCCCCACGCCAGCGTGATGTGTTCCAGCGCCGGCTGCACATTGTTGGTTGGATCGAAATCCACCCAGCCCGATACCGGACAGAATACCGATACCCACGCATGCGAGGCGTCGGCGCCGATCAGGCGTGGCTGCCCCGGCGGCGGCTGAGTGAGCAGGTAGCCGCTGACATAACGCGCCGCCAGACCGCGCGAGCGTACACAGGCCAGCATCAGATGAGCGAAGTCCTGACACACGCCGCGCCGACGCTCCAGCACTTCCACCAGCGGCGTCGCCACCTGGGTGGCTTCGGCATCGAAGGTGAATTCGCTGAAGATCTTCTGCATCAGCGCCTGCACCCCGAGCAACAACGGTCGCCCTGGCGGAAAACAGCTTTGCGAGAACTCGACGAAGCTGCGCTTCAAATGCACATAGGGTGACTGGAACCGGTAACGACAGGCTTCGAGCAAGTCGGCGGACAGCGGCTGACTGCTGTAAGTCAGCGCATCGCGGGTCTGCTCCCACGCGGGCGACTGATTGAAATCCAGCGCCAGCCGCGCCAGCACCTCGACCGTCAGCCGGGCGTTGACCTGCAATTGGTCATGGGGCCGTTCAAATGCCAGACGCGTCAACGGGTTGCCGAATACGTCCAGTTCATCACGGCGCATGGTCGGCTCGGGGCTGATCAGCAACTGCTGCTCGGTGCAGCGCTGCCAGCTGCATTCGCGCGGCCACAGGTGCGCCAGTTGCTGCGCGAGGGAGACCGGGCTGTCGTAGTGATAACAGGTGTCGTGAAAGATCTGATATTGAGCGCTCATCACACGGACACCGTACGCTGACTAACATCATCGACATGGGCGAAATGGCGCAGGGCCAGACGATCCGATACCTGGCCGCTGGCCTCGGCGATGTCCTGCAACAGATCGGCCAGACCATCCAGCGCGGCACGTACGCTGGATTTGCCGAACAAAGGATTTTCCAGACAACCGAGATCAAACCGCGACAGGCGTTCGACCAGTTGCGGCAGCGCGGTTTCCGAGGCGCGGCGAAATCGTCGTTCAGGCGTTTCAGCGTGCGGGTGACCAGTTTCAGCTGAAATAACACCGCGTGGGGGTTCTGCTCATCCAGCAGCAGCAAATCCAGCACCGGAATCAATTGCGCCACCGCCAGATAGCGCGAGCGATAGGTGATGCTGCTGTTACCCAACTCCAGCAACCACTCAAGCCCCGCCTGATCGAACGCACCCGCGCCGCGCAGAAACGCCGCCAGACTGCTGCTGAGAAATTGCAGGCGTTCGATGCGCCGGCCGATCATCAGAAAGCGCCAGCCTTCGTCACGGGTCATGTCATCCAGCGCAAACCCCGACAGCGCTGCCAGCGACATCACCAGACGGTTGAGGAAATCCAGCAGTTCGCCGAAGTCCGGTTCATCGACTTCCAGCTCCAGCGCCTCGCGCTGCAATTCGACCAGCGCCTGCCAGTTTTCCCGGGACAGCTTGCCGCGCACTTGCGACGCAGCCCACTGCAAGCGCTGCAAGTTGGAACGCAGGCTGAACGACCAGTCCTCGCCCAGCAGCGCAGCGAGCAGGCGCTCCGGCAGTTCGCCCTCATCCGGCAACAGCGCCAGCCGCTCGCCAAGATCGACCGCTGCTTGCAGCGCCTGCGGATCATCGCCATCGACGTAACGCGTGAGCATGATGCGCAGCAGCCGCGCGCTGTCGTCACAGCGCTCGCAGTAGCGGCCGAACCAGAACAGATTTTCCACCACCCGCGACGGCAGATATGGATCGCGCCGCACCAGATCGTGCACGCCGACATTGCGCTGCGCCTTCCACTGCTCGCCACTCGGCGCACGGTCGCTGAGCACCCAGGTGTCCTTGCTCGCCCCGCCGCGCTGCATCGACACCACCTCGGCATCGGCGTCGGCCGCCACTCGGGTCAGACCACCCGGCAACACGCGGTAGCCGTCGTGGCTGGCTACCGCATACATGCGCATGCCGATCGCGCGGGGTTGCAGATGACCGTCTTCGGCTTGCCACACCGGCGCCTGCGACAGTTGCGCGAGTTCTTGCGCGACGTAGGCATAAGGCCGCGCCTGCATGCGTTGCGCCAGTTCCAGGCGCTGGCTTTCACTCAAATCACGGCCGAAAACAGGCGCGAAACTCTGCGACGGGAACGCCGGTTTGATCAACAGCTCCGGGAGTTTTTCCAGCGCTTGTGCCAGCACCGGCGCTTCACCGCACCACCAGGTGGCGATCGACGGCAGGATCAGTTCTTCGCCGAACAGGAATTGATTGATCTTCGGCAGAAACCCCAGCAGCCCCGGCGATTCCAGCACGCCGCTGCCGAGCGCATTGGCGACCAGTACCCGCCCCTGACGCACCGCCTCCAGCAGACCGGGGACGCCAAGCGCCGAGTCGGTCCGCAGTTCCAGCGGGTCGCAGAAATCATCGTCGAGGCGGCGCATGATCGCGTGCACCCGGCGCAGACCGCTGAGGGTTTTCAGGTACACCGTGGCATTGCGCACAGTCAGATCGCCGCCCTCGACCAGCGGATAACCGAGCTGGCGCGCCAGATACAGGTGCTCGAAATAACTTTCATTGAACCGCCCTGGCGTCAGCAGCACCACCAGCGGTGCGTCATCGCCCTGCGGTGCCTGACGGGCCAAAGTTTCCTGCAAGGTGCGGAAGAAACCGGCCAGATGCTGAACCTTCAGATCGCGGTACAAGTCGGGAAAGGCGCGGGAGACGATGGTGCGGTTTTCCAGCGCATAGCCGGCCCCGGACGGCGCCTGGGTGCGATCGGCAGTGACCCACCAGCGACCATCCGGCGTGCGCGCCAGATCCACGGCATACAAGTGCAAAAAGCTGACTCGGGCGGGGCAATGCCCTGACAGGGCCAGAGAAAATTGTTGTGCCCGAATACCAGCTCGGCGGGCAGCAGGCCTTCGCTGATCAACCGCTGCGGACCGTACAGATCCGCCAGCACTGCATTGAGCAAGCGCGCACGCTGAGCGATGCCGGCGGACAATTGCTGCCATTCGTCAGCCGCGATCACATGGGGTAGCAGATCCAGTTCCCAAGGCCGATCAGCGCCCTTGGGATCGGCATAGACGTTGTACGTGACGCCGTTTTCCTGAATCTGCCGCGCCAGCAAGGCCTGACGCTGCACCAGTTGCGCCGGGCTGCTGCGCTGCAACTGATCGAACAGGCGCTGCCAATGCGAGCGCACCGCGCCGCTGCCGTCGAGCAGTTCGTGATAGGTGCCCGCAGTCAGCGGGTAGCGGTCTAACAGGTCAGGCATGGAAAGCTCGGCAGACAGCAGGGAACGGTCAGACTAACGCAGGCACATGACACGCGGATATACGAAAAATCCGCGTGTTGCGTAGGCTCTAGTAACGGCGCAGGTCGATGGTCATCGGTAGCTCGTCATTGATTTCTACTTTGGGTACGGGAAGTTTCCCCGGCGTGTGTCCGAGGCGGAAAAACCGCGCCATCCGCCGACTTTCCGCTTCGTTGGCATTGACCGGCAAGGTCTCGTAATTGCGCCCACCGGGATGGGCGACGTGGTACTGGCAACCACCCAGCGAACGCCCCATCCAGGTATCGAGCAGGTCGAACACCAACGGCGCGTGCACCGGTATGGTCGGATGCAAGCAGTTGGCTGGTTGCCAGGCCCGAAAGCGCACGCCGGCGACAAACTCGCCCACGCGCCCGGTCGGGTGCAACGGCACCGCGACGCCATTGCAAGTCAGCAGATAGCGCTGTGGCGGCAAGCCGTTGAGCTTGACCTGCAAGCGCTCCAGCGATGAATCGACGTAGCGCACCGTGCCGCCCGCCGAGCCCTCCTCGCCCAGCACGTGCCAGGGTTCGAGCGCCTGACGCAGCTCCAGCTCGATGCCATTGACGGCGTAGTCGCCGACCTTGGGAAAACGAAACTCCAGATGCGCCGCGAACCACTCCGCACGCAACGGATAGCCGGCGTTGTTGAGTTCGACGATGACGTCGGCGAAATCCTCTTCGATAAAGTGCGGCAGCAAAAAGCGATCGTGCAGCTCGGTGCCCCAGCGTGCCAGTTTCGCGGGCGCATAAGGCTCGCGCCAAAAGCGCGCGACCAGCGCCCGCAGCAACAACTGCTGAGCCAGACTCATGCGCGCATGCGGCGGCATCTCGAACGCGCGCAGTTCCAGCAAGCCGAGACGCCCGGTGGCGCCGTCCGGTGAATACAGTTTGTCGATGCAGAATTCGGCGCGATGGGTATTGCCGGTGACATCGATCAGCAAATTGCGCAGCAGGCGATCGACCAGCCACGGTGCACATTCCTCGCCCGGTTCCGGCATCTGCGCGAAAGCGATTTCCAGTTCATACAAGGCATCGTTACGCGCCTCGTCGACCCGTGGCGCCTGGGACGTCGGGCCAATGAACAGCCCGGAAAACAGGTACGACAGCGAAGGATGGTTATGCCAGTAGCTGATCAGACTGCGCAGCAGATCCGGCCGCCGCAGAAACGGTGAGTCCGCCGGTGTCGCGCCGCCAAGGACGAAATGGTTGCCGCCGCCGGTGCCGGTGTGGCGCCCGTCGATCATGAACTTCTCGGTGGTCAGGCGGGTTTGCCGCGCCTGCTCGTAGAGAAACTCGGTGCGCTCGACCAACTCGTCCCAGGTCGCCGATGGCTGCACGTTGACCTCGATCACGCCCGGGTCCGGAGTGACACGGAAATTGCTCAGGCGCGGATCACTCGGCGGTTCATAGCCTTCCAGCAGTATCGGGCAATGCAGTTCTTCGGCGGTGGCCTCAATGGCCGAGACCAGTTCCAGATAATCCTCGACCCGCTCCAGCGGCGGCATGAACAGATACAGCCGCCCTTCGCGGGCCTCGGCGCAGAATGCTGTGCGGGTCAGCCAGTCAGCGGACTCATCGATTTTCGGCACCCGCTCATCCAGCGCAGCCGGTTCGCCGTGCACACCGAGCTGCGCGGCATCCGGCAGTTCAGCGAAGTCCTGATTCGGATCGTTGGGATGGATGAACGGATATTCCGCCGCTTTCACCCACGGCTGCGACGCCAGCGGCAAGCGATAACCCAGCGGCGAATCCCCGGGCACCAAGCGACAGTGCTCATCGCGCAGATACCAACGCCCGCTCTGCCATTGATCGCCCTTGGCCGTGCGCGCCAGCGGCAGCACCTGGCCGATCACCTTGTTCAGGCCCTGACTGAAGACCTTGCGCAATCGCGCGCGCTCCAATGGCTCCTCCAGACGCGAATCTTCGGCGCAGACGTTGCCGGGCAACGCGCCCTCGCGCCAGAGGTAATAGAGATGATCCTCGTAAGCCGGGAAGACGAAGCGTGCCGGCAACTTCAGGCGCTCGGCGACGCTGGCGAGAAAGCGTCCGGCCAGTTCGCCGGCGGCGCCATAGTCCTGCTGCTCGTCGGCGATCAACGCGTCGTTGTGCCAGATCGGCTGACCGTCGCGGCGCCAGTAACAATTGAGCGACCAGCGCGGCAACTGCTCGCCGGGATACCACTTGCCCTGACCGAAATGCACCAGCCCCTGCGGCGCGTATTGCTTGCGCATGCGTTGGAACAGTTCGGCGGACAGCCGACGCTTGTCCGGCCCCAGCGCGGCAGTGTTCCATTCGGCGCCGTCCGGGTCGTCAATGGAGACGAAGGTCGGTTCGCCGCCCATGGTCAGGCGCACATCGCCTTCAAGCAGGTCGGCATCGATCTGCCGCCCCAGTGCCTGGATCGCCCGCCACTGTTCATCGGTGTAGGGCTTGGTGACTCGTGGCGCTTCCCAGATTCGCTCGACCGACATTTCGTGGCTGAACTGTGTCTCGCAAGGTTCGACCAGACCACTGATCGGTGCCGCCGAGGACGGATCGGGACTGCACGCCAACGGAATATGCCCTTCCCCGGCGAACAACCCGGACGTCGCATCAAGGCCAATCCAGCCGGCACCCGGCAAATACACCTCGCACCAGGCGTGCAGGTCGGTGAAGTCGACTTCGGTGCCCGACGGGCCGTCGAGGCTTTTCACGTCGGCGGTCAGTTGAATCAGGTAGCCGGAAACAAACCGCGCCGCCAGACCGAGATTACGCAACAGCTGCACCAGCAACCATGCCGAATCACGGCAGGAACCGGAGGCGTGTTGCAGTGTGTGCTCCGGAGTCTGCACGCCGGGCTCCATGCGGATCAGGTAGCCGATGTCTTCACTGAGGCGCTGATTGAGCGCCACCAGAAAATCCACCGCCGGCAGCGGCGTGCGGTCGATGCTGTCCAGGTAAGCCTTGAACGTTGGCGTCAGCGGCAGGGTTTCGAGGTATGGCGCCAGCTCCTTGCGCTCATCGGCGGCGTAGCTGAACGGGATTCGCTCGGCGTACGGTTCGAGAAAGAAATCAAACGGATTGAACACCGCCATTTCCGCGACCAGATCGACTTCGATGCGCAGCTCTGCGGTTTTTTCCGGGAACACCAGACGTGCCAGGTAATTGCCCTGGGGGTCTTGCTGCCAGTTGATGAAATGCTGCTCGGGCGAGACTTTCAGCGCATAGGAAAGAATTCGCGTGCGGCTGTGGGGCGCCGGGCGCAGGCGGACGATCTGCGGGCCGAGTTCGACAGCGCGGTCGTAGCGATAATGCGTGACGTGATGCAATGCGACATGAATCGACACGGCGTGCCTCCTGCGAGCCTTGGGCGTATGGGAAAGCGCGCAAGACTTATGCCATGCACAGGCTTGCGCGCTTTCGCGAAATGCTCAAGGCAGTACAGCACCAAAACCGGGCGATGCGAGGAAATGCTTGGACTCAGTTGCACGCAAATGTTGCGAACGCTGATTCTTGCGGTGTTTGATCGGACGCTTCCGCGAGCAGGCTCGCTCCCACATGTGCAATGCGTTCCCCTGTGGGAGCGAGCCTGCTCGCGAGAGGCCAGCGGCAACAACTCATTTCCCGAGGCCTGAAATGCAAAACGCCAACCCGAAGGTTGGCGTTCTGTTCAGCTCAAGCAGTATCTAGCGCGGCACGACCGGCTTGCGTGTCGGCTTCGGCCCTTTGCCTTTGGCCGCATCCTTGCGTTCCTTGGCCGCCTGCTGGTTGCGGGCGAACGCCGCAGCCTTGGCCTGTTCACGCTTGTCCCACGGATTACCGCCATCACTGGCACGCGGCGGCAGACCGGTGTGCTGGGTGAGGATCTTGGTGGTCTTCTCTTTGGCGACCTTGTGGCTGCCGGCCGGCGTCGAGTTCTTGCGACGGGCGCTCTGGTAGCTGTCGGTGGCCGGCTGATGCGCCGGAATCAGTTGATCCTTGCCCGGGCCGATCAGATCGGCGCGGCCCATGCGGATCAGCGCTTCACGCAGCATCGGCCAGCCTTTCGGGTCGTGATAACGCAAGAACGCCTTGTGCAGACGACGCTGATCTTCGCTCTTGACGATGGTCACGCCGTCGCTCTTGTAGGTGACCTTGCGCAGCGGGTTCTTGCCCGAGTGGTACATCGCCGTAGCGGTGGCCATCGGCGACGGGTAGAACGCCTGCACCTGGTCGGCGCGGAAGCCATTGCCCTTGAGCCACAGAGCGAGGTTCATCATGTCTTCGTCGGTGGTGCCCGGGTGGGCGGCGATGAAGTACGGAATCAGGTACTGCTCCTTGCCCGCTTCCTTGGTGTACTTCTCGAACATGCGCTTGAACTTGTCATAGCTGCCGATGCCCGGTTTCATCATCTGGTTGAGCGGACCTTCCTCGGTGTGCTCCGGGGCGATCTTCAGGTAACCGCCGACGTGGTGGGTCACCAGCTCCTTGACGTACTCCGGCGACTCGACGGCGAGGTCGTAGCGCAGGCCGGAAGCGATCAGAATCTTCTTCACACCCGGCAGGGCACGGGCGCTGCGATACAGCTGAATCAGCGACGAGTGGTCGGTGTTCAGGTTCGGGCAGATACCGGGGAACACGCACGACGGCTTGCGGCAGGCGGATTCGATTTCCGGGCTCTTGCAGGCGATGCGGTACATGTTCGCAGTCGGGCCGCCGAGGTCGGAAATGACGCCGGTGAAACCCGGCACCTTGTCGCGGATCTCTTCGATTTCGCGAATGATCGACTCTTCGGAACGGTTCTGGATGATCCGCCCTTCGTGCTCGGTGATCGAGCAGAAGGTGCAGCCACCAAAGCAGCCACGCATGATGTTCACCGAGAAACGGATCATGTCGTACGCCGGGATCTTCTCCTTGCCGTACGCCGGGTGCGGCACACGAGCGTAAGGCATGCCGAACACGTAGTCCATTTCTTCAGTGGTCATCGGAATCGGCGGCGGGTTGAACCAGACATCGAGCTCGCCATGCTTCTGCACCAGCGCACGGGCGTTGCCCGGGTTGGTTTCCAGGTGCAACACGCGGTTGGCGTGGGCGTACAAAACCGGGTCGTTACGCACCTTCTCCATCGACGGCAGGCGGATCACGGTCTTGTCGCGGGTCATGCGCGGGCTGGCCAGAATCTGCACGACCTTGGCTTCCTGCGGATCTTCGACCGGGCCTTTTTCCTGCTCGATGGCGCAGGCCTGGGTGTCCTGGGTATTCACGTACGGGTTGATGATCTTGTCGACCTTGCCCGGACGGTCGATGCGCGTGGAGTCGACTTCGTACCAGCCCTGCGGCGTGTCGCGACGGATGAACGCGGTGCCGCGCACATCGGTGATGTCTTCGATCTTGTGGCCCCACGACAGGCGCTGGGCGACTTCGACAATTGCGCGCTCGGCGTTGCCGTACAGCAGAATGTCGGCGCTGGCGTCGATCAGGATCGAGTTGCGCACGCGATCCTGCCAATAGTCGTAGTGGGCGATGCGGCGCAGCGAAGCTTCGATGCCGCCGAGCACGATCGGCACGTGCTTGTAGGCTTCCTTGCAGCGCTGGCTGTAGACCAGGCTGGCGCGATCCGGACGCTTGCCGGCCATGCCGCCGGGGGTGTAGGCGTCATCGGAACGGATTTTCTTGTCCGCGGTGTAGCGGTTGATCATCGAGTCCATGTTGCCCGCCGCGACGCCGAAGAACAGGTTCGGCTCGCCGAGCTTCATGAAGTCGTCTTTGGACTGCCAGTTCGGCTGCGCGATGATCCCGACGCGGAAGCCTTGCGACTCCAGCAGCCGGCCGATGATCGCCATGCCGAACGACGGATGATCGACGTAGGCATCACCGGTAACAATGATGATGTCGCACGAATCCCAGCCGAGCTGATCCATCTCCTCCCTGCTCATCGGCAGGAATGGCGCTGGCCCGAAACATTCGGCCCAATATTTTGGATAGTCAAATAACGGCTTGGCTGCTTGCATGTCGACGACCGGTGTTGAAGTGAAAAATCGCGGGCGCGGAATATAGCACAAATTTTGACCAATTCCGACGACGGTGGTCGGTTTCTCTGCGAGCTGGTCTCGCGCAGCCAGCCCGCGACGCATCACGCGTTTTCGCTGAGCGTACGACGCACCAAAACGGCAAGGAAGCCGCCCGCCCGCAGCACTCCCTCGGGAGTAGCGGGGCATTCAACGTAAAGGAAGACAGGCAATGTCACCCAAACCGCCAATCAGAGGCATCACTACCGTCTCGATCCATAATCCGCGACCCGATTATTCGCTAACCCGGCCTGGTTTCCCCTGTCCTTCGATGGCGCGTCGGGGCTCAGGATTCCCACGCGCCTGACGACAACGATCGCAACAGCGATCGATCACGGGCTCAACCACATTATCTCCATGCCTGCGCGGCCTGCGGTCAGCACGGCGGCGGTTGCGGAATTTATTGCCTTTGTGCACGACCGCCCTTTGAAGGACTACTGGATCACATCGCCGGTCGTGCTGCCGGTGGCCGATGCCGAGGGCATTTCGACGCTCAACGGACGCCAGTATGTCCATGTACCGGAGGGTGGCACCGTGCAGGTGAATCTGGACTCGGCCAGCGGTTTCTACCGGGCAAAATTGCCCGGCGAATTGCATGCGTCGGGACCGCTGTTGCAGCTGGACGCCGACAGCCGTCTCTGGCAGCCCATCGACACCTCGGCGCCCTCCACCTATCCCTTGTCCACGACCCGGCTGGAGGCATTTCGAACCGATCTGGATTTCAGCACGGTCGAGCCGGACGGCGATGGCCTGTTGCGCTTCAACGGCAAACTCTATGTGCAGATCGAAAGCTGCGCCTATCAGGTTCTGCATGATCTCGACGCCTCGACACCGCACAGAGCGGTGATGCGCATCGTTCGCCCTGAAGATCCGATCGCCGCCGATGCGACAAACGTTTACGTCGCATCACGTTCCGGCAGGTCGGAAGCGATTACTTTCAATGCTCAATCCGGCTGGCGCGGGACCTCCTTGACAGGTGTAGCCGGAATGCCGAGAGGCGCAGCAGCGCGCCCCTCAGACTTATGGCAGCACCTGGAGGTGGCAGTCGCACTCGAGGGTATCAACAAGCGTATCAGGCAGGATCAGGATAAACGTGAACAGCTGATAAACGCCTGGCTGGAGGCGAGTAACGCGCAGGGAGAGCATGCGCAAACCGTTCGACGCGAAACAATTGCGCTGCTAGATCGCGAGATTCACTGCCACAAAGAACTGAAACACCTTGGAAAGGCGCTGAAATACTACGAGGAGCAAAAATCCTCGATCAAGCGCTTCATGAAGCAGGACGCTTACACAGAAAACATAATCAGGCTGCAAAAAAACAGATGCTCGCCTATCAGCAACTGATCGAATGCGGCTTGACGCGCCACGCCCTGGAGGGTCCGATGATCGACCTCGACCCGGAGCGGCTTCCGCGAACAGCCAACGTTCTGGGCAGGATGCTGAGTCATCTGAAAAAGCGCCAGCAAATCGCCGACAACCTGGTGGAAAAGTGGCGTGTCTCGGCAGAGGATTTCAGCGCCGATGTTCTTTCACCAATGGACACCCATAACGTTGTTGCCTCTTGGGTCCTGACCAAAAGTCTGATGCTGGATAACCCACAATCGGCCAGCAGCGCCCCTCTGGCATCAGAACTGGCAACCCGCTTTGGTCAGGCAACCTTTGTTTACGGAGCGCTTGGCGCAGTCCCCGAGGCTTCCCGCCCTGCCGTATTGAATAACCTGTTCCAGGAATGCACAGCCATCCGCCACTGGTTCGAACGTCTTGATCTGGCACCGGCGGAGCAGCACGCCATTTCACGCAGGGAGATCACTGCGGAAATCGAAATATTCGAGCAGACGCTGGTAGGCCGCTTGAACCAGCTTCTCCATCAGGCTGAACGTCCGGTGCTGACGTTCGACCAGCAGAACATTGATTTCGAATTCATTCCGGCCCAGGACAGAAGCGGTCACCAACCACCGCCCAAGCTCATCTTTCGGGCAAAGAAAAACGGCGTCTACAAACTCAATGTCGGCGAGTCTCGACGCACTGCGCAAAACGAAGAGGTCATTGAGGTCCGCAACCTCCACAATCCCAGGCAGCCGTCACAGACCTATGACCCAGGACGCGGTGAATGGCGTTCGCCGCGGACAACGTTGCACAGGAGCTTGCCCTCATTGGTTGCCGAAGCCGCTCGGCAGCTTGACCATGTCGACGCGCATGTACGCGCTGCCCTGCACGAAGAACGGCAAAAAAACCATCCGGACAACATTGTCGAGATGCTCGAAAGCAGCGCCGGAGCAATGGATGACACCGTATTGCAGTTGCAGCGAGCGGAGCTGGCCCATGATGAGACGGCCGCGCTGATTCGGCGCCTGCAGGACGCCAGTGAACGCCTGCGCAATGAGGGCGAAAATATCCGCCTGCGCATCTATAAGGACACGCATGTTCTGAACGTCGACCGACTGCTGTACCTGATCGACAAGGGTCACGTGAACGCCCGGAAAATCGAGAGCCGATTGAAACGTGGCAAAGGTTCGGATCGGCAATACCTCGACATCTATCTAGTCACCGATGCCCATAGCCACGATCCCCTCTGGCACGCACATTTTCATTATGCGAGGCAGGATTCCCGGACTTGAATTTCAACGTGCGCGGCGCGCATCTGAAAACCCTTGAACAAAGCAGCAGGGGTATTCAATCGCAGCGCAGGGAAGAACTGGCGCAGCGGCCGCATCAACCTGTCTGGCGCGAATATCTCGATGGACGCACAGCGCAGAAAATCTTCGACCTGGCCGCCGCCTCTGCTCACCCGAAGACACAGCCTCAGGCAATGACGCCGAACAGGCCGGCAGCTTCCGCTGAAGAAGCTGCCGTGCAACGACTACAAGGAATGTAAGACATGCCAAGCAAACCGCCGTCGAAAGTTACGCTTCCCGTTCAATCACATATTCGACCGGAAACATCTGTAGATACGCCCCCGCCACGCCTCAACCTGACGCCGCGCCCCGGCCTGGATCCGACCACGTTGAGCGGCCCGTCAATCCGCGCGAACAGGCCCACAGACGGTATCGATCCTGATGCAATCGCTCCTGCTCCCAACGTCACGGTGCAGGCGATTGCTTCAATGCCCGACGCCCTCGCTCATGTGGGCCACCCGCCAGAGCATTACCGGCTCAGTGCAACGATCGGCTTGCCCGATGCCGACGCTGAAGGCCTGATAACGTTCAAGGGTCGCCATTACGTGGAAATGGCCGATGGTGGCTTCGTGCAGGTGGGCAAGGATTCGCAGAGCGGCCTATGGCGCGCCAGGCTGGCGAGTGAATCGATCCCCTCCGGACCGCTGATGCTGCACGACTCCGAGAGTGGCCGATGGCATGCGCTGGAGTTCTCGCAACCAAGCACCTTCGCTTTATCGGGGGCGCGTCTGCAGGCGTTTCGCACGCCGCTCGACTTCAGCACCAGCTCACCCGACAGCGACGGGCTGCACCGCCATGACGGCAAGCTCTATGCAGTGATCGATAATCACGGCTATCAGGTCTTGCACGATCCCGATGCATCGACGCCTGTGGCCGAAGTGATGCGCATCGTCCGCCCGCAAGATCCTGTCGCCGCCGACATCGACAACATCTACAGCGCTACGCGCCCGGGCAGATCAGAGCCTGTGGTGTTCGATGCCGATCAGGGCTGGCAGGGCATCGTGGTCGGCGGGGCCGGCGGGATGCAGCGCGGCAGTGCCGACCAACCGGCTTCACCGGGGCTGCGCGAGCGGCTCAATGCCGCGGTCAACCGACTGCGCACGCCCCAGTCGCGATTGCGAAAACTGTACCCATCTCTGGACAGCGAGCAAATCCGCACGCTGTTGCGCACCCAGGGTGACGATGTACAAAGCTTTTTGACGCGCCTTGAGACTGAATACAAGACCTTGAAGCTGGAGCTCGCGGCCTGGCTGAAAACCAGTGCGCTGGCCGGTGGGGCGGCCCATCCCTCGGTGGAGCGCGCCGCGCAACAGATCAAGCGCTGCTGGAAACAGCAGACGGGAGCAACTCTGCAGCTGGATCTTGGCGGCGCTGGCATCGCTGCGCTCTCGGCAGATTTCAGCCATGTACGCGCGCTGCACTTGCAGGCGGTGGCATGGTCGGCGGGGTGCGAAACTTTTCTCAAGGGGTTCACAGCCCTTGAACGCTTGAAAATCAACGCTTCGGCGCTCGATACACCGCCGGCGAACCTCACGCAGATGCCCGGCCTCAAGGAGCTGGACCTGCGAGCGAACCGCATTGAACTGAGCGAGCAAACCGCCGCCGAGCTGGCTTCGCTCAGCCAACTGGAAAACCTTGATCTGTCGGACAACCCGCTGGGCAAGACCCCGGACTTCAGCGGCATGCTCCAGCTCAAGACCGTGAGTCTGCGCAACACCCGGCTGGATGAATGGCCAACCGGACTGCGAGATCAGCTAGCGATAGAGTCAATCGATCTGCGCAACAACCGATTGCGCGAAATTCCGCAGGCAATCATCAACCCGGTGAGTGATCAGTTGCTCGCCATCGCCAACATCAACCGCGTCACCCTGATCGAAGGCAATCCCTTCGCCAGCGGTTATTGGCGGCGACTGGAAGTCTATTGGCAGCGGGTTACGGCCGAATACCCGGCCCTGAACACCAGCGCACGCACGGATGCATTCCGGATTGATGGCGACATTCCAGAAGTCGCCATGCTGCTGCAGATGTATCCAGAGAAAACCCCGCAAACTGCCCGGGAATACCTGATCGGCCTGGGGGATGGTGCAGAAGCCACGATCAGCCGGCGTTTCGAGGAGTTCAAGGTGCTCGACGCACAGCTGCAGGCATACGTTGCCGACAGCACGTTGGCAGCATCCAGCGCCGCCGGCCCGGAAAGAAATCGGGCAGAACACATTGCCCGGACTATCAAGGACTGCTGGCTCCAGGAATCGACGTCTCTCATACTGCCAGCAGTGAACGGACCACTCCCGCCACTGACTGCCGACTTCAGTCGGCTGAAAATGCTCACCCTCAATAACGTCGTCTGGTCCGACACTGCCGACACGTTCCTGTCGGGCTTGCCTGATCTGGACATCCTGACGATCACCCACTCCGGCCTGAAAAAATTGCCCGCAGCCATCAGCGGAATGAGCCGGCTCGCCCACCTCAATCTGACTTCAAACCAGATAAAACTCGATGAGCACAGCGCTGGTGCATTGAGTGCATTGCATCAGCTGGTTACCGTCAAGCTGTCTGACAACCCACTGCAGATACCGCCCGATTTCAGCGCGATGTCCGGGCTGCAGACACTGGAGCTGAGGAACACCGGAATCAGCCAGTGGCCCCTCGGGCTGGCTGACAAGACCACCTTGACCGGCGTCGACCTCAGCAACAATAAACTGCGCAACGTCCCCGACGCGCATATCAACCCGCCTGCCGATCAATTGGCCGTGGTCGCGCGGATCAACAACCGCACGCTGATTGAGGGCAACAGTTTTCCTTCGCCTTACTGGAGAAAGTTCGATGGCTACTGGCGAAGACTCAATGAACTGCATCCCGAGTTGATGTCCCCAGCCCACCCCGCCGTATTCGATAGTGACAACTCGCGAGCACAACGCTACAGAAGACTGTTTCCGGGCAAAAGCATCAAGGCCTGCCGGGATTTTATCTGGAGCCATGACAAGGGCACTGTCGCGCCCAGGCTATTGGCGCTCGAACAGGATTTCGCCGTGCTGAAAAACCAATTGGATGACTGGGTATTTTCCGGAGGCAGCAATCGCCTGCGCTATATCCGCGTCAATCAGTTGCAGACCAACACTCAAACCCGCAACGAGCGCATCGAGGCACGGGACCGGATCATCAGTTGCTGGCGACGTGAAACGCCGGAGCAACACGCCTTCGACGGCACGCCGATAGGTCTTGAACTGGACTTGAGTGGTCTGACGCTGCCAACCCTGCCGGATCTGAGCAGCGACTTCAGCCATGTCGGCTCACTCAGACTCAACAACATGAATCTCACCGAATCCCCGGAAGGTTTCCTGACCCGCTTCCGGCATTTGCGCTGGCTGAACATGGCGAACAATCGACTCAGGGATCTGCCCCCGGCGATCGGCGAAATGCACGGCATGACGCGATTGTTCCTGCAGGGTAATCAACTGGAACTCACCGCCGAGACCGCGCAGATACTGGCCGGGAGAACCACGCTGAGGGCCTTGTGGATTCACGACAATCCGCACTTGAGCGTGAGCCCGGACTTCAGCGCGATCACCGATATGCGCGAGGTCGACATGTCAAACACGGGCATCGAAAGCTGGCCAACCGGACTGTACGATCAGCCCCTGCTGGGCAAGATCCATCTGAACAACAACCGGATCACGAGCCTGCCCGACTTTGTCGTCGCACCGTCGGCGGATCGCCTGACGCATTCGATTCAGGTCAACAGCGGCACTCAGATAAGCGGTAATCCCCTCAGCGCATACACACGAGAACGCCTGGCCGGCTACGGTGAATGGCTGAACCGCTCCTTCGTATCGCTCTACAATCCATTGAACCTGCTGACGACTTCAGTTCCGGCAGCCCGCCCGCAACCGATAGTAATGAGAGCTGATCCGGTCTATCCGCAGTTGACCGTCGGCATGCCGGCAAACGAGGTGATGATTCGCACCGAGCAGTTGAACAGGCTTAAAGCACAGGAGGGCTCAGATGGCTTTTTCAACATCATTTCCACGCTCGCCCACCATGCCGATTTCCGCCGACAGGTCTGGGACGTGGTTGATGCGATCAGCGAGGACAGCGTGCATACACGCGCTCTGCGCAGAGACGTTTTTGATCGCGCCTGCGAGGCTGGCTGCACTGACCTTGCCGCCGCCACGTTTACAGACATGCAAATACTGACCATGACGCACAAGGCGCGAATGCAGGCGAGGCAAGACGGCGATGGCACTCGATTGGCGGAACTGTCCAGAAGCCTCTTCAGGCTCCGACAGGTCGATGACCTGGCCGCAGCCGAGATCGCTGCCAGCAGGGCAATGGTCGACGGTCCGCAAACTTCAGCGAGCAAGCGCAATATCCATCACCTGCGCTTGCGCGACCCGCATGAGATGACGATGGCCTACCGCTTTGGGCTCAAGGATCGGCTGCAGTTACCGTTTCAGCCGCAGACACTGTCCTTTATCGGCATGGCCGGCGTCACATCGCCCATGCTGGATGTGGCCTACCGAAAGGTCATCGCCTTCAACGACTCCCCTGAAGAGTTTCAGGCTCTGGTATCGATGGATTTCTGGCAGGACTTCATCACGCACAAGTACTCGTCCCGATTCGACGCCGCACGTCAGCCGTACCAACAGAAACAGGCCGCACTTGACGCACAGTTCGCGACAAAGGTACTGACGCAAATCGAATATGAGGCGCAAACCAATGACGTCACTGCGCAGCTGGCCATCAGCGAAGCGACGCTGATCCAGGCATTGACCCGTGAGGAAGTTCGCCGCGGCGATGCGGTCGAAAAGCACGCCAGCAGCGAGACGGCAGTTTTGACCGATTGAAGCAGGCCACGACAGCAGGCCGGATGATCCGGTCTGCTGTTACTCGTCGTCGTCGAAGTTGTAACTGCCCGGCGCGAGGTTTTCGAAGCGCGTGTACTTGCCGATGAACGCCAGCCGAATAAAACCGATCGGGCCGTTACGCTGCTTGCCGATGATGATTTCGGCGATGCCCTTGTGCTCGGTTTCCGGGTGATACACCTCGTCGCGGTAAACGAACATGATCACGTCGGCGTCCTGCTCGATCGCTCCGGATTCACGCAAGTCGGAGTTCACCGGGCGTTTGTTCGGGCGCTGTTCGAGGGAACGGTTGAGCTGCGACAAGGCGACTACTGGGCAGTTGAATTCCTTGGCCAGGGCTTTCAGGGATCGCGAGATCTCGGAAATCTCGTTGGTACGGTTGTCACCGCTGGATCCGGGAATCTGCATCAGTTGCAGGTAGTCGATCATGATCAGGCCGACATCGCCGTGCTCACGCACCAGACGCCGGGTGCGCGCGCGCATCTCCGAAGGGCTGATACCGGCGGTGTCATCGATGAACAGTTTGCGATCATTGAGCAGGTTGACCGCCGATGTCAGGCGCGGCCAGTCGTCGTCTTCGAGTTGGCCGGAACGCACTTTGGTCTGATCGATCCGGCCGAGCGAAGACAGCATACGCATGATCAGCGATTCGCCTGGCATCTCGAGCGAGTAAACCAGAACAGCCTTCTCGCTACGCAGCACGGCGTTTTCCACCAGGTTCATCGCGAAGGTGGTTTTACCCATCGACGGACGGCCGGCGACGATAATCAGGTCGGACGGCTGCAAGCCGCTGGTCTTCTCATCGAGGTCGGTGTAACCCGTAGAAAGGCCGGTGATCGCGTCGGCGGTGTTGAACAACGTGTCGATGCGGTCGATGGCCTTGGTCAGCAGCTCATTGACACCGACCGGGCCGCCGGTCTTGGGCCGCGCTTCGGCGATCTGGAAGATCTGCCGTTCGGCTTCGTCGAGGATTTCTTCAGCGGTACGGCCTTCGGGGTTGAAGGCGCTGTCGGCAATCTCGGTGCTGATGCCGATCAATTGGCGCAACGTCGCACGCTGGCGGACGATCTGCGCATAGGCCTTGATGTTGGCGACGGAAGGCGTGTTTTTCGCCAGTTCGCCAAGATAGCCGAGGCCGCCGACTTGCGACGTCTGGCCTTCCTTGTCCAATTGCTCGGCAAGGGTAACGACGTCGATCGGCGAGTTCTGATCGGCCAGTTTGGCGATCGCACGGAAGATCAGACGGTGGTCATGTCGATAGAAATCGCCATCGGAGACTTGATCGAGCACGCGTTCCCAGGCGTTGTTGTCCAGCATCAGACCACCGAGTACAGCCTGTTCAGCCTCGATGGAATGCGGCGGCACCTTCAGGGCAGCGGTTTGCAGATCGTATTGCTCGGGAGCGGAGATATCGTTCATGGCCACTTGAGTATTAGTGAAAAGCAGGGAATTCAGAAAGACAAAGGGCACGACCTGTAAACAGGATCGTGCCCGATGTTAACCGCCTGACGGACAAGCCGCCAGCCGATCCGTGTTGCTTAAGCTGCTACCACGACAACGCGTACGGTGGCTTCAACTTCGGCGTGCAGGTGCACGGCCACGTCGAATTCACCCACGTTGCGGATGGTGCCGTTCGGCAGACGAACTTCGCTCTTCTGCACTTCAACGCCGGAGGCGGTCAGTGCGTCAGCGATGTCGTGAGTACCGATCGAACCGAACAGCTTGCCTTCGTCGCCAGCGGTGGCAGTGATGGTCACTTCCAGCTCGGCCAGTTGGGCAGCACGGCTTTCAGCCGATGCCTTACGGTCTGCGGCGGCTTTTTCCAGCTCGGCGCGACGCTCTTCGAACGCAGCCAGGTTGGCAGCGGTCGCAGCGGTAGCCTTGCCGAAAGGCAGCAGGTAGTTACGGCCGTAACCGGCCTTAACGTTTACTTTGTCGCCCAGGTTGCCCAGGTTGGCGATTTTTTCCAGAAGGATCAGTTGCATGTGAAAATCCTCTAACTTTTAACCTTCACCGTTCGCGCTGTCGGTGTCTTTCGACACGTGACGACCGCGAAAATCAATCAGGCTGTCGACAATGGCCAGAACCACGAGCAACGGATAGATCAGCTGCATGAACAACAGCAGCGTGACGTACAACCCCACCAGCCAGAAACCGGCCAGTCGCTTCTGCCCGACCAGCCCGTGAATCAGGGCCAGCCCGGCGAACACCAGCGGTACACTGCACAACGGCGTCAACATGGCCATCTGTGCACCGAGATTCGGGCCCAGAAGCATCAACGCCAGCAGTAACATCGCCGGCCCCAGCGGGATGCGGATGGCGCGAAACTCGCGACCGAAACCACCCGGGTTGTACAACAACGCCTGCCAATGCCGCCCGACAATCAGGCTCAGCACGCTGACGATCTGCAACAAGGCCGCAATCAGTCCGGTCAGGACCGGTGCAATCAGGGACGCGAAACGCGCTTGCTCATCAACCGACAATTGCTTGTAGGTCTCACCAAGAAGCGCCGGCATGACCTTTATGAGGGCCTGCGCGAGCATCTCGATCTGGGCCGCAAACGCGACCCCGAGCACCACTGAAAACACCACTCCGATCACTACGCTGACCAGCAGCGTGCGGACCCAGGATTCGCTTGCGCGCAAAACCAACGCAAGCACCGCAGAGCCCAGCAGCACCAGAAGTGCCCGTGGGTCGTCGGCATACAGCCACCAGATCAATGCCGGCAGCAGTCCCAGTGACAGAACGCCGAGGGCGTCCGTCAATCCGCGCCGCAGCAGCACAAGGCTCCCGGCGGCAGCACCCAACCAATACAACAACGGCAATGTTGCACATCCGGCCACCACGAGAGTGGCCTGCATTCGGCCTCGCATGATGAACTCAGCTAAGGCGCGCATGCATTCAATCCTTTGCTACTTGTCGACTGCCCGGTCTCAGCGGCCGTGGCTGTCGGTGTAGGCCAGCAGGGCCAGGAAGCGGGCGCGCTTGATAGCGGTGGCCAGCTGACGCTGATAACGAGCTTTGGTACCGGTGATGCGGCTTGGAACGATTTTGCCGGTCTCGGATACGTAGGCTTTCAGAGTGTTGAGATCTTTGTAATCGATCTCTTTCACGTCTTCAGCGGTGAAGCGGCAGAATTTACGACGACGGAAGAAACGTGCCATTTGATAGGCTCCTTAATAAGGTCCGTGGATTACTCGTCAGCGTTATCGCTGTTGTCGCTGTCATCACTGTCGGTGCCTTCGGCGCCTTCGTGCTCAGGACGGTCGCGACGCTCACGGCGCTCACTGCGGTTTTCTTCAGCCTTGAGCATCTCGGACTGGCCGGTAACGGCTTCGTCGCGACGGATGACCAGGTTACGGATCACTGCATCGTTGTAGCGGAAGTTGTCTTCCAGCTCGGCCAGGGCCTTGCCAGTGCATTCAACGTTCAGCATCACGTAGTGAGCCTTGTGAACATTGTTGATTGCGTAGGCCAGTTGACGACGGCCCCAGTCTTCCAGACGGTGGATTTTGCCGCCGTCTTCTTCGATCAGCTTGGTGTAACGCTCAACCATGCCGCCGACTTGCTCGCTCTGATCCGGGTGGACCAGAAAGATGATTTCGTAATGACGCATGAATGCTCCTTACGGGTTGTAGCCTGCCGCTCAAAAACGGTCAGACAAGGAGTGAATGACACTTATGGACTTGCTGGCGCGGGGCACATGCGTGCCTGCCGTCACAGCAAGGGGCGCAATTGTAGAGAAGGGACTGCGGGGGCGCAAGGCAATTGGTGATTATTTGAACAGCAGCTATGAGCTACAAGCCTCAAGCTGCAAGCGGACCGCTTTTGACTTGAGGCTTGCAGCTTGCAGCTTGCAGCTTATAGCTTGCGCGAAGCGCTGGCCTTGGCCTTCGCACCGCGCTGGCGCTGGGCTTCGAACAGGCACACGCCAGTGGCGACCGACACGTTGAGGCTACTGACGCTGCCGGCCATCGGCAGATTCACCAGATAGTCGCAATGCTCGCGGGTCAGGCGGCGCATGCCTTTGCCTTCGGCGCCCATGATCAGGATGGTCGGGCCGGTGAGGTCCTGGTCATAAATGCTGACCTCGGCTTCACCTGCGGTGCCGACTACCCACAAACCGCGTTGCTGGAGTTTTTCCAACGTGCGCGCCAGGTTGGTCACGGCCACCAGCGGAATCACTTCCGCGGCGCCGCAGGCGACTTTACGCACCACCGGAGTCAGCGTGGCCGACTTGTCCTTCGGCACGATCACCGCCAGCGCACCGGCCGCATCGGCCGAGCGCAGGCAGGCGCCGAGGTTGTGCGGATCGGTCACACCGTCGAGCACCAGCAACAGCGGCGCGCCTTCGGTGCGATCAAGCAACTCGTCGAGCATGGCCTCGCCCCAGACCTGACTCGGGCTGACTTCCGCGACCACGCCCTGGTGCACGCCTTCAACCCAGGCGTCCATTTCGCGTCGCTCGGCCTGGCCGACCTGAACACGGTTTTCATTGGCCAGCTCGACCAGCGTCTGCACGCGCGGATCGTTGCGGCTTTCCGCCAGCCAGATCTGCTTGACGCGCTTGGGGTGGTGACGCAGCAACGCTTCTACCGCGTGAACGCCGTAGATTTTTTCCAACTGACTCATGACTTCGCCTTCGGTTTACGCGCCCCACCACTTTTGGCTGGAGCGGAACCCGCTTTTGGCGAGCCCTTACGGTGTTTGCTCGGCTTGGCTGGCTTGCCGTCGGTCGCCCTGTCAGGCGCCGACCGTCCGGTCTTTCCCCGGACGCCGCTTTACCACCGTTTTTCGCATCGGCCAGCAGGGCCTTCTTCAATTCACGGCTTTTGCGCAGCTCGGCGTTTTTCGCCACGGCGTCGCTCGGGCGATAGGCTTCGGCGACCTTTTCCTTGGCCGGACGACGGCTGGCGGTTTTCGCTGGAGCCTTTTCTTGCGCAGCCTTGGCAGCAGGCGCAGCGGTTTCGGTGCCACGTTTCTTGCGACCAATCGGCGCGCTGATGGTTTTCTCAGCCATCTCGAAGTCGATCTTGCGCTCATCGAGGTCGACGCGCATGACCCGCACTTCAACGGTGTCGCCAAGACGGAAACTGCGACCGGTGCGCTCGCCCGCCAAGCGGTGATGCACAGGATCGAAGTGGTAGTAATCGCCCGGCAATGCGGTGACGTGCACCAGGCCTTCGACGTAGATATCGGTCAGCTCGATGAACAGACCAAAACCGGTCACTGCGGTGATCACGCCCGGGAACGACTCGCCAACGCGATCCTTCATGAACTCGCACTTGAGCCAGTTCACCACGTCGCGGGTCGCCTCGTCGGCACGGCGCTCGCTCATCGAGCACTGCTCGCCAAGCTGCTCCAGCGCCGCTTCGTCGTACGGATAGATACGCGCTTTCGGAATGGTCATCGCCCCGGCACGACGAACGTGCGGGGTGTCCTGTTTCGAATGGATCACGCTGCGGATCGCGCGGTGCGTTAGCAGGTCCGGATAACGACGGATCGGCGAAGTGAAGTGGGTGTAGGCTTCGTAATTCAGGCCGAAGTGGCCATCGTTTTCAGCGCTGTACACCGCTTGGCTCAACGAACGCAGCATCACAGTCTGGATCAGGTGGAAATCCGGACGATCCTTGATGCTCGCGAGCAAAGCCTGATAATCCTTCGGCGACGGACCGTCCTTGCCTTTGTGCAGGGACAGGCCGAGCTCACCGAGGAACGCGCGCAGTTTTTCCAGACGCTCCGGCGGCGGACCGGCGTGAACGCGATACAGCGCAGGAATTTCGTGCTTCTTGAGGAATTCGGCAGTGGCCACGTTGGCGGCCAGCATGCACTCCTCGATCAGCTTGTGCGCATCGTTGCGCACGGTCGGACGGATTTCGGCAATCTTGCGCTCGGAGCCGAAGATGATCCGGGTTTCCTGGGTTTCAAAATCGATCGCGCCACGTACGTGACGGGCGGCCAGCAACACCTTGTACAACGCGTAGAGCTGTTTGAGGTGCGGCACGACGTCGGTGTACTCACCGCGCAGTTTGCGTGCTTCGGTAGCCTTCGGCGTTTCCAGCATCGCGCTGACCTTGTTATAGGTCAGACGAGCGTGGGAATGGATCACCGCCTCATAGAAGCAGTAGTCGGTCATTTCGCCGGACTTGGAGATGGTCATCTCGCAAACCATGGCCAGACGGTCGACTTGCGGGTTCAGCGAGCACAGACCGTTGGACAGTTGCTCTGGCAGCATCGGAATCACGCGCTCGGGGAAGTACACCGAGTTGCCGCGAACCTGAGCTTCGTTATCCAGCGCCGAGCCGATCTTCACGTAACTGGAAACGTCGGCAATCGCCACGTACAACTTCCAGCCACCGGAGAACAGACGCAACTTGCCCGGTTTGGCTTCGCAATAAACAGCATCGTCGAAGTCGCGAGCATCTTCGCCGTCGATGGTGACGAACGGCAGATGGCGCAAGTCGATGCGCTTCTCTTTGTCTTTTTCTTCAACTTCCGGCTTGAGCTTGGCGGCTTCTTTCACAACCGCTTCAGGCCAGACGTGCGGAATGTCGTAAGTGCGCAGGGCAACATCGATTTCCATGCCCGGCGCCATGTAGTTGCCGACCACTTCGACCACATCGCCTTGCGGCTGGAAGCGCGGCGTTGGCCAGTGAGTGATTTTCACCTCGACGAACTGACCGATCTGCGCATTGGCGTTACGGCCCGGAGTGACCAGCACTTCCTGCTGGATCTTCGGATTGTCGGCAACGACGAAACCGATGCCGCCTTCTTCGAAGTAGCGGCCGACGATGGTTTCGTGAGCGCGGGACACCACTTCGACGATCACGCCTTCACGGCGACCACGACGGTCGAGACCGGAAACCCGGGCCAGCGCACGGTCACCATCGAACACCAGACGCATTTGCGCCGGGCTCATGAACAGGTCGTCGCTGCCGTCGTCCGGCACCAGGAAGCCGAAGCCGTCGCGGTGACCGCTGATGCGGCCGAGGATCAGGTCGAGCTTGTCTACCGGCGCGTAAGTACCACGGCGGGTATAGATCAATTGAGCGTCGCGCTCCATGGCGCGCAAGCGGCGGCGCAGGGCCTCGATCTGGTCTTCTGTGGTCAGACCAAACTCTTCGACCAGTTGCTCGCGGGCAGCAGGCGAACCCCGATCGGCGAGGTGCGCCAGGATCAGTTCGCGGCTGGGAATAGGGTTTTCGTATTTTTCCGCTTCACGAGCGGCCTCGGGATCGAGGGATTGCCAATCGGCCATTAGAGAGTTTTCACCTTGTCTATATGCGGGTTAGTTTGGCATAGGCGCCGGGAAACGGGAAATTTCCGCTTCTATAAGGCTTTGCAAGGCCCTGTATCGACGCTCCGATACCGTTTTGAACGCCGCTGGTAAAAAATTCAGTTTTTTCTACAGCAGGGGTTTACAGTTAAAAAAGCGCTCCGTATAGTGCGCGCCATCGACGACGCACAAGCGCTTTCGATGATGCCCAGGTGGTGAAATTGGTAGACACGCCAGCTTCAGGTGCTGGTGACCTTACGGTCGTGGAAGTTCGAGTCTTCTCCTGGGCACCAATTTCGAGTTTGAGACTAGATCAGTTTCAAGACTCACACAAAACCCGCGAAAGCGGGTTTTTTGCATTTGCGGGAAAGCTTTTGTTCGCACTGATTTATTAAAACCAAATCAGGGGTTTACAGATCAAAAAGGCCTCCGTATAGTGCGCCACATCAACAGCGGCAACGCTTGCGATGATTGCCCAGATGGTGAAATTGGTAGACACGCCAGCTTCAGGTGCTGGTGACCTTACGGTCGTGGAAGTTCGAGTCTTCTTCTGGGCACCAATTCAAATTCAAGGTTCAGGCCTTGGATTTCACAAAAACCCGCGAAAGCGGGTTTTTGCGTTTCTGGCTTCCTGAATTCCCGCAGGTCTTGCAGGAGCTTGCAGGAGCTCGCAGGAGCTGACGAGTGCAACGAGGCTGCGATCTCTTGATCTTGCTTTTGCCCTTCTCGACTAAACGCAAGATCAAAAGATCGTCCGAACGCGGCCCGAGCCTTCGGTAGCTCCAACACAATCGCCAGTCGCCCCACAAGGCGCACTTGAGAAACAATATCGTTTATCATTGTTGCAAGTTTTTGCAATGCGACAGTGAGGAACCCTGCGAATGACGTTTCGAAATACCCTGCGCCGAGGCCTGACCTTCACCCTCCTCGGCCTGGCGCTCGCCACTCCCCTCACCCAGGCTGCCGATGCGGTTTCCCTGACTCTCTACAACGGCCAGCACAAGGAAGTCGGCGACGCGATTGCCAAGGCTTTTGAAGCCAAGACCGGCATCCACGTCAACGTGCGCAAAGGCAGCAGCAACCAGCTCGCCAGCCAGATTATCGAAGAAGGCGATCGCTCCCCCGCCGATGTGATCTACACCGAAGAGTCGCCGCCGCTGAACAACCTCGGCGAACAGGGGCTGCTGGCCAAGGCCGATGACGCGACACTGGCGGTTCTGCCAGAAAAGTATGTCGCCGCCAACGGCACTTGGATCGGCGTTACCGCCCGCGTACGCGTGGTCGCGTTCAACCCGAAACTGATCGACGAAAAAGACCTGCCGAAATCGGTGATGGAATTCTCCGAGCCGCAATGGCAAGGCAAGGTCGGTTTCGTGCCGACCAGTGGCGCCTTCCAGGAACAGGCCGTAGCGATCATCAAACTGCACGGTCGTGACGCTGCCGAAGAGTGGCTGACCGGTTTGCGCGCGTTCGGCAAAACCTACAGCAACAACATGGTCGCGCTCAAAGCCGTGGAAGAACGGCGAAGTCGCTACCGTGCTGGTGAACAATTACTACTGGTTCGCCCTGCAACGCGAAAAAGGCAAGCTCGACTCCAAGCTGCATTATTTCACCGGGGGCGACGCTGGCGGCCTGATCACCGTGTCTAGCGCTGCCGTGCTGAAATCCAGCAAACATCCAAAAGAAGCCCAGCAATTCCTCGCCTTCATGGCCAGCGAAGAAGGTCAGCGCGTGATCACCCAGACCACCGCCGAGTACCCGCTGCACAAAGGCATGGAATCGGATCGCGGCCTCAAGCCGTTCAGCGAACTGGAAGCGCCGAATGTCACTCCGGCGGATCTGGGCAATGCTGAAGAAGCGCTGGAGCTGGAACGCGAAGTTGGCCTGAACTGATGACAGCATCGTTATCGGCCCCCGCCGCGCGCGGGGTTACGTACCAAGACGCAGACGCCCGTCGATCTGGCTGGTGCTGCCGGTATTGCTACTGGTGGTACTCAGCCTGTTGCCACTGGCCTACGTCGGGGCGAAAGCCTGGCAGGCCGGCTGGGCCGAGGCGCTGCACCTGTTGTGGCGCCCGTATGTGTTTGGCCTGTTGCGCAACACTTTGGCACTGATGGTCGGCGTGACGGTCACCTGTGGCGTGATCGGCCTGTCACTGGCGTGGTTGCTGGAACGCAGCAATCTGCCGGGGCGGCGCCTGTGGGGCGTGATCCTGTGCCTGCCGTTTGCGGTGCCGGCGTTTGTCAGCAGCTTCACCTGGGTCTCGCTCAGCGCGCAATTCGAAGGACTCGGCGGGGCGATTCTGGTGATGAGCCTGTCGAAATATCCGCTGATCTTTCTGCCGGTTGCCGCCACCCTGCGCAATCTCGATCCCTCCCTCGAAGAATCCGCCCGCACGTTGGGACAGAATCGCTGGGGCGTGTTTTTCCGCGTCACCCTGCCGCTGCTGTGGCCATCGCTGCTGGCCAGTTCGCTGCTGATTGCCCTGCACATGCTGGTGGAATTCGGCGCGCTGTCGATCATTGGCCTGCAGACCTTCACCACGGCGATCTACCAGCAATTCGAACTGGAATTCAGCAATGCCAACGCCGCGATGCTTTCGGCGGTGTTGCTGGCGCTGTGTCTGCTGCTGTTGTGGCTGGAGCTGCGCGTGCGTGGCAAGGGCCGGCATGTGCGCACCGGCCAGGGCGCGGCGCGGCAAGCTGAACAAGTGCAGCTTGGGCCATGGGCGGCGGCAGGTCAGTTGTATTGCCTGTTGCTGGCGATTATCGGCAGCGGCATTCCGTTGGGGATGTTGGCCTACTGGCTGGCGGTCGGCTCATCGGCGGCGTTCCCGGTAGCGGCAATCAGCGAGGCACTGCTGTCATCGCTGGCATTGTCGTTGGGCGGCGCGGCGTTGTGTCTGGTTTTGGCAGTGCCGGTCGGGCTACTGGTGGTGCGCTATAAGGGCCAGTTGGCAATCTGGGCCGAACGCTTGCCTTATCTGCTGCACGCACTGCCGGGGCTGGTGATTGCGCTGACGCTGGTGTATTTCGCCCTGCACTACGTGCCGGTGCTGTATCAGACGTCGGGCTTGCTGCTGATCGCTTATGCGCTGCTGTTTCTGCCACTGGCGCAAGCGCCGATCCGTACCGCGCTGAACAAGGCTGCGCCGCAGCTGGAAGAAGCGGCGCGGACCTTGGGCGCATCGTCGTTCACGGCGTTTTGCCGGGTGACCTTGCCGATCATTTTCCCGGCATTGGGCGCGGCTTTTGCGCTGGTGTTTCTTGATGCGATGAAGGAATTGACGGCGACGTTGCTGCTCAGCCCAACCGGACTGAACACGCTGGCGACCGAGGTCTGGGCGCACACGGCGAATGTCGAGTTTGCCGCAGCGGCGCCTTATGCGGCGTTGTTGATTGTGGTCTCCGGGTTGCCGGTTTATCTGCTGACGACGCGGATGTATCTGAGCCGCTAAAGAGCGCAGCCTTCGGCAGCTCCCACATCGGAATTTGCGTTTCCCTGTAGGCGCTGCCGCAGGCTGCGATCATTTGATCTTAAGCGCGGAATTGTCCCAGGCTAGCCTTCAATTGCGCCGCCAGACCATCCAGCACCTTGCCACTGGCCGTGGTCTCCACCACTGCCTGCGCCGCTTTCTCGGCCTGTGCATGAATCGTCTCGACGCGCCCACGCACTGCCTGTGCGCCCTGCGCCTGATGCGCTGCTGCTTGCGTCGCCAGACCGATCGCCGCATGCACCTGCTCAACCGAAGCCTGCACCGACTGTTGCAACCGCGCGCTGTCGCGCAACACCAGCAAACCTTCGCTGGCCTGCCGTCCGGCCTGGCCGATCGCCTCGACCGCCTCACGCGCGCCCTGCTGCAGCGCAACAATGTGCGCCTGAATATCACCGGTGGAGCTTTGCGTCTTGCTCGCCAGCGCACGCACTTCGTCCGCGACCACGGCGAATCCCCGACCGGTCTCACCAGCGCGCGCCGCCTCGATCGCTGCGTTCAACGCCAGCAGATTGGTCTGCTCGGCGATACCGTGAATCACCGTCAGCACCACCTCAATCTGTTCGCTCTGCTGCGCCAGGCGCTCGATGACTTTCGCCCCGGTATCGACTTGCCCCGCCAGCGCTTCGATCAGGCCGCCGACCTTCGCCGAGGTTCGGGTGTTTTCATCGGTGGCCTGGCGGATTTCCACGACTTGTTTGAGTGCCGCTTGCATGGCATGACTTTCCGATTGCGCTTCGTCAGCCATCTGCGAGAGCGCACGCAGGCTTTCTGCGACCTCATCACGCTGCATCCCGGCGGCCGCATCGGCGCCGGCATTGCGCAAAGTCATCGCGCCAATTTCCACGCCAGTGCGCTGAGCGACATCGCCCGCCTCGCGTACGATCGGCTGCAACTTGTCGACGAAGCGATTGACCGCTGAGGCCATATCGCCGATCTCATCCTTGCTGTTGATCTGCACACGCTTGGTCAAATCGCCCTCGCCTGCCGCCAGATCATCCATTGCCGCGTTGAGCATTTTCAGGCGATTGACCACCCGATGACCAAGCACCACGGCCAGCAACAGCAGCACGCCGCAACCGACCAGTGCCAGGCCGAGGCCGATACGCCAGCGCAGTGTCGCGGCAGCGTCTTGAACGGTTTGTGCGGTGTTGGCTTTCATTTCGCCAGCGGTGCCCTGCGCCGATTGCAGGCGCGCCTGCATTGCCTTGGCGCTGTCCGCCGCTGCGCCTTTGAGGCTGTCGCCGACCAATTGATCGCTGCTGGCAATCAGCGCGAGGAAGCGCTTGTCGAGCTCGGCCAGATCGGTTTCCACCGAGGCCGTGGAAACGCCCATCAGCACTTTGCCGATTTCCACGCCGTTGGGATTGATCGAGGCTTCGAGGTAGTAGACCGAAGGATCGTTCTTTGCCGCATCCAGTACTTTATCCAGCGCACGCTCGCCCTGACCTTTTTCCAGCAAGGCCTTGTTGATCGGGTTTTCACGGTTGAGATAACGGGTCAGATGCTGGCCGGTGGCGTCGTCATACACCACGAACAGCACATTGGGGTTGCGCTGGGCGCGACGAGCGAACTCCGAGAGCGTCGGCACGTCGCTGTCCCACATGGCACGCGGCGCTACCGAGGCGAGCAACTGGGCCATGTCGTTGGCCGAATCCTTGAGATCCTTTTCCAGCGTTGCGCGCAGTTGCGCCTGCTCTTCTTTGAGGCGTGCGGACAAGCCAGCCGTGAGGCGCTGACGAGTACTGGCTGACAACGCATCAAGACTCGAAGTGACTTCACGCCCGGCCTGCTCCAGCTCACCGGATAGCTTCTGGCTGTCGGCACCCAGGCGCACGGCCAGATCGGCTTCCAGCGCGGTTACCGTGCTCCGCGTCAGGGCAACCGCCACCAACACCTGCACCAAAAGGGCGATACCAAGGGTAACGAACACCGGCCGCAACAGACGGCTTTGTAACAGTGAGAGAACGGCTGACACTTTAAATCCCTCTACTTCTGACGCCATTAATTTGATGGCACTCTTGTAGACAGATTCACAGCAAAGGTCATGCCGTCCAACAGGCATAAACGACAAAGGCCCCGATTAAGGGGCCTTTGTTTTTTACATCAACGACTTATCAAGCGAACGGATGACGCAGAACGATGGTTTCGTTGCGATCCGGGCCCGTCGAAATAATGTCGATCGGCGCGCCGATCAACTCTTCAACGCGTTTGATGTAGGCGCGAGCATTGGCCGGCAGCTCTTCCAGGGTCTTGGCACCCACGGTCGATTCGCTCCAGCCCGGAACTTCTTCGTACACCGGCTGCAGACCGACGTAGCTATCAGCATCAGTCGGCGCAACGGCATTGCCCTGCGCGTCCTTGTAGCCGACGCAGATGTTGATGGTTTCCAGACCATCGAGTACGTCCAGCTTGGTCAGGCAGATGCCCGAGATGCTGTTCACGTCGATAGCGCGACGCAGGATGACGGCATCGAACCAGCCGCAACGACGGGCGCGGCCAGTGGTAGCGCCGAACTCGTGACCCTGCTTGGCCAGGTGAGCACCGACGTCATCAAACAGCTCGGTCGGGAACGGGCCGGAACCAACGCGGGTGGTGTAGGCCTTGGTGATGCCCAGGATGTAGTCGAGGAACATCGGGCCAACGCCCGAACCGGTCGCCACGCCACCTGCGGTGGTGTTGGAGCTGGTCACGTACGGGTAGGTGCCGTGGTCGATGTCGAGCAACGAACCTTGCGCGCCTTCGAACATGATGTCCTTGCCGGCACGACGCAGGTCGTGCAGTTCGGCGGTCACGTCGAGCATCAGCGGCTTGAGCAGCTCAGCGTATTCCTTGCACTCGGCCAGGGTCTTTTCGAATTCGATGGCTGGCTCTTTGTAGTAACCGACCAGCATGAAGTTGTGGTAATCCACCAGTTCACGCAGTTTGTCCTCGAAGCGCGGCATGTTCAGCAGGTCGCCGACACGCAGGCCACGACGGGCAACCTTGTCTTCGTAAGCCGGGCCGATGCCGCGACCGGTGGTACCGATCTTCAGCTCGCCACGGGCCTTTTCACGGGCCTGGTCCAGCGCAACGTGGAAGGACAGGATCAGCGGGCAGGACGGGCTGATACGCAGGCGCTCGCGCACCGGTACGCCTTTTTCTTCCAGCTTGGTGATCTCGCGCAGCAGAGCGTCAGGTGCAACCACCACGCCGTTGCCGATCAGGCACTGTACGCCTTCGCGCAGCACGCCCGACGGAATCAGGTGCAAGACGGTTTTTCACCGTCGATCACCAGCGTGTGACCCGCGTTGTGGCCACCCTGGTAGCGCACTACGGCGGCAGCATGTTCGGTCAGCAGATCAACGATCTTGCCTTTGCCCTCATCACCCCACTGGGTGCCCAGGACTACGACATTCTTACCCATAACACTTGTCCTCATTCGCGCAAACTTGGTGCCGGCGAAGGCCGGCAGGAAAACTCAAGAAGCCAGTGGCGATACTTGCCAAAGCCCGTTCTGCTGAATCAATTGCCGGTCGCAGTCCGCATCACGGGCGGCGGCCAAAGGTTGTCCAGGCAAGGCCTGAACGACACGCTGACCCTCACTGCGCAACTGGCAAACCTGCTGCCAGAGTGCCGCATCCGTACTGTCAGGCATCCAGATACCGCCAGACGGTAGCTCGATTTCAGCACGCCCCAGGGTCACCAGGGTTTTCAAATCGGTAGAGAAACCAGTCGCCGGACGGGCGCGACCGAAGTCGGCGCCGATGTCATCGTAACGACCGCCCTGAGCGATGGACTGGCCAACGCCGGGTACGAACACCGCGAACACCACACCGGTGTGGTAGTGGTAGCCGCGCAACTCGCCGAGGTC
Source organism: Pseudomonas sp. B21_DOA (assembly GCA_030544685.1). Taxonomy (NCBI): domain Bacteria; kingdom Pseudomonadati; phylum Pseudomonadota; class Gammaproteobacteria; order Pseudomonadales; family Pseudomonadaceae; genus Pseudomonas; species Pseudomonas sp. B21_DOA. The sequence continues at coordinate 1,567,190 of CP086683.1, read as the reverse complement.
GAAATACAGCGGCAGCTGCGGGAAGCGCACGGAAAGACGCTCGGCAATCGCCAGCAGATCTTCCAGCGCCGCCAGCACCGGCGCCGGCGCATTGGCCAGACGCTCGCGGGCAGCGCTCAACACTTCACGGCCGCCGCACAGATCAACCAGTGCGCGGAGCATGCCCGACAGATCGGCCGGCAGGCCTTCGGTCAGGGTAATCACTTCATCGATGGCCTTGCGCTGCAGGGCATCGAACAACTGCTGTTCAACTTCACCAGACAGACCGGCGGCGCGCGCCAGACCACGGTAGATGCCGACATGGCCGAGGTCCATGTGCACGTCCGGCACATCGGCCAGTTCCAGCATGGCCAGCATCAGGCTGATGACTTCGACGTCGCTGCTCGGGCTGGCGTCGCCGTACAGTTCGGCGCCAAGCTGGATCGGGCTGCGCGAAGATGACAATGCACGCGGTTGGGCGTGCAGGACGCTGCCGGCATAGCACAGACGGCTCGGACCTTCGCGACGCAGGGTGTGCGCATCGATTCGCGCGACCTGCGGCGTGATGTCGGCACGGAAACCCATCTGCCGGCCCGATTGCGGGTCGATGACCTTGAAGGTACGCAGATCCAGGTCCTGGCCCGCGCCGGTCAGCAGGGATTCCAGGTACTCGATATGGGGAGTCACGACAAACTCGTAACCCCAGCTCTGGAACAGATCCAACACCTGACGACGCGCGACTTCAATGCGCGCCGCCTCCGGTGGCAGTACTTCTTCGATGCCATCTGGCAGCAGCCAGCGGTCTACCGTTGCCATTACGCCATTCCCCTTTGATCCGGGCGGCCAGCACGAGGGCGAGCCTTGAGTGAAGCAGAAAATGACCGGGGCGTTCAAAACGCACGCGCATGAACGACGCAGCGAAAGGCCTGTTACCGGCTTCGCCCATCACTTTCCTCGAAAAACGCTCGGGCTGTTCAAACCCGATGCCTGCAACTAAAACAGCAATCAAACGTGCAGACGCAAAAAAGCCGGGAATTTCCCGGCTGCCGCATCATACACACGTTTTCCGAAAGGATCACCCCGCCCGAGGTTTTAGCCGCCGGGCGGAATGATTCAGGTCAACGCCGTATCAAGGCTTGGCTTTTTCCAGATAGCGGAAGAAGTCGCTGCTTGGGTCGAGGACCATGACGTCGGACTTGTTCGCGAAGCTTTCGCGGTAGGCACGCAGGCTACGGTAGAAACCGTAGAACTCCTGATCCTGACCGTAGGCCTTGGAGTAGATCGCAGCAGCCTGGGCGTCACCGTCACCGCGAACCTCTTCGGATTCACGATAGGCTTCAGCCAGCAACACGCGGCGTTGACGATCGGCGTCGGCACGGATGCCTTCGGCCAACTCGTTACCCTTGGCGCGGTGCTCGCGAGCTTCACGCTCACGTTCGGTGCTCATACGCTCGAACACACTGCGGTTCACTTCTTTCGGCAGATCGATTGCCTTGACCCGGACATCGACCACTTCGATACCCAGCTCTTTTTCCGCCATCTTGTTCAGCGATGCAGTGATGTCAGCCATCAACGCATCACGCTCACCCGACACCACTTCGTGCAGGGTGCGCTTGCCGAACTGGTCACGCAGACCGGATTCCAGACGACGGGACAGACGTTCATCAGCGATCTGCTTCAGACCCGAAGTCGCGGTGTAGAAGCGCTCGGCATCTTTCACCCGCCACTTGGCGTAGGCATCGACCATCACGGCTTTCTTTTCCAGGGTCAGGAAGCGCTGCGTCGGTGCATCCAGCGTCAACAGACGCGCGTCGAATTTGCGCACCTGGTTGACGTACGGCACTTTCACATGCAGGCCCGGCTGGACATCGGCCTGAACCACACGACCGAATTGCAGCAGCACCGCGCGCTCGGTCTGAGCGACGATGTAGAAGCAATTCCAGCCCACCAGTACCACGACGACGCCAACGATCAGGGCGATCAGCGATTTATTGCTCATCAGCGGGTCTCCCTTGTACGCGTCTGCGGCACGTCGGTGACATGCGGCGTGACGTCCGTGTTGTTGCTGGCGGCCGAACCGGTCACCGGTGCATTACCCGAACTGTTCTGGATCATTTTGTCCAACGGCAGGTAGAGCAGATTGCTCTGGCCGTTCTTGTTGCCGGTCACGAGTACCTTGCTGGTATTGCTGAAGACTTCCTGCATGGTGTCCAGGTACAGACGCTCGCGGGTGACTTCAGGTGCCTTGCGATACTCGGCGACCAGCTTGGTGAAGCGATCGGCCTCACCCTTGGCGCGCGAGATGGTCTCGTCGCGGTAACCATTGGCATCTTCGATGATGCGCTGGGCCTGACCACGGGCTTCCGGCACCACGCCGTTGGCATAGGTCTCGGCCTGGTTGCGCGAACGCTGCTCGTCTTCACGGGCGCGGATCACGTCATCGAAGGCTTCCTGTACTTCACGCGGTGCCGCTGCGCTCTGTACGTTGACCTGGGTGACGGTGATACCGGTGCGATAGGTATCGAGGAAACGTTGCAGACGCTCCTTGATTTCGCTGGCCATCAATTCACGACCTTCGGTCAGCACCTGGTCCATGGCGGTGGAACCGACCACGTGACGCAGCGCACTTTCGGTCGCGTGCTGCAGACTGATTTCCGGCTGATCGACGTTCAGCACGAAGTCCTGCAGGTTGCTGATCTTGTACTGCACGGTCAGCGGCACTTCGACGATGTTCTCGTCTTCAGTCAGCATCTGGCCCTGCTTGGTGTACGCACGCTCACGCGTCACGTTCTCCATGTACTTCTTGTCGATCGGCGGGAAGTAGATGTTCAGGCCCGGGCCGACAGTCTCGTAGTACTTGCCGAAGCGCAGCACCACGGCTTGCTCCTGCTCGTCCACCACATAGACCGCGCTGTACAGCCAGACAGCCGCCAGCACCACCAGGCCGATGCCGAGCAGACCGCCGAAGCCGCCACTGCTGCGCCCCGACCCGCCGCCGTCATCACCGCGTTTCTTACCACCACCGAACAACCCGTTCAGGCTTTCCTGCAGCTTTCGGAAGGCCTCGTCGAGATCCGGTGGTCCCTTGCGGTCGCCGTTATTGCGGCGCTTGCCACCCCAGGGATCCTGATTGTTCGAGTTGCCACCCGGCTCATTCCAAGCCATAGCGCTCTCCATCTGATAAAGCAAAGACGCACCCACGGCGCGCCGACCAATGCTACAGAATGCCTGCCGTTGCGGCACAACCGCTTTTTCAGGCTTTTATTGCAAAGTGTGTTGCTCGATGAATTCCATCGGCTGCAATCCTTCGCGGCTTACCAATCGATTCAGCTCGATCCGGGGCAAACGAACGGTCAGCAGGCTGACACCTTCTTCATCGTATTCTTCTTTCTGTACCGCCCCGAGTTCGAAGAACTGCGCACGCAGTCGAGCGAATCGTTGCGGCAAGCGCAAGGTGCCGACGAACAGATCGCTGCCGAGCAACTCGGCGATGGCCTGCTCAAGCAGTTCCAGACCGCTGCCATCACGCGCCGAGAGCCAGACCCGTTGCGGCTTGCCATCGGCATCGCGCTGGATCTGCGGCTCGACACCTTCGAGCAAATCGAGTTTGTTATAGACCTCGAGGATCGGCAAGTCCTGGGCACCAATCTCGCCCAGCACCACCATCACCTGCTCGATCTGCAACATGCGATCAGGTTCGGCTGCATCGATCACGTGCAACAGCAGGTCGGAATTGCTCGACTCTTCGAGCGTAGACCGAAATGCCTCGACCAGCTTGTGCGGCAGGTGACGAATGAAGCCCACGGTGTCGGCCAGGACAATCGGACCGAGGTCGTCAAGCTCCAGGCGGCGCAGGGTCGGGTCGAGTGTGGCGAACAGTTGGTCGGCCGCATACACGTCGGATTTCGTCACGTTGTTGAAGAGTGTCGATTTGCCGGCGTTGGTGTAACCCACCAGCGAAACGGTAGGAATGTCCGCACGGGATCGGCCACGGCGCGACTGCTCACGCTGACTGCGTACCTTCTCCAGCCGCCCCTTGATCTGGCGCAGGCGAACCCGCAGCAGGCGGCGGTCGGTTTCCAGCTGGGTTTCACCCGGGCCGCGCATACCGATACCGCCACCCTGACGCTCAAGGTGAGTCCAGCCGCGAACCAGCCGCGTGCTCATGTGGTCAAGCTGGGCCAGTTCGACCTGCAGCTTGCCCTCATGGGTACGTGCGCGTTGAGCGAAGATATCGAGAATCAGCCCTGTGCGGTCGATTACGCGACACTCGAAGACACGTTCGAGGTTGCGTTCCTGACTGGGCGTGAGGATGTGATTGAAAATCACCAGATCGGCTTCTTCAGCCTTGACCAGGTCGCGCAGTTCCTCGACCTTGCCGCTGCCGATCAGATATTTGGCGGTTGGCCGATGACGCGGCACGTTAAAAACGCGACGGTCTCGGCGCCAGCCGAATTTGCCAACTCCTGAAACTCCTGCGGATCTTCGCGCGCCTCAGGGTCCTGTCCATCCAAGTGAACGAGGATGACTCGTTCACCACCACCGTGGCGCTCAAAGAACAAAGGAGACTCCTATCAGGCGTTACCCGGCGCTGCATCGGCATCGCCCTGTTCGTTTTCGGTTGCGCTAGGCAGACGAATTGGACGAACCGGCACGACGGTCGAGATAGCGTGTTTGTAGACCATCTGGCTTACGGTATTTTTCAGCAGGATCACGAACTGGTCGAACGACTCGATCGTCCCTTGCAGCTTGATACCGTTGACCAGGTAGATGGAAACCCCGACTTTCTCTTTACGTAAAGTGTTCAGGTAAGGGTCTTGTAGCGAATGCCCTTTTGACATGTGCCGCACTCCTTTAAGGATTCAATAATAAAAACAGGTAAATTCAGATGGCTTCGGCCGTCACACCCCCAAGGATAGACGGCAATTGCAAGGACTCAGCTCAATATGGAGATGGTCCCGAGGTATTTCAAGGCGCGTGGCAGATTGTCGCAATCAAGACTGTCCAGCCAGTGCAAATCGTCCCAGCTGCGCAGCCAGGTAAACTGGCGTTTGGCCAATTGGCGCGTGGCGATGATGCCCCGCTCCTGCATCTGGGCCAATGTCAGCTTGCCGTCCAGGTAATCCCAGACTTGGCGGTAGCCTACCGCACGTATAGACGGCAACCCCGAATGCAGGTCACTTCTTTTACGCAGGGCTACGACCTCGTCGATGAATCCCTGTTCCAACATATTTGTGAATCTTTGTTCAATTCGCTGGTGCAAAACCTGACGATTCGCCGGAGCAATGGCCAGGTTCGCGACAGTATAGGGCAATTGTTGGCGTCCCGAAGCGGCTGCTTCAGTACTTTGCGCAGATTGTTGCTCGCGCAGGGCGGTCATGCTCTGCCCGCTGACTCGATACACTTCAAGTGCCCGACTCAAGCGCTGCGGATCATTGGGATGAATGCGCGCCGCCGACACCGGATCGATTTGCGCCAGTTGATCGTGCAGGGCTTGCCAGCCGAGGCGCGCAGCTTCTTCCTCGATCTGCGCACGGACCTCGGGATCGGCCGCCGGCATGTCCGCCAGACCTTCAACCAAAGCCTTGTAATAGAGCATGGTGCCGCCGACCAGCAGCGGGATCTTTCCTCGTCCAGTGATTTCGGCCATGGCCTGCAACGCGTCGCGGCGGAAATCGGCGGCTGAATACGCTTCAGCGGGGTCGAGGATGTCGATCAGCCGGTGCGGGTATTGCGCCAGCAACTCTTTCGAAGGCTTGGCCGTGCCGATGTCCATGCCGCGGTAGACCAGCGCCGAATCGACACTGATCAATTCGCACGGCAGCACTTTGTTCAGCTCGATGGCCAGATCGGTCTTGCCCGCAGCGGTCGGGCCCATCAGGAAAATCGCTGGAGGAAGCTGGCTCATCAACGACCGCGCAGGAACAGTTTGTCCAGATCGTCCAGACCCAATTGGGTCCAGGTCGGTCGGCCATGGTTGCATTGACCGCTGCGTTCGGTGTTTTCCATATCACGCAGCAGGCCGTTCATTTCCGGCAGGGCCAGACGCCGGTTGGCGCGGATCGCGCCGTGGCAGGCCATGGTGCCGAGCAGTTCGTTGAGGTGCGCCTGGATACGGTCGCTGGTGCCGTACTCCATCAAATCCGAAAGCACGTCGCCGACCAGTCGATTGGCTTCGGCCTGCTTGAGCAATGCGGGAATCTGCCGGATCGCCAGGGTTTCCGGCCCCAGCCGCTGCAATTCAAAACCAAGACGCTGAAACCACGCGGCGTGTTCTTCAGCGCAGTCGGCCTCGCGCTGACTGACCGCCAGTGACTCCGGCACCAGCAACGGCTGACCACTGAGGCCTTCGCTGGCCATGGCGATTTTCAGGCGCTCGTACATGATCCGCTCGTGGGCGGCATGCATGTCCACCAGCACCAGGCCATGGGCGTTCTCGGACAGAATATAGATGCCCTTGAGCTGCGCCAGTGCATAGCCGAGCGGCGGGATATCTTCCTGACCGGTCGGCAGTGCGCTGGCATTGGCTTCAGGCAGCGGCGCGAAAAACTCCTTGTAAGCAGCTTGAGCTTCGGCAGCGGGCAACGTCGATTGCGGACGCGGCGTGTATTGATATTGATAAGCGCCGCCAGCGCTGGCGCCGGACGAAGTATTGAACACCGGCTGCGCCTGCGGCTGCTCCAGCAGCGCATTGGCGGCCAGACGCATCTCGCCCTGCGGACCGAATTCGCCCGCCTCGATGCCACTAGGTCGAACGATCGCCGTGGTGACCGAGCCGGCCAATTGATCTTCCGGACGCACGTCGCCCAGCGCACGGTGCAGCGTGCCATACAGGAAGTCATGAACCATGCGCCCGTCGCGGAAACGCACTTCGTGCTTGGTCGGGTGGACGTTGACGTCGACCGCCGCCGGATCGACCTCGAAAAACAGCGCAAAGGTCGGGTGCCGACCGTTGAACAGCACGTCGCGATAAGCCTGACGCACGGCGTGGGCCACCAGTTTGTCGCGCACTGCTCGGCCGTTTACGAAGAAATACTGCAAGTCCGCCTGACTGCGGTTGAAGGTCGGCAAACCGACCCAGCCCCACAGGTGCAGGCCATTACGTTCGATCTCGATCGGCAAAGCTTGCTCGAGAAACCCCGAACCGCAGATCGCCGCCACACGCCGTGCGCGGGCCGCATCATCGTGGGCCTCGTGCAGGCTGAGGATGGTCTTGCCGTTGTGGCGCAGATGAAAAGCCACGTCGAAACGCGCCAGCGCCAGACGCTTGATCACTTCCTGCAGGTGATCGAATTCGGTTTTTTCGGTCTTGAGAAATTTGCGCCGGGCCGGGGTGTTGAAGAACAGGTCACGGACTTCCACCGAGGTGCCAACCGGGTGCGCAGCCGGCTGCACGCGCGGCGCCATGTCCCGGCCTTCGGTTTCTACCTGCCAGGCCTGGTCGGCATCGCGGGTGCGCGAGGTCAGGGTCAAACGCGCCACCGAGCTGATCGACGCCAGCGCCTCGCCACGGAAACCCAGGCTCATCACCTGTTCCAGATCTTCGAGGTTGCGAATCTTGCTGGTGGCGTGACGGGCCAGGGCCAGCGGCAGGTCATCGGCCGAAATTCCACTGCCGTCATCACGCACGCGCAGCAACTTGACGCCGCCCTGCTCGACGTCGACGTCGATACGCTTGGCGCCAGAATCGAGGCTGTTTTCCAGCAACTCCTTGATCACCGAAGCCGGGCGCTCAACCACTTCACCGGCGGCGATCTGGTTCGCCAGTCGTGGGCTGAGCAGCTCGATGCGCGCCGTGTTCAATACCTGGTTCATTCTTTGGACGCCAGTTCGGTGCCGGGAATGGTCAGGTGCTGACCGACTTTCAGCTCATCGCTTTTCAGGTTGTTGGCAGCACGCAACGTGGCCGGCGAAACCTGATAGCGCACGCCGATCATCGCTAGCGTTTCGCCCGGGCCGACGCGGTGGTCGCGCGGGCCTTGGGCAATCTTGCCGGAATCACGCAGCCAGGCGATGTAAGTGCCGGGCGGCGGATTCTGCTGGAAGAACTGGCGCACGCCGCTGCTGATCGAACGGGCCAGAGCTTGCTGATGGCTCGACGCGGACAGTTTGTTCGCTTCGTTGGCGTTGGAGATGAAGCCGGTTTCGACCAGGATCGATGGAATGTCCGGCGACTTCAGCACCATGAATCCGGCTTGTTCCACGCGCTGTTTGTGCAGCGGCGTGACGCGACCGATGTTGGTCAGCACCTTTTGCCCGACGTTGAGGCTGGAAGTCAGCGACGCAGTCATCGACAGATCGAGCAACACGCCAGCGAGCATGCGGTCCTTGTCGTCGAGGCTGACGTTGCCGGCACCGCCGATCAGGTCGGAACGGTTTTCACTGTCGGCCAGCCAACGGGCGGTCTCGGACGTAGCGCCACGATCGGACAGAGCGAACACCGACGCACCGAACGCGGCTGCGGACGGCGCTGCGTCGGCGTGAATCGAGACGAACAGGTCGGCGCCCTTCTTGCGCGCGATTTCGGTCCGCCCGCGCAATGGAATGAAGTAGTCGCCGGTACGGGTCAGTTCGGCGCGGAAACCTTTCATACCGTTGACCTGACGCTGCAACTCGCGGGCGATCTGCAGCACCACGTCTTTTTCACGCTGGCCGCGCGAGCCAGACGCGCCCGGGTCTTCGCCACCGTGGCCGGCGTCGATCACAACGATAATGTCACGCTTGCCGGCAGGAGCTGGAGGCAGCTTGATCGCCGGCTCGGTCGGGGTCACCGGCACTGCCGGCACGGTCGCCACCGAAGGTGTCGGGGCCGGCGGCGGCGCGGCATCGGCCGGGTTGTCGAACAGATCGACCACCAGACGGTTGCCGTACTGCGCGTTCGGCGCCAGCGAGAAACTTTTCGGGGTGACGGCTTTTTCAGGTCGATGACCACCCGCAAGTCGGTCGGCGTGCGCTGGGCTGAGCGCATCGCGGTGATCGGCGTGTTCGCGGTCTGCACATTCAACGGCGCGCCGAGGGTGGCGCCGTTGATGTCGATCACCAACCGATCCGGGGCAGTCAGGGTGAAGACACTGTGCTGCACCGGGCCGCTGAGGTCGAAAACCAGTCGCGTATTGTCCGGCGCCCGCCACAGGCGCACGCTGTTGACCTTTGAATCGGCCACAGCGTTGACGGTTACTGCCATCAACATCAGTCCAGCGGCAGCCACCAACGCGCGAAAGCGCATACCAAACCCCATCATTTAATTGGATTCCAATGCCAAAGCGGCACACCAGGCCTCGCCACGCGAGCCCTGGGCTAAAATTTTCAGCGAACGCCCGCTGTCTTGCGGGCCAATGGTAATGGTCAGGTCAGGCTTTGGCAAAAAGCCTGCACCTTTATCGGGCCATTCGATCAGGCACAGGGCATCGTCTTCGAAGTAGTCACGGATACCGAGAAACTCCAGCTCTTCCGGATCGACCAGTCGATACAGGTCGAAGTGGAAGGCACGAACGTCACCGATCTCGTAGGGCTCAACCAAGGTGAAGGTCGGACTTTTTACCGCGCCAACATGCCCCAGCCCGCGAATGATGCCACGCGAGAGCGTGGTTTTGCCCATGCCCAGGTTGCCTTCAAGAAAAATCAGGCCATGGCCCTGGGTGACGCGGGCGATCCGTGCGCCAAAGTCGCTCATCGCCTGTTCATCAGCCAGGTACAGGGTTACTTCAGACACGGTGCTTGCTCCTCCAACAACTGACGAATGGCTGGAATCAGATCACTGGCCGCCAGCCCACGGCCGAATTTGCCTTGTTGCATACCCGCGTTGGCGTGCAGCCAGACGGCCAGGCATGCCGCATCGAACGCGCCCATGCCTTGGGCCAGCAATGCGCCGGTGAGACCGGCCAGCACATCACCCAACCCGCCCGTCGCCATCGCCGGATGACCTTGGTGACACAGGGCCAGACGCCCGTCTGGATGGGCGATCAGACTGCCGGCACCTTTCAGAACCACTACCGCTGAATACTTTTTGCTCAACGCCATAGCAGCGGCCGGGCGATCGGCCTGCACCTCGGTGGTGCTGACGCCAAGCAAGCGCGCCGCCTCGCCCGGATGCGGGGTAATCACGCAACCCTCGGGCAACTGGACAAAAGCGCTGGCCAGCAGGTTCAACGCGTCGGCGTCCCACACCTGTGGCAACGGTGCGTTGGCGGCGGCCGACAACAAGGCGCGCCCCCAACTGGCTTGACCGAGCCCCGGCCCGACCACCAGCACCGAAGCCTTTTCCAGCAGACCCATCAGTTGATTGGCTGACGAGGTGCCGAGCGCCATCGCCTCTGGCACGCGGGTCAGCGCCGCTGGCACATGCTCTGGCCGAGTCGCCAGCGAGACCATGCCCGCGCCGCTGCGCAAGGCCGTTTCCGTGCTGAGCAGGATCGCCCCGCCGAAACCATGATCGCCGCCGATCAACAGCACATGGCCAAAGCGGCCCTTGTGCGAGGTCGGCGCGCGCGGCGCAAGTGCTGGAAGATTAGCGGCGCTCAGGCGTTGAGCGCAGACGGGAATGTCACTGAAAATTTCGTCGGTGGCTTGCAAGTCGTTGAAGACCAGTTCGCCAATATGATCCGCCGCGTCGCCGGTCAACAGCCCGATCTTCATAGCAATGAATGTCACCGTTAGATCGGCGCGGACCGCGACGCCCAGTTCACGCCCGGTATCGGCACATAGCCCTGACGGAATATCGACCGCCACCACCGGCAAACCGCAGGCGTTGATCGCCTTGATCACCGATGCATACGGCTCACGCACTTCGCCGCTCAGGCCAGTGCCGAGCAAGGCATCGAGGACGACACCGCGCAGCTCGCTTTGCCCCTGCCAGCCTTGCACCACAACACCAGCAGCTACGGATTCGGCATGGGCCAGTGCGGCATCGCCCTGCAAACGTTGCGGATCGCCGACGGCGAGAACGCGCACCGTCCAACCGGCCCGCAGCGCCAGCCCGGCCACCAGATAACCGTCGCCAGCGTTGTTGCCGTGCCCGGCGAGCACGGTCAGCTCGTTCGCTGCCGGCCACTTGCGCACCAGTGCGCGCCACGTCGCGCGGGCGGCGCGTTGCATCAATTCGAAGCCCGGCGTACCGGCGGCGATCAGCCGCGCGTCGAGTTCGCGCACCTGCGCGGCGCGGTACAGCGCGTCGGGTAATTCATCTTTCGTCTGCGGCATGCGTCTTCGGGCTCCGATGTCTGGCAGAATTATACGCACCTCAGCTCCGGTTTCTCTCGCCTCATGTCCGCCATCACCACAGACCTGCCCGCCCTCGCCCAATCGATCAAGGATTGGGGCCGCGACCTGGGCTTTCAGCAAGTCGGCATCAGCGGTCTGGATCTGGCCGAGCACGAGCAGCATCTACAGCGCTGGCTCGAGGCCGGCTACCACGGCGACATGGACTACATGGGCGCCCATGGCAGCAAACGCTCGCATCCCGAAGAGTTGGTGCCGGGTACGTTGCGCGTGGTCTCGCTGCGCATGGACTACCTGCCGGGCGATACCGAAATGGCCAAACGCCTGGCTGAACCGGAAAAGGCTTACGTATCGCGTTATGCCTTGGGCCGCGATTACCACAAATTGATCCGTAAACGTGTTCAACAATTGGCCGACAGGATTCAGGCGCAGATCGGCCCGTTCGGTTTCCGTGCCTTCGTCGACAGCGCACCGGTGCTGGAAAAAGCCATCGCCGAACAGGCCGGGCTAGGCTGGATCGGCAAAAACACTCTGGTGCTCAACCGCAAGGCCGGCAGTTATTTCTTCCTCAGTGAGCTGTTCGTCGATCTGCCGTTGCCGGTGGACGAACCGCACAGCAGCGAACATTGCGGGCGCTGCACGGCGTGTCTGGATATCTGCCCGACCAATGCGTTCGTCGGCCCCTATGTGCTGGACGCCCGGCGTTGCATTTCCTATCTGACCATTGAGCTGAAGACCGCCATCCCCGAAGAGTTGCGGCCGCTGATCGGCAATCGGGTGTTCGGCTGCGATGACTGCCAGATCGTCTGCCCGTGGAACCGCTTCGCCAAACCTTCCGGGGAAAGCGATTTCAAGCCACGACACAACCTCGACAATGCCGAGTTGGCTGAGCTGTTTTTGTGGGATGAAGAGAAGTTCTTGAGCAGCACTGAAGGCTCGCCGTTGCGGCGTGCCGGGTATGAGCGCTGGTTGCGCAATCTCGCGGTGGGGTTAGAATGCGCCTTCAACGATTCCGGTGCTGGAAGCGTTGAAGGCGCGACGGGACTATCCGTCAGAGTTGGTTAAAGAACACGTGGAGTGGGCGCTTGAACAGCACTCCAGACCTTCACACCCATAACGGGCAGGCGAAGTATTCACAGTGCTCATGTGCGCGTTGTAACCATATTTTTCGCCGATCTCATTATTGCGTTGGTCTCCCCGTCGGACCAATGGCCACCCGCCTGCAGGACTTTGCAAACTCTCTGTTTACTGTCCTCTAGAAGATAAATACGCTCCCCACGTCCTTTCGAGGCTGCGAAAAAACATGCGTTACTTTTCTTCCATCCCCGGCTGCGCCGAATTCCTCGTAAAACATCCTGGATTTCCTGGCTGCCTGGAGGGGGACATATCGCTTTCCACGTACCCGAAGAATTGGTCGGCCATCGTCTTATGAGTGGCATAGACGTACTCTTCTGTATCCGGCCGGATTAATTGCCAAGGTCTCTCCGTGACTTCCTCCACGGGCGCCTGGGCTTTTTGGCCGCAGCCCTTGCGCCTTTTCCACCCTTTTTAATATGTCGTGCCGCTTTGGCTGCGTCCTTGGCACCGGGACTGAGGCCTTTACTAAAAGCTGAAGCCATCTTCCTGCCCGCATTCACAGCAGCTTTTGCACCCGCCGCCAAACCTGCACCGAGCGAAGCCAGCCCGAGACCAAAACTGATCCAGCCCAATATCTCGCCCGCCTGAGAACCCGGTGCCAGCTCATTGACCACCTCGCTGGCAATACCCGCCAGGCCTGAAGTAACCGCCAGCCCCAATGCCGCCACTGCCCATGGCGTTGCCGCGCCCATCGTCACCACGCTGGCAACAATCCCGAGAATACTGAGGCCGATGCCGAGGATCGATTGCCAGGAGACATGCCCGGTAGGGTCAACCCGATTGACAGGGTCGCCCAGACAATAACTGTAGGCATTCAATCCGCCCGCACCGAACGGACTCATGCTATCGGGGGAAAGAAAACGCATCAGTGTCGGGCTATAGGCCCGGTAACCGTTGCCCAGCAGATACAGCCCGGTAACCGGATCCAGCTGTTCGCCGTTGAACCCCGCCAGGCTGAACAATCCGCCTTCGGCAGGACGGTGCCCATAAGGACTGTAGGCGCAATCGGTGAGGTGCTCCTCCTTACCCAGTGTTGCCAGCACGCTTTGCTGTTGGTCGGTGCCAAACAGCTGTGCGCTGGCGTTCAAACCGAGTTGCCGCTGTCCCACAAGCGCGCCACCGTGACGCACGACACTGGATGAATTTTCACCACTCACCTCATTGGCGACCCGGCCTGCGTGGTAATAACGCTGCACAGTCGCCTTTTCGGGTTGCGACAGTTCAACCAGATCGTCGAGACCGTCGTAATGGTAGCCACGGATTACTGATCCCCTGCGTCGGACAATTGCTCAAGACGTCCGAACGCGTCATAGGCCAGCGTTCGCGCCTGGTCGTCCTTGATCATCCTGCCGTTGGCGTCGTATTCCAGTGTCACTGCCGGTGGATAGTCGACATGGGAATGTTTGACTGCGCTGAGCTGTACAGGATCGGGATTGTCATAACTGAACGTGGTGAGATTCACGCCCAGCGGGAACTTCGTCTGCACCGTAAGAATGTTGTCCAGCGCATCGAAGGTGAAGGTCTGCTGGACGATTTCCTTGCCATACGGATCGCGGGGCTTTTGAGTGCCGGCACAGTCGTACTGGATCAGACGCCCGCGCACATCGTAGGTGAATTGCTCATCACGCAAAATCTGCGTGCCGCGCCTGGAGACTTTCTGCGCCAGTTTGCCGGCAAGCGTGTAAGTCGATTGCAGCGTCTGGTCAGGCTGGCCCTGAATCTCGAATGTACGCCGGGTTTCACGACCGATATCGTCATAGACGAACCGGGTGATCATATGACGCTTGATCGACGTGTCTTCGGTTTTCGTCCACTCCAGCATTCCCGTCTGGGCGTCGTAGTGGAACTCGGTTTTCAGCGACCCTTGCGAGGCGGATAGAAGGCGGCCGAACTCATCGTATTCAGATCTGTTGTCGGTACCGAGCACATCAACGTGGGTGATCGGTCGCCCCTGCAGGGACCAGGTACTGGATGTTGCTTTCGTGACAGCGCCGAAGGTCGTCGTTTCAGATTTCAGGCGCCCGGAAGGGTGATAGGCAAAGCTGCGTGTCCTGCCGCTTTCGGTACAGGTCAAGGGATTGCCACTGACGGGGTCGTAAGTCAGTGTCGTGACCTCTTCTCCCGCCTTGCGCTCAGTCAGTAAACCGCCCAGATCGCGCAAATAAGTGAACTCGGTTTTTTTGCCATCAGCACTCTTGTGCCACTGTGGCTGAGTGAAGCCCGCTTCATAACCAGCCTCAGACTTTCGTCCGCCCACGGTACTTTGGATCAAACGACCCAAACCATCATAAGTCTGCTGGCCCAACACTTTGTCACCGACTTTGATGTCGATCGCAAGCCCTTCATCACTATGCTCCGCGTAGTCGGTTACGACCTTACTGCCGTCGGGCATAACACTGCGGATCATCCGGTCGAAAACGTCGTACTCATATTTCCTGGTATTGCCGACAGGATCTGTCTGGCTGGTCGTGCGTCCGTAACCGTCATAGGTGTAAACGGTTTTGCCGAGACTCTTGTTCTTCAGATTGAAGCTCTCGACACTCAACGGCTTGTCGAAGTCATTGATCAGGGTGAGTGTCTTGCCCATGCCCTGAAGCCAATGGCTGTGCTGGCGAAGGACCGGATTCGCCTCACTATGTTCAATACGCCCATCGGCATGCAGCGTCTTGCTGACCTGACCCCAGGAATCGAACTCGTAGCGGGTGCTGACCGGATAAGGCTTGTTATCGCGCCAATCGGTCAGCGTCACGTTCACCTTGTGACCGACCGAATCATACAGGGCAGAATAAAGTGTGCGAGCCTGGATGAGACCGTCCTTGTCGGGATGGTCGCAGTCCTTTTCCTGAACGGTGATGATCCGTTCCAGGCCATCGTAGGCCACTCTCTGCTCGCCGCCGGCGGGATCCGTGGTCACCACCGTCGCCGGCTGCTGTTTGCTGGCGGCCAGATACGCCCACTGGGTAGCGGCGGCATAAGCGGTGCCGGAAGCGACCGTTTTGCGCACTGCCCGGCCGATGGCGTCATATTGATGTTCGATGTGCTCGCCATCGACACCTGTTTGCGCCATCAACAGGCCGGTTAGCGTCGAAAGCACTGTCTCACTGCTCTGCAACGCTCCGTCAAATCCGCGTGTGCTGGACTTGACCCGCAGCCTGTCACCCTCGAGTTCATAGGAGAATTCTGTTGTGGTTTTTTCTCATTCAGGGTGAAGATTTGCTCTTTAGTGGCGCCGTGTTTGAGGGGATCCTTGGGCGAGTCCAGATAACTGCGTGCGGTTTTCGAACGCAGTTGCTCAACGCCGTCCACAACTTCGAAGAGACGCTCCTCGACCGGTAACACGGATGCCAGCTGCGCACCTTCCAATGCAGTATGCAGTGCATAGTCATAGTACGTGACAGTCGAAGCACCATCCGCCCCGGCAGCCGTGACCGTCCTCTTTCTCGGGAACCTGGAGAAACCCAGCGGATCCTCCGGACAATTATCCCCACCACTTGCCGGATAGAATTCGGTCGAAGTCGTGATCCCGTTTGGCTCGACCTGCTTGACCAGGTTGCCTTCGTTATCGAACTCGGTGACCGTAGTTTCCAGCCGTTTTTGCTGGGTGCGCCGATCAAGGTACGTCACCGAATGCACCTTCGGCATGCGGAACTGAGCCACTTGGTCATTGAATGGCTTGGTGACGGAGCAGTGATACTCGGTGATGGCTTCGATCTGCGCGTCGCCACAGGTGGTCGTCTCTGCGACCAGAAGATGAAACTTGTTGTAGGTGCGCTTGATGCGCGTGTGGACCTTGCCCTTTACCACCCACTTCTCATCCGAGGTGTATACGTAATAGCCGGGCGCCTGATAGAGAGGATCACCGTCGCTGGCTTTGGCCGGCGACAGCCCCTGGCCAAGAAAGTTATGGTCGGAGTACTTGTACGCCTTGCAGAGCTTGGGTTGGCCCCTTCCTGGGTAAATATCGTGAGCGATGACAAACGGCAGTGTTCGATCAATGCCACTTACGAAACGGTGACCATGGCGCTTGTAGCGAATGATTTCTACGCCGCGCAATGGATTGACGACGCGGTGTAAATAGCTGGCCCCATCTATGACTTCATATTCCAGATCCCAACCTCTACCGACCGGTAGCTCGATCGCCGTGACCCGAGCGTTTTTCAACACCATTTTGTAGTCGGAACTGGAAGCAGTGTCGGGATGCCGCGTCAATACCACTTGGCCTGCCTTGCGTGTGACCCTCAACAGGCAGCGCTTGGTATCGTTGATTTCAGCCAACCTGGGAAACCCATTGAACAACTCATGCTTCAGCGCAACGCTGACACCGTTCGCCGCAATTATTTTTTCTGCTACGGCGAAATGACTGCCAGCCAGGACTTTCAGCAACTCACGCCGACCATCCTTGTAACGAACTTCATAGCGCCCCGCCCCGGTCACCAACACCTTCGCCGTCTGCAGTTTCATTTCCTTGAACTTCAAACCGGTAGACGTCTCGACAGCCTTGTAGCGTTCACCGTTGGACAAAGTCATGACTTTACTATGCAAGTCGTAATTTGTAAGGGTCAACGACCAGCCAATGCCGAAGCCGACATCTGTCTGGTTGAGCGGATTGAAAGCCACTGAAAACGCAAGTTCAGGACCATTGAGATCCGCCGAGCGCAGCTTTCCCAACGAAAGGGCGCAGGTGTACATACCCGTGCGGGGATCAACGCCTCCGGAAACAAACTCACCGAAGTTGAAAGCGTTTGAATGGACAGCGGAGGATGAATTACTTTCCATAGAAAAAAGCTCCTTTTTCCAGATAGATATTAAAACGGTCAAGTCGGCCAGCGAAGCGCCGCTGGCCTCAAAAATCAAATCAGGAAAATTGCTTCGTTGACCGTTTCGATTCACCCAGAATGAAAGTGCGCTGCACTTTGTCACCCTCAATACCAAGCCAGTGCTCCGTACCGAACTCATCAATAACTGCGAGTTCGAACGCGCCTTCGTTCTCCGGTTTTTCTTCTGTCTGTAGAGTAGTGCGTTGCACGAGAGTCAACACGCCGGGAACATCGTTGATCCGGAAATTAACATAACCGTGAGGAGTATGGATCGAAGCAGTTTGTCCATAGATCGGCGCCAGATAACCGTAAAAGCTCCTGCCGCCGCCACTGTAGTGGTTAATTGTTCCTGACGAATACACCATTACCGCATCATCAGCGTCATATGGATTAAGCGCTACATCATTGCTGTACCAGTCCAACAAGTTTACCTGCCGACCGTCAGCCTGGAGCCCGATATGGAAAGTTTGAATCCGCTCCTCGTATACCAGCTCCTGAACGCACCGTACTTATAGAGAGAAAAGCTGTTCTGGTTGTATTTTTTCGGCGGAACTGCTTCCAGCGTAACACTGCTGTCAAAGCCAATTCCGTTACTTCGCATTACCACACCGTCCATGAGAATTTCGGCGGTTACTTCCATGATTCCAGGTCGGGAAGCCGAAACCCAGAATTGAAAAATCTGCACCGGATCAGAGTCGGCACTTATCCGGTTGTGCGTGGCACGTGGAACTTCGGTAACCCGCGGCGCACCACCCGTCATTTCGTGAGCATATCGATTTTCCTGAATAGAGACATTCCAGTCTCCTCCAAGGGCCGAGCGCCGTTATAGGCGATAAGTCGCAGTGACTGCAACGCAGGATGCCCATGCAATGATGCGCCGTCGCCATTGTTATCGATCCCGTGCAGAAGTACCAACACCCGCACCTGCATACGACCGTTGGCATAAAGTACTTTGTGCTGGCCATAATTTGTGGCGTCGAGTTTTACTTCGATACGGGATACACCCACTTGCTCATCAAACATCTTTAAATACCTTGCTGATTAATAGACTTCGTCCTTTAAGAACTCAGCAAAGTATTGAGGCTCAACTTGAATTAAAACAGTCGAAACCTTCGACAAATTGTGAGGAGGTAATAATTCAACATCTCTGTCATCCACTCACACAAATGTTCACAACTGGAAAAAACCCAGCGCCACGATAAGAGATAAACACAACATCGTTTCTGCCGCTTTGATTCCAGCGCTCCAGAAATTTTCTCCTCCTGATCTCGAATCCATAGAATCAGAAGGGGACGTCATGAGCGCTTACTCTTGTCTGTATATGTTATAAAAACCAAGGATCCGTTACTTCCACCAACATTCAGTCACTGTCTGACCCTGTCGAGAACCCGCTCTCCGAGGACTCACTTTCGGAGCCAAACTCAGGAACTAACTCCTCCGACTGGATTTCCATCTTGCGGTCCATACTGGAGTCTTCAAGAAACTGATTGATTCGTTGCTTCGATATGTCGCTCAGCGGATTATTCAGCAAACCAACAAACAGATTCTGTGTATCCGGAATCTCGAACAACTCATACCCCACGTCAGAGATATGATTATCATGCAATGCCACGACGCCCAGTTTTCGGAGCGCATCTATGCCTGAGGGAACGCTGGAAAGATTTGCGTTGCTCAGCATCAATCCGGTTAAACCTGCCATGTGGCCAACATGTGGAGCAACTGTCAGAGGGTTGTTTGCCAGATTCAACCGGGTAAGCGTTTCGATTCTGGACAACCCCTCAACGGTGGCCTCCGATAGTGTTAGCGAGCACCCGTCCAGCGTAAGTTCGCTTAACTGGCGCATTTGAAATATTCCTGAAGGAAATTCCTCGATTTCAATGCCAAAGATCCCTAATGATTGAACATTGGGAAAGCTGTCAAGAAACGCCCCCATCCGTGCGCCCGGTTTTTCTACGGTCAGGATCAACTCCGTTACATACTCAAATCTGGTGGACAACCTTGGTAGCTCACCAGAAAAATCGACATAGTAAGAAAAATGATAGTCTCCCTCCCCCATTTCGACACCGACTTGCGCTGCCAGATATCTCGCAGCTTTGCGCTGAATTGCTCGCGAGCCTGGCGTCGCGCGGCCTGCGTGGGAGCGCCCTCTGGCTCCGATACCTGGGCATGTGGTGACAGCCCATCGGCATTCCATATCGCCAGTTCATCGCACAATGTCGCAAACTCGTGTTCCAGACGAGTCAATACACCAGCCGAATCATGTTTCAAACGTTCGTTGATGAACTTCGTCGCCTCTTCATCCGAAAGCTGCGGATAAAGATCATGTACTCGGTCGACGACGGACTTTGTCGATGCCGGCTGGCTGTCGCCACCACCTCGCAATTGTCCCGCTTGCCTGTATTGCAGAGTGGCAGGGTCGACGTTAACGGAAAGCGGGGCGAGCCCGAGCAATTTGCCCACGGCCTGGCGCGTCGGCAGCGGCTGGGCACGGATCAATTGTCGCAGCGCCGCACCTCCGCCCTTTGTCACACCGAGCAGTTGACGATGTTCGGGCAGCAACAGGAAGTAGACTGCCGAACACAGATCTTTCGATCCCTGAGGTGGAGAGCCCTCGCCACTGTGGATCGCATAGCCGTCATTCTGGCGAACCAGTACGTGACGAAACGGCGAACGGGCATCGCCTATAGCGCCCAGAATCTCTGAGTCCATCGGCCCTCGGCGAATCTCGATGCGCATTTGCTCCGGCCAATTGGCCAGATTGCCGAGCATATGCAGCATTAATCGATCACTGTCCGGGTTCGATACTGCCTCTAAATAGAGACCTTCCCCAGCCCGGGCCAGACGAATTTCCCGCAGGGCCACCAGTATCTCTTGCGCAACTCGCTGTGGCATGCCCGGTTGATTGTGCATATGCAAACGCTCGCTGGCGCTGGTGGTGCGCCATATCGCTTGCGCGGCGGTTTTCGGCAGGTCCGGGAATACCCGACGCATGCGTACAGTGTTTTCATCACAATCGGCTTCGAACATATCTTCCAGTTCTTTGAACCGCGTAAACCGCTCAGCAGCTATAAGGTATCCCTCGCCCTGAATCAGGTAATCGGATTCGAATCGCCTGATGGTGTCCTCCAGCAGAAAAGGCGCAGGTCGATCACCAACGAGCACATCGCGCAACAAAGATTCATTGGCCCCGCTCACGGTTAACATGCGCCCGATCGTCGTGTCGGAAAACTGCGCTACGGAACGGCCCGTCCGGCGAAAAAGCTGCGCAGTCTGCTCTGAGACCGGATCAGCAAAAATTACGCTCTCGCTATTGAGCGGGCGCCAGAACTGACCTTCGTCGCCCGGTATCAGCCATGGACCGGAGGGCTCGCGTTCGCGAGGTTTGTTGCCCTGAACAGGCCGCTGCCCGGATCGGTGACGACCTGGACAAACTGGCCTTCGGCAATAGCGACATATTCGCGCCCCTTGAATATCCAGACGCCCCGAGAGCCGCTCTTCATCAAACTTGTCGTTGCCAGTACCCGGAAACCCGATAGCGCCTGCCCTGCTGCGGCATGAATCACTTCATCCGCGACGGAATTCATCAGACTGACACTGATCACCTGTTCGGGATTAACCGATTCAACAATCGCAGGTTCCGGCCTCATCGCCGCAAGTCGTGGCTCGGTAAGGTGCGGCAGGGGTGACAGGCTTGTTTCGCTGTCCAGCGGCCGTCGCAAGCCGTCAGCGTCGAGATCCGGTTTTTTCGAAAGACCGGTTGCAGGTTTGCGGGGTGGTTTGCCAACCATTAATGCTCATCCTTGAGTGGTGGTGTGTTGACTCCGCAGCACCGCGGAGCCAACAAACGCTTGTCTGTAAAGTACGAAACTGCAATCAATCAAGAGATTGCCGAAGTTACAGCTTACAGACTTGCACCTCCTGCAGCGGCATATATATCTACCGCTTGTAACAGCTCAAGTTTGTCGCACTGAGGTTATCCACGCTCCAAATAAAAATGGCGCTCTGCAAAATCCGTACGAATGGCAAGTTTATGCTCAGTGCCATATTGATCGATGGCCTGAAAGTGAAATACTTCAGCGTCCCTGCTGGCTGGCTCAATAGTGGAATACCCGGAGATCGCCTGGACTAT
This sequence comes from Pseudomonas sp. B21_DOA, assembly GCA_030544685.1. NCBI lineage: Bacteria > Pseudomonadati > Pseudomonadota > Gammaproteobacteria > Pseudomonadales > Pseudomonadaceae > Pseudomonas > Pseudomonas sp. B21_DOA. Next base: position 1,545,911 of record CP086683.1, on the reverse strand, counting down.
GGTCAACTCCCCATCTCTGTCACTGACCTTGACCGAATAGCGTTTCTTCTTGGTTGATAAAAATAACCAGCCTTGCGCGCCGAAACTGAGTACATCGGAGAGCGGGTAGCCGTCGTATGGCAACCACACTTCCTGCGTCTTCTGTTCGGGAAGGACGAAGATACCTTGAAGATGATTGGTTGAGGGCTCGCGCAGCTTGTTACCGTTGGCAAACAAGCGGCTGCTCCGGCCGCCTTCCGAAATCCAGTCCACCAGTTTGACTTGCTGTCCACCTTGCGGATAAAGCCCCAGATAATAATTCCAGATGCGGTTGCCCGGCTCTTCGTTCCCGCGCCTGACCGAGTACCAGCGGAAACTGTCGATGGAATAGGCAACAGGTTCCTTCGCAATCAGGGTCACGCTGCTGTCGTGGACACTGGAAAGCGTCGTGCCGTTACTGCGAATGACTTGCTGATTCACCGTCACACGCGCGGCAACCTGGGTTTCTCCAGCACCGGCCGAAGATACCCAGAAGGTTCTTACCTGCGGATGTACGGAGTCGTCGTCATCGGTGGCGAGTGCGGTACTGGCGGTGTGGTGCGACTGCAGGGTGAATTGGCCTTGCTCGGTACTGGCATCCCAGCCATTGCCCAACGCCTGGCCGTTGCTGTAATGAATAAGTTTAATGCTGTCCATTACCTCGGCCGGCACAGCAACCGCATTACCATCGGCATCGGCACCCGCCACAAGCACTTGCACTTTTACCTGCATACGGCCATTGCCGAACAGTTCTTTGCTGCGCGTACTTTCAATAGCATCAAATTTAACTTTCAGCAATGTAAGGCTTTCAAAAGCCCCGACGGTAGTTAGCTGAACCTGTGTTTCTTCCGTGATTTCATCCATGGTGCAATCCTTTTGTCTTCATGTAACTTCAGAAATTGACATCAGAGCTGATGTCGCTGAATGAATAACATGCAAACCCAAGGAAGCAAAAAGCAAAAATGTAAGAAACATACATTTACGTGCACATTGCTTAAAGCCAAAAACTTGCTGACATCCAGTGGAATCAGTGCTCGTCGTTATAAATAAACTTCGGCATTTCCCAATGAAAGCGAATGGCCAAAAGACGTAACAGAAATCCGCCAAACAGAGTAATCAGAATCGCTTGCTCACCCGGCACGTTCAGATACAGGCATAGCATGTAACACCACGCTGCGGCAAACGAGACGCTGGCGTAGAGTTCGCGCCGGAAGATCAGCGGAATGTCATTGCAGAAGATATCACGCAAGATGCCACCGAAGACGCCAGTGATCACACCGCTGACCGACGCCACCAGCATGCCGTGACCCATTTCCAGCGCAGTCATGCAGCCAATCAAGGTGAATGCCACCAGCCCCACCGCGTCGAGTACCAGAAACAGCGAGCGCAAGTGGCGCATCCAGCGTGCGGTGAACACGGTGAACATCGCCGCCACCGACGTCAGCACCAGATACTCCGGGTGTTTGACCCAGGTCAGCGGGTAGTGCCCGAGCAGCACGTCGCGCACTGAACCGCCACCGAGCGCGGTGATGCAGGCGATCAGCACCACGCCAAACCAATCCATGCCGCGTCGTCCTGCGGACAGCGCGCCAGTCATGGCTTCGGCGGTGATGGCGATCAGATAGAGCATCAGCAACATGATGGCAGTCCAGGCAGGAAGGCGCGCAGTCTAGCCACTTCGGTGCAGCACCAAAGAGGGCGTGGCCTTCGCGAGCAGGCTCGCTCCCACATAGATTGCACTCCAATGTGGGAGCGAGCCTGCTCGCGAAGGCGTCGAGGCCGGATGCCGCAGCCTCAGAACTTGATGAAGTGCTTGCGGTAGTGCTGCAGCTCGGCAATCGATTCGCGGATGTCATCCAGCGCCAGGTGGGTGCTGCCCTTCTTGAAGCTGTCACGCACATCCGGCGCCCAGCGCGCGGCCAGCTCTTTGAGCGTGGAGACGTCGAGGTTGCGATAGTGGAAGTAGCTTTCCAGTGCCTTCATGTGGGTATAAAGGAAGCGACGGTCCTGGCAGATGCTGTTGCCGCAGATCGGCGATTTGCCCTTCGGCACCCACTTCTCGAGGAAGGCGATGGTTTGCCCCTCGGCTTCGGCCATGCTGATGCGGCTGTCACGAACACGCTGGGTCAGGCCGGAATTGCCGTGGGTGCGGGTATTCCACTCGTCCATGCGCGCGAGTACTTCGTCGCTTTGATGGATGGCGATCACCGGGCCCTCGGCCAATGTATTCAGCTCACTGTCAGTGACGATGGTGGCCATTTCGATGATGACGTCGTTGTCCGGGTCCAGACCGGTCATTTCCAGGTCGATCCAGATCAGGTTCTGCGGGTTTTGCATATTCGGGCTCCTAGGCAATGCTGCGCAGTTTAGCCTAGGCCGGTAGCCGGGCGTGCTAAACTCGCGGCCGTTTTACCTAATCGCTGCATTCTTCAGACGGAACACCCATGGCCAAACGCCAACTCAATCGTCGTCAAAACTGGCGCATCGAAAAGATTCAGGGCGAGCGCGCCGCACGCGCCGCCAAACGCGAGTCCTCGGCGGTCGAAGCCCTCGAGGGCGGCGACCTCGGCCCTGAGCAGCACGGCCTGGTGATCGCCCACTTCGGTGTGCAGGTAGAAGTCGAAGCTGTTGACGGCGAACTCGCCGGTCAAGTGTTCCGCTGCCACTTGCGCGCCAACCTGCCGGCGCTGGTCACCGGCGACAAAGTGGTCTGGCGCGCCGGCAACCAAGGCATTGGCGTAATCGTCGCGCAACTGCCGCGCAGCACCGAACTGTGCCGTCCCGACAGCCGTGGCCAGCTCAAGCCGGTTGCCGCCAACGTCGACATGATCGTCATCGTCTTCGCGCCGCTGCCCGAGCCGCACGCCAACCTGATCGACCGCTATCTGGTCGCCGCTGAACACGCTGGCATCCGCCCTCTGCTGCTGCTGAACAAATTCGACCTGATCGATGAGCAGAACGCCCCGGCACTGAACGCGTTGCTGGCGGTGTACCGCACGCTGGGTTATCCGGTGCTGGAAGTCTCGGCGCACCACGGCGACGGCATGGAGCAGTTGCAAAAGCAGCTCGACGGGCGCATCAGCGTATTCGTCGGCCAGTCCGGCGTTGGCAAGTCGTCGCTGGTCAACAGCTTGTTGCCGGAAGTCGAAACCCGTGTCGGGCCGTTGTCCGAGCTGTCCGGTCAGGGCACGCACACCACCACCACTGCGCGGCTGTTCCATTTCCCCGGAGGCGGTGAACTGATCGATTCCCCGGGCATCCGCGAATTCGGTCTGGGCCACGTCAGCCGCGCCGACGTCGAAGCCGGTTTCATCGAGTTCGACGACCTGCTCGGCACTTGCCGTTTCCGCGACTGCAAGCACGACCGCGAACCGGGTTGCGCCCTGCTCAAGGCGCTGGAAGACGGGCGCATCCAGCAGCAACGCATGAACAGCTATCGCTCGATCATCGCCAGCCTGCCTGAAAACGGCTATTAAACAGCCACGCCGGCAGCCCTGCACGATGGGCTGCCGATTGTCGGACTGCATCTGACTCACGCCCTCCCCCTTAAACATCAGCCTCGTCTGTAGGCTTTTGCGCGCCTGCTTGCAGGGCATTTCTGTTTTGCCGCGCAGACCTTGTAGGCCCGCGCCAGCTGCCTACATTCGTTTCCTCCTTCGCTCACAGCGATCCTCGAGGAAAGCCATGCAAACCTGCGTTTTGTTCTTCATCCATTCGTCTTGCTGCACCGACTTCGGCACGATCCGCCTGCCCACGGCGGTGTAACCATGCGCAAGGCACTGTTTATCGGCATCAACGACTACGCCCATATTTCCGGGCTGAACGGCTGCTGCAACGACGCCATGGCCATGGCCTCGGTGCTCAAGACCCACGCCAATGGCGACCCCAACTTCAAAAATGTCCTGCTCACCTCTGCCGAGGATTACCTGAGCCGAGAAAAGCTCGAAGACCAGATCCGCGAATTGTTTTCCGGCGACTGCAACGTGGCTCTGCTGTATTTCGCCGGCCATGGTGAATTCGATGCCGACACCGACGAAGGCATGCTGATCCCACAGGATTACCGCAACGCCAAGGACGGCATCCGCATCAGCGACATACTCAATTGGGCGGACAAAGCCACGCGGATCAAAAACAAAGTGATCATCCTCGACTGCTGCCAGAGCGGCTCGGCCGGCGAGGTGCGCGCCTTGCGCAGCGAGAGCAGCATGGTCGGCGAAGGCATGACCATTCTCACGGCGTGTAAAAAAGCCGAGCCGGCGCTGGAGGTCGCGCAGCATGGCGTGTTCACCGGCCTGCTCCTGCAAGCGCTGCATGGCGGCGCGGCGAATATCCTCGGCAAAATCACCCCCGGCAGCCTGTACTCCTTCGTCGACAACGCCCTCGGCCCGTGGGAACAGCGCCCGGTGTTCAAGACCAATGTGTCGCAGTTCATTTCCCTGCGCGAAGTCTCGCCGCTGATCCCCAAGGAAATCCTGCGCAAATTGCCGGACTGGTTTGCCGAAGCCGAATCGGTCTTCCCGCTCGACCCCAGCTACGAACCCACCGAGAAGGCATTCGCACCCAAGCACGGCGAGATCTTCGCCCAGTTGCAGAAGTGCAATCGTCACAGCCTGATCGAGCCGGTCGACGCCGAGCACATGTACTACGCCGCCCTCAACTCCACCGGCTGCCGCCTCACGGCACTCGGCGCCTATTACCGCGAACTCGCCCTCAAAGGACATTTCTGATGCCAGTCTTTATCAGCTACCGCCACATGGATCGCGCCCATGCGATCGCCATCAACACCCGCCTGAGCCAAGCGAAGATCAGGACCTATCTCGACGTGCTGGATCCGGAATCACAGACCACCGACGACATCACCGGGGTCATCACTCGCAACATCACCGAATGCACGCATCTGCTGGCGGTGGTATCGGAGAAGACTGCACTGTCGTGGTGGGTGCCGTTCGAAATTGGCGAGGCGACGATCAGCAATCGGCGGATCTGCACCTTCAAGACCGGGCCGGCGCAATTGCCGATCTATCTGGACAAGTGGCCGAAGCTGAGCACGGCCAGCGACCTGGATTTCTTCATCGATGCCTATCGGGATGAGGTGTCGAACCAGCGCTCGATCACGCTGGACTCGTTCAGCGACTCGGTGAAAGGGGCTTACAAGCGCGATGCGGAGATGTTTCATGAACAGTTGAAGAACCGGATTCGTCGGGGATTCTGAGACTGTGCCGGCCTGTCCCCGATTATTTTAGCAACGCTAAGAAAATGGTCAGGGGCATGAACCGATAGCCACAAAAAAGCCGACATCACTGTCGGCTTTTTTCACTTACTGCTTCGGCGCAGGCGCTGGTGCTGCACTCCCCGGCTCAGCCGGTTTCGGCGCCGCATCGTCAAACAGATTCAAGCGCTCGCGCAACTCATGCGCTGGCACCGGCTGTTTGTCCGCCGGCAACGCATTCGGATCAACCGGGGCTGCCGGAGCAGCACCGTTCTGACCCTGATCTGCCGGTTTCGCCGCCTCAGGACCCTGCGCACCTTCTATGGCAGCCTGGGCTTTCTTGGTCAGCACGACAATGTCGATCCGGCGGTTAACCGGGTTGAACGGGTTTTCCCGATCGAACAACGCCGACGAGGCATAACCGACCACCCGCGCGACCTGCGCATCCGGATAGCTGCCCGCGACCAGAGCACGGCGAGCCGCGTTGGCACGGTTGGCCGACAGCTCCCAGTTGCCGTAATCGCCAGTGCCGATGTACGGCTTGGCGTCGGTGTGACCGCTGATGCTGATCTTGTTCGGCACCGCTTTGATGGTGTCGGCCATGGCCAGCAGGATGTCTTCGAAGTACGGTTTCAGGCGTGCGGAACCGGAGTCGAACATCGGCCGGTTCTCGGCATCCATGATCTGGATGCGCAGGCCGTTCGGGGTAATTTCGAAAAGGATCTGATCCTTGAATTTCTGCAGTTGCGGATTTTCGTCGACCTTGTTCTGCAGTTCTTGCAGCAGCAGTTCGAGACGCTCCTTCTCGACCTGCTCGGCCATGCCTTCAACCTGTTCGGTGTCGACCGTGACCTTGTCCGGTTGCGGCTGCGACTTCACTTCAGGGTTGAGAGTGTTTTCCGGCGCCAGGGTCGGTGTACCACCCAGATCGATGATGTACGGCGTGCCGCTTTCGGAGAAGCCGACCGGGTCCTTGAAATAACCGGCGATGGCGATCTTCTGTTCCGGCGTGGCGGTGGACAGCAGCCACAGCACCAGGAAGAACGCCATCATCGCCGTGGCAAAGTCGGCGAAGGCGATTTTCCACGCCCCGCCGTGGTGCCCGGCGGCAATGCGCTTGACGCGCTTGACGATGATCGGCTGATTATTTTCCATGACTTAGCGACCGCGAACCGCTTGTTCCAGCTCGGCGAAGCTTGGACGGTGCGCCGGATATAGAACCTTGCGCCCGAACTCGACCGCCAGCGACGGCGGCATGCCGGACGCCGAAGCCACCAGCGAGGCCTTGATGGCTTCGTAGACGTTGAGCTCTTCCTTGGCATCGTGGGCCAGGGAATGCGCCAGCGGACCGAAGAAACCGTACGCTGCGAGAATACCGAAGAAGGTACCGACCAGTGCCGCACCCACGTGCAGACCGATCGACGCCTGGTCACCCTCGCCCAGCGAGGCCATGGTCACCACGATCCCGAGTACCGCCGCGACGATACCGAAACCGGGCATGCCGTCGGCGATGCCGTTGACGGCGTGCGATGGGTGCTCGAGGTCTTCCTTGAGGCTGTACAGCTCCATGTCGAACAGGCCTTCGAGTTCGTGCGGAGCCATGTTGCCGGAAGACATGATGCGCAAGTAATCACAGACGAACGCGGTCATGCGTTCATCCTTGAGCACGGCCGGGTACTTGGCGAAGATCGGGCTCGCGGCGGCATCTTCGATGTCGCCTTCGATCGCCATCATGCCTTCGCGGCGGCTCTTGTTGAGGATCTCGTAGATCAGCCCGAGCACCTCCAGGTAGAAGGTATGGGTGAAGCGCGAACCGAACATGCTCAGGGATTTCTTGAGCACGTGCATCGTCATGTAACCGGGGTTGGCCTGGAGGAAGGCGCCGAGGGCCGCACCGCCGATGATCATCACCTCGAAAGGCTGGATCAGGGCGGCAATCTTGCCGTGGGAGAGCACGTATCCGCCGAGCACGCTCGCGAATACGACGATGATGCCGATAATTTTAGCCATAGGTAGAAGGTACTTGTTTAAGTCGGGTTCAAGGTCATATTCGGAAGTTAAAAAATCTCTTCTTCTACTTATCGGCAAAACTGCGCCAGACTATAGCCAGTTCAGGCGAAAAGCCAATTTAGCCCATGCCGGGCGCGTCTACAGTCAGTGAAGATCTCGTCCAGACATGGCTAATGAAACGAACGTCCCACACGCAAAACCGACCACCCTCGACGGCTGGGTCAAGCTGCTCGACAGCGTCCTCCTGCCCGTACCACAAGAGGCTCACGACAAAGTCTGCCGAGCGATCCGCGACAACCGCAGCTCGCTGCGCGACATCGCCGATCTGATGCAGGACAGCCCGGCGCTGGCCTTGAGCATCATCCGCGAGGCGAATCGTCACACTCACGGCACCATGGCCGCGCCAGCGGAAAATCTCGAGGTGGCAATCAATCGCCTGGGCCTGGCGCGCACCGAAGAATTGCTCGCGCGCCTGCCCGCCGAACCGCACCGGCAGATTCCCAAGGCCTTGCGCCAATTGCAGCTGATCAGCCAACACGCGACACAACAGGCCAACGGTTTTTCGCCAGTCGCCTGGCGCGGCTGTGGCAGGACATCCACTGGGGCAGCTTGCTGTTTTGTCGCCGCTGTGGCCGTTGGCACTGACCTATCCGCAGTTGCTCGAAGAGTGGGAACTGCGGGTGATCCACAAGGGCGAGTCGGCGCGTGTGGTCGAAAAGCAATTGTTCGGCGTGCGCCTGTTGAAGATTTCCGAGGCACTGGTCCAGGCCTGGCATCTGCCGATCTGGGTCGAGCAAGGCTACAAATTGCTGCTCAGTGAACAACGCGAACTGGTCAAAGTGCTGCGCATCGCCCGCGACAGCGAACACCCGCTGCGCCAGCAGAATCGTCTCGACGACGACCCGACGCTACGCCGCTGGCTCAACCAGCCGGCGAATACCGTGCTGCTCGCCAACGGCCTGGCGCTGTCGGCGCAACAGGCCTGGGACAGTCTGCACAGCAAGCGCTGGCAGTACCTGACCAGCCTGTATCTGCAGATTTCCATGGACGAAGTGCAGCAACAGTTGCACCAGCAAGCGGCGAACAGCGCGCGTCAGCATGCAATGCCCGATCTGTGGCACCCGGCGGTTTCACTGATTTGGCCGTGGGGCACTCGTCGCTTGCCGGCCGGCATGCTCCCGGCCGCAGCGCCGAATGCGGATGATCTGAGCCAGTGGCGTCGGCAATGCGCCGAACTGCTCGCCGAGCCCAGCCGCTTCACCAATGCCATGAGCCTGACCGTCGCCGCCCGCGAGGCACTGGTGGCCAGCGGCATGCGCCGGGTGATGATTTTGATGGCCGACCGCACACACACGACCCTGCGCGTGCACCAGACCGCCGGTTTGCCGAAGGATGCGGCGGCGCTGAGTTTTGCCGTCAGCCAGAGCAAAGTCCTGCAACGCCTGCTCGCTCAGCAGGCGCAGGTGCGGATCTCGCCGGAGAACAACGCGCAATTCTCGGCCTTGTTACCGGCGAGCCTGCGCACGCTGTTTCGCGGGGAGCACTTATTCCTACGCTCACTGGTGAATAACGGCCGGGTGATCATGATCGTCGTTGCCGATCAGGGCGGCGGGCCGTTCGCCGACATCACCGTACAAGCCTTCGGCAAAACCGCGCAGTGCATCGAAAAAGCCCTGCACAGCTTTAGCAGCCGTGGCCAATGAGCCTGCGCTACAATCCTCCCCTTTGTGCTCTGGAGACCTCACATGTCTGACTTCTCTGGCTTGCCGCTGGTCATCGAGCCGAGCGACCTGCTGCCGCGTCTGGAGTCCCCGGAACTGATCCTGGTGGACCTGACCAGCCCTGCCCGGTATGCCGAAGGTCACTTGCCCGGCGCACGTTTTGTCGACCCGAAACGCACCCAGCTCGGCCAGCCACCGGCGCCGGGTTTGATGCCGGCGAAAGCCGATCTGCAAGCGCTGTTCGGCGAGCTCGGCCATCGCAAAGACGCGGTCTACGTCGTGTATGACGATGAGGGCGGCGGCTGGGCCGGACGCTTCATCTGGCTGCTCGATGTCATCGGCCATGACAAGTACCACTATATAGATGGTGGCCTGCCGGCCTGGCTGGCAGACGGAATGCCGATGTCGATCCAGGTACCACCCGTAGTCGGCGGCCCGGTCTCGCTGACCCTGCACGACGAACCGACCGCCACCCGCGAATACCTGCAAAGCCGTCTCGGCGCGGCCGATCTGGCGATCTGGGACGCGCGTGGGCCGCTGGAATATTCCGGCGAGAAAGTCCTCGCAGCCAAGGGCGGACACATCCCCGGCGCGGTCAATTTCGAATGGACCGCGGGCATGGACCCGGCGCGTCAGTTGCGCATCCGCAGCGACATGCCGCAGATCCTCGAAAACCTTGGGATCACCAAGGACAAGGAAATCATTACCCACTGCCAGACCCATCACCGGTCGGGCTTCACTTATCTGGTGGCCAAAGCCCTCGGTTATCCGCGGGTCAAGGGCTACGCCGGTTCATGGGGCGAATGGGGCAACCACCCTGACACGCCTGTCGAGATTCAAGGTTTTAAGGACAACTAATGAAAGAGCGTCTGTTTATCCTCAGTCAGTACCTGCTGCCGCATCACCTGCTGTCGCGCCTGGCCGGCTGCATCGCCGAATGCCGCGTGCGCTGGTTCAAGAATGCCTTCACCCAATGGTTTGCCAAGCGTTATCAAGTGGACATGTCGCAAGCGCTGGTCGAAGACCTCACCGCTTACGAGCACTTCAACGCGTTCTTCACGCGCGCCCTGAAAGATGGCGCACGCCCACTGGACGAAACCCCGGGCGCGATCCTCAGCCCGGCCGACGGTGCGGTCAGCCAGCTCGGCCCGATCGAGCACGGTCGCGTGTTCCAGGCCAAGGGCCACAGCTTCAGCGTGCTCGAATTGCTCGGCGGTGATGCGGCCAACGCGGCGCCGTTCATGGGCGGCGACTTCGCCACCATTTATCTGTCGCCGAAGGACTACCACCGCGTGCACATGCCGCTGGCCGGCACCCTGCGCGAAATGGTCTACATCCCGGGGCGGATTTTCTCGGTGAACCAGACCACCGCCGAAAACGTTCCCGAGCTGTTCGCCCGCAACGAGCGTGTGGCGTGCATCTTCGATACAGAACGCGGGCCGATGGCCGTGGTGCTGGTTGGCGCGATGATTGTCGCGTCGATCGAAACCGTGTGGGCCGGTCTGGTCACACCACCAAAGCGCGAGCTGAAAACCTTCCGCTACGACGAAGCCGCACGCGCACCGATTCATCTGGAAAAAGGCGCGGAACTGGGGCGCTTCAAGCTCGGTTCAACGGCGATCGTGCTGTTTGGCCCGGATCAGGTGAAGTGGGCCGAAGAGCTGGTGGCCGGTTCGCCAGTGCAGATGGGCCAGGGTCTGGCACTGCCAAAAGCGTGACCCTGTTCGCGGAAGCAGCCAAGGCTGCTTCCGCAAACCGCGGCATTTGCTGCTATGGTTTTGCTCATGAGCCAGACCAACTTTTCTCCCAAGCTGCGCGCTCCGACTCCCACGCAAACGCGCCTGTCGTTCTGCGACGCCAGCCCGCGCGACCTCAAGCGCTGGATCGCCGGCCTGCCCAAGGCCAACATCGGCGAAACCGCCCGCCTGCTCTATCAAGGCCTCGGCGAACTGAACCTGTTGCTCACTCCTAGCGACAATCGCCTGCAACTCTTGGAACTGCTGCGGCCCGAGGTGTATTTCGTCTGCCAGCATCTGGAACGGCACTTTCTGCATCAGGCGATCATGCTCGACGAGCGTTCGCGCAAAGTCAGCAACCTGTGTCAGGCCCTGCAAGGCCAGTTGGCCATCGGCTATAAACAGATCGCCCTGCGTATCCTGCCCAAATACAGCAAGGATCGGGCGACATTGGTCAGCACCGCTTTGCAACGTGCCGCGCACGCGCTGAAGGCGCAACTGGTGCGTGCGACGCAGTTGTACAGTTCTCCACCCGAGCATGTGTGGTTCGAACTGCATCAACTGTATCGCAGCGCTTCTGAACTACAGCTGCAGCAACGGCGGCTGCGCGATGATCTGGCTTACCTGACCAGCCAACTGAGCGTCGAGCAAACCTACATCGCCGCTCTGCTATTGGGCAGCGCCCGTTGCAATCAATTGCGCCAGAGCCAGATCGCCCGGCTAGCGGAGGTGATCGAGCCGTGGAGCGCTCTGCTCAAGCTGCATCCCGGCAGCACCGACGACGGCTTGTTTGCGGTCAGTCCGGAACTCGATGTCGGCCCGCGCTACCGCAAGATGTTTCGCAGCGAACAACAGAGCGGGCTGCTGGGCTTCGATCCGCAGCCACTGGTCAGACAGCTCGAAACGCACTTGCAGCACCAGCCGACCTCGACACCTTTGCCTGTCTCCGCCGGTCTCAGCCTCGATACCCTGCAACATCTCCACGCCACTTGGGGCCAGGCTGCGGAACGCAGCTTTCAGCGTATCGCCGGCCAAGGCTCATTGACTGTGTGTGTCGGCATGAGCGCCCTGCACTTCTACCTCGGCGGCGAGCGCACCTTCAGCGAGTTGCTCAAACATCCCGGTGCCCGCGCGGCGAATTTCAGCAGCGTGGTCGCTCAAGGTGAAAAAGACAGCTGGAGTCAAGCGTTCGACGCTGCGCCGCAAGGCAACGATGAGCTGTTGCCGTACGAGGAAATCCAGTACGACCAGTTGAGCGAGGACGATGGCCCCGGCAACGCACCGAACTATCCGACTTACGCCTTGCCGGTGATCAACCACAGCCCCGGCGGCTATTGCCTGGCCTGGCCGAGCGAGGTGCCGGCCGAATTGCAGGCCGGGGAAATGCTCGGCATTCAGGACAGCGAGAGCAAAGGCTGGAGCATTGCGGTGATTCGCTGGATCCGCCAGGTGCGGGGCCGCGGCACGCAGATGGGCATTGAACTGGTCGCGCCACACGCACAGCCGTGCGGTCTGCAACTCGTGCGAACGAAAGACGATCACAGCCATTATTTGCGCGGCTTGCTGCTGCCGGAAATCAGTGCGATCGATGTGCCGGCCACCTTACTCGCGCCGCGTCTGCCGTTTCAGGAAGGCAACAAGGTGTTGATCAACACTCAGGGCGAGGAACACCGCGCCGGGCTGGATCGGCGGGTGGCGAGTACGCACAGTTTCAACCAGTTCGCCTATCGCTCGCTGGATCCTGCGCACAATGGCGGGGGCGAGGAGGATTTTGATTCGTTGTGGAATTCGCTCTAGATCGAGGCGCGGCCTTCGCGAGCAGGCTCGCTCCCACACAGGAATGAGGTTTCCCGTGGGAGCGAGCCTGCTCGCGAAGAGGCCAGATCAGCTTATCTGAGATCTCAGAGCTGCCCGTCACGATCCCGGAAACCCAGCAGATACAACACGCCATCCAGCCCCAGCGTTGAAATCGCCTGCTTCGCCGACTGCTTGACCAGAGGTTTGGCGCGGAACGCTACGCCCAGCCCGGCAATCGCCAGCATCGGCAAGTCGTTGGCGCCGTCGCCGACGGCAATGGTCTGCTCCAGACGCAGACCTTCCTTGTGCGCCAATTCCTTGAGCAAGTCAGCCTTGCGCTGCGCATCGACAATCGGCTCGACCGCCACACCGGTGCACTTGCCGTCGACCACTTCCAGCTCGTTGGCGAACACGTAGTCGATGCCAAGCCTGGCCTGCAGTTGCTTGGCGAAATAAGTGAAGCCGCCGGACAGGATGGCGGTTTTGTAGCCGAGCCGTTTGAGTTCGGCGAACAGGGTTTCTGCGCCTTCGGTCAGGCGCAGCGAGGCGCCGATCGAGTCGAGCACGCTGACGTCGAGGCCCTTGAGCAGCGCCAGACGCTCCTTGAAGCTGGCGCGGAAATCCAGTTCGCCGGCCATCGCGCGCTCGGTGATTTCCGAAACCCGATCACCCACGCCGGCCGCCTTGGCCAGCTCATCGATGACTTCCGCTTCGATCAGCGTCGAGTCCATGTCGAACACGGCCAGACGTCGGTTGCGACGGAACAGCGAATCTTCCTGAAAGGCGATATCGACGTTCAATTCCTGGGCAACGCTGAGGAATTCGGCGCGCAGGGCCTGCGGATCGGCAGCTTCGCCGCGCACGGAAAACTCGATGCAACCCTTGCCCTTGTCGGCCGGCGTGTCCAGCGGCATGCGCCCCGACAGACGGTCGATATGGTCAATGTTCAGGCCATATTTGGCGGTGATCGCGCTGACGGCCTGCAATTGGCCGGCAGTGACCTTGCGCGTCAGCAGGGTGACGATATGGCGTTTCTTGCCCTGATTGCCCACCCACTGCTGGTAATCCTCTTCGGACACCGGGGTGAAGCGCACTTGCTGATCCAGTTCGTAGCCCTTGAACAAGATGTCCTTGAGCACCGATTTGCCCTGCTCGGAATCGGGAATTTCAACCAGGATGCCAAACGACAGGGTGTCGTGGATCACCGCCTGACCGATGTCGAGAATGTTCACACCACCTTGTGCCAGAACACCGGTGATGGCCGCCGTCAGACCCGGACGGTCGACTCCCGTGATGTTAATCAGGACGATTTCGCGCAACGCGCACCCCGCAACTGGAAAAAACCGCATTCTACCCACTTTCAGTGACCATCGGGCACCGCGAGCGCTTTGCCGGTCTGGGGCCTGTCGCTATACTGCGCGTCAACTTCACGGACAAAGAGCCGAGCTCAAGTGAACCGGCCCACGCCAGTCAAAACCGATAACTTCTTCCTGCTGATCTTCCGTGCACTGCGCCACCGCCGTGTACCGATTGCATTGCGCATTGCCAGCCACAACGTGATCCTGGTCGCTCTGGCCCTGGTGATCTATGCCGGGGTGATGGGGCTGCAATTCAAGCAGGCCATGCACGAGCAGGCCGATGCGCTGGGCGAAAGCCTGACCACGCAGACCGCCACCTCCGCCACCGAGCTGCTGGTGTCCAACGACATCCTCAGCCTCAACGTGCTGCTCAACAACCTGACCAAGAACAAACTGGTCGCCCACGCGGCGATCTACAGCGTGGACAACCGCATCCTCGCCGAGTCCGGTCAGCGTCCCAAGCACAGCCTGCTGGGCGAAGCCGAGGGCATGTACGAGAGCAAGATCACTTTCCAGGACGTGACCGCCGGGCAACTGCGCATCAGCCTGGACATGGATCAGTTCCAGCAGCCGATGACGATCAGCCTGCAAAGCATGGGCATTCTGAGCGCGATTCTGCTGGCACTGTCGCTGGCTCTGAGCCTGCGCATGGGCCGTTATCTGTCGACGCCACTGCTGCAATTGCGTGTGTGGCTGCGCCGCATCGACGCGCATACACCGGGCATCGATCGTCAGGATGAAATCGGTGATCTGGCGCGCCAGCTGCACGCCAGCTACGCCCCGGAACCGGAGCCTGAGCCCGAACCCGAGCCGGAATTCGCCGAGGAAGAAGACGAGCCGGAATTCGAGGTGCGTAATCTGCGCGATCCAAGCTTCGACGAAAGCCGCCCGCTGGCCGCGAAGAAACCGGCCCCGCGTCACTTGGTCAGCACCGTCGAAGACGATGACGATGATGACGCCTTCGCCGACCTGCGCGACGAGTCGCTCACCAGCGCCGCACAACCGCTCACGCGCAAACCGACGCCTGACGTGCCACAGCACACCGCCGTACTGGCCGTGCAACTGGGCTCGCAGGAACAATTACGCCGCTTGCCTCGCGCACGTCTGGAAGAATTGCAGGCACGCTATCGCGACTGCCTCGAGCAGGCCGCTTCGCTGTATCAGGGCGAAATCGAAACCCTCAACGACGGCAGTACGTTGCTGCTGTTCCACACCGAAGATTGCGGCGACGACTACCTGACCAATGCCATCTGCTGCGGCGAGTTGCTGCGCGCACTCGGTCACCAGTTGCAGATCGAGGTCGCGGACAGCGGCATCACCCTGCAATTGCAGCTGGGCCTGACCTTGGGCGATGAGCTGTTTGGCCTGAGCCAGATTGATCTGCTGCTGACCGATTCGGCCCAGGATGCACTGGCCTTGTCGCAGCACAGCCGCAATCTCTTGCTGGTCGAGCGCAAGATCAGCGATGACGCGCTGATCCGGCAGCGCGCGCGGATCCGGCCGATCGCCAGCCCCGAGGGCGCTTGCTGTGTGGAGCGGTTGATGGAGCCTTATCCATCGATGCTGGAGCGGCAACTGGCGCGGATGCATGAGCGCCGGGCGTAAGGCTTAGGCCCGATACGCAAAAGCCCGCAGACGAGTGATTGTCTGCGGGCTTTTTGTTGCCTGTACTGGCCCCTTCGCGAGCAGGCTCGCTCCCACAGGGCCTGCACGTCGCCGATCAAATGTGGGAGCGAGCCTGCTCGCGAAGGGGCCAGCGCTGAAGACGAATAATCTCTGCCCCCAGACACAACAAAGCCCGCACAAGGCGGGCTCTGTTCTGACTCGTTCCGCCCTCAGAAGCGAAACACTTCCATATCGGTACGGATCGGCGAGGCCATTGGAATCTTCGGTTGCTTCTCGGCATCCGCCGCCGGCGCTGCGGGCTTCGGCGCGGCTTTGCGCGGTGCCTCGGCCACGGGCGGCTGGTTGGCCAGAGGCTTGAGCGCCACCGACAATTGCTCGGCCAGACGCTGCAACAGGATGCCTTGTGCCTGCACCTGCGAAGCGGTGCTGCCGGCGTGCAGCTCCTGCAGATGAATGATGCGGTTATCGCGCACCTTGCCTC
Source organism: Pseudomonas sp. B21_DOA (assembly GCA_030544685.1). Taxonomy (NCBI): domain Bacteria; kingdom Pseudomonadati; phylum Pseudomonadota; class Gammaproteobacteria; order Pseudomonadales; family Pseudomonadaceae; genus Pseudomonas; species Pseudomonas sp. B21_DOA. The sequence goes on along the minus strand of CP086683.1, from coordinate 1,529,955 downwards.
GACGATCGATCAAACGCCATTGCGCATCGAGAATAGCCGGTTGTTTCGCCCCGGAATCCAGACGAGTGATGGTCAGCAGCACTTGCACATCCGGGGTAAACCCGGCAGTAGCAGGCGCCAGCACTACACGCTGGCTGTCCAGATGACCAGCCACCTGACGCATCAGCAACTGATCGATATCCGACGAAAGGCTGCCAGCCCAACGACCGTCGGTCGCCGCTTGCAGGCTGCCGTCGGGTTGACGTTGCAACAGGGTTTCGCGTTGCAGGTAATCGGCCACTACCACTGGCCCCAGCAAAACCGCCATGCCCGCGCTTTGCGCAGGCTGAACCGGACTTCCACTGTCCAGTTGATACAGCGACACCGGCTGGTGAACGCTGCAACCCGCCAGGCCAAGAACGCCGGCGAGCAACAAAATAAGGGGGCGTAGCGCAGTCATCATCCCGTCCAGGTGGCCGCCACAAGGCTGACCACAGTGAAAATACTCAATAAATATGAAGAACGCTCGGCCACGCCGGCGCTTGAAAGGCCATATCATCCGTGAATATGCGTTCCGACTCCAGCGCCAAAGCGTCGATCTACGCGTTTAATCGCAGATCGAACGCTCTAGGATGGCGTTCTCGCCTAATTGAGGTTTTCGACGAGCAGCGCATCGACCCGCTGGAAGCCCCGCGGAAGTTTGTTTCCGCGCCGTCCACGCTCACCTTTGTAGTGCTCGAGGTCGTCGGCTTTCAGCGACAGGGTCCGTTTGCCAGCCTGCAACACCAGGGTGGCGCCTTCCGGCAGGACGGCGATGTCCGTGACATATTCTTCGCGGCTGGCCACGCGCTCACCGGAAATGCCGATGATCTTGTTGCCTTTGCCCTTACCTAATTGTGGCAGATCGCTGATTTTGAAGATCAGCAGGCGACCTTCGGTCGTGACCGAGGCCAGCCAGTTCTGCTCACGATCAGCCACAGGGCGCGGCGCAATGACCTTGGCGTTGTTCGGCAAGCTCAACAGCGCTTTGCCGGCCTTGTTCTTCGCTTGCAGATCTTCGCCTTTGACCACGAAGCCGTAACCGGCATCGGACGCAATCACGTACAGCGCATCGTCTTCGGGCATCAGCACGCATTCGAATGAAGCGCCCGGTGGCGGCGTCAGACGGCCGGTCAATGGTTCGCCCTGGCCACGGGCCGACGGCAAGGTATGCGCAGCAACCGAATAGCTGCGGCCGGTGGAGTCGATGAACACGGCAAACTGGTTGGAGCGCCCCGCCGCCGAGGTCTTGAAGCCATCGCCGGCCTTGTACGACAGGCCGGTGGCGTCGATGTCATGGCCCTTGGCCGAACGCACCCAGCCTTTTTCCGACAGCACGACAGTGACTTTCTCGTTCGGCAGCAGATCGTGTTCGCTCAGCGCCTTGGCTTCGGCGCGCTCGACGATTGGCGAACGGCGGTCGTCGCCGTAGGTTTCGGCGTCTTTGAGCAACTCGGTGCGCACCAGTTTCTTCAGCTTCGCTTCGCTGCCCAGCAGCGCTTGCAGCTTGGCCTGCTCCTTGAGCAGTTCATCCTGCTCGTCGCGCAGCTTCATCTCTTCCAGTCGCGCCAACTGACGCAAGCGGGTGTCGAGGATGTAGTCGGCCTGAATTTCGCTGAGGGCGAAACGCTCGATCAGCTTGGCTTTCGGATGCTCCTCGGTACGGATGATGTGAATTACTTCATCCAGGTTGAGGTAGGCAATCAGCAAACCGTCCAACAGGTGCAGACGACGTTCGACCTTGTCGAGGCGGAATTGCAGACGGCGACGCACGGTCAGTACGCGGAACTCCAGCCATTCGACCAGCAGCGCACGCAGGTTTTTCAGTTGCGGCTTGCCGTCCAGACCGATGATGTTGACGTTGACCCGGTAGGTCGACTCCAGCTCGGTGCTGGCGAACAGGTGCTGCATCAGCGCTTCGTGATCGACGCGGCTGTTGACCGGGATGATCACGATGCGGCACGGGTTTTCGTGGTCGGATTCGTCGCGTAGATCGGCGATCTGCGGCGCTTTCGATGGCTTGGCCTGCATCAGCGCGGCGATCTGCTCCAGCACTTTGGCCCCGGAGACCTGATGCGGCAGCGCGGTGACGATGATGTCGCCGTCCTCGACGTGGTACACGGCGCGCATACGCACCGAGCCCTTGCCGGTTTCGTACATCTTCAGCAGGTCGGCGCGCGGCGTGATGATTTCCGCTTCGGTCGGATAGTCCGGGCCCTGAATGTGCTCACAAAGCTGCTCGACCGTGGCTTTCGGCTCATCGAGCAGACGCACGCAGGCAGTGGCGACTTCACGCAGGTTGTGCGGCGGCACGTCGGTGGCCATGCCCACGGCGATACCGGTGGTGCCGTTGAGCAGAATGTTCGGCAGGCGCGCCGGCAACACCAGCGGTTCCTGCAGCGTGCCGTCGAAGTTTGGCCCCCAGTCGGCGGTGCCCTGGCCCAGTTCGCTGAGCAGCACTTCGGAATAGCGCGACAGCCGCGCTTCGGTGTAACGCATGGCGGCGAAGGACTTCGGATCGTCCGGCGCACCCCAGTTGCCTTGGCCGTCAACCAGCGTGTAGCGATAGCTGAACGGCTGCGCCATCAGCACCATCGCTTCGTAGCACGCCGAGTCGCCGTGGGGTGGAATTTACCGAGCACGTCACCGACGGTACGCGCCGATTTCTTGTGTTTGGAATCAGCGTCCAGCCCCAGCTCGCTCATGGCGTAGACGATACGCCGCTGTACCGGTTTCAGGCCGTCGCCGATATGCGGCAAGGCGCGGTCCATGATCACGTACATGGAGTAGTTGAGGTAGGCATTTTCGGTGAAGTCAGCCAGCGAGCGGCGTTCTACACCGTCCAGGCTGAGATCAAGGGAGTCGCTCATGCGGGCCTCATCGGTTCGTTGTCTGGCGCAGCAGCATGGTGCCACCGCGCTGGGTAAATTCAAGTTTGTTCAGGGCGCTCATGCCGAGCAGCACCTGATTGCCATGCAGACCCGGCGCCACCAGTGCGCGGACATCCCGCAGGACGATGTCGCCCAATTGCAGGCGAGCAATCTTCGTTCGGTAACCCTGGCTCAGGCCATTGGCCGTGCTCAGGGTCACGCCAAAACCTTCTTGCAGCTTCAAACGCTTGGCCAGATCCGCCGGGATCGCCACATCGGTCGCGCCGGTGTCGAGCATGAACTCCACCGGCTCGCCGTTGATCTGGCCGCTGGCGACAAAATGCCCTTGGGCATTGCTCGCCAGTTTCACTTCGATAAAACCTTCGCCCTGCTCCGACGTGACCACGATGTTCGGATTCTGCTGGCGCTGCTCCCACTGCCCGAAAAACTTCGTCGCAAGAAACAACGCCGCGCACCAGGCGAGGATCATCAACACCCGACCGGCGCGCTTGCCCGGCGGTTGCTGGCTCATGGCCTGGCACTCCAGCCACCGTCCGGCGCGGCGAAGCGCCAGACCACCGGGCGGACTTCGCCGTCAGCACGTGGGCCAAAATTGTTGTCGACGCCGATCCACGCGCCTTCAGCATCAATGATCAGCGCTTCCTCCAGTCCGTAGTTCTGCGAGTAGCGGCGATTTTCCTGCAACAGTTCACCTGCATACGACCAGCACTGCTCGACCTTGGCCGTCTGCGCATCGCGACGACAAATCTCGAACGCGTTGCGCTCGAGGGTAAACAGCTTGCCGTTGAACAACGAAATGTCGGAAAAGTCGCGGTCGACCGCTTTCGCTTTCGGGAACTGCGCCGGCTGCATTTCCTTGCCGCCCTCACTGAGCAGCACGCAGCCACCGTCGCAATCCCAGACCGTTTGCTGACGCTTGATCAGCAGCAGGCCGCGGTTCTGTCGTTCGGCGGCCAGCCACATCCGGTCGCCCGCCGGGTTGATCGCCAGGCCCTCGAAGATCGCATTGAACTTGAGCAGCATGCCACTCGCCCGCGCCTCGCGAACCAGCAGCGGCGAGATCTTCAGCCAGTTCGCCGGACCGCTGACCGGCACCTGCAGCACCGCCGCATGGGCTTCACTGACGATGTAGCGATTACCGGCACTGTCGCAACTGATGCCTTCGAAATCCAGATCGCCGCCGCGAATGAACGACGCCGCCCAGGTGCGCGAACTCAAGCCCCACGGCAAGCCGCTCTCCGGCACGGGCGGCACGTCGATGTGCACGGTTTGCGCCTGCCAGACCGGATCGCGGGTATCGAGCCGATAGATCTGCTCGTCATCGCGATCGGAAACCGTCCACAGCTCATTGCCGCACATGGCCAGACCCGACAGGTTGCCGCCGCGCATGCCCTCGACCGGGTGTTCGGAGAGCAGCCGCAGTTCTTGCAGCGGCTCGGCCGATACGCTCAGCGCACTCAGCAGCAACGCACCCGCCAAGGCCCAGCCAAACTGCATCAGGCCAGCACCTCGGCGAGGTTGCCTTTGGATTCCAGCCAGGATTTGCGGTCGCCGGCGCGTTTCTTCGCCAGCAGCATGTCCATCATTTCCGAGGTTTCGGCGAAGTCTTCGCCCAGCGTCAACTGCACCAGACGCCGGGTGTTCGGGTCCATGGTGGTTTCACGCAGTTGCGGCGGGTTCATTTCGCCCAGACCCTTGAATCGGGTGACCTGCGGCTTGCCGCGCTTCTTCTCGGCGACCAGGCGATCGAGAATGCCGTCGCGCTCGGCTTCGTCGAGGGCGTAGTAGATCTCTTTGCCGAGATCGATGCGGTACAGCGGCGGCATCGCCACGTAGACGTGACCGGCATCCACCAGCGGGCGGAAGTGCTGGACGAACAGCGCGCACAGCAAGGTCGCAATGTGCAGACCGTCGGAGTCGGCGTCGGCGAGGATGCAGATCTTGCCGTAGCGCAGCTGGCTCATGTCCGCCGCGCCCGGATCGACGCCAATGGCCACGGCGATGTTGTGCACTTCCTGGCTGGCGAGCACTTCGCTGCCGTCGACTTCCCAGGTGTTGAGGATCTTGCCGCGCAACGGCAGGATCGCCTGGAATTCCTTGTCCCGCGCCTGTTTGGCCGAACCGCCGGCGGAGTCACCCTCGACCAGGAACAGCTCGGAACGCATCGGGTCCTGCCCCGCACAGTCCGCCAGTTTGCCCGGCAACGCCGGGCCTTGGGTGACGCGTTTGCGCTCGACTTTCTTGCTCGCCTTGAGACGGCGGCCGGCGTTGTTGATCGCCAGTTCGGCCAGGGCCAGACCAGTCTCCGGGTTGGCATTGAGCCACAGGCTGAAAGCGTCTTTCACCACACCGGAGACGAACGCCGCCGCTTCACGGGAAGACAGACGCTCTTTGGTCTGGCCGGAGAATTGCGGTTCCTGCATCTTCATCGACAGGACGAACGCGATGCGCTCCCAGACGTCTTCCGGCGCCAGCTTCACGCCGCGCGGCAGCAGGCTGCGGAATTCGCAGAATTCGCGCATCGCGTCGAGCAGGCCCTGACGCAGACCGTTGACGTGCGTGCCGCCCTGCGCGGTCGGGATCAGGTTGACGTAGCTTTCCTGCACCGCGTCGCCACCTTCCGGCAGCCACAGCAGCGCCCAGTCGACCGCTTCCTTGTTACCCGCAAAGGCGCCGCAGAACGGCTCGTCCGGCAACCGCTCGAATTCGCTGACCGCATCGACCAGATAAGAGCGCAGGCCGTCTTCGTAATGCCACTCGACTTTCTCGCCGGTGCCTTTGTCTTCGAAGCTGACCAGCAGCCCCGGGCACAACACAGCCTTGGCCTTGAGCACGTGCTTGAGGCGGCTGATGGAGAATTTCGGTGAGTCGAAGTATTTCGGGTCCGGCGCGAAGTACACGCTGGTGCCGGTGTTGCGCTTGCCGACGGTGCCGACGATTTCCAGCTCGGAGGCCTTGAAGCCGTCCTTGAAGGTCATCTGGTATTCGTTGCCGTCACGTTTGACCCGTACACGCACTTCGGTCGACAGCGCGTTGACCACGGAAATACCCACGCCGTGCAGACCGCCGGAGAACTGGTAGTTCTTGTTGGAAAACTTGCCGCCCGCGTGCAGCTTGGTAAGGATCAGTTCAACACCGGACACACCTTCTTCCGGGTGAATGTCGACCGGCATGCCTCGGCCGTCGTCGCTGACTTCCAGCGAATGGTCGGCGTGCAGGATGACCTGCACCGATTTGGCGTGGCCGGCCAGGGCTTCGTCGACGCTGTTGTCGATGACTTCCTGGGCGAGGTGGTTCGGCCGACTGGTGTCGGTGTACATGCCGGGGCGTTTGCGCACCGGGTCGAGGCCCGAGAGGACTTCGATGGCGTCGGCGTTATAAGAACTAGCGCTGGGAGTGGCCATAAGGTCTCGTCGTCAGTCATTCATGAAAGAGGGGCAAGACTTCACAGCGTGGTGAAATCGATTGCCTGATACATATCGGCAGCCATGCCGGCAAAACTCAGCAACGCCGGCAATTGCCCGGCAAAGCCCTGAAACTGTGGTCGCCGCCAGCCTGAATGCGCAGGGCACAGGCGCGGTAATACTGTTGGGCGAGGCGATAATCCAGCGTTTCGTCGCCGGTTTGCAACCAGACCTGATAACGCTGCGGATCCTGCGGTGGTGGCACTTCCAGTTCGGCCAGCGCCGTGACGTGGCCGTGGGTCAGTTCCCAGGTTTCATCGGTGTAGAGGTTCTTCTGCGTGCCCAGATAACCATCGAACATCCGGTGCGGGCTGACCGCCGGGTTGACCAGCAGGGCTTTCAGGCCATGGCGCTCGGCCAGGTGAGTCGCATAGTAGCCGCCGAGCGAACTTCCCACCAGCAACGGCCGGCCCAGCTCGGCGATTGCCTGCTCGAGCTGACCGATGGCTTCGCGCGGATGGTGATGCAGCGCCGGCACGCGCAATTGCTCGCTCAACCCCAGCCGCTCCATGACCGCGACCAGCTGACAGGCCTTCTTCGAGGCCGGCGCGCTGTTGAAACCGTGGATATAGAGGATCGAACCGGACATTTGAGCTCCCTGGCTGTCGGCGAAAGATAGCGGAGTTTACAGGGAGTCAGAGCAATCGTGGGTGTTTGTGCGGCCGCCTTCGCGAGCAGGTCGAAGCGTCGCACCGGCGCTCCCACAGGGAATCGCGTTTCAATGTGGGAGCGAGCCGGCTCGCGAAGAGGCCCGTATGGTCTCAGTAACCGTTGGAACCGTAATCAACCTGAAAGTCGAATCCAGTCACGCGCTCAACCCCGGTTTCCAAACGCCCATCCGGCAACAACCGCAGCCAGCGATACCCCGGCGCCTGCTCGCCCACTTTGAAATCCGCACTCCCGGGCTCGAACTGGATGCACGTCGAAGGCGAGGCCATCAAGCGCACGCCATTGCGCTCGCGATCGATTTGCTGATGCACATGCCCCCATAACACCGCGCGAACCTGCGGAAAGCGGTCCAGCACTTCAAAGAACGCTTCCGGGTTGCGCAGGCCGATCGGCTCCATCCATGCGCAGCCGATCGACACCGGATGATGATGCAGGCACACCAGATGATGACGTTCCGGCGCTTCGCTCAGCGCGCGGGCGAGCAGTTGCAATTGATCATCCTGCAGATAGCCCGGCACCGAACCCGGCACCGCCGAATCCAGCATCGTCACCCGCCAATTGCCGATATCGACTACCGATTCGAGCAAGCTGCTCTGCACCGCCGCCTCGGCCATGACCATCGGCTCGTCGTGATTACCGGGAATCCAGCGCGCCGGGGCATTGATCTGCGCGCTCATCTGGCGGAAGGCCTGGTACGACTCCAGCGTGCCGTCCTGGGAAATATCGCCGGTGGCCAGCAGCAGATCGATCTGCGCCTGTTGCGCCAACACCAGGTCGATGACCTGTTGCAGGCTCGCGCGGGTCTTCATGCCCAGCAGCTTGCCGTCCGCTGCGGCGAACAGGTGGCTGTCGGACAACTGCACCAGCAGCGCCGGGTCGGCGCTGGTCAATGTCGATACGCTGGGCAAGGCGCTCTCCCGGGGCTAGACACGCAATGGGTGGATGCGGCAATTATGCTGGGGGATGACACAAAGGGGAAACCGTCGAAGCGGACGCAGTTCACAACTAGCGAACGACTTCGTACTCGTGCCCCAGCGCCAGGCAATGGCTCAGCCATTCGCCCAGAAAGACATTGAGCTGGGCCTTTTCGTCAGGCTGGTGCATGGCAGCGTTCGGATAAGGATAGATGCCGCGAAAGCGTCGTGCATGTTCGGCGCTGATCACTTCGGCCATGCGCGCGTCGTGATAGACCTGCACTTCCAGTTGCGGCACCGGTAGCCAAGGCAGGCTGTGTTCCTGGCGCACCTGCAAGGTCGTGGTGTACGGGCAGGTCTGCAGCACTTCGAGGGCGAGCACGCCGAGCATCTGCTCGCCCTGGGTCACGGCGATACGCCGCGCCTCGGGTTCGTTGCGCATGTCCGGCAGCAGTCGCATCAGGCGCGCGTAGTTGGCCTCACAGGCGGCTTGCAGCCCCACGAGGTCAACCCGATAACGATCGCGCAGCTTGTTTACGACCATAGCCCCTCACTTCGGCGCGGTTCAGCGCCAGCCACTGCAAGGCGATGATGCTCGCCGCGTTGGCAATACGTCCGTCACGCACGGCCTGCAAGGCATCTTCAAATGCCCAGACCGTCACGCGAATGTCTTCGGCCTCTTCTTCCAGCCCGTGCAGCCCACCGACACCGTCGGTGCTGCAACGCCCCAGATACAAATGCACGAATTCGTTGCTGCCACCGGGCGACGGGAAATACTTGGTCATCGGCCACAGCGCCTTGATGTCCAGTCCAGCTTCCTCCTGCGCCTCGCGGTGAGCAACTTCTTCCGGTTGCTCATCCTTGTCGATCAGACCGGCGACCAGTTCGACCAGCCACGGGTTGTCGGCCTTGCCCATGGCGCCGACGCGAAACTGCTCGATCAGCACCACTTCATCGCGCTGCGGATCGTAAGGCAGGACGCACACGGCATCGTGGCGCACGAAGATTTCCCGGTTGATCTCGCGGCTCATGCCACCGGCGAACAGCTCATGGCGCAAGTGCACACGGTCGAGCTTGTAGAAGCCCTCGTAGCATTTTTCGCGCCGCACGATATCGACGGCGGTCGGAATGGCGTTGGCAAAGTCAGTCATAGGCATCCTCTTTACTGCACATCCATTACGAGCTTGCTGTGTGTAACTGGCAACCTCGACTTCGCGCCATCCTAACGCGCCCGCACCGTTTGATGCAGCCCCTTTACCGTCAGCGGGATGGACGGTGACGGTGAAACCCACTCTAATTAGCTTAGTGGCGAACTGACTGCTCCGTTGAGAGTCGAAGCGGTAACTTTTCGCCTTCCCCTGCTTTCGAAAGGACGCCCATGTCGCTTGTCAAAATTGCCTCTGTGGCCGCTATTGCCCTGACTCTGGGCGCCTGTGCCAGCCTGTTCCAGCCCAACTATCGCACGCCGCTGGAAACCACCCGCGATGCTTCGGAGCAACTGAAACCCGGCTGCTCCAACCCCGATTGCCCGCTGGTGAACATCGACACCCTGCGCTTCCCGGATGAGCCGGCACTGGACGGCATCATCGAAAAACGTCTGCTGCAAATGACCCGCACCGAGAAGAACGCACCGGTCGCGCCAACTCTGGCCGCCTACCGCGAGCAGTTCCTCGCCAGCGCCGGCCCGCGCAACAGCAGCTATCTGCAAGCGAAAGTACGTGAGCAGCATGACGGACTGGTGATCATCGAGCTGTCGAGCTACCTCGACACTGGCGGCGCCCACGGCACTCCGGGTCGCGGCTTCATCAACTATTCGCGCCAGCAACACAAGGTGCTGAACCTGTCAGACATGTTGCTGCCGGGTCAGGAAGAGGCGTTCTGGAAAGCCGCGCAAGTGGCGCACAACAGTTGGCTGATCAGCACCAAGCTTGATCAGGAGGCGGAATTCGTCGCGAACTGGCCGTTCGTGAAAACCCCGCACGTGGCGCTGACCTACGGTGGCGTGATCCTCAAGTACGACGTGACCACCATCGCGCCCTATGCGCTGGGCCACGTCGAACTGAAGATTCCTTACCCGCGCCTGAACGGCATTCTCAAGCCTGAGCTGTTTCCCGGCCGTAACTGAAGGCCCGGCCCAGCACCAGCTGCAGCAATCCTGCCAGCACCAGCGCCGGCAGGGTTGCGCCGACATCCGGATACAGATTCGCCAGCAAGTGATAGGTGCTGACTCCCCCAGCCACGCCAGCAACGCCGGCCAGCGCAACGCGGCTGACGTGACCTGGGCACTGCGCTTGCGCAGGATGAAGTGATCCACCAGCACCACGCCGAACAGCGGCGCAAACACCGAGCCGATCAGCAACAGGAAATTCTGGTACTGCGCCAATGGCGCCAGCAGTGCGATCAGCGTACAGATCACGCCGATGGCCAAAGCCAGATGCTCGACTTTCAGGCGCAACAGAATCCCGCTCGAGACCGCCGCCGAATGAATATCGGCGAAGGCGTTTTCCGACTCGTCGAGCAGAATCAGCAACAGCGGAATGCCCAGACCGGCACCGGCCAGAGCCAGCAGCAGCGCATTGACTTCGCCGCTCGGCGCGAACGCCAGGGTGTAGGCCACGCCAAGGCTCATCAGCCAGAAATTACCGATGAAAAACCCCACCGCCGTGCCACCGAAGACATTCTTTGCGCGCTTGCCGAAACGCGAGTAGTCGGCAATCAGCGGCAGCCACGATAGCGGCATGGCGATGGCAATGTCGAAGCCCACCGCGAATGGCATCGAACCGTCACCGGCGCGCGCCCACAGCGCAGCAAGGTCGGCTTTGGCGAACAGGTTCCAGGTCAGCCACAGGCACGCGGCGAGCAACAGCCAGATGCCCCACTTGCGCAGAATCTGCCGCACGAACGTCAACGGCCCGCTCACCGCGAGCAAGGTCGCCAGCGCGCCGAAAAACAGCGTCCACAGCATCGGATTGGCCCACAGCGAACCTCCGCTGAAGGCGCGGGTGCCGAGCAGGCTGGCGGCGTCGCGCATGACGATGATTTCGAACGAGCCCCAGCCGATCAGTTGCAGCAGATTGAGCAGCGCCGGCAGGCTCGCGCCTTTGCTGCCGAGACTGAGCTTCAGCGCCGCCATCGACGACAGGCCGGTGTCGCTGCCGATCACGCCGACGGCGGCCAGCAACAGCACGCCCACCAGCGTGCCGAGGAAGATCGCCAGCAAAGAACCGGACAGACCCAGGCCCGGCGCGAGCAATGCGCCGGTCTGCAGAACCATCAGGCCGATACCGAGGGAGAACCACAGGGAAAACAGATCGCGACCGCCGAACACACGCTTTTCAGCGGGGACGGCGAGGTCGGGAGAATAAGTGCCGGGTTGAATGCTCAAGGGTGTTATCTCAAAGGGACATTTGTTGTGATCGTTCCCACGCTCTGCGTGGGAATGCCTCTCGGGACGCTCCGCGTCCAGTGACGCGGAGCGTCACGGGCTGCATTCCCACGCGGAGCGTGGGAACGATCAGTACGGGGTCAGACTTTCTTGTACAGCTGACTGCCTTCCTGCCTGAACCGCTCGGCCTGTTCCGCCAGACCTTTGGCGACGTCCACGTCGACCGCGTCGATGCGCTGGTTGGCCGCATATTCGCGGACTTCCTGGGTGATCTTCATCGAGCAGAATTTCGGCCCGCACATCGAGCAGAAATGCGCGACCTTGGCCGAGTCCTTCGGCAGGGTTTCGTCGTGATAGGAGCGCGCGGTGTCCGGGTCCAGGCCGAGGTTGAACTGGTCTTCCCAGCGGAATTCGAAGCGCGCCTTGCTCAGTGCGTTATCACGAATCTGCGCGCCCGGGTGTCCCTTGGCCAGGTCCGCCGCGTGCGCGGCGATCTTGTAAGTGATGATCCCGGTTTTCACGTCATCCTTGTTCGGCAGGCCCAAGTGCTCCTTCGGCGTCACGTAGCAGAGCATCGCGCAACCGAACCAGCCGATCATCGCCGCGCCGATACCGGAAGTGATGTGGTCATAGCCCGGCGCAATGTCGGTAGTCAGCGGGCCGAGGGTGTAGAACGGCGCCTCGTCGCAGCATTCGAGCTGCTTGTCCATGTTCTCTTTGATCAACTGCATCGGCACGTGGCCCGGGCCTTCGATCATGCATTGCACGTCGTGCTTCCAGGCAATCTTGGTCAGCTCGCCGAGGGTTTCCAGTTCGCCGAATTGCGCTTCGTCATTGGCGTCGGCAATCGAGCCCGGACGCAGGCCATCACCCAGCGAGAAGCTGACGTCGTAGGCCTTCATGATTTCGCAGATTTCGTCGAAGTGGGTGTAGAGGAAGTTCTCTTTGTGGTGCGCCAGGCACCACTTGGCCATGATCGAACCACCACGGGAGACGATGCCGGTGACGCGTTTGGCGGTCAGCGGCACGTAGCGCAGGAGCACGCCGGCGTGGATGGTGAAGTAGTCGACGCCCTGCTCGGCTTGCTCGATCAGGGTGTCGCGGAACAGCTCCCAGGTCAGGTCTTCGGCGACGCCGTTAACCTTCTCCAGCGCCTGATAGATCGGCACGGTACCGATCGGCACCGGCGAGTTGCGGATGATCCACTCGCGGGTTTCGTGAATGTGTTTGCCGGTGGACAGGTCCATCACCGTGTCCGAGCCCCAGCGAATGCCCCAGGTCAGTTTCGCCACTTCTTCTTCGATCGAAGAGCCCAGCGCGCTGTTGCCGATGTTGCCGTTGATCTTCACGAGAAAGTTACGGCCGATGATCATCGGTTCCAGTTCGACGTGGTTGATGTTGGCGGGAATGATCGCGCGGCCACGGGCGATTTCCTCGCGGACGAACTCCGGGGTGATCTCTTTCGGAATGCTTGCGCCGAAGCTGTGGCCGGCGTGTTGCTGCTTGAGCAGGCCGGCCGCGCGGGCCTCTTGCAGTTTCATGTTTTCGCGGATGGCGACGTACTCCATCTCGGCGGTGATGATGCCTTTGCGCGCGTAGTGCATCTGGCTGACGTTGGCCCCGGCCTTGGCCCGGCGCGGGTTGTTGACGTGGGCAAAACGCAGTTTGGTCAGCTCGGCATCGGCCAGACGCTGCTGGCCGAAGTTCGAACTCAGGCCCGGCAGGCGCTCGGTGTCGCCACGGTCATCGATCCACGCCGAACGCACATCGCCGAGGCCTTTGCGCACATCGATGACCACGTTTGGATCGGTGTACGGGCCGGAGGTGTCGTAGACGGTAACCGGCGCGTTGATCTCGCCGCCGAAATCGGTCGGGGTTACATCGAGGCTGATTTCGCGCATTGGTACGCGAATGTCCGGGCGCGAGCCCTGAACGTAGACTTTTTGCGAACGGGTGAACGGCTTGACCGATTGCTCGTCGACCTTGGCCGAGTCACTCAGGTTGATCGCGTTTTTTTCTTTTGTTGTCATCACGGGCTCTCCAGACAGCATCCAGCAGTGGATTGTCGGAGCAGAACCTGAAAGGCACGGACGCACCAGGACCGGTGCTGTGCATTCGTCATGAGCGTTCGATTGTCGAACAATATCCCGGACGAAGCACAAGAGGACTCGCCGGGTGACGAGAAATCTTGTTCCCTACGCAGGCGCTAACCTGATCAGGTTCAACGGGATCCGAAATTATTCGATCTCAGCCTCATAGCAAGGCACCCCGACAAGAACCCGGCCAGTCTAGACACAACCACCGAGGAACGCCAACACCGCAGCGAACGCCATGATGAATGGCGTAAATACACAGGCTGGCCGATTGTTGCCGGAGCAATGCGCAACTACACTCGCTGGGCCTGCTCAGCCTTGACGCTGTGCGGGCTGCGCCTTACCTTTGGCGCCCGGATTACTTCCATAATATTCATGCTAGGGATCGCCTCATGCTGCGCAAACTTTCATTGGCTGTTGCCGTGTCCTGTGCGTCCAACACAATGGCCTGGGCAGCGGAAGCACCCTTGTCGACCAAGACCGATCTGGTCAGCGTCTATCAAGAGGCGGTCGACAATAACGCCGACCTCGCGGCGGCCCGCGCCCAGTATGGCGCGCAGAAAGAAGTCGTACCCCAGGCCCGCGCCGGTCTGCTGCCGAACCTGTCCGGTGGCGCCGAAGTCGCCGACGTGCGCACCTCGATCGACCAACCCTCGGCCATCGCCAACCGCAGCGCGCATTCCTATCAGGCGACACTCGCACAGCCGCTGTTCCGCGCCGATCGCTGGTTCCAGTATCAAGCGGCGAAGGACGTCAACGAACAGGCCGCGCTGCAGCTCTCGGCCACCGAGCAGAACCTGATCTTGCAATCGGCTGAAAGCTACTTCAACGTGCTGCGCAGCCAGGACAATCTCGCCTCGACCAAGGCTGAAGAAGCGGCGTTCAAGCGTCAGCTCGACCAGTCCAACGAGCGTTTCGATGTCGGCCTCTCTGACAAGACCGACGTCCTGCAATCGCAAGCCAGTTACGACACCGCACGAGCCAACCGCATCGTCGCCCAGCGTCAGGTCGATGATGCGTTCCAGGCGTTGATCACCCTGACCAACCGTCAGTACAACTCGATTCAGGGCATCGTCCATACGCTGCCGATCCTGCCGCCAGCGCCCAACGATGCGAAATCCTGGGTCGACACGGCAGCGCGGCAGAACCTCAACCTGCTCGCCAGCAACTACGCGGTCAGCTCCGCCGAGCAGACACTCAAGCAGCGCAAGGCCGGCCACTTGCCGACCCTCGACGCGGTGGCGAAATACGAGAAAGGCGACAACGACGCCCTCGGCTTCGCCAACCCCAACTCGTTCGGCGCGCCCTACGGCGGCAACGTCGAGCAGAGCACCCTGGGCCTGCAACTGAACATCCCGATCTACAGCGGCGGCCTGACCAGTTCGCAAGTGCGCCAGTCCTATGCGCAACTGGATCAGAGCGAACAGCAGCGCGAATCGCTGCGCCGGCAGGTGGTGGAAAACACCCGCAATCTGCACCGCGCGGTAAACACCGACGTCGAGCAGGTGCAGGCGCGCCGCCAGTCGATCATCTCCAACCAGAGCGCCGTGGAAGCCACGGAAATCGGTTATCAGGTCGGCACACGCAACATCGTCGACGTGCTCGACGCGCAGCGCCAGCTGTACACCTCGGTGCGCAACTACAACAACACCCGCTACGACTACATCCTCGACAACCTGCGCCTGAAGCAAGCGGCAGGGACGCTGAACCCGGGTGATCTGGAAGATCTGCGGCGCTATCTGAAAGCCGATTACAACCCGGACAAGGATTTCCTGCCGCCGGATCTGGCGTCGGCGGCCGAGGCGCAACTCAAGGCCCGGCCTTAAACAATCTGGATGAATCCCCTATGGTGAGGGGATTTATCCCCGATCGGCTGCGCAGCAGTCGTAAATCATGCTTGCCAGATCTGACTGAATCACCGCGTCGAATGGTTTTGGGGCTGCTTCGCAACCCAGCGGGGATGAATCCCTGTGGTGAGGGGATTTATCCCCGTCCGGCTGCGCAGCAGTCGCAAATCATGCTTGCCAGATCTGACTGAATCACCGCGTCGAATGGTTTTGGGACTGCTTCGCAACCCAGCGGGGATGAATCCCTGTGGCGAGGGGATTTATCCCCGTTCGGCTGCGCAGCAGTCGTAAATCCGACTTGCCAGATCTAACTGAATCACCGCGCTGAATGGTTTTGGGGCTGCTTCGCAACCCAACGGGGATGAATCCCTGTGGCGAGGGATTTATCCCCGTTCGGCTGCGCAGCAGTCGTAAATCCGACTTGCCAGATCTAACTGAATCACCGCGCTGAATGGTTTTGGGGCTGCTCCGCAACCCAGCGGGGATAAATCCCTCACCACAGTAATATTCCAGGCGACTATTGGATCAGCCGCGCCAAGCCATCCAGCAGCCGCTGCAATGCGCCCTGATTGCGCCGCATCACCGCCAGCCCGGCCTCGGCCATGCGCTGCGCATCACAGGGCAGTTCGAACAAGCGGCGCAGCTCGACTGCGAGGCCTTCGGCATCATCGACTTCCACCAGCGCACCGCCTTCACGCAATTGCGCAGCGATGTCGAGGAAGTTGAACAGGTGCGGGCCGCTGAGTACCGGTTTCGCCAGGGCGGCGGGTTCGAGCAGGTTGTGCCCACCATTCGGCACCAGACTGCCGCCGACAAAAGCGCTGTCGGCCAAGGCATAGAGAAACAGCAACTCACCCATGGTGTCGCCGAGCAGCACGCTCGTCTGCGCATCGACATTAGCCCCGGTCGAGCGGCGTACTGTGGCAAAACCTTCGCGCTGGCACAGGTCGAACACCGAATTGAAACGCTCGGGATGACGCGGTACCAGAATCAGTAACGCATCCGGATGATTGGCCAACAGACGACGATGGGCGTCGAGCACCACTTCGTCTTCGCCTTCGTGAGTGCTTGCGGCGATCCATACCGGGCGATCCTGCGCCTGCCACTGGCTGCGCAGTTCGGCTGCACGCTGCAGCAGTTGCGGGTCGATGGTCAGGTCGAACTTGATCGAACCGGTGACTTCAACCGTCTCCGGGCGTGCGCCGAGATCACGGAAGCGCTGGGCTTCGGCTTCGGTCTGCACGGCCAACAGGCTCATCTCGGCGAGCATCGGCGCGGTGAGTTTGCTGAAGCGGCCATAGCCTTTGGCGGAACGCTGCGACAATCGCCCATTGGCCAGCGCCACCGGAATCCCGCGCTTGGCACATTGATGAATATGGTTGGGCCACAGCTCGGTTTCCATGATCACCGCAAGCCTGGGCTGTACGCGATCGAGAAAGCGTGCAGCGGCGCACGGCAAGTCGTACGGCAGATAGCAGTGCTGGATGCGCGGCTCATTGGCGAACAGTGCCTGAATCCGCTCTGAACCGGTCGGGGTCATGCAGGTCACGGTGATTGGCATGGCCGGGTAGCGCTCGAGCAAGGCGCGGATCATCGGCGCGGCGGCAATGCTTTCGCCCACCGACACCGCGTGCACCCAGATGCCACCGGGCTGCAGGGTCGGCATGCCAAGCGTGAAGCGCTCGCCAATGCGTTTGGCATACGCCGGCGCCTTGCGCGCGCGCAGCCACAACCGAATCGCCACCAATGGCAGCCCCAGGTAAAACAGCACGGTGTAGAGAGTTCTATTCATGGCGGCGGAGTTTATCGGCTTTTGTCACCGATCGCCCGCAAGTGCACGGCAAAACGTTCCGCCAGCCAGCGTGCGGCCGGACCGAGCGGTTCGTCGCGGCGCCAGACCAGCTCCACCACCAGCGCTGGCGGCGTCCACTCACTGTCGAGTTCAATCATCTGGCCCTGATACGCCGAGTACTGCACAACGTGACGCGGCAGCCAGGCCCAGCCAAGGTCGCGCACCAGCCATTCAGACATCACGTAGAAGCTGTCGGCACGCCATACCTGCGGGCTGGCCGGCTCGTTGCCGGGATAGACGCTGGTCTGCGTCGACATCAACAGTTGCCGGTGCTGCGCCAGTTGCTGGCAGGTCACGTAAGCCTGCTGCGCCAGTGGATGATTGACGCCGCACACCGTGACCATCTCGACACGGCCGAGTACGCGGCGCTCGAGGGCCTCGGGAATTTCATCGTGATAGAACAGCAGGCCGAGATCGGCGCGGCGCTCGACCAGTTTGCGCGCGACCTCGCCTTGGGCGGCGCTGGTCAGTTGCACTTCCAGGCTGGGAAACTGCTCGGCCAGTTCGCCGAAACTTTCTACCAGCGCCTGATACGGCATCGCCTCGTCCTGGGCCACCCGCAACTGCGCCTCCTGGCCGCGCAGCATGGCCATGGCCCGGCCGTTGAGGCGCTCGCACTGGCGCAACACCTCGCGGGCCTCTTCCAGCAACGCCTCGCCCGCCTCGGTGAGACTCGGCTGACGACCGCTGCTGCGCTCGAACAGGCTCACGCCCAGATCCTCTTCGAGCATCGCAACGGCATTGCTGATCGCCGATTGCGCCTTGCGTTGCCGACGCGCCACGGCGGAGAACGAGCGCTGTTCAGCGACATCGACAAATACCCGCAAATGCTCGAGATTCCATTGCATGCTTGTTTCCAGCCCATCTTCAAAACAGATAGGTAATGACTTTACCCCATCTCAGCAATCCCTAAAATGTCACCTCAGCAAGCGACGATTTATTTGAGGATCGAAATCATGAACGCCTACGTCTATCTGGCCATCGCCATCTGCGCCGAAGTGATCGCCACCGTTTCGATGAAAGCGGTCAAAGGCTTCAGCACACCTCTGCCATTGATGTTGATCATCGTCGGCTACGGGATCGCATTCTGGATGCTGACGCTGGTGGTGCGCACCGTACCGGTGGGCGTTGCCTACGCGGTCTGGGCCGGGATGGGCATTGTCATGGTCAGCGTCGCGGCTCTGTTTATTTACGGGCAGAAGCTCGATGTACCGGCCATGCTCGGGATGGCGTTGATTGTGCTGGGTGTCGTTGTGATCCAGCTGTTTTCGAAAACTGCCGGGCATTAAAAAGCAGCAGCAAGCTTCAAGCGGCAAGCCGCAAGCATTGCTGATTTGCTGGTCCGGGTTGCAGCTTGCAGCTTGAAGCTTGAAACTTGCGGCTTCTTCAAGCTCCGAGGTCGCTGCATGCCATCCGTTATTTCCACCGACGTTCTGATTGTCGGCGCTGGTGTCGCCGGCCTCTGGCTGAATGCGCGCCTGCGCGGTCAGGGTTTCTCGACCGTGCTGGTGGAAAGCGCCAGCCTCGGTGGCGGGCAGAGCGTGAAGTCCCAGGGCATCATCCACGGCGGCGCCAAGTACGCGCTGCATGGCGCGCTGACCGGTGCCTCCGAAGCCATCGCCGACATGCCGCGCCGCTGGCGCGAGGCGCTGGCCGGCAATGGCGAGCTGGACTTGTCCGGCGTGCGCCTGCTGTCTGAAGCCCATTACCTCTGGTCGCCAGGCACTTTGGCCGGCAACCTCACCAGTTTCTTCGCCAGCAAAGCCGTGCGTGGCCGGGTCGATCAGGTCAAGGGCGACGAACTGCCGCCGGCCCTGCAAGACAAGCGCTTCAAGGGCAAGGTCTATCGCCTCGCCGAATTGGTGGTGGATGTCCCGAGCCTGATCCAGCGTCTGGCCGAGCTGGCCGGTGACGGTTTGCTCGCCGGTAAGGTGATCGAGCCGCTGCTGGAAGCCGGTGTGCTGGTCGGGCTGAAAGTCGATGGTCGCGAAATCCGCGCCCAGCGCATCGTTCTCAGCGCCGGCGCTGGTACCGCCGAATTGCTCGAAGCCTTGGGCCTGAGCCGGCCGGCCATGCAACGCCGGCCGCTGCACATGATCCTCGCCAAAGGCCCCGGCCTGAAACCGCTGTACGCGCACTGCCTGGGCGGCGGCACCAAGCCGCGCATCACCGTGACCACGCATCCGGCGGCTGACGGCCAGTGGGTCTGGTACATGGGCGGCGACATCGCCGAAAGCGAAGGCGTGGCTCGCGAGCCGGCAGAACAGATTGCCACGGCGCAAAAGGAAATCGCCCAGCTGCTGCCGTGGATCGACCTCAGCACCACGCAATGGGCCACCCTGCGCGTCGACCGCGCCGAGCCGCTGCAGACTGGCCTGACCCGCCCGGACAACGCGTTCCTCGCCGAGGAAGGCCGCTTGCTCGTCGGCTGGCCGACCAAACTGGCACTGGCGCCGGACTTCGCCGACCGCGTCATCGCTTCGCTGCAACACGACGGCATTCAGCCGCAAGCGACTGAGCCGTTGCCGCCGCTACCGAAACCGCCGCTCGGCGTACCCGCGTGGGAGCAACTGCTGCCATGACCATCGCCACTCTGCACGATCTGCATCGCCCGTTGGGCAGCACCGGCCTGACGGTTTCCCCGCTGGGCCTGGGCACGGTCAAACTCGGCCGTGACCAGGGGGTGAAATACCCCAACGGCTTTCAGATTCCCGGCGACGACGAGGCGCGCATGCTGCTGCGCCAGGCGCGCGACTTGGGCATCAACCTGATCGACACGGCACCGGCCTATGGTCGCAGCGAAGAACGCCTCGGCCCGCTACTGCGCGGTCAGCGACAGGATTGGGTGATCGTCAGCAAGGTCGGCGAAGAGTTTGCCGACGGCGTATCGCGTCACGACTTCAGCGCCGCGCACACGCGGATGTCGGTCGAGCGCAGCCTGCAACGTCTGGAAACGGATTTTATCGATCTGGTCCTCGTGCACTCGGACGGCAATGACAAGGTCATTCTTGAGCAGGAAGAGGTCTACGCCACCCTCGCGGCGTTGAAGGCCGAGGGCAAAATCCGCGGCTTCGGTTTTTCCGGCAAAACCGTCGAAGGCGGCTTAAAAGCGTTGGAGCAAGGCGACTGCGCGATGGTCACCTACAATCTGAACGAACGAAACGAAAAAGCGGTCATTGACTATGCTGCTGCCCACGGCAAAGCCATTCTGGTGAAAAAGCCTTGGCCAGTGGTCATGTCTGTCTGAGTCCGGGAGTCGATCCGGTGCGCGCCAGCTTCGAGTTGCTGTTCACTCAGCCCGGCGTCGCCAGTGCTATTGTCGGCACGATCAATCCGCTGCACCTCGCCCATAACGTAGCGACCGTTGCCCAGGTCCTGCGTGGTCACTGACGCCGCCCCGCGGCCTTAAGCAGGAGCCGATATGCCGCGCACGCTCATCCGCAAGAACCCGAGCAACTTCAAGACGCTGCCGCTGTTCGTCGAAGCCACGCCCGAAGGCCTGAGCTACCAGAGCGTCGGCATGCCGCTGAATTTCGCCCAGACTCTGCAACGACGCAAACCGGTCAGCGTCGCCGACAGCGAGCGCTTTGCCGTCGAATTAGCCAATCTCGGCGTATCCGTGCGCCTGACCCTGCATTGGCAGAACCGCGATTATTGGGTGCTGGTGCGCCAGCGTCGGCAGGATCGCGGCGATGTCGTGCTGAAGCTGATTTCCGGCTACGTGCCGGCCCATGAATTGAATATCCCGCTGCACACGGCGATTCAGGAAATTGCTGAAGAGTGCCTGCTGGAAACCCCGGAAGGCTGGCTCGGCGGGCGCTTCAACGACACCTGGCTGCCAGCGCCCTACTCCGCGGCCCTGCATTATCGCGAGGCGCTGCCGTTTCGCCTGTCGCCGCTGTCCGGCTCGGCGCGTCCGGTACGCTGCGCCAACCTGCAACTGCTGGAACGGCCACGGGCCTACGTGCATTTGCCGACCGCGTCACTGCAATTGATCTACGACTTGCGCCTGGAAGTGCCCAAGGAAGCCAAATCCCTGAGCCTGTTCCATGTCGATGAACGCCTGGAGGGCGATCAACTGGTGGCGCGGCTGGACCGCAAGCGTCCGGATCTGTATCTGATGCCACTCAAGGACGGCGCGCCAACCGCGGAGCTGTTCACCCTCAAACGCGACAAGCTGATACCGGCGAGCACCCGCGGCATTCACCTGGCTGAAAGCTTCGCTACGCAGCAAGGCTGGGTCGTGCATGACGAACGCATTCGCTGGAAGGACTGGCTGGTGCAACAAGGCCTGCAACCGGCCAAGGCACCGCGCACGGGTCTCAAACAATTGAGCATCAAGGCACTGCGCCTGGTCGGGCTGGGCAGGAAGCGCGCGAGCCGATAACCCCTAGCGGCGACGATCCCACCAAGTGCGCAACTTCGCGAAGAAATGGAAGTAACGGTTTTCGCGCTTGCCCATGCCACGCTTGGGTGAGAACGACTCTTCGGCAAATGCGCCAGTGATTCGAACGCGCGACGCCTGGATCGGCAACGTGCAGACCTTGGCGCCTGCCTCGAGCAGGGCGTATTTGAGCAAGCGCTCGGAATGCAGCTTGCGGCCGGTCGCCTTGCAGAAATCGAAGATGCGCTCGATGCGTTTGCCATAGGCGATATACGTATCGCGCCCGCATACGGCGAACCGATCATTCAGACCACCCCACCACTGCCAGTCCGGGATATAGACGTTGTGCCGTCGCGCTTCGGCGTGGTTGAACAGGTAGCCCGGCAGCGGCGTGTGGAAGAAATTGTCCGGCCGCACGAACACAACGAAATCCGGATTGAAGGATTCGATCTCGGTGGTAACGGTGTGCAATGAGTTGAGCTGATAAATCAGGTTGCGCAGCGACGCATAGTCGTCGGCCCAGGTATCACCCTGCGCCTTGACCTGCTCGAAATCCCAGCGCTCCAGCACACCTTCAGTCGAGGTGAGCGCGCCGGTCATCGATTCGAAGGGCTGGTAGTTGTCAGCCGCCAGCTCGCCTTTCTCGCCGGAGCGCGAATTCTGCACTTCATCGACTTTATACAGATGATAAAAGCACTCGACCTCGCTGCCCGCAGGCAACTGCGCGAGTACGTTCTGTTCGATTGAAGGGAAGCAGATCGGCGAATTTCTCGGAATTCCGAAAAACGCCACGGCAATTTTCACCACTCGATTGCACCTATGAAGAAATGATTCGGCCCGGCAGGCACCTGACTGCGGCGTGGTTTATTTGCGTTTGAACAGTTTCTGCCACCAGCGTCGGGGTTTCAGCGGCACGACAATGACATTGGACTTTTGCAACCAGTCCCGCTCGTAATCCCAGGCATGGCCACCCCACAGTTTCCCCGCTTCGTTGGAGAAACCCAGGGTCATCAGCTGATAGGTATAACCGAGATGCCCGCGCAGCCAGTCGAGCAGCACCAGCGTGTTGAAGCCAGTGGAGGGGCCGACGTAGCGCTTGCCGCCCGGGCGGTCGACCGGGTAGTTCCACAGCGGCGGCAACGGTATGCGATCCCAGTACATCGCCACGCGCGGCATCGGGCACATCGGCGCTGCGCAACCCACGAGCATGGTGAAGCAGCGCTCGCCCGCGCGGTCGAACAGTCGCTGTACGTCCTGGTTGCCGGGCAGCCCGAAGAAATAGGCGTCGGGCGCGTTGTAGCCGTGCACGAAGAGATTGACGCTTTGCTCGTTGAGCAGCGACGCCTTGATGCAGTGATTGAAACTGACGACGACGTCATCAGCGCCGATATTCAGCGCTGCGAAATCTGCTGCGGTAATCGCGGGATTATTAGCGATCAATACCACCCGCGCCGCACGGCTGAGGCATTCGCGCAGGGCTTCGGGCAAAGCCTGCAAAACCGACTGGTCACCACCGGGCAGCGCATCCAGCGCCATGTATTCGTCCGTCATTCAGGCCGGCACCTTCATGCCGTAACGCAGCTTGACCCAGAACCGAGTGAAAGCCGACGGTGGCTGCCATGGACGCATCTCGCGCTGGATGGCCTCGGCGAGTGCCTGACCGACCCGCGCAAACGAATAGCGACTCTCGGCAAACGCCTGGCCGTTGCTGGCGATGCGTTGCGCCAGCTCGGGGTCGTCCTGCAGCATCTTGATTTTCGCCACCGCCTCGTCTGCGCTGCGATAGAACACGGTGTTGTGCATGTCTTCGAAACCAAGCAAGCGGTCTTCCTCGCCCTGGCTCCAGGCCAGCAGCACACAGCCGCACGCCATAGCTTCGAAGTTCTTGATCATGAACTCGTTCATGCCGATATCGGCGCTGACGAAGATTTTGATGCGATTGAGCGTTTCGAGGTATTCCACACCCGATTTGGTGCGAGTCACGAGCATGCCGGTACGCTGCGAAAGGGATTCGAGCATGGCCTTGCGCTCGGCGTACTCAGTGCTTTTCAGGCTGCCGAGGAAGCCGATCGGGATGTCGCGCTCGACGCCGGTGTTGTGCAGCATCTGCTCGTCGTAGCCTTTGGAGACGAACACCGTATCGATGCCTTCCGCCAGCATCTTGCGCGCGACAACAGCGCCGGACACCAAGGCCCGGCAGCTCGGCAAACGGCTATACAGGCGCGAATACACGCCGCGGTATTTACTGGCGGGCATGTAGTTCTGGTAGGCATCGTGCTCGAGAAAGACCAGCCCGGGAATGCACTTGAGCACCCGCAGTTGCGGGGCCAGACGCTTGACCCGGGAGAAAATCACCACGCGGTCAAAGGTCTGGTAATCGACCGAAGCCAGAAAAACGCCGAGGTTCATCTGCTGCTGTTTGCTCAGACGATAGATGAAACACTCATCGCAGTTCTGCTGAACGATGTCGTAGAGCCGGTCAAGTATGACCCGTTGCTCGTCCATCACCAGAAGCATGACTTTCATAGATTAGTCGACCACGTAACATAGGCGGGCAAGCGCAGCGGATTCAAACCTGCCTACATCAACGGAAACGGTGAAATCCCCAAGGCAAAATCCGTTCACACGCGGTACACAACGGCAAAAACTCATCTGATCAGCGACTGCGTATTTTTTCGACAATCGCGGTCGTCGAGCTGTTTTCCACCAGCCCCAACACTTTCACGGTACCGCCATAAGCGGTGACGATATCAGCACCGACAACCTGATCGATGCCGTAATCGCCGCCCTTGACCAGCACATCAGGCTTGACCTCGCGCAGCAGGTTCTCAGGCGTACCTTCCGGGAAACTGATGACCCAATCCACCGCACCGAGGCCCGCCAGAACAGCCATGCGCCGGTCGACACTGTTGATCGGGCGACCAGGGCCTTTCAGGCGACTGACCGAGGCATCGTCGTTGACCGCGACAATCAGTCGATCGCCTTGCGCTCGTGCCTGCTCAAGATAAGTCACATGGCCGGCGTGCAGGATGTCGAAGCAGCCGTTGGTGAAGACAATTCGTTCGTTATGCGCACGGGCGTCGGCAACGGCCAGCACCAATTGCTCAAGACCCAGCACACCACGCTCGGAGCCTTCCTCGCGCTGAATGGCGCGACGCAGCTCCGGGGCGCTGATCGCTGCGGTACCCAGCTTGCCGACGACAATGCCCGCCGCCAGATTGGCCAGCGCCACCGCGTGCGGCAGTTCTTCGCCAGCCGCTATGGCCGCTGCCAACGTGGAAATCACCGTATCGCCTGCACCGGTCACATCGAAGACTTCCCGGGCACGGGCAGGCAAATGCAGTGCTGGATGATCGGGCCGTAACAGCGTCATGCCGTGTTCGCCACGGGTGACCAGCAGCGCCCCGAGATCGAGATCATGCATCAGCGCTGCGCCCTTGCTGACGAGTTCGTGTTCGTCAACGCAACCGCCGACGATGGCTTCGAATTCGCTCAGGTTCGGCGTGATCAGGCTGGCGCCACGATAGATGGAAAAATCCTTGCCCTTCGGATCGGCCAGTACCGGAATGTTTTTCGCCCGTGCCGCCTGAATCAGCGCCTGATGATTTTTCAGCGCGCCTTTGCCGTAATCGGAAAGGACCAGCACCTTGATGCCCTCAAGCAGGTCGTCGACCTGCGAGCCAAGTGCCAACGCGTCGGTGGCAAAGGGTTCTTCGAAGTCGATACGCAGCAATTGCTGGTGCCGACTCATGACCCGCAGCTTGACGATGGTGGGCTGGTGCGCGATGCGCTGGAACAATGCGCGTACGCCGGCCCCCTTGAGACTGTTGCTCAGGCTGTCGGCGGCTTCGTCATCGCCGGTCACGCCGACCAGCGATGCCGGCGCACCCAGCGCGGCAATGTTCAAGGCAACGTTCGCGGCACCGCCCGGGCGGTCTTCGATCTGCTCGACCTTGACCACCGGCACTGGCGCCTCAGGGGAAATCCGTGAGGTTCCGCCATGCCAGTAACGGTCGAGCATGACATCGCCGACCACCAAGACAGGGGCTTGATCGAAACGCGGCATGGACAACTTCATGGAGCAACCCACATACAAAATGAACAGGGGCGCGATATTAACACAGGGTAAAGCGCCGTCCGCCTCAATCTCAAAGGTCGCGGACCCAGAACAGTTCGTGGCGGCGAACAGCCTTGCGGAAAAACTCGTTACTGCCTGTGACAGGCCAGCGACGTCCAGCAAGCACCTGTTGAATGACGCGACGCAACTGCCGCTTGAATCCGAGCGGGCCCTGCAGGTCATGCTCCATGGCCAGCGCCATGGCCTTGTCCAGCTGCACGTCCGCTGACAGCAGCGGACTCCACAAACGGTCGGTCGGCAACGGTTCGATCGCCGGCGGCAGTGCAATACCGCCACCGGCCGGGCCCATTGGCCAACGATCATTGTCATGCAGATGGTTGGCGTACATCAGCAAGGTCGACGGCTGCCACGTACTGGCGGCGATGGCTTCCAGCAGGGCACGGGTGGAAGCGACGTGATCGCTGTGCGGGTCCAGTTCGGGATGCGGAGTGACGACGACTTCGGGGCGAAAGTGCTCGAGCAATTGCCGTAAATCGCCGACCAGATTGATCCAGGTCGGCGCGCCATCGACATCGCCCGGCAGGTCGAACGGATTGTGCTGACGGACAGTGCGCACATCATTTTCGCCGGATTCGCGCGAGCCGAATGAGGTGTTCGGCTCTTCGGCCATCGCTGGCAATTGCAGGCAGTAATAGCCCAGCTGTACACAACGACTGGCCGGCACCCCGCCCCACAACGGAATACTCAGGCTGTCCCAACTGCGCAGGCGACCTTTCAAACGAGCCGCCTGAGCCTTGTCCAGACCCAGTCGCTGAAAATCTTCGGCTTCGATTTCGCCCTGGGTCAGGGTGACGATGCTTGCTTCTTCGCCGCGACTGTAGAGCCCGAACGCTGCAAGCTCGGCATCATCGGCGTGGGGCGCGATGACCATGACCCGTTGCTGCGCGTAATCGGGATTGCTCATGACCCACAACGTGCCGCTGGAACTCAGCGTGCAATGCCGACCACGCACTGTCAGTGCGCTTTCGCCAAGCGCTGCGGCTTGCCCGGAGAGATTGAGAAAGCGCCGCCCACCGACGCCACGCTCGAAATCCTGGCGATCATTACCCAACTCGACATAGGGATCGCGCCAGCGGCCCAGCCACGTCGCTTTGATCTGAAGTTCCAGCAGCAGCGTTTCACCCGGCGCCAGCGGCTCGCTCAGATGTACGACTCCGCCATCCAGCTTCACGCTTTGCCGCGCTGTATCGCCGGGAAACTGGTACTGATAGTCGTCGCTTGCGCGATAGAAGAGGTGGTCGGCAAACCACGCTTCGTGCGCCCCCACGCCAACACCAGTAGCACCGGCACCAGCCACCAGCCCAGCCCGAAACCGGCCGCCACCAGGACGATCAGGAACGCGATGAGGAACAAGCGCTTGCTGCGCCGATGCGCCTTGAGGAGCTGTTGCTTGCGAGCAGTCATGGCTTCAGACCTTGTAGACGGGCACCGTGTGGCACCAGCGATCCTTGTATTCACGGTCGGCACGGCCGAACGAATAGCGCAGCGTCTTGCCCAGTGCCTGAGCATCCGCCCAGGCCTGCTGGGTGTTGACGAAGCTCAGCACGCTGCCGGGGCTGAACTCACGGCTTTGCGGATCGACGCCGCCGTTGACGTATTCCAGCGATACCCATTGCGGCGCTTCGACACGGTAGAGGATCTGAATTGCCACTGGCGCCGACTCAAGCATGACCACTGAACCGGTCATGAACTCGCGCAAGAGCGTGAAGACCTCGACCAACCCGGCCTTGCCGGGCACCTCGAACCCCAGCGACGCTGGAACAGATCACCGTAAGCGGCGGCCTGCTCCTGTGGCGTCAAGTCGGCCATCGGAATCAGCGCACCACCCGCCTCTTCCAGCAGGCGCTGTTCGCGACGCTGGTTGTAGCGAAACTTCTTCGAGTAATCCTCGGGCAGCCGCGCCAGTGCCAGGCCTTCGGGCTGGGCGCGCAGGGTGCTGATCTGCTCGGCGTTGAGTTGCGACACGTAAGCCATGCGCTGGCGAACCGGAACCACGGCATCCGCAGCAATCGGCAGAATCACTTCGGCGTTGCCCATGTCCAGCAGCCCGCGCTTGCCCTCGCGCTTGAGCACTTCCTTGGACAGCGCGGCATGTTTTCCCCAGCAAGCAACAGCCGCGACGACTTCGCCGTCAACGATCCAGCCCAAATAATGCAGCTGGATGCCGACAAATGCCGACAGCCGCTCCACCACATCGGGATGCGTGGCAAAACTGCCACCGAAGCGCTGCCAAGCCTGTGCGTAGGCCGCCTGATCGATCTGGCTCCAGCCGCGCTCCCGCCAAGCGCGAAACGCCGTCAGCATAGGTCGGTCACATGGGTCGGCTGCGGCTCGTCGCCTTCTTCGAATTCCTTCGCATGCAAGCGTGCGTAATAGCCATTTTGCGCGAGAAGCTGGGCATGAGTGCCGCGTTCGACAATCTTGCCGTCATCCATGACCAGAATCAGATCAGCCTTTTCGATCGTGCTCAAACGGTGAGCGATGACCAGCGTCGTGCGGTTCTGCACCACATGATCGAGAGCCGCCTGGATATGCCGTTCCGACTCGGTATCGAGGGCCGAGGTGGCCTCATCGAGAATCAACAGCGGCGCGTCCTTGAGCAATGCACGTGCGATGGCGATGCGCTGACGCTGTCCACCGGACAGCAACACACCATTTTCGCCGACCAGGGTTTCATAGCCCTGCGGCATCTTGACGATGAACTCATCGGCGTAGGCTTCGGTGGCCGCGCGTTTGACCTCATCGAACGGCGCCCCCGCCAGGTCGCCGTAAGCGATGTTGTTGGTCACCGTGTCGTTGAACAGCGTGACCTGTTGGGTCACGAGGGCTATCTGCCGACGGAGGCTGCGAAGGGTCAGGTCCTGCACCTGCACATCATCGAGCAGAATCTGCCCATGTTCCTGCTCGTGCTGGTAGAAACGCGGAATCAGACCGGCCAAGGTCGACTTGCCACTGCCGGAACGACCGACCAGCGCGACCATTTGTCCTGGTTCGACGACGAAACTGATGTCATCAAGGACTTTCTTCTCACTGTCGGGATAACTGAAGCTGAGGTTGCGCACTTCGAGGCGACCTTGCAGACGGTCGCGCTCGACCGTGCCGTGATCGACTTCCGCCGGCTCGTCCAGCTGCTCGAAAATGCTCTCGGCACCGGCCACGCCCTTCTGGATCGTCGAGCTGACTTCCGAGAGCTGACGAATCGGTTTTGGCAGCAGGCCGGCCATGGTGATGTAGGCCACCAGATCACCAGGCGATGCATCACCGCGAAGGTACAGGACCAGAAACATCACCACCGCCATGGCGCTATAGGTCACCAATTGCAGCATCGGTGTATACACCGCGCCGGTCTTGGTCATGGTCAGTTGCTTGTCGGTGTTGCTTTGGCTGGCGTCGTGAAAGCGAACCTTTTCGTAGGTTTCGCCACCAAAGCTGCGCACCACGCGGTAACCATGAATCGTCTCGGACGCCACATGCGTGACGTTGCCCATCGACACCTGAATCTTTTTGCTCTGCTTGCGGAATTTCTTGCTGGTGCTGTTCACCATCAGACCGATCACCGGCAGGATGGCGACCATCACCAGGGTCAACTTCCAGTTCATCCACAACAGGGTGCAGAACAGGAAAATCACGGTCATGCCTTCGCGGATCACCACTTTGATCGCGTCGGTGGCGGCGCCGGTGACCATCGTCACGTTGAAGGTGATACGGGAAATCAGGTGACCAGAGTTGTTCTTGTCGAAATAGCTGTTGGGCAGATCGAGCAGCTTGTTGAACAGGACCACACGCAGGTCATGCACCAGCCCCAGCGAAACCCGCGCCAGAAAGTAGTTGCCCAGATACGAGCCGACGCCTTGCCACACGGCAATCAGCACGATCAACAACGGCACACTCTCGAGCAATTGCAACTTGCCAAGGTAAGGATTGCCGGGGAACAGACTGGCCTCGGGATTGGCCAGACCGTCGACGAAATATTTGAGGATGTAGGCGAGCATCGGTTGGGTCGATGCGAAGATCAGGAAGCCGACGATACTCAGGATGAACAAGCCGGCGTAGGGACGCACGTAAGCCAAGAGGCGGAAATAGATCGCCAGCGTTGACTGGGCTTTCGGTTCAGGACTGCTCATGGGAATCCGCGTAAATCAGTGAGGCGGCGATGATATCACAGGCCCTTTTGCGCCGATAAACATCGCCGGACGCCAGCCTTTGGCCAAGTCGGTTAAGATAGCCGGCTCACGATGGGGAGTCAGGCATGCAATCGATTGATCACAGCACTTACGAGGCACTGCGCAAGGGCGCTCAGGTACTCGAAGCCGACGGTTCCGGCGACAAGGTGCTCAGGTTGGCCGACGGTCGCATGCTCAAGCTATTCCGCCGCAAGCGCTTGTTGAGTTCAGCGCTGTTCTTTCCCTACGCCCAGCGCTTCGCCAACAACACCAAGGCGTTGCAGCAGCGCGGCATTCTCTGCCCCGATGTGATCGCGGTTTATCGTATTCCAAGCATTCAGCGCGATGGCGTGTATTACGCACCACTGGCGGGCGAGACCGTACGGCAATTGCAGGGCACGCCCGAAGAAACCGAGACGTTGCGCGCTCAGTTGGGCGCGTTCATTGCGCAACTGCACGAAAAAGGCGTGTATTTCCGGTCCCTGCACTTCGGTAATGTCGTGCAGACGCCGCAGAATCAGCTCGGGTTGATCGACATCGCCGACCTGCGCTGCCAGAGGCGCGCTCTGAGCGACAGCAAGCGACTGCGCAACTTCGCCCATTTGCTGCGCTACAAACAAGACCGGCAATGGCTGCTCGGCGACGACGCCGGGCACACCTTCCTGGAAGGTTATCGCCAGGCGTTGCCGAGCAAGCGGCAGGCTGCGCTGATCGAACGCCTGCGCCTGCTGCTCGATTGAGCCTTACTTGCCGATCACCAGAATCGTCGCACCCTTGCGATTGGCGAAGCGCTCAATGATGCGCATCTTGTGCGCCACCAGCCACTCGCCCAGCCACGGCTCATCGCCTTTGCCTTCGATCAGGAAATAGCGATAGTCATCGGCGTGCTCCGGCGACATCGCCTGTTCACGCGTGAGCGTCGGCAGGACATAACCCCGCCCCGCGTAATAGCTGATGCGACCGTCTTCGAACCAGGCGCTGGCCTCAGGCTCAACGTGCGCGGACATCCAGCGCCCGGCGGCCACGTAATGGGTCTTGCCAGCGCCAGTCGAAATCACATTCGACAGCATCACCAGCAACGCTGCCACGACCAGCACTTTGGTCCAGCGCGGAAACTGCCGGGCAAATGCCGCCAGCCCCATCGCCAGTACCGGTACGAACAGCAAATTCAGGAAACTCAGATACCGGGCGTTCATGAACTGCTGCTTGATGAAAAACAGCATCAGCACGACGAGATACAGCAGTGCTGCCCAGGCGAACGGACGATAGTCACGCCAGTAAACACCCAAGACTCCCCAGTTGCGACGCAGGACAAATGGCGCAGCGAACGGCCCCATCAGCTTGACGAAGGTGATCATCATCGTCGCCAGCAGCCCGAAGAACACGATGCGCCCGGCTTCATCCTGGGAGTACTTGTTGATCAGCGAGTTGCCAAACTGTTCAGACAGCATCTGAAACGACTTGTAGACGCCCTGCGGTGCAATCATGTCCAGATACAGGAGGAAGCGTGCCGACATGAAAAATCCGAAGGCCGATGCAACCAGCAGCCCCACCACCGGCAACAGAGCAAACTGCAGCAAACGCGCGCGCTGACCGGAGCGCCACAGCCCCGGCAACTGCCACAGCCCCAGCGCTGGCAATAAAAGCAATGCCTCCAGCCGGAACAGCGCTGCGGCCACGATAGCCAAGTGAATCAGGCCGGCTCTGAGCCAGCCGCCCAAGGCTTGCCAACGCAGCGCCTGCCATAACGCCAGCGTGCAGAAAAACCAGAAACCGCATTCACGGATGATGTCATTTCGAAAGGAATTGACCGCGGGCATTGCCAGCACAACCAGGCATGCCCACCCGGCAAGTTGTGGCGAACGTCGGCGAATACAATCGACCATCAGGGCACTGGTGCCGGCGAAAAACAGACCGCACCAGAGATAGGCGCTCAACTCCAACGGCAACCACAGAAAGCGATGGGTCAGGGCCAGAAGAATAGAGAACCACGGCCAGTCGAAATGCACCCAGGCCACGTCGGCCCCGTGCAAGACAACCTCATGGGCGATATCGATGTACAGCGCGGCATCGCGACCGACCGTTGCGGTACCCCACACGGCGATCAGTGAAAGGAGAATGCTTGCCCAGAACGCGACACTGACCGGTCGCTCATTGATTACCCGAGCTGCCTTGATCACCCACTTGTTATCCGTACCTTTCACCCAGCCCCTCAACATCACGCGCCACAGGTACGCCAAAAAACAACAGATTTATCGGAACAGCAGGCGCAAGGCTTTGCGCATGTAAGACCAACGCCCGAGAATGCGCCAATCGGCGCGTAGCGCCTGCA
Source organism: Pseudomonas sp. B21_DOA (assembly GCA_030544685.1). NCBI lineage: Bacteria > Pseudomonadati > Pseudomonadota > Gammaproteobacteria > Pseudomonadales > Pseudomonadaceae > Pseudomonas > Pseudomonas sp. B21_DOA. The sequence goes on along the minus strand of CP086683.1, from coordinate 1,497,805 downwards.
TGTAGAATGCTTTCGCCAATGCGTATTCGCCATGCGAATAGCAATCTCGAAACAATGACAGGCATCGTTGAGCGAGATATGCCTGACGCAAATCGTGAAATTCTCGCGGCATCCGCTGACTGGAAAAAACTTCAGCAACCACCTGCTCGGTACCAGCTGCCAGGCTCTGGCGCAAATCATGGCGCATGCTGTCGGCGTGCTTGTAAATGAGTGCCAGTGGCTGTTCGATCACCGTGCAGGGAAAGCGCGCCAGCACTTGCGCAAATACCGGTAAATCCTCAACGTTGCGCAGATGCTCGGGATAGTTGCCCGGCGCGAATACATCACGATGCATTGCGCAAGCCCCGTTGGAGATCGACACCGTCTTGTCCAGCAAATAGCCTCTGACCCGCTGGCGCAACGTTGCCGGCAGTGGTTTGACAGCCTGCAGGCTGCGCTTGCCACCGGAGAAGATTGACCAATGAGCGCCGATGATCATCCGCGTTTCAGGGTAACTGGCGATGTGTTGCGATAACGCCGCCAGTGCCCCGGAAGCCATCTCGTCATCTGCGTCGAGAAAAACCAGAAATTGCCCGACGGTTTCCTCGATCCCGCGATTGCGCACTGAAGACAGTCCGCCATTGCTTTGGCGTATGGCACGAAAACGCCCGGGGTGCTCTGCCAGCAACGCTTGTACAACCTCAGGCGTCGCGTCAGTGGAACCGTCATCGATAACCAGCAGATCCGCCGTCGCTTCATGCAACTGCGCCAGCACCGACTCCACAGCCCGAGGCAGCGAACTGGCGTAGTTGTACGCGGGGATCACGACGCTGATCAGTGTTTCAGTCAAGACCGTTTCCTTGCACGCCGTCTTTGACGACAAGAATATCTTCCATGATCAGATATTGCAGGTCAGAACCAAAAAACATATTCAGCGCATCGGTCGGCGAGCAGATCATCGGTTCGCCTCGACGGTTGAGCGAAGTGTTCAGCGATACGCCGTTGCCGGTCAGGTCTTCCAGCGCCTTCATCATGTCGTAGTAGCGCGGATTGTATTCACGCTTGAGCACCTGGGCGCGGGAGGTGCCGTCTTCATGGACAACTTCCGGCACGCGGGCTTTCCATTCTTCGGCGACTTCGAAGGTGAAAGTCATGAACGGCGCCGGGTGATCGATCTTGATCATATGCGGCGCGACGGTGTCGAGCATCGACGGGCAGAAAGGCCTCCAGCGCTCGCGGAACTTGATCTGGTGGTTGATTCGATCAGCCACACCGGGAATGCTCGGGCAACCGATGATCGAACGGCCGCCAAGTGCACGCGGACCGAATTCCATCCGGCCCTGGAACCAGGCCACCGGATTGCCTTCAACCATGATTCTGGCAATCTCTTGCGGCATGTTGTCGAGCTTGCGCCAGGTCGGCTTGTTCTCATGACGGGCGCACGCAGCGATCACATCTTCGTTGCTGTAGGACGGGCCGAGGTAGACGTGTTCCATCTTCTCGACCGGTACGCCACGGGCGTGCGACACGTAAGCGGCAGCGCCGACCGCAGTGCCGGCATCGCCGGACGCAGGCTGCACGAACAACTCCTTGATGTCGTCGCGGGCGATGATTTTCTGGTTCAGCTTGACGTTCAACGCACAGCCACCGGCGAAAGCCAGTTTGCCGGTTTCCTTGAGTACGTCGCCCAGGTAGTAGTCGATCATCTGCAGCGCGAGCTTCTCGAACAGCGCTTGCATGCTCGCGGCGTAGTGGATGTACGGCTCGTCGGCGATGTCGCCTTCGCGCTTCGGACCCAGCCACTCGATCAGCTTCGGCGAGAAGTAGAAGCCTTTGCCCTTTTCTTTATAACGACGCAGGCCGATCACGTTGGCGTAGTCGGTGTTGATCACCAGCTCGCCATTTTCGAACGAGGCCAGACGCGAGAAATCATATTTGCTGGCATCGCCGTACGGCGCCATGCCCATGACCTTGAACTCACCGTCGAGCATCTCGAAACCGAGGAACTCGGTGATCGCACCGTACAGGCCGCCGAGGGAATCCGGGTCGAAGAATTCCTTGATCTTGTGAATCTTGCCGTTTTCGCCATAGCCGAAGAAAGTCGTGGCGTATTCGCCCTTGCCATCGATGCCGAGAATCGCGGTTTTCTCTTTGAAACCCGAGCAGTGATAGGCGCTGGAAGCGTGTGCCAGGTGGTGCTCGACCGGCTCGATCTTGATTTTCTTCGGATCGAAGCCCAGTTGCTCGAGGCACCAGACGATCTTGTTGCGATAGCGCTTGTAGCGACGGTTGCCCATCAGGATTGCATCGAGAGCGCGATCCGGGGCGTACCAATAGCGCTTGGCGTAGTGCCAGCGGGCCTTGCCAAACAGGCTGATCGGGGCGAATGGAATTGCCACCACGTCAACGTCGGATGGCTTGATGCCAGCTTGCTCGAGGCAGAATTTCGCCGATTCGTAGGGCATGCGGTTCTTTGCATGTTTATCGCGTACGAAGCGCTCCTCTTCAGCCGCCGCGACCAGCTTGCCGTCGATGTACAAGGCTGCGGAAGGATCATGGCTAAGGGCGCCGGACAGGCCAAGAATCGTCAATGCCACAGGGGTCTAGCCTCTTTAGTCTGCATGCAGGCGCGATGCGCCTTGAGTATTGATGTGCCTTCGCACAGGGCGAGTGGCAGCTAAAGGGCGGGATTATAGCGTAAACATGACGGGAATTACCTTGTGCGAATTGTCACCTGCGCGAATGGGCCGATTCAACGGACCGAACGACTCAATAGCCGTCTCTGCGCCAGTAAATACTCAGGTTTGAGTCGGCGACCTGGCGATAAATCGTATAGGGCAGCGACAGCGTATCGAACACGGCGGACAGCGGAAGATCAAGCAACACAAAGGGCGCCAGCATGCCCGTCGGATCGGGCGGCGCATTCAACGTGCAAAAATCGAAGGCCAGGCCACTGTATACGCGCGGAATCGATTGGCAGTAGGTCTTCTTCTTGCGCAAGTCACGGGCAGCATCGGCGTCGTCCTGCAATACGGTCGAGACACTGCCACAGCCTGAGAGAACCCAGGAAAGAACGCCCAGCGTCACCAGTTTTTTCATGCTCAAGATTCGCCCTCCAGAATCGACAGGCAAATTAGCATCGAGGCCGAGCAGGGCACAGTTCATGGCTTCTGGAGAAGCTGTAGGACAAGTCGCTGTGTTTTGTCCGTTACTGCCCGCAGACTCGGATCCGCAGGGGACCGAGTCCCTCGCCGGAAGCGGCCTGCTCACGAAATGGAGTCACCCCGCGCTCGAGACATCTTTCGGCAGGCGCTGATCAATGACGCGGTACAACGCACTGCCTGGCGGCCAGTTGCGCATGAAACGCGCGCGATCCCGGGCGTAGGCCGGGGCAAAGCTGCTGACAGAGCCGTGCTGGCACATCGAGTCGAGGTCGATCAAAGCCCAGCGATCCGCCTGCCAGAACAGGTTGTGGCCCTTGAAATCGCCATGACTGATGCGCTCGGCAATCAACCGGGCAAACAGCTGATCCAGTGCCTGCAACTCGGCTTCTGGTGCCTCGCCATTCTCCACGTAAGGCGTGAAGCGCTCGATTATGTCTGGCCCCGGCAGGAATTCCGTGACCAGATAGGCACTGCGGCGCAGCCACAAAACCGCTTTTCCAGTACCGCCAGCGGTTTCGGCGTGGCGATACCAAGGAAGGCCAGGCGATTGCCTTCGCGCCACGAATGCCAGGCCCGACTCGGGCGCCAGAAGCGCTTGAGCCAGTGGGCAAAGCCCTTGATGTTGTAGCGCTTGATCACCAGCGTGCGGCCGCCTGTCTCGACTCGGCCGACGCTGGCCGCGCCGCCGGTCTTGTACAGATGCCCCCGATCAAGCAAGGCGTCGGCCTGTTCGAGCACCGGCAGCATGGCGGTTTCTTCTTCGCGGCGAATGGCGCGCAAGGCGAATGCGCCGCGGTGAACCGCGAACAAGGTGCAGTCGCGGCCGACCTTGATCAGATAATCTCTGAGGCGCCAGCTACGGACCTTGTCGATCTGCTTTTGCAATGCCTCCAGCGGCAACGCATGCTCGCTGTTGCTCAACAGGTAATAGACCAGCAACTCTTCGGTGAACGGCTCCAGTGACTTGGGCAACTGGGCGAAAAACACCCCGAGGTTTTCCAGCACTTTCTGCCGGGACAATGGCTGCCCCGCCGTTTCCGCACGCACTCCGGCACCATCGATCAGATACAGCTGGCCACCGTGACGCAGCAGATTGTCCAGGTGCAAGTCTTCCTGCCAGAGCCCCTCTGGTGCAGCCTGCCGATGGCATCGAGCGCTTCAGCCAGCACGGCGGTTTGCTCATCGGCCAACACAGGCAGCGACTCGACCTTCGCCCAGGCATCACCGAGGCTTTCGGCGTCTTCGAGAAATTCAAACAGCAGCCAGCCGCCCTCGCCGTCTTCCAGCCCATCGGCCAACAGCAGCGGCGTGGTCAGGCCCTGCGCAGCGAGTAGCCGCACGCCATCCAGCTCACGCTGAAAATGCCGGGCAGCCTTGCTGCCGACCAACAACTTGGCCAGTACCGGCCGACCGCGCCATACCCCGGCACCGACGTAGCGCTGCCCGGGCAGCACCCGCAAAAGGCTCAGCAACTGCAAATCCGCAGCCCCGGCTGCATCCGCCAGAGTCACAGTCAGCGGCAACGAGGGTGAGCGCCCGGATCGGGCCAGTTCGGACAAGCGCATCAGCGGGTCTCCTTGTGACTGCGCCGTGCCGTCAGCCGATCGAGCCAGCGGTCGAGCAGCGAACTGTCAGTCGGCTGATCAAGATAGGCCGCGAGCAACTGGCGCAAGTCCGCCTCGCTCCACTGCGGCGAACGGCGCTGCAACGGCTCCAGATCCCTGACCCGATCACGCGCGCCGAACAGCAGCGGCCGGGTCTTTTCCAGATCAATCAGTTGCGCCTCGAAACCGTCGCCAGTGGCGCGCAGAAAAATATGCTTGGGATAAAAACAGCCATGCACCTGACGCATGCCGTGCAGACGCCGCGCCAGCAATCCGCAGGCCTTGAGAATCGCCGAATGTTGCGCGGCACTGAGTTGAGCCCAGCGTTCAAGCAACGAATCCAGATCGCTCCAGCCGTCCAGTGCGCGGGTCAGCAAAATGGCGCGCACTTCCCCATCAACCTTGCGCTCACCGAAAAACGCGGCCTGCAATGCCGGGATGCCAAGCTTGCGATAGCGGCTGATATTGCGGAACTCGCGGGCAAAGCTCGGCTCGCCAAGCGGTGCATGCAAGGTGCGGGTCAGATAGTTGCTCTGGCGCTTGAGGTAATAACCCTGGCCTTCCAGGTTCAGGCGGAACACGCTGCTCCAGCCGCCGCCAGAAGTGTTGGGCTCATCCACCGCTTCCAGCTGTTTGGCCCACAGCGCGTCGAAAGTGCCGAGACCGTGGCGCTCCAGCAGCGCACGGTCCTGCTCGGCAATAAAATCAGTCATTCACGTCCCTCAAAAATCTCACCACGTGCCGAATCCGTTTCTTGTCGGCGCCATCGAGCCGATCGCACTGGCGGTACTGCTTATAGAAACGCAGGCGTTGGGTATTGGACAGGTGATATTTGGCCAGCTTGTCGAGACAGGCCAGGTCCTTGGTGATCCGGTACTTGAGCCAGAAGCCGCGCCAGAACTCACCGTTGGGGCAGTCGATGAGAAAGATACGCGCCTGATCGTCGATCAACAGGTTGCGCCATTTCAGGTCGTTATGGGTAAAGCGGTGATCATGCATGGTCCGGGTATAACCGGCCAGTTGCCGGCTGACACCGTCGACCCAGGCGCGATCCTTGAGTTTGGGATCCTTGCGCTCGGCCAGCGCGGAGAGGTCTTCAGTGTTGGGCAATTCGCGAGTGATCATGGCGCCACGATCATAAGCCGCACCACGTCGTTCCAGCCCCCAGGCGACCACTTCGGCGGTAGGGATGCCCCACTTGGCGAAGCGCTTGAGGTTCTGCCACTCCATCTTCACCCGCGGCTTGCCGAGGTAGCGACGCAGGCCCTTACCGGCGCCGACGTAGCGCTTGACGTAATAGTTGACGCCGGCGCGCTGCACGCGAATGACCTCCGAGAGCGGGTCGCGAGTCAGGCGTTCACCCTGCAACGCAAATACGGCGTCGAGGCTGCCAAACTCTTCGGCGAGTTCGCTGTACTGCGGCTCAAGCGTCCAGCCCGCCATCAGAGCGCATCCCCGTAACGCTGCTTGCGTTCGTAGAGCTTGTCGGCCTTGCCTTGCAGCCAGTTCAGCAGCGGCGCCTCTTCTGCCAGAATCTGCCGCAGCGGTTGCTGGAAATAACCCTTGAGGAAACGCAGCTTGTCGCGGCGAGTCAGGCCGATGTCCAGCGCGGAGAAATACAGCGCCGCCAGATCCTTGTTGCGCCAGCGCTGAGTGATTTTCGCGCGGGTCTGGGCACGGTGCAGATCGATCACCGAGAGTTTGAAATCCTGCGGCGTCACCGGTTTGTCGGTGTGCAGCAGGAAGTGGCAGATGTAGCAGTCGCGGTGGTTGACCCCGGCGCGGTGCATCATGCCGGTCATCCGCGCCACTTCGGCAATCAATGCGCGCTTGAGTGTTGGCTCGGGGGTGCTTGACCCAGTCGATGCTGAAGTCTTCCAGGCTGATGGTCGGCGCCAGTTCTTCGGTGACGATGAACGAATGCTGATCCGCCGGGTTGCTGCCCTTCTCGCCGTAGGCGACGGCGGTCATGGTCGGCACGCCGACTTCCTGCAGGCGCTGAATGGCTTTCCACTCTTGCCCGGCGCCGAGCACCGGCAGCTTGGCGGTCAGCAGGTTCTTGAGGATTTCGCCCCAGCCGATGCCACGGTGGATCTTGACGAAAAAGCCATGGCCGTCGACTTCCGTGCGCAATGTCCGGCGTGCTTCCAGCTCGCGGTATACCTCGCCCTGCAAGCCTTCGACTGCGGCGAACGGGTCGCGTCCGGCCCAAAGGCTTTTGAACGGTTCAGCCAGCATCAACTTCATTAAGCGTGCTCCGCCAGAATCACATCCGCCGCATGCTGCGGCATGCTGTAGAGGTCGGCCGTCTCGGCGAAGGCCAGACCGTTGCGGCTCCAGGCCGCACGTGCAGCGTCATTGCTCAACATCTCGGTAAGGTATTGCGTCAGCTGCGCCTGCTCGAACGGCTCGTCCAGCACTCGCCCGGCGTCGGCCTCGGCAATGTAATGGGCGTATCCGCAGACCGCGCTGACCAGCACCGGCAAACCGGCCACCAACGCTTCAAGCAGCACGGTACCGGTGTTTTCGTTGTAGGCCGGGTGAATCAACAGGTCGGCGCCGAGCAGAAAACGCGGGATATCGCTGCGCCCTTTGAGAAAGGTCACGTTGTCACCCAGGCCCAGCGTCGCACTCTGCATCTGGAACAATTTGGGGTCATCCTGGCCGATTACAAACAGCCGGGTGCGTTTGCGCAATTCGGCGGGCAGTGCGGCCAGCGCTTTGAGGCTGCGATCGACACCCTTGGTCTTGAAGCCGGAGCCGATCTGCACCAGCAGCAGCTCGTCGTCCTTGAGATTGAATTCAGCGCGGAAACCGGCGCGAATTTCATCAGCATTCGCCGGACGTCGACGATCCTGGGCGATGCCCGGCGGCAGCAGATGGAAGCGCTCAAGCGGCGTGTCGTAGTGCTTGATGAACAGTGGTTGCTGCACTTCGGAAATCATCAGCACTTCGGTCTTCGCGTCTTTGGCGAACACCGCGCGCTCGTATTCGGCGAAGTGGCGATAGCGGCCCCAGCGGCGATACAGCGAGTTGCGCAGGTTCTGCGCCTTGTCTTCGAAGCAGCCATCAGCCGCGTAGTACACGTCCAGGCCCGGCATCTTGTTGAAGCCGATCAGGCGATCGACCGGACGTTTGGCCAGATCCGCTGCCATCCACGCGCTGAGTTTCTCGTTGCGACGGTGATTGAAGAACGCCTTGACCGGCGCCACCAGCACTTCAAAACCCGGCGGTACGTCGCCTTCCCAGATCAGCGTGTAGACGCGAATCTGATGGCCACGCTTCTGGCATTCGAGGGCGATGCGCATGAAGTCGCGCTGCAAGCCACCGAACGGGAAATATTTGTACAGGACGAATGCCAATTGCATCAGCGCAGCTCCTCAGCCATCAACAACGTGCTCAGTCGGCTGGCGACACGCTCGGGATTTACACGCGTGAAGCACAAAGGCTGCTCGCGTTTCAGGTCAAACTGACGGGCATCCTGCTCGGTCGGTTGGTAGGTGCATTTTTCTGCATGCAGGGCGCGCACGGGAAGTCGCTGGCCAGATGAATCTGCAGCTTGCCGTAGGCGCCAGTCAGGCCCGGGTTGGTCGGGCCGAACAGCGAAATGGTCGGCACGTCCAGCGCAGCGGCCAAGTGGCCGAGACCGGTGTCCACCGCCACACAAGCCTGCGCGCCGGCGAGAACTTTGCCGACGCCGGCCAGATTGAGCTTCGGCAGCACTTCGGCATGTTTGAAGCCGGCAGCGATGCGCTCGGCGCGGGCTTTTTCCTGTGGGTTGCCCCACGGCAACTTCACGCCAACGCCGAGGTAGCCGACCCGCTCGGTCAGCTCGCGCCAGTAGATTTCCGGCCAGTGCTTGGTGTCCCAAGTGGTGCCGTGGAGGAACACCACGTAGGCATTCTTGCGCGGCAACTCGACCAGCCGCTCGACGTTGAGGCCGTAATCACCGAGGCCTTTGGGCAAGTCGTAACCCAGCGCGATGGCGAACAACTGGCGCACGCGCTCGACGGCATGTTGGCCACGGGCGACAGCGAGTTTGCGATTGTAGAAGCGCGCAGCCATCGGCTCGCGAGCGGAGGTTTTATCGAGGCCGGCCACCGGGGCTTTGACGTAGCGGGTCAGCCAGGCGCTTTTCAGCAAGCCTTGAGCGTCGATCACCAGGTCGTATTTATTCGCGCGCACGCTTTGCTTGAAGCGTTTCCACTCGCCGCTGGTGATGGTGTTCCACAGATTCTTGCGCCAGCGGCGGATGGCCACCGGAATTACCTTATCGACCGCCGGGTGCCAGCTCGGAATCTCGGCGAAGCCTTCTTCCACCACCCAGTCGAACTTGATGCCCGGGATCGCGCGGGCGGCGTCGGTCAGCGCTGGCAACGCGTGAATCACGTCGCCCAGCGATGAAGTCTTGATCAGCAATACCCGCAAGTTAATGAACCTCGATCACGGAGCCCTGCAACTTCTGCAAGGCATCGTTGACCGCGTCCGGCATCAGCTGACGCAGGCAGTTGTAATGGCCAAAACGGCAGGTGCGATCGAAGCAAGGGCTGCATTCGATGCCCAGGCGCACGATCTCGACCTGCTCGGCCAGCGGCGGGGTGAAGCCCGGCGAGGTCGAGCCATAGACCGCGACCAGCGGGCGATTCAATGCCGCAGCGACGTGCATCAGGCCGGAATCGTTAGAGACAACCGAATCAGCACAGGACAGCAGGTCGATGGCCTCGGCCAAAGAAGTGCCGCCGCTGAGGTTGACCGATTCTTCGCGCAGGCCCGGGATCAGCCGGGCACGAATGTCCTCGCCGACCGCGTGATCGTTTTTCGAGCCGAACAGCCACACCTGCCAGCCCTCGCGAATGCGCGCTTCGGCGACCTTGGCGTAGTGCTCGGACGGCCAGCGCTTGGATTCGCCGAACTCGGCGCCAGGGCACAGGGCCAGGACCGGGCGATCGAGGCTCAGGCCGAATTTGGCCAAAGCGGCTTCGCGGGTGACCGGGTCAATTTGCAGGCTCGGGCGCGGATACGGCTTCGGCAACTCAGCGTTCGCTTCATAGGCCAAGGCCATGAAGCGCTCGATCATCAGCGGATAGCGTTGTTTGTCGAGGGTACGCACGTCGTTGAGCAGGCCATAGCGGAATTCGCCGCGCCAACCGGTACGTTTCGGGATGCCGGCAAAAAATGGCACCAGTGCCGATTTCAGCGAATTGGGCAGCAGGATCGCCTGATCGTACTGGCCGCGCAGGGATTTGCCGATGCGCCGACGCGTCGCCAGTTCCAGCGCGCCGTGGCCGAGCGGGAAGCTCAAGGCCTTGCGCACTTCGGGCATGCGTTCGAGGATCGGCCGGCTCCATTCGGGCGCCAGCACGTCGATTGCGCATTGCGGGTGGCGCTGTTTGAGACACTGAAACAGTGTCTGCGCCATCACCATGTCACCGACCCAACTGGGCCCAACGATCAGAATATTCATGTGGTTTCCAAAAACGAACCGGGGAGGCATTTACGCCTCCCCGCCTCGATAATCATTGTGGAAGCGGCGCTGCTGGCGATGGGTCATTTCCTTCAACATGACTGTCGACTGTCACTCCGCTATCGCGCGCAGGCTCACTCCTACAGGGTTTTGCATCCGGCCATACATCTGTGGTTCAGCTTAGCCCCAACTCTTTCCAGATCCGCAACACCTGTTGCCGCTCTTCGACAAACTGATCCCCGGCTATCACCCCGGCGTCCTTCTGCAAGGCCTGCCGGTGGGCGGCGGAGCGGTAGGCCTTGTAGGCCTCGCGCAACAGACTGGCATCTTCGGCGGGCATCAGCCCTTCGTGCTCCAGCTCTTCCAGAATGCGGATGTTATCGGTCCAGCGCAGCAGTGGCGGATGGCTGTGTGACCACGCCAGGGCCGCGTATTGCACCATAAATTCAATATCGACGATACCTCCGGCGTCCTGCTTGAGATCGAACGGCACGCCCGCGTCGAACGCATTCGCCGCCGTGCCGGCCGCGGTGCTGCGGGTGCCGAGGTTGTCGCGCATCTTGGCACGCATCTCGCTGACTTCCTGCTGCAGTTTGGCCAAATCCCGAGGCTTGCCCAGCACCTGCGCGCGGACTTTCTCGAAGGCCTGGCCAACATCCTGGCTGCCCACCAGCACCCGCGCGCGCACCAAAGCCTGATGCTCCCACGTCCAGGCTTCATTTTCCTGATAGCGAGCGAACGCGCCGAGAGAACTCACCAGCAGCCCGGAAGCGCCGGACGGACGCAGGCGCATATCCACTTCATAGAGCTGGCCGGAGTTGGTCTGCGCCGTGAGCAGGTGAATGATCCGCTGCCCCAGACGCGTGAAGAACTGCGCGCCGTCGATGGATTTCGGCCCATCGGTTTCCGCCTGCGGATCGCCGTCATGGATGAACACCAGATCCAGATCGGAACCATGCCCCAGTTCGATACCGCCGACTTTGCCATAACCGACAATGATGAAGCCGGGATCGCACAGCGTGCCGTCGGTGCGCAGCGGCGTGCCGTACTTGGCCACGGTCTGCCGCCAGGCCAGGGCGAGCACCTGTTCGAGAATCGCTTCGGCCAGCCAGGTCAGGTAATCGCTGACTTTCATCAGCGGCAGGCTGCCTGCAATTTCCGAGGCGGCGACGCGCAAGCGGTGCGCCAGTTTGAAGTGGCGCAGGGCTTCCATTTGCTGCTCGAGGTCGTCTTCGGGAATTCGCGTCAGGCGTTCGCGCAACTCGGCCGCCAGTTCCGGCGCCAGCGGCGGCTTGAACAGCCGACCTTCGTTGAGCAATTCGTCGAGCAGCAGCGGGAAGCGCGTGATCTGCTCGGCAATCCACGGGCTCGCCGCACACAGGGTCAGCAGGCGGCGCAGCGCACCGGGGTTTTCCGTGAGCAACACCAGATACGCCGAGCGCCGCGCCACCGCTTCCACCAGCGGCAGCACGCGCTCGAGTACCAGATCGGGATTGTCATGCTCCACTGCTTGCGCAAGCAGTCGCGGAATGAACGCATCCAGACGTTCGCGTCCCAGCCGCTGCATCGCGCGCAGTTGCGGACTGCCGCGCAAACCGGCCAGCGCTTTCAGGGCTTTGCCGGCATCGACGAAACCGCCTTCCTGCAACTGCCGGCACGCGGCCTCTTCGTCCTGTTCTTCCTCCCACAGCGGCAGCCACTCACCACCGACCACCACTTCGCTTTCGCTGCCCTCTTCCTCATCGGGATCGGCGATCACCTGGGCGAAATGCCAGGCCACGCGCCCGCGCCAGTACATCAGTTGTTCATGGAACGCCGACCAATCGGCGAAGCCCAGCATGAAGGCTATCCGCGCCTGATCCTGAGCGCTGTCCGGCAGCATCTGCGTCTGGCGGTCGGCAATCGCTTGAATGGCATGTTCGGTGTAACGCAGAAACTCGTAACCCTCGCGCAATTCGCTGACCACCGCCGGCGGCAGATAGCCTTGCCCTTCCAGCGTGCTCAGCACCTTTAATAGAGGACGCTGTTGCAGGCTCAGGTCGCGGCCACCATGGATCAGTTGAAAGGCCTGAGCGATGAACTCGACCTCACGAATGCCGCCGGAACCGAGCTTGATGTTGTCGGCCATGCCCTTGCGCCGCACTTCCTGCTGGATCAACTGCTTCATGGTGCGCAGCGCTTCGATCGCCGAGAAGTCCAGATAGCGCCTATAAACGAACGGCCGGAGCATATCGAGCAACTGCGCGCCGGCCACCTGATCGCCAGCCACCACCCGCGCCTTGATCATCGCGTAGCGTTCCCAGTCGCGGCCCTGATCCTGGTAATACTGCTCCAGCGCGTTGAAGCTGAGCACCAGCGCACCGGACGATCCGTATGGGCGCAGGCGCATGTCGACACGGAAAACAAAGCCGTCGACCGTCATCGGGTCGAGTGCCTTGATCAGACGCTGGCCGAGGCGGATGAAGAATTCCTGATTATCCAGCGAGCGTTTCACGCCGACGGTTTCGCCGCCTTCGGGGTAGGCGAAGATCAGGTCGATGTCGGAAGACAGATTCAGCTCGACCGCGCCGAGCTTGCCCATGCCGAGGATGACCATCTGCTGCGGCTCACCACTGCGCCGACCGGTCGGCGTGCCGAATTGCTCGCAATGACGGCTGTAAAGCCATTGATAAGCCTGATCGATGGTGGCGTCGGCCATGTCCGAGAGGTCGCGGCAGGTCTGCACCAGATCGGCCTGGCGGGTCAGGTCGCGCCAGATGATCCGCACCTGATGGCGTGCGCGTTGGCGACGCAAGGCGCGGCCGAGTTCGTCTTCGCTCTGCGCGGTGTTCACGGCGGCGGCGATCTGTGCGCGCAACTCGCCGGGCGCAAAGGGCCGATCGAGTTCGCCGGACGCCACCAGCGCCAGCAACATCAAAGGGTCACGAATGCTCTGTTCAATGACAAATTCGCTGGCAGCGCTGACGCGGGCGAATTGCGCCCAGCGCTCCGGCGTCCAGCTCGACAGGCCGTGATCGTCTTCAAGGGCGGCGACGGACGTACGGAACGACTGCTCGGATCGGCTGACCAACGGCAGGAGAATGGCGGGCAGTTCGGCAAGCACGGGCAGGGTCATGGTCTATCCTTGATCGGCGTATAAAGGGCCGCTTGTAGTGAATGATGAAAACCCGCTACGTGAAGGACTGTCGAACAAAAGTTAGAAATAGCTGAAATTTGTTCTTCTTTGGCATCCAGCATCAAACTTTCACCTTATTCGGATGGAAATCGACCCGCCTTAACGATTATTCTCACAACGCAGTCGGAGGCCACAAGCCTTTCATCTGTAGTTTTACTACTCGTCTATACATTCGAAAGGCTGAAATGCCGGAAGATTTGTAGTAAAACTACACGCCGCCGGAACAACCTGTCGGCAATCCAAGAATTTTAAATCGTCTGCCCACAAGGCCAGTCGCAAACTCAGGCAACCGATTCTGGAAGCCTTTCCGCCCTGGAGCAAGCCATGCAAGACCTCGATCCCGTCGAAACCCAGGAATGGCTGGACGCCCTGGAATCGGTTCTCGACAAAGAAGGCGAAGACCGTGCTCACTATCTGATGACCCGTATGGGCGAACTCGCGACCCGCAGCGGCTCGCAGCTCCCTTACGCGATCACCACGCCTTACCGCAACACGATCCCCGTTACCCACGAAGCACGCATGCCTGGCGACCTGTTCATGGAACGCCGCATTCGCTCGCTGGTACGCTGGAACGCGATGGCCATGGTAATGCGCACGAACCTGCGAGATTCGGACCTGGGTGGTCACATCTCCAGCTTCGCTTCCAGTGCGACCCTGTATGACATCGGCTTCAACTATTTCTTCCAGGCCCCGACCGACGAACACGGCGGCGACCTGATCTACTTCCAGGGCCACACCTCGCCAGGCGTTTACGCCCGCGCATTCATGGAAGGCCGCATCACCGAAGACCAGATGAACAACTTCCGTCAGGAAGTCGATGGTCAAGGCCTGTCGTCCTATCCGCACCCTTGGCTGATGCCTGACTTCTGGCAGTTCCCGACCGTATCGATGGGTCTGGGTCCGATCCAGGCGATCTACCAGGCGCGCTTCATGAAGTACCTGGAGCACCGTGGTTTCATCCAGCCGGGCAAACAGAAGGTCTGGTGCTTCCTGGGCGACGGCGAGTGCGACGAGCCGGAATCCCTGGGCGCGATCTCCCTGGCCGGCCGCGAGAAGCTGGACAACCTGATCTTCGTCATCAACTGCAACCTGCAGCGCCTCGACGGCCCGGTTCGCGGCAACGGCAAGATCATTCAGGAACTCGAAGGCGTGTTCCGCGGTGCACAATGGAACGTAACCAAAGTCATCTGGGGCCGTTTCTGGGACCCATTGCTGGCCAAGGACGTCGACGGCATCCTGCAGCGTCGCATGGACGAAGTCATCGACGGCGAATACCAGAACTACAAAGCCAAAGACGGCGCGTTCGTTCGCGAGCACTTCTTCAACACGCCTGAACTCAAGGCAATGGTTGCCGATCTGTCCGACGACGAGATCTGGAAACTCAACCGTGGCGGCCACGACCCGTACAAGGTCTACGCGGCGTACCACGAAGCGGTCAACCACAAGGAACAACCGACCGTCATCCTCGCCAAGACCATCAAGGGTTATGGCACCGGTGCCGGCGAAGCGAAGAACACCGCGCACAACACCAAGAAGGTCGACGTCGAGAGCCTGAAGCTGTTCCGCGATCGCTTCGATATCCCGGTCAAGGACGAAGAGCTGGAGAACCTGCCGTTCTTCAAGCCAGAGCCGAACAGTGCCGAAGGCCGCTACCTGGCCGAGCGTCGCGCTGCATTGGGCGGCTTCGTGCCACAACGCCGTGCGCAGAGCTTCAGCGTACCGACTCCGGATCTGGACACCCTCAAAGCCATCCTCGACGGCTCGGGCGACCGTGAAATTTCCACCACCATGGCCTTCGTGCGGATCCTCGCGCAACTGGTCAAGGACAAGGAAATCGGTCCGCGCATCGTCCCGATCATCCCGGACGAAGCCCGTACCTTCGGTATGGAAGGCATGTTCCGTCAGCTGGGTATCTACTCCTCCGTCGGCCAGCTCTACGAGCCAGTCGATAAAGACCAGGTGATGTTCTACAAGGAAGACCAGAAAGGTCAGATCCTTGAAGAAGGCATCAACGAAGCAGGCGCCATGAGCTCGTTCATCGCTGCCGGTACTTCGTACTCCAGCCACAACCAGCCGATGCTGCCGTTCTACATCTTCTACTCGATGTTCGGCTTCCAGCGTATCGGCGACCTGGCCTGGGCCGCTGGCGACAGCCGTACCCGTGGCTTCCTGATCGGCGGCACCGCCGGCCGTACCACCCTGAACGGTGAAGGTCTGCAGCACGAAGACGGTCACAGCCACCTGCTGGCCGCGACCATCCCGAACTGCCGCACCTACGATCCGACCTACGGCTACGAGCTGGCGGTGATCATTCAGGACGGCATGAAGAAGATGACCGAAGAGCAACAGGACATCTTCTACTACATCACCGTGATGAACGAGTCGTACCAGCAGCCAGCCATGCCGGCCGGTGCCGAAGAAGGCATCAAGAAAGGCATGTACCTGCTCGAGGAAGACACTCGCGATGCGGCGCACCACGTTCAGCTGATGGGCTCCGGTACCATCCTGCGCGAAGTGCGTGAAGCGGCGAAGATCCTGCGTGAAGAGTTCAACATCGGCGCTGACGTGTGGAGCGTTACCAGCTTCAACGAACTGCGTCGCGACGGCCTGGCCGTAGAACGCAGCAACCGTCTCAAGCCTGGCCAGAAGCCTCAGCTGAGCTACGTCGAAGAGTGCCTGAACGGCCGTAAAGGTCCGGTCATTGCCTCTACCGACTACATGAAGCTGTTCGCCGAGCAGATCCGTCAGTGGGTACCGTCCAAGGAATTCAAAGTCCTGGGCACCGACGGTTTCGGCCGCAGCGACAGCCGCAAGAAACTGCGTCATTTCTTCGAAGTCGACCGTCATTTCGTGGTGTTGGCAGCCCTGGAAGCACTGGCTGACCGTGGTGATATCGAACCTAAAGTCGTGGCTGAGGCCATCGTCAAGTTCGGCATCGACCCGGAAAAACGCAACCCACTGGACTGCTGAGGAGACATTTTGTGAGCGAACTCATTCGCGTACCTGACATCGGCAGCGGTGAAGGTGAAGTAATTGAACTGTTTGTGAAGGTCGGCGACCGCATCGAAGCCGACCAGAGCATCCTGACTCTGGAATCGGACAAGGCCAGCATGGAAGTGCCGGCCCCGAAAGCCGGCGTCATCAAGAGCCTGAAAGTGAAGCTGGGCGACCGTCTGAAAGAAGGCGACGAACTGCTCGAACTGGAAGTCGAGGGCGCTGCTGAAGCGGCCCCTGCGCCGGCCGCCGCACCTGCTGCGAAAGCCGAAGAGAAACCGGCTGCCGCCCCTGCTGCTGCCGCGCCTGCCGCTGCTCCTGCTGCCGCTTCGGTACAGCAAGTGCACGTGCCGGACATCGGTTCGTCGGGCAAGGCACAGATCATCGAGATTCAGGTCAAGGTCGGCGACAGCGTCGAAGCTGATCAATCGCTGATCACCCTGGAATCCGACAAGGCGAGCATGGAAATCCCGTCGCCTGCCGCTGGCGTGGTCAAGGCCATCAGCGTCAAGCTCAACGACGAAGTCGGCACTGGCGATCTCATTCTGGATCTGGAAGTGGCGGGTGCTGCGGCCCCTGCTGCGGCCGCTCCGGCTCAGGCTGCTGCGCCTGCTGCTGCCGCTGCGCCAGCCCCGGCTGCTGCTCCGGCCGCACCGGCCGCTGACAGCGTTCAGGACATCCACGTGCCGGACATCGGTTCGGCCGGCAAGGCGAAGATCATCGAAGTGCTGGTCAAGGCCGGCGACACCGTCGAAGCCGACCAGTCGCTGATCACCCTGGAATCCGACAAGGCCAGCATGGAAATTCCATCGCCTGCCGCTGGCGTGGTCGAAAGCGTTTCGATCAAGCTGGATGACGAAGTCGGCACTGGCGACCTGATTCTCAAGCTCAAAGTCAAAGGCGCGGCACCTGCTGCTGCCCCGGCTGCACCCAGCGCGCCGGCACCTGCCGCTGCTGCTCCGGCTGCCGCTGCCGCTACACCTGCCGCCGCTCCAGCCGCCGCACCGGCCAAGCCGGGCGCGAAGGTTCACGCCGGCCCTGCCGTGCGTCAACTGGCTCGTGAGTTCGGCGTCGAGCTGAGCGCCGTTGGCGCCAGCGGTCCGCATGGTCGCATCCTCAAGGAGGACGTGCAGGTTTACGTCAAGGCGATGATGCAGAAGGCCAAGGAAGCACCGGCCGCTGCTGGCGGCGCTACCGGTGGCGCGGGCATCCCGCCGATCCCGGTGGTCGATTTCAGCCGTTTCGGCGAAATCGAAGAAGTGCCGATGACCCGCCTGATGCAAGTCGGCGCGGCCAACCTGCACCGCAGCTGGCTGAACGTGCCACACGTGACGCAATTCGACTCGGCGGACATCACCGAGCTGGAAGCCTTCCGTGTAGCGCAAAAAGCCGTGGCCGAGAAGGCTGGCGTCAAGCTGACCATCCTGCCGCTGCTGCTCAAGACCTGCGCGCACCTGCTCAAGGAGCTGCCGGACTTCAACAGTTCGCTGGCGCCAAGCGGCAAGGCGATCATCCGCAAGAAATACGTGAACATCGGCTTCGCCGTCGACACTCCGGATGGCCTGCTGGTGCCGGTGATCAAGAACGTCGACCAGAAGAGCCTGCTGCAACTGGCGGCCGAAGCGGCTTCGCTGGCTGAAAAGGCCCGCACCAAGAAGCTGTCCTCGGACGAGATGCAAGGCGCCTGCTTCACCATTTCCAGCCTCGGTCATATTGGCGGCACCGGCTTCACGCCAATCGTCAACGCGCCGGAAGTGGCGATCCTCGGTGTTTCCAAGGCAACCATCCAGCCAGTCTGGGACGGCAAAGCCTTCCAGCCGAAGCTGATGCTTCCACTGTCGCTGTCCTACGATCACCGTGTGATCAACGGCGCTGCAGCTGCACGCTTCACCCAGCGTCTGGGCAGCCTGTTGGGCGACATCCGCACCATCCTGCTGTAACCCAAACGGCCCTCCGGCAACGGAGGGCTGTTTGCTGCACCCTTTCGAGCGCCACACGCTCGTACCTCAACCCCGTCAATTGACGGGGCTTTTTTTGCCTGAAATAAACCGGATCGCGCCTCTTTCCTACAACCTGCGCTGACATCGGCCACAGGCCTGGTCCACTTAACGCCAATATTTTCCGCCGCCGGCCAACTAACCTCTGCTCAGGAAAGTTGCTTCAATGCGCTCCGCTTATTTAATTCATCTTATTAAAATCTCGAACGGAATCGATCATGTTCAAACCGACTATCGGCCCTATTGTGGGCCACACCACAACTAACGAAGTACGCATTTTCATTCGCGGCGAACAGCAGGACAGAAAAAGAGTGTTTGCCGGAGTCCGCGCTCGCAAGGCCGGTGCGGAAAAATGGTCCAACAGCGTATTTGCACTTTTGAATCCGGCTAATGACATGTCGGGTGTGCTGGTATTGCACGATCTCGATGCCGATTGTGAATACGAATATCAAGCCGGTTGCCTAAGTCCGATGAACCCGGTGCATACCATCGACACGGTGGTCGAGTTTCCATTGCAATGGCCGCGTCAGCTCTACCGCTTTCGCACCCGAACTGCGCAGGGCAACCAGCCCCGCAGCTTTATCGTCGGTTCGTGCCGTTATCTGCGGATCACCGCAGGCATCGCTTCCCTGCCGCAACTGGGCGACCGCATCTTTGGCTCGATCAATCAACTGATCGAAAACAGTCATCTACCGGTCAGTGCGGTAATCATGACCGGCGACCAGGTTTATGTAGATGACTTGAATATCATTGCACCGGATCGCGAAGCCAAAGACATTCTGAAGAAATATCGAACGGCATTTTCGCAACCGAATATTCAACGACTGATGTCCAATACATCGACTTACATGATGCTTGACGATCATGAAATCGAAGATAACTGGCCCGCCAATGCCAAAGATGCGGACAAGGACTTGTATCGCAATGCCATGGCCGCTTATGAACTTTATCAAGCCAGCCACAGCCCGGTTTATGCATGTAACGGCAAGGGCCAGATAGACCGGGACAGCTTGAAGCATTACTGGTATCAGTTCGGCGACAGCGATATCGCTTGGTTCGTTACCGACAGTCGCACCCAGCGCAACCTGTCGAAAGACGATCGGCGCATTCTCGACGTCGAACAGGAACAAGCGCTGCTTGAATGGCTGATTCACACTCCGGCACGGGTGAAATTCGTGGTGACCAGCGTGATGTTTTATCCCGACCGCAAGCTTCACGGTGACGATGCCTGGAAAGCTTTTCCCGAACAGCGTCTGCGCCTGCTGGAAACCATTCGTACCCATCGGATCAAAAACGTGGTGTTCGTCTCAGGCGATGTCCATGGCTCGCTGACCAGTCGCTTGACTCACAGCGAAGACACCGATTTCGAAGTGCACACCCTCGTGTCGTCACCGCTGCACAACAGCAAACTGTTGCCGTATGCCAAAGCCTCGACGTTTATCCTCGATCAACCGCTGGTGCGCACGGCAGGCGGGATTATCGGCACGAGTTGACCAGTGCCGTGGTGAGTCAGGACAATTTTGCGCATGTCGTCGTTGAGGCTGATCAGATATGGGTCAATTACCATGACCGCGATGGCAAGAAGCTGCAGTCGATCAGTATGAAATTGCGTTGAAACAGTAAAAGATCGCAGCCTTCGGCAGCTCCTACACCAGGCGCATTACCCTGTTGGGGCGGCGTGAAGCTGTGATCTTTTGTTCATTTCAGTCATGCACTGGAGAAATGTTCACTGCAGCCGACATATTCTTATAGCACTTGGCCTTCATCTCTCTTGTCAGTCGGTGCCGCAATGATGCAACCTTGCCGCAGCCAACAGACAAGAGGGCGAGAGCCCGGCGCATTCAGCATATTTCCAAGCGAGTTCCCTTCATGAAGAGCCAACCCGATGCCGCCAGCCGTATGGCGGCCGAGGTAGTGACGCAGTTGCCTGTGCCCTCGCGGCTCGGCATGCTGCGTTTCGAGCGCTTGAATGAAGCCAGTTGGGCGATGCTGTTCCTCGATCCCAACTGCGAACGCCAGTTCGGCCAGCCGGCCGTCGAGCTCTGCGCCCTGGTCGGCTCGCCCTACGCCAGCCTGATGGAGCCCGAAGCGCGCTACCAACTGCATGACGCGATCCAGCAGCAGTTGAGCAAAAGCGCGCATTACGTGGTGCGCTACACCCTGCACACCGCCGCCGGCGCGTTGAACATCCTCGAGCTGGGTGAAGCCTACAAACAGCACAACCGGCATTTGCTGCGCGGCTACCTGCTGGCCGTCGACGAGGTGTTCGACGAAACCCAGGCGCTGCCTTCGGTCGACCTGGAAACCCAGAACTCGCGCCTGCAAATCGCCCTTGAGCTGAACCAGCGTGCCCAGCAGGAACAACTGCAGCATCTGGAACGCGTACGCGCCCAGCAGGATCTGATTCTGCTGCTCGCACGCCAGCGCTACAGCACGCACAACTCGCTGCAGGAAGCCGCCGAGCTGATCACCCGCTGCGCCTGCGACATTTACGAGATCGACTGCGCCAGCCTGTGGAACCTCGAAGGCCAGCGCTTGCTGCCGATCTCCGCCTACCATCGTGCGACCCAGGAATACCTGCTGCCGGAGCCGATCGATATCAGCGGCTTCCCGATTACATGGAGGCGCTGCACAGCAGCCGCGCCATCGATGCCCACAACGCCATGCACGACCCGCGCACCCGCGAGATGGCCGAGGCGATGCGTCCGCGTGACGTTAACGCCATGCTCGACGCCAGCATTCGCGTCGACGGGCAAGTGGTCGGCGTGTTGTGTCTGGAACAGACCGGCGCGACCCGCGCCTGGCAGTCCGACGAAATTGCCTTTGCCGGCGAGCTGGCCGACCAGTTCGCGCAAGTGATCAACAACCACAACCGCCGCACTGCCACCAGCGCCCTGCACCTGTTTCAGCGCGCGGTCGAGCAAAGCGCCAACGCCTTTTTGCTGGTCAACTGCGACGGCGTTGTCGAGTACGTCAACCCGAGCTTCACCGCGATCACCCAGTACACCACCGAGGAAGTCCACGGTCAGCGCCTGTCGGAGTTGCCGGCGCTGGAAAACCTCAGCGAACTGCTGTTCGACGCGCCCTCGGCGCTGGCCCAGAGCAACAGCTGGCAGGGTGAATTCAAGAGCCGCCGGAAAAACCTCGAACCCTACTGGGGGCAGTTGTCGATTTCCAAGGTCTATGGCGACAACCGTGAGCTGACGCATTACATCGGCATCTACGAAGACATCACCCAGACCAAACTCGCGCAGCAGCGTATCGAGCGCCTGGCCTATACCGACAACCTGACCAACCTCGGCAATCGTCCGGCATTCATCCGCAATCTCGATGAGCGTTTTGCCCGCGACAGCGATGCGCCGATCAGCCTGTTGCTGGTCGATATCGACAACTTCAAGCGGATCAACGACAGCCTCGGTCACCAGACCGGCGACAAACTGTTGATCAGCCTCGCCCGGCGCCTGCGCAACAGCCTCAGCCCGAGTGGGAGCCTGGCGCGTTTTGCCAGTAACGAATTTGCCGTATTGCTCGACGACACCGATCTTGAAGCCGGGCAGCAGATCGCCAGTCAGTTGCTCATGACCCTCGACAAGCCGATGTTCGTCGACAATCAGCTGATCAGCGTCACCGGCTCCGTCGGCCTCGCCTGCGCGCCGCTGCACGGGCGCGATCCGCAGACACTGATGCGCAACGCCGGTCTGGCGCTGCACAAGGCCAAGGCCAACGGTAAACATCAGTTGCAGGTGTTCACTGAAGCGCTGAACGCCGAAGCCAGCTACAAACTGTTCGTCGAGAACAACCTGCGCCGCGCCCTGACCCAGAACGAGCTGGACGTGTTCTACCAGCCGAAACTGTGCCTACGCAGTGGGCGCCTGCTGGGTATGGAAGCGCTGTTGCGCTGGAACCATCCGGAACGCGGCATGATCCGCCCGGACCAGTTCATCAGCGTCGCCGAGGAAACCGGCCTGATCATTCCGATCGGCAAATGGATCGCCCGTCAGGCCTGCCGCATGAGCAAATCCTTGACCGCCGCCGGCCTGGGCAATCTGCAAGTGGCGATCAATCTGTCGCCGAAACAGTTCTCCGATCCGGATCTGGTCGCCTCGATCGCCAACATCCTCAGGGAAGAAGCGCTGCCGGCGAGTCTGCTCGAGCTGGAGCTGACCGAAGGCCTGCTGCTGGAAGCCACCGAAGACACCCACTTGCAGCTCGACCAGCTCAAGCGCCTGGGCCTGACCCTAGCCATGGATGACTTCGGCACCGGATACTCGTCGCTGAGCTATCTGAAGAAATTCCCGATCGACATCATCAAGATCGATCGCAGCTTCATCCATGAAATTCCGGACAACCAGGACGACATGGAAATCACCTCCGCCGTGATCGCCATGGCCCACAACCTGAAACTCAAGGTCGTCGCCGAAGGCATCGAAACCGCCGAGCAACTGGCGTTCCTGCGCCGGCATCGTTGCGACGTCGGCCAGGGTTATCTGTTCGACCGACCGATTCCCGGTGACGAGTTGATCAAAGCCCTCAAGCGCTACCCGCGTGGGCCGCTGTGCCTCTAAAGCCTGCCTCTATGAAGATCCCTTGTGGGAGCGAGCCTGCTCGCGAAGGCGATAAAACCATCGACATCTTCGTCGCCTGACACCCCGCTTTCGCGAGCAGGCTCGCTCCCACAGTTTTGATAGTGCGAATTCCGGCATCATTCGGCACACTGGCGGTCTGACTTTTTACCTCCAACCTGACTGAGAGGAACGATCATGGTTCTGCGCTCGGAAATTCTGGTGAACAAAAACGTGCTTCCAACCAAAGAACAAGCCCTGCCCGGCCGCGAAACCCCGATGACCCTGCCGGAAAAACACTTCGTCTTCGAAGACACCCCGCTGCTCGGTCCATTCTTTCAGGACGTCGACTTTGCAATCTTCGGTCTGGGTTGCTTTTGGGGCGCGGAACGACGCTTCTGGCAGCGCGAAGGCGTAGTCAGCACCGTGGTAGGTTACGCCGGCGGCTTCACGCCGAACCCGACGTACGAAGAAGTCTGCTCGAGCCTGACCGGCCACGCCGAAGTGGTATTGGTGGTGTATGACAAGGCTCAAGTGAGTTACGAAGAACTGCTGGCGATGTTCTGGGAACTGCACAACCCGACTCAGGGCATGCGTCAGGGCAACGACATCGGCACTCAGTACCGCTCGGTGATCTACGCGACCACCCCGGAGCAACTGGATGCAGCACTGAAAAGCAAAGACGTGTATCAGGCGGAACTGGCCAAGGCCGGTCTGGGTGAAATCAGCACCGAGATCGACCAGGCGCCGACCGTGTACTTTGCCGAGGCTTATCACCAGCAGTATCTGGCGAAGAACCCTGAAGGTTACTGCGGGATTGGCGGCACCGGCGTGTGCATGCCGAGCTAAAAGCTGCTAGCGGCAAGCTTCAAGCTGCAAGCGCTGTTTTCGCTTCAGCCTGTAGCTTGTAGCTTGTAGCTTCATTCCGCTATTAACCAATCCATCTGCCAGCCACCCTGAGTCTGCCCCAGCTTCTTCGACAACCACGGCAGCAACTCACGCAATTCTTCTTCCAGCCCCCACGGCGGATTGGCGATCGCCAGCCCGGAACCGTTCAGGCTGTTCGGCGTGTCCAGCGGATGCACCAGCAGCTCCACACGCAACAACTTCGGTGCACCCGTGCCTGCCAGGTCCTGATAGAAACGCCGCAGTGCACGCTGATCCTTCACCGGATACCAGATCGCAGCCACGGTCTGGCGCATGCGGCCGATGGCTTCTTTCATCGACGCCGCGCAACGCTGCATCTCGTCGAGTTGCTCGAACGGCGGATCGATCAGCATCACCGCGCGCTTTTCCTGCACCGGCAACATCGCCCGCGCCACGTGCCAGCCCTCGCCCAGATGCACTTTTACCCGACGGTCGCCGGCCATGTTGTCCTTGAGCAACACGCCATCTTCGGGGTGCTTCTCGTTGAGCATCACCCGATCCTGCGGCCGCGTCAGGCGCCGCGCCAGCTCCGGCGAACCCGGGTAATAGCGCAACTGGCCATCCGGGTTCATCTCGTGTAGCACCTTCATATAGTCGGCAGTCAGCGCCGGCAGGTCCGGCTGATCCCACAACCGCGCAATGCCTTCCAGATACTCGCCGGTGCGATTGGCCTGATCACCCTGCAAGTCATACAGACCAATGCCCGCGTGGCTGTCGAGATAGGCAAACGGCTGCTCCTTGCGCGACATCAGAGCGATGAGGCGGGTCAAGGTCAGGTGTTTGAACACATCGGCGTGATTGCCGGCATGGAAGGCGTGACGATAATTCATGGCTGCTCCTGCGAGGGCCGCAAAGTTTACCTTTTACCGGACGGCAAGTCAGGGGTTCGCAGCCGAGTGGACAAAAGCCTTTCCCTCACCCTAACCCTCTCCCGGAGGGAGAGGGACTTACGGTGGCGATCTTGCGAGTTACATCGACCTGAATGATCGACGTGATCTCAGGCTTGGCCAAGCGAAGTTCACCACTGAAGTCGCAGGTCGGCGTACATCACCCAGACAACTCGGTCAGTCCCCTCTCCCTCTGGGAGAGGGCTAGGGTGAGGGGCTTTGCTTTTATGCCGTTAAACTGGCTGACCATGAACGACAGGAAGTCAAAAACTCATGCGATATCTCATCATCTGTTCACTCAGCCTTCTAAGTCCATACCTCGCCCTTGCCGACGAAACTCACATTGAACAGGCACGCCAGACACTAAAGAACTACGGGCTGAGCCACTGCATTCTGAAGCCATTCAACGAACGCTCAGCGCTGGAAAAAGACATTGCGCTGTCCGCCCATGCCTATTCATTCATGGGCAACGGCCTACATTCCATCCTGCAAAATGAAGACACGCTGCAAGTGCTGCACGATCCCTATAAAGAAACACTGAGCTACATATCGGCGGCTTACCAGCAGACACCTTCACGCAGCAAACACTCAAATGAAAAAGTGGTGTTCCTTGCGTGCCTGAAGATCTACAACTCCGAAGCGTTCAACCGCTTTATCAAAACTCAAGATGCCTACATCTCTGACTGACCCCCTGATTTCAATCAACATCAAAAGATCGCAGCCTTCGGCGGCTCCTACACGGGATGGGCGCTCACTCTGCCGAAGGCTGCGATCTTCTGATCTTCAGGCGGGCAAGCTGCGCAGGCGCTTGCCGATGACATCGAGCACGTCACAGCCGTCACGCAATGGGATGGCGCACAGCAGGGCGAAGTCGCTGAGGATCACAGAGTCGCATTCGATCGAGCCGCGCATGCACATGTTTTCCAGAACCTGGACCACGGCGCGGATGCGATGGTTGGCGGCGTCCATGAGGATGTCGAGGGGCACGTGGGTGTCGATGAACAGGCTGGGCATGTCGCTGCAATTGCCGGTGAGGGCCATGAAGCGGTTGTCGGGGTGAGGCGTGATTTTTTCGTAGGGTGGATCAGTATGCATATTGGTCATTTTCCGGGTCCCATGATTGATAAACGTGAGCCGCCATCACACCTTCCTACGGGTTAGGGTGGCAGCTGTGCGCAGGAGTAGGAACCGAGCAATCATGGACCTCGGCCACGCCGAAGCGTGCCCCACGCACAGCCGCCGCGAACGATCTTACGGACTTGAACCAAGTGCCGCAAAAAGCCAACGAACTGTAACGTCATGAATGCGGGGATCCTTCACCCTGCCACCGCTCTCGCAGTGACAACGAAAAGACTATCCCTGCAACCCACCACGCACCAGTTCATGAAAACCGCCGCAATTCGAAGGAAACGTCCGAAGCGTTTGCCCCGAAATTTCATTCTGCCTCTGCCAGTAAAAACTCCAGAAGCGCCGATCGTGACGAATCTTCCGACATCGATAATTTGAAAAACTGCCCGACCTTGCAGCGCAGGACCGTCTCGGGAAACGCCTCGAACACGGCCGGCTGCTCCTCGCTCAGCCACTGCAGGACATTGGCGATGCGTACGCTTGCATCAGTCTGCGCCAACAGCGATTGCGGCACGCTCCACCACGGGAAGACTCGCCCCGAAACCAGCGCACGCCCCCGACGTCAATGGCTTGCCCATTGATCAAGGCTCGCGAAACGACCGGCAGCAATTGCGCGGGATTGACCTCGCCAGACTGCAAAAGAGGCAGCAGAAAACGACCGTCCCAGAAGCGGAAAAACACCGCTTTACCGTCCGGCATCAGCACTTGAGTCAGGCTACGGAAATGTTCGACCAGCACTTCCAGATCTGCCGAAGACACCGCCAACCATCCCCAATCCCGAGATTCTGTTTCCGCCACCCAACGTAAAAACTCACTGTCCGCAGCGACAATTCCCACATAGGGCATCACAGCATCCCACTCGGCATAAATGGTCTCGGCCCACACTGGACTCGCTGTGCCCTGCCAGGCTTTGAACGCATCGGCGTCGCTGGCGCGGCTGAAAACTGAAAACAGTTGTTCTGACGCCAGCAGCGGCTGACGCGCCAGCCAATCTTCTGGGGTTAACTCTTCAGGCTGCACAAACACCATCCTTACAACGCTCGCACTCTTCGCAGAACGGCGCATCACCTTTGAAACTCATGATCTGTGCGGCCGTGAGAATCGCCGCCGGCGCAGCGGTCAGTTTCTCCGCCAAACCCGGCACCACCGGCGCCGCGCTCATCGCCGCCATCGGCGCGCCGCCAACAACAATCGGCACGCTGCTGAAAATTCCGCCGGGGCCGATGTTGATCCACTGTCCGCCGGCCTGAATCGTCGCGCTCGCGCCGCCATCGATGACCACTTGCTGGCCTGCGCTGATATGGATCTGCGCCGAGGCGCTGGTGGCTTGACTGTTCACCCGAACCTGTCGATCGCCGAGCACGGACAAATGATCATCCTGCCTCACTTCTGTCTGACGCTGGCCGTGGGTGATGCGCTGTTCGTCGGCCTTCAGTTCATGGCGGGCGGTGCCGGTGACCACCACACTGCGCTGGTTGTCGACCTGCAACTGCTGGTCGTTGAGCACATGCTGGGTCCAGTTGCGCTGGGCACGCAGGTAGATTTCCTCCGCACCCTTTTTATCCTCGATGCGCAGTTCGTTATAACCGCCACCGCCAGGGCTGCTCTGGCTGCGGAAGATGCTGCGGGTCTTGTCCGCCGGCAGGTCCAGCGGCACCGGAGTCGCCGCATTTGGCAGGCATCCCATGACCAGCGGCTTGTCGGCATCGCCATCAATGAAGCCGACCAGCACTTCCATGCCGACTCGCGGAATCAATACGCTGCCGTAGTGATCGTGAGCCCAACCGGTCGCGACGCGCAGCCAGCAACTGGAGTGCTCGTTCAATTCGCCATCGCGGTCCCAGGCCAGTTGCACTTTGACCCGGCCAAATTCATCGCAATGGATCTCCAGGTCTTTCGGTCCGGTGACCACGGCGGGCTGGTAACCGGACATGCGCGGCTTTTCCGGCGCCAGCGCCGGACGGAAGATCACGTCCCACGGCGTGGCGACGAAAGTATTGCGGTAGCCCTGGAAGGATTCGCCATCGCTGGTCACCGACTCTTCCAGCACTTGCGGCTGGCGCCCGCGATGTTCGACGGTGGTGAGCAACCACAGATCATTCCAGTCGCTGCGTGGATGCTCGGTGAGTTGCAGGAAATGCCCGCAGACCAGTGAAGACTCGTCGCTGCTGCCCTCGGCCTGACGGTAATCGGCAACGTGCCGTTCCAGCGCTCGCCGAGTCAGCTGTTTGCCGGTTTCGCGATCACTGAATTGGCCGGGAAGTGATAGTCCTCCAGCACCGGACGCTGCTCGCCGTCACTGCGACTTTCCAGAGACAGGCGTGGTTTTTCGAAGTTGTAGTCGCGCCGGGTGACGACGCTGGTGCGGGTTTCCACGCGCACATTGAAACGTTGGATCGCCGGCGCGCCAGCGGACATGCCGCTGCCCGGCAGATAAAGCGTCGGCTCGGGCAGCCTGGGGAACACGGTCTGGTCGTCGCCGAACACCAGCAGATGGCCTTCGGGGCTGTGTTGAAAGTGGTAATGAATGCCGACTTCGGCACACAGACGCTGGATAAAGGCCAGATCGCTTTCGGCGTATTGCACACAGTACTCGCGCTGCGGGTATTCGCTGCCCAGGCGAAACTCAAACGCATCGCGCAGGATCGAGTGATCCTTGAGGACCTGCGTGACGATTTGCGGCACGCTCTGATGCTGGAAAATCCGCTGGTTGATGCGATGCCCGAGATATGTCAGACGCGGGACGAGGCTGAGGTGATAGCGTGTCAGGCGTTTCCCGGAGTCTCCCTGTCCGACCTGATAAATCTGACCATGAATACCGCAACCCTGAGCCTCGAAACTCAGAAACGCCTGACCATGCAGCAGGCTTTCCAGATCCAGGTCCGGCCGCTCGCTGACCAGTTCCAGTTCGAAGCGAAATGGCTGGCTGATGGCTTCCCTGCCCGTGAACTCAAGAACTTTGAGGTCATGCTGGGCGCCTTCGAGGGTCAACGTGAAACGCGGTTGATTGGCAGGCGCGAACATCCGATGTCTCTCTGCAGTGTGAGGGCGGGCGATTCTGCATGAGGGGCAAGGGGTGCTGAGCAGGTGACGGGAAATTCAGATTTGCCCTACGTGGTTTGCTGAAAGGACCTTTAGAAATTAGCACTTTGACTACAGACATTTCTTCAAGCCGGTCAGTGTCCCTGTGGGAGCTGGCTTGCCAGCGATGAGGTCGGCACATTCAACTTATCGCTGACTGACACACCGTCATCGCTGGCAAGCCAGCTCCCACAGGGTTCTTCAGTGTTCTTGAAGAACCACAGGCAACAAAAAACGGCCCGCTTCCTCTAGGAAGCGGGCCGTTTTCAGGTGAGCCGAAGCTCAGTCCATCACTTGTTCAGATGGAAGTCTTTTTCCGCTGCCTCGAAACGCTCAACCATGCCGCGAGTCGGCTCACCCGCCTTGCTGACGAAGTAGATGGCAAGGCTGGCGAAGATGAAGCCCGGAATGATTTCGTACAGACCCAGCAGTTCGAAATGCTTCCAGACCACCACGGTGATCGCGCCGACCAGAATACCGGCCAGTGCGCCGTTGCGGGTCATGTCTTTCCAGACTACCGAGATCAGCACCACCGGACCGAACGCAGCACCGAAACCGGCCCAGGCGTAGGACACCAGGCCCAGTACGCGGTTTTCCGGGTTGGCAGCCAGCGCGATAGCGATCAGGGCTACCAGCAGCACCATGGCACGACCGACCCAGACCAGCTCCAGTTGCGAAGCGGACTTGCGCAGGAAAGCTTTATAGAAGTCTTCGGTCAGGGCGCTCGAGCACACCAGCAACTGGCAGCTCAGGGTGCTCATTACCGCAGCCAGAATGGCCGACAGCAACACACCGGCAACCCATGGGTTGAAGAGAATTTTCGCCAGTTCGATGAACACGCGCTCCGGGTTCTCGGTCACAGGACCGGCCACTTCCGGGTGCGCCGAGAAGTAAGCGATACCAAAGAAGCCCACCGCCACGGTGCCGCCCAGGCACAGGATCATCCAGGTCATGGAAATGCGACGCGCCTTGGCAATCGACTTCACCGAATCCGCCGCCATGAAACGCGCGAGGATGTGCGGCTGACCGAAGTAGCCCAGACCCCAACCCATCAGCGAGATGATGCCGATGAAGGTGGTGCCTTTGAGCATGTCGAAGTTGCTCGGATCTTGCGCTTCGATAGCGAGGAACGTGGTGTCGACGCCGCCGGTTGCCAGCAGGACGATGATCGGCGTGAGAATCAGCGCGAAGATCATCAGGGTCGCTTGCACGGTGTCGGTCCAGCTCACCGCGAGGAAACCGCCGATGAAGGTGTAGGCAATCGTTGCCGCCGCACCGGCCCACAGCGCCGTTTCGTAGGTCATGCCGAAGGTGCTTTCGAACAGGCGGGCACCGGCGACGATGCCGGAAGCGCAGTAGATGGTAAAGAACACCAGAATCACGATTGCCGAGATAATCCGCAGCAAGCCGCTTTTATCTTCGAAACGGCTGGAAAAATAATCCGGCAGAGTCAGGGCATCGCCGTTGTGCTCGGTCTGCACACGCAGACGGCCGGCGACAAACAGCCAGTTCAGGTAGGCACCGACGATCAGGCCGATGGCGATCCAGCTTTCGGACAGGCCGGACATGTAGATGGCGCCCGGTAGGCCCATCAGCAACCAGCCGCTCATGTCGGAGGCACCGGCAGACAGCGCGGTGACAACGCTGCCGAGGCTGCGACCGCCGAGAATATAGTCGGAAAGGTTGTTGGTGGAGCGATAGGCCATCAAGCCGATCAGCACCATTGCTGCGATGTAGAT
The DNA here is from genome assembly GCA_030544685.1 of Pseudomonas sp. B21_DOA. Classification (NCBI taxonomy): domain Bacteria; kingdom Pseudomonadati; phylum Pseudomonadota; class Gammaproteobacteria; order Pseudomonadales; family Pseudomonadaceae; genus Pseudomonas; species Pseudomonas sp. B21_DOA. The sequence goes on along the minus strand of CP086683.1, from coordinate 1,467,104 downwards.
CACGAACGTGATCAGGGTTGGATTGCTTACGCTCATTGAGTTACGCCCTGGCTTTGTTTTTATGTAGCGGCGGTGGTGAACCGCTCGCAAACGACGACGTTTGGCAGACGATCCGGGATCCCGCGCATTTAAGACTGATGTTTCCCCAGGAAAGCCATCAGCCGGTACACCGGGTTATTCCCGGTTGCACCTTGGCGGCGAATGCTATGCAACAAAGCAAATAAGGTGCAACCAGTTTCGCGAGAATTAGTTGCACCCAGTCGGATTAATCGACGATCACACCGTTTTTGCTCCCTTTTGTCGCAGTCATGGCTCTTTGCTAGAAGCAAAAGCACCAAGCAGGAGCAGCGCATTCGTACCAGAAATTATTTCCTGACGAGCTGCGTATTATTCCGGCAAAAAAGGGTTGCACCCGGTTGCACCTCATTCAGCGCACGGCTAATCTTGCGGCCAGCTGATGCCACGCAACTGTGGCAACCATGAGGATAAAAATATGGCTACCACCACCCTTGGGGTCAAACTCGATGACCCGACCCGCGAGCGCCTGAAGGCTGCCGCAACCTCGATTGATCGCACGCCGCACTGGCTGATCAAGCAGGCAATTTTCAATTACCTGGAAAAACTAGAGGGTGGTGCAACCCTGACCGAGTTGAACGGTTTGACCGCCAAAGACGCCGATGACGCAGGCGAAGTGCAGACCGATCACGCTCACCAATGCTTCCTCGAATTCGCTGAAAGCATCCTGCCGCAATCGGTTCTGCGCGCTTCGATCACCGCCGCCTACCGCCGCCCTGAGCCGGAAGTGGTGCCGATGCTGATCGAGCAGGCGCGCCTGCCGGCCCCGATGGCCGAAGCCACCAACAAGCTCGCGGCGACCATCGCCGAAAAACTGCGCAACCAGAAAAGTGCCGGCGGTCGTGCCGGTATTGTTCAGGGCCTGCTGCAGGAATTCTCCCTGTCGTCCCAGGAAGGCGTGGCGCTGATGTGCCTGGCCGAAGCGCTGTTGCGCATTCCGGACAAAGGCACCCGCGACGCGCTGATCCGCGACAAGATCAGCACCGGCAACTGGCATCCGCACTTGGGCAACAGCCCGTCGCTGTTCGTCAACGCTGCGACCTGGGGCCTGCTGCTGACTGGCAAACTGGTCTCCACCCACAACGAAGCCGGCCTGACCTCGTCGCTGAGCCGCATCATCGGCAAGAGCGGCGAGCCGATGATCCGCAAGGGCGTCGACATGGCCATGCGCCTGATGGGCGAACAGTTCGTGACCGGCGAAACCATCGCCGAAGCGCTGGCCAATGCGAGCAAGTTCGAAGCCAAGGGCTTCCGTTATTCCTACGACATGCTCGGTGAAGCGGCACTCACCGAAGTTGACGCGCAGAAATACCTGGCCTCGTACGAACAAGCGATCCACTCGATCGGCAAAGCCTCCCACGGCCGTGGGATTTATGAAGGCCCGGGCATTTCCATCAAGCTCTCGGCCCTGCACCCGCGTTACAGCCGCGCGCAGTACGAGCGGGTGATGGACGAGCTGTACCCGCGCCTGCTGTCGCTGACCCTGCTGGCCAAGCAATACGACATCGGTCTGAACATCGACGCCGAAGAAGCCGACCGCCTTGAGCTGTCGCTGGATCTGCTCGAGCGTCTGTGCTTCGAGCCGCAGCTGACTGGCTGGAACGGCATCGGTTTCGTCATCCAGGCTTACCAGAAGCGTTGCCCGTACGTGATCGACTACGTGATCGATCTGGCCCGCCGCAGCCGCCATCGCCTGATGATCCGCCTGGTGAAAGGCGCGTACTGGGACAGCGAAATCAAACGCGCCCAGGTCGAGGGTCTGGAAGGCTATCCGGTCTACACCCGCAAGGTGTACACCGACGTTTCCTACATTGCTTGCGCACGCAAACTGCTGTCGGTGCCGGAAGTCATCTACCCCCAGTTCGCTACGCACAACGCCCACACCCTGTCGGCGATTTACCACATTGCCGGTCAGAACTATTACCCGGGCCAGTACGAATTCCAGTGCCTGCACGGCATGGGCGAACCGCTCTACGAGCAGGTTGTCGGCAAGGTTTCCGAGGGCAAGCTGAACCGTCCGTGCCGCGTTTACGCCCCGGTCGGCACTCACGAAACCCTGCTGGCGTACCTCGTGCGTCGCCTGCTGGAAAACGGTGCCAACACCTCGTTCGTCAACCGTATCGCCGACCAGTCGATTTCGATTCAGGAACTGGTGGCCGATCCGGTTGCGCAGATCGAGCAGATGGCCACCGTGGAAGGCGGTTTCGGCCTGCCGCACCCGCGCATTCCACTGCCGCGTGATCTGTACGGTGCCGAGCGCGCCAACTCCAGCGGCATCGACATGGCCAACGAACATCGTCTGGCCTCGCTGTCCTGCGCTTTGCTCGCCACTGCACACAACGACTGGAAAGCCGCGCCGATGCTTGGTTGCGCTTCCAGCAACGAAACGCCGGCGGCCGTGCTGAACCCGTCCGATCACCGCGATGTGGTCGGTCACGTTCAAGAAGCTACCGTCGAAGACGTCGACAACGCCATTCAATGCGCGCTGAACGCCGCGCCGATCTGGCAGGCCACGCCGCCGGCCGAGCGCGCGGCGATTCTGGAACGTGCCGCTGACTTGATGGAAGGCGAGATCCAGCCGCTGATGGGCCTGTTGGCTCGTGAAGCCGGCAAGACCTACGCCAACGCCATCGCCGAAGTCCGCGAAGCGGTCGACTTCCTACGGTACTACGCAGTGCAGGCGCGCAACGATTTCAGCAATGACGCCCACCGCCCACTCGGTCCGGTGGTTTGCATCAGTCCGTGGAACTTCCCGCTGGCGATCTTCAGCGGTCAGGTGGCTGCGGCATTGGCCGCCGGTAACCCGGTACTGGCCAAACCGGCCGAGCAGACGCCACTGGTTGCCGCGCAGGCCGTGCGTCTGATGCTCGAAGCCGGCATCCCGGAGGGCGTGCTGCAACTGCTGCCGGGTCGCGGTGAAACCGTCGGCGCCGGTCTGGTCGGTGACGAACGCGTCAAAGGCGTGATGTTCACCGGCTCTACCGAAGTCGCGCGCTTGCTGCAACGCAACATCGCTGGCCGTCTCGACAGCCAGGGCCGTCCGATTCCGCTGATCGCCGAAACCGGTGGCCAGAACGCGATGATCGTCGACTCCTCGGCACTGACTGAACAAGTGGTGATCGACGTAGTGTCGTCGGCCTTCGACAGCGCCGGTCAGCGTTGCTCGGCACTGCGCGTGCTGTGCCTGCAGGAAGATTCCGCCGATCGCGTCATCGAAATGCTCAAGGGTGCGATGGCCGAAAGCCGTCTCGGCAACCCCGAGCGTCTGTCCGTGGACATCGGCCCGGTGATCGACGCCGAAGCCAAGGCCGGCATCGACAAGCACATCCAGGGCATGCGCGATAAAGGTCGCAATGTTTACCAAGTGGCGATTGCCGACAGCGAAGAGATCAAGCGCGGCACCTTCGTCATGCCGACCCTGATCGAGCTGGAAAGCTTCGACGAACTGCAACGCGAAATCTTCGGCCCGGTACTGCACGTGGTGCGCTACAAGCGCAAAGAGCTGGATAACCTGATCGGCCAGATCAACGCCTCCGGTTACGGCCTGACGCTGGGCGTGCACACGCGCATCGACGAGACCATCGCCAAGGTGATCGACAACGTCAACGCCGGTAACGTCTACGTCAACCGCAACATCGTTGGTGCCGTGGTCGGCGTGCAGCCGTTCGGCGGCGAAGGCCTGTCGGGTACTGGCCCGAAAGCCGGTGGCCCGCTGTATCTGTATCGCCTGCTGTCGACGCGTCCGACCGACGCCATCGAACAATCCTTCGCTCGCGGTGACGCCATCGTCGCTCCGGACGTGCGTTTGCGCGATGCCTTGAGCCAATCGTTGAACGCCCTGAAAGCCTGGGCCGACAACAACCAGTTTGCCGACCTGAGCACTCTGTGCGTGCAATACGCGGCGCAATCGCAGAGCGGCATCACCCGCGTGCTGGCTGGCCCGACCGGCGAGAAAAACAGCTACGCGATCCTGCCGCGCGAACACGTGCTGTGCCTGGCGGAAGTTGAAGGTGATCTGCTGACGCAACTTGCGGCGGTGCTGGCGGTGGGCGGTTCGGCGGTGTGGCCGGGATCCGAGCTGACCAAGGCGTTGTTCGCCCGTCTGCCGAAGGAAGTCCAGGCGCGAATCAAGCGCGTTGCCGACTGGAACAAAGACGAAGTGGTGTTCGATGCCGTGCTGCATCACGGCCACTCCGACCAGTTGCGCGGCGTCTGCCAGCAGATCGCCCAGCGTGGCGGCGCGATCGTTGGCGTGCAGGGCCTGTCCCAGGGCGAGACCAACATTGCCCTGGAGCGTCTGGTGATCGAACGGGCATTGAGCGTCAACACCGCTGCGGCGGGGGTAATGCCAGCCTGATGACGATCGGATAAAAGCAGCTACAAGCTTCGAGCGACAAGCTGCAAGTAAAAGCAAACTGCTCTTACTTGCAGCTTGAAGCTTGTGGCTTGTGCCGCCCCATCACCCTTATCTATCTTCCTTCCCCATTTTTATGGGCCTACCTAGACTGCGGCATACTTTCTTTAAGGTAGGCCGCCATGTCCGAGACGCTGCTCAGTTCCCGCAATCTGGCTTTCGAGCTGTACGAAGTCCTCGATGCCGAGGGCCTGACCCGGCGCGAGCGCTTTGCCGAGCACAATCGCGAGACCTTTGACGCCGCCATCGGCACCGCGCGCAACATCGCCGAAAAGTATTTCGCCCCGCACAACCGCAGAGGCGATGAAAACGAGCCGCGCTATGAAAATGGCCAGGCCATTCTGATTCCCGAAGTGAAACCGGCGGTGGATGCCTTTCTCGAGGCGGGATTCCTCAACGCCGCGCGCAGTTTCGAGGCCGGCGGCATGCAATTGCCGACCCTGCTGTCGCAAGCCTGCTTCGCGCACTTCCAGTCCGCCAACGCCGCGTCGACCTCGTACCCGTTCCTGACCATGGGCGCGGCCAACCTGATCGAGAGCTTCGGCAGCGCAGAGCAGAAACAGCGCTTCCTGCAACCCATGATCGACGGACGCTTCTTCGGCACCATGGCCCTGACCGAGCCCCACGCCGGTTCATCACTGTCGGATATCCGCACCCGCGCCGAGCCGGCAGCCGACGGCACCTATCGCCTGAAGGGCAACAAGATTTTCATCTCCGGCGGTGATCACCCGCTCTCGGAAAACATCGTGCACATGGTTCTGGCCAAACTGCCGGATGCACCGCCGGGGGTGAAAGGTATTTCGCTGTTCATCGTGCCAAAGTTTCTGGTCAACGACGACGGCAGCCTCGGCCAGCGCAACGACGTGCTGCTCGCCGGGTTGTTCCACAAGATGGGCTGGCGCGGCACCACATCGACGGCGCTGAACTTCGGCGATAACGGCGAGTGTGTCGGCTATCTGGTGGGCAAGCCGCACCACGGCTTGAGCTATATGTTCCAGATGATGAACGAAGCCCGGATTGGCGTCGGCATGGGCGCAGTCATGCTCGGTTATGCGGGCTACTTGTACTCACTGGAATATGCTCGCGAACGGCCGCAGGGTCGGGTGCCCGACAGCAAGGATCCGAGCACGGCGCCGGTGGCGATCATTCAGCACGCGGACGTCAGACGCATGCTGCTGACGCAGAAATCCTACGTCGAAGGCGCATTTGACCTCGGCCTGTATGCCGCGCGGCTGTTCGATGACACCACCACGCTGGAAACCGAAGCCGAGCGTAAACAGGCACATGAGCTGCTGGACCTGCTGACGCCGATCGTCAAATCCTGGCCTTCGGAGTTCTGCCTGAAGGCCAATGAACTGGCGATCCAGATTCTTGGCGGCCACGGCTACACTCGCGAATACCCGGTAGAGCAGTACTACCGCGACAACCGCCTGAATCCAATCCACGAAGGCACCCACGGCATTCAGTCGCTGGATTTGCTCGGGCGCAAACTGTCACAAAACGGCGGCGCCGGTCTGAAGCAATTGATCAGATTGATCGCCAACACTGGCGAACGCGCCACTGAGTACGACTCGCTGACTGCGCTGCGCGAACCGCTGGAAAAACTCGTGGCCCGCCTGCAAACCGTGACCATCGGCCTGCTCACCGACCTAGCCCAAGGCAAGGTCAACAGCAGCCTGGCGAACTCGGCGCTGTACCTGAAAGTGTTCGGCCACGCAGTGATCGGCTGGCGCTGGCTGGAGCAGGCGATCCGCGCCGAGGAAGGCCTGGCCAAAGGCAATTCGGCGGATGTCGACTTCTATCAGGGCAAGTTGCAGGCGGCGCGGTATTTCCTGACATGGGAAGTGCCGGGATGCCAGCATGAGCTGGACTTGCTGGAGGCGCGGGATGATACGTGTCTGGGGATGCGCGAGGAGTGGTTCTGATCCGGATTATGCGTAGTGGCTGATGCCGTCTTCGCGGGCGAGCCCGCTCCCACAGGTATTGTGGCGTGTTCATGTTGCGTGAACACCCCAGAACCCTGTGGGAGCGGGCTTGCCCGCGAAGAGGCACGAGCTGACGGAGCATCAACTCAACTTGAACCCACCCATCTGCCGCGCCAGGTCATCCGCCAGTTTCTGCAACATCTGGCAGTCCTCGCGACACGCACGAACCTCCCCGCCGTAGCCCGTGCCAGATCGGAAATCCCCTGCACATTGCGGTTGATCTCTTCAGTCACCGCCGACTGCTCTTCGGTCGCTGTCGCCACCTGATGGTTCATATCGCTGATGCGCTCGACCTGGCCGGTGATCGCCGTCAGCGACGCGCCGGTCCGCTGGCTTGATTCAACCCCGGTGCCGGTTGCGGCCTGGCCGGTGCGCATCGAAGACACGGCGTTCTCCGCACCTTGCTTGAGGCTGCCGATCATCAGTTGGATTTCGTCGGTCGAGGCCTGAGTCCTGCGTGCCAAGGTGCGCACTTCATCAGCGACCACTGCGAAGCCGCGGCCCATATCGCCAGCGCGGGCAGCTTCGATGGCGGCGTTGAGTGCCAGCAGATTGGTCTGTTCGGAAACGCCACGAATCACCGCCAGCACCGAATCGATCGACGCCACTTGCTGCGCCAGCTCAGCCACCGCCCCCGCCGCCACGCCGATGTCATCGGACATGCTTTCGATATGACGGATCGAGCCGCCGACCACCTCCCGCGCCTGCAACGCTTCATCACGGGCTGTTTGCGAGGCGAGCGCGGCATTGCCGGCGTTCTGCGCGATTTCCTGCACGGTCAGGCCCATTTCGTGAACGGCCGTGGCGACCATGTCGGTCATTTCCTGTTGGCGGCCGGATCGCTCGGCGGTGTTGTCCACCACCTTCGCCACTTGGCCCACGGCCGTGCGCAAGCGCTCGCTGGTGGTCAGCACTTCGCCGATCATCGCGCGCTGGCTGTCGAGGAAACGGTTGAAGCCGCGAGCCAGGTCGCCGAGCTCATCGGCACGACTGGAATCTAACCGGTGAGTCAAATCTCCACCACCGCTACCGATGGCCACCAGCGCCCGTGTTACTTGTCGAATCGGTCGCACCAGCCCTGCGCCAGCCACACCACCAGCGCCAGGCAGACCAACGCCACCACCAGACCGATGCCGCCACTCATCCACATCGCTTTCCGTGCTTCGGCGTAGATCTGCGACTGCGGCACTTCGGCCACCAGCGTCCAGCCGAGATCGCGCAGCGGCAGGCTGAAGGCGAGGAAGTCTTCACCCTCGCGCTGGAAGCTGCTGTTGACCGCCTCTTTGTGGCCCATCAGCGCTTGCGCCGCGTTGGCACCGATCTGCTCGGTCAAGGTGCGTTTGCCGCTGAACTGCGCTTCAGGATGGACCTGAATCAGACCGTCGGAACGCACGAGATAGACCTTGCCGCGCTCGCCGAAGCTGAAGTTGTGAATCAGCTCCGACAGCTCTTTCATGCTCAGCCCGAGTCCGGCGACACCAACCACTTTACCGGCCTGCTCGACCTTCAAATCGATGAACAGGGCCAGCTCGCCAGTGGCGCCGTCGTTGTCGATATTGAGGGTGCGCGGCTGATTGCTGTCGAGAAAGGAATAGAACCAGGCGTCGGCCGGTTTGGCGCGACTGAGGGTGCGATCCAAGCCTTTTTCGGTGATGTAGTGGTTGGATTCAGTGCCGATGATCAGCGCGGTAAACGCTTTGTGTTCAGCGCGGATGCCTTCCAGATACTCTGCGAAGAGCGCGGTTTTGCTGCTGTCTTCGCCGGATGCCAGCCAGTCACGCACCATGCTGTTGCTGGCGATGTCTTTGGCGGCGGTGAGCGGTTGTACGAGGATCCGTTCGATGTCGTTGCGCGTCGCTTCGATGCTCGACGGCAGCGCTTGTTCGACCAGATAGCTCTGGGCGAGGCGGTTGACCACCAGGGTATAAATGCCAACCACAATCACGATGCTGATCAGCAGGGCCGCGCCCATGCCAATAATCAACTGCCACTGAATACTGCGTCGCCACCACTGCATGGAGCACCCCAAGGAATAAGTGGCCGAAACACTGCAACAGCCGTGCCGATTGTATACATCCCAACCGACAATCTATTCCCTGGTTGTGCGCAACCTCATCAGCCCTGACTGATGGTCTTGGCAATCGTCTCGACCGTGGCGCTGACTTGCTCTTGATAACGCTCGAGTTCTTCTTTGTGCTGCTTCTTCATTTCGATCTGCTGCGAGCACAGATTCATCGCTGCCAGCACCAGCAAACGGTCACCGATCAGCGTCGGGTATTTGCGCTTGGTGTCTTCCAGCGCTGCCTTGAGCATCATCGCCGCGTCCAGCAGGGTCTGTTCTTCCCCGGCCGGTGCCTTGATCGAATAGTCCTCGCCGAGAATGGAGATGACTTTTACCCCTGCTGTGCCGTGGTTCATGCGCTGACAGGACCGGCATTGACGCGATCAACCAGCGCCTGGATGCGCGCGGCGGTGGCGCCGTGTTTTTCTTCCTGCTCCATCAGGTTCAGTTGCAGGTTTTCGTTTTCATCCTTGGCCTGGGCCAGTTCCGTGGACAGGGTCTGGTTGGTCTGCAGCAGGGTCTGGTTCTGTTGCACCAGGTCGCTGACGAGCTGTTCCAATTGGCTGAGGGATGCTTCCAACATTTTGATCTTCCAAGCGTTTTTCAAAGGGCGCGTAAGATAAAGAAAAGTCACCACGGATGCCAGGGTTAAACCGGCGCAAGGCCTTGATTTTCCTGGGTGGCGAAGCTTCTCGCGAGTTTAAAAGACTGTGAATGGTCGATCTGGTTCCTGCACTTCGTCGCACAGCGCCGTCTGCGACAAATACGCACACCACCTCAAGACTTTAGTCGTATGACCGATAAGTCACCCATACAGCAGTCTCAGCCCGCATGGATGCGGCCCTTTTCGGTATCCGCCCATGTCCCTTCGCAATATGAATATCGCCCCACGGGCGTTCACCGGCTTCGCCCTGATCGGCGGCCTGATGTTGATCCTCGGCGTGTTTGCGCTGAACCAGATGAGCAAGATCCGCGCGGCCGGCGAAGACATCGCCACCGCCAGCGTGCCATCGATCAAGGCCCTCGATGAATTCACTCAACTGACCCTGCGCCTGCGCGTGCTTTCTTACCGCCTGCTGATCAACCGCGAACCCGACGTGCAGCAGAAAACCATCGAGCTGTTCGACCTGCGCAACCGCCAGATCGCCGATGCGCAACGCGCCTATGAGCCACTGATCGAAGGCCCGCAGGAACGTGCGGCGTACGATCAGTACGTGCAATTGCTGGCGCAGTACCGTCAGCTTGAAGAGCGCATGAAAACCCTGTCGCGCAACAATCAGGTCGACGAGTTGCGGCAGATGCTCAACAGCGATTTGCTGAGCAATTCGGAAGCGGTGAATACCGCGCTGGCGCGCTTGCTGGAGATCAACACCCAGCAGATCGCAGAGACCAATCAAGGTGCCAGTGACCAGTATTCAATGTCGTTCAACCTGGTCGTCACCCTGTTGGTGATTGCCAGCGGCCTGACGTTGGTATTCGCCTGGTTATTGACCACTAGCATCACCAAGCCGATTTCCAAGGCACTCGAAGCGGCGGAAACCATCGCCGAAGGCAACCTGACCCAGCCGATCCATGTCGATGGCGAAGATGAAGCCGGGCGCCTGCTCACGGCCATGGCGAAGATGCAATCGAAGCTGCGCGACACCCTGCAGCGCATCTCCGGTTCGGCCACGCAGCTTGCGTCTGCTGCGGAAGAGCTGAACAGCGTCACCGACGAGAGTGCTCGCGGCCTGACCCAGCAGAACAATGAAATCGAGCAGGCGGCCACTGCGGTCAATGAGATGACCAGCGCCGTCGAGGAAGTCGCGCGCAACGCGGTCAGCACTTCGGAAGCCTCGAAAAACGCCACCACTTCGGCGGGCGACGGTCGTGATCTGGTGCAGGAAACCGTCAGCGCCATCGAACGCATGAGCGCCGATGTGCAGAGCACCGCGTCCTTGATCGGCGACCTGGCCAATGAATCCCGCGACATCGGCAAGGTGCTCGACGTGATTCGTGGTCTGGCTGACCAGACCAACCTGCTGGCCTTGAACGCAGCGATCGAAGCGGCCCGTGCCGGTGAGGCCGGTCGTGGTTTTGCCGTGGTGGCGGACGAAGTGCGCGCACTGGCCCATCGCACCCAACAGTCGACCAGCGAAATCGAACGCATGATCGGCAGCATCCAGAGCGGCACCGAACACGCCGTGGATTCAATGCGCAACAGCACCGAACGCGCCGAATCGACGCTGAACATCGCCCGTGGCGCGGGATGTCGCTGGACACGATCAACAGCGCCATCGTTGAGATCAACGAGCGCAACCTGGTCATCGCCAGCGCCGCCGAAGAGCAGGCGCAGGTAGCGCGTGAAGTCGATCGCAACCTGGTCAACATCCGTGATCTGTCGGTGCAATCGGCGACCGGGGCGAATCAGACCAGCGCGGCGAGCAATGAGCTGTCGCGCCTGGCGCTGGATCTGAACAACATGGTTGGGCGGTTCAGCCTGTAACACACCTCGCTGGAACTTCCCCTGTGGTGAGGGATTTATCCCCGTTGGGTGGCGAAGCCGCCCCAAAAACAGCGTATGCGGTTCCACCTGAGGACCCGCGTACAACGGTTTTACGACGGCTGCGCCGCCGAACGGGGATGAATCCCTCGCCACAGTCATCACTCGCCGCATTTTCAGGGTGACTCTGCAAAAAGCTTTTTGACAGCATCACATTTCAACAGGTTAGAATCGCTGGCACGCAGACTGCATGGTCAGTTTGTGCCTCGTCTTTACGCTTCTGGAGTACTGCCTTTGAATGCGACGACCATCAACAGCCTGTTCTTGATCGGCGCGTTGCTGGTAGGCGCAAGCATTCTGGTCAGCTCGCTTTCTTCACGTCTCGGCATTCCGATTCTGGTCATCATTCTCGCGGTCGGCATGGCGGCGGGGGTCGATGGTGGCGGGATCATTTTCGACAACTACCCGACGGCCTATCTGGTCGGCAACCTCGCCCTGGCGGTGATCCTGCTCGACGGCGGTTTGCGCACGCGGGTGTCGAGTTTCCGCGTGGCCTTGTGGCCGGCGCTGTCGCTGGCCACGGTCGGGGTGTTGATCACCACCGGGCTGACCGGCATGGCCGCTGCGTGGCTGTTCGACCTCAATCTGATTCAGGGCCTGCTGATCGGTGCCATTGTCGGTTCAACCGACGCCGCCGCGGTGTTCTCGCTGCTCGGCGGTAAAGGCCTGAACGAACGGGTCAGCGCCAGTCTGGAAATCGAATCCGGCAGCAACGACCCCATGGCGGTGTTCCTCACCGTCACCCTGATCGACATGCTCGCCAGCGGCGAGACCGGCCTGCACTGGAGTCTGCTGACCCACTTGATCCGCGAATTCGGCATCGGTGGCGTGATCGGTCTGGGCGGCGGTTGGGTGATGCTGCAATTGGTCAACCGCATCAATCTTGCCGCCGGGCTGTATCCGATCCTGATCATCGCTGGCGGGCTGGTGGTGTTTGCGCTGACCAACGCCTTGCACGGCAGTGGCTTCCTTGCCGTGTACCTGTGCGGTCTGGTCATCGGCAACCGCCCGGTGCGCAGCCGCCACGGCATTCTGCACATGCTCGACGGCATGGCGTGGCTGGCGCAGATCGGCATGTTCCTGGTGCTGGGCCTGCTGGTCACGCCCCACGATCTACTGCCGATCGCCCTGCCCGCCCTCGGTCTGGCGCTGTGGATGATCCTGTTCGCGCGGCCGCTGTCAGTGATGGTCGGCTTGCTGCCGTTCAAAGCCTTCCACGGTCGTGAAAAGGCCTTTATTTCCTGGGTCGGCCTGCGCGGCGCGGTGCCGATCATTCTCGCGGTGTTCCCGCTGATGGCCGGCCTGCCGCAAGCGCAGCTGTATTTCAATCTGGCGTTCTTCATCGTGCTGGTGTCGCTGCTGGTGCAGGGTACGAGCCTGCCGTGGGTGGCCAAATTGCTCAAGGTGACCGTTCCGCCAGAACCCGCGCCGATATCCCGGGCGGCACTGGAAGTGCATGTGACCAGCGAGTGGGAGCTGTTCGTTTACAAGCTCGGCGCGGAGAAATGGTGCATCGGTTCGCCCCTGCGTGAGCTGAAAATGCCCGAAGGCACACGCATCGCCGCCCTGTTTCGTGGCCAGCAACTGCTCCATCCGTCGGGTAGTACGGTGCTGGAAGTCGATGATTTACTGTGTGTTATTGGCCATGAACACAACCTGCCGGCCCTCGGCAAACTGTTCAGCCAGGCGCCGCAACGTGGCCTCGATCTGCGTTTCTTCGGCGACTTCGTGCTTGAAGGAGACGCCCAGCTTAAAGCGGTTGCAGCGTTGTATGGCTTACCGGCCGAAGGCATCGATCCGGACATGACTTTGGGCGCGTTCATTGCGCAAAAAGTCGGGGGTGCCCCCATCGTCGGTGACCAGGTGGAATGGAACAACACCCACTGGACGGTGGCGGTCATGGACGGGAACAAGATCGGCAAAGTGGGCGTCAGATTCCCCGAAGGAAGTCGCCCGGGCCCCGGACTCTTCCTCTAAACTGCCTCCACTCTCACTTGCTTGACCGGTCTCTATGCCTACCCTGCGCTCCTTTTTCGCCGCGGCCCTGCTGGGCCTCAGTCTTGTCGTCGGCCCGCTGCATGCTGCCGAACCACCGTCCAGCGATGCCGTGCAGGCCAGCCTCGACAAGCTGGCCGACAGCAAACTGCCGGACGCCGACAAGAAGACCCTGCAGACCGTCCTGCAGAACACCCTGAATCAGCTGAACAACCAGCGTGATTACGAGCAGAAGCTGATCGATCTCAAGCGTCAGCTGGCCAACGCGCCGAAGCAGACGATCGAGAACACCCGCGAACTCAGCCGCCTCAAGGCCACCGCACCAGTGCCGGTCGCGCAGCGTTTTCCGAAAGAGTCGATCCAGCAACTGGAGCAGATCCTCACCGATCGCTCGACCCAGCAAAGCGATCTGCAGAAAGCCCTGGCCGAAGCCAACAGCCTGATCATCACCGCGCAGACTCGCCCCGAGCGCGCTCAGGCGGAGATTTCCGCCAGCCAGACGCGCATCCAGCAGATCAACACTATCCTCAAATCCGGCAAGGACACGGGCAAAACGGTCACCGCCGAACAGCGCGACCAGTTGAACGCCGAACTCGCCGCACTCAATGCACTGATTCCGCTGCGCCGCCAGGAACTGGCCGGCAACACCCAGTTGCAGGATCTGGGCAACGCTCAGCACGACTTGCTTTCGGAGAAATCCGATCGGCTCGACCGCGAGATCCAGGAATTGCAAACCCTGATCAATCAGAAGCGTCTGGCGCAGTCGCAGGAAACCGTCACCCAGCAATCGATCGAAGCGCAGAAGGCCGGCGGCAGCAGCCTGCTGGCGAGTGAGAGCGCGACCAACCTCAAGCTTTCCGATTACTTGCTCAAGAGCACCGACCGTCTCAACGAAGTCACGCAGCAGAACCTGCAGACCAAACAGCAACTCGATACCCTGACCCAGAGCGATTCGGCACTGGATGAGCAGATCAGTGTGCTCAAGGGCAGCCTGCTACTATCGAAAATTCTCTATAAACAGAAGCAGGCACTGCCGCACTTGAAGGTCGACCGCGACCTCGCCGACCAGATTGCCGATATTCGCCTGTATCAGTTCGATGTCAGCCAGCAACGCGAGCTGCTGAGCAGTCCGGCCACCTACGTCGACAATCTGCTGGCCACGCAGCCGCCGGAGCAGGTCACGCCGCAATTGCGCAAAAGCCTGCTTGATCTGGCCAACACCCGCGCTGATCTGCTCGAGCGGCTGAACCGCGAGTTGAGCGCGATGCTCAACGAATCGATCACCCTGCAGCTCAACCAGAAGCAATTGCTGAGCACCGCGCAAAGCCTGCGCGCGACGCTCGACGAACAGATGTTCTGGATCCCCAGCAACAAGCCGCTGGACGTGGAATGGATGCGCGGCGTGCCCGAGCGCCTTGAGCGGCAGGTCAACACCTTGCCGTGGGCGTCGAGCCTGAGCGAGCTGACTGACGGCCTGACCCAGCGGCCATTGTTGTTCCTGCCATTGGCGCTGCTGATCGGCGCCCTGTTGTGGCGACGCAAGGCCCTGTACGGACGACTCAACAAGGTTCACCAGGACATCGGCCATTTCAAGCGCGACAGCCAGTGGCACACGCCGCAGGCGATTCTGATCAATATTCTGTTGGCGATGCCGGTGGCGCTGGGTCTGGCGCTGTGCGGTCTGGCCTTGCAGATCGACGCGCGCGGGCAGAACGCCAATATGGGCGCGGCGCTGCTGCAGATGGGGCAGGCCTGGCTGGTGTTCTACACCGCGTACCGGATTCTCGCGCCCGGTGGCGTGGCGGAATTGCACTTCCGCTGGGAAAAGCCACAGGTCGAGTTCCTTCAGGGCTGGGTGCGTCGACTCGGCCTGGTAGTAATGGCGCTGGTGGCCGTGGTGGCCGTCGCCGAGTTGCAACCGGCGGCGCTGGCCGATGACGTGCTCGGCATGCCGGTGGTGCTGACCTGTTACGCCTTGATGGCCTGGCTGCTCAGTCGCCTGCTGATCAGCAGCCCGACGCACCAGAACGCTTCGCTGTTCCGCAAAGCCGTCGGGGTGATGTTCACTCTGCTGCCGATCGCCCTGTTTGTCGCGGTGTGCTTCGGCTACTACTACACCGCGCTGAAACTCAGCGACCGCTTGATCAACACCCTGTACCTGCTGATGTTCTGGCTGGTGATCGAGGCCACTTTCGTCCGGGGCCTGAGCGTTGCCGCGCGGCGCCTGGCTTACCAGCGCGCGCTGGCGAAACGGCAGGCGGCGAAAGAGGCCGGCGACGGCGAAGCGGTGATCGAAGAGCCGACGCTGGATATCGAAAAGGTCAACGAACAGTCCCTGCGCCTGATCCGCCTGGCCCTGCTCGGCGGCTTCATCGCGGCGCTGTACTGGGTCTGGTCGGACCTGATTTCGGTGTTCTCGTATCTGGACAACATCACCCTCTACGAATACACCAGCGGCACCGGCGCCAACATGAGCATGGTGCCGATCAGCATCGGCGACATGCTCGGCGCGCTGATCATCATCGGCATCACTTTCGCTCTGGCGCGCAACTTGCCCGGCCTGCTCGAAGTGTTCGTGCTGTCCAAGCTCAACCTGGCGCAGGGCAGTGCTTATGCGACAACCACGCTGCTGTCCTACGTGATTGCCGGCGTCGGTTTCGTCACCACCCTGTCGACCCTCGGCGTGAGTTGGGACAAGTTGCAGTGGCTGGTGGCGGCGCTGTCGGTGGGCCTCGGTTTCGGTATGCAGGAGATCTTCGCCAACTTCATCTCCGGCATCATGATTCTCTTCGAACGCCCGGTGCGGATCGGCGACACCATCACCATCGGCAACCTGTCGGGCACGGTAAGCAAGATCCGCATCCGCGCCACGACCATCACCGATTTTGACCGCAAGGACATCATTGTCCCGAACAAGACGTTCATCACCGGGCAACTGATCAACTGGTCGCTGACCGACACCATCACCCGCGTCACGTTGAAACTCGGCGTCGATTACGGCTCGGATCTGGACCTGGTCAAGGAACTGCTGCTCAAAGCAGCTCGGGAGAACCCGCGTGTGCTCAAAGAACCAGAGCCGCACGTGTACTTCCTCAACTTCGGCGAAAGCACCCTCGATCACGAACTGCGCATGCATGTGCGCGATCTCGGTGACCGCAACCCGGTGCTGGATGAGGTCAACCGCTTCATCAACCGAGAGTTCAAGAAGCAGCACATCAACATCTCGTTCCGGCAGATGGAGGTTTATCTGAAGAACCTGCACGGTCAGGAATACAAGATGGTGCCTGTGGAGCCGGAGAACAAAACCATCGTGCCGGTCGTCGACGGGCAGAAACCGTTGCCGGAACCGCCACCGAGCAAACTCGACTAACCGACATGGTCCCAGCAGAATGCTCGGACATTCTGCTGGAGCCGGCCCGTGAAAGCCCTCGACGAACTGACTTTCGACAACCGCTTTGCCCGTCTGGGCGACGCGTTCTCCGCGCACGTGCTGCCCGAGCCGATCGACAATCCGCGCCTGGTGGTCGCCAGCCCGGCCGCTCTGGCCTTGCTCGATCTCGATGCGGCCAGCGCCGACACCGAAGAATTCGCGCAACTGTTCGGCGGCCACAAACTGTGGGCCGACGCCGAACCACGGGCGATGGTTTACTCAGGTCATCAGTTTGGCGGTTATACCCCGCAGTTGGGTGACGGTCGCGGCCTGCTGCTGGGCGAGGTCTACAACAACGCCGGCGAGCATTGGGATTTGCACCTCAAAGGCGCCGGGCAGACGCCGTTTTCGCGCATGGGCGATGGCCGCGCCGTGCTGCGCTCATCGATCCGTGAGTTCCTCGCCTCTGAAGCGCTGTACGCGCTGAACATTCCGTCTTCGCGGGCCGCCTGCGTCATCAGCTCCGACACGCCGGTCTGGCGGGAAAAGCAGGAACGCGCGGCGATGGTGCTGCGTCTGGCGCCGAGCCATATCCGCTTCGGCCACTTCGAATATTTCTACTACACCAAGCGCCCCGAGCAGCAGAAACAGCTCGGTGAGCATGTGCTGGCGATGCACTTCCCCGAATGCCTCGAACAACCGGAACCGTATCTGGCGATGTTTCGCGAGATCGTCGAGCGCAACGCCGAGCTGATCGCCAAGTGGCAAGCCTATGGCTTCTGCCACGGCGTGATGAACACCGACAACATGTCGATCCTCGGCATTACCTTCGACTTCGGCCCGTTTGCCTTCCTTGATGACTTCGACGCGCATTTCATCTGCAATCACTCCGATGATCAGGGCCGCTACTCGTTCAGCAATCAGGTGCCGGTCGGCCAGTGGAACCTCAGCGCTCTCGCACAGGCACTGACGCCGTTCATCAGCGTCGAAGCGCTGCGGGAAACCCTCGGCTTGTACCTGCCGCTGTTCCAGGCGCATTACCTCGACCTGATGCGCCGCCGCTTCGGCTTCACCACCGCCGAGGACGACGATCAGCAACTGCTGGAAAACCTGCTGCAACTGATGCAGAACAGCGGCGTCGACTATACGCTGTTCTTCCGCCGCCTCGGTGAAGAGTCAGCCGAACAGGCCATCGCCCGCCTGCGCGACGATTTTGTCGATATCAAAGGTTTCGATGCCTGGGGCGAACGCTACGTCGCCCGGGTGACTCGCGACGGCAATGCCGATCAGGCACAACGCCGCGCGCGGATGCATGCGGTCAATCCGCTGTACATCCTGCGCAATTACCTTGCGCAAAAAGCCATCGACGCCGCCGAGCAAGGCGATTATTCCGAGGTGCGCCGGCTGCATGCGGTGTTGAGCAAGCCGTTTGAGGAACAGCCAGGGATGGAAAGTTATGCCGAGCGGCCACCGGAGTGGGGCAAGCATTTGGAGATCAGTTGTTCTTCGTAGGCGCTTCAGCTTAGCGGGTCGATTGCACTGATTACACGGTCGACGATGTCAGACATTGTCACGTCATCCAGTCGCTCGATGAATTTGGCCGTGCCGTCTCGTACCCGTTGTTCTATGTCAAAACTGCGAACCTGATTACACACCGCTACACCATTGGTTTCGTGGCCAGTAATGGCGACCGCCAAACCCATATTCCGGCTGAAATTCCCACCGCTAGTAACAGGCACCGTCATGCTCACGCCCAATGCGTTGATCTCTCTGGGCGTGATCACCACAAAGCGATGTCTATTCATCATCTCCCGCCCCGCCACTGGGTTTGGATCAATCCAGTAAACGTCACCCCGCTGAGGGGCTGTCGGCGCACCATCAACCCAGCTCCCGGCCGACAGAATCACCTTCAAGGGTCTCGCTAGTCTGGTCGTTAAGTTTCTGCAATTCTTCTGCGCCTTCGAGTAGCTCTGACAAACTATAACGCTTACGCGTAGCGGCTACGGCTGGACGAGCAATCAGTTCGCCATCGACCACATTCAGCTCTAGCTGTGCGCCAACCTCCAGATGCAACAACTTTAAAAGCGTGGGCGGAATCGTAATGACGGCAGCGCCGCCTTGGCGGCGTATCTTGGAAGTTACGGACATTATGTCCCTCCGATTTGATGCATAGGAATCATCGATTCCTGGATTAGTGCAACAAAAGTAGCACGCAGATAAAGACAAAGCGATCTCCTCACGACAAGCGTAAAACGCCGAATTGGTCTTCAGACTAGCCATCGATCCCGGAACTGTTTTGAGAAAAATGTGAGCAGTTGCGACATTGATAAGTTGGCAGATCGACTTCAAATCAGTTCTATAGACTCCTATCAGAGAACCAATCATGACCACCCCACTCCTCATCCCCTGCCCCACCTGCAACGGCCTCAACCGCATCCCCGCCGAGCGCCTGGCTGACCAGCCCAAATGCGGGCGCTGCAAGTCTGCGGTGCTGTTGAGCAAACCGTTCGAGCTCAAGCAAGGCGATTACGCCAGTCAGATCAAGGGCGATCTGCCGTTACTGGTGGATGTCTGGGCGGACTGGTGCGGGCCGTGCAAGTCGTTCGCGCCGGTGTTCGAACAGGCTGCGGCGCAGTTGGCGGGCAAGTGTCGGCTGGCCAAGCTCGACAGCGAGGCGAACCAGCAGTTGTCGGCGCAGTTGGGGATTCGCTCGATTCCAAGTCTGATTCTGTTTAGAAACGGCAGGGAAGTGGCGCGGCAGAGCGGTGCGTTGCCATTGCCGCAGTTGATGGCGTGGCTGCGTAGCCAAGGGATCTGACCCAACACAGAAACCTGTGGGAGCTGGCTTGCCAGCGATTGCGATCGATCAGTCACGAAAGATGCAGAGTCTGCCGCCCTCATCGCTGGCAAGCCAGCTCCCACAGGGATTAAGAATTCTTCGAGGGATCAGTGGTCTTCCAGCAGATTGTGCAGTTCCACAAACTGCTGCGTCAGCTTGTGCCGTGGATCGAGGTGAATCAGCGGCATGCTGGCCTGGTGCGACTCGCGCATGCGCACCGAACTGCTCAGGTACACCGGCAATACCGGCAAGCCTTCGGCAATCAACTCATCGAGCATCTGCTGTGGCAGGCTGGCCCGCGCCTGAAACTGATTGACCACAATGCCTTCTACCTCCAGGCCTTCGTTGTGGTCATCCTTCAACTCTTCGATCTCGGCGATCAGTCCGTACAGGGCCTGACGGGAAAAGCTGTCGCAGTCGAAGGGAATCAGCACGCGATCCGCGGCAATCAGCGCCGATACCGCGTAAAAATTCAGTGCTGGCGGGGTATCGAGATAGATCCGGTCGTAGTCTTCCGATAGCTCATCGAGCAACTTACGCAGCTTGTTGATCTTGTGTTTCGCCTCTAGCTTGGGCTGTAGGTCGGCCAGCTCGGCGGTGGCGGTAATGATGTGCAGGTTGTCGAACGGAGTTTCGTAGATGTCCGCCTGATTCTTTTTCGAGAACGGCCCGGACGACAGTGTCTGTTTGAAGAAATCGGCGATGCCCATCGGAATGTCATCGCCGGTGAGCCCGGTCAGATACTGAGTGGAATTGGCCTGAGCATCGAGGTCGACCAACAACGTGCGATAACCCTCGCTGGCGCTGACCGCCGCCAGATTGCAGGCAATGCTCGATTTGCCCACGCCACCTTTCTGATTGAACACCACGCGCCGCATGACCAAACCTCCGTGTATCAAAGAATGACCGAGTGTAGTTGGCGGTGGCCGCGCTTCGCTACCTTCACCGACATGGACTACGCCGCCAGGTGTAAATATCGGCGCCCACGCATGGAAAAAACCGCCAGCCGTCACAGAGACACCTGACAGACTGACCCCGGGGAATATGGATAATGGCCAAGTGATAGCCACTCCAGCGAACCGCTCGGTACATTTTGTTGAGCAAAATGTAACCAACATTTGCTACACACCCGTCGCACCGGGATAATGCGCGCCACCCGGCGCCCTGCGCCAAGCCAAGCCTGCTGCGGCGCTGGCGACTCAACGCGTCAACGAAAGCCCGCAGGGGCGGGATGAATGTCCGTGATCAACTTCAACATCGCCCAATGGCGCGCGTGGGCCCCGGGCTCGACAGCGTGGACGCCTGGCAGGCCTGGAGCCGACAACCGGTCGTGCTGCAGAGCAGTGATGCCGCGCCCGATGTGTCGTTTCTGCCGGCCATGCAACGCCGTCGCCTCAGCCGCCTGGCGCGGATGGCGTTCAGTGTTGGCTGGCCGCTGGCCGACGGACGGGACCATCTGCCGCTGGTGTTCGTTTCCCGGCACGGCGAAACCCCCGCACGTTTGAAATTCTCCGCGACCTGGCCACCGAACAGCCCTTGTCGCCGACCCAATTCAGCCTTTCGGTGCATAACGCGATCATCGGTTTGTGGTCGATCATGCGCGGTGAAACCAGCGAAATGACCGCCCTCGCCGCCGCTGGCGACGGTCTGGAGCACGGCATGCTTGAAGCTGCCGCACTGCTCGAAGAAGGTGCCCCGGCGGTGCTGCTGGTGATCACCGAAGAACAACCGCCCGAGGCGTATTCGCAGTGGGTCGATGACGTGCCATTCCCTTACGCGCTGGGTTTATTGCTCACGCCCGGTACCGACTGGCGGCTGACCCTGAGCAGCAGCCCAAAACCCGAGTCCAAAGTGCACTGGCCCCACGCGCTGAACCTGCTGCGAACCCTGCTCGGCCAGCAACCTGACTGCCAACATGCGTGGAAGAATCGTGTATGGACCTGGCATCGCAACCCGTGACCGCCAAATACCGCGACGCCTACTACTGGCGCCTGCTGGCCACTGCTGCGAGCTTCGCTTTGTTCGGGCTCGGCGGGCTGTGTCTGCGCGTGCTGGTATTTCCGGTGCTCGGTTGCCTGCCCGGTGATGCACTTGAACATCGCCTGCGCGCGCGGCGCACGGTCAGCCGATTGTTCTGGTTTTTCGTGCGGTTCATGGCCCGCACTGGCGTGCTCACCTACGACATCGAGGGCGCCGAACGCCTTGGCCGGCCGGGACAGATGATCATCGCCAACCACCCGTCGCTGATCGACGTGGTTTTCCTCATCGGTCTGGTGCGCCACGCCAACTGCGTGGTGAAGAAAACCCTTTGGGAAAACCCATTCACCCGTGGCCCGCTGCGCCGCACCGAGTACATCAGCAACGACGGCAGCATGAACATGCTCGACGCCGCCGCACAGTCGTTGCAGGACGGCCAGACCTTGATCATTTTCCCCGAAGGCACGCGCACCCAGCCGGGGCAGGCGCCGGCCTTTCATCGGGGGCGGCGGCGATTGCCCTGCGCGGTGCGAAAATCGTTACCCCGGTGATCATCAAGGTCAGCCCGACCACCCTGACCAAAGCCGAGCCGTGGTATCGCATCCCCCATCGCCGCGTGCACTTCAGTTTTCGCGTGGGGGCCGATATAGACCCACAGACCTTCGCCGCGCAAGGCCCCGCACCGCAGGCCTCGCGCAAGCTCAACGATTATTTGCATGACTATTTCATTAAGGAGCTCGCCGCAGATGAGCGAACTGAACACCGCTAGCCTGGTGCGTGACATCAAACTGCTGATCATCGACGCCTTGGGCCTGGAAGACATCAGCCCCGAAGACATCGGCGATGAGCAGACACTCTTCGGCGAAGGCCTCGGCCTGGATTCCGTGGACGCGCTGGAACTGGGCCTGGCGATCCAGAAAAATACGGCATCAAGATCGACGCCGATGCCAAAGACACTCGTAACCATTTCACCAACGTGGCCAGCCTTGCGGCGTTCGTCACGGCAAAACAGGCAGCTTGAGACCGGACCATGCAAACTCGTGACGATATTTTCAACACCCTGCGCGATGCCCTGGTCGAGCTGTTCGAACTGGATCCGGCCCGTGTAAGCATGGACGCCAACCTGTATCAGGACCTGGAAATCGACAGCATCGACGCCGTCGACCTGATCGATCACATCAAACGCCAGACCGGGAAGAAAATCGCCGCCGAAGAATTCAAGTCGGTGCGCACTGTCGGTGACGTGGTCGAGGCGGTGTTCCGTCTGGTTCAACCGGCCGCATGAGCCGACTGATCGGCCTGGGCCTGCTGCTGGCCGGTCTGCTGTACCCCTTTGCGGTGTATTTCGGCATGGAGCATTTCGCCCCGTGGCAATTTGCGCTGCTGCTGGGCAGCCTGTGGCTGGCGCGCGCCCTGACCGGCGAACGCAAGCCCGGCAGCCTGTGGATGGCCTGCACAGCGATCGGGTTCTGCCTGTTGTTGGCGGTATTCGACAGTCCGCAGCTGTTGCGCTGGTACCCGGTGCTGATCAGCGCGTTCATGCTGGTGCTGTTCGGCGTGAGCCTGAAATACGGCCCGCCGATGGTCGAGCGCCTGGCGCGGTTGCGCGAGCCGGAACTGCCTGAGGTTGCCATTCGCTATACGCGCAAGGTGACGCTGGCCTGGAGCGTGTTTTTCTTTTGCAACGGTTTGTGCGCCGCCCTCCTCACTCTGTGGGCGCCGCTGGATTGGTGGATGTTGTACACCGGCCTGATCTCCTATGGATTGATCGGCCTGCTGTTTGCCATTGAATGGCTGATACGACAACGGGTAAGAGGCCGTACATGAATTGGATAAAACTTGAGCAGCTGTTGCTCAAGGCACTGCCAGCACGGGCGATCTGCCAGGCGCCGGCACTCGATCACACGCAACTGCGAGCACAGGCCTTGAGCGTCGCCGCTGGTCTGCAAAGCCGAGGCGTGAAACGTCTGGCTGTGCATCTGGAAGATGCTGCCGACCTCGCCATCGCCCTGCTCGGTGCATGGCGTGCCGGCGTCAGCGTGTTGCTGCCGGCGGATCTGCAAGCGCAGACACGTCAGCGCTGGTCGCAGGAAGTCGATCTATGGCTGACCGATCAATCGGGCGACGCACAGGTGAACGACTTCACCCAACCCGGACTGCCTGGCGCCGCACTGGATCTGGATCAGTGTCGGCTGAGCCTGTGCACCTCCGGCTCCAGCGGCGAACCCAAGCGCATCGACAAGACCCTGCGCCAGTTGGCCAACGAGGTCGAAGCGCTGGAGCAGTTGTGGGGCGCTGACCTCGGTCAAGCCTGCATCATCGGCAGCGTCGCCACCCAACACATCTATGGCCTGCTGTTCCGCGTGTTGTGGCCACTGTGCGCCGGGCGCCCGTTTGTGCGCCGGCAACTGGCCTTTTCCGAAGACCTGCAGCGCGCCAGCCGCGAGCATCCGGCCTTTGCCTGGGTCGCCAGCCCGGCGCTGCTCAAGCGCATGGGCGACAACCTCGACTGGCCGGCCCTGAGCGCGGTGCGCCGGGTGTTTTCCTCCGGGGGCGCGTTGCCACTGGAGGCTGCGCAAAGCCTGCAACAGCGCTTGCAGCAATGGCCGACGGAAATCCTCGGCAGCTCGGAAACCGGCGGCATCGCCTGGCGTCAGGGCGAGTCGTTGTGGCAACCGTTTGCTGGCGTCGAACTGAGCCAGGACAGCGACGGCGCCCTGCTGATCGCCTCGCCTTACCTGCCTGCCGGCCATGTCGAACACAGCGCCGATGCCGCGCGCATTGCCGCCGATGGTCGCTTCGAGCTGCTGGGGCGACTGGACCGCATCGTCAAACTGGAAGAAAAACGCATCTCGCTGCCGATGCTCGAGCAGGCCTTGGCAGCCCATGACTGGGTCGCCGAGGCGCGCCTCGGTGTCGTGCAGGAAAACCGCGCCTCGCTCGGTGCGCTGCTGGTGCTCAGAGAATCAGGCCTGTTCGCCCTGCGCGAGCATGGCCGCCGTGGCCTGACCGAGACCCTGCGCAAACATCTGAGCCAATATTGCGAAGCCCTCGCCCTGCCCCGACGCTGGCGCCTGCTGCGGCAAATGCCGTTGAACAGCCAGGGCAAACTGGCGCAAGCCGACGTCGAAGCGCTGCTGCTGGCCGCACGGCCGAAAGCCCCGAAGTGCTGGAGCAAAGTGCAAGCGACGGCGAGTGGAGCCTGCAACTCAGCGTGCCGCCGGATCTGGCCTACTTCAGCGGACACTTTCCCAAGGCACCGGTGTTGCCCGGTGTGGTGCAGGTGGAATGGGCGCTGAATCTGGGTCGGCAGTTGTTGAATCTGGACGGCGCGTTTGCCGGAATGGAAGTGCTGAAATTCCAGCAACTGGTGCGCCCGGGGATGCAATCCAGCTGCATCTGCGTTTCGATGCCGAGCGCGGCAAGTTGTATTTCGCTTATCGCAACGACACGGCGACGTGTTCCAGCGGACGCATTCTCCTGGGGCCTGCCCATGCATAACCCCTGCGCCGTAATCCCGGTGTACAACCACGAAACCGCGATCACCACCGTGGTCGATGCCCTGCTCGCACAAGGTCTGCCGTGCATTCTGGTGGACGATGCCAGCGAGCCGTCCTGCGCACGGGTGCTCGACGCACTGGCCGAGCGCGACAGGGTTTTCTGGTGCGCCTGACGGCCAATCAGGGCAAGGGCGGCGCGGTGATGACCGGTCTGCGTGAAGCCTCGCGTCTGGGTTACAGCCATGCCTTGCAGGTCGATGCCGACGGCCAGCACGATTTGCACGACGTCGCGCGCTTCGTCGGCGAGTCCTGCGCCCATCCCGAGGCGATGATCTGCGGTTATCCGCTGTACGACGAGAGCGTGCCGAAAGGCCGACTGTACGCGCGCTACCTGACCCACGTGATGGTGTGGATCAACAGCCTGTCGTTGCAGATTCGCGATTCGATGTGCGGCTTCCGTGTTTATCCGCTGGCGCCGACTCTGGCGGTGATCGATTCGGCCAAGGTCGGCAAGCGCATGGATTTCGACTCGGACATTCTCGTGCGTCTGGCCTGGCGCAATCAGCCGATGCGCTGGCTGCAGACCAGCGTGCATTACCCGCTGGACGGTGTATCGCACTTTCGCCTGTTCCACGACAACGCGCTGATTTCCAGCATGCACACGCGGCTGTTCTTCGGCATGTTGCTGCGTTGGCCGCTGATTCTCTGGCGGCGGTGGAAACCATGAACGAAGAAGTCGACAAGAAGCACTGGGCCGACCGCGAAGAGCGCGGCAGTTTCCTGCTGATGAAATTCACCGCGTTCGCCGCCAAAGTCCTCGGCCGCCGCCTGCTCAGTCCGTTGCTTTATGGCATCGTCCTGTATTTTTCCTCTTCGGCCGCGTCGCCCGGCGCAGTGCCTGGCAGTACCAGCAGCGGCTGGCCGCGTGGAGCCGGCGCGACGACTTGCGCCCGAGCCACTGGCGGGTGTTTGGCCAGTTCATGACCTTTGCCGATTCGCTGCTCGACAAGCTCGAC
Organism: Pseudomonas sp. B21_DOA; assembly: GCA_030544685.1. Classification (NCBI taxonomy): domain Bacteria; kingdom Pseudomonadati; phylum Pseudomonadota; class Gammaproteobacteria; order Pseudomonadales; family Pseudomonadaceae; genus Pseudomonas; species Pseudomonas sp. B21_DOA. Next base: position 1,441,329 of record CP086683.1, on the reverse strand, counting down.
GTGTGGAACGGCAAGCTGAGCATCGAGCAGATCGAAATCATCGACCCGGCCCTGCTGCGCAAGCAGTTGCGCGGCAGTCGCGGGCAACTGCTGGTCGGCGCGCATCTGGGCAATCTCGAAGTCTGCCGCGCGCTGGCGGAGATCGGCGAAAAGGTCACCATGAACGTGCTGGTGCACACCAAGCACGCCGAGCAATTCAATCGCCTGCTCGGCGAGGCCGGGGCGACCAATCTGCGCCTGATTCAGGTCAGCGAACTCGACCCGGTGATCATGCTGCAACTGCACGAACGACTGGAACGCGGCGAGTGGCTGGCGATTGCCGGCGACCGCGTGCCACTGCATGGCGGGCGCAGCGTGACGGTGGATTTTCTCGGCCATCCGGCGCCATTTCCGCAAGGCCCGTGGTTGCTGGCCGGCCTGCTCAAGTGTCCGGTCAACCTGCTGATGTGCCTCAAGCAACTCGACGGCCACTATCGCCTGACCCTCGAACCGTTCGCCGACGCGGTGGTGTGGACACGCCGCGAGCGCGAGCAGGTCATTCATCAGTGGGCCACGCGCTACGCGCAGCGCCTGAGTCACTATTGCCTCGAAGCCCCGCAGCAATGGTTTAACTTTTACCCTTTCTGGAAGACCGATGACGACGCCAACCCATGAGCCGGTAACCTTCGGCGAACGCCCTTTGCGCATCGAAGACGTGCTGGCCCTGGCCAACCGTCAGGCGCCCGTGCAGTTGCAGGCTGACGCCGACTATCGCGAGCGCATCGCCAAGGGCGCGCGGTTTCTCGATTCGCTGCTGGACAAGGAAGGCGTGATCTACGGCGTCACCACCGGTTACGGCGATTCCTGCGTGGTCGCGGTGCCGCTGCATCACGTCGAGGCGCTGCCGCGTCATCTCTACACCTTTCATGGTTGCGGCCTGGGCAAACTGCTCGACGCGCAGGCGACCCGTGCGGTGCTGGCGGCGCGTTTGCAGTCGCTGTGTCACGGCGTTTCCGGGGTGCGCGTCGAACTGCTCGAGCGTCTGCACGCGTTTCTCGAATACGACATCCTGCCGTTGATTCCCGAAGAGGGTTCGGTGGGTGCCAGCGGCGATCTGACGCCGCTGTCCTATGTCGCCGCAACCCTGTCCGGCGAGCGCGAGGTGATGTTTCGTGGCGAACGTCGTCAGGCTGCCGACGTGCATCGCGAACTCGGCTGGACGCCGCTGGTGCTGCGCCCGAAAGAAGCGCTGGCACTGATGAACGGCACAGCGGTGATGACCGGCCTCGCCTGCCTCGCCTTCGCTCGCGCCGATTACCTGCTGCAACTGGCCACGCGCATCACCGCGCTCAACGTCGTCGCGCTGCAAGGCAACCCGGAGCACTTCGACGAACGTCTGTTCGCCGCCAAACCGCACCCGGGACAGATGCAGGTCGCCGCGTGGCTGCGCAAGGATCTGGCAATCGACGCGCCGACTGCACCGCTGCATCGTCTGCAGGATCGCTACTCGCTGCGTTGCGCGCCGCATGTGCTCGGCGTGTTGGCCGACAGTCTGAACTGGCTGCGCGGCTTCATCGAAACCGAGCTGAACAGCGCCAACGACAACCCGATCATCGATGCCGAAGCCGAGCGTGTTCTGCATGGCGGGCACTTCTACGGCGGGCACATCGCGTTCGCCATGGACAGCCTGAAAAACCTTGTGGCCAACGTCGCCGATCTCCTCGATCGGCAACTGGCGCTGCTGGTCGACGAACGCTACAACCACGGCTTGCCGAGCAACCTCTCCGGCGCGCCAGCCGATCGGGCGATGATCAACCATGGCTTCAAAGCGGTGCAGATCGGCACCAGCGCCTGGACCGCCGAAGCGCTGAAAAACACCATGCCGGCCAGCGTGTTCTCGCGCTCCACCGAATGCCATAACCAGGACAAGGTGAGCATGGGCACCATCGCCGCCCGTGATGCGATTCGCGTGCTGGAGCTGACCGAACAGGTCGCCGCCGCCACCCTGCTTGCCGCCAACCAAGGCGTGTGGCTGCGCGCTCAAGCCTTCGATGCGCGTCCGTTGCCACCGGCGCTGGCGGCGATGCACGAAGAACTCGGCAAGGACTTCCCGCCGGTCATCGAAGACCGCGCCCTGGAAGGCGAACTGCGCCTGTGTCTGCAACGCATCGCCGCGCAACACTGGAGGCTGCATGCGTAGTGCCGGAGTGCTTCACGCCGATACCGAGATTCTCGTGCCGTTTTTCGACGTCGACACCATGCACGTGGTCTGGCACGGCCATTACGTCAAATACCTCGAAGTGGCGCGCTGTGCGCTGCTGGACAAGATCGGCCACAACTACACGCACATGGTCGAGTCGGGTTACGCCTGGCCGATCATCGACCTGCAATTGCGCTACGTGCGCGGCGCGGTGTTCGGCCAGCGGCTGAACGTGCGAGCCAGTCTGGTCGAGTGGGAAAACCGTCTGAAGATCAATTATCTGATCACCGATCTGCAGACCGGCGAACGCCTGACTCGCGCCAGCTCAGTGCAGGTCGCTGTTGAAGTCAGCAGCCGCGAGATGCAACTGGCTTCACCAAAAGTCTTCACCGATGCCGTGGAAAGGATGCTGCGATGAATGTGTTTTTCAGAAGCCTCGGCGCGCTGGCGCTGCTGGCCGTGTCGTCATGGGCCAATGCCTTCGACCTGCAACAACTCAGTGAACAACTGGCGAAACCGGACGTGATCCACGGCCAGTTCATTCAGGAAAAACACCTGCGCGCCCTGCCGCAGCCGCTGGTCAGCAAGGGCAGCTTCGTCCTCGCCAAAAATCATGGCCTGCTGTGGCTGTTGAAAACCCCGTTGCAACAGGATTACCGCATCACCGCCAATGGCATTGCCCGCCGTGACGCCAGCGGCTGGCAACTGCTGCCGAACAAGAGCGCCGGTGCCGAGCAGAACCGGCTGTTTCTCGCCGTGCTGCAAGGTGACAGCAGCGGTCTGCAACGGGATTTCGAACTGGCCCTGAGCGGCACGGCGCAGCAGTGGCAACTGACCCTGACGCCGCGTTCGGTGCTGCTCAAGCAAGTGTTCAAGCAAATCAATATTGACGGCGGTGCTCTGGTGCAAAGCATCGAACTGCTGGAAACCCAGGGCGACAGCACACTGCTGCGCATGCAGGACAGCACGGCCGGGCAACCCCTGAGCGAAGCGGAGCAACATGACTTTGCCGAGTGAACGCAGGCTGCCCTGGCTGTTTCTGAGCCTGCTGCTGGCCGTCGTCGCGCTGGCTGCCTGGCAGTGGCGCGACGGCGCGCCGCTGTCGGCCAATCTCATGGAGCTGGTGCCTGGCACCAATCCAGACGCGCTGGAATTGCGCGCCGAGCAGCGCATGCAAGAGCCGCTCAACCGCGAAATGCTGGTGCTGGTCGGCCACGCCGATCGCCAGCAAGCGCTGACCATGGCTCAGCAACTGGGCGAACAATGGCAGGCCAGCGGTCTGTTCGAAACCGTGCAATGGAACCTGCAAGCCGACTTACCGGCGCTGCGCAAGCAATTGCTGCAAGGGCGTTTGGCGATGCTCTCGACGGATGACCGGCAACTGCTCAGCGAGCATCCCGAGGTGTTCATTCAGCAGCGGGTGCAGGCGCTGTTCGACCCGTTCAACGGCTTTACCCTGGTGCCGAGCCAGGACGATTGGCTGGGCCTGACCGGACGCATCCAGAACAGCCAGCCAAAGCATGGCGCGGTGCAACTGGACATCGGCAGCGGCGCATTGGTCGCCGATGCTGGCGGCAAGAGCTGGGTGATGCTGCGGGCGCGTACCACCGGCAACGCCTTCGACATGAACCTGCCGCTGCAAGTGGCAGAACTGCTCCAGCACAGCCGTGAACAGGCGGCGCAAAGCGACGTGCAGTTGCTTGCCGCCAGTGGCCTGCTCTACGCCGCCAACGGCCAGCAACAAGCCACCCGCGAAATGACCTGGGTCGGCGGTGGTGCGACGGTCGGCATTCTGCTGTTGCTGCTGTTGGCGTTTCGTCGCTGGGGCGTGCTGCTGGCGTTTGTGCCGGTGCTGGTCGGCATGCTGTTCGGCGCGGTGGCTTGCGTGGCGGTGTTCGGTCACATGCATGTGATGACGCTGGTGCTCGGCTCGAGTCTGATCGGCGTTGCCGTCGATTACCCGCTGCACTATCTGTCCAAGAGCTGGAGCCTCAAGCCTTGGCGCAGCTGGCCGGCCCTGCGCCTGACCTTGCCGGGGTTGACCCTGAGCCTGATCACCAGCGTCATCGGCTATCTGGCGCTGGCGTGGACACCGTTTCCGGCATTGACGCAGATCGCGGTGTTCTCCGCTGCCGGCTTGCTCGGTGCCTATCTGTCGGCGATCTGCCTGCTACCAGCGCTGCTGAGGAATGTCCAACTGCGCCCGGCGCAATGGCCGCTGCGTCTGGCCGAACGCCTGATTCAGCTGCGCGAGGCACTGCTCGCTTGCATCCGCACGCCCGTGTTGCTGGCGCTGCTGATCGCCTTCTGCGTCGGCGGCCTGATGCAGTTGCAGAGCGAAAACGACATCCGCCAATGGGTCGGTGCGCCGCAGCATCTGACCGACGAAGCGCAGACCATCGCGCGCATCACCGGGTATCAACCGACCAGCCAGTTCTTCCTGATCCGCGCGGCCAATCAGGAGCAGTTGCTCGAGCGCCAGGCGGCGCTGAGCGAGCGGCTGCAGCAACTGGTCAATCTCGACAAGCTGCAAGGCTTTCTGGCCCTCGATCAACTGGTCAGCGCGCCGAGTCAGCAACAGCAGGTGCGCGAATCACTGAACAAGCTGCCGTCGCTCTGGCAACCGCTGCTCGATCTCGGCGTGCCAGCAGCGGCTTTGCAAAACGAACTGCAGCAGTTACAGACGCTGCCCACTGAAGACATCGACGCCGCGCTGGCCGGCCCGCTCGGCGAGCCGTATCGCACACTGTGGCTTGGCCCGACGGAAGACGGCGTTGCGGCAATGACCAGCCTGCAGGGCTTGAACAATCCGTCGTTGTTGCGTGTGCAGGTGCTCGATCTGCCGGGAGTGGTGCTGGTTGATCGTCTCGGTGACCTGAACAAGGTCTTTGCCGCCACACAGATCAGCGCCGCTGAACTGAAACTCGCCTCCTGCGTGTTGATCGTTCTGGTGCTGATGCTGCCGTTCGGCCTGACCGGCGCGCTGCGTATCGTTGCCCTGCCGCTGCTGGCGGCGCTGTGCAGTCTGGCCAGCCTCGGCTGGCTCGGTCAGCCGCTAACCCTGTTCAGCCTGTTCGGCCTGTTGCTGGTGACGGCGATCAGCGTCGATTACGCGATCCTCATGCGCGAGCAGGTCGGCGGTGCAGCGGTGAGCCTGCTCGGCACCTTGCTCGCTGCGCTGACAACGTGGCTGTCGTTCGGCCTGCTGGCAGTGTCCAGCACGCCAGCGGTGAGCAATTTCGGCCTGTCGGTCAGTCTCGGTCTGGCGTTCAGCTTCATGCTCGCGCCATGGGCCGGGCGCCACGAACCGATCGCAGAGACAAACGCATGATGGTCTTCGGCTTCTGGTTGCTGGCCTTGGCGCTGTTTGCCCTGGCGACCCGGGTCGGCCGCCATGTCGGCCTGATACCGATCGTCAGTCAATTGCTGCTGGCGAGCTTCGGTTTGCCGTTGCTGATGTATTTCTGGATCGAGCCGGGCTGGCAGCTCAGCGGCGCACAGCTGATCGCACCGGACTGGTTGAGAAACCTCTACAGCCTGAGCTTCGCCTTGCTGCTCGGGCATATCCTCAGCGACGTCATCGACCTGCGTCTGGATCGCCAGAGCGTAAAAATCGCCGTGCCGAGTTTCGCTGTGCCGTTCGCTTGCGGGCTGGCGGTCGCGTATTGGTTGCTGCCGTCGCAGCCGTGGCTCAACGCACTGGCCATCGGCCTGGTCTTCGCGATTACGGCGATCCCGGTGTTGTACCTGTATTTGCGTCACATCGATTACCCGCCCGCTGCCACCCGGCGTCTGGTGCAGACCGCGATCCTTATCGACCTGACCTGCTGGACGCTGTTCGGCCTCGCCCAGGGCAGTCTGCACTTGAGCAGCCTGTTGCTGCCTGTGGCCATGGCCGGCGTGCCGCTGCTTTTGCACCTGCTGCGCGTGCGTCGCCCGCTGACTTACAGCCTCGGCTTCTTCGCGTTGCTGGTGATGGCGGAGCATTACAAACTCAACGCGCTGATTTTCGGCATCGGCTATCTGCTGTGCATGGCGCTGCTGAAAGTGCCGTTGGTGCTGCCGCTGCCGACGCGCTGGATGAGCCGCTTGCAGACGTGGATCGCGATCCCGCTGATCCTCACGTTCGGCATCGTCCAGATCGACGTGCACAGCGCCCTCGCCAGCCTAGGCGCCGGGCAGTGGGCGGCGCTACTGCTGTTGCCGATTGCCAGTAAACTGCTCGGCAACTGGCTCGGCCTCGGTTGGGCGGGCGCCTCGTTCGCTGGCGCCAGCCGCTGGCGCGAAAGCGTGCTGCTGAACATTCGCGGCCTCAGCGAAATCGTCTTTCTCAACCTGTTGTTGCAACAACAGCTCATCACCCCGGCGCTGTATTTCGCGCTGATGCTGATGGGCCTGATCGCGACGCTGCTGCCGGCCCTGATCGGCCTGCATCGCGCGCCCCTGAATCTGAACAGTCCCTTGCCCCGGAGCTCACGTGCCAATCGTTGAAATGGAATCCCGTCAGGTCGTGATCATCGGTGCCGGCCCGTCCGGCGCTATCGCCGCCGCCCTGCTCAAACGCAAGGGCCACGATGTGCTGGTGCTCGAGCGCCAGCACTTCCCGCGCTTCTCCATAGGCGAAAGCCTGCTCAGCCATTGCCTGGATTTCGTCGAAGAAGCCGGCATGCTCGACGCCGTCAACGCCGCCGGTTTCCAGCGCAAGACCGGCGCGGCGTTTGCCTGGGGCGAGCGCTACAGCGCTTTCGATTTTGGCGACACTTTCACCGCCGGCAAGCCGACCACGTTCCAGGTGCAGCGCGCCGATTTCGACAAGTTGCTGGCCGATCAAGCGGCACTGCAAGGCGCAGAAATCCGCTATGGCGATGCGATCGTCAGCGTCGATTTCGATCAGGCGAAACCATTCCTTGATGTGCGTCGCGAAGACGGCAGCGAGTACCGCGTCGAAGCCGATTTCGTGCTCGATGCCAGCGGCTACGGCCGCGTGTTGTCGCGCCTGCTGGATCTGGAAGCACCGTCGAATTTCCCGGTGCGTCAGGCCGTGTTCACCCACGTTGAAGATCACATCGACAATCCGGCGTTCGACCGCGAAAAGATCCTTGTCACCACCCATCCCGAGCATCGCGATGTGTGGTTCTGGACCATACCGTTCAGCAATGGCCGCTGCTCGGTGGGCGTGGTGGCTGCCGCCGAGCACTTCGCCGGTCGCGATGCCGATCTCGATGCCTGCCTGCGCAGTTTTATCGCCGAGACGCCAAGCCTCGCCGGGGTTCTGAACAACGCGGTCTGGGACACCCCGGCGCGCACCCTCGGCGGCTACGCGGCCAACGTGAAAACCCTGCACGGCCCGGGCTTCGCGCTGCTGGGCAACGCCGCAGAATTTCTCGACCCGGTGTTCTCCTCCGGCGTGACCATTGCCATGCGTTCGGCGAGCATGGCTGCCGGCGTGCTGCATCGTCAGTTGCAGGGTGAAACGGTGGACTGGCAACGTGAATTTGCCGAGCCGTTGAAACGCGGCGTCGACACGTTCCGCTGCTACGTCGAAGGCTGGTACGCCGGCACCTTCCAGGACGTGATTTTCTACGAGGACAGCCAGGCCGAGATTCGCCGGATGATCTGCTCGATCCTCGCAGGTTACGCCTGGGACGAGCGCAACCCGTTCGTCAGCGAAGCGCGGCGCCGGCTGAAGATGATTTCCCAACTCTGCGCGCAGGACACCCCATGAATTACCTGAGCGACAGCTACGTCGAGGAAACCCGCTTCGGTCTCTGGTTCCTGCGCAGCCACACCTGGCAGCACCATGTGCTGCGCGTGGCGATCAACGACTTGCGTGGCTTGTTCAGTGAAGCGCTGCCGGAACACCCGGTGCTGCTGGACGCCGGTTGCGGGCAGGGCAAGTCGTTCGGCCACCTGCGCCAGACCTTCGCCCCGCAGCGCCTGATCGGCGTCGACGCCGACCCGCACAGCCTGCAACTCAGCGCCGAAGAGGCCGCGCGCCTGGGCATGCCGGTCGAGTTGATCGGCAGCGATTGCGCCACGCTTCAAGTCGCCGATGACAGTGTCGATCTGCTGTTCTGTCACCAGACCTTTCATCACTTGGTCGAGCAGGAAAAGGCCCTGGCGGAGTTCTATCGCGTACTGAAACCGGGCGGCTATCTGCTGTTCGCCGAGTCCACCGAGGCTTACATTGATACCTGGGTAATTCGCTGGCTGTTCCGCCATCCGATGCATGTGCAGAAGAGCGCCGCCGGCTATCTGCAGATGATCCGCGAGCAGGGTTTCGAGTTTGCCGAGCGCAATGTGTCCTACCCGTATCTGTGGTGGAGCCGGTCGAAGGATTTTGGTTTGCTGGAGCGGTTGCGTTTGAGCAAACCCAAGCCATTCGGTGAGCGTGAAGAGACGCTGGTGAATGTTGTTGCGCGCAAGCCATTGCAAGGTGAGATCTGATGCACCACTTTCGACCTGAATACATTGGTCCCTGTGGGAGCTGGCTTGCCAGCGATGGCGGTGTGTCTGTCAAAAAAATGCTGGATGTGCGGACGCCATCGCTGGCAAGCCAGCTCCCACAAGGTTTGTGGTGTGGCTAGTATTGGTGCTATTTGCCTTGCTCAGCGCCTGCGCCAGCCAGCCGCCACTACCCGCAGCCAACCCGACTTTGCCCCTGCCGCTGCAACTGCACATCGAACGCGAGCAAGCCGGACAGCGGCAGGACTGGCTGCTGGTGATCCAGCACGAAGGCGCCGGCACGCGCTGGTCAATGATGGATCCGCTGGGCATTCCCCAGGCCCGCCAGCAGCTGATCGACGGGCATTGGCAGGCCGACGGTCTGCTGCCGCCGAACCCGGAAGCGCGGGAATTGTTCGCCGCATTGCTTTTCGCCCTGACGCCGTCCGCCGAGCTGCTGCGCAACTATCCCGACGCCCGCCAACAGGCCGATCAGCGTTCACTGCCGGCGCGCTGGGACATCCGCTATTCACAACCATTGAGTTTCGAATTGAACCTGCCTCAAGGCCCGCACTATCGCGTTTCCCAGTTAGGTAAATCGACGCCATGACCGCTTATCTGAATGCCCTCGGCGTAATCTGCGCTTTGGGCCGCGACAAGTCTGAAGTCGCGCGCAATCTGTTTGCCGGCGACTGCTCGGGGATGCGCCGCGAGACCGGCTGGGTCGCTGAACGTGAGCTGCCTGTCGCGGGCGTGCACGGTGAATTGGCGCCGATCCCCGCCGAACTGCTCGAACACAGCAGTCGCAACAATCAGCTGCTGCTGGAAGCCGCGCTGCAAGTCCGCGCTGACATCGATCGCGCGATCCAGACCTATGGCCGTGAGCGCATCGGCGTGGTGCTCGGCACCAGCACCTCGGGCATCGACGAGGCCAGTAGTGGTCTGGCCCACTACATCCGCGAGCAGCAGTTTCCCCGCGAATACGACTATCGCCAGCAGGAACTCGGTGCCCCGGCGAATTTCCTTGCCGAATGGCTTCAACTGAGCGGCCCGGCCTACGTGATTTCCACTGCCTGCACCTCCAGTGCCCGCGCGCTGATGAGCGCCCAGCGCCTGCTCGATCTGGGCCTGTGCGATGCGGTGCTGTGCGGCGGCGTCGACAGTTTGTGCAAGCTCACGTTGAACGGTTTTTCTTCGCTGGAAGCCGTTTCAGATGAACGCTGCAATCCGTTTTCCGCCAACCGCAACGGCATCAATATTGGCGAAGCAGCGGTGCTGTTCGTGATGAGCAAACAGCGCGGCGAAGGCCCGGGCATCGCCCTGTTGGGTGCGGGCGCCAGCTCGGATGCGCACCATATTTCCGCGCCGGAGCCAAGCGGTCGCGGCGCCCTGCAAGCGATGCAAAAAGCCCTTGGCCGCGCCAATGTGCAAGCCGGGCAAATCAACTACCTGAACCTGCACGGCACCGCCACTGCGCACAACGACGCGATGGAAAGCCTGGCGGTCGCGGCGCTGTTTCCCGAAGGCGTCGCCTGCTCGTCAACCAAACCGCTGACCGGTCACACCCTCGGCGCCGCCGGCGCGCTGGAAGCGGCGTTCTGCTGGCTGAGCCTGAGTGCCGAAAACCCTGAACAGGCGTTGCCGCCGCACATCTGGGATGGCCAGGCCGATCCCGCGCTGCCGCCACTCAAGTGGGTGACCGCGAGCGAACGCCTGACGTCCATTGCACCGCGCTACCTGATGAGCAACTCGTTTGCCTTCGGCGGCAACAACGTCAGCCTGATTATCGGAGACGCCCCATGAGCCACTGGCCGCTCGCCGAACTGCTGCCGCATGCCGGCGACATGATCCTGATTGACGCCATCGAGCGCTTCGATGACGAGCAGATTTTCACCCGCCTCACGGTCAAGCCCGACGGCCTGTTCAACCTGCCCGACGGCAGCCTGCCGGCGTGGGTCGGCGTCGAGCTGATGGCGCAGAGCGTCGCCGCTTTCGCGGGTTGCCACGCCCGGCAAAAAGGCAATCCGGTGGAGCTGGGCTTTCTCCTCGGCACGCGTAAATTCGAGTGCAACGTCGAAGCCTTTGCGGCCGGCAGCGAGCTGAGCATCCATGGCCTGCGCTCACTGGAAGACGACAACGGCATGGGCGTGTTCGAATGCCATATCCACGGCGACGGCATACATGCCAGCGCTCGGCTCAACGTTTTCCGTCCACCCGAAGCCAACCAATATCTGCAACAGACAAAGGAGTCGCACGATGACTGAATCCGTACTGGTCACCGGCTCCAGCCGTGGCATCGGCCGCGCCATTGCCTTGCGTCTGGCGCAGGCGGGGCATGACATCGTCCTGCATTGCCGCAGCGGCATGACCGAAGCCCAAGCGGTGCAGGCCGAAATCGAAGCACTGGGTCGCCGTGCGCGCATCCTGCAATTCGACGTCGCCGACCGCGAAGCCTGCAGAAGCATTCTCGAGGGCGACGTCGAAAACCACGGCGCCTATTACGGCGTAGTGCTCAACGCCGGGCTGACCCGCGACGGCGCGTTTCCAGCGCTGAGCGATGACGATTGGGACGTGGTCCTGCGCACCAATCTCGACGGTTTCTACAACGTTCTGCACCCGGTGATGATGCCGATGATCCGTCGTCGCGCCGCCGGACGCATCGTCTGCATCACCTCGGTGTCGAGCCTGATCGGCAACCGTGGGCAAGTCAATTACAGCGCCTCGAAGGCCGGCGTGATCGGTGCGGCAAAGGCGTTGGCGATCGAGTTGGGCAAGCGCAAAATCACCGTTAACTGCGTCGCCCCTGGCCTGATCGACACGGCCATGCTCGACGAAAACGTGCCGGTGGAGGAACTGATGAAAATGATCCCCGCGCAGCGCATGGGCACCCCGGAAGAAGTGGCCGCTGCGGTGAATTTCCTGATGTCGGCGGAAGCCTCGTACATCACCCGCCAGGTGCTGGCGGTCAACGGAGGCCTGTGCTGATGAAGCGCGTCGTCGTCACCGGCATGGCCGGCATCACCTCGCTGGGCAGCGATTGGCCGACCATTGCCGGCAATTTCGCAGCCAATCGCAGCGGCATTCGCCGCATGGACGAGTGGGATCGCTTCACTGAGCTCAATACGCGTCTGGCCGGGCCCATCGATGATTTTCTCGTGCCGTCGCACTGGACCCGCAAGCAACTGCGCAGCATGGGCCGGGTTTCGCGACTGGCGGTCGGCGCAGCAGAAAAGGCTCTGGCCGATGCTGGCCTGCTCGGTGACGAATCGATCAAGGACGGGCGCATGGGCGTCGCTTGTGGTTCGTCTACCGGCAGCACTGACGAAATCAAAGCGTTCGGCAACATGCTGCTCAACTCGGTGGCCGAGGGGCTGAACGCCAACTCCTATGTGCGGATGATGCCGCACACCACCGCCGCCAATATCAGCATTTTCTTCGGCCTCACCGGCCGCCTGATTCCGACGTCCAGCGCCTGCACCAGCGGCAGCCAGGGCATCGGCTACGCCTATGAGGCAATCAAGTTCGGCCGCCTGCCGTTGATGCTCGCCGGCGGTGCCGAAGAACTGTGTCCGACCGAAGCCATGGTGTTCGACGCGCTCTACGCCACCAGCCTGAAAAATGATGCACCACAGACCAGCCCACGCCCGTACGACAAGGGCCGCGACGGTCTGGTGATTGGTGAAGGTGGCGGCATGCTCGTGCTTGAGGAGCTGGAACACGCCCTCGCTCGTGGCGCGCACATTCACGCGGAAATCGTCGGTTTCGGCAGCAACGCCGACGGCCAGCACACCACCCGCCCGGAACAGCTCACGATGCGCCGCGCCATGGAGCTGGCCCTGGAAGATGCCGGCCTCACCCCGGACGCCATCGGCTATGTGAACGGCCACGGCACCGCGACTGAACAGGGCGACATCGCCGAAACCCTGGCCACCAGCAGCCTGTTCGGTGAGCACATGCCGATCAGCTCGCAGAAGAGTTTTCTCGGCCACACCCTCGGTGCCTGCGGTGCGCTGGAGTCATGGTTCAGCATCGAGATGCTCAACAGCGACCGTTACGTGCACACCTTCAACCTCGACGAGGTCGACCCGCACTGCGGCAAGCTCGATTACCTGCGCGGCGAGTTTCGTCAGATGCATCACGACTACGTGATGAACAACAATTTCGCTTTCGGCGGCGTCAACACTTCGTTGATATTCCGCCGCTGGGCATAACCGAATCAATCCAGGTCAAGGAGACCTTCATGCACTTCAAGAAATTTGCCGCCGTCACCCTGCTGCTCTGCGCTTTGCCAGCGGTCAGCCAGGCCCGCGACACGGCGGTCTACCTGCCATTCGACAAAGCCGTCGCCGAAGCCACCCGCTCGGGCAAGATTGATGGCAGCGTGAAATTCTATCTGGCCGGCAACACCCCGGCCGGTAAAGTCACCGTGGTCAGCCCCGGCGCCGTGACCAACAAGAAAACCAACGCTTTCAATAAATCTGACGAAGTTGCCTGCGAGTGGGTCGCCCAGTCGGCAATCATCAGCCTGCACCAGGCCGCGAAAAACGCCGGCGCCAATGCCGTGACCAACATCGTCAGCTTCTACAAGAGCAACGAGCGCAAGGACACGCAAACCTACGAATGCCATGCCGGCGCGATCATGGCGGGCGTTGCATTGAAGGGCGATCTGGCGAAGGTTCAGTAAAGGCCAGAAATGACAAGGGCGCCATTCGGCGCCCTTTCACAGACAGGTTGGCATGTCATCGCCGATTACCTGCTTGGCTCTGCGATGGCCGGTTGCCCAGGATCCTCAAAGTCTCACAAGCCCCTTTCGGGATAGTTACTCATAATTTCAAGACGCGCTCGCTCTATTCAGAAATGATCCCTGACCACAAAGTGTGCTGCTACCGGGACCAGCATGTGTGCTGCTTCCGGCTTCTTCGCGAGCAGGCTCGCTCCCACAGGAGCTAGGAGACATACACAATTTCGGTGGAGACCCAGCTCAACTGTGGGAGCGAGCCTGCTCGCGAAAGCGCCGGCCGCCTTCACACCGTCAGCGGCTCGACCTTGCGCGTCAGCAGTTCGACAAACGCCTTGGCCATCGGTGATTTCTGATCTTTGCGCTGCACCAGCCACACCGCCGAGATTGCTTCCGGATCTAGCAGCGAACGGTAGACCACACCATCGATGCGCATGCGTTGGTAAGACGCCGGCAGCACTGACACACCCAATCCCGCCGCCACCAGACCAATAATGGTCATCGCCTCGCCAGCCTCTTGGGCAAAGTGCGGGCTGAAGCCGGCGTCACGGGCCAGACTGAGCAGTTGTGCGTAGAGCCCGCTGCCATAGCTGCGCGGAAAAACACGAACGGCTCCAGCGCCAGCGCCGAGAGAAACAGGCCTTCGTCGCTGCCTTGGGCCAACGGATGCTTGGAACTGAGCACCGCCACCAATGGCTCGCGCATCAACTCCACAACACTCAGTGAATCTGGCAATCCGAGCGGGCGCATGATGCCGACTTCGATCGACTCGTCCACCAAGGCGTCGGCGACCATGGTGCTGCTCATTTCGCGCAGGTTCAGATGCACCGCCGGAAAGCGCTGACGAAAGGAAAAATCGCCTGCGGAATGGTCGAGTTGAACGGTGCCGACGAGGTGAAGCCAATCTTCAGTTCGCCAAGCTCACCAAGCTGCGCGCGCCGGGCCACATCCGCTGCCTTGTCGACCTGCGCCAGCACCAGCCGCGCCTCCTGCAGAAACAACCTGCCCGCCTCGCTCAACTCGACCCGACGATTGGTGCGCTCGAACAGGCGTGCGCCGAGCTGCTGCTCCAGCGCTTGAATCTGCTGGCTCAGGGGTGGCTGCGAGATGCCCAGCACCTGTGCGGCCCGGCCAAAATGCAGTTCTTCGGCGACGGCAATGAAGTAACGCAGATGACGCAATTCCATAGGATTTCCATTAGGTCGCTGAAGCTATCAAACAGGTCGAACAATATATTGGATAGAAACATTAGCCAGCTATATGATTTTTTCATTGCCTGCCCGGCTGCGCTCTCCGAGGTCTGAAGTGAAAACTGCTGTCGCGCCCTTGCCCACGAAATCCCGCCCGCTGCCGACGACGATGTGCGCGCCGAGCTGCAGGAGATCTACATCGAAAAAGGCACGCCGGCGTTCATGCGCACGGTGCTGGCGCTATTCTGTGGCGGCTTTGCGACGTTCGCGCTGCTCTATTGCGTGCAACCGATGATGCCGCTGCTGTCCCACGAATACGGGATCAACGCGGCGCAGAGCAGTCTCATCCTCTCGGTGGCGACCGGCATGTTGGCCTTCGGTCTGCTGATCACCGGGCCGATTTCCGACCGCATCGGACGTAAGCCGGTGATGGTCGCCGCATTGTTCGCTGCCGCGTTGTGCACCATCGCCAGTTCGATGATGCCGAGCTGGCACGGCGTATTGATCATGCGCGCGCTGATCGGCCTGTCGTTGAGCGGGCTCGCAGCGGTGGCGATGACCTATCTGAGCGAAGAAATCCATCCACAACACATCGGTCTGGCGATGGGTTTGTACATTGGCGGCAACGCGATCGGCGGCATGAGCGGACGCTTGATCACCGGCGTGCTGATCGACTTCGTCAGCTGGCACACGGCGATGCTGGTGATCGGCGGTCTGGCGCTGGTCGCAGCGGCGGTGTTCTGGAAGATACTCCCGGAATCGCGCAACTTCCGCGCTCGCTCGCTGCACCCGCGCAGCCTGCTCGACGGCTTCACCATGCACTTTCGCGACGCCGGCCTGCCGCTGCTGTTTCTTGAAGCGTTTGTGCTGATGGGCGCGTTTGTCACGCTGTTCAACTACATTGGCTATCGCTTGCTGGCAGCGCCTTACAACCTGGA
The DNA here is from genome assembly GCA_030544685.1 of Pseudomonas sp. B21_DOA. Classification (NCBI taxonomy): domain Bacteria; kingdom Pseudomonadati; phylum Pseudomonadota; class Gammaproteobacteria; order Pseudomonadales; family Pseudomonadaceae; genus Pseudomonas; species Pseudomonas sp. B21_DOA. The sequence continues at coordinate 1,425,840 of CP086683.1, read as the reverse complement.
TCAGGTGTATGTCGGATTGCTCTCGGTGGTCTACCTGTCGGGGATCTACAGCTCGGCGAAAATCGGTTCTTTGGCAGACAAGCTGGGGCGACGCAAAGTGCTCTGGGCGACGATTGCGCTGATGTTCGCCGGACTGGCACTGACCATGTTTACCTCGTTGTTGCTGGTGATCGTCGGCATGCTGGTGTTCACCTTCGGCTTCTTTGCCGCGCACTCGGTGGCGAGCAGCTGGATCGGTCGGCGCGCGTTGACGGCCAAGGGTCAGGCGTCGTCGCTGTATCTGTTCAGTTATTACGCCGGATCGAGCATTGCCGGCACAGCGGGCGGGGTGTTCTGGCATTTGGGCGGGTGGAACGGGATCGGGTTGTTTATTGGTGCATTGTTGCTGATTGCCCTGCTGGTGGCGTTGAAGCTGGCGAAGTTGCCGCCGTTGCAGGGCGTCAAAGCCTGACATAAAACCCTGTGTCCGACATTGGATCGTGCAAACAAAAACGCCCGGCATTTGGCCGGGCGTTTTTTATTGGGCGCTGATCACTCGTGATACTGAGCCGACAGCTCATGCACCGCACGCAGGAACGCGCCAGCATGTTCCGGATCCACCTCGGGCGTAATGCCGTGGCCAAGATTGAACACGTGGCCGCTGCCCTTGCCGTAGCTGGCCAGAATGCGCCCGACTTCAGTGCGGATCGCTTCCGGTTTGGCGTAGAGCACGGTCGGGTCCATGTTGCCTTGCAGCGCGACCTTGTCGCCGACACGGGCACGGGCGTTGCCGATGTCGCAGGTCCAGTCCAGGCCGAGGGCGTCGGCGCCGGCTTCGGCGATGCTTTCCAGCCACAGGCCGCCGTTCTTGGTGAAGAGAATCACTGGCACTTTGCGTCCATCGTTCTCGCGGATCAGGCCGCTGACGATTTTTTCATGTAGGCCAGGGAGAATTCCTGATACGCCGCCGCCGACAGGTTGCCGCCCCAGGTGTCGAAGATCTGCACCGCTTGCGCACCGGCCATGATCTGGCCGTTGAGGTACGAGGTCACCGACTGCGCCAGCTTGTCGAGCAGCAGGTGCATGGCTTGCGGATTGTCGTAGAGCATCGCCTTGGTCTTGCGGAAGTCTTTCGACGAGCCGCCTTCGACCATGTAAGTCGCGAGCGTCCATGGGCTGCCGGAGAAGCCGATCAGCGGTACGCGACCGTTGAGTTCACGGCGGATGGTGCTGACCGCATCCATGACATAGCCGAGGTCTTTGTGCGGGTCAGGGATCGGCAGGGCTTCGATGTCGGCGAGGGTGCTGACGACTTTCTTGAAGCGCGGACCTTCACCGGTCTCGAAGTACAGGCCCTGGCCCATGGCATCGGGAATGGTGAGGATGTCGGAAAACAGGATCGCCGCGTCCAGTTGCGGGTAGCGGTCGAGCGGTTGCAGGGTGACTTCGCAGGCGAATTCCGGGTTCATGCACAGGCTCATGAAGTCGCCGGCGTGGGCGCGGCTGGCGCGGTACTCCGGCAGGTAGCGACCGGCCTGGCGCATCATCCACACAGGGGTGACGTCAACGGGTTGCTTGAGCAGGGCACGGAGGAAGCGGTCGTTCTTCAGGGCAGTCATGTCGGCATCCGGAAAAAAGTGCGGGCATTTTCTCAGAGCGCGAGGCAAAAGGCACGGATGTGGGTCAGCCTTTTGTCTATCGGGTCAATTTGTCGCGCTGGAATGCTGACTTTGCAACACCACAAAACACTGTGGGAGCTGGCTTGCCAGCGATGCAGACAACTCGGTTTGGCAGGTAAACCAAGGAGATGCTATCGCTGGCAAGCCAGCTCCCACAGGTATCGCATTGCAGTTTCGAGCGGCGTTTACACACCCAGGTAATCGAGGATCCCTTCAGCCGCATTGCGCCCTTCAAAGATCGCCGTCACCACCAGGTCGGAACCGCGCACCATGTCGCCACCGGCGAAGATTTTCGGATTGCTGGTCTGGTGCTTGTACTGACCTTGCTCGGGCGCAACAACGCGGCCCTGGCTGTCGGTCTGGATCTCGAACTGTTCGAACCACGGTGCCGGGCTCGGACGGAAGCCGAAGGCGATGACCACGGCGTCGGCCGGGATGATCTCTTCGGAACCCGGGATCGGCTCGGGGCTACGACGGCCACGGGCATCAGGTTCGCCGAGACGGGTCTCGACCACTTTCACGCCTTCGACCTTGTCTTCACCGACGATGGCGATCGGCTGGCGGTTGTAGAGGAATTTCACGCCTTCTTCCTTGGCGTTCTTCACCTCTTTGCGCGAGCCGGGCATGTTCGCTTCGTCACGACGATAGGCACAGGTCACCGATTTGGCGCCCTGACGGATCGACGTGCGGTTGCAGTCCATCGCCGTGTCGCCGCCGCCCAGGACCACAACCTTCTTGCCTTTCATGTCGACGAAATCTTCCGGCGACTTTTCAAAGCCCAGGTTGCGATTGACGTTGGCGATGAGGAAGTCCAGCGCGTCATAAACGCCTGGCAGGTCCTCACCGGCAAAGCCGCCCTTCATGTAGGTGTAGGTCCCCATGCCCATGAACACCGCATCGTACTCGGCGAGCAGTTGTTCCATGGTCACGTCTTTGCCGACTTCGGTGTTGAGACGGAACTCGATGCCCATGCCGGTGAAGACTTCGCGACGATTGCTCAGCACGGTCTTTTCCAGCTTGAACTCGGGGATGCCGAAGGTCAGCAAGCCGCCGATTTCCGGTTCTTGTCGAACACCACCGGGGTTACGCCGCCACGCACCAGCACGTCGGCACAACCCAGACCCGCCGGGCCTGCGCCGATGATCGCCACGCGTTTGCCGGTCGGTTTGACCTTGGACATGTCCGGGCGCCAGCCCATGGCGAACGCGGTGTCGGTGATGTACTTCTCGACCGAACCGATGGTCACCGCGCCGAAGCCGTCGTTGAGGGTGCAGGCACCCTCGCACAGACGATCCTGCGGGCACACCCGGCCGCAGACTTCCGGCAGGGTGTTGGTCTGGTGCGACAGCTCGGCGGCCTGAAGGATGTTGCCCTCGGCGACCAATTTGAGCCAGTTGGGAATGAAGTTGTGCACCGGGCACTTCCATTCGCAATACGGGTTGCCGCAACCCAGGCAGCGGTGGGCCTGATCGGCCGACTGCTGGGGTTTGAACGGTTCGTAGATTTCGACGAACTCTTTCTTGCGTTGACGCAACAGTTTCTTCTTCGGATCCTTGCGCCCGACATCGATGAACTGGAAGTCGTTATTCAGACGTTCAGCCATTACTAAAACCTCTTACACAACAGCTCCAAGCTACAAGCTTCAAGCTGCAAGAAAATCACATTAGTCCGGTACAACGCGTACTAGCTTCAGCTTGTCGCTTGAAGCTAGTGGCTTGCAGCTGCGTCGTTACTGCGGACTCGCACGAGTACTGGAGAGCAGAGATTTCAGACTCGCTGCCTTCGGTTTGACCAGCCAGAAACGACGCACGTAATCGTCGAGGTTCTCGGCGAGTTCACGACCCCACTCGCTGTCGGTTTCGGCGACGTACTCGTTCAGCACGTTCTGCAGATGGCTGCGATAGGCTTCCATCGCCTCGCCGCTGATCCGCTGGATCTCCACCAGTTCGTGGTTGACCCGGTCAACGAAGGTGTTGTCCTGATCGAGCACGTAGGCGAAACCACCGGTCATGCCAGAACCGAAGTTGTAACCGGTCTTGCCCAGCACGCAGACGAAACCACCGGTCATGTACTCGCAGCAGTGATCGCCAGTGCCTTCCACAACCGTGTGGGCACCGGAGTTACGCACGGCGAAACGCTCGCCTGCGGTGCCGGCGGCGAACAGCTTGCCGCCAGTGGCACCGTACAGGCAGGTGTTGCCGATGATGGCACTTTCCTGAGTCTTATAAACGCTGCCCTTCGGCGGCACGATGGTCAGCTTGCCACCGGTCATGCCTTTGCCGACATAGTCGTTGGCGTCGCCTTCCAGGTACATGTTCAGACCGCCGGCGTTCCACACACCGAAGCTCTGCCCCGCCGTGCCTTTGAAACGGAAGGTGATCGGCGCTTTGGCCATGCCTTGGTTGCCGTGCTTGCGCGCGATTTCGCCGGAAATCCGCGCGCCGATCGAACGGTCGCAGTTGCAGATGTCCAGATCGAACTCGGCGCCGCTGAGGTCGTTGATTGCCGATGAGGCCAGCTCAACCATCTTCTCCGCGAGCAGACCTTGGTCGAACGGCGGGTTGCGCTCAACGCCACAGAACTGCGGTTTGTCCGCCGGGATGTGATCGCTGCCCAATAGCGGCGTCAGGTCCAGGTGATGTTGTTTGGCGGTCTGGCCTTCGAGGATTTCCAGCAGATCGGTGCGACCGATCAGCTCTTCGAGGAGCGCACGCCAAGCTTGGCCAACCACTCACGGGTTTCTTCGGCGACGTAGGTGAAGAAATTCACCACCATGTCGACGGTGCCGATGTAGTGATCCTTGCGCAGCTTCTCGTTCTGCGTCGCGACACCAGTGGCGCAGTTGTTCAGATGGCAGATGCGCAGGTATTTGCAGCCCAGTGCGATCATTGGCGCGGTACCGAAGCCGAAGCTTTCGGCGCCGAGGATCGCCGCTTTAATCACGTCGAGGCCGGTTTTCAGGCCGCCGTCGGTCTGGACCCGGACTTTGCCGCGCAGGTCGTTGCCGCGCAGGGTCTGGTGGGTTTCAGCCAGGCCGAGTTCCCACGGCGCGCCAGCGTATTTGATCGAGGTCAGCGGCGAAGCACCGGTGCCACCGTCATAGCCGGAAATGGTGATCAAGTCCGCATAGGCCTTGGCCACACCGGCGGCGATGGTGCCGACTCCCGCTTCTGCTACCAGCTTCACCGAAACGAGAGCCTGCGGGTTGACTTGCTTCAAGTCAAAGATCAACTGCGACAAATCTTCGATTGAATAGATGTCGTGGTGCGGCGGTGGCGAAATCAGGGTCACGCCCGGCACTGCGTAACGCAGCTTGGCGATCAGCCCGTTGACCTTGCCGCCCGGCAGTTGCCCGCCCTCGCCCGGCTTGGCGCCCTGGGCGACCTTGATCTGCAGCACTTCGGCGTTGACCAGGTATTCCGGAGTCACACCGAAACGGCCGGTGGCAACCTGCTTGATTTTCGAACTCTTGATGGTGCCGTAACGTGCCGGATCTTCACCACCTTCGCCGGAGTTGGAACGCGCACCGAGACGGTTCATGGCTTCGGCCAGGGCTTCGTGAGCTTCCGGTGACAGCGCGCCCAGCGAGATACCGGCGGAGTCGAAGCGCTTGAGCACCGACTCCAGCGGCTCGACTTCACTGATGTCCAGCGGCGTGTCGAGGGTCTTGACCTTGAACAGGTCGCGAATCATCGACACCGGACGGTTGTCCACCAGCGACGTGTATTCCTTGAACTTGGCGTAGTCGCCCTGCTGCACAGCGGCTTGCAGAGTGTTGACCACGTCCGGGTTGTACGCGTGATATTCGCCACCGTGGACGAACTTCAGCAGACCGCCCTGCTGGATCGGCTTGCGCGGACTCCAGGCTTCGACGGCGAGGGCTTTCTGCTCGGCTTCGATGTCGACGAAACGCGCGCCCTTGATCCGGCTCGGCACACCACGGAAGCTCAGCTCGCAGACTTCTTCGGACAGGCCGATGGCCTCGAACAGCTGCGCACCACGGTACGAAGCGATGGTCGAAATACCCATCTTCGACAGGATCTTCAGCAGGCCTTTGGTGATGCCTTTGCGGTAGTTCTTGAACACCTCATAGAGGTCGCCCAACACTTCACCGGTACGGATCAGGTCGCCCAATACTTCGTAGGCCAGGAACGGATACACCGCCGAGGCGCCGAAACCGATCAGCACCGCGAAGTGGTGCGGGTCACGGGCGGTCGCGGTTTCAACGAGGATGTTGGAGTCGCAACGCAAACCTTTTTCGGTCAGGCGGTGGTGCACTGCACCGGTCGCCAGCGAAGCGTGGATCGGCAGCTTGCCCGGAGCGATATGACGGTCGCTCAGGACGATCTGGGTACGCCCGGCGCGCACAGCTTCTTCAGCCTGATCGGCAACATTGCGGATCGCCGCTTCGAGGCCGAGGCTTTCGTCGTAGTTGAGGTCGATGATCGCCCGTTCGAAACCCGGACGGTCGAGGTTCATCAGCGAGCGCCATTTGGCCGGCGAGATCACTGGCGAGCTGAGGATCACGCGCGAGGCGTGTTCCGGCGACTCCTGGAAAATGTTGCGCTCGGCACCGAGGCAGATTTCCAGCGACATCACGATCGCTTCACGCAGCGGGTCGATCGGCGGGTTGGTCACCTGCGCGAACTGCTGGCGGAAATAGTCGTACGGCGTGCGTACACGCTGGGACAGCACGGCCATCGGCGTGTCGTCGCCCATCGAGCCCACGGCTTCGTAGCCTTGCTCGCCGAGCGGACGCAGCACCTGATCACGCTCTTCGAACGTGACCTGATACATCTTCATGTATTGCTTGAGCTGATCGACGTCGTAGAAAGCCGAACCGTGGTCGTTGTCTTCCATGGTCGCCTGAATGCGCAGGGCATTCTTGCGCAGCCATTGCTTGTACGGATGACGGGACTTCAAACGGTTGTCGATCGCATCGGTGTCGAGGATCTGCCCGGTTTCGGTGTCCACGGCGAAGATCTGCCCCGGGCCGACACGGCCCTTGGCGAGCACGTCTTCGGGCTGGTAGTTCCACACGCCGATTTCCGAGGCGAGGGTGATGAAACCGTTCTTGGTGGTCACCCAGCGCGCCGGACGCAGACCATTACGGTCGAGCAGGCACACCGCGTAACGACCGTCGGTCATTACTACGCCGGCCGGGCCGTCCCACGGCTCCATGTGCATCGAGTTGTACTCGTAGAACGCACGCAGATCCGGGTCCATGGTTTCGACGTTCTGCCACGCAGGCGGAATGATCATCCGCACGCCACGGAACAGGTCGATACCACCGGTGACCATCAGTTCGAGCATGTTGTCCATGCTCGATGAGTCGGAACCGACACGGTTGACCAGCGGACCGAGCTCTTCCAGATCCATCAGATCATTGGTGAACTTGGTCCGACGGGCCTGTGCCCAGTTGCGGTTACCGGTGATGGTGTTGATTTCGCCGTTGTGGGCGAGGAAGCGGAACGGCTGCGCCAGCGGCCATTTCGGCAGGGTGTTGGTGGAGAAACGCTGGTGGAACACGCAGATCGCGGTTTGCAGGCGCTCGTCACTCAGGTCTGGATAAAACGCGGCCAGGTCGGCCGGCATCATCAGGCCTTTATAGATGATGGTCTTGTGCGAAAAGCTGCAGATGTAGTGGTCGGTGTCAGCGGCGTTGGCCACCGACGAACGGCGACGGGCGCTGAACAGCTTCACGGCCATGTCCTGATCGCTCAGGCCTTCGCCGCCGATGTAGACCTGCTCGATCTGCGGCAGGCGCTCAAGGGCGAGACGGCCGAGGACGCTGGTGTCGATCGGCACTTTGCGCCAGCCGATCAGTTGCAGGCCTTCGGCAAGGATCTCGCGGTTCATGTTCTCGCGAGCGGCTTCGGCCTTGGCCGGATCCTGATTGAAGAACACCATGCCCACGGCATATTGCTTGGGCATTTCGACGCCGAAGCTTTCCTGGGCAATGGCTCGCAGGAAGGCGTCGGGTTTTTGAATCAGCAGACCGCAACCGTCACCGGTCTTGCCGTCGGCATTAATCCCACCGCGGTGGGTCATGCAGGTCAGGGCCTCGATGGCCGTTTGCAAAAGGGTATGACTGGGCTCGCCCTGCATATGAGCAATCAGGCCGAAACCGCAGTTATCCTTGAATTCATCTGGTTGGTACAGACCTGCTTTCATAGACACTTTCTCACCAGGCTGCCTCTATTCGAGGCAAATTTCTTTTCAATTCAACCACTTGCGTTCCGCGCCGAACGTACGCCGGCTTAGCGGGGGCAAAAGGGTGGTCATTGTACACAGCGACACAGAGGCTCACAAATTTGACGACGAACTGTCGCAAATTCATGTCGCATTTGTGAAAGGTTTAAAGCGATCTGCTGTGCTAGTCAAAACTTTTTTAAATTCTGACCGCAACGACTCAAAAACTACTGTGACGCAGACACCACAAGGCACGCGATCTTTTCAGAAAGCGCGCACTCGTGGAGATTTTGAGGTGCCGGGAGAGGCGGCCTGGGTAAGGCCGCCGAATCTTCAGCGAGTTGTTGCCAGTTCCTGTTGGACGCTGGCGACAGTGCGAGGCCAAGGTTTACCAGCCTGAACCTTCGCTGGCAAGGCCTTGATGGCAGAAACGGCCGCATCACGATTGGCAAAGTTGCCGTAGGTGATCACGTAAAGCGGCTTGCCGTTGAGGACTTTCTTGAAATAACGGTACTCGCCGCCCTGCTCCTTGACGAAGTTCTGCGCGGCGGTCTCCGAGCTGGTGCCGAGGATCTGCACGACATAGTTGCTGGTCGGCTGACCGGCGTACCAGCTGCCACCGGCAGCCTTGGCCACGGTAACGGGCTTGTCGGCAGGCTTGGCCGGAGCAGGAGCCGGTTTCGCAGCTGGCGCTGGCGTGGCCGGAGCAGGCTTGGCCGTGGCGATCTGCGTCGGAGCCGGGGTTGGTGCCGGCTTGGCCGCAGGGGTCGGAACCGGTGTCGGCGCAGGACCGGCCGGAACGCCCGCAGGCGGCGCGGAGGTGGTTACGGTTGGCGGAGTATCGCTGGAGCCTTCCAGCGGCACGCCGTCGTCGCCTTCGGTGATACCACCGGCGGCTTCGGCCAGCGGGCCACGCATGACCGGCTGCGAGTTGCCGACCAAAGGCAGCGGCATCGGCTGGGTGTTGCCAGCGAACTCGACGGATGGATTGGCGCCGTTCGCGGCGCCCTGACCCAATGGCAGTTGCGCCTGTTCATTGGCCGGAGCACCGGTGGTCGGCGCCTTGCTGCGACCCGGCATCAGCCAGGCGGCGGCAACCGCGACCACAACGACGGCGGAAATCGCCAATACGTGTTTCTTCGGCATGTTGAACCCCATACTTGGACGCTTGACCGCGGAGCGGCTGGCAATCATGACTTCGATCAGAGCATCGCGAGCGACCTGGTTGATGTTGCCCGGCCAGCCCTCGGAGCTTTCGTGAATATCAGAGATCTGATCTGCGGTGAAAAGTTCGACACCCCGGCCCGCGCCTTCCAGCCGCTGGTCGAGATATTCGCGGGTCTCTTCTTCGGTGTACGGCTGCAATTCGATGACGTGGAAACGCTCCTCTTCGAGCTGCAACGCCTCGAGCTGAGCGATCAGCGACGACTCGCCGAACAGGAACACATGCGGACGACCTTCCGGCGTGCCGGCGCCCAGCGCCATCAACGCTTCCAGCGCCGACTCGTCGAGCTGCTCGGCATCGTCCACCAGCAGATAGACTTCCTGCCCGGTCAGACCGAGTTGCACCACCTGCTCGAGAATCGCGCCGACTTCGGCCTGCGCGACATCCAGCGCTTGCGCCACCTGGCGCAGCACGCCGGCCGCATCCCCGGCGCCACGGGCAGAAACCACCACGCTCTGCACCGATTGTTTATTGGTGCTGGCCACCAGCGCCTGGCGCAGCAGGGTCTTGCCGCTGCCCTGCGGACCGGTGACAACCAGCAGCAACTGGCTGTAACGCGCCAGATGATGCAGTTGACCCAGCACCGGCTTGCGCTGGGCCGGGAAGAATTTGAAGCCCGGCACCCGTGGCGCGAACGGGTCGTGACTTAACTGGAAATGGCCGAGAAACGCCTCGTCGGCATGCAAACTAGTCATCGGAATCGTTTTAACCTTTAAGCTGAGCCAGGGCGCGGTAATCCGCTCCCAGCGTGGCCTGTAGAACCTCTTTCGGATAATCGTCGGTCACTACCGCTTCGCCCATCCGGCGCAGCAGCACCAGGCGCAGACGACCGTCGATCACTTTTTTATCAATTGCCATGTGTTGGAGAAAATCGGCTTCGCTCATCTCTTCAGGCGGAATGACCGGCAGACCGGCCCGCTGGAACAGACGAATGCCGCGATCACGCTCCTGCTCGCTGATCCAGCCCAGGCGCGCGGACATTTCAAGCGCCATCACGGTACCAGCCGCCACCGCCTCGCCATGCAGCCAGACACCATAGCCCATGTGGGTTTCGATGGCGTGGCCGAAGGTATGGCCGAGATTGAGCGTGGCGCGCACGCCGGTTTCCTTTTCATCGGCGCCGACCACCGCAGCCTTGGCCGCGCAGGAACGCTCGATCGCATAGGTCAGCGCGGCCTGATCCAGCGCGCGCAGGGCGTCGACGTTTTCCTCGAGCCAGGTCAGGAACGGCTCGTCGCAGATCAAGCCGTACTTGATGACCTCCGCCAGACCCGCCGACAACTCGCGCTGCGGCAGGGTTTTCAACGATGCGGTATCGATCAGCACTACGTTCGGCTGATAGAACGCGCCGACCATGTTCTTGCCCAGCGGATGGTTGATGCCGGTCTTGCCGCCGACCGACGAATCGACCTGCGACAACAGCGTGGTAGGAATCTGGATGAAATCGACACCGCGCTGATAACAGGCGGCCGCGAAACCGGCCATGTCGCCGATCACCCCGCCGCCCAAGGCGATCACGGTGGTGCGGCGGTCATGACGGGCGGTCAGCAAACCATCGAAAACCAGTTGCAGGGTTTCCCAGTTCTTGAAGGCTTCGCCATCAGGCAACACCACCGAGATCACCGAGAACTGCGCCAGGCTGCGGGTCAGACGTTCGAGATAGAGCGGCGCGACGGTTTCGTTGGAGATGATTGCCACCTGCCGCCCGTGGATATGCGGCGCCAGCAGTTCCGGCTGATCCAACAGACCTTCGCCAATATGAATCGGGTAGCTGCGCTCGCCTAGATCGACCTTGAGTGTCTGCATGTGTCCCCACAGTGAAGATGGAAGCAGGCATCCTGCCCTGAAATTATTGGTGTTCTGCGGCCTGTAGCGGTATGACGCCGCTCGCCCGGCATCCGCCACACCCTCGGCGGACGCTGACAGGACGCCGAGAATAGCGCATTTCCGCCGATGCTTTAACGGGGTGGCAACTGCGCGAGGCGGTCGAGAATGTCGAGCACCACCATGCGTGGCGGCCGCTCGTCGGTTTCCACCACCAGATCGGCGATTTCCCGATAAAGCGGATCACGGATTTCGAGCAGGTCACGCAAAGTTTTCGCCGGATCGGCGGTGCGCAGCAGCGGCCGATTGCGATCGCGGGAAGTGCGGCCGACCTGCTGCTCGACGGAGGCGTGCAGATACACCACGCGCCCGCCCTCATGCAGGGCCTTGCGATTGGCATCACGCATCACTGCGCCGCCGCCGGTCGCCAGCACCACGCCATCGAACGCGCACAGCTCGGCGATCATCGCCTGCTCGCGGTCACGAAAGCCGGGCTCGCCTTCCTTGTCGAAGATCCATGGGATATTGGCACCCGTGCGCAGCTCAATTTCCTTGTCGGAATCCTTGAACGGCAGGCGCAGCTCTTTGGCCAGCAATCGGCCGATGGTGCTTTTGCCAGCACCCATCGGTCCTACAAGTATCAAATTTCGCACAGAATCAACGACTCACAGCAATCGCCTGGTTATTCATGATACGCGGAGTGAGAAATACCAGCAGCTCGGATTTTTTCTCCGAAACCACATCACGCCGGAAAAGGCGGCCAAGATACGGCACATCGCCAAGAAATGGCACCTTATCTACGACCTTGCTTTGAGTATTTGAAAAAACACCGCCGATTACGATGGTCTCGCCGTCATTCACCAGCACTTTGGCGTTGACCTCGTTTTTCTTGATCGGCGGCACATCCTGCACTTTGTTCAGGTAGTCGGGCTCATCCTTGGTGACCTTGACCTCCATGATGATGCGGTTGTCGGGCGTGATCTGCGGGGTGACTTCCAGTGACAGCGAGGCCTCCTTGAACGACACCGACGTGGCGCCGCTGGAGCTGGCCTCCTGATAGGGAATCTCGGTGCCTTTGAGGATCTTCGCGGTTTCCTTGTCCGAAGTGACCACCTTCGGCTGCGAGACGATTTCGCCGTTGCCGGTCTTTTCCATCGCCGTCAGTTCCAGATCCAGCAACACGTTGTCGGTGATGAAAGCGATACCGATCCCCGAAGTGTTGTTGACCGTGCCCATGTCGACGAACGGCGAGTTGGTGCCGGTGCTGCCCGGCGTGCCGATCGTGCTCGACGAACCGTTGACCCCGGAGGCGTTCCAGTTGCCCTTGTTCTGCACCGAACCGCCCCAGCGCACGCCCAGGCTCTTGTCATAATCGACGTTGGCCTCAACGATGCGCGCCTCGATCATCACCTGGCGCACCGGAATATCCAGTTGCGCGACGATCCGCCGCAATTCGTCGAGGCGATCCTGGGTCTGGTAGGCAATGATGTTGTTGGTCCGCTCATCAACGGTAATCGAACCGCGCTCGTCGACCTTGGCTTCGGCACTGGTCACCGACTGGAACAGCTTGGCAATGTCCGCCGCCTTGGCGTAATTGACCTGCAGCAACTCGCGACGCAATGGCGCCAGCTCGGCGATCTGCTTCTGCGACTCCAGCTCCTGACGCTCACGGGCGGCGATTTCATCGGCCGGCGCGACGAGCAGCACGTTACCGATCTTGCGTTTATCCAGGCCCTTGGTTTTCAGCACCAGATCCAGTGCCTGGTCCCACGGCACGTTCTGCAGGCGCAACGTGATGCCGCCCTGCACCGTGTCGCTTGCCACGAGGTTGAGATTGGTGAAGTCAGCGATCAGTTGCAGCACCGAGCGCACGTCGATGTCCTGAAAATTCAGCGAGAGCTTGTCGCCGACATAGGCCTGACGGTCGGCGTTGCGCTTTTGCAGGTCGTCGACGCTCATCGGCCGAACGCTCACGGTGAGCTTGTTGTCGGTCTGGAACGTGGAATAGTCGAAGGTGCCGCTGGGCTCGACGCTGATCACCGTGCGATCGCCGGTAACTGCTGCGTTGACGAACTGCACCGGGGTCGCGAAGTCCTTGACGTCGAGGCGCACGCGGAGTTTTTCCGGCAATTGCGTTCGAGCGAAGCTGAGGATGATCTTGCCGTCGTGCTCCTGGATATCCGGGGCAATGGTCGGATCAGAGAGGTCGATGACCACGTTGCCCTCGCCTTCGGTGCCGCGCTGGAAATCGACGCCGCGAATCGCCCGGCTGCGCGGCAGCGAAGATCTGGTGGGTGCCGCACTGGCCGTGGCGGCACGCGGTGCAACGGCGGCCGGGCGCGGCGCAGTCGTCGAGGCGCCCTGGCCGACCACGACGAACAGATTATTGCCTTCGACCCGCGTGCTGTACGGCGCCAATTGCGTCAGGCTGACAATCAGCCGCGTGCGATCCTTGGCTTCGGCTACCGTGGCCGTGCGCGCGTTGCCGCTGCCCAGATCAAGATTCCTGTTGGCCAACTGGCTGGTCACGCCCGGCAGATCCAGTGCAATGCGTGCCGGTGACTCGGTTGTGTAGCCCTTGGGCTGTGGTGGCGGGCCGTCGAACGACAGCTTCAGTTCGACGCGGTCACCCGGCAGCGCGGCGACATCCAGCGCTTTCAGACTGGCCGCCATTACCATCGGTGACACCAGCGCTATCCATAGCGAAAAACCGAGGGTGGAGAAAATCCTGTTCATTGTTCGACTTCCACTATGAGTGCTCTTTCAAAGGAATGGTGCGCGGCCGCTCCAGCCAGGCGCCGGCGCCGTCGGGCACGATCTCGACGACATCGACCTGGGTGGCGCTGATGGCGACGATCCGGCCGTCGTTGCGGCCCAGGTAGTCGCCGACCTTGAGGCGATGCACTCCGCCCGCGCCGCGCAGCAGCGCAAACGAGCCCGAGGCATTGGCAATCGTGCCGACCATTTCGAACTGCTCGATATTGAACCCTTCAAGGTATTGCTTGACCCGGCTGGGGTCGGGTTTGACGTTGCGCGAGCCGTGCTTCTGCCCGGCAAGATCGACCCGCGCCTGCCGCGAAAACGGACTGCGCAGGTTGGCGGCGCTGTAAGTGAATGTGGGGTAAGACCGGAATGTCGGCGTTGGTTCAATCCTGCCCGCCGGACGCAGGCGCACTTCGTTGAGGTACGCGTCGAGGTCGCTGAAGTCATCGCCGCCACCGCAGCCGCTTAACGCCAGCATCATGGGCAGGACGAGATAACGAATCGGGGTCATTTTTCCAGCCCCTTGTCGTTATAGCGGTACGTCTTGGCAAGAATACTCATGCGCAGCTTCGGCCCGCCTTCGGGGTTGGCCGGCGCCAGTTCGAAATCGTGCAGGGTGACGATGCGCGGAAGGCCGGCGACGCCGCTGACGAAGGTCGCAAGGTCATGATAGGCGCCAGTCACGGTGATCTGGATCGGCAGTTCAATATAGAACGGTTGGGTCACTTCCGGCAGCAGCTTGATCTCTTCGAACTCCAGGCCGCTGCCCAGACCGGTTCGGGTGATGTCTTCAAGCAGGCCCGGGACTTCGGTGTCGCTGGGCAATTGCCGCAGCAACACGCCGAAGGTGTTTTCCATTTCTTTCATCTGCTGGGTGTACAGCTCAAGGTTTGCCGACAACCGCGCCTTGCTGGCGAACTGCTCCTTGAGGGTGGTTTCCTCTTCGCGCTTGAGCTCGAGCTGATTTTCCATATCACTGATGAAGAAGTAATAGCCAAGCGCGAGGATCAACACCATCACCAGCGCACCGCACAGGGTTTTCACCGCTGGCGGCCAGGAGCCGATATTGCTGGTGTCGAGGTCGTTGAAATCGATATTGCGCAGGCTTAGCAGCCACTCGGAGGCTTTCATTGCTCGTCCTCCGGCACCTTGGGCTGGGTCTGACGAACGGTCAACTGAAAGACATTGGCCTGTTCGACCTGATCGGCGCTGGTCGTCTTGACCTCATTCAGGCTCGGCGCGTCGAACCAGTCGGACGCATCAAGGTTGCGCATCAGCTCGGAAACCCGATTGTTCGACTCGGCCGCACCACTGATGGACAGGGTCTTGCCGGCCATTTTCACATCGGTGAAATACACACCGTCCGGCAACGTACGCGCCAGTTGATCGAAGATCCGCCCGCTGATCTGCCGGTTGCCCTGCAGGTCCTGAATGATGCGCATGCGCTCGACCAGTTGCTGGCGGCGCGCCTTGAGCTCACTGATCTGCTTGATGCGTTCGTCGACCACGGCGATCTGTTTGCCGATGTAATCGTTGCGCGCCATCTGCCGCTCGATCGCTGCGCTGATGATCTGATCGGCAATCAGCACTGCGCCGATCGAGCCGGCGAGCACGCCGATCAGGATCAGCAGGAAGCGTTTGCGCCGCTCTTCGCGGCGCTCCTCGCGCCAGGGTAGAAGGTTGATCCGCGCCATCAGTCGAAACTCCTGAGCGCGAGCCCGCAGGCGATCATCAATGCTGGCGCGTCACTGGCCAGCGCGCCGGCGTTGACCTTGCTGCCCAAAGCCATGTCGGCAAACGGGTTGGCCACTTGGGTCGGGGTGTTCAGACGCTGTTCGATCAGACGATCGAGCCCGGGCACCGAAGCCGTGCCGCCGGCGAGCAGGATATGGTCGACCGCGTTGTATTGGCCGGAGGCGAAGAAGAATTGCAGCGAACGCGAAACCTGCTGCACCAGCGCTTCACGAAATGGCTGCAAGACTTCACTCACGTAATCATCCGGCAGGCCGCCCTGCTTTTTCGCCAGGCCCGCCTGCTCGACCGTGAGGCCATAGCGGCGCTGGATCTCTTCGGTGAGCTGGCGTCCGCCAAACAGTTGCTCGCGGGTGTAGATGATCTTGCCGTTGTGCAGGACGCTGAGGGTGGTCATGGTCGCGCCGATGTCGACCACCGCCACGGTCAGGCGCTCCTGGGAGGCCGCCAGATGCGTCGCCAGCAGGCCGAACGAGCGCTCGAGTGCGTAGGCCTCGACATCGACCACCCGTGCAGTCAGACCGGCGAGCGCCAGCGCTGCTTCACGAACCTCGACGTTTTCCTTGCGACAGGCGGCAAGCAGCACGTTGACCCGTTCCGGATTGCGCGGCGACACGCCCTGGACTTCAAAGTCGATGGCGACTTCGTCCAGCGGATAGGGAATGTATTGGTCGGCTTCGATCTTGAGCTGGTTTTCCAGCTCGTCGTCGGACAGCCCGGCGTCCATCTCGATGACCTTGGTGATCACCGCCGAACCGGCCACCGCTACTGCCACGCTCTTGACCCCGGTGCGCGCCTTGACCAGTACCCGGCTCAGCGCCTGGCCGACGCCCTCGAGTTCGGCGATGTTCTTTTCGACCACGGCGTTCGCCGGCAACGGCTCCACCGCGTAGGCCTCGACCCGGTAGCGCTCGCCCTGACGGCTCAGTTCCAGCAGCTTTACCGAGGTGGAGCTGATGTCGATCCCCAGTAACGCATTGGTCTTTTTATTGAAGAGTCCCAGCACTACCAATTCCCTATGACTTTCCGTGAGTTACGGACTCTGTAATACGCATTGCGTTCCTTGACCCCCGTCTTGACAGAAGCGCCAATGACGCCCCCGACGGAAAAGTGCTTATAATGCCCAGCGATTTTTTCCGCTTTTTACTGCCCGCGCGGATGGCTCTGTGTGTAACCGCAGCCCCGTGCCAAATTCATTCTTTGCCCTGGATGTCCAAAAGCCTTGATTCGTCTGCTGAAATTTTTCGGTTGGTCCATCGTCGCCGTTTTCTGCGGACTGCTCTTAGGTCTCAGCGGCGCCTTTCTTTACCTTAGTCCGGGTTTGCCGTCTGTGGAGGCGCTGAGAAGCATTCAGTTGCAGATTCCTCTGCGCGTCTACAGCAGCGACAACAAGTTGATCGCAGAATTTGGCGAAATGCGCCGTACACCGATCCGTTTCGCCGACATTCCGCCCAATTTCATTAATGCGTTACTAAGTGCTGAAGACGACAATTTTGCCAATCACTATGGCGTCGACCCGAGCAGCCTGATGCGCGCGGCGACCCAACTGGTCAAAAGCGGACACATTCAGTCCGGCGGCAGCACCATCACCATGCAGGTGGCGAAGAACTTCTTCCTCACCAGCGAGCGCAGCTTCTCGCGTAAAACCACTGAAATTCTCCTGGCCCTGCAGATCGAGCGGCAGCTGACCAAGGACGAGATCCTTGAGCTGTACGTCAACAAGATCTATCTGGGCAACCGCGCCTACGGCATCGAGGCGGCGGCGCAGGTGTATTACGGCAAATCGATCCGTGACGTCAGCCTGGCGCAGATGGCGATGATCGCCGGCCTGCCGAAAGCACCGTCGCGTTTCAACCCGTTGGCCAACCCGGCGCGCAGTAAAGAACGCCGCGACTGGATCCTCGGGCGCATGTACAAGCTGGGCAAGATCAGCGAGGCCGACTACACCGCGGCGATCAACGAGCCGCTGAACGCCAGCTACCACGTGCCGACGCCGGAAGTGAACGCACCGTACATCGCCGAAATGGCCCGCGCCGAAATGGTTGGTCGTTATGGCAGCGACGCCTACACCGAAGGTTTCCGCGTCACCACCACAGTGCCGAGCAATCTGCAGGAAATGGCCAACACCGCGCTGCACGAAGGTTTGATGACCTACGACCAGCGCCACGGCTACCGCGGCCCCGAGTCGCGCCTGCCGGGCAAGACTCGCGAAGCCTGGGCCAGCGAGCTGACCAAGCAGCGCACCATCAGCAGCCTGGAACCTGCGATCGTCACCCAAGTCGATAAAACCGGCCTGCAAGTGTTGACCCGCACCGGTGAAGAGCACGTTGCCTGGGACACGATGAAATGGGCGCGGCCGTTCCTCAATACCAACAGCATGGGCGCCAACCCGCGTCAGCCGTCGGATGTCGCGCAGGTCGGTGATCTGATTCGCGTGCAGCGCCAAAAAGACAATTCGCTGAAATTCAGCCAGATACCGCAGGCGCAGGGCGCGCTGGTGTCCCTGGATCCGCAGAACGGCGCGATCCGTTCGCTGGTCGGCGGTTTTGCCTTCGAGCAGAGCAACTATAACCGCGCTCTGCAGGCCAAGCGTCAGCCGGGGTCGAGCTTCAAACCGTTCGTTTACAGCGCCGCGCTGGATAACGGTTACACCGCCGCCACCCTGGTCAACGATGCGCCGATCGTGTTCGTCGACGAATACCTGGACAAGGTCTGGCGACCGAAAAACGACACCAATACCTTCCTCGGCCCGATCCGCCTGCGTGAAGCGCTGTACAAGTCGCGCAACCTGGTGTCGATCCGCTTGCTGCAAGCCATGGGCGTGGGCAAGACCATCGACTACATCACCCGCTTCGGTTTCAACAAGCAGGACCTGCCGCCGAACCTGTCGCTGGCACTCGGTACCGCGACGCTGACGCCGATGGAAATCGCCACCGGCTGGAGCACCTTTGCCAACGGCGGCTACAAGATCACTCCGTACATCATCGACAAGATCGAGAGCCGTAACGGCGACACGCTGTTTGTCGCCAACCCGCCGACCGTGCCACAGGGTGGTGCGGCGACCGACGGTATCGCTGCGCCAGCCACCGAGTCGTTCACGGTCAATGCCGCCCCGGTTGCCGGTGAAGCGCCGGGCAACCCGGCAGTGCCGCAAGCGCCGGCCGTGGCCGAGCGGATTGTCGATGGACGTACCACCTACATCCTCAACAGCATGCTGCAGGACGTGATCAAGCTCGGTACCGGCCGTCGCGCACTGGCCATGGGCCGCAGCGACATCGCTGGCAAGACCGGTACCACCAACGAATCGAAAGATGCGTGGTTCTCCGGCTACAACGCCGATTACGTGACCACGGTGTGGACCGGTTTCGACCAACCGGAAAGCCTCGGACGCCGTGAGTTCGGCGGCACCGTGGCGCTGCCGATCTGGATGAATTACATGTCCGCCGCGCTGAAAGACAAGCCGCCACATGTGCAGCCTGAGCCGGAAGGCTTGCTCAGCCTGCGGGTGGATCCGGTCAGTGGCCGCGCCGCGACGCCGAGCACGCCGGGGGCCTACTTCGAACTGTTCAAGACTGAAGACACACCGCCATCGGTGAACGAGCTGGGCAACGGCACCGTGCCAGGCAGCCCGCTGCCGGCGGATGAGCAGGCGCCGATCGATCTGTTCTAGGGAGCAGCTGCAAGCGCCAAGCTACAAGCGGTAAGCAAAAGCGCGAACGATGCACGCTTGCAGCTTGTAGCCCATAAAAAACCCAGCACCAGGCTGGGTTTTTTATGGGCGGCTGCTTTTAACCGTTGAACACGTCATCCACGCTTTTCAGCGGGTAGTTCTTCGGATACGGCAGGGTAGCCACGCCAGTCTCGATCGCGGCCTTGGCCACAGCGTCGGAGATCAGGGTGATCAGGCGCTTGTCCATTGGCTTCGGAATGATGTACTCACGGCCGAATTCCAGCGGAGCACCGCCGTAGGCATCGCACACGTCCTGTGGAACAGGCAGTTTGGCCAGTTCGCGCAGGGCGTTGGCGGCGGCGACTTTCATTTCTTCGTTGATGCGCTTGGCGCGAACGTCCAGGGCACCACGGAAGATGAACGGGAAGCCCAGCACGTTGTTGACCTGGTTCGGGTAGTCCGAACGGCCGGTGGCCATGATCACGTCGCTACGGGTGGCGTGCGCCAGTTCCGGGGAGATTTCCGGATCCGGGTTCGAGCAGGCGAACACGATCGGATTGGCCGCCATCGACAGCAGGCCTTCGGCGCTCAGCAGGTTCGGACCGGACAGACCGACGAATACGTCAGCACCTGCCAATGCGTCAGCCAGGGTGCGCTTGTCGGTAGCGTGGGCGAATACGGCTTTGTACTGGTTCAGGTCGTCACGGCCGGAGTGAATCACGCCGGTACGGTCAACCATGAAGATGTTTTCGATGCGAGCGCCCATGCTCACCAGCAGTTTCATGCAGGAGATGGCGGCAGCACCGGCGCCGAGGCAGACAATCTTCGCTTCCGGCAGGGTTTTACCAGCGATTTCCAGGGCGTTGATCATGCCCGCAGCGGTCACGATCGCGGTGCCGTGCTGGTCATCGTGGAACACTGGAATATCGCACTGCTCGATCAGAGCGCGTTCGATCTCAAAGCACTCTGGCGCTTTGATGTCTTCCAGGTTGATGCCACCGAAGGTGATGGAGATGCGCTTGACGGTGTCGATGAAGGCTTGCGGGCTTTCCGAATCGACTTCGATGTCGAATACGTCGATGCCGGCGAAGCGCTTGAACAGCACGCCTTTGCCTTCCATTACAGGCTTGGAAGCCAGTGGGCCGAGGTTGCCCAGGCCCAGAATAGCGGTGCCATCGGAAATGACTGCCACCAGGTTGCCCTTGCCGGTGTATTTGTAGGCCAGTTCAGGATCGCGAGCGATCTCGCGCACTGGTTCAGCTACGCCGGGGCTGTAGGCCAGCGACAGGTCGCGGGCGGTAGCAGTGGCCTTGGTGAGCTCGACACTCAGCTTCCCCGGACGAGGATTGGCGTGGTATTCGAGAGCGGCAGTTTTCAGATCAGACATTTTGGCATTCCGCTTTTTTACTGTTGGACAGACTGGTCAGCGAGGATACGCGCCTCGCAAAGTCCCCACAAGACTGGGCAGTCACCGCTGTCAAGCGCCCTGCCCTACGACTTTGGGCCAAGAGCCACGGCGCACAAGGGCTGGACTGTTCACAATCAAGCAGAAAAATGTCTACAATTTTTCTTCAGCGCGATACTTGCAGCATCGAAGGATCGGTCAACGGCAGCAACCAGCGCGCCTGACCTTTTGCAGACCACCGCGCCGGGATCGGTCAACCACCCAGCCACGCGCCTCGATCTGCCTGCCTTTCAATGCTTGCAAACCAGCACTGTCAAATTGTCCGAGCAGATTGGGTGCAACCCGCAATACAAGCGTGTCCTGCAACTCGATCCAGATTCCGCCGCGATTGCGCTGCACCTTGCTCACCCGACCGCTGACCACGGCGAAACCCGAACGCTGAATCTGCTGAGCCTTGATTACCGGGGATTGCCGCCAGAGACCAAGTCCGGCCTGTCGCGCGCGGCGTTCGGCGGCCTGCTGGCAGACGACCAGATCGACGTTCGGCGCCACGGCAACCTGAAAACCCAGGCCAGCGGCAAGCATCTGCGCTTCGAGATTGGCACCGCTGACGCTATAAACATGCGCGAGCGTACGGCCGTAATGGTCTTTCGCCTGCTTGCCAGGCCGCAGACCGACGCGGCCGCCACTGTCATCGACCAGCGCCTGCAGGTGTTTGCGCGCCGCCACGGCGAACGGTTCGTCGCTGCGGCCCTGCTTGCCCAGCTCTGGCGTATTGAGGCCGATCATGCGCACGCTGCGACCATCACTCAGGCGCAGGGTGTCGCCATCGACCACCCGCTGCACGGAAACGCTGGTCAGCCCTGCGGGTGCCGGACAAAAGGCCTGGGCGGCGGACAGCCAAATCGCAGACACAAAAAGGCGCCCGCAAGGGACGCCTTTTTCATCAGTCTGGAGAAGTCGAAGCGACCTTCCAAAATGATCAGCCTCAGGCTTTTTGCCGACGCCGAAAGTAGCGAAACGGTCTGCGAACTTCTGCACACGGCCGCCGGTGTCCAGAGTCTTCTGCTTACCGGTGTAGAACGGGTGGCATTCGTTGCAAACGTCGATCGCCAGGGCTTTGCCGTAGGTCGAACGAGTTTCGAACTTGTTACCGCAGCTGCAGGTAACAGCGATTTCCGGGTAGTTCGGATGGATTTCGGCTTTCATGGTGTCTTCCTCAGGCTAGCGTGCCGCCACCCAACACTATTGTTGAATACCGCACGTAATTAGGCCGCGGATTCTACCAGACCTTTTCAATCGCGCAAGCTGTCACCGAGACCGACCGTCTGCTAGGCTCCCGGCCTTGAACGCATTACCCTGTGGGAGCGAGCTTGCTCGCGAATGCGTCGTGTCAGTCAATGTTCAAGCGCCTGATACACCGCCTTCGCGAGCAAGCTCGCTCCCACAATTGATCTGCGTTCAACCCTTCTTTTGCGTTTATAGAGATCCCCCGCGTGCCCGACGCCATTCTGCGCCTTGCCCTGCCTTCGCCTTTGCGCCGCCTGTTCGATTACCGGGCGCCGGCCGGGGTGCGGCGCGAGCAATTGCAGCCGGGCATGCGCCTGCGGGTGCCGTTCGGGCGGCGCGAGATGATCGGGATTCTGGTCGAGGTCACCGATGCCAGCGAAGTGCCGGCAGAAAAACTCAAACCGGCACTGGCTCTGCTCGATACGACTTCGCCACTGCCGCCAGCGCTGTTCAAGCTGTGTCTGTGGACCGCGCAGTATTACCAGCACAGCCTTGGCGACACCTTGAACTGGGCCTTGCCGGTGCTGCTGCGTCAGGGCGAGCTGGCCGAGGCACGGCAGGAACGCTTCTGGTCAATTGCCCCCGGCGCCAGCGTTGACGACCCTCGGGTCGCCCGTGCGCCGCGCCAGCGCGAGGCGCTGACCACGCTGGCCCAGCATCCCCACGGCGTGGCGCATCAGTTGCTGAGCAAACTGATGCTGAGCAAGGACAGCCTCGATCTGCTGCTGGCCAAGGGGCTGGTGCAGGTCGAAATCCGTCGCCACGCCCCCGGCGTTCGCCATGAACACTGGCTGGCGCAACCGGAGCTGCCGCTCAACAGTGAACAGCGCGCCGCGTATGAAGCGATTCGCGCCGGCTTCGACAGTTATCACGCCTTCCTGTTGGCCGGCGTCACCGGCAGCGGCAAGACCGAAGTCTATCTGCAACTGATCCGCGAGACCCTCGAAGCCGGCAAGCAGGCCTTGGTGCTGATCCCGGAGATCAACCTCGGCCCGCAAACCCTGGCGCGCTTCGAACAGCGTTTCAACGCGCGCATCGCCCTGCTGCACTCGGCGGTCAATGATCGCGAACGTCTCGAGGCCTGGCTCGCCGCGCGTGATGGCGAGGCTGACATCATTATCGGCACCCGTTCGGCGCTGTTCACGCCGATGAAAAATCCCGGGCTGATCATCATCGACGAAGAACACGACGGCTCCTATAAACAGAAGGAAGGCTTGCGCTACCACGCCCGCGATCTGGCGCTGGTGCGTGCGAGGCAGGAAAACATTCCGATCGTGCTCGGCTCCGCCACGCCGTCGCTGGAAAGTCTGCACAACGCTTACACCGGTCGCTACGGCCTGCTGCGCCTGAACGAGCGCGCCGGCGGCGCCAAGCAACCGCGCTTTCTGCGTCTGGACGTGAAAAGCCGCCCGCTCGACAGCGGTATTTCCGGGCCGATGCAGCAAGCCATCGGCCAGACCCTCGCCAACGGCCAGCAGGTGCTGGTGTTCCTCAACCGGCGCGGCTTTGCCCCGACCCTGCTTTGCCACGATTGCGGCTGGATGTCCGAGTGCTCGCGCTGCGATGCGCGCATGACCGTGCACCAGCGCTACGGTGAATTGCGCTGCCACCATTGCGGCAACGTCGAGCGCACGCCGCGCCAGTGTCCGAAGTGCAGCAAGGTCGATCTGCGCCCGGTCGGTGCCGGTACTGAACGCGCCGAAGAACGCTTGGCGATTCTGTTTCCGGATTACCCGGTGCTGCGCGTCGATCGCGACAGCACCTCGCGCAAGGACGCGATGAATCAGCTGTTCGCGACGATCCAGAAAGGCCAGCCGTGCATTCTGGTCGGCACGCAGATGTTGGCCAAGGGGCACCATTTCCCACGGGTGACGCTGGTGTCGATCCTGGATGCCGACGGCGGCCTGTTCTCCGGCGACTTCCGCGCCAGCGAGCGCATGGCGCAGTTGATTGTCCAGGTCGCCGGGCGCGCCGGCCGGGCTGAGGAACCGGGCAGGGTGATCATCCAGACGCACCTCGCCGACCATCCTTTGTTGGTGCAACTGACCGAGCAAGGTTATTTCGCCTTCGCCGAACAAGCCCTGAGCGAACGCCGCGCGGCCGGGTTGCCGCCGTTTGCC
This sequence comes from Pseudomonas sp. B21_DOA, assembly GCA_030544685.1. Classification (NCBI taxonomy): domain Bacteria; kingdom Pseudomonadati; phylum Pseudomonadota; class Gammaproteobacteria; order Pseudomonadales; family Pseudomonadaceae; genus Pseudomonas; species Pseudomonas sp. B21_DOA. The sequence continues at coordinate 1,401,941 of CP086683.1, read as the reverse complement.
CATCTGGCGCTGCTGCGCGCCGAAGCGCACAAGCCGGGGCAGGCGGAAGGTTTTCTCGATGAAGCGTGCAGCGCGGCCGAACGCCTGCTGGCCGAGTTGAATCTGAGTGGCATCGAGCTGCTCGGGCCGGTGCCGGCACCGATGGAGCGCCGCGCCGGACGTTATCGCGCGCAGCTGTTGTTGCAGGCGACCGCGCGGGCACCGTTGCATCGCTTGCTGGCCAGCTGGATGCTGGTGCTGGAGCAGATGCCGAGCGGGCGGGCGGTGCGCTGGTCGCTGGATGTTGATCCGGTGGATCTGTATTGAGCTGAAGATCGCTTTCGCGAGCAGGCTCGCTCCCACAGTGGATCAGCGCCGTACATACCTTGTGTGTCCTGCGCAAAACCTTGTGGGAGCGAGCCTGCTCGCGAAAGCGGACTTTTGTCACCACATATCCACATCCTGCCTGCTAAGGTTGGCAAGCCCGTCTTCGCAACGGATAATGCCCAGTTTTTCCACCCGCGCATCGATGCGCCCGCCGCGCTTGCGGTCGAAAGAGAAGACCATGAAAGACACCATTCGCCAGCTGATCCAGCAAGCCCTCACCCAACTCGTCAACGAAGGTGTGTTGCCTGAAGGCCTGACGCCGGCGATCCAGGTGGAGAACGCCCGCGACAAGACCCACGGCGACTTCGCCAGCAACATCGCCATGATGCTGGCCAAGCCAGCCGGCATGAAGCCGCGCGACCTGGCGGAGAAAATCATCGCCGCACTGCCCGCCGACGAGAACGTCACCAAGGCCGAAATCGCCGGCCCGGGCTTCATCAATTTTTCCAGAACACCCAGGCCCTGGCCGCGCGTCTCGACGCCGCACTGGTCGACGCCCATGTCGGCGTGCGCAAGGCCGGCCCGGCGCAGCGCACCGTGGTCGACCTGTCGGCACCGAACCTGGCCAAAGAGATGCACGTCGGCCACTTGCGCTCGACCATCATCGGTGACGGTGTGGCTCGCGTACTCGAGTTCCTCGGTGACGAAGTGATCCGCCAGAACCACGTCGGCGACTGGGGCACTCAGTTCGGCATGCTGATGGCTTATTTGCAGGAAAACCCGATCACCAGCGACGAGCTGTCCGATCTGGAAAACTTCTACCGCGCGGCCAAGCAGCGTTTCGACGAATCCGAAGAATTCGCCGACCGCGCCCGTGGCCTGGTGGTCAAGCTGCAGGCCGGCGATGCCGAATGCCTGGCGCTGTGGACCCGGTTCAAGGACATCTCGCTGTCGCACTGCCAGAAGATCTACGAACTGCTCAACGTCAAACTGACCATGGCCGACGTGATGGGCGAAAGCGCCTACAACGACGACCTGATCAACGTGGTCAACGATCTCAAGGCTGCCGGCATGCTGGTCGAGAGCAACGGCGCCCAGTGTGTGTTCCTCGACGAGTTCAAGAACGCCGATGGCGACCCGCTGCCGGTGATCATCGTCAAGGCCGACGGCGGTTACCTGTACGCCACCACTGACCTCGCCGCCGTGCGCTACCGCAGCGGCAAGCTCAAGGCTGATCGCGCGCTGTACTTCGTCGATCAGCGTCAGGCCCTGCACTTCCAGCAAGTCTTCGCCGTGGCGCGCAAGGCCGGTTTCGTCACCCATCCGATGGAAATGGAGCACATGGGTTTCGGCACCATGAACGGCGCCGATGGCCGTCCGTTCAAGACCCGTGACGGCGGCACCGTGAAGCTGATCGATCTGCTCACCGAAGCCCAGGAACGCGCCTACAACCTGGTGAAAGAGAAGAACCCGACCCTGGCCGAAGACGAGTTGCGCAACATCGCCAAGGTCGTCGGCATCGGCGCAGTGAAATACGCCGACCTGTCCAAGCATCGCACCAGCGACTACAGCTTCAACTTCGACCTGATGCTCAACTTCGAAGGCAACACCGCGCCATACCTGCTGTACGCCTACACCCGCGTGGCTGGTGTGTTCCGCAAACTGGGCAAGGATTTCAGCGAAGTCGACGGCCAGATCGTCCTCGAAGCGGCGCACGAGCAAGAGCTGGCGGCGAAGCTGGCGCAGTTCGGCGAAGTGTTGAACAACGTCGCTGAAAAAGGCACCCCGCACATTCTCTGCACCTACCTGTACGACGTCGCCGGCCTGTTCTCCAGCTTCTACGAGAACTGCCCGATCCTTGCCGCCGAAACCCCGGCGCAGATGCAGAGTCGTCTGCGTCTGGCCGCGCTGACCGGTCGCACCCTCAAGCAAGGCCTGGAGCTGTTGGGTCTGGAAACTCTGGAGCGTATGTAAGTTGGCTGCCAAGAAAAAACCTGCACCCAAACGCGGCGCCAGTCGCTATCAGGCCCCAGCGAAACAACCGATTCCGGGCTGGCTGTGGATGGCCATCGGCCTGACCGTCGGCGCGTTCATCGTGTTTCTGATGAAACTGGAACCGGGCAAGGGCAGCGACACGGTCAAGCGCGAGAAAGTCGAACAGCAGCAGAAAGCGTCGAAGATCGCCGAGGCCAACAAGACCCCGCCGAGCCCGACGCAACCGGTGAAGCCGAAGTACGATTTCTACACTTTGCTGCCGGAATCGGAAGTGATCGTGCCGCCGGACGCAGTACCTGAGAAGACCCTGCCGACGCCGCAAGTGCCGGCCATCCCGACCACGCCGGTGACCCCGGCCGAAGCGGCGAAGATCGACACCGCACGTGCGCAGGCAGCCCTGGCCGGGATTACGCCGCCGCCAGCGCCGCCAGTGAGCAAGGCCGCGCCAGTGACCAAGTTCTTCCTCCAGGCCGGTTCGTTCCGCAAGGAAACCGATGCTGACAAGGTGCGTGCGCAGATCATTCTGCTCGGCCAAGCCGTCGCGGTGGAGTCCGGTACGGTCAAGGATGAAACCTGGTACCGCGTTCTGGTTGGCCCGTTCAGCAACCGTGAACAACTGACCACGGCGCAGAAACAACTGGCCGGCGCCGGCTTCAGCAACCTGTTGTTACAACAACGCCAGAGCCGCTAAGGCTCTCAGAGGTCAGCTGCAACTTGCAGGTGAGCTTCAAACTTTGTGGCGAGGGATTTATCCCCGTTTGGCTGCGGAGCAGCCCTGAAACCAGCCATTGCGGTGCAGCAGGCATACCGCAAATGATGGTTTCGCGACTGCTTCGCAGCCGAACGGGGATAAATCCCCTCGCCACAGTCATCACACACACCATTCGTCTCCCATCGTCCCTGCCGGTTGAAATCCCCTCCAGCACCCCCATATGAATGGGCATAAGGCATTTTCGCCCCGCTGCGTGGAGACTCTTCCCTTGACCACCATCGTTTCAGTCCGCCGCCACGGCAAAGTCGTCATGGGCGGCGACGGCCAGGTTTCTCTCGGCAACACCGTGATGAAAGGCAACGCCAAAAGGTTCGTCGCCTGTACCACGGCCAGGTCATCGCCGGTTTTGCCGGTGCCACCGCCGACGCCTTTACCCTGTTCGAACGTTTCGAAGGCCAGCTCGAAAAACATCAGGGTCACCTGATCCGCGCCGCCGTCGAACTCGCCAAAGAATGGCGCACCGACCGCTCCCTGAGCCGTCTCGAAGCGATGCTCGCGGTTGCCAACAAGGATGCCTCGCTGATCATCACCGGCAACGGTGACGTGGTTGAACCCGAAGATGGCCTGATTGCCATGGGTTCCGGAGGCGCCTACGCGCAAGCCGCCGCCAGCGCCCTGCTGAAAAAGACTGACCTGTCGGCGCGCGAGATCGTCGAAACCGCCCTCGGCATCGCCGGCGACATCTGCGTATTCACCAACCACACCCAGACCATTGAGGAGCAGGATCTCGCTGAATAAGCCTGTTTCGGCCCGTGTGCCACGGCTTGTTTCTGCTTGAGGACCGTCAATTATTATGTCCATGACTCCCCGCGAAATTGTCCACGAACTCAACCGCCATATCATCGGCCAGGACGATGCCAAGCGCGCCGTCGCGATTGCCCTGCGCAACCGCTGGCGCCGCATGCAGCTGCCTGAAGAGCTGCGCGTTGAGGTGACCCCGAAGAACATCCTGATGATCGGCCCGACCGGTGTCGGTAAAACCGAGATCGCCCGTCGCCTGGCGAAACTGGCCAATGCGCCGTTCATCAAGGTCGAAGCGACCAAATTCACCGAAGTCGGTTATGTCGGTCGTGACGTCGAGTCGATCATCCGTGATCTGGCCGATGCTGCGATCAAGATGCTCCGCGAGCAGGAAATGACCCGCGTACGCCACCGCGCCGAAGACGCCGCCGAGGACCGCATCCTCGACGCGTTGCTGCCGCCGGCCCGCATGGGCTTCAGCAACGAAGAAGCGCCGAGCTCCGATTCCAATACCCGCCAGCTGTTCCGCAAGCGCCTGCGCGAAGGTCAGCTGGACGACAAGGAAATCGAGATCGAAGTCGCCGAAGTTTCCGGCATCGAAATCGCCACGCCGCCGGGCATGGAAGAGATGACCAACCAGCTGCAATCGCTGTTTGCCAACATGGGCAAGGGCAAGAAGAAGTCGCGCAAGCTCAAGGTCAAGGAAGCACTGAAACTGGTGCGCGATGAAGAAGCCGGGCGTCTGGTCAACGAGGAAGAGCTGAAGGCCAAGGCGCTGGAAGCGGTCGAGCAGCACGGCATCGTTTTCATCGACGAGATCGACAAGGTCGCCAAGCGCGGCAATGTCGGCGGCGCCGATGTCTCCCGCGAAGGCGTACAGCGCGACCTGCTGCCGCTGATCGAGGGCTGCACCGTCAACACCAAGCTGGGCATGGTCAAGACCGACCACATCCTGTTCATCGCTTCCGGTGCGTTTCACCTGAGCAAGCCGAGCGATCTGGTGCCGGAACTGCAAGGCCGTCTGCCGATCCGCGTCGAGCTCAAGGCGCTGAGCCCGGAAGACTTCGAACGCATCCTCAGCGAACCGCACGCCTCGCTCACCGAGCAATACTGCGCGCTGCTGAAAACCGAAGGCCTGAACATCCAGTTCCAGCCCGAGGGCATCAAGCGTCTGGCGGAGATCGCCTGGCAGGTCAACGAGAAGACCGAGAACATCGGTGCCCGTCGCCTGCACACCCTGCTTGAGCGTCTGCTCGAAGAGGTGTCGTTCAGCGCCGGCGACCTGGCCAGCGCCCACGATGACAAGGCGATTCTGATCGACGCCGACTACGTCAACAGCCACCTTGGCGAATTGGCGCAGAACGAAGATCTGTCCCGTTATATCCTGTAAGCCATACTTACAGCGATAGCGGACCCTGTGGGAGCGGGCTTGCTCGCGAAGAGGCCGTGTCAGTCGACATCATTGTTGTCTGACACACCGCTTTCGCGAGCAAGCCCGCTCCCACATTTGAAACAGGGTCACCCACACAACGGACGCCAGGCCATGACCTCGATTCCCACCGACATCAAACTGCACAAAGCCTCGAAAACCCTGACGCTCACCTACGCGTCCGGCGAGGAATACACTCTGCCCGCCGAGTTTCTGCGCGTGCACTCTCCCTCCGCCGAGGTCCAGGGCCACGGCAAACCGATTCTGCAATTCGGCAAGCTCAACGTGGGTCTGAGCAAGCTGGAACCGGCTGGCAACTATGCACTGAAACTGACCTTCGATGACGGCCATGACAGCGGCCTGTTCACCTGGGAATACCTCTACGAACTCGGCAAGCGCCAGAACGAACTCTGGGACGATTATCTTGCCGAGCTGCGCGCTGCCGGAAAATCCCGCGATCCTAACGAGTCGTTCGTCAAGCTGATGCTCTAGGCCGTGGCTCTTGCTCTTTAGAGGGCATTTTCTAACTTCATCTGTTTGAATGCTCCGCGCATACGGCCCGGGATCGGCCGCTTGCGAAAAAATTAAACTCGGGTAACCAATGGAGCTGGCAAGTTCCCTGCAGTGCTCTGCGACTGTAAAGCAGCTATGCAGAATCAACGGTCACCCGAGCAGTAGTACCCGGCATTGGCTGTGGAAGCGACAGCGTGAAACCGGGTACTCGTCTCAGGACAATGGAGCGTCGTAGATGAGTGACAAGAATAACGATGACCTGAAGTACCAAGCCTCGGAAAACACTCTGGGGCTTAACCCCGTCGTCGGGCTGCGCGGAAAGGATCTGCTGGCCTCTGCTCGAATGGTGCTGAAACAGGCCATCAGACAACCGATTCACAGCGTCAGGCACGTGACCCATTTCGGCCTCGAGCTGAAGAACGTGCTGCTGGGCAAATCCGCGCTGCAACCGGCCGGTGATGACCGCCGTTTTGCCGATCCGGCGTGGAGCCAGAACCCGCTGTACAAACGTTATCTGCAAACCTACCTGGCCTGGCGCAAGGAACTGCATGCCTGGATCGACGACAGCAGCCTGTCCCCCAAAGACATCGCTCGCGGCCATTTCGTCATCAACCTGATGACCGAAGCCATGGCGCCGACCAATACGGCGGCCAATCCGGCGGCGGTCAAACGCTTCTTCGAAACCGGCGGCAAAAGCCTGCTCGATGGCCTCTCGCATCTGGCCAAGGATCTTGTGCACAACGGCGGCATGCCGAGCCAGGTCAACATGGGTGCGTTTGAAGTCGGCAAAAGCCTCGGCGTCACCGAGGGCGCGGTGGTGTTCCGCAACGACGTACTGGAGCTGATCCAGTACCGGCCTATCACCGAGCAAGTCCACGAACGCCCGCTGCTGGTGGTGCCGCCGCAGATCAACAAGTTCTACGTTTTCGACTTGAGCCCGGACAAAAGCCTGGCGCGCTTCTGCCTGCGCAACAACGTGCCGACCTTCATCATCAGTTGGCGCAACCCGACCAAGGCCCAGCGCGAGTGGGGTCTGTCGACCTACATCGAAGCGCTGAAGGAAGCGGTCGACGTGGTCACCGCGATCACCGGCAGCAAAGATGTGAACATGCTCGGCGCCTGCTCCGGTGGCATCACCTGCACCGCCCTGCTCGGCCACTACGCCGCGCTCGGCGAGAACAAGGTCAATGCCCTCACCCTGCTGGTCAGCGTGCTCGACACCACCCTGGACAGCGACGTCGCCCTGTTCGTCGATGAGCAGACCCTCGAGACCGCCAAGCGCCACTCCTATCAGGCCGGAGTGCTGGAAGGCAAAGACATGGCCAAGGTCTTCGCCTGGATGCGCCCCAACGATCTGATCTGGAATTACTGGGTCAACAACTACCTGCTCGGCAACGAGCCACCGGTGTTCGACATCCTGTTCTGGAACAACGACACCACCCGCCTGCCCGCTGCGTTCCACGGTGACCTGATCGAGATGTTCAAAAACAATCCACTGATCCGTCCCAATGCACTGGAAGTGTGCGGCACGCCGATCGACCTCAAGCAGGTCACCGCCGACATCTTCTCGCTGGCCGGCACCAACGACCACATCACGCCATGGAAGTCCTGCTACAAGTCGGCGCAGCTGTTCGGCGGCAAAGTCGAATTCGTGCTGTCGAGCAGCGGCCATATCCAGAGCATCCTCAACCCGCCGGGCAATCCGAAGTCGCGCTACATGACCGGCGAAGAGATGGCGCCGACCGCCGATGACTGGCAGGAAAATTCGACCAAGCACACCGATTCCTGGTGGCTGTACTGGCAGGCATGGCTGGCCGAGCGCTCGGGCAACCTGAAAAAAGCCCCGACGAAACTGGGCAACAAAGCGTACCCGGCGGGCGAGGCTTCGCCGGGCACTTACGTACATGAGAGATAGCGGCAAGTTTCAAGCTGCGAGCGACAAGCTGAGCGGGTTCTGCTTGAAGCTTGCGGCTTGCAGCTGCTCCCAACTGACCCGAAGGGTTTGACCCATGCCGCAACCGTTCATATTCCGCACCGTTGATCTGGATGGTCAGACCCTCCGCACGGCGGTACGCCCCGGCAAGCCTCATTTGACGCCTCTGCTGATCTTCAACGGCATCGGCGCCAACCTGGAACTGGTGTTTCCGTTTGTCGCGGCGCTCGACCCGGATCTGGAAGTGATCGCCTTCGACGTGCCCGGGGTCGGCGGCTCGTCGACGCCGAACCGGCCGTATCGCTTCCCCGGCCTGGCCAAACTGACGGCGCGGATGCTCGACTATCTCGACTACGGTCAGGTCAATGTGATTGGCGTGTCGTGGGGCGGCGCCCTGGCGCAGCAGTTTGCCTATGACTACCCCGAGCGCTGCAAGAAGCTGGTACTGGCGGCGACCGCGGCCGGTGCGGTGATGGTCCCGGGCAAGCCGAAAGTGCTGTGGATGATGGCCAGCCCGCGCCGCTACATTCAGCCATCCCATGTTATTCGCATCGCGCCGATGATCTACGGCGGCTCGTTCCGCCGCGACCCGACGCTGGCGGCCAGCCATGCGGCGAAAGTGCGCTCGGCGGGCAAGCTCGGTTACTACTGGCAGCTGTTCGCCGGCCTCGGCTGGACCAGCATCCACTGGCTGCACAAGATTCATCAGCCGACGCTGGTGCTGGCCGGCGATGACGATCCGCTGATTCCGCTGATCAACATGCGCATGCTCGCCTGGCGCATTCCCAACGCGCAGCTGCACATCATCGATGACGGCCATCTGTTCCTGATTACCCGCGCCGAAGCGGTGGCGCCGATCATCATGAAGTTTCTCGAAGAGGAGCGTCTGCGCGCAGTCATGCATCCGCATCCGACGCCGCTGGGCGGCTGATCGCGGCGGCCTGCTTTATGCAGCACTTTTCAAATCAAGCGCGCGGCAGGACGCCGCGCAGGCAGCAACCGGTAACAGCGTCTATGGTGTTCTGGTTCGGTGAGTGTGTTTTTGCCCTGAAGACGAAGGAGTGTTGAGTCATGCGCGAAAAACCAGCGACGGGCGTGGTGCCCAGCCCCGCCGTGTTTATCAACGCCCAGAGTGCGATCGCCGGTCTGCGTGGCAGGGACCTGCTGTCGACACTGCGCAGCGTCGCCGCCCACGGCTTGCGCAATCCTTTGCACAGCGCCAGGCACGCGCTGAAGCTTGGCGGGCAGTTGGGCCGCGTACTGCTCGGCGAAACCCTGCACCCGACCAATCCGCAAGACAGCCGCTTCGCCGATCCGGCGTGGAGCCTCAACCCGTTTTACCGGCGCAGTCTGCAGGCGTATCTGGCCTGGCAGAAACAGGTCAAGAGCTGGATCGATGAGGGCGACATGAGCCCTGAAGATCGCGCCCGTGCGCACTTCGCTTTCACCCTGCTCAATGACGCCGTAGCGCCATCCAATACCCTGCTCAATCCGCTGGCGGTCAAGGAGCTGTTCAATTCCGGCGGGCAGAGCCTGGTGCGTGGCCTGAGCCATCTTTTCGATGATCTTTTGCACAACGACGGCCTGCCACGGCAAGTGACCAAACAAGCATTCGAGGTTGGCAAAACCGTGGCGACCACCAGCGGATCGGTGGTGTTTCGCAATGAAATGTTCGAGCTGATCCAGTACAAGTCGATGAGCGAAAAGCAGTACGCCAAGCCGCTGCTGGTGGTGCCGCCGCAAATCAACAAGTACTACATCTTCGATCTGAGCCCGCAGAACAGCTTCGTCCAGTACGCCCTGAAAAACAGCCTGCAGACGTTCATGATCAGTTGGCGCAATCCTGATGTGCGCCATCGCGAGTGGGGCCTGTCGAGTTACGTCGAAGCGGTCGAAGAAGCGATGAACATGTGCCGGGCGATTACCGGTGCGCGGGAAGTCAACCTGATGGGCGCCTGCGCCGGCGGCCTGACCATCGCCGCCCTGCAAGGCCATCTGCAGGCCAAACGGCAACTGCGCCGGGTCGCCAGCGCGACGTACCTGGTCAGCCTGCTCGACAGCCAGATCGAGACCCCGGCCACGCTGTTCGCCGATGAACAAACACTGGAAGCGGCCAAGCGACGCTCGTACCAGCGAGGCGTGCTCGACGGTCGCGACATGGCCAAGGTCTTCGCCTGGATGCGCCCCAACGATTTGATCTGGAGCTATTTCGTCAACAACTACCTGCTGGGCAAGGAGCCGCCAGCTTTCGACATCCTCTACTGGAACAACGACAACACACGCCTGCCGGCGGCGCTGCACGGCGATCTGCTGGACTTCTTCAAGCACAACCCGCTGATCCACGCGGGCGGCCTCGAGGTGTGCGGCACGCCGATCGACCTGCAGAAGGTCAACGTCGACAGCTTCAGCGTCGCCGGCATGAACGACCACATCACGCCATGGGACGCGGTGTATCGCTCGACCCTGCTGCTCGGTGGCGAGCGACGCTTCGTGCTGTCCAACAGCGGCCACGTGCAGAGCATCCTCAACCCGCCGAGCAACTCGAAAGCTGCCTACGTCGAGAACGCCAAGCTGAGCAGCGACCCGCGTGCCTGGTACTACGATGCCAAACACGTCGACGGCAGCTGGTGGCCGCAGTGGCTGGAATGGGTCGCGCAGCGCTCGGGCGCCCTGAATGAGACTCGCACCACCCTCGGCAATCCGAACTATCCACCGATGGAAGCGGCACCCGGCACCTATGTGCATGTGCGCTGACGCTCAACCGAATTTTTCTAAGAAGACTGGATGAAAACCCGCGACCGGATTCTCGAATGTGCGCTGCAACTGTTCAACGAAAAGGGCGAGCCGAACGTGTCCACCATGGAGGTGGCCAACGAAATGGGGATCAGCCCGGGCAATCTCTACTACCACTTCCACGGTAAGGAACCGCTGATTCTCGGTTTGTTCGAACGCTTCCAGCATGAACTCGCGCCCCTGCTCGACCCGCCGCCGGACGTGGAGCTGGCGCCGGAGGATTACTGGTTGTTCTTGCATTTGATCGTCGAGCGGCTGGCGCAATACCGGTTCCTGTTCCAGGACCTGTCGAACCTCGCCGGGCGCCTGCCGAAACTGGCCAAGGGGATTCGCAATCTGCTCAACGCGCTGAAGCGCACGCTGGCGTCGTTGTTGGCGCGCTTGAAGGCTTCAGGGCAACTGGTCAGCGATACCCAGGCGTTGGGTCAACTTGTCGAGCAGGTGACCATGACGTTGTTGTTCTCGCTGGATTACCAGCGGATTCTTGATCGGGAGGGAAGTGAGACTGGTGGTTTATCAGATCATGATGCTGGTGGCGCCGCATTTGCTGCCGCCAGTGAAGGTCGCGACAGAGCGGATGGCGCTGCAATACCTTGAGAATCACGACTGAACGAAATATTCCTGTGAATGCAAATTCCATCTGTGGGAGCGGGCTTGCTCGCGAAGGCGTCTTGTCAGTCGACATTTGAGTTGACTGACACGCCCCTTCGCGAGCAAGCCCGCTCCCACAAGGGATTCACGGCATTCTTGAGAAACAAAAACGCCCGACCTTCACAGGCCGGGCGTTTTTGATTTGCCCTGCAATCAGGACTGACTGGATGGCGTCGACGGTGTCGATGCTGCAGTCGGTGTAGCTGCTGCCGTAGGTGCCGCAGCGGAGTTTGCCGCGCTGGCCGGGGCTGTTGGAGCAGTCGATGGCGTAGCGGCCGGTTTTGGCGCAGCGGCTTTCGGCGCGGCCGGTTTTTTCACAGCAGGCTTTTTCGCCGCAGCCGGTTTGGCCGCAGGCTTCGCAGCAGGTTTGGCGGCAGCGGTCTTCGCTGCTGGTTTCGCTGCAGTTTTAGCCGCAGGTTTTGCTGCTGCTTTGGCTGCCGGTTTCGCAGCGGCTTTGGCGGCAACCGGTTTGGCGGCAGCTTTGGTCGCAGGCTTGGCGGCCGCAGTTTTGGTCGCAGCTTTCGCAGCAGGTTTTGCTGCCGCTTTGGCCAGTGGCTTGGCTGCGGTTTTCGCCGCAGGTTTGGCCGCTGCAGTTTTACTGGCAGGTTTCGCCGCAGCGGTTTTCGCCGCCACAGGCTGAGCTTTCAGACCGGTGAGTTTCTCGATCTGTTTGGTCAGCGTATCGACCTTGGCGTTGAGTGCCTTGACCTCATTGCGGCTCGGTACACCCAGGCGCGAAATCGCGCTGTTCAGACGCTTGTCGAATGCGCCTTCCAGCTCGTCCCACTTGCCCATGGCGCGGTCCTTCACGCCGCTGATGCGCGACTTGGCCGAGGAGGTCGAGTCCTCGACTTTCTTGCCGACAGCAGTCTTGGTGAGCTTCTCGGCTTTCTCGCCGTCTTTGACCAATGCATCGAAGAGTTTGCTGCCGTCAGTGTCGATCTTCGAGTACACGCCTAAACCAGCCAGCCAGATTTTGCGGGAGTAGGACTCGACCTTCCCGACCCACGAGCTGCTTTCTTTATCGGTGTTCTTTTTGCCAGCCATCCCGTTCTCCTTAAGATTTTCGCGCGACGCGTTCGAGCAATGCCGTCAGCTCATCGAGCTTAGCAGAGAGTGCCTCAACGTCATGTTTAGACGGAATGCCGATCCGATTCAAGGCGCTGGCCACACGGTTGTCGAAGGCCTTCTCGACCTTGTCGAGCTGAACTTCAACGCGGCCCTTGAACGAGCTGACCTGAGTGGCCGCGTCATCGATCTCGGCGTTGGCTGCGAGGAGTTTTTCGGTGACGGCTTTTTTGCCTTTCTTTTCAACAGTTTGACCGGCGGCGACGAGCTCTTGAAAGTACTCGCTGCCCTCCTGCCCGACCTTGGTATAGGCGCCCAGGCCTGCCAGCCAGATCTTGCGGGCATAGGATTTGACGTCGCTCAGAGTGGAAGTCGGAGCGTCGATTTTTTCTTCAAAATGACTTTGGCCATGGTGCACCTCACGCGCAGAAGGTTTGAGGAACTGCCGGACGAGTGTCGGGCTCAGGCACAAAGTAGGCAGAAAAATTAGAAAGGGCACCCTAACCAGCGGGAGCATCATTAAACAAATGTGGGAGCGAGCCTGCTCGCGAAAGCGGTTTGTCAGTCACGGATAATTTGACTGAAAGACCGCTTTCGCGAGCAGGCTCGCTCCCACAGGGGGACTGGATTTCAACCTGAATCAGGCGAGGGCTTTGTCGAGGGCTTTCTCGATCTCGGCTTTGATCATGCCGCTCATGGCCGACATCATCAGGCCCAGTTCGACGTCGACCCGGATCGAATCGTCCGCCACATGCACTTCGCCTTTTACGCCCGAGCGCTTGAGGTTCAAGGTATCGCCCGACCACTGCGGCTCCAGGCCGTATTGTTCATTTAGCTTTTTGGCCAATTTGTCGGCCTTCTCGCGGGCGGCTTCCTTGCCCAGGGTGTGGGCGCGCTCAACACTGATTTTGGCCATGGAATGACTCCTGATGATTGAATGGCTATCGTTGAATCTTGACCGCATCTGCGGCAAATCGTCCCGAAGGTTGCCCATCTTACCTTTAGCCATTCCAAGACAAAGCATGGCGTGGGGATTAGAATGTCGCGCATTCTCTTTTGGTGACAGCGATATGACTGATCAGCGCAAAGGCAGCGATGCCGAACCCACCACTCACTTCGGCTTCAAAAACGTTCCGGAAAGCCAGAAAGCGGAAAAAGTCGCTGAGGTTTTCCATTCCGTAGCCGCGAAATACGACCTGATGAACGACCTTCTGTCGGGCGGCATGCACCGTCTGTGGAAGCGGTTCGCGATCGAGCTTTCCGGCGTGCGCAGCGGCAACCGCGTGCTCGACATCGCCGGTGGCACCGGCGACCTGACCCGCAAGTTCTCGAACCTCGTCGGCCCGACCGGCCAGGTCGTGCTGGCCGACATCAACGAATCGATGCTCAAGGTCGGCCGTGATCGCCTGCTCGATCTCGGCGTTGCCGGCAACGTCGAATTCGTCCAGGCCGACGCGGAAAAACTGCCGTTCCCGGACAACCATTTCGACTGCGTGACCATCGCCTTCGGCCTGCGCAACGTCACGCACAAAGAAGACGCGCTGCGTTCGATGCTGCGCGTGCTCAAGCCCGGCGGGCGCCTGCTGGTGCTGGAATTCTCCAAGCCGACCAACGCACTTATGTCCAAAGCCTACGACGCCTACTCGTTCGCCTTCATGCCGCTGATGGGCAAGCTGATCACCAACGATTCGGAAAGCTATCGCTACCTGGCCGAATCGATCCGCATGCACCCGAATCAGGAAACCCTGAAGTCGATGATGGTCGAGGCCGGTTTCGACCGCGTGACCTATCACAACATGACCGCAGGCATCGTCGCCCTGCACCGCGGCATCAAGCCCTGATGTTGCTTACCGGGCTGCTCGCCAGCGTCGAACTCGGCCTCAACCGGGTGCTGCGTCTCGACAGCACGGCGCTGCCGCGCCTGGCGCATCTGACCGGCAAGGTGATTGCCGTCGACTGCCGCAGCCCGGCGCTGCAATTGTTCATTCTGCCCAGCGATGAGGGCCTGATGCTGGCTTCGCAGTGGGCAGCGGATGTCGATTGCACGTTGCGTGCACCGGCCTCAAGCCTGGTGAAACTGGCCCTGAGCAAAGACAAGACCGCCGTGCTGCACGCACCGGAAGTCGAGCTCGATGGCAACAGCGGCGTGTTGCTGGAACTGGCCGGCGTACTGCAAGACCTCGAGCTGGACTGGGAGTACGAACTCTCGCGCTGGCTCGGCCCGGTCGCCACGCAACTGCTCGGTGGCCATCTGCGCAGCCGCGCGCGCTGGTATCAACAAGGATTTGCCAGCCTCAACCAGAATCTTGCCGAATACCTCGCCGAAGAATCGCGCACCCTCGTCGGGCAACGCGAAGCCGAGGCGCGATTCAGCGAACTGGACCGGATCAAACTTGATCTGGAACGACTCGAGGCGCGTTTCGAGCGCCTTTCCCGATCCCTCGACCCAAGCGATAACGCATGAAGCTGCTTGCCGTCCGCCGTCTGTTGCGCATCCAGCGCGTCGTGATCCGCTACCGCCTCGATGACCTGCTGTTCGATCTGCCACTGCCCTGGTTTCTTCTGGCCGTGCGCTTTTTGCTGCCGTGGCGCTGGCTGCCGCGCAAGCCGCTGGAGCTCAATCGTGGCGCGCGCTTGCGCCTGGCATTGCAGGATCTGGGGCCGATCTTCATCAAGTTCGGGCAGATTCTTTCGACCCGCCGCGACCTGTTGCCGGAAGACATCGCCGATGAGCTGATGCTGCTGCAGGACCGCGTGCCGCCGTTCGATTCGCAAGTGTCGATCAAGCTGATCGAAGAACAGCTGGGCAAGAAAATCAGCGAAGTGTTCAGCCGTTTCGACGTTGCCCCTCTGGCCTCGGCTTCGGTGGCGCAGGTGCACGCGGCGCAGCTGAAAAGCGGCGAAGAAGTCGTGGTGAAGGTCATTCGCCCGGGCCTGAAACCGGTGATCGCGCAGGATCTGGCGTGGCTGTTCATTCTTGCCCGCGCCGCCGAGAAATTCTCCGCTGACGCGCGCCTGTTGCACCCGGTCGACGTGGTACAGGATTACGAAAAGACCATTTACGACGAACTCGATCTGTTGCGCGAGGCGGCCAACGCCAGCCAGTTACGCCGCAACTTCGAAGGCTCGCAGCTGCTTTATGTACCGCAAGTCTATTGGGATTGGTGCCGGCCGAAAGTGCTGGTGATGGAGCGCATCTACGGCATTCAGGTCACCGATCTGGCGACCCTTGCCGACCAGCGCACCGACATGAAAATGCTCGCCGAGCGTGGTGTGGAGATTTTCTTCACTCAGGTGTTCCGCGACAGCTTCTTCCACGCCGACATGCACCCGGGCAACATCTTCGTCAGCACGGTGAACCCGTGGAGCCCGCAGTACATCGCGATCGACTGCGGCATCGTCGGCAGCCTGACCCCGGAAGACCAGGATTATCTGGCGCGCAACCTGTTCGCTTTCTTCAAGCGTGACTACCGCCGTGTGGCGCAGTTGCACATCGATTCGGGCTGGGTGCCGGCGGAAACCAAACTCAACGAATTCGAAGCGGCGATCCGTACGGTGTGCGAACCGATCTTCGAAAAACCGTTAAAAGATATTTCATTTGGCCAGGTGCTGATGCGCCTGTTCCAGACCGCACGCCGTTTCAACATGGAAGTGCAGCCGCAACTGGTGCTGTTGCAGAAGACCTTGCTGAACATCGAAGGCCTCGGTCGCCAGCTGTATCCGGATCTGGATCTGTGGAACACCGCGCAGCCGTTTCTCGAGCGCTGGATGCGCGAACGCGTCAGCCCGAAAGCCTTGCTGGGCAACGTGCAGAGCCAGCTGGAGCAAATTCCGCACCTGTCGAACATGGCCCGCGACCTGCTCGAACGCATGTCGCAACCTCACGCCAAAGACCCACCGCCGCCGTGGCGCAAACGCAAGGACGACTGGTTCCTGCGCCTGCTCGGCTGCGCGCATCTGGCCGGCGGCGCGATCCTCGCTGCGGGCGGCCCGTTGACCGAGTGGTCGCACTGGCCCGCCGGAATCATGATCGCGGTCGGTTTGTATCTGGTCGTTCGCCGATAGCAGGTTTGAGCTGCAAGTTATAAGCTGCAAGCCTCAAGCTTGACGACACAGGTACACCGCGCAACCTGCTTTTACTTGCAACTTGAAGCTCATGGCTTGCTGCTGCTTTTCGAGATTTGAAGATGAAAAACTGGCTGGACGAGATCAAGTGGGACGCTGACGGCCTGGTGCCGGCGATCGCTCAGGATCACAAGACCGGGCGCGTATTGATGATGGCCTGGATGAACCGCGAAGCGCTGGAACTGACCGCAGCGGAGAATCGTGCAATCTACTGGTCACGTTCCCGTGGCAAGCTGTGGCGCAAGGGCGAAGAGTCCGGCCATGTGCAGACCCTGCATGAAATGCGTCTGGACTGTGACGCCGACGTGATCATCCTCATGGTTGAACAGATCGGCGACATCGCTTGCCACACCGGCCGTCAAAGCTGCTTTTACCGGGTCTTCGAAAACGGCGACTGGAAAACGGTCGACCCGGTTCTGAAAGACCCGCACGCTATCTATTCCGCAGGACACACACATGAGTGACACCCTGACCCGCCTCGCTCAGGTACTTGAAGAGCGCAAAGGCGCAGCAGCCGACAGCTCGTATGTCGCCAGCCTGTATCACAAGGGGCTGAACAAGATTCTGGAGAAAGTCGGCGAAGAGTCGGTCGAAACCATTATTGCCGCCAAGGATGCCGCCATCAGCGGCGATTGCAGTGATGTGATCTACGAGACCGCCGACCTGTGGTTCCACAGCATGGTCATGCTCGCCCAACTGGGGCAGCATCCGCAGGCCGTGCTGGATGAACTGGACCGTCGCTTCGGCCTGTCCGGACACGTCGAGAAAGCCTCGCGTCCGTCCGCCTGAACAACTTTTAGAGAGGAATCGCCACATGGGCATTTTTGACTGGAAACACTGGGTCGTCATTCTGATTGTCGTGGTGCTGGTGTTCGGTACCAAGAAACTGAAAAACCTTGGCACCGACGTTGGCGAATCGATCAAGGGCTTTCGCAAAGCCATGAACGACGATGAAAAACCGACCGAGCCGAACGTGACCCCGCC
The DNA here is from genome assembly GCA_030544685.1 of Pseudomonas sp. B21_DOA. Lineage (NCBI taxonomy): Bacteria > Pseudomonadati > Pseudomonadota > Gammaproteobacteria > Pseudomonadales > Pseudomonadaceae > Pseudomonas > Pseudomonas sp. B21_DOA. Next base: position 1,384,631 of record CP086683.1, on the reverse strand, counting down.
GGCGCAGCCAGTGCCACCGGTGCAGCCGCAAACCACCGCCCAGGCCAACCCGCCGCACACCATCGACGTGCAGGCGCAGAAAGTCGAAGAGCCGATCCGCAAAGACGTGTGAGCACTGACTAATGTTTGGTATCAGCTTCTCTGAATTGCTGCTCGTCGGCCTCGTTGCCCTGCTGGTGCTCGGCCCCGAGCGTCTGCCGGGCGCTGCGCGCACCGCCGGTCTGTGGGTCGGCCGTCTGAAGCGCAGCTTCAACGCGATCAAACAGGAAGTTGAACGTGAAATCGGTGCCGACGAGATCCGTCGGCAACTGCACAACGAGCATATTCTGTCGCTGGAGCAAGAGGCGCGGAAGATCTTCAATCCGAACCAGCAGGAGCCGACGCCGCCTGAGCACGTGGGCGAGCAGACGATTCACAGCGCTGCCGCTCCGACTCCTGCACCTGTTGTAACACCGCCAGGACCCGCACCGATTACCACAGACACATCGGTCGAACACGTAGCGCCCTCCGCCGCGCCGACTGCACCAGCGCCTCACGACCCAACATTGCCGCCGCGAGCCCCATGAGCGATCTCCCCGAAAACGACCAGCACATGCCGCTGGTTTCGCACCTCACCGAGTTGCGCACCCGCCTGCTGCGTTGCGTGGCGGCGATCTTCATTATCTTTGCCGGGCTGTTCGCGTTTACCCAGCAGATCTACACCTTCGTCTCGACGCCGCTGCGCCAGTACCTGCCGGTCGGCGCGACGATGATCGCCACCGACGTGTCGTCGCCGTTCCTGACGCCGCTGAAACTGACGATGATGGTTTCGCTGTTCCTTGCGATTCCAGTGATCCTGCATCAGATCTGGGGCTTTATCGCGCCAGGCCTGTACAAGCATGAAAAACGCGTCGCGGTGCCGCTGCTGATCTCCAGCATCCTGCTGTTTTACATCGGCATGGCGTTCGCCTATTACTTCGTCTTTCCGCTGATCTTCAAGTTCTTCGCCGCCGCTACACCGGCCGGCGTGGAGATGATGACCGACATTGCCAGCTACCTCGATTTCGTCATGACGCTGTTCTTCGCTTTTGGCGTCGCGTTCGAAATCCCGGTGGCCGTGGTACTGCTGGTTTGGATCGGCGTGGTCGACGTCAAATACCTGAAGAAAATCCGCCCGTACGTGATCATCGGCTGCTTCGTGGTCGGCATGATCCTGACCCCGCCGGACATCTTCTCGCAGACGCTGCTGGCTGTACCGATGTGGATGCTGTTCGAGATCGGCATTCTCTTCGGCGCGCTGGTCAGCAAGCGCGAACGCCCGGACGAAACCCCGGCCGACGACCACAACGACCAGCCGCCAGCGACCCAGGCATGAACCTGCTGCTGCTCGAAGAGGCCGATTTCATTGCGGCGGACCGCGTAATCCTGGGTGATCGCCGCCTGACCCACATGCAGGAAGTGCATCGCTCGGAAGTGGGCGACAGCCTGCGCGTCGGGCGCATCAACGGGTTGATGGGTTCGGCCGAGTTGTTGCGTCTGGAAGCAGGCGAAGCGGAACTGCGTGTCAGCCTCGACCAGCCACCGCCGGTCAAGTTGCCGCTGACGCTGGTGCTGGCCCTGCCCCGGCCGAAAATGCTCCGCCGCGTGTTCCAGACCGTTGCGACCATGGGTGTGGCCAAGGTGATTCTGGTCAATAGCTATCGCGTCGAAAAAGCTTCTGGCAGACGCCATTTCTGGAGCCGGAAGCGATTCGTGAGCAGTTGATCCTCGGGCTCGAACAGGCTCGCGATACGGTGCTGCCAGAGATCGTCATCGAAAAGCGCTTCAAGCCTTTTGTTGAAGATCGCTTGCCGGCGATCGCCGAGGGCACCCTAGGCCTGGTCGGCCACCCCGGCAACTTCCCACCCTGCCCGCGCGCCCTGAGCGAACCGGTGACCCTGGCCATCGGCCCCGAGGGTGGCTGGATTCCCTACGAAATCGATCTGCTGGCCAAATCCGGCCTGCAACCGGTGCAACTGGGCGAGCGCATCCTGCGCGTCGAAACCGCCGTTACCGCCCTGCTTGCACGCCTGTTCTGACGCAACCGCGTCGGACAAAAGGCGTTACAGATTGCCATCACCCAGCCGATACAGCCCCTATAAGTCCAATTGAGTGGTCCGAAGGGAGTGGTCGCATGTACCGTTGGTTAGCCGAGAGTCTTGGAAACGTCAGCGTCAAACGCAAGCTGGGCATCGGTTTCGGCCTGGTGCTGTTGCTGACGCTGTTGATCACTTTCACCGGCTGGACCGGCATGAGTGGGATTATCAGCCGTGGCGACAAGCTCGGCTTCATTTCCAGCCTCAACGAGCTGACCAAGGACCTGCGCCTGGCACGCATGGACTACGACATGCGCCGTGGCGAACAGGGTCCGGGCGCGGTCAACGGATACCTCAACCAACTCGAAAGCGGTCTGCAATCGGCACGCGGCATGATCGAGCAGCCGTCCGACGTGGCGATGGTCGATCAGCAATTGGCTGCGGTTGCCGAATACAAACGCGCCTTCGGCGAAATGACCCAGGCCACCGTGCAGCGTGAAGATGCGCGCAGCAAGCTGGGCGCTAACGCTGATAATGCCGTGGCCAAGGTCAGCGAAGTCGAAAGCGCGCTGCTGCAAGGCGACAGCGTCGCCCAATACAACGCGGTGATCGAGCTGAGCAAACTGTTGCAGCAGGCGCGCTATCAGGTGCGCGGTTACACCTACAGCGGCAAGGCCGATGCCGAGCAACCGGCGCTGACCGCCATCGACAATGCGCTGAAAAATCTCGAGAGCCTGCCGACCCGCGTGCCGGAGCAGCACATCGCCAACCTGCAGCAAGCCACCGACTCGCTCAAGGCCTACCGCGCTGCTGTTGCCCAGTTCCGTGATTCGCAGGTCAAGAACACCGCCGCCCTGGCTAACATGTCGGCTCAGGGCGAGATCCTGATGTCGGTCAGCAAAAAACTCACCGAATCGCAAACCGTGGTGCGCGACACCGATGCCGCCCATGCCAAGAACATGCTGCTGATCGCCACTGCGCTGGCATTGGCCTTCGGTCTGATTGCTGCCTGGGCGATCACTCGACAAATCATCATTCCGCTGACCCAGACCCTGAAAGTCGCCGAACGCGTGGCCGCCGGCGACCTGACCCACAACCTGGTGTCCCTGCGTCGCGATGAGCTTGGCCAGTTGCAGCGCTCGATGCAAAGCATGACCCAAGGCCTGCGCGAATTGATCGGCGGCATCAGCGACGGCGTCACGCAGATCGCCAGCGCCGCCGAAGAACTCTCGGCGGTGACCGAGCAGACCAGCGCCGGGGTCAACAATCAGAAGGTCGAGACCGATCAGGTCGCCACCGCCATGAACGAAATGGCCGCTACCGTTCAGGAAGTCGCGCGCAACGCTGAAGAGGCTTCCGAGGCCGCCGTCGCCGCTGACCAACAGGCCCGCGAAGGCGACAAGGTTGTCGGCGAAGCCATCGCCCAGATCGAACGTCTGGCGCTCGAGGTGGGGCATTCCACCGAAGCCATGGGCGAGCTCAAGCGTGAAAGCGACAAGATCGGCAGCGTCCTCGACGTGATCAAGTCGGTCGCCCAGCAAACCAACCTGCTGGCTCTCAACGCCGCCATCGAAGCGGCCCGTGCCGGTGAAGCCGGACGTGGGTTCGCCGTGGTTGCCGACGAAGTGCGCAGCCTCGCCCAGCGCACGCAGAAGTCCACGGAAGAAATCGAAGAGTTGATCCTCGGCCTGCAAAACGGCACCCAGCAAGTGGCGACGATAATGGACAACAGCCGTAGCCTCACCGACAGCAGCGTCGAACTGACCCGGCGCGCCGGCGGCTCACTGGAGAGCATTACCCGCACCGTCTCGGCGATCCAGGCGATGAACCAGCAGATTGCCGCTGCTGCCGAGCAGCAGAGCGCCGTGGCCGAAGAGATCAACCGCAGCGTGCTCAACGTGCGCGATGTGTCGGATCAGACCTCGGCGGCGAGTGAAGAGACCGCAGCGTCCAGTGTTGAGCTGGCGCGGTTGGGAACGCATTTGCAGATGCTGGTGGGCCGCTTCAAGGTTTAACAGCCCAAAAACAAAAGATCGCAGCCTTCGGCAGCTCCCACAGGTGTACACATATCCCTGTAGAGCTGCGGCACGCTGCGATCTTTTTAGCGGTTAAAGAACCTGGCGCAAGAAGGCCTGAGCGCGCGGATCCTTTGGCGCATCGAAGAATGCCGCCGGCGCGGCATCTTCGAGCAATTTGCCGTGATCGAAGAACAACACCCGATCCGCCACTTCCCGGGCGAAGCCCATCTCGTGCGTGACGCAAACCATGGTCATGCCTTCCACGGCCAGATTTTTCATCACGTCGAGCACTTCACCGACCATTTCCGGGTCGAGGGCCGAGGTCGGTTCATCGAACAGCATGACTTTCGGCTCCATCGCCAGCGCCCGGGCAATCGCCACGCGCTGTTGCTGACCGCCGGACAGGCGTGACGGAAACTCGTTGGCCTTCTGCGCAATGCCGACCTTCTCCAGCAACGCCATGGCCTTGGCCTCGCGCTCTTTCTTGCCGCGCTTGCGCACGACTTTCTGCGCCAGACAGAGGTTCTCCAGCACGGTCATGTGCGGGAACAGGTTGAAATGCTGGAAGACCATGCCGACTTCGCGGCGATAAGCGTTGACGTCGGTTTTGGCGTCAGCCAGTTGCAGGCCGTCGATGCTCACCGAGCCGGAGTCGAATTCTTCCAGACCGTTGAGGCAACGCAAGAAAGTCGACTTGCCGGAACCGGACGGGCCGATTACCACCAGCACTTCGCCCTTGGCGACGTGGGTGCTGACGTTATCCACAGCGCGCACAACCTGGCCACGGGTGTCGAAGACTTTTACCAGATCGCGGACTTCAATCACTTTGCGCGAGCCTCCGCTCAAGCCGGCTGGCGATTTTCGACAGCGGCAGGTTGATCAACAGGTACAGACCGGCGACGCAGAACAGGATTTCGAACGGCGAAAACGAGGTGGTGATAACTTCCCGGCCGCTTTTCAGCAGCTCGGTGATGGCGATCACCGACACCAGCGAAGTGTCCTTGACCAGACTGATGAATTGCCCGGCCAGCGGCGGCAGCACGCGTTTGAATGCCTGTGGCAAGACCACATGGCGCATCGACTGGCCGGCACTCAGGCCCAGCGAGCGCGCAGCTTCGTTCTGGCCACGGGCAATCGATTGCACGCCGGAACGGATGATTTCGGCCACGTAGGCGCCAGTGAACAGCGACAGCGCGGCGATCCCGGCGAACTCGCGGGACAGGTTCATCACCGTGCCGATGAAGAAATAGAAAATGAAAATCTGCACCAGCAGCGGCGTGCCGCGTACCAGTTCGACGTAGATCGTCGAGAGGTCGCGCAGGGTCGGGTTGTTCGACAGGCGGCAGAGGCCCGTGACCAGACCGATCAGCAAACCGAGAACACCGGACACGAGCGACAGCCAAAGCGTGGTCCACAACCCCCACAACAGCGGTCCTGCCGCCCAATGCCGGGTCACGCCCACGACGTCGCCTTCAGCGACATCGTCACCCTGAGCGAATTGCAGGCTGTTTTCGTCGACCGTCAGGTGCTGTTCGTCACCGGCATCGTTACGCAGCGTGACCTGGGCACTGCCGCCCTTGCGCACCAGCTCGGTGACCGTGGAAATGTCCGCGGCGCGCTGGGCCTCTTCGGCCTGATAGGCGAAGTACTGCGGCACGCGGTTCCAGCGCCACTCGTAGGACATCAGCGACGTCGCGTAATACAACGCGCCGGCCAGGCCGACCAGCACCAGCACGGTGAGGACGTGCCAGGGCCATTGGGCTTTTTTCTGTTTCATTGCAGGTTCTCGGATGATCGTTCCCACGCTCTGCGTGGGAATGCCGCTCGGGACGCTCTGCGTCCCTGCCTGTTCGTGACGCGGAGCGCCACAGGATGCGTTCCCACGCAGAGCGTGGGAACGATCAGCGGATGCGCGTTATTCCATGTCCTTGAGCCACTCGGTGCTCTTGAACCACTTGTCATGGATGCGATCGTAGGTGCCGTCTTCGTGGATCTGGTGCAGGAAGTTGTTGATGAAGTTGAGGCTGTCGAAATCGCCCTTCTTCAGACCGAAGGCCAGTGGCTCGTAGGTGAACGGCTTGTCGAGGAACACCAGTTTGCCGGCGCCGACTTTGTTCAGGGCGACAACGTTGTACGGCGCGTCGTAGATAAAGGCGTCAGCCTTGCCATTGACCACGTCGAGCACAGCTTCCTGTTCGTTGTCGTAGCCGTGGTACTTGGCTTTGGAGATCAGCTTCCTGGCGACCATTTCGCCGGTGGTGCCGAGCTTGGAGGTGATGCGGTAGTCAGCCGTGTTCAGGTCTTTGTAGGACTTGATCGTGCCTTCCAGCTCCTTGCGGATCAGCAGGGTCTGGCCGACGACGATGAACGGATCGCTGAAGTTCAGGCGCAGATTGCGCTCCTGGGTCAGGGTCATGCCGCTGCCGATCATGTCGAACTTGTCGGTCATCAGCGCTGGAATGATGCCGTCGTAACCGGTCGAGACCAGCTCGAGCTTGACGCCCATGGCCTTGGTCATGGCTTTGAGGATATCGACTTCGAAACCGATGATTTCGCCGCGTTTGTTGGTCATCTCAAACGGCATGTAGGTCGGGTCCATGCCGACTTTCAGCGAGCCGCGCTTGACCGCGTCATCGATAGCGCCGGCCTGCGCCGCATTGACTGCAACCAGTGCCGTGACGCCGACCAGCAGCATCGACAGATACTTCTTCATCTTCAAGTCCCCAAAACCATTGCGTGTGCGGCGCGAAAACGACAGAGACGGGCAAAAAGCCCGGGCGCGCCAATTCGGGGACGGATGCTAACGCACTCGTCCATTAGCACAAGGCTTTTTGCCGGCAATTATTGTGACGGGTCAGGCCGTACAAGCAAAAAATCGCAGACTTCGGCAGCTCCTACACAGGATCGATGTACACCCTGCAGGAGCTGCCGAAGGCTGCGATCTTTAAAAAGCCCGCATTCGCGGGGCAATTTCATCAGGCCGGCTGAGCCTGCAAACTCACCGGTCGCAGCGGCAGCAACGGCGCATGCGGATCGGCTTTCACCGACGATCGCCAGGCGTCCAGCCACTCGGCGTGACCTTCGGCCCAGACCTGCTCATGCAGACGCGCCAGTGCGACAGGGTCACTGAGCAGTTGCAAGCGATCATGGTTGTTCAGCCCGGCCGGGCCGACCTTGATCGCGTGACGCACCCGCTCCTGACGCAGCCACTCGATCGGTTCGGCCTGGCCGTGACGCGAGGTCGCCAGCGAGCACGCCAGGGCGTTCTGCTGTGGATCGACCACGGCGCGGACGAAGCCGTCGTTGAGGGCGTGATAACGGTTTTCGTGGGTGTACTGGTCGGTTGCCAGCAACGCCTGCGGCGGATTGTATTCCTCGGGGATGAGGAACAGGCTCTCGTCGCGGGATTTCAGGCCCAGACCCACACGGCTGGAGATCACCGACACCGGGATCGACAGCATCAGCGAACCGACGATCGGCACCAGCCACCAGAGGAAGCTCGGGTTCAGCCAGATCACCAACAATGCCCAGAGAAAGCCCAGCAACGTCTGCGGACCGTGGCGCTTGACCGCTTCGCTCCACGGCGTCGAGTCGTCGTCACGTTGCGGCGAATTCCAGGTCGCGGCCCAGCCGAGGAACGCGGCAAGGACGAAGCGTGTGTGGAAAATCATCCGCACCGGCGCCAGCAGCATGGAGAACAGCATCTCCAAGAGCATCGACAGGGTCACCTTGAACTTGCCGCCGAACTCTTTCGCGCCCTTGGCCCAGATCAGGATGATGCTCAACAGCTTCGGCAGGAACAGCAGCACGATGGTCGTCGAGAACAGCGCGATGGCCTTGTCCGGGTGCCATTGCGGCCACAGCGGATAGAGCTGACGCGGTTCGAGGAAGTACTGCGGCTCCATCAGCGTGTTCACCGCCAGCAGCGCCGTCGACAAAACGAGGAAGAAGAACCATAACGGCGCCGACAGGTACGACATCACGCCGGTGAGGAACACCGCGCGGTGCACTGGGTGCATGCCCTTGACCAGGAACAGGCGGAAGTTCATCAGGTTGCCGTGGCACCAGCGACGGTCACGCTTGAGCTCGTCGAGCAGGTTCGGCGGCAACTCTTCGTAACTGCCCGGCAAGTCGTAGGCAATCCATACGCCCCAACCGGCACGGCGCATCAGTGCAGCTTCGACGAAGTCGTGGGACAGGATCGCACCGGAGAACGCGCCCTTGCCCGGCAACGGCGCCAGGGCGCAGTGGTCGATGAACGGCTTCATGCGGATGATCGCGTTGTGCCCCCAGTAGTGGGATTCACCCAACTGCCAGAAGTGCAGACCGGCGGTAAACAGCGGGCCGTACACGCGGGTGGCGAACTGCTGCATGCGCGCATACAGGGTGTCCATGCCCGACGCACGCGGCGCGGTCTGGATGATCCCGGCGTCCGGCGTGGCTTCCATCAGGCGCACCAGACTGGTCAGGCACTCGCCACTCATCACCGAGTCGGCGTCGAGCACGACCATGTACTTGTAGTCACCACCCCAACGACGGCAGAAGTCGTCGAGGTTGCCGCTCTTGCGTTTCACACGACGGCGACGACGGCGATAGAAGATCTTGCCGAAGCCCTTGGCCTCGCGGCAGACATCCAGCCAGGCCTGTTGCTCGGCGACGCAGATATCGGTGTCGTTACTGTCGCTGAGGACGAAGAAGTCGAAGCGATCCAGATCACCGGTAGCGGCTACCGATTCGAACGTGGCACGCAGGCCGGCGAATACACGCGGCACGTCTTCGTTGCAGATCGGCATTACCAGCGCAGTACGCGCATCTTTTGGAATCGGCTCGTTACCGGCGCTTTTCCCGGAGATACGGTATTTATCGTGGCCGGTGAGCAACTCGAGGAAGCCCATCAGCGCGGTCCAGAAACCGGCCGACACCCAGCAGAACAGAATCCCGAACAGAATCAGAATGCTGGTTTGCAGCGCGTACGGCAGCACTTGCGTGGCGGTTTGCAGCAGCGGCTGATGCAGGACTTCATCCAGATCGACGAACGACCAGCCCTGATACGGCATGATGCCTTTCATGTACCAGCCGGCAACGATGGTCTGGCCAAGCATCAGCAACAACAGGATATAGCGGCGGATCGAACCGACGGTGCGCCAGCGCGCGGCCGGCAGGACATTGGCGTCCTTCGGCGGCTGCGGCGGGTTGGTGCGCCCGGTCAGACGGCGCCAGCCACGCACCAGGATATTGGTGCGCCACGGCTCCGGCACCACCTTGGTACGGCGGATCGGCGGCGTCGCCTTGAGGCTGACCCGACCACTGGCGTCGAGCACCAGCATTTCCGCTTCAGCCAGTTCTTCGGCAGTGCTCAGGGTCAGACGCTTGCCCACCGAAGCCTGGGCGGCTTCGGCAGGGGCGTCGAATGTCGAGGATGACAGGCGTTCATGCAGCTCGCTGAACGACTGGCAACCCGCGAGTTCCGCGCGTTGCTCGTCGGTCATCGGCAGATGCGCCAGATACTCGGACAGAGTCTCTGGCTGTACTGGTGAATTACTCATCGGCAGGCAACTGATAGCTCCAGGTCTCGGTCAGGACTTCTTCAGTCGGCGCCGATTCCGGTGTGGCTGGGGCCGCGTCGGCAGCGACTGGCTGCTTGGCGTCTTTATTGGCCTTGTCCTTGGCGTCGGCTGCAGGCTTGGCTTCAGCCTGTTTGGCTTCGGCGGCCTTGGCTTCCTTGTCGAGTTTTTCCTGTTGCTTGGCGGCAACCTTGTCAGCCTTGGCGACCGACGAGTTGGAGGCTGGCACCGATTTGGCCAGATCTGCGGTAACCACTGGCTGAACCAGGGCGGCGCGCATTTCGGTTGCCTTGCTCGGATCCTTGATCTTCATTCGAAGGGTCAAGCGCCAGCCCTTGGTTTCCGGGTTGTAGCGCACGCTGTTCTCGACCAGTTCGGCGTTGTCGCCGACGCTGACCTGACTGCGCACGTCGGCATCCGGCGTCAGGGCCGCCAGCGACGGGCCTTCGAAGTCGACCAGATAGGCAACGCTGCCATCCGGCTGACGGATCAGGTTGGATTGCTTGACGTCACCGGTCGAACGCAGGGTCTGCGCCACCCAGGCGCTGTCCGGCGCGTGAATTGCTGCTTCGTCCATGGTCCAGTGCATACGGTAGGCGAAGTCCAGCGGCTGGCCTGGCTCCGGCATTTTTCCGGGCTCCAGAACGCAACGATGTTGTCGTTGGTTTCGTCAGCGGTCGGAATCTCTACCAGATCGACAGTGCCCTTGCCCCACTCGCCCTTCGGCTCGATCCAGGCGCTTGGGCGCTTGTCGTAGCGGTCGTCGAGGTCTTCGTAGTGGCTGAAGTCACGGCCACGCTGCAGCAGACCGAAACCACGCGGGTTCTCGACGCTGAAGTTGCTTACGGCCAGATGTTTCGGGTTGTTCAGTGGGCGCCAGATCCACTCGCCGTTGCCGGCATGGATCGACAGACCGCTGGAGTCGTGCAGTTCACGACGGTAGTTGAGCACTTTCGACGGCTGGTTGGCGCCGAACAGGAACATGCTGGTCAGCGGCGCGATGCCCAGTTTGCCGACTTTGTCACGCAGGAACATCTGCGCCTTGACGTCGACGATGGTGTCGCTGCCCGGACGCAGGATCAAACGGTAGGCACCGGTGGCACGCGGCGAATCGAGCAGAGCGAAGATCACCAGGTGCTTGTCACCGGGCTTGGGCTGCTGAATCCAGAACTCGCGGAAACGCGGGAATTCTTCGCCCGACGGCAGCGCGGTGTCGATCGCCAGACCACGGGCCGACAGACCATAGGTGTGGCCCTTGCCGACGACGCGGAAGTAGCTCGCGCCGAGCATGGTCATGATCTCGTCCTGCTTGTCGGCCTTGTTGATCGGATACAGCACACGGAAACCGGCATAACCCAGTTGCTCGGTGGCTTTCGGATCGAATTTCAGATCGCCGAAATCGAAGCGGCTCGGATCGTATTTGATCTCCGAGACGGTGTTCGCGGTGATTTCGTTGATTTTCACCGGCGTATCGAAGTGCATACCCTGGTGATAGAAGGAGAGCTTGAACGGCGTCTTCTGATCGGCCCACTCAGCCTTTTCGGTGAGGAAGCGGATCTTCTGGTAGTCCGCGAACTTCATTTCACGGAATTCGTTCGGCAGGTTGCTGCGCGGGGCTTCGAACTTCTGCCCGGCCAGCTCTTTGGCCTTGGCCGATACGTCGTCAAGATTGAACGCCCAAAGCTGACCGGCGCTGAGCAGGCACAGGAGCGCCGAACCCGCTACCAGAGCACTTCGCATGCGTTTGGCAGACATTTTTGCTGCATTACAGGGACTAACAATCACGAGCAACCCTCGCCGAAAACAGATCAATAAACCAACGGCCAGCTATCTTTATGCCAGGTTGGCGAGCAATGTTCCGACTCCGCCGGGGCAAAATGATTCCCCAATCGGATCCAGACAAGTCTCTACCTAAGTCAAAACGGATCAACGAATGTCGATCCCCGCAGCGCGCGATTATCTAGTAGCCCGGATGACAACGCATCAGGGGTAACAAAGTATTTATCGCGAAAACAGCCTAAAAACAGTCGAAATTTCCGAAAAAGGTGTTTCAGGCACTGTCAGGTCTGTAACAAAAAGGTCACCGGGCCATCGTTGACCAAGTGCACCTGCATATCGGCGCCGAATCTACCTGATGCCACAGTGCCATGCACCTGTTTCGCCTGGCTCAATAAATAGTCGAACAACTCAGCACCCAGCGCCGGCGGTGCAGCCGTGGAAAAGCTCGGACGCAGGCCGCTTCTGGTGTCGGCGGCGAGTGTGAACTGAGAGACCAGCAGCAACCCGCCACCCACATCCGCCAGGGACAGATTCATCTTGCCCTCGGCGTCACTGAATACCCGATAGTTAAGCAGCTTATGCAGAAGTTTGTCGGCGCTGGTACGCGTGTCGTCGGGTTCTACCGCCACCAGCACCAGCAAACCCTGATCGATCGCGCCGACTGTCTCGCCGGCGACCTCAACACGCGCACCACGTACGCGCTGTAACAGCGCCTTCATGCTTCTTCGAGCGGCAGGTCGAGCAGGCGCTGGGCCATTTTGCTCGCGGCGCGCACCAGCGCATCGGTGATACCCGGCTCGGACGCAGCGTGGCCGGCGTCGCGGATCACCTGTAATTCGCTGTTCGGCCAGGCCTGATGCAACTCCCAGGCATTGTCGAGCGGGCAGATCACATCGTAGCGACCATGAATGATCACACCGGGCAGGTGGGCGATCTTGCCCATGTCGCGGATCAACTGGTTGGGCTCAAGGAAGGCGTTGTTGGTGAAGTAGTGGCATTCGATCCGCGCGATCGACAGCGCGCGCTGCGGCTCGGAGAAACGATCGACCACCAGCGGATTCGGGCGCAGGGTCGCGGTGCGCCCTTCCCAGGTCGACCACGCCTTCGCCGCATGCATCTGGGCGATCTGATCGTTGCCAATCAGGCGTTTGTGGAAAGCGTTGAGCAGGTCGTCGCGCTCGTCCAGCGGGATCGGCGCGATGTAGTCCTGCCAGTAATCGGGGAACAGACGGCTGGCGCCGGCCTGATAGAACCATTCGATTTCCTGCGGACGGCAGAGAAAGATCCCGCGCAGAATCAGACCGTGCACCCGCTCCGGGTGGGTTTGCGCGTAGGCCAGCGCCAGGGTCGAACCCCATGAGCCGCCGAACAGCACCCATTTTTCAATGCCCAGATGCTTGCGGATGCGCTCGAGATCCTCGACCAGATCCCAGGTGGTGTTGTTTTCCAGGCTCGCATGCGGGGTGGAACGACCGCAGCCGCGCTGGTCGAAGGTGACAATGCGATACAGATTCGGATCGAAATAGCGCCGGCTCTGCGCATCGCAACCGGCGCCGGGGCCACCGTGGATGAATACCACCGGCAATCCCTCCGGCGAGCCGCTCTCATCGACGTACAGCGTATGGGTGTCATCGACAGCCAGATCGTGCCGGGCGTGGGGTTTGATCTGCGGAAACAAAGTCTGCATTGCGCGCTCCGTAAGGGGTCGAGGTCATCCCTGGGGGACTCGTATTATTCTGCCGTTGGGCATCATAAACCCGATTTGCGTCAATGAGCATGCTCCGGGGCCTGATCGTTCCCACGCTCTGCGTGGGAACGATCAAAGATCGCAGCCTTCGGCAGCTCAGGGGTGCATCAGGCGTTGTGGTGTTTTTCACCCCAAGCGAGCAGTCCCTGCAGCAATTCCCTGAGCACCCCCGCGTTGGCTCGGCCAGGTCGGCGCGGTAGCGGAACGGTTCGAACTCTTCCATGTAGGTGGACTGGCACAGTTCCAGCTGCACGGCGTGGATGTTGTGCGCCGGGTCGCCGTACTGGCGGGTGATGTGTCCGCCCTTAAAGCGACCGTTAAGCACATGGGTGAACTGCTCGTGCCGCGCGCAGATCGCTTCCAGTTGACTCGCCAGTTGCGGATCACAACTGGCGCCATTGAAGGTGCCGAGGTTGAAGTCCGGCAACTTGCCGTCGAACAGGTGCGGGATGATCGAGCGGATCGAGTGCGCATCGAACAACAGCGCGTAACCGAATTCGGCTTTCAATCGCGCCAGCTCTTGCTGCAAGGTGCGATGGTAAGGCGTCCAGATCTGCTCAAGGTAAGTCGCGCGCTCCTCTTGCGACGGCTCCAGACCTGCCTGAAATAACGGAATGCCGTCGAAAAGGGTCGCCGGATACAACCCCGTGGTCGCCCCGGCGTACAACGGCTTGTCGTCGGACGGCCGGTTGAGGTCGATGACGAAACGCGAATACTCAGCGGCCAAGGTGCTAGCGCCCAGCTCCTCGGCGAAATCGTAGAGTTGCGGGATATGCCAGTCGGTGTCCGGCAAACTCTTCGCCGCGGGGATCAACCCGGCTTCGACCGCCGGGGTCAGACGCACACCGGCGTGGGGCATGCTGATCAGCAGCGGCACGCGGCCTTGTTTGAAATTCAGAACCTTGTCCACAACAGCTCTCCTACAGATTCGATTCAACGCCGTGACGCACGACGCGCTTGTGCAGATCGCCACCGAGCCAATAGGCCAGATCCGCCGGACGCTCGATGTCCCACGCCACGAAATCGGCGACCTTGCCAACCTCCAGCGAGCCATGGGTCTGCGCCATGCCCAACGCCTGCGCGGCATGGATGGTCGCTCCGGCCAAGGCTTCTTCCGGGGTCATGCGGAAACAGGTGCAAGCCATGTTCAGCATCAGACGCAACGACAGCGCTGGCGAGGTGCCGGGGTTGAGGTCGCTGGCGATGGCGATCTTCACCTTGTGCCTGCGCAGCGCGTCCATCGGCGGCAGCTGGGTTTCGCGCAGAAAGTAGAACGCGCCGGGCAGCAGCACGGCGACGGTGTCGGCGGCGGCCATGGCGATCGCGTCGGCCTCGTCCATGAATTCCAGGTGATCGGCGGACAAGGCTTTGTAACGTGCGGCGAGGCTGGAGCCGTGCAGCGAGGACAATTGCTCGGCATGCAGCTTTACCGGCAGTCCGAGTTGTTGCGCGGCGACGAAGACTCGCTCGACCTGCTCCGGCGAGAACGCCAGGTATTCGCAGAACGCGTCCACGGCATCGACCAGACCTTCAGCGGCAAGGGCCGGGAGCATCTGCTCGCAGATCAGATCGATGTAATCGTCGGCGCGATCCTTGTACTCCGGCGGCAAGGCGTGCGCCGCCAGGCAAGTGCTGCGAACGCTGATCGGCAGCTCTTCGGCCAGACGCCGGATGACCCGCAGCAGCTTGCGCTCGTTGGCCAGATCGAGACCGTAGCCGGACTTCATTTCCACCGTGGTCACGCCGTCGCGCATCAGGCTTTTCAGACGTTTGGCGGCGCTGGCGAACAACTCGTCCTCCGTGGCTTCACGGGTGGCGCGCACGGTGCTGGCGATGCCGCCGCCCTGCGCGGCGATCTCGGCATAGCTGACGCCTTGCAGACGTTTTTCGAACTCACCGCTGCGGTTGCCGCCGAACACGGTGTGGGTGTGGCAGTCGATCAGGCCGGGAGTGACCCACGCGCCCTGCAGGTCATTGACCGCGGGGTATTCGCCGGACGGCAATTGAGTGCGCGGGCCGATCCACTCGATCAGCGTGCCGGATGTCACGATCGCGGCATCCTCGATGATCGAATAGGCGCCGTTGGCCATGGTTGCGACGTGGCAGTGTTGCCAGAGGGTTTTCATCCCGGTTCCTCTTATAGTGATCGTTCCCACGCTCTGCGTGGGAATGCAGCCCGTGACGCTCCGCGTCACTGGACGCGGAGCGTCCCTTGAGGCATTCCCACGCAGAGCGTGGGAACGATCAGTGGGTGGATTAGAGGCTCGGCAAAAGCTTCGCCGAAACCAGCTCGGTCAAACACCGCGACGCCAGCAATTCAGTCGCCGCATTGATGTCCGGGGCAAAGAACCGATCCTTCTCATAAAACGGCACTTCCCTGCGCAAAATCGCCCGCGCCTGTTCGAGCTTCGGCGAGGTCTTCAGACCGTTGCGCAGATCCAGGCCCTGCACCGCCGCCAGCCATTCCACGGCGAGAATGCCGCGAGTGTTCTCGGCCATTTCCCACAGACGCTTGCCGGCGGCCGGGGCCATCGATACGTGATCTTCCTGGTTGGCCGAGGTCGGCAGGCTGTCCACCGAATGTGGATGGGACAACGCCTTGTTTTCACTGGCCAACGCCGCAGCGGTGACCTGAGCGATCATGAAACCGGAGTTCACCCCGCCATTGGCCACCAGGAACGGCGGCAGTTGCGACATGTGCTTGTCCATCATCAGCGAGATGCGCCGCTCGCTCAGCGAGCCGATTTCGGCGATGGCCAGCGCCATGTTGTCAGCGGCCATGGCCACCGGTTCGGCGTGGAAGTTGCCGCCGGAAATCACGTCGCCTTCAGCGGCGAAGACCAGGGGTTGTCGGAAACCGCGTTGGCTTCCACCGCCAGCACTTCAGCGGCCTGGCGGAACTGGGTCAGGCAAGCGCCCATGACTTGCGGCTGGCAACGCAGCGAGTACGGGTCCTGGACCTTGTCGCAATTCTCGTGCGAGGCGGAGACTTCGCTGCGCTCACCGAGCAGATCGCGATAAGCCGCAGCGGCATCGATCTGCCCTTTCTGCCCACGTGCGGCGTGAATGCGCGCGTCGAACGGCGAGCGCGAACCGAGCACGGCTTCAACAGTAAGACTGCCCAGCGCCAGTGCACCGGCAAACAGATCCTCGCCTTCGAACAAACCGCGCAGCGCAAACGCTGTGGAAACCTGGGTACCGTTGAGCAGCGCCAGACCTTCTTTGGCCGCTAAAGTCAGCGGCGTCAGGCCGGCGACTTTCAGTGCTTCGGTGGCTTCAAGCCATTCACCCTTGTAACGCGCCTTGCCCTCGCCGAGCAGCACCAGCGACATGTGCGCCAACGGCGCCAGATCGCCGGATGCGCCGACCGAACCTTTCAGCGGAATGTGCGGATAGACCTCGGCATTGATCAGCGCGATCAGCGCATCGATCACCTGCCGACGAATCCCGGAAAAACCCCGGCTGAGGCTATTGACCTTGAGCACCATGATCAATCGCACAAGGTCATCGCTGATCGGCTGGCCAACGCCGGCAGCGTGCGAGAGCACCAGCGAACGCTGCAGGTTTTCCAGGTCTTCACTGGCGATGCGCGTCGAGGCGAGCAGGCCGAAACCGGTGTTGATGCCGTAGGCGGTGCGGTTCTCGGCGAGGATCTGCTCGACGCAGGCGACGCTGGCCTCGATCTGCGCGCTGGCGCTGTTGTCGAGGGTCAGTGTGACCGGGTTCTGGTAGACGTCACGCAGTTGGGCCAGGCTCAGTTGGCCGGGGATCAGGTTCAGCGCAGTCATTAAAATGCTCCTGTTAGGCATTGTTATTAACTACCAGTCGCTCCGGAGCATTCCGTTATCCGTCGCTTCACGTCTTGTGAACGATCCACGCCTTGGCACGCTGGTATGGGTAGTTGTCAGTGCAAGTCCGGTAGGACGTTGTGCGGCAGATTCGGGTGTTTCAATACGGTCGCAGCGGCAGCGATATCCGGCGCCAGCCAGCGATCCTGGTCGTAGGCGGGGACCGTTTCGCGCAGCAGTTTCCACGCGCGGTCAGTGCCCACGCCAAAGCGCTGTTCCTTGAGGAACTCAAACGCCTGCGCCGCCAGCAGATATTCAATCGCGAGAATCTGCGTGCAGTTTTCCAGCGCGCGGTGCAGCTTCAGCGCGGCGTTGGTGCCCATGCTCAGGTGGTCTTCCTGCAGGCCCGAGGTGATGTAGTTATCGAGCACCGCCGGTTGCGCCAATTGGCGGTTTTCCGCACACAGCGAGGCGGCGACGTATTGCACGATCATCATCCCCGAGTTGACCCCGGGATTGGCCACCAGAAACGCCGGCAAGCCGCTGACGTGCGGATTCACCAGACGATCGAGACGGCGCTCGGCGATCGAGCCGATTTCGGCCATGGCAATCGCCAGCAGATCGGCCGCCATCGCCACGGATTGACCGTGCGGGTTGGCCTGCGACATCACCCGGAAATTGTCCGGAGTGCCCAGCAGTAACGGGTTGTCGGTGCAGCCGTTGAGTTCGGCTTCCACCTGTTTGATCGCATGCTCCAGTTGATCACGGGCGGCGCCGTGGACCTGCGGGATCGAACGAATGCTCAGCGCATCCTGAGTGCGAATGCCTTTGCTCGCAGCGATCACTTCGCTGCCATCGAGCAAGGCGCGCAGGTTGTTGCCGACCTGCTGCATGCCCGGATGCGGCTTGAGCGCAATGATCTCTGCATCGAACGCATCGATCTGGCCGCGCTGGGCTTCGAAACTCATCGCACCAATGACATCGGCCCATTGCAGCAGCCGCGTCGCATCGGCAATCGCCAGGCAACTGAGGCCGGTCATGCACGGCGTGCCGTTGACCAGACACAAGCCATCCTTCGCGCCGAGCTGCACAGGTTGCAGGCCCTCCTCGGCCAGCGCCTGTTGCGCCGGAATGATCCGCCCGCGATAGCTGACATTGCCAACGCCGAGCAGCGCGATGCCGACGTGCGCCATGTGCGTCAGGTAACCCACCGAACCTTGCGACGGCACCTGCGGGGTAATGCCGCGATTGAGCAGCGCCAGCAGCCCTTCGACCACGCGCCGATGCAGCCCGGATTTGCCGTGGCTGTAGTTGTGGATCGCGGCGCAGATGATGGCGCGGGTCTGCTCATCGCTGAGCACCGGGCCGACACCGCAGGCATGGCTGAGCAAGGTGTTGCGCGAGAGTTGGCTGAGCTGTTCGTCCTGCAGCGAAACGTTCGACAGACCGCCCAGACCGGTGTTGACGCCATAGGCGCGCTCGCCGCTGGCGACAATGCGCTGAACGATGGCCTGCGCGTTGTCGATGCGCGCCCAGGTCTCGCTGGACAGTTCCAGCGGCGCACGGTGACGGGCAACAGCAACCACGTCCTGCCAACGCAGAGGCGCGCCGGTGATGATGATTTTTTCAGCCTGGGACATCTCTAACCTCATACCAATTCTGTTGATGCCGGTAACCCTGTGGTGAGGGGATTTATCCCCGTTGGGTGGCGAAGCCGCCCCAAACCATGCCCGCAAATCCGTCAGACAGACCGCAGTGGCCGGTTTTACGACTGCTTCGCAGCCGAACGGGGATAAATCCCTCACCACAACGGCCACTCAGTGTCAGACCACCGCCGCCCGCCGCTGCACGAACCGGTCGACATACTCATCGGCCGGTGAATGCAGGATCTCTCTGGCGTGCCCACCTGGATCAACCGGCCATCCTTGAGAATCGCGATGCGATTGCCGATGCGCACGGCTTCGTCGAGGTCGTGGGTGATGAAGACGATGGTCTTGTGCAGGGTCTTCTGCAGTTCGAGCAACTGGTCCTGCATCTCGGCGCGGATCAGCGGGTCCAGCGCACTGAACGCTTCGTCCATCAGAATGATGTCGGTGTCCGCCGCCAAGGCGCGGGCGAGGCCGACGCGCTGACGCATGCCGCCGGAGAGCTGGTGCGGGTATTTGTTTTCATAGCCTTTGAGACCGACGGTGTTGATCCAGTGCAGCGCGCGTTCGGCGCAGATCTGCTTGCTCTCGCCGCGCACTTTCAGACCGTAGGCGACGTTATCGAGCACGCTCTTGTGCGGCAGCAGGCCGAAGCTCTGGAACACCATGCTGATCTTGTGCCGGCGAAATTCGCGCAGGGCGTCCATGTCGTACTGCAGGATGTCCTCGCCATCGACCAGAATCGCCCCGCTGGTGGGGTCGATCAGGCGATTGAAGTGGCGCACCAGGGTGGATTTGCCGGAACCGGACAGGCCCATGATCACGAAGATTTCGCCAGTGCCGATGCTCAGCGACAAGTCATTCACGCCGACCACGCAACCGGTTTCGTTGAGCACTTGATCCTTGCTCTTGCCCTGGCCGACCATGGCCAGCGCATCCTTGGCGCGGTTGCCGAAAATCTTGAAGACGTTGCGCACTTCGATCTTGCTCACGCTTGCGTTGCTCATTTGCTCACCTCGTGACGTGGCCGGCCGTACGCTTGAGTGATGCGGTCGATGACCACCGCGAGAATCACGATCGCCAGCCCGGCTTCGAGACCACGGCCGACGTTGAGGGTCTGAATGCCCACCAGCACGTCTTCACCGAGGCCACGGGCGCCGATCATCGAAGCGATCACCACCATCGAAAGGGCCATCATCGTGGTCTGGTTGATCCCGGCCATGATGCTCGGCAGCGCCAGCGGCAGTTGCACGCCGAACAGTTGCTGCCAGCGGTTGGCGCCGAAGGCGTTGATCGCCTCCATCACTTCGCCGTCAACCTGACGAATACCGAGGTCGGTCAGGCGAATCAGCGGCGGCGCGGCGTAGATCACCGTGGCGAAAATCGCCGGCACCTTGCCCAGGCCAAAGAGCATCAGCACCGGAATCAGATAAACGAAACTCGGCATCGTCTGCATGATATCGAGCAGCGGCATCAGCACCGAACGCAGGCGGTTGCTGCGCGCCGAGAGGATCCCCAGCGGGATGCCGATCAGCACCGAAATGATCGTCGCGACCATCATCAGCGCCAGGGTCTGCATGAGCTTGTCCCAGAGGCCAACCGCACCCACCAGAAACAGCAAGCCGACAATCACGGCGGTGGTGACGACTTTGCGCGTGGCGTGCCAGGCGATGACACCGACGATTGCCAGCATCAACCACCACGGCGCCGCACGCAGCAAACCTTCGAGACTGACGATGGCCCACAGCAGCGTGTCGGAGATATGCCGGAACACGTCGCCGTAGTTGGTCACCAGCGAATCGACCCAACCGTTGACCCAGTCGGCGATGGAAAAGGTAAAGCTTTCGGGAAACATAAGGGACTCTCAATCAAGGGGTTGCGATCAAGCGTCCGGCTGCCGTGCTGGCAGCCGGGCAAACCTGACCTACAAGGCCGCGTCGATTTTCTTGGCTGCGTCGTCGCTCACCCATGCGTGCCAGACTTCAGGATGTTCCTTGAGGAAGATTTTCGCCAGTTTTGCCGACTCGATCCGCTCCTTGGCCATGCGCCCGAGGTTCTGATTGAGCAGGTCGATCGGCAGGTTGACCTTTTCCAGCACGGCGACCAGTTCCGGGGCTTCGTCGTGGAAGGTTTTTGACAGGCCGACCTTGATGCTGATGGTCTTGTTGCTCTGCGCCTGGTCTTCAAGCCTGACCGCATCGATCTGCCCCATCAGCGGGGTCGGCGACCAGTAGTAGAAGAGGATCGGTTCGCCACGCTTGTAACTCGACAACACCGCCGCATCCAGCGCAGGGCCGGTGCCCGGGCGGAAGTTGGTGTAGCTGTTTTCGAGGCCGTAGCGCTTGAGCATTTCGCTGTTGTCGAGCTCGCAGGTCCAGCCGGCCGGGCAGTTGTAGAAGCGGCCCTTGGACGGCTCTTCGGCGTCCTTGAACACAGCGGAGTATTTGCCCAGGTCAGCGATGTTCTTCAGGTCCGGTGCTTTCGCCTCAAGCTTGCGCTTGGCGTCGCCTTCGATCACGTAACGCGGCACGTACCAGCCTTCGACCGCGCCCACCACCGGCGCGCCGACACCGACGACCTTGCCGGCCTTCTCGGCCTTGTTCCAGACCTCGCTGCGGCCGACCCACTCTTCGGCGAACACTTGAATATCGTTGCTGCTCAGGGCGTTTTCCATGGTGATGGAATTGCCCGGCAGGCTGTCGGTCTTGCAGCCGTAACCTTTCTCCAGCACCACTTGCAGCACGTCGGTCAGGAGCATGCCGCTTTCCCAGTTCAGGCCGGCGAATTTCACTGGTTTGCCCGATTCGCACCAGCCGGCGGCTTGGGTCGCACCGGCACTGGCCAACAGGCCCATGGACAGCAATGTGGTCAGCAGGGTCTTGCTCGATTTCATTGTCGTGACGCTCCTAATCATGAATGGGCTTACGGCAGTTCAAGAGGCATCCAGCCTGGTCCACGTCCAGATCAGGCCTGCGCCGCAGCGCGACCGGTCCCGCTGTTTTTTGCTTGTGGGGTGCTGTTCTGCTCGACCGGCAGAATCAGGCGATCGGGCACTGCGCTGTGCCATTTCTTTGCGCAGAAGTAATAGACGGCGGCCGGCAGCACCAGGCCGATGATCCAGGAAATATCCACATCACCGAGGGCCGCCACCAGCGGGCCGGTATAGAACTTGGTCGAGATGAACGGCAACTGCACCAGCACGCCGAACACGTAGACGCTGATACCGAGCAGGTTCCACCGGCCGTAGCGGCCGTTCGGATCAGCCAGCGCCGGCACGTCGTAGCGCTCGCGGGTGATGCAGTAGTAGTCGACCAGATTGATCGCGCTCCACGGTGTGAAGAAGGCGAGCAGAAACAGGATGAACGACTTGAACGCACCGAGGAACGAGTGCTGCCCGAGCAAGGCGATCAAGGTTGCCGCGCCGACGATGAACAGCACGAACACCAGCCGCTGCATACGGGAAACCGTCAGGTGCCCTTTGAAGCCACTGATGATGGTGGCGATGCACATGAAGCTGCCGTAGGAGTTCAGCGTCGAAATGGTCACTTTGCCGAACGCGATGCTGAAATACAGCAGCGCGGCGGTGGCGCCGGTACCGCCGAGGCCGACGATGTAGGCGACTTCATGACCGGCAAATTGACCGTTGGCCGAAGCGGCGGCAAACACGCCGAGGATCATCGCCACCTGCGCGCCAATCACCGAACCTGCACCAGCGGCGAAGAAGGTTTTCACCGACGAAGTGGCGCTCGGCAGGTAGCGTGAATAGTCCGCCACATACGGGCCGAAAGCGATCTGCCACGACGCCGCCAACGACACCGCCAGCAGAAAGCTGCTCCAGCTGAAATGACGAATCTGCAGAAGTGCACCAACGTCGGTCTGGCTCATCAGCCGCCAGAACAGGAACACGAAAGCGATCACGCCAATCACGCTGGCGACGCGGCCGATCCAGTGGATCACCCGATAGCCGAGCACTGTGACCAGCACGATGACACTGGCGAAAATCAGGATGCCAACACTGTCGCTGACACCGAACAACTGACCCAGCGCCTGCCCGGACAGCACCGTCCCGGTGGCAGTGAAACCCAGGTACATCAGGCACACCAGCACGATCGGAATCGCCGCGCCATAAACGCCGAATTGCACACGGCTGGAGATCATCTGCGGCAAGCCCAGTTTCGGCCCTTGCGCGGCATGCAGCGCCATCACGCCACCGCCGAGCAGTTGGCCGATCAGCAGACCGATCAACGACCAGAACACATCACCGCCAAGCACCACGGCCAGGGCCCCGGTGACGATCGCAGTGATCTGCAGGTTGGCGCCCATCCACAGGGTGAACTGGCTGAACAGACGACCGTGTCTTTCCGCTTCCGGGATGTAGTCGATCGAACGCCTTTCGATCAACGGGTTAGTGCCTGCACGTTCGTTGTTAACCGCCATGATTCAACCTCTGTGGATTGTTATTCGGGTTCACTGAGCATCGGTGGAGCTGCTTTTCTGTGGGAGCGAGCTTGCTCGCGAAAGCAATCTGTCTGCCGACACGAATGTTGACTGTGCCGGCCTCTTCGCGAGCAAGCTCGCTCCCACATGAAGCAAAAGCGTATTACTTGCCGCCGGTGATCATCGGCAGGTTCAGCCCTTGCTCTTTCGCGCAGTCGATGGCGATCGGGTAACCGGCATCGGCATGGCGCATGACGCCGGTGGCCGGGTCGTTGTGCAGCACACGAGCAATGCGCTCGGCGGCCTCATCGGTACCATCGCAGACGATCACCATCCCCGAATGCTGCGAGAAGCCCATGCCGACGCCGCCGCCGTGGTGCAAGGACACCCAGGTCGCGCCGCTCGCGGTATTCAGCAAAGCATTGAGCAATGGCCAGTCGGAGACGGCGTCGGAACCGTCCTGCATGGACTCGGTTTCGCGGTTGGGACTGGCAACCGAGCCGGAGTCGAGGTGGTCGCGACCGATTACTACCGGGGCCGACAACTCACCGCTACGGACCATTTCGTTGAAGGCCAGACCGAGCTTGGCGCGCTGGCCCAGACCGACCCAGCAGATTCGCGCCGGCAGGCCCTGGAAGCTGATGCGCTCGCGGGCCATGTCCAGCCAGTTGTGCAGGTGCGCGTCGTCGGGGATCAGCTCTTTGACCTTGGCGTCGGTTTTGTAGATGTCCTGCGGATCACCCGACAGCGCCGCCCAACGGAAGGGGCCGATGCCACGACAGAACAGCGGACGGATGTAGGCCGGTACGAAGCCTGGGAAATCAAAGGCGTTCTCGACACCTTCTTCCTGGGCCATCTGACGGATGTTGTTGCCGTAGTCGAAGGTCGGAATGCCTTGTTTCTGGAATTCCAGCATGGCTTTGACGTGCACCGCCATCGACTGCTTGGCGGCTTTGATCACAGCGGCCGGTTCGGTCTTGGCGCGGGCGCGGTATTCGTCCCAGCTCCAGCCGGCCGGCAGGTAACCGTTGAGCGGGTCGTGGGCGCTGGTCTGATCGGTGACCATGTCCGGACGCACGCCGCGTTTGACCAGCTCCGGGAGAATTTCTGCCGCGTTGCCGAGCAGCGCGATGGAGATTGCCTTGCCTTCTTTGGTGTATTTGTCGATGCGCGCCAGAGCGTCGTCGAGGTCTTTGGCTTGCTCATCGACGTAACGGCTTTTCAGGCGGAAATCGATGCTGACCTGTTGGCACTCGATGTTCAGCGAGCAGGCGCCGGCCAGAGTGGCGGCCAGCGGTTGCGCGCCGCCCATGCCACCGAGGCCTGCGGTGAGCACCCAGCGGCCCTTGAGGTCAGCGTTGTAATGCTGGCGCCCGGCTTCAACGAAGGTTTCGTAGGTGCCCTGAACGATGCCCTGGCTGCCAATGTAGATCCAGCTGCCAGCGGTCATCTGGCCGTACATGGCCAGGCCTTTGGCGTCGAGTTCGTTGAAGTGTTCCCAGCTCGCCCAGTGCGGCACCAGGTTGGAATTGGCGATCAGAACGCGCGGTGCGTTGGCGTGGGTCTTGAACACGCCGACCGGTTTACCCGATTGCACCAGCAGGGTTTCGTCGTCGTTCAGGTTGGTCAGGCTCTCGACAATCTTGTCGTAGCATTCCCAGTTGCGCGCGGCGCGACCGATGCCACCGTAGACCACCAGCTCTTTCGGGTTCTCGGCGACTTCCGGGTCGAGGTTGTTCATCAACATGCGCAGCGGTGCTTCGGTCAGCCAGCTCTTGGCGGTCAGCGTGTTACCGCGGGCGGCGCGAATCTGCACGTCACGAAACTTGTTGCTGTTCTGGGTATTGTCAGTCACGAAAAAGACTCCTCAGCGATCAATTCAAACCAATCCTGGCAGTGGGCAGCAGCCTGCGCGCTGTGCTGCGCGACAAGCGAATCAGTGGACGCTGCGGAGAGTCTCGGACGACTCATACGCATACGTCTTTACTTGTACATACAAGCATATGCAATCAAGCGGCCAACTTATGGGAGGAGCGTTCAGGAAAAATCACGGGCATGGCTGGAGAGCGCCTGAATCGAGGGTTCTGGCGTGGATGAAATTTTCCGGGAGGAGATTCTGAGGAGATGCGGCTGGGCCAAGTGAGCGTGGTTTTGCGCCACGCTGGGGCGTTCGGTAACAAGTTGGTGCGTGGAGGGAAACAAGAGTGGGGATGGCTTGTGGCGAGGGGATTTATCCCCGATGGGCTGCGCAGCAGACCGCTTTTTAACCAGGAATGGGGCCGCTTCGCGACCCAGCGGGGATAAATCCCCTCGCCACAGGGGTCAGCTTTGGAGAAGTTCGACTATGCAGCAAGCGCCATGGGTGGAGACTTCGACCAGCCCACTGTTACCGTCCAGTTGCAGACAATCATGCCGACCGAGCTGCGAAACGCCGTCGCCAACACGCACGTCCATCCGCTCACTGACACTGAACACCAGCACCGTCGATGCCGAGCTGAAAAACCGCTGCTCACCCTCCAGCCATTGCAACCGCGCGCTGTAACGTTGCGGCGCATAGATCAGATTGAAATCGCGAATCGCACCGCCGAGCAACGTGCAGGACACCTGACTTTCGCCGCTGAAGGCAAACGGGTCGAGCGGTAACAGTGGCCGGGTATCGTCACCGTCGACACACAGAGTCATGCCGTCGCCCTGCAACACGGTGATGACTCGCTGGTAACCGGCGAATGTCGAGAAACCGCCCGATTCAGCGATGTCGGCAATCGACAGGCGCCAGCCGAAACCGTCCAGGCCAGTGCCGGCATCACGAGTGATTTCCTCGGTGCTGCCGCCGCCGTTTTTCCACGGCATGCGCGGGTAACCTTCAGCGCGTAAAACCTTCACTTGATGATTCATTTATGAAAGCGCCCTTCCAGACGATGGCGGGAACCGGGGTGGATCAAACGCGCCGCCGTCACCGGTTGACGCCCCGACCAGGTTCGCCGGCGAATCAGCAGGCACGGCTCGCCCTTTTCGATCTGCAGCAGCTTGCACTCCGACGGCTCGGCAAGAATCGCTTCGACCACGTGCTCGCCCTCGGTCAGCGGCGCGACCTGGTTGAGATAGGCATAGGGTGTTTGCAGGGTGAAATCCTGCTTGAGGTATTCCGGCGCGACCAGGGCGTTGACGAAACGGTCTTCGATTTGCACTGGAATGTCGTTTTCGTAATGCACGATCAGCGAGTGGAAGACCTTCTGGCCTTCGCGCATGTCCAGCGCCAGCGCGCGTTCGGAACCGGCGGCCTCTTCTTCGAGGGTGATGACCTGGCAGGTGTGGCGATGGCCGCGCGAGGCGATTTCATCGGCGATGTTGTGCACTTCGAACAGCGCAGACTGGCTCTTCGGTTCGGCGACAAACGTGCCCACGCCTTGCATGCGCACCAACAGGCCGTCGGCGGTCATCTCGCGCAGGGCGCGGTTGATGGTCATGCGGCTGAAGCCGAGCTGGCTGACCAGTTCGCTTTCGGAGGGCACGCGGTAGTGCGGCGGCCAGTTACCGCTGTCGATCTGCTGGGTGATCATCTGTTTGACGCGGGCGTACAAAGGCGCCGGACTGTCGCCCATGTTCGCGGCCAACGGAGAAACTGGAGGCGGAGTCGGCACGGTTGATCCCTGTTGATTGGATGAAAGTGACTAGCTTGCCGGAGTTTACCGGGCAGGCAAACGTCTGTATATGTATATACAAATAACACACGATGGGGTGCCGAACGATGTCCGCCTTCTTTGCCGAACGCGCACTGCTGCCTAACGGATGGGCCAACAATGTACGTCTCGAGGTCAGCGCCAATGGGCTGTTGACCCGAATCCAGGCCGATTCCAGCGCAGACGGCGCCGAGCGGCTGCGCGGGCCGTTGCTGCCGGGAATGCCCAATCTGCACTCTCACGCCTTCCAGCGCGCCATGGCTGGACTGGCCGAAGTGGCCGGCAACCCCAACGACAGTTTCTGGACCTGGCGCGATCTGATGTATCGCCTCGTCGGAAAAATCAGCCCCGATCAGCTCGGCATCATCGCTCGCCAGCTGTACATCGAAATGCTCAAGGCCGGTTACACCTCGGTCGCCGAATTTCACTACGTGCACCACGACAACAACGGCCAGCCGTACGCCGATCCGGCCGAACTGGCGCTACGAATCAGCCAGGCCGCGAGTGAAAGCGGTATCGGGTTGACCCTGCTGCCGGTGCTCTACAGCCATTCCGGTTTCGGCGGGCAAACACCCAATGACGGCCAGCGTCGTTTTATCAACAGCACTGAAAACTATTTGAATCTGCAAGCGCGTTTGCAGCCATTACTGGCGCAGCAGAAAGCGCAATCGTTGGGCCTGTGTTTCCACTCGTTGCGCGCAGTGACGCCGCAGCAGATCAGCGAAGTGCTCGCCGCCAGTGACAAGCAGATCCCTGTGCACATCCACATCGCCGAGCAGCAGAAAGAAGTCGACGATTGCCTGAGCTGGAGCGGTCGCCGTCCGTTGCAATGGCTCTACGAGAACGCTGAAGTCGATCAGCGCTGGTGTCTGGTCCACGCCACCCACGCCAACCCGCAAGAAGTCACGCTGATGGCCAACAGTCGCGCGATCGCCGGGCTGTGCCTGACCACTGAAGCAAATCTGGGCGACGGGATTTTCCCGGCAGTAGACTTTCTCGCCCAGGGCGGGCGCATGGGCATTGGCTCCGACAGCCATGTCTCGCTGAGCGTGGTGGAAGAGTTGCGCTGGCTGGAATATGGCCAGCGCCTGCGCGATCAGCGGCGCAATCGCTTGTATGGCGCGGACCAGCCGATGGTCGGGCGCACGCTGTATGACGCGGCGCTGGACGGCGGCGCACAGGCGCTGGGGCAGCCGATTGGTGCGCTGGAAGTGGGCAAGCGCGCGGACTGGATTGTGCTGGATGGCAGCGATCCGTATCTGGCGACGGCTTCGGGGGACGGGATTCTCAATCGCTGGTTGTTTGCTGGCGGCGATCGCCAAGTGCGCGATGTGCTGGTCAATGGTCAGTGGGTGGTGCGCGATGGCCGGCATGCTGGCGAAGAGGACAGCGCTCGCGCATTCACCCAGGTCCTGCGCGATCTCTTGGGCTGACCCAAAACCAAACTGTGGGAGCGAGCCTGCTCGCGAACGCGGTGTATCAGTCAATATTCATGTCGACTGATACACCGCGTTCGCGAGCAGGCTCGCTCCCACATTTGATTTGTAACGAGGCTTAATTGGACGTCTTGGCCATCTGCCGGTCCGACGCGCGCCAGATCAGGCGTGTGGTGTCGTAACCCTGCTGACGCGCCTTGCTCAGCAATTCTTCGCGTACCACACCGTTAACGGTTGGCGTGCGTGACAACAGCCACATGTACTTGCGACTCGGGTCGCCGACGATGGCGGTCTTGTAATCGTCGCTGACGTACAGCACCCAGTACTCGCCCTTCGCCACGCCCGGCACCAGGCGCGAGAACCAGTTATCGAATTCGACCCAGAGCTTGTCGGTCTTGCCCGGCACCTGTGGATAAGCCGTGCCTTTGGCCTCTTCCCACTGCCACTCCGGGGTCAGGCAACGGTTGAGCACGCCGACGTTACCGTCAGGCTTGAGGGTGTAGTGGGCTTCGGATTGCGCGCAGTGGCGCTGAAAGAACATCGGCAAGCGTGCCAATTCATACCAGGTGCCCTGATAACGCTTGAGATTGACACTGTCGACGGTCTTGGGCGCCAACGGGTCGACGCCGGAAGTGGCGCAGCCAGCCAGTACCAGGCCAGCGAAAAGGATCAGCAATAACCGCTTCATTTTTTCTCCGTGGGCGCGAAGCCCGGTTTACTTCAGGCCTTGGCCGGAAAACATCAGCACTTTGTCACCGGCGTACTGCACGCTGATAAAGCTGTTCTTGTCGCCCCAGGTGCAGCTGGACATACCGAGCGCGCCCGAGCAATCGGTGGGCTTGCCGAGGAGGGTTTCCACTTCGGACTTGGCCATGCCGGCCGAGAGCTTGGAGTAGTTTTCCTGATTGACCTTGCTGCATGCGGCCAACAGCACGCAAAACGACAGCAGGGCGATAGATCGCAGCGACATGGTGAAACTCCTGGAACGAGGGGGATGGCATGGTGCCAACCAGAAGCTTAGAAGAGAAAAGTGTCATCTGGTTCCGTGCCCGAACGCCTATTTATCAGCCCGCCCGTCTGGCTTTTGCCGATAAATCAAAAACTTTGTGAAGCTGTCGAGCATTTCGTCGACTTTCCCCGCAAGCGCCTAATCTTTGGCGCGGCGCGGTCGAAATAAGAGCAGCGCAACGCTGCCGAATATGGCAAATTGCCGCCCTTTCCTGACCAGCCCCTTCGCGGTAGTTCATTCGATGACCAGAAACATGAAATTCAGCCACAAGATTCTGCTGGCTGCTGCCCTTGTGGTGGCCGTTGCGTTCGCCTGTTTCATCTTCTTCAACGACTATCGCCAGCGTCAGGCCTTGAGCAGCAGCACCGAAGCGACCATGCAGGAGCTGGGCAGCCTGACCACCAGCAACATCCAGACCTGGCTGGAAAGCCGCATTCAATTGCTGCAATCGCTGTCGCAGCAAGTCGCCGTCGATGGCAATGCGCCCGCCAGCCTCAAGCGCATCATTGACCTGCCCGCCTACACCGGCAATTTCCAGCTCAGCTATTTCGGTGGCGCTGACGGTGTGATGTTCTCGGTGCCGGCCGGCAACCGTGCGCCGGACTACGATCCACGGGCGCGCGGCTGGTACAAAGCCGCCAATAGCGCACAGCAGACCATCGTCACCGAACCGTACATCGCCGCTTCGTCGGGCAAACTGGTGATCACCGTCGCCACCCCGGTGCAGCGTCAGGGCCAGATGCTCGGCGTCGCTGGTGCCGACATTGATCTGACCAGTGTCAGCGCGATCATCAACTCGCTGAACTTTGGCGGCCACGGTCATGCATTCATCGTCAGCGCCGAAGGCAAGATCCTGATCCACCCGGACAGCAAACTGGTGCTCAAGTCCCTCGCCGAGGCCTATCCGAACGGCGCGCCTCAAGTCAGTCCGGGCCTGAAAGAAGTCGAGTTCGACGGCAAGACCCAGCTGATTTCCTTCACGCGCGTCAACGGCGTGCCGTCGGCTGACTGGTACGTGGCGCTGGTGCTCGACAAAGACACCGCGTTCTCGATGCTCAGCGAATTCCGCACCTCGGCACTGATCGCCATGGTCATCGCCGTGCTGATCATCATCGGTATGCTTGGCATGCTGATTCGCGTGCTGATGCAGCCACTGCTGACCATGGGCCGTGCGATGCATGACATCGCTGAAGGCGAAGGCGACCTGACCAAGCGTCTGGTGATTCACGGCAACGATGAATTCGGCGCGCTGGGCACTTCGTTCAACCGCTTCGTCGAACGCATTCATACGTCGATCCGCGAAGTGTCCTCGGCCACCGGCCAGGTCAACGAAGTCGCTTTGCGCGTGGTCGCGGCATCGAACTCGTCGATGTACAACTCCGACCAACAGGCCAGCCGCACCAACAGCGTCGCCGCCGCGATCAATCAGCTCGGCGCCGCCGCCCAGGAAATCGCACAAAACGCCGCCCTCGCCTCGCAACACTCCAGCGATGCGCGCAGCCTCGCGGTCGATGGCCAGCAGGTGGTGGATAAAACCATTCAGGCCATGCAGCAACTGTCGGCAAAGATCAGCGACTCCTGCGGCAACATCGAAACCCTGAACAGCAACACGGTGAACATCGGCCAGATTCTAGAGGTGATCACCAGCATCTCGCAGCAGACCAACCTGCTCGCACTCAACGCGGCTATCGAAGCTGCGCGCGCCGGTGAGGCCGGTCGTGGCTTCGCCGTGGTCGCCGACGAGGTACGCAACCTCGCGCACCGCACCCAGGATTCGGCGCAGCAAGTGCAGAAGATGATCGAAGAGTTGCAGGTCGGCGCGCGCCAGGCGGTGACCATCATGACCGAGAGCCAGCGCGAGAGCGAAAGCAGCGTCGGCATCGCCAACCAAGCCGGCGAGCGTCTGGGCAGCGTGACCCAGCGCATCGGCGAAATCGACGGCATGAACCAGTCGGTAGCCACCGCGACCGAAGAACAGACCGCCGTGGTCGAGTCGATCAACGTTGATATCAACGAGATCAACACCCTTAATCAGGAAGGGGTGGAGAACTTGCAGGCGACGTTGCGCGCGTGTTCGGATCTTGAGCAGCAGGCGGCGCGGTTGAAGCATCTGGTCGGCAGCTTCAGGATTTAAGCTGCGGCCTCAGGCCTCTTCGCGAGCAGGCTCGCTCCCACAGTGGAATGCATTTCAATTGTGGGAGCGAGCCTGCTCGCGAAAGCGGCATAAGCCGCACTGAAGATTCAGAATCTTGAACCGGGCCTGGACAGAAACTCCAATTCCTCAGCCGTAGACTCCCGCCCCAACACCGAATTGCGGTGCGGAAATCTTCCAAACCGGGCAATCACCTTCCGATGCCGCTCGGCATAGTCCAGGTTATCGGCAAACACCGCCCGCTCCGATTCCGGCTGTTCAGACACCAATTCGATAAATCTGGAAACCGCCTCGTTCTGCACCGCGAGGTTTTCGCAGTGTTCGAACACCAGGTAAATGAATACGCGCTGAATCGGCTTCAATTGCCGATCAAAATCCGCCGCAACGCCTTGCGCGACGAGTTTCTGCGCGCGCAGATCACCGGAAAACGCTTTGGGGGTATTGCGATAGATCATGCGTGGCAGTTGATCAAGCAACAGCACCACCGCCAGCCAACCTTCGGGACATTGCGTCCACTCGGTCAATTCGCCAGCCAGGGCCTGATCGACAAAGACCCCGAAACGCGTCTGCGCTTCGAGGTCTTGGCTGTCTCGCTTGCCGAACCACAACTTGCCCTTTTCAGCCGCTACTGCATTCGGTGATTCAGCGTGTCCGAACCACCAGTCAAGCAACGGCTGCCAGGGTGCAGTCATGTTTATTCCTTGTGGTAAGCCGTGGCGCGTGCGACTTCTTCTTTCGAGCCGAGGAACACTGCAACGCGCTGGTGCAGGCCTTCCGGCTGAATGTCGAGAATGCGCTGGTGACCATCGGTGGACGCGCCGCCGGCCTGTTCGACGAGGAATGACATCGGGTTGGCTTCATACATCAGGCGCAGCTTGCCCGGTTTCGACGGCTCACGGCTGTCGCGCGGGTACATGAACAGACCGCCACGGGTCAGGATGCGGTGTACGTCGGCAACCATCGCCGCGACCCAACGCATGTTGTAGTTCTTTTTCAGTGGACCTTCTTCACCGGCCAGCAGCTCGCCGACATAGCGCTGCACCGGGGCTTCCCAGTGACGCTGGTTGGACATGTTGATGGCGAATTCCTGAGTGGTTTCAGGAATGGTGATGTCTTCGTGGGTCAGGACGAAGCTGCCCATTTCACGGTCGAGGGTGAAGCCTTTGACGCCGTCGCCCAGGGTCAGCACCAGCATGGTTTGCGGGCCGTAAATCGCGTAACCGGCGGCAACCTGTTGGGTGCCTGGCTGCAGGAAGGCTTTTTCGTTCAGCGGCTCGTTCTGGCTCAGGTATTCGTTCGGGCAACGCAGTACCGAGAAGATCGTGCCGACCGGGGCGTTGATGTCGATGTTCGACGAGCCGTCCAGTGGGTCGAAGACCAGCAGGTACGCGCCTTTCGGGTATTTACCGGGGATCTGGTAGGCATTGTCCATTTCTTCGGACGCCATGCCGGCCAGGTGACCGCCCCATTCGTTGGCTTCGAGGAGGATTTCGTTCGACAGTACGTCGAGCTTCTTCTGCACTTCGCCTTGCACGTTCTCGGTGCCCATGCTGCCCAGAACACCACCCAGGGCGCCTTTGGATACGGCGTGGCTGATCTCCTTGCAGGCACGCGCCACCACTTCGATCAAAAAGCGCAGATCGGCAGGAGTGTTGTTGCTGCGGGTCTGCTCAATCAAATAGCGACTCAAGGTAACGCGGGACATGGACGGCTCCGGTGGAATGGGGGCGGAAAACCCGCGCAGTTTACAGGGAGTCTGAAAACCTAGCGAGCGAAGACGCCGGCTAACGTGCGCCTGGGTGTATTTGCCTGTATGAGACGTGATTGTCGGTGGAGAGTTCAGGTGTCGGCTTGAGCGTAGTTGGAAATGGGGCGGGTGGTGATTGAGTGATAGCGGCAGTTTGATGATTTTGTTGTTTGACCGGCCGCCATCGCTGGCAAGCCAGCTCCCACAGGATGTGTGGTGTACACAAAATATGTGAACGACCGAGTCACTGTGGGAGCTGGCTTGCCAGCGATTGGCGCGCAGCGCCGGCCATGCTCAGGTATTGGCTGGCGGCTTGCGCAACAGGCTGAACGCCATCGCCCCGAGAAACACCACACTGAGCAGCAACACCGCCCACAGCCCGAACTTCTTCCAATTGGTTCCGGCCACCGCAGCCGTCGTCGCCGTTGAGGTTTGCGTGGCCACTGCTTCGTCCTGCACCGTCGCCTTGCCCAGGCTCGCCAGCTTCTCTGGCTTGAAATCCGGAATCAACGTTGCCAGCGGCAGGTTCGCGGTTTTCACCGTGGCATTGCCCAAGGCCAGGCTGTAAGGCCCTTCGCCCCGGGCGAGGAAAATCACCTGCGTGGCGCGCACCGCGTATTTCAGGTCCGGCGCCTGCTCACCCAACCCGCCGCCGCGCTCATCCACGGTCAGCTTGAGTTGCTGCACGGTCTGCCCGGACAGCGGGATTTCGTTCTGCACCACGTCCTGATTGCTCTGGCTCAGGCGATAGAGCAAACCGCTGCTCAGTGTCTGCCACGGCAAGTTGCTCTCACGCCGACCGGCCAACGTCACCGGCGCCAGACTGTTCGGCTGTTTCAGCTCAACCTGCACCCGCTCGACATTCAGCCCCATCGGCAATTGCCAGGTGTACTCCCCG
This sequence comes from Pseudomonas sp. B21_DOA, assembly GCA_030544685.1. NCBI lineage: Bacteria > Pseudomonadati > Pseudomonadota > Gammaproteobacteria > Pseudomonadales > Pseudomonadaceae > Pseudomonas > Pseudomonas sp. B21_DOA. Next base: position 1,350,676 of record CP086683.1, on the reverse strand, counting down.
GACTTGGTGCTGCTGCCGGCTACGCTTGACGACCAGACCAAAGGCAGCGGCAGGTTGCGCGGGTCGCTGCTTTTCAGTTGCGCCGAGGTCAGGATCGGCGCCGAACCCGGCGACTCCCACAGCAGGCGCACGTAACGCGCGGTCTGCCCCGGCAGGCTCACTTGGTGCTGTTCGATGCGCTCATCGGAAAAGGTCAGCCGTGCCACTTGGCCCTCGCCCCATGACTGCCAGTGCTGCAGATCGTCGCTGGCCTCGATGCTGAAACGCTGGAAACCGTCGCGCTCGCTGGTCCAGTCGAGGATCAACTGCTGCAACGGTGCCTTGATTGCACTGGCATCCAGCAGCCAGCCGCGCAGCACTTCTTCGCCCGCCTCCAGTTGCGAGGACGGTTGCACTTCGACCAGCGTGCCGTTGATGGTCGACTGCACGCGCACGTTCGGCGCACGTTCGCTGGCGTCAGCGGCGTTGTACAGCGGGAACCACTTGACCTCGTGCAGCTTGCCGTCGTCACGGGTCTGCGCCGATTCGCGAGCCAAGGCGTAGGCCTGCGCTTCGCCGGCGGCGTTGAACACACGCAGATCGCTGAGATCGGTCTGGCGCGCCTGCAATTGCGCGCTCAGCGGCAGGTCGAGGCGATACCACGGGCCATTGCCACTCACCGACAACGGCACCTGCGTGGCGAAGTCCGCCGGTTTTTCCTGAGCACCGGCCACCATCACCACGCCCAGCGCCAACCACCCCAGATTCAGCATGCGACTCAAGATGCAACTCCTTCGGTTTCCGGCGCGGGTTTGTCCGCCGCCGGTTCAGCCTCGACGCGTTTGGGTGGCAGCGGCGCGAAGTAGCCGACCACCAGCAGCAACACGCCAACGCCGATAAACGAGACGATCCGGGCGAGGCCGCCACGGTTGCTCAGTTCGACAAAAATCAGTTTGGCCACCACCAGCGCAATCAGCGCCGCGCCGATCAGCCACACTTCGCGGCGGTGGCGCAGATGACCGCCGATCATCAGTCCCAGCGCCATCAACGTCCAGACGATCGACAGGCCGGCCTGCACCAGCATCGACGCGAGCAGTTGATCGAGCTCGAACGGGATGCCGGCCCAGTGATGCGCAGCGCGGGTGACCAGCGCGGTGCAGAACGCGAACAGTGAAACCCCGGCGATCAGTTGCGTGGCGTGGTCGGCGTAGTCCTGGCGGATCGACAACTGCGCAACGGCGCTGCGCGACCAGATGTAAACGCCGAACAGCGCAAACAGCAGACCCAACTCCAGCGGATTAAGCAGCGGCACGTAAGGCAAGGGTTCGGCATTGCCATTGCTGACGCCATTGGCCAGCCAGAACCACGCCAGCATCAGCACCGCCAGCGGTGCCGCTGCGTACAAGCGGTACTCGCGAGCAAAAGCGGCGACCGGCCACGGCCAGTTGCGAGGTGCCGCCATCAGCAGCAGATACAGGCTCGGCAGAATCGCCCAGCCCAGCCAGCGCCAGGCGTTGTATTGCTCGGACAACAACAGCAGGCCGTAACGCAACTCCAGCGCCAGCACGCCAATCAGCAGCCAGCAACCGAGCACATGGGCGGCGCTCAACGCGCGCGCCGGCAACATCGACGCCAAGCGGCGCAAGCTGAAGAAATGCACCGCGAACAGCGCCGGCCACGCCAGCCAGCCGAAGTCGGCGGCCGGGTGGTAGCGCGAATGCCAAGCGCCGAGCAAAACCAGCGCCGCCGCCGGAATCAGCAAGGTGCAGAGCAACCCCAGCGCCGGCCACTTCAGACGCAGCGACAAAATCGTCCACAGCGCCATACTGATTGCAGCGACGAACAGCAACAACGCGCCCTGCAGATCCGGCGGAGCAAACCGCAGCACTTCGCTGACCCACGCCAGCATCCACCAGGCAGCACCCCAGACCAGCAGCACCTGCGATAAGCGCTGCAAACTCCAGGCATCAAAAGCAGTGGCATGGTTGCCCAATTGCAAGCGCCACGCACCGATCAGCGCGGCCAGCCCCAGCACCAGCGGCGTCCAGAAACCACCGTGGGCAAACGGTTTCAGCCCTTCGCTGGATAGCGGCCCGAGCCATTCGGGGCCGGCGAGCACAAACGCTGCGCCGCCGATCACCTGCAACAGCAGGCCGAAAACGAAACTCAGACGCTGTTGCAGGTACAGGCTCAGCCAGATGATCAGCAAGCCGCTGGCCGCCCAGACCGCACTCGCGGTTTGCCACGGCAGCACGAACAGCACCGCCAGATTGATCAGCACCAGCCCGGCCAGCAAGATCACCGATAAGCCGCGAAGCAAGCGCACATCAGCGCGCACCATCTCATCGCGAGCCGCGAGCAGCATGCCGCCGATCAAGGCCAGCCCGATCAGCGACGCACTGAGCAAACCGCTCCAACCGGCGCTGAACACCGCCGCCGATTCTTCGCCGGCACTTTGCAGGCGCAGCAGGAACAACGCGCCGCCCAGCAACTGCACGGCGAACGCGGTAAACAGGAATGTGCGCGATTGAATTCGCAAGCCAACAAACAATGTCGCCAACCCGGCCAACGCCCAACTGATCGCCGTGCCCTGGATGAACAGGAACAACGGTGCCAGCAGATACAGGAACGTCAGGCCAAGACATGCCAGCACTGGCAGACCTTGGCGTTCCCACGGCGATGTCTGCTCAGGCGTAGCCTTGCGCAGTTGAAGGAAACTGAACAGCAGCGCGGCGCCGAGCATCAGCGCGCCCAGCGGTGCGCCGTCGAGCAGGCTGCTCTCGCCGAGCTGCACCTGGCTGAGAAACGCCAGCGCCGAACCCAGTTGCAACAACAAGGCAAAAGCGCGGGCGAACGGCCGATGCTGACGTAAACCAAGCCAGAAAATCCCCGCGCCTTCCACCGCCCACGCTGCAGAAGTCCAGCGCGCATCGAGGCCCAGCGGAATCGCCAGGCTGGCAAAAATCACCCCTAGCGCCAGGCAGGTTTCGCCCAGCAACATCGCGCGTCCACCCATCAGCGCTTTGGCCAGCGTCATGTAGATCATGCCCAGCGCCAGCGCGCTGAAGGCCGCCGCAAATTCCAGATGCTGAACCAAGGCGAACTGCAAACCGAAGCCAATGATCGGCGGGCCGAACAACATGCTGCCGTCGACGTAATCGCCCTTGCGGGCCGACCATTGCAGCAGCGCCTCGCGATCAGCCTCAGCCGGGGCATCGGGCAGGTCGCGCAATTTGCGCCGGGCGAACAGCAGGCCAATGCCGAGGTACATGAGGAAAAACACAATCAGGAACGGCTCGGTACTCCACAGCAGTTCCGGCGTATACGAACGCAGACCCCAGGCGAACCCGATACCGAAGGTGCCGACGAAGCCGATCAGGTTGAGCAGGCGCCAGGCCTTGAACCAGGCGATAGCAAGAATGCCGGCGTTGAGCAGAGCGAAATAGCTGAACAGTGCGACGTGATTGCCTTCGCCGGTAGAAGTGAGAATCGGCGCGGCGAAACCGCCCAACGCTGCCGCTGCGGCCAATCCCAGCGCGTCCTGAGTAATCGCCAAAATGGCCGAGAACACCGTCACCGCGACCAGCAAACCGAGTGCAGCGGACGGATCAAGCAACGGATGCAGACGCATCGCCGCAAACACCGTCAGGTACAACACCGCGATGCCGGTGCCTTGCAGCATCAATGCATAGTTGCTGTTGCGTCGGCGCAGCCACCAGCCCAGCGCCAGCAGGGCCAACGCCGCTGCCGCAACCCCGGCGTAACGCAACTCGATCGGCACCACCATGCCTTCGGTGGCGTAACGCAGCAAAAACGCCAGGCCGAAAAACAACAGCACTACACCGACGCGCAGAACAGTGTTGCCGCCAAACAGCCAATTGCGCGCAGCGCTGATGCCGCGTTCGATCAGGTTCGGGCCACGCGGTTCGGCAGGTTTTTGTGTTGGGGCAACGGGAGCCGGTTCGGCGCGCCAGGCATCGGCGGGCAGCGGCTGGCTGGTTTCGCGGGCGACGGCGGAGATGGGTTCCAGTTCGGGCGGCAGTTCCCAGATCAGCTCAGGGCTCGGGGCAGCCTGCTCAGCCACGTCGACGGGTGCGGCGACTGGCTCGGCTTCAGGTGGCGGCGCGGGCGCATGCGAGGGCGAACCCTCCAGCACAAACAGCCGCTGAGCCACGCCTTGCAAGGCTTCGCGCACTTGCTCGAGTTGACGCTGTTGCTCCGCCGCCTGCGCGCCCAGACGCGCGATGCGCAGCATCTGGCCGATGACCAGCCCCAGCAGCGCACCCAACAGCGCACCACTGAACGACTCGTCGAGCAGTCCACCGAGCATCAGCCCGATCAACATGAACATCCATTGCATGGTCGATATCCCTAAGCAGCCCCGGGGCGGGGCGAGTCCGGCGATGGCTTCAGTCTCAGGCACAAACCGTGTGGGAGCGAGCCTGCTCGCGAAGGCGGATTGTCAGCCAACATTTCTGTTTAAGTCGACGATCGCTTCGCGAGCAGGCTCGCTCCCACAGGGTACCGCGGTGACTGATGCCTTTTAACCGGCGCTCAGTATATCGATCCGGCCCAACAAACGTTGGGCCTTGCGCAGATTTGTCGCGGAAAGTTACTCCAGTGCTTTCCAGATATCCGTGGCGTACTCGCGAATCGTCCGGTCGGAAGAGAACCAGCCCATCCGCGAGGTGTTGAGCACCGCCGAACGCCACCAGTTCTGCGAATCATGCCAGTGCGCATCAACACGCTTCTGCGCTTCCCAGTAGGAGTCGAAGTCGGCGCAGACCAGGAAGCGGTCATAGTCGATCAGCGAGTCGATCAACCCGGTGTAACGCGAGGTATCGTCCGGCGAGAACACACCGCTGCGAATCGCTTGCAGCACATCGTTCAAACGATGGGAGGCGGCGATGTCGGGCACGGCGCTGAACTCGTGGTTCTGCTTGCGCGCTTCAACCTGTTGCGCACTGAGACCGAAGATGAACATGTGCTCGGCACCGATGCGCTCGCACATTTCCACGTTGGCACCGTCGAGGGTACCGATGGTCAGCGCGCCGTTGAGGCCGAACTTCATGTTACTGGTGCCCGACGCCTCGAAACCGGCGGTGGAAATCTGCTCGGACAGGTCCGCCGCCGGGATGATGCTCTCGGCCAGGCTGACGTTGTAGTTGGGCAGAAACACCACTTTCAGCAGGCCACGCACGGTCGGGTCGTTGTTCACCACCCGAGCGATGTCGTTGGTCAGCTTGATGATCAGCTTGGCCTGGTGATAACTCGCCGCCGCTTTACCGGCGAAGATCTTCACCCGTGGCACCCAATCGACTTCCGGCTCGGCACGAATCGCTTGGTACAACGCCACGGTGTGCAGCAGGTTGAGCAACTGGCGTTTGTATTCGTGGATGCGCTTGACCTGCACGTCGAACATCGCCGCCGGGTTGACCGCAATCCCCAGGCGCTCGTGAATCAGATAGGCCAGCGCCTTCTTGCTGTGCAAACGCTGCTCGGCGAAGGCTTTGCGGAACGCAGTTTTCTCAGCGAACGGCTCGAGCTCGAGCAGGCGTTCTTCGGGATGGTCGAGCACGTCCGGGCCAAGGGCATCGACCAGCATTGAGGTCAGTTCCGGGTTGGCCTGATATAACCACCGGCGGAAGGTGATGCCGTTGGTTTTGTTGTTGATTCGTTCCGGGTAGAGCTTGTGCAGTTCGGCGAATACGGTTTTGCGCATCAGTTGCGTATGCAGACCGGACACGCCGTTGACGCTGTGCGAACCGAGGAACGCGAGGTTGCCCATACGCACCCGGCGGCCGTTGTCTTCTTCGATCAGCGACACCGCACGTAGCACGTCGAAGTCGTGGATGCCCTTGGCCCGCAACGAATCGATGTGCTGCGCGTTGATCAGGTAAATGATCTGCATGTGCCGGGGCAGCATGCGTTCCATCAGCCCGACCGGCCAGGTTTCCAGCGCTTCCGGCAGCAGCGTGTGGTTGGTGTACGACAACGTATCGACGGTGACTTGCCATGCCGCGTCCCATGCGACGTCGTAGACGTCGACGAGTTGGCGCATCAGTTCGGCCACGGCGATTGACGGGTGAGTGTCGTTGAGCTGGATCGCCGCGTGATCACCGAGGGTCAGCACCGAGGTGTGCATGTTGCGATGACGGCGCAGCAGATCCTGCAGCGAGGCGGCGACGAAGAAGTATTCCTGCCGCAAGCGCAGCTCTTGCCCGGCTTCGGTACTGTCTGCCGGGTAGAGGACGCGGGAGATACTTTCGGCGCGGGCCACTTCCGCCACGGCGCCCAGGTGGTCACCGGCGTTGAAGCGCTCCAGGTGCAGGTCTTCCATGGCGCGGGCACGCCACAGGCGCAAAGTATTGACGCTCGCCCCGCGCCAGCCGACCACCGGCGTGTCGTAGGCAATCGCCCGCACGGTTTCCGCCGGCGACCAGACCTGACGAGTCTTGCCCGAGGCATCGGTGACGGTTTCGACGCTGCCGCCGAAGCCGATCGGGTACACCACTTCCGGCCGCTCGAATTCCCACGGGTTGCCGAAATCCAGCCAGTGCTCGGTTTGCTCCTGCTGCCAGCCATCGACAATCGCCTGACGGAACAAGCCGTGCTCATAACGAATGCCGTAGCCATGGCCGGCGATGCCGAGGGTCGACATGCTTTCCATGAAGCACGCCGCGAGACGTCCGAGGCCGCCGTTGCCGAGCGCCGCGTCGGGCTCCAGCAGGCGGATGCGCTCAAGATCCACGCCCAGTTCGGTCAACGCTTCACGGGCCACGTCGAGCAGACCGAGGTTGCTCAGGCTGTCATAGAGCAAACGGCCGATGAGAAACTCCAGCGAGAGGTAATACACCCGCTTCTGGCCTTTGCGATAGATCTGCCGGGTGTGGTCCATCCAGTGCTCGACCATGTGATCACGCGCAGCCAGGGCGATGGCTTCGAACCAGTCATGGTCGAAGGCGTGATCGGGGTCTTTGCCCACGGCGTAGGTGAGTTTGGTCAGGACGGCGTCGCGGAATGCGGCCACCTCTGCTTCGCGAACTAGTGGTTCTTGAGTCATCAACAGGACCTCGAGCGAGCGGGAATTTTCTGAGCCTAGACGGTCTGACCGGCGGTAACGGCTCTGGTTCGGCAGTATTTGCGCGGACTGTGCGCCAGTGCGACATAACCTTGGCGGATGAGCCAATGAATGCAGGGGCCGTGCCGTCCTGTCGGGCAAAATGCGGCGGCTGCGAAAAAATCCGGCGAAAGGTTGTTCAAAATTCCACCGCTCCCGGTATGATCGCGCGCCCTGATGCATACACGCCTGGTAACTCCCAATGATGAAGCCCAACCTGATCGCCGCCGCCGAGATTGATCGTCTCGATACGTGGGCGAAATACTCGGCACCGATGTGCGGCTCGTGCATGTCCAGTTGTTGCACGCTGCCGGTCGAAGTGAAGATCAAGGACCTGGTGCGCATCGGTGTGGTCGACGAGTTCGAACTGGGCGATCCGCCGAAGAACATCGCCAAGCGTCTGCAGAAGGAAGGTCTGGTCGAGCGTTTCAATCAGAAGTCGGGGATCTTCACCCTGCAGCGCATGAGCAACAACGACTGCTATTACCTGGATCGTAAGAGCCGCCTGTGCACCATTTATGACAAGCGCCCGGACACCTGCCGCAACCACCCGAAAATCGGCCCGCGGCCTGGGTATTGCGCATACAAGCCAAAGGAAGTCGAGCGCGTGCAGAATTTCCGCGCGATCGAGAAGTTCTGATCGGTCTTGAGATTTTCAGCGGCTGACCGGCCGCCATCGCTGGCAAGCCAGCTCCCACAATGATTGTGGTCGAACACATATTTTATATACGACCCAAAACCCCGTGGGAGCTGGCTTGCCAGCGATGGGGCCAGCAAAAATATCGTTTAAACCCCAGACAAACAAAAACGCCCCCGGTCTCGCGACCGGGGGCGTTTTTCATTCCAGGGCTAGATTACGCCTTGGCTTTCTTGGCAGCGCGGGTACGCTCGCTTTCGTCGAGGATCTTCTTGCGAAGACGGATCGACTTAGGCGTGACTTCGCACAGCTCGTCTTCCTGGATGTATTCCAGAGCCTGTTCCAGAGTGAAGCGAACAGGTGGGACCAGAGCGATGGTCTCGTCTTTACCCGAAGCACGCATGTTGTCGAGCTTCTTGCCTTTGGTTGGGTTTACACCCAGGTCGTTGTCGCGGCTGTTCTGACCAACGATCTGACCGTTGTAGATCTCCTGGCCGTGTTCTACGAACAGCTTGCCACGAGCCTGCAGGGTTTCCAGCGAGTAGGTCAGTGCCTTGCCGGTTTCAACCGAAACCAGAACGCCGTTCTGACGGCCGGACATGTGGCCCGACTTCACTGGAGCGTAACGGTCGAAGATGGAGGTCAGGATGCCAGCACCGTTGGTCAGGGTCAGGAACTGGTTACGGAAACCGATCAGACCGCGAGCAGGGATGTTGTATTCCAGACGAACACGGCCCTTGCCATCCGGCACCATGTTGCTCAGGTCGCCCTTACGCAGACCCATCTCTTCCATGACCTTGCCCTGCGATTCTTCAGGGATGTCGATGGTGACGTTTTCGAACGGTTCCTGCTTCACGCCGTCAACTTCACGGATGATCACTTCAGGACGGCCCAGGGCCAGCTCGAAGCCTTCGCGACGCATGGTTTCGATCAGTACCGAGAGGTGCAGCTCACCACGGCCGGAAACCTTGAACTTGTCAGCCGAGTCGCCTTCTTCAACGCGCAGTGCAACGTTGTACAGCAGCTCTTTGTCCAGACGATCCTTGATGTTACGGGAGGTCACAAACTTGCCTTCTTTACCGCAGAATGGCGAGTCGTTTACCTGGAAGGTCATGGAAACGGTTGGCTCGTCAACGGTCAGCGGCTTCATCGCCTCGACGGTGTTGATGTCGCACAGAGTGTCGGAGATGAACAGCTCGTCGAAGCCGCTGATGCAGACGATGTCGCCGGCTGCTGCTTCGTCAACGTCGATGCGGTGCAGACCGTGGTGACCCATCAGCTTCAGGATACGACCGTTGCGACGCTTGCCGTCGGCGCTGATAGCGACAACCGGGGTGTTCGGCTTGACGCGACCGCGAGCGATACGGCCAACACCGATAACACCCAGGAAGCTGTTGTAGTCCAGAGCGGAGATCTGCATCTGGAACGGACCGTCACGGTCAACGGCCGGAGGCGGAACGTGGTCGACTACCGCCTGGTACAGCGGAGTCATGTCTTCCGCCATGGCGGTGTGGTCCAGACCGGCAATGCCGTTCAGGGCCGAAGCGTAAACAACCTGGAAGTCCAGTTGTTCTTCGGTCGCACCGAGGTTGTCGAACAGGTCGAAGATCTGGTCCAGAACCCAGTCCGGACGCGCGCCTGGACGGTCAACCTTGTTGATCACCACGATTGGACGCAGGCCGGCTTCGAAAGCCTTCTTGGTCACGAAGCGGGTTTGCGGCATAGGGCCGTCTTGAGCGTCAACCAGCAGCAGAACGGAGTCAACCATCGACATCACGCGTTCAACTTCGCCGCCGAAGTCGGCGTGGCCCGGGGTGTCCACGATGTTGATGTGGTAGCCGTTCCAATTGATGGCGGTGTTCTTCGCCAGAATGGTAATACCGCGCTCTTTTTCCTGGTCGTTGGAGTCCATCACGCGCTCGTCGTTGAGCTCGTTGCGCTCCAGAGTGCCGGATTGACGCAGGAGTTTGTCTACCAAGGTGGTTTTACCGTGGTCAACGTGAGCAATGATGGCGATGTTGCGTAGATTTTCGATCACTTGTGTATCTCGATCAGAGGATTCGGTTTGCTGACAAGTCTTGGCAGCGATTAGCAGTAGTGTCCGGCATGGCCGTTACAGCTTGACGGCGGTGTCGGGGGCCGGTGACGCAGGCCACAGGCAAACAGCCCCGGGCACTTAGCTCGGTCGATAAACGCGCACATTGGCATGCCCCTCACTGAGCAAATGGTGGGCATGCAGGCGACTCATCACGCCTTTGTCGCAATACAGCAGGTACTGGCGAGTAGGGTCCAGTTCCTTGAAACGTGCGTTCACTGCATAGAACGGCATCGTCTGTACCTCTATGCCGGCGAGCTCCAGCGGGTCATCCTCGGCGGCATCCGGGTGGCGGATGTCGATCACGATCTGACCGGCCAGCGCTTCGCTGACTTCTTCAATCTGCAAATCCTGGCCCAATTCGTCGATTACCCGATCGATCGGCACCAGTTTGGCGTTGGCGAGCGCACGCTCGAGTACCGCCATGTCGAATTCTTTCTCTTCGTGCTCAACCCGGCCACGCTTGGCGGCAGTCTTGGGGTTGACCGAAATCACGCCGCAATATTCCGGCATGTGCCGGGCGAAATCGGCGGTGCCGATCTCGTTGGCGGTGTCGATGATGTCCTGCTTGTGCGCGACGACCAGCGGCCGCAGCACCAGTTTATCGGTCACGCAGTCGATCACCGACAGGTTCGGCAGCGTCTGGCTCGACACCTGGGAGATCGCTTCACCGGTCACCAGTGCATCGATGTGCAGGCGTTCGGCGATCTCGGACGAGGCGCGCAACATCATACGCTTCAAAACCACGCCCATATGACTGTTATCGACTTTGCCGAGAATTTCGCCCAGCACTTCCTCGAACGGCACACTGACAAATAGCACGCGTTGCGAGCTGCCGTACTTCTTCCAGATGAAGTGCGCGACTTCCATCACGCCCAATTCGTGGGCACGCCCGCCGAGATTGAAGAAGCAGAAGTGCGCCATCAGGCCGCGACGCATGATCTGGTAAGCCGCCACGGTTGAATCGAAGCCGCCGGACATCAATACCAGCGTCTGCTCCAGCGCACCCAGCGGGTAGCCGCCGATGCCGTTGTGCTGGCTGTGAATCACGAACAACCGTTTGTCGCGAACTTCGATACGGACTTCGATTTGCGGCGCTTTAAGGTCGATTCCGGCCGCACCGCACTCGCGACGCAGCTTGCTGCCGACGTATTTTTCGACGTCCATCGAGCTGAAGGCATGCTTGCCTGCGCGCTTGCAGCGTACCGAGAAAATCTTCCCGGCCAGCGCATCGCCGTAGTGCTGTTTGCACTTCTCGGTGATGTCGTCGAAGTCGCCCAGCGGGTACTCGTCGATCTGCAGAAAGTGCGCGATACCCGGCATGCAGGTCAGGCGCTCGCCCATCTCTTTCAAGGCTTTGGGGTCGGTAACGCGGGTTTCCAGCTCGAGATTGTCCCACACGCCGTTCACCACCACGGCCGGGTCCAGGTCACGGAGCACGGTGCGGATGTTCTTGGCCAACTGGCGGATGAATTTCGTCCGGACAGGTCGGCTTTTGATGGTGATCTCGGGGAAGACTTTTACGATAAGTTTCATGAAAACAGCGCGCGAACGGCCAGCCGAAAAAGGGGGCGCGGATTATAGCGGAAATTGCTCAAGGTTTAACCAGTTAATGTGCAGAAGGTTTTGCGCGCACCAAAACAGGTCATTTATGGAATTAAACGCAACATTACGGGGCGGGATTTGTCGATTCAGAACCTCGCACGCCTTAATAAGCGTGAATTTGGGGCAAAAAACCCATGCTGGGGCACTGGCATGCAATTTGCTCCCTTGTGAGGCAGGTTGCCTTGGCAGAGTATTCGCGCCGGCATCACCATTATTAAGGGCATCCACTACCCGCCCTAATTCACCCGGAGGACACTATGTCGAAGTCGGTTCAACTCATCAAAGATCATGACGTCAAGTGGATTGATCTGCGCTTCACGGACACCAAAGGCACTCAGCACCACGTGACCATGCCGGCTCGCGATGCGCTGGATGACGACTTCTTCGAAGTCGGCAAGATGTTCGACGGTTCCTCCATCTCCGGCTGGAAAGGCATCGAAGCCTCCGACATGATCCTGATGCCGGTCGACGAAACGGCCGTACTCGATCCGTTCACCGAAGACCCAACTCTGATTCTGGTCTGCGACATCATCGAACCTTCGAGCATGCAGGGCTACGATCGCGACCCACGTGCGATCGCCAAGCGCGCCGAAGAGCACCTGAAAGCCACCGGTATCGGTGACACCGTATTCGCCGGTCCAGAGCCTGAGTTCTTCATCTTTGACTCGGTGAAATTCAAGTCGGACATCTCCGGCTCGATGTTCAAGATCTACTCCGAGCAAGGCTCGTGGATGTCCGACCAGGACATCGAAGGCGGCAACAAGGGGCACCGTCCAGGCGTGAAAGGCGGCTACTTCCCGGTTCCACCGTTCGACCACGACCACGAAATCCGTACCGCCATGTGCAACGCACTGGAAGAAATGGGTCAGTCGGTTGAAGTTCACCACCACGAAGTGGCAACTGCCGGCCAGAACGAAATCGGCGTCAAGTTCAACACCCTGGTGAAGAAGGCCGACGAAGTTCAGACCCTGAAATACGTTGTGCACAACGTTGCCGACGCTTACGGCCGCACCGCGACCTTCATGCCGAAGCCACTGTACGGCGACAACGGTTCGGGCATGCACGTACACATGTCGATCTGGAAAGACGGCAAGAACACTTTCGCTGGTGAAGGCTATGCCGGCCTGTCCGATACCGCTCTGTATTTCATCGGCGGCATCATCAAACACGGTAAGGCCCTGAACGGCTTCACCAACCCGGCGACCAACTCCTACAAGCGTCTGGTGCCAGGCTTCGAAGCGCCGGTAATGCTGGCCTACTCGGCGCGCAACCGTTCCGCTTCGATCCGCATTCCTTACGTGTCGAGCCCGAAAGCACGCCGTATCGAAGCGCGCTTCCCGGATCCGGCTGCCAACCCGTACCTGGCTTTCGCAGCTCTGCTGATGGCTGGTCTGGACGGTATCCAGAACAAGATCCACCCAGGCGACGCCGCCGACAAGAACCTGTACGACCTGCCGCCTGAAGAGGCGAAAGAGATTCCACAGGTTTGCGGCAGCCTGAAAGAAGCCCTGGAAGAGCTGGACAAGGGTCGCGCGTTCCTGACCAAGGGCGGCGTGTTCTCCGACGACTTCATCGACGCTTACATCGCGCTGAAATCGGAAGAAGAAATCAAGGTTCGCACCTTCGTACACCCACTGGAATATGAGCTGTACTACAGCTGCTGATCCGGTAGCGCTGCGTAAAGTGGCGTGACAAAAGAGGCCTCCTTTGAGAGGCCTTTTTTATTGCCTGGATTTTTTAGCCCGACGATGAACCCTGTAGGAGTGAGCCTGCTCGCGATCGCGGTGGGTCATTTAAAAATTGGCGACTGACACGACGCCATCCGAGCAGGCTAACTCCTACAGGGGGTTTGTGGTGTTTGAATGAACTCTGGATATGTCGCGAGCTGGGCCAACCGCCCCACCTGTCCTATGCTGCTACCCATCGTTTCCAACCCCGGTCGATTTCATGGGTCGCACGCTTCTCTACATCCTGCTGCTGATCGCCCTGCCCGCCGCCGCGCAGATCTACAAGTACACCGACGCCAACGGCAACACGGCGTACAGCAATCAGCCGCCGGACGGCGTGCAGGCGCAACCGGTCGAGTTGCCACCGCTCAATCGGGTCGAGCCACAAGCGCCGAGCGCGCCGCAATCACCCAGCCCCGAAGCACCGCAACCAGCGCGCAACGCCTATGAAATTCTCGAGCTCGCCGGTCTGCCCACTGACGAGGCGCTGCGCGCCAATAACGGCACCTTCACGGTCAATGTTCTGATCAAGCCTCGTCTGCAACCGCCGCATCAACTGAGACTGGTACTGGACGATGAGCCCTACGGCCAGCCGAGCAACGTGCCGGTTCTGCAATTGATCAACGTTGATCGCGGTGAGCATCGCCTGGCCGTGCAAGTGATCGACGGCCAGACCGTCATCCAGCAGAGCCAGCCTGCGGTTTTCACCGTGCAGCGCGTGCACACGCCATGATCCGTGCCGGACTGATACTCATCCTGGTGTTGATGTCGACGTCCGCCTCGGCGGAGGTCTTTACCTACATCGACGCACAGGGCAACCGCGTCTATACCGACCAGCCACGCGCCAACGCCAAGCGAGTGCCGATCGCGACGAGCAATCGCATGGCGGTCCCTGCCAACACCGCAGCGCCGATCACTACGGCGAAAAATCCGCTGAACCAGCGCCCTTTCATTACGACATGCTGCGCATTCTGATCCCGGAGCCCGATGCTACTTTGCGCAGCAGCGCCGGCGAGCTGATCGTCAGTGTCACCAGCGAACCCGGCCTGCAAAGCGGCCATCGTTATCGCCTGTTGCTGGATGGCAAGGCCACGGGCGAGCCCGGCGTCAGCCCGGTATTTGCACTGAGCAACATTGATCGCGGCAGCCACAGCCTTTCGATCGAAATCCTCGATGCCGCCGGGCGCACCGTGGAACGCACCGCCAACCAGCCGTTCCACATGCTACGCATTTCCTGGCGCAGAAACGCCAGGTCAAACCCTGTGTCGCCGACGACTACGGCGTACGCCCGGAATGCCCGCTCAAGGACAAACCTGAAGAACCGAAAAATCCATTTCTGCGCTTCTTTTAACGTCTTCCAGGCATTCGCACTCTATTGGTGCACTAAACTGCATCACGCCCACAACCCAACCCATTTTGGTTCGAAATTTCCCGTTTGAGCTGGCTTCGTGCCATACAAACGCGCGTCAAACGCCTGTTTCAGGGCTCAAGCGCTTCTTTTCGGAGCCTTGGTTTGGTTTTTGCATTTTCCCGACATCAGCGCTTTGTTCTCGCGCACGCCTTGCTCCAAAAGGGGTCCAGATGACCATAAGCGACGCTATTCACCGTTTGCTGCTCGACAACCTGACCACGGCGACCATCCTGCTCGACGCCGAACTGCGTCTGGAGTACATGAACCCGGCGGCGGAAATGTTGCTGGCCGTCAGCGGTCAGCGCAGCCATGGCCAGTTCATCAGTGAGCTGTTCACCGAGTCTCCCGAGGCGCTCAATTCCCTGCGCCAGGCGGTTGAGCAGGCGCACCCGTTCACCAAGCGCGAAGCAATGCTCACCGCCCTCACCGGCCAGACCCTGACTGTGGATTACGCGGTCACGCCGATCCTGAGCAACGGCGCGACCTTGCTCTTGCTCGAAGTGCACCCGCGTGACCGCCTGCTGCGGATCACCAAGGAAGAGGCGCAGCTGTCCAAGCAGGAAACCAGCAAAATGCTGGTGCGCGGCCTCGCCCACGAAATCAAGAATCCTCTCGGCGGCATCCGTGGTGCTGCGCAGCTGCTGGCGCGCGAGCTGCCGGAGGAAAGCTTGCGCGATTACACCAATGTGATCATTGAAGAGGCCGATCGCCTGCGCAATCTGGTCGATCGCATGCTCGGCTCGAATAAATTGCCCTCGCTGGCCATGTGCAACGTTCACGAAGTCCTCGAACGCGTCTGCCAACTGGTGGAAGCCGAAAGCCAGGGCTGCATCACTCTGGTGCGCGATTACGATCCGAGCATTCCCGACGTATTGATCGACCGCGAACAAATGATTCAGGCGGTGCTGAACATCGTGCGTAACGCGATGCAGGCGATCAGCAGCCAGAACGAGCTGCGTCTGGGCCGCATCAGCCTGCGCACCCGCGCGATGCGCCAGTTCACCATCGGCCACATCCGCCATCGTCTGGTGACCAAGATCGAGATCATCGACAACGGCCCGGGCATCCCGGCGGAACTGCAGGAAACCATTTTCTTTCCGATGGTCAGCGGTCGCCCGGACGGTACCGGGCTGGGCCTGGCCATTACCCAGAACATCATCAGTCAGCACCAGGGCCTGATCGAGTGTGAGAGCCATCCAGGCCACACCACCTTCTCGATCTTCCTGCCACTGGAACAAGGAGCCACATCGACATGAGCCGTAGTGAAACCGTGTGGATCGTCGATGACGACCGTTCTATCCGTTGGGTCCTGGAAAAGGCCTTGCAACAGGAAGGCATGACCACCCAGAGCTTCGACAGCGCCGACGGCGTGATGAGTCGTCTGGCCCGGCAGCAGCCGGACGTGATCATTTCCGATATCCGCATGCCCGGTGCCAGTGGTCTGGATCTGCTGGCGCGGATTCGCGAACAGCACCCACGGCTGCCGGTCATCATCATGACCGCTCACTCCGATCTGGACAGCGCTGTCGCCTCCTATCAGGGCGGTGCTTTCGAGTACCTGCCCAAACCTTTCGACGTCGACGAGGCCGTTTCGCTGGTCAAGCGTGCCAATCAGCACGCTCAGGAACAGCAAGGCCTGGAAGTTGTGCCAGCCCTGACCCGCACGCCGGAAATCATCGGCGAAGCGCCGGCGATGCAGGAAGTGTTTCGCGCCATCGGGCGCCTGAGCCACTCCAACATCACCGTGCTGATCAATGGCGAATCCGGTACCGGTAAAGAGCTGGTGGCCCACGCCCTGCACCGCCATAGCCCACGCGCGGCTTCGCCGTTCATTGCGTTGAACATGGCGGCGATTCCCAAGGATCTGATGGAATCGGAACTGTTCGGCCACGAGAAAGGCGCGTTCACCGGTGCAGCAAACCTGCGCCGCGGGCGCTTCGAACAGGCCGACGGCGGCACGCTGTTCCTCGATGAAATCGGCGACATGCCGGCGGACACCCAGACCCGCCTGTTGCGCGTGCTGGCTGACGGTGAGTTCTACCGCGTCGGCGGCCATGTGCCGGTCAAAGTGGACGTGCGCATCATCGCCGCGACCCACCAGAATCTCGAAACACTCGTCCACGCCGGTAAATTCCGCGAGGACTTGTTCCACCGTCTCAACGTGATTCGCATCCACATTCCACGCCTGTCGGATCGTCGCGAAGACATCCCGACTCTGGCCCGGCATTTCCTCAGCCGCGCCGCGCAGGAACTGGCGGTGGAGCCGAAGCTGCTGAAAAGCGAGACCGAGGAATACCTGAAAAACCTGCCGTGGCCGGGCAACGTGCGCCAGCTGGAAAACACCTGCCGCTGGATCACCGTGATGGCCTCCGGCCGTGAAGTGCACATCAGTGACCTGCCGCCGGAGCTGCTCAACCTGCCGCAGGATTCGGCGCCCGTGACCAACTGGGAACAGGCCCTGCGCCAATGGGCCGATCAGGCTCTGGCCCGCGGCCAGTCGAGCCTGCTCGACAGCGCGGTGCCGGCGTTCGAGCGGATCATGATCGAGACGGCGTTGAAGCACACCGCCGGGCGCCGTCGAGATGCTGCCGTTCTGTTGGGTTGGGGGCGGAACACCCTGACGCGCAAGATCAAGGAATTGGGAATGAAGGTCGATGGTGGGGATGATGATGAGGGCGAGGAAGGGTAATCGGCCTTCGGTAGAACAGTTTATTTGTGGTCATAGGTAATCCAGTGTGGGAGCGAGCTTGCTCGCGAAAGCGTCAGGTCATTGAGCGGATCAGTGACTGAAACGACGCCATCGCGAGCAAGCTCGCTCCCACATTGGCTTCTCAGTGCACCGCATCAATGCACGATGACCTGTGATCGCGCATAGCGGCATCGTCGCCGCCACAGCTGAAAGCGTTGGAAGTCCGATCTTTGAATAACTGAAAGCCCCGAATTCGGGGGCTTTCGCGTCTCTCAGGCGCTTTTTTGTTTCAACAGATGAAAATCTGGCACGGCGCCTGCAATACCTTCTACAGGTGATTCGTTTCACCACCCGTTTCGGGGACCTTGGTACAGGCAGGCCGGGGATTCCCCTCTTTACATCGGGCTCACAGCGCAACGCGGCGAGCCCAACCTTTTGGGATCCTTGGTACAGGCAGGCCGGGGTTCCCTCTTTATACCGGGCCGACGCGATACGCGAAGCCCACACTTTTGGGAACCCTGATACAGGCAGGTCAGGGATTCCCGCTTTTACACCGCCACTGCGCCCCA
Source organism: Pseudomonas sp. B21_DOA (assembly GCA_030544685.1). Classification (NCBI taxonomy): domain Bacteria; kingdom Pseudomonadati; phylum Pseudomonadota; class Gammaproteobacteria; order Pseudomonadales; family Pseudomonadaceae; genus Pseudomonas; species Pseudomonas sp. B21_DOA. Next base: position 1,332,844 of record CP086683.1, on the reverse strand, counting down.
ACGAATTATTCAAGCCGTGGGCGCTTGGGCCGGTGATGTAACGGCGGGTTCTGCCGCCCCCGTCATATTTTCGTATTTCCGCTTCCAGCCAATCGAGCATTTTCCCAGGACTTGATTCAAATTCGACGATTGTGCTCAGCCACGCTCGCTCCACCGCATCCGCCTGACTGAAATTTTCCAGAACCCGCCAGACTCGACGCTGTAAAAGCGGGCGCTCAACATGAAATTCGGGCGTGCGACTCAGCGTGCGTATACCGTTCAGCAGCGTACTCCAAGGACCTTCGAAACTATCCCAGAGTCTGGCCTTTTCAGCCGCCTGCGCTTGCGGAACATTTCGCAACCAGAGCGCTGCCGACCGATCAGTATGTTGCTCTGCGAGCCAAATATCGCTGCCAGTCTTGATACGGGCATGGATCAGACGTCGAAGAGAAGACGGATCGTTTATCGGGTTGCCGTTGAGATTAAATCCCGCTCTGAGCTCAACGGACTCGGGAATCGATTTGATCCGATTGTTTGAAAGATCCAATACTGTCGTTGGAAGTTGCGGGGTAATGCCTTCCGGGAATTTTTCCAGGCCGGTATTGGACAGATCCAGTTCTCGCAACGCGGTCAGTGTCTTGACTGACGGCGCAAAGTGCAGAGGGTTGTCAGCCAGCTTCAATACTTCCAGATGCTTCGGCCTCTCTCGGAATCAAGCCCGGCTGGCGGCTTGAATATGCCGGTATCTGTCAGATCGAGATATCGCAGCTCGGCCATGTCGGAAACATCGGGGGCGGCTCTCAATACATTGCGCTGCAACTCAAGCACCTGTAAGCGTCGCAAGTCGGACAGCTGACCGACCAACGCCGAAAGATCTCGACCTGCATATGAGCTGCCGAGCTTTAGTACACGCAATTCGTTCATCCCTGCCACAGAAAAATCCGGCCTCAGCGCACATTCTTCCAAATTGAGCTCTCGCAACCCGGCAAGCTTTTTGAATTGTGCAACCAGAGGCGGGTTAACACGCGCGTGGAAATAAATCTGCCCCGACGGCCGGTTTATTGAAGGCGGTCCGAGTGGCGCCGCGATCTTCAGCGATTCAACATTGGGAAATTGAGCCAGAAATATGTGTACATCCGGCTCCCATCCCGCTCGTAGCGTGAGGTCGGAAATGGACCTGAACTGACGTGATGGAAGGTCTCGAACAGGCCACGAATCGAGATCGAGTTCCAGTTTGAAACCCGTCAGCCGCTCATTTTTGTAGACCCGTTCGTCAGGCTCCCCAACCACTTGTACAGTCGCCGCAGCTTGGCTCCCACGGCACTAACTGCTGTGTAGGAGTCAGAATACTGATTGACCGAAAGCTCCCGAAGCCTGATCTTGCTGTCCAACTCGGAAAACCCGATCTGAACGCGCCTGAGCTCCACGTCTGCAATATCTTTGTCGCCGATCAGAGCAATGAAGTCGTCAGCCTGCTGATCGGTCGCTTCCGGCAGATATTTTTTCACCTGAGCTCGGGTCGCCTGTTCAACAACCAGGCGAGGGTGCCAGAGACCGCTCGCGGCGTCGCGCAGCAGCACCGGACCTGAAGGCAGCAACTCGCTTGGTCGACGGGCCCGGTACAGTCCGGTATGCGGATCAGCAGCAACCATAGCCATGCCGCCGATTTGCAGGTCAGCGTAAGTGCGTTTGTTAATAACCCGAAGACCTTCATTGTTGACTGGCGCACGTATTGCGCGACCGTCAGTGACATAGGCAGCAAGCGACACGTCCGGAGCAATCGGCCGTGCATCAAGGGGAGCAGCGTGAACCACTACGGTATGCGACGGCGAGACGGCTTCGATATCGGCACCAATGGATGACGGAGCTGGGCGCAGCAAAGGATCGAGCGAAGCGCCCGTCTCGAAGCCACGACGGCCTGGTAAATCCACCAATGCGGTGTCCAGGTCCGTCGGTCGAGCAGGGCTGGCTGGTGTATCGATATCAACGCGGCTACTGCCGCCGCGGGGTGGTTTGACCGGCATGTTTTTCATCCTTGAAGAGCTTCCCCTGCAGGTGCGCAAGGGCAGCTTGTGGTCGGCATCCTGCCGTTTGAGCGTGAGAGCGGACGATAGCGCGCGCTCGCGGTGGCTGGGGGTGGGAAAGGTCAACGGCAGCGGTGGGAAATGCCGTTAAAAAACGTCGGAGGTAACGATGAAGTTCAGATCATTGCTCTCGCAATCGAACTTCCAGCCGCCAGCGGTCATCGACCTCGCTGCCGATCCAGTCACCCTGCAACGGCCGCGCCGCCAGCACCGTCAGCAACAACCCGCCGTCACTCTTGCGCGTGCGCCAGTTCACATCCCTGCCGTCGAGCTTGAGCTGGCCCTTTTGCGGCCGACCTTGCGCCTGAAACAGCAATGCGATGGTGCCGTCGATAATCTCGCCATGCAGCTTCGGCTCGTTGTTGAACCACACCACCAAACCGCCGTCGGTGACCTCGACGCGCTCCAGCACGCTCGGATCCGGCGTGGTCAGTCGACCGATCATCAGGCCGATCATCATTCCGACGATGGCCAGCGAACCGATCACTCGCGGGAATAGTTTCGAACGGTTGTCCACAGGCGGCGTAGAATGCCGCTCGTCTTTACCTTCGGAGCCGTGCATGTTTCACGTCATCCTTTTTCAACCAGAAATTCCGCCGAACACCGGCAACGTTATCAGGCTGTGCGCCAATAGTGGCTGCCACCTGCATTTGATCGAGCCGCTGGGTTTCGAGATGGACGACAAGCGCTTGCGTCGCGCCGGTCTCGACTACCACGAATATGCCACGCTGCAGCGTCACGCTGATCTGGCCAGTTGTCTTGAGAGTCTGGGCAACCCGCGGGTATTCGCCTTCACTACCAAAGGTTCACGGCCGTTTCATGATGCCGCATTCGTGCCCGGCGATGCGTTTCTGTTCGGCCCGGAAAGCCGTGGCCTGCCAGCGGACGTGCTCGACGCCCTGCCCGCCGAACAGCGCCTGCGCCTGCCGATGCGCGAAGGCTGCCGCAGCCTGAATCTGTCCAACACCGTGGCGGTCGCCGTGTACGAAGCGTGGCGGCAGAACGACTTCAAATAGTTTTCGCCTGACCAAAACAATCGCGGGCAAGCCCGCTCCCACAGGAATGTGCAAAACCTGTGGGAGCGGGCTTGCCCGCGATGCGTATCCGAGCCTTTATTGAACGGTCGGGGTCTCGCCGCTTTCCTGCATGCGCTGCAGCTCTTGCGCGTACAGGGCGTCGAAGTTCACCGGGGCCAGCATCAGCGCCGGGAACGAGCCACGGGTGACCAGGCTGTCCAGGGTTTCACGGGCATACGGGAACAGGATGTTCGGGCAGAACGCACCCAGGGTGTGGCTCATCGAAGCCGCGTCCAGGTTCTTGATCAGGAAGATACCGGCCTGTTGCACTTCAGCGATGAAGGCCACTTCTTCACCGTTTTTCACGGTAACGGAAAGGGTCAGCACCACTTCGTAGAAATCGCCTTCCAGCGCTTTCTGGCGAGTATTCAGATCCAGACCGACCGCCGGATCCCACTGCTGGCGGAAGATCGCCGGGCTTTTCGGGGCTTCGAAGGACAGGTCGCGTACGTAGATGCGCTGCAAGGAGAATTGCGGTGCGGTTTCTTCTTCGCTGGCTGCAGTGTTCTGTTGGTCAGTCATCTCAGATCCTTATCGATCTTGGGTCTTTTAGGGAGTGCTGTACGTGGGTGCAGCCGTTCAGCCCTTGAGCAGCGCGTCGAGTTTGCCGGCGCGCTCCAGAGCGTATAAATCATCACAACCGCCGATGTGCTTTGCGCCGATCCAGATCTGCGGCACGGAGGTGCGTCCGGCCTTTTTGGTCATTTCGGCACGCAGCTGCGGCTTGCCATCGACCTTGATCTCTTCGAAGGCCACGCCTTTGCTGGCGAGCAGATGCTTGGCGCGCGAGCAGTAAGGGCAGTAATCGCTGGAATAGACGATGACGTCGCTCATATCACTTCACCAACGGCAGGTTGTCGCCTTTCCAGCTGGAAATCCCGCCGGACAGCTTGGCCGCGGTGAAGCCGGATTTCATCAGCTCGCGGGCGTGGGTGCCGGCGGTCTGGCCGAGCGCATCGACCAGAATGATGGTTTTGGCCTTGTGCTTTTCCAGCTCGCCGACGCGGGCAGCCAGTTTGTCCTGCGGGATGTTCACCGCGCCAACGATGTGGCCAGCGGCATAATCCTTGGCCGGACGGATGTCCACCACCACGCCTGCGTCTTTATTGACCAGTGCGGTCAGCTCGCCGGTGCTCAGGCTTTTACCGCCGCCCTGCATCGTGTGCGCCAGCAACAGAGCCAGAAGTACGACGAAGATACCGACAAGAATGTAGTGGTTAGTGGCAAATTCAATCAGATGAGCAACCATCGAAGGAGGTTCCAGGGCGTTAAAATGTCGGCCAGTATACACAGCCACTATGGTCGGCCAAACCCCGTCCGGCGGTGACGCGGTCGGAACTTCGCTTTAAACTCCAACTCCGTTTTCCATCGCCCTCTTCTTTATCAGCCACGAGTGGATTCCATGACGACTACGCCCAAACCTTTGGTCCTGATGATTCTCGACGGCTTCGGTCACAGCGACAGCCCCGAATCCAATGCCGTGTTCGCGGCGAAGAAACCTGTGCTGGATCGTCTGTGGGCCACGGTGCCGAACGGCTTGATTTCGGGCAGCGGCATGGACGTCGGCCTGCCGGACGGGCAGATGGGCAACTCCGAAGTCGGCCATATGAACCTTGGCGCCGGGCGCGTGGTGTATCAGGACTTCACCCGCGTGACCAAAGCGATCCGCGACGGCGAGTTTTTCGAAAACCCGACCATCTGCGCCGCTGTCGATAAAGCCGTGGCCGCCGGCAAAGCCGTGCACTTTATGGGGCTGCTGTCCGATGGCGGCGTGCACAGCCACCAGGATCACCTGATCGCCATGGCCGAACTGGCCTTCAAGCGCGGCGCCGAAAAATCTACCTGCACGCCTTCCTCGATGGCCGCGACACGCCGCCGAAAAGCGCTGCTTCGTCGATCGAACTGCTCGACGCGACTTTCCAGGCACTCGGCAAGGGCCGCATCGCCAGCATCATCGGCCGCTACTTCGCCATGGACCGTGACAACCGCTGGGATCGCGTCGCCCAGGCCTACAACCTGATCGTCGACGGCAATGGCGAATTCAACGCCGCCACCGCTCAGGAAGGTCTTGAAGCTGCCTACGCCCGGGGCGAAAGCGACGAATTCGTCAAAGCCACTTCTATCGGCGAGCCGGTGAAAGTCGAGGACGGCGATGCTGTGGTGTTCATGAACTTCCGTGCCGACCGCGCTCGCGAGCTGACCCGGGTGTTCGTCGAAGACGATTTCAAGGAATTCGCGCGCGCCCGCCAGCCAAAACTGGCCGGTTTCGTCATGCTGACCCAGTACGCCGCAAGCATTCCGGCACCGTCGGCCTCGCCGCCGGCAGCCTGGAAAACGTCCTCGGTGATTACCTGGCGAAAAACGGCAAGACCCAGCTGCGCATCGCTGAAACCGAGAAATATGCCCACGTGACCTTCTTCTTCTCCGGCGGTCGCGAAGAACCGTTCCCGGGCGAAGAGCGCATCCTCATCCCGTCGCCGAAAGTCGCTACCTATGACTTGCAGCCGGAAATGAGCGCCCCGGAAGTCACTGACCGCATCGTCGACGCCATCGAAAACCAGCGCTACGACGTGATCGTGGTCAACTACGCCAACGGCGACATGGTCGGCCATAGCGGCGTATTCGACGCGGCGGTGAAGGCGGTCGAGTGCCTGGACACCTGCGTCGGTCGCATCGTCGAGGCGCTGGACAAGGTCGGTGGCGAAGCGCTGATAACGGCCGACCACGGCAACGTCGAGCAAATGGCCGACGAATCCACCGGTCAGGCGCATACCGCGCACACCACCGAGCCGGTGCCGTTCATCTACGTCGGCAAACGCGACCTGAAAGTGCGCGAAGGCGGCGTGCTGGCGGACGTGGCACCGACCATGCTGATGCTGCTGGGCCTGGAAAAACCGGCGGAGATGACTGGCACTTCGATCCTCGTATAAACACTGATAATCCCTGTGGGAGCGAGCCTGCTCGCGAATACGGTGGATCAGTCGACAGCGATGTCGCCTGACACACCGCTTTCGCGAGCAAGCCCGCTCCCACATTGGTTTTGCGGTGTTTTTCTGTCCAGTTATCACACAGCCCCAATTGGGCGTTTTTTTGCAGCCTCGGGCGGGCATACTAGGCCGTCCCTTACCCTGGTGCCGCCCGCCCCTATGCTTCGCGTCCTGATTGCCCTTGCTCTGACCTGTCTGCTCCAGCCGGCCTTCGCCGACGAGCGCGCGCAAACCCAACAGCAGTTGGAGGCCACGCGCCAGGATATCGCCGAGCTGAAAAAACTCTTGGGCAAGCTGCAGGAAGAAAAGTCCGGCGTGCAGAAAGAGCTCAAGGGCACCGAAACCGAGATGGGCAAGCTGCAGAAGCAGGTCGACGCGCTGCAGAAAGAATTGCAGAAAAGCGAATCCGAGCTGCAGCGGCTCGATGCAGAGAAAAAACTCCAGAGCGCGCGCACTGAACAGCAGCGACTGATCGCCATTCAGGCCCGTGCGGCTTACCAGAACGGTCGCCAGGAATACCTCAAGCTGCTGCTCAATCAACAGAACCCCGAGAAATTTGCCCGCACTCTCACCTATTACGACTACCTGAGCCAGGCCCGCCTGGAGCAGTTGAAGAACTTCAACGAAACCCTGCGCCAACTGGCCAATGTCGAAAAAGACATTGGCCTGCAGCAGGCGCAGTTGCTGGTGCAGAAAAGCGACCTCGACACTCAGCGCGAAGCACTCGAGAAGGTCCGCAAAGAACGCCAGCAGGTTCTCGCCAAGCTAAATGACGACGTGAAAGCCCGCGATCAAAAGCTGGCCGCCCGCGAGCAGGATCAGGCAGACCTGTCTAAAGTCCTTAAAACCATCGAAGAAACCCTGGCGCGCCAGGCTCGTGAGGCAGAAGAAGCGCGGCAGAAAGCGCTGATCGCCCAGCAGGAAGCGGAAAAAGCGTTTGCGTGAGGCGCAGGCTGACAACAGCGACGCCCCACGAAAACCCGCCAGATCAAGCCCCGGCGCGCTGGTATCGAGCAGCGGCGAAACCTTTGGCGGGCCTTTTGCTGCAACCCGGGGAAAACTTCCGTGGCCGGTTGATGGTCGATTACTCGCACGCTTCGGTGAAAGCCGTGGCGACGACGCCCGCACCAAGTGGGATGGTGTGATGATCAGCGCCTCCGCCGGCAGCCAGGTGCACGCCGTACACGGTGGGCGCGTGGTATTTGCCGATTGGCTGCGCGGTGCCGGGCTGCTGGTGATCCTCGATCACGGCAACGGTTTTCTGAGTCTTTACGGTCACAACCAGACGCTGCTCAAGTCGGCGGGTGATGTGGTCAAGGCTGGCGAGTCGATTTCCACTGTAGGTAACAGTGGCGGTCAGGACACGCCAGCGCTGTATTTCGCAATTCGTCAGCAGGGTCACCCGAGTGATCCGGCGCAATGGTGTCGTGCGCAAGGATAAGCGCACCATCTAATTCAGGAGTTCGTTCGACATGCTGCATTTGTCCCGCCTTACCTCGCTGGCCCTGACGATCGCTCTGGTGATCGGCGCGCCTCTGGCGTTCGCCGCGCAACCGGCCCCGACTGTCGCTCCGGCAGGCACTGCCGCGACCGCCAAGGCGCCGCTGCCGCTGGAAGAGCTGCGCACCTTCGCCGAGGTCATGGACCGGATCAAAGCCGCGTACGTCGAGCCTGTGGACGATAAGACCCTGCTGGAAAACGCGATCAAGGGCATGCTCAGCAACCTCGATCCGCATTCGGCCTACCTCGGCCCGGAAGACTTTACCGAACTGCAGGAAAGCACCAGCGGTGAGTTCGGCGGCCTGGGCATCGAAGTCGGCGCCGAAGACGGCTTCATCAAGGTTGTCTCACCGATCGACGACACCCCGGCCTCGAAGGCTGGCATCCAGGCCGGCGACTTCATCGTCAAGATCAACGGCCAGCCAACCCGCGGCCAGACCATGACCGAAGCCGTCGACAAGATGCGCGGCAAGATCGGCCAGAAAATCACCCTGACCCTGGTTCGCGATGGTGGCACGCCATTCGACGTGACCCTGGCCCGTGCAGTGATTCAGGTCAAGAGCGTCAAAGCGCAGCTGCTCGAATCGGGCTACGGCTATATCCGTATCACCCAGTTCCAGGTCAAGACCGGCGAAGAAGTCTCCAAGGCGCTGGCCAAGCTGCGCAAGGACAACGGCAAGAAGCTCAACGGCATCATTCTCGACCTGCGCAACAACCCGGGTGGCGTGCTGCAATCGGCGGTGGAAGTGGTCGACCATTTCATCACCAAAGGTCTGATCGTTTACACCAAGGGCCGCATTGCCAACTCCGAATTGCGCTTCTCCGCCACCGGCAAGGACGAGAGCGAAGCGGTGCCGATGGTCGTGCTGATCAACGGCGGCAGTGCCTCGGCTTCGGAAATCGTCGCCGGCGCCCTGCAGGACCAGAAACGCGCCGTGGTCATGGGCACCACCAGTTTCGGCAAGGGCTCGGTGCAGACCGTGCTGCCGCTGAACAACGACCGCGCGCTGAAGATCACCACCGCGCTGTATTTCACGCCGAACGGCCGCTCGATCCAGGCCCAGGGCATCGTGCCGGACATCGAAGTGCGCCGCGCGAAGATCACCAACGAAGCCGACAGCGAATACTTCAAGGAAGCCGATCTGCAAGGCCACTTGGGCAACGGCAACGGCGGCGCCGACAAACCGAGCGGTTCCGGCGGCAAGGCCAAAGCGATGCCGCAGGATGATGATTACCAGTTGGCCCAGGCCCTGAGCCTGCTCAAAGGCCTGAGCATCACTTCCGGCCGCTGAGGATGTTGCTGCGTTCCCTCTGCGTTCTGTTGTGCTGTCTGGCGGGTTTTGCCCAAGCAGAGCCCGCCAGCTCCACGCCGCACAAGGCCTACCTGACATTGATCATCGATGACCTGGGGCAGAACCTGCCCCGGGATCGTCGCGTGCTCGCCCTGCCCGGCCCGGTCACGGCAGCGATCATGCCTGATACCCCCACGCCACCGAGTTTGCCCGCGAAGCCCATCGCGCCGGCAAGATCGTCATCCTGCACATGCCCATGGACCCGGCCACCGGGCCTTACGCCTGGCACCCCGAGCTGCCCATCGAAGAGCTGCAGAAACGCCTGAATGCCGCGTTCGAAAAAGTACCGTTCACTGCCGGTATCAACAATCACATGGGCAGCCGCATGACCGCCCAGCCGGCGGCGATGGCGTGGTTGATGGGCGAATTGCAGCGTCGGCACAAGTTCTTTGTCGACAGCCGCACCAGCGCGCAGACCGTCGCAGCGCAGCAGGCGCAGAAAATCGACCTGGCCAGCGTTTCCCGGGACGTGTTTCTTGATGATGAGCGCACCGAAGCGGCCATTGCCACTCAGTTGCAGACCGCGATCGCCCTGGCGCACAAACAGGGTTCAGCGGTGATGATCGGCCATCCGTACCCGCAGACCCTCGCGGTGCTGGAGCGCGAATTACCCAAGCTCAAAGCGCAGGGCATCGACTGGATCGATATCCGGCAGATGATCAGCGTGCGCAGCAATCGCGCCATGGCCGGGCATGGCAAGGACGGCGTTTACCGGTAAAACCCTGTGACGCTGGCACATACATAGTTACCACCCGATAACCGTCCCCGTTTCCGATAGTGCGACCTGCAACAGGTCGCGACGCCCTCGCGCGTCGCCTTTCAACTATCAGGAATCATCATGACTATCGAAGACAATATCGCAGCGCTGCCACGGCAAATGGAACCGATCATCCAGGACAACCTGCTGATCAACTTCACCACGGAGTTCAATCGGGTCTGGAGCAGCAACGGCTCGAAAGCGAAACCCGCCACCTTCTGGCGCCCTGCCCCCGCTCCGGATGCACTGCCGGGCTATTTCTCGCTGGGCGATGTGCTGATCCCCGGCGATGCCAATATCAACGGCGAAGTAGTCGCGGCCGTGGTCTGCGAGAGGGATTTGAAAGGAGTCGAAAACGCCAGAGGCAAGGCACTGGCCCGCCCTGTCGATTTTGAACTGGTCTGGAAAGAAACCGGGGCGCCCAATGTTGCGCGCCTGTCGATCTGGCGCCCTTTGGCACCTGTCGGTTACGTCGCCTTGGGGCAAGTCTGCACCACCGATCATTGCAAACCTTCGCTCAACTCAGTGCGTTGCGTCAGGGTCGACCTCGTCGTTGCGGCGAACCTCGGCGAGTTGATCTGGAATGACAAAGGTAGCGGCGCCAAAATGAGTTTCAGTGCCTACGCCATCGAACCGCCGACTGCGGCAGCAGGCGATATCCTGTTTGCAGCGGGCACATTCGCCGGCATTCAGGGCTACAGCAAGCCTGCGGCACCTTCATCGGCGTACGCGTTGCGCATGCAGATCCCTGTGCAACTGAGCGAACCACCGCAGGCTCCGGTTCTCGGTGGCTATGCCAAGCCAGCCGAAAGCGAACCCGCCACGGTCACACATGTTGCCCGCCTGCCCTGGTTCGCGGTGAGAGATCATGCGCATCCCGGTGAACAGTTTCGCAACTCACCTTACTACGCACTCAAAAGGACCGACGAATACGTGCTCATCGGTTATGAGCGCAATGAGTCGGACGCATACCGCGCGACAAAATGGACTGCGCCGCGCGCGCAGAGCGCCGTGACGATGCGGATGTTCCATAGCTTCACCGCGATGGAAATTGTAAAAGCCTGGCCATCCGCGCCTCTGAGCGACATCCGCATGACCAGATTCTCGGCTTGCCTGCCGAAGGCCCTGACCCACACTGAAGCGTCTTCCAACGGCTGGCACGAGCTGCGACCGCAGGTCGTGATTGCCATGGTGCCAAAGCAATCAGCCGTAGCGGTCTATCAGATGCAAAGCCATTACGAACTGGTGAGGGAAGACGGTACTCAAGTGGCGGTCGATTTCGGCTATACCGACGACTCCAGCGTTCTGCTGACGCAATACCCGCCACATACCATCGAGTCAGTCGACTCGTGTCCATCGCTGAAGACGGCCATCCCCGCTGAGCCAGGCATCGACAGCACCAGCGTAGAAGCGCTGCAAGCGCCTGGTCTGGATGTGGTTACAGATAGCTCGCCATGATTTCATCGACCACGCCTTCCTTGCGCATCTGATCCAGCGCGGTCTGCAGCCTGGCGACGACGTCATCGGAAACATCCTTGTTCAGCGCCAGGTACAACTCGGCGCTGTTGAAGCGCAGCACGGTCTTCAGGCCGGTCACGCCATCCTGCCGCGCCAGATAACGGCCGGCAGGATCACCCGTGGCCCACAGATCGATCTGGCCATTGAGCAGCTTTTTAGCGTTGTCCTGATCGCGCAGCACTACTACCGGTTTGAGGCCTTGCTTGGTGAGTGTCTCGGCAATCGCATCCCCTTTGTAGGCGCCGATCTTGTATTTGCGCGCGTCGTTGAGGGTGTCAAGTGTGATCTTGCTGTCAGCCTTGGCCAGCAGGATCCAGTCATCCGGGCCGATCGGGCCGACCCATTTGAACAGTCTTTCGCGATCGGGCAGGCGCGCCATGACGAAGGCGCCGTAACCGGGATTTTCCAAGGCGAGTTTGTAGACACGCTCCCAGGGGAAACGCAGGGTCAGGCTGTAAGTGAGGCCGGCGCGCTGGAACATCTCGCGAACGATGTCAGTGGCAATGCCGTTGATGTTGTCGCCCTGGGCGAAATTCTTGCCGTTCTTCGCCATGTTGTACGGCGGGAAGTTTTCGGTAAGCAGCACCAGGTCGGTGTCGGGACCGTTTTCGGCGCGAGCATTGCTGATCAACAACAATGAGGCGCTGGCGAGAACAACAAGCAGGCGTTTGATCATGTCGGGCTACCGGAATCCATGGCGTGCCCAAGAGTGCCTTGGGCGCGCCATGCTGTCCACTGGCCTGTACGCTTTAGCGCATGACGATGCCGCGATGCGACATGTAGGCCTTGGCTTCCTGCACGGTGTATTCGCCGAAGTGGAAAATACTTGCCGCCAGCACCGCACTGGCATGGCCTTCGAGAATGCCGTCAGCCAGATGCTGCAGGTTGCCGACGCCACCGGAAGCGATCACCGGAATGCCCAGCGCGTCGCTGATGGCGCGGGTCACGCCGAGGTCAAAGCCGTTTTTCATGCCGTCCTGATCCATGCTGGTCAGCAGGATCTCGCCGGCACCGAGGCCTTCCATTTTCTTCGCCCACTCGACCGCGTCGAGGCCGGTTGGCTTGCGCCCGCCGTGGGTGAAGATTTCCCAGCGCGGGGTTTCGCCGGGGCCGGAGACTTTCTTGGCGTCGATGGCGACGACGATGCACTGCGAGCCGAAATGCTGCGCGGCTTCGCCCACGAATTCCGGGTTGAACACGGCAGCAGTGTTGATCGACACCTTGTCCGCGCCGGCATTGAGCAGGTTGCGGATGTCCTGCACGGTACGCACGCCACCGCCGACGGTCAGCGGGATGAACACCTGACTGGCCATGCGCTCGACGGTATGCAGCGTGGTGTCACGGCCATCGACGCTGGCGGTGATGTCGAGAAAGGTAATCTCGTCGGCGCCCTGCTCGTCGTAGCGACGGGCGATTTCCACCGGGTCACCGGCGTCGCGGATGTTCTCGAACTTCACACCTTTGACGACCCGGCCGTTGTCCACGTCCAGGCAAGGGATGATGCGCTTGGCTAACGCCATAAGACTTAATCTCCGATTAAGAAGCTTCAAGCTTCAAGCTGCAAGAAAGGGCGGATTGCGGTCGCGCTTCTAACTTGCAGCTCGCAGCTTGCAACTTGAAGCTGCTTTTATCTGGCCGCGTAGCCATCACATAAAGCTTGAGCCTCTGCAACATCCAAAGTGCCCTCATAGATCGCGCGGCCCGTGATCGCGCCGATGATGCCCGGTGCCTTGGCGTCGAGCAGCGACTTGATGTCACCCAGGTTATGGATGCCGCCGGAAGCGATCACCGGAATCCTGGTGGCAGCGGCCAGCGCAGCGGTGAACGGTACGTTGCAGCCCTGCATCATGCCGTCTTTGGCGATGTCGGTATAAACGATCGAGGACACGCCGTCGGCTTCGAACTGCTTGGCCAAGTCAATGACCTGCACGGTGCTGATCTCAGCCCAGCCGTCGGTGGCGACGAAACCGTCTTTCGCATCCAGACCGACAATGATCTTGCCCGGAAACGCACGGCAGGCTTCAGCAACGAACGCCGGATCTTTTACGGCTTTGGTGCCGATGATCACGTAGCTCACGCCGGCTTTGACGTAATGCTCGATGGTTTCCAGCGAACGGATGCCGCCACCGATCTGGATCGGCAGGGTCGGGTAGCGCTTGGCGATCGCGGTGACCACTTCGCCGTTGACCGGCTGGCCTTCGAAAGCGCCGTTCAGGTCGACCAGATGCAGACGACGGCAACCGCCCTCCACCCACTTGGCAGCCATGCTCACCGGGTCATCGGAGAACACCGTGGAATCTTCCATGCGGCCCTGGCGCAGACGTACGCAGGCACCGTCCTTGAGATCGATAGCGGGGATAATCAGCATGCTTTTTCCTTCGTCAAAAGAGCGGCAAGCTGCAAGCCATAGCTGCAAGCGCGCACGCGCGTCTATCTCTTGCAGCTTGCAGCTTGACGCTTGCCGCTGCTCTTAATTTTTTCGAGCGCCCACAGGTCGCTTTCGATGCTTTCAAACCGTTCCTTGAGGTGGGTCTGCACATCGAAAATCGCCCTGTTGTAATAGTGCGGAGCAATCTCACGGGTAAACAGCTCAAGAATTTCCGCCGCCTCGAACGAACCCAGATCCAGTTCGAAACGGTCTTCCATGAACCGCTGAATCTTGCGATTGGCCTCGCTCTCCTGCTCGGGAGTGAGGGTCAGAATCGGCGGTTTGGACTTCTTGACGGCCATTTACCAGCGACCGTCCCACGCAGCGAAGTTCTGCAGCAATTGCAGGCCGTGGGTATGGCTTTTCTCCGGGTGGAACTGCACGGCGAAACGCGAGCCATCGGCCAGCGCTGCGGCGAAGTCGACACCGTAATGACCGCTGCCCACCACCTGCCGCGCATTGGCGGCGGCGATGTAGTAGCTGTGCACGAAGTAGAAACGCGCCAGATCCGGGATGTCATGCCACAGCGGGTGACTGATGGTCTGCTTCACCTCGTTCCAGCCCATGTGCGGGACTTTCAGGTGCTCGCCGTCTTCGTGCAGATCCTTGCCGAAGAACTTCACCGCGCCCGGAAACAGGCCGATGCAGTCAACGCCTTCGTTCTCTTCGCTGCTGTCGAGCAAGGCTTGCATACCGACGCAGATGCCGAGGAACGGCCGATCCTGGCTGACCTCACGGACCAGCGAATCGAAGCCGAGGCGACGGATCTCCGCCATGCAATCGCGAATTGCGCCAACGCCCGGGAAGACCACGCGGTCGGCTTCGCGAATCACGTTCGCGTCGCTGGTAATCAGCACCTTGCCGGCGCCGACGTGCTCAAGCGCTTTGGCCACCGAGTGCAGGTTGCCCATGCCGTAGTCGATAACTGCAACCGTCTGCATTACAGAACGCCTTTGGTCGACGGCATTTGCCCGGCCATGCGTTCGTCCAGCTCGACGGCCATGCGCAGCGCGCGGCCGAAAGCCTTGAACACGGTTTCGATCTGGTGGTGAGTGTTGGTGCCGCGCAGGTTGTCGATGTGCACGCTGACCAGCGCGTGGTTGACGAAGCCCTGGAAAAACTCCTGGAACAGGTCAACGTCGAAACCGCCGACGGTGGCACGGGTGTACGGCACGTGCATCTGCAGGCCCGGGCGACCGGAGAAATCGATGACCACACGCGACAGTGCTTCATCGAGCGGCACGTAGGCATGGCCGTAGCGACGGATGCCTTTCTTGTCGCCGATGGCTTTGGCAAAGGCCTGGCCGAGGGTGATACCGACGTCTTCCACCGTATGGTGGTCGTCGATATGCAGATCGCCCTTGCATTCGATATCCAGATCGATCAACCCGTGACGGGCGATCTGATCCAGCATGTGCTCAAGAAAAGGTACACCGATATCGAATCGGGCCTTTCCGGTGCCATCAAGGTTGATCGAGGCTTTGATCTGGGTTTCCAGAGTGTCGCGCTCGACAGACGCCTTACGTTCGGCCATCACCAGCTCCGCAAAATCATTGGGCGAAAAAGGCAGCCATTATAGGCACGCAGGAGGCAAACAGAAACACGAGAGGTGAGATGCCTGACGGATAGAACGCCCGGCTGTCGCGGGTAGACATGTCCATACAAGCGAGAAGGGATGATGATCGCTCCCACGCAGAGCGTGGGAACGATCAAATGTAAATGACCTTAGTGAAACAGTACCGCCGTCTTCTGCAGGGTCACCCACACACCCCACGCCAACGGAATACCCACCACCAGCCAGGCAGCGATCGCCAGAGGCTTGGTGCCCGGCGCCGCTTTCCACTCCAGAACGGTGCTGGCATCGGCACCCTTGTCGTGGCCCAGCGCCTGTTCGGCAGCCAGTTCGGCGTCGGTCATGAAGTACTTGTCGGCCACCGGGCGCACCATCAGGTTGCACAGGAAGCCCAGCACCAGCAGGCCGGCGAGGATGTACAGAGTGATGTCGTAAGCAGCAGCGCGTTCAACGCCGATGCTCAACTGATATTCACGCAGGTAGTTGACCAGCACCGGACCGAGCACGCCGGCAGCAGCCCAGGCAGTCAGCAGACGACCGTGGATCGCGCCAACCATCTGCGTACCGAACAGGTCGGCCAGATACGCCGGAACGGTGGCGAAACCACCGCCGTACATCGACAGGATGATGCAGAACGCCGCCACGAACAGCGCAACGTTGCCCAGATGGCCCATGTTCGGAATCAGCGCGTACAGGGCAAAACCCAGCGCGAAGAACACGAAGTAGGTGTTCTTGCGGCCCAGATAGTCCGAGAACGAGGCCCAGAAGAAGCGGCCACCGATGTTGAACAGGCTCAGCAGACCAGTGAAGCCAGCTGCGATCGCCGCGATCGAGGCCAGTTGGCCAGCGTCGAGTTGACCGAACGGCACATCGACGCCCAGCAGTTTGCCGCCGAACACTTCCTGCAACAGTGGCGAAGCCATGCCGAGGATACCGATACCCGCCGACACGTTCAGGCACAGCACCAGCCATACCAGACGGAATTGCGGAGTTTTCCACGCTACATTCACGTGAACGTGACGGTTAGTGATCATCGCGTTGGAAGCTTTCTTCGCCGGAGCGGTCCAGCCTTCAGGTTTCCAGCCGGTTGGCGGCACGCGGTAGGACAGTGCGCCACCGATCATGAACACGAAGTAGATGGCTGCCATGGCCACGAAGCTCTGCCATACGCCCACGCCTTCTGGCGAAGCGAAGTGGCTCATCAGTGCCGTCGCCAATGGTGCGCCGACCATCGCGCCGCCACCGAAGCCCATGATCGCCATGCCGGTCGCCATACCGCGCTTGTCCGGGAACCACTTGATCAGGGTCGACACCGGCGAGATATAGCCCAGGCCCAGACCGATACCGCCGATCACGCCGGAGCCGATCCACATCAGCCAGATCTGGTGGGTATAGATACCCAGCGCGGAAATCAGCAGACCGCCACACCAGCACAAGGCCGATACAACGCCAGCCTTGCGTGGACCGGCGTGTTCCAGCCAGCCGCCCCAGATCGCTGCCGAGCAGCCGAGGAAGATGAAGAACAGCGTGTAGATCCAGCCGAGCATGGAGATCGGCCAGTCGCAGTTCGACGAAAATACCTGTGCGATGAAGCTCATGTCCGGCGCGCAAGCCACCGGCGCGGTAACGCCGAGTGCCTTGGACAGCGGCAACCAGAACACCGAGAAGCCGTAGGCCATGCCGATGCACAGGTGAATGGCCAAAGCGGCCGGTGGAACCAGCCAGCGGTTGAAACCGGGCTTGGCGATGATGCGTTCCTTGGACAGGAACGCAGGCTGGTCGGCTTTGAGGCCGTCCGCCGTGATGCTCGTGCTCATTGTGTATCCCCCAATTGTTAGTATGGTTCGCCAGCCACTGCTCACCCTCGGCCTTATGCACGCAGGCATGACCGTTTTTTCAGGTGAAGCTCCTTGAAGGCGCGACGTTAAGTCGCAGACGGGCGGACGAACTGGCGAAGGTTACCATTCTCAGGTGACAGAAAAACCAAACTGATATCACCTTTTTTCAAGTCATCTGTTCTCGTACGACTCGGGAAGCCGCGAACCCCGCGTCTGCAAAGGCACCACGACGTTTGCTACTTGTCCCATTTGTGCGTGCGAAAAATTACCTGTCGCGTTGGAATGGCTGAACCGCCGGTGAACCAAGCGCAGAAAATGGCATCGCAAACGGGGGCCGAATTGCGCTTTCTGGTGCCCGCCGGGCATCCTCAAGCGCAGGGACCAATAGCAAAGTTGCAGGTACCGTTACCGACCCTCGGCGGATGACGCCACACCGAACCGGGTGCTCGCAGCGCTATACTCCCCGGCCATATGACCAATTCGACTAACTACAAGGACTCGCCCATGAAAGCGTTCGGCAAAATCCTGGGTCTGGTACTTCTCGGGCTGTTGCTGATCATTGTGGCGGCAGGCTTTGCCCTGACGCACCTCTTCGATCCCAACGACTACAAAGACGAGATCCGCCAGATAGCCCGCGACAAGGCCCACATCGAGCTGACGCTCAATGGCGATATCGGCTGGAGCCTGTTCCCGTGGCTCGGCCTGGAATTGCACGAAGCCAGCGTCGCCACCCTGGCCAAACCTGCCGAACCGTTTGCCGACTTGCAGATGCTCGGCCTGTCCGTGCGCGTGCTGCCGTTGTTGCGCCGCGAAGTGCAGATGAGCGACGTGCGCGTCGAAGGCCTCAACCTGCGCCTGAACCGTGACAAGAACGGCCACGGCAACTGGGAAGACATCGGCAAGGTGCCTGTGGCGCCGGGCTCGACTCCACCGGCCACAGCGGGCGCGACCGCCAGCGAGCCGACCGTCGCCGTGGAAAAACCGGCACAGCCGATCCGCCTCGACATCGACAGCCTGACCGTCAACAACGCCCGCGTTGAATACACCGATGAGCTGACCGGCAAGCAGTTCAGCGCCGAAAGCATTCAACTGAGCACCGGCCCGGTACACGATTCGACCAATATCCCGGTGAAAGCCACCGCGTTCCTCGGCACCAATCAACCGGTGCTGCGCGTGCGCACCGAGCTCAACGGCGAGCTGCGCTTCGAGCGCGCCCTGCAACGCTACAAGTTCGAGGATCTGAAGCTGACCGGTGAACTCGCTGGTGATCCGCTGCAAGGCAAGACCATGACCTTCTCCGCTCAGGGCCAGTTATTGCTGGACAAGGCAGCGAACGTCGCCGAATGGACCGGCATCAAGATTTCCGCCAACCAGTTGCGCGCCCTGGGCGAGCTGAAAGCCAACGACCTCGACAAGACGCCACAGATCAGCGGCGGCATTTCCATTGCCCAGTTCGATCTGGCGAAATTCGTCGACAGCATCGGTCAGACACTGCCGGCGATGGGCGAAGGCAGCCTGAGCAAGGTCGAACTGGTCAGCCGCGTTGCGGCCACCCCAACCAGCCTGTCGTTCGACAACATCAACCTGAAACTCGATGACAGCAGCTTCAGCGGCCGCATCGCCGTCGAGGACTTCGCCAAACAGTCGCTGCGCGCGATTCTCAAGGCCGACACGTTCAACGTCGACCGCTACCTGCCACCGAAATCGGCTCAGGCCAATAGCGCGACGCAGACGCGTCAGGCCGAAGTCGCCAGCACTGAGGCCGGTGCCGTCGCAGGCACCACGCCGCTGCCGGACAAACCGAGCAAGACCGCCTGGAGCACCGAGCGTCTGCTGCCGGTCGAACGCCTGGCCAAACTCGACGTGGACGCCGACCTGACCTTTGGCCAACTGACCCTCGACAGACTGCCGATCCAGAACGCCGCGCTCAAAGCCACCGGCCAGGGTGGCCTGCTGACGCTGACTAACCTGAGCGGCGATCTGTACAACGGCGGCTTCGTCGCCAACGGCACTCTCGACGTGCGCCCGAGCGCGCCGGTGTTGAACCTGCAGACCCGGCTCAATCGCGTCCCGGCGGAAAAAATCATCGAAAGCCAAGGCAAGAATCCGCCGGTCAAAGGTCTGGTCACGCTGACCAGCAGCCTCACCGGTAGCGGCAACAGCCAGCAGGCGCTGATCGATACGCTGAACGGCAACGCCAGTTTCGTCATCAACAATGGCGTGCTGCTCAACGCCAACCTTGAACAGCAATTGTGCAAAGGCATCGCCACCCTCAATCGCAAGTCCCTGAGCGGCGAGCCACGGGGCAAGGACACGCCGTTCGAGGAGCTCAAGGGCAACCTGACCGTACACAACGGCGTCGCCAGCAACCCGGACCTGAAAGTGCGCATTCCCGGCATGACCGTCAACGGTGACGGCGACATCGACCTGCGCGTTTTGGGTATGGATTACCGCGTCGGCATCATCGTCGAGGGCGACACCAGCGCCATGCCCGACCCGGCCTGTCAGGTCGGCGAGAAGTTCGTCGGCATCGAGTGGCCGCTGCGCTGCCGTGGCCCGCTGGAACTGGGCGCCAAGGCCTGCCGCATCGACAATGACCGTCTCGGTCAGGTCGCCAGCAAGATGGCCGGCAACAAGCTCAGCGAGAAAATCGACGAAAAACTGGGCGACAAAGTCAGCCCGGAACTGAAAAACGCATTGAAGGGGCTGTTCAAGCGATGACAGCGGAGCAGTTTTCCACGGCGGTGCTGGAGTGGTTCGACCGACATGGCCGCCACGATTTGCCGTGGCAGCAGGACATCAATCCGTACCGGGTCTGGGTATCCGAGATCATGTTGCAGCAGACTCAGGTCAGCACCGTGCTCAATTACTTCGAGCGCTTCATGGCAGCCCTGCCGACGGTCGAAGCGCTGGCCGCAGCGCCGGAAGACGAGGTGCTGCACCTGTGGACCGGGCTGGGTTATTACACTCGCGCTCGCAATCTGCAGAAGACCGCGAAGATCGTCGTCAGCCAGTACGCTGGCGAATTCCCGCGTGACGTGGAAAAACTCACCGAGCTGCCAGGCATCGGCCTGTCCACCGCCGGCGCGATTGCCAGCATCAGCATGGGCCTGCGCGCGCCGATCCTCGACGGCAACGTCAAACGCGTGCTCGCGCGCTTCACCGCGCAAGAGGGCTATCCCGGCGAACCGAAGGTCGCCAAGCAGCTATGGGCCAACGCCGAGCGCTTCACCCCGCACGATCGGGTCAACGCCTACACCCAGGCGATGATGGATCTCGGCGCCACACTCTGCACGCGCAGCAAGCCGAGCTGCCTGCTGTGTCCGCTCAAGCGTGGCTGTGAAGCGCACATGCTTGGCCTGGAAACCCGCTACCCGATTCCCAAGCCACGCAAAGCCATCCCGCAGAAACGCACGCTGATGCCAATGCTCGCCAACGGCGAAGGTGCGATTCTGCTTTACCGCCGCCCGTCGACGGGACTGTGGGGCGGTTTGTGGAGCCTGCCGGAACTGGATGATCTGGAAGACCTGCAGCATCTGGCCGATCAGCACTCGCTGACCATGGGCCAGCAGCAGGCGCTGCCGAGCCTCGTCCATACGTTCAGCCATTTCCAGTTGTCCATCGAACCGTGGCTGGTTCAGGTGCAAGAAGCCAGCCATCACGTGGCCGAGGCCGACTGGCTCTGGTATAACCTCGCCACCCCGCCGCGCCTGGGCCTTGCTGCCCCGGTCAAGACCTTGCTCGAACGCGCGGCCGCCGTCTTGAATGCAGGAGAATCGCCATGACCCGCACCGTAATGTGCCGCAAGTACAAAGAAGAACTGCCCGCGCTGGAACGCGCCCCGTTCCCGGGTGCCAAGGGCCAGGATATTTTCGATCACGTCTCGGCGAAGGCCTGGGCCGACTGGCAGAAACACCAGACCCTGCTGATCAACGAAAAGCGCCTGAACATGATGAACGCCGAAGATCGCAAATATCTGCAGGGCGAAATGGACAAGTACTTCTCCGGCGAGGAATACGCCAAGGCCGAAGGCTACGTGCCGCCAGCCGAATAACCCGTATATTTCGTAAGCGACGGAATTAATTTAAGAAATTTTCAAAAAGTCGTTGACGTAAATCCGAAAAACCCTTTTAATGCGCCCCGTTGCCCAGATAGCTCAGTCGGTAGAGCAGGGGATTGAAAATCCCCGTGTCGGCGGTTCGATTCCGTCTCTGGGCACCAAATACCGAAAACCCTGAATCGCAAGATTCAGGGTTTTTTTATGTCCGGGATTTGATGAACACTGCTTACCCCTTACGGAAAAGGGCCATCACTCGATGAATCAGAAACGAACCCGCGTCCCCCTGCCCCATCCCCCGCCGTATCGGCAAAGCCGCTTGAGTTATTGGCTGACCGTGCTCGCCGGCGTGCTGACTGCCATTGCCGTCTGCCTTTCAATCTACATGCTGATCGAAAGCTGGATCAGCGGCTCCATTACCACCAACAATCGTGGGCCGCGCAGCACCTACACCTTGGCACTGCAACCTCGGCGATACTGGTTCGAGTTCGTTTGGCAGAGCTTCTGGACCTCGTTCATGTTGGCCATCGGTGTGTTTGGGCTGTGGGTTTATCGCAAAGGGCGAGGTCGTGAGCAGAGGCCGAAGGGCAAGCGCTCGCGATGATGCGATTGACTGGGCAAAAGTACGACATAGACTACGGACATTTACCCCGTTACGCGCCTTCCGGCGGCAGTGTCCTGCAACGCCAATCCCGCCTTTCCTTCCGAACTCGCAGGTTCGCCCGACATACCTGCGTCGCCATTCCCGGCATGCTTGCGCCTCTGTTTCCAGAATGCGGAAGACCCGCTGAGCCAGCTAAAACCTGCTGAAACCCAAGACCCGAAAATCGATTCACTGCTGGGCGAACTGGGCGACCTGATTCGCCAGGCGCGGCAAAAAGTGCTACGCGCGGTCGACACGATCCAAGTGCAGACCTGTTGGCAAATCGGCCGGCATATCGTCGAATTCGAACAAAAAGGCGCTCAGCGTGCGGGTTACGGAAAACAACTGATTGCCCTGTTGGCAAAGGATCTGACCGGGCAGTTCGGGAAAGGGTTCGACGAAACCAACTTGTGGAAGATGCGCCTGTTTTATCAAAAATTTTCAATTCGAGACGCACTGCGTCCCGAATTGAGCTGGACCCACTACCGCCGCCTGCTACGCGTCGAAAGCGAGAAAGCGCGCCTGTGGTACATGAACGAATGCGCCGACCTCAACTGGTCAAGCCGTGCCCTTGATCGTCAGATCCTGACGCTCTACTACGAGCGCCCGCTCATGAGCCAGGACAAAACCGAGGTGGTCGAGGAAGCGACCACCAACATCAATGCGATGAAATGCAATCCACGGGAATTCATTCGCGATCCGGTCATGCTCGAATTCCTCGGCCTGCCCTCGGCGGGCAAAGTCAGGGAAAGCGGCCTCGAACAAGCCCTGATCGACCACTTGCAAAGCTTTCTGCTTGAACTGGGCAAAGGCTTCTCCTTTGTCGCTCGGCAACAACGCATCAGCACTGACGGCGTTGATCTCTACATCGATCTGGTGTTCTACAACTATTTGCTCAAGTGCTTCGTGATCATCGACCTCAAACGCGGCAAACTCAGCGCCCGCGATGTCGGGCAGATGGACATGTACGTGCGCATGTACGACGAGCTCAAGCGCAGCGAGGGCGACAAGCCGACTGTCGGCATCATTCTGAGCGCCGAGAGCAACGACTCGGTTGCGCGTTATTCGATGCTCAAGGGCAATGAGCAACTGTTCGCCAGCAGTTACAAAACGATATTGCCGAGCGAAGAAGAGTTACGCGCCGAACTGAACCGCGAACAGGCGCTGATTGAAGAACGCCTGCTCACCCAATCCC
The DNA here is from genome assembly GCA_030544685.1 of Pseudomonas sp. B21_DOA. NCBI lineage: Bacteria > Pseudomonadati > Pseudomonadota > Gammaproteobacteria > Pseudomonadales > Pseudomonadaceae > Pseudomonas > Pseudomonas sp. B21_DOA. Next base: position 1,309,857 of record CP086683.1, on the reverse strand, counting down.
CTGAATAAACCGGCTGGATTGTTCTCGAACCACGCTGAGACTATCGTTGGCAACTAACCACCGAGGTCAAGCGCCATGGGCAGTCAGCCCCCATTTGAGTTGGAAGACGCAGAGTTGAGCCAACCAGTTTCGACTGCAGCTGAAGACACGTCCTTCAAGGAAACTGCCGACGACGGCTACGCACTCGGCGGCTTCACCTGGCGCCATAGTTCGCACGATCCACAGCGCTCGGTGGTCATCATCAACGCCGCCACCTCCGTGCGCTGTCGCCATTACTCAAGGTTCGCAGCCTATCTGTTCAGTCACGGCTTCGACGTGATGACCTACGACTACCGGGGCATTGGCGAATCACGCCGCGAATCGATCAAAGGGCTACGTGCCTCGTGGACCGACTGGGGCGCGCTGGATTTCGAAGCGATGCTCAAACGGGCGCAGCGGGAGTTTCCCGGTCAGCCAATCGATGTAGTCGCCCATAGTTTCGGCGGCTGCGCGGCAGGCCTGGCAGCGTCGGGCACGGTCATACGACGGCTGGTTACCGTCGGTGCGCAGTTCGCTTACTGGCGCGATTACGCCCCCGAGCAGCGCTGGCGGATGTTCGGCAAGTGGCATGTGGTCATGCCTTTGATGGCGCTGCTCTGCGGCTATTTTCCAGGCAAACGGCTAGGTTGGCTGGAGGACACGCCAACCGGCGTGGTCCGCGACTGGAGCATGCCCACCGCACGTTACGAGCAACGCCCAAGCGGTCGCGCGCTGATGAAAAAACAGGCGCCCTGCCCTTCGCCGACGTCCGCGCGCAGACCCTCGCAATCAGCCTCGCCGATGATCCTTACGGCACAATCCCTGCGATCGAACGCCTGCTCGGCTACTTCAGCAACGCGACAAAAACTCACCTGCGCATCGCGCCGCAGGACATCGGCGAACAACAAGTCGGACATTTCGGCTTTTTCGCAGCGCATACCAAGCCACACTATGGCCCATCGCTCTGACCTGGCTGCAGAACGGCGCGCTGGCCCCCGACACACCCGGCCGGCAAGTCCCGCGCAGTTGAGCCCTTCTCCACGCACGACGGAACACTCCATGGCCTCCGCCAACAAGCAGCAAAAACGCGCCACCCGAGCCAAAGCCAAGGCCAAGCAGAACCGCACCAAACGCGCCGAAGCGCCGGTCGAGCTGGACCCGAACGATGACCGCATCGATTTCGAATCGGTGGACCTGACCGAACTGTTCAAGAAAATGATCGACGCCGAGAAGATAAGCCAGCAAGCCATGTGCAGCGCGTTCCTCGAAGACCCGCTGCTGGAACTGGTGTACGAGCAGGAAGGCGAAGAAGGCGCGATGGATTTCATCCTCGCCGCGCTGATCGAGTATCGCCAGTGGTCGCAGGAAACCGACGAGGCTGGCGCACTGGCGTGGATCGAATCCCCGGCATTCCAAGCTGACTATGTAGCGGCATCCGACGCGATCGCGGCACAAACCCAAGAGAAGAACTGAGCTCCCATGGCATCCCTGAACAAGCAACAGAAACGCGCCAAACGCGCCAAGGCCAAAGCCAAGCAGATCCGCATGGTCGGGCGCAAACCGCTGGATCAGGACGAAGACCTCGGCCACCTCGCCGAGCCGATTCCGGAATACACCCTGGCGATGTTCCGCAAAATGCGCGACGCCGAAGCCGTCAGCCGCGACGAAATGCTGCTGACCCTGCTGCGCGAACTGGCCTTCATCATCGTCGACCATCCTGAACTGCTCGACATGGAAAACGCCGACAACGAAGGCATGGCCGCCACCCACCTGGCTGCCGATATGCTCATCGACTACCGCATGTGGGCCGACGGCATGACCATCGAACAAGCCCAGGCCTGGCTGAGCGAGCCGCAGTTCATTACGGATTTCGGGGTGGCGCTGGATGCTTATGGGAAGTCGGTAGACACCCAGGAAGACAAGAGCGAATAAGCCCTTCTCAGAAACCAAAACGGCCGCTAGTCATCCCTGACAGCGGCCGTTTTCACATCACGCGTTGCGACTCAGTTCAACACCACCGCACCACGCTTTTCCATCTTGCGACGACGCGACACCAGCAGACCGGCAGCCACCACCATCAGGCTCAGCAGACCGGTGGCGAGGATTTCCACGCGGTGGGCTTCCTGGAACAGCATGATGGTCAGCGCGGCGACGATGAAGATGATCACCGCCCAGGTCAGCCCCGGGAACAGCCACATGCTGAAGACAATCTTTTCGCCGCGGGCCATGCGCTGTTTACGCATGCGCAGTTGCGAGAAGGCGATCACCAGGTACACCAGCAGGGCGATGGCGCCGGAGCTGGCCAGCAGGAACTCGAACACTGCGGCCGGAGCCACATAGTTGGCGAAGGTGCAGAGGAATGCTGCGCCGGTCGACAACATCACCGCCCAGTAAGGCGTGCCGCTCTTGTTGGTGCGGGTCGACATGGCCGGAGCATCGCCGCGCTTACCGAGCGAGAACAGCATGCGCGAAGACGTGTACAGCGCCGAGTTCAGGCAGCTGGTTACCGCCACCAACACGACGATATCGACAATCATCTTGGCGTTCGGGATGCCCATGCGCTCAAGCACAGTCTGGTAGGAGCCGAGGTTGGCCAGCGTAGGATCGTTCCACGGCACCAGCGCCACCACGATGAAAATCGAAACCAGATAGAACAGACCGATCCGCCAGATCACCGAGTTGGTCGCCTTGGAGATCTGCTTGCCTGGGTCCTTCGATTCCGCCGCCGCGATGGTGACGATCTCGGTGCCCATGAACGAGAACATGGTGGTCAGGATCGCCCCCAGCACAGCGCCCATGCCATTGGGCAAGAAACCGCCACTGTCGAACAGATGCGACACACCGCTGACCTGACTGGTCGGCAGGAAGCCAAAAATCGCCGCAAGGCCGAGGCCGATGAAGCCGATGATCGCCAGCACCTTGATCAGGGCGAACCAGAACTCGAACTCGCCGTAGTTCTTCACGCTGAACAGGTTGGTCACGGTCAGCAGCAGGGTGATGACCAGCGCGAATGCCCAAATATCCACGCCCGGGAACCACGCGTGCAGGATGGTCGCAGCGGCGTTGGCTTCCAGTGGAATCACCAGTACCCAGAACCACCAGTACAACCAGCCGATGGTGAAACCGGCCCAGTGACCGATCGCGCGGTCAGCGTAAGTCGAAAACGAACCGGTGTCCGGCGAAGCCACGGCCATTTCGCCGAGCATGCGCATCACCAACACAACCAGAGTACCGGCGGCGGCGTAAGCCAGCAGCACGGCCGGGCCGGCGGCAGCAATGGCGTGGCCGGAGCCGACGAACAGACCGGCGCCGATCACACCGGCGATCGACAACATGGTCACATGACGCGGTTTGAGCCCCTGTTCGAGGCCTGTGGAGCTTGGGGTACTGCTCATAGAGACTACCTTTGCAAGGAAAGCGAGTGCATCCGGCGCGTCTGAAAATTCTTTCTCGTAAAAAGAATCCAACGGCCTGTTCCTTATTCTGCACGCAATATTTGCGCCAAAATGTTTCAGGTCCTTGAGGCCCGGGGTCTTCGGCATCCGATGCAAGTCCTTGAGTTTAATGGCTATTCGCCAGAACGTTACCCAGCGACTCACTTTCAAGACGAATCCGCGCACCAGAAACACACAGAAAAAGTGTGCGACGCACAGAAAAAGGGCGAATAAGGAACGTTCGGCCGGATAGCGCTTCCAACACCCCGTCAAAGCTGGCAACATCGCGCCTTTTTTACGCGGCACCCACGGGTTTGCACGATCAAACACCCGTTCGGTTGTTGATGGGGCGACAGTCTGCTGCGCCGATGCGACAACCCGCCACATGCCACCCGTTTACCGCTCGTAGCGCTGTTGGCTGCCATTGAAACGCTATGCTAGCTTGGCCGCCTCGCCAGGAAGGTCCGCCAACAGCAGGAGCGCAACATATATGAGGAACGCACATGGCTGAGGCCACGCCCGCGCTTGAAATCCGCAACTTGCACAAACGCTACGGACAGCTGGAGGTGCTCAAAGGCATCTCGCTGACCGCCCGCGACGGCGACGTGATCTCGATCCTCGGCTCTTCCGGTTCCGGCAAGTCCACGTTCCTGCGTTGCATCAACCTGTTGGAAAACCCGCATCAGGGCCAGATCCTGGTGGCCGGTGAAGAACTCAAGCTCAAGGCCGCGAAGAACGGCGAACTGGTCGCCGCCGACGGCAAACAGATCAATCGCCTGCGCTCGGAGATTGGTTTTGTATTTCAAAACTTTAATCTGTGGCCGCACATGAGCGTGCTCGACAACGTCATCGAGGCCCCGCGCCGCGTGCTCGGCCAGAGCAAGGCCGAGGCCATCGAAGTCGCCGAAGCGCTGCTGGCCAAGGTCGGCATCGCCGACAAGCGCCACGCCTATCCGGCGCAATTGTCCGGCGGTCAGCAACAACGCGCGGCCATCGCCCGCACATTGGCGATGCAGCCGAAGGTGATCCTGTTCGACGAACCCACCTCCGCCCTTGACCCGGAAATGGTTCAGGAAGTACTTAGTGTCATCCGCGCATTGGCCGAAGAAGGCCGCACCATGCTGCTCGTGACCCACGAAATGGGCTTCGCCCGCCAGGTCTCCAGCGAAGTGGTGTTCCTTCATCAGGGCCTTATAGAAGAGCAAGGATCGCCACAGCAGGTGTTTGATAACCCGCTTTCGGCGCGCTGCAAACAATTCATGTCCAGCAACCGCTAACGGAGCAACATGCATGCAGAATTTCAAAAAGGTCTTCCTGGCTGCCGCCGTCACCTTGGCGTTCAGCGCCGGTGCCATGGCTGAGACCCTGAAAATGGGCATCGAAGCGGCCTATCCGCCGTTCAACAACAAAGACGCCAGCGGCCAGGTAGTCGGCTTCGACAAGGAAATCGGCGACGCCCTGTGCGCGAAGATGAAAGTCGAGTGCACCGTCGTGACGTCCGACTGGGACGGCATCATCCCGGCCCTGAATGCGAAGAAGTTCGACTTCCTGATCTCCTCGCTGTCGATCACCGACGAGCGCAAGGGCGCGGTGGACTTCACCGACCCGTACTACTCGAACAAGCTGCAGTTCATCGCGCCGAAGAACGTCGACTTCAAGACCGACAAGGACTCGCTCAAGGGCAAGACCATCGGCACCCAGCGCGCAACGCTGGCCGGGACCTGGCTGGAAGACACCTACGGTGACGACATCAAGGTCAGCCTCTACGACACCCAGGAAAACGCCTACCTCGACCTGACCTCCGGTCGTGTCGACGCGATCCTCGCCGACAAGTACGCCAACTACGACTGGCTGAAAACCGACGCTGGCAAGAACTACGAGTTCAAGGGCGACCCGGTGGTGGAAAGCGACAAGATCGGCATCGCAGTGCGCAAGGGTGACAACGAACTGCGCAACAAGCTGAACGCCGCGCTGAAGGAAATCGTCGCTGACGGTACCTACAAGAAAATCAACGACAAGTACTTCCCGTTCAGCATCTATTGATCTGATCTACGGACCGGCGCCGTGCTACAGCGGCGCCGGCTTCCGACCTTGCCTGCCGCGATTTGAACAGAAATCCATGATTATCGACCTCTACGGATTCGGCCCGGCGCTTGCTGCCGGTGCGCTGATGACCGTCCAACTGGCCCTCACCGCCCTGTGCCTGGGCCTGGTGCTCGGCCTGCTCGGCGCCTTGGCCAAGACTTCCCCGTACAAGCCGCTGCAATGGCTTGGCGGCACTTATTCGACGCTGGTACGCGGCGTCCCCGAATTGCTCTGGGTGCTGTTGATCTACTTCGGTACGGTCAACCTGATGCGCACCCTCGGTGAGTACTTCGGCAACCCCGACCTGCAACTCAACGCCTTTGCCGCCGGTGTGATCGCACTGGGCCTGTGCTTCGGCGCCTACGCCACGGAAGTGTTTCGTGGCGCCCTGCTGGCCATTCCCAAAGGTCATCGTGAGGCCGGCCAGGCCCTGGGCCTGTCGAAATGGCGGATCTTCACCCGCCTGATCATGCCGCAGATGTGGCGCATCGCCCTGCCCGGGCTGGGCAATCTGTTCATGATTTTGATGAAAGATACCGCGCTTGTTTCCGTGATCGGCCTGGAAGAAATCATGCGTCACGCGCAAATCGGCGTGACCGTGTCGAAACAGCCGTTCACCTTCTATATGGTCGCGGCCGTCATGTATCTGGGCCTGACGGTACTGGCGATGACCGGCATGCACTTTCTGGAAAAACGCGCCGCTCGCGGCTTTGCGAGGAGCGCGCAATGAACTGGGAAGTCATTATCAAGTGGCTGCCGAAACTGGCGCAGGGCGCGACCCTGACGCTGGAACTGGTCGCCATTGCGGTCATCGCCGGCCTGCTGCTCGCCATTCCGCTGGGCATCGCCCGTTCTTCGAAGCGCTGGTACGTGCGCTCGCTGCCTTACGCCTACATCTTCTTTTTCCGCGGTACACCGTTACTGGTGCAGCTGTTTCTGGTCTATTACGGCCTGGCGCAGTTCGACGCGGTGCGTGAAAGCGCATTGTGGCCGTACCTGCGCGATCCGTTCTGGTGTGCAACCGTGACCATGACGCTGCATACGGCGGCGTACATCGCTGAAATCCTGCGCGGCGCGATTCAGGCAATTCCACCCGGTGAAATCGAAGCCGCCCGTGCCTTGGGCATGTCCCGGCCCAAAGCGATGTTCTACATCATCCTGCCTCGTGCAGCACGGATCGGCCTGCCGGCCTACAGCAACGAAGTGATCCTGATGCTCAAGGCCAGTGCCCTGGCCAGCACGGTGACCCTGCTGGAACTGACCGGCATGGCGCGCACGATCATCGCCCGCACTTATCTGCCGGTTGAGATCTTCTTCGCCGCGGGTGTGTTCTATCTGGTCATGGCTTACGTGCTGGTTCGCGGCTTCAAGCTGCTGGAGCGCTGGCTGCGCGTCGATGCCTGCCAAGGCCGCTGATACTTCCCACGTGCTGACGGGCGAGGCCCTACTCGCCCGCTTCCGCGCGCTGGATGCTTTTTGATCAAGCATCAGGCGCTTTGGAAACCTCGTCCGTTTACGCATCTTTCGCTTCCTTGGGAAACGTCCTACCCCGAGTTGTCTTCGTGGCTACGCGGGCGGTCACTGGGCGACGCAGAGAACGCTCATAACCAGCCTGCTGATCTTGCCGATGCGCCTGAGCCGTTCGCGTCATTGGCAAAGTTATCGGCAAAATTGAGTGCGGTCGGTTCGCTGCCGGGGCATGCGCTTGAAACCGCCGGCCACCGCTTGAATGTCGATGTGCCGGGGCGCAAATGGCAACAGATCGAGGCGTTTGCCAGCCGTTTGGCTTTTTCATCGCAGCCGACGCATTGGCTGGACTGGTGTTCGGGCAAAGGTCATCTGGGCCGGCGGTTGCTCAACGCAGGACAGCAACTGACGTGTGTCGAGTACGATCCTGCGTTGGTTGCCAGCGGTCAGGCACTGAGTCGGCGCCACCATTTGCATGCTCTGCACATCGAACAGGACGCGCTGGCGGCCGACGCATCCGCCGTGTTGAACGCTGCGCACACCCCCGTCGCGCTCCACGCTTGCGGCGATCTGCATGTCCGCTTGATGCAACTGGCCAGCGCGACCGGGTGCCAGCAGATGGCGATTGCGCCGTGTTGCTACAACCGCACCGTCCACAGCGAAAATCAGGCACTGTCCTCCAACGGCCTGCGATCTTGCCTACGGGTATCGCGGGAAGATCTGGCACTGCCGATGAGCGAAACCGTCACCGCCGGTGCACGAGTCCGACGCCAGCGCGACACGTCCATGGCGCGACGACTGGCCTTCGACTTGCTGCAACGGCAGTTGCGTGGCGTTGACGAATACTTGCCCACCCCGTCATTGCCGAGCGCCTGGCTGGATAAACCGTTCGCTGACTACTGCCGCGATCTCGCCGCTCTCAAAGACTTATCCACAACCGGCTCGACGAATTGGGAGCATTTGGAAACCGCCGGTTGGCAACGTCTGGCCGAAGCTCGCAACCTGGAATTGCTGCGCGGGCTATTCCGCCGGCCACTGGAGCTTTGGCTGAATCTGGATCGCGCGCTTTTTCTGGTCGAGCAAGGCTATGCCGTGCGTCTGGGCACATTCTGCGAAACGGCGCTGACGCCGCGTAATCTGCTGCTCTTGGCCGAGCGCGGATAACAGCCTGCCAACCTGTGGATAACTCTGTTGATGAAATTTACGCGGATCCAATATCACCGCCTGTTTCGGCCCTTGTGCTGCTCTGGTCATTTTTTGTTCACATAGATAAAAAACCGGCAAAACAGCGATTTGCATACAAAATGGAGAATGCCTGCTAAAAAACCGGACTAAGTCGGTGACCAAGGCTTCCCGTTGTGCATAAGCCGCCAATCAAACGGCATAACCGCCGAATACCGGGCATCCAAAGTGAATAATTGCGAGCATCCGCCAGCCTTGCTATACAAAGCCTCACCGCCTCGCCGGCACATGCCTGAACAATAAAAAATCGACCGACAGGAAGCGACCGTGACGTTCATCTCCTATGCACAGAACTTCGAAGACGTCCGCCTGTGGCGCGCGCTCAAGCAGTTCGAACACGGATTCTACATCGACGTCGGCGCCAACGACCCGAACCACGACTCGGTCACCAAAGCGTTCTACGATCATGGGTGGCACGGAATCAACGTCGAACCGATGCAGGATTATTACGACGCGCTCTGCCAGCAACGCCCGCGCGACACCACCGTGCAATGCATCGCCAGCGACCAGCCCGGCGCCGTAACCTTCTACGGCATCCCGGACACCGGCCTGTCCACCGCCGACCCCGTCGTTGCCCAACAACGCAAAGACCTCGGCATGACCGTGCAGAGCTTTACGGTCGAGGCCCGCACACTCACCTCGCTCTGCGAACAACACGCCCCCGACCGCCCAATCCACTTCCTCAAGATCGACGTCGAAGGCCACGAAGAAACCGTCCTGCGCGGCATGGACTTCAACCGCTTCCGCCCCTGGATCATCCTCATCGAAACCCCATGGCTGCGCGATCACACCTGGGAACACCTGGTCACCGATGCCGGCTACCAATCAATCCTGTTCGATGGCCTCAACACCTGGTTCCTCGCCAACGAACAACTCAACCTCAAACCCGCGTTCGACATCCCGCCCTGCAACCTCGACAACTTCCAGCTCTGCCGCGGCCACGCCCTCGCCCACCCGCTCACCACGCCCAGCCCCGACGAATCCGACACCGCCAAACAGCTCGCCGAAGCCCTGCACCGCGCCGAACAGGCCGAAACGCAGTTGCATGCCCTGCAAAACAGCCGCACCGTTCGCGCAGTGCAGAAGCTGCGAAACGTACTGCGCAGAGCGTGATTTGCGGCAACGCAAAAATAGTCTGAATTCAGGGGTTTACAGGATCTTCCCAATCGCTATAATCGTCGCCCACACGCCGGTATAGCTCAGTTGGTAGAGCAACTGACTTGTAATCAGTAGGTCCCGGGTTCGACTCCTGGTGCCGGCACCATACAAAACAAAGCCCCTGCAGAAATGCAGGGGCTTCGTTGTTTCTGAGGCGTCCACTTTTTGTCCACGTGCTGGAGTCTGAAGCGAGCCTGCTCGCGATGAGGCCGCCAGAGCCACCGAAGATCGGCGGATCAAAAAACGCTGGGCCTCCTGAAGCACTAATAACGATACAAATCAGCCAAATAGCATCTTCTGCCAATGGCCCTCACCCACAATGGCAATCGACGCTCCCGCCTCACGCAGCTCGACGGCCTTCATGATCTTCGTTCCATAAGTGCTATGGCGCCACTGCTCGTTACCCACGCTACCAACCACCAGGTAATGCACCTTTTTACTTATGCTGCCCCCAATCAGGCCGCCGCGCTCTTCGACCAGCGCCTGGCAATCCTTACGCGGCCCAAAGGCCATGACGCCGGTAAAGACGAACATTCGGCCGTCCCAAATCAGATCGGGGACTGGTGAATTGAAAGGAAGATCCGTAGGAGTAACGGCAGCAGTACCGCCATCCTTCGGTCTCTCAATGCCCACGCCAGAGAAACTACGCAGAATGTTCAGCAGCTCTTGCGACTCATCCATGTCTAGAGCATTGTCCTGAAGCATGCACGCTAAACGCGAATACAGCAGGTTGATCACCGGATCGTTCAAATGCGCGAGATTGTCCTCCAACCACTGCTTTAGAAAAACCGCCTCAGTAATGTTCACGATACCGTCGGCTGTAATCCCAGCGGCCAACCCGACCAAAGCATCGGCGGCGCGACGATCGATACGGGATCGGTGGAAAAATTGGCTGTCCTCGAACTCATGGTGTAGATCCATTACGCGCTTTCCTTGAATAGTGCACTGGCTCGATACCGAAGCATATGCAAGCAAGTTGATGTGGTATTCAAAGCTAGCATCACTGGGCGCAGATACCGCTTTCGAAACAAGAAAAGATAGGTCTGCCCCGCTCCTGCTTGCCCTACAAAGCGAAGCTCCTAAGGAAATGCAGAGGCTTTGTTAATTCTCGGGTGCGGATACTTCACCCATCTTATCTGGCGTGCCGACTGGTGGTGAAAGGGTCCCTTCGGTGACGCGTGCAGCTTTTCCAGCATTCATTTGCCGTACAGAGTCCAGCAAATCCTGCTGAAATTGTTCCTTCTCACGATCCATCGTTTATCCCTCTTACAAGTCGCTTTGGAAGGTTGCCGCCGAGCCGCTGAACTCTGCCTGTTTATCAGTAGCGAAGGCTCGAAAACGACGCAGATACCGCGTCATATTTAGACGCTGCGCGCTGAACCGCCTCATAGGGTGATCTTTCTAACGTTCAATGCTGAACTACGCCGCCTCCACCGATAAAGAAATCCGCCGCCCTAACTGCTGCAATGCGCGCTCGACATTCTCGATTTTGGAGTGGTGCAGGAAATCAACTAGTCGATCGACCTGGGGCCGTTGCACGCCGAGACGACGCGCCAGTTCGGCTTTGCTGACACCTGACTCCAATAGCGTATTCCAAAGCGCAACTTTAGCGGCAGTCAGTGCAGGGAGGCGCAACACAACATCGTTTTCCGGCTCTCCTGTGTGAGCAGTTGGGATCAACCGGCGATCATCCACATAGATGGAAAATGCCGTCTCAATCGCATCGATGGCGGTAGCCAATGCCTCCCCAGAGTGTCGCCGACAGCGTGCATCTCTGGAATAGCAGCACAAGTCAGCCAGACGCTGCCCGGCTCTTCGTGAACATCCAAGGCGTATTCGAACATCACGCTTCCTCTCATGGGTACAGCTGGGCCTCAATCCTTTAGGCCCAGCTGTTTTATTATCGTTTTTCTCAACCCTTCGCCCATTTCCTTGGCTCCGTGATCGGGAAACACAGTTGATTTGCCATTCAAGGAAACCTTGAAATGGCTGCCCTTGCCGGCTTGGAACTCAACGCCATGGGCTTTCAACCATCGCCGAAACTCGCTGTACTTCATGTGCATCACTCGCTGTTTCGGTAGAGCGAATGTGCAACATATCTGATGCATGCGCAACAAAATTGTTGCACGTGTAAATAACCGCTCAAGGCCAGCACTCGGCCATGATTGCGCACTTGCTCGTGTCGAGCTACCGTCAATCCCGTCGCTGCCCATTCAGCGACCGGGCCTGAGAACCCGCGTAAGATGCAGGCGCACCAGCGCCCCAACCCACGATTGCCGGCGCTTTTTTGTGTCCGTCTTAACGTGCAATGGCGGCTGTGCGTGGGAGACCTTCGGGTCTGCCGGGTTCCTGTATCTCCGGTTTCTCAGCCTGCGCATAGCTGCCACCCTTTCGCCTGAGAACGAAAAGGCAGCTCTTTCATTTGATACAGGGAGTTCCCAGATGAATGACATAAATCCATCCGCAATCCGCCGCCTCGCTAAACCGCTCACCGCGCCTCACTTTCAATCGAACGGTGAAGCGAAATGACCAATCTCCTCGATCTGAAATTACCCGGCCTCACGCATTTTTCCTTTCAGTCCAACCAGGCGATGTTCCGCACCAACCGAGGCGTGCCGGTGGTTGCCGCTCTGTCACATGCCTCGCACCTGCTCCACATTTCAAAGCTTCTCACTGCGGACTCCACGATTTCTCGAGATCCTGATCTCCACGCCTACGCCTCGCAGTATTTGCAGGAGTTGAGCAAGGCGCTGATCAATGATGTTGTGAAGGTGCTGGATGCGCCGCCAGTCAGCCATTGACGTAAATCGTCCCACTAAGCCCTCTCGTCAATGCGAGGGCTTTTGGGCTCAAACCCGATTAATCTCAAACACAATCGAAATCTTGCGCTCGCTCGCACTCCACACATACCGCAAATGCTTCCCCTGCTTCGGAATCGAAACCGCCGGCGGCCGAAGCGCTGCAACACACTCATGCCCAGCCAATCGCACGCTGTTATAGAGCAAGCCCCACGATTCAGCGTCGCGCAGTTGCCGCGCGAATGCCTGCGAAGGGCCATAAGCTTCCGGGTCAGGCTGATGCAGGCTTTCAAAGCCATGGCGAACATCATGTAGCGGCTTAACCACTCGATTGACGTAGGTGCGCATGGTCAACTCAAGATCGGCTTCCTGAGTCGCAGCAAGGAAACGCTCCTGATGAAAACAGGTCTCGGCAATCGCCGCTGCCTGGCTGCTCGCGGCGTAGTAGACGCCGAAGGTGCCGTCGCTGAAACGGCTGCGTTTGCCGACGTGGGTGAAGGCGGCCATTACCGGGCTGGAGCCGGGGCCGGACAGGCGATCTTCGAGACGTACGCGGGCGAGTACGCCGGCCTGTTCGATCAGGCGATCGTTGGTCAGCGCTTCGATGGCGTAGGCGATTTCGAGGTCTTCGGGGTCGAGCACGTCTTCGAAGAGAGCAATCGGCGGGAAGCTGCTGTTGACGATGCGATACGCCCCCGGCCATGGCACATCGACCAGCGCCGGGGTCTTCAACCGCGCACTCCGTCGAGGTAGCGGCGCACATCGGCGATGTCGATCACCCTCCCCGCCAGCATGTAATCGAGCGCCGTTTTGCCATTGAACGGTGCTGCCGTGTTCGGGCTGCTGACCCAGGTGTAGGCACGTTCGCGGCTGTTGCTGAAGATGATGCTCAACGCCTTGTGAATGCCCATCAGGTACGAAATGCGCTCAAGGGTATCGTGAGGCAAACGGATGTTAGGCGGCAGGTGTTTGTATTTGTAGAACGTCGTATTGCCGACGCCGCCAAGTAAGGTGCGTTGCTGCTCGGCGCTGCAGCCCCAGTGCTCCATGAGGTTGAAGAAGAACTTCAGCGCAACGCGGCCGGCTTCGGGGGCGTCGAGTTGTTCGCGTGGGTTTAACGCAGTAGATGAAGTTGGCATTTGGCCGCCCCCAGAGAAATCATCATGCCTTGAGGTTAGTACATATCTGTACATTTACTCAAAATTAATACACTTAGGAACAACCGTGCAGAGTGAAAAATCCATACTGCTTGCACACATTTTTTGATCTCCATCACCCCCATCCCAGCAAAAACCCCGATCCTCTGTCAGCCTCCAGCCATCGGCGGGGAAATCAATTCGCTACCAAGTCCGCGACAACTATGCTCAGGTACGGGAATATAGCCAGCATATGGCGCCGGTTCAGTCGTCTCGTAAACAACAATACCAGCCCACTTCAGAGGGCATTACCCATGGATAGCAGAACCTTACGCAACCTGATGCGCATCGTGCAGACTGGCTCGCTGTCGGCTGCAGCCGAGCATTCGTGCCTGACCGTGCAGGCATTGGCCGCACAGTTGAACAAGGTCGAAGAGCAGTTCGGTTTCCGCTTGTTTCGCCGTTCCAACAAGGGCCTGACGCTGACGCCGCAAGGCACGGAGCTCACGCCTTACATCGACAAGGTGTTGATCGCGACGCGACAGATGGAAGAAAAAGTCGCGGCGTTGAAAGTGCCGGGGCAGCGCACGTTGAAGGTGGCGTTGAACAATACCCTGGCACCCGACTTCAACCGGCGCATGATCGGGCGTCTGATCGAGGTGTTTCCGGATTATCAGATGGAGTTCAGCTACGCCGAGTCGATGGAGAATCTGAGTAAACTGAAGAACGAAGATTTCGACCTCGCCGTGCTGATCGGTCCGCAGCGCCCGGGCTTGCCGAGCATCGTCCTGCCGGATGTGCAGGTGCAGGTGGTTGGTGCGCATTGCGGTCAAGAAAACGATCCGCTGACGTTGCTGGGCAACAAGTTTCAGGTGCGTCCTGCGGAAGATTGTCCGTATTCCCACAGCTTTTTGCGTTTTCTCGACGCCGGGCTTGGCAACCACGAGAACGGCCAGCGCATGGTCTATTCCTGCAGCGAAACCCTGACGCTGTCGTTGATCACGCAGATGGATGCGGTCGGCATGGTCTCGCGTGAAGCGGCGCAGAAGAACGGACTGACGATTTTTCCCGGTTTCGAGGATTTCCTCGAAGTGCGCCTGGCGGTAAACAATCCGGAGCTGTCGCACCAGGCGCTGAACGACGTCGTTGATCTGCCCCTACATGAACGAGCCGAGCGCAATGTACGCAGCCGTCCCCACCGCCACACTGAGAAAGAGGTTTTTGCTGAAATACGCACATAGCAACGTCGGAATCGCGGCATAGAATTCCGGGCGATCGAGCTGTATCTGCCGGTCCTTGATCAACAAGGGGGTCAGGCTGATCGCGGCGACGATCGCCACCGGTAAGTATTCCAGTGCCCGCGCGATAAATGGCGGCCAATGTTCGGTGTTGATTTGCAGCGGCAGTGCCCGTGGCAGGAACGTCACGGCCATCATCAGCACCACCACCAGAATCAGGAACGTTTGGTCAGGCATACACCCACTCCGCAGCCCACAAACGTGGCGATAAATACGTTGAAGGGCGAACTGCCGATCAGGCTCAGCGCGCCCATGCAGATCACGGCGGCAGCAGCGGCGATCAGTTTGTTGCGCGTGTTGCACAGCGACACCAGCACGTAGAGCATCATCGCCGTCAGCGCGTAGTCGAGCTGATACTTGATCAAGTGCGCCGCGTACTGCGCGCAGACCGCGCCGAGCAAACCTCCGAGCACCCACGAGGTGTGGCAGAACAGGTTGAAACCGATCAGATAACGCACGTTGACCGGTGCGCCGGTACCGAGCTTGACGCTGTGGAAAGCGAAGGACTCATCGGTCAGGCCACCGGCGTAAGCCCAACGCTCCATGCGGCTCAAACCCAGCGCGCGCAGGGCCTTGGCCATGTACACCGACATCAGCATGTGCCGCGCATTGATCAGGAAAGTGGTCAGCACAATGGTGGTCAGTGATGCGCCGCTGGAGATCAGCGCCAGCGCGGCGAATTGCGAAGCGCCGGCATAGACAAACAAGCACATCGCCACCGGCAGCCACATCGGCAGGCCGGCGTTGACCGCCATCAACCCGAAGACAAACGACACGGTGAAATACCCGGCGACCACCGGGCTGGCTTCGGCAAACGTGCGCGACGGCTGATGAGTCGCCATCAGCGGTGCGCTGCCGGACCTTTCATTCATAGATCCCTCTCAAATGTCCGTTCGCCGTGAGGCTCGCAAAAACCCTGGGCAGTCCAGAATCGCTTGCCCGCGAGGTTAGCATCGTCGACGAACAGAAACATCCGCAGCACCCCGACCCGCTTCATGTCGGACGATGCAGCTTCGACAAGGCGCTGTCCCACGCCTTGGCTGCGGTAGCGCGGGCTGACCGCCAGATGGTTGATCGTGCCACGACTGCCGAGCATGCCACCAAGCACCGCGCCGACGATTTCACCCTCCACATCGAACG
This sequence comes from Pseudomonas sp. B21_DOA, assembly GCA_030544685.1. NCBI lineage: Bacteria > Pseudomonadati > Pseudomonadota > Gammaproteobacteria > Pseudomonadales > Pseudomonadaceae > Pseudomonas > Pseudomonas sp. B21_DOA. Next base: position 1,294,081 of record CP086683.1, on the reverse strand, counting down.
CCAGATACGCCGTGGTGGTTTTCTGGATCAACACGCCACGCAGGCATTTGGCGTCCTGCCATTCGCAGAACGACACTTCGTCGAACTGGCGGAAGAAACGCTCCATGCGTTGCGCATCCTTGGCGGTGGCACGGCGCAGGACCACTGGCGTCGAGCACTCGACGCCGTCGATTGGGGTGATCTGATTAGCGAACAATGTCGAAAGCGGTCCCGGGCCGCGAGAAGGAAATCGCCAGAATCTGACGGTACGCCATGGCATGGGTGTGGGTGTTGCGCGCCGGGGTCACGTAATGGCGCATGTCGCGATCGAGGAAGTAGGTGGTGTCGAGAATTTCCTCGTAGGTGGTCGCCGCCAATTGATGCTCGTGGATGTCGTACAAACGGCTCTCCGCGCCATCGACGTTATTACGCCCCCAGAAGTGCACGCCGCTGAACGGATAGCCGTCGCAGTGAATGCCTTCAGGCGTGATTTCCAACTGTTTACCGGGTTTGATTTCGATGCGGATCTGATGGATCTGGCACTGCCAGATCTCATCGTGCAACTCTTCCGGCAATACACTTTTGTACACTTCGAAATCAGTGTCGATCAGGCTGCGCATCACCGGGGAAGAGATCACTTCTTCGGAAAAATCCTGAAAGTGCCGTACCACGCCACCGACGTAAGCGTTGTTCTCTTTCGATTGCACATAAGCGCGATGCTCAAGTTGCTTGAGCTCACGGGTTTTCGGGTTGTATTCAAAGTCGCTGTAACGACGGTAACGCATGCCGGCCTCGGCCTGACCGTAGTAGCTGTCAGGCTCCATGTTTTCCCAACTTTTGGTCAGTCTGACGAAGTCGGCAAAATGACCGTAGAGATTGAAGTCACCACCCTGGACGTTGACAAACTTGTCGCGCCGTAGCGATTCGCCCACTTCTCTGTTCAAAACGATCATTACCCAATTCTCCGCTGCGTTGAACGCCCTAATCTATTAGGTGGAGAATTTGCGTCCATGAGAAAGAATTTCAGGCATTTGAAGCACTGCTTGAAACGAAATCTGCAGCGCTTGAAAAACAATTTTTACATGACAAAAACATCGGTTATTTCCGGTTTCCGCTGAAAAACCGTCGAAAAAAACCCCGAACGAATCGGGGTTTTCTCATTTTCCTTACAACGTATAGATCATCAGAAGATGTTGATCGGATAGTCCACGAATACCCGCAGCTCGTTACCGCTGACGTTGTATTCGCTGGATTTCTGCGATACGCGCAGGATCGAGCTGCGCAACTTCACGCTCAGGTCTTTGGCCGGGCCACTTTGCACGACGTACTTGAACTGGTTGAAGATCTCGCGCTCGGTACCGCCTTCGCTGGTGGAGGTGGTGATGTTGTCGCCACGCACGTAAGCGAAGTTGTAGCTCAGACCCGGAACGCCGAATGCGCCGAAGTCCAGGCCGTAGCCCAGTTGCCAGCTGCGTTCGTCTTCGGCGTTAAAATCCGACCAGTAGGAGTTGGCCAGGTAGATGGTGTTACCACCGTCACCGACACGACCCTGATCTTTCTGATAACCGCCGTAGGCATAACCCAGGTTGCTGTCACCGGTGGAACGCTGATGCGCCACGGTGAACGAGTGCGGGCCGGTGGCGAAAGTGGCTGCCAGGCTCCAGATCTTGTTGTCGTCACCGGTTACACCGTTTTCGCGGACATAGGAATTGTCCAGCTTGGTGCGGTAGCCGTTGAAGTCCAGGGTGAGGGACTGATCCTTGTTGAACAGGATCACGTAGTTGGCGTTCACGTACTGTTTCTTCAAGACGTCTTCAACGTCGGACGCGTACAGCGCGCCTTTGAAGTGTTCGGTGAACTGATAGCTACCGCCCAATACGTTGATCGCCTTCAGACCGCCGCTGTCACGGCCTTCATCGCTCTTGCGCGACTCGGCGGTGAAACGACCGGCGTTCAGTTCCAGGCCTTTGATCTCACGGGAAGTGATCAAAGTCCCGGTGTAGCTTTCCGGCAGCAGACGCACGTTGTCGTAACTCAGCACCGGCAGGGCCGGCATCTGGTCGCCGTAGGTCAACACGGTGTTGGAAACACGGAATTTGACCGCTGCGCCGCCCTTGGCGATGTCGTGGTTCGCGCGACCGTCGTTTTCCTGTCTGAAGAAGTCGATGCCTTGCGCGCCGGTGCGGCCTTTGCCGCCGTCCAGACGCAGCGCGTACAGACCAAAGGCGTCAACCCCGACACCTACGGTGCCTTGGGTGAAACCGGAAGAGAACGTTCCGATTGCCGCCTGGCCCCATTCGGCTTTGTCCGGGCGACCGTCTTTGTAATCACGATTGATATAGGCGTTGCGCAACAGCACTTTGAGGCTGCTGTCTTCAACGAAACCCTTGGATTCGGCCTGGTCGTTAGCCATGGCCTGTGTAGCACTCAACATCCCCAGTGCGATCAGGCTGATTCGCTTGTTCAACATTTTGTTTTCCTTATTACGGGTTGAAACGCGCTGTGTCGAACGGCTGAAACGGCGCTTTTGCACTCTTGTATTCACCCCGAAACAAAAAGACCCGCCAACGCAAACGTCATGGCGGGCCTGCTCCTTGTTTTGAGTCATGGCGGTTAGCCACAGGCGTTGGGCCGAATCGTAGCCGCGCCCTGAACAGTGTGTCAATTTCAAGAATCGTCTTTAAATAGGCGAAAAACGTCTAAGAAACGTAAATTCTTAGCTGGGCGATTGCAAAAAAATGAAATTAAGCAGGGAGTTTTGGTCTGTAGATACTCTGTTCACGGTCAAGCTTTTTGGACGTGTTTACCGCTAAAAAGCTTGGCCGTGTCGAAGTCTTCTCCGGCCTGCATGCAGGCCCATAGTCCGGTCAGGTATTTGCGCATGACTGCGACGATAGCTTGCATCTTCCTCTTTCCTCGGGCCACCAACGCTTCGTAAAACGCTTTCACGTTCGGGTCGCAACGTATGGCGGTCAGCGCAGGCATGTACATCGCTGAGCGCAAATAGGCATTGCCGCCCTTACTTATCCGGCCGGGTTTATCAATGCTGCTTCCTGATTGCGTGAGTCGGACATCGAGTCCGGCATGGCGGCTAACCTGCGCGGATTTAAGCGTCACCGGTAAGGTCGTCAGTTCAGCCAGCGCTGCAAATACTGAGATCTCACCCATGCCTGGAGCGGCAATCATGTGTCCAAACTGGGCGCTCAACATTGGGCAGTTGTCGATCAATGCCCGACCAGCGACACGGAAACGCTCGATTCGTTTGTCAAAGGCGTTGATGGCCTCTTCTTCATCCTCAATCAGCATCGGGAGTGTTGTTTGAGTAGCTTTTAGCGCATGCAGCTCGTTTTTGGCGCGGGTGCGGTGACCTGTCAAACGATTGATGTGGCGGCCGATAGCACGCAGCTCAAGCTGTATTGAAGTGGGCGGCGTCCACAACCTTGGGCTCATCCGTTCGCCGTATTCAGCTAATAATTGGGCATCGATTGCGTCCGTTTTGCTGTTTTTCAGCATCAGCTTTGCAAAGTTGTGAAAACTCTTCGGATTGATAACCGAGACTGGCAAACCCGCCGCAGCGAGCTCCATGGCCAAGTCCAGGTAGTAGATACCGGTGGCTTCCATCACCACAGATATCGGCTTGAGCTCAAGCAATTTGCCGACAGCAGCCTTGCGCCCCGCCGGCGTCTGGTCGATATTGCACTGACCTGCAAAGCGGCCGCCATTGCGCCAGCCCATCGCTGTAGTGCGAGATCCCACATCCAAACCGACGTGCATGTTCATGCTTTCAACTCCAAGAGAACTGAGTTAAAAATGCTTCCTGGTTCCCCTGACCTCGAACTTCATGCCACTGCAACCTTGTAATGCGAAGTCCGACTCGTCGGCTTCTCGATACTCTTCGTGGTGGGCAATGAGGCGGGGGACCTCTCTACAGACAAGGTCAGGAGCAAGTCCTGCCTTAAGGAGCGATCGGTCTCCCCAGAAACACATCTTCGTATGTCGCACCAGCGAGCTTAGATCTCATTCATGCTGGTGTCTGGGGAACATACAAGGAGCGAGCCTGCTCGCGAAAGCGGCGGCCAGTCAACAAGGCAGTGACCGTGCTGATGCCTTCGCGAGCGGGCTCGCTCCCACATTGAACCGAAGTGCACTAATGTCAGTGCAAAAAAAGCGCCGCCATCCCGGCAGCGCTTTTTGATCAATCCATGCTGAATCTATCCTTCCATCACATCCCATAACGCTTCCAGTTCAGCCTCGCTGAACAGGCCAGCAGGGTAGCGCTCGATCATCATCCGGCGCGGATCAGGTTGTCTGATCTGACGCGTTCCATTGGACTTCAACCAGTGCGCGACCAGCTGGAGCGATTCGCCGTTAACGGCCATGGGATGCACAGTCCGCTCGCTGACTACGTTCACTTCGGCGTTCATCTCAGCGCTCTCTCCCCGTTCATGAGCGGCTACGTTATCCAAGGTTTGTGACAGAACTGTTGAAGTTCCCTCCCTCCCTGGTGCACCAGAAGCAATACAAGAGGTATGCCAAGGCGCGCAGATTCCCGACCAGCGCGCATGAAAAAGCCCGCGGTCCTGATGGGCCGCGGGCTTGCTTTCATGCCTGGCGAGCTAACCGTTGTGTCGCTGTTTTGCTAACCGACTCAAGCTGTTACGACTCAACTCAATCTTTGTGCGGCGCTGGCTGCTGTTGGGTAAGGCAGTGAATATTGCCGCCGCCCAGTAACAATTCGCGGCCCGGCACCATCACCACTTCATGCTGCGGGAACAGCTTCTGCAGGATTTCCCTGGCCGGCGCGTCCATCGGGTCGTCGAAGCTCGGCGCGATGATTCCGCCGTTGACGATCAGGAAGTTCACGTAGGAACCGGCCAGGCGCACGGATGGATTGCGCTCCTGCGAACCGTCCACCGCATCGACTCCGGAGCATTCTTCTTCGGTCGCATACAGCGGCCCCGGAATCGGCATTTTGTGCACCGTGAACGGGCGGCCCTTGGCGTCGGTGCTGTTTTGCAGCACTTGCATTGCGGCCTGGCAGCGCGGGTAGTTCGGATCCTGCGGATCATCGGTCCATGCCAGCAGCACTTCGCCCGGACGCACATAGCAGCAGAAGTTATCCACATGGCCGTCGGTTTCATCGTTGGACAAGCCATCTGGCAACCAGATGATCTTGTCCACCGACAGGTTGTCACGGAGCACCGCTTCGATTTCTTCGCGGCTCAGGTGCGGATTGCGATTGCGGTTGAGCAGGCACTCTTCGGTGGTAATCAGCGTGCCTTCGCCGTCGACGTGTATCGAACCGCCTTCAAGCACGAAACCTTCGGTGCGGTAGCGCGGGCTGCGTTCGAGTTCGAGAATCTTGCCACCGACCTGCGAATCACGGTTCCACGGCGCATACAGGCCGCCATCGAAACCGCCCCAGGCATTGAAATCCCAGTTCACACCGCGCACTTCGCCATGGTTGTTGATGACGAAGGTCGGGCCGCTGTCGCGAACCCAGGCGTCGTCGCTGGACATTTCCACCACGCGGATATTCGGCACGTCGAGGCGCGCGCGGGCGTTTTCGTATTGGCCGGCGGAGACGGCAACGGTCACCGGCTCGAAGCGGGCGATGGCTTTGGCCACTGCGGCGTGCGCGGCCTGCGCCGGTTTGCCGCCCAGACGCCAGTTGTCCGGGCGCTCGGGCCAGATCATCCAGGTCTGGGTTTGTGGCGCCCACTCGGCCGGCATGTAGAAGCCGTCGGCGCGCGGGGTACTTTTCAATGTGGTCATCAGGACTCCAGGGAACCGTCGAGGGTTTTCAACGCGCCGTACAGATTCGGCCGGCGGTCGCGAAATGAACCCCACGCGCTGCGAATATGTTCCAGCTCGTCGAGGTTGAACGTGTGCACAAGAATACCTTCTTCGGTTTTATTCAGCTCCCGCACTTTTTCGCCGAACTGGTTGGCGATGAACGACGAGCCGTAGAAGGTGATGTCGTAGCCGTCCTGCTCTTCATTGCCGATGCGGTTGCTGGCGATCAGCGGCATCAGATTGGCGCCGGCATGGCCCTGCTGCACCCGCTGCCAGTGATCGCGCGACGAGATGGTCTTGTCATGCGGCTCGCTGCCGATCGCGGTTGGATAAAGAGAATTTCCGCGCCTTGCAGGGCCATGCTGCGCGCCGCTTCCGGAAACCACTGGTCCCAGCAGATGCCGACGCCGATTTTCGCGTAACGGGTGTTCCATACCTTGAAGCCGGTGTCGCCCGGATTGAAGTAATACTTCTCGTGATAGCCCGGGCCGTCGGGGATGTGGCTCTTACGATAAATCCCGAGGTTGCTGCCATCGGCGTCGATAATCGCGATGCTGTTGAAGCGCGCACGCCCCGCCAGTTCGTAGAAGCTGATCGGCAGCACCACCTGCAGCTCCTTGGCGATTTTCTGGAAATGCTTGATGGCGACGTTGTCTTCCACCGTCGTTGCCAGTTGCAGGTAATCCGGATTCGGCTTCTGGCAAAAGTACGGTGCCTCAAACAGTTCCTGAATCAGGATGATCTGCGCGCCTTTGCCGGCGGCTTCGCGGACCAGTCTTTCAGCGGTTTCGAGGTTGGCTTCCAGGTCCCACGAACAGGCCATCTGCGTGGCGGCGACGGTAACGATACGGCTCATGAATCATCTCCGGGCTAGTGCTTTGACGGTCGAAGAGTTCGACCGAAAAGAAAACGCGCGCACCGGACAAGAGATCACCATGCCGGAGCAATGGCGACTTTATAACCGATAAATATCGGCTTTAGAAGCTGTAAATAAGGAATCTTTCTGTTTTAACGCCAATTAAATCGATACAAATCGGACTTAAGACTGAAAACAGATGTGGGAGCGAGCCTGCTCGCGAATGCGCTGTGTCAGTCACCGCGTGTGGCGACTGATACACAGCTTTCGCGAGCAGGCTCGCTCCCACAGGGAATGTGCCTCGCTTACAGTCCTTCGCTCAACACCCGATCCAGCATTTCGACGAAGAAATCCACGCTCTGGCGCGACGTCACCATCGGTGGCTTGATTTTGAGGATGTTCAAGTCATCGCCCGTCGGCTGCATGAAGATCCCCAACTCGCGCAGGCGATCACACAGCAATGCAGTCTCGGCAGTTGCCGGTTCTAGCGTCTGCCGATCGCGGATCAGCTCCAGCCCGAGATAAAACCCGGAGCCGTGCACCGCGCCGACCAGCGGATGTTTATCGATCAACGCTTGCAGGCGCGCCTTGAAGTGGGCGCCGACGACCTGGGCGTTTTCCCAGAGCTTTTCTTCCTCCATCACATCGAGCACCGCCATGCCGATCTGACAACTGACCGGACTGCCGCCCGCCGACGAGAAGAAATAACCTTCGGCCTCCAGCGCCTCGGCGATTTCCCGGCGAGTGATCACCGCGCCCAGTGGCTGGCCGTTACCCATGCCTTTGGCCATGGTGATGATGTCCGGCACCACGCCCTGCTCTTCGAAGCCCCAGAAAAAATGGCCCATGCGCCCGTAACCGACCTGCACTTCGTCAGCGATGCACACCCCGCCCTGCGCGCGGACCTTTTGATACACCTGCGGCAAATAGCCCGGCGGTAAAGCAATCCCCCGGCATTGCCGTAGACCGGCTCGCAGATGAAACCCGCCAGTTGGCGCTTCTGCTCGGCGAGTTTCTGCAGATGATGTTCGACGCTGCGCACGTAATCCGGCGCTGAATCGACGCCACGGAATTCGCCGCGATAAGTGTTCGGCGCCGGCACTGGGTGCACCCAGTCCGGGCGACTTTCCAGCGCCTTCGGGTTGTCGGCAATTGACGTCGATACCGCATCGGCACCGACCGTCCAGCCGTGATACGCCTCGAGCACGCTGATCATGTCGCGCCCGCCGCTGAAGGCCCAGGCCAGACGAATCGCCAGGTCATTGGCCTCGCTGCCGCTGTTGACCAGAAACACCCGATCCATGCCCTTTGGCGCCAGTTTCAGCAAGCGTTCGGAAAACTCGGCGACTGCCGCATAGTTGAAGCGCGAATTGGTATTGAGCAACGACCACTGCCGTGCTGCGACCGCCGCCATCCGAGGGTGACCATGACCGAGCACGGCGACGTTGTTGAGCATGTCCAGATACGAACGGCCGTGCATGTCGACCAGGTGGTTGCGCCAGCCGCGTTCAATGCGCGGCGGGTCGAGGTAATAGTGTTTTTGCGTGCGGGCAAAACTGGCGTCGCGGCGCTCGAGCAGCGTTTTCGCGTCCAGCTCCGGCTCGGCGTCGCAGGCCAACCCGAGCAAGGTCGCCGGTGACGGACACAACGCCTGCCAGGCCGGCGCACGGGACGGCGTGCAAAACAGCGGCGCGTCGAGTTCTGCTTCTCGGCACAACTGCACCAGCAGCGGCCCCGTGACCGCACCGAGTTTCTGGCCTCGATCCACTGCCACCCCATGCTCAAGAACAGGCGTCACGCCCCACAGGCGAAGGCTGAACTGTGGGCCATCGAGTTGCAGCGCACCGTTTGCCGCTTGATTCAGAACGCCGGCGAACGGCGTTTGCACTTCGCTTCCAGACGGCGCACGTAATTCGACATGCAACGCGAACGTATCCGGCTCAGTCGCGCTGTCCGGCCGAGTACGTGACAAGCGGTACTGACCATAACGCGTCGCCGCCAGCCCATGCACCGCTGCGGCTTCGGTCAGCAAGCGCTGATCGATGCCCGGCTGCTCCCAATTGCCCGCCTCGAAGTGCGGACTCAACACGCCCAGATCGATCAGCGCAAATTCGCGCCCGACCAGTCCGGGCAACAGCGGCGCAAATTCTGCGTGTTCGTTCCTCGGTAAGGTCTGGCCCACGGCAGTGAGAATCGCCGCCTCCATCAGCGCCAATGGCACCGAAGTCGCGACGCGGAAGATCTCCCACTCATGATTGAGATTGTCGCGGCTGTAGGTGTTGCCCGGATCGATGCTGACCTGCTGCTCGCCACTGAGCACCAGCACCGCCGCTCGCGCGACGATCAACGGCCAGAGCGCTTGCAGTTCTGCATAGTGCAACGGATTGACCGCGTGATAAGCCTTGATCGCCGGCAGGATGACAAACGGATCGCCATCGGCGTGATGCAGCAATGCCGCGCAGGTCACCGACAGATCGGTGATACGCCAGGTGCGCACCAGATCACCGAAATCGATCACGCCCTGCAACTGCCAATGCCGCTGGGCATCCCGCGCCCAGACGACGTTGTCATCGGTGATATCCATGTGAATCGCCTGCACCGGCAGTTTGTCCAGCAACGGCTGCAAACGGCGCTCGGCCTGATCGGCAGCTGTGCTAATCACCGTACGCTGCTGCTCATCCTTGATCACTGGCAACAGATGACTGATCAACGCGCTGGCGTGACGCGCGTCCCACTGCAATGTGCGCTCAAGGCCCGGATGATCGAAACCTTCCAGGGCCAGATCCATCTCGCCACAGAGCCGGCCAAACCCGGCGATCACGTCCTGACCAAGATGATCGAAATCGGTCAACGGCTGCCCGTCGATGTATTCCAGCAATCGCACATGAACCGCTTCGCCATTGGCTTGCAGCGACAACAGGTCTTCACCATTATTGGCGGCGATCACCTGCGGCACCTTGATCGCCGAGTGCTCGGCCAGGTATTTGAGACCTGCGTGCTGGGCTTGCAGCTCCACCAGCGCGTAATCGCCACGACAGATTTTCAATACGAAGCGCCCACGCGCACTGTCAACGCGATAATTCAGATCCTGCTGGCTGCCCAGCGCCTGCAACGTGCCGCTGAGCCCGTAATGCTCGGCCAGCCATTGCAGCGCCTGCGCCTCTGAAACCTGCGGAGCGGGCAAACTGGCGCGATGAATCAACGTGGCGAGCGGCATGAGACGACCCCTGAAGTATTATTAGGCGCTTATATCGCCATTGCGTTGCTCGATACGCAACCCCCGTCCGACATTGACTACGGTATTTGCATCGGTACTCGCACCCGGTAGCACTTTGCGCAAGAATACCGGCCGTTCGCCTCGAATCTATGGAAATACTCATGAATGTAATCACCACCGACCTACCCGGTGTTCTGATCATCGAACCGAAGGTGTTTGGTGACGAGCGCGGTTTTTTCTACGAGAGTTTCAATGCCAAGGCGTTTCTGGAAGCAACCAGCCTGGATGTGCAATTTGTGCAGGACAACCATTCGCGCTCACAAAGAGGCGTATTGCGTGGCTTGCATTACCAGTTGCAGCAAACCCAGGGAAAACTGGTGCGCGTGACCGCCGGTGAGGTGCTCGATGTTGCTGTGGACATCCGCCGCAGCTCGGCGAACTTTGGTAAATGGGTGGCCGTGCGGCTGTCCGACGAGAACCATCGGCAGATGTGGGTACCCGAGGGTTTTGCCCATGGCTTTGTGGTGCTGAGCGATTACGCCGATTTTCTCTACAAGACCACCGATTACTACTCCCCGTCAGACGAACGCGCCATTCGCTGGGATGACCCGGCAATTGGCATCGACTGGCAACTGGACGAAGCACCGACGCTATCGGCAAAGGATCAGGCGGCCGCGCTGCTCAAGGACGCTGACGTCTTCGCCTGAGGCCGGGCATAATGCGCCAGTTACCTCAGGCGCATCCGGCTCATGAAACCATCGCTTCCCCGCAGACCCCGCTGGCGCAGCCTCGCGCTGTTGGCCCTGTGCCTGGCGCCACTGCTGTGGCCGTTGGAACATCTTGCCGAACGCTATTACCGCAGCGAACTCGCCGGGCAGAACCGCCAGACCCTCGATCTCTACGTCGCCAACCTGCTCGGCACCCTGCATCGCTATGAAGTGTTGCCGCAGATTCTCGGCGATCTGCCGGCCCTGCGCGCGGTGCTCGGTGCGCCAGACGACGGCGTCACCCAAGGCAATGCCAATCGCCTGCTGAACAACATCGCCGCGCAGACCGGCGCTGAAGTCATGTACCTGATGGACACGTCCGGTCAGACGCTGGCGGCGTCGAACTGGGACAAACGCGACAGCTTCGTCGGCCGCAATTTCGCCTTCCGCCCGTATTTCAGTGAAGCCATGGCCGGGCGCCTCGGACGCTTCTTCGGCCTCGGCACCACGTCGGCCAAACGCGGATACTTCTTCGCCGCCGCTGTGCGCAACGGCGAGAAAATCATCGGTGTGCTGGTGATCAAGGTCGACCTCGACCACACCGAAAGCCTGTGGGGCAAGACGCCGGAACAACTGCTGGTGACCGACCATAACGGCGTGGTCATCCTGACGTCGCGCCCGGAATGGCGTTTCCGCGCCACTCGTGAGCTGAGTGAAACCGAGCGCGCTGCAATCACCGCGATCCAGCCCTACCCGACCCGCGAACCCCGGCCACTGAACCTCAGTTCCGACGCTTGGCTGACGCAGACCCACGACATCGCCGAAACCGGCTGGAGCGTCAGCATCCTCGCCCCGCGTACACTGATCGATCGCCCGGTGCGCACGGTGGTCGCGATCGGCGGTGCCACACTGTTGGTGGTCATGTTGCTGGTGGGTTTGATGATGCAGCGCCGCCGCCATTATCTAGAGCGCATCGCCTTCGAGGCCAAGGCACGCCGCGAGTTGGAGGGCCGCGTCGCCGAACGTACCAGCGACCTGGAAGGCCTCAACCGCCGTTTGAAACAGGAAGTGCTTGAGCGTGAGCACGCCCAGCAGGAGCTGGTGCGCGCTCAGGACGACTTGGTCCAGGCGGGCAAATTGTCGGCGCTGGGGACCATGTCGGCGAGCATCAGTCACGAACTCAATCAACCGCTGGCGGCGATTCGCAGTTATGCGGAGAACGCCGAAGTGCTGCTCGATCATCAGCGCACCGAGGACGCCCGGGGCAACCTCAAGCTCATCAGCGAACTGACCGGGCGCATGGCCTCGATCATCGCCCACCTGCGCGCCTTCGCCCGCCGCGATCGCCACGCACCGGAAAGCGTTGCCCTGCAACCGGCGCTGGACGATGCGCTGGCATTGCTGGCCAAACGTCGGCGCAGCATGGAAGTCGAATTGATCCGCGACTTGCCCGCAGCCACGCTGTGGGTCGAGGCCGGCGAAACCCGCTTGCGTCAGGTGCTGGGCAATCTGCTGGCCAACGCCCTCGATGCGCTCACCGAAAAAGGCCCGCCGCGCAAATTGTGGCTGAGTGCCGAAGCCACCGCCGACGGCGTCAATCTGTACATTCGCGACAACGGCCCCGGGTTCTGCATGGAAGCTCTTGGCCGCGCCAGCGAGCCCTTTTACACCACCAAGACCCGCACCCAGGGTCTGGGTCTGGGACTGGCCATTTGTGAAACGCTGATGCGCGCCTTTGGTGGCGAGCTGTCGTTCGCCAACCACAAGCAAGGCGGCGCCCTGATCACCCTGCGCCTGCGCGCCGGCGCGCCCGGAGTCAGCCTGCAACCGTCAGAGGATCGAAGTGCATGACCATCGACAATCGCATCCAGGTAGTGTTGATCGACGACGATCCGCACCTGCGCCAAGCCCTCGGCCAAACGCTGGATCTGGCCGGCCTGAAAATCCTGCCGCTGTCCGAAGCCAAGGGCCTGGCCGCGCAACTTGAGCGTGACTGGCCCGGCGTGGTGGTCAGCGACATCCGCATGCCCGGCATGGACGGCCTCGAACTGTTGAGCGAGTTGCATGCACAGGATCCGGAGCTGCCGGTGCTGCTGATCACCGGCCATGGCGACGTACCGCTGGCGGTGCAGGCGATGCGCGCCGGTGCTTACGATTTTCTGGAAAAACCCTTTGCCAGCGATGCGCTGCTCGACAGCGTCCGTCGCGCCCTCTCGCTACGGCGTCTGGTGCTGGACAACCGCAGCCTGCGTCTGGCGTTGAGCGACCGCAACGAACTGAGCGCGCGACTGGTCGGCCATTCGACGCCAATGCTGCGCCTGCGTGAGCAGATCGGTGCGCTGGCGGCGACCAAGGCCGATGTGCTGATCCTCGGCGAAACCGGTGCCGGCAAAGAAGTCGTGGCCCGCGCGCTGCACGACTTGTCGAGCCGCCGCAACGGTCCGTTCGTGGCGATCAACGCCGGCGCCCTGGCGGAGTCGGTGGTGGAAAGCGAGCTGTTCGGTCACGAACCCGGCGCCTTCACCGGCGCGCAGAAACGCCGCATCGGCAAATTCGAATTCGCCAACGGCGGCACGCTGTTTCTCGACGAAATCGAAAGCATGAGCATGGACGTGCAAGTGAAACTGCTGCGCATGCTGCAGGAGCGGGTCGTCGAACGTCTGGGCGGCAATCAGTTGATCCCACTGGACATCCGCGTCATCGCCGCGACCAAGGAAGACCTGCGTCAGGCGGCGGATCAGGGACGCTTCCGCGCCGACTTGTATTACCGCCTCAACGTCGCGCCGCTGCGCATCCCGCCGCTGCGCGAAAGGGGCGAAGACGCACTGGTGCTGTTCCAGCACTACGCCGATGAAGCCAGCGCCCGCCACGGCTTGCCGCCCCACGAACTGCAACCGGCACACCGCGCCTTGCTGCTGCGCCACACCTGGCCGGGCAACGTGCGCGAACTGCAAAATGCTGCCGAACGCTTCGCCCTTGGGCTTGAGCTGGCACTGGACAACAGCGCTGATGGCAGCGGCGGCACGCCTGTCGAAGTGGTCAGTGGCGGCCTCAGCGAGCAAGTGGAAAACTTCGAGAAATCGCTGATCGCCGCCGAATTGGCGCGCTCGCACAGCTCGGTGCGCAGCCTTGCCGAAGCCTTGGGCATTCCGCGCAAGACCCTGCATGACAAACTGCGCAAACACGGTCTGAATTTCGGCGACAGCAGCCACGGGGAAGACAACGAATGAGCAGCGTAAGCGCATACCTGCAAACGGTGCTGCATCACGACATTCCGCTGACTGCCGAGATGGGACTTGAAGTTCTCGAATGGCGGGATCAGCAACTGCGCCTGCACCTGCCGCTCGCGCCCAACGTCAATCACAAGAGCACCATGTTTGGCGGCAGCCTGTACTGTGGCGCGGTGCTGGCCGGTTGGGGCTGGTTGCATCTGCGGTTGAAGGAAGAAGGGATTACCGACGGACACATCGTCATTCAGGAAGGGCAGATCAGTTATCCGCTGCCGGTAACCGGGGACGCCGTGGCTATTTGCCCGGCGCCGGATGCGGCGATTTGGAAACGCTTTGTGGCGATGTATCGGCGTTATGGGCGAGCTCGGTTGACGCTGGATACGCGGATCCTGAATGCGGGAAGTGAGGACGTTGCGGTGAGATTTACCGGCCAGTACGTTTTGCACCGTTGAAGATCAAAGCCCCCTCACCCTAGCCCTCTCCCGAGGGAGAGGGAACCGATACGGAGGTGCTGCAGATTTACGTCGACCTGAAACTGCTTCGCCGAATCCACAATCGACTCGATTCTCCAGGTCCGAGCATAGCGCCAGACAACTCGGTCGGCTCCCTCTCCTGGGGAGAGGGCTGGGGTGAGGGGATTCCGGATCAGAACATTAACCTCGGGCCAACTCCAACAACCGAGCTCGCCACGCAGCCTTCGCCGGCAGCGCCAGAAAGAACTCGTTCAACAGCGATTCCCGCGCCGGATAACAAAACGCTTCACCGCGCAGATCGAGCACTTCGCCACCAGCCCCTTCCAGCACGCCCTGCGCTGCCGCCGTGTCCCACTGCGAAGTCGGCGCCAGGCGTGGATAGCAATCGGCAGCACCTTCGGCCAACAGGCAGAACTTCAAGGAACTGCCGATATTGGCCAGTTGCAGCTCACCGAGACTGGCGCTCAACCCGGCCAGCAAACGCTCTTGCTCCGGACTAGAATGTCGACGGCTGGCCACCACGGTAAACGCCTCCCCCGGTGCAGGCACATCGCGCACCTGAATCGCCGTCGGCGTACCACTCTTGTCGCCACGCCAGGCACCGAGTCCGGCACCGCCGACGTAAAAGCGACCGTTGGTCGGCATCGTCACCACGCCAAACACCACCCGGCCATTTTCAATCAGCGCGATGTTCACGGTGAATTCCTCACTGCCACTGATGAATTCCTTGGTACCGTCCAGCGGATCCACCAGCCACCAGCGCTGCCAACTGGCGCGCACGCTCTGCGGGATATCGGCGTCCTCTTCCGAGAGCACCGGAATGCTCGGATCCAGCGCCGTCAGCCCGGCGACGATAAGATGATGCGCAGCCAGATCGGCGGCCGTCACCGGCGAATCATCGGACTTGGCGGTGACTTCAACGCCGGCACGCCAGAACGGCAGAATTGCCTCGCCAGCCTGTAAAGCCAACTCAATTACCGGTGCCATCAGCGGATGGGGAAAATTCATCGAGGTCTCACTCATAGCTGAACATCCCGCGCTGGCGCAGCAGATCACGGGTCAAATACAGCGCCGCCAATGCGCGGCCTTCGGTAAATTGCGGATTCAGCGCCAGCGCCGACAGTTCGCGCAGGTTGACCCTGTCGACCCGCATCGGCTCCGGCTCATCGCCTTCCAGCCGTTCTTCGTAGAGATCGGTGGCCAGCACCACTTGGATCTTCTGGCTCATGTAACCGGGTGACAGCGACAGTTCGGTCAAATGTTCAAGTTGGCGCGCGCCATAACCGGCTTCTTCCTTGAGCTCCCGCTCGGCCGCCGCCAGCACGTCTTCGCCCGGCTCAATCAAGCCTTTGGGCAGAGACAATTCGTACTCGTCGGTGCCGCCGCAATATTCCTCGATCAACACCGCGTGTTCGGCATCAAGCATCGCGACGATCATCACCGCGCCGTAGCCCGCACCCTTGCCGACCAGACGCTCATAGGTGCGCTCCACGCCATTGGAAAATCGCAGCTTGAGTTCTTCGACGCGAAACAGGCGACTGGTGGCGACGATCTCGCGGGCGAGTACGGTGGGTTTCTGGCGCATGCAAAGCTCCTTGGCGTGAACGCGCTACTATAACGCGGCTTTCCCGATTGTTTGCGTCGGATATCCTTTCACCGTTCGAGACGTTGCCATGCCTTCTTTACCGTGGTCCGACATCGATACCGTTCTGCTCGACATGGACGGTACGCTGCTGGATCTGCACTTCGACAACCACTTCTGGCTCGAGCACCTGCCCCAGCGCTACGCCGAACTGCACGGCATCAGCCGGGCCATGGCCGAGCTGGAATTGCAGCCGCTGTTCGAACGCCACGCCGGCCAGTTGCAGTGGTACTGCCTGGATTTCTGGAGCGCGGAACTGAAATTATCGGTGCGCGAACTGAAACAGGAAACCGCCCACTTGATCGCCCTGCGCGCGGATGCCGACACCTTTCTCGACGCGATCAAACGCGCCGGCAAACGGGTGATCATGATCACCAACGCGCACCGCGATTCGTTGTCGTTGAAACTGGAACGGATTGAACTGGCACCGTACTTCGAACGGCTGATCAGCTCGCACGACTATGGTTATCCCAAGGAGAACCCGCAGTTCTGGGATGCCTTGCAGGCGGACATCGGGTTTGATCCGGCGCGCAGCCTGTTTATCGACGACACCTTGCCGATCCTGCGCAGTGCGCGGGATTTTGGCGTAGCGCATCTGCTCGCGGTGAAAGAACCGGACAGCCGCAAAGGGCCCAAGGACACGGCCGAGTTTGCCGCAGTCGAGGACTACCGCGATCTCATCACCGGACTCTGATCCTTGTAGGAGCTGCCCAAGGCAGCGATCTTTTGATCTTGCCCTTGATTGAAACAAGCTCAAAAGATCGTCCGATCGCGGCCCGAGCCTTCGGCAGCGCCTACATGGACAGCGCGTTATTTTGGAATGCGCAGCTTTTGCCCCGGATAAATCTTGTTCACATCCTTGAGCATCGGTTTGTTGGCTTCGAAAATCTTCTCGTACTGGTTGGCATTGCCATAGACGCGCAGGGAAATCGCACTGAGCGTGTCACCTGCCTTGACCTCGACAAACTCGGCAGCCACGACGACCGGTCCGGTCACCGTGATCTGATCATCGACACTGCCTACGCCCGCAATGTTGCCCACCGCGAGCAGAATCTTTTCCTTCTCTTCCTGGCTTGCCACCTCACCGGTGATTGTCACCTTGTCGCCATCCACGGTCGCCTGCACGTTGGGATTGCCCAGCCCGACCTTGCTGATATGTTCCTTCAACTGCTCGCTGGCATTGGCGTTTCCGGGAGTCAACAGATCAAGCAGTTTCTCACCGGCTTCTTTGACAAAACTCAAAAGGCTCATTGCATTCACTCCATGGAATAAAGGGTCAGTCGTCCAAGCCTAGACCACCCCAGCCGAACCCGGTTCCAGTCCGACCAATGACGCTGCCGCGCCGCAGGCGGTAGAATCGCCACACCCCGCCAACCGCCCGGAGCGAAGATGGACATCAAGCAGCTGAAATTCCTCATCGCCCTCGACGAAACCCGCCATTTCGGCCAGGCCGCCGCGCGCTGCCACATTACCCAGCCGACCCTGTCGATGCGTTTGCGCAGCCTCGAAGAAGAACTTGATCTGCCATTGGTCAACCGTGGCCAGCGCTTCGAAGGCTTCACCGCACCGGGCGAACGCGTGCTGGCGTGGGCGCGTACGGTGCTGGCGGCTTACGATGGCCTGCAGGCGGAAGCGGCGGCCTGTCGCGGCAACCTGATCGGTACGCTGCGCCTGGGTGTGGTGCCGCTGTCGAGTTTCGATCCGTTGCCGCTGATGCAACGTCTGCACGCGGCGCATCCGGAACTGCGCTTCGAGCTGTCGTCGCTGAGCTCGGAGCAGGTGCTCGAACACCTGGCGAACAACCGCATCGACATCGGCGTGTCGTATCTGGAACGTCTGGACAGCGAGCGCTTCGATTCGCTGGCCTTCAACGAAACGCGCATGGGCCTGCTCTACGACGAGCGCTCGTTCAGCTTCGGCGAAGCACCGCTGAGCTGGGAATCGCTGATCGAACTGCCGCTGTGCATGCTCACCAGCGGCATGCATTTTCGCCAGTCCATCGACCACAACTTCCACAGCCGTGGCCTGACGCCGCAACCGCTGCTGCAAACCGATGCCGTGCATCAATTGCTGCAAGCGGTCCACGGCGGTTTTGCTGCGCGATCATGCCCCTCGACGGCGGCGCGGAAACCCTCGCCGATCATCTGCGTCTGCAACCGATCGAAAATGCCCACACCCTCGCGCCGCTGGGGCTGATCATGCGACGAGGGCACCCCGCTCAGCGCTGGCGGAAGCCTGTTTCGCGCTCTATCAAAAATCACCAAACGACGCTTGATCGACGGCATCTATCGGTAGATCGGTAATAGCGATTAGACGCGACAACTTGCCGCGCCTAGTCTTGACCTAGATCAAACCGTCGGTGATGCCATGAACGCCAAGCGCCCAGCCTGCGCGGCGCCAGCAATCGAAACGCCCGCGCCTGCCGCCAGCCAGACCTACAGCTACAGCGATCTACCCCTTGAGGCATCGGCCAGCACCGCGCTGGCCGAGGAAGTCGCGTTGGCGATCGCCTACAACGGCATCAGCCAGGCAGTGATGCTGGTCACCCCGACCGACCTCGAAGATTTCATCGTCGGTTTCAGCCTCGGCAGCGGCATCATCGAAGACGCCAGCGATATCTACGATCTGCAACTGACGGGTGCAGGCTCGGCGCAATACGCGCAGGTGACCATCGCCAATCGCGCATTCTGGAACCTCAAGCAACAGCGTCGGCAGTTGGCCGGCACCAGCGGTTGCGGATTGTGCGGCGTCGAAGCGGTTGAACAGGCGTTGCCTGATCTCAAGGTATTGCCTGGCGCAGCCTTGCCACCGATCGAATGGCTCGACGGCTTGCGCCAGCGCATCGGCGCGTTCCAGCCGCTCGGCCAACACTGCGGCGCGGTGCATGCGGCGGTGTTCATGAATGCCAGCGGTGACTTGCTGCTCGGCCGCGAAGACATCGGCCGCCATAACGCGCTGGACAAGCTGATCGGCGGACTGATCCGCCAGAAGATATCCACAGAGGGCGGGCTGGCGATCGTCACCAGCCGTTGCAGCCTCGAATTGATCCAGAAAGTCTTGCGTGCCGGCATCCAGACCCTGGTCAGCCTGTCGGCACCCACCGGCCTGGCCGTGCAATGGGCCCGGCGCCACAACCTCAATCTCATCCACCTGCCGCAGAAAAGTGCGCCGCGGGTGTACAGCCCCGCGATGGAGAATCAAGCGTGAGCCAACATCATCAAGCCGACCAGAAACCTGTCCCGCGTTACAAGCCTTACAAAGGTGCCGCCGGCGGCTGGGGCGCCCTGATCAGTGTGGCCCAGGCGTGGCTGACCAGCGACAACGCCCTGAAAAACCTGCGCATGATGCTCAAGACCAACCAGAACGGCGGTTTCGACTGCCCGGGTTGCGCCTGGGGTGATTCGCCGGAAAGCGGCATGGTCAAGTTCTGTGAGAACGGCGCCAAAGCGGTGAACTGGGAAGCGACCAAGCGTCGCGTCGATGCGAAATTCTTCGCCAAGCACAGCGTCACTTCCTGCTGGAGCAGAGCGATTACTGGCTGGAATATCAGGGTCGCCTGACCGAGCCGATGGTCTACGACGCCGAGTCCGATCGCTACAAGCCGATCAGTTGGGAAGATGCCTTTGCCCTGATCGGCAAGCACCTGCGCAATCTGCCAAGCCCGGATCAGGCCGAGTTCTACACCTCGGGCCGCGCCAGCAATGAAGCGGCGTATCTGTATCAGCTGTTCGTGCGGGCTTACGGCACCAACAATTTCCCTGACTGCTCGAACATGTGCCACGAGGCCAGCGGCGTGGCGTTGGCGCAGAGTGTCGGGGTCGGCAAAGGCACCGTGACTTTCGACGACTTCGAGCACGCCGACGCGATTTTCGTCTGGGGCCAGAACCCCGGCACCAACCATCCGCGCATGCTCGAACCATTGCGTGAAGCAGTGAAACGCGGCGCCCAAGTGGTATGCATCAACCCGCTGAAAGAACGCGGTCTGGAGCGTTTCCAGCATCCCCAGCACCCGATCGAAATGCTCACCAATGGCGACAAGCCGACCAACACCGCGTACTTCCGCCCGGCACTCGGCGGCGACATGGCGGTGCTGCGCGGCATGGCCAAGTTCCTCCTGCAATGGGAACGCGATGCACAGAAGGCTGGCGAGCCGGCGGTGTTCGACCATGATTTTCTCAATGCCCACAGCGCCAACGTGCTGGAGTACCTCGCCATCGTCGACGACACCTCGTGGGAGCAGATCGTCGAGCAGTCCGGCCTGACGCTGGTCGAGATCGAGCAAGCCGCGCGCATGTACGCCAAAGGCAAGAACGTGATCATGTGCTGGGCCATGGGCATCACCCAGCACCGTCATTCGGTGCCGACCATCCAGGAAATCGCCAACCTGATGCTGCTGCGCGGCAACATCGGCAAACCGGGCGCCGGTCTGTGCCCGGTGCGCGGCCACAGCAATGTGCAGGGCGACCGCACCATGGGCATCAACGAGCGTCCGCCGGTGGCGTTCCTCGATTCGCTGGAGCGTCGCTTCCAGTTTAAGGTGCCGCGTCATAACGGTCACAACGTGGTCGAGGCAATCCATGCGATGGCCGAAGGTCGCGCCAAGGTGTTCATCGGCTTGGGCGGCAACTTTGCCCAGGCCACGCCGGACAGCTCGCGCACCTTCGAAGCGCTGCGCAACTGTGACCTGACCGTGCAGATCAGCACCAAACTCAACCGCAGCCACCTCGCTCACGGTAAAGACGCGCTGATCCTGCCGTGCCTGGGCCGTACCGACATCGACATCCAGACCGAAGGGCCGCAAGCGGTCACCGTGGAAGACTCGTTCAGCATGGTCCACGCCTCCAACGGGCAACTGCAGCCGCTGTCGAACCAGATGCGCTCGGAGCCGTCGATCATCGCCGGCATCGCTGCCGCGACACTGGGCAGCCAACCGGTGGACTGGAACTGGCTGGTGGCCGATTACGGGCGCATTCGCGAACTGATCGCCGATACCATCCCGAACTTCAAGGACTTCAACGACAAGATCAAGAACCCGGGCGGTTTCTATCTGGGCAACTCCGCTGGCGCTCGCAAGTGGAACACGCCGTCGGGCCGTGCCAATTTCCGCGCGAACCAGTTGCCGAAGGATCTGGTCCACGAGCGCACCCGTGCCACTGGGCAAGTGCCGGATCTGATCCTGCAATCGATGCGTTCCCACGATCAGTACAACACGACGATCTATGGTCTCGACGACCGTTATCGCGGCGTGAAGGGCCAGCGTGACGTGCTGTTCGCCAACGAGGCCGACATCATTCGTCTGGGCTTCCGTCCGGGACAGAAGGCCGACATCGTGTCGATCTGGGACGATGGTCGTGAGCGCCGCGTGAAAGGTTTTACATTGTTGGCGTTCGATATTCCTGCGGGGCAGGCGGCGGCATACTATCCGGAGGTCAATCCGCTGGTGCCGCTGGAAAGTACGGGCGATGGCAGCCACACGCCGACGTCGAAGTTCATTGCGATCCGGCTGGAGGCGGCGAGTGAGACGGGGTTGATCATGGCTAAATCGGCCTGAAGGGGTGTCAGTACCGGCCTATTCGCGAGCAAGCTCGCTCCCACATTGGAATGCGTTTCAAATGTGGGAGCGAGCTTGCTCGCGAGGCGCTGGGACATTCAATACATTTCTTCCTGCCTGCAAGTTTTGAACGCCCACAAAAAAGGCCGTTTTTGCATAAAAACGGCCTGTCCGAAGTAGCTAAAGACCGGCGAAAATCGGTTAAGTTCCGGTGAAAAAACAGTAACTTGCAATCTTGTATACAAGTCGTGTTATTCGTCGGATTTCGATTGTCACGCCCATTGCAGAGCCTCAGGATCGGCGCCGTCATCCCTTTGAGGCTCATCCTCTATGAAGTTCTCCTCGATTCTCTTGTTGTCCCTTGGCCTGGTCAGTGGCTTCGCTTCTGCCGGAGGCACCACCGAAGCAGGTGTGGGCGGCGCATTGGGCGGGGTTCTTGGCTCGGTCGTCGGTCAATCGCTAGGCGGCAATACAGGTTCCACCATCGGCGCAGCCCTGGGCGGCGCGGGTGGTAGCGCAGTCGGCGCAGACAAACGCAGCCGCGGCGAAGCGGCCATCGGTGGTGCACTGGGTGCAGCCGGCGGTAACGTGGTTGGTCGCAGCCTCGGCGGCACCACCGGCAGCCTGATTGGCTCCGCCGCAGGTGGCGGCGCGGGCGGCGCGCTGGGTAACTACATGGGCAACAAGAGCGACGACGATGATCGTCGTTACGACCGTCGCCATGATGACCGTCGCTATTACCGCGACCGTGGTCATCCAGGTCGCGGCCATGCCTACGGCCACCGCAAGCATCACAAGTACTATCGCCACCACTAAGGCGAAGGCTTGAACGAAAATCGCAGCCCTTGTGGCTGCGATTTTTTTGCGCCTTTAGATGACCAACCGCTGCAGAGCTCCGCGCAAACCGGCAGGAATCGGCACTGGCTGATTGCTCGCCCGATCGACAAACACATGCACGAATCGCCCCGCCGCACACGCCTCGCTTTCGCCGACCTTGAACACAGCCAGTTCGTATTGCACTGAACTGTTGCCCAGCTTGCCGACCCGCAGCCCGATCTCGATCAGATCGGGGAAAGCGATCGAGGCAAAATAATCGCAGGCCGAACTGACCACGAATCCCACCACTTCGCCGTCATGGATATCCAGGCCACCGACCTGGATCAGATAAGTGTTCACCGCCGTGTCGAAGAAGCTGTAGTAGGTGACGTTGTTGACGTGACCGTAGGCGTCGTTGTCGTGCCAGCGTGTGGTGATGGGCTGGAAGTGGGGGTAGTCGCAGCGTTGCGGTGTCGGGTTGGGCATTGATCAGGGATTCCTTCGGATTTTCGGCGAGTCTAATTCAAACCGTGGCAGGCCCTTCGCGAGCAGGCTCGCTCCCACATTGGATCGCGCTCTTCTGTGGGAGCGAGCCTGCTCGCGAAAGTCAGCACAGCCGACCGGTGTCAACGCTCAGTAAACCCCTTCCCCTGCGCCGCCAGTTCGCCAATCAAGCGCGCCGGCTTCCACTGATCGCCCTGTCGCGTCTCCAGCGCCAGCAAGCGCTGATGAATGTCCGCCAGCCCTTGCTGATCCGCCCAGGCCATCGGCCCGCCCTTCTCCGCTGGAAAGCCATAGCCATTCAAGTACACCAGGTCGATGTCATGGGCTGAGCCGGCTATGCCTTCCTGCAGGATCTTCGCGCCTTCGTTAACCAGCGCCAGCACACAGCGCTCAAGGATTTCTTCAGGGCCGATGTCGCGACGCTGGAAACCCAGCTCCTCGCTGACCCGCAGCACCAGCGCATCCACTTCAGGATCATGCTCGGCCTGGCGGCTGCCCGGCTCATAGTGGTAGTAACCGTTACCGGACTTCTGCCCGAACCGGCCCAGTTCGCACAAGCCGTTATCCACCTGAACTTCCGGCGCATCCTGCCCTTTGCCAGCCAGTTCGCGGGCACGCCACTCCAGATCAATGCCAACCACGTCGTACATGCGAAACGGTCCCATGGCGAAACCGAAGCCCTGTAGCGCGGCATCCACCTGCTGTGGATACGCGCCTTCGAGGAGCATTTTGCGCGCTTCCAGTACATACGGATGCAGCATGCGGTTGCCGATAAAACCGTGACAGTTGCCCGACACCACGCTGACCTTGCCCATGCGCTTGCCGAGCGCCAGCGCTGCCTCCAGCGCCGCCGGCGATGTTTGCGCACCGCGCACGATTTCCAGCAGTTTCATGATATGGGCCGGGCTGAAGAAGTGCAGACCCAGCACCTGTTCCGGGCGCCGGGTTGCGGCGGCAATCGCGTCGATATCCAGCGCCGAGGTGTTGCTCGCCAGCAGAGCCTCGGGCTTGAGCAGTCCGTCGAGTTCGCGAAAGATCTTCTGTTTCAGCTCGAGGTTTTCGTACACCGCTTCGATCACCAGGTCGACATTGCGAATCGCCGCGTAATCCGCCGCCGCAGAGACGCGAACAATGCGCGCGTCCGCCTCGCCCTGATCGATGCGGCCCTGACGCACGTTGTGTGCATAGGTTTCGGCGACCGCTGTCAGCGCTTGCTCGAGCATCTGTGGACTGTTATCTACCCACTGCACGCTCACGCCAGCATTGGCCAGGCACATGACAATGCCACGGCCCATGGTGCCCGCGCCGATCACGGCAGCCTGCTGAATATCGAAGAGTGTCTGGCTCATGTTGTTCTCTTGTTGGCGATCCGAAGACAGATTCCAACCTTAGTCAGGCAACGGCGCTTTTTGAAGTTTATTAGCGTGATGATCGACATTCAGCGGATGGATGCAGCGCCCACAGACTCTCTGCTAATTGAGCAAGTGACTGTCCGCCCAATCGCGGACCTCTGCGTAGGGATACTCTTCCAACGTAGCAAAACCCGGTATCGCCCGCGCCTTGAGTTTGGTGAACAACGGCACGCTGATTCCGCACAGGAATCGCGTCAAGCGTTCGGCCGAGGGAACACCGCCTGTTTGCTGCTCATGCCTGTGGATAAATTCACCACACAGTTCTGCGAAGTTTTTATCCACAAGCGGCGGCAATGGCGGCGGCTCGGGCAACCGCGCGATCTGGCCGTAACATACCGAACAATGGCCGCAATGCTCAGGGGCATTGTGATCACCGAAATACTCGGCCAAGCGATAACCCAGGCAGCGTTCGGTGGCGAACAGGTCAAGCATGGCGTGAATCCGCGCCACTTCGGTCTGCTCGTGGCGAGTGAAGTATTCGTGCAGCTCAGCGCTCAGGGCATCGCTGTGAAAATCGCTGTGCAGCAGGCTGTAAACCTCGGTCATCTGCTTGCTTTCAAGCTCGACCCAGCCCTTTTCCTGGAAATAATCCAGCGCCGTCACCACCCGATTGCGCTCGGCCGAATACTGCGAGTACATCGCCTCGAAATTCACCGTGGCCCAAGTGCGTGCGCGAGTTGACGTCTGGATGATCGCCGCAACGAAATCCCTGCGCTCGCCTTCGAAGCGCTGGAACAGTGCTTCAGGCTCAAGCAGGTATTTGAAGCGGTACTCGGCGTAATAGGCGTAACGCGGCGCGATCAGACCTCGCAGTTCCAGCTGCACCAGCAACGTCTTCAACGGCAACGAACGAATATTGCTCTGATCGGCCAGTGGCCCAAGCAGAAACTCCCACTGTCCTTCCGGTACCGAGGCTTTGAGCTCGTCGAGTACATAACGAATCCCGTCGCGTTCGGGCGTGTCGCCATAAACAAAATTTTCCAGCACGTTGAGGCTGTCGCGATTGGCCAGTACCAGGCAATCCGAAGGCTGCCCGTCACGCCCGGCGCGGCCGATCTCCTGACTATAGTTTTCGATGGATTTGGGCAGATCGAAATGCACCACGTTGCGGATGTCGCTCTTGTCGATGCCCATGCCGAAAGCGATGGTGGCGACAATGCAGTTGGACTGCCCGGCCATGAAGCGGCGTTGAATGCCTTCACGCTGATCATGCGGCAAACCTGCGTGGTAAGCCTCGGCCTGGATTCCATTGCGTTGAAGGTGCTCGGCGATGTGCTCGGCGGTCTTCTGCAACGTCACGTAGACAATGCTCGGTTGCCCTGGGCGTTCGGTCATCCATTCGACCAGACGCCGGCGCTTGTCCTGACCGCGTACAGGCTCGACCAATAGGTTGAGGTTGGGCCGATAGAAACCGGTGGTGACCACATCGTCCGGAGCAATGGTGAATTTGGCCTGCATGTCGGCGATGACTTTCGGCGTGGCTGTGGCGGTTAGCAGCAGTGCCTGCGGGATGTTGAACTGACGCTGGTAGTCGGGCAGTTTCAGGTAATCCGGCCGAAAGTTGTGGCCCCATTCAGAAATGCAGTGCGCCTCGTCGACCACCAGTAACGAGATCGGCACCTGCTGCAGGAAATTGCGGAAGCGCTCATTTTTCAGGCGCTCGACGGAAATCATCAAAATCTTCAATTCACCCGAACGCGCACGGGCCATGACATCGCTGGCATCCTCGCGGCTCTGCGCCGAATCGATGCTTCCGGCCGAAATGCCGTGGCGCTTGAGAAACGCCAGTTGATCCTGCATCAACGCCAGCAACGGCGAAACCACCAAAGTCAGGTGTGGCAGTAAAAGTGCCGGCAGTTGGTAGCAAAGGGACTTGCCGGAGCCGGTGGGAAAGATCGCCGCTGCCGAACGCCCCGCCAGCACCGCGCTGACAGCGGCTTCCTGACCGGGTCGAAACTGGGGATAACCAAAAACCTGTTTCAGGGTGTCGTGCATTTGCTGTCACTCCTTTGACTGCTGCCATGTCCAAAGACTAGCGGGCGATTGCAGCGAGTCGAGAAAAGGTTGGAGGTAAAATCGATACGGAATAATACAGGGTATCAAGCGCAGACGAGGGTTCATCAGGTAGATGAAGTCTCCAGACAACTAAAAATTCCTGCAATAAAAATTTTATTACAGACCAAACAACAATGGATTTATTAAAAACTACAAGAATCGAAACAACGAAAAACTTTATCAATCCAATCAACCGCAACTAGATTGCTTGCTCTTCCAAATAGAACGAGAGCAACAAAATGACAACTTTGACGATATTTTTCTGCGGCACCGGCTCCAACAAGTTTGATGACAAACATAAAAGCTTCTGGGATGGCGAAATCGTTTCTACGCTTGCTGCGCACCACAGCGGACGGGAATTTGCAGAGTGGATCGTCGTCGACGGCCCGGGCAGCGGCAATCTGCAAGCCGATGACCTGTTCACCAAGACCTCTGAATACGGCTTGTCCGGTACTCTGTTCGGTAAAGGCTGGGACGAAAACGTGCAACACGCCGTGAACATTATCAAAGGCAAATGCGACTGGCAGCGCAAACAACTGACTGAGACAGAATATAACCGCCTTAAAACCGCAGGCATTCCGATTGACGATGTGAAAGTTGAAGGCTCCTGGTTCTGGCGCCAGTACAACTATGGCGATCGTAGTATTACCCAACAGAAATTACAGGAACAAATCATCAAGACTTTCCGCAAGGACGGCGTTATTCCGACACGAGTCAATCTGGTCGGCTGGAGCCGTGGCGGTATCAGTTGCCATATGCTCGCCAACGCAATGTTCAAGGACGCTGCACTCAAACATATTCCCGTGAATATCTTTGCGGTTGACCCGGTTCCGGGAATCGGCAACTTCCAGGAAAACCGCGTGAAACTCGAATCCAACGTCAAGGAATACATCGCCTTCTATGCCCGCGATGAGCGTTCGAAGGGCTTCAGCTGCGTGATTCCGCAAACCGCAACCGGCACAAAAACCTCGATCTATCCAATGGCCGGTCGCCACGCCACCCTCGCCGGCAACGCCACGGCACTCGGCGGCGAGCCGAGCAGCAGCAGCGACCTCAACGCGCTGATCGAACCCGGCCGTATCGTTCGCCATCTTGCCGAGACCTGCCTAAAGCGCTGGGGCGTGCCATTGAGCAAGACCCTTAACCTGAGCGATGCCGACCTGCTTCGTTTCACCGGCGCCATCGTCAGCGACGAAGCCCGCTACAAGAAGATGCACAGCCAGTCCTACACCTATTTCACCGAACTGGATAAAGGCGAGCGCTATGTCTCGCTGGGCAGCAAAGGCGTGCCGTTTTCCGCGGTCAAAGGCACGATCTACCGCCCGGCAACCGGACTGACCACGAGCCTGCTGGATATTTCCGGCTACCAGCATCTGCGTTGAAAGGCGTTGAAGCGACAGTAGTGACTGTCTGACACATTGTTCGTCCCGTTCCTACTTCACCCGATGCCTTGTCGGCTATCGCGAGCGGGTGGTGCGAACCTATAGTCATGGTGTCGCTGCTTTGGTCAGCGACACCCACATCACCCACGCCCTGTACCTGCTGACACAGAACGGCTGCGACCTGCTGCAAGTCAGATGCCCC
Organism: Pseudomonas sp. B21_DOA; assembly: GCA_030544685.1. NCBI lineage: Bacteria > Pseudomonadati > Pseudomonadota > Gammaproteobacteria > Pseudomonadales > Pseudomonadaceae > Pseudomonas > Pseudomonas sp. B21_DOA. The sequence continues at coordinate 1,266,259 of CP086683.1, read as the reverse complement.
GGCCCAGTAACAAACGAAACATCATCGCTGCACACGCCGTGTCCAGCACCAGGAGTCAAAATTTGCAAACTACTATTGATTGCGTACGATGGGAGCCATCACTCAACGAAGGGCTCGCATTTATGGCCAGCACTGAAATCATCGATCACAGCACCCTCGTTCGCTTGGTCGAAAACGGTTCTGTGAGCGGCACAAACATCGTCGCGAAACCAGGAGGCTGGTCGGTCGAGGTTCGGCAAGGCAGCCGCAAATGCGCGCTGACAGCACAACGCAGTGGTCAGGTGCGCCTGTTCAAGAAGCTGGAGACGCTGGTGACCTATCTGCAGGGCTTGGGCATCAGCCAATTCAACGTGAATGCCTCCGATTATGACCCGCAGCAACTGAAAACCTACGCCCGGCCCGATCGCTCTGAAGCGTTGAAACAAGCCCATGAAGCGGCCGCTTATGAGGAATGGTTCAAGCGACAGGTGCAGATCAGCATCGATGATCCAAGGCCAAGCATCAGCGATGAAGATGCTCGCCGAATATTCGCCGCCAAGCGTGATGCCCTGCGTCAACGAGGGCGCTGATGAGGTTGGTCTGGCGCCCGGAAGCGCTTGCTGACCGAGACCGGATAACGGATCGAATCGGTCAGGACAACCCAGACGCTGCTGCGGATCTCGATGAGATGTTCGAATCAAAAGGGGAAATAGCAAGACAGCGCCCAACCTTGTACCGAAAGGGCAGGGTCCTCGGAACACGTGAAATCGTTGCGGCCGCCAACTACGTCATCGTCTACGCAATCAAAAAAGACCGGGGGAAGTGCTGCGTGTCATGCATGCACGGCGGCAATGGCCTTAGTTAGAGGATCATGTTGCAGTACTGTTAATGGAATGATTCTGGCCGTATCACGCCAAAAATGAATGGATATTGCTACATGGCAAGTGAAGAACCCCGTTGAAATCAGCTTACCCAAATCTTCGCCTATGAAAAAACCGCCCCAAAGGGCGGTTTTTTTATTCACTGCAAACCACTACTTACAACTTCGGCCCAGCCGCCTTGATCGCGTCGCTCACTTCGAACTTCTTGAAGTTCTCGATGAACAGACCGGCCAGTGCTTTCGCTGCCTCGTCGTACGCAGCCTTGTCAGCCCAGGTGTTGCGTGGGTTGAGCAGGTTGGTATCAACGCCCGGAACGGCCAGTGGCACGTCGAGGTTGATGGTGTCGAGGTGTTCGGTGGCAGCACCGATCAGTGCGCCGCTCTGGATCGCTGCGATCACTGCGCGGGTGGTCGGGATGTTGAAGCGTTGGCCGACACCGTGGCCGCCGCCGGTCCAGCCGGTATTGACCAGGTAGACCTTGGAGCCGAAACCGCGAATGCGCTTGATCAGCAGTTCGGCGTATTCGCCAGCCGGACGCGGGAAGAACGGTGCGCCGAAGCAGGTGGAGAAGGTCGACTTGATGCCGCTGCCCGAACCCATTTCAGTCGAGCCCACCAGTGCGGTGTAGCCGGACAGGAAGTGGTAGGCCGCTTGCTCTTCGTTGAGGATCGACACTGGCGGCAGCACGCCGGTCAGGTCGCAGGTCAGGAAAATCACCGCGTTTGGCTCGCCACCGAGGTTCTTCTCGGAACGTTTGGCAACGTGCTCCAGCGGGTAGGCGGCGCGACTGTTCTGGGTCAGGCTGACATCGGCGTAGTCGGCGTGCTTGGCGTCGTCGATAACGACGTTTTCCAGCACCGCGCCGTGCTTGATGGCTTTCCAGATGACCGGCTCGTTCTTCTCGGAGAGGTCGATGCACTTGGCATAGCAACCGCCTTCGATGTTGAACACCACGCCTTCGCCCCAGCCGTGTTCGTCGTCACCGATCAGGTAACGGCTTTCGTCCGCCGACAGGGTGGTTTTACCGGTGCCCGACAGACCGAAGAACAGGGTCACGTCGCCGTCTTCGCCGATGTTGGCAGCGCAGTGCATTGGCAGCACGTCAGCGGCCGGCAGCAGGAAGTTCTGCACCGAGAACATGGCCTTCTTCATCTCACCGGCGTAACGCATGCCGGCGATCAGCACTTTCTTCTGCCCGAAGTTGATGATCACGCAACCATCGGAGTTGGTGCCGTCACGCTCAGGCACGCACTCGAAGTTGGCGACGTTGAGCACTTGCCATTCTTCACGGCCAGCCGGGTTGTACTGGGCCGGATTGATGAACAGGCAACGACCGAACAGGTTCTGCCAGGCAGTCTGGGTGGTCATTTTCACGGCCAGGTAGTGATCTTCCGCCGCGCCTACATGGACGTGGGAAACGAAGTGCTCTTGCGCGTTGTTGAAAGCCTCGACGCGAGCCCACAGGGCATCGAACTTGTCGGCCGGGAACTTGCGGTTGATCGGGCCCCAGGCGATAGCGGCCTGGGTGGAAGGCTCTTCAACGATGAAACGGTCGACTGGCGAACGGCCGGTGCGGTGACCGGTGCGAACAACCAAGGCGCCGGTATCGGCAAGCTCGCCTTCACCGCGATTCAGGGCTTCTTTTACCAGATCATCAACACTCAGATCGGTGTACACGGCGTTATTGGCTTGCGTCATGAGGTTCCCCGTCGGCCAGCGGCCGAGTGTGCTCCAAACGTTTTGTAGTAGAAAGTCGTGCACTACTACCGCGAAAAAAGTGGGCCGGATTATGCCAGAAAAGCCCAAAAAGAGTAGGGTCCTCCCGTCGTAACGGCGATATTCCGTCATTGCGCAGTGAATTTACCTGCGCTGAACCGTTTTAGTGACGGGTATCTGACGGCGTATCGACGCCCGCGCCAGCGAACAATTGAGTGATATCAGCCGCGTCGAACAGGTACTGCTGATTGCAGAACTGGCAATCGATCTCGACTTTGCCACCCTGCTCGGCGGCCAGCGCCAGCGCATCCTCCAGCCCAAGACTGACCAGCGCATTGCCGGAGCGTTCCCGCGAGCAGCTGCAGCTGAAGCGCAGATGCTGCACATCGAACAGACGTACCTGCTCCTCGTGATACAGCCGATGCAGCACGGTTTCGTTGTCGAGGCTGAGCAATTCATCGGCGCTCAGAGTGCTGGCCAACGCGGTGAGATGCTGCCAGCTAGCAGCGCGGTCCTCTTCGTCTTTCAAGCGATCGGCAGGGAGTTGTTGCAGCAGCATGCCGCGTGCACGACGACCATCGGCGAACAGCTTGAAGCGTGTGCCGACCTGCTGCGACATGACGAAATAGTTGGTGAAGCAATCGGACAGGGTTTCGCCGTCGAGATCGACAATGCCCTGATAGCGCTGGCCCACAGTCGGATCGACAGTCAGGGCCAGAACGCCGTTCGGCATCAGGTCGCTGAGGGTAGCGTCGGCCGCGATCTGCTCGGCGTCATAGCGCGCCAGGCCACGGATTTCGCGCTCGCTGGAGCACTCGATCATCAGCAGCGGAATCGGCCCTTCCGAGCGCGCCTGCAAAATCAACAGGCCATCGAACTTGAGCGTGCCGACCAGCAACGAAGCGGCCGCCATCAGTTCGCCGAGCAACTGTGCGACCGGCTCCGGGTACGGGTGTTTGGCGAGGACTTCGGCGTAGCTGCGCTCCAGCGCTACCAGTTCGCCGCGAGTGTCGCTGTCATCGAAGATGAAGCGTTGAGTGAAATCGGTATCCGCTAGGTCGGTCATAGGTCTGGGTATCTGAATGTGATGACAAAATGATTACAAAACGTGAAAATTTGCGCTTGCTGGCACTTTTTTGGTGCCGGCGCTTTTTCGCCATGGGAGGCATTTTATGAACAATCCGGGTTTGTTCCAATCAAGGTGGAACCTCGGCCGGCTGGTTCTGTGTAACGTAGTGCCGTTGGCGCTACTGGCTTTCTGGTTATGGCCTACCGGCCAGATGCTGTGTGTGATTTTCGACGAGTGGCTGTTCCGCTCACTGAATGCACCGCTGGCCAGCAACCCGATATGGCTCCACATCTGGGCAATTGCAAGTCTGCGCCCGTTCGACATCGTCGTCGGACTGATTCTGCTGACGCTGCTGATCAAGGGCGACTGGGTCTTCAGGGCGATCGACGTGCGCCGCGCATTCTTCGGTTTTTTCTCCATCCTGCTGTTGATGGTGGTGATTCGCGCGCTGTTTTCCAAATTCGCCGACCATATGGGCTGGCAGCACAGCAGCCCGTCGATGGTGCTTGAGGGCGCCGTACACATCAGTGATTACTTTCCGCACCTGGAAAAAACCTGGGAGCTGAAGGATCGCTCGGGCCAGAGCTTCCCGGGTGATCACGCTTCGGTGCTGTTGATCTGGGCACTGTTCATGGGCGTGTTCAGCCGCACGGTCGGGCAATTTCTGACGGCCTGGGGTCTGGCAGTGTTGTTCATGCTGCCGCGTCTGGTGGCCGGCGCGCATTGGGGCCAGGACGATTACATCGGTGGCGTACTGCTGGCGGTATGGGCGTTGGGCTGGGGCTACTACACGCCGTTTGCCTTTCACGCCGCGAACTTCTGGTTGAAGCTGACCGCCCCGGTTTTCGCATTGCTGGCCAAGTTGCCGCTGGTGTCGCGGATGAGTGTGGTGCGTAGCGCCTGATTCCGCGTCGTAGTCGATTCGCAAGCATGCTCGCTGCCACAGACGACTCGATCAAATGTGGGAGCGAGCCCGCTCGCGAAGAGGCCGGCATAACGTTTCAATCTTCGTTGCTGCTACCGCGAAACTTGAACAAATCACGCCGCTGCTTTTTGCTCGGCTTGCCATCGGTGCTCACGCCCAACGACCCTGCCTTGCGCATCGCCGCAGCTGCTTCGCGCTTGGCGATACTCGCTTCGGTCTCGGCATACAGGGTCTGCGCCTCGGGTGCGCCCCGACGCACGATCGACAACGCCTCGACCCTCACCGTGCGCACTTCGAAGCCGGTGCGAATCTCGAACTCGTCACCGATGCGTGGTTCCTTGCCCGGTTTGCAGCGCTCGCCACGGCAATGCACCTTGCCACTTTCAATGGCTGCTTTGGCCAGCGCACGGGTCTTGTAGAAACGCGCCGCCCACAGCCATTTATCGAGACGGACCTTGTCGTCCTCTTCCTGCTTCTGTCCCATATGAATTCCTCGCTCAGCCAGTAGTCGGAACTGTACTACCGTTTCTGTCGGGCGCAAGAACTCGGCCCACCAGATAGACTGTGATCTTCGCCGCCTGACCGGCCTGGAGTGATCGAGTGACAAAATTTCCGACTTCATTGACCTCGCCAAAGGGCGGTTGCCAGGGCTGCCAGCAGAGCGAGCCGCTGGACTTCGATTTTGCCTTCGCCTACCAGCCGATCGTCGATCTGCGCGACCAATCGGTATTCGCCCATGAAGCGCTGGTGCGCGGTGTGGCCGGTGAGGGGCGCTGTCCGTGTTAAATCAGGTTACAGAAGACAACCGCTACCGCTTCGACCAGCTCTGCCGGACTCGCGCCATCGAAGGCGCGGCCAGTCTTAATATGCAGACACACTTGTCGATCAACTTTTTGCCCAACGCCGTCTACCGTCCAGAGTTATGCATTCGCAGCACACTGGAGGCCGCACGAAAACACAACTTTCCGATCGACCGGCTGATTTTCGAAACCCTGGAGATCGAGCACGTAGATAATTATCGCCATTTGACCAATATTCTGCGTGAATACCGCGAATTCGGCTTCAAGACCGCCATCGACGATTTCGGTGCCGGTTATTCGGGGCTCAATCTGCTGGCTGATTTCCAACCGGACCTGATCAAACTCGACATGGCGCTGATCCGCGATATCGATCAAGACCGTGTCCGTCAGGTAATCGTGCGGGGGATTGTCACAATGTGTGCGGAGTTGAACGTTACAGTCATTGCCGAGGGCATCGAGAGCGCCGGGGAACGGGACTTCCTCGCGGACTGTGGAATATTTCTGATGCAGGGCTACTGGTTCGCCAAACCTGCTTTCAAAGCGTTGCCCCAGGTGCCAGACGAAGCCTGGAAGCGTTAACCCTTGGTTTTTTCTTTGAAGACATTTGATCATTTGACCGTTGTCGGTCTGCGCGAGTGGGTGGCGCTCCCGGGCCTGGGAGTCGCGGGCCTGCGCGCAAAAATCGACACCGGCGCCAGCACCTCCAGCCTGCACGCCACCGATATCGAACCGTTCGAACGCGACGGCGAGAAATGGGTGCGTTTCACCGCGCACCTAGGCACGGTGGTGCAACTGCGTCACCGGCGCTGCGAAGCGCCGCTGGTCACGCGCAAAACCATCAAGAGCTCCAACGGCCATGCGCAGGTGCGCTACGTGATCAGTACCACGCTGGCTTTGGGCGATCGGGTCTGGCCAGTGGAATTCACTTTGGCCTGCCGCAAGTCCATGCGTTATCGCCTGTTGCTCGGTTCCAAAGCCCTGATCGATGGCCAACTGGTGGTCAATCCGGGCATCAAGTATGTACAAGACAAGCCGGTGTTCCCGGTATCTACCTCCTCCACAGGTGTTGCATGAAGATCGCTGTGCTGTCGCGTAATCCGCGTCTGTATTCCACCCGCCGTCTGGTCGAAGCCGGAATCGAGCGCGGGCATGAAATGGTGGTGATCGACACCTTGCGCGCCTACATGAACATTGCCAGCCACAAGCCGCAGATCCATTACCGCGGCAAACCGCTGGAAGGTTTTGATGCGGTGATCCCGCGGATCGGCGCGTCGGTGACGTTCTACGGCTGCGCGGTGTTGCGTCAGTTCGAAATGATGGGCGTGTTCCCGCTCAACGAGTCGGTGGCCATTGCCCGCTCGCGGGACAAATTGCGTTCCCTGCAGCTGCTGTCGCGGCGCGGAATCGGTTTGCCGGTCACCGGTTTTGCCCACTCGCCGGACGACATTCCCGATCTGATCGCCATGGTCAACGGCGCACCGCTGGTGATCAAGGTACTCGAAGGCACTCAGGGCATCGGCGTGGTGCTGTGCGAAACCGCGACGGCGGCAGAGTCGGTGATCGAAGCATTCATGGGCCTGAAGCAGAACATCATGGTTCAGGAATACATCAAGGAAGCCGGCGGCGCGGATATCCGCTGCTTCGTGGTCGGCGACAAGGTGATCGCGGCAATGAAGCGTCAGGCCAAGCCGGGCGAGTTTCGTTCCAACCTGCATCGCGGCGGCAGCGCCAGCCTGATCAAGATCACCCCGGAAGAACGCATGACCGCGTTGCGCGCGGCCAAGGTAATGGGCCTGGCAGTGGCGGGTGTGGATATCCTGCGCTCCAATCACGGGCCGCTGGTGATGGAAGTCAATTCGTCGCCGGGACTGGAAGGGATCGAGACCACCACCGGCAAGAATGTCGCCGGGATCATCATCGAGCATCTGGAAAAGAATGGCGGGCCGAATATGACCCGCACCAAGGGCAAGGGCTAGAAAAGCAGGTGCTAGCGGCAAGCTTCAAGCGGCAAGTGAACAGCGCTTTGCTTGCAACTTGCAACTTGCAGCTTGAAGCTTGCAGCTGCTTCTAGACCGCATCTCGGGGCAACATCAATCCAAGCGGCAATCTCACCCGCGCCTCCAGTCCACCCCGGACCGGTTGCGCAATTCGACATTGCCGCCATGCATCGCCGCAATCCTTTTCACGATCGCCAGTCCCAGCCCGGTACCTTTGCCACCGCGAGCCCGATCACCTCGGGTAAACGGGTTGAAGATTGCTTCAAGCTCGGACGGATCGATACCGGCGCCACGGTCCATCACACTCAGGACCACATACGGCGCGCTGGTATCTCCTGACACATAAGCCGCGACCTCAACACCCGTGCCGGCATGGTTCAAGGCGTTGCCGATCAGGTTATTAAGCAGGCGTTTCATCGATACTCGACGTAGCGGAAACGGCTGGATCGGTTCCAGGCGCAAACGTACCTTCTCTTCATTCTGGTTGTATGGCGCGGCAACTTCGCGCACCAGATCGCTGAGGTCGACTTCTTCTACAGACTCATCGCGACCGTCGCGGATGAACGCGAGGAACTGGTCGAGAATCGCATCCATGTCTTCGATGTCGCGAACCATGTCGTCGGTGAGGTCGGTGTGATCGCCCATCAGTTCCAGCGACAGGCGCAAGCGCGTCAGCGGTGTGCGCAAGTCATGGGAGACGCCGGCGAGCATCAGCTCACGCTCACGCCCGGCCTGTTCGACGTCCTCGGCCATCTGATTGAAGGCGCGGTAAACCTCGGTCATTTCGCTGGGCGTGTCGCTGATCGGCAGGCGCACGCTGCGGCCCTGGCCGAGTTGTCGCGCGGCATACACCAGACGCTTCAGCGGCTGGTTGAGCTGGCTGACGAAAATCCATGCCGACGCCGTCGATAGCAGGCCGATGGCGAGGAACCAGCCGAGCACGTTCCAGATTTTCTGGCCGCGCAGCGGATGCGGATACAGCGGTACTTTCAGCCAGCCATCGCCCAGGCTCGGCGCCCTCACCCACAATGCCGGCGGCGAGTGCATGCGCAAGCGCACCTCAGTGTCGGCCCCCAGTTCGGCCTGCATTTGGCGCTGATAGATTTCGCTGTACGGCCAGTGTTGTTCGCCTTCCGGCACACCGGCGCCAACCACGCGGATCAGGGTCGCGGCATCGGCGATTTTTGCGCGGTTTTCTTCGTCGGCGGCCCAATAGGCGCGCAGCGTCAGAGCGACGCCATGGCTGTATTGGCGATCCACCAGCACGTCCTCGTTCATCAACAGATAAACCAGGGTCAGCGCCTTGGAAAACAGCACGACGATCAGCACCAGCCAGAGGGTGCGGGAGAAAAACTTTGGGGGAACCAGACGGGGGTTTTCATCTTTAACCGCTACACACTTGCAGGAGCGAGCAATGCTCGCATATTGCGGATTGCGAGTCTGTGGCAATGGCCGTGCGGCCAGAGCCTTGCAGACCCGCTCCTACAAATCACCGATCACTTGGTGGCGGTGCCATCCGGTACGAACACGTAACCCACGCCCCAGACGGTCTGGATGTAACGCGGTTTCGACGGATCGGGTTCGATCATCCGGCGCAGACGCGAGATCTGCACGTCGATGGAACGCTCGAGCGCATCCCATTCACGGCCACGGGCGAGATTCATCAGCTTGTCACGGGTCAGTGGCTGACGAGCGTTCATCACCAGCGCCTTGAGTACCGCGAACTCACCGGTGGTGAGCATGTGCACTTCATCGCCACGCTTGAGTTCGCGGGTGGCCAGCGACAACACGTAATCACCGAAGGTGACGTTTTCGTCTTCGCTGCCCGGTGCGCCCGGTACCGGTGCGGCCTGACGGCGCAATACCGCTTTGACCCGTGCCATCAGCTCGTCCGGGTTGAACGGCTTGGCCAGGTAATCGTCGGCGCCCAGTTCAAGGCCCTTGATGCGGCTCAGCTCATCGCCCTTGGCGGTGAGCATGATGATCGGAATCTGGTTGTTCGCGCCGCGCAGGCGGCGGCACGCGGTCAGGCCGTCTTCGCCCGGCAGCATCAGGTCGAGGACGACCAGATTGAACACTTCACGCGCCAGCAGACGGTCCATCTGCTCGGTGTTCGGAACGGTACGGGCACGGTAGCCCTTGCTGACGAAGAAACGCTCCAGCAGGCTGCTCAGCCCCGGATCGTCATCAACGATTAGAATTTTTTCGCCTTCAGCCGTTTGTGCAGTGCTGCTCATTGGATGCTCCTTTTAGCTCGGCGCGCATTATGGCGTAGCTGCCGTTATACGCACCGTGTGCATTGTTAGCAGATTTTTCCTTCACTGCCAGAAAACCGGGGTTTATGCCTACAGGCTGCAACGCCCCCGAATGACAGAACGCTGGTTATAATGCGCGGCGTTTTGCGCCAGGCAACGTCTGAATCGTTACCGTAAGTGGCCGGTATTTTTTCCGGCCCTGTGCAGCAACTGTTCGATTTTACGGGTCAATGGGCTGCCTCTTGATCCAGGCAGCGGCAATCTACTAGCCGCTCAATCAGCCTCCAGGCCTTTATCTGCGTGCCTGAGAGCCTGCTTTCAAACTATGTCAGGTGGTTTTATGGACAGCATCAACAGCCGCATTGCCGAGGAACTCGGCGTACGCCCACAACAGGTCGAAGCGGCCGTCGCGCTACTCGATGAAGGTTCTACCGTTCCCTTCATCGCCCGTTACCGGAAAGAAGTCACCGGCAGCCTCGATGACACCCAGTTGCGTCATCTGGAAGAGCGCCTGCGCTACCTGCGAGAACTCGACGAACGGCGCATCAGCATCCTCGCCAGCATCGAAGAGCAAGGCAAACTCACTCCTGCCCTCGAGCGCGACATCAAGCTCGCCGACACCAAAACCCGTCTCGAAGACTTGTACCTGCCGTACAAGCAGAAGCGCCGCACCAAGGGCCAGATCGCCCTCGAGGCCGGCCTCGGCGAACTGGCCGACGGCTTGTTCAACGACCCGAACCTGTCGCCGGAAACCGAAGCCGCGCGCTTCGTCGACGCCGAAAAAGGCGTGGCCGATGTCAAGGCTGCACTGGAAGGCGCCAAGTACATCCTGATGGAGCGCTTCGCCGAGGACGCCAGCCTGCTGGAAAAGCTGCGCAATTTCCTCAAGCAGGAAGCGATCCTCAGTGCCCGCGTCATCGCCGGCAAGGAAGAGGAAGGCGCCAAATTCCGCGATTATTTCGAGCACGACGAGCCGCTGAAAAGCATGCCGTCGCACCGCGCCCTCGCCATTTTCCGCGGCCGCAATGAAGGCATTCTCAGCTCCGCGCTGAAAGTCGGCGATGAGCTGCCCGGCACCATGCACCCGTGCGAAGGCATGATCGGCCAGCAGTTCGGCATCCAGAACCAGAACCGCCCGGCGGACAAGTGGCTGGGCGAAGTGGTGCGCTGGACCTGGAAGGTCAAGCTCTACACCCACCTGGAAACCGATCTGCTGGGCGAGTTGCGCGATGGCGCCGAAACCGAAGCGATCAACGTCTTCGCGCACAACCTGCACGACCTGCTGCTGGCCGCTCCGGCCGGCCCGCGCGCGACCTTGGGCCTCGACCCGGGCCTGCGTACCGGCTGCAAGGTGGCCGTGGTCGACTCGACCGGCAAGCTGCTCGATCACGCCACGGTTTACCCGCACGTGCCGCACAACAAATGGGATCAGACCATCGCCATTCTCGCCGCGCTGTGCGCCAAGCACTCGGTGGATCTGATCGCCATCGGCAACGGTACTGCCAGCCGTGAGACCGACAAGCTGGCGATCGAACTGATAAAAAAATATCCAGCGATGAAAATGACCAAGGTCATGGTGTCCGAAGCCGGCGCCTCGGTGTACTCGGCCTCGGAACTGGCGGCCAAGGAATTCCCGGACCTCGACGTGTCGATCCGTGGCGCCGTGTCGATCGCCCGTCGCTTGCAGGATCCGCTGGCCGAACTGGTGAAAATCGATCCGAAATCCATTGGTGTCGGCCAATATCAGCACGACGTCTCGCAACTGAAACTGGCGCGCGGTCTGGATGCTGTGGTCGAGGATTGCGTGAACGCCGTGGGCGTGGATGTGAATACCGCCTCCGTGGCTTTGCTGGCACGGATCTCCGGGCTCAACGCAACGCTGGCGCAGAACATCGTTGCTCACCGTGACGAACATGGCGCATTCAAAACCCGTGCAGCACTGAAGAAAGTCGCGCGCCTGGGCGAAAAAACCTTCGAACAGGCCGCCGGTTTCTTGCGCGTAATGAACGGCGACAACCCGCTGGATTCCTCGGCGGTGCACCCGGAAGCCTATCCGCTGGTGCAGCGCATTGCCGCTGAAACCGACCGCGACATCCGCTCGCTGATCGGCGATGCCGCGTTTCTCAAGCGTCTGGATCCGAAGAAATTCACCGATGAAACCTTCGGTCTGCCCACCGTGACCGACATCCTGCAAGAACTGGAAAAACCCGGTCGCGATCCACGTCCGGAGTTCAAGACTGCCGAGTTCCAGGAAGGCGTCGAAGACCTCAAGGACCTGCAACTGGGGATGATCCTTGAAGGCGTGGTGACCAACGTTACGGCGTTCGGTGCGTTCGTTGACATCGGCGTGCATCAGGATGGTCTGGTGCACATCTCGGCGCTCTCGGAGAAGTTCATCAAGGACCCACGCGAAGCGGTCAAGGCCGGTGACGTGGTGAAAGTGAAGGTCATGGAAGTCGACATTCCGCGCAAACGCGTCGGCCTGTCGATGCGCATGAGCGACACGCCGGGCGAGAAGGTCGACGGCGCCCGTGGCTCGCGTCCGGGCTCGGCACCGCGCCAGTCTTCGGGCAATGCGCCACGCAAGGAAACTGCGACCGCCGCACCGGTGAACAACGCGATGGCCTCGCTGTTCGCCAACGCCAAGCAATTGAAGAAACGCTGATGGACATGCCGGCCGGGCTCGTCGAGAGCGCGTTTTTCAAGCTGTTGGGCTGCCGCCTGCACAGCCTCGACACCGGGGTGGCGCAAGTCGCCCTGGTGCTTGAGCCCGAACTGCGCAACCGTGGCGGCAAATTGCACGGCGGCGCGCTGTTCAGCCTGGTCGACATTGCCATGGGCCTGGCTTGCTCCAGCAGCCATGGCTTCGATCAGCAGAGCGCGACCATCGAATGCAAGATCAACTACATCCGCGCCGTTTCCGAGGGCGAGGTGCTGTGCACGGCGCGGGTGATCCACCCGGGCCGGCGCACGCTGGTGGTCGAAGCCGAGGTGATGCAGGGCGACAAACTGGTCGCAAAAGCGCAAGGCACCTTCGCTGTCCTGTAGATGTTGCTCATCATTTTGAGTTAATTTCGGCGCAACGAATCCTGCAGGAGCTGCCGCAGGCTGCGATCTTTTGATCTTGGTGTTAAAAAACAAAATCAAAAGATCGCAGCCTTCGGCAGCTCCTACGGGTTATGTGTGCGGCTGACAGGCTAGAAAACCAGGCGATAACGCCAGTTTCAACTTCACCCTTGTAGACCGTCCTGCCCACCCCCATATTGGGGCGACTGACGCGTGAAGGAATCCAAATTGAGCGAACTTCTCAACCGCCGCCTGGCTCTGCTTGGCGAGCGCGCTAACCTCTCTCTGCTCAAGCAGTGCCTGCACGGTATCGAACGTGAGTGCCTGCGCGTGACCAGTGAAGGTCGCCTGGCGCAGACGCCGCACCCCGAAGCCCTGGGTTCCGCGCTGACCAACGAACAGATCACCACCGACTACTCCGAGTCGCTGCTGGAATTCATCACGCCTGCCCTGCCGGATCCTGCCGACACGCTGGCGAGCCTGGACAAGATTCATCGCTTTGCCTACAGCAAACTCGGCAACGAGTACCTGTGGAGTCCATCGATGCCGTGCCCGTTGCCGGCCGAGGAAGACATTCCGATCGCCTATTACGGCACCTCCAACATCGGTCAGCTCAAGTACGTCTACCGCAAGGGCCTGGCCCTGCGTTACGGCAAGACCATGCAATGCATTGCCGGGATTCACTACAACTTCTCCCTGCCGGAACAGCTTTGGCCATTGCTGCGCGAAGCCGAAGGTTTCGTCGGCACTGACCGCGATTTCCAGTCAGTGTCCTATATCGCCCTGATCCGCAACTTCCGTCGCTACAGCTGGCTGCTGATGTACCTGTTCGGTGCTTCGCCGGCGCTGGACGCCGGTTTCCTGCGCGGGCGTTCGCATCAGCTCGAACAACTCGATCCGGACACCCTCTATCTGCCGTACGCCACCAGCCTGCGCATGAGCGATCTCGGTTATCAGAGCAACGCCCAGGCCGGCCTGACACCGTGCTACAACGATCTGGCGAGCTATACCGACAGCCTGCGCGAAGCCGTGGCCACGCCGTATGCGCCGTATGTTGAAGTCGGTACGCACAAGGATGGTGAGTGGGTGCAGCTCAACACCAACATCCTGCAGATCGAAAACGAGTACTACTCCAACATCCGCCCGAAACGCGTGACCTACACCGGCGAGCGGCCGATCCAGGCGCTGATGGCGCGCGGCATTCAGTACGTCGAAGTGCGCTGCCTGGACATCAACCCGTTCCTGCCGATGGGCATCGATATCACCGAGTCGCGCTTCATCGACGCCTTCCTGCTGTATTGCGCGCTGAACGACAGCCCGCTGCTGACCAACACTTCGTGCGGCAATGCCACCTCGAACTTCCTCAGCGTGGTCAAGGAAGGCCGCCGTCCGGGCCTGCAATTGCAGCGTGACGGTCAGCCGGTCGAGATGAAACAGTGGGCGGCCGAGCTGCTGGAGCAGATTGCTCCGCTGGCGGCGATGCTTGATCAGAGCGTTGGCGGTGATGCCCACAGCAAGGCGCTGGATGCGCAACTGGCCAAGGTCAACGACCCGTCGTTGACGCCATCGGCGCAGGTGTTGGCCGCCATGGCCGAGCACAAGGAAAGCTTTGCGCAGTTCTCCCTGCGTCAGAGCCAGGCCCATGCCGAGTTCTTCCGCAGCGAGCCGTTGGCAGCTGACGAGCAAGCGAAGTTTGAAGAACTGGCGCGCGCGTCGCTGGCGCAGCAGACCGAGCTTGAGCAGAACGAAGTCGGCGATTTCGACGTCTTTGTTGGTGCGTATCAGGCGAGTATCCTCGCCATCAGCAATTAAAGCCGCCCCGGCCATGATCGTTCCCACGCTCTGCGTGGGAATGCAGCCTGTGACGCTCCGCGTCGCTTTGGACGCAGAGCGTCCCTTGAGGCGTTACCATGCAGAGCGTGGGAACGATCAGTCAAAAGCTCACATCCTCTCCTGCCTTAGATTTTTCCGCTCATAAGCTCATTCGAAAAAGTTATTTATTTTTGAATTCTTAGATCATTTAGTCTCCGTTCACGCCGACATTCGGTCGCCTGATCTGGAGCTCTCAATTGAAACTGAATTTCCCGCTTCGCCTGCTCGCCGCCGCCTCGCTGGCCGCTGCAAGCTTCCTCGCCCAGGCGGCCGACCTCACCGTTGCCTACCAGACTACCGTCGACCCGGCCAAAGTCGCTCAGGCCGACGGCGCCTACGAGAAAGCCACCAAGGCCGATATCAGCTGGCGCAAGTTCGATAACGGCGCCGACATCATCGCCGCCATCGCGTCCGGCGATGTGCAGATCGGCTACCTCGGTTCGAGTCCACTGACCGCCGCGATCACCCGCAAGGTACCGGTAGAAACCTTCCTGATTGCCACGCAGATCGGCGCCGCTGAAGCACTGGTCGCGCGCGACGGCTCCGGCATCAAGACTCCGCAGAATCTGATCGGCAAGAAAATCGCCGTGCCGTTCGTGTCCACCGGGCACTACAGCCTGCTCGCCGCGCTCAAGCACTGGAACATCGACCCGTCGAAAGTCACTGTGCTCAACCTCGCGCCGCCAGCGATCATCGCGGCGTGGAAGCGCGGCGACATCGACGCCACTTACGTGTGGGATCCGGCACTGGGCGTCGCCAAGGAAAACGGCAAAGTGCTGATTACCTCCGGCGAGTTGGCCAAGTTCGGCGCACCAACCTTCGATGCGTGGATCGTGCGCAAGGACTTCGCCGCCAAGCACCCGGAAATCGTCACCGCATTCGCCAAGGTCACCCTCGATGCCTACGCCGATTACCGCAAGGATCCGCAGGCCTGGCTGGCCAACCAGAGCAACGTCGACAAACTGGTCAAACTCTCCGGCGCCAAGGCCAGCGACATTCCATTGCTGCTGCAGGGCAACGTCTACCCATTGGCGGCGGATCAGGTGAGCGACCTCGGCGCGCCGACCACCAAAGCCATCACCGACACCGCCGCGTTCCTCAAGGAGCAAGACAAGGTCGAAGCCGTGCTGCCGGACTACGCGCCGTACGTCAGCGCCAAATACATCACCAACTGATCGGGAGATAACAGCGATGGCCTTGCTACAGCTGGAGCGCATCAGCGCACAGTACCCGGGCAGCCCGGAGCCGGTGCTGGCGGATATTTCCCTGACCCTGGGGCCGCAGCAACTGCTGGTTGCCCTCGGCCCGTCCGGCAGTGGCAAGACTTCGCTGTTGAACCTGATTGCCGGTTTCGTCGAACCGAGCGCCGGGCGCATCACCCTCGACAGCGTGCCGGTCAAAGGTCCGAGCGCCGAACGTGGCGTGGTGTTCCAGGATGACGCCTTGCTGCCCTGGCAGGACGTACTGGCCAACGTCGCCTTCGGCCTCGAACTGGCCGGCGTTACCAAGGACAAACGCGAACAGCGCGCCCGGGAAATGCTCGCGCTGGTCGATCTCGCCGGTTTCGAAGACCGGCGCATCTGGCAATTGTCCGGTGGCCAGAAACAACGCGTCGGCCTCGCCCGCGCCCTTGCCGCCGACCCGCGCGTGTTGCTGATGGACGAGCCGTTCGGTGCGCTTGATGCATTCACTCGCGAGCAGATGCAGGAGCTGTTGCTGCAAGTCTGGCAGCGCACTGCCAAACCGGTTTTTCTTATTACCCACGACATTGAAGAAGCGGTGTTCCTCGCCACGGACCTGATTCTGCTGGCACCGAATCCGGGGCAGATCGTTGAGCGGCTGCAATTGGATTTTGGTCAGCGTTATGCCGCTGGCGAGTCGGCCCGTGCGGTCAAATCCGATCCGCGCTTTATCGAAACCCGCGAGCACGTGCTGAGCAAAGTCTTCTCGCAACGCAGCGCCGTACCCCGGCAGGAGCGCGCATGAGCAGTTACGACGTTTCCGCTGCGGCGGTGAAAACACCTTCGGTGAGCATCCCGGTGCGCCGCAGCCTCAGCACTCGCTGGATCAGCCTGCTGACGCTGTTCGGCCTCTTGGCGATCTGGTGGGCGGTGACCGCGACCGGCGTGATCGAACCGTTGTTCTTGCCACCGCCTTCTGCCGTGCTGCAAAAAGGCTGGTTACTCGCGACCTCGGGATACATGGATTCGACGCTGTGGCAGCACCTGGGCGCCAGCCTCAGCCGCATCGGTCTGGGCCTCGCTTTTGCGATTCTGACCGCCGTGCCGGTGGGCATTGCCATCGGCGCCAATCGCATCGCCCGTGGTGTCCTCGATCCGCTGATCGAGTTCTACCGCCCGATCCCGCCGCTGGCGTATCTGCCGCTGATCGTGATCTGGTGCGGGATCGGCGAGTTGTCGAAAGTGCTACTGATCTATCTGGCGATTTTCGCGCCGATTGCCATCGCCACTGCAACGGGTGTGCGCACCGTTGATCCGGCAAAACTGCGCGCGGCGCAGTCGTTGGGTGCGACGCGCGTGCAGTTGATTCGTCATGTGATTTTGCCGAGCGCTCTGCCGGACATTCTCACCGGCGTGCGCATTGGTCTGGGCGTCGGCTGGTCGACGCTCGTCGCCGCTGAACTGATCGCGGCCACCAGCGGCCTGGGCTTCATGGTGCAGTCGGCGGCGCAATTTCTGGTCACCGACGTGGTGGTGCTGGGGATTCTGGTCATCGCCCTGATCGCCTTCGCCATGGAAATGGGCTTGCGTGCCCTGCAGCGCAAACTCGTGCCATGGCACGGCCAGGCGCACTAAATCGATTTGTGAAAATTCCCCTGTGAGAGCGAGCCTGCTCGCGAAAGCGTCAGATCAGTCACTGCACTGTCGCCTGACACTCTGCATTCGCGAGCAGGCTCGCTCCCACAAAAGCATGACACTCCGAATTCGAAGAGAACGACCATGAGCACCCTCAACATCACCCCGTTAAGCTCGGCCCTCGGTGCGCAGATCAGCGGCGTCGACATCAGCCAGCCGCTGAGCCTGGAGCACCGCGACGCCATCGAGCAGGCGTTGCTCAAATATCAGGTGCTGTTCTTTCGCAACCAGCCGATCGAGCCGGCACAGCAGGCGCGCTTCGCGCATTATTTCGGCGACCTGCACATTCATCCGATCTACCCGAACGTGCCGGAACAACCGGAAGTGCTGATCCTCGACACCGCGGTCACCGACGTGCGCGACAACGCAATCTGGCACACCGACGTGACCTTCCTGCCGACGCCGGCAATGGGCGCGGTGCTCAGCGCCAAGTTGCTACCGGAGTTCGGTGGCGACACGCTGTGGGCCAGCGGGATTGCTGCGTATGAAGCGTTGTCGGCGCCGATGAAAAGCCTGCTCGAAGGCCTCACCGCCACCCACGATTTCACTCGTTCGTTTCCGCTCGAGCGCTACGGCAACACGCCTGAAGCGCTGGCGCAGTGGGAAGAGGCACGACGCAAGAATCCACCGCTGTCGCACCCGCTGATTCGCACCCATCCGGTCAGCGGACGGCGCTCGCTGTTCGTCAGTGAAGGGTTCACCTCGAAAATCAACGAGCTCTCGGAAACCGAGAGCGAGGCGATCCTGAAGTTTCTGTTCGCCCACGCGACCCGGCCGGAATTCACTATCCGCTGGCGCTGGCAGAAAGACGACATCGCCTTCTGGGATAACCGCGTGACCCAGCATTACGCGGTGGACGATTACCGCCCGGCGCGGCGGGTGATGCAGCGGGCGACAGTGTTGGGGGATGTGCCGTTCTTCAAGTGATAGCTGATGATCGTTCCCTCGCTCTGCGTGGGAATGCATCAACGGACGCTCCGCGTTCGGCTTTAGATGGGACGCGGAGCGTCCCGGCGGCATTCCCACGCAGAGCGTGGGAACGATCCTCTCAGCGGCTTATTCGGCTGTCGAAGGCTTCTCCCAAAGATTGATCCCGCCCTCCTGGGCAAACCGGTCGATCTCCGCCAGCTCTTCAGCGCTGAAATCCAGATTCTTCAACGCCCCCACGTTCTCGATGATCTGCCCCGGCCGGCTCGCGCCGATCAACGCCGAGGTCACTCGTGGATCACGCAGCGTCCACGCCAGTGCCAGTTGCGCCAGACTCTGGCCGCGACGCTGGGCGATCTCGTTCAACGCTCGCACGTGAGCAATGTTTGCTTCGGACAAGTGCGAAGCCTGCAACGAACCGCCGCCCGGGCGATTGACTCGCGCATCCGCTGGCACGCCGTTGAGGTACTTGTCGGTAAGCAGACCTTGCGCCAGCGGAGTGAAAGCGATCACGCCCGTGCCGAGCTCATCGGTGGTATCGAGCAAATCCTTTTCCACCCAGCGATTGAGCAGGTTGTACGCCGGTTGATGGATCAACAGCGGCACCTTCCACTCTTTCAGGAGCGCGGCCATTTCGCGGGTTTTCACTCCGGAATAGGACGAGATGCCGATGTACAGCGCCTTGCCCTGCTGCACAGCGGTGGCGAGGGCGCTGGCGGTTTCTTCCAGCGGGGTGTCCGGGTCGAAGCGGTGCGAATAGAAGATATCCACATAGTCGAGGCCGAGGCGTTGCAGGCTCTGGTCGAGGCTGGCCAGCACGTATTTACGCGAACCGCCGCCCTGGCCGTAAGGGCCGGGCCACATGTCCCAACCGGCCTTGCTGGAGATGATCAGCTCGTCGCGATATTGCTTGAAGTCCTCGCGCAGCAGGCGACCGAAATTGATCTCGGCGCTGCCGTAGGGCGGGCCATAGTTGTTGGCCAGATCGAAATGGTTGATGCCCAGATCGAACGCCGTGCGCAGCAAGGCGCGCTGGGTGTAGATCGGTGTGCTGTCACCAAAGTTGTGCCACAGCCCCAGTGACAAGGCCGGCAGCACCAGACCGCTGCGGCCGACGCGGCGGTAGGGAATGGAGTCATAGCGGTTTTCGGCAGCGGTGTAAGTCATCGAATCCTCTCTTGTCTGTCTTTTAGTCATCAGAAACCGGACACCTTTGTGGCGAGGGGATTTATCCCCGATGGGTGGCAAAGCCGCCCCAAAACCTGAAACCTAGGTGAATCAGGTGTACCGAGTGCGCTGGTTTTACGACTGCTTCGCAGCCGAACGGGGATAAATCCCTCACCACAAAGGCCCCATCAATCATGCGAAGCGGTTTACAGGTCGGGCGAGCCCCAGGTTCTGCCGCAACGTGCGGCCTTCATATTCAGTTCTGAACAAGCCACGCCGTTGCAGTTCCGGTACCACGCCACTGGCGAAATCTTCCAGCCCGCCCGGCAGGTGCGGCACCAGCACGTTGAAGCCATCCGCTGCGCCTTGCTCGAACCATTCCTGCAGGCGATCGGCAATCTGCGCCGGCGTCCCGACCAAGCTGTAATGCCCACGTCCGCCAGCGATCCTGCGCCCGAGTTCGGCGAGGGTCAGATTCTCCCGCCCCGCCAGCTCAGTCAGCAGTTTCTGTCGGCTCCGCTGGCCGCTGTCAGTTAGCGGCAACTCTGGCAGAGGGCCGTCCAGCGGGTACTTCGATAAATCGAAGTTGCCCAGCATACGCCCAAGCAGCGCGACGCCCACCTCCGGTTCGACCAATTGCTGAAACGTTTCACATTTTTCCTGCGCTTCAGCCTCGCTGGCACCGACCACGACAAACACACCGGGCATGATTTTCAGCGAATCGGTGCTGCGCCCGAACCTGGCCAAGCGTCCCTTGATATCAGCATAAAACGCCTGTGCGGCGGCCAACGAAGTCTGCGCGGTGAACACCACTTCAGCGGTTTGTGCGGCCAACTCCCGCCCCGCCTCGGAAGATCCGGCCTGAACAATCACCGGTTGTCCCTGCGGCGAGCGCGCGACATTCAGCGGGCCTTTGACCCGGAAATGTTCACCGACATGGTCGAGCACGTGCAGCTTATGCGGGTGGTAATAGGCGCCGCTGGCCTTGTCGCGGTGGAAGGCATCGTCCTCCCAACTGTCCCAGAGCCCGGTAACCACCTGATGAAATTCGCGGGCACGGCTGTAGCGTTCGGCATGGCCGATGTGTGCATCGCGGCCAAAATTCAGCGCCTCGGCGGCGTTGTCCGAAGTCACCAGATTCCATCCGGCACGTCCGCCCGACAAATGATCGAGCGAAGCAAACTTGCGCGCCACGTGGTACGGCTCGTTGTAACTGGTGGTGGCTGTGGCAATCAGGCCGATGTGCTCGGTCAATGCACTCAGTGCCGAGAGCAAGGTCAGCGGCTCGAAGTGATCGGAGCGCGCCATGCGGCTGGCGATGTCATCGGTCGGTGCGGCGACGCTGTCGGCGACAAACAGCGCATCGAACTTTGCCGCTTCGGCGATCTGTGCCAGACGTTTGTAATGGGCGAAATCCAGCCCCGCATTCGCCGGCACATCCGGATGACGCCACGCCGCTACGTGATGCCCGGTGGCCATGAGAAACGCACCGAGTTTCATCTGCTTGCTCATCTCAGAAATCCTTGCGCAGTTGCACGCCGAAGTAGCGTTCGTCATCCCGTGGCACGGCGCGATAGATGTAGCTGCCGCCGCTGGCCAGCAATGGCGAATAGGACTTGTCGGCGAGGTTCTTGCCGAGCAGCGCGACGCGCCAGCCATTGCTGTAATCGGCCAGGGCGACGCTGGCGTTCCACAGCCCATAGGCGCCCTGTTTGGTATCGGGGTTCTGGCTGATGTCGTACTGCACTTCGCTTTGCCAGCTGTAGTCGGTGCCCAGTTCGATATCGAGACCGTTGTCCAGCGGGATGGTGTAGTCGGCACGCACGTAGCTTTCCAGTCCGGGCTGAATGGCAGAGGTTTGCCGTTGACGTTGCACGACGCCGCCGCGCCGGCCGGGCAAGCGAACTCGTCGATGCGTGCGCGGGTATAGGCCAGTGCGCCGGAGAACTTCAGTTGCTGGGTGGCTTGCAGGGCGTAGTCGAGTTCGACGCCTTCACTGGTGACGCTGCCGGCGTTGATCAACCGCGTCACCACTTGCCCGGCGACGGTGTCGAAAAAGTTCGCCTGATAGTTGTCGTACTCGCTGTGGAAGATCGTCAGGTTGGTGGTCAGGCGATTGTTCCAGGAAGTGGCTTTGATCCCCGCCTCCCAGGTGTTGGACGTCTCCGGTTTCAGCGCTTCGGTATCGCGCGGTTGCATGTTGAAGAACACGTTGTAGGCCGGGCCTTTGTAACCGCGCGAATAGGTCAGGTAAGTGGTGACGGTATCGCTCAGGTCGTACTGCAAACCGAGGCGGCCGGACCAGCCATCTTCGTCCACCGAGCCTGAGCTGCTGGTCGCCGGTTGAATGCCGCTGACCGTGGTCGCCGACGTGGAAACGCGGCGGTGATCGTATTCCAGATCGTCGTGGGTATAGCGCAGGCCGGCGATGCCGCGAAAGTCCGAAGTGAAGTTCAGCGTGCTCTCGCCAAACACCGCGTGGCTGTCATTGGTGGTGCTGTAATCGGCGACACCACGGTCAGTGCGAGCGGTCGTGGTGAGGGTGCGCTGATAGGTCTCGTCGTCCTTGCCATGCATGTAGAACAGGCCGCCGACGTACTCAAGAAACTCGCCTTTCGGCGAGGCCAGACGCAGCTCTTGCGAGTATTGGTCGAAAGCCAGATCGCCCTTGTCCGCCGTGCCGGGAAACGCGGCGGTCACGGTGCCAAGGCGATCGCCATCCTGATACTGGGTGTTGTCCCAGCCGCGCCATGCGGTGATCGACGTCAGGGTGTAATCGCCCAATTGCCAGTCGAGCTGGCCGGACAGGCCTTTGTTGACGTCCTCGATGTGAGAGCGGGTATCGGTGTTGATATCGCGATTGTGGCTGGTCGCATTCACCGGACTGAGCGCGTTGGCGAAGGCCGGCGTCAGCGCCTGGCTGACGACGCCATTGGGCGCGTCGTCGTGGGACTGCATGTAGTCAGCGATCAGGGTGAAGGTGACGTCGTCATTCGGGGTGAATTCGAGTTTGCCGCGCACCCCGCGATGGTTGTAACCGTTGACCTCCTGACCGTTGTGTTGGTTGTCGACATTGCCGTCGTAGGTGCCGAACAGCGTACTGATCGAGCCTTTCAACGTGTCCGGTATCAGGCTGCCGCCGATGCCGAAACGGGTGCGGCTTTCGTTGCCGCTGTAGTACGACTGATCAATGTAGCCGTGGGTCTCAGCGGTCGGCGCCTTGCTGGTGATGTTGAGTACACCGGCCGAAGCGTTCTTGCCAAACAACGTCCCTTGCGGGCCACGCAATACTTCGACGCGTTTCAGATCCAGCAGATCGAGCGTGGACTGACCCGGCCGCGCATACACCACGCCATCGATCACCGTCGCCACGGTCGGCTCGACGCCCGGCGAGGTGGAAATCGTACCGACGCCGCGCACGAACAATGAGGGGTCCTTGTTCGAAGCGCCGGTACGGAAATTCAGCGACGGCACTTGCTGGACGATGCTCGCCACGCCGTTGCGGTTGTCACGCTCAAGCTGCTCGCCATCGATCACCGAGACCGCCACCGGCACTTTTTGCAACGACTCTTCGCGGCGCGTGGCCGTAACGGTCACGGATTTGAGTGTCGGCTCTTGATCACTGCTCTCGGCAGCAAATGCGTTGGGCAACGACAGCGCCGCCAATCCCGTGAATAACCAGCCTGCAGCGCGAATCGACTGCGCCAGTGTGTGTGTCGCCCCAGGAATATTGTGCATGTTTGCCCGCTCGAAATTGGCCCTTAACCGCTGCCGTTCTGCGACGACAACGCCTGAATCGGTGTCTTGGGCATTCGCTCGAGCGAGTAGCAGACAGCGCGCTTTGTTAGCGCTAACATCGCCAGTATTGGCAAGCCGCACATAGAGCGTCCAATACTGAAAAATTACTTTTATATGCGATTTGGTTTTTAAGAGGGATGGCGCCTTGAGCGAAGAAAAACCCCGCAAACGCCGTGGCGCCGGACGCGTGACCCTGAATGCCGTCGCGCGCGAGGCCGGGGTTTCAGCGATCACCGTGTCACGCTACTTCAACCAGCCGGAGCAGGTTTCGCCCGAGCGCCGCGAGCGCATTGCGGCGGTGGTGACGGAGTTGGGCTATGTACCGAATCTGGTTGCCGGCGGGCTGGCCTCGGCACGAGGGAAAATCGTCGGCATGGTGATCCCGAACATTTCCGGGCCGATCTTCGCCAATACCATTCAAGGCTTCAGCGATACGCTTAGCCGCCATGGCTATCAGCTGTTGCTGGCGTCGAGTTACTTCAGCACTGAACAAGAAGAAAATGCCGTGCGTGCGTTTCTCGGCTGGTCGCCGGCGGCGTTGGTACTGACCAGTCACTTTCACAGTGCCGGCACGGAAAAGATGATCGCCGAGGCAGATATTCCGGTGATTGAAACATGGGATTTCCAGCCGGAACGTGAGCCGATGCAGATCGGTTTTTCGCATTTTGAAGTGGGTGTGACGGCGGCAAAACATCTGCTGGAAAAAGGCTACCAACGTATCGCCTTCGTGCAGAACAGCGCACCGGGTGATTTCAGCGCGCTGGAACGTCGCGATGGTTACGCGGCGACTTTAAAAGAATCCGGCCTGGAACC
This sequence comes from Pseudomonas sp. B21_DOA, assembly GCA_030544685.1. Classification (NCBI taxonomy): domain Bacteria; kingdom Pseudomonadati; phylum Pseudomonadota; class Gammaproteobacteria; order Pseudomonadales; family Pseudomonadaceae; genus Pseudomonas; species Pseudomonas sp. B21_DOA. Next base: position 1,242,118 of record CP086683.1, on the reverse strand, counting down.
CTGGGTCTACGCCCCTGACGCTGATCGCGCGCCATTCGAGGCCGGCAAACAGGCGATGGACGCCCTGATGAATGCCTCACCACGCCCCGACGCGATCATCTTCGCCAACGACAACCTCGCCGCCGGCGGCCTGCTCGCCGGGCAACGCGCAGGTTTGAAAATCCCCGAAGATTGCGCCGTTCTTGGCTTCGGCGATTACCCGTTCGCCGAGATGCTTTTGCCAAGTCTGAGCACGATCAAACCACCGGCACTGGAGATTGGTGTACTCGCCGCAACACGCGTGCTGGAAAGCCTTGGCGTGTTGCCGAGCGACGAGGTGCAGCGGCTGAACCTGCTGCAGTGCCAAGTCATAGAACGCGAAAGCACCTGATGAATATGACGGAGGCTGGATTGACTATGCTCTAAAGGACACCGAAGTGGCCCTTCGCGGGCAAGCCCGCTCCCACAGGGATTTGCGTGTTTCAGAAATTTTGTATTCAACCAAAAACCTGTGGGAGCGGGCTTGCCCGCGAAGGGCCCGATCAAACACCGCATAACCCGCAGGCACACTCATGCACACCGCCATCATCATCTTCTTCGGCCTGATCCTGCTCGCCCTGATGCTCTACATCGGCGAGCGCATCGGCTTCAGCCGCCAGACCATGGCCTTCGGCTTCGCCGCCCTGTGGCTGGCGTTGACGGTGATTAATGGCACGGTGGGGGTGGTGCATGCCGGCCAGTCCGTAGGGTCGGAAATAGCGATTGGCAGTGCGGTATTCGGCGTGCCGATGGCGGCAATGGTGTTGTTCATGGTGCTGAGCGCCGAGGCGTAAAAACGTCTCGGCGCTCAGCCGTTGGATCAACGCACCAGATGCAGGAACTGCATGTGCCGTTCGTACTGGTCGAGGATGTCGTTGATGATCTGCTCTTTGGTGTAGCCGACCAGATCGTAGTCCTGACTGCCCTCGCTCAAGTGCACTTCGGCGCGGTAGTAGCGACGATTGTTGAGTTGCTTGGAACCCATGCCGCCGCGCGCGAACGATGGCGTGAAGTAGCCGCGCATCTGTACCTGATAGATGAACGGATGCTGCTCGCCGTGGCCGATTTCCAGGCTGACGTTGTCATGCGCCGGATCCGGCTGAGTGACCACGTGCAGGCCTTTTTCGACGAACACGGCGGTCACTTCCTCGATCGCCGGACGCACCGTGCTTTCCATGAAGCGGTACACCTCGTCGCGGGACGGGAAGTGCACGGCCTGACTCAGGCGCTGGCGCCAGCCGCCGGTGCCACGCCGCGAACCGGAGACCGGCGCCAGCGAATGCAGCTGCGCGATCTGCTTCTGCGATTCCAGATAGAACGCCTTGTGCAGGCCCCACATCATCAGCAGCAGAATCAACGAGAACGGCAACGACGTCAGCACCACCGCCGACTTCAGCGCATCAATGCTGCCGGAGAACAGCAGCGCACTGGTGATAAGCGCGGTCATTGCGCCCCAGAACACCCGCAGCCATTTCGGCCCGTCTTCATCCGGGTTGCCGCCCTTGGCCGACAGGGTCGAGAGCACCACGGTGCCGGAATCCGCAGACGTCACGAAGAACACGAAGCTGATGAACACCGTCACGGCAATGACGGTCTTGCTCCACGGATAGGTTTCCAGCAGCAGATAAATGCTCATCGACGGATTATCGATGGCCGACATACCCAGCGCGCTCATGCCGTGGTTGAGCACTTGATCCAAGGCGCTATTGCCGAAGATCGACATCCACGCCAGGGTGAAACCGAGCGGAATCAACAGCACGCCGAAGACGAATTCACGGATGGTGCGGCCACGGGAAATCCGCGCGATGAACAGGCCCACGAACGGCGACCAAGCGATCCACCAGGCCCAGTAGAACACGGTCCAGCCACCGAGCCAGTCGCTCGGTTTATCGTAGGCGTAAAGATCGAAGCTCTTCATCGGCAACGCGCCGAGGTAGTCGCCGACGTTCTGGATCAGGGTGTTGAGCAGGTGCTGCGTCGGCCCGGCAAACAACACGAACAGCAGCAGCCCGCAGGCCAGCAGCATGTTGATGTCGGACATCACCCGCACGCCTTTATCGACACCGGACACCGCAACGATGATCGCCGCGCCCATCATCAGCGTGATCAGGCCGACCTGAATCCACTGGGTATGGGCGATGCCGAACAGATAATCCAGGCCCGAGTTGAGGTGCAGCACACCGAAGCCCATGTCCGCACCGAGGCCGAACACCGTAGCGATGATGCCGAAGCCGTCGACTGCGTAGCCGATCGGGCCGTTGATGCGTTTGCCGATCAGCGGATACAACGCCGAACGCAGGGCCAGCGGCAGATTGTGCCGATAAGCGAAATAGGCCAGCGCCATGCCCACAAAGGCGAACACGCCCCAGCCATGCAGGCCCCAGTGCAGAAACAGAATTTGCATCGCCTGGCGTGCCGCATCGGCAGTACCTGCCTCGCCTTGTGGCGGCTGCAGCATGTGCGTCAGCGGTTCGGAGACACAGAAGAAGAACAGCGTGATGCTGATCCCGGCGGCGAACAGCATGCCGGCCCAGGACAGGTAACTGAATTCGGGCTCGTCGTGGTCGGCACCGAGTTTTATCTTGCCGTAGCCGGATAAGGCGGTGACCACCACGAAGACCAGATACAGGGTCATCGCGAGCATGTAATACCAGCCGACCGTATTGGCCGCCCAGTTTTGCGCTTCCAGCAACCAGGCGCCGGCCTGCTCGGGGATGGCGATGACGACCAGACCAAACAGCAGAATGACCGTCGCGGCGAAGTAGAACACCGGCGGATTCATGCGTACCAGACCGCTGGCGGGGGTAGACGATGCACTCATGAAACGTGCACCTCGAAGGGTTGAAACGTGGCTGAAATGATCGGACTCAGCAAAGGCAAGCCTCCTGTTGTGAGCGGGCAGCGAACCACCGGTTTAACTTGAATGAACGTTCAAGTTAAACATGAATGGGGTGGTAAGGACTAATCGCAGGGCTGGGCGGTAGGTTTCCTACAGCGCCCAAAGAGGGGTATGACGCGGGTTTGGAGAGATTCGTTCACTGATGAATTGGCTTAAGGCCACTACCTTGATCCGGCCTGGAAATCTTTCGCGAGCAGGCTCGCTCCCACATTTGCAACGCATTCCAATTGTGAGCGAGCCTGCTCGCGAAGAGGCCCGATACAACAACACAGATTCAAGACCTACTTCTGCGTCCCATCATCATGCTGCAGATTCGCCTGCGTCAGATTCGCCCCCGCCGGCACGCTGCGCGTCAGCCACACGTTGCCGCCAATGGTCGAACCCTTGCCGATGGTGATCCGTCCGAGAATCGTCGCCCCGGCGTAAATCACTACGTCATCCTCAACGATCGGATGACGCGGATGGCCCTTCTGCAACTGGCCGTCTTCATCCGCCGGGAAGCGCTTGGCCCCCAGGGTCACCGCCTGATAAATCCGTACCCGCTCACCAATGATCGCGGTTTCGCCAATCACTACACCGGTGCCGTGATCGATAAAGAAACTGCGACCGATCTGCGCGCCCGGGTGGATATCGATGCCCGTCGCCGAATGCGCGATCTCCGCGCTGATCCGCGCCAGCAGCGGCAGCCCGGCACGGTATAAATGGTGCGCCAGGCGATGGTGAATCACCGCGAGAATGCCCGGATAGCACAGCAGCACTTCATCAACGCTGCGTGCCGCCGGGTCGCCGTGATACGCCGCCAGCACATCGGTGTCGAGCAGCGTGCGCAGACCCGGCAACGCGAGAGCGAAATCCTGCACGATCTGGATGGCCCGCGCCTCGACTTCACTGTCGTCCTGCGCGCTGTGGCGGGCAACGTAACGCAGCTCCAGGCGCGTCTGCGCCAGCAACGCATTCAACGCAACATCAAGCGTATGGCCGACGTAGAAATCTTCACTTTCTTCACGCAGATCCACAGGTCCCAGACGCATAGGGAACAGCGCGCCACACAGCGCTTCAAGGATTTCCGCCATTGCCGCTCGCGATGGCAATTCGCGCCCACCCTGCTCGCCGGATGCCCGGCCGTTCTGCGCACGCCACTGATCCCGCGCACTGCGCAGCTGGCTGACGATGGTCTGCAATTGCCAATGGCTGGAACGCTCGCTCACGGTAAAGACTCCTTACGGGCGGCCGGACTGTCTGGCCGCGTCAACGGCGCCTACTTTACGGCATGCCTCTACCGACGAATTAAGAACCGATAGTGCTGGCGTCAGTCCATTTGGCTATAAGCGATTGGCGGTTGCCCGGGCAAATGCGCCTGCCTATAGTCCATTCATTCTTCTGCGCCAGTACGGACTCATGATCAAACAACAGCTGCAACGCTTTCCCCGTCTCGAACTGCTGAGCCACCCCACGCCGCTGGAAAAACTCGAACGCTTGTCCGCTTGGCTCGGTCGCGAGGTGTATATCAAGCGCGATGACCTGACGCCGCTGGCAATGGGCGGCAACAAGCTGCGCAAACTCGAATACCTCGCCGCCGACGCGCTCGCGCAAGGCGCTGACACGCTGATCACGGCCGGTGCGTTGCAATCGAACCATGTTCGCCAGACCGCCGCGCTGGCCGCGAAACTCGGCCTGGGCTGTGTGGCGCTGCTGGAAAATCCGCTCGGCACCGACGACAGCAACTACACCGGCAACGGCAACCGCTTGTTGCTGGACCTGTTCGACACCAAGGTCGAACTGGTCGACAACCTCGATAATGCTGACGAACAACTGGCCGCCCTCGCCGCGCGCCTGCGCAGCAACGGCAAGAAGCCGTATCTGGTGCCGATTGGCGGCTCCAACGCGCTCGGTGCTCTGGGTTATGTCCGCGCCGGACTGGAACTGGCTGAGCAGATCAAGGACAGCGGCCTCGATTTCGCCGCTGTGGTGCTGGCTTCAGGCAGTGCCGGTACTCACAGTGGTCTGGGGCTGGCGCTGAGTGAGGCGTTGCCGCAACTGCCGGTGATCGGCGTGACCGTTTCGCGCAGTGAAGAAGACCAGCGGCCGAAGGTCCAGGGTTTGGCCGAACGCACCGCAGAGCTGCTGGGCGTCGAGTTGCCGGCCAGCTTCAAGGTCGAGCTGTGGGACGAATATTTCGGCCCGCGTTATGGCGAGCCGAATGCCGGCACGCTGGCGGCGGTGAAACTGTTGGCGGCTCAGGAAGGTCTGTTGCTTGACCCGGTCTACACCGGCAAGGCCATGGCCGGTCTGCTCGACGGGATCGGCCGGCAGCGCTTCGATGATGGTCCTATCATCTTCCTGCACACCGGTGGCGCGCCGGCGTTGTTTGCCTACAAGGATTTTCTGACAAGATGATCACTGCAGATTGCAGATATCTGTGGCGAGGGATTTATCCCCGTTGGGTCGCGGAGCGGCCCCTTGCTTTCGCAAGTGAGTACAACGTCGCAGGACTTTGCAACAGTTGTGCAGCCGAACGGGGATAAATCCCCTCGCCACAACTGAACGGGCACATATTCCAAAAAACTATAAAAGAAACACAATCTAGTATTTTCAAGTCTAAAACAGACATCTTATAGTCTCGCCGCAGGCGAATTTCGGGCGAGACGCTTAAGCTGCTTTAAGGCAGGATAGCGCTGTCGTCCAAATCACCCATTTGCCTACATTCCTTAAGCGTCTTCCATAAGAAAACACAGGGGCTTGTCATGAATTTTTCCGCACTACGTCGCACTCTGCTGGTCGGTTCGCTGGGTCTTGCGCTTAGCGCCGGCCTGATCGGTCAGGCAGTGGCCGGTGAGCAGCTGCAACAGATCAAGGACAAAGGCGTGCTCAACGTCGGCCTGGAAGGCACTTACCCACCGTTCAGCTTCGTCGATGAGAACGGCAAGCTGTCCGGTTTCGAAGTCGAGCTGTCCGAAGCACTGGCGCAGAAGCTCGGCGTCAAGGCCAAGATCCAGCCGACAAAGTGGGACGGCATCCTCGCTGCCCTGGAATCCAAACGTCTGGATCTGGTGGTCAATCAAGTGACCATCTCTGACGAGCGCAAGAAGAAGTATGACTTCTCTGAACCGTACACCGTCTCCGGCATTCAGGCTCTCGTGCTGAAAAGCAAAGAGTCGGCCCTGAACATCAAGACCGCCGCTGACCTCTCCGGCAAGAAAGTCGGTGTCGGCCTGGGCACCAACTACGAGCAGTGGGTTCGCGCCAACGTGCCCGGTGCTGACGTGCGCACCTACGATGATGATCCGACCAAGTTCGCCGACCTCAACAACGGTCGTACCGATGCCATCCTGATCGACCGTCTGGCTGCGCTCGAATATGCCAAGAAAGCCCCGAAAACCGTGGCTGCCGGTGAAGCGTTCTCCCGTCAGGAATCCGGTATCGCCCTGCGCAAAGGCGAGCCTGAACTGCTGGCTGCGGTGAACAAGGCGCTCGACGAACTGCGTACCGACGGCACTCTTGAGAAACTGTCGAAGAAATACTTCAACGCAGACGTCACTAAATAATGGAAGAGGCTTTCCAACTCGCGCTGGATTCCGCGCCCTTTCTGTTGAAGGGCGCGTACTACACGGTAGTTCTCAGCCTTGGCGGGATGTTCTTCGGTCTGCTGCTGGGCTTCGGCCTCGCGCTGATGCGTCTGTCGCGCTTCAAATCAGTCAGTTGGCTGGCACGCATCTATGTGTCGTTCTTTCGCGGCACGCCGTTGCTGGTGCAGCTGTTCGTGATCTATTACGGCTTGCCGCAACTGGGCATGGAGCTTGATCCGCTGCCAGCAGCGCTGATCGGTTTCTCGTTGAACATGGCCGCCTACGCCTGTGAAATCCTCCGCGCTGCAATCGGTTCGATCGAACGTGGTCAGTGGGAAGCCGCTGCGAGTATCGGCATGACCCGCGCGCAGACCCTGCGCCGGGCCATCCTGCCGCAGGCGATGCGCACGGCTTTGCCGCCGCTGGGCAACAGCTTCATTTCGCTGGTCAAGGACACGGCGCTGGCCGCGACCATTCAGGTGCCGGAGCTGTTCCGTCAGGCGCAGCTGATTACCGCCCGGACTTTCGAAGTCTTCACCATGTATCTTGCCGCCGCACTGATCTACTGGATTCTGGCCACGGTGCTTTCGCACTTGCAGAACAAGTTGGAAGAGCGGGTCAATCGGCACGACCAGGAGTCCTGACGCGATGATTGTCGTGGAAAAACTGACCAAGCAATTCAAGGGTCAGGTCGTGCTCAACGGCATCGACCTTGAGGTAAAGGAAGGCGAAGTCGTCGCGATCATCGGCCCCAGCGGCTCGGGAAAAACGACGTTCCTGCGCTGCCTGAATTTCCTCGAAGAACCCACCAGCGGCCAGATCAAGGTCGGCGATATCGAAATCGATACCCGCCGCCCGCTGAACCAGCAGCAGAGTCTGGTGCGCAACCTGCGCCAGCACGTCGGCTTCGTGTTTCAGAACTTCAACCTGTTCCCCCATCGCACCGCTTTGGAAAACGTCATCGAAGGTCCGATCGTGGTCAAGAAGATGCCGCGCGACCAAGCGATTGCCCTGGGCAAAAAGCTGCTGACCAAAGTGGGGCTTGCCGGCAAGGAGGACGCTTATCCGCGTCGTCTGTCCGGTGGTCAGCAACAGCGCGTGGCGATCGCCCGGGCGCTGGCGATGGAGCCGGAAGTGATTCTGTTCGACGAACCGACCTCCGCGCTCGACCCGGAACTGGTCGGTGAAGTGCTGGCGACCATTCGCGGTCTTGCCGAAGAAAATCGCACCATGGTGATTGTCACCCATGAAATGGGTTTTGCCCGTGACGTGGCCAATCGCGTGGTGTTTTTCGACAAGGGCGTAATTGTTGAACAGGGTGAAGCCAAGGCACTGTTTGCCAACCCGAAAGAAGAACGCACCCAACAGTTTCTCAGCAAGTTTCTGAATCACGCCTGAGAACTTCCTTTGCAGGACCTCTCAACTTCCACGGATGGAAGTCACCTCTCCCGTCATTTCAATTTTTCTACTTTGTTACTTGCGGGCGCAAATATTACATTGCGCAACGGCCACTCACATCCTCGATGTCGTCATATTTCCATACGTTTGCCCGCGAGCAAACCCTCACCAAACGCTGGGGAATAGCCGTTTATCTGTAGCTGGTTTCGCGCCAAAGCCTAGGCATCGTGCTTCGATGACGTAGGAGCTTTCTGATTAACTTGTAATTCACGGATTAACTAAGCCCCGCTATTGACACTCCTCTCCGCAGACTTTTATCTAGTCGGCAACCGGCGCCCTTAGTTAAAACAACCCGCACTAAAATCGAACAAATAGTTGTCGCTTTTATTGCCAGTTGATTCGCGCCTTTTGTTTTCCAGAAACGGATTTCGCTGCAAGACTTCAAGGAGAGAAACCGATGACCCGCACTTCGCACACCCCCGAACTTGCAGCGCCAACACTGGCATGCGCACAGAAGACCGGCATCAACCTGACAACAGCAGCTCACCTGTTGATCGATGTGCCGTCCTACCCTGGCATGGATGATGGTGATCTGATCGAACTGTTCTGGAACAAATGCTATGTCGCCTCAAAAGTCCTCGGCACGGCCGATGTCGGTAAGTCAGTCAGCCTGCGGGTGCCGGAAAGTTTCGTTGCCAACGGTACCGCGCGCATTCACTACCGCGTGATGCAGGTCGGCCAGGGTCCGGCGTTATCGCCAGCCACCCGTGTGCAGGTCAAACTCGATTGCCCCGGAGGCCAGCCAACTGCGCAGTGCGAAGACGAAAATCAGCAACTGGCGCCGGTGGTCATCCCTGACACGATTCGCCGTCAGGGAGTAAATCCCAACCAGATCAAACGCGGCGTGCCGCTGACCATCGAGCCGTACCTGAACATGGCCGAGGACGATGCCATCACCCTGCGCTGGGGCGACGTGCGCATGGATCTGGCGCCTGTTACAGCAGCGGATGTCGGACTGCCGATTCAGGTCTGGGTACCACCGGCAGTCATCGTCGAAGCGGGCGAGGATCTGCGGCTGGACGTGACGTATTGCATCCTCGACCGGGTCGGCAACAACTCGCGCTGGGCGCCGCCGCGCACGTTGAAAATCGGTTGCGTGAATCCGTATGTGAAAGTCCCCTTGAAGCCCGAATTCAAGGCCGCTGAATCGCGCACCAAGTGAGACCTGCTCAGGATGGGAGGTCAGTGACCTCTCACCTGAAACTCACTAACCAATGCTGACATCCCCTTCTATACATATTCCTAAAAGTTAGTTTATTTAATTTTTATACACGCTTAGGGTATATGCACCGGACCACCGGACATTCTTTCAATCGTCGCACTTCGCGGCGTTTTTCATGAGATGTGAGGTAGGTATGGTCCGGAACACAATCACCCCAGTGCAGATCGCCAGGGCATTGCGTGCAGCCAGGGAGCGGCACTGATGTCCAGGCTGGCAGATGCGAATCTGCAGTCCGATCAGGACATCGCCCCGCTGTTGTTGCCCGCGCAAGTACTGCGCAACGACGCTCAAGCCATCAAGGCCGCCCACGAACTGGCGCAAGTCGCCCGCGTGCAGGCGGCCAAACGCGACCGCCAACGCAAACTGCCATGGTCGGAAATCGAACAGTTCACCCGCAGCGGCCTCGGCAGCATTGCGATCCCGCGTGAGTACGGCGGCCCGCAGGTTTCCTTCGTCACGCTGGCCGAAGTCTTCGCGATCATTTCCGCCGCCGACCCGGCGCTCGGGCAGATTCCGCAGAACCAGTTCGGCATCATCAATCTGGTGCTCGGCAGCGCCACCGAAGCGCAGAAAAAGCAATTGTTCCAGAGTGTTCTGGAAGGCTGGCGCATCGGTAATGCCGGCCCGGAACGCGGCACAAAAATACCCTGCAACTGAAAGCGCGAATCACCGCCGACGGCGATGACTACGTGATCAGCGGCCAGAAGTTCTACTCCACCGGCGCGCTGTTTGCGCATTGGGTCGCGGTGAAAGCGCTCAATGATGACGGCAAGCAAGTACTGGCCTTCGTCCGTCGCGGCACGCCGGGTTTGCGCATCGTCGATGACTGGTCGGGCTTCGGCCAGCGCACCACTGCCAGCGGCACGATCCTGCTGAACAACGTACGCGTCGAGTCGAGCCTGGTTATCGACAACTGGAAGATCAACGACAAGCCGAACACCCAAGGTGCAGTGTCGCAGCTGATTCAAGCGGCGATCGACGCCGGCATCGCACGCGGTGCTATCGACGACGCCATCGATTTCGTCAAAACCCGCGCGCGGCCATGGATCGACGCCAAGGTCGAGCGCGCCAGCGATGACCTCTACGTGATCGCCGATATCGGCAAACTGAAAATCGAACTGCACGCCGCCGAAGCGCTGTTGCGCAGGGCAGGACAAGTGCTCGATCAGGTCCACGCCGCACCGCTGACTGCCGAAGCCGCCGCCCGCGCTTCGATTGCCGTGGCTGAGGCGAAAGTGCTGACCACCGAGATTTCGCTGCTGGCCAGCGAAAAGCTCTTCGAACTGGCCGGCAGTCGCGCGACCCTCACCGAATTCAATCTCGACCGTCACTGGCGCAACGCCCGCGTGCACACCCTGCATGACCCGGTGCGCTGGAAGTATCACGCGGTCGGCGCCTATCGCCTCAACGGCACTTTACCGGCTCGCCATTCCTGGATCTGAGACGACCAGACATCTGGAGAAAAACATGACGCTTTCCCATCACGTCGCGGTCATCACCAGCGATGAGCAAGCCCTGATCGTTGCCAGCGACCTGGCCGAAGACTTCAAACGCGACAGCGCGATCCGCGACCGCGAACGCCGCCTGCCATTGGCAGAACTGGAAGTGTTTTCCCGTTCCGGCCTGTGGGGCATCAGCGTGCCGAAAGAATATGGCGGCGCGGGCGTATCCAATGTCACCCTGGCCAAAGTCATCGCGCTGATCGCCCAGGCCGACGGCTCGCTCGGGCAGATTCCGCAGAACCATTTCTACGCACTGGAAGTGCTGCGCGTGAATGGCAGCGACGAACAGAAACAGCGCCTGTACGCCGAGGTCCTCGCCGGCCAACGCTTTGGCAATGCCTTGGCAGAACTGGGCACCAAAACCGCCCACGACCGCGTCACTAGTCTCAAACGCGACGGCGCTGGTTATCGCATCAACGGTCGCAAGTTCTACTCGACCGGGGCGATTTACGCGCAGCGCATTCCAACGTCGGTGGTCGATGAAAACGGCGTACAGCAACTGGCCTTCGTCCCGCGCGAGAGCAAGGGCCTGACGGTGATCGACGACTGGAGCGGCTTCGGCCAGCGCACCACCGGCAGCGGCTCGGTGGTGTTCGAAGATGTGTATGTGGCGGCCGAAGATGTGCTGCCGTTCCAGAGCGCTTTCGAGCGCCCGACCACGGTCGGCCCGCTGGCGCAGATTCTTCACGCCGCCATCGACACCGGCATCGCCCGCGCCGCTTACGAAGACGCCCTGCATTTCGTGCGCAGCAAGACCCGCCCATGGATCGATTCCGGCAACGACAAAGCCACCGAAGACCCGCTGACGTTGAAAAGCTTCGGCCACCTGAGCATCCGCCTGCACGCCACCGAAGCCTTGCTCGAACGTGCCGGCGAATTTCTTGATGCCGCGCAAGCCGAAACCAACGCCGAAACCGTCGCCGCCGCCTCGATCGCGGTCGCCGAAGCGCGAGCGATCAGCACAGAAATCTCCCTCGCCGCTGGCAGCACGCTGTTCGAACTCGCCGGCAGCCAGGCCACCCTGAGCGAGCACGGCCTCGACCGCCACTGGCGCAACGCTCGCGTGCACACCCTGCACGACCCGGTGCGCTGGAAATATCACGCAGTAGGCAATTACTACCTCAACAATGAAAACCCTCCGCTGCGGGGGACAATCTGATGAGCGCTGCGAAAAAGAAGATTCTGCTCAACGCGTTCAACATGAACTGCATCGGCCACATCAATCATGGCCTGTGGACGCATCCGCGCGACACCTCGACCCGCTACAACACGATTGAGTACTGGACCGAACTGGCGCAGTTGCTGGAGCGCGGACTGTTCGACGGCCTGTTCATCGCCGACATCGTTGGTGTGTACGACGTCTACCAGAACTCGGTCGACGTCACGCTGAAAGAGTCGATCCAGTTGCCAGTCAACGACCCGTTGCTGCTGGTATCGGCGATGGCTGCAGTGACCAAAAACCTTGGCTTCGGCCTCACTGCCAACCTTACTTACGAGCCGCCGTATCTGTTCGCCCGGCGCATGTCGACGCTCGATCATCTGAGTCGCGGCCGCGTTGGCTGGAACATCGTCACCGGTTATCTGGACAGCGCCGCCAAAGCCATGGGTCTGCGCGAACAGGTCGAGCACGACCGCCGCTACGACCAGGCCGAAGAATATCTGCAGGTGTTGTACAAGCTTTGGGAAGGCAGTTGGGAAAACGGCGCGGTGCTTAACGACCGCGAACAGCGCATCTACGCCAATCCGAAAAAAGTGCACAAGATCGAGCACCAAGGCGAGTTCTATCAGGTCGAGGGCTACCACCTCTGCGAACCGTCACCACAGCGCACGCCGGTATTGTTTCAGGCCGGCAGCTCCGATCGCGGCTTGCTGTTTGCCGGGCGACACGCCGAGTGCGTATTCATCAGCGGCCAGAACAAACCGTCGACCAAAGTACAGGTCGACAAGGTCCGCGCCAGTGCCGTCGAGGCCGGGCGTAACCCTGAAGACATCAGGGTGTTCATGGGCCTCAACGTCATCGTCGGCGCCACTGAAGAGGCGGCGTGGGCCAAGCATGCCGAGTACCTCAGCTACGCCAGTGCCGAGGCCGGCGTGGCGCATTTTTCCGCCTCCACCGGCATCGACTTTGCCCAGTACGAAATCGATGAGCCGATCCAGTACGTGAAGAGCAACGCCATTCAATCGGCAACGAAAAACCTGCAGAACAACGACTGGACCCGACGCAAATTGCTTGACCAGCACGCCCTCGGTGGCCGTTACATCACCGTGGTCGGTTCGCCCGAGCAAGTGGCGAATGAGCTGGAAGCGTGGATCGCCGAAACCGGTCTGGACGGCTTCAACCTGACCCGCATCGTCACCCCGGAAAGCTATGTCGATTTCATCGAACTGGTGATTCCGGAGTTACAGCGGCGCGGCTCTTACAAGACTGCGTATGACAGCGGCAGCTTGCGCGAGAAGTTGTTTCACGGTGAGGCGCAGTTGCCTGAGCAACATGCTGGCTCTTCGTACCGACGCTAAAAGCATCGCTGGCAAGCCAGCTCCCACAAGGGTCTGCGGCGCACACAAAACCTGTGGGAGCTGGCTTGCCAGCGATGAGGCCACAACAGACACCACAAATCTTATGCACTGACTGGAAAACTCATCATGACCAAAAAATCCTGTCCCACCCAGTCAAAGCACTGGCCCTGGCCTTCGGCCTGTTCAGCTCGGCAGTGTTCGCTGCCGATGCGCCGCTAAAAATCGGCACCACCGCCGCGTTTGCGATTCCGCTGGAAGCCGCCGTCGAAGAGGCCTCCAAACAGGGCTTGAAAGTCGAGCTGGTGGAATTCACCGACTGGATCGCGCCCAATGTCAGCCTCGCCGCTGGCGACATCGACGTGAATTACTTCCAGCACATTCCGTTTCTGGAAAACGCCAAGGCCGCCTCCGGTTTCGACCTGGTGCCGTTCGCCCCGGGGATCATCAACAACGTCGGCCTGTATTCGAAGAAATACAAAAGCTTCGATGAACTGCCCGAAGGCGCCAGCGTCGCCATCGCCAACGACCCGATCAACAGCGGTCGCGGTCTGCAATTGCTCGCCAAGGCCGGTTTGATCACGCTGAAGCCGGGCGTTGGCTACAAGGCTACCGAGGACGACATTGTCGCCAACCCGAAGAAGATCAGGATCCTGCAGGTCGAAGCCGTGCAACTGGTGCGCGCGTACGACGACGCCGATCTGGTCCAGGGTTATCCAGCTTATATTCGCTTGGCGAAGACCTTCGATGCCGGCTCGGCGCTGCTGTTTGACGGTCTCGATCACAAGGAATACGTGATCCAGTTCGTCATCCAGCCGAAGAGCAAAACCGACCCGCGCCTGATCAAGTTCGTCGACATCTATCAGCATTCGCCAGCCGTTCGCGCGGCACTGGACAAGGCCCACGGCAAGCTCTACCAAGCCGGTTGGGAAAGCTGAGCATGACTGCCGCGATCCAACGGCGACTGGAGCTTCCAGAGCCACAGCATGCCGAACAAACCGAGCTGCATCCCGAGTTGAATCGCGCCCACGTACGCTTTATCGGCGTAGGCAAAACCTACAACGGCCGGCAAGGTCCGGTCGCAGCGTTGCAGGGCATCGACCTGGCGATTCAGCGTGGTGAAGTGTTTGGCATCATCGGCCGCAGCGGTGCCGGCAAGTCGTCGCTGATTCGCACGATCAATCGCCTGGAGCAGCCAACGTCAGGGCGGGTGTTGATCGATCAGGTCGATATCGGCGAGTTCGATGAAAACCGCCTCGTCGCTCTGCGCCGGCGTATCGGCATGATCTTCCAGCACTTCAATCTGATGTCGGCCAAGACCGTCTGGCAGAACGTCGAGTTGCCGCTGAAAGTCGCCGGCGTGCCGAAGGAGCAGCGCGACAACAAGGTTCGCGAACTGCTCGAACTGGTCGGCCTGCAAAGCAAGCACAAGGCGTATCCGGCGCAACTCTCCGGCGGACAGAAACAGCGTGTCGGCATCGCCCGCGCGCTGGTGCATGACCCAGACATCCTGCTCTGCGATGAAGCGACATCGGCGCTCGACCCGGAAACCACGCAGTCGATCCTCGGCCTGCTGCGCGAGATCAACAAACGCCTGGGCCTGACCATTGTGCTGATCACTCACGAAATGGCGGTGATCCGCGAGATCTGCGATCGCGTCGTCGTGCTCGAGCACGGCCATGTGGTCGAGCAAGGCCCGGTGTGGCAAGTGTTCGGCGATCCGCAACACGCAGTCAGCCAGACCCTGCTCGCACCGCTGCAACACACCTTGCCGGAAGAACTGCAAAGCCGTTTGCAGGCGCAATCCACGGCGTCAGGTGCCGCTGTGGTATTGCGTTTGCAGTTCACCGGCAGTGCCGCTGATGAACCGGATCTGGCCGCGTTGTTTGCGGCGTTGAGTGGCCGAGTGAAGCTGCTGCAGGGTGGCGTCGAACGGATCCAGGGTCATGCGCTGGGGCAGCTGTTGCTGGCGGTCAGCGGCTCGACTTTCAGCGCCGAACAATTGCGCGAACGCGCCGGGCAATGGGCGCAACGAGTGGAGGTATTGGGCTATGTGGTTTGATCGCTTGCTGCAGGGTTTTATCGACACCTTCCTGATGGTGGGCGTGTCGTCGCTGATCGCGCTGCTGGTGGGGATTCCCATGGCGGTGATTCTGGTCACCAGCGACAAGGGCGGAATCTACGAAGCGCCGCTGTTGAACCGTGCGCTGGGCGCCTTCGTCAATCTGTTCCGCTCGATCCCGTTCCTGATTCTGATGGTCGCGCTGATTCCGTTCACCCGCCTGATCGTCGGCACCACCTACGGCGTGTGGGCCGCGGTGGTACCGCTGACAATCGCCGCAACACCCTTCTTTGCGCGTATTGCCGAGGTCAGTTTGCGCGAGGTCGATCATGGCCTGATCGAAGCTGCACAGGCCATGGGTTGCCGGCGATGGCATATCGTCTGGCATGTGCTGCTGCCCGAGGCACTGCCGGGAATTGTCGGGGGTTCACCATCACGCTGGTGACGATGATCAATTCGTCGGCCATGGCTGGGGCAATTGGCGCCGGTGGGCTGGGGGATATCGCTTATCGCTACGGCTATCAGCGTTTCGACAGCCAGATCATGTTGACGGTGATTGTCTTGCTGGTGGCGTTGGTGGCGGTGATTCAGTTAGGTGGCGACAGGCTGGCGCGAGGGCTGAATAAGCGCTAATGTCGATAGCGGCAGGTGGCCATCAACCAGACCCATGTGATCGCACTATTTTCGGCATCGCCCTTAGTGAAAATCAGATGTCTCCTACACGGTTTTTAGCGTTTCGCCAGCCCGAACCACGCGGGTTTGCAGGACGATTCCTAGAATAATTTGCCTGCTTGTACCCGAAATATCCGGTAGCTAATCTCCGGTCGTCACTGTTTTGCGGTGACCGGATTCAGTTGTCCGGATTCGCTGGGCGTACAGTCAGGCCTGACCTCGGCAGAGGCTTTAGCTGTCCGATGTTGGCTGTGTGCAGGGCACTTTCGGGTGCATCGATAACCGGCGGCCGGCGACTGATCTGCGTGCAGCCGCCGTCCTGCTCGTTTAGTCGCGAAATGGTTGGCTCCCACTTGATGTCAGGAGTTTACCCATGGAAAAAATCTCACCGATCCGCCACTCAGCCTTTCTTCCAGCAAGCGGTTCACCGAGGATTTGCTCAAGGATCGCTCTGCATTGTGCCGCGCCGTTGACTCGCATCTGGCCGGCACTCAGGTCACGTTGGCGGGACAGAAACGCGTCTACAGCATCAGCGAGGATGTGACGCTGGAGGACGCCCAATTATATGTCGCCGACCTGTTGCGCTGCGCATCGGTGACCGTCCATCAATGCGGTGACCAGCTCGGGGGCGCGGATCGAGCCATGGTGTTCTCGGTCTGGCACCTGCTGGAAATGGCCAAGGCGATGATGGACCGTTCGATCGATTGCCTGGGGGCGAAGCAGCACTGACGCCCTGGCACCCATCGCCGCCTGCGCTGGCGCCAGCGCAGGCGGCGTTTTTTGCCGGTGAAAAAGCTTATAGTCCGACCTCACATTGCCAATACAGCATCGATCATGAAGCAGACGCCCAGCGACCTCGAACAGATCACCGCCACTACCCTCGGTCACTACAACTCGGTGGCCGAGGACTTTCGCGAAGGCACTCGCGACCACGATGTCAGCCAGAACATCGAGGCCCTGCTACGGCACATTCACGGTGAAGCGCCTTTCACGATTCTTGATTTCGGCTGCGGGCCGGGCCGGGATTTGCAAACCTTCACGCGCATGGGCCACGTCGCGATCGGCCTCGATGGCTCACAGGAATTCGCGCGCATGGCCCGCCAGGACAGCGGTTGCGAAGTCTGGCAGCAGGACTTTCTCAAGCTTGATCTACCCGCCGAGCGCTTCGACGGCATCTTCGCCAATGCCGTGCTGTTTCATGTGCCGTTGCAGGTGTTGCCGCAAGTGCTACGGCAACTGCACGGCACCTTGAAACCGGGTGGCGTGCTGTTCAGTTCCAATCCGCGTGGCGACAACCAAGAGGGCTGGAACGGGCCGCGCTACGGCTCGTATCACGATCTCGAAGCCTGGCGCGGGTTGCTGACGGCGGCGGGGTTCGTCGAGCTGGAGCATTACTACCGGCCAGCGGGGTTGCCGCGCGAACAGCAGCCTTGGCTGGCGAGCGTGTGGCGCAAAGTCTGAGTCAGGGCGCTGCCTGTACCTGATATTGGCTGACGCTGCCGTCCGCGAACAATGCAGTCAGGCTGTGTCCCGGTAACGTCCGGCCCTGCCAATTGCGTGGAGCGGCGTCGAAATTGGCCAGCAGTCGCGTGCCGTCGGCAAACGTCGTCTGCTGTACCAGGCGGTCCTCGCTCAACCAGTCAAAAGCGGTCAGCGCTTGCGTCGCCAGACGTTCGTGCAGCGGACGAAAGAATCGATCCTGACGCACGATCAACGGCAAGCGCTGATCAAGGCTGGCCGCACTCAGGTGGTACAGCGGCGGTACGTTGTAGAGCAACTGCGTGAGCTCGTTTTCCACCCGCACGTCGCTCAGTTTCAGGTTATCGAACAACCAGTGATGACTGGTGATGACAGAGCCGTGAAATACCGCCTGATACAGCGGTAAACGGCTGGCGGGGGCGAAGTGCACGCGTCGGTAGTCAGCCTTCAATCGGGTCGGTTTGAAGAACACCGCAGGCTGCTCCGGTGGGTACCATTGGCCGACGAACAAGTCCGCTGTGCCCGGCTGATGCATGTCGCGATCGCCCCAACCGATCACTGGCGTCTGCATGCCATGGGCGAACAGGACTCCCCGAGCGGTGGCGGCATTGCCATCCTCGGAGCCGCTCGGCAGCTGCAACACCTCGTTGATCCAGCGCGATGCTGCAACATTGCCCGCGGCATTCTGCGCCTGGGTCATCGGTGCGCCGGGACGATAACTGTCGAAAAGCATCCCCGCGGCATAAGCATCGAGAAACCAACTGTTGAAGCCGGCAACCTTCTGGATTGCATCGATGCGCCGCTCAAACAACGGTCGCACACATCGCGGATCGGTATAGTGACCGGACTGCTGAAACCCGCTTTTCAGCGCACCGTTTTGCTCCACGATCGCACACTCGGTATTGGCCCGATCGCCGAGGTGCGCGGTGGTCCAGTCCGGATTTTCATCCCGGCGCAGCGCGGTTTCGTAGGAGTCATAGGGGGCAATCAGATACCCCGCCGAGACGGCGGCACGCACCGCCTCGGGATGCCAGAGTCCACCTTCCCAGCCCTCGCCGAGCCCAAGCCATAAACGCGAAAGTCCAGCGCTCTGCAATCGTTCAATGGTTCGCCGCGACAAGGTACGCCCCCAGCGCGAAGGATCAGGCGCCAGCGTACCCTTCAGAACAACGGCCAGCTGCTCGCGCACCTCAGCGTACCCGTTGACCAGCGCCTGCATGTCCGGCACCGCCCGCGCCTGCCAGGTTTTGCGCGCCTGAGTGTTCAGCGCGCGATTGAGACTGCGCAGCATCACAGTCTGTTGATAGCGATTGAGTACGGTCTCGCTGGCGAGCAACCGCAGCGCTTCAGGATCCATCGCCGCCCGAAGTTCACTGACCAGCACACCCGGGCCGCGCAATCGGGCAATCAGCAGCGGCCAGTTGCGCACATCGTCGGGGCCGAGCAGATCGTTGCCCCACAGATAGACATGCGCGGCACCGATCAGCTTGGCGGCTTGCGGGGTCTTGATCAGCTTGTTCGCCAAGCTTTCAAATTGATCACTATCGATGAGCCACTGCTTGTAGCGCTTGGCCCCGGCCAACGGATCGGCAGCGCCGAGAAACAGGCTGAAGGTCAGCGGCTTCGAGGGTTCAAGCGTAGTGAAACGGTGCCTGGCCGACAGCCCCAGCGCATCGCCATTGGCCTTGAAGCGCAGTTGATTGTTGTAAGGGTTGGTCAGCAACCAGTGCAGGCTGAACTTCTCGTACTCCATCCCCCAAAGCGGCAGGCTCAAGTCCTGGGTAGTATCGAGCGCGCCCTGCGCGAGCAGGAATTTTTGCCACGCCCGGTCACCGCGCGGCACGTAGCGCCCTTCGGCAAGCGGCCAGATCAGCGCCTGGCCCATTGCACTGGCGGGCTGATGAATAAACTCGATTTGCGAGGGCGAGTTAGCCGTAATCGAAAACGTCAGGTCACGCTGGCCCAGGTCAACACTGAGCAACCAGCGCCCATCGTCCCATTGCCAATCAATGCGATTGCCATGCCTGACCATGTCGCTGACCTTGTGCCGCAGCACGCCTGCCGAAGCTTGCACTGGTGGCGCGCCGGCCGATTCAACCCGCACCGCCAGCGTCGCAGGATCGACCTGCACCCGCCACAGCTGGTTTTCCAGCAGCACTTCGGCCAGTGCTGCCGGCGACAGGCTCAAGCCAGCGAGCAGCAACCATCCGCGTAACCAGCCGGAAACAGTCGACATGGCACGTCCCTCCTCGAATGAAGAAGGGACGTTAGCGCAGTCCTCTCACGCTGTAAGTCAGACCTTTCCCAAATATCGCAGCGCTATCTCACTGCGCCGGTTTTTCATCCTTCTGCGGTTCGCGGATCTTGTACCAGGCCACATACAGCGCCGGCAGAAACAGCAGCGTCAGCAGCGTCGCCACCACGATGCCGCCAATCATTGCGTAGGCCATCGGCCCCCAGAACACTTCGCGGGCAATCGGGATCATGCCCATGCTCGCCGCCGCTGCGGTCAGCAGGATCGGCCGGCGCCGGTGTTCGGTAGCTTCGACCACCGCATCCCACGGCGCATAGCCTTTCTGCTCGAACTCATCAATCTGCGTCACCAGAATCACCGAGTTGCGGATGATGATACCGATCAGCGCGAGAATCCCGAGGATCGCCACAAAGCCCATCGGCGTGCCGGTCGGCACCAGCGCCAGCACCACGCCGATCAGCCCCAGCGGCGCCACACTGGCGACCAGGAACATCTTCTGCACGCTGTGCAACTGGATCATCAGGAACGTCGCCATGAGGAACAGCATCAGCGGCAGCACCTTGGCAATCGGCCCTGGGCCTTGCCGCTTTCCTCGACCGTACCGCCGGTGGCGACCTTGTAGCCGACCGGCAGTTTCGAGGCAAAAGCATCGATTGAGGGCTTGAGCAGTTTCACCAGATCGGTCGGCTGAATCTCGTCGCGCACCGAGGCCTTGATGGTGATGGTCGGCAAGCGATCGCGACGCCACACCAGCGGCTGCTCCAGTTCATAGCGCACGGTGGCGAACGCCAGCAGCGGAATCGAGGTGCCGCTCGGCGTAACGATCTGCAGGTTCTGCAGGGTTTCCGGGGTGCCGCGTTCGGAGTCCACCGCGCGACCGACCACATTGATGAGGTAGATGTCGTCATCGACCTGGGTCAACGGCGAGCCGCTGACAATGCTGTTCATCAAATTCGCCACGTCTTCGGAGGACAACCCGAGTTGCCGCGCCTTGTCCTGAGCGATGTCGATGCGCAGGACTTTGCCGGGCTCGTTCCAGTCGTAAATGATCTCGCCGATGTGCGGGTTCTTGTCCAGCTCGGTTGCCAAATCGATGGCGTGTTTGCGCACCTGATCGACATCTTTGCCGCTGACTCGATACTGAATCGGACGCCCCACCGGCGGGCCCATTTCCAGAGCCTGCACGTAGCTGCCGATGCCGACGAAGTCTTTGTGCAACCGTTCGCGCAGGCGCTGGCTGAGTGCCTCGCGGGCTTCGAAGTCCTTGCTGACGATCACCAGTTGCGCGTAGTAAGGGTTCTGCAATTGCTGGTCCAGCGGCAGGTAGAAACGGATCGCGCCCTGACCGATGTAAGTGCTCCAGCGCACGATGTCCGGGTCGCCCTTGAGCGTCGCTTCGAGCTTGTCCACCGCTTTGCGGGTTTCGTCGATCGAGGCGTTTTGCGGCAGGTTCAGGTCGACGAGAATTTCCGGGCGGTCGGAAGCGGGGAAGAACTGGTTCTGCACGAAGCGCATGCAGAACACCGCCAGCACGAACAACAGCACGGTGACGCCGATCGCCCACCAACGATTGCGCATGGCCCACAACAGACCACCGTTGAAGGCGCGACCGACGCGACCCGGCTCGGCGTCATGGGCCTTCACCTTGTCGCTGAGGATGTGTACGCCAATCACCGGCGCGAAGAACACCGCCACCACCCACGAGACGATCATCGCCACGGCAATCACCGCGAACAGCGTGAAGGTATATTCACCGGCCGAGCTGGCGTTGAGGCCAATGGGCACGAAACCGGCGACGGTCACCAGCGTACCGGTGAGCATCGGGAACGCCGTCGAGGTGTAGGCGAACGTCGCCGCCTGCTCCTTGCTCTCGCCCATTTCCAGGCGCGTAACCATCATTTCCACGGTGATCATCGCGTCGTCCACCAGCAGACCGAGGGCGATGATCAGCGCGCCGAGGGAAATCCGCTGCATGGTGATGCCGCTGTATTCCATGAACACAAAGACCATCGCCAGCACCAGCGGAATCGAGCAGGCCACCACCAGACCAGCGCGCACGCCGAGGCTGATGAAACTCACCACCAGCACGATGATGACCGCTTCGAACAGCGCGCTGGTGAAACCGCCGACGGCCTCTTCCACCACCACCGCCTGATCGGAAACGGTGTGCACACCGACGCCGACCGGCAGGTCAGCGGTGAGCTGGTCGATGCGCTCGTGCAGTGCTTTGCCGAATTCCTGAACGTTGCCGCCCTTCTGCATGGCAATCGCCAGGCCGATCGCCGGTTTGCCGTCGAAACGAAATTCCGGTGTCGCCGGGTCGACATAGCCACGGCTGATATCAGCGATGTCGGCCAGACGATAGAAGCGGTCGTTGAGCTTGAGGTTGACCTCGGCCAGATCTTTCTCCGATTCGAACTGACCCGACGTGCGCACGGAAATCCGCTCCGGCCCCGCCTCGATCACCCCGGCCGGGGTCACGGCGTTCTGCGATTGCAGGCTCTGCACCACCTGGCGCTGGTCGATACCCAGCGCTGCGAGTTTGCGCGTGGAGAAATTCAGGTAAATCGTTTCGTCCTGCTGGCCGACCATTTCGATCTTGCCCAGCCCCGGCACGTTGCGGATTTCTGCGCGCGCCTGCTCCACATAATCGCGCAACTGGCGCATGGTCAGGCCGTCGGCGGTGAAGGCGTAGACCGAGCCGTACACGTCACCGAATTCATCGTTGAATCCCGGCCCCTGAATACCCTGAGGAAACTGGCCGCGAATATCGTCGATCTTCTTGCGCACCTGGTACCAGATTTCCGGGATGTCCTTGGCGCTGGTGGTGTCGCGCAGGTACACGTACACCGTTGATTCGCCGGGGCGCGTGTAGCTTTTCACGTAGTCGAGGGAATCGAGCTCTTCGAGTTTTTTCTCGATGCGGTCGGTGACCTGCTTGAGGGTTTCTTCCTGTGTCGCGCCCGGCCATTTGGTCTGGATCACCATGGTCTTGATGGTGAACGACGGGTCTTCTTCGCGGCCCAGATTGAAGTAGGAGAAAACACCCATCAGCAACCCGACAAACATCAGGTACCACACGAAAGACTGGTGCTTGAGGGCCCATTCGGAGAGGTTGAAAGAGCCTTTCATTGACTGTCCTCGTCAAGTTTTACCGATTGTCCGGGTTTGAGACTGTTGACGCCGGCGCTGACCACGCGCTCGCCGTTTTGCACACCGCCGGCCAGCACCACGCTGTTGTCGCCACGGCTGACCACGCTGACGTCGCGGGGGTTGACGGTTTTGTTCTGCGTGTCGATCACCCAGATCCGGGTTTTGCCATCGACTTCCTGCAACGCAGTGAGCGGCAGTTCGATACGCGGCTTGATCGCCGAGCTGAGGGTCACGCTGATCGCGGTACCGAGGCGGAAACCGTCCGGCGTATCCGACAGGGTCAGGCGTGCGCGGCGGGTGCGCGTGGCGCTTTGAGCCTGGGGTTCGATCTCGCGGATGATTGCCGTGGTGTTGATGCTCGGGTCGAGTTGCGCAGCCACCGAGAACACCACGTCGCTGGGCAACTGATCGACCAGGGTATCGGGCAAATCGATCACCGCTTCCTTGATGTCCGGTTGCGCCAGCGTCACCACTTGTTGCCCGGCCGTCACCACTTGCCCGGCCTCGGCGTTCCACGCGGTGACCACGGCTTTGTGATCAGAGCGTAGCTCGGTGTAGCTCAGTTGATCCTTGCTCTGGCTGACCGCCGCCCGAGCCTGATCGAGCGAAGCCTGGGTGGTTTTCAGGTCCGTGTTGGCAACGTCCAGTTGCGCCTGCGCACCGACGCCGCGATCAAACAGCGCTTGCTGCCGACGTGCATTGGCCTGGGCGTTGATCAGTTGCGCCTGGATCCTCGCCAGATCGCCTTGGGCCGAACGCAACTGGTTCTGCTGGTCGGACGGATCGAGGGTGGCGAGCAGGGTGCCCTTCTGCACCTCGGCGCCGACATCGACGTTACGGCTGGCGATGCGTCCGCCGACGCGGAAACCGGTGTTGCTTTCATAGCGCGCCTGAATGCTCCCGGCGAAGCGCCCGAGGCTTTCTTCATTCAGCGCTTTGACCGTGACCGACAGCACCGGGCGTACCGGTTCCGGCGGTGTTTCCTTTTCCGAGCAGGCGCCCAGCAGCAGCGCCATGCACAACAGGCCGAGGCGCTTCATGGCTGCGCTCCCGGTTGCAGATCCTTGTAGGTGTTTTCGGCAATCTCGACTTTCATGCCGGGGTGCAGCAACTGACCGCCGGCGACGATGACTTTCTCGCCGCCCTTGAGGCCTTCGCTGATGATCACTTTGCCGGTCAGATAGCGACCGACCGTGACCGTATGCAACTGCGCTTCGCCTTTGTCATCGACCAGCCACACCGCCGGGTCGCTGATGTTTTTGTCAGCGCCGACCAGGGCAGTTCCACCGCCGATTTGCCGGTGCCCTTGGCGGTGGCACTGACCACCGAACCGAGCTGCATGCCCGGCGGCAGCTTGTCGAGGCTGACCTTGACCTGCACGGTGCCCGATTGCGCCGACACCGATGGCGTGATCTCACGCACGGTGCCGGTGGTTTTGATCTCGGGATTGTCGAGCAGGCTGACCACGATCGAACGATCGGACGGACGCTCGGCCAGCAGCGATTCGTAGACATTGAACACCGCGTCGCGGTCGCCATCACGGGCGAGGCTGAAAATCGGCGCGGTGGCCTGCACCACCTGGCCGACTTCGGCCTGGCGTTCGGTGATCACGCCCGGCGCATCGGCGATCAGCGAGGTGTAGCTGAGCTGGTCCCTGGCGTTGGCCAATTGCGCCTGCGCCGCGCTCAATGCGCTCTGGCTGCTGCGTAGCGCCGCTTGCGCCGAATCGTATTCGCTCTGGCTGGTGTAGCCCTTGGGCAAGAGTTTTTGCTGACGCACGAAAGCGGCCGCCGCTTGTTTTACGCGGGCCTGTTCAGCGACGACCTGGGCTTGAGCGGAATCGACGTTGGTCTGCAGATCTTTCGGATCGAGTTTGGCCAGCACCTGTTTGGCGGTGACGCGGTCGCCGACGTCGATCATGCGCTGGATGATCTTGCCGCCGACGCGGAACGACAACTGCGTCTGCACTCGCGCTTGCACATCACCGGTGAGGGTCACCGCGGCGGCGTAGTTGGCCGGCTCGACCTCTTGGACAAAAACCCGCGGCAGGTATTCCTGAGCAGGTTTCTTGTCGCCGCAAGCGGTGAGCAAAGTGAACAGACTCAGCATGACCGCTGTTTTCATTCCGGGACTTGCCATGCAGACTCCTTCCTGTGTACGAACGTGCAAGTGACGATACGACTGTGAGCTTAGAACAGGGTTCAACGTTCGCCTGAGCGATCACAACATTTCCGTGTGGAAGCTGCCGAAGAGAGGAATTCCATGCTTCATACCTTGGCCGTGGCCAATTACCGCTCGATCAACAAACTGGTGATTCCGCTCGGGCGCCTGAACCTGATTACCGGGCCCAACGGCAGCGGCAAGTCCAACCTCTACCGCGCCTTGCGCCTGCTGGCCGAAACCGCGCAGGGCGGCGTGGTCAACGCGCTGGCGCGTGAAGGCGGGCTGGACTCCACGTTCTGGGCCGGACCGGAAACCATCAGTCGACGCATGCGCAACGGTGAGGTGGCGATCGAGCCGACCGTGCGCCATGGCGTGAAAAGGTTGCGCCTGGGATTCGCCGGCGAGGACTTCAGCTACGCCATCGGCCTGGGTCTGCCGGAGCCGAGCACTTCATGCTTTGCCCTCGACCCGGAAATCAAACGTGAATGCATCTGGGCCGGCCCGGTGTTTCGCCCGGCGAGCCTGCTGGTCGACCGCAACGGCCCGATGATCCGCGCCCGCGAAGGTCGCGCGTGGGATGTGCTGGCGCAACACACGCCGAACTTCGACAGCCTGTTCGATCAGGTCGGCAATCTGCGCAGCTCGCCGGAAGTGTTCCAGATGCGCGAATTCATCCGGCGCTGGCGCTTTTATGATCACTTTCGCAGCGATGCCGACGCGCCGGTGCGTCAGCCGCAACTGGGCACACGCACGCCCGTGCTGCACCACGACGGCCGCGATCTGGCGGCAGCCTTGCAAACGATTATCGAGATTGGCGATCCGCAAGCACTCACCGCAGCGGTCAGCGATGCCTTTCCCGGCACGCGCCTGAACATTGCGCCGTTGGCCGGCGGCCGTTTCGCTATCGAGTTTTATCAGGAAGGCTTGTTGCGACCGCTGTCAGCGGCAGAACTGTCGGACGGCACCTTGCGTTATCTGCTGCTGATCGCCGCCCTGCTGACCCCACGACCGCCATCGCTGATGGTGCTCAACGAACCGGAAACCAGCCTGCACCCGGACCTGCTGCCGGCGCTGGCACGGCTGATCATCCGCGCTTCGGAGCAGTGTCAGGTGTGGGTGGTGTCGCACGCGCGGCGATTGATCTCGGCGTTGCAGGAAGACCCGGAATGCAATTGCATCGTGCTGGAGAAGACGCTGGGGCAGACCGGGATTGTCGGGCAGCGGGTGCTGGATGAGCCGGCGTGGCATTGGCCAGACTAGCCCATTCGATCGTTCCCACGCCCTGCGTGGGAACGATCAACAGGCAATCACCCCTGCCACTTGCCCCCTTCAACAATCACACTCTCAGGGCGGGTGTCATCGCTCAGCTCTTTGCGCACATATTGGTCATACAGCTTGAGCAGGTATTTCTCCTCGCCCAATTTGGCCAGCTCGCTGTTGACCCAGTCACGCAACTCGAGATTGCCCTTTTTCACGGCCGGCGCAATCGGCGCCTCGGCTCCGAGCTTTTCTTCAAGCACGCGATACCCCGGGTTCTGCTTGGCCCAGCTGAACAGCACGAGATTGTCCTGCGCATAGGCATCGCCACGACCATTGGCCAAGGCTTGCAGCGACTCGGAGTTCTTTTCGAACTTGAGCAGTTTCCAGTCCGGATGGTTTTTGGTCAGCCAGATATCCGCGGTGGTGCCGGTGGTGACAATCGTGGTGCGCGTCGCCAGATCATCGAGTTTCTTCACCGAACTGCCCTGCGGCACCAGTGCCTGCACGGCGACCTTGAGGTTCGGGTTGGTGAATTCCACCGCTTCCTTGCGCTCCGGGGTGACGGTCATGTTGGCGAGGATCAGGTCGACCTTGTCGCTCTGCAAAAACGGAATGCGACTGGCCGGCTCTACGGCAACAAACTCGACCTTGTTTTCATCGCCGAGCAGATCTTTGGCGAAGCGCCGGCCAATGTCGGTGTCGAAGCCAACGTAGCGCCCGGCCTCATCGACGAAACCGAACGGGGGCTTGTCGGTAAATACACCAACGATCAATTTGTCGCGGGCCTTGATCTTGTCCAGATAACCGGCGGGTGCGGCGCTTTCGCTGGCGACCTTCGGCTTGGGTGGCTCTTCGGTTTTACCGCAACCGGCAAGCAAGGCGAGGCTAAGCAGGGGCAATAACAAAGCGGCAGTTTTCATAGCAGTTCCAGTTCCTTTTTCGGATTCGTTTCTGGCGATGTGGCAACGAAGGAGAACTTCTCCAGAAACTGCTGCGCGCGTGCGGTTTGCGGGTTCGTAAAGAAAATCTCGGGTGGGGACTGTTCGAGGATGCGTCCGGCATCCATGAACACGATGCGGTCGGCCACCGCGCGGGCGAAGGCCATTTCGTGGGTGACGATCAATAAGGTCATGCCTTCGCGGGCCAGACCCTGAATGACTTGCAGTACTTCCTTGACCATTTCCGGGTCGAGGGCGGCGGTGACTTCGTCGAAGAGCATGACGCGGGGTTCATGCACAGCGACCGAACAATGGCGATGCGTTGCTGCTGGCCGCCGGAGAGCTGACGCGGGAAAGCATCGCGCTTGTTCAGCAGGCCGACACGTTCAAGCAAGGCTTCGGCCTGCTGTTGTGCTTCGCGGCGCTGGCGCTTCTGCACCTTGAGCGGGCCGAGCAGCAGATTGTCCAGGACGCTCATGTGCGGGAACAGGTGATAGCTCTGGAAGACCATGCCGATCTGCTGACGGATTTCGCGCCAGTCGATGGCAGTGTCCAACAGTTCGCGCCCGATGAACTTCAAGCTGCCGCTGTGGGCCTCTTCCAGGCCATTGAGGCAACGCAGCAAGGTGCTTTTGCCGCAACCGCTGGGTCCGAGAATGACCACCACTTCGCCGCTCTGTACTTGCAGATCGACGCCATTGAGCACCTGCTGGGCGCCATAGAATTTGTTGAAACCGTGAAACTCGATCAGTGCACTCATGCTTGCGTCCAGCGTCGCTCCAGCACGCGCGAAGCGGCCGAGAGCGGGTAGCAGATGAAAAAGAAAAACAGGAACAGCGCGCCGTAAATCAGTACTGATTCGTAGGTGCGCTCGATGATCTGTTGGCCGACCTTGATCACATCGACCACGCCGATCAGCACCGCCAGCGAACTGGTCTTGATGATCCGCGTATAGACGTTGATGGTCGGCGGCGTCATGCGCTTGAGTGCTTGCGGCAGCAGCACGTAGCCATACAGTTGCGCTGCATTGAGGCCGATCGACAGCCCCGCTTCACGCTGTCCGCGCGGCAACGAATGCAGCGCACCACGCGCTACCTCGCCAACCTCGCTGGCGCCCCACAGCGACAGCACCAGTACCGCGCACCAGAAGCTCGGCAGGCTCAGGCCAAAGAAAATCGGCAGACCGAAGAACAGCAGGTACAACCAGACCAGTACCGGTATCGCCCGGAACAGCTCCAGATAGATGCGCAAAATCGCGTTCAGCCACGTTACGTTCAACGTGCGCAGGACACCGTAGAGCACACCGCCGACGGTGCTGATGGCGATGCTCAGAAACGAGATCGACAAGGTTTGCCCGGCGCCTTTTGCCAGCTGCGGCAACGACACCCAGAGCAACTCAAGACCCGAACTGGCCATGCTGGAGCCTCCTTTCAAGACGGCTGAGCAACAGCGACAGCGGCAAGAACAGCAGCACGCAGATCAGCGTCAGCACGGCGAGCATTTCGTAGGTTTTGTAGTAGAGCGCGATATAGCTCTTGGTGGTGTAGAGGATTTCCGGCACCGCTACCGCCGAGACCACGGTGGTTTCCTTGAGCAGGAAAATGAAATTGGCGAACAGCGACGGCAAGCTGAGGATCCCCGCCTGCGGCAGGATCACGTAGCGCAGCAACTGGCCGTGAGACAGGCCAATCGACCGTCCGGATTCCAGTTGCGCCTGGGGCACCGCATCGACGCCGGCGCGCAGCACTTCGGTGAGATAGGCGCCGCCAAGGAAAGTCATGGTGATGATTGCGGCAGTGAAACCGGAAACCTGGATCCCCACTGCCGGCAACGCGAAGTAGACGAAGAACAGCTGAATCAGCAACGGCGTGTTGCGCGCCAGCTCTACATAAAGGCCGACCATTTTCTGCAGGTATGGCGTGCGAAACACCAGAATCGTCGCGTTGAGCAGCGCGACCAGCAGCGAAGTGCCGATGGCGATCAGTCCGACCTGCAGCGTCACGCCGACGGCTTTGAGAAAGGCCGGCAGAGTGCTGAGGATAAAGGCGTAGTCGAAAATCATGAAGCGTCCTGACGCCGCAGGGTAAGCGGCGGTGATGCAATCCATGGACAGCGGGTACCTGTCCGGCAGGCACTGACTTTATAGGTATAAAAACAAGAATTTAAATACCGTTAAAGCATATTGATATCACCCAAAAAACTATCCTGTGGGTTTGCCGGGAAGGAATAAGACGGCTATTTTTCTTTGCGCTGTAGGACGGATCTTTTTTCACGAAAGACCTCCAAGGAACCGCAGCTTTTGGCCAGACTCTCCGGCCCATTCATCACAAGGAAGAAAGACATGGACGTAAAAGTGCCGCAGCGGCTGGATCCGCAGGACATCGTGAAATTGCTCAGGGCGTTGCGCCGGGCGTTGAAAGCGCAGGTGGCCTGAGGTAACGGCAAGATTGATGGTTCCCCGCTCCGCGTGGGAGTGCAGCCCGGGACGCTCCGCGTCCCATTAAGGGCCGAACGCGGAGCGTCCGATGAGGCATTCCCACGCAAAGCGTGGGAACGATCTTTTCAACGGCTTGAAACGCACACACAAAAACGCCGATGCCCATCACTGGCCATCGGCGTTTTTAACTCTGAAGCAGGTTCACTCAAGTCAGATCAGAATGCCGGCAGCACCGCGCCGCTGTACTTCTTCTCGATGAACGCTTTGACTTCCGGGCTGGTCAGGGCCTTGGCCAGTTTCTGGATCGCGTCGCTGTTCTTGTTGTCCTCACGGGCCACCAGGAAGTTCACGTACGGCGAGTCGGCGCCTTCGATCACCAGCGCATCCTTGGTCGGGTTCAGCTTGGCTTCCAGCGCGTAGTTGGTGTTGATCATGTCCAGATCAACTTCTTTCAGCACGCGCGGCAGCAGGGCCGATTCCAGTTCCTTGAACTTGAAGTTGTGCGGGTTCTTGGCGATGTCTTTCGGCGTTGCCAGAGCGTTCTTCGGATCTTTCAGTTCGATCAGGCCGGCCTTTTGCAGCAGGATCAGGGCGCGGCCGCTGTTGCTGCCTTCGTTGGGGATGGCGATGGTCGCGCCGTCCGGCAGCTCAGCCAGAGTCTTGTACTTGCTCGAGTAGCCACCGAACGGTTCAACGTGAACGCCCTGCACGGTCACCAGATACTTCGCCTTGTCGTCCTTGTATTTACCCTGGTTGAAGCTGTCCAGATACGGCTTGGTCTGGAAGTAGTTGGCGTCCAGACGCTTCTCGCCAACCTGTACGTTAGGCTGCACGTAGTCGGTGAAGACTTTGATTTCCAGGTCCACGCCTTCTTTGGCCAGGGTCGGCTTGATCAGCTCGAGGATTTCAGCGTGAGGCACCGGCGTTGCGGCAACCACCAGTTTCTCGCCAGCGTTGGCGAAAGAAGCCGTGAGCGCAGCCGCCAATGCGGTAAACAACAGAACCTTTTTCATGCAGTGTCCTTATCGAAAATCACGGTCGTCATCGACGACGGCATTAATACGTGTGCCAGTGAAGTGATATCGCTGGCGTGAGGCGGACAATACCCGGATTTTTTATTCCCGGACAATAACGTTTATTCAGCTTCATATTCCATTTTGTTCATGTTGAGGAAAACGGCTCACACCGCCTCGCTCAACTGAATCAGCCATTCTTTCAATGCCTTACGCTCTGCACCGCTGCCGCCGATGTGGGTCTGCCTTACCAGACGTTCGATCTGAACCTGCGGCGCAGACGCGTCGGGCAGGTTCAGGTGTTCCGGCAGAATCTCGTCACCGGTGCTGACCAGCAGGGCGAAGTGAATGACGTTTTCCAGCTCGCGGGTGTTGCCAGGCCAGCTGTGCTGTTCGAGTACATGCTGCGCGGCTTCGCTGATCAGCGGCACGGGCAGGTCGAGACGCTGGCTATAGATGCCGAGGAAATACTCGGCGAGCGAAAGGATATCGCCGGTGCGCGCGCGCAGCGCCGGCAATTCGAGCTGGCCCTCGCTGAGGTAGTGATAGAGCCGCTCGTGGAATTTGCCGGCGTCCACCGCTTGCGCCAGATCGATGCTGGTGGCCGCGACCAGGCGCACATCCACCGGACTTGGCTGATGCGCACCGACGCGGGTGACTTCGTGGTTTTCCAATGCCGCGAGCAACTTGATCTGGATCGGCAGCGGCAGATCGCCGATCTCATCCAGGTACAAGGTGCCGCCGTTGGCCGAACCGAACCAGCCGGCGCGGCTGCTGGCCGAACCGCTGTAGCTGCCGGCGGCGTAGCCGAACAGTTCGGCGTCGGCGTAGGTCGGGCTGATCGCGCCGCAGTTCACCGAAACGAACAGACCGCTGCGGTCACTGGCGCGATGGATATGCCGGGCGAGCAGCTCTTTACCGGTGCCCGTCTCACCGCGAATCAACACTGAAATCGAACGCGGTGCCAGTTGCTCGAGTTCTTCGCGCAATTGCCGTGAACGCGGATCGACAAATACCAGCGCCTTGGCACGAATGCTCAGGGGCTTTTTCCGCATCGGGAAAGGTCAGCAAGGGCTGACCGAAAGTTTCGAAACTCATGGCAGGCTCCCGCCCAAAACCGCCAGCCGACGGGGGCGTTGAATAAAAAGGTCAGGCGCGACGGCGGGCGTGGTGTTCCAAGCGGTTTTGCAGGCGATAGAGGTAGGCAAACCCCTGCTCCCAGCGCTGATGCCCGGACTTGACGTTGATGTGCCCGGCCCCGGCAAGAATCCCCGCCTCCGCGCCCCAGTTGCGCGCCAGTTCCAATGCGCGCGGCGCGCTGACGGCGGCGTCGTTGTCGGAACTGACCACTTGACTGGGGAATGGCAACAGATCCGTCGGAATCGGTGCGAAGTTGCGCAGTGCCGGCGCGCAGGCAGGACGCTCGACGTCGGCCGGCGCGACCAGCAACGCCCCGCGCACCTGACGCAGGTATTGCAGCGGCGCAGTTGCCGCCCAGTGAGCAACGGTGATGCAGCCCAGGCTGTGAGCGATGAGGATCACCGGTGTGCTGTCGGCGGCAATCGCTTCGGCGAGCGCGGCGACCCAGTCCTCACGGCGCGGCGTCAGCCAATCGGCCTGCTCGACCCGCGCGCTGTTCGGCAGGCTGTTCTGCCAATGGCTTTGCCAATGATCTTCTGGCGATCCCTGCCAGCCCGGCACAATCAGGTAACGGATTGATTCATTGCGCATGGGGAGCTCTCCTGCGTCGTGTCTGTTCCGGGTCGAGTATAGGGAGAGGAGTTATATTCGTTAAGGAATAAGAAGCTATTTATTAATACCCATAATGCATATGAGGCGCGAATCCTGTGGGAGCGAGCCTGCTCGCGAATGCGGTGCATCAGTCGACGCTGATGTTGTGGAGAATGCCGCCTTCGCGAGCAGGCTCGCTCCCACATTGGAGAGTGTCGTGGGCAAAAAACGAATAAAAAAGGGCCGCACCCTGCCAAGGAGACGGCCCCGGAAAAGCAAAAACCTGTCAGCGCGCGGTGATCACCGACAATTTGGTAATCCCTGCCCGTTCGATCGACGCCATGGCTCGCGCCACTTCGCCGTAATTCACCCCATCATCGGCCTGCAATTGCACGCGCACCTCCGGGTCCTTGGCTTTGGCCGACTTGAGGTTGAATTCGAGTAAGTCGGGCTGAATCTCGTCCTTGTTGATAAACAGCTTGCCGGCGCCGTCGATGCTCACCACCAGCGGATCCTTCTGCTCGACCGGTGCCACCGCTTCGGTCTTCGGCAGGTTGATCGGGATCGCGTTGGTCAGCAGCGGCGCGGTGACGATAAACACCACCAGCAGCACCAGCATCACATCCACCAGCGGCGTCACGTTGATCTCGCTGAGCACCTCATCCGTGTCTTGCGTGGAGAAGGCCATATCAGGACGCCTCCTTCACTTTTGCCGCGTTGCCCGACGTTGCCACCTTGTGTGCGGTCGGGTGGATCAGCACGCGGAACGCGCTCTTCTGCGCCAGGCTGTAGAAGTCGTGGGCGAAGTCATCGAGATCCGCCGCGGTCAATTTCAGACGACGCAGAAAGTAGTTGTAAACCAGCACCGCCGGCACCGCGACGGCGATCCCCACGCCAGTCGCGACCAGTGCCGCACCGATCGGCCCGGCCACCGTTTCCAGGCTCGCCGAACCGGCGGCGCTGATGCCTTTCAAGGCCTCCATGATTCCCCACACCGTGCCGAACAAACCAATGAACGGCGAGGTGCTGCCAATACTCGCGACCACCGCCAGACCGGTTTCCAGCGAACGGCGCTCGCGCACGATCTGCTGGCGCAAGGCACGCTCGAGGCGATCCTGATGGTTGATCGCCTGGCTCAGGTCATTTGCCTGCGGCGCCTCGCCCACCTGGATCGCCGCGTAACCGGCCTGCGCCACCCGCGCTGCGGCGCCGGGCTGGGTTTCGCTCAACTCGGCGGCGGCATCCAGGCTCGACGCCGCCCAGAAGCGTTTATGAAAGCGCCGATCCTGCGCCTTCAAACGACCGAACTGCACAGCCTTGAGCAACGCCAGGCCCCAGGTGGCGACGGAAAAAACCACCAGCAGCCAGATCACCGCGCTTTCGATGGATTCCAGTGGAGATGCCAGTAACGTCATGATGTGTTCCCTCGTGTAAACATTTCGCGCGAATTTGGTTTCGGTTTAATGAATCTTGAAATCGATAGGCACGCTGACCCAGCCGTCCTGGGCGACATCACCCTGCTTGGCCGGGACGAAGCTCCAGCGCTTCACAGCGTTGAGCGCGGCGTCGTCGAGCTGCTGGCGGCCACTGCTTTTGGCAATCTGAATCTCGCCCGGTTTGCCGCTGGCCAACACATGCACGCGCAACAACACCGTGCCTTCCCAACCGCGACGCTGAGCCAGCGACGGATATTCCGGAGCCGGGTTTTTCAGATACGCAGCGTTGGCTGAAGCCGGCGTAACGGGCGCCGGTGCTGGTGGCGCAGGAGGCGCTGGCGCGGCGACCGGGGCTGCCGGTTTCGCTGGCGCAGGCGGTTGCTCTACTGCCTTCGGCGCCGGTTTGGGCGGCGGTTTCACCACTGGTTTGGGTTTGGCGATCGGCTTGGGCGGCGGCGGTTTTACCGCCAATTCCTCTTCCACCGGCGCTGGCGGTTCGACCACCGGTGCCGGTGGTGGCGGCGCAACAACCGGCGGCGCTGGCGGAGCCGGACGCGAAAACTCGATGGTCATCGGCGGAATTTCTGGCGGCACTACCGGCAGCACCGGCGTCGGTTTCTGGCTGACCCAGTAAATCACCGCGCCATGCACCAACAGCGCGAGCACACCGAGCAGAAGGGTTTCGCGCCGACTCAAAATACCCTTGGGCGCTCGCTGCAAACGCAACTGCCCCAACGGCACCCGGTGCGGCCGGCCAAGATCGACCAGTTCGCCACTCGGCGTATGCCGCCACAGCAATTCCCCTGCGCTGGCGGCGGTCTGGACATTGCCCATTGTTCAACTCCCTGCGGTCTCTTTCGTTCTACAAGCCAAAGCGATCAACCCGCCCTTCTTGAAGGCCCCACGGCGTATTCGATGGGGTAATCATTAGGCTTGCACGCTTATCACCGAAAGTAATCTTTAACGTTATGTATAGACCTTCAAGGAATATACAAATTG
The DNA here is from genome assembly GCA_030544685.1 of Pseudomonas sp. B21_DOA. Classification (NCBI taxonomy): domain Bacteria; kingdom Pseudomonadati; phylum Pseudomonadota; class Gammaproteobacteria; order Pseudomonadales; family Pseudomonadaceae; genus Pseudomonas; species Pseudomonas sp. B21_DOA. The sequence goes on along the minus strand of CP086683.1, from coordinate 1,207,342 downwards.
CCGGTTTTTACCGAGGCCGCGCGCCACAAGGGTTGCAGCGATCGACGAAAAATCGCATGCTTTTACGGCATGAAAAGTATTCGTTCACGGCATTCATCCGCGCTCGGTTAACGACTGGCATTGGTTTGCTGAACGCCTACGGCAGGCGCGATCACTGCAGTTTCCGAGCGCGGCGTACCGGCCGGCACCCAGTCGTAGCTCACCGGCAGCGCTCGGTACACCCAATTGCTGATCGCGTCCCCACCCGGCGCTTTGCCCAGATACGGACTGACGTATTCCCAAACGTTTTCACCGCTGGCGGTTACCTGGAAAAACCGCCCGTTCATGCCTTCGTCGATCAAGGTGTTGCCGTTGGGCAAACGCCGCGCGCTGCTGATGAACGAGCTGTAGAACGCCCAGCCTGGCTGCTTCGAATTGGCCGCGCTGTACTGCCAGACGATCTGGTTTTTCTGCGGGTCGATTTCCAGCACCCGTGAACCGGATATCAAGCCAAGGGTGACGTTCGGATAGCCCGCCGAACCCTGGTTATCGAACACCAGCAGATTGCCGGCGCCAGGCAGTCCGGCGGGGATGATGTGTGCGTCGTGCTGACCGACGAACTGATCGACCGGGCGCGGCAGTTTCTGCGCGGTTTTCGGATTGATCAGCGGCAGGTTCGGCCCCAGCCGCCAGACCACTTTGCCGCTGGTTTTATCGATGATGGCGATGAAGTTGGCGTTGCGTGAATCGATCAACAGATTGTCCGGGCTGAAGCGCTTGTCACCGGCGTCGAACCACTTGTTCGGCCCAACCAGACTGAGATTGTTGATGTGCAGGTAATCCGGGTTGTCACTGGCGCGCACCAGTTTCAACTGCTCGGCGCTGAAGCCGAATTCGCCCAGATGTTCCGAGGCCAGCCACTGCCATTTCACTGCGCCGTCGGGGCTGACTTCGTAGATCACATCGTCGATGACTTCGGGCGCCTTGAAGCCGTTGACCTTGTGCACCTTGTTCGCCAGCACCACGGTGTTGCCATTGCTCAAGCGACGCTGATCGTGATGCTGCTGCGCCGCGCCATCGGGCGCTTTGTCGCCCCACTGCCAGACGACTTTGCCGTCCCAGTCGAGTTCGCCGACGCTCTGATTGCCCAGGCCATTGCCTGCCGAGCCGAGCTTGCCGGGATCCTTGTCACTCAATTGCAGCAGTACGTGGCCGCGTTTACCGCCGACCAATTGCGGGTCGATGATGGCTGAAGGGAAACCGGCCTGCGCCCAGGCTTTCACTTCGTTGCCGTTCATGTCGATCAGGTGCGTCCGCTTGTCGGCGCCGCTGAAGATCACGTACTGGTTGAACGCCCTGTCCGGGTCATAACGGGTGACGCCGGTCGGGTACACGCTGGGCGCGGCGAAGGCGCTGCTGCTCAGGACTGCGCCGGATAACAGCAGAGGTAAAGCGCTTTTGATGGGCAACATGGTGCAGCTCCTCGAAAGCTCAATCAGAAGTCGTAGCGACCGGTAACGCCGAGGGTCCGTGGCGTGCCGAGCAGGCCTTCATAGCCGCCGTTGCCGCCGGTCCACAAGGTCGTGTAGTAGGTCTTGTCGAAGGCGTTCTTCAGCCACAGCGAGACATCCCACTGGCCCTGATTGAAATCGCCGCGCAGGCCAGTGGAGAGGTTGACCACCGCGTAACTGGGGATCTGCCCATAATCGGAATCCTCCACCGTGCCTACCGCTTTTGAGCGGAACGCATAGCTGCCGGTGACGTAGGGTTCGAAGCCGTTAGCCAGATTCCATTTGTATTCGCCGTTGGCGTTGCCGATCCATTTCGACGCGCCGACGACTTGATGGCCGCTGAGGTCGCACGAGGCCGGTGCACCCGGAGCCTGGCTGACTTCCGGCGGGCACGGTGCATCTTTGTAAGAGAGGTAGCTGACGTCGTTGTACGAACCGTTGAAGTTCAGGGTAAGGCCACGCAACGGCACCACGGTGCTTTCGAACTCGATGCCGCGCGAGCGCACCGAACCGGCGTTGGTCAGGTATTGCACGCGGTTGGCGGCGTCATAGGCGTTGGTCTGGTAGGCGTTGACCTGGGTCCAGAACACGTTGGCGTTGAGTTGCAGGCGGCGATCCCAAAGGGTGCTTTTGAAACCGAGTTCGGCGTTGTTGGCGCGCTCGGTGCCGATCAATAACGAGTCGGCGCCAGCGGTAGGTGCGGAGCCGACCGCAAGGTTGACCCCGCCGGATTTCTCGCCATGGGACAGCGTGGCGTAACCAAGCACATCGTCGGTGATGCGATAGCTCAGGTTGAGCAATCCCGAGGGGCTGGAGCTGTACTGATTCAAGTCTCCGGAATCGTAGACGCCGGCACGGCCGCGGCGCGCATTGGCTGCCGCGCCCGCAACCGCTACACCGCCGAGCGGCGCGTTGCGGCTGACCGAGGCGTTTTCTCTTCGTAGGTGCCACGCACCCCGGCAGTGAAATCGAGGCGCTCGCTCAGGTGCCAGGTGCCTTGGGCAAACAGGGCGAAACTGTCGGTCTTGATATGCCCCTTGCCGACGCTGGTGACGTTAGCCAGGCTACCGGCCGGCGTGCCGTTCCAGATGTCGGCCTGCGGGCCGTAATAGGCGAAGGATTTGTTGTCCAGATCCGAGCCGAAATAGTAGGCGCCGACGACGTAATCGAAGAAATCACCCTTGGGCGAGGCCAGACGAAATTCCTGCGAATACTGTTTGTCTTCCACTGACACGCCAGCGTTGTAACTGGCCGGCACGTTGAGGCCGTCGTCGTTGCGCGGGGTGAAATTCCAGAAGCGATAAGAGCTGACCGACGTCAGGGTGAAGTCGCTCGGCAACGTCCAGTTGGCTTCCACCGACGTGCCGCCCTGATGCACGGTGACGTGCTGGTCGTTGTCGAGATTGACCTTGCGGTGCCGGCCGTTGACCAGCGTCGCTCCGGCCGCGCTGGCCCGCGATTCATACAGGTTGACGCCGTTGATCGTTGGCCCGGTGTTGTACAGCACGCGGGTGCCGGCGCTGGAATCTTCTTCGTTGTAATCGCCGATCCAGCGCAGATTGAAATCTTCATTGGGCTTGAACAACAGCTGGGCGCGAAAGCCTTCGCGTGAGCCGCCGTTAAGGTCGTGGCCGTCGTATTCGTTCTTGATGTCGCCGTCACTGCGCGTGCGGTAAGCAGAAAAGCGCCCGGCCAACTGATCATTGAGCGGCCCGGAAATCGTGCCCTTGGTCTGGAAGTAACCGTCCTCGCCAACCGAGGTTTCGATACTGCGTTCCGGTGTGAAACTGGGGGCGCGGGTGCTGATGTTGATCACCCCGGCGGTGGTGTTCTTGCCGAACAACGTACCCTGCGGTCCACGCAGAACTTCAAGCTGTTCGATGTCCATCAGATCGAACACCGCCATTCCTGGACGACCCAGATAAACGTTATCGATGTACAGGCCAACGCTGCCTTCCAGACCATCACTGGCCGGGTTGTTGCCCAGGCCACGGATCGACACGCTGGACTGGCGCGCATGCATGTAGGCGACATTGACGCTGGGCACCAATTGCTGCAAATCCTGAATCCGGTACACCCGTTGCGTCTCCAGATTCTGCCCGCTGACCACGCTCATTGGCGTCGGCACGTCTTGCGAACTTTCTTCGCGGCGGCGGGTGGTGACGGTCACGGTTTCCAGCTGCGAACCATTGGCCGCCGCTGTGCCTGCGGGGACAGGCGGAGGGTTTCGGCTTCGGCGGCATAGCCGTGAGTCCAGCTGGCGCTGCCTGCCAGCAACAGCGCCAAAGGCAGGCGTTTGAGCCGTCGGGGAGATGGGGGTAACGCGAGGTTCAACGGACTCATGGCGCGGCTCCTGGTCAAAAAACACACAGACATATTCACTGCTGCATATTCTTTTCAGTTATTTATTTATGGATTTACAAATATTTACTGCATAAGAGATTGCCTTTATAAGGAGTCGACCTAATGCATATCCAATGCATTTCCCGGATATTTTTATGTGAAAAATGCATATCGACTTGCGCCAATTGCGTCACTTCATCGCTCTGGTTGAGCAACGCAGCTTCGTCGCCGGCGCGCAGGCGGTGAACCTGTCGCAGTCGGCGTTCAGCCGCAGCATCCAAGCACTGGAACACAGCGTCGGCTGCCAGTTGGTCGATCGTGGACGCAAGGAATTGCCGCCGACCAAACAGGGCCAGGTGCTGCTCGAACATGCGCGGCGCCTGGTCAGCGGTGCGCAGCAGATGGCTAATGAGATCAGCCAGTTCAATGGCCTCGAAGCCGGGGAATTACGCTTTGGTTGCGGGCCGGCGCCAGCCGCCGGATTGATCCCGCGCGCGATCGGCGCCTTCATTGGTCGCTACCCGAAAGCGCGGGTGCAGTTTCAGGTCGATGACTGGCAGAGCCTGAGCAAACGCCTGCTCAGCGAAGAGTTCGAATTCTTCGTCGCCGATACCAGGCAATTCGAGGCGGATCCGGATTACCAGACCCACCGCCTGCGAGCGCGCAAATGGCATTTCTGCTGCCGCGCCGGGCATCCGTTGACGGCGTTCGCACGCATCACCGCTGAGCAGTTGCTGAGTTATCCACTGGCGGTCAGCATCCGTCCGCCGAACTTGCGCAAGGTCATCGTCGACCTCAGCGGTCGTCCGGATTTCACCCCGAATGTGGAATGCGAAAACGGCTCGAGTCTGTTGAGTGTGGTGTTGCGCTCGGAGGCGATCGGAATTGTCGGCGCGTATTCCGATGCGCTGCATCTGGCCAAGGGTGAGCTGGTCTGTTTGAAGATCGAAGGCCTGGCCGATGATCTGGAGGAGCTGTACACCCGCTATGGCATTGTCAGCCGCGCCGGGTATCGGTTGTCGCCACTGGCCGAAGCGATGATCGAGCAGATCAAGGCGATTGATGCGCTGGATGAAGAGGTGTGTTCACTGGAGAATTTTGCGGTCTGACCTGGCCCCTTCGCGAGCAGGCTCGCTCCCACAGGAATACGCATTTCAAATGTGGGAGCGAGCCTGCTCGCGAAGAGGCTGATGCAATCCCTGCATGATCTTCATTCCCCAAATGCACTTGCCGAACACCCTCACCGACAGCGAAAACCCTCACCTGTCCCACTGACCGGTGAACCCCATGCCCACCTCGCCAAAACCCGTGCGCAACGTGCTGTACATCATGTGCGATCAACTTCGCCGCGATTACCTGTCCTGCTACGGCCACCCGCATCTGCATACGCCAAACATCGATCGCCTCGCTGCTGAAGGCGTACGTTTCAGCCGTGCCTACACCCAGGGCACGATCTGCGGCCCGTCGCGGATGTCGGCTTATACCGGGCGCTACGTCAGCAGCCATCAAGTGGCGTGGAACGCCGTGCCGTTGCCGCTGGAAGAGCTGACCATTGGTGATTACCTGCGACCGCACGGCATCCGTACCGCGCTGGTCGGCAAGACTCACGCCACGGCCAATGTCGACGCCTTGCAGCGTCTGGCGATCAACCCTGAAAGCACGCAAGCCGAGTTGCTCAATGAGGTCGGCTTCGAACCGTACCTACGCCACGACGGCATTTACCCCGACGACCCGCTGTTCGACGACAAACGCGAATCCGCTCCCTACACCCATTACCTGCGCGAGCACGGTTTCGACGGCCGCAATCCCTGGCACGACTGGGCGAATGCCGCCGAAGGCCAGAACGGTGAAATCCTCAGCGGCTGGAAAATGCGTCATGCAAATTTGCCAGCACGAATTCCCGAGCAACACTCAGAGACTGTCTACACTACAAATCGCGCCATCGACTTCATCACCGAGCAAGGCGAGAAATCCTGGTGTTTACACCTCTCGTACATCAAACCCCACTGGCCCTACATCGTACCGGCGCCATACCACGCCTTGTACAGTACGAAATCGATCCTGAAACCGGTCCGCGCGATGCCCTCCGCAGCCAGCAAACACCCCGTATACACTGCCTTTCGCCAGCATGAGGAAAGCCTCAATTTCTCCCGCGATTCAGTACGATTGAATGTAATCCCCACCTACATGGGCCTGATCAGGCAAGTGGATGATGAGTTGGGGCGGCTGTTCGATTTTCTGCAGGCCAATGGGCGTTGGGATGACACGCTGATTGTGTTCACCAGTGATCACGGCGACTTCCTTGGCGATCATTGGCTGGGCGAGAAGGAATTTTTGCTCGAGCAGGCGGTAGGCGTGCCGTTGATCGTGCGCGATCCTCGAGCGGCGGCGGATGTCACTCGCGGCACTGTCGATGAGCGGCTGGCGGAAACCATTGATGCATTGCCGACGTTTCTTCAAGCGCTTGGATTACCGAGTGCGGAACATCGACTGGAAGGACGCTCATTGATCCCGTTGCTGCACGGGAAACTCCCGATTGGCGCCGCTATGCAATCAGCGAATACGACTACGCCTTCCAGGCCCCGGCGCGTGAACGACTGGGCCAGCCGATCGACCGTTGCCGCATGACCATGGTGCGTAGCGAGCGCTGGAAATACCTGGCGTACGACGACTTTCGACCGCAGCTGTTTGATGTGTTGAATGATCCGCAGGAGCTGAATGACCTGGGTGACGACCCGACGTACGCAGCGGTGCGCGAGGAGCATGCGGGGTATCTGTTTGAATGGGTACGCGGACTGAAGCGGCGGACCACGATCAGCCATGAGGAGATCGATTCGCGCGGGCAGCGGTTTCGTTATGGAGAGCCGAAGACCGAGAAGGTCGTTCAGATCGGAGTGTGGTAGCTGTGATCAAATTCGTTCCCAAGCTCCGCGTGGGAATGCAGCCGGGACGCTCCGCGTCCCAAAACCGGACGCAGAGCGTCCGTTGAGGCATTCCCACGCAGAGCGTGGGAACGATCAATGTGGGAGCGAGCCTGCTCGCGAAGAGGCCCGGTCAGACGCCGACGATATCAGAACCTTTGATGGTCTGACTCCGCTGCCCACTCACCCCCACCGGCACTTCGCCTTTGAGCGTCACCCGGCGCACCACCCGATCCTGGGTGCCGTAATCATCAATCGCGTAATGCTGCGTCGAGCGGTTGTCCCAGATCGCCACATCTCCAGCCTGCCAGCGCCAGCGCACGGTGTTTTCCTGGCGGATCACATGGCTCTGCAGCAAACCAAACAGGTGTGCCGAATCTGCCTGTGAATAACCTTTGATGCGTTTGACGAAATGCCCCAGCAGCAAGCTCTTCTCGCCGCTGATCGGGTGCACGCGCACCACCGGGTGCTCGGTTTCGTAGACAGTCGAGGTGAAGACTTTGCGATAGCGCTCCAGCTTCTCTGCCGAGACGTCCGGCTTCGCACCGGCGTAGTCGTACTCGTTGCTGTGCACAGCGGTCAGTTTGTCGGCCAGCTCACGCAGCTCGCTCGGCAAGCCGCTGTATGCCGTTGCGGTGTTGGCCCACAGCGTATCGCCGCCGAAGGCCGGGGCGACCACCGAGCGCAGGATCGAGGCTTTCGGGTAAGCGTCGACGAAAGTCACGTCGGTGTGCCAGGAGTTGGCGCGCTGACCTTCGGCGCCGTCCAGCTCGAGCAGGTAACGGGTGCCTTCGCGCGATGGCACGGTCGGGTGTGCCACCGGTTCGCCAAGCAGATGGGCGAAGGCTTCCTGACGCTGATCGTCGAGTTGCGTCTGCTCGCGGAAGAACAGCACTTTGTATTCGACCAAGGCTTGCTGGATGGCTTCGACAGTGGCGGCGTCCAGCTCACCGGACAGATGCACGCCGCGGATTTCGGCACCGATACGACCGGCTACCGGGTGAATTTCCAGCGCGTGAGAAACGGGTTTTACGGCGAGTGCAGCATTACTCATGGGAAGACCCTCATCGACGGTTTGCGGTTTTGGCGGCAGCGAAACAACGCTCTATCTATATTCCATTTATATCTAATAGATATTCACATGCTTCGTTGACGGAATAAGAGCTTGCATTTAAAACCTCAAGCAACCCTCGTCGCAAATGCCTTCGAGCTATTTTTAGGATGCCGGAAAAGCATATGGATCTTCGCCAGTTGCGCTACTTCATCGCCCTCAACGAACACCGAAGTTTTGTCCGTGCGGCCGACGCCATGGGCATCACTCAACCGGCGTTCAGCCGCAGTATTCAGGGGCTGGAGCAGGAGTTCGGTTGCGTGTTGGTTGATCGCGGCAACAAGGATCTGCGCCCGACGCCCGAGGGCCAAGTGGTGCTGCAACATGCCTTGAGCCTGGTGCAGGGCGCAGCGTTGCTCAGCGCTGAAGTGACGCAAATGGCCAAGCTCGACGCCGGCGAAGTGCACTTCGGCTGCGGGCCGGCGCCGGCGGTGAAACTGGTGCCGGACGCGGTGGCGCAATTCATCAATGCGCACCCGAAAGTGCGCACCTGTTTCCAGGTGGATAACTGGGAAAAACTCAGCCGCGCGCTGAGCCGCGAAGAGATCGAATTCTTCATCGCCGACATCCGCCATTTCGAGTCCGATCCGAATTTCCAGACGCAACCGCTGACGCCCAAGCGCGGGGTATTTTTCTGCCGGCCAGGGCATCCGTTGCTGGCCAAGGAAAGCCTGTCGACCAACGACATGTTCGACTACCCGCTGGCCGCCACACTGATCCCGCCGGGCATTCGCAAGCTGCTGGCGAACCTCAGCGGGCGCATCGATTTTTCGCCGACCATCGAGACCGAGCACTTTCCGGCGCTGGTCAAAGTGGTGCTGCAATCCAACGCGATCGGCGTCGGCACGGAGGAAGCGTTTGTCGAGGATGTCGCCAAGGGTTCGCTGGTGCTGTTGCACTGGCGCAACCTGCCGCAGAACCTCGAAAGCATGAACGCCCGCTGCGGCATCGTCAGCCGCACCGGATTCCGGTTGTCGCCGGCGGCGAGGGCAATGATCGAGACGTTGGTCGCGGTGGATCGGCAGGACGTCAGCGTCGCCGTCTGAAAAACCTTCGTGGCACACGCCGATCGTTCCCACGCTCTGCGTGGGAATGAAACCCGTGACGCTCTGCGTCACAAGGACGCGGAGCGTCCTCGGCTGCATTCCCACGCGGAGCGTGGGAACGATCTGGAAAGACGCTGGAGATCTAAAGCCTGGCTGCAGAAAGCTCTGGCGCCACCCAATCGCTGACCTTGAACGGCTTGCGGATCAGCTTCTGCTGCGCCGCCAGGTCGACCTTGTCCTGCAGGCCGCTCAAGAACACCGGATCCAGTGTCGACGGGAAAATCTCGCTGAGATTCTGATCCTTCAGATCCTGAGCCAGAATCACCGGCGGATAACTGGCCAGCCCTGATACCAGCTGCACATACGCATCCTTGTTGCTGTCCTGCGTCAGCCACTCGACCGCTTGCTGCTGCGCCTTGAGCAGTTTCGCAATGACCTCAGGATGGGCGTCGACAAACTTGCCATTACCCAGCAACACCGCCTGCACGCTGCCAGCGCCGCCAAGGTCCTTGGTGTTGAGCGGCAATTCCGCCAGGCCTTTGGCTTGCAAGGCACTCAGCGCGGAGCTGCCCCACGAGGCATCGATCTGCTTGGCCGCGAGCGCCGAGACCGCCGCGTTGAAATCCAGATTGATGACCTTCAGATCCTTCTCGCTCAGGCCCTGACTGGCCAGCGCCGCATCGAACGACAGTTGCGTTGCCGTTCCGCGAAAGATCGCCACGCGTTTGCCCTTGAGATCCTGCAGGGTCTTGATTCCCGAGCCGGGCACCACGCCGAGGTATTGCTTGACCCCACGCGCCGTGGCGCTGAGCAGGCGCGTGTCCAGACCATTGGATTTGCCGATGATCGCGGCGAGATCGCCGAGATAGGCCAGATCAACCTGGCCATTGGCAAACGCCTCATTGATCACCGGCCCGGCGCCCTTGAAGAAACTCCACTGGATCTTGATGCCCTGCTCGGCGAAGGCCTTTTCGAAGATCTGCTGATCGCGCAGCACATCGACGATGCCGCCGCCGCTGTGTTGAGTGCCGGCGCTGAGGTCGGGCACGGCGATGCGGATTTCCTTGAGTTCTTCGGCTTGGGCGCCAAGCGCAAGAAAGCCTGCAAGCGCCGGGGCGGCCAGCAGGCTGATGATTCGTTTGAAGGGAAGGTTCATGGGTGCGGCTCCTTGATCGCTGAGGAGCCGAAAGTAGGCTGGATGCATACCTTCACTTAAATACTATAAATGCACATTTTTATATCCATATGACCTAAGTGAGGGCGTGTGCGGCTTGCAGCGCGATATGCATTAACAGCATCGAAAATATTCTTCGAATGCATTGGATGCGCGCAAGCAGGCAAGCCTTAAATGGATTCGCTTATCTCCCGATAGCATCTAACGCAAGTTTGTTAGATCAGTTTCATATATGACGAAACCCAGTATGGGAGCGAGCCTGCTCGCGAAGAGGCAATGCCAGCCGCCATCAGTGCTGCCTGAAACAGCCATTCGCGAGCAGGCTCGCTGCCACATGAAAAGCGGTTCGCCATGCAACCCGACAACGGAGGTCACCCATGGCCCGTCAATCTCTGCTCAGCCTGCCGCTGGCCGCGCCGCCGCTGAAAAGCCGTCGCACCTGGCCGAGCCTGAATCAACGCCTGTTGCCCTGGCTGTTGCCCGTCAGCCTGTTCGTCCTGTGGTGGCTGGCCGCGCGCAATCAGTGGATGAGCGAGCAGATCCTGCCGGCGCCATCGCTGGTGTGGAGCAGCGCTGTGGAACTGGCCCAAGGCGAGTTGTGGAGTCATTTGTGGATCAGCCTGCAACGGTTGTTCTGGGGCTTGTTGGCAGGCGTTTCGACCGGCGCGGTGCTTGGCGCCGCACTGGGCTTCAGTCGACGTCTGGAGCGCCTGGTTTTTCCGACATTCGCCGGATTGGCGCAGGTGCCGACGCTGGCGTGGATTCCGCTGTTCATGGTGTTTTTCGGCATCGGCGAACTGCTGAAACTGATGGTGCTGATCAAGGCCATTGTGGTGCCGGTGACCTTGCACACACTGGTTGGTGTGCGCGATGCACAACCGAAACTGCGCGAAGCCGCCGCCGTGTTGCGCCTGCCGCCGCGTCTGTTGATTCGTCGCCTGGTGCTTCCCGCTGCGCTGCCGGCGTTCATGGCCGGCGTGCGCCTGGCACTCGCTGCCGGCTGGACCTCGTTGCTGGCGGTCGAGCTGCTGGCCTCCAGCGAAGGCATCGGCTATCTGATGGTCTGGGCGCGGCAGTTGTTCATGCTCGACATCGTGTTCGTGTGCATCGTGGTCATCGGTCTGATCGGCGTGGCGATGGATCGCGGCATCGGCCTGCTCGACCGCAGACTGGTGCACTGGCCGCACCCGGCCACCGCGCACATCACACGCGGCCCGCGCTATCAGGGCTGGCAACGCCTGCAACCGTGGCTGTTGCCGCTGGGCTTGTTGGCGCTTTGGCAAACGGCCAATGATCAGCAATGGGTCGACGCGAATATTCTGGTCAGCCCGGCGGCTGTACTGAGCACGGCATGGGATGGACTGCTCGACGGCACGCTGGTCCACGGCATGGCGCTGAGCCTGAGCCGCACCCTCGGCGGCTTGCTGATCGGTGGCGGCCTCGGCTTCGCCTTGGGCCTGCTGCTCGGCCTGTCGCGTCTCAGTGAGCGGTTGCTCGGCCCGACACTCGCCGCACTGCGGCAGATTGCGATTTTCGCTTGGGTGCCGCTACTCACCGCGTGGTTCGGCCTCGGTGAACTGGCCAAATGGGTCTTTGTCGCCCTCGCTGCTTTCTTTCCGCTGTTCATCGCCACGCAGCGCAGCGTCGCCAACCTGTCGCCGCAACTCAGCGAAGCCGCGCAAGTGCTGCGCCTGCGCCTCGGCCAGCGCCTGCGTCGACTGGTGCTGCCGGGCGCTGCGCCGGGGATTTTCGCCGGGCTGCGATTGAGCCTGATCTACGCCTGGCTCGGCACCATCGGCGCTGAATATTTCATGCCGTCCAATGGCGGCATCGGCAGTCAGATGATCGGCGCGCAGCAGCTGTTGCGCATGGATCTGATCATGGCCGGCATGCTGCTGGTCGGCCTCACCGGCGCCCTGCTCAACCTGATCGGCCAACGCCTGGAAATTCGCGCGACCCGCTGGAGACACGCATGAACGCACCAATTGTCAGCTTCAACCACGTAGGCAAATCCTTCGCCGTCAACGGTTTCGAACTGGAGGCGATTCGCGAATTCAACCTGGACATTGCCGAGGGCGAATTCGTCGCCATCGTCGGCTCCAGCGGCTGCGGCAAATCCACTTTGCTGCGTTTGCTGGTCGGCCTCGACACCGAGTTTCGCGGACAGATCAGTGTCGATGGCAAGGCCGTCAGCGGCATCGGCGGCGAGCGCGGTATCGTCTTTCAGGAACATCGTCTGTTTCCGTGGCTGACGGTCGCCGACAACATCGGCCTGGGTCTGGTCAATGAACCGCTGAGCGGAGCGCAGAAACAACAACGCATCAAGGATTTCATCGAGCTGGTCGGCCTCAGCGATTTCACCGCGGCCTATCCGCATCAACTCTCCGGCGGCATGGCGCAGCGCGTGGCGATCGCGCGCGGCCTCGTCGCCAGCCCACGCATCCTGCTACTCGACGAACCTTTCGGTGCCCTCGACGCACTGACCCGCCAGCAAATGCAGGACGAGCTGTTGGCAATCCGAGAACGGGCAAAGATCACCACGATTCTGGTCACCCATGATGTCGAGGAAGCGATTTTTCTCGCTGACCGCGTGGTGGTGATGGAGCCGCGTCCGGGGCGGATCAAGCAAGTGGTCGACATCGCCCTGCCGCACCCGCGCCAGCGCAGCAGTTATGACTTCCATCAATTGCGTGAAGAACTGCTGCACGAGTTGACCAGTGATGACCATTACCAACCGAGCGCAGCGGTGCAGATCCGCGATCTGCCGCTGACGTTCATTGCCTGCTGAACAGGAGTTTCGCGATGCCGCAACGTCCCAACTTTCTGGTGATACTGGCCGACGACCTAGGCTTTTCCGACATCGGTGCGTTCGGCGGCGAAATCGCCACGCCGAACCTCGATGCGCTGGCCAACAACGGCCTGCGCCTGACCGATTTCCACACCGCACCGACCTGCTCGCCGACGCGTTCGATGCTGCTGACCGGCACCGATCACCACATCGCCGGCATCGGCACCATGGCTGAAGCATTGACCCCGGAACTGATCGGCAAACCCGGATACGAGGGCTACCTCAACGACCGCGTCGTCGCTCTGCCCGAGCTGCTGCGCGAGGCCGGTTACCAAACCTTGATGAGCGGCAAATGGCACTTGGGTCTGAAGGCCGAACTGGCGCCCCATGCGCGTGGTTTCGAGCGTTCGTTTTCACTGTTGCCGGGCGCTGCCAACCACTATGGTTTCGAGCCGACCTACGATGAGCAAACACCGGGCCTGCTGAAATCCACCCCGGCGCTGTACATCGAGGACGATCGGTTTCTCGACGAGTTGCCGAAGGATTTCTATTCCTCCGATGCTTTCGGCGACAAGCTGCTGCAGTACCTCAAGGAACGCGATCAGACCCGGCCGTTCTTCGCTTACCTGCCCTTCTCCGCGCCGCACTGGCCGCTGCAGGCACCGGCCGGGATCGTCGCGAAGTACCGTGGCCGCTATGACGCCGGGCCCGAGGTGCTGCGCCTCGAACGCCTGGAAAAGCTCAAGGCGCTGGGCCTGATCGAATCAGACGTCGAGCCGCATCCACTAATACAACTCAGCACACAATGGGACGCGTTGAGCGATGAACAAAAGCAAATTTCCGCACGCGCCATGGAGGTCTACGCGGCGATGGTCGAGCGCATGGACTGGAACATCGGCCGGGTCGTCGATTACCTGCGCCAGCAGGGCCAGCTCGACAACACGTTCATCCTGTTCATGTCCGACAACGGTGCCGAAGGCGCGCTGCTGGAAGCGTTCCCCAAGTTCGGCCCGGAGCTGATGACCTACCTCAACCAGCATTACGACAACAGTCTCGACAACATCGGCCGGGCCAATTCCTACGTCTGGTACGGGCCGAATTGGGCGCAAGTGGCGACCGCGCCGTCGCGCTTGTTCAAGGCATTCACCACCGAGGGCGGGATTCGCGTGCCGGCCCTGCTGCACTATCCGCAATTGCCGCTCAAAGGGCAGATCAGCCATGGTTTCGGCACAGTGATGGACATCACCCCGACCATTCTCGATCTGGCTGGCGTGCGGCATCCGGGCAAACAGTGGAAAGGCAAAGCCGTGGCGCCACTGCGCGGTAAATCATGGCTGGGCTTCTTGTCCGGCGAGACCGCGCAGGTGCATGACGAGCATACGGTCACCGGTTGGGAATTGTTCGGACGTCGGGCGATTCGTCAGGGGTCGTGGAAAGCCGTGTGGATCCCCGGGCCGGTGGGGCCGGCGACCTGGCAGCTTTATGATCTGGCGAGCGATCCGGGGAGATTCATGATCTGGCGTTGAGTCAGCCGCAGAAACTCACTGACTTGATCGGGCATTGGCAGCGGTATGTGGAAGAGACCGGAGTGATCCTCAGTGCTTCGCCGTTTCAGCCGGATTGATAGGGTCTGACAGATCGTATTCGCGAGCAGGCTCGCTCCCACAGGAAACCGGATTCCAACTGTGGGAGCGAGCCTGCTCGCGAAGGGGCCTTTGAGCACAACCCATCAAGCCCGGGCTGAACTCACCTCTTCATGCACCATTCCAGCCGGACGCACAAACCGGTTCGCCCGGCCAAACGTGCCGAAATCATTAAAGCGCACGCCCATCTCGCGCATCACCTTGTGCGCCACCGGCACGGTCATCTGACGAATGTAAAACGGCTCCTTGACCACGAAGTGATGAATCCCGTGACTGCTGCCGAAGTTGAAGCAGAACGCTTGCAACGGCCACAGCCACCACGGGTTCAGCACCTGGCATTGCTGCAGCACATTGCCCGGTTCGACGTCGCCGTAGTAATGCATGTTCGAGCTGATGAAGTGCAGGCAAAAAGTGCGCAACACATTCGGGCCGATGATCACCACGGCGGCGATATCGATCACCTGCATCACCGAAAGCGTGGTGGCCGACCACTCGATGGGCGAGCCGAGCAAATGCGCGATGCCATTGGCCGCGTGAAAGCCGAGAAACACATACCATGCGCCCCAATGCAGCAGCGCCAGCGGTGCGTAGACCTTGAGCACGCGTTTGCCGATGCTCCACTTGTGTGCCCAGGTCTTGGCGCGGAGCAGGCGGATAAACGCCGACATGACGTTATCGCCAACCATCAGCAGACGGGCAAACCCCCACGGCTCGCCGTTGGTGATTGCGCGCTCTTCCATGTCGGCTTCAGTGCCGGACACCTTGTGATGGTTGAGGTGCAGATGACGACGGATCCACGGATTGATCGTGCTCGGCCGCGCCAGCCAGACCAGGCCCATCATCAGGTTGTGCGGCACGCGTTGTTTGCGGAAGTACATGCTGTGGATCAAGTCATGTTCCAGCTCATGGGTCAGCGAGGCGAAAAAAGCATTGAGCAGCAGGCACACCCACCAAGCCATATGGCCAGTGATGTACAGCGCCGCCGAAGCGATCATCCCGGCCAGCGCGAACGCCAGAATCCCCGCACCGAGGGCATCCTGATGCTGAAGAATCGGGTAGCGCTCACGCAATTGCGCACCTTTGGCCAACACCACTTGGCGAATATATGCCGAACGCTGCGCCGCATTCAGTCGTTCAGGGCTTGCAGAAGTACCGTCCATGCTTCCATCCTCGGGTCTAAGATGAATGCATCGTGCCTTGCCGGGGTTCGATCCGCGCTAGCCAAGAACGCCAACCTGTTGACCGGACGCGCCAATCCGCATGAAGGAACCGACCTCCCTCGCCAGCTGGACCCGCGCCTTGCGCAAACAACTCGATGCGCTGGGGCTGGACAGCCTTGCCTTGTGCCAACAGGCCGGGCTCGACCCAGCGCTGATGGACGACCCCAACGCACGCTATCCGCTGTCCGGTACCACGCGCCTGTGGGCGCTCGCCGTTGAAGCCAGCGGCGACCCGGCGCTGGGCTTGCGCGTGTCGCGCTTCGTCAGCCCGACCACGTTCCACGCGCTCGGTTATGCACTGGTGGCGAGCGGCAGCTTGCGCGAGGTGTTCGAGCGCATCGTGCGCTATCACCCGGTGGTCAGCGATGCGTTGGAACTGGAGCTGAGCCGCAGCGAAGACCGCTATCAATTCCGCCTGAAAATTCCGCCCGGCAACCCGGCGCCGGCCGTCGAAGCCATCGACGCCTTCGCGGCGATCTACGTGCGCACCTGCCGCAATCGCCTCGGCCGCGACTACGCACCGCTGGCGGTGTACTTGCGCCGCCCCGAACCGAGCGATGCCCAGCCATGGCACAAAGTCTTCCGCGCGCCGGTATGTTTTGCCGCCGCCGAAGACCGCCTGGAGTTCGCACTCAGCGACTTCGACAGCCACCTCGACGACGCCAACCCGGAACTGGCCGAACACAACGAAGCCGTACTCAAACGCACCCTCGCCCAGCTCAAACCGCTGACCTGGGAGCGCAAGGTGCGCGATGCCATTGAAGAACAATTACCCGAAGGCGAACCGAGCGCCGAGCGCATCGCCCAGGCCTTGCACCTGAGCCTGCGCAGCCTGCAACGGCATCTGGCGGATGAAGGTTGCCGTTTCGACACGCTGCTCAACGAAAGCCGTGAAAATCTCGCGCTGTTGCACCTGCGCGATCCGCAGTGTTCGTTGAGCGAGGTGAGTTATCTGCTGGGCTTCGCCGACACCAGCAGCTTCAGCCGCGCGTTCAAGCGCTGGACGGGAATGACGCCGGGGCAGTTTCGCGATGGGTTGCGTTGAGTTTCAACTGGTGAGCAGGCTGCGCGCCAGACCCGCAGACCATTGTTCGATCATTGCAGCGCCCACCTCCGCGAAGGCAGGATGATTTGCGCTGTACTCCGCCATTTCGCCCATCGCTTCCTGCACACCGTGCGCGACCATATGCAGTAACTGGTTACAACGCGCTTCACTCAGATTGCAGGCCGTACGACCAAACCTGGTAAGCATTTTATGCTTGGGCCACGCCTTCGAACCGCCCAACAGCAGTGCCATGCTATCGCTCTTGATGTACACCGACGTGGTGATGATGTCGTACGCCGGAGCCAGCCTGATCAATGAGTGCTCGCCACAATCCTCATAGAGCACGCCAAAGTTTTTCAGGTGGGCATCGCCGTTTTTCAATGCCGCCGATAAAGCGACAATCTTGAAGAAAGCTTCCAGTGCGTGCTTGAGTAATGAGGGCGAAACAAACGCCTTGATCTGCCGTGCGACTCCTTCGTAAGAGCCGTCGTATTTGGCCTTCGACGGCCAGCCGTTGAGCACGCAAAAGTCTTCGAAACCGAGGTATCCGGTGTCGCTCAAGTCAAAACGCTCGATGACGAGAAATTTGCCATGCTCGCTGAGTTCGAAATGCGGCACGTCGAGGCCACAAAGTTGCGCAGCGCGCATGCAGAAAAATTCGTTGGTTGCCAGCTCGGGATACTCTTCGGCACGGAAGGCTTTGACCAGATGAGTCGAGCCTCGGTGCGTCAGTCGGTCTATTGCAGCGGCACTGTCACGCACCAATACTTTGGGCTGCACGCCTGAAACCCCGGAATACTGCCCGTAAGTCTGCAAAAGATCTTCGAACAAACCTTGCGCACCATCATGAACCAATAACTCAGCGAGCGAGGTTTCAGGCGGACGATCAATTGTCGATGCGCTCGTGATCGAAAGACGCCCGAGTTGATGCGGGCCGACGATACCTAGCAAAGCGAAGTCATCGAAGCCGCGCACGGCTTTGCTGAACCGCCGCATCAACTCATCGCGCAACGCACCCTCAGGCAGGTTCATCTCGAATATCGGATGGATGCCGCGTTCACAACCATAACTTTCCAGGCGTGTCGGCATGGTCAGCGAAACGGCATTTTCATCAATCGCATCGTCCCGATAGCTGAACACGCTGTCGACACCTGCGTGCCCGCGCCCCAATCTTCCAACCTCATGGCCGCCGACGCAGACCTGCAAGCGGTCCAATGCCTCAGTCATGGAAGTTCACCTTGCGCAGCGTGTCGAGTGTCGGACGTCGAGAGGCGCGGGGATTGCGGCCAATTCGTAGCCGAATCCGTTAAGAATCGCTTCGACTTTGCGCAAACCGATTTCCGAGATTGTGTTGTTTTCAATCCCCGAGATTGTTGCGCGGCTCATGCCGTATTGCTGTGCCAAAGCCTGTTGCGACATTTTTTGAGCCTTGCGCAAGCTTCTGATCAATGCGCCAATCTTTTCCATAACCGCCTCTGATGCATTGCTTACGATGCAAACGATGCTTCAACCGAAATAATGCATCTTAAATGATGCAATTCGCGAAGCTTAGCGTAGATGGTCAGTCATCGCTAACGCCTTAGCACCGCATCACAAACCCCAACTCAAACACCGTCCCCGCCACAACACTACTCACCCGCACCTGCCCGCCGTGCAACTGCATGATCGACTGCACGATCGCCAACCCCAGCCCACCCGAATCTCCCGGCTCCGCACGTGAAGGATCGACGCGGTAGAAACGGTCGAACAGTCTGCCCAGATGCTCAGGCGCGATGACCGGGCCGTGGTTGTGCACTTGCAGCCAGCACATATCCGGTTCATCGCGGCGTTGCAGGCTGATCAGGGTGCCGGGGTCAGCATGGCGTACGGCGTTGGCCAACAGGTTGCCGAGGGCGCGTTGCAGCAGTTGCTGGTCGGCGAGCAACTCGCCGTGCATGCGGTTTTCAAGTCGAAGGCCGCGATCATCAGCCAGGGCTTCGAAGTAATCGCAGAGTTCGTCGCCGACGTTGCGCAAATTCAGTGATTGCAGATTGAGCGCGCGTTCGGCCTGCTCAGCGCGGGCGAGGAACATCAGGTTCTCGGCCATGCGCTTGAGCCGTTCGAACTCTTCCATGTTCGAGGCCAGCACTTCCTGATAGTCGGCCGTGCTGCGCGGGTGGTTCAGGGCCTGGCCGTTGCTGGCGAGCAAGGTGTGCAGCGGCGTGCGGATTTCGTGGGCGAGGTCGGCGGAGAATTGCGACAGGCGCTGCACGCTGCCGTCCAGCCGCGCGAGCATGGTGTTGAGCGCGTGCACCGGCTCGCGCAGTTCGCTCGGCGTGCCCTCGGTGGGCAGGCGTCGATCGAGGCTGCGCAGATCGATGCTGCGCACCGCTTCGCTCAACTGACGCAAAGGTTGCAGTCCCCGACGCAGCAACAGCAGGCCCAGCGCAAACGCGAGCAACGCGCCGAGGCCGACGGACAAATACAGACGCAGGCGATAACTGCCGAGCATCTGCTCGCGCTCGCTGAGCACTTTGCCGGCGATCACCGTCAGGGTTTCACCGTGGGGACCCTGCGCCTGGCCGGACAGCAGGGCCAGCTCGGCGCCGTCACTGGCCTGCCAGCTGAGCACGTCACGGCGCTGCGGCATTTGCTCTCGCGCTAATGCATTGAGCGCCGGCAATTCACGTTGGCGCGGGTTGATCGCGATCACGCTGGAGCCGTCGGCCCGGCGCACCAGCAACAGACTGTCGAGATTGCCGAGCATGTTCTGATACAACCGGGGCCGTGCCTGCAGGGCGTCGAGGCTGTCGCTGTCGGCGAGCAAGGCGCGCACTTGTTCTAGGCGCCCGAGCAGGGCCATGTCGTCCCGAAAGGCCAGTTCCGAGGCCAGCGAGCGGTAGAGAAACACGCCGATTGCGCTCAGCACCAGCGCGCAGACCATGGCGAAGGCCAGCGCCAATCGCCAGGCGATCGACTTACTCCACATCGTCCGGCGCTTCCAGTTGATAACCGACGCCGCGCACGGTGTGGATAAGTTTCGGCATGTACGGGTCGTCGACCTTGGCGCGCAGGCGACGCACGGCGACTTCGACCATGTTGGTGTCGCTGTCGAAATTCAGGTTCCACACCTGCGAAGCGATCAGCGTGCGCGAGAGCACTTCGCCCTGGCGGCTGGCGAGCAACTGCAACAGGGCGAACTCTTTGTTGGTCAGGGCAATGCGCTGGCCGCCGCGACTGACCCGGCGGCGCAGCACGTCGATTTCCAGATCGGCGATGGTGTACGACTCGGCTTCGCGCATCGGCCCGCGTCGCAGCAGCGTGCGCACGCGCGCGAGCAACTCGGCGAAGGCGAAGGGTTTGAGCAGGTAGTCGTCGGCGCCCAGCTCAAGACCACGCACGCGGTCTTCGATGGCGTCCTTGGCGGTGAGAAACAGCACCGGTGTGGCGCCGCGCTGGCGGATCAGTTGCAACAATTGCCAGCCGTTCAGACCCGGGAGCATCACGTCGAGGATGATCAGGTCGTATTCCTGCTGCTCGATAAAATAGCGGCCGTCGAGGCCATTGAGCGCCACATCCACGGCGAAACCCGACTCGCCCAGGCCCTTGGCGAGGAAATTGGCGGTTTTGGCTTCATCTTCTACGACCAGCAAACGCATGGCACACCTCGATTGATCAGGCACACAGGCTAGGCGTGTTCGGCGCCGTTGCCCATTACAAACTTGTAATCCGCCTGACGGGGTTCTGACGAAGTGCGCCGGTTAAGGTGCAGACCTTCTCAATCGGAGCCTGCACATGACCGTCAAATACCTTGTCGCCAGCCTGATCCTCGGCCTCAGCGGCGTTGCCAGCGCCACGCCAGAACTGCCGCGCCACGCCGATCTCGACCTGAAAACCGCACGCTGGCTGGCGGACAAGGCGATGAGCAGCTGCACCGGCACGGTGTCGGTACTCGACCGTGGCGGCAACCTGCTGGTGACGCTGCGTGGTGACGGCGTTGGCCCGCACAACACCGCCGCCAGCCAGCGCAAGGCCTACACCGCGCTGTCGACCAAGACGCCGACGCGGCTGTTCGCCGAGCGCGCCCGCAGCAACCCGGAAACCGCCAACCTCAACACCCTCGATGAATTGCTCTTGCTCGGCGGCGGCATTCCGCTGTTCGCCGGCAGCGAACTGGTCGGCGCCATGGGCGTGGCCGGTTCCGGCGGCGGTGAGCAAGACGAAAACTGCGCCCGCGCCGCCGCCGACAAGGCCGGCCTGACCATCACCCGTTCCCACTAAGGAGATCCACCATGACCACCCTGCGCATGACCCTCGCCGTGCTCGGCCTGAGCGCTGTTTCCAGCCTGGCGCTGGCCGCCGGCAATCCGCTGAGCGTGCACGTGCTCAACCTGGAAAACGGCCTGCCGTCACCGGGCATCAACGTCACCCTGGAAAAACACGTCGGCGAAAACTGGCAGCCACTGGCCCAAGGCACCACCAACGAACAAGGGCGGATTGCCGAACTGTTCCCGGCCAAACAGCCTTTTGAAGCAGGCGAATACCGCGTGGTGTTCAAGACCGGCGAGTACTACCAGAAGATCAAGCATGAGACGTTCTTCCCGGAAATTCCGGTGATCTTCCAGGTCAAGCAGACTGATCAGCACTACCACATCCCGCTGCTGCTGAGCCCGTACGGTTTCTCGACCTATCGCGGGTCGTAAGATAAACACAGATCCTTTGTTGGAACTGGTCTCTGTGGCGAGGGGATTTATCCCCGTTGGACTGCGCAGCGGTCCCATTTTTCAGGGCCGCTGCGCGCCCCAGCGGGGATAAATCCCTCGCCACAGGTGCCAGTTCCGACATTGGATCGGCGTGAGTTTTTAGATCGTGGCCAGAGCACGCAGTCTTGCGGCATCGAGGATTTCGATTTCGCCGTAAGCCAACCCGATAATCCCCTGCCCCTGCAGATCCTTGAGGATCTGATTGGTGGTCTGCCGCGACAGCGACAGCATCGCCGCCAATTGCTCCTGCGGCAGTTGCAGCGTCCGGCGTGGCGCGTCGAGTTCGCCGTAGCCTTCGGCGATCATCAGCAAGCGATGGGCCAGACGCGCCGGAGCTGGCAGCAGGCTCAGCTGTTCGAGACTGATGAAGGCCAGGCGCAACTTGTGGCTCATCAGCAGCGCCAGATGCCGCCAATATACTGGCTGCTCATCAAGCAATTTCAATAATGCCGTCTGCGGAATATTCAGTAAGGTGCACGGCCCGACTGCATAAGCATCATGGGTACGCGGCTGGCCATCGAACAGGCAGATTTCGCCGAACCAGTGCGGCGCCTCAACCAGACTCAACAACGCCTCCTTGCCTTGCTCGCTCACCGCGCCGATACGCACTGCGCCATCGAGCACCGCGTACAGACCGCACGGCGCATCGCCACGCTGGAACAGTCGTTGTCCCGCCGTCAGCCGCCGCTCCCGGGCCAACGCCAGCAGGCTATCCTGAAAAGATGCAGGCAGATGGCTGAACCACTGGCCGCTGAGCAACCGTGCACGAATTTGCATAACCACTCCTGGAGTGTCGCCTGCCCGACAGAGCGAACGCGGATCCCGAGGGATGATGCATTCAACCCCACTGGAGGAACAACAATGAAAAGCCTCGTCGACCACCTCAGTCAATACGCCGCCTACCACCGCGACCCGCGCAACATTGCCAGCCACTTTATCGGCATTCCGCTGATCGTGGTGGCGGTGGCGGTGCTGCTGTCACGGCCGCAATGGGCGCTGAGCGGGCTGTGGATATCTCCGGCGGTTGTGGTGGCGCTGGCCTCGGCGTGGTTTTACCTGCGCCTGGAATTGAAGCTCGGCGTATTGATGACCGTTCTGATGGCCCTGTCGGTGTGGGCCGGGCATGCGCTGGCGCAGCAGAGCACCCTGGTCTGGCTGAGCAGCGGCCTGGCGATGTTCGTGATCGGCTGGGTGATCCAGTTTGTCGGGCATCACTATGAAGGGCGCAAACCGGCATTTGTCGATGACATCAGCGGGCTGATTGTCGGGCCGTTGTTTGTCGTGGCCGAGCTGGCGTTTCTGCTCGGGCTGCGGCAGGAATTGAAACAAGAGATCGAGTTGCGGGCGGGGTGGTGCGGGTCAATCCGAATCGCGCTGCTGTATAGATCGCATTCGCGAGCAGGCTCGCTCCCACATTTGGAATAAGTTTTCCCTGTGGGAGCGAGCCTGCTCGCGAAGCTTTTGCCTTTAAATATTGGCGACTTTCTGCCAGACCTTCGGCTTGAAGAACAAGGTCTCACCCTTGGCCAGGCCGATCAGGCTGTCGTGATCCTTGACCACTTCCGCTTCGATCAGATCGGTTTGCCCTTCCACCTTCAGCGTCACTCGCGTCGTCGCGCCCAGCGGGCGGATATCGCGCACTTCAGCGGCATGGTGATCTTCCAGCTCATGCCTGGACAACGACACCTCATGCGGTCGGAACAGCACGTGATTGTCGTCGCTGAGCAGCAATCGGTTCGAGTCGCCGAGGAAGTGATAAACGAAGTCGCTGGCCGGGTTTTCGTAGACGTCGCCCGGTGAGCCGATCTGCTCGATCACGCCTTTGTTCATCACCACGATGCGGTCGGCGACTTCCATCGCTTCTTCCTGGTCGTGAGTCACGAACACCGAAGTCAAGTTGATGTCTTCGTGCAGCCGCGCCAACCAGCGGCGCAGTTCCTTGCGCACCTTGGCGTCGAGGGCGCCGAACGGTTCGTCGAGCAGCAGCACTTTCGGCTCCACCGCCAAAGCACGGGCCAGGGCGATACGCTGACGCTGGCCACCGGATAACTGCTCCGGGTAGCGATCCGACAGCCAGTCCAGTTGCACCATATTCAGCAGTTCGTGAACCTTGGTGGCGATCTGGCTTTCGCTCGGGCGCTGGTTTTTCGGTTTCATGCGCAGGCCGAACGCGACGTTGTCGAACACCGTCATATGGCGGAACAAGGCGTAGTGCTGAAACACGAAACCGACGTTGCGATCACGCACGTCGTGGCCGGAGACGTCTTCACCGTGGAAGACGATGTTGCCCTGATCCGGAGTTTCCAGACCGGCAATGATCCGCAGTAAAGTGGTTTTGCCACAGCCCGAAGGCCCCAGCAGCGCCACCAGCTCGCCGCTCTGGATGTCCAGGCTGATGTTGTCCAGCGCTTTGAACGCGTTGAAATTCTTGCTGACGTTACGCACTTCGATCGACATGAATTATTCCTCCGCGGCGCTGGCGCGCAGGCGGTTGATACGGTTTTCGCTCCACTGCTTGAGCAGCAGGATGAAGAGCGCCAGGATCAGCAACAGGCTCGCCACGGCGAACGCGGCCACGTGGTTGTATTCGTTGTAGAGGATCTCGACGTGCAGCGGCAAGGTGTTGGTCACCCCGCGAATGTGCCCGGACACCACCGACACCGCCCCGAATTCGCCCATGGCCCGCGCCGTACACAGCACCACGCCATAGATCAGGCCCCATTTGATGTTGGGCACGGTGACGTGCCAGAACATCTGCCAGCCATTGGCCCCGAGCAGGCGCGCGGCCTCTTCTTCCTGGGTGCCCTGTTCCTGCATCAACGGGATCAACTCGCGCGCCACGAACGGCACGGTGACGAAAATCGTCGCCAGCACAATGCCCGGCAGGGCGAAGACGATCTGGATGTCGTGATCCTGCAACCACGGCCCGAACAGGCCTTGGGCGCCGAACATCAGCACATAGACCAGACCGGCGATCACCGGCGATACCGAGAACGGCAGGTCGATCAGCGTGACCAGCATGCTCTTGCCACGGAACGAGTATTTGCTCACGCACCACGCCGCGCTGACGCCGAACACCAGGTTCAGCGGCACCGAGATCAGCACGGCGAACACGGTGAGTTTCAGTGCCGACAGTGCGTCCGGTTCAAAGATCGCGGTGAAGAACGCACCGAGGCCATTCTTCAAACCCTGCGATACGACGATGAACAACGGCAGCAGCAGAAACAGGAAAAAGATCAGCCAGCCAAGACCGATCAGGATTCTGCGCGAGGTCGCACTGCCACGCCGCGCAGCGTTGGCCGAGGACGCGGCCGCAATAGACGATTGGGACATGTTCGCGCCTCCTTATGGGGTTTCGATGCGCCGCTGCAGCAAGTTGATCAGCAGCAACAGGACGAAGGAAACCACCAGCATCAGCACGCCGATGGAGGTGGCGCCGGTGTAATCGTACTGGTCGAGTTTGACCATGATCAGCAGCGGCAGGATTTCGGTTTTCATCGGCATGTTGCCGGCGATGAAAATCACCGAACCGTACTCGCCGACACCACGCGCAAACGCCAGGGCGAAACCGGTCAGCCAGGCAGGCAGCAGCGCTGGCAGCAGAATGTGCCGGAACACCTGCAACGGCTTGGCACCGAGGCAGGCGGCCGCTTCTTCGACTTCACGGGGAATATCGGCCAGCACCGGCTGCACCGTGCGCACCACGAAGGGCAAGGTCACGAAGGTCAGCGCGAGGGTAATGCCCAGCGGCGTGTAGGCAATCTTGAAACCGAGGTCGGCGGCGAACTGGCCGACCAGCCCGGTCGGCGTGTACAGCGCCGTCAGCGCGATACCGGCCACGGCGGTGGGCAGGGCAAATGGCAGATCGATCATCGCGTCGATCACCTTGCGCCCGGGAAGGTGTAGCGCACCAGCACCCACGCCAGCAACGTGCCGATGATGCCGTTGATGATCGCCGCACACAGCGCGGTACCGAAGCTCAGCTTCAACGCCGCCAGCACCCGCGGTGCGGAGATGATCGTCCAGAACTGATCCCAGGTGAGTTGCGCGGCGTGGACGAACATCGCCGCCAGCGGGATAAGCACAATCAGACTGAGGTACACCAAGGTGTAACCCAGCGTCAGCCCGAAGCCGGGTATGACGGGGGAGATACGACGCGACATAAAAGTCCCTGGTTAAAAGCATTCCGCTGAACGCATCAATGTGGGAGCGAGCTTGCTCGCGAAGAGGGAGTATCAATCAACTCGAGGTCGTCTGACACTGCGCTTTCGCGAGCAGGCTCGCTCCCACATTTTCCGCGCCTGGCTTCAGGCTAGATGTGTGGCTGAAGTCAGATTACTGCGCCTGATAAATCTGGTCGAACACGCCGCCGTCGTTGAAGAATTTCGGCTGCGCGGATTTCCAGCCGCCGAAGTCCTTGTCGATGGTCACCAGCTCCAGTTTCGGGAACTGCTGGGCGTACTTGGCCGCTACGTCCTTGTCACGTGGACGATAGAAGTTTTCGCGGCGATTTCCTGGCCGGCCGGGCTGTACAGGTGCTTGAGGTAGGCTTCGGCGATCTGCGCGTTGCCCTTCTTTTCGGCATTCTTGTCGACCACCGCCACGGGTGGTTCGGCGAGGATCGACAGCGACGGCACGACGATGTCGAACTTGTCCGCACCGCCGTCCTCTTTCAGCGCCAGGAACGCTTCGTTTTCCCAGGCCAGCAATACATCGCCCTGACCGTTGTTGACGAAGGTGATGGTCGAACCACGGGCGCCGGTGTCGAGGATCGGCACGTGTTTGAACAGGGTTTGTACGTATTGCTTGGCCTTGGCTTCGTCACCGCCGTTGGCTTTCAGGCCATAGGCCCACGCGGCGAGGAAGTTCCAGCGCGCGCCACCCGAGGTTTTCGGGTTTGGCGTGATCACCGAAACGTCGTTCTTGACCAGATCGCCCCAGTCCTTGATGCCTTTCGGATTGCCCTTGCGCACCAGAAAGACAATGGTCGAGGTGTACGGCGTGCTCGCTTCCGGCAGACGCTTCTGCCAGTCGGCCGGCAGGCTCTTGCCGAGCTTGGCGATTTCGTCGATGTCACCGGCCAGGGCCAGGGTCACCACGTCGGCACGCAGGCCGTCAATCACCGCACGGCCCTGCTTGCCCGAACCGCCATGGGATTGCTGGATTTTCACCGTGTCGCCGGCATGATCCTGCTGCCAGAACTTGATGAATTCGGCGTTGTATTCCTGATACAGCTCGCGCGTCGGGTCATACGACACGTTGAGCAGCTCGTAATCCTTGGCAACAGCGGAACCGGCAAACACGGCGCTGGCCAGCGCGGCCAGAGCGTAACGGCGAATCGACGACATGGTGAAAGCTCCTGAAATTCCTGGTGGTGGCTTTTTCTTGTGTATTGCTGGAATCGGTCCCGCTTCAAAGATCGCCGCCTTCGCCAGCTCCTGCACACAGCCCCTGTAGGAGCCGCCGAAGGCTGCAATCTTTTGATCTCAGCCCGGTTGTTTACCGGGTTGCTGCAAACGGAATTTCTCTTTGCGTTCGATCTGTACGACCTGCGCGTTGTGCACAGTGATCTCCACCGCGCCGAACCGCAGATCGCGCAGGGCGCTCTGGATTTCACGCAAGATGGTGCTTTCGTCCTGACCGTCAACGCTGCGAAGGGATGCGCTCATGGTGCTGCTCCTTTGAAGGGGTTTTGCCTGGCAGTGGGCGGCACTGCGTTCGGCGTGAGAGCAATATAAGAGAGGCACGGATATTCTTAAAAAGACTATTTAAGAATGTTTATATAACCATAAAACAATATGAGGAAGGGCAAGGGGTTTGCGCTGATTTGAACTCGTCAAGAGAACTTGTGGCGAGGGGATTTATCCCCGTTGGGCTGCGTAGCAGTCCCATTTCTTGGGGCCGCTACGCAGCCCAACGGGGATAAATCCCTTACCACAAGGTCGGTGATAGCCAGATAGGTCTTTTCAGCCAATCAATGGCGTTTTCGCCCAATCAAGCCGATCCGCAGACACCGGCCGCCCAAACCAGTAGCCCTGCCCCAGATCGCATTCTTGCGCCAACAGAAATGTTGCCTGCTCAACCTGCTCGATCCCCTCGGCGTGCACCTGCATGCCCATGCTCCGCGCCAGCGCGATGATCACTTGGACAATCGCCACGTCATCCTCGTCCCACGGCAACCCGGCGACGAAGCCTTGGTCGATCTTGAGTTTCTGCACCGGAAGACGCTTGAGCCGCAGCAGCGACGAATAGCCGGTGCCGAAATCATCGATGGCCAGGCGCACGCCGAGTTCGCGCAAGCGATGCATCTGTTCCAGTGCCACTTCCGGATCGTCCATCACCGCACTTTCGGTGACTTCCAGTTCCAGATACGCCGGATCCAGCCCGGTGTCTTGCAGCACCTGCGCCACCTGCTGGTACAACTCGCGCCGGGCAAACAGCCGCGAGGAGACATTCACGGCGACGAACGCCAGCACCACACCGCTCTGCTGCCATTGGCACATCTGCCGGCACGCCTGCTGCATCACCCAGGCATCGATGTCGGCAATCAGCCCGGTGCGCTCGGCAATCGGAATGAATTCCGCCGGCGACACCAGCCCGCGCTGCGGATGCTGCCAGCGCACCAGTGCCTCGACGCCGATCAGACGGCTGCTGTGCAAGTCATGCACCGGTTGGTAGTAAACGCGCAGCTCGTCCTGCTCCAGTGCGCGGCGCAGCTCGAAGGCGATTTCGACCCGTTGCTGGGCATGGGCGGTCAGCTCTTCGGTATACAGCGCGTAGCCATTGCGCCCGCTGCTTTTGGCCTTGAACAGCGCACTGTCGGCATTGCGCAACAACTGCTCGGCACTCAAGGCATCGCTGGGAAACAGGCTGATGCCGATGCTCGCGTTGATGAACAGTTGATTGCCATCCATCAGCAGCGGCTCTTTCAACGCATCCAGAATGCGTTGCGCCAATGCCGCCGCCTGCGCAGGCTGTGGACAACTTTCCGCGAGCACCGCGAACTCATCGCCGCCCAACCGCGCGAGGGTGATGCCGGGGCCGAACAGTGCCTGCAAACGCGTCGCTACGGCTTTGAGCAAGCGGTCGCCGACGTTATGCCCGAGGCTATCGTTGATCAGCTTGAAGTGATCCAGATCGAGCATCAGCAGCGCGCAGCCACGCTTGTGCGTCTGCGCCGACGCCAGCGCCTGCTCGGCGCGGTCGCTGAACAGCAGGCGATTGGGCAGATCGGTCAACGGATCGTGATGCGCCAGGTGTTTGAGCTCGGACTCGGAATCCTTGATTGCGCTGATGTCGGAGAACACCGCCACGTAATGGCTGAGCCGGCCGAAATCATCGTGAATCACCCGGATGGTCTGCCACTGAGGATAAATCTCGCCGGTCTTGCGCCGGTTCCAGATCTCGCCGCTCCATTCACCTTCGGCCTCGAGGGTGGCGAACATCGCCTGATAGAAGCCCGGCGGATGATGGCCAGACTTGAACAGGCTGGGCTGCTGGCCGATCACTTCATCGCGCCGATAACCGGTGATCTCGATAAAGGCGCGGTTGACGTGAACGATCAGGCCACGGTAATCGGTAACCAGTACGCCTTCGCGGGTGCAATCGAACACGGCGGCCGCCTGACGCAGGCGCTCACGGTCGCTGTGGCGCTCGCGCAGGCGGGCACCGATGCCGAGAAACCGACCCAGCCGCGCCCGCGCGAGGAAAATCAGCGCGGCGCTGACCCCGGCCAGCAGGTAACCGTTGATCAGTTGCCAGTGGGCCAGCGCACTGGAGTCATCGAAGAATCTGCTTAATAAATGATCAGAAACCTGCAGCCACACGGCGGCCAGTACGAGGTAGAGCAGCGCTGCACGCAAGGCATCGCGGTAAGTCGCAGACATTCGGTCGTCCATGTCCCTACAAAAAGGTTGGAATTATAGGTGAAGAAACATTCAGCGACTTCTTATCTGAAAGGGCGACTGGTTTTATCTGTGTGCTTAGTGATAATGCAACGGCTGTTTTTATCTTTATCGAGGGCCCTATAGCCTATGTGGTACGAAGGTTTTCTTGGCTTGTCGGCCTGGTCACTGGTCGCGGTCACCCTGCTGATGACCCATGTGACGATTGTTGCCGTCACGGTCTATCTGCACCGTTACTCGGCCCATCGCTCGCTCGAGCTGAATGCGGGTCTCAAGCACTTTTTCCGTTTCTGGCTGTGGCTGACCACCGCGCAGAACACCCGCGAGTGGACCGCCATCCACCGCAAACACCACGCCAAATGCGAAACCGAAGATGACCCGCACAGCCCGGTCATCAAGGGCCTGTCCACGGTGCTGCGCACCGGCGCCGAGCTGTATCGCAGCGAAGCGCAGAACCCGGAAACCCTGCGCATCTACGGCAAGAACTGCCCGGAAGACTGGATCGAACGCAACGTCTACAGCCGCTATCCGCTGCTGGGCGTGGCGATCATGGGCGTGATTGACCTGCTGCTGTTCGGCACCATCGGCATCACCATCTGGGCCATCCAGATGATGTGGATTCCAGTGTGGGCCGCGGGCGTGATCAACGGTCTGGGCCATGCCGTCGGCTACCGCAACTTCGAATGCCGTGACGCGGCCACCAATCTGGTGCCGTGGGGCATCCTGATCGGCGGCGAAGAACTGCACAACAACCATCACACCTACCCCAACTCGGCCAAGCTGTCGGTCAAGAAGTGGGAATTCGATCTCGGCTGGGCATGGATCAAAGTGTTCTGCTTCCTGCGTCTGGCCAAGGTGCAGCGGGTCGCACCGATTGCCCACCGCGTCGAAGGCAAGGGCAGCCTGGACATGGACACCGCCATGGCGATCCTGAACAACCGTTTCCAGATCATGGCCCAGTACCGCAAATTGGTAATCGGCCCACTGGTCAAGCAAGAGCTGGCCAAGGTCGATCATTCGGTGCGGCACCAGTTCCACCGGGCCAAACGCCTGCTGTCGCGGGAAACCAGCCTGCTGGAAGACCGTCATCACTTGCGCATTCAAACCATGCTCGAACACAGCCAGGCGCTGAAAGTGATTTACGAAAAGCGCCTGGCGCTGCAGCAGATCTGGGTCAAGACCAGCTCCAATGGCCACGACATGCTCGCCGCCATCAAGGAGTGGATTCACGAGGCCGAGGCCAGTGGCATCCAGTCGTTACGTGATTTTGCCGATCAGCTGAAAACCTACTCGCTGCGTCCTGCGGCGGTCTGACCTGCACTGAGGCTGTGATCTGAAAGAGATCGCAGCCTCGTTGCACTCGGCAGCTCCGACGGCTCACCGCCCGGCGGGACTCGGTACTGGCCGGGAACTTCGCCGAAAATCCCCTATCTCAATGACACTTCGCCATCCCGGCGGGTTGTCCTGTGGCCGTCGTCGACATTGCGGCGCGCCCTTTGAGATTTGTGCCGATGGTCAACAACAACCAGAAAGACACATCCTTCACCCAATGGCCCGAGGCCGCGCAAACGCTGATGGCGCTGATGCACGCGCAAGGCGAAGTTGCGCGCCTGAGCGAGCGCGAACAGCTGATCAGTTCGCTGCTGGTCAGCGTCAACGCCGTGCTCTGGGCCTTCAACTGGGAAACCCGCCAGGTGCTCTACGTCAGCCCGGCGTACGAACGGATTTTCGGCCGTTCGGCCGCGCTGTTGTTGGCTGACTACAACCAGTGGCGCGACAGCATTTACCCCGATGATCTGGAGTACGCCGAACAAAGCCTGGCCGAAGTCCTGCACCGAGGTGCGGTGGAAGATCGCGAGTACCGCATCATTGCCGCCGACGGCCAGGTGCGCTGGCTCAGCGACAAATGCTTTATCAATCGCCAGGACGAGCCTGGGCAGCCGGTGATCATCGTCGGCATCGCCGAAGACATCACCGACAAAAAGCACATGGAAACCGAGCTGCAACGCTTGGCCACCACCGATGTGCTGACGCAAAGCAGCAACCGCCGTCACTTCTTCGAATGCGCCCACCGCGAGTTCGCCGAGGCCCGCCGCCAAGGCACACCGCTGGCCTTCCTGCTGCTGGACATCGACGATTTCAAAGTAATTAACGACAGCTACGGCCACCCCGAGGGCGACAACGTGCTGCAGCGAATCGCCGAATGCGGCCGCGGCTCATTGCGCCGCGGTGACCTGTTCGGACGAATTGGCGGTGAGGAGTTCGCCGCGGTGTTCCCCGGCTGTGCACCGGAAATGGCGGTGCAAGTGGCGGAGCGCCTGCAGCAGGAGATCCAGCGACTGCGCTTCAACCATGACGGCCAAGCATTCAGCATCACCGTGAGCCAGGGCCTGACCAACCTCACCGACGAAGACAAGAGCCTGGACAGCCTGTTCGCCCGCGCGGATGCCGCGATGTATGAGGCGAAACGGCAGGGCAAGAACCGGATTATTGCGGCCTGATCCGGTCTCCGCGCCTGGTGCTGGACCTGTGGGAGCGAGCCTGCTCGCGAAAGCATTCTGTCAGTGAACTCAGAGCTGCATGACACACTGCCTTCGCGAGCAGGCTCGCTCCCACATCGGAATGTGGTGATCTGTCATTTGCGCATCCGCAGCAACTCCGGCAGCCCGATCTTGAGCAACCGCGCCGTCCGGCTCTTCGCCAGTTCCTCAACGCCTTCATGCTCGGTCAGCTGCGCCATCTGCGCCGCCATGTTCATCACCAATGCCTCGCGGGAATACACGCCGCCGCCCAACTGATAGACCGAAGCAATCAACTCGCGCAACTCCAGCGGCAGACGCCAGCGGGTGCGCAACGCCGAGCCATAAGAAGCGCCAAACTTCGCCAGCGCTTCACCGACCTCCTCCAGCTCGTCCAGCTCGCCGCCGGCCTGCTGCCATTCCTGCAAGCAGCGCAGCAGCGCCAGATCGCCGAGCCGATGCAACATGCCCGCGCAATAGCAGCGCTCCTGATCCAGATCAAGCAGGCGCGCCAGCGTCCGCGCGTATTCCGCCGTATGCAGTGACAGCCCCCAATAACGCTCAGCATAATCTGCCAGACACGCATTGCTGAGCCGGGCGCTGCGTTTCAGCGCCAGCCCGAGGATCAGGTTCATGCTTTGCCCGGTGCCGAGTCGATGCAGCGCCTGAGCGAGGGTCTGCACGGGCGCTCCGTGATGCTGCGCAGCGCTGTTGGCTGCCGCGATCAGCACGGCGGTAATCTGCGGATCGGTGCGCACTTCCTGTTCCAGCAGCTTCAGATCCAGCCCCTCGGGATTGAGGCTACGCTTGACCGCCACTTGCACGTCAGTCATCAGCGGCGCGCCATCGGCCTGCTCACGACGCCGCTCAAGGAACACCGACAGGGTCATGCCCGGTGCCAGCGCTGGCACTTCGCAAACCACTGCTTCGCCAGCGTTGAGCAGCAACCCCTGCAAGCGCTCGGTCAGGCCTTCCATGTTCAACGGTTTGGTCAGGTACGCCGTCGGCGCCAGCGGAATCGCTTCGCGCACGCTGGCGCTGTCGTTACGGCTGCTCATCAAAATGAACGGCAGCGGCGGATTGCGTTTGCGCTGACGCACGCTGCGCAGCACATGCAGTCCATCGATGCCGGGCAGTTCCCAATCAACGATGGCCAGGTCATAAGGCACCTCGCCAAGCAACGACATTGCCTGCTGGCCATCGGCGCAAAGATCCAGCCGCGCGTCACAGCGCACGTTGAGCAGCACTTGTTTGAGCAGGTCGCGGGACCAGGGATCGGCCTCGGCAATCAACACTCGAGGTACGGCGGGTAAATCAACGGCAGTCATGCGCGCTCTCCTTGCAATGCCTGAACCTTAGCCAATGCTGGCGATTCGATACAGCGCAAACAGGTCCGATGTGTTTCTACAGGCATAAAAAAACCCGCCGAAGCGGGTTTTTGTCGAGCAGGTCACACCAATGGATCAGAGCTCGGAGAAGCACTCTTCGATGATCGCCAGGCCTTTGTTCAGTTGCTCGTCCGGCGACGTCAGCGGAACCAGCACGCGCAGCACGTTACCGTAAGTGCCGCAGGACAGCAGGATCAGGCCCTTGTCACGCGCCTTGGCCACCACGGCAGCCACGGCAGTCGGGTTCGGCTTGTGGCTGTCGCCGTTTTCGAACAGCTCGACCGCGATCATCGCGCCCAGCGCACGCACTTCACCGATCACCGGGTACTTGGCCTGAATGGCCTTAAGGCCCGTGACCAGTCGCTCGCCGACAGCCTTGCAGCGGTCCAGCAGTTGCTCTTCTTCGAACACTTCCATCACTGCCAGTGCAGCGGCGCAAGCGATCGGGCTACCGGCGTAGGTGCCGCCCAGGCCGCCCGGAGCGATGGCGTCCATGTATTCGGCCTTGCCGCACACGCCGGCCAGCGGGAAGCCGCCAGCGATGGACTTGGCGAAGGTGGTCAGGTCGGCGGCAACGCCCATCTGTTCCATGGCGAAGAACGTGCCGGTGCGGCCAGCGCCGGTCTGCACTTCGTCAGCGATCAGGAGGATGCCGTGCTGGTCGCACAGCGCGCGCAGACGCTTCATGAATTCCTTCGGCGCAACGTAGAAACCACCTTCGCCCTGCACCGGCTCGATGATGATCGCAGCGATGTCTTTCGGCTCGGCGTCGTTCTTGAAGATGCGCTCGATGGAAGCGATCGAATCGTCGATGCTCACGCCGTGCAGTTCGTTCGGGTACAGCGCGCGAAAGATGCCGCCTGGCATCAGGCCCATGCCCGCCGAATACGGCACGACTTTACCGGTCAGACCCAGGGTCATCATGGTGCGGCCGTGGTAAGCGCCAGTGAAAGCGATCACCCCAGCACGGCCAGTGGCGGCACGGGCGATCTTCACGGCGTTTTCAACCGCTTCGGAACCGGTGGTAACCAGCAGGGTTTTCTTGGCGAAATCACCCGGCACCTTGGCGTTGATTTTTTCGCACAGCTCAACGTACGGCTCGTAAGCCAGCACCTGGAAGCAGGTGTGGGTCAGCTTGTTCAGTTGTTCGGTCACGGCGGCGATGATTTTCGGGTGCACGTGGCCGGTGTTGAGTACGGCGATGCCGCCGGCGAAGTCGATGAACTCGCGACCTTCAACGTCGGTTACGGTGGCGTTCTTTGCCGACTCGGCGAAGATCGGGTGAATCTGGCCAACACCACGAGGTACGGCATTGGTGCGGCGGGCCATCAGTTCAGCGTTAGTCTTGCTCATTACAGTCCTCATTCGCCGCTCATCGGGCGGCGTGGTCCAAGGATGAAGCGGGAGGAATCGGCGGTGGCAGCATGCGATGATCGACTGCCACGGCGTTCCTGGCCGCAGAGAAAATTACTGTTTGAAACCACGCAAAGGGACAGCGCTCTCGTGCCCTTTGCGTTTGCAGCGATCCCTTACTCGGCTCAGATGCCCAGGCAGAGGTATTTGATTTCCAGGTAATCTTCGATGCCGTACTTGGAGCCTTCACGGCCCAGGCCCGAGGCCTTGATGCCGCCGAACGGCGCGACTTCGTTGGAGATCAGCCCGGTGTTGACGCCGACCATGCCGTATTCCAGCGCTTCGGCGACACGAAATACACGGCCTAGGTCGCGCGCATAGAAATACGAGGCCAGACCGAATTCGGTGTCGTTGGACATCGCGATTACTTCGGCTTCGTCTTTGAAGCGGAACAGCGGCGCCAGCGGACCGAAGGTTTCTTCCTTGGCCACGGCCGCGTTTTTCGGCACGTTGGTCAGGATGGTCGGCTCAAAGAAGTTGCCTTCCATCGCCTTGCCGCCAGCCAGTACGGTGGCGCCTTTGCTTACAGCATCAGCGATGTGTTCCTGAACCTTGGCCACGGCTTTCTCGTCGATCAGCGGGCCGGTGGTGGTGCCGTCTTCCAGACCGTTACCGATCTTCAGTTTGGCCACCGCCACTTTCAGCTTCTCGGCGAACGCATCGTAGACCGCGTCCTGAATGTACAAGCGGTTGGCGCAGACACAGGTCTGGCCGTTGTTGCGGTACTTGGAGATGATCGCGCCTTCGACGGCCTTATCCAGATCGGCATCGTCGAACACGATGAACGGCGCGTTGCCGCCCAGTTCCAGCGAGACTTTCTTGATGTCCTTGGCGCATTCAGCCATCAACTGGCGACCGATTTCGGTAGAGCCGGTGAAGGACAGTTTGCGCACGATCGGGTTGCTGGTCAGCTCGCTGCCGATGTCGCCGGCGCTGCCGGACACTACGCTGAACACGCCCGCCGGAATGCCCGCGCGCTGAGCCAGTTCGGCCAGGGCGAAAGCGGAAAATGGAGTTTGCGAAGCCGGCTTGAGCACCATGGTGCAACCGGCAGCCAGCGCTGGGCCGGCTTTACGGGTGATCATTGCCGCCGGGAAGTTCCACGGGGTGATCGCGGCGGTGACGCCGATCGGCTGCTTGATCACGATCAGGCGCTTGTCCGGCTGATGGCCCGGAATCACATCGCCGTAGATGCGCTTGGCTTCTTCGGCGAACCACTCGATGAACGATGCGGCGTAAACGATTTCGCCCTTGGCTTCGGCCAGCGGCTTGCCCTGTTCGAGGGTCATCAGGCGCGCGAGGTCGTCCTGGTTCTCGATCATCAGTTCGAACCAGCGACGCAGCTTGCCGGCACGCTCTTTGGCGGTCAGTGCACGCCAGGCCGGCAGCGCCTTGTCGGCGGCCTCGATGGCACGGCGGGTTTCAGCGGCGCCCATCTTCGGCACGGTGCCGAGGATTTCGCCGGTGGCCGGATTGTTCACCTTGATCGTCTGACCGTTGTCGGCATCGACCCAAGCGCCATCGATGAAGGCTTGCTGGCGGAACAACTGGGTGTCTTTAAGCTGCATGTCGGCTTTCCTTAACAGCACCGCGGCCTGCGCGGAGCAAATTATGATTGTAGAAAGGCGCCTCGCAAGGCTGCCGTCAGGGAAATCAGTGAGCGGATTGTGGCGCATCTACAGTGCACGACCGGGCGCACCTGCGCTGCAACATCCCGCCAAAGAGCGTTTGAAATCTCAAACGGATCGTAGGTTCAAAGGGGTAAAGGACAA
Source organism: Pseudomonas sp. B21_DOA (assembly GCA_030544685.1). Classification (NCBI taxonomy): domain Bacteria; kingdom Pseudomonadati; phylum Pseudomonadota; class Gammaproteobacteria; order Pseudomonadales; family Pseudomonadaceae; genus Pseudomonas; species Pseudomonas sp. B21_DOA. Next base: position 1,170,823 of record CP086683.1, on the reverse strand, counting down.
TAGGTCGTTCGAAAAAAGAACAAAAATGGCGCTTTTCAGATCAACGTATCGAAAATCCGTGCCGCAGGAAAAACCTTAGATCAACCCCGGCAAAGCGCCAAGCGAGGGTTTTGCAGGACGTTACCGCTTTAAGGAATGCAGCGATTTCGCGCCGACACGCACACTGACAAAACCCGCTAAACCCGGCATGGACGCCCCGAGCCGACCTAGGTATGATGTCGCCCGCTGCACCAGTAGCTCAGCTGGATAGAGTACTGCCCTCCGAAGGCAGGGGTCGTGGGTTCGAATCCCGCCTGGTGCACCATGAATCAAACGAGAAAGCCCCGGACTGTGATGGTCCGGGGCTTTTTTGTGGGCGATGACAAGATCGCTGGAAGGCCGTCACTCCGTCGTCCAGTCAAACTCGTCATATTCATCGTCGTCATCCCCTCCTCCTCAGCTTCGTCAAACACCTCGTCGTCTTCAACGAGGTCTTCTTCCGGCTGATTCAGCAGAAATTCCTTACGTGTCTCGGTTACTGCACGCCGCATTTGTTCGCCCTTTTCCGGGCAGTTGAGTAGCTGGGCGATGCGGTCGATTTTTGCTGCCACGGTGTCCTCCAGCGCATTGGCAATGGCTCGATAGTGCGCGTTTTCGCGGGGCAATGCCAAATGGCTGGGGAATCAGAGCAGTCAGCCGCCCGTGAGCGGCCGAAAACCTCAGCGGTGATAGCGCCGCACCGCGCTGCTGTTGCGCAGCACATGGCCTTTGATCTTTTCCATCAGCTCGGCACGGGTCAGGCCGGCAGGCAGGGCGTCCGGGGCGAGGTCGAGGGCGTAGATCTGGATGATGTAGTGATGCGCGCTGTCGCCCACTGGCGGGCATGGGCCCATGTAGTGGGTGTTGCCTTTGCTGTTGGTGCCGCCGACGCCTTCTAGGGCGGATTTGGCGCCGACGCCGGCCGCGATCTGGTGGGTGGCGGGTTTGATGCCGTAGTGAATCCAGTGATCGACGCCCAAGCCTTTCTGGCCATCCGGGTCGTGCATGACGATGGCGTAGCTCTGGGTACCGGCCGGGCCGGCGTTCCAGCTCAGCGCCGGCGACTGGTTTTTGCCGCCGCAGCCGGGTGCGTCGCTAGCCGCTGCCGAGGTGAACAGGCGGTTATCCGACACGCCGGGGATGCTCAGGGTGAAGCGCTCCTGGGCTTGCGCCGGGAACTGCACGCAGAGGGTCACGGCGATGGCCGCCAGCCATGGGTTGAGAGAGGTCAATCGGGTCATTCCGGGAGCACCTTGTGCAATGAGGCCGTCGTCGGCCCGCAAACTATAGCCGTACCGTTCATGCCTTGGCAGTAGCAAATGGCTGAACCTCACGCCGCAGCACCAACTCACAAGAAAAAGCCTGCGAGGAAGCCAAGATGTCCCTGCACCGTGTCGCCCGTTTTACCGATGTCCCGCAAGACCGTGGCCTGCAAGTCGAAATCGGCGACTGCAAGATTGTCCTGCTGCGTGCCAACGGCGAGTTGCGGGCGTTTCAGGGACTTTGCCCGCATGCAGGTGCGCCGTTGGCCGAAGGCGCGTTGTGCCACGGCAGGTTGATCTGCCCGTGGCACAAAGCCGCGTACCGGGCCGAGGACGGTGGCCTGTGCGAGCCGCCGTCGCTGGACAGTCTCAAGCGCTATCCGCTGGAGTTGCGCGGCGATGACGTCTGGGTCGATGACCAGCCCCTGCCCGATCCGCACACCCCGCCCGCCGACGATCCAAGAACATTCGTGGTGGTCGGCGCCGGGGCGGCGGGCACGGCTTGCGCAGCGGCCCTGCGCGAGAAAGGTTTCGGCGGGCGCATTGTGCTGGTCGACGGCGAACCGGATGCCGGCTACGACCGTACGGTGTTGAGCAAATTTGTTCTCGCAGGGAGATGTCGCCGAAAGAAGTCCCGCCACTGCGCGATGCAGCGTTCTATGAAGCGCAACGCATCGAACGCGTGCAAGGCGAAGTCAGCGCAGTCGACGCCCAGGGCAAAACGCTTCATCTGAACAACGGTGGCATCCTGCGCTACGACGCCGCCGTGCTCGCCACCGGTGGCGCGCCCAACCCGCTGAAACTGCCCGGCGCCGAGCTGGCCAATGTCTTCGTCTTGCGCTCCAAGGTCCAGGCCGAACAGATTATCAACGCCGCGCAACCGGGTCAGCGCGCGGTGATCATCGGTGACAGCTTCATCGCCCTTGAATGCGCATCCGCCCTGCGCGAGTACGGCCTCGATGTCACAGTTCTCGCTCGCCACGCAATCCCGTTCGCCAAGCAATTCGGCGACGCCGTGGGCAAAGCGATTCGCGCGTTGCACGAAGAGCACGGGGTGAAGTTCATCAGCGAGCACGAGGCGAGTGAGATCTTTGGCGAAAAAAGGTCGAGGGCGTGCTGCTCGACAACGGTCTGCGTCTGGCGGCGGATCTGGTTCTCGCCGGCGTTGGTGTTCACCCGGCCACTGAGCCGCTCGAATCACTGCCCAGGAAGAAGACCAATCGTTGCGCGTCGATGGCGGCATGCGCGTGACTGATGGCTTGTGGGCCATCGGCGATATCGCGACGTTTCCGCTGAGCGGCCAGCCAACCCGCATCGAGCATTGGCGCCTGGCCCAGCAACACGCGCGCATCGCTGCGGCCAACATGCTCGGTGGCGAGGAGCATTATCTGGATGTGCCGTTCTTCTGGACCTACCACTTCGGCAAGAACTACGACTATCTCGGACACGCGCAAGAATGGGACGAGGTCGAGTTCAGCGGCGAGCCGGAGAAACCGCCGTTCATTGGCCTGTTCGCAAAAGACGGCATCGTTGTTGCGGCGGTGGCCTGCGACAAGCAACGCGCGATGGCGCTGTTGGTTGAGCGGATGAAGCAGCCTTTGCGGATGAAAGAGGCGTGGACGCTGATTCAGTCCTGACACCGGTCCGGAGCTGCGTTGGAGCTGACGAGTGCAACGAGGCTGCGATCTCTTGATCTTGTTTTTACATAAGCAAAATCAAAGATCGCAGCCTTCGGCAGCTCCTTGTATCTCGACTAACGCTCCGTCAGGAGCGATAGTTCTCGACTGATCATCGAGGGAGGGACTTGGAAGCCGCGCAGCTCCTTAGGCTTTTTGCCTGTGACGTAGATCGTGCTCCAGCCCTCCACACTCACTCGTACAGTTCGCACGGTATCTTGGGCCCGCCTGCGGCGAGAGCCCGCATTCGCAAGGTTGGACAGAGTGACGTGATGATCGCAACAGGGAACAAGTGGAGAAACGATCATGTCCGGTTTCGTTGGCGTCGACATCGCAAAGAACACCTTTGATATCGCTACACACCAGCCCAACGGCAAGCACAAAACCAAGGCCAAGCTGGCCAACGATCCAAAGGGCTTTAAAGAGTTTGAGGCGTGGCTAGAAAAAACGCCGAGCGTTCGGCCCTGATCGTGATGGAAGCCACGAGCGTTTACCACTTGGAACTCGCGGAGTTCGTTTACAACAAAGGCTTCCGGGTCTGCGTCGTGAACCCGGCTACGACCAAAGCGTACGCTGACAGCGAACTGCGCCGCATCAAGACTGATAAAAGTGATGCCAAACTGATCGCCGACTTTGCCCGGGAAAAAGATCAAAAACTTCACCCATGGGCGCCTGAGCCGCCGAAATACCGCCAGTTAAAAGCAATGGTGCGCCGCTTGGATGACCTTCAGGAAATGGAACAAATGGAGCTTAATCGTCTGGACGTTTCCGACGAAAAGGTCAAAGACTCGATCAACTCCGTTCTGCGCCATATTGAAAAAGAGATCGTAGAAACGCACAAGGCGATCAAAAAACACATCGATGACGACCCGGATATGCGTCAGATGCGGGATCTCATCGTCACCATCGACGGCATCGGACAAAAAACGCTTGAACGATTGCTGGCCGAACTGGGTGACTTGCGCAAATACAGTGATCCTCGCCAACTGGTCGCTGCTGCAGGGCTCAATCCAAAGCTGCAGGAATCAGGAAAGCTCAAAGGTCATACCCTGATCTCAAGAGTAGGGTCGGCACGGCTGCGTGCAGGCCTCTACATGCCTGGCATGGTGGCGCTGAAACACAATAAGGCGATCAAGGCGATGAAAGAACGCCTGGAGGCCAACGGCAAGGCCCCAAGCAGATCATCTGCGCAGCAATGCGCAAGCTGCTGCACTTCGTTTACGGAGTGCTCAAGTCTGGACTGCCATATGACCCGAAACTTGCGCTTGCCCGGTGAGGCTCAAGACGGTATCTACAGTGAAGATCAGGTCAGGCGGTTAACCGGCTCGCGATTGCCATCTTCTTCGGCATGCAGAAAGATCACCCGCTGTTGCTCCAGCGGCGCCGGCAAGGCCTGCTGTTGTACCGGCCAGAAATGCGTTTCCACGTGGCTGATGTCGCCGTCCTGGTCGTTGTGGATGGTCATGACCCCGGGCGTGCGCAGTTTCTGGAAACGCTCCTCGCACAGCTTGAAGCTTTTGCTCAGCCCTTCATCACCAATCACCGGCGAGGGCAAACGGCGCTGGGCGAAGCTGCGGCTCTTGCGTTGCTGATAACGTGCCCAACCAATCAGGATCACTGCGTTGACCAGTCCCACCCACATATAAACCTGCAGAGTGCCCAAGGCATCGAATGCCGAATGCTCGATGCGCGGGCCGCCGGTGGTTTCGATCAACGGCCATAAGCCGCGTATCAACAGAAACAACAGACCAACCCAGGCCAGAACCGTGAGAATGACGTCGATCACCAGCAGAAAGGGCCGTTGGCGAGTGCGGATAATTTTCATTTGATCACTTCCTCCTGGTCGTCGCCCAGCGGGCGGATGCCCCGATCAGGACTGACCCAGCGCGCGCGTTTCTTGTGTTGGCTGAACAACACTTTGGGGAAACTGACCAACGTGGTCAGCAGACTGACGAGCCAGAACACCAGCGGGTACCAGACCACCCAGAACATGGTCTTGCCCAGACCCGGCTCATAGCGCCGATCGATGATGATGCTGACGGCGAACTGCATCAGGCAGACCACCGCCAGCAACAGACCGGTGAAGGCCGGTGGCATCAAGTGATCTACAGCGATCGCATCCGGCATGACCATGAACTTGCCCATGCCCCAGAAAATCACCGACAACAGGAAGGTGAACGCCCAACCGGTGGACAGACAGTATTCGAACAGCAGCGGCCACAGGTAGCGATGGCGGTACTGCCAGATGCCGCGAATGTTCTTGAACAGCACTTCGGCGCCACCCTGTGCCCAGCGCAGACGCTGTTTCCACAGGCCACCGAGGGTTTCCGGCATGAGGATCCAGCACAGCGCACGCGGTTCGTAGAAGATGCTCCAGTGATCCAGTTGCAGCTTCCAGCTGATGTCGATGTCTTCGGTGATCATGTCCGGGCTCCAGTAGCCGACCCGGTTCAGTGCGGTGCGGCGGAACGCGACGATCACACCGGAGACGGTAAAGATGCGCCCGAATACCCGCTGCGTACGCTTGATCAGACCGATGATCGAGGAGAACTCGCCGACCTGCACCCGCCCGATCAAGGTCGAACGCGTGCGGATGCGCGGGTTGCCGGTCACCGCGCCAAGACGCGCGTTATCCAGCATCGGCGCGACCAGATAGGCCGCCGTGTTCGGCGCCAGCAAGGCGTCGCCATCGATGCACACCAGATACTCGCTGCGCGCAGCGATCGCGCCCATGCGCAGGGCCACAGCCTTGCCCTGGTTTTCCGCCAGATGCAGGACCCGCAAACGAGGATCTTCCTTGGCCAGTGCGTCGAGCACTTCAGCCGTGTTGTCCTTTGAGCCGTCATTGATCGCGATCACTTCAATGTTCGGGTAGTGCTGGGCCAGTGCCGCGTGAATCGTATCGGCCGCATTATCGCCTTCGTTGTAGCAAGGGATCAGGATCGAAATCAGTGGCTCGCCTTCCAGTGGCGGCGGCAGCGTGTCGTCCTGCCACGGCCAGTGGCGCTCCCAGTGCAGCCAGAAATACAGACCGCCAGCGATCCACAACCCGGACATGAACAGCGGGTAGAAGAACACGAACGACATCAGGAACTGGCCGGTCACCACGAAGATCAGCCCCAGCGGAACGCCAAGGACAATCGCCAGAACAAGCAGGGCTAACAGTCTATCCAGCATGTTATGGATTCCATTTGTTGGAGAGTGCAGGCCTTACGGTTTTCAGGTCTGGCAGGTTGTCGAGGAAGTTGTCCGGGTAGTAACCGAAACTGGTCGCGCCCTGACGCTTGAGCCGGCCCATCCAGTCCGCCAGATGCACGGCATCGATATCGGCCTGATCCTTCTGGTTCCAGTCGCGCGCCTGCAATTCGAACACCGTGCGGTTGAGCGCGCCGGGACGTTTTTTCACCGTGGCGACCAGTTCTTCCAGCCACGGGCCGGACTCGGCCAGCGTCTGTTTTTCCATCAACGGCATGGCCATCGGCGCCGTCCAGTCGTAGGTAGCGAGGAAGTCATCGAGGTTCTGTGCGAACCACGCTTCGCTGTCGGGATTGAGCATCGGCTCGGCGAAGATATTGCGCGCGGTCAGCACCTGCGGGCCACGAATCGCACGGACCTTGGCGGTGAGTTCGTTGGTGAAGTCGATCAGGTAGCGGCTCTTGAAACGCGTCCAGCGCTGCATCGCCGCCGGGTCGTCGCGCAGTGCGGCAATCGAACCCGGCAAGCCTTGTGCGGCGTAGACCTTCAACGCGTCTGGAGTGGCATCTTCGAAATCCGACAGCACCGCGTCGTCATGGTAAAGAACGCCATCGATCGAGGTCAGACTCGCCAGGTCTTCGTAGATTTCCCCGATGATCCTGCGCACCTCGGGATTGAACGGTGACAGGCGTTTGTACTGCTTCGGATCGACCGATGTGGTACCGGTTTTCGGGTCCCAGCGGGTCACGCGCGGCAGCTTCGAATCCAGCTCGAAACTCAGCACCGGCATCCACGCATAGACCTTCACATGAGCGCGGGTACGCAGTTGCCAGGCGACGCGGTCGAAGAGGTCGGCGCGCACAGGCAAGTGGCGGTTGGGGAAGTACAGCGAGTGCACCAGACCATCGCCCTTGGGGTCGGCAAAAGCTTGCAGAAACACCGTGGTGGGGCCCAGGTCAGAAATGCGCTGCACCAGTTTGCCGAGGTTGATGTCCTGTTGCGCCGGGTCCGGATCGTAGACGTTATCCAGATCGACATGCACCACGCGCATCGCCAACTCTTCCTGCACGCCGACGATGCTGTTGGCAAAATGCTCGCCGTCAGGATCGGACGTCACGAGAAAGCGCGGCCCGCTCATCAGGTTGTCGAGGGTGTCGAGACCGTCGTCCAGCGTCAGGGCCATTTCATAGCCCTCGTCCCCCACTACGCTCAGCGACGTGCCGTCAGCGGCACCGTACGGCCAGACCCAGACTCGCGGTTTGTAGCCAGTGACCTTGCGGATCTTCTCCGAAATAGTCTTCACGTCGGTACGAATGCGTGCCTGGAAGTCGGCTTCGGATTCGTAGCGCTTGGTGACGGGGTCATAGCGCCGCGTCGCCGCCGCCGGCTGCAGGTTGCCCTGCGGGTTGGCAAGGATGCCCTTGTGGCTGGCGTCTGTATGGGCGGCGATTTCCACCAGCCCCGATCGGGAAATCTCGCGCACCTGCTCCCAGGTCAAAAGTCCGAACGCTTGCGCGGCGTGCCGGCGAAGTCCACCGGCTGGTTCAGCGGCGTATCGATCCAGGTGCCGACCGGCGCCAGCAAGGCGTGCCAGTTGTACGCACGCAACACCGGCAAGACGCGGGTATAGAAGCTGGCATAGCCGTCGTCGAAACTGAGCAGCACGGCTTTCGCCGGCAATTCCGGACCACCCTTGCGAGCGGCCATGATCTGGTCGACGGTCACTGGTTTGTAGCCGTTTTCACGCAGCCAGGCGAGCTGCTCGATCATGCGCTCGGTGCGCACTGCCACCACGGCCTGATCGGGATCACGGTCTTCAACGTCGTGGTAGGCAATGCCGAGCACATGATTTTTCGGCCACGGTTTTTCACTGGCCGCGACCGGGCGCTCGGAGGGCGGCGCGAAGGCCGGGGCTTGCTGGGCGCAGGCGCTGAGCAGCAGCGCTCCCAGCAGAAGGATGAAACGCGAGATAAAAGGCATCTTCAAACTCTTCTAGAAGCGGAAAGTGAGGTCGACGAGCAGACGCAGATCAGTTTCCCGATCACCGTCATAAGGCCGGTTGATCACACTGAACATGCCGCCCACATCGAACACGTCGTTCCAGGCGTACCGTTGGCCATAACCGAGCAACGCCATGCCGCCGGTGCCGTGGTCGCGTTGGCTGTAGGTGCCGGCGCCGGCCTGGAACTGCTGGCTCCAGGAAGTCTCGTAGCGGTGGTAGAGCACGTGGTTGACGTTGACCAGCGGCATCACGCTGAAGTCCGACTTCGGGTTGAAGTAGGGCACGTCATCGGATTTCGAGTTGTGGCTGGTGCCGACTTCCAGACCGGCGTCGACCTGGATGTTCGGCGCGCTGTAGAGACCTTCGCGCCCGGTGACCAACGCTTCGACACGGTTGTTGCCATCGCTGAAATGCGACGGGCTGACCGACACGCGCCACTCGCGGCTTTCGTTGGCGCGCCAGCGCAAGAACGCACTGCCGCCGTTGGCTTTGATGTCGCTGTTGAGCGCGCGCAGCGGCGTTTCCGCCGAGAGGTATTCGAGGCTGCCGCCGTATTGCCAGTGATCGTTGATGTCGCGGGCAATCGCCAGGCGCGCGCCCTGTTTGTCACCGAAGCCGTAATCGTGATTCGACACTTCGGCTTCGAGGGTCATGTCACGGGTACGCCGCTCCAGGCCGACACGCTGGAAACGATGGTGGCCGGTGCCTTCGGCGAAATCACCGGTGGCATAACCGGCACCGGCGAACACTCGCCAGTCTTCATTGATCGGCGGGCTGTACAGCGTGCTCTGGATACCGAAATCACGGCTGCCGCTGACCGCACCGGCGTCGCCACTGCCGCCACCGTTGGCTTTGCCGCCGTAGGCTTCGACGCGCAGTTCGGCCATGTCATGCACTTCCCGTTCGCGGGCCAGACGCTGCACCTGACGGTTGTCCGGATAGCGCGCGACCACATCGTCGACCAGCGCATCGTTCTGCCGCCACTCCTGCAATTCCATTGCGGTGCGCGCCTGAGCGACCTCCAGACCGGCATCGCGCGGTGCCGCGCTCTCGGCTTCCTTGAGTTGGCTTTCCGCGCGGCGTGGCCATTGGCGGGCGAGGTAGAGATCGGCCTGAGCCAGACGCAAGCCAAGGTTGCCCGGCGCCTGCTCGATCAGGGTCTGCAGCCGCTCTTCGCCGTGGGGCAGATCGGAACTGTAAGTGCCGGCCTGCGCCGCGAGTTGCTGGGCGTCCATCCATTCATCGTTGGGGTTGCCGATTGGCAGCCCCTTGAGCTCGACGCGCGGGCGCTGGGCTTTTGCTGCGTCTTCGGCGACCTTGCGCGCTTCGTCGGCGCGATCGCTTTCCAGCAGCGAGTAGTACAGCGCAGTGCTGTCCTCGAAGCGATCACCGGCGTCGGCGTCCGGCGCCGACAGCACTTGGCGATACAGATCGGTGGCAATCTCCGGCTCACGCTGATCGAGATAAGACGCTGCAACCCAACGCAGGGCATAGGTCGCAATCTGCACGCCCTCGGCTTGCAGCTTTTGATATTCGCTGATGACGTCGGCGGTGCGCGCCCGGGCCTTGAGCGCGCCCATGCGGTCGATGCGCCAGCGCGTTACGTCGTCGTGGGCAGTGGCGTCGGGCGTCCAGGTCGCGAGCAATTTGTCGTAATCGGCCAGCGCGCGGTCGGCAATGACGTAGCGTTCCTTTTCGCTGCGGGTGGCCAGTTCGGCAAGGCGCACGCGTTCGGCGGCGAGATCACCTTCGAGCCGGCGCAAGGTCACCGGATCAATCAAACCGGGACGTTGACTGGCCAGACGCAGCGCCGGTTCAGGCAGACGGGCCTTTTGCAGGGCGACCACGTACTCGCGGGCGACTTCCGGTTTGTTGCCGGCGCGGATGAAGGCTTGATCGAATTCAAACAGCGCATCGTATTGTTTGCCGGCGCGGCCGAGGGCATAGCCCAAGGCGAGGCGGCGGGAAGGATCATCGGGTTTGGCGGCAACCAGCGCCTGGGCGCGGGTGACGGCCTGATCGGGCTTGCCGGCATCGGCCTGAGTCAGCGCGAGGCCCAGTTGCAGGTCGGCGTTGTCCGGCTCCAGCGCCAGCGCTTTGTTGTAGACCTGGGTGGCCTGATCCCAGCGCTTGAGGTTGCGATAGGCACGCGCGGCGGCGGTCAGTGCCTGCACCGGCAAGACGCGGTCGCGACCCTGGGTTTCATAGACCTTAACCACTTCGGCATCGAGCCCGGCCCAACTGGCGATTTGCAGGTGATCGCTGACCTGGCCGTCGCTGGCCTGGCCCGGCGGCACCTGACGCAAAACCGTCAGCGCAGGCGTGTAGTGCCCGGCGCGGGCATCGCGCACCATCTCGTCGTAGGGTGTGTCGGCCAACGCCAGCACTGGCCAGAGCAACTGGCTGCACAGGGCGAATCGGAACAAAGGGCGCAAACCACGATGTAATACAGGGCCATCAATACGCGGCATTTGTCAGCATCCTTACATGGCCAGCCGGGTCGCAATGCCCTCCTTGCCCATTCGTAACGGTGGCCGACGATGACAGCCCTCGGCCAAGCTTGGTGAGGCAGTCTGCACGCAAGCGTAGTCGAATTTTCACAACGCAATAATTGTTCAGAATCGGCCTGTCTGTACAAAACCCGTACAGCAAAACGCCCGGCGCCTGTTCACACAGGGGCCGGGCGTCTGGAGGGCGCGCGGTGGGCTTATTGCTCTTGGGTGACGCCGGCAAACTTGCTCATCAGGAAGCCGATGAACTGCTCGACGGTCATTTTCTGGCCGTTGAATTCGACCTGATTGGCCGCGTAATGCAGTTTGGTCACCACGTTGGTGCCGTCGGCGACAGCCAATTGCGAACCGACCGCCATGCCGGCGAACATGTCCGCCGCTTCCTTGGACTGATCGACGATGGCTTTGGCGTCAGTCTGGCCATCGAGTTGCGCCTGCACGCTGAGCAAATCGACGAGCATCGGCTTGGACACCTGAATGTTCAGGTCGAGCAGCGCGATCAGTTGCTTGCCGAGTTGATCCGGCGGCAGGTCCATCGATTGCGGCTTGGTCAGGTCGATCACCAGATTGGCGCGGCTTTCACCGTTGGCGGTGTTGAACGACAGATTCTCCAGCGCCAATTGCGGGCCGGCCGCCAGCAACTTCTGCAGATCGGCTTTGACCTGGGCGTTTTCCGCTTCGGTCAGATTCAGCTCCGGTGCCGGCAACCCCTGTGCGGCAGCTTCGGCGGCAGCTTTTTCATACGGCTGCAGTTTGGTCTGGTAGATCTGCATCAGCGACATGGTCGACGGAATGTCGAGGTTCTTCAGGCTCATGGCCATGGCCGCCGAACCGACTTTTTGTCGTTGAGCGTCACTTCGCCGATTTTGTAGTCGGCACGCCCCGAGGCGTTGCTGCCGCTTTCTTCGGTGCGGTTCTTCATTTCGAAGTTCTTCACGCCCAGCATCATCGGCTTGGCGCCGAAGGTGGTTTTGCTGCTGGTCACTTCCAGGGTGTTTTCCCCGGTGTAGTAGCCGTAGCTGCTCTTGGCGAGGTTGCTGGCCAGGGTCAGGCCGTTGAGCTCGACCTGCACCGGCGCCTGGTCTTCCGACACGGTGACCAGTTTCAGGTTATCCATGTAGCCGTCGGCCTTGACCTTCTGCGCCTGGGCGCTGGCGGCGATGTCCATGCTCAGACCGGAAAACTTCAGGCTCGACTGCTCATCCAGCGCAGTTTCGAACGGCACCAGATTCAGAGTGCTGGTGGTCGATTCGTCGTAACCGATGTTGGTCACGCCCTTGAGCGGCGCGGCGCCGTTGGTGGCGGCGAACCATTTTTCCGTGGACGGGCTCTTTTCCAGCTCATAGTTGCTGGTGGCCATGACCGGCAGCCACTTCAGCGAAACCAGACGCGAGAACGGCAGCGGGCCGTGTTCGATGTGGTCGACGAACAGCAGCTCGACCGGCGCATCGCCGAACATCTCGCCCTCGCCCTTGAGGCGATAGTGCGCAGTGCTGGTGAAGGTGTGGCGTTCCAGCGACACCAGTTCCAGCGACGCGGTGCCGTTGGAGCCGGCCATGGCGGTCTGCAACTCTTTATTGGCGTTGGTCACGGCGTTGTTCAGTACGCCTTCGATCTTGGTCCCGGTGTACCAGGCCCCGCCTGCGCTGATCGCGCCAATGGCAACAAAAATTCCGAGAAGCACGCCTGCTGATTTATTCATGAATGACCTGATCGGTTTCCGTGGCTGTGGATGAAGTCGTCTTCCTTGAACCCGGGATCGGGTCACGGCTCGACTGTGCGCAATTAAGCGGTGGAGATTAGCACCGGGCGCGGAAGACGGCCCAATGTTTAAAGGTTAAAGAGTGTCTAAGGGGGAATGGACAGTCGGCAGGAGCGAAGAGTTTCGGTGTTTTGCGGGCCTCTTCGCGAGCAGGCTCGCTCCCACCAGGACAGTGCTGTACCTGTGGGAGCGAGCCTGCTCGCGAAGAGGTCGGTGGATTCACAGCAAATCAGGAATACTGAACCTCGATTTCATCCAGCTGATGATCAAAGCTCTTCAGCCGAGCGGTCCAGGTATACACCAGCACTTCAAAGTCGCGATCGATCACCGCTCCGCCGGTGGTATCCGCCCGCACATCGCAGAAATCCAGCTGATAGCGTTCGCGGGCCATGGCCGTGGCGACGTCGGACAGCTCGCGGGCGTTGTTCAGCCAGTGCCAGCCGTCATCGGCGATCTGCTTGTCGAGTTCCAGGCATTGCTTCTTCAGGGCTTCGAGGCTTTTTCCAGCGGCGTGCCGGTGAGCTCGCCCATGACTTCGGCGAAGGTTCGCCCGGGCTGCCAGTAGCTGCCCCAGAAGTAGCGGTCGAACACGGTTTCGACGCGGCGCAGGGCGACTTTGGTGTCCCAGATCAGCACGAGCATCTTGCCCCGTTCGAGCTGGCGCTTCTTGACCCGTTGCAGCTGAATCGAGGTCCACGCGACGACGACGATCGCCATCACTGCGATCAGTGCAACGGCGCTGTCGAGGAAGATCATCGCCGTATCGATCTGGTGGGCCAGCATGATCCCGTAGAAATACGTGGCCGAGAGCAGCACCAGTGCCACCAGAGCGCACCAGAAGCCGAGAGCGTAAGGGTTTTTCATTATTGGTTTCCCTGGGCCAGCACGAGCAATGTGCATTGCAGGAGCGCTTGGCATGGGGCGCCCCTCCAACACTTCAAAGCATAGCAACGGCCTCAGGGTTTGCTGGCGCTCGAGGTGTTCGTTCGTCCGCTTTCCCAGCCACCGCCCAAGGCGAGGAACAAATCGATCTGGCTCATCGCGACCTGGGTGTTGGCGGCGGCCAGTTGCGCGGTGACATCAGTGTAGGTGCGGGTTGCTTGCAGGTCGGCAAGGAACGACTCGCGGCCGGCCTGGAAGAAGCGGTGCGTCTGCTCGGCGGCGAGCTTCGCCGACTGTTCGGCTTCGGCCAGCGCATCGCGGCGTTGCAGCAGCGCGCTGTACTGGGCCAGACCGGTCTGGGTCTCGCGGATGGCGTTGAGCACCACGCCGTCGAAATGCGCCAGCGCGCCTTGAGTGTTGGCCTCGGCTTCACGAATGCGCGCACGGGCGCCGTTGGTCGGTACTTTCCAGCTCAGCGACGGGCCAAAGCCCCAGCGGTTGGTCGACGGGTCGCCAAGGTCATCAATGATGCCGACGGTGCCGATGGTCGCGCCGATGCTGATGTCCGGGTACAGCTCACCGGTGGCGATGCCGATGCCGGCGGTTGCCGCTGCGAGACGCCGCTCGGCCTGACGAATATCCGGGCGGCGCTTGAGCAGCGCAGCGCCGTCACCGACCGGCACCAGTTGCGCGATCTTCGGCAACTCGGCGCAACTGGCGGTACCTGCCGGCAACTGTTCGACCGGTTTGGCCAGCAGCATCGACAGACGGAACAGCCCGGCCTGACGCGCTGCTTCATAGCGCGGCAAGTCGGCGCGCAGGGATTTGAATTGGGTCTGCGAACGGGTGACCTGGGTCTCGTCGCCCCGCCCGGCGTCACGCAGACGCTGGATCAGCGTGGTGCTCTGCGATTGCAGATCGAGAGAGTGCTCGGCGATTTCCCGCTCTTCGTTGGCTGCGCAGACCTGGGTGTAAGCACGAACCACGTCCGCCACCAAAGTGATGCGCGCCGTGTCGGCGGCGGCCTGAGTCGCATCGGCATTGGCTTTGGCCGCTTCGATGCCGCGTTGCAAGGTGCCCCACAGGTCGAACTGGTACGAAGCGCTGATGCCGATATCGGCAATGTTGGCCACCGGGACTTTCTCCGGCAGCAGGAACGCTTGACCGGATTCCTGCAAACGTTGCGCGCCCATTTTCACCCCGCCGCTCCAGCCACCAGCGGCCTCGGCTTCATCCACCTGAGCACGTGCCCGCGACAGGTTCGCCGCCGCCACGCGCAGGTCGGTATTGGAAGCCATGGCCTGCTGCACCAGTTGATCAAGGCGCGGGTCTTTATACAGCCGCCACCAGTCGGTCGGCACCGGCGCCGAGATTACCGGTTTGCCGGCGACTGCCAGCTCGCCCTGAATATCCATGCGCTGCACCGCCGCGTCGGCGGGCACCTGATAATCCGGGCCGACCATCTGACAGGCCGAGAGCATCACGCCCAACCCGGCGATCAACCAGGCCCTGCTCATGGCTGCGGCTCCTCATGCTGGTCGTCGATGATCGACACGGTGGCGGTACGCCCGGCGATCATGCGGAAGTCGGCCGGCACCTCATCAAAAGCGATGCGCACCGGAATCCGCTGCGCCAGGCGTACCCAACTGAACGCCGGGTTGACGTTGGGCAGCAGGTTGCTGCCGCTGGTGCGGTCGCGGTCTTCGATGCCGGCGACGATACTTTCGACATGTCCGCGCAACCGCGCGCGGTCGCCGATCACGCGAATATCCACCGATTGCCCGACGTGGATGCCGTCGAGTTTGGTTTCTTCAAAATAGCCGTCGATGTGGAAGGAGTTGCTGTCGACCACCGACAACACCGGGCGCCCGGCGGTGACGAATTCCTGCGGACGCGGCGCGCGGTCGTTGACGTAACCGTCGACCGGGCTGCGGATCACCGAGCGATCGAGGTTGAGCTGCGCACTGTCGACCGCCACCAAGGCTTCGGCCAATGCCGACTGTGCACGGGCGACGCGCGACTGGCTTTCTTCCAGCTGTTCGGCCGGCACCAGATTGCCGAGGCCACGGTTACGCTTGGCTTCACGCTGGGCCTGGGCGAGGGTTTCTTCGCGATCGGCAACGGCGGCCTTGGCCTGGCGCAGGGCCAGTTTGAAGCGATCCTGGTCGATGCTGAACAGCACCTGGCCACGCTTGATCAACTGGTTGTCCTTTACCTCGACCTGCTGGATCAACCCGGACACGTCCGGGGCGATCTGGATGATGTCGGCGCGAATGTGGCCGTCGCGCGTCCACGGCGCGAACATGTAATACATCACCATGCGCCAGACGAGGACAACGGCAAAAGTCACGATCAGCAGGGTCAGGACCACGCGACCGATGGTCAGAAACGGTTTTTTCATGTCATCAGGTATCGACTGAGTGAGTCCACGCCGTACAGCAGCACGGCGTAGAGCGCCACGTTGAACAATGCCCGGTGCCAGACCAGACGGTAAAAGTGCAGGCGTTGCAGCACGCCATGCACCAACAAAAACAGCACGTAAGTAATGCCCATCAGCACCAGCAGGGTCGGCAGGAAAATGCCGCTGATATCCAGATCACCGATCATAGGGGCGCTCCATCGGGCAGCGGTTCTTCGGGCTCGGCGCTGGAGACGAACTCGACGCCGGGCAGCAAGGCCAGACGCAGACCGCTCAAGGCGTGCAAAAGGTGTCGACGGGTTTCATCGTCGCCCTGGCCGTTCAGCGCTCGGCGGGTACGATCGAGTGTCATCAGCAGACCGCTCGGTGCCGGCAGGCGTTCGTCGGCTTTGAGGCACGCGCGGAAATACTCGCCGACCTCGCTCACCACTTGTCGCAGCAGGGCGTTTGGCACGCCAGTGACGCGCGGGGTGTAGGCAAGCAGATCGAGCATATTCAGACCGACACGCACTTCGCGCATGGCGATGCCGGTGTCCTGACCGGTCAGGGCCAGACGCGGCAGGTGCTGCATCAGCCGATCGAGCAACTGCACGCCCAAATGTCGATGCTCGGCGAGACTGGCCGGCTCGGTCATGCTGACGATGTCTTTCCAGCTGAACCGGGTCAGACGCTTGGCCGCCAGCTCGGCGCCGAACGGTCGCGCCACCAGCGTCCAGATGAAAGCGAACAACAGCCCCAGCGGCCCGGCGAGGTTGGAGTTAGCAAAGGCGAAAAAGTCCGCGTCGTAAGCACCCTGAATACTGATGAACGACGAGGTATTGACCAGCGTCAGCAGCATGCCGAGGTAGAATCGCGGCTGCACGGTCAGCGTGCCGACGCAAATGAACGGCACGGCAAACGCCAGCACCAGCATCGGGAAATCGTGCAGGTTGGGCAGAATCAGAAACAGGTAAAGGCTGGCGAACAGCACCGACATCCCGGTCCAGAAAAAGAACCGGTAAATCTGCGGCGCCGGGTCGTCCATCGAGGCAAAGAAGCTGCACGCCACCGCTGCCAGGATCACCGCGCTGCCGCCGTCCGGCCAGCCGAGCAGGATCCACAGCACCGAAGCAACAATGATCGCCAGAATGGTCGAGGTCACCGAGTAAAGCATCAGCCCGCGATCGATGAACGGCGTCAACCGGCCCAGGCGCCAGTGCCGGTACACCGCGCGCCAGCTGTCCTGGCGCTCGCACAGAATCGCATCCTGCAGGCTGCGGCAGTCCTGCCACAGATCGATGAATTCACCGAGGCGGTAGATGGCGTTGGAGAACAGCAACTGCTTGCGCTCCTCCAGCGCTTCGGCGCTCGGTTGCAACGCGTCAAGTTGATCTCTGAGTGCTTGCCAGCGCTCGAGATTGGCGTCCGCGTGGCCCAGCCATTCCCGGGTCGCGGTCAGCAACGGCTGGAATTTCTCCACCAGTTCCGGGGTGCGACGTTCGAGGGCGTAAAGCGAATCCTCGAGGGCATCGATCACCGGCAACAGGTGAATCATCCGCCCGCGCAGTTCCTTGGTGTTGCGCACGGTTTGTGGCCGCGCGCCTTCGTGGGGCAACTGGCCGATCATCAACTCGAGGCTGTTGAAATTGGCGACCATGGCCATGCGCAGCGCGGTGACTTCTTCCGGCTGCACATCGCGGCTGAGAAACTTCAGGCTGTAGCTCGTCGCATCGGCGAACCACTTGCTCACGGCATCGTTGAACACCGGCGCCAGCCGACGCGGCCAGAACATCGCACCGACCACCGCAGCGACGGCGATGCCAAGGAAAATCTCTTCGGTACGAGCCTCGGCCACATCCCACACCGCCAGCGGATTATCGACCACCGGCAGGGCAATCAGCGGCAAGGTGTAACCGGCCAGCATCAGCGCATAGCTGTTGGCGGTGCGCAGATGCAGGGACATGAACAGCAGAATGCCGGTCCACAACGCGATCACCACCACCAGCACATAGGGGCTCTGTACGAACATCGGCACGAAGAGCACCGCCGCCGCCGCGCCCAGGAAAGTGCCCGCCGCGCGGTACAGCGCTTTTGAACTGGTCGGGCCGAGAAACGGGCTGGAGACAATGTACACCGTGGCCATCGCCCAATACGGACGCGGCATTTGCATGAGCAAGGCGATGTACAGCGCAATCATCGACGCTGCAAAAGTACGGACCCCGTAAAACCAGTCACGGGCCGGCGGCATGCCAGTGAAAAAACCGTTCAAGAGTTGACCACCACAGGCGAACTCGCCGCCTCAAAAGCCCTCAGTACCCGAAGCGTAGCTTCCAGATCGCTGCGTTCGATGCCTTCCAGCACTTCGTGGCGCAAGCGCACCAGCTCGGCCTCCACCGCTTGCACCAGCTCGCGGCCGGTATCGGTCAGGCTCAGGCACTTGGCCCGGCGATCCTGCGCATCTTCGGTGCGACAGACGTAACCGGCGTGGCACAGCTGATCGAGCAAGCGCACCAGCGAAGGACTCTCCATCCCCGCAGCCTGGGCGACTTGTACCTGACGCACGCCCTCGCCCAAGCGGCCGATCATCAACAAGGGCACGGCGCAGGCTTCGGAAATTCCATAGTTGACCAGCGTGGTCTGGCAGATCTTCCGCCAATGCCGGGCGGCCACCACCATGGCGCTGCTGATGTTCATCTGGAGACTGTCGAGGGAATCGGACACGGGATAACTGACACTGTTAGTTTGCTAACTATCAATATCGCATTTGAGGGGAATTTCAGTCAAGTTTTGAAACAAATCTTTCCGCTGAAGACCGTCCTATATTTCATCAATCTCGACAGGGCGACCAATTTCTCCTCGGCGCGCCTGAACAACACAAGCCAATTCGAGATCATCGATACGGTCCAGCAAGTCCTTAAAATGCTTGGCTGATATCAGGATCGCGATTGCTTGACCCTGATGATCCTGAACGGAAATCGGCCCGAACTGAGCGGTTTCAATAATGGTCTCGGGGCAAACTGTCAGTTGCAAAAGACTCGTCGATTGGATTGGCAAAAAGGATTTCATGCTCAACTCTCCAGCTCTTAGAGCTGCGACACTACTGCAATGCGGTCTCTATCTCTCACGCATTCTGTAAGTGGGGTTTGCCTTAGCTCGATGCACCGCGCCCCTTACGCAACATCACATTCAACTGATCCACCACCTCCGCCCAATCCGCATCGTCGAGAATCTCCTCGCGCAAGAACTGCGCCTGGCTTTCCGTCCAGAAAAACGCGTCGGCCAGATGCAAATCCGGCTTGAGCGGCGAATGGGTGGCGATGAATTGGTCGATGCCGGTCGGGTCGTCGGCGAGGCCGAGTTGTTTGAACAGGGCCGGTAGGCTGTGCTGCGGATTTTCCATGATGCAACTCCTCTGCAATTCAGGTCCGGCGTTGCGCCGTTCGCTGCAGTGGAGTTGATCATAGCTGTCGCTGCGGGTTCAGGGTCTGGCGAGGTCAGGTGAGCCTGCGGCCAGTTGCGCGGCCGGATAGACCGATTGCCATCCGCCGCCCAACGCTTTGTACAACCCGACCATCGCCAGGGACACGCCGGTCGAGCTTTCCACCCATTGCTCCTGAGTGGCGAGCAAAGCGCTCTGCACGGTGAGGACGTTGACGAAATCGACCACGCCTTCGACGTATTGCTGTTGCGCGGTGCGCAGGGCGATCTGGTTCTGGCGCACGGCTTCGGCGAGGCTGTCACGACGGCGCTGACTGGCGTTGTAGGCGGTCAGTTGATCATCGATTTCATGCCAGGCGCGCAGCACGGTTTGCTGGTAGGCGATGGCTGCTTCCTGCTGCTGAGCTTCACGCAATTGCAGCATCCCGCGCAGGCGACCGCCGTCGAATAACGGCAGGCTGAATTGCGGGCCGATGCCGAAGGCACGCGAGCCCCATGAACCGAAATCGCTCAGCTGCATGGCCTGTGAACCGAGGTTGCCGGACAGGGTAATGCGCGGATAGAAATCGCCCTTGGCCACGCCGATGTTGGCGGTGGCGGCGTGCAGACGCGCTTCGGCCTGGCGGATATCCGGACGACGTTCGGCCAATTGCGACGGCAGACCGATGGCGACTTGCAGTGGCGACTGCGGCACTGCCGCGTCTGTGGATAACGCTTGAGCGAGGGCCTGCGGTGGTTCGCCCATCAACAGACTGATCGCGTTGATCAGTTGCGACTGACGCTGCTCCAGCGCTGGCAGGCGTGCTTCGATGGCGGCGACTTGCGCGGCGGCTTCGGCGACGTCGAGATCGGTCGCGACGCCATCGGCCAGCCGCAGCTGCGAGAGTTTCAGGCTATGCCGGGCGACGTCGAGGTCTCTGCTCGGTGACGGCACGGGTGTTCTGCACCCCGCGCAGCTGAATGTAGTTTTGCGCGGTGTCGGCGAGTACTGTCAGCAGCACACCACGACGATCATTTTCCGCCACTTCGAGATTGGCATCGGCGGCTTCAGTTTCACGGCGCACGCGCCCCCAGAAGTCCAGCTCCCATGAGGCGGAGAAACCGGCATCCCACAGGTTGAAGGCCTCGTCGCCGTTATTGCCCGATGGATCGTTCAAGCCTTTGCCACTGTTGCGTTTGCGCCCGTAACTGCCGGTAGCAGAGCTGTTCGGATAACGCTCGGCGGTGATCACCTGGCGCGCGGCGCGGCTTTGTTGCAGGCGGCTGCTGGCCAGCTGCAGGTCGAGGTTGCTGTTCAGCGCGCGCTGGGTCAGCGCGGACAGCTGCGGGTCGTGGAAGGTTTCCCACCAGCGTTCGTTCAAGGGTGCGCTGACGGCCTGGCTTGGCGCGGATTGGCTCGGTTTGGTCCAGTCGGCAGGTTGAGCGGCTTCGGGTTTCTGGAAGTCTGGGCCGACGGTGCAGGCGCTGAGACTGATTGTGAGCAAGGCACTCAGGGTGAGTTGCTGCCAATGCCCCCGTCGCTGGCAAGCCAGCTCCCACAAAGATTGTGCAGGTTGTGCAAAATGGTTCAGCCTGCCAATGCCCCCTGTGGGAGCTGGCTTGCCAGCGATGAGGCCAGCCGATTCAACACCGATCATCGCTGCGTCACCTCGCGCCCGGACGCCTTTGAGCTGGCGGTATCAATACTCGCCTCGACCGACATCCCCACCCGCAAGCGCTCGGTCAGTGGCTGGCCCGGCTCCAGCACGATCTTCACCGGAATCCGCTGCACCACTTTGGTGAAATTTCCCGTCGCGTTATCCGGTTTCACCGCCGCGAAGGTCACGCCCGTTGCCGGCGCAATGCTCTCGACGCGGCCAGTCAGGGCTTCGCCGCCGAGGCTGTCGACCCGCACTTGCACATCTTGCCCGGGCTGCACATCGGTCAACTGGGTTTCCTGAAAGTTGGCGACCACGTAGGCCTGTTGCAACGGCACCACCGCCAACAGCTTGCTGCCCGGCGTGACGTAAGCCCCGACACGCACCGCACGCTCGCCGATCATGCCGTCCTGCGGCGCGGTGATGCGCGTATAGGACAGGTTGAAACTGGCGATCTCCAGCGCCGCCTGCGCATGTTTCAGATTGCCTTCGGCGGCGTTGCGCTGGGCGGTGAGAATCTCGACCTGCTTGCGTTCGGCCGCCAACTTCGCGGTCGCGGTGTCGAGGCGCGCCGACGCCTGATCGATGCGCGTGCGCGCCTGCTGCGCGTTCTGCACGGTGCCGGCGCCGACACCGGCGAGGTGGTTGTAGCGGTTCAGTTCCTGTTGCGCGAAGGCCATTTCCGCTTTGGCCGAGACCACTGCGGCCTGCGCTTGAGCAATCAGCGAAGCCTGACGCTCCAGGGTCGCGTTGGCGTTCTGCAACTGCGCACGCGCGACCAGGGTTTGCGCATCCGCCGCTTCCGCCGCTGCGCGCAAATCACGGTCATCGATCAGCGCCAGCAACTGCCCGGCCTTGACCTGTTGGTTGTCTTCGACCAGCACCTGCTTGATGAACCCGGCCACGCGCGGCACCACCAGCGTGTAGTCGGCCGAGACAAACGCGTCATTGGTGGTTTGCTCGGTGCGGTGGCCGAAAAGCCCGGGCATCGCCAGGTACACCAGCACGCCCACCGCCAGCGCGGCAGCCACGGCCACCGCGAGTTTTTGCTTGGATTGAGTCATAAAAACCTTCAGTTTCAGTGCAGCAATCAGGACGGCGCGCGCGGCGGATAAATCCGCGTCGGCAGCCAGAAAATCAGCAGAATCAACGCCACGGCGACGCCAGCCATGCACAGGTACAAATCGGACGAAGTCAGCACCACGGCCTGCTCGTGCAAGCGGTGGGCGAGGCCCGGATCGCTGTGATCGGCCAGCGGCGAATTGCCGAGGCTGTCGACCAACATGCTCGAATGAAAATGCAGGCGCGATGTGGTCAGCGCTTCGATGACGCCGGTGGCAACCACCGCGGCCAGGCCTTTGACGGTGTTGAACCACGCCGACGCGAACGGCCCTTCCATCGGCGTGATACTACCGGTCGACAACATCAACAGCGGCAACACCGCCATCGGCTGGCCGAAAATCTGCAGCCATTGCAGCACGTAGAAATCGTCGCGAATCCACGCCGAAGTCAGGTGCGAACCGCCCAGGCAGGACAGCGCGAGCATGCCCAGCCCAATGCCGAGCACCCAGCGGCAATCGACCCAGCGCAAATTGCACAGCGCGGCCACCAGCGGCAGCGCGATCAATTGCGGCAGCGCGGCAATGAGCATGATCGGCGCGGTTTGCGCCGGACGATAGCCCTGCACCTGGGCCAGATAACTCGACGGAATCAGCACCACCGCCAGCAGCACGATCAGCACCCCTGCAAGGGTGATCAGGGCGAACAACAGGTTGCGGATGCCGAGCATCTGCAGTTTGAAAAACGGAATCGGCTGCGACCATTCATTGATTATAAAAGCCACCAGCAGCAGCGAACCGGCACCGAGTAATCCACAGATCAGATTCGACTCGAACCAGTCCAGTCGATTGCCCTGCAACAGACCGATCACCAGCATGCAGATCGCCGGAAAGCCCAGCAGCAGGCCTTTCCAGTTGAACTCCCTGAGACGTTCCAGCCGCAGCGGATCCTGCGGCAATCCGTAAGCCACTGCAGCCATTGCGATCAGGCACGGCACGATGATCTGCCAGAAGGTCCATTGCCAGCCGACGTATTCAGTCCACAGACCGGCCAGCGGCGTGCCGAGTCCCGGGCCGAAAGTCGCGGTCAGTGCGTAGCCGGCCAGTCCGTACAGTTTGATGTTCGCCGGGAGGAAGCGCAGCGCAACGGTCATCAACATCGGCGGCAATGCGCCGCCCGCGAGGCCTTGGAGGATGCGCATCAGCAGCAGACTTTCGTAATTCGGGGCGAACGGGCACAGCACCCCGAGCAGGGTAAACAGGCCGATCGCGCAGAGGGTGAAGCGACGCAGCGAGAAGGTCACCGAGCACCACGGCGCGAAGGCCATGGCCGCGACCGACGTGGCGGTGTAGCTGGCGACCAGCCAGGTGCCTTCGTCGTAACCGATGTGCAGCGCACCGCGAATATCGGCGAGTGCGACTTTGGTGACCATCTCGTTGAGGCCCGAGACCAGCACGGCCAACAGCACGCCGACCAGACCAATGATGATCCGCGCCCCGAACACCGGTGGCGCAGCCGCCGTCGCCGGGCTGGTCGCGGCAAGGGGGCCGTGACCGTCAGGGATGTCATGAATGAAAACTCCGGGGGTGAAAATACCGGAGCATTTTAGTGGGGCTTGATGCTGACGAAAATTGACTTATCGGCAGGTTATAAGTGCATCTGGTGCAGCAATGAACTTCCTGTGGGAGCGAGCTTGCTCGCGAAGGCGTCGTGCCAGCCAACTTCATCTGTGACTGATCTACCGCTTTCGCGAGCAAGCTCGCTCCCACAAGGTTTTGTGTCGGTCCGAAGGCTAGGGCTGTGCCGCCAGCCACGTTTCATCGCAGCAGGTCTTGAGGGTTTCGCGCAGCCAGCGGTGGGCCGGGTCCTTGTCGAAACGCGGGTGCCAGGCCTGGGTCAGCATCAGCATGGGCAGTGGAATCGGCAGGTCGAATGAACGCAGTTTCAGGCCCAGCCGCCGCACGCTGAGCAGGGCTTCTTTAGGCACCGGAAGGATCAGGTCGGAGTCGGGCAAGGCAAACATCGCAGCATGGAAACTTGGCGCGATCACCGCGACCCGGCGCTCCAGCCCCAACGCATTCAACGCCGTGTCGATCGGGCCGCGAGCGATGCCACGCCGCGACATGCTGATGTGGGAAAAACCGGCGTAGCGCTCGGCAGTGATTTCGCCATCGAGCAACGGATGATTTTCGCGCACCAGGCCGACGAAATGGGTGGAAAACAGGTTCTGCACCTTCACTTCTGGCGTGAGCGGACGGGTGTTGCTGACGCTCAGATCGATGCGTCCTTCGCGCAGCGCCTCATCGTCGCCATCGCCTTCCGGGACGAAGCGCAATTCGCAATGCGGGGCGAGTTGGTCGAGGGTGTCGAACAGCTTGCCGCCGTAAACGCCGACGAAGAAATCATTGGCGCGAATGCTGAAGCGTCGACGCAAGGTACCCAGCTCGACGCTGTCGGCGGAGCGAAACAGCAGCGCCGCCTGCTCGACCACATCGCGCACCTGTTCGCGCAGCTCGAGAGCCTTGGGTGTCGGCACCAGGCCACGCCCGGCGCGCACCAGAATCGGATCGCCGATGGCTTCGCGGATCCGCGTCAGCGTGCGACTCATGGCCGCCGGGCTGAGGTTCATCCGCCGTGCCGCACCGACCACACTGCCCTCGTCGAGCAAGGCATCGAGAGCGACCAGAAGGTTCATGTCCGGGAGTTGCATGCTGAGCACTCTTGGCTGATCTGGATTGATCACGGCGCAATGCTAGCAAACATCCTTAAAGAGTGGCGGCGCCAGCGCTGGCCTCTTCGCAGCAGGCTCGCTCCCACCTTAGAATGCGTTCTCATGTGGGAGCGAGCCTGCTCGCGAACAGGCCGGAACAGCCAACGAAGATCTCAGCGTTGCATTCCCCAGCGCTTGACGGTCACGCGCTCAAGGGTGGCAAACACCAGATTCTCCACCAGCAAGCCAATCAGAATCACCACCGCCAACCCGGCAAACACCTTGTCGGTGTACAGCTCATTGCGATTCTGAAAGATGTACCAGCCCAGCCCGCCCTTGCCACTGGTTGCGCCAAATACCAGTTCGGCGGCGATCAGGGTACGCCAGGCAAACGCCCAGCCAATCTTCAAACCGGCGAGAATCGAAGGCAGCGCCGCCGGAATCAGGATGAACAAGACCAAACGCAATCCCTTGAGGCCATAATTGCGCCCGGCCATTCGCAGCGTTTCGGAGACGCCGAGAAATCCGGCATAGGTATTCAACGCCAGCGCCCACAGCACCGAATGCACCAGCACGAAAATCAGACTGTTCTGCCCCAATCCGAACCAGAGCAGCGCCAGCGGCAACAGGGCGATCGCCGGCAACGGGTTGAACATCGAAGTCATCGTACTGAGCAGATCACGTCCCAACTGGGTCGAAACCGCCAATGTCGTCAGAGCGAACGCGAGGACAATGCCGATCAGGTAACCCTTGATCAGCACCACCAGGGATATCCACACCTTGGCCAGCAACTCGCCACTGAGCAGACCGTCGAACAGGGCCTGCGCGGTTTGCAAAAACTCGGCAGCATCAGGTCGTTGTTCTGAATCCGCGCGACCACTTCCCAGATGATCGCCAGCACGATCAGGATCAGGCTTTTGCGCAGCCAGCCCTGTTGCCAAAGGCGCGTCGCAAGCGGCAATTCGCGCTCGACCGGCACTGCGGTCAGCGGCTCGAGCACGGTTTCGAATTCTTCACGCACGGATGATGAATGGCTCATCGGGTAGACCTCCTGGCCGTTCAATAGGCGATGCGAATGTCGTTGAAGTGGTGATCACGTTCGGTCTCCGGCGCCTGGCCCTCATCGAACAGCAGACGATGAATGCGCCGCGCCGATTCCTGAAACGCCACGCCGCCGAGGCTGTGCAGATCGTATTGATGGCTGTGCACTTCGGCGCGCACCCGCCCCGGATGCGGCGACAGCAAGAGGATGCGATTGCCGATCACCAAGGCTTCTTCGATCGAATGAGTGACGAACAGCAGGGTGAAACGAACCTCTTCCCAGAGCAGCAGCAACTCCTCCTGCATCTTGCGGCGGGTCAACGCATCGAGTGCAGCGAAGGGTTCGTCCATCAAAAGAATTTTCGGCTGCATGGCCAAGGCCCGGGCGATCGCCACCCGTGCTTTCATGCCGCCGGACAAGGTGTGTGGATAGGCGTCGGCGAACGCTGCGAGGCCGACCT
This sequence comes from Pseudomonas sp. B21_DOA, assembly GCA_030544685.1. NCBI lineage: Bacteria > Pseudomonadati > Pseudomonadota > Gammaproteobacteria > Pseudomonadales > Pseudomonadaceae > Pseudomonas > Pseudomonas sp. B21_DOA. The sequence goes on along the minus strand of CP086683.1, from coordinate 1,144,772 downwards.
TTTCCAGATAGTGCAACGCACGCTCTTCGGCTTCTTTCTTGTTCAAGGTGCGCGAGGCGAGCAGCGGGAACATCACGTTCTGCTTGACGGTTTTCCACGGCGGCAACTGGTCGAATTCCTGAAACACCACAATGCGGTCCGGCCCCGGCGCATCGACGCGCTGGCCTTGCAGGCGGATCTCGCCTTCGCAAGGCTGGATGAATCCGGCGACAGCCTTGAGCAAGGTCGATTTCCCGCAACCGGACGGGCCAAGCAGGACGAACCGGTCAGCCGGGTCGACGGCGAAACTGACTTGATGGGTAGCGCGCACCACCCGCTGCGGCGTGCGGTATTCGAGGCTGACGTGATCGACGGCCAGCAACGCTTCGCTGCGGGCGATCGGGTTGCTGGCCGCGTGGCCTGGCAAAGGGGCGTTCATGGTCGATCTCCGGCAAATCAGAAAGGCGCGTCGCCCTGGATAGTCGTGCGATACAGCTTGCGGCGCAGATGCGCAGGGCAGCCGGCGGCGAGGTGGATCAGCGAACGGTTGTCCCAGAACACCAGATCGTGCGGTTCCCACTGATGGCGGTAGATGTTTTGCGGCAGCACGCTGTGAGCGAAGAGTTCGCCGAGCAACTGGCGGCTCTCGTCTTCCGGCAGACCGACGATGCGCGTGGTGAAGCCTTCGCTGACGAACAAGGCCTTGCGGCCGTTTTCCGGATGGGTGCGCACCACCGGATGCACTACTTCAGCGACCTGAGCCAACTGTTCCGGGGTCAGGGTCGGGCGCCAGTTGCCTTCGAATTTGGTTTCACTGTAGCGCGCTGTGTAGGAATGCGCGGCAGAGCGTCCTTCGACCGCAGTGCGCAACGCAGCGGGCAAGTCGTCCCAGGCTTTGTGCATGTCGGCAAACAGCGTGTCGCCGCCCTCGGCGGGCAGCTCCTGAGCGTGCAGCATCGAGCCGAGGCTCGGCAGCTCTTTATAGGAAAGATCGGAATGCCAGAACTTGCCGGCATCACCGAGACCGATGTTCTGGCCATTCTCGATGATGTTGGAAACGATGAGAATTTCCGGGTGGTTGGCCAGCAGGAATTGCTTGAGCACATGGATCTGCAACACGCCGAAGCGGCGGCTGAAATCGATTTGCTGTTGCGGGGTGATCTGCTGATCGCGAAAGACCACGACATGGTGATCCAGGTGCGCGCGGTGAATGCGCGCGAAGTCCTGATCATTGACCGGCCGGCTGAGGTCGAGGCCAACGATCTCGGCGCCGACGGCACCGCTGAAGGGACGAATTTCGAAGATTTGCGGCGCGGCAATTGCGGCGCTTTCGGTGGCAGTAGCGGCGGACATCAATCATCTCCCACGCACGGCGCGCTCACGGACGCGCTCGTCGATCAGACACTCACGCTGGATTGCGTGTCGGTTCAGGTCGTGCGGCGCGCCGATTGGTCGGCAGGTACGCAGGCGGGTGACTTTATAGCTATAAGAATTGGAAATTAAATACCGTTAATGAATAACGATATGGCGATTGGTGAGGGGTGGGTGACCATTTTTGTCACTTACCGACGGATATGTAGCGCTTCGAAAGACGCCTTCGCGGGCAAGCCCGCTCCCACAGGGTTCGCATATGGACTCCAGATATTTGTTGAAAACAGATAACTGTGGGAGCTGGCTTGCCAGCGATGAGGCCAGCGAGGCCACTGGGGATCAACGCTCGTGCAACGCTTCGGCCCGCGCCCGGATGATCGGCTTGAGCAAATAGCTCAACACCGACTTCTTGCCGGTGATGATATCCACCGACGCCACCATCCCCGGGATGATCAGCAGTGGCTTTTCATCCGTGCCCAAGTGGCTGCGCTCGGTGCGCACCTTGATCACGTAGTAAGTGGTTTTCTTGTCTTCGTCGGTGATGGTGTCGGCGCCGATCTGCTCCAGCTGCGCCTTCAGCCCGCCGTAGATGGTGTAGTCATACGCGGTGAATTTGACGATCGCTTCCTGCCCCGGATGCAGAAAGGCAATGTCCTGGGGGCGGATCTTCGCTTCGACCAGCAGGGTGTCGTCCAGCGGCACGATTTCGACCATGTCGCTGCCCGGCTGGATCACGCCGCCAATGGTGTTGACCAGCAATTTATTGACAATGCCCCGCACGGGCGAGGTAACCAGCGTACGGCTGACGCGGTCTTCCAGCGCCTTGCCGGTGGCCTGGGCCTTGTTCAGATCGGTGCGCGCTTCGTTGAGCTGGGTCAGCGCTTCGCTGCGGAATTTGCCGCGGGTTTCGTCGATCTTGCGTTGCACTTCCTTGATCGCCGATTCGGCACGCGGAATGGCCAGCGTGGTCGCATCGAGCTGGCCGCGGGTTTCCACTTCGGCACGCTTGAGGCGCAACACTTCCACCGGCGAAACCGCGCCCTGCGCCACCAGCGGCTCGGACATGTTGATTTCCTGACGCTGCAAGCCGAGTTGCTGACGGTACTGCGCCTGCTTGGAGCTGAACTCACGCAGCTCTTGCTGACGCTGGATCAACTGCTCCTGCAGGCCGCCGATTTCATCGTGCAACTGCTGACGGCGGCTGATGTACAGCGACTCTTCGCTTTTCGCCTGGCCCGGCACGGCTTTGAGCACGTCCTCGGGGAAATTCAGCGGACGGTCATCGACTTCCGCGCTCAAACGCTCGACCCGCAGCAACATCGACAGGCGATCGGCCTCGGTTTCGCCGACATTGGAGGCAAAACGTGTGTCATCGAGACGAATCAGCGGCGCGCCGGCCTCGACGATCTGGCCTTCCTTGACGAACAGCTCGGAGACGATACCGCCCTCCAGGTTCTGGATTTTCTGGATCTTCGACGACGGAATCGCCTTGCCGTCGCCCTTGGTCACTTCGTCGATCACGGCGAAGTTGGCCCAGAGCATGAGGAATACGAAGAAGCCGATGATCGCCCAGATGGTCAGGCGCACGACGCGCGGGGCGTCTTCGATCAGCGCCTTGTTGACCTCCGGCAGCGGCTGGCCCTGCAGCGAGGCAGAGCCCTTGAAGTAGCGACGGATCGACTCCTTGACACCGGACTTAAGCAACACTGATCTGCCCCTTCTTCAACGCTTCCATCACGGCGGCTTTCGGGCCGTCGGCGAGAATCTGCCCGCGATCGATCACCAGCAGGCGATCGACCAGCGACAACAGCGATGCCCGGTGCGTGACCAGCACCACGGTCTTGTTTTCAATTACCGCTGCGAGACGTTGCTTGAGGCGTTCTTCGCCGGTGTTGTCCATCGCACTGGTTGGCTCATCCATCAACAGAATCGGCGGATTGAGCAACAGCGCCCGAGCCAGGGCGACGTTCTGCCGTTGGCCGCCGGAAAGGTTCTGTCCACGCTCGCCGACTTGCAGTTCATAGCCCTGCGGGTGCAAACGGGCGAATTCGTGGACGCCGGCCAGTTCGGCGGCTTGCAGCACCAACTCGTCTTCGACGTAACGCGCGCCGGAGACCAGGTTGTCGCGCAGGGTGCCGGACAGCAGCTGAATATCCTGCGGCACGTAGCCGATGTTGTAGCGCAGTTCGCTGACGTCGATCTGGCGGATATCCACGCCGTCGACCAGCAAGGCGCCGTCGTCCGGTTGATACAGGCCGACCAGCAGTTTAGCCAGCGAACTCTTGCCCGAACCGCTGCGGCCGATGATGCCGATTTTTTCGCCGGGACGGATGACCAGGTTAATGTTCTTCAGCGCCGGGTTCTGCTGGTCCGGGTAGGTGAAGCTGAGTTGGCGGCATTCAATAGCACCCTGCAAGACCTTGCGGCTCAGCGGACGCTCTTCGAAATTGCGCTCCTGGGGCAGTTCCATCATCTGGTCGACCGAAGCCATGGTCACCCGCGCCTGTTGATAGCGCGTGAGCAGACCTGAGAGCGAGGCCAGCGGGCTCAGCGCGCGACCGCTGAGCATGTAGCAGGCGATCAGCCCGCCCATGCTCAGGTTGCCGGCGATGATCTGGTACACGCCGAAGACGATCATGATCACCCCGGCCAGTTGCTGGATCAGCAAGGTGATGTTCATCGCCAGACCGGAGAGCATTTTCACTCGCAGCTCGAGACGACTGAGGGTGCCAATGGTTTGCTCCCACTGATACTGGCGCTCGCTTTCGGCGTTGTTGACCTTGACCGCATCCAGACCGGCGAGGGTTTCGATCAGGCTCGACTGGCGCTCGGCGCCCAGCGCCATGGTGCGCTCCATGGTCGCGATCAGCGGCTTCTGCAAGGCGTAGCCGATCAGCAGGGCAATCGGGAAGGCCAGCACCGGAATCCATACCAGATGCCCGCCGAGAATGGCGATGACGATGAAAATCAGAATGGTAAACGGCAGGTCGATCAGACTGGTCAGGGTCAGCGAGGCGAGGAAGTCGCGCAGGCTCTGAAACTCGTGGATGTTCTGCGCAAAACTGCCGACCCGCGCCGGGCGGTATTTCATCGCCATGCCGACGATGCGCTCGAACAGCGTGGCGGAGATGATCAGGTCGGTTTTCTTCCCGGCCAGATCCAGGCACAGGCTGCGCAGGCTCTTGAGGATCAGGTCGAAGATGTAAGCTCCGGTGATACCGAGCGCCAGCACCCACAGGGTTGCTTCGGCCTGGTTCGGTACCACGCGGTCGTAGACGTTCATCACGAACAGCGGCGCGGCCATGGCGATGATGTTTATCAGGAAACTGGCGGCGATCGCATCGGCGTACAGCCAGCGCGAACGCTTGAGGGTGTCACGGAACCACGAGCGTGCACGCGGGATCAGCGTGCCGTGGTTGACGTCGAATTTGTGCTGCGGCTGGGCGAAGAACACTTTGCCGGTGTAATCGTCGCTCAGCAGTTCACGGCTGACCACCGACTCGCCGCCGTCGCTTTCGCTGAGCAGCACGCGTGCTTCGTCGTCGCCCTGCCAGCCGAGCAGGACGGCACTGCGGCCATCCTTGAGCAGCAACAGCGCGGGCATGGCGATCGCCGGAATTTCTTCTAGCTTGCGCTGCAACACCCGACCCTGCAGGCCGGCGCGAGCGCTGCGCGCGGCAGCAACTCGATACTCAAACGTTGTTTGGGCAGCGGCAGGCCGGTGGTCAGCATCGCCGCGCTGGCGGGCTTCTGGTGCAGCATGCACAGGGCGAGCAGACCATCCAGCAACGGATCGTCATGCAACGCGCGCGGATCATGGCTGAGTTGAACTCGACTGACTTCTGATTCCACGCTCGACACTCTTTAACAGTTGAAAGGGATAACTCAGTTCATCCCAGGCAGCTGGACCTTGGGCTTCACGTCGTTCTGCACAACGGATGCCAACGGCGCGACCACTCCCTGGCTTTTGAGCAATTGGCCCATGGTCGCCTTGATTCGATACTGAGTAAATAACTGAATGTTCTTGATTTCCGCCAGACGCCGCGAAGCAGTGAACAGTTCGTTTTCGCTGTCGAGCAAGTCCAGCAGAGTGCGTTCACCGAGACTGAATTGACGCTGGTAAGCGGTGCGCACCGAAGTGCTGTGATCGACGTATTGCTGAGCGATCGGTACCTGAGCGTTGGCGTTGTTCAGCGCGTTCCAGGCCAGGCCGAGCTCTTCGTTCAACTGCCGCAGGGCGTTGTTGCGGATGTCCAGCGCCTGGTTGGCCAGGTACGACTTGGATTCCAGATCGGCTTTGTTGCTGCCACCGGAATACAGGTTGAAACGCATGCGCAGCATGGCCTGCCATTCGTTGTTGTGGCCATTCTGGCCATCGAGATCGTTGTCGGCGGTACGCCCCAGCTCAGCGTCGAAGCGCGGGTAGAAGGTCGATTTGGCGGTGGCGAACTGCTTCTCGGCAGCGGCGATGTCCGACTCGGCGGAACGCAGGATCGGGCTGTTTTCCAGCATTTGCGCGCGGGCTTCATTGAGGTTGGCCGGCATCATCGCCATGAACGGCGCCGGACGCTCGAGCTGGTCGGGCATCTGGCCGACAGCGCTGAGGAAGTTGGTTTCCGCGTCGGCGAGGTTGGTCTGTTCGGTGATCAGGTTGTTGCGGGCTTGCGCCATACGGGCTTCGGCCTGATCAAGATCGGCACCGCTGCCGACGCCGCGCTGGGTGCGCAATTGGATCTGGTCGTAGATGCGCTGGTGGCTCTTGAGGTTTTCCTCGGCTAGGCGGACGAATTCGCGACGCGTCAGCACATCCAGATAGACTTGGGCGACGGTCAGTGCAGTACGCTCGGAAGTGCCCAGCAACGAGTAAGCACGGGAGCTGACGTTGGCTTGTTGACGCGCAACTTCGTTGGACGTCGCGAAACCGTCAAAAACCATTTGCGAGAGACGTAAACTTGACTCGCTGCGGTTCAACGTCTCCCAGTGATTGCCGCCACCGTTGGCTCGGGTGGTCACGCTATCAGTACCTTCACGGCCATAACCGCCCAGCAGATCGACCTTGGGCAGGTATCCCCCTTTCGCAGCCTTCAATTGATAATCCGCCGCCAAACGACTGTTGACCCCTGCCTGAATCTCCGGATGGACATCCAGCGCCTGTTGCATGGCTTCTGGTAAGGATTGTGCTTGTACAAAAGAGGCGGCGAGAGCGAAGGGAGCGGCAAGGAGCAAAAGCGAACGCATGGTTGGAATTTTCCCGGAACTTCTTGTCTTGAATCACAGCAAAAACGTGGCGCTGCGTCGGATGATGGCAACCCGAAAGACCGTATGTCGGAAAGTTCAAAAAAGGAACTGGATGACAGGCTGAAGGACAGGTCGCCGCGGAAATATCAATGTGACATTAGTGGGGCGATTGTTTAGGATGGCTCCCAGAAGGTCAATAGTTTGGCATAAAGTTAATCGCGATAATTTATAGCCATATTATTGACGGAAATCCAGCGTCAATAAGTTATCCATTTATAGAAAGTACGTCCAGACTGAAGTGGCGCCGACGCCCGTCAGGCCCATGGAAGTCAACTGAATGTGACACCCCGGAGAGTCTTCAATGAGCAGTGTTGTTGCCGTCGTCAAAAGCATTGTCGGTCAGGTTTTCGTGGTGTCCCCAGAGGGCGTGCGTCGCGTACTCGTTGAAGGCGATCGCCTGTATGTCGGCGACCAGATCGATACCGGTCTGTCCGGCGCGGTGTCGCTGGAACTGGCCGATGGCCGCATGCTCGATCTGGGCCGCGACACCCAGTGGAGTGCCAGCTCGCCTGACTCCAGCACTGACCTGGCCGAAGCCACGGCGCAGGCTGCGCCTTCTGTAGAAGAACTGCAGCAAGCCATTGCCGCTGGTGTCGACCCGACCACCGCACTTGAATCCACTGCGGCCGGCCCGACCGCCGCAGGTACCGGTGGCGCCGCCGGTGGTGGTCACAGTTTTGTCATGCTCGACGCCACCGCTGGCCGCGTCGATCCGACCATTGGCTTTCCGACGGCGGGCATCAATTCTGCCGGCCAAGTCGCGCAGGACACCACCGGCGGCCTGACCACCGACACCACCACCAACGCGCTGCGTGACTCGACCCTGAGCCTCAGCGCCACGCCGACCATCACCGAAGCCGGCGGCGTGCTGGTGTACACCGCGACCCTGACCCAGGCGCCGCTGACCGACCTGACCATCACCCTGTCGAATGGCGCAGTGATCGTCATCCCGGCCGGCGCCACCACCGGCACCGTCAACGTGCCGCTGGCGCCGAACGACACGGTCTACAACGACCCGACCCAAATCGACGTGACCGTCACCGGCACCAGCGGCGGCAACGGAATTACCGTGACCCCGCCGACCGTCCCGGCGACCACGCAAGTGACTGACACCGTCGACACCACCACTGTTACATTGACGGCTGGCTCAAGCGTGACTGAGGGCGGTCAGATTACCTATACGGCTACGTTGACCAACCCGGCACAAACCCCGGTAACCGTCACCCTGTCGAACGGTTCGACCATTACCATCGGCGCGGGCCAGACTACCGGCACCGTCAACGTGACGACGCCGGCCAATGACGTCTATAACAATGGCAGCACTGTCAGCACCACCATCACTGGCGCTACCGGTGGCAATTTCGAAAACCTGGTGCCAAACACCACGCCAGCCGTTACCACGATCACTGATTCGGTCGACAACACCGGCCTGACGTTGACCGCGACCAACAACATTGTTGAAGGCGGTCAGATCACCTACACCGCAACCCTGACCAACCCGGCACAAACCCCGGTAACCGTCACCCTGTCGAACGGCTCAACCATCACCATTGCGGCTGGCGAAACCGTCGGCACCGTGAACGTGCCGACGGCGGCCAACGACGTTTACAACAACGGCAGCACCGTCAGCACCACGATCACTGGCGCTACCGGTGGCAACTTTGAAAACCTGGTGCCAAACACCACGCCAGCCGTTACCACCATCACAGATTCGGTCGACAACACCGGCCTGACCCTGACTGCGACCAACAACATCGTTGAAGGCGGTCAGATCACCTACACCGCGACCTTGACCAACCCGGCGCAAACCCCGGTAACCGTCACCCTGTCGAACGGCTCGACCATCACCATTGCGGCCGGCGAGACCGTTGGCACCGTCAACGTGCCGACTGCGGCCAATGACGTCTACAACAATGGCAGCACCGTCAGCACAACGATCACTGGCGCTACCGGTGGTAATTTCGAAAACCTGGTGCCGAACGCGACGCCAGCGGTCACCACGATTACCGATTCGGTCGACAACACCGGCCTGACCCTGACCGCGACCAACAACATCGTTGAAGGCGGTCAGATCACCTACACCGCGACACTGACCAACCCGGCACAAACACCGGTAACCGTCACTCTGTCGAACGGTTCGACCATCACCATCGCGGCTGGCGAAACAGTCGGCACCGTCAACGTGCCGACTGCGGCCAATGACGTTTACAACAACGGCAGCACCGTCAGCACCACGATCACTGGCGCTACCGGTGGCAATTTCGAAAATCTGGTGCCAAGCAACACGCCTGCGGTCACCACCATCACCGATTCGGTCGATGACACTGGCCTGACCCTGACCGCGACCAACAACATTGTTGAAGGCGGTCAGATCACTTACACCGCAACGCTGACTAATCCAGCGCAGACGCCAGTTACCGTCACCCTGTCGAACGGTTCGACCATCACCATTGCTGCGGGCGAGACCGTTGGCACCGTGAACGTGCCGACTGCGGCCAATGACGTTTACAACAATGGCAGCACCGTCAGCACGACGATCACCGGGGCTACCGGTGGCAATTTCGAAAACCTGGTGCCGAACACCACGCCAGCCGTTACCACGATAACTGATTCGGTTGATAACACCGGTCTGACCCTGACTGCGACGAATAACATTGTTGAAGGCGGCCAGATCACTTACACCGCGACGTTGACCAACCCGGCACAAACCCCGGTAACCGTCACGCTGTCCAACGGCTCGACCATCACCATCGCGGCTGGCGAAACCGTCGGCAGCGTCAACGTGCCGACTGCGGCCAACGACGTTTACAACAATGGCAGCACCGTCAGCACCACGATCACCGGGGCTACCGGCGGCAACTTCGAAAACCTGGTGCCGAACACCACGCCAGCAGTCACTACGATCACCGACTCGGTCGACAACACCGGCCTGACGCTGACCGCGACCAACAATATTGTTGAAGGTGGTCAGATCACCTATACCGCGACACTGACCAATCCAGCGCAGACGCCGGTGACCGTCATCCTGTCGAACGGCTCGACCATCACCATTGCGGCTGGCGAAACCGTTGGCACCGTCAACGTGCCGACTGCGGCCAATGATGTGTACAGCAACGGCAGCACCGTCAGCACGACCATCACTGGCGCTACCGGCGGCAACTTTGAAAACCTGGTGCCAAACACCACACCTGCCGTGACCACCATCACCGACTCGGTTGATGACACTGGCCTGAGCCTCAGCGCCACCGGCTCTGTGGCCGAGGGTGGCCAGATCACCTACACCGCCACGCTGACGAATCCGGCCGGCACCCCGGTAACCGTGACCCTGAGCAACGGCTCGGTGATCACCATTGATGCCGGCAAAACCACCGGCACCGTTACCGTTCCAGCGCCGGCCGATGACGTCTACAAGGACGCCGGCCAGGTCGAAGTCAGCATCAAGGACGCCACCGGCGGCAACTTCGAAAATCTGGTGCCGAACACTACGCCAGCAGTGACCGAAATCACTGACACCGTCGATACCTCGACGGTGAAGCTGAGCGCAGACACCTCGGTTGCCGAAGGCGGCACCGTGACTTACACCGCCACCGTCGGCGCGCCAGTCACAGGCTCGCCTGTGGTCGTGACGTTGGCCAATGGTCAGAACATCACCATCGGCGTCGGCCAGACCACCGGCTCCGTCACTTACACCGCGCCGAACGATGCCTTGACCGGCAACGCTCCGCTGACCAACTCGATCACTGGCGTAAGCGGTGGCAACTACGAAGATCTGGTGGCGGACAAAACTCCAGTGTCGACCTCCGTCACCGACGTTGCCGACACCACCAATCTGTCGCTGAGCGCGACCGCTTCCGTGGCTGAAGGCGGCCAGATTACTTACACCGCGACTTTGACCAATGCTGCTGGCTCGCCAGTGACCGTAACCTTGTCAAACGGCGCCGTCATCACCATCAAGGCAGGCGAAACCAGCGGTAATGTGACCTTCCCGGCTCCGTCCGACGACGTCTACAAAGACGCCGGTTCCGTGCAGGCCACAATCACCAGTGCCACCGGCGGCAACTTCGAGAACCTCGTCCCGAGCACCACCCCAGCGGTCACTCAAGTCACCGACACCATCGATACTTCGACGGTCAAACTGACCGCCGATACCTCGGTCGCTGAAGGCGGCACCGTCACCTACACCGCCACTGTCGGCGCACCCGTCACCGGCACGCCGGTTGTCGTGACCCTGGCCAACGGCCAGAACATCACCATCGCCGTCGGCCAGACCACCGGCAGCGTTACCGCCCCGGTATCGAATGACGTGCAGATCGGTCACGCACCGCTGACCAACTCGATCACCAACGTCAGCGGCGGCAACTACGAAAATCTGGTCGCCGACAAGACTCCGGTCAGCACCACCGTGACCGACACCGTCGACACCACCAGCGTTGCGCTGACTGCGACCGGCAATGTCAACGAAGGCGGGCAGATCACCTACACCGCGACGCTGAGCAATCCGGCCGGTACGCCTGTGACCGTGAATCTGAGCAACGGCTCGGTCATCACCATTGAAGCCGGCAAGACCACCGGCACCGTGACCGTTCCGGCGCCGGCCGATGACGTCTACAAAGACGCCGGCAAAGTCGAAGTGACGATCAAGGACGCCACCGGTGGCAACTTCGAAAGCCTGGTACCCAACCCGACGCCGGCGGTGACCAATGTTGCCGACACGGTCAACACCACGCACCTGACCCTCAGCGCGGAAAGCTACGTGCTCGAAGGCTCTTCGATCACTTACACCGCAACGTTGACCAACGCCGCGCAGACGCCGGTGACCGTCAACCTGAGCAATGGCCAGACCATTACCATCGAAGCCGGCAAGACCAGCGGTTCGGTGACGATTGCCGCACCGAGCGATGACGTCTACAAGGACGTCAGCAAGCTCACCGTAACCATGACCGACGCCAGCGGCGGTAACTTCGAAAAACTCGACGTCAGCAAGACCCCGGTCAGCACCACGGTCAACGACACCGTCGACACAACCGCACTGACCCTGACCGCCAGCGATACCGTCAGCGAAGGTGGCCAGATCACCTACACCGCGACCCTGAGCAACCCGGCCGGCACTGCGATGACCGTGACCCTGGCCAACGGCGCGGTGATCAACATCGCGGCCGGTGCTACCAGCGGCTCGGTGAATTTCCCGGCGCCCGCCAACACCCCGTACATCGATGGCAGCAACGTGCGGACGGCGATCGCCAGCCACAGCGGCGGCAATTTCGAGCGCGTCGAGGCCGATCGTTCGGCTGTGGTGACCAAAGTCACCGACGCCGTCGACACCACCAACATCAGCCTGAGCGCCACCGGCAGCGTTGCCGAGGGCGGCTCGATCGTCTACACGGCGACCCTGAGCAATCCGGCCGGCACCGCCATGGGCGTGACCCTGAGCAACGGCGCGGTAATCAACATTGCCAAGGGTGCGAGCACTGGCACTGCGACCTTCGCCGCGCCTGGCGATGACGTGTACAAGGACGCCGGCAAGGTCGATGCGAGCATCACCAAAACCAGCGGCGGTAATTTCGAAAATCTGGTGATCGACAAGACTCCTGCGGTAACTGATGTCACCGACACCGTCGACACCAGCACTGTTTCGCTGACTGCCAGCGCCAGCGCGGTTGAAGGCGGCGTGGTTGTCTACACCGCGTCCGTGACCGCACCGGTCACTGGCTCGCCAGTGCTGGTGACCCTGTCCAACGGCCAGACCATCACCATTCCGGTTGGCGCCAGCAGTGCCAGCGTCAACTTCACCGCGCCGAACGATGCACAGGCCGGCGGCAACACCCTGAGCGTGAAAATCGACGGCGCCAGCGGTGGCAATTACGAAAATCTCGTGGCTGACCAGACCCCGGCGGTGACCTCGGTGACTGACGTCGCCGACACCACCAACCTGTCGCTGTCCGCGACCGGCTCTGTGGCCGAGGGCGGTTCGATTGTCTACACCGCGACCCTGAGCAACCCGGCCGGCACGCCGGTCACCGTGAATCTGAGCAACGGCGCGGTGATCACTATCGAGGCCGGCAAAACCAGCGGCACCGTCACCGTTCCGGCACCTGCCGATGACGTCTACAAAGACGCCGGAAAAGTTGAAGTCACGATCAAGGATGCCACCGGCGGCAGCTTTGAAAACCTGGTGCCGAGCACCACGCCAGCGGTTACTGATGTCACCGACACCGTCGACACCTCGACGGTCAAACTGACCGCCACCGAAACCGCGGCCGAAGGTGGCACCGTCACCTACACCGCCACCGTGGGCGCTCCGGTTACCGGTTCGCCTGTGGTCGTGACTCTGGCCAACGGTCAGAACATCACCATCGAAGTCGGCAAGATCAGCGGCAGCGTGAGCACTACCGCGCCGAACGACGTCCTCGCCGGCCACGCGCCGCTGACCAACTCGATCACCAACGTCAGCGGCGGCAACTTCGAAAACCTTGTTGCCGATCAGACCCCGGTCAGCACCACCGTGACCGACACCGTCGACACCACCAACCTGTCGCTCAGCGCGACCGGCGCGGTGAACGAAGGCGGCCAGATTACCTACACCGCAACCCTGAGCAACGCCGCCGGCACACCGGTCACCGTGACTCTTTCGAACGGTGCGACCATCCTCATCGAGGCCGGCAAAACCAGCGGCAGCGTGACGGTCGATGCTCCGAAAGACGACGTCTACAAAGACGCCGGCAGCGTTGAAGCGACCATCCAGAGCGCAACCGGCGGCAACTTCGAAAACCTCGTCACCAGCAAAGAGCCGGTGGTGACCACGGTCAACGACACCATCGACACTTCCACCGTGTCGCTGAGCGCAACCGCGAACGTTGCCGAAGGCGAAACCGTGGTCTACACCGCCACCGTGGGCGCGCCAGTGACCGGTTCGCCGGTGGTCGTGAGCCTTTCCAACGGCCAGACCATCACCATCGCTGTTGGCGAAACCACCGGCAGCGTCAACTACGTCGCGCCGAACAGCCCGCTGGCGGGCGGCAGCTCGCTGAGCGTAACCATCGACGGCGCCACCGGTGGCAACTACGAAAAACTCGTGGTCGACGGCAAGCCCGCCGACACCGTGGTATCGGACACCACCGACACCACCAACCTGAACCTGAGCGCCAGCGATTCGGTCGCCGAAGGCGGCCAGATCACCTACACCGCAACGCTGACCAACCCGGCCGGCACACCGGTGACTGTGACCCTGTCGAACGGCGCCACGATCACCATCGACGCGGGTAAAACTACCGGCACCGTGACCGTCGACGCACCGAAAGACGACGTCTATAAAGATGCCGGCAAAGTCGAAGTGACCATTGAAGGTGCGACCGGCGGCAACTTCGAGAACCTTGTTCCGAGCGCGGTTCCAGCGGTGACGAATGTCACCGATACCATCGACACTTCGACGGTCAAACTGACCGCCGATACTTCGGTGGCTGAGGGCGGCACTGTCACCTACACCGCCACCGTCGGCGCTCCGGTTACCGGCTCACCAGTTGTCGTTACGCTTGCCAACGGTCAGACCATCACCATCGGCGTCGGCCAGACCACTGGCACTGCAACTGCTGTTGCTGCGAACGATGCGTTGGCCGGTAATGCGCCGATCACCAACTCGATCACTGGCGTGAGCGGCGGCAATTTCGAAAATCTGGTGGCGGACAAAACGCCTGTATCGACCGCAGTTACGGATGTTGCCGACACAACCAACCTGTCCCTGAGCGCCAGCAATTCGGTGGCTGAAGGTGGCCAGATTACGTACACCGCGACATTGACCAACGCCGCAGGCTCGCCAGTGACCGTGACCCTGTCGAACGGTGCTGTCATCACCATCAAGGCTGGCGAAACCAGCGGTAATGTGACCGTTCCGGCCCCGTCCGACGACGTCTACAAAGACGCCGGTTCCGTCCAGGCGACGATCACCAGCGCTACCGGTGGCAACTTCGAGAACCTCGTTCCGAGCACTACGCCAGCGATCACTCAAGTCACCGACACCATTGACACCTCAACGGTGAAGCTGACTGCAGATACCTCAGTTGCCGAGGGCGGCACCGTCACTTACACCGCAACCGTCGGCGCGCCAGTTACCGGTTCGCCGGTCGTCGTGACATTGGCCAACGGCCAGACCATCACCATCGGCGTCGGTCAGACCACTGGCACTGCAACCGCTGTTGCTGCGAACGATGCGCTGACCGGCAACGCGCCGATCACCAATTCGATCACTAACGTAACCGGCGGCAATTTCGAAAATCTGGTGGCGGATAAAACTCCGGTTTCGACTTCTGTCACCGACGTTACCGACACTACAAATCTGTCCTTGAGCGCCACCAATTCGGTGGCTGAAGGTGGCCAGATCACCTACACCGCAACGTTGACCAACGCCGCTGGCTCGCCAGTAACCGTGACCTTGTCGAACGGCGCCGTGATCACCATCAAGGCCGGTGAAACCACTGGCACCGCAACCGTTCCAGCCCCGTCCGATGACGTCTACAAAGATGCCGGCTCCGTGCAGGCGACGATCACCAGCGCTACCGGTGGCAATTTCGAGAACCTGGTACCAAGCACTACGCCAGCGGTTACTCAGGTCACTGACACCATCGACACTTCGACCGTCAAACTGACCGCCGATACCTCGGTGGCCGAAGGCGGTACCGTGACTTACACCGCAACCGTGGGCGCACCGGTTACCGGCTCGCCAGTGGTGGTCACTTTGGCCAACGGCCAGACCATCACCATCGGCGTCGGTCAGACCACTGGCACTGCAACCGCTGTTGCTTCGAACGATGCACTGACCGGCCACGCGCCGATCACCAACGCGATCACCAACGTCAGCGGCGGCAACTTCGAAAATCTGGTTGCGGACAAAACTCCGGTTTCGACCGCAGTTACCGATGTTGCCGACACTACTAACCTGTCGCTGAGTGCGACTGGCTCCGTGGCCGAAGGTGGTCAGATCACTTACACCGCGACACTGACCAACGCCGCTGGCTCACCAGTGACCGTGACCCTGTCGAACGGCGCCGTGATCACCATCAAGGCTGGCGAAACCACCGGCACCGTGAACGTGGCAGCCCCGTCCGACGACGTCTATAAAGATGCCGGTTCCGTGCAGGCGACGATCACCAGCGCCACCGGTGGCAATTTCGAGAACCTGGTACCAAGCACTACGCCAGCGGTTACCCAGGTCACCGACACCATCGATACTTCGACAGTCAAACTGACGGCCGACACTTCGGTAGCCGAAGGCGGCACTGTGACTTACACCGCCACGGTCGGTGCGCCAGTTACCGGTTCGCCTGTCGTCGTGACCCTGGCCAACGGTCAGACCATCACCATCGGCGTCGGTCAGACCACTGGCACTGCAACCGCTGTTGCTTCGAACGATGCACTGACCGGCCACGCGCCGATCACCAACGCGATCATCAACGTCAGCGGCGGCAACTTCGAAAATCTGGTGGCGGACAAAACGCCTGTATCGACCGCAGTTACGGATGTTGCCGACACTACAAATCTGTCCTTGAGCGCCAGCAACTCGGTGGCTGAAGGTGGCCAGATTACGTACACCGCGACATTGACCAACGCCGCTGGCTCACCAGTAACCGTGACCCTGTCGAACGGCGCCGTGATCACCATCAAGGCCGGTGAAACCACTGGCACCGCAACCGTTCCAGCACCGTCCGATGACGTCTACAAAGACGCCGGTTCCGTACAGGCGACGATCACCAGCGCTACCGGTGGCAACTTCGAGAACCTGGTACCAAGCACTACGCCAGCGGTTACTCAGGTCACCGACACCATCGACACCTCGACGGTCAAACTGACCGCCGATACCTCGGTTGCTGAAGGCGGCACTGTGACTTACACCGCCACGGTCGGTGCGCCAGTTACCGGCTCGCCAGTGGTGGTCACTTTGGCCAACGGCCAGACCATCACCATCGGCGTCGGTCAGACCACTGGCACTGCAACCGCTGTTGCTTCGAACGATGCACTGACCGGCCACGCGCCGATCACCAACGCGATCACCAACATAACCGGCGGCAATTTCGAAAATCTGGTGGCGGATAAAACTCCGGTTTCGACTTCTGTCACTGACGTTGCCGACACCACTAACCTGTCGCTGAGTGCGACTGGCTCCGTGGCCGAAGGTGGGCAGATTACTTACACCGCGACACTGACCAACGCCGCTGGTTCGCCAGTGACAGTCACCTTGTCGAACGGCGCCGTGATCACCATCAAGGCCGGTGAAACCACTGGCACCGCCACCGTTCCGGCACCGTCCGATGACGTCTACAAAGATGCCGGCTCGGTGCAGGCAACGATTAAAACCGCGACCGGTGGCAACTTCGAGAACCTCGTTCCGAGCACTACGCCAGCGGTTACCCAGGTCACCGACACCATCGACACCTCGACGGTCAAACTGACCGCCGATACCTCGGTTGCTGAAGGCGGCACTGTGACTTACACCGCCACGGTCGGTGCGCCAGTTACCGGCTCGCCAGTGGTGGTCACTTTGGCCAACGGCCAGACCATCACCATCGGCGTCGGTCAGACCACTGGCACTGCAACCGCTGTTGCCTCGAACGATGCACTGACCGGCCACGCGCCGATCACCAACGCGATCACCAACGTCAGCGGCGGCAACTTCGAAAATCTGGTTGCGGACAAAACTCCGGTTTCGACCGCAGTTACCGATGTTGCCGACACTACTAACCTGTCGCTGAGTGCGACTGGCTCCGTGGCCGAAGGTGGTCAGATCACTTACACCGCGACATTGACCAACGCCGCAGGCTCGCCAGTAACCGTGACCTTGTCGAACGGCGCCGTGATCACAATCAAAGCAGGCGAAACCACCGGCACCGCAACCGTTCCAGCACCGTCGGATGACGTCTATAAAGACGCCGGTTCCGTACAGGCGACGATCACCAGCGCTACCGGTGGCAACTTCGAGAACCTGGTACCAAGCACTACGCCAGCGGTTACTCAGGTCACTGACACCATCGACACCTCGACCGTCAAACTGACCGCCGATACTTCGGTAGCCGAAGGCGGTACCGTGACTTACACCGCAACCGTCGGCGCGCCAGTTACCGGTTCGCCTGTCGTGGTGACTCTGACTAACGGCCAGACCATCATCATCGGCGTCGGTCAGACTACTGGCACGGCAACCGCTGTTGCTGCGAACGATGCGCTGACCGGCAACGCGCCGATCACCAATTCGATCACTAACGTAACCGGCGGCAATTTCGAAAATCTGGTGGCGGATAAAACTCCGGTAGCGACCGCAGTTACTGATGTTGCCGACACTACAAATCTGTCCTTGAGCGCCAGCAACTCGGTGGCTGAAGGTGGCCAGATTACGTACACCGCGACATTGACCAACGCCGCTGGCTCGCCAGTGACAGTCACCTTGTCGAACGGCGCTGTGATCACCATCAAGGCCGGTGAAACCACTGGCACCGCCACCGTTCCGGCACCGTCCGATGACGTCTACAAAGATGCCGGCTCGGTGCAGGCAACGATTAAAACCGCGACCGGTGGCAACTTCGAGAACCTCGTTCCGAGCACTACGCCAGCGGTTACCCAGGTCACCGACACCATCGACACCTCGACGGTCAAACTGACCGCCGATACCTCGGTTGCTGAAGGCGGCACTGTGACTTACACCGCCACGGTCGGTGCGCCAGTTACCGGCTCGCCAGTGGTGGTCACTTTGGCCAACGGCCAGACCATCACCATCGGCGTCGGTCAGACCACTGGCACTGCAACCGCTGTTGCCTCGAACGATGCACTGACCGGCCACGCGCCGATCACCAACGCGATCACCAACGTCAGCGGCGGCAACTTCGAAAATCTGGTTGCGGACAAAACTCCGGTTTCGACCGCAGTTACCGATGTTGCCGACACTACTAACCTGTCGCTGAGTGCGACTGGCTCCGTGGCCGAAGGTGGTCAGATCACTTACACCGCGACATTGACCAACGCCGCAGGCTCGCCAGTAACCGTGACCTTGTCGAACGGCGCCGTGATCACAATCAAAGCAGGCGAAACCACCGGCACCGCAACCGTTCCAGCACCGTCGGATGACGTCTATAAAGACGCCGGTTCCGTACAGGCGACGATCACCAGCGCTACCGGTGGCAACTTCGAGAACCTGGTACCAAGCACTACGCCAGCGGTTACTCAGGTCACTGACACCATCGACACCTCGACCGTCAAACTGACCGCCGATACTTCGGTAGCCGAAGGCGGTACCGTGACTTACACCGCAACCGTCGGCGCGCCAGTTACCGGTTCGCCTGTCGTGGTGACTCTGACTAACGGCCAGACCATCATCATCGGCGTCGGTCAGACTACTGGCACGGCAACCGCTGTTGCTGCGAACGATGCGCTGACCGGCAACGCGCCGATCACCAATTCGATCACTAACGTAACCGGCGGCAATTTCGAAAATCTGGTGGCGGATAAAACTCCGGTAGCGACCGCAGTTACTGATGTTGCCGACACTACAAATCTGTCCTTGAGCGCCAGCAACTCGGTGGCCGAAGGTGGTCAGATCACTTACACCGCGACACTGACCAACGCCGCTGGCTCACCAGTGACCGTGACCCTGTCGAACGGCGCCGTGATCACCATCAAGGCTGGCGAAACCACCGGCACCGTAACCGTTCCGGCACCGTCCGACGACGTCTACAAAGATGCCGGTTCCGTGCAGGCAACCATCAGCAAAGCCACTGGCGGCAACTTCGAAAACCTGGTGACCAGCAGCACGCCTGCCGTGACCAGTGTTACGGACACCATCGACACCACCACCGTAAAACTGAGCGCAACCGCCACAGCGGCAGAAGGCGGCAATGTCGTCTACACCGCAACCGTCGGCGCCCCCGTCACCGGTTCGCCAGTTGTCGTAACGTTGGCCAACGGCCAGAACATCACGATCGCGGTCGGCCAGACCACCGGCACCGTAACGGCCATCGCACCGAACGATGCGCTGACCGGCAACGCTCCGTTGACCAACTCGATCACCAACGTCAGCGGCGGCAACTTCGAAAACCTCGTCGCCGACAAAACGCCGGTCAGCACCACCGTGACCGACACCGTCGACACCACCAGCCTGTCGCTGTCGGCAACAAACTCGGTGGCTGAAGGTGGCCAGATCACTTACACCGCGACCCTGACCAACGCCGCTGGCTCGCCAGTGACCGTAACCTTGTCGAACGGCGCCGTGATCACCATCAAGGCTGGCGAAACCACCGGCACGGTGAACGTTCCAGCGCCAGCTGACGACGTCTACAAAGACGCCGGCACCGTGCAGGCGACCATCAGCAGCGCCACCGGAGGCAGCTTCGAAAAACTGGTACCGAGCACCACGCCAGCGGTGACCAGCGTCACCGACACCGTCGACACCACCACCGTCAGCATCACCGGCAGCAGTTCGGTGACCGAAGGCCAGACCGCCAGCTATACCGTCAGCCTCAATCACCCGGCGCAGACCGAAGTGACCCTGAAAATCGTCTACAGCGGCACCGCCGCCGACGGTTCGGACTTCACTGGCGTGTACACCGTGAAGATCCCGGCGGGCGCCAGCAGCGCGCAGTTCAACGTCGCCACCCTCGATGACAAGATCACCGAAGGCACCGAGAACTTCGTGGTCAAGATCGATTCGGCTACCGGCGGCAACTTCGAGAACCTCGCGGTCAGCAGCACCAATGGCAGCGTCAGCACCTCGATCATCGATAACGATGCCCCTCCGGTACTCGATCTGGATGCCAACAACTCCAGCGGTGCGACCGGTGCCGATTACAAAGTGACGTTCACCGAGAACACCCCGGGCGCCGGCGTGTCGATCGCTGACACCGACATCAGCATCACCGACCCGGACAGCACCATGCTGACCGGTGCCACCGTGGTGCTGACCAACCGTCAGGACGGCGATGCGCTGAATCTGGGCAACAGCGTCAATGGCATCACCATCAATGCCAACAGCACCAACGGCACGGTGACCCTGACCCTCTCGGGTAACGCGACCCTGGCCGACTACATGCAGGCCATCAAGAACATCAGCTTCACCAACAGCAGCGAAAACCCGAGCACCGTGCCACGCATCATCACCGTGACGGTGACCGATGGCGGCAACTACTCGAACACCGCGACGACCACGGTCAACGTGGTGGCGGTCAACGATGCACCGGTCGCCGCGCCGAGCAATGTCACCGGCACCGAAGACACGCCGCTGGTACTCGGCTGGTCGACCTTTGGCGTCAGCGATGTCGACAGTCCGGCGAGCAGCCTCGGAATCAAGATCACGCAGCTGCCGGGCGAGGGCAAACTGCAGTATCTGGACGGTTCGACCTGGAAGGATGTGGCCAACAACCAGACCTTCAGCAAGGCCGACATCGACGCCGGCAAGCTGCGTTTCCTGCCGGATGCCAACGAGTCGGGCACCAACGGTTACGGCGGCACCGGTCTGGGCAACAATCAGGCGGATTACGCACAGATCAAGTTCCAGCCTACCGACGGCCAGGCGCTGGGCAGCACCGGCACAGTGAAGATCGACATCACGCCAGTGGCGGATGCGCCGACCGTAGCCGTGGCTGACAACAGTGTGAAATCCACCGGCCTGATCAAGGAAGTCTGGACCGGTCTGTCGGGCCTGGGCACCGACGGCAGCGGCGCGAACTCGACCACTCTGAAAAGTGTGATCGATGCGGCCGGCAAGCCGAACTCCAGCGGTAACATCACCAATGTGCAGTCCGATGGCAGCGTCGCCGCCGGCACGGCTTCGAAGACCTCTGGCCTGATCTATCTGGAAGCCGGCAAGACCTACAGCTTCAGCGGCGTGGCCGATGACAGCCTGCTGATCACCATCGGCGGCAAGAACGTGGCTTCCGGTACCTGGGGCGCGGGCGGTGCGATCAATGGTTCGTTCACCCCGACCACCAGCGGCTACTACACCCTCGACATCTACCACCACAACCAGAGCGGCCCGGGCAGCTACGACGTCAACCTGTCGGTCAACGGCGGCACGCCGATCGATCTGAGCAACGCCGGCGTGCCGATCTACACCGGTGTGCAGGACCTGATCAACTCGGGCGTGACCGTCTCCGATCTGCACGGCACTAATGGCGAAGGCTATTACGACGGCTACAAGCTCAACACCGGCGCCGAAGGCACCACGGTGAAACTGTCGGCGATCAGCACCGCGCTGACCGACACCGACGGCTCGGAAACCCTGAGCGTGAAGATCAGCGGCGCGCCGGTCGGCTCGGTGCTCAGCGATGGCGCGGGTCACACCTTCACCGTCACCGCGAGCAATGGCGAAGCCAACGTCACCGGCTGGAACCTCGGTTCCCTGGCCGTGACCCCACCGGCCTACTACAACGGCCAGTTCAACCTGACCGTGACCTCGACGTCCACCGAACAGGTCGGCGGCTCGGCGAGCAGCAGCGCGACCATTCCGGTCACGGTAGTGCCTGCGGTGTACAACGCGGTCACCGCCACCTCGGGTGACGACAACGTCACCGGCACCGACGCCAATGACATCATCGTCGCTGACATCGGCGGCCTGACCGTGGTCCCGGGCACCAATTACAACATCGCATTCATGGTCGACAGCTCGGGCAGCATGAGCGCCTCGTCGCTTAACGCTGCGAAAGACTCGCTGACCTCGGTGTTCAACAGCCTCAAGCAAAGTCTGGGCGGCAGCAATTCGGGCACGGTGAATATCTTCCTGGTGGACTTCGATACCCAGGTCAACAAGTCGGTGTCGGTGAATCTCAACGACCCGAATGCGCTGGCGCAACTCAAAGCCGTGCTGGATTCGATGGGCTCCGGTGGCGGCACTAACTACGAGGACGTGTTCAAGACCACGGCCAACTGGTTCCAGAGTGCCGACGCGGTGGCCAACAGCGGCGCGAAAAACCTGACGTACTTCATCACTGATGGCCAGCCGACCTATTACCAGACCGGCGAGCAAACCAATCCGACGCTGTATGGCAATGTGAAGCTCGACGACGTGGTGAAAACCAGCAACTACAAGCCGGGCGACACCTTCAGCACGTACATCGACAACACTCACGCATTGACGATCAACAGTGCCGGCACCGTGACTTTGCAGACCTACAGTTCGTGGTGGGGCTGGAGCAGCAGCAATCTGGGCACCATTCACGCTCAGGGTGACGGCACTTACGAGCTGTCGAACCTGGCCGGTACCGGTAACAGCACCAACTCGTCGACCACCAGCAACTCGACCAGCGGCTTTGCCTTGTTGAGCGGATTGTCGAACGTCGAAGCCATTGGCCTGAACAACGACGTCAGCCTCAACGACCTCAAGCCGTACGACTCGGACAAAACGCCGCAAACCAACATCGATCCGAAGGACCTGGCCAACTCGATCATCGGCCATACCGAAGCGACGATGCCAGGTAACGACACCGTCAACGGCGGCGAAGGCAACGACATCCTGTTCGGCGATCTGGTCAGCTTCAACGGCATTGCCGGCGAGGGTTACCAGGCGATGCAGGCGTTCGTCGCCAAGGAAACCGGCGTCGATGTCAGCAAAGTCAGCACCAGCAACGTGCACCAGTACATCACCGAGCACTATCAGGCGTTCGATGTGTCCGGTGCGCACGATGGCAACGACACGCTGCTCGGTGGCGCAGGCAATGACATCCTGTTCGGCTCGGGTGGCACCGACCTGCTCGACGGCGGCAAAGGCAATGACATCCTGCTCGGCGGCACTGGCAACGACACGCTGATTGGCGGTCAGGGCAACGACATCCTGATTGGCGGTTCCGGTGGCGACACCTTCGTCTGGAAATCGGGCGACACCGGTAACGACGTGATCAAGGATTTCAAAGCCAGCGAAGGCGACCGCATCGACCTGCGCGACCTGTTGCAGGGCGAAACCGGCAGCACGATCGACAACTTCCTGAAGATCACCACGGTCGATGGCACGTCGTCGCTGCAAGTCAGCTCGGCGGGCAAATTCAACTCGGGCGATGCCGCTGCGGCCACGCCGGACGTGACGATCAAACTGGAAGGCAACAACTGGGCGAGCGCCAACCTGCACAACCTGATTGCCGGCAGCGATCCGACCATCAAGGTCGACCACAACAACAGCTGAGGCTGAAACCAAAACGGCCGCCTCCTGTGAGGCGGCCGTCGCGTTTGCGGGCGATGCAGCGGTGACGATTTGATCGTCGCCCCGCATACTGGCGCGCAGTTGACTATGCTGCTGACAGCATGACGCTGTTCATTTGTGAGGGATGCTCAATGTTTTACGTGCAACGCGATGCGCAAGGCCAGTTGATTCGCGTGGAAGCTGCGGCGTACGCCGAGGCCACGGAAACGCTGCCCGCCGATAACCATGAAATTCAGGCGTGGTACGCCAACGAAGCCGTGGAAAACAGCCTCAAACAGCTCAAGCAGAGCGACTTTGAAATGATTCGGGTACTCGACGACCTGATTCAGGTGCTGACCCAGAAAGGCGTGATCCGCGTCACCGACCTGCCGGCGGCGGCCCAGGCCAAACTGATGGACCGCACCCAGGCGCGTGAAGCGCTGGGCGGGTTGAGCCAGTTGATCGATGAGGATGAAGGCGGGTTGATCTGATCCTGGATCTTCACCGACTGGACTGGCCCTTTCGCGAGCAGGCTCGCTCCCACAATGATCGTTCCCACGCTCCGCGTGGGAATGCATCAAGGGACGCTCCGCGTTCCGACCGCAACTCAGTTATCACGGCCCGTCACCGTTGTGACGCAGAGCGTCACGGGCTGCATTCCCACGCAGAGCGTGGGAACGATCAGTTCAGGCCCCAGGGCTTCGGCTCACCGAGCAACTGCCCCTGCACGCCATACAGGCCCATCTCGCGAATCACTGACAGCTCCCCTTCAGTCTCGACCCGTTCGGCAATCAGCGGCAGATCGATGCTATGCGCCGCGCGCTGGATCGCTTCGATAAACAGGCGCTTGTCGCTCTCCTGATCGATCGCGCGGATGTAGCTGCCATCGATCTTCAAGTACGCCAGACCCAACCGCGCCAGATTGCCGATCATGCTGAAGCGCCCGCCGAAGCGCTGCAGGCTCAGCGAGAAACCGAGCTCGCGCAGGCGTCGGGTCAACTGCTCCAGCACTGCCTGTTCAGGCAATTGCTCCTCACCGATTTCCAGCGTCAGCCGCGCGCCGAGATTGGAATGCGCGCGCAGAATCTCGAAGACTTTGTTCAGCGCCTGCGGGTCGGCCAGCGTTGCCGAGGACAGGTTCAGCGCCAGCGAATCCTCGTGCCCTTTCATCTGCTCGAACACGCGTTCAAGCATCAGCCGATCGAGCCGTGCGGTCCAGCCGAAGCGCTCCAGCCAAGGCAGGAAGCGTCCGGCGGGAATGGTCTGGCCCTGCTCGTCGAGCAGGCGTGACAGCACCTTGTAATGCAGCACCAGTTGCGTGTCCTGCGCAGCGACCACCGGCTGGAAGTACAGCTCGAAACGCTGCTGACTCAAGGCCTGATCCAGCAGTCGATGCCAGGCGTGATGATCGTCACCGACCTCCGCCACCAGACTCTGATCGATGCACGCCCAATTCTGCTCGCCCTGTCCTTCGGCCTGTGCGAGCGCCTGATCGCCCAGGGTCAGCACCGCTTGTGGTGAATCACCATGGGCAAACGGCGCCAGCCCGATGGAAGCCACCGCCGGCACATCGGTCGCGCCAGTGGCGTGCAGGCTGCTCAAGGCGTTGTCGAGATTCTGCGCCAACTGTAATGCTTCCTCGCGCACCAGCCCGGGGCGAGCACGGCGAATTCACCGCCGCGAATACGCGTTACCAAGTCTTGGGTTTGCGGGTATCTGGCGCACTCGCGGGTCAGTTGCTCGCCGACGGCCTTGAGCAACTGATCAGTGCGCTGGCCGCCGAGACGCTGATTGAGCCCCGCCAGATCCTTGACCCGCAACAGCAGCAGATAACCGGAACTGGCCTGCTCCGGGTTGCTCACGCGGTTGTTCAGTTGCATCTCGAAATAGCGGCGGTTGGCCAGGCCGGTGAGGTTGTCCTGATAGGACTCGGTACGCAGTTTTTCACTGCGTTCGGCCTGCTCCTGGAACAGGGTCTTGAGCTTCTCGACCATCTGATTCATCGCCTGCACCACGCGACGCAATTCAGGCGTGCGCGGCAGATCCGGCAGGCTGAGAAACTCGCGGCGAGCAATCGCATGGGACTGCTGGACCATGTAATCGAGGGGCTTCAACTGCCGACGCAGCAACAGCGCGCCGAGCACCGCGCTCAATGCACCGCAGATCAGCAACCAGCCAAGGCTGCCCAGCGCGCTCTGCCACAGCTTGGCCACGGCGAACATCGGATGGCTGATCACCTCGACCCGCGCCGCCTGCTCCCAGCCACGGCTGACCAGCGCATCGCCACCGGCCGGCTCGAGGCCGATCAGTTTGACGAACCAGTCCGGCACATTGCTCACCGCCGGCGTGCCAGTGCGCTCGACGATGGTCTGGTCGGTCTTCACGTCGACCACGCGGATGCTCGCGTAATAACCGCTGTCGAAGATCGAGCTGACCAGCAGCTCGACCATCGCCGGGTCGTCGATATTCGGCGTCAGCGACAACGCCAGCGCCGTCGCCGCGTCCTGCGCGTGGGAGCGCAACTGGTTGACGTACTGGGTGCGCGAGCTCTCCAGGCTGACCATGAAGCTGCCGGTGAAGGCCACGACCAGGAACAGACAGATAGCGATCAACAGCTGTTTGAACAAAGACATCTGAGCGCGTGCTCCTAGTTAATCGTCTCGACCGGAAAACCTTCGGCCTGCATTTTTTCAGCACATCCTGCCAGCGCGACAGGCGTTTGGTGTCGCCGACCTTTTTATTGCCCTTGGCGCCCGGCAAATACAGGCCTTCGGCATTGAAAGAGTAGACCGGCAGCAAATCGGTCCGCTGCGACGCCGGCTGGATCGGATCGATCAGGCTGTCGAGCACCAGCGGCATGGCATCGGGGGTCGCATAGTACGTCAACACCATGTGCGCGCGGTTCTGGCGCAGCGCCTTGACGTAGGTGATGCGCAGCTTGTCACTGGAAACGCCGAGATGACGCAGGCTGAAATACTTGGCGATGGCGTAGTCTTCGCAGTCGCCGGCGCCCTTCCACAGCGCTTCGATCGGGGTTTCCCAATAATCCACTTCGCGCCACAGATCGATGTCTTCGACGTAACGCACCTGCTTGTTGAAGAACAGGTTAACGACTTTGAGCTTGTCCATCTCACTGGCCTGCTTCTGCGTCGCCAGCAGATTCTGCCAGGCATCGATGCGCTGCTGCCCGGCGCCCAGTGGCCCATAGAGAGCAGCGGCCTTGCGGCTGATCGCGGAAAAATCCCAATCGGCGTGCAGACCGCCCAGCATGACGCCGGCCAGCAGCAATGCGCAGCCAAGCCAGCGCAAGGTCCGAGGGATCGCGAAACGTACCGCCACTGCAGGTTTCCAGGAGGACAGAAAGGAAGCGTTTGATGGTGAAGCTTAGCCCGGCAAAAAACAATGGCACCGTGAGATCATCGAACACGCGCTAGACTTGAGATTGCAGCGTTATGTTTTACAAGGTTTGACAACCTGTAGAGCAATCACTAGTGTCATTTGGATCCAAATATTGCGACCTACAGGGTGTGTTGTCGTGACTCAGAAGCCCAAACCGCTGCACAGCATCAAAGTCGAAGGACCGATTCCTGCGCATCTGGCCCGGTCCGTCATTGAAGAAACGCTACGCTCAGCCATCCTCGACGGGCGCTTGCCCTGCGGCACTGCACTCCGCCAGCAGGATCTGGCCGATCTGTTCGGGGTCAGTCGCATGCCGGTGCGCGAGGCCTTGCGCCAGCTCGAAGCGCAGGAGCTGCTCAGCGTCACCACGCACAAAGGCGCCGTGGTTGCGCCGCTGATCCAGGGCGATGCCACCGAAACCTACGAATTGCGCATTCTGCTCGAATCCGAGGCATTGCGGCAGTCGATTCCGTTGCTGACCGACGCCGAGCATCAACTCGCTGCCGGTTATATCGATGAGCTTGAAGCGCAACACGACTACAACGAGATCGGCCGTCTCAACCGTCTGTTCCACATGGCTTTGTACAGCAAGGCGCCGAACCAGCGACTGCTGCGCCTGGTGGAGGATGGCCTGAATGAAGAAGAGCGCTTTCTGCGCTTCAATCTGGAGGCGATGGGCTTGGGTACTCTGTCCCAGGATGACCACCGTGCCATGCTCCAGGCCGTGATCGAGAAGAACGTCCCTCGTTCGCTCGAATTGCTTGAGCAGCACCTCAACCGTGGCGTAGAGGTGATCACCCGCTATCTCGCTACTCCCGCGGCACAGAAGCGCCACACCTCACGCTGATATCCCGCAGCTCGAATAATCCCCTTACAAATCTTCGCGACCGCTCTGCTGCCGGCTCTGGCAGCGGATCGGCGTGCGCTTTTGCCCGCCTTGCCCTGACCGGCGCTTTTTTTGCACTCCACCAATGACCAATCGGTAATAGCCCTGACGGCAATTTACCCGCACTCTTCAAGCGCCAACCCTATAGAACGGGGACGCGCCGCCCTGACGGCACAGTCCCCGCAACAGGAACCTACGGAAGGAGCCTTGTCACGGGAAACAGGAAGTCATGGCGCCGGTCCAGGCCAACTTTCGCCCCTATGAATTCAACCAATCTCCTTAGTTAAAAAGTTGCTTCGAGTGAGGCATTCACTCTTGTTTTCAATTTTGGCCGTTATTAGCCGAAAGGAGTAACTACGCCCAAATAAAACTCAGCTTAATAGTTTTATCGGCAACTCTCATACTTGAAAAAAGCCAACCTGAAATAATTGAAAATAAACTTGTTAAATGCTTTTGCCCTGTATTAGCTTTCTCTCGCCAAGTTTGAACTTAGCGGTTCCGCTCGGCACACCTCACGCAGCAAATGCAGCAGCCGTGGCGCCGCAACAGCGCCACACCGCAGTCAAGTTATGCCCCGGACAAGTTCCATCCAACTTGCTCGACACTGACAGCAACTGAAAACAACTGTGCACTTCATATCACTGATAAAGGACATCATGATGCCTACCAAGCAGCAACTCGCCTTGAAGAAAGCCGAACTGAGTATTCATCCGATCTTTTCCGAGATTACTTCGTTATCGGTATTACGCCGTTTCATGGAAACCCATGTATTTGCCGTATGGGACTTCATGTCGCTGACAAAGCGCCTGCAACAGGAACTGACCTGCACGCGTTTACCCTGGTTGCCGCCGCGCGATCCCCACGCGGCGCGGTTGATCAACGAGATTGTGCTGGGCGAGGAATCGGACGATCGCCTCGATGCCGGCCACTACAGCCACTTCGAGTTGTACCTGGATGCGATGCGCGAAATCGGCGCGAGCACCACGGCGGTAGAGCGCTTTGTCGCCCTGCAGCAGGAAGGCGTGAGTTATGACGTCGCGTTGCAGAGCGTCGACGTCGACCCGGCGGCCGCGCAGTTTGTCCGCGATACCTTGCGCGTCGCCCTGGAAGCGCCGGGACACAGCGTTGCCGCCGCGTTCCTGCACGGTCGCGAGAGCGTCATTCCGACGATGTTCCAGCGCATTCTCGATGACTGGGGCATCGGCATCGAACAGGCACCAACCTTCCGTTACTACCTGCAACGGCATATCGAAGTCGATTCCGAAGATCACGGCCCCGCCGCCGAGCAGTTGCTGGAGCGTCTGGTCGACGGCGATCCGCAGCGCGAAGCCGAGGTTTATGCCAGCGCCATCGCCGCCGTGGAAAGCCGCATCGCCTTGTGGGACGGGCTGCGCCTGAGCATGGGCGTGGAAGTTGCCGAGGTGGCCCAATGAACGCTGCCGACTATCAATCCTTCGCCGAGGCCTGGGAAAGCCGCGCGACCATCCGCACCCGCCCCCGGCGGCTGCTGGAAGACGATCAGCGCCTGATCTACCCGCTCAGCCGCCAGCCGCTGGTGCTCAGCGAAACCTTCCTGCGTGAATGCCCACAGCAACGTGATTTCGCCCTGGTGCAGACGTTGTACAAATTCATCAACGACGTAGTGATTTTCGAGACGGAAATCGTCGACAAGACCGCCCGCAGCATTGCCAAGAATCGCTTTGCCGTGGCGTTCCCGTTCGCCTGTCGCTACGACGCGATGACCGTGGTGGTCGATGAGGATTACCACGCGCTGGTGGCCATGGACTTCATGCAGCAAACGGTCGCGCTGACCGGTATCGAACCGATTCCGTTGCCCGACGAAATCGAGCTGAGCCGGGCGATTCCCGCCGCTGTTGCGCTGGCGCCGGAACACCTGCGCAGCGCGGTGGAACTGATCTGCGTGGCAATCGCCGAAAACACCGTGACCGGTGATGTTGCGGCGTTCGCCCGCGACGATTCGGTCAAGCCGTCGATCAAGGGCCTGATGGCCGACCACTTGCTCGACGAGGGTCGCCATTCGAGTTTCTGGGCGCGCATGGTGCGCATCTATTGGCACACCGCTAGCGACGCGGACCGCGAAACCATCGCGCAGATTCTGCCGGTGTTCATCGGCCATTACCTGACCAACGACATCCAGAAGTCCTTCGATTTGCGCCTGATCGATGCGCTGCCGGTCAGCGAAACCACCCGCCACTCACTGCGCGAAGAAATCGCCGGACTGGCCTTCCCGATCAATCGCCACCACCCGCTGGTGGGCAACATCGTCAGGTTTTTCCACAACAGCTCGCTTCTCGACACACCGTGCGTGCAGCACGCACTGCGCAACTATCTGGTTTGAGGAGGCCGACATGAAACGTCTCGACATTTTGCTCACCGGCGCCGGCCAGGCGATGACCGACCTGGCCCGGGAACTCGAACAGCACGGCCATGCACTGACCCGCAGCGGCGTGGCTCAAACGGCGGTGGATCTGATCATCGACGATGGCTTTATCGCTGCCGGCGACTTCTGCGCCATCCCGCATCTGCACCTGCGCCTGGGTGTCGCCGCGCAAGACCATGGCGGCCTGCCGACCCTCGACCTGCTGTGCTTCCTCGGCTCGTCGCTGATCAGCCGCGTACCGATCGGCGATGAGCCGTCCGGCAACGGTCAGTCGCTACGCCAACGAGCGCTCGCCCATGTGGTCGACGAAGTGGCGTTGCTGGTCAGCCGCTTTTCCCGCGATGCCGATTATTTGAGGCATGCCCCGGCCCTCAAAGCGCCGGATTTCGAACGGCTGGAAGATCTGCTGTTTCTCGACAAACTGGCGTATGTCCACCGTCTCAACGACACGGCAAATCCGGCGCTGCTGCAACAAGCGCAGATCCCGCTGATCGAGCGCCTGCGACAAAGCCTGATCGAACATGCCGAACGACCGGCGCTGCACCTCGGCGGACAGTCCATCAGCTACCGCCAATTGCACGCCCACAGCCGGGCGATCCAGCAGCGGTTGCTGCCCTTGCTCGAGCAACATCCGCAGCCGTGGGTGGTCGCTGTCTGCCAAGGCAAAAGCCCGGCACTGTTTGCCTCGATTCTGGCGATTCTGGGCAGCGGCGCGGTGTACTTGCCGCTGGAGCCGAGCCATCCTTTGCAGCGCCAGCAATACATCCTGGAAAACGCCGGCGCGGTGCTGTTGCTTCACGATGGACAACAGGCGCTCAGCGAGTCGATAGCGGGGCTGGAGGTCAGTGGCATTGAGGCGACCGACGCGGATTTCAATCGACCGCTGATGCTGCACCGCCCCAAGCTCGATGCGCCGTGCATGGCGCTCTATACCTCGGGCACCACCGGGCATCCGAAAGGCGTGCTGCTCAGCCAGGCCAATCTCGCCCACTTCACCGCGTGGTACGCCGACTACGTGCAGTTGCACGCCGGAAGCCGGGTGTTGCAGTTCTCTTCGCTAAGCTTCGATTCGTCACTGATCGACATCTTCCCCAGCCTGCTCGCAGGGGCGGAACTGATCGTGCCCGACGACACCCAGCGCCGCGATCCTTTGCAGCTGGTTGCGCTGATTCGCCGGCGGCAACTGACCCACGCCTTCCTGCCGCCGGCGCTGTTGAGCATCCTGCCGCTGGAGCAACTGGAGGGCGTGCAGGTGATGACCGGCGGTGATGTCTGCGAGCCGTACGTCATCGAGCAACTGACCCGCCAAGGCACCCTGCACAACCTGTATGGCCCGACCGAAGCCACCGTGCTGATCACCGCGCGCCAGCTCAAACCGGGCGACAGCAACCGCACGCTGGGAGGGCCGATCGCCAACAGTCGGGTGCTGATTCTCGACGACGATCTGCAACCGGTGCCCGATCAAACCGTCGGTGAGCTGTTCATCGTCGGTCCCGGTGTCTGCCTCGGTTACCTGAACAATCCGCAGCAGACCGCCGAGCGTTATCTGAGCCTGTCACTGCCCGGCGGCGAAACCCTGCGCACCTACCGCAGCGGCGACATGGCCAAGTGGGGCGAGCACGGTATCGAGCTGTGCGGGCGGCGCGACAATCAGGTGAAAATCCGTGGCTTTCGCGTCGAGCCGGAAGAGATCGAGCGCTGCCTGCGCGAGAGCCGCTTATATCGGCAGATCGCTGTGGTCATCGACAGTCAGCGGCGCATTCTGGCGTTCCTCGCCCAGCCACAGACCGAGACTGCCCGGGACCAACTGAAAGCCCACGCCCGGCAGTTTCTGCCGGACTACATGCAACCGGGAGCGTGGACCGAACTGGCGCAGATGCCATTCGCCAGTAACGGCAAAGTCGATCGCAAGGCGCTGTTGGCATTGCCGGTGACGGTGCAGGACAGCGCTGCGAAATGCCTGCCGGCCAATGCTGACGAAGCGCTGCTTCTTGAGGTCTGGGCCGAACTGCTGGAACTGCCGACCAGCGACATTTCCACTGACGAAAGCTTCTTCAATCTCGGCGGTCATTCGATTCTGCTGTCGCGGATGTTGCTGCGCTTGCGTGAGGAATTCGGCCGAAGCATTTCGATCAATCGCTTCATCGAACTGCCCACGATCAGCAAACTGGCGACGCTGGTGCGCGGTACCGATGACAGGGCGGTACTCAGCGCCCAAGCCATGGCCGACGCCGAGCGCGCGCTGGATATCGAGCCGCTGCCGATCAGCCGCATGGGCGATGTGCACAAGGTCATCGTCACCGGTGCCAACAGTTTTGTCGGCGTGCACATCGTCGAAGCGCTGCTCGGTTGGGGCGCCAGCGAAGTGGCCTGTCTGGTGCGTGATGGCGCCGGGCAAACGGCGGCGCAACGCTTCGCTCAGGCACTGCGCGAGAACCGGCTGGAGCACCTCGACCTGAGCCGTGTGCGAGTTTACGCAGCTGATATCAGCCGTCCGCAACTGGGCCTGGGCGATGAGGATTATCAGCGCCTGGATCGCGAGTTTGGCGCACTGGTGCACAACGCCGCCAACGTCAACCACGTGCTCGATTACGAGTCCCTGGCGGCGGACAACGTCGAGCCGATTTTCGCCCTGCTGAAGCTGTGCGAAGGGCAGCGCAAAAAGGTCTTCAACTTCGTCTCGACCCTGTCGGCATCCAGCACCGTGGATGATGCCGGTCGAGTGCTGGAACTGCCCGCCGCCGCGACGCCGCCGATCTACATTCGCAACGGCTACAACCTGTCGAAATGGGTCGGCGAACGCATCCTCGAACGGGCGCGCGAGCGCGGTGTACGGGTCAATCTTTATCGCCCTGGCAACATCAGTTTCAACAGCCTCAGCGGCGTTTGCCAGCCGCACAAAAACCGTTTGATGCTGATGCTCAAAGGCTCGATCCAGCTCGGTCAGGTGCCGGCCTTTGCGCTGAATTTCGACCTGATGCCGGTGGACTTTCTCGCCCGCTTCATCGCCTTCCATGCCAGCCGTTATTCAGCGCAACGCGCGGTGTTCAATCTGCACAACCCCGAGCCGCTGAGCTGGGATGCCTACGTCGCTTCGTTCCGCGAAACCGGCAGCGAGTTTGCGCTGGTCAGCGTCGCCGACTGGCAGCAGCAATTGAGTCGGGTCGACGCCGACAACGCGCTGTTCGGCGTGCTCGGTTTCTACCTCAATGGTTTCGAAGAAGACATCGGCGACATCTCGCTGATCGGCCACGCCAACGCCGAGGCCGGCGTGCAGCAGATGGGCGCGCACTACCCACAGAAATCCCCGGCGCTGCTGCGTCGCGGCTGCGACTACCTGAAAGAAATCAACTTCATCTGACTCATCCACAAGGAGCAACACCATGATCAATCTGCAACCCGACACCCTGATCAAAAACCCGCAAGGCTGCCACGTTGTGTCGTCGGTGGAAGTGCCGGCGGACGCGGCAAAAGTCTGGGCGATCGTTGGCGATTTCGCTGGCTTCGATCGATTCATTCCGGCGCTGTCGCACACCGAAATGACCGGCGAGGGCGTGTCATCGCTGCGCAAGAAAATCTTCAAGGACGGCAACGTCGTGGTCGAACAACTCAACTCGCGCGATGAACAGGCGCAGCGCATGACCTGGACGACGATCTACAACACGTTGGGGGTGGGGAATCTGTGGGCGGCGATGCAAGTGGAATCGCTGAGCGCAGGGAAGTCGCGAGCGACCTGGACGATCATTGCCGAACCGGCTGCGGGTGGGGATGAAGCATTGCCGGGGTTCAGGGATTTCGTGCAGGGGTTTGCCGATGATGCGATGGGCAATGTCTTGAAGCTGTTTGTTTAAGGCATCGGTTTGGCGGTGATTGAACCGCCGCTTTCGCGAGCAGGCTCGCTCCCACATCCGGAATGCATTTCCCTGTGGGAGCGAGCCTGCTCGCGAAGAACGATAACGAGGTCTGCAATCTGAAAATCAGATTTTGAAGCTGTCGACCAATTGCTTCAGGCGATTGGCCTGCTGAGACAACGCATCACAATCCTTCAACGTTTCATTGAGGTTGGCCACGCTCTGCTGGTTCAACAGGTTGATCTGGTTGACGTCGACGTTGAGGGTTTCCACCACCGCAGTCTGCTCTTCAGTCGCAGCGGCCACCGACTGGTTCATGCCGTCGATTTCGCCGATGCGCTGGGTCACGCTGACCAGGCGCAGACCGGCCTGATTCGCCACTTCCACGCTCTGCTCGCTGGACGCCTGGCTGGCGTTCATGGTGCTCACCGCTTCGCGCGAGCCGACCTGCAGCGAGGTGATCATCTTGTGGATCTCTTCCGCCGATTCCTGGGTGCGATGCGCAAGGTTGCGCACCTCATCGGCGACCACGGCAAAACCGCGCCCGGCTTCACCGGCACGCGCAGCCTCGATGGCAGCGTTGAGCGCCAGCAGGTTGGTCTGCTGCGAGATGCCTTTAATCACATCGAGGATGTGGCCGATGTTGTCGGTGCTGGCATTCAAGGTTTCGATCTGCGTGCATGACAGGCTGATCTTCTGCGACAACTCGGTCATCGCCTGAATGGTTTGCTCGACCACCTGACGACCGTCGTCGGCTTGCTCGGAAGCGCCACTGGCGTGTTGCGAAGCATCCGCCGCGTTGCGCGCGATTTCCTGAGTGGCCGCGCCCAGCTGATTGATCGCCGCCGCCACGCTGTTGGTGCGCGCACTCTGCTCGTCGGAACCGACGATCGAAGCGTTGGACGACGCCATCACCCGTTGCGACAGGTCATGTACGTGACGGGTCGCCGACGACACTTCGGAAATCGATGCGTGAATCCGTTCAACGAACTGGTTGAACGCGCTGCCCAGTTCACCGAACTCGTCTTTGCTCTCGACCACCAGACGCCGGGTCAGATCGCCCTCGCCCTGGGCGATGTCTTTCATCGCGCGGCCCATGGTGGTCAGCGGACGCATCAACACGTTGATCAACAGGCTCAACAGTAACGCAATCGCCGCGACCGCGACAAACATGGCGATCAACGCCGAGGTGCGGAATTGGCTGAGTGCGGCGTAGGCCTTGTCGCGATCGATCGACAGACCGATGTACCACTGCGCATTCGGCAGATCGCTGACCGGGGTGAACGAGAGAATGCGTTCCTGGCCGTTGAGCACCACGTTCTGGTTGCCCTTCTCGATGCGCACGCTGGTGTTCGGGTAGATGTCCTTGAGGTTTTTCATTACCTGATCTTTGTCAGGGCTGACGATCACCTGACCGTCGGCACTGACCAGAAACGCATGGCCGAGGCCACCGAAGTCCACCGAGTTGATGATCTTCACCAGCGTTTCGAGGCTCAGGTCACCGCCGACCACACCGAGCAATTCACCGTCCTTTTTCACCGGCATGGCGATGGTCACCACCAAACCGCCGACGGCCGCCATGTACGGCGGGGTCAGCATGGTTTTATCGGCGGCCACTGCCTGCTTGTACCAAGGGCGCTGACGCGGATCGTAACCGTCCGGCATCTTCGCATCAGGGCGCTGGGTGAAGACACCGTTGGCCTGCCCGACATAAGTGAACTGGAAGTTCGACGTGAAGGCCGGTTGATCGACAAGGCCGGGGAGGTCGGCATTCCTGCCTTGATGGGCAACGTTCTGCGCGAGGTTTTCCAGCACCAGAATGCGCCCGCTCATCCAGTTCTGCACGCTGCTGGCGGTCAGGTCACCGGCCTGTTGCACGGAGGACTGCAGGTTCTGGCGAATGGTGTTTCGCTGCAGATAATCGTTGTAGAGCGTGAACAACGCGAACGCCAGGACCACGACGCCCGAAGCGGCCAGGAGGATTTTATGGCTGAACTTGAGATTCATTTCATGGGACTTCTTATGCCAAAAGTGGGGATGCGTTTCCGGATGCAACATTCCATGTACGGTGCAGGCAGCGTTCTTCTGGCCGCTCTACTTTGGTGCACGCATTTCTCACCAGTCTGTCGGCCAGCGGCGGAGAAATCTTAGGGGCGCGTGAGAAATGAACCGGGTTTGTGCAGGATTCCCGCCGAACGGCGTGCCAGAGCGGCTGCGAGGGAATTTTTCGCATCAACATGGGGGCGACAGTTGCAAAATCTGTAACCCTTGATGACAATGCGACTAATTATCATTTGTGACGTTCGGGCTGGCGTGGTCATGTCTTCACCTGAGTTGGTCGTACAGGCGCTTTACGGTAGTCATCACGGCTGGCTCAACGCTTGGCTGCGCGCGCGGCTGGGCAATGCGGCGGATGCTGCGGATCTGGCTCAGGACACTTTTCTGCGCCTGCTGCAACGCACCGAACGCCTCGAACTGAAAGCGCCCCGCGCGTTCCTGCGGACCATCGCGCGCGGTCTGGTGATAGACCATTGGCGCCGCGAGGAAATCGAGCGGGCCTATCTGGAAACCATTGCTCACTTGCCTGAAGGCGAAGTACCTGACGCCGAATCGCGCGCGTTGGTGCTGGAACTACTGGAAAGCATTGCGCGCATGCTCGAAGGACTGAAGCCGAAAGTGCGTCAGGCATTTCTCCTGGCACAGTGCGAAGGTTTGACCCACAAACAGATCGCCGAGCAGTTGAGCGTGTCGGTACGTTCAGTGGAACGCTACGTCGCCGATGCGCTGTATCACTGCTATGTGTTGCGGTATGAAAGCTGATGCCTGTGGATAACCTCTCATTCGCTCGCCGCGTCGAACCGCGCCAACACGTGGTCAAGCAAGCGATTCACTGGCTGCTGCGGCTGCGCAACAACCACGGCAATTCGCGGCTGACTCGCCAATGTGAGCAGTGGCGCGCCGAGCATCATGAACATGAAATCGCCTGGCAGCGGGTGCAGTCGCTGCAAGCCGAATTGAGTTCCAGTCTGCGCGCCGTGCCGGGTGCGCAGGTCGCTTTCAACACCTTGGAAAACAGTGCGCAGGGGCTAGGCCGACGCCAGGCCTTGAAGTTGTTGTCGGGCGCGCTGTTGATGGGCTCCGCCGCGTGGCTGGCCAAGGACAGCGCCGCCTGGCAGCAATGGAGTGCCGACTACGCGACGGCGACCGGCGAACGGCGCGGTTTCCAGTTGCCCGACGGCACGCGCATCGAACTCAACACCGCCAGCGCCGTAGACCTGGATTACACCGCGCAGCAGCGCCTGATCAAACTGACCCGCGGCGAGATTATCGTTACCTGCGGCGGCGCTGACGAAGGCGCGGCGGCCGATCGACCGCTGCGCATACAGAATCGCCACGGCAGTTATGCGCCGGTCGATGCGCGTTTCATTTTGCGTCAGGACGATCAGTGCACGCGGCTCAGCGTTACCCGTGGCCGGGTGGTTGTTAGGGCTGGCGGTCATTCGCTCGAAGCGCTCGCCGGGCAGAGTTTTCTGGTCGACCAAAGCGGTTTGCGCGCAGCGCCGACACTGGATATGGATGCAGGCGCCTGGCTCGACGGTTTGATTGTCACGCGCAATATGCGGCTGGGCGACTTCCTCGCTGAAGTCGGCCGTTATCGCCCGGGCTATCTCCATTGTTCGGCGGATATCGCAGACCTGCGCCTCTCTGGAGTGTTCCGTCTGGAGGACACCGACAGGCTGCTGGCGGTCCTGCCGCAGACGCTGCCGGTGCAATTGCGTTATCGCACCCGCTGGTGGGTGACCCTGGAACGTGCGGTGTGATTATTTTTGGCGGGTTTCCGCAGGCAGTCCGGCTTAGTCAGTAAGCACTTCAACTCAGCCCCCGCGACTGCCTACGGAAATCCACAATGACTGTCCGCGCCACTTGTAAGAACCCTCTGAATTTCACTGCAGAATCGACACTGCTGCGCCATGCGGTTCGCGCGGCACTGCTGACCACCGCGCTGGGCGTCAGCGTGTTACCGAGCCTGAGTCTGGCCGCCAACACCGGCACCGAGATCAGCCACCGCTACAACATTGCTGCCGGGCCATTGGGCGAGGCGTTGAATCAGTTTGCCCGGCAGGCCGGCATCACCTTGGCGATGACGCCGCAACAGACTCAAGGTCAGCAATCTCCCGGCGTGCAGGGTGAATATTCGACCGACCAGGCCTTGAGCCATTTGCTCGGCGGCTCAGGACTGGAGGCCGTCAGCCAGGACGGCAGCAGCTACATTCTGCGCCCACTCGCTGAAAGCGAAGCACTGGCCTTGCCGACCACCGACATCAAAGGTTTCGCCCTCGGCAACGCGCTGGGCAGCATGGCCGGCTACAACGCCACGCACAGCCAGATCGCCACCAAGACCAGTACCGCCCTGCTGGAAACTTCGCAAAGCGTGTCCGTGGTCACACGCGAGCAAATGGATGACCAAGGCTCGCAGACCGTCTCGCAAGCGATGCGCTACACCCCGGGCGTGCTGACCAACCCGTATGGCGCTACGCACCGTTACGACTACGTGGCGATGCGCGGTTTCAACGACGGCTCGGTGGACAACATCTACCTCGACGGCCTCAAGTCGATGGGCGACAGCGGCACTTACAGCACCATGCAGGTCGATCCGTATTTCCTTGAGCGTGTGGACATTCTCAAAGGCCCGTCGTCCGTGCTGTACGGACGTAGCTCGCCCGGCGGTCTGGTCGCACTGACCAGCAAAAACCGTTGTATGAGCCTTACCACCAGATGCAGGCCACAGTGGGGACGCAAGGCCAGCGCGGGGTTGGGTTTGACTTCAGCGGTCCGGTCGATGACGACAAGCGGATTGCCTATCGTCTGACCGGATTGAGCGATCAGTCCGACACGCAATTCGATCACAACAAGGAAAAACGCTTTGCCCTCGCGCCGACGTTGAGCATCGATTTCAGCGAAGACACCTCGCTGACCCTGCAGGCCTACCTGCAACACGATCCGGACGGTGGCTACCACGGCGGCGTTCCGGCGGACGGCACGATCCATCAGCGCAATGGCGAGCGCATCTCGCCGCGCTTCTTCGAGGGCGAGCCGGGGATCGACGGCTACTCCCGTGACCAGCAATCGTTCGGCTATCAGTTCGAACATCGCTTCAACGATGTCTTCACAGCGCGGCAGAACTTCCGCTATCTCGATTCCAAAGTGAACATGGATCAGGTCTACGCCTATGGCTGGACCACCCCGACCAGCAATGAACTGAACCGCTATTACACCGGCGGTGATGAGCGCCTGCATGCGTTCATCG
Source organism: Pseudomonas sp. B21_DOA (assembly GCA_030544685.1). Taxonomy (NCBI): domain Bacteria; kingdom Pseudomonadati; phylum Pseudomonadota; class Gammaproteobacteria; order Pseudomonadales; family Pseudomonadaceae; genus Pseudomonas; species Pseudomonas sp. B21_DOA. Next base: position 1,105,142 of record CP086683.1, on the reverse strand, counting down.
TCGACAACATGTTGCAGGCCGAATTCTTCACCGGCGCGACCAAGCACACGGTGCTGATGGGCGCGGATTATCAACGGCGCAAAACCGTGGTCGACTGGACCAGCGGTGGGCTCGCGCCGATCAATGCGTTCAATCCGGTGTATGGCAATTCGGCGATCGAAATGTACGGCGACACCAGCTATCTGCGTCGTCTGGAGCAGACCGGTGTGTATCTGCAAGACCTGATCGAGATGGACAAGTGGCGCTTCTCGCTGGGCCTGCGTCAGGACTGGGTCGAGACATCCGATGAAAACCGCATCGCCGAAGCGGGGCGCCCGGTGGGTACAGAGATCAATGATCGGCGCACGAAACTCACTGGGCGTGCCGGCGCTTTATACCTGTTTGATAACGGTCTGGCGCCATACATCAGCTACTCCGAGTCGTTTAACCCGAACTCCTATGCCGACAGCGCCGGTAATCCACTGGCCCCCACCGATGGCACGCAGTGGGAAGTCGGCTTGAAGTATCAGCCGCCGGGCACCGACAACCTGTTCACCGCCTCGCTGTTCCGCATCGACCAGGAAAACCTCGCGACCAAACTGCCGCAGGAGAACTTCTACCGCGCAGTCGGCGCCGTACGCTCGCAAGGTCTGGAGCTGGAAGCGCACATGCAACTGACCGATAACTTGAAAGTACTCGGTAGTTACACCTTCACTGATATCGAATATTCCAAATCGATGATCAGCACCTTGAGCACGCCGACCGATGTCATCGAGAACAAGGGCAACTCGCCAACTCAAGCGCCGCGCCACATGGCCTCGCTGTGGGCTGACTACAAGTTCGACAGCGCCGCACTTGATGGGCTGCGCTTGGGTGGTGGGGTGCGCTATGTCGGCTACAGCTGGGCCGATGCGGAGAACACGATGAAGGTGCCGTCTTACACGCTGTTCGATGCCTCGATTGGTTATGACCTGGGCAAGATTGGTTTGAAGGGTGTTGATGTTCGGCTCAATGCAAACAACCTGACCAATGAATCCTATGTCGCGTCCTGCGCCAGTCTGAACTTCTGCTACATGGGCGAAGAACGCAACGTAGCGGCGACCGTCAGCTATCAGTTCTAAAGCATTGTTCTGTGCATAAAAAAGCCAGCCCCTGCTGTCAGGGGCTGGCTTTGTCGTTTATTCGGGGTGTCTTGCATGCGTGCGTTTCTGGTTTTGTTGCATCGTTATATGGGCTTGGCTACTGCTGTGTTTCTTGTGTTGGCGGGCCTCACAGGCAGTGTACTGGCGTTCAATCATGAACTGGATGAGTGGCTGAACCCGCAGTTCTATGAGGCGACTTCACAGGGTGAGCGCTTGCCGCCGGGCGCGTTGGTAGATGCGGTGCAGACTTCGCATCCGAAATTGCAAGTCTGGTACATGGAGTATCCGCAGGAGGCGGGGCATACGGCGCTGCTGGCGGCAGTTCCACGCAATGATCCAGCAACGGGTCAGCCGTTCAATGAACGTAATCAGGTGTTTTATCTGGATCCGGTGAGTGCGGAGCACAAAGGCGCGCGTTACTGGGGCGAATGCTGCTTTCAGCGGGAGAACTTCATCCCGTTCATTCTGGAGTTTCACTACAACCTGACATTGCCCGGTAACTGGGGATTGCTGTTGATGGGTGGGGTGGCCATCGCGTGGGTGATCGACTGCTTTATAGCATTGTGGCTGACCTTGCCGCGCGGCAAGCCCTTCTGGAAGAAGTGGGCGACTGCGTGGAAGGTGAAAGGCGGGCATGCCTACCGTTTGAACTTCGATCTACATCGCGCCGGCGGATTGTGGCTGTGGCTACTGTTGTTACCGATCGCCGTCAGCAGCGTGGCGATGAACTTGCCGAGCCAGGTGTTCAAGCCTGCGGTTTCGTTGTTTTCGCCAATCGAGCCGAGCGTTTATGAAGCCAGAGGACGAATGCCCGCTGATCAACTGGGGACGACACAGTTAAGTTATCAACAGGCGTACGAAAGGGCATTGCAGGAAGGGAAACGATTAGGACTGACGGCGGCAATCGGCGAGTTGTATTACAGCTTTGAGTACAACTTCTACGGCGCAGGGTTTGGACAGCACGATACGGACGCACACGGTAAATCCTGGTTGTTCTTTCACGGTACCGACGGTCGCTTGTTAGGACAGGAAATCGCCGGACAGGGCACGCTGGGAGAGCAGTTCTATCGACTGCAGTTGCCGATACATGGGGGACGGATCATCGGCGTGACAGGGCAGATAATGATCGCAGTATTGGGTGTGTTGATTGCGGGGCTGTCAGGGACGGGGGTATATATCTGGTGGCGCAAGTGGCAGGCAAGACGCAGCAGCAAGAATCGCAGAACGGCCTGATCTTTCATACACGCTTAAATGACAAAACCCCTGTCTGCGTTAGCAGACAGGGGTTTCGAATTCAATCTTGACGATGACCTACTCTCACATGGGGAAACCCCACACTACCATCGGCGATACATCGTTTCACTTCTGAGTTCGGGATGGGATCAGGTGGTTCCAATGTTCTATGGTCGTCAAGAAATTCTTTATCTGGCCCGTCAACACGGTAACAGGCCAGCAAAAACAGGAACTTCTACTAAAACAAAACCCCAACTGCTTTCGCAATTGGGGTTTCGGAATTTAATCTTGACGATGACCTACTCTCACATGGGGAAACCCCACACTACCATCGGCGATGCATCGTTTCACTGCTGAGTTCGGGATGGGATCAGGTGGTTCCAACGCTCTATGGTCGTCAAGAAATTCGGGTACTGACTCGTGACCAGATGGTCTCGCTTCAGCAAATTGGGTATGTGACAGCTGGTGTTTGTGCGTTTCGAACTTTCGGTTCGTTTCGTCTTCACACACCGCAATCTGGTGCCTTCTCAGGTCAGCAAATTGCTTGGGTGTTATATGGTCAAGCCTCACGGGCAATTAGTATTGGTTAGCTCAACGCCTCACAGCGCTTACACACCCAACCTATCAACGTCGTAGTCTTCGACGGCCCTTCAGGGAACTCAAGGTTCCAGTGAGATCTCATCTTGAGGCAAGTTTCCCGCTTAGATGCTTTCAGCGGTTATCTTTCCCGAACATAGCTACCCGGCAATGCCACTGGCGTGACAACCGGAACACCAGAGGTTCGTCCACTCCGGTCCTCTCGTACTAGGAGCAGCCCCTCTCAAATCTCAAACGTCCACGGCAGATAGGGACCGAACTGTCTCACGACGTTCTAAACCCAGCTCGCGTACCACTTTAAATGGCGAACAGCCATACCCTTGGGACCGGCTTCAGCCCCAGGATGTGATGAGCCGACATCGAGGTGCCAAACACCGCCGTCGATATGAACTCTTGGGCGGTATCAGCCTGTTATCCCCGGAGTACCTTTTATCCGTTGAGCGATGGCCCTTCCATACAGAACCACCGGATCACTAAGACCTACTTTCGTACCTGCTCGACGTGTCTGTCTCGCAGTCAAGCGCGCTTTTGCCTTTATACTCTACGACCGATTTCCGACCGGTCTGAGCGCACCTTCGTACTCCTCCGTTACTCTTTAGGAGGAGACCGCCCCAGTCAAACTACCCACCATACACTGTCCTCGATCCGGATAACGGACCTGAGTTAGAACCTCAAAGTTGCCAGGGTGGTATTTCAAGGATGGCTCCACGCGAACTGGCGTCCACGCTTCAAAGCCTCCCACCTATCCTACACAAGCAAATTCAAAGTCCAGTGCAAAGCTATAGTAAAGGTTCACGGGGTCTTTCCGTCTAGCCGCGGATACACTGCATCTTCACAGCGATTTCAATTTCACTGAGTCTCGGGTGGAGACAGCGCCGCCATCGTTACGCCATTCGTGCAGGTCGGAACTTACCCGACAAGGAATTTCGCTACCTTAGGACCGTTATAGTTACGGCCGCCGTTTACCGGGGCTTCGATCAAGAGCTTCGCGTTAGCTAACCCCATCAATTAACCTTCCGGCACCGGGCAGGCGTCACACCCTATACGTCCACTTTCGTGTTTGCAGAGTGCTGTGTTTTTAATAAACAGTCGCAGCGGCCTGGTATCTTCGACCGGCATGAGCTTACGGAGCAAGTCCTTCACCCTCACCGGCGCACCTTCTCCCGAAGTTACGGTGCCATTTTGCCTAGTTCCTTCACCCGAGTTCTCTCAAGCGCCTTGGTATTCTCTACCCAACCACCTGTGTCGGTTTGGGGTACGGTTCCTGGTTACCTGAAGCTTAGAAGCTTTTCTTGGAAGCATGGCATCAACCACTTCGTCACCCAAAGGGTAACTCGTCATCAGCTCTCGGCCTTAAGATCCCGGATTTACCTAAGATCTCAGCCTACCACCTTAAACTTGGACAACCAACGCCAAGCTGGCCTAGCCTTCTCCGTCCCTCCATCGCAATAACCAGAAGTACAGGAATATTAACCTGTTTTCCATCGACTACGCTTTTCAGCCTCGCCTTAGGGACCGACTAACCCTGCGTCGATTAACGTTGCGCAGGAAACCTTGGTCTTTCGGCGTGGGTGTTTTTCACACCCATTGTCGTTACTCATGTCAGCATTCGCACTTCTGATACCTCCAGCAAGCTTCTCAACTCACCTTCACAGGCTTACAGAACGCTCCTCTACCGCATCATCCGAAGATGATACCCGTAGCTTCGGTGTATGGTTTGAGCCCCGTTACATCTTCCGCGCAGGCCGACTCGACTAGTGAGCTATTACGCTTTCTTTAAAGGGTGGCTGCTTCTAAGCCAACCTCCTAGCTGTCTAAGCCTTCCCACATCGTTTCCCACTTAACCATAACTTTGGGACCTTAGCTGACGGTCTGGGTTGTTTCCCTTTTCACGACGGACGTTAGCACCCGCCGTGTGTCTCCCATGCTCGGCACTTGTAGGTATTCGGAGTTTGCATCGGTTTGGTAAGTCGGGATGACCCCTAGCCGAAACAGTGCTCTACCCCTACAGTGATACATGAGGCGCTACCTAAATAGCTTTCGAGGAGAACCAGCTATCTCCGAGCTTGATTAGCCTTTCACTCCGATCCACAGGTCATCCGCTAACTTTTCAACGGTAGTCGGTTCGGTCCTCCAGTCAGTGTTACCTAACCTTCAACCTGCCCATGGATAGATCGCCCGGTTTCGGGTCTATTCCCAGCGACTAGACGCCCTATTAAGACTCGCTTTCGCTACGCCTCCCCTATTCGGTTAAGCTCGCCACTGAAAATAAGTCGCTGACCCATTATACAAAAGGTACGCAGTCACAGAACAAAGTCTGCTCCCACTGCTTGTACGCATACGGTTTCAGGATCTATTTCACTCCCCTCTCCGGGGTTCTTTTCGCCTTTCCCTCACGGTACTAGTTCACTATCGGTCAGTCAGTAGTATTTAGCCTTGGAGGATGGTCCCCCCATATTCAGACAAAGTTTCTCGTGCTCCGTCCTACTCGATTTCATGACTAAGAGATTTTCGCGTACAGGGCTATCACCCACTATGGCCGCACTTTCCAGAGCGTTCCGCTAATCTCAAAGCCACTTAAGGGCTAGTCCCCGTTCGCTCGCCACTACTAAGGGAATCTCGGTTGATTTCTTTTCCTCAGGGTACTTAGATGTTTCAGTTCCCCTGGTTCGCCTCTTGCACCTATGTATTCAGTACAAGATAACCATCTTATGATGGCTGGGTTCCCCCATTCAGACATCTCCGGATCAAAGTCTGTTTGCCGACTCCCCGAAGCTTTTCGCAGGCTACCACGTCTTTCATCGCCTCTGACTGCCAAGGCATCCACCGTATGCGCTTCTTCACTTGACCATATAACCCCAAGCAATCTGGTTATACTGTGAAGACGACATTCGCCGAAAATTCGAATTTCTCAACTAAGAGAACTCACAAATTTTACCTTAGCCTGATCCGTTACCAGTGAAAGTAACGTTCAGTCTATCTTTCTATCACATACCCAAATTTTTAAAGAACGATCTAGTCAAAGACTAGAAATCAACATTCATCACCGAACCGGTGGAATGCTCATTTCTAAGCTTTCAAACTTCAGAAGCAGTAGTGGTGGAGCCAAGCGGGATCGAACCGCTGACCTCCTGCGTGCAAGGCAGGCGCTCTCCCAGCTGAGCTATGGCCCCGTATTTCTACAGGCGTTTCCCACACAAAATTGGTGGGTCTGGGCAGATTCGAACTGCCGACCTCACCCTTATCAGGGGTGCGCTCTAACCAACTGAGCTACAGACCCAATTTCGGGCTGCTTCTATCGTCTTCTTCAATGAATCAAGCAATTCGTGTGGGAGCTCATGCAGCAGCTGATGTCGTCGATTAAGGAGGTGATCCAGCCGCAGGTTCCCCTACGGCTACCTTGTTACGACTTCACCCCAGTCATGAATCACACCGTGGTAACCGTCCTCCCGAAGGTTAGACTAGCTACTTCTGGTGCAACCCACTCCCATGGTGTGACGGGCGGTGTGTACAAGGCCCGGGAACGTATTCACCGCGACATTCTGATTCGCGATTACTAGCGATTCCGACTTCACGCAGTCGAGTTGCAGACTGCGATCCGGACTACGATCGGTTTTATGGGATTAGCTCCACCTCGCGGCTTGGCAACCCTTTGTACCGACCATTGTAGCACGTGTGTAGCCCAGGCCGTAAGGGCCATGATGACTTGACGTCATCCCCACCTTCCTCCGGTTTGTCACCGGCAGTCTCCTTAGAGTGCCCACCTTAACGTGCTGGTAACTAAGGACAAGGGTTGCGCTCGTTACGGGACTTAACCCAACATCTCACGACACGAGCTGACGACAGCCATGCAGCACCTGTCTCAATGTTCCCGAAGGCACCAATCCATCTCTGGAAAGTTCATTGGATGTCAAGGCCTGGTAAGGTTCTTCGCGTTGCTTCGAATTAAACCACATGCTCCACCGCTTGTGCGGGCCCCCGTCAATTCATTTGAGTTTTAACCTTGCGGCCGTACTCCCCAGGCGGTCAACTTAATGCGTTAGCTGCGCCACTAAGAGCTCAAGGCTCCCAACGGCTAGTTGACATCGTTTACGGCGTGGACTACCAGGGTATCTAATCCTGTTTGCTCCCCACGCTTTCGCACCTCAGTGTCAGTATCAGTCCAGGTGGTCGCCTTCGCCACTGGTGTTCCTTCCTATATCTACGCATTTCACCGCTACACAGGAAATTCCACCACCCTCTACCATACTCTAGCTTGCCAGTTTTGGATGCAGTTCCCAGGTTGAGCCCGGGGATTTCACATCCAACTTAACAAACCACCTACGCGCGCTTTACGCCCAGTAATTCCGATTAACGCTTGCACCCTCTGTATTACCGCGGCTGCTGGCACAGAGTTAGCCGGTGCTTATTCTGTCGGTAACGTCAAAATTGCAGAGTATTAATCTACAACCCTTCCTCCCAACTTAAAGTGCTTTACAATCCGAAGACCTTCTTCACACACGCGGCATGGCTGGATCAGGCTTTCGCCCATTGTCCAATATTCCCCACTGCTGCCTCCCGTAGGAGTCTGGACCGTGTCTCAGTTCCAGTGTGACTGATCATCCTCTCAGACCAGTTACGGATCGTCGCCTTGGTGAGCCATTACCTCACCAACTAGCTAATCCGACCTAGGCTCATCTGATAGCGCAAGGCCCGAAGGTCCCCTGCTTTCTCCCGTAGGACGTATGCGGTATTAGCGTTCCTTTCGAAACGTTGTCCCCCACTACCAGGCAGATTCCTAGGCATTACTCACCCGTCCGCCGCTGAATCCAGGAGCAAGCTCCTTTCATCCGCTCGACTTGCATGTGTTAGGCCTGCCGCCAGCGTTCAATCTGAGCCATGATCAAACTCTTCAGTTCAAACATCTTTGGGTTTTTAAGAGACCCTAAACTTGGCTCAGCAATCGTTGGTTACATCTTTGATTTCTCGCGGAGTAACTTGTGATGCTGATAATCTTGTTGACTATCAGTCTGACTGCACAAGCACCCACACGAATTGCTTGATTCAGTTGTTAAAGAGCGGTTGGTTAAGATCTTTCGTCTCAACCGAGGCGCGCATTCTACAGCAGCCTCATTTGCTGTCAAGTGATTATTTTCAGAAGTTTTCGAAGAATTCTTCAACAACTTCAACCACTTGCGCTTCCGATCTCTCGTTAGCGGGAGGCGAATTCTACAGCGTTAATCGCTGCTGTCAACACCTCTTCTTCTCCGCTTTCGACCGAGAAGATCGAACCGTTAAAAGAGCTACACATCACTGCTCTATCAACTCCTTCCAGGCTTCGATGATCTGAAGCAAGCCACTGTCGAAAACTGCGTAACTCTTTGAATCTCAAGGAGTTTTCCGTTTCGACTGCGCCGGAAGTGGGGCGAATTATAGACCTCTGGAATCTGCCGTCAACCGTTAATTTCGCTTTTCTTTCAATAAGTTGCGTATTGGTTAAAAAACATCCAATCAGATGAGAAAAGAGCGCCTTCTATATAGAAGAAGCCTTAAAGGACGCCTTCCTCCTTCAACATAGTCACCGCACCTGCCTTCAGACCCAGCACCCGCTGCAGAACCTCTAATGTGTGCTCACCCAATAAAGGAGGCGCATGGCGATATTCAACGGGCGTCTCCGACAATCGAATCGGGCTGGCCACCTGAGGCACCATCCCCGCCAATGCATGAGGCAGTTCGATCGCCAGACCGCGCGCCTTCACTTGTGGGTCTTCAAACACCTGCGACAGATCATTGATCGGCCCACAAGGCACACCCGCCAGCTCCAGTTGTGCAACCCACTCGGCCGTCGTCTTGAAGACAGTCGCCTGGCGAATCAAGGGAATCAACACCGCGCGGTTCGCCACCCGCAGCTTGTTCGTCGCGAAGCGTGGATCATCCGCCCACTGCGGTTGCCCCGCGACTTCGGCGAACTTGCGGAACTGCCCGTCATTACCCACGGTAAGGATGAAGTCACCATCCGCCGTAGGGAAGTCCTGATAAGGCACGATATTCGGATGCGCATTACCCAGGCGCTTTGGCGCAGTGCCCGTGGTCAGGTAGTTCATCGCCTGGTTGGCCAGACACGCGACTTGCACATCCAGCAACGCCATATCGATGTGCTGGCCGCCACCGTCGTGATCGCGATGAGCCAATGCCGCGAGGATCGCCACTGTCGAATACAGCCCGGTGAGAATATCCGTCAGCGCCACGCCCACTTTCACCGGGCCAGCGCCTTCATCTCCTTCAGGTCGACCGGTCAGACTCATCAAGCCGCCAAGGCCCTGGATCATGAAGTCATACCCTGCGCGCTTGGCGTAAGGACCGGTCTGGCCGAAGCCGGTGATGGAGCAATAGATCAGATTCGGGTTGAGCGCCTTCAGCGATTCATAGTCCAGGCCGTAGGCCGCCAGACCGCCCACTTTGAAATTCTCGATGAGGATGTCCGACTTCGACGCCAGGTCGCGCACCAGCTTCTGCCCTTCAGGCCGGGTGAAGTCGATGGTTACCGATTGCTTGTTGCGGTTGGCCGACAAGTAATACGCCGCTTCCGACGTATTCTCGCCATAAGCGTCTTTAAGGAAGGGCGGACCCCACGCGCGAGTATCGTCACCATTGCCGGGGCGCTCGACCTTGATCACTTCGGCGCCAAGGTCGGCGAGGATCTGTCCGGCCCAAGGCCCGGCCAGCACTCGTGATAAATCCAGTACCCGCAGATGCGACAGTGCGCCCATGGTCCGCTCTCCTATTAATAGAACGCTTGCAGACCGGTTTGCGCACGCCCGAGGATCAGCGCGTGAACGTCGTGGGTACCTTCATAGGTATTCACTACTTCCAGGTTAACCAAGTGACGGGCCACGCCGAACTCATCAGAGATGCCATTGCCACCAAGCATGTCGCGCGCCATCCGTGCGATATCCAGCGATTTGCCGCACGAGTTGCGTTTCATGATCGAAGTGATTTCAACGGCGGCGGTACCTTCGTCTTTCATACGACCCAGACGCAGACAGCCTTGCAGTGCCAGGGTGATTTCGGTCTGCATGTCGGCGAGTTTCTTCTGCACCAGTTGAGTCGCGGCCAACGGTCGACCGAACTGCTGACGATCCAGTGTGTATTGGCGTGCGGTGTGCCAGCAGAACTCGGCGGCGCCCAGCGCGCCCCAGGAAATGCCATAGCGTGCGGAGTTGAGGCAGGTGAAAGGACCTTTCAGGCCACGGACATCCGGGAAGATGTTTTCTTCCGGCACGAACACGTTGTCCATGACAATCTCACCGGTGATCGAAGCGCGCAGGCCGACCTTGCCGTGAATCGCCGGAGCGCTCAGACCTTTCCAGCCTTTCTCCAGAACGAAACCACGGATGTCGCCAGCATCGTCCTTGGCCCAGACCACGAATACGTCAGCGATCGGGCTGTTGGTGATCCACATCTTCGCGCCAGTCAGGCTGTAGCCGCCATCGACTTTGCGCGCCCGGCTTATCATCGCGCCCGGATCGGAACCATGGTTCGGCTCGGTCAGGCCAAAGCAACCGATCCATTCGCCGGATGCCAGCTTCGGCAGATACTTCTGTTTCTGTGCCTCGGTGCCGAATTCGTTAATCGGCACCATCACTAGCGAGGATTGCACGCTCATCATCGAGCGATAACCGGAGTCGACGCGCTCGACCTCTCGGGCAATCAGACCGTAGCTGACATAGTTCAGACCGCTGCCACCGTATTGTTCGGGAATGGTCGCACCGAGCAGGCCGACTTCACCCATCTCGCGGAAGATTGCCGGATCGGTCTTCTCATGACGGAAAGCTTCGAGCACACGCGGCGCCAGACTCTGTTGAGCGAACTGCGCGGCGGTGTCGCGGATCATCCGCTCTTCTTCGGTGAGCTGTTGATCCAGCAGCAGGGGATCGATCCAATTGAAACTAGCTTTACCGCCCATGAGTGTGCCCTCGCAATCGGGTGAATTAACGTGGCATTGATCCTAGGCGCGGTTCGCCATCGCGGCAAACGAGGATTTCGCATCCTGTTGTGCTAATTTCTCACTCCGAAACGTCGCGAATAGCCTTTTATGCGGCGCATTAGTGAGGTTGACGTACATGCGCAGAAAGATCCCCAGCACCGCCGCCCTGATCAGCTTCGAAGCTGCCGCCCGCCATGAGAGCTTTACCCGTGCCGCTGAAGAGCTGTCCCTCACCCAAGGCGCCATTTGCCGACAGATCGCCAACCTCGAAGAGTTCCTCAGTGTGCAACTGTTCCGGCGTTCGCGACGAGGGGTGAAGCTGACGGAAGCGGGACTTTCCTACAGCCGCCGGGTGGCGACTCAGCTCGATGCAGTGGAGCGCGATACCCTCTCGGTGATGGGCCAGCAGGGCACCAACGTTATCGAGCTCGCCGTGGTGCCGACTTTCGGCACGCAGTGGTTGCTGCCACGCCTCAAGGATTTCCAGCTCAAGCACCCGGAAGTGACCGTCAATCTGACCAACCGCACCCGGCCATTCCTGTTTGCCGACACCCAATTCGATGCCGCGATCTACTTCGGTGATGCCGATTGGTCGGGTACCGAATCCCACAGATTGATGGGCGAGAATCCGATGCCGGTGTGCAGCCCCGCCCTACTCGGCGATCGCAAGCAACCGACAGCGCAAGCCATCGCCGAGCTACCGCTGCTGCAGCAGACCACCCGACCCTACGCTTGGCGCCAATGGTTCAACTCGCAGCAACTGAATATCCCTCGCGACATGACAGGTCCACGCTACGAGCTATTCTCCATGCTCGCCCAGGCAGCCATGCACGACATGGGCGTCGCGCTGATTCCGCCGTTTCTGATCCAGCGCGAGCTGGCAGAGAAACGGCTGGTGGTTGCCAACCCTCAAGCGCTCTCCAGCATCAAGGCCTATTATCTGATGATTCCGGAGCGAAAGGTCGAATCGGCATCGCTGAAGGCATTTCGCGACTGGCTGGTAAATCAAGCGCAGAGCTACAGCCTAGAAGAATAAAGGCTTTGCGCAATACTTAACCCCGTAGTCAGAAAAACCAAAGCCCTACAGATATAACTATTTGTCGCTTTCGCGCAGACTGTATCCGAAAGTCGTACAGACGTCCCACAAGCTGCCAAACACGTGGCTTTGAGCCTCAAATGGCGACTCATTGCTGCCTATTCACGCCACCGATGCGAAATTTTTCTAAATTCAGCCAGAATCCTTGCAGGGCACGGTCTGCAAGGGGTTCACCTGGCCATCTGCGACATTCGGTCACGGCATGACTTGTAGTTAATTTTCCGTCACCCGTCATAATCCCTTGAAGGGCATAAAGTTCGCCTGCAAAATGCCGCGCCCCGCCCTGATTCGGCGGGATCGTGCTGATCGGCCGCCCCAGTCGCACCATCCGTAGTGCATGGGTTTACTCAATAAGATCACGCAGGAGATTTGACGTGCACATTGGTGTTCCTCTCGAAACCCAGACCGGTGAAACACGGGTTGCTGCAACCCCGGAAACCATCAAGAAGCTGATCAGCCAAGGCCATAAGGTCACTGTACAAAGCGGCGCCGGCGTCAAAGCCAGTGTTGTTGACAGTGCCTATGAAGCGGCCGGCGCAAGCATTGGCAGCGCCAATGATGCGTTTGGCGCCGAGCTGATACTCAAAGTGGTCGCGCCAAGCGATGCCGAACTGACGCTGATCAAGCGCGGTGCGGTGCTGGTGGGTATGCTCAACCCATTCAACAACGAGACCATCGCGAAGATGGCTGAGTGCGGCATTACCGCGTTCGCCCTCGAAGCGGCGCCGCGTACCTCGCGGGCGCAGAGCCTTGATGTGTTGTCGTCGCAAGCGAACATCGCCGGTTATAAAGCGGTGCTACTCGCCGCTCACTATTACCCACGCTTCATGCCGATGCTGATGACTGCTGCGGGCACCGTGAAAGCGGCGCGCGTGCTGATTCTCGGCGCGGGTGTGGCCGGTCTGCAGGCGATTGCCACGGCGAAACGTCTGGGTGCGGTGATCGAAGCGTCTGACGTACGCCCAGCCGTTAAGGAACAGATCGAATCCCTCGGCGCCAAGTTCGTCGACGTGCCGTACGAGACCGATGAAGAGCGCGAATGTGCCGTCGGTGTCGGCGGTTACGCGCGGCCCATGCCGGCGAGCTGGATGCAGCGTCAGGCCCAGGCTGTGCACGATCGCGCCAAGCAGGCCGATATCGTCATCACCACCGCGCTGATTCCGGGCCGCAAGGCGCCGACGCTGCTGAGCGCCGAGACCGTGGCGCAGATGAAACCGGGCTCGGTGGTCATCGACCTTGCCGCCGCCCAGGGTGGCAACTGCCCACTGACCGTCGCCGATCAGGTCGTTGTGGAAAACGGTGTGACCATCGTCGGCCCGACCAACCTCGCCGGTGAAGTCGCTGCCGATGCTTCGGCGCTGTACGCACGCAACCTGCTGGACTTCCTCAAGCTGGTGTTCACCAAGGAAGGCCAGTTCGACGTCAACCTCGAAGACGACATCGTCGCCGCGTGCCTGATGTGCCGCGACGGCCAAGTCATCCGCAAAAACGCCTAAGCAGGGATTCAGACGATGGAAGAGCTTATCTCCCCGGTATCTACAACCTGATCATCTTCGTGCTGGCGATTTATGTCGGTTACCACGTGGTCTGGAACGTTACGCCTGCGCTGCACACGCCGTTGATGGCGGTGACCAATGCCATTTCCGCGATCGTGATAGTCGGTGCCATGCTCGCGGCCGCACTGACCGTCACGCCGCTGGGCAAGACCATGGGCACGCTGGCTGTGGCACTGGCGGCGGTCAATGTGTTCGGTGGCTTCCTGGTCACCCGCCGCATGCTTGAGATGTTCAAGAAGAAAGCCCCGAAAGCAAAAGAAGAGGCGCCGAAGTAATGAGCATGAATCTCGTCACGACGCTCTACCTGATCGCGTCGATCTGCTTTATCCAGGCACTCAAAGGCCTTTCGCACCCGACCACTTCGCGGCGCGGCGACCTGTTCGGCATGCTTGGCATGGCGTTGGCTATCATCACCACGGTCGGCCTCATCTATAAGTTGGGCGCTGAGCTGGCTACGGCTGGTATCGGTTATGTCATCGTTGGTCTGCTGGTCGGCGGCACCGCCGGTTCGATCATGGCCAAGCGCGTTGAAATGACCAAGATGCCGGAACTGGTAGCGTTCATGCACAGCATGATCGGCCTCGCGGCGGTGTTCATTGCCATTGCGGCGGTAGTTGAGCCGCAGTCGTTGGGTATCGTTAAACAGCTGGGCGATGCGATCCCGGCGGGCAACCGTCTGGAGCTGTTCCTCGGCGCTGCGATCGGTGCGATCACCTTCTCCGGTTCGGTGATTGCCTTCGGCAAGCTCTCGGGCAAGTACAAGTTCCGCCTGTTCCAGGGCGCGCCGGTACAGTTCGCCGGTCAGCACAAGCTCAATGCGATTCTGGGTCTGGCTACGCTGGTGCTCGGCCTGACCTTCATGTTCACCGGCAACCTTACGGCGTTCGCACTGATGCTGGCGCTGGCGTTCGTGATGGGCGTGCTGATCATCATCCCGATCGGCGGCGCCGACATGCCGGTGGTGGTGTCGATGCTCAACAGCTATTCCGGCTGGGCGGCGGCGGGCATCGGTTTCTCGCTGAACAACTCGATGCTGATCATTGCCGGCTCGCTGGTGGGTTCGAGCGGCGCGATTCTCTCGTACATCATGTGCAAGGCGATGAACCGTTCCTTCTTTAATGTGCTGCTCGGCGGTTTCGGCAATACAGCCGATGCAGGTCCCGCTGGTGCGCAGGAAGCCCGTCCGGTGAAATCCGGCTCGGCTGATGATGCAACCTTCCTGCTGACCAACGCCGACACCGTGATCATCGTCCCGGGTTACGGCCTGGCAGTGGCCCGTGCACAACACGCGCTGAAGGAACTGACCGAGAAGCTGACCCATCGCGGCGTAACCGTGAAGTACGCGATCCACCCGGTTGCCGGTCGCATGCCTGGGCACATGAACGTCCTGCTCGCCGAGGCCGAAGTGCCTTACGACCAGGTGTTCGAGATGGAAGACATCAACTCCGAATTCGGCCAGGCCGACGTGGTGCTGGTGCTCGGCGCAAACGACGTGGTCAACCCGGCCGCGAAGAACGATCCGAAGTCACCGATTGCCGGTATGCCGATTCTCGAAGCGTTCAAAGCCAAGACCATCATCGTCAACAAGCGCTCGATGGCCAGCGGCTACGCCGGCCTGGACAACGAACTGTTCTATCTGGACAAGACCATGATGGTCTTCGGCGATGCGAAGAAAGTCATCGAAGATATGGTCAAATCGGTCGAGTAATTCACCGCTGCAATAGCGAACGCCCCGACCTGTCGGGGCGTTTTTGGTTGCGCCAGACGCTGGACAATTTGCCGCGTTGTTGCAGATCCGGTAACGGTGTTTTACTGCAAACCCGCGAAATAGAGGCCTCGTTTGCGACCTTGGTAGCGGGACAGGCGCCGGCCAAATTCACTAGACTGCGCATCCTGCTACTCGTTGCCCGAGATAATAATCCATGTACCGTGACCGTATTCGCCTGCCTTCGTTGTTGGATAAAGTGATGAGCGCTGCCGACGCTGCCGCTCTGATTGAGGACGGCATGACCGTCGGCATGAGCGGTTTCACCCGCGCCGGCGAAGCCAAGGCCGTTCCCCACGCACTGGCCGAGCGCGCCAAGGTCACGCCGCTGAAGATCAGCCTGATGACCGGCGCCAGCCTGGGCAACGACCTCGACAAGCAACTGACCGAGGCCGGCGTGCTGTCGCGGCGCATGCCGTTTCAGGTCGACAGCACGTTGCGCAAGGCAATCAACGCCGGCGAAGTGATGTTCATTGACCAGCATCTCTCGGAAACGGTAGAGCAGTTGCGCAACCAGCAATTAAAGCTGCCGGACATTGCCGTCATTGAGGCAGTCGCCATCACCGAACAAGGCCACATCGTGCCAACCACTTCGGTGGGCAACTCGGCCAGCTTCGCGATCTTCGCCAAACAAGTGATCGTCGAGATCAACCTGGCCCACAACGCCAACCTCGAAGGCCTGCACGACATCTATATCCCGACGTACCGCCCGACGCGCACGCCAATCCCGCTGGTGAAAGTCGACGATCGCATCGGCAGCGCGGCAATTCCGATTCCGCCGGAGAAGATCGTCGCGATTGTCATCATTCAGCAGTCGGACTCGCCGTCTACAGTGTCGGTACCGGACGTTGATACCAACGCTATCGCCGAACACCTGATCACCTTCTTCAAGCAGGAAGTTGCGGCCGGGCGCATGACCAACAAGCTTGGCCCACTGCAGGCCGGCATTGGCAACATCGCCAACGCGGTGATGTGCGGCTTGATCGACTCGCCGTTCGAAGACCTGACCATGTACTCGGAAGTGCTCCAGGATTCGACTTTCGACCTGATCGATGCCGGCAAGCTGAGCTTTGCCTCGGGCAGTTCGATCACCCTGTCCGAGCGGCGCAACAGCGACGTGTTCGGCAACCTGGAGAAGTACAAGGACAAACTGATTCTGCGGCCGCAGGAGATCTCCAATCACCCGGAAGTGGTGCGCCGTCTGGGCATCATCGGCATCAACACCGCGCTGGAGTTCGATATCTACGGCAACGTCAACTCCACCCATGTCTGCGGCACGCGGATGATGAACGGCATCGGCGGCTCCGGCGACTTCGCGCGCAATGCGCATCTGGCGGTATTCGTGACCAAGTCGATCGCCAAGGGTGGCGCGATTTCCAGCGTGGTGCCGATGGTCAGCCACGTCGACCATACCGAGCATGACGTCGACATCCTGGTGACCGAAGTCGGCCTCGCCGACCTGCGTGGCCTGGCGCCACGGGAGCGTGCACGAGTGATCATCGACAACTGCGTGCATCCAGACTTTCGCCAGGCACTGAATGACTACTTCAGCGCTGCCTGTGCAATCGGCGGTCATACCCCGCACATTCTGCGCGAAGCACTGAGCTGGCATATGAACCTGGAAGAAACCGGGCGCATGCTGGCGGTGTGATTCACACAGATAATCACCGAGGCAAACACAGTTTTGCCTCGGTGGGTGTGCGCGAGAAGCAGGATCGCAAAAAACTGTACTGCTGTACCGGTCTTTTCCTACAGCAAAGTCCTACTAAATCCCCAGATACGAGCCGAAATGCACCAACCGAGTGCAGACAGGTACAGTTTGCCCAATTTCGACCCGTACACCATGCATAAACAGTTAACTGCTCACTCACAATACAAATGAACTGTATCTACAGAGACTATCCAAACGAGAGGATCATGGGCACCAGTCAAACCACTACCTGATCCCGCCACAAGCGGAAGGATGTCAACCATGGAACGTACACTCAGTTCCGAACTGTTCTTCGAAGACAAAGCTGTAAACACCCAGGCTTCCCTGCCTCTGCGCGTTATCGCCAATCTGATGTTGTGGCAGCGCCGCATCTCCAGCCGCCATCAACTGGCCCGTCTGGATTCGCGTCTGCTGGCTGATGCCGGTATCAGCGAAGCACAACGCTACGAAGAGCTGAGCAAGCCATTCTGGCGCTAAGCAGCGTCGCTGGCTCTGGTCTTCAGACCCACCGCCAGCAACCCGAATTGCACAAGCAGAACCCGTCGTGGGAAACCACGACGGGTTTTGTCGCTTCAGGGGCTTTGAATGCTCTAAAACGCATAACTGAATGAGCACAGGTACAATTTTCGAATTCTCGTATGACGCCAGTACAGTCATCCAGAACCTTTGGAGTATCACTGGCCACCACTGGGCGAACCGCATTTGCCAGCCTAATATCCCTGCAGAACGTGGCGAACGTTGCGCAACAGGCGTCTGACTCCTCAGATACCGAGCCACCTCTCACTACGGTTTATCCAAAGGAGTTCCATCATGACCCGTCTTCGCCTGCTCAGTGCCGCTGCCCTGCTGGCCGTGGCTGCCAACGCCAGCGCTACCAGCTTCATCGTGACCACCGACTCGATCGTCGGCGCGCTGAAAGCCTCTTCCGATGCCACTTCCGATGTGACCTCCTCGTTCCGTGACGACAAGATCGTCCTCGCCGCACGCGACGATGCCGCCAGCTTCGTGGCGAGCGAAGGCGATATCCGTGGGGTGAAGCTGGAAAGCGCGTTTGAGCACATCCGCCATCAGGCGCCACAACTCAATGCCACCGATGCCCAATTGGCTCAGGCCATTCTGACCCTCTGATCGCTTGCGGTATTGCGGGACACGGCAGCCGTGTCCCGATGTTTCAATGCTGGCTCTGGCCCGGGCTTTTGCGCTAGCCTTCAGGCTCGTCAACAGTTGTCGAGTCCCATGCGCTTTCTTCCAACTCTGCTCATCTCTTCTACTTTATTCGCTGCCTGCTGGGCGATGTCTGCCAACGCCTTCGATGCTTTCAATGCGTCGACCCAAGGCACGGTTGTCAGCGGTTACGCCACCAGCATGGTGTCTTCTGCGCCGTTCGACCGTAAACTGCTGCTCGCCGCCCATGATGACGCGGCTGCCTTTGTTGCCAGTGAAGGTGAATGGCGAGGCGCACGGCTGGAATCCGCGCTGCATTACCTGCGCAAAACCCGGCCGAAACTTCATGCCAGCGACCTTGAACTGGCAGAGGCAATTCTCGTCCAATAGTTATCCTTGTCCTTCCGGAGTCGTTCCATGCGTAGCCCGCTGATTGCTGCCGCCCTTGGCCTGTTTGTGTTGGCCGATGTGGCCCAGGCGCACACCCTGGTAGCCACCAGTAACATCATCGTTCGTGCCTCCCAGCGCACCATCGATTTCACCTCCGATACCACCACGTCGATTCGCGATTCGAAAATCATCCGCGAAGCCCACGACGACGCCGCCAGTTTCGTCGCCAGCAACGGTGACATCCGTGGCGCGCACCTCGAAGCCGCCCTCAACACCTTGCGTACCCGCGTGCCGGAAGCACGCGACGCCAGCGATCAGGTACTCGCCGAAGCAATCCTCGCACTGTGAGGTCCGTTGGCGCCTGGCTGCTGGCCGGAGCGTTGTTGCTGCTTGGCAACAGCGCCCACGCCGGCCTGCAATTGCGGCTCAAGACCGAGGGTTTGAGCCCGGCTCAAGTACAGGCCAGTCAGGCGCTGATCGATGAAGCCATGGCGAAACTGCCGCCGAGCTTCATCGAGCGGCTGGATCGGCGCATCGACGTCGGCTGGACCGATGACATGCCTGCCAACGCTTACGGGCAGGCAACGCTGGTTGCCGAGCTCGATCTGAATCGCAAGCTGCTCGACGGTCTCACCGATGGCAGCGCGGCGAAAGAGAAAACCAATCGCCCCCACGGCACTGTGCGCCAGGAACTGCTGGCCACGGTGCTGCACGAAATCACCCACATTTATGATCGCGCGCGTTTATGGCCAGGCGCCGAACGCACGCTGATCCAGCGCTGCTCCCGACGCTTCAACAGCGCCGGGCTGATCGGCATTCCCGATGAGTGTCGCGGGCAGAACGGTCGCCGCTTCACCATCAGCGACGACCCGCGCCTGCTCGACCTGGCCGGGTGGCAGCAATACGTCGGCCGCCGCGGCGAGCGCGAACAACACAATCGCCAGGTCGCCCGCAGCCCGGATCTTTACGAGATCTCCAGTCCCAAGGAATTCGTTGCGGTCAACATGGAGTACTTCCTCCTCGACCCGAGCTACGCCTGCCGCCGCCCGGCGCTGTATCGCTACTACAAGGAACATTTCGGCTGGGCGCCGCCAGCACAGGACACCTGCAGCAAGAGCTTCGCCTTTCTCAATGCGGGCAATGACTTCGCCAAGCAGCCCTTGGGACAAGTCGATCCGGAACGGGTCTACGCGGTCGATTACCTGCTGGCCGAGGCCAATCAGAACTGGGTCAGCCGCTGGGGCCACAGCATGCTGCGCCTGGTGATCTGCGCCCCGGTCGCCCGCGTGGCCCGGATTGCCGCCTCGACCTCGATCAGCACTTGGTGTTGTCCTATCGCGCCTTCGTTGGCGATGTGCAGCTGTCGAGTTGGGATGGTCTGGTCGGCAAATACCCGTCGCGGCTGTTCGTGCTGCCGCTGGCGCAAGTGATCGACGAATACACCAAAACCGAGCTGCGCAGCCTCGCTTCGGTGCCGCTGAACCTGTCTCGCGAGGAAATCGAAGGCGTGGTCGAACATGCCGCCGAGATGCACTGGAGCTACGACGGTAACTACTTCTTCCTGTCCAACAACTGCGCGGTAGAAGGCTTGAAGCTGTTGCGCAGCGGCAGCAATAACAGCCAGCTTGTCGGGCTCGACAGCATCATGCCCAACGGCTTGCTCGAAGTGCTCAAGGGCCGTGGTCTGGCCGATACCAGCGTGCTAGACGATCCGAAAGAAGCGCTACGCCTGGGCTACCGCTTCGACTCGTTCCGTGATCGCTATCAAGCGATGTTCGATGTGCTGAAGAAGCAGCTGCCGATCAAGCAGACCACTGTCGAAGACTGGCTGTCACTCAGCGCTGAACAACGCCGCGAATGGTTTGACCGCGCCGACCTGCGCACCAGCGCGGCGCTGTTGCTGCTCGAGCAGGCGAGTTTTCGCCGGCAGCTGTTGCTGGCGCAGGACGAGGTCAAGCAACGCTACCTCGGCGCCCGCGAGCTGGAAAACGGCGGCATGGACAAAGCCAACGCGACGCTGCAGGAGATCCTCGCCAACAGCGGCTTCCTCAGCCGCCCGGCGGAACTGCTCGATTCCAAAGGTTATGGACTGCCGCAGCCAAACGAGTTCAGCCGACTGGAAGCGGAAAGCAGTCAGCGCCAGAAGAAGCTGCTGGCGCTGTCCGGCGACCTTGATACCGAAGTGCGCAAACTGCTCGAACCCAAGCGCGCCGCCGAGATTGCCGCGAGCGAGGCCAATGTCAAACAGATTGGCGAGCACCTGCGCAAACTGCACAAGGCATCAGGCGGACTGCAATTGCCCTGAGCACAAAAAAGGCTTCAGAACGATGTTCTGAAGCCTTTTGGTTTTCCTTCGGTCTTAGACGCGAGCCTTGCGCACGCCTTGGGACAGCGCCGAACACAGACTCAACACGCCATCGATGGCCTGCTCAGGCGTATCGGCACTGGCGATGTGATCGATCAACGCCGAGCCCACCACCACACCGTCAGCCAGACGCGCGATCGCTGCGGCCTGCTCCGGTGTTCGGATACCGAAACCGATGCTGATCGGCAGGTCGGTATGCCGACGCAGACGTGCAACCGCCTCTTCCACATGCTCCAGAGTCGCTGCACCGGCACCGGTGACACCCGCGACGGACACGTAATAGACAAAACCGGAACTGCCGTTGAGCACGCGCGGCAGACGCGCGTCGTCAGTGGTCGGCGTGGTCAGGCGGATGAAATCCAGACCGGCAGCCTGCGCCGGGTCGCACAGTTCTTCGTTGTGCTCTGGCGGCATGTCGACCACGATCAGGCCGTCAACGCCAGCCTCTT
The DNA here is from genome assembly GCA_030544685.1 of Pseudomonas sp. B21_DOA. Classification (NCBI taxonomy): domain Bacteria; kingdom Pseudomonadati; phylum Pseudomonadota; class Gammaproteobacteria; order Pseudomonadales; family Pseudomonadaceae; genus Pseudomonas; species Pseudomonas sp. B21_DOA. The sequence goes on along the minus strand of CP086683.1, from coordinate 1,083,729 downwards.
TGGCTTCGGCGATGAAGCGCTCGACGCCGAATTTGTGGATCGGGTTGAAATAGCCCATCAACACCAGCGGCGTGTCGCTGTTGCCTTCACGGAACTCGCGAACCATTTGCAGGGTTTTCGCCAGATTCTGCTTGGCGCCCAGCGCGCGAATGTTGGCCAACTGGATCGCCGGGCCATCGGCCATCGGATCGGTGAACGGCATGCCCAGTTCGATCACATCGGCACCTGCGGCAGGCAGGCCTTTGAGGATTGCCAGCGAAGTGTCGTAGTCAGGATCACCGGCAGTGACAAAGGTCACCAGCGCCGCACGATTTTGTTGCTTGAGGTCGGCAAAGCGGGTTTGCAGGCGGCTCATCAGTGTTTCTCCTGCTGCGACTGTTGCATATGGTGCATCACGGTTTGCATGTCCTTGTCACCGCGGCCCGAGAGGTTGACCACCATCAGGTGATCCTTCGGCAGCTTCGGTGCGCGTTTGAACACTTCGGCCAGAGCGTGGGCGCTTTCCAGGGCAGGAATGATCCCTTCCAGACGGCAGCATTTGTGGAACGCTTCTAGAGCTTCGTCGTCGGTTACCGAGGTGTACTGGACGCGGCCGATGTCATGCAACCAGGCGTGTTCAGGGCCGATGCCCGGATAGTCGAGGCCGGCTGAAATCGAGTGGGCGTCGATGATCTGGCCATCGTCGTCCTGCAGCAGGAACGTGCGGTTACCGTGCAGCACGCCCGGCACGCCGCCGTTCAGGCTGGCCGCGTGCTTGCCGGTTTCGATGCCGTAACCGGCGGCTTCGACACCGATGATTTCCACGCTTTTGTCGTCGAGGAACGGGTGGAACAGGCCCATGGCGTTGGAACCGCCACCGATGCACGCCACCAGGCTGTCCGGCAGACGACCTTCCTGGGCTTGCAGCTGATCACGGGTTTCCTTGCCGATGACGGCCTGGAAGTCGCGGACCATTGCTGGATACGGGTGTGGGCCGGCTACGGTGCCGATCAGGTAGAAGGTGTTGTCGACGTTGGTCACCCAGTCGCGCAGGGCTTCGTTCATCGCGTCTTTCAGGGTGCCGGTACCAGCGACAACCGGAATCACTTCAGCGCCGAGCAGTTTCATGCGGAAGACGTTGGCCTGCTGACGTTCGATGTCGGTGGTGCCCATGTAGATCACGCAGTCCAGACCGAAACGCGCAGCAACGGTGGCCGTAGCCACGCCGTGCATGCCGGCGCCAGTCTCGGCAATGATGCGCTTCTTGCCCATGCGCCGCGCCAGCAGAATCTGGCCGATGCAGTTGTTGATCTTGTGCGCGCCGGTGTGATTCAGCTCTTCACGCTTGAGGTAGATCTTGGCGCCGCCGCAGAATTCGGTCAGGCGCTCAGCGAAATACAGCGGGCTCGGGCGTCCGACGTAGTCGCGCTGGAAGTAGGCCAATTCTTCTTTGAAGGCCGGATCTTCCTTGGCCGCTTCGTACTCGCGAGCCAGGTCGAGGATCAACGGCATCAGGGTTTCCGCTACATAACGGCCACCGAACGCACCGAACAGGCCGTTGGCGTCGGGGCCGTTACGCAGATCGGAGGTGTGCGAAGTCTGGGTCATGGGTCGCTCCAGGTGGATTCGGTCAGAAGACAATGACGACCACTCTACCCCTGACTTTCCAGGCTGAAAACCGATAAGATCGCCTAAACCTGTCAGGAAAACTCACAGATACCATGAGCCATGACCTTCCCCCGCTAAATGCCTTGCGCGCCTTCGAGGCCACCGCCCGACTGAACAGTGTGAGTCAGGCTGCCGAACAGCTGCACGTCACCCACGGCGCGGTCAGCCGCCAGCTCAAGGTGCTTGAGGAACATCTCGGCGTGAGCCTGTTCATCAAGGACGGGCGCGGCTTGAAACTCACAGATGCCGGCGTGCGTCTACGCGATGCCAGCGCTGAAGCGTTCGATCGGCTGCGCAGTGTTTGCGCCGAACTCACACAAAGCACAGCGGATGCGCCATTCGTGCTGGGTTGTTCGGGGAGCCTGCTGGCGCGCTGGTTTATTCCGCGCCTGGGGCGGCTGAATGCCGATTTGCCGGATCTGCGTCTGCACCTGTCGGCCGGTGAAGGCGATCTCGATCCCCGGCGCCCGGGCCTTGATGCGTTGTTGCTGTTCGCCGAACCACCGTGGCCGGCCGATATGCAGGTCTATGAACTGGCGGCGGAACGCATCGGCCCCGTAATGAGCCCGTTGTATAGCGGTTATCAGAAGCTGCACACCGCTGTGGCCGCAGATCTTTTTGATGAGCCCTTGCTGCACACCACCTCTCGCCCACAAGCCTGGCCCAGCTGGGCGCAGCAAAACCACCTCAATCCCAAGGCGTTGAAGCTCGGGCAAGGTTTTGAGCATTTGTATTATTTGCTGGAGGCGGCTGTTGCAGGTCTCGGCGTGGCAATCGCGCCGGAGCCGCTGGTAACCGAAGATCTGAAGGCGGGTCGCCTGGTTGCGCCGTGGGGCTTTTGCGAAACCCCGGCGCAACTGGCGTTGTGGCTACCCAAGCGCGCCGCAGACGGACGCGCCCGGCAACTGGCGCAATGGCTCAAAAACGAGCTGCGCCAGCCTGATCACTCACCGCGCTTGAACAAAAAGTAGGCGGCGAGCAGACCGATTGCACCGACAGCCACGCCGGCTGTGGTCCATGGGTGTTCCTGCGCGTAGTCACGAGTGGCAATGCCGGTCTCGCGGGTTTTCACTTTGACTTCTTCGTACGCGTCGCTGAGCAGATGACGGGAATGTTTCAGCGCACTTTCGGCGTTGCTTTTCAGCGCCTTGAGGGTCTTGCGCGACTCGTCCGAAGCATCGTCTTTCAAGCTTTCCAACGATTTGAGCAGACTCTCGATCTCGGCTTCCATGCTTTGCAACGAGGCTTTACGTAAAGAGGTGTTGGCCATGGTGGCTCTCCTGCATTGGTGATGAGTGGCGTGTGTTGGTTGGGACTTCACCACTTCGAGAAAGTGCAGAAATTCTGAACTTCGGCAGCGCAGCGGCGCCGAAATCAACAGTGCAATTGCCTGCTAGTCTCAATTTCACACGCCATTCCAACCCAAGGAGATCGCCATGAGTGACCATCACACGTACAAGAAAGTCGAACTGGTCGGTTCGTCCACCACCAGCATCGAAGACGCCATCAACAATGCCCTGGCCGAGGCCAACAAGACCCTGCGCAATCTGGAATGGTTTGAAGTGACTGAAACCCGCGGCCACATCGAAAACGGCCAAGTGGCGCATTTTCAGGTAACGCTGAAAGTCGGCTTCAAGATTGTCGCCAGCTGAGTTTGAGCTAGTCTTCTGAACTTGCGCGCTGGCCGAGTGCCATAGGGAATGGCAAAGCGCTACAAGGTGAGCGCATCGGGTGGATGACTCGATGCCCGCCTCTTTCAATCCGACCAGGGAGTGCGACCGATGAAGAAGTTCATGTTGGCAGTAGGTTTGTTGAGCCTTGCGGGTGGTGCATTTGCAGCCGGCAAACCTTGTGAAGAGCTGAAAAGCGAAATCGCAGCGAAGCTCGACGCCAAGGGCGTTTCCGGTTATTCGCTGGAGGTTGTCGACAAGGGTGCAGCGGCTGATGGCGATGTCGTCGGCAGCTGCGAAGGCGGCAGCAAGGAAATCGTCTACAAGCGCGGTTGATTGCGCCTGAAATACAAAAGCCGACGTGGATGCGTCGGCTTTTTTGTGGGCTCCATGTACCCGATGTGGGAGCGAGCTTGCTCGCGAAACCGGTGGGTCAGTTGACATATCGAGTGCCTGACACTCCGTCTTCGCGAGCAAGCTCGCTCCCACAAGGTATGCGTGGTGAATCTTAGCCCTTCATCACCTGCGCCAGCAGCTCGTACGAGCGCACGCGATCAGCATGCTCATACAAATCGCTGGTGAAAATCAGCTCGTCCGCCTGGGTCTGCTCGATGAGCACTTCAAGCTTGGCGCGGATCTTCTGCGGGCCGCCGACCATGGCGAGGCCGAGGAAATCGCCCACCGCTTCACGTTCATGGGGCAGCCACAGACCGTCCATGGTTTTCACCGGCGGACGCTGCACCAGGCTCTGGCCACGCATCAGCGCAAGAATGCGCTGGTACACCGACGTCGCCAGGTAATCGGCCTGCTCGTCGGTATCCGCTGCCACCAACGGCACGCCGAGCATCACGTAAGGCTTGTCGAGCACCGCCGACGGTTTGAAGTGATTGCGGTAGATGCGGATCGCCTCGTGCATGAAGCGCGGCGCGAAGTGCGAGGCAAAGGCGTAAGGCAAGCCGCGCTCACCCGCCAATTGCGCACTGAACAGGCTTGAGCCGAGCAGCCAGATCGGCACGTTGGTGCCGGTGCCGGGCATGGCGATCACCCGTTGCTCAGGGGTGCGCGGGCCGAGGTAGCGCATCAGTTCGGCGACGTCTTCAGGAAGTCGTCAGCGCTGCCCGAGCGCTCACGGCGCAAGGCGCGGGCGGTCATCTGGTCCGAGCCGGGCGCGCGGCCCAGACCCAGGTCGATTCGCCCCGGATACAGGCTCTCGAGGGTGCCGAACTGTTCGGCAATCACCAGCGGCGCATGGTTGGGCAGCATCACCCCGCCGGAACCGACGCGGATCGTCGACGTGCCCCCGGCCAAATAGCCGAGCAACACCGAAGTGGCCGAACTGGCGATGCCGTCCATGTTGTGGTGTTCGGCGACCCAGAATCTTGTGTAGCCGAATTTCTCGGCATGCTGCGCCAGATCCAGCGAGTTGTGCAGCGATTGCGCCGCGCTGCCGTTTTCGCGCACCGGCACCAGGTCGAGGGTGGAAAATTTAACGTCGGACAGTTTTTTCATGAACCTGCATCTCCGGGTGGGGAGGCAGGTTTTTCTTGCAAACGAAAACCTGCCAAATCCATAAGCGTGTTTTATGGAATGAGGGCATATACCCGAGATTCAATAGCAGCAACGAAATTTCCTACTAAAAAGTCAACGATTCAGCCAGGCTGAACTTTGTTCTGCCGTCTATCCTCAGAAGCCTTGCTAGTAAAAACCGCGACGGCGCGGCGTTCCGCGCCACATTTGAGGAGGCAGACATGGCTATCGTGAAAAAGGCATCGGCGCATTGGGAAGGCGACCTGAAAACCGGTCTCGGCTCGATCTCCACCGAAACCGGCGTACTGCGCGAAGCACCGTACGGCTTCAAGGCGCGCTTTGAAGGCGGCAAGGGCACCAATCCGGAAGAACTGATCGGCGCGGCCCACGCAGGATGCTTCTCCATGGCGTTTTCGATGATTCTCGGCGACGCCGGCCTGAAGGCAGACAGCATCGACACCAACGCTGAAGTTACTCTCGATCAGGTTGACGGCGGCTTCGCGATCACTGCGGTGAAGCTGATTCTCAAGGCGAAGATCCCGGGCGCAACTCAGCAACAGTTTGAGGAGTTGAGCAACAAGGCCAAGGAAGGTTGCCCGGTTTCCAAGGTGCTGAATGCGAAGATCACCCTTGAGGCTTCGCTGGTCAGCTGATTCGGCGTTTGCAGCGCTGACGCGTTCGCGAGCAGGCTCGCTTCCACAGGGATTTGTGCACATCGCAGATCCGGTGTGGGAGCGAGCCTGCTCGCGAAGGCAATCTCGAAACCAGCTCAGCGGCCGGCAATTAATACAAGGTGTGAGCAAAGTCAGAACCCGCTCTGTAAAAATGTGGTCGAATAATCGACAGCAGCTTCAGCGCACACCCGTGCGCGCTGCCTCAAGGAGCTTCATCGATGAAACGTATTGGCTTGGCGATCCTTTGCAGTGCACTGGCCACGTCCGCTTTCGCAGCCCCAAGGACTGCGAAGAGCTCAGAAAGGAAATCGAGATCAAGATCCAGGCGAAGGCCATTCCCTCGTACACACTGGAAATCATCACGGCCGAAGAGGCGAAGCAGCACGACTCAGCCATGATCGTCGGTTCTTGCGAGAACGGCACCAAGCGCATCATCTATCAGAAAAACGACAGCTGAAGCGCTAGATGATGCAGTTGAACTCGCGGTCTTCAGCAACGATTTCGCGTTTGGCATTGTACAAACGTGCGCTCGGCGTGAATGCCAACGAACGTCCTTCCAGCAGATAACGCTGGCCGGCTTCGAAGTGGTCGTAGCGGATCGTCAGATAACACAAACGCTCGACCGGGCCGGTGAGCAGACTGCCACCGCCGCCAAACACTTCGAAGTCGAAACGCACCCGCAGCTCGTGGCTGCCGGGCGTCACCTGGAAGAAGCGCCCGTCGTTCAAGCGCTGGTTGTCGAGGCGCTCGGCCATCAGCAACTTGCCGCCGGGGCTTGGCGTTGAGAAGTCGACCCAGGCCATGTGCGGGTCAACCGGTGGCAATGGCGTCTGGCAACCGGCGACGAGACCGACAACGAACAACAGCAGCAAGGTACGCATGGTGGATATCCGCAGGTTTTAACAGCCAGCATAGCGCCGATCAACTGCTCTGACAGCCCGCCGGCGTACCCTGACCGACGACCTTGCGCTGTTCGTCATAAAGCTTGGCCCAAGGCCGGAAGCCGATGCTGCCCGCCTGCAACTGATAGCGCTGGCCGGCGTTGAAATCCTTGAATTTCACGCTCAACTGGCAATCGCGCCACAGCGGTTCGGCAGTCGGGCCGATGTTGGTGGCTTTGACCGGAAACTGATAGCGCACCTTCAGCTCATGGCTGCCGGGCTGCACTTCGAAATATCGTTTGTCGACAGCCTGTGTGGCATCGACTTGCACGGCTTGCAGTGCCGTGTCGTGTTGCCGGGCGTCGAGATCGATCCAGGCTTGCGAAGGGTCGGGGTCGGGCATTCCGAATCCGGCACAACCGGCCAGCGTCAGCAGGCCTCCTGTCAGCATCAACATGCGCATAGCGGTGCTCCTTGAGGCGGGATAGTCTTGGGGCAGACTTTCCGGGGAATTTCTTATTTTGATCAGGCCGTATTCCAGCCTTGGGTTACTTGATCGCGTTTTTCCGATTTTGTTTCCGGGTGTGTTGTTTTTGTTGCTCAACGGTTGCGCCAGCGTCAGCTATTACAGCCAGTTGGCCAGCGGACAATTGCAGTTGCTGCGCGCGCGGGAGCCGGTCGAGCACGTCATTGCCGACCCAAGCCGCGATGCCAAATTGCGCGCGCATCTGGCTCAATCACAAAAGGCCCGCGCGTTCGCCAGCGAGCATCTGCACCTGCCGGACAACCAGAGCTATCGCCTGTACGCCGACCTTGGCCGGCCGTTCGTGGTGTGGAACGTGTTCGCCACCACAGAGTTTTCCCTCACGCCGCAGAATCACTGCTTCCCGATTGCCGGCTGCGTGGCCTATCGCGGCTACTACAGCCAGAGCGCCGCCCGTGGCGAAGCGGCGCTTCAGCGCTTGCAGGGCATGGACGTGTCGATCGGCGGGGTCGAGGCGTACTCGACGCTTGGCTGGTTCAATGACCCGATCCTCAATTCGATGATGGGCTGGGGCGACGAACGACTGGCCACGCTGATTTTTCATGAGCTGGCGCACCAGAAGTTCTATGTAAAGGACGACACCGAGTTCAACGAGTCATTTGCCACGTTTGTCGAGCAGGAAGGGACGCGGCAGTGGCGGGCGTTTCGCGGCTTGCCAGCGGAGTCGGATGCCAGACTCAAGCAGCGTGACCAGTTCATCGAACTGGTACTCGCCACGCGTTCTCGACTGGAGAAGCTGTATGCGCAGCCACTGTCGGTCGAGCAGATGCGAGAGCGCAAAGCGGCGGAGTTCGAGCGCTTGCGCCGGGAGTATCGGGTCATGCGCGACAGTCAGTGGGCCGGGGACAAGCGCTATGACGCCTGGGTCAACGCGCCGCTGAACAACGCGCGACTGTTGCCGTTCGGGCTGTATGACCAGTGGGTGCCGGCGTTCGCGGCCGTGTTCCGGCAGGTCGGTGGGGATTGGCCGAGGTTTTATGCCGAGGTTGAGCGGTTGGGACGATTGCCGGTTGATGAGCGCAAGGCGGCTTTGAGGGCCTTGGCCATTCCTGAGTCCTCCAGCGGCTGAACGGGCCTCATCGCTGGCAAGCCAGCTCCCACAGGGCAGCGGTGAGCCTGAAGATATCGCTAACCTGTGGGAGCTGGCTTGCCAGCGATAGCCATCTGATCAGCGCTGCAAAAACGCCTGATGCAACGCATCCAGGGTTTCGAAGTGGTAAGCCGGCGCCTCGGCATTCAACTCCTCGAAACTGCCAAACCCATAGCCCACCGCCGCTGCATCCAAGCCGTTGCTGCGGGCGCCGATCAGGTCATGCTTGCGATCGCCGATCATCAGGGTCTGCGCCGGGTCGAGGCGTTCTTCCTCAAGCAGGTGCGCAATCAGCTCAACCTTGTTGGTGCGCGTGCCGTCCAGTTCGCTGCCGTAGATCACTTTGAAATGCCGGGCGAAGTCGAAGTGCCGGGCGATCTCGCGGGCAAATACCCACGGCTTGGACGTCGCGATGTACAACTGCCGCCCCTGCCCGCTCAAGGTTTCCAGCAACGGCGTCACCCCGTCGAACACCCGATTCTCGTAGAGCCCGGTGACCTTGAAGCGCTCGCGATAGAAATTCACCGCTTCCCAGGCCTTGGCCTCGTCGAAATCGTAGAACTGCATGAACGCTTGCAGCAGCGGCGGACCGATGAAGTGTTCCAGTTTGCTCAGGTCCGGTTCGTCGATGCCGAGGTTGGCCAAGGCAAATTGAATTGAGCGGGTAATGCCCTCACGCGGGTCGGTCAGGGTGCCATCGAGGTCGAACAGTACGGTCTGGTAATGCATGGAAATTCCCGGGCAGGTGTAGGGCGATTCAGAGCTGGTCGTAGCCTTCGGCCAGATGCAGGTCCTTGAGCTTGACGTAATTCGCCGCGCTGTAGATGAAGAAGGCATTTTCCTTTTCGGTCAGCGGACGCACTTGCTTGACCGGGCTGCCGACGTACAGGAAGCCACTCTGCAGGCGCTTGCCCGGCGGCACCAGGCTGCCAGCGCCAATGATCACGTCGTCCTCGACCACGGCGCCGTCCATGACAATGCTGCCCATGCCGATCAACACGCGGCTGCCAACGGTGCAGCCGTGCAGCATGACCTTGTGGGCGATGGTCACGTCATCGCCGATCAGCAGTGGAAAACCGTCCGGGTTGAACGGGCCGGCGTGGGTGATGTGCAGTACGCAGCCATCCTGCACGCTGGTGCGCGCGCCGATGCGGATGCGGTGCATGTCGCCACGGATCACCGTCAGCGGCCAGACTGAGCTGTCTGCGCCAATTTCGACGTCGCCGATCACCACCGCCGAACCGTCGACGAATGCGCCGTTGCTCAGGCGGGGGTGTGATTCTGGTATTTGCGAAGGGACACGATTAGTTCTCTCTCTGTCGCCGATAGCTGCGGTGAGTGTCGATTGTAATTAAGATGGGCGCATGTTTCTTCCAGCCAAGGTGCCAACCGTGAGCGTGAACAACCCTCTTTTGCAGTCCTACGACCTGCCGCCGTTCTCCACGATCCGTGCCGAACACGTCCTGCCCGCCATCGAAACCATCCTCGCGGACAACCGCGCCGCCATCGCCGACATTCTCAAGACCCAGGGCAAGAACCCGACCTGGGCCGGTCTGGTGCTGGCGATGGACGAACTCAACGATCGTCTCGGTGCGGCATGGAGCCCGGTCAGCCATCTTAACGCCGTGTGCAACAGCGCCGAACTGCGCGAAGCCTACGAGTCGTGCCTGCCGGCCCTGAGCGCCTACTCCACCGAAATGGGCCAGAACCGCGAACTGTTCCAGGCGTATGAAGCGCTGGCCAACAGTCCGGAAGCTGCCAATTTCGACGTCGCGCAAAAACCATCCTGGAACACGCCCTGCGCGATTTCCGCCTGTCGGGTATCGACCTGCCGGAAGCCGAGCAGAAGCGTTACGCCGAAGTGCAGAGCAAATTGTCCGAGCTCGGCAGCCGCTTCTCCAACCAATTGCTCGACGCTACGCAGGCCTGGACCAAGCACATTACCGACGAAGCCGCCCTCGCCGGCCTGACCGATTCGGCCAAGGCGCAGATGGCTGCCGCCGCGCAGGCCAAAGGTCTGGATGGCTGGTTGATCACCCTGGAATTCCCCAGCTACTACGCGGTGATGACCTACGCGCAAGACCGTGCGCTGCGCGAAGAAGTCTACGCCGCCTACTGCACCCGCGCCTCGGATCAAGGCCCGAATGCCGGCCAGAACGACAACGGCCCGGTGATGGAAGAGATCCTCGACCTGCGCCAGGAACTGGCCCGACTGCTGGGTTTCGCCAGTTTCGCCGAGCTGAGCCTGGCGACGAAAATGGCCGAATCCAGCGATCAGGTACTGAGCTTCCTGCGTGATCTGGCCCAGCGCAGCAAGCCGTTCGCCGCGCAGGATCTGCAACAGCTGCGCGCTTACGCCGCCGAACAGGGCTGCGCCGATCTGCAAAGCTGGGACAGTGGTTTCTACGGCGAAAAACTCCGCGAGCAACGCTACAGCGTCGCTCAGGAAACCCTGCGCGCCTACTTCCCGATCGATAAAGTCCTCAGCGGCCTGTTCGCCATTGTCCAGCGTTTGTACGGCATCGAGATCGCCGAGCAGAAAGGCTTCGACACCTGGCACCCCGACGTACGCCTGTTCGAGATCAAGGAAAACGGCCAGCACGTCGGCCGCTTCTTCTTCGACCTGTATGCCCGCGCCAACAAGCGTGGCGGCGCGTGGATGGACGGCGCCCGCGACCGTCGCCGCACCGTCGACGGCGTGCTGCAAAGCCCAGTCGCCAATCTGGTGTGCAACTTCACCCCGGCCGACAGCGGCAAGCCTGCGCTGCTGACCCACGATGAAGTGACCACCCTGTTCCACGAGTTCGGGCACGGCCTGCATCACCTGCTGACCCGCGTCGAACACGCTGGCGTCTCCGGCATCAATGGCGTGGCCTGGGATGCGGTCGAACTGCCGAGCCAGTTCATGGAAAACTGGTGCTGGGAGCCGGAAGGCCTGGCACTGATCTCCGGCCACTACGAGACCGGCGAACCCCTGCCGCAGGACCTGCTGGAAAAAATGCTCGCGGCGAAGAACTTCCAGTCCGGCCTGATGATGGTGCGTCAGCTGGAGTTCTCGCTGTTCGACTTCGAACTGCACGCCACCCATGGCGATGGCCGCAGCGTGGCGCAAGTGCTCGAGGGCGTACGTGACGAGGTCTCGGTGATGCGTCCACCGGCCTACAACCGCTTCCCCAACAGCTTCGCGCACATCTTCGCCGGTGGTTACGCGGCCGGTTACTACAGTTACAAGTGGGCTGAAGTGTTGTCCGCCGATGCCTTCTCCAAGTTCGAAGAAGACGGCGTGCTCAACGCTGAAACCGGTCGCGCCTTCCGCGAAGCGATTCTGGCGCGCGGCGGCTCGCAGGCACCGATGGTGCTGTTCGTCGACTTCCGTGGCCGTGAGCCGTCGATCGACGCGCTGTTGCGCCACAGCGGTCTGAGTGAGGACGCGGCAGCATGAGCGAAGGCCCTGTGATCACCAAGAAGCGCTTCATCGCCGGGGCAGTCTGCCCGGCGTGCAGCGAGCCGGACAAGTTGATGATGTGGAACGAGGACGGCGTGCCACACCGCGAATGCGTGGCCTGCGGTTACTCCGACACCCTCAACGAGCAGGGGTTGTCGGTGCCTAAAGAGCTGGGCACGCGGGTCAATACCAGCGCGCTCAAGCCTGCCGCCGACAAAACGGTCCAGGCCGTGCAGTTCTTCCCCAACCCCAAGTTGAAGAAAAAGCCCGACGAGCAGCAGTGACAATTACCGCCGCCTGCCGATGACCGTCGCAGGCGGCGGTAACTATCTACCACCGCGCCCCTGCGCTTCCTGATTAGGCTGGTCAATCCAGCCCTCTCTCACGGAAGACGCCATGCCTGACATCAATCCTCTCCTGCAACACTGGCAGTTGCCGCCCTGGTCGGCGGTACGCGCCGAGCATTTGTTGCCGGCTGTCGAGTACATCGTTGCCGACAACCAGCTGATTATCGACAACGTCATCGCCACTCAGGTCGATCATCCCAACTGGGACGACGTGGTAATTGCCATTGATGAAGCCGACGCGCGCCTGGCGGAAACCATGGCGATCATCGAGTTCCTGACGGTGATCCACTCCAACGATGCCGACTGGTTACTGCAGAGCGCACTGAGCAGCAATGCCGCAGCACGATTCAGCGCGACGAGGAGCAGTCATCGGGGGTTGCTCGAAACCTGTCAGCGGTTGGCAAAGAGCTCGATTGCCGCCAGCTTCAGTGATTCGCGCAAAACCTCGCTGGCGAAAATCCTGCGCAGATTTCGTCTGGCCGGCACTGAGTTGCCAGCAGCGCAGCGAGCACAGCTGGCGCAGTTGAACGAGGACATCGACCTGCAGGAAAAGCGCTTTCTGGCCAACCTCGCCGCAGCCAACGCCGCCTGGTACAAACACATCGATGATCAGACCGTGCTGGAAGGGCTGACGCCCGATGTGCAAGCGCATCTGGCTGCCAACGCCAAACAGGCTGGGCTTTCCGGCTGGCGGCTTACGCTGAATCAGCACACTTTCGAACAGATCATGACCCACGCGCAGAACCGCGCATTGCGAGAGGAGTATTTCAAGGCTTACTACACCCGTGCCTCGGATCAGGGGCCCACGGCCGGGCGCTTCGATAATGAGCCTGTACTGGCGAGGCTGTTGCTCTCGCGGCATGCGAAGGCGAAGTTGCTGGGCTTCGACAATTTCGCCCAATTGCGCCTGCACAACCGCATGGCCACGCATACCGATCAGGTCAGCCGTTTCCTGCATCAACAGATCGCGCTCAATGCCGCGCAACTGGCGCGTGACACCGCAGAACTGCGAGTCTTCGCCCGCCAGTGGGGCATCGAGCAGGTGCAGGCGTGGGATCAGGACTTCCTCGCGGAACAGCTGCGCCTGCAGCAACTGGACGGGGCACTTCATGACCTTCGCGAGTATTTCCCGCTCAATGCCACTCTGCGCAGCCTGTGCCGGTTCGGCGAGCATCTGTTCGGCATCACCCTTGTTGAGGACCCGCAGGGCGAACGCCTCGATGATCAGGTTCGATTATTCGAGGTCAGTGAGCATGGGCAGCCGATCGGCTATATCTACATCGACCCATTCCATCGTGACACTGGCAGCGATTACGCCTGGACCGGTGTGCTGCGCAATCGGCGCATCACCGCCGAAGGCCGGCCGGTACTGCCGATCGCCTCGCTGCAAAGTAATTTCACCGCTGCCGCTGCCGGCCACCCCGATCTGCTTTCTCACCAGGACCTGCGCGTGCTTCTGCACGAGTTCGGGCATTGCCTGCATCACGTGCTGACGCGCTCGCCTCATTACAACCTGTCAGGCATATCGCAATTGAGCCGCGACGCGGCCGAATTTACCGGTCAACTGTTCGAACACTGGGCGCGGTCAGGGAATTCCTGCGCTGGCTGGGCACGCATCACGAAACCGGCGAGCGTCTTGGCGAAGCGCAGATCAACCGTGCACTGCTTGCTCTCGGCGCTCAGCGCAGTCGAGACACGGCAATGCTGCTGATGAGCGCACTGCTAGACTTCGAGCTGCACCGCAGTCAGGGCGACGGGCGCAGCGTTCAGCAGGTATTCGATGAGGTTCAAGGCGTGTTCCCTCATTTGCAACTGCCGGGAGAATGCCGCTTCGCCAACAGCTGCGACTATCTGGCGACCGGTTACGAAGCTTCGTTGTATGCCTACAAGTGGTCAGGCGTGCTGGCGAGCGAGGCATTCAAACGCTTCGAACGCGAAGGCATGTTCAACGAGCAGACCGGCCGCGATCTGCGTGAAACGCTGCTTTCGGCTGACATGAAATCGCTGCCCGAAGCGCTGCACGCCTTTCTCGGCCAGCCGATCAACCCTGAGCTCTTCGCGGCGCTGCCAGACTGAGCCGATCAACGCTGGACGTGCGCCGAGTCGAACCAACTCTTCATCGAGCACATGGCGAATGCACTGGTGCTGCATTCGCCATTGACCAGCGCCTCGTGCAATCGGTCGACGTCGACTTGCATCACGTAACGTACGCTGTCGTGAAAATGCTGGCTGTCACCAAAACCGCCCTCGGTCATTTCCTTGAGCGCCTGCTCTTTGCTCCAGCCCTGCACTACCACGCGGTACATCGCCGCCATCAGTCCGGTGCGGTCAGAACCGTGCTTGCAGTGCATCAGCACCGGGCCATCAGCTTCAGCGGACTGAATCGCGCGCAGGGCCTTGAGCACATCACTGTCGTCGACATGATTGGTGCGATACGGCAACTGCACCTGCTTGACCCCGGGCGTGGACAGCCAGTCACTATCGGTTTCAGGCAGGAAGTTGATCACTGTGACGACATGCAGACTGTTCAGCAACGGCACCGCGCCACGACTCGGCAGGGCACTGCGATACAGGGTTGGCGACATGCGGAACAGGTTGAACTGCGCCTCGACCGGCTGCGCCCAATCGGCCGGGCGGGGCGATATTGCGTCGGCCGCCCGGGCGGCCATGCCATGCAACAGCGCGACAAGCGAAAAACACAAAGCGGGGAAAAAGCGCACTCGAGACATGCTGGGCTGACCGTTTCGGCAATCTTCATGGAAGGAATCTCAGCTTCGACGTTCGGCGGTCAATGCGCCGTGAGCCGGCCGTCAAAGAAATGTGAATCGTCGCCTCGCCGGGCTTTTTTCCGTGCAAACGGTTTTTCTTGATGCTTAGCCTGCTACCATTTGTCACATGATGTTGCAGACGTGGCGCTCCTTTACCGGGACAGACACCCGTCACCGCGACGCGAAATTCCTCGAGCTGCTCGCAGAAGCGGCTGACTTCTATGCCTGATGAGGTACCCCATGTCTGATCAAGATCGAGACAACCCGCGGCGTGAGTTCTTGCGCAGATCCCTGACCCTGATTCCGGTGGTCACCCTTGCCGGTACCGGCCTGGGCAGCAGCGTGCTGCAAGCCGCACCTGAAAGTGCGCCAGCGCCTGCCGCGCCGAAACCTCTCCTTGCCACCGCAGGCGATTATCAGCCGAGCTTTTTCACCGCTGAAGAATGGGCATTCATCAACGCCGCCGTCGCGCAGTTGATCCCCAACGATGCGCAAGGCCCCGGCGCGCTCGAAGCCGGTGTGCCGGAATACATCGACCGGCAGATGAACACCCCGTACGCCGCCGGCGCGCTGTGGTACATGCAAGGCCCGTTCAATGCCGACGCTGCGCCGGAGATGGGCTGGCAGAGCAAACTGGTGCCCAAAGACATTTATCGCCTCGGCATCGCCGCCACGGATCAGTGGGTAAAAGGTCTCAGCGGTAAAACATTTGCCGAGCAAGACAGCGCTACCCGAGACGATTTGCTCAGGCAAATTGAAGCCGGCAAGCCGCAGTTCGCTGCGGTGCCGGCGAAGATTTTTTCAATCTGCTGCTGCAAAACACCAAGGAAGGTTTCTTCTGCGACCCGATCCACGGTGGCAATAAAGGCATGGTCGGCTGGACCATGATCGGTTTCCCGGCGCCCGCGCCGATTTCATGGATTGGGTGGAACGCAACGAGCAATACCCCTTCCCGGCAGTGTCGATTCGCGGCGAGAGGGCATGAGCATGGCGACGGTAATGAAGAAGGTTGATGCAGTCATCGTCGGTTTTGGCTGGACCGGCGCGATCATGGCCAAGGAACTCACCGAGGCGGGTCTCAACGTGCTGGCGCTGGAACGCGGGCCGATGCAGGACACCTACCCCGACGGCAACTATCCGCAGGTGATCGACGAACTCACCTACAGCGTGCGCAAGAAACTGTTTCAGGACATCTCCAAAGAGACGGTGACCATTCGTCACAGCGTCAACGACATCGCCCTGCCCAACCGCCAACTGGGCGCGTTCCTGCCGGGTAATGGCGTCGGCGGCGCCGGACTGCATTGGTCCGGCGTGCATTTCCGGGTCGACCCGATCGAGTTGCGCATGCGCAGCCATTACGAAGAACGCTACGGCAAAAGCTTCATTCCCAAGGACATGACCATCCAGGACTTCGGTGTCAGCTATGAAGAGCTGGAACCGTTTTTCGACTTCGCGGAAAAAGTCTTCGGCACCTCAGGTCAGGCCTGGACGGTGAAAGGCCAATTGGTCGGTCAGGGCAAGGGCGGCAACCCATACGCGGCGGATCGCTCCAACCCGTTCCCGCTTCAAGCGCAGAAGAACACCGTATCCGCACAACTGTTCGGCAAAGCGGCTACAGAAGTCGGTTACAAACCCTACAACCTGCCTTCGGCCAATACTTCGGGGCCGTACACCAATCCCTACGGCGCCCAGATGGGTCCGTGCAACTTTTGCGGTTTCTGCAGCGGCTACGTCTGCTACATGTATTCCAAGGCCTCACCGAACGTGAACATTCTGCCGGCGCTCAAGCCCTGCCGAATTTCGAACTGCGCCCCAACTCCCATGTGCTGCGGGTCAATCTCGACAGCACGAAAAGCAAAGCCACCGGCGTCACTTATATCGACGGCCAGGGCCGCGAGATCGAGCAGCCGGCGGATCTGGTGATCCTCGGCGCATTCCAGTTGCACAACGTGCGTCTGATGCTGCTTTCCGGGATCGGCAAACCGTACGACCCGATCAGCGGCGAAGGCGTGGTCGGGCGTAACTTCGCCTACCAGAACATGGCCACCATCAAGGCGTTCTTCGACAAGGACACCCACACCAACAACTTCATCGGCGCTGGCGGCAACGGCGTGGCGGTGGACGATTTCAACGCCGACAACTTCGATCATGGCCCGCACGGCTTCGTCGGCGGCTCGCCGATGTGGGTCAACCAGGCTGGCAGCCGACCGATTGCCGGCACCTCGAACCCGCCGGGCACACCGGCGTGGGGCAGTGCGTGGAAACGCGCCACCGCCGATTACTACACCCATCAGGTGTCGATGGACGCCCACGGCGCGCACCAGTCCTACCGTGGCAACTACCTCGATCTCGATCCGGTGTACCGCGATGCCTACGGCCTGCCGCTGCTGCGCATGACCTTCGACTGGCAGGAAAACGACATCAAGATGAACCGCTTCATGGTCGAGAAGATGGGCAAGATCGCCCAAGCCATGGGCCCGAAAGCCATTTCAGTGATCGGCAAGCAAGTCGGCGACCACTTCAACACCGCCTCGTACCAGACCACCCACCTCAACGGTGGCGCGATCATGGGCACCGATCCGAAGACCAGCGCGCTGAACCGCTATTTGCAGAGCTGGGACGTGCATAACGTGTTCGTTCCGGGCGCCTCGGCGTTCCCGCAGGGCCTGGGTTATAACCCGACCGGTCTGGTGGCGGCGCTGACCTACTGGTCGGCGAAAGCGATCCGCGAGCAATATCTGAAAAACCCCGGCCCGCTGGTTCAGGCTTAAGGAGCGATGACCATGAAAAATTTCGTTATCGCCACCCTCGCCCTGCTCGGCAGCATGGCAGTCTATGCGGCCAACGTTGATCAAAATCTGATCAAGCACGGCGAATACCTGGCCCGCGCCGGCGACTGCGTGGCCTGCCACACGGCCAAGGGCGGCAAGCCGTTCGCCGGCGGCCTACCGATGGAAACGCCGATCGGCACGATCTACTCGACCAATATCACCCCGGATAAGACCGGCCTTGGCGATTACAGCTTCGAAGACTTCGATCAGGCCGTGCGTCATGGTGTGGCCAAAAACGGCAGCACGCTTTACCCGGCGATGCCGTATCCGTCCTACGCGCGGGTCAACCAGGCCGACATGCAGGCGCTGTATGCGTATTTCATGCATGGCGTCGAACCGGTGGCGCAGGCGAACAAGGCCAGCGATATCCCGTGGCCGTTGAGCATGCGCTGGCCGCTGATGGGCTGGCGCTGGCTGTTCGCGCCGAAGGTCGAGGATTACCAGACCACGTCGGACGATCCGGTGATTGATCGCGGCGCGTATCTGGTTGAAGGCCTCGGCCACTGCGGCGCCTGTCACACCCGCGCGCGCTGACCATGCAGGAAAAATCCCTGAGCGCAGCGGACGGCAGCGAATTCCTCGCCGGCAGCGCACCGCTGGAAGGCTGGATCGCCAAGAGCCTGCGCGGCGATCACAAGGATGGCCTCGGCAGTTGGAGCGAAGAGCAATTGGTGCAGTTCCTCAAGACCGGGCGCAGTGATCGCAGTGCGGTGTTCGGCGGCATGAGTGATGTGGTGACCCACAGCATGCAGTACATGAGCGATGCCGACCTCACCGCGATTGCCCGCTATCTCAAATCGCTACCGGCCAATGACCCGGCGGATCAGCCGCATCAGTACGACGAGAAAGCGGCCAAAGCGTTGTGGAACGGCGACGACAGTCAGCGTGGCGCTTCGGTGTACATCGACAATTGCGCGGCGTGCCACCGCACCGACGGGCACGGCTACACCCGCGTGTTCCCGGCGCTGGCGGGCAATCCGGTGTTGCAGACGGAGGATCCGACCTCATTGATCCACATCGTGCTCAAGGGCGGCACGCTGCCGGCCACGCACACCGCGCCGTCGACCTTCACCATGCCCGGTTTCGCCTGGCGCCTGTCGGATCAGGAAGTCGCGGATGTGGTGAGCTTCATTCGGGGCAGCTGGGGTAACCAGGGCGCGCCGGTCAGTGCCAAAGACGTTGCGCATCTGCGCAGCGAAGATATGCAAAACACCTCCGGAGATGATCTCGGCCAGGTTACCCAACATCAATAAAAACAAGCCCCCTGCATGATGTAAGCATGCAGGGGCTTTTATTAATATATTTCTGGCAACTACTTCTGCTTACGGATTAATGATGGCCACATAAGCTTTGGCCAGTGCGATCAACTTTGCCTTGTCATCGCTATCAATATCGCCGTCGCCATCGACATCTTTCTTGTCAGTGCGAATGGTGAACGTTTTGCCCTTGTCAGCCGATACCGCCACAACGTAAATCGAATCGACCAGTGCTTCGGTCGACAGCTGCTGCTCTGCATTCCAGCCCAGCTCCTTGCGTGCCAGTTGCAGCGAAACAATAGTATTGGAGTCGGTGATACTCGGCTGCATCATTTGCAGAAAAACACCGCGTTGATTCAAATAAGACATTCAATCAAATCCTTTTAATTAGTTGCCCGGAGTCTGTCGCCGGGAGTTCCAGAGCCTATATAGGGGACCTGAGTTCAGCAATTAGGCATCTGTATCCTGACTTGTCGTGACCTGATTAAAATTGGTCAGTGAAACGCTGTGCGGTATCACTATTGGCAAAGCATCGCTGAACGGTACTGGATCACAGCGCGCGCCCTCGGATACTGTATGCATATACAGAAGCGAGGCTCGTTCGATGATCATCCAAGTTCCGCCCCGCGGTCGCGGCACCGCAACCAACCCGCACAACCGCTTTGCGCCGAGCCGTTCGGTGGCCGAGGACGATGGCTGGCATCAGGAAGTACCGCCGACGCAAAACACCGAAGTGATCATCGAAAAGGCCAAATCGATCATCAGCCGCAACACTTCGCCGGATCTGCCCTTCGACCGTTCGCTCAATCCCTATCGCGGCTGCGAACACGGCTGCATCTATTGCTACGCACGACCCAGCCACGCCTACTGGGACATGTCGCCGGGCCTTGACTTCGAAACCCGGCTGATCGCCAAGACCAATGCGGCCCAGGTCCTGGAAGAACAGCTGAGCAAACCCGGCTATCAATGCGCGCCGATCAATCTGGGCTCCAACACCGACCCGTATCAGCCGATCGAGCGCGAATACACAATCACCCGACAGACGCTGGAAGTGCTGCTGCGCTATCGCCATCCGGTGACCATCGTCACCAAAGGCTCGCTGATTCTGCGCGATCTCGATTTGCTCACCGAACTGGCGCAGCAACGGCTGGTGTCGGTGATGATCAGCCTGACCACCCTGGACGACGAACTCAAACGCATCCTCGAACCGCGCGCCGCTGCACCCAAGGCACGCCTGCGCGCGATCCGGGTGATGCGCGAAGCAGGCATTCCGGTCGGCGTGCTGTGTTCGCCGATGATTCCGATGATCAATGACAGCGAAATCGAAAGCCTGCTTTCGGAGGCCCACGCCGCCGGTGCGCAAAGCGCTGCCTACATGATGCTGCGCCTGCCGCTGGAAGTCGCGCCCCTGTTCGAGGAGTGGTTGCAGGCGCACTATCCGCAACGTGCCGCCCATGTGCTGAGCCTGGTCCGCCAGAGTCGCGGCGGCGAACTCTACGACAGCCGTTTCGGCGTGCGGATGCGCGGTGAAGGGCCGTTTGCCGACCTGCTCGCACAAAGATTTGCCAAGGCCATCAAAAAGCTTGGCCTGAACAAACGCGAGGGCTATAACCTCGACTGCACGGCCTTCTGTCCGCCGGGTCGCCAGATGTCGTTGATTTAGCGACAATTGGCTTTGGGTTGACGGGTTGGAATCCTTCCGCCGAAACACGCCGGTCACGTTTTTTGTGACCTGGAACACACGTTCTAGAGCGTTTGATTCAGTTTCAGTTAAGTTTCGGCGGCTACCTTGTTCATCGAGTGACTGACGGGTCGGGATGACCCGGATGGTTTAAACAGCCACTGGCTTCATACCGGAATACCGGGGAAGACTCCTGAATCCGCACAAGAGGATGAATCATGAGTGACAAGGATAAACAGTCGTTGGCTGCCTCGGCGCAAAGCCCTGAAGCGGAATCCGCCGATGCAGCACTGCGACAGATCGTTGATGGCTTTTTACGCTTTCATCATGACGTTTTTCCGCAGCAGGAAGAACTGTTCAAGAAGCTCGCCACCGCCCAGGCGCCCAAGGCGATGTTCATCACCTGTGCCGACTCGCGCATCGTTCCCGAGCTGATCACCCAGAGCTCGCCGGGCGATCTGTTCGTCACCCGTAACGTCGGCAACGTGGTGCCGCCCTACGGTCAGATGAACGGCGGCGTCTCCACCGCGATCGAGTACGCGGTACTGGCGCTGGGCGTGCAACACATCATCATTTGCGGCCACTCCGATTGCGGCGCCATGCGTGCGGTACTCAACCCCGACAGCCTGGAAAAAATGCCCACGGTCAAAGCCTGGCTGCGCCACGCTGAAGTCGCAAAAACCATGGTGCACGACAACTGCAACTGCACCGACGAAAAAGAAAGCATGCCGATCCTCACCGAGGAAAACGTCATCGCCCAGCTGCAGCACTTGCGTACCCATCCTTCGGTAGCCTCGCGCATGGCGAACGGTCATCTGTTCATCCATGGCTGGGTCTACAACATCGAAACCAGCGAAATCAAAGCTTACGACGCGGACCAGGGTCGTTTCCTGCCTCTCGACGGCAGCCATCCGATTCCTGTGGCGACGCCCAAAGCGCGCTTCTAAATCTTCCCAACAATCTGTGTGGTATGACGCCGGCCGCTGATTCAGCGGCCCGGCCTCGCCACGCCTGAAGAAAACTTCGGGAGAATCGCCATGCGTGCGGCTCAATTGAAAGCTGTGTTGCCACGGGAGCTGCTCGCTTCCGTGGTTGTGTTTCTGGTCGCCCTGCCACTGTGCATGGGCATCGCGATTGCGTCAGGGCTGCCGCCGGCCAAGGGTCTGATCACCGGTATCATCGGTGGTCTGGTGGTCGGTTGGCTGGCGGGTTCGCCGTTGCAGGTCAGCGGACCGGCGGCGGGGCTGGCGGTGTTGGTGTTCGAACTGGTGCGCCAGCATGGCATGGAGATGCTCGGGCCGATTCTGCTACTTGCCGGTTTTCTGCAACTGGTCGCCGGGCGCCTGAAGCTTGGCTGCTGGTTTCGCGTCACGGCGCCAGCGGTGGTGTACGGCATGCTCGCGGGCATTGGCGTGTTGATCGTGCTCTCGCAAATCCATGTGATGCTCGATGCCAAGCCGCAGCCTTCAGGGCTCGACAACCTAACGGCGTTCCCCTCGGCCGTAGCGCAAGCCTTGCCGTCGTTCGGCTGGCAGGCGGGTCTGCTCGGCTTGTCGACGATTGCGGTGATGTGGCTCTGGGAAAAATTCCGCCCACATTCGCTGCGCTTCATTCCCGGCGCATTGCTCGGTGTGGGCCTGGCGACGGTGGCGAGCCTGATGCTGGCGTTGCAGGTCAAACGCGTGGAGGTGCCGGCGAATCTGGCCGAGGCGATCGATTGGCTCAAACCTGCCGACCTGATGAGTCTGGCCGACCCGACGCTGCTGATTGCTGCGTTCGCCGTGGCGTTTATTGCCAGCGCCGAAACCCTGTTGTCCGCCGCAGCGGTGGACCGCATGCACAGCGGTGTGCGTTCGGATTTCGACCGAGAGCTGTCGGCGCAAGGTGTCGGCAACATGCTCTGCGGCCTGGTCGGCGCGCTGCCGATGACTGGGGTGATCGTGCGTAGTTCGGCCAACGTTCAGGCCGGTGCGACCACGCGTTACTCGACGATTTTCCATGGTCTGTGGCTGCTGGCATTCGTGCTGTTGCTGTCGAGCGTGCTGCAAAGCATTCCGGTGGCGAGTCTGGCGGGTGTGCTGGTGTATACCGGTTTCAAACTGGTCGACTTGAAAGCTTTCCGTGGTCTGGGTCGATACGGGCGGATGCCGATGTTCACCTACGCTGCGACGGCGCTGGCGATCATCTTCACTGACCTGCTCACCGGTGTGCTGATCGGCTTCGGGTTGACCATGTTGAAGCTGGCGTTCAAGGCTTCCCGCCTGAAGATCAGCCTGATCGACCTGCCGCAGGACGGTGAGATGGAATTGCGCCTGGTCGGCGCGGCGACGTTCCTCAAAGTGCCGGCGCTGACCCAGGTGCTGGGCAGCATTCCTCACGGCACGACGGTGCATGTGCCGCTGAATAACCTGAGCTACATCGACCATTCCTGTCTCGAGTTGCTTGAGGAATGGGGCCGGGCGAATGCAGCGAAGGGGTCGAAGCTGTTGATTGAGTCGCGTGGGTTGAAGCGCAGGCTGGAAGGCCGGGTGCGGACCAATACGGGGATTGGTGCGGCGGGTTGAAACTCCTGCCTGAAAGCAGACCCTGTGGGAGCGAACTTGCTCGCGAAAGCGGTGGATCAGTCAACCATGATGTTGAATGACACACCGCATTCGCGAGCAAGCTCGCTCCCACATTGGATCTACGGTGTATGAGCGTTACGCAGCAGGCTGATCGAGCTCAAGCCCCACACCCAAGCGGCGGCTCATGCACGGCCAGCGTTTCCACGCCGCGCCAGTGTCCGGGCTGCTGAGTTTTTCGCGATAGGCTTCTACCGATTCCAGGGCAAAACTCTCGTCGTTGAGCATCTCGTCGATCGCGTGATGCACCGCTTCGTCCAGTTGGTTGGCAAATTCCTCACCGATCAATTGGTGAGCGATCAGGTTGGCGACCGTCATGTCCAAGGGGATCAGTGGCTGGCCGAAGTGCTTGATGTACAGGTCGTTGACCTCTTCGACAAAACGGTGCGCCAGATAGGCCTCGTCGAGCAGGCTGTCCAGGCCGACATGCCCGGCCATGATCGCCGGCGGCTGGAGGAAATACTGCTCGGCGATTTTCAGTACCGGTTTGATCTGCGATTCGATGCCCGCTTCCCTGGCGACTTCATTGGCTGCATCCAGCAGGTCAGGTACTTCATCAATGTAGGCGGCGACAAAACGTGTCAGCACACCATTGGCGTCGGCTTCCGGCAACTGGATCGCCGGGTGCAGGTGAGGCAGCTTGCTTTCCAGCTGACGGGTCAGCAGGCCGGTGTCTTTTTCGTGCTGTTGGGCTTTTTGGATCTGCTCGCGCAATGCGGCGGTGTTCATGAAAACTCCAGGAAACAAGGCAATGAAATAGGGAAGACATAACTTAGCTGGCTTACGAAAAACGCTAAGACGCATTTGTCATAATTATTTCATCCTTGATGCAGCTGCGTTATATCCATTTGCCACCACTCGTCTGCATCCTTCTCCATTCGGGCACTTGAACGCAAGCGGCGGTTGTTTCAGCTCATTTACGTGCGCCAGTTGCATTTCCCGGGCGCTGTCTATACTCGCCAATGAATGGAGTTAGCTGATGACGCCCGACTGCACCCGCAGCAAGGCCCGGCGATTCAAGTTCGTAGTCTGATGCAGCCGCTCCCTTGCCGCAGGCGATACGCCGGCGGGATAACAAGAACGATAAGGGGAACCCGCAATGATGCGACATCCACATGTCTGGATGGGCCTCCTGTTGTGGTCGATTTTCAGCCAGGCCAATGCAGCCTGGACTGTGAATATGGCGCCTGGAGCGACTGAAATCAGTCACGCAGTATTCGACCTGCACATGACCATTTTCTGGATCTGTGTGGTGATCGGGATCATCGTCTTCGGCGCCATGCTCTGGTCGATGATGGTGCATCGCCGCTCCACCGGCCAGGTCGCCGCAAAATTCCACGAAAGCACCGGCGTCGAGATCATGTGGACCATCGTGCCGCTGCTGATCCTCGTGGCCATGGCCGTTCCCGCCACCGCAACGCTGATCAAGATGTACGACACCAGCGAGCCGGACATCGATATCCAGATCACTGGTTATCAGTGGAAGTGGCACTACAAATACCTGGGCCAGGACGTCGAGTTCTTCAGCAACCTGGCCACCCCCGCCGAACAGATTCACAACAAAGAAGCCAAGGGCGAGCATTACTTGCTCGAAGTCGACAAGCCATTGGTGCTGCCGATCGGCGCCAAGGTGCGCTTTCTGGTGACCTCCGCCGACGTCATTCACTCCTGGTGGGTGCCGGCATTTGCGGTCAAGCGCGATGCGATTCCCGGGTTCGTCAATGAGGCCTGGACGCGTATCGACAAACCCGGCCTCTACCGTGGCCAGTGCGCCGAATTGTGCGGCAAGGATCACGGCTTCATGCCGATCGTGGTCGAGGTCAAGGAGAAGGCCGACTACGAAAAATGGCTCGCCGAACGCAAGGCCGAGGCCGCGCAGCTCAAAGAACTGACCAGCAAGGAATGGACCCTCGACGAGCTCAAGGAGCGCGGCGACAAGGTCTATCACACCACTTGCGTGGCGTGTCACCAGGCCGAAGGCCAGGGCTTGCCGCCAATGTTCCCGGCACTCAAGGGCTCGAAAATCGCCACCGGGCCAAAGGAGGGCCACCTGAGCATTGTCTTCCACGGCAAACCCGGCACCGCCATGGCGGCGTTCGGCAAGCAGCTGTCGGAAGTCGATATCGCCGCGGTGGTGACTTACGAACGTAACGCCTGGGGCAACAACAAGGGCGACATGGTCACGCCAAAAGAAGTGCTGGAGCTGAAACAGGCGGAAAGCAAATGAACCGGTCAATTGCGTATTCAGTGAACCGGTCGGGGCAGCGCGCCCTGGCCTGCCCCGTCCACTTTCGTGAAGGAGACCGGCCATGAGCGCTGTCATCGATGACCACGGTCACGCCGACCACGCCCACGGCCCCGCCAAAGGCCTGATGCGCTGGGTGCTGACCACCAACCACAAGGACATCGGTACGCTGTACCTGTGGTTTGCCTTCTGCATGTTCCTGCTCGGCGGCTCGTTCGCCATGGTCATCCGCGCCGAGCTGTTCCAGCCCGGCCTGCAGATCGTCCAGCCGGAATTTTTCAACCAGATGACCACCATGCACGGTCTGGTGATGGTATTCGGCGCGGTAATGCCGGCGTTCGTCGGCCTCGCCAACTGGATGATTCCGCTGATGATCGGCGCGCCGGACATGGCCCTGCCACGGATGAACAACTTCAGCTTCTGGCTGTTGCCGGCGGCGTTTCTGCTGCTGGTGTCGACGCTGTTCACCCCGGGTGGCGGGCCGAATTTCGGCTGGACCTTTTACGCGCCGCTGTCGACGACCTACGCGCCGGAAAGCGTGACGTTCTTCATTTTCGCCATCCACTTGATGGGCATCAGTTCGATCATGGGCGCGATCAACGTGGTCGCGACCATCCTCAACCTGCGCGCCCCCGGCATGACCCTGATGAAAATGCCGCTGTTCGTCTGGACCTGGCTGATCACCGCGTTTCTGCTGATCGCAGTGATGCCGGTGCTGGCCGGCTGCGTGACGATGATGCTCATGGACATTCACTTCGGCACCAGTTTCTTCAGCGCTGCCGGCGGTGGTGACCCGGTACTGTTCCAGCACGTGTTCTGGTTCTTCGGCCACCCCGAGGTGTACATCATGATCCTGCCGGCGTTCGGCGCGGTCAGCCAGATCATCCCGACCTTCGCGCGCAAGCCGCTGTTCGGCTACACCTCGATGGTCTATGCCACAGCGAGCATCGCGTTCCTGTCGTTCATCGTCTGGGCGCACCACATGTTCGTGGTCGGCATTCCGCTGGTGGGCGAATTGTTCTTCATGTACGCGACCATGCTGATCGCCGTGCCGACGGGTGTGAAAGTGTTCAACTGGGCGAGCACCATGTGGCAAGGCTCGATGACCTTCGAGACGCCGATGCTGTTTGCCGTGGCGTTCGTCATCCTGTTCTCGATTGGCGGTTTCTCCGGGCTGATGCTGGCGATCGCCCCGGCGGACTTCCAGTATCAGGACACCTACTTTGTCGTTGCGCACTTCCACTATGTGCTGGTGCCGGGGGCGATCTTCGGCATCTTCGCCTCGGCCTATTACTGGCTGCCGAAATGGACCGGGCACATGTACGACGAAACCCTCGGCAAGCTGCATTTCTGGCTGTCGTTCGTCGGCATGAACCTGACCTTTTTCCCGATGCACTTCGTCGGTCTTGCGGGGATGCCACGGCGGATTCCGGACTACAACCTGCAGTTCGCCGACTTCAACATGGTCTCGTCGATCGGCGCATTCATGTTCGGCGCCACGCAGATCTTCTTCCTGTTCATCGTCATCAAGACTATCCGTGGTGGTGCACCGGCCCCGGCGAAACCGTGGGACGGCGCCGAAGGCCTGGAGTGGAGCGTGCCGTCGCCGGCGCCGTATCACACCTTTACCACGCCGCCGGAAGTGAAATGAACACCTTTAGCCTTGTGAAAATCTCTGTGGGAGCTGGCTTGCCAGCGATGGCTGCCTGCCTGACACACCGCGGGGTGCCATCGCTGGCAAGCCAGCTCCCACAGGTTTCTCGGCAGAGGTCAAACACCATGGCTGACTCGATCTCGCTGAAGAAACTCGTCACTCGCCTGCTGCTGGTGGTGGTGGCGATGTTCGTCTTCGGCTTCGCCCTGGTGCCGATCTACGACGTGATGTGCAAAGCCTTCGGCATCAATGGCAAGACCGGTGGCCAGTACGAAGGCGAGCAAGTGGTCGACACCTCGCGCCAGGTACGCGTGCAGTTCCTGTCGACCAACACCGCCGACATGCCGTGGGACTTTTACCCGAAACACGACGAGCTGACCGCCAACCCCGGCGCGGTGAACGAGATGGTGTTCATCGCGCGCAATCCCACCGACAAACCGATGAGCGCGCAAGCGGTGCCGAGCATTGCGCCGAGCAATGCCGCAGCGTTTTTCCACAAGACCGAATGCTTTTGCTTTACCCAGCAGGTGCTGCAACCCGGTGAACAGATCGAAATGCCGGTGCGTTTCATCGTTGACCGCGACATGCCCAAGGAAGTGAAGCACCTGACGCTGTCCTACACGCTGTTCGATATCACCGCCCGACATCCGCCGGTGGCTGTTAACACTGGCGGTTGAGCGTGCCCGATAAGGAGAACAATAAATGGCAACTCATGAGCATTATTACGTCCCGGCCCAGAGCAAATGGCCGATCATCGCTACGCTCGGGATGTTCGTCACCGTGTACGGCCTGGCCACCTGGTTCAACGATCTGAAGGCCGCGCGCCCGGAATCCCACGGCCCGCTGATCTTTTTCGTCGGCGGCCTGCTGCTGGCGTACATGCTGTTCGGCTGGTTCGGTGCGGTGATCAAGGAAAGTCGCGCGGGGTTGTACAGTCCGCAACTGGATCGCTCGTTCCGCTGGGGCATGAGCTGGTTCATCTTTTCCGAAGTGATGTTCTTCGTCGCTTTCTTCGGCGCGCTGTTCTACGTGCGCCACGTGTCCGGGCCGGCGCTGGGCGGCGAAGGGCCGAAAGGCATCGCGCACATGCTCTGGCCGAATTTCGAATTTGTCTGGCCGTTGCTGCACACACCAGACCCGAAACTGTTCCCGCCACCCAAAGAAGTCATCAGCCCGTGGGGCCTGCCGCTGATCAATACGATCCTGCTGGTCAGCTCCAGCGTGACCATCACCATCGCCCACCATGCGCTGAAGAAAGGCCATCGCGGCGCGCTGAAACTGTGGCTGGCGATCACCGTGCTATTGGGCGTCGCGTTCCTCGGTTTCCAGGCCGAGGAGTACATCCACGCTTATAAAGAGCTGGGGCTGACCCTCGGTTCGGGCATCTACGGTGCGACGTTCTTCATGCTCACAGGCTTCCACGGCGCCCACGTGACCATCGGCACGATCATCCTGTTCGTGATGCTGATGCGGATCATGAAGGGCCACTTCGACAACGAGCACCAGTTCGGTTTCGAAGCGGCGAGCTGGTACTGGCACTTTGTCGATGTGGTGTGGATCGGCTTGTTCTTCTTCGTCTATGTGCTCTGAAAACAGCTGCAAGTTGCTAGCTGCAAGCTTCAAGTCAAAGCGGGATGGCCTCTAACTTGTAGCTTGCCGCTTGAAGC
This sequence comes from Pseudomonas sp. B21_DOA, assembly GCA_030544685.1. Lineage (NCBI taxonomy): Bacteria > Pseudomonadati > Pseudomonadota > Gammaproteobacteria > Pseudomonadales > Pseudomonadaceae > Pseudomonas > Pseudomonas sp. B21_DOA. The sequence continues at coordinate 1,055,181 of CP086683.1, read as the reverse complement.
TTGCCGCTCGCGTCTACCACGGCGCATGGGACACCAACTGGCCGCTGTAGAAACCCCAGGCCATCAGGCCGACGGTGACCACGGCCAGTGCCACCCGAACACTCAAGGCGATGACCAGCCGATGGGAGCTGCTGTCGTCCTTGACCAGGAAAAACAGGCCGCTGAACAGGCTGATGACCGTGGCAATCAGCATCAGGACGATCGCTGCTTTGAACATGGCAAGACTCCGGGGGACAGGCGATGCACTTGAGTATAGCGATCGCGATGACTGACTTTATGGCGCGCCCATGAAGCGCTTTCGCCCGGGCGTGATCCCCACCGTAGTGGTCGGCCTGTTGCTGCCGCTGATGGTTGCGCTGGGCTTCTGGCAACTGGGCCGGGGCGCGGAGAAAACCGCGCTGCTGGCCAGTTACGCCGAACGTCGCGTGGCCGAACCGATGGCCAGCAGTGAACTGCTCGCCAGCGCCGACCCGGCTTACCGCCGCGTGCGCCTGCACGGTCAGTTCGACGCTGCCCACACGCTGCTGCTGGACAACCGCCAGCGTAACGGCAAGGTCGGCGTCGAGTTGCTGCAACCGTTTCAGGATCAGCGCAGCGGCCTGTGGCTGCTGGTCAATCGGGGCTGGCTGCCTTGGCCCGACCGGCGCGTGCCGCCGCAATTCACGACACCGGCCGAGACACTGACGCTCGACGCCTGGGTCTACGTCGCCCCCGGCGCGACGTTTCAATTGCACGCCGATCCGGTGAGCAGTGTCTGGCCGCAAATCATTACCGCTGTCGAACCGAGCAAGTTGTGGCAGACCCTCGAGCGCGACGGTTTCGCCTTTGAGCTGCGCGCCGAACCCGGCCCGGCCAGCTATCAGACCGATTGGCCGGTGGTCGCGATGGGCCCGGAAAAACACCTCGGCTACGCCGTGCAATGGTTCGCCATGGCCACGGCTCTGCTCGGTCTTTACCTCTATTTCGGCTGGCACCACGCAAAGGAGAAACGCCATGGGAAGCGCCATGAATCCACCCAGCATGTCTGAGGCCAAACCCGTTCCCAGCCGCCGGCGTGGGCGCATTCAGTTGCTGCTGATTGTGCTTGGCGTGGTCGGGCCGATGCTGCTCGCCACCGGCATGTACAAATTGCAGTTCTGGGTGCCGGAAGGACGCAGCTATCACGGCGAGCTGATCGGCAACGGCCAGACCCGCGCCGACCTCGGCGTGCAGGCCGATGAGCAGCGCTGGCAGATTCTGGTCACGGCGCCGAAGGATTGCGCAGTCGATTGCCAGCAACTGGTTTATCTGGCGCGGCAGATCCAGATCAGCCTCGGCCGCGAAGCCGGACGTGCCAGCCACGCCCTCGCCGCCGCGCAACCGTTGGGCGCCGACTACGCCGCCAAGCTCGACCGTGAATATCCGCAATTGCAGCGTTACCCACTGGATGCCGGAGTGTTTGCCAGGACCACCGGCGACAAAGCCGTGCCGCAGCTGTGGATCGTCGACCCGCACGGCAATCTGGTGCTGCGCTACGAGCCCAATGTGAAGGGCAAGGATCTGCTTAACGACCTGCGGCATCTGCTGAAACTGTCGAACATCGGATAAGGGCATCGTCATGGCCAAACCTGGATTTCGCCTCGCGCTGTTTGCCACCCTGCTGGCACTGATTGTGGTGTTGCTCGGCGCCTATACGCGCCTGACCCACGCCGGCCTCGGCTGCCCCGACTGGCCGGGCTGTTACGGGTTTATCAGCGTGCCGAAAAGCGAGGCGCAACTGGCCCATGCCGAGCTGCATTTCCCTGACGCGCCGGTGGAGGCGCACAAAGGCTGGAACGAGATGATCCACCGCTACTTCGCCGGCACTCTGGGTCTGCTGATTTCAGTATTGGCCGGGCGCGCCTGGGTCAACCGGCGCCATCCGGGCCAACCGGTGAAACTGCCGCTGTTTCTGCTGGCGGTGGTCATCGCTCAGGCAGCGTTCGGCATGTGGACGGTGACACTCAAGCTCTGGCCGCAAGTGGTTACCGGGCATTTGCTCGGCGGCTTCGCCACGCTGAGTCTGCTGTTCCTGCTGACGCTGAGGTTGTCCGGCGTGCTGCCGGTGCTGACCGTACCCAAGCGCCTGCAATACTGGGCGACGGCGGGCCTGCTGTTGGTGATCGGCCAGATCGCCTTGGGCGGCTGGGTCAGTTCCAACTACGCAGCGGTGGCCTGCATCGACTTCCCCACCTGCCATGGCCAATGGCTGCCGCCGGCGGACTTCGCCAATGGTTTTCACCTGACTCAGCACATCGGCCCGAATTATCTCGGCGGACAACTCGACAGCGATGCGCGCACGGCGATTCACCTGACCCACCGCATCGGCGCTTTGCTGGTGACGGTCGTGCTGCTCGGTCTGGCGTGGCAGTTGAAAGCCGTGGGCATGACCCGTTTGGCCGGATTGCTGCTGATCGCCCTCGCCGCGCAGATCACCCTCGGCATCAGCAACGTGCTGTTTCATCTGCCGCTACCGGTGGCCGTCGCCCACAACGCTGGCGGCGCGGCGTTGTTGCTGACCCTGGTGCTGGTCAATTATCACGCGCGCACCAGTCTGCTGCGGGTGAGCCAACCGGTGCTGGCGCGCTGGCGCTTCAGTGCACCCAAACCTGCCGTCGCGCCCATTGCATTGAAAGGAGAAACGCCATGGCGAGTCTGATCGGCGAACGTCCAGCGCAGGCGCTGTGGCGCGATTATCTGGAGCTGACCAAACCGAAAGTCGTGGTGCTGATGCTGATCACCTCGCTGGTCGGCATGTTCCTCGCCACCCGCGCGGGCGTGCCATGGACGGTGCTGGTGTTCGGCAATCTGGGCATTGCCTTGTGTGCAGGCGGCGCGGCAGCGGTCAATCATGTGGTCGACCGGCGCATCGATGCGGTGATGGCGCGTACGCACAAACGGCCGTTGGCCGAAGGGCGGGTTTCACCTGCGGCGGCGCTGACATTTGCGTTGCTGCTGGCGTTGCTCGGTCAGGCCTTGCTGCTGACGTTCACCAATCAACTGACCGCTTGGCTGACTCTCGCTTCACTGCTCGGTTACGCCGTGGTCTACACCGGTTTTCTCAAGCGTGCGACGCCGCAGAACATCGTCATCGGCGGCCTCGCTGGCGCCGCGCCACCGCTGCTCGGCTGGACCGCCGCCACCGGCCATGTCAGCGCCGAACCGCTGTTGCTGGTGCTGATCATCTTCGCCTGGACCCCGCCACATTTCTGGGCGCTGGCGATTCATCGCAAAGAGGAATACGCCAAGGCCGACATTCCGATGCTGCCGGTGACCCATGGCGAGCACTACACCAAAGTGCACATTCTGCTGTACACCTTCGCGCTGCTGGCGGTGAGTCTGCTGCCGTACGTGATTCACATGAGCGGCGTGCTGTATCTGGTCTGCGCGCTGGCATTGGGCGCGCGGTTTCTGCAATGGGCCGTGGTGCTGTACCGTGGCACTCGGCCGCACGCGGCGATCAACACCTTCAAGTACTCTATCTGGTACCTGTTCCTGTTGTTCATCGCCCTGCTCGTAGACCACTACTTACTGTTGAACCTATGACCCGAACCCAGAAAACCGTCTTCATCCTCGTTGCCGTGATCGCATTGATCCTCGGGCTTACCGTCAACAAAGTGCTGAGCGGCAAAGGCCAGGGCGACCCGACTGCGCTGATCGACGCCGGCATCATCCTGCTGCCGCAGAGCCGCAACCTGCCGGACGTGACCATGACCGATCAGGACGGCAAACCGGTGGCGATTGACGAGTTGAAAGGCAAGTGGAGTCTGTTGTTCTTCGGCTACACCTTCTGCCCGGACATCTGCCCGACCACCCTGGCGCAACTACGGCAGATCAAGAGCGAGCTGCCGAAAGAGGCGGTGGATAAATTGCAGATCGTGCTGGTCAGCGTCGACCCCAACCGCGATACGCCGAAGCAGTTGAAGCAGTACCTGGGCTATTTCGATCCCCAGTTCATTGGCCTGACGCCAACCTCGATCGAGGAGCTGCAGAAGGTCGCGAACGCGGTGAGCATTCCATTCATTCCGGCCGATACCAGCAAGCCGAACTACACCGTGGATCACAGCGGCAATCTGGCCGTGATCGGCCCGGACGGCACGCAGCGCGGGTTTATTCGCGCGCCGTTGAACAATGCCAAGCTGGTGGCGCAGTTGCCGGCGATGCTTGAGCGCCAGTAGGAACACCAATGAACCATTGTGGGAGCGGGCTTGCTCGCGAATGCGGTGGGTCAGATAAAGACATGTTGGCTGACACACCGCATTCGCGAGCAAGCCCGCTCCACACGGACGATATTCCAGGCACAAAAAGGGGACGCCATTGGCGTCCCCTTTTCATTGCAGCAACCTGAATCAGAACGCCGGCAACACCGCGCCTTTGTACTTCTCGGTAATGAACTGCTTCACTTCCGGGCTGTGCAGGGCAGCCGCCAGTTTCTTCATTGCGTCGCTGTCCTTGTTGTCCGCGCGGGACACGAGGATGTTCACGTACGGCGAGTCGTTGCCTTCGATCACCAGCGCATCCTTGGACGGATCAAGCTTGGCTTCCAGCGCGTAGTTGGTGTTGATCAGCGCCAGATCGACCTGGGTCAGCACACGCGGAATAGTGGCGGCTTCCAGTTCACGGAATTTCAGGTCTTTCGGGTTCTGCTCGATGTCTTTGAGGGTCGACAGAATGTTGCTCGGGTCCTTCAAGGTGATCACGCCAGCCTTGGCCAGCAGCAACAGCGCACGGCCGCCATTGGTGGCGTCGTTCGGGATCACCACGTTGGCGCCGCCGGGCAGGTCTTTCAGATCCTTGAGCTTGCTCGAGTAAGCGCCCAGCGGCTCCAGATGCACACCGGTCACGGCAACGAGGCTGGTGCCCTTGGCCTTGTTGAATTCATCGAGGTACGGCTGGTGCTGGAAGAAGTTGGCGTCGAGGCGCTTTTCCGCGACCTGTACGTTCGGCTGAATGTAGTCGGTGAAGACCTTGACCTTCAGATCCACGCCTTCCTTGGTCAGGGCCGGTTTGACGAACTCGAGGATTTCCGCGTGCGGCACCGGGGTGGCGGCAACGGTCAGGGTCTCGGCGTGGGCCGAAAACGCCGCAACAGCGGCGAAAGCAGCGATCAGTTTTTTCATTCAGCTAACTCCTTGTGAGGACGCCCGCCAACGAATGGCCCGCGCCTCTTGATTAAAAACCGCTTATTTGCGCGAGAAATGCACGACCAGACGGTCGCCCACCATTTGCAGCACCTGTACCAGAATCAACAGCAGCACCACGGTGACGATCATCACGTCGGTCTGGAAACGCTGGTAGCCGAAACGGATCGCCAGGTCACCCAGACCACCAGCGCCGACCACACCGGCCATCGCCGTGTAGGACACCAGTGTAATCGCTGTCACCGTAATCGCTGCGAAGATGCCCGGGCGAGCTTCCGGCAGCAACGCGTTCATGATGATCTGCCGGGTGGTCGCGCCCATCGACTGAGTCGCTTCGATGATGCCGCGGTCGACTTCGCGCAGCGCAGTTTCCACCAGACGCGCAAAGAACGGCGTGGCGCCGACCACCAGCGGCGGGATCGCCCCGGCCACACCCAGCGAGGTGCCGGTGATCAGCACGGTGAACGGGATCATCACGATCAGCAAAATGATGAATGGCAGCGAACGCAAAATGTTCACCACCAGCGACAGCACTGCGTAGACGCCACGGTTTTCCAGCAACTGACGGGGACTGCAGAGAAACAGCAGCACGCCCAGTGGCAGACCGAGCAACACGGTGAACAACAGCGAACCGCCGAGCATCAGCATGGTGTCGCCAGTCGCCAGCCAGATTTCGTACCAGTCGATATTGGCGAAGAAACTCATCAGGTCAGCCATTAGCGCAACACCTCCATGTGAACGTCAGCGGCGGTGAAGCGGGCAAACGCCGCCTCCATGTCGCCACCGGTGACAGCGAGGGTCAGTTGCCCGTACGGAATGTCTTTGATGCGGTCGATGCGCCCGGCAAGGATGCTGTAGTCGACGCCGGTTTCCCGGGCGACGGTGCCAAGCAGCGGCGCGTAGGTCGCCTCGCCCTGAAAGGTCAGACGCACGATACGCCCGGGCACATGGGCAAAATCGTCACGCTGCTCGCTCTCGTCGATCTGCTCGCTTTCCTGGACGAAACGCTTGGTGGTCGGATGCTGCGGATGCAGGAACACATCGGCCACCGGCCCCTGCTCGACGATCACGCCGGCGTCCATCACCGCGACCTGATCGCAGACGCGCCGGATCACGTCCATCTCGTGGGTGATCAGGACGATGGTCAGCTTCAGTTCGCGGTTGATTTCCGCCAGCAGCTGCAGGACCGACGCGGTGGTCTGCGGGTCGAGGGCGCTGGTGGCCTCGTCGCACAGCAGGATCTTCGGCTTGGTCGCCAGCGCACGGGCGATGCCGACGCGCTGCTTCTGCCCGCCGGACAGTTGCGCCGGGTACTTTTTCGCATGGTCGGACAGACCGACCCGCGCCAGCAACTCGGCTACCCGTTGGTTGATTTCACTGCTCGACAGCTCACCGGCCAGGGTCAGTGGCAACGCAACGTTGTCGGCGACAGTCTTGGAGGCGAGCAGGTTGAAGTGCTGGAAGATCATCCCGACCTGCTGACGGAAACGGCGCAGGCCATTGGCGTCCAGTGCGGTGACTTCTTCGCCGTCGACGATGATCTTGCCGCCACTGCAATCTTCCAGGCGATTGATCAGACGTAGCAGGGTACTTTTGCCCGCACCGGAATGGCCAATCAGGCCGAACACCTGGCCGTTCTCGATGGCGAGACTGGTCGGGTGCAGCGCGGGAATATCCTTACCGGCGACGCGGTAAGTCTTGTGGACGTTTTGAAACTCGATCACGTAGCGAACCTTGTGGGGCGCGTTGGAAAAGGATCAGCGGTTAGCCGGGCGCGCATTTTAGCCTGTCCGTATAGAGGTTCTTAGCATTTATTTCGCAAATAACCTTCGATTTGGCAATAACGCGATCAAAGGTCAGATAAACGGAACGGCTGAAACGCTCGTCAGTCACTAAGTAAGCGACTTGAAACCCTGGGTGCCGTGCCTGGGAATCACTCAAGGGTCTGCGGAAGGCATCCGGGGCCAAACGAGGAGTTTACGTCTGATGAGCATCAAAAAGCCTGCACCTGCTAAAAGCGAGATGGCCGGAACCGACACCCCGGATCGCGCCAACACCAACGCCAAGCTCGACAGCCTGGAAGAATTCCGTTCCGACGCCACCGGTCAGGCACTGCGCACCAATCAGGGCGTGAAGATCGCCGACAACCAGAACACTCTCAAAGCCGGGCCACGCGGGCCGTCGTTGCTGGAAGACTTCATCATGCGTGAAAAGATCACGCATTTTGACCATGAGCGGATTCCAGAGCGCATCGTCCATGCGCGCGGTACCGGCGCGCACGGTTTCTTTCAGACTTACGAGAACCATGCAGCCCTGACCAAGGCCGGTTTCCTGCAGGATCCGGGCAAGAAGACCCCAGTATTCGTGCGTTTTTCCACGGTGCAGGGTCCACGGGGTTCCGGCGACACCGTGCGTGACGTGCGCGGCTTTGCGGTGAAGTTCTTCACCGACGAGGGCAACTTCGATCTGGTCGGCAACAACATGCCGGTGTTCTTCATTCAGGACGCAATCAAGTTTCCGGACTTCGTGCACGCGGTGAAACCCGAGCCGCATAACGAAATCCCAACCGGCGGCTCGGCGCACGACACGTTCTGGGACTTCGTCTCGTTGGTGCCGGAATCGGCGCACATGGTGATCTGGGCGATGTCTGACCGGGCCATCCCGAAAAGCCTGCGCAGCATGCAGGGCTTCGGTGTTCACACCTTCCGCCTGATCAACGCCGAGGGCAAATCACGTTTCGTCAAATTCCATTGGCGCCCTACCGCCGGCACCTGTTCGCTGGTGTGGGACGAGGCGCAGAAGCTCGCCGGTAAAGACACCGACTACCATCGTCGCGACCTGTGGGAAGCGATCGAGATGGGCGACTACCCGGAATGGGAACTGGGCGTCCAGATCGTTGAAGAGGAAAACGAACACGACTTCGACTTCGACATCCTCGACCCGACCAAAATCATCCCCGAAGAAATCGTCCCGATTACGCCGCTGGGCAAAATGACCCTGAACCGCAACCCGGACAACTTCTTCGCCGAAACCGAGCAGGTCGCCTTCTGCCCTGGCCACATCGTCCCGGGCATTGATTTCTCCAATGACCCGCTGCTGCAAGGTCGGCTGTTTTCCTACACCGACACGCAGATCAGCCGACTCGGCGGGCCGAACTTCCATGAGCTGCCGATCAACCGTCCGGTCGCGCCATTCCACAACGGCCAGCGCGATGCGCAGCACCGCACCACCATCGACAAGGGTCGTGCCTCTTACGAGCCGAACTCGATCGACGGCGGCTGGCCAAAGGAAACCCCGCCGGCGGCACAGGACGGTGGTTTCGAGAGCTATCCAGAGCGCATCGACGCAGCGAAGATCCGTCAGCGCAGCGAGTCGTTCAGTGATCACTTCTCCCAGGCCCGCTTGTTTTTCAACAGCATGAGCGAGCACGAGAAAGAGCACATCATCGCCGCCTACAGCTTTGAGCTGGGCAAGGTCGAGCGTGAGTTCATTCGTGCCCGTGAGGTGAACGAGATCCTTGCCAATATCGACCTGACCCTGGCCAAACGCGTGGCGGAAAACCTTGGTTTGCCGGCGCCAGCCAAAGGTACGGTCGAAGTGCGCAAGACCTCGCTGGAGCAATCGCCAGCGCTGAGCCAGGCCAACCTGCTGCCGGGCAATATCAAGACGCGCAAAGTGGCAATCCTTGCCGCCAACGGCGTTGATGCTGCGGCCATCGATGCCATGAAGAAAGCGCTGGAAGCCGAGGGCGCCCACGCGAAACTGCTCGGCCCGACCTCGGCGCCAGTCAAGACCGCTGACGGCAAGGCACTGCCGGTGGATGCATCGATGGAAGGCATGCCTTCAATTGCGTTCGATGCGGTGTTCGTACCGGGTGGCGCGGCGTCGATTACCGCGTTGAGCGGCGACGGCGTGGCGCTGCATTATCTGCTGGAGGCCTACAAGCACCTGAAGGCGATCGCGCTGCACGGCGAGGCCAAGCAGTTGCAGGACTTGTTGAAGCTGGATGCGGATGCCGGGTTGTTGCAGGGCGCGGATGTGGGTGCGTTGACCAAGCCGTTCTTCGCTGCGATCGGCGAGCATCGGGTGTGGGCGCGGGAGCCTAAGGCCAAGGCGATTCCAGCGTAAAGCAAAGATCGCAGCCTTCGGCAGCTCCTACAGGATGTACTCGATCCCATTTAGGAGCTGCCGGAGGCTGCGATCTTTTTACGGTTTGCGCGGGCTTAAAACCATCTGCGCCGGCACTGTGCGCAAGATCTGCTTCTCGATCTGCAAATCAAAGTCAGGATCGAGCTTCTTGACTCGCTTGCTCAGCAACGTCGCCAGCCACGGATAATCCGCAGTGCGTGGGGCCTGGATGCTGACGGCGCATTCGTAATTCACCACATCGGCGGCGATCGCATCGAGTTGTCGTTGCAGCTTGTGAATATCACCGATGTTCAACGCAACTGTGGTGCTCTCGGCGGTCGGGTCGATGACCTTGGCTTTCGGCCTGGCTTCAGCTGCCAGCAGTGCGGCCTCAGCCTTTTCCAGCTCGGCCTTGCGCGCTTCGGTGATCGCGCCGTTGACGCCGCCGGTCAGCGCTGGCGCCTTGGGCATCAGAGCACGGGCGCGGCTGAGCGCGGTGGCGGCAGCGTTGACATCGCCTTTCTGCAGGACGATCTGGCTGCGGCGCAGGTACGCCTCGGCCAGCTGCCGCTGGTATTGCTCAAGGGATTGATCGTTGGGGGTTGCGGCCTGCAACGCGGCCAACTGGTCTTCGGCGGTGGCCAGTTCGCTGCTGGCCAGGCTTTGCTCCAGCTGCGCGATGGCCGTAGCCCGCGCGTCCGGGACTTCAGCCACCGGCGGCGTGCTTTGGCAGGCGCCCAGCAGCACTGAAAATGCGACAAGGAGCAGATAACGGGAGGCGAACGGCTTCATTCCTGCGACTCTCTAATTGCGCAAAAAGCGGCCAAGTCTACACCCCACGACGGGGCAGAACAAAACTCAACAGAAACAGCGCGGCTGCCGTCACCACGATCGACGGCCCCGCCGGGGTGTCCTTGAACCACGACAACGCCAGCCCGCCGCACACCGCGAGCATGCCCAGCAGGCTAGCCCCCAGCGCCATCTGCTCCGGCGAACGGGCGTGACGCTGTGCCGCAGCCGCTGGGATGATCAGCAGCGAAGTGATCAGCAGCACCCCGACGATTTTCATCGCCACGGCGATCACCACTGCGATCAACAGCATCAGCGCCAAGCGCAAACCCGCAACCGGCAAGCCTTCGACCCGCGCCAGTTCTTCGTGCACGGTGACCGCCAGCAACGGCCGCCACAGCGTCACCAGCAACACCAGCACCGCCGCAGTGCCGCCGAGAATCCACGCCAGGTCGCTCGGACTGATCGCCAGCAAATCGCCAAACAGATAGGCCATCAGGTCGATCCGCACTTCATGCATGAAGCTTAGTACCACCAGGCCGAGAGAGAGCGTGCTTGGCGCAAGAATTCCCAACAGCGTGTCGGACGCCAGTGGCTGGCGCTGTTGCAACGTCACCAAGAGCACCGCCAGCAGCAGGCAGCCGACCGTCACCGCCACGGTCGGGCTGACGTCCAGCAAAAGCCCAGCGCCACGCCGAGCAGTGCGGCGTGGGACAGCGTATCGCCGAAATAGGCCATGCGCCGCCACACCACAAACGAGCCGAGCGGCCCGGCCACCAGCGCCAGGGCCAGGCCTGCAAGCAGGGCATACAAAAGAAAATCAGCCATGCTTGCAGCCGTCTCCATGAACATGAGGTTGCCCGCCGAGCGGGCCTTTGACCACCGAACCGTGCAGGTCGTGGGCGTGGTCGTGATGGTGGTGATAGATCGCCAGACTCGGCGCGTTCTTGCCGAACAGCTCGACGAATGCCGGATCGCCGCTGACCTGCTCGGGATGCCCGGAGCAGCAGACGTGGCGGTTGAGGCAGACCACCTGATCGGTGGTGCTCATCACCAGATGCAAATCATGCGACACCATCAGCACGCCGCAACCGTGGCGGTCGCGCAGCCGGGTGATCAGGCTGTACAGCTCGGCCTGCCCGGCCACGTCGACGCCCTGCACCGGCTCATCAAGCACCAGCAGCTCAGGCTCACGCAGCAGTGCCCGAGCCAGCAGCACGCGCTGCATTTCGCCGCCGGAAACGCTCTGCACCGGGCTGTCGATCACGTGTTCGGCGCCGACTTCCTTCAACGCGGCCAGGGCACGCGAACGATCGACGCCAGGCACCAAGCGCAGGAAGCGCAGCACTGACAGCGGCAGGGTCGGATCGACATGCAGCTTCTGCGGCATGTAGCCGACGCGCAGCTTCGGTTTGCGCCAGACGCTGCCGCTGTTTGGCTTCAACAGCCCGAGCACGGCGCGTACCAGCGTGGTCTTGCCGGCGCCGTTGGGGCCGATCAGGGTGACGATCTGCCCCGGCTCGACGCTCAGCTCGATGTTGTCCAGCACGGTCTGCCCGGCAAACGTGACGGCGACCTGTTCCAGACGGATCAGCGCGTTGCTCATCAGGCCCCTGGCAACCGGCGCACAGGCCGACCACTTCGACGGTCTGCGCTTCGACGATGAAACCGACGTCTTTGGCGCTGCTGATGATCGCGTCGCTGATCACTTTTTGCTCAAGTTCGATAGCGGCGTGGCACTCGCGGCAGATGAGGAACTGGCCCTGATGCGCGTGTTCCGGATGTACACAGCCGACGAAAGCGTTGAGCGAAGAGATGCGATGAACCAGACCGTTTTCCAGCAGGAAATCCAGTGCGCGGTACACGGTAGGCGGCGCGGCGCGGCGGCCGTCCTGCTCGCTGAGCACCGCGAGGATGTCGTAGGCACCCAGCGGCTTGTGGCTCTGCCAGACCAGTTCCAGCACACGGCGGCGCAGGGCAGTCAGACGCAAACCTTTCTGCGCGCACAAGGTATCGGCCTCGGACAAAGCGCTGTGCACGCAATGGGAGTGGTCGTGGGGACGGCTGGCAATCGGGGTAATAGGCATGAGCGGCGACGAGATTTGCTGGAGACGTTATTATGTTACCCGTTCTCGCTTCCTTGAGTGGTCATCGTGTCCCGACTTTTTTCTGTTTTTGTGGCTTTTGTTGCCGGTTTTCTGCTGATCGGTACGGCTCAGGCCGAGGTCAAAGTGCTCACCAGCATCAAACCGTTGCAGTTGATTGCCGCTGCCGTGCAGGACGGCGTGGCGATTCCCGAGGTGCTGCTGCCACCGGGTGCCTCGCCGCACAATTACGCCCTGCGCCCGTCCGACGTACGGAAGGTGCAGTCGGTCGATCTGCTCTACTGGATCGGCCCGGACATGGAAGGTTTCCTGCCGCGCGTGCTCGGCGGTCGCAGCCTGCCGAGCGTCGCGGTGCAGGATCTGCCAGGCCTCAACCTGAGGCATTTTGGCGCGGACAACCATTCCCACGCCGAAGAGGCCGATGAGCATGATCATGATCATCGCCCCGGCTCGCTGGATGCACACCTGTGGCTGTCACCGGTCAATGCGCGGGTGATCGCCGACAAAATGGCCGCCGATCTCAGCGCCGCCGACCCGGCCAATGCCCAGCGTTATCAGAGCAATGCCAAAGCCTTCGATGAACGTCTGGATGCGCTCGATCAGCGTTTGAAGAAGCGCCTGGCCAATGTCGAAGGCAAGCCGTACTTCGTCTTTCATGAGGCGTTTGATTATTTCGAAGACGCTTACGGCCTGAAGCACGCGGGCGTGTTCGCGGTGGCCGCTGAAGTACAGCCCGGCGCTCAGCATGTCGCGGCGATGCGCAAGCGTTTGCAAGAAGTAGGCAAGACCTGTGTGTTCAGCGAGCCACCATTGCGTCCACGACTGGCGGAAACGCTGGTGGCCGGTTTGCCAGTGAAACTGGCCGAGCTGGATGCGCTGGGTGGTTATACGCCGGCGACCGCTCAGGGATATGAGCAGGTGCTGGAAAAACTCGGCAATGATCTGGCCGGATGCCTGGAATCGCTGTAACAACACAAACCCTGTGGGAGCGAGCCTGCTCGCGAAAGCGGTGGGTCAGTCAGCAAAAATGCTGAACGGGCCGCCGCCTTCGCGAGCAGGCTCGCTCCCACAGGTTTATGTTTGCTTGGCGAATCTACTCAGAGGGCGAAGGGCAACGGTGTATTGACCTTCTGCCGCTGCGCCAGGCGCTGCTCGAACTCTTGCGGATCGTGAATCAACACATCCTGCCCGGCGAACTGCTCGGCGGCGATCAAGCGTGACAGCCAGAACCGCACACAGGCCACACGCAACATCGTTGGCCAGAGCTCAGCCTCCGCCGCCGTGAACGGGCGCAGCGCCGCATAGGCACCGAGAAACGCACGCGCACGCGGGCCATCGATCACGCCCTCCTCGTCCGAACACCAGTCATTCAAGGCAATTGCCACGTCGTACAGCATCGGCCCCGAGCAGGCGTTGTAGAAGTCGATCAGCCCGGTCAGGTGGGTGCCTTCGAACATGGCGTTGTCGCGGAACAGGTCGGCGTGAATGTTCGCCCGAGGCAGTGCAAGGATCTTGTCTTTGCGCTCGGTGATCTCATCCAGCGCCTTTTGCAGCAAGGCACGCGGCTCATCGCTCAGGTGCGAGAGAAATTCAGTGCCCTCCTCCAGCATCCAGTCCAGACCACGATCGGTCTTGCGCTTGATCATGCGCTCGCCTTGGGTCGCCAGGTGCAGATGCGCCTGCAACTCGCCGACCTGGGCGCAGTGCTGGGCGTTAGCGACTTTGATGTGCTTGCCGGACAGGCGCGGTTGCAGCAGCGCCGGTTTGCCTTTGAGCTCACGCAGGGCCAAGCCGTCGGTGGTGCGCAGGGCGTAAGGCACCGGCAGTTCGGCTTCGTGCAGCACGTCGAGCAGGTCGATGAAGAACGGCATCTCCTGCACCGGGCCGCGCTCGACCAGGGTCAGGACAAACTCGCCCTGCTCCAGACTGATGAAGAAATTGGTGTTTTCGCTGCCGGCGGCGATCCCCTGGAAATCAAGCAGACGGCCGAGCCCGTAAGGGGCGAGAAAGGTTTCCAGCTCGGGCCGAGCCAGGGGAGTGAACACAGACATGTCTTAACTGCCAGTACGGGCGCCGCAACGGCGGCGCCGAGTGAATTAAAAACCTACTTCCATTCGAATATCTTCCATGACGGGATCAGCATATCCGGCTGATCCGAACGGATGAAATTGGCATCCGTCCCGTCGGCGCGCACCAGAAAGTACGGCGGCGCGCCCTTTGGCGTGACTTTGATCGCATAGAGGAAACCGTTCTGGCGGTACTCCTCAATGGTCTTGTCGCCCTCCGTGCGGATGGTGACCTCGGGGTCGCCGCCCGGCGCATCATCCGCCGCCATCGCGGCCAGTGGTGAGACAGCGATCAACCCGACCAGCAGCAAGCGATTTAACGTACGCATGATAACCTTGTCCCTTTGTCGTCAACGGTCCCGCTATTCTAGCCCCGGACCCGCCGAAAAGGTTGATCCTGCTCATGAGCCAAGCCCCCTCGTCCTGGTGGACGGTTCGTCTTACCTGTACCGCGCCTTTCATGCACTGCCGCCACTGACCACGTCCAAAGGCCTGCCGACCGGTGCGGTCAAAGGCGTGCTGAACATGCTCAAGAGTCTGCGCAAGCAGTACCCGGACAGCCCCTTCGCCGTAGTGTTCGACGCCAAGGGCGGGACATTTCGCGATGAGATGTACGCCGAATACAAGGCCAACCGGCCAAGCATGCCCGATGACATGCGCGTGCAGATCGAGCCGCTGCACCAGAGCGTGATCGCCCTCGGCTTCCCGCTCCTGTGCGTGGACGGCGTCGAGGCCGACGACGTGATCGGCACCCTCGCCCGCAGCAGTGCGGCAGCAGATCGCCCGGTGATCATTTCCACCGGTGACAAGGACATGGCGCAACTGGTCGACGGCCACATTACCTTGGTCAACACCATGTCCGGTAGCTCGATGGATGTGGAGGGCGTTAAGGAGAAATTTGGCGTCGCACCGGAGCAGATCATCGATTATCTGGCGCTGATGGGCGATTCGTCCGACAACATTCCAGGCGTGCCGGGCATCGGCCCGAAGACGGCGTCCGGCCTGCTGGTCGGCGTCAATGGCGGCCTGACCGAGCTGTACGCCAACCTCGACATCGTGCCGACCCTGCCGATCCGTGGCGCAAAAACCTTGCCGGCCAAGCTCGAAGAGCACCGGGAGATGGCTTTCCTGTCCTATCAACTGGCGACCATCAAGGTCGACGTGCCGCTGGATATCGGCCTCGACGATCTGCAAATGGGCCAGGAAGACCCGGCCAAACTCTACGAGCTGTACACCCTGCTGGAATTCAAGAGCTGGCTCAATGATCTGGATCGCGATGCCAAGCGTCAGGAACTGAGCGCGGCTGCCGAACCTGCGCCCGCCCATGATCTGTTCAGCGCCCCGCAAGCCGAGGCACCTGCTGCCCCTGCCGAGGCCGCGTACGAAACCATCCTTGATCAGGCCCGCTTCGACGCCTGGCTGGAAAAACTGCGCAACGCCAGGCTGATCGCCTTCGACACCGAAACCACTGGCATCGACGCGCAGCAGGCGCAACTGGTTGGCCTGTCGTTCGCCGTACAGGCCAACGAAGCCGCGTACATCCCGCTGACCCATTCCTACATCGGCGTGCCGGAGCAGCTGGATCGCGACACCGTGCTGCGCGCACTCAAGCCGATTCTGGAAGATCCGAGCAAACTCAAGGTTGGCCAGCACGCCAAGTTCGACATGAACATTCTGGCCAACTGCGCCATTGGCGGCGATCAGAGTGAAGGCATCAGCGTGCGCGGCATCGCCTTCGACACCATGCTTGAGTCCTACGTACTCAACTCCACCGCAACCCGCCATGACATGGACAGCCTCGCGCAGAAATACCTCGACCACACCACGGTGAGCTTCCAGGACATCGCCGGCAAAGGTGCCAAGCAGCTGACCTTCGACCAGATCGCCCTGGAACAGGCCGGGCCGTACGCCGCTGAAGACGCCGACATCACCCTGCGCCTGCATCAGGCCCTGTTCGACAAGCTCAGCGCGATTCCGAGCCTGGCCAGCGTGCTGACCGACATTGAGATCCCGCTGGTGCCAGTGCTGGCGCGCATCGAACGCCAGGGTGCGTTTGTCGATGCCGAGTTGCTGGGCATTCAGAGCATTGAGCTGGGCAACAAAATGGTCGCGCTGGAGCGTGAAGCCTTCGAAATCGCCGGGGAAGAATTCAACCTCGGCTCGCCGAAGCAGCTGGGCGTGATTCTTTATGAAAAGCTCGGCCTGCCGGTGCTGAAGAAAACCGCCAAGGGCCAGCCGTCCACCGCTGAAGAAGTGTTGGCGAAACTCGCCGAAGACGATCACCGCTTGCCGAAGGTGCTGATGGAGCACCGCTCGATGAGCAAGTTGAAAAGCACCTACACCGATCGCCTGCCGGAGCAGATCAACCCGCGCACCGGGCGCATCCACACCTCGTATCACCAGGCTGTGGCTTCGACCGGGCGCCTCTCCTCCAGTGATCCGAACCTGCAGAACATTCCGGTGCGCACTGCCGAAGGCCGACGCATTCGTCAGGCGTTCGTCGCGCCCAAAGGCTACAAACTGCTGGCGGCGGACTATTCGCAGATCGAACTGCGGATCATGGCGCACCTGTCCCGTGACGAAGGCCTGATGAACGCCTTCCGCAACAATCTCGACGTGCACACTGCAACCGCTGCCGAAGTATTCAAGGTCGAGCTTGATCAAGTGACCTCCGACCAGCGTCGCAGCGCCAAGGCGATCAACTTCGGTCTGATCTACGGCATGGGCGCGCAGAAGCTCGGCAAGGATATCGGCGTCGACACCAAGACCGCCAAGGCTTACATCGACACCTACTTCGCCCGTTATCCAGGCGTGCGCGAATACATGGAGCGTACCCGCGCGCAAGCGGCGGATCAGGGTTACGTCGAAACTTTCTTCGGCCGTCGCCTGTACTTGCCGGAGATCAACTCGAACAAGCCGCAGGAACGCGCTGCGGCAGAACGCACGGCGATCAACGCGCCGATGCAGGGCACGGCAGCGGACATCATCAAGAAAGCCATGGTGGCTGTGGATAACTGGCTGGCGACGTCGGGTCTGGACGCGCGGGTCATCCTGCAAGTGCACGACGAACTGGTGCTGGAGGTTCGCGAGGATCTGGTCGAGCAGGTCAGCGCCGAAATTCGTACGCACATGAGCGAAGCGGCGAAACTGGATGTGCCGCTGCTGGTGGAAGTCGGCGTGGGCAACAACTGGGATGAGGCGCACTGAGTATTGCCAGAGTTGCCGCGACCTACCGTCGCGGCAACTGCCGGGAATCCGGCTTAGATCGAAAGACGCTTGAGGCTATTCCAAAGCTTTTTGAAAAAAATCTGAACTAATCTGTCGATCGAACACTCAGAGGTACTGAATGGCTGGTGAAGCCCTTCGATGCTCCTATGTTGTGTTAAGTGTTGGCAGATATCTGAACCCCGCCCTAGCGGTTCGGAACTTGAACCCCGGAATTTCTCCCTCCCCAATGAAATCCGGGGCTTTTTTTGCCAAAAATCGGCTGTAGCGCGGCCATGCTGCGTTAAAGCATCGCTAAAAATGCTCATTTAGGTCCCCTAAACTCCGCTTTTTAGCGCTACTTTTGCCTTGCCTGGCCACACTACAACCAATTTTTCCCCATTCTGAATTTACTCGGCTGCCGCCTCGGCGCCTTTGTCTGCCAGTTCCATCCAGTCGGCCAGCACAGTGTAGGCCTCTTCCAGGCCCATGCGTTTTGGTGCGGAGAACAACTGGATGGTGATCGAGTCGCCCCAGCCTTTGCGGATTTCCGACTGTACTTTCAGCAGGGTGTTCTTGGCTGCGCCGTAGGTGAGCTTGTCGGCCTTGGTCAGCAGGATGTGCATCGGCATGCCGGCGGCGACGGCCCAGTCGAGCATCAGCAGATCGAAGTCGGTCATCGGATGGCGGATGTCCATCATCAGAATCAGACCTTTCAGACTCTCCCGACCACCGAGGTAAGCCTCGAGGTGGCGCTGCCAGTGTTGCTTGAGCGGGATCGGTACTTTTGCATAACCGTAGCCCGGCAGGTCGACCAGACGGCGATCTTCGTCTAGCTTGAAGAAGTTCAACAGCTGTGTGCGGCCCGGAGTTTTCGAGGTGCGCGCCAGGCTGGCGTGGGTCAGGGTGTTCAGCGCGCTGGACTTGCCGGCGTTGGAACGACCGGCAAACGCCACTTCGAAGCCTTCGTCGTCAGGGCATTGATCGACTTTGGCGGCACTGAGCATGAACGTGGACTGTTGGCACAGGCCGAGGATGGGATTCTTGAGTTGCATGGGATTTCCGATGTGGGCGGCGCCGGGATTGGGCGCGGAACGCGGTGTCGCTTCCGTTTCAGTGACGCCAGTATATAATGCCGCAGATTTTGTGTGTGCTTTGTCCCAGCGAAGGATGAAGTTCACGAGAGCGACAGACTTTGATTGCGCATTAGAACGCAGAACGCTCTCAACCCTGAAAAGGTCGTTTTATGACGAAATGGCTGCTGGCTGCCGGAGTCTTGATGCCGCTTTACAGCGCACAGGCTACACAGGATCCGGAAGCTGTGTACAACCGTGTTTGTGGTGCCTGTCATTCCGGCCAACTACCCATGGCGCCCGCAAGAGGCGATCAGGAAGCTTGGACGCCGAGGTTGGCGAAAGGTATGGGGACGCTGGTGCAACACGTGACCCAGGGTTTCAAGGCGATGCCGCCGCGTGGTTTGTGCATGGACTGCAGTGCCGAGGATTACCAGGCCATCATCCTTTGGATGAGCGAGAGTAAGCCCGGTCCATAACTTAACCCTTAGCCGTAGTTGGATTAGCTGATGAACAAATTGATCGTGAGTCTGCTGTTGACCGTGGGAATTTCAGGTGTCGCCCATGCTGCCGGCGATGCCGCAGCAGGCCAGGCCAAAGCTGCCGTGTGCGGAGCCTGCCATGGCCCGGACGGCAACAGCATGGCGCCAAACTTTCCGAAACTGGCCGGTCAAGGTGAACGCTACCTCGACAAGCAATTGCACGACATCAAGTCGGGCAAGCGCGTGGTGCTGGAAATGACCGGGCTGCTGACCAACCTGAACGATCAGGATCTGGCCGACATCGCCGCGTACTTCGCCAGCCAGAAAGGCAGCGTCGGCGCCGCCGATCCGAAGATCGTCGCTCGCGGTGAAGCGCTGTTCCGTGGCGGCAACCTGGAAAAAGGTCTGCCAGCCTGCACCGGCTGCCACTCGCCGAACGGCGCCGGCAATGCTGCAGCAGGCTTCCCCATCTGGGTGGCCAGCATGCGCAATACATCGCCAAGCAGCTGACCGATTTCCGCAAGGAAGAAGGCGGTCGCGCCAACGACGGCGACGCGATGACCATGCGCACCATCGCGCGCAAGCTGAGCGATGAAGACATCGCTGCGGTTTCCAGCTACATCCAGGGCCTGCACTGAGGCCCTGAATCGAGGGCTGAACGAGGCGCGCAGCGCCGGCCACGTTAACGCTCGATTAATCCTTCGCAGCAAGTATAAAAGGGTGGCTTTGGCCGCCCTTTTTGTGGCCGCTGCCGTTACACTACAGCACTCATGCCCGCCAGGATCTGTGTCGAAACAGGTCGAGCGAGGCGACCCAAATTGTTCAGGAGTAAAGCATGCGTAATCTGATCATCAGCGCCGCCCTCGTCGCTGCCAGCCTGTTCGGCGTCACCGCCCAGGCCGCTGAAGCCCCTGCCGCCCCTTACGTCGAACTGGCCAACCCGGTGCCGGTGGCAAAGCCTGGCAAGATCGAAGTGGTCGAGCTGTTCTGGTACGGCTGCCCGCATTGCTACGCTTTTGAGCCAGTGATCAATCCATGGGTTGAAAAACTGCCGTCCGATGTCAACTTCGTGCGCATTCCCGCCATGTTCGGCGGCCCATGGGACGCTCACGGTCAGATGTTCCTGACTCTGGAAGCCATGGGTGTCGAGCATCAGGTGCACAACGCCGTGTTCAACGCGATCCAGAAAGAACACAAGAAGCTCACCGACAAGAACGACATGGCTGACTTCCTCGCCACTCAAGGCGTGGACAAGGACAAGTTCCTCGCCACTTTCGACTCGTTCGCTATCAAAGGCCAGATCGTCAAAGCCCGTGAGCTGGCGAAGAAGTACGAAATCACTGGCGTGCCAACCATGATCGTCAATGGTAAATACCGCTTCGACATCGGCTCTGCCGGTGGTGCCGAGCAAGCATTGAAGCTGGCTGACGATCTGGTCGCCAAAGAGCGAGCGGCGAACAAGGCTGCTGCCAACTAAGCGCGGCATTCGCCATGCGCCGCTGGAAGTCCGAACGCATCGTTGGCCTGCATGATCCGCAGGTCAACGAGCATCATCTGGCGTCTACGGGCCTGCCCGCAGACCAGCGTCTGCGCTTGCTGAGCTTCAACATTCAGGTCGGCATCAGCACCGAACGCTATCGGCATTACCTGACCCGCAGCTGGCAGCATCTGCTGCCGCACACCGGGCGTTCCGGCAATCTGCAAAAGATCGGTGACCTGCTCGGCGACTTCGATCTGGTCGCCCTGCAGGAAGCCGATGGCGGCAGCCTGCGTTCAGGCTACGTCAATCAGGTCGAACATCTGGCCCACCTCGGCGCCTTTCCCTACTGGTATCAACAACTCAATCGCAACCTCGGTCGACTGGCCCAGCACAGCAATGGCGTGCTCAGTCGCCTGAAGCCGTGGGCGATCGAGGATCACCCGCTGCCCGGCCCGAAAGGTCGCGGCGCGATCCTGCTGCGCTTCGGCGAAGGTCCGGAGGCACTGGTGGTGGTGATGATGCATTTGGCCCTCGGCGCGCGGACGCGCAGCCTGCAACTGGCCTACATTCGTGATTTGATCAGCGGGTACAAGCATCAGGTGCTGATGGGCGACATGAATACCCATGCCAGCGACCTGCTCGAACACTCGCCGTTACGCGATCTCGGCCTGCTGGCCCCGCAGGTGGAAGCGACCTTCCCCAGCTGGCGCCCACAGCGTTGCCTTGATCATATTCTGCTCAGCCCGACCCTGACCCTGGAAAAGGTCGAGGTGCTGGCCCAGCCCATTTCCGATCACCTGCCGGTCGCGGTGGAAATTCGTCTGCCGGGTTCGCTCACGGCCGACGCATTGCCCGCGTTGAGCCCTGCCCCTCGCGGAACCTGTGAATGAGCGACGACGCCCAGCGCTGGAAAGAGAAGTACCTCAAGAGCATCGAACAGCAGGACAAGCTCGAACGCCGCTGGGCCGCGCGGCTCGACCTGCTGCGGCGCGGTCTGGTGCGCAGCACGCTGGCGGCCGAGGGCACCGACAAGGTCGTCGATCAGTGCATGAAGGAAATGCGCGAAGTCGTGCGCACCGATGACATGGACGCCGGCCTCGCCGCCCTGCTGCCGCGTCTGGAAAAAGCCGTGCTCGACTCCGAGCAGCGCCGTGAGACCCGCATTGATCAGGTCAGCACGGCGCTCACCGCGCTGGTCACCCAGTTGCAGGCCCTGCCATTGCCGCGCGAAGTCGCGCAACCGCTGAAGAAATTTGCCAAACAACTGGACAGCCGCGTCGGTCAGGCGCGGGAAATGCCGCTGCTGTTGAGCGAACTCAGTGGTTTGCAGGGCAAGGCCTTGAGTCAGTTGGAGACTCCTGCCGAGCCAGGCCGGCCGGGGCTGTTGCAGCGTTTGTTTGGCAGCCGTGACGGTGAGGAAGCCGCTGCACCGGCGGCCGACATACCAGCAACACCAGTGCCGCAGCCGGTCGAAGCCCGGCAACCTGAACCGGAGCCTGCGCAATCGGCACCGGTGGCCAACGCGGAGCCATCAATCGCAGCGCCCGAGACCGTCATCGAGGCGCCCGCCCAGACGCCGCCTGATGAGCCGCAAGTCGTTGCGTTCGCTGCGCCTGTGGTCGTCGTTGAAGCCGAGCCAGTGCAGGTTGAACCAACCGCTGACACCGAGATGACCGTCGCTGCGCCAGCAACCGAGGCGTTCAACCCCGATGAACTGATCCACCCCGGCGATCCGTCGCCGCTGATTCTCGATAGCCTGCCCTTGCCCGAGCCGATCGCTCAGGCCTTGGCCGCCATCGACCCGGAGCAGTCGGAGCACGACATCCTCTTCTCTCTGCCGGATTCCCCTGAGCCGTCCTACAGCTCCGTGGCCAGACATATCGAAGACACGCTGATCGGCCTGCTCGACGACCTGACCCTGCCCGAGCGCCACCGGCCGCAAGCCGAAGCCATGCGCGAACGGCTCAAACACGGGCTGAACTGGTACGAACTGTTGCCGATCCTCGACGATCTCGCGACTTTGATGCTGGCGATTACCGATAGCGGTCAGCACGAATTCGAAGCCTATCTGCAACAGCTCAACGAACGCCTTGAAGCGTTCCAGAGCAACCTGCAAGCGGCCAGCGAAGGGCATGCCGACAACAGCTCGGCGGCGCGGGCCATGGACACGCAGATTCGCGAGCAGGTCGACGGCTTGCAGAG
This sequence comes from Pseudomonas sp. B21_DOA, assembly GCA_030544685.1. Classification (NCBI taxonomy): domain Bacteria; kingdom Pseudomonadati; phylum Pseudomonadota; class Gammaproteobacteria; order Pseudomonadales; family Pseudomonadaceae; genus Pseudomonas; species Pseudomonas sp. B21_DOA. The sequence goes on along the minus strand of CP086683.1, from coordinate 1,032,493 downwards.
CAGCGTCCAGCAAGCAGCCGACCTCGATGACCTCAAGCATGTGCTGGAGAATCATCTGGAAGGCCTGCTGGGAACGATGGACCAGCACCAGAAGCAGCGCGACGCCCGCGAACAGGAAGTCGCCGCCAGGTTGAAGAGCCTGTCGGAGCGAGTGGCGCATATGGAACAGGAAGCCATGGGCTTCCGTGAACACCTTGAAGAGCAGCGGCAGAAAGCCCTGATCGATCCGTTGACCGGCCTGCCCAACCGTGCAGCGTGGAGCGAACGCCTTGAGCATGAAATCCAGCAATGGCAGCAGCACGGCAACACCCTCAGCCTGGCCATGCTCGACCTCGATCACTTCAAGCGGATCAACGACAGCTATGGCCATCTGGCCGGCGACAAAGTGCTGAAGATCATCGCCACGGTATTGCGCAAACGCCTGCGCGGCTCGGATTTCATCGCCCGTTTCGGCGGTGAGGAGTTCGTGCTGTTGCTGCCCGCGACGCCACCAGCGGTGGGCGCGAAACTGCTGGAAACCCTGCGCGCGGCGATCGAAGCCTGCCCGTTTCATTTCAAGGGCGAGCGAGTGACTATCACCATTTCCATGGGACTCGCGTCATTCCGGGTGGGAGAACACAGCGATCTGGTGCTGAAAAGAGCCGATCAGGCGCTGTACCGAGCAAAGAACGCCGGGCGCAACCGAGTCGAGCTCGGCTAAGGCAATTGTTCCATTTTGTTTAAATCCGCCCGCTGGCGGACTCTAAGCAAATCCGTACGTTACACTGTTGCATTATCGTTTTCAGCGTATCGTCCTCTGCCATGAAATTCCTTGCCCTTGTTGCCTCGCTGTTCGTCCTCGCTGGTTGCGCCAGCGGCCCGCGTTACGACACCAGCCACCCTTCGGCCAATTACGACAGCCGCATCCAGTTTGTCGTGGTGCATTACACCTCCACGTCGCTGGAGCGCTCGCTGCAATTGCTGACCCATGGCGACGTCAGTAGCCATTACCTGATTGGCGATGACAAGAGCGCCACCGTGTACAAGCTGATGGACGAAAACCAGCGCGCCTGGCACGCCGGCGAAAGTCAGTGGCAGGGCCGTACCTGGCTGAACTCCAGTTCCATCGGCATCGAAATCGTCAATCCCGGCTACAAGGACACCCCGACCGGGCGCCTGTGGTATCCGTACAGCGAAGCGCAGATCCAGTCGTTGACCACCCTGCTCAAGGACATCAGCAAACGCAACGGCATCAGCCCGCGGCACATCATCGGTCACAGCGACATCGCGCCGTTGCGCAAGCTTGATCCGGGGCCACTGTTCCCCTGGAAACGTCTCGCCGCCGAAGGCCTTGGCCTGTGGCCGAACGAGCAAGCGGTGGCGCGTCAGCAGGCTATTTTTAACAGCAACCCGTTGCCGGAGATCGGCTGGTTCCAGGCGCAACTCGCGCGTCTGGGTTACGACACACCGCAGACCGGCGAGCTGGACGTCGCCACGCGGCATGTCCTCGCCGCGTTCCAGATGCATTACCGCCCTGCCCGCTTCGACGGCACGCCGGACGCACAAACCGCAGCACTTCTTTTGGTCCTCAATCAGACAAAATAATGACGCCCGCCCGACGGTCAGGGCGAAATCGCAATCAGCAGCTATAACTCATGGTAATTCTTCGGAAAATCCCTGATGGCTGCGACCCGAGAGACGCTGCGTAGCTGGTTTTATCGCCCTGTTTTTTGGCGATGATCGCGGCTGTCCTCAGCGCCAGCCTGCTGATCGCCGGCGGTATGTTCGCGGCGATGCGCCAGATGGAAATGCGCGAGAGCCAGGAAATGAACGCCCAAGGCGAGCGTTTCCTCGCGCGCCTCGAACAATTGTTCGGCCAGTTGCGCGAAAGTCTCGACGACCTTGAAGCCCAGCCCTTGCGCGGCTGCGACGAAGAAATGATCGCGACTCTGCAGCAAGTCACCTTCAACTACCGCTTCGTCTACGAAGCCGCGTACATGGACGCCTCGCGGTTCTGCTCCAACCGTCCGCGCCAGGAAGGTCTGTCGTTGGTGCGCGCGCCGGACATTCAGGGTCCGACCTACAGCTATTGGCTGAACACCACCACCGAACCCGATGAAAATCGCGCGGCGCTGATGCTCGGTCGCGGCAACTTTCGTGTCGCGACCTCGCGCGGGCATTTGACCGACATGGTCGATCTGTCGCCCGGCAGCAGCCTGCTGGTGGTACTCGATCACGGCACTCGCGCGATTCCGGTGCTCGGCACCGCACAGACCTGGCCACCGACCGAACCCTGGCCACCGAAGAGCCCTGATGCGCTGCAAGTCACGCAAACGCGGCTGATCTATCGCATGCCCACCGACAACCCGGAATATCAATTGGTGCTGATTACGCCGCGCACGGGCATGCACGTCCCGGCGGTGTGGTGGTGGCTGTTGCCGGTGTGCCTGATCGCCGGCGCCGTTGTCGGCTTTCTGACCTTGTTGCTGGTGCGTCAGCGCCAGTCGCTGGATGCCGAGCTGCACGGGGCGATCCGCCGGGGTGAGTTGCAGGTGCTGTATCAGCCGATCTTCGATCTCGACAGCCGCAACTGCGTCGGTGCCGAAGCGCTGCTGCGCTGGCGGCGCCCGGACGGCACGCTGACCAGCCCCGACCTGTTCATTCCCATGGCGGAGAACACCGGGCAGATCCGGCAGATGACCGACTTCGTCTTGCAGCGTCTGCTCGAACAGCTGGGCCAGTTACTGCGCGCCAATCCGCAGCTGTATATCTCGGTGAACCTCGCAGCCTGCGATGTCATGGTGCCGCGCATCGGCCAGGTCATGGCGCGGCTGCTCGCGCTGCACCGTGTCGCCGCGCGGCAGATAGCCTTCGAAGTCACTGAGCGGGGCCTGATTGATGTGGTGGTGGCGCGGGAAAACCTGCAAGCCTTGCGCGACGTCGGCCATCAGGTGCTGATCGATGATTTCGGCACCGGCTATTGCAGCCTCGCCTATCTGCAGACCTTGCCGGTGGACTGCCTGAAGATCGATAAGGCGTTCATCGATGCGCTCGGCCATGACGCAGCGAGCAGCGGCGTCGCTCCGCACATCATTCACATGGCGCAGGCGCTGGATCTGAAAGTGATTGCCGAAGGCATCGAGCTGGAATCCCAAGCCGCACTGCTCAGCAGTGAGGGAGTCAAGTTCGGTCAGGGCTGGCTGTTCGCTCACGCACTGAGCGCCGTGCAGTTCATTGAACTGATCACCCGTGGACGACGCCTGGCCGGACGGCGTATGGACGATGAAGCCTAAACCGCCAGCGCCATGTAGAACTGGGTGCCCTGCCCCGGCCGCGAATAAACGCCCATGCGCCCGCCGTGCAACTGGACGATTTCCTTGCACAGCGCCAGGCCAAGCCCGGCACCGCCCTTCTTGCGCCCGACCTGCACGAACGGCTCGAAAATCCGCCCCTGCTGGCCGTAGGCAATGCCTTCGCCATTGTCTTCGACACTGATGATGACCCGCTCGCCATGGCGGCGCGCCTGCAGACGGATCTGCCCGTCGCGGGCAGTGTGCCGCAGGGCGTTGTCGATCAAGTTGTCGAGGACGCGATCAAGTTGCGCCTGATCAGCCTGCAACCTCGGCAGCGGGCCTTGAATCTCGACGTTCAGCGCAACACCTTTGGCCGCAGCCACGTCGGCAAAGCGCAGTTGCGCCTGCTCCAGCAGGTCCTCAATGGAACATGGCGCCAGGGTGAGTTTCTGTAGACCGTTCTGGTAGCGCGAGAAATTCAGCAGATCGTTGATCAATTGCATCAGGCGCTGCATTTCTTCGTTGACCGTATCCAGCAGGTCAGCTTCGCGCGATTCCGCCGGGAACTTGGCCCGCTCGCGAAACAGCCCGAAGGCCATGTGCATGCCCGTCACCGGCGTACGCAGTTCATGGGACGCGCGCAAGACAAACTCACTGCGTACGCGCTCGAACGCGCGTTGCTCGGTGACATCGTGCAGCACCATCACCGCGCCGAGAATATGCCCCTGGGTATGACTGACCGGCGTCAGGCTGTAGGTCAGCAGGCGCGATTCGCCATCGACTTCGATGCTCAGATCTTCCGGCGCGCGCTCCAGCGTGCCGCCGCGCAGGACCAATTGCAGTTGCGCATCCAGCTCCGGGCGCCCGAGTGCGGTGCCCAAGCCTTGGCCGAGGCGGTCGTCTTCCCAGCCCAACTGGCGCTGAGCCACAGGATTGAGGTGTTCGAGCTGGCCCTGGCGGTCGATCATCAACAAACCGTCGTCGATACTGTCGAGCACCGCTTGCAAACGCTGCTGACCGGCCAACAGTTCGTCGACATTCATCGCCTGGTGTTCGCGCAACGCCTCGGCCATCAGGCCGAAGCGTCGCGACAGCAGGTTGACTTCCATGGCCGTGGAAATCGGCAGGGTCACGTCATAGTTGCCCTGGCCGATGTTGTCGGCAGCCTTGGCCAGCGCTTCGATCGGTGCGCCGAAACGTCGGGCGATGCCCTGGGCAGTGACGAAACCGATGATCAGCACCGCCAGCCCGACCAGGCCAAGCAGCCCGGCAATCAGCAAGGCCCGTTCGCGGGCAGCGTGCTGGACGGCATTGATGGTTTCCAGTGCGTGTTTGTGCTCAGCAATCAGGCCATTACGCAGAATGTTGAAGCGCTCGCGGAAATCCGCACTGGTGCTGGCGTTCTTCGCCGCTTCGGCAGTCACGTCGAATGAGGCGAGGAAGTTCAGGTAATCGGCCTTGGCCTGGCGGAAACCGTAAGGCTGGCCATCGCCCTCCCGCTGCTGGGCGATGCCTTGGTCGAGCAACTCGAAGTAGTGCTGCTTGGACGCTTCGAACGCGACGGGATCGGGCTTCTCGGCGAGCATGATGATCAATTGATCACCGAGGGTCTGGCGCAGCTTGAGGCCCAGATCCAGAGTGACAAAGTTGCTGCGCACCAGCGCTTCCTGTGACCCGGCCATCTGCATCACGCTGACCAGCCCGAGCAAGAGCCCGAGCAAGGCCACGGTGATCAATGCAGAAATGCTCAGGAACAGGCGCGTGCGCAGCTTGATCGCCAGTTTCATCGCGCAGTGCTCACAGGTTGTACTGCTTACGTTTGCGATACAGGGTCGAGGCGTCGATGCCGAGGGTTTTCGCCGCTTGGTCCAGGGTGCCGGCGGTGGCCAGCACCGCGCCGATGTGCGCTTTCTCCAGCTCGTCCAGGCTCAGCGCCGCGCCGACCCGTGGCGCGTTGTTGGCCGGTTGTTCGGCCATGCCCAGGTGGCTGATTTCCACGCGTTCCTGCGGGCAGATGATGCTCGCTCGCTCGACGACGTTGCGCAGTTCGCGAATATTGCCCGGCCAGCGATAACCGAGCAGCGCTTCGCGCGCCTCATCGCTGAAGCCGCGCGCCGGACGCGCGTACTCTTTGACGAAACGTGCGAGGAAGCGATCGGCAAGGGTCAGGATGTCTTCGGCGCGCTCGCGCAACGGCGGCAGATGCAGGGTGATGACGTTGAGACGATAGAGCAGGTCTTCGCGGAAACGGCCGTCGCGGACCATGTCTTCGAGGTTGAGGTTGGTGGCGGCAAGGATGCGCACATCGGCGCGGCGAGTGACCGGATCGCCGACCCGCTCGTATTCCTTGTCCTGGATGAAGCGCAGCAACTTGGGTTGCAAAGTCAGCGGAAAGTCGCCGATCTCGTCGAGAAACAGCGTGCCGCCGTCCGCCTGGTTGACTCGACCCAGCGTGCTTTCGCTGGCGCCGGTAAACGCGCCACGGCTATGGCCAAACAGCTCGCTTTCCATCAGCTCGGCAGTCAGCGACGGGCAGTTGATAGTGACGCAGGATTTCTTCTCGCGCTTGCTCCAGCCGTGGATCGCACGGGCCAGTTCACCTTTACCCGTGCCGGACTCGCCAAGGATAAGAATGTTGGCGTCGGTGCTTGCGACCTGCCGGGCCGTTTCCAGCACGACTTTCATCGCCGGGCTGTGGGAATCGAGACCGTCTTTCGGTTTGCGGATCTCGCCTTCCAGCGCTTCGAGCCGCGCGGAGAGCTGGCGCACTTCCAGCTGCTTGGCGGTGGCCAGGCGCAGTTGATCAGGGCTGCACGGCTTGACCAGATAATCGGCGGCGCCAGCCTGGATGGCATCAACCGCGGTGTCGACCGCCGAGTGGGCGGTGACGATCACTACGCGCATCCACGGCGCCTGAATGCGCATCTGCGCGAGGACGTCGAGACCGTTGTCCTCGCCCAGGCGCAAATCAAGGAAGCACAGATCGAAGACCTGACGTTGCAGCAAAGCATCGGCCTGGGCCGCGCTATTGGCGGTGGCTACCGTATAGCCTTCGTCTTCGAGGCAATAACGAAACGTACGCAGGATGGCGGATTCATCGTCCACCAGCAGAATGCGGCCTTGTTGCTCAGTGGCAGATTCCATTTTTCCTACGCTCCATAGTGATTAGTCTTGGGTTAGTCCCGGAAAAATCGGGCAAGTTGCATGGTTGATTCTGAACGATACCAGCCATAGGAGGGTAGCTCTCTACTGCCATAACGGCCAATTCATTGATTTCGTTGAGTTTTAAAACATTCTGCGTTTTGCAGGGCAGATCCTGCGTCCTCTTCTGACATCTGCGTACCGGTAGCAATTCCATATCATCGAAATTTCCCACGAAATAATCGTGCATTGCGCACGACCGCAGAAGAGCCATCGTGCAGGATGCGTCTTAGGAAATTTCTCAACCACGCATAACTCATTGTTTTCATTGGTTTTTTCACAGATGAAAAAACTGGCATGCAGGCTGCAATACCTCACTCAGCCCGGGCAGAACAGCACTGCCCCAACCGAACAAGCGTGAGGAACACAGGATGACTCGCCCAATCGCCGCCCAAGTACGTATTTCGCCACTGCAGATCCAGCAAGGTCTGTTCGGTGTACTGGCGTTGCTGATCACCCTGATCGTTTGCCAGCAGTACATGAGCTGGGAAAACAGCCGTAAACCCGAGCCACTGATTTCGATGCAGCACAGCACTCAAACGCACTTCAGTGCCGTTAGCAGCAGCCAGGCCGAGAATGCTTCGATGCACATGATCGATGTCGACCAGGCGCAACCGCTGGATCAATTGCCACGGGAAGAGCGCTGGGTTTTCTAAGCCTTTGAACACATTCAGGCGCGTAGCGCCGGAAACCGGAAACACCCCTAAATAGAGAAGTAAGGAGAATCACCATGTTGAGCTGGGCAATTACATTCTTGATCATTGCCATCATCGCCGCCGTTCTGGGCTTCGGTGGTATCGCGGGCACCGCCACGGGTATCGCCAAGATTCTCTTTGTCGTGTTCCTGGTGATGTTCATCGCTTCCTTCTTCTTTGGCCGTCGCGGCCGAGGTTAACGATGATCGGTCTCAAGACATTGGCCGCCGCCCTGCTTCTGGGCGGCAGTGCCATGGCCATGGCGGCCAATGACGGCCAGACCCGGGTCAACGAACTGCTCGCCTCCGACGCGCAGTACCGTGAAACCTGGGAAGGCGTGATCAAAAAGGAAGAGCGCGTACCGGAATGGGTGATCAACCTGTCCGGCACCTCCGAACAACAGATGCATGCCGTTACGGAAGATGGCGATCAGTATCTGGTCGGCCTGCTCTGCGAGAGTCAGGACAAGTGCCTGAATCACCGTTTGATCGTGGCCTTCAGCTTCGACAAGGATGACGCCTACGCCATGCTGGTCGATGTGCCGGAAGGTCTGCCGCAGGACAAGTCGCCGACGCGACACGCGACTTATCGCTTCTTCGGCAAACCTGATCAGGGCATGCAGGATCTGCTGATGGAAACCCTGAAGAAAGATCCGAAGTGGTACTGACGCAGGACGCAAAGGTTTCGAACACGAATGCAGCGCCCCGCTGCTTTCCATTGCACCGCCCGATGAGGGTCGGTGCATGACCAGGGGGCCGGGATGTTCTGACTGATACAGGGTCGGAGTGACCTACGGGTACAGGGAGTACCTGCGCAAGGGCCGGGTCAGGGTAAAGCTGCGCCGCAGGTTCGTCGACCCGGTGGTCTGACGAATCTGCGCTGGGCTTTGAATCCGCTAAAACATTGATCCAGCACGCCAAATTCCTTTTTTCAATCGTCGACACTGCGAGGAAAACATTTCGCGGTGTTTCCTGGCGACCGTATATCGACAAAGATCGCGCTCGTTCCGTGTGACTTCTAGTCTTGCGATTCAGACTTTTTCCGGAAATTTCCGCCGGTTTTGCCTGTGCAAAATTTAACCAGCCTACGCTGTAACGGCCGGTTCACGGCACTTATGCTGGCACAAATGTCACAATCGAACCGCTTGGGACGCCAGTTTCAAATGAAAAAGCTCATGCCGATTAGGCATAGGGTAGGCGTTTACGGCATTAGACGGCGCCACCTTGCATCGGAATAGTTGCGCCTTTTTTCGCCTGCCAAAGAGCCGTAAACACGCGCTTCGGGGCACCTTATACGGAGGCAGATGCACAGACTTTTCCGCTGATGAGCGTTCCAGTTCCTGCATGTGCCTGAGTCAAACGCAAGTAAGGGTAAAGATAATGAAGAAGGCAAAAATCAGCCTCGCCTGGCAGATCCTCATCGGTCTGATTCTGGGGATTGCAATTGGTGCGTTGCTCAACCACTTCAGTGCTGAAAAGGCTTGGTGGATCAGCAACGTCCTGCAACCGGCAGGCGATATCTTTATCCGTCTGATCAAGATGATCGTGATCCCGATCGTCATTTCCTCGCTGATCGTCGGCATCGCTGGCGTCGGCGACGCCAAGAAACTCGGGCGTATCGGCCTGAAGACCATCATCTATTTCGAGATCGTCACCACCATCGCCATCGTTGTCGGTCTGGTGCTGGCCAACGTGTTCCATCCGGGCACCGGCATCGACATGAGCACTCTGGGCACGGTCGACATTTCGAAGTACCAGGCGACCGCCGCCGAAGTGCAGCATGAACATGCATTCATCGAAACCATCCTCAACCTGATCCCGTCGAACATCTTCGCGGCCATGGCTCGCGGCGAAATGCTGCCGATCATTTTCTTCTCTGTGCTGTTCGGGCTCGGCCTGTCGAGCCTGCAGTCGGACCTGCGCGAGCCGCTGGTGAAGATGTTCCAGGGCGTCTCGGAAAGCATGTTCAAAGTCACCCACATGATCATGAACTACGCGCCGATCGGCGTATTCGCGCTGATCGCGGTGACCGTCGCCAACTTCGGCTTCGCCTCGCCGCTGCCGCTGGCGAAACTGGTGATTCTGGTTTACGTCGCCATCGCCTTCTTCGCCTTCGTCGTGCTGGGCCTGATCGCCAGGCTGTTCGGCTTCTCGGTGCTCAAGCTGATGCGCATCTTCAAGGATGAGCTGGTACTGGCCTACTCCACCGCCTCCTCGGAAACCGTGCTGCCACGTGTCATCGAGAAAATGGAAGCCTACGGCGCGCCGAAAGCCATCTGCAGCTTCGTGGTACCGACCGGTTACTCGTTCAACCTAGACGGCTCGACCCTGTACCAGTCGATCGCGGCGATCTTCATTGCCCAGCTGTATGGCATCGACCTGTCGATCAGCCAGCAACTGCTGCTGGTGTTGACGCTGATGGTCACCTCCAAAGGTATCGCCGGCGTACCGGGCGTGTCTTTCGTGGTGCTGCTGGCCACTTTGGGCAGCGTTGGCATCCCGCTGGAAGGCCTGGCGTTCATCGCCGGTGTCGACCGCATCATGGACATGGCGCGTACCGCACTGAACGTGATCGGTAACGCCCTGGCGGTGCTGGTGATCGCACGCTGGGAAGGTATGTACGACGACGCCAAGGGCGAGCGCTACTGGAACTCCCTGCCGCACTGGCGCAGCAAGGAAAAACTGCCGGCTGGCGAGATTTCCAAGAACTGATGCAAAACCCTGTGGGAGCGAGCCTGCTCGCGAAGACGGTGTATCAATCTACAGAGATGTTGAATGTGCTGGCCTCTTCGCGAGCAGGCTCGCTCCCACAGTGATTGATGCACGCCCCACCAACGAACCCCGGAGCAATCCGGGGTTTGTCGTTTCTGGCGACCCCGCTATCATTCGCCGCATTCTTCGGGGATTTGACTGATGCTTAATGGCCTGTGGCTTGGCTTCTTCATCGTGGCAGCCGTGTCGGCGCTGGCGCAGTGGCTGATCGGCGGCAACGCCGGGATCTTCGCGGCGATGGTGGAAAGCATTTTCGCCATGGCCAAGCTGTCGGTCGAAGTCATGGTACTGCTGTTCGGCACCCTCACCCTGTGGCTGGGCTTTCTGCGCATCGCCGAAAAGGCCGGGATCGTCGAGTGGCTGGCCAAGGTCCTCGGCCCGCTGTTTCTGCGGCTGATGCCGGAAGTCCCGGCCGGCCACCCTGCCCTTGGCCTGATCACGCTGAACTTTGCCGCCAACGGTCTGGGCCTGGACAACGCCGCCACGCCGATCGGCCTGAAAGCCATGAAAGCGTTGCAGGAGCTCAATCCCAGCGCCACCATCGCCAGCAACGCGCAGATCCTCTTTCTGGTGCTCAACGCCTCGTCGTTGACCCTGCTGCCCGTGACCATCTTCATGTACCGCGCCCAGCAAGGCGCGCCGGATCCGACGCTGGTGTTCCTGCCGATTCTGCTGGCGACCAGTTGCTCGACTATCGTCGGTTTTCTCTCCGTAGCTTTCATGCAACGCCTGCGCATCTTGGACCCGGTGGTCCTCGCCTATCTGCTGCCCGGCGCGCTGATCCTTGGCGGCTTCATGGCCCTGCTCGGCACGCTTTCCGCGACAGCACTGGCGGGATTGTCGTCGATCCTCGGCAATCTCACGCTGTTCGGCCTGATCATGCTGTTTCTGCTGATCGGCGCGCTGCGCAAGGTCAAGGTGTACGAGGCGTTCGTCGAAGGCGCGAAAGAAGGCTTCGATGTGGCGAAGAATCTCTTGCCGTATCTGGTGGCGATGCTCTGTGCGGTTGGCGTGCTGCGCGCCTCTGGTGCGCTGGATTTCGGCCTGGACGGCATTCGCCATCTGGTCGAGTGGGCCGGCTGGGACACGCGCTTCGTCGATGCGCTGCCGACGGCGATGGTCAAACCGTTCTCCGGCAGCGCCGCGCGGGCGATGCTCATCGAGACCATGCAGACCTCCGGCGTCGACAGCTTCCCGGCGCTGGTCGCGGCGACGGTGCAGGGCAGTACCGAAACCACGTTCTATGTGCTGGCGGTGTACTTCGGCGCGGTGGGGATTCAACGCGCACGGCACGCGGTGGGGTGTGCGTTGCTGGCGGAGTTTGCCGGAGTGGTGGGCGCTATCGGGGTCTGCTACTGGTTCTTTGGTTGAGCAAAATTCCATGTGGAGCGAGCCTGCTCGCGAAGACGGAGTGTCAGTCAACGCTTAAGTGACTGATACACCGCTTTCGCGAGCAGGCTCGCTCCCACAGGAGTTGTGGTGTGTCAGCGCGGTTGCGGGGCCAGTTTCTGGCCTTGCTCCACGGCCCAAGCCACAACCTTGGCCGTGAGGCGATCACTGGCCAGGCCAAACCCGGCAACCACCGCTGGCACCTGCACATCATTCAACGGCTGGCGCTCTTCAAAACGGCGGCTGGCGAGGATGCGCTGGTCGTAACCACGCACCAGCAACGCATCGACCCGCACCACGACGCCGGCCTGGGTGCCCTGATATTCGGTCTGAAACGCCTGCAAACTGCCGCCCAGCTCCAGATCCGCCTGGAAGTTGCTGTCGTCGGTGCTCAGGAGCGTCACTCTGCCGTCACGCTGGAATCCATCGAGCAGGCGATTGCGCAGCAGTACCGGCGCCGGATCGCTCCAGCGCGAGCCCTTGTAGCTGCTGATCACATCGCCCTGCGGGATAACGGCAATGCTCGGCCGGTTCAGTGCTTCGCTGGCCTGCAATTTATTCAAGCGCAGCGACCACGACTGCGTCGCCGCCGGGCTGGCCGAGGCGGGCGCTTGCGCGGCGGGCAGGCGGTAGACGTCCGAAGGTTCCGACTTGGGCAAGATCGAGCACGCGCCGATCAGGGTCAGGCCAGCGCCGAGCAGGGCGATTCGAGTCAACTTCATGGGGTGAATTCCTTGTTCTTGTCGCTGCCCAGCAGGTAGCCGCTGGGGTTGGCCTCAAGCCGTTGGGAAATGGCGCGCAGCGAGGTCAGCGTCTCGCGCAGTTCGCGAATCGCCGGGGCCAGGCCGTTGAGGCCCTGCATGCCGTTATCCAGCGAATTCTGGTTTTTACTGAGCAAGCCGTTGATGGTCACGCTGCTTTGCTCCAGCGACTTCATCGCCTGTTCGGCACTGCCCAAGGCCTGCTTGCCCTGATCGTTAAGCAGGCCGTTGGCGTTGCGCATCAACAGTGAGGTCTGCTCGAGCATGCTGCCGGCCTGTTTGCCGACGGTCGCCAGTTGCTGCATGGCTTGTTTGATGTCGCCGCGCTGGTCGTTGATGGTGCCGGTGGTCTGTTCCAGATGGGCAAGGGTCTTGCTCACACGCTCGACGTTTTCCGCGGAGAACATGTGGTTGGCGTTTTGCAGCAGGGCGCTGATGCCGGTCATCAAGTCGCTGCTGTCGTTGAGCAGGCGGGAAATAGGCGAGGGCGAGGCGACCAGAGTTGGCAGCTTGCCGTCATGCCCGCGCAGTTTTGGGCTCTCGGGTGTGCCGCCGCTGAGCTGGATGATCGAGGTGCCGGTGATGCCGGTCAGCGCCAGTTTGGCCTGGGTGTCTTCCTTGACCGGCGTGTCGCCCGCCAGACGAATCCGCGCCAGCACCCGGCGCGGGTCCTGCGGGTCGAGGCGCAGGCTGACCACGTCACCGACCTTGATCCCGCTGTACTGCACCGAGCTGCCCTTGGACAGACCGCTGACCGCCTCGTTGAACACCACTTCGTAATCCTTGAACTCGGTGTCGACGCTCGATTTGGCCAAAAACAGGCCGAAGAGCAGGGCGCCGGCTACGACGATCACCGTGAACAGGCCGATCAACACATGATGGGCTCGGGTTTCCATATCAGACCTCGTTGAGCAATTTGGCGGCGTCCAGCGCCGAGCGGCCGCGCGGGCCGTGGAAGTATTCGTGAATCCACGCGTCGTCGGTTTCCGAGACGTCGTCGATAGGGCCGGCGACCAGCACTTTCTTCTGCGCCAGCACCGCCACGCGATCGGTGATGGTGTACAGCGTGTCGAGGTCGTGGGTCACCAGAAACACGCTCAGACCCAACGCATCACGCAGGGTCAGGATCAATTGATCGAACTGCGCCGCGCCAATCGGATCAAGGCCGGCGGTGGGTTCGTCGAGAAACAGAATGTCCGGATCCAGCGCCAGGGCCCGCGCCAGCGCCGCACGCTTGATCATGCCGCCGGACAGCGACGCCGGGTATTTGTCCGCCGCCGACAACGGCAGCCCGGCCAGCGCCAGCTTCACCGCCGCCAGGTGCTCGGCGTCGTGACGGCTGAGGCCGGCGTGTTCGATAAGGGGCAGGGCGACATTCTCGGTCACGGTCAGCGAGGAAAACAGCGCGCCTTTCTGGAACAACACACCAAAGCGCCTTTCGATCAATGAGCGTTCATGCTCGGGCAGATTCGGCAGGTTCTGGCCGAAGACCTTGACCATGCCTTCGCTGGGCCGATTCAGCCCGACGATGCTGCGCAGCAGCACCGATTTACCGGTACCGGAGCCACCGACCACGGCGAGAATTTCGCCTTTGTACACGTCCAGATCAAGGTTCTCGTGCACGCTCTGCGGGCCGAAGCGATTGCACAGGCCACGGACTTCGATCACCGCCTCCGAGGGCGCGCGGGGTAGACGACTCACCAGCCCATCTCCATGAAAAACAGCGCGGCCACCGCATCGAGCACGATCACCACGAAAATCGACTGCACCACGCTGGAGGTGGTGTGCGCGCCGACCGATTCGGCGCTGCCGCTGACCTTGAAGCCTTCCAGGCAACCAATCGCCGCGATCAGGAAGGCGAAGATCGGCGCCTTCACCAGCCCGACCAGAAAATGCTGAATGCCGATGTCCGATTGCAGCAGCGAGAGGAACATCGCCGGCGAGATGTCCAGCGACACTGCGCAGACCACGCCGCCGCCGACAATCCCCGAAAGCATCGCCAGAAACGTCAGCATCGGCAGCGCCACCAGCAGCGCCAGCACGCGCGGCACCACCAGCAATTCGATCGGGTCGAGACCGAGAGTACGGATCGCGTCGATTTCTTCGTTGGCCTTCATCGAGCCGATCTGTGCGGTAAACGCACTGGCGGTGCGCCCGGCCATCAGGATCGCCGTGAGCAGCACGCCGAATTCGCGCAGGAACGAGAAGCCGACCAGGTCCACGGTGAAAATCGTCGCGCCGAAACTGGCCAGCACTGTGGCGCCGAGAAACGCCACCACCGCGCCCACCAGAAACGTCAGCAGGGCCACGATCGGCGCGGCGTCGAGGCCGGTCTGCTCGATGTGCGCGATCATCGGCGTGATGCGCCAGCGCTTGGGCCGCAACAGCCCACGGGCGATGACTTCAAGGATCAGGCCGACGAAGCCGAGCAGTTGCAGCGTGTCGGTCCAGACCTTGTCCACCGCGCGGCCAATGCGCGTCAGCAGTTGCACGCTGACGCTGATTTCCGGCTCCTTGATCGGCACGCAGAAATCACTCAGCGAGCAGTACACGGTTTGCAGCAAGGCGCGGTCGGCAGTTGAAAGGGTGCAATCGGGGTGTTCGGCGGTTTTGCCCAAGCGCTCGGAACCGAGCAGCTCGACCAGCAACGAGGCGCCGGCGGTGTCGAGGGCACCGAGGCCGTTCAGATCGATGGAAGTGTTGGCGTCATACTGGCCGCGGAGCTTTTCGCTCAGGTGCTTGAGCGCGGTGTAGTGGGCGAGCGTCCAGTCGCCGCTGACGCGCAGGCGGGCAGGGCTGAACGCGGTGTCCAGGTGGGCACTGCCGGGGTTGGGCTGCTGGTCATAAGCTCCGTGCTTGTACGGCCGTTACGAGAGCCTACGTAATAGCACGAACCGGATTACTTTTCTTTGGCCGGTGTGCTGTCCGTAATTGCGAAACGCAACACGCCGATCAACTGCCCGTCCTCGGTCAGCACCCGCACCTGCCATTTGCCCGCCGGGTTACCCGGGAAATTCTGTTTGTGCGTCCACGCCCGGTAGCCTTCCTTGCGCCCGCCATGGATGTCGAGGGCGATGCGGTCGACTTCTTTGCCGTTGAAAGTCCACACATGATAAATCCGCTCGTCGAGGCCGCGCGGCGCGTTGATCGCGGTGTAGGCGTAGAGCCCGCCTGCGCGGATCTGCTCGGCGCTGACGGTATCGAGGCTGGCGCCGGGGTGCGATCCTGCAGCTGCGTGCTGATCGCCACGTCGGTCATCCACAGCGTTGCCGGCGGCACCCACGAACGCAGCGCCCAACCGACGCCGCCGATGCCGACTGTGATGAACAGAATCGCCAGGGCATTGCGCACCGTGCGGATCGGGAAGATCGACGCCAGGCTCGGGAACGACAGCAGTACGGCAATTCCCAGCGCCCATTTGAAACTCTGCGCGGTGGTCAGGTGCATGATCACCGGCAGCGCGGTGAGCAGGGCTGCGAAGAGGGTCAGGGTGTGCAGCGCGAGAAACGCCCAGCGTCGTGGCGCCAGCCATTTGTAGTACAGCGGATCGACAATGGAGATCAGGGCGGCAATGCCCAGCAGCCCGGTGAAAATCAACTGGCCGCTGTTCCAGGTCGTGGTGATGAAGAAGAACGGCAGGACGAAGAACAGGCTTTCCTGATGGATCATCTGCGTCGCGTAGCGCAGCAGCGGCTGGGGAATCTCGCGCTTGAAGATCCGCGTGAACAGTCCGGTCAGGGTGTTTTCCAGCATCAGCCAGATCCAGCTGAGCAGCATGATCACCGTGATCCAGCTCGCCAGCCCCTGTTGGCGATCGACGAGGATGAAACTGCCGACCCCGGAAATGAAACCACCCGCCGCGATCAACCCGGGGTAGCGCTTCATCAGCTCGAGAAGGCGCTGGATAAGGAGGGTCAGTTTTGGCATTTTGGCGGTTCACGACGATATGGGGACAATCCCGGAAAGGTTAACGCCGCATGCCCCCTGTGGCGAGGGGATTTATCCCCGATCGGCGGCGCAGCCGTCGTAGATCCTGCGAGCGAATTTTGTCTGGATCTACCGAGCTGCCCTTATTGGGGCTGCTGCGCAGCCCATCGGGGATAAATCCCCTCGCCACAAGTGCTCACTCACAGGATTAATGGCTTCCAGCAATTTTGTGGCGGCGATGCAGGCGCCAGCCGATCACGATCAGCAGCAACACCCCGACACCACCCGCGACCAGCCACAACACCTGATCATCACTGATCAACGGTTTCTCGATCCTGATATACCCCGGCTGTAACAGCAGCTCGCGCATCGCCTTGTTCGCCGCTTCCAGCGTCACCCCTGCAACTCCCGCGCGGGATTAGCAAAGCGGCCATCCTGATAGTCGGCCAGCGCGCTCCAGTAATAGTCCGCCAGTGCGCTGTTGCCCTGCACGGCCCAGGCCTGGTGGGCGATGGCGGCTTGTTTGATGCGGGCGAAGGTGCTCGGGTCGAGGCCGTTTTTCAGCAGGTCGGCCTTGAGGTCTTCCAGCACTTGAATGGCTTCGTCGACGTCATCGCGATCCAGGTCGGCGTTGAGGCTCATGAAGCCGACACCGCCGAACACTTCACGCTCGGCCCACGGCCCGTACGACAAGCCATGGTTGAGACGAATCTGCCGGTACAGTGCCCAGTCGAGATAATCCTTGAGAATGTCGAACGTCTGGTCGTACTGATCGTCGAGCACCGGTTCCGGCACCAGCCAGTGCAGCTTGGCGCTGTCGCCGATAAAGCCACGGGTGAGGGTGCGCTCATGGGCGGCGCTGGTGCGGATGTCCGGCAGCGCCCGGTGTTCGGTGGGCTCGACCGGCTCCAGCTCACCCCAGGTGCGCTCGAGATAGGCCGGCAGCAGTTTGTCGAGTTCGCCGACGACGATCAGGGTCATGTTGTTCGGCGCGTACCAGGCCTTGCGTACCTTCTCCAATTGCTCTTGGGTGAGATGGCCGACTTCGGCGCGCTGCGGGCACTTCAGTCCCAGTTCGACAGCCAGTTGACTGCTCGCGGTATGACCGAGGTCCTGACGGTCGAGGAAACGCTGGAGTTTGGTGTAATGCCCGCCGTCTTCCCGCTCGACCACCCGTTTGGCGGCGTTGATTGCGTTGTCGTCGATGCGTGTCTGGGTCAACAGCGCGAGCAGCAGGTCGAGCACCTTGCGCTGGTTTTTTGCCGGGGCTTCGATGACAAAAGTGGTGTCGGCATTGCTGGTGAACGCATTCCAGTCACCGCCGAGCGCCTGCATGCGCTCTTCCAGACCGCCTTCGCCAGTGGCGTCGATACCGCTGAACAGCAGGTGTTCGAGCAAATGCGGCAGCTCTTTTTCGTTGCAGTCAAAGTCATCGAGACCAACGCCGACCACCAACCGGATCGCCACATGCCCACGCTCGGTGCCGGGCTTGAGCATCAGCTGCAAACCGTTGGGCAGCGCATAGCCTTCGACCTGAAAGCGATCCAGGGCGAAGGCGGGCAGGGAACCGAGCAACAGACAGGCGAACAACAGGCAACGCATAACAGGCTTCCATACGGCTGATTTGGAGATCCGTGTCGTCAGTCAGGGCTCCATCGCTGGCAAGCCAGCTCCCACAAGGATCTGCGGCGCTCACAAAACCCTGTGGGAGCTGGCTTGCCAGCGATGACGGTCTCAAGGCTGAACCACTGTAACTGACTGACCCCAGCCCCAGACGTTCAAGGTGAATGCGTAATGTCAGCCATGTCATCCACCGCCAGCGCGCCGGTGTCCGCGGTTTCCAGCACGACATAGGCGCTGCTGCAGAACAGCGAATTGAGCCGCTTCATGTCGGCGATCAACTCCAGATGCAGCGAACTGGTCTCTAGGCTCTGGACGATCTTGCGTTGCAAGCGGCTGACGTGAGCGTGGGCCAGACGCCGTTCCTGCGCGCGAAAACGGCGTTTCTCCCGCAGCAACTGCCGGGCGCTCTCGCGGTCGCCGCTGAGAAACACCGACAGCCCCAGACGCAGGTTGGCGATCAGTTGTTGTTGCAGCCCGGCAAGATCTTCCAGGCCTTCTTCGGAAAACGAACGGCGCTGCGAAGTCTTCTGCTGCTGGATCTTGCGCAGCATGCGCTCGATCAGGTCGGCGGCGAGTTTCAGGTTGATCGCCAGTTCGATGATCTCGGCCCAGCGCCGACTGTCGTGCTCGCCGAGATCCTCGCGGGGCATCTGCGCCAGATACAGCTTGATCGCGCTGTACAGGGCCTCGACATCGTCGGTCAGGCGGCGCATCTCCTGGGTGACGGCGGTCTGCTTGCCGCGCAGCACATCCAGGGAGGCGTCGAGCATGTTGTCGAGCAGATCGCCCATGCGCAGGGTTTCCCGCGCGGCATTGGCCAGCGCCAGGCTCGGTGTTACCAGCGCGGTCGGGTCGAGATGGCGTGGTTTGGCGGTGCCGTTGACTTCCGGGCGCTCCGGCAGCAGCCACGCACAAAGCCGCGCCATCGGCCCGACGCTCGGCAGCAGGATCAGGCAGCGCGCGGTGTTGTAGAGCAAGTGAAAGCCGATGACCATTTCCTGCGGACTGAAATCGAGGCTGTCGATCCAGTGCACCAGCGGATCGAGCACCGGGATGATCAGCAGCAAACCGATCAACTTGTACAACAGACTGCCCAACGCCACCTGGCGGCCGGCGGCGTTCTGCATGCTGGTACTCATGAACGCGAGGATGCCGCTGCCGATGTTGGCGCCGATCACCAGACCGATCGCCACCGGCAGGCTGATCACCGCAGCCCCGGCCAGCGTGGCGGTGAGCAGCACGGCGGCGAGGCTGGAGTAGGAAATCATCGCGAACAGCGCGCCGACCAGGGCATCGAGGAGGATGTCGCCGGTCAGCGAGGCAAAAATTACCTTCACCCCTTGCGCGTGGGTAATCGGCGCGGCGGCCTCGACGATCAATTGCAGGGCGAGAATGATCAGCCCCAGGCCGATCGACACCCGGCCCATTTGCCCGAGCCGCGTCTGTTTGCGCGACAGAAAGAAAATCACCCCGAGAAAAATCAGCAGCGGCGACAGCCACGACAAATCAAACGTCAGCACCCGCGCCATCAACGCGGTGCCGACGTCGGCGCCAAGCATGGTCGCCAGCGCTGGCGTCAGCGCCATCAAACCCTGGCCGACAAACGAGGTAACCAGCATCGCCGTGGCGTTGCTGCTCTGCACCATGGCGGTGACGAGAATACCGGCGATGAACGCCAGCCATTTCTTCGACATGTTCTGGCCGATGACATGTCGCAGATTGGTGCCATAAACCCGCAGGATGCCGGTTCGGACGATGTGCGTGCCCCAGATCAGCAGGGCGACGGCGGACAGCAGATTGAGCAGGGTGAGCATGCAGACCCCCTGTAGTAGCAGCGCCCCAGAGGGGCAAGTGGACGGCACCGCGCGGTTTCTACGTTTTTGATACTTAAGCTGTAGTTGGCTAACGGTCTCGGCGCCAGCATTGCACAGCTAAAGAGGGGATTGAAACAAAAGTGTCATCAAAACAAATTCATTCACTCACCGTATCCGACACCTTTCCCTCTATTGCCCAATACAACTGTGGAGCGAGCCTGCTCGCGAAAGCGGAGTGCCAGTCAACATTGTTGTCGACTGGCACTCCGCTTTCGCGAGCAGGCTCGCTCCACAGGGATGTAGCGCGCTGCTGGACTACCGGGTTATTGGCCCGGTACATCCTTGCGCAGTTTCACCGGATCCTGCTGCTTCTTCTTGCGGGCGATCGCACCGCGCATCTTGATGTTGATCGCTTCCACCGCCAGCGAGAACGCCATGGCGAAGTAGACGTAGCCTTTTGGCACGTGCACGTCGAACGATTCGGCGATCAGCACGGTACCGACCACCAGCAGGAACGACAGCGCGAGCATTTTCAGCGACGGGTGCTTGTCGATGAATTCGCTGATCTTGCCCGACGCCAGCATCATCACCAGCACCGCCACGACGATCGCCGCAACCATGACCGGAACGTGCGAGACCATGCCGACAGCGGTGATGACCGAGTCCAGCGAGAACACGATGTCGATGATCGCGATCTGGATGATGGTGTAGAGGAAGTTGCCGCCCTTGCCCGACGGTGCGTCGTCGCCTTCTTCTTCGCCTTCCAGCGCGTGGTACATCTCCTGCGAGCTTTTCCACAGCAGGAACAGGCCACCGAAGAACAGGATCAGGTCGCGGCCGGAAATGCCTTGGCCGAACACTTCGAAGAGATCGGCGGTGAGGCGCATGACCCAAGTGATCGACAGCAGCAACAGGATCCGCGTGATCATGGCCAGGCCAAGACCGAAGATCCGCGTGCGCTGCTGCATGTGTTTGGGCATGCGGCTGACCAGGATCGAAATCATGATGATGTTATCGATACCGAGGACGATTTCCAGGGCGGTCAGGGTAAAGAAGGCAACCCAGATTTCGGGGTTGGTCAGCCAATCCATGTGTATTCCTTTGAGCAATTTGTTGAACCGAAAAAGGTCCGGGCTTCAAACCGCGAAGCCAGGACCCGTTACGGTGAGTCTTGGGCTTATAGAGTGCTGAACACCGGGAAAGTCCCCAACAGCAGTGCAGCAATCAGAATGCAGATGCACACCAGGATCGCCCATTTCAGGGTGAAACGCTGGTGATCACCGAAATCGATACCGGCCAGCGCCACCAACAAGTAGGTCGACGGCACCAACGGGCTCAGCAAGTGGACGGGCTGGCCGACGATCGAGGCACGGGCCATTTCCACCGCAGTGATCCCATAGTGGCTGGCCGCTTCGGCCAACACCGGCAACACGCCGTAGTAGAACGCGTCGTTGGACATGAAGAAGGTGAACGGCATGCTCACCAGCGCCGTGATCACCGCCAGGTACGGGCCGAGGAAGTCCGGAATCACCGCCAACAGGCTCTTCGACATCGCATCGACCATGCCGGTGCCCGACAGGATACCGGTGAAGATACCGGCCGCAAAGATCAGCCCGACCACTGCCAGCACGCTGCCGGAATGCGCGGCGACGCGATCCTTCTGCATTTGCAGGCAGGGGTAGTTGACGATCATCGCGATACTGAACGCCACCATGAACAGCACCGGCAGCGGCAACAGGCCGCCGATCAGTGTGCACATCAAGCCGAAAGTCAGTGCGGCGTTGAACCAGATCAGCTTCGGACGGCGTGCGTCAGGGAATTGCGAGACGCTGATTTCGCTGTGATCGATCTCGTCGCCAACCAGGTGCAGCTCGCCGAGGCGGGCACGCTCACGCTTGCCGTAGAAGTAGGCAATCAGCAGGATCGCTACGACACCGGCGGCCATGGCCGGGATCATCGGCACGAAAATGTCCGACGGGTCGACATGCAGGGCACTCGCAGCACGGGCAGTCGGGCCGCCCCACGGAGTCATGTTCATCACGCCGCCGGCGAGGATGATCAGACCGGCCATGATCCGCGGGCTCATACCGATGCGGCTGTACAGCGGCAGCATCGCGGCCACGCAGATCATGTAAGTGGTCGCGCCGTCACCATCGAGGGAAACAACGAGCGCCAGAACGGCGGTGCCGACCGAAACTTTCAGTGGGTCGCCCTTGACCAGTTTGAGGATCTTGCGCACGGCCGGGTCGAACAGGCCGGAGTCGATCATCAGGGCGAAATACAGAATGGCGAACATCAACATCACGCCGGTTGGCGCCAGTTTGGTGATGCCTTCGAGCATCATCGGACCGATTTTCGGCGCGAAACCACCGAACAGGGCGAACAGGATCGGGATGATGATCAGGGCGATCAGCGCAGACAGGCGCTTGGTCATGATCAGGAACATGAACGTGATGACCATGGCGAAGCCAAGGAAAGTCAGCATGGGAATACTCCAGGCGTAGCGCGGCTAATGGAATGGGCGGATCGGGTGTGATCAGCGCAGAACGGGAGGCGCGAGGCGTACGGGTGGAGTGACCAGCAGGAAGCAGGAGAAACGGCGGGTTGCAGAGGACATCAGAATCACCATTGTTGTTGTTAATTGGGCCGGGCCTGTGGAGCAAACACAGGTCTTGGGCCAACCGGTCTGTTGCCGGGAGTGAGGCGATCCTAATCGGGGAAGCTTTCAGCTACCTTTCGCTATTGAAAGCGGTGAATGAACGGCCAACCGGTGGTCGGATACGGCGAGCGCCAATAAACACGGGAGAAGGGCGATGGATACGAATCAGGCGCATGAGGGTGGCTGTCACTGCGGACACATCCGCTATCAGTTCAGCGGTCCGTTGCGCGATATCGCTCACTGTCATTGTTCAATCTGCCGCAAGGTCAGCGGCGGCATCGTCACCACCTGGATCACCGTGCCGGCGGAAAAATTTCAATGGGTGAAAGGGACGCCGGCCCGCTATGACTCGTCAGCCAGTTGCGTGCGGTTTTTCTGCGCAAACTGCGGCGCGCAACTGGCATTGGTGACCGCGCTCAGCCCCGACAGCATCGATGTGACCATCGCTACGCTGGATCATCCGGAAACGGCGCCGGCCGAGCGGCACATCTGGACCGACAGCCGATTGCCCTGGCTGCATCTGGATGAACATCTGCCGGGCGAAGCCGAAGAAACCCTCGATTAAAACACCGACAGATCCAGCGGCCGCACCGCGCCCATCCAGATCGCGTGTTCGGTGTGGTCAAGCAAGTCGTCGCCCGTGTCCGGATGCAGGAACACCACCAGGCCTTTGCGGTTGAGCGCCAGCCATGGCAGCACCTCGCCGATCAGCTCGGGACCGAAGGCCAGTTGGCAGCTCCAGTCGGGGTGCGGCCCTACCGGGCGTTCGTGCACGCGGCCCATTTTCAGCGCAAACAACTGCGCGGCCTGTTCGCACAAGGCCCGCGCCTGGTCGATGGTCTGCGCGTCGAAATAGACATGGGCGTGATAACCCTTGATCCCTTGCATCGTGTCGCCTCTCAATCGGTTCGAACCCTTGGCTGTTTCCACCGTCACAGGCCATATAGGACAACAATAAGGAAAACAGCCATGAAAAATGCCGAAACCCCAGTGGTGAAAGTGGTGCTCTATGGTGCCATGGCCAGCCTGGGCGGTGCGTTGATGGCTGAATTACTGCGCCGCCAACACGAAGTCATCGCCATTCTCGATGATCTCACTGCGCTGGCGCCGCGTCCGGGCTTGCGCACCAAGACCGGCGATCTGTTCGATGCCGAGCGAGTCAATCAGAGCGTTGCCGGCAGTTCGGCAGTGATCTGCCTGCTGGACGCGCCAGGGCTGCCGTTCAGCAGCGACCACGTCGAGCGCTCGGTGACTCTGGGGCCGGTTGAACAGGTGCTGGCAGTCGACGCGTTGGTCGAAGGTTTGCAACTGGCCAGCGTGCCGCGCCTGTTTCTGGTCGGCAGTTTTGCCGTGCTCGACGAACCTGACAGTGACGAACGTCTGCAACGTCACGCTGCCGAAGAAATCCTCGAGGCAGTACAAAGCAGCTCACTGCGCTGGACCCTGGTCAATGCGCCGCATGGCGTGGCCGGGTTGACCATCGAGCACTTCAGTCAGGTCGGCGGCAATCTCGAACCGGGACTGGCCGAACCGCTGGAGCGCCTGAACCGTGTCGCGGTGGGCATCGCCGATGAGCTGCGGTTGAATCTGCATGTCGGTGAGCATGTGAATTTTGTGGCGGCTTCTGATTCGTAAAAGATCGCAACCGCGCAGCAGCCGAAGGCTCGAGCCGCGATCGGTTGCTCTTTTACTCTTCACACCGCAATCGAGGGCAGGGCCAGACCGTTCAGCGATTCCGCACTGCTGGCCTGTTCCGCCATTAACCAATCAACAAATTCCCGAATCAACGCACCCCGACGCTTGCGTTGCGGCAACACCACGTAATACCCCAGCCGCGACAGCGTGGTTTCCGCCAGTGGCCGGCACAGCAACCCCTGCACCAGCAAGTTATCCACAAGGTGCCGCCAGCCAATGGCCACACCTTGCCCGCCAATCGCAGCCTGAATCAGCAAGGTGTAATTGTCGAAGCGCAACTGGCCCGGCGCCGGTGGCGTAGTCAGGCCCAATTGACGAAACAAGCCACTCCAGTCGAACCAATTACTGCTGTTTTCCCCACGCAGATGCAGCAGCGGAAACTCCAGCAGCGCCTGCGCGGGCAACGGCAATGAGCGGTCCTTGAGCAACAGCGGACTGCACACCGGAAACACTTCTTCGCTGAACAGCCAGTGGCTCTCACCCTGCTTGAAGCGACCGTCGCCAAACAGGATCGCCACGTCGATGTCGGTGCGCAGCATGTTGTGGTTGCGCTCGCTGGTGACCAGGCTGACATCGATGTGCGGATTGGCTTCGTGAAAGCGGTGCAGGCGCGGCATCAACCAATAAGCGGCGAACGCAAAATCCGTGGCTACTTGCAGCACTTCATGTTGCTGCTGAGTGCTGATTGCGCTCAATCCGGCGTCGATATTCTGCAACCCGAGGGTAACTTGCTCGAACAGCAGGGCGCCCACTTCGGTCAGTTCAATGCCCCGATAAATACGATCGAACAGACGCGTACCGAGCTGTTCTTCCAGACGTTTTATCTGCTGGCTGATCGCCGGTTGCGTAGTGCCGAGCTCTACCGCAGCAGCGGTAAAGCTGCGATGGCGTGCCGCCGCCTCAAAGGCGCGGAGCAGATCGAGGGACAGGTCACCGAGGGCTTCATACATAAGCTGTGCTTATCCTAGTCATTGTCCGGCGCGGGCTTTACCGAAACAGGCATGGACTCCATGCTCGATCGCAGCACTCTCGCATAAATATTCAACATGGAATGCCGCGATCACATGAAGCGCAAGAACATTCTTTTCATCATGGCCGATCAAATGGCCGCGCCAATGTTGCCGTTCTACGGCCCATCGCCAATCAAACTGCCGAATCTGTCCCGCCTCGCCGCCCAAGGCGTGGTGTTCGATGCTGCTTATTGCAACAGCCCGTTGTGTGCACCGTCGCGTTTCACCCTGGTCAGCGGTCAGTTGCCAAGCAAGATCGGCGCTTACGACAACGCTGCCGATTTCCCTGCCGATATCCCCACTTATGCGCACTACCTGCGCCGTCTCGGCTACCGCACCGCGCTGTCGGGCAAGATGCATTTCTGCGGGCCCGACCAGCTGCACGGTTATGAAGAACGCCTGACCAGCGATATCTACCCGGCGGATTACGGTTGGGCGGTGAACTGGGACGAGCCGGACGTGCGGCCGAGCTGGTATCACAACATGTCTTCGGTACTGCAGGCCGGGCCGTGCGTGCGCACCAATCAGCTGGATTTTGATGAAGAGGTGGTGTTCAAAGCGCAGCAGTACCTGTTCGATCACATCCGCGAAGACGGCGACCAACCGTTCTGCCTGACCGTGTCGATGACCCATCCGCACGACCCGTACACGATTCCCAAGGCCTTCTGGAATTTGTACGACGATGCCGATATCCCGTTGCCTACAGCCATGAACCAGGACGATCTTGATCCACACTCGCAACGCCTGCTGAAGGTTTACGACCTGTGGGACAAGCCGCTGCCTGTGGATAAAATCCGCGATGCCCGTCGCGCCTACTTCGGGGCTTGCAGCTATATCGACGCCAACGTCGGCAAACTGCTGCAAACGCTTGAGGAAACCGGGCTGATTAACGACACCATCATCGTTTTCTCCGGTGACCATGGCGACATGCTCGGCGAGAAGGGGCTCTGGTACAAAATGCACTGGTTCGAGATGGCCGCGCGAGTGCCGCTGCTGATCAGCGCGCCGGGGCAATTCGAAGCGAGCCGGGTCAGCGCCGCCGTTTCCACCGCCGACCTGCTGCCAACGTTCGTTGATCTGGCCGGTGGCACGCTCGAGCCAGGCTTGCCGCTGGACGGTCGTTCGTTGCTGCCGCACCTGCAAGGGCAGGGCGGGCATGACGAAGTGTTCGGCGAATACATGGCCGAAGGCACTGTCAGCCCGTTGATGATGATCCGCCGTGGCGCCTACAAATTTATCTACAGCGAAAGCGACCCGTGCCTACTCTTCGATGTGGATAACGATCCGCGCGAAGAAGAGGAGCTCAGCCAGTCGCCGCAACATCGTCAGCTGTTCGAAGACTTTCTCGCTGAAGCGCGGGCCAAGTGGGACATCCCGGCGATCCACCGGGAGGTGCTCGCCAGCCAGCGCCGACGCCGTTTCGTCGCCGATGCGTTAACCATCGGCAAGCTGAAGAGCTGGGACCACCAGCCGCTGGTCGATGCCAGTCAGCAATACATGCGCAACCACATCGACCTCGATGATCTGGAGCGCAAGGCCCGTTATCCACAACCCTGCCAAAACCAATAATGTTAAGGGGAAGTCCATGCGCAAGTTATCCACAGCTGTGACCGTTGGCCTGATCGCATTGAGCAGCGCCTCGGCCTTCGCCGAGCAAGGCTGCGAAACCGTGAAGATGGCCGATCCAGGCTGGAGCGACATCGCCGCAACCAATGCCATCACCGGATTTCTGCTCGACGGCATGGGCTACAAGGCCAAGATCGACACCCTCGCGGTGCCGATCACCTTTGGCGGCTTGAAGGATGGCCAGGTTGACGTGTTCCTCGGCAACTGGATGCCGGCGCAGCAGGGCTTCTACGACAAATTCGTCGCCACCGGCGATGTGACGCAACTGGCGAAAAATCTCGAAGGCACGGAATTCACCCTCGCCGTCCCCGACTATGTCTGGGAGGCGGGCGTGCATGATTTTGCCGACCTGAACACATTCGCCGACAAGTTCGACAAGAAAATCTACGGCATCGGTTCGGGCGCGCCAGCGAACATTTCGTTGCAGGAAATCATCAAGAAGAACGACTTCAACATGGGTCAGTGGAAGCTGATCGAATCCAGCGAGCAGGCGATGCTCGCCGAAGTGTCGCGGGCGGTGAAGAAACAGAAATTCGTCACCTTCCTCGGCTGGACCCCGCACCCGATGAACGTGCAACTGAAAATGCGCTATCTGAAAGGCGGCGAAAAATACTTTGGTGACACCGGCAACGTGTTCACCCTGACCCGCAAGGGCTACGCCGAGGCCTGCCCGAATGTGGGCAAGTTGCTGACCAATCTGGCGTTCACCCAGGACATGGAGAACAGCATCATGGCCGACGTGGTGAACAAGAAGGTCAGCAATACCGAAGCGGCGAAGGCGTGGATCAAGGCCAATCCGGCGGTGCTGGACAAGTGGCTCGATGGCGTGAAAACGCTGGATGGCAAGGAGGCGTTGGCGGCGGTGAAAGCCAAACTGTAATGCGATCTGACTGTCGACCACTTACCTGTGGCGAGGGGATTTATCCCCGATCGGCTGCGAAGCAGTCGCAAGATCCGTGAACTCGATATACCTGACTCACCGAGAACTCTGGGTTTGGGGCCGCTTCGCGGCCCATCGGGGATAAATCCCTCGCCACAATGATTGCCGTGTCCTGATAGGCTTGCCTGAAAAACCCAACCGCGAGGACCCATGGCCTTCCCCAGCCGTCGTTCACTTTTCCCTTTCCTGAGCTGGTTGCCACGGCAAACCCGCGCCAGCGTCGGACGGGACCTGATCGTCGGCCTCAGCGGTGCGATTCTCGCGTTACCCCAGTCGATAGCCTACGCACTGATTGCCGGTCTGCCGCCGGAATACGGCCTGTATGCGGCGATCATCCCGGTATTGGTCGCGTGCCTGTGGGGTTCGTCATGGCATCTGATCTGCGGCCCGACGGCAGCGATTTCCATTGTGCTGTACGCCAGCGTCAGCCCGCTCGCGGTGCCGGCGTCCGAGGACTACATCACCCTGATCCTGCTGCTGACTTTTCTCGCCGGGATTTTCCAATGGCTGCTCGGCTTGCTGCGCTTCGGCGCGCTGGTGAATTTCGTTTCGCATTCGGTAGTGCTCGGCTTCACCCTCGGTGCTGCGGTGGTCATCGCCATCGGGCAATTGCCCAATCTGCTCGGTCTGGAACTGCCGGCCAACACCACGGCGCTCGCCAGCCTGATGGATCTGCTGCGACATCTGGGGGCTGTGGATAAACCTTCGCTGATCCTTGGCGTCGCCACGGTAATCGTCGGTGTGGCCCTGAAAAAACTCCTGCCGCGCTGGCCGACGCTGTTGCTCACACTGGTGCTGGCCAGTCTGCTGGTGTGGATCTGGCCAGGAATGTTCGGTCATGTGCATCTGGTCAGCGCTTTCGTCGGACGCCTGCCGCCGCTGAGCGCCTTGCCGCTGGATCTGGAGGTGATCCTGCGCCTGCTGCCAAGCGCCGTGGCGGTGGGCATGCTCGGGCTGGTCACCAGTCTGTCGATCGCCCGTTCGATATCGGCGCGCTCGCAACAGTTGCTCGACGCCAATCAGGAAGTCCGCGCACAGGGTCTGTCGAACATTGTCGGTGCGTTCTTTTCCGGGTCGCTGTCAGCCGGATCGTTTACCCGCTCAGGTCTGAGTTACGAGGCGGGTGCCTGCTCGCCGCTGGCCGGGGTGTTTTCGGCGCTCTGGGTGGCGCTGTTTGCGGTGTTCGGCGCGGGGCTGATCGCGCACATTCCGATCCCGGCCATGGCCGGCAGCATCCTGTTGATAGCTTGGGGTCTGGTCGATCACCGCGGCATTCGCGCTTTACTGCGGGTCAGCCGCGCCGAGTTCGTGGTGATGGTCCTGACTTGCCTCGCGACTCTGCTGCTGGAATTGCAGACGGCGATCTACGCCGGGGTGCTGGCGTCGCTGTTTTTCTACCTCAAGCGCACCTCGCAACCACGAGTGCAGCATTGGCGCGACGGTGACGACGACGTGCTGCGGGTGGGCGGCTCGATCTTTTTCGGCGCCAGCCATTACCTGCAAGTGCGCCTGCAACGCCTGCAAGGCGCGCGGGTGGTGATCGAGGCACAGCAGATCAACTTCATCGATTATTCAGGGGTGGAGATGCTGCATCAGGAAGCGCGGCGACTGCTGGGCCAGGGGCGCAGCCTGACTTTGCGCCGCGCACGGCCGCCGGTGGTGGAGGAATTGCGCAAATTGGAAGGGGCGGAGAAATGCCCGATCCGGTTTGAAGACTGAGCACCGCATGCCTTTGTAGGAGTGAGCCTGCTCGCGATTGCGGTGTGTCAGAGACGAAATTTCAACTGACACACCGCAATCGCAAGCAGGCTCACGCCTACAGGGGTTATTGCGCTAGCTGGCGGCGCAGTTCGGCGAGTACCGGCGCGGTATCCGGGCGTACGCCGCGCCACAGCAGGAACGCCTCGGCCGCCTGCTCGGCGAGCATGCCCAGACCATCCATCGCCAGCGCCGCGCCGTGCGCAGTGGCCCAGCGGCAGAATGCGGTCGGTTCCTTGCCGTACATCATGTCGTAGCACAGGGTCTGGCCCGGCTCGATCAGACTTGGCGCGATCGGCGGCACGTCACCGGTCAGGCTGGCGGAGGTGGCGTTGATGATCACGTCCACCGGCTCGCGCAGCCAGTCGAAACCACTGGCCGACACCGGCCCCAGATCGGCGAATAATTCCGCCAGCAACTCAGCCTTGTCCACCGTGCGATTGGCGATGATCACCGAGGCCGGTTTCTCCGCCAGCAATGGCTCTAGTGCCCCGCGAACCGCGCCCCCAGCGCCGAGCAAAAGGATGCGCTTGCCGGTCAGGCTGAACCCGGCATTGACCGTCAGATCGCGGACCAGGCCTGCGCCATCGGTGTTGTCGCCGAGCAGTGATCCATCGTCCAGTTTGCTCAAGGTGTTCACCGCACCGGCGCGCTGCGCGCGGGCGGTCAGGCTGTTGGCCAGACGGTAAGCGTCTTCCTTGAACGGCACTGTCACGTTGGCGCCGCGCCCTTCGCGAAAAAACGCCGTGGCGCAGCCGGCAAAATCATCCAGCGGCGCGAGCAGCGTGCTGTAATCAAGGCTCTGGCCGGTCTGTTCGGCGAACAGCTGGTGAATCATCGGCGACTTGCTGTGGCCGATCGGGTTACCGAAAACAACGTAACGATCCATCACAAGTCCTCAGGCCTCGGCCAGCCAGTCGCGATCCTGCAGGAAGTATTCGGTCAGGCGCGCTTCTTCGCTGCCCGGCTCGGCCTTCCAGTCATAACCCCAGCGCACTTGCGGCGGCAGCGACATCAGAATCGATTCGGTACGGCCGGCCGACTGAAGGCCGAACAGCGTGCCACGGTCGTAAACCAGGTTGAATTCGACGTAGCGGCCACGACGGAATTCCTGGAATTCGCGCTGCTGAGCGGTGAAGGCGTCATTCTTGCGCCGCTGCACGATCGGCAGGTAGGCCTCGATGTAGGCGTCACCGATGGCGCGCATGAAAGCGAAGCTGGTGTCGAAATCCCACTCGTTCAGATCATCGAAAAACAAGCCGCCTATACCGCGTGGCTCGTGACGGTGCTTGATGTGGAAGTACGTGTCGCACCAGGCCTTGTACCGCGGATAGACGTCGGCACCAAACGGCGCACAGGCTTGCTCGGCGACGCGGTGCCAGTGAATGCAATCTTCCTCGACGCCGTAATACGGGGTCAGGTCGAAACCGCCGCCGAACCACCAGACCGGTTCTTCACCTTCTTTTTCAGCGATGAAAAAGCGCACGTTGGCGTGGGAGGTCGGCACATGCGGGTTGTGCGGGTGAATGACCAGCGACACGCCGAGTGCTTCAAAACCGCGCCCGGCCAGCTCCGGTCGATGGGCGCTGGCCGAGGGCGGCAGGCCGCTGCCGAATACGTGGGAAAAGTTGACGCCGCCCTTTTCGATCAGCGTGCCGTTTTCCAGCACGCGGGTGCGACCGCCACCGCCCGCCGGTCGGGTCCAGGCGTCTTCGGCGAAGCTTTTGCCGCCGTCTTCGGTTTCCAGTGCTGCGCAGATGCGGTCTTGCAGATCGAGCAGATAGGCCTTTACGGCGTCGGTGCGGGTCGTCATGGCTTCACCTTGAATCGGGCGGCGCCCCGGCAGACGGGCGGCGCAAATGGGCGCGTAGCATACCATCGCGGACCGGCGCGCCGCAGTTGACGAAGATCAAGCAGGGGAGTTGGATAGGGGGCTTACCGATGACCCAAGGAGAGCAGGCAGATGGCAAAGCGTATCCAGTTCCGCGCCCACGGCGGTCCCGAAGTGCTCGAATATGTTGACTACGAACCCGCTGCGCCCGGGCCGAACCAAGTGCGCGTGGCCAACCAGGCGATCGGCCTGAACTTCATCGACACCTATTACCGCAGCGGCCTCTATGCGCCACCCGCGTTGCCTTCTGGCCTGGGCTCAGAAGGCGCCGGCACCGTCGAGGCGGTGGGCAGCGGCGTCACCCGGTTCAAGGTCGGCGATCGCGTGGCATACGGCAGCGGCCCGCTCGGCGCCTACAGCCAGTTGCATGTTCTGCCGCAGGACAATCTGGTGCACCTGCCCGATCAAATCAGTTTTGAAACGGCCGCCGGGGTCATGCTCAAGGGCCTGACCGTGCAGTACCTGCTGCGCCAGACCTACGAGCTGCAGGGCGGCGAAACCATTCTGTTCCACGCCGCAGCCGGTGGCGTCGGCTCGCTGGCCTGCCAATGGGCCAAAGCGCTGGGCGTGAAGCTGATCGGCACCGTCAGCTCGAAGGAGAAAGCCGACCTGGCCAAAGCCAACGGCGCTTGGGCCACCATCGACTACAGCCATGAAAACGTTGCCGAGCGCGTGCTGGCACTGACTGACGGCAAGAAAGTCCCGGTGGTATATGACGGCGTCGGCAAGGACACCTGGCTCACGTCCCTGGACAGCGTGGCCCCACGTGGCCTGGTCGTGAGTTTCGGCAATGCTTCGGGCGCGGTCGATGGGGTCAATCTGGGCATTCTCGCCGCCAAAGGCTCGCTGTACGTCACCCGGCCGACGCTGGCGACCTACGCCAACAACGCCGAGAACCTGCAGCGTATGGCCGATGAGCTGTTCGAGATGATCATCAGCGGCAAACTGAAGGTCGACGTCAGCCAGCGCCATGCATTGGCCGATGCGGCGAAAGCGCAAACCGAACTGTCGGCACGGCGCACCACCGGTTCGACAATTCTGTTGCCGTAATTCCAAGTGGATACTGGGCGAACTCTTCCATGAGTTCGCCGAGTATCTTGCAGCTATATCAAATACATCTTGCGGTGAAGTTTCTTCGCTGCCGGCCTACGCCCTGCAAACTTCCTGCGCAACTTCCTGGATTCATATACAAGCCATTTCTCAGCCCACTCTTCAATCACTGGCGGATCAATACTGACGGTTAAAAACATCACGATACTCCGGCTGATGTGCGTTCATGTTCACAGGCTGATCCAGGGCCATCAACACTTGCCGCCATTCGGCAGACAACAGCCAATAATCGCCCCGGGCACGTTGCTCGATATGCATTGCCTGCGAAGCAATCGGTGTCAGGCCGAAGCGCTGATACAGTTGCCGCTGTGGCGATCTGCACAAGGCTGTCACTCCCTGATATCCGCGATCGATCGCCCATTCCGCCGCAGTGGCAAGCAGACCATTGACCGACACCGGCCGGTGCTGCTGGGAATGGGTGATCAGGCGGCTGAACTCGACGTGGCGCGCCAATGCCACTGTGGGAGAAACATGATGCTGGGCCAATGAGGCCCATTCGAAGGGCGCCGGGGTTGCCCGCAGCACCGCAATAAGCTGATCTCGCTGATACAACAAAAAGTGCGTACTGCGTGAGGTAATCGCCAATCGGGTCTCCAGCGCCCGGGCTCTGGAGGTGAGCATGTAATGCTGCAATCGCAGGCGAAACTGTCGATTGATGAAGCGTTCAAACTCCCCGGCATCCGACCCTGCCTCAAGAATGGCCACACGATACTCGGCCTGTTGATTCTTGAGTGTTTCCTGAAAGCCCTGCAGATAATCCTTGAGGTGTAAATCCGTAATATCCATTACTTCTCCGCAGCCATTAACATTTCGAAGTTGCTTCAAGCACACTGAAGAATGGTTGCTTTTGAAAATCTCGCCACTGCGCGTGTTCTGATAATCACGTGGGAAAACTTACAGATATTGCAGACCCAAAGATTCGTCTGACGCATCAAAGAACAATTGCATCGGATAAGTTTTGAACAGACACCGGAATCAATCGCTGGCATGCGCAAAACTCCTCGGCAATAGCGCCGAGGAGTCCGCAAAAAATAAAAAGAATGGCGTCAGGCAGGACGAACGACGTTACCGGTGGCGAGGTCGCGGATCACGCTGGGGTTCTTGCGCCCGCCAAGGCTGCCGCCGAGCACCAGATCGACTTGCCCGCGGAAATACTGCTCGATGCGCAAACGCGTGCGCGCTGGCGGTCGCCCCTGTGGGTTGGCCGAAGTCGAAATCAAAGGCCCGACCAGCGAGCACAAATCGCGCACTTGCGGGTGATCACTGACCCGCAGCGCCACGGTGTCATGCACGCCTGTGACCCATTCCGGCAACAGGTTCTGATGCGGCACCAGCCAGGTATTCGGCCCCGGCCAGGTACTGGCCATGCGGTCGATCCAGTCCTGCGGGAAGTCCTCGAACAGGAAATCGAACTGACGGATGTTGTCCGCGACCAGGATCAGACCTTTGCTTACCGAGCGATTCTTGATCGCCAGCAAGCGGTCCACCGCGTCTTCATTCCACGGGTCGCAACCCAGCCCCCAGACGGCTTCGGTTGGATAGGCAATCACCGCGCCGGCGCGAACTTCACGCGCGGCTTGTTGCACACGCCAACTGTTGACCATGAAAAAACTCTCCACAAACAGGTTTCGCGCAGTTTACCGATCTTCCTCGTAAAACCTAGCTTGTCCGCGCCAGCCAGCGACCGTTTTCGCACACCGCGCGGCCGTCGATCTCCAGCTCGGTCAGCGCCGCCAGCACTTTCGGCAGTGCCCAGCCGCAGCTTGCGGCCAGGGCCTCGCTGGTGTGCGGCGCCGCGTGCAGCAGCGCCAGCAACGGGTGATCGGCCTGCGCCGCCGCCGTGGATAACAGCGGCTGCTGCCAGCCGCGCAGGGCTTCGAGGATATGTTCGATAGTCTCCACCAGCACCGCCCCGTCGCGAATCAACTGGTGACAACCGCGCGCGCCGGGGTGATGGATCGAGCCCGGAATCGCATAAACCTCGCGGCCCTGTTCGGCTGCCAGCCGCGCCGTGATCAACGAGCCGCTGGCAACACTGGCCTCGACCACCAGCACGCCGAGGGACAACCCGCTGATGATGCGGTTGCGCCGGGGAAAGTTGCTCGGGCTCGGCCCGGCGACCAGCGGAAACTCGGAAAGCACCGCGCAGCCCGAGGCAATCATCGCCTCAGCCAGGCGTTTATTGCGCTGTGGATAAAAATTTTCCAGCCCCGTGCCGAGCACACCCACGGTCAAGCCGCCAACATCCAGAGCGGCCTGATGGGCAGCGGCATCGATGCCCAGCGCCAGACCACTGGTGATGACAAAACCGGCCCCGGCCAGACTGCGGGAAAACGCCGCCGCCGTGTCCATCCCGGGACGCGAAGCGCGACGGCTACCGACCATCGCCAGCTGCGGTTTCTCCAGAATCGACGGATCGCCGGCAACGAACAGGAGTGGCGGCGGATCGGGAATTTGTGCCAGCAACGCTGGATAATCCGCTTGGTCCCACATCAGCAAATGTTGGTCGGGGTGCTCTAGCCAGCGCATTGCGTGGCTGGCGCCGTCACGCACCGTCGGACAGCGCCTTGCCTCGGCACAGTTCGCCGGCAACCCCAGCGAGCGCCAGGCACTGGCTGGCGCGCTGATGGCTTTCGACGCCGAGCCAAAGGCGTCGAGCAGTTTGGCGAAACGCTTGGGGCCGATATCCGGCATGCGGTGCAGGCGCAGACGCGCTTCCAGTTCCGCCGGGGAAATGGCCGTACTGACAGACAACATGAATGGATCATCCTTGATCGTTCGATGCTCCGAACCATTCGGAACAAGCTGTGGATAACTCTGTTGGTAACTTGTTAAGCAAGCTTACGGATTTCGCACCTTGTCGAGCACCGCCAGCGAGCGTGAAGCATTGAGGACCAGGCCGTAACTGAGTTTGTCGTAGGTGCGGAAGACCATCAGCAGACCGGCGCGTTCATCGGGGATCTTCAGCGGCTGGCCAGTGATCCGGTCACGCACGGTTTCGCCGGTTTTCATCACCGCCAGGACATTGCCTTCGGCCAGACCGTCTCGTTTGCCCTTGTTCAAGGTGACCACGTCCATCACACCGATCTGCGTGACGCCGCGCGGTACATCGATGATCAGCCCGTCGATGGAACGCTTCGGCGCGCTGGGCATGAAAGTCGAATTGATCGAACGTTCTTCACCGCCGAACAAGCGGTCACCGAGTCTCACTTCCTGGGTGGTGCGTTGCAGGGCGAGAGTGGCGACGTCGCCTTCGCTGGCAACAATTTCGCCGCCACCGATATCGTCGGCGTTGATGCCGAGAAACTCCTTGGTTTGCGGGTCGGTGTAGACCTTGCCCTGGCGGAAGATGCCGTACACCGGTTGCTCCGGATCGAAATGGCCGCGGGCGAAGATGCGGTCACCGGTACCACTGAGCACGCGTTCGGCATCGCCGGCAACGATGTAAGGCGCCTTGTCGAAATCTTCGGCCTTGTCGACGATGCGATTGCTCAGCAGAAAGCTGTTGATCGATTTCAGCGGAATGCTCGGAATCGCCTCGGCCACCGGGCTGGTGCGGATTCGTGGCGAAAGTTTGATGGTGCCGCGCGACTCGCCCCGATTGACGGTCAGTTGCGGCTGGCCGTTGACGTAGCTGAGGGTCAGCGTGTCGCCGGGGTAGATCAGGTTGGGGTTTTCGACCTGCGGGTTGGCCCGCCACAGTTGTGGCCATTGCCACGGCTGGCGCAGGTATTTGCCGGAAATGTCCCAGAGGGTGTCTCCGGAAACCACCGTGTATTGCTGTGGAAAACCGTCCTTGAGTTGCACTTGCCCTTGCGCGGCGCCGGCCGAAGCCAGGAGCAGCAGGGCGAGTAGTGTTTTCCTCATGCAGTGAATCCCTTTATCATGTGCATTCGCGTGAATCGTCAGAGCCCCCGTGGCTCGCTTCTGTTTTTCAGAAGCTACGCTTCACAACGGTAGCCTGCATCTTCGGACCCGCCAGGCCATCGACCCGACTTTACTCAACGTGTGCAGCAATCGAAGCCTATGGCCATTTTAAACATCCTCGAATTTCCGGACCCGCGTCTGCGCACTATCGCCAAACCAGTGGCTGTAGTGGACGACGAAGTGCGTCAGTTGGTCGACGACATGTTTGAAACAATGTATGAAGCGCCGGGCATCGGCCTCGCCGCGACCCAGGTCAACGTGCACAAACGTATCGTCGTGATGGACCTGTCCGAAGACCGTACCGAGCCAAGGGTATTCATCAACCCCGAGTTCGAACCGCTGACCGACGAGATGGACCAGTATCAGGAAGGCTGCCTCTCGGTACCGGGCTTCTACGAAAACGTCGACCGCCCGCAGAAGGTCAAAATCAAAGCGCTGGACCGCGACGGCAAGCCCTATGAGCTGATCGCCGAAGGCCTGCTCGCGGTGTGCATCCAGCACGAATGCGACCACCTCAACGGCAAATTGTTCGTCGATTACCTGTCCACGCTCAAACGCGACCGGATCAAGAAGAAGCTGGAAAAGCTGCACCGCCAGAACGCTTGATGCCCCTCTTCAAAGGCTTGCTGCGGCAAGCCTTTTCTTTTGTGAGACGCCCTTCATGACTGAGCCACTGCGCATTGTTTTTGCCGGTACCCCGGAATTCGCCGCTGAACACCTCAAGGCCCTGCTGAGCAGCCCGTACGAGATCGTCGCGGTCTACACCCAGCCGGATCGCCCGGCCGGCCGTGGGCAAAAACTCATGCCAAGCCCGGTCAAACAACTGGCCCTGGAAAATAATATCCAGGTGTTGCAGCCGCCGACCTTGCGCAATGCCGACGCTCAGGCAGAGCTGGCCGCGCTGAAGCCGGATCTGATGGTGGTGGTCGCTTACGGTTTGATCCTGCCGCAAGCGGTGCTGGATATTCCGCGTCTGGGCTGCATCAACAGCCATGCATCGCTGCTGCCACGCTGGCGCGGTGCGGCGCCGATCCAGCGCGCGGTCGAACACGGCGACGCCGAAAGCGGTGTAACAGTGATGCGCATGGAAGCCGGCCTCGACACCGGGCCGATGCTGCTCAAGGTCGTCACGCCGATCAGCGCTGAAGATACCGGCGGCACCCTGCATGATCGCCTCGCCGAGATGGGGCCGCCCGCCGTTGTGCAGGCGATTGCCGGTCTGGCTGCCGGCACCCTGCAAGGCGAAGTGCAGAATGACGAACTCGCCACCTACGCACACAAACTCAACAAAGACGAAGCGCGCATCGACTGGAGCCGTCCGGCGGTGGAGCTGGAACGTCTGGTCCGCGCCTTCAATCCATGGCCGATCACCCACAGCACGCTCAATGGCGAAGCGTTGAAAGTGCTGGCCGCGACCGTGGCCGACGGCACTGGCGCTCCGGGTGAAATCCTCAGCGCCAGCAAGGACGGCCTGATTGTCGCCTGCGGTGCACAAGCGCTCTGTCTGACCCGCCTGCAATTGCCCGGCGGCAAGGCGCTGAACTTCAGCGACCTGTTCAACAGCCGCCGCGAGAATTCGCCGTCGGCAGCGTCCTCGGCGCAGCGGTGGACGCGCAATGAATCCGCGTCTGGCCGCCGCCAAGGCTCTCGCTGCCGTACTCAGCGGCAAGGCTTCGCTGAACAGCTCCCTGCCGACGCAGCTGGACAAGGTCGAGGATCGCGATCGCGGTTTCAC
The DNA here is from genome assembly GCA_030544685.1 of Pseudomonas sp. B21_DOA. Classification (NCBI taxonomy): domain Bacteria; kingdom Pseudomonadati; phylum Pseudomonadota; class Gammaproteobacteria; order Pseudomonadales; family Pseudomonadaceae; genus Pseudomonas; species Pseudomonas sp. B21_DOA. The sequence continues at coordinate 994,689 of CP086683.1, read as the reverse complement.
TCAGGATCTGGCCTTCGGCACCGCGCGCTGGCAGCCACGCCTGTCGGCACTGGCGGAAAAACTCCTGCAGAAACCTTTCAAAACCGCCGACGCTGATGTCGAGGCGTTGCTGCTGGTTGGTCTGTACCAATTGCTCTACACCCGCGTGCCGGCCCACGCCGCCATCGGCGAAACCGTCGGTTGTGCCGACAAGCTGAAAAAGCCTTGGGCCAAAGGTCTGCTCAACGCGGTGCTGCGCAATGCCCAGCGCGAAAGCGAGACGATCTTCGCCGAACTGGAACGCGACCCGGTGGTGCGCACGGCTCACCCGCGCTGGCTGCAAAAATCCCTGAAAGCCTTCTGGCCGCAACAGTGGGAAGCCATCTGCGCAGCGAACAACGCGCATCCGCCAATGATCCTGCGGGTCAACCGCCGTCATCACGGCCGCGATGCTTATCTTGCGTTGCTGGGCGAAGCCGGGATCGCCGCGACGCCGTGCGTTTACAGCCGCGACGGCATCGTCCTTGAAACCGCCGCCGATGTGCGCAGCCTGCCGGGTTTCGCCGAAGGCTGGATCAGCGTGCAGGACGAAGCCGCGCAACTGGCTGCCGACCTGCTTGATCTGGCGCCGGGGCAGCGGGTGCTCGACGCCTGCTGCGCCCCTGGCGGCAAGACCTGCCACATCCTCGAAGCCGAACCGGCGCTGGCCGGCGTGGTAGCCGTGGATCTGGAAGCCAAGCGTCTGGTACGGGTGAAGGAAAACCTTGAGCGCCTCGGCCTCGACGCTGAACTGATCGCCGCCGACGGTCGCGATATCGATAAATGGTGGGACGGCAAACCGTTCCAGCGCATCCTCCTCGATGCACCTTGCTCGGCCACTGGGGTGATCCGCCGCCATCCGGACATCAAGCTGACCCGCCAGCCCGACGACATCGTCGCCCTCGCGCAACTGCAAGGCGAGCTGCTCGATGCCATGTGGAAGACCCTCGAAGTCGGCGGCATCCTGCTCTACGCCACCTGCTCGACGCTGCCGACGGAGAACACCGAAGTCATCGCCGCGTTCCTCGAACGCACACCCGGTGCGCGGGAACTGGATCTGGCCACGGCGGCCGGGATCAAGCAGCCCCATGGTCGCCAATTGCTGGCCCAGCAGGGCGGGCATGACGGGTTCTATTACGCCAAGCTGATCAAGATCGCTGCCGCGCGCGGCTAAACGGATTCATGGAGTGACTGGATGAAAATCATCATCCTCGGTGCGGGACAGGTCGGCGGTTCGCTGGCCGAACATCTGGCCAGCGAGGCCAACGACATTACCGTGGTCGACACCGACGGCGAGCGTCTGCGCGACCTCGGCGACCGCCTCGACATCCGCACCGTGCAGGGCCGTGGCTCGTTGCCGTCGGTGCTGCGTCAGGCCGGTGCCGATGACGCCGACATGCTGGTGGCGGTGACCAATAGCGACGAAACCAACATGGTCGCCTGCCAAGTCGCGCACACGCTGTTCCATACCCCGACGAAAATCGCCCGGGTGCGCGAAGCGTCGTACCTCAATCGCGAGGAGCAACTGTTCCAGAACGAGGCGATTCCGGTCGACGTGCTGATCAGCCCCGAGCAGGTCGTGACCAACTACATCAAGCGCCTGATCCAGCACCCCGGCGCCTTGCAGGTGATCGACTTCGCCGAAGGCGCGGCGCAACTGGTGGCGGTGCGCGCCTATTACGGCGGTCCGCTGGTGGGCCAGCAACTGCGCCAATTGCGCGAGCACATGCCGAACGTCGAAACGCGCGTGGCGGCGATTTTCCGCCGTGACCGACCGATCCTGCCCCAGGGCGACACGGTGATCGAGGCGGATGACGAAGTCTTCTTCATCGCTGCCCGTGAGGATATTCGCGCAGTGATGAGCGAAATGCGCCGCCTCGACGAGACCTACAAACGCATCGTCATCGCCGGTGGCGGGCAGATCGGCGAGCGCCTGGCCGAGGCCATCGAAAGCCGTTATCAGGTGAAGATCATCGAGATGAGCCCCGCGCGCTGCCGCTACCTCTCCGACACCCTCGACAGCACCGTGGTGTTGCAGGGCAGCGCCTCGGATCGCGATCTGCTGCTGGAAGAGAACATCGCCGATGCCGATATTTTCCTCGCCCTGACCAACGACGACGAAGCCAACATCATGTCATCGCTGCTGGCCAAACGGCTGGGGGCGAAGAAGGTCATGACGATCATCAACAACCCGGCCTACGTCGACCTGATCCAGGGCGGCGACATCGACATCGCCATCAGCCCGCAACTGGCGACCATCGGCACCTTGCTCGCCCACGTGCGCCGAGGCGATATCGTCAGCGTGCACTCACTGCGGCGCGGCGCGGCGGAAGCGATCGAGGCGATTGCCCACGGTGATGCGAAGTCGAGCAAGGTCATCGGCAAGCCGATCGAGAAGATCGGCCTGCCACCGGGCACCACCATCGGCGCGGTGATCCGCAACGAGAAAGTGATCATCGCCCACGACGACACGGTGATCGAAGCGGGCGACCACGTGATTCTGTTCCTTGTGGATAAAAAGCATATTCGCGATGTGGAGAAGCTGTTTCATGTGGGTTTGAGCTTTTTCTGATCCCACCACTGATCGTTCCCACGCTCTGCGTGGGAACGCCTCAGCGGACGCTCCGCGTTCGGCTGTTGAAGGGACGCGGAGCGTCCCGGGCTGCATTCCCACGCGGAGCGTGGGAACGATCATGCGAGGTTGAATAAAATGCTCGAATCCCTGGAAAAAATGCTCGCCAAGGGTGTGGATAACGCTTTGTTGCGCTTCGGCCTGGGTAAGGGGTATCTGGATCTGGGCGAAAACGCCAAGGCTGTCGAGCATTTTCAGCGTTGTGTCGCGTTCGACCCGAAATACTCGGCGGCGTGGAAGCTGCTGGGCAAGGCGCAGCTGGCGCTAGGCGATCACGCCGCTGCGCGTCAGGCCTGGGAACAGGGCCTGGAAGCCGCCCGCGCCCACGGTGACAAACAGGCCGAGAAGGAGATGACGGTGTTCCTGAAGAAGCTCGAGCGGCAGGCGCTTTGAGCTACAGACGGCCCAAGGCGTCTGCTTTAACCGTCACCCAAGCGAAGTTGCTCAGTACCAGCGCGCCTCGCCAGGCGGACGCTTCTTGAAGCGTTTCATGCTCCACATGTACTGGCTCGGATACGCCGCGACGTAACGCTCGACCACTTTGCTCATAGCCGCGCAGGATTCGGCGGTATCGGTGCTGTACATCGCTTCTGGCGCGGCTTCGAGGATCACTTTGTAGCCCGAGCCGTCAGGCAGGCGCAGGGCATGCAGGAACACACCGACCGCTTTGCCGCCGGCCAACATGTTCGGCACGAATTTGCTGGTCAGCGCCTGAGTGGCGAAGAACGGCACGAAAATCCCGGCGGATTCGGCCGGTTCCGGGTCGGCAGGAATACCCACGGCACCACCCTTACGCACTTCCTTGATGACGCTGAGAATGCCTTCCTTGGTCGACGCCGCGACCTTGTTGCCCAGCTGCACGCGCTGTTTGCGCAGCAATTCATCCACTGCCTTGAGCTTCGGCGGACGGTAGAAAATGATCGGTTTGCACTGGCTGCAATAGAAGTGGTTGAGCACTTCCCAGTTGCCGAGGTGGCTGGTGATGCCGACCACGCCTTTGCCCGAAGCCAGCGCGTCTTTCAACACATCGAGACCTTCGACCTCACGGACCAGATCGATCGAGCGCTGCGCCGGCCAGATCCACGCGCAGGCGCTTTCGGTCAGCGACTTGCCGATGTCCTTCAGACTCTGCCCGACCAGACGCTCACGTTCGGCCGCATCCATCTGGGGAAAACACTTGGACAGGTTGATCCGCACCACGTCGCGGGAACGGTTGGGGGTTTTCCACATGATCCAGCCGATCGCCGAACCCACGGCCTGCACGGCCCGCCATGGCAACAGGGCAAACAGCCGCAGAGCGCCTACCAGCAAGGCGCCTTTAAACTTTTCCACAGGTCACTCCTGATCTTTGTGCTGTGCGCGAGGCGGGCATTCTAACCGGCGTTGGCAAGCTGCGCGTAGCGGTCGCAATCCTGGGTGTGGTCCATGACCATGCCCGAGGCCTGCATCAGCGCGTAGCAAATGGTCGGGCCGACGAAAGTGAAGCCGGCTTTTTTCAGCGCCTTGCTCATCGCCAGCGCTTCCGGGGTGATCGCCGGGACTTCGCTGCGATCCTTGAAATGATTGATGATCGGTTGGTCGCCCACGAACGACCACAGAAATGCCACCGGATCCTCCAGCGCCAGCCACGCCTGGGCGTTGCGCCGGGCGGCGTTGAGTTTCAGGCGATTGCGGATGATGCCCGGATCAAGCATGAGCTCGTCGATCTCGGCGTCGCTCATCTGCGCCACGCGCTGCACGTCGAAGCCGAACAACACCTCGCGATAGCGCTCACGTTTGCGCAACACGGTTATCCACGACAGCCCGGCCTGGAACCCTTCGAGCAAAAGCAACTCGAACAAACCCTGCGCATCGCGTAGCGGCGTGCCCCACTCCTGATCGTGATAAGCCATGTACAGCGGATCTTCGGTACACCAAAAGCAGCGTGGCATAAGGCTCCAGGGGCGTGCGCAGCAACGAATCGGGTATACTCCCGCTCTTTAAATCGCAGCCCAAGAAACAGGTGAATTTCGTGAGCCAGCCTACGCCAGCCGTGCGTACCTTCCAAGACTTGATCCTCGCGCTCCAGCAATACTGGGCCGAGCAAGGTTGTGTGGTACTTCAGCCCTACGATATGGAAGTAGGCGCCGGCACTTTCCACACCGCGACCTTCCTGCGCGCCATCGGCCCGGAAACCTGGAACGCCGCGTACGTGCAGTCAAGCCGCCGTCCGACTGACGGCCGTTACGGCGAAAACCCGAACCGTCTGCAGCACTACTACCAGTTCCAGGTCGTGCTCAAGCCGAACCCGGACAATTTCCAGGAACTGTACCTGGGCTCGCTCAAGCATGTCGGCCTCGACCCGCTGGTGCACGACATCCGCTTCGTCGAAGACAACTGGGAATCGCCGACCCTCGGCGCCTGGGGTCTGGGCTGGGAAGTCTGGCTCAACGGCATGGAAGTCACCCAGTTCACCTACTTCCAGCAAGCGGGCGGCATCGAGTGCTACCCGGTGACCGGCGAGATCACCTACGGTCTCGAGCGTCTGGCGATGTACCTGCAAGGCGTCGATTCGGTCTACGACCTGGTCTGGGCTGACGGCCCGTTCGGCAAAGTCACCTACGGCGATGTGTTCCACCAGAACGAAGTGGAGCAGTCCACCTACAACTTCGAACACGCCAACGTCGACAAACTGTTCGAGCTGTTCGACTTCTATGAAAGCGAAGCCAAGCGCCTGATCGAACTCGACCAGCCGCTGCCGTTGCCGAGCTACGAAATGGTCCTGAAGGCGTCGCACACCTTCAACCTGCTGGATGCGCGCCGGGCGATCTCGGTGACTGCGCGTCAGCAATACATTCTGCGCGTGCGCACCCTGGCGCGTTCCGTTGCGCAAGCCTACCTGCTGGCACGCGCCAAGCTGGGCTTCCCGATGGCGACCCCGGACCTGCGTGATGAAGTACTGGCCAAGCTGGAGGCTGCACAATGAGTGCGCAAGATTTTCTGGTTGAACTGGGCACCGAAGAACTGCCACCCAAAGCCCTGAACACTTTGGCTGATGCGTTCCTCGCCGGTATCGACAAGGGCCTGCAAGCCGCCGGCCTGAGCTACGAAAGCAAAACCGTCTACGCCGCACCACGGCGTCTGGCTGTGCTGATCACCGCGCTGGCCACTCAGCAGCCGGATCGCAGCATCAACCTCGATGGCCCGCCGCGTCAGGCGGCGTTCGACGCTGACGGCAATCCGACGCAGGCCGCCCTCGGCTTCGCCAAAAAGTGCGGCGTCGAGCTGAGCGAAATCGACCAGAGCGGTCCGAAACTGCGCTACAGCCAGAACATCGCCGGCAAGCCGACCGCGAGCCTGCTGCCAACCATCGTCGAAGATTCGCTGAACGACCTGCCGATCCCGAAACGCATGCGTTGGGGTGCGCGCAAGGAAGAATTCGTGCGTCCGACCCAGTGGCTGGTGATGCTGCTCGGTGACCAGGTCATCGACTGCACGATCCTTGCGCAGAAGGCTGGCCGTGACTCCCGTGGCCACCGTTTCCATCACCCGCAAAGCGTGCGCATCAGTTCGCCATCGAGCTACCTCGCTGACCTGCGTGCCGCTTACGTATTGGCCGATGCCAACGAGCGTCGCGAGATCATCAGCAAGCGCACCGAAGAGCTGGCTACCCGTCAGGAAGGCACCGCAATCGTGCCGCCGGCGCTGCTCGACGAAGTGACCGCACTGGTCGAATGGCCGGTGCCGCTGGTGTGTTCCTTCGAGGAACGCTTCCTCGACGTGCCGCAGGAAGCGCTGATCACCACCATGCAGGACAACCAGAAGTACTTCTGCCTGCTGGATGCCGACGGCAAGTTGCTGCCACGTTTCATTACCGTGGCCAACATCGAAAGCAAAGACCCGCAGCAGATCATCGCCGGTAACGAGAAAGTGGTTCGCCCACGCCTGACCGACGCCGAGTTCTTCTTCAAGCAGGACAAGAAGCAGAAGCTCGAAGACTTCAACCTGCGCCTGCAGAACGTGGTGTTCCAGGAAAAGCTCGGCAGCGTCTACGACAAGGCCGAGCGCGTATCGAAACTGGCGGCGTACATCGCCGCACGCATCGGCGGCAACGCTTCGTGGGCCGCCCGCGCGGGCCTGCTGTCGAAGTGCGACCTGGCCACCGAAATGGTCGGCGAGTTCCCGGAGATGCAAGGTGTCGCCGGTTACTACTACGCGCTCAATGACGGCGAGCCACAGGATGTCGCGCTGGCACTGAACGAGCAGTACATGCCACGCGGTGCCGGGGCTGAATTGCCGGCGACCCTGACGGGTGCAGCCGTGGCCATCGCCGACAAGCTCGACACCCTGGTCGGCATCTTCGGTATCGGCATGCTGCCAACCGGCAGCAAAGACCCGTATGCCCTGCGCCGTGCGGCACTGGGCGTGCTGCGTATCCTGATCGAGAAACAACTGGACCTGGACCTGAACGACGCCGTGGCTTTCGCGGTGAATGCATTCGGCGCCAAGGTCAAGGCTGCCGGCCTCAACGAAGCCGTGCTGGAATTCATCTTCGACCGCCTGCGGGCGCGTTATGAAGACGAAGGCGTTGATGTCGCTACTTACCTGTCGGTCCGTGCCCTCAAGCCGGGCTCGGCGCTGGACTTCGACCAGCGTGTGCAAGCGGTGCAGGCCTTCCGCAAACTGCCGGAAGCGGCAGCGCTGGCAGCGGTGAACAAGCGTGTGTCGAACCTGTTGAGCAAGGTCGAAGGCTCGGTACCGACCGTGGTCGAAGCCAAGTATTTCGACAACGCCAACGAGTTCTCGCTGTATTCGGCAATCCAGCAAGCGGACCAAGCGGTGCAGCCAATGGCCGCGGCGCGTCAGTACAACGAATCGCTGGCACGCCTGGCCGCCCTGCGCGAGCCGGTCGACGCGTTCTTCGACGCGGTGATGGTCAATGCCGACGATGCCAACGTGCGGGCCAACCGTTACGCGCTGCTGGCGCGTCTGCGTGGCCTGTTCCTCGGTGTTGCCGACATTTCGCTGCTGGGTTGAGGAATTGCTGTTGAAACTGCTGATTCTCGATCGTGACGGCGTGATCAATTACGACTCCGATGCCTACATCAAGTCGGTGGAGGAGTGGATTCCGCTGCCCGGCTCGATCGAAGCGATCGCGCAGTTGAGCAAGGCCGGCTGGACGGTGGCGGTGGCCACCAACCAGTCGGGCATTGCTCGCGGCTATTACGACATCGCCACCCTCGAGGCCATGCACGCGCGCCTGCGCGAGCTGGTCGCGGAGCAGGGCGGCGAAGTTGGCTTGATCGTGTATTGCCCGCATGGCCCGGACGAAGGCTGCGATTGCCGTAAACCGAAACCGGGAATGTTGAGAACCATTGCCGAGCATTACACGGTGCCGTTGACCAATGTCTGGTTCGTTGGCGACAGCCTTGGTGACCTGGAGGCCGCCAAAGCCGTCGATTCACAGCCAGTTTTGGTGAAGACCGGGAAAGGCGAAAAGACCCGGGGCAAAACCCTGCCGGTGGGCACTCTGATTTTTGACGATCTGGCGGCGATTGCCGCAGAACTTATCCACAACTAGAGTACTTCTGAATTCCCTGGCCAGGGATTGCTCGGGAGTGCGCTTGAACAGTCGGGCATTGCCCCGTAACGGTAACCGTCGCCATGTCGATACTGCGGGCCTTCAGAATCTTTGTTTTCTATCTGCTGCTGGGTACAACAGCGTTGCTGTGGTGCAGCCTGAGCTTTTTCATCGCGCCGTTTCTGTCATTCAAGGCGCGCTATCGTTTCATCAATGTCTACTGGTGCCGTTGCGCCCTGTGGCTGACCAAGGTGTTCCTTGGTATCCGCTACGAAATCAAAGGCGCGGAAAACGTGCCAGACCGCCCCTGCGTGATTCAGTCGAACCACCAGAGCACTTGGGAGACGTTCTTTCTCTCCGCTTATTTCTCGCCATTGAGCCAGGTGCTCAAGCGCGAATTGCTGTACGTGCCGTTCTTCGGCTGGGCCATGGCCATGCTGCGCCCGATCGCCATCGACCGCGACAACCCGAAAGCCGCGCTCAAACAAGTCGCAGCCAAAGGCGACGAACTGCTCAAGGACAACGTCTGGGTGCTGATCTTTCCGGAAGGTACGCGTGTTCCTTACGGCACTGTCGGCAAGTTCTCCCGCAGTGGTAGCGCTTTGGCGGTGAATGCAGCGCTTCCGGTACTGCCGATTGCACACAATGCCGGCAAATTCTGGCCAAAAATCGGCTGGGGCAAACAGTCCGGAGTGATCACCGTGGTCATCGGCGAACCGATGTATGCCGAAGGCAGCGGGCCGCGCGCCATCGCTGATCTGAATGACCGTGTGCAGGCGTGGAACGAGAAAACCCAGCGCGAAATGGGTTCGCTGCCGCAGGTGCCACAGGCACCGGCAGCCAGTGATCAACTGGCTGTCTGAATTTTGTGGATAACCTGTGTACGCTTTCGTTTAAAAAGTCCGCAATCGCTATCTAACTTATTGTTTTTTAACGATATTTCTATATGGACAAATTGAACGAAATCCGTGCATAAGTTTTATTCCGATGTAAAAAAACCGGTCCTTATAGCCGGTTTTTTTGTGCTTGTTCATTCGGCAATCAGCGGCAACTCGATGCGGAATGTGGTTCCCGCATCGACCACGCTGTGACACTCGATCGTACCGCCATGATGATCAATCACAGCTTTGACCATCGACAGACCCAGGCCCACGCCGTCGATGCCTTGGGCTGAGGAGAAACGCCGATACTGGCTGAACAGGTCAGGCAATTCATCAGCAGCAATCCCTTTGCCCTGATCGGTCAATTCGCAGCGCAGCCATGACCCACAACAGCTGACCTTCAGTTGCACGGTGCTGTTTGCCGGACTGTACTTGATGGCATTTTCCAGGAGATTGAACAGGGCGCGCGTCAGCAATCCCTGATCGGCGAGAATCAGCCGCTCCTGGCATTCCTCATCAACTTCGTTGAGTAGCTCGATGCGTTTCTGCTGTGCGATGGGCAGCGCCTGATCAAGGACGTCCAATACCAGCATCGCGAACAACGTCGGGCGGAACTGGTAGGTCTCGGACTCAGCTCGTGCCAACAAGACGAAACCATCGGTCAGATCCAGCGCGCGGCGCACCTGACGCTCAATTTGCTCGAACAACGGTGCATCAGCGCCCGCTTGATGGCGATGCACATCGAGCAGGGCGAGGATCGCCGAATGCGGCGCGCGCAGGTCGTGGGAAAGAAAGCGCAGCAGGACGCCGCGTTGCTCCTCGGCGGCGCGCTCGGCGCTCAAATCCGTCAGGCTGAGCAGCCAACCGATCGGTGTATCGCCATCGACCGGTAGCAACGCCGCTCTTTCCAGGCGCAGGCTGCGCTCCTTGTGATCGCGAAACTCCAGTAGCGCCAGCGTGGCCAGCGCCGGTCGCGGTGCTGTGGATAAATCCGGATAGCCGAGCCGAGCCAGTTGCTCGAGTACTTCATCGCCTACCAATGGATCTTCGAACAGCTCACGCGCTTTGCGATTGCCCAGCAGAATCTTGCCCTGCGGATCACTGATCAGCGTCGCCACTGGCAGGTATTCCAGGCCGTCGGCAATGAAGCGCCGGGTATCGCGGGTGCGGCTCATGGCTTGTTCGAGCGCCATGATCTGGCCTTGCAGTTGATCAGTTCCGGTGAAACGAGTCCGGCGTCGTTCCGGGAAGACTTTCGGTTCACTGTCCAGACGCGCCAGCTCCCAGCCGAAATAGGTGAGCACCACACTCAGGCGCCGCCAGTTCCAGATCAGGTAACCGAACAACATGCCCAGCGCCGCAGATGTCGGCGACCACCAGTGGCGGATCTCGGCGAGCAGGGCACTGCTGATCAGCGCACCGGCCATGCCGATCAAGGTTACCCACAGCGCCCAACGCGGTCGCCACAGCAACAATCCCAGCACACACCCGACCATCGTCACCGACAGCAGCGCGCCAAGCGCCGGCGACGGATTGTGCAGATTGACCTGAGCGCGATAAGACAACAGGCCAGTCAGCGGTAACAGCACTAGACTTATCCACAACCACTCGCGCACCAACCGCCGGAACAGACGCTGGACCTGGCTCGGCTCCCGACTTTCAAGTCGGCGTTGAGGTTTATTCATGGCGCAAACGGCAAAGCGATGTGGGATGTGTTCATAGGTCTCAGGTCTGAGGCGTAGACCCGAAGAATCATAGCGGACGTCGACTACCGACGGGCTGCTTCTTTCATCGCGGCCGGGGAGTCGCTATTGTCGACATCCCAGCCCCAGCGACAAGGAACACCGCCGATGCGCGTTGCCATTCTGGACGACGAACCCGCCGAACTGCGCCGGGTCGAGCAAACCCTGGAGCAAATGGCCGAAATTGGGGAACAGCCGTGGTCACTGCACAGCTTCGAGCGTGGCGAAGACTTGTTGCGCCAGTTACGCCGGGAAACGTTCGACCTGCTGATCCTCGACTGGCAACTTCCCGACCTCACGGGTCTGGCACTGCTGCGCTGGACCCGTGAACACATGGACGCGCCACCGGCCGCGATCATGCTGACCAGTCGCGACGGCGAAAGCGATATCGTTCAAGCCTTGAATGCCGGGGCCGATGATTATGTCAGCAAGCCGTTTCGCCCCAACGAGTTGAAGGCGAGGGTGGCGGCGGTATTGCGCCGGCATAGCCAACCGCGCAGTGCGGCAGGTGAAGTACAAACGTTTCACGACCTGACTTTCGACGACGCCGAATTGACCGTAACCCGCGAAGGCAAACCGATCCTCATGACTGAGCGCGAATACCGACTGGCGCGGTGTCTGTTCAGCAACCTGGGGCGGCCATTGTCGCGGGATTATCTGTACGAGCGCTTCTGGCCGAACGAGGAAACAACTTCCTCGCGGCCGCTGGATACGCATATCTACCGATTGCGCAACAAGCTCGGGCTGACGGCAGATCGGGGTTGGCAGTTACTGACGATCTATGGGTATGGCTATCGTCTCGAAAGTGTCGCAACTGCGGTCGAGTAGCCCATCCCAAGCAAAATGCCCGGACTGGCTTGGAAGGACAGACCCCGAAATAAAAAAGGCCAACGCGATGCGTTGGCCTTTTCGTTGACGACAACCTGGATCAGAAATCCAGGTTCGAAACCGCCAGCGCGTTACTCTCGATGAAGTCCCGGCGAGGTTCGACCGCATCACCCATCAGGGTGTTGAAGATCTGGTCTGCGCCAATGGCATCTTCGATGGTGACTTTCAGCATACGTCGCACGCTTGGGTCCATGGTGGTTTCCCACAGCTGATCAGGGTTCATTTCGCCCAGACCTTTGTAGCGCTGGATGGTGTGGCGCTTGGTGCTTTCGGCCATCAGCCAGTCGAGGGCTTCCTTGAACTCGGTGACGGCTTTCTTGCGCTCGCCACGCTGGATGTACGCGCCTTCGTCGAGCAGGGTGCTCAGTTGCGCGCCCAGGGTGACCACGGTTTTGTAGTCGTTACTGCCGAAGAAGTCGCGGTTGAAGGTGACGTAGTTCGACAGGCCGTGGGAGATCAGTTCGACCTCCGGCAGCCAGACGCCACGTTCACGGTCTTCGCGCAGGCTGGCCTTGTAGACCAGGCCGGACTTCTCGTTGGTGCGCAGGCGAACTTCATACTGGGCCAGCCACTCTTGCATCGCTGCGTGGTCGCCCAGGGTTTCGAGGCTGACGGCCGGCAGATAGATGAAGTGCTCGGTCAGCTCCTGTGGGTACAGGCGCGACAGGCGCTTGAGCGTCTTCATGACCATGCGGAAGTCGTTGACCAGACGTTCCAGCGCTTCACCGGAAATGCCCGGGGCTTCTTCGTTCAGGTGCAGGCTTGCATCTTCCAGGGCCGACTGCGTCATGTACTCTTCCATGGCGTCGTCGTCTTTGATGTATTGCTCTTGCTTGCCTTTCTTGACCTTGTACAGCGGTGGCTGGGCGATGTAGATGTAGCCACGCTCGATCAGCTCCGGCAGCTGACGGAAGAAGAAGGTCAGCAGCAGGGTGCGGATGTGCGAACCGTCGACGTCAGCATCGGTCATGATGATGATGTTGTGATAGCGCAACTTGTCGATGTTGTACTCTTCGCGACCGATGCCGCAGCCCAGCGCGGTGATCAGCGTGCCCACTTCCTGGGACGAGATCATCTTGTCGAAACGGGCTTTCTCGACGTTGAGGATCTTGCCCTTCAACGGCAGGATCGCCTGGGTCTTGCGGTTACGTCCCTGCTTGGCAGAGCCGCCCGCGGAGTCACCCTCCACCAGGTACAGTTCGGACAGCGCCGGGTCTTTTTCCTGGCAGTCAGCGAGTTTGCCCGGCAGGCCGGCGATGTCCAGCGCGCCTTTGCGGCGGGTCATCTCACGGGCCTTACGCGCAGCTTCACGGGCACGGGCGGCGTCGATCATCTTGCCGACCACCAGCTTGGCTTCGTTCGGGTTCTCCAGGAGGAAGTCGGAGAAGTACTTGCCCATCTCCTGTTCAACCGCGGTTTTCACTTCGGAAGACACCAGCTTGTCTTTGGTCTGCGAGCTGAACTTCGGATCCGGCACCTTCACCGAGATGATGGCGGTCAGGCCTTCACGGGCATCGTCACCGGTGGTGGCGACTTTGTGCTTCTTCGCCAGACCTTCCTGCTCGATGTAGTTGTTCAGGTTGCGCGTCAGTGCCGAACGGAAGCCCACCAGGTGGGTGCCGCCGTCGCGCTGCGGAATGTTGTTGGTAAAGCACAACAGGTTCTCGTTGAAGCTGTCGTTCCACTGCAGGGCGATTTCCACGCCGATGCCGTCTTCGCGCTGGATGTTGAAGTGGAACACCTGGTTGACCGCAGTCTTGTTGGTGTTCAGGTATTCAACGAACGCACGCAGGCCGCCTTCATACTTGAACAGCTCTTCCTTGCCGCTGCGCTCGTCCTTGAGGACGATGCCGACACCGGAGTTGAGGAAGGACAGTTCACGAATGCGCTTGGCAAGAATGTCCCAGCTGAAGTGAATGTTCTTGAAGGTCTCGCTGGAAGCTTTGAAGTGGATCTGGGTGCCGGTGGTTTCGCTGTCGCCAACGATGGCCATCGGTGCCTGAGGCACACCGTGGACGTAGGTCTGTTCCCAGATCTTGCCACTGCGGCGAACAGTCAGGACCAGTTCTTCGGATAGTGCGTTCACTACCGAAACACCTACACCGTGCAGACCGCCGGATACCTTGTAGGAGTTGTCGTCGAACTTACCGCCAGCGTGGAGGACGGTCATGATGACCTCGGCGGCGGAAACGCCTTCCTCTTTATGCACGTCTACCGGGATGCCACGACCGTTGTCTTTAACGGTAATGGATTCGTCCGGGTGGATGATGATGCTGATGTCGTCGCAATGGCCGGCGAGGGCTTCGTCGATCGAGTTGTCGACCACCTCGAACACCATGTGGTGCAGACCGCTGCCATCGTCGGTGTCACCAATGTACATACCGGGACGTTTGCGTACGGCATCCAGGCCTTTCAGCACTTTAATGCTCGTTGAGTCGTACGTATTTTCTTCGCTCAATGCCTTCACTCCCGATGGTCGTGGGTCTGGGTGATACGGCCCTGTTCCACGTGGAACAAAGCGACTGGCGTTTCCGTCTGCCAGCCTTCCCTCAGTAATTCGTGATCTACACAGGTGATGAACACCTGGCAGCGTAAGTCTTCCAGCAAGCGGCACAGCGCGCGACGGTGGCTCTCGTCCAGCTCGGACGGCAAGTCATCCACCAGATAAATACACTGTCCGCGACGGGCCTGGCTGACCAGATGCCCTTGGGCAATCCGTAGCGCACAGACCACCAATTTCTGCTGACCCCGGGACAGGATGTCTGCGGCATTGTGTGCGCCCAATCTGAGACGCAAATCAGCGCGTTGCGGTCCGGCCTGGGTGTGCCCCATCTGCTGGTCCCGTTGCACGGAACCGGCGAGTACGGCGCTCAATTCGCGGTCCTTGTCCCAGCCTCGGTAATAGCTGAGCGTCAAACCCTCAAGCTCAACCAGTTCGCTCAAGGTCTGTTCGAAGACCGGTTTCAAGGCTGTGATGTAAGCGCGGCGGTATTCATCGATTTCAGCGCTGGCCTGGCACAGTTCCCTGTCCCATACCGCTTGCGAAACGGCGTCAAGTGTACCATGCCGCAGCCAGGAGTTTCTCTGGCGCAGCGCCTTCTGCAAACGCTGCCAGGTGGCCATGAAACGCGGTTCAACGTGGAACACACCCCAGTCGAGAAACTGCCGGCGAATCTTCGGCGCGCCTTCCAGCAGGCGGAAGCTGTCCGGGTTGATCAATTGCAGTGGCAGGATCTCTGCCAGCTGCGCAGCGCTACGGGCGTTCTGGCCATCGATGCGAATCTGGAACTCGCCCTGACGGTCGCGAGAAATCCCCAGCGCACTGTGTCCGCCTTCAGCCAGCTCAACCTGACCAAATACAGTACAGGCGAGCTGTTCGTACTGAATCACCGGCAAAAGCCGCGTGCTGCGAAACGAACGGGCGAGCCCCAGCAGATGAATGGCTTCCAGAACACTGGTTTTGCCGCTGCCGTTGGCGCCGTAAAGAATGTTGATGCGGGGAGGGGAGAAGGTCACCGGGTGCAGATTGCGCACCGCGGTGACCGAAACACGACTTAACGACATTCAGGATCAGCTGATTACAGACGCATCGGCATGACAACGTAAGCCGAGTCGTCATTGTCGGACTCTTGCACCAGCGCACTGCTGTTGGAGTCGGACAGGATCAGGCGAACCTGCTCGGTGGTCATCACGCCCAGCACGTCGAGCAGGTAGCTGACGTTGAAGCCGATTTCCAGCGAGCCGCCGTTGTATTCAACGCCCACTTCTTCTTCCGCTTCTTCCTGCTCCGGGTTGTTGGCCTGGATCTTCAACTGACCGCTGGCCAGTTGCAGACGGATACCGCGGTATTTCTCGTTGGACAGAATCGCGGTACGACTGAACGCTTCACGCAACGCCTGACGATCGCCGAGTACCAGCTTGTCGCCACCTTTGGGCAGTACGCGTTCGTAATCCGGGAATTTACCGTCAACCAGTTTCGAGGTGAAGGTGAACTCGCCCGTGGTGGCGCGGATGTGATGCTGACCGAGGACGATGCTGACATTGCCATCCGGCTCAGTGAGCAGACGCGCCAGTTCGAGGATACCTTTGCGCGGCACGATCACCTGATGGCGATCCGGCTGACCGATATCGGCCTGCATCGAGCACATCGCCAGACGGTGACCGTCGGTGGCCACGGCGCGGATCACACCAGCGGAAACTTCCAGCAGCATGCCGTTGAGGTAGTAACGCACGTCCTGCTGGGCCATGGCGAAGCTGGTGCGTTCGATCAGACGACGCAGTTTGCTCTGCTCCAGGCTGCAGGTCAGCGAGCCCGGGCCTTCTTCGACGGTCGGGAAATCGTTGGCCGGCAGGGTCGACAGGGTGAAGCGGCTACGACCGGCCTTCACTACCAGCTTCTGCTCGTCGACCTTGATGTCGATCAGCGCATCGTTGGGCAGGCTCTTGCAGATGTCCATCAGCTTGCGCGCCGGCACGGTGATGGAACCTGTTTCAGCCGGCTCCTCAAGTTGCACGCGACCGACCAGCTCGACCTCAAGGTCGGTACCGGTCAACGACAGTTGCTGGCCTTCGACGACCAACAGCACGTTGGACAGTACCGGCAAGGTCTGTCGGCGCTCGACGACGCCTGCGACCAGTTGCAGGGGTTTCAACAGGGCTTCGCGTTGAATGGTGAAATGCATGGTCTAGTCCCTTGCCTTAATAAGCTGCGCTGGTGTTCATCAAGTGGTCAGTGTACGCAGCAGGTTCTTGTAGTCCTCGCGGATGTCCGCGTCGGATTCCTTAAGTTCATTGATCTTGCGGCAAGCGTGCAGCACCGTAGTGTGGTCGCGGCCGCCAAACACATCGCCGATTTCCGGCAGGCTGTGGTTGGTAAGTTCCTTGGACAACGCCATGGCCACCTGACGCGGACGTGCTACCGAGCGCGAACGGCGCTTGGACAGCAGATCGGAGATCTTGATCTTGTAGTATTCGGCGACAGTTCGCTGAATGTTATCCACAGAGACCAGTTTGTCCTGCAACGCCAACAAGTCTTTCAGGGATTCGCGAATCAGCTCGATGGTGATGTCGCGGCCCATGAAGTGCGAGTGGGCGATCACGCGTTTCAGCGCGCCTTCCAGTTCGCGGACGTTCGAGCGGATGCGCTGGGCAATGAAGAACGCGGCGTCATGGGGCAGCTCGACTTTGGCCTGATCGGCCTTCTTCATCAGAATCGCCACACGGGTTTCCAGCTCAGGCGGCTCGACGGCAACGGTCAAGCCCCAGCCAAAGCGGGATTTGAGACGTTCTTCAAGGCCTTCGATTTCTTTCGGGTAGCGGTCACTGGTGAGAATGACCTGCTGGCCACCTTCAAGCAGAGCGTTGAAGGTGTGGAAAAACTCTTCCTGGGAGCGCTCCTTGCGGGCGAAGAACTGAATATCGTCGATCAGCAAGGCGTCCACCGAACGGTAGAAACGCTTGAATTCATTGATCGCGTTCAGTTGCAGCGCCTTGACCATGTCGGCCACGAAACGCTCGGAATGCAGGTACACGACCTTGGCATTCGGATTCTTCTTTAATAGATGGTTGCCCACTGCGTGCATCAAGTGGGTTTTACCCAAGCCGACGCCACCATAAAGGAAGAGCGGGTTGTAACCGTGCTTGGGATTGTCCGCCACCTGCCAGGCCGCCGCACGGGCGAGCTGGTTGGATTTACCTTCAACAAAATTCTCGAAGGTGAACGTGCGGTTGAGATAGCTGGTGTGCTTGAGCGCACCTTCTACCTGCACGGTGCGCTGTTCGGCGCGAACCGGCGCCTGCTGCGAGGCGGCACCGGCCATCGGGTCGAAGCTGTCGCGGGAAGGCTCTTCACTGACTTCAGCGGTTTTCTGCGTGGAACGCTTGGCCGGAGCAGGCGCGGGCGCTGGTGCCGGGTTGCTCGACGGCGCGTTGTTGGCCTGCGCCTGAGCAACCTGCGCGGCCGCCAGTGGTGCATTGGGTGCGGCACGAGGTGCCGAGCTGCGTTTGCTGCCTATTAACAAGGACAGCGACGGCGTCGAGCCATTGCCATGTTCATCGAGCAATTCGAGGACGCGGCCCAGGTACTTTTCGTTGACCCAGTCCAGCACGAAACGATTGGGTGCGTAGACGCGCAACTCGTCGCCTTCGGCTTCGACCTGTAGTGGACGGATCCAGGTGTTGAATTGTTGGGCAGGCAGCTCTTCGCGCAAAAGCTCTACGCACTGCTGCCAAAGTTCCACTGACACGGATATCCCCTAAGTTGAAAGCCGGTGAGGCAAAAACAAGCGGCCATTGTAGCGGCGAGCGGTTCACTTATCCACATGCAGGTAGGTCCCTCACCATCATTTATCAATGCGTTAAAGCATTAAAAGGCGACCAACGGCATGTGAATAAGCCCTGTGGATAAACACCTATGAGGGCACTGGACAAGTAGGGGCTAAACTCGGTGGATAACCAGCCTGTGGATAACAGCCCATTCCACGCACAGCTTATCCGACAGCGCAGCACAGGCTGAACACGGTTTTCCACTGTAGTTGTCATTCTCTGTACACCGCACAGAATAAGGCCTGATAGCAGTTATCCACAGAAGATGGCGTGTCTAGCTTTTACAAGCTTTACAAAAAAGCTTTAAATAATTCCCTTCTTTATTTTTATATCTGGCTGACAGGCATTCGAGCGCAAACCCTGCCTCGATCTATTTATAAGGAAACGCTGGTTGGAAATTGACCTGAGGGCTTGCTTTCTCTAGAATCCCCGGTCTCTTAAAACGGGGGCCATTCCGGCCCGTTGTGGACGAACCAGGTAACACGACATGAAACGTACTTTCCAACCAAGCACTATCAAACGCGCTCGTACCCACGGTTTCCGTGCTCGCATGGCTACCAAGAACGGCCGCGCAGTCCTGTCGCGTCGTCGCGCCAAAGGTCGTGCGCGTCTGGCAGTTTGATAATCCGGTACTGGAGGTGAGTCAGGACTTCAGTCGGGAAAAGCGTCTGCTTACCCCCGGCATTTCAAGGCAGTCTTTGACTCCCCTACCGGCAAGGTTCCGGGGAAAAACCTCCTGCTCCTTGCACGCGACAACGATCTTGATCACCCCCGTCTAGGGCTGGTTATCGGGAAAAAGAGTGTAAAGCTCTCCGTTGAACGCAATCGCCTCAAACGTCTGATGCGCGAATCGTTCCGTCTGCACCAGGATTCACTGGTCGGCTGGGACATCGTTATCGTCGCGCGCAAAGGTTTGGGTGATGTAGAAAACCCCGAATTGATTCAGCATTTCGGCAAGCTCTGGAAGCGTCTGGCACGCAACAAGCCCGTTCCGGCAGTCAAAACCGAAACTGTAGGGGTAGACAGTACCGATGCGTAAACTGGCCCTCGTTCCGATCCAGTTTTATCGCTATGCCATTAGTCCTCTAATGGCCAGCCACTGTCGCTTCTACCCCAGTTGTTCCTGCTACGCGTATGAAGCCATTGAAAATCATGGCCTTCTGCGCGGTGGCTGGCTGACCTTTCGTCGTTTAGGT
Source organism: Pseudomonas sp. B21_DOA (assembly GCA_030544685.1). Lineage (NCBI taxonomy): Bacteria > Pseudomonadati > Pseudomonadota > Gammaproteobacteria > Pseudomonadales > Pseudomonadaceae > Pseudomonas > Pseudomonas sp. B21_DOA. The sequence goes on along the minus strand of CP086683.1, from coordinate 975,448 downwards.
CGCTGTCATCCGTGGAATCCCGGTGGTTATGACCCGGTTCCACCTGTCCCTACCTCCCGTTCTTCTTCGATGGCCGAGTAATCATGGATATCAAACGCACGATCCTGATCGTCGCCCTGGCAATCGTGTCCTACGTCATGGTTCTTAAATGGAACCAGGATTATGGCCAGGCTGCCCTGCCGACTCAGAATGTTGCTTCCAGTACGACTACATCCGGTTTGCCGGACACCGCCACTGGCACAAATACTGCCGCCAGTGACGATATTCCGCGCGCCGCCAGCGATACCAGTGCACCAGCGGAAACGCCGGTTGCTGCCAGCAAGGACCTGATTCAGGTCAAGACCGATGTGCTCGATCTGGCAATCGATCCACAGGGTGGCGACGTTGCGCAACTGACTCTGCCTCTGTATCCACGCCGTCAGGACCGTCCTGACGTTCCGTTCCAGCTGTTCGATAACGGCGGCGAACGTGTGTATCTGGCGCAAAGCGGTCTGATCGGTACCAACGGTCCGGACGCAAACCCGGCCGGTCGTCCGGTTTATTCCTCGGAGAAGAAGGTTTACCAACTGGCTGACGGTCAGGATCAACTCGTCGTTGACCTGAAATTCAGCAAGGACGGCGTGAATTACATCAAGCGTTTCACCTTGAAACGTGGCCTGTATGACGTTGCCGTCTCCTACATTGTGGATAACCAGAGTGCTCAGCCCTGGAACGGCGCAATGTTTGCCCAGTTGAAGCGAGACGCCAGTGCTGATCCGTCGTCGACCACGGCTACTGGCACCGCGACTTACCTCGGCGCTGCCCTGTGGACAAGTTCCGAGCCGTACAAGAAAGTGTCGATGAAGGACATGGACAAGGCGCAGCTCAAGGAAACTGTCACCGGTGGATGGGTAGCCTGGCTGCAGCACTACTTCGTGACCGCGTGGATCCCGGCCAAGGGCGAAAACAACATCGTCCAGACCCGTAAGGACAGCAAAGGCAACTACATCATCGGTTACACCGGTCCTACTTTGACCGCTGCTCCAGGCGCAAAAGTTGAAACCAGCGCTGTGCTGTACGCCGGTCCGAAAAGCCAGGCTGTACTGAAAGAGTTGTCCCCAGGTCTGGAACTGACCGTCGACTACGGCATTCTGTGGTTCATTGCCCAGCCGATCTTCTGGCTGCTGCAACATATCCACGCCATCGTCGGTAACTGGGGCTGGTCGATCATCTTCCTGACCATGCTGATCAAAGGGATCTTCTTCCCGCTGTCGGCAGCCAGCTACAAATCGATGGCGCGCATGCGTGCCGTGGCACCGAAACTGGCTGCGCTGAAAGAGCAACATGGCGATGACCGGCAGAAAATGTCGCAGGCCATGATGGAGCTGTACAAGAAAGAGAAGATCAATCCACTGGGCGGCTGCTTGCCGATCCTCGTGCAGATGCCGGTCTTCCTGTCGCTGTACTGGGTTCTGCTGGAAAGCGTGGAAATGCGTCAGGCGCCGTTCATGCTGTGGATCACCGACCTGTCGATCAAGGATCCGTTCTTCATTCTGCCGATCATCATGGGCGCAACCATGTTCATCCAGCAGCAGCTGAACCCGACGCCTCCGGATCCGATGCAGGCGAAGGTCATGAAAATGATGCCAATCATTTTCACCTTCTTCTTCCTGTGGTTCCCGGCGGGTCTGGTGCTGTACTGGGTTGTGAACAACTGTCTGTCGATTGCACAACAGTGGTACATCACGCGTAAGATCGAAGCGGCAACGAAAAAAGCCGAGGCGTAACTTGCACTGTGGATAACACCACTCAAAACGCCCCCTAGTGGGGCGTTTTGCTATCTGCCACTTTTGTCTGGATGCCGCTTTATGAGCACACCCCGTGAAACCATCGCCGCCGTCGCCACCGCTCAAGGGCGCGGCGGTGTGGGCATCGTCCGTATTTCGGGGCCGTTGGCCAGCGTGGCGGCAAAAGCCATCAGCGGCCGAGAACTGAAACCGCGTTACGCCCATTACGGGCCGTTTTTCAGTGACGACCGGCAGGTGCTGGATGAAGGTCTGGCTTTGTATTTTCCGGGGCCGAACTCTTTCACAGGCGAAGACGTGCTGGAACTCCAAGGCCACGGCGGCCCGATCGTGCTGGACATGTTGCTCAAACGCTGTCTGGAACTGGGCTGCCGTCTTGCCCGTCCGGGTGAATTCAGCGAGCGCGCCTTCCTCAATGACAAACTCGATCTGGCCCAGGCCGAGGCAATCGCCGACTTGATCGAAGCCAGTTCTGCCCAGGCTGCGCGCAATGCGCTGCGTTCATTGCAGGGTGCGTTTTCCCAGCGTGTGCATAACCTGACCGAGCAACTGATCGGCTTGCGTATCTACGTCGAAGCCGCCATCGACTTCCCGGAAGAGGAAATCGATTTTCTCGCCGACGGCCACGTATTAAGCATGCTCGACAAAGTACGCGATGAGTTATCCACAGTGCTCCGCGAAGCGGGACAGGGTGCGTTATTGCGTGATGGCATGACCGTCGTCATCGCTGGTCGGCCGAATGCCGGAAAATCCAGCCTGTTGAATGCTTTGGCCGGTCGTGAGGCCGCCATCGTTACCGAGATTGCTGGCACCACGCGGGATATCCTGCGCGAACATATCCACATCGACGGCATGCCGTTGCACGTCGTCGATACTGCGGGACTGCGTGACACCGATGATCATGTGGAAAAGATCGGTGTGGAACGGGCCTTGAAAGCCATCGGTGAAGCGGATCGGGTTCTATTGGTAGTCGATGCGACCGCACCAGAGGCACTGGATCCTTTTGCCTTGTGGCCGGAATTCCTCGAGTCTCGGCCGGATCCGACGAAAGTCACCCTGATCCGCAACAAAGCCGATCTGTCCGGCGAAGCGATTGTTCTGGAAACCAGTGACGACGGCCACGTGACCATCAGTCTCAGCGCCAAGTCTGCCGAAGGCCTCGACCTGCTGCGTGATCACCTCAAGGCGTGCATGGGTTACGAGCAGACGTCGGAGAGCAGTTTCAGCGCACGTCGCCGGCACCTGGAAGCACTGCGCCACGCCAGCGCGGCATTGAAACATGGCCGCGCGCAACTCACCCTGGCCGGGGCTGGCGAGTTGCTCGCCGAGGATTTGCGCCAGGCTCAGCATTCCCTGGGTGAAATTACCGGGGCGTTCAGCTCTGATGATTTGCTCGGAAGGATTTTCTCCAGCTTCTGCATCGGCAAATAAAAAGGGCTGTGGATAATTCATCCACAGCCCTTTTTTTATTCACCAGTTATAGGACACCGTACCGAGCAAAGTACGATCCTCGCCCCAATAGCAGCGGCCTGCGTCGTTGCAGCCCGACACATATTCCTTGTCGAACAGGTTCTTCGCATTCAGATCGACACTCCAGTGTGTATCGATCTGATATCCAACAGCCGCGTCGATCAATGTGACGTCGCCGGCATCCAGCTTTCCGTACAGAGAAGGCGAGGTGTAGGCAAACGCACTGTCGAAATAGCGTACGCCACCGGCCACATACAAGCCTTTCAGATCACTGTCGAGGAAGCGATATTTCGCCCAGACCGAGGCCTGATTACGTGGCACGCCGGTCATTTGATGGCCTTTAACCAGCGATGTCGCTGCATCCTTGGTGATCTTCGCGTCGGTGTAGGTATAGGCCGCCGTGACATTGAGGTTCTGCGTCAGATTGCTGTTGAGTTCCAACTCCACACCCTTGGCGCGGCTTTCACCCACTTGGCGATAGGTCGACGTGGTTGCGTCGAAATAGGTGTCGTCCTTCTTGCGCAGGTCATACACCGAAGCGGTGAACGCGGTGTCCCAGCCGATCGGTTCGTACTTCAAGCCCACTTCGTACTGGCTGCTGGTGATCGGATCAAGCGGTGCGCCGGCATTGGAAATCTGCTGCACCGGCACGAACGCAGTGGAGTAGCTGACATATGGCGTCATGCCGTTGTCGAACTGATACATCACGCCGCCCTGATAGGTGAACTTCCTGTCCTCGGAGCTGATGTTGCTGCCTCGCGCCACTTTGTCGCGGAAGTCGCTGTCGACCCAGTCTTGACGTCCGCCGAGCAGGAACAGCCAATGATCGTATTTGCTCTGGATCTGTGCATAAACGCCTTTCATCTGCTGCTCGAGCAACGTGTTCTGCACAGCTATCGGTGTCGTCGGATCACGCAGGTAGACCGGGTTGTAGATGTCGATCGGCCCGACAATGCCGGCATTCCAGTCCTGGTTGAACGAGGTGCGATCGTAGCTGGCGCCAAACAGCACGGTGTTCTCCAGATCGCCAGCCTGGAATTTGCCTTCGAGCTGGTTATCCAGCGAATACACCATGGATTTGTTGAAGCGATCATAGGCGGTCATGTTCAACCGCGTGCCGAAGCCGGCGTTGTTCAGATTGCCCGGCCAGGTTTCGTGGCGGGTGATGCGCGACTGCATGTAGCGCGAGTTCTGGCGGAACTGCCAGTCATCGTTGAACGAGTGGCTGAACTCGTAACCGGTGCTCCAGGTTTCCCGTTCGAAAGTATTCCAGTCCGGGTCGCCGAGCATGGTGCCTTTGGACAATTTCCCGTTGGGATTGCTCAGCAACGTGCCGGCGGCCGGCAGACCGAGCTCCATGTTGGTGTGGTCTTTCTGGTAGTTGGCCAGCAGTGTCAGCGTATTGAAGTCGTCGAAATTCAGGGACAGCGAAGGGGCGATATAAATGCGGTCGTCAGGCACGTGATCGGTCTGGGTATCGGATTTGCGCCCCAGCATCACCACGCGTCCGAGAACGTTGCCGCTGTCATTGAGCGGGCCGGAGACGTCGACGCCGATTTGCCGGCGATTGTTCGAGCCATAGCCCAGCTGCACTTCGCCCTGAGGCGCGGCAGTCGGACGCTTACTGACCAGATTGACCAGACCGCCCGGCGCATTTTCACCATACAGCAGCGAAGAAGGGCCACGGAATACCTCGACCCGTTCAAGTCCGTACGGCTCGGTGCTGGTGTCATAGCGATTGCCCTGCACGCGCAGTCCATCTCGGAGCAGACCGTAGCCGTAATCGGTGGCGTTGAAGCCGCGGATATAGAACAAGTCCCCCGCCAGACTGTCGCCGGCGGCGAACGGTGGGGCGAAGATCCCCGGTACATAGCCGAGGACGTCGGTGAGTGTCTGGGATTTCTGATCCTTGATGCGTTGTCCGGTTACCACTGACACCGAACGCGGTGTTTCCGACAGCGGGGTACTGGTTTTCGTACCGATCCGGCTGTTTTGCGCCTTGTAGCCGACGTCCGCGGCGTAATCCAGATCCATTGGATTGGCCAACTGCGCGTTGATGTTGGTCGGCGCCAGCTCCAAGGAGTCACCGCTGGGCACGTTCTGCAGAATGTAACTGCCGGGTGCTTGTGGCACGGCCTGTAAACCCGAGCCTTGCAGCAATCGAGCGAAACCTTGTTCGACGCTGAAGTCGCCGTTAAGCCCGGCACTGCGCAAGCGGCTGGTCTGCTGCGGCGAGAACGACAGAATTACATTCGCGGCAGCGGCGAACTGGCTCAAGGCACTATCCAGCGGGCCGGCGGCGATGGCGAAGCGCTGGGATGTCGACGCCGCGAAGGCGCTGTTGCTGATCACCAGACAAGACGCAGCGCTAGCCATCAATAAGCTGTATGCAATGCAGTGTGGAGAAAAGCGCTGACGGAACGTGGGAAGACGCATGTGTGGGTTAACCCTGAAGGTGGCGAAGAGCCGCGTTGATCGCGATTACCTGTAGGGCCGGGTCAGGGCGAAAAAAGATAACCCTCTGTGCGATTATTTTTCCCCAGGCTTTTTTTGATCAAACGCTGTGGCTGATCGACACCCAGTAACGACTGAAATAGCGGACGTTGATCGGCAACGAAGCCCGAAGGTTGGCCAACACTGTGTCGGTCGAATCGAGCCGGAAAGTCCCGGAAACCCGTAGATCCCGGGCGCGGCGATCGCAATGCAATACACCGCTGCGATAGCGACCCAATTCTGCGATGACATCGCCCAAGCGCGCATTCAGGACGATCAATTGGCCGTTGATCCACGCCACTTCTGATGACTGGAAGGGACGACTGAGGCCGATATGCTGACTGTCGAAATCCGCGCCTTCGCCTGCTATCAGGATTTGCGCAGCGGTGGATGAGTGCGCAGGTTGGACGCTGACTCGATCCTCCAGCACGCCGACCCGGGTTGAGTTCGGCATCTGATGCACCGAGAACCGGGTGCCCAATGCTTGTATCCGCCCGTCACGGGTTTGCACATAGAACGGCCGCTGATCGCCAAGCTTGCCGGTTTGGACGAGGATTTCACCGGCACGCAGTTGGATCAGGCGTTGTGCTGCGTCGAAAGAGACATCAATGGCCGAGTTGGTGTTGAGCTGGATCTGGCTACCATCGGCCAGGCTGATGGTGCGACGCTGGCCTACACCGGTTTTATAGTCGGCCCAGACGTTGCCGAGGGATATGTGTCGTTGAACGTTCCAGCCAACGAAACCTGTTCCCGCTGCAAGCAGTAGCAGTTTGAGTACCTGGCGTCGTTGTTGGCCGCTATTGAGCGCACGTCGTTTCAGATCCTGCGGCAGCGTACCGAGGTGGCGCTGCAATTGTTCCATCTGGTTCCACGCCGCCAGATGCGCCGGATCGCTGTCTATCCACAGCTGCCAGGCCTTTTGTTCGGCAAGGCTCGGTGGCTGGGATTGAAACTGCACGTACCAACTGGCGGCAGTCTCGAATACCTGACGGTCTGAAGCGGCGGCCATCATGGTTGCGCCATGATCAGGGCGCATTCAGTCAGGGCGCGGATCATGTGTTTTTTCACAGTGGTCAGCGAGACCCTCAATTGCACGGCGATCTGTTGATAAGTCAGTCCGTCGACTTGCGAAAGCATGAAGATCTGCCGTGTCCGCGTGCCCAGCCCGGTTAACGCTTTATCCACAGCAACCAGGGTTTCAATGATCAGCGCTCTGTCTTCTTCGCTGACAATTGTCGCTTGCGGCCGAGCTGCGAGGGCCTGCAGATAAGCGCTTTCAATGGCCCACCGCCTATAACGGTCGATGACCAAGCCGCGCGCAATGGTCGTCAGGTAATCCCTTGGCTCACGAATATGAGCTGCATTGCGCGCCGCCAGAACTCGCAAAAACGTGTCATGCGCCACATCGGCTGCATCGCAGGCGTTGTGCAGTTTGCCCTTGAGCCAGCCATATAGCCACGAATGATGTTGCTTGTAGATTTGCTCGATCGCAGCTGTGTGGGCGGGTAGGGGCATGGGAGAAACTGGCGAGTTAATGATAATGGCTATTATTAGCCTCTGTAACGTCCTCTCACAATAGCCTTTTCATTTTCTGCCCTTGGCTTGCCAACCGTCACCGATCCCTTCGCTGGCGCTTTTCTTGTGTCCGGGAAAACCATGTAGGCGATTTTCTGTGGGTTAAGCCCTGTGGATAACTGCCAATGAGGTCAGTTGATAAACGGGCTTTAAAACTGGATATAAACCCCTCTGTGGATAACATACCCTTTCATCCACAGGCTTACAGCGGTTATCCAAGGACCTCATTGCCACATGATCACAGAGTTTTAAACCTCTGTACAGCTTGTGAAATAAGGCTTGTGGCGATCTATCCACAGAAACGGTGCTCACTAAGAATAAACATAAAAACAAAGGTTTTATAAATTTCTCTCTTTTTATTCTTTTAACCTCGAGTTCTCCACAGCTGGTTAAATTTTGTGCAAAGGGTTCTTTAGAAAGGGCGAAGTCCCTATACTTGCCGACCAGGTCCAGAAACCTGAGCTCAACTATTTCCTGAATGACCTACTTAAGCAGGCACGAGGTGCGTGGTGGATTTCCCTTCCCGTTTTGAAGTGATCGTCATCGGCGGCGGTCATGCCGGTACCGAGGCAGCACTGGCGTCAGCACGCATGGGGGCAAAAACCCTGTTGCTGACGCATAACGTGGAAACCCTCGGCGCCATGAGTTGCAACCCGGCCATCGGTGGCATCGGCAAAAGCCATCTGGTCAAGGAAATCGATGCCCTCGGCGGCGCGATGGCCATGGCTACCGACAAGGGCGGCATCCAGTTTCGCGTGTTGAACAGCCGCAAAGGCCCGGCCGTGCGGGCCACCCGTGCACAAGCCGACCGGATTCTCTACAAGGCAGCTGTCCGCGAAATACTGGAAAACCAGCCGAACCTGTGGATCTTTCAACAGGCTGCTGACGACCTGATCGTCGAGCAGGAGCAAGTCCGTGGTGTGGTTACACAGATGGGTCTGCGTTTCTTCGCCGATTCCGTGGTGTTGACCACCGGTACCTTCCTCGGCGGACTTATCCACATCGGTTTGCAGAATTTCTCCGGCGGTCGCGCCGGTGATCCACCGTCGATTGCTCTGGCCCACCGTCTGCGTGAGTTGCCATTGCGTGTCGGGCGTTTGAAAACCGGTACACCGCCGCGCATTGATGGCAAGTCTGTGGATTTCTCGGTAATGACCGAGCAACCGGGCGATACGCCGATTCCGGTGATGTCGTTCATGGGCAACAAAGAACAGCATCCGCGTCAGGTCAGCTGCTGGATCACCCATACCAATGCCCGCACCCACGAAATCATCGCGGCGAACCTCGATCGTTCGCCGATGTATTCCGCTGCCGGTGAAATCGAAGGCATCGGCCCGCGTTATTGCCCATCGATCGAAGACAAGATCCACCGCTTTGCCGACAAGGAAAGCCATCAGGTGTTCATCGAACCGGAAGGTCTGACCACCCATGAGCTGTACCCGAACGGGATATCCACAAGCCTGCCGTTCGACGTGCAATTGCAGATCGTGCAATCGATCCGCGGCATGGAAAACGCACACATCGTGCGTCCGGGTTATGCGATCGAGTACGACTACTTCGATCCGCGCGACCTGAAGTACAGCCTGGAAACCAAAGTCATTGGCGGTCTGTTTTTCGCCGGTCAGATCAACGGCACCACCGGCTACGAAGAAGCGGGTGCGCAAGGTCTGCTCGCCGGGGCCAACGCCGCACTGCGCGCGAAGGGCAAAGAAGCCTGGTGTCCGCGCCGCGATGAAGCGTACATCGGCGTTCTGGTCGACGACCTGATCACCCTCGGTACCCAAGAGCCGTATCGCATGTTCACGTCCCGCGCCGAGTACCGCTTGATTCTGCGCGAGGACAACGCCGACCTGCGTCTGACCGAAAAAGGTCGCGAGCTTGGTCTGGTCGATGACGCGCGCTGGGCGGCCTTCTGCAAGAAACGCGAAAGCATTGAACTCGAAGAGCAGCGCCTGAAAAGCACTTGGGTACGGCCAAATACCCCGCAGGGCGATGCGATTGCCGAGAAATTCGGCACGCCGCTGACCCACGAATACAATTTGCTCAACCTGTTGAGCCGTCCGGAAATCGATTACGCCGGTCTGGTCGAAGTGACCGGGCAGGGCGCAGAAGATCCACAGGTCGCCGAGCAGGTTGAGATCAAGACCAAGTACGCCGGTTACATCGACCGTCAACAGGACGAAATCGCTCGTCTGCGCGCCAGCGAAGACACGAAACTGCCTGTGGATATCGATTACACCAACATTTCCGGTCTGTCCAAGGAGATCCAGAGCAAGCTCGGCGCCACACGTCCCGAGACCCTGGGTCAGGCCTCGCGCATTCCGGGCGTTACCCCGGCAGCGATTTCGCTGTTGATGATTCATTTGAAAAAACGCGGCGCGGGCCGTCAGTTGGAGCAAAGCGCTTGAGTGCCAAGGTCACTTCGCAACACGCCGAAGAGTTATCCACAGGAGCCCGCGAGCTCGGTGTCAATCTCACAGAAACTCAGCACGAATTGCTGCTGGGTTATCTGGCCCTGTTGATCAAATGGAATCAGGCTTACAACCTGACCGCCGTGCGCGATCCGGACGAAATGGTTTCGCGGCACTTGCTCGATAGTCTCAGCGTGATGTCGTTCATCGAAAACGGTCGCTGGCTCGACGTTGGCAGTGGTGGTGGCATGCCTGGTATCCCGCTGGCGATCCTGTACCCGGACTCGCAAGTGACCTGTCTGGACAGCAACGGCAAGAAAACCCGCTTCCTGACCCAGGTCAAGCTCGAATTGAAGCTGGATAACTTGCAGGTTATCCACAGTCGCGTCGAAGCGTTCCAGCCTGCGCAGCCATTCAACAGGATCATTTCCCGGGCCTTCAGCAGCATGGAAAACTTCACCAACTGGACTCGCCACTTGGGCGATGCCGATACACGCTGGCTGGCAATGAAGGGCGTTCATCCGGCCGATGAGCTGGTAGCATTGCCGGCAGATTTCAAACTCGATAGCGAACACGCCCTGGCCGTCCCCGGTTGCCAAGGCCAACGCCATCTGCTGATACTGCGCCGCACGGCATGATTGGGAACACAAGCAAGAATGGCTAAGGTATTCGCGATAGCGAACCAGAAGGGTGGTGTGGGCAAAACCACCACCTGCATCAACCTCGCAGCATCCCTGGTCGCGACCAAGCGCCGGGTGCTGTTGATCGATCTCGATCCACAGGGCAACGCCACCATGGGTAGCGGTGTGGATAAACATGGTCTGGAAAACTCGGTCTACGATCTGCTGATCGGTGAATGCGACCTGGGCCAGGCCATGCATTTCTCCGAGCACGGCGGTTATCAGCTGCTGCCGGCCAACCGCGATCTCACCGCAGCTGAAGTCGTGCTGCTGGAAATGCAGATGAAGGAAAGCCGTCTGCGCAGCGCGCTGGCGCCGATCCGTGACAACTACGATTACATTCTGATCGACTGCCCGCCGTCGCTGTCGATGCTTACGCTCAACGCATTGGTCGCCGCTGACGGGGTGATTATCCCCATGCAGTGCGAATACTTCGCTCTGGAAGGTTTGAGCGACCTTGTGGATAACATCAAGCGCATCGCCGAGCTGCTCAATCCGAACCTGAAAGTCGAAGGCTTGCTGCGCACCATGTACGACCCGCGCCTGAGCCTGATGAACGATGTTTCGGCGCAGCTCAAGGAACACTTCGGCGATCAGTTGTACGACACGGTGATCCCGCGCAACATTCGCCTGGCCGAAGCACCGAGCTACGGCATGCCGGCGCTGGCTTACGACAAGCAATCGCGTGGCGCCCTGGCCTATCTGGCTCTGGCGGGCGAGATGGTTCGCCGTCAGCGCAAAAATTCACGCATTGCTGCCGCTCAGCCAACTTAAGGAATCCCCATGGCCGTCAAGAAACGAGGTCTCGGACGTGGACTGGATGCACTGCTGAGTGGTCCGACGGTAAGCGCGCTGGAAGAACAAGCCGCGCAGGCTGACACACGCGAATTGCAGCACCTGCCGCTGGATCTGCTGCAGCGTGGCAAATATCAGCCGCGCCGCGACATGGACCCGCAGGCCCTGGAAGAGCTGGCGCAGTCGATCAAGGCTCAGGGCGTGATGCAGCCGATCGTGGTACGCCCGATTGGCGGCGGTCGCTTTGAGATCATTGCCGGTGAGCGCCGCTGGCGCGCCAGTCAGCAGGCCGGGCAGGAAACCATTCCGGCGATGGTCCGCGATGTGCCGGATGAAACCGCCATTGCGATTGCGCTGATCGAGAATATCCAGCGTGAAGACCTCAATCCGATCGAAGAAGCAGTGGCTTTGCAGCGCTTGCAGCAGGAATTCCAGCTGACCCAGCAGCAGGTTGCCGAGGCTGTGGGTAAATCACGTGTGACTGTGGCTAACCTGTTGCGACTTATTGCGCTTCCGGAAGTGATCAAGACCATGCTGTCGCACGGTGACCTGGAAATGGGTCACGCACGTGCCTTGCTCGGTCTGCCGGACAATCAGCAGGTCGAAGGGGCGCGACATGTTGTCGCACGAGGACTGACCGTGCGCCAAACCGAGGCACTGGTTCGTCAGTGGTTGAGTGGCAAACCGGAGCCGGTTGAAGCCGCAAAACCCGATCCGGACATCGCTCGCCTCGAGCAGCGTTTGGCCGAGCGCCTAGGCTCTGCGGTGCAGATTCGCCATGGCAAGAAGGGCAAAGGCCAATTGGTGATTGGGTATAACTCGCTCGATGAGCTTCAAGGTGTGCTCGCACACATCCGCTGAAACATTTCCTCATGTAGCGCGCAGTCGGAAATCACTACCTGACAGTTGAATAGGGGCAGAACCGCCCCTATACTCTGCGCGCATTTTGTCGGCACAAATTATGCCAAGTTATTGAATTTCGGCAGCCGACCATTGGAGAGCAACTGTGATGGAAACCCGCACGCCAAACCGCTTGCCTTTCCATCGCCTGGCGGTTTTTCCGGTGTTGATGGCTCAATTTGTCGTTTTGCTCATTGCCGCTTTGGCGCTCTGGCAATGGCATGGAGTCGTTGCCGGATACTCGGGACTTTGCGGAGGCCTGATAGCCTTGCTGCCCAATGTTTATTTCGCTCACAGGGCATTTCGGTTTTCCGGCGCCCGAGCAGCCCAGTCCATCGTCCGGTCTTTTTATGCCGGCGAGGCAGGCAAACTTATTTTGACGGCAGTGCTGTTTGCACTGGTGTTCGCAGGTGTGAAGCCACTGGCGCCGATCGCAGTATTCGGCGTGTTCGTGCTGACGCAGTCGGTCAGCTGGTTCGCTCCCCTGCTGATGAGAACAAGACTTTCGAGACCTTAGGGCGTTTGAGGCAACCATGGCAGAGACAACCGCTTCGGGCTATATCCAGCACCACTTGCAGAACCTGACTTTCGGTCAGCTACCCAACGGCGGCTGGGGCTTTGCCCACACCGCAGCAGAAGCCAAGGAAATGGGCTTCTGGGCTTTCCACGTCGATACCCTCGGCTGGTCGGTCGCACTGGGTCTGATCTTCGTTCTTCTTTTCCGCATGGCGGCAAAGAAAGCGACGTCGGGTCAGCCGGGTGCCTTGCAGAACTTCGTTGAAGTATTGGTCGAATTCGTCGATGGCAGCGTGAAAGACAGCTTCCATGGCCGTAGCCCGGTGATTGCACCGCTGGCGCTGACCATCTTCGTCTGGGTGTTCCTGATGAACGCCGTCGACCTGGTACCGGTCGACTGGATTCCTCAGCTGGCCATCCTGATCTCCGGCGATGCCCACATCCCGTTCCGCGCCGTGTCGACTACCGACCCGAACGCGACTCTGGGCATGGCGTTCTCGGTGTTCGCACTGATCATTTTCTACAGCATCAAGGTCAAGGGCATCGGCGGCTTCATCGGCGAACTGACCCTGCACCCGTTCGGCAGCAAGAACATCTTCGTTCAGGCCCTGCTGATCCCGGTGAACTTCCTGCTGGAATTCGTCACCCTGATCGCCAAGCCGATCTCTCTGGCTCTGCGTCTGTTCGGCAACATGTATGCCGGCGAGCTGGTGTTCATTCTGATCGCTGTGATGTTCGGCAGCGGCCTGCTCTGGCTCAGCGGCCTGGGCGTTGTTCTGCAGTGGGCGTGGGCTGTATTCCACATCCTGATCATCACCCTGCAGGCGTTCATCTTCATGATGCTGACCATCGTCTACCTGTCGATGGCGCACGAAGAAAACCATTAAGACCAGTCTCGACTAGTCTGATGTTCCTCCCGGTCAAACGGGAGGGAGCTCCTTGCGGGGCAGCTGAAACGATTTGTTTTACCGCTTTAATCTAAAAAACCTAAACCATACGACGTAAAAGTCGGGAGGAAAGATGGAAACTGTAGTTGGTCTAACCGCTATCGCTGTTGCACTGTTGATCGGCCTGGGCGCACTGGGTACCGCAATTGGTTTCGGCCTGCTGGGCGGCAAGTTCCTGGAAGGCGCAGCGCGTCAGCCAGAAATGGTTCCAATGCTGCAAGTAAAAATGTTCATCGTTGCCGGTCTGCTCGACGCCGTAACCATGATCGGTGTTGGTATCGCTCTGTTCTTCACCTTTGCGAACCCGTTCGTTGGTCAGATCGCTGGCTGATTACTCGGATCTTCCGGGTAATTTGGTGTGATGGACAACGTAACTGCGAGGTGTTGGCGTGAACATTAATGCGACCCTGATTGGCCAGTCCGTTGCGTTCCTGATTTTTGTACTGTTCTGCATGAAGTATGTATGGCCTCCGGTCATCGCTGCTCTGCACGAACGTCAAAAGAAGATCGCTGATGGTCTGGACGCTGCCAGCCGTGCAGCTCGCGACCTGGAGTTGGCCCAAGAGAAAGCGGGTCAGCAACTGCGCGAAGCGAAAGCTCAGGCAGCTGAAATCATCGAGCAAGCCAAGAAACGCGGTAACCAGATTGTCGAAGAGGCTGTTGAAAAAGCCCGTATCGACGCTGACCGTGTGAAGGTTCAGGCTCAAGCCGAGATCGAACAGGAACTGAACAGCGTCAAAGACAAGCTGCGTGCCCAAGTGGGCTTGCTGGCTGTTGGCGGCGCCGAGAAGATCCTGGGTGCCACAATCGATCAAAACGCGCACGCAGAGCTGGTTAACCAACTGGCTGCTGAAATCTAAGCGAGGGCGATCATGGCAGAACTGACCACGTTGGCCCGACCTTACGCTAAGGCGGCCTTCGAGCACGCTCAGGCCCACCAGCAACTGGCCAATTGGTCAGCCATGCTCGGCCTGGCAGCAGCGGTGTCGCAAGACGACACCCTGCAGCGCGTGCTCAAGGCCCCGCGACTGACGAGCGCAGAAAAGGCCGCCACGTTCATTGACGTGTGCGGCGACAAGTTTGATGAAAAGGCACGCAATTTCATCAACGTCGTTGCCGAGAACGACCGTCTCCTGCTTCTGCCGGAGATCGCCGCTCTGTTCGACCTGTACAAGGCCGAACAAGAGAAATCGGTAGACGTTGAAGTAACCAGTGCATTTGCATTGAACCAAGAACAGCAAGACAAACTCGCCAAGGTTCTCAGTGCACGACTCAACCGGGAAGTGCGCCTGCAAGTTGCGGAGGACGCTGCCTTGATTGGTGGTGTCGTGATCCGCGCCGGCGACCTGGTTATCGATGGCTCGATTCGCGGCAAAATCGCGAAACTTGCCGAAGCATTGAAATCTTGAGTTTGAAGGGGCAGCAGAGCAATGCAGCAACTCAATCCTTCCGAAATAAGTGAAATTATCAAGGGCCGCATCGACAAGCTCGATGTGACCTCCCAAGCCCGTAACGAAGGCACTGTCGTCAGCGTATCTGACGGCATCGTGCGGATTCACGGTCTGGCCGACGTCATGTACGGCGAGATGATCGAGTTTCCGGGCGGCGTCTACGGTATGGCCCTCAACCTGGAGCAGGACTCCGTAGGTGCCGTGGTATTGGGCTCCTACCAGTCGCTGGCTGAAGGCATGAGCGCCAAGTGCACCGGCCGCATCCTCGAAGTTCCCGTTGGTAAGGAATTGCTGGGTCGCGTAGTCGATGCTCTGGGTAACCCTGTTGACGGCAAAGGTCCACTGGGCAACACCGAGACCGACGCGGTCGAGAAAGTTGCTCCAGGCGTGATCTGGCGTAAGTCGGTAGACCAGCCTGTACAGACTGGCTACAAGGCTGTCGATGCCATGATCCCTGTCGGCCGTGGCCAGCGTGAGCTGATCATCGGTGACCGTCAGATCGGTAAAACCGCTCTGGCGATCGACGCGATCATCAACCAGAAAGACAGCGGCATTTTCTGCGTCTACGTTGCAATCGGTCAGAAGCAATCGACCATCGCCAACGTGGTTCGCAAGCTGGAAGAAAACGGCGCCCTGGCCAACACGATCATCGTGGCTGCCAGTGCTTCGGAATCTCCTGCGCTGCAATTCCTGGCACCGTACTCCGGTTGCACCATGGGTGAATTCTTCCGCGACCGCGGTGAAGACGCGCTGATCGTTTATGACGATCTGTCCAAGCAGGCAGTGGCTTACCGCCAGATTTCCCTGCTGCTGCGCCGTCCACCAGGCCGTGAAGCTTACCCAGGCGACGTGTTCTATCTCCACTCCCGTCTGCTGGAGCGCGCATCCCGCGTTTCGGAAGAATACGTAGAGAAGTTCACCAATGGCGCAGTGACCGGCAAAACCGGTTCCCTGACCGCACTGCCGATCATCGAAACCCAGGCTGGCGACGTTTCCGCGTTCGTTCCGACCAACGTGATTTCCATCACCGACGGTCAGATCTTCCTGGAATCGGCCATGTTCAACTCGGGCATCCGTCCTGCAGTGAACGCCGGTGTTTCGGTATCCCGTGTGGGTGGTGCCGCTCAGACCAAGATCATCAAGAAGCTCTCCGGTGGTATCCGTACCGCTCTGGCTCAGTACCGTGAACTGGCGGCATTCGCCCAGTTCGCTTCTGACCTGGACGAAGCGACCCGCAAGCAACTTGAGCATGGTCAGCGCGTTACCGAGCTGATGAAGCAGAAGCAATACGCACCAATGTCGATCGCTGACATGGCGCTGTCGCTGTATGCCGCTGAGCGTGGGTTCCTGACTGACATTGAAATCGCCAAGGTCGGCAGCTTCGAACAAGCGCTGATTGCTTTCTTCAACCGCGATCACGCCGATTTGATGGCCAAGATCAACGTTAAAGGTGACTTCAATGACGAAATCGACGCTGGCATGAAAGCCGGTATCGAGAAGTTCAAGGCCACCCAAACCTGGTAAGCCGCAGCGGGAGCCGCGAGGCTCCCGCTTGCTAACCTGATAGGTGTTACATGGCAGGCGCAAAAGAGATTCGCAGTAAGATTGCGAGCATCAAAAGCACGCAAAAGATTACCAGCGCCATGGAAAAAGTGGCGGTCAGCAAAATGCGCAAGGCACAAATGCGCATGGCTGCTAGCCGTCCTTATGCGGAGCGTATCCGCCAGGTAATTGGGCATCTGGCCAACGCCAACCCGGAATACCGCCACCCGTTCATGATCGACCGCGAAATCAAGCGCGTTGGTTATGTTGTGGTGAGCAGTGACCGTGGTCTGTGCGGCGGCTTGAACACCAACCTGTTCAAGGCCCTGGTCAAGGACATGGCGGTAAACCGCGAAAACGGCGTCGAGATTGATCTGTGTGTAGTCGGTAGCAAGGGTGCGGCCTTTTTCCGCAACTTCGGCGGTAACGTCGTTGCAGCTATCAGCCACCTGGGTGAAGAGCCGTCGATCAATGATCTGATCGGCAGCGTCAAGGTGATGCTGGATGCCTACCTGGACGGCCGTATCGACCGCCTGTCCGTGGTGTCCAACAAGTTCATCAACACCATGACGCAACAGCCTACCGTGGAGCAGTTGATTCCACTGGTGGCCACCCCGGATCAGGATCTCAAGCACCACTGGGACTATCTCTACGAACCGGACGCCAAGGAGCTGCTTGACGGCTTGATGGTCCGTTACGTCGAGTCGCAGGTCTACCAGGCGGTGGTCGAGAACAACGCGGCTGAACAGGCTGCGCGGATGATCGCGATGAAGAACGCTACCGACAACGCCGGTGATTTGATCAGCGATTTGCAGCTGATCTACAACAAGGCGCGTCAGGCTGCGATCACCCAAGAGATCTCGGAAATCGTCGGCGGCGCTGCCGCGGTTTAACGGTTCAAATATTCAGAGGATCCAGCTATGAGTAGCGGACGTATCGTTCAAATCATCGGCGCCGTTATCGACGTGGAATTTCCACGCGACAGCGTACCGAGCATCTACAACGCGCTGACTGTACA
This sequence comes from Pseudomonas sp. B21_DOA, assembly GCA_030544685.1. Taxonomy (NCBI): domain Bacteria; kingdom Pseudomonadati; phylum Pseudomonadota; class Gammaproteobacteria; order Pseudomonadales; family Pseudomonadaceae; genus Pseudomonas; species Pseudomonas sp. B21_DOA. Next base: position 957,866 of record CP086683.1, on the reverse strand, counting down.
AAGCGCGGCCGCAACCACCCTGGAAGTTCAGCAGCAGCTGGGCGACGGCGTGGTGCGTACCATTGCGATGGGTTCCACCGAGGGCTTGAAGCGCGGTCTGGAAGTCAGCGACTCTGGCGCAGCCATCTCCGTACCGGTCGGTAAAGCGACCCTGGGCCGGATCATGGACGTCCTCGGTAACCCGATCGACGAAGCTGGCCCGATCGACACCGAAGAGCGCTGGGGCATTCACCGCGCAGCACCTTCGTTCGCCGAGCAAGCAGGCGGCAACGACCTGCTGGAAACCGGCATCAAGGTTATCGACCTGGTTTGCCCGTTCGCCAAGGGCGGTAAAGTCGGTCTCTTCGGTGGTGCCGGTGTAGGCAAAACCGTAAACATGATGGAACTGATCCGTAACATCGCCATCGAGCACAGCGGTTATTCCGTGTTCGCCGGTGTGGGTGAGCGTACTCGTGAGGGTAACGACTTCTACCACGAGATGAAGGATTCCAACGTTCTGGACAAAGTGGCACTGGTTTACGGTCAGATGAACGAGCCGCCGGGAAACCGTCTGCGCGTAGCTCTGACCGGCCTGACCATGGCCGAGAAGTTCCGTGACGAAGGTAACGACGTTCTGCTGTTCGTCGACAACATCTATCGTTACACCCTGGCCGGTACCGAAGTATCCGCACTGCTGGGCCGTATGCCTTCGGCAGTAGGTTACCAGCCGACCCTGGCTGAAGAGATGGGCGTTCTGCAGGAACGTATCACTTCGACCAAGGAAGGTTCGATCACCTCGATCCAGGCGGTATACGTACCGGCGGACGACTTGACCGACCCGTCGCCAGCGACCACCTTCGCCCACTTGGACGCTACCGTCGTTCTGTCCCGTGACATCGCTTCCCTGGGTATCTACCCGGCGGTAGATCCACTGGATTCGACTTCGCGCCAGCTGGACCCGAACGTGATCGGCCAGGACCACTATGACACCGCTCGCGGCGTTCAGTACGTTCTGCAGCGTTACAAAGAGCTGAAAGACATCATCGCGATCCTGGGTATGGACGAGCTGTCGGAAGCCGACAAACAGTTGGTTAACCGTGCTCGTAAGATCCAGCGCTTCTTGTCGCAGCCGTTCTTCGTGGCTGAAGTCTTCACCGGTGCTTCGGGTAAATACGTTTCCCTGAAAGACACCATTGCTGGCTTCAAAGGCATCCTCAACGGTGACTACGACCACCTGCCAGAACAAGCGTTCTACATGGTTGGCGGCATCGAAGAAGCGATCGAGAAAGCCAAGAAACTGTAATCCCGGCGTCCGGCAACGGGCGCTAATTTAGGTTGAGGCAATCAGATGGCTATGACAGTCCATTGCGATATCGTCAGCGCGGAAGGGGAAATCTTTTCCGGCCTGGTCGAGATGGTGATTGCGCACGGTGCACTGGGTGATCTTGGTATCGCTCTGGGTCACGCGCCGCTGATCACTAATCTCAAGCCGGGTCCGATCCGCCTGATCAAGCAAGGCGGGGAAGCTGAGGTGTTCTACATCTCCGGTGGTTTCCTCGAGGTTCAGCCGAACATGGTCAAGGTACTTGCCGATACCGTGCAACGTGCCGCCGACCTGGATGAAGCTCAGGCTCAGGCAGCTCTCAAGGCTGCCGAGAATGCCCTGAACGAAAAAGGCGCGGACTTCGATTACGGCGCCGCTGCCACTCGTCTGGCCGAGGCTGCAGCCCAGCTGCGCACCGTCCAGCAGATCCGCAAGAAGTTTGGCGGTTAATCCGTCAGCCGCTTGTTGTGCGATTGATAAAAAAGGGTAGCCTCGGCTACCCTTTTTCTTTTCCGAATTCCCACAAACCGGTCGCAGTCGCTGACCACCCAGGATTGGTAGCCAGTCATGTCTCTCGAAATCGTTATCCTCGCGGCCGGTCAAGGCACTCGCATGCGTTCGGCGCTGCCCAAGGTGCTGCACCCGATTGCCGGCAACTCCATGCTTGGTCATGTTATCCACAGCGCCCGACAACTTGATCCACAACGCATCCACGTGGTGATCGGGCACGGTGCCGATGCGGTGCGGGAGCGTCTGGCAGCTGATGACCTGAATTTCGTGTTGCAGGACAAGCAACTGGGCACCGGCCATGCCACCGCTCAAGCGGTGCCGTTCATCGAAGCGGGCACCGTGCTAATCCTCTACGGCGATGTGCCGCTGATTGAAGTGGAAACCCTGCGACGTCTGCTCAAGCATGTCGTGCCCGGGCAGATGGGTTTGCTCACTGTTGAGCTGGATGACCCGACCGGTTACGGCCGCATCGTGCGTGATGCTGACGGCAAGGTCGCGGCAATCGTCGAGCACAAAGATGCCAGCGAAGCGCAACGTGCGATCACCGAAGGCAACACCGGCATCCTCGCTGTGCCGGCCGATCGCCTGGCTGACTGGGTGAGTCGCCTGTCGAACAACAACGCGCAGGGCGAGTACTACCTCACCGACGTGATCGAAATGGCGGTCAGCGATGGTTTGGTCGTGGCTACCGAACAACCGCACGACCCGATGGAAGTGCAGGGCGCCAATGATCGCAAGCAGCTCTCTGAACTGGAACGTCATTACCAGTTGCGCGCCGGCCGTCGCCTGATGGCTCAAGGCGTTACCCTGCGCGACCCGGCCCGTTTCGACGTACGTGGCGAAGTCAGCGTAGGCCGCGATGTGCTGATCGATATCAACGTGATCCTTGAAGGCAAGGTGATCATTGAAGACGACGTACAGATCGGCCCGAACTGCGTGATCAAGGACAGTACCCTGCGCAAAGGCGTGATCATCAAGGCCAACAGTCATATCGAAGGTGCCATTCTCGGTGAAGGCAGCGACGCCGGTCCCTTCTCGCGTTTGCGCCCGGGCACTGTGCTCGAAGCGCGCGCCCATGTGGGTAACTTCGTTGAGCTCAAAAATGCGCACATGGGCGAGGGTGCCAAGGCTGGGCATCTAACCTACCTGGGCGATGCCGAAATCGGCGCGCGCACCAACATCGGCGCTGGCACCATCACCTGCAACTACGATGGCGCCAACAAGTGGAAAACTGTTTTGGGCGCGGATGTGTTCATCGGTTCCAACAACTCGCTGGTTGCCCCTGTGGATATCTCCAATGGTGCAACCACTGCGGCTGGCTCTACCATCACGCAAAATGTGGATAACGCTCAGCTGGCGGTTGGCCGAGCCCGTCAGAAGAACATCGATGGCTGGAAGCGCCCGGAAAAAATCAAAAAATCCTGATTTATCCACAATCCCCCTGTGGGAGCGAGCCTTCTCGCGAAGGCGTGGTTTCAGTCGACATCAATGTTGAATGAACAACCGCTTTCGCGAGCAAGCCCGCTCCCACACTCATTTCAATCTTTCTGAATTTTTCTCTCCGCGTCTTGACGGCAACCTTTCGATAGCGTTTCATTGCTTGCGTTATCTTTCGAAACGAAACTTAGGTCGCCATGTCCAAGCGCAATACTCCCCAGCGTCGTCATAACATCCTCGCCTTGCTCAATGAGCAGGGCGAAGTTAGTGTCGATGAGCTGGCCAAGCGTTTCGAAACTTCCGAAGTTACGATTCGCAAGGATCTCGCGGCGCTGGAAACCCATGGTCTGTTGCTGCGTCGTTACGGCGGTGCAATCACCATGCCGCAAGAACTGGTCGCAGAAGCGGCGCAGAGTATTTCCAAGTACAAGCAGGCGATCGCCCGCGCGGCGGTAAAACGCATCCGCGAACACGCGCGCATCATCATCGACAGCGGCAGCACCACTGCGGCGATGATTCCCGAACTGGGCCAGCAACCGGGCCTGGTGGTGATGACCAACTCGCTGCATGTCGCCAATGCTTTGAGCGAACTGGAACACGAGCCGGTATTGCTGATGACCGGCGGCACTTGGGATCCACACTCGGAATCCTTTCAGGGCCAGGTCGCCGAGCAGGTACTACGCTCCTACGACTTCGATCAACTGTTCATCGGCGCCGACGGCATCGATCTGGTTCGCGGCACTACCACATTCAATGAACTGCTCGGCCTCAGCCGGGTGATGGCCGACGTTGCGCGAGAAGTCATCGTCATGGTCGAGGCCGATAAGATCGGCCGCAAGATTCCCAACCTGGAGCTGCCCTGGAGCAGCATCCATACCCTCATTACCGATGATCGCCTGACCGTCGAGGCACGCGATCAGCTTCAGGCCCGCGGGATCACGTTGATCTGTGCGGCTGTCAGTCAGGAGAAATAACCATGTGTGGCATTGTCGGTGCAGTAGCTGAACGTAATATCACCGCCATCCTTCTTGAAGGCCTGAAGCGCCTCGAATACCGCGGCTATGACAGCGCCGGTGTGGCGGTTTATACCAACGACCAGACCCTGGAACGCATGCGTCGTCCGGGCAAGGTCAGCGAACTGGAAACCGCACTGGCCGAACAGCCGCTGGCCGGCCGCCTCGGTATCGCCCACACCCGTTGGGCGACCCATGGCGCGCCGTGCGAGCGCAATGCCCACCCGCATTTTTCCGGGGACATCGCAGTGGTGCACAACGGCATTATCGAAAACCACGAAGCGCTGCGCGAACAACTCAAAGCGCTGGGCTATGCGTTCAGCTCGGACACCGATACCGAAGTCATCGCCCACCTGCTGACCCACAAGCTCAAGGAACAACCGGACCTGACGGCCGCGCTCAAAGCGACCATCAAGGAGCTGCACGGTGCCTACGGTCTGGCGGTGATCAATGCACAGCAACCGGATCGTCTGGTCGCCGCGCGCAGTGGCAGCCCTCTGGTGATTGGCCTGGGTCTGGGCGAAAACTTCCTCGCTTCCGACCAACTCGCTCTGCGTCAGGTCACTGACCGTTTCATGTACCTGGAAGAAGGCGATATCGCTGAAATCCGTCGCGACAACGTGCAGATCTGGGACATAAACGGCAATGCCGTCGAGCGCCAGACCGTGCAATACACCGACGGTGCCGAAGCCGCCGACAAGGGCGAGTTCCGCCACTACATGCTCAAGGAAATCCACGAGCAGCCGGCCGTGGTCCAGCGCACTCTCGAAGGTCGTCTAGGCAATAATCAGGTGCTGGTTGAGGCCTTCGGTCCGCAAGCCGCCGAGCTGTTCGCCAAAGTGCGCAATGTGCAGATCGTCGCCTGCGGTACCAGCTATCACGCCGGCATGGTTGCGCGTTACTGGCTCGAGGAACTGGCCGGCATCCCGTGCCAGGTCGAAGTCGCCAGCGAATTCCGTTATCGCAAAGTGGTGGTGCAGCCGGACACGCTGTTCGTGACCATCTCGCAATCCGGCGAAACCGCTGACACCCTCGCGGCGCTGCGCAATGCCAAGGAGCTGGGCTTTCTCGCCAGCCTGGCCATCTGCAACGTCGGCATCAGCTCGCTGGTTCGTGAATCCGACCTGACCCTGTTGACCCAGGCCGGTCGCGAAATCGGCGTGGCCTCGACCAAAGCCTTCACTACGCAACTGGTCGGCCTGTTGCTGCTGACTTTGTCGCTGGGTCAGGTGCGCGGCACTCTGGCCAACGGCGTCGAAGCCACACTCGTCGAAGAACTGCGTCGCCTGCCGACCCGTCTCGGCGAAGCGCTGGCGATGGACAGCACCGTGGAAAAAATCGCCGAGCTGTTCGCCGAGAAAAACCACACTCTGTTTCTCGGCCGTGGCGCGCAATTCCCGGTGGCGATGGAAGGTGCTTTGAAGCTCAAGGAAATCTCCTACATCCACGCCGAGGCCTACCCGGCCGGCGAGCTAAAACATGGCCCGCTGGCACTTGTGGATAACGACATGCCGGTGGTCACCGTCGCGCCGAACAACGAACTGTTGGAGAAGCTCAAGTCCAATTTGCAGGAAGTCCGCGCCCGTGGCGGTGAGCTGATTGTGTTTGCCGACGTCAAGGCCGCGATGACCAATGGCGAAGGCACTCACGTAGTGCAGATGCCACACATTCACGACATTCTTTCACCGATCCTTTATACGATCCCACTGCAACTGCTGTCGTATTACGTTGCCGTGCTCAAGGGCACCGACGTCGATCAACCGCGTAACCTGGCGAAATCGGTCACTGTGGAATAAGTTATCCACCGTTGATCTACGCTCCCACAATCGCAGCCTCGGCTGCGATTGTCGTATCCGCCACCGAGGAATCCCATGGACCGCTTTCAGGAAATGCAGATCTTCGTTGTCGTTGCCCAGGAGCAAGGCTTTTCGGCGGCGTCGCGGCGTCTGGGTCTGTCGGCGGCAAGTGTCACGCGGGCGGTGGCGGCGCTGGAGGAGCACATTGGTACGCAGTTGCTGGTGCGCACTACGCGCACCGTGCATCTCACCGAAGCCGGGCAGCGATACTGCGATGACTGCCGGCGGATTCTCGCCGAAGTGCAGGAGGCCGAGGATTCGGCGGCAGGCAGCCATGCCTTGCCTCGCGGGCAATTGACGATTACTGCGCCGGTGTTGTTTGGCGATCTGTTTGTGACGCCGGTGATGGCCGATTACCTCTGTCGTTATCCGGATGTGTCGATCAACGCGCTGTTGCTGGATCGGGTCGTCAATATGGTCGAGGAGGGCATTGATGTCGCGGTGCGTATCGGTGAGCTGCCGGACAGCAATCAGCATGCGATTCGCGTCGGGGAAGTGCGGCGAGTGATCTGTGCCTCGCCGGATTTTCTCGCCGAGTATGGCCGACCCGAGCATCCCCAGGCCCTGGCCGCGCTGCCGGTGGTGGCGACATCCGCGATAGGCCAGCAACGTAACTGGCCGTTTCTCGACGGCGGTGAAGCCCTCAGCGTGCGCACCGAACCGCGCCTGACCGTCACGGCCAATCAGTCGGCGATCACCGCCGCGCGCAAAGGCCTGGGCCTGACGCGAGTGCTGTCCTATCAAGTCGCGGACAAGGTGGCGGCGGGCGAGCTGGAAATCGTCCTCGCCGAGTTTGAGTTGCCGCCGTTGCCGATCCATGTGGTGTATCAAGGCGGGCGCAAGGCGCCGGCGCGGATCCGCAGTTTTGTCGACTTCGCCGTGAAGGCGCTGCGCGAGCATCCGGCCTTGAGCGCAGCGGCGTTATTGCACGAGATGAAATAATCGATTGCAGCTGCTGGTTATTCTGTTGTTCCGGCAACCCATAGATGATGGCTCCATCGGCGCGCTCATCCCCGTAGCGACGTCACTTTTCAGCGGAGTCGACCATGCAAGCGATCAAACTCTACAACTTCCCACGTTCCGGCCATGCCCATCGCGTCGAGTTGATGCTGTCGCTGCTGCAACTGCCGACCGAGCTGATCTTCGTCGATCTGGCCAAGGGTGAGCACAAGCAGCCGCAGTACCTGGCGATCAACAGCTTCGGTCAAGTGCCGGCGATTGATGACAACGGCGTGGTGCTGGCCGATTCCAACGCGATTCTGGTTTATCTGGCGCAGAAGTATGGCAACGGTCGCTGGCTGCCGACCGACCCGGTGGGCGCAGCCCATGTGCAGCGCTGGCTGTCGGCGGCGGCGGGACCGATCGCATTTGGCCCGGCGGCGGCGCGCCTGATCACGGTGTTCGGTGCGCAACTGAATGCCGAGGAGGTCATTGGCCGTGCGCACAACCTGCTCAAGGTCATGGAGCTGGAATTGGGCAAGACAGCGTATCTGGCGGGCGAAAAGCCGACCATCGCTGACGTGTCTGCCTACAGCTACATTGCCCACGCGCCGGAGGGCAATGTCTCGCTGGATGACTACGCCAACGTTCGCGCCTGGCTGGCGCGGATCGAAGCGTTGCCGGGTTTTGTCGCGATGCCGCGTACGGTGGCCGGGCTACAGAAAACTGCCTGACGGACGCAGTCGCGGATATTCGCCAAGCCCCGGCGGCTCATCTACCGCTTCACTTGCGCTCTCGCGGGTAACGCCGGCTTGCGTGGCCTGTCCCGCAAGGACGCGTCGCGCAATGCGCTCGACCAGTTGCTGACTTGCTTCGCGCCAGTCAATCCAGCGCCATTCGTTGACATCCTTGCTGGCAGGGAACTGGCCGCTGGCCTCGAAGGCCTTGATCAGGTCGGTCAGGCTTTGCGGCTCCTGCAGATCGAAATAGGCCATGAACTCGCCGCCTATTTCACGAAATGCCGCGATGTCACTTCCCATGGCCGGCAAGCCTCGTTGCATGGCTTCTACCAGAGGCAGGCCGAAACCTTCGACAAATGACGGAAAGACCAATGAGCTGGCTCGCGTATAAGCATGCTCGAGGCTGGTGTCGCTCAGGTTGTTGAACATGAACAGGCGTCGGTTGAGCTCGGGATGATGCCGTATTCGCGATAGCAACTCGTCGCACTTCCAGCCGATGCGCCCTGCGATGCATAGCCTGGCGCCGGAGCCGCCCGCCCAGGCACGCTCGAAAGCATCGAGCAGATACGCATGGTTCTTGCGCGGCTCGATCGTGCTGACCATCAGGAAAACCGGGCCGGGTGCCTCGAACATTTGGTGCAAAGCGGGTTCCACTGCTGCTGCCGAATTGTGCAAGTCCAGCTCGGAGCCCAAATGAAAGTAGTCGAACCAGCGCTTTTCAGCCTGCGCGGGGCCGAGTCGGCGCTGCAGTTCATGGCGCACCTCGTCGCGCACAGTGGCGGAAATGGCCATGTAACCGTCGGCAGTGCGGCACACCCAGTCAAACCACTCACTGAACACCTGCGCGGGCCGGGCTTCGTAGAAATGGGGATGCGTCAGGGGAATGAGGTCATAGATCACCGCAATGATTGCGACGCCTTCGCGCTTGAGCCGTTCGACATGGGGAAAGAAATCCGAATGCCACGACGAGTCCAGCAACACCAGTTGATCATCAGGCTGGTGCTGCAACGGTGAACAGCGCTTGAGTAACTGGAAATGCCGCAGGCGGGTGAACAATCGCAGCGGCACACCAAATACGGCGAATGAGGTCAGGCGATACGCCACATACAGCGCCCTCCGTGTCAGCTTCGACGGGCATTTGGCGTCGCGGCGCTGATGCCATTGCCAGAAGCGATGAGCGAGGCGTTCCAGGCGATCAGCGAATGTCGCGAGGGCGTTGAACACCGGCGTGTTCAGGGGCGCCAGGCGCAAGACCCGATAGAGCTGGCCATTGAGCAATACCACCGGTATGCACTCGCTATCACCAACACTGGAGGGCAGTTTGTTAATGACATTGCGCACCACCCGCTGAATCCCCGAATTGAGTTTCGGGTGGTTGAATACGTGTGTGCACTCCACCAACAGTCGAGTCATAGCGCGCGCTCCGAGTTCGCCGCTCCTGCGGACACCAAACTTAGGCGCGGAGAGTGATGCGCGAAACTGGCGAGACCCGTGACAAGCAGGCAATTTTTCAAAACCACGACCCCTTGGGCTGATCTTTCGCCATTTCCTACACGCGGTGTAGAAGGGGCTGTCAGACCGAGAGAAAAACCCGGTAGGACAACAGGCGAAACAGTTGTTGTATTTGTTCTGCGATCAATCTGTGCCAATTGCACGACAATTTCAACAGGCCAAACCGTGACCGGTCAGTTCTGGATAGCGTAGACCGATTTATTCACGCGGGACGGTTCCCGAACCCTCGATGGATGTGTTTAGAATGCCCCTTGTCGCGATAATCCGAACGGTGTTTCGGGGGTTGCGGCGCAGAGTGAAACTGACCACTAAAACAAGAACTAAGACGTGCCTGATGAAGGACGCGTGCCGGTACTACCGGGCCGATCCAGTATCTGGTCGTCACAGCATGAAGTTGCCGGTATGGCTGCTTTATCGTGGGATGCCATGAATTTCATTCTTTACTCAGATGTCAACGACAACTCCATCGGCCAGAGTCTTGGTCGTCCCGAATACAGTTATTACTTTGTGCTCAAGGCTTATCGTCCATTGTTGGAAAGCCTCGGTCGTGTGCACGTCGTATCCACGGTGGCAGAAGTCGACCCGCTCTATCGGCGACTGCTCGCCGCTGGCGAAGACAGCGTATTCCTGTCGTTCGCCCCTCCGCAGAAAACCCCGGCCGATCTTCATTGCCCGACGATGTGCGTCGTGGCGTGGGAGTTCGATTCGATTCCCGACGAACAGTGGGACAACGACCCACGCCAGGACTGGACGCAAATGCTCGCGCGCCAGGGCCGGGTTATCACCTTGTCGAGCCACACTGCCCGGGCGATCCGGCGAGCCATGGGTGAGGATTTTCCGGTGCTGGTGTTGCCGACAGCGCTATGGGAAAAGTTTTCCGATATTCGTCAGGCGCATGTCCCGACATCGATCAACGCGGGCGCAACCTTGGCGATCAAAGGCTGTATTTTCGATAGCCGCGAACTCGACTTGTCGGCCGATGCGCTGATCCCCGCTCCGTTGACGCCTGAAGAAGAGGCTGCGCTGGCGGCTGAAATAGAAGCCGCGCGTCCACCGCCGCTGACACTCAAGCGCCGGTTCGTCATCGCCCGGCACTATCTGCGCCTGTGGGCACTGGATCTCGGGCGTGACCTGGCAGAGCCGGTCCCAAGGGTAAAATACCTGCAGAACTGGTATTGGGAAGGGGTTCGTGATCGCGTTCCCGACAACCTTCACGCTTGGCTCGAGCAACGTCTGCCCGCCATTTGCGGCGCGCAACCGATTCTGGTCAGCGAACCACCGCCGCTGGACCTGCCGGCCACCGACCGCATCGTTGAAACCCGTGTCGACGGTGTGGTGTACGTTTCGGTGTTCAATCCCAAGGATGGCCGCAAGAACTGGCATCAACTGATTACCGCGTTTTGCTGGGCATTTCGCGAGCAGCCAGACGCGACCCTGGTGGTCAAGATCACCCAGAACGATCTGGCCTTGTATTACAGCGAATTGATGACGTTGCTCGCGCAGCTCAGCCCGTTCGCTTGCCGCGTTGTGGTGATGCACGGCTACCTTGACGACGCGCAGTATGCCGAGCTCTACAAGGCGGCGACGTTCTACGTCAATGCCTCGCGCTGCGAAGGTTTGTGCCTGCCGTTGATGGAATTCATGTCCAGCGGCAAACCGGTGATCGCGCCTGCCCATACGGCCATGGAGGATTACATCGACGAGTCGGTGGCATTCGTGGTCAGGTCCAGCGAAGAGTTGACGATCTGGCCCCAGGACACGCGGATTATTTACCGCACCCTGCGCTACCGACCGGACTGGGGTTCGCTGAAAAGCGCCTACGAAAACAGTTACCGTATGGCCACTGCGCACCCGCAGGATTACCAGCGGATGTCGGCCGCCGCCATCGAGCGGATGCACGATTACTGTGCGTTCGCGCCATTGCAGACACGCCTGGCGGATTTTTTCGCGGTGGCTCCCAAGGCCGCTGATATCGAGCCTGTTCTGGATAACGCCTCATGCTGATCATCATTCATTCTGAAACCAATCAGCACACCATTACGCAAAATCTGGGGCGGTCGGAGTACAGCTATTACTTCGTGCTCAAGGAATATCGACCGGTTCTCGAACGAATCGGGCGCGTTATCGAAGTGGCTGATCCGCTGACGCAAGTCGACGCGCTCTATGGCGAATGCCTGGCGCGAGGCGAGCCTTGTGTATTCTTCTCGTTTTCGCCACCGCACCGCACTCCAGTCGATCTGGCGTGTCCGACCGTGCCGGTGTTTGCCTGGGAATTCAGCACGATCCCCAACGAGCCGTTCGCCGGTGAGCCACGCAACGACTGGCGCAGCGTTTTGCACGCCTGCGGAGCGGCTGTCACCCATTCCAGTTATACCGTCGCTGCGGTCCGCGAAGCCATGTCCGCGGACTACCCGATCAGCGCCATCCCGGCGCCGGTCTGGGACCGCTTCGCCGCACGCGGGATGCAAGCACAGGATCATTGCGCTGCCGAGCCGTTGCGCTTGACGATCAAAGGGCTGGTGGCCGACAGCCGTCAGCTCGACTTGAATGCCTTCGCCCCAGAGCATTTGCGCAGCGGCGAGGGCATTGATTTTGCCGCACCGGTGACCGAGCAGACCCTGTCCCTTGAGGGCGTGGTGTATACGTCAGTGTTCAATCCCGGCGATGGCCGCAAGAACTGGGAGGACATGCTCAGCGCGTTCTGTGTTAGCTTTCGCGAAGTCGAAGACGCTACCCTGGTGCTGAAACTGACACACTTCGATGCTGAAGAGGCGCTGGCTGACATCCTCCATCATTTGTACAAAAACCAGTCCTATCGGTGCCGTATCGTGTTGATTCACGGTTATCTCGCCGATCCGGACTACGAGCGACTCGTGCAGGCGACTCGTTATGTCGTGAACACGTCCTACGGGGAAGGCCAGTGCCTGCCTCTGATGGAGTTCATGTCTTGCGGCAAGCCCGCAGTAGCGCCTCGAACCACGGCAATGATCGATTACCTGAGCGCTGAGAACGCGTTTCTGATCGAGTCCACCGACGAACTGACAGCCTGGCCGCACGATCCGCGCAAGGCATTTCGCACGCTGCGGTACGTGACCAACTGGGCATCATTATGTGAGGCCTACCGGGCCAGTTACGACGTTGCAAAAAATCAGCCGCAGCGTTATGCCGCGATGTCCGCACAAGCGGTCGACAGCCTGCAGGCTTTTTGCAGTCAGGCCGTGGCAGAGCAGCGCCTGCGGGCATTTCTTGCACAGTTGTTCGAACACCGTGCCGCTGCAGGGGAAGCCTGCCAAGCATGAACGGCAAGCGCATCATGGATATAGAAGTGCTGCGCGCCGTCGCCGTACTGGGAGTATTGTTCCATCACCTGCAGGGCAGTCTGTTCGCGGACCCGGTGCCTTTGCTGGACAGCATTCACGGCAGTCTGCAAACGTGGTGGGGCGTCGATCTGTTTTTCGCCATCTCCGGTTTTGTCATCGCTCGCAGCCTGGTTCCGGCGTTGCAAGGTTGTACCAGTCGCCAGGAGTGTTGGCAGCAGACGCGCAACTTCTGGCTGCGCCGCGCCTTTCGCCTGCTGCCGTCGGCTTGGCTATGGCTCGCGCTGATGCTGCTGGCCTGTGTGTTCCTCAATCGCTCCGGCGCTTTCGGTACCTGGCATGCCAACGTGCAAGCGACCCTGGCCGGCGTGTTGCAATACGCCAATTTCCGTTTTGCCGACAGCTTCTTCCGATATGAATACGGCAGCAGTTTTGTCTACTGGAGCCTGGCGCTGGAGGAGCAGTTTTATCTGCTGTTTCCGCTGCTGATCCTGCTATTTCGCCAGCGCCTGGTCTGGGCGCTGCTGGCGCTGGTCGCGGTGCAGATTCTGACCGTGCGCACCCCGTTTTTGATGGTGGTGCGCACCGACGCGCTGGCCCTTGGCGTGCTGTTGGCGATGTGGAGCGCACGGCCCGGTTATCAGCGCTGGCAGCCAACCTGGCTGGCTCCACCGTGGGCGGGGATTTCAGCCTTGATCGCCCTCGCATTGCTGCTCAGCTTCATGGCCACCGATCGTTTCACCTTCGCGCCTTATCGCATCGGTTCAATCGCCCTGCTCAGTGCCGTGCTGGTGTGGATCGCTTCATACAACCGCGATTACCTGGTGCCTGCCGGTGCGGTGCAACGGTTACTCGCGTGGATCGGCAGCCGCTCCTATGGCATTTATCTGATCCATATCCCGGCCTATCAACTGGTGCGTGAAGTGATTTTCCGTTTGCAGAGCGCCGGTTTGCCGAGTCCTGCCGGGCATCCGGTGTGCACGCTGTTGCTGGCGTGCGCACTTATCGTGTTGCTCAGTGAACTGAACTACCGCTTGATCGAAATGCCGATGCGCAACCGTGGCGCCGCGTTGGTCAAGCGCCTCGGCACGCCCCGATCCGCCCTTCCATCCACTGGAGCCACCTCATGCTGAGCCTTTTGAAGAAACTCACGAACGCCTCGCCGGCGCAGCCTGTTGCGGCGGTTGCCGAGAAGACCGACCCGTACATGCTCGGCCTGCACGATGCGATGCTCAGCGGCTGGTTCAATCAGCAAACCGGCGAACTGTTCACAGGGTTTCCGGTAAGCCCCGACGACACGCTGCTCGACGTCGGCTGCGGCGATGGCGGTAACGTGCATTTTTGCGGCACGCGCGGGGCGAAGATCATCATTGCCGATATCGATGCGGCCAAGGTTGAAGCCACCCGCCAGCGCTTGAACGATACTCCGGCGCGCGATGTTGAGTGCCACGTCACCGATTGCAATCCGCTGCCGATTGCCGACGCCACGGCGACACGTGTGGTCTCGACGGAAGTGATCGAACATGTCGACGACCCTGCGCAGTTTCTCGCTGAGCTGGTACGGGTTGGAAAACCTGGCGCGTTGTACCTGCTCAGTGTGCCGCACCCGAGCTCCGAAGACCTGCAAAAGGACATCGCCGCACCCGAGTACTTCCAGAAACCCAATCACATACGCATCATCAGCGAAGAGCAGTTCAAGGAGATGGTCAGCGACGCCGGGCTGGAAATCATCAGCCATAGCCAATACGGCTTTTACTGGTCGATGTGGATGATGCTGTTCTGGGAAGCCAAGGTCGAATTCAGCAACCCGGATCACCCACTGCTCAATCACTGGGCCGACACGTGGCAAGCGGTACTCGACTCCCCGCGCGGGGCGCAGATCAAACAGGCGCTGGATGCGGTGGTGGCGAAGAGTCAAGTGATCATCGCGCGTAAACCAGCGGCATCCGTGTAGGAGCTGCGGCACGCTGCGATCTTTTGACCTGGAGTCTTGAAGCAAGATCAAAAGATCGCAGCCTCGTTTCACTCGTCAGCTCCTACGGGTTTTTGTGTAACCTTGCGGCCTGTGGTCTCAGGGATTTTCAGGGTATGCGGTTTATCGTGGGTCTGTTTCTTGGCGTCTTGCTTGTGGGCTGCGAGCAACACGTCGCACCAGCCTTGGACCAGCAACTCTACGTCTGGCAGCGGCAATGGACGTCCGCGCACGTGCCGGCATTGAGCGACAGTCGCAGTGACTTCTCGACGGTGCGGGTGCTGGCATTGCAGGGTTTTCCCGGTACCCGTTGGAGCAGGGCGCAGGTCGATCCAGCGTTACTGAAAGCGGATGGCCGATCGTTGATCGCGGTGGTTCGCCTCGACGGCCAGCTTCGATCACTGGATCAGGAGCAGGTCACCGCGCAGATTCTGCAAGTCATCGCCGACTGGCAGGCGCGGGGCCTCACGCTGAGCGGCGTCGAGATCGACCACGATGCCGGCAATGCACGGCTGCCCGCGTACGCTGAGTTCCTCAAGCATTTGCGCGCAGCTTTGCCGCCATCTCTACCTTTGAGCATTACCGCGCTGCCGGCCTGGCTCGACAGTGCGCAATTGCCAGCACTTTTGCACAGCGTTGATAGCAGCGTGCTGCAAGTCCATGCCGTGAGCGATCCGCGACTGGGTCTATTCGACGCCAAGCAGGCGTTGAAATGGGCCAAGGCCTGGGCCCGTATCAGCGACAAACCCTTCTATCTGGCGCTGCCAGCTTATGGCGTTGCGCTGTTGGGCGCTGACGGTGGCGCGCCGGTGGTGGAGAGTGAAGTACAACTGGAGCGCGGCGGGCAGCGCCGGGAGCTGCTCGCCGATCCGCAGCAACTCAGCCAACTCGCCAAGACCTTGCGCGAGGATCCACCCGAGCATCTGGCCGGGTTGATCTGGTTTCGCTTGCCGCTGGCCAACGATCGGCGCGCCTGGAGCCTCACCACTTTGCGTGCCGTGGCTCGCGGCGATGTGTTGAGCAGTCAGTTGCGCTTGTCATTCAAAGAGCAGGGCGGTCTCTATGACATCCAGCTCGAAAACCGCGGCAATCTCGACAGCCCGTGGCCCGCGCAAATCAGGCTGAAGGCGCAGGATTGTGCAGGCGCCGATGCGCTCGCTGGTTACTCGTTGCAACAAAGCGCCAATCTGCTTACCTTCACCCGCCTGCGAGACGGCCGCTTGCCGGCGGGCGGGCAGCGCGCTGTCGGTTGGGCGCGTTGTGCACATATTGATCAAGGAGGTTCGCATGTTGACCCGTAACTGGCCCCGCCATCTGCTCTGCCTGAGCCTCAGCCTGCCGCTGGGTTCGGCGCTGGCCTGCGGCCCGGACTTCCCGATGCGCCTGCTCGACAATCGCGCACAGACCTTGGCCGATCTGCCCGAGGGCAGTTTCAGCTTCGAGGTCAGTCGCCTCGGTAAAACCATTGCCGGGCTGAAAAATGTCACTGCCGCGACCCATAACCCTAACGATTACGCTGAAGACAACGCGTCAGAGTTGGCGCGCGAACAGGCTGAGCAGGTGGGCCTGAGCGCTGAGCAATACGCCGTGGTCAAGCGACTGCGCGGGCTCAGCGATGCGCATCAGGCCGAGGAGCAGGGCGCCAGTCTGCCGGCGGAAATCCGTTTGTACGTCGCCGGCGCCGTGGCCTTTGCCACCGGCGATCAGCAATTGGCCACAGACTATTTCAACAAAGTGCTGGCGCTGCCGGCAGACCAGCGCCCGTTGCGCAGCACCTGGGCGGCGTATTCCCTGGGGCGCATCGCTTTTGCCCTGAGCAACGAGGCGCACGATCGTATCGAAGCGCTGGAACAGGCGCGTGATGCCTTTCGCCAGGCCCGGCAGTTGAGTATCGACGGCTTCAGCGATCCGCTGGAACTGGGCGTTGCCAGCCTCGGTGAGGAGGCGCGGGTGCTGCGCAGTGCCGGGGACTGGAGCGGCGCCATCGAACTGTACGAAGCACAGAACCTGCACGGTTCGGCCGTCGGTTACACCTCGCTCAAGCAACTGATGAACGAACTGGCCGAATTGCCGGAATCTCAGCTGGCGAAGCTGCTGCAGCAGCCAGCGGTGCAGCAACTGGTCACGGCATCGCTGGTCAGCCGTCAGGGCTGGTCATTTGGTGAGCAGCCGCCAAACGAGAAGAAACTGGTGACGCTGTTGCAGAACAGCACGCGTGGCAGCCTCGACAATGCCGATCGACTGGCGGCGATGAGTTATCAACAGGGCGATTACGCGTCCGCCAAGGCCTTTCTGGTAAACGCCGGCGACGGCGGGCTGGCCTGGTGGCTGCGGGCAAAACTCGCAGTGCGTGACGGCGATACGACTGCCGCTGCCGCCGCCTACGCCAAAGCCGCCCAGGCCTTCCCGCAAAACGAAGACTGGGGTTATCGCCGCACGCCGGACTGGGCGTTTGAAACGGTGCAGCCAAAATGTCGGGTCGAGGGCGAAAGCGCGATCCTGGCGCTGCAACGCGGCGAGTATTTGCAAGCCTTTGTGCAGTTGTATCGCAGCAATAGCCTTTACTGGTTCGATGCCGCGACAGTTGCCGAGCGCGTGCTGACGGTCGATGAGCTCAAGCGTTATATCGATGAGAACGTGCCGGCGCCGCCGCCATTGACCCAACAGGAGCGCGACAACTATGTGCCGCTGTCGGCGGCCGCCAATCTGCGCAATCTGCTCGGTCGGCGCTTGCTGCGTGAGGGGCGTTACGAGGAAGCGGTCGCTTATTTCGCCAGTGACGAACTGCAGCACAAGGCCAGGCTGTATGGCGAGCAACGGCTCAAGGCCGAGTCGGCGTGGTGGCCGAGCAAACGCGCCAGTGCGTTGTACAACGCCGCATGGACGGCCCGGGAGTGGGGCATGGACATCCTCGGTTATGAGATGGCGCCTGATTACGCCACCTTCGGCGGCAATTACACGCTGGAGAGCACGAAGCTGGATGTCGGCCCGCTGATTTCCACGGCGGAAGTGCAGCGCCAGCAGGCCAGCGCCGCGCAACCGGATCAGCGTTATCACTATCGTTTTGTCGCTACGGCATTGGCCAGTCGCGCCGCCGATAACCTGCCGCACACCAGTCAGGCGTTTGCGGCGGTGTTGTGCAACGCGGCCGGCTGGAACAGCAGCCTTGAAGACCAGAGTGCGCTGTACCAGCGCTACGTCAAGGAAGGTCCTTATGTGCTGTGGGCGGTGGACTTCGGTAATCAATGTCCTTACCCGGACTTCGAGAATGCTGACAAGCGCTACGTCACCCAGGTGACCGATGCCGTGCGTGAAACACTGCGGCCGTACAAGTGGCCGGTGCAGATTGGCGTCTTCGTCGTGGTCACGGCCATCGCGTTACTGCTCATTACCCGTCGTCAGCGCAAGGTACGCAAGGCTTAAGCCTGCTGAATGAAGCTCAGGCGCACGGCAAAACCAATCAACAGGCTGCCGAACAGCCATTGCTGAATGCGCTGGGCGGTCGGACTGTGTTGCAGCCAACGGCCCAGTGCCGCGCCGGTCATGGCGACAACACTGTCGAACAGCAGCCCGACGCTGACCAGCACCAGGCCGAGCACGG
Source organism: Pseudomonas sp. B21_DOA (assembly GCA_030544685.1). NCBI lineage: Bacteria > Pseudomonadati > Pseudomonadota > Gammaproteobacteria > Pseudomonadales > Pseudomonadaceae > Pseudomonas > Pseudomonas sp. B21_DOA. The sequence goes on along the minus strand of CP086683.1, from coordinate 939,666 downwards.
CGAACTGTGTCAGCACCGGCGCGCCGTCGCTGACGATAAACTGTGGCAACAGTACCGAGCAGAACAGCAATGCCTTGGGGTTGAGCAGGTTGGTCAGCAGGCCGCGCCGGATCGCTTGGCGCCACTGATCCTCGGTAGGCGTCGCTTCTCCTGTTTGCAGGTTCGGAACCAGTGAGCTGCGAAAACATTGAATGCCGATCCACAGCAGATACGCCGCACCCGCGATGCGCACCACATCAAACGTCCACGGTGCGGTTTTGAACAGCGCCGCCAGGCCCAATGCCGCCAGTGCCACGTGACAGGCACGGGCGATGGCCAGGCCCAGCGCTGTGGCCAGCGCCGCACCTCGACCTTGCCGCGCACCGGTTTGCAACAGCAGGATCATGTCCGGTCCCGGCAGTAGCAGAACCACAGCCAGCGTCAGGATAAACAGCCACAGACTTGCCACATCACACCCCTTTTCGATGTCGATTTACTTCGGCCAGTCTAGAGCGAGAGAGCAGGGCAGGTGCTTGCGTAGTCGGCTTCAAACCGTGGCGTTTTTGGCATAACCTGCTGATTTTACATCGCCAGACTATCGGGATCTGCCAAAGATGAAACTCGACGCCTATGACCGCAAGATTCTCGCCGCGCTGCAACGCAACGGCCGCTTGAGCAATGTCGAGCTGGCGGAGGAAATCGGCCTGTCGGCTTCGCCGTGTCTGCGCCGGGTGCGCATGCTGGAAGAGGCGGGGGTGATTCGAGGCTACCAGGCCAATCTCGATCGCGATGAAGTCGGGCTGGGGCTGACGGTGTTTGTCGGGGTCAAGGTCGAGCGGCACAACGAAGAACGTGCCGAGGCTTTTTATGCCGCTGTTACTGCGCTGCCAGAGGTGGTCTCAGCATTTCTGGTGTCCGGCGAATCGGATTTCCTCTTGCAAGTGGTCGTCCCTGACTTGCGCGCTTATGACCGCTTTGTCAGTGCGCACCTCCTGAAACTGCCGGGGTGAGCGATATTCGCAGCAACTTTGCCATTCATACGGTGAAAGCGCCGGGGGCGTTGCCGTTGGGGCATCTTCCGCTGTAGACCGAGTAGGGCCATTCGCGAGCAGGCTGGCTCCCACAGGGGGAACGCGATGCTCCTTGTAGGAGTGAGCCTGCTCGCGATAGCGATTAACCAGACGCCGTATTTCCAAGCTACATCTGCGTCGCCATCCCCTCGACATTCATCGCTGCCTGACGCAACGCTTCCGAACGCGTCGGGTGCGGATGGCAGGTCAGGGCAATGTCCTCGGCCGAGGCGCTGAACTCCATCGCCACACAAAACTCGCCGATCATCTCGCTCACGCTCGGCCCGACCAGATGCACGCCGAGCACTTCGTCCGTGCGCTCGTCGGCGAGGACTTTGGCAAAGCCTTCTGTTTCGTGATTGATCTTCGCCCGGCTGTTGGCGGTGAAGGGAAACTTGCCGACCTTGTAGGCACGGCCCTCGGCCTTGAGCTGTTCTTCGGTCTGGCCGACGCTGGCCAGTTCCGGTTGGGTGTAGATGACGTTGGGGATCAGCGCGTAATTGACCTCGCCAGCCTTGCCGTGGATCTGCTCGACGCAGGCCATGGCCTCGTCTTCAGCCTTGTGCGCGAGCATCGGCCCGGACGTGACGTCGCCGATCACCCAGACCCCGGCGGCTTCGGTGCGATGTTGCTGGTTGGCGAGCATGCCGCGCTTGTCGGTACTCAGGCCGACGTTCTCCAGCCCTAGGCCCCGGGTGTATGGCCGGCGCCCGATGGCCACCAGCACATAGTCGGCTTCGATCAGCTCAGCCGTGCCACCGGCGGCAGGCTCGACGCTCAGCTGCACGCCTGTAGCTGAACTGGTGGCGCTGGTGACCTTCGAGCTCAATTTGAAGGCGATGCCTTGCTTGCTCAGCGCGCGCTGCAAGGTCTTGCCGGCCTCGCCATCGACGCCGGGGCAGATGCGATCAAGGTATTCGACCACGGTGACCTGCGCGCCGAGTCGCCGCCATACCGAACCCAGCTCCAGGCCGATCACCCCGGCGCCAATCACTACCAAGTGCCTGGGCACTTCACCGAGCGACAGCGCGCCGGTGGAATCGAGGATGCGCTGGTTGTCGATCTCGACGCCGGGCAGGGAGTGGGCTCGGAGCCGGTGGCGATGATGATGTCCTTGGCGTTGAGCTCGGTCTTGTTGCCCTGATCGTCGGTCACTGTGACCTTGCCGGGGCCGTCGATGTGGCCCCAGCCCTTGATCCAGTCGACTTTGTTTTTGCGAAACAGAAATTCAATGCCCTTGGTCAGGCCAGCAACGCTTTCGTCCTTCTGCTTCATCATCTGCGCGAGGTTCAGTGTTGGTTTGACCTCAATGCCGAGATTGGCGAACTCGGTGCCCACTGCAGCGGCGTACAGCTCTGAGGCGTGCAACAAGGCTTTGGACGGCATGCAACCAACGTTGAGGCAGGTGCCGCCGAGGGTCGCGCGTCCTTCGACGCAAGCGGCTTTGAGGCCAAGCTGGCCGGCGCGGATCGCTGCGTTATAACCGCCGGGGCCGCCGCCCAGAATCACTACGTCATAGTTGCTCATGCGCTTGCTCCAGATTGCTCGAAGGGGATAGCCAAGATTAGTCGCGATAAAAATTATGTACGTAATATGAGCTTTGCCGGACATTTCGGTCAAGGCTTCAGGCAAGCGACAGCTGCGGCGTTTTTGAATAGCGGTAAATGTGTACGAATATTTCACAGTTTCCGTTATATCGTAACGCTAAGACCAATTTAGCCGGGGTGATATGCAAGTCGATCTTGAGTTGGACGCTACGCCAGTAGCCGAGCTGCCGCGCTTTCAGCAAGCTGGCGAGCAGGGACGCAAGTTGCGTTGGCTGGCTTGCGGACTCGGCGGGTTGGCCGGGCTGGGCTGGCTGTTGGCGTTTTTCATCGGCTTATTTGCGCCGCAATCCGCGTGGTTGCCGTTGTTGGTCAATCAGAGCGCAGCGTTGCTGGTGCTGGTTGCCGGGCTGCAATCGGCCTGGTGGGTGGCGCAATGGCGCGCGCGGGTGATGCATCCGCCAACTGCGCAACTGGCCGCGGTGGAGGAGGGCGTCGCTACCGAAGGTTGGTACGAGAGGCTGCTGGAGCGATTGAGTCTGCGCGGCCGGTATTTGCTAGGACAAATCGGCGCGCCGGCATTGTGGCTCGCTGGCTGGGCATTGCTGGTTCTGCTCAGCACCGAGCAAGTGTGGAGTCTCGCTTTACCTGCGGCGGCCTTGGGCCTGTCGGCAAACGTTGGTGCAGCATTGACGTTGTTGCTGGCCTTCGCCTTGCTGGTGCTGGAGCGGCAACTGGCGCAGGAGCCGCCAGCGCAGTGGCCAGAAGCGGCTGCGCTGGCGCAACTGACCCGCGTGGTGATCATCACCCTGTTGATCGGTGCACTGTGTCTGTTGTTTGCCAGCGAGCACGCCGTCTGGCCGATTCGCGTTGCAGTGCTCAGCGCAATCTTGCCGATGCTGGTTGCCCTTGAACTGTTGTTGCGCGCGGCGCTGTCGGTCTTCAGCCCGCGCCGCGAACAGCTCGAACCGACCCTGCTGACGCGCAGTTTTATCGCCGATATGCTGCGTTGGCCGCCGCAGCCTTTGCTGGTCTTGCAGCATGAAATGCACAATCGTTTCGGCATTGATCTGCGCCAGATCTGGGCGTTCAGTTACATGCGCCGGGCGTTGTTGCCGGTGTTGGCAGTGGTCGCCCTTAGCGGTTGGTTGCTGACTGGGGTACATGAAATTCCCTGCAAGGTCGCGGCATATATGAGCGCTTCGGTAAACCGGTACAGGTTTTCGGCCCGGGTTTGCATAGCGGGTTGCCTTGGCCATTGGGGCGTGTGATCTCCGTTGAAAACGGCGTGGTCCATGAACTGGCAACCAGTGTCGACGACAAGCCAATCGCCGTGTCGTCCGACTCCGCTGAAGGCCCGGCGCCGCTGACCGCCAACCGTTTGTGGGACGCCAGCCACGTTAATGACAAGTCCCAGGTCATCGCCAGCAGCCGCGGCACGCAGCAGGGCCTGCAAATCGTCAACATGGACGTGCGCTTCGTTTATCGCATCGGGTTGAACGACGAGGCGGCACTCGCGGCGACTTATAACAGCGCCGATGTGCCGACACTGATTCGCAGCACCGCCAGCCGCATCCTGGTTCACGATTTTGCCTCTCGCACCCTCGACGGTCTGCTCGGCGACGACAGGGCAGGGCTGGCCGAGGAAATCGGTCGCGCAGTGCAAAGGGATCTGAACAGATTGAACAGTGGCTTGGAGATCCTTGCCACAGTCGTCGAAGCGATTCATCCACCGGCCGGCGCGGCGAATGCCTATCACAGTGTGCAAGCGGCGCAGATCGGCGCGCGGGCGTTGATCGCTCGCGAACGCGGGGCGGCTGCGCAGGCCACTAACGAGGCGCAGTTGCAGGCGAGTACGGCGCGGGATCAGGCAATGGCCAATGCGCGGGAGATCAATGCCGCTGCGCAAACGGCAGACCTTAAATTCAGCGCCGAGCAAAAAGCCTTCGCCAGTGCTGGCCAGGCCTTCGTGCTGGAGCAATATTTCAGCCAGCTCAGTCAGGGCTTGAGTAAAGCCAGGTTGCTGGTGCTCGATCATCGACTCGGCGGCAGCGCAAATGCGCCAACCATCGACCTGCGTACTTTCACGCTGCCGGCTGATCCGTCGCCCGTCCGTACCACCGCTCAACCAGGAGCCACCCATTGAGCCAGTCGCCTGTTAATGATGTTCACGACCACAGCGGCCACGACCACGGCCACGGCGGGCATCACCATCATCATGGTCATCACCATCATCACGGCGATCCGCAAGAGGCCGGTCCATTTCCATGGCGGCGTATGGCTTGGGCTGCGTTGCTGGTGGCGTTTGCCATTGCCGCCGCGAGTCTGGTGCAAGTGCGCTCCGGTGAAGCCACAGTCATCACCCGTTTCGGTAATCCTTCGCGGGTATTGCTTGATCCCGGTTTGAGCTGGCGCTGGCCGGCACCGTTCGAAGCGGCGATCCCGGTGGACTTGCGTCTACGTACCACCTCAAGTGGTTTGCAGGACGTCGGCACCAAGGACGGTTTGCGCATCATCGTTCAGGCCTACGTGGCGTGGCAGGTGCAGGGTGATCCCGAACACGTGCAGCGTTTCATGCGTGCCGTGCAGAATCAGCCGGACGAAGCAGCGCGGCAGATTCGCACTTTTATCGGCTCAGCACTGGAGACCACGGCCAGCAGTTTCGATCTGGCCAATCTGGTCAACACTGATGCCAAACAAGTGCGCATCGGCGATTTTGAAGCGCAGTTGCGTCAGCAGATCGATCACCAGTTGCTCGTCACTTATGGCGTGCGTGTGGTGCAGGTGGGTATCGAGCGGCTGACTTTGCCCTCGGTCACGCTCATTGCAACGGTCGATCGCATGCGCGCCGAGCGTGAAACCATTGCTACGGAACGTACAGCCATTGGCAAACGCGAAGCGGCGCAAATTCGCTCCGCCGCCGAGCGCGATGCGCGAATAGTCCAGGCTGATGCAACGGTGAAAGCCGCTGACATTGAAGCGCAGTCACGGGTTGAGGCTGCGCAGATTTATGGTCGCGCCTACGCCAGCGCGCCGCAGCTTTACAACCTGCTGCGCTCGCTCGATACCCTCGGCACCATTGTCACACCGGAAACCAAACTGATTCTGCGCACCGATGCTGCGCCGTTCCGTGTGTTGGTCGACGGCCCACCGGCGCTCGACAACAAAGCCGGATCGCAACCATGAGCGAAGAAGTTCCACGTGGAACACATGCGTTGAACAGTCCGTGGATTCAGGCCGGTCGTCTGACCTTCATCGCCTTGTACGTGATCACTGTTTTGGCCGCATTAGCATGGGGGTCTCGAATGTCCGGCAGATTGATCCGCAAAACCGCGCAGTAGTACTGCACTTCGGTGCGCTGGACCGCGTTCAGAATGCCGGACTGTTATGGGCGTGGCCGCAGCCGTTTGAGCAGGTGGTTCTGTTGCCGGCGGCGGATCGGGTGATCGAGCGTCGAGTGGAAAATCTGTTGCGCAGTGACGAGGCGCTGAAGGCAGACCGGGTAGCGTCCTTCGCCACGCCATTGAGCGATGCACTCGCTGGGTCTGGTTATTTATTGACCGGTGACGCCGGCGTAGTGCAATTGGACGTGCGAGTGTTTTACCAAGTCTCCGATCCCTATGCGTTCGTGTTACAGGGCGAACATGTGCTGCCGGCACTCGATCGGTTGGTAACGCGTAGCGCCGTGGCCCTGACCGCCGCGCGAGATCTCGACACTATTCTGGTCGCTCGCCCGGAATTGGTGGGCGCCGACAATCAGGCGGCCGAGCGGCGCGAGCGATTGCGCGGTGATCTGGTGCAAGGCATCAACGCGCGTCTCGCCGAGCTGAAGGCGAGCGGTCAGGGCATCGGTATCGAGGTGTCACGGGTCGATGTGCAATCGAGTCTGCCGGAGCCCGCGGTCAGTGCCTTCAATGCGGTCCTCACCGCCAGCCAGCAGGCCGATAAAGCCGTGGCCAATGCGCGAACCGAGGCGGAAAAGCTTACGCAATCTGCCAACGAACAGGCTGATCGCACGCTGCAGGTGGCTCACGCGCAGGCGAGCGAGCGCCTCGCGAAAGCCTCGGCCGATACCGCAACGGTCTCGAGTCTGGCCACGTCTAGCGATCCGCAAATGCTCCTGCGTCTGTATCGCGAGCGCATGCCTAAGATTCTCGGTCAGGCCGGCTCTGTCACTAGCGTGAACCCGAGAGACGATTCCCGGTTGATCATTCAAGGAGCCAGTCAATGACCGCGAACACTGTTGCTCCAAGTCTGTTGTCTTCGGCCGAACAGCGTCGCGCGGCGCGGCAATTGACTCTGGCAATGCTTGCGCTCGGACTGCTGGGCCTGGGTTTGCTCTGGCGCTGGATGCTACCGGAGCAAAACGGTGTCAGCCAATTGCTGCTCGGTTTCGCCTCCTTGCTGGTCGCGGTCCCGGTCATGCGTTCGGCGTGGTACAGCCTGCGTTACCCGAGCCTGCATGGCATCACCGATCAATTGATCGCGCTGGCCATGCTCGGCGCCTGGGCGACCGGTGATCTGCTCACCGCGGCGTTGTTGCCGATCATCATGATCTTCGGCCATGTGCTCGAGGAGCGCAGCGTCATCGGTTCCCAGGAAGCAATCAACGCGCTTGGCCAGTTGACCCGCAGCCATGCGCGCAAGCTGCAAGCGGACGGTTCGATCATCGAAGTGGACAACGGCATGCTCAGCGCGGGCGATGTTGTGGAGGTGCGGGCCGGTGATCGGGTGCCGGCGGACGGTCGTGTGTTATCCGGCCAAGCGAGTCTCGATACGGCGTCGATTACCGGTGAGTCGGTACCGGTGGAAGCGGGCGTCGGCATGCTGGTGTTCGGCGGCGCGATCAACCTCGATGGATTGCTGCGTGTCGAAGTCACTCGCACCGGCGACGAATCCACTTTGGGTAAAGTCATCGCTTTGATGCAGAACGCCGAGCGTTCGAAACCGCCGATCACGCGATTGCTCGAACGCTATGCCGGCAGTTACATGGTGCTGGTCTTGCTGCTGGCAGCGGTGACCTGGTTCGCCACCAACGATGCACAGGCGATGCTCGCGGTGTTGGTGGCAGCGTGTCCGTGTGCATTGGTGCTGTCGGCGCCGGCCACGGCAATTGCCGGTGTCGCCGTTGCTGCGCGCCATGGGATTCTGATTCGCAGCTCGGCATTTCTTGAAGAGCTTGCCGATCTGACCTCGCTGGTGGTCGACAAGACCGGCACGCTGACTTACGGCACGTTGCGCTTGCAGGCGATCGACAGCCTGAACGCGGACACCGCCGAAGCGCAGACACTGGCCGCCAGTCTTGGCGCGGCAAGCGGTCATCCGGTGAGCCGGGCACTTGCGGGGATCGCCGATCAAGAGACCTATTGGCCTCTAACTGATATCCATGAGCGCCAAGGGTTGGGTGTAGTGGCGACGACAGGGAAGGGCGAAGCTGCGCTCGGTCGTCCAGAGTTGTTCGCGCAACTGGGCATCACTACAGCCCTTGTTCCCGAACATGATGGCCCGATCGCCGGCCTGGCTTTGAACGGCAAGTTCCTCGCCTGGCTGTTGCTCGCCGACAGCGTCAAACCGGAAGCACGCATTGCCTTGAACGAATTGCGCGAACTGGGTCTGGGACGGCAGCTGCTGCTGACGGGTGATCGTCAGAGTGTCGCCCGAACCTTGGCGCAGGAAGTCGGGCTGAATGAAGTCCAGGCGCAAGCGCTACCGGAAGACAAACTAAACCGCGTGCTCAAGGAAATCGATCACGGCTTCCGGCCGATGGTAGTTGGCGATGGCATCAACGATTCACTCGCGCTCAAGGCCGGGGTCGTCGGCGTGGCGATGGGCGCTGGCGGCGCTGACATTGCATTGGCGTCGGCAGACATTGTCCTGATCGGCAGCGATCTGCGTCGCCTCGGTACCTGTGTGCGCTTGAGCCGTCAGTGCCGGCGCACCTTGCAGGTCAATGTAATCATCGGTCTCGGCTGGACGCTGGCCATCGTGGTCTTCGCGGCTTTCGGTTGGCTTGGCGCCGCAGGGGCGATGATCGCAGCGCTGCTGCATAACCTGAGTACCCTGTTGGTGTTGGGCAACGCCGGACGTTTGCTGCGTTTTCAGGAGCCATTGCTCAAGCTCGACGCTCAGGCGAAATGAAAGAAAATTCATCGAACCGCGGGCTGAACAGGCAGTCATTTATCGTAAGGCGCGTGGTATCTGCTGTTCAGCCGAGGCGCTGGTGACGATAGACACGGCTTATCGAATCGATAGCCTGCTATTTTTTCAGGTTGGTCTACCCTCAGATCAGACGTCTGAAACAAGGGGGATTTTCCATGCTCGCGCAACTTCCACCGGCCTTGCAGAACCTGCAGCTACCGCTTCGCCTGCGACTCTGGGACGGCCATGAGTTCAATCTGGGCCCGACGCCCAGCGTGACCATCGTCGTCAAGGACCCGCAGATGGTCACTCAATTTACCCACCCAAGCCTGGATGCGCTGGGTGCGGCGTTCGTCGAAGGCAAGCTGGAACTGGAGGGCTCGATCAGCGAGGTCATCCGGGTTTGCGACGAATTGAGCAGTGCGCTGCTCGACGAGGAAGAAGGCAGCCAGCCAGTGCGTGCGCATCACGACAAAGACACTGACGCCAAAGCCATTTCCTACCACTACGACCTGTCGAATGCGTTCTACCAGCTGTGGCTGGACAGCGACATGGTGTATTCCTGTGCCTATTTCGAAACCGGCAGCGAAACCCTCGAGCAGGCGCAGCAAGCCAAATTCCGCCATCTCTGCCGCAAGCTGCGTTTGCAGCCGGGCGAGTATCTGCTGGATGTCGGCTGTGGTTGGGGCGGTCTGGCGCGGTACGCGGCGCGAGAATTCGGTGTGAAAGTTTTCGGTATTACTTTGAGCAAGGAGCAATTGGCGCTGGCGCAGGAGCGGGTCAAGGCCGAAGGGCTGGAAGACCAGGTCGAGCTGCAGTTGCTCGACTATCGCGATCTGCCGCAGGACGGTCGCTTCGACAAGGTTGTCAGCGTCGGCATGTTCGAACACGTCGGCCACGCCAATCTCGCCGAGTATTGCGCGACGTTGTTCGGCGCGGTGAAGGAGGGCGGGCTGGTGATGAACCATGGGATCACCGCCAAGCACACCGATGGCCGTCCGGTTGGACGCGGTGCCGGGGACTTCATCGAGAAGTACGTGTTCCCCAACGGCGAGTTGCCGCATCTGTCGATGATCTCAGCCGAGATCAGTGAAGCCGGGCTGGAAATCGTCGATGTCGAAAGCTTGCGCCTGCACTACGCGCGCACGCTCGATCACTGGAGCGAGCGACTGGAAGACAACCTCGAAGCTGCGGCGAAGCTGGTACCCGAGCAAGCGTTGCGTATCTGGCGCCTGTACCTGGCTGGTTGCGCATATGCATTCGCGCGGGGCTGGATCAATCTGCATCAGATCCTCGCCGTAAAAGCGCATGCGGATGGCAGCCACGAACTGCCTTGGACCCGCGACGACATCTACCACCCCTGAAACGGGGCGCTCAGAGTATCGGCGAAATCAGCCGGGCGATCCGCATGCCGACCTGCTGCAGGCGGTGGATCTCCCGGCTTTCTTCTTTGGCCACTTCATCGGCTTGGGCGAAATCCTCGTTGAGCATGCGTTCCACGGAGGCGGCGAACTCGCTGTCAACGGTCAACAACATCACTTCGAAATTCAGGCGGAACGAGCGATTGTCCAGATTGGCGCTGCCGATGGCGCTGATCTCGCTGTCGATCAATACCACTTTCTGGTGCAGAAAACCCGGTCGATAGCGGAACACCCGAACGCCGGCACGCACCGCCTCAAAGGCATACAGGCTGGACGCGGCATAGACGATGCGGTGATCAGGCCGCGACGGCAACAGCAGTCGAACATCGACCCCGCGTAGCACCGCCAGCCTCAATGCCGCGAACACCGCTTCGTCCGGGACGAAGTAAGGGCTGGTGATCCATACCCGCTGCGTTGCCGCATGAATGGCTTCGACGAAAAACAGCGAGCAGGTTTCGTAGGCATCCGCCGGGCCGCTGGCGAGCAATTGGCAAAGCACGCCATCCTCCGGATACGCATCCGGGAGGATCAACGGTGGCAATGTTCGAGCAGCCCAGAACCAGTCTTCCGCAAACGATTCCTGCATGCAGGCCACCACCGGCCCGCGTACTTTGACGTGGGTGTCACGCCACGGCGCCAGTGGCGGCTTCTCACCCATGTACTCATCGCCGACGTTATGCCCGCCGACAAAGCCGACTACGCCATCGACCACGACGATTTTTCGGTGGTTGCGGAAGTTGACCTGAAAGCGGTTGAGCCAGCCGCTGCGCGTGGCGAAGGCTTTGACCTCGACACCGGCATCACGCAATGCCTGCACGTAATGATGGGGCAGGGCGTGGCTGCCAATGCGGTCGTAGAGTAAATGAACGGACACGCCTTCGGTGGCCTTCTTCAACAGCAAGTCACGCAAGCGCTGGCCGAGCCGATCGTCGTGGATGATGAAAAACTGGATCAGCACGGCTTCCTTCGCTTGTGCGATCGCCTGGAAAATCGCATCGAAGGTCGCGGTGCCGTTCACCAGCAGTTGCACTTCGTTGTTCGCCAGGCACGGCATGCGCCCCAGTTTAGGCATCGCGCGCAGTGAGGCGTAGGCACTCGAAGCGCGAGCGGCGAGGGCTTCTTCCACCCACGGGCGCCAGTTCAATTCGGAGATGGCCAGGCGCATCTGCTCGTTGGCCTGGCGCCGGGCCTTGATGTAGCCATCGAAGGTGCTGCGACCAAAGACCAGATACGGAATAAGCGTGAGGTAAGGAATGAAGATCAGCGACAATGCCCAGGCGATCGAGCCTTGCGCGGTGCGTACGGTGAGCACCGCATGGATCGCCGCGATCGACCCGAGTGTGTGCAACAGGGCGATCAGGTAACCGAAAATGTGCGGTCCGAAAAAATCCATGGGGCAGCCTTGCTCCGCGAAATGCAATGCTTAACAGACCATGTTCCGCGGCGAATGTCTCTATTTAATCGGTGCATGAACCGACGCAACCGGCCGGCGTCTAACGGCCACAACTGATCAGGAGTTTCTCGATGAACGTTCGTCTGCTGGGTTTGGCGCTGGGCATGGGTTTGGCTTTGCCGGTGGTTGCACAGGCACAAATGCTGCAGCCAGGATTGTGGGAGATGACTTCGAGCAATCTGAAGGTCGATGATCAGGCCATGGACGTGCAATCGATTCTTGGCCAGATCCAAGGCCAGATCACTCCCCAGCAACGCGCGGCGCTGGAGAAGAATGGCATCAATATCGGCGGCAAAGGCATCCGCGCCTGCCTGACACCGCAGCAAGTGGCGACCAACGACATTCCGTTGGCCGACCCGCAATCGGGCTGCAAACAACAGATCACCGAGCGCACTGGCAACCAATGGAAATTCCGCTTCAGCTGCCCGAAAGCCCAAGGCACTGGCGTAGCGACATTCCTCAGTGACCGCGAATTCACCACCGTCGCCAATGGCACCTTCAACGCCATTGGCATCAACCAGAAAGGCAGTCTGGAAACCCGTGCGGTGTGGCTGGGTCAGGATTGCGGTACGGTAAAACCTCGCGCATAAACCCTTCGCCGCGCTCCCCAGCTGTAACCCATTCCAACTGTGGGAGCGAGCCTGCTCGCGAATCGCCAGAACACCACACAGCTCATGGCTGGCTCAACGCCTTGTACAGCGTATTGAGGTTGTATTCGAACAGCCCGGTAAAGGTGCTCGCCGGTCCACTCGCCGCCAGTGCATCCGAGTACAGTGTGCCGCCGATGTGCGCACCGCTTTCATCCGCGATCTGCTTGAGCAGGCGCGCGTCCTTGATGTTTTCCATGAACACCGCTTTGACCTTGGCCTGGCGAATCTGCGTGATCAGCGCAGCCACTTCGGCGGCAGAGGGTTCGCGTTCGGTGGACAAACCCTGTGGCGCGATAAAGTCGATGCCATAGGCCTGACCTAAATAGCCGAAGGCATCATGGCTGGTAACAATCTTGCGATTGCCCGGCGGCAGTGCGCCAAGTTTGCTCTTGGCTTCGGCGAGCAGAGTGTAGATCTGTTTGAGATAGGTCTGGCTGTTGCGCTCGTAGTCAGCCTTGTTGGCCGGGTCAGCGGCAATCAGCGCTTTGGTGATGTTGGCGACATACAACTCGGCGTTCGCCAGATTGTGCCAGGCGTGTGGATCCGGAACGGTTTCGCCGTCTTCATCGAGCGAACGTGGAATCACCCCGTGACTGGCACTGATCACCGTCGCCCTGCTGTCGGTGCTGCTCACCAGGCGATCCAGCCAAGGCTCGAAACCGAGGCCATTCTTGATGATCAGTTTGGCTTTGAGCAACGCCTTGGCGTCATCCGGGGTCGGCTCGTAGGTGTGCGCATCGGCATCCGCGCCGACCATGTTGGTGATCTCAACGTGCTCGCCGCCGACCTGATGAACCATGTCGGCGAGGATGCTGAAGCTGGTGACCACCGGCAGTTTTTCGGCGGCCGACAAGGACATCGACAGCATCAGGCTGAACAGCACGAGTAGAGCGCGCATCGGGAAACACCTCATTGGGATGTGAGCAAAGGCGGGCGGCGCAGCAAACCGTGGACCGGTCCGCACACCACCGACAGCAGATAGCCGACCCCCGCGACCAGCACGATGGCCGGGCCGCTGGGCAGCGAGTAGTAGAACGACAGCAGCAAACCCAGCCACACCGACACGCAGCCCATGACGGCGGCGACGGCAATCAGTATCGGCAGACGACGACTCCAGAATCTCGACGCGGCAGCCGGAAGCATCATCAGCCCGACTACCATCAGTGCGCCGATGGCCTGAAAGCCGATCACCAGATTCAGCACGACCAGAGTCAGGAACACGCCATGAGCCAGCGGCCCGAGACGACTGACCGTGCGCAAGAACAGCGGGTCGAGTGTGTCCAACAGCAGGGGTTTGTAGATCGCGGCCATGGCCATGAGGCTGATCGCCGAGACCCAAAGCATGCCGGTCAGCGTCGGTCCATCCACGGCTAGCGCCGAGCCGAACAACAGATGCAAAAGATCGAGGCGTTTGCCGGCGAGGCCGAGAATCAGCACGCCGCTGGCCAGTGAGATCGGATAGATCGCGGCGAGGCTGGCGTCCTCGCGCAAACCCGTACGCCGGGTGATCCAGGCCGCCAGTCCGGCCATGCTCAGACCGGCTCCCAGGCCACCGAGGGTGAGGGCGGGAAGGCTCAGACCGGCAAACCAGAATCCCAGCGCTGCACCGGGGAGAATGCCGTGGGCGACAGCGTCACCGATCAGACTCATCCGTCTGAGAATCAGAAACACGCCCAAGGGTGCCGTGCTGCACGCCAGCACCAAGCCGCCAAGCAAGGCCCTGCGCATGAACACGAAGTCGCCGAAGGGTTGCCAGAAATGGCTGAGGGTGGCGAGCATCAGGCCACCTGCATGCGCGCTGTCGGCTGGATCATTTCCCGACTGGCTCCGTACACGCAGTGGCCGTTTTTGATCAGCAGGGTATTCGGAATGTGTTGGCGGACAGCCGCCAGATCATGGCAGACCACGACCAGTGTCCGGCCCTCGGCGTGCCAGTGGTGGATGTGTTGCCAGAGCAGTTGCTGGCCGAGTTCGTCGAGTGCGGCGTGCGGTTCATCGAGCAACAGCACCGGGGCGTCAGCGAGGCTCAGGCGTGCGAGCAAGGCGCGTTGTAACTCACCGCCTGACAGAGCCATCAACGGGCGCTGTTCGAGCCCACTCAAGTGCCAGTCTTCCAATGCGTTTTTCAGTCGCTGTGTGCGCAGTTGTGTCGAGAGCCGACGGCCCCAGAAACCTGCGGCGATGAGCTCTTCGAGGCTGATTGGGAATTGGCGATCAAGGTGCTGCTGTTGCGGCAGATAGGAAATTCCGCTTTGTCGTGGAACAGCCATGTCAACTTTGCCAGCCAAAGGTTTTTGCAAACCGGCGATGACTTTCAGCAGGCTGCTTTTGCCGCAGCCGTTGGCGCCGATGATGGCGGTCAGGCTGGCGCTTTCGAACTCAAGACTCAGAGGCGTCGTCAGCGGTTGGCCAGGCGTGCCCCAGACCAGCGATTGGCAGCGGATCATGGCTGCTCCCGTTGCCAACTGCTCTCTGCAACAGCGTCGTGGGCATGCAGGCTTTCGGCGTGGATCACGCGAATGTGGAATTGGTTGATGCCGGGCGTGCGTTGCAGTGCCAGGTTGAGACGGCGCGCGGCGTCTTCGCAGAACATCAGGTTCTGCCCATTGGCGAGTGCGAAGGCTTGCTCGTCGGGGCGTTTTACTGCGGTCTGCACGGCGGTGCCGAGGGCTGCTTCAGCGTCATCGATGATCGCGGTCAGCGGTAGCTCATCGATGAAGTTGTCGAGTTGCAGGTGCAGTTGTGCGTAGCTGCGTTGGCTGTGCGGTGTCGCTACGATCCCTTTGGTTGAGCCGAGCCATGCCAGGACATCTTCATGTTGCAGAGTCTTGTTAGCGAAATCGTCAATGAATTGCTGTTGGATCAGCTGTCTTGCCAAGGCTGCGGAGCATGGGCACGTCGAGGAATAGGGCAGTTCAATTTTTAGTTCCACGTGGAACATTTGCTGTTTCAGGCTCGCTGAAATGGACGCCGGATAGGATTTCCAGCCGGCTAAGGGGCTGACCAACGCGGGTCGTTTCAGCAACAAGTCAGTGTGAACATTCAGATATGCGCACTCGGATAAGCCTCGGTGGCTTGCCAAAAAACACTCGAGTACTTGATGCAATAAAGCGGGAGAAAGGCTCCGCTGTTCGAGCGCTTCGAGTGCCAAATACAAGCGCGACATGTGAATCCCGCGCGCTTCACTATCATCGAGACTCACGCCAGCGTCGACTCTGGCGCTGAGGCGTTGGCCTTCAAGCAAAACGGGCAGAGCGATCTCACGCATTCCCACCCAATCGAGAGGCATTGCCTGGCGTGCAGATTGTGCGGCGATATCCGGGAGAGTAAGAGCATTCATGGTTGAGACCGTAGTATTGACCTCTTTTAACGTTACATTATAACAGTCCGTTGGGCGATGCTTTTTTCATAAAAAGGTTTTCACTAGCAGCCCGTCATTCGGCTACAAGTGAACCTTGCGCTGCTACCGCCTGAACTGGAAAAGCGGTTGATGGTCGTCCAGCCGACACGACGGGTATAGCTAACCCAAGCCTCGCCATCGGAGGCGATTCCGGTAAAAAAGGTTAATTGGCCGAAACGGCTGTTGGTCTGCGCCCAATAGCGATGGCCGTCCTTCTCGTATCCGCGCAGGTAAAGCGTGGTGCCCACCGTATTGACGCTATAGGCATTGCCGTCGGCTTCCACGCACGCCAGCAGATTAGCGCTGCGTGTGCAGTGCGCGAGCGCCGGCATCTGCGCTTGGGCTTGGCCGGCCAGCGACATAGCAAAGCTCAAAAGCAGGTATTTCAACCCGTTGTTCATTGGGAATTCCCACGGTCGGTGGTGCGGCAATTTGCGAAATCCTGGGTCGGACTGGCAAGATTGAGTTGTTATACTATAACATAATCCTCAACCAGCCTGAGTTGCCGATCAATCGATTGCCTTCATTGCCCCGCATACATGAAGCGCGATACGCCAAGAGCGATCTAAAGCGCAGATCGGCTGCCCTTAACAAGGATTATCCAATGTCAGCCAAATTGCCCGTCACCGTACTTTCAGGATTTCTCGGTGCTGGAAAAAGTACACTTTTAAATTACGTACTACGTAACCGAGACGGCTTGCGCGTTGCGGTGATCGTCAACGATATGAGCGAAATCAATATCGATGGCAGTGAAGTCCAGCGCGATGTCCGCCTGAACCGCGCTGAGGAAAAGCTCATCGAAATGAGCAATGGCTGTATTTGCTGTACGTTGCGAGAAGATCTACTGGAAGAAGTCAGCAAACTCGCCCGCGAAGATCGCTTCGATTACCTTCTGATCGAATCCACCGGCATTTCCGAACCGCTTCCAGTTGCCGAAACCTTCACCTTCCGTGATGAACAGGGGCAAAGCCTCGCCGACATCGCGCGCCTGGATACCATGGTCACGGTCGTCGACGGGGTGAATTTCCTGCTGGATTACCAGGCGGCCGAGAGCCTTGCCTCTCGCGACGAAATGCTCGGTGAAGAAGACGAGCGATCCATCACCGATCTGCTGATCGAGCAGATCGAATTCGCCGACGTCTTGCTGATCAGCAAAATCGATCTGATCAGCCAGCACGAGCGTGAAGAACTCACCGCCATCCTCAAGCGCCTGAATACCCAGGCTGAAATCATTCCAATGGTGATGGGCGAAATCTCACTGGAGAAAATCCTCAACACCGGTCGTTTCGATTTCGAACAGGCCGCACAAGCGCCCGGATGGCTACAGGAATTGCGCGGTGAGCACGTCCCGGAAACACAGGAATACGGCATCGCCTCGACAGCCTACCGCGCGCGCCGGCCATTTCACCCACAACGCTTTTTCAGCTTCATTGATCGGCCATGGCTGAACGGCAAGCTGCTGCGCTCCAAAGGCTTCTTCTGGCTCGCCAGCAAACCCACCGATGCCGGTAGCTGGTCGCAGGCCGGCGGCTTGATGCGGCATGGATTCGCCGGTCGCTGGTGGCGTTTCGTGCCAAAGAATCAATGGCCCGAGGATCAGGAAAGCGTCCAGACGATCATGGAAAATTGGACCCAAAGCGTAGGAGACTGCCGGCAGGAGCTGGTTTTCATCGGTCAAAACATAGATTTCCTACAACTGTCCGCCGAACTCGATGCCTGTCTGCTGACCGACGAAGAAATGGCAACGGGTGTAGAAGGCTGGCGCTTGCTGCCTGATCCATTCGGTCCTTGGCACGAAGAGGCCGCCTGATGCTCGCACTCAAAGATCAGCCGCTGCTTACCCGTCATCAGCACCAGGGCGTGACCCCGCAAACGTTGACGCGAATCCTGGAAGACCAGACCAATCTCGCCGTCTGGCAACGTCAGCTGCCCGTGCACATTGCCGATTTTGCGCAATTGGTGCTGTCACTCAACGAGCCCTTGGCCGAGTCGCTGTGTCTGGAATTGCCCGACGAAGATGCCGAACCGGATCTCGCCGGTCTGGCTGCAGGGCTGCGTGATCTGCAAGGTTTCGAAGGTTTCATGAGCGATCTTAAATGGCTGATCAGTGCCTTCGCCTGCCTGCTCGGTGCGCGGCGTATCGGCGTGCGTTTGCGTGTGCTGGACAAGGCCATGTGTCCGCGTTTCCACGTCGATCACGTGCCGGTGCGCTTGATCACTACTTACGCTGGCATTGGCAGCCAATGGCTTGAGGAGGGCGCGATGGATCGCCTGCAACTTGGCCAGGCCAATGCCGAACCGCAAGGTGCAGCGTCGATTCGCCAGCTCAACAGCGGCGACGTCGCGTTGCTCAAAGGCGAAAAATGGCACGGCAATGAAGGCTTCGGCCTGATCCATCGTTCGCCGCAACCGGCGCCCGGTGAGCGCCGTCTGCTGCTGACCCTCGACTGGCTCGGCTGAAATTCAGGGCTTGCGCCAGGCGCCCTGGCTCTGGCCTTCGCAATACGGCTTGAGATACGCCGCGTCAGTGGCCACGCCGTAATAGTGGATATCCTGGCGATAGGGCATATTGGCGACTTGCGCGTTGCTGCATACGCCGAAAGCTCCGTTCGGGCACTGGTCGACGTATTCCACCTCGACCTTCTGCCCGGCCAGCGTCGGTTGGCAGAAGCCATCATTGAACAATTTCTGCGGAATCGTCCGGTTCTGCTGACAGACTTTGACGTCGAGCCGTTCGCCCTGTGTGTGCACCACGCAGGCCTGAGCCCACGCTTCACTCGACAGGAGCGCCAACAGCAACGACCATCCCGACCAGCGCATCTTCGATCTCCTCAATAACAGTCCGCAGAAAGTACCCGCCATGTTGCAGAACATTCCGACCCACGTCATCGCCGGCCCGTTGGGCGCCGGCAAGACCAGCCTGATTCGCCAGTTGCTGGCGCAACGGCCTGCGGACGAACGCTGGGCGGTACTGATCAACGAGTTCGGCCAGATCGGCCTGGACGCTGCAATGCTGACGAATGACGCCGATGGTATCGCACTGGGTGAGGTGGCCGGGGCTGCCTGTGTTGCGTCAATGGCGCGCCATTCCAGATCGGCCTCGGCCGCCTGCTGCGCAAGGCCAGGCCAGATCGACTGTTTATCGAGCCATCCGGGCTGGGCCATCCGGCGCAGTTGCTCAAGCAATTGAACGAGGCGCCGTGGCTGGGCGTGCTGGCGGTTCAGCCCTGTGTGCTGGTTCTGGACGCTCAGGCATTGCACGCGGGTAGAGCCTTGCCGGACGCCCAGCAGCAAGCGTTGGCCAGCGCGGGTTTGCTGTTGTTGAACAAGGCGGAAGATCTCGATGAAGCGGTTCGAGAGAAAATCGCCAGCCAGTTGCCGCCCGTCAGGCTGATCTGGACGCAGCAAGCCCAGCTATCTCTGAGCGAGCTGCCGGGGCTGAAAGCAAAAGCAAACGAAGGCGCAGGTAACCTGCCGCTGCCCACTGGATTGGCACAGCTGCCAGCGGTCTGGGGAGATCCGGCCGAACCGATTTGCCTGAGTCAGGCGCAGGAGGGTGGGTGGAGCATCGGTTGGCGCTGGCATCCGCGGCAGGTATTTGATCAAGCACGCATCGCCTATTGGCTGAGCGCGCTGGACTGGAAGCGGGCGAAACTGGTTATCCACAGCACGGATGGCTGGGTTTCGGGCAATGCGCTGGAGCATGCCGAACTGAGTTGGCAAGCCAGCGAATGGCGTAAAGACTCAAGAATCGAGCTGATCTTTGCCGAGCCGCAGAACATCGAACAGCTGAAGATCGATTTGGCTGCATGCCGGATTCAGTGAGTCAGCTCAAGGCTTCCACTTGGTATGTTCCTGGCGCCACTGGCTCAGCTCGATGACTTCGGCGCGAGGCTTGTGCACTTCGACCACCGGCGGCGTGTCGTCGAACGGCGCCGGGTAGGGCGCCAGTTCAATCTGCGCACTGTGCGCGCCGAACTGGGTGACGGTGCCGTTATGGCGGCTTTCGCCGGTCACGGTGAACTCGAAGTTGTAGACCCGCGCCAGTCGTCGGCGACCGTTGGCATCCTTGATCAAACCGATTTTTTCAGCGCGACGTTACCGTCCAGCAGCTCGACGCCGACATTGGTGCAATGCTGCTTGACCCGCTCCAGCGCGCGCTCGCGCAGGCCGTGGTTGTGCCATAGCCAGGCACCGGCAGCGGCGAACAGCATCAGCACGAAGATGTTTTCCAGGGTCAGCATCTACATCGAACTCCAAATGATGGCGTCAGCTTAACTGTCTCGCCGGTCTGTCGTACAGGCTGTGTTTCGTCGCATACTGCGCGGCTTGAATTTCAATCGTTTTACGGAATGACCCGAATGAAACGTACGCCTCATCTGCTCGCCATCCAGTCCCACGTGGTGTTTGGCCACGCCGGCAACAGCGCTGCGGTTTTTCCGATGCAGCGCGTCGGGGTCAACGTCTGGCCGCTCAATACCGTGCAGTTCTCCAACCACACCCAGTATGGTCAGTGGTCCGGTGAAGTGCTGGCGCCACAGCAGATTCCCGAGCTGATCGAAGGCATCGCCGCGATTGGCGAGCTGGGCAACTGCGACGCGGTGCTCTCCGGCTACCTCGGCAGCGCCGCGCAGGGTCGGGCAATTCTCAGCGGCGTGGCGCGGATCAAAGCGGTCAATCCAAAGATGCTGTACCTGTGTGATCCGGTGATGGGCCATCCGGAGAAGGGCTGCAGCGTGCCGACGGAGGTCAGCGATTTTCTGCTCGATGAGGCTGCTGCTGTGGCGGACATCATGTGCCCGAACCAGTTGGAGCTGGACAGCTTTTCCGGGCGCAAGCCGCAGTCGTTGTTCGATTGCCTGGCGATGGCCCGTGCGCTGCTGGCGCGGGGGCCGAAAGCGGTGCTGGTCAAGCATCTGGATTACCCGGGCAAGCCGGCGGATGGTTTTGAAATGCTGCTGGTGACCGCCGAGGGCAGCTGGCATCTGCGCCGTCCGTTGCTGGCGTTTCCGCGTCAGCCAGTGGGCGTCGGCGATCTGACCTCTGGTCTGTTCCTGGCACGGGTGCTGCTGGGCGACAGCCTGCTGGCAGCGTTCGAATTCACCGCAGCGGCGGTGCATGAGGTCTTGCTGGAAACCCAGGCGTGCGCCAGTTATGAGCTGCAACTGGTGCGGGCGCAGGATCGCATTGCGCATCCGCGGGTGAAATTCGAGGCTACAGCGATCAGTCTCTGAGACCGGGTCGTCTTTATTCGCGAGCAGGCTCGCTCCCACAGGAAGAATGCATTCCAAATGTGGGAGCGAGCCTGCTCGCGATAGCCATTTGTCAGGCAACATCAATCAAGGCTGATCAGGCGTCGCCCTTGATCTCCTGATAACGCTTCTCCAGCTCCTGACGAATCTGCCGGCGCTGCTGCGCCTGCATGAAGCGGCGTTTGTCTTCGCTGTTCTGCGGTTGCAGCGGCGGCACGGCGGCCGGTTTGCGTTGATCATCCACCGCGACCATGGTGAAGAAGCAGCTGTTGGTGTGGCGCACCGAGCGTTCGCGAATGTTTTCGGTGACGACTTTGATACCGACTTCCATCGACGTGTTGCCGGTGTAGTTGACCGAGGCCAGGAACGTCACCAGTTCGCCGACATGAATCGGCTCGCGGAAAATCACCTGATCCACCGAAAGCGTTACCACGTAGCGCCCGGCATAACGGCTGGCGCAAGCGTAGGCCACTTCGTCGAGGTATTTGAGCAGGGTGCCGCCGTGGACATTGCCAGAGAAGTTGGCCATGTCGGGGGTCATCAGTACCGTCATCGACAGCTGGGCGTTTCCGGGTTCCATAACGTTCTCACGGATCAAGGCTGATTGCAGGAAGCGCCTCTGCGGGCACCTGGTGGCTTTTCAAAAAGCACCGTTATCGGGACGCCGCGCGGCGGCCGCCGTCACGCCGGTAGCGATCTGTTTCCATATATTGCACCGGCTTCCAGAGCGAAGTCGCGGTGTTAACCTGCAAAAGCCCTGCCCAAGGGCAATTCCTACATTAAAAGCGGATTTTTACCCTGCTCGCGCAGAACGTCTGACGTCTGTCCGCGCGCCTCGTCATCAAGGAGCCCACGCCATGCATGCCATCAGTTTCATTCAGGATCTGGCAGTGATCATGCTGGTCGCGGGCGTGGTAACCGTGCTGTTTCATCGTTTCAAGCAGCCGGTGGTGCTCGGCTACATCGTCGCCGGCTTCATCATCGGCCCGCATACGCCACCGTTCGGCCTGATTCACGACGAAGAAACCATCAAGACCCTGGCCGAACTCGGGGTGATCTTCCTGATGTTCTGCCTTGGCCTGGAGTTCAGCCTGCGCAAGTTGTTCAAGGTTGGGGCAACGGCGTTCATTGCCGCGTTTCTCGAAATCATCCTGATGATCTGGATCGGTTACGAAATCGGTCGCTGGTTCGACTGGAACACCATGGATTCGTTGTTTCTCGGCGCGATTCTGGCGATCTCTTCAACCACCATCATCGTCAAAGCGCTGAATGACCTGAAGATGAAGAACGAGCGCTTTGCGCAGTTGATCTTCGGTGTGCTGATTGTCGAGGACATCCTTGGCATCGGCATCATCGCGCTGCTGTCGAGCATCGCCGTCAGCGGCACGGTGAGCTCGGGGAAGTGTTTTCCACGGTCGGCAAGCTGTCGCTGTTCATGATCGTCGCGCTGGTCATCGGCATTCTGGTGGTGCCGCGTCTGCTGGCTTATGTGGCGAAATTCGAAAGCAACGAGATGCTGTTGATCACCGTACTCGGCCTGTGTTTCGGCTTCTGCCTGCTGGTGGTCAAGCTTGAATACAGCATGGTGCTCGGCGCTTTCCTGATCGGCGCGATCATGGCCGAGTCGCGGCAATTGCTGAAAATCGAACGGCTGGTCGAGCCGGTTCGCGACCTGTTCAGTGCGATCTTTTTTGTCGCCATTGGCTTGATGCTCGACCCGCTGATTCTCATCGAATACGCCTGGCCGATCGCGGTGATCACCGTGGCCGTGGTGCTGGGCAAGATGTTGTCCTGCGGCCTCGGTGCGTTTATCGCCGGCAATGACGGACGGACCTCGCTGCGAGTCGGCATGGGTCTGTCACAGATTGGCGAATTTTCCTTCATCATCGCCGCGCTGGGCATGACCTTGCAGGTCACCAGCAACTTCCTCTATCCGGTCGCTGTGGCCGTGTCGGTGATCACCACGCTGCTGACGCCGTATCTGATCCGTGCGGCGGACCCGCTGTCGATCAAGCTCTCGGCCGCTGTGCCCAAGCGGCTCGGGCGGGTGCTCGGCATGTATGGCGAATGGTTGCGCAGTATTCAACCGCAGGGCGAGGGTGCGCTGCTGGCGTCGATGATCCGGCGGATCCTGTTGCAGGTCGGGGTCAATCTGGCGCTGGTGATTGCGATCTTCTTTGCCGGCGCATACTTCGCCGAGCGCATGTCGTTGTGGCTGCAGGACTGGATTAGCGATCCGAGCTGGCAGAAGGCTCTCATTTGGGGCGGTGCGTTGCTGGTCTCGCTACCGTTCCTGATTGCCGCTTACCGCAAGCTCAAGGCGCTGTCGATGCTGCTGGCGGAAATGGGCGTCAAGCCGGAGATGGCCGGGCGTCACACGCAGCGAGTGCGCCGGGTGATCGCCGAAGTGATCCCGATTCTCTCGCTGCTGGTGATTTTCCTGCTGTTGGCAGCCTTGTCGGCCAGTATCCTGCCGACCAACAAGCTGCTGGTGCTGATCGCCGTCGTCGCGGCCGCCGTGGCGGCGCTGCTGTGGCGCTGGTTCATCCGCGTGCATACGCGCATGCAGGTGGCCTTGCTGGAAACCCTCGACAACCACAAGGAGTCGTCGGGGCACTGACCACCGGGGCGTCTGGCGGCTCAGCTTTCCAGCCAGACGTCCCGCGCCCAGTGCCACACCGATTCCCATGATTCTTCGGTGATCAGCTCTTCTTCGCCGGACCACAGCACCACGGTGCCGTCTTCTTCAACGCAGTAGTAATTGTCGCCGTCCTGGCAGATCGGAATCAGGTCGCGCGGCACGCCGGCGTCCCAGGCATTAGCGGCAACGTCCGGCAGGTAAGTGTGCGATTGCGAGTCGGTGACGGTTACCGGCTCGAGGCTGCCATAGACCACGTCGCTGACGGTCAGCAAAAACTCTTTGAAGACGAACGGAATGTTGATGAAGAGTTCTTCTTCGATCTCCACCAATTGGTCTTCGTCAGGCAAT
Source organism: Pseudomonas sp. B21_DOA (assembly GCA_030544685.1). NCBI lineage: Bacteria > Pseudomonadati > Pseudomonadota > Gammaproteobacteria > Pseudomonadales > Pseudomonadaceae > Pseudomonas > Pseudomonas sp. B21_DOA. Next base: position 915,770 of record CP086683.1, on the reverse strand, counting down.
TCCAATGGAACCGGCACGGGTTCGTTGGCTTCGCGCAGTTGTTCGATGATTTCTTCCACGTCCGGGATCCTCTTGCTTGAATGGCGCGGTTTATATGGGCCGGTTTATACAGTAGCTCGCTATAGATGCAACCGTGAAATGAAAAACCCCGGCCGAGGCCGGGGTTCTGTTACCGCAAGTGAAGCGCAGCAGGGATCAGCCGTTCTGGCGGATACCGGCGACCAGCCAAGGCTGGTTGTCGCCCTGCGGACGTTCCATGTTCCAGCTTTCGCTGAACACTTCGCCTTGGTCGAAACGCGAGGTTTTCGACACGCCGGTGAAGGTCAGGGTGGCGATGGTCTTGTCGGCACGATCGTCGACGCCGTCCAGTTGCACCTGCAGGTTGTCGATGTAGGTCGACTGGAAGCCGTCGCCCAGATCCGCACGCTCACGCTTGAGGAACTCAAGCATTTGCGGGGTCACGAACTCGGCGATCTTGTCCATTTCGTTGGCGTCCCAGTGCTGCTGCAGCGACTGGAAGTGGCTGCGCGCAGCTTCAAGGAAGCGCTGTTCGTTGAACCAGGCCGGTGCATTGATCACTGGACGGGCGGCAACCGGAGCAGCCGAACCACCGAAGATCGAACCCATGGCGGCAGGCTTCTGCTCGAACACTTCACGCTGCATCGGCGCGCCGGCCGGAGCGAATTGCTCCTGCTGCTTGCGACGACGGGCGGCGATGAAGCGGAAGATCACGAACGCGATCAGGGCCATGATCAGGATGTCGAAGATCTGCATGCCCTGGAAGCCGTCGCCCATGAACATCGATGCGAGCAGGCCACCGGCGGCAATACCCGCCAGTGGGCCGAGCCAGCGCGAAGCACCGCCGGCCTTGGCCGCGGCGCCAGCAGCACCGGCAGCGCCAGCGGTCGCTGCTGCGCCGCCCACGCCAGGAGAAGAAGGAGCCATCTGGCTGGTCTGGTGCGTCGGCGCAGCGCCGGCGCTTTTGCCACCACCAAAGCGCTTGGCGTTGGCGTCGAGGCTCATCGTCAGGCCGATGCACAACGCCATGGCGATGCTAAGAAAACGTTTCATAAAGGGTATTCCCGTTTTGTGGAGACACGCGCGCCATGTTGCACAGCTGAGGTGTTACTGGCTAGCGAGAGAGTGTTTCGGGCTTTTGCCTGACAGGTCGCGTTCAGCTTGGCGAGGCAATCAGCCGATGTACTTTTGTCTGTAGGAAAAGGCGATAGGTTCAGAGGGATTGATGCACTTGCGCCGCATAACCTGTGGGAGCGAGCAGGCTCGCGCCCACAGGGGTTCAGTGCCGGTGGTTAGATCGCTTCCAGCTTGGCATAACCGAGCATCAGCCACTTGCTGCCTTCGCTGAAGTTCACCTGCACCCGGGCTTGGGCGCCGGAACCTTCGAAGTTGAGGATCACCCCTTCGCCGAAGATCGAATGGCGCACGGCCTGACCGAGCACAAGACCGGTTTCCGGAATCTCGCTGCCGCTGAACAGATTGCTGCCGCTCATCGACTGGTTGCCGCCGAACGGTCGGCTGACGCTGTTGGACAGACGAACTTCCTGAATCAGGCCTTTCGGCACCTCCCGTACGAAACGCGACACCTTGTTGTAGGTTTCGCTGCCGTACAGGCGCCGGGTTTCCGCGTAGGTCATGACCAGATTCTGCATCGCCCGGGTGATACCGACGTAAGCCAGACGCCGTTCCTCTTCAAGACGCCCCGGTTCCTCCAGGCTCATCTTGTGTGGGAACAGACCTTCTTCCATGCCCACGAGGAACACGTAAGGGAATTCCAGGCCTTTGGCGCTGTGCAGGGTCATCAGCTGAACGCTGTCTTCGTGCTCGTCGGCCTGAGTGTCGCCGGCCTCCAGCGAAGCGTGGCCGAGGAACGCCGCCAGTGGCGTCAGTTCTTCGTCTTCTTCGGTGTTCTCGAAGTTGCGTGCGGCGCTGACCAGTTCCTCAAGGTTTTCTACCCGGGCCTGGCCTTTCTCACCTTTTTCCGCTTCGTGATAAGCGATCAGGCCGGACTGCTCGATGACGGTTTGCGTCATCAGGTGCAGCGGCATCTCGGCGCACTTGGCGGCGAGGTTCTCGATCAGCTCGATAAACGCACCGAGCGCGCTCGCTGCACGGCCGGTCAGGCCTTTGTTCGCCACCAGTAGGCGCATCGCTTCCCACATCGACACATCGCTGTGCCGCGCATGCTCGCGGATCGCTTCGACGGTTTTCTCGCCGATGCCCCGGGCCGGCACGTTGATCACCCGCTCCAGCGCCGCGTCGTTGCCGCGACCCTCAAGCAAACGCAGATACGCCATGGCGTTCTTGATTTCCGCGCGTTCGAAGAAGCGCTGACCGCCATAGATGCGGTACGGGATGCGCTCGCGCAGCAGGGCTTCTTCAAGCACCCGCGACTGGGCGTTGGAGCGGTACAGAATGGCGATATCGCTACGGGCCAGTCCGGTTTTCAGCGCGCTTTCGATGGTTTCCACCACGTAACGGGCTTCGTCGTGTTCGTTGAACGCGGCGTACAGATTGATCGCTTCGCCGTCGCCACCGTCGGTCCACAGCTCTTTACCGAGACGCCCGGTGTTGTTGGCGATCAGCGCGTTGGCGGCTTTGAGGATGCCGGCAGTGGATCGGTAGTTCTGCTCCAGGCGAATCGTTTCGGAGTCCGGGAAGTCGGAAGAGTACTGATGGATGTTCTCGATCTTCGCCCCGCGCCAGCCGTAAATCGACTGGTCGTCGTCGCCGACCACCATCAGGCTGTCGCCGCCCTTGCCGAGCAGGCGCAACCAGGCGTACTGCACGGCGTTGGTGTCCTGGAACTCGTCGACCAGAATGTGCCGGAAGCGCTTTTGGTAGTGCGCCAGCAGGCCGGGGTGATCGCGCCACAGATCGAGCGCGCAGCAGCAGTTCGGAGAAATCGATCACGCCGGCCCGCAGGCACGCTGCCTCGTAGGCTTCGTAGATGCCGCGCATGGTGGCGAGGAACAGGTCGCCGCTGGCCTGAATGTGTTGCGGTCGCAGACCTTCGTCTTTCTGCCCGTTGATGAACCACTGCGCCTGCCGCGCCGGCCAGCGTTGCTCGTCCAGACCCAGCTCGCGGATTACCCGCTTGACCAGCCGCTGCTGGTCGTCGCTGTCGAGAATCTGGAAGGTCTGGCTCAGGCCCGCTTCCTGCCAGTGCGCCCGCAGCAAGCGGTGCGCGAGGCCGTGGAAGGTGCCGACCCACATGCCGGCCGGGTTGATGCCCAGCAACTGCTCGATGCGATGGCGCATCTCGGCAGCGGCCTTGTTGGTGAAGGTCACCGACAGGATGGAGTGGGGTGAGGCGTTTTCGACCTGGATCAACCAGGCGATACGGTGCACCAGTACTCGGGTTTTACCGGAACCGGCGCCGGCCAGGACCAACTGACGGCCGACGGGGCCGCTACGGCCTGGCGTTGGGCATCGTTGAGGAGTTCAGCAGAAGGGAGAGATCATCGCGCATCGGGGCATTCTAGGGTGCGCCGCAGGCCCGGGCAAACCGCGTGTTGCATTAGCCGATGAAAGTGCTGCCGATGACGACCGGTCGGTCATTGGCTGCAGGCTTCGGCCCGTCTCGCTTGAGGGCTTGCCTCCATGCGCAAGCGGCGGAAAAAATCCCTGAAATTGTGATCCGCGGCAGTTTGGCAACGGGATCGGCTTGTGTATGCTCCGTGCACGTTTCGGGCGCACGCCCTCCTTATAAGAACAAGAACGTTGCCCATGACCCTCAGCGCCGAACTGTCGGGCCCCTCCGTGGAGCCCCGGCTAATCCGCAAGCACTATGCCGTCGAAATGGCGGTGGAGCGCACGCGTCTGCTGTATCAGGGCTCGTTGTTGCCCACGCTGTTCATGTTGATTAACGGCCTGGTCTGCGCCGCCCTGCTCTGGAGCCCGCAGCGCTACTTCGTGGTCAGCGTCTGGCTGGTCTGGCTGCTGTCGCTGGTCGCGTTGCGGGTGATCCAGGTGGCCGCGTTCGATTCGGCGATTCCCGATCGCCAGGCCCAGCCGATCTGGTTCCGCATGTTCCTGCTCGGTTCGACCATGACCGGCCTGACCCTGGCCGGCGCCGGCATTGCGCTGGTGCCCGCCGACAATTTCATTCAGCAAGCCTGGGTGTTCGGCCTGATCGGCGCGGCGACGCTGTCGGCCAGTGTCGCCTACGCGGTGAGCCTGCCGGCGTTCCTCTCGTTTACCTTGCCGTGCCTGCTGCCAGCGATCGGCTACCTGTTCTGGGGCGGCGACGATCAGGGCTGGGGCTGGGGCTGGCTGGGGCTGATCCTGCTCGGTTCGTTGAGCGTGGTGGCGTGGCAGGTCAATCGGCTGATTGATCGCGGCTTGCTCCGGCGTTTTCAGAATCAGCACCTGATCGAGCATTTGCAGCAAGCGCAGACGCGCAGCGAACAACTCAATCAGGAGCTGGGCAAGGAGATCGAGCAGCGCCGCTGTGCCGAAGCGCAATTGCGTGAAGCACAGGTTGATCTTGAAAATCGCGTGGCCCAGCGCAGCCGCGAACTGGATGCGGCCAATCAGGCCCTGAGCAAAAGCGAAGCGCGCCTGGCGCTGGCGCTCAAGGCCAGTGAGCTCGGGCTGTGGGACTGGAACCTGCAGACCGACGAAGTCCACCACACACAGATTCAGGAACTGTTCGGCCTCGCCCCGGAATACGTCACCGCGCTGCTGCGCGACCTCAAGCCGCGACTGCACCCCGAAGACTTGCCGTCACTCAAGTTCGCCCTGGTCGAGCATTTGAAAGGGCGCACCGAGGATTATCAGGTCGAATATCGCCTGCGCCACGGCGACGGCCACTGGGTGTGGATCGAGGACCGTGGTCGCGCCGTGGAGCGCAGCGCCAGCGGCCGGGTGATCCGCATGGTCGGCACCCGCCGCGATATCAGCGCCAGCAAAAACCTTGAAGAGCAGCAGCGGTTGGCGGCGACGGTGTTCGAAGCAGCCAGCGAAGGCATCGTGATTCTCGACCCGGACTACGCGCTGATTGCGATCAACCAGGCGTTCAGCCGTGTCAGCGGTTATGAGATCGACGACATGCTTGGGCGCAACGTCGTCGAGTTGCCGTGCAGCCGCGATGCCCGTCGTCACTACGTGGCGATCCGTCATGCGCTGGAGCAGTACGGCAGTTGGCAGGGCGAACTGGTGGAAACCCGCAAGAATGGTGAGCTGTACCCGCAGTGGCTGCAGCTCAATGCGGTGCGCGACAGTCGCGGCAATGTCAGCCATATCGTCGGCTTCTTCGCCGATCTCTCGGCGCGGCGGGCATCGGAAGAGCGCATGCGCTATCTGACCCATTACGACGAGCTCACCGGCCTGGCCAACCGTGCACTGTTCCGCGAGCGTCTGCACGAAGCCCATCAGCGGGTGCGGCAGGGCGGGCGCCGCAGTCTGGCGTTGCTGCACATCAATCTTGATCGCTTCAAATTGCTCAATGACAGCCTCGGCCATGAAGTCGCCGATCAGCTGCTGCAGAAGATGGCGCGGCGGCTGGTCAATGCCTTGCCGGAAGCCGACACCATTGCGCGCCTGTCCGGTGACGAATTTGCCGTGCTGTTCGATGCCTACGGCAATCTGTCGAGCCTGGCGCGGGTGGCGACGCGGTTGTCGGCCAAGCTGCGTTTGCCGCTGAGTGTCGACGGGCATGAACTGGTGGTCAGCGCTTCCATGGGCATCAGCCTGTTGCCGGACAATGCGCGCGAAATTTCAGCGCTGGTCAGCCAGGCGAACATGGCCATGCAGCACGCCAAACATCTGGGCGGCAACAATTTCCAGTTCTTCACCGACAGCTTGCAGGCCAGCACACTCGAACGCCTGCAGCTGGAAAACCACTTGCGCAGGGCCATTGAGGAACGGCAACTCACCGTATTCTACCAACCGAAACTGTGCCTGCAGAGCGGTCGCCTGAATGCCGCTGAAGCGCTGGTGCGCTGGGATCATCCGAGCATGGGCCAGGTGCCGCCGGCGGATTTCATTGGCCTCGCCGAGGAGACCGGTCTGATCGGGCCGATCGGTGAATTCGTTTTGCGTCAGGCGTGCTGGCAGGCGTGCGAATGGCAGCGCCAGGGCCTGGCGCCGATCCGCGTGTCGGTGAACCTGTCGGTGCATCAGCTGCGCCAGGGCAAGCTGGTCAGTCTGGTGCGGCAGGTGCTGGAAGAAACCGGGCTGGCGCCGCACTGCCTTGAGCTCGAATTGACCGAAAGCCATTTGCTCGACAGCGTCGAACACATCATTGCGACGTTCCAGCAACTGCGCGATCTGGGGTGAAACTGGCGATCGATGATTTCGGTACCGGTTATTCCTCGTTGAGTTACCTCAAGCGAATTCCGGTGGATTACGTGAAGATCGATCAGGCGTTCATTCGCGGCTTGAGCGTCGGCAGTGCGGACGCTGCGATCACTCGCGCGATCATCGCTATGGCTCACGGGCTGGCGCTGAAAGTCGTGGCAGAGGGCGTTGAGCGGCAGGATCAGCTGGAATTTCTGCGCGTGGAGCGTTGCGACGAGGTGCAGGGTTATCTGATCAGCCGGCCGGTGGACGCTGCCAGTCTGGCCGGGCTTTTGCGCGATCAGGGAAATCCGCAGTAAGGGCTACATACAGCTCAGCGTGCCTGATGCCGGGACATCGAGTTACGCTTTGAGCAGGCAAAATGCCCATTCATGTAGTATAACTACAAGCTTGCTACATCCTTGCCCACAAGAAGAGTCCAGCCCCTTGAATCTGCTGCAACACATCGCCCAGTCACGTCACCTGTTACGCAAGTCGGAGCTCAAGGTCGCCGACCACGTGCTGCTTGACCCTGCGGCAGTGATGCACAGTTCCATGGCCGACCTGGCTCACAGCGTCGGTATCAGCGAGCCGACCATCGTGCGCTTCTGCCGCGCGATCGGTTGTTCCGGCTTTCAGGATCTCAAACTGAAACTGGCGCAAAGCCTGGCCGCCGGTGCCAGCTTCGGCCAGTTCGCGATCCACGAAGACGACTCCGTCGCCGACTACAGCCTGAAGATTTTCGACACCACGCTGCACACCCTGATGGAAGTGCGCGAGAAACTCGACCCGGTGGAGTTGCAGCGCGCAGTGACGCTGATGTCCCAGGCGCAGCGTGTCGAGTTCTACGGCTTCGGTGCTTCCGGTGCGGTGGCAGCGGATGCACAGCACAAGTTCTTCCGTTTGTTGTTGACCGCGGCGGCGTATTCCGACCCGCACATGCAGGCGATGTCAGCGGTGACGCTGAAGCCCACCGATGTGGCGATCTGTATTTCCCAGTCGGGGCGTTCAAAGGATTTGTTGATCACCGCAAACCTTGTTCGCGAGAGCGGGGCATCGCTGATCACACTGTGCCCGAGCCAGACGCCATTGGCGGAGTTGTCGACGGTGAACCTCGCGATCGATGTACATGAAGACACCGAAATCTATACACCACTGACTTCGCGTATCGCCCACCTGGTCGTGATCGACGTTCTGGCGATGGGCGTGGCCATGGCGCGCGGGCCGAGTCTGGTCAATCACCTCAAGAGCGTGAAGCGCAGTCTGCGCAGCTTGCGTTTGTCTCCAAAAGCCGTGAAAGCCCTGGATGATTGAGCAAGGTCGTTCCGACCTTGTTCGCGAGCAGGCTCGCTCCCACAGGGGATCTCCTGAGAACATAAATTCTGGGTCATAACGGGATCAAATGTGGGAGCGAGCCTGCTCGCGAAAGCGTCTTCAACAACAGCACATCCCTGCGCACATTTCATCACATTGTCATCCCGGCGCAGCCAAACCGTCATCCCCCACGCCTATCGTGAAACTCCCGTACTCGCCCTGGGAGACTCGAAATGGCTCAGCCCTACGAAGAACGCAACAGCGCCGCGAAAACCCGTCGTCAACAGGAAGATCAGCGCCGCATGGAATTTCGCCGCGCAATTGAAGATCGCTTCGAACTTCGCCAGCTTCAGGCCGAGATCGGCGATTTTCCCGAGATCACTCACTGGCAGGCAGCGCCCGCAGCTTCCCGTCGAAACGCTCAACCAACGCAATAATCTGCGCCCGTTCGCTGCGGATAAAGGCCAGGAAGGCGTGCGCCACCGGTGACAGCCGTTTGGCTTTGGCCTGCACCAGACACCAGCTGCGCATCAGCGGCAACTCTTCGACCGGCAGCTCGACCAGGCCGCCGGTCGCCAGCTCCAGGTTCAGGGCGTGGCGCGTCAACAGCGCCAGGCCCAGACCCGCCAATACGCATTCGCGCTGGGCTTCGGCGGACGCCACTTCCTGGGTCTGGGTGAAGTGCACGCGCTTTTCCTTGAAGTATTCCTCGCAGGCCAGACGCGTGCCCGAGCCTGGCTCGCGGATCAGCAGCGTATACGGCTCCAGATCCTGCAAGCGCAACGGGCCCATGTGCGCCAGCGGGTGATCCGGGCGCGCCACGGCGACAATCGGATTGTTCAGAAACGGCAGAAACTCCAGGCCCATGTCCTGCGGCACCATCGACATGATCACCAGATCATCGCGGTTGTCCGAGAGACGGCGAATGACTTGGCCACGGTTGACCACGGTCAGCTGCAAATTGACTTCCGGATGCTGGCGCTTGAACGCAGCGAACAGGTGCGGCACAAAATATTTGGCGCTCGATTCCACTGCCAGTTTCAGTTGGCCCTGCAGTGATCCCTGCATGTCCGACAGTTGCATATCGAGGTTTTCCAGGCGCCCGAAAATGTCGCGACTGGCACGTTGAAGCGCTTCCGCCGCCTCGGTCATATAGAGTTTTTTGCCGACATAATCGAATAGCGGCTGGCCGATCAGCTCTTCAAGCTGTCGAATCTGTAGGCTGACGGCCGGTTGTGTAAGGGACATTTCCTCGGCGGCGCGGCTGTAGGAGCGCAGATCGCACACTTCATTGAAGATTTGCAGTTGACGCAATGTCATACGCATCAATGACTTACGCATATTATTCGGGCTCGGTTGGCGGTCGTGTGCTTCGACTATAAGTGTTTACTTATGCCTGTCCCAATTTTTATTCATTTTTGTTAATCCCTTGGCAGCGCTAGTGTGGACCTGCCACTGAATTGAAACATTTGGTCACGCGTAGACCTGGGTCTAGCAGGTCGTGGTACCACCGGCTCAAGGGAACCTCCAAGTGATAAAAAAGATCCTGATCGCCAACCGTGGTGAGATTGCCGTACGAATCGTACGAGCCTGCGCCGAAATGGGCATTCGCTCGGTTGCGATTTTCTCCGATGCCGATCGTCATGCCTTGCATGTGAAGCGTGCGGACGAGGCCCACAGCGTCGGAGCCGAGCCGCTGGCCGGCTACCTGAACCCGCGCAAGCTGGTGAACCTGGCGGTGGAAACCGGCTGCGATGCGCTGCACCCCGGCTACGGTTTCCTGTCGGAAAACGCCGAGCTGGCGGAAATCTGCGCCGAGCGCGGTATCAAATTCATCGGCCCGTCGGCGGAAGTCATCCGGCGCATGGGCGACAAGACCGAAGCGCGGCGCAGCATGATCAAGGCCGGCGTACCGGTGACGCCCGGTACCGAGGGCAATGTCTCCGGCATCGAAGAAGCCTTGGTCGAAGGCGACCGCATCGGTTACCCGGTGATGCTCAAGGCCACCTCCGGTGGTGGCGGTCGCGGTATCCGTCGCTGCAACAGCCGCGAAGAACTCGAACAGAACTTCCCTCGTGTCATATCAGAGGCCACCAAGGCGTTCGGTTCGGCGGAAGTGTTCCTGGAAAAATGCATCGTCAATCCCAAGCACATCGAAGCGCAGATCCTCGGCGACAGCTTCGGCAACGTCGTGCACCTGTTCGAGCGTGACTGCTCGATCCAGCGCCGCAACCAGAAGCTGATCGAGATCGCGCCGAGCCCGCAACTGACCCCGGAACAGCGCGCCTACATCGGCGACCTGTCGGTGCGTGCGGCCAAAGCCGTGGGTTACGAGAACGCCGGCACCGTGGAGTTTCTGCTCGCCGAGGGCGAGGTGTACTTCATGGAAATGAATACTCGGGTGCAGGTGGAACACACCATCACCGAAGAAATCACTGGCATCGACATCGTCCGCGAACAGATTCGCATCGCTTCCGGCCTGCCGCTGTCGGTGAAGCAGGAAGACATCCAGCACCGTGGCTTTGCATTGCAGTTCCGTATCAACGCCGAAGACCCGAAGAACAACTTCCTGCCGAGCTTCGGCAAGATCACCCGTTACTACGCCCCCGGCGGCCCGGGCGTGCGCACCGACACGGCGATCTACACCGGCTACACCATTCCGCCGTTCTACGATTCGATGTGCCTGAAACTGGTGGTCTGGGCGCTGACCTGGGAAGAGGCGATGGACCGGGGCCTGCGCGCCCTCGACGACATGCGTCTGCAGGGCGTGAAGACCACCGCCGCGTACTACCAGGAAATTCTGCGTAACCCGGAATTCCGTAGCGGCCAGTTCAACACCAGCTTCGTTGAAAGCCACCCGGAACTGACCAACTACTCGATCAAGCGCAAACCCGAAGAGCTGGCCCTGGCCATCGCCGCCGCCATCGCCGCCCACGCAGGCCTATGAATGAAGCAGCTGCGAGCTTTCAGCTGCAAGCGGCAAGTAAAAGCAGATTGGCTTTTTCTTGCAGCTCGTAGCTTGAAGTTCGCCGCTATGAGGAGATACCAATGACTAAGAAGATCTTCGTTACCGACACCATCCTGCGCGACGCTCACCAATCGCTGCTCGCCACCCGCATGCGCACCGAAGACATGCTGCCGATCTGCGACAAGCTCGACAAGGTCGGCTACTGGTCGCTGGAGTGCTGGGGCGGCGCGACGTTCGACGCCTGTGTGCGCTTCCTCAAGGAAGACCCGTGGGAGCGTCTGCGCCAATTGCGTGCCGCGCTGCCCAATACCCGCCTGCAAATGCTCCTTCGCGGGCAGAACCTGCTCGGCTATCGCCACTACAGCGACGATGTGGTCAAAGCCTTCGTCGCCAAAGCAGCGGTGAATGGCATCGACGTGTTCCGCATCTTCGATGCCATGAACGATGTGCGTAATCTGCGTGTCGCCATCGAAGCGGTGAAAGCTGCCGGCAAGCATGCTCAAGGCACCATCGCCTACACCACCAGCCCGGTGCACACCATCGACGCTTTCGTCACCCAGGCCAAGCAAATGGAGTCCATGGGTTGCGACTCGGTGGCGATCAAGGACATGGCCGGTCTGCTCACGCCATACGCCACCGGTGAACTGGTGCGTGCGTTGAAAGCCGAGCAGTCGCTGCCGGTGTTCATCCATTCCCACGACACCGCTGGCCTGGCCGCCATGTGCCAGCTCAAGGCGATCGAAAACGGTGCCGATCACATCGATACCGCAATCTCCAGCTTCGCCTCGGGCACCAGCCATCCGGGCACCGAGTCGATGGTCGCCGCGCTCAAAGGCACCGAATATGACACCGGCCTGAATCTGGAGCTGCTCCAGGAAATCGGCCTGTACTTCTATGCCGTGCGCAAGAAGTACCACCAGTTCGAAAGCGAATTCACCGCCGTCGACACCCGTGTGCAGGTCAACCAGGTGCCGGGCGGGATGATTTCCAACCTCGCCAACCAGTTGAAAGAGCAGGGTGCTCTGAACCGCATGAGCGAAGTGCTCGCGGAAATCCCGCGCGTACGCGAAGACCTTGGCTTCCCGCCGCTGGTGACGCCGACTTCGCAGATCGTCGGCACCCAGGCATTTTTCAACGTACTGGCCGGCGAGCGCTACAAGACCATCACCAACGAAGTGAAGCTGTATCTGCAGGGCGGCTATGGCAAGGCGCCGGGCGTGGTCAATGAAAAACTGCGCCGTCAGGCGATCGGCAGCGAAGACGTCATTGACGTGCGCCCGGCCGATCTGCTCAAGCCGGAAATGACCAAGCTGCGTGCCGATATCGGCGCACTGGCCAAGTCCGAAGAAGACGTACTGACCTTCGCCATGTTCCCGGATATCGGCCGCAAATTCCTCGAAGAACGCGCTGCCGGCACTCTTACGCCGGAAGTGCTATTGCCGATCCCGGAAGCGGGTGCCGTTGCCTCGGCGGGCGGCGAAGGCGTGCCGACCGAGTTCGTCATCGACGTCCACGGCGAAACCTACCGCGTCGATATCACCGGTGTCGGCGTCAAGGCCGAAGGCAAGCGCCACTTCTATCTGTCCATCGATGGCATGCCGGAAGAAGTGGTGTTCGAACCGCTCAACGAGTTCGTCGGCGGTGGCAGCAGCAAACGCAAACAGGCCTCGGCGCCAGGCCACGTCAGCACCACCATGCCCGGCAACATCGTCGATGTGCTGGTCAAGGAAGGCGACACCGTCAAGGCTGGCCAGGCGGTACTGATCACCGAAGCGATGAAGATGGAAACCGAAGTCCAGGCTGCCATTGCCGGCAAGGTCACTGCGATTCATGTGGCCAAGGGCGATCGGGTCAACCCGGGCGAAATCCTCGTCGAGATCGAAGGCTGAGATAACAGTCGCGATCCAACGCTTTAAACCTCGGGGAGCAGGTGCTCCCCTTTTTTGCCTGTGATTTTCGATATTTCTCAGCTCGCTTGAGGAGCCGATGTGGGAGCGAGCCTGCTCGCGAATGCGTCGGACCAGCCAACATCATCTGCGAGTGATCCACCGCTTTCGCGAGCAGGCTCGCTCCCACAGTAGGTGTGCTTAATCCATCAGAACGCCATGCGCCATTGACCCGCTACGCCATATGTTCGGCTGTCGTTGCCCAGCTCACCCGTCAAGCCCACGCCCAGCGTGTGCGCCGCTGAAATACCAAGATCGACCCCCGCATCCACCGACAGAGCGTTCCTATCCAGTGCCGCGCCGGTCACTTCGAAACGCTTGCCCCCTTGAGCAGTTGTTGGCGAGTGTCGCTGTCGATCTCGTCGAAGGTATGTTTCCAGCCGGCGCTCAATCGCGGAGTCAAATGCATGCCGTTATCCAGCGTGTTGACCTGCGCAACCCGCAGACCGAAGGTGCTGCTGAAGTTGTCGCGGGTCTGGCCGTAGACTTTCAATGCCGCGTCGCCTCCTTTTTCGTTGTAACTGTCGCGCTGATAACGCTGATAGCCGAGGCTGGCGAAGGGTTCGAGGGTCACGTTGTTGCGGCCCAGGTTGAACCCGGCCTCGGCAAATGCTTGCTGAGTATTGGCGTCGTAATTGCCCTTGAGCCGATCGCTGAAACCCTTGAACGCGACCCGCCGTGTGCTGCTGCCGTCATGGCTGGCGTAGGTAGCGCCGAGACGCAGCGATAGCGGGCCATCCTGACGCACGGCGTAGGCGCCGAGGTGCCAGCTGTCGAGGTCGCCGTCGTACTGGCGGGCATCGAGTTTCGTCTGCGATTTGCCGCCGAGCAGGCCGACATGCCAGTGCTCGTCGAGTCGCCAGTCAGCGCCCATGACCAGCCCTTGAGTGGCATGTTGAAGGATGCCGTCGGCGTCGCGGTCAATCTTGCCGCCGTGGCCCAATGCCTGAAACCACACCCGCCCGGAGCCTTCGCTGCCCGAGGCCTGATGAGTTGAACTGCGCGAGCCGTCAGTAGAGCCGGAACGGTTGTCCAGTTGGCGCATCGCCGAGAGCATGCTCGCACTGACCGGCGTGACACTGCTCAGTGTGGCTTTGGCGAGATTGGCATTGCTGCCGGCGGCGAGTTGATCAAGGGCGATGGGCGCGGTGGTCTTATCGCTGGTGAGTAGTGCGGCGACCGCTGCGTTGGTCGGCCTTGTGGGCTCGGACGCGGGCCGTGGGATAACTGCGCTGGTTTGTGAAGTCACGATTGTGTTTGGTGTAGATGATTCCACCGAAATGGCGTCTTCAGCCAAGGTCGCAACCGAGGCCGGGGCTGGCGATGCTGCTGGGATTGCATCTGCTCTTGAGGCTGGAGCGGGCGTTTGCATCGTAGGTGTTGATATTGGTGCAACGGGGGATCTTGGTGTTTCAGGCTCGATGATACTTTCGCCAAGTGAACCGCCGTTTTCTGAAGTGGCGAGATTTTGAATCGGTTCACCATTGCGAGCGTAAGTCAGTCCAACCGACTTCTTGTTGTATTGAGCTGTGGCGGTCATATAGGCCAGATCGTTCTCTATCCTGCCGAATTCGCCTTTTACCTCTCGGGCCTCAATGATTTTGTATTGGCTGCTCTGCGGATATTCACCGGGAGCCGAAACAATCTTCAGGGTGGCACCTTCGAGTTGGGCTGTACCATCGACCTTGATCGTCTGACCACCAGCGGGAGTGACCTCGTAAGCCAATTCGGCACCAGGCGCCAAGTGCAAATTACCTTTCACTCGCGGTGCGCCAAGCGCTGCATTGACGGTGAGCAGCCCACCCACCTCAAGATTTCCCACCGTGCCTTTACCGGCGAAACTGCCGCCATTCTGGACATACACATCGCCCTTGATGCTGCCGAGGTTGGTCAACGCTCCACCGCTGTTGACCAGAACACCTTCATGGAAATCGCCTTTGGAGCTCAGCGTCCAGTTGCCTTGGGCGACGAATAACCCATTGAAGTTGCGCGTGTCGTTCAACGTGCCGCCATTCGCAGCATTCAGGAACAACACATTATCGCCCTTGCCGCCATCCAGCCGACCCGTGAAGCTTGCGCCGTCGGTTAGGGTAATCAGGTCGTTGACGTCAGTCCCTTTGAACAAGGTTTCCGGTGTCGTAAAGGTTATCGGTACCGTGCTCGCGTCGGTGAGAAAACCCTTTAGCCGTTCCATCGCCTGTTGCTTGGGGTTGGTTTCGGGCTGCTCCGTCGTTTCCATGCTTGGGGGCTGCTCTATTGCTTCAGTGGATTGCTCGGCGTTAGCCAGCGCTACGCCACCCATTGCCAATGAAATAGCCAGAGCCAAGTGTTTTGGTGCGAATAGGTTTTGAGTGGGCATCAAGTTCGACCTCCTTATCGAGAAGACCCAACTCTATTGCTGCCCGAAAAAACCGATGTCGGCCGCTTCCCGCATCTACGCAGGCGACATCGGATGGCTCTGTAGAAAAACTCTCAGCGGGCTGGGCAAACGACGCTTTTGCGCAGCGTCATCCGTTCTTTTTCCTACGGCTTTCTACTAATGACGACTTTTTATCAGCGTGACCTCAGTCGCGTATCTGCATTATTTTGCATCCATAAATCCGATCGCATGAGTTAATCTGCATTTTGTTGCAGATTTTGCGGTGCATGGGCTTATTTGAATGCACTATATTGCATGCGTAAGAGATCCTTCCTCGTTGAAATGCATTGAAATGCACATGGAATCAACATGTACGAACTGACGCTTCAGATCTTCACCGCCGGGCAATGGCACGACGCGATGATTCTTGATTTCGATAATCCGGAAAAAGGCTTCGAAAGCCGCTGCAGTTTTGGCTATGAAGCGGACTATCTGGTGGAAAACATTGAGTTGATCGGGTCGCCTTTTTCCCAAGCCGTGAGTGCCCTGTATCCGCTGGATTGGGAAGGTCGGCGCGCGAAGACGCCAGCCTTTGTCCACGACATCGCACCGGCAGGCGCAGCCAAGCGGTTTCTACTCGCCCGCCTGGGTCAGGAAAGACCCGCCGAGATCAGCGCCGATCTGTTTCTGCTGGGCCGCAGTACACCGGCCCCCATTGGCAACATGCGAATAAAGGAATCGGCGGAAGCAGTCGATGAAAGAAAGCCGATCGGATTCAAGCGCGAGGAGGTCATTAGCCGCGACAATCGCTTTCTTGAATATGCCTACGAGCTGGGCGCGGCCATCAGTGGCGCGACGGGGGCAGGTGGTGAAGCTCCGAAGCTATTACTGGCAGAGAACAGTGCCGGGCTTCTGTATCCCGATGCGGTATTGGACGATGAAGAAGTGCGACAGCACTGGTTCGTGAAATTCGCCAAAAACAGGGGCGGGCAGACCGACCAGGACATCCTGCGCAGCGAATTCCATTACTACAAAGCGCTGCAGACATTGGGCATCGAAACGGTCGCGGCGGAAGGCCTGGCCTTGGAAGAGGCGAGCAAACCGAGTGTGTGGATGCGGCGTTTTGATCGACAAGTGAAAGATGGGGCGGTGTCGCGTTTCGCCGTCGAATCGGTTTATTCGCTGGCTGGAGTGACGACGCCAGGCAGTGCCATGAATCATCTGGAAGTGATCCGCATGCTCGCCGGGCTCTGGCGCAAAGCGGGTCAGGCCAGCCAGATTCCCAGCCTCGTCGCCGATTATCTGCGTCGCGACCTGATCAATAAAATCCTCGGAAACTCCGATAACCACGGTCGTAACACGGCGATTATCCGGCAAGAGAACGCTTTCCAGCTCGCGCCTATTTATGACCTCGCCCCGATGGTCATGGATGACGAAGGCGTGACTCGTACGACCAAGTGGCCAAAAGAGTTGGAGCGGGCGGGAGATGTCGATTGGCGAGGTGTCTGCCGCGTATTGGCCGATAGCGCGGATCCGCACGAATCGTTGACGGGGCTGGATGCCTCAGCGCTGTTCGAAGGCCTGCGCGCGGATGCCCGCCGTCTGGCCGCACTGCCGGATATTCTTGCAGCCAGCGGTTTGCCCGCCAGAACCATGAATCACCCGAGCGTTCACCTGAAAAACCTCGAGCAACGTTTGAAAGAGTGGGACCTGCAATGAGTCTGACCGTCCTCGAGCGCACGGCGCTCATCGAAAGCATTCAGCAAGCGCTGGCCGAAGGCACTCTGGAAATCGGTGACGCCGTGCGCCGTTTACGGGTCGAAGTCACCGGTCTGCATCAGACTCAGTTCGCGAAGATGTGCAAGATTTCAGTGCGCACGCTGGTGCATATCGAACATGGCGAAGGCAATCAGACCCTGAAGTCGCTGAACGCGGTGTTCCGCCCCTTCGGCATGAAAATGGGCGTTGTGCGAATACGCCGGGACACCATTTGAATGCACCTCAACTACGCCGCACATACGCCTTGCCGTAATGCCGCTCCATCCGTGCCTGAATCAGCTCCAGCCCGATCGACATCAGCCAGTAGATGATCGCCGCCGTGGTGAGCATTTCGATGTAGCGATAACTTGAGCGCCCATACGACTGGGCGAGAAACATCACTTCCCAGACGCCCATCACCGAGATCAGCGACGAGTCCTTGAGCATCGAGATGAACTGGTTGGTGGTCGGCGGGATGATGGTGCGCATGGCCTGGGGCAGGGTGATGCGCCAGAAGATCACGCTTTCGCGCAGACCCAGTGCCAGGGAGGCTTCGCGTTGGCCGTGATCGACGCCGAGGATCCCGGCGCGGAAGATTTCGCTCAGGTACGCGCCATAGTTCAGCGACAGGGCAATGATGCCGGCGACGATGGCGCCCGGGACGATGCCCAGTTGCGGCAGGCCGAGGTAGATCAGCAGGATCTGGATCAGCAGCGGCGTGCCGCGAAAGAACGAGGTGTAGAAACTGGCGATGCCGAACGCCACGGCGCTGTTCGACAGGCGCGCCAGCGCGGTGATGAAACCCAGCAGCGAGGAGGCGATGATCGAGCAGGCGCAGAGGAACAGCGTCAGCGCTGCGCCTTGCAGAAATCCGTTCGGCGCCAGCTTCAGGCCGACCAGGTTGGGCAACTTGTCGAGGATGATCGCGAACTTCAGGTCGAAGCTGAGAAAGAATCCGGCGAACAGGCAGAACAGAGCAGCCCAGGTCAGATAAAGGCGCGTACGGAAACCGAAGAGCTTTTGCAGGCGTGTCTCAGCCACCGGTTGCGGTGGCTGTGGCGGGGTCGGAAAGGAAGTCATTGGCTGATATCGGCGCCGATCCATTTCTGCGACAGCTTGCTCAGGGTGCCGTCCTGTTTCAGCTGGGCAAACACCTCGCGTACCTTGGCGTCCCACTGCGGGTCACCCTTTTCGATGGCCACCGAGTTGGGTTCCGAGTAGAGCGGTTCGCCGGCCAGTTTGAAACGCTGGTCCTGGTTCAGGCGCGGCTGCGCGGTGACCAGATTGGTGAGGATCGCATCCAGGCGCACGCCGGCGCCCAGGCCCAGATCCTGGAAGGCGACGTTGTCGGTATCGTACGGAGCGATCTGCACATCCTCGAACGGATACTCCAACTGGGTATCCTCGGCGCCTTCGATGACCAGGTTCTTGTTCAGATAGCTTTCGTAGCTGGAGGCGCTGGTCAGGCCGACCTTTTGCCGCTCAGGTCCTTGGCGCTGTGGATGCGATCGTCCTTGGCATTGACCACAATCACCGCTGGCGAAGCGTAGTACTCGACCGGGAAGTCGAATACTTCGGCGCGGGCCTTGCTCGGGGTCATCGAGCAGATGCAGATGTCGTAGCGCCCGCTCCAGCGGCCGGCGGCGATCACGTCCCAGGACGGCGTTTCCAGACGCAGTTTGACGCCAAGCTTGTCCGCCACCGCTTTGGCAACCTCGACATCGAAACCGTCGAGTTGATTCTGCTCATTGAGAAACGAGAAGGGCGGATAGCTCTCCATCAGCACACCGACCAGCTCTTTTTCTGCTCGACACGGTCCAGCGTCGCGCCGCCGAAGGCTTGGGTGGAGGCCAGAATGGTCAGGCCCAGGGCCAATAGCGGTTGGAATTTCACAGTCGATCCCTGTTGAAAAAAGAGGTTGTTATTAACCGAGTGGTGCGTATTAAATAGTTATAAGAACGACTCTGATAGTGAGTTATTTTCATAAGCATATGAGTGAATCGCATATGAGCGCAGCAGCAACGGTCATTCTCGATGGCGGCATGGGCCGTGAACTGCAACGCGCCGGCGCGCCGTTTCGCCAACCGGAGTGGTCGGCACTGGCGCTGAGTGAAGCGCCGCAGGCGGTCGAGGCGGTGCATGCCGCTTACATCAACAGCGGCGCGGACGTGATCACCAGCAACAGTTACGCGGTGGTGCCGTTTCACATTGGCGAGGCGCGCTTTGCGGCTGAAGGCCAGGCGCTTGCGGCACTGGCTGGGGAGTTGGCGCGGCGGGCCGTGCAGGCATCGGGCAAGCCAGTGCGTGTTGCCGGTTCGTTGCCGCCGCTGTTCGGCTCGTACCGTCCGGACCTGTTCGAAGCGGATCGGGTAAGCGAATTGCTGACGCCGCTGGTCAAGGGGCTGGCCCCGCACGTTGATCTATGGCTGGCTGAAACCCAGAGTTCGATCGTCGAGGCGCGGGCCATTCACGCCGGGTTGCCGAAGGACGGCAAACCGTTCTGGCTGTCGTTCACCCTCAAGGATGAAGACACCGATGAAGTGCCACGCCTGCGCTCCGGTGAGCCGGTAGCCGATGCGGCTGCGGTGGCGGCTCAACTTGGCGTCGAAACCCTGCTGTTCAATTGCAGTCAGCCTGAAGTGATTGGCGCGGCCATCGACGCGGCGCGCGCAACCTTTGAGCGTCTCGGCGTCACGATCAATATCGGCGCGTATGCCAACGCGTTTCCTCCGCAACCGAAAGAAGCCACGGCCAACGACGGGCTCGATCCGTTGCGTGACGATCTCGATCCGCCGGGGTATCTGCACTGGGCGCTGGACTGGCAACAGCGCGGCGCCAGTCATCTGGGTGGCTGCTGCGGGATCGGTCCGGAGCATATTGCGGTGCTGGCGCAAGAACTGCGTCGTTAAGAAAGACCCCGCCAATTGTGGGAGCGAGCCTGCTCGCGAAAGCGGTCAGTCAATATTTGCGGTGACTGACACAGCGCCTTCGCGAGCAGGCTCGCTCCCACAGGGGCTTTGTGACGATCAGCTACGGCACTCGGCCAAGCCTTTCACCTGGCCATCAGGCGTCTGGTTTTCATCGCTCAGCCAGCGCTCGAACCCAGCACCAATCGCTGGCCATTCCCCATCCAGAATCGAATACCACGCGGTGTCGCGGTTCTGGCCCTTGACCACCATGTGCTGGCGGAACACGCCTTCAAAGCTGAAACCCAGACGCTCGGCCGCGTATTTGGAGCGGGCGTTGCCGTTGTTGCATTTCCATTCCAGGCGCCGGTACCCCAACTCGAACGAATATTTGGCCAGCAGGTACACCGCCTCGGTGCTTTTCGGCGAGCGTTGCATTGGCGCACCGAAAGTGACATGGCCGATTTCGATGCGGCCCTGGGCCGGGACGATCGACATCAGGCTGAGGATGCCTTGCACCTGACCCGTCGCACGGTCGATGACGCTGAAAAAATACGGGTCGCTGTTGGCCGCATGATTGTTCAGCCAGTCGTTGAACGCGCTGCGCTCGGGAAACGGCCCGTAAGGCAAGTAATCCCAGAGTTTCGGATCGGCACCGGGGCCTTCGAGGGCGGCGTAAAGCTGCTCGGCATGGCGCGCCGGGTCGAGTTTTTCCAGACGAATGAAACGGCCCTCGAGCAGGGTGGCGGAGGGGCGGGGACGCCTTTCCAGTCAGCGAGTGAAGCGGTCATGTGCGCGTCTCCTTACAGGGCCTTGCGAAATTGGATGAAGCCCGGGCGTTCAGCGATGCGCTCGTAGAGCTGGATCGCCGTTGCATTGGTTTCGTGGGTCAGCCAGTGGACTTTGCAGCAGCCATCGGCCTTGGCGGTAGCGTAGACATGCTCGATCAACCGCCGACCGACACCGGTGCCACGGGCTTCCGGCGCTACCAGCAGATCCTGGAGATAGCAGGAATTTTCGACGCTCCAGTTCGAGCGGTGATAGATGTAGTGCACCATGCCCAGCGCTTTGCCCTCGGCCCAGGCGAGGGTGGCGTGGGTCGGTTCGTTCGGGTCGAGAAAGCGCTGCCAGGTGCTTTGGGTCACGGCGTCTGGCAGCTCGGTATTGTAGAAGCGCAGGTAGGCCTGCCACAGGGGCAGCCAGGTGGCGTGGTCATTGGCGCTGACCGGGCGAATGTCGATCTGGGTCATGCGGGTTTCCTTAGCGCATCAAGCGGGCGAGGGTCTGGTCGTTGGCGTCGGGGCTGGCGGCAAGGCCGTCGCGCACGCCGGCGATATCTTCGGCGCTGCGGTTCTGGCTGAGCTTGCGTTTGCCCTCGAGGCGGTCGATGGGAATGGCAAAACCGACAATGGCCTTGAGCATGCCATCAATGTAATCGGCCGGTGCATCATCGACCGACCATGGCTGGGCGCGGCCCGCTTCGTGACGGTCAGTAAGGGTGCTGACGATATCGAGCAGGCGCCCGCCATCGCTGAAGGTTTCGGCATGGCCGTAGGCGTGCACGGCGATATAGTTCCAGGTCGGCACGACCTTGCCGTGCTCGGCTTTGCTCGGGTAGAAGCTCGGGCTGACGTAGGCGTCTGGTCCGGCAAAGATCAGCATCGCCTCGGCGCCGTCCCGCAGGTCCTTCCACTGCGGATTGGCCTTGGCCAGATGGCCATAGAGCGTGCCGTACTCACCCTGTTCGCGATGCAGCAGCACCGGCACGTGGCTGGCTTGCAGGCCGCTCGCACCGTGGCTGACGAGAATGGCCAGGCGCGTGGCGAGGATCAGTTCGTGCAGTTGGGACAAGTCTTCGATGGCAAAGGCGCTTGGCGTGTACATGGACAGATTTTCCTTGGCGAATGCCTGCATCCTAGGCAGGCTATTGGTCCGTTGTAAGAGCCATTGATGAGCCATTTCATAGGTCCATTGCCATGCCTGAACTACCGCCGCTGTCGATGCCTTTCAATCCGGCCGGAATCGAACTCGATCGCCGTCAGGGCCTGAGCCGCCAGCTCTATCAGGCCTTGCGCCAGCGGGTGCTTGATAGGCGCCTCGTTAGCGGCACGCGATTGCCGGCCAGCCGTGACCTGGCCGCGGCGCTGGGCATTTCCCGCAACAGCGTGGTGCGCGCCTACGATCAGTTGTATGCCGAAGGCTTTATCGAAGGACGCGTCGGCGACGGTACTTACGTGGCGCAATTGGCTCATGCGTCCACGTCGAAGAAAAACTATCCACAAATTCATCCACAGGCTTGTCAACAGACTTACCCACAGCCTTATCCACAAATTGGCTGGATTTACCTGTGAATCCATCCAGCAAAGTTATCCACAGTGACGGATTTTCCCGCATCGAAAAGCATCATTTGCCGCGACCACCGAGCGGTCCGCCGCGGGCCTTTAGGGTGGGCGTGCCGGCATTCGATCTGTTTCCGTTCGAGGTCTGGGCCAAGCTGAACGCGGCTTTCTGGCGTAAACCGGATCTGCAGCAACTGTGTTACGGCGATCCGGCCGGCGATGCACGACTGCGCGGCATGATCGCCGCTTATTTGCGCAGTTCCCGCGGCATGCAGTGCACGGCTGAGCAAATTGTGATCACCAGTGGCGCGCAGCAGGGCATCAGCCTTTGTGCACAGTTGCTGGTCGAGCCTGGGGACGGCGTGGCGATCGAGAATCCGGGCTATCGCGCCGCCGGGCATGCCTTCGCTGTAGCGGGGGCGAAATTGCATGGGGTGGCGGTAGACAGCGATGGCATCGACTGCAGCGCCATGGCTCAGCTCAGCGATTGTCGGGTGGCTTACGTCACGCCGTCCCATCAGTACCCGACCGGCGTGGTGATGAGCCTGGCCCGGCGTCTGGAGTTGCTCGCCTGGGCCGAGCGTGTCGGTGGCTGGATCGTCGAGGATGATTACGATGGCGAGTACCGCTACACCGGCGCACCGCTGGCGCCGTTGGCGGCACTTGATCGTCAGGGTCGTGTGCTCTACGTCGGCACGTTTGGCAAAGTCGCTTTTCCGGCTTTGCGCCTTGGTTATCTGGTGCTGCCGCCCGCGCTGGTCGACGCGTTCGCGCAACGCCGCGCCGTCGATGTTCGGCACTCGGAGGTCAGCACGCAAGCGGTGATGGCCGAATTCATGGCCGCCGGGCATTTCCAGCGGCATATCCGCCGCATGCGCCGGGCTGCGCTGAGCCGACGCAACTGCCTGCTCGAAGGCTGGCCGACGGTCGCCGGCGTCGGTCAACTGCCCGCCGTGCCGGCCGGGCTGCACCTGACCGTCGCCGTGGACAGCATCGAGCGCGAGCAGCAATTGATCGCTCAGGCCGCTGAGGTCGATGTCGAAATCAACGGCCTGAGCAGTTACTGGTTGCCGGACTCGACTACACCGATGGCCCAGCGCGCCGGCCTGGTGCTGGGTTTTGCCGCTGTGCCGGAGTCTGCGATCACAGCGGCACTGGCGCGCTTGCGACAGGTTTGGCGAGATTGAAGAACAACGCTTCGGCCGAGCGACTGGAAATTTCGCTGCGATGGATTTCAATCAGTTGCTGGTTGCTTTGCTGGCTGGGCTCGTAGGCGCCGCCCATCCGTTGTTGGGCGACGGTTTTCATATGCCCGCGAATGAACGATGGATCAGGCGCGTCGGCGCTGCTGTAGTGAAAATGGGCGTAGCACAGGACCTTGTCATTGTGAGCATCACGAATCCGGTACTCGTCGAGGAAATCATGCTGGCGGTGTCGGATGGGCCGCCGGGTCACGGTTTTATCGATGGTTATTTCCCCTTTTCCTTCAGCCACTGCACGCCCGCCGCCGTGGGTAGCTGCTGTTTGACCAGACGAATGCGCGTGCTGGTGCCTTTCTCTTCCAGGTTTTTCGCCGCCTTGTCGAGCGCGTGATTGAGCGTTTCGGAGGGTTCATGCTGGCCGGCGGTAAGGTTCTTGGCGGTCAGGGCTTCGTCGATCGCCGCAATGGCCGTGCGTAGAAGTGCGGCGTGCTGGTGGTATTCCTCCTCGACCTCCACCGGGATCCGCGCGCCGCGTTTGAGGCGCGCCTCGATGCGCCGATGGAATGCCGCCAGACCATCGATCAGCGTCTGGCCGTCGCGAACGCTTTTTCAAGTCGGCTGCGGATGTTGGTGTCGGTGCAGGCGGCGTTCGCTGTTCGACCCAGACACCGGGCGACTCTTCGTGAAAAGTGGCAATGACACCCGTCAGAGGAGCGCGAACTTCCATCAGGTCGGTCGTGTTATCACCGACGCTTTTCTTGCGTTCGCCGACCACGGTGCCTTTTGATCGTGTCTGGAAAATCTGTCGATTCGAGGCAGACGCGGATGACCTTGACGTTCCGGCCTGCGGCACCAGCAAATGCCGGTAGCGCAGCAGGTCGGCGAGGCGTTTGTCGGCGGCCGCTTTGAATGCAATCACCCGCGTTTGTACATGTTTGAGTCGGTCAGTGTGGAGCTGGTCGGAGTATTCGCTGGCCAGATCGTTGAAGCGCTGGTCTACCGAGTCGAACTGTTGTGCAACGTTGCTCAAGGCGTCAATGCGTCCGCGCAGATCGCCCAGGCCTTCATCGGCGCTCAGGTCCAGCGAGCTCTGGATATTCAGTGCAGCGTCTTCGACCAGATCGGCCAACGCCTGTTGAGCGCTGGCATGATCCGCGGTGTCGCCAGGCTTGATACATATTCGCTCGGCGAGGCTGATTTGCAGCACCTTGAGGTCATCCAACTGGTAATCCGGCAGGGCGTTCTGATACACACGCATTGCCTCCACAGCGTCTTTTCCCAACAGCTTCATTTCTTCGAAGCAGGCTTGTGCCGCCTCCATTTTCTCGATGATGCTTTGAGTGACGTCATTCAGGCTCACGGCCGCCAGACTGAATGCCTCTGGATCGGCGTTCGCCCCATCCGCGATCATCGTCTGCATACCCTCGACACTCTGTTGAAACTGAGAAGAGTGCTCGCTGAGCCACTCCTGGCCCAAAAACAACTGCATCTGCAAGCGCTCGGTCATGACGGTGCGGTAATTGGGAATAGTCTGGTTGAGGTTCAACTCTTTGATCTGTTGAATGTTCGACGCGTACTCCTGATGTTGTGCATCCAGTGTGGCGAGATATTCGGTGCGTGCCTGTGCACGGGCCTGCGGCAGAGCATCGCGCAAGGCATCTCGATCGGCGTTCAGGCGGGTCTCCTTGGTATGCAGTGTTGTATCGAACTTGGCAATTTTCTCGCAGAGCGCTTTCGCGACGGCCTGCCTGCTGTCCCGGGATTTTTGCAGTGCCGAGTCCAGGCCGCCGCCGCGCAGACGCAGGCGCAAATCGATCACCCACTCGCCCCTGGCGGAATAGGCCAGCGTCGGACCGATGCGGTGTGGTTGTTGGCGCGAGTCGATAATCTGTACGTTGCCGAGCGCGTTGCGCATCACTTCGAACCAGCGCCGACCGACCTGGGCGTACCAGGTCTTACCGTGGGCGTAGAGGCCTTGGTGCGTGCCTTTGCTTGCAGCGGCGCCGAGACCTTTGGGAGGGTCGACGGTGAAACCGTCGAGGAGCTTGGCCAGTGCCTGCGGCGACCGTTTCAGTGCGGTGATGATGTCGATGGAGGTAGTGTGGGCGCCGGGCAGTTCAGCGCTGGTGATATCTGGCAGTTGCAGTGCTTTGGGGACTTTGGCGGCCGCTTTGATGGGCTTTGTTTCTTCTTCTGCCTGGGCCACCCGTTCACGTGGCGGTGCTTCGCCAACGGCCGCTCGATGTGCGAGCACCATGCCCAAGGCCAGGAGGATGTCGGCAATTGCGGTCCATGCAACCTTGCCCGACGGCTGGTTGGCGACATCGGTAACCTCTTGCAGATCGTCCATGATTTGCCAGATCCATGCCGCCGTGCCGACGCTGCGTCCCAGGAACGGCAGAGCGGCATTGAACATCAGCCAGCCGCCCTGCTTCAGGGTGGCCCAGCGTGCCTCGGCGTTGGACACCGATTGGCGGTCGGCTTGGGTGAGCAGGGCCTTCACGTTGCGTTCATGCAGCGTGTCCAGCACATTGCCGGTCAGCGCTTGTGTGCCCAATGCGACCGGGCCGGACATGTCCAGAGCCGTCGTCGGATTGACCAGCATCTGCGGGATTGTCCATATCGATGGCAGCCTGGCGGTAAAGACGAACTGGCTGTAGTTGAAACGTACATCATCGGCCAGCCACGCCAGCACCGAATCGCGCAGATGTCGCGAATGCTGGATCGCGTAGAGGAGGTTGGCCTATCCGGGGAATTGCATCAACGTCATCTCGAAGAGCGGACGGTAAAGCAGGCAGGGACCTTTGTTCACCTCGCGCGGGCCGATGACGTACATATTGGCCACGCTGTCGGCTGCGCAGCTGCTGCGGTGTGCAACGAAGGCCAGTGGACGGACCACGATTTCCTGACCATCGACGTATCGTTCTGCGTCGGTCGCCGCCAGTGCTGCTGCAACGTAGCGGTACCCCGCATCATCAATGTCTGCTCTGCCCTGGATCTTGTGTTGCAACGCCAGCAATGGCAGCTCGATGCGTAGCTGGCCGGTGTATAACGCTTT
This sequence comes from Pseudomonas sp. B21_DOA, assembly GCA_030544685.1. Taxonomy (NCBI): domain Bacteria; kingdom Pseudomonadati; phylum Pseudomonadota; class Gammaproteobacteria; order Pseudomonadales; family Pseudomonadaceae; genus Pseudomonas; species Pseudomonas sp. B21_DOA. Next base: position 889,620 of record CP086683.1, on the reverse strand, counting down.
CAAGGCTGACGCCTGATCGGCGTCGTCTATCAGGCGCGCCTTCAGGTACGCCGGATAGGTCCTGCCGATATCCACGGCGCTGACCAGTTTTTCCAGATAGGCCACAGTCATCCAGTCAGGCGCTGAGCTGGCAGCTTTGTAGTTCACGGTCTTGTTGCCCAATGGCAGGCCGGCAAGGTTCTGCAGGGCCAGTTCCGGCAACGTCAGGGTCTGGGTGCTGGTATTGCCGGGCAATACGAACGTTCCCCAGACCACGAGGCTGGTGATCGTAATCTCGATGTCATCGAGCTTGATGTCCTTGGCACTCGGCTGGTCCTTCGACATCTGCTCCATCAGGGCATCACGAGTGTATGCGTGCAGGCCGATGACCTCGCTTTGAAACGTTTTGCCGTTGTGTTCATGTTGCACCGTGGTCAGGTCCAGCAGATGCCGGCTGTAGCGCGCCTGATCGACGGCCGACGCATCGTTCAGCCACGGCGGCAGCATCGGTCGCAGACGTTCGAAATGTTCCTCAAGGCGCGGGGTTGGTTCGGCGCTCTGGCCCTGGGTACCGGTGTGCGGATAGGCGCGGTTGAGCGGCCGGTCAGCAAAAAAATTGATTCTGCCCAGCGCGTCGGCCTCGAGCGAAATCAAGGTGCAGGCCTGATGGTCAAAAAGTTGCCCTGCGGTTCGACCAGCCGCCACGTGAGTTTCGGATCTGCGGGGGTTGCGCCGAAGCGTTGCTGCAGATCTTCGCCAAGCGCTTGCAGCGAATCGAAGGACTGGAAACCCCGGGTGACCGCGTGAGTGAGAACCACGGTACGTTGTGCATCCGTACCAATCAGCACCGCCATATCGAGCAGGGTCATGTGTGCGTTCTGTCCGGCGCCCTCCCGGTCGAGGTCGATCAGGCAGGCGCGGGTGGTGTATTTGTCGTTGGCCATGCGCTGCAGTCTGTCGGGCTCCCGGAAAACCGCCTCGGCGACGGCGGTTTGAGTGGCATCCCGGCCAAGGCTGGCATCGGCTTTCCATAAATTGCGCAACGCTTGCGACAATTGCTGCCAGCGCGGCTGCCCGGGGTAGGTGAACTCATCCCAGTATTTGACGTGCTGTTCTTTGTAAGCGATGAACAACAGGGGGCGAGTTCATTGAGCAGCAGGCTGATCGCTTCGATTTTAACTGGCAGTTGAACGGGGGCAGGCCACGCGGGCTGCTGGGTCAGATAGTGCTCGCCGTCCAGGTACGTCACGGTTCTGCCGGTCATGCCGAGGCGTACGAGCGCATCCGTCAGCGTTTCAACGTTGGGCCGACCGGCGAAGACCTGATCGTTGTCGATCTCCCACGTCGGCTCTACGACCATGGCCAGTTGCGGATCGATCTCGAGGTCGGGATACAGCGTCTTCAGTGCCGGGACCAGCGTTTTCGCGGCGACTTCATGGAGTGAAGGGCCGGTGACCAGTTGGGTCACGATATCGACGGCACTGGGTGTGGGGAGTTCGGGCATCAGTGATTCCTGCTCTGTCGGGCGCCGAAAGCCGGCGGATCACGGCAAGGTAAAAGGCGCTACGTTCGCGCGTGCGGTACATAGATCTGCCAGGCAAAAAAGACCCGCGTGTGCGGGTCCTGGATGCGGCGCGGGAATCAGGTCCCGGATTTGATTTTGGTCCACGCCCGCGTCCGCGCGCGTTCGGCATCCCGAGGCAGCGGTTGCAAGGTGTACAGCGTGTTCATGGCAGCGTCGGTCGGGTACAGGTTCGGGTTGTTGCGTATCGCCGGATCGACCAGGCCAGTGGCGTCCTTGTTCGGGTTGGGGTAGCCGACAAAATCGCTGACCGGGGCAATCACCGCCGGTTGCAGCAGATAGTTGATGAAGGTGTAAGCGTCCTCGGTGTTCTTCGCGCCTTTGGGAATGGCGAGCATGTCGAACCAGATCGGCGCACCCTCTTTGGGCAAGCGCATGTCGACCACCACGCCGTTTTTCGCTTCCTTGGCGCGGTTGGCTGCTTGCGAGAAGCTGCCGGAATAACCGACGGCCACGCAGATGTCGCCGTTGGCGATATCAGCCATGTATTTGGAGGAATGGAAGTAGGTCACGTAAGGGCGAATCTTCATCAGCAGCGCTTCGGCCCTGGCGTAATCCGCCGGCTTCTTGCTGTTGGGGTCGAGGCCGAGGTGCTGCAGGGCCAGCGGCAGAATCTCCGACGGCGAGTCGAGCAGGGCGACGCCGCACTGCTTGAGCTTGCTGATGTTCTCCTCCTTGAAGATCAGGTCCCAACTGTCCACGGGCGCGTTGTCACCCAGCGCTGCCTTGACCTTGGCCGGGTTGAAACCAATGAGGATGGTGCCGTACATGTACGGCACGGCAAACTTGTTTCCCGGATCATTGGCTTCGATCAGCTTCATCAGTTTCGGATCGAGGTGATTCCAGTTCGGCAGCTTGCTGCGATCCAGCGGCTGGAACACCCCGGCCTCGATCTGCTTGGCGAGGAACACGTTGGACGGCACCACCACGTCATAGCCAGAATTGCCGGTGAGCAACTTGGCCTCGAGTGCTTCGTTGGTGTCAAAGATGTCGTAGATCAGTTTGGTCTGGCTGTTCTGGGCCTTGAAGTCGTCCAGCGCCTTGGGCGTGATGTAGTCGAACCAGTTGTAGACGCGCAGCGTGCGTTCTTCGGCGTGGGCGCCAGCACTCAGCAGGGCCGCGCACAGCGCCAAGGCGATCAGTCGCTTTTTCATTGTTCAAAACCTTCCAGCACGTTCACTGCGTTGATGCCGATTTCCTCTACCGCGTAGCCACCTTCCATGACGAACAGGGTCGGCTTGCCGAGGGCGGCAATGCGCTTGCCCATGGCCAGGTAATCCGGGCTGTCGAGTTTGAACTGCGAGATCGGGTCGTCTTTGAACGTATCGACGCCGAGGGAGACGACGATGATGTCCGCGCCATAGCGATCGATCTCGTCGCAGGCCTGATCCAGCGCCGCGCTCCAGACATCCCAGCCGGAACCGGCCGGCAGCGGATAGTTGAAATTGAAACCTTCACCGGCACCTTCGCCACGCTCGTCGTCGTAGCCGAGGAAGAATGGAAACTCCGCTTCCGGGTGGCCGTGGATCGAAGTGAACAGGACGTCGCTGCGTTCGTAGAAAATCGACTGAGTGCCGTTGCCATGGTGGTAGTCGACGTCAAGAATCGCGACTTTCTTGTGGCCCTGATCGAGAAAGGCCTGAGCGGCGATGGCGGCGTTGTTGAGGTAGCAATAACCGCCCATCAAGTCGCTGGCGGCGTGATGTCCCGGCGGACGGCACAGGGCGAAGGCCGCGCGTGCGCCACGCTGGATTTCAGCCTGCGCGGTCAGGGCCACTTGCGCTGCGCTGTAGGCCGCTTGCCAGGTGCCGGCGGTAATCGGCGCGCCGCCGTCGAAGCTGTAATAACCGAGCTGGCCATGCAGGCTGGTCGGTTTGATCGCACGCAGGGTGCGCGCCGGCCAGGTGTAGGGCAGCAAGTCGCCGTCAGTGTTGAACTCGGTCCAGCGCTGCCATGCACCTTTGAAAAACTCCAGATAGTCGCGGCTGTGAATGCGCGCGATCGGCTCCAGGCCGAAATCCTTCGGCGCTTCGACCGCACCGAGGTTTTGCTTGTGCACGCGTTGCAGCACATGGTCGGCACGCGACGGCATCTCGAAGCACGGCTTGAGCTGGCCATCGATGAGTTCGCAGCGGCCATGGTGCAAGTGGTGATCGTCTGAGTAGATCGTCAGCATTTGTTGTTCTCCGCAAGGCTGATTCGGTGGCCTTCAGTGTTGCGGCGCAAGTTGAATCGGAGAACGTCGGGAGCGGCCAAAAGGGGATCGATATGGCCAAAACCTCTGACCGAAATTCGCCCCTTGTTCATGCAGGCTCATGCCTGGAGCAGCCATCAATGCGGTCTGAACTGACTCGGCGCCACGCCACTCCAGCGCACAAACGCATGGCGGAAACTCGCGGTCTCGCTGAAGCCCAGCGTCTCGGCGATCCGATAGATCGGCAGCTGATCCTCACACAACATCTGCTTGGCCCGTTCAAAGCGCAGTTCATCGAGCAGCTCCTGATAGCTGCTGCCCATGTCTTTCAAATGCCGACGCAGGGTGCGCGGTGAGCACTTCATCTGCTGTGCCAGACCTTCCAGTCCCGGCGCGGCATTCAATTGTGCGCTGAGCAACTGCCGAATCCGCCCCAGCCAGGCCTGACGTCCGGTGAACTCCAGATTCTGCTTGCGGCAGCGCTCGGCCATCGCTTGATGGGTAATGGCGTCGGCCAGCGGCAGCGGCTGATCGAGCCAGTGGCGGTCGAAGGCGAAGGCGTTGTCCTTGGCCGAAAAGTGCAGCGGCGAGTTGAAGGGTTCAGCGTAGCTGGCGCGGTAGTCCGGTGCGGCATGTTCGAAGCGCGTGGCGCGCAGCGGCAACGGGTGGCCGAGCAAGTCGTCGCAGATGACTTTCAGCGACACCAGACAGAATTCGGCGTTGAACACCGCCATCGCCGCGCTTTCACGGTAATCAGCAGCGACGAACCAGACCTGCTCGCCATCGTCTTCCAGGCTCAGTTCGAACAACGTGCCCAACAGCGCCGGATAACGGATCGCCAGCCGCAAAGCGTCACCGAAGGTGGCACAGGTCAGCAGGGCGTAACCGAGCATGCCGTAACAGGACACGTGCATGCGTCGGCCCAATTCGAGACCGATGTCACGCTTGAGCGCAACCGCGTTGGTGCAGACCTGCATCTCTTGATGGGTGGTGATGCGCGTATCGGCACGCTGCAGATCCGCCGCCACGATGCCGCTGCCAGCCAGCAGCGCCTCGCTCGACAGGCCTTCGGCCTTGAACGTGTTGAGGATCAGCGAGACCGCGTTGAGGGTGGTGAGGTGGGAGTGGAGCATGGGATCTTCCAGCCTGGAGGTGGCTGGAACGCAGCAATTTATATGCCGTACAAAAATCCTTGGTGGGAGCGAGCCTGCTCGCGAAAGCGGTGTGTCAGGCACACGAATGCCGAATGTGTCATGGCTTTCGCGAGCAGGCTCGCTCCTACAGGGGATCTGCGTTGTGACAGATCAGCTCAGTTCGCCGCAGAGATCCAGTTCGATCAATCGACGCACTTCAGCCGTTTCCAGCCCGGCCCCCAGCAAGCCATGCAATTTGCCGAACGCCGCCTCGCGGGTCATGCCGCCACCGGACAACACGCCCACGCCCCGCAAGCGGCTTCCCGCCTCGTAGACATCCAGCTCTACCCCGCCTTCATGGCATTGCGTCACTGCAACCACTACCACGCCGTTATCCCGTGCGCGGCCAAGGCTGGCGAGGAACTCGGGGTTGTCGCTCGGCCCTGTACCGCTGCCGTAGCACTCCAGCACCAGGCCTTGAATGCCGCTGTCGAGGAGACCGTTCAGCACTTCTGCGCTGACGCCCGGGAAAAGCGGTAGTACGGCGACCTTGGCCAATTGCTTCGGCTGGTTATAGTTCAGCGACGCTGGAATTGAAGTGGCTTTGACGCCGCCGCCCTGACGCTCCAGGCGCTTGAACGGATGCCGCCCGAAGCTGCGCACTTTCGCGCAGCGGGCCGGTGCCAGCAGTTCGCCGTGAAAGTACAGATGCACGCCCGGCGCCAGGCCTTGGCCGAGGGCGCCCAGCGCGCCGCCGAGGTTTTCCCAGGCATCGCTGTCGGTCACGCCCGCCGGCAGCATCGAACCGGTGAAACACACGCGCGCCTGCAGGCCGAGCAACTGAAAACTCATCGCCGCCGCGCTGTACGCCAGCGTGTCGGTGCCGTGCAGAATCAGCACGCTGTCGCAGCCTTGCACATCGACGGCATCCACCACCGCTTCGCGCAGTTGCTGCCAATAGGCCGGGGTCATGTTGGCGCTGTCGATCAGCGGCGACATTTCGCGGAATCGCCACTGCGGCACCACCAGCTCAGGCTGGCTGTGCAGGTAGTCGCGCATCCGCGCTTCGAAACCGGACGCCGGGGCCAGACCGTTGGCGCTGGCCTGCATGCCGATGGTGCCACCGGTGTAGAGCACCATGACGTGTTGAGCGGCGGGATAGGTCGACGAGCTCATAGGATTCTCCGAAACGATGAGGGTCCTGTGGGAGCGAGCCTGCTCGCGAAAGCGGTGTGTCATTCAACAATGATGTTGGCTGAAAGTCCGCCATCGCGAGCAGGCTCGCTCCTACAAGTTATTGCATCACAATAACTGACGGGCGCAGGGATGCGCCCGTCATTCACCTGTCAGCGTTGCGCTGCAGGTACGCCTTGCGGCGCAGTTTCAGTCTGGCCCGCTGCTGCTGGCGGGTTGGCCGGCCAGGCGTTGCGATCCAGGTCCAGGTCGGCGAACTTGCTCGAATCAAACACTGGCTGTTTGACGCCGGCGCGGCGCTGCTCGTCGTAGTCGCGCATCACCCGCAGGCCGACCTTGAACAGCATGGCCAGGGCCACCAGGTTGACGAAGGCCAGGCAGGTCATGGTGATGTCGGCGAAGGCGAATACCGTCGTCAGGTCCTGCATCGAACCCCACACCACCAACGCCAGCACCAAGCCACGGAACAGCATCAGCAAAGCGCGGTTGCGGCTGAGGAACTGCAGGCTGTTTTCGCCCAGGTAGTAGTTGTAGAGGATGCAGGTGAAGACGAAGAGCGACAGTGCGACGCTGACGAACATGCGACCCCAGTCACCGACCACGGCAGCCAGCGAGTTCTGGGTCAGAACGATACCGTCACCCTCGAAGCCCGGGGTGTAGAAGCCTGAGAGAAGGATCAGCAGCGCGGTGCAGGTGCAGATTACGAAGGTATCGAGGAACACACTGAAAGCCTGAACCACGCCCTGCGCGCCCGGGTGCTTGACGGCAGCCACAGCGGCGACGTTCGGCGCACTGCCCAGGCCCGCTTCGTTGGCGAACACGCCACGCTTCACGCCCATGACAATGGCACTGCCGAGCAGACCGGCAAAGGCCGGGTCGAGGCCGAAGGCGCTTTTGAAGATGGTTTCCAGCATGGCTGGCACGTGTTCGATCTGGGTACCGATCACGTACAGGGTCACGCCGATGTAGGCCAGGGTCTTGATCGGTACCAGCAGGTCGGAGACCGAGGCGATGCGCTTGATCCCGCCGATAAAGGTGATGGCCAGCAGCACCGCGAGGACAATCCCGGTGTGTTGTGGGTTGAAGTCAAAGGCGTTCTGCAGCGAGTGGGTCACGGTATAGGACTGCAGGCCAATGAAGGCGAAGCCGTAGGTGACCAGCAGCAGAACAGAGAAAACGATCGCCATGCCTTTGAGCTTGAGCCCGTGCTGGATGTAGTAGGCCGGGCCACCACGGTACAGGCCGTCGCCATCGGCGCGCTTGTAGACCTGGGCCAGGGTGCACTCGAAGAAGCTGCTGGACATGCCGACCAGTGCGGTCACCCACATCCAGAACACCGCACCCGGACCACCGAGGGTCACGGCGATGCCGACACCGGCAATGTTGCCTGCACCGACGCGGCCGGCGAGGCTGAGCATCAAGGCCTGGAACGAGCTGAGTTGCCCGGCGCTGCCTTTGAGGCTGTCGCGAAACACCGCGAACATGTGGAAGAAGTGACGCAGTTGAACGAAACGCGAGCGAATCGTGAAGTAGCTACCGAGCCCGACAATGAGCACGATCAGTACTTTCCCTGAGAGGAAGTCGTTGATGACTTCGAGCATGGATTTATCCTCGCTGTTTTTTGTGGGTGCAAATGCTGGATCGGAGAAACATCGTGTTACACCGGTCTGCGCGCGGCACGACGGGCGAGGCGAAGGTTTCGTCCCGGATCCATATCGCGGGTTTTGTTATTAGTTCGGGTTTCGCATGGGTTATGGCCTCGTTACCGACGACCGCTCACGCGAAGAGGGGCGGCACTATACCGATCAGTGGCGCGCCCGTCTGCACGGTAGTGGTGCAAGCGACGAAACGAAGCTTTGAAACACTTGGCGTTTGTGGCGAGGGGATTTATCCCCGTTCGGCTGCGAAGCAGTCGTAAACCATTGCACGCGGTGTTTCTGGTACATCCTTATTGTTGGTATCGGGGCCGCTTCGCAGCCCAACGGGGATAAATCCCCTTGACACAAGGGCTCACCTCCATATTGTTCAGTCCCCCTACATTCGGGTCTCAGGATCAAACAGTTAAAAAAAGGGCTCGGGGACAAAATCCCCAAGCCCTCAAAAGGTGAGAGGTGTCTAGTCCCTCGACCTGGTGAGCGGTGCTGCAAGTTCGCGTCGGCTCAGGCTTTGAGCGGAACCAGACGCGGGGCGATCATGTTTTCCGGGCGCAGGATGTCGGCGAGCATGGCTTCGTCGAGCAGACCTTCTTCGCGCACCAGTTCCAGCACGCCGCGGCCGCTTTCGAGGGCGATACGGGCGATGCGGGTGGCGTTCTTGTAACCGATGTACGGGTTCAGTGCGGTAACCAGACCGATCGAATGTTCGACCAGTTCACGGCAGCGCGCTTCGTTGGCGGTGATGCCGACGATGCAGTGCTCGCGCAGCATGTCCATGGCGCGCTGCAGCAGGCGGATCGAGTCGAGGATCTTGAAAGCGATCAGCGGCTCCATCACGTTCAGCTGCAATTGGCCGCCTTCGGCTGCCATGGTCAGCGCCAGATCGTTACCGATGACCTGGAACGCTACCTGGTTCACGGCTTCCGGGATCACCGGGTTGACCTTGCCGGGCATGATCGAGCTGCCTGGCTGACGCGCCGGCAGGTTGATTTCATTGATGCCGGTACGTGGGCCGCTGGACAGCAAGCGCAGGTCGTTGCAGATCTTCGACAGCTTGACCGCGGTGCGCTTGAGCATGCCGGAGAACAGCACGAACGCGCCCATGTCGGAGGTCGCTTCGATCAGGTCGGCAGCCGGTACCAGCGGTTGGCCGCTGATCAATGCCAGACGCTGAACTGCCAGAGCCTGATAGCGCGGGTCGGCGTTGATGCCGGTGCCGATCGCGGTGCCGCCCAGGTTGACTTCGGTCAGCAGTTCCGGGGCCAGCGTCTTCAGACGCGCCAAATCTTCGCCCATGGTAGTGGCGAACGCGCGGAATTCCTGGCCTAGGGTCATCGGCACGGCGTCTTGCAGTTGGGTCCGGCCCATTTTGAGAACGTGGTCAAACTCTTTGCCCTTGGCCGCGAAGGCCTGGATCAGGCTGTCGAGACTGGCCAGCAGCGCGTCGTGACCGAGCAGCAGACCCAGACGGATCGCCGTCGGGTAAGCGTCGTTGGTCGACTGCGCCATGTTCACGTCGTCGTTCGGGTGCAGGTACTGGTATTCGCCTTTCTCGTGGCCCATCGCTTCCAGAGCAATGTTGGCGATCACTTCGTTGGCGTTCATGTTGGTGGACGTGCCGGCGCCACCTTGAATCATGTCGACCACGAACTCTTCGTGGTAATCGCCGCGGATCAATCGGGCACAGGCTTCGCTGATGGCAGCGTGCTTGGCTTCGCTCAGGTGACCCAACTCGCGGTTGGCGTCAGCGGCGGCCTGTTTGACCATCGCCAGGCCCACAACCAGTTTCGGGTAATGCGAAATCGGAACGCCCGAGAGGCGGAAGTTGTTCAACGCTCGCAGGGTCTGGATGCCGTAATACGCATAGGCCGGTACTTCAAGGGCGCCAAGCAGGTCGGTTTCTGTGCGGAAAGATGCAGCGGAGGACATGATAGAAATCATCTCGATAAGGACCCGGTCTGTGCCGGAACGCTGCGAATGCTAGGCTTGTGGGGATTTTTGGGCCAATGCTGTTAAGCGCTGCCCTATGCACATTCGGCATAATGCCCGTGTGACGCCGCCTGTGCGGCAGACGTGTGACCTGTTTTGGTGCGTGTCCGGGAGGACGTGATGAATCTGGAAAGCAAATGGCTCGAGGACTTCAGTGCCCTGGCCGCCACCCGCAGCTTCTCGCAGGCGGCCGAACGGCGCTTCGTGACCCAACCGGCGTTCAGTCGGCGGATCCGCAGCCTCGAAGCGGCGCTGGGGCTGACCCTGGTCAACCGCTCGCGCACGCCGGTCGAACTGACGGCGGCGGGGCAGTTGTTTCTGGTGACCGCGCGTACCGTGGTCGAACAACTCGGTGAAGTGCTGCGCCATCTGCATCATCTGGAAGGCGGGCAGGGTGAAGTGATGCAAGTCGCTGCCGCGCACTCGTTGGCCTTGGGCTTTTTCCCGCGCTGGATCGCCCAGTTGCGCAACGAAGGGCTGAACATCGCCACGCGGCTGGTGGCGACCAACGTTGGCGACGCCGTACACGCTTTGCGTGAAGGCGGCTGCGATCTGATGCTGGCGTTCTATGACCCGGACGCGGCGATGCAGATGGATCCGGAGATTTTCCCGTCGCTGCATCTCGGCCAGACGGAAATGCTGCCAGTGTGCGCGGCGGATCTGGATGGCAAACCGCTGTTCGATCTGGAAGGCGAGGCGAGCGTGCCTTTGCTGGCTTACAGCGCCGGGGCGTTTCTCGGCCGTTCGGTCAACGGCCTGCTGCGCCAGCGCCAGTTGCGCTTCACCACGATCTACGAAACCGCCATGGCCGACAGCCTGAAAAGCATGGCGCTGGAAGGCCTCGGCATTGCCTGGGTACCGCAACTGAGCGTACGCGCCGAACTGGCCCGCGGTGAGCTGGTGGTGTGCGGCGGCCCGCAGTGGCATGTGCCGCTGGAGATCCGCCTGTACCGCTGCGCATTGGTGCGCAAGGCCAACGTGCGCTTGCTGTGGCGCAAGCTTGAGGGCGGTGCTGCACAAAACACCTGACCCCATCGAAGAACCCTGTGGGAGCTGGCTTGCCAGCGATTGCGGTGGTTCAGTCACCCTCTCTTTTTACTGATGCGACGCCATCGCTGGCAAGCCAGCTCCCACAGGGATCGGGGATGTCTTTTCGCTGACCTCAAGGTCAATAAAACCGGGCGTTTCGCTCATTTGACAGATGGTCGTTTCGGGGGCTGTTTATTGCTTTCTTTGCGGTATACTGCGCGGCCTTCGGCCGGCACGTCCGGCCATTTTTCGTACAATCAAGCCACGCAACCTGCGTGGCTTGTTGTTTTATGACGCGCCTGCGGGCGCTCCAGAGAGAAGAGGCGCGACGATGAGTGCACTGGTTGGCGTGATCATGGGCTCCAAGTCCGATTGGTCCACCCTTAGCCACACCGCCGATATGCTGGAAAAGCTCGGCATCCCGTACGAGGTCAAGGTGGTTTCCGCTCACCGCACCCCGGATCTGCTGTTCCAGTACGCCGAAGAGGCTGAAAGTCGCGGCATCGAGGTGATCATCGCCGGTGCCGGTGGCGCAGCCCACTTGCCTGGCATGTGTGCGGCCAAGACCCACTTGCCTGTACTGGGCGTGCCGGTGCAGTCGGCCATGCTCTCGGGCGTCGATTCGCTGCTGTCGATCGTACAGATGCCGGCAGGCATTCCGGTCGCCACCCTGGCCATCGGCAAGGCCGGCGCGATCAACGCCGCGCTGCTCTCGGCGAGCATCCTCGGCGCCAAGCACCCGCAATTCCACGCGGTACTGAAAACCTTCCGTGCCGAGCAGACAGACAGCGTCCTGGACAATCCAGACCCACGTATTGCCTGAGGTTGTTGAGATGAAGATCGGTGTAATCGGTGGCGGCCAGTTGGGTCGCATGTTGGCCCTGGCGGGCACTCCGCTGGGGATGAACTTCGCTTTTCTCGACCCTGCGCCGGACGCCTGTGCGGCCGCGCTGGGCGAACACCTGCGGGCCGATTACGGCGATCAGGAGCATCTGCGCCAGCTGGCCGATGAAGTCGATCTGGTGACCTTCGAATTCGAAAGCGTCCCGGCCGAAACCGTGGCGTTTCTCTCGCAGTTCGTGCCGGTCTACCCAAGCGCCGAAGCCCTGCGCATCGCCCGCGATCGCTGGTTTGAAAAGAGCATGTTCAAGGACCTCGGCATTCCGACGCCGGCCTTCGCCGACATCCAGTCGCAAGCCGATCTGGACGCCGCCGTCGCTTCGATCGGTCTGCCGGCCGTGCTGAAAACCCGCACCTTGGGTTACGACGGCAAGGGCCAGAAAGTCCTGCGCAAGCCGGAAGAGGTTGCCGGTACGTTCGCCGAACTGGGCAGCGTTGCCTGCCTGCTGGAAGGCTTCGTGCCGTTCACCGGCGAAGTGTCGCTGATCGCCGTGCGTGCCCGCGATGGCGAGACGAAGTTTTATCCACTGGTGCACAACACCCACGACAGCGGCATTCTCAAGCTGTCGGTCGCCAGCACCGGTCACCCGTTGCAGGCGCTGGCAGAGGATTATTCCAGCCGTGTGCTCAAGCACCTCGACTACGTCGGCGTGATGGCTTTCGAGTTCTTCGAAGTCGACGGTGGCCTGAAAGCCAACGAGATCGCCCCGCGCGTGCACAACTCCGGGCACTGGACCACCGAAGGCGCCGAGTGCAGTCAGTTCGAAAACCACCTGCGTGCCGTGGCCGGCCTGCCGCTGGGTTCGACCGCGAAGGTCGGCGAGAGCGCGATGCTCAACTTCATCGGCGTGGTACCGCCGGTTGAGAAAGTCATCGCCATCGAAGACTGCCATCTGCATCACTACGGCAAAGCGTTCAAGGCCGGACGCAAGGTCGGCCACGCCAACCTGCGCTGCGCCGACATGGCCACGCTGCAGGCGCAGATCATCAAGGTCGAAGCGCTGATCGCCGAGTAAAACAGTTTCATGTGGCAGCGGCGGAACCATTCAGGGGCCGCCGTTCTCTCATGGCAGGATGCCAAAGTCTGACTAGGCTTCGCATATCTATCATCAAGAGGGAATTGCCATGGGAATTATCGGAACCATCTTTATCGGCTTGATCGTCGGCCTGCTGGCTCGGTTCCTGAAACCGGGCGATGACAGCATGGGCTGGATCATGACCATCCTGCTCGGTATCGGCGGTTCGCTGGCGGCCACCTACGGCGGCCAGGCTCTGGGCATCTATCAGGCAGGCGAGGGCGCAGGTTTCCTTGGCGCACTGGTCGGCGCGATCGTGTTGCTGGTGATCTCCGGTCTGATCAAAAGAACTGATCGAAAGCGACAAAGCCCTCTCGGCCATCGCGGTCGGGAGGGCTAGAATGCGCGGCGACTCACCGTCCATTCCTTTGCCTGCCGAGCACCTTCATGCGCCGTCTTCTGTTGACTCTCCTCTTGCTGGGCAGCTATCTCGCCCACGCCGGCGAACTGCCGGAAACCGACTGGCTGGAACTGATGCCCAAGTCGGATCAAAAGGCCCTTGAGGCCATGCCTGAAATCGATCACAACTCGCCCGAAGCCACCGGCACCTTCACCGAGAAGGGCGGGATGAAACAGGCCAAAGGTCTGCCAGCGGTGATGTATTCGACAAAAACCGTGGCGTCGATGAATGACAAACACATCCGCATCGGTGGTTACCCGGTGCCGCTGGAGTCCGATGCCAAGGGCCGCAGCACGTTGTTCTTCCTCGTGCCGTATCCGGGCGCCTGCATCCACGTGCCGCCACCGCCGCCGAATCAACTGGTGCTGGTGCGATATCCCAAGGGCTTGAAGCTGGACGACATCTACACGCCGCTGTGGGTGACCGGCACGCTGAAGATCGAGAAGGTCAGCAATGACTTGGCGGATGCGGCGTATGCGCTGGAGGCGGAGAAAGTGCGGGTGGTGCAGGAGGCTGACCTCTAAAGCGCGCCGCACATAAATTTAGGAGCGAGCCTTTTTGGTGAGGGGATTTATCTGTGGTGAAGGGATTTATCTGTGGCGAGGGATTTATCCCCGCTGGACTGCGCAGCAGGCCCCAGCTTTTGATTTAGAAAAAGCGGGGGCCGCTGCGCGACCCAGCGGGGATAAATCCCTCGCCACAGGGCTCTTTGCCCTTTTGTATGGTGCTAGAGCTTAGAGCGGCGTAGCAGCTACGCTGACACCCATGGTATGGCTCGCCCCCGGCGCCAGGGTCACCAGATCATCCATCACATTCGCCGTTTCGATGCACAGCATGCGCTGCCAGCCGTCGTTGTCCATGTCCGACAATGCGGCGGCGCGGTCGATCCACGGGTTCCAGATCACCGCCGTGCGCGAGCCCGTCGAGGTCAGCACGATGCGCCGCTCCCAGGTCGGATCGACGATGCTCAGCTGCGGCGGAGCATCGAGGTAGATGCGGTCGGTCTCGCCGCTGAAATGCAGATCGCCGCTCTGGCTGGCTGTATTCCAGTCATCCAGGGTCTCGATGTAATCCAGCCCGGCGACACCATCAACGTGCACGTTACGCACATCACTGACGGCGAAATAGGTGTGCAGCGCCTGACTCAGCGTGACGCTGTCAGTCCCCCGGTTATGGCTGGTCAGGCTGTAATGCAGTTGATCCGCCAGATGCAGGGTCAGGGTCAGATCGACCTCGTGGGGCCAGCCCGGCAGGCCACCTTCCGGGTAGGGCAGCTTGAATTCGACCTTGATGCCGTCAGCCTCTGATTCGATGTTGCCCAACTCCCAGTCCATCGCCCGCACCAGACCGTGCGCGGGCGCCGGTTGCTCGCCGGTGTACATGGCCTGCACGCTGTGCGGGTTGCGTTCGAACTTGCCGAACCACGGCCAGCACACCGGCACGCCGGCGCGGATGCTCTTGCCGGTCTTGAACTCGGCCTTGTCGTTGAGCCAGATGATCGGCGGCTGGCCGTCGATCTGATAACTGAGGATGTGCGCGCCTTGCTGGGCCACCAGCACTTCGGCCTTGCCGTGGCGGATGCGCCAGCAGTTCAGTTCATCCTGTTTGACGGCTTCAACGTTGGGCGTGTTCATGGGCAACTCTCGATCAGACACTGGGGACGACTATCGACCGCAAAACGGCGGCGAGGTTTAACGCGCGCGTGGCGGCACCGAACGGGTGCGACCGCTGCCGTCGATGGCGACGAAAACGAAAACCGCTTCGGTGACCTTGCGCCATTCGCTGGACAGTGGGTCATCGCTCCACACTTCGACCATCATCTGGATCGAGCTGCGGCCGATTTCCAAGGTCTGGGTATAAAAGGACAGCTGCGCGCCGACCGCGACCGGGACGAGAAACGCCATGCGGTCAATGGCGACAGTGGCGACGCGACCGCCGGCAACGCGGCTGGCCATGGCGGTGCCGGCCAGATCCATTTGCGCGACCAGCCAGCCGCCGAAAATATCGCCAAAGCCGTTGGTTTCGCGCGGAAGGGCGGTGATTTGCAGGGCCAGGTCGCCCTGTGGGATCGGATCTTCTTGTTCGAGCTCTATCATGCCGAGGGGCCTCTGACCCGTGACTCTTCGTGGGTATTGCGGGTGGTAGCCGTCTTCAAGAAAAACGATTCAACACCGAACACACTGCGTTCGTCACGTTTTCCATCAGGCGCCTAAAGGGAAACTCTGCGAAAAAGGCTAAATCCCGAGCAAAGGACGGGCCAACAACGTTTTCGCACAGTAACCTCTTACAAATCCTGCGCAGGTGGCGAGTATATCGGTCGATAGACCCCGCGACGACCACCCGGTTCTGATTTCGACCGTCAATTACGCGCCTCTATGTGCTTTTTCGAACAATTTGCTATGGTGCCGAACCTGTCCAAGCCACCGCCAGCGTTGTTGTGGCGACAGATTCGACTATAAGAGAAGCCCTTGCCATGACCACAGCGCCTTCGAGCCTCGCGCAGCCCGAGCAACCCGCACGACCGTTGACCCGCAATGACTACAAGACTCTGTCGCTGTCCGCCCTCGGCGGGGCGCTGGAGTTCTACGATTTCATCATCTTCGTCTTTTTCGCCACCGTCGTCGGCAAACTGTTCTTTCCTGCCGACATGCCCGAGTGGCTGCGCTTGATGCAGACCTTCGGCATCTTTGCTGCGGGCTATCTGGCGCGGCCGTTGGGCGGCATCGTCATGGCGCACTTCGGTGACCTGCTGGGGCGCAAGAAGATGTTCACCCTGAGCATTTTCATGATGGCCGTGCCGACGCTGATCATGGGCCTGCTGCCGACCTACGCGCAGATCGGCATCTGGGCGCCGATCCTGTTGCTGCTCATGCGGGTGATCCAGGGCGCGGCGATTGGAGGTGAAGTGCCGGGGGCGTGGGTCTTCGTTTCCGAACACGTACCGCAAAAGCACATCGGCTACGCCTGCGGCACCCTCACCAGCGGCCTGACTGCCGGCATCCTCCTCGGCTCGCT
This sequence comes from Pseudomonas sp. B21_DOA, assembly GCA_030544685.1. Lineage (NCBI taxonomy): Bacteria > Pseudomonadati > Pseudomonadota > Gammaproteobacteria > Pseudomonadales > Pseudomonadaceae > Pseudomonas > Pseudomonas sp. B21_DOA. The sequence goes on along the minus strand of CP086683.1, from coordinate 873,474 downwards.
GGTCGCCACGGCGATCAACAGCATTTATACGCCAGCCGAAGTGGCGGATTACGCGTGGCGGATCCCGTTCCTCCTCGGCGGCGTGTTCGGCCTGTTCTCGGTGTACCTGCGCCGCTGGCTGCACGAGACACCGGTGTTCGCCGAGCTGCAAATGCGCAAGGCACTGGCCGAAGAAGTGCCGCTGCGCGCAGTGTTGCGTGATCATCGCGGCGCCATCGCCATCTCGATGCTGCTGACCTGGTTGCTGTCGGCCGGCGTCGTCGTAGTGATCCTGATGACCCCGACCGTGCTGCAAACGGTCTACCACTTCTCGGCGACCACGGCGCTGCAAGCCAACAGTCTGGCGATCGTCTTCCTCAGCCTCGGCTGCATTGGCGCCGGCGCGTTGGCTGATCGCTTCGGCGCCGGTCGCGTATTCGTGTTCGGTTGCCTGGGCCTGCTGATCAGCTCCTGGACCTTCTACCACAGCCTCGCCGACCACCCGGACTGGCTGTTCCCGCTGTACGCACTGACCGGTTTGCTGGTCGGTACCATCGGCGCAGTGCCGTACGTGATGGTCAAGGCGTTCCCGCCGGTGGTGCGTTTCAGTGGGCTGTCGTTCTCCTACAACGTTGCGTACGCAATCTTCGGTGGCCTGACGCCGATGGTGGTGAGCCTGCTGCTCAAGGAAAGCGCGATGGGGCCGGCTTACTATGTAGCGGTGTTGTGCGGCGTGGGGATGGTGGTCGGTGCGTGGCTCTGGAAAAACGGCCGCTGATTAACGGCTGATCGTTCCCACGCTCTGCGTGGGAATGCATCCCGTGACGCTCTGCGTCACCTCTGGAAGCGGACGCGGAGCGTCCCTGGCGGCATTCCCACGCGGAGCGTGGGAACGATCTGCGCGACATACTGGCCTTTCATCCAATTGTCATATTTCAGCCATAGAGTGTTCACATGGCCTGCTGATACTTGGCCCCGACTTAACACACCCTATCTGCTAGGAGTAAGGCATGAAACTGAAGCGTTTGATGGCGGCAATGACTTTTGTCGCTGCTGGCGTTGCGACTGCCAACGCGTTCGCCGCTGTTGACCCTGCTATCCCGAGCTACACCAAGACCACTGGTGTGTCGGGCAACCTGTCCAGCGTCGGTTCCGATACCCTGGCCAACCTCATGACCCTGTGGGCTGAGAACTACAAAAAGAATACCCGAACGTCAACATCCAGATTCAGGCTGCAGGTTCGGCTACCGCGCCACCTGCGCTGACCGAAGGCACCTCTAACCTGGGCCCGATGAGCCGCAAGATGAAGGACACCGAACTGGCGGCCTTCGAGCAGAAATACGGCTACAAGCCAACCGCCATTCCGGTTGCCGTGGATGCCCTGGCCGTGTTCGTGCACAAGGACAACCCGATCCAGCACCTGACCATGGAACAGGTTGATGCGATCTTCTCGTCGACCCGTCTGTGCGGCGCCAAGGCCGACGTGAAAACCTGGGGCGACCTGGGTGTGACCGGCGATCTGGCCAACAAGCCAGTGCAACTGTTCGGCCGCAACTCGGTATCCGGCACCTACGGCTACTTCAAGGAAGAAGCCCTGTGCAAAGGCGACTACAAGCCTAACGTCAACGAACAACCAGGTTCGGCGTCGGTAGTGCAGTCGATCAGCTCCTCGCTCAACGGCATCGGTTACTCGGGCATCGGTTACAAGACCGCCAGCGTGAAAACCGTACCGCTGGCCAAGAAAGGCAGCACTGACTTCATCGAAGACACCGAAGAAAACGCCCTGAACGGCAAGTATCCGCTGTCGCGCTTCCTCTACGTTTACGTCAACAAAGCCCCGAACAAGCCTCTGGCCCCGCTGGAAGCCGAGTTCGTGAAGCTGGTGCTGTCGAAACAGGGTCAGGAAGTGGTAGTGAAAGACGGCTACATCCCGCTGCCAGCCAAGGTTGCTGCCAAAGCACTGGCTGACCTCGGTCTGCAGGAAGGCGGCGCAGTCGCCAAGAAGTAACACCCTGAGGCCGGCCTGAAGCCGGACTCCTGTGGGAGCGAGCCTGCTCGCGAAGGGGTGGTCACATGCAGCATAAATGTGACTGACCCGACGCTTTGGCGAACAGACGCGCTCCTGCAACCACCAAATTTTCGACTCCGCTGCCGGACTTCCGGCTGGCGGATTTGCTGCGTCACTGCATTGTCATCTTTCTGTCATACAGGATCGCTAGGGTGTGCGCATGAATGATCTGGCCAATTCCCCAATGACTACGACTTCCCTCCCAAGCGCATTGATTTCAATACGCCTGAGCTGCAACGCAAGCGCCGTATTCGTGCGCTCAAGGATCGCTTCACCCGTTGGTACGTCCTCGTCGGCGGCCTGGCGGTGCTCGCGGCCATCACCCTGATTTTCTTTTTCCTCGCTTACGTCGTCGCGCCGTTGTTTCAAGGCGCTGACCTGACTGCGAAAGACTCGATCACCCCGGCCTGGATGCAGGACGCCGGCAAGCCGCTGATGATCTCGCTCGAAGAGCAGAATCAGGTGGCCATGCGCGTTTCCGACAAGGGCCAGGCGCTGTTTTTTGATATCGACAGTGGCGCTGAATTGAAGCGCGTCGATCTGCCATTGCCGGCCGGTGCCAGCGTAACGTCCATTGGCGAAGACCAGCCGGGTCATCCGCTGGTGGCCGTGGGCTTGTCCAACGGTCAGGCGCTGGTGTTCCGTCATACCTATAAAGTCAGCTACCCGGACGGTAAGAAAACCATCAGCCCGGCCATCGAATACCCGTACGGCGAGGCGCCGATTGCGCTGAACGAGAGCGGCGGTGCGCTGGAACATGTCAGCCTCAACGCCACTGATTCGACACTGATGCTGGTTGGCTCCACTGGCTCGCAACTCAATGTGCTGTCGCTGACCAGCGAAGAAAACATGATGACAGGCGAAGTCACCAACGAGCAGAAGCGTATCGATCTGCCGCAGATGACCGAGCCTGTGAAAAACATCTTCGTCGACCCGCGCCAGCAGTGGCTGTATGTAGTCAACGGGCGCGCCCAGGCCGACGTGTTCAGCCTGCGCGACAAGAGCCTCAACGGGCGTTACAAGTTGCTGGAAAATGCTGACGCCGAAGTCACTGCCACCACGCAACTGGTCGGTGGCATTTCGCTGATCGTCGGTGACTCCAAGGGTGGTCTGGCGCAGTGGTTCATGGCCCGTGACACCGATGGCGAGCTGCGCCTGAAGCAGATCCGCACCTTCCAGATGGGCACCACGCCAATCGTTGAAATCGCTGCCGAAGAGCGCCGCAAAGGCTTCCTCGCCCTCGATGCCAGCGGCAAGCTCGGCGTGTTCCACAGCACCGCACACCGCACGTTGCTGGTCGATCAGGTGGTTGAAGGCCAGGGCCTGTTCGGTCTGTCGCCACGCGCCAACCGAGTGATCGTCGAAGCCGGCGGCAAGCTGCAGCCGTTGCTGCTCGACAACCCGCACCCGGAAGTATCGTGGAGCGCGCTGTGGAGCAAGGTCTGGTACGAGAACTACGACGAGCCTAAATACGTCTGGCAATCGACGGCGGCCAACACCGATTTCGAACCGAAACTGAGCCTCTCGCCGCTGACCTTCGGCACCCTGAAAGCCGCGTTCTACGCCATGCTGCTGGCCGCGCCACTGGCCGTCGCTGCGGCGATCTACACCGCGTACTTCATGGCGCCGGGCATGCGCCGCAAGGTCAAACCGGTGATCGAGCTGATGGAAGCGATGCCGACGGTGATCCTCGGTTTCTTCGCCGGTCTGTTCTTGGCTCCATATGTAGAAGGGCATCTGCCGGGCATCTTCAGCCTGCTGATGTTGCTGCCGATCGGCATTCTGGTCGCCGGTTTCACCTTCAGTCGTCTGCCTGAATCGATCCGCCTGAAAGTCCCGGACGGTTGGGAAAGTGCGCTGCTGATTCCGGTGATCCTGTTTGTGGGCTGGCTCTCGCTGTACATGAGCCCGTTCATGGAGAACTGGTTCTTCGGCGGCGACATGCGCATGTGGATCTCCCATGACCTGGGCATCACCTACGACCAGCGCAACGCTCTGGTGGTCGGTCTGGCCATGGGTTTCGCGGTGATCCCGAACATCTACTCGATCGCCGAAGACGCCGTGTTCAGCGTGCCGCGCGGTCTGACCCTGGGTTCGCTGGCCCTCGGTGCGACGCCATGGCAGACCATGACCCGCGTGGTGATCCTGACCGCCAGCCCGGGGATTTTTCGGCGCTGATGATCGGCATGGGCCGTGCGGTCGGCGAAACCATGATCGTGCTGATGGCCACCGGCAACACCCCGGTGATGGAGATGAACCTGTTCGAAGGCCTGCGCACCCTGGCCGCCAACGTCGCGGTGGAAATGCCCGAGTCGGAGGTCGGTGGCAGCCACTACCGCGTGCTGTTCCTCTCGGCGCTGGTGCTGCTGTTGTTCACCTTCGTCATGAACACCCTGGCAGAACTGATTCGTCAGCGTCTGCGCAAGAAATACTCGTCGCTTTAAGCAAAGGTAGAAGTCTGTGAAACAGAACTCCCTGAAAGGATGGTTCAAGAGCGGCGCCCCGGGCGTCTGGATCAGCGGTGGCGCGGTGTCCATCGCGGTCATCATGACCATTGGCCTGTTGGCGGTGATTGCCGTGCGCGGTCTCGGTCACTTCTGGCCGGCGGATCTGATCCATGCTCACTACGACGTACTGGGCCAGGCCAATCACCTGGTGATCGGCGAAGTGGTACAGAAAGAAGAAGTGCCGCGCGCGCGTCTGAAGAGTGCCGGTTTGCCGGTGCCGGACGAGGGTCCGGAGTTCATGACTCGCGAGCTGATCAAGGTCGGCAACCGTGACCTGAACGGCAACGACTTCACCTGGATCGTCGGCGAGTGGCTGACCAACCAGACCACGCCGCCGGAGTTGATGGCGATCGAGCGTCGTGAGTGGGGTAACTTCTACGGCTACCTGGTCAACGTCAAACAGGACGGCAAGGTCATCGCCGAGGGCGAGGCCGCATGGCCTGAGCTGCAGGCGCGCATCGATCGTGTGAACGGCCTCGCTGCGCAACTGAAGTCGTTGGAAAAACCGACATCGGCGCGATCAACGCCGGCCTCGAACGCATCCGTCTGCACGGCCGCAAGCTGGAGCTGGAAGGCAAACTCGACGCCACCGCACAAGCGGACATGGAATCCGAGCGCGCCGAGCTGAACGCGCGCTATCAGGACATCGAAGCGCGCCTGGCCGACCTGCATGCGCAGTTCAACCGCGACGCACTGACTGCTCGCGATGCCAACGGCAAGGAAATCGAAATCGGTCTGGGCAAAGTGGTTCACGCCTACCAGCCGAACGCGATGAGCACACTGACCAAGCTCGGCTTCTACTTCAGCAAAATCTGGGAATTCCTCTCCGACGACCCGCGTGAAGCGAACACCGAAGGCGGGATTTTCCCGGCGATCTTCGGCACCGTGATGATGACCCTGATCATGGCGATGATCGTCACCCCGTTCGGCGTGCTGGCGGCGGTGTACCTGCGCGAATACGCCAAGCAGAACACCCTGACCCGGGTGATCCGCATTGCGGTGAACAATCTTGCCGGCGTACCGGCGATCGTTTACGGCGTATTCGGTCTGGGTTTCTTCGTTTACGTACTCGGTGGTTCTGTGGACCGCTTGTTCTTCCCTGAAGCACTGCCGGCGCCGACCTTCGGTACCCCGGGCCTGCTCTGGGCCTCGCTGACCCTGGCGTTGCTGGCCGTGCCGGTGGTGATCGTGGCGACCGAAGAAGGTCTTGCGCGCATCCCGCGCACCGTGCGTGAAGGTTCGTTGGCCCTCGGCGCGACCAAGGCGGAAACGCTGTGGAAGATCGTTATCCCGATGGCCAGCCCGGCGATGATGACCGGCATGATCCTCGCTGTGGCGCGTGCCGCCGGTGAAGTGGCGCCTTTGATGCTGGTGGGTGTGGTGAAACTGGCGCCGTCGCTGCCGGTGGACGGCAACTACCCGTATATGCACCTGGACCAGAAGATCATGCACCTGGGCTTCCACATTTATGACGTCGGCTTCCAGAGCCCCAACGTCGAAGCAGCCCGCCCGCTGGTGTACGCCACCGCGCTGCTGCTGGTGCTGGTGATCGCGACGCTGAACCTGTCGGCGGTGTATATCCGCAACCACCTGCGCGAAAAATACAAAGCACTGGACAGCTAAAGCCATTAGCCACAAGCGGCAAGCTACAAGCCGCTTTTGCTCAAACTTGCAGCTTGCAGCTAGAAGCTTGCAGCTACGAACGGAGTGAGACCCCATGCAGCACGAAACACACAGCCACGGCATCAACATGTCTGCCCTGGGCCGCGACAAGCAGAGCCTGGACCTGGCGCAGGAAACCGTTGCCATCGAAGTGCCGGGCCTGAGCCTGTACTACGGCGAGAAACAGGCACTGTTCGACGTCAGCATGAACATCCCCAAGCAGCGTGTGACTGCGTTCATCGGCCCGTCCGGCTGCGGCAAGTCGACGCTGCTGCGTACCTTCAACCGGATGAACGATCTGGTCGACGGCTGCCGTGTCGAGGGCGCGATCAACCTGTACGGCAACAACATCTATCGCAAGGGCGAAGACGTGGCCGAGCTGCGTCGTCGCGTCGGCATGGTGTTCCAGAAGCCCAACCCGTTCCCGAAGACCATCTACGAAAACGTGGTCTACGGTCTGCGCATCCAGGGCATCAACAAGAAGCGCATCCTCGACGAAGCCGTTGAATGGGCGTTGAAAGGCGCGGCATTGTGGGACGAGGTCAAAGACCGCCTGCACGACTCGGCCCTCGGTCTGTCCGGTGGTCAGCAACAGCGTCTGGTGATCGCGCGCACCATCGCGGTCGAGCCGGAAGTACTGCTGCTCGACGAACCGTGCTCGGCTCTCGACCCGATCTCGACGCTGAAAGTCGAGGAGCTGATCTACGAGCTGAAGTCCAAGTTCACCATCGTCATTGTTACCCACAACATGCAACAGGCGGCACGGGTGTCCGACTACACCGCGTTCATGTACATGGGCAAACTGGTGGAATTCGGCGACACCGATACCCTGTTCACCAATCCGGCGAAGAAGCAGACCGAAGACTACATCACCGGTCGTTATGGCTGATCGAACAGCTGCAAGCCGCAAGTTTCAAGCGGCAAGAAAGAGCGGTTCGAGTACGACACAAATCAGCTTGCAGCTTGTAGCTTGCAGCTCATGGCTTTTGCGGAGCAAATCATGATTTCGAAGGAAGGTTTAACCCATCACATTTCCGCGCAGTTCAACGCCGAACTGGAAGAAGTGCGCAGCCACCTGCTGGCCATGGGCGGGCTGGTCGAGAAGCAGGTCAACGACGCGGTCACGGCGCTGATCGAGGCCGACTCCGGCCTGGCTCAGCAGGTGCGTGAGATCGACGACCAGATCAACCAGATGGAACGCAACATCGACGAAGAATGCCTGCGCATTCTGGCTCGTCGTCAGCCGGCCGCGTCGGACTTGCGTCTGATCATCAGCATTTCCAAGTCGGTGATCGATCTTGAGCGCATCGGCGACGAAGCGACCAAGATCGCCCGCCGTGCCATCCAGTTGTGCGAAGAAGGCGAAGCGCCGCGCGGTTACGTCGAGGTTCGTCACATCGGCGACCAGGTGCGCAACATGGTCCGCGATGCGCTGGACGCGTTCGCGCGTTTCGACGCCGATCTGGCGCTGTCGGTGGCGCAGTACGACAAGATCATCGACCGCGAATACAAAACCGCCCTGCGTGAGCTGGCGACCTACATGATGGAAGACCCGCGCTCTATCTCGCGTGTTCTGAGCATCATCTGGGTCCTGCGCTCGCTGGAGCGCATCGGCGACCATGCGCGTAACATCTCCGAACTGGTGATCTACCTGGTCCGCGGCACCGACGTGCGGCACATGGGCCTCAAGCGCATGAAAGAAGAAGTTGAAGGCACCAGCGCCGAAACCGCTAATGTTCCGGGCGAAGCTGACGATAAGTAAGATTGCCTGAGAAAAGCGCCCGGCCCTTTGGCCGGGCGTTTTTGTTTGTGCTTTTCATAGGTACAACCGAATTAAAAAGCAGCACCCGCGAACGAAAAGTCCCGGCGTGACTGAAGAGTTTTGGCAATGTGCCATCAGCCAGCGTTATGCTTGCCGGGATTTTAATAGGGGTGTTGGATGAGCAAGATCAGTGTGTTGGTCGTGGACGATGCTTCGTTCATTCGTGACCTGGTGAAAAAGTGCCTGCGTAATTACTTCCCGGGGATCCGCACCGAGGACGCCGTGAACGGTAAAAGGCCCAGGCCATGCTGGCCAGAGAAGCCTTCGACCTGGTGTTGTGCGATTGGGAAATGCCGGAAATGTCCGGCCTCGAATTGCTGACCTGGTGCCGCGAGCAGGACAATCTCAAGACCATGCCGTTCGTCATGGTGACCAGCCGGGGCGACAAGGAAAACGTCGTTCAGGCGATTCAGGCCGGCGTTTCCGGCTACGTCAGCAAGCCGTTCACCAACGAGCAACTGCTGACCAAGGTCAAGCAGGCACTGAACAAGGTCGGCAAGCTCGACACCCTGATGAACAGCGCGCCGACCAAGATGAATTCGGCGTTCGGCAACGACTCGCTGAGCGCACTGACCGGCGGCAAGCCTGCCGTGGTCGGTGGTGCTCCGGCTGCTGCGGCGGCCAACCCGTTTGCCAAGCCCGCCGCTGCAGCTGCGCCATCGCGTGGTTTGCTCAACAGCCCGCCGGTTCAGGCGCCCGGTGCGTCGAAGGCGCCAGTCGGTGGTCGCGGGCAGGGCCAGCTGCGCCTTCCAAGCGGTACTCAGCAATGCGTGATCAAGGCCTTGAGCATCAAGGAGGCGCTGCTGGTAGTGAAACGCACCGAGACCCTGCCGCAGATCCTCGACAGCGCTGTGCTTGATCTTGAGCAGGGCGACAACGCCGAGATTGCGCGCCTCAACGGTTACCTGCACGCCATCGTCGCCCACGAGCAGAAAGCCGACAGCGACTGGCTGCAACTGACCTTCCGCTTCGTCGACCAGGACGCGCAGAAGCTCGACTACATCTCGCGCCTGATCGCTCGTGGCACGGCGCAGAAGCACTTCGTACCCGGCGCGTGATCTTCATCGCCTGATAGGCCGCCTTCGCGAGCAGGCTCGCTCCCACCTTGGAACGCATTCCAAATGTGGGAGCGAGCCTGCTCGCGAAGGCCAGCCAAAACACCAACCATCTCACGTGCAGGCGAATTTGAAACATCTGTCGACTAGCCTGGTCTGTCTCAGCTGCTAGGCTGATTCCCAGGCCTTCCTTCGACAGACTTTTGCCCATGCTCGCGCGCCTGCTGTTTTTCTGCGGTCTCTGCCTGGCCTCCGGGCTGGCGATGGCCATGACCATCTACAAATCCACCGACGCCAATGGTGTGGTCTCGTACAGCGACCGCCCGAGCAAGGGCGCGAAAGTCTTCGTGTTCCAGGACCGGATGGTCGAGCACCTTGATCGCCAGGTGTACCTGGACATCAAAAAGCAGAAGGGCGTCGACGTGGTGTTTGCGCGCAACGATCTGTATGCGCCGGTCGAGGTTGCCCTGGCCTTCATCGGCACGAGCAATGTGCGTGGCGCGCCCGCGCAGGCGATCCGTCGCGTGCTGCCACCGCGCAGCAACACGCGGCTGGCGCTGCTGACGGCGATCAGCCGTGACCAGCCGCTGGTGTATTCGCCGCAGTTCCAGTATTCGTTGGGCGACCCCGCAGGCACCGCGCAGAGCTATCGCTATCCGCTGCCCTGGCGTGGCGGGCCGTTTCGCCTGAGTCAAGGCGCCAACGGCCAGTACAGCCACTACGGGCCGAAGAATCGCTACGCCATGGACATCGCCATGCCGGTGGGCACGCCGATCATCGCCGCGCGAGCGGGAGTGGTGGTCAAGACCGAGAACTCCCAGAGCGGGCGCGGTACCGATGCCTCCGGCAATTTCGTCCGGGTGCTGCACGACGACGGCACCATGGGCGTGTACCTGCATCTGAAACAGGGTTCGGTGAGCGTGCGCGAAGGCCAGCGGGTCAAGGTCGGCAGCCCGCTGGCGCTGTCCGGCAACACCGGCAACAGCAGCGGCCCGCACCTGCACTTCGTGGTGCAGCGCAATACCGGAGAGGGACTGGTGTCGATACCGTATCAGTTCAACCAGCCGCTGGGGGCGTTACCCAACTTTGCGTTGGGCAAGCAGTAGGCGCGATAGGGTGTTGAGGGTTTTTGTGGCGAGGGATTATCCCCGTTGGGCCGCGAAGCGGCCCCAAATATTGCAACTCTGTACTAACTGACTGCATTCAATGGTTTTGGGACGGCTGCGCCGTCCAACGGGGATAAATCCCTCGCCACAAGAGCCCCCAAACTCCCGTCAATCGAGCATCAACACCTTGGCCAGGACAATCTTCGGCCCTTTCATCTTTTTGATGATGATCCGCAGGCCTTCGACTTCCAGCACTTCTTCCTCTTCCGGCACCCGTTTGAGGGTTTCGTAAACCAGCCCGGCGAGGGTTTCCGCTTCGATGTGATCAAGATCGATGCCCAACAGGCGCTCGACCTTGAACAAAGGCGTATCGCCGCGCACCAGCAGCTTGCCCGGCTGATAGGCGAGGATGCCGCGTTCAGCCTTGCGGTGTTCGTCCTGAATATCGCCGACCAGCACTTCCAGCACGTCTTCCATGGTCAGGTAGCCGATGATGTTGCCGTCAGCCTCCTCGACCACGGCGAAGTGCGAGCCACCCTTGCGGAACTGCTCCAGCAGCTGCGACAGCGGCATGTGCCGCGATACGCGCTCCAGCGGGCGGGTCAGCTCGGCCAGGTTGAACGACTCGGGAATGTGGTCCAGCGCCGCCAGTTCCAGCAGCAGATCCTTGATGTGCAGCAGGCCGACGAACTCCTGGCGCTCGCTGTCGTACACCGGATAACGGCTGAACTTGTGGCGACGGAACATCGCCAGGATTTCCTTCAGCGGCGCGTTGAACTCCAGGGTGATCAAGTCTTCGCGGGAGTTGGCCCAGTCGACCACTTCCAGCTCGCCCATTTCCACCGCCGAGGCCAGCACGCGCATGCCCTGGTCGCTCGGATCCTGGCCACGGCTGGAGTGCAGGATCAGTTTCAGCTCTTCGCGGCTGTAATGGTGTTCATGGTGCGGGCCGGGTTCGCCTTGCCCTGCGATACGCAGAATCGCGTTGGCGCTGGCGTTGAGCAGGTAGATCGCCGGGTACATCGCCCAGTAGAACAGGTACAGCGGCACTGCCGTCCACAGCGACAACAGTTCCGGTTTACGGATTGCCCACGACTTCGGCGCGAGTTCACCGACCACGATATGCAGATAGGAAATGATGAAAAAAGCGGTGAAAAATGAGACGCCTTTGATGATTTCCGGCGAATCGACGCCGACTGCGCTCAACAGCGGCTCGAGGATGTGCGCGAATGCCGGCTCGCCGACCCAGCCCAGGCCGAGGGAGGCGAGGGTGATGCCGAGCTGACACGCCGACAGGTAGGCATCGAGCTGACTGTGCACGGTGCGCAGGATGTGCCCGCGCCAGCCGTGTTGTTCAGCGATGGCCTCGACCCGGGTCGAGCGCAATTTGACCATGGCGAATTCCGCCGCAACGAAAAAGCCGTTGAGCAACACCAGGATCAGAGCAAAAGGATCATGCCGAAGTCGGCAAAAATGGTCGCGAGGGACAAGCCAGGGGAAGGGTCCATGATGGAGTTTTGCGGGTTCCGTGTGATTCGAAAGTAGGGAGAAACAGCGCCTGAAAAGCAGGCACAAGTCAGCCAATGTAGCGGCTGACCGTGCGATTGCCTAGTGGCGTGTGCCGGGCGGCATCACTCGGCGGCGCTGATCGCCCGTGCGCTGGCCACCTGGGCCGGGGCGAAATGGCAGGTGAAGGTGCTGCCGTGACCGGGCACGCTGCTGATCTCCATGCGCGCGCGGTGGCGCAGCAGCACGTGCTTGACGATGGCCAGGCCGAGGCCGGTGCCGCCGGTGTTGGAGTTGCGGCTGGAATCGACGCGGTAGAAACGTTCGGTCAGGCGCGGCAGATGTTTGCTGTCGATACCGATGCCGGAATCCTGCACGCTCAGGTGCGCGCCTTGCTCGTCGCCCCACCAGCGAATGCGGATGTTGCCCTCGGCCGGGGTGTACTTGACCGCGTTGAACACCAGATTGGAAAACGCACTGCGCAGCTCGGCTTCGCTGCCCTTGAGCAGCAGGCGCGCGTCGGCTTCGAGGCTGATGCGCTGGTTTTTCGCCCCGGACAACTGCTGCGCATCGCTGGTGATCGATTGCAGCAGCGTGTCGATCTGCACTGGCTGGTTGTCCGACGGGTAGTCGGTGGCTTCCAGTTTCGCCAGCAGCAACAGATCGTTGAGCAACGTCTGCATGCGTCCGCCCTGTTGCTGCATCTGCTGTAGCGCCCGGCTCCAGCGCGGGTTCACTTCTTCGACATTGTCCAGCAGGGTTTCCAGATAGCCGCAGATCACCGTCAGCGGTGTGCGCAGCTCGTGGGAGACGTTGGCGATGAAGTCCTTGCGCATCTGTTCCAGCTGATGAATGCGTGTGACATCACGCACCAGCATCAGGTGTTCATTGTTGCCGTAGCGGGTCAGGTACAGCTGAATGCGCACGCGATCGTTGGTCGGCGAAGGGATTTCCAATGGCTCGGCAAAGCTGTCCTGCTCGAAGTATTCCTTGAAGCGCGGATGGCGCACCAGGTTGGTCACCGGTTGGCCGCTGTCCTGCGGAGTCTTCAGGCCGAGCAGGGTTTCAGCGGCGCGGTTCCACCATTCGAGGTTGCCGTCGCTGTCGAGCATGATCACCGCGTCTTTCAGCGCAGCGGTGGATTCCTGCACCCGGTCGATCACCGCCTGCAGACGCCCGCGCACCCGTTGGTCGCGGCGTTGCAGGTGATAAATGCTGTCGAACACCTCGCCCCACAGGCCATAACCATCGGGCGGTGCTTCGTCGGGTTGATGCTGGCGCAGCCATTCGTGCAGACGCAGCAATTGCTTGAGCGTCCAGGCCAGATAAAGCCCCAGACCCGCCGCCAGGCTCCAGCCGTAATAGCCGGTGATCAGACCGATCACCAGGCAGGCGGTGACCAGCAACAGCATGTGGCGAATCAGGGTGCCATGCCAGTTTTGATTCACAGAGGCGTCCTTAGCCGCAGCTTCAAGTTTCAAGCGGCAAGCTCCAAGCTAACGCGGATCGGCTGTTACTTGCCGCTCGTAGCTGAAAGCTTGCAGCTGCTTTTTACGCTTTTGTGGAGAACCGATAACCGGTGCCGCGCACGGTTTGTACCAGATTTTCGTAAGCGTCGCCGAGGGCCTTGCGCAGGCGACGGATATGCACATCGACGGTGCGCTCTTCGACATAGACGTTGCCGCCCCAGACCTGGTCGAGCAACTGGCCACGGGTGTAGGCGCGTTCCTGATGGGTCATGAAGAATTGCAGCAGGCGGTATTCGGTCGGGCCCATCTCGGCAGGTTTGCCGTCGATGGTCACGCGGTGGCTGATCGGGTCGAGCAGCAGGCCGCCGACTTCGATCGGCGCTTCGCCATCGGTCGGCCCGGCACGGCGCAGTACAGCCTTGAGGCGGGCGACCAGTTCACGTGGGGAAAACGGTTTGGTGATGTAATCGTCGGCGCCGACTTCCAGGCCCTGGATCTTGTTGTCCTCTTCGCCCTTGGCGGTGAGCATGATGATCGGGATGTCCCCGGTCAGCTCGTCACGCTTGAGGCGTCGGGCCAGTTCGATGCCCGAGGTGCCGGGCAGCATCCAGTCGAGCAGGATCAGGTCCGGCTTGCGGTCGACGATGATGGCGTGGGCCTGCTGCGAGTTCTCCGCCTCGAGGCAGTCATAGCCGGCCATTTCCAACGCCACGGCGATCATTTCGCGAATGGGCGCTTCGTCGTCGACGATCAGAATGCTCCTGCCAACCATGCCTTAATCCTCTTGTCATTTAACTGTCTTGCGCCGCATTAGATAACGGAATTATTGCAGTCGTGTGACAGTATTTCAGCGCGACGGCGTTTGTGCCGATCCTGAACTAAGCTCTAAGTCCGAATCCTGACAACCACAAAAGAAGGTTTCCATGACTCAGATGACTGTTTCTTTCAAAGCCCTGCTGATGGCCGCAGCCCTGACATTACCGGGGCTGGCCATGGCGGCCGATCCGGCGATGGAAAAGGACGGCATGTACACCGACCACAAGGGCATGACCCTCTACACCTTCGCCAAGGACTCCGCTGGCAAGTCTGCCTGCAACGACAAATGCGCGGCGAACTGGCCGCCGTTGATGGCGCAGGCGGGTGACAAATCCATGGGCGACTGGACGGTGATCAAGCGTGACGACGGCTCGATGCAGTGGGCCTACCAGGGCATGCCGCTGTACACCTTCGTGATGGACAAGAAGGCCGGCGACATGACCGGCGACGGCAAAATGGACGGCGCCTGGAAAGTCGCCAAGGCCAAATAACCACGGTCCAAAACCCTGTGGGAGCGAGCCTGCTCGCGAAGCGTTGTGTCAGTTATCGCAGAGGTGACTGACATGACGCCTTCGCGAGCAGGTGTCATGCATTAGCGCAATGCGTAATCCAGCACGATCCCGACAAATATCGCCAACCCAGCCCAGTGGTTGTGCAGGAACGCTTTGAAGCAGCGCATGCGATCACGATCACGGGTGTACCAGAACTCCCACGCATAACACCCGGCCGCCACCAGCAAGCCGAGGTGGAACCAGATCCCCAGCTCGAACTTCGACCCGGCCAGCATCAGGCAGCCCAGCGACAATGCCTGCAAGCTAAGGATGATCATTCGATCCGCCTCGCCAAACAGAATCGCCGTGGATTTCACGCCGATCTTCAGGTCGTCATCGCGATCGGTCATTGCGTAATAAGTGTCATAACCCACCGTCCACAGCAAATTGGCAATCCACAGCAGCCACGCCGCCGCCGGCAACTCGCCGGTCTCGGCGGTGAAGGCCATTGGCATGCCCCAGGAAAACGCCGCCCCCAGCACCACTTGCGGGTAGTAGGTGTAGCGCTTCATGAACGGATACGTGAACGCCAGCGCCAGACCGCCCAGCGACAGCCAGATGGTCGGCGCATTGGTGCACAGCACCAGCAGAAAACTGATGCCCATCAGCACGGCAAAGAACACCAGCGCTTCCTTCGAGCTGATCCGGCCAGCAGCGAGCGGCCGTAGCGCGGTGCGTTTGACGTGGCCGTCGACCTTGCGGTCGGCCCAGTCGTTGATCACACAGCCGCCGGCACGGGTCAGCACTACGCCAAGAACAAAAATCACCACGTTGGCCAGCGACGGCGAGCCCTTGCCGGCAATCCACAATGCCCACAGCGTCGGCCACAGCAGCAGGTAAATGCCGATCGGCTTGTCCATGCGCGTCAACTGAACGAAATCCCAGGCGCGCGGGTTCAGACGGTTGAGGGACTTGAGCAGGCTCTGATACATCAGCAATTCTCCGGATGGGCGCGGGCGGCGTCCCACAGGCTCGGCAGGAAGATTTCCGCGACCAGCACACTCAGCGCGCCACGGTCGAAACGCGAACGCCGGCCCCATAGCTCAGGGGCTTGCACCGCTGGCGGCAACCATTGTTCGGGGTAGTGGCAGACTTCAATGGCGCGGCGCTGAAATGCCCGATCACAAAACAGCAGTTCACCCAACGAGCGGCTGCCCAGTTCATCCATGTGCAAGCCATCACCTTGCAGGGCCGCCCGCGAGGCAACGCTGCGGGCAAACACCCAGGCTTCGCCGTGGCCGCGCAAATAAACCTCACGGACCCAGCCTTCGCTGCCCTCGGCCAGCTCCAGTGCCGCGCATTCATCAGCGCGCAGGGTGTCCCAGCCCTCGAACAGCGGCGACACGCTGAAGCCATCCTCGGACAAACGGGTCAACCGGCGGGTCAGCGAACCTTCGTCGAACAACCAGTCGAGGGTCAACGGATCGGGGCGGGGCGTCAGGCGGTCTTGGGTCAGCCAGAGCGGGGCGGGGCAGGCATTTGAATGTTGCACAATGAGTCATTATTGGCCGCAAATGAGGCGGCGAGCTTACCATGGCGGGCGACAAGATCGAGCGGCGCCGGCCGCCGTTGCGCCGAACAGGCTTGCATCTGCCCGGCACCCTCAGTACAAAACGCCCTGAGCCGGATGGCAGCGCAGCACCCATCGACCGTCCGCGCCGGCACTACGCCTGAACCCTGAGGAAGTACCTGAATGAAGAAGTGGCAATGTATCGTCTGTGGCCTGATCTATAACGAAGCCGACGGCTGGCCGGATGACGGCATCGCGCCGGGCACCCGCTGGGAAGACGTTCCGGCAGACTGGCTGTGCCCCGACTGCGGCGTCGGCAAGATGGACTTCGAAATGATCGAAATCAACTAAGCAAATCAGAGGAGTAAGGCATGAGCGCACCAGTCGTCATCATCGGCACCGGGCTTGCGGGCTACAACCTGGCCCGCGAGTTTCGCAAGCTCGACAGCGAAACCCCGCTACTGCTGATCACCGCCGACGACGGCCGCTCTTACTCCAAGCCGATGCTCTCCACCGGTTTCGGCAAGCACAAGGACGCCGATGGCCTGAGCATGGCCGAACCCGGCGCCATGGCCGAGCAGTTGAAAGCCGAGGTGCGCACCCACACGCGCATCAGCGGTATCGACGCCGGCCACAAACGCTTGTGGATCGGTGAAGAAGCCGTGCCCTATCGCGACCTGATTCTGGCCTGGGGCGCGGAAACCGTGCGCGTGCCGATCGAAGGCGACGGCGCGGAACTGGTATTCCCGATCAACGATCTCGAAGACTACGCGCGCTTCCGTGCCGCGGCGGCGGGCAAGCGTCGGGTGTTGTTGCTCGGCGCCGGGTTGATCGGCTGCGAATTCGCCAATGACCTGATTCTCGGCGGCTACGAAGTGCAACTGGTCGCGCCGTGCGAACAGGTCATGCCGATGCTCTTGCATCCTGCCGCTGCGGCGGCCGTGCAGGCCGGGCTGGAAAGTATCGGGGCGAAGTTTCACCTCGGCCCGGTGTTGACCCGGCTGGAGAAAGTCGCCGATGGCCTCGAAGCGCACCTGTCCGACGGTGAGGTCATCCCTTGCGATGTCGTGGTCTCGGCGATCGGCCTGCGCCCACGCATCGATCTGGCGGCGGCTGCCGGCGTGCAGGTCAATCGCGGCGTGATGGTCGATCGTTACCTGAAAACCTCCCACGCCAATATCTACGCCCTGGGCGATTGCGCTGAAGTCGACGGGCTCAATCTGCTCTACGTTATGCCGCTGATGAGTTGCGCGCGCGCGTTGGCGCAAACCCTCGCCGGAAACCCGACCGCGGTCAGCTACGGGCCGATGCCGATCACCGTGAAAACCCCGGTGTGCCCGCTGGTGGTGTCGCCGCCGCCGCGCGGCAGCGAAGGTGTCTGGAGCGTGGAAGGACAGGGCGCCGATATCAAAGCGCTGTGCCACAGTGCCGACGGTCATTTGCTCGGTTACGCCCTGACCGGCGGGGCGGTCATGGAAAAACTGGCCCTGAACAAACAGCTGCCGCCGCTGCTGGCGTAAATGCCGGTCGTTCTGTCGTAAACACCGCTCTTTTGCCCCGACAAAGGTCGTGGGGAGACTGGCGCCGCCGCTGGCGGCGTGCCATTCTCACTCCCGTCTGCCGCAGAGTAGAGCCTGCGGCGCGTCGGGCGCTGTTCCAACGAGAACAGCACGGACATAACAACAAAAAACCGTCAAAGGGGCTTCACTAATGCGTAAACCAGAACTCGCCGCTGCAATCGCCGAAAAGGCAGACTTGACCAAAGAACAGGCCAACCGCGTCCTGAACGCCGTCCTCGAAGAAATCACCGGCGCCCTGCACCGCAAGGACAGCGTGACGCTGGTCGGCTTCGGCACCTTCCTGCAACGCCACCGCGGCGCCCGCACCGGCAAAAACCCGCAGACCGGCGAACCGGTCAAAATCAAGGCCAGCAACACCGTGGCGTTCAAGCCAGGCAAGTCGTTGAAAGACAGCGTCAATCCTTGATGGCGGCGTGCTCCCCTGAATAACGGGGAGAACTGCAAATGAAAAATGGGCACACCGATTGCGGTCGGGTGCCCATTTTTTGTGGCTGCCTCTTGGCTTACTGGCGTCGGAAGCAAGCCTTGCCGTTGCCGAAATCCACGGCCAGGCAGTTTGGCTCGATCGCCAATTGCAGGTCCTGGAACAGCCCGCCCAGATCGCTGTTGGAGGCAGGCTTGGTTTTGCTCTTCAGCACCACTGTCTGGTTTTCCACCTTCCAGGTGCCTTTGGCAAAGCCGTCGGCGCTGCCATAGGCCACACCGGCATCAAAGGTGCCGTCCTTTCGCAACAGCAACTCGGCGCCCATTTCCATTGCGCCGGTCAGGTAGTAATGGCCGTCCAATGGTGGGGTTTCCGCTGACGCATGGGTGATGGGCAGCCACATGAGCGCGGCGAAAAACAGTGGTTTCAGTTCCATGAAATGAAGCTCCTGTAGAGTGATCGCATTTTCGAGCGTTGGATTCTGGCACAGCCATATTTTGCCCGCCCGTTGTTCAGGCGCTACACAATCGAATCAATATCCAGCTGAAACGGCGCGCCAACCGCATGCCCACCGGTCATCGCGGCGATAGCGGCGTCGTGGTCTTCAGCGGCTGGCGGAATCATCGCCAGTTGCTCCTGAACCAGCTTTTCAGGGTGGGCGTTCCAGCGCAGCAGACTTTCCTCGACCCATTCGGGCTGGTCGGCATAGCTGCCGTAAACGTCGACCTCGGTGACCCGTTGACTGCGCAGCGCTGTCAGGCGGGCCTTGGTCATGCTGATCTTGTCTATTTCCTGATTGAGCATCAGCGTCTTGTGCGCGCGCTCCTGCTCTCGCACGTAAGAACGGTGGTTGTTTTGCAGATCGCGCTTAACGGCCCGCAGCTGTTGCTGAATATTCTCCAGGGCGCTGCTGATCCACTCGTATTCGCGATTGGTCACCAGCGAACGCTTGCGCTGCAGTGCTTCCTGCCAACGGCGCAAGCTGGCCCAGCAGCCGGGGATGTAGCTGCCGACCATTGAGTGGTGACCCCGGTCGAACAACTGCCGTAGAAACGATCCGCGTTCGGGCAAGCCGTTGGTAGCGCGCAGGGCCTTGGCGCAGCCGTGATCGACGATCGTGCTGCAACCCGGCTCCCAGAGAAGGGAGGATCGGTGGTCCTTGTCGAACTCAACGGGCATGAAATGGCGCAAAGCACCGTGATGCCCATAGTCGTCGCCAAAGAAATTGATGATTCCCCAGATCAGCAGGCCGAGGCCGGCGACCGGGTTGAAGCCCAGCACCACGGCGTTGGTTGCGTACATCGGCCCAGGCTTGGCAAAGGTGTTCATCCAGGTCGCCGGCACGCTCGGATCGTTCTGATTGACGATGCGGTGATGCACCAGCGATCTGGCGCTTTCGATGAAGGTAGTGTCGCCGGCGCGGGGGCGCCGTAGGTGTAGAGCACGATTTGCGGGGAGAACTCCAGGTTGCGTCTCAGCATCTCGGACAGGATCAGTGCAACTGCACCGCCCAGACTGTGACCCGTGATCAGCAGCTTTTGCCCGCTGTAGAATTTTTCCAGATAAGTCACGATGAATGGATAAGCCGCCAAAGCGCCACCGTAGAAACCGCGGTGCACTTTGCCTTCGCCTTCGGCAAAGGGAACCTGATAGGCATCCCCGTCACGCCGGCCGTCGGGCCAGATCTCACTGGTACCTCGCACGCTGATCAGGATCAACTCGTCGTGGTGGCAGATGAAAGCTTGGGTATCAGTACTGTTGTCTTTGTTACGGTCATCGAGACAGTGCAACTTGGCCGGGTGTTCTTGTTCGTCGCCCAACGCGGGGTCATTCACTTCGGGGTAAAGGTTCGGGTCGAACGGCACCACTTCCAAGCGTTTCGAATACGGCACGTCTTCGTACAGTGGGTAGTATTTCTGCGTTTGCGAGTCATCGACCTTCCACAACTCGTCGAACTGCGGTAGCGCGTGGCCGAACCAGTTGCCGCTGCTGGGCTGTAGCGGAAAGCTTACCGTGTCGGTCTGCACCGGTTGAGTGTTGGGTTCCTGTCCGAAATCGGTGTAGCTCAGCGTCGCCATCACCGACAGCTGATAAAGGTTAAGCGCGCAGAACGCTTCGCCTGTCGACAGCATTGGCCGTAGCGCTCTCATCGGCCGTACTTCCAGCACATGGTGTTTGTTCGGCAGCAGTGCGACGCCCTTGGGCGGCGGCGGGGAAAACCCCAGTTCGACGGTGGCCATCTCCGCCGCACTCAAGATTGTGTGCAGTCCGCCATCCGCAGAAGTTTTATCGACGAGCGTGAAGTCTCTGGACTTCGCCGCCGATCGCATGAGCTTGTGCGCCGCCCTCTTCGGAGGGTCGCGACGAGCAACCAGTGGTGGCAGGTGGGCGATGTGCTTTACCAGTTCACTGACTTCGACCTGACAGTACGCGTCGGTTTCGGGCAGGTCCCTGGCGGGGTTTGCCTGGGTGCGAGTGCCTGTTTTGTGGAAGAAGCGGGTTTTTTCGGCGCGGACTTGGAGTTCGGTGATGGGAAGGGGTAGTCCAGTCTTTTTCTCAAGTCTCGATACAGCGCTTCTGCTCCTTGAAAAGGCTTATTCAGCTTGAGCACTACCGGGCCACAATGGTGGTTGTTTACCTTTGCCCAGCCTTTCGCATCCAGTTTTCCAGTATGAACGGTATCTTCGTAGTCGGTGATCTCATATGCCAAGCCGGCGTAGGGTGTGCCATCTCCGAACTCATTCACCAATTGAAAACTGGTCGAATGCCCGCGCATCGGGCAGGCGTGGATATCACCTTGCATGAAGGTGGTAACGCTTGTCGGTAAGGATTCAGCGTTCATGGAGTCTCGTCCGTGTTTTCGTTGCAACTTGGATAGATGGTGCAAATCCGTCCATCCACCATTCTGAAGGTGCTGAAGTCTTCATAATTTCCATTGCAATAACCACGCTGGTCCTCATAGCCTTCCCCATACAGCGCTTCCAGCCACCAGGAACCTGGACCCAAGTGTCCCCCCAACCAGGTTGCTCTTCATTCGCTAGGTTTATTTTCAACCTCACGGTTTTTCCTGGGAGTTGATCCAGTGTGTACGCGCCATGAGGGCGGCTCCGGGCTACATTTCCTTCTTGATCCATTCCTTTACATCTCAACATTTTTATTAGGTTACGCTTGGGGCTGACTGTCCGAAAAAACCACATGCATTCGCCTGTAAACTCACCCAGGCCGTCCTCGTTGAATGTGCCCTTTATTCGTTTCAGCAACTCTGGACGCACGAAAATCGAGGCGTAGTCCATGCTGAAGTTGCTTCGGCCTTTTCCATAAAAGCCGATGACCTTGATTTCCACTTTGTTGAGCGCCAACGGACAATCGCTGATGGTTTTGTACAACTCGATTTCCGCAGTGTTTACATATTCCATGGTGGGTTTATTGAAGCTCACCCAGAAATCCGGCTTTCCTGGCACGCGGCAGGTTTCACCCGCTGCGGGCAGGTAGATAGCCTTCAGCTCATATTTGAATCCAGGTGGAAAGTCCGGAACAAACGTAAAGGTGTTCGGGGTCTTCACCGTCGTACAACCCACCAGCAATCCCAGGCAACCACTCAGCAGCAACCCTCGTTTCAAGTTCCTCATCGACCTACCTCTCCCTGCCAATACAACGCTTCCTGATATACCCGCTCAAAATGCATCGCCGGATCTTCACCGGGTTTGGGCAGCCATGATTTGCCTGGCCGATATCCCGGTATCTGCAAACTGCGGGTCAGCAAGAAATGCACTTGCTCCGGTTGTTGCCAGCCCCACAAGTGCGTCAGTTGAATCAGGCCCCACAGCCACTCATCGACGTCAAGCTGTTCGGCCAGCTCGGCCATTGCTTCGGTGTGTTCGCCGACCAGGTAACGGCGGGTGTTGTCGAACAGCACGTTGGCGTAGATCAGCTCCGGGGTCGGCGTGTGCAGCCAAGGCGGGTCCATCGGCAGCGGGTGGTAGCCGGGGTCCGGGTTGTCGATGGCGTTCCATCGTTCTACGTGCCAATAGCAGACGCTGTTGAATGGCCCGAGAAACGCGGCGCGGTGCTCGGGTTGCAGGTGCGCCAGCGCACGTCCCAGAACCCGGTTGTCATGCACGCGGTACACCGCCTGATTTGGACGTTCGCCGGTTATCAGGCGCTCGCGCCAATGCGCCGCCAGCGTGTCAAGTTCGACGTGACGGGCACTGGCCAGCCAGCCCCAATTGCGCTCGGGCGTGGCGAGCAATGTCTGGATCGCGGGATGCTGCGCCATATCGATCTGCAACAGCAGCGGGCCGGTCGACACCAGCGACTCGGCCGCCGTGCCGGTGTAGAGCGGGCGAAACTGCTCGGTGCCGAGGTCGCGGGTCAACGCAGCGTGCTCTGCGCTGTGGCCGTCGGTGTCGAGCATCAAATACAGATCGCAGCCGGCGCGGGACTGAGCGTGCAACCATTGTTCGACCGGGCTCATGCGACTTCTCCCAGCTCGCATTGACCCGCTGCGCAGGCTTCGCACAGCGGGCAAAAATCCGCTGCCTGCTGGCGGGCACTGTTGACGATCGACAGCGGCGTGGCGTTGATCGCAGCTGGCAGGCCGGCCTCAACTTGCAGCGGTTGTAGCGGTGCGAGACCCGGCAGTGGCGCGCCGCCCTGAACGATGGGCACGCTGCTGAAAATCCCGCCGGCATTGATCACGATGTGATGACCGCCCGCTGACAGCGTCAGGCTCATGCCAGCATCGATCACCACGTTGCTTGCCGTGACATGCGCCTGCTGGCCGGCCTGGATTACCAGAGCGCCCAAGGTCTGGCTGCTGGTACCGCTGACCTGCAACAGGTCATCGGCGTTGATCACGGTGCTGCGCAGTCCTCGATGAGTGCGCGAATCCCTGCCCTCGATGAGACTGGTGCTGTCATTGCCGACATGCTCATGGCGGTCGCGAGCGATCAGTCTGCGGCTGTCGTTGAGGATCAGTTGCTCGAGGTCGCGCTGCGCGCGCAGGTAGATCTTCTCCTGCCCGGCGCGATCCTCGATCGACAGTTCGTTGTAGCCGCCATTGCGCGGTGAGCTCTGGCTGCGTAATACCGTGCGGGTTTTACTCGCCGGCAAAGGAGGAGCGACGGCATTGACCTTGTTGGCGACGCAGCCGGTAATCAGCGGTTGGTCCGGGTCGCCTTCCTGGAAGGTCACAACCACTTCCATGTCGACCCGGGGAATGGTCACCGCACCGAATCCGTCACCTGCCCAACTGGTAGCTACGCGTAACCAGCAGCTGCTTTTTCGCTGTTGCGTTCAGCGCGATCCCAGGGAAACTCGACACGAACCCTGCCGTACTCATCGCAGAAGATCTCTTCTCCTGCTGGCCCCGTCACGCGCGCGGTCTGGCAGACCAGCAAGGGTCTTGGCGCGGGCAAAGGCGGACGGTAAACCACCTCTGCGGGAATGGCCCTGAAGGTATTGCGATAGCCTTGGGAAAAACCATCGGCCGGTTTCGCCTCGCTGCTGAAAGCCTCTTCGAGAACCGCCGGTTCCCTGCCTTCGTGAGTAAGACTGACCAGCAGCCACAACTCGTTACAGTCGGCCCTGGGATGTTCGCTCAGCTCGAACAGATGACCGCTGCGCAGAATCGGCTGTTTGCTTTTGCCTTCAATCCATTGGTAGTCGCTGCGATGGCGCTCCAAGGCCTGACGCGCCAGCTGTTTGCCGTGCTTCTCGGACTTCATCAACAGTGGATAGCGATAGTCTTCCAGAGCCGGCGTGAATTCTGCGGTGAAGCGGCTTTCCAGCAGTATGCTTGGGCGCTTGAGGTCATAGTCGCGGCGGGTGACGGTGCTGGTGCGCGTGTTGAAGCCCATCGTCAGGTGGTTGACCACCGGGTGTTCGGCGACCATGCCGCTATCCACCCGAAAGGCTGTCGTACCCAATTTGCGTGCGAACACCGGGCTGTCGCTGAACACCAGTAAATGCCTGTCGAGCGAATGCTGATGGTGCCAGGCAATACCCTCTTCGGCGCACAGGCGCTGGATGAACAAAAAGTCGCTTTCGCCGTACTGCGTGCAGTACTCGCGAGGCTCACCGGCGGCGACATTGAACGTGAAGTCATCGGCCTGGATGCCATGACCTTTGAGGACTTGCGCGATGATCTGCGGCACTGTCAGCTGCTGGAAAATCCGCCGGTCGTAACTCAGTTGCAGATAATGCAGCGCCGGTACCAGTGTCAGCTCATAACGGGTCAAACGCTTTCCGGATTCGCCGAGGATGACATTTTCGATCCGCCCGTGAATGCCTTCGCCCGGTGATCCGAACTGCAGAAACGCAGGTTGGCTGAGCAAGCTTTCCAGATCGATATCCGCGTGCTCGCTCACCAGCTCAAGGCGAAATGCGTACAGCTGACTGATCGCTTCGGTGCCAGTGAACGCGAGCACCTTGAAGTCGTGACGAATGGCCGGGATGTGCAGTGAGAATGGCGCGCAGTGGCCTTTGCCGAACATGGGCTTGTCCTTAAGCAAAGTGAGTCAGAGCGCGATGCCGTTCCTCCCTGATCGCCGCGCATGAAAAGTTGCCAGAGCAAGCTAGCGGCGCAGCAAAATTATTGATGTAAGAAGTATCCCTGACATTTGTCAGAGTATTCCGGGTGTGAAAGTGTCGTCCGGAATGAACGAAGTGTCCGTAGGCAGGTGCTTCGATAACTATCGAGTTTGCAATGTTTGAAGAATTTCGGAAGTTTCAGAAATATGAAATGCCATCATTATAGTGGCACTTTTTGCGTTGATCGTTGTCGCGGAGAACTTTGTGAAGCAAACCAGTCATTTTCGGAAGTGTCCTACTTCTATTTTTTTGAATTTGGCATGCTGCACGCCGCTTGGGGGTACGAGCGTAAGGTAAACTCGCCCGGCCGTGGCGCAGGGCTCTGGGTCAAGGGTTTGACAGGGTCATGGAAAATTCGTCGTGTATTAATCGGCCTCAGGGAAACCCCTGCGACATATAGGGCGATCTCCTACAGACCTCAACGAACAGTTCGTCTTGTTGTTTAATCAGATGCTTGCTAGTGGCCATCATAGTGATTACGATGCGCCCACTTGAAAGAGCACATCTCAATTGGATGAGTCGCTGAACTGCTCTTCGATACTGTCCCGCGTTGCTGAAACTCCATTCGCACGCATGACTGTAATCCTTAATAAAGGCCATGGATGTCCTACTCAAGCAAACTTTCCGCCCATTACCTCGAACTCGCAAAAGTCTCTGTTTCCAAAGAGAATTTCGCGGGCGAAGACGTTCGTTTCTCGAGCGAATTCGAGGCGCTGGAAAGTGAGCTGGCCAAGGCTTCGTCGATGCACGAAAGCGGGCAGATCGACTGGCTGAAAATCCGCGAAAACAGCGAAAATCTGCTGCGTACCCAATCCAAGGATCTGCGTGTCGGCGCCTGGCTGACCTGGTCGCTGTACCAGCGCGAATCCTTCCCCGGGCTGCTGGCCGGCCTCGGTCTGCTGCACCATCTGTCGGAAAACAACTGGGCCGACGTCCACCCGCTCAAACCCCGTACCCGTGCCGCCGCGATCGGCTGGCTGGTGCCGCGTCTCGAGCAGGTCATCACCGAAAACATTGCGATCAAAGAGCAGTTGCCGATGTTCCGGCAGCTGTCCGAGCACTTGGCCGGTCTTGAGGCAGCGTGCACTGCACATCTGGGCGATGACGCGCCGCTGTTATTGCCGATCTCCCGCCGCCTGAAAACCATGATCCAGCGTGCCGCCGACAACCAGCCGGCCCCGGCGTGGTGGGCGCGGCGGTGGCGCAAGTCAAGCAGGCCGCGACCCAGTTGCTCACTCCTGGCGCGCCGATCGACAACGAACGCGATGCGCACAAAGCCCTGCGCGCCCAGCAGGACAGCGCCCGGCCGTTGTGTGCCTGGTGGCTCAAACAGAAGGCCACCGACTTGCGCGCTCTGCGCCTCAATCGCACGCTGCTGTGGATGACCATCGACGCGGTGCCCGAGCGCAACGCCGAGCAGATCACCGTGCTGCGCGGCCTGCCGCTGGAAAAGCTCAAGCTCTATCAGGACCGTTTCGATCAGGGCAAATACGCCGACCTGTTGGTGGAACTGGAGGCGAGCCTGGCGAAGGCGCCGTTCTGGTTCGATGGCCAGAGGATGGTCTGGGAATGTCTCCAGAACCTCAACGCCGAATTGGCAATGCGCGAAGTGGAAATCCACTTCGCGCTTTTGATTCAGCGCCTGCCGGGCATCATCGAGTTGCGCTTCCATGACGGCGCGCCGTTTGCCGATCCGTCCACCCGGGCGTGGATCGCCGCCAATGTCATGCCGCACCTGCAAAGCGCCAGCGCGCCGCGCAAGGTCGAAAGCGAGAACGTCGAAACCCAGCCGGCGTGGGAAAAAGCCCTCGAGGAAGTCCAGCCGATCCTGCGCAAGGAAGGTTTGAAGCCGGCCGTGCAGATTCTCAAGCATGGTCTGCAATCTGCCCACGGTGGCCGCGAACGCTTCTTCTGGCAGTTCACCCTCGCGCGGCTGTGTTTCCTGGCCAAGAAATACGAACTGGCCAAGAACCAGCTCGAAACCCTCGATCAGACATTACAGGACTCAGGCCTGCACGCCTGGGAGCCCGATCTTGCATTGCAAGTGCTGCACCTGCTGCACAGTTGCTGCGAGTTGTTGCCGCAGAACCACGCCGTACGTGAAAGCAAGGAAGAGATTTATCGCAGGCTGTGCCACCTCGACCTCGAAGTGGTACTCGAATAGGCCCCAGGGCCACAACCGCAAGGAGAAAAGCCATGGCCAAAGAAGGCTCGGTAGCCCCCAAGGAACGCATCAACGTCACCTTCAAACCCGCCACCGGCGGTGCTCAGGAAGAGATTGAACTGCCGCTGAAGCTGCTGGCAATCGGTGACTACACCCACCGCAAGGACGATCGCAAAATCGAAGATCGCAAGCCGATCAGCATCGACAAGATGACCTTCGACGAAGTGTTGGCCAAGCAAGAGCTGGGTCTGACGCTGAGCGTGCCGAACCGTCTGCAGGAAGATGGCGAGGCTGAAGAGCTGGCCGTGCAATTGCGCGTCAATTCGATGAAGGACTTCAACCCGGCCAGCCTGGTCGAGCAAGTGCCTGAGCTGAAAAAACTGATGGAACTGCGCGATGCGCTGGTGGCCCTCAAAGGCCCGCTGGGTAACGCACCTGCGTTCCGTAAAGCGATCGAAGGCGTGCTCGCCGACGACGAATCCCGCGGTCGCGTACTCGGTGAGCTGGGCCTGAACGCCGCAGCCCCGGACGCCTGAGACTCCAGTAGCCAAGGAAGCCAACACAATGAGCACTAGCGCAGCACAAGAGAAGAGCGCCGCCAGCGGCGAATACAGCATTCTCGACAGCATCATCGCCGAAACCCGTCTGACCCCGGACGACGAAGCCTACGACATCGCCAAGCGTGGCGTGTCGGCGTTCATCGAAGAGCTGCTCAAGCCGCAGAACAACGGTGAGCCGGTCAAGAAAGCCATGGTTGACCGCATGATCGCCGAGATCGATGCCAAGCTCAGCCGTCAGATGGACGAGATCCTGCACCACCCGGATTTCCAGGCGCTGGAATCGTCGTGGCGTGGCCTGCAGTTGCTGGTCGACCGCACCAACTTCCGCGAAAACATCAAGATCGAAATCCTCAACGTCTCCAAAGAAGACCTGCTGGACGATTTCGAAGATTCGCCGGAAGTCATGCAGTCGGGCCTGTACAAGCACATCTACACCGCTGAATACGGCCAGTTCGGTGGTCAGCCGGTGGGCGCAATCATCGCCAACTACTACATGTCGCCAAGCTCGCCAGACGTCAAGCTGATGCAGTACGTGGCCAGCGTTTCGTGCATGTCCCACGCGCCGTTCATCGCTGCCGCCGGGCCGAAATTCTTCGGCCTGGAAAGCTTCACCGGCCTGCCGGATCTGAAAGATCTGAAAGACCACTTCGAAGGTCCGCAATTCGCCAAATGGCAGAGCTTCCGTACCTCGGAAGACTCGCGCTACGTTGGCCTGACCGTGCCGCGTTTCCTGCTGCGCAACCCGTACGATCCGGAAGAAAACCCGGTGAAATCGTTCGTGTACAAGGAAACCGTTGCCAACAGCCACGAGCACTACCTGTGGGGCAATACGGCTTACGCGTTCGGCACCAAGCTGACCGACAGCTTCGCCAAATTCCGCTGGTGCCCGAACATCATTGGCCCGCAGAGCGGTGGCGCGGTTGAAGACCTGCCTTTGCACCATTTCGAAAGCATGGGCGAAATCGAAACCAAGATTCCTACCGAAGTATTGGTCTCCGACCGTCGTGAATACGAACTGGCCGAGGAAGGCTTCATTTCCCTGACCATGCGCAAAGGCTCCGACAACGCGGCGTTCTTCTCCGCCAGTTCGGTGCAGAAGCCGAAGTTCTTCGGCATCAGCGCAGAAGGCAAGGCCGCAGAGCTGAACTACAAGCTCGGCACCCAACTGCCGTACATGATGATCGTCAACCGTCTGGCTCACTACTTGAAAGTGCTGCAGCGCGAGCAACTCGGTTCGTGGAAAGAGCGTACCGACCTCGAGCTGGAACTGAACAAGTGGATCCGTCAGTACGTTGCCGACCAGGAAAACCCGAGCGCCGAAGTCCGTGGCCGTCGTCCGCTGCGCGCTGCGCAAGTGATCGTCAGCGACGTTGAAGGCGAGCCGGGCTGGTACCGCGTGAGCTTGAACGTGCGTCCGCACTTCAAGTACATGGGTGCCGATTTCACCCTGTCGCTGGTTGGCAAGCTGGACAAAGAGTAAGAGCGACTCATGGACGGATACGGCAGCCTGTTCGAACGCCTCAACGGCGACGCACAACTACGCAAGGGCAACAGCCTTGAGGCTTGTGCCATGGCGTCAGTGGCTGCCCATCTGGCCAAAATGCTCAGCACCCGGGCCGGCAGCGTGCAAACGCTGGCCGACTACGGGTTGCCCGATCTCAATGACATGCGCCTGAGCCTGCACGACTCCCTGAGTCAGGCCCGCCTGGCCATCGAAAACTTCATCGAAGCCTACGAGCCACGCCTGAGCAATGTGCGTGTCATTTCCCTGCCGCGTGACCACGATCAACTGCGCCTGGCCTTCAGTATCGAAGGCCTGCTGGAAGTTGAAGGGTTCAAGCGTCAGGTCAGTTTTTCCGCGCGCCTGGATGGCAGCGGTCAAGTCAAGGTCACCTAAGGAGATCCCCGATGTCTGGCAAACCCGCAGCACGCGTATCCGACCCCACCGCTTGCCCACTTCCAGGCCACGGTACCAACCCGATCGCCGCCGGCTCCGGCGACGTTTTCTTCGACGGCCTCGCGGCCGCCCGCCAAGGCGATGCCTCTGCGTGTGGTGGTGCGCTGGTCGGCGATCTGGCGACCACGGTCTTGATCAATGGCAAACCGGCCGCCACGGTCGGCTCCGTTGGATCTCACGGGAACAAGGTTACGGCTGGGTCCGGGACGGTGATCATTGGCAATACGCATACGCCAGCGCCGTTTGTGCCGCCGTTGCCTTTGATCATTCCGGGCTTTGATGCTCAATTCCAACTCAAAAACGGCCTTGGGAACCCGCTAGCGGATACCAAGTACTTACTACGCCGAGCGGATGGATCTCTCGAAAGCGGAATCACCAATGAGTTGGGTCTGACTCACCGCGTGAAGGCACACACAGCCTCCGAAAAAATTGAAGTTTTTATTGAGAGCTGAGGGAGTACTCGTTCATGGCCGAGGCTGAAAAAATCAGTAAGGATGGGCAGGAATATGTGCCAGCGGGCGCGGCCGCGAGCACGAAAACCTCTGATGTTGCGCCAGTAGAGTTGCAAGTTTGCCGCTGTAATGGAAAAGAAGTCACAACGCTGACTGGCTACGACAGTGTCCCTAGCTATACCGGTGAGCTGCCTTCTCCGTTGCAAATAATGTGGTATGTGCCAAAAACCAAAGAAATGCTCAAGGCGAGTTTCTCTGATACAGAAATTCGAGTCTGGATTAAGCAGGCGGCTGAATATTATGGGATCCCGCATATTTTGCTTGCGGTTATTCTTCAGCAGGAGAATGGACCTAAGGGTAGTAAATTTCTGCAAACTATGCAGTTCGGCGAACGGTCGCTGACCACTCTGTTAGCGATTGTCGACAATATGGCTTTTGACGCCGTGCCGGACAAGTTGGCTGGGGGCTCCAGCGGTTTTGCCAACATGAGCCGCGCAACATTGCAGAACTCTGTTAAATACACAGAGAACTATTACTGCAAGAAACCTTTGCCCGAAGACGTTCAGTACCGGATTTTTGGTTGGAATCAGGACACGCGAATCCCGGGTGATGACTGGAAGGCAGACCTCTACTATTGCGCCGGCCATCTACGTGAACTGATTGACCGGGCTACCGGGACTCGTTGTCATTCCGGGGCATTATCCGCAGATCAACTGAAAAAAGTCATTGCTTCCTACAACGGTTCTGGCCCGCTTGCCGAAAAGTATTCAAGCGATGCGATGGCGTTATTAGACGCAGCGAAAGCAGGCACTGCGTGGTTGTATTTTTATGAAAAATAAGCTGTCGACGTCTACCACTATTGCGCTTGTTGCCGGAGTTTTGGTTTTGGGGGCGTCTTGTTGACTAATATTTTCTCTAACTCGCTGATGCTGTTGATGGATCGCGTTAATTTTATTCCTGCGGAATCTTCAATCCTTGCCTTCGAACCCTATGAAATAAATCAAGGGTCGTCCTCTTATTGGATCTACGGCCAGGACGGTGAGAATTATTATTATTTTTCTTATGACGCGGCTGCGCCTTATATTTTTATTTCCAAAGCCAATGTTTGCCAGGGATTTGATCGCTTGAATTTCAAAACATGGTGCAGTGCGAAACAAGGCGCGAAGAGATGATCGGCGAGACAACGATCTACCCATGATTTTTTTTTGCGGAACAGCTCAATGAAAATCAGAGCGTGGCAATGCCTTGGCGCGTTCCTATCTTCGGTCGGTTTGCTGACGATTCTGGTCGGCTTCGCTGTGCTGTTGCGAATGGAAAGCTCGACCGAACCAAAGCTGTTCGCGCATCCGAATGCATTGTGGGTTGGGGCCGAGGATGGCGGGGTATTCGTCGAGATTACGAAGCACGAAGCGCCGGACTACTACGTGGAAATTCGTCACCAGAATGGTGGGATGTGGACTGAGGGTTGGGTTCGATATGGCACCCGGGATAGCCATCCACTCAGCGCTGCGGCAATTGGTGGCTACGGAGGCGAAGAGCTCTATGTGTATACGGGTGTCGAGATCACCCCGCAAAAACAAGGGGCCGCTCAGCGATGAATATCTACGTGCGCGTCGCGCAGACGATGTCCGCAACGACATTCGTGCTCCAAAGGATGTTTTTCATGCGATTCACTATCAGGCAGATAACCCGTGTCCTTTAACCACTACTACCAAAGCGAACTCACCGCACTGCGCCAGCTCGGTCGCCGTTTCGCCGAGCGTAGTCCGGCGCTGGCGCCGTATCTGGGGCAGGCCGGGCGGGATCCGGATGTGGAGCGGTTGCTGGAAGGCTTTGCGTTTCTCACCGGGCGTTTGCGCCAGAAGCTCGACGACGAGCTGCCGGAGCTCAGCCATTCGTTGATGCAACTGTTGTGGCCGAACTACATGCGCCCGCTGCCGGCGTTCAGCATTCTGCAGTTCGATCCGCTCAAGCGCTCCGGTCCGGCGCTGCTGGTTGAGCGCGATACGCCGATCGAGAGCAAGCCGATCGAAGACGTGCGCTGCCGTTTCCGCACCTGCTACCCGACCGAGGTGTTGCCGCTGGATCTGGCCGCGCTGAACTACTCGGTGAAGGGCGATGGCTCGCTGCTCAGCCTGCGCCTGGAAATGAGCGCTGACGGCCACCTCGGCGAATTGGAGCTGAGCAAATTGCGCCTGCACTTTGCCGGCGAGCGTTACATCAGCCAGATGTTGTACCTGAGCCTGCTGCGCAACCTCGACGGCATCGAACTGATCCCGCTCGACGGCGCCGGCAAGCCGATCGATGGCGTCAGCGGCAAGCCGATGGCGTTCAAGATTCCCGGCGACCGGGTGAAACCGGTGGGCTTTGCCGAAGAAGAGGCGCTGATCCCCTATCCGCTGAACACCTTCCGTGGCTATCGCTATTTGCAGGAATACTTCGCCTTCCAGGACAAATTCCTCTTCGTCGACGTCAACGGTCTGGACATTCTCAAGGCGCTGCCGGAAGACACCCTCAAGCAGATGCGCGGCCTCGAATTGCGTTTTGACATTCGCAAGAGCGGCATCATGCGCATGCGCCCGACGCTCGATAACGTGAAGCTGTTCTGCACGCCGATCGTCAATCTGTTCGAGCACGATGCGCTGCCGATTCGTCTCGATGGCAAGCAGGACGAGTACCTCCTGCTGCCGGCGGAATACGACCTGGAAAACTGCGGTGTGTTCTCGGTGGAAACCGTCACTGGCTGGAAGCCCGGCGGTCTCGGTTATCAGGAATACGTGCCGTTCGAGTCCTTCGAGCACGACCCGAGTTTCGACGTGCCCAATAGCCGTCCGCATTACAGCATCCGCCAGCGTTCGTCGCTGTTGCATGACGGCCTCGACACTTACCTGAGCTTCGGCATCCGCCACACCGAAGCCCACGAAACCCTGTCGATCGAGCTGATGTGCACCAACCAGAACCTGCCGAAAAAGCTCAAGCTCGGCGACATCTGCATGGCCAGCGAGCAGACCCCGGAATTCCTCAGTTTCCGCAACATCACCCCGGCCACGTCGAGCTTCGCGCCGCCGCTGAACCGTGACTTCCTGTGGAAGCTGATCAGCAACATGTCGCTTAACTATCTGTCGCTTGCCGACGTCAATGCGTTGAAGGTGATTCTGGAAACCTACGACTTGCCTCGCTACTACGACCAGCACGCGGAAAAGGTCAGCAAACGCCTGCTCGGCGGCCTAAAGCACATCAAGCATCACCACGTCGACCGCCTGCATCGCGGTCTGCCGGTGCGCGGTCTGCGCACCGAACTGACCATCGACCCGGAAGGCTATATCGGCGAAGGCGACCTGTTCGTCTTCGCTTCGGTTCTCAACGAGTTTTTCGCGCTTTACGCCAGTCTCAATTCATTCCATGAGCTGCGAGTAAAAGCACACAGGGAGAGGTGTACCAATGGACACCACGTATGGGCCTGCAGCCTCTGCTTTGAGCGGGCTGACCAAGGTAATACGCGAGTACTCGCTGTTTCAGGCCGTGCTGCTGGTGATCGACCGGCTGCGCGAGGCACACCCGCATCTGAGCGAAGACGATCTGTACGATCAGGTCGAGTTTCAGGCCAACCCGAGCCTGGGCTTTCCGCGCAGCGACGTCGATCGCGTGGAGTTTTTCGAAGAGCACGGCAAGATGCGCGCGCGCATGCGTTTCAACCTGATCGGTCTGGTCGGCTCCGGTTCGCCGCTGCCGGCGTTCTACGGCGAACAGGCTCTGGGCGACAGCGAAGACGGCAACCCGACGCGCAATTTTCTCGATCTGTTCCACCATCGCCTGCAACGGCTGATGCTGCCGATCTGGCGCAAGTACCGTTACCGCGCGAGCTTCCAGAGCGGCGCGATCGACCCGTTCTCGGCGCAACTTTTTGCGCTGATCGGCCTGGGCGGCGACGAGATCCGCAAGGCCAAGGAACTCAACTGGAAACGCCTGCTGCCGTACCTCGGCCTGCTCAGTTTGCGAGCGCACTCGGCGGCGTTGATCGAAGCCGTGCTGCGTTACTACTTCAAACACGAAGACCTGGTCATCGAGCAGTGCATCGAGCGCCGCGTGGAAATTCTCGACGAGCAGCGCAATCGTTTGGGCCGCGCCAACAGCGTACTCGGCGAAGACCTGGTGCTGGGCGAACACGTGCGCGATCGCAGCGGCAAATTCCGCATTCACATCACCGAACTCGACTGGCAGCGATTCCATGAATTCCTGCCGATCGGTTTCGGCTACCAGCCGCTCTGCGCGCTGGTGCGGTTCACCTTGCGTGACCCGCTCGATTACGACATTCGCCTGGTCCTGCGCCAGGAAGAAATCCGCGAGCTGCGCATCGGTGAGCAGAACGCCTGTCGCCTCGGTTGGACCAGTTGGCTGGGCCGCGAAAAAGCGGACGGCGTGGTGACCCTGGGCAGCAAAATTCATTAAGGACGTGAGCCATGATCAACGTAGACCTGCAACAACTCATCCAGGCGCTGGACGCCGAAACCCGTCGTGATCTGGAGCGTTCGGCGGAGCGTTGCGTCGCCCGTGGCGGCAGCAAGATTCTGGTCGAAGACTTGCTGCTGGGCTTGCTCGAACGCCCGAACGGCTTGCTGTCGCGCGCGTTGCAAGATGCTGACGTCGACGCCGGTGAACTGACCGCTGCATTGCAATCGCGGGTCGAGCACAGCGCTTCGCGCAACCCGGTGTTCGCCCCGGAACTGGTGCAGTGGCTGCAAGACGCACTGCTGGTGGCCAACCTCGAACTGGGCCAGACCCAGGTTGAAGACGCGGCGCTGATCCTCGCGCTGCTGCGCAATCCGATGCGTTATGCCGGCAGCCGTTATCAGCCGCTGCTCGCCAAGCTGAACATCGATCGCCTGAAAGAATTTGCCCTGTCGCAACAGGAGCAACCGGCGGCCAATGGCAAACCGGCGGCGCAAGGCGAATCGCTGTTGCAGCGCTTCACCCACAACCTGACCCAACAGGCCCGCGACGGCAAACTCGATCCGGTGCTGTGCCGTGACGGCGCGATTCGGCAGATGGTCGACATCCTCGCCCGTCGCCGCAAGAACAACCCGATCGTCGTCGGTGAGGCCGGTGTCGGTAAGACCGCCATCGTCGAAGGTCTGGCTTCGCGCATCGCTGCCGGTGAAGTGCCGCAAGTGCTCAAAGGCGTAGAACTGCTGTCGCTGGACATGGGCCTGTTGCAGGCCGGCGCCAGCGTCAAAGGTGAGTTCGAGCGTCGTTTGAAAGGCGTGATCGACGAGGTCAAAGCCTCGCCGAAACCGATCATCCTGTTTATCGACGAAGCCCACACGCTGATCGGCGCGGGCGGCAATGCCGGCGGTTCCGACGCGGCCAACCTGCTGAAACCGGCGCTGGCCCGTGGCGAACTGCGCACCATCGCCGCGACCACCTGGGCCGAGTACAAGAAATACTTCGAGAAAGACCCGGCGCTGGCCCGTCGCTTCCAGCCCGTGCAACTGCACGAACCGACTGTCAGCGAAGCGGTGACCATTCTGCGTGGTCTGGCTCAGGTCTACGAGAAGAGCCACGGCATCTACCTGCGCGATGACGCGGTGGTGTCCGCTGCTGAATTGTCCGCGCGTTACCTGGCCGGTCGGCAATTGCCGGACAAGGCTGTCGACGTCCTCGACACTGCGTGCGCCCGCGTGCGCATCAGCCTCGCTGCGGCCCCGGAAAGTCTCGAGCGCCTGCGTGGCGAACTGGCTGAAGGTGGCCGTCAGCGCCAGGCGCTGCGCCGCGATGCCGAAGCTGGCTTGCTGATCGAC
Organism: Pseudomonas sp. B21_DOA; assembly: GCA_030544685.1. Taxonomy (NCBI): domain Bacteria; kingdom Pseudomonadati; phylum Pseudomonadota; class Gammaproteobacteria; order Pseudomonadales; family Pseudomonadaceae; genus Pseudomonas; species Pseudomonas sp. B21_DOA. Next base: position 837,897 of record CP086683.1, on the reverse strand, counting down.
CACGAAGCGCTGGAGGCACTGGAAGCGCGGCTGGACGAAGCCGAAAGCGAGATGGTTGCGCTCGAGACCTTGTGGACTGAGCAAAAGCACTGGCCGAGCGCCTGCTGGAACTGCGTCAGCAACTGGCCAAGGCCCGCGAAGCCGCAGCCGTCGAGCCGACCGTCAGCGTTGAAGAAGACGCCGAAGGCACCGTGATTGAAACCGTGGTCGCCGAAGTCGAAGAAGGCCAAAGCGTCGAAGCGCTGGAAGCCCAGCTGCATGAAACCCACGCCGCGCTGACCGCTGCGCAAGTTAAAGAGCGTCTGGTCAGCTTCGAAGTCTGCCCGCGTCTGGTTGCCGAAGTGATCAGCGCCTGGACCGGCGTGCCGTTGGCGCAGCTGGCCCGCGAGCACAACGCCAAGGTCGCCAGTTTTGCCACCGATTTGCGCACACGCATCCGTGGTCAGGAGCAAGCCGTGCACGCGCTGGATCGCTCGATGCGCGCCACCGCTGCCGGCCTGAACAAGCCTGACGCACCGGTCGGTGTGTTCCTGCTGGTCGGCCCGAGCGGCGTCGGCAAGACCGAAACCGCGCTGGCCCTGGCTGACCTGCTGTACGGCGGCGACCGCTTCATCACCACCATCAACATGTCCGAATTCCAGGAGAAGCACACCGTCTCGCGTCTGATCGGTGCACCGCCGGGCTACGTCGGCTACGGCGAGGGCGGCATGCTCACCGAAGCCGTGCGTCAGAAGCCGTATTCGGTGGTGTTGCTCGATGAAGTCGAGAAGGCTGATCCGGACGTGCTCAACCTGTTCTACCAAATCTTCGACAAAGGCGTGGCCAACGATGGCGAAGGTCGCGAGATCGACTTCCGCAATACGTTGATCCTGATGACCTCCAACCTTGGCAGCGACAAGATCAGCGAACTCTGCGAAGACGGCGCGCGGCCGACCGCCGAAGTGCTCGAAGAAACCATTCGCCCGGTGCTCAGCAAACACTTCAAACCGGCGCTGCTGGCGCGGATGAAAGTGGTGCCGTACTACCCGGTGGGCGGCCCGGTGCTGCGCGAGCTGATCGAGATCAAACTCGGCCGTCTCGGCGAGCGCCTGAACCGTCGTCAGCTGGAGTTCAGCTGGTGCCAGAACCTCGTCGATCACCTGTCCGAGCGTTGCACGCAAAGCGAAAGCGGTGCGCGCCTGATCGATCATCTGCTGGATCAGCACGTGCTGCCGCTGGTGGCCGATCGTCTGCTCGACGCGATGGCGACCGGCGAAAGCCTCAAGCGTGTGCATGCCACGCTCGACGGCAACTCCAGCGTGACGTGCGAGTTCGTCTGAGGTGGGCGTGATGTTCACTCAGGTGCCGCAGCCACTGGTCTACGCCGAAGCGTTGCTGGCGCAGTTCGCCAGTCTGTCGCGCGCGGCGGACAGTGCTGCGCTGCTGGGTGAATTCGTCCGTGGGTTGGCCGAGCTGAGCGGCTGCGAACTGACGCAGCTGTACCTGCTCGACGCCACCCACACCTGCCTGGGGATGAACGCCGAGTGCCTCGACGGCGCGCTGCAACCGCGTCAGGCGGCGAGCCTGCCGGCCGATTACAACGGTGAACAACTGCTGCAATTCGCCCTGTGCCAGAACCGCGTGGTGTGCCTCGACGACCTGACCGGCAGCCTGCACGAAACCAGTTTTCTGCCGGCGGCGAGCACGCCGTGGCAGTCGCTGTTGTGCGTGCCGCTGGTCAATCAGCACAAGTCGGTCGAGGGCTTGCTGCTCTGCGCCAGCCGCCGGCGTACTGACCTGCAAGGTTTCGCCGATTCCCTCGGCCAACTCGGCTCGTTCGTGCTCGGCCAACTGCATCTGCTGCAACGCCTGCGTCAGCCAACCGCCGAATTGGTCACGGCTACACGCAGCGTGCCGAGCATCAGCGGCTACGGCCTGATCGGCAAAAGCGCGGCGATGCGCCAGACCCATTCGCTGATCAGCAAAGTCCTGCACAGCCCGTACACCGTTTTGCTGCGGGGCGAAACCGGCACCGGCAAGGAAGTGGTGGCGCGGGCGATCCACGATTGTGGCCCGCGTCGGTCCCAGGCGTTCATCGTGCAGAACTGCGCGGCGGTGCCGGAAAACCTGCTTGAAAGCGAGTTGTTCGGCTATCGCAAGGGCGCTTTCACCGGCGCCGATCGCGACCGCGCCGGTCTGTTCGATGCAGCCAATGGCGGCACGCTGCTGCTCGACGAGATCGGCGACATGCCGCTGTCGTTGCAGGCAAAGATTCTGCGCGTGTTGCAGGAAGGCGAGATTCGTCCGCTGGGTTCCAACGACACGCACAAGATCGACGTGCGCATCATCGCTGCGACGCACCGCGATCTGGCGGCGCTGGTTGGCGAAGGCAAGTTCCGCGAGGACTTGTATTACCGCCTCAAGCAATTCCCGATCGAACTGCCGGCCCTGCGTCAGCGCGAAGGCGACATCCTCGACCTGGCCCGGCATTTCGCCGAGAAGACCTGCACGTTTCTGCAGCGTGATCCGGTGCGCTGGTCGGACTCGGCGCTGGAGCATCTATGCGGTTACACCTTTCCCGGCAACGTTCGCGAACTCAAGGCACTGGTCGAGCGCGCGGTGTTGCTCTGCGAGGGCGGCGAGTTGCTCGCCGAGCATTTTTCCCTGCGCCTGGAAGCGATGCCGGAAGACAACAGCGGCCTGAATCTGCGCGAACGGCTGGAGCAGGTCGAGCGCACATTGCTGCTCGATTGCCTGCGCAAGAACGATGGCAACCAGACCCTCGCGGCCCGCGAACTGGGCCTGCCACGGCGCACGCTGCTGTACCGCCTCGGGCGCCTGAATATCAATTTGGGTGACTTTGATGGTTGAGCTACAGCACTTCTTCGAACCCAACACATACCCTGTGGCGAGGGGATTTATCCCCGTCCGGCTGCGCAGCAGTCGCAGTCCGGTACATACGGTTTCACTGAGAAATCGCGCTGGCAGGTTTTGGGGGCGCTGCGCACCCCAACGGGGACAAGTCCCCTCGCCACGGGAGGTCGCCGTACCTCCAGGCTATGGCTCAAGGCCCCGATCTAGAGGCTTCGAGCCCACCTCAAAAACTTATTTCAGCGCCGCCCGCAAGGGTCGGCGCTTTGTGCTTTGTCTACACCTGGAGACCCTCTGATGTCTGTTCGTCACTGGCACGCTGTCCTGCTGACCCTCGTCGTTCTATGCGGCCTTGGCGGCTGTAGCGGCAATTACAAATTCAACGACAACGACTATCGCCCGTTGGGTGATCCGCAAGCGGTCAATCGCGGCAAGTGACCGCAAGGAGCATCAAACATGGAATTGGTTTTCGAAATGCTGAACACCAAGCAGTTCGTGCCCACCGAGCTGTGCCAGCGGACCTTCAAGCAGGCCGGTGGCGTGATCGGGCGCGGCGAGGACTGCGACTGGATCATCCCTGACCGCAAGCGTCACCTGTCCAATCACCACGCGATTGTCAGCTACCGCGAAGGCTCGTTCTTCCTCACCGACACCAGCAGCAACGGTGTCCAGGACGGCAGCAGCGGCGCACGCCTGCACAAGGGCGAGCCGGTACGCATCGAGCACGGCAGCACTTACATTCTTGGTGACTTCGAGATCCGCGCGCGGCTGGTCCGTGACCCGGCGACCTTCGACGGCGAAGTCGGCCGCCCGCGCGCGGCTGGCAGCATCATTCCGGACGACGCGTTCCTCGATCTCGACCCGCTCAATGCCCTCGAACAGCAAGAGCGCGTGTACTCGGAAATCGACGAGCTGCTGTCGCCCACCGCCAAGCCGGAAGATTCCCGTCAGCGTGCCGACTACGCGCGCATCGACATGGAAAGCCTGATGGTCCCGGAGCTGATTGCCGCCCCGGTCGAGCCTGAGCCGGCGCCTGCGCCGAAAGCCGTCGAGCGTCAGAGCGAAGGTTTCTGGGAGCACTTCGGCGCGGCGCTGGGCGTCGACGTCAAAGCCCTCAGCCACGACGAACGTGAAGCGCTGGCGCTGAACGCAGCGCGGCTGCTGCGCCAGAGCATCGGCGGTTTGCAGCAGAGTCTGCGTACCCGCTCCGAACTGAAGAACGAATTGCGTCTGGCCCAGACCACCGTGCAAGGCACCAACAAGAACCCGCTGAAATTTGCCGTCGATCCGAGCGAAGCACTGCAGATTCTGTTGCAGCCAAGCAAGCCCGGGCATCTGCCGGCCGAGCAGGCGATCTCCCGCGCATTCCGTGATCTGCAGGCGCACCAAGTGGCTTTGCTCACCGCCAGTCGCGCCGCCGTGCGTGGCACGCTGGAGCACTTCTCGCCAGAACAATTGACCCTGCGGTTCGAGCGTGACAACAAGCCATTGATCGCCACTTCGGGCGGGCGCTGGAGAGCATTCGGCCGCTACCACCAGGCACTGCGTCAGGACGATGACTGGAGCGAGCGTCTGCTGGCCCGCGACTTTGCCCAGGCTTACGAAGAACAGATCCGCCTGATCTCCACCCTCCACACCGACCACCAAGGATGATGCGCATGTCTCGCCGCTCGACCGCTTTTTCAAGACGCTGACTGCGCTCACCGTGCTGGTGCTGCTTGCCGGTTGCTCGTCGCTGTCGCCGTACTCGAAAGTGACCAAGATCAACCTCAAGCTGACCGGCAGCGATCAGCTCAACCCGGATCTCAACGGGCGGCCGTCGCCGATCGTCGTGCGCCTGTTCGAACTCAAGCACCCGGTGACCTTCGAGAACGCTGATTTCTTCAGCCTTTACGAACGCGCCAAGGAATCCCTCAACCCGGATCTGGTGGCCAGTGAAGAACTCGAACTGCGCCCGGGTGAAACCGTGGAACTGAAACTCAGCGTGGAGGAGGGCAGCCGTTACGTAGGCATCCTCGCTGCCTATCGCGACCTGCCGGATACCCAATGGCGGCACACCGTGCAGATCACTCCGCTGGAACTCACCGAGGCTGATCTGACCCTCGATCAGGCCGGTATCCGCAACACCCAACAAGTGCTCGCCAAGGCGGATGACTGATCATGAACACCCATAAAGTCATTTGGCAGGAAGGCATGCTGCTGCGTCCGCAGCACTTCCAGCACAACGATCGCTATTACGATCACCAGATGAAAACCCGCACGCAATTGCTCGGTGGCTACACCTGGGGTTTTCTCAATCTGGAGATCGACTTGCAGTTCCTCAACATGGGCAAACTGGTGATCAGTGAAGCCTCGGGGATCCTGCCGGACGGCAGCCTGTTCGAACTCGGTGGCAACACCGAACCGCTGGCGCTGGACGTGCCGCCGAACACCGGCAACACGCCGATCTATCTGGCGCTGCCTTTGGTCACCGGCAACCACATCGAGGCCCGGCGCCCGGAGCAATCCGATGTGCTCGCGCGCTACACCGCGTATGACGCCGAAGTCGCCGACTCCAACGCCGGCGACGATTCCGCCAGCCAGGTCAGCTGCGGTCGTCCGGATTTCAAGCTGTTGCTCGGCGAGCAGCAGAGCGACCAGGCCTACGTGAAGCTGAAAATTTGCGACGTGCTCGACACCACGCCCGACGGCGTGATCAGCCTCGACCCGGATTTCGTCCCGACCTACATTCAGGCCCACGCCTCCAGCTACCTGCTGTCGTGCCTGAAAGAAGTCATCAGCATGCTCAGCCACCGTGGCGACACCATCGCCGAGCGGATTCGCTCCAACGGCAAGGTCGGCGGCGCTGAAGTCGGCGACTTCATGATGCTGCAACTGATCAACCGTACCGAACTGCTGCTGCGCCATTACCTCGGTCTGGAACAAGTGCATCCGGAAGAGTTGTACCGCACGCTGCTGACCATGCTCGGCGATCTGGCGACCTTCTCCGGCGAGAGCAAACGCCCGCGTCTGGACAGCCGCTATTCCCACGCCGATCAGGGCGCAAGCTTCCGCAAACTGATGGAAGCGATCCGTCAGGTGCTGTCGATGGTGCTCGAACAGCACGCCATCGAGTTGATCCTGCAGGCGCGTCAGTACGGCATCATCGTCTCGCCGTTGCACGATCACAAACTGCTCGGCTCGGCCTCGTTCGTGCTGGCAGCCAGTGCCAATTGCGACTCCGAAGAACTGCGTCAGCGTTTGCCACAGCACCTCAAGGTCGGCCCGGTGGAACGCATCCGCCAACTGGTCAACCTGCACTTGCCGGGGATCAAGGTCAAACCGTTGCCGGTGGCCCCACGGCAGATCGCGTTCCACTCGAACAAAACCTATTTCATCCTCGAACTCAGTTCCGAAGACCTGGCACAACTCGAGCGCTCCGGCGGTTTCGCGTTCCACGTGTCCGGCGAATTCGCCGAGCTTGAACTGAAATTCTGGGCCATCAGGAACTGACCGACATGATCAAGGAAACGGATTACAACCAGGACGACAAAACCGTCCTGCTCGACCGTCAGGGCCACGGACCGGCATCGAGTCCGCTGACCGACTTCGCCGCGCCGCCGCGTTTCGAGCAACTGGAAGAACGCATGATCTACGCCGCGCGCCTGCGTCCGGCGGAGGCGTTCAACATCAGCCTCAACTCGCTGGTCGCGGCCTCGTCCGACCTGCTTTCGGAAGTGGTGCGCCTCAAGCACAGCGAAACCCGCGAAGACCTGTATGCGCTGGAATGAGCGGCTGACCGCCGGGCTGAAATTGTTTGAAGTACGCGCCCTGCACAACGGTGCGGAAAGCAGCCAGGTGATGGCCGCGCGTTACGTGCTCTGCACCGTGGTCGACGAAGCCGTCGTGACCACGCCGTGGGGCAACGAAAGCGAGTGGTCGCAGATGAGCCTGCTGAGCAGCTTCCACAACGAAACCTTCGGCGGCGAGAAGTTTTTCCAGCTGCTCGATCGGCTGTCGAAAAACCCGGTCAAGCACCTGCCGATGCTCGAACTGATGTACCTGTGCCTGTCCCTCGGTTTCGAGGGCAAGTACCGCGTGCAGGCGCGCGGCATGCTTGAGCTTGAAGGCATCCGCGACGCCTTGTACCGGCAGATCCGTCAGTTGCGCGGCGACGTGCCGCGCGAGTTGTCGCCGCACTGGGAAGGCCTCAACGATCAGCGCCGCAACCTGGTGCGCATCGTGCCGGCGTGGATGGTGGTGCTCTTTACTCTGGTCTGCCTGGTGGTGATGTATTCGGGCTTCGCCTGGGTCCTGAGCGAACAACGCGACACCGTTCTGCATCCTTATCAGCCGCTTGATCCAGCCGCGGTGCAACCGCAGGCGCAGCCGTAAAACAGGGACGTGTGATGAAAAAGTTTTTCAAGAAAGTCGGCGCCTTCCTGCGCCAGACCTGGGTCTGGACTCTGCTGCTGGTGCTGTTCGTGGCGCTGCTGGTGTGGTTCGTCGGCCCGTTGTTGGCGGTCGATGATTACAAGTTCTGGGAAAGCGCGACCTCGCGCCTGCTGACCATCAGCGTGCTGTTCCTGATCTGGGGCCTGACCATGGTCTTCGTCAGCTGGCGCGCGGGTATCCGCAAGAAAGCCGAGGAGGAAAGCGAGGACGGTCAGGACCGCATTCGCCGCGAAGAGCTGATCGACGAAGAACAGAAAGAGTTAAAGGCGCGTTTCAAGGACGCGCTGAAAACCCTGAAGACCTCGAGCCTGTATCGCGGTCGCAGCGAGCGCTGGCGCAGTGACTTGCCGTGGTACCTGCTGATCGGTCCGCAGGCCTCGGGCAAAACCAGCCTGCTGGACTTCTCCGGTCTGGAATTCCCGATCAACAAGATCGACCGCAAGCTGACCCGCGACACCCTCGGCACTCGTCATTGCGACTGGTATTTCGCCGATCACGGTGTCCTGATCGACACCGCCGGGCGCTACACCACTCAACCGGACGCCGAAGTCGACGGCAACGCCTGGACCACCCTGCTGGAGCTGCTGCGCAAGCGTCGTCGCGGCCGTCCGTTGAACGGCGTGCTGGTGACCATTCCGGTGGAAACCCTCACCGGCGGCAGCGAGCAGGACATCGACACCCTCGCGCGCCAAGTGCGCAGCCGTCTGCAGGACGTGCACCAGAAACTGCACGTCGACGTGCCGGTGTATCTGGTCCTGAGCAAGGCTGACAAGCTGCTCGGCTTCGACGAGTTCTTCGATCAACTGACCCGCGAAGAAAGCGATCAGGTGCTCGGCACCAGTTTCCGCAAGGATCAGGTCGGCACCGACGTCGCTGTGCTGCGCAACGAGTTCGAAGAGCTGCTGCGCCGCTTGAACAGCCAAGTGATCATGCGCATGCACTCCGAGCGCGACACTCAGCGCCGTGGCCGCATCCTCGACTTCCCGCATCAGTTGGGGCAGATCGGCGAGCGTCTGTGCCTGTTCGTCGACATGGCGTTCACCGGCAACCGCTATCAGCGCGCCACGCAACTGCGCGGTTTCTATCTGACCAGCGCACCGCACCTGACCCAGGAAATGGATTCGACCACCGCCGGCATCGGCGCCAGCCTGGGCATGAACGCCGGCGTGCTGCCGACTCTGCGCAGCGGTCGTTCGCGGTTCATCCACCACTTGCTCAGCCAGGTGATTTTCCCCGAGGCCGATCTGGCCGGTCTGGACAAGCGCGAGCGCAGCCGCATTCATTGGGGCCAGCGTGCGCTGTACGTCGGCGCTCTGGCGGCACTGGCACTGTTCGGCATGCTCTGGGCCGGTGGTTTCTCGGCCAACTACGAGCGTCTGGAAAACCTGCGCACGCTGGCGCAGAACTGGACCCAGCAACGCTCGGCCGTGACGCCGCGCGATGACGCCATGGGCGTGTTGAAAGTGCTCGACACCAGCTACGCCGCGACCCAGGTGTTCCCGAGCAAGGGCGACGTCTCGTACCACGAGCGTGGCGGCCTGTATCAGGGCGAAGAAATCAACCCGGTGGTGAAAACTGCCTACGAGCGTGAGCTGGAAGCGCAGTTGCTGCCACGGGTGGCAACCATGCTCGAAGGGCAGATCCGCGCCAACATGAAGGACCGCGATCGCCTGCTCAACAGTCTGCGTGCATACCTGATGCTGAACATGAAGGATCGTCGCGACGCGGCGTGGCTAAAGGACTGGGTCGCCACTGACTGGTCGCAGCGCTACACCGGTAACACTGCGGTGCAGAACGGTTTGAATACGCACCTTGAGCGCTTGCTCAAGCAGCCGTTCATCTACCCGCTGAACGATCAACTGGTGACGCAGGCGCGTCAGGTCCTGCGCAGCGAATCGTTGGCCAACGTGGTTTACCGCATGCTCCGCGAGCAGGCGCGCAACCTGCCGGATTACCGCTTCAGCCAGCACCTCGGCCCGCAAGGCTCGTTGTTCATCGGCACGGAATACGTGATCCCGGGTTTCTACACCCAACAGGGTTATCAGCAGTATTTCTCGGTGCAGGGCGCGGCGCTGGTCACCGATATCCTGCGTGACAACTGGGTGCTTGGCGAAGGCGCGGGCATCAGCGACATGGACTTGCGTCGCCTGATGGTCGAGCTCGAGCAGCTGTACTTCCGCGACTACGCCAACTACTGGAGCGAAGCCGTTGGCCAGGTCGCACTGCCACCAATCAGCGACGCCGGCGAAGGCGCCGAGCAACTGGCGGGCCTGACGTCGGCCAACTCGCCGGTTCTCGCATTGCTCACCGAAGTGCGTGAAAACACCCGCTTCGAAGCTGCGGCTGATCCGGTCGATGAAGCCGGCGAAGCTGCCGATGCGCTGGCCGGGCAGAAGGGCAAACTGGGCAAGGTCGGCAAACTCGCCGCCGCTGCCGCCGACAAGGCTTCGGCGCTGAACGTGGCGAAGAACCTGCCGGACACCGCGAAGAAATCCCTGCAACGCCGCTTCGAACCGCTGCATCGTCTGCTTGATGACAACAACGGCCCGGGTGCTGACCTGACGCCAGCGTTCAGCGCGCTCAACGACCTGCAACTGCAACTGGCCGGTCTGGCCCGTTCCAGCACGCCGGAGCAAGCCGCGTTCGAGATGGCCAAGACGCGCATGAGCGGCCAGCGTGATGCGCTGACCAACCTGCGCAATGCCTCCGGTCGTCTGCCGCGTCCGCTGAGCGTGTGGTTCAACGTGCTGGCCGAAGACTCGTGGCGCCTGGTGCTCAACGATGCCTATCAATACCTGAACGGCCGTTATCAGAACGAGCTGTACAGCGTGTATGGCAAAACCATCAGCAAGCGTTACCCGTTCAGCGCCAGCAGCACCAGCGATGTGGCGATCAGCGACTTCCGCGAGTTCTTCCGCGCTCAAGGTACCGTCGACCGCTTCTTCGACAGCTACATGCGTCCGTTCGTCAGCGGCGATCCGGGCAACTACCGCATGCGCAGCGTCGACGGCCACAGCCTGCCGGTATCGAAGGTATACCTCGATCAGATGGCGGCGGCGCAGACCATTCGCCAGAGCTTCTTCTCGATCAACCCGGCCGAGCCGACGGTGCAGTTCAAGCTCGAGCCGTACACCCTCGATCCGGCGGTCAGCCGTTCCGAATTCAAGTTCGGCGACAAGACCATGGAATATCGTCACGGCCCGATCCTGCCAATGACCTTCAAGTGGCCGACCGATGCTGAAGACGGTCGCACCAGCCTGGTCATGGACAAGATGGCCGGGCGTCCGATCGGGATCGAGAAGAACTCCGGCCCATGGTCGCTGTTCCGTCTGTTCGACCTGATGCAGACCGAGTACCTGAACGGTCGTGACGTGCTGGTACTGAAAGCCGACGTGGGTGGCCTGCGCGCCAACTACCTGCTGACCAGCCAGCGCACGCCGAACCCGTTTGACATGGGCGTACTGCGTACTTTCCGTATGCCGGTGCAGCTCTGATGCTGGTGGCCAGTGCTTGGCGCAGCGCGGCGCGTACCGACCCGGGCAAGGTGCGGGCGCGCAACGAAGATGCCTTCCTCGACTCGCCGCAGCACGGGCTGTGGGTGGTCGCGGACGGCATGGGCGGTCATCAGGGTGGCGACATCGCCAGCCAGTTGATCGTCGCCAGCCTGGCTGAGTTGCCGCAACACGAGGACTTCGACGAACGCCTCAAAGCCATCCGCCAGTGCCTGCACTGGCTGAACCGGCGTTTGGGGCAGGAGTTGACCGTCACCGCCGGACGCCACGACAGCATCATGGGCAGCACCGTCGTCGCGCTGCTGGTGGAAGGCAATCGCGCGGCCTGTATCTGGGCCGGCGACAGCCGTTGCTACCTGTGGCGCGGGCAGCGGTTGTATCAGCTGTCCAAGGACCACTCGCTGCAACAGCAACTGATCGACGAGCAGCAAATGAGCGTCGAACAGGCGGCAGCGCACCCGGCGGCTCAGGCACTCACCCGAGCCGTCGGCGCCGCCGACACACTGACCCTGGATGTACTCGAGCTTGAGGTTTATCCGGGCGATGTGTTTTTGCTCTGCAGCGATGGTTTGTATCAGGGCTTGAGCAGCGATGCCCTCGGCAACGCCCTCAGCCTCAGCGCGCCGCACGTGGCGCTGGAACGTTTGTTCGACGGCGCTCTACGGGGCGCCGCGCGCGACAACCTGACTGCCGTGGTGATCCGCCAATGACCAATATCGAATCGCCCATCGAGGACTTGCTGATCAGCGAGGAACAGGCCAGCAACCTGACCTACTTCGCCTTCGCCAAGGGCAACAAGGCCGAACCGTTGCTGGCGCCTACCAAGGCCAGCATCGGTGCGCTGCCGGATGTACTCGCCGGTCGCTACCACCTCGAGCGTCTGCTCGGGGCCGGTGGCATGGGCGCCGTTTACCGGGCGCGGGATCTGCTGCACGAGCAGTTCGGCGATCCCGACCCTTACATTGCGCTGAAAATCCTCAGCGAAGAATTTGCCGAATCGCCGGACGCCAGTGCCTTGCTCTACAGCGAGTTCGCCCTGACCCGACGCCTGCGCCACGACAACGTCGTGCGTGCGCACACCTTTGAAGTCGACACCGATTGCCAGCGGGCCTTCATCATCATGGAATACATGCGTGGCCTGACCCTGGACAAATTGCTTTGCGAGCGGCCCCTCGGCCTGCCGTGGCATGAACTGCGCGACATCGTCCTGCCGCTGCTCGACACGCTGGCCTACGCCCACCGTCGTGGCGTGCTGCACGGTGATCTGAAACCGAGCAACGTCATGCTCAGCGAAGACGGCCTGCGCCTGTTCGACTTTGGTCTGGGGCAGGCAGAAGAGGGCACCTTGCCCGGCCTGCCGCACCTGAGCCGCGAGCGCTTCAACGCCTGGACCCCGGGCTACGCCGCCCCGAACTGCTTGAGGGCCAACCGTTGTCGGCCAGCGCGGACGTGTACGGCGTGGCCTGCGTGATCTATGAACTGGCGGGCGGCAAACACCCGTTCCGCCGCTTGCCCTCGACCCAGGCCCGCGATGAGCATCTGGAGCGCGAGCTGCGCGCCCCAGCGAATCTACCCCAGCACGGCTGGCACGCGCTGCGAACCGCGCTGAGCTTCAACCCGGCAGAACGCACCATCACTGCCCAACAATTGCGTGACGCCTTGGGCGCCACTTCGTCCTGGCTGCAACGTCTGCGACTTCGGGCGTAACGGATGACATTCGAACAGGGAGCACACGATGTTCAACTCAGCTAACGAAACCCACTTCAGCCTCAAGGTCGAAGACTACGTCGGCGACCTGCAAGTGCTGTCGTTCACCGGCACCGAAGGCATCAGCCAGCCGTATCGCTTCGACCTCGAACTGGTCAGCGAAAACCCGGATCTGGACCTCGAACAGCTGCTGCACAAGCAGGCGTTTCTTGCATTCGACCCACAGGGCTCGGGCATTCACGGGCAGATCTACCGCGTCGCCCAGGGCGATGCCGGCAAGCGCCTGACCCGCTACAAAGTCTCCATCGTGCCGCAACTGCAATACCTGCATCACCGCACCAACCAGCGCATCTATCAGCAGATGTCAGCGCCGAAAATCATCGCGCTGATCCTTGACGAACACGGCATCAAGAGCAACGCCTACAGCTTCCAGCTCAGCCAGCCGTGCCCGGATCGCGACTATTGCGTGCAGTACGACGAAACCGACCTGCATTTCGTCCAGCGCCTGTGCGAAGAGGAAGGCATTCACTACCACTTTCAGCACAGCGAAAAAGCGCACCTGCTGGTGTTCGGCGACGACCAGACCGTGTTCCAGAACCTTGGGCAGCCAACTGCTTATGTGCAGGGCAGCGGCATGGTCGCCGACGAGCCGGTGATCAAAGCCTTCAAACTGCGTCTGGAAACCCGCACCACCCGCACCACGCGCCGCGACTACGACTTCGAAAAACCGCGCCTGCGAATGGAAGCGGCGTACAAACCGGACGGCGACAGCACTGAACCGGATCTCGAAGACTACGACTACCCCGGCCGCTTCATCGACCGCGCGCGCGGCAAGTTCCTCAGCCAGCGCGCCCTCGAACGCCACCGCGCCGACTACCGTCAGGCCGAAGGTCGCGGCGACCAGACCAGACTGGTCAGCGGCCACTTCCTGGAAATGTCCGACCACCCGCGCAGCGAGTGGAACGACCTCTGGCTGCTCACGGAAATTTTCCACGAAGGCAAACAACCGCAAGTCCTCGAAGAAGGCGTGACCAGCGACACCACCGACAACAAAGACGACTTCCACCAGGGCTACCGCAACACCTTCCTCGCCACCCCGTGGGACGTGTTCTACCGCCCGGCCCTCGAACACCCGAAACCGCGCGTACTCGGCAGCCAGACCGCCATGGTCACCGGCCCCAAAGGCGAAGAAATCCACTGCGACCAATACGGCCGCATCAAAGTGCAATTCCACTGGGACCGCGAAGGCCTCGCCGACGACAAAACCAGCTGCTGGCTGCGCGTCTCCAGCTCCTGGGCCGGCGACCGCTACGGCGCCATCAGCATTCCGCGCATCGGCATGGAAGTCCTCGTCACCTTCCTCGAAGGCGACCCCGACCAACCGCTGGTGACCGGTTGCCTGTACCACAAGGAAAACCCGGTGCCGTACGCACTGCCGGCGAACAAGACTCGCAGCGTGTTCAAAACGCTTAGCTCGCCGGGTGGTGGTGGGTACAACGAACTGCGCATTGAAGACAAGAAAGGCGCCGAGCAGATCTACATTCATGCCCAGCGCGATTGGGATGAGAACGTTGAGCATGACCAGAAGATTCGGGTCGGCAATGAACGTCATGACACGGTGGTTAAGAACTCCTACACCGAGCTGAAGGCTGAAGAACACCGCACCACCATCTCCGACCGCAAGGTTGAGGCGAAGCTCGATGATCATTTGACGATTGGGCAGAACCAGCATGTGAAGTTGGGGACTGCACAGCTGACCAGCGTGGGGAAAGAGATTCATCTCAAGGCTGGGGACAAGATTGTTATTGAGGCGGGGACGGAGCTGACCATTCTTGGGGGTGGGAGCTTTATCAAGCTTGATGGCGGTGGGGTTACGGTGGTTGGGCCGGTGGTGAAGATTAATGCGGGTGGCTCGCCGGGGAGCGGCACCGGGATCGGGATTAAACCGCCGGTGCTGCCGGGGGCGGCGGATAAGGATAAGGCTGGGAGTTTGATGGATCAGGCGTTGGGGAATGCGGTGCCTGAGAAGGTTAAGCCGAAGGCTTTTTTTGTGTTTTCTGAGTGATCACTCATTTGTCTAAAGGGGTTGATACATGAACTGCCAACGTAAATTTTTTATTGCATTGATAATGTCAATGTTTGCATTTCTTTCAAACTGCGCAATGGCAAGTGGAGCTGATTTAAAATCTTGTCCATCGACGACGTTCTCAGAGTTTCTCTCTGTTTATCTGGAAAATCTTTCCGTTCAACAGAAATTTACCCATATTCCGTTAAAAAAAATAATTACTGTAGATGCTGAGCCTGAACCTGAGCAAAAAACAGTCCTGCTGGATAAGAATCAGGTAGTGTTTCCAGTGATTTTCGGAAAAGAGAAACGAGTTGCCGCCGGTGTTGGAGTGACAGTCTTAGAGAATTTCAACGGTGTTGCTAAAATAAAAATAGAGAAGCCGGATACCGATTACCAGGTTTTTTATGTGTTTAAGTTGGAAGGGTGTTGGTTTTTGGACGAAATTCAAGACTATTCACTTTGATAGAAGTTTAATAAGGAAATTGTATGTCTTTCAATGAAGTGATGCTCCGCGTTCTGCCGCCAGTTGATGGTCACCAACCTCATATTACAGGAGTTTATGGCGAGCAGCGTGCGAGTGGCCCTCACGGAGGGACCGATTTTAATTATATTGGTGGCCAAAACGGGATAAATCTGGAGAACCCCAAAGTCTATGCGCCAATAGCCGGTACCGTAACATTTACCGGTGGGAATTACGGGACGATAAAAATCAAAGATGCGGATGGCAATAGCCACGAGATTCTGCATACGAGCAGCCACGTTGTAAGTCAGGGATCTACCGTTGCGGCGGGTGATGAAATTGGCACTATGGGGGAAAGGGCCGAATGGCGTAACTCAGTATCCACGCCATGTTCACTATCAAATGAAGGATCCGAACGGCAACCTTATTAGTCCAGAGGTCTGGTGGGGGCAACAGACTGTTGCTCCGAGCTCAGCAACACCTGAATCAACTGTGTTTAGCCTTCTTAATTTTCAGTTTCCGTTCCGAAAACCCGGTGGCGGACGGTATAAAGATGCGGAAGAGATTTTTTCTGCAATCCAAGGTGAAACTTCAGGCAATTACCTTCTAGGTAGTCACAAATTTTGGCATGGGGGGATTCATATAAGTAGTTCCAGCGCTCCTCAATGCATTAGTGATGAGCCTATTCGCTGTATGGCTGATGGAGTGGTTGTCGCCTACCGGCTGAATAAAGATTACGAGAAATCAGAATTCGAGGGTGAGGGTGAGCTTAAGTACTCAAGCTCCTTTTGCTTAGTGCGGCATGATTACAAATCTCCGCCAAATACTGAGGTTACACCTAGTACGAATAACACGCTGACGTTCTACAGCTTGTACATGCATTTGCTGCCATTTCAGCATTACCCGCTAGAACAGGGTGGAGGAACTATTGCTCGTTCGAAACCTGGGTATTGGCAAGGTAAAGTTCGTGCAAAAGTCACTGGTAGTGGTCTAGTCTTACGGAATGCACCTGCTACATTGACTGATGGAGCCAACGCCGGAGCGAAAAAAGGCAGCTCCATGGTTTTGAGCACTAATAGTATTATCGAATTCGATAGTTCGAAAATCCTCAATCTTAAGCTTAATGGAAAACTGCTTAGGATGGCCGAGTGTGTATTTATTCCGAGCTCCTCGAATCCACCCACCGGACTAAAAAATCAAAGTACAGTTGTGCCGTCAAGCTTTTGGGCGTGCGTAGAGGATGTAAGTCCAAATCGTGTTGTCGAATGGCAGGAGTTAACGCCGGCGAGTTTTGATGCAGTTGTACCAATGAATATGAAAATTAAAGCGGGAGACACGATTGGATACCTTGGCTTGAATGAGGTCTTGGCTGGGCCTAATGGGGGTAGCCCGTAAGCATCAAGTTCATTTAGAGATTTTTACACTTGATCCAAAAGTCGACGATTTTCTGAAAAATACGGCTGGAATAGAAAAGGGAAAACGATATATTCACCTACCCTCTGGTACTGTTTTGACCAAAAAAACTCCAGAGGTAGGAAGTGTGACGCTGGAAGTGGATCATTGTGTTGAGTTGAGCAAGTCTCCGATATTTAAAGACCCTACTGAATGGTACGAAATATCTGTTAAGGAAAACGGTCAAGATATTAAAGGGTTAATAAAGAAGGCAGAAGCAAAGCTCGTAACTCAACATGACTGGGAAAAGCTGGGCTTTCGTGTTGTAAAGGAAAGCAATTCGAATTCTGACGGTTTTTGGATCCTGATGAAATGCCACCTTTTTTCCAAGAGCTATATGATGATCTGGATAAATTTGGCAATCACGATGACAAGGTGACGCCAGAAGATTTTCCTGAAGCAATGAAAAATGCAGAGTTTCGAGAGCACTGGTCTAAGTTGGTCGCATACCATCCCACTGAGTGGAAGGAAAAATCAGAATCTGCAAAATGGAGTCGTCTAAACCAGCTGCTCGAAGGATCTCCGGCGATTCTTAAGTTAGAAAAGGAACGCATTGATAAGCTGGTTTTTGGGATGACCCAGTTATTCAAGAAAAGGGTCTTGGTGATGGAGTTATTTGGCATTTTCATCCGATCGCAATGATCGGAAATTTCTTAGCAAAGGAAGCGTCAAAGGCTGGTCAAATTACCTATGATGCTGAAGGCAATGACATCCCGGGTTCACCGTTTTTCAGCCGCCATATTCACTGGCCGGGAAATGACTTGTCAGGGGTTACCTTAGGGCGTGGATATGATATGGGGTTTAGATCCGAAACGGAAATATACAATCATATGATCGCTGCTGGGGTAGATGATGCTCAAGCTACGAAGATATCTAAAGCTCGGCAGTATAAGGGGACTAATGCAAGAAACTTCGTGGCTCAGAATCGCGCCGATATAGGAACGATAACGCTTGAGCAGCAAGAAGCTCTATTTGATTTGATTTATCCGGGGTATGTTGCTAAGGCAATTGCAAACTATAATCACTGGACAACTCCTTTCTCAGAGCGTCTGGAGTGGGATGCATTAAGCCAGATCGTTAAAGATATTCTGGTAGATTTTGTATACCAGGGGTTCACAAAAGGGGCAAATCCAATGAAGGCAGGGATGAAGGATGATGTTGATCAGTTAATAAGCTATATTGAGAACAATCCTACAATTAGACAGTACGAAGAAGGTCGAAAACGTGCTGCTTATCTGAGAAAAAATCGTTAGGAAAATATATGAGAAATTTATTAATTTTTTCTGCTCTCTTGATCCCCTTGTCAGTTGCTGCGGCACAACCGGACTGTGCTAATATTTCTACCAGTCAACAAGTAGATGTCTGCGCAAAGCATGCGAAAGAATCTGCAGATGCGAAGCTTAATAGCAGTTATAAGGATTTAATAAAAAGGGTTGGATCTCAATATCAAGCTGACGCTAATCTTCACGACGAATTCATGAAAAAGCTGAAAGAGTCTCAGCGTGCGTGGCTGAAACTACGTGATACGAATTGTGCTCTTGAGGCATTTGAAGTAGAAGTTGGGCAGCCAGCTTATGTAACTACTGTGAATAACTGCGTCGCGCGAATGAGTCTGGATCGCTCTGTTTATTTAGATAAAACTTTGCCTGATTTGTAGTAAAGAGGGGGAATCTATATTTTATCTGTCCCCCCTTGTTTTTTGAGTAAGAGGGATAATGAAAGGGGTTCAAAAAAGGAGGCTGTTTTTTTGCTCGACGAGAGATTTTTAATAGATGTTACCCAATTTTTGCACTTTGTCTGGGCCTCCATGCGAACTATCTGGAAATCTGGGAGGTGACTGCACGAATGAGCCGCAGTTGTTTATGCCTCGAAGTTGTTGCGAACGCAGCGCTAGCCCTAGAGCGTAATATTTCTGGTGCATTCGGCTTGATAGGCGTGGGAAGTGGCGTAGCGGGGGTAACGGTACGGATTTATTAGTTTGGCATGCTTGCAGGAATAACAGATTCCAAGCCCTTGCTGCGCAAATGAATATCAACTAAGAGGTCATTTGCTATGCTCCGTTTTTTTATGTTTGCTTTCGTTCTTCTTATCGCAAAATTCAGCAGTGCGCAAGATGTAGATTACCTTCAGGGGCGAGTGCTAC
The DNA here is from genome assembly GCA_030544685.1 of Pseudomonas sp. B21_DOA. Taxonomy (NCBI): domain Bacteria; kingdom Pseudomonadati; phylum Pseudomonadota; class Gammaproteobacteria; order Pseudomonadales; family Pseudomonadaceae; genus Pseudomonas; species Pseudomonas sp. B21_DOA. The sequence continues at coordinate 819,271 of CP086683.1, read as the reverse complement.
AGGGCCCGTTTAAAACTAATGTTGTAAAGGGAGGGGAACTCTCCTTCTTGCAGACAGGGAACGCAGAGTTTCCGGTTTCTTTAGTTTTGGATGTTGTTGGTGTCGATAATAAAAAAATAGAAGCCTTGTCGATAAATATGATGTCGCAGGCTCGGACCCAAAAATCGAGTCGATTTTCTTTTATCCAGTAAAAGGTAAGAAAAATGTACTTGTTTTGGTTTCTTGGGAAATCACGAGTAGAGGAATTGGCACGTACGGTACCCTTTATCAAGTTCATGGGTATGAAAAAAGTGCGGGTAATAAATTGGTTGTGAATAAGCTTGTCAGGTTTGATAAGAACTTGAGTGGGATGGAAGGGTATCAAGAAGGTGATGAGCAACATTTTCCTTACGTTAATGCAGGGTTGATAAAGACCTATATTGCTAAAGTGATTAGCTCTAAATAATTAAAGATAATCTTGGCAATAAAAGGGAGCGGATTTTGTTTGGCTCAATCCGGCCCCTTGTCTAGCTATATTCCACGCCTTGATTCTTTATAGTCAATGCTAGCGTCGCCCGACGAAATGCGATGGGAAGGGCTTACTTGTCGCGCTCCGAAAGGTTTAACATTTGAAATTTGTATCACCCGTTGAGACTTCATTAATGGCTGAATCAATGAGAAACATATTTCCAGTTCCTGGAATTTTATCGTTAGCCTTTTTGCTTTTTAGTACGGTTGCGCATTCCGCGAGTTTTGATTGCGGCAAGGCTTCAACGGACGTAGAAAAGAAAATTTGTAATTCTCCATCTTTGTCCATAATGGATGAAAAGTTGAGTGAATTTTTCAAGCCGTTAAAGATTCGACGGGCTTTTCAAATAATCGAAAGCGATTGGCTGGAGTCGGAGCGTAATTCTTGTGAGTCAGTTGAGTGTTTAGAGGATGCTTATGCTCAGCAGATACAGTTTCTGTCGCCGATCCCTATTGCGCCTAGGCCGATCCAGAAAGACATTAAGTTGATGCTGGGGGATAAGCCATATACGCAGTTTGAGCGCTCATGGAAGGTCGTTGATTTAGCATGGCTTCCCAATGAAAAGGGGTTGTCGAACGATTTGTAATCTCCGCCGAAACAATCTCAGGCATGTTGTATGTCATCGTATTTGAAGGGCATTTTGATCCAGCGATGATTGCGTACAGGGGCAATCTTTATGAGTACGTTGATCGCAATGACAGGCAAGTACTGCACACCATTGCGAAAGATATCGGCTTTGATGGTGCTCTGAGTCTGGGGTCGAACGACGAAGGCAAAAGGTTTGCGGGAATTCTGGACGGGTCGTTTTACTATCGACAGCAGCTATCGAAAAATCAGTTGCGGGGGATGGTTTATAAACTCGGCTCCAAGCTGCCGCCGGTTGAAAGTAGTTTATTGTTTCAGCAGTGGCCAAATACTGATGAAAATGCTGTAAGTGGTTTGACATTCGGCTGGGGTGGAGAGTATGGAAAGTTGCAAGCGTATTATTCGCATACCCCAGGGTATGAAACGATAGCGCCGGTTGGTGGGCCGGATGCTAGTTGGAATATTTATAATCCAATCTGGAGCAAATCAAGGCCGATTTTTTATTTCAAGAATGGCGATGAAACTGTTTGGCGTGCCAATGTTGCGGATAAGACGCTGACGAAAATTGCGAAGGCCAGTGATGAAGGAATGATTCAGAATCCTACGCCTATCGATGTTAACGGGCGCGAAGCGATCGTTTATCTGAATGGATCTACTCTGAAAATGGCTATCTCACTTGAAGAATAAGTACGACTTAAAAACATACCTTAGAAAGTTGTTAGGATTTTTTTCTGGTGCCACCATTTTCCATTAAACTCCCCACCCCCAAGGAATGCGCTCAGGACACGGAATGCCAGCCCCTCGATCTCCCTTCGCCCCGCGTTAGTACTCTGGTTATACGCCGCTGCAATCGTGCACATTCTCGCCAGCCTCACCCTGACTTGGGCCGGTCACTCCGGTTTACTCGACGGCTATTTGCATACCCTCGAACTCGCATTCTGGGGCGCCGATGCGGTGCCTGCGGCCGGCCACGAACAACAAGTCTGGTGGCTCGCGCTTTTCGGCGCGACGCTGCAAAGCTATTCGCTGTACATGCTCGCTCTGGTGCACTTGGGCAATCGCTTGAAAGCCCCGGCAGTCTGGGGTTGGTTGATCGCGGGCATCCTGTTATGGGCGCCGCAGGACATGTGGCTTTCAGCGCAACGGCAGGTCTGGTCGCACCTGTGGCTCGACGGTTTTGCGTTGCTGGTGTTGTTGCCACCGCTGGTTTGGCTATATCGCCATGACCGCCGAAAATCCCCTTCAGTAAAGACTCCGAGCACATCCAGCCCGTTTGTTGGCAGCGCTTTCAAACGCGTACTGATCACCGGCGGAACAGGGTTTATAGGTGAAGCTTTAGTCCACCAGTTACTCGACGCCGGTCATTCAATTAGCGTTCTAACGCGTGACCCGTTGAGCGCCGCCACCTTGTTCAACGGCCGCGTCCGCTGTATGCATTCGCTCGGCGAACTCAGCCACGACGAAGCCTTCGACGTAGTGATCAACCTCGCAGGCGCACCCGTCGCCGGCCCACGCTGGACTCCCAAGCGTCAGGCGCAACTGCTCGCCAGCCGAGTCGGCACCACCGAAGCGTTGATGACCTGGTTGAAGAACGCCAAGCAAAAACCAACGCTGTGGATTCAAGCCTCGGCCATCGGTTTCTACGGCGTGCGCGATGCCAGCGAAAGCCTCGACGAACATGCCAGCAAGGGCGAGGGTTTCATGGCCGAACTCTGTGCGCGTTGGGAAGCCGCCGCGCAACCGGCCACGGAATTTGGCGTGCGTCAGGTGGTGCTGCGACTCGGCGTGGTGTTCGGTCCGGGCGGTGCGTTGACGCCACTGCTGCTGCCGTTCCGCTTGGGTTTCGGCGGGCGCATGGGGGACGGTCAGCAGATCATGAGCTGGGTGCATCGCGACGATGTGCTTCAGGTGATCGCGCGGGCTTTCAACGACGACACTCTGCGCGGCACCTACAACATGGTCGCGCCCGAAACGGTCAGTCAGGCGGCGTTCGCCGAGCAGGCTGGCAAGGTCCTCAAGCGCCCGGTGTGGTTGCACATTCCCGCCGCGCCAGTGCGCGCATTGGCAGGGGAAATGGCGGAGCTGTTCTTCGACGGTCAGCGCGTGGTGCCGCAGCGTTTGACCGAGGCGGGCTACACATTCCGCTTTCCAACCCTCGACGCCGCTCTGCGCGATCTGACCTGAGGATCGCTCATGAGCAAGCCGTTGATGTACCTGCTGGCCGGCAACGGTAGCGCTGCCGATTGGTGGGATGACGCGCTGCCGCACTTCCGCCGCTACGACGTGGTGCCGCTGGAGTTGCCGGGTTTCGGCGCCAATCCGCAGCCGCCCTGTGAGGATCTGGCGGACTACGCGCAGATCTTGCTGGCGATGACACAGCAGGGCAGCGCGATCATGGCGGTTGGGGTCAATGCGTTGCTGGTGCTGCATGCGCTGCAACGTCGGCCCGGGCACTTTTCTCGCAGTGTGTTGCTGGCGCCGGTGGGCGCCTTTTGTGGCAGCGCCGATTGCCGGCGCTGATGTCACCGCTGCCAATCCGCAAGTCCATTCATTGGCTGCTGTCGAACAGACCCACGCTGTTCGCGCGCAAGTTCTCCAATCAGACCTGGACCCTCGCGCAGTACCAACGCATGGGCGCCGGCTATGCGCGCTGTCGTGCGTTCGTGCCGCACTGGGATCTGATTCGCGCCGACACCGCGCTGCCACTGCTGGAGTGGATCACCGATCCGGTCGAGCTGGTTTGGGGCGATCAGGACGCGGTGCTCGGCATCGAGCAAGCGGCGGCGTGGTCGGCGATTCTCGCTCGCGCTGATCTGACTATCAGCCTCAAACCCGTTTGGGGTCATTACCCATGGATCGACTCGCCCGCGCAGTTCACACAGTGGCTGGAGTCGGGCGAGCGCGGGTTTGTTGCGCACACCAAGGGCGGGCGTTTGCGCCTGGCTGAACTGGCGCGGCAAGCGGTGCCGGCGGCGCTGACGCTCAACGATTGCAATGATCCGCGTCTGCCAGCATTTCTCGCTGCCCAACCCGACGTGACCTGGGCGGTGCGCTCCTCCAGTTATGGCGAGGATCAGGCCGATTCGGCAAATGCCGGTTTGAGCACAACCTATCTGCGCGAGCCGACCGCCAATGTGTCGAAACGCATCGCCGAACTGACTGCCGAAGGCGTCGAGGAAGTGGTGGTCCAGCGCTTCATCACCCCGGTATTGTCCGGGATCGCGTTCGTGCGACATCTCTCGGTAGAACTCGAATGGGTTGAAGGTCATCTCGAATCGCTGGCCGACGGTCACGTCAGCCCCTCACGAGCAACGCTTTCGCGACTGGGCGATGCGTGGCGAAGCGGCACGTTCACGCCTTCCCACGGTTTGACCGAAGACCTGCTGTGGCGCTTTCTGCAAGAGGTGTTGCGCGTGTTCCACTACGTGCCCGGCGACGTCGAATGGGCCTGGGACGGTTCGCAACTCTGGCTGCTGCAATACCGGCCGATCAGCGATTACGGCTGGCGCCGGCACCTCACCGCCGCGAACATCGCCGAGATTCTGCCGCCGCAACCGAGCGTGCTGGTCGAGTACGCCCAGCGCCGCGCCGCTGCGAGTATTCCGGCAATCATGGCGCGTTGGGATGCGCGGGTGTTGCAGGACAACGAGCCGTTCACTGCTGTGTTCGGCGGCGCGTCCTACATCAACAATGACCTGTTTCTTGCCCGGTTGGCCGACTGGGGCATCAGCGCCGATAACTACGCCGGTGAAGTTGGTGGTGCGACGCCGCATCTGCCGTGGCAACCGCTGAAGATGCTGCGTTCGTTACCGCTGTTTTTGCGTATGCAACGCAAGGCTCGCGGGCATTTGCTGAATCTTGAAAATGGTTTGCAGCGCTTCGATCGGGAGCTGGCCGAACTCGTCGCCCAGAGTGCCGATGGCCAGCAACTCGCGGACTGGTTCACCCGGTTCTACGTGTTCGTGGTGCAAGGCAATTTGTGCATTGCCACTGCACTGGCCAGCAGCGGTGGTGATTGGCTGGGCCGCCCGCCGACCGCGTACGACAATCTGGAAAACAGTCCTCATCGATTGCCGTGGGAAACCGATCCCGCTACGCCTCGGCCTAGGGCGACTGAGTTGCCGTTACAGGTATTCCCGCAATGGCCAGCTCTGATTCGCCTCGCCCATTCCACCGGCCTGCCGGGCCTGCGCGGCTACTACCTGCAAGTGCGCGAATGGTACCGCGACAACCTGATGCGCATCTTCTTCCGCCTGCACCACGCCATGCCGCTGGCGGATCGCGAGCACTGGTTCGCACCGCATCCGTATGTGCGCACTCGCGATGGCAGCTTCTGGCAGGACGGTCGCGAAGGTGCGGAGCAGGCGACCGGGTTCATGATTTATCCCGGGCAGGTGCAGGGCATCCTCGGCGCCGACATCCTGCTCGAAGACACCCTTGATCCGGGGCGACATGCGCACTATCAAACAGCGCGGGCGGTGATTGCGCGGATGGGTGGGCGGTTGTCGCATGGCTCGACGTTGTTGCGGGAGTTGCGCAAGCCGTCGGCGGTGATGCCGCAGGTGGATCCGGCGTGGGTGGGGTGTGAGGTGTTATATCGCGATGGTGAGTTGGAATTGATCAATTCGAAGGATGCGAAGTGAAACGATTGCTGGTGTTATGTGTGAGCTGGTTGCCGATAGCGGTTATGGCGGCAGATGTTTGCAATCAGGAAGCTGACTCAAAATATTTCTTATCGCAATGGTCGCAGGGCAGTGGACATCCGGAAGACATACTTTCCAGTCTCGATGGAAAAGAATTTTCTATCGATCCGGGCCACGTGGTTTTTCGCGGCGATCTAAATGGCGATGGCATCGAAGACTTCATCTTCAATTCCCGCGTCGGCATTGGCTCATCAATGGATAGCACATTCGCCTTCCTGATCCAGTGCCGTGGTTATTTGAGGTATTCGGGCGGCGATTACTTCGCCGGGGTCAAAGTTCTGGACGGCCCACCCAAGGGGAGGGGAGTTCAAGAACATCGAGATCTACTCCTACATCAGGGACAAGCGCGGGCGTATTCGCTACAAGGGTGAAAAGGCCATGACCCGGCCACATCTGTGGCAATTCGACCCGCAGACACAGCGTTACGAAGGGCAGGCTGAGTAAGCCGACGGTCCCGCTGCATCTACGGAGTTACAGCGTGAAAGGATTTTCGGTTCTTCTCGGCAGCTTGATATTGGCTGCCGCATCCATGGCATTCGCTGCCGATCCAGCCTTCAAGGATCACACCGTCACGCCAGTTTTCACCGGCCCCAACCATAAACTGGTGCCGCAAGAAAACAGCAGCCCAATGATGGACCAAGCACGGGTAAGCCCTGAAAGGCAAGGTCAACTTCGCCGGCCATTACATCCTGCACAGGCTCGGTTGTGGCGGCAGCGCCATTTGCGGCGAAGTGCTGGACGCCCAGACCGGTGAAGTGGTTGGAGGTCTGCCCAATGCTTACGACGGCAGCACGTTTGGCATGGTTTACCAGCCCGATAGTCGTGTGGTCATCGTCTCCGGCATCACGCTCGACGGCGAAGAAGATGCGCAGGGGAATGCGTTGGAAAGTGGTAACCGGGATCGTTACTACGAGTTTGTGAACAATGAATTTCGATTGCTGAGCATGACCGACGTGGAGTCGTCGCCGATGGATGAGGAGTGAGTGGATGCATCGTCTTCTCGCGGGCAGCCTTTCGCTGCTGCTCTCTCTGCCAGCCTTCGCCGCGCCTTCGGACGCCTTTACCCAGCGCGATGTCATGCAGTGCGGCGGTGTTGAAGTGGTGTTGGTTTCGTCCTGTCGATCCGTGACAGTGGATGATGCGGAAACCCACGTCATCCCGGTCTGCTCCGACCAGACCATCAATATCGGCGGCAAGGTGCTTCGGCGTGATATCAGCAAAGTTTCACAACTCACTTCCGACGGTGCGAAGACGAAAATGTTGAGCAATGTTGTTGTGGCGATGGATTGCGTGGAAGGCACCCAGGGCAGCCTTGTTTCGATAGGCGGATATGGCGGTTGCGGTGCCTGTGCGGAGTGGCATGGGTATTACTCGACAGCAGGGCGATTGGAGCAATACAGCTTCGATAATAACCAACGCTCTTTTGGCTCGAAGGGATCTCGGGAAGACCTGATCAAGGCCTATGGCGTTTCGAAGCGACAGCTAATGTCAGAAAGCCCGGCAGTGAGGAGGATCATTTATGGCCAGCCTTAAATGGGTGTCGATGATCGGCAGTTTCTTCTTCGCTGCCAATGTCTTTGCTGTGGATCCACCAATAGTGGGAGCCGTCGGAAACACAGTGACGTTCCAGGCAAAAAAATGGACATCACCCGTCGTGGAATCTACCACTGCCTGGTTCACCGCGAATGGACAAACGTTTCCCTTGTTCCATGCCGGCATTGGTGGCTGGGCTTATCCTGAATGGCTCAGCCCTGACAAAAAATTTCTACTGGCGACTGCGGTGGAGTACGGCGTAGTCATAGGTGAGAACGGTGAGGAAATAGCGACATCACAAGGGCATTGCGATGTGATCTCGATGGAAACCGGTTGCGTGCTTGCTGAGAATTACGAGCGGTTTTGTGAGGGAAAATGGGTAGGCGAGCAATGGGTTTCCGAAGAGGGCGGGGTGCTCAATCCTGTCTTGGAGACTAAGTCACCCGAGGACCTGCTGAAATATGCTTCGAGTATCGAGCCGGTACAGTCCCGAGCAGAGTCCATCGAATGGAGCCTGAGCTTTTAAGCCCGGAATCCTACATGGCGTGTCATCCCCGGCGCAAAGTGTTCAGGCTTACAACGACCTCGGTTTCTACTTGGCCGAGGGCGGCAACGATGAGTTGGCGCTGAAGTTTTATCGAGGCGTTGAAGCAGTCGGCAAACGCACGGTGCTGATGCTGAACATGGCTGATTCGCTGTGGCGACTTGATCGGCAAGAAGAAGCGCAGCGTTATTACCGCGAGTACGGCGAAGCGATGACTGCTGCTGGTAAAGCGCAGAAGATTCCGCAACGAGTCGTTGAGCGATCTGAAATTCAGGGACTGAGACAGTGAATATGTTCTTCCGCTTTATCGTGTTGAGCCTTGGGCTGCTAACCACTTCATGCGCACTCGCTGCCCCACAAGTCCTGAAGGAAATTCCGGCTAGCTTGCTGGGTGATGCATCACGGCAAAAGGTGTTTGTGCTGGCGGGCGATGCGGACGAAGTTTCTAACCGATTGTTGATTGCGCCGGAACAAGCGCGTGACGAGGACATCTTGCTCGATACGTCGAAGGCGCTGCCTCTGATCAAAAGTCATTACTCGTCTGCGCTTCAGGGTGAATTCAGCGTCCATGTACTCAAAGGTCGCCCTGGCGTCATGACTGTCATTGATCCGCAGGCTGAGGAAGCTGTGGTCAAGCAGCCGTTCGTTGAGGCAGGGATTACATCGCGCTGGTAACCAGCGAAGAAGATAACGCGGTTTACAACTTCAACCTGTTGTTCGCCTTCAACAGAGGTTCGAAGCAGTTTGAGCTGAAAGCTCTGCTGCAAGTGGCGAACAGCGACTCCTGTGACCGGTCGCTTGTCAGCGTAGTGGAGTTGCCGGTGCAGACATTGGGCCCCATCACTCTCGCTTCTTTCGATGGGCGTGAAGCGCTGCAGAAGCTGCAGGTTGCTCGTACTGGCAGTATTGAGGGCGTTAGAAAGAAATTGATGACCGTCGATTCGGCTGATTTGCTGGATATGGCGCTGGCAGCCTACCGAAAGGGTGATGACTCTTCCTTCAAGGATACGATGAGCTACGCGTTGATGGGCGGTGGCTCGCATGACACTTGTCCCCCAGATAGCTATATCGTCGCAAAGTACTACTACCCGCAGCGTCCCGGCTGGTCCAATGACCTCGGTTTTCTGCTCGGCGAGGCGGGTTACTACGCTGAGTCGATTGAGTTGCTCAATGCAGTGATTGCCAACCACCCAAACAGGACGGTTGCTTACCTGAATCTCGCTGACAGTTATTGGGCCGTGAACGATAAAGAGCGGGCGATGGCGGCATACAAGCAATACTCATCGCGAATATCTGAAGCGGGGAAGGCTTCGAAGATCCCGGCGAGGGTGGGTGAGCGCAGTGCTGGAGTCTCCAAGAAATGATTCGGTCCCTATTCCCGTAAAGTTCGCAGAAATGCACTTTCAATTGCCCATAAGTCGCTAAGGAATGATCGGTTTGAAATCGTCGTTTGCGTTTATTTCTGCGTTTCTGCTAATACCGCTGACTGCCCTAGGTGAGGTTACCACCGAGGTTTCCTGCTTCCGTTCGTTGGAAGGCAAGAACATCAATTTCGAGTTTCGATCCTATTACGACACCGTCTCACGTTGGAGCGGAGCAGGGGTCAAGTACACGAAGTCCCGAAAGGTCATTCCCCTTGTCTATCGGAGCGTCGAAGAGGAAGTCATGGCAGAGGGGCGGCCCTCTCAGTTCACGACAACCTGGGTGGAGGTGTCCGAAGACTCGCTGACAGGCGAATATGAAATGGTCAGCCAAGGTGCTCGAATTTACGGGATGACTTACACGAACTACAAATCCGGAAAGAAGTATTCATTTGAACAAGACATCACCATGGATGCATCTCCAGAGACAGGCTGTCGGTGGTAAGACAGGGATCATCGAGAAAGGGGACTCAACGCCCCCACTTTTTCATCTGCGAATCTCGCTACGATTTGGCAGCCAGGTTCCGCACTTCAATATGGTCAAGCGTCCCTTCCACCATCAATCGCACCCCGTCCGCCATTCTGCTCAGGGCCAGTGCAACTGAGCGGCGGGAGCCATCTATGTCGTCCGCAAGATCCGCAGCGATGATGCTGATGGATAGCAGGTCTTCCGAGGCGTTGGCCAGGAGGGCTTCGGCGTCGATGTCCGGGTTCAGGCTGAACAAGCCTTCGCGGCGTGGGACCGGTGGATGGCCGGGGTTGCCCAAATGGTGATCGAGGGCGCGTTCGGCGGCTTCATGTAGTTTTCTTGAATCGAAGGATTCGTAGGGGAGGTGTCCTCGGTGTTGGTCTTGAATTGGTCATCGGTGTAAATCCCTTGGAGTAAGAAGAAATTGCTCCCGAATTCGGACTTGCACATCCGGTCACCGAATAGCCGATGACGCAGGAAGCCTATCGGTGATCTTCAAGCTCGCCTAGTTCATGGACAGCCCCGCACTTCGCAGGAAATTTCCCATAGATTCGCGGGCCGGAAGATCAAAAGATCGCAGGCTTCGCCGACTCCTACAGGGATGTGTTTCAACAGGTGTAGGAAAGGTGAGTGGTGAGACGCGGAGCGTCTCGGGATGCATTCCCACGCGGAGCGGGGAACGATCAGTGGGCGAGCGCTGAATCGTGACTTGGTGGTCATCGTGCAGGAAATAGTCTGCATCCTCTTCCAACAGCGGCAGATACTGGCGTTATCGTCCGAATCCCTTACACTGCCCCGGCCGTTCATTTTCCTTTTGAGGCTGTGCGCATGAAATTTCGTTTTCTCCTGTGGATGATGGGTTTGTTGATGGCCAAGGCCAGCCGGACCAATCCTGCGTTCCAGCAGCAGTTGGGTGACAAGGATCTGGTGTTTCAGCTGCAGACGCTGGACGGGAAAGTGGCGCGGCATTTCGTGGTCAGGGATCAGCGCATCACCAGCAAGTCTGGCGTGGTGGCGGAGCCGGCGTTTGCGATTGCGTTTAAAGATGCGGGTTATGGCTTTGCGACGATGCAGGCGAAGAACAAGCAGTTGGCGTTTATGCAGGGCATTCAGGACAAGTCGATCCAGCTCAAGGGTAATCCGGCGCTGGTGATGTGGTTTCAGGGGTTGATGAAGTATTTGAAGCCGAGGAAGGCCAAGTCGAAAGCTTGATGCGGTCAGTTGGACCGTGGTGGATTCATCGCGGGCAAGCCCGCTCCCACAGGGGTCGTGTTGATCTTGTGGGAGTGTGGCTTGCTCGCGATTGCGTTTAGCCTTGGCTGAACTGCGAAGCCAGTTCCCGCAGCAGCACTTCAGCCTCAAGCACTTTGCTGACCACATCGTTGGCTTTGTCACGGCTAAGGCCGACGCGTTCGAGCAGTGCATCCGGAATGTCTTCATCCGGCCCGGAGCCGATCCCGCGGCTGCGCAGCAGGCGCACGGCCAGGCAGACGAGGTTCGGGTATTCGGCGTAGGCGCCGTCGTAGCTTGGGTCATGCTGAAAGCGCAGGGCGGTGGCCAGTTCATCCGGCATGTCCCAGTAGCGCATCAGCCACGAGCCGATCTGTTCGCGGCTGATCCCCAGCAGGTGCTGCTCGATGTAGCTGTGGCACAGGTGCGGGTTGACTTCCAGGTGGCGGCAGATCAGCGAGAAGTGCGGCGGGAACACGTGGGCCAGCAGCAGGTAACCGAAGTTGTGCAGCAGACCGGCCAGATACGTCAGGCCGGCTTCCGGGCGCTGGGCGCGGGGCATGGCGCGGGTCAGGCCTTCGATGACGGCGGCGGTGTAGATCGACTGCTGCCAGTACGGCGTGGTGTGTTGCGGGTGGTCTTTCGGCAGACTCAGGGTCTTGCCGAGGGCCAGGCCCAGCGCAAGGTTGATCACCAGGTCGAAGCCGAGCACGCGAACGATCGCGTCTTCCACCGAACGGATCTTGCCCGGCGAGGCGTAGTACGGCGATGCGGCCCAGCTCACCACTTGTGCAGCCAGCGCCGGATCGGTTTCGACCACGCCGGTGATGTCGTCGATGGTGGCGTTGGGGTCGACGCGCAGCTTGATGATTTTTGCGCCGTTTCGGCCAGCGGTGGAATCTCGATGGTCGCTTCCAGGCGCTGCTGAATCCGGCGCGCGGTGAACGCCTGCACGGCCTGGGTGATTTCCTCGCGGTCATCGTCCGGGCGGTCGAGGTTGGGGCGGATACTGCTCAGGGCTTCGCCGAAGTTGGCGGCGCTGGCTTTGGTCAGCATCGATTTGAAGTCTTCGCTGCTGATTTCCAGCAGCAGGCCCGGTTCGCCGGAGTTGATCAGCAGCTTCGGCTCGCGCAGCAGGCTTTCTTCGTAGAGGCACGGCGAACTGGTCAGCGCCGGCAGGCCCGGCAGCAGACTCAGATTGTGTTTGCCGAGCATCTTTTCCAGGCGCTCGGTGGACACGGCTGTGAGTCGGCGACCAGTGAGTTCGGCGAGGCGATTGAGATCCAGCAACTGGCTCTGTGGAAACAGCACCATCAACGCGCCCACGGCGTCGTCCAGCAACACGGCCTGCACTTTGCGCGAGGCATTGAGGCCGTGGTGGTCGAGCACTTCTTCGTAGGCAACGCCCAGCTTGTTGAGCAGCAGCCGAATAACAGACGGAGCTTGCGGAGATTCGGGGACGAGAGCAGCTTCGGTCATGGTCTGTATCCGTTTTTGAAACAATGGCAGGAGTATAACCAGCTCTGTAGGAACGATCCTGCACAAACTGCGACGGTGCTCACACTTGGCCGTATTGCTGCCCATGCCGCAGCCAACGGTCGAGCAATGGGCTGACGTGAGTCGGCCAGCGTTCCAGCAAGGCTTGCGCGGCGTCACGGACGGCGGGCAGCAGGTCGGCGTCGCGCATCAGGTCGGCGACCTTGAATTGCAGCAGGCCGGTCTGGCGGGTGCCGAGCATTTCCCCGGGACCGCGCAGTTCGAGGTCTTTCTCGGCAATGACGAAGCCGTCGTTGGTCTCGCGCATGATGCCCAGGCGCTGGCGGCCGATCTGCGACAGCGGCGGATGGTAAAGCAGCACGCAATGGCTGGCGGCACTGCCCCGCCCAACGCGGCCGCGCAACTGGTGCAGCTGTGCGAGGCCGAGGCGTTCAGGGTTTTCGATGATCATGAGGCTGGCGTTGGGTACGTCGACGCCGACTTCGATCACCGTGGTGGCGACCAGCAGTTGCAGGTTGCCGGCCTTGAACTCGGCCATCACCGCAGCTTTTTCAACCGGCTTCATGCGCCCATGGATCAGCCCGACCTTCAATTCGCCGAGGGCTGCAGTGAGGTCCTCGAAAGTAGTTTCGGCGGCCTGGCAGGTCAGCTCTTCGGATTCTTCAATCAGCGTGCACACCCAATAGGCCTGACGCCCCTCGGCGCAGGCGCTGCGCACCCGTTCGATGACTTCGACGCGGCGGGTATCGGTGACCAGCACGGTGTTGACCGGGGTTCGGCCGGGCGGCAGTTCGTCGAGGATTGAAGTGTCGAGGTCGGCGTAGGCGCTCATCGCCAGCGTGCGTGGAATCGGTGTGGCGGTCATGATCAGTTGATGCGGGCACATGCGCCCGCCGACGCCTTTCTGCCGCAGGGCCAGACGCTGCTGCACGCCGAAGCGGTGTTGTTCGTCGATGATCACCAGCGCGAGGTTCTTGAACTGCACTTCGTCCTGAAACAGCGCGTGAGTGCCGACCACCATCGGTGTGCCGCTGGCGATCTGTTCCAGCGCGGCGACGCGGTTCTTGCCTTTGAGCTTGCCGGCCAGCCACGCGACTTCAATGCCCAGCGGTTCGAGCCAGCGCTTGAAGGTGATGAAGTGCTGTTCGGCGAGAATCTCGGTCGGCGCCATCAGCGCGACCTGATAACCGGCCTCCAGCGCTTGCAGCGCAGCGAGGGCGGCGACCACGGTTTTACCCGCGCCCACGTCACCCTGAATCAGCCGCAGCATCGGTTCGTGCTGGCTGAGGTCGTAGGCGATTTCGTTGCCGACTCGCTGTTGCGCACCGGTCGGGTTGAAGCCGAGGTTTTTCAGGTATTTCGGTGGCAGTTTCGTGGCTTTCGGCATTGCCGGCGCGCGCAGTGAACGCATGCTTTCGCGCAGACGCTGTTGCGACAGTTGATGGGTGAGCAGTTCTTCGAACGCCAGGCGATGCTGCGCCCAGTGATGGCCGAGGGCGAGTTCGTCGACGTCGGCATCGGCGGGCGGGTTGTGCAGGTAGCGGATCGCATCGGCCAGCGGCGCCAGTTGATAGTCGCGGGCGAGTTCGGTCGGCAGCCAGTCGGGCAGGGTGCTCGGCTTGAGCAGCGTCAGGGTCTGCATGCACAACTGGCGCAGGCGCTGCTGGGTCAGGCCTTCGGTGAGCGGGTAGACCGGGGTCAGGGTTTCATCCACTGGCGGCGGTTCATCGCCGGTGATCGCGCGGTATTCCGGGTGATAGATTTCCAGGCCTGAGGCGCCGGGTCGGGCTTCACCGTAGCAGCGAACCCGCGTGCCACGCTTGAGCCCTTCTTTCTGCGCGTTGCTGAAATGGTAGAAGCGCAGACTCAGTCCGCCCGTACCGTCCTGCAAGCGCACGACGAGGCTGCGACGCCGACCCATGACCACGTCGGCACCGCTGACGGTGCCTTCGACCACGGCGTCCTGCCCCGGCCGCAACGCACCGATCGGCACCACGCGGGTGCGGTCCTGATAACGCAGCGGCAGGTGGAACAGCACGTCCTGCAGATTCTCCAGACCGACCTTGGCCAGTTTCTCGGCCATGGCCTCGCCGACACCCTTGAGTGCCGTCACCGACACTTGCGACAGCTCCGTCATGACGCTCGCTTAACCGGCCGTAACCGGCGCGGCAGGCTTGGCTACCGAGCACAGGCGAATGGAGTCGGCAAGAATCTCGATGGCTTTTGGCCGTGGGAAGCTGGCGCGCCAGGCGATCGCCACGGTGCGGAACGGCACTGGCGCGGTCAATGGACGCACTTCGATCACGCCCGGGGCGTAGTGATGGCTGTCCACTGCCGACAGTGGCAGGATCGAAATACCCAGGCCGGACGCGACCATGTGGCGAATGGTTTCCAGCGAGCTGGACTCGACCGTGGTGTGCTTGGCGCCGTCGTTGCCTTTGGTCAGGGTCGGGCAGGCCTCGAGAACCTGATCGCGGAAGCAGTGGCCTTCACCGAGCAGCAGCAGGCTCTTGTCGTTGAGCAGGCCGGCGTCGATGGATTCTTTCTTGGTCCACGGATGCTGGGCCGGCATCAGGACGTAGAACGGCTCGTCGTATAGCGGCAGGGTCAGCACATCGGCTTCGTTGAACGGCAGGGCGATGATGATTGCATCGAGCTCGCCATTGCGCAGTTTGTCGCGAAGAACGTGGGTGAAGTTTTCTTCGATGTACAACGGCATCTGCGGGGCGACCCGGTGCAGTTGTGGAATCAGGTGCGGGAACAGGTACGGGCCGACGGTGTAGATGGCGCCGACTTTCAGCGGTGCGGTCAGCTGGTTCTTGCCGGCCTGCGCCAGTTCGCGGATGCCCTGAGCCTGTTCCAGCACCTTTTGCGCCTGGGCGACGATGCCTTCGCCGACCGGGGTCAGGCGCACGGCGCTTTTGCTGCGCTCGAAAATCAGCACACCGAGTTCGTCTTCAAGTTTTTTCACGCCCACCGACAGCGTCGGCTGACTGACGTGGCAACGCTCGGCGGCATGGCCGAAGTGCTGCTCTTGGGCGAGGGTAACGATGTAGCGTAATTCTGTGAGGGTCATAGCGAGCGTCCATGAAGATGCGCCAAGCATACCGGCTGCAATCGATAGACGCACGTTATCAGACTGCGGGCTGAGTGCGACACCGGGCGATGTCGGTTTGCCGCAGGCAGATACGCGAAAGGCACCTTTCGGTGCCTTTTTTGATTGGTTCTCTCGGCTGGCGAAGAACCTTGTGGAGCTGGCTTGCCAGCGATTGCGGTGGGTCAGTTGATAAATCCTTCTCTGACACACAGCTATCGCTGGCAAGCCAGCTCCCACAGGTATTGCGATGTTGCTTAACGGCGGCGTTCGAGTGAGTAAACAAACGGCGCAACAATTTCGATCGAGCCGTTGTTGAGCATGTCGGCCGGTGGTTTGGGCAGCGGTTGCGCGCGGCGGATCATGTCCAGGGTGGCCCGGTCCAGATCAGCGTTGCCAGAGCGGCCCACCAGCTCGAACGACAGTACATTACCTTCGCCATCGACCACGAAGCGCAGACGATTCAAGCCCTCCTTGCCCCGCGACTGCGCACTCTGCGGGTACTTCTTGTACTTGGCCAGATGCGCGAGCAGGGTGCCTTGCCAACTGGCCTTGGCCGCCAACTGAGCCGGCGACGGACCCGGCGCAGGCTGGGCGGATTTCTCCGTTGGCGCCTGAGTCGGTTGCGTATCGGCCGGTTTCTCCTCGGAAGGTTTCTCCTTCGGCGGCTCGGGCAGCTTTTTCTCGACCGGCTTCGGCGGTTTTGGCTTGGGCTTTGGCTTGGGTTTGGGTACCGCGATTTCCGCTTTCGGTGCTTCAGCCAGTTTCGGGATCGGCAACTCTTCAACCGGAGCCGGTGGCTGCGGCGGTGTGACGACTTTCGGCGGAGCCGGCGGTGGCGGGGCAGGCAATGGAGCCAGCTCGACCATCATTGCCTGCGGCGGCAATTCGATGGGCGGGCGGGCAGTCCAGTTCAGCGCCAGCGCGATGGCCAGCGCATGCACACCCAGCACCACGGCCAGGCTACCGCTGTAACGCGTCAGCTTATGGCGCGTCGTGATCATTTCTTGGCTGCCGTCTCGAGACCGACCAGACCGACCTTCAGGTAACCGGCGGCGCGCAGGCTGTCCATCACGCTCATCAGGTCGCCGTAATCCACGCCTTTGTCGGCCTGGAAGAAGATGGTGGTGTCTTTCTTGCCCTGGGTCTTGGCGTCGAGGGTGGCGCCGAGGGTTTCGGCTTTCACTTCGTCGTCACCGAGGAACAGGCGTTGGTCAGCTTTCACACTGAGGAACACCGGTTTCTCTGGCCGCGGCGCCGGTTTGGCGGTCGAGGCGGGCAGGTCGACTTTGATGTCCACAGTGGCCAGCGGCGCGGCCACCATGAAGATGATCAACAGCACCAGCATCACGTCGATGAACGGCGTGACGTTGATTTCGTGGTTCTCGGCCAGATCGTCGTCTGCGCCTTCTTTCAAATGCAGGCCCATGGCCGATTACCCCACTTTAACCATGTGCGGCTGCGAGCTGCGCTCAGGCTGGTGGTCGAGATCGCGGCTGACCAGCAGCAGGACTTCTGCCGAGGCATCGGAGACCTGCGCCTTGTAACCGGCGATGGAACGGGCGAAGACGTTATAGATCACCACCGCTGGGATCGCCGCAACCAGACCCAGCGCGGTGGCCAGCAGCGCTTCAGCGATACCCGGGGCAACGACGGCGAGGTTGGTGGTCTGGGTTTTGGCGATGCCGATGAAGGAATTCATGATGCCCCACACGGTACCGAACAGGCCGACAAACGGCGCGGTGGAGCCGATGGTGGCGAGGACACCGGTGCCGCTGCTCATGTTGCGACCGCAGGCCGCGACGAGGCGCTCGAGGCGGAAGCTGACGCGTTCCTTGATGCCTTCTTTCTCGCGGCTGTTGACCGACAGGCGCATCTCTTCGAGCGCGTCATGCACCAGCAGGTTGGCGAGGGTGCCTTCCTTGCCGGCCGTGGCGCTGGCTTCCTTGAGGGTGGTGGCTTTTTCAGTGCGGCAATCTCGCCACGCAGACGACGCTTGGCGCCCATCAGCTCGAAGCCTTTGGCGATCCAGATGGTCCAGGTGATGATCGAAGCGATGGCCAGACCGATCATCACGATTTTCACGATGATGTCGGCGTTCTGGTACATACCCCACGGCGACAGGTCATGGGCCATGCCCAGGGAGTTATCGGCTTCGAGAACTTCAGGTGCCTCGGCGGCGTCGACAGCCTGCACCGGATCGGTGGCGGCCGGTGCAGCCGGAGCGGCAGCGGGTGCGCTCTGCTCGGTGGCGGCTGGGGTGGCTGGCGCTTGAGCGTCGGCGAAGGCGGCGGTCGGTGCCAGCATCAGGCTGAGCAACAGAGCCGCGACGGCGCTCCAGGCGCGAGGTCGAGTGGTTGGCGAAGCGGGAGTTTGATTACGTGTCATGCTGGCCGGACCTGAGATAGAAAAACGTTGTTGCTCTTCCAGGCCTCGTGAGGCCGAGAACAAAAGTGGCGTGCATTATTGCAAGTAATTCTTGTTAACAAAAGTAATAGAGTATCTTTTTTCCTTCATTGCTAGCCGTTCGTCCTGTGCCAGAGCTAGTCTGTGCCTTTCCGATGGGAGTTTTCTGATGTCCGCGCCTTCTGTTTTGATTGCCGGTTGTGGTGATGTCGGCAGTCGTCTGGCCACGCAATTGCTGGCGGCTGGCTGGCAAGTCCATGGCCTGCGCCGCGACGTTTCCAAGCTGCCGAACGGCGTCATCGGCGTCGCTGGCGATCTGTTCAACGAAGAATGCCCGGCGACCTGGCCGGTGGGTGCCGTGGATTATCTGGTGTATTGCGCTGCGGCCACCGACCACGATGAAGAGGGCTATCGCAAGGCCTACGTGCAAGGCTTGCAGAACGTGCTGAGCTGGCTGGACGACTATGGGCAAGTGCCCGAGCGACTGATCTTCGTGTCGAGCAGCAGCGTGTACGGCCAGCAGGACGGAGCATGGGTGGATGAGACCTCCGAGACTGTCGCGGCCGGATATTCAGGTCGCTTGATGCTCGAAGCCGAGCAGGTCGCGCTCAATAGCGGCATCCCTGCCAGCGTGCTGCGCCTGACCGGGATTTACGGCCCGGGCCGCGAGTGGCTGTTGACCCAGGTGCGTCGTGGCTATCGCGTGGCAGTCGAGCCGCCGCTTTATGGCAACCGGATTCATGCCGATGATGCAGCGGGGCTGCTGGCGTTCTTGCTGGAAAAAGACCGTGAGGGCGTCAAGCTGGACCAGCTCTATATCGGTGTGGATGACGCGCCGGCGCCGTTGGCTGAGGTGGTGGGCTGGTTGCGCGAGTATCTGGGGGTGACTGAATGGGCGGAAGACGCCAGCGTGCGCCGCACAGGCAGCAAGCGTTGCAGCAATGCGCGGGCGAAAGCGTTGGGGTGGGTGCCGAAGTATTCGAGTTATCGCGAAGGCTATGCAGCGATCCTGGAAGGTAAGTGCTGACTTTCTGCCTTCACAAAACAGCTGTAGGAGTGAGCCTGCTCGCGATACCGTTGTGTCAGTCGACATCAATGTGTCTGACATACCGCTATCGCGAGCAGGCTCACTCCTACATGGGTTCTATGTGAATTCAGAACCGGGTTACTGCTTTTCCAGCAACCACTTGCGCTCACCCGCGGCAAACTGCGGTTGCTCATCCGCCAGCGCAGCATTCACTGCCTGCAGAATCTCCAGCTCTTTGCCCTTGCGCACAAAGATCCAGTTGTTGCCTTGACCGTTGAGTTGCAGCCACATGCTGTCGTTGCCATTGCTCATCGATGCGCAATCACCAGCCAGACACAACGCATAACGATCAACGCCCGGCAGGCCGGTCACCTGGCCGTCGGCCTGGAACTGCACGGTGCCGCCTTCACCCTGGCCGCTGGCGATGATCCAGTTACCGCCCAGATATGCCGAATACAGCGCGCGTTCGAAGCTGGCCCCGATTGGCGCGCCTTCGGGCACGGGGATCTGTGCGCGATCGAAGAGTTGTTCGGGTTCGTTGTCGCTGGCAGCTTGCCGCAGGCGCCCGCCATCGCGTTTCAGTTCGCTGGCGGAGCTGCCGTAGAAGTCGACTTTCCAGGCGCCGGACTCTTCGCCCAGCAGCCGTCCTTCGACGTTCTCAAAACCGTTGGTGTAGCGGGCCTGACCGGCCTTGGTGTTGACGTCCCATTCCAGATTCGGGCCGTAAGCCTGCAGCGCTTCACGCAGGGGACCGCCCTTGGCGGCGGCATCGATCGCCACCTGGTTGATCCAGGTGCCGCTGATGTCACGGTCGGCAGGGTCGCTGGCGCAGCCGCCGAGAAACAGGGCGAGCAGCGAGAGAGCTAGCGCTTTGCGCATGGTGGAATCCTTTCAAAACCTTTTCTTGCAGCAGTCGGCGCGGCGTGGAGGCCGCGCCGTGCGCATCACTCGATGACCAGAATGGCATCCATTTCAACCTGCGCACCCTTCGGCAGGGCGGCCACGCCAATGGCGGCGCGGGCAGGGTATGGCTGGTCGAAGTACTTGCCCATGATCTCGTTGACCTTGGCGAAGTGGCTCAGGTCGGTGAGGAAGATGTTCAGTTTGACGATGTCCTTGAACGAACCGCCGGCGGCTTCGGCCACGGCTTTGAGGTTCTCGAAGACCTGGACGGTCTGGGCTTCGAAGCCCTCAACCAGTTCCATGGTTTTCGGGTCCAGAGGAATCTGGCCCGACATGTAAACGGTGTTGCCTGCCTTGATCGCCTGGGAGTAAGTGCCGATGGCGGCCGGGGCCTTGTCGCTGGTGATGACGGTTTTGGTCATGTAGGACTCCTTGTAATAGGCAGGTTATGCACGCATGCGGGTGATGCGGATCACCCCGGTCAAGGCGCGCAGTTTCTTGATCACGCGGGCCAGGTGCACACGGTCGTGGACGCTGACCACCAACTGCACGACGCTGATGCGACCATCGCGTTCGTCCATGCTGATTTTCTCGATGTTGCCGTCGGCCGCGTTGACGCTGCTGGCCAGCAGGGCGATCAGGCCGCGCTGATGTTCCAGCTCGACCCGCAGCTCGACGTTGAATTCGCCGGTGACATCCTTGGCCCATGAGAGCTGGATGCACTTTTCCGGGTTGTGCCTGATTTCGCTGATGTTGCGGCAGTTGTCCAGGTGCACGACCATGCCTTTGCCCGCCGACAGGTGCCCGACGATCGGGTCGCCCGGGATCGGCGTGCAGCACTTGGCGTAGCTGAGCACCAGACCTTCGGTGCCGCGAATCGCCAGCGGGCCTTCCGGGCTCGGCAGCTGCTCGCCTTCGCCAAGCAGACGGCGGGCGACCACATAGGCCATGCGGTTGCCCAGGCCGATGTCTTCGAGCAGGTCTTCGATCAGTTCGAGGCGGTATTCGGTGAGCATCGCCTTGACCCGCTCGGCCGGGATCTTTTCCAGCGAGCTGTCGAAACCGTTGAGCACCTTGTTCAGCAGGCGTTCGCCGAGGCTGATGGACTCGGAGCGGCGCTGTAGCTTCAAGGCGTGACGAATGTGCGTACGCGCCTTGCCGGTGACCACGAAGTTGAGCCACGCCGGGTTCGGCCGTGCGCCGGGAGCGCTGACAATCTCGACCGTGGAGCCGCTTTGCAGCGGTTCGGACAGTGGCGCGAGACGACGGTTGATACGGCAGGCGATGCAGCTGTTGCCGACGTCGGTGTGTACCGCGTAGGCAAAGTCGACTGCCGTGGAGCCTTTTGGCAGCTCCATGATCCGGCCTTTGGGCGTGAACACGTAGACCTCGTCCGGGAACAGGTCGATCTTCACGCTTTCGATGAATTCCAGCGAGTTGCCGGCGCGCTGCTGCATTTCCAGCACGCCTTTGACCCATTGGCGAGCGCGTGCGTGCGTGCCTTTGGGCTGCTCGTCGCCGCTGGATTTGTACAGCCAATGAGCGGCAATGCCGTTGTTGGCCATCTCTTCCATTTCGCGGGTGCGGATCTGGATCTCGATCGGTACACCGTGCATGCCGAACAGCGTGGTGTGCAGCGACTGGTAGCCGTTGGCCTTGGGAATCGCGATGTAATCCTTGAAGCGTCCCGGCAACGGTTTGTACAAATTATGCACAGCACCCAGTACGCGGTAGCAGGTATCGACCTTGTCGACGATGATCCGGAACGCGTAGACGTCCATGATCTCGTTGAAGGCCCGACGCTTGCCGCGCATTTTCTTGTAGATACCGTAGAGGTGTTTCTGCCGACCGCTGACTTCGCCCTGGATGCCGTCGATGGCGAGGCAGTGGCCGAGGGACTCTTCGATCTTGTTGACGATTTCCTTGCGGTTGCCCCGGGCGCGTTTGACCGCCTGGTAGATCCGCGCGGAACGCATCGGGTGCATGGCCTTGAAACCGAGGTCTTCGAATTCGATGCGGATCGCGTGCATGCCCAGGCGGTTGGCAATGGGCGCGTAGATTTCGAGGGTTTCCTTGGCGATGCGCCGGCGTTTTTCGCCGGACAGCACTTCCAGCGTGCGCATGTTGTGCAGGCGGTCGGCGAGTTTGACCAGGATCACGCGAATGTCGCGCGCCATGGCCATGGCCATCTTCTGGAAGTTTTCGGCTTGGGCTTCGGCCTTGGTCTCGAAATTCATCTGGGTCAGTTTGCTGACCCCGTCGACCAGTTCGGCCACAGTTTCACCGAACTGCGCTTGCAGCGCTTCCTTGGCGATACCGGTGTCTTCGATCACGTCATGCAGCATCGCAGCCATCAGGCTCTGATGGTCCATGTGCATGTCGGCAAGAATATTGGCCACGGCAAGAGGATGCGTGACGTACGCCTCGCCACTGCGACGGCGTTGACCGTCATGGGCTTGTTCGGCGTAGAAATACGCTCGGCGGACCAGGTTGACCTGGTCATTGCCGAGGTAGGTCGATAAGCGGTCGGCGAGGGCGTCTATGCTCGGCATGATGAATCCTGCCGAAAGCTGTGACCCCGCGCCGTGCTACGTCGACCAGGCATAGGCTTAGACGGCCTCGTTCGACTCGTCCTCGAACGCTGCGAACAGCGGTTCATCCTGGACGATTTCCTGCTCGGCGATGTACTCGTAGCTCATCACGCCTTCAGCAATTTCACGCAGCGCGACAACAGTCGGCTTGTCGTTTTCCCACTGAACCAGTGGCTCTTTGCCGCCGGTGGCCAGTTGACGGGCACGCTTGGTAGAGAGCATGACCAGCTCAAAGCGGTTTTCCACGTGTTCTAGGCAGTCTTCAACGGTTACGCGGGCCATGGTATTCCTCGGAGCGAATGCAATATGCGCGCTGCCCGGTTGGGCGAGCGGACTGAGCAGTTTAAAAATCACCAGCGATTAGGGAAGCGCTGATTTTTTGACCAGACCCTTCAACGCGCTGCAAGCACCAATGTAAAGCGGCTGCGGGCATTTTGGGAAGTGTTGATTTAACCGAGCAGTTCAGCCAGCAATTTGCCGAAACGTACTTGCTGACGTTTCTGTTGCAGCTGATTGGCGCGGAAAATTGCCTTGAGATCGTCCAGCGCGTGGGCGAAATCGTCGTTGATGATCAGGTAGTCGTAATCGACGTAGTGGCTCATCTCGCTGACTGCTTCACGCATGCGGCCGTCGATGATTTCGTCGCTGTCCTGGCCGCGGTTGGTCAGGCGCTGGTGCAAGGCTTGCAGCGACGGCGGCAGGATGAAGATCGAGCGCGCCTGCGGCATCAGCTTGCGCACTTGCTCGGCGCCTTGCCAGTCGATTTCCAGAATCAGGTCGTGTCCTTCGTCCAGTGTCTGCTGCAGGCGGCTTTGCGAGGTGCCGTAGAAGTTGCCGAAGACTTCGGCGCGCTCAAGAAAGTCGCCATGCTCGCCCATCTTCACGAACTCTTCGCGGCTCACGAAGTGGTAGTTCACGCCGTCCACTTCACCCGGGCGCATGGCGCGGGTGGTGTGCGAAACGGAAACGCGGATCTCCGGATCGGCGTCGGTCAACGCCTTGACCAGACTGCTCTTGCCCGCGCCCGACGGCGCAGAAATGATGTACAGGGTGCCGGTGTGTTGGGTCATGTCAGGGTAGCCTTACTCAATATTCTGCACTTGTTCGCGCATCTGCTCGATCAACACTTTGAGGTTGACGGCGGCCTGGGTGCTGCGCGGGTCGAAGGCTTTGGAGCCCAATGTGTTGGCTTCGCGGTTGAGCTCTTGCATCAGGAAGTCGAGGCGCCGACCGGCCGCGCCGCCGGACTTGAGTACCCGGCGCACTTCGATGATGTGGGTGCTCAGGCGATCCAGTTCTTCGGCCACGTCGCTTTTTTGCGCGAGAATGACCATCTCCTGTTCCAGGCGCTGCGGATCGAGCTCGGCCTTCATGTCGGCGAAGCGATCGAGGACTTTCTGGCGCTGGGTGGCGAGCATCTGCGGCACCAGTTCACGCAGGGTTACCACGTCTTCTTCGATGGAAGTCAGGCGGTCGTTGATCAAGCGAGCCAGCTCCGCGCCTTCGCGCTCGCGGCCAGCCTTCAGATCCTTCAAGCCCTGATTGAACAGCGCCAGCGCTTCGGCGTTCAGCGCTTGCGGGTCGGACGCATCGGCGACCAGCACGCCGGGCCAGGCCAGCACTTCCAGCGGATTCAGCGCAGCCGGATTCTTGATCAGCCCGGCAACGGTTTCCGCAGCGGCAACCAGTTGCGCGGCGCGCTCGCGGTCCACTTGCAGCGGTTTGCCGGTGCTTTCTTCGGTGAAGCGCAGCGTGCATTCCAGTTTGCCCCGCGACAGGCCCTGACGCAGCGCTTCACGCACGGCACCTTCGAGGTCGCGAAACGATTCGGGCAAGCGCAGGTGCGGCTCCAGATAGCGGCTGTTGACCGAGCGCAGTTCCCAGCTCAGGGTGCCCTGAACGCCGGCTTTCTCGACGCGGGCGAAGGCGGTCATGCTATGCACCATGGCGGTGACCTCGTAATGCAGATCGGCGCGAAACGCTGTTTCGCAGGCGCGATTCCAATGAATATAAGCCGACTGGCAGCAAAGGCGCAGGATTGTAGCGCAGTGCGGCGAATGCGCCCAAACACACGGTGTGACAAAGCGCTGCAGCCCGTCGGTTATGCGCGTTTGAGGGGTTTCGGTCGTCGGCCGGCGGTTTTAACCAGTGCCCACTCGCGGTGCCGCGCTCTATAATGCTCGGCAGTTTTCCGTCCTCAGTACAGGTATCCCTATGAAACGTCCAAGTGGTCGCGCTGCCGATCAGCTCCGCTCGATCCGCATCACCCGCAACTACACCAAACACGCCGAGGGATCCGTACTGGTCGAATTCGGTGATACCAAAGTCATCTGCACCGTCAGCGTCGAGAATGGCGTACCGCGCTTCCTCAAAGGCCAGGGCCAGGGCTGGCTGACTGCCGAATACGGCATGCTGCCGCGCGCCACCGGCGAGCGTAACCAGCGTGAAGCCAGCCGTGGCAAGCAGGGCGGTCGTACGCTGGAAATCCAGCGTCTGATCGGCCGCTCCCTGCGCGCAGCGCTGGACATGTCCAAGCTTGGCGACGTGACCCTGTACGTCGATTGCGACGTGATCCAGGCCGATGGCGGCACCCGCACCGCGTCCATCACCGGCGCCATGGTTGCGCTGGTCGATGCACTGAAAGTGATCAAGAAGCGCGGCGGCCTGAAAGGCGGCGATCCGCTCAAGCAGATGATCGGCGCGGTCTCGGTGGGCATGTACCAGGGCGAGCCGGTGCTGGATCTGGACTATCTTGAAGATTCCGCAGCCGAAACCGACCTGAACGTGGTGATGACCAGCACCGGCGGTTTCATCGAAGTGCAGGGCACCGCTGAAGGTGCGCCGTTCCAGCCTGACGAGCTCAATGCCATGCTGGAGCTGGCCAAGCAGGGTATGAACGAAATCTTCGAATTGCAGAAGGCCGCACTGGCCGACTGAGGTTCTTGACCACAAGGAGAGCGTGATGAGTGAAGAGCAAGAATTGCTGCCCAAGCCGAGCCAGGAGGTTCGCCAGTGGGCGATGTTCTGTCACTTGTCCGCCTTGCTGGGGATCTGGATTCCGTTCGGCAATCTGATCGGGCCGCTGATCCTTTGGCAGATGAAGCGCGAGAAAGACCCTTTCATCGATGCGCAGGGCAAAGAGGCGCTGAATTTTCAGATCACGGTGGCGATAGCCTCAATGATCTGCTTCTTGCTCATGCTGCTGATCATCGGTTTCTTCCTGTTTGGTTTGCTGGCGATCGCCGCACTGGTCCTGACGATCATTGCAGGGGTCAAAGCCAACGAAGGTTTCCGTACAGATATCCGTTCACTTGGCGACTGATCAAGTGAAAGTTTGTTGTATCGCAATATGAAAATGCCCCGACTTATCGGGGTATTTTTATTTGTGCAACTTAATAATTGGTTTTTGTTGTAGGACTAGTCTGTTAGCGATGTGCGGTTTGGCATTTATTTGCTGATATTTCTCTATTACATCTTTGGTCACAACTAAGTGGGCAAGTGTATATCCCTGTCCTTGTTATTCGCGCGAGCTGGTTGTTAAAGTTGCCCGACGCAATGTTTCGATTGAAACATTTCGATATGTTCAAGGCATCGATGGCACTTGAATTCCCCAGTAATCAGTGTTGAGAAAATCAGCCGGTTCACCAGTCAAGCCCAGGTAAACGCTCGCCTAGTGAATACTTAGCCAAGAATAATCCACATGATTGAGCTCGATTTCTACGGCACGCTCGTGGCCGCTTCTTTAGTACTACTGCTCGGACGCGGACTTGTTGCGCGTGTTGGCTTTCTGCGAAGTTACAATATTCCTGAACCGGTAGCGGGCGGCCTGGTGGTTGCCATGCTCCTGTTGATATTGCGTACTTTCGATATTGAAGTCCGCTTCGATACATCATTGCAAACACCCTTGATGTTGGCTTTCTTTGCCACGATTGGCTTGAGTGCCGACCTTGCCAGTCTGAAAAAGGGCGGCCGCATAGTCGGTATCTTCCTGCTGGCGGTCATTGGCTTGCTCGTGGTGCAGAACGCCATGGGCATCGGATTGGCGACCCTGCTCGGTCTCGATCCTTTGATGGGCTTGCTGACGGGTTCGATCACATTGGCCGGCGGCCACGGTACTGGCGCCGCATGGGGCGCGGTATTCAGCGAGAAATATGGCCTGGCCTCGGCTTCGGAGCTGGCGCTGGCCTCAGCGACGTTCGGTCTGGTGCTCGGTGGGCTGATCGGTGGGCCCGTCGCCCGGTTGCTGATCAAGCGCGTGCAAGTGCCGGGCTGCACACCCCAGCAAGCGCCGCGACTGCCAAGAGGTTTTGAACAGCCGAACAAGGAACGTTCGATCACGCCGTTTTCGTTCGTCGAGACGCTGGCGCTGATTGCCGTCAGCCTGCTCGCTGGCAATCTCTTGAATGGCTTGCTGCATGGCACTGCGTTCGAACTGCCGACGTTTGTTTGCGTGCTGTTTGTGGGTGTGGTGTTGCGCAACAGTCTGTCAGCGCTTGGCTTGTATCAGGTATTCGAGCGTGAAGTGTCTGTGCTCGGCAATGTCAGCCTCTCGCTGTTTCTGGCAATCGCGCTGATGTCGCTGAAGTTGTGGGATCTGGCGGCGCTGGCATTGCCGATCTTCATCATTCTGGCCGTGCAGGCGCTGGTCATGGCGCTGTTCGCGATTTTCGTGACGTTCCGGGTGATGGGCAGCAACTACGATGCCGCAGTGCTGGCTGCAGGACATTGCGGCTTCGGTCTGGGCGCCACGCCGACGGCGATTGCCAACATGCAAGCGGTGACGCAGCGCTATGGGCCATCGCAAATCGCGTTTCTGGTAGTGCCGATGGTAGGAGCGTTCTTCATCGATATCGTCAACGTCATTGTGATCAAGCTGTACCTGACCCTGCCATTCTTCGCTGCGATCTAGAAAAGGACAGCACATAAAAAATGCCCGCATCTCACGATGCGGGCATTTTCTTTGGCTGCGATACGACGCTTAGATGGTCAGCGTCCAGTCGTAGTCGACGATCAACGGCGCGTGCTGTGAAAACCGTGGCTGACGCGGCAGGCGCGCACTGCGCACCGAGCGACGCAGGCCCGGGGTCAGGATCTGATAATCGAAACGCCAGCCCAGATTGAGCATCTCGGCCTGTTCGTTATCCGGCCACCAGCTGTACTGATCGCCTTCGCGACTGACTTCGCGCAGCGCATCGACATAGCCCATGTTGCCGACAATCTCATCCATCCAGGCGCGTTCCGGCGCCAGGAAGCCTGGAGATTGCTGGCTGTCGCGCCAGTTCTTGATGTCGAGTTTCTGCTGCGCAACGTACAGCGAGCCACAATAAATGTACTCGCGACGTTTGCGTCGCTGTTTGTCCAGGTACTTGCCGAAATCGTCCATGAGCTTGAACTTCTGGTTCAAGTCCTCATCGCCGTTCATCCCCGAAGGAAACAGCAAGGTGGCAATACTGACTTTGTCGAAATCTGCTTGCAGGTAGCGCCCGTAGCGGTCGGCCGTCTCGAAACCGAGACCGCTGATGACAGCCTTCGGTTGCAACCGCGAGTACAAAGCCACGCCGCCTTGGGCAGGGACTTCAGCATCGCAGGCATAAAGGAAGTAGCCATCCAGTTGGAAGGCTGGGTCATCCAGTTCAAAGGCGGAGGCACGGGTGTCCTGCAGGCAGATGACGTCGGCATTCTGGGCTTGCAGCCAACTGAGCAAACCGCGCTCGACTGCCGCCTGAATACCATTGACGTTCACACTGATGATCCGCATAAATGGCCCCAAAAATCGCGTGCGTGTATGATACACGGCGTCAAGCTAATTAGCTAAATCCGTGGTATTTGGGGTTTTTTCATGCAAGCGTATCAGCGCGATTTCATTCGTTTTGCCATCGATCGCGGCGTTTTGCGCTTCGGTGAGTTCACCCTGAAGTCCGGGCGCACCAGTCCCTACTTCTTCAACGCCGGCCTGTTCAACTCGGGTTCGGCCCTGGCGCAACTGGGACGTTTCTACGCTGCGGCCATCGCCGAAAGCGGTATCCCCTTCGACGTTCTGTTTGGCCCGGCTTATAAAGGCATTCCGCTGGCGGCCACGACCGCCGTTGCGCTGGCCGAACATCACGGCCGTGACCTGCCATGGTGCTTCAACCGCAAGGAAGCCAAGGCCCACGGCGAGGGCGGCAGCCTGGTCGGCGCACCGCTGACTGGCGAAGTCTTGATCATCGACGACGTGATCACCGCTGGCACTGCCATTCGCGAAGTGATGCAGATCATCGCTTCCCAGGACGGCGCCAAGGCCGCCGGTGTGCTGATCGCATTGAACCGTCAGGAGCGTGGCAACGGCGAACTGTCGGCGATCCAGGAAGTCGAGCGCGACTTCGGTATTCCGGTGATCAGCATCGTCTCGCTGAATCAGGTGCTGGAGTTCCTCGCCGATGATCCGCAGCTCAAGCAGCATCTGCCAGCCGTGGAAGCGTATCGCGCCCAATTTGGCGTTTGACCAATGTGGGAGCGAGCCTGCTCGCGAATGGCCGTCACCTATCAGCGGTGAGGCAAATTACGCTTTCGCGAGCAGGCTCGCTCCCACAGTAAAAGACCCGGTTCAGTCAGGCTGAACCGGGTCTTTTTGTTGGCGATCAACGCAGACTTCGCCATTTCATGAGCAGCCTCAGCGCCAATCCGATATTGACCAGCGCAAACACCAGCAGCGCAACTACCACCATGACGTACAGCGTGCGATCCACATCGAAATCCCACAGATCCAGCGTGCTGCTGCGCACGATTCCGACTGCCGCCGGCAAGTTAACGTAAAACAGCGCCACAAAAGCACACGTCAACGGCAATGCTCGCCAGTAGACAGTGGCCAGAATCCTGTCTCGACTACGTTTTCGAGCCTGCGAACCCTTTTGATATTCATCCTCAGCCAACGCTTCGTTGAGCGCTGGCCACGCCAGATTGAACATGAACGTGGTCAGGGTCAGCAGCAAGCCACTGACCGCGACAATGTCACTGAACGGCATTCAGCCCCAGCGTTGCGCAGAGCAATGCGTGGGAATCTTCGCTGATTTCGAACTGTCCGGCGCTGCCCTTGCGTTTGGTGATGGGTTTGAAGGTCGGCTCGTTTTGGGTAATGAGCATGTTCAGTTCGTCGCGAATCACGTCCGAGCTGATCACCACCAGATACACATTTTGCGCATGTTCGGCGGACTCGATCACCGCGCGCATACTGTGCTGCAAGATGTCGTCGAGTTGGTTGCGAAAGCGCGAAACGGTGTTCTTCAGCAGGGTTTTGCTTTGGCTCTGGGTCAGTTGAAAGATCGTCGATATCTGCGATTCGGTCGGCAGGGTTTGCCCGAAGTAACTCTGTATCAAATACAGCAGGCGATCCTGTTTGGCTTCATCAGCCCGGCTGGGCATGCCGCCCTCGACCAGCATTTTCAGGTACTCGGTCAGGCTGGCCTTGGCGATGCGCTCCAGCGCATGGGCGATTTCAGCGTCGCCGATGCGCAAGGTCTTTTTCACCGGTTCCTTCTGTTCCTGCTCGAAAGCGTCGGCGTCGATCGTGAACGAGATCTGCATGGCTCAGGCGCTCCGGGATTATTTTTTGCTGGCGGCTGGTGTTTCGGATTTCTCCGGGTACGGATCCTGTGGCGCGTCACCTTGGCCGGTGAGGGTTTTCCAGCCGTTCAGGACATGCGCCGATTTGCGAAACTGCGGGCAGGGCGGCATTGAAGTCTTGGCTTGATTGGAATAACGATGGCCGCAGTCCACGCATTCGTAGGTGCCTGCTGAAACATCGCTGCCGTAAGGAACGTAATCTTTCTGCATGAGTGAATCTCCGTTGGATGAGAGGAAGATCCTATGGAGATTTGTTCTGGAGGGATGTCGGACGTTTCGCTGTGTCGAGTCAGGCTTTTCCTGCGCGCACAAAAAAGATCGCAGCCTTCGTCAGTTCCTACAAAAGCGGATTCTCGCGTGTGCGAAATCCCTGTAGGAGCTATTGAAGGCTGCGATCTTTTGCTTCAGCGATTGGCGATCAAGGACGCTTGCGATTACTGATCAGCGTGCCCACGCCGGTATCGGTGAAGATTTCCAGCAGGATCGCATTCGGCACACGACCATCGATGATCAACGAACTGCCAACCCCACCTTGAACCGCTTCCAGTGCACAACGGATCTTCGGCAGCATGCCGCCGTAGATCGTGCCGTCAGCGATCAGATCGTCGACCTGCTGCGTGCTCAGGCCGGTCAGCACGGTGCCCGACTTGTCCATCAGGCCGGCGATGTTGGTCAGCAGCATCAGCTTTTCAGCTTTCAGTGCTTCGGCAACCTTGCCCGCCACCAGATCGGCGTTGATGTTGTACGACTCACCGTTCTCACCGACGCCAATCGGTGCGATGACCGGGATGAAGTTGCCTTTGACCAGCAGGTTCAACAGTTCGGTGTTGATGCCGACGACTTCGCCGACGTGGCCGATGTCGATGATTTCCGGCTGAGTCATCTCCGGGGTCTGACGGGAGACGGTGAGCTTCTTCGCCCGGATCAGCCCGGCATCTTTACCGGTCAGGCCGATGGCGCTGCCGCCATGGCGGTTGATCAGGTTGACGATGCTTTTGTTGACCTGACCGCCAAGGACCATTTCCACCACGTCCATGGTCGCCGCGTCGGTGACGCGCATGCCGTCGACGAAATGGCTTTCGATCGACAGACGCTTGAGCAGGTCACCGATCTGCGGGCCGCCACCGTGCACGACCACCGGGTTGATGCCCACGGCTTTCATCAGCACGATGTCGCGGGCGAAGCCGGTTTTCAGCTCCTCGCTTTCCATCGCGTTGCCGCCGTATTTGATCACCAGGGTCTTGCCGACATAGCGTCGGATGTAAGGCAGCGCTTCGGACAGGACCTTGGCAGTGTTGGCGGCGGCTTCGCGTTCGAGGGTCATTCAGGGCTCCGGGTGGATCAGAACGGTAGTTGGAGATCAGGTGCAACGCGTTTCAGTTGGGCGTGGAACACATCCTTGATGCGCTGCAATTCAGCCTCGTCATCGGCCTCGAAGCGCAGCACCAGCACCGGTGTGGTGTTGGATGCGCGCACCAGGCCCCAGCCTTTGGCGTAATCGACCCGCACGCCGTCGATGGTGGTCAGGTCGGCGCCTTCGCCCCACTGAGCATCGTGCAGTGCATCAATGATGCTGAATTTGCTCTCTTCGGTCACATGGATATTGATTTCCGGCGTGGAAATATCGTTCGGGAAGGTCGCAAACAGCTCTTCCGCAGTGGATTTTTCCTTGCTGAGGATCTCCAGCAGACGTGCGGCGCTGTAGATGCCGTCGTCGAAACCGAACCAGCGCTCCTTGAAGAAGATGTGCCCGCTCATTTCGCCGGCCAACAGCGCGCCGGATTGTTTCATTTTCTTTTTGATCAACGAGTGACCGGTCTTCCACATTAGCGGCCGACCGCCGTATTCCTTGATCAGCGGCACCAAACGGCGGGTGCATTTAACGTCGAAGATGATTTCCGCGTCCGGGTTGCGTGCCACCACGTCGCGGGCGAACAGCATCAGCAGACGGTCCGGGTAGACGATGCTGCCGGTGTTGGTCACCACACCGACGCGGTCGCCGTCACCGTCGAAGGCCAGGCCGATATCGGCGTTGGTTTCCTTGACCTTGGCGATAAGGTCGACGAGGTTTTCCGGTTTGCCCGGATCCGGGTGATGGTTCGGAAAGTTGCCGTCGACTTCGCAGAACAGCGGGATGACTTCGCAGTTCAGCGCTTCGATCAATTGCGGAGCGATCACACCGGCAGCGCCGTTGCCGCAGTCGACCACGACTTTCAGGCGACGAGCGAGTTTGATGTCCTGGACGATTTCGGTGTTGTAGCGGTCGAGGATTTCGACTTGGGTGACGCTGCCCTGGCCAGTGCTCAGGTCGTTGTTCTTGATGCGTCCGTGCAGCACCTGAATCTGTTCGTTGGCGAGAGTGTCGCCGGCGATGACGATTTTGAAGCCGTTGTAGTTCGACGGATTGTGGCTGCCGGTGAGCATCACCCCGGATTTGCCGGCCAGCACATTGGCGGCGTAGTACAGCGCCGGCGTTGGCACCAGGCCGACATCGCTGACGTGGCAACCGCTCTCGGCGATGCCGCGAATGAGTTCCGCGACCAGCTCCGGGCCGGACAGGCGACCGTCGCGACCGACCGACACATTCGGTTCGCCCTGGGCCAGGCTCTGCGAGCCGATGGCGCGGCCGATCCAGTAGGCGGTTTCACCGTTGAGGTATTCCGGCACGGTGCCGCGAATGTCGTAGGCGCGGAAAATGCTGTCAGGCAGCTTCGGGGCGATCTTGGCGGGGGTATTCATCTGCGGAAATGCTCCATCTCGAAAAGGGCGGGACAGACCGGCGAAATCTTCGACGGCAGGCTCAAACTGAAGGGTATGACGGCGTTTTCCACAGAGAGTTCGTGCTATGAAAGGGCCATGACGCCTCGCCTGGCCGGGCTCGCGGCCGGCAAAACCTTGATTTTCCGCGCTTAACCGTTCTGGTGAATCTGCACAAATTTCCGTGTAAGAGCTGCCGCAGGCTCGGGCCGCGATCGGACGATCTTTTGATTTTGCTTTTTAAGATCAAGATCAAAAGATCGCAGCCTTCGG
The DNA here is from genome assembly GCA_030544685.1 of Pseudomonas sp. B21_DOA. Taxonomy (NCBI): domain Bacteria; kingdom Pseudomonadati; phylum Pseudomonadota; class Gammaproteobacteria; order Pseudomonadales; family Pseudomonadaceae; genus Pseudomonas; species Pseudomonas sp. B21_DOA. Next base: position 786,128 of record CP086683.1, on the reverse strand, counting down.
CAGCTCCTACAGGGCGGTGCCAATCATTTGGTGCCAGTGTGGCCAAAGCCGCCGGTGCCGCGCTCGGTCTCGACGAACTCTTCAACCATCTCGAAATGCGCCTGCACCACCGGCACCAGCACCAATTGCGCCAGGCGCTCGCCGACGGTCATGGTGAAATCGCTCTGGCCACGGTTCCAGCAGGACACCATCAGCGGACCCTGGTAATCGGAGTCGATCAGGCCGACCAGATTGCCCAGCACGATGCCGTGTTTGTGGCCCATGCCCGAGCGCGGCAGGATCAGCGCGGCGAGATTCGGGTCGCCGATGTACACCGACAGCCCGGTGGGGATCAACACGGTTTCACCCGGTTTGATCACGATGTCCTGTTCCAGCATGGCGCGCAGATCGAGGCCGGCGGAGCCCGGTGTGGCGTATTGCGGCAGCGGGAATTCGGTACCGATGCGTGGATCGAGGATCTTGGCTTGCAAAGCGTGCATGTAAATTAAACCTGGTTCAGACGTTCGGCGATAAAAGTGACCAGTTGGCGAGCGATCTTGCTCTTGCTGGTCTGGGCGAAAACCGTGGCGTGCAGCTCACGGTCGATGACGCTGCAGGCGTTTTCTTCGCTGTTGAAACCGATGCTCGGGTTGGCGACGTCGTTGGCGACGATCAGATCGAGATTCTTGTCCTTCAGCTTGCGTGCAGCGTAGTCGAGCAGGTGTTCGGTTTCGGCAGCGAAGCCGACACTGAACGGACGGTCGGGACGGGTCGCGATGGTGGCGAGAATGTCCGGATTGCGCACCATTTGCAGGACGAAGCCGTCGCCGCTCGTAGGATCTTTCTTGAGTTTATGCGGGGCGACGACTTCGGGGCGGTAGTCCGCCACCGCTGCCGACGAAATGAACACATCGCAAGGTATGGCCGATTCGCAGGCGGCGAGCATGTCGCGGGCGCTGACCACGTCAATCCGCGTCACGCGATCAGGCGTCGGCAGGTGCACCGGGCCGCTGATCAATGTCACCCGGGCGCCGGCTTCCACGGCTGCTTCGGCGAGGGCAAAGCCCATTTTTCCCGAGCTATGGTTGGTGATGTAGCGCACCGGGTCGATGTTTTCCTGAGTCGGGCCGGCGGTGATCACCACATGCTTGCCGGTGAGGGCCAGGCGCTGGAAGCAATCGGCGGCGAGCAGCGCCAGATCGGTGGCTTCCATCATGCGGCCCATGCCGACGTCGCCGCAGGCCTGACTGCCCGAGGCCGGGCCGAAAGTCTTCAAGCCACGGCTTTCCAGCAGTTGCAGGTTGGCCTGGGTCGCCGGATCGCGCCACATCGCCTGATTCATCGCCGGCGCGACGGCAACCACGGCGTCGGTGGCCAGCACCAGTGTGGTCAGCAGATCATTGGCTATGCCTTGGGCCAGACGAGCGATCAGGTCGGCGGTGGCCGGGGCGATCAGTACCAGATCGGCCCATTTCGCCAGCTCGATATGGCCCATGGCGGCTTCGGCGGCAGGGTCGAGCAAGTCGAGGTGAACCGGGTGCCCCGAGAGGGCCTGCATGGTCAGCGGGGTAATGAATTCGGCGCCGCCATGGGTCATGACCACGCGCACTTCCGCACCCTGATCGATCAGGCGGCGAACCAGATCGGCGCTCTTATAGGCCGCAATGCCGCCGCCGACGCCCAGAACGATGCGTTTCCGATACAGCCGCTGCATAGGTCTGCCTTTCATTTCGTTGATGACGGCGGCGCGATACCCTCCCCAGGGTTGAATCGACCGCCAAAAAGATGGGCTACGATATCACAGCGACCGCTACGGAACAGCGGCGCCCACAGACAAGGAGGTGCTATGAGTATTCGCGATTGGCCGGCGGCGGAACGGCCGCGGGAAAGGCTGTTGGAGCATGGGGCAGGGAGTCTTTCGGATGCTGAGCTGTTGGCGATTTTTCTGCGCACCGGATTGCCCGGAAAAAGCGCTGTTGACCTCGCCAGACATCTGCTGACGCAATTCGGTGGCCTGCGTTTGTTGCTCGAGGCCGATCAGGACGCATTCAGCAAACAAATGGGCCTCGGCCCGGCCAAGTTCGCCCAGTTGCAAGCCGCTCAGGAAATGAGCAAGCGCCATCTGGCCGAGCGTTCACGACAGAAACCGGCCCTGGAAGAACCCTCAGGTCGTCCGCGATTACCTCAAGGCAATGCTGCGGCATGAGCCGCACGAGGTGTTCGGCTGCCTGTTTCTCGATTCAAAGCACCAGGTGCTGAATTTCGAGGCGCTGTTTCGCGGCTCTATCGACAACACCAGCGTGCATCCTCGGGAGGTGGTGAAGCGCGCGCTGGCCAATAACGCCGCAGCGGTGATCCTCTGTCACAACCACCCGTCCGGCAATACCGATCCAAGTCAGGCCGATCGGCTGCTGACCAAGCGCCTGCAGAAAGCGCTGGAGCTGATTGACGTGCGAGTGCTCGATCACTTCATCATCGGAGACGGCGAACCGCTGTCGATGGCCGAGTGTGGCTGGATGTAAAAGAGCAGCGGCAAGCCTCTAGCTGCAAGCGGCAAGCTGGAGCCGTGCGCGGAGTGCTCTAGCTTGCCGCTTGCCGCTTGCCGCTTGCCGCTTAGGGCTTGAGGCTGATTTTTGAATAATCCTGCCGGCCAAACGGGCTGACGGAATAACCCTGAACATCCTTGCGCGTCAAAGCGTAGGCCGTCGGGTGCGCCAGGGGCAGCCACAGTGCCTGCTGCTGGATCTGCGCCTGTGCCTGTTCATACAGCTTGGTCCGTACGCCTTGCTCGCTGGTGGTCTTGCCGGCGCTGATCAGCTTGTCCAGATCGGCGTTGCAGTACCGCGCGAAGTTGGTGCCGGACTTCACCGCCGCGCAGGAAAACTGTGGGGTGAGGAAGTTGTCCGGGTCGCCGTTATCGCCGGCCCAGCCCATGAACAGCAGGTCATGTTCGCCGGCCTTGGCGCGTCGAATCAGTTCGCCCCATTCGATCACACGGATCTCAGCCTGTATGCCGATCTCGGCCAGATCCGACTGCAGCATCTGCGCGCCGAGGCTCGGGTTCGGGTTGAGCAGGCTGCCCGATGGCCGCGTCCAGATCGTCGTCTGGAAACCCTCCTTCAAGCCGGCCTTGGCGAGCAGCGCCTTGGCTTTGGCCACGTCGTGCGGATAGCTCGGCAGGTTCTTCGCGTAGCTCCAGGTGTTCGGCGGGTACGGGCCGTTGGCCGCCTCGGCGGTGTCTTCGAACACGGCTTTGATGTAGTTGGCCTTGTCGAAAGCGAGGTTGATCGCCTGGCGCACTTCCGGTTTGTCCAGTGGCGGATGCTGGCTGTTGATGCCCACGAAAGCGGTCATGAAAGCCTCAGTCTTTTCGACTTTCAGCGTCGGCTCCTTCAGCGCAGCCTGTACGTCCAGTGGTTTTGGCGACAGGGCGATCTGGCATTCATTGCGCCGCAGCTTTTGCAGGCGCACGTTGGCGTCCGGCGTGATAGCGAAGATCAACGGGTCGACGGCAGGCTTGCCACGGAAATATTCCGGGTTTGCCTTGTAGCGGATCGCTGCGTCTTTCTGAAAGCGGTTGAACACGAACGGGCCGGTGCCGATCGGCTGGCTGTTGAGTTTGTCGGTGGCGCCGGCCTTCATCAGTTTGTCGGCGTATTCGGCGGAATAAATCGAGGCGAAGCCCATGCTCAGGGTCGCGAGGAAAGTCGAATCCGGATGGTCGAGAGTAAAACGCACGGTGAGCGGGTCGAGGGCGTCGATCTTCTTGATCAGGGTCGGCAGTTGCATCGACTGCGCATGGGGAAGCCGCTCTGGGCGACCTTGTGCCACGGGTTGGCCGGGTCGAGCATGCGGTCGAAGCTGAATTTGACGTCTTCAGCGCTCAGCTCGCGGCTCGGCTTGAAGTACTCGGTTGTATGAAATTTCACCTGCGGGTGCAGTTTGAATACATACGTCAGGCCGTCGGTGCTGACTTCCCAGCTGTCAGCAAGGCTCGGGATGACCTTGCCACTGGCGGTATCGAAATCCACCAAGCGGTTCATCAGTACGTCAGCCGAAGCATTGGTGGTGGTCAGCGAGTTGTACTGCACCACGTCGAACCCTTCGGGACTGGCCTCGGTACAAACGCTCAACGCGGCGGCCTGGGCGAGGGGCTCAGCAACAGCGGAGCGAGTAACAGGGGTAGGGCAGCGAGGCGCATGGTCGGTTTCCTTTACAGATCGAAGGCCCATCTGCAAGTGCAGTCTGGAAAAGTCCTACCCTAGAGCTCTGAATTGCAAATGACTATCCCCTTTTTGCATTTTCAGGCGCACTCTTGCGCGGTTTCGAGCATGGGCAGCGAAATGAAAAGTCCGAATTGCCTGTAGGAGCGGATTTCTGCGACGAGTGGTCAAAACCGGTCGCGGCCTTTGTTCAAAGCGTTCGCAGGCCGAAAAAGCGGCATTTTATTGATTCATTGCACAGCGATTGTTGTTGCACCCCGGTCTTTCTGGTATAAAGCAGCGCTCTTTTCTAGGGGCCCGGTTCCTTCACTGTAGGTGTAGCCGGTAAGACCTCTAAAGAAACGCGGCGCCTGGCGCCAAATGACTGAGAGATTAAGCGGCCAACCCATGCCGGGTTGGGCATGTGGTTTTAGAGGGCTGAGGCATGTCGAGAGTATGTCAAGTTACCGGTAAGGGTCCGGTGACTGGGAATAACATTTCCCACGCAAACAACAAAACCCGTCGTCGTTTCCTGCCGAACCTGCAGCATCACCGCTTCTGGGTTGAAGAAGAGAAACGTTTTGTGCGTCTGCGCGTATCTGCCAAAGGCATGCGTATCATCGACAAGCGTGGCATCACTGTCGTGCTCGCCGAACTTCGCCGCGATGGCAAGATTTAAGGGAGCTAATCATGCGTGAATTGATTCGTTTGATCTCGAGCGCCGGTACTGGTCACTTCTACACTACCGACAAGAACAAGCGTACTACCCCGGACAAAATCGAGATCAAGAAATATGATCCGGTTGTTCGCAAGCACGTGATGTACAAGGAAGGCAAAATCAAGTAATTGATTTTTCCTGACTGCGAAAAAGGCCCGTATCGTGAGATACGGGCCTTTTTTGTTTGCCGTGGATTCTGCGGTGACCGGTTGGGCCTCATCGCTGGCAAGCCAGCTCTCACATTGATTGCCGGTCTTCAAAGAACCTGTGTCATGCACAAAACCTGTGGGAGCTGGCTTGCCAGCGATGAGGGCCGATCAGTCAGCAAACATCTCAAGCCTTCTGTTCAAAGATCACATAAACCTTGCGGCAAGCCTCCAGCACTTCCCAGGTTCCGCGAAACCCCGCCGGAATCACGAAGCGATCGCCAACGCGCAAGGTCTTTGCATTGCCATCGCTGTCACGCAATACCGAAACCCCTGCAAAATCTCGCAGTACTCATGCTCGGTGTAATTCACCGTCCACTGACCCACCGCGCCTTCCCACACACCCACGCCCATTTGCCCACAAGGGCTGTCGTATTGATGAAACACCGCCTGCTCAGGATCGCCCTTGAGCACCTTCGCCGGGTCCGGGCGATAGCGCTCGGCTTCGCTGCTGGCGAGGCTGATATCGACGACGTTCTGGATGTTCATTGTTGTTTTCTCCGCTAGTGACGGCGCGTTGGCTGGAATGGGCCAAAGTCTATGTTTATTAAAATGAACACCGCAAGGCGGTATGGCCGGCTTATGTCAAATATATTGAAACAAACCCGGCCGCTGGTTTAGGGTGGCGGGTGCCTCGGGCCGAAAGTGCAGGCTGGCCGGGCAGAATTCTTGAACAGCGCCGCAGCGCTTGCGGTGCTCGTATTCAATAAGAGGAGGACACCCGAATGACCACCCTGACTCGTGCCGACTGGGAACAACGCGCCCGCGATCTGAAAATCGAAGGCCGCGCCTTCCTGAATGGCGAATACACCGACGCCGTCTCCGGCGAAACCTTCGAGTGCATCAGCCCGGTCGATGGCCGCCTGCTCGGCAAGATCGCCAGTTGTGACGCCGCCGATGCTGACCGTGCTGTAGAAAACGCCCGCGCTACTTTCAATTCAGGCGTCTGGTCGCGCCTGGCACCGACCAAACGCAAAGCCACCATGATTCGCTTCGCCAGCCTGCTGAAACAGCACGCCGAAGAACTGGCGCTGCTGGAAACCCTCGACATGGGCAAGCCGATCAGCGATTCGCTGTACATCGACGTACCGGGCGCGGCCCAGGCGTTGAGCTGGAGCGGCGAAGCGATCGACAAGATCTACGACGAAGTCGCCGCGACTCCACATGATCAACTGGGTCTGGTGACTCGCGAGCCAGTGGGCGTAGTCGGCGCTATCGTGCCGTGGAACTTCCCGCTGATGATGGCCTGCTGGAAGCTCGGCCCGGCGCTGTCGACCGGTAACTCGGTGATCCTCAAGCCGTCGGAAAAGTCGCCGCTGACTGCCATCCGCATCGCTGCGCTGGCCATTGAGGCGGGTATTCCCAAAGGCGTTCTCAACGTGCTGCCGGGCTATGGCCACACCGTCGGCAAGGCGCTGGGTCTGCACAATGATGTCGACACGCTGGTGTTCACCGGCTCGACCAAGATTGCCAAGCAACTGATGGTCTACGCCGGCGAATCGAACATGAAGCGTGTCTGGCTGGAAGCCGGTGGCAAGAGCCCGAACATCGTCTTCGCCGATGCGCCGGACCTGCAGGCCGCCGCTGAATCCGCTGCCAGCGCCATCGCTTTCAACCAGGGCGAAGTGTGCACCGCCGGTTCGCGTCTGCTGGTCGAGCGTTCGATCAAGGACAAATTCCTGCCGATGGTGATCGAAGCGCTGAAAACCTGGAAGCCCGGCAATCCGCTCGACCCGGCGACCAATGTCGGCGCTCTGGTCGATACCCAGCAGATGAACACCGTGCTGTCGTACATCGAGTCCGGCCATAGCGATGGTGCCAAACTGGTCGCCGGCGGCAAGCGCATCCTCCAGGAAACCGGCGGCACCTACGTCGAGCCAACCATTTTCGATGGTGTGAGCAATGCGATGAAGATTGCCCAGGAAGAGATTTTCGGCCCGGTGTTGTCGGTGATCGCTTTCGATAGCGCCGAAGAAGCCATCCAGATCGCCAACGACACGCCATACGGTCTGGCTGCAGCGGTGTGGACCCAGGACATCTCCAAGGCCCACCTGACCGCCAAGGCCCTGCGCGCCGGTAGCGTGTGGGTCAACCAGTACGACGGCGGCGACATGACCGCGCCGTTCGGTGGCTTCAAACAGTCGGGCAACGGTCGCGACAAATCGCTGCACGCCTTTGACAAGTACACCGAGCTGAAAGCGACGTGGATCAAGCTGTAAGCCGTTAACGGCAGCCCGGCCGCTCCGGGCTGCCTGAGCAAACAGAGATCCCTGTGGGAGCGAGCCTCTGTGGTGAGGGGATTTATCCCCGTTCGGCTGCGAAGCAGTCGCTAAACCATTGCACGCGGTGTACCTGGTACATCGTGGTTGCAGGTTTTGGGGCCGCTGCGCGACCCAGCGGGGATAAATCCCCTCGCCACAGGGGCTCGCTCCCACAGTGTTTTGGATGAACACAAAAAGAATATCCACAGGAGCGTGGAACATGCGGTGGGCGACGTATTTCGCCGTGTTGGCGTCTGTCTTGAGTGTCGGCCTGGCCCTGGGGGTCAGCATGCCGCTGGTGTCGTTGCGTCTGGAGGGCTGGGGCTACGGCTCGTTCGCCATCGGTGTGATGGCAGCCATGCCGGCAATCGGTGTGCTGCTGGGGGCGAAGATTTCCAGCCATCTCGCCGCGTATTTCGGCACGGCGAACCTGATGCGTCTGTGCCTGTGGGCCGGGGCACTGTCGATCGGCCTGCTGGCGCTGCTGCCGAGTTATCCGATCTGGTTGCTGCTGCGCCTGCTGATCGGGGTGATCCTGACCATCGTGTTCATCCTCGGCGAGAGCTGGATCAATCAACTGGTGGTCGAGCAGTGGCGCGGACGTCTGGTAGCGCTGTATGGCAGCAGCTATGCGCTGAGCCAACTGTCCGGTCCGTTGCTGTTGGGCGCGCTGGGCACCGAGCATGATTACGGTTTCTGGGTCGGGGTCGGTCTGCTGACGCTCTCGCCTTTTCTGCTGCTGGGTCGCAGTGGCGCCCCGAGTAGCGAGGCCAACAGCGTCACGTTTGGCGCTCTGTGGGGTTTTGCCCGAGAGCTGCCGGCGATTGCCTGGGCGGTGTCGTTGTTCGCCGCGTTCGAGGCGATGATTCTGACGCTGCTGCCGGTGTATTGCCTGCAACAAGGGTTCACCGCCGAAATCGCGCTGGCAATGGTCAGCACCGTGGTGGTCGGCGATGCGCTGCTGCAATTGCCGATCGGCGCATTGGCCGATTATCTGTCGCGACGCACGCTGTTCGCTGGATGCGCGGTGGTGTTGATGCTGTCGAGTCTGGCCATTCCAATGTTGCTCGACACGCTGCTGATCTGGCCGCTGTGGGTGCTGTTCGGCGCCAGTGCTGGCGGCTTGTTTACCTTGTCACTGATTCTGATTGGCGAGCGCTACCGTGACGATGCGCTGGTCCGCGCCAATGCGCATATTGCCCAGTTGTGGGGTGTCGGTTGTCTGGTCGGGCCGTTGGCGGCAGGGGCGGGCAGTCAGTGGATCAACGGGCATGCGTTGCCGCTGTTGATGGCGGCTGGGGCGTTTGGCCTGGTGCTTTTGTTGTTGCGCCAAGGCGCCTTTGGCACAACAGCAGAAGCAGCCTGAGCGCATCCCACAAGGGATCATCAACAGACGGACTTACAACATCCGCTCCAGGCCAACGTTGGTGCTGAACCACGAGTTGAAGCGCCGCCACCAGCTCCCCGGCTCCTTGGTCAGAGTGTGCATCTGGCCGTTGTCCTCGGTGACCCAGACGACCTTGCCGTCCTCGAGTTTCGCCTGATAACTCAAGGTCGGCGCCATGCCTTGCAATGCCAGTGCGCGCACATGCTCGGCCAGTTCCGGGCTATCGACCAGGACGCCGACTTCGGTGTTCCACAGCACCGAGCGCGGGTCGAAGTTGAACGAACCGATAAACGATTTGCGCCGGTCGAAGATCATCGCCTTGCTGTGCAAACTCGAATCCGAACCGCGAAACGACTTGCTGTAGAACACCCGCGGCCCGCTGCCATAGTTATCCCCAGGCTGGCGGCGCAGTTCATAGAGTTTCACCCCGTGTTCAAGCAATGCCTTGCGATAGGGCGCGTAACCGCCGTGCACCGCCGGCACGTCAGTGGCCTCCAGTGAATTGGTCAGCAGGTTCACGGAGACCCCGGCATCGGCGCGCCCGGTCAGGTAGACCAGTCCCGGCTGGCCCGGCACAAAGTATGCGGAAATCATGATCAGCTCTTTGCTCACACCGGTCAGTTCCGGCGCCAGTTGTGTGGTCAGCAACAGATGCGGATCGGGTTCGCCCTTGGACAGCACCTTGCTCGGCGCATCCCACAACGCCTGGTTCCAGGCCCAGATCAGTTCTTTGCGCCAGATATCCATGCGCGGGTCGGTGGTGAATTTCATCAACTGTTGATACAGCGCGTGGTTCTGCTTGCGGGTTTCTTCCAGTGATTCTTCCAGGCGCGTGCGGGTGTTTTGCAGGTCGGCGGCGGTCGGTTGGCTGGAGAGGAATTCGTCGATCGGCTTGCTCAGCGCGCTGTTCCAGTACTGGTCGAAACTGTGCCCGAGCTGCTCGGCGACCGGGCCGATGCTGAGCATGTCGATGTCGGTGAAATTCAGGTTGGGTTCGGCGTCGAAATATTCATCGCCCAGATTGCGCCCGCCGACGATGGCCGCGCTGTTGTCCGCCAGCCACAGTTTGTTGTGCATGCGCCGGTGCTGCACGGACAGATTGAACAGTCGCCCGGCCGCGCGTGTTACGCCGGTGCTGCGACCCAGGTGCAACGGATTGAACAAACGAATCTGGATCTGCGGATGCGCCGCCAGGGTCGCGATGATCTGGTCGAGGCCGTCGCTGGTGGTGTCGTCGAGCAGGATGCGCACGCGCACGCCACGGTCGGCCGCTTTGAGCACTTCTTCCACCAGCATCCGCGTGCTGATGCCGTCATGGACGATGTAGTACTGCAAATCGAGGCTGACCTGGGCATGACGAATCAGCTCGGCCCGGGCGGTAAACGCCTCGCCACTGTCGGAGAGCAGACGAAACCCCGACTGCCCTTTGTAGGGCGCGGCCTGAGCCTGAATCGAACGGCCGAAGCTGGATTCCGACGCCGGCAAGGCCTGGCTCGGCTCGCGCGGTACATCGAGGCTGGCGCAGCCGCTGAGGAACGAGGCGAGTATCAGTAAAGCGAGTAGGGGCTGTCTGAAGCTCACGTAGGATCGTTCCGGTTGGCGGTTGAGGTCGGCATTTTGGACGCCAGGGTCGCAAAAAAGGTCAGTCGGTCTCAGCGAGTAATTTGATCGCCGCGGCGCCGACCTTGCGCACCGCTTCTTCGATCTGTGCTGTTGGTTTGGCAGCGTAGTTCATGCGCAGACAATTGCGGTATTTGCCCGAGGCGGAAAAGATGCTGCCGACGGCAATCTGTACGCCTTGATCGTGCAGCGCGCGATTCAGTTTCAGGGTGTCGAAACCCTCCGGCAGTTCCACCCAGAGCATGAAGCTGCCCTGCGGGCGACTGGCGCGAGTGCCGGCGGGAAAGTAGCGCGTCACCCAGTCGATCATCGCGTCACGATTGCGCTGGTACTGCATGCGCATGCGCCGCAAGTGCGGCTCGAAATGGCCGGCCTTGATGAATTCGGCGATGGCGATCTGCGGTTGCGGCGCGGTGGATCCGGTGCTGATGTATTTCATGTGCAACACCCGCTCGAGATATCGGCCCGGCGCCACCCAGCCGATGCGCAGCCCCGGCGCCAGGGTCTTGGAGAACGAGCTGCAGAGCAGCACGCGGCCGTCTTCGTCGAAGGATTTGATCGTCCGCGGACGCGGATAGGTGTAGGCCAGTTCGCCGTACACATCGTCTTCGATGATCGCCACGTCGAAACGCTGGGCCAACGTCAACAGCGCGCGTTTGCGCGATTCGGGCATGACGTAGCCGAGCGGGTTGTTGCAGTTCGGCGTGAGCTGAATGGCCTTGATCGGCCACTGTTCCAGCGCCAGTTCAAGGGCGTCGAGGCTGATCCCGGTGAGCGGGTCGGTGGGGATTTCCAGAGCTTTCATGCCCAGGCCTTTGAGGGTCTGCATGGCGCCGTGGAAACTTGGCGAGTCCACCGCGACGATGTCGCCCGGCTCGCAGATCGCGTGGATGCTGGTGGACAGCGCTTCGTGGCAACCGGTGGTGATCACCAGCTCGCTGGCGCTCAACTGGCAGCCGGAATCAAGCATCAGACGCGCGATCTGTTCGCGCAGTTCTAGGTTGCCGTGGATGTTGTCGTAATACAGACCGGGCATGTCCTGCCGGCGGCTGATTCGCGCCAGTCCGCGCAGCAGCGGCTTCATGGTGGGTGAGCCGACATCGGGCATGCCACGGCCCAATTGCACGACATCCTTGCGCGGTACCGCGCGAATGAGTTCCAGCACTTGATCCCATTGCGAAATCTCGACTGGCCGCTGCGCGGGGCGGCCTACGGCGGGGAGCTCCGGCAACTCGCGGCCGACTGGCACAAAGTAGCCAGACTTGGGTTTCGGCGTGGCCAGACCGCTGTCTTCAAGCACGCGATACGCCTGCTGCACCGTGCTCAGACTGACACCGTGCTCGACACTCAAGGCACGCACTGACGGCAAGCGATCACCGGGGCGATAGAAGCCTTGTTCGATGCGGGTGCCGAGCAATTCGGCGAGATTGACATACAGAGTCATGGTGGTCTCGGTGTGTATTGATGAAAACCAGTACAGATGCGGAAAAAATCGATCATTCAGTCGGCAAATCAGCAAATCTGTATGGAGTTAATACAGTTTCTTTGAGTCTGTAATGGTTTTGCTCGCCCGCGCATCATGGAATCTCTGGCTACCCAAGTAAACAGGAGCAACGAAAATGAACGGCTTGAGCGATGTGCGGCTGACGTTACACAGTCAGGAACTGGCGGCAGGGCAGAAGGACAGCGCGCGTAATCTGCTGCGTAACGCACCGTCCGGCCTCAGTCGCTGGGGCCTGTTCTGGCATCGTCTGCAAACGCGCAAGGCGTTGCTCGGCCTGACACCGGAGCAACTCAGGGATGTCGGGCTGACGCGAGAGCAGGCAAGGGAGGAGGGGTTGAAGCCGTTTTGGCGGATCTGAATAACACAGATCGTTCCCACGCTCTGCGTGGGAACGCCGCCCGGACGCTCTGCGTCCGCTGTGACGCAGAGCGTCACTGGATGCATTCCCAGGCGGAGCGTGGGAACGATCCTGATTCGTCAGACCAACTCTTTCAGCCGATGCCACAACATCCCCAACGCCAACAACGGCGAGCGCAAGTGCTTGCCGCCGGGAAAGGTGATGTGCGGCACCCTGGCGAACAGATCAAAGCCGCCGCCATGCTGCCCACTGATCGCCTCGGCCAGCAGCTTGCCGGCCAGGTGAGTGGCATTCACTCCATGCCCGGAATACGCCTGGGCGTAATACACGTTCGGCTGCTCGGCGAGCCGGCCAATCTGCGGCAGGCGGTTGGCACCGATGCCGATCATTCCGCCCCACTGATAATCAATTTTCACCCCGGCCAGTTGCGGGAACACTTCAAGCATCTTCGGCTGCATATAGGCGCCGATGTCTTTCGGATCGCGTCCCGAGTAATGACACGCGCCGCCGAACAGCAAACGTCGATCCGCCGAGAGCCGGTAGTAATCCAGCGCTACCCGCTGGTCGCAGACCGCCATGTTCTGCGGCAGCAGGTTGTGCGCCTGCTCTTCGCTGAGCGGTTCGGTGGCGATGATGTAGCTGCCGGCGGGCAGGACCTTGCCGGTCAGTTGCGGGTTGAGGTCATTGAGATAGGCATTGCAGCCCAACACCAGCGTCTTCGCTCGCACCGAGCCTTGCGCGGTGTGTACCTTCACTTCGGGGCCGTAATCGATGCACGTCACGGCCGAACGCTCGAACAACTGCACGCCCAGTTGCTGCGCCGCTGCCGCTTCGCCCAGCGCCAGATTCAGCGGATGCAGATGCCCGGAGCCCATGTCGATCAAGCCGCCGACATAGCGTTTGGAACCGACCACGGTGTGCATTTCACTGGCCTGCAACAGACGGGTTTCGTAGCGGTAACCGAGGCCGCGCAACTCTTCGGCGTCTTCGGCAAAACCGTCGAGATCGGAAGGCTTGTTGGCGAGGTCGCAGTAACCCCAGGTCAGGTCGCAGGCAATGCCGAAACGCTCGACGCGCCGGCGGACAATCTCCACCGCTTCCAGGCCCATGAGTTTCATCTCGCGCACGCCTTCGGCACCGATGACGTTGGCGAACTGATCCAGGCCATGGCCGACACCGCGAATCAACTGCCCGCCGTTGCGACCGCTGGCGCCCCAGCCGATCCGGTGCGCTTCCAGCAAAACCACGCTGAAACCGCGTTCGGCGAGTTCCAGCGCGGCATTCAGCCCGGAAAAGCCACCGCCGACCACGCAGACATCCGCCACCACCTCGCCTTGCAGCACGGGATGGTCAGGCTGCGGCAGGCTGCTGGCGGCGTAATAAGAGGCAACGTGGGGTTGGCTCGCGGTGGTCGGGGCGCGGGCGGTCATGGGCATCATCCAACGGCTGAGTGTCGAGAAAATTTGACGGAGCATAAGCCGCACGCCCGAACGTGGGCAACATCGGTCGGCCTGCGGTGTCTGGATCCGGGCTTTTGCGGCACAATCATCAGCCCGCCACTTTGGTCACCGTTTCAATGAGCTGCAACAGCCAGAAAATCCGCACCCTGCGTCAGCAGATTCCCACGTTCGACTGCGTGCCGGGCTGCCACGACTGCTGCGGGCCGGTGACCACTTCGCCCGAGGAAATGGCCCGGCTGCCGCGCAAGACCCGCGCCGAGCAGGATGCCGCGCTGGAAGAACTCAACTGTGTGCATCTGGGGCCGAATGGTTGCACTGTGTATGAAGAGCGGCCGCTGATCTGTCGACTGTTTGGTACGACCAATAGCCTGCCATGCCCGAACGAGCGGCGGCCGGTGGAGCTGATTCATCCGCGGGTCGAGAAGCAGATTTTCCAGTACATGGCGGCGAATCGGCAGGTGTTGGTTTAGCTGTTGCGTTCAGTTCAGACCGAGTCGACGTCTTCGCGAGCAGGCTCGCTCCCACAGGAGATTGCATTTCAAATGTGGGAGCGAGCCTGCTCGCGAAGGACGCCGCCGATTTCAGTCCGGAATCGGCAGGCACAGGCTTTCTTTCACCTCTTCCATGACGATATAGCTCTTCGATTCACGTACATGTGGCAGCTTCAAGAGAATGTCGCCGAGCAGTTTGCGGTACGAGGCCATCTCGGAAATCCGCGCCTTCACCAGATAGTCGAAATCCCCCGACACCAAATGACACTCCAGCACATGCGGCAGCTTCAGCACCGCGCGTCTGAATTCTTCGAATGTGTCGCCGGATTTGTAGTCGAGGCTGATTTCGACAAACACCAGCAGGCTACCCTTCAAGTGCTGCGGATTGAGCCGGGCGTTGTAGCCCATGATGATCCCTTCGCGCTCCAGGCGCCGCACGCGCTCGGTGCACGGCGTGGTCGAGAGACCGACCTTTTCCCCGAGCTCAGTGAAGGAAATCCGCCCGTCCGCCTGGAGGATGCGCAGGATGTTGCGGTCGATCTTGTCCAGCTCACGTTTGGTCTGAGTGTTGGTACGCATAGGGGATGCGCCTCCGCGAAAAGGGTTTTTACCGAGAATTGTCGCCAAATATAGGCGCTTATATAGTGAAAAGCACTGGCATTTCTTTTTACACTGCGCCCATCATTGCTCTAACAAACAGTTCGGCGGAAAGCCGCGATGAGGGATTGAAAATGCGCGTCATGGTCTTGGGTAGCGGCGTCATCGGTACCGCCAGTGCTTACTATCTGGCGCGTGCCGGGTTCGAAGTGGTGGTGGTCGACCGGCAGCCTGCTGCGGCCATGGAGACCAGTTTCGCCAACGCCGGCCAGGTCTCGCCGGGTTACGCCTCGCCGTGGGCCGCGCCGGGCGTGCCGCTCAAGGCCATCACGTGGCTGCTGCAACGCCATGCGCCATTGGCGATCAAGGCCACCGCCGATATCGACCAATACCTGTGGATGGCGCAAATGCTGCGCAACTGCACCGCCAGCCGTTACGCGGTGAACAAGGAGCGCATGGTGCGTCTGTCCGAGTACAGCCGTGACTGCCTCGATGAATTGCGCGCCGAAACCGGTATCGCCTACGAAGGCCGCAGCCTCGGCACGACGCAGTTGTTCCGTACTCAGGCGCAACTGGATAACGCCGCCAAAGACATCGCCGTGCTGAAAGAGTCCGGCGTGCCGTTTGAAGTCCTCGACCGCGCCGGCATCGCCCGCGTCGAGCCGGCTCTGGCCGGCGTGACCGATATTCTCGCTGGCGCGCTGCGTCTGCCCAACGACCAGACCGGCGACTGCCAGATCTTCACCACCCGTCTCGCCGAAATGGCGCGCAAGCTCGGTGTGGAATTCCGTTTCGGCCAGGACATCCAGAAACTCGACTACGCCGGTGATCGCATCAACGGTGTGTGGATTGACGGCAAGCTGGAAACCGCTGACCGCTACGTGCTGGCGCTCGGCAGCTACTCGCCGCAGTTGCTCAAGCCGTTGGGCATCAAGGCTCCGGTGTATCCGCTCAAGGGCTATTCGCTGACCGTGCCGATCACCGATCCTGCCATGGCGCCGACGTCGACCATTCTCGACGAGACCTACAAGGTTGCGATCACCCGTTTCGACAACCGCATCCGCGTCGGCGGCATGGCCGAGATCGCCGGTTTTGACCTATCGCTGAACCCGCGTCGGCGCGAAACCCTGGAGATGATCGTCAACGACCTTTATCCTCAGGGCGGCAATCTGGCCGAAGCGAGTTTCTGGACCGGCCTGCGCCCGACCACGCCGGACGGTACGCCGATCGTTGGCGCCACGCCGTTCAAGAATCTGTTCCTCAACACCGGTCACGGTACGCTCGGCTGGACCATGGCCTGTGGTTCCGGCCGTTTGCTCGCCGACCTGATGGCGAAGAAAAAGCCGCAGATCAGCGCCGAAGGCCTCGATATTTCCCGTTACGGCAACCAGACCCAGGAGTCCGCAAAACATGTCAATCCAGCGCCAGCTCACCAATGAGCGCATGAGTCAGATCGTCAGCCACAACGGCACCGTGTATCTGGCCGGGCAGGTCGGCGACGACTTCGACGCCGGAATTGAACAGCAGACCCGCGACGTGCTCGCCAATATCGAGCGCTTGCTCGATCTGGCCGGGACCGACAAGCAGCATCTGTTGTCGGCGACAATCTATTTGAACAACATCGAAGCGCACTTCGCCGGGATGAACGCGGTGTGGGACCAGTGGTTGCCAAAAGGCGCTGCTCCGGCCCGCGCCACCGTCGAAGCGAAGATGGCCAAGCCGAGCATTCTGGTGGAGATCTCCATCGTCGCCGCGCTGCCATAACGGTTCCAAGATCCCTCTCCCGGTGCTGTTGGCGGTTCACGCCGTCAGTCAGCGCCGGTTTTTCTTCCCATGACCGCCCAGAAGTCTGCCGCCATGCGTCCTGCCCGTGCCCTGATCGACCTTCAAGCCCTGCGTCACAACTACCGAATTGCCCGTGAAGTCACCGGCGCCAAGGCGCTCGCGGTGATCAAGGCGGACGCCTATGGCCATGGCGCGGTGCGTTGCGCCCAGGCGCTGGAAGCCGAGGCTGACGGATTTGCGGTGGCCTGCATTGAAGAAGCACTGGAGCTGCGTTCCGCTGGGATTCGCGCGCCGGTATTGCTGCTGGAAGGCTTCTTCGAAGCCGACGAGCTGGCGTTGATCGTCGAGCATGATTTCTGGTGCGTGGTGCATTCGCTGTGGCAGCTCGAAGCGATCGAACAGGCAGCGCTGAGCAAGCCGATTACTGTTTGGCTGAAGCTAGATTCCGGCATGCACCGCGTCGGTCTGCATCCGAAAGACTACCCTGCGGCATATCAACGTCTGCTGGCCAGCGGCAAGGTGGCGAAAATCGTGTTGATGAGCCACTTCGCCCGCGCCGATGAATTGCACGCGCAAAGCAGCGCCGAGCAGGTCGCGGTGTTCGAAGCGGCGCGTCAAGGGCTGGCGGCGGAAGTCAGCCTGCGCAACTCGCCAGCCGTGCTCGGTTGGCCAGAAATCCAAAGCGATTGGGTCCGCCCGGGCATCATGCTCTACGGCGCGACCCCGTTCGAAGAAGCCAACGCCGTCGCTGAACGCCTGCAACCAGTGATGACCCTCGAATCGAAAGTCATCAGTGTGCGTGAATTGCCGGCCGGCGAACCGATCGGCTATGGCGCCAGATTCATCACCGACAAGCCGATGCGCATCGGTGTGGTCGCCATGGGGTACGCCGACGGCTACCCGCGCCAGGCGCCGACCGGCACGCCGGTACTGGTGGCCGGCAAATCCAGTCGCCTGCTGGGGCGCGTGTCGATGGACATGCTCTGCATCGATCTGACCGACGTAGCGGAAGCGGGGCTTGGTTCAACTGTCGAGCTGTGGGGTAAAAACATCCTCGCCAGCGACGTGGCAAAGTGGGCCGATACCATCCCGTATCAGATCTTCTGCAACCTGAAACGGGTGCCAAGGCTCTATTCCGAGGGTTGACGCCGCTGCGGGGGCCAAGTGTTGTAAATACTGAACGCTGTCGCCATGATAACGCTCAATATTCTTACAACATCAGGAGGCTCCCGCCTTGGACGTCGGTGAACGACTGCAATCGATCCGCAAGCTCAAAGGGCTTTCCCAGCGTGAACTCGCCAAACGCGCGGGCGTCACCAACAGCACCATTTCGATGATCGAAAAGAACAGCGTCAGCCCTTCGATCAGTTCGCTGAGAAAGGTGCTCGGCGGCATTCCCATGTCGATGGTCGAGTTCTTTTCCGAAGAGATCCTGCAGGACCAACCGACCCAGATCGTCTACAAGGCCAACGAGCTGATCGACATCTCCGACGGCGCCGTGACCATGAAACTGGTCGGCCGGGCCCATCCGAGCCGCGCCATCGCCTTCCTCAACGAAATCTACCCGCCGGGCGCCGACACCGGCGAAGAAATGCTCACCCACGAGGGCGAGGAAACCGGGATTCTGGTGGAAGGTCGCCTCGAGCTGGTGGTAGGGCTGGAAACTTTTATCCTCGAAGCTGGCGACAGCTACTATTTTGAAAGTACCAAGCCGCATCGTTTCCGTAACCCGTTCGACGTACCGGCGCGACTAATCAGCGCAGCCACGCCGGCGAATTTCTAAGCAGAAGGCGCCAGGCCAATACGGCAGAGGCCCCCGAAACGATTTACCGATGCGCTACAAGACCCCTCTAACCATGGGGTTGTTTCAGTACAGCGGCCTACCCGCTATACTTGCGCCCGCCTGCGAACCGTGGCCGCAGGCGTGAATAGCCACCATTGAGGGTGAACGCGTGAACCTAATTATGAAAATGCTGGCCGCACCAGCAACCGTACTGGCCCTCTGGGCTGTCAGCGCTCAAGCTGCGACAAATGACGACATCGCCAAACGCCTCGAGCCCGTCGGCCAGGTGTGTGTCCAAGGGCAGGAATGCAAGGGTATGGAAGTGGCCGCGACGGCTGGCGGCGGTGGCGGGGCGAAGGCACCTAAAGACGTGATCGCCAAGCACTGCAACGCTTGCCACGGCACGGGCCTGCTTGGCGCGCCGAAGATCGGCGACAAGGCAGCCTGGAAGGAGCGGGCCGATCATCAGGGTGGTCTGGACGGCATTCTCGCCAAGGCCATCACCGGCATCAACGCCATGCCGCCGAAAGGCACCTGCGCCGATTGCTCCGATGAAGAGCTCAAGGGCGCGATCAAAGAGATGTCCGGTCTGTAATCAGCGCCGGCTTTGAAAAAACCGTCTTCGGACGGTTTTTTGTGCCTGTGGTTTCTGGTTTCCGATTCATTCAGGCCCTGATCCCTCCAAACCAAATGCTGTCCTTTGCAGCAAACTCAAGGCAATCTCGGTCTACCCCTATCAACGGAACGGGCGGGAGGCTTCAGATGGTGCAGTTGTGTTCGATCGAACAGGCGGTGGACGATGTGCTGGCGCGTTTGCCGGCGCACATCCACATGGGCCTGCCGCTGGGGCTGGGCAAGCCGAATCACTTCGTCAACGCGCTGTACCGGCGGATCAAGGAGCTGCCCGAACGGCAGCTAACGATCTATACCGCGTTGTGCCTCGGTCGGCCGAATCTGGGCGATGGCTTGCAGAAGCGTTTTATCGAGCCCTTCGTCGAGCGCGTGTTTGGTGACTATCCTGAGTTCGATTTCCTCGCTGATCTGCAGCGCGACAGCCTGCCCGCCAACATCCGCATCCAACAGTTCTTCATGCAGCCGGGCAGTCTGCTCAACAGCGCGCCGGCGCAGCAGGATTACGTCAGCAGCAATTACAGCCATGCCGCCCGCGACATCAACGCCGCGGGCCTGAACCTGGTGGCGCAATTACTGGCCAGCAGCAGCGAACATCCCGATCGTCTGAGCCTGAGCTGCAACCCGGACATCACCCTCGACCTGTTGCCGATGATCGCCAAGCGCCGTGAGGCGGGGAGACCATCGTGCTGGTCGGCCAGGTGCATACGGATCTGCCGTACATGCCCGGCGATGCGGAAGTCGACATCGACACCTTTGATCTGCTGATCGACGAGAAGGACAGCAGCACGCTGTTTTCAACGCCGAACATGCCGGTGGGGTTTCAGGATCATTTCATTGGCTTGCATGCGAGCACGCTGGTGCGCGATGGCGGCACGTTGCAGATCGGCATCGGTTCGATGGGCGATGCGTTGACCGCCGCGTTACTCGCGCGGCAGGCCGATAACGCCGGCTATCAGGCGTTGCTCGATGACATCAACCTCAGCCAATGGGCGCAATTGATTCAGCGCGAGGGCGGCACCGCGCCATTTGCCAAAGGCCTTTACGGTTGCAGCGAGATGTTCGTCAACGGGCTGTTGGTATTGGCGGATGCCGGGATCATTCGGCGCAAGGTCTATCCGGATGTGCCGACCCAGGAGCAGGCCAACGCCGGTACCCTCGACGAAGCCGCGCAGCCCGACGGTATCTCGGTGCACGGCGGCTTCTTCCTTGGCCCGCGCAGTTTCTACGAGCGGCTGCGCGAGTTGCCGCAAAGCAAGCTGCTGGAATTCAACATGACCCGCATCAGCTATATCAACGAGCTGTACGGCCAGGAAGAGCTCAAGCGCTTGCAGCGCATCGATGCGCGCTTCATCAACACCGTGTTCACCATGACTCTGCTCGGCGCCGGCGTGGCTGATCAATTGGCAGACGGACGCGTGCTCAGCGGTGTCGGTGGGCAGTACAACTTCGTTGCCCAGGGTCACGCGCTGGAGGGCGCGAGATCGATGTTGATCCTGCGCAGCTGGCGTGAGTCGGGCGGCGAGGTCAGCTCCAACATCGTCTGGGATTACGGCCACTGCACGATTCCGCGGCATCTGCGTGACATCGTCGTTACCGAGTACGGCATCGCCGACCTGCGCGGCAAATCCGACGCAGCGGTGATCGAAGCGCTGCTCAATATCAGTGATTCACGCTTCCAGCCGGGACTGATCGAACAGGCGCAAAAAGTTGGCAAGCTGCCGAAGGATTTTCGCCTCGATCCACGTTTCGCCGACAACACACCGCAGCGCTTGCAGGCGATTGCCGCACGGCATCCGAACCTGTTTCCGGAGTATCCGCTGGGCTGTGATTTCACCGCGATCGAACGAGATCTGCTGCGCGCGCTGAACTGGCTGAAGAGCAAGTTCAAGCTGACCGAGATTCTGGAATTGGGCAAGGCAGCGCTGGATGCGCCGGAGGCGTCGGCGTTCCCGGAACACCTTGAGCGGATGCAGCTGACGAACCCGGAAGGCTTGAAGGAGGACCTGTTTCAGCGCCTGCTGCTCACCGGCCTCAAAGCCACCGCGCAATAACTCCACCCCAGAACCCAATGTGGGAGCGAGCCTGCTCGCGAAAGCGGTGTGTCATTCACTCAACAGGGTGACTGAGACAATGCCTTCGCGAGCAAGCCCGCTCCCACAAGGATATTGCATGGTTACTCGATGAAGGTAACGACGCCATCCTTCAGCGATTGCACGCGAGCCAGCGATTCAACGCGGTAGCCCTGCGAGTCCAGTTCGGCGCGGCCGCCCTGGAACGACTTCTCGATGACAATGCCCAGACCGGCCACGGTGGCGCCGGCCTGTTTGATGATCGAAATCAGCGCTTGCGAGGCCTTACCGTTGGCCAGGAAGTCGTCGATGATCAGCACGCGA
Source organism: Pseudomonas sp. B21_DOA (assembly GCA_030544685.1). Taxonomy (NCBI): domain Bacteria; kingdom Pseudomonadati; phylum Pseudomonadota; class Gammaproteobacteria; order Pseudomonadales; family Pseudomonadaceae; genus Pseudomonas; species Pseudomonas sp. B21_DOA. The sequence continues at coordinate 764,751 of CP086683.1, read as the reverse complement.
TCGCTGCTGGTCAGGTGGCGCGGGAAATGGCCACGGTGCTTTCGGTCTTCTTGGTGAACGAGTATACGGTCGCCGAGAGCAGGTTTTCAGTCAGGGTCAGGGACTGTTGCTTGCGGGCGAAGATCACCGGCACGCCGAGGTTCAGCCCGGTCATGATCGCCGGGGCGATGCCCGAGGCTTCGATGGTGACGATCTTGGTGATCCCCGAATCCTTGAACAGCGCTGCGAATTCGTCACCGATCAGCTTCATCAGGGCCGGGTCGATCTGGTGGTTCAGGAAAGCGTCGACTTTCAGGACTTGATCGGAAAGCACGATGCCTTCTTCGCGGATTTTTTGTGCAGTGCTTCCACAACAGCTTCCTCTGTTGGCGCGATGGGCGCCGAAGGTAGATTAAAAAGTAGTCGATTCTAGCGCTTTAACATCGCGCGTATATCGGCCAATGCGCTATTGCCACGCACGGCTTTGACCTCAGTCGGGGTGTCGTCGTTGCCTTCCCAGGCCAGATCGTCCGGCGGCAGCTCATCCAGAAAGCGGCTCGGCGCGCAGTCGATGATTTCACCGTACTGCTTGCGCTTGGCAGCGAAGGTGAAGGCCAGGGTCTGGCGGGCGCGCGTGATGCCCACGTAGGCCAGGCGGCGTTCTTCTTCGATTGTGTCGGCTTCGATGCTGGAGCGGTGCGGGAGGATTTCCTCTTCCATGCCCATGATGAACACGTAGGGGAATTCCAGGCCCTTGGAGGCGTGCAGCGTCATCATTTGCACGCCTTCGGCGCCGTCCTCTTCTTCCTGCTGGCGCTCGAGCATGTCGCGCAGCACCAGTTTGCCGATGGCGTCCTCGACGGTCATCTCGCCGTCTTCGTCTTTCTCGAGGGTGTTTTTCAACGCCTCGATCAAGAACCAGACGTTGCCCATGCGGTAGTCGGCGGCCTTGTCGCTGGAGCTGTTGGTACGCAGCCAGTTCTCGTAGTCGATGTCCATGACCATGCTGCGCAGCGCCGAGATCGGATCTTCGCCGGCGCACTGCTCGCGGACCTTGTCCATGAAGCGCTTGAAGCGCGCCAGGCGATCAGTAAAGCGGCTGTCGAGATGTTCGCCGAGGCCAATTTCGTCGGTGGCAGCGTACATCGAGATCTTGCGCTCGGTGGCGTAGTTGCCGAGCTTTTCCAGGGTGGTCGAGCCGATCTCGCGGCGCGGCACGTTGATCACACGCAGGAAGGCGTTGTCGTCATCCGGGTTGACGATCAGGCGGAAGTAGGCCATCAAGTCCTTCACTTCCTGGCGACCGAAGAAGCTGTTGCCGCCGCTCAGGCGATACGGCACCTGATGGTGCTGCAGCTTCAATTCGATCAGCTTGGCCTGATAGTTGCCGCGATAGAGAATCGCAAAATCGCTGTACGGACGATCGGTGCGCAAGTGCAGGCTGAGGATTTCCATGGCCACGCGCTCGGCTTCGGCATCCTCGTTGCGGCAGCGGATCACGCGGATCTCGTCGCCGTGGCCCATCTCGCTCCACAGCTGCTTTTCGAATTCGTGCGGGTTGTTCGAAATCAGCACGTTGGCGCATCGCAGGATGCGGCTGGTGGAGCGGTAGTTCTGCTCGAGCATCACCACTTTCAACGACGGATAGTCGTCCTTGAGCAGCATCAGGTTTTCCGGGCGCGCGCCACGCCAGGCGTAGATCGACTGGTCGTCGTCACCCACCACGGTGAACTGGTTGCGCTTGCCGATCAGCATCTTCACCAACAGGTACTGGCTGGCGTTGGTGTCCTGGTATTCGTCGACGAGCAGGTAGCGCACCTTGTTCTGCCACTTTTCGAGAATGTCGGCGTGTTCCTCGAAGAGCTTTACCGGCAGCAGGATCAGGTCGTCGAAGTCCACCGCGTTGAACGCCTTGAGCGTGCGCTGATAGTGGGTGTAGACGATGGCGGCAGTCTGTTCCTTGGGATTGCGCGCATTCTCCAGGGCCTGAGCGGGCAGGATCAGGTCATTTTTCCAGGCGCCGATCATGTTCTTGATTTCGTCGACGCCGTCGTCGCCTGCGTATTCCTTCTGCATGATGTCGGTCATCAGGGCTTTGACGTCGGTCTCGTCGAAGATCGAGAAACCGGGTTTGTAGCCCAGCCGCGCATGCTCCTTGCGGATGATGTTCAGGCCCAGGTTGTGGAAGGTGCAGACCGTCAGGCCGCGCCCTTCGCCGGCACGTAACAGGGTGCCGACCCGCTCTTTCATTTCGCGCGCGGCCTTGTTGGTAAAGGTCATGGCGACGATGTACTGGGCGCGGATGCCGCAGTTCTGGATCAGGTGCGCGATCTTGCGCGTGATCACGCTGGTCTTGCCGGAGCCAGCACCGGCGAGCACCAATAGAGGGCCGCCGACGTAGTTCACGGCTTCTTGCTGCCGGGGATTGAGTCGGGACATACGAAAATTCGGGAGTCGTTGACGAAATGGGCCGGCATTTTAACAGGCTCAGCGATTTCTGCTGCTCTGTCCGACTTGTGACGCAGCACGCGATTCAGATTTGCCGGTTTTGTTACTTTCACGCAGGATGCGCGGGGATTTTGCGGCTAATGTTCTCCTTCTGACGCAAAATAACGTTTTGATGCCGTTGTCATCAGACAACACATTGGTCATTGTTCAGCACAACGGCATAATGCCCCGCCTACATCATTGCAGAGTCTAGGGAGTCAGCTTGTCTACGCCTGTCGAACCCTTGCGTTTGCTGCTACTGGCCGAAGAGCCGGCGTGGACAGCGTTGTTGCGTGAGTGTCTGGCTCCGATGGGGAGCGCGGCGGTGCTGATCAGCGCGCCGAACTGGGATTCAGTCAGCCGCCTGTTCGAAGACAACCGTCACGCGGTGTTGCTGACCCTGCCGGCGTTGCAACCGCCGCCCGGGCGCTGCAGCCTGCCGACCGTTCTGCTGCTGGAGCACGAACCGGCCACCGCGCCGATCGGTGTCAGCGACTGGCTGGTGTTCGACGCCCTCGATGCCGGCATGCTCCAGCGTTGCCTGCGCCATGTGCGCGAACGCGGCGTGCTGGAAAACACTTTGCAGCGCCTGGCCGAACAGGACCCGCTGACCGGCATCGCCAACCGTCAGGGCTTTCAGACCTTGCTCACCGCGCGTCTTGCCGAAGGCGACGGTCGCGGTCTCGCTCTCGGCCACCTCGATCTCGACAATTTCCGCCATGCCAACGACGCCCTTGGTCATCAGGCTGGCGATCGCTTGATTCTGCAAGTTGTTGCGCGGCTGAAAAGTCAGCTGGAGGCCGGCGATCAACTGGCGCGGCTGGGCAGTGATGAATTCGCTTTGCTGATCGACACCCGCCGCGCGCCGCAACGCGCCGAGTGGATGGCTGAACGCATCACCGAAGCCTTGGCCGAACCTTATTGGGTCGACGGCGAGAGTCTGCTGATCGGTTCCAGCCTCGGCATCGCCCATGCCCGCGCCAATGGCGGCGCCGATCCGCTGATGTGGCACGCGCACATCGCCATGCAGCAGGCCAAGAGCACACAGGGTTGCACTTTTCATATCTTCAACGAACGCATCAACCGCAACGCGCGCAGCATGGCCGACCTCGAAAGTGAACTGCGCCGGGCCTTGCGCCGCGATGAACTGGAACTGCATTACCAGCCACGCCTGAATCTTGCGGACGGCCAGATTGTCGGCCTTGAAGCGCTGGTGCGCTGGCGTCATGGCGAACGCGGTCTGTTGCCGCCGAGCGAATTCGTGCCACTGGCCGAACAGAGCGGTCTGATCGTGCCGCTGGGTTACTGGGTGATCGCTCGCGCGCTGCGTGACATGCAGGCGTTGCGCGAACAGGGTCTGGCGCCGCTGCACATGGCGATCAACCTGTCGTTCCGGCAGTTTCAGGACAGCCAGTTGCTGCCGACGCTCAGCCGTCTGATTGCCGAACGCGGCGTCGAGGCGCAGTGGCTCGAGTTCGAACTGACCGAAACCGCGGTGATGCGGCGCAGCGATCTGGTCAAACAGACCATGGACGCCCTCGGCCGCCTCGGCGTGCGCTTCTCGCTGGACGATTTCGGCACCGGGTTTTCGTCGTTCGTGCACCTCAACAGCCTGCCGATCACCTTGCTGAAGATCGACAAGAGTTTCGTCGGCGGCATGGAACAGCGCGAAGAGAACCGCAAACTGGTACACGCGATGATCAACCTCGCGCACAACCTGCATCTGGAAGTGGTTGCCGAAGGGGTCGAGACGCCAGAGCAGCTGGATTTGTTGCGCGGGTTCGGTTGCGATCAGGTGCAGGGCTATCTGATCAGCCGGCCGTTGCCGTTGGAGGATCTGGTGGAATATCTGATCTTTGGAGCCAGTCAGCAGGCTTCGGTGGAAGCCATTTAAAGATCGCAGCCTTCGGCAGTTCCTACCTTGGAATGTGTTCCCTTGTCGGAGCCGCCGAAGGCTGCGATCTTTGATCTTAATCCGCGCCGATGGCCTCGAACCTCTCTGCAACTGGCTCGCGCCGAATCATCCGCTGCATCTTCCATTCAAACGCCAGCGTCAGGCTCACCGCCGCGCATGCCAGCCCCAGCGCCAGGCCCCACCACACGCCCGTCGGCCCCCAATTGAGGTGGAACGCCATCCACCACGCCGCCGGTGCGCCAATCAGCCAATAGCAAGCGAGCCCCACGAGAAATGTGGTTTTGGCATCCTTGAGTCCACGAATGCAGCCCATGGCAATCGTCTGCGTGCCGTCGAACAACTCGAACCACGCCGCCACCGCCAACAGGCTCACCGCCAGACGGATCACCTCGGCAAACGCCGGGTCGTTGTGGTCGAGGAACAGGCCGACCAACTGATTCGGCCACAGCCAGAACACCAGGGCGAAGCCGAGCATTACTACTGCTCCGAAGGCGATGCCGACACGCCCGGACATGCGTGCGTCGATCAGTTGCCCGGCGCCGTAGTGTTGGCCGACGCGCATGGTGATGGCATAGGACATCCCGGCCGGGACCATGAAGGCCACCGACACGATCTGCAGTGCAATCTGATGCGCACCCATTTGCGTACTGCCCATGGTGCCCATGCACAACGCGGCAAAGGCAAACAGCCCGACTTCCACCGCATAGGTGCCGCCAATCGGCAGACCCAGGCGCCACAACTCTTTCAGGTATTGCCGGTTCGGCCGCGACAGACCGGCGCGCAGCGGATAAGCGTCATAGGCCGGATGCCGGCGAATGTGCCAGGCCAGCGCCAGTGCCATGCAATTGGCGACAATCGCCGTGACCAGACCGATGCCGGTCAAACCCAATTGCGGCAGGCCGAACATGCCGGTGATCAGCGCGTAGTTGAGGAGGAAATTGGCCACGGTGCCGGCGAGGCTGATGACCATCACCGGCGTCGCCCGGCCGATTGCACTGGTAAAACCGCGCAGGGCCATGAAGCTCAAGTAACTGGGCAGGGCGAAGGGCAGGGCGATGAGAAACTGCCCGGCGGCGTTGACGTTGGTTTCGGTCTGGCCGAACAGCAGCAACACCGGTTTCAGGTTCCACAACAGCAGCCCGGCGCCGAGGGCCATCAGCCAGGCCAGCCACAACCCGGCCTGGGTCAGGCGCGCGGCGCCGAGGATGTCACCGGCACCCTGACGGATCGCCACCAATGTGCCGACCGCTGCAATCACGCCGATGCAGAAAATCGACACGAACGAGTAACTCGCCGCACCGAGGCCACCTCCGGCCAGCGCTTCTGGACTCAGGCGCGCCATCATCAGGGTGTCGGTCAGCACCATCAGCATGTGCGCCAACTGCGAAGCAATCAGCGGCCCCGCCAGCCGCAGGATGGCCCAGAGTTCGGTACGCACAGGATGCCGCATGGTCATCACCACCTGATTTCAGAGGGAACAGAAGAGCGTCGATTCTCGGCGCTTGGCAGGCGTTGCACAAAGGGATAAAAAGGATGGGTGGCATGATTAATACTCATCCTGAAACGTACCCGCCGGATTGGCTATATCCCCGCTACTGGAGCTTTGTGTATGTCCCGACGCCTTCCTCCGTTGTATGCCCTGCGCGCATTCGAAGCGGCAGCGCGACACAGCTCGTTCACGCGCGCGGCGGAAGAACTGTCGATCACTCAGAGCGCGGTCAGTCGGCACATCCGCACCCTTGAAGAACATTTCGCCTGCCGGCTGTTCCATCGCAGCGGGCGCAACCTGCAACTGACCGAGTCGGCGCGGCTGCTGTTACCCGGCATCCGCGAAGGCTTTGCCGCCCTTGAACGCGCCTGCAATACCTTGCGCGCCGAGGACGACATCCTGCGCATGAAGGCGCCTTCAACCCTGACCATGCGTTGGCTGTTGGCGCGGCTGAGTCGCTTCCGCCATTTACAGCCGGGCAATGAGGTGCAACTGACCAGTGCGTGGATGGATATCGATTCGGTGGACTTCAACAACGAACCATTCGATTGCGCGGTGTTGCTCAGTGACGGGCATTTCCCGCCGGACTGGGAAGCGAGCCTGCTGTTTCCCGAGGAACTGATTCCGGTCGGCGCGCCGAACCTGCTCAATGATCAACCTTGGGACGTGGCGCGCCTGGCGAGCGCTGAACTGCTGCACCCGACCCCGGATCGCCGCGACTGGCGCAGTTGGCTGGAGCGCATGGGGCTGTCCGATCAGGTCTCGCTCAAGGGCGGACAAGTGTTCGATACGCTGGAGCTGGGCATGATTGCGGCGGCGCGTGGTTACGGTGTCTCCATGGGCGATTTGCTGATGGTTGCCGAAGATGTCGCGCAGGGGCGCCTGAGTCTGCCGTGGCCGACCGCCGTCGCCAGTGGCCTGAATTATTACCTGGTATGGCCAAAGCCACGCCCGGGAGGTGAACGTTTGCGCCGCCTCAGCGACTTTCTGCAAGGCGAGGTCCGTGCCATGCAACTGCCGACGGTAGAGCGCTTGAGCTGAAACGTTCGAGCCGGCACAATGCCACTACTGCGCCATACCCACGCAAAGTGCTCAAGTATTCGGTTTTACCGCCGACTACGAGCATGTGGAACCGTCGTGCCGGTTCTGCGCTACCCCCATTATTAGAATATTTTCCGGGCAATTACCGCGATCAAGGAGGATTCGGTGGCTCGGCCAGGAGCTGTTCATGTCTCAACCTCGTGCTCGGATCGCCTCGCAGTTGGGCCTCGCCCTTGCTGTGATACTGGCGATAGTCATCAGCGGCAGTACGGTGTTCGCCTTGCGTTCGCTGGATTCCGCCAACCTCGCCACCCGTGAAGAGCATCTGGCCAGTGAGGCCCGGCTGCTGGCCGATCAGCTGAGTACCTTCCACGGTACGCTGCGCGAAAGCACCCTGCGCTTGAGCGGTCTGTTCGAAAAGCGCTTCGGCAGTGGTTTGAGTGTGCACCCGGATCAGCCAGTGACCGTGGCCGGCGTGCAGACCCCGGGCCTGCACCTGGGCAACGAGGTGCTGAACAACAACTTCAAGGAAGTTGACGAGTTCAAGCAGATGACCGCCGGTGTGGCCACGGTATTCGTGCGCAGCGGCGAAGACTTCATTCGTGTCAGCACCAACGTCAGCAAGCAGGACGGCACCCGTGCCATTGGCACCGTGCTCGATCATGCCAACCCGGCGTACGCAAAGCTGATGGCGGGGCAGAGTTATGTCGGCCGCTCGCTGCTGTTCGAGCGTTACTACATGTCGCAGTACACCCCGGTACGCGATGCAGGCGGCAAGATTATCGCGGTGCTGTACGTCGGCTTCGACTACACCGACGCGCAGAACGCGCAGTTCGCCAATCTCAAGCGCTTCCGCATCGGCCAGACCGGCTCGCTGGCGCTCCTCGACGAGCAGAACAAATGGCTGGTGCCGATTGCCGGCGTCGAAGCTCTGGACCAAGCAGTACCGACCATCAACAACCTGGTGAAAACCCCGGGCAAAGGTGAGTTCTGGAGCGACAAGGGCGAAGACTTCTATAGCATCGCTGTGCCGTTCGAAGGTGGCCCGTGGTCGGTGGTGGCGAGCATGCCGAAAGCCGAGATCCGCGCGGTGACCTGGAGCGTCGGTACGCAACTGGCGATCGGCAGCCTGCTGGCGATGTTGCTCGCGGTCGGTTCCGTGGTCTGGCTGCTGCGCAGCAAACTCGCCCCGCTGGGCGATCTGGTGCGTCAGGCCGAGGCGTTGGGCGCGGGCGATCTGAGTGTGCGGCTGAACGTATCGAGCCACGATGAAATCGGTCAGCTGTCCCGTGCGTTCAACCAGATGAGCCAGGCGCTGTCGACCATGGTCGAGCACATCCGCCGCGCTTCGGAAGAGGTCAACAGCCGTGCGCAGGCGCTGTCCGGTCTGTCCGGTGGTGCTTACGAAGGCATGGAGCAACAGTCGGGCGAAATCACCAGCATGGCCGGCGCCGTGGAAGAGTTCAGCGCGACGTCGCTGAACATTGCCGACAACATGGGTGCGACGCAGCGCCTGGCGCAGGAAAACGCTCAGCAAACGCAGATTGGCCGCAGCTCGATGGAAGAAGCATCGTCGTCGCTGGAGCAGATCGCCGGTGCGCTGAACAGCACTGCCACGGTGATCAACACCCTCGGCCAACGCTCGCAGGAAATCGGCGGCATCGTCGGCGTGATCACCTCGATCGCCGAACAAACCAACCTGCTGGCGCTCAACGCTGCCATCGAAGCCGCTCGTGCCGGTGAGCAAGGTCGCGGTTTCGCCGTGGTCGCGGACGAAGTGCGCAGCCTCGCCTCGCGTACCCGTCAGGCCACTGATGAAATCTCCAGCATGATCCACAGCATCCAGCAGGAAACCGGCAACGCGATCAGCACCATGGAGCAGGGCAACGTGCTGATGCAGGAAGGCCTGTCGCGCAACGCCAATGTCGCCTCGGCGCTGGCGCGGATCGACGAGCAGAGCCGTTCGGCAGGGCAGCAGTTTGCCGCGATCACCACTGCCACTCAGGAACAAAGCAGCACGGCAACGTTGCTGAGCAGCAACTTGCAGAGCATTGCCATGGCCAACAGCGAGCAGCGTGAGGTGGTGTCTAACCTGGCTGTCACCGCTAAAGAGCTGGAGAAGCTGGCGGCGGATCTGCGTTCCGAGGTTGACCGCTTCCGTTGATGCATCTTTGAAACAGCTATCGCGAGCAGGCTCGCTCCCACAGTAGTCGGCGTAATTCACAAATATTGTGAAGGCCAGATGTCCCTGTGGGAGCGAGCCTGCTTGCGAATGCTTTCCTCCCACCGCTTCTTTGGACTTGCTGAAACGTTTCCGCAGCGCTATAAAAATGGCACAACTCCAATAAAGGCTGCTGCCATGACCCCGCTCAAACTCCTCGTCGCCCTCGGCGCGTTCTCTGCCGCTTCCCACGCCATGGCCTGGGACTATGTCCTGCTCGACGCCAATACTCCGGCAAAGAACTGGACGATCACCAGTGAGCAACTCGGCGTAAAAACCGCCAAAGCGTTTTCCGTGACCCTGCGTACTCTGCATGGCGGTCGTCAGGAGGGCGTCAGCATTGTCGATATCGATAACGGCACGATGAAGCTGTCGGTAGTGCCGACCCGTGGCATGAACGTGTTGCAGGCTTCGGTGGGCGACGTTCGGATGGGCTGGGATTCGCCGGTCAAAGAGGTGGTCAACCCGGCGTTCATCGAACTCAACGGTCGCGGTGGCCTGGGTTGGCTGGAAGGCTTCAATGAACTGGTCACCCGTTGCGGCTACGAGTGGGTTGGCCATCCCGGTATGGACAACGGTGAACTGCTGACTCTGCATGGTCGTGCCGCCAACATACCGGCCAGCGCCGTTACTCTGCACATCGACGAGAAGCCGCCCTATGCCATTACGCTGCGTGGCGAGCTGAAAGAGCAGGCATTCAAGAAAGTCGATTTCTCGGTAGCGACCGAACTGGTCACCGAACCGGGCAGCGCAAGCTTCGCCCTCAACGACACCCTGACCAACAACGGCGATTATGCGAAGGAATATCAGGCGCTGTATCACAGCAATTTCAGCACGCCGTTTCTCGAGCAGGGCGCGAAATTCGCTGCGCCGGTGAAGCAGGTGTCGCCGTTCAACGACAAGGCCAAGGGCGATCTGCCCGACTGGCAGACCTATCGCGCGCCAACCAAGGATTACGACGAAACGGTCTATAACGTCGTGCCGTATGCCGATGCCAAAGGGCAGACGCTGACCGTGCTGCACAACAAGGCCGGCAGCCTCGGCGTGTCCGTTGGCTTCAATACTCAGCAGTTGCCAGTATTTTCGCTGTGGAAAAACACTGATACCCAAGGGCAGGGCTACGTCACCGGACTGGAGCCGGGGACAAGTTTTTCCTACAACCGTCGCTATCAGCGGCCATTGAACCTGGTGCCGACCATTGCCCCGAAAGAACATAAACAGTTCCAGATCAGCTACACCCTCCTCGCGGACAAGGTGGCTGTGGATAACGCTTTGAAGCGCGTGACCGAGATTCAGGCCGGGCGCGACACCGAAGTGCGCCAGGCACCGCTGGTTGATCTGACTGAGCATTAAGGTGTCGCCGGCCGGTATTGCAGTGCCTCGGCCAGATGCTCGCGGGTAATCGCATCGGCCTGTTCAAGATCCGCCAGCGTGCGCGCGACCTTGAGCAGGCGATGCGCCGAGCGCAGCGACAGGATCAATCGCTCGCAGGCCGCTTCCAGCCATTTTTCGTCGGCTGTGGATAACTTGCAATGACGCTTCAATTCCGGCAAATCCAGAAACGCATTGGCACAGCGCTGACGTTTCTGCTGGCGCTCCCGCGCTTCGGCCACAAGTGCTGCGGCGCTGGCGCTGTCCTCGCCGGGCTTGGCTGCCGGATTCAATGCGGTCGCTTCACGCGCCACAGTCAGGTGCAGATCGATCCGGTCCAGCAGCGGTCCTGACAGTTTGTTGCGATAGCGCTGGACCATGTCCGGCGTGCACGAGCATTTGCCGCTGGGCTCGCCAAGATATCCACAGGGGCACGGATTCATTGCTGCCACCAGCTGAAACCGCGCGGGGAAACGCACGCGGTCCTTGGCCCGGGCGATGACGATATGCCCGGACTCCAGGGGCTCGCGCAACACCTCGAGAACCTTGCGATCAAACTCCGGCAATTCATCAAGAAACAGCACGCCGTGATGGGCGAGGGTGATTTCACCGGGTTGCGGCTTCGAACTGCCACCGACCAATGCCGGCCCTGAAGCCGAATGGTGCGGTTGGCGGAAGGGCCGTTGCGGCCAGTGAGTCAGAGGCACCCCGCTGGCGACCGACTGAATCGCTGCCACTTCCAGCGCCTCGCATTCGGAAAGCGGTGGCAGCAACCCCGGCAAACGACTGGCCAGCAATGTCTTGCCAGTGCCCGGCGGCCCGCTGAACAACAGGTTATGCGCCCCCGCGGCGGCAATCAGCAGTGCGCGCTTGGCGGCTGTCTGACCCTGCACCTCGTTGAGGTCGGGATAGGGTTTGGCAGCGTGCATCAAACCATCGGAAACGTAAGGCTCGACCGGCGTGTGCCCATTGAAATGCGCCACCGCTTCCAGCAAATGATCGACCGCAAATACCTTGAGGCCCGAGGCCAGGCACGCCTCTTCCGCATTAGCCCGAGGCACCACCAACGCCCGCCCGGCCTTGCGCGCCGCCAATGCTGCCGGCAGCACGCCACGCACCGGCCGCACGGCACCCGACAGCGCCAACTCACCCAGACATTCCACCTCATCCAGGGTCAGGCAGGGCACCTGCACACTGGCCGACAGAATCCCCAAGGCAATCGCCAGATCGAAGCGCCCGCCATCCTTGGGCAGATCCGCCGGCGCCAGATTCAAGGTGATCCGCCGCGCCGGAAATTGCAGCCCGGAATTGATGATCGCGCTGCGTACCCGATCCTTGCTCTCCTTCACCGCCGCTTCGGGCAGGCCGACCATGGTCAGCGACGGCAGACCGTTGGCCAGATGGACTTCGACGGTAACAGCGGGGGCTTCCACGCCAATCTGGGCGCGACTGTGGACAATGGAGAGGGACATGGTCGTTCCTTGAGCTGAATCGGGGAGCCGCTTCCTGCGGGTTTTTGAAGGGTAGTAGGGCGAAGCCATTTTAGTGGGGTGAGTGGAGCGCAAAAATTTCGCAGGATGTTGCCGCAAGAAATGCCAGGAACTTGCCAGGCCATGGCAAACGGGAATAGGGGAGAGTTTGTGTAGGAGATAGCAACGGGTTCAGTAAGAACCAGCAAGCATGCGTAGTCCGTTTCTGAAAGTCCTGAGAGAACACCCAAATCGCAAGATCATCTGTTTGCGCTAATGATTTTCACGAATAAACTCAGCGTTAATGCATAACGTTAAGCTTTAAACTATGATCGTTAGCTTCAGATGTCCTGAAACCGAATACCTGTTCCGAAGTGGTAAAACCCGTTTCTGGTCAGCCATATTGAGTGTCGCGGAACGTAAGCTGACGATGCTTGATGCGGCAGCTGCGTTGGCTGATCTCCGATCTCCTCCCGGAAATCGGCTCGAGTCTCTGGGAGGCGATCGGAAGGGGCAATACAGTATTCGTATCAACGCCCAATGGCGAATTTGCTTCGTCTGGGGCCTGAATGGGCCCGAGGATGTTGAAATCGTCGATTATCACTGAGGTGAGTATGACCAAGAATGGTATGCGTCCGGTCCATCCCGGCGAGATCCTCAAAGAGGAGTATCTGGAGCCTTTGAGCCTCACAGCCGCTGCGTTGGCGAGAGCATTGAGCGTGTCTACTCCGACGGTGAACGATATCGTTCTACAGCGCCGGGGCATCAGCGCTGACATGGCTTTAAGACTTTCAATCTGTCTGGACACCACTCCTGAGTTTTGGCTGAACCTCCAATCGACTTACGATCTGCGAAAAGCCGAAATTGAAAGAGGAGCTGCAATCCGTGATCAGGTCGAGCGGCTGGCACATTGCGCTTGATAGTGAATCTAGGCAGTGGAGCTGAAGGCTGCTTGAAGGAAAACGTTTGAAGGTGTTTTTTCGACGCCTTTAAAGCTGAAGAGCGTGCCCAACCTTCACTGTCAGTAGTGATGCTATTCAGCCGGCGGATTCAGTTTCGCCTCCATCTCCGCCACCTTCGCTTCAAGACTCTCAAGCCGTGCCCGCGTGCGCGCCAACACCACCATCTGACTATCGAACTCTTCCCGGCTGACCAGATCGAGTTTGCTGAAGGCACTTTGCAGCAGCATTTTGAACTGGCTTTCGATTTCGGCTTTCGGCAGCGGGGTATCGCCGCTGAAGAGGCGGGAGGCGGTGCCGCTCAGGGCGTCGAGGAAGTCTTTGGGCGCGAGCATGGGAAATGTCCTGGAAACAATGGCCGGCAGTGTATCACGCAGTGTCTATAGTCAATCCCGTTGCACGGATGCACGCTTTTCGCGCAGGGGGCGGACGGTGGCGCACCGTTGTTGTGCGTATCGGCAAACGCTGTTCTGCCCGAGCGCGTGCAACAGGCGCCAAGAGATTGAAATGCAGGGTTTTTGCCGAGCTGGCAAGGTTTCTGCTTAGTCACCCTCGACCCATGCACTGATGCAGTCGCTGTGACGAATGCAGTGCGGCAGACGAAGCGGGAGTTTCGTCTGATGCGGTTAGCTGGCGTCAACGATGCGTTACAAAGCCAGGCACTGCGCTTAGACTTGAGACGGGTTTGTTTTCCTGGGGCAAGTCCACCAATTCGGGAGAGAGTTTCATGAAGCTAGTCACTGCCATCATCAAGCCGTTCAAGTTGGACGACGTGCGCGAGTCGCTGTCCGAAATCGGCGTGCAGGGCATTACCGTCACTGAAGTCAAAGGCTTCGGCCGGCAGAAGGGTCACACCGAGCTGTATCGCGGCGCGGAATATGTGGTCGATTTTCTGCCCAAGGTGAAAATCGACGTGGCCATCGACGACAAGGATCTGGATCGGGTTATCGAGGCGATAACCAAAGCGGCCAACACCGGCAAGATCGGTGACGGCAAGATCTTCGTGGTCAATCTGGAACAGGCGATCCGCATCCGTACCGGCGAAACCGATACCGACGCGATCTAAGCGCCGCCACAAACCCAACGCCCCAGGAGAAAACTATATGACTCTGCGTAAATTCGCAGGGCTAGGCGCCCTGTTGTCCATCGTAATGCCCGGCATCGCCATGGCGGCAGACGAAGTGGCAGCGCCAGTCCTCAATTCCGGCGACACCGCCTGGATGCTCACCTCGACAGCGCTCGTGCTGTTCATGACCATTCCCGGCCTGGCGCTGTTCTACGGCGGTATGGTTCGCTCGAAAAACATTCTTTCCGTGCTGATGCAGTGCTTCGCCATTACCGGTCTGATCAGCATCCTGTGGGTCATTTATGGCTACAGCATTGCCTTCGACACTACCGGCATGGAGCAGGGCGTCGTCAACTTCAATTCATTCTTCGGCGGCATGGGCAAGGCGTTCCTCGCCGGTGTCACGCCTTCGAGCATCACCGGCCCGGCGGCGCTGTTCCCTGAGGCGGTATTCATCACCTTCCAGATGACCTTCGCGATCATTACTCCAGCGCTGATCGTCGGCGCGTTCGCCGAGCGCATGAAGTTCTCCGCGATGCTGATCTTCATGGGCGTCTGGTTCACTCTGGTTTATGCACCGATCGCGCACATGGTCTGGTCCGGTAACGGCGGCCTGATGTGGGACTGGGGCGTGCTCGACTTCGCTGGCGGCACCGTGGTGCACATCAACGCCGGTATCGCCGGCCTGGTCGCGTGCCTGGTATTGGGCAAGCGCAAAGGCTTCCCGACCACACCAATGGCTCCGCATAACCTCGGCTACACGCTGATGGGCGCGGCGATGCTGTGGGTCGGCTGGTTCGGCTTCAACGCCGGTTCCGCTGCTGCTGCCAACGGCACTGCCGGTATGGCGATGCTGGTTACCCAGATCGCCACTGCCGCTGCCGCACTGGGCTGGATGTTTGCCGAGTGGGTCACCCACGGCAAGCCAAGTGCACTGGGCATCGCTTCGGGCGTGGTCGCCGGTCTGGTCGCGATCACTCCGGCCGCTGGCACCGTAGGCCCGATGGGTGCACTGGTGATCGGTCTGGCCGCAGGCGTGGTGTGCTTCTTCTGCGCCACCACCCTGAAGCGCAAACTCGGCTATGACGATTCTCTGGATGCCTTCGGCGTGCACGGCATCGGCGGTATTCTCGGCGCGATCCTCACCGGTGTATTCGCAGCCCCGGCACTGGGCGGCTTCGGCACCGTGACCGACATCGGCGCGCAGGTCTGGATTCAGATCAAAGGCGTCGGCTTCACGGTGATCTACACCGCGATCGTCACCTTCATCATCCTCAAGGTGCTGGACGCCGTCATGGGGCTGCGTGTCACCGAGGAAGAAGAGTCGGTCGGCCTCGATCTGGCACAACACAACGAACGCGGCTACAACCTGTAAGTACGCGCGATAAAAAATTGCCCGGTTCGCCGGGCATTTTTTTGTCCGGGATTTGTCATCCAAGAAGCGGCTGAAAGGATTTTTCTTACGGCTTTGGTCGTCTTTACGACGAGGCTTTTTCTGCGGGCAATCGCTTACATCGCTGCAGGAATATTAGGGCCTTTGTTTTTTTCAGAGCACGCTAGAATGCGCCCCGAACGAGCGGAGAACTGTATGTGGCAACAGACTCTGATAACCCTGCGGGCACGGCCCGGGGCTTTCATCTGGTAACCGACGAGTTGCTCGCAGGCTTGCCTGAACTCAGGACCTGTCGGGTCGGTCTGTTGCATTTGTGGCTGCAGCACACATCGGCGTCGTTGACCATCAACGAGAACGCCGATCCGGCAGTTCGCCGCGACTTCGAACGATTTTTCAATCGTCTGATCCCACAAGGAACGGACGGCTACGAGCACAACGATGAAGGCCCGGACGATCTCCCGGCGCACTTCAAGGCCAGCGTGCTGGGTTGCCAGATCAGCCTGCCGGTTTCGGCAGGGCGGCTGGCACTGGGTACCTGGCAAGGGATTTATCTGGGCGAGCACCGTGATCACGGCGGTGCCCGTAAAGTCCTCGCCACCTTGCACGGTGAACAGGCATGAGCCGCTGCCGGGCAGCGGTGGAAGATTTTTCAACGGCGGCTTCGACAGCCGCCAAAGCTGGTCTATAACTAATCTGCTTTTGGCAAGTCATGAGGTAGAACATGAGCGACGATGATCTGGAAAACGACGACCTCGAAGTAGGCGACGAAGACGAGGCCGAGGAAGGCCTGGAAGCGGCAGCGGAAGACGTTGCCGAAGACGATGGCGGTGACGACACGCCGGCCCCGGCTGCCAAAGGCAAAGCCAAGGCTGCGGTATCGGTCGACGAGTTGCCGAGCATCGAAGCCAAGAACAAGGAGCGTGACGCCCTGGCCAAGGCCATGGAAGAATTCCTTGCGCGCGGCGGCAAGGTGCAGGAAGTAGAGGCCAACGTGGTCGCCGATCCGCCCAAAAAGCCGGACAACAAGTACGGCAGCCGCCCTATCTGAGGCGCGTCGCTCGCTTGCTGAAAAAGCCCGCCGTCGCTGCGGGCTTTTTCATGCCTGGAATCAATCCGTTGAAAACAAATGCAGTTCCCTGTGGGAGCGAGCCTGCTCGCGAAGAGGGCATGTCAGCCGACACACATGTTGAATGACACACCGCATTCGCGAGCAGGCTCGCTCCCACAGGGCTATAGATCAGTTCGAGGAAGCATTCCAGCGTGCGAGCACCGCTGGCAAATCGGTCAGGCTGCGAATCTCCGCATCCGGCAAGCGCTCCGCCTCCCAGACCTTGCCCGTCGGGTTGAACCACACCGCGCGCAAGCCTGCCTGCTGCGCCCCGGCGATGTCATCACCGGGATGATCGCCGACATGCACCGCTGCTTCAGCGCTTACGCCGCCCCGTTGCAAGGCTTCTTGGAACAGCCGCGCATCCGGTTTGGCGATGCCGATGTCTTCGGCGCACAAGGCGAACTTGAAGTAATCCGCCAGCCCCAGTCGACGCACGTCGGCATTGCCATTGGTGACCACGCCGAGGGCATAGTGATTGGCGAGCAGCTCCAGCAGCGGCTCGACTTCGGGGAACACTTCGATCTGATGCCGAGCGTGCAGGAATACTTCAAAAGCCTTGTCAGCCAGATCCGACGCTTCGCCGTGGGCATATCCGGCTTCTTCCAGCGCGTGGAACAGCACGCGTCGGCGCAACGCGCTGATGCGGTGCTTGAGCCCCGGTTCGCCCGCCAGCACGCGCTCGCGGATCGACCACAAATGCTCCACCGGCACTGCGCCCAGATTCGACGCATGTTCGCTCAGCCATTCGCGCAACACGGTTTCGGCGCTGGCGATCACCGGCGCGGTATCCCACAAAGTGTCGTCGAGGTCGAAGGTGATCAACTGAATGCTCATGAATCATCGCCTTTCATGCGTTTGGCCCGGGGTGGGCGCTGTCGTAGACCGCCGCCAGATGCTGGAAGTCGAGGTGGGTATAGATCTGTGTGGTTTTGATGTCGGAGTGGCCGAGCAATTCTTGCACCGCGCGCAGATCCTGCGAGGACTCGAGCAAATGGCTGGCGAACGAGTGCCGGAGCATGTGCGGATGCAGGTTCTGCCCCAGTTCGCGCTCGCCCGCGAGTTTGACCCGCACCTGAATCGCGCGCGGGCCAAGGCGCCGACCTTGCTGGCTGACAAAAACCGCATCGTCCGCCGGGTTGGTCATGGCTCTAAGCGGCAACCAGTGTTCCAAGGCTTCGCGAGCCTTGGTGCCAACCGGCAACAGCCGGGTCTTGCTGCCCTTGCCGAGCACCTGAACCATGCCGTCGGCGAGGTCGAGTTGATCGAGATTGAGCCCGGTCAGCTCGGACAGGCGCAGGCCGGAGGAATAGAACAGCTCAAGAATCGCCTGATCGCGCCGGGCGAGAAAATCGTCCTCGACCGCACCTTCCAGCAGTTGCAGGGCGCGGTCAGTGTCGAGGGTTTTCGGCAGGCGCCGTTCGCCTTTGGCGGGGCCAGGCCGGTGGCTGGGTCGTGGTCGCACAAGCCTTCGCGATTCAAGTAGTGATAGAGCCCGCGCACCGCTGAGAGCAGGCGGGCGAGGCTGCGCGAGGACTGGCCTTGCGCATGCAACCGGGCGATCAGGCTGCGCAGGCGCTGGATGTCCAGCGCGGCCCAGCTGCCGATGTTCTGCTTGATGCACCAACCGAGGACTTTATCAAGGTCGCGGCGATAAGCCGACAGGGTGTGCGGCGACACCTGTCGCTCACTGCGCAGATGTTCGCAGTAAGCGTCCAGTTGTCGTTCCATGGTCAGCGTACCGAGCGCAGCGAGCTGTTGACCCGTGGCAGCACGCGGCCCATGACCTCGGCGATGTAGCTGAGGAACAGGGTGCCGACCGAACTCTTGTAGTGCTGCGGGTCGCGGCTGGCGATGGCCAGAATGCCATGAATGCCCTGATGGCTGACGGCAACCACGGCGGTCGAGCCGATCTGCTGGCGCTGTTCTTCACCAAAGAGGAAATCCAGCTCATGTTCACGCAGGCTGCCGCTGACGCTTTTGCCTTCGGTGAGCAGGCCGCCGATCGCGGTTTGCGCGTCGGCGTGAGTCACCCAGCGGCCGACCGGTGCCGGGTTGTCGCCGAGCAGGATCAGGCTGACGAAGGGTACCTGGAAATCCTGACGCAGGCTGTCTTCAACGCTGATGACCACGTCTTCCAGGGTCGATGCATCCATCAGCGCGAGGATCAGGCGGCGGGTTTTTTCAAAGAGGCGATCGTTGTCGCGGGCCACGTCCATCAGATGCGAAAGGCGATGGCGCATCTCGATATTGCGGTCGCGCAGGATGGTCATCTGCCGCTCGACCAGCGACACGGTGTCGCCACGTCGGTGCGGGATGCGCAACGATGGCAGCAGCTCTTCGTGCTCGACGAAGAAGTCCGGATGAGCCTCCAGGTACGCGGCAACCGCGGCTGCCTCAAGGCTCTCGGAAGCTGATTCGTCGACTGGTCGGGCGGGTACCTGTGGCTTGTCGGTCATGATTTCTGCTCGCTCAAAGACGCACTTGTCCTTCGTATACACGCACTGCCGGACCGGTCATCAACACCGATTCGCCCGGGCCGGCCCACTCGATGGACAGACGCCCGCCGGGCAGGTCGATCAACAGCGGCGAATCCATCCACCCCTGACTGATGGCCGCCACCGCCGCCGCACAGGCGCCGGTGCCGCAGGCCTGGGTTTCCCCGGCGCCGCGCTCCCACACGCGCAGTTGCGCGCGGTGACGATCGATGACCTGAAGGAAGCCGACATTGACCCGCGCCGGGAAGCGTGGATGGTGTTCGATCTTCGGTCCCAGCTCATGCACCGGTGCGCTGTTGATGTCGTTCACGCGGATCACCGCATGGGGATTGCCCATCGACACGGCGGCCAGTTCGACCGTGGTGCCGTCGACGTCCAGCTGATAGCTGCTGGCCTGGGCTGGCGCCTGGAATGGAATGTCTGCCGGCACCAGGCGCGGCGCGCCCATGTTCACGCCGATCTGGCCGTCGTTACGCACGTCCAGCTCGATGATGCCGCCCTTGGTCTCGACGCGGATCTGCCGCTTGGCAGTCAGACGCTTGTCGAGCACGAAGCGGGCGAAGCAGCGCGCACCGTTGCCGCACTGTTCCACTTCCGAACCGTCGGAATTGAAGATCCGGTAGCGGAAATCCACGTCCGGGTTGCTCGGCGCTTCGACGATCAACAACTGGTCGAAACCGATCCCGGTGTGGCGATCTCCCCATTGCTTGGCGTGTTTGGGCTGAATGTGCGCGTGCTGGCTGACCAGGTCGAGGACCATGAAGTCGTTGCCCAGGCCGTGCATTTTGGTAAAACGCAGCAGCATGGGTTACTCCGGCAGCAGGCTTTCGCCGGCAAACAGCTCGGCCACGGTTTCGCGGCGACGCACTTCAAAAACCTGATCCCCGTCCACCAGCACTTCAGCGGCACGGCCGCGGGTGTTGTAGTTGGAGCTCATGACGAAACCGTAGGCACCGGCCGAATGCACTGCCAGCAAGTCGCCTTCTTCCAGCGCCAGCTCGCGGTCCTTGGCGAGGAAATCGCCGGTTTCGCAGATCGGGCCGACGATGTCGTACTTGCGTGTAGCGCTGTCGCGCGGTTTCACGGCCGTGACGTCCATCCACGCCTGATACAGCGCCGGACGGATCAGGTCGTTCATCGCCGCGTCGACGATGGCGAAATCCTTGTGCTCGGTGTGCTTGAGGTATTCGACCTGGGTCAGCAACACGCCGCCATTGGCAACGATGAAGCGGCCCGGCTCGAACACCAGCGCCAGATCACGCCCGTCGAGGCGCTCGCGCACGGCTTTGATGTAGTCGGCAGCCAGCGGCGGCTCTTCATCGCGATAACGCACGCCCAGGCCGCCACCAAGATCGATGTGGCGCAGGTGAATGCCGCAGTCGCCGAGGCGATCGACCAGATCGAGCAGGCGATCCAGTGCATCGATGAACGGCGGCAGCGTGGTCAGTTGCGAACCGATGTGGCAGTCGACACCGACCACTTCCAGATTCGGCAGATGCGCGGCGCGTACGTACACGTCTTCGGCGTCGGCAATGGCGATGCCGAACTTGTTCTCTTTGAGACCGGTAGAAATGTACGGGTGGGTGCCGGCATCGACGTCCGGGTTCACGCGCAACGAGACCGGGGCGCGAACACCCAGCTCGGCGGCGACCACTTGCAGGCGTTCGAGCTCGTCGGTGGATTCGACGTTGAAGCAGTGCACGCCGACTTCGAGGGCGCGACGCATGTCGTCACGGGTCTTGCCGACGCCGGAGAAAACGATCTTGTCGGCGCTGCCACCAGCGGCCAGTACGCGTTCCAGCTCGCCACGGGAAACGATGTCGAAACCGGCGCCGAGACGGGCCAGGACATTCAGTACACCGAGGTTGGAGTTGGCCTTGACCGCGAAGCAGACCAGATGCGGCATGCCGGCCAGCGCATCGGCGTAGGCCAGATATTGCGCTTGGATGTGCGCGCGCGAGTAGACATAGGTGGGTGTGCCGAAGCGGTCGGCGATGGCGGACAGCGCCACACCTTCCGCGAACAGCTCCCCGCCACGGTAGTTAAAAGCGTCCATGGCGATCCCTTATTGGTAGACGTCGTGCTTGTGAGCCTTGGATGGCTGCTTTTGCGAGGACTGGGCTTGTTCGGCCGGGTCCTGGTCGTCATCGGGCAGGTACAGCGGGCCTTTTTGGCCACAGGCCGAGACCAGGCAGGCAACCGCGACGAGCGCAGCAAGGGAAGAGATCAGGCGCTTCATGGCGAAATCCTTGAAAATGCGTTAATTGCGCCGGAGTATACCGGCCACCCGGCAGCTTGCCTATGCTAGGGGGTTCCCGTACGGCGGGGCTCCTGAGAAGCGCATCATCCCTGTGGGAGCGAGCCTGCTCGCGAAGGCGTCGGCAAATTCAACAGGCTCGTTGCCTGACACACCGCTTTCGCGAGCAGGCTCGCTCCCACGGGGGCGGTGCTGGATGGGCCAGGTGCTTGGTCGTTAATCTTTGCAATCGGCCGGCAGCGTCCGTATCTTTCGGCGCTTGAGCCTGATCAGACATTTTTGAGGTTGCCGCAATGAGTTTGTCCGAAGCCCGTTTCCACGATCTGGTCGATGAAACCCAGGAAAAACTGGAAGACATATTTGACGAAAGCGATCTGGACATCGATCTGGAAAGCTCGGCTGGCGTGCTGACGGTCAAATTCGAAAACGGCAGCCAGTTGATCTTCAGCCGCCAGGAACCCTTGCGTCAGCTGTGGCTGGCGGCCGTGTCCGGTGGTTTCCACTTCGATTACAACGAAGAAAGCGAGCGCTGGATGTGCGACAAGAGCGAAGAGCAACTTGGCGAAATGCTCGAACGCCTCGTCAAGCAGCAGGCTGGCGCCGAATTCGATTTCGAAGGTCTGTGATTCGTGACTGATGCCGCGCCTGTTCGCCCGCCGAAACCGCTCTACAGCAATGTCAGCCCGGCGGTGCCCTCGCCCTGCACGGGCATATGCCGACTGGACGAACAGAAAGTCTGCCTCGGCTGCGCGCGCCACGTTGAAGACATTCGCGAATGGCGCTCGGCCGATGATCAACGGCGCCGGGTGATTTGCCAGCAGGCTGCTGCACGAAAATCCCAAGCCTGTTGATATCGTGGCGAGGGATTTATCGCCGTTGGGTCGCGTAGCGGCCCCAAAATCCATACGGCTGCTGCGCAGCCGAACGGGATAAATCCCTCGCCACAAGGGTTTCACCCAGGCAAAAAAGGGCGTGACTTGTATATTTTTTGAGCTGTGATAGTGTCCGCGAACGCCTCAAACCACCGAGGCACGGTGAAAACCCCGTCTTTTTGGCGGGGTTTTGCTTTTTTGTGCAGAAGAAAGGAGTCTGCCTGGATCATGACCGCACCTTCCATCACCCTTACCCGTCTGGACGTGCAACGTCTGGAGCGCCTGATCGACAGCCTGAGCGAGAAAGACCAGGCTGCGCCGGGCGTGATTGCGCTGCAAACCGAGCTGGATCGCGCCGACACCGTGGTTGGCCACGATGAAGTGCCCGCCGATGTCGTGACCATGAATTCCTGTGTGCATTGCCGCGAAGAAGGCAGTGGCAAGGATTATCACCTGACCCTGGTCTACCCGAAGGACGCCAACGCCGACGAAGGCAAGATTTCCATTCTGGCGCCGGTCGGCAGCGCGCTGTTGGGTCTCAAGGTCGGTCAGCACATCGACTGGCCGGCTCCGGGTGGCAAGTCGCTGAAGCTGACCCTACTGGAAGTGGAATCGCAACCGGTCAACGGCGGCGCCTTCCCCGAGTAAATCCTCGCCTCAAACCTGTTCGAGCGCTTCATTCAACGAGCGCTCCAGGTCCGCCTTGTAGCGCAGATACAGGTTGCTTGAACTGTGCCCGTCACCGAGCAGACCCGAGAGGTCGAGGTCGGTGATGTAGCAGCGATAGCGCTCGGTCTCGCGGCGCTGCTCGACGATCTCCCGGGCGACCACGCTGAACAGCTGGTCGCCATGCTCCAGCTCGCTGAATTCCCGCTGATTGCAGTACAAGGTGACCTGCACTTCGCCGGGCGCGGCTTTGCCGATGATCGCCTGCACGTCATAGAACGGTTTGTTCACCGGCGTCTGCGGTGCCAGTCGGGTTTCGACTCGGCGCGAGCGGCCCGGACCTGACGGCAACAGTTGGTAATACAAAATCTCGGGGCTGCCCGCCGGGCCAGCGTCCATCGGCAATTGCGCCTCACGGCGGTACTGGATCGATTGCAGAAAACGCTGCAGCGGTACCAGCAGGCTTTGCTCGTCGTGGTACGGCAGTTGCTGTTGCCACAAGGCATTGAATTCATCCAGCACGTACAGCTCGGCCTGCTGCTCGCTGATGCGATAGAACACCTGAACGCATTCAGGCTGGCCCATCGGCAGGATCAGCGCGAGGTCGTGATCCTCCAGTGCCATCGGATCGAGGTGCAGTGGGCTGTAGCGCGGTTGTTCTTCGCCCAGATAGTCGAGCAGCGCCGGCAGGGTGGCGAGGGCAACATGGTTGACCTGACCCGGCACCAGCTCCAGCACGTGATAGTGCTGCTGCACCTGGATCAAATAGCGATGATTCAAATCACTGAGCAACAGGGTCTGTGCGGTGTCGATGATTTCTTCGACGCGGCGGGCAATGAATTGCGCGCGGTTGTGGCAGAAGCAGCGCACTTTCAGCGACGGCTGCACCGGGCCGCGCGGCAGGTTGTTGAGGTAATCGCGCAGGCAATCGAGCAGCGCATGGGCGCCGTCGAAACGATTGACCAGCACTTCGTTCCAGCTGTTGAGCGTGACCTGATCGAGGGTCAGCACCAGGTTTTCGCGCACGCCGGCATAGCTCAGCGAGTCGGTGCGCTCGGTGGTCATCAGGATATTCAGATCGCGATGATGCTTGAGCGGGTCGACGCCTACGTTGATCAGCAGCAGCACTTCGCTGGGCACGGCGGCACGCAGCAATGGCTCTTCGGCAACGGTGGGCAAGGGCAGGGCGATGCACTGCTGCAGGCTGCCGAGCAGGTTGAACAGCTCGAACTCGCTCAAGTCGCTGGTGCCAGGATGCAGGGCCAGGCGCGTGCTGCTGTCGATCACGCCGTTGCGGTGGCACCAGGTCAGCAGTTCAAGCAGCTCGCGACTGCGCTTGATCGGCGCGAAATGTTCCCACTCCAGCGCCGTCAGGCTGCCGTTGTACAGGCCCCACTGGGTCTGCCCCGGCTCCTTTTGTTCGGCGACTGCACCAGGGTCAGGGTGTCTTCGGCCAGATCCGGGGCGATGCCCGGATTGATGAACTCGACCTTGTCGGCCTTGCGCTCGAACGCTGCATACAGGCGCCGACCAAGCACATTGAGGTCGCGCTTGTTGATCAGACTGACGGTCTGTTCGCTGCGGGCGAACTGCGTCAGAAAGCGATAGCTGTAATTGAGTTCGTTGACCAGCGCGCGGCGCTCGGCGCTGACCTGGCGCACTTTCCACTGACTGCGGCTGTCGAGCAGCGCCAGTTGCCGCTGATCCCAATGCCACTCGCCAGCCAGGCGTTCGAGCAGTGCGCGCTGCCAACCCTGGCTGCGGCTGTTGCCGGTGAGCTTGCGGTTGACCTTCAGATACAGCGCGCGGCGCACCAGCTCAAGGCGTTCCGGCTCGTTGCGGGCGAGCAGGTATTCCTCGATACGCCGGTACACGACCATGTACGGGTCGAGTTCATCCAGATCGAGCTGATTGGCGAACACGGCTTTCTTGAAGCGCAGGCTCAGGCACTGCACCTGCGGATGTTCGCTGGCGTACACCTCGGTCAGCAGCAGTTTGAGCACCGACTTGTAGGGCGACTCGATGCCTTTGAACAATTGCCACAACCCGGCGCCGATGAACTCGCCGGGCGGAATGGTCGCCATCGGCCCGAGATCGAGGGTTTCGTCGGCGCGAATAAAGCGTTTCGACAGTAGGGTGTGGGTGTAAGCGTCGTAGGCTGTTTCTTCATAAACCGGCACCAGCCACCAGATCGGCGTGCGCCCGGCCAGCCAGATCGCCGTGCGATAAAACTCGTCGAGCAGCAGATAGTGCTGGGTGCTGCCGCAGTTGTCCGAACTGAGCTGGGAATCACGTTCGCCTTTGACGAAGCGCGCCGGGTCGATCAGGAAGAAGTGCGCCTCGGCGCCCTGGCTGGCGGCCCAGGTTTCCAGCAAATGGCATTTCTTGCGCAGCTCGGCGAGTTCGCTTTCGCTCAGATCAGGGGCATGGCAGACCCACACGTCCATGTCGCTTTGGTCGGCCTGGGCCAGCGTGCCGAGGCTGCCCATCAGGAACAGACCGTGAATCGGTCGCGGCGGGTTACTGCCATGGCGCGGTTTGTAGGAGAACGAGCGAGTCAGGCGCTGCGCCTCGGTCAGCGCGCTGGCGTCCGGTTCATAATTGGACAAGCCGGCCGGCGTACTGCCCGAGACGTAGCCGGGAAGCAGCGGATGATTGACGTGGAAGAACAGCGGCAACAGCGTCAACACGCTTTGCTGGCGCGTCGACAATCCTTCGAGTGCACGGCCGAGGCGGCCTTCATTGAGTTTGAGAAAACGTGCGCGCAGCTGGCTGAGTACCTTGCGGTCAATGCCTTCGTCGAGGTCGGGGCGGATTTCGTGGGTGCGCGTCATGTCAGCTCAAACCGGCTTGCAGGCTCGGACGTAGAGGGTCTCGGAATGGCCGCAGTTTAGCCGCTGCGCGGCAGGACGTTTAAGCTGAATTTGTTTTTTGACGTCGGTTTTTTATCGGCAGCGATCGGGCGGGCCCGCGGAAATCCCGTGGCAGGAGTTCCCGTGGGCAAAGTCAGGGGAAAATCAGGCGGTTTCCTGCTCTCTCAGAATCGTCAGTACGGTCTGCACGTTTTGCGCGGCATCGCGACCGAGGCTGGTCAGATATCCGCCGTCGGGCTGATCGGTGAGTTCTTTTTCAAAGAGACGCTGGGCAGCAGCGATGTGTTTCGGGGCAGCGGTCTGATGAATTTTCAGACCTTCCTGGGAACTGTCCAGGTTGAAGAGTGCAAGGACTTCCAGTTCGGCAACCAACTCAGGGGTAAGCGACATAAGGACTCCAGACTTTCTAGGAATTGGACGACAGCGCCTCTAAGGTGAACCTGCTGGTGCGGCATGTCCAGTGCTCGGATCAACGGGATTTTGTCTTGAGGCGAATTCCAGTGTAGTCCGCATAAAAAGATCGCAGCCTTCGGCAGCTCTTACAGGAGACCGGTGTAGAAGCTGCCGAAGGCTGCGATCTTTGATCTTAATGCTTTTCCGGTGGCAGCTCTGGCAAAGCGCGCAGTGCCGCTTCGTACCACTGGGTGTCGAACGGGCGATCTTCATCGAGCATCGCGTCAATCTCGTAGGCCAGCACGTGAGCCATCAGGTTGAGGATCTCTTCGCGCTCGATGCCGACCAGTGTCAGCTTGTTCAACGTCGCCTTGGCCGCCGGCGGGTTGTCGCTTTCGATCTGGTTCTCGATGGCTTCGATCAGGGTCGCTTCGGTGAATGCTTCTTCGTCGTCATCGTTGACGATATCTGTCGGCTCGCTCATGGCAGGCTCCTCAGGGAAAGGCGCCAGTTTACCCGCATTCAGCGGCGTGATGCTGCTGGCGGGAAACGTCGCGGCGATCTATAAACAGGCACTGCCCACCCCGCACGGCCTGGAGGCTCTGTAATGTTCAAGCTCTACGGATTCGCTGTCAGCAACTACTACAACATGGTCAAACTGGCACTGCTGGAAAAAGGCCTGCCCTTCGAAGAAGTGACTTTCTATCCGACGCAAACCTCGGACTCGCTGGCCATCAGCCCGCGTGGCAAGGTCCCGGTGCTGGGCGTGGACGCCGGTTACATCAACGAAACCGCGATCATCCTCGAATACCTCGAACAATCACAAAAGGCCACGCCGCTTTTGCCGAGCGATCCGTTTGAGCGTGCGCAGGTGCTCGCGATTGCCAAGGAGATCGAGTTGTACATCGAGTTGCCGGGGCGCGCCTGTTATGGCGAGGCATTTTTCGGTGTGACGTTGCCGGAGGCGATCAAGGAGAAAACCCGGGCCGAGCTGCTGCTGGGCTTCGCCGCGCTGGGCCGTCATGGCAAGTTCGCCCCCTACGTGGCGGGTGACAGCCTGAGCATTGCCGATTTGTATTTCCTCTACAGCGTGCCGCTGGCCTGTGCGGTCGGGCAGAAGCTGTTCGGGATTGATCTGCTGGCCGAGATGCCGCAGGCGAAAGCGCTGCTGGAGCGGCTTGAGCAGAATCCGCACGTGCAGAAGATTGCGGTGGACAAGGACGCGGCGATGCCGGCGTTTTTGGCGATGATTGCTGCCAAGAAGTGAATTTTGTAACGCTCTGAAGTCAGTCATCGCTGGCAAGCCAGCTCCCACAGGGCTATGGGGCGAACGCAAAATTGTGTTCCACAAAGAACCCTGTGGGAGCGGGCTTGCCCGCGATGCTTCTAGCGGCTGGTCAGCAGGGCCTGGCCGCGCGCCACTGCAGCCTTGACCTGCGCCGGCGCAGTCCCGCCGATATGGTCGCGAGCATTCACCGAGCCTTCCAGGGTCAGCACGGCAAACACGTCCTGCTCGATCTGATCACTGAACTGACGCAGTTCTTCCAGGCTCATCTCGGCCAGATCCTTGCCGGTGTCGACGCCATACTTCACCGCGTGGCCAACGATTTCATGGCAATCACGGAACGGCAGGCCACGGCGCACCAGATAATCCGCCAGGTCGGTAGCGGTGGAGAAACCGCGCAGCGCCGCTTCCCGCATGATCGCGTGTTTCGGCTTGATCGCCGGGATCATGTCGGCAAATGCGCGCAGCGAATCGCGCAGGGTGTCGGCGGCGTCGAACAGCGGCTCCTTGTCTTCCTGATTGTCCTTGTTGTAGGCCAGTGGCTGGCCCTTCATCAGGGTCAGCAGGCCCATCAGCGCGCCGAACACACGGCCGGTCTTGCCGCGTACCAGCTCGGGCACGTCGGGGTTTTTCTTTTGCGGCATGATCGAGCTGCCGGTGCAGAAACGGTCCGGCAGATCGATGAACTGGAACTGCGCGCTGGTCCACAGCACCAGCTCTTCGGAGAAACGCGACAGGTGCATCATCGCGATGCTCGCGGCCGAGCAGAATTCGATGGCGAAGTCGCGATCGGAAACGTTGTCCAGCGAGTTGCCGCCGACGGCGTCGAAGCCCAGCAGTTGCGCGGTGTATTCGCGGTCGATCGGGTAAGTGGTGCCGGCCAGCGCGGCGCTGCCCAATGGCATGCGGTTGGTGCGTTTGCGGCAGTCGACCAGGCGCTCGTAATCGCGGCTGAGCATTTCGAACCAGGCCAGCATGTGATGCCCGAAAGTCACTGGCTGCGCGGTCTGCAAGTGGGTGAAGCCCGGCATGATGCTCGCAGCCTCACGTTCGGCTTGCTCCAGCAGGCCTTTTTGCAAGCGGGTGATCTCGGCGAGGATCAGGTCGATTTCATCGCGCAGCCACAGGCGGATATCGGTGGCGACCTGGTCGTTGCGGCTGCGCCCGGTATGCAGCTTTTTACCGGTGACGCCGATGCGGTCGGTCAGGCGCGCTTCGATGTTCATGTGCACGTCTTCGAGGTCGACGCGCCAGTCGAACTGGCCGGCCTCGATTTCGCCCTGAATGGTCTTCAGGCCATCGATGATGCTGTCGCGCTCGGCATCGGTCAGCACGCCGACCTTGGCCAGCATGGTGGCGTGGGCGATCGAGCCCATGATGTCGTGGCGATACAGGCGCTGGTCGAAAGTGACGGAGGCGGTGAAGCGGGCGACGAAGGCGTCGACGGGTTCACTGAAGCGGCCGCCCCAGGACTGATTGGTCTTGTCAGTGCTCATGAATTCGCTCGTATCGGCTTGAAGAAATGGCGTGAAACGCTGGCGCGGATAATAACAGGGTTGCCAATCCTGTCGCTGACGCCGGTCGACAGGTTTTTTCGCGGATGTGTCAGGCATGTCCGGCGCGGTCTGCAGGGAATTTACAAAAGGATATTTTTTGATTGAGCAATATCGATCCGACGAACGTCTACAGTGGACATAAGGGTCGGTGCGAATGCGGATCATGCAAAGGTCTGGCCACTGGCTATAAGAAGAGGGGCGGGTGAGTTGTCCTTGAGTCAACCACCGGGAGAAACGCAGGAAACACTGGGCTCCGAGCAGTACCAGGCGGACGCTGGCAAATATTGCTGGCCGACGTACGGCACTTTTTGGCGCTCGGGCTAGTCTTAGCGTGGATCGCGGTGACGGAGGTCACTACACCTGTCTACGCTATCCTTGTGCGAGACTCACGCAGGAATCCAGCGCAATATGAATGTCCTGATCGTTGATGACGAACCCCTGGCTCGCGAGCGCCTAAGCCGTATGGTGAGCGAGCTCGAGGGTTACACAGTCCTGGAGCCCAGTGCCACGAATGGCGAGGAGGCGTTAGCGCTGATCGACAGCCACAAACCGGATATCGTGTTGCTCGATATCCGCATGCCGGGCCTCGATGGCCTGCAGGTTGCTGCCCGACTGTGCGAACGCGAGACGCCGCCGGCCGTGGTGTTTTGCACCAGTCCCGATGAATTTGCCGTGGAAGCCCTGCAGGCCAGCGCCGTGGGCTATGTGGTGAAACCTGTGCGAACCGAACACTTGAATGAGGCCCTGAAGCGGGCTGAACGTCCCAATCGGGCGCAACTTGCAGCCCTGACCCGTCCCGCTGCCGAAAGTGGCAACGGTCCACGCAGCCACATCAGCGCGCGCACCCGCAAAGGCATCGAGCTGATTCCGCTGGATCAGGTGGTCTACTTCATCGCCGACCACAAATACGTGACCCTGCGTCACGAAGCCGGCGAAGTGCTGCTCGACGAACCTCTCAAAGCCCTCGAAGACGAATTCGGCGAACGCTTTGTGCGTATCCACCGCAACGCGCTGGTCGCTCGCGACCGCATCGAGCGATTGCAGCGCACACCACTGGGACATTTCCAGTTGTTCCTCAAAGGCCTTAATGGCGATGCGCTGATTGTCAGTCGTCGGCATGTGGCCGGTGTACGCAAGATGATGCAGGGACTTTGACCCGGTCTTTACCGGGCGTTCCAGATTCTTTTACCCGGCATGGCAGGCCAGGGAGGCCACGCCGTTTTCTGATTCAGGTCAAAGTGGAATTGGCTGAGCTGTTATTATCCGCCGTATCTATTCAGTACGGATTGTTCCATGTCCCCTCGCGAAATCCGCATCGCCACCCGTAAAAGTGCGCTGGCCCTCTGGCAGGCCGAATACGTCAAAGCCCGTCTCGAGGCGGCCCACCCTGGCCTGCTGGTGACGCTGGTGCCCATGGTCAGTCGCGGCGACAAGCTGCTCGACTCACCACTGTCGAAGATCGGCGGCAAGGGCCTGTTCGTCAAGGAGCTGGAAACCGCGCTGCTGGAAAACCAGGCCGACATCGCCGTGCATTCGATGAAAGACGTGCCGATGGATTTCCCGCAAGGGTTGGGCCTGTTCTGTATCTGCGAGCGCGAAGATCCGCGCGATGCTTTCGTCTCCAATACCTACGCAAGCCTTGAAGCTTTACCGAGCGGAGCCATCGTCGGCACCTCGAGCCTGCGTCGGCAGACACAGCTGCTGGCGCGTCGCCCGGACCTGCAGATCCGCTTTCTGCGCGGCAACGTCAATACCCGTCTGGCCAAGCTCGACGCCGGCGAATACGACGCGATCATCCTCGCCGCTGCCGGTCTGATCCGCCTCGGCTTCGAAGATCGCATCACTTCGGCGATCAGTGTCGATGACAGTCTGCCGGCCGGTGGCCAGGGCGCGGTCGGCATCGAATGCCGCAGCGCCGACCACGAAATTCACGCCTTGCTCGCGCCTTTGCACCACGCCGATACCGCTTCGCGGGTGAACGCGGAACGCGCCCTCAACAAACATTTGAACGGCGGCTGCCAGGTGCCGATCGCCTGCTATGCCGTGCTCGAAGGCGAGCAGTTGTGGTTGCGCGGACTGGTCGGTGAGCCAAGCGGCGGCGAGTTGCTCAGCGCCGAAGCCCGGGCGCCGCGTGCTGACGCTGAAGCCTTGGGCGTACAGGTCGCTGAAGACCTGCTCAAGCAAGGCGCCGACGACATTCTCAAAGCGGTGTACGGCGAGGCGGGTCACGAGTGACGGCCTGGCGCCTGCTGCTGACGCGCCCTGCGGATGACTGCGCGGCGCTGGCCGAACAGTTGGCCGGGCACGGGATTTTCAGCAGTTGCCTGCCGCTTTTGGACATTGTTCCGCTGCCGCTCTCTGACACTATTCGTCAGGCGATGTCGCGATTGCCCGCTTGCAGCGCAGTGATCGTGGTCAGCAAGCCGGCGGCGCGGATCGCGGTGGATCTGCTCAAGTCCGCAGGCACGGCGCCATTGAGCATGCCGTGGTTCAGCGTCGGCGCGGCGACCGCAGAGATTCTTCGCGATCATGGTCTCGATGTGAGCTTCCCGGCTGACGGCGATGACAGTGAAGCCTTGCTGCAATTGCCACGTCTGCGCGAGGCGGTTAGCGAGCCCGGTGCGCAGGTGATGATCCTGCGCGGTGAGAGCGGTCGTGAACTGCTCGCCGAGCGCCTGCGCGCGCTAGGTGCTAGTGTCGAGTATCTGGAGTTGTATCGCCGCGACCTGCCAGCCTACCCGCCAAACGAGCTGCCGCGGCGGATCGAAGCGGAACGCTTGAACGGGCTGGTGGTCAGCAGTGGACAGGGTTTCGAGCACCTGCGGCAAATGGCCGGCGATGCCTGGCCGAAGATTGCGCAGTTGCCGTTGTTTGTACCAAGCCCGAGAGTCGCCGAGCTGGCACGTGCCGCCGGGGCTCAAACAGTTGTGGATTGCCGCGGCGCGAGTGCCGCGGCTTTGCTGACGGCGTTACGGGAATTTCCCGTGCCGTTTTCTAATGCAAAGGATGGATACGTGAGCGAAACAGCCTTGCCAAAAGATGACGTCCAGCCTGCGCTCGATGCCCAGGTTGAAACTCCACCACCGGCCAAAGAGCCGCGCCGAGGCAATGGACTGGCGATTGTCGCCTTGCTGCTCGGTGCCGCCGGTGTCGCCATCGGTGGCTGGGGTGTCTGGCAGGTGCGCCACCTGCAGAGCAACACGCAGCAACAGTCGAGTCAGGTGCAGGCGTTGAACGATCAGGCGCAGAGTCTGAAGCTCAACGAACAGCGTCTGACCGAGCGTCTGGCGCAGTTGCCCGGTGCTGACGAACTCGCCGAACGCCAGCGTCTGGTGACGCAATTGCAGGGCGATCAGCAGCGCCTCAATCAGCGTCTGGAAACCGTCCTCGGCGCCAGCCGCAAGGACTGGCGTCTGGCCGAGGCCGAGCACTTGCTGCGTCTGGCCAGCCTGCGCCTGTCGGCGTTGCAGGACATCAGCAGCGCCCAGGCACTGGTGCAGGGCGCCGACGAAATCCTCCGTGAACAGAACGATCCGGGTTCCTTCGCCGCGCGCGAGCAAGTGGCGAAAACCCTGGTTGCCTTGCGCAGCACCGAACAGCCGGATCGCACCGGGCTGTTCCTGCGCCTCGGCGCTTTGCGCGATCAGGTCATCGACCTCACCGAGCTGGCGCCGGAGTACAAGGATCGCGGCGAGTCGCTGCTGGGCCTGACTGCCGACGGCGACGGCGCCAGCCGCTGGGCGCAGTGGTGGGACAAGGTATCGCGCTATATCCGCATCGATTTCAACGCTGACAAGAACGTCAAGCCGCTGCTGGCCGGACAGAGCCTGAGCCAGGTGCGCCTGGCCCTGAGCCTGGCGCTGGAGCAAGCGCAGTGGGCGGCGCTCAATGGTCAGGCGGCGGTCTATACCCAGGCGCTGGCCGAGGCGCGCGATGTGCTCAAGGGCAATTTCAACCCGGACAACCCGCAAAGCAAAGTCATGCTGGAGCAGGTCGCCGAGCTGAGCAAGGAACCGGTCACCGTCCAGACGCCGGATCTGGCCGGCACCTTGAGCGCCGTGCAAGGGTATCTGGAGCGACGTAACGTCAATGCCGAGGAATCGGTGAAACCGTTCGCCAAGCCTGCCGGCAACCAGGCGCAGGAGGCGACCCCATGAAGCGCCTTTATGTAATCGTGTTTCTGGTCATCGCCGCGACGGCAGCGCTGGGCCTGGCGATCGCCGAGCATTCCGGTTACGTGCTGGTGGCGTACAAGAGCTTCCGCTACGAGGCAAGTCTGTGGGCGACACTGGCAGTGATCGCGGTGCTGTGGCTGCTGTTCTGGGGCATCAAGGTGCTGGCCGAGCTGGTGATGACCTCTACCGGCGTAGTCAATCCCTGGTCGCGGCGCAATCGCAGTCGCCGCGTGCAAGGGGCGATCGAACACGGCCAACTGGATCTGGCTGAAGGCCGCTGGGCCAGTGCGCAGCGGCATCTGACCCGCGCAGCGGAAGCCGAACGTCAGCCACTGCTTTACTACCTCGGCGCCGCACGTGCGGCGAACGAGCAAGGTCAGTACGAAGAAAGCGATCGTTTGCTTGAGCGCGCGCTGGAACGTCAGCCGCAAGCCGAATTGGCGATCGCCCTGAGTCACGCGCAACTGCAGACCGATCGCGGCGACACCGATGGTGCACTGGTGACTTTGCAGGCGATGCACGAGCGGCATCCGCGCAGCGCACAGACACTGCGTCAATTGCAGCGTCTGCATCAGCAACGTGGCGAATGGTCGGCGGTGATTCGTTTGCTGCCGGAGTTGCGCAAAGACAAAGTGCTGCCGCCAGCCGAACTGGCCGAACTCGAGCGTCGCGCCTGGGGTGAAAACCTGTCCCTGGCAGCCCATCGCGAAGAAGACGGTACGGTGGGTTTGCAGTCACTCAAGCGAGCCTGGGAGCAGCTGACTTCGGCGCAGCGTCAGGAGCCGCCGTTGGTGCTGGCCTATGCCGAGCAATTGCGCCAGTTGGGCGCTCAGGTCGAAGCCGAAGAAGTGCTGCGCACAGCGCTCAAGCGCAAGTACGACAGTCATCTGGCGCGGCTCTATGGTCTGGTTCGTGGCAGCGATCCTGCGCGTCAGCTGCAGACTGCCGAAGGCTGGCTCAAAGAGCACCCGGCCGATCCGAGCCTGTTGCTGACCCTCGGGCGTTTGTGTCTGCAAACCAGTCTGTGGGGCAAGGCGCGTGACTATCTGGAAAGCAGTCTGCGTGTGCAGCGCAATCCGGAGACCTGTGCGGAATTGGCCCGTCTGCTTGCACAGCTTGGCGATACCGAGCGCAGCAACCAGTTGTTCCAGGAAGGTCTGGGACTGCTCGATGAACGCCTGCTGGCGGCGCCTTTGCCGGTGGCGGCGAAGGTGTGAAAGGCGAGGAGGTTGCTCCCTCGCGAACTTTTCATGCTGAAAATTCCGCTTCTTTGCGCGCTGGAGGCAAATTCCTACAGTTCGCTTCATCATTTCCTCTTGAGCCTGTCGGGTTTTCCCTACACCTGTGGTGAACTGTCGGCAGGCCCTCGCCTTGAAAGGCTGACACGCTTTCCTCTACCGTAACCGTCTGTCTCTACTGTTACGGAAAAGCCATGTCGTTGGCCTGCTCACGCTCCTTGTTCTTCATGGCTTTCATTGCGGGGGCCTTTGCTCTGGGAGCTTCCTATTACCTCGAATACGCAGTCGGTCTGACGCCTTGCAGTCTGTGCCTGGTGCAGCGGTTGTTCCTCACCTTGCTGTGCGTTGGTTGCGGCGTGGCGGCGGTGCATGGCCCTCGCCGAGTTGGCTTGTGGTGGTACTGGCTGTTTGCGCTGGGCGCCAGTCTGGGTGGAACTACCGCTGCGTGGCGGCAGGTGTTGATCCAGAGTGACTCGATGTTGCAACTGGTCAAATGCTCGCCCACCGTGGAGTCGCTGTTCAGCGGTCTGCCGTGGATCTGTGCCTTGCAGCGGATGTTCAAGGGCGGTGCCGACTGTGCGGAAATCTCCTGGACGCTGTTCGACCTGAGCATTCCGGAATGGAGCCTGCTGTTTTTGTCGGCGTGTCGATTCTTGCGGTTTATCAGTTGCTGCGACTGATCTGGAGCGCTCTGCAACGACCGGTCAGCGACGAAGCGTCGCACTACACGCTGGTCAAGGATTAAACACTTGTATGAACTTTATCTCCTGCGTACCTTGAAGCCATAGGCGTGCGGGCATAATCTGGCCGGCACGTGTCATTGGAATTATGTTGCTCGATGACGCTCTGCCCGATCGTCCACCCAGTCAAATCAGAACAGGGGCGCGGGTGTAGAGCAGCATGACCCACAAGGGAAGAGAGATCGCCATGCTCGAAAGTTGTCAGAATGCTCAGGAACGTTGGGGTGGGGTTCATCTGCTGATCGACCGCTGGTTGCAGGAGCGTGAAGAGCTGATCGGCGCCTACGACAAACTCGGTGCGCAGCCTGATTCGCTGTCCGAAAGCCGCAAACCTCTGTTGGAGTTCTGCGGCGTGCTGGTCGATTACGTATCGGCTGGGCACTTCGAAATCTATGAACAGCTGACTGGCGAAGCCAAGGCGTTCAACGACAAGCGCGGTCTGGAACTCGCCGAGACCATTTACCCACGCATTGACGTCATTACCGAGAAGCTGCTCGCGTTCAATGATCTGTGCGATGAAGGCAAATGCGTTGCGGAGAAATTCAAGGAATTGGGCGGCTTGCTGCATGAGCGCTTCGAACTTGAAGACTGCCTGATCGAAGTGCTGCACACGGCACACAAGGCAGAAGATCCGGTTCAGGCCTGATCCACGTCCTTCATGAAAAACGGTGCGCCCGAAAGCGCACCGTTTTTTTATGCCTGATCAGCTCGTCGCGCCACGCAATTCCACTTCAAATACCAGTGGTGTGAATGGCGCAATCAGGTCGCCGGCACCGTCGGCGCCATAAGCCTGATCCGACGGAATCACCAATCGCCATTTCGCCCCCACCGGCATGCTCTGCAAAGCGGTGCGCCAACCGGTGATCACGCTGTCGAGGTTGAACCATTGCGGCTGGGTGTTCTGATCGAACACGGTGCCGTCCGGCAGCTTGCCGACATACAACACCTGCACTTTGCCGTCCGGGCCAGCCTTGGCGCCAGTGCCCGGAACCAGTTCAGTCAGGAGGATGCCATCGGCCAGTTCCTTCACCCCCGGTTTGGCTTTTTCCGCACTGAGAAAGCGTTGCTCGTTTTCCATCGCCGCATCGCTCGACTGCCGTGATGCCTGCTCGGCATTGCGCGATTCGTGGTCGGCCAGAATCTGTTCGATACGCGCTTCACTCAGCGCCAGCGGCTTGCCCTGATACGCCTGTTGCAGACCTTCGATCAGTGCCTGGATTTGCAATTGCGGCACCTCCTGACGCAGCCGTTCGCCGAGGCTGGCACCGAGGCTGTAAGCCAGGTCATGAGCATCGTTTGCCGTAGTTTTTTCATCGGCATACGCCGCCGAAAAAACCATGCAGAGGGACAACATAAAGTAGCGCGACATGGGCACTCTCCGACCTGAGATGCGGGGATTATGCCAGTGCCGACGCCTGCATCGGTGAACTGCTTTTTTCGCACGCAGAACATTTGGGCTTCGGTGCAACGCAACGGCAGAGATACTGTCAACATGCCCTAGCGGCGGTATCAGCAGAGGTCTAGTATGAGCCGCACTCACGTCAGCCAGGAGGTAAACCATGTCGGCCACCAAGAAGCCTGTAAATACTCCGTTGCACTTACTCCAACAGTTGTCGGGCAGCCTGCTCGAGCATTTGGAAAACGCTTGCTCGCAAGCCTTGGCTGATGCTGAAAAACTGCTCGCCAAGCTTGAAAAACAGCGTGGCAAAGCGCAGGAAAAACTGCACAAATCGCGCACCAAACTGCAGGACGCCGCCAGCGCCGGCAAAGCCAAGGCACAGAACAAAGCCAAGGCTTCGGTGAAAGAACTCGAAGACCTGCTCGACGCGTTGAAAGATCGTCAGTCCGAGACCCGCAGCTACATTCTGCAACTCAAGCGCGATGCTCAGGAAAGCCTGAAGCTGGCCCAGGGTGTTGGCCGCGTTCAAGAAGCAGTGGGCAAAGTTCTGTCGTCGCGTTCGGTCAAACCGGCAGCAGCACCAGCGAAGAAAGCCGCCGCCAAACCTGTTGCAAGCAAAGCCCCGGCGAAAACCGCAGCGGCCAAGCCTGCTGTTGCGAAAACCGCCGCCAAACCAGCGGCCAAGGCGCCAGTGAAAGCGGCTGCCAAACCAGCGGCGAAAACTGCAGCGAAGAAGCCAGCGGCGAGCGCGGCAAAACCGGCGGCTAAAACCACCGCAGCCAAACCTGCTGCAGCCAAGCCAGCAGTGAAAGCCACCCCTGCCAAAGCCGCTGCAAAACCGGCCGCGAGCAAAGCTGCACCGGCGAAAACCGCAGCCGCCAAACCTGCTGCCAAAGCAGCGGCAAAACCTGCAGCGAAACCTGCTGCCAAGACCGCCGCTGCGAAGCCTGCTGCCAAGACTGCGGCCAAGCCGGCCGCCGCCAAACCTGCTACGAAAGTGGCGGTAAAACCGGCTGCCAAACCAGCCGCCACATCGGCAGCAAAACCTGCGACAAAAACTGCTGCGAAACCGGCCACCAAGCCTGCTGCGAAACCCGCTGCTGCCAAGCCTGCGACCGCTGCTGCAAAACCGGCCGCCAAGCCAGCCGCAAAACCAGCGGTGAAAAAGCCTGCTGCTGCCAAGCCAGCCGCGACCAAACCGGCTGCTGCTCCAGCCGCCAAGCCTGCGCCTGCGGCTACCCCGGCTGCTCCAGCTGCCTCGACACCGTCGTCCGCTGCTCAATCGACCCCTTCGACTGCGCCAGCACCAGCCGCTTCGTCGAACGTCAGCAGCACCCCGACCAGCGCTTCCTAAGTGCCGGTTGCCGCGACGCGCAGCACTTGCAGCGCGTCGCGGTTCAGGCTGGCGGCAGTGCCGGCCAGATCTTCCAGCCAGGTCACCGAACCTGCATCGTTGCGCGCCCACTCCTGCGCCACACCTTCCAGCCGTGACAGCAAGGTTCGCTCAGCTTCAAGCTCAAGTGACTTGATCTGCTCGCGCAT
Source organism: Pseudomonas sp. B21_DOA (assembly GCA_030544685.1). Classification (NCBI taxonomy): domain Bacteria; kingdom Pseudomonadati; phylum Pseudomonadota; class Gammaproteobacteria; order Pseudomonadales; family Pseudomonadaceae; genus Pseudomonas; species Pseudomonas sp. B21_DOA. The sequence goes on along the minus strand of CP086683.1, from coordinate 726,759 downwards.
GCCCGCCACCACCGCATCATCGACGGCCCGCGCTTTCCATTGCATGCGCAAGGTTCGCAGCGGTTGCACCACCTCGATATCCCACGGCGCGGTCAAGGCCTTGAGCAAACGAACGCGCGACTCATCGCAGGTCACTGCGCGCTGCTCAAGCCACAAACCGCACAGCAACAGGCAGACATTGGCGCCCGCCGTTTGCAATTGCAGGCAGGCATCTTCCACACCCGGCCGGGCGTAGACATCAAGGGCAAAGCTCCACAGGTCAGAGGACATCGTGCTACTCGCGCCAGTTGTGAGCGAAGCTGGTAGACTCCGCCGCCATTATGATCCGACTTCAGAACCTGACTTTACAGCGTGGCCCGCAACGTCTGCTAGAAGACGCCGAGCTGACCCTGCACGCCGGCCACAAAGCCGGCCTCATCGGCGCCAACGGTGCCGGCAAATCCAGCCTGTTCGCCTTGCTGCGCGGCGAGTTGCACCCGGATTCGGGCGACTGCCTGCTGCCGGCCGACTGGCGCATTGCGCATATGCGCCAAGAGGTCGACACCCTCGAACGCCTGGCAGTCGATTATGTGCTCGATGGCGACCTGCGTCTGCGTGAGGTGCAACGCGAGCTTGCCGCCGCCGAGGAGGCCCACGACGGCACCGCACTGGCGCGGCTGCACGCCGAACTCGACAGCGCCGATGGCTACACCGCCGATGCGCGGGCGCGCAAGCTGCTCGCCGGCCTGGGTTTCACCAATGAGCAGATGGACCGTCAGGTAGGCGATTTCTCCGGTGGCTGGCGGATGCGTCTGAATCTGGCGCAGGCGCTGATGTGCCCGTCTGATCTGCTGTTGCTCGACGAACCGACCAACCACTTGGACCTCGACGCGATCATCTGGCTCGAAGAGTGGCTGAAGAGCTATCCGGGCACTTTGCTGCTGATTTCCCACGACCGGGATTTCCTCGACGAAGTGGTCGATCACGTCGCCCATGTCGATCAGCGCAAACTGACGCTCTATCGCGGCGGCTACACCGCGTTCGAACGCGCTCGTGCCGAGCGTCTGGCCCAGCAGCAACAGGCCTACGAGAAGCAGCAGGCGCAGCGTGCGCACATGGAAAGCTACATCGCCCGCTTCAAGGCCCAAGCGACCAAGGCCCGTCAGGCGCAGAGCCGGATCAAGGCACTGGAGCGCATGGAAGAATTGTCGGCGGCCCACGTCGATTCGCCGTTCGATTTCGTCTTCCGCGAGTCTACCAAGATCTCCAGCCCACTGATCGACCTGTCCGATGCGCGCCTGGGTTATGGCGACAAGACCATCCTCGAGAAGGTCAAGCTGCAACTGACCCCGGTGCACGGATCGGTCTGCTTGGGCCGAACGGTGCGGGTAAATCGACGCTGATCAAGAACCTCGCCGGCGAGCTCGAACCGCTGGCCGGGCGCCTGACCCGTGGCGAAAACACCGTGGTCGGCTACTTCGCCCAGCATCAGCTCGACTCGCTGGACTCCAAGGCCAGCCCGTTGCTGCACTTGCAGCGCCTGGCACCAAGCGAGCGTGAGCAGACCCTGCGTGACTTCCTCGGCGGTTTCGACTTCCGTGGCGCACGCATCGATGAGCCAGTGCTGAATTTCTCCGGTGGCGAGAAGGCCCGTCTGGCCCTCGCTTTGATCGCCTGGGAACGGCCGAACCTGCTGCTGCTCGACGAACCGACCAACCACCTCGACCTGGAAATGCGTCTGGCGCTGACCATGGCCCTGCAGGAATTCAGTGGTGCGGTGCTGGTGGTCTCTCACGATCGGCACTTGCTCAAGAGCACCACCGACAACTTCTATCTGGTTGCCGACGGCAAGGTCGAAGAGTTCGACGGTGATCTCGAAGACTACGCACGTTGGCTGGTGGAATACCGTCAGCGCAATGCGCCGGTCAGCAACACGCCGGTCAACCCGGACAAGACCGACAAGAAAGCTCAGCGCCAAGCGGCTGCAGCGTTGCGTCAGCAACTGGCGCCGCACAAGCGCGAGGCTGACAAGCTTGAAGCCGAGCTGGGCAAGCTTCACGAGAAACTGGCCAGGGTCGATGCCAGTCTCGGTGACAGCGATATCTACGAGCCGGCGCGCAAGAATGAATTGCGTGATCTGCTCGCCGAACAGGCGAAATTGAAGGTGCGTGAAGCCGAGCTGGAAGAGGCCTGGATGGAAGCCCTGGAAACCCTGGAAAGCATGCAGGCGGAGCTGGAGGCGTTGTCCTGATGGAAGCCTTCAAGCTGCCCTTTGCGGCGGTGTGGGTCGAGCCCATCTGGTTCACCGCGCAGATTCTGCTGATTCTGCTGGCCGGTTACCTCACCCAGCGTTTCGTTGCCAAAGGCCTGACTCGCCTGGGTGAGCGCTATCCGTTTCCACCGCAGTTGCTGATGCCGCTGCGCGGCGTGTTGCGCTGGCTGATCATGGGCAGCGCGCTGCTCTTCGTGCTCGAGCGCCTCGGCGTTTCGGCCACGGTGCTGTGGACGGCGCTGTCGGGGTTTGTCGCGGTGGCGGCGGTGGCGTTCTTCGCCATGTGGAGTGTGCTGTCGAACCTGCTCTGCGCAATTCTCATTTTCACCGTCGGGCCGTTCCGCCTCGGCGACGTGGTCGAGCTGGTGGACACCACCGACAAGCCTGGCGTCAAAGGCCGGGTGATCGCGATCAATCTGCTCTACACCACGCTGGTCGAGGCCGAAGAGCTCGGCACCGGTAGCGCCATGGTGCAGGTGCCGAACAGCCTGTTCTTCCAGCGTTCGGTGCGGCGTTGGCGCGGGACCGATGTGTTGCCGTCGAGCGGGTTTGAGAAGTAATTTCTACGTCGTCTGTTCCGACGCCTTCGCGAGCAGGCTCGCTCCCACATTGGAATGCGTTCCCCTGTGGGAGCGAGCCTGCTCGCGAAGGGCCCTCAGCTTCCCGCAATATTTAGCAAAAAACTGGTAGTCATCCACACGAAGCCGCATTAGCTTAGGCATTTGTCACAAGCATCAGCCGAGGTATGCGATGGAGCTTCAAACATGGCTGGCATTCTTTGCCGCCTGCTGGGTGATCAGTTTGTCCCCGGGCGCGGGCGCCATTGCGTCGATGTCCAGCGGTCTGCAATACGGGTTCTGGCGCGGCTATTGGAACGCGCTGGGCCTGCAGATCGGTCTGGCGGTGCAGATTGCGATTGTCGGCGCAGGTGTTGGCGCCGTGCTCACTGCTTCGGCCACGGCGTTCCATGCGATCAAATGGTTCGGCGTTGCCTATCTGGTTTATCTGGCTATCAAGCAATGGCGCGCGTTGCCCATGGACATGAGCGATGACGCCGGGGTACGGCCGATCGGCAAGCCGCTGGCCCTGGTGTTTCGCGGCTTTCTGGTGAATATCAGCAATCCCAAGGCATTGATATTCATGCTCGCGGTGCTGCCGCAGTTCATCAATCCCCATGCGCCGCTGCTGATTCAGTATCTGGTGATCGGCGTGACCATGGTATTCGTCGACCTGATTGTCATGGCCGGCTACACCGGGCTCGCGTCGAAGGTGCTGCGCCTGTTGCGCACACCCAAGCAGCAGAAACGCATGAACCGCACCTTTGCCGGGCTGTTCATCGGCGCGGCGGCATTCATGGCGACGTTGCGCAAAGCGGCGGCGTAAACCGCTCGGGCAGAAAAAAGGCGACCTCAAGAGGTCGCCTTTTTCATTTCTACCGAGACATCGGGGCAAGCGAGCTTTTCTTGAATCAATAGCGAGGGCCGCTTCGCGACCCAACGGGGATAAATCCCCTCGCAACAGAGCCCTTCGCCACAAAAGTCCTCAGATCCGGCTCAGCGTAAAATCACCGGCGCCGTGTCACGCGGCAGATTGTTGCGCTGCGGCGCCTCACGCGGTTGTTCATAACCGTCACCGCCACCGAGCTGCATGCTCAGTTGCCCGGCCACGTCTTCGCCCAACGCCTTGGACACGTCACGCACCACCCGCGGACGGTTCAGCGAGATCTTGATGTCGCGGTGGTTCACCAGTTTGGTGTCCTGCGCTTCGCCCATCGCCGTGAAGGCCGAGGTGATCTCGTAGGTCTTGGTGTTGATCAGGCTGAAATCCGCCACCAGCGTCAGGCCCAGCACCGCCGAATAGCTGTCGGTGTGCGCCAGCTCGTTGATGTCCTGGGTGAAGTCGATGTCGGACACGGTGCCGAACAGCACGTAGTCGGCGCCTTTGAAGTTGCCGGCCTTGATGCGCTTGATCACGTCATACACATCGCCCTTGGACGAGGCGGTGTACGGTGTGCCCTGCACCAGCTGGAACATGCCGGTACGCAGGATTTCACCCTTGATGTCGCCGGTGAATTTACGCAACTCGCCCTGTTCGATGTAGCTGGTGGTCGCTTCGATCTCGTTGTAGCTCGAAGAACCGCTGGCGCTGTAGTAACTCTCGCGGTGGTTGCTTTGCGCCGAAACGATGTGGATGTATTGCTCCACGCGTTCCTGATACGCCAGATCCGTCACCGCGACTTTCGGGGCCGCCTGCGCGCTGAACGCGCAAGCCAGGGCCATCATGCCAATCCATGTGCGCATCGATTAACGCTCCGTGGTTTTGCGGATCTCTTTTTCGTCCATCCACTCGGCCAGCCCGCTTTCGACGTCGATCAGTTGCAGGCTGAATTTGTAGAAGACGTCCTTGTAGTCGCTGCTTCGCTTGACGATCGAGCTGATCGAACCTTCGATGCGGTACTTGGCGGCGATCATGTTGCCGGTCTTGGCCACGGTGCTTTTCTTGTACAGGCCGCTCTGGTTCTGCAGCTTGAGCTGATCAACCTGGCTCTGCATCGCATTGTTGTCGCTGGCAAAGCGCGCGACACCGGTTTTCATCAATTGGGTCTTGATGCTGGTGGTGATTTCGCGAGTGTCGATGTACTCGCTGGTCTTGTTCTTCACGTCGTAGACCTGAACCACCGGGCGACCCTGCAGGATGCCGGACTGGGCCAGCGAGCGGGTCATCGACTCGGCGATCATTTGCAGGTCGGTCGAACCAAATTCGTTGGTCACGGTTTCAACCGCTTTGGTGTCGCCGTAGCTGATGTTCTTGCTGCCCAGGGTCGGCGAGGTGTTGGCGCAACCGGAGGCGAGCAGGGCGATGACGGCGATGCAGGAAAAGCGTGCAAACATGAGAAAGCTCTCTCAATCAGAAATAGGGTGGCGGGCTTAAGGCGTCTTGATTTCCAGACGGAAATCCACGGCTTTCGGGGTCGGCGCGATGGCCTGAATGAAGCTGGTCTGGGCGCCGTACATCATCTGGCTTTTCCACACTTCTTCTTCGGCAACCGGGAAACCTTCGGCACCAAGCCAGGCGAAGCGGTAGTAGAAGATCTTGTTGCTGTTGAGGGTGTTGCTCAACTGCACGTTGACGGTCATGAAGCCGTTTTCCCGGGCCACGCGCATGGCGCCGACGACGATGTGTTTCTGCGGGCCCATGGCCACGACTTTGCTCGCGGCGCTGCCCGGCTCCGGCGGTGGCGGGGTGGCGCAGCCTGCCAGCAAGGCGAGGGCGGCGACGGCGATGATCTTCAAGCGCATTGCAAAGACTCCGTTCTTAAGGTTGTTTGAGGCTGGCGACATTGGTCGCGGCAGCGCTCGGCATTACGTGAGCAGCGATGCCGCCAGCGAATACCTGGTTGCCCACGGCACGCAGGCTGATCACTTGGTAGTGCTGGTCGACAGTGACCTTGACCACCGAGCCGCCGACGGCGCTCGGCAGGGTAACCTGATGCTCGCCTTTTTCAGGCGCAGACGCACCACTTGGGTGTTGTCCGGCAGGGTGCGCCATGTACGGGTATCGGCACCTTCGAGCACTGCTGAAGAAATACCCACAGCGAGACCGGCCAGCGGATTGGTTTCGTTGATCTTCTTTGCGCCACGCCTTTGGTGATCGCGCGCACGGTGGTGCGCACGATGATCCCCGGCATGTCATCGCGCAGAGCGCGGCGGGACATGGCGGTGGTGCTGTTCAGCGCGGTCAGGTCGACTTGCTTGCCGTCGACGCCGATCTGCGCAAACGGCGCGGTGGAGGTGTCAGGCTTGATGATCGGGAACGACAGCGGAGTGATCACGACGTTATTGGAGATCGGTAATGGCAGCGGCACACGAATCGAGTCGCGGGCCGGGGCCAGACCGCTCTGCACGACGATGAGAATGTCGCTGTCGTCGGACTTCGACGGTTTGTCGAGATTGACCAGCGCCTGTTCGAGCAGTGGCGTGTTCGGGCGCAATTCGGCGGCTTTGCGATAACCCGGCGCGGCCAGATCTTTCTCGCCCAGTGCTTCGTAGACGAAACCGGCGAGGTAATGGCTGAATGCACTCTGGTAGCTGTTTTTCAGGCCGACCACTTCCGGTGCGTCGAGGCTGGCCACCGGATAACCCTGCAGATCCTTGTACTGAGTCTTGATGCCTTCTTTCTCGGCCTGTTCTTCGCTCTTGAGGTATTCCTTGTCACGCAGGTCGGCGATCACCGCTTCGCGTTCGTGGGTCTTTTTGATCGCCGTGCGGGCGCCATCGAAATCGTTGACCGCCAACAGGTTCAGGGCCATCTGCGTGGTCAGCATGACTTTTTCGTAGTCATAGCCTTCGTAGCGACGCACCTTGTCGTTGACGATGAAGCTGCCGAACTGTGCCAGGTACTTGGCCGAGTCGAGCTTGACCGCGTCTTCCCACTGACCGACCACCTGATCGGCACTGCCCCAGGCGTTCTGGCTGCCCGACAGGTCGCCCTTGGCGCGCAGCAGTTCACCTTTCTCGAAGTAATAGAGCAGGTCTTTGTCGGCGCCGGTGTTGTTCTTTTCCAGGAGGGTCAGCGCCGCATCGACGTTGCCGGAAGCCAGTTGCTGATTGGTCTGGGCCAGTTCGGAATCGTAGTTGCGAAACGCTGCGCAGCCGGACAACAGCGTGACGGCGCTGAGCGCGAGCAGCATGGGAGCGCGGAATGCCATGGGTACTTCTTCCCTGAGTAACAAGACTTGCAGCCGCGTGTGCTGGTCGGGCTGGTGTGACCTATCGACGGCGGCGCTGGCCTCCTGCCAATTCCTCATGGGTGAGGAGCTTTTGATGCCGGCTCGCTGGGCGAGGGCGCGGCATTATAAGCGCGTGATGATGGCTATGTAATGTCTTTTTGGTGGCGTGGAGGGCGGTCGTGCCATCACCTGGTTTAGTTGTTCACGACGCGTTCGGCCGCTGTTTTGCCGGGCCCGAACGCGCTGCCATGGCGAAAACCCGATCGCCGAGGGCGCGCAGGGTGATGACCTGGCGGTTCTGATCAATCCGGATCTTCAGCGGTGCGGCGTTGTTGATGTGGGGCAGAGTGATCGCGTGTTCGCCTTTCCTCAGGCGCACGCGCAATACCTGAGTCAGGTTGGGCAGGGTGCGCCAGGTACGCGTATCGGCGTGTTCGAAACCATCCCAATGGGTCACGTACGATGCTTTGCTCGGGTCGCGTCGGTTGTCGGTGGCTTGCACGTCGGCTGCCAGAAAGGCCCGGTAAGTGGTGCGCTGGATAATGCCGGGCATGTCATCGCGCAACGTGCGCAAGGACATGTCGGTGATGCTGTTGACCGCGATGAGTTTCTTCTGCCGGCCATCGATGCCGATCTGATTGAAGGCCGGCGTCGAAGTGTCGGGCACCATCACCGGGAACGAGATGTTGGCGACAATCACCTGCCCGTCTGCCAGCTTCACCGGGTACGGCACACGCAGCGAACTGCGTGCGGGAGCGAGGCCGCTTTGCACGATGATCAGCACATCGCTTTCGTCACCCTTGAGGCCGGGACTGTCGAGGTCACGCAATGCCTGCTGAAAGAACGGTAAATCCGGGCGCAATTCGATGGCCTGGCGATAGCCGGGCGCGGCGAGATTCTTTTCCCCTAGCGCTTCATAGGTAAAGCCCGCGAGGTAGTGACTGAACGCGCTTTGGTAACCGTTCTTCAAGGCGATCACCGCCGGCGCGTCCAGCATGACTACCGGATAGCCCTGCAGATCCTTGTAGTGCACACGCACGCCCTGCTTTTTCGCCACCTCTTCGACGCGCTCATATTCGAGCTCGCGCTGCCGGGCGATCAGCGCTTCGCGCTCATGGGTTTTCTTGATGTCGGCGCGAGCACCATCGAAATCATTCACGGCCAGCTGGTTGAGGGCCATCTGCGTGGTCAGCATGACTTTTTCATAGTCATAACCATCGTAGCGCCGCAGCTTGTCATTGATGATGCTGCCCCAGTGATTACCCATGGCGGCCAAGAGTTTGTCGCCGGTGGTTTCAAGGGTGTCCTGGCGCTCGATCACCATTTGCTCGGCACTGCGCCATGCCGCCTGACTCTGGGGCAGTTCACCGCCCGCGCTCAACACCGCGCCTTTCTCGAAGTAATAGAGCAGATCCTTCTGCTCGTCCGGGTTATGGGCCTCGATCAAGGCCAGCGAGCCGGCGACGTTGCCTTGTTTCAATTGCTCGGTGGTCTGTTCCAGCTCTAGGTCGTAATTGCGATAAGCCGCACAACCCGCCAGTTGTGTCATGGCGGTCAGCAGCAGGGGAAGCAGCAGGCAAGGGCGCATTGAAAGGGTCTTCCTTGAACAAAGCGGGAACATTTACGTTATTGGAGTCGATGGTGGCACATGGCTTCAACGATATGAATCATTCCCTGCCAACATCGACAAAGCTTGAGAGAAACGTCTACGAAGTGAACAATATGTAACTTCGCATTTCCATTTGAGATTCGTTCATGATTGCCTCGTCCCGATTGCTGGCCTGGCTGCTGTTCCCGTTATTGTCCCTGAGCGGCCTGCCGCTGCTGGCCGATACCGTGGAAGGCGCGCCGCAAGCGTTGCACCTGCTCGATTACATCAGTGCCGATTACCCGCCGACGGTCGCGGCAGGCAAAGTCATCGACGATGGCGAATACCGCGAGCAGCTGGAATTCACCCAGGTTCTGCAAGGCTTGATCACTGCATTACCGGCCAAACCGGAAAAAGCCGCGCTGGAACAGGGCGTCGAATCTTTGCACGCCGCCATCAGTGCGAAGCAGGACGGTGCTGATGTAGCCCGTCAGGCCCGACAGTTGGGGGCGAAACTGGCGGTGGCTTATGAGGTCAGTCAGGCGCCGATCATCACCCCGGACCCGACACGCGGTGCGCCGTTGTATGCGCAGAATTGCTCGGTGTGCCACGGCGATTCCGGTGCCGGCGACGGCCCGGCCGGCGTAGGTCTGACCCTGCGCCAGCCAACCTGCGCGACGCTGCGCGCATGGATCACCTGAGCCTGTACGCGATCTACAGCACCCTCGGCCAGGGCGTCGAAGGCACCGACATGCCGGCGTTTGCCGATCAGCTCGATGATCGCCAGCGCTGGGATCTGGCCACCTACATCGCCGGCTTCAGTGCCGATGCGGCGGCCGCCAAGTCCGACAAGGTCTACAACATCGCCGATCTGGCCCGCCAGACCCCGGCCGAAGTGCAGGCGGCGGAAGGCGCAGAGGTTGCGGCGACGTTCCGGGCTCAGCGCGCACAACCACCGCAGGTCAAACGCGGTCCGGCGCAGTTGCTCGATTACACTGCCGCCACGCTGGACAAGAGCCTCGCGGCCTACCGCGCCGGTGAACATGATCAGGCCTATGACCTCTCGGTGGCGGCGTATCTGGAAGGCTTCGAACTGGTCGAAAGCTCGCTGGACAACGTCGATGCCAACGTGCGCAAGGACACAGAAAAATCGTTGATGGCGTATCGGCAATCGCTGCAGGACGGTCTGTCGGTCGAGCAGGCCGAGCAGCGTCTGGACGCGGCCAAGGCCAAACTCGAGGAATCCGCCGGCCTGCTGGGCAGCGATGGTCTGAGCTGGTCGCTGAGCTACATCTCCGGTCTGCTGATTCTGCTGCGCGAAGGTCTGGAAGCGATTCTGGTGCTGGCGGCAATCCTCGCCTTCTTGCGCAACACCGGTCAGCAGTCAGCGGTGCGCAGTGTCAACGTTGGCTGGGGCCTCGCGTTGCTGGCGGGCTTGGGCACCTGGGCGCTGGCGGCGTATGTGATCGACGTCAGCGGTTCGCAGCGCGAGTTGCTGGAAGGCGCCACCGCGCTGTTTGCCAGCGTCATGGTGTTGTGGCTCGGCGTGTGGATGCATGACCGCCGTCATGCAGCGGCCTGGAAGGATTACATCAAGAGCAGCCTGGTCGGCGGCGGTGGACGTTTCGGCTTTGCGATCCTCGCGTTCTTCTCGGTCTATCGCGAGTTGTTCGAAGTGATCCTGTTCTACGAAACCCTCTGGCTGCAGGCCGGGCCCGCCGGGCACAACGCCGTGCTGGCCGGCGGTGCGACGGCGTTGGTGCTGCTGGTCGGCCTGGCCTGGGTGATTCTGCGCGGCTCGGCGAAACTGCCGCTGACGCTGTTCTTCAGCATCAACGCCGCGCTGTTGTGCGCGTTGTCGGTGGTGTTTGCCGGGCATGGCGTGAAAGCCTTGCAGGAGGCCGGGATCTTCGGCACACGGCCGGTGGCGTTCTTTGAATTCGACTGGCTGGGGATCCATGCCGATGCCTATTCGCTGATTGCGCAGGCGGTGGCGATTGTGGCGATTGTTGTGTTGTACGGGCGTAGTTGGGTGGCGGAGAAGCGCCGGGTTTCGGCTGCATAAAGGCATTCGCTGCGCTCATATTCGCGAGCAGGCTCGCTCCCACAGGTTCGGTATGTATCCTGTGGGAGCGAGCCTGCTCGCGAATTTTTGGAGGCAAGAACATGCGTGTATGGATCGATGCCGACGCCTGTCCACGGGCGGCGAAGGATCTGGTGGTGAAGTTCGCGTTAAAGCGCCAGTTCGAAGTGGTGCTGGTGGCCGGGCAGCCGCAGACCAAGCCGGGGCTGGCCATCGTCAAACTGATCGTGGTGCCGAGCGGGCCGGATGCGGCGGATGATTATCTGGTCGAGCACGCCGTGCCGGGTGAGCTGGTGATCTGCAGCGATATCCCGCTGGCCGATCGGCTGGTGAAGAAGGGCGTGGCGGCGCTGGATCCGCGCGGCAAGGAGTTCGATGCGCAGAACATGGGCGAGCGTCTGGCAGTGCGTAACCTGTTCACCGATCTGAGGGAGCAGGGCCAGATGAGCGGCGGGCCGGCGCCGTTTGGTGAGCGTGAAAAGCAGGCGTTTGCCAATGCTTTGGACCGGATTCTGACCCGGCTCACCCGCAAGGACTGAGTCTTGCACAATCGCTGTGGAGCGAGCCTGCTCGCGAAGGCGTCGTATCAAACAGATTTGAATTGAATGACACTCCGCTTTCGCGAGCAGGCTCGCTCCCACAGTCGGGTTTGCAGGCGGGCAGGGATCAGGCGTCGTTTTCGTGAGTCAGTTCGAGCACGCGGTCGACCAGTTTGTTGATCCCCGAAGCCGCTTCACTGATGGTCTGCGCCAGCATGTACGCCGGGGTGGTGACCAGTTTGCGCGCCTTGTCTTCGACGATTTCGGTCACCGCGCACTCTTCGTGGGTGGCGCCCATCTTGTTCATGGCCGCCGCGGTGTCGGCGTCGTTGCCGATGGTGCAGGTCACTCCCGGGCCATAGATTTTCGCCGCCAGCGCCGGGGAAATACAGATCAGCCCGACCGGCTTGCCCGCTTCGGCAAATGCTTCGGCCAGGGCCAGCACTTCAGGTTGCACGGTGCAGCCGGCGCCTTCGATGGCGAAGTTCGACAGGTTTTTCGCCGCGCCGAAACCGCCGGGCACGATCAGCGCATCGAAGTCTTCGACGTCGGCATCGCGGATATCCTTGACGTTGCCCCGGGCAATCCGCGCCGATTCCACCAGTACGTTGCGCGATTCCGGCATTTCTTCGCCGGTCAGGTGATTGATCACATGCAATTGCGCGATGTTTGGCGCGAAGCACTGCACCTGTGCGCCGCGCTGGTCGAGGCGCAACAGGGTGATGACACTTTCCTGGATTTCGGCGCCGTCGTATACGCCACTGCCGGACAGGATCATTGCAACTTTTTTGCTCATGGGCTTCTCTCCAGATTCATGGCGCTCAATGTCCCTTAAATCGTCACGCGTTGCCATAGGGCATGGGCGACGCGCGCGGAACAGAGCGCTCTCTCAATGGATCGCAACGGCGGCGGGGTGTTCATTATTTGCCTGGACTGCGCATGGCAGCCGCCAGCGAATGGCTTATTCGGCTGGCGTTTTCGGCTCGGCAGGAAGGGGCGCTTCGGCCTGGCGCAACTGCTCGGCTTCGTTGGCTTTGGCGATCTGTTCGTCCTGATAGATCTTCTTCGCCAGTTGCGCATTCTTGAAGCGGCGCCGCAGCCACAGGCCCAGCCCGAGGATCAGCAAGGCGCCGAGCACCCACAGCTCGTACTTCTTGATGCTGCCGAGCATGCCTTCCAGCACTGCGCCGAAGTGGTAAGCCGCCGCAGCCAGTGCGGTGGCCCAGATTGCCGCGCCAATGCCGTTGAGGAGCAGGTAGCGTCCCGGCGGATACCCGGACAGGCCGATCGCCACCGGCATCACCGTGCGCAGGCCATAAACGAAGCGGAAGCTCAGGACCCAGATGTCCGGATGCTTGCGAATGTGCTCCAGGGCACGGTCGCCCATCATCTGCCAGCGCGGTTTGCGCGCGAGCAATTTGCGCCCGTGCTTGCGCCCCAGGAAGTACCACAGCTGATCGCCGGCGTAGCTGCCGAAGAACGCCACGACCACCACCAGGTTGATGTCCATGTATCCACGGAACGCGAGGAAGCCTGCGAGCACCAGGATGGTTTCGCCTTCGAAGAACGTGCCGAGAAACAAGGCAAAGTAGCCAAAGTCGTGCAGAAATTGTTGGAGCATTGTCTGGGTGCTGGCGAAATGAACGCGCAGCCTAACCCTTCGGGCACATTCATGAAAGTGTCCAAATGTGTCTCGACGTTAACATTTCCTACACCGACAATGGATTGCGGCTACCTGTCACAGAGCGCACACAACTGTCATCTGTTGGTCATAATGGCCGTCTATAACTGTCACGCTCGCCCGTTTGCCCGGGCTCAGGAGTCCGCCGTGAGCTTTACCCCTGCCAATCGTCTGTTCCCTGCCACTCGTCTGCGTCGCAATCGCCGTGATGATTTTTCGCGGCGCCTGGTGCGTGAAAACGTATTGACGGTCGATGACCTGATTCTGCCGGTGTTCGTGCTCGACGGTGAAAACTGCCGCGAAGCCGTGGCCTCGATGCCGGGCGTCGAGCGACTGACGATTGATCTGCTGCTTGAAGAAGCGGCGAAATGGGTCGAGCTGGGCATTCCGGCGCTGGCGCTGTTTCCGGTCACCCCGCCTGAACTGAAATCTCTCGATGCCGCCGAAGCGTGGAACCCTGAAGGCATCGCTCAGCGCGCCACTCGCGCCTTGCGAGAGCGTTTCCCGGCGCTGGGCGTGATCACTGACGTGGCGCTGGATCCGTTCACCACCCACGGTCAGGACGGCATTCTCGACGAAGACGGCTACGTGCAGAACGACATCACCGTCGATGCGCTGGTGCGTCAGGCGCTGTCCCACGCCGAAGCCGGCGCGCAGGTCGTGGCGCCATCGGACATGATGGACGGTCGCATCCAGGCCATCCGTGAAGCGCTGGAAATCGCCGGTCATGTCAATGTGCGCATCATGGCCTACTCGGCGAAGTACGCCAGCGCCTACTACGGCCCATTCCGCGATGCGGTGGGCTCGGCGTCGAACCTCGGCAAGGCCAACAAAGCCTCTTATCAGATGGACCCGGCCAACAGCGACGAAGCGCTGCACGAAGTCGGTGCGGACTTGTCCGAAGGCGCGGACATGGTCATGGTCAAACCGGGCATGCCCTACCTGGACATTCTTTTTCGGGTCAAAGATGCCTTCAAGGTGCCGACCTTCGTCTATCAGGTCAGTGGCGAATACGCCATGCACATGGCCGCTATCCAGAATGGCTGGTTGAGCGAAGCGGTGATCCTCGAGTCACTGACCGCCTTTAAACGTGCCGGTGCAGATGGCATCCTGACTTACTTTGCCGTTCGTGCCGCTCAATTGTTACGAGAGCAGAAATAGCCCTCCCAGGAACATTCCATGAATACCGAAGGACTCACTGAAGTTGCCGTAAAAGAAGCTCAGCCGGTGGTCGAGCAAATCACCGAAACTCCGCCGGAACTGGAGCCTGCGCCACCCGCGCCGGTCGCCGAAACCGCCGCGGCGGTGCCGGCGATCGCCATTCCCGGCCTGGATGACAGCAGCCTGTACATCCACCGCGAGCTATCGCAATTGCAGTTCAACATCCGCGTGCTGGAACAGGCGCTGGACGAGTCCTACCCGTTGCTGGAGCGGCTGAAGTTCCTGCTGATCTTCTCCAGCAACCTCGATGAATTCTTTGAAATCCGCGTCGCCGGGCTGAAAAAGCAGATCACCTTCGCCCGCGAACAGGCCGGCGCTGACGGCTTGCAGCCGCATCAGGCGCTGGCGCGGATCAGCGAGCTGGTTCACGGTCACGTTGACCGCCAGTACGCGATCCTCAACGACATCCTCCTGCCGGAGCTGGAAAAGCATCAGGTGCGCTTCATCCGTCGGCGCAACTGGACGACCAAGCTCAAGACCTGGGTCCGCCGCTATTTCCGCGACGAGATCGCGCCAATCATCACCCCGATCGGCCTCGACCCGACGCACCCGTTCCCGCTGCTGGTGAACAAGAGCCTGAACTTCATCGTCGAGCTCGAAGGCATCGACGCCTTCGGTCGCGACTCCGGTCTGGCGATCATTCCGGCGCCGCGTCTGCTGCCGCGGATCATCAAGGTGCCGGAAGAAGTCGGCGGCGCCGGCGACAACTATGTGTTCCTGTCGTCGATGATCCACGCCCACGCCGATGACCTGTTCCAGGGCATGAAGGTGAAAGGCTGCTACCAGTTCCGTCTGACCCGCAACGCCGACCTGGCGCTCGACTCCGAAGACGTCGAAGACCTCGCCCGCGCCCTGCGTGGTGAGTTGTTCTCGCGGCGTTACGGTGACGCGGTGCGTCTGGAAGTCGCCGACACTTGCCCAAAACACCTCTCGGACTACCTGCTCAAGCAGTTCAACCTGAGCGAGACCGAGCTGTACCAGGTCAACGGCCCGGTCAACCTGACGCGCCTGTTCAGCATCACCGGTCTGGACAGCCATCCGGAGCTGCAATACACGCCGTTCACGCCGCAGATCCCGAAACTGCTACAGAACAGCGAAAACATCTTCAGCGTGGTCAGCAAGCAGGACATCCTCCTGCTGCACCCGTTCGAGTCGTTCACCCCGGTGGTCGACCTGCTGCGTCAGGCGGCGAAAGACCCGCACGTTCTCGCCGTTCGCCAGACCCTGTACCGCTCCGGCGCCAACTCCGAGATCGTCGATGCGCTGGTCGACGCCGCGCGTAACGGCAAGGAAGTCACGGCGGTGATCGAGCTGCGCGCGCGCTTCGACGAAGAGTCCAACCTGCAACTGGCCAGCCGTCTGCAAGCGGCGGGTGCCGTGGTGATCTACGGTGTGGTCGGCTTCAAGACCCACGCCAAGATGATGCTGATTCTGCGCCGCGAGGCTGGCGAGATCGTCCGTTACGCGCACCTCGGCACCGGCAACTATCACGCCGGTAACGCCAAGCTCTACACCGACTACAGCCTGCTGACCTCCGATGACGCCTTGTGCGAGGACGTCGGCAAACTGTTCAGCCAGTTGATCGGCATGGGCAAGACGCTGCGCATGAAAAAGCTGCTGCATGCGCCGTTCACCCTGAAGAAGGGCATGCTCGACATGATTGCCCGCGAAACCCAGTTCGCCCTCGAAGGCAAACCGGCGCACATCATCGCCAAGTTCAACTCGCTGACCGATCCGAAGATCATCCGCGCGCTGTACAAGGCCAGTCAGTCCGGGGTGCGCATCGATCTGGTGGTGCGCGGCATGTGCTGCCTGCGCCCGGGCATCGCCGGGGTCTCGCACAACATTCATGTGCGCTCGATCATTGGCCGCTTCCTCGAGCACACGCGGGTGTTCTACTTCCTCAACGGCGGCGACGAGCAGATGTTCCTCTCCAGCGCCGACTGGATGGAGCGCAACCTCGACAAGCGCGTCGAGACCTGCTTCCCGGTGGAAGGCAAGAAGCTGCTGACCCGCGTCAAGAAGGAGCTGGAGCTGTACCTGACCGACAACACCCACAGCTGGAGTTTGCAGTCGGACGGCCGCTACATCCGCAACACGCCCACTGGCAACCAGAACCCGCGCAGTGCGCAGGCGACGTTGCTGGAGCGGTTGGGCAGCCCGATATTGCCGGTGAGCAGTTGACCGTCAGCCCAATAAAAAAGGCGATCCCTCGGGATCGCCTTTTTGTATCTACACTGATTCCGACCTGTGGCGAGGGGATTTATCCCCGTTGGGCGCGAAGCGACCCCTTGAGGCAAAATCAGGCCTGCTGCGCAGGCCAGCGGGGATAAATCCCTCGCCACAATCAGTGTCAGTGCACCGTGAGAACAATCCCCACCCGCGTCAGCCAATCCGCCTCAAGTCCGAAATCCGCCTGGGTCAGCTGATTTTCATCCAGCCAGTTCTCCGGGAATTGCACATCGAGATGGTCGCCATTGGCATGCAGCACCACCTGCGGCATCGCCTGGGTTCCGCGAATGTGATGGAACAGAATGGCAAACCGCAGCAGCACGCACAGGCGAATCAGCTTGATGCCGTCATCGCCGAATTCGGCAAATTTGTCCTTGGGGATATTGCGCCGATGGCCTCGCACCAATAGCGCGAGCATCTGCTGGTCTTCTCGCGAGAAGCCGGCCAGATCGGAGTGCTCG
This sequence comes from Pseudomonas sp. B21_DOA, assembly GCA_030544685.1. NCBI lineage: Bacteria > Pseudomonadati > Pseudomonadota > Gammaproteobacteria > Pseudomonadales > Pseudomonadaceae > Pseudomonas > Pseudomonas sp. B21_DOA. The sequence goes on along the minus strand of CP086683.1, from coordinate 709,974 downwards.
ATCAGGTAGGCACCGTGCTTGTGGTAGTGATAGTGAGCGATGTCGAGGCCGACTTCGTGGACTTTCGCCGCCCAGCCGAGCAGTTCGCGCCAGATGCCGTCGTCCAGTTCCCAGTCGACGGCGACCTGATCGAACGCGTGCAGGGCCTTGCGCTCGACCCGCGCCGCCTGTTCCAGATCGACGTGATAGCGCTCCATCAATGAGGTCAGGGTGCGTTCGCGCACGTCTTCGTGATGATGGCGGCCGAGCAGGTCGTAGAGCACGCCTTCACGCAGCGCGCCTTCGCAATGGTCCATGCGTTGCAGTTCGAGGGCGTCGAAGATCGCTTCGAGAATCGCCAGGCCCGCCGGGAAGATCGCGCGGCGGTCAGGCTTGATGCCTTCGAAATCGATCTTGTCGGCGTCGCCCAGCTTGAACAGCTTGCGCTTGAGCCACGCCAAGCCTTCGGCGTTGACCTCGCCGCTGCCATGACCGCCAGCCTTCAGGGCCAGGCCAATGGCGCGAATCGTACCGGAAGAGCCGATGGCTTCATCCCAGGTCAGGCGATGCAGGGCGTGCTCGATGCTCATGATTTCCAGGCGCGCCGCCGTATAGGCCTGGGCGTAGCGCGCCGGGGTGATCTTGCCGTCCTTGAAGTAGCGCTGAGTGAAACTCACACAGCCCATCTGCAGGCTTTCACGCAGCAACGGCTCGAAGCGCTGGCCGATGATGAATTCGGTACTGCCGCCGCCGATGTCGGCGACCAAACGTTTGCCTGGGGTGTCGGCGAGTGTGTGCGACACGCCGAGATAGATCAGGCGCGCTTCTTCACGGCCGGAGATGACTTCTACCGTGTGGCCGAGGATTTCCTCGGCGCGGCGGATGAATTCGCCGCGGTTGCGCGCTTCACGCAGGGCGTTGGTGCCGACGATGCGCACGGCGCCGAGCGGCATACCGTTGATCAGTTGGGCAAAGCGCTTGAGGCAATCGAGGCCGCGCTGCATCGATTCTTCGTTGAGCTGGCGCGCGTCGTCGATGCCGGCGGCCAGTTGCACCTTCTCGCCGAGGCGCTCGAGGATGCGGATTTCGCCGTTCTGGGCCTTGGCCACGACCATGTGAAAGCTGTTGGAGCCCAGGTCGATTGCGGCGATCAGGGACAGATTCTTGGCTTGGGATTGCGGCATGGTCAGGGGTCTCGGTCGATAACCCCGACATCGTGCCACGATCAAACGCTGGCGCCAACGCGCATGGTTCAAACCTGATCGTTCCTACGCTCTGCGTGGGAACGATCAGGATGAGGCTGCTTCAGGCTGTCGCCTCCACCGTGCCAATAAAGTTCGCCAGCTCTGCCGTCTGCGGATTGGCAAACAACACCTTCGGATCGCCCGCCTCATGCACCTTGCCGTGGTGCATGAACACCAGTTTGTCTCCGACTTCGCGGGCAAAGCGCATTTCGTGGGTGACCATGATCAGTGTCATGCCTTCCTTGGCCAATTGCCGCACCACGCTGAGCACTTCGTTGACCAGCTCAGGGTCGAGGGCCGAGGTGATTTCATCGCACAGCAGCACCTTCGGCGACATCGCCAGGGCCCGGGCAATCGCCACGCGCTGTTGCTGGCCGCCGGACAGGCGATCCGGAAAGGCATCGAATTTTTCCCCGAGCCCGACCCGCTCGAGCATTTCGCGCGCCAGTTCGGCTGCCTTGGCCTTGGATACTTTCTGCACCACTTGCGGGGCGAGCATGACGTTTTCGCCGACGGTCAGGTGCGGGAACAGGTTGAACTGCTGAAAGACCATGCCGACTTTCTGTCGCAGGCTGCGCAGATCGGCGCGGGCGGCGTCGAGGTATTCGCCGTCGACTTCGATCACGCCGTCGTTGATCGACTCCAGGCCATTGAGCGTGCGCAACAGGGTCGATTTGCCCGAGCCACTGCGGCCGATGATCGCCACGACCTGACCTTCCTCGACGCTGAGGTCGATGCCTTTGAGTACGTGGTGATCGCCGTAATATTTATGCAGGGCGGAAATTCTAAGCAGAGGCATGCAGTCTCCTTTCCAAGTAGCGCGCACTGAGGGACAAGGGGTAGCAGAGCAGGAAGTAGCCGAGGGCGACGAGGCCATAGACCATGAACGGTTCGAACGTGGCATTGGCGAGCATGCCGCCGGTCTTCGTCAGTTCGGTGAAGCCGATGATCGAGGTCACCGCTGTGCCTTTGACCACTTGCACCGAGAAGCCCACGGTCGGCGCCACGGCGATGCGCAGCGCTTGCGGCAGAATCACGTAGCGCAGCTGCTCCAGCGGACTGAGCGCCAGGCTCGACGAGGCTTCCCACTGACCGTGGGGAATGGCCTCGACGCAGCCGCGCCAGATCTCCGCCAGATAGGCGCTGGTGAACAAGGTCAAGGCGATCGCGGCGGCCATCCATGGCGAAATCTCGATCCCGGCCAGCGCCACACCGAAGAACACCAGAAACAGCTGCATCAGCAGCGGCGTGCCCTGGAACAGCTCGATCCAGGTGCGGGCGATACTGCTTGGCAGCGTGTTCTTCGAAATGCGCATCACCAGAATCAGCAGGCCGACGAGGCCGCCGCCGATGAACGCCACCAGCGACAGCGCCAGGGTCCATTGCAGGCCGGTGAGCAGGTTGCGCAGGATGTCCCAGAAAGTGAAGTCGCTCATTGGCTGCTCCTCGCAATGAACCGCCGGCCGAACCAGTTGAGCAATTGGCGGATCAGCAGCGCCATGCACAGGTAGATCAGGGTGGTCAGCGCGTAGGTTTCAAAGGCGCGGAAGTTGCGTGACTGAATGAAGTTGGCGGCGAAGCTCAATTCTTCCGTGGCGATCTGCGAACACACCGCCGAGCCGAGCATGACGATGATGATCTGGCTGCTCAGCGCCGGCCAGACCTTGCCCAGCGCCGGCAGCAGGACGACGTGGCGGAACGCTTCGAAGCGCGTCATCGCCAGTGCCGCAGCCGCTTCCAGTTGCCCGCGCGGAATCGCCTGGATGCCGGCACGGATGATTTCGGTCGAATAGGCGCCAAGGTTGATCACCATCGCCAGCACCGCCGCCTGCCACTCCGAGATCTGCATGCCGAGCGACGGCAGGCCGAAGAAGATGAAGAACAGTTGCACCAGAAACGGCGTGTTGCGGATCAACTCGACGTAGACGCCGAAGATCGCCGAGAACGGGCGGATCTGCCACGCCCGCACCAGCGCCCCGACAATCCCGACGCCGACCCCGAGCAATGCGCCGATGGCGGTCAGCTCGAGCGTGAACAGGGCGCCGCGCAGCAGCAGGTCGGTGTTTTCCACCACCGGCAAAAAATCGAACTGATAAGCCATGAAGGTCTCCCGCGCAGTCGATCAGAGATCGGCCGGCAGCGGCTCTTTCAGCCAGGTCTGCGAGTTCTTTTCCAGTGCGCCGTCAGCCTTGGCGGTGTTGAGGATGTCGTTGACCCTGGCCAGCAGCGCCGCTTCGTTCTTGTTCACACCGACGTAGACCGGCGAATCCTTGAGCTTCACTTTCAGCGCCGGTACGCGCTTGGGGTTCTTCTCGCTGATGGCCACCATCACTACGTTGCCGCTGGCGATCAGATCGACTTGCCCTGCCAGATAAGCGGCGATGGTCGAGTTGTTGTCTTCGAAACGTTTGATGGTCACGCCTTCGGGGGCGACTTTGCTCAGCTCGATGTCTTCGATGGCGCCACGGGTGACGCTGATGGTCTTGCCCTTGAGGTCGTCGAGGCTGGTGATCGCAGCGTCTGGCGGACCGAACACGGCGAGGTAGAACGGCGCATAGGCGCGGGAGAAGTCGATGACCTTCTCGCGCTCGGCGTTTTTGCCAAGGCTGGAAATCACCAGATCGACCTTACCGGTGGTGAGGAACGGAATGCGGTTGGTGCTGTTGACCGGCGTAAGCTCGAGTTTGACCTTGAGTTGGTCAGCCAGCAGTTTCGCCGTGTCGATATCCAGACCGCGCGGCTTCATGTCCGGGCCGACCGAGCCGAAGGGCGGGAAGTCCTGGGGCACGGCGACTTTCAGCGTGCCGCGTTTGACCACGTCGTCCAGACCGTCGGCGTGAGCGGGAGCCTGGCAAAGCAGCAGGCCGGCAAACAGGGAAGCGAGGAGGGCGCTGTAACGCTGGGTCATGGACAATCTCCGGATCGGCGGGAAGTGGTTGCTGCGATCGGACAGAGCATGGGCCGTGCCAAGAGGTGGATTTCGCCCCGGCAGGCCGCGGTAGCAGCGGTTTGGTTCGGTCTTACTGGTCTGAACAGTCAACTCGGTTTTCGCACTGCGATGGCGCATCGGCTGCCCGCGCCGAACCCCGCTGGGGCACGACTTGCCGGACTCGGCGAATAGCTTTACAACTAGCCGCACCTTGGCCCTGATGCGTCCGCAAACCATGAATTCGATCTCCCGCGCCGTACCCGAAGTGGCGCTGCAAGCGATCCGCAAACTGATCACCGAACAGGGTTTCGGCGCCGGCGATGCGTTGCCGTCGCAACGGGATCTGGCGCTGCAACTGGGCGTCAGCCGCGCTTCCTTGCGTGAAGCCTTGTCGTCGCTCAGTGCACTGGGCGTGGTCAGTATTCAGCCGGGCAAGGGCGTGTTCGTGCAGTCGCCGGTCGAGTTGTCGCGCGGCGAAGCGCCGGGCTGGCCATTCGCGGCGCAAGCCTCGCCGCTGGACATCTTTCAGTTGCGCTACGCGCTGGAGGGCTTCGCCGCCGGGCTCGCCGCGACAACCTTGAGTACGTTTGATCTGGATGCGCTGGAAGACAATGTCGCGGCGATGCGCGAGCACTTGCGCGGCGGCGACTTCGAAGCAGCGGCGAAACTCGACTTCGAATTTCACCGGCGCATCCTTCTCGCCAGCGGCAATCAGGCGATGCTGAGCATTCTCACCGCCAGCGCCGAGATCTTCCTCGAGAGCCAGAAACTGCCGTTCATCCGCGCCGAGCGCGCCATGGAAACCTGGCAGGAACACCGCAAGATCCTCCGTGCCTTGGCGCGCCGTGCGTCGGGAGCAGCGCAAAAGCCATGCAGGAACATGTGCGCAACGCCGCCCTGCGTACCGGAATCGCCTTCATCGCTCCCGCCACGGCGTGACTTGAGCTATACCCAAACTCATCAAGGGCCATAGCAACACTCAATCATCTGCGGCTTCCTGAACAAGGGAAGGGCGGCTATGATGGGCCACGTTTTTTTGCTTACAACCTGGAGAATTCCATGAGCAGCGATCTGATCAAACACGTTAGCGACGCTAGCTTCGAAGCCGACGTACTCAAGGCCGAAGGCGCTGTCCTGGTCGACTACTGGGCTGAATGGTGCGGCCCTTGCAAAATGATCGCACCGGTTCTGGACGAGATTGCCGAGACTTACAAAGGCAAGCTGACCGTCGCCAAACTGAACATCGACGAAAACCAGGAAACCCCGGCCAAGCATGGCGTGCGTGGTATTCCGACGCTGATGCTGTTCAAGAACGGCAACGTTGAAGCGACCAAGGTCGGCGCACTGTCGAAGTCGCAGCTGGCGGCTTTCCTCGACGCCAACATCTGAGCGTCGCAGTAAAACGCTGAAAAAAGCCCCGCAAATCGCGGGGCTTTTTGCGTATTCAGGGCTAGACGCTCCGAAACTCAGGTGGTACATTCGGCCCCGCACTGGTTTCTCCACTGCCCCCTGCTAGCCGTCGCCGACGCACTCCTTTTCGAATTAGTTCGCGATCCTGTCGCCTTCTCCGCGGCGCGGCCTCATTAAGCCAAAAGCTTAATTTCCCCTCCATAAATGATTACGTCATTCCTATATGAATCTGACTGAACTCAAGCAAAAGCCGATTACCGAACTGCTCGAATTAGCCGAACAGATGGGCATAGAAAATATGGCCCGTTCGCGCAAGCAGGACGTGATTTTCTCCCTGCTGAAAAAACACGCGAAAAGCGGCGAGGAAATCTCCGGTGATGGCGTGCTGGAGATTCTCCAGGACGGCTTCGGCTTCCTGCGCTCCGCAGACGCTTCCTACCTCGCCGGCCCTGACGACATCTACGTCTCGCCGAGCCAGATCCGCCGCTTCAACTTGCGCACCGGTGACACCATCGTTGGCAAGATTCGTCCTCCGAAGGAAGGCGAGCGGTATTTCGCCCTGCTCAAGGTCGACACGATCAACTTTGATCGTCCGGAGAACGCGAAAAACAAGATTCTCTTCGAGAACCTGACTCCGCTGTTCCCGACCGTGCGCATGAAGATGGAAGCCGGTAACGGTTCGACCGAAGACCTCACTGGTCGTGTGATCGACCTGTGTGCACCGATCGGCAAAGGTCAGCGTGGCCTGATCGTCGCACCGCCGAAAGCCGGTAAAACCATCATGCTGCAGAACATCGCAGCGAACATCGCCCGTAACAATCCTGAAGTTCACCTGATCGTGCTGTTGATCGACGAGCGTCCGGAAGAAGTGACCGAAATGCAGCGCACCGTGCGCGGCGAAGTGGTTGCCTCGACCTTCGACGAGCCGCCGACCCGTCACGTGCAGGTTGCTGAAATGGTGATCGAGAAGGCCAAGCGCCTGGTCGAACACAAGAAAGACGTGGTGATCCTCCTCGACTCCATCACCCGTCTGGCCCGAGCCTACAACACCGTGATCCCGAGCTCCGGCAAGGTCCTGACCGGTGGTGTCGATGCCCACGCCCTGGAGAAGCCGAAGCGTTTCTTCGGCGCCGCGCGTAACATCGAAGAAGGCGGCTCGCTGACCATTATCGCCACCGCGCTGGTTGAAACCGGCTCGAAGATGGACGAAGTGATCTACGAAGAGTTCAAGGGTACCGGCAACATGGAACTGCCGCTGGATCGCAAGATCGCCGAGAAGCGTGTGTTCCCGGCCATCAACATCAACCGCTCCGGCACCCGCCGCGAAGAGTTGCTGACTGCCGACGACGAGCTGCAGCGCATGTGGATTCTGCGCAAGCTGCTGCACCCGATGGACGAAGTCGCCGCCATCGAGTTCCTGGTCGACAAACTGAAAACGACCAAGACCAACGACGAGTTCTTCTTGTCGATGAAGCGCAAGTAGTACGCCGCTGACAGAAGGAGCGCTCCGCAAGGGGCGCTTTTTTTGTCTGCGATTTATTTGTATCTGGATTGAAATTTGCGCGGCTGCTAACGTCGCGCCTTCAAGGGATTCTGTATCCAGAACAGGTAAGGTTTTTCATGCACACGTTTGGCAATCGCCGTGATATCGACGGCTTACGCGCGCTCGCGGTACTTCCCGTCGTGCTCTTTCATTTCGGATTCAATACATTCAGCGGCGGCTTTGTCGGCGTGGATGTTTTCTTCGTCATCTCCGGATTCCTGATCACCTCGATCCTGTTCCGTGAAATCAGCGCCAAGCGTTTCAGCTTTGTCGATTTCTGGGCGCGCCGTGCCCGCCGCATTATTCCGGCCCTGACGGTGGTCATGCTGGTGACGCTGGCGCTGGGTTGGCTGCTGCTGACAGCGAAGGATTTCTCCGAACTTGGCCGGACGGTGCGTTATCAGTCGCTGTTTATCTCCAATATCCTGTTCATGCGCGAGGACGGCTACTTCCAGCCGGCCTCCGATCTGAAACCGTTGTTGCACACCTGGTCGCTGGCGGTTGAAGAGCAGTACTACATCTTCTTCCCGTTGCTGATGGCGGTGCTGGTTCGCTATGTCAGACACTGGCGCTGGATGTTGCTGGGATTGCTGCTGATTTCCTTTGGCCTGAACATCGCCTGGATTGAGCACAAGCCGGAATTCACCTTTTTCTCTCTGCCGACCCGTGCCTGGGAATTGTTGTGCGGGGCAATGCTTGCGGTAATGCCTGCGCCGAGACAGGCCGTACGACCATGGCTGTACCAGATGGTCGGCATTGCCGGTCTGGCAGCGGTGCTGCTCGCCGTGTTCACGTTTGATCGCTCAACGGTGTTTCCCGGATGGGCGGCGTTGCTGCCGGTATTGGGCACCACTGCCCTGATCTGGTCAGGCGCCCAGGGACCAAGCTGGGCCGCGCGACTGTTGAGCCTGCGACCGCTGGTCTGGATCGGCCTGCTGTCTTATTCGCTGTATCTGTGGCACTGGCCGATTTACGTTTACGCCAACGCCATTTCCATCGACGGTATCCAGCCGCTCGAGGCGCTCGCCTGGATGGTGCTGGCAGTGGGTCTGGCGTGGCTGAGCCTGCGCTACATCGAATTGCCGTTTCGAGAAAAGCGTTTGCTGGGCGAACGTAAATCGATACTGGCGGGTGCGGTAGTGGCCATTGCTGTACTGGTCGCGGTCGGTTCGGCGATTCGCTCGGCCGACGGTATCCCCGGGCGCCTGAGCGGCAAGGCTCTGGAATATGCGCAGGCCCGCGAATGGCGTGCCGGGCAGATGAAATGCATGGTGGTGACGCAAGACAAATCGATCGACAAGGCCTGTCTGGTCGGCGGCGAACAGAGTACGCCGCCGACCCAGGCGTTCTGGGGTGACAGCCATGCGGCTGCGTTGATGCCGGCCATCGAGGCCAATGCCCGCCGCGACGGTCGTTCGGTGTGGTTGTTCAGTATGAGCGCCTGTCCGCCGATTCTCAGCGACGAGCCGCGCCAGCGGTGCAAGGACTTCAACCAGCAGACCATGGACAAAGTGCTCAGCCTTGGCATCAAGGACGTGGTATTGGCGTCCAATTGGAGTCTTTACGTCTATGGTCGCGAGGATGGCGACAGAAAGGTTTTGCTCAACGCCCATGACGATACCGCCCAGGCTGAGGAACGCATGGCCGCCGCGTTGCGCGCGCGGGTGGCCGCCTTGCGCGCAGCCGGCGTGCAGGTCTGGCTGTTCAAGGAGGTGCCGCTGCAACGCAAGGGCGCCATTAACCGCCTAACCAGTCTGGCAAGGATTGGCCGGTCCGCCGAAGGTCTGGGGCGTCCGCTTGATGAGCATCTGGCGCGCCAGCATTTTCTCGGCAACTTGTTCACGTCCATGAGCGAAGCCGATCCGGGTGTTCACGTCATCGACCCGACGCCGATGATGTGTGCTGACGGGGTCTGCAGCATTGAGGTCAACGGCCACTCGCAGTACAAGGATGAGGACCATCTCTCGGACATTGGCAGCGCCAGGCTGAGCCCGTTGTTTGCGCCGGTATTGCTGGGCACAAATCGAGATTGAGTACTGTCAGGCTCTGACGGACTGCTGTTTGCCCTTCAGAGCAGGTAGGATGTACGCCTATTTTGAGGGTGCCATCGTCAATGAAATTCAAGGATCTTCGGGATTTCGTGCAGCAGCTTGAGCAGCGCGGAGAGTTGAAACGCATCCAGATTCCCGTCTCGCCGGTGCTGGAGATGACTGAGGTGTGCGACCGCACGCTGCGAGCCAAGGGCCCGGCGCTGCTGTTCGAAAAACCCACCGGTTACGACATTCCGGTGCTCGGCAACCTGTTCGGCACCCCCGAGCGGGTGGCCATGGGCATGGGCGCCGAGTCGGTCAGCGAACTGCGCGAGATTGGCAAGCTGCTGGCCTTCCTCAAGGAGCCGGAGCCGCCGAAGGGCTTGAAGGACGCGTGGTCAAAACTGCCGATCTTCCGCAAGATCATCTCCATGGCGCCGAAAGTGGTCAAAGACGCGGTGTGCCAGGAAGTGGTCATCGAAGGCGACGACGTCGATCTGGCCATGCTGCCCGTGCAAACCTGCTGGCCCGGCGACGTCGGCCCGTTGATCACTTGGGGTCTGACCGTCACCAAAGGCCCGAACAAGGAACGCCAGAACCTCGGTATCTATCGCCAGCAAGTGATCGGCCGCAACAAGGTGATCATGCGCTGGCTCAGCCACCGTGGCGGCGCCCTCGACTTTCGCGAGTGGTGCGAGAAACATCCGGGCCAGCCGTTTCCGGTGTCCGTGGCCCTTGGCGCCGATCCGGCGACGATTCTCGGTGCGGTGACGCCGGTACCGGACAGCCTCTCCGAATATGCTTTCGCAGGGCTCTTGCGCGGCAATCGCACGGAACTGGTCAAGTGCCGTGGCAACGACCTGCAAGTGCCGGCCACCGCGGAAATTATCCTTGAAGGCGTGATTCATCCCGGCGAAATGGCCGACGAAGGTCCGTATGGCGACCACACCGGTTACTACAACGAAGTCGACAGCTTCCCGGTGTTCACCGTCGAGCGCATCACCCACCGGATCAAGCCGATCTACCACAGCACTTACACCGGCCGTCCGCCGGATGAGCCGGCGATTCTCGGCGTGGCGCTGAACGAAGTGTTCGTGCCGATCCTGCAGAAGCAGTTTCCGGAGATCACCGATTTCTACCTGCCGCCGGAAGGCTGCTCGTACCGCATGGCTGTGGTGACGATGAAGAAGTCCTATCCGGGGCATGCCAAGCGCGTGATGCTTGGCGTCTGGTCGTTTTTGCGACAGTTCATGTACACCAAGTTCGTTATCGTCACCGACGACGATATCAACGCCCGCGACTGGAACGACGTGATCTGGGCCATCACCACGCGCATGGACCCCAAGCGCGACACGGTGATGATTGATAACACGCCGATCGACTACCTCGACTTCGCCTCGCCGATTTCCGGCCTGGGCTCGAAAATGGGCCTGGATGCCACCCACAAGTGGCCGGGCGAAACCACCCGCGAGTGGGGCCGTGTGATCGTCAAGGACGACGCCGTCACCCAACGGATCGATGCCATCTGGAATCAGTTAGGAATAGATTGATGCGTGTAACCCTGCAGCCTTCCGGAGCGGTGCTCGAGATACAGCCCGGTGAGCGGATTCTCGACGGTGCGCGGCGCCTGGGCTATGACTGCCCGCAAAGCTGCCGCAACGGCAATTGCCACGTGTGTGCAGCGCTGCTGGTGGAGGGCCGCGTCGAGCAGGCCGGCAAAGTCCACGATCATGGCGAGTTCTACACCTGCATCGCCGCACCGCTGGAAGACTGCGTGCTGTTGTGGGATGGCGTGCTCGCACTCGGTGAATTGCCGGTGCGCAGCCTGTCGTGTCAGGTCATCGAGTGCCGCGAGGTCGGCGGCGACACCTGGCGCGTGCGTCTGCGGGCACCAGCAGGCAAGCCGCCGCGTTACCACGCCGGGCAGTACTTGATGATCGAGCGTGAGAACGGCGAGAAATCGGCGTTCTCCATGGCTTCGGCACCGCACGGCGGACGTGATCTGGAAATTCATGTGCTGGCGCGCGAAACCAGTGCGTTAAGCCTGGTCGAGCAGTTGCAACGCAACCCGATGGTGCGTGTCGAACTGCCTTTCGGCGATACGCATCTCGCCGAGTTGCCTGATGGTCCGCTGGTGCTGATCGCCGCCGGTACCGGCATGGGCCAGATTCACAGCCTGATCGAACATTGCCGCGCCGAAGGCTTCAAGCATCCTGTGCATCTGTACTGAGGCGTGCGCCGGCCCGAGGATTTCTATCAGATCGAGCACTGGGACGAATGGCTGAAGCTGCCCAATCTGTTCCTGCACAAGGTGGTCAGCGACCAGTGCGGCTGGGAGGGGCGCTGCGGGATGTTGCACGAGGCGGTTTGCGAGGATTTCCCAGACCTGAAGCCGCTGCACGTCTATGCCAGCGGTTCGCCAGCGATGGTCTACGGCACGCTGGACGCGCTGGTCGAGGCGGGCATGGATGCACATCAGATGCGCGCCGATGTGTTCGCCTACGCGCCGCGCTCTTGAAGATGTGGGAGCGAGCTTGCTCCCACATTGGTTTAATGCGTAGCGCTCGCAACGCGTTATAACTCTACATATAGCCGATCGGTATTTATCTAATTGCGTAAATACCGCTAGGTTATATATCAGTCAGGTAATTAATCGGTGGCACTTAAATTGCCTTGAAACATATGTGCCTTATTGTTACAGCGGTGCGTTCTATTAAGTAATTCTTCACCCGCGGGGAGCTGAACGCTATTCGCCATGAGCGCCATTGAAAACGCAATTCTGAACCTGGCTTACCCTCCGCGGCTCGATCTTGGGCCGCAGCTGACGCACGAACAACTTCTCGCTTCCATGCAATCGACCATGGCGCGCCACAAGGGCGGGCCGGTGTGGTTGTTCGCCTATGGCTCGCTGATCTGGCGGCCGGAATGCACGGCGGTTGAGCGCATGCGCGGTCGCGTGCATGGCTATCATCGTGGCTTGTACCTGTGGTCCCACGAGCACCGGGGTACGCCGGAAATGCCCGGCCTGGTATTCGGTCTGGATCGCGGTGGCTCATGCAGTGGCTTTGCCTACCGTTTGCCGGAAGACGATCTCGATACGGCGCTGTATGCCTTGTGGAAACGCGAGATGCCGTTTCCGTCGTATCGCCCGCACTGGCTCAATTGCCGGCTCGAAGATGGCACTCAGGTGCAGGCCTTGGGATTTGTTCTGGAGCGTCACCTGCCGAGCTATGCCGGCAACTTGCCGGATCATGTGCTCAGCCAGGTCTTTGCCAGCGCCAGCGGGCGTTACGGCACCACTCGCGATTATGTCGAGCAGACCGTGCACGCCCTGCGCAGCCACGCCATGCCGGATCGAAATCTGGAGGCGCGGCTCAAGCGCTGTAAATCACACAGCGATCAGGCGACCGCTTCACGGCTTTGACTGGCAACTTGCTTGTGCCATAGCGTTGGCGCAAGGAAGGCCATCGCCAGCAGGCAAGCGCCGACCAGCAGGACGAAACCGCCATCCCAGCCGAAGTGGTCGACGGTGTAGCCCATCGCCGCACTGGCTGCGACCGAACCGCCCAGATAACCGAATAGGCCGGTGAAGCCCGCTGCGGTACCGGCGGCTTTCTTCGGCGCCAGTTCCAGCGCCTGCAGACCGATCAGCATCACCGGACCGTAGATCAGGAACCCGATCGACAGCAGGGCGATCATGTCGACCATCGGGTTGCCGGCCGGATTCAGCCAGTACACCAGGGTCGCAACAGTCACCAGCGCCATGAACACCATGCCGGTCAGGCCACGATTGCCACGGAAGATCTTGTCCGACATCCAGCCGCACAGCAGCGTGCCTGGAATCCCCGCCCACTCGTAGAAGAAATAGGCCCACGAGGTTTTATCCACGGTGAAGCCCTTGGCTTCCTTCAAGTAGGTCGGCGCCCAGTCCAGCACGCCGTAGCGCAGCAGGTAGACGAAAACGTTGGCCATGGCGATGTACCAAAGCATTTTGTTGCGCAGCACGTACTTGACGAAGATTTCCTTGGCGCTGAATTCGTCTTCGTGGCTGGCGTCGTAGCCTTCCGGGTAATCGTTCTTGTACTGCTCGATCGGCGGCAGGCCGACCGATTGCGGGGTGTCACGCATGGTGATGAAGGCGAATACCGCCACGCCCAGCGCTACCGCTGCCGGTACGTAGAACGCCGCGTGCCAGTCATTGAACAGGCCCATGCCGATCAGGAACAGCGGGCCGATCAGACCGCCGCCGACGTTATGCGCCACGTTCCACACCGAGACCACGCCACCGCGTTCCTTCTGCGACCACCAATGCACCATGGTCCGCCCGCTCGGCGGCCAGCCCATGCCCTGCGCCCAGCCGTTGATGAACAACAGAATGAACATCATCGTCACGCTGGACGTTGCCCACGGCGCGAAACCGAAAATGAACATCACCCCGGCCGACACCAGCAGGCCGAACGGCAGGAAGAAGCGCGGGTTGGAGCGGTCGGACACCAGGCCCATGAGGAATTTCGACAAACCATACGCAATGGCGATCGCCGACATCGCCAGACCGAGGTCGCCACGGCTGTAGCCTTCATCGATCAGGTACGGCATGGCCAGGGAGAAGTTCTTGCGCAGCAGGTAGTAACCGGCGTAGCCGATAAAGATACCGGCGAAGATCTGCCAGCGCAGGCGGCGGTAGGTGCTGTCTATTTTTTCTTCAGGCAAAGGAGCCTGATGTGCGGCAGGACGAAAGAAAGCAAACATTCAAGAGCTCCAGTTTTCTTGTTTTGACTGCGGATGCGAATGTTACAGTTTCGTTACCGAAAATAGCATCGCTTCACGTCGGCAAAACAGCGGAAATTTGGGCAGGTGAGCGTTCCTTTATGAACATGTCGCTCTGAGACAAGTACGGGGCGCGGAGGGAATGGTGGCTCGGGTGGGTTTCTGCGGTTTTGCGTATTTCAGAGACGCATGTCAGTGCTGAGGCGATCCGGATCGCTGCTCCGGATCGCTCCATGTTCTTAACGAACCTGAACGACAACCTTGCCCACGGCTTTGCGCTGGCCAAGATCATCGATTGCCTGTGCGGCGTTGCTCAGTGGGTACACCTGTGACACCAGCGGTTTGAGCTTGCCCTCGGCAAACCAGGCGAACAGCTGCTGAAAGTTGGCTGCGTTGTCCTGGGGTTGGCGCTGGGCAAAGGAGCCCCAGAACACGCCGAGCACCGCCGCGCCTTTGAGCAGCGCGAGGTTGACCGGCAGTTCGGGGATGCGGCCGCTGGCGAAGCCGACTACGAGCAGGCGGCCGTTCCAGGCGATGGCGCGGATGGCCTGGTCGAACAGGTCGCCGCCGACCGGGTCGTAGATCACGTCGGCGCCCTGGCCGTCGGTGAGGCGTTTGATCTCGTCCTTGAGGCTGGCTTCGCTGTAGTTGATCAGTTCATCGGCGCCGGCAGCCTTGGCCACCGCGAGTTTCTCGGCACTGCTGGCGGCGGCGATCACGCGGGCGCCCATGGCTTTGCCGATCTCCACCGCGGCGAGGCCGACACCACCGGATGCGCCGAGGACCAGCAGGGTTTCGCCCGGTTGCAGGTTGGCGCGTTGTTTGAGCGCGTGCATCGACGTGCCGTAGGTCATGCTGAATGCAGCGGCGACGTTGAAATCCATCGACGGCGGAATCGGCAGGACGTTGTAGCCCGGCACCGCCACCTGCTCGGCAAAACTGCCCCAACCGGTCAGGGCCATGACCCGGTCGCCGACTGTCAGGTGGCTGACCTTTTCGCCGACTTCGCGCACGACGCCCGCCGCTTCACCGCCCGGCGAGAAGGGGAAGGGCGGCTTGAACTGGTATTTGCCCTCGATGATCAGCGTGTCCGGGAAATTGACCCCGGCGGCGTGCACGTCCAGCAGGATTTCATTCTTCTTGGCGACAGGGCTGGCGACGTCTTCCAGCACCAGCGATTCGGCAGGGCCGAAGGCTTTGCACAGCACGGCTTTCATCAGGGCTATTCCTTTGGGAGTGATGGCCGATAAGTGTAGGTGTGTGAATCAACGGGTCAACGAGCATGCCCGGCCCTGATAGTCAGCCATAAGCTTGTGCTTGCGCGGCGGGTCGTTATGCTAGGCCGCAAACCGGATAAGGAGCGAATTGTGAAAGCGTGGATCATGTTGTTGCTGGCCCTGTCTCTGCCTGTGGCAGCACTGGCCGAAGAAGCCAAAGAAGGCGAGGCGCCGAAGGTCAATTACATCACCCTGAGCCCGCCGTTCGTCGGCAACTATGGCCTCGACGGCACCGCCAAACTCAAGGTCTACAAGGCCGATGTGGCCCTGCGCGTAACCGGCGAAGAGGCGACCAAACTGGTCAAGGCCAACGAGCCGCTGATCCGCAATCAGCTGGTGGCGCTGTTCACTCAGCAGACCACCGAGGCGATGGGCAGCATCGAGGGCAAGGAAAAGCTGCGTCAGGAAGCGTTGAAGCAGACCCAGCAGGTCATGAATGACGAGACCGGCAAGCCAGTGGTTGAGGATCTGTTGTTCAACAACCTGATCATTCAGTAAGTCATTCGCTGTCCGGGCTGGCCTCTTCGCGAGCAGGCTCGCTCCCACATTGGACTGCATGTTCCTATGGGAGCGAGCCTGCTCGCGAAAGCTATTTATCAGGCAAAAATGAATCAGGGTTTGAGCCCGATAACCGCCGTCCACTGTTCTGGTGTAACCGGCATCACCGACAACCGTGAGCCCTTCTGCACCAGCGGCAGCTCCGCCAGCGCCGTCTGCTGCTTCAGATAATCCAGCTTCAACACCCGTTTGAACGTCTCGACATGCTCGACATCGATCGCGCTCCAGGCATTTTTCTCCAGCGTAGCCTTCGGATCGAAGTAATGGCTGTCCGGCTCCAGTGCCGTCGGATCGGGATACGCTGCTTCGATTATCTTGCCGATCCCGGCAATCCCCGGCTCCGGGCAGCTGGAATGGTAGAAAAAGAACTCGTCACCGACCGCCATCGCTCGCAGGAAGTTGCGTGCCTGATAGTTGCGAACCCCGTCCCAGCGCGCCTTGCCGAGCTTTTCCAGACCCTTGATCGAGAGTTCGTCGGGCTCTGATTTCATCAGCCAGTAGGCCATGTGGTGTGCTCCTGAAGCGGTCATTGGGCAGGTTGTCGGGCAATTTTATGACAAACCGACAGTCGGTTGACGTCAGCGTTTGCGCACAGGTTCACGTTGCCGCAAAATGCCGGCCTTTAAAGCTTGACGCTGCTGCACGGCCTACGAACGGAAACCGCTGCTGTCATCGTGATGATGTGCCTTGAGGGGGCAATCGATGAAACGCAAACCGGATTTGCTATGGACTTTGGTAATTTTGTTTGGCCTGGGCGTGGTAACCACCGGTTACGCGCAGAGTCTGTGGGCGAACAAGGCCGACGCGCCGATTGAAGTGGCGCAACAAGTACAACAGTCGACTGCTTTCAAACGCTGAACCTGTCTCTTCGACGCCGCTGTTCTGTGCGGCGTCTACTCTGCGAAATACCATGCCTTGTCGGTGACTGTGCCTTGTAACGGGACATCCCAGCTCGCCTGCGCCAGACGCTCGACCTTCTGACATTCATGGGCCAGGCCCAGCAGCGTCGGCTTGCGCCAGTTCTTGCGCCGGGCCAGATAGGCGAGGCTGCGATCATAGAATCCGCCGCCCATGCCCAGGCGCCCGCCGACATCGTCAAACCCCACCAGCGGCAACAACACCAGATCCAGCGCCCAGACCTTGCGTTGCCGAGCCAGATTGGCCCGGGGTTCAAGAATCCGGAAACGATTGGGCTTGAGCTTCTCGTCGGGGAGGATGCGCTGGAAGACCATTTTCGTTCGCGGCCAGGCGCTGAGTACCGGCAGATAAGTCGCCTTGCCACGCCGCTGGGCTTCGCGCAGGAGCAGGCGTGGATCGATTTCACCGTCGGTGGGTAAATACAGAGAGATATGTTTCGCCCGGCGAAAATGCGGGTCTTGGGCGAGTTGCCGGAACAGGCCTTTGGCAGCCTGGCGTTGTTCGCCCGGCGTCAGTGCGCGGCGCGCCTTGCGCAGCAGGCGGCGGAGTTGCGGGCGGGGCAGCAGCGCGGGTTCGGTCATGGTTCGGCTTCGGCAGGTTGGACGAAAACGTACGCATAAAAAATCCGATGTCGGCATACACCGACATCGGATTCGAATCAGGCTCCCCGGATGAACCGCTGTCAACTCAGCCCTTGAACCCGAAAGTTCAAGGTGGAAGAAGCAGTAGACTTTAAGGCTTTCCGTCTAGCGGACATGCACACCAGCCCAACGTGCAACTTCCAGGGTAGTGCGAATCGGCTCCGGGACATCGTCAACTGGCAAGCACCCCAGGGAGTGCCGCGAGTATACCTCAAGCTGTCAGTCGAATCAGCCCTTGGCGGTGTTCTGATCGTCGGCCAGGACCAGATCGACACGATCGAGCAAGTCGCGTACCTGTTCGCGGGTCGAACCGCTGGCCTGGATGTCCGGGCGCTCTTCTTTGTGCAACAGGTCGTGGGTGATGTTCAGCGCGGCCATCACGGCAATGCGGTCGGCGCCGATGACTTTGCCGCTGCTGCGGATCTCGCGCATCTTGCCGTCCAGGTAGCGGGCGGCGCTGACCAGGTTGCTGCGTTCTTCCGGCGGGCAGATGATCGAATACTCTTTGTCGAGGATCTGCACGGTAACGCTATTGCTTGAACTCATGAGTCTTGCTCCAGGGCCTTGAGGCGCGAAATCATCGATTCGACCTTACGCCGGGCGATTTCGTTTTTTCAATGAGGTGAGCGCGTTCCTCGCGCCAGGTTTTTTCCTGAGCTAGTAAGAGTGCGTTTTGACTCTTAAGTTGCTCGACTCGGCCAATCAGCAGTTCGAGTCTGGCCATCAGCGCTTGCAGGTCGGTGTCTTCCATTGGGTCCACGTGTTCGTCTGATGGGTGGTAACTGGCGGACAGCCTTTAATGGTCTTGGCGGGGCTGTCGATGTAGGATACAAGGCCTTCATTCTAGACATAGCGCCGTCTGGCGCCTAGCTGCCCATGACCATTGCGAATTCCCCGTACCAAGCTTTTGCCACCCTGCTGACTGCCAGCGGCCACAACGTCTCGCCTGCCGAACTGCACGGCGTGCTGCTCGGGCGCAGTTGCGCCGGCGCCGGCTTCGATCACGAAGGCTGGCTGATCGACGCCGCCGAACTGCTCGAAGGCGATATCCAGGACAACGTCCGCAATGCCCTGATCGGCCTGCAGGAGATGGTCAAGGGCGAGCTGACCGGCGACGACGTCACCGTCGTTCTGCTGCTGCCGACCGACGATGCGCCGCTGGCCGACCGCGCTGCTGCACTGGGCGAGTGGTGCCAGGGCTTCCTCAGCGGGTTCGGCCTGAACTGCCGCGACAGCAGCATGCTCAGCACCGAAGCCACCGAAGTGCTGCAGGATCTGGCGGCCATTTCCCAGGTGCAGGACGCGCTGGAAGAATCCGAAGACGGCGAATCCGACTACATGGAAGTCATGGAATACCTGCGCGTTGCGCCGTTGCTGCTGTTCTCGGAAACCAAAAAACCGATGTGCCGCCAGCCGCCAAACCGTCGCTGCATTAATCGCGTGCCAGGGAAAGCCATCTGCCCATGACCTATATCCCGAAAGCGGAATACAGCCGTCGCCGCAAGGCCCTGATGGCGCAGATGGAACCCAACAGCATCGCGATCCTGCCTGCCGCCGCGGTGGCCATCCGCAACCGCGACGTCGAGCACGTCTACCGGCAGGACAGCGATTTCCAGTACCTCAGTGGTTTCCCCGAGCCACAGGCCGTCATCGTCCTGATGCCCGGTCGCGAGCACGGCGAGTACATCCTCTTCTGCCGTGAACGCAACGCCGAACGCGAATTGTGGGATGGCCTGCGCGCAGGGCAGGAAGGCGCGATCCGCGAATATGGCGCCGACGACGCCTTTCCGATTACCGACATCGACGACATCCTCCCGGGCCTGATCGAAGGCCGCGACCGGGTGTATTCGGCGATGGGCAGCAACCCGGAATTCGACCGGCACCTGATGGACTGGATCAACGTGATCCGTTCCAAGGCGCACCTCGGCGCGCAGCCGCCGAATGAATTCGTTGCCCTGGATCATCTGCTGCACGACATGCGCCTGTATAAATCGGCGGCAGAAGTGAAGGTCATGCGCGAAGCCGCGCGGATTTCGGCGCAAGCGCATATCCGCGCGATGCAGGCCAGTCGTCCGGGGCTGTATGAATACAGCCTCGAAGCCGAACTGGATTATGAATTCCGCAAGGGCGGGGCGAAGATGCCGGCCTACGGTTCGATCGTCGCCGCCGGGCGCAACAGCTGCATCCTGCATTACCAGCAGAATGACGCCTTGCTCAAGGACGGCGATCTGGTGCTGATCGACGCCGGTTGCGAGATCGACTGCTACGCCAGTGACATCACCCGCACGTGGCCGGTCAACGGCAAGTTTTCGCCGGAGCAGAAGGCGATCTACGAGTTGGTGCTGGCGTCACAGGAAGCCGCGTTCGCCGAGATCGCACCGAACAAGCACTGGAACCAGGCGCACGAAGCCACGGTGCGGGTGATCACCGCAGGTCTGGTCAAGCTTGGTTTGTTGCAGGGCGAGGTTGACGAATTGATCGCCAGCGAAGCCTACAAGGCTTTTTATATGCACCGCGCCGGCCACTGGCTGGGCATGGATGTGCATGATGTTGGCGAGTACAAGGTCGGCGGCGAATGGCGCGTGCTGGAGGTCGGCATGGCGCTGACCGTGGAGCCGGGTATCTACATCGCCGCGGACAATCAGAACGTGGCGAAGAAATGGCGCGGCATTGGCGTGCGCATCGAGGATGACGTGGTCGTGACCCGATCCGGCTGTGAAATTCTCACCAGCGGCGTGCCGAAAACCGTCGCCGAGATCGAAGCGCTGATGGCACAAGCAAGGACACATGCAGCATGAGTCGAGTCAATCTGGCAATCATCGGTGGCGGTCTGGTCGGCGCCAGTCTGGCGTTGGCGTTGCAGGCCGGGGCCAAGGCGCAGGGCTGGAAAATCGTCCTGATCGAACCGTTCGCCCCCGGCGACAGCTGGCAGCCGAGCTACGACGCCCGCTCCTCGGCGCTGTCGTACGGCTCGCGGCAGATTTATCAGCGCCTGGGCGTGTGGCAGGAAATCTCCCGCCGCGCCGAGCCGATCAAACAGATTCATGTCTCCGACCGTGGCCGCTTCTCCACCGCGCGCTTGTCGGCGATGGAAGAGGGTGTGCCAGCGCTCGGTTACGTGGTGGAAAACGCCTGGCTCGGCCAGTGCCTGTGGCAGCACCTCGACAAAGACGTGATCACGTGGCGCTGCCCGGCGGAGGTCACGCGCATGGAGCCGTTGGCCGATGGCTATCGCCTGACCCTCAACGATGAAACCACGCTGGAATGCGACCTCGCGGTGCTCGCCGATGGCGGCCGCTCCGGGCTGCGCGAACAGTTGGGCATCAACGTGCGCACGCGCCCTTACAACCAGAGCGCACTGATCGCCAACATCACCCCGAGTGAAGCGCATAACGGCATGGCCTTCGAGCGCTTCACCGACGAGGGGCCGATGGCCCTGCTGCCGTTGCCGGACAATCGCTGCGCACTGGTGTGGACGCGACTGGGCATGGATGCGCAGCGTCTGACTGAATTGAGCGAGCGTGAATTCCTCAGCGAATTGCAAAGCGTGTTCGGTTACCGCCTCGGCACTTTGAAACAGGTCGGCGCACGGCATCTGTATCCGCTGTCGCTGATCGAAGCTGAAGAACAGGTGCGCTCGCATCTGGCCGTGCTTGGCAACGCCGCACATAGCCTGCACCCGATCGCCGGACAGGGCTTCAACCTGTCGCTGCGTGACGCCGACGCCTTGGCTACCGCGCTGCTGGCGAGTGATAAGCCGCTGGGCGACTTCGCTACGTTGCAGGCCTATCGCGAGCGGCAGCGCCTCGATCAGGACCTGACGGTGGGCTTCTCCGATCAGGTCACGCGCCTGTTCGGCAGCACCCAGCCGCTGGTGTCGCTGGGGCGCAACCTCGGCCTGCTCGGCCTCGACCTGCTGCCGCCAGCCAAACGCTGGTTTGCCCGGCAGGCGATGGGCCTGGGAACCCGTCCGGATGCTTGAGTGGCTGAGCAACACATTCGGCAAGGCGCGGTTGATGCGCTGGGTGATGACCTTTTATCCGCCGTATCTTGGCGCCGGCGTGCGCGTTCGGCACATCAGCGATGACTTTCGCGACGTGCAGGTGTCCATGGGGTTGGGCTGGTACAACCGCAACTACGTCGGCACCCAGTTTGGCGGCAGTCTGTATTCGATGGTTGACCCGTTCTTCATGTTGATGCTCATGGAAAACCTCGGCCCGAAATACATCGTCTGGGACAAGGCCGCCGATATCGATTTCATTGCGCCGGGCAAAGGCCCGGTGTTCGCCCGGTTCAACATCGACCAGACCCTGCTCGACGAGATCCGCCGGCAGACCGCCAACGGCGAGAAATACCTGCCGCAGTTGCAGGTCGACATTCATGACGGCGCCGGCAATCTTGTGGCGCGGGTCGGTAAAACCCTTTACGTGCGGCTCAAGCCGCAAGCGAGACAGGCCTAAAGCATGGAAATGCGCGCAGATCTGCTGATTGTCGGAGCCGGAATGGTCGGCAGCGCCCTGGCGCTGGCGCTACAGGACAGCGGCCTGGAAGTGCTGCTGCTCGACGGCAGCCCGCTGAGCGTGAAACCGTTCGATGCCGAAGCGGCGTTCGAACCGCGCGTCAGCGCGTTGTCGGCGGCGAGCCAGCGCATCCTCGAACGCCTCGGCGTCTGGGACGGCATCGCCCAGCGGCGCAGCAGCCCGTACACCGACATGCACGTCTGGGACGGCAGCGGCACCGGGCACATTCATTTCTCGGCGAGCAGTGTGCATGCCGATGTGCTCGGCCACATCGTCGAAAACCGCGTGGTGCAGGATGCGCTGCTCGAGCGTTTGCATGACTGTGACCTCGGCATGCTGGCCAATGCGCGGCTGGAACAGATGCGTCGCTCCGGCGATGACTGGCTGCTGACCCTGGCCGATGGCCGCACCTTGCGCGCGCCGCTGGTAATCGCGGCCGATGGCGCCAATTCAGCGGTGCGCCGTCTGACCGGCGTGGCGACTCGCGAGTGGGATTATCTGCATCACGCCATCGTGACGAGCGTGCGCTGCAGCCAGCCACACCGCAAAACCGCCTGGCAGCGCTTTACCGATCACGGACCGTTGGCGTTTCTGCCGCTGGAGCGTGATGGTCAGCAGGACTGGTGCTCGATCGTCTGGTCGACCACACCGGGTGAAGCCGAGCGCTTGATGGCGCTGGAGGAAACTGCGTTTTGCGCTGAGCTGGAGCGAGCCTTTGAAGGGCGCCTCGGTGAGGTCATCAGCGCCGATCCACGTCTCTGCGTGCCGCTGCGTCAGCGCCACGCCAAACGCTATGTCGCAGAAGGCCTGGCGTTGATCGGTGATGCGGCGCATACCATTCACCCGTTGGCGGGGCAGGGTGTAAACCTTGGTTTCCTCGATGCAGCGGTGCTGGCCGAAGTGCTGCTGCAAGCGCATGAACGTGGGGAGCGACTGGCGGATGTCAAAGTATTGAGCCGTTATGAGCGCCGGCGCATGCCACACAATCTGGCGCTGATGGCGGCGATGGAGGGCTTCGAGCGGTTGTTCCAGGCCGACCCGCTGCCACTGCGCTGGTTGCGCAATGCCGGGTTGAAACTGGTCGAGCAGATGCCCGAGGCGAAGGCGTTGTTTGTGCGCGAGGCGCTGGGGTTGACTGGGGATCTTCCAGCTCTGGCAAAGCCCTGACCGCCTCATTGAGGCTGATGGCCCCTTCGCGAGCAGGCTCGCTCCCACAGTTGAGATGCATTCCAATGTGGGAGCGAGCCTGCTCGCGAAAGCGTCCGCCCACTTACCGCAGTTTTGAGCCGTGCAACATCTGGTAACGCCTTCCCCCAGTGTTCGATTGTGGTGGTAAATGTGAGTCCTTATCATTTGGCCCACATTTCCCGACCGAGAGACCACTCCCATGTTGGCACCCAAGCGTCTTCTGACCGCACTGGCCTTGACCCTGATCGGCAGCACCACTGCCCAGGCTGCCGATGAGGTGGTGGTTTACTCGTCGCGTATCGATGAGCTGATCAAACCGGTATTCGACGCCTACACCGCCAAGACCGGGGTGAAGATCAAGTTCATCACCGACAAGGAAGCGCCGCTGATGCAACGCATCAAGGCCGAAGGTGAAAACGCCACCGCCGACCTGCTGCTCACCGTCGATGCCGGCAACCTCTGGCAGGCCGAGCAGATGGGCATCCTCCAGCCGTTCACTTCAAAGACCATCGACGCCAACATCCCCCTGCAATATCGCTCGTCCACCCACGCCTGGACCGGCCTGAGCCTGCGCGCGCGGACCATCGCCTATTCCACCGAGCGAGTGAAACCGGGCGAACTGACCACCTACGAAGCGCTGGCCGACAAGAACTGGGAAGGCCGCCTGTGCCTGCGTACGGCGAAGAAGGTCTACAACCAGTCGCTGACCGCGACCATGATTGAAGTCCACGGCGCCGAGAAGACCGAGCAGATCCTCAAGGGCTGGGTCAACAACCTGTCCACCGACGTGTTCTCCGATGACGTTGCAGTGCTGGAAGCGATCAACGCCGGGCAGTGCGACGTCGGCATCGTCAACACCTACTACTACGGTCGCCTGCACAAGCAAAAGCCAGAATTGCCAGTGAAGCTGTTCTGGCCGAACCAAGCCGATCGCGGCGTGCACGTGAATCTGTCGGGCATCGGCCTGACCAAACATGCACCGCACCCGGAAGCGGCCAAGGCTCTGGTTGAATGGATGACCACGCCTGAGGCACAGAAGATTTTTGCAGATGTGAACCAGGAATTCCCGGCCAACCCGGCGGTGGCGCCTTCGGAAGAAGTGGCGGCGTGGGGCAAGTTTGTCGCCGATACCTTGCCGGTTGAGGTGGCGGGCAAACGTCAGGCTGAGGCGATCCGGATGATGGATCGGGCGGGGTGGAACTGAGGCGTTTGCGATTGATCGTTCCCACGCTCCGCGTGGGAATGCAGCCTTCGACGCTCTGCGTCGTGCCGCTGAAAGCGTGACGCGGAGCGTCACAGGATGTGTGCCCACGCAGCGCGTGGGCACAATCATTTGAACGAGATTGTTTCCTTGGCCCACCCCGCCCAACGCCGCTGGTACCCCATCGTCTTCGCCATCGCCGCGCTGGTGCTGTTGCCGCTGAGCGTGCTGCTGCTGTCGTGGCAAACCATCGACCAGCAGATCTGGTCGCACCTGTGGCAAACCCAGATGCCGCGTCTGCTCGGTAATACCCTGACGCTGATTCTCGGCGTCGGTGTCGGTGTGACCCTGTTGGGTGTGAGCCTTGCCTGGCTGACCAGCCTCTGCGAATTTCCCGGTCGGCGCTGGCTCGACTGGGCGCTGATGCTGCCCTTCGCCATCCCTGCCTATGTGCTGGCGTTTGTCTTCGTCGGCCTGCTGGATTTCGCCGGCCCGGTGCAAACCCTGCTGCGCGAATGGTTCGGCAGCGGCCTGCGCCTGCCGCGAGTGCGCTCCACCGGCGGGGTGATCGTGGTGCTGGTGCTGGTCTTCTACCCCTACGTTTACCTGCTGGCGCGTACTGCGTTTCTGGCTCAGGGCAAAGGCCTGATGGAAGCGGCGCGGGTGCTCGGCCAGTCGCCGTGGCAGGCGTTCTGGCGGGTTGCGCTGCCGATGGCGCGTCCGGCGATTGGCGCGGGCGTGGCGCTGGCGCTGATGGAGACCCTGGCGGATTTCGGCGCGGTGTCCGTGTTCAATTTCGACACCTTCACCACGGCCATCTACAAGACCTGGTACGGCTTCTTCAGCCTGCCCAGCGCTGCGCAACTGGCCAGTCTGTTGCTGCTGGTGGTGATGCTGGTGCTGTACGGCGAGCGCCGCGCGCGCGGGGCGAATCGGGCCAGCAATGAGCGGCCACGGGTGAAGGCGCTGTATCACTTGCGCGGGCTCAAGGCGTTGGCGGCGACAGGCTGGTGTGGAATGGTGTTCGCCTGCGCCTTCGTCATTCCGGTTCTGCAACTGTTCGTCTGGTTCTGGCAGCGCGGACGCTTCGATCTGGATGAACGCTACGCCGGGCTGATTCTGCACACGCTGTATCTGGGCGCGATGGCCGCTCTGATCACCGTCAGCGTTGCGCTGTTGTTGGCGTTCGCCCGGCGTCTGGCGCCGACCCCGGCCATCAACTCCGGCGTCGGTCTGGCCAATCTCGGCTACGCCTTGCCCGGTTCGGTGCTGGCGGTGTCGATCATGCTTGCCTTCAGTTATCTGGATCGTGAACTGGTGATTCCGCTCTCCGCCTGGCTCGGCGGTGCCGGCAAACCGTTGCTGCTTGGCAGCCTCGCGGCGTTGCTGATGGCGTATCTGGTGCGCTTCATTGCCGTGGCGTATGGGCCTCTGGAAAGCAGTCTGGCGCGTATACGGCCATCTTTGCCCGAAGCGGCACGTAGCCTGGGTGTCAGTGGGCCGCGACTGTTTTTCAAAGTGTATCTGCCGCTGTTGCTGCCCGGCACCTTGAGCGCCGCGTTGCTGGTGTTCGTCGATGTGCTCAAGGAAATGCCCGCGACCCTGCTGATGCGCCCATTTGGCTGGGACACGCTGGCGGTGCGCATCTTCGAAATGACCAGCGAAGGCGAATGGGCGCGCGCCTCATTGCCGGCATTGACGCTGGTGCTGGTCGGCCTGTTGCCGGTGATCGGATTGATTCGACGTTCCGCGCACCGAAACTAGGGGGCGTTCTCGATTGGTTTCCCACCGCGCCGGGTCTGCTGTTGTGCAGGGCAAGACGCGAGAAGCGTGGTTTGGTTGTTCCAAATAAGCTTCGAGCAACGCAGCCCTGCACAACAGCAGGCCCGGCCCTCCAGGTTGTGCCTAAAGCGAGCCAGCCTGCGTTGCAGGCCTTGAAAAGGAATACCATTCCCAGCGGCCTGCGCCTTGCCTGGCTCGCTTTTAGGCGACAACGCGGTGGGGAAACCAATTGAGAACGCCCCCGTAGTAGTGAGTCCTACATCATGCGGCTACAATGCGCGGCATTCGGTGCGGTTCGTCTGACAGACCCGTGCGCTGGAATCGACTGAAAGCCTTATCCATCAAGGCTTTCAGCCGTATAGCGGCGGTCCGCACCCTCGCCACGCCCGGAAGGAGAAACCCATGGGACAGCGTACGCCTCTGTATGACCTGCACCTCGCGCTTGGCGCGAAGATGGTCGATTTTGGCGGTTGGGACATGCCATTGCATTACGGCTCGCAGGTCGAGGAGCACCACGAAGTGCGCCGCGATTGCGGGGTGTTCGATGTTTCCCATATGACCGTGATCGATGTCACCGGCGCCCAGGCCAAGGCCTGGCTTCAGCATTGCTGGCCAACGACGTCGAACGTCTGCACAGCCCCGGCCGGGCGTTGTACAGCACCATGCTCAACGAGCGTGGCGGCATCGTCGACGACATGATCGTCTATCGCCTCGACGATGCGTACCGGCTGGTATTCAACGCCTCCACCCGCGATCAGGATCTGGCCTGGATGAACGCCCAGCTCGGCGCTTACGACGTGCAGTTGCACGAGCGCGCCGAGCTGGCGATGCTCGCCATTCAGGGCCCGCAGGCGCGGCACAAGATTGCCGAACTGGTCACCCAGTCGCGCGCCACGCTGATCCAGCAACTCAAACCTTTCGAAGGCGCCATCGACGGCGATTGGTTCATCGCGCGTACCGGTTACACCGGCGAGGATGGCCTGGAAATCTGCCTGCCGGCGAATCAGGCGCCGGGTTTCTTCAACGACCTCGTCGGCGCCGGCATTTCGCCGATCGGCCTCGGTGCCCGTGACACCTTGCGTGTCGAGGCCGGAATGAACCTGTACGGTCAGGACATTCATCAGGACGTTTCACCGCTGGCCTCGAACATGGCCTGGAGCATCGCCTGGGAGCCGGCTTCGCGGCAGTTCATCGGCCGTGCGGCGCTGGAGGCGGAAAAAGCCACCGGCGTGGCGCACAAACTGGTCGGTCTGGTGCTGGAAGAGCGCGGGGTTTTGCGTGCTCACCAGGTGGTTCGCATCGCCGATGTTGGCGAAGGGGAGATCACCAGTGGTAGTTTCTCTCCTACGCTGAGCAAATCGATTGCCCTGGCGCGTGTACCGATGGCAACCGCCGACCGCGCCGAAGTGGAAATCCGTGGCAAGTGGTACCCGGTACGGGTGGTCAAACCGACCTTCGTACGCCATGGCAAGACTTTGATCTAACCTTTTTGGCGGGCACGACCGCTGACCAATTCCTGAGGAAACCGAAGATGAGCGATATCCCTGCCGAACTGCGATTTGCCGAGAGTCATGAATGGGCGCGTCTGGAAGCCGACGGCACCGTCACCGTGGGCATCAGCGATCACGCGCAGGAAGCGCTGGGCGACGTGGTATTCGTCGAACTGACCGAAGTCGGCAAGGTCTTCGCTGCCGGTGATCAATCCGGTGTGGTCGAGTCGGTAAAAGCCGCCTCCGACATCTACGCCCCGGTCAGCGGTGAGGTCATCGCGATCAACGAAGACCTGAGCGGCTCGCCCGAGCTGCTGAACTCCGACCCGTACGGCGCGTGGATCTTCAAGCTCAAGCCAAGCGACCAGGCCGAGCTGGACAAGCTGCTCGATGCTGGCGCGTACAAGGCTGCCATTGGCGAGTAAGCGTTAAGCAACACCGCAAAGCCCCGACCTGTCGGGGCTTTTTTGTGCACGATGATTTCCCCCTGTGGGAGCGGGCTTGCTCGCGAAGGCGGTGTATCAGACACATTCATGTCGACTGACAAACCGCCTTCGCGAGCAAGCCCGCTCCCACAATGGAAATGCGTCTGATACTGGAATATTGGGCGCGATACGGGCTGCTATGCTGGTTTGACCGTGTTGCAATGACGCCGAGCGCAAGCCAAGAGAGAGCCCGTCATGTCCCAGTCGCCGTCCCTGAGCCAGTTACGCGATCCCGAAGCCTTTCTGCGCCGCCATCTCGGCCCGGATGCCGCCGAGCAGCAGGCGATGCTCGACAGCCTCGGCCTGGGCAGTCGCGCCGAGCTGATCGAACAGACCGTGCCGCCAGGCATTCGCTTCAATCGCGCACTGGATCTGCCGCCGGCCCTCGACGAACAGGCTGCGCTGGCGAAGCTGCGCGGTTATGCCGAGCAGAATCAGCTGTTCACCAGCCTGATCGGCATGGGCTATCACGGCACCGTCACGCCAACCGTCATTTTGCGCAACGTCCTGGAAAATCCCGGCTGGTACACCGCGTACACCCCGTACCAACCGGAGATCGCCCAGGGCCGGCTCGAAGCGCTGCTCAATTTTCAGCAACTGACCATCGACCTCACCGGCCTGGAACTGGCCAACGCCTCGCTGCTCGATGAGGCCACCGCAGCGGCCGAAGCCATGGCTTTGGCCAAGCGCGTAGCGAAGTCCAAGAGCAATCTGTTCTTTGTTGACGAAAACTGCCATCCGCAGACCCTCTCAGTAGTGCAGACCCGTGCCGAAGGTTTCGGCTTCGAACTGATCGTCGACGCGGTGGATAACCTGGCGCAGCACGAGGTGTTCGGCGCGCTGCTGCAATATCCCGACACCCACGGCGAAATCCGCGACCTCAAACCGCTGATCGATCACCTGCACGCGCATCAGGCCCTGGCCTGTGTCGCCACCGATTTGCTCAGCCTGCTGGTGCTGACGCCGCCGGGTGAGTTGGGTGCCGATGTGGTGTTCGGTTCGTCCCAGCGTTTCGGTGTGCCGATGGGTTATGGCGGCCCGCACGCGGCGTTCTTCGCCAGCCGCGAGGAATACAAACGGGCGATTCCGGGGCGAATCATCGGTGTATCGAAAGATGCTCGCGGCAACGTCGCGCTGCGCATGGCCCTGCAAACCCGCGAGCAACACATCCGCCGCGAGAAAGCCAATTCGAACATCTGCACCGCGCAGGTGCTGCTGGCCAATATCGCCAGCTGTTATGCGGTGTATCACGGCCCCGAGGGCTTGAAGCGTATCGCCCAGCGCGTGCATCGCCTGACCTGCCTCCTTGCGGCGGGACTCGAGCGCAACGGCATCAAGCGGCTCAACAGGCAGTTCTTCGACACCCTGACCCTGGAGGTCGGCGGTGCGCAAACGGCGATCATCGAAAGTGCTCAGGCAGCGCAGATCAACCTGCGCATTCTTGGTCGCGGCCGCGTCGGTCTGAGTCTGGACGAGACCTGTGATGAACACACCGTGGCGAAACTGTTCGATGTGCTGCTCGGCGCCGATCACGGCCTGAGCGTTGATGCGCTTGATGCGCAGGACATCGCCTCGGGAATTCCCGACGAACTCCAGCGCAGTACGCCGTACCTGCAACATCCGGTGTTCAACGCTCACCACAGCGAAACCGAGATGCTGCGTTACCTCAAACAGCTGGAAAACAAGGATCTGGCGCTCAACCAATCGATGATCCCGCTAGGCTCGTGCACGATGAAACTCAACGCCACCAGCGAGATGATCCCGATTACCTGGCCGCAGTTCGCCCATCTGCATCCGTTTGTGCCGAGGGAGCAGGCTGTCGGTTACACGCTGATGATCGAAGAGCTTGAGCGTTGGTTGTGTGCGATTACCGGTTTCGATGCGATCTGCATGCAGCCCAACTCCGGCGCGCAGGGCGAGTACGCCGGGCTCCTGGCGATCCGTAAATATCACGAGAGCCGGAAGGAAGGCGCGCGGGATATCTGCCTGATTCCGTCCTCGGCCCACGGCACCAATCCAGCGTCGGCGCAGATGGCCGGGATGCGTGTGGTGATTGTTGAATGCGATGAGGCGGGCAATGTCGATCTGGAGGATTTGAAAGCAAAAGCCGCCGAGGCTGGGGATAAGTTGTCATGCCTTATGGCGACCTACCCATCGACCCACGGCGTGTACGAAGAAGGCATCAGCGAGATCTGCGAGGTTATCCACAAGCACGGTGGTCAGGTGTACATGGACGGCGCCAACCTCAATGCGCAGGTCGGGCTGGCACGGCCGGCGGACATCGGTGCCGACGTGTCGCACATGAATTTGCACAAGACCTTCTGCATTCCCCATGGCGGCGGCGGGCCGGGCATGGGCCCGATCGGGGTTCGCGCGCATCTGGCGCCGTTCGTCGCCAACCATCCGGTGGTGCCGATTGACGTGCCGCTGGCACAGAACGGCGCAGTCAGCGCAGCGCCGTGGGGTAGCGCGAGCATTTTACCGATCAGCTGGATGTACATCGCCATGATGGGCCCGCAACTGGCGGACGCCAGCGAGGTGGCGATTCTGGCGGCGAATTATCTGGCGCAGCATTTATCTGGCGCGTTTCCGGTGCTGTATACCGGGCGC
Source organism: Pseudomonas sp. B21_DOA (assembly GCA_030544685.1). Classification (NCBI taxonomy): domain Bacteria; kingdom Pseudomonadati; phylum Pseudomonadota; class Gammaproteobacteria; order Pseudomonadales; family Pseudomonadaceae; genus Pseudomonas; species Pseudomonas sp. B21_DOA. The sequence goes on along the minus strand of CP086683.1, from coordinate 679,402 downwards.
AATGGCCGGGTGGCGCATGAATGCATTCTTGATCTGCGCCCGCTGAAGGCGCAGACCGGCATCAGCGAGGAAGACGTCGCCAAGCGTCTGATGGATTACGGCTTCCACGCGCCGACCATGTCCTTCCCGGTGCCAGGGACGTTGATGGTCGAGCCGACCGAGAGCGAGTCCAAGGCAGAGCTCGACCGCTTCATCGCGGCGATGCTGAGCATTCGCGCCGAGATCAATGAAGTGCAGAAGGGCAACTGGCCGGGCGAAGACAACCCGCTCAAACGCGCGCCGCATACCTTGGCCGATGTCACTGGGATCTGGGAGCGACCCTACAGTGTCGAACAGGCCATCACCCCGGATGCGCACACACGCTTGCACAAATATTGGCCGGCGGTGAATCGGGTGGATAACGTCTACGGCGATCGCAACCTGTATTGCGCGTGTGTGCCGGTGGATGATTACCGCTGATCTCTAAATCCACCACCGCCCTGTGGGAGCGAGCCTGCTCGCGAAAGCAATCGTCCAGCCAGCATTTTCGGTGACTGGCTCACCGCTTTCGCGAGCAGGCTCGCTCCCACCGGGTTTTGTATTGGGTTCAGAAGACAGGCAAAAAAATGCCGCTCGTTTGAGCGGCATTTTTGTTACTCGGAAGCCACGGCGTTCTTCGCCAGGATCGCGTTCGCCAGTTCCATGTCCGAAGCCTGGAGGCCAGGGTTGTCGGCGCGGACTTTCTGTATCGCTGCTTCCAGGTACGGGCCACGGATGCCGCCGTCGCTGGCGACGAAGCTGCCGGCGTCGTCCTGGGCGGCGACGATCAGCTTGTGATCCTTGAAGGTCAGGTAGGTCGAACCGGTGGTGGCACCGGAGGAGATGACGTTACGCCAAAAGCTGTCCGCCATGGCCGAACCAACGGGAAGCGACAGCAGGGCCAAGGTGGCGACAGCAAGTTTGAGACGCATGATGAGGTGACTCCTGGGGATTGACTACGGCGTTGGATAGGCGATTCCCCGATCCAGTTCCGTGCCGACTTATTTCAACTCACTTTGTGGCGTCACCCGCAGCACTTCTTCCACCGTGGTCAACCCTGCCGCGACTTTCTGCGCACCGGACAGACGCAGGCTGCGCATGCCTTCCTTGAACGCCTGACGCCTGATCGCGGTGAGGTCGGTATCCGGGGTGATCAGCGCCTTGAGGCTGTCGCTCAGTTGCATGATTTCGTAAACCCCGGCGCGGCCGCGATAGCCGGTGTCGCGGCATTCCAGGCAGCCGATCGCCCGTTGCGCATTGCTCGGCAGCGGCGCCTGCCAGGGTCGGGTCAGGGTTTGCCAGTCTTCATCTTCGAGCGTCAGCGGCGCCTTGCAGTGCGGACATAAAGTGCGCACCAGACGCTGGGCCATGACCCCGAGCACGGTGGCTTTGATCAGGTAATGCGGTACGCCGAGTTCGAGCAAACGACTGATGGCGCTCGGCGCATCGTTGGTGTGCAGCGTCGACAGAACCAAGTGCCCGGTGAGCGCGGCCTGAATCGCCATTTCCGCAGTTTCCAGATCGCGGATCTCGCCGATCATGATGATGTCCGGGTCCTGCCGCATCAGCGCCCGGACCCCGGCGGCGAAGGTCAGCTCGATGTTGTGCTGCACCTGCATCTGGTTGAAGGCCGGCTCGACCATTTCGATCGGATCTTCGATGGTGCAGAGGTTGACCTCCGGTGTCGCCAGTTTTTTCAGCGTGGTGTACAGGGTCGTGGTCTTGCCCGAACCGGTCGGCCCGGTGACCAGAATGATGCCGTTGGGTTGACGGGTCATGTCCTGCCAGCGACGCAAATCGTCGACGCTGAAACCCAACTGGTCAAAATTCTTCAGCAGCACTTCCGGGTCGAAAATACGCATGACCATTTTTTCGCCGAACGCCGTCGGCAAGGTCGATAGCCGCAGCTCCACTTCGCCGCCATCGGGGGTCTTGGTCTTGACCCGGCCGTCCTGGGGTTTGCGCTTTTCCGCGACGTTCATGCGGCCGAGGCTTTTCAGGCGGCTGACAATCGCCATGGTCACCTGCGGCGGGAATTGATAGACGTTGTGCAGCACGCCGTCGATGCGAAAGCGCACGGTGCCGTGCTCACGGCGCGGTTCGATATGGATATCGCTGGCGCGCTGCTGGAAAGCGTACTGGAACAGCCAGTCGACGATGTTGACGATGTGCGCGTCGTTGGCGTCCGGCTCCTGGTTGCTGGCGCCGAGGTTGAGCAGTTGTTCGAAGTTGCCGAGGTTGCCACCCTGGGCGTCGGCATTGCTGGCGCCGCTGACCGATTTGGCCAGCCGGAAAAACTCGACGCTGAAGCGCTGGATGTCGACCGGGTTGGCCACAACCCGTTTGATCGGCAGCTTCAATACGTGGGTCAGATCGGCTTCCCAACCGCTGACGTAGGGCTGAGCGCTGGCCACGGTGACCGAGTCGCGGTCCACGGCGACGGCGAGAATTTTGTGGCGCTGGGCGAAGGCATACGACATCAGCGGCGTGATCGCCGCGACATTGATTTTCAGCGGATCGATGCGCAAATACGGCTGCCCGGCCTGCTGCGCCAGCCACAGGGTCAGGCTTTCCAGATCCATATGTTTGCCCGGACGGCTGAGGTCGTCGAGTTGCTGGCTGGCGATGAATTCCAGCGGATGCATCTGCCCGTGAGCCGCATGGCGACGGCGGGCATTGAGCGCCTGTTCCGCGGCGTCCTGGCAGATGAAGCCTTGGGCGACCAGTTCTCGCAACACATCGTTGAGGTCGAGCCAGCGGTCCTGAGTGACAAATTGAACGGACATGCGGCTTTCCTTTTGAGCGTCATGCGCAAAAGGATAGTCGTGGCCCCGCTGACCGTTGGGCCACTACCCGACGAAGCCGTTGCCGGATTTGTCAGCCGGCGGCCTGGGTGGGCGCCTGCCAGGCCGCGTCGGCGTTGTGCAGGTCCACCGCGCAGACGCTGATCAGGTTGCGCAGTTTTTCCGCGATCACTTGCGCGCGATGCCAGCTCAGGCCGCTCATGAGCAGATCGATCGACAGCAGATCGTCCTGGCGCTGGACATTGACCCGCTCCGGAGTCAGAAACTGCAAGGCGAACAGATTCAGCACGCGCATCAGCAGATCCGGCTCGGCCTCCGCGAGGATTTGGTATTGCGCCAGGCAGTGGGCGTTGTTGACGTTCCAGACATCGGCGCGGGCAGGCGCGCTGTTCACGGCTTCAAGGTGCGGCATGGCGAATCTCCAGATCAGTGGAGAAATTTTTGCATTCGGTGCGGGGTATTTCTTGGCTATGATCGGCCTTTATAGCGATTTGTCGAAACGGATAATTCGTTAAAGGCGATCTTGGAGGAATTGTTATGCACAGCGAGCTGGACGCTTACGACCGGAAGATCCTCGCCCTGCTGCAGGAAGACGCTTCGCTGTCGAGCGCGCAGATCGCCGAGCAGGTCGGCCTATCGCAATCGCCGTGCTGGCGGCGGATTCAGCGGATGAAGGAGGAGGGCATCATTCGCGGTCAGGTGACCTTGCTTGATCGCAAGAAGATCGGCCTGAACACGCAGATCTTTGCCGAGATCAAACTCAACGCTCACGGCCGCTCGAACTTCACCGAATTCACCGAGGCGATTCGCGGCTTTCCGGAAGTGCTGGAGTGTTATGTGCTGATGGGCGCGGTGGACTTCATGTTGCGCATTGTCGCGGCGGACATTGAGGCGTACGAGCGGTTCTTCTTCGAGAAGCTGTCGCTGGTGCCGGGGATACAGGAAGTGAACTCGATCGTGGCGCTGTCGGAGATCAAGTCCACCACCAGCCTGCCGGTCTAGTGCGGATGGCCTTTGTGGCGAGAGGATTTATCCCCGCTGGGCTGCGCAGCAGTCCCCGCTTTTTAAGAACGGGGCCGCTTTGCGACCCAGCGGGGATGAATCCCTCGCCACAGGGTCATCACATGCGCAGGAGGATTTTCCAGGCGCGGTTCTGGTACACCGCAATCGCCTGATGCTTGCGCGCATCGAGCAGTTCGTCAGTGATGGTCGGCTCGTTGGCCAGTTGCGCCAGTTTGTTCAGCTCACCGTACAGGCGATCCATTTCCGGAATGTCCAGCACGTTGCGCGCATGGTGCAACCAGACCTGAATGCGCTCGATACGCGGCAGTTGCTCGGCGAGATCTTCCGGCTGCTGCTGATAGCGCTGCAGCTGCAGAGCGGTGGCTTCTTCGCCCAACAGACGCGGCAACCAGCTGTGCAATTGCGCGTCACCCTGACGGTTGCCACGGGTGTTGCGGTCGGCGGTCCAGGTGCGGGCCAGCAGCCAGCGTGAAGCGTTCAGCGAGAACTGGCCCCAGCGCGGGTCTTCCAGTTCTTCAACGAACTGCTCCGGCGCGGCCTTGCGCACGTCTTCGTCTTCGATGCCGACTTGCACCAGCGGGCGCCAGTCTTCCAGCAAGGCATCGAGGGCCGCGCGCAGGTCGTGGGTCGACTGACGCGGTGCGGCCTGGCCGAGGCTGCTGAGCAGGGCGCGCATTTCCGCAAGGTTCTCGACCCAGTCTTGCAGCAGGCGCCAGTGGCCGTTGAAACGATATTGCTCGGCCAGCCGCTGGCTGCTGCCGAGCAGATGCCAGCTCAGCGCGGCGAAGGCGTCGTCGAGGCGGGTTTCGCTGGTCAACTGCGGCGCCGGCAGGCTCAGCGAATAGCTGTTTGCATCGTGAAGACGATAGCCGCGCTCGGCCTTGCTGATATCGCACGGCATCAGCGCCAGGGTTTCGGCCAGTTCGGCAGCCAGTTCCAGCAGCGCGGCCGGCTCGCCTTCGCGCAGTTCCAGTTCCAGCTCGCAGATTTCTTCCTTATGCTTGCCGACCACCACATGACCGAGGTCCAGGGCGGCTTCGATGACCACTTTGGTCTTGCCACGGCCCCAGGCGATTTCGGCGCGCTCGCGGACGAAATCGGTGGTGAAGATCGGCTTGAGGGTTTTCTTGTCCAGCTCGGCCAGTGCCTCGGGCCAGCATTCGCCGTCGAGTTTCTTTACGTCGAGCTTGGCTTTCGGCAGTTTCCAGTCGTACTCGTTACGCTCGGACAGACCGGCGACGCTTTGGCCACGGGTCTTGAGGGTCTGAATCACTTCGTCACCGTCCTTGCGCAGGCGCAGGGCGACCTTTGCCTGGGCGAGGTCGCGCTCGGGGGTGTCGAAGTACTGGTTCATCAACTCACGGCGTTCCCAGCCACTTTTGTTGCGTTTCTTCAGCAGCGGGTGCTCGCGCAGGGCAGCGAGGGTTTCGCGGCTGACGCGGAGTTTGATTTCAGTTTCTTTTTGCATGGCCGGAACATCCAGAATCGGGAGCGCAGCCGGGGGATGGGTGGCTGCCAAGGCCGTGCAGTGTACAGGAGTCAAACTTCCTACGCCCTGCGGCGGTTTATTCCGCGCGCCGGATGGTTCTATAGTGGGCCTCAATCCGGGACCTGGAGTCAGTGATGCCATTGCCGTCCATGCAAGACCAGTTCGCCGCGCTGATTGCCGCGCCATCGGTCAGCTGTACTCAACCGAACCTGGACCAGTCCAACCGCGCCGTCATTGATTTGCTCGCTGGCTGGCTCGGTGACCTGGGTTTCAGCTGCGATATCCAGCAGGTCAGCCCCGGCAAATTCAATCTGCTTGCCAGTTTCGGCAGCGGCCCCGGTGGCCTGGTGCTGGCCGGGCACAGCGACACTGTGCCTTATGACGACGCGTTGTGGCAGACCGACCCGCTGAAGCTCACCGAAGTCGATGGCCGCTGGGTCGGGCTGGGCAGCTGTGACATGAAGGGCTTCTTCGCGCTGATCATCGAGGCGGTGCGGCCGCTGCTCGATCAGTCGTTCAAACAACCGCTGCTGATTCTTGCCACCTGCGATGAAGAAAGCTCGATGTCCGGCGCCCGAGCGCTGGCCGAGGCCGGGCAACCGCTGGGCCGCGCGGCGGTGATCGGCGAGCCGACCGGGCTCAAGCCGATCCGCATGCACAAAGGCATCATGATGGAGCGCATCGACGTCCTCGGGCAGAGCGGCCACTCGTCTGATCCGCGCCTGGGCCATAGCGCCCTTGAAGCGATGCACGATGCTATCGGCGAATTGCGCGGCCTGCGCCTGTTGTGGCAGCGCGAATTCAGCAATCCACAATTCAGCGTGCCGCAACCGACGATGAATTTTGGCTGCATCCATGGTGGCGACAATCCCAATCGCATCTGCGGCCAGTGTTCGCTGGAGTTTGACCTGCGGCCGCTGCCGGGCATGGACCTGAGCGTGCTGCGCGCGGAAATCCTGCGCAAGCTCAACCCGGTAGCCGAGCGGCACAAGGTGAAGATCGACTACAAGCCGCTGTTCCCGGAAGTGCCGCCGTTCGAACAGTCCGAGGATGCCGAACTGGTGCGCATCGCCGAAAAGCTCACCGGCCATCGCGCCGAAGCAGTAGCGTTCGGCACCGAAGCGCCTTATCTTCAGCGCCTCGGCTGCGAAACCATCGTCCTCGGCCCCGGTGACATTGCCTGTGCGCATCAACCCGGCGAGTACCTTGAAATGTCACGTTTGCAGCCTACCGTGCATCTGATCCGGCAGTTGATTGAACATTATTGCCTGACGACAGACGAACGATGACGGCCCTGTGTGGGAGCGAGCCTGCTCGCGAAAGCGTTTTGTCAGTCGCCATTGATGAACCTGATCCACCGCTTTCGCGAGCAGGCTCGCTCCCACAGGGTTAAATGTCTTGCATCAACCCGGTAAATTGCCTGCACCCCAACCCGTATTCATGAGGAGAGCGCGCGTGTCGCCAAGCCTGTTCCGACGATAACCATCAGCCCGCTGTGCGTTTTTCGTTTCGCCCCTTTTTCGGCTGCTCTTTATTACAGGCCCAGGTTCATGCCCGAATACGTCAATTGGCTCCGCCACGCGTCTCCTTACATCAATGCCCACCGCGATTGCACCTTCGTCGTCATGCTGCCCGGCGACGGCGTCGAGCATCCGAATTTCGGCAACATCGTCCACGACCTGGTCTTGCTGCACAGCCTCGGCGTGCGCCTGGTGCTGGTGCACGGTTCGCGCCCGCAGATCGAAACCCGCCTCGCCGCCCGTGGCCTGACCCCGCATTACCATCACGGCATGCGCATCACCGATGCCGCAACGCTGGAGTGTGTGATCGATGCGGTCGGCCAGTTGCGCATCGCTATCGAAGCGCGCCTGTCGATGGACATGGCCTCGTCGCCGATGCAGGGCTCGCGCTTGCGCGTGGCCAGCGGCAACCTCGTCACCGCGCGGCCGATCGGCGTGCTGGAAGGTGTCGACTATCACCACACCGGCGAAGTCCGTCGGGTCGATCGCAAGGGCATCAACCGCCTGCTCGACGAGCGCTCGATCGTGCTGCTGTCGCCGTTGGGCTATTCACCGACCGGCGAGATCTTCAACCTCGCCTGCGAAGACGTCGCCACCCGCGCCGCGATTGATCTGGGGGCGGACAAGCTGCTGTTGTTCGGCGCCGAACTCGGCCTGATCGACGAGAACGGCAAACTGGTGCGCGAACTGCGCCCGCAACAAGTGCCAGCCCATTTGCAGCGTCTGGGCATGAGCAACTATCAAGCGGAGTTGCTCGATGCCGCCGCCGAAGCTTGCCGTGGCGGCGTGGCGCGCAGTCATATCGTCAGTTACGCCGAAGACGGCGCGCTGCTGACCGAGCTATTCACCCGTGACGGCGGCGGTACGCTGGTCGCGCAGGAGCAATTCGAATTGGTGCGCGAGGCGGCGATTGAAGACGTCGGTGGCCTGCTCGATCTGATCAGTCCGCTGGAAGAGCAGGGCATTCTGGTGCGTCGCTCGCGGGAAGTACTGGAGCGCGAGATCGAGCAGTTCAGCGTGGTCGAGCGTGAAGGAATGATCATTGCTTGTGCGGCGCTGTATCAGATTGCCGATTCCGATGCTGGCGAGCTGGCGTGTCTGGCGGTGAATCCGGAGTACCGCCACGGCGGCCGCGGTGATGAGTTGCTCGAACGCATCGAAACCCGGGCGCGAGCGCAGGGGTTGAAAACCCTGTTCGTGCTAACCACCCGGACGGCGCACTGGTTCCGCGAGCGCGGGTTCGAGCCAAGCAGCGTAGAACGCCTGCCAGCAGCGCGGGCATCGCTGTACAACTATCAGCGCAACTCGAAGATCTTCGAAAAGACTCTCTGAACAACAGCGAGGTCTCCTGTGGCGAGGGATTCATCCCCGCTGGGTCGCGTAGCGGCCCCTGTGTTTTCACCTGGAAACGCAAGGGGACTGCTGCGCAGTCCAACGGGGATAAATCCCCTCACCACAGGGTTCTGCATTCAGTCAGTGATGAATTTAGCGCTGACGTACGGCGAGTAATCCGGCAGCACCGTCTCGACCTTGCCCTGTTCTTTCAAGAATTTTGCCGTTTCGGCAATGGCCTTCGCGGTGCCGCCGTCCAGCAGCGCCGTGGTTTGCTGCGCCTGCGCGTCGGGGAATGCCGACCCGGCCAGCAGTTCCGGTACATCCGCCGCATTGGCGCCGGTCAATTTGGCGATTTTCTGCACAGGCACCGAGTCCGCCGTCCAGCTGTCCTTGTGCGCGGCGTAATCAGCGAACGAGTCCAGGGTGACCCTGGCAAACTTGGCCACGACCTCGGGATGCTTCTCGGCAAAGTCCTTGCGCGCCACCCACACTTCGAAGGTCGGCGCGCCCCACTGGCCGACTTGGGCAGCATCGGTCAGGGTCTTGCCGGTCTTGCGGATCTCGCCCAGCGCTGGTGACCAGACAAACGCCCCGTCGATGTCGCCGCGCTTCCACGCGGCGGCGATCTCGGCCGGTTGCAGATTGACCACTTTGACTTGCGAAGTCGTCAGGCCCCAGTGCTTCAGCGCCCCAAGCAGACTGTAGTGCGAGGTCGACACGAACGGCGTGGCGATGGTTTTACCGATCAGATCCTGCGGCTTGTCGATGCCGCTGCCGTTGCGCACCACCAAGGCTTCGGCGGCATTGATCTGCGCCGAGACGATGAAAGCCACGATCGGTAAATTGCGCGAGGCAGCCGCTGCCAAGGGACTCGAGCCGAGGTTGCCGATCTGTACGTCGCCAGAAGCAATGGCTGTCACTACTTCCGGGCCGCTGTTGAAGCGTCGCCAGTCGATCTTCTCGCCAATGGTTTTTTCGTACACGCCATCGGCCTGCGGCACCTTGCTCGGGTCGATGCCGGTTTGATAGCCCACCGTCAGACCGGCGGCATGTGCGGAAAAACAAAACAGTGCCGACACACAAACTGTAACAAATTGACTTGATAGTGCGCGTTTCGCCATGATGCGTCGCCTTTTCGATGGGATTTGCCGTGTTGGGAGTACGGCAAAGCTAATCGATCTAAAAAAGGTCAACAAATACCATTTAGGAATGAGCTTAGGCGCCGATACGCTGTTTCCCGGCGCAGATGGCCATTAATGGGCCATATACCCGAATGGCATGAAAAAGAATGAATAAATTCTTTTTGGGATTATCAGGAAGTCTTTACGCTGCAGGGACCCAATCACTTGCGATTAGACGATGGTCGTAGACACACAAGGTTACGATTGACTTGGCAGTCACGGTCTGGCGCTAATCGCGAATCTTAGGATTCAGGGCAAATCGACCCCGAACCAGGAACACAAGAATTAGAACGAGAGGAGCGATACATGAACAAGTCCACCTTGGCCCTGGCTGTGGCCGTTGGGGTTATGGCGCAGCAGGCAGGCGCCGCCGGTTTCATCGAAGACAGCAAGGCTACTCTGGGTCTGCGCAACTTCTATATCAACACTGACAACCGTGACGGCGCTGGCGCCAACAAGAACGAAGAGTGGGGTCAAGGCTTCGATCTGCGTTTCATCTCCGGTTACACCCAAGGCACCGTAGGTTTCGGTCTCGACGCCATCGGCCTGCTCGGCATCCGTCTTGATTCGGGCGGCGGCACCAACGGCAACAGCGGCACCGCTTACGGCGGCACCGTGTTCCCGAGCGAGTCCAACGGTAAAGCCGTGGACAACTTCTCCAGCCTGGGTCTGACGGCCAAAGCCAAGATCTCCCAGACTGAATTGAAGCTCGGCACCCTGCAGCCGAAACTGCCAGTCATCGTCACCAACGACGGCCGCCTGCTGCCACAAACCTGGCAGGGCGGTCAGATCACTTCCGGCGAGATCAAGGACCTGACCCTGGTCGGTGGTCAGATCGAAGCGGTAAAAGGTCGTAACTCCAGCAACAACGAAAACCTGTCGATCGGCGGCGCCAACACCCGCGGCACGGCTTTCCGTGACAGCAACAAGTTCATCTACGCCGGTGGTGACTACAAGATCACCAAAGACCTGACTGCCCAGTACTACTACGGCAACCTGGAAGATTTCTACAAGCAGCACTTCCTCGGTCTGGTACACAACTGGTCGATCGGCCCGGGTGTGTTGAAGTCTGACCTGCGTTACTTCAACAGCTCCGACGACGGCAAGAATGGCACTGACTCGGCTTACTACAGCTCGGGTAACTACACCGGTTTCCGTAACGGCCGTGGTGAAGTCGACAACAACCTGTACAGCGGCCTGTTCCTGTACACCGTTGCCGGTCACACCTTCGGTGGCGGTTACCAGGTTTCCAACGGCAGCAGCGACTTCCCTTGGCTGAACCAGGGTGACGGTTCGTCGAACTACACCATCACCGATATGCAGATCCAGAAGTTCGGTCGTGCCGGTGAGAAAACCTGGCAGGCTCGCTACTCCTACGACTTCGCCAAGGTCGGCGTACCTGGCCTGACCGCCGGTGTGGTTTACCTGAAAGGTGACAGCATCGACACCGTGGGCACCAATGGTCGTGAGAGCGCGTCGAACCGCTCCGAGTGGGAACGCGACTTCACCATCGGTTACGTAGTACCGGAAGGCCCGTTCAAGAACGTCGGCCTGATGTGGAAAAACGCTGTGTGGCGCACCGACCTGCCGAACACCCGTTCGCAGGATGAAAATCGCCTGATCGTCAGCTACTCGATCCCGCTGCTGTAATCACGCGGCTCGACACGCAGACAAAAAAGCCCCGTCCGGCATCGCGCCGGACGGGGCTTTTGCGTTTCGAGTCAGGCTCACCCCCGTAAGCCCTTCTCGATTTCCCTCTTTGCTGCAACTCAAGGCCTTTTCGAACCTTGCGTTGGATGTTCGTCGCGATGCCGGTCGGTGTCCAATGAACAGATGTTTAATATTCATTAATGATCTAGATATCTAGTTATTTATTCTTTTTCACGCTGACCGATCACGAGCTACAGTTGTTGTCTCCCATCCCTCATCAGGAGCAGCACCATGAGCCTCAGACTCGGCGACATCGCCCCCGATTTCGAACAGGATTCCAGCGCCGGCAAGATTCGTTTCCACGAATGGCTGGGCGATAGCTGGGGCGTGCTGTTCTCCCACCCGGCGGATTTCACCCCGGTGTGCACCACCGAGCTGGGTTTCACCGCCAAGCTCAAGGATGAATTCAGCCAACGCGGCGTCAAGGCCATCGCGCTGTCGGTCGACCCGGTGGACTCGCACCACAAGTGGATCGAGGACATCAACGAAACCCAGAACACTATCGTCAACTTCCCGATCCTGGCCGATGCCGATCGCAAGGTCTCCGATCTCTACGACCTGATCCATCCGAACGCCAATGACACGTTGACCGTGCGTTCACTGTTCGTGATCGATCCGAACAAGAAGATCCGCTTGACCATCACCTACCCGGCGAGCACCGGGCGCAACTTCCACGAGATTCTGCGGGTGATCGACTCGCTGCAGCTCACCGACAACTACAAGGTCGCCACCCCCGCCAACTGGCAGGACGGTGAAGAGGTGGTGATCGTGCCGTCGCTCAAGGACGAAGACGAGATCAAGCAGCGCTTCCCGAAAGGCTATCGCGCGGTGAAGCCGTACCTGCGCCTGACGCCGCAGCCGAACAAATAAGTCAGTGAGATTTTGATCGTTCCCACGCTCTGCGTGGGAATGCCGCCCGTGACGCTCCGCGTCACGGTGGACGCGGAGCGTCCATGGATTCATTCCCACGCAGAGCGTGGGAACGATCTTCGTGTGACTACAACGCAGGGGAATTTCGGCCGTTTCGACGGCCTTTTTTCGCCCGAAATTTACTCAATGGCATATCTCCGAAAAGAATAACCAAATGAATAAATATGATTTATGGATATATAAATCAGCTGGTAAGGTCACTGCCATTGAAGCGAGATCGCAGCCTGCGAATCGCCCGTAACGCTTGAAGGAATCTGCAATGCTGGTCGTCTCACTCGGTGGCAGCCCCAGCCTGCGCTCCCGTTCTGGGGTGCTGCTGGAGCGCTCGCAACGCTGGTTGCAACAGCAAGGGGTGGAAGTGGTGAGTTATCAGGTACGGGATTTCCCGGCCGAGGATCTGCTCCACGCCCGCTTCGACAGTCCGAAGGTCCTCGACCTGCTGCAACAGATCGCAAACGCCGACGGCCTGCTGATCGCCACGCCGGTGTACAAGGCCTCGTTTTCCGGGGCGCTGAAGACCCTGCTGGATCTGCTCCCCGAGCGTGCGTTGAATCACAAGGTCGTCTTGCCGATGGCCACCGGCGGCAGCATCGCCCACATGCTGGTGGTCGATTACGCCCTCAAGCCTGTGCTGTCGGCACTCAAAGCGCAGGAAATGCTTCAGGGCATTTTCGCCGAGGACAGCCAGATCGCTTACGGCGAAGGCAGTGCCGCCGCGCAATTGGCGCCGGCCCTGGAGCAGCGCTTGCACGAGGCCCTGGACCAGTTCATCGGCGCCATGGCGCGCCGGCCGAAACCGCTGGAGCCGGGCCTGCTGAACGAACGTTTGTTGAGTGCTCGCTGGAGCATTTAAGCCTCATCGAAATTTGAAGTACTGGCCTTACTCGCCCGCCAACGGGCAAGCAGGTGCAGCCAAAACCCAACAGCAAAAAGGAGAGCGCTATGCGCACTGTATTTTTGCGTCGTGGTCTGGTCGCTCTGTTTGCTGCGGCTGTCACCTTCGGCGCCATCACTCAAGCTCAAGCCGAGACATTGCGGATCGGTTATCAGAAGTACGGCACGCTGGTGCTGCTCAAAGCCAAGGGCACGCTGGAAAAACGTCTCGCCGCGCAAGGCGTCGATGTGCAATGGACCGAGTTTCCCGGTGGCCCGCAACTGCTTGAAGGCCTTAATGTCGGCTCGATCGATTTCGGCGTGACCGGCGAAACCCCGCCGGTTTTCGCTCAAGCTGCCGGCGCTGATCTGCTCTACGTTGCCTACGAACCGCCAGCGCCGAACAGTGAAGCGATCCTCGTGCCGAAGGACTCGCCGATCAAATCGGTGGCCGACCTCAAGGGCAAGAAAGTTGCTCTGAATAAAGGCTCCAACGTGCACTACCTTTTGGTGCGTGCACTGGAAGACGCCGGCCTCAAGTACAGCGACATACAGACGGTATTCCTGCCGCCAGCAGATGCACGGGCCGCGTTCGAGCGTGGCAGTGTCGACGCCTGGGTCATCTGGGATCCGTACCAGGCCGCTGCCGAGAAACAACTGCAAGCGCACACCCTGCGTGACGGCAAAGGCATCGTCGACAACCACCAGTTCTATCTCGCGACCAAACCTTACGCGCAGAAAAATCCCGAGGTGATCAAGACCCTCGTCGAAGAAGTGCGCGCGGTGGGTGAATGGTCGAAAGCCAATCCCGAAGACGTGACCCAACAGGTCGCGCCGCTGCTGGGCCTGCCGGCGGACATCACCCTGACCTCGGTGAAACGCCAGGGTTACGGCGCGCTGTTCCTGACCCCGGAAGTGGTCGCCGCGCAACAGAAAATCGCCGACACGTTCTTCCAGCTCAAGCTTATTCCCAAGCCGTTGAGCATCAAGGATGTGATCTGGACCCCGCCGGCCGCTGTGGCCCAAAGCTCCCCAGCCCAGTAATTCGAATCCATAAGGAGACCACTCCATGAGCCTCAATATTTTCTGGTTCCTGCCTACCCACGGCGACGGCCATTACCTTGGCACCGCCGAAGGCGCCCGCGCGGTTGATCACGGTTATCTGCAACAAGTCGCGCAAGCGGCGGATCGTCTGGGGTTTGGCGGTGTGCTGATTCCCACCGGGCGTTCCTGCGAGGACTCATGGCTGGTCGCGGCCTCGCTGATTCCGGTCACCCAGCGTCTGAAATTCCTCGTTGCCTTGCGCCCCGGGATCATTTCTCCGACGGTCGCGGCGCGGCAGGCAGCGACGCTGGATCGCTTGTCCGGCGGGCGCGCGCTGTTCAATCTGGTCACCGGTGGCGACCCGGAAGAACTGGCCGGCGATGGCCTGTTCCTCAACCATGAAGAACGCTATCAGGCCTCGGTGGAATTCACCCGCATCTGGCGCCGCGTGCTGGAAGGCGAAACCGTCGATTACGACGGCGAGCACATCAGCGTGAAGGGCGCCAAGCTGCTCTATCCGCCGATCCAGCAACCGCGTCCGCCACTGTATTTCGGTGGTTCTTCGGAAGCGGCGCAGGATCTGGCTGCCGAGCAAGTGGAAATGGTCCTGACCTGGGGCGAGCCGCCGGCCGCGGTGGCCGAGAAGATCGCACAAGTCCGGGCCAAAGCCGCCAAACTCGGCCGTACCGTGCGCTTCGGCATTCGTCTGCATGTGATCGTCCGTGAAACCAACGCCGAAGCCTGGCAGGCGGCGGATCGGCTGATCTCGCACCTGGACGACGACACCATCCAGCGTGCCCAGGCGTCGCTGGCGCGTTTTGACTCGGTCGGCCAGCAACGCATGGCCGCGCTGCACGGCGGCAGCCGCGACAACCTTGAAGTCAGCCCGAACCTCTGGGCCGGAGTGGGTCTGGTGCGCGGCGGTGCCGGTACCGCGCTGGTCGGCGATGGCCCGACCGTGGCAGCGCGGGTCAAGGAATATGCGGATCTGGGCATCGACACCTTCATCTTCTCCGGTTATCCACACCTCGAAGAATCGTATCGGGTGGCCGAGCTGCTGTTCCCGCACCTCGACGTCGAACGCCCGGAACTGCCGAAGAGCGCCGGCTATGTGAGCCCGTTCGGCGAGATGGTCGCCAACGACATCCTGCCCAAAGCCGCGTCGCAGAGCCGAGGCGCGGCCATGAACAAATTTATCCACAGCCTCGCGCCTTGGGCATTGCCGGTGTTGCTGCTGGCGGTGTGGCAGTTGTCGGTGTCGGCGGGCTGGTTGTCGACGCGGATTTTGCCGGCGCCGGTGGCGGTGATCGAAGCCGGTGTCAGTCTGGTACGCAGCGGCGAGATCTGGACGCACCTGGCGATCAGCGGCTGGCGCGCGGCACTCGGGTTTACCATCGGCGGCAGCATTGGCCTGTTGCTGGGTTTCATCACCGGCCTGTCAAAATGGGGCGAGCGCCTGCTCGACAGCTCGGTACAGATGATCCGCAACGTGCCGCATCTGGCGCTGATTCCGCTGGTGATCCTGTGGTTCGGCATCGACGAGTCGGCGAAGATTTTCCTCGTCGCGCTGGGCACCTTGTTCCCGATTTACCTGAACACGTATCACGGCATCCGCAACGTCGACCCGGCGCTGGTGGAGATGGCGCGCAGTTATGGCTTGAGCGGTTTCAGCCTGTTCTGGCAGGTGATTCTGCCGGGTGCGCTGCCGTCGATTCTGGTCGGCGTGCGCTTCGCCCTGGGCTTCATGTGGCTGACGCTGATCGTCGCTGAAACCATCTCGGCCAGCTCCGGCATCGGCTATCTGGCGATGAACGCCCGCGAGTTTCTGCAGACTGACGTGGTGGTGCTGGCGATTTTGCTTTATGCGGTGCTGGGCAAACTCGCCGACCTCGCCGCCCGTGGACTTGAGCGCGTGTGGTTGCGCTGGCATCCGGCCTATCAGGTTGCCAAAGGAGGTGCGGCATGACCGCTCAACAACCTCCACGCCTGTTGCGCGGGATTCCGCTGGCGGTGCGCAACCTGCAGAAAACCTTCGGCACGCGCCAAGTGCTGCGCGACATCGATCTGCACATTCCGGCGGGGCAGTTTGTCGCCGTGGTGGGGCGCAGCGGTTGTGGCAAGAGCACGTTCTTGCGCTTGCTCGCCGGCCTCGATCAACCCACTGGCGGCGAGCTGCTGGCCGGCTCCGCGCCGCTCAGCCAGGCGCGCGACGACACGCGGCTGATGTTCCAGGAAGCGCGGCTGCTGCCGTGGAAAAGGATCATCGACAACGTCGGTCTCGGCCTCAAGGGCAACTGGCGCCAGCAAGCGCTGGACGCACTGGAAGCCGTGGGTCTGGCTGATCGCGCCAATGAATGGCCGGCGGCATTGTCCGGTGGCCAGAAGCAGCGCGTGGCGCTGGCGCGGGCGCTGATCCATCAACCGCGTCTGCTGCTGCTCGACGAACCGCTCGGCGCATTGGATGCACTGACCCGCATCGAGATGCAGCAACTGATCGAACGGCTTTGGCAGCAACACGGTTTTACCGTGCTGCTGGTGACCCATGACGTCAGTGAAGCGGTGGCGATTGCCGATCGGGTGATCCTGATCGAGGACGGCGAAGTCGGCCTCGACCTGCACGTCGACCTGCCGCGCCCCAGGGTGCGTGGCTCGCATCGCCTCGCCGCGCTGGAAACCGAAGTGCTCAACCGTGTTCTGTCCCTGCCCGGCGAACCGCCGGCGCCGGAACCCGTTTCACCCCTGCCTACGCAATTGCGTTGGGCGCAATGACGCAGCTGCAAGCTACAAGCTACAAGCTGTAAGTAGAAGCACTGCTTTTACTTGCCGCTTGTAGCTTGCCCCTTGCAGCTTATTTCGACCTCAGGAGAAATATCATGACTATCAAAGCCATCAACGTGCGCAACCAGTTCAAAGGCTCGATCAAGGAAATCGTTCTCGGTGACGTGCTGTCGGAAATCGACGTGCAGACCGCTTCGGGCATCGTTACTTCGGTGATCACTACCCGCTCGGTCAAGGAGTTGGAGTTGGTCGTGGGTAGCGAAGTGATCGCCTTTGTGAAATCCACCGAGGTGTCGATCGCCAAGTTGTGAGCCGATGAGCAAATAACAACCCCGGAGGGTGTGAGCCCTGCGGGGTTTTTGTGCCTGTCGATCGTTCCCATGCTCCGCGTGGGAATGCCTCTAGGGACGCTCCGCGTCCAGTGACGCGGAGCGTCACGGGCTGCATTCCTTTGCTGCGCGTGGGAACGATCATGTCTCAGCGCTTGGGTAGATACGGCGGTAGGTACAACCCGATATAGGCATCAAACACCCGCATCCCTTCCTCGGCCATGCGCGAGGTGATCTGTCCGTGTTGCTGCACCGAACGTGCATACACCCGGTCGCCGAGTTCCATCGCCAGGGCAAACACATCGACATCGTCCGGCAGCCTCGGCAACTCGAAATGCTGGTCGAACAGCTTGTGCATCAGGTCGCCCAGTTCGAGGTCGTGCTGGCGGTCAGCCTGGGTCACTTCGGTCAGGCCGTGTTGCGCCAGGATCAATTGCCGTGCGGCCGCATCCTGGTCGTAGATCTCGAGCATGCGCTGTTCGACCAGTCGCGACAGGTCACGCCAGTCACGCAACGCATCGTGATCGATCGGCGCTTGCAGGCAAGCACGAAATGCTGCGTGGACATCGGCGGTCAGCGCTTCGAGCAGCGCCGGGACGCTGGCGAAGAAGTGATACACGGAGGAGGGCGGAATCTGCGCGCGCTCGGCGACGCTGTAGATCGACAGACTGGCCACGCCCTCGGCCGCCAGCAGCGTGCGCGCGGCATCGAGGATCGAATCGATCCGCGCCTGACTGCGGGCACGGGGTTTGCGGACGGTGGCGGGTCGCGTCATGGAAGTCTCCTGCGGGGCAGCGGGCATTGTACGAGGCGGTTCAAGTGTTGTCTGCCAGTACCCTGTGGAGAGGGATTTAGCGAAACGTCGCACCGCCCCGTTCGGCTGCGCAGCAGTCGTAAACCCTGAGAGCCGGGTATTCCTGACACACCGAGTGGGATGGATTTGGGGCTGCTTCGCAACCCAACGGGGATAAATCCCTCGCCACAGGTTTTATGTTCGGCCATAAAAAACGCCGCTGGCTGAATCAGCCAACGGCGTTTTTGAAGCTGCAAACCGTTTAAACGGTATGCAGATACCAGTTGTACTCAAGGTCGGAGATGGAGTGTTCGAACTCCTCCAGCTCGCTTTCCTTGCAGGCGACGAAGATATCGATGTACTTCGGATCGATGTACTTGGCCATCACCTCGCTGTCGTCCAGCTCGCGCAGGGCATCGCGCAAGTTGTTCGGCAGGCTCTGTTCGTTCTGCTCGTAGCTGTTGCCTTCGACAGGCGCGCCCGGTTCGATCTTGTTGACCAGGCCGTGGTGCACGCCGGCCAGTACCGAAGCCATCAGCAGGTACGGGTTGGCGTCGGCGCCGGCCACGCGGTGCTCGATACGTACGGCATCGGCAGAACCGGTTGGTACGCGGATCGCCACGGTGCGGTTGTCCAGGCCCCAGCACGGCGAGTTCGGTACGTAGAACTGCGCGCCGAAGCGACGGTAGGAGTTGACGTTCGGGCAGAGGAAAGCCATCTGCGCCGGCAGGGTCTCGAGCACACCGCCGATCGCGTGACGCAGCGCGGCGTTCTGCTCGGGATCCTCGCTGGCAAAAATGTTTTTGCCGGCTTTGTCCAGAATCGAAATGTGTACGTGCAGACCATTGCCCGCCTGGCCCGGATACGGCTTGGCCATGAAGGTGGTGTCCATTTCATGGTCGTAGGCGATGTTCTTGATCAGACGCTTGAGCAGGACGGCGTAGTCGCAGGCCTTGATCGGGTCGGCGACGTGGTGCAGGTTCACTTCGAACTGCGCCGGGGCACTTTCCTTGACGATCGCATCGGCCGGGATGCCTTGCTCTTTGGCGCCTTCCAGAATGTCCTGGAGGCAGTCGACGTATTCGTCGAGGTCATCGATCAGGTAGACCTGGGTCGAGTGCGGGCGTTTGCCGGAGATCGGCGAGCGTGGCGGCTGCGGACGGCCGTTCACGTTTTCCTGGTCGATCAGGTAGAACTCGAGTTCGAAGGCGGCGCAGATGGTCAGGCCGAGTTCGTCGAACTTGGTCACCACCTGACGCAGCACTTCACGGGGATCGGCGAAGAACGGATCGCCTTCGAGTTCGTGCATGGTCATCAACAGCTGCGCGGTCGGGCGCTTCTGCCATGGCTCGTTGCACAGGGTATCGGGGATCGGATAGCAGATACGATCGGCGTCGCCGATGTCCAGGCCCAGACCGGTGCTTTCCACCGTGGAGCCGTTGATATCCAGGGCAAATAGAGAGGCCGGCAGGTTGATGCCTTTCTCGTAAACCTTGTGGAGGCTGGTGCGTTCAATGCGCTTGCCGCGCACCACACCATTCATATCCGCAATCAGAAGGTCAACGTACAGAACCTCAGGATGTTCCTTAAGGAACGCGTTCGCTTCGTTAAGCTGAACGGCACGCGGGGGTACCGACATGATGCAACACCTTTGTTGTTAAAAATATCAATCATTGATCTTTTCTGGTTTCAGTCAACCCGAACGGCCTGCCGAAGTCAAGCGAGGCCTTTTTGCCCCGAAAAAGCGCTTGAAGGGCATTTATGGGGCACTTTGGGGCGTTTTTTCCAACCTTGAACGTTGCTCAGCTGCGGGCTTGAGCAGGCCGTGTTGTATTTTTTACGGGGGTGTTGTGTAAAAAAATGAACAAGGCTAAGCTCCGGTCAAACCCATAACAGCAATAATACCGGGGTGCTTCATGTCTCGCCTGCCGTTAATCGGCATCACCGACTGCTCGCAACAGTCCGGTCTGCATGCTCATCACATCAGTGGCGATCCATCCGTCCGGAGCGCAGCCAGCAAGGCGCGCAGCCTGTCGACGAGACTCTCGTCAGCATCGGGAAAAACGGCAGCGTCCGATATTCTGGACGTCGGACACAGCATCCGCTTTATGGCGTCTCCTTCCACTATAGAACTCTTTCCTCCCAAAGCCCGTGCCGCACTCAGCGTCGTGCCTGTGATTCTGCACGTTTGCAAAGTGCACGGGAAATGCAACGCCAGCGTCAAGGGCAGGTAAGCTCCTCTTTCATTGTCTATGCGCGGTGCCAGGCGTAAGCCGGCACTGCGCGAGCAAGCCCTTTAACGCGACGCCGCAAGCGTCAAAATTGCCTGACATTGCGTCAGGAGACTCAGCCCAGAGGCATTTATGAGTAACAACCTCGACCAGCTCACCGATTGGTTGAAAGACCGCAAGATCACAGAAGTCGAATGCATGATCGGCGACTTGACCGGGATCACCCGGGCAAGATTTCGCCGACCAACAAGTTCATCGCCGAGAAAGGCATGCGTCTGCCGGAGAGCGTGTTGCTGCAGACCGTGACCGGCGACTACGTCGAAGACGACATCTATTACGAACTGCTCGACCCGGCCGACATCGACATGATCTGCCGTCCCGACCAGAACGCCGTGTACCTGGTGCCGTGGGCCATCGAGCCGACCGCGCAGGTGATCCACGACACCTACGACAAGCAAGGCAACCCGATCGAGCTGTCGCCGCGCAACGTCCTCAAGAAAGTCTTGAAGCTGTATGCCGACAAGGGCTGGCAGCCAATCGTGGCGCCGGAAATGGAGTTCTACCTGACCAAGCGCAGCGACGACCCCGACTATCCGTTGCAGCCGCCGATCGGCCGCTCGGGCCGTCCGGAAATCGGTCGACAGTCGTTCTCCATTGAAGCGGCGAACGAATTCGACCCGCTGTTCGAAGACGTCTACGACTGGTGCGAATTGCAGGAGCTGGACCTCGATACGCTGATCCACGAAGACGGCACGGCGCAGATGGAAATCAACTTCCGTCACGGTGACGCGCTGTCGCTGGCCGATCAGATTCTGGTGTTCAAGCGCACCATGCGCGAAGCCGCGCTCAAACACGATGTAGCGGCGACGTTCATGGCCAAGCCGATGACCGGCGAGCCGGGCAGCGCCATGCACCTGCACCAGAGCATCATCGACATTCAGACCGGCAAGAACGTCTTCTCCAATGAAGACGGGACGATGAGCCAACTGTTCCTGCACCACATCGGTGGTTTGCAGAAGCTGATCCCCGAGCTGTTGCCGCTGTTCGCGCCGAACGTCAACTCGTTTCGCCGCTTCCTCCCGGACACTTCGGCACCGGTGAACGTCGAGTGGGGCGAGGAGAACCGCACCGTTGGCTTGCGCGTGCCGGATGCCGGCCCGCAGAACCGTCGCGTGGAAAATCGCCTGCCGGGCGCCGACGCCAACCCGTACCTGGCGATCGCTGCCAGCCTGCTCTGCGGTTACATCGGCATGGTCGAGGGCCTGAACCCGAGCGCGCCAGTGGTCGGCCGTGGTTACGAGCGCCGCAACCTGCGCCTGCCGCTGACCATTGAGGACGCGCTGGAGCGCATGGAAAACAGCGCGACCATCGAGAAGTACCTCGGCAAGACCTTCATCACCGGCTACGTCGCGGTCAAGCGGGCCGAGCATGAAAACTTCAAGCGCGTGATCAGTTCCTGGGAGCGTGAGTACCTGCTCTTCGCCGTCTGATGCGCCGGGCGCGCCGCGCAGGCGGCGCGCCTTCACCGATAACAGGAGAATTGGCATGACCAGCAACAACCCGCAAACCCGTGAGTGGCAAGCGCTGAGCAGCGATCACCACCTGGCCCCGTTCAGTGATTTCAAGCAACTGAAAGAGAAAGGCCCGCGGATCATCACCAACGCCAAGGGCGTTTACCTGTGGGACAGCGAAGGCAACAAGATCCTCGACGGCATGGCCGGGCTCTGGTGCGTGGCGATCGGTTACGGTCGCGATGAGCTGGCTGATGCTGCTGCCAAACAGATGCGCGAGCTGCCGTATTACAACCTGTTCTTCCAGACCGCCCACCCGCCGGCACTGGAACTGGCCAAGTCGATTGCCGACGTGGCGCCGGAAGGCATGAACCACGTGTTCTTCACTGGCTCCGGCTCCGAAGGCAACGACACCATGCTGCGCATGGTTCGCCACTACTGGGCGATCAAGGGCCAGCCGAACAAGAAAGTCATCATCAGCCGCAAGAACGGTTATCACGGTTCGACCGTGGCCGGCGCAAGCCTTGGCGGCATGACGTATATGCACGAGCAGGGCGACCTGCCGATCCCGGGCATCGTCCACATCGCGCAGCCGTACTGGTTCGCCGAAGGCGGTGACATGTCGCCGGAAGAGTTCGGCATCTGGGCGGCCAACCAGCTCGAAGAAAAGATTCTCGAAGTCGGCGTCGACAACGTCGGTGCCTTTATTGCCGAGCCGATCCAGGGTGCCGGCGGCGTGATCATTCCGCCCGACACTTACTGGCCGCGCATCAAGGAAATCCTCGCCAAGTACGACATCCTTTTCGTTGCCGATGAAGTGATCTGCGGTTTCGGCCGTACCGGTGAGTGGTTCGGTAGCGATTTCTACGACCTCAAGCCGCACATGATGACCATCGCCAAGGGCCTGACCTCAGGCTACATCCCGATGGGCGGGCTGATCGTGCGTGACTCGGTGGTGGCCGTGCTCAATGAAGGCGGCGATTTCAACCATGGCTTCACTTACTCAGGCCACCCGGTGGCCGCAGCGGTGGGTCTGGAAAACATCCGCATCCTGCGCGATGAAAAAATTATCGAGAACGCCCACAACGAAACGGCACCGTATTTGCAGAAACGTCTGCGCGAGCTGAACGATCACCCGTTGGTGGGTGAAGTTCGCGGCGTCGGGCTGCTGGGGGCGATCGAGCTGGTGCAGGACAAGGCCACGCGCAAGCGTTACGAGGGCAAGGGCGTGGGCATGATCTGCCGGCAGTTCTGCTTCGACAACGGCCTGATCATGCGCGCGGTGGGTGACACCATGATCATTGCGCCGCCGCTGGTGATCAGCAAAGCGGAGATCGATGAGCTGGTTACAAAGGCACGCAAGTGTCTGGACCTGACCCTCGGTGCGCTGCAGGCCTAGGTGCTAGGCTTTGAGCGGGGAGCTGCGGCGCACTCGCTCAAAGCTGTCAGAAAGGCTGGTCTTTTGTTGAAAGACCGCCTCGGATCTTGCCAGACTAGCCGCGGTTCCAGTTGTCCGGGTTCGGCCGCTGAACAAAGTGGTTCAAAAAGAAAAATTTGGAGCATGACGCATGAAGGCATTAGGTAAAAAGCTAGCTGGCAAGACTCTGCTCGCGCTGTCCATGGCGGGCATGATGGCGGGTGCGGTGCACGCGGACGACAAGGTACTGCATGTCTACAACTGGTCCGACTACATCGCGCCGGACACCGTGGCCAACTTCGAGAAAGCCACCGGGATCAAAGTCGTCTACGACGTCTTCGACAGTAACGAAACCCTGGAAGCCAAGCTGCTGGCCGGCAAGTCCGGTTACGACATCGTGGTGCCTTCCAACAATTTCCTCGCCAAGCAGATCAAGGCCGGCGTCTACCAGGAGCTGGACAAGTCCAAGCTGCCAAACTGGAAAAACCTCGACGAAGACCTGCTCAAGGCCGTTGGCGATGCCAGCGACGAAGGCAACAAACACGCCTTCCCGTACATGTGGGGCTCGATCGGCATTGGCTACAACCCGGCCAAGGTCAAGGCTGCGCTGGGCATCGACAAGATCGATTCGTGGGACGTGGTGTTCAAGCCGGAAAACATCGAGAAACTCAAAAGCTGCGGCGTGAGCTTCCTCGATGCCCCGACCGAAATGATTCCGGCGGCATTGCACTATCTGGGCAAGCCGACCAACAGCAAGGACAAGGCTGATCTGAAAGCCGCCGAAGACCTGTTCCTGAAGATCCGTCCTTCGGTTGCCTACTTCCACTCGTCCAAGTACATCTCGGACCTGGCCAACGGCAACATCTGCGTCGCCGTCGGTTACTCGGGTGACCTGGAGCAGTCCAAGACCCGCGCTCAGGAAGCCGGTGACAAGGTCAAACTGGCCTACACCATTCCGAAAGAAGGCGCCGGTACTTTCTACGACATGGTCGCCATTCCCAAGGATGCCGAAAACGTCGAAGCCGCCTACAAGTTCATGAACTACCTGCTCGAGCCGCAAGTGATGGCCGGCATCACCAACGCCGTGCGTTTCCCGAATGGCAACAAGGCGGCGACGCCTCTGGTGGACAAGGACATCACCAGCGACCCGAGCATCTACCCTTCGGCTGAAGTGAAGAAGCAGCTCTATGCGATCAGCGATCTGGACGCCGCCACGCTGCGCCTGATCACCCGTAGCTGGACCAAGATCAAATCGGGCAAATAAGCCGGTTTGTCGCCACAACCACTGGCCGTCGTCGCTGCGACGGCGGCCAGCGGATAATTAAATGACAGAAAGTTTTGCTGGATCGGTTTTTCGAGGGTAAGTTGCGCGCCGGTTTTGTTGTCGGGCAGCCATGGCTGTCATGCAGCGCGGGGCAACTTGGGCCCAATCCATTTAGAGGACCTCCACTTGCCTGTATTTTCTTCTTTGCGCAAAGCCCTGCTGGCCGCTGCCGGCCTGACAATCGCTGTCGGAGCCCAGGCCGCCGGTACGGTGCATATTTATAACTGGTCCGATTACATCGGCGAATCGACCCTGGCCGACTTTGAGAAAGAGACCGGGATCAAACCGGTCTACGACGTTTTCGACTCCAACGAAACCCTGGAAGGCAAGCTGCTCGCCGGGCGTACCGGTTACGATGTGGTCGTGCCGTCGAACCACTTCCTCGGCAAGCAGATCAAGGCGGGCGCGTTCCAGAAGCTCGACAAGGCGCAGCTGCCGAATTATTCCAACCTCGACCCGGTGCTGCTCAAGCGCCTGGAGCAGAACGATCCCGGCAACCTCTACGCCGTCCCGTATCTGTGGGGCACCAACGGCATCGGCTACAACGTCGACAAGGTCAAAGCCGTGCTCGGTATCGACAAGATCGATTCCTGGGCCGTGCTGTTCGAGCCGGAAAACATCAAGAAGCTGCACAGCTGCGGTGTCGCGTTCCTCGATTCGGCTGATGAAATGATGCCGACCATGCTCAATTACCTGGGCCTGAACGCCAACAGCACCAACACCAAGGACTACGAAAAGGCCACCGCCAAGTTGCTCGCGGTGCGTCCATACGTGACCTATTTCCATTCCTCGAAGTACATCGGCGATCTGGCCAACGGCGACATCTGCGTGGCCATCGGTTTCTCCGGCGATATCTTCCAGGCGAAGAACCGTGCCGAGGAAGCCAAGAAGGGCGTCAACATCGCCTATTCGATTCCGAAAGAGGGCGGCGCGCTGTGGTTCGACATGCTGGCGATCCCCAAGGATTCGTCCAACGTCAAAGAGGCCCACGCCTTCATCAACTATTTGCTGAAACCTGAGGTGATCGCCCAGGTCAGTGATTACGTCGGTTACGCCAACCCCAACCCGGGTTCGGACAAGCTGATGGAACAATCCATTCGCACCGATGAAGCGGTTTACCCACCGCAAGCAGTCCTCGACAAGACCTACGTGTCGACCGAGTTGCCAGCCAATATTCAGCGTTTGATGACCCGCAGCTGGACCAAGGTCAAGTCGGGCAAATAACGCACAAACTATCCAGGGTTCGTCTTGCGGGGCGAACTGCTGCTTCTGTTGGGAGTTTCGTAAATGGCAGTTGCCTCCGGCGCCTACAAGAAAGCCCTCGAGGGCGACCAGACACCAAAACAGGTGCTGGTCAAAATCGACCGGGTCACGAAGAAGTTCGACGAGACGATTGCCGTGGACGACGTGTCCCTGGAAATCAAGAAGGGCGAGATCTTTGCCCTGCTCGGGGTTCGGGATCGGGCAAATCCACCTTGCTACGGATGCTTGCAGGCTTCGAACGGCCCACGGAAGGGCGGATTTTCCTCGACGGCGTCGACATCACCGACATGCCGCCGTACGACCGTCCGATCAACATGATGTTTCAGTCCTACGCCTTGTTCCCGCACATGACCGTGGCGCAGAACATCGCCTTCGGCCTGCAGCAGGACAAGATTCCCAAGGCCGAGATCGACGCCCGCGTGGCCGAGATGCTCAAGCTGGTGCAGATGAGCCAGTACGCCAAGCGCAAGCCGCATCAACTGTCCGGCGGCCAGCGTCAGCGCGTGGCCCTGGCCCGTTCGCTGGCCAAGCGCCCGAAGCTGCTGCTGCTCGACGAACCGATGGGCGCTCTGGACAAAAAGCTGCGCTCGCAGATGCAGCTGGAACTGGTGGAAATCATCGAGCGCGTCGGCGTGACCTGCGTGATGGTGACTCACGATCAGGAAGAGGCCATGACCATGGCCGAGCGCATCGCGATCATGCACCTGGGCTGGATCGCGCAGATCGGCAGCCCGATCGACATCTACGAAACCCCGACCAGCCGTCTGGTCTGTGAATTCATCGGCAACGTCAACATTTTCGAAGGCGAAGTGATCGACGACGCCGAAGGCCACGCGACCATCACCTGCAAGGACCTCGACCGGCAGATCTACGTCGGCCACGGCATCAGCACCTCGGTCCAGGACAAGTCGGTCACCTACGCGATTCGTCCGGAGAAGCTGCTGGTCACCGCCGACATGCCGACCTGCGAGTACAACTGGTCGAGCGGCAAGGTCCACGACATCGCCTATCTGGGCGGGCACTCGGTGTTCTACGTCGAATTGCCGAGCGGCAAACTGGTGCAGTCGTTCGTCGCCAACGCCGAACGTCGCGGCGCACGTCCGACCTGGGGTGATCAGGTCTACGTGTGGTGGGAAGACGACAGCGGCGTGGTACTTCGCTCATGAACATGCGCAAATTCAAACGCCGTATAAACCGAATCATCCCCAATGGCCGGCAAATGGTCATCGGGGTGCCGTTCATCTGGCTGTTCCTGTTCTTCATGCTGCCGTTCTTCATCGTTCTGAAAATCAGCTTTGCCGAAGCCGACGTGGCGATCCCGCCGTACACCGAGATCTACACCTACGCCGAACAGAAGCTGCAACTGCTGCTGAACCTCGGCAACTACGCGATGCTCGGCGACGACGAGCTGTACATCGCCGCCTACCTCGGCTCGCTGAAAATGGCCTTTATCAGCACCGTGCTCTGCCTGCTGATCGGTTACCCGATGGCCTATGCCATCGCCAGCGCGCGCAAAGAGCTGCAAACGGTGCTGGTGCTGCTGATCATGATGCCGACCTGGACGGCGATCCTGATCCGCGTCTACGCGTGGATGGGCATTCTCAGCAACAACGGTCTGCTCAACGGTTTCCTGATGAGCGTGGGCCTGATCGACGAGCCGCTGCAGATCCTCAACACCAACCTCGCCGTGTACATCGGCGTGGTCTATTCGTACCTGCCGTTCATGATCCTGCCGCTGTACGCCAATCTGGTGAAGCACGATCAAAGCTTGCTTGAAGCTGCTTCCGACCTCGGTTCGAGCACCTTCAACAGCTTCTGGAAAATCACCATTCCGCTGTCCAAGAACGGGATCATTGCCGGTTGCATGCTGGTGTTCATTCCGGTGGTGGGCGAGTTTGTGATTCCGGAACTGCTCGGCGGCCCGGAAACCCTGATGATCGGTAAGGTGCTGTGGCAAGAATTCTTCAACAACCGCGACTGGCCGGTGGCGTCCGCGCTGGCGGTGGTGATGCTGGCGATCCTGATTGTGCCGATCATCCTGTTCAACCGCAGTCAGGCCAAGGAAATGGAGGGTAAAGAATGAAGCGCTTCCGTTTCTCCAGCCTGATGCTGGTATTGGGTCTGCTGTTCATCTATCTGCCGATGCTGATCCTGGTGATCTACTCGTTCAACGCCTCGAAACTGGTAACGGTGTGGGGCGGCTGGTCGATCAAATGGTACGTCGGCCTGCTCGACAACTCGCAACTGATGGGCTCGGTGTTGCGCTCGCTTGAAATCGCCTGCTACACGGCGGTTGCCGCGGTGGCGCTGGGTACGCTGGCGGCATTCGTGCTCACGCGTATCACCCACTTCAAGGGTCGCACGCTGTTCGGCGGCCTGGTGACTGCGCCCTTGGTGATGCCGGAAGTGATCACCGGTCTGTCGCTGTTGCTGCTGTTCGTGGCCATGGCGCAGATGATCGGCTGGCCGCAGGAACGCGGCATCGTCACCATCTGGATCGCCCACACCACGTTCTGCGCGGCGTATGTGGCAGTCGTGGTGTCGGCGCGCTTGCGTGAGCTGGACCTGTCGATCGAAGAGGCGGCGATGGACCTGGGTGCACGGCCGTGGAAGGTGTTCTTCCTGATCACCATCCCGATGATCGCACCGTCGCTGGCAGCGGGCGGGATGATGTCGTTCGCCCTGTCGCTGGACGACCTGGTGCTGGCGAGCTTCGTGTCCGGCCCGGGTTCGACGACCCTGCCGATGGAAGTGTTCTCGGCCGTGCGCCTGGGCGTGAAGCCGGAAATCAACGCCGTGGCCAGCCTGATTCTGCTGGCGGTGTCGCTGGTGACCTTCCTGGTGTGGTTCTTCAGCCGCCGTGCCGAAGAAGCACGCAAGAAAGCCATCCAGCAAGCCATCGAAGAGAGCGCGGCTGATTCGTGGAAGCAACCGGACGCACGTCGCGCGCCTGCGCCACAGACCGTGTGAGCCGAGGGGGTGGTCTCATTCCCGAGGCCAACCCAAATCAAAATGTGGGAGCGGGCTTTTGTGGTGAGGGATTTATCCCCGATGGACTGCGCAGCAGGCCTTTTTTGGGGTCGCTTCGCAACCCAACGGGGATAAATCCCTCGCCACAGGGCCCAGTTCCAAATCTGGTTTTAAGCAGTCCAGGGAGACTGCCGGATAACCTCGACGAAATTCATCGGTTTGAACCCCGGCTCCTGATCCACCAGCACATCAGTCTTCACATTGCCAAACGTAGTCTGCGGGCGATGACGCAAGCCATCGGCAAACGCGCAGATGATGCACTCCTTGAAACCTTCCCCGCGTGGATGCGCATGCACCACGGCTTCGCGCTGCACGCTGCTGAACGCCGCGTAATCCATGCCCAGCACGTCCATCTCCACCCCGGCGGTCACCAGTGCTACGGTCGGGCGCAGATGCCTGGGCACGCCCGGCGTGGTGTGCAACGCGATCGACAGCCAGACTTGCTCGATATCGTCGTCGCTCAGCCCGTACGGCTTGAGAAACGCTGCGGCGGCATTTGCGCCGTCCACTTCGAAGCGCTCGTCATCGCTGCGATGGCCTGCGACCAGACCAAGGTCGTGGAACATTGCGCCGACGTACAGCAGCTCCGGGTTATAGGCCAATTGCTGGCGCTCGCCGCTCAAGGCGCCGAACAGAAACACCCGGCGCGAGTGGTGATAAAGCAGGTCGGATTCGATGTCGCGAATGTACTCGGTGGTGGCCCGGGCGAGGGCGCTGTCAGGGATTTTGATGCCGGCGATGGTGCTGGTCATAACGGTTTCCTCGTCGAAAACGCCGTCGTGGCGCTGCTGGGAAAAGTCTGTTCCCCGCGCGCCAAGCGAACAATCGAGTCATGGCTGCGATCCTTGCCAATCCACCTGCAAATCGTGCCAGGCTCGCTTGTCGGGTGTGGATTGGCTAGGGTGACCCGGGCAACAAGCCAGGCACGGCCCATGTGGGAGCGAGCCTGCTCGCGAAGGCGGTGTGTCATTCGACAGCTATGTTGCGTGTGACGGCCTCTTCGCGAGCAGGCTCGCTCCCACAGGTTTGTGTGTTTGCCAAAGGATCGAGGACGTTTCAGTCATGAACAAATCCGTCGTCATTGTGGTGTTCCCCGGCGTGCAGTCACTGGACGTCAGCGGCCCCATGGACGTGTTCGCCGAAGCCAACCGCTTTCTTGCGCCGCAGGATCACTATCGGCTGGAAGTGATCGGCGTCGAGCACGGGGCGATGGCCTGTTCCAATGGACTCAGCCTGCATGCCCACCGCCATTTCAGCGAATCTACGCAGGCCTGTGACCTGCTGCTGGTCGCCGGTGGACCGCAATTGCCGTTCATGGATTTTGGCCCTACGTTCGATGCCTGGCTGCGTGAAGCCTGTGGCCGCGCCCGGCGTTTCGGCTCGATCTGCAATGGCGCGTTCATGCTCGCCCGCGCCGGTTTGCTTGAGGGGCGCACCGTCACCACGCACTGGAACGATGCCGAAGCTTTGGCGCAGTTGTGCCCGACCACGCGGGTCGAGGCGGATCGTCTGTATGTCGAGGACGGCGCGCTCTACACGTCGGCCGGGGTCACGGCGGGCATCGATCTGTCGCTGTACCTGCTGGCGCGCGACCACGGCGCCGAGGTGGCGCTGAGTGTGGCGAAACGGCTGGTGGTGTTCACCCAGCGCTCGGGCGGGCAATCGCAGTTCAGCCCGTTCCTCACGCCGCATGCCGAACCGACGTCAGCGGTGGCGCTGGTGCAGTTGTATGTGCTGGCCAATCTCACCGGCGACTTGACGATCGCCGATCTGGCCAATGCGGCGAACATGAGTGCGCGCAATTTCTCCCGGGTGTTCGCGCGGGAAGCGAAAGTGACCCCGGCGGAGTTTGTCGAACGGGCGCGGGTGGATGCGGCGCGGGTCATGCTGGAAAGCACCACGGCGCCGTTGAAGACCGTGGCGTATCAGTGCGGATTTCGTGATGCGCAGCATATGCGCAGTGTGTTCAACCGCAGATTAGGCGTGACGCCGCAGCAGTTTCGGCTGAATTTTGCCGTGAAGCTCTGACGTTTTGCGGCGTCGCTGAAGGCCCTTTCGCGAGCAGGCTCGCTCCCACAGGAGAACGCATTTCAATGTGGGAGCGAGCCTGCTCGCGAAGGGCCGGTCGAGACGGCATTAATCTATTGCGCAGCCCGCGCAGGCAACAGCTTCAACGTACTGCGCGTATTCGCCAGCACCTCTTCCTCGCTGAAATGCGCCTGCACATAAATCCCTCCACGTACGCCTCCGCCTGATCGTCATAGTGACTGTCCAACGGTACGCCACTCTGGCCGACCGGGTTGATCGTCAAGCCATGCACCGGATCGGCAAAGTCCACCAGACGCCGGGTCGACGGCCCATAAGTCACCGGCCAAGGCGCCGGGCCGATCTTCGCCGAGAGGTTGTTCGGCACTTCATGACTGCCCGGCGCCGCAAACGGCCCGACGTTGAACAGGCGATCCAGCGGCTTCTGCTGCCCCAGTGGATGGCCGTGGGTCAGGGTGTGCGCCGCGCCCCACTGCCAACCGGCCACGTTATCGCCGAGGGTGAGTTTCAGATGCGCCATGCTTGCCGCCCACGCCGTGCGCACGACATCGGCGCGGGTTTCTTTGGCTGGCGTGCTGCGATTGTCCCACCACGCTGAATCCGCCTTCGCCGCCAGGCGTGGCAAGGCGGAATCGATCACCCGCGTCGACAGCATCGTTTCGAAAAAGTCATTGCCCAACTCATCGCGCATCGCCGCGTCGGCAAGGTCGTAGAGGAACTGGTTGAACACCGTCGCGCTGACCGAATCCAGCGGATAGTCGCCGGGCCATTGCGCCAGTTGCTCGACCAGTTTGCGTTGCGCCGGATCACTCACCACTTCACGCAACACCGGCAGCAGCGGCGCAAACAGACGCGGTCCATAACTTGTCGCCGTGCCCAGTTGCAGTTTCTGGTTGGCCTCGTTGCTCCACTTCACCCGGTTGTCGCTGAGTTGACGATCGAGCTGCTGGCCGCGATCGGCAAGGTTGTAGTAACCGGGAATCTCCATGCCGGTCGGCGACACGGGCTGGAAGTTGGCCGAGACGATATAGCCCCGCGCCGGGTTCTCTTCCTGCGGGTTGGCGCTGAACGGGTAGTAACCGTCCTTGTCCGCCTGATTGGTGCTGCCATCGAGAATGAATTCCGGTTTCACCCCGGCCGGCCGCTTGGGCAGCAGCGCCGACGCCCACCAGGCGATATCACCTTTGGCGTTGGCGTAAATCAGATTCAGCCCCGGTGCCTGGACCTTGGCCGCAGCCGCGCGGGCCTTGGCCAGGGTGTCGGCACGGTTGAGCTGGTAGAAGCCTTCAAGGATCGGGTTCGGCGTTTCCAGAAAGGCCCACCACATGGCGATCGGTGTTTTCCCGGCAGCAGTGCCCAGCGCATCGTTGACGATCGGCCCGTGCGGGGACTGGCGCAAGGTAAGAGTCACCGGCGCCTGCCCCTTCACATTGATCTGCTGCTCGCTCACGAGCAGGTCGGTCCACTGGCCGCGATACCAGACCTGATTGGGATTGTCCGGGTTGACCTTCTCGGCGATCAGATCGAGATCGTCGTTCTGGAACATGGTCAGGCTCCAGCCGAAATCGAGGTTGTGCCCCAGAAACGCGAACGGCACCAGCGCCTGATGATGGCCGTACAACTCGAAACCCGGCGCCGACAGCTGCGCCTCGTACCACACCGACGGCACCGAGAAACGGATATGCGGATCGCCGGCCAGCAATGGCTTGCCGCTCTGGCTGCGGTTGCCGGCAATCACCCAGGCGTTGCTGCCCTCAAACTGCGGCAGACCGTTGTCGAGCAGCGCGTGTTCGCTGAGGCGGGCGAGGGCGGTGAGGTCCTGCCAGTCGCCGGCGGCCAGGGCCGGCGCGTGCCGGGTGTGATCGGTAGCCAGAACGCCTTTGGCCTGCCAGTCCAGATCGAACACATTGAGATAATCGGCACCGAGCTGATCGCGCACGTAAGTCAGCAACGGCTCGGTGCGAAACGCGGCGGCAAAGCTGTAGGCCATGTAACCGGCGACGCTGATGCTGTCCTCGGCCGTGAACGGCCGCTTGGGGATGCCCAGCACGTCGAACTCGATCGGCGCGGCGTGGCTGTCCTGATATTGGTTGATGCCGTCCAGATAAGCTTGCAGGCCCTTCCACGCCGGCGACTGCCTGTCGAGGCTGGCGACGTAACTGGCCGCGCGCTCGCGGATGCGCAGGCTGCGAAACAGCTTATCGGTGTCGAGCAGCTTCGGCCCGAGCACTTCGGCCAGTTCACCGCGGGCGAGGCGGCGCATGGCTTCCATCTGGAACAACCGGTCCTGCGCGTGGACATATCCGAGGGCGCGATAAAGGTCGGTTTCGTTCTCGGCGCGGATATGCGGCACACCGCGCTCGTCGTAGCGCACGGTCACCGAGCCTTGCAGATTGCGCAGCTCGACCTGGCCCTGGCGCGTTGGCTGCTTGCTGTAGATATAGCCGCCAACGGCGCAGAGCAGGACAACGATGAGCAGGGCAACAACGGTGAACGCACGCTTCATGGTGACTCCTTGTGCAGGCGGGAGGGCCGCCCATCGGGCTGCAAACATTTAGCACAGAGCATCTGTGCGCTGCAGCGCTGTCCTTGAAAAGTCCGGAATGCCTTACTTCGCATCCGCCGGCCACGGGCAATAACACCCCACCGCCAGCGTATGCGTGGCATTGACCGGGCGATCCTCGGTCAGGGCATGCAGGATCGGTTCGATGAAGCTGTTGCTCGAGTTGCAGGCCAGGCCTTCGCTGTACGGGCCGAAGTATGCAAGTTTGCCGCTGCGATCCCAGATCGCCACGGCGGGACTGGCGGGTATTTGTTCGGAGCCGGGCAGGACGATGATGGTTTTCAGGCTGGCGAGGGTGGCGGGCAACTGGCCGTGGCTGCCGGGCTTTTGCACGGCGAAGAACTCCACGCCGCGAGGACCGAACTGTTCGACCATCTCGCTCAGGTGCTGTTGATTGCCGACGTTGCACGGGCAAGCCGGGTCCCAGAAGTGCACCAGGCGAATATTGCCCGGCCCGGCGAGGTTGCCCGGCAAGCGCAGCGGGTCACCGGAAAACACCGCGGTGTGCTCGCTGAATGCACGCAGATAGCGGCCCTGAAACCAGTCATATGCCGCCCACAGCACCCCGGCGCAGATCAGCGCGAGCAGGCTGGCGAACAGTGCGGTGCGGTACGGCGAACGCATGGATTGACTTCCTCAGAGGCGGGCTAGCTTGCCATGTCTGTCTCTACAGATGAATATCGCAGGCCGATAAAGTCCGTTTAC
Source organism: Pseudomonas sp. B21_DOA (assembly GCA_030544685.1). Lineage (NCBI taxonomy): Bacteria > Pseudomonadati > Pseudomonadota > Gammaproteobacteria > Pseudomonadales > Pseudomonadaceae > Pseudomonas > Pseudomonas sp. B21_DOA. The sequence continues at coordinate 645,485 of CP086683.1, read as the reverse complement.
CGCTCTGGAATGCCCGCATGCCTGATACTTTCGACCCCGATCATTTACGCGCGAGCCTCAAGCCGTTGGCCGAGTGGCAGCCGTTATCGGATGAGGCGAAGGCTTATCAGCGCTTCTACAAGACCGACTTCGTCGAGCGCGATGTGTGGCGCGGCATGGGTCGTTTCGAAGTCGATGGCTACGAGCTGGTCAGCCATTGCTGGTGGCCGGAGAAGGTCAAGGCGACGCTGTTTCTGCTCCACGGTTATTACGATCACATCGGCCTGTACCGGCATGTGATCGAGTGGGCGCTGGATCAGGATTTCGCCGTGATCGCCTGCGACTTGCCGGGGCATGGTCTGTCGAGCGGGCCGCGGGCAAGCATTCGCGATTTCGCCGAATATCAGCACATGCTGCAAGCGCTGTTTGCCGAAGCCCATTCGATCGCGCTGCCGCAGCCGTGGCATTTGTGCGGGCAGAGCACCGGTGGCGCGATTGTCGTCGATCATCTGCTTAATCATGGCGAGAACAGTCCGGCGCAGGGGCAAGTGATTCTGCTGGCGCCATTGGTGCGACCAAGGGCGTGGGGCTGGTCGCAGTTGAGTTATTACCTGCTGCGGCCGTTTGTACGCGGTGTGGCGCGACGCTTCAGCGAGAACTCCAACGATCCGGATTTCCTGCCGTTTCTGCAGACCGATCCGTTACAGCCAAGGCGTCTGCCGACGAAATGGGTGGGCGCGCTGTCGCGCTGGATCATTCGCGTCGAGCACGCGAAAAAAGCCCGCGACGGCCGCTGATCATTCAGGGGCAGGCGGACATGACGGTCGATTGGCAGCACAATCTGCAGGTATTGAAATGGAAGTTCGACCGCCCGCAGATTCTGCTGTTGGCCGAGGCACGGCATCACCTGGCCAATGAGACGGCGGAGATGCGTGAAGAGTATTTCGAATTCTTGAGCAAGCGGATCAGGGGCAGGAATCTGTAGCGGCTGTGCCGGCCTCTTCGCGAGCAAGCTCGCTCCCACATTGGAATGCAAACCCTGTGGGAGCGAGCTTGCTCGCGAAGGCGGCTTATCTGGCGACGAAGATTATTGGCCGACCGCCAACCCCGCCCGAATCGCCGCCAGCGCCGCCTGGTAATAAGCCTTGCCCTCGGTCGACTCGGCAAACGTCGCAAACTCTTCCAGCTCTTCATCCGACAAATCGCGATAAACGTAGAGCAGCGTATTGTTCAGATCCGCGCCGATCTGATCCATCAGCCGCTGGCGCTGACCGTTCAACATACCCTGCGCCTGACCGCCACCGAGCAATCCCGGGATCATCGAACTCAAACTGTCCGCCGCCACGCCGGCAATCGCCAGACTGACCTCGGCGCCAGCCTCACGGGCCGGCAGTGCCTGAGCGAGATGGCCGATGATCAGCAAACGACTGTCGCTCGCCTGCATTTTTGGCAGGCCCTGGGCATTTTTGCCAGTTGATCGCGACGAGTCGCTAGCAACTCGGCGGCGACGATTTTCTTGCCCAATGGTGATTGAAAGAAGGTCAGCGCCGGTTTCGGGTCGGCGAGTTTCTGCCGCAGTTGCGCTTCGGCGCGTTGATCCATGGCCTGTGCGGCGAAGCGCTGGTTGCTATTGTTGACCAGCGCCTGAAATACCGCAGGCGGCAGGCTGTTCTGATAGCGCTGCTGAGCGGCGCTCAGGGCATCGTTGAAATGCGCGCGTTGTTCTGGCCAGCCGGCGACCTTGTACAACTGATCGTGGCCGTCCGCCCAGGCGGGCAATACGCAGAACATCAACAGTGAAAAAGCAAACGGCGCATAGGGACTCCTGTCAGCAGCGGACTATTGTCCGTGCGGTGCCGGTACTTGTCGAGAATTCGTAGCAAGCCGCTGCGTGGCTCTGTCGGATTTGTTGCCGTCGGCATACTATGCGCGCCATGCCGATATCCTCTGAACACCCGCTGCTGTTACGCATTGTCGACGACCTGGCCGAACACGGCTGGTCGCAGCAGAACATCTTCCTGCCCGCCGATCTGACCCGGGCGCTGGCGGCCGAGTGCCGTAAACGTGAAGCCGAGGGTGAGCTGGCGCCGGCGGCGGTCGGGCGCGGGCCGTTTTCGGAGATTCGCGAGGGCATTCGTGGCGATCACATTCAGTGGATCGACCCGGGCCAGGCCGAGGCCACTGATCGCTATCTGAGCCTGATGGACAGTCTTCGCGAGGCACTCAATCGCGGTTTGTTTCTTGGGCTTGAGGATTTCGAATGCCATTTCGCCCTGTACCCGCCCGGCGCGTTTTACCTCAAGCACGTCGACCGCTTTCGCGATGACGACCGGCGCATGGTGTCGGCGGTGATCTATCTCAATGACGCATGGCTGCTGGAGGACGGTGGCCAGTTGCGCATGTATCTGGGTGACGAGCGCGTGCATGACGTACAGCCTACCGGCGGCTGTCTGGTGGTATTCCTTTCCGGCGAAGTACCCCACGAAGTATTGCCGGCCCATCGCGAGCGGCTGTCGTTGACCGGCTGGTTCCGTCGCCGTGGCAACGAGCCGTTCTGAACATGGAAAAAATCCTGGTCAGCCGCTGCCTGTTGGGCCATCGCGTGCGTTATGACGGTGGCGCGAGCGGGCCGTTTGATCTGCTTGAGCAATGGATCGAAGAAGGACGCGTGGTGCCGTTGTGTCCGGAAGTGGCCGGTGGTTTGCCGACGCCGAGAGCGGCGGCGGAGATTCCCGGCGGGCAGGGCGGTGAGGTGCTCGATGGCACTGCTGCTGTGATCACCACCGAAGGCGAGAATGTCAGTGCGCAGTTTCTCGAGGGTGCGCGGCAAGCGCTGGAACTGGTGCAAAAGCACGGCATTCGCGTGGCGGTGTTCAAGGCCAACAGTCCCTCTTGCGGGAATCTGTTGACCTATGACGGTACGTTCAGTGGGGTCAAGGTGAAAGGCGAAGGGGTGACGGCGGCGTTGCTCAAGCGTCATGGGGTTCGGGTTTTCAGTGAGCTGGAATTGCCGCAGGCCGCGCTGGCACTGGATGCTTTGGACTGATCCTGAGTCGTTACCCTCACCCCAGCCCTCTCCCGGAGGAGAGGGGGCCGACCGTGGTATCTGGCGTTGTCCATCGACCTGAAACACCTTATTGATTATGGATTCGGCAGGGCAGTTTCAGGTCGGCGTACCTCTAAAGCATCCCCGGATCAGTTCCCTCTCCTCCGGGAGAGGGTTAGGGTGAGGGGCTCTTACGGTTTCAACCACTTCTCGGACAACGCCGCCAATCGCCCATCCGCCTTGATCCTCTCCAGCGCACTCTTGAGGCTGGCCTGAAACGCCGGGTTGCCCTTCTGGAACGGAATCGCCAGCTCGACCGGCGCTGCCGCTTTCGGCTTCTCTTCGGTCAACGCCTGCACCAGCACCATCGGCCGCGGCGTCTCGTCCTTCTTCGCCAACAACTGCCCATCAACCTCGCCGTAAGGCTCGCTGAAGTCGAAACGATCCTTGAGTTCGGGTGTCAGTGCTATGTGGTTGAGCGCGACGTCGTACTTGCCGCTTTCAACGCCCTGGAGCAGGTCGCCCTCGTCGGTGACGATGAAGTCGGCGCGCACATCCAGCTCCTGGGCCAGAAGTTGCCCAAGCTCGACCTCGAACCCCGTGAGGGTGTCGCCTTCCTTGTAATTGAAGGGCGGTGTATTAGCCTCAAGGGCTATGCGCAGCTCGCCACGGTCGTTGACGTCATCAATCAGTTCGGCGTGAACCAGCGGGCTCAGAAGGGGTAGCAGGCAGAACAGGCCAGGCAGCAGGCGCATGGTCACTCCTTTGAAATCATTATCGCGACGCTCTGATTCAGGCTCGCTTTGCTATGGTTGTCGAGTGCCTTCGACAACGAATGGTCATGAAGTTGTCATGACCGTGCGGATTTTACGGAAAAACTGGAGAAGAAAATGAAAAGCTTTTTGTCACGTGCAGCGTTGGCCGGTGTGCTGATGGGTGTTTCGGTGCTGGCCAGTGCGGCGACGCCGGCGCCGAAAGATGCTGAAGTGTTCATCGTTTCTCCCGAGGATGGGGCTACCGTCTCCCAGGAATTCAAGGTCAAGTTCGGCGTCAAGAACATCGCGCTGGCCCCGGCGGGTGACACCACCAAGAACACCGGCCACCATCACCTGCTGATCGACGTCGACGACCTGCCGGCCGAAGGCGCGCCGATCCCGACTGACGCCCACCACATGCATTTCGGCAAGGCGCAGACCGAAGCCACGATCAAACTGGCCCCGGGCAAGCACACCTTGCAACTGATCCTCGGCGACAGCGGCCACATGCCGTTCGACCCATCGATCGTTTCGGAAAAAATCACGGTTAACGTGAAATAAAAAGGAGCCCTGCGGGGCTCCCTTTTTCATTCAGCTTCGAGTGGCTAGCTGCAAGCGGCAAGTAACGGCAAAGCGCTTTCACTTGCCGCTTGTAGCTTGCGGCTTGTAGCTGCTTTTAGAAAAGCACCCGACTACGGATAGTACCGTTGACGTGTTGCAGCTTCTCTTGCGCCAGCTCGGAATATTCGGCGTCGACGTCGATCACCACATAGCCGACTTTCTCGTTGGTCTGCAGGAACTGACCGGAAATGTTGATGCCGTTTTCGGCAAAGACCTTGTTGATCTCGCTCATCACACCCGGGATGTTTTCGTGGATGTGCAGCAGGCGGTGCTTGCCAGGGTGAGCCGGCAGGGCCACTTCCGGGAAGTTCACCGACGACACCGAGGTACCGTTGTCGCTGTACTTGACCAGTTTCTCTGCCACTTCCAGACCGATGTTGGCTTGCGCTTCGGCGGTCGAGCCACCGATGTGCGGGGTCAGGATCACGTTGTCGAGGCCACGCAACGGGCTTTCGAACTCTTCGTCGTTGGAGCGTGGTTCCACCGGGAACACGTCGATGGCTGCGCCGATCAGGTGCTTGTCCTTGATCGCGTCCGCCAGGGCGTCGAGCTCGACCACGGTGCCGCGCGCGGCGTTGATCAGGATGCCGCCCTTCTTGATGGCGCGGATTTCCTTCTCGCCGATCATCCACTGAGTGGCGGCGGTTTCCGGTACGTGCAGGGTGACGATGTCGGACATGCCCAGCAGCTCGTGCAGGTTGTTGACCTGCGTAGCGTTGCCCAGCGGCAGCTTGGTCACGGTGTCATAGAAGAACACTTGCATGCCCAAGCCTTCAGCCAGCACCGACAGCTGCGTGCCGATCGAGCCGTAGCCGACGATGCCCAGCTTCTTGCCACGGATCTCGAACGAGTTGGCGGCGGACTTGATCCAGCCACCACGGTGGCAGGAGGCATTTTCTCAGGGATGCCGCGCAGCAGCAGGATCGCTTCGGCCAGTACCAGTTCCGCTACGGAGCGGGTGTTGGAGTACGGCGCGTTGAACACGGCGATACCGCGCTCGCGGGCCGCACTGAGGTCAACCTGGTTGGTGCCGATGCAGAAACAGCCGACCGCGACCAGTTTCTTCGCGTGATCGAAGATCTCTTCGGTCAGTTGCGTGCGCGAGCGAATGCCGATGAAGTGAGCGTCAGCGATCTTTTCCTTGAGCTGGGCTTCCGGCAAGGAACCAGTCAGGTATTCGATGCTGGTGTAGCCCGCCGCCTTGAGGACGTCGACAGCCGATTGGTGGACGCCTTCGAGAAGAAGGAACTTGATCTTGCTCTTATCGAGAGAAGTCTTGCTCATCTGCGTAAACCTGTATCCCGGAGAAAAATGGCAGGGAGGAGCAGCCTGGAGCTGACCCGCACGGCAACAAAGCCGTCACCGCGGATCTGGCCTTGGGCACTGTCCTGCGGGGTCGGTATGCTAGCATAGCCACCCCGCTAAACACTCATTCCTGCGACGTGAAGCGTTCTCAGGATGACCATGAATTGTTCGAGAGTTCTGTCGATGACCAATCCTGCGCTGATTGATGAACTGAAGACCCTGGTTGAGCCTGGCAAAGTCCTCACCGACGCCGACTCCCTGAACACCTACGGCAAGGATTGGACCAAGCATTTCGCCCCGGCGCCGAGCGCCATCGTGTTTCCCAAGACCATCGAGCAAGTGCAGGCCGTGGTGCGTTGGGCCAACACCCACAAGGTCGCACTGGTGCCGTCCGGCGGGCGCACCGGGCTGTCCGCCGCAGCGGTGGCGGCCAATGGCGAAGTGGTGGTTTCGTTCGATTACATGAACCAGATTCTCGACGTCAACCTCACCGACCGCACCGCCGTGTGCCAGCCGGGTGTGGTCACCGAGCATCTGCAGAACGTCGCCGAAGAAAACGGCCTGTACTATCCGGTCGACTTCGCCTCGGCGGGTTCCAGCCAGGTTGGCGGCAATATCGGCACCAATGCCGGCGGAATCAAAGTGATTCGCTACGGCATGACCCGCAACTGGGTGGCCGGCATGAAAGTCGTCACCGGCAAGGGCGACGTGCTCGAGCTGAACAAGGACCTGATCAAGAACGCTACCGGTTACGACCTGCGTCAGCTATTCATCGGCGCCGAAGGCACCCTCGGTTTCGTCGTCGAAGCGACCATGCGCCTCGATCGCGCGCCGAAAAACCTCACGGCGATGGTCCTCGGCACCGCCGATTTCGATTCGATCATGCCGGTGCTGCACGCCTTCCAGGGCAAGCTCGACCTGACCGCTTTCGAATTCTTCTCCGACAAGGCCCTGGCCAAGGTCATGGGCCGCGGCGACGTGCCGGCTCCATTTGAAACCGAGTGCCCGTTCTACGCCCTGCTCGAATTCGAAGCGACCACTGAAGAAGTGGCCAACAGCGCGCTGGAAACCTTCGAACACTGCGTCGAGCAGGGCTGGGTGCTGGACGGCGTGATGAGTCAGAGCGAAACCCAGCTGCACAACTTGTGGAAGCTGCGCGAGTACATCTCTGAAACCATTTCCCACTGGACGCCTTACAAGAACGACATCTCGGTGACCGTCTCGAAAGTGCCGGCGTTCCTGCGCGAGATCGACGCGATCGTTGGCGAGCACTACCCGGATTTCGAAATCGTCTGGTTCGGTCACATTGGCGACGGCAACCTGCACCTGAACATCCTCAAGCCGGAAAACCTGAGCAAGGACGAGTTCTTCGCCAAGTGCGCCACCGTCAACAAGTGGGTGTTCGAAACCGTCGAGAAGTACAACGGCTCGATCTCGGCCGAGCACGGCGTCGGTATGACCAAGCGTGATTACCTGACCTACAGCCGCTCGCCGGCCGAGATCGAGTACATGAAAGCGGTCAAGGCAGTGTTCGACCCGAACGGAATCATGAACCCGGGCAAGATTTTCCCGGTCTGATCGGTAATCTCTGTTGAATCAATGAAGGCAGGAGTCGGTAAATGAGCTATCAGCACCAGTACGTCGACGGCACGCGCATCCACTTTCCGATCGGGAAAGTCGTGTGCATTGGCCGCAATTACGCCGAGCACGCCAAGGAACTGGACAACCCGGTGCCGACCGAGCCGCTGCTGTTCATCAAGCCGGGCAGTTGCGTGGTGCCGCTGGAAGGCGGCTTCAGCATTCCGACCGAGCGCGGTTCGGTGCACTACGAAGCGGAAATCGCCGTGTTGATCGGCAAGCCGCTGTCGACCAAACCGAGCCGTGAAGAAGTCCTCGATGCGATCTCCGGCTTCGCCCCGGCGCTGGACCTGACCCTGCGCGACAAGCAGGCCGAGCTGAAAGCCAAGGGCCTGCCGTGGGAAATCGCCAAGTCGTTCGATGGCGCGGCGGTGATCGCCCCCTTCGTGGTCGGCAGCACCTTCGCTGACCTGACCGACATCGGCATCCGCCTGACCATCAACGGCGAAGTGCGCCAGGACGGCAACAGCAGCGCGATGCTCAACCCGATCGTGCCGATGATCCAGCACATGGCCGGCTGCTTCTCGCTGCAGGCCGGTGACGTGATCCTCACCGGTACGCCAGTGGGCGTCGGCCCGCTGAACGTCGGCGATGAGATCGTCCTCGAACTGCCAGGGGCGAGCAGCTTCAGCAGCAGCGTGCGCTAACCGCAGAACCCCTTGTGGGGGTGAGCTTTGTGGTGAGTGGATTTATCCCCGGTGGCGGGCGAAGCGGGCCCCTCTTGATCTTAAAGAGGGCCTGCTGCGCAGTCCAACGGGGATGAATCCCCTCGCCACAAGTGTGCTGCTGGCAAATGCACACGGCAATCCCGCCATTTCCCGTTTTTTCACATCCTCTCTGGATAATTTCCGCGATTCTGGCGTCTCAGCCGGCCTCTTTGTGCTATTACCCTTGGCCTGAATTAACGGAACGCATCCCTCGATGGCATCTCCAACTCAGCAGAAACCCTCCCTCCGATCCCGCTTCGTCCTGCGCTGGTATGTCTGGCTGTTGCTGGTCATCGCGGCAGCCTATGGGCTGGCGTTCGTCATGCACTGGGATGATCGCGGCGTGCTTTGGGTGCTGGAGCGCTTCGAGAGCAAGGCCGAGCAGAAGGAGAGTGTGTGGCTGCCCGATTATCAGGTGGTGATTGATGCCAAGCCGCTGCCGGGCATGGAAAAGGACGAAGCTTCCGACCTGGCTTACAACCCGCAGACCAAAACCCTGTTTTCGGTGATGGGCAAAAATCCGTTCCTCGCTGAGCTGACACTGCAGGGCGATGTCCTGCGCAAGATGCCGCTGGTGGGCTGGAGCAATCCGGAAGGCCTGACGGTCATGGAAAACGGCCTGCTGGCGATCGTTGATGAACGTCAGCACACACTGTCGATCGTCAAGGTCGACGCCGGTACACGCGAGCTGAACATGGCCGACTTTCCGAAGTACGACCTCGGGCCGTCGAAAGACCAGAACAAAGCCTTTGAAGCCATCACCTGGGATCCGCGTAATCGACAGCTGGTGTTGGGGAAGAACGCCCGCCAGCGCTGTTCACCTGGAAGAGCGACGGCAGCCAGACACTGACCGGCGACAAGCAGAAGCTGGCCAGTGACGAGCTCGATATTCGCAACCTCTCAGCGCTGGCGGTCGACCCACGCACTGGCCATCTGCTGGTGTTGTCCGCCGATTCGCACCTTTTGCTGGAACTGGACGAGAGCGGCGAGCAGGTCAGCTTCATGACCCTGCTCGGCAATTTCAACGGTTTGAAAGACACCATTCCCCGCGCCGAAGGGGTGACGATGGACGAGGACGGCACGCTGTACATGGTCAGCGAACCGAACCTGTTCTACCGCTTCGAAAAACACCGGTAATTTTCCCTACGACAATCGCGGAATTGTGCGGTTGTAGTGGCAGGCAAGTGGCCATTAAGCTTCAGTTCAGACAGGCGTGATATTTCATCGGCCTGTTTTGAATCCGAGCCCCCCAATGCGTCGACTTGCCCGTCCCAAACCGCTGATTCTTGTCCTGTTGATGATTGCCCTGGTCGCGTTGCTCGCGCTCGGCCAATACCTGCGCCTGTTCGAGCGCGCCTGGTTCAACCTGCACACGTTGTGGCAGCCGTTGAGCAGCGAGGCGATTGGCCTGGATCAATATCGGGTGACCATCGAAGCGCGGCCGATTGAGGGGCTCGACGATGACGTTTCGGCGCTGACCTACGATCCGGTGCGCAAAAGCCTGTTCACCGTGACCAACAAGAATTCCGAACTGATCGAACTGTCGCTGGAAGGCAAGATCCTGCGGCGCATTGCCCTGGTCGGGTTCGGCGATCCGGAAGCGGTCGAGTACATCAGTGCCGACACTTACGTGATCACCGACGAGCGCCAGCAACGCCTGATCAAGATCCACCTTGAAGCCGACACCACTTTCCTCGATGCCGAAGACGCCGAGCAGATGACCCTCGGTGTGCACATGGCCAGCAACAAGGGTTTCGAGGGGCTGGCTTACGACTCGGTGGGCAAGCGGCTGTTCGTGGCGAAAGAACGCGACCCGATGCTGATTTACGAAGTCCACGGTTTCCCGCATTTCAAACCGGACAAGACCTACGCCGTGCACGTGATCAACAACCCCAAGCGCGATGCCGGGATGTTCGTGCGTGATCTGTCGAGTCTGCAGTACGACGAACGCAGCGGGCACTTGCTGGCACTGTCGGACGAGTCGCGGTTGATTATCGAGCTGGATGTCGACGGCCGCCCGTTGAGCACCATGTCGATCAGCGGCGGGCGCCAAGGCTTGCAGAAAACCGTGCCGCAGGCGGAGGGGATTGCGATGGATGATGACGGCACGTTGTACCTGGTGAGCGAGCCGAATCTGTTTTACGTCTTCAAAAAGCCCACGCAAAACTGACCAACACCACAAAACACTGTGGGAGCGAGCCTGCTCGCGAATGCGGTTGGCCAGTCAATAAAGATGTTGGCTGAACCGGCGCATTCGCGAGCAGGCTCGCTCCCACTGGTTTATTTGTCTGCCCATGATTCGGGCAGTCTGTTACTCAGCCTTCAGGGTTTTCACGCCTTCGCTGGTGCCCAGCAACAACAGATCCGCCGGGCGCGCGGCGAACAGGCCGTTGGTGACCACGCCGACGATGGCATTGATCTGCGCTTCCAGCTCCACCGGGTTGGTGATCTGCAGGTTGAACACGTCGAGGATGATGTTGCCGTTGTCGGTCAACACGCCTTCGCGGTACACCGGGTCGCCGCCCAGCTTTACCAGTTGGCGGGCCACGTGGCTGCGCGCCATCGGAATCACTTCCACCGGCAGCGGGAATTCACCGAGCACCGGCACCAGTTTGCTGGCGTCGGCGATGCAGATGAAAGTCTTGGCCACGGCGGCGACAATCTTCTCGCGGGTCAGGGCCGCGCCGCCGCCCTTGATCAGATTCAGGTGCGCATCGCTTTCATCGGCGCCGTCGACGTAGAACTCCAGATCGCTCACGGTGTTCAGCTCATACACCGGAATCCCGTGGCCCTTGAGGCGCGCAGCGGTGGCTTCGGAGCTGGCGACCGCGCCATCGAACGCGCCCTTGTGCTGGGCCAGGGCGTCGATGAAGCAGTTGGCGGTGGAGCCGGTGCCGACGCCGACAATGCTCTTGTCGTCGAGTTTCGGCAGGATGAAGTCGACGGCGGCCTGGGCCACGGCCTGTTTGAGTTGATCCTGGGTCATGCGGGCTCCGAAGCGGGCAAGGGTGGGCAGAAAGGCCGGCATTATAGGCCTCGCGGTGGTGCGGGGAAACAAGCTGTGGTGAGGGGATTTATCCCGTTCGGCGACGCAGTCGTCGTAAAACCCAGGAACGCGGTGTGACTGAAAAAAGCAGGGAGCGCTTCGCACTCCAACGGGGATAAATCCCCTCGCCACAACGGTGCTCACTCAAGAATGGGTTTCCAGACCCTAAAACCACCTGTTTAGTGTGGTCGCCTCGGCAAAAGGCGGGTTAGACTCGCTGGTCCCGCCCAATCGCCAGTGATGCTTTCCGATGCTCGAACAGTACGTCAAAAAGATCCTCACCTCGCGCGTTTATGACGTTGCCGTAGAAACCCCGCTGCAGAACGCTCGCCAGCTCTCCGAGCGGCTGGGCAACGACATCTGGCTCAAGCGCGAAGACTTGCAGCCGGTGTTCTCGTTCAAGATTCGCGGTGCCTACAACAAACTCACCCAGCTGACTGACGAGGAGCGCGCCCGTGGCGTGGTCACCGCGTCGGCGGGCAATCATGCGCAGGGTCTGGCTCTGGCGGCGAAAGTGTTGGGCGTCAAAGCCACCATCGTCATGCCCAAGACGACCCCGGAAATCAAAGTCGAAGGCGTGCGTTCGCGCGGCGGCAAAGTGGTGCTGCACGGTGACTCGTTCCCGGAAGCGCTGGCCTACTCGCTGAAACTGGTCGATGAAAAAGGCTACGTCTACATCCACCCGTACGACGATCCGCACACCATTGCCGGGCAGGGCACCGTGGCCATGGAAATCCTCCGTCAGCACCCGCAGCCGCTGGACGCGATTTTCGTCCCGGTCGGCGGTGGCGGGCTGATCGCCGGTATTGCGGCGTACGTGAAATACCTGCGGCCGGACATCAAGGTGATTGGCGTCGAGCCGGACGATTCCAACTGCCTGCAAGCCGCGATGGCGGCGGGCGAGCGCGTGGTTCTGCCGACCGTGGGCATCTTCGCCGACGGCGTGGCGGTGGCGCAGATCGGCCAGTACACCTTCGATATCTGCAAGGATTACGTCGACGAAGTGATCACCGTCAGCACCGATGAGATCTGCGCAGCAATCAAGGATATCTACGACGATACCCGCTCGATCACTGAACCTGCCGGTGCGCTGGGCGTGGCCGGGATCAAGAAATACGTCGAGCAGCGTGGCGTCAGCGGCCAGACCTTCGTCGCCATCGACTCCGGCGCCAACGTCAACTTCGACCGCCTGCGCCACGTCGCCGAGCGCGCCGAACTGGGCGAAGGTCGCGAGGCGATCATCGCCGTGACCATTCCGGAAAAGGCCGGCAGCTTCAAAACGTTCTGCGAAGCCATCGGCAAGCGCCAGATCACCGAATTCAACTACCGCTACAACACCGGCAGCGAAGCGCACATCTTCGTCGGCGTGCAGACCCACCCGGACAACGATCCGCGCAGCGCCTTGCTGGCGAGCCTGACCGAGCAGGGTTTCCCGGTCATCGACCTGACCGACAACGAACTGGCCAAGCTGCACATCCGCCACATGGTCGGCGGTCGCGCGGCGCAGGTGGTCGATGAAGTGGTGCTGCGTTTCGAATTCCCGGAGCGTCCGGGCGCGCTGTTCAACTTCCTCAACAAGCTCGGCGGGCGCTGGAATATCTCGATGTTCCACTACCGCAACCACGGCGCGGCGGACGGCCGTGTGGTTGCCGGCCTGCAAGTGCCCCATGACGAGCGTCATCTGGTGCCGGCGGCACTGGCGGAAATCGGCTACCCGTATTGGGATGAAAGCGACAACCCGGCCTATCAGCTGTTTCTTGGCTGAGCGGCTACGCTGATGGGCATGGATCTACGGAAGAGAATGACATGGAAACCCTGACCACTCTGAAAGTCCTCCACGTCGCGGCGACCGTGGTCATCCTCGCGAGCGGGCTGGGGCTCGCCGCCCTGACCTGGCGTAATCGCAGCGAAGGGCCGGCCAGTACGATGCGCCGTCCGTGGCTGTTCATCTGGTGCCTGATGCTGATCGGCATGCTCAGCATGCCTTTCACCGGCTGGTGGCTGGTGCATCTGGTTGGCTGGCCATTGGGCCAATTGTGGATTCTGGGGTCCAGCGTGATCTATGCCGTGGCCACATTCAGTGCGGTCTGGCTGCTGGTCCGGCTGGATCGGCTTTGGACCAGCGGGGTGGGCAACCGCGCATTCAATCTGGCCCTGGCGATTGTCAGCGGCGTCGGATTTCTCGCCATAGCGGGGTTGATGGGGGCCAAGCCGGTTTAAGGCTGGAGACCGGGCGCCCCTATCGCTGGCAAGCCAGCTCCCACAAGGATTTTCAGTGAACACAGATTGTGTGACCACCCGAAAAACCTGTGGGAGCTGGCTTGCCAGCGATGGCCATTTCAGCCGCGCAGACTGATCACCGGCCAGCCCCGCTTCTCGGCCTCGGCACGCAAATTCGGGTCAGGATCAACCGCCACTGGATTCGCCACCTGCTCCAGCAACGGCAGATCATTCATCGAGTCGCTATAGAAATAGCTGTCCTCAAGCGAATACCCGGTCTCTTCCAACCAACGATTCAGGCGCGTGACCTTGCCTTCACGGAAGCATGGAATGTCGGTGCTGCGCCCGCTGTAGCGGCCGTCGATCATTTCGCATTCGGTGGCGATCAGGGTTTCCACGCCCAGGCGCACGGCGATCGGCGCCGTCACGAAACGGTTGGTCGCGGTGATGATCACCAGTTTGTCGCCGGCGTCGCGGTGCTTTTTCAGCAGATCGAGTGCCTTGGGCAGCACGATCGGCTCGATGCAGTCGCGCATGTAATCGTTGTGCCAGGCGTCGAGCACGGCCATTTCGGTGCGGCCGAGAATTTCCAGGCAGAAGTTCAGGTAGGCGGCGTTGTCCAGCTTGCCGGCCAGGTAATCCTGATAGAACTCGTCGTTGCGCGCCTTGTAGGCGATCGGGTCGAGGAAGCCGCGCTCGCACAGATAATCGCCCCAGGCGTGATCGCTGTCGCCGCCCAGAAGGGTGTTGTCCAAATCGAATAAAGCCAGGCGCATTGCAGTTACCCGCTGAAAAGTCAGTAAAAAGGCGACAAGAATACGGTCTTTTCACAAGAGTGCACATAAGGTAGGAACCTTCGTTGCCGCCTGCTCAAGCTTTGTGGAACAATGCGGCGACATGCGTTTGCGAGGTTGTTGCCGTGATCGACCCCGATGGTTTCCGCCCCAATGTCGGGATCATTCTGACGAATGACGCCGGCCAGGTGCTATGGGCTCGCCGTATCAATCAGGACGCCTGGCAGTTTCCGCAAGGAGGATCAACCCCGAGGAGACGCCGGAAGACGCCTTGTACCGCGAGCTGAACGAAGAAGTTGGCCTGGAACGTGAAGATGTTGAAATACTGGCCTGTACCCGAGGCTGGTTGCGCTATCGTTTGCCGCAACGCCTGGTGCGTACCCACAGCCAACCGCTGTGCATCGGCCAGAAACAGAAATGGTTTCTCCTGCGCCTGATCTCCAACGAGCAGCGGGTGCGGATGGATCTGACCGGTAAACCGGAGTTCGATGGCTGGCGCTGGGTCAGCTATTGGTATCCGTTGGGCCAGGTGGTGACATTCAAGCGCGAGGTGTATCGACGCGCTCTCAAAGAGCTTGCCCGCGCCTTTTAGCGCGCGACTGACGACGGAGTTCGACCCCGAGCCATGCTCAATACGCTGCGCAAGATCGTCCAGGAAGTTAACTCCGCCAAGGATCTCAAGGCGGCGTTGGGGATTATTGTGTTGCGCGTCAAAGAGGCCATGGGCAGCCAGGTCTGCTCGGTCTACCTGCTTGATCCGGAAACCAATCGCTTCGTCCTGATGGCCACCGAGGGCTTGAACAAGCGCTCGATCGGCAAGGTCAGCATGGCCCCCAACGAGGGGCTGGTCGGTCTGGTCGGCACGCGTGAAGAACCCCTGAACCTCGAAAACGCTTCGGTTCACCCGCGCTATCGCTACTTCGCCGAAACCGGTGAAGAGCGTTACGCCTCGTTCCTCGGTGCACCGATCATCCACCACCGCCGCGTCGTCGGCGTGTTGGTCATCCAGCAGAAAGAACGCCGCCAGTTCGACGAAGGTGAAGAAGCCTTCCTCGTGACCATGAGCGCGCAGCTCGCCGGCGTTATCGCCCACGCCGAGGCCACCGGTTCGATCCGTGGTCTGGGCCGGCAGGGCAAGGGCATTCAGGAAGCCAAGTTTGTCGGCGTGCCGGGCTCGCCGGGTGCGGCCGTCGGTACCGCGGTGGTCATGCTGCCGCCAGCGGACCTGGACGTGGTGCCGGACAAGACCATCACCGACATCAACGCCGAGCTGGCGCTGTTCAAGACCGCCATCGAAGGCGTGCGCGCCGACATGCGCGCATTGTCCGCCAAACTCGCGACCCAACTGCGCCCGGAGGAGCGCGCGTTGTTCGACGTCTACCTGATGATGCTCGACGATGCCTCGCTGGGCAGCGAAATCACCACCGTGATCAAGACCGGTCAGTGGGCTCAGGGCGCGCTGCGTCAGGTGGTCACTGAGCACGTCAACCGTTTCGAATTGATGGACGACGCCTACCTGCGCGAGCGCGCCTCGGACGTCAAAGACCTTGGCCGGCGGCTGCTCGCCTATTTGCAGGAAGAGCGTCAGCAGAACCTGGTGTACCCGGAAAAAACCATTCTGGTCAGCGAAGAGCTGACGCCGGCGATGCTCGGCGAGGTGCCGGAAGGCACGCTGGTCGGCCTGGTCTCGGTACTCGGTTCGGGTAACTCCCACGTCGCGATTCTGGCCCGGGCCATGGGCATTCCGACGGTGATGGGTCTGGTCGACCTGCCGTACGCCAAGGTCGACGGCATCGAAATGATCGTCGACGGCACCCGTGGCGAGGTCTATACCAACCCCAGCGAAGTGCTGCGCAAGCAGTTCGCCGAAGTCGTCGAAGAAGAGAAACAACTGGCGCTGGGCCTCGACACCCTGCGCGACCTGCCGTGCGTGACTCTCGATGGCCACCGCATGCCGCTGTGGGTCAACACTGGTTTGCTCGCCGATGTGGCGCGGGCACAGAAGCGTGGCGCCGAAGGGGTCGGTCTGTACCGCACCGAAGTGCCGTTCATGATCAACCAGCGCTTCCCGAGCGAGAAGGAGCAACTGGCGATCTACCGTGAACAGCTCGCCGCGTTCCACCCGCAACCGGTGACCATGCGCAGCCTCGACATCGGCGGTGACAAGTCGCTGTCGTACTTCCCGATCAAGGAAGACAACCCGTTCCTCGGCTGGCGCGGTATCCGTGTAACCCTCGACCACCCGGAAATCTTCCTCGTGCAGACCCGCGCGATGCTCAAGGCCAGCGAAGGCCTGAACAACCTGCGGATTCTGCTGCCGATGATCTCCGGCACCCACGAACTCGAAGAAGCCCTGCACCTGATCCACCGTGCCTGGGGCGAAGTACGCGACGAAGGCACCGATGTGCCGATGCCGCCTATCGGCGTGATGATCGAAATCCCGGCAGCGGTGTACCAGACCAAGGAACTGGCGCGGATGGTCGACTTCCTTTCCGTCGGCTCCAACGACCTGACCCAGTACCTGCTGGCGGTCGATCGCAACAACCCGCGCGTCGCCGACCTCTACGACTATCTGCACCCGGCGGTGCTGCAAGCCCTGCAAACCGTGGTCACTGACGCCCACGCCGAAGGCAAACCGGTGAGCATCTGCGGTGAAATGGCCGGTGATCCGGCGGCAGCAGTATTGTTGATGGCGATGGGTTTCGACAGCCTGTCGATGAACGCCACCAACCTGCCGAAGGTAAAGTGGATGTTGCGCCAGGTGAACCTGAGCAAGGCGCAGGAGATGCTGGCGGAACTGATGAAGATCGATAACCCGCAGGTTATCCACAGCTCGCTGCAGTTGGCGCTGAAGAATCTCGGGTTGGCGAAGATGAATTCGCCGGTGGTGAACAAGGCTCTCTAACAGGCTGATGTCCTCTTCGCGAGCAGGCTCGCTCCCACAGGGATTCGTATCGATCACGAAACCCATGTGGGAGCGAGCCTGCTCGCGAAGGCGCCAGTTCAGGCACCGCTAAACCACAACCTCCACCTCGCCCAAATGACCGCCATACGGCCCAAAACTGCGCTCTACCATCCGCCGCGTCCCGTCTGCCTGCACGATCAACGCTGTACTCGCCCGGGTGCCATAACTCTGGCTGGCAATAAACACACTCGACAACAACGCTTCCGTCGCCATGCCCATCCCCGTATCCGGCAACTCCGCCTCGGGTGCTGTCTGCGCATCGCTCAGCAAGGCCAGCAACCGCTCAGGCTGCGGATCATCCAGCACCGCGCTCAACGCCGCCCTGGCCTTGAGCAATTTCGGCCACGGCGTATCCAGCCCCGCGTTGGATAACCCATAAACTCCAGGCTGCAACATCACCGGCTCTGACGCCCTCGCATTGAAATGCCACAGCTCATGGGCGTTGCCCAGCAGCAGATTGAACCCGGCATATTCCGCTGCACGACCCACCACATCGCTCAAATAATCATCAATCGACAGATCACCGGTGAGAAAGCGCGCCACCAGTTCACCCCGGGATTTGGTTGCCGGCGGCTGTTGCGGATCGCGGATATTGGTCAGCGCGGCAAAGCGTCCGTTGGCGCCGATCCCCAGCCAGGTGCCGCCAGCTTCAAGATCACGCCCGGCATGCACTTGCGGCGCCTCGGGCCACGGCGCCAATGGCAGACTGGGGCGGGCGTAGAACTCGTCGCGGTTGGCCGCGACGATCAGTGGCTGGGCATGGCCCGGGCGCCAGGCGAAAACAATCAGGCACATAAGGTGGTCCTTGTGTGTTTTTTGCCCACTCTACGCATCCGGCGTCCGTGCATCCATCGCCAGTGGAGCAGAAGGCTGCGCATCCGTTAACATGCCGCTCCTGTTTTGCCGATGCGTGCTGGAGACGGTCATGGAATTTCTGCTCTACCTGGCGCTCGGCGCCTGTGCGGGCGTGCTCGCCGGGCTGTTTGGCGTTGGCGGCGGGATCATCATCGTCCCGGTGCTGGTGTTCAGCTTTACCTTGCAGGGTTTTGATCAGTCGATTCTCACGCACCTGGCGGTGGGCACGTCGCTGGCGACGATCATTTTCACCTCGGTCAACGCCGTACGTGAACATCACCGCCGGGGCGCGGTGCGCTGGGCGATTTTTCGCTGGATGACTGTGGGCATTCTGCTCGGCGCCGGTTTCGGTGCGCTGACCGCAGAAGCGATCTCCGGGCCGAACCTGCAAAAGATCATCGGCGTATTTGCCCTGGTGATCGCCGTGCAGTTGGCGCTGGATGTCAAACCCAAGGCCAGCCGAACGGTGCCGGGCAAACTCGGTCTGACTGCCGCTGGTACGGTGATTGGCTGGGCCTCGGCGATTTTCGGCATTGGTGGCGGCTCGCTGACCGTGCCGTTTCTGACCTGGCGCAGCGTGCCGATGCAGCAGGCCGTGGCAACCTCATCGGCCTGTGGCTTGCCGATCGCTCTGGCCAGTGCAGCAAGTTTCATGATTCTGGGGTGGCACGATCCGTTGTTGCCGGCCCATAGTCTCGGTTTTGTGTATTTGCCGGCATTGTTGGGCATCGCCCTGACCAGCATGGTGTTTGCTCGGCTCGGCGCGCGTCTGGCGCACAGGTTGTCGCCGCGCTTGCTGAAAAGGCTGTTCGCCGCTTTGCTGTTCTGCGTGGGTTTGAGCTTTCTGCTCTGACCGCGTGGCAATCCTGGCTTAATCCTGAGGTGGCAGCGTCGCCCGGGAATTTCGCTTTCCACTCTAACAAGGAGTCGCAATGCTGCCTTACCCGCAGATCGACCCGGTGGCCCTGGCCATCGGTCCGCTGAAAATCCACTGGTACGGTCTGATGTACCTGATCGGCATCGGCGGCGCGTGGCTGTTGGCGTCGCGCCGGCTCAACCGCTTCGACCCGACCTGGACCAAGGAGAAACTCTCCGATCTGGTGTTCTGGCTATCGATGGGCGTGATCGTCGGCGGCCGTCTGGGTTACGTGCTGTTCTATGATCTGAGCGCGTACCTGGCCAACCCGACGCTGATTTTCGAAGTGTGGAAGGGCGGCATGTCGTTCCACGGCGGATTCATCGGCGTGATGCTCGCGGCCCTGTGGTTCGGCAAGCGCAATGGCAAGTCGTTCTTCCAGTTGATGGACTTCGTCGCGCCGATGGTGCCGATCGGCCTGGGCGCCGGGCGCATCGGCAACTTCATCAACGCCGAGCTGTGGGGCAAGGCCACCGACGTGCCGTGGGCAATGGTGTTCCCGCCGTTCAGCGATCCGGCGCAGTTGCCGCGTCACCCGTCGCAGCTGTACCAGTTCGCCCTCGAAGGCGTGGCGCTGTTCCTGATCCTGTGGATCTTCTCGCGCAAACCACGCCCGACCATGGCGGTCTCCGGCATGTTCGCGCTGTTCTACGGCATCTTCCGTTTCATCGTCGAGTTCGTCCGCGTGCCTGATGCGCAGTTGGGCTATCTGGCGTGGAACTGGCTGACCATGGGTCAGGTGCTCTGCGTGCCGATGATCGTCGGCGGGCTGTTGCTGATCTGGCTGGCCTATCGTCGCGCCCCGGCAGCGCCGCTCGCGCCGACGGCTTAAACTACGAACCCCGGCACGCGCCGCCGGGGCTCCAAGGACACAGGTAACTCATGAAGCAATATCTCGAACTGGTCTCGCACGTCATTCAGAACGGCACCAAACAGGCCAACCGCACCGGCATCAACACCATCAGTTTTCCGGGAGCGATGCTGCGTTTCGATCTGCAGGAAGGTTTCCCGGCGATCACCACGCGCAAGATGGCCTTCAAATCGGCGATCGGCGAAATGTGCGGCTTCCTCCGTGGCGTGAACAACGCTGCCGAATTTCGTGCGCTGGGCTGCAAGGTCTGGGACCAGAACGCCAACGAAAACGCGCAATGGCTGGCCAACCCGTTCCGTCAGGGCGACGACGACCTCGGTGAAATCTACGGCGTGCAATGGCGCAAATGGCCAGCGTACAAGCAGATCCCGCTGAGCAACACCGCTGCCATCGAACAGACCCTGAGCAACGGCTACAAGCAGATCGCCCAGGGCGAAGAAGACGGCCAGGCCTACGTCGTGCTGTACAAGGCGATCGATCAGGTACGCCAGTGCGTCGACACGATCATCAAGGATCCGGGCAGCCGCCGCATTCTGTTCCACGGCTGGAACTGCGCCCAGCTCGATGAAATGGCCCTGCCGCCATGCCATCTGCTGTACCAGTTCCACCCGAACGTCGAGACCAGAGAGATTTCTCTAACTCTCTACATCCGCTCCAACGATCTAGGGCTGGGCACACCGTTCAACCTCACCGAAGGCGCCGCGCTGCTGAGCCTGATCGGTCGCCTGACCGGCTACACGCCGCGCTGGTTCACCTATTTCATCGGCGATGCGCACGTCTACGAGAACCACCTGGACATGCTCAACGAACAGCTCAAGCGCGAGCCGTTTGCCATGCCGAAACTGAAGATCTCCGATCGCGTGCCGGAGTTTGCCAAGACTGGTGTGTATCAGCCGGAGTGGCTGGAATTGGTCGAGCCGAGCGACTTCTCGCTGGAAGGCTATGAGCACCATCCGCCGATGACCGCGCCGATGGCGGTCTGACGGTCCTCACGCACAACCCTTGTGGGAGCGGGCTTGCTCGCGAAAGCGGTGTATCAGTTAACGATGATGTCGACTGACATACTGCCTTCGCGAGCAAGCCCGCTCCCACATTTGGCTTTGTGCAGGGCTCAGTGGCCGTGGCTACGGCCTACATGGGAGTGTTCGACTTCGGTCGCCACAACCCCGCCACTGACTTCCAGCCGCTGCAAGATCCCACATTGATCTGCCTCCGGCCCTTCGCCACAGCGTTGGCGCAGGTCGAGCAGTTGTGTCTGCAAGGCCAGCAAGCCATCAATCCGCGCCTTCACGTGCTGAATATGTTCGTCGATCAGCGCATTGACGCTCTCGCACTGATCCTGCGGGCTGTCGCGCAGGGCAAGGAGGCTGCGGATTTCTTCGAGGGTCATGTCGAGGGTGCGGCAGTTGCGGATGAAGGTCAGCCGCTCGGCGTGGGCCTGGGTGTAGACGCGGTAGTTGCCATCGCTGCGCGCCGGTTCCGGCAGGAGGTTTTCGCGCTCGTAGTAGCGGATGGTTTCCACCGCGCAGTCGGTGAGTTTCGCCAGTTCGCCGATCTTCATGACGGCCATCTCCAAAGGGTGCTTGACCCTATAGTGGCTACAGGGTCTTTACTTGGCAACAGGCACCTTCATGGACGCGACCAATGAGCGATTCCCTGCACACCCACAAGCCCGGCGACGGCCACGATCACAGTCATAAATTGCAGCCAGTGCATAACCATGAGCACGGCGGCGATTCCTGCTGCGCTTCGAAAGCTGCGCCGGCCCCGGTTCATTCGCACGAAGATTCCTGCTGCTCGTCGAAAGCCGCAGCGCCTGCCTTGGTGCAATTGAGCGAAAAGACCAGCGATGATGCGCGCCTGAGCAGTTTCCGCATCGAGGCGATGGACTGCCCGACCGAGCAGACGCTGATCCAGAACAAGCTCGGCAAACTGGCCGGTGTGCAGCAGCTGGAATTCAATCTGATCAACCGCGTGCTTGGCGTGACCCACAATCTGCCGGGTACCGAGCCGATCACCGAGGCGATCAAATCCCTCGGCATGCACGCCGAGCCGCTGGAGGCGGGCGTCGATGCGCCGGCCCCGGCGCCAGTAAAAACACTGGTGGCCACTGGCGCTGTCCGGCCTGACCGCGCTGGGCGCCGAAGTCATTCATTTCACCAGCGTCGCGCCGGACTGGGTGGTGGCAGTCGTTGCGCTGGTGTCGATCCTCAGCGGCGGCCTCGGCACTTATAAAAGGGCTGGATCGCCCTGAAGAACCTTAACCTCAACATCAATGCGCTGATGAGCATCGCCGTAACCGGCGCCATCCTCATCGGTCAGTGGCCGGAAGCGGCGATGGTGATGTTCCTGTTCACCATCGCCGAGCTGATCGAAGCACGCTCGCTGGACCGCGCGCGCAATGCGATCAGCGGCCTGATGCAGATGACCCCGAGCAGGCCACGGTCTTGCAGGCCGACGGCAACTGGCTCGAACAAGAGGTAAAAAGCGTCGAACTGGGCGCCCGTGTGCGGGTGAAACCCGGCGAGCGCATCGCGCTCGACGGCGCGGTGATCAGTGGCAGCTCGACCATCGATCAGGCACCGATCACCGGGGAAAGCTTGCCGGTGGAGAAAACCATCGGAGACAAAGTCTTCGCAGGCACGATCAATCAGGCCGGGTCGCTGGAATATACGGTGACCGCAGCGGCGAACAATTCGACGCTGGCGCGGATCATTCACGCCGTCGAACAGGCCCAGGGCGCGCGGGCGCCGACTCAGCGCTTCGTTGATCAATTCTCGAAAGTTTATACCCCAGCGGTATTCGTCTTCGCTTTGGCGGTGGCGGTGATCCCGCCGTTGTTCATGGGCGCGGCTTGGTTCGACTGGATCTACCGCGCGCTGGTGTTGCTGGTGGTTGCCTGCCCGTGCGCACTGGTGATTTCCACGCCGGTGACCATCGTCAGCGGCCTCGCGGCGGCGGCGCGCAAGGGCATTCTGGTCAAGGGCGGCGTGTATCTGGAGGGCGGCTTCAAGCTCGATTACCTGGCGCTTGATAAAACCGGCACCATCACCCACGGCAAACCGGTGCAGACCGATTACCTGTCGCTTGATCCGACAGCCGATGCCAGCGCGCCGGCCATCGCTGCCGCGCTGGCCGGGCGCTCCGATCATCCGGTGTCGCTGGCGATTTCCAATGCCGCTGTGGATAAAAATTTAAGCGCACTGCCTGTGGACAACTTCGAGGCACTGGGCGGGCGCGGTGTTAAAGGCGACATCAATGGCCAGACCTATCACCTGGGCAATCATCGTCTGGTCGAAGAATTGGGCCTTTGCTCGCCGCAACTGGAAGAGAAGCTGTTCGCGCTGGAAAAACAGGGCAAATCCGTGGTGCTGCTGCTCGACCACTCAGGCCCGCTGGCGCTGTTCGCCGTGGCCGACACGGTCAAGGAAACCAGCCGCGAAGCGATTCGCCAGTTGCATGAGCTCGGCGTGAAAACCCTGATGCTGACCGGCGACAACGTCCACACCGCGCAAGCGATTGCCGCCCAGGTCGGCATCGACGAGGCTCGCGGCGATTTGCTGCCGACCGACAAGCTGCAAGCCGTTGAAGATCTGTACAAGCAGGGTCACCGGGTCGGTATGGTCGGCGACGGCATCAATGACGCCCCGGCATTGGCCCGCGCCGAAATCGGTTTCGCCATGGCCGCCGCCGGCACCGACACCGCGATCGAAACCGCCGATGTCGCCTTGATGGACGACGATCTGCGCAAGATCCCTGCTTTCATCAGCCTGTCGCGCAATACCGCGAGCATCCTCAAACAGAACATCGCCCTGGCGCTAATGATCAAGGCGATCTTTCTTGCGGTAACCTTCGCCGGGCTCGCCACCATGTGGATGGCGGTGTTTGCCGATATGGGCGTGAGCCTGCTGGTGGTGTTCAACGGTTTGCGCCTGCTGCGCAAATAAACGTGAGGGATGGTTGTGCTGAGTGCCGAGCTGAAAGCGTTTTACATGGTCGCCCGCCTGGGCAGCATAACGCTGGCGGCGAAAAAACTCGGCCTCAGCCAACCGACCGTGACCACGCAGATCCGCAATCTGGAGAGTCAGTATTCGGTGGAACTGTTCTACCGTGGCGGGCGCCGTTTAAGTGTCAGTGACGAAGGCGCGCGCTTGCTGCCGATGGTCAAGGTGCTGCTGCAGCAAGAGGCGGACATCGAGTTCTTCCTGCGCAACAGCGGTCAGGTGCAGGGCGCGCTGCGCATTGCCGCCACCGCGCCGTATTACATTCTCGATCTGGTGAAGACCTTCCGCGAGCGTTTGCCGCAGGTGGAAGTGTCGGTGGAAATCGGCAATTCGCAGCAGGTCCTGGAAGCGCTGGAGGATTACCGCGTGGATGTCGCGGCCTCGTCGCAGCTGCTCGACGATGCGCGGCTGATTCGCCGGGTACTCGGCACCGATCCGCTGGTGCTGGCGGTGCATCGCAATCATCCATTGGCCGCGCAGGAGCATGTGACGCTGAGTGCGCTGGCCGGGCATACGTTGTTGATGCGCGAGCCGGGTTCGACCACGCGGCGCTTGACCGAAGAGTTGCTGGCCAGCGCCGGGGTCAGCTTCGGGCCGTTGCTGGAAATTGGTAGCCGCGAGTCGATCCGTGAAGCCGTGCTGCGCAATATCGGCATCAGCATCATTGCCCGCCAGGAGGTGCCGCATGATCCGCAACTGAGGGTGCTGACCATCGAGAATGCGCCGCAGATTCCGGAGTATCTGTATTGCCTCAAAGAGCGCAAGGGTGCGCGGTTGCCGGCGGCGTTCCTAGGCTTGGCCCAAGAGATGTCTCCCGCGTAATGATCGTTCCCACGCTCCGCGTGGGAATGCAGCCCGGGACGCTCTGCGTCCCAAAAGCCGAACGCGGAGCGTCCGTTGAGGCATTCCCACGCGGAGCGTGGGAACGATCGGCGGCGAACCAAAATCCCCGAATACCACTATCAGCGGTTTTTGCCTCGCTGCCACATGACGGACGCATTACAACTCTAGGATTGGCCTCATCTGCTTGATGAGGTCCGTCCATGAATCCCGCCATCGCAACAGCCCTGACCAACCCCGGTGCGCCGATGAAAGTGCGCGGCGTGCACAAGCGTTTCGGTGCGTTCACTGCGCTGGATAACGTCTCCCTCGATGTCGCCGCCGGCGAACTGGTGTGTCTGCTCGGCCCGTCGGGCTGTGGCAAGACCACGTTGTTGCGCTGCATTGCCGGGCTGGAGCAGCAGGACAGTGGCGAGCTGTACCTGGGCGATCGCGATGTCTCGCATCTTGCCCCGCAAGCGCGGGATTACGGGATCCTGTTCCAGTCCTACGCGTTGTTCCCCAATCTGACGGTCGAGGCGAACATTTCCTACGGCCTTGCCGGCAGCGGTCGCGATGAAGTGCGTCGGCGTGTCGGTCAGATGCTGGAGCTGGTCGGCCTCAGCGGCAGTGAGAAAAGTACCCCGGCCAATTGTCCGGCGGTCAGCAACAGCGAGTAGCACTCGCTCGCGCATTGGCGCCGGCGCCGTCGCTGTTATTACTCGACGAACCGATGTCGGCCCTCGACGCGCGGGTGCGCGAGCATCTGTGCACCGAGCTGCGTCAGCTGCAACGCAATCTAGGCATCACCACGCTGATGGTCACGCACAATCAGGACGAAGCGATGTTGATGGCCGATCGCATCGCAGTGATGAACAACGGCCGCGTCGAGCAGTACGCCACGCCGCAGGAAATCTACAACCGCCCGGCCACGCCGTTCGTGGCCGAGTTTGTCGGTCAGGGCAACTGGCTGCCGTTTCAGCGCAGCAGCGACAGTCACGCCCGGGTCGGCGGGATGAATCTGCGTCTGGCCGATGGCAGCGTGCACGGCGCATCGGGTCGACTGTTCTGCCGCCCGGAAGCGATCAACGTCAACCCGCTGGTACACGAAGAGAACCTGTTCCCGGCCAAGGTTCGCGAAATCACTTTCCTCGGCAACCGCTGCCGGATGAGCTTCGAACTCGATCAATTGCCGGGCCATGCGCTGCTCGCCGAGCTCGCACCAGAAGCCATGCCGCGCCTGGGCGCCCAGCAGATCATGGTCGCCTTGCCGCCGCGCAGTTTGCAGGTGTTCGCCTGATGAACAGCAACCTCGCGCTGCCGCTACCGCACAAGCAGGTGCGACAGTCTTCGAAAGCCGAGATCGGCGATCGCCTGTTCGTGCTCGGCGGCAAAATCCTCCTGCTGGTGTTGCTCGGCCTCGCGGTGCTGCTGCCGTTGCTGGCGATCTTCTGGCGCGGTTTCAGCAATGACGCCGGGCAGGGCGGTGGATGGCTCGCGGCGAAGGAGTTGGTGACCAGTGCCAATTTCCATTGGCTGCTCGGCAACAGCCTGAAAGTGTCCCTCAGCGTTGCGGCCATTGTCGTACCGCTGGCCTACCTGTTTGCCTACGCACTGCAACGCACGCTGATTCCGGGCAAAGGCATCTGGCGCGGGATTTCCTGCTGCCGCTGATGGCGCCGTCGATGCTGCCGGGGATTGCGCTGGTCTATCTGTTCGGCAACCAGGGCATGCTGCGTGGGCTGCTCTCGGACAATATCTACGGTTTCTGGGGCATTGTGCTGGGTGAGGTGATCTACACCTTTCCCCATGCGCTGATGATTTTGCTCTCGGCATTGTCGCTGGCCGATGCACGTTTGTTCGATGCCGCATCGAGCATGGGCGCCAGCCCGGCCAAGGCGTTTCGCAGCATCACCTGGCCGGCGACACGGCAGGCAGTGTTCGCCGCGTTCTGTCTGGTGTTCACCCTGACCATCACCGATTTCGGTGTGCCAGTGGTGGTCGGTGGCGACTATCAAGTGCTGGCGCTGGAAGCCTATAAAGCCGTGGTCGGCCAGCAGCAATTCGGTCGCGGCGCGTTGATCGGCATGGTGCTGTTGCTGCCGGCGCTGTTCAGTTTCGGTGTCGATGCGTGGTTGCGTCGGCGTCACGGCGACTCCATGAGCGGGCGCGCGCAGGTGTTCAAGCCGCTGCCATCCAGGTTGCGCGATGGCTGTTATTTGGCGATTGTTCTGCTGATCTGCGCCGCGTTGATTCTGGTGTTCGGCATGGCAGTGTTCTCGTCGCTGGTGAAATTCTGGCCGTACAACCTGTCGCTGTCGCTCAACCACTATCAGTTCAACGAGACCGCCGGCGGTGGCTGGCTCGCCTACGGTAACAGTCTGAAAATGGCGCTGGGTACCGCGCTGATTGGCAGCGTGCTGATTTTCACTGGCGCCTATCTGATGGAGAAAACCCGCACTCAGCGCGGGCTCAACCTGGCTTTGCGCATGCTCAGCTTCGTGCCGATGGCGGTGCCGGGGCTGGTGCTGGGCCTGGGTTACGTTTTCTTCTTCAACCTCAGCGGCAATCCGCTGCACGTGCTCTACGGGACGATGACGCTGCTGATCGTCTGCACCATTGCGCACTACCTGACCACCGCACAAATGACCGCGACCACCGCGCTGCGCCAGCTCGATGCTGAGTTCGAGGCTGCGGCGCTGTCGCTGAAGGCGCCGCTGTACCGGCATTACCTGCGCGTCACCGTGCCGATCTGCCTGCCGGCGCTGCTGGACATCGTGCGCTACCTGTTCGTCTCGGCGATGACCACGGTTTCCGCTGCGATCTTCCTTTACAGCCCCGACACCATCCTCGCGGCGGTGGCGGTGCTGAACATGGACGACGCCGGCAACGTCGGCGGCGCGGCGGCGATGTCGACCCTGATTCTGTTCACCTCGGCGGGCGTGTCCTTGCTGCTGGCGTGGGCTTCGCGCGGCCTGTTGCGCCGTTCCCAGGCCTGGCGGCAAACCGCGCCCGGTCACTGATTCAACTCACTTACAGGAAAACGCTCATGTTCAAGCCTATGGCCCTGGCCGCTGCTGTGCTCGCGACTTTCAGCCTGAATGCCTTCGCGGCAAAAACCGAGTTGACGGTGTACACCGCCCTCGAAGCCGAGCAACTGAAGTCCTACAAGGACGCCTTTGAAAAGGCCAACCCGGACGTCGAGATCAAGTGGGTGCGCGATTCCACCGGGATCATCACCGCCAAACTGCTCGCCGAAAAGGCTCGTCCGCAGGCCGACGCCGTATGGGGCCTGGCCGCGTCGAGCCTGGCGATTCTCGATCAGCAAGGCATGCTGCAAAGCTATGCGCCGAAGGATCTGGGCAAGATCGGCGCGAATTACCGCGACGCCGCCAACCCGCCAGCCTGGGTCGGCATGGACGTCTGGGCCGCGACCATCTGCTTCAACACTGTCGAAGCCGAGAAACAGGGGCTGAGCAAACCGGTGAGCTGGCAGGACCTGACCAAGCCTGAGTACAAGGGCAAGATCGTCATGCCCAACCCGGCGTCGTCCGGCACCGGTTTCCTCGACGTCAGCGCCTGGCTGCAAACCTTTGGCGAGAAGCAGGGCTGGGCCTACATGGACGGCTTGCACCAGAACATCGGCCAGTACGTTCACTCAGGTTCCAAACCGTGCAAACTGGCGGCGGCGGGGAGTTTCCGATCGGGATTTCCTTTGAATATCCAGCCGTACAGTTGAAACGCCAGGGCGCGCCGCTGGACATCATCCTGCCGAAGGAAGGTCTGGGCTGGGAGATCGAAGCGACGGCGGTGATTAAAGGCACACCGCATGAAGAAGCGGCGAAGAAGCTCGCCGATTTCTCCGCCAGCGCCGAGGCGATGGATCTGTACAAGGAAAACTTCGCCGTGCTCGCCCAGCCGGGGATTGCCAAGCCGCAAACCGAATTGCCCGCCGACTATGAGCAGCGCCTGATCAAGAATGACTTTGCCTGGGCCTCGAAGAATCGCGACGAGATCCTGGCTGAATGGCGCAAGCGGTATGACGGCAAGTCCGAGAAAGTTGTCGCCAAGTAACCGGTGCCGATCGTTCCCACGCTCTGCGTGGGAATGAATCCCGTGACGCTCTGCGTCACAAAGGACGCGGAGCGTCCTCGGCTGCGTTCCTTTGCTCCGCGTGGGAACGATCATTGAGGTGGCTTCATGACACAACCCAAAGACCTGCTCATCATCGGCGCCGGCATCCTCGGTCTGTCCCACGCCTACGCCGCCGCCAAACGCGGCCTGAAAGTCGCGGTATTCGAACGCACCGCCACGCCCCTTGGCGCTTCGGTGCGCAACTTCGGCCAGGCGCTGGTGACCGGTCAGCCGCCCGGCATCATGCTCGACCTGGCCAAGGCCAGCCGCGAGATCTGGGGCGACTGGGCGCAACTGGCCGGCCTGCAGATCAAGCGCAACGGCTCGTACCTGTTCGCCCGCAGCGAAGCCGAAGAACACCTGCTCGAAGCCTTCTGCGCCGGCCGTGCCGTCGAGCATGGCTACGACGTCGAGCTGCTGCGCGGCGCGGCGTTGCGTGATCTGTATGGCGGCCAGTTCAGCCATCACCGCGCCGCGCTGCACGGTGTCGATGATCAGCAGTTGTACTCGCGCGAAGCGATTCCGGCGCTGATCGATTATTTGCGCCGCGAGCTCGGCGTCGAGTTTCACTTTTCCACGCTGGTGCGCGACGTCGAGCCGGGGCGACTGCGCAGCACTGCCGATGAGTTCTGCGCCAAGCAGATCATCGTCTGCTCCGGCCACGACTATCAGACCTTGCTGGCGGAGCCGATTGCTGCGCTCAATCCGCAGATCTGTCGTCTGCAAATGCTGCGGGCCAAACCGCAGGTCGATCTCAATCTGCAACACGCCGTGCTCACCGGCCTGAGCTGCGTGCACTACGGCGCTTTCGCCGATTTGCCGCAAGCCGCAGCGGTGCAGGCGCAGATTCTCCGTGAACAACCGCACCTGCACGCCAACGGCATTCACCTGCTGATCAGCCCGACGCCGTATGGCGAACTGATCATCGGCGATTCGCATGATTACGGCAGCGATGCTTCACCGTTCAACGCTGAGCAGGTCGACAACTGGATGCTCGAACTCGCCGAGCAGACGCTGGGCTGCAAGGTGCAAGTAGTAGAACGCTGGCAGGGCGTTTATGGCGCTCGCGGACCGGGCCCGTTCTCGTTCCTGCGTCCGGCACCGGGCCTGAGCGTGGCGCTGATGCACACCGGCGTCGGCATGAGCGTCGGCCCGGCGCTGGCCGAACGCAACGTCGCGCAGCTACTGGAGGGGCATGAATCACGAGCAGGTGATCGCGCGGGTGTTCGGCCTGTATGAACGCTTCGGCGCCAGCGATTACATCGGCGAACCGGTGTCGCAATTCGAGCACATGTCCCAAACCGCAGAACTGGCCATGGCTGAAGGCTGTGATGACGAAGTGGTGCTGGCGGCGTTCTTTCATGACATCGGCCATCTATGTGCCGAGGGCGCAGAAAACATGGGTGGCTATGGCGTGGTCAGCCATGAACGGCTCGGTGCCGATTATCTGCGCGAGGCAGGTTTCAGCGAACGGCTGGCGCGACTGGTGGAATATCACGTGCAGGCCAAGCGCTATCTGACCTTGCGTGAACCGGGGTACTACGCGCAGTTGAGTGAGGCGAGTCGGCGTACGCTGGAATATCAGGGCGGAGTGATGAGTGAGGCAGAGGCGGATGCGTTTGCGGCTGATCCGTTGTGTGCGCTGAGTTTGCGCATGCGGCGCTGGGATGAGTTGGCGAAGGATAGGGCGGTGCCGGTGATGGATCTCGGTTTGCTGAAGGAGAAGGCGGCGCGGCTGCTGGCGGCGTAATCCAAGTAACCGAGTCGCGCCATTCGCGAGCAAGCTCGCTCCCACAGGGTTTTGTGTTGTGACCACGATCCAATGTGGGAGCGAGCTTGCTCGCGAAGAGGCCGGCTAAGACGCTACAAATCTGCTGCCAGCAAATCAATCTGCTCCTGCCTTTCCCCTGATTCAACTTCGCCTGCGGATTGAGCGACGACCACTGCGGATGCGCGCGCGCTTGTTCAGCGCCTCCGGCAACTTGCCTTCGCGCCAGGTTTTATCCACAGGTGTGGCCACCTGAATGCTGTCCATTGCCGCATGCCCGCGCTGATCCAGCGCCAACACCAGCTGCCGCTGGCGCAACGCCAACAGGCGCAGCACGGCGTCATCCACCGTCAATTCCCGCTGGCCTTTGATCTTGCCGAGCAGGCGACTGCCATAACTGCGCGCGGTTTGCAGCGCACCGCCGGCGATCGCACCGGCCAACGCCGCTGCGCCGAGGGTAATCCCGCCGACCAGCAAATCCACACCAGCCCCGGCCGCTGCACCGGCAGCAATGCCGCCGCCGACGCGCACGCCGAGTTGCTTCAGGGTTTCCGGGTTGAACAGATCATCGCCCCAGCGCCCGTCGAGCAACGGCAAATCACTGGCCGCCGCGTCCTGCGGGCGAAACGCGTAGAGCTTGAGCAGCGCCTCAACGCACTTCTGCTCACGCTGACGTACGGCTTTGCGCAGCTCGCTGATCGCCTGTTGTTCCTGCTCGGCTTCGCTGACCACACTGCGCCGGCACGCAGCGCAGTCGATCAGCAATTCGGCAATCAGGCGTGCGGCGCTTTGCTGACGGGCGAGGCGCTGCGCCTGCTGGTCGGCGATCAGCCGCTCCAGTTGCGGCCGGGCGTTTTCCAATAGCAGGGCGAGGCTCTCGTACAAGCGCCGCTCGCCATCCTCGGGCGGTGCGACGCTGTCGAAACGTACCAACGCATGCAGCCCCAACCGCGCCAGCGCCTCGCGCCAATCGGGTTCGCGATGGTTGGCGCTGCTGACGAAATTCAGCACCGGCAGCAGCGGTTTGCCGCAACTGGCGAGCACTTCCAGTTCGTCGCGGTACTTGGCCAGCACCGGTTCGCGGGCGTCGATCACATACAGACCGGCATCGGAGGCCAGCAGTTGTCGCAGTACCTTGGCCTCCTGCTCGAAACGCTGGCGCGCCTCGCTGCCGTCGAGAAACCGCGCCAGTCGTGCCGGGCCGTCGAGGCGTTCGCCGGGGCGTTCCAGACGCTCGAGAAAATCCAGCAGGGCGATCGCATCTTCCAGCCCCGGCGTGTCGTACAGATCGAGCAACGGCTCGCCATCTACCGACAACCGCGCGCCTTCGACATGCCTAGTGGTGCTTGGCCGATGCGAGACTTCGCCGAAGCCGACATCGCGAGTCAGTGTGCGCAGCAGCGAGGTCTTGCCGACGTTGGTGTGGCCGACCACCGCGAGTTTCAGCGGGGCCTTGCGTGCATCAGTCATGTCCGCTCTCCAGCCAGTTCATCGGCGCGCAATCGGCGAACGGCAGTTCCAGTTGTTGCAGCGCCGCGTGCCAGTCACCCAGACGTTGCCCGTCCAGCGCTTCGCCGGGTGGCGCTTGCAGCAGCCAGACGCGAGTGGCGCCGGCATTGCGTGCCAGTTCGGCGATCAGCGCAAGGCTGCCGCGATCCGGCGAGCGTCGTGGATCGCAGGCGATCGCCAGCCGCGCTGGCGGA
Source organism: Pseudomonas sp. B21_DOA (assembly GCA_030544685.1). Lineage (NCBI taxonomy): Bacteria > Pseudomonadati > Pseudomonadota > Gammaproteobacteria > Pseudomonadales > Pseudomonadaceae > Pseudomonas > Pseudomonas sp. B21_DOA. The sequence continues at coordinate 613,339 of CP086683.1, read as the reverse complement.
AAGCGACTGAGTTGCTCGAGCAGTTTGTGTCGCGATTCCCGGCTGTCGAGGATGCCAGCGTCGCTGACATTCTTCGGCAGCGCAGGTGGCCACGGACGCTGTTCGTCCAGCTCGATCGCCACCAGCAGCGCGCCCTCGCTGACGAGTTCGCCGACGTTGCTTTCGACGCGATGCAGCTGCGCCGGCTCCGGGTCGTTGACGCCGAGGCGTTCGCTGGTTGGCATCAACCGTTCGCGCAGTTGCGCGTAGCCGGGCAGGTTCAGATCCAGGTGCAACGCAGCTTTGCCGCTGTTCCAGCGCCACAGGCAGAACAACCCGAGCAGCAGGCGCGGCAGCACGCCGTAGACCACCAGCACGCCGACCAGCCAGGTCGCCCAGGCCTGTCGCGCGCTTTCAATATCCAGTGCGCCGGCGCCGCTGGCGCGGATCATTTCCTCGGTCGGCACGTTGAAGCCGAGCAGCGACGGCGGATAGCCGAGAGCCTGGGTGACGTGGATGAAAGTGTCGGCGCCGAGGATCGTGGTTTCCCAGACAAAGCCGTAGCGCCGCGTGGCCATCAGCGTCAGCAACAGAATCAGCGCGCTGAGCATCGCCAGCAGCCACAGACCATTGATCAGCGCGCCGAGTGCCCAGCGATTGAGTTTCTTGCGTTGCAGCAACAACAGCAGGGCCGGCGCCAGTTGCGCGGCTTTGGCGTCGCGGGCGAATTTTTCGCTGAGCCACAGCCACAAGCGCCCGAGGGTGGCGCCGTGTTCGCCAGCGAAAATCAAGCCCAGCGCCCAACTCAGCAGCAAAATCAGATTGATCCCGAGCAGACTGCCCAGCGCCCAGAACACATTCACCGGCGTCTGGCCAAGTGCGGCGAATGCCAGCCCGGCGCCGCTGAGCACGGCGAAAATCATCAACAGCACCAGCGCCAGGCGCGCGCCTTGCAGCCAGTGCTTGAGCGCGGCGGTGAGTCCGTCGCGCTCGGCCAGCCATAGCGCCCGGCGCGCAATGCGGCTCGGCAGATCGCCGCCAGCGGCACGGGCCAGACGATTGGCTTCCAGATCATCCAGCGGCCCCGCGTGTTCTTCGCGCAGGCGGATGGTTTCGGTGAGCCAGAGGTTTTGCAATGGAGTCAGTTCAGTCACGCGGCGTCCCGTCGCTAAATCGAGCGCTGAGCATAACCGCTGTGGCGCTTATCGGGGTAAGCGCGGCTCTGGTATCCTCGCCGGCATGACTAAATCACTGCCCCTCAGCCTGATCGCAGCCCTCGGTGAAAACCGCGTGATCGGCGTCGACAACAGCATGCCCTGGCACCTGCCGGGGACTTCAAATACTTCAAGGCGACCACGCTCGGCAAGCCGATCATCATGGGTCGCAAGACCTGGGATTCGCTCGGCCGGCCGCTGCCGGGGCGCTTGAACATCGTGGTCAGCCGCCAGCCTGATCTGCAACTCGAAGGTGCCGAGGTCTATCCGTCGCTGGAAGCCGCTGTGGCCCGCGCCGAGGAATGGGCGAAAGCCCAGGGCGTTGATGAACTGATGCTGATTGGCGGCGCGCAGTTGTATGCGCAGGGACTGGCGCAGGCCGATCGGCTGTACCTGACCCGCGTGGCACTGAGCCCGGAAGGGGATGCGTGGTTTCCGGAGTTTGATCTGAGCGAGTGGAAGCTGGTGTCGAACGTGCCGAATCCGGCAGAGGGCGACAAGCCCGCGTACAGCTTCGAAGTTTGGGAGCGCGCATGATCGTTCCCACGCTCTGCGTGGTAACGCCTCAGGGGACGCTCCGCGTCCAGTGACGCGGAGCGTCATGGGCTGCATTCCCACGCGGAGCGTAGGAACGATCATCTTGGCTCAAGCCTGAGCAAGTTCCGCATGCTCATCGGCATCGAGCAGTGCCTTGTCAGTCTGCTGCATGACCTGACTGGTTATCGCCCCGGCGGTAATCGAGCCACTCACGTTCAACGCGGTGCGGCCCATATCGATTAGCGGCTCGACCGAAATCAGCAGTGCCACCAGTGACACCGGCAAGCCCATTGCCGGCAGCACGATCAGGGCGGCGAACGTTGCGCCGCCGCCAACTCCGGCGACACCGGCCGAACTCAACGTGACAATCGCCACCAGCGTCGCGATCCACAACGGATCCAGCGGGTTGATGCCAACAGTTGGCGCGACCATCACCGCCAACATCGCCGGGTACAGGCCGGCGCAACCGTTCTGGCCAATCGTCGCGCCGAACGAGGCAGCGAAACTGGCGACCGACGACGGAATACCCAGGCGACGGGTCTGCGCTTCGATGCTCAGCGGAATGGTCGCCGCGCTGGAGCGGCTGGTGAAGGCGAAGGTCAGCACCGGCCAGATCTTGCGAAAGAAGCGCAGCGGGTTGATCCCGGCGGCCGACACCAGCACGCCGTGCACCACGAACATCAGGCCCAGGCCGATATACGAGACCACGACAAAACTGCCGAGCTTGATGATGTCCTGCAGGTTGGAACCGGCGACCACTTTGGTCATCAGCGCCAGCACGCCGTAGGGGGTCAGCTTCATCACCAGACGCACCAGACGCATCACCCAGGCTTGCAGGGTGTCGATGGCGTTGATCACTTTCTGACCTTTCTCGACGTCGTCCTTGAGCAGTTGCAGCGCAGCCACCCCGAGAAATGCCGCGAAAATCACTACGCTGATGATCGAGGTCGGCTTGGCCCGGGCCAGGTCGGCGAACGGGTTCTGCGGGATGAACGACAGCAGCAATTGCGGCACATTGAGGTCGGCTACCTTGCCGGCGTAGTCGTTCTGAATGGTTTGCAGGCGCGCCATTTCCTGAGTGCCGGCGACCAGACCTTCAGCGCTGAGGCCAAACAGATTGGTCAGGCCGATGCCGATCAGCGCCGCGATGGCGGTGGTGAATAGCAGCGTGCCGATGGTGAGGAAACTGATCTTGCCCAGCGACGAGGCATTGTGCAGACGGGCGACCGCGCTGAGGATCGAGGCGAACACCAGTGGGATCACGATCATCTGCAGCAATTGCACGTAGCCGTTGCCGACCAGATCGAACCAGCCGATCGAGGCTTTCAGCACCGGGTTGCCGGCACCGTAAATCGTGTGCAGCGCGACACCGAACGCCACGCCGAGGACCAGTGCGAGCAGGACTTTTTCGCCAGGCTCCAGGTGGTGTGGCGGGTTTGCGCCAGACCGAAGAGCAGGGCAAGGAACACCAGCAGGTTGAGAATCAGCGGTAGATTCATGAGGACTCCAGTAAAGACTGTGCCAACAGCCATCCGGGGCTGCTGCGAACCGGCAAGCCTAACAGCTTGATTTGCAATGAATTAATACCAAAATCGCAGGGCGTCCGTCGTTTTTGGAATAAGCCTGTGTCGCTGTCGGCAATGCAACTGGCGCGCAGGGGACGCAGGCGGTCGCTGACAGGCGAGGGTTGTCACACTTATTTGTTAGCGTCGAACTCTTTGCATCGGGGAGTAGCGCTATGAAAATTGCACGCACGTTGTTGGCTGTGGCACTGGCGGCTGGCCTTGCCGGCCATGCATTGGCCACGGACCTCAAGCATTGGCCGGCGGATCAGGCCAAGGCGCTGGACGCGATGATCGCCGCCAACGCCAACAAGGGTAATTACGCGGTGTTCGACATGGACAACACCAGTTACCGCTACGACCTCGAAGAATCCTTGCTGCCGTTCATGGAAAACAAGGGCCTGATCACCCGTGACAAGCTCGACCCCTCGCTGAAACTGATGCCCTTCAAGGACACCGCCGAGCACAAGGAAAGCCTGTTCAGTTATTACTACCGGCTCTGCGAAGTCGACGACATGGTCTGCTACCCGTGGGTGGCGCAGGTGTTCTCCGGCTTCACCCTCAAGGAACTCAAGGGCTACGTCGACGAGCTGATGGCCTCTGGCAAACCGGTGCCGGCGACGTACTACGAAGGCGATGTGGTGAAGAAGCTCGACGTCAATCCGCCGAAGATCTTCACTGGCCAGCAGGAGCTGTACAACAAGCTGATGGAGAACGGCATCGAGGTCTACGTAATGACCGCCGCTTCAGAGGAACTGGTGCGCATGGTCGCGGCGGATCCCAAGTACGGCTACAACGTCAAACCGCAGAACGTCATCGGCGTTTCACTGCTGCTCAAGGATCAGAAGACTGGCGAGCTGACCACTGCGCGCAAACAGATCACTGCCGGCAAATATGACGAGAAGGCCAACCTCGGGCTCGAACTGACGCCGTACCTGTGGACCCCGGCAACGTGGATGGCCGGCAAGCACGCGGCGATCCTGACCTACATCGATGAATGGAAAAAACCGGTACTGGTCGGCGGCGATACCCCGACGAGCGACGGTTACATGCTGTTCCATGACGTCGACGTAGCCAAGGGCGGCATTCACTTGTGGATCAACCGCAAGGACAAGTACATGACCCAGATCAACGGCATGATGGCCAAGCACGCAGCGGCGCAGGCCAAGGAAGGCTTGCCGGTGACAGCGGACAAGAACTGGGTGATCGTCAAACCTGAGGAAATCCAGTAACTCACGATCGCATGTAGGAGCTGCCGAAGGCTGCGATCTTTGATCGTTCCCACGCTCCGCGTGGGAATGCAGCCCGTGACGCTCCGCGTCACTGGACGCGGAGCGTCCCTTGAGGCATTCCCACGCAGGAGCGTGGGAACGATCAGTGTCAGACGGATAAAAAAATGCCCCGCACGTTGGCGGGGCATTTTTGTTTCTGCACCTGGACGCTTACAAGCCGTCGAGCATCGCTTTGTTGCGCACAGCACCCTTGTCGGCACTGGTCGCCAGCAGGGCGTAGGCCTTGAGGGCGGTGGTCACTTTGCGTGGGCGCACTTCAACCGGTTTCCAGCCTTTCTTGTCCTGCTCGGCGCGGCGTGCCGCCAGTTCTTCGTCGCTGACCAACAGGTTGATCGAGCGGTTCGGAATGTCGATCAGCACCTTGTCGCCATCCTGCACCAGACCGATCGCGCCACCGGCCGCGGCCTCTGGCGAAGCGTGACCAATCGACAGGCCGGAAGTACCGCCGGAGAAACGGCCGTCGGTGAGCAGCGCACAGGCTTTGCCCAGACCTTTGGATTTCAGGTAGGACGTCGGGTAGAGCATTTCCTGCATGCCCGGGCCGCCTTTCGGGCCTTCGTAACGAATGATGACGATGTCGCCTGCCTTCACTTCGTCAGCGAGGATGCCGCGCACGGCGCTGTCCTGGCTTTCGAAAATCTTCGCGTTGCCTTCGAAGACGTGGATCGACTCATCAACCCCGGCGGTTTTCACCACGCAGCCGTCCTGCGCGATGTTGCCGTACAGCACGGCGAGGCCGCCTTCTTTCGAATAGGCGTGCTCGAAACTGCGGATGCAGCCGTTTTCACGATCGTCGTCCAGAGTTTCCCAACGGGTCGACTGGCTGAACGCGGTCTGGGTCGGGATGCCCGCAGGACCTGCCTTGAAGAAGTGATGCACGGCCTCGTCGCTGGTCTGGGTGATGTCCCACTTGGCGATGGCTTCTTCCATGCTGCGGCTGTGCACGGTCGGCAGGTCGGTGTGCAGCAGGCCGCCACGGGCCAGCGAACCGAGGATGCTGAAAATGCCGCCGGCGCGGTGCACGTCTTCCATGTGGTACTTCTGGATGTTCGGCGCGACCTTGCACAGCTGCGGCACGCTGCGCGAAAGACGGTCGATGTCGCGCAGGTCGAAATCGATCTCGGCTTCCTGGGCGGCTGCGAGCAAGTGCAGGATGGTGTTGGTCGAACCGCCCATGGCGATGTCGAGCATCATCGCGTTCTCGAACGCCTTGAAGTTGGCGATGTTGCGCGGCAATACGGAGTCATCGTTCTCGCCGTAGTAACGCTTGCACAGCTCGACGATGGTGCGACCAGCCTGCAGAAACAGCTGCTCGCGGTCGCTGTGGGTGGCCAGAGTGGAACCGTTGCCCGGCAAGGCCAGACCCAGTGCTTCGGTCAGGCAGTTCATCGAGTTGGCGGTGAACATGCCGGAGCACGAACCACAGGTCGGACAGGCGCTACGCTCGTACTCGGCGACTTTCTCGTCAGAAGCGCTGGAGTCGGCGGCGATCACCATGGCGTCGACGAGGTCGAGGCCGTGGGAGGCGAGTTTGGTCTTGCCCGCTTCCATCGGACCGCCGGAAACGAAGATCACCGGGATGTTCAGGCGCAGCGCGGCCATCAGCATGCCCGGGGTGATCTTGTCGCAGTTGGAAATGCAGACGATGGCGTCGGCGCAGTGGGCGTTGACCATGTACTCGACGGAGTCGGCGATGATCTCGCGGCTCGGCAGCGAATACAGCATGCCGTCGTGGCCCATGGCGATGCCGTCATCGACGGCGATGGTATTGAATTCCTTGGCCACGCCACCGGCGCGTTCGATCTCGCGGGCGACCAGCTGACCCAGGTCCTTCAGATGCACATGCCCCGGGACGAACTGGGTGAACGAGTTGGCGATGGCAATGATCGGCTTCTTGAAGTCGTCATCTTTCATGCCGGTGGCGCGCCAGAGGGCGCGGGCGCCGGCCATGTTGCGGCCGTGGGTGGAAGTTTTCGAGCGGTAATCTGGCATGGAGCACTCCGGGCGGCTAATCACGTACTAAAGGGGAGTGAGCTTCTGTTGACCTCTGAAACACCCGAAAAATGGCCGTGTGTCCGGAAGCTGCCGATGACGTTGCGGGATCGCCGCTGGTCTCAGCCTGAGCTCATAAACCCGCCGGGGATGAATGGCGATGAATGAGGCGATTCTACACCGCTGGCGTCGCGAGGGAATGGCGCAAAGCGTTGTTCCCGTGCTGAAGGGGCCGGTGCAATGACGACTGGCAGGGTCAATGGTCGCCTCCCGGCATCACCGGATTGCTGCGCAGGTTGCTGACGCGACGGCCAATCACGCTGTTGAGCAACAGCGATACGCCGCTCAACACCACAAAACCGTAACCCAGCGTCGCTTGCAGGTTGGCCGGGCCGAGGCTGATCAGGGCGCTGACCAGCCCGCCACAGATAAAAATGATGGTGCTACCGGCGGATGCCGATGCGCCGGCATTTTCGGCAAACACGCTCATGGCGCGGGAGGTAGCCGGGGGCGCGCAATGGTGGTGCCCACGGTGCAGATGAGCATTGGGACCAGCACCGCCGCGGCTGACAGCTCATGGTTGGTGGCCAGATAGAGCATCACCAGACCCGAGAGCAGGATCAGGCTCAGGCCGGTGAAAATCTGCTGTTGCGCATTGATAAGCCGGTTCAGCACGCTGGCGAGCAGGCCGCCGAAGACATAAGCGGCGCCATAGATCACCAGAATCAAGGCGAAATCGTAAGGCGCCATCTGCAACTGCTCCATGAAGATCAGCGGCGAAGTGACGATGAAGGAAAAGTGGCAGGCGAAAGCGAACGCGGAAATCAGCCAATAGCCGACAAACGGGAAGTTGCTCAGCACCCGTCTGTAGGACTGAATGAAACCCAGGTGTGGACCGTTCTGAACAGGCCGGCTGTTGTCGAGCAGTCGCCAGGTTTTGATCAGAACCACAGCCGCAAGGGCGATGAATACCCAGAAGCTGCCGCGCCAGCCGAGCGTGGCTTGCAGAAACGTACCCGCCAGCGGCGATAGCGAAATGAAGATGCCCGTGGCAGTGACCATCAGGATCCGCAGCCGGTCACGCTCCTGGCCTTCAAACAGATCCTGCACCAGTGCCTGAGACAGCACGAAACAACCGCACCCCATCGCCTGCATCACCCGGAAAACGAGGAACAGCGTGTAGTCATTGCTCAGCACGCAGCCAAGGGCGCCGAGCAGCGACACGCTCATGCCGGCCAGCAGCAAACCCTTGCGTCCGATCACGTCCGATAGCGGACCGATCAGTAGCTGAGCGAAGGCAATACCGACGGCGAACAGACTGATCGACAGCGCGATGTCGCTCGGTGATCGACCAAAGTGTGCCGCCAGCGCCGGGAACGAGGGCAGCAGAACATCCAGCGGGAACACGCCGAGCAGGATCATTGCCAGTAACAGCGTGACTGCTCCGCGCCGTTGTCGGCGGCTGACTGCACAGCTGTGTTTATTCATCGATCAATCCTGCTTTGGCGAAAAGTGTCTGGTTATGGGGCAGAGCAAAAAACCAGCCTTGTGCAGGGCCTCCAGCGTGGGTTTGCAGCCGGCGCGAGCGCGAGCACGGCTGGCCTGCACAGTTGCCATCGCACCGACAATCTCTTTCATGTCACTTTCGGCAATACCCGCCGAGCGCAGGCTTTGTTGCAGCCAGCTCTCGTCGACCTCGAAGAACAGGGGGATGATCTCCACAAGAGTCCTGGCGGCGAACAGGCGCTGGCGACTGTTCATCGCAATCCAGAAGTAATGGAAGGCTTCTGCGAAGTAACGGCTGTGCCGGGCTTCGTCGGCAAGATGATCACGCAGCATGTCGTTCACACTTGAAACCATCGTGTTGCGGCAGACCTCGAGCAACTCCCGGGCGATGATGGTTTCCGAGACAAATCCGAGCAGAAACCAGGCCAGTGCGCGGTTCTTCTCCGGCGTGCGCGCAATCAGAGCGTTCATGCGTGTGATCCGCTTCGGAATGACCGGTCGCCGGGTGATGCTGTAGAACGCGGCGATCTGCTCGGCTATCTGGTTGGAGAAAAGCGCGTGGTAACCCTCGTCGGTGTACAGCTGCAATGCAGCGTGTTTCATTGGCAGCGGTATATAGATGGGCAGTTCGCGGTGGACGATGACCTCAACTGCGCGGTTGACGATGCGGTGTTCGAGCAGGGTGGTGTAATCGAGGAAATACACCAGATGACTGGCGGTCAGGCGGTGCAATGTTTCGCGACCTTTGGCCTGGATCGCCGGATGCCCCAGATAAGGCAGAAAGGCCGGGGAAACCAATAGCGATTTTGCAGTTGCTGCTCGACATCGCCCGGCAAACGATAGTCATGGGTACTGCTGCGCACCGATGCGCGGCTTTCCCAGTCGGGAAGGGTGAATTTGAGCGACCACGACACCGGTGCCTCGCCCTCATCCAGCGCTGTGGAAATCATGACGGTACCCCGGCAAGCAAATCACGCATTTCCTGGCACATGGCTTGGCCATCGCTTTCGCCGCAACCGACAAAAAACAACGGTTGCTCAGCGCTGCCTTCGAGCCCGAGCAGGGTTTCAACCTGGGCGTCGGCAAACGCGCCGGTCAGCCAGGTATTGAGCCCCAGCGTCGTCGCGACGAGCTGGAAGGTTTGCGAAAGATGGCCAGCCTCGATGAACGCCATTCGATAGGCGCGCGAGTGTTCGTACTTCCACCAGAGTCGATCAAACCTGGCGGTGATGAATACGCCCAGCGGCAGATTGTTGATGAAATGCTGGCCGCCGAGCATTTGACCCAACGCCGGTTCAGGCAAAGGGTTGATCCGGCTCAAGGCATGCTCGCCACAATGGTAGGCGTAGATGCCCGGTTCAAGCCCGACGATGTTCTGAGCGAGAAGAAAGCCTTCGCAAGCGTTCAGACCACCACCTGAGGGACTGCTCCGGCGGGCCTCAAGGCCGGGTGCGACAGGGTCGTCCTGCGAATGATTGCGCTTGGGAAGATAGCCGAGCGTGAAATACAACAGCGTTGCAACCTCGGCCAGTGTCACCGCCGCACCGGTGTAGGAGCGACAGGTTTTGCGCGTCCGCAATGCCTGAGTCAGGCTGTCATCGATCATTGCGCCGGGTGCAGGCAAGTTGATGAGCGCCTCCGCTGGCCGGCGCTTGCTGCCTGTTGAAGGTTCTGGCTTCGCCAATACTTCGCTGCAGTGCGCCAGATAGTGTCTGGACCACTCCTGAATATTCTGTGGCGTATATTCGCAGGGGATATTTTGCGTGCCGATGTGATAAATCTTCGACAGTTCATCCCAGCCCCAAGTTGGGCTGTCTAGTTTTGAAACTGTTAGAATGCCTGCGTCCAGAAGTTGTGTATCTATTATGTTGTTTGGGTCAAACAGGTTTGGGTTGTCTATAAGAATGGCGAGGCGGTGGGAATAGTCAAGATCAAGCTCGTGCTGAGTATGGTTCTTGTAGTTCCACACAACTTGTCCAGGCGGGCGCGGCAATATAAACAGAAAGGGATTGATATGCATTGGTTCAGATCACTCAGGGAAAGTCATGAGGACGCCGAAGTGCCGGCACTCTCCGGCGTCCAGACTTACTTAGCGGGCGTTGGCTGCAACCAGGAAGGCGAGGTTGGCGAGTTTATTTGTTTCCAGATAAATGGTTTTCATGATGTGAACTCCTTGTTCATCAGTAGTTGAAGTCGCCTCATGGCGACAACTTCATAATAGTTTGTAATCGAATATTGGCAAGGGGATATTAAGTAGGAATATTCCAGTAATTCTGTCGGAGTGATCGAGTGCTGGATATCTACGCTGTAGGTTAATTTCCCGCAACTAACAGGTATGGCGAAACGTCCTGCAAGGAAGCTGGAAAGTAATTGTAGGAAGACGACAAAACACTCATGTTGAGTGTGAAGGAAAGAGGGAGGGTGGTGGAAAAAAACGGGGAGCTCAGCGGCTCCCCGTGTTCTATCGCAATCAGCTGTTGGGCAGCAGGCGGCAGGTAATGCTCTTGATGTAGCGGGTTTCGGCGATGGCCGGGTGCACCGGATGATCAGGGCCCTGACCGCCACGCTCGAGCATTTGGATGTTGCGGTCCAAATGGCGCGCGCTGGTCAGCAGAATATTCTGCAAATCGTCTTCCGGCAGGTGCATGGAGCACGAAGCACTGACCAGAATGCCGTCCTTGGTCAGCAGGCGCATGGCTTGCTCGTTCAGACGACGGTAGGCGCCTTCGCCGTTCTTCATGTCTTTCTTGCGCTTGATGAAGGCTGGCGGATCAGCAACGATCACGTCGAAGCGCTCTTCGCTGGCTTTCAGTTCCTTCAACGCTTCGAAGACGTCGCCTTCGATGCAGGTCATTTTGTCAGCGAAGCCGTTCAACGCCGCGTTGCGTTCGACGCCGTCGAGGGCGAATGCAGAGGCGTCGACGCAGAACACTTCGCTGGCGCCGAACGCAGCGGCCTGCACGCCCCAGCCACCGATGTAGCTATAGAGATCAAGTACGCGTTTGCCTTTGGCATAAGGCGCCAGGCGCGCGCGATTCATGCGGTGGTCGTAGAACCAGCCGGTTTTCTGCCCTTGAATGACCGGCGCTTCGAACTTCACGCCGTTCTCTTCCAGCGCGACCCACTCCGGGACCAGACCGAACACGGTCTCGACGTAGCGGTTGAGGCCTTCGGCATCACGGGCGGCGGAATCGTTCTTGAACAGGATGCCGCTTGGCTTGAGCACCTGGGTCAACGCGGCGATCACGTCGTCTTTATGCGCTTCCATGGTCGCCGAGGCGATCTGCACCACGAGGATGTCGCCGAAACGATCGACCACCAGACCCGGCAGCAGGTCGGAGTCGCCGTAGACCAGACGATAGAACGGCTTGTCGAACAGACGCTCGCGCAACGACAGCGCGACGTTCAGACGGTGCACCAGCAGCGACTTGTCGAGTGCCAGTTTGATGTCGCGCGACAGCAGGCGCGCGCAGATCAGGTTGTTCGGGCTCATGGCGACGATGCCCAACGGCTTGCCGCCAGCGGCTTCGAGCACCGCCTGATCGCCGGCCTTGAAGCCGTGCAGAGGCGTGGCGGCCACGTCGATTTCGTTGCTGTAGACCCACAAGTGGCCGTTGCGCAGGCGACGGTCGGCGTTGGCTTTGAGGCGCAGGCTAGGCAGGGACATGACGTCGCTCCGGAAAAAGAGCGGGAGTATAGCGTGTTGAAGTTTGCGCAGGGCTGAGGATGCGATGAAACGCTGATGCCTTCGCGAGCAGGCTCGCTCCCACAGGTGAACACCAAACCATTGTGGGAGCGAGCCTGCTCGCGAAAGGGATGTCAGTCCTTATGCAGCCAGTGCGTCGATCAGCGCTTGACTGAACGCCGGCACATCATCCGGCTGGCGGCTGCTGATCAGGTTGCCGTCCTTGACCACTTCCTGGTCGACCCAGTTGACCCCGGCATTGACCAGATCGTCCTTGACCGTTTTGTAGCTGGTCATGGTCTTGCCATTGACCAGTCCTGCCGAGATCAGCAACCAGCTGCCGTGGCAGATCACGGCAATCGGCTTGCCCGCCGAAGCGGCAGTCTTGACCAGATGCTGAGCATCCTGATCGATACGGATGGTGTCGGAATTTTGCACACCACCCGGCAGCAGCACGGCATCGTATTGATCGACGCTCACAGCCTGGAAAGTGTTGGTGACGGGGAAGTCGTCGGCCGGTTTGTCATGGTTCCAGCCTTTGACGGTGCCGGACTCGGCCGAGAGGATATCGACCTGCACGCCGGCCTGCTCGAGGGCATCCTTGGGGCCGGTCATTTCGACCTGTTCGAAACCATCGGTAACCAAAATAGCGACGCGTTTGCCATTGAGGGAAGTTGCCATCGGTAAGCTCCTGAGTCTGTGGAGATTTTGCCTTCGCAGCGGACCGTTGAGGTCCGATGCGCCCTACAGATTCCGAAGCCTGGGCACAGATGAAAGTTCCGGCGATGTGCCCATCGGTGTGTCGCCCTGCGGTTTCAGCGGTTAGAATCGCCGCCTGCCCCGGAGTGTGTACTTATGTCCCAAGAGCTGACCACCGAACAGATTCAACAATCGCTGCAAGGCATCAGTGTGCCGGCGCAACCGCAGATCATGGTGGATCTGCAAATGGAGCAGTACATGCCCGACCCGGACCTGGAGGTGATCGCCAAACTGATCTCCCAGGATCCGGGCCTGTCCGGCGCGCTGCTGAAAATCGTCAACTCGCCGCATTATGGCCTGAGCAACAAGATCACCTCGATCCAGCGTGCGGTGAACCTGTTGGGCAGCCGCTCGATCATCAACCTGATCAACGCGCAGTCGATCAAGGGCGAGATGAACGACGACACCATCGTCACCCTCAACCGTTTCTGGGACACCGCGCAGGATGTGGCGATGACTTGCCTGACCCTGGCCAAGCGCATTGGCACCCAGGCCGGTGACGAAGCCTATGCCTTGGGCCTGTTCCACGATTGCGGCGTGCCATTGATGCTGCAGCGCTTCCCCAATTACATGACCGTGCTGGAAGAGGCCTACGCCAGCGCCAGCCCGGAATGCCGCGTGGTCGATACGGAAAACCGTGTGTTCAACACCAACCACGCCGTGGTCGGTTACTACACCGCCAAGTCCTGGCGCCTGCCGGAGCATGTCAGCGCTGCCATCGCCAACCACCACAATGCGCTGGCGATTTTCAGCGACGAATCGTCGAAGAACAGCCAACTGAAAAACTTGCTGGCGATTCTGAAAATGGCCGAGCACATCTGCGCCTCGTATCGGGTGCTCGGCAACCAGAGCGAAGATTTCGAGTGGAGCGCGGTGGGCCCGCTGGTGCTCGATTACGTCGGTCTGTCGGACTACGATTTCGAAACACTCAAACAAACGATTCGCGACCTCGGCGCGCATTGATCCCGAGGACACCATGCCTGAACTGCCGGAAGTCGAAACCACCCGTCGCGGGATCGCCCCGCACCTGGAAGGCCAGCGGGTCAGCCGCGTCATCGTTCGTGACCGGCGTTTGCGCTGGCCTATCCCGGAAGACCTCGATGTGCGCCTGTCCGGGCAGCGCATCGTGCTGGTCGAGCGGCGCGCCAAGTACCTGTTGATCAACGCCGAGATCGGCACGCTGATCAGCCATTTGGGCATGTCCGGCAATCTGCGCCTGGTCGAGGCCGGGTTGCCGGCGTTGAAGCACGAGCACGTCGATATCGAACTGGAATCGGGTCTGGCCCTGCGCTACACCGATCCGCGACGGTTCGGCGCGATGCTGTGGAGCAACGACCCGCTCAATCACGAATTGCTGATTCGCCTCGGGCCGGAGCCGCTGACCGATCTGTTCGATGGCGAGCGCCTGTTCCAGCTGTCACGCGGGCGCTCGATGGCGGTCAAGCCGTTCATCATGGACAACGCCGTGGTGGTCGGGGTCGGCAATATCTACGCGACCGAAGCGCTGTTCGCCGCCGGCATCGACCCGCGCCGCGAAGCCGGGGTATTTCCCGCGGGCGTTATCTGAAACTGGCGATCGAGATCAAACGCATCCTCGCCGCCGCCATCGAGCGTGGCGGCACAACCTTGCGCGACTTCATTGGCGGCGACGGTCAGCCGGGCTATTTCCAGCAGGAACTGTTTGTCTACGGCCGCGGTGGTCAGCACTGCAAGGTCTGCGGCACCGGCCTGCGCGAAGTGAAGCTGGGTCAACGCGCCAGCGTGTTTTGCCCGCGCTGCCAGACCTGAAAAAATCCTTGGGTCTATAGTGAGAAGTCTCACTGCTCAGCCCGAAGGATCGTGCCATGAAAGTCCTGCAAGTCTTCTTCGTCACGCTGCTGTTGTGTTCCAGCCTGGCTGTTCAGGCCTCGGAAACCGGCAGCGGTGATCCGCGTTACACCATCCAGAATCCCCGGCCTACGCCATGCTTGGCGACCTGCTGATTGCCCGACCTTTGCTGGTGGTGGCCACGGTGATCGGTGCAGGAGCGTTTGTGGTGTCGTTGCCGTTTACCGCGCTGGGCGGCGGTGTTGGCGATGCGGGACAGGCGCTGGTGGTTGATCCGGCGAAAGCGGCGTTTGTGCGGTGTCTGGGGTGTACAGGGAGGGGTTCGAGCAGCGCGAGTGAGCTGATCGGGTTTCAGTGGTGTGGCTGATGGCCCATTCGCGAGCAGGCTCGCTCCCACAGGGAATGCATTGCAAATGTGGGAGCGAGCCTGCTCGCGAAGAGGGCGGTATAGGCGCTGAAGTGATCAGGCCTTGCCGGTGATCTTGCGGTACTTCTCCATCAACTGTTCTTCAGTCTCCGGATGGGCTTCGTCCAGTGGAATGCAATCCACCGGGCAGACCTGCTGGCACTGCGGCTCGTCGTAGTGGCCGACGCACTGGGTGCACAGGTTCGGGTCGATCACGTAGATCTCTTCGCCTTGGGAAATGGCGGCGTTCGGGCACTCGGGTTCGCAGACGTCGCAGTTGATGCAATCGTCGGTGATGATCAGGGACATGCTAACTCCAGCCGGGGCGGCAGGCCCGGGCGCTATAAATCAATGCGCGCAATTGTGCCGCATTGGCGAGCGCAGTGCACGCGGGGGCGATCAAGGGCACGAGACTGCAATCTTTAAAAGCAAAGATCGCAGTCTGCAGCAGCTCCTACTTCTTGAAGCGTAGGGTCAGCGCGTCGGCCACGGCCGGGTGGACGAACTTGCTGATATCGCCGCCCAGCGCGGCAATCTCACGCACCAGAGTCGAGGAAATGAACGAATAACGCTCTGACGGCGTGAGAAACAGGCTCTCCACATCCGGCGCCAGTTGGCGGTTCATGTTGGCCAGCTGGAATTCGTATTCGAAGTCCGACACCGCGCGCAGACCACGCAGGAACACATTGGCGTTCTGCTCTTTGGCGAAATGCGCGAGCAGCGTCGAGAAACCGACCACTTCCACGTTCGGCAGGTGCTTGGTGACCTCGCGAGCCAGTTCGACCCGTTGTTCCAGCGGGAACAGCGGGTTCTTTTTCGGGCTGGCGGCGACCGCAATGATCACGTGATCGAACAGGCGCGAGGCGCGTTCGACCAGATCGCCATGGCCCTTGGTAATAGGGTCGAAGGTACCTGGGTACAACACTCGGTTCATCGCGTCGTCCTGGCGGGAGTCCGTTGGGGAGTCGGATGGTATCGCAGCCTTCCCGGTCGGCCAAGTCGCCTGTTGGGTAAGAAAGCACTATAGACGATAGGAACATTCTGCTTTTTCATGGATTTTTCAGTCGGTGAGCCAAGGCTGTCGCCAGGCGCGCGGTCAGGCCATACACCGACAGCTGGGGTTGGCGCCGATGCTGGTGGGGAACAGCGAGCCGTCGTGAATCGACAGATTGCGCAGTTGATGATGGCGACCGAGGCTGTCGGCTACCGCGCTTTGCGGATCTTCACCCATCGCACAACCACCCATGACGTGAGCGCTGCCCAAACGCGTGCGATATAGCTCCAGGCTCAATCCATCGATCATTGAGCGGGCCTCGGCCAGTGTCTTCACGTAGCGGCCGTCGGCGTGCATCGGCATGACCGATTGCGCGCCGCCGGCAAACTGGATTTCGGCCATGACGTGAAAGGCTCGGCGCAAACCGTCCCAGGCGTACTGCGAGACTTGATAATCGAGCACTGGCGAGCCATCGCCGCGCAACTCCACCGAGCCGCCGCTGCTGTCCGGGTGGAAGCCGTCGCGCAGCAGTGCCAGCATCGCGTGTGTGTGCGGCAGATCAGCCATGTGTTGCGCGTTCTCTTGGCCGAAACCGCCGAGCAGTGTGGCTGCCAGCGCCGGGTGCAGCGGTGGCACCTCGAGTTTGAACGCCATCGGCCCGGTGGTGCCGTCCTTCCACTGGAAATGGTCGGAATAGATCGACTGCGGCGCGCCGTAAAACGGATTGACCACCTCGGCGAAACGCGCGGCGGACATGTTCACCGGGTGCAGAAAGGTGCGCTTGCCCACGCGCTCATGCGGATCCGGTGCGTCGGAGCGCAGCAACAGCGCCGGGCTGTTGATCCCGCCGCCGGCCAGCACGTAATGCCGCGCCTTGACGCTGATGCTGCGCCCGGTCGGCTCGACGCAGCGTTGGTCCATCGCCACGCAATGCAGGCCGGTGACCTTGTCGCCACTGATCAGCAGTTTCTCCACCCGCGCCAGATACAGCAGCTCGCCGCCCTTTTCCAGCGTCGCCGGGATGGTTGTCACCATCATCGATTGCTTGGCGTTGCTCGGGCAGCCCATGCCGCAATAGCCGAGATTCCAGCAACCGCGAACGTTGCGCGGGATCACGTGCCAGCTGTAGCCGAGTTGCTCGCAGCCTTTGCGGATCACATCGTTGTTGGCATTGGGCGGCACCATCCACGGCGCGACGCCGAGGCGCTGCTCCATTTTTTCGAACCACGGCGCCATCTCTGCCGGGCTATGGCCTCTGACGTTGTGCTCGCTGGCCCAGTGTTCGAGGGTCGGCTCGGGCGTGCGGAAACTCGAGGTCCAGTTGATCAGCGTCGTACCGCCGACCGCGCGGCCCTGCAGGATAGTAATCGCGCCGTCCTTGCTCATGCGGCCGATGCCTTCCTGATAGAGGCTGCTGTAGGCCTCGTCTTCGAGCAGTTTGAAATCCGAACTGGTCTTCAGCGGGCCTTCTTCGATCAGCAGGACTTTGTAGCCGGCCGCGCTGAGGATCTCCGCCGTGGTGCCGCCGCCGGCGCCACTGCCGATGATCGCCACGTCGGCTTCGAGGGTGAGGTCGTCGCTCAGTTGCGCGCCGTTGTAGGTTTTCCAGCCTCGGGCGAGGCCTTCACGGAAGGGATCGGGTACGGGCATCGGTCAGGTTCTCTTTATTATTCTGGATGCTGAGGTGATGCAGTTGGCCCCTTCGCGAGCAGGCTCGCTCCCACAGGGACATGCATTTCAAATAGGGGAGCGAGCCTGCTCGCGAAGGCCGCGCCCCGGTTTCAGACCTTCGGCGGCCCGGGATAACCGCAGTGAGCCCAGGATTCGGCGCGTGTGTACCAGGCCATCATCACCATCTGCTGCAACGAGCTACGGCCCATGCGCAGCAAGCTCAGTGAACTGTTCTCCCAGCGTTCGAGGAAATGCCGCATCGCTTCAGGGCTGGCGTTTTCCCAACTGCCCCAGATGCCGGTGAGCGGGCCACGGGTCACGGCCATACCCAGCACGTCGAACAGTTGCCGAGTGAGCTTGAGCATTTCCGGCGACACGTGATTAAGGCTGTAGTCCAGCGACTTCAGCGTGCCGTCGACCGCTGCGGGCATTTCCCCGGCGGCGACGGCGCCGTCGAGCATCACCGGGACCAGCGCGCGCAGGAACAGCAGATCGCCGTCGCGCAAAACGACAAAGCCGTTGGCGCTGACGCTCGACGAGCAGCCAGTGAGGCTGGCGCCAAGGCCGGCGGTGGCGAGAAACGCGGTGGCGCCGAGGCTGAATTTCAGCAGGCCACGGCGCGACAGGGCGGGTGTTTCGGTCAGGCTTGGGTGCATTGTTGTTATTACCCGGCGTCGACGAACGTTTAGCGAATGAACAGCTTCTGAATCAGTTTCTGAATCGATCTGCCGTAGGGCGGGTAGATCAGCCGGGCCGCGTTGAAGCGCTGTTTGATCAGCACACCCTTGGCCTTGCTGAACGTCAGGAAACCTTCGTGGCCGTGGTAATGGCCCATGCCCGAGGGGCCGATGCCACCGAAGGGCATGTCGTCCTGAGCCACATGCAACAAGGTGTCGTTCAGGCACACACCGCCGGAATGGGTCTCGTGCAGTACGCGATGCTGCTCGCGTTTGTCGTAGCCAAAGTAGTAAAGAGCCAGAGGACGAGGCCGCTGATTGATGTAAGCGAATGCCTGCTCCAGATCGCGGTAAGGCACGATTGGCAGCAACGGGCCGAAGATTTCGTCCTGCATTACGGTCATCTCATCGCTGACATTGAGCAGCACGCTGTGCGGCATGCGTCGGCCCTGGCCTTGGTCGAACAGTGGGATCAGTAGCGCGCCCTTGCTGGTCGCGTCGCTGACGTATCCGTTCAGCCGGGCCAGTTGGCGTTCGTTGATGATCGCGGTGTAGTCGGCGTTGTCGGCCAGGGTCGGGTAGAAGCCTTTCACAGCCTGACGATAGGCCTCGACGAAAGCGCCGACGCGGTCTTCCGGCACCAGCACATAGTCAGGCGCGACGCAGGTCTGCCCGGCATTGAGAGTTTTGCCAAAAGCGATGCGTTCGGCGGCGTCCTTGAGCGGTACGTCTCTGGAGACGATGGCCGGCGACTTGCCGCCCAGTTCCAGCGTCACTGGCGTGAGGTTTTCCGCGGCAGCGCGCATGACGTGTTTGCCGACGCTGGTGGAACCGGTGAACAGCAAATGATCGAACGGTAGACGCGAGAACGCCACGCCGACATCCGCTTCGCCCAGCACCACGCTAACCAGGTCTTCGGGAAAGATCCGCGCCAGCAGTTCTTTGAGCAGCAGTCCGGTGGCCGGGGTCGATTCGCTGAGCTTGAGCATCACCCGGTTGCCGGCAGCAAGGGCGCCGACCATCGGCCCTACGGCCAGATACAGCGGGTAGTTCCACGGCACGATCACGCCGACCACGCCCAGCGGCTGATAAACCACCTTCGCCGAAGCAGGCTGGAACGCCATGCCAACCTTGCGCCGCGAGGGCTTCATCCAGTTTTTCAGGTGACGACTGGCGTAGTGAATGCCGTGCAGGCTCGGCATCAGCTCGGCGAGCAGGGTTTCGTCGGCGCTGCGGTGACTGAAATCGGCGCTGATCGCGTCGATCAATGCCTGCCGCTCAGCGCTGAGCAGATCGCGCAAAGCCTTGAGCCATTGCTGACGTTGCGCGGCCGGCGGCATCGGGTTGGCGGCGTACGCGGCCCGTTGTGCCTGGAACTGCCGATCGAGGGTTTCAAGAGGCTGTTGCAGGGTTTGCAGGTAGGCAATGTCGGCAGTCATCGCGGGCTCCGGATTTTATTGTAGTGGGCACTTTTTAGAGTCTATGCTCTAGAAAGTCAAACGACTTCCGTGCACGGCAAGGTTTTATCCATTTCCGGTTAGGTCGTAAGATGCGCCGTCAACGCACTCTGAATTAAAGCTCAAGCCATGGCCCCACGAATAAAAACCAGCGAGCGCATCGTTCAGAACAGCCTGGAGCTGTTCAATCAGCAGGGCGAGCGCAGCGTCAGCACCAACCACATCGCCGCGCACATGGAGATTTCTCCGGGCAACCTGTACTACCACTTCCCCAACAAGCAGGCGATCATCGCCGTGTTGTTCAGTGAGTACGAAGCCCTGGTGGACAGCTTTTTACGTCCGCCTCAGGGTCGCCCGGCGACCGTCGAGGACAAGCGTTTCTATCTCAAGGAACTGCTCTCGGCCATGTGGCGCTACCGCTTTTTGCACCGCGACCTCGAGCATCTGCTCGACAGCGATGCGGAACTGGCCGCGCGTTATCGGCGCTTCTCCCAGCGTTGCGTGATCCAGGGTGCCGCAATCTACGAAGGTTTTGTCGCCGCCGGCATTCTGAAAATGGATCGCGTGCAGATCGAATCGCTGACCCTCAATGCGTGGATCATCCTGACCTCGTGGGTGCGATTTCTGTGCACCACCGGGAAAACTCTAACCACCTCAGCGAACAGGCCGTGAAGCGTGGCGTGTATCAGGTGCTGGTGCTGGAAGCAGGGTTTGTTACCGATCAGGCGCGGGATGAAGTCAACGCATTGTTCGACGAGTTCTACGTGCCGCTGGCGCAGGCTCTCGAAGACGTGAAATAAACCGTTCAGCCGAATTCCACAGGAGCCCGTTATGTCGATTGCGCAGTTGATCAGCCCACAAGCACTGGACGCTCGCAAAGAGCAGCCGGGGCTGGTGATTCTCGATTGTCGTTTTGCCCTCGAAGATCCGGATTACGGCCAGCGCAGCTACGCCGAAGGGCACATTGCCGGAGCGAGTTTCGCCGATCTGGAGCGGGATCTGAGCGGTAAAGTCGAGAAGGGCGTGACCGGGCGTCATCCGTTGCCCGAGCCGGCGGCGCTGATCGAACGCCTGCAAGCCTGGGGCATCAGCAACGACAGCGATGTGGTTTTGTACGACGACGGCCCGGGTGCATACGCGGCGCGGGCGTGGTGGTTGCTGGCATGGCTGGGCAAGCGCGACGGTGTATTCATTCTCGATGGCGGGCTCAAAGCCTGGCACGCCGCCGGCCTGCCGCTGAGCCTGGATCCGCCGAGCGTGACGCCGGGTAACTTCAGTGGTCAGCCGGACATGCGCCTGTTGCTCAGCGCCGAGCAATTGCAGCAACGCCTCGGCCAGCCAACCCTGACTCTGCTCGACGCCCGCGCCTTGCCGCGCTTCAAGGGCGAAATGGAACCGATCGATCCGGTGGCCGGACACATTCCCGGCGCGCAGTGCGCGGCGTTCACCGACAACCTCGGCAGTGATGGTCGCTTCTTGCCGGCCGAGCAGCTCAAGCAGCGCTTTGCCGCAAAACTGGGCGATCGCTCACCGTCGGAACTCGTCGCCTACTGCGGCTCCGGGGTGACCGCGTGTCACAACCTGTTTGCACTGTGCCTGGCCGGCTACCCGCTGGGTGCGCTGTATGCCGGATCGTGGAGCGAATGGATCAACGAGCCATCGCGCGGCATTGCCACCGGCGAATAACATCGCTGATCCCATGTGGGAGCGAGCCTACTCGCGAAGGCGTCCTGTCAGGCATTGAATTTCCAGACTGACACACCGCGATCGCGAGCAGGCTCACTCCTTGTATGTTCCCCAGACACCAGCATGAATGAGATCTAAGCTCGCTGGTGCGACATACGAAGATGTGTTTCTGGGGAGACCGATCGCTCCTTAAGGCAGGACTTGCTCCTGACCTTGTCTGTAGAGAGGTCCCCCGCCTCATTGCCCACCACGAAGAGTATCGAGAAGCCGACGAGTCGGACTTCGCATTACAAGGTTGCAGTGGCATGAAGTTCGAGGTCAGGGGAACCAGGAAGCATTTTTAACTCAGTTCTCTTGGAGTTGAAAGCATGAACATGCACGTCGGTTTGGATGTGGGATCTCGCACTACAGCGATGGGCTGGCGCAATGGCGGCCGCTTTGCAGGTCAGTGCAATATCGACCAGACGCCGGCGGGGCGCAAGGCTGCTGTCGGCAAATTGCTTGAGCTCAAGCCGATATCTGTGGTGATGGAAGCCACCGGTATCTACTACCTGGACTTGGCCATGGAGCTCGCTGCGGCGGGTTTGCCAGTCTCGGTTATCAATCCGAAGAGTTTTCACAACTTTGCAAAGCTGATGCTGAAAAACAGCAAAACGGACGCAATCGATGCCCAATTATTAGCTGAATACGGCGAACGGATGAGCCCAAGGTTGTGGACGCCGCCCACTTCAATACAGCTTGAGCTGCGTGCTATCGGCCGCCACATCAATCGTTTGACAGGTCACCGCACCCGCGCCAAAAACGAGCTGCATGCGCTAAAAGCTACTCAAACAACACTCCCGATGCTGATTGAGGATGAAGAAGAGGCCATCAACGCCTTTGACAAACGAATCGAGCGTTTCCGTGTCGCTGGTCGGGCATTGATCGACAACTGCCCAATGTTGAGCGCCCAGTTTGGACACATGATTGCCGCTCCAGGCATGGGTGAGATCTCAGTATTTGCAGCGCTGGCTGAACTGACGACCTTACCGGTGACGCTTAAATCCGCGCAGGTTAGCCGCCATGCCGGACTCGATGTCCGACTCACGCAATCAGGAAGCAGCATTGATAAACCCGGCCGGATAAGTAAGGGCGGCAATGCCTATTTGCGCTCAGCGATGTACATGCCTGCGCTGACCGCCATACGTTGCGACCCGAACGTGAAAGCGTTTTACGAAGCGTTGGTGGCCCGAGGAAAGAGGAAGATGCAAGCTATCGTCGCAGTCATGCGCAAATACCTGACCGGACTATGGGCCTGCATGCAGGCCGGAGAAGACTTCGACACGGCCAAGCTTTTTAGCGGTAAACACGTCCAAAAAGCTTGACCGTGAACAGAGTATCTACAGGGGATATGCGGTGTTCACACACTGGTCTCGGCCAGCCATTGCGGGATACGCCGCTCCAGGTAATACCCGGGCCTGCGCACCGAGCCGTCGACGAAACCTACGTGACCGCCACGCGCCTGTAATTCGAACTGGGTGCAGGCTGACAACTCGTCGGGTTGCGGCAAGCTGTGCGGGAACACGAACGGATCGTCCGCGGCCTGAATGATTAGCGTCGGCGTGCGGATTTCGCCAAGGTAGTAGCGGCTCGATGCGCGGCGGTAGTAATCCTCGGCGTCATTGAAACCGTGCAATGGCGCGGTAACCCGGCCGTCGAAATCCCAGAATGTGCGCATGTTCTCCAGCGAGCCGAGCGCGGCCAGTTTTGCCAGGCCGTCTTCGCGCCCGTCATGCTGGAACTGGCGCTGCTTGTTCCTGATGTAGGCGACCATCTCTCGCATGAAGTGCGCCTGATACACCCGCGAAAACCCTTGGCCGATACGATCGGCACATTGATCGAGGCGGAACGGTACCGACACCGCCACCGCGCCGAGCACGCCGCTGTCGCTGCCGGTTTCGCCCAGATGCTTGAGCAGCACGTTGCCGCCCAGGGAATAGCCAACCGCATACAACGGCGCCAACGGTCGTTTCGCGCGCAGGTGCTGGATGGCTTCGGCAAGGTCTTCGCTGGCGCCGGAGTGGTAGCTGCGCGGCAACAGATTCGGCTCGCCGGAACAACCGCGCCAGTTCAGTGCGACGCTGGCCCAGCCCTGGTCGGCCAAGGCCTTTTGAATGCCCGCCACATAGGGCGAATTGGAAGAGCCGGTCAAACCGTGCAGCACCAGTACCAACGGCGCCTCGGCGCTGTGCGGGCCGTGCCAGTCGAGGTCGAGGAAATCGCCGTCCTCGAGCCACAGGCGTTCGCGTTCGCGCTCGATGTGCACGGTCTTGCGCCACAGCGGCCCCACAGGGTTTGCAGATGTGGATTGCCGAGGCCGAAGGCGGGGATGAAGCGTTCTGGCGAAGGGGGCACGATGATTCTCGATGGGCTTGTGGCGAGGAAGCTTGCCCCCTCGCCGCAGGTTGCTTGCGACCTTGTCAGCCGGCGATGTCCGCCGTGCGCTGCCACAGCGCGTAAAAACCCGACCGGATTTCTGTTCACGATGCAGGCGCCAGTTGCCCGGCAGGCCCAGCGTCGATGGCGCTGTTTCGCTTTCAGTGTAGATCCACGAATCGGCCGCCAGCCATTGGCGCTCTTCCAGCAAGGTACAAACCGCTGGCAACAGGTTCTGGTTGAACGGCGGGTCGAGGAACACTAGGTCGAACGGCGTTGCGGTTTGGGTTTCCAGGTAGCGCAGCGCATCGGCAGTTTGCACTTGGCCGTTGCTGCAACGCAGGGTGCCGAGGTGCTCTTTCAGGCTCGATACTGCAACGTTGCTGGCGTCCAGCGCCTGAGCGGTAGCCGCACCTCGGGACAGCGCTTCGAGAAACAGCGCGCCGCTGCCGGCGAACGGGTCGAGCACTTTCGCCCCTTCGACATAGGGCGCGAGCCAGTTGAACAGGGTTTCGCGCACGCGATCCGGGGTCGGGCGCAGGCCCGGTGCGTCGGGGAAGCTCAGCTTGCGGCTGCGCCACTGGCCGCCAATGATGCGCAGCTGATTGACGCCGTTGTGCACGTTTTGCACAGGTTTTTCGGTGCTCGAGTAGCCATTAATGCTCCGGAACCCCGAGCGGTTGCTCGGCAGGTTTATCAGATGGGGCCGGTAACGGCTTTTGCGGCACGGTCGGGCCAGCGGTGACGATGACCATTTTCTCCGTGCTCAGGTGTTTGTTCAGCGCATCGCGCACCTGCTCCACAGTCAGGCTCTGCGACTGCCGCATGAAATCGTCGAGATAGCTCAGCGGCAGATTATAGAAGCCCATCGCGCCCAATTGGCCAACGATGTCGGCGTTGCTCGCGGTGGACAGCGGGAAGCTGCCGGCCAGTTCGCGCTTGGCATCGTCGAGTTCTTTCTGTGTCGGCCCGGTTTTCAGGTAGTCGGCGAGCACGTCCTGCACCAGTTTCAGGGTGCCTTCGCTCATCTCGGCGCGGGTCTGCAGGTTAATCATGAACGGCCCACGGGCCTGCATCGGGCTGAACGCCGAATACACGCCGTAGGTGAGGCCACGCTTCTCGCGCACTTCGCTCATCAGGCGCGTGCCGAAACCACCGCCGCCGAGGATCTGGTTGCCCAGCGACAGCGCGGCGTAATCCGGATCGTCGCGATCAATGCCCAGTTGCGCGAGCATCAGGTTGGTCTGTTTTGACGGAAACTCGATGTGGTTGACGCTGGCTTTCGGTTCCTGCGGCGCCGCGATCTTCGCCAGTGCCGGGCCTTTCGGCAGGGCAGAGGAGACCTGATTGGCGATCGCTTCGGCTTCAGCTCGCGACAGGTCGCCGACCAGTGCAATCACAGCGTTGCCGGCGGCGTAGGCCTTGGCATGAAACTCGCGCAATTGCGCGACGGTGATCTTCGGCACGCTTTGCGCATTGCCATCGCTGGAATGCGCGTAAGGGTGATCGCCGTACAGACGCTTCATCAGCTCGAGGCTGGCGAGTTTGCCGGGGTTCTGTTTCTGGTATTCGAAACCGGCGAGCAACTGGTTCTTGATGCGCGCGAAGGAGTCGGCGGGGAAGGTCGGTTTGCCGACCACATCGGCGAACAGCTTCAACGCCGGTTCACGCTGCTCAGGTGCGCTCAGACTGCGCAGCGAAGCCAGCGCCATGTCCTTGAACGCACCGTTGCCGAAGTCGGCGCCGAGGCCTTCAAACCCTTGAGCGATGGCGCCGACGTCTTTGCCGGCGATACCTTCGTTGAGCATGGCATTGGTCAGCACCGCGAGGCCTGGCACGTTGCCGTCCTGGCTGCTGCCGGCGGCGAAGATCAGGCGCATATCGAACATCGGCAGCTCATGCGCTTCGACGAACAGCACTTTCGCGCCTTCAGCGGTGTTCCAGGTCTGCACATCGAGCTTGCGGCTGGCCGGGGCCTTGCCGTCGAGTTCGGCCAGCGATTGCAATTTTTGGCTGATTTTGACGTTATCCAGTGCTTCGCTGGCGTGGGTGTCAGCGCCTGGCGACAGATACATTGCCGCCGAGCCGATCACCGCGACAGCGAGCAGGCCAAGCAGCATCAGGCGTGGGGTTTTGCGCTCACTCATGAGTCGTCTCCATTGGCAGAACGTGGGCGACGCTGAGACGTTCGCGGGTGAAATACTTTTTCGCGGCGTTCTGGATGTCTTGCGGGGTCACGCTTTCCAGATCGGCCAGTTCGGTGTCCATCAGCTTCCACGACAGACCGACCGTTTCCAGTTGACCGATCGCGGTGGCCTGGCTTGTGATCGAGTCACGCTCGTAAACCAGGCCAGCGATGACTTGAGCACGGACGCGTTCCAGCTCTTCGGCAGACGGCGCGGTGGTTTTCAGTTGCTCAAGCAGTTTCCACAAGCCGGCTTCGGCCTGGGCGATGGTCTTTTTCTTCTGCGTATTTGGCGTCGCCGACAGGGTGAACAGGCTGTCGCCACGGGTGTAGGCGTCATAGTCCGACGAGCCGCCGGAGACCAGCTCTTCGCCGCGTTCCAGTTGCGCCGGGATGCGCCCGCTGTAGCCGCCGTCGAGCAGCGCCGAGATCAGGCGCAGGGCGTTGACCGAGCGTTTGTCGTCAGCAGTAGCAATACTCGGCACGTTGAAGCCAAGCATCAGGCTCGGCAGTTGGGTTTGCACGCGCAGGGTGATCTGGCGTTCGCCGGGCTCGGCCAGTTCCAGCGGCTTTTTCGCCGGTGGCACGTCGCGTTTGGCGACCGGGCCGAAATAGCGCTGGGCGAGGGTTTTCACTTCGTCTGGGGTGACGTCACCGACCACCACCAGCGTGGCGTTGTTCGGCGCGTACCAGGATTGGTACCAGTGGCGCAGTTCCTCGACTTTCATGCGGTCGAGGTCAGCCATCCAGCCGATCGTCGGCGTGTGATAACCGCTGGCCGGGTAGGCCATGGCCTTGTAGCGCTCGTAGGCCTTGGACATCGGCTTGTCATCGGTGCGCAGGCGGCGCTCTTCCTTGATGACTTCGATTTCCTTGGCGAACTCGTCGGCCGGCAGGCGCAGGTTGGCCATGCGGTCGGCTTCCAGCTCAAACGCTACGCCGAGGCGATCGCGGGCCAGCACCTGGTAATAAGCCGTGAAGTCGTCGCTGGTGAACGCGTTCTCTTCGGCGCCGAGGTCACGCAGGATCAGCGAAGCTTCGCCGGGGCCGACTTTCTCGCTGCCCTTGAACATCATGTGCTCGAGCGCGTGGGACAGACCGGTCTGGCCCGGAGTCTCGTAGCTGGAGCCGACCTTGTACCAGATCTGCGAAACGACCACCGGCGCACGATGGTCCTCGCGCACGACGACCTTGAGGCCGTTGTCGAGGGTGAATTCATGGGTCGGTTGCGGGTCGGCCGCCAGGGCCGAAAGGGGCAGGCAGACTGCGCTGAGCAGCAGGCCAGCAGCGCGGCGGGCTAGAGCATTCATTCGTTTTTCAACCTGTTGGGCTGCCCGCTTGGTCTTAGCGTCGGCGGGCGAGAGGTAGGGCGTGTCATTGATCATTACCAGTACCGCGCCGGCGCCTGATAGTGTGCAGGGCAAGGCGCGAGGAGTGTGGTTTGGTTGTTCCAAATAAACTCCGAGCAACGCAGCCCTGCACACTATCAGGCCCGGCCCTCCAGGTGGCGCCTGAAAACGGGCCATACTGCGTTGCAGTCCTTGGCAAGGAAAGCACATTCCCTGCGGCCTGCGCCTTGTCTGGCCCGTTTTCAGGCGGCCACGCGGTACTGGTAATGATCAATGACACGCCCTAGGATACTGATCCGTTTTACTGGCGGCCACGCCTATCAGGTTTCGATACCCGGTCAGGCTGTATGGGTTTGTCGCTGATAACAGCAGTTTTTCATCTGAACTGCGCGTTTTCGCCGACGATGCCGCTCCAGTCCTTCGTGTTAATTGAATTTTGAGGTGCCTTCGGCGCCTCGACAAAATGTTGCGCGTGAACAAGCTGGGTGAAACACAGTCTGTTCTGCATCGAATATTTATTTGCCGGGGCGCCCTGTTGGCGCGTCGCTACCGTGAGATAGCCGTCCTCCATGTTTGGTTCCAACGACGACAAGAAGAGCCCAGCTGCGGCTGGCGAGAAGAAAAGCCTGTTCGGATGGCTGCGGAAGAAACCGCAGGAACCCGTCGTCGAACAGCCGCCCGCGATTCCTGAGCCGGCCCCCGCGCCAGCGCCTGTAATAGAAGAAGAGCCGGCGCCGATTGTGCTGCCGATCGCTGAGCCGGTGCTGCAACCGGAGGCTGAAGCCGAGCGTGAAACACCGGCCGCTGCCGAGTTGCCGCTGACGCCCGCTGCCGAGCCGTGGCTGACCTTGCCGGTGGCAGAAGAGCCGGTGGCCCTGGTTGAAGAAGCAGCGCCGCATGTGACGCCTGTGATTCCCGCGCCGGCCGCCGAGCCGGCTGCGCAGCCTGTGCCTGAGTCGGTTGCCGAACCCGCGCCGGTCATTGCTGAACCCGTCGCTCCGGTTGTCCCGCCATCCGAGCCTGAGCCTGAGCCTGCACCGCTTGCCGCTGCGCCAGTTGTCGCTCCGGTCGTGCCCATGGAAGCGCCTGTAGAAGCGCCCGTCGAAACCCCGCGCACCGAAGAAACCAAAGCCGGCTTCTTCGCCCGTCTCAAGCAAGGCCTGTCGAAGACCAGCGCCAGCATCGGCGAGGGCATGGCCAGCCTGTTCCTCGGGCGCAAGACCATCGATGATGACCTGCTCGATGACCTCGAAACCCGTCTGCTGACCGCCGACGTCGGCGTTGAAGCCACCACGCAGATCATCCAGCGCCTGACTCAAAAGGTCGCCCGCAAGGAACTGGCCGACGCCGACGCCCTGTACAAATCCTTGCAGGCCGAACTGGCGGCGATGCTCAAGCCGGTTGAACAGCCACTGAAAATCGCCTCGCAGAACAAGCCGTTCGTGATTCTGGTGGTCGGCGTCAACGGCGCCGGCAAAACCACCACCATCGGCAAACTGGCGAAGAAGCTGCAACTGGAAGGCAAGAAAGTCATGCTGGCGGCCGGCGATACCTTCCGCGCCGCCGCCGTGGAGCAATTGCAGGTCTGGGGCGAGCGCAACAAGATTCCGGTGATCGCCCAGCACACCGGCGCCGATTCGGCTTCGGTCATCTTCGACGCGGTGCAAGCGGCTAAGGCCCGTGGTATCGACGTGCTGATCGCTGACACCGCCGGTCGCCTGCACACCAAAGACAACCTGATGGAAGAGCTGAAAAAGGTCCGCCGGGTGATCGGCAAGCTCGACGCCGACGCGCCGCACGAAGTGCTGCTGGTGCTCGACGCCGGCACTGGCCAGAACGCCATCAATCAGGCCAAGCAGTTCAATCAGACTGTCGAACTGACCGGCCTGGCCCTGACCAAGCTCGACGGCACCGCCAAGGGCGGGGTGATTTTCGCCCTGGCCAAGCAGTTCGGTCTGCCGATCCGCTACATCGGCGTCGGTGAAGGCATCGACGATTTGCGTACCTTTGAAGCCGAACCCTTTGTCCAGGCACTATTTGCCGAGCGGGAGCGTTCATGATTCGTTTCGAACAGGTCGGTAAACGCTACCCGAACGGTCACGTCGGCTTGCATGAGCTGAGCTTTCGAGTCCGTCGTGGCGAGTTCTTGTTTGTCACCGGTCACTCCGGTGCCGGTAAATCCACGCTGTTGCGCCTGTTGTTGGCAATGGAGCGGCCGACCAGCGGCAAACTGCTGCTCGCCGGGCAGGACCTGAGCACCATCAGCAACGCGCAGATTCCATTTCTGCGCCGGCAGATCGGCGTGGTGTTCCAGAATCACCAGTTGCTGTTCGACCGCACGGTGTTCAACAACGTCGCCTTGCCACTGCAGATTCTCGGCCTGTCCAAGGTCGAGATTGCCAAGCGCGTCGATTCGGCGCTGGAGCGCGTGGCACTGTCGGATAAAAGCGATCTGTACCCGGGCGACCTGTCCACCGGTCAGCAACAGCGCGTCGGCATCGCCCGCGCCATCGTCCACCGCCCGGCCTTGCTGCTGGCGGACGAACCGACCGGTAACCTCGACCCGCGTCTTGCGGCGGAGATCATGGGCGTGTTCGAAGACATCAACCGTTTGGGCACCAGCGTGCTGATCGCCAGTCACGACCTGGCACTGATCGCGCGCATGCGTCATCGCATGCTGACCCTGCAACGCGGCCGCCTGATCGGCGACGGGGAGGCCGGGGTATGAGTGCGACACGCAGTCCGAAGGTTTCCGAGCGCGTGGCCCCGAAGGCCGCCGACCCGCAACCGCAAAAGAAGAAAAAGCACGACGATGACGATGGTCCGGACTTCGCCACGCTGTTTCGCGCCTGGATCGAAAGCCACCGCGCCAGCCTGCTCGACAGCCTGCGCCGCCTCGGCAAACAGCCGATCGGCAGCTTCTTCACCTGCATGGTGATGGCCGTTGCATTGAGTCTGCCGATGGGGCTGTCGCTGTTGCTTAACAACGTCGAGCGTCTTGGCGGTTCCTGGCAGCGCGCGGCGCAGATTTCCCTGTACCTGCAACTCGACGCCAGCCCGGATCAGGGCGAGTCGCTGCGTGAGCAGATCAAAGGCATGCCCGGCGTAGCCGATGCCGAATATGTTGGCCGCGATCAGGCGCTGGAGGAGTTCCAGCAGCAGTCCGGCCTGGGCGAAGCCCTGCGTGAGCTGCCGGAAAACCCTTTGCCCGGTGTAGTGCTGGTGACACCGAACGAAGTCGACAAGCCGACACTCGAAGCATTAAGACAAAAACTTTCCGAGCTGCCCAAGGTACAACAGGCGCAACTTGATCTAGTCTGGGTCGAGCGTCTGGCAGCCATCCTCAAGCTTGGCGACCGCTTTGTCTTCGGTCTGACGGTGCTTTTGGTGTCTGCATTACTTTTGGTGATAGGCAATACCATTCGTCTTCATATTGAAAACCGCCGCACCGAGATAGAAGTGATTAAACTCGTCGGCGGCACTGACAGTTATGTGCGTCGCCCTTTCCTTTATATGGGCGCGTTGTATGGCTTCGGTGCAGGGCTGTTGTCCTGGGGTGTATTGGCGTTCGGCCTCAACTGGCTGAACGATGCGGTGGTTGGACTGGCCGGCTTGTACGGCAGTGATTTCGCCTTGGCCGGCGTGCCAGTGGCCGACGGTCTGTCGCTCTTGCTTGGCGCGGTGCTGTTGGGTTATATCGGTGCATGGATTGCAGTCGCACGTCATCTCAGGGAGCTGGCGCCGAAGTAGAATCTTTTTGCGCGTGATTGACCTTGCGGTTTTTATGGGAACTTGTACCTGAGTTCCCGGTCAATTTTTCGCAGTGCCGAGAGGCACGAGTATGTAAGTGGGAGGTTTTTTCGTATGACCAATTCTTTGCAACCTGCGTATGCGCTGGTTCCGGGTGCGAACCTGGAAGCCTACGTGCACACCGTCAACAGCATTCCATTGCTGACGCCGGAGCAGGAGCGTGAACTGGCCGAGAGTCTCTACTATGAGCAGGATTTGGGGGCGGCTCGGCAGATGGTGCTCGCCCACCTGCGTTTTGTCGTACACATTGCCCGTAGCTATTCCGGCTACGGTCTGGCTCAGGCTGACCTGATCCAGGAAGGTAACGTCGGCCTGATGAAGGCCGTCAAGCGCTTCAACCCGGAAATGGGTGTGCGTCTGGTGTCGTTCGCCGTGCACTGGATCAAGGCGGAAATTCACGAGTTCATCCTGCGCAACTGGCGCATTGTGAAAGTCGCGACCACCAAGGCCCAGCGCAAGCTGTTCTTCAACCTGCGCAGCCAGAAGAAGCGTCTGGCGTGGCTGAACAACGAGGAAGTCCACCGTGTGGCGGAAAGCCTTGGCGTCGAACCACGTGAAGTGCGCGAGATGGAAAGTCGCCTGACCGGCCATGACATGGCCTTCGACCCGGCTGCCGAAGCCGACGACGACAGTGCTTTCCAGTCGCCGGCCAACTACCTGGAAGACCACCGGTACGACCCGGCGCGTCAACTGGAAGATGCCGACTGGAGCGACAACTCGAACACCAACCTGCACGAAGCACTCGAAGTGCTGGACGAGCGTAGCCGCGACATCCTCTACCAGCGCTGGCTGGCAGAAGAGAAAGCCACGCTGCACGACCTGGCGCAGAAGTACAACGTGTCGGCCGAGCGAATCCGTCAGCTCGAAAAGAGCGCGATGAACAAGCTCAAGTTGTCGATCGCCGCGTAACCGGCGCATCAGCAATAAAAAACGCCCCGATCAGCGATGATCGGGGCGTTTTCATTTCTGTTTCAACATAAATCCCTGTGGGAGCGAGCCTGCTCGCGAATGCGGTTTATCAGTGACATCAACACAGGCTGACACACCGCTTTCGCGAGCAGGCTCGCTCCCACATTAGTATTTCGGCGTTATTCAGACCAAGGCGCTCGCCGCGAATCATTCAGTCCGAGCAGATAACTATCGCCACCCAACTGACTCATCTGCTGCCGAATCCACCCGGCGCGTCGCGATACATAACCGGTCGGATGACTCGCGCTCCACACCCGTGGATTGGGCAGTACCGCGGCCAGATAACTCGCCTGCTGACGCGACAATGACTTCGCACTCACGCCAAAGTGATGACGGGCCGCCGCTTCAGCGCCAAACACGCCGTCATCCCACTCAACGCTGTTCAGGTACACCTCGAGAATCCGCTGCTTGGGCCAGAACACCTCGATCAGCGCGGTAAACCACGCTTCCAGGCCTTTGCGCAGATAACTGCGGCCCGACCAGAGAAAGAGATTTTTCGACACCTGCTGGCTCAAGGTGCTGGCACCGCGAATCGAACCGCCCAGTTCGTTGTGTGCCAGAGCGGCCTGAATCGCGCTCAGATCGAAGCCCCAGTGCTCGGGGAATTTCTGGTCTTCGCCAGCAATTACCGCCACTTTCAGGTCATCGGAGATTTCGCCCCAAGGTTTCCAGGTGCGCTGCAGATCAATCGGCTCACCGTCGACCCAGGATTCGACCTTGCGCTCGACCATCAACGCCGTACCCGGCGGTGGCACGAAGCGAAACACCAGCACCAGCAAGACACTGCCGCCGGCGAAC
This sequence comes from Pseudomonas sp. B21_DOA, assembly GCA_030544685.1. NCBI lineage: Bacteria > Pseudomonadati > Pseudomonadota > Gammaproteobacteria > Pseudomonadales > Pseudomonadaceae > Pseudomonas > Pseudomonas sp. B21_DOA. Next base: position 580,569 of record CP086683.1, on the reverse strand, counting down.
CAGAGCAGGGCCTTAGTGAGACGACGGAAAATTGAACGCAGCATAGAGATGGCTTGGCCGAACCCGTGGAGCGGGCCATTATACAGACCCTGCCGATGGCGTCTGACTGGAGTTCCCCATGCTGCGTGGCTTTTTGATGCTGGCCGCTTTTTTCGGATTCACCGGCGTTGCGCTGGGCGCGTTCGCCGCCCATGGCCTGAAAAACCGCCTGACCCCGGAATACCTGACGATTTTCCACACGGGCGTCACCTACCAACTGGTGCACACACTCGCGCTGTTCGGCGTTGCGCTGCTGGCCACGCAGATTCAAGGGCGACTGATCACTTGGGCCGGCGTGTCCTTCACCATCGGCATCCTGTTGTTCTCCGGCAGCCTGTACGTGCTGACCATGACCGGCATCAGCAAGCTCGGCATCATCACGCCGTTTGGTGGCCTCGCGTTTCTCATCGGTTGGGTTTGCCTCGGCCTCGCCGCCTGGCGCTTGCAGCTAACCGCTTGACGCTTGGTACTGACCTTTAGGTCATGATCGGGCTAGAATGCCAGCCCCTAAAAATGATGGCGGCGTTGTGCATGCGCATTCAGTTGAACGGCGAGTCCTTTGAATTGCCCGACGGTGAAACCGTTGCGGGCCTGATCACCCGTCTGGATCTGACCGGGCGCCGTGTGGCGGTAGAGCTCAATCTGGACATCGTCCCGCGCAGCCAGCACGCCGATACCACCTTGAACGACGGCGACAACGTCGAAGTGGTCCACGCCATCGGCGGCGGCTGATCGCCCGGCCCGCGAGGGCACAGAATTCTGCAAGACCCTCACCCCTAAAGAGGATTCCCCATGAGCATCGTTCGTAGCGACAAGCCTTTTGTGCTGGCCGGTCGTACTTACCAGTCGCGTTTGCTGGTCGGTACCGGCAAGTACCGTGACATGGAAGAAACCCGCCAGGCCATCGAAGCCTCGGGTGCCGAAATCGTCACCTTCGCCGTACGCCGCACCAACCTGGGCCAGATCGAAGGCGAGCCGAACCTGCTTGAGGTGCTGTCGCCGGAGCGCTACACCTTCCTGCCGAACACTGCCGGTTGCTACGACGCCATCGAAGCCGTGCGCACCTGCCGCCTGGCGCGTGAGCTGCTCGACGGCCACAACCTGGTGAAGCTGGAAGTGCTGGCCGATCAGAAGACCCTGTTCCCCAACGTGATCGAAACCCTCAAGGCCGCCGAAACGCTGGTCAAGGAAGCCTTCGACGTGATGGTCTACACCAGCGATGACCCGATCATCGCCCGGCAACTGGCGGAAATCGGTTGCATCGCCGTGATGCCGCTGGCCGGTCTGATCGGCTCCGGTCTGGGCATCTGCAATCCGTACAATCTGCAGATCATCCTCGAAGAAGCCAAGATCCCGGTGCTGGTGGATGCTGGCGTCGGTACCGCTTCCGACGCGACCATCGCCATGGAGCTGGGTTGCGACGCCGTACTGATGAACTCGGCCATCGCCCACGCCCAGCAGCCGGTGATGATGGCGCAAGCCATGCAACACGCCATCGTCGCGGGTCGTCTGGCCTACCTCGCTGGCCGTATGCCGAAAAACTCTATGCCAGCGCCTCTTCGCCGCTGGATGGTCTGATCAAGTAAGAGCCATTGATGACTGAATCGAACGACACGCCTGTCCAGCCGGACGAAGGCGACGAGCGCCAACACCGCCGCATCAAGAGTTTCGTGATGCGCGCCGGGCGCATGACCGAAGGCCAGCAACGCGGCCTGGACCAGGGCGCGCCGCTGTACGTGCTGCCGCTGGCCGATGCGCCGGTCGATTACGACCAGGTGTTCGGCCGCTCGGCGCCGCGCTCGCTGGAAATCGGTTTCGGCATGGGCCATTCGCTGCTGGAAATGGCCGCGGCTGCTCCGGAGCAGGATTTCATCGGTGTTGAAGTACACCGTCCGGGTGTCGGCGCGCTGCTCAATGGCGTGTTGACCCAAGGTCTGACCAACCTGCGGGTCTACGATTGCGACGCGATCGAAGTGCTCAACCGCTGCATCGCCGACAACAGCCTCGATCGCCTGATGCTGTTTTTCCCGGATCCGTGGCACAAGAGCCGCCACCACAAGCGACGCATCGTCCAGGCCTCGTTCGCCGAGCTGGTGCGTAGCAAGTTGAAGGTTGGCGGCATTCTGCACATGGCCACCGACTGGGAACCGTACGCCGAGTACATGCTGGAAGTGATGAACGTCGCCCCCGGCTACCGCAACCTTGCCGAAGACGGCAAATGCGTCCCGCGCCCGGCCGAACGCCCGATCACCAAGTTCGAACGCCGCGGCGAACGTCTTGGCCATGGCGTGTGGGATCTGAAGTTCGAAAAACTGTCTTAAGCATCACGCAACACCCCGGTAGGAGCTGCGGCGCGCTGCGATCTTTTGATCTTGATTTTGAGGATCAAAGGTTGCAGCGTGCCGCAGCTCCTACAGTTGTTTCTGGGGTTCGCTCAAGTTTGGCCATGATCCGCCGATAGCTCGAGGCCCCATTTGTAAAGGAAGACAAATCTTGAAAGCCATTTTTGCCTGCACCGTAGTTCTGGGGCTGCTGTTTTGCGCAGCGTGCGAACGGGTAGTCAGCCCCGAGGAATACTTCGCGAGTGCGCAGAGAACGGCGGCAAAGATCGAGCGCGACGCTAATGACCGGATCAAGCGTGAGGCCGCCGGGGAAAGCGTGCAATACACCCCTGAACAGTTGCGCGTTGCCGAGGGTGATCTCGAGGCTCTTGTGGATAACCTCAAGCATGCGTCGGACGGCGGGCACACGCTGGCCACCTATTTTCTGGCCAGCCTGCAGGACAACCCGATGTTTTCCGAGCAGACGCGCTTACAGACCTGTGGTCTTTATCAGCAGGCCATGGATGATGGATTGTTAGCGGCTGCGGTGGGCTATTACCATTTGTGCGACAAGGCGTATGAACGATTTGATGCGCAAAATCCTGATCATTTGAAATTCTTGCAGTCTCTCGAGCAGTTGCTGCTCAAGCCTGATACGCAGGCTGACGACTATCCGTTGCAGGCCAAACGTTCGCTGTGTTTTGAAGAAAACGGGGCGCCTGCCGGCAGGGTCGGGCCGATGGCCGCCATGCGAGCCCGCGCAGCTGGCCTGGTATTGTCCGAAGACCAGTTCCGGGCTGAGGCCTACTACATACTCGCGTTGACTCGTGTGAATGGCAGCGATCTGCGCGACAGCGGGAATATCGAACACTTCGATAAAGCGATAGCGCTGGGCTGCAAAGATTCCGTTGGCCTTAAGGCGATCCTGCAGGCGCAGAGCCGCTTATCGAAGAATCATTGAACCATGGCCCGATAGTGGGAGCGAGCCTGCTCGCGAAGAGGTGTGTCAGTCGGCGTGGATGTTGAGTGTCAAACAGCTATCGCGAGCAGGCTCACTCCTACAGTAGTTGTGAGTATCTCGGATTTACAGTTTTGTCATGAAGCGCGCAGGTACGTGGTCTGTCAGCCACACGCCGTTTTCGGCCTGATAGAACTTGAAGCCTCCTTCCTGCATCTGCTGCGCCGCGACTGCGAGGACCACTACGCTGCCGTAGCGTTGACCTACGGAAGTGGCAGTGACGATCTCTTCCGAAAGATGCACATGATGGCGTGATCCAGGGATTAGACCTTGTTCATTGATCGAATCGAGAAAACGCGTCGCTGTGCCGTGATACAGCGTTTGCGGTGGGTGTTTCTCGTCGAACTGCAACTCGACAGTCTTCGTCGAATGGCCCTGAACAGCGCGGATGCACAAGCCGTCAGTGGAAATCGCAAAACGCTTTTTGTCGCTACTTGCCACCACTGTTTCAATCAAATCGCGATCGAGATTGCGACCGTCACGCGCAGCACCATGAATCAGTGCGTCGATATTTGCCCAGCCATCCGAATCCAGCGTAAGACCAATCGCTTGAGGCTGGTGACGCAACACGAAGCTGAGAAATTTGCTCGTCTCATCCAGTAGTTTTTTACTCATGAACTTCCCTTTCATTGCGATCAACTGTGGGAGCGAGCCTGCTCGCGAAAGCGGTCTGACAATCAACGATGATGTTGGATGTCATGACGCCTTCGCGAGCTGGCTCGCTCCCACATTTCGTTTTGGGGTGTTTGCGGGTTCAGCGGCGGTCGGCGACGACGCCGATCAGCACTAACACCACCAGCAGCACCGGCGCCAGGCTGTAGTTGTTGAACTGGCTCAGGCCTTTGATCACCCACGGCGTGGCGTAGATCAGCGCGGCGCCGCTGCCGATCAGGCAGAGCAGGGCCATCAGGGGCACGCGCAGGGCGCCGGCGATGCTGCCCAGGCGTTGTTCGACCCAGCCTTTGAAGTCGGCGCCGAACAGCACCAGCAGACAACCGACCAGCGCCAGAGCGATTTCCGAGAGATTGCTGCGGCTCCAGCGGGAGACGGTGGCCAGCAGGTCGAGTATCAAATCCATGCGTTTTCCCTTTGAGCTGAAGTCAGTTCAGAAATTGTTGCAGCAAGTCGTTGAGGAACAGCTGGCCGCGTTCGGTCGCCGCCAGGCGTGACGGTTCGACCTGCAACAGGCCGCTTTGTTCGGCCTCGCGGCGGCCTTCGGCGAGGGTCTCCAGCGACAGGCCGGTGCGTTCCGGATACAGGCGCGATTCGACCCCGGCGGTCAGGCGCAGGGCGTTCATCAGGAACTCGAACGGCATCTCGTCATTGCTCAGGGATTTCTCGCCGGCCTGAAAGCTTTTCGCCGGGTTCAGATAATCCTTCGGCAGGCGGGTTTTCCATGTGCGCACGATGCGCCCGTCCGGGTGGCTCAACTTGCCATGGGCGCCGGCGCCGATGCCGATGAAATCGCCAAAACTCCAGTAATTGAGGTTATGCCGCGCCGGGCGACCGGCCTGGGCATACGCCGACACTTCGTATTGCGCGTAACCGTGCTCGGCCAGCAGCGCCTGCCCAGCTTCCTGAATATCCCACAGGGTGTCATCTTCGGGCAGCACTGGCGGCTGGTTCCAGAACACCGTGTTCGGCTCCAGCGTCAGCTGATACCAGGAAATGTGCGTCGGTTTCAGCGCAATGGCCTGGCGCAGATCGCTCAAGGCATCGTCCAGCGACTGATCGGGCAAACCGTGCATCAAGTCCAAGTTGAAGTTATCGAACCCGGCCTGCCGCGCCATGCCTGCCGCACGCACGGCTTCGTCACCGTTGTGGATGCGGCCAAGGGCCTCAAGCTTCTCCTGCTGAAAGCTCTGGATACCGATTGATAGCCGATTGATCCCCAGCTTGCGATAGGCGACAAACTTCTCCTGCTCGAAGGTGCCCGGATTCGCCTCAAGGGTGATTTCGATGTCGGCGGCGAACGGGATGCGCTGCTCGACACCCTTCAACAACCGCCCGAGGGCTTCGGCGCTGAACAGGCTCGGCGTCCCGCCACCGAAGAAAATCGAAGTCAGCTCACGGCCATACACCGCATGCAGATCCTGATCGAGATCGGCCAGCAGCGCGTCGACGTATTCCTGCTCCGGCAGCACCGGGCTGGCGGTGTGCGAGTTGAAATCGCAATACGGGCATTTGCGTACACACCACGGAATGTGGATGTACAGCGCCAGGGGCGGCAGGGTTGGCAGCGGTGCCCGAGGCGAGGACGCGGCCCCGCCGATGATCAGCGACGACGCGCAAGAATCAGTGGTCATTTCAAGCCCAGACGCTGGCGCAGCAGATCCATTGCACGGGCGCGGTGGCTGATCTGGTTCTTGTCGGCCGGGCTCAGCTCGGCGCTGGAGCAATCGCGCTCCGGCACCCAGAACAGCGGGTCGTAACCGAAACCGTGTGCGCCGCTGGCTGCGTTGAGGATGCGCCCGTGCCACAGGCCTTCGCAGAGGATCGGCAGCGGATCATCGGCGTGGCGCACCAGTGCCAATACGCAGACGAACTGTGCGCCGCGTTCGGCTTGCGGCACGTCCTTCAGCGCATCGAGCAGTTTGGCGTTGTTTGCCGCGTCGCCCTGGCCGTCGGCGTAACGCGCCGAATAGATGCCCGGCGCACCGCCAAGGAAATCCACTGCCAGCCCGGAGTCGTCGGCCAGTGCCGGCAGCCCGGAAATGCGCGCGGCATTGCGGGCCTTGAGGATCGCGTTCTCGACAAACGACAGGCCGGTTTCTTCCGGTTCGACCTTGCTCCACTCGCCAATCGAGCGCAGTTGCACCGAGTCGCCGAGCATGGCCTGGAGTTCTTTGAGTTTGCCGGCGTTATGGCTGGCCAGTACGAGCTGCTTGATGTTCATCATTCGCCGGGGAAGAGTTCTTGGTTGAAGTTGATGGTGTTGATCTTGTCGCCGTTCTGCACCTTGATTTCAAAGGTGCGGGTTTCCTGCTGCGGCACCGGGTACTGAGCGATGTAGTAGATCGCGCCCTGTTCGGTGACCTGGCGGAATTTCAGCGCCATGCTGTTGCTGGTCAGGTCCTTGATCGTGCCGGTGACGCTGGCGATCACCGGCTTGCCGTCCTTGACCACCGAAACATTGATCACGCCCTGATTCTTGCTGCGGATCAGCTCGGCAGCCTTGGCGATGTCCGGTTGCAGGAACGTCGAGTTGAACGTGTTGTAGTGCACCGTGACGTCACCGAAGGTTTCCTTGCGTTCACCTTTGATGACGTCCGCCGCCAGCGGCGCTGGCGCTCAGGCAGGCGGTGAGTAACAGCAACGCTAGACGACTCATGTTCGTGCTCCTTCAAATGCCCTGGCTCAGACCGCGACTCGGTGGTCCGCCAACTGGGGACTACTGACGCGATAGATGCCGATTTCACCTAACAGATTAGGCCATAGCTTACTGGCCCACCCGTGGCGGTGCTGTTGATCCACGGCAAGCCGATCAATGACCTTCGCGTCACGTTCGCGGCACAGTTCTTCGAAATCCTCGAAGGTGCAGAAGTGGATGTTCGGCGTGTTGTACCAGGTATAGGGGAGGAATTCCGAGACCGGCATACGGCCCTTGCTCGCCAGGTACCAGCGGCAGCGCCAGTGGCCGAAATTGGGGAAGGTGATGATGCACTGACGGCCGACCCGGAGCATTTCGTCGAGGATCCTGTCCGGGTAATGGACCGCTTGCAGGGCCTGGGTCATGACGACGATGTCGAAACTGTTGCTGGCAAAATTGCCCAGGCCTTTGTCCAGATCCTGCTCGATGACGTTGATGCCCTTGGCCACGCACTCGGCGATGTTATCGGCGTCGTTTTCCAGGCCATAACCGGTGACGTTCTTGTTGTCGCGCAGCCAGGTCAGCAGCTCGCCGTCACCGCAACCGAGGTCAAGGACGCGGCTGCCGGCGGGGATCCACTCCTGAATGATTTCCAGATCAGCTCTCATGGCTTTCTCACAACGAAATGCGGTTCATGTAATTGCCGAACGCCTGCAAATAACGCGGGATCGGAATCAGGAAGGCGTCGTGGCCTTGGGGCGCGTCGATTTCCAGATAACTGACGTCCTTGCGCGCAGCCATCAGCGCATCCACCAGTTCCCGCGAGCGCGCAGGGGAGAAGCGCCAGTCGGTGGTGAACGACATCACGCAGAATTTTGCCGTAGCGTTTTCAAAGGTTTTCGCCAGATCATCGTCGAAGTTCGCCGCCGGATCGAAGTAATCCAGCGCTTTGGTCATCAACAGATAGGTGTTGGCATCGAAGCGCCCGGAAAACTCTTCGCCCTGATAACGCAGGTAGCTCTCGACCTGAAACTCGACACTGTGGAAGTCGTAGTTGAGCTTTTCGCTCTTCAGGCCACGGCCGAATTTCTCACCCATGGAGTCGTCGGACAGATAGGTGATGTGCCCGACCATGCGCGCCAGCATCAGCCCGCGCTTGGGGATCACGCCGGCTTCCTGGAACGAACCACCGTGGAATTCCGGGTCGGTGAGGATCGCCTGACGCGCGACTTCGTTGAAGGCGATGTTCTGCGCCGACAGTTTCGGCGCCGAGGCGATCGCCAGACAGTGCCGCACGCGATCCGGGTAGGTGATGGTCCATTGCAACGCCTGCATGCCGCCGAGGCTGCCGCCGATCACCGCTGCCCACTGGCCGATGCCGAGCAAATCAGCGAGGCGCGCCTGGCTGTGCACCCAGTCTTCGACGGTGAGCACCGGGAAATCAGCGCCGAACGGCTTGCCGGTCTCCGGGTTGATGCTGCTCGGCCCGGTGGAGCCGTTGCAGCCGCCGAGGTTGTTCAGGCTGACCACGAAGAATTTATTGGTGTCGATCGGCTTGCCGGGGCCGATGCAGCTGTCCCACCAACCGGGCTTGCGGTCGTCGACGCTGTGATAACCAGCGGCGTGATGATGACCGGACAGCGCGTGGCAGATCAGTACGGCGTTGCTCGCCTGAGCGTTCAGCGTGCCGTAGGTTTCATAGATCAGGTCATAAGCGGCCAGCGAACGGCCACAGGCCAGCGTCAGCGGTTCGCTGAAATGCGCGGTTTGCGGCGTTACCAGACCAACAGAATCGGCGGGAAAGGCAGTTGGCATCGACCCTGCTCTCGTTGAAATGAGGCGTAAGTCTAAAGACCGGGGGGTTAGCGGCAAGCAACGATCAGGTCCGGCGTTTTCGCTTCGGATCGAGGTGCAGCCATTCGCGAGCAGGCTCGCTCCCACAGTTGAAATGCATTCCAATGTGGGAGCGAGCCTGCTCGCGAAAAGGCGACTCGGTCAGTCAGACCGAACGCACTCGGTTACATCAGCAAACGCAGAATCTCCGGCATCATCGTCATCGCCGCCAGATTGTTGATCACCAGCATGTCGATCAGTTTGAGTGCAAGGAAGGCGAAGATCGGCGACAGGTCCAGGCCGCCGAGGTTCGGCAGGAAGCGGCGGAACGGTGCCAGTGCCGGCTCGCAGATCTGGTTGACCAGTTCGGCGCCCGGATTGTGGCTGCCCGGTGCGACCCACGAGAGGATCACGCTGATGATCAGAGCGAAGAAGAAGATCTTCAAGAACAGTGCAGTGACGCCGATCAGCGACCAGATCAACAGTTGCAGCGGGTTGCCGGTGGTGCCGTAGGTCAGCAGCAGGGTCAGCGCCATCAGCAGCAGTTGCACCAGAATCGCCAGCACCAGCGAGGACATGTCGAGGCCGAACAGGCTCGGGATGATCCGGCGCAAAGGCTTGAGCAGCGGCTGGGTGGTTTTGACCACGAACTGGCACAGCGGATTGTAGAAGTTCGCCCGTACCAGTTGCAGGACGAAGCGCAGCAGCACGATCAGCAGGTACAGGCTGCCGAGGGTTTGCAGCACGTAAACCGCTGCGGTGTTCAATCCGATCATGTAAGGCTCCTTATTTGCCCAGTTGTTCGGCCATTTCGGCCGAGCGGTGCGCGGCGGCGCCGAGTGCGGTTTCAACCAGCGCTTGGAAGCCGCCAGCCTGGAATGATTTGATCGCAGCTTCCGTGGTGCCATTCGGCGAGGTCACGCGGCGGCGCAGTTCGGCCGCGTCGACATCGCTGGACACCGCCATGTGCGCGGCGCCCAAGGCAGTCTGCACGGTCAGTTGCTCAGCGATTGCTTTCGGCAGGCCCAGTTTGACGCCAGCGGCGGTCATGGCTTCGATCAGCAGGAAGAAGTACGCCGGACCGGAGCCGGACACTGCGGTGACTGCGTCCAGTTGCTGTTCTTCGTCCAGCCACAGGGCGATGCCGACGGCGGACAGCAGCTCTTCGGCTTGCTGACGCTGCTGGGCGGTGACTTCACTGGTCGCGTACAGACCGCTGACACCCTGACGCAGCAGCGCCGGAGTATTGGGCATGCAGCGCACGATCGGCTGCTCGCCGAGCCATGCGGTCATGCTCGCGCAGGTGATGCCAGCGGCAATCGACACCACCAGTTGATTGGGCTGCAGGCTTGGGCGAATCGCCTCGCACACGGCTTTCATCGCCTGTGGCTTGACCGCCAGGACGATGACATCGACGCCGTCGATGGCCTGGGCGTTGTCAGCGAAGGTTTCGATGCCGTGTTCGGCGCTGACCTTGGCACGGGTTTCTTCGCCCGGATCGCTGGCGCGGATCTGCGCCGCTTCCAGACCCTTGGCGCGCAAGCCGCCAATCAGACTGGCCGCCATGTTGCCCGCACCGATAAACGCAATACGTGTGTTGCTCATGTGTGGTCCTTATCTGGAAACGTTCAAGACTGGGAATGATCTCGGGCGCCAAACAGCGCGGTACCGATCCGCACCCAGGTGGCTCCTTGGGCGATGGCCGACTCGAGGTCGTGGCTCATGCCCATCGACAGTGTGTCGAGCGGCAGATCGAGGCTCGCCTGCAATGCCTGCACGGCGGCGAAGGCAGCGTCCTGTTCGGCGCGCTCCTCGGTCGGCTCGGGAATCGCCATCAGTCCGCGCAGCTTCAAGCGTGGCAACGCGCTGATGGCCGCGGCCAGCGCTGGCAGATCGGCCGGAGTGCAACCGGATTTGCTCGCCTCGCCGCTGACATTGACCTGAATGCAGATGTTCAGTGGCGGCAGTTCGGGCGGGCGTTGTTCGGACAGGCGTTGGGCAATTTTCAGACGATCCACGGAGTGCACCCAGTCGAAATGCTCGGCAATCGCGCGAGTCTTGTTCGATTGAATGGGGCCGATGAAGTGCCAGATCAAGGGCAGGTCGGCCAGCTCCAGCTGTTTGCCCAAGGCTTCCTGCAAGTAGTTCTCGCCGAAGTCGCGCAGGCCGGCGGCGTAGGCTTCGCGCAGGGCCTGGGCGGGTTTGGTCTTGCTCACGGCGAGCAAATGGATGCTGTTTTCGTCGCGGTGCGCGGCTTTGGCCGCTGCCTGGATGCGCGAACTAACCTGAAGGATGTTGTCTGCTATCGTGGACATCAAGAGGCGCCGGCGGTCTGTAGGTTCGCGGCATTCTACTGGAATTGAGGGACGCTATGGATATCACTGAATTGCTGGCCTTCAGCGCCAAACAGGGCGCTTCCGACCTGCACCTGTCGGCCGGCCTGCCGCCGATGATCCGCGTCGATGGCGACGTGCGACGGATCAATCTGCCGGCGCTGGACCACAAGCAAGTGCACGATCTGATCTACGACATCATGAACGACACCCAGCGCATCGAATTCGAGAAAAATCTGGAAACGGATTTTTCCTTCGATGTACCCGGCGTGGCGCGCTTTCGCGTCAACGCCTTTAACCAGAACCGTGGTGCCGGCGCTGTGTTCCGTACCATTCCGTCGAAAGTGCTGAGCATGGAAGACCTCGCCATGGGCGATGTTTTCCGCAAGATCACCGATGCGCCGCGCGGGCTGGTGCTGGTCACCGGGCCGACCGGCTCCGGCAAATCGACCACGCTGGCGGCAATGATCGATTACCTCAACACTCATCGCCATCACCATATCCTCACCATTGAAGACCCCATCGAGTTCGTTCACGAATCGCGCAAATGCCTGATCAATCAGCGCGAAGTCCATCGTGATACCCGCAGCTTCGCCACCGCACTGCGTTCGGCGCTGCGTGAAGATCCGGACGTGATTCTGGTTGGCGAGATGCGTGATCTGGAAACCATCCGCCTGGCGCTGACCGCCGCCGAGACCGGGCATCTGGTGTTCGGCACGCTGCACACGACCTCGGCGGCGAAGACCATTGATCGCGTGGTCGACGTGTTTCCCGGAGACGAGAAGTCGATGGTGCGTTCGATGCTCTCGGAGTCGTTGCTGGCAGTGGTGTCGCAGACATTGATCAAGAAGATCGGCGGCGGGCGGGTGGCGGCGCATGAAATCATGCTCGGGACGTCGGCGATCCGTAACCTCATTCGCGAGGACAAGGTGGCGCAGATGTATTCGGCGATTCAGACCGGTGGGTCGTTGGGGATGCAGACACTCGATATGTGCCTGAAGGATCTGGTGACCAAGGGCTTGATCAGCCGCGAGCATGCGCGAGAGAAGGCGCGCACCCCGGATAATTTCTGAAAGAGGTTTTCGGTGCTCTCACCGGCCTTTCGCGAGCAAGCTCGCTCCCACATGTAATTGCATTCCTTCAGCTGGAATGCTTTCACCTGTGGGAGCGAGCTTGCTCGCGAAGAGGGCAGTACTGCTTGAGCAGATTTCCGGATCAGTCAGCTCAGCGCTGGACTACGCGCAGCTGCTGTTGCTCTTTCGGCAATACGCGCTTGGCCACGACGTAGTGCTTTTCCCAGTACGGCTTGTTCAGCGTGTCGATGCTCACCGCTTTGCCACGACGCGGTGCGTGGATGAAGCGGTCGTTGCCCAGGTAGATGGCAACATGGTTGACCCGGCGGCTCTTGATGTTGAAGAAAATCAGATCGCCCGGCTTCAGATCCTTGCGCTCGACTTTCTCGCCGTGACCGCTGGCCATGGCGTTGGAGGTGCGTGGCAGGTCGAACGTAGCGTCGTTGAACGCATATTTCACCAGACCGCTGCAATCGAAGCCTTTACTTGGGCTGCTGCCGCCCCAACGATAAGGTGTACCGAGGACGTTTACCGCACGGCTCAGCACATTGCTGCTTTCCTTGCTCGCCATCGGTGGCACCAGCTTGCTGCGGCTCTTGCTGCTCAGCGTGGTGGTCTTGGACTTGCTGCTTTTGCTCGATGGAGCCGAAGCATGGGATTTCGGGGTGAAGCCGTTGACGTTGGGAAGACGTTGCTCACGATTGGTGGCGTGGGCGGCCAGTGGCATTAATAGGCAAATAGTCAGCCATGTCTTGAAAAATGGTCGCATTAGGCGTGGCTCGTAAGTGATAGCGCGCAACTTTATAACAGCTTTTTTGACGTTCCGAGGCCGTTCATCGATTCATGCCGCCGGCTACGGAACCAAAAACGCTCAAAAAGTACGCAATTGTCCGACAGAAGTCAGGTTCTACAAGGGTTTCGCGCTAGCAACGGTAACATTTGCCATACGTCGGCCACCTGTAAAAAAGTCACAAAGAAATGAAGAATATTTATCTATCGAGTTCAATGAGGTCTTAATGAACAGCTATCAGCTACCCCGCGTGAAGGAAAAAGACACTCACAGCAAAGTTATCGGCTACCTGCTGTGGATTTTCGGATTCACTGGCGCGCACCGCTTTTATTACGGCAAGCCGGTGACCGGGACGATCTGGTTCTTCACCTTCGGTTTGCTGGGGATTGGCTGGCTGATCGACGTATTCCTGATCCCGGCGATGGATCGCGAAGCCGACCTGCGCTTTGCCGCCGGGCCGATCGAGTACAACGTCGCATGGATCCTGCTGACCTTCCTCGGTGTGTTCGGTGTGCACCGCATGTATCAGGGCAAGTGGATCAGCGGTTTGCTGTATTTGCTGACGGGTGGGTTGTTCTTTATTGGCGTGCTGTATGACTTCTGGACCCTGAACGACCAGGTGTCGGTGCGCAACGCGCAAAATCGCGGCGCCTTCCAGTAAGTTGTGGCGAGGGATTTATCCCCGTTGGGCCGCGAAGCGGTCCTGAATCCGAGAACGCGGTGGATTTGTTCCACCGCGTGCAATGGCTTCGCGACTGCTACGCAGCCGAGCGGGGATAAATCCCCTCGCCACAATCTCCCTCAGCAGCAAGTCATGCCTGGTGAGTAATCCGCCCATCCACCAGCGTATAGCGCACCACACCCGGCAGACTGTGGCCGATGAACGGGCAGTTCTCGCCCTTCGACAGCCAGTGCTCACCGGCCACCGTCGATGCTTTCGGGTCGAACAGCACGATATCCGCCGCGCCGCCTACCGCCAGTTTGCCCGCCGGCAGACGCAGCGCTTCGGCCGGGCCTGCGCTCAGACGCGCCAGCAGCGTCGGCAAGTCGAGCAAACCATCCTCAACCAGCGTCATCGCCAGCGGCAGCAGCAACTCAACACTGCTGATGCCCGGCTCGGTGGCGCCGAACGGGGCCAGTTTGGCGTCGCGCTCGTGGGGCTGGTGATGGCTGGAGATGGCCGAGACCACCCCGGATTTCACCGCCTCACGCAGGCCATCGCGGTCGGCGCGGGTGCGCAGCGGCGGTTGCACGTGATAGAGGCTGTTAAAGTCGATCAGCGCTTCATCAGTCAGAATCAACTGGTACAGCGCCACATCGGCAGTGACTTTCAGACCACGGGCCTGCGCCTGAGCAATCAGGGCAACACCGCGCGCACTGGTCAACTGGCTGAAATGCGCACGCACGCCGGTCTGCTCGACCAGCAGCAGATCGCGAGCCAGCGCCACGGTTTCGGCGGTTTCCGGGATGCCCGGCAGGCCAAGGAAACTGGCGACCGCGCCTTCGTGGGCGAGACCGCCCTCGGCCAGATCGTGATCCTGCGAGTTGAAGATCACCGTCAGGTCGAAAGTCGCCGCGTATTCCAGCGCCCGGCACAGGGTGCGGCTGTTGCGGAAGCTTTCCAGGCCGTTGCCGAACGCCACGCAACCAGCGTCGCGCAGGGCCACCAGTTCGGCCAGTTGCTCACCATCGAGACCTTTGCTCAGTGCGCCGATCGGGAACACCTTGGCGTTGCCGGCTTCGCGGGCGCGGTCGAGGATCAGCTCAGCCACGGCCGAGGTGTCGAGCACCGGTTTGGTCTTCGGCGGGCAGCACAGGCTGGTCACGCCACCGGCAGCGGCGGCGCGGGTTTCGCTGACGATCGAGCCTTTGCGGCTGTAACCCGGCTCGCGCAGGGCAACGTTGAGGTCTACCAGGCCAGGCGCGGCCACCAGGCCATGCGCGTCGATGGTTTCTACTGCGCTGAAACCGGCCGGCGCGGCGCCGAGGGCGACGATCTTGCAGGCTTCAACGTGGATGTCGGTGATTTGATCCAGGCCGCTGCTGGGATCGATGACGCGTGCGCCGAGAATGCTGAGCTTCACTGGGCGTTCTCCTGCTCGAATTGACGTTGCGCAGTCTGCCCGCTCATGGCCATGGACAGCACGGCCATACGAATCGCGATGCCGTAGGTCACTTGATTGAGGATCACCGAGTGCGGGCCGTCGGCCACCGCCGACTCGATCTCCACGCCACGGTTGATCGGCCCCGGGTGCATCACGATGCAATCGGGTTTGGCCCCGGCCAGACGCGCGGTGGTCAGGCCGAACAGGCGATAGAACTCGCCTTCGCTGGGCAGCAGGCCGCCGGTCATGCGCTCGCGCTGCAGGCGCAGCATGATCACCACGTCGACGTCTTTCAGGCCTTCAGCCATGTCGGTATAGACCTTGACGCCGTATTGCTCGATGCCGATCGGCAGCAGGGTTTTCGGCGCGATCACGCGGATGTCCGGGCAGCCGAGGGTTTTCAGCGCGAGCATGTTCGAGCGTGCCACCCGCGAATGCAGGATGTCGCCGACGATCGCCACCGAGAGGTTTTCGAAACCGCCCTTGTGCCGACGGATGGTGAGCATGTCGAGCATGCCCTGGGTCGGGTGCGCATGCCGGCCGTCACCACCGTTGATGATCGCCACCTGCGGGCAGACATGCTCGGCGATGAAATGCGCCGCGCCCGAGTCGCCGTGGCGCACGACGAACATGTCGGCGGCCATCGCCTCAAGGTTGCGCAGGGTATCGAGCAACGTTTCGCCCTTGCTCGCCGACGATGTCGACACGTTCAGGGTGATCACGTCCGCCGACAGCCGTTGGGCCGCCAGTTCAAACGTGGTGCGGGTGCGCGTGGAGTTCTCGAAGAACACGTTGCACACGGTCTTGCCGCGCAGCAACGGGACTTTCTTCACCGCCCGGGCGCCGACTTCAAGAAACGAGTCGGCAGTGTCGAGGATTTCCGTCAGCAACTCGCGGCGCAAACCGTCGAGCGAGAGGAAGTGGCGCAGCTGGCCCTGATCATTGAGCTGCAGCGGGCGCTTGGTATCTAGAGGCGTCATCGCGAGGGGGACTCTCAATAGGGCGGATTAAAGGGTGACGTCTTGCAGTTCGAGCGTCAGCGGCTCGGGGCCGGACAACTTGACCCGCTGGCTGCCGGCCAGGGTCAGGGTGGCGCCGACCACGTTCGGGCGGATCGGCAACTCGCCGGCGTCCAGGTCCAGCAGGCAGACCAGCGTCACGCTGGCCGGGCGGCCGTAATCGAACAGTTCATTCATGGCGGCGCGGATGGTCCGACCGCTCATCAGCACGTCGTCGATCAGCACCAGATGCTGGCCTTCGATCTCGAAGGGCAGGGCGGAAGGGCGCACTTGCGGGTGCAGGCCGTTCTGGCTGAAGTCATCGCGATAGAAGGACACGTCCAGCGTACCCAGTGGCGCATCGCTGGCCAGCTCCTTGAGCAGCGCCTGCGCGACCCAGATGCCGCCGGTGCGGATGCCGATGTAACGCGGTTCGCTGATGTCACGCTGGGCAAGGTGCGCCTTGAGGCGGGTCGCCATCTGGCTGATCAGATCGGCGGGATTGGGCAGGCTCATGGTTGCTCCTTCGTGATTCCGCGCTGCGTCCTGCCGGACGAAGCTCGGTTTATAACCAAAAGAAAAGCGCCGAAGCGCTTGTCAGGATTCAAACAATGCAGTGTTTTCATCGAGCCAGCCCTGCAGCAGCAGGGCGGCGGCGATGGCGTCCACCGGGTTGTCGCGGTAACTGCCTTTCTGCCCGCCACGCACCAGTCGCTCGCCCTTGGCTTCGAAGGTGGTCAGGCGTTCGTCGTGGGTATAGAAGGGCAGGTTGTAGCGGCCGTTGAGGCGGCGGGCGAATTTCTCCGCGCGTACGCACATCTCGCTGGGCGTGCCGTCCATGTTCAGCGGCAGGCCGACCACCACGGCGTCGGGTTTCCATTCTTTTATCAGCGCTTCGACCTGATCCCAGTTCGGCACGCCGTTCTGCGCTTTGAGGGTGCACAGTTCGCGGGCCTGGCCGGTAATCACCTGGCCGACCGCGACGCCGATCTGTT
Organism: Pseudomonas sp. B21_DOA; assembly: GCA_030544685.1. Taxonomy (NCBI): domain Bacteria; kingdom Pseudomonadati; phylum Pseudomonadota; class Gammaproteobacteria; order Pseudomonadales; family Pseudomonadaceae; genus Pseudomonas; species Pseudomonas sp. B21_DOA. The sequence goes on along the minus strand of CP086683.1, from coordinate 563,754 downwards.
TGGTGCCGTAGTCGAAGCCGAGAATCAGGCGCAGGGCCATCAGGCGTGACCCGCCTGGCTGGTGAGCAGATTGAGGTCGATGCCCAAATGCCGCGCTGCCGCTTCCAGGCGCAATTCGCTGCGGGTATTGAACAGGATGTCGGCGTTGAACGGGCAGGTCAGCCAGGCGTTGTCGGCCAGTTCGGCTTCCAGCTGCCCGGCCTCCCAGCCGGCGTAACCCAGGGTGATCAGGCTCTGCGCGGGGCCGACGCCGTCGGCGATGGCGAACAGCACGTCCTGCGACGTCGACAGGGCGAGGTCGCCGTCGAGCTGCGCGGTGGCCTGGAAGGTCTGGCCCGCCGGGTGCAGGACGAAACCGCGATCGGTCTGCACCGGCCCGCCGATGAAGATCGGCACATCCTGGCAGCGCGCGGGCGGCTCGATGTCCGGGCGCAACTGTTCGAGGATGTCGGCCAGGTTCAAGTCTTGCGGCCTGTTGACCACCAGCCCCATCGCGCCATTGGCCGTGTGCTCGACGATGTAGGTCAAGGTGTGGGCAAAGTTCGGGTCGGCCATGTGTGGCATGGCGATCAGGAAGTGATGCTTGAGGTAGCTGGGGCTGACGTTTTTCATGAGCGCTAGTGTGGCGTTCGAGGGGCGAACTGACAAGCTGGAGATGCTGACAACACAATTCCGATGTGGGAGCGAGCCTGCTCGCGAATGCGGTGGATCAGTCACATTAATATTGAATGACACACCGCATTCGCGAGCAGGCTCGCTCCCACAGGGTTTGCAGGGTCTTTAATTGCTGGAGAGCTTGTCGCCCCGAGCAAATTTCCAGGTGCGGATGATTTCCAGGCGGTCGATGTCCGACAGATCGCCGGTAAACGGTGCAAAAGGTGCGGCCAGGCGGACGATGCGCTGCGCCGCCTGATCGAGCAGCGGCTGGCCGGAGGATTCCAGCACCAGCACTTCATACAGCGAGCCGTCGCGATTGATCGAGACCATCAGGCGCAAATTGCCGTAGATCTGCTTGCGTCGTGCTTCTTCGGGGTAGTTGAGGTTGCCGATGCGCTCGACCTTCTTGCGCCAGTCGTCCTTGTACCAGGCGCCCTTGTCTCGCATGGTCGAAGCCGCGCTCAAGCGATGGATGCGCGGGCGTTTGGCGTACAGCTGTTGTTCCTTGGCCAGTTCCGCTTCGAGGCTGGCGATGTCGCTGGACAGCTGCGAGCTGTCGAACGCCGGCGCGTCGACAGTCGGCTTGACCTCGGTTTTGCTTTCTTCTTTCTTGGTCGGCGCTTTCTTTGGTTTCGGCGCGACGGTGGTCACCGCTGCTTTCGGTGCGGCTTCCTGCACCTCTGGCTTGGCCGCGGGCGGCGGGGTGACCTTTTGACCTGATTGTCCTGGAACGGCGCGACTTCGGTGGTCTTGGGCAGGGCTTTCTTGTCCAGCGTGCCGCTGCCTTCCTGGTTTTCCTGAGCGAGAAAATCTGCCTTTTCCGGCTTCTTCTCGGCCTTGAAGGTGGCCAGGGTGATTTCCAGGGTTTTGCTGATCTGCTGCGGCTCGACCATGGTGAAACCGACGCCGAGCAGCAGCGCCAGGTGAATCAGCGCCGCGAGAAACAGGGTAAAACCGAGGCGATCGGCCGGGCGCACGCCACGATGGGCGAGTTCAGCGGGCAGATCGGACGGGAGGGTCATGACAGAAAAACCAACATCGCGTTTTCATGGGCCCGGCATGATAACGCAATGTTGGTTTTTAGCTGCAAGCGACGAGCTTCAAGCGACAAGCTGCATAGAGGCAGTTGCAAGTTTCGAGCTCCAAGCTGCAAGTCAGAAGCTTGTCGCTCGGCTTCAAGCTTGCGGCTTGGAGCTTGCAGCTTGCAGCTTCTTCTCAATAGCATCCATGAGCATGCCGCCGATGTCAGTGCCGAACGCATTGTCGATTTCGCGGATGCAGGTCGGGCTGGTGACGTTGATTTCGGTCAGGTGCTCGCCGATCACGTCGAGGCCGACGAACAGCAGGCCTTTCTCGCGCAGGGTCGGTCCGACCTGGGCGGCGATCCAGCGATCCTTTTCGGTCAGCGGACGTGCTTCGCCACGGCCACCGGCGGCGAGGTTGCCACGGGTTTCGCCCATGGCCGGGATCCGCGCCAGGCAGTAATCCACCGGCTCGCCATCGATCATCAGGATGCGCTTGTCGCCATCGACGATCGCCGGCAGGTAGCCCTGAATCATGATTTGCTGCTTGCCGTGCAGAGTCAGGGTTTCGAGGATCACCGAGAGGTTCGGATGGCCGGCGGTGTGGCGGAAGATCGACGAACCGCCCATGCCGTCCAGCGGCTTGAGGATCACGTCACCGTGATGGTCGGCGAACTGACGCAATACGTCCGGGCGGCGGCTGACGATGGTCGGCGGCGTGCACTGCGGAAACAGCGTGGCGAACAGCTTTTCATTGCAGTCGCGCAGGCTCTGCGGCTTGTTCACCACCAGCACGCCAGCGGCTTCGGCCTGTTCCAGTAGATAAGTGGAATAGACGAATTCCATGTCGAACGGCGGATCCTTGCGCATCAGGATCACGTCCAGGTCGCTCAGCAGTTTGTCCTGCTCGGCGTCCAGTTCGAACCATTTGTCCGGGTTGGCGAAGACTTTCAGCGGGCTCATCCGCGCCCGCGCCTGGCCCTCGGCCTGATACAGGTCTTTCTGTTCCATGTAGAACAGTTCCCAGCCACGCTTTTGCGCGGCCAGCAGCATGGCCAGCGAGCTATCCTTTTATAGGAGATGCTGGCGATAGGGTCCATGACAATTCCGACGCGAACGCTCATTGGGTTTTCCTCGAAATTTGGCTACCGGATCGGTATTGAAAAAGTGCCGCCAGAGTGGCGCCGGGCGGGTTTCGGGTCAAGGAAAAACCCGTCGATAGATTGCATCTGGAGACTGTGCTAAAAAGGCTGGCAGATCGCGCCGACCCTTGGCTATCAAGGGTTTCAGGCCATTATTCACAGCAAAACGGACAATTTGATTCGCAAAGGCGACGGTAGAACCCTCTTATGGAACAGCAGTCCAGCGCCTTGAAGGTCATGGTGATCGACGACTCGAAAACGATTCGCCGCACCGCCGAAACATTGTTGAAGAACGTCGGTTGCGAAGTGATCACTGCCATCGACGGTTTCGATGCGCTGGCGAAGATCGCCGACCACCATCCCGGGATCATCTTTGTCGACATCATGATGCCGCGTCTGGATGGTTATCAGACCTGCGCTTTAATCAAGAACAACAGTGCGTTCAAGGCCACGCCGGTGATCATGCTGTCATCGCGTGACGGGCTGTTCGACAAGGCCAAGGGGCGGATTGTCGGCTCTGATCAATTTCTGACCAAGCCGTTCAGCAAAGAAGAACTGCTCAACGCGATCCAGGCCCATGTTCCGGGCTTCGCCGCCGTTTTGCCGCAGTAACACACGCACAGTGACGCTCGGCCAGCGGGCCGGCAGTCGACCAGAAAAATGGGGAAGACCATGGCACGTATCCTGATCGTCGATGATTCGCCGACTGAAATGTACAAACTCACCGGCATGCTCGAAAAGCACGGCCATGAAGTGCTCAAGGCCGAGAACGGCGCCGACGGCGTGGCCCTGGCCCGTCAGGAAAAACCCGACGCCGTGCTGATGGACATCGTCATGCCCGGCCTCAATGGTTTTCAGGCGACCCGCCAGTTGACCAAGGATGCCGACACCGCGCACATCCCGGTGATCATCATCACCACCAAGGATCAGGAAACCGACAAGGTCTGGGGCACCCGTCAGGGCGCCAAGGATTACCTGACCAAACCGGTCGACGAAGACACCCTGATCAAGACCCTGAACAACGTCCTCAAAGGCTGATCGCGCGATCATGAGCGAATCGCTGACTGCGTTCGAACTGCTCTGGCAGATCGACCAGCGCTGCCGCTTGCTGGCGGCGGACCTGCCGTCGCAAGCGGCGCGCCCGGATCGCTGGAGCGGCATTGGCTTTCGCCTCGGCGAGCATTGGTATGTGGCGCCGATGGGTGAAGTCAGCGAAGTTTTGCATGAGCCGCGCTTCACCCAGTTGCCCGGGGTCAAGCCGTGGGTCAAGGGGTGGCTAACCTTCGCGGGCGGCTGCTGCCGATCATGGACCTGTGCGGGTTTTTCGGCCATGAGCTGTCGCCGCTGCGTAAACAGCGCCGGGTATTGGTGGTGGAACATGAAGACGTGTTCGCCGGGGTGATGGTCGACGAGGTGATCGGATTGCAGCATTTCGAACAGGGCAGTTTCGAACCACTGTCGATCAGCAAGCGCCAGGGCTCCAAGGCCGAATTCGTCAAAGGCTATTTCCGCCGCGAACAGAACTGGCGGGTGTTCAGCCTGTTTGCGTTGGCCAAATCCCCGGTGTTCATGGGTGTGGCTCTATAGCACGAACAACAGAACCCATGTGGACGCGGGCCATGTGGCGAGGGGATTTATCTCCGTTGGGTCGCGCAGCGGCCCAAAAACTGCAATGCCTGACACCGTCAGCGCATGCGATTTTTTACGACTGCTTCGCAGCCGAACGGGGATAAATCCCTCGCCACAAGGCTCGCTCCCACCAGGGCCATGGCAGGTTTCATAGGCGAGGACCGATGACAAAAGCAAAAACAGGCAAGTCGGCAGAAGCATCGCGCAGCCGTGCGCAGATCATCGTGCTGTTTATCGCACTGATCGTGTTCATCATGCTGCTGTTCGCCAACTTCGCTTACCTCAACACCCAGGCGAACTACGACAAGCAGTACATCGGCCACGCCGGTGAGCTACGCGTGCTCTCGCAACGCATTGCCAAGAACGCCACCGAAGCGGCGGCGGGCAAGGCGGCGGCGTTCAAACTGCTCAGCGATGCGCGCAACGATTTCGCCCAGCGCTGGGGTTACCTGAAAAAGGGTGACCCGAACACCGGCCTGCCGCCGGCACCCGTCGCCGTGCGCCCGGAAATGCGTGCGGTGCAGATGGACTGGGAACGCCTGCTGAAAAACACCGATGCGATCCTCACCAGCGAACAGACCGTGCTGTCGCTGCATCAAGTCGCCGCGACACTCGCAGAAACCGTGCCGCAATTGCAGATCGAATACGAGAAAGTCGTGGAAATCCTCCTGCAGCGCGGCGCCCCGGCGGCGCAGGTGGCGATGGCGCAACGGCAATCGCTGTTGGCTGAACGCATTCTTGGCGCAGTCAACACCGTGCTCGCCGGTGACGAAAACTCGCAGCAGGCCGCCGACGCCTTTGGCCGCGATGCCGCGCGTTTCGGTCTGGTGCTCAACGGCATGTTGCAGGGCAACCCGGCGCTGAAAATCAGCCAGGTCGAAGACCGCGACGCCCGTGCGCGCTTGAGCGAAATCTCCGAGCTGTTCCAGTTCGTTTCCGGCTCGGTGGACGAAATCCTCGAAACCTCGCCAGAGCTGTTCAAGGTGCGCGAATCGGCGAGCAACATCTTCACCCTGTCGCAAACCCTGCTCGACGAAGCCTCGCACCTTGCTACAGGTTTCGAACATCTGGCCGGCGGGCGCAACACCGACACCATTGGCGGCTATGTGCTGGGCTTGCTGGCGCTGGCCTCGATCATCCTCATCGGTCTGGTCATGGTCCGCGAAACCAATCGCCAATTGCGCGAGACCGCCGAGAAGAACGAGCGCAACCAGAACGCGATCATGCGCCTGCTCGACGAAATCGAAGACCTCGCCGATGGCGACCTCACCGTGACCGCCTCGGTGACTGAAGACTTCACCGGCACCATCGCCGACTCGATCAACTATTCCGTCGACCAATTGCGCGATCTGGTGGCGACCATCAACCTCACCGCCGGCCAGGTTGCCGCTGCTGTGCAGGAAACCCAGGCCACCGCCATGCATCTGGCCCAGGCCTCGGAGCAACAGGCGCAGCAGATTTCCGAAGCCTCGACGGCGATCAGCGACATGGCCGAATCCATCGATCAAGTCTCGGCCAACGCTGCCGAATCGTCGGCGGTGGCCGAACGCTCGGTGGAAATCGCCAACAAAGGCAACGAGGTGGTGCACAACACCATCCACGGCATGGACAACATCCGCGAACAGATTCAGGACACCGCCAAGCGCATCAAGCGCCTCGGCGAGTCGTCCCAGGAAATCGGCGACATCGTCAGCCTGATCGACGACATCGCCGACCAGACCAACATCCTCGCCCTCAACGCGGCGATCCAGGCATCGATGGCCGGGGATGCCGGACGCGGGTTTGCCGTGGTTGCCGACGAAGTGCAACGGCTGGCCGAACGTTCGTCCGCCGCGACCCGGCAGATCGAAACCCTGGTGCGGGCGATTCAGGCCGACACCAACGAAGCGGTGATTTCCATGGAGCAGACCACCACCGAAGTGGTGCGCGGCGCGCGACTGGCGCAGGATGCCGGTGTGGCCCTGGAAGAAATCGAAGGCGTGTCCAAGACCCTCGCGGCGCTGATCCAGAGCATTTCCAACGCGGCGCAACAGCAGACGTCTTCGGCCGGGCAGATCTCGCTGACGATGAACGTGATCCAGCAGATCACCTCGCAGACCTCGTCGGGGTCCACGGCCACCGCCGAGAGCATCGGCAACCTGGCGAAAATGGCCAGTCAGTTGCGCCGTTCGGTGTCCGGTTTCACCTTGCCGGCGGCGACAGATAAAGCGTGAGTGGAGTGGTTATGGGTGATCGGCACGACTACGTGGCCCTGGAATGGGTCAAGGGCGAAATTGCCGAAACGCTGAAGCTGGCGCATCAGGCGATCGAAGCCGTGCTCGACGATCCGCAGGCCTTCCCCGGGCTGGACGAATGCCTGGCCTACATTCATCAGGTCCACGGCAGCCTGCAAATGGTCGAGTTCTACGGCGCAGCGTTACTGGCCGAAGAAATGGAGCACTTGGTCGAAGCCCTGCAACATGATCGTGTACCGCACCGCGACGAAGCCCTGCACCTGATGCTGCAAGCCCTGGGGCAACTGCCGCTTTACCTCGACCGTGTGCAGAGCGCCCGTCGTGACCTGCCGTTGGTGGTGCTGCCGCTGATCAACGACCTGCGCAGCGCCCGTGGTGAAAGCCTGCTGGCGGAAACCAGCCTGTTCAGCCCGCCACTGCCCGAGCTCGCGCCGATCAGCGACGCGGCACTCGCGACACTGGAACCGCCCGATCTGCCGAACGTGCTGCGCAAACTGCGGCAGATGCTCCAAATGGCATTGGTCGGTCTGCTGCGCGAACAGGACGACCAGACGCACCTTGGCTATCTGGCCAAGGTCTTCAGCCGTCTCGAAGCGCTTTGCGGCGACGCGCCGTTGAGCCCGTTGTGGCAGGTCGCCTCGGCGTTGGTCGAGGGCATGCGCGAGGGCGCCATCGCCAACAGTCCGGCGCTGCGCAGCCTGTTCAAGGACGCCGACAAAGAGCTCAAGCGCCTGCTCGAACAGGGCATCGTCGGGCTCAATCAGCCGGCGCCGGCCGAGCTGCTGAAAAGCCTGTTGTTCTATATTGCCAAAGCCGAACATCCCACCGGGCAGATGCTGACCATGAAAGATCGCTACTCCCTGGACGACGCGTTGCCCGACAGCGCGATGGTCGATGAAGAACGCGCGCGCCTCGCCGGCCCCGACCGCGATGCCATGCGCTCGGTGCTGGCAGCGCTGTGCGAAGAGCTGGTGCGGGTCAAGGAGCGCCTCGATCTGTTCGTGCGCAGCGACCGCCAGCACGCTTCGGATCTGGACAGCCTGCTCGCGCCGCTGCGGCAGATCGCCGACACCCTCGCGGTGCTGGGTTTCGGCCAGCCGCGCAAGGTCATCATCGACCAATTGGCGGTGGTGCTCAGCCTCGCTCAGGGCCAGCGCGAACCGAACGACGCAATCCTCATGGACGTCGCCGGGGCCTTGCTCTACGTCGAAGCAACGCTGGCCGGCATGGTCGGCACGGTGGAGACGCAAAGCGCCGACGACACGCGCCTGCCGACCACCGACCTGACACAGATCCATCAGATTGTGATCAAGGAAGCGCGCATCTGCCTGCAACAGGCCAAGGACATGATCGTCGATTACATCGACGCCGATTGGGACCGCCAGCATCTGCAATCGCTGCCCGAACTGCTGACGCAGGTGCGCGGCGCGCTGGCGATGATTCCGCTGGCCCGCGCAGCGAGTCTGGTCGAGGCCTGCAACGGCTTCATTCGCGAGCATTTGATGCTTGATGCCCACGAACCGGGTTGGGAACAACTCGATCATCTGGCCGATGTGATCAGCAGCCTGGAGTATTACCTCGAACGCCTGAGCGACGACCCGCAGGCCCCCGCCGAGCATCTGCTCGATGTCGCGCAGAACAGCCTCGCCAGCCTCGGCTACTTCGCCAACGAGCAGCCCGGCGAAGCGCAAGTGCCGGTGCTCGATGAGGTACTCAGCCCCAGCGAAGCCCAGGTCATGCAGGATCTGCAAACTCTCGACGACCCCGACGTCGTGCAGTCGCTGGCCGAAGTGCTGGCCAGCCCGTTGTCGGCGCTCAACCCGCCGGCGCGCAACAGCCCCGACAGCCTGATGCCGCCGCCGGCCGATGAAGAAGCGGTCGACGATGAACTGCGCGAAGTGTTCCTGGAGGAAACCGGCGAAGTTCTCGCAGTTCTCCACGAATACCTGCCGCGCTGGACCGCCAATCCCCAGGACCGCGCCGCGCTGACCGAACTGCGCCGGGCCTTTCACACCTTGAAGGGCAGCGGGCGCATGGTCCGCGCGTTGGTCCTCGGCGAACTGGCCTGGGCCGTGGAAAACCTGCTCAACCGCGTGCTCGAACAAAGCGTCGAGCCCGGCGCAGTGCTGCGCCAATTGCTCGGCGACACCGTGTTGCTGCTGCCCGAGCTGATCAACGAATTTGCCACCCAGCGTCAGCGCCAGCGCAACGATGTCGACCAACTCGCCGCACGCGCCCACGCGTTGGCCAAAGGCGATGAGCCGCTGGCTGCCGAAGACACCGACGACGTCGCCGCCCTCGATCCGCTGCTGCTGGAAATCTTCCGCAAAGAAGCCGAAACCCACCTCGCCAGCCTCAACCGTTTCCTCGATCAGGCCGCCGAACAGGTGCCGTTGCCGGCCAGCGACGAACTGCAACGGGCGCTGCACACGCTCAAGGGCAGTGCCTCGATGGCCGGCGTATTGCCGATGGCCGAACTGGCGGCTTCGCTGGATCAACTGGCCCGCGAGTTCAAGGCGCATCAGTTGCCGCTGGATCTGGACGAGGTCGAACTGCTGCTCGAAGCCGAGGGCCTGTTCCGCGTAGGCCTGCGCCAGCTCAAACACGATCCGCTGGCGCCGATTGTCGGTGCGCAGTCGCTGATCAAACGCACCGAGGCGCTGCTCGCCGAGCGCCTGCAAGGCAGCACCGATGGCGCTGACAGCGGCCTGCGCCTCAAGCGCGATCCGCAACTGATCAACAACTTCCTCGCCCAGGGCATGGACATCCTCCTCGACGCGGAAAACCTCTTGCAGCGCTGGCAGCAGCACCCCGGCGAACGCCAGGAACTCAGCGCCTTGCTCGATGAACTGACCACCCTCGGCGAAGGCGCGCACCTTGCCGATCTGCTGCCGGTCGACGGTTTATGCGAAGCCTTGCTCGATCTGTATGGCGCGGTGGAAGAAAGCAGCCTTGCGGTCAGCGAGCGGTTTTTCCACGAAGCGCAACTGGCCCACGAAGCGCTGATCAACATGCTCGACGAACTCGCCGCCGGCCAGGAAATCACCCCGCAGCCGGAGCGGATTCGGGCCTTGCAGGAACTGCTCGACGAAGGCCTCGACCCGGCGGCGATGGGCCTGATCCGCAGCGATGGCAGCCGCACCCTCGATATTCGCGAGCTGGGCAACGCCACCGCGCAATTGCAGCAATCGGTTGCCGCCCTCGAGCCGGACGATGAAATCGTCGAAATCTTTCTCGAAGAGGCGGTGGACATTCTCGACAGCGCCGGGCAAGCCTTGCAGCGCTGGCTCAAGGACCCGGACAACGCTGCGCCACTGTCGTCATTGCAGCGCGACTTGCATACGCTGAAGGGCGGCGCGCGGATGGCCGAGGTCGAGGCCGTCGGCGACCTCGCCCAGGAGCTGGAAAATCTCTACGAAGGGCTGGTTGATCGACGCTACAACCACAGCGCCGCGCTCGAAGGTTTGTTGCAGCACAGTCATGAGCGTTTGGCACTGATGCTCGAGCAATTGCAAGCGCATCAAGCGCTGACCCCGGCGCAGGATCTGATCGACGCGATCCGTCAGTTGCGTCAGGGCCAGGCCGCCAGCGAATCATCCTCCGCAGCGGTCGAACACGACAGCGCCGGGCACGATCCGGAGTTGCTGGAGATCTTCCTCGAAGAAGGTTTCGACATCATCGAAAGCTCCGGCGGCGCGTTGTTGCGCTGGCAGGCCGAGCCGGGCAACCGTCAGGAAATTGAAACCCTGCTGCGCGATCTGCACACCCTCAAGGGTGGCGCGCGGATGGTCGAAATCGGCCCGATCGGCGACCTCGCCCATGAGCTGGAATTTCTCTACGAAAGCCTCTCTAGCGGTGCGCTGCAACCGTCCGCCGAGCTGTTCGCGCTGGTGCAGCGCGGCCATGACCGACTGGCGCAAATGCTCGATGGCGTGCGCGCCGGACAGCCGTGCCCGCCGGCCGATCGGCTGATCAGCGCGATCCAGAATTTCAGCCATCCGGCGCAGGTTGAAGCGCCGCTGGCGCCAGCTCCGGTCATCAAGCCTGAGACAGCGCCACCGGCGGCCGATGCTGGCGCAGACATGGTCAAGGTTTCTTCCGAACTGCTTGATGAACTGGTCAATCTGGCCGGGGAAACCTCGATTTTTCGCGGGCGAATCGAGCAGCAAGTCAACGATGCGCAGATTGCTCTCAACGAGATGGAAACCACCATCGAGCGCATGCGCGATCAGTTGCGCCGCCTCGACACCGAAACCCAGGGGCGCATTCTCAGCCGCCAGCAAGTCGATGGCGAACGCCTCGGTTATGAAGATTTCGATCCGCTGGAAATGGACCGCCATTCGCAGCTTCAGCAACTGTCGCGGGCGCTGTTCGAATCCGCTTCTGACCTGCTCGACCTCAAGGAAACCCTCGACCGCCGCAACCACGATGCGGAGAACCTGTTGCAGCAACAGGGGCGGATCAACACCGAATTGCAGGAAGGCCTGATGCGCACGCGCATGGTGCCGTTCGAACGCATGGTGCCGCGTCTCAAACGCATCGTGCGTCAGGTCGCCGAGGAGCTGGGCAAGGATGTCGCCTTCGTCGTCGGCAATGCCGATGGCGAGATGGATCGCAACGTGCTGGAGCGCATGGCCGCGCCGCTGGAACACATGCTGCGCAACGCCGTCGACCATGGCCTGGAGTCCACTGAAGTGCGGTTGGCGGCGGGCAAACCGGCGCAAGGGCAGATCACCCTTGATCTGTCGCGCGAGGGCGGCGACATGGTTTTCGACATCCGCGATGACGGCGCCGGGGTGCCGCTGGAAGCCGTGCGGCGCAAAGCGATCAAGCGCGGTCTGCTGGCGCCCGATGCCGAGATCAGCGACCGCGACGTGTTGCAGTTCATCCTTCAGCCGGGTTTCTCCACGGCAGAGAAAATCACTCAGATTTCCGGGCGTGGCGTCGGCATGGACGTGGTCCACGAAGAAGTGCGCCAGCTCGGCGGCAGCATGAGCATCGATTCGGTGCCGGGGCAGGGCGTGCATTTCCGCATTCGCTTGCCGTTCACCGTGTCGGTTAACCGCGCGCTGATGGTGCAGTGCGCTGAGGATCAGTACGCGATCCCGCTGAACACCATCGAAGGCATCGTGCGTGTGTTGCCGAATGATCTGGAAGGGCACTTCCGTCAGGATCCGCCGAGCTATCAATACGCCGGCCAGCGTTATGAGCTGTGCTACCTCGGCGAGCTGTTGAAGACTGCGCCACGGCCAAAACTGCTCGGGCAGAACCTGCCGTTGCCGGTGCTGTTGGTGCATTACAATGACCGCCACATTGCCGTGCTGGTCGACGCCATGGCCGGCACCCGTGAAATCGTGGTCAAAAGCCTCGGCGCACAATTCGCGTCGGTGCAGGGCGTGTCGGGGGCGACGATTCTCGGCGATGGCCGGGTGGTGCTGATTCTGGATCTGCTCGCACCGATCCGCGCGATGCAGGCGCGCCTGGCGCAGGAGCCGTCACTCACGGAGATCGACAGCGAACCGCACAAGCCGCTGCTGATCATGGTCGTCGATGACTCGGTGACGGTGCGCAAGGTCACCAGCCGTTTGCTCGAGCGTCACGGCATGAACGTGCTGACCGCCAAGGACGGTGTCGATGCGATGCTGCTGCTTGAAGAACACACGCCCGACCTGATGCTGCTCGATATCGAAATGCCGCGCATGGACGGCTTCGAGGTCGCCACCCAGGTGCGCGCCGACGAACGCCTGCGCCACTTGCCGATCATCATGATCACCTCGCGCACCGGGCAGAAACACCGCGACCGCGCCATGGCCATCGGCGTCAACGACTACCTCGGCAAGCCGTATCAGGAATCGGTGTTGCTGGAGAGCATCGCCCAGTGGAGCAAGAAACATGCATGAGCACCGGCACAACCCGCGCACCAGCCAGCTCACCGGGCTGCTGCTGCCGCTGGCCGATCGCAACCTGATCCTGCCCAATGTCGCCATCGCCGAGCTGATCGACTACCAAGCCAGCGCCTTCGACCTCGACACGCCGCCGTGGTACCTGGGGCGGGTGACCTGGCGTGAACGGCAGATTCCGCTGATCAGTTTCGAATCGGCCTGTGGGCAGAAAATCGTCATCGGCGAACGGACACGGATCGTCATCCTGAATGCGCTGGGCGGCTTGCCGGAGCTGAGATTCATCGGCCTGCTGGTGCAGGGGATTCCTCGCTCCTACAAGCTGGACAGTCAGTTGAGTTATGTCGATGTGCCGTTGTGCGCGCTGGAGCAGGCAGCGGTGCAGGTGGGCGAGCAGGTGGCGAAGGTGCCGGATTTGTTGGGGCTGGAGAAGTTACTGGTGGATGCGGGATTGGTTTATTGATTTGCGTTTGTGGTGTCCTGGCGGGCGTATTCGCGAGCAAGCCCGCTCCCACAGTGGAGCGAGGTCGTACACAAAATCTGCGTACCCTGAAGCTCCCATGTGGGAGCGGGCTTGCTCGCGAAAGCGCCAGTCGCGGCAGCAAATTCCTACGGGTAGATCCCCAATCCAGATCAGCCAATAAACAACAATTGATTGAGGTGTTTAAAGACACCCAGTGTTACGCCCCGCCAGCCTACAAATCCTTGCGCCGCTGCCTACGCCTGCGCCAGAATCCGCCGGCTTGTGCGCCCAGGGCTTGCTGCGTAACTTGGATCGGGTCACTGATTCCCAGTGATCGGGTTTAGCAGCCCGTGGTAAATCTGAGGTTGCACGAGCACCGTCAGTCAGGCTTCACGCCTGCACTCGATGGCGGCTGTGCGCAGGGCGCTTCGGCGCGCCGGCTTCCTTAGGTTCCCCGGTCTGCTAACCTGCGTTCAGCTGCCACCCCTTCTTTTAGCAGAGATGCGGTTGCGGCTTTATCCGGAACCTGAAGATGAAAAAACCATCGCCAAACCCGCCGGTAGCAAGTCCGGCATCGCCCTACCAATCCCCCGACTCAAAGCAATTCCACCAAGCCGCCGAGCGCGCCCTCGACCATTACCTCGGCCCACCCAGCGCTGACTTCATGGCCCCGCCGTACACCCCCAACACGCTGTACATGGCCAACCCCGAAGCCGACACCGAATCGCTGCTGGCCGACGCCTGTGAAACCCTGGGTTCGGCGACGGTGATGCTGCACAACCACGCAGCCTCCGTGGAAGGCTCGCAGCGCAAGACCCTGCAGGGCATCGCGCAGATTGTCATGGTGGCGGAGATGGCGGTGAACCGGGTGCTGGACAAAATGGTGCCAACCGACTGAGCGAGTGCGCTGAGGCGACTGGCCTCTTCGCGAGCAGGCTCGCTCCCACAATTGGAATGCGTTCGATCGTTCCCACGCGGAGCGTGGGAACGATCAATGTGGAGCTAGCCTGCTCGCGAAAGCGATCGTGACCATTACTCTCAGCGTAATGATTCACCACCCAGCTTGATTGATGCCCTCATCGCACACGCCTAACTTGGCTCCACGACAGCGAACCCGTGGAGTGAGCATGACAACAACAATTTCCCCCGACTCGCGCTGGACGCGGCGGCGTGACGAGAAGCAGCGCCGGCTCGACAAGGTGCGGGGCTGGCCGATGGTGCGGTGTTGCCCAGCGACAAAATCGTCGCCGCGCTTGAAGCGCTGATCCATCCCGGCGACCGCGTGGTGCTGGAGGGCAACAACCAGAAGCAGGCGGATTTCCTTTCGCGTTCGCTGGCCAAGGCCGATCCGGCCAAGCTCCATGATCTGCACATGATCATGCCCAGCGTCGGCCGCTCCGAGCACCTTGATCTGTTCGAACGCGGCATCGCCCGCAAGCTCGATTTCTCTTTCGCCGGCACCCAGAGCCTGCGCATCAGCCAGTTGCTCGAAGACGGCTTGCTCGAAGTCGGCGCGATCCACACCTACATCGAACTCTACGCCCGCCTCGTTGTGGACCTGATCCCCAACGTTGTGCTCTCGGCCGGCTTCATGGCCGACCGCGCCGGCAACATCTACACCGGCCCGAGCACCGAAGACACTCCCGCACTGATCGAACCGGCGGCGTTCAGCGACGGCATCGTTATCGTTCAGGTCAACCAATTGGTCGATGACGTCAGCGAACTGCCCCGCGTAGACATTCCCGCTTCATGGGTCGATTTCGTCGTGGTCGCCGACAAGCCGTTCTACATCGAACCGCTGTTTACCCGTGACCCACGCCACATCAAGCCTGTGCATGTGCTGATGGCGATGATGGCGATTCGCGGGATCTACGAAAAACACAACGTACAGTCGCTCAACCACGGTATCGGTTTCAACACCGCCGCCATCGAACTGATCCTGCCGACGTACGGCGAATCCCTCGGTTTGAAAGGCAAGATCTGCCGCAACTGGACGCTCAATCCGCACCCGACGCTGATCCCGGCGATTGAAAGCGGCTGGGTCGAAAGCGTGCATTGCTTCGGCACAGAACTGGGCATGGAAAACTACATCGCCGCCCGGCCAGATGTGTTCTTCACTGGCCGCGACGGCTCGCTGCGCTCCAACCGCATGGTCTGCCAACTCGCCGGGCAGTACGCGGTGGACCTGTTCATCGGCGCGACGTTGCAAGTCGACGGCGACGGCCATTCCTCGACCGTAACCCGTGGCCGCCTCGCCGGTTTCGGTGGTGCGCCGAACATGGGCCACGACCCGCGCGGCCGCCGTCACGGCACCCCGGCGTGGCTGGACATGCGCCACGCCGATGGGCCGCAACCGATGCTCGAACGCGGCAAGAAACTCGTGGTGCAAATGGTCGAGACCTTCCAGGAGGGCGGCAAACCGACCTTCGTCGAAACCCTCGACGCGGTCGAAGTGGCGAAGAAAAGCGGCATGCCACTGGCGCCGATCATGATCTACGGCGACGACGTCACCCACCTGCTGACCGAAGAGGGCATCGCCTACCTGTACAAGGCGCGCTCGCTGGAAGAGCGGCAGGCGATGATTGCCGCCGTGGCCGGCGTTACCGCAATTGGCCTGCGGCACAACCCGAAAGACACCGAACGCATGCGCCGCGAAGGCCTGATCGCCTTGCCCGAAGACCTCGGCATCCGCCGCACTGACGCCACTCGCGAGTTGCTCGCGGCGAAAAGCGTGACCGATCTGGTCGAGTGGTCCGGTGGCCTGTACAACCCGCCCGCCAAATTCAGGAGCTGGTAATGCACGCATTCAACCTGCAAGCGAAACCGCTTTCTCTGGGGGATCGATTGGCCGATCTGGCGGTGGATGCGCTGATCGACGAAGCCGATCTGTCGCCGAAACCGGCGCTGGTCGACCGTCGCGGCAATGGCGCACACACCGATCTGCACCTGGGCCTGATGCACGCTTCGGCGTTGGCGTTGTGGCCGGCGTTCAAGGAAATGGCCGAGGCGGCGCTGGAGCTGGGCGAAGTCGGTTTGCCATTGCGCGAAGCGATTGGCCGCATCGGCCGTGAAGGCGAGCAAGCGATGCTTGTGACCACCAACGGCGTCAACACCCATCGCGGTGCGATCTGGGCGTTGGGACTGTTGGTGACGGCCGCCGCGCTGCAACCGAAATCCGTCGCCCTGTGTGCCGCCCGCCTGGCACTGCTCGACGACCGCTACGCGCCGAAACCGCTCAGCCACGGCGCACAAGTCGCCCAGCGTTACGGCGCACGCGGTGCTCGCGAGGAAGCGCAACTCGGCTTCCCGTCCGTGCTGCAACGCGGCCTGCCGCAACTGCACAAAAGCCGCGCCAGCGGCCACGGCGAACAGAACGCCCGGCTCGATGCGTTGCTGGCGATCATGACCGAGCTGGCCGACACCTGCGTGCTCTACCGCGCCGGCGAACCGGGCCTGCAGGCCATGCAGTCCGGCGCGCAAGCGGTGCTCGATGCCGGCGGCAGCGCCAGCCTCAGCGGTCGTCGTCGCCTGCACGAACTGGATCAACAACTCATCGCATTGAATGCCTCGCCCGGTGGCGCCGCCGACCTGCTCGCCGCCACGCTGTTGCTTGATCGTATCGAGCGCGACGGCATCTCTCAGGGAGCGTTTTGATGGAAAACCTATCGTTTGAATTCCCCGCGGGGCAGCCGCCACGCGGGCGTGCGCTGGTCGGTTGTGTCGGTTCGGGTGATCTGGAAGTGCTGATCGAACCGGGTCTGGCCGGCAAACTGACGATCAACGTGCAGACCTCGGTCAACGGCGCGCAGCAGCGCTGGCAGCACCTGTTTGCGCGGATGTTCGACGGCACCACGCCGCCAGCGATGGCCATCGATATCCACGATTTCGGCGCGACGCCGGGGGTGGTGCGCTTGCGTCTGGAACAGGGTTTCGAGGAGATCGGCCATGACTGACAGCGCAGCGTTGCTGAACAAACACAGCTTCGTCGAACTCGGCGCGCGGCAACGGGCGAAAGCCTTGCTCGACGCCGGGACCTTTCGCGAACTGCTCGATCCGTTTCAACGGGTCATGTCGCCGTGGCTTGAGCGCCAGGGCGTAGTGCCGCAAGCCGACGACGGCGTAATCATCGCCAAGGGCAGTCTCGACGGTTTGCCGGTGGTCATCGCGGCGATTGAAGGCGCGTTTCAGGGCGGCAGCCTTGGCGAAGTCGGCGGGGCGAAGATTGCCGGTGCGCTGGAACTGGCCGCCGAAGACAACCGCAACGGCATCCCCACCCGCGCCGTGTTGCTGCTGGAAACCGGCGGCGTGCGCTTGCAGGAAGCCAATCTGGGGCTGGCGGCGATTGCCGATATTCACGCGGCGATTGTCGATTTGCAGCAATACCAACCGGTGGTCGGCGTGGTCGCCGGCAGCGTCGGTTGCTTCGGCGGCATGTCGATCGCCGCTGCGCTGTGCAGCTATCTGTTAGTGACCCAGGAAGCACGTCTCGGCCTGAACGGCCCGCAAGTGATCGAGCAGGAAGCCGGGATCGAGGAATACGACTCCCGCGACCGGCCCTTCATCTGGAGCCTGACCGGCGGCGAGCAGCGTTTCAACACGGGACTGGTGGACTGTTATGTCGGCGATGACGTGGCGCAGATTCGTCAGCAGGTTGGCGAATTGCTCCAGCAAGGCCTGCCGGCACAGCCGCGCAGTCAGCGCGCCGAGTGGTTCCTGCAGCGCCTCGGCAAGCTGGACACGGACAAGCAAATCGAACCGTCAGTGGTTCGCGATCTGTATCAAGGAGAGCGCTCATGAGCAGTTATTCATTGCGCGGTTTGCACTGGTTCAACGCCTTGAGCGCGGGCGCTGAAAGCGTCGAAGGGCTACCGCCCTCGCTGAAAGTGGCTGACGGTGAACTCGGCCGGTTTATCGCCGTGGTGGCTGACCCGGACAACCGTTTCCCACGCGCCCGCAACGGCGAAGTCGGCTTGCTCGAAGGGTGGGGTCTGGCCAAGGCTGTGGATGACGCGATCAGCGCTGATCGTGATAAAGCGCAAAAGCGCCCGATCATCGCCATCGTCGATGTACCGAGCCAGGCGTATGGCCGGCGCGAAGAAGCCCTCGGCATTCATCAGGCGCTGGCCGGCGCGGCGGACAGTTATGCCCGTGCACGCTTGGCCGGGCATCCGGTGATTGCGCTGCTGGTGGGCAAAGCCATGTCCGGGGCGTTTCTGGCCCACGGTTATCAGGCCAATCGCCTGATCGCGCTGCGCGATCCCGGCGTGATGGTCCACGCGATGGGCAAAGCCTCGGCGGCGCGGGTCACCTTGCGCAGTGTCGAGGAACTGGAGGCGCTGGCGTCGAGCGTGCCGCCGATGGCCTATGACATCGACAGCTACGCCAGCCTCGGCCTGCTCTGGGAAACCCTCTCGGTGCAGCAAATTGAACAGCCGACGGCGGAAGATCTGGCGCGCGTGACTGAGTGCCTGAAGCAAGCGATCAGCGATGTGACCAGCACTGATTTGAAAGGGCGCCTTGGTGCGAGCAATCGTGCCGCCTCCAGCAAAGTCCGCGAGTTGCTGAGGGCGCAGTGGTGAACCTGCCCCTGGCCCACGATCTGCTCTGGGGCATGACCCCGGCGCAGTTGCCGGCGGATGCGCCGCAGTGGGCGGTCGCGGCGCTGGCGGCCGGGCAACCGGTGGTGGTGCGCCGGGCCTTGAGCGAGGAAGGTCTGGTCGCGGTCGGCGTTCGTGGTGTGTTGCGCGAGCAGCGGCTGGCGGCGTTTATGCCGCTCGATTCGATTGCCTGTCGGGTCAGTCCCGAGGCCCTTCGTCATGTTGAATGCGAACGAGATCTGCCGGTGACGCAGGCGCTCAAACAACTGCGGCCGATACTCGATGACTGCGGTTGGGTCTGGGGTGTCAGCGGCAGTGTCGGGTTTGAATTGGCCAGTGGTTTCAAAGCAATGCATGAAGCCAGTGATCTCGATCTGATTCTGCGTGCGCCGCACATCATCGCCCGTAATCAGGCGCGCGAACTGGTCGCGCTTTTTGATCAAACTGCGTGCCGGGTCGACATGCAATTGCAAACGCCGTTCGGCGCTGTGGCGTTGCGGGAATGGGCCAGCGGTTCGGCGCGAGTGCTGCTGAAAAATGCCCATCAGGCGGCATTGGTGGTCGATCCGTGGAACCCGCAGGAGCAGGCGGCGTGAGCAGTCTGTTGGTGTTTCCCGGCCAGGGCGCGCAGCAAGCCGGCATGCTCCAGCGCTTGCCTCGGGAAACGCTGGTCGAGGCCAGTGATGTGCTCGGCGAGGATGTTTTGCTGCTGGATTCAGCCGAGGCATTGTGCACGACCAGAGCGGTGCAGCTGTGCCTGCTGATCGCTGGCGTCGCGGCTTCGCGGCAGTTATTGCAGGATGAACTGAGCGCGGATTACGTCGCCGGCCTGTCAATCGGCTCTTATCCAGCGGCGGTGGTGGCAGGAGCCTTGAGCTTCAGCGATGCGCTGCATCTGGTCAGCCTGCGCGGTGAGCTGATGCAACAGGCTTATCCACAGGGCTACGGCATGACCGCGATCATCGGCTTGCAGTTGTCCACAGTCGAAACACTGCTGGCGCAAGTGCACCGCGAAGATCGGCCGGTGTATCTGGCCAACATCAATGCCGATAACCAAGTGGTGATTGCCGGCAGCGACAAGGCCATGCACGCGGTGGCTGAACTGGCGCGCAGTCGCGGCGCCGGAGTGGCGAAGCGGCTGGCGGTGAGCGTGCCATCGCACTGTCCGCTACTGGAAAGGCCGGCGCAGGCGCTTGCCGAGGCCTTCGCCAAGGTTGAACTGAAGAACCCGAAAATCGCTTATCTGAGCGGCAGTCGCGCGCGGCCTGTGAGCAAAGTCGAAGCGCTGCGCGATGACCTCGCTTTCAACATGTGCCGCGTGGTGGACTGGCGCGGCACCGTGCAAAGCGCCTACGAGCGCGGCGTACGTCTACAGATCGAACTGCCGCCCGGTGCGGTGCTGACCGGGCTGGCGCGCCGGGTGTTCGAGCAGGGCACCGTCACTGCCTTCGACAGTGCCCGCCTCGACACCCTGCAAGCGCTGTTGCGAGAGGAGGGTGGCCGCCAACTCTAAAACCGCCGCGACTCAAGCTTCGAACAACAAAAACAACATTCGACGATGCACTTTGAGGACTACAACAATGATTATTTACGGTGTGGCGTTTCTCGCCTTCTGCACGCTGGTCGGGATCTGGGTCGGTGAACTGCTCGGCAAGCTGATCGGCGTGCCAGCCAACGTCGGCGGTGTCGGCATTGCGATGCTGCTGTTGATCGGCCTGGGCAGCTATCTCTACAAGAGCGGCTGGCTCAAGGGCAAGACCGAGCAGGGCGTGGAGTTCTGGAGCGCGATCTACATTCCCATCGTGGTCGCCATGGCCGCGCAGCAGAATGTCTACGGTGCGCTGAAGGGCGGGCCGATGGCGATTCTTGCCGGCACCCTCGCCGTAGTGATCGCTTTTGCCTTGGTGCCAGTGCTGACACGCATGGGCAACAAGCAAGAAACGCCGATTGCTCCTGCCAAGACTGCGGGGTGATCGCCATGTACGAATCAATGATGAAAGTGATCACCGGCTACGGTCTGATCAGCGGCTTTTTGATTGTCGGCCTGACCATGTGGGTGTCCTACTGGATGTCCAACACCTTCACCAAGGGCCGGCTGCACGGTTCGGCGATCGCCATTCTGCTCGGGCTGGTGCTGTCGTATATCGGCGGCGCACTCACCGGTGGGCAAAAAGGCGTGGTGGATATTCCCCTGCTGTCCGGCATCGGCCTGCTCGGCGGTGCGATGCTGCGGGATTTCGCGATTGTGGCGACGGCGTTTGGGGTGAGTGTCGATGAGCTCAAACGCGCCGGACTCGTCGGTGTGCTGGCGCTGTTTGTCGGCGTTGGCACCTCGTTCGTCGCCGGCGTCGGCGTGGCGATGGCGTTCGGCTACACCGATGCGGTGAGCCTGACCACCATTGGCGCCGGTGCGGTGACCTACATTGTCGGCCCGGTGACCGGCGCGGCGATCGGCGCCAGCTCCGAGGTGATGGCGCTGTCGATTGCGGCGGGGCTGATCAAGGCGATTCTGGTGATGGTGATGACACCGTTCGTGGCACCGATGATCGGTCTGAACAACCCGCGCAGCGCGGTGATTTTCGGTGGTTTGATGGGCACCTCCAGCGGCGTTGCCGGGGCCTGGCGGCCACCGATCCGAAGCTGGTGCCATATGGTTGCCTGACGGCGGCGTTCTACACCGCGCTAGGGTGTCTGCTCGGGCCTTCGCTGTTGTTTCTGGCGATGCGCGGGTTGATGGGCTGACCGAGCTGACATTGATCGTTCCCACGCTCTGCGTGGGAATGCAGCCGGGACGCTCCGCGTCCCAAAGCGGACGCAGAGCGTCCATTGAGACATTCCCACGCAGAGCGTGGGAACGATCATGAGCTGGCCTGGCGATTGGCATACATCCGACACTCCGCCAGCAACGCCAGCAAATTCGGATCGCGCTCCTTGGCCTTGAGAAACACCACGCCAATGTGCTGCTGCAAGCGGTACTTCTCCTGCAACGGGATGAGCTTCACCCGATTCTCGTACACCGCCGCAATCCGCCCCGGCAACAAGGCGTACCCCACCCCGGAGCTGACCATGCTCAGCAAAGTGAAGATGTCATTGACCTGCATCGCCACTTTCGGCTCGAACCCCGCTTGCTTGAACACCCGATTGCCATCCTGATGCGTGGCAAAGCCCTGGGTCAGGGTGATGAACGTTTCATCCCGCACCTCGGCCAGATCGACTTCACTGCGCTGAGCAAACTTCGAATCCGCCGGGGTGGCGAGGAAGATGTCGTCGGAAAACAGCGCAATCTGTTCGCAGTCCGGATCGTTGATGCTGTCGTCCAGTGACACCAGAATCGCGTCGACCTCCATGTTTTTCAGCTTGTAGAGCAGGTCGATGTTCGAGCCGAGGATCAGGTCGATGTTGAGTTCGCTGCGGCGGATTTTCAAGCCCATGATCAGTTGCGGCACGGTTTTCACCGTCAGCGAATACAGCGAGCCAAGCTTGAAGCGCTCAGCGGAGAACCCGGCGGCTTCGCGGGTCAGGCGCACGCTGTCGACCACATCGTTGATCAGCTTCTGCGCGCGCTCTTCCAGCACGTAAGCACTTTCCAGCGGCGTCAGATTGCGACCCTCGTGTTTGAACAGCGGGCAGCGCAGGGCGTTTTCCAGTGAGTGAATCGCGCGGTGCACGCTGACGTTGCTGGTCTGCAATTCGGCGGCGGCGCGGGCGAGGTTGCCGGTGCGCATGAAGGCGAGGAACACCTCGAGTTTTTTCAGGGTCAATTCTTCGTCGATCAGCATGGCGCGGACTCTTTTGGTATCGGCCGATTGTGCCCAATTCCGACGTGCCGCGCAGGCGAGGTTGAACAGAAACATTGCGCTTTTACGCTCAAGGCCCGAGCCTTGCGCGCTTGCGCTAGTGACTACGAGGTCTGCGACACATGTATCACGGGGAAAAACTCAACGCCTGGACCCATCTGGTCGGAGCCATCGCCGCGTTTATCGGCGGCGTTTGGATGCTGGTGATTGCCAGCCTCGACGGCAGTCCATGGAAGATCGTCAGCGTGGCGATCTACGCCTTCACTTTGCTGGTGCTCTACAGCGCTTCGACCGTGTACCACAGCGTGCGCGGGCGCAAGAAAGCGATCATGAAAAAGGTCGATCACTTTTCGATCTACCTGCTGATCGCCGGCAGCTACACGCCGTTCTGCCTGGTGACGTTACGCGGGCCGTGGGGCTGGACGCTGTTCGGGATCGTCTGGGGGCTGGCGCTGATCGGCATTCTGCAAGAGATCAAACCGCGCTCCGAGGCACGGATTCTGTCGATCGTGATTTACGCGGTGATGGGCTGGATCGTGCTGGTCGCGGTCAAACCGCTGATTGCCGCGCTGGGCACGGCGGGGTTTGCCTGGCTGGCGTCGGGCGGGGTGCTGTATACGGTGGGGATTATCTTTTTTGCCCTCGATCACCGGCTGCGGCATGCCCATGGCATCTGGCATCTGTTCGTGATTGCCGGGAGCTTGCTGCATTTTGTCGCGATTCTGTTTTACGTCCTGTAGACCGAGGTGCGGCTAATCGCTGGCAAGCCAGCTCCCACAGGGTTCAGTGGTGTTCACAAATGTTGTGGCCAACAAAGCACCTGTGGGAGCTGGCTTGCCAGCGATGGCGTCCTAGAAATCACCCCACAGTTGCTGGGCTACCGCCAGCGCCACCACCGGCGCGGTCTCGGTGCGCAGCACGCGTGGGCCGAGGCGGGCGGCGTGGAAGCCATTGCCTTTGGCCTGCTCGACTTCGCCGTCCGTCAAGCCACCTTCCGGCCCGATCAGGAACGCCAGCGTCGCCGGTTTGGCATGACTCACCAACGGCTCTGCCACCGGATGCAGCACCAGTTTCAATTCGGCTTCAGTCTGCTTGAGCCAGTCCGCCAGCAACACTGGTGGATGAATCACCGGCACCCGTGACCGCCCGCACTGTTCGCAGGCACTGATCGCCACTTGGCGCCAGTGCAGCAAGCGCTTGTCGGCGCGTTCGTCCTTGAGCCGGACTTCGCAGCGTTCGCTGAAGATTGGGGTGATTTCCGTGACGCCCAGTTCGGTGGCTTTCTGAATCGCCCAGTCCATGCGCTCGCCCCGGGACAGGCCCTGGCCGAGGTGGATCTGCAGCGGCGATTCGATTTGCCCGGCGAATTGCTCGTCGATCTGCACGACCACGCGTTTCTTGCCGACATCCACCAAGGACCCGCGAAACTCATGGCCGGAACCGTCGAACAACTGCACCGCATCGCCCTCGACCATGCGCAACACGCGGCTGATGTAATGCGCCTGGGCTTCCGGCAGTTCGTGTTCGCCGGTGCTCAGCGGGGCGTCGATAAAGAAGCGGGACAGTCTCATTTCGGGTCTCTAAAAAATTGGCGCGTAGTCACTGTTGGCAGAGCTTTGGTGGCGAGGGGATTTATCCCCGTTCGGCTGCGCAGCAGTCGTGAAATCAGCACACGCAATAATCCTGACTCACCACGATTGCAGATTTCAGGGCGGCTTCGCCACCCAACGGGGATAAATCCCCTCGCCACAGGGTCCTTCTCAAACCTTTGGTATCGATCAGCCCGGATCGCGAAATCCCGGGTGGAAGTCTTTCGGCACCGCCACGCTGACGCTGTCACGCGTAGCAATGTCGATACCTTCGCTAGCCACCTCAGCAAGGAAATCGATCTGCTCCGGGGTGATCACATACGGCGGCAGGAAATACACCACGCTGCCCAGCGGCCGCAGCAACGCGCCTCGCTCCAGCGCATGCTGGAACACCTTCAAACCGCGACGCTCCTGCCAAGGGTAGGCCTCTTTCGTGGCTTTATCCTTGACCATCTCGATCGCCAGGACCATGCCGGTCTGGCGCACTTCGGAGACGTTGGGGTGATCGAACAGATGCGCGGTCGCCGAGGCCATGCGCTGAGCCAGCGCCTGGTTGTTCTCGATGACGTTGTCCTGCTCGAAGATATCCAGCGTCGCCAATGCTGCCGCGCACGCCAGCGGGTTACCGGTGTAGCTGTGCGAGTGGAGGAAGGCGCGCAGGGTCGGGTAGTCGTCGTAGAACGCGCTGTAGACCTCATCGGTGGTCAGGCACGCTGCCAGCGGCAGATAGCCGCCGGTCAGGGCTTTCGACAGGCAGAGGAAGTCCGGGCGGATGCCGGCCTGTTCGCAGGCGAACATCGTCCCGGTGCGACCGAAGCCGACGGCGATTTCATCGTGAATCAGGTGCACGCCGTAGCGGTCGCAGGCCTCGCGCAGCAGCTTGAGATAAACCGGGTGATACATGCGCATGCCGCCGGCGCCCTGAATCAGCGGCTCGACGATCACCGCCGCGACGCTGTCATGGTTTTGCGCCAGGGTCTGTTCCATGGCGGCAAACATGTTGCGCGAGTGTTCTTCCCAGCTCATGCCGTCGGGGCGCAGATAGCAATCCGGGCTCGGCACCTTGATGGTGTCCATCAGCAGGGCTTTGTAGGTCTCGGTGAACAGCGGCACATCGCCGACCGCCATCGCTGCCATGGTTTCACCGTGGTAGCTGTTGGTCAGGGTGACGAAGCGCTTCTTGTTTGGCTGGCCGCGATTGAGCCAGTAGTGAAAGCTCATCTTCAGTGCGACTTCGATGCAGGACGAACCGTTATCGGCGTAGAACACTCGGTTCAAGCCTTGCGGGGTCATTTTCACCAGACGCTCGGACAGCTCGATTACCGGTTGGTGGCTGAAACCGGCAAGGATCACGTGTTCGAGTTGATCGACCTGATCCTTGATGCGCTGGTTGATGCGTGGGTTGGCATGGCCGAACACGTTGACCCACCAGGAGCTGACCGCGTCGAGGTAGCGCTTGCCTTCGAAGTCTTCGAGCCAGACGCCTTCGCCGCGCTTGATCGGGATCAGCGGCAGCTGTTCGTGGTCTTTCATCTGGGTGCAGGGATGCCACAACACCGCAAGATCGCGTTGCATCCACTGGTTATTCAGGCCCATTTACAGTCTCCTCGAGGCGGCTCGCGTCAGGCGCGGGCGAACAATCGCGCAAGCCTATGCAATGCATCGCGCGGGAACAACCCATTGTGTCGATTGAGCTACTTTGTCTGAGCCGATAGACGTCGCTGGCGGCGTTTTGATGGCTAACGTATTCTTCGCGGTTCTTTGAGTCGTCTGGCTCGCAAACTGCTTTTCCCACCTGTTTTTCCGGAGTTCGCTGAATGTCTGTCGGTTGGCTGCGCGCCTGTGCGCTGGTGATGTTGGGGCTGTTCAGCGTTACGGCGCTGGCCAAGGATAAAACCGCAATCGTGATCGGCGGCGGCCTCTCGGGTCTGACCGCTGCTTACGAGCTGCAGAACAAGGGCTGGCAGGTCACCCTGCTGGAAGCCAAACCGAGCCTGGGCGGTCGCTCGGGCATGGCCACCAGCGAGTGGATCGGCAACGATAAGACCCAGCCGGTGCTGAACAAGTACGTGTCGACCTTCAAGCTCGGCACCACGCCGGCGCCGGAATTCGTGCGTACGCCGAGCTATCTGATCGACGGTGATTATTTCTCCGCTACCGATCTGGCCACCAAGCAGCCAGCCACCGCCGACGCACTCAAGCGCTACCAGAAGACCCTCGACGATCTGGCGCGCTCGATCGACGATCCGCAGAACCCGGCGGCGACTGCCACCCTGCATGCGCTGGATCAGATCACCGTATCGAGCTGGCTCGACAAGCAGAACCTGCCGGCCACCGCGCGTCAGTTGATCAACCAGGACATCCGCACCCACTACGACGAACCTTCGCGTCTGTCGCTGCTGTATTTCGCTCAGCAGAACCGCGTCTATCGCGGCGTTTCCGACCGCGACCTGCGCGCCTCGCGTCTGGTCGGCGGCAGCCAGGTACTGGCCCAGGCCTTCGTCAAACAGATCAAGACCATCAAGACCAGCTCGCCGGTCTCGGCCATCATCCAGGACAAGGACGGCGTGACCGTCAAAGTCGGCAGCGTCGGCTATCAGGCTGACTACGTGGTGCTGGCGGTGCCGTTGCGCGCACTGAACAAGATCTCGCTGACCCCGGCGCTGGATGCCCAGCATCTGGCGGCGATCAAGGGCACCAACTACGGCTGGCGCGACCAGATCATGCTGAAGTTCAAGACGCCAGTGTGGGAAAGCAAATCGCGCATGTCCGGCGAGATCTACAGCAACGCAGGTTTAGGCATGCTCTGGATCGAACCGGCGCTGAAGGGCGGCGCCAACGTGGTGATCAACCTGTCCGGCGACAACGCCCGTGTGATGCAGGCATTCGGCGACAAGCAGATGGTCGATCAGGTGCTGATCCGTCTGCACGCGTTTTATCCACAGGCCCGTGGCTCGTTCACCGGTTATGAAATCCGTCGCTACAGCACCGACCCGTCGATGGGCGGCGCCTACCTGGCTTACGGCCCGGGGCAGATCAGCAAGTTCTGGCGCCTGTGGGAACGTCCGCTGCAACGCGTGGCGTTCGCCGGCGAACACACCGACACCTTGTACCCGGGCACTCTGGAAGGCGCACTGCGCACCGGCCAGCGCGCGGCCAGCCAGGTTGAAGATCTGGCGGCCGGCAAGTCGTTCGAACCGGTCAAAGTGGTTCCGGCTGCAGCAGCGGCAGGCGCAGCGGGCGCGGTGGCGGCGAAGAAGGGCAACTTCTTCACTAACCTCTTCGGCGGTTCGGATGACGAGAAAAAGCCTGAGCCTGCGAAAGCGCCAGAGCCAGCACCTGCTCCGGTCGCTCCAGCGCCTGCACCGACCCCGGCACCTGCGCCAGCGCCGGTGGAAGCACCGAAGCCAGCGGCCCCGGTAAAAGCCGAGCCGGCAAAGAAAGCAGCGACCAAGCCTGCGGCGAAGAAGCCTGCAGCCAAAACCGATACGAAAAAGCCGGCTGCCAAACCCGCAGCAAAAAAGGCTGAACCGGCGAAGAAGCCAGCGGCCAAGCCAGCAGCGACGACCGAGACCAAGGCGCAGTAAGCCTTGCGGTGAATGAAAAAGCGCGGCTTTTACGCCGCGCTTTTTTGCCTCCGAGACCGCTTTCGCGAGCAAGCCCGCTCCCACCTTTGACCGTGTTTCTTGTTGGAATGCAATCGCTGTGGGAGTGGCCTTGCTCCCACATTTGACCGTGTTTCCTCAGTTGGAATGCAATCACTGTGGGAGCGGGCTTGCTCGCGAAGGGCCGGCGCAGGCATTCCGATTCCAATGCCTTGCAACAACATCCCGCCACACTTTTGCCTTTAATCTTTCCTTAACACGCCACTTCCAGACTCTTGATCGTATTTCTCGATATTTCAAAGCAAAATTTTCCGCTTTAATTCGATAGATAACTCGCTAGTCTTGGTTCGCAGTTCTCACAGGATTTGGGCAATGCAGCTACGTAACTCTTCTTCGCGCTATGGTTGGGTCAGCATCTTCATGCACTGGGGCGTGGCGCTGGCGGTCTTCGGGCTGTTCGCGCTGGGTTTGTGGATGGTCGGGCTGGATTACTACAGCACCTGGCGCAAAGACGCGCCGGACCTGCACAAGAGCATCGGTCTGGTGCTGCTCGGTGTGATGCTGTTGCGGGTGCTGTGGCGCTTCATCAGCCCACCGCCTTCTACGCTGCAAAGCTACAGCCGCATGACCCGTATCGGCGCCAAGTTCGGCCACGGGTTTCTGTATCTGGCGCTGTTCGCTGTGATGATTGCCGGTTACCTGATTTCCACCGCAGACGGTGTCGGGATCCCGGTGTTTGGCCTGTTTGAAGTCCCTGCTCTGCTCTCCGGACTACCGGATCAGGCAGATACCGCTGGGGTGATTCATCTGTGGCTGGCGTGGGCACTGGTAATTTTTTCCGGTCTCCATGCGTTGGCAGCATTGAAGCACCACTTTATCGATCGTGATGCGACCCTCACTCGAATGCTCGGTCGCAAAGCCTGAAATTCAACCTCGACTCAAAGGAAAAGAAAGCATGTTGAAAAAGACTCTGGCCGCTCTGGCAATCGGTTCCGCCGTGCTGTCCGCCAACGTAATGGCTGCTGACTACGTAGTAGACAAGGAAGGCCAGCACGCCTTCGTCGACTTCAAGATCAGCCACCTGGGCTACAGCTACATCACCGGTACCTTCAAGGACATCGACGGCAAGTTCAGCTTCGACGCTGCCAAGCCTGAAGACAGCAAGATCGAATTCAACGTGAACACTGCCAGCGTGTTCACCAACCACGCCGAGCGCGACAAGCACATCGCCAGCGCTGACTTCCTCAACGCCAGCAAATTCGGCAAGGCCACTTTCGTTTCCACCAGCGTCAAATCCACCGGTGCCAACACCGCTGACGTGACCGGCGACCTGACCCTGCTGGGCGTGACCAAGCCAGTTGTCGTCAAGGCCACCTTCCTGGGCGAAGGCAAGGATCCATGGGGCGGCTACCGTGCCGGCTTCGAAGGCACCACCACCATCAAGCGTTCCGATTTCGGCAAGCAGAAAGACCTCGGTCCGAAGTCCGATGCGGTCGAGTTGTATGTTTCGTTTGAAGGTGTGAAAGCGAAATAAATTTCGCCGCCACATGAAAAACGCCCCCGGTCGCAAGGCCGGGGGCGTTTTTTATTGTCTGATACATCACTTCGCGTCACTGAAAACCTATGGGAGCGAGCTTGCTCGCGAAGGCGTCAGGTCAATCACTTGATTTGTTGAATGACGCACCGCTTTCGCGAGCAAGCTCGCTCCCACAGGGATCTGAGTGATCTTGCGATTTTCACAAGTCAAAAAAATGCCCCGGCTCTTTCGAGTCGGGGCATTTTTCATGGCGGCTTGAAACTCAGCGATTGCGGGTCAGCAAAGCCGGTTTCTCGCCACGCGGGCGGCTTGGCAGTTGATCGAGCTGTTCAGGCGTCGGGAAGCGGTCGGCTTTCGATTCCTTGTGCATGATCTTCGGACCGTTGCTGCGCGGGTTCTGCACGGCCGGTTCGCTGCGTGGCTGATCGTCACGGGCCGGACGGCGGTTGCGCGGCGCGGATTCGTCACGACGACCCTGACCGTCACGCGGAGCGCCATTGCGCGGGCCGCTGCGTTTGGCCGGTGGCGTGCCGGTGCTCGAGCCGTTGCTGTTGCGCGGACCGTTCTGGCGACCCTGTGGCTGACCGCCGCGCGGTGCGCCAGTGCCTGAGCCTTGGGCCGGTGCGCCCGGACGACGGCCACGGCCACCGGCAGGAGCGGCTTTCGGCACGTAGTCGACGCGGTTACCGAAGTTATCGATATCGTCGTCGAGGAATTCGTCCGGAGCACGATCAGCCGCTGCACGTGGTGGCTGGCTTGGGCGCTGGTCGCGGCTCGGGGTGCCTTCGCGCGGTTTCTGTTGACGGGCAGGGCGCTCGCCACGTTCACCGGCCGGTTTTTCCTTGCCCTTGTCTTTGCCTTTGTCCTTGCGACCGCCGCCACCGCCGCCGCCATTCGGGCCATCGCCACGTGGGCCACGGGAATTGCGCGGGTTGCGGATGTCGGGACGCTCGCGGGCTTCCGGCTTCTCGGCTTCGATGGTGCTGGAGTCGAAGCCCATCAGATCGCCGTCGGCAATCTTCTGCCTGGTCATGCGCTCGATGCTTTTCAGCAGTTTTTCTTCGTCCGGCGCGACCAGCGAGATCGCCTCGCCCGAACGACCGGCACGGCCGGTACGACCGATACGGTGCACATAGTCTTCATCGACGTTCGGCAGCTCGAAGTTGACCACATGCGGCAACTGATCAATGTCCAGACCCCGAGCAGCAATGTCGGTGGCAACCAGAATGCGCACTTCGCCGGCCTTAAAGTCGGCCAGGGCTTTGGTGCGGGCGTTCTGGCTCTTGTTGCCGTGGATCGCTACAGCCGGCAGGCCGTGTTTGTCCAGGTATTCAGCGAGACGGTTGGCGCCGTGCTTGGTGCGGGTGAAGACCAGCACCTGTTCCCACGCGCCAGCGGTGATCAGGTGCGCCAGCAGCGCACGTTTGTGGCTGGCGGGCAGGCGGAACACGCGTTGTTCGATGCGCTCGACCGTGGTGTTCGGCGGCGTGACTTCGATGCGCTCCGGGTTGTGCAGCAGTTTGCCGGCGAGGTCGGTGATGTCTTTCGAGAACGTTGCCGAGAACAGCAGGTTCTGACGCTTGGCCGGCAGACGCGCGAGAACTTTTTCACGTCGTGCACAAAACCCATGTCGAGCATGCGGTCGGCTTCGTCGAGAACGAGGATTTCCACGTGGGACAGATCGACACTGCCCTGGCCGGCGAGGTCGAGCAAGCGACCCGGGCAGGCGACGAGGACGTCAACGCCACGGGACATGGCCTGGACCTGCGGGTTCATGCCGACGCCGCCGAAGATGCAGGCGCTGACGAATTTCAGGTCACGGGCGTAGATCTTGAAGCTCTCGTGCACCTGGGCCGCGAGTTCGCGGGTCGGGGTCAGGACCAGTACGCGCGGTTGGCGCGGGCCGTGACGCTGGGATTTGTCCGGGTGACCGTTGGGGAACAACCGCTCCAGAATCGGGAGGGCGAAACCGCCGGTTTTACCGGTACCTGTCTGAGCCGCAACCATCAGGTCGCGACCTTGCAACACGGCGGGAATGGCCCGCTGTTGCACCGGAGTAGGCTCGGTATAGCCCGCATCTTCGATGGCACGGACTAAAGCCTCGGAGAGACCGAGGGAAGCAAAGGACATGAGTAATCCTGTTTTAGTTAGGGCTTGGCCCAATGGGAGTCTTGCCTGGCGCGAATCACGTTTAAGAGGACGCAATCCCGTCCGGTCCAGCGGCGGTTCCGAAGGCACGTCAGGAGCGCTCGCGCGGGCTGGAAGCTGCGCTGTAGCGGGTCGAGAGGCCTGTTACGGTTCCGGGCGTCCGGGCGTGAGCCTGGCGGGAACGCCGGAGTATAACAGAGCAATCACTGCGCGCTGCTTTCCTGCTGCTCAACGGTTTTGCCGCTGCCCGTGGCTGAGCGCAGTGAGGCATTGTCGACGGGCGCAGCGCCATAGCGCGCGCTGAGCTCGGCGTAGGCTGGTTCGCGCTTGAAACGCTTGAGTTCGGCACCGAATCGCTGCACCAGCAAATCCATACCGGCATTGCGCCGAACCGCAAGAAACTGGCTCTGACGGCTGATAACCGTCGGGTTTTCCGTGATCAGATCGCGAATATTCAGCTCATCGAGCAAATGCTGACCGACGCGGCGATCGGTAATCAGCAGGTCGATACGCCCGCGTACCAGTTTGCCGAAGTTGGCTTCATGGGTTGGCGCCGGCTCCCGGGTAAACAGCTCCGACTGGCTGAAGTCAGGGCTGTACAGATAACCCGGCGAGGTGCCGATGGTCAGGCCTTTGAGTTGTTCGAGGGTGCGGAAAGGATGTGGCCGGTCGTTGGCGTAGAACATCACGAATTCGACGTCGGACAACGGTTCGCTGGGATAGAGCAGGGTGGCGTCACGCTCTGCGCTGTGAAAGATGTCCAGCGCACCGTCGGCCTGACCGGTTTCGAGCATCGACAGGCAGCGCTTCCACGGCAGGAACTGCCATTCGACTTCAATGCCCAGACGCTTGAACACGATGGCGGTGGTTTCGTAGTCCAGCCCGAGATTCTGCCCGCCCTGTTCGTACACGTACGGCGCCCAGGGCTCGGTGACAATACGCAACTTCTCGCCCCGAGCGGCGAAGCTCAGGCAAGCAAAAACCAGCACGGCGAATAACTGCGTGATCAAAGGCATGGCTGGAGATTACGACGAGAAACCCGAAAGAGCCAGAAAGTGCCTGCACAAGCTCTGTTCCGAGGTTCAAAACGCAAAAAATCGCAGCCGCGACACCCCTGTAGGAGCCGCCGAAGGCTGCGATCTGTTGCTTGTAGCTTTCAACTTGAAGCTTGCGGCTGCCTCAACGCGGCAACTTCAGGTTATTCCAGATCGCCAGGCTAGGTTCGGCCTGGTTCATGGAATAAAAATGCAGCCCCGGTGCGCCGCCCTGCAGCAGGCGTTCGCACATTTCGCTGACGACTTGTTCGCCAAAGCGTTGAATGCTTAGCGTGTCGTCGCCGTAGGCTTCCAGTTGTTTGCGGATCCAGCGCGGGATTTCCGCACCGCAGGCATCGGAGAAGCGCGCTAGCTTGCTGTAGTTGGTGATCGGCATGATCCCCGGCACGATTGGCAGATCCACGCCCAGCGCCTGCAAACGGTCGACGAAGTAGAAATAGCTGTCGGCGTTGAAGAAGTATTGGGTGATCGCGCTGTCGGCACCGGCCTTTGCCTTGCGCACGAAGTTGGCGAGATCGTCTTCGTAGTTGCGCGCTTGTGGATGCATTTCCGGGTAAGCGGCGACTTCGATGTGGAAGTGATCGGCGGTTTCTTCGCGAATGAATTCCACCAGCTCGTTGGCGTGACGCAGCTCACCGCTGGTCATGCCCATGCCGGACGGCAGGTCGCCACGCAGGGCAACGATGCGCTTGATGCCGGCAGCCTTGTATTCGTTCAGCAGGCCGCGCAGATCGTCCTTGCTGTCACCGACGCACGACAGGTGCGGAGCGGCGGGAACTTTGACTTCGCTTTCCAGCTGCAACACGGTGTTGAGCGTGCGATCACGGGTCGAACCGCCAGCGCCGTAGGTGCAGGAAAAGAAATCAGGGTTGTAAGTGGCCAACTGACGGGCAGTGGCGAGCAGCTTTTCTTGCCCGGCATCGGTCTTGGTCGGGAAAAACTCGAAGCTGTAGCGACGGTCTTGGGACATTGGAGGGGGCCTCCAGCTGCAAGCTGCAAGCTTCAAGCTGCAAGAGGGCGGAGCGCCGGGATCCTGTACCTGAAGCTTGCAGCCAGCGGCTGCGTAATAACGATGAAGAAGCCAGCGACAGCTACAAGCCTCAAGTAAACCAACCGCTTTTACTTGCCGCTTGCAGCTTGAAGCTCGCAGCTGCTCTTAATAGCGATAGGCGTGCGGCTTGAACGGGCCTTCGACGGTGACGCCGATGTAGTCAGCCTGTTGCTTGGTCAGTTGGGTGACCACGCCGCCGAAGCCGCGGACCATTTCCAGAGCCACTTCTTCGTCGAGTTTCTTCGGCAGCACTTCAACGGTCAGGCGCTCGGCTTTCTGTGCTGGCGACAGGTCGGCGTATTTCTGGCCGAACAGGAAGATCTGTGCCAGGACCTGGTTGGCGAACGAACCGTCCATGATGCGGCTCGGGTGACCGGTGGCGTTGCCCAGATTCACCAAGCGGCCTTCGGCCAGCAGGATCAGGTAGTCGTCGTTCTGTGGATCGAAGCTGCCAGCGCCGGTGCGGTGAACCTTGTGCACCTGTGGCTTGACTTCTTCCCATGCCCAGTTCTTGCGCATGAAAGCGGTGTCGATTTCGTTGTCGAAGTGACCGATGTTGCAGACCACGGCGCGCTTCTTCAGGGCCTTGAGCATGTTCGCGTCGCAAACATTGACGTTACCGGTGGTGGTCACGATCAGGTCGATCTTGCCCAGCAGTGCTTTGTCGATGCTCGCTTCGGAACCGTCGTTGATACCGTCGATGAACGGCGACACCAGTTCGAAGCCGTCCATGCAGGCCTGCATGGCGCAGATCGGGTCGACTTCCGACACTTTGACGATCATGCCTTCCTGACGCAGCGACTGAGCCGAGCCCTTGCCCACGTCACCGTAACCGATGACCAGCGCTTGCTTGCCGGACAGCAGGTGGTCGGTGCCGCGCTTGATTGCATCGTTCAGGCTGTGACGGCAGCCGTACTTGTTGTCGTTCTTGGACTTGGTCACCGAGTCGTTGACGTTGATGGCCGGGATTTTCAGCTCGCCCTTGGCCAGCATGTCCAGCAGACGGTGTACGCCAGTGGTGGTTTCTTCGGTCACGCCGTGAACGCGATCGAGCACTTGCGGGTATTTCTTGTGCAGCAGCTCGGTCAGGTCGCCGCCGTCGTCGAGGATCATGTTGGCGTCCCAAGGCTGGCCATCCTTGAGGATGGTCTGCTCCAGGCACCACTCGTACTCTTCTTCAGTCTCGCCTTTCCAGGCGAACACCGGAATACCGGCAGCAGCGATTGCGGCAGCGGCCTGATCCTGAGTAGAGAAAATGTTGCAGGACGACCAGCGTACTTCGGCACCCAGGGCAACCAGGGTTTCGATCAGCACGGCGGTCTGAATGGTCATGTGGATGCAGCCGAGGATTTTCGCGCCCTTGAGCGGCTGCTCGGAAGCGTATTTGCGGCGCAGACCCATCAGGGCAGGCATTTCCGATTCGGCGATGATGGTTTCGCGACGGCCCCAGGCAGCCAGGGACATGTCGGCAACTTTGTAATCGGTAAAATCTGCAGGCGTGTTGACAGCGCTCATGAAGAGCCTCCATTCGTAATGTATGCGAATGGGCGCCGTTGTGCGTTTAGTGTCCGGCGCAGGCCGGTCAACGCCCCATCCGAGCCTGACAGGTCGAACCTGCTGCAGCGCCCCTCGGACAGGTGGCGGGAAAACGGCATAGCCGTTCTGAAACGGTGGCGATTATAGCGGTCTTCGCCCGGCTAGTGGCAAGCGGCAAGCTACAAGCGGCAAGTAAAAGCCAATCCGCTTTTACTTGCAGCTTGTAGCTGAAAACTTGAAGCTGGGGGCCAATACCCCTAACGCTCAAACGCCTCGACCCAGGAGCCCCCATGAATTTCCACACCCGCAAATGGGTTAAACCCGAAGACCTCAACCCCAACGGCACCCTGTTCGGCGGCAGCCTGCTGCGCTGGATCGATGAAGAAGCAGCGATCTACGCCATCGTGCAACTGGGCAACCAGCGTGTGGTGACCAAGTACATCTCGGAAATAAACTTCGTCAGCGCCTCGCGCCAGGGCGACATCATCGAACTGGGCATCACCGCCACCGAATTCGGCCGCACCTCGATCACCCTGACCTGCGAAGTGCGCAACAAGATCACCCGCAAGAGCATCCTGACCGTCGAGAAGATGGTGTTCGTCAACCTCGGCGAAGACGGCCTGCCGGCGCCGCACGGGCGGACCGAGATCAAATATGTGAAAGACCAGTTCCAGGATGACGAAGCCGTTCAATAACATCGGCGGCGCATTCTTCGCGAGCAGGCTCGCTCCCACAGGTACAGCGTGATCCTTGTGGGAGCGAGCCTGCTCGCGAAATCGCTTGCCAGGTCAGCGAAGATTCGCCTGGCCACTGAACAGCCATGAAGCGCAACGGTCGTAGCTACATCGCCCCCACCGGTTGCCACGCCATGACCACCCCCACCAGCGACAAGACCCCCGACCTCTCGGCCAAGGAGCAGCACGAAGTCGAGAAGAGCCAGCCGCCGCGCGCGGCCGTTCTGCATGAAATCATCCGCACCCAGGGCGATCAGGAACTGGAGCGCAGCATTGCCGCGCTGTGGTGGTCGGCGCTGGCGGCGGGCCTGACCATGGGCCTGTCCTTGATGGGCATGGGATTGCTCAATTCACGCCTGCCCGATGGCGACGAATTCAAGGTGATCGCCAGTTTCGGCTACTGCGCCGGTTTCCTCGCGGTGATCCTTGCGCGCCAGCAATTGTTCACCGAAAACACCCTGACCGCCGTGCTGCCGGTGATGACCAAGCCGACGCTGAAGAATTTCCTGCGCCTGATCCGTCTGTGGACAGTGGTATTGGTCGGCAACCTCTGCGGGACGATTCTGGTGGCCTACGTGATGCTGGAACTGCCGATCTTCGACAGCA
This sequence comes from Pseudomonas sp. B21_DOA, assembly GCA_030544685.1. Taxonomy (NCBI): domain Bacteria; kingdom Pseudomonadati; phylum Pseudomonadota; class Gammaproteobacteria; order Pseudomonadales; family Pseudomonadaceae; genus Pseudomonas; species Pseudomonas sp. B21_DOA. The sequence goes on along the minus strand of CP086683.1, from coordinate 527,452 downwards.
AGACCGACGTCGCTTTCCTCGAAATCGGCCGCAAGGTCATGGAACACAGCGCCAGTCAGATGTTCGCCAAGGGCATCGTCTCCGGCTGGATGATCGCCACCATGGTCTGGATGATCCCGTCCATGGAGAGCGCGAAGATGTGGATCATCATCCTCATCACTTACTTCATGGCGCTGGGCGACTTCACCCACATCGTCGTCGGATCGGCGGAAGTGTCGTATCTGGTGTTTGCCGGCGAGTTGCCGTGGAGTGACTTCTGGGCAGTGTTCGCCGCGCCGACGCTGGCGGGAAACATCATCGGCGGCAGTTTCATCTTCGCGCTGATCAGCCATGCGCAGATTCGCAGCGAAAGTGGTGCGCCGAAGGAGTCTGCGGATCAGGCTGTTAAGCCCGATCCGCAGTCGATCAAGAAATGATCAGTGGTGGGCTGGCTCAGGCACGCTGGCCGGCTCATTGCGCGTTGCGTGCTTGACCAGTTTGCCGATGGTCAGGCCCTGCAGCAGGATCGACGACAGCACCACGATGTAGGTGATGCTCAGCAGCAGATCGCGCTCCGGGCCCAGCGGCAGGGCCAGCGCCAGTGCCACCGAAACACCGCCGCGCAGACCACCCCAGGTCAGGATGCGGATGGTCCCGGCCGGCACCGAGCGCCAGCGCCGCAGCAGCAGGATCGCCGGGGCCACGGTGAGCAGGCGCGACAGCAGAATCGCCACCGCCAGCAGGCCTGCGGCGGCCATGTGCAGCCAGTTGAACGGCAGCAGCAACAGCTCCATGCCGATCAGCGCAAACAGCAGCGCGTTGAGCATGTCATCGAGCAATTCCCAGAAACCGTCCAGATAGCGGCGGGTCATGTCGTTCATCGCCAGATTGCGCCCGAGGTTGCCGATGATCAGACCGGCCACCACCATCGCAATCGGCGCCGAAACGTGCAATTCGGTGGACATCGCCGAACCGCCGATCACCAGGGCCAGGGTCAGCATCACGGTGATCTGGTGCTGCTCGACGCTTTTGATCATCCGATAGACCAGATAGCCGATCAGTCCGCCGAACAACACACCGCCGATCGCCTCGTGGACGAAGAGCATGGCCGTGGCACTGACGGTCGGGGTTTCGCCCAGTTGCGCGATGCCCAGCAGCACGGTGAAGACCACGACAGCCGTGCCGTCGTTGAATAGCGATTCGCCGACGATGGTGGTTTTAAGTGGTTTCGAGGCGTTGGCGGTACGCAACACGCCGAGCACGGCAATCGGGTCGGTCGGTGAGATCAGCGCACCGAACAACAGGCAGTAGAGGAAGCTCACGTGCCAGCCGAACAGGGCAAAAATGTAGAACGCCAGGCTGCCGATCACTACGGTGGCGATCAACACACCGAAGGTGGCCAGCAGACCGATCGGCCAACGGTAGCTGCGCAAGTCATTCAAGTTGACGTGCAGAGCGCCGGCGAACAGCAGGAACGAAAGCATCCAGTTCATCAGCAGATCACCGAAATCGATCTGGCCGATCAGTTGCTGCACGCGGTCTTCGAGGCCGGGAAAGCCGAGCACGCTGAGACCTTGCAGGAGCAATGAGAACAGCAGGGCGGTAACCATCACGCCGATGGTCGGCGGCAAGCCGATAAAGCGGAAATTGACGAAAGTCAGGAGGGTGGTGAGGCAGATGAAAGCGGCGACAAGTTCAAGCATCCGGGGTCCTTTGGATGAAGGGTGAATGGAGCGCGACCGGAGGTTGGACGCAGGGGTTTGATGGGCGAACAGCGACATGGGACACACCACAGTTCATTGTGGCGAGGGGATTTATCCCCGCTCGGCGGCGAAGCCGTCGCAATCCGGCTTATCGATTATTTCTGACAAAACCCGATTGAAGGTTTTTGGGGCTGCTGCGCAGCCCAACGGGGATAAATCCCTCGCCACAGGTAGTCAGTCGCAGAGGTCTCAGCCAGACACATTGACCGCACTGGCCCGCCGACGTTGCAGGTAAATGAACAGCAGCGCCGTCAACACCGTCAGCCCGCCAACCAGCGCCCCGGTCCACGGCAAGTCCGCCAGGTCCGCGCCGCTGGCGACTACCAGCCCGCCAATCCAGGCGCCTGCCGCGTTGCCGAGGTTGAACGCGCTCTGGTTCAGCGTCGAGCCGAGATTCGGCGCTTCGTGGGCCTGATCGATGATCAACAGCTGCAGAATCGGGCACAGCGCGAAGGCAAAAATGCCCCACAGCACCAAGGTGATCGCCGCCGGAATAACCGCTCGGCTGGTCTGGCTGAAGGCCGCGAGAATGACCACGACTGCCAGCGCTACACCGACCAGCGACGGTAACAAGCGACTATCGGCCAGGCGCCCACCGAGCATGCTGCCCGCCGTCAGGCCGACACCAAACAACAGCAGCATCACCGTCACGCCGTGGGGCTGACGCCAGTGATGTCTTGCAGAATCGGAGCGATATAGGTGAACACGCTGAACAGACTGGTCGAGGCCAGCACGCTCATGCCCAGCGCCAGCAGGACGTTGACCTTGCCCAGTACTTTGAATTCGCTGGCGAGGTTGGCCTTGTCCATCGCGATGTGTTTCGGCAACCACAGCCACTGCGCCAGCGCGGCGACAATGCCGATCACCGACACCGCCCAGAAGGTCGAGCGCCAGCCAGCGTATTGCCCCAGCGCTGTGCCCAGCGGCACGCCGAGGACGTTGGCGAGCGTCAGGCCGGTGAACATCATGGCAATGGCTTGCGCGCGTTTGTTCGGCGCCACCAGTCCGGCGGCGACCACCGAGCCGATGCCGAAAAACGCCCCGTGGCACAGCGCCGTGACCACACGCGCGGCCATTAGCGTTGCGTAGTTCGGCGCGAGCGCGCAGAGCACGTTGCCGAGAATGAACATCAGCGTCATGCCCAGCAGTGTCGCTTTGCGCGGCATGTTGGCGGTACCGATCGCCAGAATCGGCGCGCCGAACACCACGCCCAGGGCGTAACCGGTGATCAGCAGGCCTGCGTGAGGAATGCTCACCGCAAGGTCGCGGGCGACATCGGGCAGCAGGCCCATGATGACGAATTCGGTGGTGCCGATGCCGAACGCGGCAACGGCGAGTGCAAGCAAAGCGAGGGGCATGCGCAAGGTCTCTGTCGGTAGTCTTGACGCTTTGATCAGGCATACGCGTGCCAGCGACCGTTTTCGAAGAAAGCGGAGCAGGCAGCTTTTATTGGAATTTTTGGGTGTGCAGCTGAGTACGGCGTGGTGGGTTGCAGTATAAACAGCTGCTGACACATGGCGAATCAATTCTGACCAGTCGGTTCTGCAATCGCATATTCACCGTAAACGCTGCCGTGAAATATCCGCCTGAAAGAACCTTTCGGCCGGCCACGGCTCTTAGCCTGTGGGCAGGTGCTGATCGGCATGCTGGTGATGAAGCTCTGACCGCTCGCCAATTATTCAAATCGAAAAAGGACGACGTTATGACAGTGGCTCTGTGGTGTGTGTTGATCGCGATTTTCCTGCCTTACGTGTGCACGATCGTGGCGAAGGCCACCGGCGGTTTCCGCTTGAAGGACAATTACGATCCACGGGATTTTCTCGATAGCGTCGATGGCGTCGCCCGTCGCGCCCATGCGGCGCAGTTGAACAGCTTTGAAGTCACACCGGCGTTTGCCGCCGCGGTGATCGTCGCACATCTGGTCGGCACTGCGCAGCTGGTGACGGTCAATGTGCTGGCGGTGCTGTTTATCACCAGTCGCCTGCTGTACATCATCTGCTACCTGGCTGACTGGGCTGCACTGCGTTCGGTGGTGTGGTTTATCGGGATGGGGCTGATTGCTTCGTTTTTCTTTGTGTCGATCTGATTATCGGCTGTTGCTGCCGGCCTCTTCGCGAGCAGGCTCGCTCCCACATGGAGATGCATTCCAGATGTAGGAGCGAGCCTGCTCGCGAAAGCGATGGATCAGGCCACGAAGAATTTAAGACTTTTGCTTCGGTGTATCCGCCACCTGCGGCACTTGCGGCAACTCTTTTCCTTTAGGCCAGAGCATCCATATCTGCCCCTGCTGTTTCATGTCTCCGGCCAGTTGCCCGGCCGCATCGCCGGTGCCCCAGAACAGATCCGCGCGCACCTCACCGGCAATCGCGCCGCCGGTATCCTGCGCGGCGACCGGGCGCACCAGCGGTGTGCCGTCCGGCTTGGTGGTCGACAGCCACAACAGACTGCCCAGCGGAATCACTTTGCGATCCACCGCCGCGCTGTAGCCGGCGGTCAGCGGTACGTTCAGCGAGCCGCGCGGGCCTTCGTTGCTGTCCGGGTTGCGGGTGAAGAACACGTAGCTCGGGTTGCTGGCGAGCAGGTCCGGGATGCGCGTCGGGTTGGCCTTGGCCCAGTTGCTGATCGCGCTCATGGTTACCTCTTCCTTCTTCAGCTCACCTTGCTCGACCAGCCAGCGACCGATCGGCCGGTACGGGTGGCCGTTCTGATCGGCGTAGGCGATGCGCAACTGTTTGCCGTCCTCGGTCTGGATCCGGCCTGAGCCCTGGATCTGCAGAAATTGCAGATTCATCGGATCAGTCAGATAGGCGACCACCGGCGCTTTCACGCCTTTGGATGCAATCGTCGCCGCGTCGTCGTAAGGCTTGAGCACGCGACCTTCGAGGCGGCCGCGCAGGCGCTTGCCTTTCAATTCCGGGTAGATGCTGTCGAGCGAGACGATGATCATGTCTTCCGGCACGCCATACACTGGCACGTTTGCCGTTGCGGTGGGCGTCAGGCTACCGGGATAGACCGGTTCGTAATAGCCCGTGATCAGACCGTTGGGGTTGTCGTTCTCGGCGCGCAGGCCGTAGACATCGAGGTTCTGCTTGAGGAATGCACGAATCTCGGCGGCGCTTTGCGGCACATTCGCCGCCGCAGTGCAGGTCGGCCCCAGACTGTGTCGGCCTTGAGTCGCGTGCAGGCGCTGCGCCAGGATCCGAAACCGGCGACCAGATCGTTGTCAGAGACCGCGGGCAACGCTTCCCAGGTCGCGCTGGAATAAGTGGCCAGCGCATGGGTTTTCGGTTCGGCATTGTCGCCGCCGGTGCAGCCTGCGAGAGCCGCCAATAAGGGCAGGGTAGCGAAGAGCGGGTGACGCCAGGCCGTGAAGCGGCTGTTCATGGAGTGATTCCTTTGCCGGTTGGCCGAGCGCTCCATGCGCTCGACCAACCCGTATTTTTAATAGGGCTATTGGTGTTTGGCGATGAGCCGAGGATACTGGCCGCCGATTTCCGCGACCTGAAGCGACCATGACTCTGAAACCCATTGCTGTTGTATTGCTGGCCTGCCTGACCTTGTCCGCCTGTGGCGGTGTCGACCCGAATTCGCCGCTGGGTCAACGCAAGGCGATCTTCAAGCAGATGCTCAAGACCAGCGAAGACCTCGGCGGCATGTTGCGCGGGCGCATTGCCTTTGACGGGCCGAAATTTGCCGAGGGCGCAGTCAGGCTTGATGCGTTGGCCCATGAGCCGTGGAAGCATTTCCCGCAGGTGCGCGAAGAAGATCACACCAGCGCCAAAGATGATGTCTGGCAGAAACAGGCGCGTTTTCAGGAACTGGCCCGCGCCCTCGAGACGGCCACCGGTGAATTGGTCGTCGTCAGTCAGGTTCAGCCGTACAAGGCCAGCAATCTTGGGCCGGCAGTGCAGAAAGTTGAAGATGCCTGCAGTGCTTGCCATAAAGAGTTTCGCGATCATTGATTCCTGAGGCTGCTGAGTACCTTGTGGCGAAGGGATTTATCCCCGATGGGCTGCGAAGCAGCCCCAACACCATACAACCGGGTTTTTCAGTCGGACCCGACCAGCCGAATTTGCGACGGCTTCGCCGCCGGACGGGGATAAATCCCCTCGCCACACGGCTTTGGTTACTTATCGATCTCGTCCAGCGCGTCCTGCAGTTCCTTGCGCGACTCGGCGAGCTTTTCCTTGCGCTTGTTGATCTTCTCCGGATCGCCCTTCTTCATGGCCTTGTCGAGGTCCGCCTGACGCTGGCTCACCTCATGCTTGGCCTCAAGCACTTTGTTCTCACGTTCTTTTTTCAGCCCGGCGTCGGTGCAATGTTCGTTCACTTCACGCAGTGCGGTTTCCAGACCCGCCTGCTGCTCCATGTTGCCGCGCGACTTGGCCTGTTCGATCTGGTTGATGATGCCCTGCTTCTTGGCAGCGCAACCGGTCAGGCCCGGGCCGTCTTCCTCGGCCATGACCGGGGCGGCCATGACGCCGCAAAGAGTGAGCAGGGCGAGCGGTGCGAGAAATTTCATAAAAGCTCCATGTGCAAAGGCAATCGGGGTGGGAGGGCACTGCGCTGTTGGAGCGTCTGGCCGGCCGTTGGGTTCCCGCCGGGCGGGATTGCAGGTTCAGAAGCCGTCGATTCCGGCGGCTTTCAAGGTTTCACTCAAAGCCACTACTTGCGGGTCGCGAAAGAATGCGCTCAGTTGCGCCGCGCGTCCCGGGCCGATGCCGGTTTCTGCCTGCCATTGTTCCGTGTCGCGTTGTGCCAGGGCCTGCCACGAATCGTTCAGTTGTGCCTGTCCGGTCGGCGGCATGCCCAGCGCTTTCAACCATCGAGCGAACGGCTGTTGCCGCGCGCCGTGAAAACTCTGGATCAGACGTGCGCTGCTGCGCTCGCCGAGGCCGGCAATGGTAGCAAGCTCTGACGCATCGAGGGTCAGCCAATCCAGCAGGTGTTTCAGACGGCCTGTTTCCAAAAGTTTCTCCCAGGTGCCACGACCGACATGCTGCATGGCCAGGCCCTGCTTGCCACTGAGCCAGGTCAGACGCGCGAGAAACTGGCTTTCACACCCCGGCGTCAGTTGCCAACAACTCAGGACGTGGTAGTCGTCGCCATTGGGAATGCTGATGTCCGCCCGTTCGCTGGTGCGCAGCACGACACTGTCGAGGCGCGGAATGGTCAGCCCCGCCAGACTGATTGCCACCTGATCGCCGGGACGGATGTCGAGGCTTTGCCAGCGTTTCAGCGAGCTGACGCTGACTCGTTTGATTTCGCGGTCATCGAGTCTGACCGGCAGCAGTTCCAGCACTGGTGTGATCCGCCCTGTACGGCCGATCTTGAAGTTGACCTTGCGCACTTCGGCCAATGCCTGGGCGAACGGGTACTTCCAGGCAATCGCCCAATAAGGTGCCTTGGCCTGCCAGCGCTCGGCGGGTGGCCGTTGGCTCTGACGCAGCACCACGCCGTCGCTGGCAAAGGGCAGGGGCGAGCGATACCAGTGCTCGCGCCATTTTTGCGCGTCTTCGTATTGGCTGATGGGTTGTGTAAAGGGCTCGGTTGCGGCGAACCCCAATGCCTGAAGTTTTGACAATCGCTCCGGCAGTCGCACAGGGCCTTGCGGCCAGTCCCAGACAAACAGCCCGATCCCGGCAGCCTGTTCGGCATCCAGCGATTTGCGCCCCATCAGCCCGGCGACGGTGGCGCGGGCATTGACGCTGCCGGACTGTGATTGAACATGGGCGTTCAGGCGCCAATAGAGTTCGCCCTGTACCAGCAGATCCCGTGGCTGCCTCAAACGCTGCGGAATGGCTGCGATCCTGCGCGCGGAGGCGGTCCAGTCCTTGCCGTTGGCCCCGTCACCGCGGCTGATGGCCTGCTGCAATAGTCCCTGGCGGTAGATCAGCGTGACGGCCACACCATCGACTTTGGGCTGCACCCAGACGTTCTGGCGATCGCGCAGCCAGAGGGCGACGTCTTCGGCTTTGTGCAGCTTGTCCAGGCCGGTGTGGGCGATGGGGTGGGTGACCGTTCCGGACGCGGTGCGCAACGGTTGCGGTGATGAGGGTTGGTTGAAGCAGGCTTGCCATTCTTTCAGCCGCAGCCGGGACTGGTCATAGAGTTCATCGCTGATCAATGAACGGCCTTCGCGGTGGTAGGCGTCGTCCCATTGATCGATCCGGTTTTGCAGGGCGGTGATTTCGCGTTGGGCTTGGGGTAAGGGCCAGTCGGGGCAGTTGGCTTGGCTGACGAGGGTGATGAGTGCCAGCAGAAAGGCCAGCAACAGGCGCAGTGTGAAAAGCATTGTGAGCGTCCTTGCTCGGGGGTGATGCTTGAAGGGTAGGTGAGGATCAGAAGAACGTTGCGCGGCTTTTTTGCGAACTGTTTCGGGGCAGGGGAACTGGTGTTGCCGGGGCGGGCGCCTTCGCGAGCAGGCTCGCTCCCACACGGATCTCAAAAATCTGTCAGGCATGAAAGCCCCGCACGGCGCGAACCGTGCGGGGCTTTCATGCAGCCAGGGTTTTACAGGCCAGCGGCGGAACGCAGGGCGTCGGCGCGGTCGGTTTTTTCCCAGGTGAACGTGGTGAAGCTGTCTTCGCCAACGGTCTTGGTCTGCGGTGCCCGACCGAAGTGGCCGTAGGCTGCGGTTTCCTGATACATCGGGTGCAGCAGGTCGAGCATGGTGGTGATCGCGTATGGACGCAGGTCGAACACTTCACGCACCAGTTTGATGATCTTGTCATCGCTGATCTTGCCGGTGCCGAAGGTGTTCAGCGAGATCGACGTAGGCTGGGCCACACCGATTGCGTAGGACACCTGAATCTCGCAACGCTCGGCCAGGCCGGCCGCAACGATGTTCTTGGCCACGTAACGGCCAGCGTAGGCAGCCGAACGGTCAACCTTCGATGGATCCTTGCCGGAGAATGCGCCGCCGCCGTGACGGGCCATGCCGCCGTAGCTGTCGACGATGATCTTGCGACCGGTCAGACCGCAGTCACCTACCGGGCCGCCAATGATGAACTGGCCGGTCGGGTTGATGTGGAACTGGGTGTCCTTGCTCAGCAGTTCGGCAGGCAGTACGTGCTTGACGATCAGCTCCATCACGCCTTCGCGCAGGTCTTTGTACGAGACTTCCGGGTTGTGCTGGGTCGACAGAACAACAGCGTCGATGCCGACAACCTTGCCGCCTTCGTAACGGCAGGTCACTTGCGACTTGGCATCCGGACGCAGCCAAGGCAGCAGGCCCGACTTGCGTGCTTCAGCCTGACGCTGCACCAGCTGGTGCGAGAAGGTGATCGGCGCTGGCATCAAAACGTCGGTTTCGTTGCTGGCGTAACCGAACATCAGGCCCTGGTCGCCGGCGCCCTGATCTTCAGGCTTGGCACGGTCAACACCCTGATTGATGTCGGGGGACTGCTTGCCGATGATGTTCATCACGCCGCAGGTGGCGCCGTCGAAGCCGACTTCGGAGCTGGTGTAGCCGATGTCGCAAATCACGTCACGAACGATCTGCTCCAGGTCGACCCAGGCGCTGGTGGTCACTTCACCGGCAACGATGGCCACGCCGGTCTTGACCAGGGTTTCCACAGCCACGCGAGCGTGTTTGTCCTGGGCAATAATGGCGTCCAGCACCGCATCGGAAATCTGGTCGGCGATTTTGTCCGGATGTCCTTCAGACACGGACTCGGAGGTGAAGAGGGAGTATTCGCTCATCTCGATGTTTTCCTGAATTTACCGATGGTGAGTGTCGCCAGCCGGTCGCTGAAAGTGGCGAACCTGGATCTGGAAACCATTACGTAAGCCTACATAGAGGCTTTCCCCGGGAACGAGTCCCGCAGCGGTGGCCCAACGGGCCAGATCGTCCTGTTCAAACCCCAACCAGAGATCACCGCAGGCCTCCCTGGCCCAACTCTGGTTGTGGCTACATAACTCTGTCACGAGCAGGCTACCGCCCGGTTGCAGCAAGTCGGCCATGTGCCTGAGCGCATCGGCCGGGGCGGCGAAATGGTGCAGGACCATGTTCAACACCACGCAATCGGCTTGAAGGCTTGTGCCGTTCAATGCATCGGCCAATTGCAGGCTGACGTTAGCCAGCTGTTCACGTTCACACACCTGACGCGCCAGTTCGAGCATCGCCGGGCTGTTGTCCAGCGCGGTTACGGTGCCGAAGCGACGGGCCAGTTCCGGCAGAAAAGCACCATCGCCGGGGCCGACTTCAATGGCCGTGGCTGCACCATCGAAGTTCAGTTTGTCGAGCAGGGCCAGCACACTGTCACGGTACTGCGGCAGGCCTGCGATCAAATCCTGCTGGGCACGGAATTTTTCCGCGACCCGGGCGAAAAAGTCCTGACTGGCAGCGGCACGCTGGCCGTGAACCTGCTCGATGCGCGCTTGCACTTCGTCTGGCAGATCCAGGTTGTCGACTTCTTCCAGCAATGCCGCGTGCAGCTTGCCGCCGAGCAATTCGCTGTGGGGCAGGGCGCGACGATAAAAAATCGCGTTGCCCTCACGGCGTGTCGCCACCAGATCGGCTTGCGCCAGCACCTTGAGGTGATGGCTCATGCCCGACTGGCCGATGCCGAAAATCTGCGCCAGCTCCAGCACGCCAAACGAATCGTTGGCCAGTGCGCGCAAGACATTCAGCCGCAGCGGATCGCCGCCGGCCTTGCACAGGGCCGCCAGCTCGTCGCAATCGTCATGGCGAATGGAAGGCACGCGTAAGTTCATAGGGCTGGCAGTCTAGAGACGGGGGCAAGGCACCGCAAGGTCAATATCAAAAAGTTTTGATATTGCTCGATAAATGGCACTTCTCAACGCACGGTAGTCTCTACAAACGAACAGCGGAAAGGTTTCACCAGGCGAAACCTGCGCTATCGATTGGAAAAACGCCTGCCGATGACTATCTGTCATTGCCCCCAGACGCATGGGTGAGGGAAAATGCCCTCCTTTTTTCCGTTTCAGTCTATTCACACCCAGGAGATCAGCGATGCCTAGCCGTCGTGAGCGTGCCAACGCCATTCGTGCCCTCAGCATGGATGCCGTGCAAAAAGCCAACAGCGGCCATCCCGGTGCCCCTATGGGTATGGCAGATATTGCCGAAGTGCTGTGGCGCGACTACCTCAAGCACAACCCGAGCAACCCGTCGTTCGCCGACCGTGACCGCTTCGTGCTGTCCAACGGCCACGGCTCGATGTTGATCTACTCGTTGCTGCACCTGACCGGTTACGACCTGTCGATCGACGACCTCAAGCAGTTCCGTCAACTGCACAGCCGCACGCCGGGCCACCCGGAATTCGGTTACACCCCGGGCGTTGAAACCACCACCGGTCCGCTGGGTCAAGGTCTGGCCAACGCCGTCGGTTTCGCGCTGGCTGAAAAAGTCCTGGGCGCGCAGTTCAACCGTCCTGGCCACGACATCGTCGACCACCACACCTACGTGTTCCTCGGTGATGGCTGCATGATGGAAGGCATTTCCCACGAAGTCGCCTCTTTGGCCGGCACGCTGGGCCTGGGCAAGCTGATTGCCTTCTACGATGACAACGGCATTTCCATCGACGGCGAAGTCGAAGGCTGGTTCACCGATGACACGCCGAAGCGTTTCGAAGCCTATAACTGGCAGGTGATCCGCAATGTCGACGGTCACGATCCGGAAGAGATCAAGACCGCCATCGAAACCGCGCGCAAGAGCGCTCAGCCGACGCTGATCTGCTGCAAGACCACCATCGGTTTCGGTTCGCCGAACAAGCAGGGCAAGGAAGATTGCCACGGCGCCCCACTGGGTGACGCGGAAATCGCCCTGACCCGTCAGGCGCTGAACTGGAACTACGGCCCGTTCGAAATCCCGGCCGACATCTACGCCGAGTGGGACGCCAAAGAAGCTGGCCGCGCGGTCGAAGCCGAGTGGGATCAGCGTTTCGCTGCTTACTCCGCTGCATTCCCGACCGAAGCCAACGAGCTGATCCGACGTCTGAGCGGTGAACTGCCGGCCGACTTCTCGGAAAAAGCCTCGGCCTACATCGCCGAAGTCGCGGCCAAGGGCGAAACCATCGCCAGCCGCAAGGCCAGCCAGAACACCCTTAACGCGTTTGGCCCGCTGCTGCCGGAACTGCTCGGCGGTTCGGCTGACCTCGCCGGTTCCAACCTGACCCTGTGGAAAGGTTGCAAGGGCGTCAGCGCTGAAGATGCCAGCGGTAACTACATGTACTACGGCGTGCGCGAATTCGGCATGACCGCGATCATGAACGGCGTGACCCTGCACGGCGGCCTGGTGCCTTACGGCGCGACCTTCCTGATGTTCATGGAATACGCGCGCAACGCCGTGCGTATGTCGGCACTGATGAAGAAGCGCGTGATCCACGTCTACACCCACGACTCCATCGGCCTGGGCGAAGACGGCCCGACGCACCAGCCGATCGAGCAACTGACCAGCCTGCGCACCACGCCGAACCTCGACACCTGGCGTCCAGCCGATGCCGTTGAATCGGCAGTCGCGTGGAAAAACGCACTGGAGCGCAAGGACGGCCCTTCGGCGCTGATTTTCTCGCGGCAGAACCTGCAACACCAGGAACGCGATGCTGGCCAGATCGCCAACATCAGCCGTGGTGGTTATGTACTCAAGGACTGCGCAGGCGAGCCTGAGCTGATCCTGATCGCCACCGGTTCGGAAGTCGGTCTGGCGGTTCAAGCCTTCGACAAACTGACCGAGCAGGGCCGTAAGGTTCGCGTGGTATCGATGCCTTGCACCAGCGCGTTCGATGCTCAGGATGCGGAGTACAAGCAGTCGGTGCTGCCGTTGCAGGTCGGCGCACGTATTGCCATCGAAGCGGCGCACGCCGATTTCTGGTTCAAGTACGTAGGTCTGGAAGGTCGTGTGATCGGCATGACCACCTACGGTGAGTCGGCGCCGGCCTCGGCATTGTTCGAAGAATTCGGTTTTACCCTGGAGAACATCCTCGGTCAGGCTGAAGAGCTGCTGGAAGACTAAATCTGACAGTTATGTTGTCCGGGCTGACGCCTTCGCGAGCAGGCTCGCTCCCACAGGGAAATGCATTCCAATGTGGGAGCGAGCCTGCTCGCGAAAGCGTTGGTTCAGGCAACATCGCACTGCCTGATTCACCACGGAATCGAGAACCCCATGCCTCAACCGCGTCCCTACAAAGTTGCACTCAACGGCTATGGCCGCATTGGTCGTTGCGTCTTGCGGGCGTTGTTCGAGCGCGGCGATAAGGCCGGGTTTGAGATTGTCGCGATCAACGATCTGGCCGACATGGCCAGCATCGAATACCTGACACGCTTCGACTCCACCCACGGGCGATTCCCCGGCGAAGTGCGGGTTGAAGGCGATTGTCTGCATATCAATGGCGACTGCGTGAAGGTCTTGCGCAGTGCCACCCCCGAAGGCATCGATTGGGCGTCGCTGGACGTCGATCTGGTGCTGGAATGCTCCGGCGCTTACCACACCCGTGCCGATGGCCAGCGATTTCTCGATGCCGGCGCGCCGCGTGTGCTGTTCTCGCAGCCGATGGCCAGCGAAGCGGATGTCGACGCCACCATCGTCTACGGCGTCAATCAGGAATGCCTGACCGGCGACGAACTGCTGGTGTCCAACGCCTCCTGCACGACGAATTGCGGCGTGCCGCTGCTGCGTCTGCTCGATCAGGCGATTGGCCTGGATTATGTGTCGATCACCACGATTCACTCGGCGATGAACGATCAGCCGGTGATCGATGCCTATCACCACGAAGACCTGCGCCGCACGCGTTCGGCGTTCCAGTCGGTGATCCCGGTGTCCACTGGTCTGGCGCGGGGCATCGAGCGCCTGCTGCCGGAACTTGCCGGACGAATTCAGGCCAAAGCCGTGCGCGTGCCGACAGTCAACGTGTCCTGCCTCGACATCACGATGCAGACCGCCACGGCGACTGATGCCAATGAGGTCAACCGGATCCTGCGCGAAGCCGCCACCAGCGGCCCGCTCAAAGGCCTGCTGGCCTACACCGAGTTGCCGCACGCCAGCTGTGATTTCAACCATGACCCACATTCGGCCATCGTCGATGCCAGTCAGACCCGTGTTTCCGGCCCCAAACTGGTGAACATCCTGGCCTGGTTCGACAACGAATGGGGTTTTGCCAACCGAATGCTGGACGTTGCAGACCACTATCTGCAAACAGCAACTTCAAAAAACCGTAGGAAGTGCGACCCATGACCGTGTTGAAGATGTCCGACCTCGATCTGCAAGGTAAGCGCGTATTGATCCGCGAAGACCTCAACGTCCCCGTCAAGGACGGTGTTGTCACCAGCGACGCGCGCATCCTGGCTTCGCTGCCGACCATCAAGCTGGCCCTGGAAAAAGGCGCGGCAGTGATGGTCTGCTCGCACTTGGGCCGTCCGACTGAAGGCGAGTTCTCCGCCGAGAACAGCCTGAAACCTGTCGCCGACTACCTGAGCAAAGCGCTGGGCCGTGAAGTGCCGCTGGTGGCTGATTACCTCGGTGGCGTTGAGGTCAAGGCTGGCGACATCGTGCTGTTCGAAAACGTGCGCTTCAACAAGGGCGAGAAAAAGAACGCCGACGACCTGGCCCAGCAATACGCGGCCCTGTGCGACGTGTTCGTGATGGACGCTTTCGGCACCGCTCACCGCGCCGAGGGTTCGACCCACGGCGTGGCCAAGTTCGCCAAAGTTGCTGCCGCTGGCCCGCTGCTGGCCGCTGAACTGGACGCACTGGGCAAGGCCCTGGGCGCGCCGGCCAAGCCAATGGCGGCCATCGTTGCTGGCTCCAAGGTCTCGACCAAACTCGACGTGTTGAACAGTCTGAGCCAGATCTGCGATCAACTGATCGTCGGCGGCGGCATCGCCAACACTTTCCTCGCGGCCGCCGGTCATCCGGTTGGCAAGTCGCTGTATGAACCGGACCTGCTCGACACCGCACGCGCCATCGCCGCTAAAGTCAGCGTGCCATTGCCGGTTGACGTTGTGGTTGCCAAGGAATTTGCCGAAAGCGCCGAAGCGACCGTCAAGCTGATCGCTGACGTGGCGGCGGACGACATGATTCTCGACATCGGTCCGCAAACTGCAGCCAACTTCGCCGAACTGCTGAAGTCGTCGAAGACCATTCTGTGGAACGGCCCGGTCGGCGTGTTCGAGTTCGATCAGTTCGGCAACGGCACCAAAGTGCTGGCCCAGGCCATCGCCGAAAGCTCGGCATTCTCCATCGCGGGCGGTGGCGACACCCTGGCGGCGATCGATAAATATGGCGTGGCTGAGCAGATCTCCTACATTTCCACCGGTGGTGGCGCGTTCCTCGAATTCGTCGAGGGCAAGGTGCTGCCTGCCGTTGAAGTCCTGGAAAGCCGGGCCAAGGCCTGAGGCCGCCCGTTTGGCCAGGCAAAGGAGTGTTCACATGGTCAAGTCGTTAGCGCTGTTGTTGCTGACCGGTACGCTGGCGGCCTGCGGGAGCACCCCGAAGGCCGACGCGACGCCAGCACCGAGCGAGCCGCAGAAGGGCTGTTATCAGGCCGACTGGCAGGCCGAAACCAACCCGGTGCTGAATAAGCGCTCGGGCCCGGACGGCCTGGACAAATACGAGACGCAAACCCCGGTCAAGGAACATGGTTGTCCTTGACGGGTCTGACTCTTTAACTCAGGGCTGGCGGCATGCGTCGTCAGTCGAGGAACACGGATGAAAGGCTTGATCGCCGTTGCGGCGTTGGCATTGTTGGGCGGTTGCGCGCAGTTGAACCTGTTTCAGTCGTCGGCCCCGGCAGACAACTGGACGACCTGGACCTGCGACAGTCAGGCCAAGGTGCTGTGGCGGTACGCCGATGCTGGCCAGAAGGAAGTCGATGTGCGACTGGGCGGCGCTGATCAGGTCTATCGCCTGAAAGAAGAGCCGGGCGCCTCGGGCGCGCTGTACAGCGATGGCATGCTGGCGTTTCACGTCAAGGGTGACGAAGGCCTGGTGTACTGGGTCGCCACCAATGACCTGATTGGCCGTGGTTGCAAGACCGAGTAAAACGATTGATTTGATTCACAGCGATCCAAATGTGGGAGCGGGCTTGCTCGCGAAGGCGGTGGACCAGCTCGCATAAATGTTGAATGTTTAACCGCATTCGCGAGCAAGCCCGCTCCCACAGTGTTTGTCTGTAGTTCTTGAGATTTTGTATCACCGAATTCGCAGCCCGGGCCCAAACCCCGATCTGCATTAACTTGAATAGCCGCCGCCGCTCCGGCAGGCTGGCACGATCAACGACCCTCAACCGGGAGAGACACACACAATGGCACTTATCAGCATGCGCCAGATGCTGGACCACGCAGCCGAGTTCGGCTACGGCGTTCCAGCTTTCAACGTCAACAACCTTGAGCAGATGCGCGCCATCATGGAAGCCGCTGACAAGACTGACTCCCGGTGATCGTCCAGGCTTCGGCCGGCGCCCGCAAATACGCCGGTGCGCCATTCCTGCGTCACCTGATCCTGGCCGCGATCGAAGAATTCCCGCACATCCCGGTGTGCATGCACCAGGACCACGGCACCAGCCCTGACGTCTGCCAGCGTTCGATTCAACTGGGCTTCAGCTCGGTAATGATGGACGGCTCGCTGGGCGAAGACGGCAAGACCCCGACCGATTACGACTACAACGTCCGCGTTACCCAACAAACCGTGGCCATGGCTCACGCCTGCGGTGTTTCGGTAGAAGGCGAGCTGGGCTGCCTGGGTTCGCTGGAAACCGGTATGGCCGGTGAAGAAGACGGCATTGGCGCCGAAGGCGTTCTGGATCACAGCCAGATGCTGACCGACCCGGAAGAAGCCGCTGACTTCGTCAAACGCACCCAGGTCGATGCCCTGGCCATTGCCATCGGCACCAGCCACGGCGCCTACAAGTTCACCAAGCCACCAACCGGCGACGTGCTGGCGATCGACCGCATCAAGGAAATCCACAAACGCATCCCGAACACCCACCTGGTGATGCACGGTTCGTCCTCGGTTCCGCAAGAGTGGCTGGCGATCATCAACCAATATGGCGGCGACATCAAAGAAACCTACGGCGTCCCGGTTGAAGAGATCGTCGAAGGCATCAAGCACGGCGTGCGCAAGGTCAACATCGACACCGACCTGCGCCTGGCATCCACCGGCGCCATGCGCCGCCTGATGGCCACCAACCCGAGCGAATTCGACCCACGTAAATTCTTCGGCGCCACCGTGACCGCAATGCGTGACGTGTGTATCGCTCGTTACGAAGCGTTCGGTACTGCTGGCAATGCTTCGAAGATCAAACCGATCTCGCTGGAAGCGATGTATCAGCGTTATCTGAAGGGTGAGTTGAACGCTAAGGTCAACTGAGCCTGAGTGTTGAGCTGATTAAAAGAAACCCGCCGAGAGGCGGGTTTTTGTGGGCGGGATTTCTCGTGGTAACGATGCTATCCAAAAGTCAGAGAAAATGGCGCTGCCGCGTGCTTAATGGCGTTGAACACTTGGGGCGCCTGTTCGCGATACTGAGGATAGCGATCGAGCACCGTATCAACCGAGGCAAGCAGATGCTGAATGCGCTCTTTGGGTTGGTCGATTTCACAGGTGTGAGCGAACTCCAGGAGTCCTTGTCGTGAGGCGAACATTGACTTGTTGCCCGCCAGATCCAATGCCAGAACATCTTCTGGAATATAGGCCGTGGTGTTGACGATGTCGTAAGCCGGAGCCAGATGCGCGTCGCGTCGCGTCGGTTCGGAATAGAGCAATCCGAAGTTTTTCAAATGAGCGTCGCCATTCCCAACAATGCAGCTCAGAGCGACGCTATCGAAGAGTTGATCAAGCGACGTACGCAAGTGTTTCGCTGGGCAAAACACTCGAACAGCCTTGGCGATTGCCGCATAACTCTTGCTGTACTTCTCGTTAGCCGAGAGCCCCATCAGCACCGCCATGTCTTCAAACCCAATGGGATTGAGCTGGTCGTCGCGATCAAATCGACGCATGACAAACAGCTTGGCATTATCGGAAAGGTAAAACGGTGGAACGGGAATCCCCGCGTCTTTCGCCATGGACATGCAAAGGAATTCGTTGATCGCCAGGCCCGGGAATTCGTCTCTTCCACTCTTGATGATCAGATCCGAGGTTTTGGATGTCACTCTCGGCAACTCTATTTCTTGTCGCTCCGGCACCAGCAACTTGGGTTGAACACCTGAAATGCCTGCCCGCAGGATGTAGCGATCAAGCATGTTGGCGAAGATATCTTCCGTACCGTCCCACGTGAGAATCTCTTCAAGTTTTTCTCCCGGAAATTCTTGCGCCTGCAACAATGCATCAACGGTTTCAGAGCGTACGTGAACCCTGCCAATGGGCGATGTACTGCCGGAAAGCGCCAGTAGCAGCATTGGGTCGACGTTCACAGTCTTGGCCAAGCGGTTGCGCAACTGCTCCAGTACATAGCCTTCTGGCAGGTTCATTTGAAAAACAGGGTGCAACTCCCGCCGACGAAACTCGTTATGCCGTACAGGCATCAGGAGGCTGATCGCCATTTGTGGCGATGCATCTTCGTGATAACGAAAAGTGAAATCCTCGGCATCGCTGAAAAGCCTGCCGCTATTACCTTCAGGGGTACTGACTTGAAGAGAGGCCATTTTCATTCGAATAAATCTCCGATCTCTTCAAGGGTTGGCATCGTTGCTGGAACCACCGAGAGTTCGCAGTCCAAAGCAGCCAAAACGCGCGCGTAAGCGATCATGCCGACAGAAAGGGTGCCTTTCTCTACCGCAATGACTTTGTATCGTGTCAGTCCCGCCAGATCGGCAAGTTGAGCCTGCGTCAGGCCACGATTTATACGTTTTTCACGTAATTGAATCCCGAGACGGGTAATTAAAAGAGAGTAATCCATGTTTCGCTACCGTAACATTTTGGTGTCAATGTACCGTATGCGGAACATTTAATCCATTTGGCTCAAGAAACCCGCCCTCAGGCGGGCTCTTCTGAACGATTATTCTTCAGTTCAACGTGACCGAATGCCTGTCGGGCGCGCTCGCCAGCTCCTTGTGGTGTTTGGGTTACTTGTCGTGGTCAATATCCAGTTTGGTAAACGTCACCTGTCCACCTTCACTGGTGTAGCCGGTGTTGTCCTGCACATATACCCCGGCCTTGAAGTACAGCGGCTTGTTGCGCCACGTCGCGCTGATCTGCGAATCCCACTGATATCCCGCCGCACTGACGCCCAACGCGCCACCAGGACTCAGATGGATGAGGTAGTTGAATTCGCGATCGAGCTTGATGCCAGTGGCGAGGGTGATGACGCGGCTTTCGTCATCATCGGGGCGCATGCGCACTTTGATCACCAGGTTGCCGGTCTCGGTTTTTTCCTTGTACTGGTACTCAAGTTTGAGCATCGGCTTCTGGCTTTCATACGCATGGATCTGGCCGATGACGATCTTGCCCGAGCTGGGCACTTTGTTTACCGCGAGGGTGGCGCGCAGCAGGTTATCGGCGTCCGGGTAATACCAGTTGCGCAGGGTGCCGTTGCTGTAGGTTTCGCGCAGTTCGGTGCGCGGATAGACAGCGTTTTCGGTTTTTGAACCGGTGACCGGTGACCAGAAAAACAAGGTCCCGGTATCGGAATGGAAGTATTGATCCTTGAAGCCTTTCACCAGTTTTTCGGTTTCGACGGTGTATGGCGGGCTGCCAACGGGAACGCTGAGGTTCCAGGTTGCGAGATCGATCATGTCGGTTCTTCCACTCGATTCATCCTGAACGCGGGTGCCAGAAGCTCTAGCCCGCGCCTTTTCGGGGCGCCTTTATAAGCGTAGCGGCTATTTTTGTTAATGCCCGTCCGGCGGTTGATTGGCGTCAACATCCTGTCGAAATGCCATCCTTCCCGGTTTTCGGGGGCTGTAGGCGTGACCGTTAGTCGGCTCGACGGAACAATGGTCGAATGATGGCGCCATGACAGCTTCTGCTTTATGGGAACCGCGACTAGAGTGAAGGCTCAGTACGTCTATGGTTTTTGCCGGCAACGGCTTGATAAGAGAAGCAGCATGGAATGCGCGCAACCCCAGCCAGGTGAAGGCAGCTCGGTCCTTTTGATCGTCGATGATTACCCCGAAAACCTGATCAGCATGCGCGCGTTGCTGCAGCGTCAGGATTGGCACGTGATGACCGCCGCCTCCGGTTTCGAGGCGCTGAACCTTTGCTCGAATACGACATCGATCTGGTCCTGCTCGATGTGCAGATGCCCGGCATGGACGGTTTCGAGGTTGCGCGGCTGATGCGCGGCAGCCAGCGCACGCGGCTGACGCCGATCATTTTCCTGACCGCCAACGAGCAATCCCAGGACGCCGTGATCAAGGGCTATGCCAGTGGCGCGGTGGATTACCTGTTCAAGCCGTTCGATCCGCAGATTCTCAAGCCCAAGGTCCAGGCGCTGCTCGAGCACCAGCGCAATCGCCGTGCCTTGCAACGCCTGAGTCATGATCTGGAAGTGGCGCGGGCCTTCAATGCTTCAGTGCTGGATAACGCCGCCGAAGGCATTCTGGTGCTGAGCGAGGACGGCGTGATCCGTTTTGCCAATCCGGCGATTTCACGGCTGCTCAATGCGCCGGTGAAGGAACTTGAGGGCAAGGAGTTTCTCGATTTCCTGCAGAAGCCGCACATTCCGCTATGGGCCGATTCCGAGTTCTACGCCGGCTACCAGCGCGGTGAAACCCTGCGTCTGCATGATGCATTGTTGCGTACGGCGCCGGGGCAGCAAGTGCCGGTGGCCTTGTCTTGTGCTCCGCTGCCCTCGGAGCAGCATGCAATGGTGGTGACGGTGCTGGACATGTCGGTGGTGCGTCACTTGCACCAGCAACTGGAGTTCCAGGCGGTGACCGATCCGCTGACCGGGTTGCTCAACCGACGCGGGTTCTACCAGACCGTGGAAAACCTGCTGCTGCGCGGCGAGCGCAGTGACAGCAGCTGGGTGTTGCTCTACCTCGATCTCGACGGTTTCAAACGGGTCAACGATTCCCTCGGCCATGATGCCGGCGACCGCGTGTTGCGCTGGGTCTCCGAACAACTGAAGGCGTGCCTGAGGCCGTTCGATATTCTCGCGCGAATGGGCGGCGATGAATTCACCGCGCTGCTGGATCTGGAATTCCCCGAGCAAGCGGCGAAGATTGCCGAGAAGCTCATCGAACGGGTATCGGTCTGTCAGCAGATCGAAGGCCTGGATATCGTCCTTGGCGCCAGTATCGGCATTGCTACTTATCCAGACTGCGGGCGCAATCTCGACGGTTTGCTGCGCGCCTCGGACATTGCCATGTACGAAGCCAAGCGTGCCGGGCGTCAGCAATATCGCTTCTATGATCATGAGATGAACGGCCGCGCACGCTCGCGTCTGATGCTTGAAGACAGCGTGCGCGAGGCCATCGAAAACCGCGATTTCAACCTGGTCTATCAGCCGCAGGTAGCGATTGGCAGCGGGCAGATCCGTGGGTTCGAAGCGTTGCTGCGCTGGCAGCACCCGAGCGTCGGCGATGTGCCGCCGGGGTTGTTTCTGCCGTTGCTGGAAGAGGCGCGCTTGATCAGTCGCCTTGGCAGCTGGATCTATCACCGTGGCGCCGGTCAGCGTAAAGCCTGGGAAGCGCTCTTCGCTGATGATCTGGTGCTCGGCGTGAGCCTGAGCAACACCCAGTTCGGCCTGCCGAATCTGGTCACTGAATTGCGTCAGGTCATGGAGCGCCATGCGCTGCTGCCTCGGCAACTGGAAGTCGAAGTCACCGAAGAAGCGTTGATGCAAAACCCGGACGAAACCCGCAAGCAACTGCGGCTGCTGCGTCATCTCGGGGTGCGCGTGGCGCTGGACGATTTCGGTTCAGGGCCGTGCTCGCTGGCGCATCTGCGCGATCTGGAACTGGACACGCTGAAGCTCGATCGCCACTTGATCGCGCGCCTGCCGGACTCGCCACGCGATGCGGCGCTGGTGCGCATGGTCATCGACCTGTGCAAGCAATACGGTCTGCTGGTGATCGCCGAAGGTGTAGAAACCATCGAACAATATCAGTGGCTGCAAGCCCATGGCTGTGAGTACGTGCAGGGCTTCCTGGTGGCGCGCCCTCTGGTCGCCGAGGACGTCGTGCGCTTCGCCGAACCGTTTGACTGGAGCGCGCTGGCCGGCTGAATTCGCTACACTGGCGCACCTTTTCCGAACCGCGTCGCTCGTCCATGACTGTGTTGAAATACCTCCAGGCCTATCCCGAGCGTTTGCAGGATCAGGTGCGCCAGCTGATCGCCGAAGGGCGGCTGGGTGATTACCTCGATCAGCGCTATTCGGGACGGCATGACGTACAGAGCGACAAGGCACTGTACAGCTACGCGCTGGATCTCAAACAGCAGTATATGCGCAACGCGCCGGCCATCGACAAAGTGCTGTTCGACAACCGCCTCGACCTGACCCACCGCGCCCTCGGCCTGCACACCACGGTTTCGCGGGTGCAGGGCGGCAAGCTCAAGGCCAACAAGGAAATCCGTATTGCCGCGCTGTTCAAGGACGCCGCGCCGGACTTTCTGAAGATGATCGTGGTGCACGAGCTGGCGCACTTCAAGGAATCGGACCACAACAAGGCGTTCTATAAACTGTGCGAGCACATGCTGCCGGGGTATCACCAGATCGAGTTCGATCTGCGTGTGTACCTGACGTGGCGGGATATGCAGGCTTGACCAATCAGGAAGGTGTGATGGACGTCAGCAAGACCAAAAGCAGTTTCTACCGCCGTTTGTACGTGGCCTATCTGATCGACAGTGGCTTGGCGCCAAGCGTGCCGGCGCTGACCGAAGTCACCGGCATGCCTCGACGCACGGCGCAGGACACGATTGCCGCGCTGGCCGATCTGGACATCATCTGTGAGTTCGAACAGGAAGAGGGCGCGCGCAATCATGCCGGGCGCTATCGGATTCGCGAGTGGGGAGCGATTGATCGCGGCTGGATCGAGCGCAATTTGCGGCAGATAAAAGCGGTGCTGGAATACCCCTGAATCCAGCGGCGCCTGAACTGACGCAATCGCTGGCAAGCCAGCTCCCACAGGGATCTCCAGCGAACACGGTTTTCGTGAACGAGCGATGAACCTGTGGGAGCTGGCTTGCCAGCGATGAGGCCCTCAAGAACGACGCATGCCTATGTGGGGAATCCCATCCTCGAGATATTCCTCGCCCGCCACTTCGAACCCGTACTTGCCGTAATACCCCTGCAGATGCGCCTGCGCCGACAGATAGATCGGCACCTGCGGCCAGTGCTTCTCGGCCTGCTTCAAAGCCTGCTCCATCATTTCGTGCCCCAGCCCTTTGCCCCGACCGGCAGGGGCGGTTATCACCCGACCAATCACCACGTCGCCGCCCTGGGATTCCGGATCCAGCAGGCGCAGGTAAGCCATCAGTTGATCATCCTCCCAGCCCATCAGGTGATGGGTATCGCCGTCCAGATCCTGGCCGTCGAGATCCGGATAGGCGCATTTCTGTTCGACCACGAATACATCAGAGCGCAGCTTCAACAAGGCGTACAACTGCTCTTTGCCCAGATCACGATGATGTTTGCAGATCCACTCGATTGTCATTTTTCGATTCCTTGACCATGTCGCCCGATACTAAGCGCAGCAGCGCCGTATGTCTGTATGGCGCAACAGTCTGTGATAAAGGTCAAAATGCCACTATTCCTTTCTCACGCTGGCTGCGACTTTGTGTAATCTGCTGAAGAGCACTGTCCACTGGCTCCCATGAGCTAATGTTCAATGCTTGGGTTTTGCCGGTAAGGGGCCTTGGATTTTGACGTGAAACCACGTCGGGCGGTTGCCCGCTGAGGATGTTCAAGCATGCTGCGATTGCTTCAAGCCGTTGCGCTGATCGGACTGCTGGTGCTGGGCCAGGATGCTGCGGCGCAGAAGCTGCGGCTGGCGTTCGATAACTGGCCGCCGTTTACCGACGATGCGCTGGTCAATGGTGGCCTGGCCACCGACATTGTCAGCACCGCACTGGCTCGCGCCGGTTATGCCAGCGGCTACGAGCAAGTGCCGTGGGCGCGAGCATTGCTGGGGATTGGCGAAGGGCGTTACGACGTGCTGGTCAACGCCTGGTACAACGACGAGCGCACGCAGATCGGCCAGTTTTCCGGTGAGTACCTGATCAATCGCATCCGCTTCCTCAAGCGTAAAGACGCACCCATTGAATACAACAGCCTCGAGCAACTGCACACCTATCCGATTGCGGTGGTGCGCGGGTACGCCTATTCCGCCCCGTTCGATGCCGACACGGCGATGCAGAAAGTGCCCGTGCACAACTTCGCCATGGGCGTGCGCATGCTCGCGGCGGACCGGGTCAAGCTGACGCTTGAGGATGAGTACGTAGCGAAGTATTACCTGGCGCGGGAATCGGCCAAGGTGCGCAATTCGGTGGAGTTTTTACCCAAGCCGTTGAGTGAGAACAGCCTGCATATTCTGGTCAGCCTGAAGAATCCGCAGCATGAGCAGATCGTCGCCGGGTTTGACCGGGCGATTGCAGCGATGAAGGCTGACGGGACTTATGAGAAGTTATTGCGGCGGCATGGAATGTAGTGGGGAGCTACAAATTTCAAGCTGCAAGCTTCAAGTTAGAAGCAGGGTTGCGTTCGGCTTGTAGCTTGCAACTTGCAGCTAGACCTCTTTGATCAAATGCGCCGCCAATGTCCGAAGCGGCCCCAACTGCCGGCAAATCAGCGCCAGCTGCGTCTGCACCAACCGCTGCCCTTCATCGATTTCATCCGGCATCTGTTCCAGCTCATTGGCCAGCGCTTCTTCTTCATCACTCTGAATTGCAATCGGCTGCTTGCTCGCAAGGCCTTGGGCGATTTCGTCGATGCTGGTCGCCAGTTTCACCCCGGCGCCTTCGATCAGATGCTCGCGCACCTCCGCTGGCAACTGTGTTTCGCGGTGCGCGCCGAGCCCTGACAAATAGCTGAGCAGGGTGTGCGACAGCACCAGGAAACGGAAACCGACATCCGCCTCCTTACGGAAATGCCCCGGCTCCATGAGCATGTTCGCCAGTGTTGTCGACAGTGCCGCGTCGGCGTTGTGCGCGTTGCGGCGCGCCAGGCGATAGGCGAGGTCGTCGCTCTTGCCAGCGGCGTATTGCTGCATGATCTGGCGCAGGTAGATGCTGTTGCAGGTCAGAGTGTTGGCCAGCACTTTGTTCAGACGCCGACCCTGCCAGTCCGGCAGGAACAGGAACACCGCCAGACCCGCAATCAAACTGCCCAGCAAGGTATCGAACAGCCGTGGCAGAAACAGTCCGTAGCCATCGCCGACCTGATTGAAGCAGAACAGCACCATGATCGTGATCGCCGCCGTCGCCAGGGTGTAGCGGGTGGTGCGGTTGGTAAAGAACACCACGCCGGCAGCAATGGCGAAGCACGATTGCACCACCGGGTTGGGGAACAGATCGAACAGCGCCCAGGCCACCGTCAGACCAATGGCCGTGCCGATGATCCGCTGGCCGAGCTTGCGCCGGGTGGCTCCGTAGTTCGGCTGGCAGACGAACAGCGTGGTGAGGATGATCCAGTAGCCTTGCGACGGGTGGATCAGGTGCACCATGCCGTAGCCGATGCTGAGTGCCAGCGGCAGGCGCAGGGCATGACGGAACAGCAGAGAAGTCGGCGTCAGTTGCGTACGCAGGCGAATCCATACGTCCTTGAGATTGCGCGGTGAGCGGTCGAGCAGGCTGCTGTCGGTGGCGTCCGCCAGAGCATCGGGGTTGCTCGCATCGCTGAGCAGGCGGTCGAGGGTGCCGAGGTTCGCCGCCAGTGCGCGCAACGAGCGCAGCAGGCCGCGCCATGCCGGGTTGCTCTGGATGCGCAAGTGTTCGAGGGAGGCATGCAGGTCGCTCAAAGCTTCGGCGAAACTGGCGTCGTAGATGAACGGCTGGCGCATCTGGATTGACTCGGCCAAGGCCCGGCAGGCCTTGCCTTGCTGGCGCAGCAGGCGCTGGCAGCGAAACAGCACGTCGCTGTGGAAGAATGCCTCGGCCAGCGCGTTGTAAGGGTAGTGCGAAGAGCTGGCGCGTTCGTGGATGTCCTGCGCAAGAAAATACAGCTTCAGATAACGGCTGACTTTCGAGCCCGGTCGACCATTGCCGACCCGGTGCAGGATGATTTCCTTGGCGGTGTTGAGTGCGGCGACCACCCGGCCGTTCTGTTGCGCCAGTTCGAGGCGGCGGGCTTCGACGTCCATCTGCCGGATCGGCTCGAACAGCGAGGATTTCAGCTTCAGATACAGGCCCAGTTCGCGGAACAGCCGCGCCAGACTCTGCTGCACCGGTTGATTGGAAAACAGCGCCTGCCACAGCACCGAGAGCAGGCCATACCACGCTGCACCGGCGACCAGCAGCATCGGTTCATGCCAGAAATCGGTAACCGCGCCGCCGCGCTGATCGACGCCGATCATCGTGTACACCGAGAGAATCAGCGTCGCCGAGGCGATCGCACCGTATCGCTCGCCCAGCGCGCCGAGCATGGTCAGGCCGAAACTGGCCAGCGCCAGGGCCACGGCAAAAATGATCGGGTAGGGAAAGAGCAATTCCACCGACAGCGCGGCGATGCTGAAACACACCAGCGTCACCGCCAGAGCGTTGAGACGCCCCTGCCAACTGTCGTCGGTCTCGGCCAGGGCGCTGGCGATGATGCCGAGGAACAACGGGATCAGCAGACCCATTTCATCCTGATACCAGCACAGCGCCATGCTGCCGGTCAGGGCGATGAATACCCGCACGCTGTAGCTGAATTTATCCAGCGCCCACAGGCGCCGCAAAGACTGACGAAACGAGGTCGAGGACATGAAGTGCGAAGGCCTTCCGAGGCGATGCCGCTAAATTGAGCCAGTAATGACGCCGACGCAATGGCGCCGAGCACATCTGACAGCAAAAAGTGTTCCTTTGAGGTCTTGTGCCGAACTAAATCTCAAATGGCGTACATATCCCTGTGGAGCTGGCTTGCCAGCGATGGCGGTCTGACATTCAACATTGATGTTGGATGTACCGGCCTCATCGCTGGCAAGCCAGCTCCCACAGAGATTGCATTTCAAATTTGAGAGAATGGGATCAGACGTATTGCGCGGCAGCGTAACCGGAGGCCCAGGCCCATTGGAAATTGAAGCCGCCCAGATGCCCGGTGACGTCGAGCACTTCACCAATAAAGTACAGGCCCGGGCTTTTCAGCGACTCCATGGTCTTGGACGACACCTCGCGGGTATCGACGCCACCCAGAGTCACCTCAGCCGTGCGATAGCCTTCAGTCCCCGCCGGTACAACCTTCCAGCTGCCAAGCTTCTCGGCGATCTCCGCCAGTTCCGCGTGGGTGTACTGCTTCATTGGTTTGGAAACGAACCAGTTATCCGCCAGCAGGTTGGCCATTTTCTTGGTGAAAATCTCGCCAAGCAAAGTCTTCAGTTCACTGTTCGGGCGCTCGGCGACTTGCTCTTGCAGCCAGCTCGCCGCGTCGTGATCCGGCAGCAGGTTGATCTCCACCGTATCACCGGGCTCCCAGAACGAAGAGATCTGCAGAATCGCCGGGCCACTGAGGCCGCGATGGGTGAACAGGATGTTTTCGCGAAAGCTCTGGTCATTGCAGCTGACCAGACAATCCACCGAGGTCCCGGACAGCTCTGTGCACAACTCCTTGAGCTGGTCGGTAATGGTGAACGGCACCAGCCCGGCGCGGGTCGGCAGCAGTTCATGGCCGAATTGTCTGGCGACCTGATAACCGAAACCGGTGGCGCCCAGGGTCGGGATCGACAGGCCGCCGGTGGCGATCACCAGAGACTGGCACTGAACCTGGCCAAGTGTGGTGTCGAGGAGATAACCGCTGTCGATTTTTTCAATGGTCTGGATCGAGGTGTCCAGACGCAGATCGACGCCGGCCTGATCGCATTCATCGAGCAGCATGCCGAGGATGTCGCTGGATTTGTTATCGCAGAACAGCTGGCCGAGTTTCTTCTCGTGGTACGGCACGCCGTGTTTGCCGACCAGACCGATGAAATCCCACTGGGTGTAACGCGCCAGCGCGGATTTGCAGAAATGCGGGTTCTGCGAGAGGAAATTGCTCGGTTCGGTGTACATGTTGGTGAAATTGCAGCGACCGCCGCCGGACATGAGGATTTTCTTGCCGGCCTTGTTCGCGTGGTCGAGCAGCAACACCTGACGCCCGCGTCCGGCGGCGGTCAGGGCACACATCAAGCCGGCGGCGCCAGCGCCAATGATCACGACTTCGGTAGAGCGCAAAACGGTGTCCTCACACAAAATTCAAAATCACCTGTGACTCCTGTGGAGCGGGCTTGCCCGCGATGAGGTCTGCACATTCAACATAAATGTTGTCTGTCAGGCCGTCATCGCGGGCAAGCCCGCTCCCACAGGGATCTCCCATGGATGGAAGATCGCTTACAGAATGCGTACGCGCAACGAGCGGCCCTTGATCTTGCCGTCGTTCAGGCGCTGCAAGGCCTGCATGGCCACGGTGCGCTCGACAGCGACGTAGGCCTGGAAATCGAAGATCGCGATCTTGCCGACCTGCGCACCGGGAATGCCCGCTTCGCCGGTCAGTGCGCCAAGAATGTCGCCCGGGCGCACTTTGTCTTTGCGGCCAGCGCCGATGCACAGGGTGGTCATCGGCGGTTGCAGCGGTGCCAGGCCCTGGGACTTGAGGTTGTCGATCTGATCCCAGTTCAGCGGCGCTTTCTGCAGTTGTTCGATGGCTTGCGCACGATGAGCTTCGGACGGCGCGACCAGGCTGATGGCGATGCCTTTCTCGCCCGCGCGACCGGTGCGGCCGACGCGGTGGATGTGGATTTCCGAATCGCGCGCCAGCTCGACGTTGATCACCATGTCCAGCGCATCGATGTCCAGGCCACGGGCGGCGACGTCGGTGGCGACCAGCACCGAGGTGCTGCGGTTGGCGAACATCGCCAGCACCTGATCGCGGTCACGCTGTTCCAGATCGCCGTGCAGGCCGACGGCGGAAATGCCTTTGGCGGTCAGGTGATCGACGGTTTCCTGAACCTGCTGCTTGGTGAAGCAGAACGCCACGCAGGACGCCGGACGGAAGTGGTGCAGGACTTTGGTCACCGCGCTCATGCGCTCTTCCGGGGAAATCTCGTAGAAGCGCTGCTCGATCTGCGTGTCGTCGTGGAAGGCTTCAGCCTTGACGGTCTGCGGATCGCGCATGAATTTCGAGGCCAGTTGCTTGATGCCCACCGGGTAGGTCGCGGAGAACAGCAGAGTCTGCCGGCGCTCCGGGGTCTTGATGATGATGTCTTCGATGGCGTCGTAGAAACCCATGTCGAGCATGCGGTCGGCTTCGTCGAGGATCAGCGTGTTCAGGCCATCGAGCACCAGCGAACCCTTGCGCAGGTGCTGCTGAATGCGCCCCGGGGTGCCGACGATGATGTGCGCGCCGTGCTCCAGCGAAGCGATCTGCGGGCCGAACGAGACGCCACCGCACAGGGTCAGGACCTTGATGTTGTCTTCGGCGCGGGCCAGGCGACGGACTTCCTTGGCCACCTGGTCGGCCAGCTCGCGGGTCGGGCAGATCACCAGCGCCTGGCAACCGAAGTAGCGCGGGTTGATCGGGTTGAGCAGGCCGATGCCGAATGCGGCGGTCTTGCCGCTGCCGGTCTTGGCCTGGGCGATAAGGTCCATCCCCTTGAGGATCACCGGCAAGCTCTGCGCCTGGATCGGCGTCATCTGGGCATAACCGAGTGATTCGAGGTTAGCCAGCATGGCGGCGGACAGCGGCAGAGTATTAAAAGCGGTGGCGATGGTGGTCACGGGACTGGCCTGCAAAACAAAATGTCGCGCAGTGTAGCAGCCCCTTGCCAGTTTCCTCGACAGTTCTGGACGAACAGCGATTGAACCCGAGGCAGGGATTACCTGTGGCGAGGGGATTTATCTGTGGCGAGGGATTTATCCCCGATGGGTGCGCAGCACCCCAATACCTGCCACCTCGATTCATCCGGCTGACCGCATCCAACCTTTTTGGGGCTGCTGCGCAACCCAGCGGGGATAAATCCCTCGCCACGGAAGTCCTTCAGCAGCCACAGAAGTTTTTCAGCAGAATCAGTGTTCGATGTGCTCCTGCGGCCGTTTCGCCCGGCGGCCGTCTTCCTTGGACAGCTGCGAGAAGATCGTCGCCGCCAGCATCGCCATCACGCCGACCGTGACGAAGGTCAGTTGGAACGCGCCGAGTACGGTTTCCACGCCATCGTTGCCGACCTTCGCAGTGAAGCCACCAAGCAGCGCACCGGCGCAGGCCACGCCGAGGCTCAGCGACAACTGCGCGACCACCGACAGCAGACTGTTGCCGCTGCTGGCGCTGGCATCGTCGAGGTCGATCAGCGTCACCGTGTTCATCGCGGTGAATTGCAGCGAGTTGATAGCACCCAGCACGGCTAGCAGGCACAGCAGCAGCCAGTACGGCGTCTGCTCGCTGACCAGGCCCATGCTCGCCAGCATGATCCCCAGCGCCAATGTGTTGCCGGTGAGGACGATGCGATAGCCGAGGCGTTCGATCAGCGGCCGCGCGACCCACTTGGCGATCATCGCCGCAGCGGCCAGCGGTAACATGCTCATCCCGGCTTGCGAGGGGGAGTAACCCAAGGCCACTTGCAGCAACAACGGCACCAGAAACGGCAGGGCGCCGCTGCCCAAGCGTGCGAACAGGTTGCCGAGAATACCGACGGCGAAGGTACGTGTCTTGAACAGCGACGGCGCGAACAACGGATTGTCGATATGCCCGGCGCGCAGCCAGTACGCCGCCAGACAGGCCATGCCGGCGAACAGCAGCAACATCACCCGCAAGTGCGGCAGGTGGAGTTCGCCGAGGCCTTCCATGGCAATGGTGATGAGGATCATCGCCGCGCCGAACAGCAGAAAACCGAGGCTGTCGAAACGCGTGCGCTCCGTACCGCGCAGGTCAGGAATGAATTTCCACACCGCATAACAACCGATCACCCCGACCGGCAGATTGATCAGGAAGATCCAGTGCCACGTCACGTATTCCACCATCCAGCCGCCCATGGTCGGGCCGATCAGTGGACCGAGCAGACCCGGAATGGTGATGAAACCCATGATCCGCACCAGTTCCGAGCGCGGGTAGGCACGCAGCACCACCAGTCGCCCGACCGGCAGCATCAGCGCACCGCCGAGGCCCTGGATGACGCGGGCGCCGATGAGCATGCCGAGGCTGCTGGATAACGCGCAGAGCAACGAGCCGAAACTGAACAGCAGAATGGCGCCGAAGAAGATTTTCTTGGTGCCGAAGCGGTCGGCGATCCAGCCGGAGGCCGGGATCAGCAGGGCCACGGTGAGCATGTAGGCGATGATCACACCCTGCATGCGCAACGGGTCTTCGGCCAGATCGCTGGCCATGGCCGGCAGCGCGGTGTTGAGGATGGTCCCGTCGAGGGACTGCATGAAGAACGCGATGGCAACGACCCACGGCAACCAGCGGGCGGTGATGGCGTCGAGAGGCGGGCGGTTGGGCATGGAACCTCGTGTGGGTGGTTAATCCAGATTTTTGTTCAAACATGAAACCCTGTGGCGAGGGATTTATCCCCGCTGGGTCGCGCAGCGGCCCCAAAAAGCGGGACTGCTGCGCAGTCCATCGGGATAAATCCCTCGCCACAGTTTCTATTCCAACAGTTGATCCCCTGTGTGCCGGGGAGCTTTGTTTTACAGCGTTAGGGTCAACCGGCTGACCAGCGCTCCCGGCAGCAGCGATGACGAGGTATTGCGCTGGCTGTAGGTACTGGCCGACAGCAGCAATTCGCGTTCGGTGGTCAACGCTTCCAGCTGCGAACCGAGCAGGTTATAGGCGCTGTCGTCGAAACGCATGGTGCTGACCGGCGCCTGGATCTCGCCGTTCTCGACCCAGAAAGTGGCGAAGCGGGTCATGCCGGTCATGCGCGCCGCCGGTTGATCGGAGTAGTTCAGGTACCACAGGTTGCTGATGTACAGCCCGGTGCCCAACCGCTTGAGAATCTCTGCTTGCGACAGATCACCGGCGGCCATGTTCAATGCGCTGGGCATCTCGCCGCCGCCCGCACCGTTCGCCGCCAGACCATATTCGGCGGCGCTGCGCGAACCGACCAACTGATCCCCGGCCCGGCCTTCGATGATCAGACGCAGATCGCTGCGCGGATAACCCTCGGCGGAAAACGCCGGGCTCAGGGACTCGCTGACTTTTTCATCCAGCGACACCAGCGGGCTGAACGCCTGATCGCCGACGTACAGTTTCTGCAACGGACTGCTCTTGCTGGCGATCGATTGCGCCGAAAAACCGCCCCAACTGAGCATGCCCATGATTTCTTCCAGCGCCGCCGGTGCCAGATAGGCGCGGTACTGACCCGGCGCCAGAGTGCGTAACGGTCGACCGAGAAACTCCAGCTGTTCGCGGGCCTGGGCGAAACGCCGGGCGAAGCCCTCGTCGCTCCAGTCGTGCCCGGCGTAGCTGGCCTTCACCGCTTCGCCGTTTTCGTGGAACAGGCTGAAGTCGAAATTGAAGCTGTTGGCTTCATGCCAGCCGAACGCGCCGGCGGAACTGGCGAAACCGCGGCTGATCGGGCCGGCAGCATAGAAGCCGACCAGATCGAGACCTTCAGCGGCAGCGCAGATTTGCCCGACGACATCTTCGGTGTCCGGCAGCGGATGCGCTTGTACGTGCGTGCTCTGCCAGCTGTTGTGATTGAGCAGCAGGTACGGATCCTGCGGCAGCAGCGGCAGGGTTTCGCGCAATTGCTGCAGGCCCTCCGCGAGGCGTTGCAGATCGGCTTCCTGATCCCCGGACAAGGTGATCTGCAGGTCGGCGTGGCGACCGTCGTCGATCAGTTTCAGGCCGACGTTGGCCTGCTGTACTTGCCCGGCCTGGCGCACCTTGGCGTGATTGAAGCGCACGAACGCCGAGGCTTCGGCGGCGTAGCTGAGCGTGAACTGTTCCGGCTCGCGCACGCTGTCGCGCAGCCAGTTGACCATGACCTTGAAGGCGTCGGACTGACGCTTCGAAATGCTCATCAGGCGTCTCCCCAAACACATCAATGTTGCTGAATACGCAGGCCGGCGAAGCGTGGCCGACGCGAATCACCTGGTTCGGTTCGCCCTTGCCGCAGTTCGGCGTGCCCAGCACCTTGACGGTGTTGGCATCGCCGACGGCGCGCAGGCTCTTCCAGAAGTGCGCGGAAATGGCGCGGTAGTTGGGATTTTTCACCACGCCTTTAAGTTCACCGTTCTCGATCAACTGGGCCCATTCGCAGCCGAATTGAAATTTGTTG
The DNA here is from genome assembly GCA_030544685.1 of Pseudomonas sp. B21_DOA. Classification (NCBI taxonomy): domain Bacteria; kingdom Pseudomonadati; phylum Pseudomonadota; class Gammaproteobacteria; order Pseudomonadales; family Pseudomonadaceae; genus Pseudomonas; species Pseudomonas sp. B21_DOA. Next base: position 494,435 of record CP086683.1, on the reverse strand, counting down.
CGCGCATCGTCGATCGACCACGAGCGGTTGGTGCTCATCAGAATGCCATGCTCGATACCACCGATCATCTGCTCCAGCGTCTGATCGCCCGGCTCGATATTGAGGTTGGCCATGCGGTCGATCGGCGGGCGGTTCCAGCCGCAGGCGCGGCTGTTGGCAACGCCATCGAGGCCGGCGCGGTATTGCGACAGCGCCCCACCCAGTGGCCGCAGCAGCAGGCCGTCGCGAATCAGGAATTGTTTGCTCGCCGCAGTGCCGTCATCGTCATGGCCGTAGCTGGCGAGTTCTTCCGGGATGCCCGGATCGAAGGTTACGTTGAGCAGGTTCGAGCCGTATTGCAGGCTGCCGAAATCGCTGGTCTTGACGAAACTGGTGCCGGCGTAATTGCGCTCATCGCCGAGGATGCGGTCGAGCTCCAGCGGGTGACCGATGGATTCGTGGATCTGCAACATCATCTGATCGGGCATCAGCAGCAGGTCGCGCGGGCCTTGCGGCGTGTTCGGCGCGAGCAGCAGTTGCAGGGCCTGATCGGCGACTTGCGGACCGGCACCGACCAGGCCGCAGCGGCTGATGACATCGGCGCCACCCTGTTGGCCGAAGTTCTCGCGACCGAGGCTGCGGGTCTGGCTGTCGTTGCCGTCGTAGGCGGTGACATCGAGGCTTGGATAAACGAAGCGCTGAGCCTGACGCAATTCGGCGCCGGCGCTGCTCAGGTAGATCTGCTCGACATGCGTGATACCGATGCTCACCTGCCAATTGACCAGGCGCTCATCCTTGGGCACCGAGGCGGATTCCGCACCAAGCAGATCGAAGCATTCGCTCAGGGACGGGAAGGGCTGTTCGAGGTTAGGCGAAAAATAATCCGCGCGGTCGCTGGAAAGCGGCTGCTCGCGCAGATCGAGCAAGGCGTGCGGCTTGAGGCGGCGGGCCTGTTGCTCGGCGCGTTCGAGGGCGGCTTGCAGGCCTTGTTGCGAGAGGTCATTGGTCGCCGCGTAGGCTTCGACGCCATTGACGCGCACGGTAAGCATCGCCCCTTCATCGCGGCTCAGGCTCGGCGGTTCGGCGACGTTCTTGCGCACCGACAGAAACTGCCCGGACTCACGCACATACCGCAGGGAAAAAATTCAGCGCCCGTGCGCAAGGCAGCGAAGCGCTGCTTGAGCTGGGGTGGAAATCGAACATTCGGGAACCTCCTTGTAATGGAGTAGCGGCATGGCGACAGCGGGGAGGGATGAAACGATTGCGCGAGGTCTAGAGTAGGCCTGCGTGGGGGTAGGATCAAGTGAAGAGGGGTGTAGGAGGTTTTACTGTATTCGCTAGCTGATCGTTCCCACGCTCCGCGTGGGAATGCCGCCCTGGACGCTATGCGTCCGCCTTGGGACGCGGAGCGTCCCGAGATGCATTCCCACGCGGAGCGTGGGAACGATCAGGGGAAGGTACTACGACTTACTGAGCAACCGGGGTGATATCCCGCATCGGCTTGCCCTTCACCGGCGCGCCGTTCGCGACGTAATAAGCAGCATTACTGCGCGGCAGCGGCTTGCGGCCGCGGATCTTGTCGGCGATTTTCTCGGCCATCATGATCGTCGGCGCGTTGAGGTTGCCGGTGGTGATGATCGGCATGATCGAAGCATCAACCACGCGCAGGTTCTGCATGCCGTGCACACGACCCTCGCCATCGACCACGGCCATCTCGTCGGTGCCCATCTTGCACGAGCAGGACGGGTGGAACGCGGTTTCGGCGTGCTCGCGGATGAACTTGTCCAGTTGCTCATCGGTTTGCACGTCGATGCCCGGGCTGATTTCCCGGCCACGGAATGCGTCCAGTGCCGGCTGCTGCATGATTTCACGGGTCAGGCGGATGCCGTCGCGGAATTCCTGCCAGTCCTGCTCAGTGGCCATGTAGTTGAACAGGATGCTCGGGTGCTGGCGCGGGTCCTTGGATTTGACCTGGATGCGGCCACGGCTCGGCGAACGCATGGAGCCCATGTGCGCCTGGAAACCGTGCTCTTTCACGCCGTTGCTGCCGTTGTAGTTAATCGCCACTGGCAGGAAGTGGTACTGGATGTTCGGCCATTCGAATTCCGGACGCGAACGGATGAAACCGCCGGCCTCGAACTGGTTGCTGGCGCCGATGCCGGTGCCGTTGAACAGCCACTCGGCACCGATGGCCGGCTGGTTGTACCAGAGCAGCGACGGGTACAGCGAGACCGGTTGGGTGCAGGCGTATTGCAGGTACAGCTCGAGGTGATCCTGCAGGTTTTCACCGACGCCTGGCAGGTCGTGAACCACCGGGATGTCGAGGCTTTCCAGCAGTTTCGCCGGGCCGACACCGGAGCGCTGCAGAATCTGCGGCGACGCGATGGCACCGGAGCACAGCAGGACCTCCTTGCGCGCCTTGGCTTCCACACGTTCTTCAGCGTCACCAATCAGGTAACGCACGCCGACCGCACGCTTGCCTTCAAACAGAATCTTGTCGGTCAGGGCGTGAGTGACGATGGTCAGGGTCGAACGCTTCTTGGCGATGTCGAGGTAGCCACGGGCGGTGGAAGCACGACGGCCGTTCGGCGTCACGGTGCGGTCCATCGGGCCGAAGCCTTCCTGCTGATAACCGTTGAGGTCTTCGGTGCGCGGGTAACCGGCCTGGACGCCGGCTTCAACCATGGCGTGGAAAAGCGGGTTGTTGCCGGCTTTCGGCGTGGTCACGCTGACCGGGCCGTCGCCACCGTGGTAGTCGTTCGGGCCGATGTCACGGGTTTCGGCTTTGCGGAAGTACGGCAGGCAATCGAGGTACGACCAGTCTTCCAGGCCCGGCAGTTTCGCCCAGCCGTCATAGTCCATGGCGTTGCCACGGATGTAGCACATGCCGTTGATCAGCGACGAACCACCAAGGCCCTTGCCGCGACCGCATTCCATCCGGCGGCCGTCCATGTGTGGCTCCGGATCGGTTTCGTAGGCCCAGTTGTAGCGACGCCCCTGCAGCGGGAACGCCAGTGCGGCGGGCATCTGGGTGCGGAAGTCGAGGCGGTAATCCGGGCCGCCCGCTTCGAGCAGCAGAACGGTTACGCCTTCGTCTTCAGTCAGACGGGTCGCAAGTGTGTTACCTGCAGAACCGGCGCCGATGATGATGTAGTCGTATTCTTGAGTCATAAATTCTCCTGCGGGAGCTACAAGCCACTAGCTTCAAGCTGCAAGAAAAAGCAGCGAGCTGTGGCTTCGAAATCGGGGAGGCCGGCAAGCCCAAACTGCTTTTACTTGCAGCTTGAAACTTGCCGCTTGCAGCTGATCAGCTAGCTGATCAGAACACCGAGACGTAATCGCCCAGCTCGACCTGTACCGATTTGATGCGGGTGAAGTTGTTCAGCGAGCTGATCCCGTTCTCACGGCCCACGCCCGACTGCTTGTAGCCGCCGACCGGCATTTTCGCGTCGGACTCGCCCCAGGCGTTGATCCAGCAGATACCGGCTTCCAGTTGATGGATCACGCGGTGCGCGCGGTTCAGGTCTTTGGTGACGATACCGGCGGCCAGGCCGAAGTCGGTGTCGTTGGCGCGGCGGATCACTTCTTCTTCAGTTTCATAGGAAAGGATCGCCATGACCGGGCCGAAGATTTCTTCGCGCACGATGGTCATGTCATCGGTGCAGTCGGTGAACACGGTCGGCGCAACGAACGCGCCTTTGGCGAATTCGCCGTCCGTCAGTCGACCGCCGCCGCACAGCACGCGTGCGCCTTCTTCTTTACCCTTGGCGATGTAAGCCAACACGCTTTCCATGTGCGGGAAGCTGACCAGCGGGCCGAAGTTGGTGTTTTCGTCTTCCGGGTTGCCAACGCGGATGCGGGCAACGCGCTCAACGATCTTGGCTTCAAAAGCGACTTTCAGGTGCGCCGGTACGAACACGCGAGTGCCGTTGGTGCAGACCTGACCGGAGCTGTAGAAGTTGGCCATCATCGCGGTGTCGGCGGCGCGATCGAGGTCGGCGTCGTCGCAGATGATCAGCGGCGACTTGCCGCCCAGTTCCATGGTCACGTCTTTCAGCGACGAAGCCGAAGCGCTGGCCATGACTTTCTTGCCGGTGTCGGTGCCGCCGGTGAAGGAGATTTTCTCGATGCGCGGGTGCTCGGTCAGCCAGGTGCCGACTTCACGGCCGCTGCCGGTCAGCACGTTGAACACGCCGCTCGGTACGCCGGCTTCGGTGTAGATCTCGGCCAGTTTCAGGGTGGTCAGCGAGGTGACTTCGCTTGGCTTGAAGATCATCGCGTTACCGGCCGCCAGGGCTGGAGCGGATTTCCACAGGGCGATCTGGATCGGGTAGTTCCACGCGCCGATACCGGCGACTACGCCCAGCGGTTCGCGACGGGTGTAAACGAACGAGGTGTCACGCAGCGGGATCTGCTCGCCTTCGATGGCGGGCACCAGGCCTGCGTAGTATTCCAGCACGTCAGCGCCGGTGACGATGTCGACGTACTTGGTTTCGGAGAAGGATTTGCCGGTGTCCAGGGTTTCCAGCGCGGCCAGCTCATCGTTGCGCTCGCGCAGGATGTCGACGGCGCGGCGCAGGATGCGCGAACGCTCCATGGCGGTCATCGCGGCCCAGATTTTCTGGCCCTTTTCGGCGCTGACCACAGCGCGCTCGACGTCGTCTTTGGTCGCACGTTGCACCAGTGCGAGGACTTCACCGTTCGCCGGGTTGATGGCTTCGAAGGTGGCGTCGCTGCCGGCGTCGGTGTACGCGCCATCGATGTAGAGTTTTTGCAGTTCGAAACGGGCCATAGTGTCCTCGCAAGTGCATTGGTGGTTGGCGTTGACCACCGCGATGACGCTGCGGTGGAGTTCAGGGGCCGAGCATTTTCTGTGTGCTCTAGCTCACCTTCTTGGCCAATTGGAAATCCATGTATTCGTAAGCGATCTGTTGCGCCTGCGCCGTGTCGAAAGCGTCTCCCGACAGCGCGCCGCGCAACCACAAACCGTCGATCAAAGCTGCCAGGCCTCGGGCGGCATTGCGCGCATCTTCGAGCGGCAGCACGCGGCGGAACTGGCAGCACAGGTTGGAATACAGACGGTGATCGTTGATCCGCTGCAACCTGTGCAAAGACGGCTGGTGCATGCTGGTGGCCCAGAAGGCCAGCCAGGTTTTCATTGCCGGGCCATTGACTTGGCTGGCGTCGAAGTTGCCTTCGATGATCACCTGCAGATGCGCCCGTGGGCTGTCATCTGCCAGCGCCTGACGGCGCGCGGTGACGCTCTCGCTGAGGGCGGTCATCAGGTACCGCATCGTGGCGGCGATCAGGCCGTTCTTGTCCTGAAAGTAATGACTGATGATGCCATTCGAGACACCGGCCAAACGGGCGATCAGCGCAATGCTGGCGTCCCCATTCCGACCTGATCGACCGCTTGCAAAGTGGCTTCGATCAATTGTTGGCGGCGGATGGGTTGCATACCGACCTTGGGCATCTTGCACATCTCCTTAGGCCTTCCGAGGGGCGAATGACGCCGATCGGATTGAGGGCCAGTCTATTTTGTTTTGATTGAACGTTCAATCAACAAAGAATAAGATCTGCGACAATTCGTCGCTGCCTACAGAAAATTCCTACGCGTAATGACGATAAAAACCGACACCTGAAACGGCTCGAAACCTGCGTGGGGCATGGCGCGGTTCGCGACTCGAAGGACGTGTTGAAAGGGCAAGACGCTCGGGGCCAGGTTTCGGATGAACGTCCGTCGCCTCTGGCCCCGAAAGCGAATACGCAACGCCATTTCGGCAGGTTCGGGCTTTTTTCGGAGTGTCTTTATATCACCCGCCGGTCGGCTGCCAACTAACCGATTGGTCGGGTTCCGTGATGCCTTGTGTTCTTCTCTCGCACTGCCTGGAGCATTTGTGCCATGAGTTCTGCCTCGCTAATAAAGACCCCGCCCGAGAAGGTGACGGTCAACGGTTGGGTGTTCTACACCTCGACCGCGCTGATTCTGTTGTTGACCGCCATTCTGATCATCGCCCCGCAAGAGGCCGGCAGAATGTTGGGCATGGCCCAGGCCTGGCTGTCGCGCAGCTTCGGCTGGTACTACATGGTAGTGATCGCCGCCTACCTGGTGTTTGTGGTCGGTCTGGCGTTTTCCTCGTACGGCAAACTCAAACTGGGCAGCAAGGACGACACCCCGGATTTCAGTTATGGCGCCTGGGCGGGGATGCTGTTCTCGTCGGGCATCGGCATTTCGCTGTTGTACTTCGGCGCGTCCGAGCCGCTGGATCACTACTTCAATCCGCCGGAAGGCACGTCGGCCAGCAATCTGGCGGCGCGGCAGGCGGTGCAACTGACTTTCCTGCACTGGGGCCTGCACGGCTGGGCGATTTACGCTTTGGTCGGTCTGGCCGTGGCGTATTTTGCCTATCGGCATAACCAGCCACTGGCGCTGCGTTCGGCGCTGTATCCACTGGTCGGCGAGCGTTGGGTCAAAGGCGCGGCCGGGCACGCGGTAGACGGCTTCGGCATGTTCGTGACCCTGCTGGGTCTGGTGACCAACCTGGGGATCGGCTCGCTGCAAGTGTCATCCGGGCTGGAAAACCTGTTCGGCATGGAGCACAGCAACACCAACCTGCTGATCGTCATCATCGTCATGAGCACCGTGGCGACCATCGCTGCCGTGTCGGGTGTGGAAAACGGCATCCGTCGTCTGTCCAACCTGAACATCGTGCTGTTCAGCGGTCTGCTGATTTTCGTCCTGCTGTTCGGCCCGACTTTGCACCTGCTCAACGGCTTCGTGCAGAACATCGGTGACTACCTCAACGGCGTGGTGCTGAAGACTTTCGACCTGTACGTCTATGAAGGCGACAGCGCCAAGTCTGATCGCTGGCTGGGTCTGTGGACTCTGTTCTACTGGGCGTGGTGGATTTCCTGGGCGCCATTCGTGGGCATGTTCATCGCGCGGATTTCCCGTGGCCGCAGCGTGCGTGAGCTGGTCGCCGGCGTGCTGCTGATTCCGCTGGGCTTCACTCTGGCGTGGCTGTCGATCTTCGGCAACTCGGCGCTGGATCTGGTGATGAACCAGGGCGCGGTGGAGCTGGGCAAGACAGCGCTAGAGCAGCCGTCGATGGCGATCTATCAGTTGCTTGAGCATTACCCGGCGTCGAAAGTCGTCATCGGGGTGTCGATCTTTGTCGGCTTCGTGCTGTTCCTGACCCCGGCCGACTCCGGCGCGGTGATGATGGCGAATCTTTCCTGCAAGGGCGGCAACGTCGATGAAGACGCGCCGCACTGGCTGCGGATCTTCTGGTCGGTGGTGATCACCCTGGTGACCATCGGCCTGCTGTTCGCCGGCAACTTCGAAGCCATGCAGACCATGGTCGTGCTGGCCGGCCTGCCGTTTTCGGTGGTGCTGATCTGCTTCATGTTCGGCCTGCACAAGGCGATGCGCCAAGACGTGCAGATCGAACAGGAGCAAGCGCAACTGGCCGAGCGCGGACGCCGTGGTTTCAGCGAGCGCTTGACGCAACTGGATCTGCAGCCGAGCCAATCGGTGGTGCAGCGCTTCATGGACAAACACGTCACCCCGGCGCTGGAAGATGCAGCGGCGCAATTGCGCAATCAGGGCATTGAAGTGCAAACGCTGTTGGGGAAGGCCAAGCGCTGCATGGGTGTGCGGGTCGAGATGGAAGAGGGCAACCCTTTCGTTTACGAAGTGAGCCTGGATGGTTATCTGGCGACCCCGACCGAATCGGCGCAATCGGATGAAGCGCGTCAGCGTTATTACCGCGCTGAGGTGTATCTGCACAATGGCAGTCAGGATTATGACTTGATGGGCTTTACGCCGGAGCAGATTACCCGGGATGTGCTCGATCAGTTTGAAAGCCATCGGCAGCTCCTTGGCCGGGTGTATAGCTAAACCTTGAGATTCAGCGGTGCAGTCAGCTGCACCGCTGAACCATTGTGGCGAGGGATTTATCCCCGTTGGGCTGCGAAGCAGCCCTGAAACCGTCAAACGCGGTTTTACTCAATTACCGCGATTGACGACTTGGGGCCGCTTCGCGCCCCATCGGGGATAAATCCCTCGCCACAAGTTCTCTGTTTGCAGTTGAATATCTGTACGAACAAAAACGCCGCGATAGTCTCGCGGCGTTTTCGTTTCTGCGGGTTTACCCCAGATTCTTGCCCAACAACGCGTGATACAACTCGCTGTCGCCGAGAATCCCCACCACATGATTGTTATCGTGCAGCACCAGCTTGTTGCCGGTCTGATATCGGATCTGCAGCGCGTCACGCATGCCGATGTTCGAGTCCACCAGCGTCGGTTTGCGCTCCAGGCCTTCCACTGCTTGCCCCGGTGCCCAGTTCTGCAGGTTCAGCACCGAGCCGTTCTGGCGTGCGCCTTTGATGGTGTTGCCTTCGGCCAGGTCCAGCCACGAGTCGCCGCCAGGATCCAGGCATACCGAGCCGTTGATGCGTTTGCACTTGTCCAGCGTGCGCATCAGGCTGCGGCCGCAGAGTACGTTGAGTGGATTGGTGTGGGCGACGAAGGTCCGCACATAGTCGTCCGCCGGGTTGAGGACGATTTCTTCCGGCACGCTGTACTGGATGATCCGACCGTCCTTCATGATCGCGATGCGGCTACCCAGTTTGAGCGCTTCATCGAGGTCGTGGCTGACGAACACGATGGTCTTGCTCAGCTTGCGTTGCAGCTCCAGCAGTTCATCCTGCAGGCCTTGGCGGATCAGCGGGTCGAGAGCCGAGAACGGTTCGTCCATCAGCAGAATGTCGGCGTCCATGGCCAGCGCGCGGGCGAGGCCGACGCGCTGCTGCATGCCGCCGGAGAGTTCGTCCGGCTTCTTGTTGCGCCATTGGGTCAGGCCGACCAGTTCGAGTTTCTCGTCGACCAGTTTCTTGCGTTCCTTCTCCGGTCGACCCTGCATTTCCAGACCGAAACTGATGTTCTCGCGCACTGTCAGCCAAGGCATCAAGGCGAACTTCTGGAAAACCATGGCAATGCGCTTGGTGCGCATCATCTTCAGCTCGGCGGGCGTGCAGGACGCGATGTCGATCTGACGGTTTTCATGCTCGACGAACAGCTTGCCGCGGCTCACCGTGTTGAGGCCGTTGATGCAGCGCAGCAGGCTCGACTTGCCCGAGCCGGAGAGGCCCATCAGCACGCAGATCTCGCCTTTGTTGATGTCCAGCGTGGCTTTTTCCACGCCGACGATCTGACCGGTCTTCTTCAGGATCTCGTTGCGGGTCATGCCCTGATCGAGCAGCTTGAGTGCCTCGCGCGGGTCTTTGGAGAAGATTACGTCAACGTCTTCGAAGCGAATTATGCTCATGCGTCACCCCCTACTTTGGCGTCGGGTTGTTTGCAGATACGGTCGAGCATGATCGCCAGCAGTACGATTGCCAGGCCTGCTTCGAAGCCCAGCGCAATATCAGCAGTGTTCAGTGCGTTGACCACCGGTTTGCCGAGTCCGTCGGCGCCGACCAGTGCCGCGATCACCACCATCGAGAGCGACAGCATGATGCACTGGGTGATGCCGGCCGCGATGCTCGGCATGGCGTGCGGCAGTTCGATCCTTGAGAGCAATTGGCGACGCGAGCAGCCGAAGGCCTTGCCGGCGTCCATCAGTTCTTGCGGGACATCACGGATGCCCAGGTAGGTCAGGCGGATCGGCGCCGCGATGGCGAACACCACCGTGGAGATCAGGCCCGGAACCACACCCAGCCCGAAGAGGGTCAGGGTAGGAATGAGGTAAACGAAGGTCGGTACGGTCTGCATCAGATCGAGCACCGGCCGCATCATGGTGTAGAACATCGGTTTGTGCGCGGCGACGATGCCCAGCGGCACGCCGATCAACACGCAGACCAGGGTGGCGAACAGCACCTGGGCGAGGGTTTCCATGGTTTCCTGCCAGTACCCCAGGTTGAGGATCAGCAGGAACGAGGCGACCACGAACGCGGTCAGGCCCCACTTGCGTTGAATCAGATGGGCAATGATGGCAATCAGGCCAATCAGCACCAACGGGTTGAACCAGGTCAGCGCAAACGTCACGCCGTGGATCATCGTTTCCAGTGTCACGGCGATTGCGTCGAAAGTGTTGGCGCCGTGTTGCGTCAACCATTCGACGAAGCCCGCGATGTACTGGCCTAAAGGTATTTTCTGATCAATCAGCATGGTAGTGAACGTCCGCATGCAAGGAAATTAACAGCCCGGGCAGGCACGCCTGCCCGGCATAAGCGGTGCCTTTCAAATCAAGGCGCGAGCTTGGCTTTCACGGCCTCCAGGCCTGGTTTACCGTCAATGGTGGTCACGCCAGCGAGCCAGGTATCGAGCACCTGTGGATTCTTTTTCAGCCAGGCCTTGGCGGCCGCGTCAGGCTTCATCTTGTCGTCGAGGATGTTGCCCATCAGTTCACTTTCCATGTCGACGGTGAACTCCAGGTTTTTCAACAGCTGACCGACGTTGCTGCATTCTTCGGCGTAACCCTTGCGGGTGTTGGTCGCCACGGTGGCTGCGCCGAAATCGGGGCCGAAGAAGTCGTCGCCGCCGGTCAGGTATTGAATCTTGAAGCGCTTGTTCATCGGATGCGGTGCCCAGCCGAGGAAGACCACGGCGGTGTCGCGCTTCTGCGCCCGGTCGACTTGCGAGAGCATGCCGGCCTCGGAAGATTCGACGATCTTGAAGCCTGCGGTCTTCAGGCCGAAGGCGTCCTTGTCGATCATGCTCTGGATCAGCCGGTTGCCGTCGTTGCCCGGCTCGATGCCGTAGATCTTGCCGTCGAGCTCTTTCTTGAATTTGGCGATGTCGGCGAAGTCATGCAGGCCTTTGTCGTACAGGGCTTGCGGCACGGCGAGGGTGTACTTGGCGCCCTTGAGGTTGGTGCGCACGGTGTCGACAGTGCCGGCATCGCGATACGGCTTGATGTCGTTCTCCATGGTCGGCATCCAGTTACCGAGAAACACGTCCATGTTCTTGCCGTCGGCCAGCGACTTGTAGGTCACGGGCACGGAGATCATGGTGGTTTTGGTTTTGTAGCCGAGGGCGTTGAGAACAACAGAAGTGGTGGCGGTGGTCGCGGTGATGTCGGTCCAGCCGACATCGGAGAAGTTAACGAGGCTGCACTGTGCCGGTTCTGCGGCTTGCGCCAGTAACGGCAGACTCAGCAGGGCGGCCAACAACAACGACGGGGAACCTTTCATGGATGGACTCCTTGGTGTTTTTTTGGCAGTGTTCCGACTGTGGACCACCGCACTTATGGGTTGCGGTTGGTGGCGTTCTGACGACAGCTCTACCGCAGCGCCTTGCAATCGAGTCATCCCGATCATGTACCAGTGAAAATCTGACGCCTACAGGGAGGGTCGTATCCAGTACAGGGATGGTCGCTTCCAGTGTCGGTGACGTCGCTTACAGCTTTTTCCGCCCCCGATGACCTGCTCAACGGCACAAAAACGGCGTATTTGCGGGGCGAAAACGTAACGACGCTGCTGGACATGACTGCGTCGGTGTCAGACGCCGAGCGCGCCGACAAAAGCCCGATGATGCCGGCATTCGGCGGATCGCAGCTTGAGCGTAGCAGCTCCGCCAGCGGGCGCTTTTGCCGCCCGGACCGGTATTCTCAGGAGCTTCGCAGCAATGGCTATCAGCGTTTTCGACCTGTTCAAAATCGGCATCGGCCCTTCCAGTTCCCACACCGTCGGGCCGATGCGCGCCGCCGCATTGTTCGTCGAGTCGCTGCGCGGCAAGCACCAGCTGGAACAGGTGCGGCGCATCGAGGTGCAGTTGTTCGGATCGCTTTCCGCCACCGGCATCGGTCACGGCAGCGACAACGCGGTGATCATGGGCCTGATGGGCGAGTGGCCGGACGCAATCGACCCGGCGCAGATCGGCCCGCGCATTCAGGCGCTGCGTGAAACCCATACGCTTTTATTGGATGGTCGCCTGTCGGTGCCGTTTGTGTGGGCGCGGGACATGCGCCTGATCGATGAAAACCTGCCATTCCATCCCAACGCCATGACGCTGGTGGCCGAAGGTGAGTTCGCTGAGCTGCACCGTGACACCTACTATTCGGTCGGCGGCGGATTCGTTGTTGATGAGGCGCAAGCGTCCAGTGGTGTGGTCGATCTGGATCGCACCGAATTGCCTTACGACTTCTCCAGTGCGGTCGAGCTGCTGCAGTTGTGCAAAACGCACAACCTGCGCGTTGCCGAACTGATGATGGCCAACGAAAGGGTCTGGCGCAGCGAAGAAGAGATCCGTGCCGGACTGATGAAACTGTGGCGGGCGATGCAGGATTGCGTCGAGCAGGGCCTCAAGCACGAAGGCATTCTGCCCGGCGGCTTGAACGTGCGGCGTCGTGCGGCGAAGTTGCACCGCAGCCTGCAAGAGCTGAACAAACCGAACGTCATCGGCTCGACCCTGAGCGCGATGGAGTGGGTCAACCTGTTCGCCCTGGCCGTCAATGAAGAGAATGCCGCCGGCGGGCGCATGGTTACCGCGCCGACCAACGGCGCGGCGGGGATCATCCCGGCGGTGCTGCACTATTTCATGAAGTTCAGCGAAGCGGTCACCGACGCCAATGTCGTTGACTATTTCCTCGGCGCGGCGGCAGTCGGCATTCTGTGCAAGAAGAACGCTTCGATCTCTGGTGCGGAGGTCGGTTGTCAGGGCGAGGTCGGTTCGGCCTGCGCCATGGCGGCGGCAGGGCTGGCGGAGATTCTCGGCGCCACCCTGAACAATTGTGCAACGCAGCGGAAATCGGCCTGGAGCACAACCTGGGCCTGACCTGCGACCCGGTCGGTGGCCTGGTGCAGGTGCCGTGCATCGAGCGCAATGCAATCGCGGCAGTGAAAGCCATCAACGCGGCGCAAATGGCTCTGCGTGGCGACGGTCAGCACTTCATCTCGCTGGACCGGGTGATCCGCACCATGCGTGATACCGGCGCCGATATGCATGACAAATATAAGGAAACTTCGCGCGGTGGATTGGCGGTCAGTGCGGTTGAGTGCTGACCGTTAACCCGTGGCGAGGGATTTATCCCCGCTGGGCTGCGAAGCAGTCCCAAATCCTGCAATCGAGTTTTGCCTGACACACTTTGGTGAATGGATTTACGACTGCTGCGCAGCCGATCGGGGATAAATCCCTCGCCACAGGTTGATCTGGCAGAGTGGAGTGCCAGACCAGTCAAAACTGCTCAACAAACGAACATCCCGATCCAGCCACGCCACCTTTTGGCGCGTCGCAATCAGACAAGCCTCACTGTCAGTCGTGACTCGTCAGTCGTTACCTGACCGTCCGTCGCTCGCGCTTGCGGTGACACTCTGTGCAAATCCTCTGCAGGCCAGTTCCCACAAGTGCTACCGATCTGCTCACAGGCTGCGCGGCAGGGCTCTGGCGGCGCCTGATGGCAATGCGAAATGGCATGTTCCGAGGTCTCGTATAGACGCGTCGCGAGGTCGTTTTCAGGAGTTATTGAATGGCCGTCCAATTTCAGGCACGGCAATTGCTCTGTCATAACAACGCCTGCTTCCCTCGTGTGAACGCCGGCAATAACAAGAGCCTCCGCCTGAGGCCATCACCCGCTTTGTGTGAGGAGATACCGCGATGACGTCGTTCAACTCCGGGGCCCAACCCCAGAACCGTGCGCCTCAATCCATCGGCTTTCTGCTGCTGGACAATTTCACGCTGATTTCCCTGGCGTCCGCCGTTGAGCCACTGCGCATGGCCAACCAGTTGTCCGGTCGCGAGCTGTATCGCTGGAGCACCCTCACCGTCGATGGTGGCCAGGTCTGGGCCAGTGACGGTCTGCAGATCACTCCCGACGCCTCCATGCACAAAGCCCCGCAACTGGACACCGTTATTGTCTGCGGCGGGATCGGCATTCAACGCACCGTGACCCGTGAACACGTCTCGTGGCTGCAAAGCCAGGCGCGCCAGTCCAAGCGTCTTGGCGCGGTGTGCACCGGCAGTTGGGCGTTGGCCTGCGCCGGTCTGCTCGATGGCTTCGATTGCAGCGTGCACTGGGAATGTCTGGCGGCGATGCAGGAAGCCTTCCCGCGGGTGGCCATGAGCACACGCTTGTTCACCCTCGACCGTAACCGCTTCACCAGCTCTGGCGGCACCGCGCCGCTGGACATGATGCTGCACCTGATCAGCCGCGACCACGGTCGGGAACTGTCGGCAGCGATCTCGGAAATGTTCGTCTACGAGCGCATCCGCAACGAACAGGATCACCAGCGCGTGCCGCTCAAGCACATGCTCGGCACCAACCAGCCGAAGTTGCAGGAAATCGTCGCGCTGATGGAAGCCAATCTGGAAGAGCCGATCGATCTGGATGAACTGGCGGTGTATGTCGCGGTGTCGCGTCGACAGCTGGAGCGGTTGTTCCAGAAATACCTGCACTGCTCGCCGTCACGCTACTACCTGAAGCTGCGGCTGATCCGCGCCCGGCAACTGCTCAAGCAGACGCCGATGTCGATCATCGAAGTGGCGTCGGTGTGTGGTTTCGTCTCCACGCCGCACTTCTCCAAGTGCTACCGCGAGTACTTCGGCATCCCGCCGCGTGACGAGCGCGTCGGCTCCAACACCACCCAGCAGGTAGCGATGTTGCCGCTGCCGCAGGCGATCGTGATGTCGCCGCTCTCGGGGCCGATGTCAGCGCTGAGTCAGGCGCGCAATGAGTCGACATTTGCCAGCGTAAGGCTGTAGACCGAGTTCGATCGTTCCCACGCAGAGCGTGGGAACGATCAGGTAGGCGCGAGCCTGCTCGCGAAGGGGTTTCTCAGGCGCTGTGGGACTGCTGGTAATCCGAAAGGGCCGGCAACAACTGTTTATCGATCGCCTGGCGCACCGCCGGCTGAATGCTGGCGCCGCTGGTGTACATGTCCTTGACCATCTTGCGCAGTTCAAACGCGCGAACGTTATCCAGGCCACGCACCGCACACTCGCAGGCCTGCTCGGCGGTGGTACCGCTCGGCACCTGAATACCCAAGGCCTTGAGCTGGCCCAACAGATCTTCCTGGTCGATCAAATCGGCGTACATCATCACGCAAATCCTTCTGTGGCAACGGAGGTCTTGGCTCGATTCTGGTGGCCCCGACCGGACCCGGCAAGGGCGTTTTGTCGCAGTGGCCGGGACGACTATGAACAGGTCGTTTTCGGCTAACCGACTGGATTGTCGACTAGGCACACTGGCGCCAGCTCGCTTCACGAAGGTTTGGTCACCCTCGCCTGGCAGCTCCTCAACAGTACCCTCCTCAGCTCCGATCCTGTCACGGCTTGATCGGAGTTTTTTTGCCTGTGAATCTGGGTTGGGATGTTGATCGAGCTGACGCCATCGCTGGCAAGCCAGCTCCCACAGATCTACCTCTGCAACACCAGAATCCGCGACAACAGCTCATCCCGGTCGACATAGCAGCCCTGGAAATGCCGCGCCCCGGTGGCTGGATCAAAGGCATTGCGCGCATGCAGCGTGCGGCGGTTGTCAAAGCACCACAATTCGCCCGGGTTGAGCCGCTGCACCAGCCGAAACCGCGGCTCGCGGGTCATCGCAATGAAGCGCCGATAGGCTCGATACAGCAACGGCATCTGCGCCACCGACGTATCGAACGCCCCGCGCAGAAAGTTGGCCATGCGAATCTCCGCCACCCGGCCCGGCGCATCCACAGCAATGATCGGCGCCAGGCAGCGATAGTCGCTGTGCCGGTCCTTGTTGCGAAATTCCACGGGTATTTCACACAGGGCCTCAAACAGCTGCGGCTCCTCCTGACGCAAGGCGTCGGCGATCGCAAAACCATCGACGAAAATACTCTCGCCGCCCTCGGCCTCATTCACCAGGCAATGCAGAAATTGCAGCCCCGGTTGCAGCTCGCGAGTCGGCAAATCCGTGTGCAATGGCAGGTTGAAGGCGGTGTAGGCGTTGCTGTCGGCGTCGGCTTTGGATTGCACATTGAACAGCACGCCAAAATTGCTTTCGCGGATGAAGGAAATCCGTTGCGCGATGAGTTTCAGCGAGCCCGGCTCGGTGGGCGCGCCGCGCACTTGGGTCAGGCCGATGTCGCGCACGGCGAGCAACCATTGCAGCAGCGCGGCGTTGTCGTTCATCAGTGCGGTGTAGTCGAACACCGGCAACTGCAGATCGCTGGACCACAAACGGGGCTGCGGTTTGCCGACCAGGCGTTCGGCGCGGGATTCGTCGTCATAGGCATGAGCGCGCAACCAGTCCGGGTCGAAGCGGCTGAGGTGACCATCCTGCCAGTCGATGCGCAGGCAGCCGTCGGTGTCGATGCGCGTGGCGTGCGG
Organism: Pseudomonas sp. B21_DOA; assembly: GCA_030544685.1. Classification (NCBI taxonomy): domain Bacteria; kingdom Pseudomonadati; phylum Pseudomonadota; class Gammaproteobacteria; order Pseudomonadales; family Pseudomonadaceae; genus Pseudomonas; species Pseudomonas sp. B21_DOA. Next base: position 478,162 of record CP086683.1, on the reverse strand, counting down.
TTGCAAGTCCTCGGCGGCATCGACGCTCTCGAAGACCTGTTCGCGGGTGACGCTATAGACGCAGCGATCACACGGGCAATTGTCGCGCAGCCATACGTGGTGAAACGGGCTGATACGACCGTCAGCCCACTCAATGACAACGCGATCCGCCAGACCCTGCACGCCTCGCAGCGCGCTGATCAACGGATAAGTACGAAAATCGGCAACAGCGACGGCGGTGTGCATGGCGGCTCCTTGGCAGTGGGGGATTTACCGGGCGGGTGGCAGCGCAATCACGCGGCCGAGGTAAGCGGGAGCGGGCAGGTCGGTCTGATCGGCGACGATGGCTTGCAGGCGATGCAACGTATCGGGGCTGAACGGCGCCGAGCGCGGGCCGGCGAGGTCGACGTGCAAAAGCATCTGTTCATTGCCGGCCAGCGCTTGCTCATCGCCGACCTTGTGCAGGCTGTGGTAGAGGTGCAGGCGCTTGCTGTCGTGGCCGATAATTTGCGTGCGCACTTCGACCTCAGTGTTGAGCTTCACTTCGTGCAGATAATTGAGGTGCAGCTCAAGGGTGAACAGCGAGTGGCCGCTGGCCTCGCGGTTGCTGCTGTCCATGCCGAGGCGGTCCATCAGCGCATCGGTGGCGTAGCTGAAGATCAGCAGGTAGAAGGCGTCGCGCAGGTGGCCGTTGTAGTCGACCCAGTCGGGGGTGATGGTGGTCTGGTAGGTGGTGAGGTGGGGCATGATTTCTCCTGGCGGCGATCGTTCCCACGCTCTGCGTGGTAACGCCTCTTGTGACTCTGTGCGTCACGCGTCTGGGACGCGGAGCGTTCCGGGCTGCATTCCCACGCAGAGCGTGGGAACGATCAGGTGGCGGATTACTCGCTGAAACTCATTCCATGCTTTTCCTTGGTGGTCTTCACTGCCTCGAGCACCGCCAGCAAACAATCATCACGATAGCGCTCCAGCGCGGAAATGCTGTGCCGACCGAGCTGATCGGTGGTGCCATCGACCACATCATCGATCAACTTGTCGGTCAGCTCCGGTGCTGGCAGATATGTCCACGGCAATTGCAACGCCGGGCCGAACTGCGACATGAAGTGGCGCATGCCGGCATCGCCGCCGGCCAGGGTGTAAGTCAGGAACGTGCCCATGAACGACCAGCGCAGACCGGCGCCAAAGCGAATCGCATCGTCGATTTCGCCGGTCGTCGCCACACCGTCGTTGACCAGGTGCAACGCCTCACGCCACAGCGCTTCAAGCAAGCGATCGGCGATGAATCCAGGCACTTCCTTGCGCACATGCAACGGGCGCATGCCGAGGGATTCGTAGACTTGCATCGCCGCTTGCACCGCCTCCGGCGCGGTGTTTCTGCCGCCGACGACTTCGACCAGCGGCAACAGATAAACCGGGTTGAACGGATGCCCGACCACGCAGCGTTCAGGGTGCGTCGAACGCTCATAGAACTCGCTGGGCAAAAGGCCTGACGTGCTGGAGCCGATCAGCGCATCGGGCTTGGCCGCAGCGCTGATCTTGCTGTGCAGATCAAGCTTCAGTTCCAGCCGCTCCGGGGCGCTTTCCTGGATGAAGTCGGCGTCACGCACGCATTCCTCGATGGTCGCGACAAAGCGCAGACGATCCTGCGAAGCGCCAGGCGCCAGGCCGTTCTTCTCCAGCGCGCCCCAGGCATTGGCCACGCGTTGGCGCAATGCCGCTTCGGCGCCGGGCGCCGGGTCCCAGGCCACCACGTCGAGGCCATGGGCGAGGGCGCGGGCAACCCAGCCACTGCCGATGACACCGCTGCCGAGAGCGGCGAAGGTTTTGATTTCGGTGATAAAGCGCATGGTGATTTCCTGAGAGAGTTCGGTGATCCCTGTGGAAACTCTGTTCTCGTGGCGAGGGATTTATCCCCGATCGGCTCCGAAGCAGTCGTAAAACCTGTGCTCTCGGTCTATCTGATGCCCCGGGTTGTCAGGTTTTGGGGCGGCTTCGCCACCCATCGGGGATAAATCCCTCACCACAAAATTTATGTTCACAGGGAGAAAGGGTGAGGTTCAGCCGCGCTGGGTCAGGCCCATTTTTTGCGACCTTCTGCCGGTGTGAGCACGCGGGCACCGAGGCGGCTGAGGATTTCCGTGGCGCGTTCAACCAATTGGCCATTGGTCGCGAGCACGCCTTTGTCCAGCCAAAGGTTGTCCTCCAGCCCGACCCGCACGTTGCCGCCGAGCAGCACCGCTTGCGCCGCCATCGGCATCTGCATGCGGCCAATGCCGAAGCCGGCCCACACCGCGTCGGCGGGCAGGTTGTCGACCATGGCCTTCATTGTGGTGGTGTCGGCCGGCGCGCCCCACGGGATACCCAGGCACAGCTGGAACAGCGGATTGTCGAGCAAGCCTTCCTTGATCATCTGCTTGGCGAACCACAGATGCCCGGTGTCGAAAATTTCCAGTTCGGCCTTCACCCCCAGTTCGGTGATGCGCTTGGCGCCGGCGCGCAGTTGCGCCGGGGTGGAGACGTAAATGGTGTCGCCATCGCCGAAGTTCAGCGTGCCGCAATCGAGGGTGCAGATTTCCGGTAGCAGTTCTTCAACATGGGCGAGACGGGTCAGCGGGCCGACCAGATCGGTGTTCGGGCCGAACTCCATCGGGTTCTCGCCGGCGCCGATTTCGAGGTCGCCGCCCATGCCGGCGGTGAGGTTGACGATGATGTCGACGTCTGCCTCGCGGATGCGCTCCATCACTTCGCGGTACAGCGCCACGTCACGGCTGAACTTGCCGGTCTGCGGGTCGCGCACATGGCAGTGCACGACGGTGGCGCCAGCCTTGGCCGCTTCCACCGCGGCAGCAGCAATCTGTTTCGGGGTGACCGGCACGTGTGGGCTCTTGGCGGTCGTGTCGCCAGCACCGGTAAGTGCGCAGGTGATGATGACGTCGTGGTTCATGGTGCGTTTCCTTCAGGCGTGATGGGTCTGTTCGCAGCCCGTGGCGGAGCTGCGAAGCGTCGTTAAATTCCCTCTCCCTTGGGGAGAGGGTCAGGGTGAGGGGCTCTTCAATCGAGGGGTTATTTGCTGGTCAGTTGCAGATGTTCAGCAGCCGGTTTGCCATCGAAAGTGGTCACACCTTCGAGCCAGCGCTGCTTGTCTTCGGGGTGATCCTTGAGCCACTGCTTCGCCGACTCGAAGGCATCCTTGTGATCGAGCAGCGGCTGCATCATCCGGCTCTCGGATTCGGCGGTGAAGGTCAGGTTGGCCAGCAGGCGGCCGATGTTTGGGCATTGCTCAGCGTACTTCGGTGACGTGACCGTCCACACCGTGGCCATGCCTTCGTTCGGGCCGAGGGCGTCTTCGCTACCAGTCAGATAGGTCATCTGGATATTGACGTTCATCGGGTGCGGCGCCCAGCCGAAGAACACTACGGCTTCCTTGCGGCGCACGGCGCGATCGACGGCGGCGAGCATGCCGGCCTCGCTCGATTCGACCAGCTGGAATTTGCCCAGACCAAACTGGTTCTTGGCGATCATCGCTTTGATCTGCGTGTTGGCGCCCGAGCCTGGCTCGATGCCGTAGATCTTGCCGCCCAATTCCTTCTCGAATTTAGCGATGTCAGCGAAGGTTTTCAGGCCCTTGTCAGCCAGATAGGTCGGCACGGCAAGGGTGGCGCGGGCGTCTTTCAGGCTCGGTGCTTCGAGCACTTTGACCTGATTGGCCTCGACGAATGGCGTGATGGTCTGGGTCATCAGCGGGTTCCAGTAGCCGAGGAACAGGTCCAGGCGCTGATCGCGAATCCCGGCAAAGATGATCTGCTGCGAGGCGCTGGTCTGTTTGGTGCTGTAGCCGAGGCCGTCGAGCAGGACCTGGGTCATGGCACTGGTGGCGATCACGTCAGTCCAGTTGACCACGCCCATGCGTACGTTCTTGCAGGAGGCCGGTTCGGCCGCCATCACGCCGGTGCTGAAGAAAGCGGTACCGCTGAGTGCAAGAACGCAGCTGCTGATCAGTCGTTTCATGTCGGGTTCCTCGGCAGTTCGATTATTGTGGTTCCCGGCATCTGCGCGCCGGTGAGGCCAAGTTACGCAGCTATGCACCCGTGAAAGCGCACTGCGGCGACGGGCATTTGCACTGTAGCGACCTGCACGCTTGAACGGCGCCGATAATCGGCGTATCAACGAGCCACGCGACCCGCCAACCGAGTGCGCCCATGTCCCAGGATTTCTACTTTTTGCTGATGCCGGGGTTCTCCGCCATCGGCTTTATTTCCGCGATCGAACCGTTGCGCGTGGCCAACCGCTTTCGTGGCGAGTTGTACCGCTGGCATGTGCTCAGCGCTGACGGCGGCGCGGTACTGGCAAGCAACGGCATGTCGGTCAATGCCGATGCGGCGCTGGAGCCGCTGAAGAAAGGCGCGACCTTGCTGGTGGTGGCCGGCTTCGAACCGCTGAAATTCGTCACGCCGACGCTGGAGCACTGGTTGCGCAGGCTGGACAAGGACGGCGTAACCCTCGGCGCCATCGACACCGGCAGCTTCGTCCTCGCCGAAGCGGGCCTGCTCGATGGCCATCGGCTGACCCTGCACTGGGAAGCGATCGATGCGTTCAAGGAGTCTTATCCACAGCTCAGCGTGACCCAGGAACTGTTCGAGATCGATCGGCGGCGGATCACGTCGGCGGGAGGTACGGCCTCGATTGATCTGATGCTCGACCTGATCGCCCAGGCCCACGGTCCTCAACTGGCGATTCAGGTCAGCGAGCAGTTTGTGCTTGGGCGCATCCGCCCGCGCAAAGATCACCAGCGCATGGAAGTCGCCACACGCTACGGGATCAATAACAAGAAGCTGGTGCAGGTGATCGGCGAGATGGAGCAGCACAGCGAACCGCCGCTGACCACGCTGCAACTGGCCGAGTCGATCAAGGTGACCCGGCGGCAACTGGAGAGGTTATTCCGGCTGCACCTGAACGATACGCCGAGCAACTTCTATCTGCGGTTAAGGCTTGAGAAGGCGCGGCAATTGCTGCGCCAGACCGACATGAGCGTGCTCGAAGTCAGCATTGCCTGCGGTTTTGAATCACCGTCGTATTTCACCCGCAGTTACCGCGCGCGTTTCGCCCGCTGCCCGCGCGAAGACCGGCGTACCGCGCAGGCGTGAATGGTTTCAGCAACACCCTAGAACCCTGTGGGAGCGGGCTTGCCCGCGATGAGGCCAGCACATCCAACATTGTTATTGCCGGACACACCGCCATCGCGGGCAAGCCCGCTCCCACAGGTTTCAAGGTGATTTCGGGAATCGGGCTATTTCTTCACCAACGCCGAGCACGCAGCCTTGTAAGCCTCATGCTGATATTTGTTCAACGTCCCCGGCAGTTCAAAGTTGTGCTTCTTGGCCTGCGCGTTGATCGTCTGCGGCGACAGCAGCGTCACCTCGCAACCATCCAGCAACTGAAACACACCCTCGATCTTGAACGTCGTCGGCCCACCGGCAAACTCGCCCTTTTGCTGCGCTTCTTGATCGCAATCCGGTCCACCGAGTTTTCCCGCACAAACGACGCCACCTGCGCCGCAAACCGCCGCACGTTCGCCGCCTCTTCATCGTCATCCAGAGCAATCTTTTTGTGGCGAGAGGGACGTGGCTCAACGTCGAACCGTCGAGCGCCGCCACGGCGATGATCGCTTCGCTGCCTTTGATTTCAATGCCGCAGATGTTCATGGGCGAGTGACCTTATGAGCGAGTTGGATGGCGGTCATGTTGACGCAGTCGGGCGGTCAAGTCACCTCGTGTCGGTGCCGCAGCGGAGCAGTACCGCTGGTCTGAAATCGTTATTGACCTGTAATTTCTGACAGTAGACGCGCTTCCGACTGGCGCCTAGCTTGGTTGTCGGAGGATTGGGACGAATGTCGACCTTTTCCACACCTAACCTCGCTCAAGGGATTGAAGACATGAAGCTGCGCAAGAATATTCGTTCGCTGACCCCAATCGAAAAAGACAACTTCGTCGATGCCTGCCTCCAGCTCAAACAGTCAGGTCAATACGATGAGTATGTGCACCTGCATCACCAAGTCATGAAGCCCACGGTTTTGCCACATGAACCAAACGATCCAAACTACCGTAATGGCGCTCATAGGGGGCCTTCGTTCCTGCCCTGGCATCGGGCATTTTTGCTGAAGTTCGAAAATGACCTTCAGGCGATTAACCCTTCCATCACGATTCCGTACTGGAACTGGACTGAAGATGCTGCCGATCCGCTCAATTCTCCGGTATGGGCTGAGGATTTTATGGGGGGTAATGGTGTAGAGCGCGAAGACTGGCGTGTAGCAACGGGGCCGTTTGCTTATGAAAATGGCAAGTGGCCGGTTCCCTCCTATCCGGATGATGATTTGCCAGGTCTTGGTCTGAAGCGCCAGTTCGGGCTGGTCGTGAACTCTTTGCCGACACCGCAAGATCTGCAAATGGCGTTACGTGAAAGCCTTTACGACACCCCGCCTTATGATTCCGGCCCGACTGTGCGCGGCTTCCGCAACCGTCTGGAAGGCTGGATCACCCAGCGCGGTGATCCGCAGGTAACCACTCCGGGTTCGCAACTGCATAACCGCGTCCACCTCTGGGTGGGCGGCAATATGCTGCCGATGACCTCTCCCGATGATCCGGTGTTCTTTCTGCATCACTGCTTTGTCGACAAAGTCTGGGCAGACTGGCAGTCGCTGATGCTACAGAGCAACGAACATTGGGCGCCGCATTACGCGCCGCTGATCAATGGTCCGAAAGGGCATAACTACGATGACGTGCTCGAGCCGTTTGCTCAGACTGCTCGGTACGTCAGCGATATCGCTGACTTGGGGTACGAATATGAGGGGCCACGTCTGATCCTCGACCATGCGAAATCTCGCTCTCCTTTTCACGACTGACGCGGGCAGGGGTGGCGGTCTGAATGCCTGGCTATTACAGCAGGCAATCACGCCGTAACCGACTAGAGCTCAAGCTGCTCTGAAGTGATTCCAAAGGCCGCCGCAATTTTCTCGCGGGTGGCCTTGCGGGGTTTGGCGACTGTTTCCTGCTGGGCAAACGCCGGTTGCGATATGCCCATGCGCTTGGCCACTTCTTCCTGCGTCAGGTTGAGATGTTCGCGCCAGGCGCGGATCGGTGTTGCGCCGTCAACCATATGGCTGACCACTTCATGAGGAATCATTGATTTATCCTTTGTATGTTTATTCCTGCCCGATCGACTCCAAAAACTCCGACCGTTCATCACTCATCCGCGCGACACAATCATTCTGCGCCATGGTGAACGCCTTGCTCCCCGCCGTGGCCGGGAACGCTTCCACCGCGCAATCCGCATCCCGCGTCTTCAACCACTGCTGCTGGGCGGTTTTCAGTTTGGCGGTGATGTCGGCCAGTTGCGTCGGGTTCTTGCCGTACGCGGTCTGCATGCGTTCGTTGAGGCTGGCGTAGTTGTCTTTGAGCAGGTCTTCGGCGGTGCTGCGGCTGTAGGCGGAGCATTCCAGGGTCTGGATGTCGTTTTCCACCGCGTCGCAAGGGTTGTTCTCGGATTCTTCGGCGGCGTGGGCGCCGGTCGCAATCAGTGCCAGGGCGAGGAAGATCGATTTCATTGGGGTCGCTCTAATCCGTTGGTAGGTGCAGGCTGCGGCAGATTCTGGCGTAAGCGCGCGGGCTTGAACAGCCAGCCGAGGAGGGCGGCCGACGACCCTTTGTCGCGGATTGACGCTTTCGGCAATTCCCCTGTCGTTTTTGCACCCGGTCGCCCCGGCACCGAGGCATATGCTGGCCCCAAAGCGCCGGCAGACGATTCGGCGCATGAATTGCCAATAAGGGGACGCCTGATGAGCCCAGCCGAACTACACGCCGACAGCATCGTTATCGACGGTCTGATCATTGCCAAATGGAACCGCGAGCTGTTCGAAGACATGCGCAAGGGCGGTCTGACGGCAGCCAACTGCACTGTGTCGGTGTGGGAAGGCTTTCAGGCGACCGTGAACAACATTGCTGCCAGCCAGAAACTGATCCGCGAAAACAGCGACCTGGTGATGCCGGTGCGTACTACCGCGGACATCCGTCGGGCCAAGGAGCAGGGCAAGACCGGCATCCTCTTCGGCTTCCAGAATGCCCACGCTTTCGAAGACCAGATCGGCTATGTCGAGGTGTTCAAGCAGCTCGGCGTCGGTATCGTGCAGATGTGCTACAACACCCAGAATCTGGTCGGCACCGGTTGCTACGAACGCGACGGCGGCCTGTCGGGTTTCGGTCGCGAAATTGTGGCTGAAATGAACCGTGTTGGCGTCATGTGCGACCTGTCCCACGTCGGTTCCAAGACCTCCGAAGAAGTCATTCTCGAATCGAAAAAACCGGTCTGCTATTCGCACTGCCTGCCGTCGGGTCTCAAAGAGCACCCGCGCAACAAATCCGATGCAGAGCTGAAGTTCATTGCCGACCACGGCGGTTTCGTCGGCGTGACCATGTTCGCGCCGTTCCTCGCCAAGGGCATTGATTCGACCATCGACGATTACGCCGAAGCCATCGAATACACCATGAACATCGTCGGCGAAGACGCCATCGGTATCGGCACCGATTTCACTCAGGGTCACGGCCAGGACTTCTTCGAATACCTGACCCACGACAAGGGCTACGCCCGCCGCCTGACCAGCTTCGGCAAGATCATCAACCCGCTGGGCATCCGCACCGTCGGCGAATTCCCCAACCTCACCGAAACCCTGCTCAAGCGCGGCCATTCCGAGCGCGTGGTGCGCAAGATCATGGGAGAGAACTGGGTGAACGTTCTGAAAGATGTCTGGGGCGAATAAGCCGCCGCACTTCTGAATCCTTTCCCCGGCCATCCGCGCCGGGGGCAACACACAAAATTTTCTGGAGTTAAGTTTCCATGGCCAAGATCGCCCCGCAATTGCCTATCGAAGTCGACAGCGAGACCGGTGTCTGGACCTCCGACGCCCTGCCAATGCTGTATGTGCCGCGTCACTTTTTCGTCAATAACCACATGGGCATCGAGGAAGTGCTCGGCGCCGAAGCCTATGCCGAGATCCTCTATAAGGCCGGCTACAAATCCGCCTGGCACTGGTGTGAAAAGGAAGCCGAATGCCACGGCCTGGAAGGCGTCGCGGTGTTCGAGCACTACATGAAGCGCCTGTCGCAGCGCGGTTGGGGGCTGTTCAAGATTCAGGACATCGACCTCGATAAAGGCACCGCCAGCGTCAAGCTCGAGCACTCGGCATTCGTCTATGTCTACGGCAAGGTCGGGCGCAAGGTCGATTACATGTTCACCGGCTGGTTCGCCGGCGCCATGGACCAGATTCTCGAAGCCCGTGGCAGCAAGATCCGCACTGTCGCCGAACAAGTCTACGGAGGCTCCGAAGAGGGCCACGATGACGGCTTGTTCATCGTCAAGCCGTTGTAAGCCGAGGACCGTGCCATGGCTTTCGAAGCAATGTTCCAGCCGATCCAGATCGGCAAACTGACCATCCGCAACCGCGTGCTCAGCACCGCGCACGCTGAGGTCTACGCGACTGACGGTGGCATGACCACCGACCGCTACGTCAAGTATTACGAAGAGAAGGCCAAGGGCGGCATCGGCCTGGCGATTTGCGGCGGTTCGTCTGTCGTGGCGATCGACAGCCCGCAGGAATGGTGGAGTTCGGTCAATCTGTCCACCGACCGGATCATTCCGCACTTCCAGAATCTGGCCGACGCCATGCACAAGCATGGCGCCAAGATCATGATCCAGATTACCCACATGGGTCGTCGCTCGCGCTGGGACGGTTTCAACTGGCCGACCTTGATGTCGCCCTCGGGCATCCGTGAACCGGTGCACCGCGCCACTTGCAAAACCATCGAGCCGGAAGAGATCTGGCGAGTGATCGGCAACTACGCCCAGGCTGCGCGCCGGGCCAAGGCTGGTGGCCTCGATGGCGTCGAACTGTCGGCCGTGCACCAGCACATGATCGACCAGTTCTGGAGCCCGCGCGTCAACAAGCGTACCGATGAATGGGGCGGCACCTTCGAAGGGCGGATGAAGTTCGGCCTGGAAGTCCTGAAAGCCGTGCGCGCCGAGGTCGGTGACGACTTCTGCGTGGGCATGCGTCTGTGCGGTGACGAGTTCCACCCGGACGGCTTGTCCCACGAGGACATGAAGCAGATCGCCAAGTATTACGACGACACCGGCATGCTCGATTTCATCGGCGTGGTCGGCTCGGGTTGCGATACTCACAACACCCTGGCCAACGTCATTCCGAACATGAGTTATCCACCGGAGCCATTCCTGCATCTGGCTGCCGGGATCAAGGAAGTGGTCAAGGTGCCGGTGCTGCACGCGCAGAACATCAAGGACCCGAACCAGGCGACGCGCATCCTTGAGGGCGGTTACGTTGACATGGTCGGCATGACCCGCGCGCACATCGCCGACCCGCACCTGATCGCCAAGATCAAGATGGGCCAGATCGACCAGATCAAGCAGTGCGTCGGCGCCAACTATTGCATCGACCGCCAGTATCAGGGGCTGGACGTGCTGTGCATCCAGAACGCCGCAACCTCCCGTGAATACATGGGCGTGCCGCACATCATCGAGAAATCCACCGGGCCAAAACGCAAAGTGGTGATCGTAGGTGCCGGCCCGGCCGGGATGGAAGCCGCGCGCGTGGCCGCCGAGCGTGGCCACGACGTAACCCTGTTCGAGAAAAAGACTTCATCGGCGGGCAGATCACCACCGCATCGAAAGCACCGCAGCGTGACCAGATCGCCGGCATTACCCGCTGGTTCCAGCTGGAACTGGCGCGGTTGAAAGTCGATCTGCGCCTGGGCACGGCGGCGGATGCCGACACCATCATGGACCTGCGTCCGGATGTCGTGGTGCTGGCGGTTGGTGGTCATCCGTACCTGGAGCAGAACGAACACTGGGGCGCGGCCGAAGGACTGGTGGTGAGCAGCTGGGACGTGCTCGACGGCAAAGTCGCGCCGGGCAAGAACGTGCTGGTCTACGACACCATTTGCGAATTCACCGGCATGTCGGTCGCCGACTTCCTCGCCGACAAGGGCAGCCAGGTCGAGATCGTCACCGACGACATCAAACCGGGCGTGGCCATCGGCGGCACGTCGTTCCCGACCTACTACCGCAGCATGTACCCGAAAGAAGTGATCATGACCGGCGACATGATGCTGGAGAAGGTCTACCGCGAGGGCGACAAGCTGATCGCAGTGCTGGAGAACGAATACACCGGCGCGAAAGAGGAACGGGTGGTCGATCAGGTGGTCGTCGAAAACGGCGTGCGCCCGGACGAGGAAATCTACTACGCCCTCAAGGACGGCTCGCGCAACAAGGGCCAGATCGATGTCGAAGCGCTGTTCGCGATCCAGCCGCAACCTTCGCTGAGCGAAGCAGGCGACGGCTACTTGCTGTTCCGCATCGGCGACTGCGTGGCGCAGCGTAATACCCACGCCGCGATCTATGACGCACTCAGACTGTGTAAAGACTTTTAAGGCTTGCACATAACCCTGTGGGAGCGAGCTTGCTCGCGAAAGCGGTGGATCAGTCGACATCGATGTTGAATGTCAGTCCGCCTTCGCGAGCAAGCTCGCTCCCACAGTGACCGAGTAGGCAACTCGACCTGCAAGACCCTGCGGTCTTTGGGAGCAACACCTATGTTGAACACCCTTCTTCCAATCCTGTTGTTCGCAGCCCTGGGCCTTGCTGTCCTCGGTGCGTTGCGGCGGATGAACATGTGGCGCCGAGGGCGGGCGGCGAAGGTCGATCTGCTCGGCGGTCTGCTGGCCATGCCCAAGCGCTACATGGTCGACCTGCACCACGTCGTCGCGCGGGACAAATACATTGCCAATACCCACGTCGCCACAGCGGGCGGTGCGGTGGCGTCGATTGTGCTGGCCATTCTGGTGCACGGCTTCGGCCTGCATAACCGCATCCTCGGCTACGCCTTGCTGCTGATGTCGGCGGTGATGTTTGTCGGCGCGATCTTCATGTATCTGCGCCGGGTCAATCCGCCTGCGCGTCTGTCGAAAGGCCCGTGGATGCGCCTGCCGAAAAGCCTGCTGGCCTTCTCCGCGTCGTTTTTCCTGGTGACCCTGCCGGTGGCCGGGATCCTGCCGGAAAACTTCGGCGGCTGGGTGCTCGCCGCCATTCTCGGTGTTGGCGTGCTGTGGGGCGTGTCGGAACTGTTCTTCGGCATGACCTGGGGCGGGCCGATGAAACACGCCTTTGCCGGTGCGCTGCACCTGGCCTGGCACCGTCGCCCGGAACGCTTTGGCGGCGGGCGCTCGACCGGTTTGAAGCCGCTGGACCTGAACAATCCCGATGCGCCGCTGGGCGTGGAAAAACCCAAGGATTTCACCTGGAACCAATTGCTCGGTTTCGACGCCTGCGTGCAGTGCGGCAAGTGCGAAGCAGCGTGCCCGGCCTTCGCCGCCGGCCAGCCGCTGAACCCGAAAAAACTGATTCAGGACATGGTCGTCGGCCTCGCCGGCGGCACTGACGCGAAGTTCGCCGGCAGCCCGTATCCGGGCAAACCAATCGGCGAGCATGGCGGCAATCCGCACCAACCGATCGTCAACGGTCTGGTCGATGCCGAAACCCTGTGGTCGTGCACCACCTGCCGCGCCTGCGTCGAGGAATGCCCGATGATGATCGAGCACGTCGATGCGATCGTCGACATGCGCCGTCACCTGACCCTGGAAAAAGGCGCGACCCCGAACAAGGGTGCCGAAGTCCTCGAAAACCTGATCGCCACCGACAACCCCGGCGGTTTTGCCCCGGGCGGGCGGATGAACTGGGCGGCGGATCTGAACCTCAATCTGCTCAGCGAAAAGAAATCCACCGACGTGCTGTTCTGGGTCGGCGACGGCGCCTTCGACATGCGCAACCAGCGCACCCTGCGCGCGTTCGTCAAAGTGCTGAAAGCGGCAAACATCGACTTCGCCGTGCTCGGCCTCGAAGAGCGCGACAGTGGTGATGTGGCGCGGCGTCTCGGCGACGAGGCGACGTTCCAGTTGCTGGCCAAGCGCAACATCCAGACTCTGGCCAAATACAGCTTCAACCGCATCGTCACCTGCGATCCGCACAGTTTCCATGTGCTGAAAAACGAATACGGCGCCTTCGACGGCAATTACCTGGTGCAGCACCACAGCACCTACATGGCCGAGATCATTCAGGCCGGCGCGCTCAATCTCGGTCAGCACAAAGGCAGCAGCGTGACCTATCACGATCCGTGCTATCTGGGCCGCTACAACGGCGAGTACGAAGCGCCGCGCGAAGTGCTGCGTGCCCTCGGCATCGAAGTCAAAGAGATGCAACGTTCCGGCTTCCGTTCGCGCTGCTGCGGCGGTGGTGGCGGCGCGCCGATCACCGACATTCCGGGCAAGCAGCGCATCCCCGACATGCGCATGGAAGACATCCGCGAAACTGGCGCCGAACTGGTGGCGGTGGGTTGTCCACAGTGCACGGCGATGCTCGAAGGTGTGGTCGAACCGCGTCCGCTGATCAAGGACATCGCCGAACTGGTGGCCGACGCGTTGCTCGAGGACGCCGCGCCAAGCAAGCCTGCCACCCCGGCCAAACGTGAACCTGCGGAGGCGCACTGATGAGCGACATTATCCGCCGCGACCCGCGCGCCGAATGGATTGCGCGCAACCGCCTGCATCCGCTGCACGCGGCGATGCAACCGGCGCAGCACAGCTGGATGGGGCCCAACGGCGTTATCCGCAAGAATCTGCACGGCATGGGTTTTATCGGCCCCAACGGCATCAAACGCATTGACCGCAGCGGCGCGCAGCAGGGTGGGGCGGTCAAGCGCTCGGCTGCTGTTGAAGTGCAGTTGCCGCTGCATCAGGTACCGGCTCCGGCGTTCTACATCAGCGTGGTGCCGGATATGGTCGGCGGCCGCTTGAGCAGCCACGACCGCGATCTGCTCGGCCTCGCTCACCAACTGGCCGGCAGCGATGGTGCGGTACTCGCCGTGGTGTTCGGCGAGCACAAGGAAAGCGCTTTCGAAACCGCCGGCGTTGATCGCTTGCTGGTGCTTGAAGGTGAGGAATTCAGCGGTTATGCACCGGAACAACGGGTGCAGGGTTTGCGCGCTGTGGATAACCAGTTCAACCCGCGTCACTGGTTGCTGCCGGACAGTCGCAGCGGTGGCGGCGAACTCGGTCGGCGCTTTGCTGCTGCACTGGGCGAGCGCCCGGCCACGCGGGTCTGGCAGGTCAAGGATCAGGAGTGCATCGGCCGCGCCGGGGCCGGATTGCAGGACCTGGCGCGTCCAGTGGCGCGGTTGATTCTCGCCGCTGCCGAATGCGCAGAACCGGTCAGCGAAACTCGTCACGAAGCGTTGCCGGTTGAGTTATCCACAAGCGTTGCGCGCAGTCTTTCGCGAATCGAGGATCTTGGTGCCGTGGCGGTGGATCCGGCTGCTATCCCGATGGCCGAAGCCGAGTTCATTTTCTCTGGCGGCAACGGGGTCAAGGACTGGCAGCTGTTTCACGAAACCGCCGCAGCACTCGGCGCCACCGAGGGTGCTTCGCGCGTTGCGGTGGACGACGGCTTCATGGCCCGCGACCGCCAGGTCGGCGCGTCCGGCACCTGGGTCACCGCGCGGGTTTATGTGGCTGTGGGTATCTCGGGAGCGATCCAGCACCTGCAAGGCATTGGCGCCTGCGACAAGGTGGTGGCGATCAACCTCGATCCGGGGTGCGACATGATCAAGCGTGCCGATCTGTCGGTAATCGGCGAAAGCGCAGAGATTCTGCAAGCGTTGATCGAAGCGGTCGCGGCTTACCGCAACGAAGCCAAACGCGATGCGGCTTAAGGAAACGCTATGAACACGAACGTTATCAGTCTGGTTTCCATCGGCGCTCACCCGACCTCGGGTCGGCCACGGCGCGCCGATCAGGATGCGCGCGCGGTGGAACTGGGCCTGCAACTGGCTGGGGATAACCTGCAAGTGCTTCACGCCGGTGATGTTGCCGAACCGGCCCTGCGTGCCTATCTGGGCATGGGCCTGGAACAACTGCATGTGCTGGAACAACCCGCTGGCGCCGATGCCTTGCCGGCGCTGACCGCGTACCTGCGCGATGCCGGGGCGCAAGTGGTGCTGACCGGCAGCCAGGCGGAAACCGGGGAGGGTTCTGGGATGTTGCCGTTCCTGCTGGCGGAAGGTCTGGGCTGGCCGCTGGTGGTGGGCCTGGCGCAGGTCGAGTCGATCAACGACGGATCGGCGCTGGTCTTGCAAGCATTGCCGCGCGGCCAGCGGCGTCGGTTGAAGGTGAAACTGCCGTTTCTTGCGACTGTGGATAACGCCGCGCCGAAGCCTCGGCAGAGTGCTTATGGCCCGGCGCGACGGGGCGAATTGGCCGCCGATGACGTTGAGGTGATGGAGGACGAGTTGTTGGCCGTCGCCACGCTGCAACCGGCCAAGCCACGACCCAAGCGCTTGAAGGTGATCAAGGCCAAGAGTGGGGCGGACCGGATGAAGGCTGCGACGGCCAAGGCCAGTGGCGGCGGGGGCAGGTGCTCAAAGGCGTCACCGCACAGGCTGGGGCGGAGGCGATTCTGAAGCTGCTGATTGAAGAGGGCGTTGTCCGCTAGTCACTTCTTCCTGGCATGGAATAACCACTGTGGGAGCGAGCCTGCTCGCGAAGGCGGGCTGTCAGCCGACACATGCATCGACTCACCTGACGCATTCGCGAGCAGGCTCGCTGCCACATTGTTATTCATTCACAGCCAATCTTTACTGTTTACCCCCAATCCCTGTTGGCGAAGCTGTGGATAACGTGTTCGCCCTTGCTCGTACCCCACGCCATTCAAGCCTTCCAGCCATAAGATCAAAAAACGATCAGCGTAACTCACGGATTTCTCGGGCTTTTCCCTCGGTATAAATCGACAAGTTGCCCCCAATCTCTGTTGGCGCTTCTGTGGATAAGATGTTCGCTCTCAGCTGTAGGCCATATGGAGCAAGGCTTACATGGGTTTGATTAATTATTGATCAAATGGGCTTCCCGGGCGCCGAGAGCTGTTAAGACGAAGGTGTTTTCCCCAGCCGTAGGTGTTTTCCACAGAAGATTGAAAGTTGTCCCCGATCTCTGTTGGCGCTTCTGTGGATAACGTGTTTGCTACCCGCTATAGGCCTTTGAATCCGTGCGTTGTACGGGAGCGATCAAAAAATGATCAATTGTTTTGAGAAACCGTGATTCAGAATAAGTCACGGTTTTTCTTTGCAAATCAGCAGGATATTTTTTGACTCATCCACAGTTACCCCCATTTGCTGTGGGCGGGTATGTGGATAACTTGTTTGCGGAAGGCTGGAGGGCTTGATGGGTATGGGGGCGGGGGTGATTGGTCGGAAATTGATCAACTGAAAGATGTAGCGTGGGTCAGGACGCCTTCGCGAGCAGGCTCGCTCCCACAGGGGAATGCATTCCACCTGTAGGAGCCGCCGCAGGCTGCGATCTTTTGCTCCTGATCAGCCCTGAACCGGTACACCTTTGAGGTAAGGCGCAGGCTCGGCCCCGAGGTTGTTCAACATCCGCTCGCTGTACCAGTCGACGAAGTTGACCACGCCGAATTCATAGGTCTTCGAGTAAGGCCCCGGCTGGTAAGCGGTGGAGTTGATCCCGCGCTGGTTTTCCTCCGCCAGACGCCGGTCCTGATCGTTGGTCGCGTCCCACACCTGGCGCATGCGCTCGACGTCGTAATCGACACCTTCCACCGCATCCTTGTGCACCAGCCACTTGGTGGTGACCATGGTTTCCTGAGCGCTGATCGGCCACACGGTGAAGACGATGATGTGATCGCCCATGCAGTGGTTCCACGAATGCGGCAGGTGCAGGATGCGCATCGAGCCCAGGTCCGGGTTCTTGATCCGGCCCATCAGTTTCGCGCAGCCCTGTTTGCCGTCGAGGGTCATCGACACGGTGCCCTTGAGCAGCGGCATGCGCACGATGCGGTTGCGCAGGCCGAAACTGGCGTGGGCGTAAGGAATCTTTTCCGCTTCCCAGGCAGCGGCGGACGCAGCAACGTGATCCTTGAACGCCTGATCGGCGCGCGGGTCTGTGACGTCGTCCCACTCCAGCAGGGTTTTCAACAGTTCCGGGTGCGAGGCGTTGCAGTGGTAGCACTCACGGTTGTTTTCCAGCACCAGTTTCCAGTTGGCCTTTTCCATCAAGGTGGTGGTGATCGCCACCTTGGTGTTCTCCATGTCGTACGGTTCCATGTAATGGTTGAGCGTCGACAGGAAGTCATCGATGGCCGGCGGGTTCTCTGCCAGGCTGATGAAGATGTAGCCGCCAGCGGTTTTCACGTTCACCGGTTTCAGGCCGTACTGCTTCATGTCGAAGTCGGCGCCCATCTCGGTGCCGGCGAACAGCAGGCGACCGTCCAGTTCGTAAGTCCACTGGTGGTAGTGGCAGACGAGTTTGGCGACTTTGCCTTTTTCACTGGTGCACAGGCGCGAGCCACGGTGGCGGCAGACGTTGTGGAACGCATGCACCACGCCCTCGGCGCCACGGATGACGATGATCGGGTTCTTGCCGATCTGCAGAGTCAGGTAGTTGCCTTTGGCCGGGATCTCACAGGTCATGCCGGCGATCAACCATTCCTTCTGGAAGATCTCCTGCATATCGATATCGAACAGGCGCTCATCGCTGTAGAACGGTTGCGGCAGGGAAAGGTGCGCTCGCGCTCCTGAAGCATTTGCGCGGTGGCCTTGCGTGCGGGTTCCAGCGGATCGCCCAGGCTGATTTTTGCGGTGACGTCCATCGATGTAATCCTCATGGCCCTCTGCGTGGCCGGCGAAAGTGGCTGATCAGGTGTGCTGCAAAACGAGTTGCTACGCAAGGTGTAAAGAAGTCGTCTTGTGTTGGGGCGAGTGTGGGGCCGGCGCTGGGGCGAACCTTATCCATGCGCGACATGGCGCAATCTGTTCCCGACGCGCAAGGCCCGGTGTTCAAGGGCTGGTCGCGATAAGTATGTCAATGTCGCGGATAGGTAAACGCACGGTCTGCGCTATACGCAGAATCGCCGACAAGAGGCCGACAGTCGGCCGTGGAGAACAGCATGTCCAACAGCTTCCTGAATCCGGTCACCACCCAGACCTGGGCCAATGGCCGACACATTGTCCGTTGCGTCAAAGTCATCCAGGAAACCTGGGATGTGCGCACCTTCTGCTTTATGGCCGACCAGCCGATCCTGTTCTTCTTCAAACCGGGGCAGTTCGTCACCCTGGAGCTTGAAATCGAAGGCCAGCCGATCATGCGCTCGTACACGATTTCCAGCTCGCCGTCGGTGCCGTACAGCTTTTCGGTGACGATCAAGCGCGTGCCGGGCGGCAAAGTGTCGAACTGGCTGCATGACACGCTGCATGAAGGGCAAGAGCTGGCGGTGCACGGGCCGGTCGGTCTGTTCAACGCGATCGACTTCCCGAGCCCGAAGGTTCTGTATTTGAGCGGCGGCGTCGGCATCACGCCGTGCATGTCGATGGCGCGCTGGTTCTACGACACCAACGCCAATGTCGACATGACGTTCGTGCACAGCGCGCGCTCGCCGAAAGACATTATTTACCACCGCGAGCTTGAGCACATGGCGTCGCGGATCGACAACTTCAGCCTGCACCTGATCTGCGAAAAGCACGGCCTCGGTGAGCCATGGGCCGGTTATCGCGGTTACCTGAACCACAAGATGCTCGAACTGATGGTTCCGGACTTCCTCGAACGCGAAGTGTTCTGCTGCGGCCCGACGCCGTACATGACCGCGGTCAAACGCCTGCTGGAAGCGGCCGGCTACGACATGTCGCGCTACCACGAAGAATCCTTCGGCGCCACGCCACCCGAGGCCCGCGCCGACGCGGTGGAACAGGCCGAACAAGCCGCCGATGCGCCGGAAATCGACGCCGCGGATCTGCATCAGGTGGAATTCACCGCCTCCGGCAAAAGCATTCGCGTCGGCCCGGGCGAAACCGTCCACGCAGCCGCCGCCAAACTCGGCCTGATGATCCCGAAAGCCTGCGGCATGGGTATCTGTGGAACGTGCAAGGTGATGAAACTGGGCGGCGAAGTGGAGATGGAGCACAACGGCGGGATTACCGAAGATGACGAGGCTGAAGGGTTTATCTTGTCGTGCTGCAGCGTGCCGAAGGGGATGTGCGGATTGAGTTTTAATGAAGAAAAGTAAAGGCTTCCTAATTGCCATGACGGACAAGTCATGGCAGTTGTTTATCGATGTTGTATCTGTGTGAAGTTCTACCGCTTTTACGCGCCAGAGCTACCGGACGGGGTGTCCAAAAAACGACGCGCTGAAATAAAGCAGTGGAGTTGTGACGAAGCTGAAAATCAAGACGCGATCAAATGGCTTTGAATTGAAATGTTTGCCTTGGTCTCCAATGATGATTGAAAAAGTCATCATCAAAACCGCAAGCATAAACATTGCTGACAAGGGGGCTGCTATTTCCAATCCGTTAAATTCGTACCACTGGGTTTTTCTCTGAATTCTGTAAGGTAATTGAATGCTCTGTTTGTAAATTGCGCGAGCAGCAACGATAAACAAGCATAGGGTCGTCAGGTCGCATATCAGAAGTCCACGCCTTCTCGGTGTAAGGGCAAACCATTTTCTTGGCTGCGGCAGGCGTTTTTCAAACCTGCTGCCACAAACATGACATTTGGAAAGTGTCTTTTTATTTTTGGCGCTGCATGTTTTGCATATTTTTGTTCGTGGTTTCATAAAGAAAAACGCTATTTAGTTCTGCTTGGAGTGTTCGCTGGTTTTGTCCTGGGCAATGTTTGGTCAGGCGACTCAGCGAGTATCTTGATAAATTATCTCAGCAGCATCTTCGCCCAACGTTTCACCTATTATTACCGCTGCAAGAGATCCGACGCCCACCGCTACTGCACCGCAGACCAAGGTGCCAACTCCTCCTGTCGGAACGCCTATTCCCAGACAAATTTTCGCTGCTAGTGGCGCAGTCAAGAGGCGACTGCTAATTGCTCCTCCAACCATGCCACCCATAAAGCTTCCGGTTTCCGTGAATTTCACCTTTTCACACGCCTCGGTATTCCCATGCAGGCACACATCCTGCACCTTCAAGGCCGAGGCGCCACCGCCTACTGCTGTGCCGATCCAGCCACCATATTTGACGTACTGTGACGCTTGGCTGATAGCCCGAATATGCGTGGCATACCCCGGGTTCTGGCCGACGCCGCCAGCCTTTCTCCAACGGTGCACTAGGTGAGGATGATCGATGCCGAGAGCGGTCTTGAGGCTCGGGTGATCCGGGAGACCAATGCTTTGCCGCGTGAACTGGTTGAGATTGACGTCCAGTTTTTTCAGCAACTGCGCACGTTGTTTTTTGAACTGCTTCGAGTTCAGGCTGCCTTTTACGTCCAGCGTATGAACATGCAACGTCTCAAGATCTGCGAGAACATTTTTTATGCCATACAGATGATTGGCTGCCATGGCCGTGACGACCCCGATCACTTTTGATTCATAGGCGAGTGCGGTCTGGATCACGCCATAGTGCTGCGCCATGAAATCCGCTTCTTCCACGGTCAGCGGTTCCAGCGTCGCACTGACGAAACGCGCGGTCTGCATCAGCAATGCTTCCTCGTATGTGCATTGCTGATTGTCAGGGTCGCTCAGCACGATCATCGAACCGGCTTTAATCATGTCCGGGGTCGGATTCAAACTTCTGAATCTGGCGATGACATTCGGGTTGGCGGAGGGAGCAGTTGTGCCTCAAGCTTCTCGGCGACAATGCTTTTCGGCACGATGTAAAAACCCGGCTCCGATGGGGCCGGACGATCTTGCGGCCAGTGCTCGCTGGGGAAGAACTTCAAGTCGTTGACGGGGTGAGGGCTGCGCGCGGTGCTGCTGTTATTAACGCGCGCCACCCTGAGGTTCTGCTGATGAATCGCGCGCAGCAACCTGTCTGGATCGGAGCGCGAGGCAGGCTGCCTGAGCATCGATAACGGGCGTTTTTTCACCGCTTCAGGAACGGCACCTTTGGTGCCGCTTACCAGAACTCTGGATTGGTTCAGAAGATGACGCTGTTCCTGTGCGAGGGCGTCAAGGCCCATGTCCGCTGAAAGGCGGCCGCTGGCGACATCATCGACAATGCCCTTGGCGAAGCGCGCGACCTCCTGATTGAACTGCACGCGCGCACTGCCGAATGCCAGATGACGTGAGCCGACTGTCTGTGCCTGTGCGAGCAGCTTGCCGGCAACGTGTCGAACGTCGCTGAGACCATGGCGCTGATCGCTCAACCTTCTTCGCCCCACGAGGCATGACCGCTGGTCCCGGCGAGGTGATGCACCCAGCTGATGCCACGATAACGAATGGCGACCTGCTCCTGAGGTTCCGCGTCGTTGTGCAGAATGACGTGGGGCATATCCAGGTTCAGTTCGGTGAGCACCGCACCGTCGATCGAGACAGAAAATTATTTTTCCTGCTGACCCTGAGGGGAGGTTCGGTAGAAGTTGATCTTGCAGTCGATCTCTTCACGGTTGGCCAGTGCCTGGGCCAGCAGCGGTGAAGATTTGTCGACGACTTTGGTGACAATGACCGGCGCGTGGGTGGCTCGGTGAGAGTTGTCGAGGTTGGCGAGGTTGTGGCTGTACGACAGCACCATGATTTGATCGGTGTGTGCCGCCTGATATCTGTTGCCGACCGAATCAGGCGTTGAGCAGCCTGCCGAAATCAGCCCTTGGGTCTTGCCCATGATCGTCATGTAGCCGGGAATTGCCATCGCGTGCGCTCCTTGAATCGGGAGCGGGCAGTCTATGGCGGGATTTTCGTGCTTTCTGTAGGCCTTGGTGTAGTCCGATTCTGAAAATGCAGGTCTGCGACGCGCAGCCTCTGGGTTGCATTCCCGTGCTGAGCATGGGAATGCAACTAGGAGGGTAATCAGGCCGACATGACCTCGCGAATATCGTGCGCCAGTTCGCGCACGCGTTCTTCTTCGGTGTCCCAAGAGCACATGAAGCGGGCGCCGCCCTTGCCGATGAAGGTGTAGAAGCGCCAGTTCTTCGCGGTCAGGGCGGCGATCGCCGGCTCGGACAGTTGCAGGAACACGCCGTTGGCCTGCACCGGGAACATCAGCTCAACGCCGGGAATGTCGCTGACCAGTTCTGCCAGCAGTTGCGCGCAGTGGTTGGCGTGGCGGGCGTATTTGAGCCAGGCGTCGTTTTCCAGAATGCCGACCCACGGTGCCGACAAAAAGCGCATCTTCGACGCCAGTTGCCCGGCCTGCTTGCAGCGGTAATCAAAGTCTTCGGCCAGTTTGTGGTTGAAGAACAGGATCGCTTCACCCACCGCCATGCCGTTTTTCGTGCCGCCGAAGCACAGCACATCAACGCCGGCTTTCCAGGTGAGGTCGGCGGGCGAGCAGCCGAGGAATGCGCAGGCGTTGGAGAACCGCGCGCCGTCCATGTGCAGGTGCAGACCCAGTTCCTTGCAGGTTGCGCTGATGGCGCGGACTTCTTCCGGGGTGTAGACGCTGCCGACTTCGGTGGCCTGGGTCAGGGTCACCACCCGCGGTTTCGGGTAGTGGATGTCCTGGCGCTTGAGGGCGACTTCGCGGATCGATAGCGGAGTGATCTTGCCGTTTTCAGTGCCGGCGATCAGCAGCTTCGAGCCGTTGGAGAAAAATTCCGGAGCGCCGCATTCGTCGGTTTCGACGTGGGCGGTTTCCGAGCAGATCACGCTGTGGTAACTCTGGCACAGCGACGACAGGGCCAGGGAGTTGGCGGCGGTGCCGTTGAAGGCGAAGAACACTTCGCAGTCGGTTTCGAACAGTTTGCGGAAATGATCGGCCGCGCGGGCGGTCCATTCATCGTCGCCGTAAGCGCGCTGGTGGCCGTGGTTGGCCTGTTCCATGGCAGCCCAGGCTTCAGGGCAGATCCCGGAATAGTTGTCGCTGGCGAATTGTTGGCTCTTGTCGGTCATGGCCGGCTTCCGTAATCGAGACTCTTGTGAAGGCTCGTGGTCAATGAGGATGCGCACTTTACCGAAGATCTTCCGGGGAGCACATGCGATGTCGGGTGGGGAAAATTACCAGTTTATGGGCCGATTATGCACCTGAGCCAACGCGACGGTGCCCTGGATCTGCTCAAGTGGCTGGCGTTGCTGAGCATGTTGCTCGATCACCTGCGATATGTCGGCTTCTCCGCCGATTGGTTGTATGTGCCCGGGCGATTGGCGTTTCCATGGTTCTGCCTGGCGATGGCGGCGAATCTGGCACGAGACGGTTCGCGCAAAATGGAATGGCGCTATCTGGGCTGGCTGTTGCTGTTCAGCGCCATCAGCGAAATCCCTTATCGCTTTTATATCACCGACCCTGACACGTTCAACGTGATGCCGACGCTGGCGCTGGGCTTGCTGGTGGCGCGCGGCTGGCAGGACCCAGCGTCGGTGGCGCGGTTGCTCGCATTGGCCGCGTTGGTGGTTGCGGCGGTTTTTTCAGAACGACTGATGTTCGGTTTCTTCGGCGTATTGTTGCCGCTGGCGATGCTGCTGGTGTTCCGCCGACCCTGGTATTTCAGCCTGTTGCCGGGGCTGGTGTGTCTGGCGGCGAACCAATGGCAAGTGCTGCTCGAATCGGCGCGCTTCGGCAACAGCGTGGCGATTCTCGGCCTGGCGACATGTCTGCTTGCGCCAATGCTGGGAATGTTCCTGTTGCGACATGGGCGACATCTGCAGCCACCACCGATGCGGCGCTGGGCGTATGCGGTGTATCCCGCGCATTTCCTTCTATTGCTCGCCGTCCGCGCGGCATACACCTGACCCTGTGGGAGCGGGCTTGCTCGCGAAAGCGGTGTGTCAGGCGGCATAGATGTCGACTGACACGGCCTCTTCGCGAGCAAGCCCGCTCCCACTGGGGATCTCCACGCTTTTGAATGATGTGTCCGACCAGCCTTTTCCAGCCATGTCGTAAACGCACCTTTGCGTGGCGTCCGCAGGCATTTGAGCTGTCTGTGCCGGTCATACCATCGCATCAAAGGGCACCGCTGCGATTGCCGGTGCCTTACCGAGACGAATGGCGCACAGATGCCGCTGGGAGAGACGCGATGTTCAGCAAGCAAGACCAGATCCAGGGTTACGACGATGCACTGCTGGCGGCGATGAATGCCGAGGAGCAACGTCAGGAAGATCACATCGAGCTGATCGCGTCGGAGAACTACACCAGCAAGCGCGTCATGCAGGCGCAAGGCAGCGGCCTGACCAACAAATACGCCGAAGGCTATCCGGGCAAGCGCTACTACGGTGGCTGCGAACATGTGGACAAAGTCGAAGCGCTGGCCATCGAACGCGCCAAGCAACTGTTCGGTGCCGACTATGCCAACGTCCAGCCGCACTCCGGCTCCTCGGCCAACAGCGCCGTGTATCTGGCGCTGATCCAGCCGGGCGACACCATTCTCGGCATGAGCCTGGCCCACGGCGGTCACCTGACCCACGGCGCCAAAGTGTCGTCTTCGGGCAAGCTCTACAACGCCGTGCAGTACGGCATCAACACCGACACCGGGCTGATCGACTACGACGAAGTCGAGCGTCTGGCCGTCGAGTGCAAACCGAAAATGATCGTTGCCGGTTTCTCCGCTTACTCGAAGACTCTGGACTTCCCGCGTTTCCGTCAGATCGCCGACAAGGTCGGTGCGCTGCTGTTCGTCGACATGGCCCACGTCGCCGGTCTGGTCGCTGCTGGCCTGTACCCGAATCCGCTGCCGTACGCCGACGTGGTCACCACCACCACGCACAAGACCCTGCGCGGCCCGCGTGGCGGGCTGATCCTAGCCAAGTCCAACGAAGAGATCGAGAAGAAGCTCAACGCCGCCGTTTTCCCCGGCGCCCAGGGCGGCCCGCTGATGCACGTCATCGCTGGTAAAGCGGTGTGCTTCAAGGAAGCGCTGGAGCCTGGCTTCAAGGCCTATCAGCAGCAAGTGATCGACAACGCCCAGGCGATGGCGAGCGTGTTCATCAAGCGTGGCTACGATGTTGTGTCCGGCGGCACCGACAACCATCTGTTCCTGGTCAGCCTGATCCGTCAGGGCCTGACTGGCAAGGACGCGGACGCCGCGCTGGGCCGCGCGCACATCACGGTGAACAAGAACGCCGTGCCGAACGACCCGCAGTCGCCGTTCGTGACCTCGGGCCTGCGCATCGGCACCCCGGCGGTGACCACGCGCGGCTTCAAGGTCAGCCAGTGCGAAACCCTCGCCGGCTGGATCTGCGACATCCTCGACAACCTCGGCGACGCCGATGTCGAGGCCAATGTCGCCCAGCAGGTCTCAGCCCTGTGCGCAGACTTCCCGGTTTATCGCTGAGTCGGTTCTGGAGTAAATGACTATGCAACGCTATTCCGGCTTCGGCCTGTTCAAACACTCGCTCAGCCACCACGAAAACTGGCAGCGCATGTGGCGTACGCCCACCCCGAAAAAGTCTACGACGTGGTCATCGTCGGCGGCGGCGGGCACGGCCTGGCGACGGCCTACTATCTGGCCAAGGAGCACGGCATCACCAATGTCGCCGTGGTCGAGAAAGGCTGGCTGGGCGGCGGTAACACCGCGCGCAACACCACCATCGTGCGTTCCAACTACCTGTGGGACGAGTCGGCGCACCTCTACGAACACGCGATGAAATTGTGGGAAGGCTTGTCGCAGGATCTCAACTACAACGTGATGTTCTCCCAGCGCGGCGTCTACAACCTGTGCCACACCCTGCAGGACATCCGTGATTCGGAACGTCGGGTCAGTGCCAACCGCCTCAACGGCGTCGACGGCGAATTGCTCGACGCCAAGCAGGTTGCGGACGAGATTCCGTACCTGGACTGCTCGAAAAACACCCGCTACCCGATCATGGGCGCGACCGTGCAGCGTCGCGGCGGCGTCGCCCGTCACGATGCCGTGGCCTGGGGCTTCGC
Source organism: Pseudomonas sp. B21_DOA (assembly GCA_030544685.1). Taxonomy (NCBI): domain Bacteria; kingdom Pseudomonadati; phylum Pseudomonadota; class Gammaproteobacteria; order Pseudomonadales; family Pseudomonadaceae; genus Pseudomonas; species Pseudomonas sp. B21_DOA. The sequence goes on along the minus strand of CP086683.1, from coordinate 452,265 downwards.
GCGTGCCGCCGATGCCTTGGGCGTGGACCTGATCCAGCAGACCGAAGTCATCGGTTTCCGCAAGGAAAACGGCGTGTGCATCGGCGTCGAAACCAACAAGGGTTTCATCGGCGCCAAGCGCGTCGGCGTGGTGACGGCCGGTAACTCCGGGCACATGGCCAAGCTGGCCGGTTTCCGCCTGCCGATCGAATCCCACCCGCTGCAAGCGCTGGTGTCCGAGCCGATCAAACCGATTATCGACAGCGTGATCATGTCCAACGCCGTGCACGGTTACATCAGCCAGTCCGACAAGGGCGACCTGGTGATCGGCGCCGGTATCGACGGCTACAACGGCTACGGCCAGCGTGGTTCGTACCCGGTGATCGAGCACACCATCCAGGCCATCGTCGAGATGTTCCCGGTGCTCTCGCGGGTACGCATGAACCGCCAGTGGGGCGGCATCGTCGATACCACGCCGGACGCTTGCCCGATCATTTCGAAAACGCCGGTACCGAACATGTTCTTCAACTGCGGTTGGGGTACCGGCGGCTTCAAGGCCACACCGGGTTCGGGCAACGTGTTTGCCGCGAGTCTGGCCAAGGGTGAAATGCACCCGCTGGCCGCACCGTTTTCCATCGACCGTTTCCACAACGGCGCTCTGATCGACGAACACGGCGCTGCTGCCGTCGCCCACTAACAGGAGAAATCCCTATGTTGCACATCTTCTGTCCTCACTGCGGCGAACTGCGCTCCGAAGAGGAATTCCATGCATCCGGCCAGGCGCACATTCCGCGCCCGCTGGATCCGAACGCCTGCACCGATGAGGAGTGGGGTGACTACATGTTCTTCCGCGATAACCCGCGCGGTCTGCACCACGAGTTGTGGGACCACGTTGCCGGTTGCCGCCAGTACTTCAACGTCACTCGCGATACCGTGACCTACGAGATTCTCGAGAGCTACAAGATCGGCGAGAAGCCGCAATTCACCGACAAGGCTGGCACTGCGAAAACAGCCACGACGGCGCTGGGAGAGAAGGTATGAGCCAGACCAATCGCCTGTCCAACGGTGGACGGATCGACCGCAACAAAGTGCTGAGCTTCACCTTCAACGGCCAGACCTACAAAGGCTATGAAGGCGACTCGCTGGCCGCTGCACTGATTGCCAACGGCGTCGATATCATCGGCCGCAGCTTCAAATATTCGCGCCCTCGCGGCATCTTCGCCGCCGGTTCCGAGGAGCCGAACGCCGTGCTGCAGATCGGTGCCACCGAAGCCACGCAGATTCCCAACGTGCGCGCCACGCAACAGGCGTTGTATCAGGGTCTGGTCGCCACCAGCACCAACGGCTGGCCGAGCGTCAACAACGACATGATGGGGATTCTCGGCAAGGTCGGCGGCAAGCTGATGCCGCCGGGTTTCTACTACAAAACCTTCATGTACCCGCAATCGTTCTGGATGACTTACGAGAAGTACATTCGCAAGGCTGCCGGCCTCGGCCGTTCGCCGACCGAGAACGATCCGGACACCTACGACTACATGAATCAGCACTGCGACGTGCTGATCGTCGGTGCCGGCCCGGCCGGTCTCGCCGCTGCCCTGGCCGCTGCGCGCAGCGGTGCCCGAGTGATTCTGGCCGATGAGCAGGAAGAGTTCGGCGGCAGCCTGCTCGACTCGCGCGAAAGCCTCGACGGCAAACCGGCGATGGAATGGGTCGCCAGTGTCATCGCGGAATTGAAGAACACCCCGGACGTGCTGCTGTTGCCGCGCGCCACGGTCAACGGTTACCACGACCACAATTTCCTGACCATTCACGAACGCCTCACCGATCACCTCGGCGACCGCGCGCCGATCGGTCAGGTGCGGCAGCGCATCCACCGTGTCCGCGCCAAACGTGTGGTGCTGGCGACCGGCGCCCACGAGCGTCCGCTGGTCTACGGCAACAACGACGTGCCGGGCAACATGCTCGCTGGCGCGGTGTCGACTTACGTGCGTCGTTATGGCGTAGCGCCGGGCAAAAAACTGGTGCTGTCGACCAACAACGATCACGCCTATCGCGTCGCTCTGGATTGGCTCGATGCCAGTCTGCAAGTGGTCGCCATCGCTGATGCTCGCAGCAATCCGCGCGGTGCATTGGTCGAAGAAGCGCGTGCCAAAGGCATTCGCATCCTCACCGGCAGCGCCGTCATCGAAGTGCGTGGCAGCAAGCGGGTGACCGCTGCCCGCGTCGCCGCGATTGACGTAAAGGCTCACGCCGTGACCAGTCCGGGCGAATGGCTCGATTGCGATCTGGTCGCCAGCTCCGGCGGTTACAGCCCGGTGGTTCATCTGGCTTCGCACCTCGGCGGCAAACCAGTCTGGCGCGAAGATATTCTCGGTTTCGTACCGGGCGAAGCTCCGCAGAAACGTGTGTGCGTCGGTGGCATCAATGGCGTCTACGCGCTCGGCGATTCGCTGGCCGACGGTTTTGAAGGTGGCGTGCGCGCTGCCGCCGAAGCCGGTTTCCAGACTGTCGAAGGCGTGTTGCCGAAAGCCCTGAGCCGACTCGAAGAGCCGACCCTGGCGCTGTTCCAGGTGCCGCACGAGAAAAACTCGGCGCGTGCACCAAAGCAATTCGTCGACTTCCAGAACGACGTCACCGCCGGTGGCATCGAACTGGCGACCCGCGAAGGTTTCGAGTCGGTCGAGCACGTCAAACGCTATACCGCGCTGGGCTTCGGCACCGATCAGGGCAAGCTCGGCAACGTCAACGGTCTGGCCATTGCCGCCCGTTCGCTGAACGTGACCATCCCGCAGATGGGCACCACCATGTTCCGTCCGAACTACACGCCGGTGACCTTCGGCGCCGTGGCCGGTCGGCACTGTGGGCACATCTTCGAACCGGTGCGCTACACCGCGCTGCATGCCTGGCACGTGAAGAACGGCGCCGAGTTTGAAGATGTCGGTCAGTGGAAGCGTCCATGGTACTTCCCGAAAAACGGTGAAGACCTGCACGCGGCGGTCAAGCGCGAATGCAAAGCCGTGCGCGACAGCGTTGGCCTGCTCGATGCTTCGACCCTCGGCAAGATCGACATCCAAGGCCCGGATGCCCGCGAGTTCCTCAACCGCGTGTACACCAACGCCTGGACCAAGCTCGACGTGGGCAAGGCGCGCTACGGTCTGATGTGCAAGGAAGACGGCATGGTCTTCGACGACGGTGTGACCGCGTGTCTGGCCGACAACCATTTCGTCATGACCACCACCACCGGCGGCGCCGCGCGCGTACTGCAGTGGCTGGAGCTGTACCACCAGACCGAATGGCCGGAGCTGAAGGTGTACTTCACGTCGGTCACCGACCACTGGGCGACCATGACCCTGTCCGGGCCGAACAGCCGCAAGCTGCTCAGCGCCGTGACCGACATCGATCTGAGCAACGAAGCGTTCCCGTTCATGACCTGGAAAGAAGGTCTGGTCGGCGATGTGCCGGCGCGGGTGTTCCGTATCTCGTTCACCGGTGAGCTGTCGTACGAAGTCAACGTGCAGGCCGATTATGCGATGGGCGTGCTGGAGAAAATCGTCGAGGCCGGCAAGCAGTACAACCTGACGCCGTACGGCACCGAAACCATGCACGTGCTGCGGGCCGAGAAGGGCTTCATCATCGTCGGCCAGGACACCGACGGCTCGATGACCCCGGACGACCTGAACATGGGCTGGTGTGTGGGTCGCACCAAACCGTTCTCGTGGATCGGCCAGCGCGGCATGAACCGCGAAGATTGCGTGAAAGACCAGCGCAAACAACTGGTAGGCCTCAAGCCGATCGATCCGACCAAATGGCTGCCGGAAGGTGCGCAGCTGGTGTTCAACACCAAGCAGGCGATCCCGATGACCATGGTCGGCCACGTCACCTCGAGCTACGCGCACAACTCCCTCGGTTATTCGTTTGCCATGGGTGTGGTCAAGGGCGGTCTCAAGCGCATGGGCGAGCGGGTGTTCGCACCGCTGGCCGATGGCAGCGTGATCGAGGCGGAAATCGTGTCTTCGGTGTTCTTCGATCCGAAGGGTGAGCGGCAGAACATCTGACAACCTCGGGAGCGGTGGGCGGGCGGCTATTCGCGAGCAGGCTCGCTCCCACATTCGATCGCGTTCCCCTGTGGGAGCGAGCCTGCTCGCGAAGGCGGCGGCACAGCCACCACAGGAACCAACAGAATTCAGAAGGTGCTTTATGACCAAAGCCAATGTTTACCAGCAACGCCCGACCACCGGTGCCCGTGCCGAGTCGTCGCTGCACCATGCCGACCTCGCCAGCCTGGTCGGCAAGGGCCGCAAGAACGCCGGCGTGATCGTGCGGGAAAAGAAACTCCTCGGCCACCTGACCCTTCGTGGCGATGGCCACGATGCCCCGTTCGCGGCCGGTGTGCACAAGGCGCTTGGCATTGAATTGCCCGGCGCGCTGAGCGTGATCGTCAAAGGCGAAACCAGCCTGCAATGGATGGGCCCGGACGAGTGGCTGCTGGTCGTGCCAAGCGGCGAAGAATTCGCCGCCGAGCAGAAACTGCGTGAAGCGCTGGGCGATCTGCACATTGCCATCGTCAACGTCAGCGGCGGCCAGCAGATCCTCGAACTGAGCGGGCCGAACGTGCGCCAGGTGCTAATGAAATCCACCAGCTATGACGTGCACCCGAACAACTTCCCGGTCGGTAAAGCGGTGGGTACGGTGTTCGCCAAATCGCAGCTGATGATTCGCCATACCGCCGAAGACACTTGGGAACTGCTGATCCGTCGCAGCTTCTCGGATTACTGGTGGTTGTGGTTGCAGGATGCTTCGGCCGAGTACGGCCTTAGCGTTCAGGCCTGAGACTGAATGGCTATCGTGCCTGCTTCTGTGGCGAGGGGATTTATCCCCGTTCGGCTGCGAAGCAGTCGCAATACCTGTGAATTCGATCTACCTGATAAACCGCGGTGATTGGTTTTGGGGTGGCTTCGCCACCCAACGGGGATAAATCCCTCACCACAAAAGCAGTTCAGCGCAGGTCAGTCTGGTTCAGAGTTCACTTTGCTCACCGTTGTTGTAACAGGAGTCACCGCACCATGAGCCGCGCCCCAGACACATGGATTCTGACCGCCGACTGCCCCAGCGTCCTCGGCACGGTGGACGCGGTCACGCGTTTTCTGTTCGAGCAGGGCTGTTATGTCACCGAGCACCACTCGTTCGATGACCGCCTCTCGGGGCGCTTCTTCATTCGCGTGGAATTCCGTCAGCCCGACGGCTTCGACGAGCAATCCTTCCGCGCCGGGCTGGCCGAGCGCGGACAGGCGTTCGGCATGCTCTTCGAGCTGACCGCGCCCAACTACCGGCCGAAAGTGGTGATCATGGTCTCCAAGGCCGATCACTGCCTCAACGACTTGCTCTATCGCCAGCGCATCGGCCAGTTGTCGATGGACGTCGCGGCGGTGGTGTCCAACCATCCGGATCTCAAGCCGTTGGCCGACTGGCACCAGATTCCCTACTACCATTTCCCTCTCGACCCCAACGACAAACCGGCGCAGGAGCGTCAGGTCTGGCAGGTGATCGAAGAGGCCGGTGCCGAACTGGTGATCCTCGCCCGCTACATGCAGGTGCTGTCGCCGGAGCTGTGCCGCAAGCTCGACGGCAAGGCGATCAACATTCATCACTCCCTGCTGCCGGGCTTCAAGGGCGCCAAGCCGTATCACCAGGCCTACAACAAGGGCGTGAAACTGGTGGGCGCGACGGCGCATTACATCAACAACGATCTCGATGAAGGGCCGATCATCGCCCAGGGCGTCGAGGCGGTGGATCACAGTCATTACCCCGAGGACCTGATTGCCAAGGGCCGGGATATCGAAGGCCTGACCTTGGCGCGGGCGGTTGGGTATCACATCGAAAGAAGGGTGTTCCTGAACGCCAACAGAACTGTCGTTCTTTAGCTTCAAGCTCCAAGCTCCAAGCCGCAAGAACAAGCGGTCAGCACACTTCTTGCGGCTTGTAGCTTGCCGCTTGAAGCTCAATCAACTCTCTACCCAACAACAAATATAGAGGTGATGGCATGTCTGGCAATCGTGGTGTGGTGTATCTCGGCGCTGGCAAGGTCGAAGTACAGAAAATCGACTATCCGAAAATGCAGGACCCGCGTGGTCGCAAGATCGAGCACGGGGTCATTCTCAAAGTGGTATCCACCAACATCTGCGGCTCCGACCAGCACATGGTGCGCGGCCGGACCACGGCGCAGACCGGTCTGGTGCTGGGTCACGAAATTACCGGCGAGGTGATCGAAAAGGGCTCCGACGTCGAAAACCTGAAGATCGGCGATCTGGTCTCTGTTCCGTTCAACGTGGCTTGCGGGCGCTGCCGTTCCTGCAAGGAGCAACACACCGGCGTCTGCCTGACCGTCAACCCGGCCCGTGCCGGCGGCGCATACGGTTACGTCGACATGGGTGACTGGACCGGTGGCCAGGCCGAATACGTGCTGGTGCCGTACGCCGACTTCAACCTGCTGAAACTGCCGGATCGCGACAAGGCCATGGAGAAAATCCGCGACCTGACCTGCCTCTCCGACATCCTCCCGACCGGTTACCACGGCGCGGTTACTGCCGGCGTTGGCCCGGGCAGCTCCGTGTACATTGCCGGCGCCGGCCCGGTCGGTCTGGCCGCTGCCGCTTCCGCACGTTTGCTCGGTGCGGCGGTGGTGATTGTCGGCGACGTCAACACCATCCGCCTGGCCCACGCCAAGGCCCAGGGTTTTGAGGTCGTCGACCTGTCCAAGGACACCCCGCTGCACGAACAGATCGCCGCGCTGCTGGGCGAGCCGGAAGTCGACTGTGCGGTGGACTGCGTCGGTTTCGAAGCCCGCGGCCACGGCCACGACGGCGTCAAGGCCGAAGCCCCGGCCACGGTGCTCAACTCACTGATGGGCGTGGTGCGGGTAGCCGGCAAGATAGGTATCCCGGGCCTGTACGTCACCGAAGACCCGGGTGCTGTGGACGCCGCCGCGAAAATGGGCAGCCTGAGCATCCGCTTCGGCCTGGGCTGGGCAAAATCCCACAGCTTCCACACCGGCCAGACTCCAGTGATGAAATACAACCGCCAGCTGATGCAGGCGATCATGTGGGACCGCATCAACATCGCCGAAGTGGTCGGCGTGCAAGTGATCAGCCTCGATCAGGCGCCGGAAGGTTACGGCGAGTTCGATGCCGGCGTGCCGAAGAAGTTTGTGATTGATCCGCACAAGTTGTTCAGTGCGGCGTGAGTTCTACCCATATAAGAAGGGCAGCCGATCGGGCTGCCCTTTTTGTTCTGAACACGACCAGTTATTTAAAGGCGCATTTGCGGGCGTCACCATCCTTGGTTGCACACTCATCACCGTTCCAATTGCTACCGGTGGCTTGAACTGGAGTGTCGTTTCTGTAGCCGGCCGAGACGCCAAGGTCTGCCTCACCTTCGTATCGGCAGATGACAACTGAATTAGCAGTGTCTTTATCTTTAAGTCGGGCAGAAGTGAAGGTGACATCTTCGGCGCCTTGCGCATGGGTCACTGATATCGTTGGGCAGGTTGCAGCATAGGCAGTACTCATCATGGTCAGACCAAGCAGGGCGCCAGTGACAATTTTCAACTTCATCATTTCGTACTCCGTTACGTAATCGGAGTGGAGATATTCACTTGCGTCGTTATGACTGCCAACTGTCAGATCTGACAGTTGGTTAGTTCTAATTGAAATAAATAGTCGGGTTTTCAGTTTGAAGTCGAATAGTGAAGGGGCTATTCAACGATTGAACAATTCATTTAGGTGAGTGCGTAGAGAAGGGGATGCGCCGCGAGGAACATGCCGCCAGATCCCCGGTCAAACCGGCAGTTTCGTCGCCGTTGTCCGGTGGCAGCTTTTCCTCAAGAGGATGTCTGAATGAAGATTTCACGCGGTTTTGCCCTGGCATCGCTCCTGACTCTGGCCGCCGGGCCGGTGTTTGCCGGTTTCAGTTTGAACGACGTGGCCGGTGCGGTAGCGGGGATGCAGGGTGGTGACAAGGCGGCCGCTGCGGCGCCGACCTCGGAGACCGCTGGTTTGTTGAGTGCTCTGAGTGCGCTGGACGTCACGCCGGAGCAGGCTGTTGGCGGTACCAGCGCGATGCTTGGGCTGGCGAAGAATCAGTTGAGCAGCACCGACTATTCGCAACTGGCCAAGGAAGTGCCGGGCATCGATAAGCTGTCCGGTGGCAGCGGCAATCTGGCGGCGCTGGGCGCGTTGCTCGGTTCGTCCGGCAAGTCCGCTGGCCTTGAGAATGCGTTGGGCAATGTCAAAGACACCAACGACCTGAACAACGCGTTCAGCGCGCTGGGCATGGACAGCGGCATGATCGGCCAGTTTGCCCCGGTGTTGCTGCAATATCTCGGTCAGCAGGGCGTCGGTGGTTCGCTGTTGAGCAGCCTGGGCAGCATCTGGGGCACCGGCACCGGCACCGGCACTTGAGTCAGCGGCGCTCGCTGCGCAGCTCGGCGATGCGCTGATCCTTCTCGGTCCAGAGCTGGTTGACCCAGTTCTGGACATGCAGGCGAAACGCCGGATCTTTCTCGTAATCGCCCTGCCACAGCGTCGGGTCGAGTTCGCGGGTCCTGATGTCGATGATCACTCGCGGCACGTTGCCGCTGATCAAATCCCAGAAGCCCGGGATCTTCTCCTGCGGATACACCACCGTCACATCGAGCATCGCGTCGAGTTGTTCACCCATCGCCGCCAGCACGAACGCCACGCCGCCGGCCTTGGGTTTGAGCAGGTGGCTGAACGGTGATTCCTGCTGGGTGCTTTTCGCCAGGGTGTAGCGCGTGCCTTCCAGATAATTCACCACCGTCACCGGCTGGCGCTTGAACAGCTCACAGGCGGCCTTGGTGATTTCCAGATCCTTGCCCGCCAGTTCCGGGTTCTTCGCCAGAAAGGCTTTGGTGTAGCGCTTCATGAACGGGTAATCCAGCGCCCACCACGCCAGGCCAAGGAACGGCACCCAGATCAGCTCTTTTTCAGAAAGAATTTGAAGAACGGCGTGCGCCGGTTGAGGGTCTGGATCAGCGCCGGAATATCGACCCACGATTGATGGTTGCTGACCACCAGATAGGACGTGTCGCGGCGCAGATCGTCGCCGCCGCGAATGTCCCATTGCGTCGGAATGCACAGCTGGAAGATCAGCTTGTCGATCTCGGCCCAGGTCTCGGCAATCCACATCACCGCCCCCGATGCGTAATCCCGCCAGCGCCCGGGTGCGACCAGTTTGAGCAGGGCAAACACCATCAACGGCCCGATCAGGATCAGGGTGTTGAGCAACAGCAGCAGGGTGACGAAACAGCCGGTGAGCAGGCGGCGCATAAGCAACTCTATGAAGTGGCAGGGCGAGCCATGATAAGCAGCTTCGCGCGACAGGCCAAATCGGTGCTGACGAATGTTTCACTTTTCGCCGGGTATGCTTCGCTCAAGTGTTGCGTTGCCTGAGCTGGCCCCTTCGCGAGCAAGCCCGCTCCCACATTTTGAAATGCGTTCCCCCTGTGGGAGCGGGCTTGCCCGCGAAGGCGGCCTATGGCGAACGAATGACTTCGCTGGTGTCTAAAATCCCGCGCCTGCCGCCCTTAAATTTTTCCAAGGAAGCCTCTTACGTGAAATCCCTCCTTGCTCTGTTTGCCCTCGTCGCGCTGCCGGTCATGGCCGCCGAGCCGACGCTGTACGGTCGCTACGAATACATCGCGCTGCCGGAAATCGGTGGCGAAGTGCTCAAGGCCAAAATGGACACCGGCGCGCTTACCGCCTCGCTGTCGGCCAAGGACATCGAGACCTTCACCCGCGATGGCGAAGACTGGGTGCGTTTCCGCCTCGCCACCAAGGACGCCAGCAACAAGGTTTTCGAGCACAAGGTCGCGCGCATCAGCAAGATCAAAAGCCGTTCCGACGAGGACGATGAAGAGCGCGACAGCAGCGATGTCGCCAAGCGTCCGGTGGTCGATCTGGAACTGTGCCTGGGCAACGTCAAGCGCACCGTCGAGGTCAACCTGACCGACCGCAGCCACTTCAACTATCCGCTGCTGATCGGCGCCAAGGCCTTGCGCGAGTTCGGCGCGGCGGTCAATCCGGCGCGGCGTTACACCGCCGACAAGCCTGACTGCTAAGTGGTCTGATTGACGTAACCCCGGGCTTGGGGCACCGTTCGCGCACTCACTGCCACGGGCTCGGACGCCATGCCGCACATCCTGATTGTCGAAGACGAAGCGGCGATTGCCGACACATTGATTTTTGCCTTGCAGGGCGAGGGGTTCAGCACCACGTGGCTGAACCTCGGCGCGGCGGCGCTGGAGCATCAGCGGCAAACCCCGGCCGACCTGATCATTCTCGATATCGGTCTGCCGGACATCAGTGGCTTCGAAACCTGCAAGCAATTGCGGCGCTTCACGGAAGTGCCGGTGCTGTTTCTCAGCGCCCGCGACGCCGAGATCGACCGCGTCGTGGGTCTGGAGATCGGTGCCGACGATTACGTGGTCAAGCCGTTCAGCCCGCGTGAAGTGGCAGCGCGGGTCAAAGCCATCCTCAAACGCATGGCGCCGCGCGCAACCCTGGAAGCAGGCTCAACGCTGTTTCGCATCGATGCCGAACGCGTACAGATCAGCTATCGCGGCCAGCCGCTGAGCCTGACCCGCCATGAATTCCGCTTGTTGCAATGCTTGCTCGAACAACCTGAGCGGGTGTTCAGCCGCGAGCAATTGCTCGATGCGCTGGGCGTAGCGGCCGATGCCGGTTACGAGCGCAGCATCGACAGCCACATCAAAAGCCTGCGCGCCAAGTTGCGCCTGGTGCGCGCCGAGGCCGAGCCGATCCAGACCCATCGCGGCCTCGGTTACAGCTACAGCCCGGGGCACAGCTGATGTCGCTGGGGCTGCGGATTTTTCTGGTGTACGTGCTGTTTGTCGGCCTGACCGGCTATTTCGTCCTCAACACGGTGATGGAAGAAATCCGCCCCGGCGTGCGTCAGTCCACCGAAGAGACGCTGGTGGACACCGCCAACCTGATGGCAGAAATCCTGCGCGACGATTTCAAGGCCGGCACCCTCAGCGAGAACCGCTGGCCGCAATTGCTCCGTGCGTATGGCGAGCGTCAGCCGCAAGCGACCATCTGGGGCTTGCCGAAAAACCAGGTCAACCACCGCATCTATGTCACCGACGCCAAGGGCATCGTCGTGCTCGACTCCAGCGGCGTCGCAGTCGGCCAGGATTATTCGCGCTGGAACGATGTTTACCTGACCCTGCGCGGCGAGTACGGCGCGCGCTCCAGCCGCAGTGATCCTGCCGATCCGAGCTCGTCTGTGATGCACGTCGGCGCGCCGATTCGCGACAACGGCAAGATCATCGGCGTGGTCACTGTGGCCAAGCCCAACAGTTCGCTGCAACCCTACGTCGATCGCACCGAGCGGCGTTTACTGTTTTACGGCGCCGGACTGATCGGCCTCGGCCTGCTCTTCGGCGCCTTGCTCTCATGGTGGCTCAGCCGCGCGCTGCACCGATTGACCGGTTATGCCCAGGCGGTGAGCGAAGGCCGGCGCGTGGAAGTGCCGCACTATCGCGGCGGCGAACTGGAGCAACTGGCCACAGCGGTCGAGCAGATGCGCACGCAGCTCGAAGGCAAGGCCTACGTCGAGCGCTACGTGCACACCCTGACCCATGAATTGAAAAGTCCGCTGGCGGCCATTCGAGGCGCAGCGGAATTGCTGCAAAGTGATATGCCGGCCGTCCAGCGTTTGCGCTTTGTCAGCAACATCGACAGCGAGAGCGCGCGGATGCAGCAGTTGATCGAGCGCCTGCTCAACCTGGCGCAAGTCGAACAGCGCCAAGGGCTGGAAGAGCGCGTGGCCGTGCCGCTGGTGCTGTTGGTCGCAGAACTGCTCAAGGCGCAAGCCGCGCGGATCGAGGGCAAACAACTGCGCGTCGAGCAAGCGATCGGCGAGGATCTGCTGTTGATTGGCGAGCCGTTTCTGCTGCGCCAGGCGTTGGGCAATCTGCTGGAAAACGCGCTGGATTTCACTCCGGCGCAGGGCTTGTTGCGCTTGCGTGCCGAGCGTGTTGGCGAGCAGGTCGAGTTCCGCCTGTTCAACCAGGCCACGCCGATTCCCGATTACGCCTTGCCGCGTCTGACCGAACGCTTCTACTCGTTGCCGCGCCCGGACAGCGGACGCAAAAGCACCGGGCTGGGGCTGAACTTCGTTGAAGAAGTGGTCAAGTTGCATGGCGGGGTGATGCGCATTGGCAATGTCGAGGGCGGGGTTGAGGTGGTATTGCGCCTGCCTTGAGACCGAGTCGCTGCCTTCGCGAGCAGGCTCGCTCCCACAGGGGAATGCATTTTCCACACAATCTCCATAATTCGAACAAATTCCCACCACACCGCATCAGCAGACTTTTCCTATCCAAACAGGGAGAGTCCCATGAACAAGAATCTGACCATCAAGCTCGGCGCGATTGCCTTGCTGATCATGCTGTTATTGATCCCGTTGCTGATGATCGACGGCATCATCGATGAGCGTCAGCTACTGCGCGACGGTGTGCTCGAAGACATCGCGCGCAGTTCCAGTTACAGCCAGCAGCTGACCGGGCCGGTGATGGTGGTGCCGTATCGCAAGGTGGTGCGCACCTGGAAGACCAACGAGAAAACCAACAAGCGCTACGAAGAAGTCAGCGAGGCGCGCGGGCGTCTGTACTTTCTGCCGGAGCGTTTTGAACTCGACGGCCAGGTGCAGACCGAACTGCGCAAACGCGGCATTTACGAGGCGCGGCTGTTCCACGCCGATAACCGTATCGACGGGCATTTTTCCCTGCCGGCACAGTTGGGCATCAAGGAAAATTTTGCCGATTACCGATTCGACGCGCCGTACCTCGCCGTGGGTATCAGCGACATTCGCGGCATCGAAAACGCGCTGAAACTCGAGCTCGGCGGCCAGCAACTGGACTTCGTGCCCGGCAGCGAAGTGGCCTGGATCGGCGAGGGCGTACACGTGACCCTGCCGGCGCTCGACGCCAGCAAAGCCACGCAATTGACCTTCGGTTTCGACCTGCGCCTGCAAGGCACCGGCTCGCTGCGGGTGGTGCCGGTGGGCAAGACCAGCAGTGTCAGCCTCGCCGCCAACTGGCCGCACCCCAGCTTCGTCGGCAACTTCCTGCCGGCCAAGCGCGAGATCAACGATCAGGGTTTCAGCGCCGACTGGCAGACCTCGTTTTTCTCCACCAACCTGCAAGAGGCGATGGAGCGCTGCGTCGCTGGCGACTGTGATGCACTCAACGGCCGCAGCTTCGGCGTCAGCTTCATCGATCCGGTGGATCAGTACCTGAAGAGCGATCGGGCGATCAAATATGCGCTGCTGTTCATCGTCCTGACCTTCGCCGGTTTCTTCCTCTTCGAAGTGCTGAAAAGCCTGGCGGTGCACCCGGTGCAATATGCCCTGGTCGGTGTTGCGCTGGCGTTCTTTTACCTGCTGCTGCTGTCGCTGTCGGAACACATCGGTTTTGCGCTGGCGTATCTGTTGTCGGCCAGTGGCTGTGTGTTGCTGATCGGCTTCTATGTCAGCCACGTCCTGCGCAGCGCGCGGCATGGCTTGAGTTTCTCGGCCGGGCTGGCGGCGCTGTATGGCTTGCTGTACGGCTTGCTCAGCGCCGAGGATTACGCGCTGTTGATGGGCTCGCTGATGCTGTTCGGTCTGCTCGGGGTGTTCATGGTGCTGACGCGCAAACTGGACTGGTACGGGATTGGTTTGAAGCCGGCCAGGCCGCTGGAGTTTGACGTGGAGGCGATGCAATGAGCCGGGTGGGATTGCGTGAAGATCAGCGGGAGCTGGAGGTTTTGGTGACGCTGATTTTTGCAGCGCTGCCATCGGAACCGAGGTGGTGCATTCGCGAGCAAGCCCGCTCCCACATTGGATTTTTGTTGCTGCAACCATGGCATGAACAACACAAATCAACTGTGGGAGCGGGCTTGCTCGCGAAAAGGCCGGAACAGGCGCCGCCGGCTTAAGGCTTGGGCATCGTAGCGATCATGGACGGTCGCTGACTCACCTCGAAATACCAGTTGGCCAGTTGCGGATTGGCTGCACGCCAGTCCATGTCCGGGAAGCGCAGATCCAGATAGCCCAGCGCGCAGGCCACGCTGATCGCCGCGACATCGAAGTGGCTGGTCAGCTCGGCAATTGCCTCGCTCTCGAGCACGGCGAGGGCGCGGCGGATCTTGTCGCGCTGGGCGTCGAGCCATTCGTCCCAGTGTTTTTCCACCGGGCGCAGCACGGTTTCATACCGCACCATCACTGAAGCATCCATGATCCCGTCGGCCATCGACGCCAGGGTCAGGCGCCGCCAGCGCGCCGCACCTTCGCGGGGATCAATGGATTGCCGACGTGCTGCTGGTCGAGGTAATCGAGGATGACGCGGCTGTCATGGATGACATTGCCGTCGGCCAGGCGCAGGGCGGGGATCTTGCTCAACGGGTTGTCGGCGATCAGCGCCGGGTTCGGGCTGACCGGGCTGAGCGCACAGTCCTGCAGCGCGACACGATCCTGCTGACCGGTTTCGTGCAGCAGCACCATGACCTTGCGGACGAAGGGCGACAGGGTGTTGTGGTACAGGGTCATGCTGGGGGCGGACATGGAGGAACCTCGGTGGTCGGCGAAGAGCAGGAGATTAGCCTAATCACATCACGCTTGGCTGGCGAGGATTCGATGGTGTGCTGACTGACGCCTTCGCGAGCAAGCTCGCTCCCACATTTGAAATGCGTTCCCCTGTGGGAGCGAGCTTGCTCGCGAAGGCGCCATGTCAGGCAACAGTAATCACCCGCGCTGCAGCAATCCCTTCATGGCCAAAACTGCCGGCACGCCAAGCCCGACCCAGCTCAACGCATCCCAGATTCCATCCCCCAGCAACGCCGCAAACAGCCCCGCCGCGCTGAGCAGGGCGATTACGATCGGTGTGCTGAAGACCTTCCAGAAACTCGACTGACGCGGCTTCATGCCGAGGCCTCCGCCGTTTCCAGAACAGGCTTGGCCGCCTTGCGCCGCACCACCCACAGATAAACGCCACTGGCCAACACGATGATCGTCAGCACATCCAGCGTCGCCCAGAGAATCTTCATCGGCATGCCGCCGTAGTCACCAAAATGCAGCGGCTGCGACATGCCCATGGCGTCCATGTACCAGGGCCGTTCGGCCACGGCGGTGACCTGCAAGGACGTGGCGTCGATCAACACCGGCGTCAGCAGGTGCGAGGTCAGGTGCGTGCCGCCCTTCATGAACACCGAATAATGGTGCTCGCTGGAAAAGCGCGTGCCGGGGAAGGCGATGAAATCCGGCTTCATCCCCGGTGCGACTTCCTCGGCGATGTCGAGCAGCCGCGTAGCCGGGGCCAGTTGGGTCAACGGCGGCGCATCGCGATACGGCGCGATCAGCGTGGTCAACGCGTCGTTGCGCCAGGCGGCGATGAGCAGGTCGGCGCAGGCGCTGATCACTCCGGTCACGCCCACCACCAGGCACCAGGTCAAAGTGACGACGCCGATCAAATTGTGCAGGTCGAGCCAGCGCAGTCTTGTCGATTTGTCCTGGCGCACGGTGCCGAATTTCAAGCGGCGCATGAACGGCAGGTACAGCACCGTGCCGGACACGATCGCCACGACAAACAACAGACCCATGAACGCCAGCAGCAGCTTGCCCGGCAGCCCGGCGAACATGTCGACGTGCAGGCGCAGGATGAACAGCATCAAGCCACCGTTGGCCGAAGGGGTTTCCAGCGCTTCGCCAGTACGCGCATCGAGCATGAAGGTGTGCGAAGAATTCGGCTCGGTGTCGGCCGTCCTGGCCATGATCGCGAACGCGGCGTTCGGCTCTTCGTCGTCATAACCGAAGTACTGCATGACTTCGCCCGGGCGGTGTTTTTGCGCGGCATCGACCAGTTGCTGCAGGTCGAGTTGCGGCGTGTCGGCCGGCATCTCGCGCAGTTCCGGGGCGTTGCCCAGCGCGTGATCGATCTCGTGGCTGAAAATCAGCGGCAGACCGGTCAGCGCCAGCATCAGCAGAAACACCGTGCAGATCAGGCTGGTCCAGGTGTGGATGAACGACCAGCGGCGGATGGTTTTACTTTTCATTGCATGACCTTCAAAAACACCAAGGCCGCCCGGTACGGACGGCCTGGGAACAGGGCCTGTTTCAGCTCACTGGCTTACCACTTGTAAGTGGCGCTGGCGACGACACTGCGCTGGTCGCCGTAGTAGCAATAGAAGCTGTCGCAGGTGGAAATGTAGTCCTTGTCGAACAGGTTGGTCGCATTCACCGCCAGCGACGCACCTTTCAAACTGTTGTCCAGACGGCCCAGATCATAATGCACGCTGGCGTCGAACACGGTATAGGCATCGGCCTTGCCCAGCCAGGTGTTGGCCTTGTCGCCGTAGGTGTTGCCGGTGTAGCGCACGCCGGCACCGATACCGAAACCGTCGAGCACGCCGGCGTGCCAGGTGTAGTCGGTCCACAACGAGGCCTGCTGGTTGGGCATCAGTTGCAGACGGTTGCCCTTGTCGACGCCTTTCTGCACTTCGGACTTGGCCAGGGTGTAGGCGGCGATGACTTTGAGGTTGTCGGTCACATCCGACACCGCTTCCAGCTCGAGACCTTTGACCTTCACTTCACCGGTCTGGCTGGTCACCGAGACGTTGTTGACGAAGGTGTTCACTGCGACGTTCTTCTGGGTCAGGTCATACACGGCGGCGGTCAGCAGGGTCTTGCTGCCCGGCGGCTGGTATTTGATACCCAGCTCCCACTGCTTGCCTTCGGTTGGCTTGAGCGAACCGGTCGAGGTGACATCGGCGCCAGTGGTCGGCTGGAACGACTCGGCGTAGGACAGATACGGCACGAAGCCGTTATCGAAGACGTAGCTGAGCGCCGCGTTGCCGCTGAATTTCTTGTCGCGCTGGGTATTGGTGGCATCGCCCTTGTTGAAGAATTCAGTGCTGGTGTGCACCCAGTCTTCACGGCCGCCGAGGGTCAGGCGCCACTGGTCGAGAGCCATCTGATCCTGCACGTAGAGACCGGTCTGGTAGGTCTTCTGGTTGTAGTCGTAAAACGCGGTGGAGCGTGCTGGACGTACGATCGGCTGGCCGTAGATCGGGTTGATGACGTTGGTTTGCAGACCATCGCCAAAAATCGAGGTGTAGTTGGTGTTGCTGCGCTGGTGATCCAGACCCAGCAGCAAGGTGTGGCGAATCTCACCCGTGGCGAAGTCGGCCTGGAAGTTGTTGTCCACGGCAAACTGGCTGATGTCTTCGTCGACGCTGGTGCTGGTGCGGCCGACGTTGCCCTCTGCATCCACGGTGGTGAACGGGTAGGAACCGGGTGTCAGCGACTGGAACGACAGGTCCGACTTGGTGTAGCGCAGGTTCTGTTTGAACTGCCAGACATCGTTCAACCGATGTTCGAAGGCATAACCCAACGCGTAGTAGGTGCGGTCGTAGTATTCCCAATCCGGATCGCCGAGATTCTTGTGATGGGAAATATCACCGAGCGGCGATTTGATTTTGGTGCCCTGGATAGGCAGAAACTGGCTGGTGATGCCGGTGTCGTCGCGGGTGAACTGGCTCAGCAGAGTGAGTTTGGTGTCGTCATCGATGTTCCAAGTCAGGCTCGGCGCGATGTTGTAGCGCTTGTTGTCGACGTGGTCGACCTGGGTGCCGCTGTCGCGCACCACGCCGCTGAGGCCATAGAGAAACTGCCCGGCGTCATCGATCTTGCCGGTGCTGGCGAAGTTGATCTGGCGGTGATTGTCGCTGCCGTATTGCAGCTGGATTTCGCTGCTGGCTTCAGCGCTCGGGCGGCGGCTGACCATGTCGAGCAAACCGCCCGGCGGGGTCTGGCCGTACACCGACGAGGCCGGGCCACGCAGCAGGGCGAGGCGGTCGAGGTTCCAGGTTTCCTGTTTCGGGTTGGCATACACGCCTTTGGGCAGCGGCAGGCCATCGAGAAACTGGGTCGGCTCGAAACCGCGCACGCGCAGCCAGTCGGCGCGGGTGTCGCTGCCGTAACTGCTGGCGGTGATGCCCGGCATGTAGCGCACGGCGTCATCGAGGCTGTGCACGCTGCGGTCGTCCATTTGCTGGCGGGTCGCCACCGAGATCGAACGCGGTGCTTCGACCAGGGCGGTGTCGGTCTTGGTGCCGGCGGCGGTGCGGGTCGCGGTGTAGCCTTCGACCGGGCCCCAGGCGCTTTCGAAGTTTTCCACACCGATGACCGAAGTTTCCGGCAGGGCCAGCGTGCCTTCCGGCACGGCCACCAGGGTGTAGGTGCCGGCGCTGCTCTGTTCCAGTTGCAGACCGGTACCGCGCAAGGCCGCGCGCAGGGCACCGGCGGCATCGTATTGGCCATTGACCGGTGCCGAGGTCTTGCCGGCGGCCAGCGCAGGATTGAGCGACAGGGCGAGGCCGCCCTGACTGGCGATCTGGTTCAGGGTGGTCGACAGCGGCGCCGCCGGCAGGTTGTAGGCGCGCACGCTGGACGCTAGCTCGGCGGCGAGCAACGGACTGCTGATCAGCGGCGTGCCGAAAGCGATGGCAAAAGCCAACAGACTGGGGCGCAACAAGGTGTCTGGCGAACGGGACATACGGCGGCTCCTGAATGGAAATATTTCTCAATTGCCTGTGTGCCGGACGAGATTGGAAAAGTGATAGGGCTGGGTGGAAATTCTTTTTGCAGGAAATGGTTGTGCGGCTGATGGCGCCTTCGCGAGCAGGCTCGCTCCCACATTGATCGTTCCCATGCTCCGCGTGGGAATGCCTCATTGGACGCTCTGCGTCCGCTTCGGCAGGGACGCAGAGCGTCCCGGGCTGCATTCCCACGCAGAGCGTGGGAACGATCATGTCAAGGGGCGGAGGGCTCCGCCTTCGCCACGGTGACCCAATACGGCGTATGCCGCTCGATCTGCACCGGCAAGGTCGGCAGCAATGCGCTCAGGGCCTTGTCGGTGTCATGCAACGGAAAACTGCCGGTAATGCGCAGGTCGGCCACCTCGGGCGCCACACCCAGATGGCCACGACGATAGCGCCCCAGCTCATGCACCAGATCGCCGAGCCGCGCGTTGTCCACCACCAGCATGCCGCGCGTCCATGCATCGGCGCCGGGGGCGAGGGCGGCAATCGAGCCCAGCCCGTCACTGCGCAGCAACACCTGCTGGCCTTCGCGCAGAATCTGTTCTTGCGGGTTCGCCTGGGCATGCGCCGCCACCGCTGACTGCAACACGCTCAGGCGCGTGCCGTCGTCCTCGCGCTTGACCAGAAACCGCGTGCCCAGCGCACGCATGCTGCCTTCGCGGGTTTCGACGATAAACGGCCGCGCATCGCCATGCCCGGTCTCGATGAGGATTTCGCCTTCCTGCAGCACGATCAAGCGGCGCTTGTCATCGAAGCGTACGTCGACCGCGCTGTGGGTGTTGAGGTTGAGCAGAGTGCCGTCGGACAGGCGCAGGGTGCGCTGTTCACCGGTGGCGGTACGCTGATCGGCAAGCCAGTAATCCAGCGGCAGATAGCGCTCACTGACAAACAGCCCCAGCCCGACGACCATCACTACACTGGCCAGCCCGCTGCCGAGTTTGCGCACGCGCCGGCGAATACCTTCGCGTGATTGCAGCAACGCATTGCGCGCCGGGCCCTTGGCGACGCTGAAACGCTGATCGAGCATGCCCAGCTGGCGCCAGGCGCGGGCGTGTTCTTCATGCGCCGCATGCCACTTGGCGAACTCCTCGCGTTCCAGCGCGGTGCTCGAATCGAGAGTCAATTGCCAGGCAATCGCCGCGTCCAGCACGTGCGCCGGCACCGGGCGCGAACTGGCCGCGGTCATGTCGGTTCACCGTAAAGGGCGATGTAGCACTGACGCAGACCTTGCGCCAGATACTGACGCACGCGCGGCACCGAGACGCCGAGTTTACCGGCGATCTCGGCGTGGCTGAGGCCGTCGAGGCGGTTATATAGAAAGGCTGCGCGGGCCTTGGTCGACAGTTTGCCGAGCAGGCGATCGATGGCTTTGAGGTCGTCGAGGATCATTTGCTGTTCTTCCACCGACGGCTGCTCGTCTTCGGGGATCAGCATCAGTTCGGTGAGGTAGGCCTGTTCCAGCGCCGCGCGGCGGAAGTAGTCGAACAACAGGCCCTTGGCGATCGCCACCAGAAACGCCCGGGGTTCGCGCGGCGTCAGCAGTTCGTCGCGGTTGAGCAGGCGCACGAAGGTGTCCTGGCTCAAGTCCTCGGCGCGTTGCGGACACGCCACATTGCGCCGCAACCACGCCAGCAGCCAACCGCGATGGTCGCGATACATCGCACCGACGAGTTCACTGTGGGGGTTGGGCACTGACGACACCGGACATCACCGATTGGGAAATGTTAACTAACGAGAATAGTTCGCGATTCTGGCAGAGGTGGGAATGGTTAGCAATTGGCCACTGGTCAGGTGATCTGAAGCAACGCGTTGCCTTGTGGGAGCGAGCCTGCTCGCGAAGGCGGCTGGGGAGGTGCCGAAAATCTAGAAGGACGGCGCCTGCTGCCGCCGCTTCCACTGGCTCAACCGCTGCTGCAGATTCAACGGACTGTAAATCTGCTGCGCCCGCGCCCGGCTGAACAGAATCAGTGCGAGTTCCGCCGTGGCCAGCGCATCGGCACTGGCGTTATGCCGTTCGAACACTTCAAGCCGGAACCACTCGATCCACTCATCCAGCCCCGCCTCGCGAATCTGCGCCTGCGGACATAACAGCGGCGCAATGTCCGCCACATCCAGAAATACATGCTGCAGCTTGTGCCCCAGATGTTCCTTCAGCGCGCGCCCGAGCATGTGCTGATCGAACGGCGCATGAAACGCCAGCACCGGGCTGTCGCCGATGAACTCCAGCAGCTCCAGCAACGCTTCTGCCGGGTCGCTGCCTGCGGCAATCGCATTCGGCCCCAAGCCATGAATCAGCACGCTGGGGCTGAGCTTCAATTCGCGGCATTGCAAGGTGCGTTCGAACTGCTGACGGAAATCGATCGCGCCGTCCTCGATCACCACCGCGCCGATCGACAGGACCCGATCCTTGCTCATATTCAGGCCGGTGGTTTCCAGGTCCAGCACCACCCAGCGCTGCTCGCGCAGGCTGCATTCGTTCAGCTCGGCAAGCGCCGGCAGCTTCGCCAGCCGCTGCTGCAAATCCGCCGACACCACGGGGCTGGCCGGGCGCAGCCAGGAGAACAGGCTCATAGCTGATACCGCAAGGTCAGGCTGCTTTGCAGGCGCTGCGCCTGGCGCAGGGATTCACGCAGGATGCGTCGGTCGAGGTGATTGAGGCTGTCGGGATCGACGCGGTTGGAATACGGCTGATTTTCCCGGGTCTGCAACTGATGCTGCTGCATCCGCGTTTGTTGGATGAAGTGGTAGGCCTCTTCATACGCCGCGCCGTCGAGCGGCTCGATGACCTCTTTATCGACCAGTTGGCGAAAGCGTTCGAGGGTGTTGTTGGCGTCAATGCCGTTGGCCAGCGCCAGCAGACGGGCGCCGTCCACGAACGGCGTCAGACCCTGAATTTTCAGATCCAGCGTGGCCTTCTCACCGTTCTTGCGTGCCAGCACGAACTCACGAAAGCGCCCAACGGGAGGGCGATTGCGCAGCGCGTTCTCGGCCAGCATGCGCTGGAACAGACGGTTGTCGGCGACCTGATCGAGAATGCCCCGGCGCAATTGCTCGCAGCCTTGCTCATCGCCCCAGACCACGCGCAGGTCGAAATAAATGCTCGAGCCCAGCAGGTTCTCCGGCGTGGCTTCGCGGATGAACGCCGCGAAGCGCCGCGCCCATTCGGCCCGCGACAGACACAGCTCGGGATTGCCGGCCATGATGTTGCCCTTGCACAGAGTGAAACCGCACTGCGCCAGGCTCTGGTTGATCTGCTGGGCAATCGGCAGCAGCTTGCCGCGAATCTCTGCTGCGTGCGCGGCATCGCGGGCATCGAACAGGATGCCGTTGTCCTGGTCGGTGTGCAGCGTCTGCTCGCGCCGACCCTCGCTGCCGAAACACAGCCAGCTGAACGGCACGCCCGGGTCGCCCTTTTCGGCGAGGGTCAGTTCGATCACCCGACACACCGTGTGATCGTTGAGCAGGGTGATGATGTGAGTGATCTGCGTCGACGACGCGCCGTGGGCGAGCATGCGCTCGACCAGTTGGCCGATCTCGCCGCGCAAGGTCACCAGTTGTTCGACCCGTTGTGCGCTGCGGATGGTCCGGGCCAGGTGCACCAGATCGACCCGTTGCAGGGAGAACAGGTCACGCTCGGACACCACGCCGCACAAGCGCTGATCCTTGACCAGGCAGACGTGAGCAATGTGCCGCTCGGTCATGGCGATCGCCGCATCGAAGGCACTGTGATCCGGCGACAGATAAAACGGTGATCGAGTCATGTGCTGTTCGATGGCGTCGCTGAAATCACCGACACCTTCGGCGACCACATGGCGCAAATCGCGCAGGGTGAAAATCCCCAGCGGCGCCTTGTGCTCATCCACTGCGACGATGCTGCCGACCTGTTGCTCGTGCATCAGCTTCACCGCTTCACGTAGCGGCGTCTCGGCGCTGCAGGTCACCGGATGACGCATCGCGAGTTCACCGAGACGGGTGTTCAGCGAGTATTGAGTGCCGAGGGTCTCCACGGCTTTTTGCTGGACTTGCTGGTTGACCTGATCGAGCAGGCTGCTCACCCCACGCAAGGCGAAATCGCGGAAGGCGCTGGAGAGTGCGAACAGTTTGATGAACGCCAGTTTGTTCAGTTGCAGGCAGAAGGTGTCTTCGCCCGCCAGGTGCTCGGTGCGTGTGGCGCGTTCCCCGAGCAGAGCCGCCAGCGGAAAGCATTCGCCGGTGGTGATTTCGAAGGTGGTCTCGGTGCCGGGTTTGGTGATGTGCTGGCGTTCGCCGACCACACGACCCTGTTTGACGATGTGAAAGTGTTCCACCGGGCCGTCGGCCGGTTTGATGATGCTTTCGCCCTGGGCAAAAAAACGCAGCTGACATTGCTCCACCAGATAGGCGAGGTGGGCGTGTTCCATCTGATTGAAGGGCGGGAAGCGCTGGAGGAATTGCAGGGTGCCCTGAATGTTCTGCAACACCGCGGTTTTCCCTGCCTGGGTGAAGGCGTCCGCTTTGCTCATAACCATTACCGCAGTCTTTTTCGAATTGTTGTGGTCGGATCGTTGCGGCCATGGTCGACCCCGGCGGGCAGAGTGCCCATTGGACGTAAGTCTAGGTTTAGCCACCATTGGCCGATTTTCGGAAATAACCTACACAAAAGCTCGGAAAAGCTTGCGCTAGCCACTTGGAAAAAATCCGACGAAGTGCACATTGAAGCGCTGTCCGGCGATGTCTGACGACTTGCCAGGGATTGTTTGAACATTTAGAGAACGCCATGTCCGACCACGATATTTTGAGCGACGCCGAGCGTGAAGCGCTCAGCGCAGTAATGCTCGAACCTGATCTGCCGCCGCAGCGTGTCCTGATCGTCGACGACGACAAGGACGCCCGCGAGCTGTTGTCGGAGATTCTCGCGCTGGACGGCATTCGCTGCATGACCGCAGCCAGCGGTGAAACCGCGCTGAAAATGCTCGATGAAAAGCCTTCGATCGGTCTGGTGATTACCGACCTGCGCATGGGCAATGTCGACGGCCTCGAGCTGATTCGCCAGGTGCGTGAATCGGTACGGGCAGCGATGCCGATCATCATCGTCTCCGGCGATGCCGACGTGAAAGACGCGATCGAAGCGATGCATTTGAGCGTGGTGGACTTTCTGCTCAAGCCGATTGATACGGGCAAGTTGCTTGAGTTGGTGAAACACGAATTGGGCATAGAACCTTAAGACATATTTCGTCGCCCAGCAGATGATCGTTCCCACGCTCTGCGTGGGAATGCATCAATGGACGCTCCGCGTCCGCAGTTGTGGGACGCGGAGCGTCCTGGCTGCATTCCCACGCGGAGCGTGGGAACGATCAAAACCACAACAATCCAATCCACCTCACAAACAAAAAAGGCCCTGATCTCTCGATCAGGGCCTTTTTCATTCCAACCATCAACTCAAGTCACAGACCATTCTTGGCCTTGAACTCGCGACGACGGCGGTGCAGCACCGGCTCGGTGTAGCCGTTCGGTTGCTTGGTGCCTTCGATCACCAGTTCGACCGCCGCCTGGAAGGCAATGTTGCTGTCGAAGTCCGGTGCCAGCGGGCGATACAGCGGGTCGTTGGCGTTCTGGCGGTCGACCACCGGCGCCATGCGCTTGAGGCTTTCCATCACTTGTTCCTCGGTGACGATCCCGTGGCGCAGCCAGTTGGCGATGTGCTGGCTGGAGATACGCAGCGTCGCACGGTCTTCCATCAGGCCGACGTCATTGATGTCCGGCACTTTCGAGCAACCGACACCCTGGTCGATCCAGCGCACCACGTAACCGAGAATGCCCTGGGCGTTGTTGTCCAGTTCGTTCTTGATCTGCTCTGGTGTCCAGCTCGGGTTGACCGCCAGCGGGATGGTCAGGATGTCGTCCACCGAGGCGCGTGCACGTTTGGCCAGCTCAGCCTGACGCGCAAACACATCAACCTTGTGGTAGTGCAACGCGTGCAGCGCAGCCGCGGTTGGCGACGGTACCCACGCGGTG
Organism: Pseudomonas sp. B21_DOA; assembly: GCA_030544685.1. NCBI lineage: Bacteria > Pseudomonadati > Pseudomonadota > Gammaproteobacteria > Pseudomonadales > Pseudomonadaceae > Pseudomonas > Pseudomonas sp. B21_DOA. The sequence continues at coordinate 427,618 of CP086683.1, read as the reverse complement.
TTGGCGCCGGCCAGTGGGTGAGCGATTTTCTGCTCGAGCATCGCGGCCATCAGATCCGGCATCGCCCACATGCCTTTGCCGATTTGCGCACGACCCTGCAGGCCGGTGCTCAGACCGATATCGACGTTCCAGTTTTCGTAGGCGCCGATCCACTTCTCGGCCTTCATGTCAGCCTTGCGCACTACCGGGCCGGCTTCCATGGATGTGTGGATTTCGTCGCCGGTGCGGTCGAGGAAACCGGTGTTGATGAACACCACACGCTCGCTGGCCGCCTTGATGCAGGCCTTGAGGTTGACCGTGGTGCGGCGCTCCTCGTCCATGATCCCGACTTTCAGGGTGTTGCGCGGCAGGCGCAGGACGTCTTCGATGCGCCCGAACAGCTCGTTGGTGAACGCCGCTTCTTCCGGGCCGTGCATTTTCGGTTTGACGATGTAGACCGAACCGGCGCGGGTGTTGCGGCGCGACGTATTGCCGTTGAGGTTGTGCATCGCCGCCAGGCACGTGACCAGACCGTCGAGGATGCCTTCCGGCACTTCGTTGCCTTGGCTGTCGAGGATCGCATCGATGGTCATCAGATGGCCGACGTTGCGCACGAACAACAGCGAACGGCCGTGCAGAGTCACTTCACCGCCATTGGGCGCGGTGTAGGTGCGATCCGGGTTCATGGTGCGGGTGAAGGTCTGGCCGCCCTTGGACACGGATTCCGCCAGGTCGCCCTTCATCAGGCCGAGCCAGTTGCGGTAGATCACCACTTTGTCGTCGGCATCGACGGCGGCCACGGAGTCTTCGCAGTCCATGATCGTGGTCAGCGCCGCTTCCATGAGGATGTCTTTGACGCCGGCGGCGTCGGTCTGGCCGACCGGGGTGCTGGCGTCGATCTGGATTTCGAAGTGCAGGCCGTTGTGCTTGAGCAGCACCGCGATCGGTGCGTTGGCGTCGCCCTGGAAGCCGATCAACTGGGCGTCATCGCGAAGGCCACTGTTGCTGCCGCCCTTGAGCGTCACGACCAGTTTGCCGTCAGCGATCTTGTAGCCGGTCGAGTCGACGTGGGAGCCCGCTGCCAGTGGCGCGGCTTCGTCGAGGAAAGCACGGGCGAAGGCGATGACTTTGTCACCACGCACCTTGTTGTAGCCTTTGCCTTTTTCCGCGCCGCCCTCTTCGCTGATCGCGTCGGTGCCGTAGAGGGCGTCGTACAGCGAACCCCAGCGGGCGTTCGAAGCATTGAGCGCGAAGCGCGCGTTCATCACCGGAACGACCAGTTGCGGGCCGGCGGTGCGGGCGATTTCATCGTCGACGTTTTGTGTCGTCGCCTGGAAATCAGCCGCTTCTGGCAGCAGATAACCGATCTCTTGCAGGAAAGCTTTGTAGGCCACGGCATCGTGGGCCTGGCCGGCATGCTGCTGATGCCAGGCATCGATGCGCGCCTGGAAGTCATCGCGTTTGGCGAGTAGGGCTTTGTTCTTCGGCGCCAGGTCGTGAATGACCTTGTCGGCACCTTCCCAGAATTGTTCGGCGGTGAGGCCGGTACCGGGAATGGCTTCGTTGTTCACGAAGTCGAACAGGACTTTGGCGACCTGCAGGCCACCGACTTGAACGTGTTCAGTCATTGCTTGCCTCACTCTGCTCAGCTATTTCGCTTTTCAGCTCGTCAATTTAACAATGAAGCTTCCGGCCATTTAAACCACAAACCTGCGGACCAGTACATGCCATTGCTGGCGGCTGGGCTAGGACCAATCAACGGCTTGGAGGCCTTGCTGACGGGGCTTTCAGGGTTGCGAAGGGCCTTGGGCAGACATCGATCCAGCGTTATGTAGTGCGCGCTGCGGCATACTACATGATGAGTTGCGCTTGTGAAAATCAGACTAATTACGTCGTTCTGCGACCTCATGACGCATTGCGGTCACGTCGCGGAACGGGATGTTCTCAAAAAGCATTGGATTGTTCCAGTTAAATATCGAAAGTTGTACACATAAATGCTGTTTGGCTGCTATGGCGCAGTTTGGCGTCTCCACCTTTGCGATGAGCGAATCTGTGGCGAGGGGATTTATCCCCGTTGGGTGGCGAAGCCGCCCCTGCGCTCCGGCTGGCAGACCCAATTGGCAGGACTCACGACTGCTGCGCAGCCGGACGGGGATAAATCCCTCGCCACAGGTCATCATCTGCCAGCACTGGGTCAGGCTGAATCAATCCGCTTGCCTATACTTGCCCTTCGATAACAAAGTCATGACAAGAGGGCTGCGCCATGGACCATCTCGTACTCACCGTTTTCGCCCCGGACAAGCCCGGGCAGGTCGAGCGCATCGCCCAATGCATTGCCGAGCACGGCGGCAACTGGCTGGAAAGCCGCATGTCACGCATGGCCGGGCAGTTCGCCGGGATTCTGCGCGTGGGCGTGCCGGCGGAGGCTTACGACGAACTGGTCGATGCCCTGCAAGCGCTGTCGGCCCATGGCATTCGGGTACTGATTGCCGAAAGCGGAGTGGAGCAGTCCTGCACGTGGAAACCGATCGCCATGGAACTGGTCGGCAATGACCGACCGGGTATCGTCCGCGATATCACTCGGCTCTTGAGCGAGCAGGGCGTAAACCTGGAGCGACTGGTAACTGAAGTGCGCCCGGCGCCAATGAGTAGCGAGCCGCTGTTTCACGCCGAGGCAATTCTCGCGGTGCCACTGACCTTGTCGCTCGATGTTCTGCAGGCGCGCCTGGAAACCCTGGCCGATGATCTGATGGTCGAACTGGTGTTACGCACAGAGGTTTAAGCGCAGACAGGGTTATTCAGGTTTAACGTGCACCTGCCTGTGGATAACCTGTAGAGACAGATCGCCACGCCACGCCGGCCGTGGCTTTGCGCAGGTTGATCAAAAAACCGCCAACATTCAGTGACTTGCGCACAAACGGCGGGGATCACGCTGTGGATAAGCTTGGGAAGGAACGATGCAGGCCACGGTAACCGTGGCCTGTGGAGGTTTGTGCGTTTTTTGATCAGGCGCGCCGGCGCAGACTTATCCACGCATCGACGCTGTAGACCGCCAGGCCGGCCCAGATAAACATGAACGCGACCAGCGTGCTGGACGACAAATGCTCGCCAAACAGCAGCACGGCTTGCAGCAACACCAGCGTCGGCGCGATGTATTGCAGGAAGCCGATAGTGGTGTAGGGCAAGTGGCGGGTGGCGGCGTTGAAACACACCAGCGGCACCAGCGTCACCGGCCCGGCGGCCACCAGCCACCAGGCTTCGGAGGTGGTCCAGAAGGCCGGCTGCACACTCGTCGCAGTCTGATTGAACAGCAACCACGCAATTGCGATCGGCACCAGCATCCAGGTTTCAACCACCAGTCCCGGCAATGCCTTGACCGGCGCCTGCTTGCGGATCAGGCCATAGAAACCGAAGGTCAGCGCCAGCGCCAGCGACACCCACGGCAAGCTGCCCACCTGCCACACCTGCTGCGCCACGCCGATGGCAGCCAGCCCGACCGCCACCCACTGCATGCGCCGCAGACGCTCGCCGAGCAGCACCATGCCCAACAGCACGTTGACCAGCGGATTGATGTAGTAACCCAGACTCGCCTCGAGCATGCGGCCGTTGTTCACCGACCACACGTAGGTCAGCCAGTTGGCCGCGATCAGCGTGCCGCTCAGGGCCAGAATCGCCAGGCGTTTTGGATTGTCGAGCAGCTCGCGCAGCCAGCCCGGGTGTTTCCACACCATCAGCAGCAACGCACCGAACAGCGCCGACCACAGCACCCGATGGATGATGATCTCGACGGCCGGGACTTCGGCGATGGCTTTGAAATAGATCGGGAACAGGCCCCAGATGATGTAGGCGCTCAGGCCCAGAATGTACCCGCGACGCGGGTTGGCGGCTTGCATGCAGAATCCTTGCTCAGGCAGCTGACAAAGGAGGGATTGTAAGGAGATTTGTCTGCGAATGTCGCAGACCAATGTTCATGGAATTGTGAACACCGAATGTGGGAGGGCTTGCTCCCGAAGGCGGTGTATCAGCCAACATCAATGTTGAATGCCAATCCGCTTTCGGGAGCAAGCCCCTCCCACATTAGCCAAGCGTTGAATCAGAACAGTTTCAGCGGCTCTTCATTCAGTGCCGCCAGTTGCTCACGCAACGCCAGCACCTGATCGCCCCAGTAACGCTCGGTGCCGAACCACGGAAAGCTGTGCGGAAACGCCGGGTCGTCCCAGCGTCGTGCCAGCCAGGCGCTGTAATGCATCAGGCGCAGGGCGCGCAGCGGTTCGATCAGCGCCAGCTCACGCGGGTCGAAATCGTGGAATTCGTTATAGCCGTCCATCAACTCTGACAACTGCCCCAGACACTCCTGGCGATCGCCGGCGAGCATCATCCAGATGTCCTGCACCGCCGGGCCCATGCGGCAGTCGTCGAGGTCGACGATGTGGAACATCTCGTCGCGGCACATCATGTTGCCGGGGTGGCAGTCGCCGTGCATGCGGATGTTCTGGTGCGGCGTGGCAGCGTAGACATCTTCGACGCGTTTGAGCAGGTCGCGGGCAACCGACTCGTAAGCCGGCAGCAGGCTTTTGGGAATGAAATTGCCCTCAAGCAGGGTGTTCAGCGAAGCATGGCCGAAGTTCTGCACGGCGAGGGCTTCGCGGTGTTCGAACGGCTTGGTGCCGCCCACCGCATGCATGCGCCCGAGCAACTGGCCGAGGCGATACAGCTGATCAAGGTTGCCCGGCTCCGGCGCACGGCCCCCACGGCGCGGGAAAAGCGTGAAGCGGAAACCGGCGTGCTCATGCAGGGTTTCGCCGTTGTGGATCAGCGGCGCCACCACCGGGATGTCGATGTCGGCCAGTTCGAAGGTGAACTGGTGCTCCTCAAGGATCGCCTCGTTGGTCCAGCGTTGCGGACGATAGAACTTGGCAATCAGCGGCTCGGAGTCTTCGATACCGACCTGATACACGCGGTTTTCGTAACTGTTGAGCGCCAGAATGCGCGCGTCGCTGAGGAAACCGATGCTTTCAACGGCATCCAGGACGAGATCGGGGGTGAGGGTTTCAAACGGGAGGGCCATGCTGACTCCTGCGCGCAGCAGGCTGCTGCGTCCGGCTCGGCATGGTAGCGCAGACTGTAGCGGTTGAGGGTTTTGCCTTGGAAACGGGTTGCCTGTAAGGGCCTCTTCGGGAGCAAGCCCCCTCCCACAATGGATCTGCAGTGTGCTGATCATCTCATTCACACAGGCGATCAAATGTGGGAGCGAGCCTGCTCGCGAAAGCGGATTATCAGGCGCCGACGATCCCACCATCCTCGCGAGTAATCGCCATCACCGACGACCGCGGCTTGCCGTTGGGCAGGTGCTCGGGGAAGGTCGAACCGCCGTTCTCGCCCGGATGCTGAATCCCGACAAACAGGGTTTTCTGATCCGGCGAGAAGCTGATCCCGGTCACTTCGCAACCCACCGGCCCGACCATGAAACGGCGAATCTCACCGGTCGCAGGATCGGCGCAGAGCATCTGGTTGTTGCCCATCCCGGCGAAGTCGCCAGCGTTGCTCGAGTCACCATCGGTGAGAATCCACAGGCGCCCGGCCTTGTCGAAACCCAGACCGTCGGGGCTGTTGAACATGTTCTGCGGAGTGATGTTGGATGACCCACCCTTCGGCGTCCCGGCATGCACGCCCGGGTTGCCGGCGACCACAAACAGATCCCAGGCAAACGTCTTCGAGGCGTGATCGTTGCGGTCGGTACGCCAGCGCAGAATCTGCCCGTAGACGTTCTTCTCGCGCGGGTTTGGACCGCCCACCGGTTGCCCGTCTTCACCGCGCTTGGCGTTGTTGGTCAGGGTGCAATAAACCTGGCCGTCCTTGGGGCTGACGACGATCCACTCCGGGCGGTCCATGCGTGTTGCGCCAACCACGCTGGCGGCAAGGCGCGCGTGGATCAGCACTTCTGCCTGATCGGCAAACCCGCTGCTGGCGTCGATGCCGTTCTTGCCGTGGGTCAGTTCGATCCACTGGCCCTGGCCTTTCGGGTGATCAGGGTTGCCGTCGCCGGCATCGAATTTGGCCACATACAACGTGCCGTGATCGAGGATGTCGCGGTTGGCTTTCTGATTGCGATGGTTGATGCGGTCGCGGCTGACGAATTTGTAAATGAACTCGCCACGCTCGTCGTCACCCATGTACACCACAGCGCGACCATCGTCGGTCTCGGCCAGCGCGGCGTTTTCATGTTTGAAGCGGCCCAGCGCGGTGCGTTTGACCGGAGTCGATTGCGGATCGAATGGATCGATCTCGACCACCCAGCCGTGACGGTTGAGCTCGTTGGGGTTCTTGGCCATGTCGAAGCGCGGGTCGTGCGGGTGCCAGTTGATGTCCTTGCTGCTGGCGACAACGCCGTAGCGCTTTTGCGCGGCATCGAACTGCTGCTGGGCGTTGCTGCTGCCGAAGCAGTCGGTGAAGTTTTCTTCGCAGGTCAGGTAGGTGCCCCACGGTGTCTTGCCGTTGGCGCAGTTCTGGAAGGTGCCGAGAACTTTCTTACCGTGCTTGTCGGCAGCGGTTTTCATCAAGTCGTGGCCGCGGGCCGGACCGCTGATGCGCAGCGGCGAGTTACCGTGAATCCGACGGTTGTAGCGCGAGCCCTGGACGAATTGCCACTGGCCGTTCTTGCGCTGCACTTCGATCACCGACACGCCTTCGCAGGCCAATGCCTTGCGCACATCCTCAGCCGACTGCGGCATGCCGCCATGCGGATATAGATAGCGATAGTTGGTGTATTCGTTGTTGATCGCCATCAGCGCGCGGTTCTTGTCGTCCGGGAAGGCGAACAGGCTCATGCCGTCGTTGTTGTCGCCGAACTGCACTTCCTGTGCGGCAGCGGTGCCGTTACCGCTCGGATCGAAGGCCGGGCCGTTCTTGTGCAGCGGCTGGCCCCAACTGATCAGCACCGAAGACTTGTAGCCCTTGGGCAGGGTGATGGCGTCGGTGGTCGCCGCCGGGATGCTCTCGAAACCGAGCAGGCGGCTGTTGCCGGCGCTGACGCTGGCGGCCATGACGCTGCGGCTCAGCAGGTTGCCGCCGAGGAACATCGCCGCGCCGCACAAGGCACCGGCGCTGATGAAACCGCGACGGCTGAGGCCGACCATTTTTTCCAGATCAGTGGATTGGTTTTCTTCTAATAGGCTCACATCAGGCTCCCTGCTTGGTTATGGGCAACACCTTAATGCGGGTCGATGACGCTTTTGTGGCAAGGGCCGATCAGAGCGGCGTGCCGATCAGCACGTTGGACGGCGCGCATTGCACCTGCACCGGATCGCCGACGCCCAGGCTTTGGCGACGCAAGTGCATAGGTTCGGCCAAGGCGCAAAGGGTCTGGCCGTTGGGCAGTGAAATACGCACTTCGCTGGGTCCGTCTTCGGCATCGAGAATCGCTTCGATAGTGCCGCGCAGGACATTGTGTCCGGGCGTGACCGGCTGATCGGCGCCGAGCAGTTCAAGCCAGCCGGCCTTGATCAGCGCCATCACTTCGGTACCGGGCTGCAATTCCAGATGCACGGTGCTGTCGTGGGTGATCTGTGCCTCCAGAGCAATGCCCTCGGCGAGTTCGAGGCGGATCAGATCGTTGCGTCCCTGCGCCTGAATCGCTGCCACCGTGCCATGCAGTTGATTGCGCGCGCTGGTCCTGAGCATCAGCCGACCGAGCAGGTCGAGATCGCTGGCGTCTTCCGCCGCTTCCAGCACCTGTGCCTGCAGCGCCTGCAATTTCTGATACAGGCGCAGCACTCGCTCGCCCTCGCTGGACAGTCTGGCGCCGCCGCCACCCTTGCCGCCCACCACGCGCTCGACCAAAGGTTTCTGCGCCAGGTTGTTCAGCTCATCGATCGCATCCCACGCCGCTTTGTAACTGAGCCCCGCGCTCTTCGCCGCACGGGTGATCGAGCCCTGCTCGGCGATGTGTTGCAGCAGGGCAATGCGCTGCGGACGGCGGACGATGTGCTGGGAGAGCAGGGTGGGCAGGGACATATCAGAACGCTTCTGGCTCGGGCGATGAAAGGGACGTTGGCCACTTGCAACGCATGAGTCAAGCCTGACGCCGAGCCCCTGTGGGAGCGAGCCTGCTCGCGAAAGCGGTTTGACCAACAACATCTTTGTTGAATGTGAGGCCCATTCGCGAGCAGGCTCGCTCCCACGTGAGATCTGTATTCGCGTCAGGTACCCGGCTTCGGCGTACGAGCCAGGCAGTACACATCAACCCGCGCCGCGCCTGCATTCATCAACAACCGCGCCAGCGCTTGAGCGGTCGCGCCCGTGGTCAGAACATCATCCACCAGCGCGAAATGGCGGCCGCTTAGCTCTGCATCAGGCGTCAGCGCAAAGGCATTGCGCAAATTGCGCTTGCGCGCCTTGGCGTCGAGATCCTGTTGGGCGTCAGTGTCCATGACTCGCCGCAGCAGCTGTTCTTCACACGGCAAATCCAGCGACACACTCAGCCAGCGCGCGAGCATCGCCGCTTGATTGAATCCGCGCCGACGCAGGCGTTTATTCGCCAACGGCACCGGTAGCAACACATCGGGTCGCGGCAAGTCTTCGGCGAAGCGATGCTGCAGGTATTGACCGAGAACGTCGGCGAGCAGGTGACCAAACGGCCATTTCGCGTTGTGTTTAAAGCGCGTGATCAGACTGTCCACCGGGAAGCAATACACCCAGGGCACCGCGACCTGCTCGAAGGCCGGAGGCTCTAGCAGGCACTCGCCGCAAGTCAGGCCATCCGCCGCCAGCGGCAAAGCGCAGCTCTGACAATGGCTGCCGAGCCAGGGCATCTCGGTTTCGCAGGCCTCGCACATTGGCATTTGTGCTTCCGCGGGCTCATCGCACAGCAAACAGGTCTGTACGTTTTTTAAACAGATGTAAACCTGTCCCTGGTATTGCGGTTGACAGCGCATCGCTCTTCCTTAAATATGCCGAACATCCGTGTAGCGCCTGTGGATATTCCATTTTCCCCGGCGCCCGCCAAGCATAACCAAGGAATTGCCCATGAGCGCGAGCACCACTGCCACCCTGCGTCACGATTGGTCTCTGGCCGAAGTCAAAGCACTCTTCGTACAGCCATTCAACGACTTGCTGTTCCAGGCGCAAACGGTGCACCGCGCACATTTCAACGCCAACCGCGTGCAGGTCTCGACACTGCTGTCGATCAAGACCGGCGCCTGCCCGGAAGACTGCAAGTACTGCCCGCAGTCCGGGCACTACAACACCGGTCTGGAAAAAGAAAAGCTGATGGAAGTGCAGAAAGTCCTCGAAGAGGCGGCCCGCGCCAAAGCCATCGGTTCGACGCGGTTCTGCATGGGCGCGGCGTGGAAACATCCGTCGGCCAAGGACATGCCGTATGTGTTGAAGATGGTTGAAGGGGTGAAAGCCCTGGGCCTGGAAACCTGCATGACCCTCGGTCGTCTCGATCAGGAGCAGACCGAAGCGCTGGCCAAGGCCGGTCTCGATTACTACAACCACAACCTCGACACCTCGCCGGAGTTCTACGGCAGCATCATCACCACCCGCACTTACAGCGAGCGTCTGCAGACGCTGGCCTACGTGCGTGAGTCGGGGATGAAAATCTGCTCCGGCGGCATTCTCGGCATGGGCGAATCGCTGGACGATCGCGCCAATCTGCTGATCCAGTTGGCCAACCTGCCGGAGCACCCGGAGTCGGTGCCGATCAACATGCTGGTGAAAGTCGCCGGCACGCCGCTGGAAAACGCCGAAGACATTGACCCGTTCGACTTCATCCGCATGCTCGCCGTCGCGCGCATCCTCATGCCGCAATCCCACGTACGTCTGTCCGCCGGTCGCGAAGCGATGAACGAGCAGATGCAGGCCCTGGCTTTTTCGCCGGCGCCAACTCGATTTTCTACGGCGACAAATTGCTCACCACCGCCAACCCGCAGGCGGACAAGGACATGCAGCTGTTTGCGCGCCTCGGTATCCAGCCGGAGGCCCGTGAAGAGCATTCCGATGAGGTTCATCAGGCTGCGATCGAGCAGGCACTGGTGGAGCAGAAGAGCAGCGAGCAGTTCTATAACGCAGCGGTTTAATCCTGCGCGAATGTATCTGAAGGAATGCAACACCTTGTGGGAGCGGGCTTGCTCGCGAAAGCGTCAGGCCAGTCAACATACCGTTGAATGTTAGACCGCATTCGCGAGCAAGCCCGCTCCCACAGGGGATCTGTGTCATTTGAAAATCGAGGCCTGCATGTCTTTCGATCTCGCCGCACGCCTTGCTGCCCGCCGTGCCGAAAACCTCTACCGGCAGCGTCCGCTGCTTGAATCGCCGCAAGGCCCGCAAGTGGTGGTCGACGGCCAACCGCTGCTCGCTTTCTGCAACAACGACTATCTGGGCCTGGCCAATCATCCGCAGGTGATCGAAGCCTGGCGCACCGGTGCCGAGCGTTGGGGTGTCGGCGGTGGCGCGTCGCATCTGGTGATCGGCCACAGCAGCCCGCATCACGCGCTGGAAGAAGCCCTCGCCGAACTGACCGGCCGGCCGCGTGCGCTGCTGTTTACCACCGGCTACATGGCCAACCTCGGCGTGGTCACGGCGCTGGTCGGGCAGGGCGATACGGTGCTCGAAGACCGGCTCAATCATGCTTCGTTGCTGGACGCAGGCCTGTTGTCCGGTGCGCGTTTCAATCGCTATCTGCACAACGACGCCGAGAGTCTGGCCAAGCGCCTGGAGAAAGCCACTGGCAACACACTGGTGGTGACCGATGGCGTATTCAGTATGGACGGCGACATCGCCGACCTGCCGGCGCTGGCCCGCGCGGCCAAGGCCAAAGGCGCGTGGCTGATGGTCGACGATGCCCACGGCTTCGGCCCGCTGGGCGCCAACGGTGGCGGCATCGTCGAGCATTTCGGCCTGAGCCAGGACGATGTGCCGGTGCTGGTCGGCACCCTCGGCAAAGCCTTCGGCACCGCCGGGGCCTTTGTCGCCGGCAGCGAAGAGTTGATCGAAAGCTTGATCCAGTTCGCCCGGCCGTACATCTACACCACCAGCCAACCGCCGGCGCTGGCCTGCGCGACGCTGAAAAGCCTCGAACTGCTGCGCAGTGAACACTGGCGCCGTGAACACTTGCAGACGCTGATTCGCCAGTTCCGCCACGGCGCCGAGCAGATCGGGCTGGAACTGTTGGACAGCTTCACGCCGATCCAGCCGATCATGATCGGCGCTGCCGGGCGCGCCGTGCGGTTGTCGCAGATGCTGCGCGAGCGCGGGTTGATGGTCACTGCGATTCGCCCTCCGACCGTGCCGGCCGGCAGCGCGCGACTGCGCGTCACGCTGACCGCCGCCCACAGCGAGGCGCAGGTGCAACAGTTACTGGAAGGGCTGGCGGATTGTTTCGCCCGATTGTCGTTGGAGCCAAGCCATGCGTAATCGTCTGATCCTGTTGCCCGGCTGGGGCCTCGGCGTGTCGCCGCTGGAACCGCTGGCCGCAGCATTACGTGGCCTCGACGAACATCTGCAAGTCGAGATTGAACCGCTGCCGGAGCTGGACTCCGCTGACCTTGAAGACTGGCTCGACGAACTCGATGCGCGCATTCCGCAGGAAGTCTGGCTCGGTGGCTGGTCGCTGGGCGGCATGCTCGCCTCTGAGTTGGCGGCACGACGCGGCGAGGCGTGCTGCGGGGTGCTGACGCTGGCGAGCAATCCGGCGTTTGTTGCGCATGAGCAGTGGCCGGATGCGATGCCTGCCGAGACCTTTGATGCATTTCTTGCCGGTTGCCAGGCCGATCCGCGTACGATGCTCAAGCGTTTTGCTTTGTTATGTGCGCAAGGTTCGCCAGACCCGCGTGGCTTGTCGCGCTTGCTGCTCGGTGGCGCGCCAGCCATCGCGCCGGCCGCGCTGATGGCAGGTCTGGAGCTACTCGCGCAGCTGGATACGCGACAGGCGCTGCAGGGGTTTCGCGGCCCACAGTTTCATCTGTTCGGCGGGCAGGACGCGCTGGTCCCGGCGGAAGCGGCCGGCGCATTGTTCGCGCTGTTGCCGGATATCGAAATTGGTCTGATCGAACAGGCCAGCCATGCTTTTCTGCTGGAGGACCCGCACGGAGTCGCGGGCGCGATCCAGGCGTTTCTACATGAGTGCGCTGATGACTGACCTGTCCCTTGTGCTGCCTGGGGCTTGCCCGACAAGCGTCAGGTGGCGGCGTCTTTTCTCGCGCTGCGGCCAGTTACGACAGCGTCGCCGAGTTTCAGCGTGACGTCGGCACGCAGCTGCTTGAGCGTTTGCCTGGGAGTTTCATGCCGTCGCGGTGGCTCGATCTCGGTTGTGGCACCGGCTATTTCAGCCGCGCGCTGGCCTCGCGTTTCACCCAGGGCAGCGGTGTCGCGCTGGACATTGCCGAGGGCATGCTCAATCACGCACGGCCGTTGGGTGGCGCTGAGCATTTCATTGCCGGCGATGCCGAAAGGCTGCCGTTGCAGGACGCTAGCTTCGATTTGATTTTCTCCAGCCTGGCGGTGCAGTGGTGCGCCGACTTCGAAACGGTGCTCAGCGAAGCTTTTCGCGTGCTTAAACCGGGCGGGATTTTTGCCTTTGCTAGTCTGTGTACAGGGACGCTGTTCGAGTTGCGTGAGAGTTGGCAGCAGGTCGACGGGCTGGTGCACGTCAATCGCTTCCGCGAGTTCGCCCGCTATGAACAGTTATGTGGCGGAAGTGGCATGCGCGCAGTGAGTCTGGAAAATCTGCCGCACGTGTTGCATTACCCGGATGTGCGCAGCCTGACTCACGAGCTCAAAGCGTTGGGTGCACACAATCTGAACCCTGGCCGGCCGGGTGGTTTGACCGGGCGGGCGCGGATTCTCGGGCTGGTCGACGCGTATGAGCGCTTCCGTCAGACGTCGGGGCTGCCGGCAACGTATCAGGTGGTGTACGCCGTGTTGGAGAAACCTCTATGAGCGCAGCCTATTTCATCACCGGTACCGACACCGATGTCGGCAAGACCACCGTCGCAGCCGGATTGCTCCATGCAGCGCGCTCGGCAGGCTTGAGCACGGCGGCGGGCAAACCGGTGGCATCCGGTTGCGACGTCACGCCCAAAGGCTTGCGTAACTCCGATGCGTTGGCACTGTTGGCCGAGTGTTCATTGCCGCTGACTTATCAACAGGTCAATCCGGTGGCGTTCGAGCCAGCGATCGCTCCCCATCTGGCGGCGCGCGAAGCAGGTGTGGCGCTGACGGTGCAATCGCTGCTGGCGCCGATGCGCGGGATTCTGGCGATGAACGCCGATTTCACCCTGATCGAAGGCGCGGGCGGCTGGCGGGTGCCGTTGGCCGATCAGGACAATCTCTCGGACCTGGCGATTGCGCTGAAGCTGCCGGTGATTCTGGTGGTGGGCGTGAGGCTGGGGTGCATCAGTCATGCGTTGCTGACCGCCGAGGCGATTGCTCGCGACGGTCTGCAGTTGGCGGGTTGGGTGGCGAATATCATCGATCCGAAAACCTCTCGGCTGGAGGAAAACTTAGCGACGCTCGCCGAACGCATACCGGCGCCGTGCCTGGGCCGGGTGCCGAAACTCAAAGCGTTGAGCGCCGAAGCGGTGGCCGAGCATCTGCAACTGGATCTGCTCGACTAAGTTTTTCACTATGAGCAGGCACTGTGCTATTAGTGTTTTTGACGGGTGTTTTGCTGGCGCGTCTGCTTCAATGGCGACCATTGATCCTTTGCAGGGATGAGAGTGACTATGGAAATCTCCGGCAACACAGCTTTTTATGCGGGCCTGAGTTCGATTCAGTCCGGGCAGAACCGGGTCGATCAGGCGGCCAGTCAGATCGCCAATAACACCATCGAACGTTCGGTGACCAGCCAGTCGTCCGAAGTGCAGGTCAATCGCCTGCGCGGCGTGGATCGCGCGCAGGAATCGGATCTGGCGAGCAATATCGTCGAGCTGTCGCAGGGCAAGATCCAGGCAGAGCTGGGTGTGAAAGTGGCCAAGGCGTCCGACGAAGTGCTCGGGACGATCATCGATACGTTTGCCTGAATGAGTTTGTTCTAGATCCCGAAACGCCGCGCCCTGTCGCGGCGTTTTTCGTTTAAGTCCTTCTTGCTCAACTAATCTTTCCTTCAACGTCCCGTGACTTGGTGAAGTCTCGGCGTTTTATCGTTTTCGGCATTTGGGAAAGATGATGCCGAACGGCAAAAGAACGACGCTTGACAAGATTTCGGCGTAAACGTATGTTTCAAACAACTGTTTGACCGTCACAACAACTCAACACGGTCGTTCATTCCCGGTTACATCAGCAGAGGTTTATCGCTATGCCTGACTACAAGGCCCCTTGCGTGATATTCGCTTCGTTCGTGACGAGCTGCTCGGCTACGAAGCGCACTATCAGAGCCTGCCAGCGTGCGCAGACGCCACGCCGGACATGGTTGACGCCATCCTCGAGGAAGGCGCCAAGTTTTGTGAGCAGGTACTGGCGCCGCTGAACCGCGTGGGCGATCTGGAAGGTTGCACCTGGAGCGAGTCCGGCGTGAAAACCCCGACTGGCTTCAAAGAGGCGTACAAGCAATTCGTCGAAGGCGGCTGGCCAAGTCTGGCGCACGACGTTGAGCATGGCGGTCAGGGCCTGCCTGAGTCGCTGGGTCTGGCGGTCAGCGAAATGGTCGGCGAAGCCAACTGGTCGTGGGGCATGTACCCAGGCCTGTCGCACGGCGCGATGAACACGATCTCCGAGCACGGCACCCCTGAGCAGCAGGAAGCCTATCTGACCAAACTGGTCTCCGGCGAATGGACCGGCACCATGTGCCTGACCGAACCGCACTGCGGCACCGACCTGGGCATGCTGCGCACCAAGGCCGAGCCTCAGGCCGACGGTTCCTACAAAGTTTCCGGCACCAAGATCTTCATCTCGGCCGGTGAACACGACATGGCCGACAACATCGTCCACATCGTACTGGCCCGCCTGCCGGATGCTCCGGCTGGCACCAAAGGCATCTCGCTGTTCATCGTTCCAAAGTTCCTGCCAAACGCCGATGGCACCATTGGCGCGCGCAACGCAGTGAGCTGCGGTTCGCTGGAACACAAGATGGGCATCCACGGCAACGCCACCTGCGTGATGAACTTCGACGGCGCCACCGGTTACCTGATCGGCCCGGCGAACAAAGGTCTGAACTGCATGTTCACCTTTATGAACACCGCCCGTCTCGGTACCGCGCTGCAAGGTCTGGCTCACGCCGAAATCGGCTTCCAGGGCGGTCTGAAGTACGCTCGCGATCGCCTGCAAATGCGTTCGCTGACTGGCCCGAAAGCGCCGGACAAAGCCGCTGACCCGATCATCGTTCACCCTGACGTGCGCCGCATGCTGTTGACCATGAAGGCGTTCGCCGAAGGCAACCGCGCGATGGTCTACTTCACCGCCAAACAGGTCGACATCGTCAAATACGGCGTCGATGAAGAAGCTAAGAAGAAGGCCGACGCACTGCTGGCGTTCATGACCCCGATCGCCAAAGCGTTCATGACCGAAGTCGGTTTCGAAGCCGCCAACCACGGTGTGCAGATCTACGGCGGCCACGGCTTCATCGCCGAGTGGGGCATGGAGCAGAACGTTCGCGATAGCCGCATTTCGATGCTGTACGAAGGCACCACCGGCATCCAGGCTCTGGACCTGCTCGGCCGTAAAGTGCTGATGACTCAAGGCGAAGCTCTGAAAGGCTTCACCAAGATCGTCCACAAGTTCTGCCAGAACAACGAAGGCAACGAAGCCGTCCAGGAATTCGTCGCGCCGCTGGCTGCACTGAACAAGGAATGGGGCGAGCTGACCATGAAGGTCGGTATGGCTGCCATGAAAGATCGCGAAGAAGTCGGCGCGGCCTCCGTGGACTACCTGATGTACTCCGGTTATGCCTGCCTGGCCTACTTCTGGGCGGACATGGCACGTCTGGCTGCGGAAAAACTGGCTGCCGGCACCACCGACGAGGCGTTCTACACCGCCAAGCTGCAGACCGCGCGCTTCTACTTCCAGCGCATCCTGCCGCGTACCCGCACACACGTGGCCACTATGCTGTCGGGCGCTGGCAACCTGATGGACATGAAAGAAGAAGACTTCGCGCTGGGCTACTAAGCTTCGACGCAGTCTGACGAAAACCGCTGCTCCCGTTAGGGGCAGCGGTTTTTTTGTTGGCGGATCGCTCAGATAGTCGAGCTTCCGGCCGTTATAGAGACCGTGTGTGATCTGGATCACATTGTGTGGGCTTGGCCGCACTTTGCAGGCACAATGCCATCTCTTTGCTATGACGGGTCGGAGCTTACCCTTGCCGCGTTCTTCCGCTGTACGTTTCAGCCATTTCCTGCCATCACTGCTGTTATTGCTTGCGGGGCTGGCGGCTGCGTACGTCAAAGACCTCAGCGTGTTTTTCACGTCCCTGTTCAATGTCTTGCCGACCCTGGTTCTGTTGCTCGGCGGGGCGTACTGCGCGGTGTACCGACGACAGCGCGAACTGTTTCTGATGCTCACGGTTTACATCGCCTATTTTCTGCTCGATACCCAGACCGACTTTTACCGCGACAACGGCAAAGTCCGAGAAGACGCTGCGGTGGTTTTCCATCTGGTCTGCCTGTTGCTGCCATTGTTGTTCGGGCTGTTCGCAGCGTGGCAAGAGCGTACGCATCTGTTTCAGGACATGGTCGCGCGGTTCGCTGTGCTGCTAGCGTTTGGCAGCGTGGCGCTGGGGCTGGAGCAAAGTTACCCACAGGCGCTGCTGCTGTGGTTGTCGGAGATCCGCTGGCCGGCGCTGCACGGCGCGTGGATGAGTCTGATCCAGTTGTCCTATCCGGTGTTCATCTCGGCCTTCCTGCTCCTGGCCTGGCAATACTGGCGTAACCCGCGCCCGCTGCACGCGGCGCAACTGGTCGGCTTGCTCGGGGTCTTCTGGATGTTGCCGAAGACTTTCATTCTGCCGTTCACCCTGAACATCATGTGCAGTCAGGTAATGCTCATGATCGCAGCGGCGGTTGCGCATGAGGCCTATCAAATGGCCTTCCGCGACGAGCTCACCGGCCTGCCGGGACGACGTGCGCTCAACGAACGCATGCAGCGACTGGGGCGCAACTATGTGCTGGCGATGAGCGACGTCGATCACTTCAAGAAATTCAACGACACCCACGGCCACGACGTCGGTGATCAGGTCCTGCGGCTGGTCGCCAGCAAACTGTCGAAAATCAGCGGTGGTGGTAGGGCGTATCGCTACGGCGGTGAGGAATTTGCCTTGGTGTTTGCAGGCAAAACCCTTGAGGAATGCATGCCGCACCTGGAAGTGATCCGCGAATCGATCGCCTCCTACAGCATTCAGTTGCGCAACCAGGAAAACCGCCCGCAGGATGATCAGCAAGGTCGCCAGCGCCGCAGCGGTTCCGGGGCTTCGGCGGTGTCGGTGACGGTGAGCATCGGCGTCGCCGAACGCGTCGAGCAGCGCACTCCGGAAGAAGTGCTCAAGTCCGCCGACCAGGCGTTGTATAGCGCCAAGGGCGCCGGGCGTAACTGCGTCATGGCGTTCGGGCAGAACCGCCGTGGCGCGGTGCGCATGGATACCGCTGCGGGTTGAGTGATGACGGCGCATTCAGCGCCCGCACATTGATTGTCGCGCGTGGTAGCCAGCAGTAGGTTGAACAAATCTGCTGACGGAGAAGCCACCATGCCTGAGTACAAAGCTCCCCTGCGCGACATGCGCTTTCTGATCGATCACGTCTTCGACTTCCACACCAGTTACGCCAATCTCGGCGCGCATGACGCCAGCCCGGACATGATCAGCGCGATCCTCGAAGAAGGCGCGAAGTTCTGCGAGAACGTGCTGGCCCCGCTCAATCGCAGCGGCGATGAAGAGGGCTGCCATTTCGACAACGGCGTGGTAACAACGCCTACAGGCTTCAAGCAGGCCTTCGCACAATATGTCGAGGGCGGCTGGCACGGTTTGGCGGCTGATCCGGCTTACGGTGGTCAAGGGCTGCCGAGCTCGCTGGGACTGGTGATCAGCGAGATGGTCGGTTCCAGTAACACGTCCTGGGGTATGTACCCGGGCCTGACTCACGGCGCGATGTCGGCGATCCACGCCCACGGTACCGCCGAGCAGAAAGACACTTACCTGAGCAAACTCACCGCTGGTCAGTGGACCGGCACCATGTGCCTGACCGAAGCGCACTGCGGCACTGATCTGGGCATCATCAAGACCCGCGCGGTGCCACGGGCCGACGGCAGCTACGCGATCACCGGCAGCAAGATCTTCATTTCTGCCGGCGAGCATGACCTGAGCGACAACATCATCCATCTGGTCCTGGCCAAGCTGCCGGACGCACCGGCCGGAACCAAGGGCATTTCCCTGTTTATCGTGCCCAAGTTCCTCCCCGACGCGACAGGCGAAGCGGGAGAGCGCAATGGCGTTTCCTGTGGTTCGATCGAGCACAAGATGGGCATCAAGGCTTCGGCCACCTGCGTGCTGAACTTCGATGCCGCCACCGGTTACCTGATCGGCGAGCCGAACAAGGGCCTCAACTGCATGTTCACCATGATGAACCACGCGCGACTCGGCACCGGCATGCAGGGGCTGTGTCTGGGCGAGGCGAGTTTTCAGGGTGCGATCAAGTACGCCAACGACCGCCTGCAGATGCGCGCGCTGACCGGCGCGAAGGCCCCGGAAAAACCTGCCGATCCGATCATCGTTCACCCCGATGTGCGGCGCATGTTGCTGACCATGAAAGCCTTCAACGAAGGCAATCGGGCGCTGACCTACTTCACCGCACAGATGCTCGATGCCGCGCACCTGAGCAGCGATGCCGAGGCGCGTCGGGATGCCGAAGACCTGTTGGCGTTCCTCACGCCAATCTGCAAAGCCTTCATGACCGACACCGGGCTGGAAGTGACCAATCACGGCATGCAGGTGTTCGGCGGCCACGGTTTCATTCGTGAGTGGGGCATGGAGCAACTGGTGCGCGATTGCCGGATTGCGCCGATCTACGAGGGCACCAACGGCATTCAGGCGCTGGATTTGCTCGGGCGCAAAGTGCTGGGCAGTCAGGGCAAGCTGCTGCGGGGCTTTACCAAAATCGTCCACAAGTTCTGCGCAGCGAACGCCGACCATCCGCAGTTGGGCAGCTTCGTCGCGCAACTCAACGGGCTCAATCAGCAGTGGGGCGACCTGACCATGAAGGTCGGCATGGCCGCCATGAAGAACCCCGACGAAGTCGGCGCCGCATCGGTGGATTACCTGATGTACAGCGGCTACATCATCCTTGGCTACCTGTGGCTGCGCATGGCGTTGGTTGCGCAGGCACAGCTGGAGGCGGGCGAGGGTGAGGCTGATTTTCTCAAGGGCAAACTGGCGACGTGCGAGTTCTACTTCAAGCGTTTGTTGCCGCGTACGGCTGCGCATCAGGCAGCGATCGAGGCGGGCAGTGATTGTTTGATGAATTTGCCGGCGCAGGCGTTTGCTTTGTAGGGCAGATCGAAAGATCGCGGCGATCTTTTTCCTGTGACTAAAAATAACAAATCAGT
Source organism: Pseudomonas sp. B21_DOA (assembly GCA_030544685.1). Classification (NCBI taxonomy): domain Bacteria; kingdom Pseudomonadati; phylum Pseudomonadota; class Gammaproteobacteria; order Pseudomonadales; family Pseudomonadaceae; genus Pseudomonas; species Pseudomonas sp. B21_DOA. The sequence continues at coordinate 408,115 of CP086683.1, read as the reverse complement.
CACCGGTTGACCCTATGTGTCGCAAAAGTTGTTGAGGTACACTCCGGCTCAACGAACATCATTCCACGAACCACCTGTTTAGATCTTGCGAGGTTTGCCATGGCTGACTACAAAGCGCCGCTGCGCGATATGCGCTTCGTCCTCAATGAAGTGTTCGAAGTCGCCAAACTCTGGGCCGAGCTGCCGGCGCTGGCCGAGACCGTCGACGCCGAGACCGTTGAAGCGATTCTCGAAGAGGCCGGCAAGGTCACCAGCAAAAGCATCGCGCCGCTGAGCCGTGCCGCTGACGAGGAAGGTTGCCATTGGGCGGACGGTGCCGTCACCACGCCGGCCGGCTTCCCACAGGCCTATCAGACTTATGCCGAAGGCGGCTGGGTCGGCGTCGGCGGTGATCCGGCCTATGGCGGCATGGGCATGCCCAAAGCCGTGTCGGCGCAGGTCGAGGAAATGGTCAACTCCGCTAGCCTGGCGTTCGGTCTGTATCCGATGCTGACCGCCGGCGCCTGCCTGTCGATCAACGCTCACGCCAGTGAAGAACTCAAAGCTGCGTACCTGCCGAACATGTACGCCGGCATCTGGGCCGGCTCCATGTGCCTGACCGAGCCGCATGCTGGCACTGACCTGGGCATTATTCGCACCAAAGCCGAACCTCAGGCCGACGGTTCCTACAAGGTCAGCGGCACCAAGATCTTCATCACCGGCGGCGAGCACGACCTCACCGAAAACATCATTCATCTGGTCCTAGCCAAGCTGCCGGACGCCCCGGCCGGTCCGAAAGGCATTTCGCTGTTCCTGGTGCCGAAGTTCATGGTCAATGCCGACGGCAGCCTCGGTGCGCGTAACCCGGCCAACTGCGGATCGATCGAACACAAGATGGGCATTCAGGCTTCCGCAACCTGTGTGATGAACTTCGACGAAGCGGTGGGCTATCTGGTCGGCGAACCGAACAAAGGCCTGGCCGCGATGTTCACCATGATGAACTACGAGCGCCTGGGTGTTGGTATTCAAGGCCTGGCCACCGGCGAGCGCTCTTATCAGAACGCTGTTGAATATGCGCGCGATCGTCTGCAGAGCCGTTCGCCGACCGGCGCGCAGAACAAGGACAAAGTTGCTGACCCGATCATCGTCCACCCGGACGTGCGACGCATGCTGCTGACCATGAAAGCCTCGAACGAAGGCGGCCGTGCGTTCTCCACGTATGTGGCGATGCAACTGGACACCGCCAAGTTCAGCGAAGACGCGACCACCCGCAAGCGTGCGGAAGATCTGGTGGCGTTGCTGACGCCGGTAGCGAAAGCCTTCCTGACCGACCTGGGTCTGGAAACCACCGTTCATGGCCAGCAGATTTTCGGCGGCCACGGTTACATCCGCGAGTGGGGCCAGGAGCAACTGGTGCGTGACGTGCGCATCACCCAGATTTACGAGGGCACCAACGGGATTCAGGCGCTGGACCTGGTGGGTCGCAAGATCGTTGGCAGTGGCGGTGCGTTCTACAAATTGTTCGCTGACGAGATCCGTCATTTCACCGCCACCGCCAGTGCCGATCTGAGCGAGTTCACCAAGCCGTTGAACGATGCCGTCGACACCCTCGACGAGCTGACCGCGTGGCTGCTGGACCGGGCGAAAAACAATCCGAACGAAATCGGCGCGGCCTCGGTCGAATATTTGCAAGCGTTCGGATACACCGCTTACGCCTACATGTGGGCGTTGATGGCCAAAGCCTCGCTGGGCAAGGAAGCGCAAGATGATTTCTATGCGAGCAAGCTGGGTACCGCACGCTTCTATTTCGCCCGTCTGCTGCCACGTATTCACTCGTTGAGCGCGTCGGTCAAGGCCGGTAGCGAGTCGCTGTTCCTGCTGGATGCCGCACAGTTCTGATCCTGTAGACGTCATGTAAGCATTTGCTTACGTGACGTGCTGCTGTTCTCCCATATGCATACATTGGATCCACCGCTAATCTACATTTCATGGACGTCGCGCAGGAAGCGCAAAGTAAACAACACGGACACGTAGGATTCTGCCAGGGTGGCGGAGTGAAATGGATGTCAGGGAAACAGTCTGCAAAGCCCCGCTTCGGCGGGGTTTTCTTTTGCCTGAAGAAAAGTTTCAGGCGAGCGGATCGAGGGGCGGCTTCACTTCGCGATCGATCACCTCTTCAAGCAATGTCCGCAGCAATGCCAACGAGGCCTGCTGGCGTTGTACATCGCGGCACACCAGGCCAACTTGCAACGGCACCCGTGGCTCGCTCAGCGGTTTCCACAGCAGATCTTCATCGTCGTATTCCTTTTGCGAACGTCCCGGTAGCACCGTTGCCAGCCTGGTGTGCGGCAGGCTATCGAGAATCCCCAACATATTGTTCAGCTCGGCCTGCACTTGCGGGCGTCGTCCGAGGCTGGTCAGTTGTGCCTGCCAGATCTGCCGGATCTGGAACTCTTCGCCGAGCAGCAACATGGGCAGCTCAGCAGCCTGGCGCATCGAGACTTTCTTGAACTCGCGCAATGGATGGTCGGCCGGGATGACCAGCGTCAGTTCGTCTTCATACAGCAACACCCCGTGCAGACCGGGTTGGCGCGGTGGCAGATAGCTGATACCGATGTCCAGCGAACCATTGAGCAGACGCCGCTCGATTTCCAGTCCGGTCAGTTCATAGATCTGCACCACCAGATGTGGCTGCGCCTTGCGCACACGCTCGAGCATTTGCGGCACAAGGCTGGTGTGCACCGTTTGCAGCACACCGATCGCCAGGGTGCGCAACGCCTGCCCTTGAAATTACCCAATGCCTCGCGCGCCCGCTGCAAGCCATCGAGCAGCGGCAACGCGTGGTTGTACAGCGTGTGCGCAGCGAGAGTCGGCAGCAGGCGTTTACTGCTGCGTTCGAACAGGGTGACGTCGAGGTTCTGCTCCAGCTGTCGGATCTGTTGCGACAGCGCCGGTTGCGAGATCGACAAGCGCTCAGCCGCACGGCCGACATGGCCTTCTTCGTAGACCGCGACGAAATAACGCAGTTGCTTGAAATCCATAAGTAGCGCTTATCGAAATGGCTGGGAAATCGAAATGGCTTGAAGCCGGTTGCGCGCCTAGTCTAACCGCATTCACAAGGCTTACAGGGCCAGAAAGCGTGATGCATCCCATTTGCTTCGTTAGTGCTTACATAGGCAGTTCAAAAACCTCAAGCGAGGTTTTTTCGCATGAATCTGTTCAGTTTGCGGCGCCAGACGCCAAGTCTGGATGACCTCACCTTCGAGGCGGGGCCATCCACTATGACCGATCACCTCAATGCCCAACGCCTGATGCCCGGTGTCGAGCGACCGCATCAAGTGTTCGTTCGGGGCCAGGGTTCCTGGCTGTGGGACAGCAACGATCGCGCCTACCTCGACTTTTCCCAGGCTGGCGGCGCCAACAGCCTTGGCCACAGCCCCACGGCGCTGGTCAAAGCCATCGCCAATCAGGCCCAAGCGCTGATCAATCCCGGCTGCAATCTGCATAATCGCGGCATGCTCAGCCTCGCCGAATGTTTGTGCGCCAGCACGTCCAGCGATCAGGCGTACCTGCTCAACAGTGGCAGCGAGGCTTGTGACGCGGCGATCAAACTGGCGCGCAAATGGGGGCAACTGCATCGCAGCGGCGCCTCGCGGATCATCGTGTCGCAGCAGGGTTGCCATGGCCGCAGTCTGGCGACGGTCGATCGAGTGCCATTCAATGACATGCCAGCGCTGCATGCGGCGGTCGACGCGCAAACCGTAGCAATCATGCTGGAGCCGATCCAGAGCGATGCCGGGGTCATTCCGGCGACCGAGCATTACCTCAAAGGGGTCGAGCGACTGTGTCGTGACCTGGGCATTCTGCTGATTCTCGACGAAGTGCAAACCGGCATCGGCCGCTGCGGCACCTTGCTCGCCGAACAGTCCTACGGCATTCGCGCCGATATCGTCGTGCTCGGCAAAGGCCTCGGCGGCGGCTTGCCGCTGGCGGCCTTACTGGCGCGAGGCAAGGCCTGCTGTTTCGCCATCGGCGAGCTGAGCGGCACCCATCACGGCAACGCCTTGATCACGGCGGCCGGTCTGGTAGTGCTCGACAGCATCCATGACCGCAGCTTCTTTCAGCAGGTCAACGACAGCGGCCAGCACCTGCGCGAAGGCCTGGCGCGACTGGCGCACCGCTACGGGCACGGCGAGTTGCGCGGCCAAGGCCTGTTTTATGGGCTGACGCTGTCCGCCGAATGCGCCGACGCCGTCGTTCACGCCGCACTTCACGAAGGCCTGATATTGAACGCTGCGCAGCCTGACTGCCTGCGCTTCACCCCGGCCCTCACTGTCAGCAAAGCCAACATCGACGAAATGCTCCTGCGCCTGGGCCGCGCCTTCTCGCGAGTGCGCACCGCCCAATTGCAATGCCGCAAGGGCATTGCCGTCTGAGCAGAGGTGCCCCAACCGATTACTCGAACCGTCTCGCGGTATAACGCACGCCCCACGCCTGATTCTTTTGGCGTGGGGCGTTTTTTTGTGATGCTGGCGTCAAATAGCAAGCGTAATGAACCCTGACGAACGGCGCAGGTCGATTAGCTTGTATGGCTCAAGTGAGCCAACCCCCATTCAGGAGCTGCCCCATGGATTTCATTCGCATCATCATCGCTATTCTGTTGCCGCCACTGGGCGTGTTTCTGCAGGTCGGGTTTGGCGGGGCGTTCTGGCTGAACATTCTGCTGACGTTGTGCGGCTACATTCCGGGGATCGTGCATGCGGTGTATATCATCGCCAAGCGTTGAGTTCAGTGGCGTCTGATCAATAGCTATCGCGGGCAAGCCCGCTCCCACAGTGTTATGAGGGATCACAATTTTTGTGTACACCAAATAACCTGTGGGAGCGGGCTTGCCCGCGATTGAGCGACGCAGTCTCAAAGTGAGGGCTCAGTCATTCAGCCCCATCACCCGCTGATAAAACGTCCACTCCCGCTCCAGCGCATGCGCCTGGTTAGCCGCGCGACGAAAGCCGTGGCGTTCGTCGGGGTAGTAATGCGCTTCGACCGGGATGCCGTTGTGCTCCAGCGCCGCGACCATGTCACGGGTCTGTTGCGGCACGACCACCGCGTCCAGTTCACCCTGGAAGAAAATCACCGGCACGCGAATGTTGTCTGCGTGCAGCAACGGCGTGCGTGCGGCATAGCGTTCGGCATCTCGCTCGGGATCGCCGATCAGCCAGTCCAGATAGTCGCCTTCGAACTTGTGTGTTACGCGGGCCAAAGCGACCGGATCGCTGACGCCATAAAGGCTGGCACCAGCGCGGAAGACTTTTTGAACGCCAGCGCACACAATGTCGTGTACCCGCCCGCACTACCACCGCGAATGAACGCTCGGTCGCCATCAATCAACCCTTGGCCAGAGAGATAACCCACCACCGCGCAGGCATCCTCGACATCCACCTCGCCCCAGCGCAGATGCAGCGCTTGCCGATATTCGCGACCATAGCCACTGCTGCCGCGATAGTTGAGGTCGGCGACAGCAAAGCCGCGCTGGGTCCAGTACTGGATACGCGGATCGAGGATCGGATAGCACGCCGACGTCGGGCCGCCGTGGATAAACACCACCAGCGGCGGTTTCGCTTCACCGTTCATGGCCGAATAGAAGAAACCGTGCGCTTCGCCAGAGCCGCTCGGATAACGCAAGGTCTGCGGACGGCTGATGCGTTCGGCGGGCAATGGCGCCACGCCGCCAGCGAGGACTTTCACTGCGTGAGAAGCACGATCGATGGCAATCACTGCCGACGGGCTGACCGGCGAGGCGGCAATGCAGTAGATGAACTGCTGATCAACTGCCAGGTGACGGAAGCGGCTGTAGTCGCCGCTGAAATCCTCACTACCAAGGGCCAGGCGGCCGAAACCAGCCTCGCTCCAGCTGGCTAAGAATTGATCACCGGCAGGCAGCCAAGTGCAGCCACCCAGTTGCCAGGGCGCAGGCGCGTGATCGGCCTCGGCACTCGGTAGCGCGTGCAAGCCATCGGACGTTTCGACCCACGGCTGCCAGAAGCCGCCACGATCTGTCAGGCAGTAGAGCCGGCCGTCGGCGTCGAAACGCGGCTGCTGGATCGACTCCTCAATCTGCTCGCCGGCAATACAACGAGGTGCGGAAAAAACACCTTCCGCGACCATCAAGCGCGTCGAGGTCCACGGCTGATGCGGTCGGCTCCACTCGATCCATGCCAAGCGCTGGCCGTCCGGGCTCAGCGTTGGCGATGCATAGAAATCCGCACCCTCGGCCAGCACCTGTCGCGTGCCGGTCGCCAGATCAATCGCCACCAGGCGATGTCGATCCTGCTGCTCCTCAACCGCCAATACTCGGCCAGCGGCGAATTGCAGATCGCCGTAGCGGCAGTCAGTCGACGTCAGCGCGACCGGCTCGCCATCCAGCGCCTGCCGATACATCTGCTGATCCGCTTCATTGATGAAAACCACCCCGTCAGGCGTCAGACAAAACGCACCACCGCCATATTCGTACACGCGGCTACGCACGCTGAAACCGTCCGGCGTCAGACGTTTCGCTGCGCCATCGCGCCAATGCCAGATTCGGCACGCGGCGTCCTCTGGGCGATATTCATTCCAGAACACGCCGTGGACGCCGAGTTGCATTTCGGCGAAGTCGGTTCCGGCGGCGACGGCCTGGGCGGCGCTGAAAGGCTCAGCCCTTGGCGATGAGGCGTGAGTTTCGTTCATTGCGAAAGGCCAGTTGTTCGATGGTTTGAGTGGCGGTCTCGGCTTCTTCGCGGGCCTTGAGGATCACGCCGTGATGTTCGGACTTGCTGCACACCGGGTCGGCGTTACTGGCGTCGCCGGTGAGCATGAACGCCTGGCAGCGGCAGCCGCCGAAGTCTTTTTCTTTCTCGTCGCAAGAGCGGCACGGCTCGGGCATCCAGTCGTAACCGCGAAAACGGTTGAAGCCGAACGAGTCATACCAGATGTGCTGCATGCTGTGATCGCGCACGTTGGGAAACTGCACAGGCATCTGGCGCGCACCATGGCAGGGCAGGGCGGTGCCATCCGGGGTGACGGTCAGGAAGATGCTGCCCCAGCCGTTCATGCAGGCTTTCGGGCGTTCTTCGTAGTAGTCCGGCGTGACGAATATCAGCTTGCACGGATGCCCTTCGGCTTCCAGCCTGGCCCGGTATTCGTTGGTGATGCGTTCGGCGCGCACCAGTTGTTCCCTGGTCGGCAGCAGGCCAACACGGTTGAGCTGCGCCCAGCCGTAGAACTGGCAAGTGGCGAGTTCGACGAAGTCAGCCTCCAGCGCGATGCACAGTTCGATAATGCGGTCGATCTTGTCGATGTTGTGACGATGGGTGACGAAGTTCAGCACCATCGGATAGCCGTGGGCCTTCACCGCACGCGCCATTTCCAGCTTCTGCGCAAAGGCCTTTTTCGAGCCGGCGAGCAGGTTGTTCACTTGCTCGTCGCTGGCCTGAAAACTGATCTGGATGTGATCGAGCCCGGCCTTTTTGAAGTCGCTGATTTTCTGCTCGGTCAGGCCAATGCCGGAAGTGATCAGGTTGGTGTAGAAACCCAACTGCCGCGCTTCACGGATCAGTTCGGCCAAGTCCTGACGCACCAGCGGTTCGCCGCCGGAAAAGCCCAATTGCGCCGCGCCCATCTCGCGCGCTTCGCGGAACACCTTGATCCATTGTTCGGTGGTCAGCTCTTTGCCCTGCTCGGCGAAATCCAGCGGATTGGAGCAGTACGGGCATTGCAGCGGGCAACGGTAGGTCAGCTCGGCGAGCAGCCACAGCGGCAGGCCGACTTCCGGTTTGGCCGGCAGATCAGCCAAGGGTGAGCCAGTGTTGCTCACGGGCAACCTCCATGAATTGCTCGACGTCGTCACCGAGCTCGGGTACGCCGGGGAACTGCTTGTCGAGTTCGGCAATGATTGCCGCGACATCGCGTTCGCCATCAATCAGGCCGCCAATCAGCGCGGCCGTTTCGTTGAGCTTGATCATGCCCTCTGGGTACAGCAACACATGGCCCTTTTGCGCCGGTTCGTACTGGAAGCGATAGCCCGGGCGCCAGCTCGGCACTTTGCTGCGGTCGAAACTCATAAGATGATTCCTTTATGCCAGACCCGTTGTTCGGTCACGCTGTGATACGGCGGACGGTTCAGTTCGTAGGCCATGCTCATGGCATCGAGCATGCTCCAAAGAATGTCCAGTTTGAACTGGAGAATTTCCAGCATGCGCTCTTGGCCTTCACGGGTCTTGTAGTGCTCAAGGGTGATCGCCAGCCCATGCTCGACGTCACGCCGCGCCTGACCGAGACGAGTGCGGAAATATTCATAACCGGCCGGGTCGATCCACGGGTAATGCTGCGGCCAGCTGTCCAGGCGCGACTGGTGGATCTGCGGCGCGAACAATTCGGTCAGCGAGCTGCTTGCCGCCTCCTGCCAACTGGCGCGACGGGCGAAGTTGACGTAGGCATCGACGGCGAAACGCACGCCGGGCAATACCAGCTCCTGGGAGCGCAACTGATCCGGATCGAGGCCGACAGCCTGACCCAGACGCAGCCAGGCTTCGATGCCGCCGTCTTCACCGGGCGCGCCGTCGTGGTCGAGCAGGCGCTGAATCCACTCGCGGCGGATTTCCCGATCCGGGCAGTTGGCGAGGATCGCTGCGTCTTTCAGGGGAATGTTTACCTGATAGTAGAAGCGGTTGGCGACCCAGCCCTGAATCTGCTCGCGAGTCGCGCGGCCTTCATACATCGCCACGTGGTAGGGGTGATAGATGTGGTAATAGGCGCCTTTGGCGCGCAGGGCCGCTTCGAATTCGGCGGGGACAGCGGGGTGTCGGTCATGTCTGTTCTCCGGGAACAACCCTGGAAATCTCTGGTGTCTGTGCTGGCCTCTTCGCGAGCAGGCTCGCTCCCACAGTTGATCGCATTCCAATGTGGGCGCGAGCCTGCTCGCGATAGACCGCGCCGCGGTCTCGATTGCTTAAAGCACGATGCTCATGCCATCAAACGCCACTTCAACATTACGCCGCGCCAGCTCGGCACGCTCCGGCGAATCCTCGTCGAGGATCGGGTTGGTGTTGTTGATGTGGATAAGTACCTTGCGCTGCTCGGGCAACTGCTCCAGCACTTCGAGCATGCCGCCGGGGCCGTTCTGCGCCAGGTGGCCCATCTCGCGACCGGTGCGGGTGCCGACGCCACGGCGCTGCATTTCATCGTCATCCCACAGCGTGCCGTCGACCAGCAGGCAATCGCTGCCCGCCATGATTTCCAGCAGCGGCGCATCGACCTTGCCCAGCCCTGGCGCGTAGAACAGCTTGCCGCCGGTGTTGAGGTCTTCAACGATCAAACCGATGTTGTCGCCCGGATGCGGATCGAAACGGTGCGGCGAATACGGCGGCGCGGCGCTGCGCAATGGCAGCGGGGTGAAACGCAGGTTCGGACAGGCCGCTACGGTGAAGCTCTGGTCGAGCTCGATACGGTTCCAGTCCAGCCCGCCGTTCCAGTGGGTGAGCATCTTGAACAGGGGAAAACCGGTGCTCAGGTCTTCGTGAACCATGTCCGTGCACCAGACCTGATGCGGGCAGCCTTCGCGCAAACTGAGCAGGCCGGTGGTGTGGTCGATCTGGCTGTCCATCAGGATGATCGCGCTGATGCCGGTGTCGCGCAGGGCCCGGCCCGGTTGCATCGGGGCGAAGCTTTGCAGTTGCGCGCGGATGTCCGGCGAGGCATTGCACAACACCCAGTTCACGCCGTCATCGGAAATGGCGATGGACGATTGGGTGCGGGCCTTGGCGTTCAGGCTGCTGTCGCGAAAGCCTGCGCAGTTGACGCAGTTGCAGTTCCACTGCGGAAAACCGCCACCGGCGGCCGAACCCAGAATCTGGACGAACATGAACGCTCCATCATTTCAACGCGGAAAATAAAACGCCTCGGCGAGCCGAGGCGTTGCACTGCGGATCTGCGTAAGCAGAACTCAGCGGCTGGCGAAGTACATGGTGACTTCGAAGCCGATACGCAGGTCGGTGTAAGCAGGTTTGGTCCAGGCCATGAGATGTCTCCTTCTGAGGGTTGGGATAGCGCTATCCATAGTTATAGTCCACGGCAGCGCGGTGATGTTCCAATTAGTTAGGCGGCTATGTTACTCAAAATTTCAACGGCGTGACCCGTGAATCTTTGAGAAAGCTCCTTGCAGCCCCGGTAATGATCAATTTGCCGCTTGCCACGGCGCGCCGGGCATCGGTTCATTGGCCAGACAGTGGTAGCCGCCATTGGCATTGATCAGGCGCTGCGCAGCGGCCAGCAAAGCCTTGTGATCCAGCTGCCGGATCGCCATAACCAGTTGCTCACGGTAATCCGACGAATGGCCGGCGAGTTTGCCCTGCCACAGAAGTTCGGCAGCGTCCTTGTTGAACTGTGTCGCCGGATCGAATTGGTCGGCGAGGTTTTGGCGTTGTTGCTTGAGGCCAGCGACATCAAGCGTTTCGATCATCGCCGGAATGCCGTTGAAGAACTCCTGAATGTATTCGAGCAACTTGCCCACCGGGTTCGTTGGCGATTGCACGGCAAAGACAATCGCAGTCGTGCCGTGCACCTGACGCAGCGCGCTGAACACGGCGTACCCCAATTGCAATTCGACACGCAGGCGCTGGTAAAAAGGCGTCTGGCACAACTGCGCCAGAAGGCGCCATGCAGCTTCATCAGCGATGTCACAACTGGCGGTCGGGCAGATCAGCAGCAAGGCGTGTTCGCTGGAGGCGGTGTTGATCTGGCTCCATTGGTACTGGCCTTGGGTGATCGGTGTCACCGGTAGCTGATTGTCCGGTGTGCCGGGAATGCGGCTCAGCGCCAGGCCCATGGCTGATTGGGTCTGTTGATTCAGCCCTAGAGCGAGGCCGTCCCAGCGCGAAGTTGTCCACAGCTGTTTGGCGTCATCGCTGGTTTCAATCGGGGGCAGGTATTTTTCCGGCAACGCTTCGAGCAGTTGGCGGATCGGCATCGAAGGTATCTGCACCTCGTCGCGCGGCGAATCGGCGTCGATCATCGTCAGACATTTCAGCGCGTGCTCCAGGACGCTGGGCATCGGTTCCTGTAATCCGGTCATTTTCAACAGGCATTGGTTACCTGCGGCGCTGAAAGACAAGTCCACTCCGGCTTCGGACGCATCCTGTCGGGTCTGACGCAGACTGCGCTGCAATCTTGAGCGCAGATCGGCGCTGGCCGCCATGTCGACCTGCCAGCGCAGGTAAATCGCGCCCTCATCGCTGCTGTCTGGCAGCGCACGACTGAAGTGCATCGGCGACCGTTCGCGACGACTGCGCGAGCGATCCTGGGCGAATGTGCGCAGGCCACGATGGGCGCTGGTCTGGCCGCGAATCAGCCCGGCGTTGGCTAGCGGTTCATTGGCGCGCAGGAACGGGTTCGCGGCGGGCAGGTGCCAATGATCGCTGAAGTTATCCACACCACCGATTTCGCGAAGGATGTGCGCAAGTCCGGCAACACCCGACTCGGACAGACCTGATTCTTTCTGCTCAACGTCGATGCGCGCTAGTTGCAACGCGCCGCTGACTTGCTGCTGGCGCTGAAGCAGGGCGGCGTATTCCTCGCGCAACGGCGTCCAGTCCTGGCGGGCGAAGAAGCTCAGCCAGTCCAGCAGTTGTTCATGAATGGTGTTCAACTGCTCGCCGGCGGCATGGAATTGAAGATGCAGCAGCGCTTGCCCAGCGAACTGGTAGATCGGCGCGGCTTTCAGACTGTCAGCCAGGTTCTGTCGTTGCAGGTGTGCGAGCAATCCACCGGGTTTGGCGTTGTTCAACCAATGACAGAGAAAGGCCATCGCCTCTGCGGATGGTTCGGGTAAGCCGTCGAAGGCGAATAACAGGTTCGCGTGAGCGCCAACCTGTTGATAACTTCTCACCGTCAGCGGTGGCGGTGCGGCCTGGGCAACTTTATCCCCAACCGGCAACACCGCTGCGAATTGCTGCGCCAGCTCCCGAAGCTCATCGATACTTTGCGGCCCGACCAGACTCAGGCTCATTTGCCCGGTTCGATAAAAGCGCTGATGGAAATCTTTCAGCGCCGACTGAAACCCAGGCGATTCGACCTGCAAGCTGTCCCGATTGCCCGCATGAAAACCGCGCAACGGATGTTCCGCTGGTAAACCTTCATACAAGGCAAACTGCTGTTGCGCTGTCGGATCCTGCGACCAGGCGACAAACTCCGCCTGCAGCACTTCCCGTTCACGCAGTTGATCGTCCAGATTCATCCGTGGCCGGGCGAGCATGTCCGACAGACGCTCGAGCCCCGCGCTGAAGGACGACACAGGCAACTCGAAGAAAAAGTCCGTGGTGCGCTCGCGGGTGCTGGCATTCACCTGCCCGCCGTGACGTTGCACGTAGGCCATCAGCCCTTCATCTGTGGGAAAACGCTCGGTGCCGAGAAACAGCAAATGCTCGAGAAAATGCGCCAGCCCCGGCCATGCCAGCGGCACGTCATGACTGCCGGCCGCCACGCGTAACGCGGCAGCGCTGCGCTTGAGACCGGGCACGTGGCGCAGGGTCACGCGCAGGCCGTTGGCCAGTGTTTCAGTGTCGGGGCGGGGATGAGTCGGCGCAGGCATGGGCACTTCCAGAACAGTGAAGTGCCCATGCTAGCGGATTAGCGGCGGTTGAGCGCGCCGTAAAGCTCTGGCCTGCGATCGCTGAGGTAGCGGTTGGCCTGGCGTGAGTCGTTCATCAATTGGCGGTCCAGTTCACCGACGATCAACGCCTCGTCCAGACCTGCCAGGGCGATACGGCTACCGTCCGGCGCGGCAATACTGCTTTGCCCGCAATACTGGATATCGCCTTCATGTCCGCAGTAATTGGCGTAAGCCACGTAGCACTGGTTTTCGAAGGCGCGGGCACGCACGGTGACGTCGGCGACGAAGTCGAACGGAACCATGTTTGCTGTCGGTACGACGATCAGCTCGGCGCCGGCCAAGGCCAGACGACGCGCGTTTTCCGGAAACTCCAAGTCATAGCAGATCAGGAAGCCGAGCTTCCAGCCGTTCAATTCAACCACCGGCAAGTCGGAGTCACCGGGGCTGAACATCGACCGGTCGAGATCGCCAAACAGATGCGACTTGCGGTAATTGCACAGGCGCTCGCCGTGGGCGTCGATCAGTTGCACGGCGTTGTAGATATGCCCGTCGGCGGTGCGTTCGGGGTAGCCGTATACGATCGCCAGACCCGCAGCCTTGGCGATCCGGCCAATCTGCTGCGCCCATTCGCCGTTATAGACCTCGGCCAGCGTGCTCACCGCTTCGGCGCCGATGTTGTAGCCGGTCATGAACATCTCCGGCAGCACCAGCAGATCAGCGCCCTTGGCCTCCATTGCTACTTGATGCAGACGCTGCAGGTTGGCGGCGGGGTCCAGTGGCAAGGGTGGACATTGGTAAACGGCTACGCGCATCGGGGAATCCTCTTACTCGGGCAGGGCGATAGGGCCGATGTCTTTGAACACATCACCCGGGCCCGGGTTCTCTTTATGTGTCGAACCGCCGAAATGCTTCATGATGCCCCACACCGCGTTGAGCGAAGTCTGCACCGCGCCTTCGACCCACGCCGGTGTCCACGACACATCGTCGCCAGCGATGAAAATACCGCGCTGCTCCGCTGGCATATCGTCCTGCATGAAGTGCGCGTACATGCGCTGGTTGTAGCGGTAATGGCCGGGCAGGGCGCCTTTGAAGGCACCGAGGAAGTACGGATCGGCTTCCCACGACACAGTGATCGGATCGCCGATGATCCGCGCGGCGATGTCGACTTTCGGGTAGATCTTTTTCAACGAGTTCAACGCCAGCTCAACGCGTTTTTCCACCGGATGCGGGAGCATTTTCAACGCGTCGCTCATCCACGAGTACGACAGGCAGATCACCCCCGGCTTGTCGTCGCCGTTGTCGAACAGATAGGTGCCGCGGGTCAGGCGATCGGTGAGGGTCATGCTCATCACGTCGCGGCCGGTCTCCGGATCTTTGTCTTTCCAGAACGGCCGATCGACCATCACGAAGGTTTTTGACGCTTGCATGTAGCGGGTGCGGTCGAGGGCCATCCACATTTTCTGCGAGAACAAGGTTTCGTCGCACTCGATCTGGGTAGTCAGCAGCCAGCTCTGGCAGGTTGTCAGCACAGCGGCGTATTCGCGGGTGTCACCATTGTTGTCGGTAACGGCGAAACGGCCCTCCGGTGCGTGGGCAATTTTCTTTACGCCCGAACGCGGCGCGCCACGGTGCAGGGATTTCAGGCTGGTGCCGGCCGGCCAGTGCACGCAACGTTCCGGTACATGGCGCCAGATGCCCTGCGGCACCTGCTCGACGCCACCGACCACCAAGTGCTGATGATCGTCGCAGTTGGTCATCACCACGCGAAAGATTTCCAGCATCGAATTGGGGAAGTCCGAATCCCAGCCGCCGGTGCCGAAACCGACCTGGCCGAACACTTCGCGGTGCTGGAAAGACAATTTGGCGAAGGCCTTCGAAGTGGCGACGAAGTCGTAAAAGGTCCGGTCGTCCCACAGCGGCACCAGCTTGTTCCACAGCTCTTTAAGGCGCGGCACATCACGGTCGCGAATGGCTTGTTGGATATCGGAAAACTGCGAGCCTGCTTCCAGCGCATCCGCCCAGGCATCAGCCACTTCCTGGAACAATACCGGAAGATCCTTCAGGCTTTCGGCGTAATAGGTTTCGCCTTCCAGATCGATCACGGTGCTGCCAGACGCGCCGGTCAACGGGTTGGGAAAAGGCTTGGTTTCGAGGCCGAGCTTGTCGACGTAGTGGTAGAACGCCGTGGAGGACACCGGAAAGCGCATGCCACCGAGCTCGGCGACGATGGCGTCTGTGCCGTTGAAGGCCTGCGAGCGCAGACGACCACCGAGTTTCGACGCCTCGTACACCACCGGTTTCAAACCGAGCTTCATCAGCTCATACGCGGCCACCAGACCGGCGATGCCCGCTCCGACAATCGCCACTTCAGCGCCATGGTGCTGCTCGGGAATGCTGCCCAAACCAGCCGGATGCTCGATCCAGTCGTCAAACGCGAACGGAAAGTCCGGACCGAAGATGGTGATGGGTTTCTTGCCGTCTGCAGGGTGACGATTGTTGTTCATGGCTGACCTTGTTGGCGACCCGACGCAGGATTCGCGTCTGAGTATAGGAAAAGATGCCGCCATTCTAGGGAGCGTGGAGCGCGTTAATAAGACGCAATGTGTCGTCGTTTTGCCTGATTGTTGTGCAGACTGACGAATGCAGGCTGCATACCGACCAAAATGTGGGAGCGAGCCTGCTCGAGAAGAGGCTTTGAAATTCAGCCGAGAAGCTCGATCAAAATCTTAAACCGGCTGACCCCGATCTATCTTGCTACTCAGAATGATCGACGTTGTGGTCTTCTCCACCCCATCGACGCTGCCAATCTGATCCAGCAACTGATCAAGCTGCTCCGGCGAATCGGTGCGCAACCACGCCACATAATCAAACTCGCCACTCACCGCACACAGCTGCTGCACCTGCGCCATCGCACTCAAGCGCCGCAGCACGTCCTTGCCGGAACGCGGTTGGACCTTGATCCCGACGTAGGCTTGCAGCCCCCATCGACAACACGCTGACCGAGGCGCACGCCGTAACCGGTGATCACCTTGGCCTTTTCCAGCCGGGCCAGACGCGACGTCACCGTCGTGCGAGCAATGCCTAGCTGACGGGCGAGCATGGCCACGCTTTCGCGGGCATTGATTTGCAGCGCGGCGATCAGTTGGCGGTCGATCTCGTCGAGGATGGGGTGGCGGGTGTCTGGCAAGGGGGCTCCGATGGCGTGGGCGATGAGATTGCCGATGGTACAGGGTCAAGCGCGTTGGGGCATATTTGGAACCTATCGCTCGAAGGGAGGGATAACGGCTGTGACGGTTGCTCTTGTCAGGTTCAAGGGCTATGATCGGCCCGTCAGCACAGACCGGAACTTTGCAAGCAAAGGGTGTTGATTTCGGTGGCGCAAGCCACTCCTAGCCAGTGAGCGGGATAAGCGGGAAACCGTAAAAGGACAGGCCGATATTTCAGATTTACAGAAAGCCCCGTTGCGCAAGCATCGGGGCTTTTTGCTTTCTCTCACACGGATTTTTGTCTAACCGCTCAAAACCGCAGCTTAGGATCTTTCCTACAGCTCTGGTAGGTCTTCCGAACATTGCGCCCGCCGAGACGAAACCCAACCAATCGCCCACAAAAAAGCCGCGCATTCAGCGCGGCTTTTCAATTTGGTGGGCCCACACGGACTTGAACCGTGGACCAAAGGATTATGAGTCCTCTGCTCTAACCAACTGAGCTATAGGCCCTCAGTAGGCCGCGGATTATAGCGACGGTTTCGCGGCTGTGCTATCCGAAAAATCCGATACGGTTACACGCAGAAACGTCGCGGCGAATTCCTCCGGGGGCAGCGGCAGGCTGACGATGTAGCCCTGGATCTGTTCACAACCTTCTGCGGCGAGGAATTGTTGTTGCGCTTGGGTTTCCACGCCTTCGGCAATTACGGTGAACTGCATGCTGCGGCCGAGTGCGATGATGGCACGCACGATCGCCGCGTCGTGGGGATCGTCAGGCAGTCCGCGGACAAAGGACTGGTCGATCTTGAGGATGTCCAGCGGCAGCCGTTTGAGGTAGCTGAGCGAGGAGTAGCCGGTGCCGAAGTCATCGATCGCCAGTTGCACGCCGAGGTGTTTGAGTTGGTGCAGCACCGCCAGCGCCTCTTCGGCCTGACTCATGATGAAATTCTCGGTAATTTCCAGTTGCAGTAAATCCGGCCTGAGGCGGTTGTCCTTGAGCAGTTGTTCGATGCGCACCAAGAGGTTGGGCTGACGCAATTGCGCACCGGCGAGGTTGACCGAAAGCGGCCCCAACGGTTGGTAGATCTCGTTCCACTCGAACATCTGCCGGCAAGCGGTCTCCAGCACCCAGTCACCGATCTGCAGGATCATGCCGTTTTCTTCCGCGAGCGGAATGAAATGCTCGGGCGGCACGTCGCCGAAGGTTGGGTGGCGCCAGCGAATCAGCGCCTCTGCGCCGACCAGACTGTGATCGACCAGGCTGATTTTCGGTTGGTAATAGAGAAACAGCTCATCGCGCTCGATGGCGCGGCGCAGTTCGTGTTCCAGCGCTATGCGCTCGCTGGCCTGCGCGGTGAGGTCGCGGGTGTAGCTTTCGACGCGGTTGCGTCCTTTGGCTTTGGAGCGGTACATCGCCGCGTCGGCGTTTTTCACCAGCGTGGCCACGTCGCAACCGTCGCGGGGATAGAGGCTGGTGCCGATGCTGGCGCTGATAAAGAACTCGTGTTCGCCGGCCTGGAACGGCGCGCCGAAGCAGTTGAGCAGTTTCGTCGCGATGTTGTCGGCGTCGCTGGCTTGCTGCAAACCTGGCAACAGGATGATGAACTCGTCACCACCCAATCGCGCGACCGTGTCGATATCGCGCAGTTGTTCTTTCAAGCGCACGGCAATGCCCTTGAGCAACAGGTCGCCGACCGGGTGGCCGA
The DNA here is from genome assembly GCA_030544685.1 of Pseudomonas sp. B21_DOA. Classification (NCBI taxonomy): domain Bacteria; kingdom Pseudomonadati; phylum Pseudomonadota; class Gammaproteobacteria; order Pseudomonadales; family Pseudomonadaceae; genus Pseudomonas; species Pseudomonas sp. B21_DOA. Next base: position 390,584 of record CP086683.1, on the reverse strand, counting down.
GGCTGTCGTTGATGTGTTTGAAGCGGTCGAGATCGAGAAACAGCACCGCGCCCTGGCCACCATTTTCCTGTTGGCTGGTCAGGGCCATTTGCAGGCGACTCTCGAACAAGGTGCGGTTGGGCAAACCGGTGAGGGGGTCGTGGTGAGCTTGGTAATCGAGTTTGGCCTGGGCGTGCTTGAGGCTGGAAATGTCGGCGAACACCGCGACGAAGTGGGTGATGAATTTGTCGCGATTGCGCACGGCGCTGATGGTCAGCCAGCTCGGGTACAGCTCGCCGTTCTTGCGCCGGTTGGAAATCTCGCCTTGCCAGTGTCCCTCGTCGGTCAATTGGTGCCACATCGCCGCGTAGAACGCGCTGTCATGCAGCCCGGACGCCAATAGCCGGGGGTGTGGCCCAGTGCTTCGCTTTCGCTATAGCCGGTGATTTCGGTGAACGCCCGATTGACCGCACTGATGTGTTGTTGGGTATCGGTGATCAGCACGCCCTCGGCAGTGCTCTCGAAAACGGTTGCGGCCTGCTGTAGTTTTTCCTGCATGAGATGGCGTTCGGTGATGTCGCGGGCGATGGTCAGCATGCAGTCTTCGTCACCGATCGGCAGTGGACGACTGGACACTTCGCACAGGCGGATCTGCCCGTCGCTGCGACGGATGTGGCAGGTGAAGTCGCGGACAAAACCGTCGCGCTGCAGCAGGTCGATCATCTGTTTGCGTTCGTTGAGGTTGACCCAGATACCCAGGTCCAGCGTCGAACGATCCACCGACATGGCGCTGTTGAAACCGGTGATGCGACTGAAGCCTTCGTTGACCTCCAGCAGCAGGCCGTCGCTCTGGCGCGACAGCAACAGGCCGTCGGGCGACGCATGGAAAGCCTTGGCGAATTTCTCTTCAGAGGTTTGCAGTTGCTGTTGGGTTTCCTTGAGTTGGCTGATGTCGCGCACCACCACCACCAGCGCCGGGGTGGTGTCGAGGTCGAATGGCTCGGCGGATATCAGCCCGGTGAACACCTGGCCGTTGTTGCGGCGAAAGGGCATTTCCAGGTTGCGGATGCTGCCGGCCTGCAAGCGCTGCAGCAGGCCCGGTCCAACCCCGGGAATCCCCCAGATATTAAGGTTGGTGGCGGTTTGACCGATCACGTCGTCGGCGCGCAGGCCGATCTGTTCCTCGAAGGCCTCGTTGACCTCCAGCAGGCAGCCGTCGGACAGGCGCGCAATCACCAGAATGTCCGGACATTGCTCGAACACCGAAGCGAACTTCTGCTCCGACAGGCGCAGCGCTTCTTCAGTGCGCTTGATCTCGCTGATATCGATCATCAGGCCGCGCATCACTGGCTCGTGGCCGTGCTCTATCAGGCTGACGATATCGCGCACCCACAGGCAGCGACCGTCGGCGGTGATCACGCGGTAGTCGACGATGTGATCGCGGCCCTGGCGCAGTGCTTCCTTGCAGTAGTTCTGCGTGCGGGTCAGGTCGGCGGGGTGAATGATGTTGTGCCAGAAGCCCGGAATCAGCCAGTGAGATTGTGGATAACCGAGCAAGTCTTCAGCGTGCGGCGAGACATAGCTGTAGGTGAAGTCGCTCATCCGCGCTTCCCAGGCAATCGCCGACAGGCTTTCCACCAGGCCGCGGTAGTGATATTCGCTGCTGCGCAACTCCTGCTCGAGGTCGATGCGCCGGGTGATTTCCGAGCTCAGACGGCGGTTGATGCGGATCACCGCGGCGAGGACTGTTATCAGCAGCAACAGGCCGGGCAGGCCGTACATCAGCAGGTCCGACCAGAACGTGCGGTGGTCAAGCACGTTGCCGACCCAGTGTTCCTGAATGCTGCTGATTTCCGCCGGCGTCATGTCCGCCAGGACTTTGTCGAGAATGCCCACCAGCACCTTGTTGTCCCGGGGCACGGCCATCGCCAGTTGATAGCGATACGGCGTTTCGCCGCTGACATAGAGGCCGTCAAGCTTGAGCTGGCGCAGGCTCCAGACGCTGGAAGCCAGATCGCCGACTACCGCGTCCACTTCGTCAGTCGCCAGGGCTTGCAGCGCTGAACTGACGTTGGGCATGGCTACCAGATTCAGATCGGGATGGTGAGTACGCAGCAGTTCGTGGGGGCGTAGTTTTCCACCACGGCGATTTTCAGCCCGTACAGGTCGTCGAGTTTGCGCGGCTGGGCGCCGCCGACATGGGCGAGGATGACGATCGGGAAGTCGAGGTACGGCCGGGTGAATGACAGATAACTCTGGCGCTCTGGTGTCGACATTATCCCCGGCAGCAAATCGATCCTGCCCTTCTTCACCTGCTCCAGCACCACCGTCCAGCTCACCGGTTCGATAGGCGTCAGCTTGATGGACAAGCGCTGACGGATCACCTCGATATAGTCGGCAGCCAGTCCCTGATAACGGTTCTGATCGTCACGAAACTCAAAGGGCGGCCATGACGCGTCGACACCCAGGCGCAAGTCGGGGTGAGCCGCCAGCCAGCTGCGTTCTTCATCGGTGAGAGTCAGCGCGTCAGCCGTGGCGGTGCAGATCATCAATGACAGCAGAAACAGCACGGGCGCCAGTCTGGGCATAACGCTCTCGTTAGGGCTGGGGGTGATTGTTTCGAGTGTAGACGCGGTATGCGGCGGGGAGGGCGGAGCGGGGAATTTAATCTGCCATAAAACAAAACCCCCGGCCTGGGCCGGGGTTCTGGTATCACTCGTCGAGGAAGGAGCGCAGATGCTCGCTTCGCGTCGGGTGGCGCAGCTTGCGCAGCGCCTTGGCTTCGATCTGACGGATCCGCTCACGCGTTACGTCAAACTGTTTGCCCACTTCTTCGAGCGTATGGTCGGTGTTCATGTCGATACCGAAACGCATGCGCAATACCTTGGCTTCACGGGCAGTGAGGCCGGACAGCACTTCGCGAGTCGCTTCCTTCAGACTTTCCACCGTGGCGACATCGATTGGCGACTGCATGGTCGAGTCTTCGATGAAATCGCCCAGATGGGAGTCTTCGTCATCACCGATCGGGGTTTCCATGGAGATCGGCTCTTTGGCGATCTTCAGTACCTTGCGGATCTTGTCCTCAGGCATTTCCATGCGTTCGCCGAGCTCTTCCGGGGTCGGTTCGCGACCCATTTCCTGCAGCATCTGCCGGGAAATACGGTTGAGCTTGTTGATCGTCTCGATCATGTGCACCGGAATACGGATAGTGCGGGCCTGGTCGGCGATCGAGCGAGTGATCGCCTGACGGATCCACCAGGTGGCATAAGTCGAGAACTTGTAACCACGACGGTATTCGAACTTGTCCACCGCCTTCATCAGACCGATGTTGCCTTCCTGGATCAGATCGAGGAATTGCAGACCGCGGTTGGTGTACTTCTTGGCGATCGAGATCACCAGACGCAGGTTGGCTTCAACCATCTCTTTCTTCGCGCGGCGGGCCTTGGCCTCACCGATCGACATGCGACGGTTGATGTCCTTGATTTCGGCGATGGTCAGGCCGGTCTCGGTTTCCAGTGCGATCAGCTTCTGCTGGCAACGGATGATGTCCGGCTGCACGCGACCGATGGCCTCGGCATACTTGCTCTTGCCTTTTGCCAGGGCGTCGGACCAGCTTTCGTCGACTTCGTTGCCCGGGAACTGACGCAGGAAATCGGCGCGCGGCATACGTGCATCACGTACACACAGCTGCATGATCGCGCGTTCTTGCTGACGCAGACGATCCAGGGCACTGCGCACACGCTCGACCAGGGCTTCGAATTGCTTCGGAACCAGTTTGATCGGCATGAACAGCTCGGCCAGGGCCAGCAACTCGGCAACCGCTGCCTTGTTATGGCGACCGTGCTTTTTCAGGGCCTTGCGGGTGATTTCCATCTGGTCGGCCACGGCGCCGAAGCGCTGCGCAGCGATAACCGGGTCCGGACCGCTTTCGGCTTCTTCTTCGTCATCGGAAGATTCGGCTTCATCGTCGTCGGTATCGTCGTCGGCCTTGACGGCTTTCGGGTCGACCGGCGGCGGCACTTCTGCCGCAGGCGGCGCGATGCCGTCGTCCGGGTCGATATAACCGCTCAGGACGTCGGACAGGCGACCACCTTCGGTGGTGACGCGGGTGTACTCGGAGAGAATGTGGTCAACCGTGCCAGGGAAGTGCGCGATTGCGCTCATCACTTCACGAATGCCTTCTTCGATCCGCTTGGCGATTTCGATTTCGCCTTCACGGGTCAGAAGCTCGACCGTACCCATTTCACGCATGTACATGCGCACCGGGTCAGTGGTGCGACCGATATCGGTCTCCACCGCCGCCAACGCAGCGGCTGCTTCTTCCGCAGCGGCCTCGTCGGTATCGGCGTCGGCCAACATAAGGGCGTCCGCATCCGGAGCACTCTCGTGTACGGGGATCCCCATGTCGTTAATCATGCGGATGATGTCTTCCACCTGCTCCGGATCTGAAATATCCTCGGGCAGGTGGTCGTTGACCTCGGCGTAAGTCAGATACTTCTGCTCACGACCCAGTTTGATCAACTCAATAATACGAGACTGCTGTTGCGCTTTTCCGGACATAACACCCTATCCACTGAAGGTCTTGGCGGGCAAAAAACAAGCCGAGGATTATACCTGAGCTATGACCTCACGCGCCAGTTGAGGTCGGGTTTGATGCGGAAACATTGCGACTTAAAAGGTCGCGCAGTTGATTTTTCTCTTCGACGCTCAGTTCGCTTTGCCGCGCTTTCCTGAGTAACTGTTCGAGATTTCGCTCGCGTTGGCGGGCGGACAAGCTAGTAATGGTGTCGAAAAACTGTTGTTCAAGGTTATCTCCGTCAATCAGCCATTCCTTTTCTGCCAGTGCCTTGAGCAAACGACCCTGTTCAGTACCGTGCCACCGTGCGATCAACTGAAATGAGTTTAGCTTGGGATTCTTCTGTACGGCTTCGAGCAGTGCCACAAGCAACTGGGCGTTGGTCTGATTTTCATCGGCAATGTGCCCGGCGTCTTCGACGCGCTTGGCCAGTTGCGGATGATGGAGCAATGTTCTAAGGGCCGTCAGGGTCGGCGATTCGACGCCAATCGGCGTGCGCGGGCGCTGCTGTTCGCGATCGCCACCACGCTTGCCGTTCTTGTCCCATGGTTTCTTGTCCCACTTCTTGCCGCCGGCGCCGGGTTTCTTCGGCGTCCATTCCTGCTGCGGCGCGTACATGTCCTGTGCCTGCGGCTGATGGTAGTCGCTGTAGTCCGGCATGGCGTCGTAATCGAAGCCCGGATCGTAGGCGGGCGGTGCTTCCTGCGGCGCACTCTGAACCAATTGGCTGACGGTCTCGCTGCTCAGGCCGGTAATCTCGGTCAGGCGCTGACGCATGAGGATGCGCAGGTTCGCGCCTGGAACCTTATCGATCAATGGCGCGGCGAGGGTGGCCATGTGCGCCTTGCCCTCAAGTGAACGCGGGTCGGCTTCTTCGGTCAGTTGCTGGAAAAAATAATCGGCCAGCGGCTGCGCGTGCTGATTGATGCGCGCTTTGAAAGCGTCGGTGCCTTCGGCGCGAACCAGGGTGTCCGGGTCTTCGCCTTCGGGCAAAAACAGGAACCGCGCGCGACGACCGTCTTGCAGACACGGCAGGGTCGCTTCCAGTGCGCGCCACGCGGCGTTGCGGCCCGCCTGGTCGCCATCGAAGCAGAACAATACGTTCGGGACGACGCGAAACAGACGCTTCAGATGCTCTTCGCTGGTCGCGGTGCCCAGCGTGGCAACGGCATTGCGCAAGCCTTGCTGCGCTAGGGCAATGACGTCCATGTAGCCTTCGACGACGATGATCTCGTCGAGGTTGCGATTGTTCTTGCGCGCTTCATAAAGGCCGTAGAGTTCCTGGCCTTTATGGAATACCGGGGTTTCCGGTGAGTTCAGGTACTTGGGCTTGTCGTCGCCCAGTACGCGACCGCCGAAGGCGATGATCCGTCCACGGGTGTCGCGGATCGGGAACATCACGCGATCACGAAAGCGATCATAGCGTTTGCCGGTTTCGGCGTTCTCGATCAGCAGGCCGGCTTCGATCATGGCTTTTTGTTGCAGGGTGTCGCTGCTCAGATGCTTGAGCAGGTTGTCCCAGCCCGGCGGTGCAAAGCCGAGGCCGAAATCGCGAGCGATCTCGCCGGTCAGGCCGCGGCCCTTGAGGTAATCCACTGCAGCCTTGCGCGACGGATGACTCTTGAGTGCCTGCCGGTAGAAGTCGGCGGCGGCAGTGAGCAGCGGGTACAGCGGCGAATCGGTCGGCTGACGCGGCTTGCGCTCGCGACCGCTTTCTTCGCGAGGGATTTCCATGCCGGCGGCTTTGGCCAGATCTTCGACGGCCTGGGGAAGTCCAGGTTGTCGTGATCCATGAGAAAGCCGAGGGCGTTGCCGCCAGCGCCGCAGCCGAAGCAGTAATAGAACTGTTTGTCGGGGCTGACACTGAACGACGGGGTTTTCTCTTTGTGGAACGGGCAACAGGCGGTGTAGTTCTTGCCGGCCTTCTTCAATTGCACGCGCGAGCTGACCACGTCGACGATGTCGGTGCGGTTCAGCAGGTCGTCAATGAAGCTCTGGGGAATCAGCCCGGCCATGGCGTTCTCGTCGTCTGCGCTGCAATAGGTCCGTTGCGACAGGCTGTCGGACGCGGGCCATTGCTGGAAACGCACAAAAAGTGCGGCTCGACCGGTGTCGTCTGCGTGATCGCTGTCGGGAAGTGTATCTGCCGAAAATCCACTGACGTTAGTACCTATCAGTCTTCGACTATGTGAAAGTGTTGCGCTGAATCCGCTGACGGCCGGTTGTCGGCCTCGGATAGCTCAATAAAGCGGGCACGCATGCAGGTGCCTTGGGCTGATCGTCGTAAGAGGAATCAGTGGGTGTGCTCGTCAGTAGCCTTGAAAGGCTCGTCAGAAAAGACGTGCACCGCTGGCAAAAGAGCCAGGCCTGACGCGGTGAAGCAGATTTGTCTCGGTCGCATCGGCGGCGTCGACGGTGAAGCATCAAGCGTTTTACGCAAATGCCATTAGCCCGGCTGAGGGCCGGGCTTAGGCAAGAAGCTTGCTACGAACGTCTGTGTATTAGTACAGACGAACGGCGCGGCGCTGTTCGCGCTGAACTTTCTTGGCGTGACGCTTAACAGCGGCTGCTGCTTTGCGCTTACGCTCAGAAGTTGGCTTCTCGTAAAATTCGCGGCTACGAACTTCAGCCAGTACACCGGCTTTTTCGCAGGAGCGCTTGAAACGACGCAGAGCTACGTCGAAGGGTTCGTTCTCTTTTACTTTGACGGCTGGCATCCAGAGCTACCTTCATTCATTACCGGGGTCAACATCCTCGCGGCAAAAGAGCACTTGAAGACGTCGGTTTTTAAGGGTTGCGGATGTTAACCCCTCATCGCTCGGAATGCAAAGCCTCTGATCGAAAACCGCTGGTCGGGGCATCACGTGGCGACTATTATGCGCGCCTTCGAATTCAGCCTAAACAAGGCGCAAACCCATGCTAGTACTGGGATTAGAAACCTCTTGCGACGAAACCGGCGTCGCATTGTATGACAGCGAACGCGGCCTGTTGGCCGACGCGCTGTTCAGTCAGATCGACCTGCACCGCGTCTACGGCGGTGTGGTGCCGGAGCTGGCTTCGCGTGACCACGTCAAACGCATGCTGCCCTTGATCCGTCAGGTGTTGACCGAGGCCGACTGCGTGCCGACCGAGATCGATGCAATCGCCTACACCGCAGGTCCTGGCCTGGTTGGCGCGTTGCTGGTCGGTGCTTCCTGCGCACAGGCGCTGGCGTTTGCCTGGGGCATTCCGGCCCTCGGTGTGCACCACATGGAAGGCCACTTGCTGGCTCCGATGCTGGAGCCAAAACCACCTGAATTCCCGTTCGTCGCTTTGTTGGTCTCTGGCGGTCATACCCAGTTGGTTCAGGTCGACGGCATTGGCCAATACAGCCTGCTCGGCGAGACGCTCGACGATGCGGCCGGCGAAGCTTTCGACAAAACCGCGAAGATGATGGGCCTCAATTACCCTGGCGGACCGGAAATCGCCAAGCTGGCCGAGAAAGGCGTCGTAGGACGTTTCACCTTTCCGCGTCCGATGTGTGACCGTCCGGGGCTGGACTTCAGCTTCAGCGGCCTGAAAACCTTCGCCCTCAACACCTGGCAGCAATGCGTCAACGCCGGGGACGACGGCGAGCAAGCCCGTTGCGACATCGCGCTGGCGTTCCAGCAGGCTGTGGTGGAGACTTTGACCATCAAGTGCAAGCGCGCCCTGAAACAGGCGGGCATGAAGCGGCTGGTGATTGCCGGCGGCGTCAGCGCCAACAAGGCGTTGCGCGTTTCGCTGGAAAAGATGCTCGGCGATATGAAGGGCGATGTGTTCTACGCGCGCCCGGAGTTCTGCACCGACAATGGCGCGATGATCGCGTTTGCCGGTTGCCAGCGCCTGAAGGCCGGTCAGCAGGAAAGTCTGGCAATCACCGTGCAGGCACGCTGGCCGATGGAGCAGTTGTCGGCACTGTGATGAGCGACGCTCACGAACGGCATTCAAAAATGCCGTTCGCGCCCGGCAAACAGGTCGCGTAGATTGCCGCGATGACGCCAGACAATCAGCAAGGTCAGCGCGCTCATTGGCAGCAAGGCTTCCGGCTCTTGCCAGGCCAGCAATGGCAGGGTCAGTGGCGTGGCAATCAGCGCCGCCAGCGAGCTGGTGCGGGTCAGGTAGAACGTCAGCAGCCAGGCGCACACCGCCAGCAGCGCGGCGGGTGGATACAGGCCGAGCAGCATGCCGGCGGCAGTGGCAACGCCTTTGCCGCCGCGAAAGCGGAAGTACAAAGGGAACAGGTGACCGATCACGGCGCATACGCCGATCCAGGCCTGATCCTGCAGCGAAAGGCCTGCGCTGGAGGCGATCAGCACCGGCAGCAGGCCTTTGCACAGATCACCGAGCAGGGTCAGGATCGCCAGTTTGCGACCGACCAGGCGCAGCATGTTGGTGGCGCCGGCATTACCCGAGCCACTCATTCGAGGATCCGGGTTTCCGGTCAGGCGGCTGAGCAAAATGGCGAAGGACAGCGAGCCGAGCAGGTAGGCGAGAATCGCCAGTAACCAAAACATGCTAACTATTCCGGGCGAGGACGCCCTGATTCTAACGGCGCATCGCGCCCTTGTCGTGCAGCGGAGAGAAGTGCTTGGACAGAGTGTTTATCGAGGGCCTGGAAGTCGACACCGTGATCGGTGCCTACGACTGGGAGCGCGGCATCCGTCAATGCCTGCGTCTTGATCTGAGCTTCGCCTGGGACAATCGCCCGGCCGCCGCCGGTGACGATCTGACCCTGGCGCTCGATTATGCCAGTGTTTCCACGCGCATCCAGGCGTTTGCCGAGCAGGCGCAGTTCCAACTGGTCGAGACCTTTGCCGAGCGTCTGGTTGAAGTGCTCATGGCCGAATTCAAGATCACCTGGGTGCGGCTGAAACTGACCAAGCCGGGCGCGGTGCCGGCGGCCAAGGGTGGTGTAGGTGTGGAGATCGAGCGCGGATGTCGCTGACTCAGGTCTACCTCGGGCTCGGTAGCAATATCGAGCGCGAAACCCATTTGCGCGCCGGTCTCGATGCGCTGGCCAAGTTTCTGGTGGATATCCGTTGTTCGGCAGTGTTCGAGAGCCAGCCGGTGGGGATCAAGAGCGGGCCGTTCTTCAATTTCGTGGTCTCGGCCTACACCGATCTGCCGTTGATGGAGCTCGATCGCCGCTTGAAATTCATCGAGGCGGACAACGGTCGTTATGCCCCGGATCGCAAGGGTCTGCCGCTGGATATCGACGTGCTGCTGTATGGCGATCTGGTGGGTAACTTTGATGGATTGATTCTGCCGCGTGTGGAAATCCTGAAAAATGCCTTTGTACTTTGGCCGCTTTCGCTGATTGCGCCGCAGCGGGTTCACCCAGGGGTGGGAAAGAGCTTTGCGACGTTGTGGGCCGAGGCGCAGATTGATCAGGTGTTGGCGCCGGTTGCGTTCGAATGGAATGGGCAGCAATTGACTCCGTCGAATCTTTAAAGCAAAGATCGCAGCCTTCGGCAGCTCCCACAGAGGAATTTGCGTTTCCCTGTAGGAACTGCCGAAGGCTGCGATCTTTGATCTTGCTTCAGGCGTTGTCTTTGTAGGTCTTCAACGCTTTGAGCCGCTCACGCTTCAGCGCTTCGCCCAATTCCGGCCCCTTGAACCCCTGCTCCAGCAAAGGCTGCACCGCCACCGCTCGCGCAGCTTGCGCCGCTCCGCGCAAATAATCCGCCTGTGGATAACTGCGCTGCTCCAGGCCCTTGCGGCCACGGGCGTCCATCTCGCACGCGACGATAAACTCTTCGAAGCGCTGCGGCCGGCGATATATATCGAAGCTCTGCAATAACTCCAGCAGCGTCGAGGCTTTCAGCTCCAGCGCCCGGTGCCCATGGGTGTGATACTGCCCGACCAGCAGCGCCAGTTCCTGACAGTCCTTGGGGACCTTGAAGCGCTCGTTGACCGCTTTGATCAGCTTCAGCCCCGTGTGCTCATGGGCGATATGCCGGGGCCATTCATCTTCCGGCGTCAGACCTTTGCCCAAGTCGTGCAGCAGGCAGGCCCAGCGCACCGTCAGCGGCTGCTTGTGCAGGGCCGATTGCTCCAGCACGCTCAAAGTGTGCAGGCCCGTGTCGATTTCCGGGTGATGAGTTTCCGGCTGCGGCACGCCGAACAAGGCGTCGACTTCCGGCATCAGTACTTTCAGCGCGCCACAGTCGCGCAATACCTGGATGAACACCTGTGGGTGATCTTCCATCAAGGCGCGGAAATTTCCTTCCAGCTGCGCTCGGCAGTCAGCGCTTGCAGTTCGCCGGACTCACTGAGCTGCCGCATCAGGTCCATGGTTTCATCGGCGACCGTGAAGCCCAGCCCGGCATAGCGCGCGGCGAAACGGGCAACGCGCAGCACACGCAGCGGATCTTCGGCGAACGCCGGGAAACATGGCGAAGGATTCGTGCTTCGAGGTCGCGTTGACCATGATACGGATCGGTCAGGTTGAGTTGATCGTCCTCGGCCATGGCATTGATCGTCAGGTCGCGGCGAATCAGGTCTTCTTCCAGCGTGACTTCCGGACTTGCATAGAAGGTGAAGCCACCGTAACCGCGACCGCTCTTGCGCTCGGTGCGGGCAAGGGCATACTCCTCGCCGGTTTTCGGGTGCAGAAACACGGGAAAATCTGCGCCGACCGGGCGAAACCCCTGGGCGAGCATTTCCTCCGTGGTAGAGCCCACCACGACCCGGTCGACATCGGTGACCGGCAACCCTAACAGGCGATCACGTACCGCGCCGCCAACCTTGTAAACCTGCATAAAAACCTCCGTCAGTCCGACAGGATAACCCTTGCGTCAGACTTTCGGAGGCCGGAACCGGATCAAAGATGAATCACGGCCAGATCGAGCCGGCCGTAATCGCCCTCGTTGTGCTCACTGCGTGGCGGCACGTGATGGGTTTTCATGATCTGGTCGCCCTGCAGGGTTTCCAGATGAATGTCGAAGCCCCACAGCCTATGCAGATGCTTGAGCACTTCCTCGGTGGAGTCGCCCAACGGTTTGCGGTCGTGCTGCTGATGACGCAGGGTCAGCGAGCGATCGCCGCGCCGGTCAATGCTGTAGATCTGCACGTTCGGCTCACGATTGCCGAGGTTGTACTGCGCAGCCAGGGTTTCGCGGATGATTCGGTAGCCGCCCTCGTCATGAATGGCTGGCACCAGCAGGTCGTCCTTCTGGTCGTCATCGAGGATGCTGAACAGTTTCAGATCGCGAATCACCTTCGGCGACAGGTACTGCAGGATGAAGCTCTCGTCCTTGAAACTGCTCATGGCGAACTTGATGGTCGACAGCCAGTCGGAACCGGCGATGTCCGGGAACCAGCGGCGATCCTCTTCGGTAGGCTCTTCGCACATGCGCCGAATGTCGCGGTACATGGCGAAACCCAACGCATAGGGGTTGATGCCGCTGTAGTACGGACTGTCGAAACCCGGTTGGAACACCACGCTGGTGTGCGAGGTGAGGAATTCCATCATGAAGCCGTCGGTGACCAGGCCTTCGTCATACAGATCATTCATCAGCGTGTAATGCCAGAACGTTGCCCAGCCTTCGTTCATGACTTGGGTCTGGCGCTGCGGATAGAAATACTGGGCGATCTTGCGCACGATGCGCACGATTTCGCGTTGCCAGGGTTCCAGCAGTGGCGCGTGTTTCTCGATGAAATAGAGGATGTTTTCCTGCGGTTCGGCCGGGAAGCGGGCGTTGTCCTTGTCGCTGTATTTGTCCGCGCCTTTGGGAATGGTGCGCCACAGATCATTGATCTGCTTCTGCATGTGCTCTTCACGGTCCTTTTGCCGCCGGCGCTCTTCTTCGGCGGAGATCGGATACGGACGCTTGTAGCGGTCGACGCCGTAATTCATCAAGGCATGGCAGGAATCGAGGAGATCTTCCACGGCGTCGATGCCGTGGCGTTCCTCGCACTGCATGATGTACTGCTTGGCGAACACCAGGTAATCAATGATCGAACTGGCATCGGTCCAGGTGCGGAACAGGTAGTTGCCCTTGAAGAAGCTGTTGTGGCCATAGCAGGCATGGGCCACCACCAGCGCCTGCATGCAGATGGTGTTTTCTTCCATCAGATAGGCGATGCACGGGTCGGAGTTGATCACGATCTCGTAGGCCAGGCCCATCTGCCCGCGACTGTAGGATTTCTCTGTGCTGAGGAAGTGTTTGCCGTAGGACCAGTGGTGATAGCCCAGCGGCATGCCCACCGAGGCATAGGCGTCCATCATCTGCTCGGCGGTGATCACTTCGATCTGGTTGGGATAGGTGTCCAGTGCATAACGGGCCGCGATCCGGGCGATTTCACGGTCGTAGGTCTGGATCAGCTCGAATGTCCATTCGGAGCCGGTGGAAATGGGTTGGCGTTTCTGCTCTTTGGCGGTCATGTCACTAACCTGCGCTGGAAGAGTTCACGGAAGACCGGATAGATATCTCCGGCCGAGACCAGTTGCTGCTGGGCAAACGTGTCAGAGAAGGCTTCGGCGATGCGTTCGTATTCGTACCACAGGGCCTGGTGTTCGCGCGGGGTGATCTCCACATAAGTGTAGTACTGCACAAACGGCATGATCTGGTTGATCAGGATGTCGCGGCAGATCGGCGAATCGTCGTTCCAGTTGTCGCCGTCGGAGGCCTGAGCGGCGTAGATGTTCCACTCGTTGGTCGGATAGCGCTCGGCCATGATTTCCTGCATCAGCTTCAGGGCGCTGGAAACAATGGTGCCGCCGGTCTCACGAGAATAGAAAAACTCCTCTTCGTCCACTTCCCGGGCGCTGGTGTGGTGACGGATGAACACCACGTCGATCTTGTCGTAGTTACGCTTGAGGAAAAGGTACAGCAGGATGAAGAAGCGCTTGGCGATGTCCTTGGTCGCCTGCGTCATCGAACCGGAAACGTCCATCAGGCAAAACATCACTGCTTTGGAACTGGGATTGGGTTGCTTGACCAGCAGGTTGTATTTCAAGTCGAAGGTATCTAGGAACGGCACGCGATGGATGCGTGCGCTGAGTTTTTCAATTTCAGCCTCGAGTTCCTGGATATCGCCGAAGTTGTCCGGTTCTTCGCGCTTGAGCCGTGCCAGCTCTTCCTTGGCTTCGCGCAATTTCGCGCGGCTGCTGCCAGACAGGGCAATACGACGCGCATGCGCTGAGCGCAGGGTGCGGATGATGTTGATCCGCGACGGATTGCCCTCGTTGCTGATCCCGGCGCGTACGGTTTTGAATGTGTCGGTGCCGGTCAGGTTGCGTTTGACCAGGTTCGGCAGTTCCAGGTCTTCGAACATGAATTCGAGAAACTCTTCCTGCGTGATCTGGAAGACGAACTCGTCCATGCCTTCGCCGGAATTCCCCGCCTTGCCCGGACCGCGTCCACCGCCGCCTCCCGGTGGACGAGCGATATGTTCACCGGCCGTGAACTCTTTGTTACCGGGATGCACGACGGTCTGTTTGCCGCCGCGTCCGTGATGAAGCACCGGTTCGTCGATGTCGCGACCGGGAATGCTGATCTGTTCACCGTGCTCCATATCGGTGATGGAGCGCCGGCTGACTGCCTCTTCGACAGCCTTCTTGATGTGGTCACGGTAGCGTCGCAGAAAACGCTGACGGTTCACCGTGCTCTTGTTCTTGCCATTGAGGCGTCGGTCGATCACATAGCTCATAAGGCCCCTCCGGGGAGCTTCAAGTTTTGAGCTGCAAGCTGCAAGTTGAAGCGATTGGGCCAGGATTCAGCCTCCGCGCGCTCTTTCTTGCAGCTTGTGGCTTATAGCTTGCAGCTGCCTCACTGCGACTTGCGGACCCGCAGGTACCATTCGGACAGCAGGCGTACCTGTTTATCGGTGTAGCCACGTTCAACCATTCGCGTAACGAAGTCGTTGTGTTTCTGCTGATCCTCCTTGCTGGCCTTGGCGTTGAAACTGATGACGGGCAGGAGGTCTTCGGTGTTGGAGAACATTTTCTTCTCGATGACCACCCGCAGTTTTTCGTAGCTGAGCCAGGTCGGGTTCTTGCCGTTGTTGTTGGCCCGGGCGCGCAGGACGAAGTTGACGATTTCGTTACGGAAATCCTTCGGATTGCTAATGCCGGCCGGTTTTTCGATTTTTTCCAGTTCTTCGTTCAGCGCCACGCGGTTGAGGATCTCGCCGGTTTCCGGATCGCGATACTCCTGGTCCTGGATCCAGAAATCCGCGTACAGCACGTAGCGGTCGAAGATGTTCTGACCGTATTCGCTGTAGGATTCCAGATAAGCAGTCTGGATTTCCTTGCCGATGAACTCGATGTAGCGCGGTGCCAGGTATTCCTTCAGATAGCGCAGATAACGCTCGCGGGTTTCGGCCTGGAACTGTTCCTGTTCGATCTGCTGCTCCAGCACATAGAGCAGGTGCACTGGGTTGGCGGCGATTTCATGCGGATCGAAGTTGAACACCTTGGAGAGGATCTTGAAGGCGAAGCGGGTCGACAGACCGTTCATGCCTTCGTCGACACCGGCCGAATCGCGATACTCCTGAATCGACTTGGCCTTCGGATCGGTGTCCTTGAGGTTTTCACCGTCGTAGACGCGCATCTTCGAGTAGATGTTGGAGTTTTCCGGCTCCTTGAGGCGTGACAGCACGGTGAATTGCGCAAGCATTTTCAAGGTGTCCGGTGCGCAGTGCGCCTTGGACAAGGAACTGTTGAACAGGAGTTTGTCGTAGATCTTCACTTCATCGCTGACGCGCAGGCAGTACGGCACTTTGACGATGTAGATCCGGTCGATGAACGCCTCGTTGTTCTTGTTGTTGCGGAAGGTATGCCACTCCGATTCGTTGGAGTGAGCCAGCAGGATGCCAGTGAACGGAATCGCGCCGAGGCCTTCGGTACTGTTGTAGTTACCTTCCTGCGTAGCGGTCAGCAAAGGGTGCAGCACCTTGATCGGTGCCTTGAACATTTCGACGAATTCCATCAGGCCCTGGTTGGCCCGGCACAGCGCACCGGAGTAGCTGTAGGCGTCGGCGTCGTTCTGCGGGAATTCTTCAAGCTTGCGGATATCGACCTTGCCGACCAGCGCCGAGATGTCCTGGTTGTTCTCATCACCGGGTTCGGTCTTTGCCACGGCGATCTGATTGAGGATCGACGGGTACAGCTTGACCACGCGGAACTGGCTGATGTCGCCGCCGAATTCGGCCAGGCGCTTGGTCGCCCAGGGCGACATGATGGTGTTCAGGTAGCGCCGTGGAATGCCGAAATCTTCCTCGAGGATTGCGCCATCTTCGGTGGCGTTGAACAAACCCAGGGGCGATTCGAAAACCGGTGAGCCCTTGATGGCGTAGAAGGGCACCTTCTCCATCAATTGTTTCAGCTTCTCGGCCAGGGACGATTTACCGCCACCGACGGGGCCGAGCAGGTAGAGGATCTGTTTCTTCTCTTCCAGGCCCTGGGCCGCGTGGCGGAAATAGGAGACGATCTGGTCGATGCATTCTTCCATCCCGTGGAAGTCTTCAAAGGCCGGATAGCGGCGGATCACCTTATTGGAAAAAATGCGCGACAGCCTCGAGTTGGTCGAAGTGTCGAGCAGTTCCGGTTCGCCGATAGCCATCAATAGACGCTCGGCGGCGGAAACGTAGGCGCTCCGGTCTTTCTTGCACAGCTCCAGGTACTCTTGCAGCGAGAGTTCTTCCTGGCGTGTGGACTCGAAGCGTTGTTGGAAGTGGCTAAAGATACTCATGACGTCACCTCGCTCGATACGTGGAGCCGACGCCGGATCACTCAGTCGATGCTGGCAGCAGTCGCTGTGGCAGCTGCTGTTTACCCCAGAATTCTTCCACGGTCGACAAACCGCGAAAGCTACTCCCGATGACCCGCGCGCCGGTGTACCGGCTCTCCCTGTTTTGGATGGCCTGCGCTTAAGGATAGTTGGGAATTCGAGAGGTAAAGGCGAGATACGTAATTAGTTGTGGCAGACCGTTCGTCTGCCGCGCGCAGGCCCACGGCAGCCGGGGCCTGCGCCGCGCAAAAATTATTCGGCGGTGCCTTGCGCGGTTTCCGACGGATAAGTCGTACGCCACAGCTCAAAGCCGCCGTCCATGCTGTAAACGTCGGAGAAGCCCTGGCTGACCAGATAGGCGGCTGCGCCCTGGCTGGAATTGCCGTGGTAGCAGACCACCACGGTCGGTGCATCAAGGTCGGCACCTTGAATGAAAGCGTGCAGCGAATGGTTGTCGAGATGCTTCGAGCCGCTGATATGCAGCGCGGCGAAGGTCGCTGGATCGCGTACGTCGACTACGACTGCGCCCTGTTCACGCAGGGCCTGCGCCTGTTCTGGGGGATTCGTTTGAATTCGCTCATGGCGGGTTCCTGTAGCTCAACTGAAAGTGCAGTCTAACGCGGTGCGCCGACTGGCGAAGATTCGGGGATAAGTGGCGCGACCGTGTGTGCAAGCCCGCCGTGTTCATCACATTTGCATGACAGACGTTCGCCGCTGTCGACGTTCATCAGTGTCAGGCTGCCGCCCCATACGCATCCGGTGTCCAGCGCTGAAATGCCCGGCTCGTGGATGTTGCCTTCGAGCGCTGCCCAGTGGCCAAAAATGATGCGCAGGCCTTTGGTCTTGCGTTCTTTGTGCTGAAACCACGGTTTGTAGCCGGGCGGGGCGCTGTCGAGGCCTTCCTTGCTCTTGAGGTCAAGCTTGCCCTCGGCGGTGCAAAAGCGCATGCGCGTGAAGTAATTGGTGATCACCCGCAGGCGATCGATGCCTTTGAGGTCGTTGTCCCATTTTGCCGGCTCGTTGCCGTACATGCCGTCAAGGTAGGCCGGGAAGACATTGTCGTCGCGCAGTGCAGTCTCGACTTCGGCGGCGCATTTAAGGGCACGGCGCAGCGACCATTGCGGCGGGATGCCGGCGTGGACCATGGCGACATCACGGATTTCGTCGTAATGCATCAGCTTCTGCTGGCGCAGCCATTCCATCAGTTGCGGGCCATCGGGCGCCTCGATGATTTCGCGCAAGGTGTCGCTTTTCTTCAAACGCTCGATCTTTTTCGCGGCGGCCAGCAGATGCAAATCGTGATTGCCGAGGACACAGACCAGCGACTCGCGCATCTCATGGAGAAAACGCAGGGTTTCCAGCGACTGCGGGCCACGGTTCACCAGATCGCCAACCAGCCATAGCCGATCCAGCGCCGGGTCAAAGGCAACTTGCTTGAGCAGGCACTTGAGCGGCTCGAGGCAGCCTTGCAAGTCGCCGACGGCGTACGTCGTCATCAGTGCAGGGCTCCGGGTACAGCGAGGCGAAACGGTTTGATGACTGCATCGAAATGTTTACCGTCATCAGCGAGCATCTGATAGGTGCCCTGCATGGTGCCGACCTTGGTGGTCATCACCGTGCCGCTGGTATACGTGTGGCTCTTGCCTGCATCGATCAACGGTTGCTGGCCAACGACGCCTTCACCGCGTACTTCTTCGACATGGCCGTCACCATCGGTAATTACCCAGTGCCGGGCCAGAAGCTTGGCGGCAAGCTCGCCGTTGTTCTGCACGGTGATGGTGTAGGCGAAGGCGAAACGGTCGTGTTCGGGTTGCGATTGGTCTGCCAGATAGTGAGTGACGACGCTGACATCGACCTGATAACGGGAATCGGACATGCAAGAGGGCCTTAACGAAGCGGAACGCGGGGCGTAGCTGATGGGGAATCAGTCTAGGCAAGTATCGGGCAGTAAACCAGAGTGGTGTGCTGCCCGATAGCGTTCATCGCGGGTCAGTCGGCGGCGGGAGCTGCCGGGACCTGTATCGCGAGCTGGTCGGCCAGACGCACGAATGCGGCCAGATCCAGTTGCTCGGGACGCAGGCTGCCATCGACGCCAGCGGCTTCGATCTCGGCATTGCTGAGCAATTGCTTGAGGGTATTGCGCAAGGTTTTGCGGCGCTGGTTGAAAGCTTCGCGCACCACGCGCTCCAGCAGCTTGTGATCCTTGGCCGGGTGCGGCAGTACCGCGTGGGGCACGAGACGAACGATCGCCGAATCTACTTTCGGCGGCGGATTGAACGCGCCCGGTCCGACGTTGAACAGATGTTCTACACGGCAGTGATACTGAACCATGATCGACAGACGACCCCAATCACCGCCACCCGGGCCTGCGGCCAGACGCTCGACCACTTCTTTCTGCAACATGAAGTGCATGTCACGAATGATGCCGGCGTTGTTCAGCAGGTGAAAAATCAGCGGCGTGGAGATGTTGTAGGGCAGGTTGCCGACTACCCGCAGGCTGTTTGGCGCGGCGTTCAGCGAATTGAAGTCGAACTTCAGCGCATCGCCCTGATGCAGGTTGAAATTGCTCATGCCAGCAAACTGCTGATTGAGGATCGGAATCAGATCCTTGTCCAGTTCCACCACGTCGAGTTGCGCGCCAGAGCCAAGCAAACCTTGGGTCAGGGCACCCTGGCCGGGGCCGATTTCCAGCAGGCGGTCGTCAGGCTTGGCGTGAATGGAGCGCAGAATGCGGTCGATAACGCCGGCATCGTGGAGGAAGTTCTGACCAAAGCGTTTGCGCGCCTTGTGTTGGTATTGCTCGTTCATAAACGGGTCTCGGCCATCTGGTAGGCGGTTTCCAGGGCGACTTGCAGGCTGCCGGTGTCGATCCTGCCGCTGCCGGCCAGATCCAGGGCGGTGCCATGGTCGACCGAAGTGCGGATGATCGGCAGGCCCAGCGTCACGTTGACGGCAGCGCCGAAGCCCTTGTACTTGAGCACGGGCAAGCCCTGGTCGTGATACATCGCCAGCACTGCGTCGCAGTGCTCCAGATATTTGGGGGTAAACAGAGTGTCGGCAGGCAGCGGGCCACGAAGGTCCATGCCCTCGCCGCGCAGGCGCTCTAATGTCGGTTCGATAATGTCTATTTCTTCATGGCCCAGGTGGCCACCTTCACCGGCGTGCGGGTTGAGGCCGCAGACCAGGATGCGTGGCCGGGCAATGCCGAATTTTTCTTGCAGATCGGTGTGCAGGATTCGCGTCACTCGCTCTAGCCGTTGCGGGGTGATCGCGTCGGCAATCTCCCGCAGAGGCAGATGCGTGGTGACCAGCGCCACGCGCAAACCGCGAGTGGCAAGCATCATCACTACTTGCGCGGTGTGCGTCAGATCAGCGAGGAACTCGGTGTGTCCGGAAAACGCGATGCCCGACTCGTTGATCACGCCTTTGTGCACCGGCGCGGTGATCATCCCGGCGAAGTCGCCGTTCAGGCAGCCATTGCCGGCACGGGTCAAGGTTTCGAGGACGAACGCCGCGTTGGCCTTGTCCAGTTCCCCTGCGACTACCGGTGCGCTGAGCGGAGTGTCCCAGACGTACAGGCTGTTGGTCGGCGCTGGAACATCTGGCCACTGCCCTGGCGCGACATCCAGCAGATTGACGACCAGCCCCAGTTGCGCGGCCCGCTCAAGGAGCAGGTCGCGGCTGGTAATGGCAATCAGGGGATGTGGCTGGGCTTGCGAGGCGAGCAGCAGGCACAGGTCGGGACCGATGCCGGCTGGTTCGCCGGGTGTCAGCGCGAAACGCTTGGGTTTCACTGCGCTGCCTGGTCTGCACCAGGGAGTTTTATTTCTACGTACGCTTCGTCACGGATCTGCCGCAGCCAGGTTTGCAGCTCTTCGTCGTATTTGCGGTTGCGCAGTACGGTCATGGCTTGCTGCTCACGGGCCTGTTCGGTGCTGTCGGTGGCGCGACGGCCAAGGACTTCCAGCACGTGCCAGCCGTATTGCGTCTGGAATGGCTTGGACAGCTGACCTTGTGGGGTCTTGGCCATCACCTCGCGGAATTCCGGCACGAGTACGTTCGGGTCGATCCAGTTCAGGTCGCCACCATTGAGCGCGGAACCCGGGTCTTCCGAGTAGTTCTTCGCCAGCTCGGCGAAGTCTTCGCCGGCAGTGATGCGGTCGTACAACGATTGCACCAGTGCCTTGGTCTTGGCCTCGTCGCGGATCGGGCTCGGCTTGACCAGGATGTGGCGCACATGAACCTCGTCGCGCATCTGCGCTTCGCCGCCACGTTTGCCCAGTAGCTTCAGAATGATGAAACCGCCCGGTGTACGTGCAGGTTGGGTGATGTCGCCGACGGCCATGCTGCTCAGTTCACGATCGAAAGGCGGTGGCAGTTGCGCGGCTTTACGCCAGCCCATGTCGCCGCCTTCCAGCGCATTGTCGCTGCCGGACTTGGCAACAGCCATCTGACCGAAGTCGGCGCCTTGCTTGAGCTGCTGGTAAACCTCCATGGCCTGACGCGCGGCGCTCTGAATGGCATCAGAGTTGGCGCTTTCCGGAGTCGGGATCAGGATGTTGGCCAGGTGCAGTTCTTCGGACAGCTGCATTTTGCCAAGGTCGGAGGCGAGGAAGTTTTTCACTTCCTGCTCGGAAACCTGAATACGTTCGGCCACACGACGCTGACGCACACGGCTGATGATCATCTCGCGCTTGATCTGATCACGGGCGTCATCATAGTTCAGGCCATCGCGAGCGAGCGCAGCACGAAACTGATCAACAGTCATGTTGTTGCGCTGAGCAATGGTGCCGACAGCCTGGTTCAGCTCTTCGTCAGTAATGCGGATGCCCGAACGTTCGCCGATCTGCAGTTGCAGGTTTTCTACGATCAAACGCTCGAGCACTTGCTGATCGAGCACGCCCGGAGGCGGCAGACCGCCACCGCGCTTGGCGATGGTCTGCTGAACTTCGTGAACGCGCTGGTCCAGTTGGCTCTGCATGACCACGTCGTTGTCGACGATCGCCACCACTTTATCGATGGACTGTACGGCGGCGTTGGCCGCCGTACCAGGAACAACGCGCCCAGCAGCACCGGGCGCAGACAATCAGAAAGCTTGGTCTTCACGTTCACGATAACCTTGAATGCCTTTGTCGAGGAAGCTCTCTACCTTGGCGCCAGTCAGGCCGCCGAGTCCCTTCAGAACAATTTGGAGGAAGACGCCATGGTCGCCTTTTTCGTTTTGCGGAGCTTCCTGGCTGAACTCGTCATAGGAAACCCAGTAACGGTTGATCAGGCGCAGTTTCCAGCAGCAGTTGTCGTATTCGAAACCACCGAAAGCTTCCAGCGTGCGATTACGGTTGTAGTCGTACTGCCAGCGGCTGATGGCATTCCACTGCGGAACGATCGGCCAGATGACCGAGAAGTCATGCTGCTGGATCTTGTAGTAGTCCTTCACGTAGCCAGGCTGCCCGGGAACGCCGTAGTCACCACCGCCCACCGACCACTGACCGGTGTTCTGGTCATAACGAATCTGATCGTTGCGATAGCGATAGCCGGCATTGATGACCTTGTTCGGGTTGTCGGCTGGCTGGTAGTGGAACATCGCACTGCCGGAGCGCGGGCTGCGGCTGTCCGGGTCCCAGTTGTAGTCGGCTGTGGCGCGCCAGTCGCGGTTCCAGCGGTATTCGTATTCAAGCGCGTATGGCGAGACACTGGATTTGGAATCTTCACGGGTTTTCGCATCGATGCCAGGCAACTGCACTTCGCGATTCTTGAAGTAATAAGCCTGGCCTACGCTGATTTTCTGACGCTCGAAACCGTTGTCTTCGATCCAGCGGCTGGTCACACCCAGTGACAGCTTGTTCTCGTCACCGACACGGTCGGCACCGGTAAAGCGGTTGTCACGGAACAGCGAGGAGTAGCTGAACGTCGTTTCGCTGGTATCGAACACCGGAATATCCTCCTGATCGACCTCAGGGACGTACAGGTAGAACAGGCGTGGTTCCAGAGTCTGGCGATAGTTCTTGCCGAAGTACGAAGTATTTCGGTCGAAGTAGAGGCCACTATCAATGCTGGCGATCGGTACGCCACGATTCTGGTTGCTGTCAAACTTGCCGTAGAGCTTCTGGTTTGCTGGCGACAGCGCATCGATCTGCGCTTTACCGGTGTTATCCAGATCAAGCTGATATTGGGTGTACTGATATTTCAGCGATGGCTTCAGGAAACCATATGTCCAGCTCATCGGCAGGCTGACGCCCGGCTTCAGATTCAAGCGATCGCCATTGGCACGAGCCAGGCCGGTGATGTTGTTGTCCAGACGCGGCTCGGTGGTAATACCGTCTTCCTGCACAAAGGTGCCGCTTCTCAGATCGCGGTCGAAACGCACCAGCTCGGTCTGATAATCGAAATCGAGGCCTTCTGGATGATACGGCAGCTGACCATTGAAGGTGATCTGCGGCAGACGGCCATACGGTGTGATGTTCGAGACAGTAGCCAGTTGGTATTGCTGCGCGTTGAGGCGTGCGGTGTAGCTGTCGCCACGATAAGTGACCGAGCCCTGCTGGTTGACGAAATCGTCACTCTTGACGCCGATCTGGTCAGTTTGCAGGTCCTGGAAGTAATACGGATCGCTGATCTTGGTGTAGTCAACCTGGGTCAGCACGCGGGAGTCGAGACCGCCCTTGTGCTGCCAGTTGTACATGTAGCGAGTCTCGTTGTAGTCGGACTGGCGTTTGCGATCGTCGTTCTCGTCGTTGAGGTACGAGGCCCCGAACTGACCTTCACTCGACTTGGTCAGGTAACGGAATTCGCCTTCCACCAGCATGCCGCGCTTGCTCATGTAGCGCGGGTACAACGTGGCGTCGTAGTTCGGCGCCAGGTTGAAGTAGTACGGCGTGACCAGCATGAAGCCGGTGTCGCTGCCCGAGCCGATGGTCGGCGGCAGGAAGCCTGACTGGCGACGGTCGTCGATCGGGAAGTAGATGTACGGGGTGTACAGAATCGGGATGTCTTTGACGCGCAACGTCACGTTGGTTGCGGTACCGAAACCGGTCGCCGGGTTCAAGGTGATGTTGTTGCCCTTGAGCTGCCACGCGTTGCTGTTAGGTTCGCACGTGGTGTACGTGCCGTCCTTCAAGCGGATGATCGCGTTTTCGGCACGCTTGGCATACAGCGCATTACCGCGGATACGCGATTTGTGCATCACGTATTCGGCGTTGTCGACCTTGGCTTCACCGGTGTCGAGCTGCACATCGGCGTGGTCGCCGACGATCAGTGCGCCGTTGTCGCGGATGCGCACGTTGCCGGCCAGTTCGCCACGGCTCTCGGCCTGATACAGATTAGCCTCGTCAGCTTCGACCTGCATGCTGCCCTGACGCATGATCACGTCACCGGCGAGGCTGGCGACCTGGGTGTCTTGCTCGTAACGCGACGCTTTGGCACCAATGAAGGTCGGCGCGTCACTTTTATTCGTCTTGTCATTCATGCCAGGACGAATCGGTTCGATATAGGAACCAGAGCAGTAAGGACCAGTCTCGGCCAATTGGGCGGCGGTGAGCTTCTCGCGCGGAACCCAGTCGAGGTGACTGTAGTCTTCGCTACGGGATTTCAGGCCGCGGCCCTTGGACTCAGTGACCAGTGCGGTTTTTGCACCGGTCTCTGCGCCGGAACCGTTGTCGGCCGGGGCCTCGCCAGCAGAGCTGACGGCACTGCCGTCATGCACCGGACGCGGCGGCAATGCCGCGGCGGGCGACTTGGGCGCACAGTCCCAGCCACCCGTAGCCGAGACGGAGCAGTCATACTGCTCGGCGGCAACAACGAATTGACTGGCCAGAGGTTGCATAGCCAGCAGACTGCCGGTTACCAACAACGGAAATTTTTACGAAACGCGGGGGATTTCAATGCCATCTTATTAGTCCGGGCTTCCTGCGTGCCATCTGCCCGCGGTGTGGGCCGCACGCCTCTCGATGGTCTGAAAAAGATGCTGGATAATAAAGCATGACCCGCTTGACGGCTAGCGCCGTCGGAGACCCTTGCAATGCCTGACCAAGATGTACGCTTGCAACACCTGAAAGTTTGGCTCGATGAGCAGTTGGCAAAGCTGTTTGCCGAACAGGGCTGGGGCACCGTGCCCCCGGCCACGTTGACTGCGGCCAGCAGCGACGCGAGTTTCCGCCGCTACTTCCGCTGGGAGGGCGATGGTCGCAGCTTCGTCGTGATGGACGCGCCGCCGCCCCAGGAAAACTGCAAACCGTTCGTGGATATCGCCTTTTTGCTGGCGAAATCCGGAATAAATGTGCCGAAAATTTATGCCGAAGACCTCGAGCGCGGTTTTCTTTTGCTCAATGACCTGGGCAACAAGACCTATCTCGACGTGATCGATGGCGAAAATGCCGACGCGTTATTCCACGATGCCCTGCAAGCGCTGTTGGCTTTTCAACAGTTGCCGATGGTTGCGCCGTTACCCAGTTACGACGTCGCCTTGTTGCGTCGCGAGCTGGAATTGTTCCCCGAGTGGTACGTCAAGCATGAGCTGGGCATTGAATTCGATGCGGCTCAGCAGCAACAATGGCAGCACATCAGTGAGCTGCTGATCGACAGCGCGCTCGCGCAGCCGAAAGTGCTGGTGCACCGCGACTACATGCCGCGCAACCTGATGCTCAGCGAGCCCAATCCCGGCGTGCTGGATTTCCAGGACGCGGTATACGGCCCGGTGACCTACGACGTGACTTGCCTGTTCAAGGACGCCTTCCTCAGTTGGCCTGAAGAACGCGTGCGCGGCTGGCTGGAAAGTTATTGGCAGCAAGCCTCGGCGCTGGACATCCCAGTGCAGCCCGACTTCGAAGACTTTCTGCGGGCCAGCGACCTGATGGGCGTGCAGCGTCACCTGAAAGTCATCGGCATCTTCGCGCGCATCTGTCATCGCGACGGCAAGCCGCGTTATCTGGCGGACGTGCCGCGCTTCTTCGCTTATATAGAAGCAGTGATCGCGCGCCGCCCTGAACTGGCGGAGCTGCAAGCGCTGTTCAGCAGCTTGCGTGCTGGAGCGACGGCATGAAGGCAATGATTCTGGCCGCAGGCAAAGGCGAGCGCATGCGCCCGCTGACCCTGACCACGCCGAAACCGCTGGTGCGTGCCGCTGGCGTGCCGCTGATCGAGTATCACCTGCGTGCCCTCGCGGCCGCAGGTTTCAACGAAATCGTCATCAACCACGCCTGGCTCGGTCAGCAGATCGAGGATCATCTGGGTAACGGTTCGCGTTTCGGCCTGAGCATCCAGTACTCGCCGGAGGGCGAGCCGCTGGAAACCGGTGGCGGGATTTTCCGCGCGCTGCCGTTGCTCGGTGACGATGCGTTTCTGGTGGTCAACGGTGACATCTGGACCGATTACGACTTCAGTGTGCTGCACCAGCCGATCAATGGCCTGGCGCATCTGGTGCTGGCGGACAATCCGGCGCATCACCCGAACGGCGATTTCACCCTGATCGACGGCCAAGTTCAGGACGGCGAGCCTGATGCAGCGACCCTGACCTACAGCGGTATCGCCGTGCTGCATCCGCAGTTGTTCGACGGTTGCAGCGATGGCGCTTTCAAACTTGCGCCGCTGCTACGCAACGCCATGGCCAACGGTGAAGTAACGGGCGAGCGCCTGAAGGGGCATTGGGTGGATGTCGGTACCCACGAGCGCCTGGCCGAAGCCGAAGCCTTGATAGAAGCGAGTCGCTGAGATGCTGTGGCCAGGGACTCTGATTGGGGCCGGAGTGGGGTATGCGATTGCCAGCATTCCGGGGGCCATGCTTGGGGCGTTGTTGGGGCAGGCGCTGGATCGGCGCTTGCATTTGCAGAGCTGGGGACACTTACGTGAAAAGCTCGGCGGCCGGCCGATGCTGCGCAACGATGAACTGCTGTTCGTGTTGCTCGGGCGTCTGGCCAAGAGTGACGGGCGCGTCACTGACGGGCATATCCAGCAGGCCCGCAATGAAATGCGTGCGCTGGAGATGAGCGAGCCGGCGACTCGACGGGCCATCGCGGCGTTCAATCGCGGCAAGTCCGGCAGCGATAATCTGCGCGGCTATCTGCGCCGGTTAAGTACTCAGCCCCATGCGGCCGAAGGCGTTTTGCGTGCCTGCTGGCGCATGGTCTGGGCCGATGGTCGCGCTGGTGTCAGCGAACGTGAGTTACTGGCGCAGTGGGGCAAATGGCTGGGCTGGACGCCGCAGCAGGTGCAAGCGCTGGCCAGCGATTATGAGCCGGGCAAGCGGCCGATCGTCAGTGCGGCGGTGAGCTATCAGGAGGCGATGAAATTGCTTGGGGTGTCGGCGAGCAGCGAGCCGGCACAGATCAAGCGCGCCTACCGGCGATTGCTCAGTCGCCATCACCCGGACAAGATCGCCGGCAGCGGCGCGACGCCGGCACAGGTGCGTGAGGCGACCGAGCGGACGCGGGAATTGCATAGCGCCTATACGTTGATTCGGGAGCGGCGGGATTTTCGCTAGGCATTGAAGATGTGACGCCTGCAATGGCCCTTCGCGAGCAAGCTCGCTCCCACATTCGACCCGGGTCCTTCAGATAAAACACGGTTAGATGTGGGAGCGAGCTTGCTCGCGAATGGGGCGACTCGGTTATCAGTCAACAGCCTGAGGATTCAACCAGCCCCGCACCCGCCGAAACAATTGTTCCTGCTCAGCCTTCTTGTCCGGCAACACCTTCAGCGCCACCTGGCTGAACGCTGAGGTCTTCAAACGCTTGCTCGCCTGCATGCGTTCCAGCGCCGCGTTTCGATCCAGCGCTTTGTCCATGTAGAAAATATCCACCGTCGGCAGCTTCAGCGTCGGCGTCAGTTCGGCGAGTGGCGGCAGGGCTTTGGCCGGTGCTTGCGCGTCAACCATGACCAGTTTTTCCACCTGAGGCGTTTGTCGCTCGCTGAGAAAACGCGCCGCCCAGTAGGCGCCGGTGCCATGACCGAGCACGACAATGCTGCGCGCGCTTTGCTGTTCGGCGTGGGCAATCGCTGCGTCGATTCGCCCGAAAATGCGATCGGCATCAGCCTTGGCCTGTTCTTCGCTGGTCTCGGCGACCACCTGTTCGGCAACTTCCGCTTCACCGCCAGCGGCTTGTTCGATCGGTTGCGCGGTGGTGGCGTCCTTGCTTGTGGTTTCCGGGGCTTTCGGCGCGGCGGCCGGTTCGATCACGCGCGGGGCGATAGCGTCGCCTTGCAGGTCCGGCAGGGTAATGCTCAGGCTGCTCCACTCGGCATCCGGCAATTTGCGTCGCAACGGGCCGACTGCCTGCGGCCAGTCAGCGGTTTCGCCGGTGCCGGGAACGATGATCACCGCGCCTTTGGGCTCGGCGCTGTTGGCCGGTTTCCACAGGGCGAGGAAGGTGTCGCTGCCAGCCTGCAGTTGTTGCTGCTCTTGCGCCGGCAGTTTACGTTGCAGTGCGGCGGCCTCTTCCTGACTACGCTCAAGCAGTGGCTGGCGCTCGGCCGGTTTTTCTTCGGCGGGTTTATCCGTGGCGGCAGGCGCCGGGTCGGCGGCTTCGACGGAAAACGCACAAGGCAGGATCAGCGACAGGCACAATGCTGGCAGTGCCAGGCGGTAGACAGAGGGCATCGGTTATTCCAGGCCAGAAAGTATCCCGGCAGCCTAATGGGTTGGTCAGAATTTGTCAGTGTATGAGACTTCAATGAAGCGATTTTGCTGCCTGTGGGTTATCGGCTGTTTGTGGTTTCCCTTGATGGGCTGGGCGGCGCCTGCGCCACCGGATCATGCCGCGCAATTGTCGCCAGAGCAGCAGCAATGGCTGGCGCAGCACAACGAATTGCGCGTCGGCCTGGTCTTGCAAGCACCCTACGCAACCTACGATCGGCGCTTGCAGCGATTGTCCGGGGCCAATGTCGAGTTGATGAAACTGCTGGCCAAAACCCTCGGCGTGGAACTGAGCTGGCGTAACTTTCAGGATATCGGGGCATTGGAAAGCGCTTTGCGCGAGGGTGAAATCGACATCGCCCCGGGCCTGAGCCAGACTCCCAGCGCGCTGCGCCTCTGGCAGTTTTCCGACCCGTACATGCGCGTGCCGCAATTGGTGGTCAGCGATCAGAAAAGCAGCGGCGCGGTCGATCTGGAAAAACTCGACAGCCAGACCCGCGTCGCCGTGCGCATGCCGAGCAGCACCGCCGATTACCTGCGCAGCAACTATCCGCACTTGAATCTGCAAGGCGTACCGCTGGAGCGTCAGGCCTTGCAACTGCTGTTGAGTCAGCAAGCCTCCTACGCGGTGGTCGACGAAGCACAGTTGGGCCGGCTGTCGGTGGAGCCGGAATTTGCCGAACTGGTAGTGGTCGGCGATATCGGCCTGCCGCAACTGCTGCGCGTGGCCTCGCGGCGCGATTGGCCGGAACTGGCCGGCATCGTCCAGAGCGCCTTGCGCGCGATCCCGGCCAAGGATCTGGAACAACTGCACAACCAATGGCTGCAGCCGAAATACCCACGGCTGACCGAATCGCCGGGGTTCTGGCAGAACCTCAGTCTGTTGTTCGCGGTGATGCTGCTCAGTTGCGCGGCGATCGTGGTCTGGCAGCGGCGCCAACAGCACAGCCTCGAACAACGCCTGCTCAGCGCCCGCGAAGACATTGCGTTGCGCGCGGCCAGTGAAGAGGCGCTGCGGCTGACACAGTTTTCCATCGACCAAAGCACCGTCGGCATTCTTTGGGTCAATTGGGACAGCCATGTGCGTTACGCCAACCGCGCGGCGGAAAACATGCTCGGCTATCCCTCGGGCGGGCTGATCGAACGGCCGCTGATCGATTTCGAGCCCGGCCTGCACATGGATCGCTGGCTCAATCTGTGGAAGCGTGCACGGGCCAGTGAGGAAGGGCCGCTGAGCTTCGAAACCAGCTGCCTGCGTGCCGATGGCAGCGTGTTGCCGGCTGACGTTTCCCTGAGCTTCCTGCGTTTTCGCGACAGTGAATATCTGGTGGTCTACCTCACCGATGTCACCGACCGTCGCCGTGCGCTCGCCGCGCTGCAGGAAAGCGAGGCGCGTTTGCAAGGCATCGCCGCCAACGTCCCGGGTCTGGTGTTCAGGCTGGAGCGGGCACCGGTCACTGGGCAGATCGACTTTGCCTATATCAGCGAAGGCAGCGAAAGTCTGGTCGGTTATGCGCCGGCAGCCATCGCACATCGCGACATGGGCCTGCGCAGTCTGGTGCACCCCGACGACAAAGCCAGTTATCACCGCACCCAGGATCAGGCGCTGGACACCGACAGCGACTGGTCATGGCAGGGGCGCATCGTCACGCGCCAGGGCGAGCAGCGCTGGGCCGAGATCAAGGCGATCACCCGCCAACTGGAAGATGGCGCTTACGTCTGGGACGGCATCGTCTGGGACATCAGCGAAAGCAAGCGCATCGAGCTTGAGCTGGCGGCCTCGCGCGAGCAACTGCGTGAACTGTCGGCGCACCTGGAGAGCGTGCGCGAAGAAGAGAAGGCGCGCATCGCCCGCGAAGTTCATGATGAGTTGGGACAAATGCTCACCGTGCTGAAACTGGAGACGTCGATGTGCGAACTGGCCTACGCGCAACTCGACCCGGGTCTCAACGAGCGGCTCAACAGCATGAAACGCCTGATCGCGCAGTTGTTTCAGCTGGTGCGCGATGTGGCGACGGCGTTGCGTCCGCCGATTCTTGATGCGGGGATTGCCTCGGCCATCGAGTGGCAGGCTCGGCGTTTCGAGGCGCGCACACAGATACCGTGTCTGGTGCAGGTGCCGGACAACCTGCCGGCGCTCAGCGATGCCAAGGCGGTGGGGCTGTTCCGGATTTTGCAGGAAGCGCTGACCAACGTGATGCGCCATGCTCAGGCGCATACGGTGGAATTGACGCTGGCGCTTGCGGGCGATGAATTGTGTCTGACCGTCAGCGATGATGGCGTAGGATTTGTCGCCGCCGAGGGTCGGCCGACGTCGTTTGGTCTGGTCGGCATGCGTGAGCGAGTGTTGATCATGGGCGGGCGGCTGGAGCTGGTGAGTGAGCCGGGGAGGGCACCAGTCTGGTGGTGCGAGTGCCGGTGCGTGAGGTCTGAAAGTCTGTGGTGTTTGGGCTGACGCTATCGCGAGCAGGCTCACTCCTACAGGGATTGGTGTGTACCTGAAATCTGGAGAAGAACGTGATCCGTGTACTGGTAGCCGAAGACCACACCATCGTCCGTGAAGGCATCAAGCAATTGATCGGCCTGGCCAAGGATCTGCAAGTGGTGGGGGAGGCGAGCAATGGTGAGCAACTGCTGGAGACTCTGCGCAGCGTGCCTTGCGAGGTGGTGTTGCTGGACATCTCCATGCCCGGCGTCAATGGCCTGGAAGCGATCCCGCGTATCCGGGCGCTGAACAATCCGCCGGCGATTCTGGTGCTGTCGATGCACGACGAAGCGCAAATGGCCGCGCGAGCCTTGAAGGTCGGCGCGGCCGGGTATGCGACCAAGGACAGCGACCCGGCGCTGCTGCTCACGGCGATCCGCAAAGTCGCGGCGGGCGGGCGCTACATCGACCCGGAACTGGCCGATCGCATGGTCTTCGAAGTCGGCCTGACTGATACCCGGCCGCTGCATTCGCTGCTGTCGGAACGCGAATTCTCGGTGTTCGAGCGCCTGGCCCAAGGCGCCAACGTCAACGACATCGCCCAGCAACTGGCCTTGAGCAGCAAGACCATCAGCACGCACAAGGCGCGGCTGATGCAGAAGCTCAACATCACCTCGCTGGCCGAGCTGGTGAAATATGCGATGGAGCACAAACTCCTCTAAAAATCACCGCGGTCAAAACTGTGGGAGCGGGCTTGCTCGCGAAAGCGGTGTACCAGTCGCCGAATGAGTTGAATGACCCACCGCATTCGCGAGCAAGCCCGCTCCCACAAGGGATGTGCTTTGAGGCTGGCATCTTGGGCATATCTGTTAGCGACAAACGCTTTTGCCTGTTCTTGCCGCTTGCAGCTTGCCCCTTGCCGCTGCGTTTGCCCAAACGCGCCATCCTTGTAGGGCAATCCCTACCCCAGCCTTCCATTACGCTTAAGCGATTCTCTCCTGCGCCCCGATTTGCGTGGCCGCCGCCAGCCACTAGGCTTGATGAACAAGCAGTCATCAACAACAAAGGTGTGGGTATGAGCCAGGTCGATACAAACGCAGGGACCGGTGATGTGCTGGTCAGCTTTCGTGGTGTGCAGAAGAGCTACGACGGCGAGAACCTGATCGTCAAAGACCTCAACCTGGACATTCGCAAAGGCGAATTCCTCACCCTGCTCGGGCCGTCCGGTTCGGGCAAGACCACCAGCCTGATGATGCTCGCCGGATTCGAGACGCCGACCGCCGGCGAGATTCTGCTGGCCGGGCGTTCGATCAACAACGTGCCGCCGCACAAGCGCGACATCGGCATGGTGTTCCAGAATTACGCGCTGTTCCCGCACATGACCGTTGCCGAAAACCTCGCTTTTCCGCTGTCCGTGCGTGGCCTGAACAAAAGCGACGTCAGCGAGCGGGTGAAGAAAGTCCTCAGCATGGTTCAGCTCGATGCCTTCGCCTCGCGTTATCCGGCGCAGCTGTCCGGTGGTCAGCAGCAGCGTGT
Source organism: Pseudomonas sp. B21_DOA (assembly GCA_030544685.1). NCBI lineage: Bacteria > Pseudomonadati > Pseudomonadota > Gammaproteobacteria > Pseudomonadales > Pseudomonadaceae > Pseudomonas > Pseudomonas sp. B21_DOA. The sequence continues at coordinate 358,686 of CP086683.1, read as the reverse complement.
GGCACTGGCACGCGCGCTGGTGTTCGAGCCGCAATTGGTGTTGATGGACGAGCCGCTCGGCGCACTCGACAAACAACTGCGTGAACACATGCAGATGGAGATCAAGCACCTGCACCAGCGCCTCGGCGTGACCGTCGTCTACGTGACTCACGACCAAGGCGAAGCGCTGACCATGTCCGACCGCGTCGCGGTGTTCCATCAGGGCGAAATCCAGCAGATCGCCCCGCCGCGCACGCTTTACGAAGAGCCGAAAAACACCTTTGTCGCCAACTTCATCGGCGAGAACAACCGTCTCAACGGCCGCCTGCTCAGCCAGAGCGGCGAGCGTTGCGTGGTCGAACTGGGCCGTGGCGAAAAGGTCGAGGCGCTGGCGGTCAACGTCGGCCAGACCGGCGAGCCAGTGACCCTGTCGATCCGTCCGGAGCGCGTCAGTCTCAACGGTTCGAGCGATCAATGCGTCAACCGCTTCTCAGGGAGGGTGGCGGAATTCATCTATCTGGGCGACCACGTCCGGGTGCGCCTGGAAGTCTGCGGCAAGACCGACTTCTTCGTGAAGCAACCGATTGCCGAGCTCGATCCCGCGCTCGCTGTCGGCGACGTGGTTCCGCTTGGCTGGCAGGTCGAGCACGTTCGCGCGCTTGATCCGCTTTTAGAGGCGCACTAAGCGCCCCGGCAATACCAACACACCAATCCTGCACGTGGAGAGAACAATAAATGTTGAGATCCCTGAAGTTCACCGCCCTGACTCTGGGCCTGATGGGTGCGACCGGCGCGATGGCCGCCGGCCCGGACTTGACCGTGGTGTCGTTTGGCGGGGCGAACAAGGCGGCGCAAGTCAAAGCCTTCTATGCACCGTGGGAAGCGGCGGGTAACGGCAAGATCGTTGCCGGCGAATACAACGGCGAGATGGCCAAGGTCAAAGCCATGGTCGACACCAAGAGCGTGTCCTGGGACCTGGTCGAAGTTGAATCGCCAGAGCTGTCCCGTGGTTGCGACGAAGACATGTTCGAGCAGCTTGATCCTGCGCTGTTCGGCAAGACCGAAGACTACGTCAAAGGCGCCATTCAGCCGTGCGGCGTAGGTTTCTTCGTCTGGTCGACCGTGCTGGCTTACAACGCCGACAAGCTGAAAACCGCACCGACCAGTTGGGCGGATTTCTGGGATACGAAGAAATTCCCGGGCAAGCGCGGCCTGCGCAAAGGCGCCAAGTACACCCTCGAATTCGCGCTGATGGCCGATGGTGTGGCGCCGAAAGACGTCTACAAGGAGCTGGCGAGCAAGGGCGGCCAGGATCGGGCGTTCAAGAAACTCGATGAGCTCAAGCCAAGCATTCAGTGGTGGGAAGCCGGCGCGCAACCGCCGCAATACCTCGCTTCCGGCGACGTGGTAATGAGTTCGGCCTACAACGGTCGCATCGCTGCGGTGCAGAAAGAATCCAACCTGAAAGTCGTGTGGAACGGCGGCATCTACGACTTCGACGCCTGGGCCATCCCGAAAGGCCTGGACGCCAAGCGCGCGGAAGCGGCGAAGAAATTCATCGCCTACTCGGTACAGCCGCAGCAGCAGAAGACCTACTCGGAAAACATCGCCTACGGCCCGGCCAACACCCAGGCTGTGCCGCTGCTGGCCAAGGATGTCCTGAAAGACATGCCGACCACCCCGGAAAACATCGCCAACCAGGTGCAGATCGACGTCAGCTTCTGGGCTGACAACGGCGAGCAACTGGAGCAGCGCTTCAATTCCTGGGCGGCGAAATAACCACTGTTTTACCTGTATGGAGATGGCAAGGGCGCTTTTGTGGCGAGGGGATTTATCCCCGTCGGGTTGCGTAGCAGCCCCGAAGCCATACCCGCTCGGTGGGTCAGGTAAACCGCATTCTCAGGTTTTACGACTGCTGCGCAGCCGAACGGGGATAAATCCCCTCGCCACAAAGGTTCGCTGCCACAGAAAGGCTCGCTCCCACAGGTAGCAGTGTTTCAACGCAACAGAGGTGGTTCGCCACCTCTGTAACGATCAAAGATTTGCGGAGTACGTCATGGCCATCGCCGTTCCCTGAACGAGGGCGCCAGCCCCACCTTGAAGCAGAAGCTCAAGCGCGCCGAGCGGGTCAACCGCTGGAAGGCTCAAGCGCTGATTGCGCCGCTGGTGCTGTTTCTGCTGCTGGTGTTTCTGGTGCCGATCGTGGCGCTGCTCTATAAAAGCGTCGGCAACCCGGAAGTGGTTGGCGGCATGCCGCGCACTGTCACTGCCATCGCCAGTTGGGACGGCCGTGGTCTGCCCGCCGAGCCGGTGTACAAGGCGGCCAGCGAAGACCTCGCCGAAGCCCGCAAAACCAGACGCTGGGCGATCTGTCCAAGCGCTTGAACATGGAGTTGGCCGGCTACCGCAGCCTGCTGACCAAAACCGCCCGGGCGCTGCCGTTCGCCAGCGAACCGGCCTCTTATAAAGAAGCGCTGGAAGCGCTCGACGAACGCTGGGGCGACCCGGCCTACTGGCAAGCGGTGAAACGCAACACCAGCAGCATCACTCCGTATTACCTGCTGGCGGCGGTCGATCACCGTATCGATGATCTCGGCGAACTGGCCCCGGCCACCCCGGATCAAGCGATCTACCTCGACATCTTCGCTCGCACGTTCTGGATGGGCCTGGTCATCACCGTGATCTGCCTGCTGCTCGCCTATCCACTGGCTTATCTGCTGGCGAACCTGCCTTCGCGGCAGAGCAACCTGCTGATGATCCTGGTGCTGCTGCCGTTCTGGACTTCGATTCTGGTGCGGGTCGCAGCGTGGATCGTGCTGCTGCAATCCGGCGGTCTGATCAACAGTGCGCTGCTGGCCATGGGCATCATCGATAAACCGCTGGAACTGGTGTTCAACCGCACCGGCGTTTACATCTCGATGGTGCACATCCTGCTGCCGTTCATGATTCTGCCGATCTACAGCGTGATGAAAGGCATCTCGCCGACCTACATGCGTGCCGCCATTTCCCTCGGCTGCCACCCGTTCGCCAGTTTCTGGCGGGTGTACTTCCCGCAGACCTACGCCGGCGTTGGCGCCGGCTGCCTGTTGGTGTTCATCCTCGCCATCGGCTACTACATCACCCCGGCGCTGCTCGGCAGTCCGAACGACCAAATGGTCAGCTACTTCGTCGCCTTCTACACCAACACCAGCATCAACTGGGGCATGGCCACCGCGCTCGGCGGCTTGCTGTTGCTGGCGACCGTGGTGCTTTATCTGATCTACAGCTGGCTGGTCGGCGCCAGTCGCCTGCGCCTGAGCTAAGGGGAATTTGCGATGCTGAGTCCTTACATGTCGCCCATCGAACGGGTGTGGTTCTACAGCCTGCGGATTCTCTGCGGCCTGATCCTGTTGTTTCTGATCCTGCCGGTGCTGGTGATTATTCCGCTGTCGTTCAACTCGGGGAGTTTTCTGGTCTATCCGCTGCAGGGTTTCTCGCTGCAGTGGTATCACGACTTCTTCGCCTCGGCGGAATGGATGCGCGCACTGAAAAACAGCATCATCGTCGCCCCGGCGGCGACGGTGCTGGCGATGATCTTCGGTACGCTGGCGGCGATCGGCCTGACCCGTGGCGACTTCCCCGGCAAGTCGCTGGTGATGGCGCTGGTGATTTCACCGATGGTGGTGCCGGTGGTGATCATCGGCGTGGCGAGTTATCTGTTCTTCGCGCCGCTGGGGCTGGGCAACAGCTTCTTCTCGCTGATCGTCGTGCATGCGGTATTGGGTGTGCCGTTTGTGATCATCACCGTGTCGGCGACGTTGCAGGGCTTCAATCACAACCTGGTGCGTGCTGCTGCGAGTCTCGGTGCTTCACCACTGACAGCATTCCGCCGGGTGACCTTGCCGCTGATTGCGCCGGGAGTGATTTCCGGGGCGCTGTTTGCCTTTGCGACTTCTTTCGATGAAGTGGTGGTGACGCTGTTCCTTGCCGGGCCCGAGCAGGCGACATTGCCTCGGCAGATGTTCAGCGGGATTCGCGAAAACCTCAGCCCGACGATTGCCGCGGCGGCGACGTTGCTGATTGCCTTCTCGGTGATCTTGCTGCTGACGCTGGAATGGCTGCGCGGGCGCAGCGAGAAACTCCGCACCGCGCAAGTCTGACTTCGAAAGCGGTCAAAAATGTGGGAGCGAGCCTGCTCGCGAAGGCGGTGTGTCAGCTGGCATATCAGTTGAAAGGGCTACCGTATTCGCGAGCACGCTCGCTCCCACAGTTGATCGTGGTCTTCTCGATCTGGCCATTCATAGGGTGAATAGCAGACAACCCCAAATCCCCAGCTAATCTTGTGCCCAGCTCCCACATCTATAAGAGGCTGCGCACCATGAGTCTGTCCCAGTTCAAAATCGCTCACAAACTGATCACCGGCGCCGCAGCCATCGAGCAACTGGCCGCCGAACTCACCCGCCTCGACATCGACAACCCGCTGATCGTCACCGACGCCGCGCTGGTCAAGTCCGGTACTGTCGAGCTGGCGCTGGTGCAACTTGGCGGGCGCGAGTACGAGATTTTCGACCGTGTGCTGCCCGACCCGGAAATCGCCATCGTCGAAGATTGCATGCGTGCCTACCGTGAGGGCGGGCATGACGGTTTGATCGGCCTCGGGGTGGCAGCGCCATCGATATTGCCAAAAGTGTCGCCGCCTACGCCGGTTACCACGGCGCGCTGGAAGATCTGTTCGGCGTCGATCAGGTGCCGCGCAAAGGCCCGCCGCTGATTGCCATTCCGACCACCGCCGGCACTGGCTCTGAAGTCACCAACGTGGCGATTCTTTCGGACAAGGTCGCGCAGTTGAAGAAAGGCATCGTCAGCGACTATCTGCTGCCGGACGTGGCGCTGGTCAGTCCGCAAATGACCCTGACCTGTCCGCGCAGCGTCACCGCCGCCAGTGGTGTCGATGCACTGGTGCACGCCATTGAATCCTATCTGTCGGTGAATGCCTCGCCGATCACCGACTCCTCGCCATTGGCGCGATCAAGTTGATCGCCAGCGCCTTGCCCAAGGCCTACGCCAACGGTGCCAACTTGCAAGCGCGCGAAGACATGGCCACCGCCAGCCTGATGGCCGGCATGGCGTTCGGTAACGCCGGGGTGGGTGCGGTGCATGCGCTGGCGTATCCGCTGGGCGGGCGCTTCAACATTGCCCACGGCGTCAGCAACGCCTTGCTGCTGCCCTATGTGATGACCTGGAACAAAATGGCCTGCGTCGAACGCATGCAGGATATTGCCGAAGCCATGGGCGTGAAGACCGCTCATCTGAGCGCCAGCGAAGCTGCTGACAAAACCGTGCAGGCCATGACCGACCTGTGCGCGGCGGTGGAAATCCCTGCCGGGCTGCGCAGTTTCGGCGTGCCGGAGGAAGCGATCCCGGCGATGGCCGTGGAGGCCGCCGGCATCGAGCGGCTGATGCGCAACAACCCGCGCAAACTCAGCGCCGGCGATATCGAGAAGATCTACCGCGCGGCTTACTGAGGCGCGGTCGCTGAGGGCTCATGGCACAACCCAATCATCCCGGTCACGGTGCGCGCGTGGAAACTTGAGGTATACAATGCGCGCCATCGTGATTTAGCTCAGCACAGGTGCGTCATGCAGCCCTTCGTAATTGCTCCGTCGATCCTCTCCGCCGACTTCGCCCGCCTCGGCGAGGAAGTGGACAACGTTCTCGCCGCCGGCGCCGACTTCGTCCACTTCGATGTCATGGACAACCACTACGTACCGAACCTGACGATCGGCCCGATGGTCTGCGCGGCGCTGCGCAAGTACGGCGTCACCGCGCCGATCGACGCGCACCTGATGGTCAGCCCGGTGGACCGCATCGTCGGCGACTTCATTGAAGCCGGCGCGACCTACATCACCTTCCACCCCGAAGCTACTTTGCACGTCGATCGCTCGCTGCAGCTGATCCGTGAAGGCGGCTGCAAGTCCGGCCTGGTGTTCAATCCGGCGACTCCGCTGGACGTGCTCAAGTACGTGATCGACAAGGTCGACATGGTCCTGCTGATGAGCGTCAACCCGGGCTTCGGCGGGCAGAAGTTCATTCCCGGCACCCTCGACAAGCTGCGTGAAGCGCGCGCCATCATCGATGCCTCGGGCCGCGACATCCGCCTGGAAATCGACGGCGGCGTCAACGTCAACAATATCCGCGAAATCGCCGCTGCCGGCGCTGACACCTTCGTCGCCGGTTCGGCCATTTTCAACGCGCCGAACTATCAGGAAGTCATCGACAAGATGCGTTCCGAACTGGCACTGGCACGCCCATGAGCGGTTTTGAGCAGTTGTTCCCGGGGCAACTGCCACGGTTGGTGATGTTCGATCTGGATGGCACGCTGATCGATTCGGTTCCCGACCTGGCGGCGGCGGTGGACACCATGCTGCTCTCCCTCGGCCGTCCGCCGGCGGGCATCGAAGCAGTGCGCGAATGGGTCGGCAATGGCGCGCCGGTGCTGGTGCGTCGGGCCTTGGCCGGTGGCATCGATCATTCGGCTGTGGATGACGCTGAAGCCGAGCGCGCATTGGAGATTTTCATGGAGGCGTACGGCGCCAGCCATGAGCTGACCGTGGTCTATCCCGGTGTGCGCGACACGCTCAAGTGGCTGCACAAGCAAGGCGTGGCCATGGCGCTGATCACCAACAAGCCCGAGCGCTTCGTCGCGCCGCTGCTCGATCAGATGAAGATCGGTCGCTACTTCAAGTGGATCATCGGCGGCGATACCCTGCCGCAGAAGAAGCCTGACCCGGCAGCACTATTTTTCGTGATGAAAATGGCCAACATTCCGGCCTCGCAATCGTTGTTCGTCGGCGACTCGCGCAGCGATGTGCAAGCGGCGAAAGCGGCGGGGGTCAAATGTGTGGCGCTCAGTTATGGCTACAACCATGGCCGGCCGATTGCCGAGGAATCGCCGGCGCTGGTGATCGACGATTTGCGCAAACTAATTCCCGGTTGCCTGGATCTGGCCGGTGGGATAACGTTGCCCGACGCTGTTCAACCCCTTCTGGAAACGCCATCGTGGTGGTCACCCGCAAACTCTGGATGAAAGTCATCAAGGCCCTGGCCCGTTGGCGTTGGCGCGCCTGACTGATTCTGGCCGGCCCTGCCGGCGCGTTTGCATACCTGACTGATTGCACCTCACACCACGAGGCACCTTATGAATCGCGAAGAATTCCTGCGTCTGGCCGCTGATGGCTATAACCGCATCCCGTTGGCCTGCGAAACCCTGGCCGACTTCGACACGCCGCTGTCGATCTACCTGAAACTGGCCGACCAGCCCAACTCCTACCTGCTCGAATCGGTGCAGGGCGGCGAGAAATGGGGCCGTTACTCGATCATCGGCCTGCCGTGCCGCACTGTGCTGCGGGTGCACGACCATCACGTCAGCATCAGCGTGGATGGCGTCGAGACCGAGAGCCACGAGGTTGAAGACCCGCTGGCGTTCGTCGAAACCTTCAAGGCGCGCTACAACGTGCCGACCATCGCCGGCCTGCCGCGCTTCAACGGTGGTCTGGTCGGCTACTTCGGTTACGACTGTGTACGTTATGTAGAGAAGCGTCTGGGCAAATGCCCGAACCCGGATCCGCTGGGCGTGCCGGACATTCTGCTGATGGTCTCCGACGCCGTGGTGGTGTTCGACAACCTCGCTGGCAAGATGCACGCAATTGTCCTTGCCGACCCTGCGCAAGCCGATGCCTTCGAACAAGGTCAGGCGCGGTTGCAGGAACTGCTCGAGCAACTGCGTCAGCCGATTACCCCGCGTCGTGGCCTGGATTTCAGCAAACAGCAAGCGGCCGATCCGGTGTTTCGTTCCAGTTTCACTCAGGACGATTACGAAAAAGCCGTCGACACCATCAAGGAATACATCCTTGCCGGCGACTGCATGCAAGTGGTGCCGTCGCAGCGTATGTCGATCGACTTCAAGGCTGCGCCGATCGATCTGTACCGCGCGCTGCGGTGCTTCAACCCGACGCCGTACATGTACTTCTTCAACTTCGGCGATTTCCACGTCGTCGGCAGTTCGCCGGAGGTACTGGTGCGCGTCGAAGATAACCTGATCACCGTGCGCCCGATCGCCGGCACGCGCCCACGCGGTGCCACCGAAGAAGCCGATGTGGCGCTGGAGCAGGATCTGCTCTCGGATGACAAGGAGATCGCCGAGCACTTGATGCTGATCGATCTGGGCCGCAACGATACCGGGCGAGTCTCGGAAATCGGTTCGGTGAAGCTCACCGAGAAATGGTCATCGAGCGTTATTCCAATGTGATGCACATCGTCTCCAACGTCACCGGCCAGTTGAAAGAAGGACTGACCGCGATGGACGCACTGCGGGCGATTCTGCCAGCGGGCACCTTGTCGGGCGCGCCGAAGATTCGTGCGATGGAAATCATCGATGAACTGGAGCCGGTCAAGCGTGGCGTGTACGGCGGTGCGGTCGGTTACTTCGCCTGGAACGGCAACATGGACACCGCGATTGCCATTCGCACGGCGGTGATCAAGAACGGTGAATTGCACGTGCAGGCCGGCGGCGGCATCGTCGCCGACTCGGTGCCGGCGCTGGAATGGGAAGAAACCCTGAACAAACGCCGCGCGATGTTCCGCGCCGTGGCGTTGGCCGAGCAGACCCCGGACGCCTGATCCACGCAATTTCCCATGTGGGAGCGAGCCTGCTCGCGAAGAGGTGAGTCAGTCACCGTTGATGCTGACTGACCCAGCGCTTTCGCGAGCAGGCTCGCTCCCACATTGGGTTTTGTGTTGAGGCATAAAAAAGCGGCGCCCTGTCAGGCGCCGCTTTTTTGCATCTACGACTCAGAAATCCAGCACGACCCCGACATTCACTCCCTGCTGCTTGAAGTCATCGTCCTTGCGGAACGTATAACCGCCACGCAGCGCCAGATCCGCCGTCAGCTTGTGACTGACACCGAGGCTCAAGCGGTTCAGGTGACTTGCCGGTGTGTAGCCTTCCAGGGTGAAGTCATTGGCCGGCAGGGTGTTGAGTGCGATGTTGACCTTCTGCACGTCATCTTCGTACTCACGCTCGTGGGCGTATTCGCCGTACACCTGGGTTTGCGCGGTGAAGTTGTACTTGCCCTGGATGCCCAGGCCCAGGCGTTTTGAATCGCGGCTCTGGTCATCGAAGGTCAGCGCGGTGGCGCGGTTGCTCTTTTCCGAGTAACCGTCGACATCGACACTGGCGTAATCGGCGCTGACAAACGGCGACAGGTGCCATTGGCTGCCCGGTTGGGCAATGTCATAGCCGAGACGCGTGCTGAACGCCCACAGGCTGCCGTCGGTATCGCCTTTCTCCGCGCCCTCGCTGGCGCCGAGGTCGAACTTGCGCTTGAGGTTGTCGTAGTCGAGTTTGCCGCCGGTCAGCGCCGCGTCGGCCCACCAGCGGTTCTGCTGGAACTGGGCAAACGCGGTGGCCATGTAGCTGTTGAGTTTGTAGTCGGAATCGTTGTGCCCGGCCTCGAGATCCTGTCGGTACAAACCGGCCGCTACGCCCACGCGCCAAGCCTCGTTCAGGCGATAGCTGCCGCCGACGTTGAGGTTGTAACCGCTGCCATCGGCACTGGCGCCGCTGCTCTGGCTGTCGACATCCAGACGTTGTCCGCCGGCCGAGACAATCGCGCGCCATTGGCCGACCGCTTGCCAGTTCTCCCAGTCCGCCTGCCATTGGTTACGCAATTCATCCTGATGCGCACGCACAGTGCCGTGGGCCATTTCCGGCAACAGGCTCAGTTCCCACGGCGCTGCCAGTAGAGAGTAGGCGTAATCGGCGATGAGTTTCTGCCCGGATTCGGTCGGGTGCACGCCATCGTTGTAGATCAGCTTGGTCGGATCCGGCGTAGCACTGTTGATGCCGTAGCGGGCGTTTTCCGGGCAGTTATTGCCACTGAAGCAAGTCGCCGTGAGGTTCTGGTCGGTGGCCAGGCCAAAGCGCCCCGGGTCGGCGAAGACTTCCGAGAGCAGCACTGGAATATTCAGCGGAATGACTTCGGCATTGATGCCCTGCAGGCGCGTCACCAACTGGCTGTTGAACTGGTTGGCGAGGGTGCTGCTGAATGCTTGCAGCGGCGTGCCATTGAGGGCCGGGGTCAGGCCCACGTCGGGCAGCAGCCAGACCATCACGTATTTGGCGCCGGCGGTCTGCAGGGTTTGCACGCTGTCGGCCAGGCGATCGGCTGCGGCGTTGGCCTGGGGCAGGCTGAGAATGCGGCCCTGGAGGAAGTCGTTGCCGCCACCGGAAATGTAATACAGCGCATTCGGGTCGGCGCGCAGGCCGTTCGAAGGAAGGTAACCGGGCCGCGTGCGTTCGCCAGTGGCCGACTGGGTAGTGATCGAGTCGAGAATCTGGTCGGTGCGATAACCGCCGACCGCCCAGTTGTTGCCGTCGGGCTGACCGTTTGCCGCGCGCACCGCAGAACTGGAGGAGGCTGTCTGGTCAGGCGAATAGCCCAGGCGGGCACCGAGCAGTTGCGTGGAATTCAATGAATAAACTTCGCCGCTGCCATTCTGATACACCGGCCCGGTGCGGTTGGTGTAGCGCTCGGTGGAACCCGCGGGGCCGCCGGTGTCGGCGAAGGTCCCGGCATCGTTGAGGCTGTCGCCGAACACAATGAAACTGGAATAAGGATTGGGCGCCGCATTGGCCTGGGCGCAGGCCAGTGCGAGCAAGCAACTGGCCAGCGGTACAAACAACGTCTGTCTGATCATGAGCAAGTCCGTTTATTTATTGTTGTAGGTGAACGAAACGACAGTACCAAAAACGTTCGGCATTTTGCCATCGGTCGCGAATCCTTCTGCCGTTTTATAACCCGCAGGCCCCGCCATATTGCACGGTCCGCCCAGCTAAGTTACTGTGCCGGAACGTATGAACGAGACCTTCCCCGTGTTGATCACCAGCAAACTCCTGGATCAAGTCATCAAGGCACACGCCCGCTGGCGTTGGCGCGCCTGAATCTTCTCTGCCGGCCCCGCCGGATCTGTATCGCTTTGCCTTCCTTGTCTGTTTGAAATGCCGCTGTGCTGGCGCTCTCTGCGCGTCCGACATCGCGCAGCGCCCTGCGGGCAAGTCATCTGAAGGCTGTCATCAAGTCAGAATTCAAGAGGTTCGAAACGCCATGTTGCTGATGATCGACAACTACGACTCCTTTACCTACAACGTTGTGCAATACCTCGGCGAGCTGGGTGCCGAGGTCAAAGTGGTGCGCAACGACGAACTGACCATCGCCGAAATCGAGGCGCTGAATCCCGAGCGCATCGTGGTTTCCCCGGGCCGTGCACGCCTACCGAGGCAGGCATTTCCATCGACGCGATCAAGCACTTCGCCGGCAAACTGCCGATCCTCGGCGTTTGCCTCGGCCACCAGTCCATCGGCCAGGCCTTCGGCGGTGATGTGGTGCGTGCCCGCCAAGTCATGCACGGTAAGACTAGCCCGGTATTCCACGAGGACAAGGGCGTGTTCGCCGGCCTCAATCATCCACTCACCGTTACCCGTTACCACTCGCTGATCGTCAAGCACGACAGCCTGCCCGATTGCCTCGAGCTGACCGCATGGACCCAGCACGATGATGGCTCGGTCGACGAGATCATGGGCCTGCGTCACAAGACCCTGAACATCGAAGGCGTACAGTTCCATCCCGAATCGATCCTCACCGAGCAGGGTCATGAACTGTTTGCCAATTTCCTCAAACAAACCGGCGGCACGCGCTAAGGACTTCCCATGAATATCAAGACAGCCCTGAGCCGTATCGTCGAGCATCTCGACCTGAGCACCGAGGAAATGCGTGACGTGATGCGCGAGATCATGACCGGCCAGTGCACCGAAGCGCAGATTGGCGCGTTCATGATGGCCATGCGCATGAAGAGCGAGAGCATCGACGAAATTGTCGGCGCGGTGTCGGTGATGCGCGAGCTGGCCGATCAGGTCCAGCTGAAAACCCTCGATGGCGTGGTCGATGTGGTTGGTACCGGCGGTGACGGTGCGAACATCTTCAACGTCTCGACCGCGTCTTCCTTTGTTGTCGCGGCGGCCGGTTGCACCGTGGCCAAGCACGGCAACCGCGCAGTGTCCGGCAAGAGCGGCAGCGCCGATCTGCTGGAAGCTGCCGGCATTTACCTGAATCTGACTCCGGTACAGGTCGCGCGCTGCATCGACAACGTCGGCATCGGTTTCATGTTCGCCCAGACCCATCACAAAGCGATGAAGTACGCCGCCGGCCCGCGCCGCGAACTCGGCCTGCGCACGTTGTTCAACATGCTTGGCCCGCTTACGAATCCGGCCGGTGTGAAACATCAGGTCGTCGGCGTGTTCACCCAGACGCTATGCCGGCCACTGGCCGAAGTCTTGCAGCGGCTGGGCAGCAAGCACGTGCTGGTGGTGCATTCGAAGGACGGTCTGGATGAATTCAGCCTCGCCGCGCCGACCTTTGTCGCCGAGCTGAAGAACAACGAAATCACTGAGTATTGGGTCGAACCGGAAGACCTCGGCATGAAGAGCCAGAGCCTGCACGGCCTGTCGGTCGAAGGCCCGGAAGCTTCGCTGGCGCTGATCCGTGATGCCCTCGGCAAGCGCAAAACCGAAAACGGCCAGAAAGCTGCCGAGATGATTGTGCTCAATGCCGGTGCGGCGCTGTATGCCGCCGACCTGGCAAGCAGTCTGAAACAGGGTGTGGAGCTGGCGCACGACGCGCTGCACACCGGCCTCGCTCGAGAAAAGCTCGAGGAGCTGGGTGCCTTTACCGCGGTATTCAAAGTGGAGAATGAAGGATGAGTGTACCGACGGTTCTGGAAAACATTTTGGCGCGCAAGGTTGAGGAAGTCGCCGAGCGCAGCGCCCGGGTCAGCCTGAGCGAGCTGGAAAGTCTGGCCAAGGCGGCCGATGCACCCCGTGGTTTTGCCCAGGCTTTGCTGGCGCAAGCGAAGAAGAAGCAACCGGCCGTGATTGCTGAAATCAAAAAGGCCTCGCCGAGCAAAGGCGTAATCCGCGAAGACTTCGTGCCGGCCGACATCGCCAAGAGCTACGAGAAGGGCGGGGCGACCTGTCTGTCGGTGCTGACCGACATCGATTACTTTCAGGGCGCCGATGCCTACCTGCAACAGGCGCGCGCCGCCTGCAAATTGCCGGTGATCCGCAAGGACTTCATGATCGATCCGTACCAGATCGTTGAAGCCCGCGCGCTGGGCGCCGATTGCGTGCTGCTGATCGTCTCCGCGCTGGACGACGTGAAGATGGCCGAGCTGGCCGCGGTGGCCAAAGGCGTCGGTCTCGACGTCTTGGTGGAAGTGCACGACGGTGACGAACTTGAGCGCGCGTTGAAAACCCTCGACACGCCGCTGGTCGGGGTCAACAACCGCAACCTGCATACTTTTGATGTCAGCCTGGAAACCACCCTCGACCTGCTGCCGCGCATCCCGCGCGATCGCCTGGTGATCACCGAGAGCGGCATCCTCAATCGGGCCGACGTCGAGCTGATGGAAATCAGCGATGTGTACTCGTTCCTGGTCGGCGAAGCGTTCATGCGCGCGGAAAACCCTGGCGTTGAATTGCAGCGCTTGTTCTTTCCGGAGCGTGGTGTGCCGATCAGCGGGTCGACCCTCGACTGATATTCTTTCAGACCGAGTCGACCGTTTCGCGAGCGAGCTCGCTCCCACATTTGGAATGCATTTCCCTGTGGGAGCGAGCTTGCTCGCGAAGACGTCCTCATAACCTCTAAAGATTCCAGATCTTCCGGAGTTATCGATGTCGCTGCCAACCCCTCTGACCATCGAATCCGGCCTGCAAGCCGAACAGGACTTGCTGGCCTCGGTCTGCTCTGGCGACGCCGAATTTGGCCTGCTGTTCTGGCAACCCACCGACCGCGCCCTGGTCATGCCGCGCCGCCTCAACCGTCTCGCGCAATTCGACCACGCCTGCGAAGTCTCCGCTGCCGCTGGCTGGCCGGTGCTGTTGCGCGAGACCGGCGGTGAGCCCGTCCCGCAATCCGCTGCGACCATCAACATTGCCTTGGTGTATGCCCCGCCTCGCAGTGAAGGCGATCTGAACCGCATCGAAACCGGCTACCGCCGTCTGTGCGATCCGATCTGTCAGTTGCTGGATGAGTTGGGTGGCACGTCGTCGGTGGGAGAAATCGACGGTGCGTTCTGCGATGGCCGCTTCAACGTCAATCTCGACGGTCGCAAGATGGTCGGCACCGCCCAGCGCTGGCGTCAGAGCCAGGGCGGACAACGTCCGGTGGGCCTGGTGCATGGGGCGATGCTGATGGAAGACGAACGCGAGTCAATGGTCGCCGCGGTCAATCGTTTCAATGAAGCCTGCGGCCTGGAGCAGCGGGTGAGGGCGCAAAGCCATATCGCCCTGCATGAAAAATTCAACGCGCCACAGGCGCTGGCGCGTCTCGATGAATTGTTTCGTTTGATGCTGGCGCAGATTTACAGCCCTTGATTCACGGGCTCAACGCGTGCCGAAGACCACCATGGTCTTGCCCTTCACGTCGACCAGATTGCGTTCTTCCAGATCCTTGAGCACGCGGCCGACCATCTCTCGCGAACAACCGACGATTCGACCGATTTCCTGACGGGTGACTTTGATCTGCATGCCGTCCGGGTGAGTCATGGCGTCCGGCTGTTTGCACAACTCCAACAGACAGCGGGCGACTCGACCGGTGACGTCGAAGAATGCGAGGTCACCGACTTTGCGCGTGGTATTGCGCAGGCGCTGTGCGATTTGTCCGCTGAGCGCGTAAAGAATGTCTGGATCCTGCTGCGACAGTTCGCGGAACTTGGCGTAACTGATTTCTGCGGTTTCACATTCGACCTTGGCCCGCACCCAGGCGCTGCGTTCCTGCTCCTGACCTGCCTGCTCGAACAGACCCAATTCGCCGAAGAAATCCCCGGCGTTGAGGTAGGCGATGATCATCTCGCGACCATCGTCGTCCTCGATGAGGATGGTCACCGAACCCTTGATGATGAAGTACAGCGTGTCCGAGCGATCGCCGGCGCAGATGATGTTGCTCTTGGCCGCGTGACGCCGGCGCTGGCAATGCATCAACAGCTTGTCGATGTTCTTGATTTTGGGTGTGGGGGTAATAGCAACCATGGTTGTATCCCGAAAAGACTGCACGGTGATGTTTGAGTTTTTATGAGGCGCTGAAGGCGGTCGCTACAGGGCTGACGAATGGGCGCCAGCGAATTGGCGCCAGCTTACCAGACACTTCGTCGAAAATTCGAGAAATTACCTACAGCCAGAAAGCATCCGTCCTAGGACGTCGTTCCTGTCGGGACAAAGTGCTGTGCTAAGCTGGCGACCCTTTTTTACAGTGGAGTCTGGGCGATGAAGGCACGCATCCAATGGGCTGGCGAAGCCATGTTCCTCGGCGAATCCGGCAGCGGTCATGTCGTGGTGATGGACGGCCCGCCGGACGCCGGTGGCCGTAACCTCGGGGTTCGTCCGATGGAAATGCTTTTGCTGGGTGTCGGCGGTTGCAGCAACTTCGACGTGGTCAGCATCTTGAAGAAGTCGCGTCAGGCCGTTGAAAGCTGCGAGGCTTTCCTCGACGCCGAGCGTGCGACTGAAGATCCCAAGGTCTTTACCAAGATCCACATGCATTTCGTGGTCAAGGGCCGCGGTCTGAAGGAAGCTCAGGTCAAGCGCGCCATCGAGCTGTCGGCCGAGAAGTATTGCTCGGCGTCGATCATGCTCGGCGCGGCTGGCGTGGCGATTACCCACGACTATGAAATCGTTGAACTCGGCTGAACCGACATTCAACTATCATAAAAGCAGTGCAGACTCTGGCGATCCCCGCTGACGTCTGCATAATGCGCCACTTTTTTCAGGGCAGTGATCGGTCAGCCGATTGGTCATCCGCCTGAACAGATAACCAAAATCGCCATCGCGAAGAGGTGTTAACCGTCCTACGCAGGTGCGTTGTTCGCACTTGACGGGCATGCTTGATCACGCGGCCGCGCCGCATACATAGAGAGTTTTTAACGGTGAAAAGCAAACTCAAGCTCCACGGGTTCAATAACCTGACAAAGACCTTGAGCTTCAACATCTATGACATCTGCTACGCGGAGACCCCGCAAGACCAGCAGGCTTACGTCGAGTACATCAATCAAGAGTACAACGCGAAACGCCTGACGCAGATTCTCACAGAAGTTGTCGAGATCATTGGTGCCAACATCCTGAACATCGCCAGTCAGGACTATGAACCCCAGGGCGCCAGCGTCACGATTCTGATTTCGGAAGAGCCGGTGACCCCGACTGACAGCCAGATCGAAGAATCGCCGGGCCCGTTGCCCGAAATCATTCTGGCCCACCTCGACAAGAGCCACATCACGGTGCACACCTATCCGGAAATCCATCCGGACGACGGTATTGCGACCTTCCGTGTGGATATCGACGTGTCGACCTGTGGTGTCATTTCACCGCTCAAAGCGCTCAACTTCCTCATTCACCAGTTCGATTCGGACATCGTGACCGTGGATTATCGTGTGCGCGGCTTCACCCGTGACGTTGAAGGCAACAAACACTTCATCGACCACGAGATCAACTCGATCCAGAACTACCTCTCCGAAGACACCCGCGACGCGTACCAGATGACCGACGTGAACGTGTACCAGGAAAACCTGTTCCACACCAAAATGCTGCTGAAGAACTTCGAACTGGACAACTACCTGTTCGGCGACGCGACCAGCAACCTCTCGCCCGAGCAACGTGCCCAGGTGACCGACCGTGTGAAACACGAAATGCTGGAAATCTTCTACGCGCGCAACATGCCGACCTAAGATTACCGGACACAAAAAAGGCGACCTCCTGGTCGCCTTTTTCATGCCTCACACAAAACCCCTGTGGGAGCGAGCCTGCTCGCGAAGAGGTCATCAGCCCCATCACAGATATCAGATCCGATAAGTACTCTTGGTCATCACCTTCGCCAACAAACTCATGCCGAATTTCACCGGCGCCGGAAAACGAAACCCGCCCGCATCCAGGGCACTTTCCGCATGGTGTTCTTCATCGATGCGCATCTGCTCGAGAATCGCCCGGGACTTTTCGTCTTCGGCCGGCAATTGCTCCAAATGTTCGTTCAAGTGCTTGCACACCTGATGCTCGGTCGCCGCAACGAAACCAAGACTGACCTTGTCACTGATCAGCCCGGCCACCGCGCCGATGCCGAACGACATGCCGTAAAACAGTGGATTCAGCACGCTGGTGTGGCTGCCCAGCTGATGGATGCGCTGCTCGCACCAGACCAGATGATCGACCTCTTCTTCAGCCGCGTGCTCCATGGCTTCGCGTACCTGCGGCAACTTGGCCGTCAGCGCCTGGCCCTGATACAGCGCCTGGGCGCAAACTTCACCGGTGTGGTTGATGCGCATCAGACCGGCGACATGGCGGGTGTCTTCATCGCTCATCTGCGTATCCGGCTGCAGAATCGCCGGCGACGGGCGGTACGGCTGGCCACTGAAGGGCAACAGCGTGCGCATCGCGGCATCGGCTTGCAGCAGCAGACGGTCTATGGGCGAGTAGTGACGTTGGGTAGTCATGCTGACCTCCGGGAAGAATCTCGGCGGCCAGTTTAACCGAATCGGCCGGCGAGGGTTTGTGCTGGGTCACTTGCTGGGCGGTCAGGTTTTTTGTGGGAGCGAGCCTGATCGCGAAAGCGGATTATCGGATACTGAAGTGTTGAATGTATCGGCGCCTTCGCGAGCAGGCTCGCTCCCACAGTTAGTTGTCGCCAATCAGCCCGGCGGCCAATTCATCTGGCGCTGCCCCAGCACGTGCATATGAATGTGATAGACAGTCTGCCCGCCAAGTTCATTGCAGTTCATCACCACGCGGAAGCCTTCTTCGCAACCCAGCTCCAGCGCTAGGCGCTGGGCGGTGAACAGGATGTGCCCGGCCAGCGCCTTGTCGTCTTCGGTCAGGTCATTGAGCGTGCGCACCGGTTTCTTCGGGATCACCAGAAAGTGCACCGGAGCCTGGGGGCGATGTCGTGGAAGGCCAGAACCTGGTCGTCCTCGTAAATGATCTTCGCCGGGATTTCCCGGTTGATGATCTTGGTGAACAGAGTATCCACTGCTGTTTCTCCGTTGAGTTGGGCTGAAATGAGTGTACCGCTGCGAAGTTGTCTTGCTAGCGGGGGCAGTAAGCTTTATTGACCATGCCGACAATCGTCCGGTTAAGCCAGCGCGAACCCAGTCGCGGCAGGAACGCCAGCCAGCGGTTGCGTCGTCCCGGAATGATGATCGCGCGGTTTTTTCCAATGCACGTACGGCATGCAGCGCCACTTCTTCCGGACTCATCAGCGAGTGGCTGCTTTCGATCTTTTCGCTAGTCATCTGCGCCGTACGGAAGAACGGTGTGCGCGTGGGCCCGGGGCACAGTACCGAGACTTTCACGCCGCTTTGTTTGAGCTCCACGCGCAAGGCTTCGGAAAAATGCAGCACATACGCTTTGCTGGCGTAGTACGTGCTCATCCACGGGCCGGGGCTGTACGCGGCCACCGAGGCGACGTTGAGAATCTGCCCGCCGCCCAGCAGCGCCATGCTGTTACCCAGCGCATGGCAGAGGCGGGTGAGGGCGAGGATATTGACCTCTATGAGGTCCTGCTCGGTCATCCAGTCTTGCGCGAGAAAGGGCCCGCAGGTGCCGATGCCGGCGCAATTGACCAGCAGATCGATCTGCCGGTCGCCTTCTTCCAACTCCAGCAAAAGCCGGACAGGCGTAACGGTTCGCCGAGATCGCAGGCACGAAACAACACTTCGACATCGAAGCGCTGGGTCAGCTCGATGGCGATACTTTCCAGCTGATCACGCTGTCGTGCCACCAGAATCAGGCTGCGGCCGCGCCGGGCCAGTGCTTCGGCCATGGCCAGGCCGATGCCGCTGGAAGCGCCAGTGATCAGAGCGTAACGGGTCATGCAGTTCTCCATCGCAACAGCTCCGCGCCGGCGACGCGGTTGTCGCGGCGAAGAGCGCTGTTCATTCTTGCGCAGAGTCTACAGGGGCCTGCGCCGGTTCGGCTGCCTCGTCGGCGGAAATCGCTGGCGGTTCGACGACCTCAACTTCGTCGGTGATCACCGAGCCGCTGTCATAGCTGCTCTCCAGATTGCTTTCATATTCTTCCTGCACGGCCGAGAAACCGCCAAGCAGGCCTGCGGCAAAAATCAGTGCGAAGAATACGATCCACAACGAGCACAGCACTTTGACCGCCGTGCTGTTCGGCGGAGGTGGTGGGCCATAGCGGTTGGCGCCGGTATTGCCGGGAACAACCATGATCACCAGTGGGAAGAAGCTGCCCACGAACGGCACCAGATTCAACAGCCACAGCCAGCCCGACCAGCCGATATCGTGCAGGCGCTGAACGCTGAACAGAATGCTGACGATCATGAAGCCAATGAACAGGAAGACCGCCAGGATCCCACCGAGGATCAGCCCGGTGGTCGAGTCGCCACTGACCAGACCCAAGGCAATCAAGGCAAACACACCGACGATGGGCAGGGTCACCAGACTCAAGACCATGGTCCAGGCCAGAAAGCGCAGGCGACCGATCCGGCCTTCGACGCTGAATGGCTTGAGCGTGGCGAACGGCGGCAGAGTTTCACCGACATTGGCGCGCGGTGGGGCGTAAGGCGAGTCCGGCTCAGCCACAGCTGCCGGGTTGTCGTGAACATCCGCCAGATTGAGCTCGATGGCCGTTTCCGCTTCTATCCGTGCGTCGATCCCGGTTTTGTTCAACGCTTGCAGATACGTCTGCGCATCGCTGTGGGACAGATCACGCTTGAGGGCGACGGCGCGGCCACTGAACAGGCGCTCGATGGCAGCCACATCGCTCTTGAACAGATCCGCCAGATTCAGTTTGGCGGTGGTGAGGTCGACGCCGGGTTGCAGCGCGCCGTCGAAGACGATCTTGTAACGGGTGTCGCTCATGGCCGAGGCATCCTTGTCGCGATTGGGTTTGCTGTATTCAGTTCAATGCCAGTCTGCCAGCGACTGGCCGGGGTATCTTCAGCGCGGCCAGCGTTGTGGCAGCTGTGCGGCGCGCGTTTGAGCTTGACGATATTCAGCGTCCAGCCTTGCGATCAACTGATCGACGCTCGGCAGGTCGTCAATCTGTCCCACGCCCTGGCCTGCCGACCACACGGTCTTCCAGGCTTTGGCTTCATCGTTGATCGGCTTGAGCTTGTCGCCGAAATTCACCTCGCCTTTGCCTTGCAGGGCTGCCATGTCGAAACCGGCCGCCTCCAGACTCTGGCGCATGAAACTGGCCGGCACTCCCGACACCGCTGGAGTATGAATGATGTCGGCAGCCTTGGCTGTCAGCAGCATCTCTTTATAAGCGTCAGGCGCGTGACTTTCGCTGGTGCCGATAAATCGCGTACCGAAGTAGGCCAGATCCGCGCCGAGCAGCTGCGCGGCGAGAATCTCATGGCCGTGGTTCAAACATCCTGCAAGCAACAGCGTCTTGTCGAAAAACTCGCGGATCTCGGCAATCAGCGCAAACGGGCTCCAGGTGCCAGCATGCCCGCCGGCGCCGGCCGCGACGGCGATCAGCCCGTCGACACCGGCTTCGGCAGCTTTCTCGGCATGGCGCCGCGTGGTCACGTCGTGAAACACCAGACCGCCGTAGCTGTGCACCGCGTCGACCAGTTCCTTCACTGCGCCGAGGCTGGTGATAACAATCGGTACCTTGTGCTCGACGCAGATGTCCAGATCCGCCTGCAGTCGCGGGTTGCTGTGATGAACGATCAGGTTCACCGCATAAGGGGCCGGATTTTTCATCGTCGCCAGGCCCGCCTCGATCTGTTCCAGCCAGGCTTTGAACCCGCTGCTTTCGCGTTGGTTCAGAGCCGGAAAACTGCCGACCACGCCGTTGCGGCAGCAGGCGAGCACCAGTTCCGGATTGGAGATCAAAAACATCGGCGCTGCTACTACGGGCAGACGCAGACGTTGTTCGAGCAGAGCGGGCAGCGACATTGTGAACCCCCAGGGATCTGTATCGATTGAAGTTAGAACGGCTTGACCACGACCAGAATTACGATAGCCAGCAATATCAGAACCGGCACTTCATTGAACCAGCGATAAAAGACATGGCTGCGGGTGTTTTCGCCACGGGCAAAGCGTTTTACCTGCGCGCCACACATATGGTGGTAACCGATCAGCAGCACGACCAGGGTCAGTTTGGCGTGGATCCAGCCGCCCTGGCTGAAAAGGCTTGGGTTGAGGTAGATCAGCCAGCCACCAAAGATCAGCGTGGCGATCATCGCCGGGCCCATGATGCCGCGGTACAGCTTGCGCTCCATGACACTGAAGCGTTCCTGGCTGATCGTGTCTGCGCTCTGCGCGTGGTAAACGAAAAGGCGGGGCAAGTAGAACAGCCCGGCAAACCAGCAGACGATGCTGACAATGTGAAACGCTTTGAGCCATAGATAGAGCATTTTTGGTTATTCCCTCATTCACGGTAGCCAGATAGTAGAGGCTTGAGCGTCCGCGCGTCACCTTGGCGGTTGTCGCAGGCGCGCGCGGCCCCTATTATCGACGGCTTTCCAGTGGGTTCGTTGAGGGCAGGTTTATGGTCAAGGTCGGTATCGTCGGCGGCACGGGTTACACCGGTGTCGAACTGCTGCGTCTGTTGGCACAGCATCCGCAGGCAGAAGTGGTCGTCATCACTTCCCGATCCGAGGCCGGTCTGGCCGTGGCTGACATGTACCCGAACCTGCGTGGCCACTACGACGGCCTGGCGTTCAGCGTGCCGGACGTGAAAACCCTCGGCGCTTGCGATGTGGTGTTTTTCGCCACGCCACATGGTGTGGCTCACGCCTTGGCAGGCGAGCTGCTGGCGGCGGGTACCAAGGTCATCGACCTGTCCGCCGACTTCCGTCTGCAAGATGCTGATGAGTGGGCCAAGTGGTACGGTCAGCCACACGGCGCCCCGGAATTGCTGGACGAAGCGGTCTATGGTCTGCCGGAAGTCAATCGCGAGCAAATCAGGAAAGCGCGCCTGATCGCGGTGCCGGGTTGCTATCCGACCGCAACGCAGTTGGGTTTCCTGCCATTGCTGGAAGCCGGTCTGGCCGACGCATCGCGTTTGATCGCCGACTGCAAATCCGGTGTCAGTGGTGCCGGGCGTGGTGCGGCTGTAGGTTCTTTGTACTCCGAGACGTCGGAAAGCATGAAGGCCTATGCGGTAAAAGGTCATCGCCACCTGCCGGAAATTCGCCAGGGCCTGCGTCGCGCAGCGGGCAAGGATGTTGGTCTGACCTTCGTCCCGCACCTGACGCCGATGATTCGCGGTATCCACTCCACGCTCTACGCGACAGTAGCGGATCGCTCGGTTGATCTGCAGGCACTGTTCGAAAAGCGCTATGCCAACGAACCGTTCGTCGATGTCATGCCAGCCGGCAGTCACCCGGAAACCCGTAGCGTGCGCGGCGCCAACGTCTGCCGCATCGCCGTGCATCGTCCACAGGATGGCGACCTCGTAGTCGTGCTCTCGGTGATCGACAATCTGGTCAAGGGCGCCTCGGGCCAAGCGGTGCAGAACATGAACATCCTGTTCGGCCTGGACGAGCGCTTCGGCCTGTCCCACGCCGGCATGCTGCCTTAAAAGCAGCTACGAGCTTCAAGTCACAAGCGACAAGAGATCAGAGGCAAGCTTGAAGCTCACCGCTTGAAGCTTGCCGCTGCTCCTCTAATAGTTGACCAATTTTCTAGGACAAGCGGATAATGCGCGTCATCACGCATTATGGCGGCGTAACGCCGGGAGATAGTCAGCATGAGCGTCGAATCCTTCACCCCCACGGCTTTGCAATTCACTCAAGGTGCTGCGCACAAGGTGAAGAGCCTGGTCGATGAAGAGGGGAATGATCGCTTGAAGCTGCGCGTATTCGTTACGGGCGGCGGTTGTTCAGGGTTTCAATACGGTTTCACCTTCGATGAAGACGTGGCCGATGACGACACCATTGTCGAGCGCGAAGGCGTGAGCCTGGTGGTCGATCCGATGAGCTTCCAGTACCTGGCCGGTGCCGAGGTGGATTATCAGGAAGGTCTGGAAGGTTCGCGCTTCGTGATCAAAAACCCGAATGCCACAACGACTTGTGGTTGCGGGTCGTCGTTCTCGATCTGATCGCACTTCACTGCACACAACAAAACGCCGCAGAACCTTTCGGTTTTGCGGCGTTTTTGTATCTGAAGCTTATGCCGGGTAGATGGCGCCGAGTACGCGCAGGCCGCGAGCACCGGTGACGCTTGGCCGGTTAGCAGCGATGCCTTCGAGGCAGCAATGAGCCAGCCAGGCGAAGGCCATGGCTTCTACCCAGTCCGGATCCACGCCGTGAGTTGCGGTGCTGGCGACCTTTGTGTCCGGCAGTAGATCCGCCAAGCGCTTCATCAACGTGGCGTTATGCGCGCCGCCGCCGCAGACCAGCAGTTCCATCGTGTCCGATTGAGCACTTTGTAGCGACTCGACGATGGTCAGCGCCGTCAATTCGAGCAGCGTGGCCTGAACGTCTTCGGCTGCGAAGGTTGGCAGGTTCGAAAGATGCTGTTCCAGCCATGGCAGATTGAAGACTTCCCGGCCGGTACTTTTCGGGCCTTTGGTCACGAAGAACGGGTCGCTTAGCAGTGCCGTGAGCAGGGCTGGTTCAACCTTGCCGGTCGCTGCCCATTTGCCGTCCCGGTCATAGTTTTCGCCGCGTTGCCGGTGAATCCAGGCGTCCATCAGAACATTCCCGGGCCGCAGTCGAAACCGGCTACAGGTTTGCTTGGCTCAATCAGGCTGAGATTGCTGAATCCGCCGACATTCAAGACTGCCTGGTTACCGCTACGCTCTTCAAACAACGCTTCGTGAAACGCTGGCACCAGAGGCGCACCTTGGCCTCCCGCCGCAACATCGCGGCTGCGGAAATCACTGACGACGGTAATACCGGTCAACTCAGTCAGCAGAGCTGGATTGCCGATCTGCACGGTAAACCCACGCGCCGGTTCATGGCGAATGGTCTGACCGTGGCTGCCGATGGCACGGATGGCATCGGGCTTGAGTTGTTGTTGCGCGAGGAGGGCGTGAATACCTGACGCGGCAAGTTCAACCCAGTGTTGCTGGGCAATCGCCGAGCGGGCGATCTCGTCGGCGCCGCTGGCGCACAAGCCAAGCAGCTCGGCGCGCAGGGATTCAGGCATTGGCAGGTAGTGGGTGGCGATCAGTTTGATCGCCGAGGTCTGCTCGATCAGGGCGATGTCCAGCCCGTCGAGACTCGTTCCGGACATCACACCGATATACAGGGCCATGACTTAGCGCTTGCTCGAAGCCAGCATCGTGGCCTTCTCTTGGTCCATGCGCGCCATCAGCGGCTGGCTTTGCGCAAGGAAGCGTGCGCGTTCGGACTTGGCGATCGGATCGGCCATCGGCAGCTTCTGGCCCAGCGGATCGACGTGAACGCCGTTGACCTGGAACTCATAGTGCAGATGCGGGCCGGTGGAGAGGCCGGTGGTACCGATGTAGCCAATGACTTGACCCTGCTTGACGGTGCCGCCGGTTTTCACGCCTTTGGCGAAGCCCTGCATATGGCCATAGAGCGTACGATAAGTGTTGCCGTGCTGAATGATTACGGTATTGCCATAACCACCACGACGGCCGGCCAGCAACACTTTGCCGTCGCCGGCAGCCTTGATCGGCGTGCCCCGTGGCGCTGCATAGTCGACGCCTTTGTGGGCGCGAATCTTGTTGAGAATCGGGTGTTTGCGGCCCATGGAGAATTTCGAGCTGATGCGGGCGAAGTCAACCGGCGTACGGATGAAGGCCTTGCGCATGCTGTTGCCGTCAGCCGTGTAGTAGCTGCTGTTGCCTTGTTTGTTGGTGTAGCGAACGGCGGTGTAGGTCTTGCCGCGGTTGGTAAAGCGCGCGGACAGGATCGGGCCGGTGCCGACCGCTTTGCCGTTGATGACTTTCTGCTCGTAGATCACATCGAATTCGTCGCCCTGACGAATGTCCTGGGCAAAGTCGACGTCGTAGCCGAAGACGCTGGCCATATCCATGGTCAGGCTGTGAGAAAGGCCGGCGCGCGCAGCCGACTGCGACAGTGAACTGTTGATCACGCCGTGAACGTACGCGGTGCGCACGGTTGGCTTGGCGGTAATGCGGTTGAAGGAATAGCCCTTGTCGTTCTTGGTCAGGGTGATGGTTTCAACGTCGCTGACCTTGCTGTGCAGGCTGGTCAACTGGCCTTCCGGATTCAGTTCGAATTCGAGTTTCTGACCACGCTTGAGCTGGCTGAACTGTTTGGCTTGCTTGTCGCTTGCCAGTACTTCGTGCACGGAGGCTGCTGGGAGACCGACCTTTTCAAACAGGGTAGACAGCGTATCGCCTTTGGAAACCACGACTTCACGGTGGCCGGGTTCTTTTGGTTTCTCAGCAGGCGCTACAGGTGCCGGCGCGGTTTCAGCGGTTTGCGCGGCGTTTTCGTCGCTGTTTTCGATTTGTGCGAACGGCGAAGCTACGGGCTCGTTTGTGGCTTGAGCCGCATCAGCAGCGTCTTGATCTTGTGTCAGTTGTTCAGCAGGACTTTCCAGTTCAAGACTCAGAGTCGTCTTTTTGGCTTCAACATCGCTGGAGGGAAATACCAGCAGCGCCAGGCTGAGAAGGGCGGCGATTCCACTTGCGGCGAGCAGGTGGGTCTTCGGGTAAAGCAGGGGCGCTTTAGACGGTTCAGTGGTCATAGGTAATTTTTGACTTTGAAATAGATGAATTGGAAAAGATGAATGACATGATGAAGATGAAATAACTGTATAAAATATAACCAAATCATCGCTGAAGCAAGTCTACAGACCTCGGGTCTGTGGATTGGTGTCCGTGCGCCGGGCAAAACTTGTAATTGGTGCGCGTTCTTGTATGGTTGGTTCCCTTTGAATCTGAGCCTTGCGGGTCTGTTATGAAGTCGGTTGAAGAGCAGCTAGCGCTGATTAAACGTGGTGCGGAAGAACTGTTGGTCGAGTCCGAGCTGGTCGAGAAGCTCAAGCGCGGCCAACCGCTGCGTATCAAGGCTGGTTTCGACCCTACCGCTCCGGACCTGCATCTGGGTCATACGGTGCTTATTAATAAGCTGCGTCAGTTTCAGGAGCTGGGGCATCAGGTGATCTTCCTTATAGGTGACTTCACCGGGATGATCGGTGATCCGAGTGGCAAGAGCGCCACGCGTCCGCCGCTGACACGTGAGCAGGTTCTCGAAAATGCCGAGACCTACAAGACTCAGGTTTTCAAGATTCTTGATCCGGCGAAAACCGAAGTTGCCTTCAACTCCACTTGGATGGACAAGATGGGGCCGGCGGATTTCATTCGTCTGACTTCGCAATACACCGTGGCCCGCATGCTTGAGCGCGATGACTTCGACAAGCGTTACACCACCAACCAGCCAATCGCTATTCACGAGTTTCTCTATCCGTTGGTTCAGGGTTATGACTCGGTCGCGCTGCGCGCGGATGTCGAGCTGGGCGGTACCGATCAGAAATTCAACCTGCTGATGGGGCGCGAGCTGCAGCGTGGTTATGGTCAGGAAGCTCAGTGCATTCTCACCATGCCATTGCTGGAAGGTCTGGATGGCGTGAAGAAGATGTCCAAATCGCTGGGCAACTACGTCGGTATCCAGGAGGCGCCGGGCGTCATGTACAGCAAGCTGGTTTCCATTCCGGATGCGCTGATGTGGCGTTACTTCGAGTTGCTCAGCTTCCGCTCGATGGATGAGATCAACTCATTCCGGGCTGACGTTGAGGCTGGCGCGAACCCGCGTGATATCAAGATCAAGCTGGCTGAAGAGATCGTTGCGCGTTTTCATGGTGAAGAGGCAGCGGCAAATGCTCACCGTGGCGCTGGCAACCGCATGAAAGATGGCGAGCTTCCAGATGACTTGCCTGAGGTTGAGCTGGCTTCGGCTGAAGACATGCCAATCGCTGCCGTCCTTAATAAGGCTGGCCTGGTGAAGAACTCGGCGGCGGCGCGTGATCTGTTGGCGGCGGGTGGGGTGCGCGTTGATGGTGAAGTGGTTGATCGCTCCTTTATATATGTACTGGGCGCGACTCACGTTTGCCAGGCCGGCAAGAAGGCTTTTGCACGCATCACACTGAAATCTGAATAAAGTTGGAATTAGGGGTTGACGGCGAATTTTAGAGGTCTATAATTCGCCCCACTTCCGGCGCAGTCGAAACGGAAAACTCCTTGAGATTCAAAGAGTTAAGCAGTTTTCGACAGTGGCTTGCTTCAGATCATCGAAGCCTGGAAGGAGTTGAAAGGGTGGTGATGTTTGGCTCTTTTAACGGTTCGATCTTCTCGGTCGAAAGCGGAGAAAAAGAGGTGTTGACAGCAGCGATTAACGCTGTAGAATTCGCCTCCCGCTAACGAGAGATCGGAAGCGCAAGTGGTTGAAGTTGTTGAAGAATTCTTCGAAAACTTCTGAAAATAATCACTTGACAGCAAATGAGGCTGCTGTAGAATGCGCGCCTCGGTTGAGACGAAAGATCTTAACCAACCGCTCTTTAACAACTGAATCAAGCAATTCGTGTGGGTGCTTGTGCAGTCAGACTGATAGTCAACAAGATTATCAGCATCACAAGTTACTCCGCGAGAAATCAAAGATGTAACCAATGATTGCTGAGCCAAGTTTAGGGTTTCTTAAAAACCCAAAGATGTTTGAACTGAAGAGTTTGATCATGGCTCAGATTGAACGCTGGCGGCAGGCCTAACACATGCAAGTCGAGCGGATGAAAGGAGCTTGCTCCTGGATTCAGCGGCGGACGGGTGAGTAATGCCTAGGAATCTGCCTGGTAGTGGGGGACAACGTTTCGAAAGGAACGCTAATACCGCATACGTCCTACGGGAGAAAGCAGGGGACCTTCGGGCCTTGCGCTATCAGATGAGCCTAGGTCGGATTAGCTAGTTGGTGAGGTAATGGCTCACCAAGGCGACGATCCGTAACTGGTCTGAGAGGATGATCAGTCACACTGGAACTGAGACACGGTCCAGACTCCTACGGGAGGCAGCAGTGGGGAATATTGGACAATGGGCGAAAGCCTGATCCAGCCATGCCGCGTGTGTGAAGAAGGTCTTCGGATTGTAAAGCACTTTAAGTTGGGAGGAAGGGTTGTAGATTAATACTCTGCAATTTTGACGTTACCGACAGAATAAGCACCGGCTAACTCTGTGCCAGCAGCCGCGGTAATACAGAGGGTGCAAGCGTTAATCGGAATTACTGGGCGTAAAGCGCGCGTAGGTGGTTTGTTAAGTTGGATGTGAAATCCCCGGGCTCAACCTGGGAACTGCATCCAAAACTGGCAAGCTAGAGTATGGTAGAGGGTGGTGGAATTTCCTGTGTAGCGGTGAAATGCGTAGATATAGGAAGGAACACCAGTGGCGAAGGCGACCACCTGGACTGATACTGACACTGAGGTGCGAAAGCGTGGGGAGCAAACAGGATTAGATACCCTGGTAGTCCACGCCGTAAACGATGTCAACTAGCCGTTGGGAGACTTGAGCTCTTAGTGGCGCAGCTAACGCATTAAGTTGACCGCCTGGGGAGTACGGCCGCAAGGTTAAAACTCAAATGAATTGACGGGGCCCGCACAAGCGGTGGAGCATGTGGTTTAATTCGAAGCAACGCGAAGAACCTTACCAGGCCTTGACATCCAATGAACTTTCCAGAGATGGATTGGTGCCTTCGGGAACATTGAGACAGGTGCTGCATGGCTGTCGTCAGCTCGTGTCGTGAGATGTTGGGTTAAGTCCCGTAACGAGCGCAACCCTTGTCCTTAGTTACCAGCACGTAATGGTGGGCACTCTAAGGAGACTGCCGGTGACAAACCGGAGGAAGGTGGGGATGACGTCAAGTCATCATGGCCCTTACGGCCTGGGCTACACACGTGCTACAATGGTCGGTACAAAGGGTTGCCAAGCCGCGAGGTGGAGCTAATCCCATAAAACCGATCGTAGTCCGGATCGCAGTCTGCAACTCGACTGCGTGAAGTCGGAATCGCTAGTAATCGCGAATCAGAATGTCGCGGTGAATACGTTCCCGGGCCTTGTACACACCGCCCGTCACACCATGGGAGTGGGTTGCACCAGAAGTAGCTAGTCTAACCTTCGGGAGGACGGTTACCACGGTGTGATTCATGACTGGGGTGAAGTCGTAACAAGGTAGCCGTAGGGGAACCTGCGGCTGGATCACCTCCTTAATCGACGACATCAGCTGCTGCATGAGCTCCCACACGAATTGCTTGATTCATTGAAGAAGACGATAGAAGCAGCCCGAAATTGGGTCTGTAGCTCAGTTGGTTAGAGCGCACCCCTGATAAGGGTGAGGTCGGCAGTTCGAATCTGCCCAGACCCACCAATTTTGTGTGGGAAACGCCTGTAGAAATACGGGGCCATAGCTCAGCTGGGAGAGCGCCTGCCTTGCACGCAGGAGGTCAGCGGTTCGATCCCGCTTGGCTCCACCACTACTGCTTCTGAAGTTTGAAAGCTTAGAAATGAGCATTCCACCGGTTCGGTGATGAATGTTGATTTCTAGTCTTTGACTAGATCGTTCTTTAAAAATTTGGGTATGTGATAGAAAGATAGACTGAACGTTACTTTCACTGGTAACGGATCAGGCTAAGGTAAAATTTGTGAGTTCTCTTAGTTGAGAAATTCGAATTTTCGGCGAATGTCGTCTTCACAGTATAACCAGATTGCTTGGGGTTATATGGTCAAGTGAAGAAGCGCATACGGTGGATGCCTTGGCAGTCAGAGGCGATGAAAGACGTGGTAGCCTGCGAAAAGCTTCGGGGAGTCGGCAAACAGACTTTGATCCGGAGATGTCTGAATGGGGGAACCCAGCCATCATAAGATGGTTATCTTGTACTGAATACATAGGTGCAAGAGGCGAACCAGGGGAACTGAAACATCTAAGTACCCTGAGGAAAAGAAATCAACCGAGATTCCCTTAGTAGTGGCGAGCGAACGGGGACTAGCCCTTAAGTGGCTTTGAGATTAGCGGAACGCTCTGGAAAGTGCGGCCATAGTGGGTGATAGCCCTGTACGCGAAAATCTCTTAGTCATGAAATCGAGTAGGACGGAGCACGAGAAACTTTGTCTGAATATGGGGGGACCATCCTCCAAGGCTAAATACTACTGACTGACCGATAGTGAACTAGTACCGTGAGGGAAAGGCGAAAAGAACCCCGGAGAGGGGAGTGAAATAGATCCTGAAACCGTATGCGTACAAGCAGTGGGAGCAGACTTTGTTCTGTGACTGCGTACCTTTTGTATAATGGGTCAGCGACTTATTTTCAGTGGCGAGCTTAACCGAATAGGGGAGGCGTAGCGAAAGCGAGTCTTAATAGGGCGTCTAGTCGCTGGGAATAGACCCGAAACCGGGCGATCTATCCATGGGCAGGTTGAAGGTTAGGTAACACTGACTGGAGGACCGAACCGACTACCGTTGAAAAGTTAGCGGATGACCTGTGGATCGGAGTGAAAGGCTAATCAAGCTCGGAGATAGCTGGTTCTCCTCGAAAGCTATTTAGGTAGCGCCTCATGTATCACTGTAGGGGTAGAGCACTGTTTCGGCTAGGGGGTCATCCCGACTTACCAAACCGATGCAAACTCCGAATACCTACAAGTGCCGAGCATGGGAGACACACGGCGGGTGCTAACGTCCGTCGTGAAAAGGGAAACAACCCAGACCGTCAGCTAAGGTCCCAAAGTTATGGTTAAGTGGGAAACGATGTGGGAAGGCTTAGACAGCTAGGAGGTTGGCTTAGAAGCAGCCACCCTTTAAAGAAAGCGTAATAGCTCACTAGTCGAGTCGGCCTGCGCGGAAGATGTAACGGGGCTCAAACCATACACCGAAGCTACGGGTATCATCTTCGGATGATGCGGTAGAGGAGCGTTCTGTAAGCCTGTGAAGGTGAGTTGAGAAGCTTGCTGGAGGTATCAGAAGTGCGAATGCTGACATGAGTAACGACAATGGGTGTGAAAAACACCCACGCCGAAAGACCAAGGTTTCCTGCGCAACGTTAATCGACGCAGGGTTAGTCGGTCCCTAAGGCGAGGCTGAAAAGCGTAGTCGATGGAAAACAGGTTAATATTCCTGTACTTCTGGTTATTGCGATGGAGGGACGGAGAAGGCTAGGCCAGCTTGGCGTTGGTTGTCCAAGTTTAAGGTGGTAGGCTGAGATCTTAGGTAAATCCGGGATCTTAAGGCCGAGAGCTGATGACGAGTTACCCTTTGGGTGACGAAGTGGTTGATGCCATGCTTCCAAGAAAAGCTTCTAAGCTTCAGGTAACCAGGAACCGTACCCCAAACCGACACAGGTGGTTGGGTAGAGAATACCAAGGCGCTTGAGAGAACTCGGGTGAAGGAACTAGGCAAAATGGCACCGTAACTTCGGGAGAAGGTGCGCCGGTGAGGGTGAAGGACTTGCTCCGTAAGCTCATGCCGGTCGAAGATACCAGGCCGCTGCGACTGTTTATTAAAAACACAGCACTCTGCAAACACGAAAGTGGACGTATAGGGTGTGACGCCTGCCCGGTGCCGGAAGGTTAATTGATGGGGTTAGCTAACGCGAAGCTCTTGATCGAAGCCCCGGTAAACGGCGGCCGTAACTATAACGGTCCTAAGGTAGCGAAATTCCTTGTCGGGTAAGTTCCGACCTGCACGAATGGCGTAACGATGGCGGCGCTGTCTCCACCCGAGACTCAGTGAAATTGAAATCGCTGTGAAGATGCAGTGTATCCGCGGCTAGACGGAAAGACCCCGTGAACCTTTACTATAGCTTTGCACTGGACTTTGAATTTGCTTGTGTAGGATAGGTGGGAGGCTTTGAAGCGTGGACGCCAGTTCGCGTGGAGCCATCCTTGAAATACCACCCTGGCAACTTTGAGGTTCTAACTCAGGTCCGTTATCCGGATCGAGGACAGTGTATGGTGGGTAGTTTGACTGGGGCGGTCTCCTCCTAAAGAGTAACGGAGGAGTACGAAGGTGCGCTCAGACCGGTCGGAAATCGGTCGTAGAGTATAAAGGCAAAAGCGCGCTTGACTGCGAGACAGACACGTCGAGCAGGTACGAAAGTAGGTCTTAGTGATCCGGTGGTTCTGTATGGAAGGGCCATCGCTCAACGGATAAAAGGTACTCCGGGGATAACAGGCTGATACCGCCCAAGAGTTCATATCGACGGCGGTGTTTGGCACCTCGATGTCGGCTCATCACATCCTGGGGCTGAAGCCGGTCCCAAGGGTATGGCTGTTCGCCATTTAAAGTGGTACGCGAGCTGGGTTTAGAACGTCGTGAGACAGTTCGGTCCCTATCTGCCGTGGACGTTTGAGATTTGAGAGGGGCTGCTCCTAGTACGAGAGGACCGGAGTGGACGAACCTCTGGTGTTCCGGTTGTCACGCCAGTGGCATTGCCGGGTAGCTATGTTCGGGAAAGATAACCGCTGAAAGCATCTAAGCGGGAAACTTGCCTCAAGATGAGATCTCACTGGAACCTTGAGTTCCCTGAAGGGCCGTCGAAGACTACGACGTTGATAGGTTGGGTGTGTAAGCGCTGTGAGGCGTTGAGCTAACCAATACTAATTGCCCGTGAGGCTTGACCATATAACACCCAAGCAATTTGCTGACCTGAGAAGGCACCAGATTGCGGTGTGTGAAGACGAAACGAACCGAAAGTTCGAAACGCACAAACACCAGCTGTCACATACCCAATTTGCTGAAGCGAGACCATCTGGTCACGAGTCAGTACCCGAATTTCTTGACGACCATAGAGCGTTGGAACCACCTGATCCCATCCCGAACTCAGCAGTGAAACGATGCATCGCCGATGGTAGTGTGGGGTTTCCCCATGTGAGAGTAGGTCATCGTCAAGATTAAATTCCGAAACCCCAATTGCGAAAGCAGTTGGGGTTTTGTTTTGCCTGCGAGAAATGTGTCCGCTTGATTTCTATGCAACGGCCCGGGGCATGGCTATTATGCGGACCTCATTGTGAGGCGATACCTGCATGCTGACGTTGGTGAATCTACTGAAGGATGGACGATTCCATTCCGGACAGGACTTGGGCGTTGCCTTGGGAATTAGCCGAAGTGCTGTATGGAAGCAGCTACAACAGCTTGAAGCTGAACTTGGCCTGTCGATCCATAAAGTTCGCGGTCGTGGATATCAATTGTCGACGCCTCTGACGCTCCTTGATCCTCTTGAAATAACCAAGAAGATGCCTCCATGGCCGGTGCGTGTGTTCGACTCTGTCGACTCGACAAATGCCGAAGCTCTGCGCTCCATCAATGACGGTGCCCCCGCGCCGTTTTTGCTGCTCGCGGAGCGACAATTGGCAGGCCGTGGTCGTCGAGGTCGTAAGTGGGTAAGCCCATTTGCGGAAAACCTTTATTACAGCCTTGTGCTCCGTATCGACGGCGGAATGCGCCAGCTTGAAGGGCTGAGCCTTGTTGTTGGCTTGGCCGTCATGCAGACCTTGCGAAGCTCGGGGGTGTCGAACGCCGGTTTGAAATGGCCCAATGATGTCTTGGTGGGAAACAAGAAGATTGCCGGGATCCTACTTGAGCTCGTCGGAGATCCGGCAGATGTCTGTCATGTTGTGCTGGGTGTAGGAATCAATGTGAATATGCAGGTTGCACAAGAGGTCGACCAGCAGTGGACTTCCATAAGGCTTGAGTCTGGGCAGGCCTGTGATCGCAACGCTTTGGTGGTTGAGCTTAGCAATCAGCTGAACACCTATATCCGTAGGCACCAAACCCATGGATTCGCTGGTTTGCAAGCAGAATGGGCGGAAAATCATTTGTGGCAGGGTCGCACTGTTTCATTGATTGCGGGTAACAGTCATATCGAAGGGGTTGTGCTCGGCATCGATAATCAGGGCGGGTTGCGCTTGATGGTAGGCGGTGTTGAACAAGTCTTTAGTGGCGGAGAGCTCAGCCTGAGGTTGCGTGATGATTCTTGAGCTTGACTGCGGCAACAGTTTTATAAAGTGGCGCGTGCTCAATGGCTTGGCGTGCGAAGTGGTCTCGGAAGGGTGGTAGATTCCGATCTGGCTTTGATTGAGAGCCTGCGCATCATAAATGCGCTGTCACTGCGCAACTGTCGTTTGGTCAGCGTTAGGACTGACGAAGAAACAGGCGCGTTAATCGATCTTATTGAGCGTGAATTCACGATACCTGTCGTATGTGCAAAATCCGCTCGTGAGATGTCCGGCGTTCGTAACGGCTACGAGGATTATGAGCGTCTAGGGCTTGATCGCTGGCTAGCGATGCTTGGGGGTTTTCACCTGGCTGCCGGCGATGCTTGCCTGATTCTCGACTTTGGTACAGCGGTCACTGCTGATTTTGTTGCGGCTGACGGTGAGCATCTCGGTGGGTTCATCTGTCCTGGTTTGCCTTTGATGCGAAACCAGCTGCGCACTCATACTCGTAAAATTCGCTACGGGGATCAGGCGGCGGAGCGCGCCCTCTCCAGTCATGTGCCGGGGCGGACTACCGCAGAAGCGGTGGAGCGCGGGTGTTCGTTGATGTTGAGGGGCTTCGTGCTCACTCAATTAGAGCTGGCTCAAGCATATTGGGGCGAAAACTACCTCGTTTTCATTACGGGAGGGGATGCTGATCTGGTTGGTGGCGTCGTGCCTGATGCTCGGGTTGTACCCGATCTTGTTTTCGTCGGCTTGGCCATGGCGTGTCCCTTGTCCTGAGGTTTATATGCGTTGGTTGTTCCTGCTCCTCGTAGTTCTCAACGGCTTCTATTATGTCTGGCATCAGCAGGAGGCGCCCTTGCGAGCCAAAGACGTAACGCCTCTGAACCTGTATCGCGGTTCGCAGCAGGATATTCGTTTGCTTAGTGAAACAGCCGGTGATGGGCGCAGGATGGAGGGTGCTGCGCGTCAGCAGTGTCTGTTCCTTGGTGGGTTTTCTGATGAGGATTCAATTGCCAAGTTGCAGCAGCGTCTGGGGACGATGAGGGTCAGTGTGCAATCCGTGCCGAAAGATGCTGCCGGAAGCGGTTACTGGCTGGCGGTTGCTCCGGACGGCCAGCGTTTGTTGGGCGATCAACAGTTGCAAAACCTTTCCAAGGAATTCAATGAGTTAAAACATAAAATAATGCTGTGTGAAGGGGTTGCACCCACTCAATAGTTTGCATAGAATGGCGCCCGCTCCACAGCGAACACCTTAAACGGAATTCGAAGTAGAGCGTGTCAACGCAGCTAACCTCAGGTTTTTAAATGAGAAAATGCTTGACAGGGGTTTGGTATGATATAGAATGCCGGCCTGATTAGGAGGGGTTCCCGAGCGGCCAAAGGGATCAGACTGTAAATCTGACGTCTACGACTTCGAAGGTTCGAATCCTTCTCCCTCCACCAGATTTAAGCGTGAGCTGCAGGCTCCGCGGGTATAGTTTAGTGGTAGAACCTCAGCCTTCCAAGCTGATGATGCGGGTTCGATTCCCGCTACCCGCTCCAAGTTTGCAGGTTGTGCAAAAGGGTTTTGCTCTTGTAGCTCAGTTGGTAGAGCACACCCTTGGTAAGGGTGAGGTCAGCGGTTCAAATCCGCTCAAGAGCTCCATATAACAAGGCAGATATGAAAATATCTGCCTTTGTTTTAATGGTTGATATTGTTTGTCTAATTTCTTCTGTAGAGGGTGATATCGATGGCTAAGGAAAAATTTGATCGTTCCCTGCCCCACGTCAACGTTGGGACCATTGGTCACGTTGACCACGGTAAAACCACTCTGACTGCTGCTCTGACTCGCGTCTGCTCCGAAGTTTTCGGTTCGGCCGTCGTTGAATTCGACAAGATCGACAGCGCACCAGAAGAAAAAGCTCGCGGTATCACCATCAACACCGCTCACGTTGAGTACAACTCGACTATTCGTCACTACGCTCACGTTGACTGCCCAGGTCACGCTGACTACGTGAAGAACATGATCACCGGTGCTGCTCAGATGGACGGCGCGATCCTGGTTTGCTCGGCCGCTGATGGTCCGATGCCGCAAACCCGTGAGCACATCCTGCTGTCCCGTCAGGTAGGCGTTCCGTACATCGTGGTTTTCCTGAACAAGGCTGACCTGGTAGACGACGCTGAGCTGCTGGAACTGGTTGAGATGGAAGTTCGTGACCTGCTGTCGACCTACGACTTCCCGGGCGACGACACTCCGATCATCATCGGTTCGGCTCGTATGGCGCTGGAAGGCAAAGACGACAACGAAATGGGCACCACTGCCGTTCGTAAACTGGTTGAAACTCTGGATACCTACATCCCAGAACCAGTTCGTATGATCGACAAGCCATTCCTGATGCCAATCGAAGACGTGTTCTCGATCTCGGGTCGCGGTACTGTTGTGACTGGTCGTATCGAGCGCGGTATCGTTCGCGTTCAGGACGCGCTGGAAATCGTTGGTCTGCGTGACACCACCACCACCACCTGCACCGGTGTTGAGATGTTCCGCAAACTGCTCGACGAAGGTCGTGCTGGCGAGAACTGCGGCGTTCTGCTGCGCGGTACCAAGCGTGACGACGTTGAGCGTGGCCAGGTTCTGGTCAAGCCAGGTTCGGTCAAGCCGCACACCAAGTTCACCGCAGAAGTTTACGTTCTGAGCAAGGAAGAAGGCGGTCGTCACACTCCGTTCTTCAAAGGCTACCGTCCACAGTTCTACTTCCGTACTACTGACGTGACTGGTAACTGCGAGCTGCCAGAAGGCGTTGAAATGGTAATGCCAGGTGACAACATTCAGATGACTGTTACCCTGATCAAAACCATCGCGATGGAAGACGGTCTGCGTTTCGCTATCCGTGAAGGCGGTCGTACCGTCGGCGCTGGCGTCGTAGCCAAAATCATCGAATAAGCGGTTGTAATGTATTTTTCGGGCCGGCATAATGGTCGGCCTGATTTTGTTTTAGGTCAGTAGCTCAATTGGCAGAGCGACGGTCTCCAAAACCGTAGGTTGGGGGTTCGATTCCCTCCTGACCTGCCAGATTCACTTGGTGTGTCTGGCTTTCTTTTCACAGGATCTTCATAGATGACTCCTAAAGCTGAAGCTCAAGGCTCTCGCTTCGATCTGCTCAAGTGGCTTGTAGTAGTCGCTTTGGTAGTTGTTGGCGTTGTTGGCAATCAGTATTACGCTGCTTCGCCGATCCTGTACCGTGTACTCGCTTTGCTTGCCATTGCTGCTGTAGCTGCCTTTGTAGGCCTGCAGACTGCGAAGGGCAAGTCTTTCTTTGTACTGGTTAAGGAAGCTCGCACCGAGATTCGTAAAGTCGTGTGGCCAACTCGCCAAGAAACCACGCAGACCACGCTGATTGTCGTGGCTGTTGTTCTGGTTATGGCGTTGCTGTTGTGGGGTCTTGATTCCCTGCTCGGCTGGCTTGTTTCCTTGATTGTCGGCTAAGGGTGTCCCGTGGCTAAGCGTTGGTATGTTGTGCATGCTTACTCGGGTTACGAGAAGCATGTGATGCGCTCGCTGATCGAGCGCGTAAAGCTGGCTGGCATGGAAGATGGCTTCGGCGAGATTCTGGTTCCCACTGAAGAAGTGGTTGAAATGCGTAACGGCCAGAAGCGCAAAAGCGAGCGCAAGTTCTTCCCGGGCTATGTGCTGGTCCAGATGGATATGAACGAGGGTACCTGGCACTTGGTCAAGGATACTCCTCGAGTGATGGGTTTCATCGGCGGTACCGCTGACAAGCCTGCGCCAATTACCGATAAAGAGGCAGAAGCGATTCTGCGTCGCGTTGCTGACGGTAGCGACAAGCCGAAGCCGAAGACGTTGTTCGAGCCAGGCGAGACGGTACGTGTCAATGACGGTCCATTCGCTGATTTCAATGGCGTTGTGGAAGAAGTTAACTACGAAAAGAGCCGGATCCAAGTGGCGGTGCTCATTTTCGGTCGCTCTACTCCGGTGGAGCTCGAGTTCAGTCAGGTCGAGAAGGTCTAACTGGACAAGCAATCCCAACCCCGCAGCCTTAGGCTGTGGGGTTTTGTCGTCACTGGGATAAACGCGCAAGTAACCGGGGAGCCTTTCGAGGCGTTCGAACCCGTAATTGGAGTGCCTCATGGCCAAGAAGATTACCGCTTACATCAAGCTGCAAGTGAAGGCCGCTCAGGCTAACCCAAGTCCACCGGTTGGTCCTGCTCTGGGTCAGCACGGCGTGAACATCATGGAATTCTGCAAGGCTTTCAACGCCCGTACTCAGGGTCTTGAGCCAGGTCTGCCGACTCCAGTGATCATCACTGTCTACAGCGACCGTAGCTTCACTTTCGAAACCAAATCCACCCCTGCTTCGGTTCTGCTGAAGAAGGCGGCCGGTCTGACCAGCGGTTCCGCTCGTCCGAACACCGTTAAGGTTGGCACCGTTACCCGTGCTCAGCTGGAAGAAATCGCGAAAACCAAAAACGCGGATCTGACTGCAGCTGATATGGATGCAGCCGTGCGTACTATCGCCGGTTCTGCTCGTAGCATGGGCCTTAATGTGGAGGGTGTGTAATGGCTAAGCTGACCAAGCGTCAAAAGGCTATCGCCGGCAAAATCGAAGCAGGCAAGGCCTACAACATTGTAGACGCCGCTGCTCTGCTGGCCGAGCTGTCGACTGTCAAGTTCAGCGAGTCGTTCGACGTTGCTGTAAACCTGGGTGTAGACCCGCGTAAATCCGACCAGGTTGTTCGTAGCGCTACTGTGCTGCCACACGGCACTGGCAAGACCGTTCGCGTTGCTGTGTTCACCCAGGGTCCAGCTGCTGAGGCCGCTCTGGCTGCCGGCGCTGACCGTGTAGGTATGGACGACCTGGCTGCCGAAATGAAAGGCGGCGACCTGAACTATGACGTAGTGATCGCATCCCCGGATGCCATGCGCGTTGTAGGTCAGTTGGGTCAGATCCTCGGTCCACGCGGCCTGATGCCTAACCCGAAAGTCGGCACCGTAACTCCAGACGTAGCCAACGCGGTCAAGAACGCCAAGGCTGGTCAGGTTCGTTATCGCACCGACAAAAACGGCATCATCCACACTTCCGTTGGCAAGATGGGCTTCGACGCCGTCAAGCTGAAGGAAAACGTTGAAGCCCTGATCGCTGATCTGAAGCGTATCAAGCCAGCTTCCTCGAAAGGCATTTACGTCAAGCGCGTTACCCTGAGCACCACCATGGGCCCAGGTCTGGTTATCGATCAGAGCTCGCTCGACGCGTAAGACAAAGGTTGGCGCGGATTGCCGCGCCAATTGAAAGATTGGGGTCCCTGCCTGGCGGGGGCTATCCAAGACCGTAGGCGGCGCAAGCCTTAAACCTCAAGCCTACGCAGATGGTGCTCCCGGTTCCTTACCGAATCAGACACCAAAACGACATTCGGTTCCGATCGAATGAAACGGTAACAAGCAGGAGTTAAACCCGTGGCAATTAATCTCGAAGACAAGAAGGCCATCGTCGCTGAAGTCAACGAGGCTGCCAAAGTCGCTCTGTCCGCTGTCGTGGTTGATGCACGTGGCGTAACAGTAGGCGCAATGACCGGACTCCGTAAAGAGGCTCGTGAAGCTGGCGTTTACGTACGTGTTGTACGTAACACCCTGCTCAAGCGCGCTGTTGCTGACACTCAATACAGTGTCCTCAACGACGTGTTCACCGGCCCGACCCTGATTGCATTCTCGAACGAACATCCGGGCGCTGCTGCCCGTATCTTCAAAGAGTTTGCCAAGGGTCAGGACAAGTTCGAGATCAAGGCAGCTGCGTTCGAGGGCAAGTTCCTCGCAGCTAATCAGATCGACGTACTGGCAACTCTGCCGACCCGTGACGAAGCAATTTCCCAGCTGATGAGCGTGATTCAAGGCGCTACCAGCAAATTGGCTCGTACTCTGGCGGCAATTCGCGACCAGAAAGAAGCTGCCGCAGCCTAAGGCTCGTCACTTCTCGCGTTTTTTGTTTATTTCGATGGTCGCGTAGGCCGTCCCCCAATTCAGGAATTGAGTCATGTCTCTGACTAACGAACAAATCATCGAAGCAATCGGCCAGAAATCCGTAGTGGAAATCGTTGAGCTGATCAAAGCGATGGAAGAAACCTTCGGTGTTACCGCTGCTGCCGCTTCGGCTGGCCCAGCTGTAGCTGCTGCTGCTGTTGAAGAGCAAACCGAGTTCAACGTTGTTCTGCTGGAAGCTGGCGAGAAGAAGGTTAACGTGATCAAGGCAGTTCGTGAACTGACCGGTCTGGGCCTGAAAGAAGCCAAAGAGAAAGTAGACGGCGCTCCTCAGGTTGTAGCTGAAGGCGTTTCGAAAGAAGCGGCTGAAGACGCCAAGAAGAAGCTGGAAGAAGCAGGCGCTAAAGTCGAGCTGAAGTAAGCATCGACTTTGCTCCTCCAGCCCGAGCGTCAAGCGACAGGCTGATGGCTGGTGGCTCTTGCCACCGGCCTTTTTCCGTTATTGGCAGCCGACTGGGTCGGTGTCGATAAAGGCGCTGTAACCACCCGATGCGGTGGCGCAAACCATGGGGTTTGCACGATTTTCTGGCTGCTCCCGTCGGGAGGGGCCAAACAAGCAGGTGACCAAGCTGGGGAACGCTGATGGCTTACTCATATACTGAGAAAAACGTATCCGCAAGGACTTTAGCAAGTTGCCGGACGTCATGGATGTGCCTTACCTCCTGGCCATCCAGCTGGATTCGTATCGTGAATTCTTGCAAGCGGGAGCGACTAAAGATCAGTTCCGCGACGTGGGCCTGCATGCGGCCTTCAAATCCGTTTTCCCGATCATCAGCTACTCCGGCAATGCTGCGCTGGAGTACGTCGGTTATCGCCTGGGCGAACCGGCATTTGATGTCAAAGAATGCGTATTGCGCGGTGTAACTTTCGCCGTACCTTTGCGGGTAAAAGTGCGCCTGATCATTTTCGACAAAGAATCGTCGAACAAAGCGATCAAGGACATTAAAGAGCAAGAAGTCTACATGGGTGAAATCCCCTGATGACTGAGAACGGTACCTTCGTAATCAACGGTACCGAGCGTGTTATCGTTTCCCAGCTGCACCGTTCCCCGGGCGTGTTCTTCGACCACGACCGCGGCAAGACGCACAGCTCCGGCAAACTGCTGTACTCGGCTCGCATCATTCCTTACCGCGGTTCGTGGCTGGACTTCGAATTCGACCCGAAAGATTGCGTCTTCGTGCGTATCGACCGTCGTCGCAAGCTGCCGGCCTCGGTACTGCTGCGCGCGCTCGGTTACACCACCGAAGAAGTGCTGGACGCGTTCTACACCACCAACGTATTCCACCTGAGCGGCGAAACCCTCAGCCTGGAACTGGTGCCATCGCGTCTGCGTGGTGAAGTTGCGGTTCTGGACATCCAGGACGAGAAGGGCAAGGTCATTGTTGAGCAAGGCCGCCGTATTACCGCGCGCCACATCAACCAGATCGAAAAAGCCGGTATCAAGACGCTGGATGTGCCACTGGACTACGTCCTCGGCCGCACCACCGCCAAGGCTATCGTGCACCCGGCTACCGGCGAAATCCTGGCCGAATGCAACACCGAGCTGAACACTGAAGTCCTGGCAAAAATCGCCAAGGCTCAGGTCGTTCGCATCGAGACCCTGTACACCAACGACATCGACTGCGGTCCTTTCGTCTCCGACACGCTGAAGATCGACTCCACCAGCAACCAGTTGGAAGCGCTGGTCGAGATCTATCGCATGATGCGTCCAGGCGAGCCGCCAACCAAAGACGCTGCCGAAACCCTGTTCAACAACCTGTTCTTCAGCCCTGAGCGTTATGACCTGTCTGCGGTCGGCCGGATGAAGTTCAACCGTCGTATCGGTCGTACCGAGATCGAAGGTTCGGGCGTGCTGTGCAAGGAAGACATCGTCGCGGTACTGAAGACTCTGGTCGACATCCGTAACGGTAAAGGTATCGTCGATGACATCGACCACCTGGGTAACCGTCGTGTTCGCTGCGTAGGCGAAATGGCCGAGAACCAGTTCCGCGTTGGCCTGGTACGTGTTGAGCGTGCGGTCAAAGAGCGTCTGTCGATGGCTGAAAGCGAAGGCCTGATGCCGCAAGACCTGATCAACGCCAAGCCAGTGGCTGCGGCGGTGAAAGAGTTCTTCGGTTCCAGCCAGCTGTCGCAGTTCATGGACCAGAACAACCCGCTGTCCGAGATCACCCACAAGCGTCGTGTCTCTGCACTCGGCCCTGGCGGTCTGACTCGTGAGCGCGCAGGCTTTGAAGTCCGTGACGTACACCCGACTCACTACGGTCGTGTCTGCCCGATTGAAACGCCGGAAGGTCCGAACATCGGTCTGATCAACTCCCTGGCTGCGTACGCTCGCACCAACCAGTACGGCTTCCTGGAAAGCCCGTACCGCGTGGTGAAAGAGGGTGTGGTCACCGACGAGATCGTGTTCCTGTCCGCTATTGAAGAAGCCGATCACGTGATCGCGCAGGCTTCGGCGACCATGAACGAGCAGAAAGTCCTGATCGACGAACTGGTTGCCGTACGTCACCTGAACGAATTCACCGTCAAGGCGCCGGAAGACGTCACCCTGATGGACGTTTCGCCGAAGCAGGTTGTATCGGTTGCAGCGTCGCTGATTCCGTTCCTCGAGCACGACGACGCCAACCGTGCGTTGATGGGTTCGAACATGCAGCGTCAGGCTGTACCGACTCTGCGCGCTGACAAGCCGCTGGTAGGTACCGGCATGGAGCGTAACGTAGCCCGTGACTCCGGCGTTTGCGTCGTGGCTCGTCGTGGTGGCGTGATCGATTCCGTCGATGCCAGCCGTATCGTGGTTCGTGTTGCCGATGACGAAGTGGAAACCGGTGAAGCCGGTGTCGACATCTACAACCTCACCAAGTACACCCGCTCGAACCAGAACACCTGCATCAACCAGCGTCCGCTGGTGCGTAAAGGCGATCGCGTTCAGCGTAGCGACATCATGGCCGACGGCCCGTCCACCGACATGGGTGAACTGGCGCTGGGTCAGAACATGCGCATCGCGTTCATGGCATGGAACGGCTTCAACTTCGAAGACTCCATCTGCCTGTCCGAGCGTGTGGTTCAGGAAGACCGTTTCACCACGATCCACATTCAGGAACTGACCTGTGTGGCCCGTGACACCAAGCTTGGCCCAGAGGAAATCACTGCGGACATCCCGAACGTGGGTGAAGCTGCACTGAACAAACTGGACGAAGCCGGTATCGTTTACGTAGGTGCTGAAGTAGGCGCAGGCGACATCCTGGTTGGCAAGGTCACTCCGAAAGGCGAGACCCAACTGACTCCGGAAGAAAAACTGCTGCGTGCAATCTTCGGTGAAAAAGCCAGCGACGTTAAAGACACATCCCTGCGCGTGCCAACCGGCACCAAAGGTACGGTCATCGACGTACAGGTCTTCACCCGTGACGGCGTTGAGCGTGATGCGCGTGCACTGTCGATCGAGAAGTCTCAGCTGGACGAGATCCGCAAGGATCTGAACGAAGAGTTCCGCATCGTTGAGGGCGCGACTTTCGAACGTCTGCGTTCCGCACTGGTAGGCCACAAGGCCGAAGGCGGCGCCGGCCTGAAGAAAGGTCAGGACATCACCGACGAAGTACTCGATGGTCTTGAGCACGGCCAGTGGTTCAAGCTGCGCATGGCTGAAGATGCTCTGAACGAGCAGCTCGAGAAGGCTCAGGCCTACATCGTTGATCGTCGCCGTCTGCTGGACGACAAGTTCGAAGACAAGAAGCGCAAACTGCAGCAGGGCGATGACCTGGCTCCAGGCGTGCTGAAAATCGTCAAGGTTTACCTGGCAATCCGTCGCCGCATCCAGCCGGGCGACAAGATGGCCGGTCGTCACGGTAACAAGGGTGTGGTCTCCGTGATCATGCCAGTTGAAGACATGCCGCACGATGCCAATGGCACCCCGGTCGACGTGGTCCTCAACCCGCTGGGCGTACCTTCGCGTATGAACGTTGGTCAGATCCTCGAAACCCACCTGGGCCTCGCGGCCAAAGGTCTGGGCGAGAAGATCAACCGGATGGTCGAAGAGCAGCGTAAAGTCGCTGAACTGCGCACCTTCCTGGACGAGATCTACAACCAGATCGGCGGTCGTAACGAAGATCTGGACAGCTTCTCCGATCAGGAAATCCTCGATCTGGCGAACAACCTGCGTGGCGGCGTTCCAATGGCCACTCCAGTGTTCGACGGCGCCAAGGAAAGCGAAATCAAG
Organism: Pseudomonas sp. B21_DOA; assembly: GCA_030544685.1. NCBI lineage: Bacteria > Pseudomonadati > Pseudomonadota > Gammaproteobacteria > Pseudomonadales > Pseudomonadaceae > Pseudomonas > Pseudomonas sp. B21_DOA. The sequence goes on along the minus strand of CP086683.1, from coordinate 314,501 downwards.
GCCATGCTGAAACTGGCAGACCTGCCGGAAAGCGGCCAGATGCAGCTGACCGACGGCCGTACCGGCAACAAGTTCGAGCGTCCAGTTACCGTTGGCTACATGTACATGCTGAAGCTGAACCACTTGGTAGACGACAAGATGCACGCGCGTTCTACCGGTTCTTACAGCCTGGTTACCCAGCAGCCGCTGGGTGGTAAGGCGCAGTTCGGTGGTCAGCGTTTCGGGGAGATGGAGGTCTGGGCACTGGAAGCATACGGTGCTGCTTACACTCTGCAAGAAATGCTCACAGTGAAGTCGGACGATGTGAACGGCCGTACCAAGATGTACAAGAACATCGTGGATGGCGATCACCGTATGGAGCCGGGCATGCCCGAGTCCTTCAACGTGTTGATCAAGGAAATTCGTTCCCTCGGCATCGATATCGATCTGGAAACCGAATAACACGTGACGCGAATCGAGAGCGGGGCAGGATTGCCCGCTCTCTGCTCCGCCAGGAGGAAAGGCCTTGAAAGACCTACTGAATTTGCTGAAAAACCAGGGTCAAGTCGAAGAGTTCGACGCCATCCGTATCGGATTGGCCTCGCCGGAGATGATCCGTTCGTGGTCGTTCGGTGAAGTTAAAAGCCGGAAACCATCAACTACCGTACGTTCAAACCCGAGCGTGACGGCCTGTTCTGCGCCAAGATCTTTGGCCCGGTAAAGGATTACGAGTGCCTGTGCGGTAAGTACAAGCGCTTGAAGCACCGTGGTGTGATCTGCGAGAAGTGCGGCGTTGAAGTTGCACTGGCCAAGGTTCGTCGTGAGCGCATGGCGCACATCGAACTGGCTTCGCCGGTTGCCCACATCTGGTTCCTGAAATCGCTGCCGTCGCGTATCGGCCTGCTGATGGACATGACCCTGCGTGATATCGAACGCGTTCTCTACTTCGAGAGCTATGTCGTTATCGATCCAGGCATGACCACCCTTGAAAAAGGTCAGCTGCTGAACGACGAGCAGTACTTCGAAGCGCTGGAAGAGTTCGGTGACGATTTCGACGCCCGCATGGGTGCCGAAGCTGTCCGTGAACTGCTGCACGCTATCGACCTGGAACACGAGATTGGCCGTCTGCGCGAAGAGATTCCGCAAACCAACTCGGAAACCAAGATCAAGAAGCTGTCCAAGCGTCTGAAGTTGATGGAAGCCTTCCAGGGTTCCGGCAACCTGCCAGAGTGGATGGTGCTGACCGTTCTGCCGGTTCTGCCGCCAGATCTGCGTCCACTGGTCCCGCTGGATGGCGGTCGTTTCGCGACCTCCGACCTCAACGATCTGTATCGTCGAGTGATCAACCGTAACAACCGTTTGAAGCGTCTGCTGGATCTGTCCGCTCCGGACATCATCGTGCGCAACGAAAAGCGTATGTTGCAGGAAGCGGTCGATGCACTGCTCGACAACGGTCGTCGTGGCCGCGCTATCACAGGTTCCAACAAGCGTCCTCTGAAATCCCTGGCTGACATGATCAAGGGTAAGCAAGGTCGTTTCCGTCAGAACTTGCTCGGTAAGCGTGTTGACTACTCCGGTCGTTCGGTAATTACCGTAGGCCCGACCCTGCGTCTGCACCAGTGCGGTCTGCCGAAGAAGATGGCTCTCGAGCTGTTCAAACCGTTCATTTTCGGCAAGCTGGAAATGCGCGGTCTGGCGACTACCATCAAAGCGGCCAAGAAAATGGTCGAGCGCGAGCTGCCAGAGGTTTGGGACGTTCTCGCTGAAGTGATTCGCGAACACCCGGTCCTGCTCAACCGTGCACCAACCCTGCACCGTCTGGGTATCCAGGCGTTTGAACCGGTACTGATCGAAGGTAAGGCTATCCAGCTGCACCCTCTGGTCTGCGCCGCGTACAACGCCGACTTCGACGGCGACCAAATGGCCGTGCACGTACCGCTGACGCTGGAAGCCCAGCTCGAAGCGCGTGCGTTGATGATGTCGACCAACAACATTCTGTCGCCAGCCAACGGTGAGCCGATCATCGTTCCGTCGCAGGACGTTGTATTGGGTCTGTACTACATGACCCGTGAAGCGATCAACGCCAAGGGCGAAGGTCGTGTGTTCGCGGATCTGCAGGAAGTCGACCGTGTGTTCCGTGCCGGCGAAGCCGCACTGCACGCCAAGGTCAAGGTTCGTATCAACGAAACCGTAAACGACCGTGACGGCAACAGCGTGAGCGGTACCCGTATCGTCGACACCACTGTCGGCCGTGCGCTGCTGTTCCAGGTTGTGCCGAAAGGTCTGTCGTTCGACGTCGTCAACCTGCCGATGAAGAAAAAGGCGATCTCCAAGCTGATCAACCAGTGCTATCGCGTGGTTGGTCTGAAAGAGACCGTGATCTTCGCTGACCAGTTGATGTACACCGGTTTCGCTTACTCGACCATCTCCGGCGTTTCCATCGGTGTTAACGACTTCGTTATCCCGGATGAAAAAGCCCGCATCATCGGTGCAGCCACCGACGAAGTGAAAGAGATCGAGAGCCAGTACGCCTCCGGCCTGGTAACCCAGGGCGAGAAGTACAACAAAGTGATCGACCTCTGGTCGAAAGCGAACGACGAAGTTTCCAAGGCGATGATGGCCAACCTCTCGAAAGAGAAAGTCATCGACCGTCACGGCGACGAAGTCGACCAAGAGTCTTTCAACTCGATGTACATGATGGCCGACTCGGGTGCGCGGGGTTCCGCAGCACAGATTCGTCAGCTGGCCGGTATGCGTGGTCTGATGGCCAAGCCGGACGGTTCCATCATTGAAACGCCGATTACTGCGAACTTCCGTGAAGGTCTGAGCGTACTTCAGTACTTCATCTCGACTCACGGTGCTCGTAAAGGTCTGGCGGATACCGCGTTGAAAACCGCTAACTCCGGTTACCTGACTCGTCGTCTGGTAGACGTGGCGCAGGATCTGGTAGTAACCGAGATCGATTGCGGCACCGAACACGGTCTGCTGATGACTCCGCACATTGAAGGCGGTGACGTTGTAGAGCCGTTGGGTGAGCGCGTATTGGGTCGTGTCATTGCCCGTGACGTATTCAAGCCAGGTACCGAGGACGTTATCGTTCCTGCCGGCACTCTCGTTGACGAGAAGTGGGTCGAGTTCATCGAGCTGAACAGCATCGACGAAGTGATCGTGCGTTCGCCGATCAGCTGCGAAACCCGCTACGGCATCTGCGCCAAGTGCTACGGCCGTGATCTGGCTCGTGGTCACCAGGTGAACATCGGTGAAGCGGTCGGCGTTATCGCTGCCCAGTCCATTGGTGAGCCGGGTACTCAGCTGACCATGCGTACGTTCCACATCGGTGGTGCGGCAAGCCGTACTTCCGCAGCTGACAGCGTTCAGGTGAAAAATGGCGGTACCGTCCGTCTGCACAACCTGAAGCACGTTGAGCGAGTGGATGGCCACCTGGTTGCTGTGTCCCGTTCCGGTGAGCTGGCAATCGCGGACGACTTCGGTCGTGAGCGCGAGCGTTACAAGCTGCCGTACGGTGCTGTGATTTCGGTTAAGGAAGGTGACAAGGTCGACGCTGGCGCAATCGTGGCCAAGTGGGATCCACACACTCACCCGATCGTTACCGAAATGAAAGGTACCGTGACCTACGTGGGCATGGAAGAAGGCATCACGATCAAGCGTCAGACTGACGAATTGACCGGTATGACCAACATTGAAGTACTCGATGCGAAAGATCGTCCAGCTGCCGGTAAGGAAATCCGCCCAGCAGTTAAGATGGTCGACGACAACGGCAAGGATCTGTTGCTGCCAGGCACTGACGTTATCGCTCAGTACTTCCTGCCAGCCAACGCCTTGGTCGGTGTGGCTGACGGTGCGAAGATTGCGATCGGTGATGTTATCGCTCGTATCCCGCAGGAAACTTCGAAGACCCGTGACATCACCGGTGGTCTGCCGCGTGTTGCCGACCTGTTCGAAGCCCGTCGTCCGAAAGAGGCGTCGATTCTGGCTGAAGTCAGCGGCACCATCGCGTTCGGTAAAGAGACGAAGGGCAAGCGCCGTCTGGTCATTACCCCGAACGACGGTAGCGATCCGTACGAAGAGCTGATTCCGAAGTGGCGTCACCTGAACGTCTTCGAAGGCGAACAGGTAAACCGCGGCGAAGTTATCTCCGACGGTCCAAGCGATCCGCACGACATCCTGCGTCTGCTGGGTGTAAGCGCGCTGGCCAAGTACATCGTCAACGAGATCCAGGACGTCTATCGTCTGCAAGGCGTGAAGATCAACGACAAGCACATCGAGACCATCCTGCGTCAGATGCTGCGTAAAGTTGAGATCTCCGAGTCCGGCGATTCCAGCTTCATCAAGGGCGACCAGATGGAACTGACTCACGTTCTGGTAGAGAACGAGCGTCTGAGTGCGGAAGACAAGTTTGTCTCCAAGTTCACTCGCGTTCTGCTGGGTATCACCAAGGCGTCGCTGTCCACCGAATCGTTCATCTCGGCGGCTTCCTTCCAGGAAACCACCCGCGTACTGACCGAAGCGGCAGTCACCGGCAAGCGCGATTACCTGCGCGGCCTGAAAGAAAACGTAGTCGTGGGTCGTCTGATCCCGGCCGGTACCGGTCTTGCCTATCACAGCGAGCGCAAGCGTCGCCGTGATGCCGACAAGCCGTTGCGCGTAAGCGCCAGTGAAGTGGAAGCTGCACTGACCGAAGCGCTGAACTCGAGCGGTAACTGAGTTCTGCGATAAACGAGCGTGAGGCCCTGATCGCTCCGTTCGTCGAATCGAGACATTTAGTCGAGGTTCGATGGGTGGGGAGGTCGGGGCCTTGCCTTGACTGGAATCAAGATCCTCTTTAGACTCTTGATCCCCTAAATTTGGCGGGAATTCGTTCCTGCCATTTTGCTTTTCTTGCAAGACAATAGCGTCGCAAGACAACAGTGGAGCTAGTAGATGGCAACTATCAACCAGCTGGTACGTCAGCCGCGTAAGCGTATCGTCGAGAAATCCGACGTACCTGCGCTGCAGAACTGCCCGCAACGTCGTGGCGTGTGCACCCGTGTGTACACCACCACGCCGAAAAAACCTAACTCGGCACTGCGTAAAGTATGCCGTGTGCGTCTGACCAACGGTTTCGAGGTTTCCTCGTACATCGGTGGTGAAGGCCACAACCTGCAAGAGCACAGCGTGGTACTGATCCGCGGCGGTCGTGTAAAGGACTTGCCAGGTGTTCGTTACCACACCGTTCGCGGCTCCTTGGATACTTCCGGCGTTAAAGGCCGTAACCAGGGTCGTTCGAAGTACGGTACCAAGCGTCCGAAGTAATCGGCCGTTTTGCAGATTTTTATTTTATTGAGTCGATAAGAGTAAGGTCGGGCACGCATCCTCTGGATCTGTCCCGAGCTAACCTGAAGACCGCTTGAGGGCTTATCATGCCAAGACGTCGCGTAGCAGCAAAGCGTGAGATTCTGGACGATCCGAAATACGGAAGCCAGATCCTCGCCAAATTCATGAACCACGTTATGGAAAGCGGCAAGAAAGCCGTTGCCGAGCGTATCGTTTATGGTGCCCTGGAAACCGTTGCGGCCCGTAAGGCTGGCACCGATCCCCTGGAACTCTTCGAAAAAGCACTCGACGCCATCGCTCCGCTGGTCGAAGTGAAGTCGCGCCGCGTTGGTGGTGCTACTTACCAGGTTCCGGTCGAGGTTCGTCCTTCCCGTCGTAACGCTCTGGCAATGCGCTGGTTGGTAGACTTCGCCCGTAAGCGCGGCGAGAAGTCTATGGCTCTGCGTTTGGCTGGCGAACTGCTGGATGCTGCTGAAGGTAAAGGTGCTGCTGTTAAGAAGCGTGAAGACGTGCACCGTATGGCCGAAGCTAACAAAGCTTTCTCGCACTACCGCTTCTAATTTTAGCTTCACTAATTTTGCGAGGGCTTTATGGCTCGTACTACTCCGATTAGCCGCTACCGTAACATCGGTATCGTCGCTCACGTGGATGCTGGTAAAACCACCACCACCGAGCGCGTACTGTTTTACACCGGCAAAAGTCACAAAATGGGCGAGGTGCATGATGGCGCCGCGACCACAGACTGGATGGTTCAGGAGCAGGAGCGTGGTATTACCATTACTTCTGCTGCCATTACCGCCTTCTGGAAAGGTTCCGAGAAGCAGTACTCTCACGAGCACCGTTTCAACGTAATCGATACCCCGGGCCACGTTGACTTCACCATTGAAGTTGAGCGTTCCCTGCGCGTACTCGACGGCGCTGTCGTTGTGTTCTGCGGTACTTCGGGTGTTGAGCCGCAGTCGGAAACCGTATGGCGTCAAGCCAACAAATACGGCGTTCCACGTCTTGTTTACGTAAACAAGATGGACCGTGCCGGCGCCAACTTCCTGCGCGTGATCGGTCAGATCAAGCAGCGTCTGGGTCACACTCCGGTGCCGATCCAGTTGGCCATCGGTTCCGAAGACAACTTCCAGGGTCAGATCGATCTGATCAACATGCAAGCTGTCTACTGGAACGACTCCGACAAAGGTATGGTCCCTGTTCGCAAGGACATTCCTGCCGAGCTCCAAGAGCTGGCTGAAGAGTGGCGCAACAATATGGTTGAAGCTGCTGCCGAAGCCAACGAAGAGCTGATGAACAAGTACCTGGAAGGCGAAGAGCTGTCGATCGAAGAGATCAAGGCTGCTTTGCGTCAGCGTACTATCGCCGGCGAAATCGTTCTGGCCGTTTGCGGTTCTTCGTTCAAGAACAAGGGCGTTCCCCTGGTTCTCGACGCCGTTATCGACTACCTGCCTGCTCCGACCGACATTCCTGCTATCAAGGGTTCCAACCCTGATAACGAGGAAGAAGAGATGGAGCGTCATGCAGACGACAATGAGCCTTTCGCGGCTCTGGCGTTCAAGATCGCTACCGACCCATTCGTGGGTACTCTGACCTTCGTCCGCGTTTACTCGGGCGTGTTGAACTCCGGCGACGGCGTGATCAACTCGGTCAAAGGCAAGAAAGAGCGCGTGGGTCGTATGGTGCAAATGCACGCAAACGCCCGTGAAGAGATCAAGGAAGTACGCGCTGGTGACATCGCGGCCCTGATCGGCATGAAGGACGTCACCACCGGTGAAACCCTCTGCAACGCTGACAAGCCAATCATCCTGGTTCGCATGGACTTCCCGGAGCCGGTTATTTCGGTTGCCGTAGAGCCTAAGACCAAGGATGACCAGGAAAAAATGGGTATCGCTCTGGGCAAGCTCGCTCAGGAAGACCCGTCTTTCCGCGTTAAAACTGATGAAGAGACTGGTCAGACGATCATCTCCGGCATGGGCGAGCTGCACCTGGACATCCTGGTTGACCGGATGCGCCGTGAGTTCAACGTCGAAGCCAACATCGGCAAGCCTCAGGTTTCGTATCGTGAGCGCATCACGAAGAACTGTGAAATCGAAGGCAAGTTCGTTCGTCAGTCCGGTGGTCGCGGCCAGTTCGGTCACTGCTGGATCCGTTTTGCTCCTGCTGACGAAGGTCAGGAAGGTCTGCAATTCGTGAACGAAGTTGTAGGTGGTGTGGTTCCTAAGGAATACATCCCGGCTATCCAGAAGGGTATCGAAGAGCAGATGAAGAACGGCGTTGTTGCCGGCTATCCGCTGATCGGCCTGAAGGCTACCGTGTTCGATGGTTCTTACCACGACGTCGACTCCAACGAGATGGCGTTCAAGGTGGCTGCTTCCATGGCGACCAAGCAACTGGCCCAGAAGGGTGGTGGTGAGTTGCTCGAGCCGATCATGGCGGTAGAGGTTGTTACGCCTGAAGACTATATGGGTGATGTGATGGGCGACCTTAACCGTCGTCGCGGCATGATCCAGGGTATGGAAGACACAGTGTCCGGCAAGGTTATCCGTGCCGAGGTTCCACTGGGTGAGATGTTCGGTTATGCGACCGACGTTCGTTCCATGTCCCAGGGTCGCGCAAGCTACTCTATGGAATTCAAAAAATACGATACGGCTCCGTCGCACATCGTCGAATCCGTAACCAAAAAACAAGGCTGATTCAGCCCCTTTAGGCTAGGAGTTAATTGTCGTGGCTAAAGAAAAATTTGATCGTTCCCTACCGCACGTCAACGTTGGCACCATTGGTCACGTTGACCACGGTAAAACCACTCTGACTGCTGCTCTGACTCGCGTCTGCTCCGAAGTTTTCGGTTCGGCCGTCGTTGAATTCGACAAGATCGACAGCGCACCAGAAGAAAAAGCTCGCGGTATCACCATCAACACCGCTCACGTTGAGTACAACTCGACTATTCGTCACTACGCTCACGTTGACTGCCCAGGTCACGCTGACTACGTGAAGAACATGATCACCGGTGCTGCTCAGATGGACGGCGCGATCCTGGTTTGCTCGGCCGCTGATGGTCCGATGCCGCAAACCCGTGAGCACATCCTGCTGTCCCGTCAGGTAGGCGTTCCGTACATCGTGGTTTTCCTGAACAAGGCTGACCTGGTAGACGACGCTGAGCTGCTGGAACTGGTTGAGATGGAAGTTCGTGACCTGCTGTCGACCTACGACTTCCCGGGCGACGACACTCCGATCATCATCGGTTCGGCTCGTATGGCGCTGGAAGGCAAAGACGACAACGAAATGGGCACCACTGCCGTTCGTAAACTGGTTGAAACTCTGGATACCTACATCCCAGAACCAGTTCGTATGATCGACAAGCCATTCCTGATGCCAATCGAAGACGTGTTCTCGATCTCGGGTCGCGGTACTGTTGTGACTGGTCGTATCGAGCGCGGTATCGTTCGCGTTCAGGACGCGCTGGAAATCGTTGGTCTGCGTGACACCACCACCACCACCTGCACCGGTGTTGAGATGTTCCGCAAACTGCTCGACGAAGGTCGTGCTGGCGAGAACTGCGGCGTTCTGCTGCGCGGTACCAAGCGTGACGACGTTGAGCGTGGCCAGGTTCTGGTCAAGCCAGGTTCGGTCAAGCCGCACACCAAGTTCACCGCAGAAGTTTACGTTCTGAGCAAGGAAGAAGGCGGTCGTCACACTCCGTTCTTCAAAGGCTACCGTCCACAGTTCTACTTCCGTACTACTGACGTGACTGGTAACTGCGAGCTGCCAGAAGGCGTTGAAATGGTAATGCCAGGTGACAACATTCAGATGACTGTTACCCTGATCAAAACCATCGCGATGGAAGACGGTCTGCGTTTCGCTATCCGTGAAGGCGGTCGTACCGTCGGCGCTGGCGTCGTAGCCAAAATCATCGAGTAAGGCTTTTAAAGTCAGCTTGATGGATTGAAAAAGCCCCCGCTCAGCGGGGGCTTTTTTATTGGGTTGACACCTATCGGGGGCGTCTATAGAATTGCGCCTCCTTTTAACGGGCGTATTGCGCCCGGTGGGAATAGCAGCCGGAGTCTGAAATCCAATGCAAAATCAGCAAATCCGTATCAGGTTGAAGGCTTTTGACCATCGCCTGATCGACCAATCAACCCAGGAAATCGTGGAAACCGCGAAACGTACTGGTGCTCAAGTGCGTGGTCCAATTCCACTGCCTACCCGTAAAGAGCGGTTCACCGTTCTGGTTTCCCCGCACGTCAACAAAGACGCGCGTGACCAGTACGAGATCCGCACTCATAAGCGTGTTCTGGACATCGTCCAGCCAACGGATAAAACCGTTGATGCGCTGATGAAGCTTGATCTTGCGGCCGGTGTGGAAGTGCAGATCAGCCTCGGCTAAGACTCGGTCTTGGTCGTGTAACGCTCTGAAATGGGCGGCCATAGCGGGTGAAAGCCCCGTACACTCATGAGGTTTACAACATGACTATTGGTGTAGTCGGTCGTAAATGCGGTATGACCCGTATTTTCACCGAAGAAGGTGTCTCCATTCCGGTCACGGTCATTGAGATCGAGCCGAATCGCGTCACCCAGTTCAAAACTGAAGAGACCGATGGCTATCGTGCAGTGCAAGTCACTGTCGGCGAGCGTCGCGCTTCGCGTGTAACAGCAGCTCAGGCTGGCCACTTCGCTAAAGCGAACGTTGCCGCTGGTCGCACCACCATGGAATTCCGCCTTGAAGAAGGCGAGTACCAGGCAGGCGATCTGATCAACGCTGAAATCTTCGCCGCTGGTCAACTGGTTGATGTAACCGGTCAGTCCAAGGGTAAAGGCTTCCAGGGTACGATCAAGCGTTGGAATTTCCGCGGGCAAGATAACACCCACGGTAACTCCGTATCCCACCGCGTCCCAGGCTCTATCGGCCAGTGCCAGACTCCTGGTCGTGTATTCAAGGGCAAAAAAATGTCCGGTCATATGGGCGCTGAGCGCGTGACCGTGCAGTCCCTGGAAGTAGTGCGCGTGGACGCTGAACGCAATCTGTTGTTGGTCAAGGGTGCTGTTCCTGGCGCTACTGGCGGCAACCTGGTTGTACGTCCAGCAGCCAAGGCTCGCGGTTAAGGGGAAGCTGACATGCAATTAAATGTAAATGACGCTCAAGCGATCGAAGTTTCCGAACTGACATTTGGCGGCGAATTCAACGAGACGCTGGTTCACCAAGCAGTCGTGGCCTACATGGCCGGCGGCCGTCAAGGTAGCAAGCAGCAGAAGACCCGTTCCGACGTTCGTGGTGGCGGCAAGCGCCCATGGCGTCAGAAAGGTACTGGCCGTGCTCGTGCCGGTACTATCCGTAGCCCAATCTGGCGTGGCGGCGGTACCACTTTCGCAGCTCGTCCACAGGATCACTCCCAGAAGCTGAACAAGAAGATGTATCGCGCAGCAATGCGTTCCATCCTTGCTGAGCTGGTGCGTACTGATCGTCTGGTCGTGGTTCAGGATTTCGCTGTTGAAACTCCGAAAACCAAAGATCTGCTGGGCAAACTGAACAACATGAGCCTGACCGACGTTCTGATCGTGTCGGACGCTGTTGATCAGAACCTGTACCTGGCTGCTCGCAACCTGCCGCACGTAGATGTACGTGATGTGCAAGGTTCCGATCCAGTTAGTCTGATCGCATACGACAAGGTGTTGATCACCGTGTCGGCCGTGAAGAAATTCGAGGAGCTGCTGGGATGAACCAGGAACGCGTATTTAAAGTTCTGCTTGGCCCGCACGTTTCCGAGAAGGCTACGGTTCTGGCAGACAAGAAAGGCCAGTTCGTTTTCAAGGTTGCTACCGATGCAACCAAGCTGGAAATCAAGAAGGCCGTCGAAAGCCTGTTCAGCGTGAAAGTAGAGCGCGTCACTACCCTGAACGTTCTGGGTAAGAGCAAGCGCACTGCTCGCGGTCTGGGCAAGCGTAATGACTGGAAGAAGGCAGTTATCTCCCTTCAGCCAGGCCAAGATCTCGATTTCAGCAGCAGTGCTGAGTAAGGAAGGGGTGCATCATGGCAATCGTTAAATGCAAACCGACTTCCCTGGCCGCCGTTTTGTGGTCAAGGTGGTCAACCAGGAGCTGCATAAAGGCGCTCCTCACGCACCGCTGCTCGAGAAAAAATCGAAGTCTGGTGGTCGTAACAACAATGGCCGTATTACCACTCGTCACATCGGTGGTGGTCATAAGCAGCATTACCGTATGGTCGATTTCCGTCGCAACGACAAAGATGGCATCGTCGCCACTGTCGAGCGTATTGAATACGATCCAAACCGTACTGCTCACATCGCACTGCTCTGCTACGCAGACGGCGAGCGCCGCTACATCATCGCCCCTAAAGGCGTGAGTGCTGGCGACCAGCTGATCGCAGGCGCTCTGGCTCCAATCAAGCCAGGCAACGCTCTGCAGCTGCGCAACATTCCAGTCGGTTCTACCGTACACGGCATCGAATTGAAGCCAGGTAAAGGTGCACAGATCGCTCGTTCCGCTGGTGCTTCGGCTCAGCTGATCGCTCGTGAAGGTGTCTACGTGACCCTGCGTCTGCGTTCCGGTGAAATGCGTAAAGTCCTGGCTGAATGCCGTGCGACCCTGGGTGAAGTCTCGAACTCCGAGCACAGCCTGCGTTCGCTGGGTAAAGCTGGTGCCAAACGCTGGCGTGGCGTTCGCCCAACCGTTCGTGGTGTTGCCATGAACCCGGTTGACCACCCACATGGTGGTGGTGAAGGTCGTACCTCTGGTGGTCGTCATCCGGTATCGCCATGGGGCTTCCCGACTAAGGGCGCGAAGACTCGTGGTAATAAGCGTACCGACAAAATGATCGTCCGTCGTCGCAAGTAAATAGAGGGATACGACAGTGCCACGTTCTCTGAAAAAGGTCCTTTTATTGATCTTCACCTACTGAAGAAGATCGAAGTGGCGGCGGAAAAGAACGATCGCAAACCAATTAAAACCTGGTCGCGTCGTTCGATGATCCTGCCACAAATGGTCGGTCTGACCATCGCAGTACACAACGGTCGTCAGCACGTCCCAGTTCTCGTTAACGAAGACATGGTCGGCCACAAACTGGGCGAGTTCGCCGGTACCCGCAACTATCGCGGGCACGTGGCTGACAAGAAAGCCAAGCGTTAAGGGGTAAGGAAATGGAAGTAGCCGCTAAGTTGTCGGGCGCTCGAATCTCCGCCCAGAAAGCCCGCTTGGTCGCCGACCAGATCCGCGGGAAGAAGGTGGGCGAAGCGCTCAACCTGTTGGCTTTCAGCAGTAAGAAAGCCGCCGAGATCATGAAGAAAGTGCTGGAGTCGGCCGTAGCCAACGCCGAGCATAACGAAGGCGCAGACGTTGATGACCTGAAGGTCAGCACCGTTTTCGTCAACGAAGGGCGTTCGCTGAAGCGCATCATGCCACGTGCCAAAGGCCGTGCTGATCGCATCGTCAAGCGGTCTTGCCATATCACTGTCAAGGTTGCTGACAAGTAACGGAGTCGAAGAGATGGGTCAGAAAGTACATCCCATTGGCATTCGCCTGGGAATCGTCAAGGAGCACACCTCCGTCTGGTACGCAGACGGTCGGACTTATGCGGACTACTTGTTCGCAGATCTGAAAGTGCGTGAGTATCTCCAAGACAAACTAAAAAGCGCGTCCGTAAGCCGTATCGATATCCATCGTCCGGCCCAAACTGCACGCATCACCATCCACACCGCTCGTCCAGGTATCGTTATCGGGAAGAAAGGTGAAGATGTTGAGAAACTGCGTCAGGACCTGACCAAGCAAATGGGTGTGCCTGTGCACATCAATATCGAAGAGATCCGCAAGCCGGAGCTCGACGGTATGCTGGTTGCGCAGAGCGTAGCTCAGCAGCTGGAGCGTCGTGTAATGTTCCGTCGCGCTATGAAGCGCGCTGTACAGAACGCCATGCGCATTGGTGCCAAAGGCATCAAAATCCAAGTGAGCGGTCGTCTCGGCGGTGCTGAAATCGCACGTACTGAATGGTATCGCGAAGGTCGTGTGCCACTGCACACCCTGCGTGCCGACATCGACTATGCCAACTACGAAGCTCACACCACTTACGGTGTGATCGGTGTAAAGGTTTGGATCTTCAAAGGCGAAGTTATTGGTGGTCGCCAAGAAGAACTGAAACCACAAGCACCAGCGCCTCGTAAAAAAGCTGCTAAGTAAGGGTACGCCAAATGTTGCAACCAAAGCGTACGAAGTTCCGCAAGCAGATGACCGGCCACAACCGTGGTCTGGCACTGCGCGGTAGCAAAGTCAGCTTCGGCGAGTTCGCGCTGAAGTCTGTTGCTCGTGGTCGTCTCACCGCTCGTCAGATCGAGTCAGCGCGTCGTGCTCTGACCCGTCACGTAAAACGTGGCGGCAAGATCTGGATCCGTGTATTCCCGGACAAGCCGATCTCCAAGAAACCTCTCGAGGTTCGTATGGGTAAAGGTAAGGGTAACGTGGAGTACTGGGTTGCCCAGATTCAGCCAGGCAAAGTCCTGTATGAAATCGAGGGTGTTTCTGAAGAGCTGGCGCGTGAGGCTTTCGCCCTGGCTGCTGCAAAGCTGCCGCTCGCCACCTCCTTTGTTAAACGGACGGTGATGTGATGAAAGCGAATGAACTTCGTGAAAAATCCGCACAGCAGCTGAACGAGCAACTGCTCGGCTTGCTGCGCGACCAGTTCAATCTGCGCATGCAGAAAGCAACTGGCCAGTTGGGGCAGTCTCATCTGCTCTCGCAAGTTAAGCGTGACATCGCTCGCGTGAAGACTGTGCTCAACCAGCAGGCAGGTAAGTGATCATGGCTGAAGCCGAAAAAACTGTCCGTACGCTGACTGGCCGTGTTGTCAGCGACAAGATGGACAAAACCATCACCGTTCTGATCGAGCGTCGCGTAAAGCACCCGATCTACGGTAAATACGTTAAGCGTTCGACTAAGCTGCACGCGCACGACGAAACCAATCAGTGCCACATCGGCGACAAAGTCACTATTCGTGAAACTCGTCCGATGGCCAAGACCAAGTCTTGGGCGCTGGTTGATGTTCTCGAACGCGCTGTGGAAGTCTAAGGGCTAGGGGTCGGAGAAATTATATGATTCAGACTCAATCCATGCTCGATGTGGCCGATAACAGCGGCGCTCGCCGTGTTATGTGCATCAAGGTGCTGGGTGGCTCCCATCGTCGTTACGCTGGTATCGGTGACATCATCAAAGTTACCGTGAAGGAAGCAATTCCTCGCGGTAAGGTGAAAAAAGGCCAAGTGATGACTGCTGTTGTAGTCCGCACTCGTCACGGCGTACGTCGTGCTGATGGCTCCATTATCCGCTTTGATGGCAACGCTGCTGTTCTTCTGAACAACAAGCAAGAGCCGATCGGCACCCGTATCTTTGGGCCAGTGACCCGTGAACTTCGTACTGAGAAGTTCATGAAGATCGTCTCGCTCGCCCCAGAAGTGCTGTAAGGAGATCCGACATGCAAAAGATTCGTCGTGACGACGAGATCATCGTGATCGCCGGCAAAGACAAAGGTAAGCGCGGTAAGGTGCTGAAGGTTCTTGCTGACAACCGTCTGGTTGTTGGTGGTCTGAACCTGGTCAAGCGTCATACCAAGCCTAACCCGATGTCGGGCGTACAGGGCGGTATCGTCGAGAAAGAAGCGCCACTGCACGCTTCCAACGTCGCCATCTTCAACGGCGAAACCAACAAGGCTGACCGCGTTGGTTTCAAAGTAGAAGACGGTAAGAAAATTCGTGTCTTCAAGTCGACCCAAAAAGCGGTTGATGCTTGAACACTGCTAGGTAGAAGACCATGGCACGACTAAAAGAGATTTACCGGAAGGAAATCGCTCCGAAACTTAAGGAAGAACTTAAGCTTTCGAACGTGATGGAAGTTCCGCGCGTTACCAAAATCACCCTGAACATGGGTCTGGGCGAAGCGATCGGCGACAAAAAAGTCATCGAGCACGCTGTTGCTGACCTGGAAAAGATCACCGGCCAGAAAGTCGTTGTGACCTACGCTCGTAAATCCATCGCTGGCTTCAAAGTCCGCGAAGGATGGCCGATCGGCGTCAAAGTGACCCTGCGCCGTGAGCGTATGTACGAGTTCCTGGATCGTCTGCTGTCGATCTCCCTGCCTCGGGTTCGCGACTTCCGCGGCCTGAATGCCAAGTCCTTCGATGGTCGTGGCAACTACAGCATGGGCGTGAAAGAGCAGATCATCTTCCCGGAAATCGACTACGACAAGATCGATGCTCTCCGCGGTCTGGACATTACCCTGACCACCACTGCCAAGAACGATGATGAAGGCCGCGCTCTGCTGCGTGCTTTCAAATTCCCGTTCCGCAACTGATTGGAGTAGGAAAATGGCCAAGAAGAGCATGAAGAACCGTGAGCTGAAGCGTCAGCTCACCGTTGCCAAGTACGCCACCAAGCGTGCAGCGCTGAAAGCTATCATCGTCGATCTGAACGCAAGTCCAGAAGCGCGTTGGGAAGCTACCGTAGCACTGCAGAAGCAACCACGTGACGCAAGCGCTTCGCGCATGCGTAACCGTTGCCGCCTGACTGGTCGTCCGCACGGCGTGTACCGCAAGTTCGGCCTCGGCCGTAACATGCTGCGTCAAGCTGCAATGCGTGGTGACGTGCCAGGTCTGGTTAAAGCCAGCTGGTAATAGTTGTCAAAGTCTCGATGTTCGGGTTCGCAAGAACCTGACCATCGGTGGCTTTGAATCTGAATCAAGCCCCTTTTGGGGCTTGATTCATTTCTGGGTGTGTCTAGAATGACCGGCTCGCCTGAGCCCGTGTTTTTCTGCCCGGAAGTTCTCGGCGACAAGTAGTAGCCGCAAGGCTAATTTTTTGTATTAGGAGCGTCTAGCCCATGAGTATGCAGGACCCGTTAGCGGACATGCTAACTCGAATCCGTAATGCCCAGATGGCTGAAAAGTCTGTCGTAAGCATGCCGTCTTCCACGTTGAAGGCAGCTGTAGCAAAAGTCCTGAAGGACGAAGGTTACATCGCGGATTTTCAGATCACCACCGACGCCAAGCCGTCGCTGTCCATCTCGCTGAAGTACTTCGAAGGCCGTCCGGTTATCGAAGAAGTGAAGCGCGTTAGTCGTCCAGGCCTGCGTCAGTACAAGTCCGTTGAAGATCTGCCGAAAGTTCGTGGCGGTCTTGGCGTGTCTATCGTCTCCACCAACAAAGGTGTGATGACGGATCGTGCTGCGCGCGCTGCCGGTGTCGGCGGCGAAGTTCTTTGCACTGTGTTCTAAGGGGGATAAGCATGTCTCGCGTCGCTAAGAACCCCGTTAAGCTGCCAGCCGGTGTCGAAGTCAAATTCGCAGGCCAACAGCTTTCGGTGAAGGGTGCCAAGGGCACTCTTGAACTGAACATCCATTCGTCCGTTGAGATCGTTGAAGAAGCTGGTGAGCTGCGTTTCGCTGCTCGCAATGGCGATCAACAAACTCGCGCAATGGCCGGTACCACGCGTGCGTTGGTAAACAACATGGTCCAGGGCGTAAGCCAAGGCTTCGAGCGCAAGCTCCAGCTGGTCGGTGTTGGTTACAAAGCGCAAGCAAAAGGTCAGGTTCTGAACCTGGCTCTTGGCTTCTCGCACCCAGTGGATTACGAACTGCCGCAAGGCATCACCGCTGAGACTCCTAGCCAGACCGATATCCTGATCAAGGGCATCGACAAGCAGCTGGTAGGTCAAGTGGCCGCCGAGATCCGCGACTTCCGTCCACCAGAGCCGTACAAAGGCAAAGGTGTGCGCTACGCGGACGAAGTCGTCCGTCGTAAAGAAGCCAAGAAGAAGTAGGGCATAGCAAATGACCGACAAAAAAGTTACTCGACTGCGTCGCGCTCGCAAAGCACGCCTGAAAATGCACGAACTCGAAGTCGTGCGTCTCTGCGTGTTCCGCTCGTCGCAGCACATCTACGCCCAGGTCATCTCGGCCGACGGCAACAAGGTCCTGGCAAGTGCCTCGACTTTGGATAAAGAACTGCGTGATGGTGCCACTGGCAACATCGACGCGGCCACAAAGGTTGGCCAGCTGGTCGCTACGCGTGCTAAGGCCGCTGGCGTATCGCAAGTGGCTTTCGACCGCTCTGGCTTCAAGTACCACGGCCGCGTTAAAGCGCTGGCTGATGCTGCTCGTGAAGCTGGGCTGGAGTTCTAAGTTATGTCAAATAACGACCAAAAGCGCGACGAAGGCTACATCGAGAAGCTGGTTCAAGTTAACCGCGTAGCCAAAACCGTTAAAGGCGGCCGTATCTTCACTTTCACCGCGTTGACCGTGGTTGGTGATGGTAAAGGGCGTGTTGGCTTCGGCCGTGGCAAGTCACGTGAAGTGCCTGCTGCGATCCAGAAGGCAATGGAAGCTGCTCGCCGCAACATGATTCAAGTTGACCTGAACGGCACCACCCTGCAGTACGCAATGAAGTCCGCTCACGGCGCTTCGAAGGTGTACATGCAGCCTGCTTCTGAAGGTACCGGTATCATCGCTGGCGGCGCTATGCGTGCTGTCCTCGAAGTTGCTGGCGTTCAGAACGTTCTGGCCAAGTGCTACGGCTCGACTAACCCGGTAAACGTGGTTCACGCCACTTTCAAGGGTCTGAAGGCTATGCAGTCTCCTGAGTCCATCGCTGCCAAGCGTGGCCTGCGTGTTGAGGAGATCAAGTAATCATGGCTACCGTTAAAGTTACGCTGATCAAAAGCATGACCGGCCGCATCCCTAACCACAAACTGTGCGTTAAGGGTCTGGGTCTGCGTCGCATCGGTCACACTGTAGAAGTCCAGGATACTCCCGAGAATCGCGGGATGATCAACAAGGCTTACTACATGCTGCGTGTCGAGGGTTAATCGATGAAACTCAATGATCTGAGTCCAGCGCCGGGTTCCCGTCGCGAAAAGCATCGTCCGGGCCGTGGTATCGGTAGTGGTTTGGGCAAGACTGGTGGCCGTGGTCACAAAGGTCAGACCTCCCGCTCCGGTGGCACCATCGCTCCAGGCTTTGAAGGCGGTCAACAGCCGCTGCATCGTCGCCTGCCTAAGTTCGGTTTCGTTTCCCTGAAAGCCATGGATCGCGCAGAAGTGCGTTTGTCCGAGCTGGCCAAAGTGGAAGGCGACGTCGTTACTGTGCAGTCCCTGAAAGATGCCAACGTGATCAACGTCAACGTACAGCGTGTGAAAATCATGCTGTCCGGTGAAGTGACTCGCGCTGTCACTATCGGCAAGGGAATCGGCGCCACCAAAGGTGCGCGTGCGGCTATCGAAGCAGCTGGCGGCAAGTTCGAGGAATAAATGGCTAAGCAAGGTGCTCTCTCTGCGCTCGGCAAAGGCGGTATGTCTGAACTCTGGGCTCGTCTGCGTTTTCTGTTCCTGGCGATTATCGTCTACCGAATAGGCGCACACATCCCGGTTCCAGGTATCAACCCGGACCGACTCGCAGACCTGTTTCGACAGAATGAGGGGACCATTCTTAGCTTGTTCAACATGTTCTCCGGCGGCGCGCTGGAACGGATGAGCATCTTTGCACTGGGGATCATGCCGTACATTTCGGCATCGATCATCATGCAACTGATGACCGCCGTCAGCCCGCAGCTGGAGCAGTTGAAGAAGGAAGGTGAAGCTGGCCGTCGAAAGATTAGCCAGTACACCCGCTACCTCACCGTCGCTCTCGCTCTGGTCCAGGCTATTGGCATGTCCATTGGTCTGGCCGGGCAGGGCGTCGCGTTCACTGGTGACTTTGGCTTCCATTTCGTCGCGGTAACCACATTTGTGGCTGGTGCGATGTTCATGATGTGGCTGGGTGAGCAGATTACTGAGCGTGGTGTTGGCAACGGTATCTCGATGTTGATTTTTTCGGGTATCGTCGCCGGTCTTCCGAGAGCAATCGGGCAGTCTTTCGAGTCTGCGCGTCAGGGTGATATCAACATCTTCGCCCTGGTTGCCATCGGTTTGCTGGCAGTAGCGATTATCGGTTTCGTGGTGTTCATTGAGCGTGGCCAGCGTCGTATCGCTGTTCACTACGCCAAGCGTCAGCAGGGCCGAAAGGTTTTGCGGCGCAGACAAGCCACTTGCCGCTGAAGGTGAACATGGCCGGTGTTATTCCGGCTATTTTCGCGAGCAGCATTTTGCTGTTTCCGGCTTCGTTGGGTGCCTGGTTCGGTCAGTCTGAAGGTATGGGCTGGTTGCAGGACATCTCGCAGTCGATCGCTCCTGGTCAGCCGTTGAATATTCTGCTGTTTAGTGCAGGGATTATTTTCTTCTGCTTCTTCTATACGGCGTTGATGTTCAATCCGAAAGACGTAGCGGAAAACCTGAAGAAGTCCGGTGCCTTTATTCCGGGCATCCGTCCAGGTGAGCAGTCTGCGCGCTATATTGATGGCGTTCTGACCCGCTTGACCCTGTTCGGTGCTCTTTACATGACGGCCGTGTGCCTGTTGCCCCAATTCCTGGTGGTTGCAGCAAACGTTCCGTTCTACCTTGGCGGGACCTCGTTGCTGATCGTGGTCGTGGTTGTGATGGACTTCATGTCCCAAGTACAATCGCACCTCGTTTCGCACCAGTACGAATCCCTGATGAAGAAAGCCAACCTGAAGGGTTACGGCAGCGGCATGTTGCGCTGAGTACCCATAAGGTTCGAGGAGTTGGTGATGAAAGTTCGTGCATCGGTGAAAAAGCTGTGCCGTAACTGCAAGATTATTCGCCGCGAAGGTGTTGTTCGAGTAATTTGCAGCGCGGAACCGCGTCACAAACAGCGCCAAGGCTGAGTGTGATTGTGCTTCAAGCCCGGTAGCTAGTGCGCTACCGGGTTGATTATTTGTTATTACAGCGATATTATCTCGCGCCCTATTTCTTGGCTTCCGGGGCGTAGGTAGCTGTCAATTGGAGTCCCACTGAATGGCCCGTATTGCAGGCGTTAACATTCCAGATAACAAGCATACTGTTATCTCGCTGACCTACATCTATGGTGTTGGTCGCACTACTGCGCAGAAGATCTGTGCAGTGACTGGGGTAAACCCAGCAGCAAAGATCAAAGATCTGAGCGACGAGCAAATTGAACAGCTGCGTGGCGAAGTGGCGAAGTTCACCACTGAAGGTGACCTGCGTCGCGAAATCAACATGAAAATCAAGCGCTTGATGGACCTCGGTTGCTATCGCGGTCTGCGTCATCGTCGTGGTCTGCCAGTACGCGGTCAGCGTACCAAGACCAACGCGCGTACCCGTAAAGGTCCGCGTAAGCCGATCCGCAAGTAATCGCCCCAGCGAATCGACAGGAATTTAATCATGGCAAAACCTGCTGCTCGTCCTCGTAAAAAAGTTAAAAAGACAGTGGTTGATGGCATCGCCCACATCCATGCATCTTTTAACAACACCATCGTGACCATTACCGACCGTCAAGGTAACGCTCTTTCCTGGGCTACCTCCGGTGGTTCGGGTTTCCGCGGTTCCCGCAAGTCCACCCCGTTCGCTGCTCAAGTAGCTGCTGAGCGTGCTGGTCAAGCTGCGCTGGAATACGGCCTGAAAAACCTCGACGTCAACGTCAAGGGTCCAGGTCCAGGTCGTGAATCCGCAGTCCGCGCTTTGAACGGCTGTGGCTACAAGATCGCCAGCATCACCGACGTGACGCCAATCCCGCACAACGGGTGCCGTCCGCCGAAGAAGCGCCGCGTGTAATCCAGGAGATTGTAAAGAATGGCTCGTTACATTGGTCCAAAATGCAAACTCGCTCGTCGCGAAGGCACCGATCTCTTCCTGAAGAGCGGCGTGCGCGCGATCGAATCGAAGTGCAACATTGAAGCAGCACCTGGTATCCACGGCCAACGCCGCGGTCGCCAGTCCGACTACGGCACCCAACTGCGTGAAAAGCAGAAGGTCCGTCGTATCTACGGCGTTCTCGAGCGCCAGTTCAGCGGCTACTACAAAGAAGCTGCTGGCAAGAAAGGTGCAACCGGTGAAAACCTGCTGCAACTGCTCGAATGCCGTCTGGACAACGTTGTATACCGTATGGGCTTTGGTTCGACTCGTGCCGAATCCCGTCAACTGGTATCGCACAAGTCGATCAGCGTTAACGGTCAGACCGTAAACGTTCCGTCGTATCAGGTTCGTGCTGGTGACGTGGTTGCAGTTCGCGAGAAAGCAAAAAACCAACTTCGCATTGTCCAAGCTCTCGATCTGTGTGCCCAACGTGGCCGCGTAGAATGGGTAGAAGTAGACACTGAGAAGAAGTCGGGCGTTTTCAAGAACGTTCCTGCTCGCAGTGATCTGTCCGCCGACATCAACGAAAGCCTGATTGTCGAGCTCTACTCCAAGTAAGGGCTAGAAAATAGGTGCATCCATGCAGATTTCGGTAAATGAGTTCCTGACACCCCGCCACATTGATGTGCAGGTTGTCAGTCCAACCCGCGCCAAGATCACTCTCGAGCCTCTCGAGCGTGGTTTTGGCCACACCCTGGGCAACGCGCTGCGCCGCATCCTGTTGTCCTCAATGCCCGGCTGCGCAGTAGTCGAGGCCGAGATTGACGGTGTGCTCCACGAGTACAGCGCCATCGAAGGTGTACAGGAAGACGTAATTGAAATCCTGTTGAACCTTAAAGGTCTGGCCATCAAGCTGCACGGTCGTGACGAAGTTACGCTGACCTTGTCGAAGAAGGGTTCGGGGGTGGTTACCGCTGCCGATATTCAGCTGGATCATGATGTCGAGATCGTTAATCCCGATCACGTAATCGCTAACCTGGCGTCTAACGGCGCCCTGAACATGAAGCTCACCGTAGCTCGTGGTCGTGGTTATGAACCAGCCGACTCGCGTCAGAGCGATGAAGACGAAAGCCGCAGCATCGGTCGCTTGCAGCTCGACTCTTCGTTCAGCCCGGTTCGCCGTATCGCTTACGTGGTGGAAAACGCCCGTGTCGAGCAGCGTACCAACCTGGACAAGCTGGTTATTGATCTGGAAACCAACGGTACCCTGGATCCTGAAGAGGCTATCCGTCGCGCTGCAACCATCCTGCAACAGCAGCTGGCTGCGTTCGTCGACCTCAAAGGTGAAAGTGAGCCGCTGGTTGTCGAGCAGGAAGACGAGATCGATCCGATCCTGCTTCGCCCGGTTGACGATCTGGAACTGACTGTACGTTCGGCTAACTGCCTTAAGGCGGAAAACATCTACTACATCGGCGACCTGATTCAGCGTACCGAAGTAGAGCTGTTGAAGACTCCGAACCTGGGCAAGAAATCCTTGACTGAAATCAAGGACGTTCTGGCCTCCCGCGGTCTGTCCCTCGGCATGCGCCTCGACAACTGGCCGCCTGCAAGTCTTAAGAAGGACGACAAGGCGACTGCCTGATCGTCGTAATCACCGAACGTAGTGTTTGGTAAGGAATGAACCATGCGTCATCGTAAAAGTGGTCGTCACCTGAGCCGCACCAGCTCGCACCGCAAGGCCATGTTCCAAAACATGGCGGTGTCGCTGTTCGAGCACGAGCTGATCAAAACTACTCTGCCAAAAGCCAAAGAACTGCGCCGCGTTGCCGAGCCGCTGATCACTCTGGCCAAGACAGACAGCCTGGCTAACCGCCGTCTGGCTTTCGACCGTACTCGTTCGAAAGCTATCGTTGGTAAGCTCTTCAACGACCTGGGCAAGCGTTACGCTACCCGTGAGGGTGGCTACCTGCGCATCCTCAAGTGCGGTTTCCGCGCTGGCGACAACGCGCCTATGGCGTACGTCGAGTTGGTTGATCGTGCTACTGCTGGCGAAGCTGTATCCGCCGAGTAAGACGTCAGTCTGAAACAAAGAACCGGGCCTAGTGCCCGGTTTTTTGTGCCTGGAAGAAATGCGCCGTCCGTACAAGTTTCTGACATGGTTGAACTGCCACTATGTGCCGGGAAAACATAATTAGTAATTATCTATCGATACCTGCAAGTTAATGAATTTGTAGCTGTAACGTCGATGATCAATACTTCCCGCCAAGCCCATTAGCCGGCAGTTCAAGACTGACAGAGGAAGAAGACCGCATGAGCCAGACCAAGACGCTTACAACCGCGAGTGGCGCGCCAGTTGCTGATAACCAGAATTCCCGTTCCGCCGGCCCACGCGGTCCGCTGCTTCTCGACGATTTCCATCTGATCGAAAAGCTCGCGCACTTCAACCGTGAAAACATTCCTGAGCGCCGTGTCCACGCTAAAGGCTCGGGCGCCTACGGCACGTTCACCGTTACCCGTGACATTACTGAATACACCAGTGCGAAGTTGTTCGAGTCGGTAGGCAAACAAACGCCAACCTTTCTGCGCTTTTCTACCGTGGGTGGCGAGCGTGGTTCGGCCGACACCGAGCGCGATCCGCGCGGTTTCGCCTTGAAGTTCTACACCGAAGAAGGCAATTGGGACATCGTCGGCAACAACACGCCAGTGTTCTTCATCCGCGATCCGCTGAAATTTCCTGACTTTATCCACACGCAAAAGCGTCTGCCGCAAAGCAACCTGAAAAGCGCGCAGATGATGTGGGATTTCTGGTCGCATTCGCCTGAGGCGCTGCACCAGGTCACCATTCTGTTTTCTGATAGGGGCATCCCTGACGGCTATCGTCACATGCACGGCTTCGGTAGCCACACCTACAGCCTGATCAACGCCAAAGGCGAGCGTCACTGGGTGAAGTGGCACTACAAGACTCAGCAAGGCATCAAGAACCTGGCACCAGCCGAGGCTGCCCGTTTGGCCGGTACCGACCCGGACTATGCGCAGCGTGACCTGTTCGAGGCCATCGAGCGCGGTGAATTCCCGAAATGGCGCGTGTGCATTCAGATCATGACCGAAGCCCAGGCGGCGGCTCATTACGAGAATCCGTTCGACGTGACCAAGACCTGGTCGCAGAAAGAGTTCCCGCTGATCGAAGTCGGTGAACTGGAGTTGAACCGCAATCCGCTGAATTACTTCGCTGAGGTCGAGCAGGCTGCATTTGGCCCGAGCAACATGGTGCCAGGCGTCGGTCTGTCGCCGGACCGCATGCTGCAAGGTCGCGTATTCGCCTACGCTGACGCGCACCGCTACCGTGTGGGCACCAATCACCAGCAATTGCCGGTGAACGCGCCGCGCAGCCCGGTGAATACTTATCAGCGTGACGGCTCCATGGCTTTCGGCAGCAACGGCGGCGCGGCGCCGAACTATGAACCGAACAGCTACGTTGAATCGCCGAAACAAGCGCCACACTACGCTGAACCAGCGCTGGCCTTGAGCGGTGCCGCTGATCGTTATGATCACCGGGAAGACACCGACTACTACAGCCATGCCGGTGCCTTGTTCCGCTTGATGAGCGATGAGCAGAGGGCGTTGCTGGTCAGCAACATCGCTGGTGCCATGGCAGGTGTTTCCAGCGATGTCGTCGATCGCCAGCTGCAACATTTCTACAAAGCCGATCCGGCGTATGGAGAAGCAATCGCAAAGCTGCTTAACGTACAGCTTAACGAAGTCTAAACGAGAAGCAGAACCGCCCTCATTTGGGCGGTTTTTGCGTTATTTGGCCTGCTTTTCTCAGAATATCTTCGCTTTTATTGCGCTTCGTGAGTGACCTTCCGGTCATGTTGGTTCAAACTACAGACTTTCAGGAAGGGAGATGTAGGGCGATGCAAGGCCACCCAGATGTAATCGATTACCTCAATACGTTGCTGACCGGCGAACTGGCCGCGCGTGATCAATATTTCGTTCATTCGCGGATGTATGAGGACTGGGGGTTCACCAAGCTCTACGAGCGCATCAACCACGAGATGGAAGAAGAAGCCGGCCACGCCGATGCATTGATGCGGCGGATTCTGATGCTCGAAGGTACGCCGCGCATGCGTCCGGATGATCTGGATGTCGGCACCACGGTGCCTTCGATGCTCGAAGCTGATCTGCGCCTCGAATACAAAGTCCGCGCTGCGCTGTGCAAAGGCATCGAGCTTTGCGAGCAACACAAGGACTACGTTAGCCGTGAGATTCTGCGGGTTCAACTCAATGACACCGAAGAAGATCACACCTACTGGCTGGAAAAGCAGCTGGGCCTGATCAAACTGATCGGTCTCGAGAACTACCTGCAATCCCACGCGTCCTGATTGCAACGGCTATAAAAAAGCCCCTGTCACTTCAACGGTGACAGGGGCTTTTTCATGCCTGGCGGTCAGGCCCGATCGCGGATCAGCAGCGGCTTGAGATAATGGCCGGTGTGAGATTGCTTCATCTCGGCCACTTCTTCCGGCGTACCGGTGGCGATGATCTGCCCGCCCTTGGAACCGCCTTCAGGACCGAGGTCCACCAGCCAGTCAGCGGTCTTGATCACATCAAGGTTGTGCTCGATCACCACCACGGTATTGCCGTGGTCGCGCAGGCGATGCAGAACGTCGAGCAATTGCTGGATATCGGCGAAGTGCAGGCCGGTGGTCGGTTCGTCGAGGATGTACAGAGTCTTGCCGGTATCGCGTTTGGACAGTTCTCGCGACAACTTGACCCGCTGTGCTTCACCACCGGACAAGGTCGTCGCCGACTGCCCCAGCTTGATGTACGACAGGCCAACATCCATCAACGTCTGCAGCTTGCGCGCCAGTGCCGGCACCGCGTCGAAGAACTCCCGCGCTTCCTCGATGGTCATTTCGAGGGTTTCGTGGATGCTCTTGCCCTTGTATTTGATCTCAAGGGTTTCGCGGTTGTAGCGCTTGCTCTTGCACACATCACAGGGCACATAGATGTCCGGCAGGAAGTGCATTTCCACCTTGATAAGGCCATCGCCCTGGCACGCTTCGCAGCGACCGCCCTTGACGTTGAACGAGAAACGCCCCGGGCCGTAACCACGGGAGCGCGACTCGGGCACGCCGGCAAACAGTTCGCGGATCGGTGTGAACAGCCCTGTGTAGGTCGCCGGGTTGGAACGCGGCGTACGGCCGATCGGGCTCTGGTCGATGTCGACGACTTTGTCGAGATGTTCCAGACCTTTGATGCTGTCATGCGCGGCGGCTTCCAGCGTGGTCGCACCGTTGAGTGCCGTTGCGCTCAGCGGGAACAGCGTGTTGTTGATCAGTGTCGATTTGCCAGAACCGGAGACGCCAGTCACGCAGGTCAGCAGGCCGATCGGGATGTCCAGATCGACATTGCGCAAGTTGTTGCCACGCGCACCTTTAAGCGAGAGGTTGAGCTTCTTGTTGCGCGGCGTGCGTTTGGCCGGCACTTCGATCTTCACCCGGCCGGACAGGTATTTGCCGGTCAGCGAATCCGGGTGCGCCATGACTTCGTCCGGCGTGCCCTCGGCAACGATCTGCCCGCCGTGCACACCGGCGCCAGGGCCGATATCGACGACATAGTCAGCCAGACGAATCGCGTCTTCGTCGTGCTCGACCACGATCACCGTGTTGCCGATATCGCGCAAATGCTTGAGCGTGCCGAGCAGGCGGTCATTGTCGCGCTGATGCAGGCCAATGGACGGTTCGTCGAGGATATACAGAACGCCGACCAGGCCCGCGCCAATCTGGCTCGCCAGACGGATCCGTTGCGCCTCGCCACCGGACAGGGTGTCGGCGCTGCGATCCAGCGACAAATAGTCGAGGCCGACGTTGACCAGGAACTGCAGACGCTCGCGGATTTCCTTGAGGATCTTGTCGGCGATCTCGCCGCGGCGCCCGGTCATCTTCAGCGCGCCGAAATATTCGCAGGCATCGCCAATCGGCAGGTTGGTCACTGCCGGCAAGGTTTTCTCGCCAACCCAGACGTGCCGTGCTTCGCGGCGCAGACGCGTGCCACGGCAATCCGGGCAGGCCTGATGGCTGAGGAACTTGGCCAGCTCTTCGCGCACGCTCGCCGATTCGGTTTCGCGGTAACGGCGCTCCAGGTTCGGCACGATGCCCTCGAAAGGGTGCGAGCGTTTGACGATGTCGCCACGGTCGTTCAGGTATTTGAAATCGACATTCTGCGAGCCGCTGCCGTGCAGGATGAACTTCTGCTGCTCGGCGCTAAGGTCGTTGAATGGCTTGTCCAGACTGAACTTGTAGTGCGAGGCAAGTGAGCCGAGCATCTGGAAGTAATAAACGTTGCGCCGGTCCCAGCCGCGTATCGCGCCCTCGGCCAGTGTTAGCTCGCCATTGACCAGACGTTTGATATCAAAGAACTGCTTCACGCCCAGACCGTCGCAGGTCGGGCAGGCGCCGGCCGGGTTGTTGAAGGAAAACAGCTTGGGTTCCAGCTCGCTGATCGCGTGGCCGCAGATCGGGCAGGCGAAGCGTGCGGAGAAGATCATTTCTTCACCCGGCTCGTCGTCCATCGGCGCCACCAGGGCAATGCCGTCGGCGAGTTTCAGCGCGGTCTCGAAAGACTCGGCCAGACGTTGCTGCAAATCAGCGCGAACCTTGAAGCGGTCAACGATCACATCGATCGAATGCTTCTTTTGTTTATCCAGCTTCGGCAGCTCGTCGAGCTCGCAAATGCGTCCGTTGACCCGGGCGCGGACGAAACCTTGCGCACGCAATTCTTCGAAAACCGACAGGTGTTCGCCTTTGCGTTCGCGGATCACCGGCGCCAGCAGCATCAGCTTGCTGCCTTCCGGCTGCGCCAGCACCAGATCGACCATCTGGCTGACAGTCTGCGCTTCCAGCGGGATGTCGTGATCCGGGCAGCGCGGTGTACCGACGCGGGCATAGAGCAAGCGCAGGTAGTCGTAGATTTCGGTGATGGTGCCGACCGTGGAACGCGGGTTGTGCGAGGTCGACTTCTGTTCGATGGAGATCGCCGGCGACAGGCCTTCGATGGTGTCGACGTCGGGTTTTTCCATCATCGACAGGAACTGCCGGGCATAGGCCGACAGCGATTCGACATAGCGGCGCTGACCTTCGGCATACAGCGTGTCGAACGCCAGGGACGACTTGCCGGATCCGGACAGGCCGGTGATGACGATCAGTTTGTCCCGTGGCAGGGTCAGGTCGATGTTCTTCAGGTTGTGGGTACGGGCCCCACGTATCAGGATCTTGTCCAAAGTGGCCTCGCTCGGCGGGCGTCGAAAACGTAGGAGTATACGGGCAAATACTGGATGGATGCACACTATCAAACGAAGGGCGTTTTGCCGTTCATGAAGAGAGTTTCATCTATACGCGTCATAGCGTCGCGATATACCCCGTCTTCCGATGGGACTGGTAGAATCGCCGCCGGTTCACACGAGGTTTTTCCATGCACGATCCCCACAGCGAACGCATGAGTGGCAGCGAGACCCGCGCGGCGAGCGGTCTGGCCCTGGTGTTCGCCTTCCGTATGCTTGGCATGTTCATGGTGTTGCCGGTGCTGGCGACCTATGGCATGGATCTGGCGGGAGCGACCCCGGCCCTGATCGGGCTGGCGATTGGCGCTTACGGCCTGACCCAGGCAATTTTCCAGATTCCGTTCGGCATCATTTCTGACCGCATCGGCCGCCGGCCAGTGATTTACCTCGGCCTGATCGTCTTCGCTCTCGGCAGTGTTCTGGCTTCCCAGGCCGATTCGATCTGGGGCGTGATCGCCGGGCGGATCCTGCAGGGCGCCGGGGCGATTTCTGCAGCGGTGATGGCGCTGCTGTCCGATCTGACCCGCGAACAGCATCGCACCAAAGCCATGGCGATGATCGGGATGACCATCGGCCTGTCGTTCGCCGTGGCCATGGTGGTCGGGCCGTTACTGACCAGCGCGTTCGGGCTGTCGGGGCTGTTCCTCGCCACGGGCGCCATGGCGCTGGTCGGTATCCTGATCATCATGTTCATGGTGCCGCAGTCCACCGGGCCGTTGCAGCACCGTGAGTCTGGCGTCGCCCGGCAGGCACTGATGCCGACGCTCAAGCACCCGGATCTGCTGCGCCTCGATCTGGGCATCTTCGTCTTGCATGCCATGTTGATGTCGAGCTTCGTCGCCTTGCCCTTGGCACTGGTGGAAAAAGCCGGCTTGCCCAAGGAGCAGCACTGGTGGGTTTACCTGACCGCGCTGCTGATTTCGTTCTTCGCCATGATCCCTTTCATCATCTATGGCGAGAAGCGACGCAAAATGAAACGAGTTTTGCTCGGTGCCGTCATGACACTGATGCTGACTGAACTATTCTTCTGGCAGTTCGGCGACAGCCTGCGCACTCTGGTGATCGGCACGGTGGTGTTTTTTACCGCGTTCAATCTGCTCGAGGCCTCGTTGCCGTCGCTGATCAGCAAGGTTTCACCGGCAGGCGGCAAGGGCACGGCCATGGGCGTGTACTCCACCAGCCAGTTCCTCGGTTCGGCACTCGGCGGGATACTCGGCGGCTGGTTGTTCCAGCATGGCGGTCTGTCGGTTGTGTTCCTTGGATGCGCCGCGCTGGCTGCACTTTGGCTGGCCTTTGCTGTTACCATGCGCGAACCTCCCTACGTGACGAGCCTGCGCTTGCCGTTGTCGCCCGAAGCGATCCGCGAAGCGGGTCTGGTCGAGCGCCTCAAGGCCCTGGTAGGGGTAACAGATGCAGTGATAGTCGCGGAAGAGGCGGCTGTTTACATCAAACTGGACAAAGAATTAGTGGATCGCACCACCCTCGAACGCTTGGTCAACAACCCGGCCGGGGCTGCGTGCGACGCTTAGGAGAACGTTATGGCCCGTGGGGTTAACAAAGTCATATTGGTCGGCACTTGCGGCCAGGATCCCGAAGTTCGCTACCTGCCTAACGGTAACGCCGTGACCAACCTGAGTCTGGCCACCAGCGAACAATGGACCGACAAGCAGACCGGTCAGAAGGTCGAGAAGACCGAATGGCACCGTGTGTCGATGTTCGGCAAGGTTGCCGAGATCGCCGGTGAATACCTGCGCAAGGGTTCGCAGGTGTACATCGAAGGCAAGCTGCAGACCCGCGAGTGGGAAAAGGACGGCATCAAGCGTTACACCACTGAAATCGTGGTCGACATGCAAGGCACCATGCAATTGCTCGGCGGCCGTCCACAACAGGGCGACCAACAAGGTGGCGGCAACAACTACCAGCAGCAGGCGCCACGTCAGCAGGCTCCACGCCCGCAGCAGTCGGCTCCGCAGCAGCGTTCGGCTCCGCCAGCGCCACAGCAGGCCGCACCGCAACCGGCTCCGGATTTCGACAGCTTCGATGACGATATTCCGTTCTGATTCGCCGCGGTAACCGCTTTAAATGAAAAGGCCCGTCGCTTGAGCGACGGGCCTTTTTTGTTCAGGAAATTCCTGGCTATTCACAATCTCCTGTGGGAGCGAGCCTGCTCGCGAATGCGTCAGATCAGTCGATGCACCTGTAACTGACAGGACGCTTTCGCGAGCAGGCTCGCTCCCACAAGGTAACTTCGTCTTAATCCAGAATCAGATGCGGCAGGAAGCGGCTGGAGTCCTTGGTGATCAGGCTATTGTCCTCACGCACACCAATCCCTGCCGCCTCATCTCCAATCACCCACGAGCCAATCAGCGTGTAGCTGTCGCCAAACTTCGGCAGCGGTGCGAACTCCTGCAGGATGAATGGCGCATCGGTGTAGGGCCCGTCCTCTTTGACAATCAGCCCCTCCGCTGTTTGCAGTTCGATATTGGCGCCCTCGCGGGAAAAGTACGGCTTGCGCACCCAGCCCTTCGGCACCGCACTCTGCGGATTCGGATCAAGGTGCGCGGCGAGCAGATTCGGATGTCCCTTGTGCAATTCCCACAGCAGCGGCAGCGCACCTTTGTTCGACAGAATTGCCTTCCACGCCGGTTCGAAAAACTGTGTATCGCACTCGGCGATCGCCGCGCCGAACGGTTCGTGGAAGATGAATTCCCAGGCGTGCAGCTTGAACAGATGCGGGATCCAGCGATCTTGCAGATCGACGAAACGGCCCTCAGCCGTCAGGCCGATGTCTTCGATGTCGATGTGGCGTGATTCGATGCCGACCTTTTCCGCGATCAGCCGCAGGTAGTCGGTAGTGCCTTTGTCCTCGACCGAGTCCTTCATCGAGGCAAAGTAGAACGGCCGCTTCAACTGCAATTCGGCGAAGGCCTGATGCAGCTTGGTGTCGATGCTGTTGAACTGGTCGGCATGCGGCGGCAGCGTGCCACGCTCAATGCATTGTTCCAGCCAGCCCCACTGAAACGCCGCCGCTTCATAGAGGCTGGTCGGTGTGTCGTAGTTGAGCTCCAGCAGTTTCGCCGGCCCGTTGCCGCTGTAGGAAAAGTCCATACGACCGTACAGATGCGGATGACCTTCGCGCCATGAGGTGCGGATCATGTCGTAGTACGCCGCCGGAATGCTCAAGCGATCGAGCAACTCTTCGCTGTTGACCACGCGATCAACCAGATCCATGCACATCTCATGCAGTTCGGTGGTCGGATCTTCGAGATCGTTTTCGATCTGCGCGAGGCTGAACTGGTAGTAGGCGCTTTCGTCCCAATAAGGTTCGTCGTCGATGGTGTGGAACAGGAAACCGAGGCTTTCGGCGGTGTGTTTCCAGTCGGGGCGCTCGGCGCAGTGGATCTTTTTCATGTCAGCTGCTCGAGCGTCCGGAACTGCTGCCCCAGCCACCCCAACCGCTGCGGGCGCTGGACTGACTGCCGAAACCGCCGCGCGAAGTCGACGACGCAACGTTCACCGGTTTGCTCTTGCTGCTTTCGTAATCCGCCTGGCTGCGCGAGGTTGTGTCAGCTCGGCGGTACTGCGTTGAGGTGTTGTACGGCTGGCGCGTTTCGCGATCACGGTAAACGGTGCGTTCGGCGTTGTTGCTCATTGCGTTGCCGATCAGCCAGCCGGTCAGCCAGCCATTGCCGCCGCCACCTGAGCCACCGGAATAATGCGAGCCGCCGTGGCTGGCACTGCTGCTGGTGGTGGTGTCCCCCGCCGGCATTTGCGAATTGGCGATGGCATCGAGATCCTGCGGCGTCTCGGCATTGCCCGGCACTTTGAAGCCGCCGAGTTTCGGCACAAAACGACCATCGGAATTTTTCTGACACCAGCCAGCGGCAAAGTCTGCGTCGCACTTGGCCTTGTCGGTGTAGGCCGGGGCGATGCGCCGATGTTCGTTCAGAGCGGCGACGTAGGCGCTGGAGCAGAGATCGGCGGCCACTTCGGCGTCGACACATTGTTCAACGCTCTGGAAATTGCGCGGCTGATCCAGCGCTGCTGCTTCACCGGAGATCGCCATCGCCACCGACGCGGCGAGGGACAACTGCACGTAT
Organism: Pseudomonas sp. B21_DOA; assembly: GCA_030544685.1. Lineage (NCBI taxonomy): Bacteria > Pseudomonadati > Pseudomonadota > Gammaproteobacteria > Pseudomonadales > Pseudomonadaceae > Pseudomonas > Pseudomonas sp. B21_DOA. The sequence continues at coordinate 282,048 of CP086683.1, read as the reverse complement.
TTGCTGCGTTTCATCGAGAGGCTTCCTGCCGGTCAGTGGGACGGGGTCATGCACGCGGCATTGAGCATGCCGACGCTGATCGCCACGGCGGCGACATAAATGCCGGCGGCGACTTCGCCGTTGGCGATGCGCTGGGAAGTGCCCTTGAGCACCAGCCCGGTAGCGACGAATGCCAGCAACTGCACAACGGCAGCGATGACAGCCCACAGCACGAAATCGAGCACGTTGACCGAGTAGGCGATCACGTTGCTCGCCGGAATGGCGAAACCGATGATCGCCCCGGACAGGGCAATGGCGGCGGCAGTGTTGCCGGCGCGGATCAGTTCGAATTCCTTGTGCGCGGTGACGCGCGTGTAGACGAATTGAAACAGCATGAACAGCAACACGGCGCCGATCAGGTAGACGACAAAACCGACCAGCGCGGTTTTGTTCAGGAAACGGCCAAGACTTCCAGCATGAAAAACTTCCTTTTTAGATGGCGCTCAAATCAGTCGTGTACAGCGAGATGCCCAGCGAGGTGCTCAGGCTGACGGTGCCTTCTTCATCCTGTTCGACGGAGAACAGCAGCAGTTCGCGGCGATCGGTCAGGCCGGTGTCGCGGGCATACAGCATGGCGTGGTGCTTGATGGTGTAGGACTCGTCCGGGTTGACTACGTGTTCGGTCATCGGCACCAGTTCGGTCTGATGCAGTTCGGTGCCCCATTCACGGGTGTATTCGACACCGTCGTGGTTGTAGGTCGGCAGACCGATCAGGCTGTTCGGCCCGGCCAGACGCTGCAGTTCCGCATCACTGTTGACCGTCACGTAGCTGAGGTAATTGAACAGGGTGACCGACTCGACCTGATCATCGCCGGTGACGTGGATCTGCACCCAGAAATCCTCGTCGTTCATGTAGTAGCGGTGCAGCTTGTTGGACTGGCCGAGATCGACCCAACCGGCGCTCCACACCGCTTGATCGAATGGCACCCGCACCGAAGTCGAGCCTTCCAGCAGCAATGCCAGGGTCGTGTCAAAGCGCACGCCTTTGCCTTGTGCCATGCCCAGTGGACCGCTGGCGCCGGTGCTCGTTGGCGCAGCGGTCTGCCAATTGCTGGTGCCGAGCAAGTCTTTAAACCATCCCATGGGTACGTTCCTTGAAGCGGGTGGAGGTGTTCGGGGGTGAAAAAGTGGCGGTAGTGTAACGGGCGAAGCGGTGAACGACACGCCGCAAACCGTGTGGGAGCGAGCCTGCTCGCGAATGGGCCGTGTCAGTCACCATCAATTTTGACTGTCACGACGCTTTCGCGAGCAGGCTCGCTCCCACAGGTTACCGTTCAGTGATTACTGCGCGGACTTCTGCTTCAGCCGCTCAAGGATCGCGTTGGCGCTGCCTTCGTTCGGCGTGATGCCGGCGTCGCGCAGTTTGCGTTCCAGGTCGTTGCCGGTAGAGGCGTCGGCCAGTTCATCTGCGGCGTTCAGTTCGGCAGCGCGTTGCTGCTGCTTGGCTTGCAGGCGGTTCAGGGTGCCGACCGCGGTTTCCAGTTTGCCGTTGGCGCCGCCGCTGGCAATCGAGGCGCTGACCTGGGCTTTCTGCACGCTGTCGCGGGCCTTGGCCATGTCCACTTGCTGGCGCAGGCTCTTGATCCGCGATTCGGCTTTGCTGATGTCTTTGCGCATGTTGTCGGCGTAGGCGCCGAATTCATCGCTGAGTTTCTTCTCGGCAGCGAGGTCGTTGGTCAGGGTCGAAATCGCTTCGGCCACTTCCCGCGCCAGGTCTTCACGGCCGGCATTCAACGCGGCCACAGCCTTGGCTTCGAGGTCCTTGATCTTGGCGTCGTATTCGCTGACGCGGTCGGCGGCGAGTTTGTGCTTGGCCATGATCGTCACCAGTTCGCGGCGAGCATTGGACAGCGCGGTGTCAGCGTCGCGGATTTCCTGATCGAGGATGCGCAGCGCCTGCTGGTCGGCGATGGCTTCGCCGACTTCATTGGCGCCGCCGCGCAGTGCGGTGAACAACTTGCTCCAGATGGACTGAGTCATTGGATATTCCCTGTTGATTACTTGAAGAAGTGTTCGAAGGCTTCGCTGGCGCGCTGCACGTTGTCGACCAGGGTTTTCACCTCGGTGACGACGTTGGTCAGGCTCGAATCAGCACTGAGGGCGCCGAACATGTTGTAGACGGTCTGGCCGTTGGGCATCGACTCGATGCCGATCGACGACAGCGGGAACATCTCGCGGCTGCGCAGCACGGCATCGTTGAACGCCTGGACATTGCTGATCGAATCGATGTCCACCAGCACGGTGTCGACGATGATCTGCTGGCCGGCCAGGGCGATGTGAATCGGCAGGCCGCCGAATTCGTTCATTTCCAGCTTGATGCTCGGCTCGGAGCTCTGGATCAGGGACAGCGAAATCTCTTGGGAAGCCACCTCGTCCAGCGCCTTGAGGGCATTGAAGAGGCTGTCGATGGTCCAGTTGTTGCCTGCGCTCATGTATTTCTCCGACATGAAAGAGCCAGCCAGAATCGGTTGGCGTAGCTGTTGCTCCATTTGCTTGAGCAAGCTTCGGTTTTCCGGAAGCACCCAAGTTTCGTGTTTCACATAACCGGCGGCGGCCAGGCCTGCGCGCATCTGCTTCATGTAGAAGCTTGACGGTTTTTTCGCCGACGTCTTGCCGCGCTCGCCCTTGGGGCTGGCTGCGGCAGTCGTCTGAGTGCGGCTTGTCATGGCTGTTTTCCGGTTATGAACATCTCACGCGTGGGCCACACTACAACCAATGCAAAGTGCCATCAATGACTCACGCGTGAGATTTTCATGACAGACGCAAAAAGGCCCGCAACGTGGCGGGCCTGTGGATTGCGCAGTTGTTGCTAGGCGTTGCTGCTCAGGAACTGGTCAGTCGATACCACGTTGGCATAGGCGAAACCCAGCGCCGCCATGAATGCTGCGTGCACCTGGGCGGCCGGCACCGTCAGGCCATTGAATTCCAGATCACGGCTGGCGCAGGCATCGTGAATCACTGTGACGCCGTAACCCATGTCCGCCGCCGCGCGGGTGATGCCATCGATGCACATATGGCTCATGCTGCCGGCCACCACCAGATCGGTAATGGCTTGTTCGTCGAGCACCGCTTTCAGTTCGGTCTCACGGAACGAGTTGACGAAGTGCTTGAGCACCACCGGCTCGTCGGCGCGGTTGAGCACTTTCGTATGCAGTTTCGCGCCCTCGGAGCCGGGAGTGAAAAACGGCGCATCGTCGGAGGTGAATTCATGCCGAATGTGCACCACCGGATTGCCCGTTTCGCGAAAGGCTGCGATCAGCCGTGCGGCGTTGTCCGCAGCGGCGTCGGCGCCGACCAGCGGCCACTTGCCTTGGGGAAGTAGTCGTTCTGGATATCGACTACGATGAGCGCTTGCTTGGCCATGGGATTGTCCTCGAGGCAGTGATTGGTTGTGGCCTCAGTATCGGCGCTGGCCGAGGATTCGGGGATTGGCCGCACCGACAATAGACGGGGAAAACTGACAATGGCTGCACAAAAAGCCGCGACTGCTGGACTGGGCGTGCTGATTTACCCCGGCGCGCAACTGGCGGCCGTGCACGGTCTGACCGATCTGTTCGCCGTGGCCAACCGCATCGCCGCCGACTATCAGGCAGTGCAATTGCCGTTGCTGCGAGTCAGTCACTGGCAGGTCGAGGGCGAGCAGCTGCCGACGCGGGTTTTCGACAGTCATCCCGGTGCGGAAGACGCTTTGCTCGCCGTGCTGATTCCGCCGTCCCTCGGCGGGTTCGATGCGGCGCAGATGACTCCGAGCCTGACGCAATGGCTGCGCGATCAACATGCCCGCGGCGCAACCCTTGGTGGTGTGTGCGTAGGCTCGTTGATGCTCGCTGAAAGCGGCTTGCTCGACGGTCGCAGCGCCACCACCCACTGGACCTCGGCACAGGCTTTTGCCGAGCGTTACCCGAAGATCAAACTGAACGCCGACACGCCGATTGTCGACGACGGTGACCTGATCACTACGGCCGGGCTGATGGCCTGGTCGGAGCTGGGACTGCGCCTGGTCGATCGCTTGCTCGGCCCGAGCATCGCCACCGCGACCGCGCGTTTTCTGGTGATGGAACACAGCGACAGCGCCAGCGAATGCGGGAGCAATTTTGCGCCGATCCTCAGTCATGGCGACGCGGCGATTCTCAAGGTCCAGCACTGGTTGCAAAGCACCGGGGCGACGGATGTTTCGCTGAACGCGATGGCCGAGCGCGCGGGCCTTGAAGAACGCACTTTCCTGCGCCGATTCCGCGCCGCCACAGGCTTGAAACCGACCGAGTATTGCCAGCATCTGCGGGTTGGCAAGGCGCGAGAAATGCTCGAATTCACCCATGGCACGATCGATCACATCGCCTGGACGGTGGGCTATCAGGATCCGGGTGCGTTTCGTGCGATTTTCAAGAAGATTACCGGGCTGGGGCCGAGTGAGTACCGGGGGCGGTTTGGGTTGACGCGGTAGCCCGGGCACTGGAGTAACCCTGTGGGAGCTGGCTTGCCAGCGATGCGATCAATCAGTTGCAAAACAGGTGACTGATCCACCGCCATCGCTGGCAAGCCAGCTCCCACAGGTTTTGCACAGGACCACGGATCGTGCAATTTGCCGGAGTTTTGCGCGCCGTCGTGCAGTTTGAAACAGGCGTGATGCCAGCACTTCAGGGGCAAACACCCGATTACCGGGCGGTCCGTGGGGATCGTTGATTGGCCTGATCTCTGCACTTTCCCTGAGTGAACCCATCGACTGATAAAAGGGGAACGCATGACCCCGACACCCAGCAAGAAAATCGTCGTTGCTCATTCGGTGCGTACCGAGGCACCGCAACATGAAGTCGAGACCAACAAGGCCCTGGCGCGCTGGCTGGCGCAAATCCTCGGTTGCAAATTCGGCGGCAGTTACGATCCGGCCAAACATCAGGGTCGCGAGCTGTATCTGCTGCCAACGCAAACCATTGTTGGCGCTGCCCACGCTCAAGCGCTGGGAATCAAAGGCCCCGATGACTTGTGGGGCGGTTACGTCGAATACGATTTCATCTGCACCAAAGCCATCAGCCACGGCTTGCGCAGCCATTTGGCGCACGCGCCGAAGGGCTGGTCGCCGCTGTTCTCGGAGCGGGTGCGCAACGTTGTGCTCGACGGTCTCAGCGTATTCGCCCTGGAAGATGCGCGGCCCGCCGCCGAGCATCTGCTGTACGCCGGGCCGATTCGCCTGAAGCCGGTTCACGCTTGCGCCGGGCGCGGTCAGGAAGTGGTCAAAAGCCTCGACGCGTTCGATGAGATCCTCGCGCGGCCCGAGGCGCAAAGTCTGTTCAGCGACGGCGTAGTGCTGGAGCAGGACTTGAGCAACGTCGTCACCCACAGCGTCGGCCAGTCGTTCATCGGCGGCAAGGTGTTGAGCTACTGCGGCGAGCAGTACTTGACCGAGGACGGACAGGGCGAAGAGGTCTACGGCGGTTCGAATCTGCTGGTGGTGCAGGGCGGCTATGACCAATTGCTCGCGCTGGATCTGCCTGATGATGTGCGTCTGGCCATCGAACAGGCGCAGGTATTCGACAGCGCCGCCAACGAAGCCTACCCGCGCTTTTTCGCCTCGCGGCGCAATTACGATATCGCCCAAGGCCTCGACGCCAGCGGCAACCGCGCAGCGGCGTGCTCGAACAATCCTGGCGCATGGGCGGCGCCAGCAGCGCTGAAGTGGCCGCGTTGCAAAGCTTCGTCAACGATCCACAGATGCGCGCCATCCGCGTGTCGTCGGTGGAAACCTATACCGATCAGGCGCTGCCGGCGGACGCCATCGAGGTCTATCGCGGCCCGGCGGAAAACAGCGCGTTTCTTCTCAAATACGTAACGGTCCAATCCTATGACGGCTAGAAGCGAAAGCATTCAAATCGACATCGATGACGAACAGATGAGCGGGACGTTCCTCAGTCCCAAATCGAAAGTCCCGGGGGTGTTGTTCGTTCACGGTTGGGGCGGCAGTCAGGAACGTGATCTGGAACGGGCCAAAGGCATCGCCGGCCTGGGTTGCGTTTGCCTGACCTTCGACCTGCGCGGGCACACTGGCGGCACCGGAATTCCGCTGACCCGCGTGACCCGTGAAGACAATCTGCGTGACTTGCTGGCGGCTTATGATCGCCTGTTGGCGCACCCGGCGCTGGATACCTCTGCGATCGCTGTGGTCGGCACCAGTTATGGCGGCTATCTGGCCTCGATCCTGACGTCATTGCGCCCGGTGCGCTGGCTGGCGCTGCGCGTGCCGGCGCTGTACCGCGACGAGCAATGGCACACGCCCAAGCGCGATCTGGATAAAGCCGATCTGCGTGACTACCGCAGCACGCTGGTACGCGCCGACAGCAATCGCGCCCTGCATGCCTGCTCGCAATTCACTGGCGACGTGCTGCTGGTGGAGTCGGAAACCGACGACTTCGTGCCCCACGCGACGATCATGAGTTACCGCGCCGCGTGTCAGCAGACTCACTCGTTGACGCACCGGATCATCGATGGCGCGGATCACGCCTTGAGTGATCCGGTGTCGCAGCAGGCCTATACCTCTATCCTGGTGGACTGGATTACCGAGATGGTGGTGGGGGAGCGGTTGAGCATTATCCAATCCAGATGATGTTTCGCATGTACCGGCCCCTTCGCGAGCAGGCTCGCTCCCACAGGTTGAGCGCATTTCAAATGTGGGAGCGAGCCTGCTCGCGAAAGGGCCATCAGCAGCAATGCATGGTCAGGAAGGTTTCTTCTCGATGCGCAACGCCTTGGCCTTGGCTTCCACCACCAGATACATCACCACCGTAATCAACAGCGGCAGCAGGAAATAAATCGCCCGATACGCCAGCAGTCCCGCGACCAGACTGCCCCGCGATGCCTCGTGTTGCAGCAACGCCACAAACACAGCTTCAAGCACACCCAGCCCCGCCGGAATGTGCGTGATGACCCCGGCAATCGCGCTGATCAACAGCACGCCCAGCACCAGCGGATAATCCAGTTTGCTTGGCAGCAGAGTGAAGATTACCGCCGCCATCAGTGACCAGTTCAACGCGCCCAAGAGCAATTGCAGGACCGCCATGCGCAGCGACGGCAGGTTGATTTCCACGCCGCGTATCGACCACTCGCGACGTTTGGAAAACTGGCACGCCGCCAGATACCCGGCGCTGACCAACAGCAACAACACACCCACCAGTTGCAGCGCATCACTGCTCAGTTTCCAGCCTGGCGGCATGCGCACCAGACCGCTGCTGAACACCACGCCGGCGATGGTCATGTAGCCGAACCAGTTGGTCGCCAAGCTCAAGCCAAGAATCTTGGCGATGTTGCCTTTGCTTACGCCGAGCCGCGAATACAGGCGATAACGCATGGCGATGCCGCCGACCCAGGCGCTGAGATTGAGGTTGAAGGCGTAACTGATGATGCCCACCGGCAGGATCTGCTTCCAGGTCAGATCTTGCCGAATGTAAGTGCGGCCGATCAGGTCGAAACTGGCGTACACCAGAAAGCTCAGCAGGGTCAGGCTGGCGGCGATGATCAGTGTGCGCACTTTGAAATCGGCGAGGGTCTCCAGCACCTCGGCCCATTCGATGCGGGTGGCGAACATCGTCAACAGGACGATCAACGCGAGGAAAAACAGGAGGGTCAGCGGACGTTTCCAGCGGCTCCATTTCGACGGCGCCGCTGGTGCCGAATGGTTATCGGAGTGCACTTCGAAATGACTCATGGACGCGCACCTCGGAAAGGCTTCAGACGCGGTTTATGCGCCGGCAGCCAACCGGCCATGGCCGGGAAGTGCCGCAGGAAGTGGAACACCAGAAAGCCCACGGTCATGTGCCAGATGCGCCCACGCGGCAACAGCTTGGCATCCATGGCTTTGCAGTGGTTCCGGCTGAGGTCTTCGAGACGCTCGTACAGGTGCTGATTGAAGGCGCGATCGCGGATCAGTACGTTGGCTTCCAGATTCAACGACAGGCTCAGCGGGTCCAGATTGCTCGAGCCGACGGTGCTCCAGTCATCGTCGACCAGCGCGACCTTGCCGTGCAGCGGGCGCTGGCAGTATTCGTGAATCTGCACGCCGGCACGCAGCAGATAATCGTAGGTCATGCGCGCTGCCAGTTTGGCGACGAGCATGTCCGGCTGGCCTTGCAGGATCAGCCGCACCTCGACGCCACGGCGCGCGGCGTTGCGGATCTCGCGCAGCAAACGGTAGCCGGGGAAGAAATAGGCGTTGGCGATGATCACCCGGCGCTTGGCCTTGCGCAGCACCTGCAGATACACGTCTTCGATATCTGTGTTGTGTTGATCGTTGTCACGGAACACCAGGCGTACCTGGCCATCGTGATCGGTGAAGGCCATTTCCTCCAGACGCTGGCGCCGGCGTCGCCACCAGAACCGCGCGCGTCCGGGGCGACCGCTTTGCAGCAGGGCGAAGTGGTGGATATCGGCGACCACCGGGCCCTGGATTTCGACCGAGTAATCCTGCTTGGCTTCAGGGCCGAAGTCGGCCAGATGATCGCCGGAAAAATTGATCCCGCCGATGAACGCGATCAAACCGTCGACCACCACGATCTTGCGGTGCAAGCGGCGGAACCAGTTGGTGCGAATGCCCAGGTGCTTGGGCGCGGGATCGAAGATCTGCAAATGCACGCCGGCATCGCTGAGGGCCGACAGATAGCCGGTGCTCAGCTCGCCGCAGCCGAAGCCGTCGAGGCTGACCGTGGTGCGCACGCCGCGCTGGGCGGCTTCGATGAGGATCTGCTGCAACTCGGCGCCGACCTTGTCTTCGAAGACGATGAAGGTCTCCAGCAGGATCTCGCTCTTGGCCGCGCGCATCGCTTCGAACACGCGGGGAAATATTCCTCGCCGTTCTCCAGCAGCTCTACGCGGTTGTTGCTGTGCCATTGATACTCGACGTCAACGTGGCCGGGTTCGCGCACCGGCGGGTTCAGCGTGACCGGGTCGACGGCGGATTTCTCCAGTGGCGCACTGTTCATAGTTCAATCTCCACCGATAACGGTGCGTGGTCGGAAAGATGGGACCAGGGCCGGTTGGTCAATACTTTTGGCCGGCTGGCCTTGAGGTTGCGCACGTAGATGCGGTCGAGTCGCAGCGCTGGCAGCCGCGCGGGAAAACTGCGCGCCGGTTTGCCGTGGTGTTCAGCGAACACTTCACGCAGGCCACAGGGCTTGAGCTGCGCATCGGCACGCTGGCGCCAGTCATTGAAGTCGCCGGCGACGATCACCGGCGCATCGTCGGGCAGTTCGGCGAGGCGTTGCATCAGCAAATCCAGTTGCGCATTGCGATGGCTCTCGCGCAGGCCCAGATGCACGCAGATCGCGTGCACTTCGGTGCCGTCACCGGGCAGGCGCAGCACGCAATGCAACAAGCCGCGGTTTTCATGGCCGCTGATCGACACGTCGAGGTTGTCGTGGCGGATGATCTGGAATTTCGACAGCAGCGCATTGCCGTGATCGCCCGCCGGGTACACCGCGTTGCGCCCGTAAGCGAACTGCGGCCAGAGGCTGTCGGCGAGGAACTCGTATTGCGGCATCGTCGGCCAGTTGTCGTAGCGTTTCGGATGCTGCTCGTGGGTGCCGTGCACTTCCTGCAGAAACACCACGTCGGCGGCGACGCTGCGCACCGCCTCACGCAGCTCCGGCAGAATGAAACGCCGGTTCAGCGCAGTGAAGCCTTTGTGGGTGTTGACCGTCAGTACGGTGAAGGTGCGCACCGAGGGCGCAACCACGGAGCCTTCGTCGGTGAAACCGACCGGTTCGGGAATGCTCATGACAGAACTCCTTCTGCGGCAACTTGCCCGGGAGTCGTGGCCAGGTCTTTATCGAGGTCGAAGCGCTGCAACAGGTTGCGTGCGTCGTAGGGCGCGCGGACTTTGATGTCGTTGTCGAAGTAGCAGAACACTTCGCGCGATTTGCGTGCGCGGGGTTTCAGGCGTGGCGCTATCAGGTGGGCGTCCTCTGGCTGTTTACCGTGATGCCAGGCGTCGATGCGCTCGGCCCAGCGCTTGAGCGCTTGCTCGGAATAACCGCTGGCGTAGAGCTCTTCGGCGCCGTGCAGGCGCAGGTAGACGAAGTCGCTGGTGAGGTCTTCGCGGTACGGCCATTTGCCGGCGGTGTCAGCGACCACCAGCGCCACGCTATGGCGCTGGAGCAGGCGTACGAACTCCGGGTCGATGAAACTCTCATGGCGGATTTCCACGGCATGGCGCAGCGGCTTTTTGCGCCAGGCTTTGACGCTGGCGTGGCCGGGCAGATGGGAATCGTGTTGGCGGGCGAGGGCGGCTGCGGCTTGGGTATCGTGGGGCAGTTGCGCGAGAAACTGGTCGAAGCGCTCGGCGTCGAATTTGAAATTCGGCGGAAACTGCCAGAGGATCGGCCCGAGTTTTTCCTTCAGCTCCAGCACGCCCGAGGCAAAGAAATTCGCCAGCGGTTTTTCGATTTCGCGCAAACGGCGCACATGGGTGATGAAGCGCGGCGCCTTGACGCTGAACACGAAGTCATCGGGGGTTTCGGCGTACCACTGGGCGTAACGTTCAGGGCGTTGCAGAGCGTAGAACGATCCATTGATTTCGATGCTGTTGACTGCGCGGGAGGCGAACTGCAATTCGCGCTTCTGCGCCAGTCCCTTCGGGTAGAAATCCCCGCGCCACGGGGCGTAGCGCCAGCCTGAAATACCGATGTGAATCGTCGCCATCCCATCCTCCCGTAGAAAGTCCTCGTGTTGCCGATGTTCTGTGATGACTGCGGCGGGGGCGGGAAAGTTTCGGTGGCGTTACGGACGGTCGCGATTGGGAATTGCTTGCGACTCATTGTGGGAGCGAGCCTGCTCGCGAATACGGACTGTCGGTAAATGATCCGTTGACTGAGCCAGCGCTTTCGCGAGCAGGCTCGCTCCCACAGGGGCTGTGTGTGGCTCTGGTCGCTGAACTTGCCGCGCAATTACCGATCAGTTCCTTACCAGGGTCAGCCACGGGAGATCGGAGCTTTGCGCAATTTCAGGATCGCCATTCTGCTGGGAGCGCTGCTGTGCTTCGGCGTCAACGCATCGCAAGCCGCCGCGCTACCAGGCGTTCCGGCCGCCGCCGATACGGCGGAAAAACCTGCCGAACCGGAACCGCTGGTGCAGGGTGGTCTGCTCGGGGCGATCAGTACGAGCATCGACGATGTGCAGGAAAAACTCGATCTCAACGAACACCTGGTCGATGCCTGGCGTCTGCGCGCTGACCGCGCGGCGGATGAGGTCGACAGGCTGGTCAAGCAGCCATCGAACCGCTCGGGCTGGAGCGTGGCCGGGGATTTCCTCACGTTGTCGGGCGTATGGCTGGGCAGTTTCGCCCTGCTGACGGTGCTCGGCAGTTTGCTGGCCAAGCGTCTGCGTGAGGGGCGCTGGCTGCGCACCCGCCAGCGCAGTCAGGATCTGCTCGGCTACGTGCTGCCGTACACCGTGCCGGCACTGATCTGTTTGCCGCTGACGCTGTATGTCAGCCATTTTCTGCAAGGTTCGGTGGGGCGGGCGCTGGCGCTGTGTCTGGCTTACGCCACCAGCAGCGGGATTTTTCCACGTCGATGTTGTTGTGCGTGGTGGTGATGTTCAACGTCGGCCACAAGCGCACCGCCGCGCGAATCATCCGCGAATACTGCCCGCGCCCGCTGTTCCTGATCGGCTTTCTCGCCGCCCTCAGCGATGCCCTGACCAGCCCGCAGATCGCCCGGCAACTGGGCGGCAATATCACCAGCAGTATCGCCGTGTTCACCGGGCTGATCGCCTCGGTTATTTTCGGCTTGCTGGTGATTCGCCTGCGCCGGCCGGTGGCGCACCTGATCCGCAATCGCCCGTTGACCCAGCGTTTGAAACAACCGTCGCTGCAGGAGTCGCTGCGGATATTTTCCGGGCTGTGGTATTGGCCGATCGTGCTGATGGTGCTGGTCTCGGCGGTCAGCCTGATCGGCATCGGCGAGGACAATCAGAAAGCCCTGCGCTGCGCCTTGTTCACCACCGTGCTGCTGATCGCCACGGTGTTTCTCAGCACCGTGTTGCAGCACCTGTTCAAGTCGCGCAAAGCTGAGGCGATCCAGCGCAGCAGTGCCTACAAGGAACGCTTTCTCAGCCTGTTGCATGCGTTGCTGCGGATCGTCATGGCGATTGTGTTCATCGATATTCTCGGGCGGATCTGGGGCGTGTCGTTGCTCGATTTCGCCCAGAGCAGCACCGTCGGTCGAGCGATCAGCAATGCCTTGAGCAGCATCGGCCTGATCTTTTGGTGACGTGGCTGCTGTGGGTGGTGCTCGACACGGCGATTCAGGAAGCGCTGAAGCCACCGGTCAGCAAACGCGGAGCACGCCAGCCGAGCACTCGAGTGAAAACCATCCTGCCGCTGTTGCGCAACGCGATCAAAATCATCCTCGTGGTGATCTGCGCGATCACCACCATGGCCAATCTCGGCATCAACGTCGCGCCGCTATTGGCCGGTGCGGGAGTGGTCGGTCTGGCCATCGGCTTCGGTTCGCAGCAACTGGTGCAGGACGTGATTACAGGCCTGTTCATCATCATCGAAGACACCCTGTCGATCGGCGACTGGGTGGTGCTCGATTCCGGCCACGCCGGCACCGTGGAAGGCCTGACCATTCGCACCTTGCGCCTGCGTGACGGCAAGGGTTTTGTGCATTCGGTGCCGTTCGGTCAGATCAAGGCTGTGACCAACCAATCACGGCAGTTCGCCTTCGCGTTTTTCTCGGTGCAGTTCACTTACGACACCGACGTCGACAAGGCCATCGAGCTGATCCGCGAGGCCGGCGATTCGATCCGCGAAGACCCGTTCCTCAAGTACAACCTGCAAGGGCCGCTGGATGTGTTCGGGGTGGACAAGATGGACCTCAACGGCGTGGTGTTGACGGCGCAATTTCGCACGGTGTCCGGTGGGCAATATGCGGTGAGCCGCGCGTTCAACCAGCGCTTGAAGAAGCTTGTGGATAACACCCCGAATGTGCATTTTGCGCAGACTTATCCACAGCAGGTGCTGTTGCCGAAGCGGCAGGAGGAGGGGGCGGTGGTTGCGGGTGAGGTGCCGCGCGAGTCGCGGACCTGATCTGAATTATGCGGTGCATGTCCCGGCCTCATCGCGGGCAAGCCCGCTCCCACATTGGTTTTGTGTACAACGCAAAAAACCCTGTGGGAGCGGGCTTGCCCGCGATGAGGCCAGAACAGACACCCTCAATTGCGGATGAGTTTCCTGCCTATCTGCTCAACGACCACCTGATCCCATTCCCCCCAGATCTGCGGCTTGCCCGCAACCATCGCCGCCACCGGCACCCCATCGCGATACACCAGCCGATTGCTCACCAGCGCCGGTACTTTCGCACCCGGCAACAACGTCCCGGCGAGATTCAGCGGATCAACCCCGCACACCGCCACCAGGCTGCCGTCCTGCGGGCGTCGGCGTACTTCGCGCAGCAAGGGAATGGCTTCGGGCAAGGCAAATTGCTCGCCAGCCAAGCCACTGACAAACCGCCCGCCACGAATCTCGCCCCGCGCTTCTAGACGATGAAAGGTGCGCAGCAATTCCCGCCAGCTCGGCAGCCAGTCGGCTTCGCGTTCCAGCAAGCGCCAGAACACCACGCCGTAGCGGCGCAGCAGGGTCATGGCGACATGTTCGAGCGTCTCGGCGGCATCGGCTGACGAACCTCGGCGCAGCAATGCCCAGCGCCCGGCATCGTCCATGCCGCCGATAAACGCGCCGCGTCCGCGTCGACTGCTGCGCTGCTGGCGTTTGCTCGCCGGGGTGATCAGCGCGCGCAGGCCGGCGAAGCTGTCGGCGTTCACCAACCCGGCGGCGACCAGTTCCTGCAAGGCGATTTCCAGTTCGCTGCGCAGCAGTCGCGCTTCATGAATCAACTCATCGAAAAACAGCGCGCCATGCTGGCTCAGCGCCTCGAAGACTTTCTGTGTTTTCGGCGATAACTCGCTTACGGGCGTCTGTTCCGCCAATGCACTCCACAAACCCACTTGGCCACGCGGCAGCAGCACAATCGGTGTACTGCGCAATGCCGAGCCGCCGACCTTCTGCCGCGCGCTGATGCGCGTCCACACCAGTTTGCCGTTGCGGCACAGGTCGTCCAGCCAGCTCGGCGAATAGTCCTTGAGGCGCGCCGGCAGGATGTCGCTGTCCCACGCCGAAGCTGCCGCCGGGTAGCCTTCGAACTGGCCGACAATCGCCGGCAGCACCGCGCTGCCCTGACCTTGGGTGGCCGGCGTCAGATGCTGCCAGTCGAACAGAAAGCGCATGAAGTCCTGTAATGCCACCGGTTCGATTTCCCGGCGCAGGCGCTTGACCGTATAGCGATGGATGCGCGCCAGCAGATGGCGTTCGCACCATTCTTCTATTGCGCCGTTTGGCGTGAACTGGCCGCGCAACACATAACCTTCGCGTTCCAGTTGCGCGAGGGCCTGATTGACTTGCGCGGCTGGCAAGGCCAGCGGCTCGGCGATGGCCGGCAACGGGGTTGGCCCGAACGCACCGAGCCGGGCGCGGATCACTTCGACCAGCGCCTCGTCGAATGCCCATGCGACGTCGAAGCCGGGCAGCGCCACCGCCTCAGTCAGCAACGTGGCCTGTGGATAAAGTGCCTGCAGGCAACTCAAGCGTTCGCGAGCCAGCCACAACTGATGCTCGGCGTCGATCTGCAACAGGCAGGCGCGGCCGCTGGCCATCAGCGTTTGCAGCCAGTCCGGCCAGCCTGGGTTGGCACGCGCTTCGGCGTCGCTGATGCAGGCGAGGCTCATCAGTGCCTCGTGCATTTCATCCAGGGAATCGGGCGACGGCCAGGCTTCTTCGCGCACTGCGGTGATCGCGTCGGCATCGAGCGCGCCGAGGTCATCGGTCGACTGCGGATCGCTCCAGCGTCGATTGATCACCGCTTGCGTGCGGCGTTCCTCAAGCGGCGCGTCGTCGAGAAACGTGTACGGTCGGGCGCTGAGGATTTCTGCCGCCAGCGGCGACGGCGCTGGCAAATCCGGGCGATCAGGCGCACCTCGCCACGCTCCATGCGCCGCAGCAGGGTCAGCCAGCCTTCGCTGTCCATCGCTTCGTGCAGGCAATCGTCGAGGGTCTGTTCCACCAACGGATGCTCGGGGACTTCGCGCTCGCCGGCGAGGTTTTCCAGGCAGGCGATCTGGTCGGGAAACACACTGGCGATCAGGTCTTCGCTTTTCATCCGTTGCAGTTGCGGAGCGACTTTGCGCCCGCCGGTGAAGCGCGGCAACGCCAGCGCCACCCCGGCATTCCAGCGCCAGCGCACGCCGAACAGCGGCGCATCAAGCACGGCTTGAATCAGCGTGTGTTCGGCGCTGTTGCTGTGCAGGTAACGCCAGACTTCATCGAGCTCGAAACTGTGGCTGGTGGACAGCGACAGCACGATCGCGTCTTCGCTGGCGGCGGCCTGCAACTCGAAGTTGAAGGTGCGGCAGAAACGCTTGCGCAGGGCCAGACCCCAGGCGCGGTTGATGCGGCTGCCGAACGGCGTGTGGATGATCAGTTGGGTGCCGCCGGACTCGTCGAAAAACCGCTCCATCAACAGCGTGTCCTGCGAGGGCAGGGCGCCGAGGGTTTGCCGTGCGCGCGCCAGATATTCGACCAGTTGCTCGGCGCTGGCGAGGTTGAGGCCGAGTGTAGTGGTCAGCCAGTCGAGCGCCGGTTGCAGATTGCCGGGGCTGGCGCTGAGCAGCTCATCGAGTTGCGCTTGCAGGCGCGCGACGGCCGCCGACAGTTCATCACTGCGCCCCGGCGCTTCGCCGAGCCAGAACGGAATGGTCGGCGGCATGCCCTGCGCATCCTCGACGCGCACCTTGCCGCTCTCCACGCGCAGGATGCGATATGAGGTATTGCCGAGCTGGAACACGTCGCCGGCGATACTTTCCACGGCGAAATCTTCGTTGACGCTGCCGATGTTCAAACCCTGCGGTTCGAGCAGCACGCTGTAGTCGGCGTTATCCGGAATCGTGCCGCCGCTGGTCACGGCGGTCAGCTGCGCACCACGCCGGCCACGCAAGGTGCGACTGACGGCGTCGCGGTGCAGGTAGGCGCTGCGGATGCCTTGGCGGCCGTTGTAACCCTCGGCGAGCATGCTCAGCAGGGCCTGATAGTGTTTTTCGTCGAGATCGCGATAGGGCCAGGCACGGCGGAACATCGCCAGCAAGGCGTCCTCCGACCATTCCTGGCAACTGACCTCGGCAATGATCTGCTGCGCCAGCACGTCCAGCGGCTTTTCCGGAATGTGCAGCGTATCGAGCTCGCCCCGGCGCACGCAGTCGAGCAGGGCGGCGCACTCGATCAGGTCGTCGCGGGTGGTGGCGAACAAACGACCCTTGGGCGTGCCGCCGACCTGGTGTCCGGAGCGACCGACCCTTTGCAGAAACGCGGCAATCGAGCGCGGCGAACTGATCTGGCAGACCAGGTCGACTTCACCGATATCGATGCCCAGTTCCAGCGACGCGGTGGCGATCAGCACCTGCAACTCGCCGCGCTTGAGCCGTTGTTCGGCGTCGAGGCGAAACTCTTTGGCGAGGCTGCCGTGGTGCGCCGCCACCGCCTGCTTGCCGAGGCGCTCGCTCAGATGGCGGCTGAGGCGCTCGGCAAGGCGTCGGGTGTTGACGAAAATCAGCGTGGTGCGGTGCTCGCGGGCGAGTTCGGCGAGGCGGTCATATACCAGTCCCCAGACATCAGTGGCCATCACCGCCGACAACGGCACCGGCGGCACTTCAATGCCCAGGTCTCGCGGGCGGGCGTGGCCGATGTCGACGATTTCGCAGGGGCGATCGTGACCGACCAGGAACTGCGCCACGGCTTCCACCGGTTTTTGCGTGGCGGACAGGCCGATGCGGGTCAGCGGTTCGGCGCACAGCGCTTGCAGGCGTTCAAGGCTCAAGGACAGATGACTGCCGCGCTTGCCGGCGGCCATCGCATGGATTTCGTCGATGATCACCGTGCGCGTGGTGCCGAGCATCCCGCGCCCGGATTCCGAGCCAAGCAGCACGTACAGCGATTCCGGCGTGGTCACGAGAATGTGCGGCGCGATCTTGCGCATCGCGGCGCGGTCTTTCTGTGGCGTGTCGCCAGTGCGTACGGCGGTGGTGATGGTCAGCTCCGGCAGGCCCATTTCGCGCAACTGCGCCGTAATGCCAGCGAGCGGATTCTGCAGATTGATCTGAATGTCGTTGGACAGTGCCTTTAACGGCGAGACATAGACCACCAGGGTTTCAGCGGGCAGACCGTCAGGATGCTCCAGACCTCGGTGCACGAGCTCATCGAGCACGGCGAGGAACGCGGTCAGGGTCTTGCCCGAGCCGGTAGGCGCGGCGATCAGCGTCGACCGGCGCTGGCGAATCAACGGCCACGCACGCGCCTGAGCGGCGGTGACCGCCGGGAAAGTCTTGTTGAACCAGGCGCTGACGGCGGGGTGAAAGCCGGCCAGCGCGCTGTTGGCAGGGAGGGGCAGATTCATGACGGAAGTTATGCGGGCGGGGGCGGGAAGATGCAAGTACCGCTGGGGATCTCAGAGACAGTCAGGCCCTTATCGTCGGCAAGCCAACTCCCACAGGATTCATGCCTGGCACAAAACCTGTGGGAGCTGGCTTGCCAGCGATGAGGCCGGTTGCCTCAATACAAATCCCCGCATCTACACTTTACGGATGACGGTTGCGCACTAAACCCGCAAAATGCAACGATTCCGGCAATTATCGACGACGGTTCCACGAGATCCGTCGCTAAAGCCATCGTTCCAATCAGACTGGGCCTGCTGACTCTATGCGAATGCGCCTTATGTTACTGGGCGGCGGAAATGCCCTTGGGCAGGCGCTGATTCGCCTCGGTGCGGAAGAAGACATCGGTTTCCTCGCCCCCGCCCGCCCGAAAACGGCTGGGATGCCGCGAGCCTCACCCAATTGCTCGACGACACCCGTCCCGATGCGTTGATCAACCTCGCCTACTATTTCGACTGGTTCCAGGCCGAAAGTGTCAGCGAAAGCCGCATGACCGGCCAGGAACGCGCCATCGAGCGTCTGGCCGAACTGTGCCAGCACCACAACATTGTCCTCGTGCAGCCGTCGAGCTATCGCGTGTTCGACGGTTCACGTGCTACGGCCTACAGCGAAAAAGACGAACCGGTGCCGCTGGGCCTGCGCGGTCAGGCCTTGTGGCGCATCGAGCAAAGTGTGCGCGCGACCTGCCCGCAGCATGTGCTGCTGCGTTTCGGCTGGCTGCTCGATGACAGCGCGGACGGCACTCTCGGACGCTTCCTCGCCCGTGCGGAAAAACCCGAAGAGTTGTTGCTGGCCGATGATCGTCGCGGTAATCCGACTCCGGTCGATGACGCCGCACGGGTGATCATCTCCGTGCTCAAGCAACTCGACTGCGCCGCGCCGCTGTGGGGCACTTACCATTACGCCGGCCATGAAGCGACCACACCGCTGGCGCTGGGCCAGGCGATTCTCACCGAAGCACGCAGCCTGCATCCGCTAGCGATCGAAGCACCGACCGCGCAGGCCCACGCCGCGCGCCCGGACGCCGCCGAAGAACCGCAGCACGCGGTGCTGGCCTGCAAGAAAATTCTCCACACTTTCGGGATCAAGCCGCGCGCGTGGCGTGCCGCCCTCCCAGGCTTATTGGACAGGTTCTACCGACATGGCTGAAGGAACGGTTCTAATCACCGGCGGCGCCGGATTCATCGGCTCGCACCTGAGCGATGCCTTGCTCGCCAAGGGCTATGCGGTGCGTGTGCTCGACGACCTATCGACCGGCAAACGCAGCAATCTGCCGCTGGACAATCCTAAGGTCGAACTGGTGGTCGGCGATGTCGCTGATGCCGCATTGGTCGCCCGCGCCATGCAAGGCTGCAGCGCTGTTGCGCATCTGGCGGCGGTGGCCTCGGTGCAGGCCTCGGTGGACGATCCGGTGAAAACCCATCAGAGCAATTTCATCGGCACCCTGAATGTCTGCGAAGCCATGCGCCTGACCGGGGTCAAGCGTGTGGTGTACGCCTCCAGCGCGGCGGTGTACGGCAACAATGGCGAGGGCGAGTCGATCGACGAAGACACGCCGAAGGCGCCATTGACTCCGTATGCCTCGGACAAACTGGCCGGTGAACAATATTTCGATTTCTACCGTCGCCAGCATGGCCTGGAACCGGCAATTTTTCGCTTCTTCAACATCTTCGGCCCACGCCAGGATCCGTCCTCGCCGTATTCCGGGGTGATCAGCATTTTCAGCGAACGCGCGTCGAAAGGTTTACCGATCACCGTGTTTGGCGATGGCGAGCAGACCCGGGATTTTCTTTATGTCGGTGATCTGGTCGATTTGCTGGTGCAGGCGCTTGAAAAGCCTGAAGTGCAGGAAGGTGCGGTCAACGTCGGTTGGAATCAGGCGATGAGTCTGAAGCAGATGCTCGAAGCATTGAAATCAGTGGTCGGTGAACTGCCGCCCGTGAGCTACGGGCCGGCGCGTTCAGGTGATATCCGCCACTCGCGAGCGGATAACCGACGTTTGCTGCAGCGCTTCGAAATGCCGCCGCAGACGCCGATGAGTGTGGGCTTGGCGCGCTTGCTCGGGCGCGGATGAAACAAGCTTTCGGACATGAAAAAGGCGCCCTTCATAAGGCGCCTTTTTCACGGCCGGAATATCGATATCCCTGTGGCGAGGGAATGTTATCCCCGATCAACTGCGTACGGTCGTCGTCAGGTCTGAGCCTGCCCGCCACCAGGCCTCATTCACCACCACGTGAACGTTCGGTCAAAGTCAGCTTAGAACTTATAGCCCAGGCCGACCATGTAGATGAACGGATCGACATCCACATTCACTCGTGCACGGGTGCCCGGTGCGACGGCGTTGTTCTCGACGGTCGCGCGGGTGTCGATATCGATGTAGCGCACCTGGGCGTTGAGCATGATGTTGTCGGTGATCATGTAGTCCGCGCCGACCTGCCAGGCCAGACCCCAGGAGTTTTTCGCCTTGAAGTTGCTGAAACCGTTGGCGCTGGCTTCGCTGCCGACGTGTTCGTCGTAGATCCAGGTGTAGTTGATGCCGCCCCCGACATAGGGCTGGAAAGCCGATTTTGAATCCAGCGGGTAGTAGACGACGCTGAGGGTCGGCGGCAGGTGCTTCAGGGTGCCGAGCTTGCCGTTGGCGGCGGGCAGCGCGGTGCCCTTGAGCTTGACATCATGCTCGAACGGCGTGGCTGCCAGCAGTTCGATGCCGATGTTGTTGGTGAGCATGTAAGCGAAGTTCAGACCCAGTTGGGTGTCGCTGCTCATGGTCGCCTTGCCGCCCAGATTGGTGCCGCTCAGCGGGCCCTGATCGACCTTGACGCTGGAGCTGTCGGCCTTCGGGTTGACGGTGATCGCACCGGCGCGCACGAGGATGTCACCGGCTTCGTGGGCGTGGGCGAGCGGGGCTGCGAGCGCGAGGGCAAACAGCGGGGCGCTGAGCAAGGACTTGTTCATGGGGGCTCCGAAAGGACATAAAAATTCGATGTCCTAGGGTACGAAGCCGTCTGATACGGTGTTTTGACTCAGCTCAATGAAACAGTAAGGGGCGGGGTTTTGTGGAACACTTGCCGGCCCCTTCGCGAGCAAGCTCACTCCCACAGTGATCGAGTCGACCACAAAATTTATGTTCACCACCGAAACCTGTGGGAGCGAGCTTGCTCGCGAAGGGGGCATTGCAAACAGCACAAAACCACCGGTATTTACTCCGGCAGTTCATACGCATAAATCTTCTCCGCCTCCATCTGATACCCGGCATCGGCCAGTTCACTGCTCGAGGCTTTCACCTGCAACGGTCCTTCAACCCAATACGGCTGATACAGCTCATCGAGCTTCACACCGAGTTCGCTTTTGACATGGACGATCTGGTTCGACGGCGGTGGCGGTACGTGGATGCAGGCGCCGAAATACGGCACCAGCAAGAAGTCGGTGGTGCGCCCCTCCTCGCTGACTTCCAGCGGCACGATGTAGCCGGGCAGGCGAATGTTCTGCCCGTCAAGGCTCTTCACTACCGGGGCATTGGGCATGTCCTGCTTCGCCGCTGGCGCGGACTCGGCGGAAAGCGCGTCGCCCATCTTCGACAGATCGTGCAGCGGGGTCATGTTGGGTACTTCCGGCGCGGCGTCCGGCGGGATCATTTCCGACCAGGTCAGGTCTTTCGGCGCCGCCGCCCACACGGGCAGGGCGACCAGCATCAGCAGCGCAAGCAGGGCGCGGGGCATGGTGAACATCCTCATAAACGGATCGACAGGCCATCGGCCAATGATTGGCGATACGCGCGCCAGGCCGGCACGCTGCCCATCAGCAGCGCGGCCGCCAGAATGCCACCGAGCAGCGTCCATTCATACTCGCTCGGCCATGCAAGTGGCAGGTACAAACCGTAATTGGCCTGCACGTACCCTTGCGCAGCGGCGATGCCGACGTACAGCAACGCCAGCCCGGCAATCACCCCGGTCAGCGCCAGGGCGAACGCTTCCAGCACCAGCAGGCTTGCGATGTGCCACGGCCGTGCGCCTACCGAACGCAGAATTGCCATCTCGCGGCGGCGCTCGTTGAGGCTGGTGAGAATCGCTGTGAGCATGCCGATCAACCCGGTCAGCACGACGAACAGCGAAACCACGAACAGCGCTTTTTCAGCGGTGCTCATCAGGCTCCACAATTCCTGCAACGCCACGCCCGGGAGGATCGCCAGCATCGGCTCGCCACGGTATTCGTTGATCTCGCGTTGCAGGGCAAAGGTGGAAATCTTGCTGTTGAGGCCGAGCATGAACGCAGTGATCGCTTGCGGCGTGAGGTCCATGTTGCGCGCCTGATCAGCGCTGATCCGCCCATTGCCGCGCGCCGGCACACCGTTGTGCCAATCGATGTGAATCGCCTCCATACCGCCGAGGCTGATGTGCAACGTGCGGTCCACCGGGGTACCGGTGCGCTGGAGGATGCCGACCACGGTGAAGGGTTTGTCGTCGTGCTTGACCAGGCTGATCGCCGCCACGCCGTGGGCCAGTACCAGTTTGTCGCCGAGCTTGTAGTGCAGCGCTTCGGCGACTTCGGCGCCGAGCACCACTTCAAAGGATCGGTCGCGAACGCGCGACCGTCGGCCAATGCCAAGTGCTGCTGGCGCCCGTATTGATAGTGCTCGAAGTAGGCTTCGGTGGTGCCCATCACGCGATAGCCGCGATGGGAATCGCCGAGGGACATCGGGATTGCCCACTTCACTTTCGGATTGTTGGCGAAGTGTTCGAAGCTGTCCCAGCGAATGTTGTTGGTAGCGTTGCCGATGCGGAACACCGAATACAGCAGCAGGTTCACCGAGCCGGAGCGGGCACCGACGATCAGGTCCGTGCCGCTGATGGTGCTGGCGAAACTGGCCTTGGCTTCGGTGCGCACGCGCTCGACGGCGAGCAGCAGGCACACCGAAAGAGCAATGGCGAAAGCAGTGAGCAATGCAGTGAAGCGGCGGTTGGCCAGGCTGGCCATGGCCAGACGAAACAGATACATCTCAGACCTCGGCGGACGTGGCGGCGCGATTGAGTTCGGCCAGGGACAGATGACGGTCGAACAGCGGCGCCAGGCTCTGGTCATGGCTGACGAACAACAGACTCGATCCGGCCTCGCGGCACTCGGCAAACAGCAGGCGAATGAAGTTCTCGCGGGCGTCGTAATCCAGTGCCGAGGTCGGCTCGTCGGCGATCACCAGTTCCGGTTGGCCGATCAACGCGCGGGCGGCAGCGACCCGTTGTTGCTGGCCGATGGACAGCGAGTCGGCGCGGCGGCTGAGGATGCTTTCGTCTTTCAGACCCAAGTGCGCGAGCAGGGTGGCGGCGGCCTGATCGACGCTGCCGTGGCGCTGTTTCGCCCGTTGCGCACGCAGTTTCGAGAAGTGACACGGCAACTCAACGTTCTCGCGCACCGAGAGAAACGGCAGCAGGTTGAATTGCTGGAAAATGTAGCCGGTGTGATCGACACGGAAGGTGTCGCGGGCGCCAGCGGAGAGTTCGGTCAGCTCTTGGCCGAGGAGGCGAATGCTGCCGCGACCGGGCTTCTGCACTCCGCCGAGCAGGCCGAGCAGGGTGGTCTTGCCGCTGCCGCTGGGGCCTTTGAGAAACAGGGTTTCGCCGGCTTCCAGACGAAACGCCGGGATGTCCAGCAGCGGCGGGTGACCGGGCCAGTTGAAGCCAAGGTCGGAAAGTTCGATGAGTGCTTGGGTCATGGCACCGATTTTCATGAAGTGAACACATAACCCTGTGGCAGCGAGCCTGCTCGCGAAAGCGCTGGGTCAGACACCCACATGTCAACTGACACGCCGCCTTCGCGAGCAGGCTCGCTCCCACAGGGATTTCGGTGGATCCTAGAATTTCAGTGCAGCCGATTTCGCCGTCACTTCGGTACCTTGCTGGCCGCTGGCGCTGATCAGTTGTACCTGAATCTTCTGCGTCGCCGGGAAGGTCTTGAAGATGTTCGCAAGATCCAGCGTGTTCAGCGCCCCCGGTGTGGCGCAGCTGAATTGGTAATGCGCATGGATCTCGCTGTGGTCGTGGTGATGCTCGTGACCGTCCTTGTCTGCCTCATCTTCGTCGTGATCATCGGCGTCCGGCTTGTCGCCGAACAGCGGGCTTTCCAGTTCCTGGCTGACCACTTTGCAACCGGCCGCAGCGGGCAGACTGAACAGGGCCAATGGTTTTTCCAGCTGCGCGCGAGCGGCAGCGACTTTGGCCTTGTCGGCGTCCGACGTGGCCGCGTGTTCAAAACCTACCAGATTCATCGCCGGGCTTTCCAGCTCCAGCTCCAGGGTTTGCCCGTCGAGCGCGGCGTTCAGCCGGCCCACACCATGCTCATGCGCACCGAGGCTGCCATGCTCATGATCGTGATCGTGCTCATCCACCGCATGGGCAGCGGCCAGCGGCAACAGGGCAAATGGCAAAGCAAGCAGCAAACGACGCATGACGAACTCCGAAAAATGAAAAGTTTGTTATGTAATCTTATAACGAAAGTGCGCAGAGTGTGCCCGTGCGTTTGAGATTGCGCAAGACATGGCTAAGCACCGCCCGGGATGAGTTCGCGGGCGGTGCTGGGATTGGATGTCATGCTTGCAGAATCAGAAGCCTGCGCCGGGATAGTCGAACCAATAGTGTCCCGAAAGAACATCGTTGATCAGATTTGCGTCGAGCACGCTCGGGGCATCGCGACTGAAACGCTGTCGCCAAGCCGGAAGCCACCAGTAGTTGATGGCTGTTCCGCGCGGAAATACCACCAGAGTCAGCACCTCCTTATCCATTTTGCCCTGCGTGTAGAGTTGATGACTGCGATCCATCAGGGCCATGTACTGGTCGATTGGCAGTCTGAACATCAGTGCGATGGTGAAGATTTTTTCACTCTGACTGAACGCCGGACTCTGCAGTACCCGCAATGCTTCGCAAGTGTGTGAATTCGGTTGACTCGCTATGCTCTGGCCTTCGGGGGTTGAAAGTATGTCGAAACGATCATCCATGTCTCGCCAGTCGGTCCGGCTATTGCGCTCAAAGTAATCACGAATAACAAGGGTCAGTGGACCTCCAGTTTCCCCGTCAGCGGGACAAGCCGAAAGATCGGCAGGCAACCAGATGCGCCATGCCACGATGAGCAAAAACGGAATTATGAGGAGGAGCGAATAAGGGCGTTTCATTACATGGTGCTGTGAGAAAAAGAACACTGTAGATGAATGCCCGATAACCGCCACACTGGACGACTTTACTTGGCGTTGCACAAGTCCCATGGGAGCATGCAGGTCAGAAAAGTGCAGGAGCGAACTCGATGTTGCGGATACGCGGAACGGTCGGCGAGGTGCCGGTGGATTTGACGGTGGAGCTGGATGACAGCGATTGGGCGAGGCTGGGTTCCGCGCTAAGCGGGCAGGCGCCGATTGCGCAGTCTGAGGCGGTTGCGCCGGCTCCGGCGGCGAAGCCAGTGAGTCAGGACGATGCGCTGTGGCAGGTGGCTAAAGACTTGTTGCGCAACGCCGGGCAACTTAGCGGGCCGGATCTGCTCGATCAGTTGGAGGCGCTCACCGGTAGTGCGGCGGCGGGCAAGCGTTTGCTCGTGCGTTTGCGCCACAGTGCCGATGTGAAAGTGGCGAGCGGCGGGGATACCCCGCTCTATAGCTGGATCGGGTGAA
Source organism: Pseudomonas sp. B21_DOA (assembly GCA_030544685.1). NCBI lineage: Bacteria > Pseudomonadati > Pseudomonadota > Gammaproteobacteria > Pseudomonadales > Pseudomonadaceae > Pseudomonas > Pseudomonas sp. B21_DOA. The sequence continues at coordinate 256,838 of CP086683.1, read as the reverse complement.
CCGCTAAAGATCGCAGCCTTCGGCAGCTCCTACCGAATCAGCGTTCATCCACAAAAACGCGGTGAACCCGATCCGATGTAGGAGCTGCGGCATCCTGCGATCTTTTGCTCTCAATAAAGCGCAGCAAACATCTTGCGGCGATACACCGTCACCAGCGGATGATCATTGCCCAGCAGTTCGAACACCTGCAGCAAGGTCTTGTGCGGCAGGCCTTCACCGTAGCTGCGGTTGCGGATGAACAGTTTGAGCAGGGCGTCCAGCGCCGCTTCGTATTGCTGGCGTGCCAGTTGCTGGATCGCCAGTTGATACACCGCTTCATCGTCCTGCGGATTTTGCGCCAGGCGGCTCTTCAGGTCGGCGGCGTCCGGCAGGTCGCGGGCGAGGCCGAGGAACTGGATCTGCGCCTTGGCCCCGGCGAGTGCGGCTTTGTGCTCATCGCTCTTGACCGCGTCGAGCACGGTTTGCGCTTCGCCCAGCTCACCGCGTTCGGTCAGGCAGCGTGCGTAAAGGATCAGCGCTTTGGCGTTGGTATTGTCTTCATTGAGAATGGTCACCAGCACCGCTTCCGCCTCGGCGAAGTGACCTTCGTCGAACATCGCTTGGGCCTGTTCGAACGGGTCGGCAGCGGCCGGTGGCGGCATCTGCACATGCGGTTCCAGCAGGGCGCGCACGGCGGATTCCGGTTGTGCCCCGGCAAAGCCATCGACCGGCTGACCGTCCTTGAACAGCACCACGGTCGGCAGGCTGCGAATGCCGAAGCGGGCGACGATGTCCTGCTCGATGTCGCAGTTGACCTTGGCCAGCAGCAACTCGCCCTGATAGCTCTCGGCAATGCCTTGCAACATCGGCATCAACGCCTTGCAGGGCGCACACCATTCGGCCCAGAAATCCACCAGCACCGGTTTGTTGAAGGAGGCTTCGATCACCGACTGGTCGAAATCGGCAGTCGTGGCGTCGAAGATGTACGGCGTTTGCTGACTCATGGGGGATCTCGTCGAAGAAGCTTGGAATGGAGCAACTATACGGCTTGGTGGGGGTGGCCGGAAGCGGGGCGGGTTTTGAGATATGTGTCGCCTGGAAGGACGCTATCGCGGGCAAGCCCGCTCCCACAGTGTTTTGGGTATTACGCAAAATCTGCGGACGACTTCAGACCCTGTGGGAGCGGGCTTGCCCGCGAAGCTTTAGCTAGCGCCGTGCATGGTAGAGGCTGACATGTCTGAATTCCTCAGGCTCGGCCAGATCCGGCAAGGTCATCGCCTCGAGCATTTCAATTCGCTCATACAACGGATGACGAAAATCCCGCACCCGTGAATCCGCCACCAGCGCCTCGCGTCCGCGACTGAGAAACGCGTCGAGCAGCGGCAAGTTCGCCCGGTCGTACAACACGTCGGCAACCAGAATCAGATCGAAGCGATCGGCCTCGGCAAAGAAATCCGTCGAATAGCTCATCTGCACATCGTTGAGCTCGGCGTTCGCCTTGCACGCGGCGATCGCCAGCGGATCGAGATCGCAGGCCACCACTTCCACCGCTCCGGCCTTCACCGCCGCGATGCCGGCGATCCCGGAACCAGCACCGAAATCCAGCACGCGCTTGCCGCGCACCCAGTCGGGAAACTGCGCCAGATAACGCGCCACGGCCAAGCCGCTGGCCCAGCAAAAACTCCAATAGGGCGGTTCATGCAGGATGCGCTGGGTTTCTTCCTGGCTGAATTCGCGGGCCATGTTGTCGCCGTCGATCAACCACAGCTGCAAATCAGTGCCGGGCAACGCGCAGGCTTTCAGTCTGGCGTCGCCGAGCAATTCCCCAAGGCCTGCTGCAGGTCGAGCGGTGCCTTCATGGCGCTTTGATGAATTGCAGCTGGCCCAACGCCTGAGTGGTTGGTTGCGTGATGGTCTGCGACGGCAGGTGCAGGATCAGCTGCCCGGACTGGCTGGCGCGACCGCGCAGCTCAACCCGTGCGCCGGCCGGAAATGCCTCGGGGTTGAAGCGCAGGTGAAACGGCAGGACCTGGTTGTTGCCGATCAGACTGGAACTGGCGAGCAATTGTTGCGGGCGATCCTTTTCGTCGATCACCAGCAGCGCCAGTTCGACTTCGGCGCCGGCCGGCACGCCTTGCAGGGTGCCGCTCAGTTCGCGCTGATGCGCGGGCAGCGGGCCCAGTTCGGCGGCCTCTTTGGCTTTTTCTGCGCCTGCTGCGGGCGGGGCCCGGGGTTGGCGGTTGCGGCTTGGGTGCGTCGCTGCCACAGGCCACCAGCAGGCTGAAAAGACTGAGCAGAACGAGCGGACGTAACGGCATTGGAGGCTCCGGCAGAATGAATTCCATGGATCAGACGATCATGCCGTTCTGTATACCGCAAAGCCTATGGCTTGTCTTGCCACGGGGATGCGCTACCATGGCCCTCCCATTTTTTGTTGCCAGCCACCATGCACTGTCCCTTCTGCGGTGCCAACGACACCAAGGTCATCGACTCGCGTCTGGTCGCCGAGGGCGAACAGGTGCGCCGCCGGCGTGAATGCCTGGCCTGCGGCGAACGTTTCACGACGTTCGAGACGGCCGAACTGGTGTTGCCGCGCCTGATCAAAACCGACGGCAGCCGCCAACCGTTCGACGAAGAAAAACTCCGCGCCGGCATGCAACGCGCGCTGGAGAAACGTCCGGTCAGCGTCGAGCGCCTCGAATCCTCTCTGGTTCACATCAAGCACAAGCTGCGCGCCACCGGCGAACGCGAGGTCAAGTCCCTCGTGGTCGGCGAACTGGTGATGGCCGAGCTGCAAAAGCTTGATGAAGTCGCCTACATCCGCTTCGCTTCGGTGTACAAACGCTTCCAGGACCTCAATGAATTCCGCGAAGAGATCGACCGCCTCGCCCGCGAACCGGTGAAAGAATGACCACCGCCGCCGAGCAGGCGATCCTCGACGCGCATTTCATGGCCCGTGCGCTGGAACTGGCGCGCAAGGGCCACTACACCACCCATCCCAATCCACGAGTCGGTTGCGTGGTGGTGCGTGACGGCCAGATTGTCGGCGAAGGCTGGCATGAGCGCGCCGGCGAACCCCATGCCGAAGTCCACGCCTTGCGTGCCGCCGGCGAGCAGGCCCGGGGCGCCACGGCGTACGTGACCCTCGAGCCTTGCAGCCATCACGGGCGCACGCCGCCGTGCGCCGATGCCTTGGTGACCGCTGGCGTTGCCCGCGTCGTGGCGGCGATGCGTGATCCCAATCCGCAAGTCGCCGGGCGCGGTTTGCAGCGCCTGGCTGAGGCCGGTATTGCCACCGAAAGTGGTGTGCTGGAGGCTGAAGCGCGCAAGCTCAATCAAGGTTTTCTGAAACGCATGGAGCATGGCTTGCCATTCGTGCGGGTCAAGCTGGCCATGAGTCTCGACGGCCGCACAGCGATGGAAAGCGGCGAGAGCCAGTGGATCACCGGCCCGGCGGCGCGTTCTGCGGTACAGCGTTTGCGCGCTGAGGCGGCTGTGGTGCTGACCGGCGCCGACACGGTGCTGGCCGATGGCGCACGCTTGACCGTACGCGCGGACGAGCTTGGTCTGGACGGCGAGCAAACCGCGCTGGCCATGAGTCGCCCGCCACTGCGGGTGTTGATCGACGGCCGTCTGCGGGTGCCGCTGGATGCACCGTTTTTCAAGGCCGGGCCGGCGCTGGTCGCCACCTGTGTCGCGGTCGAAGAGCAATACGCCAATGGCCCGGAATGCCTGATCGTGCCGGGTGACGACGGCCAGGTCGATCTGCGTCAATTACTCATCGAACTGGCTCATCGTGGCACCAACGAGGTGCTGATCGAGGCAGGCCCGCGTCTGGCCGGAGCCTTTGCGCAACTGGGGCTGGTCGACGAATTCGTGATCTTCATTGCCGGCAAGTTTCTCGGCTCCACGGCGCGTCCGCTGCTCGACTGGCCGCTGGCGCAGATGAAAGATGCGCCGGAACTGAAAATCACTGAAATCCGCGCGGTGGGCGATGACTGGCGAGTCACTGCGATCCCTGTCCCTGCAGCCCGCGTATAATTCCCGGCCATCGCGTTAGCGCTGGCCTCGTTCTCAAGGAGAACCGCATGTTCACCGGCATCATCGAATCCATCGGCAGTATCCGCGCACTGACCCCAAAGGGTGGTGATGTGCGGGTTCACGTCGCAACCGGCAAGCTCGACCTGAGCGACGTCAAACTCGGCGACAGCATCGCGGTCAACGGCGTTTGCCTGACCGCCGTCGAATTGCCGGGCGACGGCTTTGCCGCCGACGTCAGCCGCGAAACCCTTGATTGCACCGCCATGAATGACCTGAAAAGCGGCAGCCCGGTCAATCTGGAAAAAGCCCTGACCCCGACCACTCGCCTCGGCGGGCATCTGGTCAGCGGTCATGTCGATGGTGTCGGCGAAGTGGTATCGCGCAGCGACAATGCCCGCGCCGTGGAATTTCGCATCCGTGCGCCGAAAGAGCTGGCCAAGTACATCGCCCACAAGGGCTCGATCACCGTCGATGGCACCAGCCTGACCGTGAACGAAGTCGATGGCGCCGAATTCATGCTGACGATCATTCCGCATACCCTCAGCGAAACCATCATGGCTGCGTACAAGCCGGGCCGCCGGGTAAATCTGGAAGTCGACCTGCTGGCGCGTTATCTGGAGCGTCTGCTGCTGGGTGACAAGGCCGCCGAGAAGACTGCCGGCAGCACGATCACCGAAAGCTTTCTGGCCCAAAACGGCTACCTTAAATAATTCAAAAGAAGGGGTGCCTTGTGGCGCTCAATAGCATCGAAGAACTGGTTGAAGACATCCGCCAAGGCAAGATGGTCATCCTCATGGATGACGAAGACCGCGAGAACGAAGGCGACCTGATCATGGCCGCCGAATGCTGCCAGGCCGAACACATCAACTTCATGGCCAAGCACGCCCGTGGCCTGATCTGCATGCCGATGAGCCGCGAGCGCTGCGAACTGTTGAAGCTGCCCCTGATGGCGCCGCGCAACGGTTCCGGTTTCGGCACCAAGTTCACCGTTTCGATCGAAGCTGCCGAAGGCGTGACCACCGGCATCTCCGCCGCTGACCGTGCGCGCACCGTGCAAGCGGCTGCGGCCAAGGACGCCAAGGCTGAAGATATCGTCAGTCCGGGCCACATTTTCCCGCTGATGGCCCAGGCCGGCGGCACCCTCGCTCGCGCCGGCCACACCGAAGCCGCTTGCGACCTGGCGCGCATGGCCGGTTTCGAGCCGAGCGGAGTGATCTGCGAAGTGATGAACGACGACGGCACCATGTCCCGTCGCGCTGAACTCGAAGCATTCGCCGCCGAACACAACATCAAGATCGGCACCATCGCCGACCTGATCCACTACCGGATGATCCACGAACGTACCGTTCAGCGGATTGCCGAGCAGCCGCTGGACAGCGAACTGGGCCAATTCAACCTGGTGACCTATCGTGATTCGGTGGAAGGCGACGTGCACATGGCACTGACGCTGGGCACTGTCTGCGCTGAGGAGCCGACGCTGGTTCGCGTGCACAACATGGACCCGCTGCGCGACCTGCTGATGGTCAAGCAACCCGGTCGCTGGAGCCTGCGCGCCGCCATGGCTGCGGTCGCCGAGGCCGGCAGCGGTGTGGTGCTGCTGCTCGGTCACCCGCTCGATGGCGACGTGCTGCTGGCGCATATCCGTGAAACCGGTGAGCAGGCAGCGCCGAAAAAGCCGACCACCTACAGCATTGTCGGGGCCGGCTCGCAGATACTGCGTGACCTGGGCGTGCGCAAAATGCGCTTGATGTCGGCGCCGATGAAGTTCAATGCGATATCCGGTTTCGATCTGGAAGTTGTAGAATACGTGCCCTCCGAATAATGACCGGCTGTTTCCGGACTCCAATTCGCGGCAAATAATCACTGAGGGACGCGTAGCAGACGCGTCCCGGCTCTTTAAGAGAACTGACGAATGACCCTGAAGACCATCGAAGGTACCTTCATCGCCCCTAAAGGCCGCTACGCTCTGGTAGTGGGCCGCTTCAACAGCTTCGTGGTTGAAAGCCTGGTCAGCGGTGCCGTTGATGCCCTGGTTCGCCACGGCGTGAGCGAAAACGACATCACCATCATCCGCGCACCGGGCGCCTTCGAAATCCCGCTGGTTGCGCAGAAAGTTGCCCAGAAAGGCGAGTTCGCAGCCATCATCGCCCTCGGCGCGGTCATTCGTGGCGGTACTCCGCACTTCGAATACGTGGCTGGCGAGTGCACCAAAGGCCTGGCCCAGGTCTCCATGGAATTCGGCGTACCGGTCGCCTTCGGCGTGCTGACCGTCGATTCCATCGAGCAAGCCATCGAACGTTCCGGCACCAAGGCCGGTAACAAAGGTGCCGAAGCTGCCCTGTCCGCTCTGGAAATGGTCAGCCTGCTGGCGCAGTTGGAGGCCAAGTGATTAGCGACGAAAGCGATCGTTTCAACCCGCGCGATCCGAAACCTGCGGATGCCGGCAAGCCGTCGAAGAGCGCCAAGCGTCGTGAAGCCCGTCAGCTCGCGACTCAAGCGCTGTACCAGTGGCACATGGCCCGGCAATCGCTGAACGAGATCGAAGCGCAGTTTCGCGTTGATAACGATTTCACCGATGTCGACGGCGCCTACTTCCGTGAAATCCTTCACGGGGTTCCGCAGTTCAAGACCGAAATCGACACCGCCCTGACGCCGTGCCTGGATCTGGCGATCGAAGAGCTCGACCCGGTTGAACTGGCGGTTCTGCGCCTGTCGACCTGGGAACTGCTCAAGCGCGTCGACGTGCCGTACCGCGTTGTGATCAACGAAGGTATCGAACTGGCCAAGGTGTTCGGTTCGACCGACGGCCACAAGTTCGTCAACGGTGTGCTCGACAAGCTGGCCCCGCGCCTGCGTGAAGCTGAAGTGAAGGCGTTCAAGCGCTGATCGGCGCTTGAATACTTTTTCTCGGCCATGGGCGAGTTTGAGCTGATCCGCAATTTCTTCGCCGCCGCGCCTTGTGCGCAGGGCGGCGAAGGCGTTGCTCTGGGGATCGGCGACGACTGCGCCTTGCTGGCGGTTCCCGTTGGGGAGCAGCTGGCGGTTTCCACCGATACGCTGGTGGCCGGTGTGCATTTCGCCGACCCCTGCGATCCGTTTCTGCTCGGTCAGCGCTCGCTGGCCGTCGCGGTCAGTGACCTGGCCGCCATGGGCGCCGCGCCCGTTGCCTTTACCCTTGCCTTGACCTTGCCGACGGTAACTGCCGATTGGCTGCAAGCCTATGCCCGTGGTTTGAACCGCATGGCGCAAAGCTGCGGCGTCGCGCTGGTCGGTGGCGACACCACGCGCGGGCCGTTGAGCCTGACGGTCACCGTGTTCGGCCGCGTACCCGCTGGCCAGGCGTTGACCCGCAGCGGCGCGCGACCGGGCGACCTGCTTTGTGTCGGCGGTGAATTGGGCAACGCCGCCGGGGCGCTGCCGCTGGTGCTGGGGCAACACGACGCCGCGGCCGAAATCGCCCAGCCGCTGCTCGATCATTACTGGTCGCCACAGCCGCAACTGGCCCTCGGTCAGGCCTTGCGGGGCAAAGCCACAGCGGCGCTGGACATCTCCGACGGTTTGCTCGCCGATTGCGGGCATATCGCGCTGGCGTCGAAGGTGCGACTTGAGATTGAACGCGAGCGTGTACCGTTGTCGGATGCTTTAGTCGCATTTCTCGGTCAGCCCGGTGCCGAGCGTGCGGCATTGAGCGGTGGTGATGATTACGTACTGGCCTTCACCTTGCCGTCCGCCGGGTTGCCGGCACTGCTGGCCGACGGCTGGCCGATCCATGTGATCGGGCGCGTGGCGTCTGGCCAGGGCGTGGTACTGCTGGACCGCGACGGGCGCGACATCACTCCGCAGATTCGCGGCTACCAACATTTTCAGGAGACACCGTGACAGATCACCCGAAACAGGTCCCTGCCGAATTCGTGCCTCCGTCGGTCTGGCGCAATCCTTGGCATTTCCTCGCGTTCGGCTTCGGCTCCGGCACCCTGCCCAAGGCGCCGGGCACGTGGGGCTCGCTGGTGGCGCTGCCGTTCATTCCGTTGTGGCAGATGCTGCCCGACTGGGGCTACTGGCTGATGCTCGGCATCACCATGCTGTTCGGCTTCTGGCTGTGCGGCAAAGTCGCTGACGATTTGCGTGTGCACGACCACGAAGGCATTGTCTGGGACGAAATGGTCGGCATGTGGATCACCCTGTGGCTGGTGCCGGCAGGCTGGTACTGGTTGCTCGCGGGTTTTCTGGTATTCCGCTTCTTCGATATTCTCAAGCCGTGGCCGATCCGCTGGATCGACAAGCACGTGCATGGCGGCGTCGGCATCATGCTCGACGACGTGCTGGCCGGTGTGTTCGCCTGGCTGGCGATGCAAGGGCTGGTCTGGGTATTCGCCTGATTCGACTCACGTGAGGAAACACGCAATGCTGCGACGCGGGTTGGCCCTGCTGCTTCTGGCTCTGCTGGGCACGTTCGCCCACGCGCAGGCCGCCGCGCCTGTGCCTGCGGTCATCCATCTGGCCAGCGAAGACTGGGAGGATTACACCGCCGCCGATGGCCGTGGTCTGGCCTGGGACGTGTTGCGCAAAGTGTTCGAGCCGGCCGGGGTCAAGCTGGATATTCGCACGGTGCCGTACACCCGTTCGATCGGGCTGGTGCAGTTGAAGGAGGTCGACGCACTGGTCGGCTCCTACCGCGACGAAGCCGAGCATGTGCTGTACCCGCAATCGAAGTTCGATTCTGATCACATCTACGCGCTGGGCCTGGCGAGCAGCCCGCCGCCGACCCAGGCGACCCTGGGCAAATATCGTCTGGCCTGGGTGCGCGGCTACCGCTACGAGAACTACTTGCCGAACATCCAGCGCTTCAACCAGATCGAACGACGTACCGGCATTCTGCTGATGCTCAAGCAGGGCCGGGCGGATTACTACATCGATGCGCTGACCGAGATTGAAGCGGTCGTGCGCGATGCCGCGGATCCAGCGCAGTATCGCTATTCGCATCTGGCTGAGTTGCCGCTGTTTCTCGGTTTCGCCGATACCCCACAGGCTCGCGCGTTGATGGCGCTGTATGACCGGCGCATGGCGGAGCTGGTCAAGAGCGGAGAGTTGAAGCCGGTCTTCGAGAAGTGGCAGCAGCCGTATCCGTTTGATCCAAAATGATCACAATGTCCTGTGGGAGCGCATGGCAACTGTCATCAAACTTTTTGATGGTTATGCCCGATAATTCAGCCTAAGCGTCTACAGGAACCTGCTGTTACAATGCCGGCCTGCGAATTTTCAGTCTTCTAGATCAGGAGCACATCGGTGCCTGTCGTCTTCGTCGCCGCTTCCAAGCTGCCAACGCCTTTTGCGCAATTCACCATGCACGGCTTTCTCGATGAGAGCACCGGGCGTGAGCACGTCGTGCTCAGCCTCGGTGAAATTGCCGACGGCGCCCCGGTACTCGGTCGCCTGCATTCCGAATGCCTGACCGGTGATGCCTTGTTCAGCCAGCGCTGCGACTGCGGCTCGCAACTGGAAGCCGCGTTGCAGGCGATTGCCCGCGAAGGCCGTGGCGTGCTGCTGTACCTGCGTCAGGAAGGGCGCGGCATCGGTTTGTTGAACAAGATCCGCGCTTACGAGTTGCAGGACGGCGGCGCCGACACCGTGGAAGCCAACGAACGTCTGGGCTTCGCCGCCGATCAGCGCGACTACGCCATGTGCCTGCCGATGCTCGAACATCTGGGCGTGAAATCCCTGCGCCTGATGACCAACAACCCGCGCAAGGTCAAAGCGCTGACCGACATGGGCATCGTCGTCGCCGAGCGCGTGCCGCTGCACACCGGGCACAATCCGCACAACAAACTCTACTTGGCGACCAAGGCCAGCAAGCTCGACCACATGATGGGCAACGAACATCAGGGCGAGGTCGACCGCGCGTGACCCGCGGCCAGGTACGGCGGCGGTTGGCGGTGGCCTGGTGGCAATACCTGGCGCTGGCGCTGTTGCCGCTGTTCGTGCTCAACGCGTTGTTCGGTGAAGGTCAGGGCCTGTTGCCAGTGCTGGCAATGCCTTTGTTCATCGCCGGCGTTGCCTCGATGTTTGTCAGCCTGAAGTATTTCTCACGTTACAAACATGCACTGATTGCCACGCAAAAAGCCCTCGATACCGCCGATGAACCCGCTGCCTGGATCGCCCTTGCGGCGCGTCGGCGTGCGGCGTTGCTGGTGGCGTCTTTGCCGGCCTGGATTGGCGCACTGGCGGTGTTCATCGGCCTCGAAGCCGTGCCGTTGATGCTGCTGGCGCTGTCCACCGCCGTGCTGTTCTACCTCTACCGTATTCCGCGTCAACTCGGTTGATGCCTCGCCTGTGGCTGGCGCTTCTGCTGCTCGCCCTGAGCAGCCCGGCGCTGGCTGCATTGCGGGTGGTCAGCCTCGCCCCGTCGCTGTCTGAAATCGTCGTTGAGCTGGATTCCGCCGACCTGCTGGTCGGCGTGCTGGATGCCGGCGAGCGGCCGGCGGCGATTGCCGATGTTCCATCAGTAGGCCGCTATGGCCAGCTCGATATGGAGCGCTTGCTTAGCCTGAAACCGGATTTGTTGTTGCTCTGGCCCGGAAGTGTTGGCGCGGGGCAGCGTGATCAGCTCAAGCGCCTGAACATTCCCACCTTCGTCGCCGAACCGCACACTTTGACGCAACTCGCCGCGCAGATCGAAGCCATTGCCGAACAGCTCGGGCGTCCTGAACGTGGGGCGGAACGAGCGGCCGAATTGCGCAAGCAGCTGAATGATCTGCGCCAGCGTTATCGTCGTGATGAACCGCTGCGGGTGTTCTATCAGGTCTGGGACAAGCCGCTGTATACCGTCGGTGGCGGGCAGATCATCAGCGATGCGCTTGAGGTGTGCGGTGCGCGCAATGTGTTTGCCGACCTGAATCTGCCAGCGCCGCAGGTGAGTATCGAGGCAGTATTGCAGCGTGATCCCGAGACGATTGTCGCCGGTGATCAGGCGCAGCTTGAAGCGTGGAAGGCATGGCCGCAGGTGGCAGCAGTCAGGCAGGGGAGACTGCTATTGGTCACTGACAAAGGCCTCGAGCGACCGAGCGGGCAGATGATCAGCGCCACCGCCAAGCTTTGCCAATCGATCGCGCCCGACCGTTGAAACCGTGGTGCTTGTATTCGCGAGCAAGCTCGCTCCCACATTTGATCGGGTTTTAACCAAGAATCTGGGTGCAAGAGAGATCAACTGTGGGAGCGAGCTTGCTCGCGAAGAGGTCGGATGATACAGCGCTGATCTCAGCTCAGAGTTCAGGGGTCCACGTCACCCCGAACATCCACGCCCGGCCCTCCTCGCGATAGCCATACTGCGCGCCGTCATAGCTGTAATTCGCCCGGCTGTAACCCTTGTCCAGCAGGTTATCCACCTTCAGATCCAGCTTGATCTCACGATTGAGCGCCCAACTGCTGCGCAGCCCGAGCGTGCCGTAGCCGCCCAGCGACTGGGTGTTGTTCAAGTCATCGTAACTGCTGCTGACTAACTGCCAACTGGCGCCGAGTCCCAAGCGATCGAATTGCCGATCCACATCCCAACTGGCCGTGCGCCGCGCCCGTCGCGCCAAGGTATGCCCGGTATCGCGATCACGGGGATCGATGATTGCTACGCCAAGATTGCTCTGCCAGCCAAACAGCTCCTGCTTCAGTGCCGCTTCAAAACCATTGATCCGCGCTGACGCAACATTATGCGGTCGGGAGTTGCTGCCGAAGATGATCGCGTCTTCCAGGTCGGTACGGTAAATCGAGGCTTCCAGCCGCGCGCTGTCGCTCAACTGGCTGCGCCATTGCAGTTCGTAGCTTTTCGAGGTTTCCGGTTTCAGGTCGGGATTGCTGAAATCCGGGTAGTACAGGTCGTTGAAGGTCGGCGCACGGAACCCTTCGCTGTAGCTCAGCAGCACGTCGTTGTCCGGATTCAGCGGCAAAGTGAAGGTGCCGCTCCAGGTGTTCTGGCTGCCGAACTGCTGGTTGTCGTCGTGGCGCAGGCCGATCTCGGTGGAGAAACTGTCCGCCTGGTAGCGATGCTGGATGAAGGCTGCGCGGTTCCAGCGGCTGTCCTCGTCAAACGCGGTGCTGCTGTTGACCCGGTCTTCGTACCAGTCGGCGCCCAGAATCAGGCTGTTGCGCGCGTCCAGCGTCAGGTCGTTCTGCCAGTTCACCGAGTCGCGATAGGTGTTGAACACCGTGCGCTCGTCGCTGAGCTTGTCGAAGGTCTTTTCGCGGTTTTCGCTGTGGCCGAATTCGACGCGGGTTTTCCAGCTTTCATTGACCCGCGCATCGACATAACTGCTGACGCTGCTGACATTGAAATCACTGTAGGGCTGCTGTTGCACCGACTCGAAAGTGTCCATATCGAAGCGGCCGAACGGGTTGTCGAATTCGCTCCTGCCACGGTTATCCAGCAGATTGGCGCCGATTTCGAGGTCTTCGGTCAGCGCGTGGCTGAGGCTCAGGCTGAGGGATTTGTTGCGGTAGGCATCATGGTCGCGGTCGCTTGGATACGACTCGTGGGTACGGTCGATCCCGGCCGTTTCGTCGAGGCTGGCACCGAGGTTGAAGCGGGTTTTCTCGTCGCCGCCGGACAAGCCGAGGCTGCGTTCCCATGTCTGCTGACTGCCGAAGCCGAGGTGCAAGCGTGGCTGCAAGCCTTGCTCGGTGCCGCGCCGGGTGAAGATCTGGATCACCCCGCCAATCGCGTCGCTGCCGTAAATCACCGAGCGCGAACCGCGCAGCACTTCGATGCGCTCGATCTGCTCGATGTTCAGATGCTGCAGGTTGCTGTCGCCGGAAGTCGAGTTGCCGATGCGCTGGCCATCGACCAGCACCAGACTCTGCGCCGATTGTGTGCCGCGAATGTAGATCCCCGGCAGACTGCCGCGCCCGCCGGTCTGCGCCACTTGCACGCCGGGCACGCGCCGCAGCAGATCGGGCACGTCGCTGGGTTGCAGGCGATCAATGTCTTCGCGGGTGAACACGGTGTTGGCGGCGCTGCTGTCGTTGCGCGCTTCGACCTGACGATTGGCGCTGATCAGCGTGTCCGGCAGCTTCAGCGCCTGATCGCGTTCGAAGGTGTCGGCGAGGGCGCTGGCGGTTGGCAGCAGGAGGAAGGGCAGGGCGAGGCGGAGGTTCATCGGTGGTCCGTGAGAAATTGCAGATGTACACAAATTTTATGCTTCCACAAAACACTGTGGGAGCGGGCTTGCCCGCGAAGAGGCCGGTACATTCAACATCGAGGTTGAATGTGCCGAAGCCTTCGCGGGCAAGCCCGCTCCCACAGGTATTGTGTGTTCAGCGAGTTAGCGGGCGAGCAATGCCAGGCGCTGGCGAATCGACGCTTCGATTCCGGCCTCATCGAGCCCGCATTCGGCGAGCATCTGCGCCGGTTTCGCATGCTCGACATAAATATCCGGCAAGCCCAGATGCAGCATCGACTTGAGGATGTTCTCGCGGGCGAGGAATTCGCTGACCGCGCCGCCGGCGCCGCCCATGATTGCGTTCTCTTCGATGGTCACCAGCAGCTCGTGGCTACCGGCGATCTCGCGCACCAGCGCTTCATCCAGCGGTTTGACGAACCGCATGTCGACCACGGTGGCGTTGAGTTTCTCGGCGACTTTCAAGGCTTCGCTCAGTTGCACGCCGAACACCAGCATGGCGACCTTGCTGCCCTGACGACGAACGATGCCCTTGCCGATTTCGATCGCTTCGAGATCTTTTTCGATGACTGCATTCGGCCCGCTGCCACGCGGGTAACGCACCGCCGCCGGGCCGTTGTAGAGGTGGCCGGTGGTGAGCATCTTGCGCAGTTCGTTTTCATCGCTCGGGGTCATGATGACCATCCCCGGGATGCAGCGCAGGTACGACAGGTCGTAGCTGCCAGCATGGGTCGGGCCGTCTTCGCCGACCAGACCGGCACGGTCGATGGCGAACAGCACGTCGAGGTTCTGCACCGCGACATCGTGCACCAACTGGTCGTAACCGCGTTGCAGGAACGTCGAGTAGATTGCCACCACCGGTTTCGCGCCTTCGCAGGCCATGCCGGCGGCGAACGTCACCGCGTGCTGCTCGGCAATCGCCACGTCGAAATAGCGCTCGGGGAAACGCTCGCTGAACGCCACCAGATCCGAGCCTTCCTTCATCGCCGGGGTGATCCCGACCAGACGCGCGTCAGCCGCGGCCATGTCGCACAGCCACTCGCCGAACACTGCCGAATACTTCGGCCCGCTGGCGACTTTCGGCGCAGCGGCCGGGGCGTCCAGAGGTTCGAGTTTGGTGATGGCGTGATAACCGATCGGGTCGACTTCCGCCGGGGCGAAGCCTTTGCCTTTCTTGGTGACGATGTGCAGGAACTGCGGGCCTTTGAGATCGCGCATGTTGCGCAGCGTGGCGATCAGGGTCGGTAGGTCGTGGCCGTCGATCGGGCCGATGTAGTTCCAGCCCAGTTCTTCGAACAGGGTGCCGGGGACCAGCATGCCCTTGGCATATTCTTCGGTGCGACGGGCGATTTCCCAGGCGCCGGGCAGGCGCGAAAGGACTTTCTTGCTGCCCTCGCGCATGCTCGCATAGGTGCGGCTGGACAGGATCTTCGCCAGATAATTCGACAACCCGCCGACGTTGCGCGAGATCGACATATCGTTGTCGTTGAGGATCACCAGCATGTTGGCGTTGACTTCCGGCGCATGGTTGAGCGCCTCGAAAGCCATGCCGGCGGTCAACGCGCCGTCGCCGATCACGGCGATGGCTTTGCGATCGCTATCCTGCAGGCGGGCGGCAATGGCCATGCCCAGCGCGGCACTGATCGAGGTGCTGGAGTGGCCGACGCCAAAGGTGTCGTACTCGCTCTCGGAGCGGCGCGGGAAGGCGGCAATGCCGTCCTTCTGACGCAGGCTGGCCATGCGCTCGCGGCGACCGGTGAGGATCTTGTGCGGATACGCCTGATGCCCGACGTCCCACAGCAGACGGTCGTCCGGGGTGTCGAAGACGTAATGCAACGCGATGGTCAGCTCGATCACGCCCAGGCCGGCACCGAAATGCCCACCGGTCTGGCCGACCGTGTAGAGCAATTCCAGGCGCAACTCATCGGCCAGGGTTTCCAGCTCGGCTTCGCCTAACCGGCGCAAGCCGTCCGGCGTGTTCGCACGGTCGAGCAGGGGCGTGGTCGGGCGCTTGCGGGGAATCTCATGAAACGTCGTGGGCATCAGGCGAATCGTTATAGGTATAAAAGATGCGGCAGTTTACCTGATGCATCGGCCCCTGCCCACGCGTTGGTCTTTTTTGGCCGATACGCCGTCAGTTGCGCCGCTCGACGATATACCGGGCCAGCTCCCGCAACGGCTCGGCGGCCGCGTCAAACGGTCGCAGCGCCTGCAGGGCCTGATCGCGCAGTTCCAGCGCATAAGCCTTGGCGGCGTCGAGACCGAGCAGGGCCGGGTAGGTCGGCTTGTCGCGGGCAATGTCGGCGCCCTGGCGTTTGCCGAGGGTGGCGGTATCGCTTTCCACGTCGAGGATGTCGTCCTGCACCTGAAAGGCCAGACCGATGGCCTGTGCATAAGTCTGCAGGGCCTGTAGCTGATCGGGTTGGGCGTGGCCGCTGGCCAGGGCGCCGAGCCTGACGCTGACTTCAATAAGCGCGCCGGTCTTGTGCCGGTGCATTTGTTCGAGAGCTGTTTGATCGAGCTTGACACCGACCGAGCCGAGGTCGATGGCCTGGCCACCGACCATGCCGGCCGGGCCGGCTGCATGGGCCAGCGCCGTGACCATCTGCAGACGGATTTCGCTGCTGCAATCGCTCAGACGCGGGTCGAGCAGCGCGCTGAAGGCCAGGCTCTGCAAGCCGTCACCGGCGAGGATCGCGCAGGCTTCGTCGAATTTCTTGTGGGTCGTCGGCTGGCCGCGACGCAGATCGTCGTCGTCCATCGCTGGCAAATCGTCATGCACCAGCGAATAGGCGTGGATCAATTCGACCGCACACGCCGCGCCACTGGCCTGTTCAGCCTGGCCATCGAGGGCTTCGCACGCGGCGTACGCCAGCAATGGGCGCACGCGTTTGCCGCCGTTCATCACGCTGTAGCGCATCGCTTCGTAGAGCCGCGCCAGTTCCGGCAGCGGCGCGTTGAACAGCGTCTCCAGCGCCGCGTTGACCCGGGCCTGACTGCTCGCCGAATACGCCGCGATCATTCTGGCTCATCCGCGTCGAAGGGTTCCTCGGCGAGCTCGCCATCGCGCTCCAGCAGCACCTGCACTTTCTGCTCGGCCTGGGCCAGCGCCGCCTGGCAGTCACGGGTCAGACCGATGCCCTGCTCGAAAGCGGTCAGCGAGTCTTCCAGCGACAATTCACCGTTCTCCAGACGCTCGACCAGTGTTTGCAGGTCGGCGAGGGATTGTTCGAAATCCAGTGCAGCTTTTTGCGGGCCATGGCGGCAATTTCCGGTAGACGTTAAACCGGCGCGACACTAGCAGATAGGGGGTATGGGCAAATGAGACGCCCCACCCAAAGCCGCGCACATGACCCCGTGGCGAGGGATTTATCCCCGCTGGGTTGCGTAGCAACCCTAAAACCAGACAACCGGTACTCTCAGGAAAATCGAAGTCGCCGGTTTTACGACTGCTGCGCAGCCGAGCTGGGATAAATCCCCTTGTCACAAAGTTAATGAGAAGTTTCGGGGCTGAGGCTTATTCGGCTCATTTTATGAGCCGAATAACTTCGCTATTCGGCTCACGCCCTCTCGAAAGCGCAATTCCTACAGCAATCACACATGTATCCGATTGTTAAAAAACTGCCGAATCGCTAATCTTCGCGGCTTCTACGGCCCCGACAGTTGCGGGGCATTCAGACGAAACGCAGTTCACCGCTGTGAAGTACCGAGGATCGGGTGCGAGGTTTCGTTCAAGGCATGGCAGGAGGCGTCACATGCGTTCATTTCTTTTGCTGCTGATCGGCTTCGCCTGCGCGCCTGTGCTGTGGGCCGCGCCGACTGCGCAATTGTCCGAGCCGGTCGGCGGCTGGCGTTATCACGGCTTGCTCGATCGTTCGGAAAATCCGCAGGTCGCCTACCCGACGCCGCCGATCGATCGCGGCATCCAGCGCAATCGCACGATGATCCAGGGCCAGCTCAAGGCTCTGGGGCACATGCGCCCGCCGCACAGCCTCGCCGTCAACGGCAATCCATTGAATCTGTACACCGATGATCAGGGGCGCTTCGCCCGGCCTTACGCGTTCGGCGCCGGCTCCAACAGCGTTGAAGTGATCAGTGCCGAAGGCCAGTCGCTCAAGCGCGTGCAATTTTATGAAGCAAATAATCTGCGCACGCCGGCGAAGATTCGTCTTGTCTTGGGATGGGACGACCCGAAAGCCGAACTGGATCTGCATATTGTCACCCCCGACGGTCAGCATGCGTTCTGGGCGCGGCCGGCGCTGAGCAATGGCGGCGGCCTCGACCCGGATGGCGTCGACGGCCCCGGCCCGGAAATGTTCACCATGACCGCGCCGCTGCACGGCACGTATCTGGTCTACGTCAACTATTGGGGCAACTACGGCGATGGTGGCTATAACTTCGAGGAGACCAGCAATCAGAACGAGGTGATCACCTCGCAGATCACCCTGGTGCTCAACGAAAACACCGTCGACGAAAAACGCGAAACCTTCATCGTGCCCCTGCGGGCGATCGGTGATCTGTTGCTGGTCAAGACTTTCAACTATTAAGCATCCCGCCACGGATGAACTCGGATGTTGTGAACATGAGCGATAACACTGTGACTCCAACTGCCGCGACACCGGCGGCCAAACCTTCGCGGCGCTGGCCGCTGGTCGTGCTCGGCCTGTGCCTGGTGGCCGGTGTGGCGGGCGGTTTCGGCTGGCTGCTGCTCAAGCCCAAAGCGCCGCCGGCGACACTTGCCAGTGACAAGCTCGGCCTCGGCCGTCCGGACGCCTTGCTCGAAACCCGCTCGCTGAGTCAGTTGCCCAAGGACCTGCTGACGGTGCCGTTCCTCAAGGCCACGCTCACCGAGGATTTCGTTTTCTATTACGAAACCCACGCCGACCGACTTGGCCTGATCGGCAGCCTGCGGCGGATCATCTACGAGCATGACCTGAAGTTGCAGGACAGCCTGATCGAACAGCTTTTCGATCAACCGGCCGATGTTGCGCTGTGGCGTGGCGCCGATGGCCGCTTGAAGGATTTCCTGCTGGTGATGGATCGCGGCGGATTGGCCAAGCTGCTCGAGCCGTTGGCGAAAGTGGCGCTGGATGACACTCAGCTCAGCATCTTCGGCACTCTCAAAGTCGGCGGCGATGACGTGCCGCTGTATCAACTCAGCTACAACGCCAGCAAATCGCTGCTGTTCGCGTCGCGCGGTGAAAAGCTGGTGGTGCTGTCCAATCCAGCCAAGTACTACGACCCGGAGAGCGGCGTCTCGGAAGAATCCGGCCGCGTCTCCGCGCAAGCGCTGGCGGCGTTGCTCAACGGTGAAAAACTCTTTCCGGAAGCGTTCGGCCTGCCAGCGAAGAGCCCGGAAACCAAACAGCGCCTGTCGGTCAATTCCAGCGTGCTCGCCATGGGCTATCAGCGCTTCATCCCGAATTTCGCCGGCCTGCGTTTCGACATGGACGACAAGGGCTGGCACAGCTATCTGGCCATGGATGAACTGGAAAACCAGCCGGACTTCGATTTCAAACCGGTCTGGCAGGCGATGCCGCTGGGGGCGAGCGCTTGCGTGACCCTGCCGGTGGCGGCCGAGCCGCAGAAACCGATATTGATGAAACTCGGTGCCGATGAAGCTGTTGCGCAAACGCTGACCGAACACGTCGCTGGCGCGGCCGGTCTGTGCTGGTACGCCGATTCGCGGCTGTACACGCCGTTGCTGGTTGCCAGTCTCAAAGACGAAGACAGCAGCAAGCTCGACGCTGATCTGGGCAAGTTGTTCGGTTCGATGGTCGGCGCGTTCGAAGCCAACGTCGCCGAAAACGTGTTCCCGGTGATCGACAAGCAGGAAGGCCAAAGCCACGTCTGGCAGCGTCAGGTCAGTTCCAGTTTCGGCCCGTACGCGGCGAAGACCGCCGAGAACCCGGAGGCGATTTCCGGCAAGGCGTTCATGAAAGTCAGCCTTGCCCGTCACGGCTCGACGCTGCTGTTTTCCCTCGACGACAAACTCGTCGACAAAGCCCTCGGCACCCTCGACAAGCGCTTCCCGCCGATGGCCGACGTGCTGCCTAAAGACGTGCTGATGCCGATCTACTTCGGCCCGGACGCGATGGCGCAACTGATGCAGCGCGAAACCCTCGACAGCCTGCCGCAGGACATGGAACCGGTGTTTTACAACGCTGCGCAAACCTACCTGATGCCGAAACTGCGCACCCTCGGCGGCTACGGCAAATATGCCCTGACCCTGCCCGAAGGCAGCGAGCCGGACGGCCACTGGCAATGGCTGCCGCTGGAATGGAAAGCGCTGTGAGCGCACTGATCCGCAGCCTCGGCCTGCTTGCGTTGCTGCTGAGCGCAGGCGCCCGTGCGGTTGAAGCACCAGCGCTCGACCCGGCGCAATCCCAGGTGTTTCGCGCCTGGTTTGTGCGCATCGCTCAAGAGCAATTGAGCCAGGGCCCGAGCCCGCGCTGGTATCAGCAGGACTGCGCGGGGCTGGTGCGCTTTGCCGCCAACGAAGCGCTGAAAGTCCATGACGACAAATGGCTGCGCAGCAATGGTCTGTCCAATCGCTATCTGCCGCCGGAACTGGCGCTGAGCGACGCGCAACGCAAACTCGCGCAACAGTGGCAGCAGGGCGGCGGCAAGATCGGGCCGTACGTCAACGCGATCAAACTGATTCAGTTCAACAGCCATCTGGTCGGCCGCGATGTGTCGCAGGCGCGGCCCGGTGACCTGATGTTTTTCGATCAGGGCGACGACCAGCACCTGATGATCTGGATGGGCCGCTACATCGCCTATCACACCGGCACCACCACCCCCACTGACAACGGCATGCGTTCGGCAAGCCTGCAGCAACTCATGACATGGAAGGACACCCGATGGATACCCGACGCAGCCAACCCCAACTTCATCGGCGTCTATCGACTGAACTTTCTCTCCCAATGACCGGTGCCCGCATGTTGCGTATCTGTTCGCGAATTTCCTTGCTGTTGGCGTTGTTGCTACCGTTTACCTGCGTCAACGCCGAAGACTCGGTGGAACCGAGCAATTACACGCCGGTGGCCGGTGAGAGTTTCTTCCTGCTCGCCGACAGCAGTTTTGCCAGCGACGAGCCGGCGATGGTCCGCCTCGAAGCCCCGGGTCGTGACTACCGGCGTTTCCGCATGGAGCCGTACGGCGGCGCCGACATCCGCGTGTATCGCATCGACAAGCCGCTGGACTTTCTCAAGCGCCAGAAGAACCTGCACCGCGTCGTCAGTGACGGCCAGTTCAAGGGTGAAGGTTTGTCCAACACCCTCGCGTATCTGTGGGACAACTGGTATCGCAAATCCCGCCGGGTGATGCAGCGTGCGTTCTCCTACGAGTCGCGCAAGCAGGTCACCGAAGAAGTGCCTGAGCTGAAAATGGGCGAGGCCATGGCCGCGCCGACGCCGTACGACGCGCAGCCACAATTTGCCTTGATTCCGGGTTTGCCGGTGGTCAGCCAGTTTCGCTATCCGCTGTGGCAGGCCAAGCCGATCCAGCCACCGGCCGGGGTCAATCTGGCTGGGTCTTCGAGTGACTTTGTCAGCGTCGCACCGGGCAACGTGTACATCCCGTTGGGTAACCTGAAACCGGGGCTGTATCTGGTTGAAGCGCTGATCGGCAAGTACCGCGCGACCACCATGGTTTTCGTCTCCAACACCGTCGCGGTGAGCAAGATTGCCGGTGATGAGCTGCTGGTCTGGGCCGCACGCAAGCATGAAGGCAGCTCGGTGCCAAAGGTCAATGTGCTGTGGACCGATGGCCTCGGCGTGATGAGCAGCGGAGCTACCGATGCCGACGGTCTGCTGCGTCTGAAACACGTCAGCCCGGAGCGCTCGTTTGTCATCGGCGAGGACGAAGAAGGCGGCGTATTCGTCTCGGAGAACTTCTACTACGACAGTGAAATCTACGACACCAAACTCTATGCCTTCACCGACCGGCCGCTGTATCGCCCGGGCGATTGGGTGTCGCTGAAAATCGTCGGTCGCGAGTTCAAGAATGCCCGTGATTCGGTGCTGCCGGGTGCGGCGGATGTCAGTGTCAGCGTGCTTGATGCCACGGGGACCGAACTGCAAACCCTCGATCTGAAGCTTGATTCGAAAGCAGGAACCCAGGGCCGTTTCCAGTTACCGGATAACGCCGTGGCCGGTGGTTACGAAATCCGCTTCAACTACAAAGATCAGGCCTACAGCAGTGCTTTCCGTGTGGCTGAGTACATAAAGCCGCACTTCGAAATCTCGCTGAATCTGGCCAAGCAGGATTACCGCACCGGTGAGCCGGTGAAAGGCAGTCTGGTGTTGCTCTACCCGGACGGCAAACCGGTGGCCAACGCGAAATTGAGCCTGAGCCTGCGTGCCCAGCAACTGTCGATGGTCGACAACGAGCTGCAATACCTCGGGCAATTCCCGGTGGAGCTGACCAGCACCGAACTGACCACCGACAGCAAGGGCAACGCAACCCTCGACCTGCCAGCCGCCGACAAGCCAAGCCGCTACATGCTCACCGTATTCGCCAGCGACGGCGCGGCGTATCGGGTCAAGACCACCAAGGAAATCCTCATCGACCGTGGTGCGGCAAGTTTTCGCTTGAGCGCACCGCAGCGTTTCAGCGCGGTCGGCGACAAGGTTGCCTTCAGCTACGCCAACGAGGGTGGCACTGAACAAAGCAAAGCCGTGACGCCGAGCAGCTACGCCTGGGTGCGCCTGGAGGACCAGAGCACTGGCGAAGGCAAACTCGCCGCAACGGATAAAGGCTTCAGCCTCGCCTTCGAGCGCCCGGGCACCTACAACCTGACGCTGAAAGATCAACACGGTCGTGTTCTTGGTGCCACCGGCCATGCGGTCACCGGCGACGGTGTGAAAGCGGTGCCGGGTACCGTGGAAATCGTCCTCGACAGGCCTGAGTACAAGGCGGGCGAAGAAGCGCTGGCGCTGATCACCTTCCCCGAGCCGGTCAGCGATGCACTGCTGTCGCTGGAGCGCGACAAGGTAGAAGCGACCGCGCTGTTGGCCAAGGGCGGCGACTGGCTGAAGCTGGAAAAACTCAGCGACACCCAATACCGCGCGCGCATTGCGGTGAAGGATAACTTCGCGCCGAACCTGACCTTCTCCGTGCTCTACACCAAGGGCGGTCAGTACAGCTTCCAGAACGCCGGGATCAAAGTGGTCGCGCCGCAAATCGACGTGGCGATCAGCACCGATAAAGCTGTGTATCTGCCGGGCGACACGGTGACGGTCGACCTGACCACGCAGTTCGCCGGCAAAGCCGTTCCGGCGCATCTGACGGTCAGCGTGGTCGATGAAATGGTCTACGCGCTGCAACCGGAAGTCGCGCCGACCATCGACCAGTTCTTCTATCACCCACGGCGCAACAACGTGCGTACCAGTGCCAGCCTGTCGTTTATTAGTTACGACGTGGCGTTGCCGGGCAGCCCCGGCGCACCCGGTAAAGCCAATCGCAGCGAACGCGGCGTGAAAGTGCTCGAGCGTCCGCGCCGTGAAGATGTCGACACCGCTGCGTGGCAGCCGGAATTGTTGACCGGCGCCGACGGCAAAACCCGCTTCACCTTCAAAATGCCGGACTCGCTGACTCGCTGGCGCATCACCGCGCGGGCGATTGCCGATGACGGTCAGGTCGGGCAGAAGAAGCAGTTTGTCCGTTCGGAAAAGCCGCTGTACCTGAAGTGGAGCGGGCCGAGCAAATTCCGCAAGGGCGACCAGCCGCAACTGGGCGTGTTTGCGTTCAGTCAGGCGGAGAAACCGGTCAAGGCGGAACTGGTGACTCACTATGCCGGTACCGAACAACGTCTGCCGGTGACCCTGAACAGCGGCATCAATTACCTGCCACTGCCGGCGTTCGCTTTGGCCTCTGGCGGGTGGACGGCGGAGCTGGTGCAGGACGGCAAAGTGGCCGATGCCCTGGCTGTGCGCTTGAGTGCCACCGGCGACGGCTGGCAGGTCACTCAGACGCAAAGCCTCGACGTGGCCAGCGGCGATACGCCGTTGAGTTTGCCGGCGGATGCCACGGATATTCGCCTGCGCCTGGATGACAGTCCGCAAGCGCTGTTCCGTTCCGCCCTCGACGATCTGCTCAGCTACCCGTACGGCGGCGTCGAGCAGACCGCCAGTCGCTTGTTGCCATTGAGCATCGCTTATCCATCGCTGGCCTCGAACCCGCAGACTCGCGATCGCTTGCGTCTGATCATGCAGAACAGTCGTCTGCGCCTGGTGCAAATGGCCGGACCGTCGGCCAGCTTCACCTGGTGGGGCTACGACGGCGAGCCGGATGCATTTCTCACCGCCTATGCCTATTACGCCGACTGGAACGCCAGCCGCGTACTCGAGCTGAACCTGCCGCCTGAACACTGGCAGCGGGTACTCGAGGTGTACGCCAAGCAAGCGCCGAACACGCCGTTGCTGCAACGGGCGCTGATCCTGTCGTTCGCCAAACAGATGCAGTTGCCAGTGAACACGCTGCTCAGCGGTTTGATCGACGATTTGGTCAAGGCCGGTGAAGGCAGTGCCGAAACCTTGCTTGATGACGGCCAGGACAGTCTGGTAATGGGCGACCCGGCCTCGGCACTCGGTCTGGCGGCGGCGCGGGTACTCACTGCATCGTTGGCCACGCAGGCGAAAGTTGCTTTGCCGGAGGCGTTCAATCGGCAACTGGGCGCAGCGCAACAACGTCTGGCGACCAGTTCGCAGCCTTTTGTCGAAGCGCTGAACCTGTCGCTGCAACCGTTTGATCAGGCTCGCGCCACGGCATTGCTGCAACGCTTGCTGCCGCAGCAATCGACGCTGGAACGCGCACTGGCGCTAACCTGGCTGCAACGCAGCATCGCTCAGGCCTCGCCAACCATCGCGTTGATGCCGGGTGAGGGCTGGAAGAAAAACTACGGCGCCAGCGGCGAGATGTACTGGACATGGCAAGGCGCAACGCCGCTGCCGAATGTGCTGAGCGTGTCCGGCACGCAAGAGCGGCCGCTGCGTGCGGCGCTGAGCTTCCAGACTCAACAGCCGCAGGTCGATCCGATGGCCGTGACCATCACCCGGCGCCTGTCGCGTCTGGTGCCGGGCGACGAAGCGTTCACCTTCAAACTCGAGCCGGTCGGCACGAAGCCGCTGTCCAGCGACAGCCTGTACCTGGACGAGGTGATCCTCACCAGCAAGGCAGCGAAACCGCTGCGCTACGGCATGCTTGAAGTGCCGCTGCCACCGGGCGCGGATGTCGAGCGCACGACGTGGGGCATCAAGTTGCAGGGCAAGGACGGTACCGAACCGACCGCGCTGGAGAAGGCGCGTTTCGAACCGGGTCAGTTGGCATACGCGGTGCCGGTCGACGCGCTGAGTGGCGAGTTGCGCCTGCGTCATCTGGTGCGCTTCTCGCAGAAGGGCCAGTTCAATCTGCCACCGGTACGCTTCAAGCAAGTGTATGCACCGCAGCATCAGGCCCAGGAGGCGAAAGCCGCCCTCGGTCAGGTCACGGTCAACTGACATGCGCCGGCCGCTGTTGTGGCTGCTGATGTGTGTGATGCCTGCGCTGGCGACAGCGCAGGACGAGCCATTGCGCGTGGCCTATCAGGGCGAGTTGTTGTCGTTGAGTCAGACGCAACTGATCAAGCGCGAACCGTTGCCAGCGTCGCTGGATGCGCCGCTGGGCAGTCTGTGGAAGTTGTTCGTCTACGCGTGGCTGGTGGATACCGGTGCACGGGAACCGGCGTATGAATGTCGCGGGCAGTCCAAAGAAGAAGTTTATTGCTGCGCGGCGGGCGGCAGGATCGAGCGGGATCAGGCACTGGTGAAGTCCTGCGGTCTGTATTTCGAACCGGCGCGGTTGGGCATCGCAGCGACGGATTGGCGAGCGTATTGGCAGGCGCGGCAGGCGCCGTCGTGGTTGCTGGATTTGCCAGCCGTGCAACCGGCAACAAGGGTTTCAGTTGCCGAGTTGTTGAGCGTTCTGGCGTTGCTGCCAGCGCAGGATCAGATGCGTCGGGTGTTGCTCGATGTCGTACTGAACGCGGCGGACGGCAATGTCGTCGGCGAGTTGGGCGGGCGCCTGCGGGTGAAAACATGGAGCTGGCTCGGCGACCAGGATGCACAATCGCGCCAGGGTGGATTCGCTGGCTGGACCGCCGACGGCGCGCCGATCTGGGCGGGTGGGCGCGGTACCAGTCAAATGGTCCTGCGTCATTACGCTCAGGCGCTGGCCAGCGTATTACCGACGGATTGGCCAGCGGACGCAGGGCGCTGTGTGGAAGTCGGGCTGTTTTCGAAATATCCGGTTTCGAAGGTTCTGGCCGGGGATCGTGTTGCCACGTCCGGGCCATTGCGCGGCGATTACCGCGTCGAATTCGCCAACGGCAACGCGCTGGATATCCACAGCGACGGCGAACTGTTTCTGCTCAACGACAAACTCGTCGCAAGGCTTGATCGCGAGGAGTATGTCGCTCGCGTCCTTGAGCGCGAAGCCAAACCGCAACCCGCCGAAGCCGCCAAAGCGCTGGCCGTAGCGATCCGCACCTATCTGCTGCAAAACGCCACGCGCAACGGCGATTGCCTGAGCATCGACGACAGCAGCAATCGCCAGCGCGTCGCCCCGCGTCCTGCTTCCGCCGAGTCGCGCAACATTGCGGCGTGGACGGCGGATCTGGTACTGGCCGGCAGCACCGTCACCTATCACTCCGACCAACCCGGTCCGGACAAACTCGCTTGGCAGCAAGCCGTCGAGCAAGCGAACGCCGGCCAGCGTTACGACGCGATTCTGCTGCACGCTTATCCGCGCGCCAGCCTCAGCCGCTGGGACAACCCGGTCGCCTCCTGCGAAGCATTGCCCGCCGCGCAAGACTGGCTGCAGAAACAGCGACGCGGCTGGCGTCCGAGGCTCGAAAGCGAAACCGGCTACAACGAAGTCAGCACGTTTGCCGTATGCAAACTCGCCTTCGGCCGGCCCTTCGTCGACCGCGAACGCCAGCGCATTTACGTGCGCGGCGTGCTGACCCTGCAGGATCGCCTCGACCTGACTCATGAATATCTGCACCTGGCCTTCGAAGCACACCCCACGGCCAGGATGAAACCTACATCGAAGGGCTCGCCCGTCACCTTTTGCTGGAATAGACCATGACACTCCGTTATCCACAGGTCTTGCTGCTGCTTTGTGCCCTCAACGTGCTGCCGCAAGCGTTCGCCGCCGAGGGCGTCAAACTCGACACCCCGGTCGGCGGCTGGCGCAGCGGCGCGCCAGAAGGCGAGGGCGAGAGCTTTCGCCAGACCGTCAACTACCCGGCCTCGTCGGTCAACACACCGCTTGGTCAGGCCAATACCGCCAGAATCAGCGGTCAGATCAAAGCCGTGCCGAAGAGCGGCGAACCCGGACGCCTGATCGTCAACGGCGTCAGCATGCCATTGAAAATCGACCCCGCCGGCGGCTTTGATCGGCCGTTCTCCTTCCCCAACGGCAGCAACAGCGTCGAAGTGCGCAGCGCCGACGGCCAGCAACGCCACCGCACGCAGTTCCTCAACGCCCGCGGCGGCGCCACCCCGGCCAAATTGCGCGTGCTGCTGGCCTGGGACAGCGACGGCACCGACCTCGACCTGCACCTGATCACCCCCGACGGCGCCCACATCTGGTACGGCAACCGCAGCGCCGCCAACGGCGCCGCCCTGGACGTCGACGTCACCACCGGCTACGGTCCCGAAATCGCCGCCATGCCCGCGCCGATCAAGGGGCAGTATCTGGTGTACGTGAATTATTACGGCGGCGGGTATCGCGGAGATGACGAAGGAGGGGATGAAGCGGTGCAGGCGCTGACCACGGCGCAGGTGACGGTGATTACTGAAGAAGGCACGCCGAGCGAGAAGATGGAGACGTTTGTAGTGCCGATGCGGACAGCGGGGAGCTGACGTTGGTGAAGTCGTTCAGTTATCCGTGAATTCCCGGCTAATTTGGAAAAACGCCGCAAAGCGCATTGCCCTGATAACCATGCACAATCGGCCCCAGCATCATGAACGGGCCGCAGGCGTAGAACGGCGACGGCACCGTTTGTTTTGAATAGAGCAAAACGGTTTCATCTCCAGATTCGTCGCTGCCAAAGGACTGCTCGGAGTACGACGTACACACGGGCAATTTCAGCGGAACAGGAATGATCAACGCCCAAACCGTGACGCCACACCATTCTCGGGTAGGGGCTGATTGCGCGGTTCGGGTAATCGCTGGCGTGAGCGA
Organism: Pseudomonas sp. B21_DOA; assembly: GCA_030544685.1. Lineage (NCBI taxonomy): Bacteria > Pseudomonadati > Pseudomonadota > Gammaproteobacteria > Pseudomonadales > Pseudomonadaceae > Pseudomonas > Pseudomonas sp. B21_DOA. The sequence goes on along the minus strand of CP086683.1, from coordinate 229,428 downwards.
ACGAGCACTTAGAGCTTTGTACTCGTCAGTTCTGAGTGTGGTTTTCTCAGGCAACGCCACGATGGCACCGACGCAGCCGGAGAGGCACAAGCCCAGAGCAGCGATGAGGATCATCGATTCAACGGATGCGTGGCGAGATGCGAGACGCATGTTTTAACTTCCTTGTACGCGTTGTGACTTTCTACAATGATCAGCCCTTTGCACCTCGGCGGCGTGCGTCCGGCAAATGGGATGTTTCGAAATCAGGTCCGGGATGGCAACCGATCTTGCGCAACCTCGTAGGCGGCCTCCCGCTCACGTTTGCCTATCGCGACCACGAACACCAGAATTTCGTGATCAAGTACCTGATAGATCAAGCGATAACCGGCGTTTTTCAATTTCACTTTATAGCAGTCTGGTAGCTCGCGAAGCCGATTGGCTTCGATTCGCGGATTCTCCAAGACTTCAGCCAACTTTGTTTGAACTGTTGGCGAACCGTATCGCCCAGCTTGTTCCATTCTTTTAATGCACGTCGATCAAACTCAAGTTCATAAGTCATCCAGACTCACTTTGACCCGCTGAGGGGATGCGAGACGTTCGGTGACTACGGCAATCAGCGCTTCATCTTCTTCACTGAGCAGCGCCGCTTTGAAGGGTAACTTGCCCCGCTCTGCTACATATTGGAGGGTTTGGCGCAGAAGCTCCGACGGCGTGACGCCGAGCTTTTCGAGTTCGGCGAAGGAGCGCTGTTTCAGATCATCATCGATGCGGATGTTGATGGAAGCCATGATGGAATGCTGTAATGACGGTTGTCGTTACGGTAACAAGAGGGTCGCGTTCTCGACAAGTGAGAATTCAAGTTCCGGACGGTAGGCGTAGCCTTTTTGCAGACATTAAAAAGCCGGCTTGTGGCCGGCTTCTCGGAGACTGACTTGGTTTATTTTTGGTAAACCGCGCCAGCCTTCAAAACGTACATCCGGATCTTGCGTCCGGCTGTGGGACTTGGTCAGACGTTGGTCTGCCGCGTCGGGCGTCATCCGAGCCGCTGGGCGGGTCGATGCGCGAATGTGGGGCGCAGGATACTGAGTTTTGCTCTGGATTCCCAGCCTCAAGTGCGGTTTAGAGCGACTGAAGCGGTACAAACTCGGGATTTGTATCGGTTGTCAGGGCCTCTTCGCGTGCAAGCCCGCTCCCACAGGTTCGAGTGAACTGTCATAGAAACGGCACCACCGGCCGGCGCTTGCCCAGTGTCGACCACCAGAATACCCAGCCAAGAATGTGAATCCGCTGCTCTTCGATCTGCGCCGGCCGGAAGACCTCGTCGGGGTATTCGGCGCTGTTGTGGCTGCGCATGCGCAGGCCATTGCCGGGCATGCGGTGCAGGTATTTGATGCGCAGCATGCCGTCATGCTCTACGGCGTAGATTTCGCCATCGACGACTTGGGTCAGGCCGCGGTCGATGGCGACGATGGAGCCGTCTTCGATGCGATCGGCCATGCTGTTGCCGATCATGTGCGCGCAGATGGCGTTGGCGTGCTGAATGTCGAGTTGATCGAGGTGGGCGCGGGGCAGGCGCAGGGATTGGTCGGGGTCGAGAATGACGTGGGTTTTGCCATCACCATTGGCGATCGGGGTTTCCTTGAAGAAGGCCAGATCGATGTCGCTGGGGTTGATGACGGTGTAGACGCCGCAGATCGACTGGGCGTCGAACGTGTCGCCATTGCTGGCGGGTGGGTGCAGGCGCGGGACCTCCTTGACGCCTTCCCCGGTTTTCAGCCATTCACTATTGACCGACAACAGGCGTGAGACTTCTTCCATGCGATACGCCGGGACGCCCCGGGTGTACCAGTTATGAACGTTTTGGGCTTCCGTGCCCCAGAACCTTGCGAAATCCGTGGTGCTGATGTTCGCTGCTTCCAGGAGTGCCTTGAATCGTGGACCGCTAGTGTTCTTTCTCATAAACACGGAGTCTACGGCCGGACCAGAGCGGTTTGAATAAACCGGGCGTTCAAAAAAAGCCTGTATTTTGCGACGGGATGTAAGACGTGCTTGTGGGAAATTAAACAGATTAAAACTGCATGTAGGAATTTAAACGGTTTGTTTAGTCGGGCTTTTCAAGAGGCCCTCACCCCAACCCTCTCCCGAAGGGAGAGGGGCCGACCAGGGTGTATTTCGAGTGACATCGACCTGAACAACCGAGTCGATTATGCAGACGCCAATAACAAAAAACCCCGGAAGTCCGGGGTTTTTTCAAGCGTCACGCGAAGCGCAATGGCTTAGCCCTTGTAGGCGGCAACCGACTTGGTGATCGCTTCGCGGGCGGCGTCTGCACCGGCCCAGCCTTCGATCTTGACCCACTTGCCCTTCTCGAGATCCTTGTAGTTCGCGAAGAAGTGCTCGATCTGCTGGATCAGCAGGGGTGGCAGGTCGGTATATTCCTTCACATCGACGTACAGCTGCGACAGCTTGTCGTGTGGCACTGCGATGACTTTGGCATCGCCGCCGCCGTCGTCGGTCATGTTCAGGATGCCGACCGGACGGGCGCGGATTACCGAACCTGGCGCTACCGGGTAAGGGGTCACGACCAGCACGTCGAGGGGATCACCATCGTCAGCCAGGGTGTTCGGGATGTAACCGTAGTTGGCCGGGTAGAACATTGGGGTGGCCATGAAACGGTCAACGAACAGGCAATCGCTGTCTTTGTCGATTTCGTATTTGATCGGCGCGTGGTTGGCCGGGATCTCGATCGCGACGTAGATGTCGTTCGGCAGGTCTTTGCCAGCCGGAATCTTGCTGTAGCTCATTGGGCGTTGCCCCCGTAGTTGACCAAAAACACTTGGCCGGATTGACCAAAAAGTGGCGGCGATTATAGGCACATTCCTACGGCGACGCCACGTACCAGAAGTCGTGCAGAGCTTAGTCGTGCGCCTGATAGACCGGGTCTGTGGCTTGAAGTTGCCGCAGTCTGCCCAACGGATCCTGCCGGTAGAAAAGCTGCAGTTGCAAGTAGACCTGTGGATAAGCCTCATGCAGCAGATCCGGGGCGCTGAAGAAGTATTCGCTGGTGACGGCGAAGAACTCCGCCGGGTTCTCGGCGGCGTAGGGATCGATGGCGGTTTCGGCGTCTGGATCGTGGTCGAGCTGGCGGTTGAGGTCGTCGTAGGCGGCCTGCATCACTTCGGCCCAGTCGCTGACGCGCATGTCGGCGTGCAGCGGCGGCAGGCCGTTGGCGTCGCCGTTGAGCATGTCGAGCTTATGCGCCAATTCATGAATCACCAGGTTGTAGCCTTCCCAGCCACCGCTGGCCTGTACGCCGGGCCAGGCGAGAATCACCGGCCCCTGCTGCCAGGCTTCACCGCTGTGTTCGCCATCCCACTCATGTTCGACGCCGCTGGCATCGCGATGGCGTTGCGGGCTGAGGAAGTCATCGGGGTATAGAACGATCTCGTGGAAGCCCTGATACCAGTTCAGATCGCCGAGATGCAGCAACGGCAACTGCGCCTGGGCGGCGAGCAGCAGGCGCTGTTCCTGATGCAGTTCGACGCCGGGCAGGGCGGTCAGGTGTTTGTCGTCGAGAAACAGCACACAGGCTTCGCGCAGCCACTGGTCTTCAGCCGCGCTGATGCCGTCGAGGAAGGAGAGTTGGTGGCGCACCCGTTGCCACAGGTCGTCGGCAATCGGGTGGCTGGCCAGGATGCGCCGGCGACGCCAGGCGCTCAGAGACCACATCGGATCAGTGCGATTGCACTTTGGTGCCGCCGAAACGGCTGCGCACCACGCCGATGATCATCGGCACCAGCGACAGCAGGATGATTGCCACCACCAGCAGCGAGAGGTTTTTCTTGATGAACGGCACGTTGCCGAAGAAATAACCCAGGGTGACCAGACCGCCAACCCAGAGGATGGTGCCGAGCACGCTGAAGCCGAAGAAACGCGGGTACGGCATCCGCGCCACACCGGCAACGAACGGCGCGAAGGTGCGGATGATCGGCAGGAAGCGCGCCATGGTCACGGTCTTGCCGCCGTGCTTGTCATAGAAGTCGTGGGTTTTTGCAGGTAATCGCGACGGAAGATTTTCGAGTTCGGGTTGCTGAACAGCTTCTCCCCGGCCGTGCGTCCGATCACGTAATTGGTGCTGTCGCCCATGATCGCCGCCAGCATCAGCAGGCCACCGAGCAGCACTGGATCCATGCCGCCGCCGGCCGCCACCGCGCCCGCGATGAACAGCAGCGAGTCGCCCGGCAGGAACGGCATCACCACCAGACCGGTTTCACAGAAGATCACCAGAAACAGGATGGCGTAAATCCATGGCCCATAGTTGTTCACCAGCAAATCGAGGTACACGTCGAGATGCAGGATAAGGTCGAGCGGGTTGAAATCCATGGGGGCACCTGTATGACGGCCCGACTCGGCAGGCCTGTGCGGATGACTTCGTGTAAGCCTACAGCGGGGTGTAGTTTTTCTTACAAGCCGGAAAGATCGGGATTATACGGTCTGACCGCTGAAAAGCGCGCCGGTTTTGTAGCGGGGAGTGTCGCGAAGTGAGCAATTGTCAGGGAAGGGGCGGCCGTGGCGAGGGAGCGAACTCCCTCATCACCGAAGCCGTTGGAGTCAGAGCTCGTCGCTGATCGGCAGTACGTAGTTCTTGAACTCGGTGTCTTCCTTGAAGCCGATCGATTCGTAGGTTTTCTGCGCCACTTCGTTGTTCGCGCTGGTCGAGACGCGCATGCGCACGGCCTGGGTTTCCTTGGCCATTTTCTTCGCAGTGCGGATCAGGTTGTCGGCGACCAGTTGCCGGCGCGCGTCTTCAGCAACGTAGATATCGTTGAGAATCCACACGCGTTTGAGCGACAGCGACGAAAAGCTCGGATATAGCTGGCAGAAGCCCATGAGTTTCTTGTCGTCATCGTCGGCCAGGGCCAGATAGATCACCGACTCTTTGCGGCGCAGGCGTTTTTCGAGGAACGCGCGGGAGGAATCCGGGTAAGGCAGGGAGCCGTAGAACTCGCGATATTTGACGAACAAAGGAGTCAGCAAATCCAGATGTTCGAGGGTCGCTTGAATAATCCGCATGATAGGTCTCGTCTTCAAGTGGCTGTCTTCAACTGCTCTGACGGCGATGGGAAACCCGGGCGGCCGTGCGTCGATCCTGCCTGAAAGCAGCGCAGAAAGGCAATGCGGAAACGGTTCAGGCTGGGGGTGGATCGAGCAGGAAGTTGCCTTTCATGTCGACAGCGTCGTCGGCCTCCAATGTGTGCAACTGAGCTTCATCCTTCAGATTGACCCCCGACAGCTGCCGCCGACAGGCCTCGCGCATCAGATACAGCAAGCGATGCGCCGCCATGCCATAGCTCAAGCCTTCAAGCCGAACATTGGAAATGCAGTTGCGATACGCGTCGGTCAGGCCGACCTTTGGCGCATAGGTGAAATACAGCCCGAGGCTGTCCGGCGAACTCAGGCCCGGACGCTCGCCGATCAGCATCACCACCATCTTCGCCCCGAGCAACTGGCCGATCTCGTCACCGATGGCAACGCGACCCTGTTCCACCAGCACCACCGGCGCCACGGACCAGCCGTCGCCGCTCATCTGTTCTTCCAGGCGCGTCAGGAATGGCAGGGTGTGGCGGTGCACTGCCAGTGCCGACAGGCCATCGGCGACGACCATCACTAGGTCGACCCCGCCTGGGTGGGCGCTGGCGTAGTCGCGCAAGGTCTGCGCCGACTCATCGCTGAGTTTGCGCCCCAGGTCCGGGCGTTGCAGATAGGTGTGTCGGTCCGGCGCGGCGCTTTGCAGTGCCAGGGTTTCCCGCCCGCGCTCGCTCAGTTGTGCGCTGATTTCGCTGTGATCGAAGGCCAGGTGCACGGCATCGCGGGCCTGGGCGTGGGCAAACTGAAAATCCAGCTGCGCCCGCGTCGGCAGACTGGTGCCGGTGCGGCCCAGGGCAATGCGTGCCGGCGTCAGGCGGCGCAGTTCCAGCCAGGGGTTTTGCGGATCGACCGGTGGTTTTTCCATAAGACTCATCCCAAGTGCGCCAAGGCCTGGCGGAAGGCCGGCGGCAGATTGTTGCCGAAGCGAACCTTGCCGTCCGCCTGGGTGAAGATGCCCATGTTGGCCAGCCATTGCTCGAACTCTGGCGCCGGTTTCAGGCCCAGGGTCTGGCGGGCGTACAAAGCGTCGTGAAACGAAGTGGTCTGGTAATTGAGCATGATGTCGTCGGAGCCGGGGATGCCCATGATGAAGTTGATCCCGGCGACGCCGAGCAACGTCAGCAGAGTGTCCATGTCATCCTGATCGGCTTCGGCGTGGTTGGTGTAGCAGATGTCGCAGCCCATCGGCACGCCGAGCAGCTTGCCGCAGAAGTGGTCTTCGAGGCCGGCGCGGATGATCTGTTTGCCGTTGTAGAGGTATTCCGGGCCGATAAATCCTACGACGGTGTTCACCAGGAACGGCTTGAAATGTCGCGCCACGGCGTAGGCCCTTGTCTCGCAGGTCTGTTGATCGACGCCGTGGTGGGCGTTGGCCGACAGCGCGCTGCCCTGACCGGTTTCGAAATACATCAGGTTCTGCCCGAGGGTGCCGCGCTTGAGACTGAGGCCGGCGTCGTAGCCTTCCTGCAACACGTTGAGGTTGATGCCGAAACTGGCATTGGCTGCCTCAGTGCCGGCAATCGACTGAAACACCAGATCCAGCGGCACGCCACGGTTGATCGCCTCGATCGAGGTGGTGACGTGGGTCAGCACGCAGGCCTGGGTGGGAATGTCGTAGCGCTGGATGATCGCGTCGAGCATCTCCAGCATCGCGCAGATCGAAGCGATGCTGTCGGTGGCCGGGTTGACCCCGATCATTGCATCGCCGTTGCCGTAGAGCAGGCCGTCGAGAATGCTCGCGGCAATGCCGGACGGCTCATCGGTCGGGTGGTTGGGTTGCAGGCGGGTCGACAGGCGCCCGCGCAAACCGAGGGTGCCGCGAAATTGGGTGACCACGCGGATTTTCTGCGCGACCAGCACCAGATCCTGTACACGCATGATCTTCGACACGGCGGCGACCATTTCCGGGGTCAGGCCGGGGGCGAGGGCGCGCAGGCTGGTTTCGTCCGCCGCATCACTGAGCAGCCAGTCGCGAAAGCCGCCGACCGTGAGGTGGCTGACCACGGCGAAGGCTTGTTTGTCGTGGGTGTCGATGATCAGCCGGGTGACTTCATCGGCTTCGTAGGGAATCAGCGCTTCTTGCAGGAAGTGGGTGAGCGGGATGTCCGCCAGGGCCATTTGCGCGGCCACCCGTTCGCCGTCGTTGAGCGCGGCAATCTCGGCGAGAAAATCCCCCGAGCGGGCGGGGCTGGCCTTGGCCATGACATCTTTGAGGCTGTCGAAGCGGTAAGTCTGCGCGCCGACCGTGTGAGCAAAACTGGCCATTCAGCGTTCTCCGTGACGGCGCAGAATGCGTCTGCGCCGTGGTTTTCGACAATCAGTGCAAGGCTTGTTCAGCTTTTTGAATCGCCGCGAATTCCTCTTCCGGCGTGCCTGCTACCAAGTGATGCCGACTGTAGAAAGCAAAGTAAGCAATTAACACTCCATAGATGATCGCGGCGCCGATCACCACCCGTGGATCGACGAGGAAGCCCGCCACCACGGCAATGCACGCCAGTACCAGCGCCACACCCGAGGTGAAAATGCCGCCCGGCGTGCGGTACGGCCGGTCCATTTTGGGGCGACGGATGCGCAGGGTGATGTGCGCGGCCATCATCAGCACATAGGAAATGGTAGCCCCGAACACCGCGACCAGAATCAGCAGATCGCCTTGGCCAGTCAGCGATAGACCGAAGCCGATGATCCCGGGAATCACCAGGGCCAGCACCGGCGCCTTGCTCTTGTTGGTCTGCGACAGTTTGCGCGGCAGGTAACCGGCCCGCGACAGCGCGAAGATCTGCCGCGAGTAGGCGTAGATGATCGAGAAGAAGCTGGCGATCAGTCCGGCCAGACCGACGAGATTGACGAAGCTGCCCATCCACGTCGAGCCACCGTAGGCCTTGCTCAGTGCTTCGACCAGCGGGTTACCCGAAGTCAGCAGCGAATTCGCACCGGCGCCGCCGGGGCCGACGATCAGAATCAGCAGTGCGAACATCAGCAGCACCAGCATCGCCCCGATCAGCCCGCGCGGCAGGTCGCGCTTGGGGTTTTTGGTTTCTTCCGCCGCCAGCGGCACGCCTTCGACGGCGAGGAAAAACCAGATCGCATAGGGAATCGCCGCCCAGACGCCGACATAGCCGAACGGCAGAAACGGACTGGCACCGACCGCAGTGGTCACCGGGATGTCGAGCAGGTTGGCGACGTCGAAGTGCGGCACCATCGCCACCAGAAACACCCCCAGCGCCAGCGCGGCGACAGCGGTAATGATGAACATCAGCTTGAGCGCTTCGCCGACGCCGAAAATGTGGATAGCGATGAAGATGATGTAGAACGCCAGATAGATCATCCACCCGCCAATGCCGAACAGCGACTCGCAATAGGCGCCGATGAACACCGCGATGGCAGCGGGGGCGATGGCGTATTCGATAAGGATTGCGGTACCGGTAAGAAACCCGCCCCACGGCCCGAACGCACTGCGGGCGAAACCGTAGCCGCCGCCAGCGGTGGGAATCATCGAGGACAATTCGGCCAGGGAAAAGCACATGCACAGGTACATCGTCGCCATCAGCAGCGTGGCGAGAAACATGCCGCCCCAGCCACCCTGGGCGAGGCCGAAGTTCCAGCCGGCGTAGTCGCCGGAAATCACATAAGCGACGCCGAGGCCCACCAGCAGGACCCAGCCGGCGGCGCCTTTTTCAGTTCGCGTTGTTGGAAGTAATCGGTGCCGACTTTTTCGAAGTCGACGGAGGAGCCGGTCGCCGGAGCGCCGGCCGGGGATTCGCTTGGCATAGGGTTCACCATTTTTATTGTTTTATTGGCCCGGCTACAGCCAGGAACCTGATCGTTCCCACGCTCTGCGTGGGAATGCAGCCCTAGACGCTCCGCGTCCCTTCGAAACCGAACGCGGAGCGTCCGTTGAGGCGTTCCCACGCGGAGCGTGGGAACGATCAGCATCGCAGGATCAGAAGAATCCCAACGGATTGATGTCGTAGCTCACCAGCAGGTTCTTGGTTTGCTGATAATGGTCGAGCATCATTTTGTGGGTTTCACGCCCGACGCCGGACTTCTTGTAACCGCTGAATGCGGCATGCGCCGGATAGAGGTGGTAGCAGTTGGTCCACACCCGACCAGCCTTGATTGCGCGGCCCATGCGGTAGGCGCGGTTGATGTCGCGGGTCCACAGTCCGGCGCCGAGACCGAACTCGGTGTCGTTGGCAATCGCCAGGGCTTCGGCTTCGTCCTTGAAGGTGGTGATGCTCACCACCGGGCCGAAGATTTCTTCCTGGAACACGCGCATCTTGTTGGTGCCCTTGAGCAGGGTCGGCTGGATGTAATAACCAGTGGCCAGGCTGCCCTCGAGTTTTTCCACCTTGCCGCCGGTCAACAGTTCCGCGCCTTCGCCCTTGGCGATTTCCAGGTACGAGAGGATCTTGTCAAATTGCTGCTCGGATGCCTGGGCGCCGACCATGGTGTCGGTGTCCAGTGGGTCGCCACGTTTGATCTGGCTGACTTTCTTCATCACGGCCTGCATGAATTCGTCATAGATCGATTCCTGCACCAGCGCGCGGGAAGGGCAGGTGCACACTTCGCCCTGATTGAAGAACGCCAGCACCAGACCTTCGGCGGCCTTTTCGATGAAGCTCGGCTCGGCCTGCATGATGTCTTCGAAGAAGATGTTCGGCGACTTGCCGCCCAGTTCCACGGTCGACGGAATGATGTTTTCCGCTGCGCATTTCATGATGTGCGAGCCGACCGGGGTCGAGCCGGTGAAGGCAATTTTGGCGATGCGCTTGCTGGTCGCTAGCGCCTCGCCGGCTTCTTTGCCGAAGCCCTGCACGACGTTGAGCACGCCCGGCGGCAGCAGGTCGCCGATCAGCTCCATCAGCACGCAGATGCCCAGCGGGGTTTGCTCGGCAGGCTTGAGCACCACGCAGTTACCGGCGGCCAGCGCTGGCGCGAGTTTCCACGCAGCCATCAGCAGCGGGAAGTTCCACGGAATGATCTGGCCGACCACGCCCAGCGGTTCGTGAATGTGGTAAGCCACGGTATTGCCGTCGATTTCCGCAGCGCTGCCTTCCTGAGCGCGCAGGCAACCGGCGAAATAACGGAAATGGTCAGCGGCCAAGGGGATGTCGGCGTTGAGGGTTTCGCGGATGGCTTTGCCGTTGTCCCAGGTTTCGGTGATCGCCAGCAATTCGAGGTTTTCTTCGATGCGGTCGGCAATTTTCAGCAGGATCAGTGAACGCGCCTGCACGGAAGTGGCGCCCCACGCATCGGCGGCGGCGTGGGCAGCGTCCAGCGCCTTGTCGATGTCTTCGGCGGTGGAGCGGGGAATTCGGCAATTGGCTGGCCATTGACCGGCGAGGTGTTAGTGAAGTACTGACCTTTGACCGGTGCGACGAACTCGCCGCCGATGTAGTTACCGTACTTGCTCTTGAACGAGACTTTGGCGCCGTCAGTACCGGGGTGGGCGTAACGCATGATGATGTTCTCCTTGGCTTTGTACTTATTAGAGAAACGCGCAAGTGCGCTTGCTATAAGCGTAGAGCAAGGGCCGGGCCACTGCCGTGCAGCGCAGGCAAATCAAGGGCTTGGCCGGTTTGTCTCGGACGAACGGAGAGGCGCTGTGACGGATTCGGTACAGCGCGGGTGACAGTTTGTACCGCTTGCGACACAGCCCGTGACCGGACGGTCTTGCCAGCATTGCATTGCCGGAGCCGCTGGAGGATGCTGGGCGTCACCTCATGCTTTGGGCCATCGCGCCCCGGGGAGAACAATAAGAAATGCACGACAACCATTTGAGTCGCCATGCCCGTCAGGTTCTCACCGTCACCCAGGGCAAACCGCACCTGCACGGCCCCGGCGCCGATCCATCGATCGCCCGTTCGTGGCTGCGTTGCCTTGAGGACTATCACCTCGATCCTTCTGTGACCATGGCGCCGACCGTGCTCGAGCATGGCCGAGTGCTGGAAAGCCGCGAACGTCTGCAACAAGTGCTGCAGATCGCCGGCACCGAGATGAGCAGCCTGCATCAACAACTCTCCGGTGCCGGTCACGCGGTGCTGCTGACCGACGCGCGCGGTGTGATCCTCAATTGCGTCACCGCGCCGGCGGAACGGAAGATTTTCGAGCGTGCCGGTCTCTGGCTCGGCGCCGACTGGAGCGAGGCCTGCGAAGGCACCAACGGCATCGGTACCTGCCTGGTCGAGCGGCAGGCGCTGACCATTCACCAGGACGAACACTTTCGCGGCCGCCACACCGGGCTGACCTGCTCGGCGAGCCCGGTGTTCGATCCACATGGTGAATTGCTGGCGGTACTCGACGTGTCCTCGGCGCGGCCGGACGTGTCGCGGCAAAGCCAGTTCCACACCATGGCGCTGGTCAATCTGTCGGCGAAGATGATCGAGAGCTGCTACTTCCTGCGCTGTTTTGATAATCAATGGTTGCTGCGTTTTCATCTGCAGGCCGAGTCCGTCGGCCTGTTCAGTGAAGGGCTGCTGGCGTTTGACGGCGAAGGGCGAATCAGCGCAGTCAACCAGAGCGCCCTGAACCTGCTCGGGCATATTCGCGGCGGTTTGCTCGGTAAACCGGTGGAAGCGTTTTTCGATTGTTCGCTGGATGACCTGCTCGGGCGGGCGAGCGCCAACGCCAGTGCCAGTTGGCCACTGCGCACCCGCGATGGTCGACATCTGTTTGCCGTGTTGCGCGGCGAATCGCGCAAGCCGACAGCCATTGTTCCAGCGCCAATCGCTGCTCCAGCGCCACGCCTGTCCGGCATCTGCCTCGGCGATGAAGCGTTGCAGGCGGAGTTTCGCAAAGCCCTCCGCGTGTTCGAGCGCGACGTGCCGTTGTTGATCAACGGCGAAACCGGCTCGGGCAAGGAAGCGTTCGCCAAGGCTGTGCACCAAGCCAGCCAGCGCTCCGGTAACGCCTTCGTCGCACTCAATTGCGCGGCCATTCCGGAAAGCCTGATCGAGAGCGAACTGTTCGGCTATCGCGGCGGCAGCTTCACCGGCGCGCGCAAGGACGGCATGCGCGGCAAGCTGCAACAGGCCGATGGCGGCACCTTGTTCCTCGACGAAATCGGCGACATGCCACTGGCGTTGCAAACGCGCTTGCTGCGAGTGCTGGAAGATCGCCAAGTGGTGCCGATTGGTGGTGAACCGCAAGCGGTGGACGTGCGCATCATCAGTGCGACGCATCGCAATCTGCTCGAGCGGGTCGAGGACGGCAGTTTTCGCGAGGATCTGTATTACCGCTTGAACGGGCTGGAAGTGGCGCTGCCGGCGTTGCGTGAGCGCAGTGATAAATCGCAGCTACTGGATTTCCTGTTGGCCGAGGAGGCTGGCGGCGAAACGATTCTGATCGACGAACCGGCACGACAGGCGCTGCTGGCGTTCAATTGGCCGGGTAATGTGCGGCAGATGCGCAATGTCCTGCGTACGCTGGCGGCGTTGTGTGATGGCGGGCGGGTCGGCGTTGAGGATTTGCCGGTGATGATTCGGCAGGCGCGGCCGGCGGTTGTGCCTGCGCAGACTGCCGCGCAGCCATTGGATGACGCCGAGCGCTTGGCATTGCTTGGCGCGCTGGAGCAGGCGCGGTGGCATATGAGTCGTACGGCAGAGCAACTGGGGGTCAGTCGCAATACGCTATATAGAAAGCTTCGCAAACACGGTATTGCCCGCTCTGCCTGACCGACCTGATCGTTCCCACGCTCCGCGTGGTAACGCCTCCCGGACGCTCCGCGTCCGCTTTGGGACGCAGAGCGTCCCGTGCTGCGTTCCCACGCAGAGCGTGGGAACGATCAGGTCGAACAGGCCCACCCCTCAGCTAAAGAGTGCCATTTCCCCCTCCCTACGCTAACCTGCGGCCATGTTTTACGAGGTCGACTATGCACATTCATATTCTGGGTATCTGCGGGACTTTCATGGGCTCGATGGCCGTATTGGCCAAAGAGCTGGGCCATCACGTCACCGGCTCCGACGCCAACGTCTATCCGCCGATGAGCACGCAGCTCGAGGCCCAGGGCATTCAGCTGACGCAGGGCTATGACCCGGCACAGCTCGATCCGGCGCCGGATCTGGTGGTGATCGGCAATGCCATGTCCCGTGGCAACCCGGCGGTGGAATATGTGCTGAACAAAGGCCTGCCGTACGTCTCCGGCCCGCAGTGGCTGGCCGACCATGTGCTGCAAGGTCGCTGGGTACTGGCCGTTGCCGGCACCCACGGCAAGACCACCACCAGCAGCATGCTCGCCTGGGTGCTGGAACATGCCGGCATGAGCCCGGGTTTCCTCATCGGCGGCGTGCCGCAAAATTTCTCGGTATCGGCGCGCCTGGGCGGTACGCCGTTTTTTGTGATCGAGGCTGACGAATACGACAGCGCCTTTTTCGACAAACGCTCGAAGTTTGTCCATTACCGTCCGCGCACCGCCATCCTCAACAACCTTGAGTTCGATCATGCGGACATCTTCCCCGATCTGCCGGCCATCGAACGTCAGTTTCACCACTTGGTGCGGACCATCCCGAGCGAAGGGCTGGTCATCCACCCGACCACCGAGCCGGCCTTGCAACGCGTGATTGAAATGGGCTGCTGGACCCCGGTGCAAACCACCGGCGCCGGCGGTCAGTGGCAGGTCAAGCTGCTCAGCGAAGACGGTTCGGCGTTCGAAGTGATGTTCGAAGGCGTGTCGCAAGGCACCGTCGAGTGGGAATTGACCGGTCAACACAACGTCGCCAACGCCCTTGCCGCTCTGGCCGCAGCGCGTCACGTTGGCGTCGTGCCGTCGATGGGCATTGCTGGGTTGAGCGCGTTCAAGAACGTCAAACGGCGTATGGAGAAAGTCGCCGAAGTGCGCGGCATCACCATTTACGACGACTTTGCTCATCACCCGACCGCCATCGCTACCACCCTCGACGGCCTGCGCAAACGCATCGGCGACGCACCACTGATTGCGATCATCGAGCCGCGCTCCAATTCGATGAAGCTCGGCGCCCACCGTGACGGTCTGCCGGACAGCGTGGTCGATGCCGATCAGGTGATCTGGTATGCCCCGGCCAACCTCGGCTGGGACCTTGGCGCGACCGCTGCCCTGTGCACCGTGCCGTCCATCGTCAGCGATTCGCTGGAAGGCATCATCGAACGCGTGAAGAGCCAGGCGCAGCCCGGTACTCACGTGGTGATCATGAGCAACGGCGGCTTCGGTGGCCTGCACGGCAAGCTCGCCGAGGCACTGCAATGAACACTTTTTCTCAGGCCGGCGGCCCGGAACGCATCACCCTGGCGATGACCGGCGCCTCTGGCGCGCAGTACGGTTTGCGCCTGCTTGATTGCCTGGTGCGCGAAGATCGCGAAGTGCACTTCCTGATCTCAAAGGCTGCGCAATTGGTCATGGCCACCGAGACTGACGTGTCGCTGCCGAACAAACCGCAGATGATGCAGGCGTTTCTCACTGAATACACCGGCGCCGCAGCCGGGCAGATTCGCGTGTACGGCAAGGAAGACTGGATGTCGCCGGTAGCCTCCGGCTCCGGCGCGCCGGCGGCCATGGTGGTAGTGCCGTGTTCGACCGGCACGCTGTCGGCGATTGCCACCGGCGCCTGCAATAACCTGATCGAACGCGCGGCGGACGTTACGCTGAAAGAGCGCCGTCAGTTGATACTGGTGCCGCGCGAGGCGCCGTATTCGAGCATTCATCTGGAGCACATGCTCAAGCTGTCGAATCTGGGCGTGACCATTCTGCCGGCCTCGCCGGGCTTCTATCACCAGCCTCAAACCATCGATGATCTGATCGACTTCGTTGTGGCGCGGATTCTCAATCTGCTCGGCATCCCGCAGGACATGCTGCCGCGCTGGGGCGAGCATCACCTGAGCAGCGATGAATAAGCTGCTGGTGCTTGTGCTGGCGCTGCAATTGGGCGGATGTGCCACCGCGCGCACGCTGGATGCGGCGAAACCCGGCGCACCGGTGGTGTACGCCGGGACGCGGCTGGATTTGTATGCGTTGAACGGCGGATGTTGTGCAAAGGACAGGTTCGGTGCCGAGGCGCCGAGCTACCCGGGAGTGGACCTGCCGGCCAGTGCGCTGCTCGATACGTTGCTGTTGCCGTTGTCGTTGCTGACGGTGATTGGCGTGGGATTTCAGGCGACTGGCGGATTGTAGGGGCGCACAACCTTTGTGGCGAGGGATTTATCCCCGCTGGGGTGCGAAGCGCCCCCAAAAAAATTGTAAAAGCGACGACTGCTGCGCAGCCGAACGGGGATAAATCCCCTCACCACAAAGTCCCGGAGTTATTTGCCTAACTTGCGCAGCTCATCCGATTCAATCACCCGCACGCCATCCTGTTCTTCCAGCGCCAGGCGCCACATCGCTCGCGCCAGCTGGCACGCTTCGATGCCGTGATATTTCCCCGGAATCAGCTTCGACAACGGCCCGGCCAGTTGCTCGACCAGACGCGGTTCGGTGCGTTCGCCGAGCAACAGCGAAGGTCGGCAAATGGTCAGCTGCGGCCAGTTCTGCGCGCGCAGGGCCTGTTCCATTTCGCCTTTGACGCGGTTGTAGAACACCGAGGAATTCGGATCGGCACCAATCGCACTGATCACGATCAGATGCCGCGCGCCCATCTCCCGCGCGCGTTTGGCAAACGCCACGACCATGTCCAGATCGACTGCGCGAAAGGCTTCTTCGGAACCGGCCTGCTTGATCGTCGTGCCGAGGCAGCAGTAGGCGATATCGACCCGGCCGCTGAGCTGCGGCAGAAACGCCTGCGGGTCGCCGACCGGGTTTTCCAGGTGCGGATGCTCGGCCAGCGGCCGGCGCGAAGGGGCGAGGACACGGGTAATCGTTGGCTCGTTGAGCAAACGGTCGAGCAGATGTTCACCGGTCAGTCCGGTGGCTCCGGCAAGCAATACGTGCTGAGGCGTCAAGTACATAGTGTCTCTCCTTGATACTGTTCAGCTTAGTTGCCTTTTTTCGCCGCGTCGTTCAATGCGCTGCTTTGCAAAGCTTTACGCGCCTGCTGTTTACGCAGCAGTTGCCAGTGCGAGAGCACGGTTTTCGGCGCCCAGATCTGCGGCTCCGAGGCTTCAAAACCGTCGGCCAGTTCGCGCTCGGCGACGGTGGCCTTGGCCAGTTTGAATGCCTGCTCAAGGTCATCAGTCTGGTTCAGCGCCTGGGCGAACAGTGCGTCACCGAAGTAGGTGAAGTTGGCTTCTTCCGAGCAACCGAACGACACCCGATCCGCGCGTGAGGCGGTCATGATCAGCGTGCGTTCGTCTTTCAGCGCCGGGATGAAACCGCCGGAATAGCACGAGGAAATCACGATGACCTTGTCGCGATGCTTCAGCGGCGCGAGCACGGCGGCGAGTTCATCGGCGGGCAGGTCTGCCAGTTCCATGCGCGGCTGATCGAGCACCAGTTCATGCTCGGCGGTGCCGTGGCTGGTCAGATAGATGAACAGCAGATCTTCCGGCCCGCTGCGTTCGGCAAGGGCTTGCGCGGCGCGGCGCAGGTTTTCCCGGGTGGCCATCGGCCGGTCGCCGAGATGATCGCGGTGATTGACCAAGCGGATCTGGCCGAAGGCGCCGAAGCGCGTATTGAGCATGTTGGCGACGTAATCGGATTCGCGCAGGAATACGCTTTGCTTGCCGTCGCCGCCAAGGGTCAGGGTGTACAACTCGACGGCCGGAGTCGAAGCAGGGATCGCCGCCAGCGCCTCGTCGAGCAAACGACCTTGGGCGAGCAAGCCGAGCTCGAGGGTGTCGGGGAGCAATTTGCCGTCGGCGTCGCGCACGCGTTGGCCGTTGATCCAGGTGCCACTGAGCACGCTGCCATCGGTCAGCACCAGCGTGCCGCGTCCTGAATAGCTGTCGTTGTCGAAGCCGCCGATGTAGAAGCTGCCATCGGCGAGGTTCAAGCGGCCCTGACCGGTGAAGCGCCAGTCATTGAATACACCGATGTAATGGCTGCCATCGGCACCGATCAATTCGCCCTTGCCAGTCAGCGCGCCTTCCTTGAACTGGCCGAGCCAGACGTCGCCGTCGGCGTTCTCGTAGCGGCCCTTGCCGTGCAGTTGATTGTTCTTGAAGCCGCCGACATAGATATCACCGTCGGCGCTGGTGTAAGTGCCGTTGCCTTCCAGTTGGCCGTTGACGAAATGGCCCGTGAACGAATTGCCGCTGGCATCGCCGCGCTGGCCTTCGCCGTTGGGTTTGCCGTGGGCGAACTGGCCTTGATAGGAGCTGCCGTCATCCATTTCCAGACGGCCGAGGCCGGAATACTGGTCAGCCTTGAACTCGCCGCGATAGGTCATGCCGTTTTCTTTCAGCGTGCCTTCGCCCTCGCGCCGGCCCTGCTTGAAACCACCGGTGTAGCTGCTGGCATTGGTGCTCAGGCTGCCCTGACCATCGAACAGCCCTTGCTGGAACTGGCCGCGATAGACCTCGCCATTGCTGCCGTGCCATTCGCCTTGGCCGTGCCACTGACCCTTATCGAATTCCCCGGCGTACCAGCTGCCGTTGGGGTAATCGACGCGGCCCTGACCTTGCAGCAAGCCGTCGACCAGTTCCCCGCGATAGCGACCGCCATCGGGCAGGCGCGCATCCGGCGGCAACAGCGATTCGCCGTCGCCGCAAGCGGTGAGCATCAGGGTCAGGGCAAGGGGTGCAAGTCGAGCGATTGAGCGCATAGCGGGATCCGGGCAATTAGGCGACCGAGTATGCCGCAGCTATGCGTCGCATATATACAGACGTGACGCGAAACAGCGTGCGCTGCTTCGCATCCGGGATGATCAGACGAAGCAGAGCGACAGTGGCTCGGCGATGTAGGCCGGTTTGTCCGAGCCTTCTATCTCCAGTGTCGCGGTAGCCTTGAGCAACCACTGGCCGGGTTTTTTCTCGGTGACTTCGACCATGTCGACCTTCAGTCGGACTTTCGAGTTGACCTTGACCGGCTGGATGAAGCGCACGCTGTCCAGGCCATAGTTGACGACCATCTTCACGCCTTCGGGCAGCACGAGGATGTCTTCCATCAGTTTCGGCATCAGCGACAGCGACAGGAAACCATGGGCAATCGTGCTGCCAAACGGCGTTTGCGCAGCCTTGACCGGATCGACGTGAATGAACTGAAAATCACCGGTGGCTTCGGCGAACAGGTTGATGCGCTCCTGATCGATGGTGAGCCATTCGGAACGTCCAAGTTCCTTGCCGACATAATCTTTGAGCTCTGCAACGGGAACATAGGGCATTGAGACTCTCCTTGGGTTCATCGGTTTTATAGTTTTTCAGGGCGGATTTGACCGGCCTGCGAACCACTGTAGATCATCATGGCGATTTGCTCAGGTCAACCGACCATGCTTTTGGCGAATGCCGGTCCATAGCGCCGGCATGCTTATAATGCCGAGCTCTGCTGGCTGAAAATGTAAGACGGAGATGTCGGATGTTGTTACGTGGCCTGACCCTGCTGGTGCTGTTCCAATTGCTCGGCACCGCGCTCAATCATTTGCTGTTGCCGATATTGCCGGGGCCGATCATCGGACTGCTGCTGTTGCTGGTGTTCCTGATCATTCGCGGTGAAGTGGGCGAGCCGCTGAACCAGGCGGCGGGCAGCCTGCTGCGGTATCTGCCGTTGCTGCTGGTGCCGCCTGCGGTAGGCGTGATGGTGTATGCCACGGCGATTGCCGCCGATTTCTGGGCGATCGTCGGCGCGCTGGTGGTCTCGCTGATCGTGTCGATGGCCTTTGCCGGCGTGCTCATGCAACGGCTGGTCAAACGTCACGCGCCGCCGGCGGAGGAGTCCTGATGCTGTTCGACTGGCAAGGCGCGTGGGCCTCGGTGATTCATCATCCGCTGTTCGGCATTGGCATCACCCTCGGCGCCTATCAACTGGTGCTGGCGGCGTTCGAGAAAACCCGCTGGATCTTTCTGCAACCGGTGCTGGTCTCCATGTTGTTGGTGATCGGTGTGCTGGTCGGCTGCGGCCTGACTTACGCGGAGTACCGCAAGAGCACCGAGATCCTCAGCATTCTGCTGGGGCCGGCCACGGTGGCGCTGGCGGTGCCGCTCTACTTGAACCTGCGGCGCATCCGCCAATTGTTCTGGCCGATTTTTACTACGCTGGTGATAGGCGGGGTGGTCGCAACGGGCATGGGTGTGGCGCTGGGCTGGTGGTTCGGTGCCGATCACATGATCCTGATGACCATGGCGCCGAAATCGGTGACCTCGCCGATCGCCATGCTGGTCGCCGAGCAGATCGGCGGCGTGGCGGCGCTGGCCGCGGTGTTCGTGCTGATCACCGGGGTGATTGGCGCGATCTTCGGCCCGGCGCTGCTGACCCGCCTCGGCGTGCACAGCCCCGAAGCGCGCGGCATGGCGCTGGGCATGACCGCGCATGCGGTCGGCACGGCGGTGGCGATGCAGGAAAACGACGAGTGCGGCGCGTTCGCCGCGCTGGCAATGAGTCTGATGGGCGTGGCCACGGCGGTGTTCCTGCCGTTGGCGGTGTCGATGGTGGTGTAAGGAAAATGTCTATGAGTCTGCCGCTTTTCCCGCTGAACACGGTGCTGTTCCCCGGCTGCAACCTCGACTTGCAGATCTTCGAGGCGCGCTATCTCGACATGATCGGCCGTTGCATGAAGCAGGGCGTCGGTTTCGGTGTGGTGTGCATCCTTGAGGGCAGCGAAGTCGGTGTGGCACCAGAAGGTTTCGCAATGGTCGGCTGCGAGGCGCGGATCACCGATTTCCAGCAACAGGACAACGGCCTGCTCGGCATTCGCGTGCAAGGCGGACGGCGTTTCACGGTGTTGCGCACCGAAGTGCAGCGCGACCAGTTGATTCTGGCCGATGTCGAATGGCTCGACGACGAGCCCGAGCAACCGTTGCAGGAGGAGGATGCCGATCTGGTAGCGCTGCTCAAGGCACTGGCCGAGCACCCGATGGTCGAAGCGCTGGACATGGGCACCGAAGCCGGCGGGCAGCAATCGCTGGCCAATCAGCTTGCCTACCTGTTGCCTTTCGCTGAAGAAGACAAGATCGACCTGTTGCAACTCGATGATCCGCAGCAGCGGCTGGATGCGATTCAGGCGTTGCTTGATGAGTTGCAGGGGAGTTGTTCGCCTAGTTTTACTTTGAATCAACTACTGCCACCTGCCAGCATTGTGTTGCTTTTGTCTTTGTCTTAATTTCGAGTTGCCCGCAGGACGCGGGTAATTCGATAACAAGGATGAAGTGATGACGTTATATGAAGATGAACGGGCGTTCTGGGACGATATTGCCGGCAAGTATATTTTGAAACACGCCGGCGCCGACCAGAACGTCAGTAAGCATATCGATGCTGCCACAACTTATGCCGACCGTATGGTCATCGCGCGACGTAAACGAAAGATAGAAAAAGTTCCGGTCAGCGATATTCCGCAGATGTCGGCTACTGCCAGCAAGACAGTAACCGCGAGCGCAGTTTAATTCATTCCCTTTTTACTTTGCCTGCCGTTGCGGTTGAGCGGCGGAGCGTTTACAGGTGGGCGAGCCCATGTCTACAGCAATAATCAACAATGAAGAATTCACGGCAAATCTTTATCTGGATGGCCGGCCGTTAGTACTCAATCAGTACCGATTGCAAGAAATTGTGCGCGACCCGCGTATCACTCAACGCGAAAAGCTGGATGCACAGGTAGGACTTGCGAGTCTGCGCCTCGCCAGCTTCATCACGCTGGCCGACCACGAAGATCACAAGCCGCTGCTATTCAGGTTCGTTTCTCAGAAGGATGGCTATGCGATCAGCGTGGTCCATTCTGGAAAGTTTGGAGGCGCACGGTTATTCATTGAAGACAAAACCCATAATCTGTTGGTGAGTACCAGTGCGCCGCTCCAGCATTTCTCAATGAGCACGCTGGGCGCGACCAAAACCTCTCTCAGTCACATCGAAGCCGGGCCGGCCTATATTGAGTTGTGCAGTGAGCCGAAAAGCAAACCCATGTATCGAAATATCAGTGACGGCATGAGCACGTTTCTGGACGCCGACCCTAATCTCACGACGCACAACGCGTTCAATAACAAACCCGCTCAATTGGTGATCAAGGTGATCAAAGCCAGTCCTTCGGCTGCGTGACCAGAGGCGCCATTCACTCCGGAGTGAATGGCGCCGCGCTTTGTGTCAGGGCCTGTAATGTTCGGGGACTGGCCAGACGATGTCGTTGGCATCGGTGTCCGTGCCTTTGGGCAGTGTCAATACCACCCCGCCCGAGTGAGCGACGCCAGCGATGAGACCATCGTAGGGGGTCGATCGAGACCACACATCGAGGTCGGTGCCTTCCCAGGTCGACGTCTCGATAGCCACGGCATCCTCACCGGCTTGTCGGAACACATCCTCGACACGCGCCGCGAGACTGTGATCCGAATTCACCAGCCAGATCCGTTCTGCACTGATCCCACGGGTCGGCATGGAGATCCGGCCTTCCAGGCTGTCTCCGTCAAAATCTCTGTTGATGAGGTAAAGATTTTCCACGCGAGGGACCACTTCGATATTGCGAGTATCGATGATGTAGAGGAAGCCATTTATCTGTTTGCGCCGCAGCAACGGATAGTCGCGCGAGTTATCCATTTCAAACGATGTATCCGATTCTCCGTCGGTACTGTGCCGATGCCCGCTGGAGGAGTCACTGTCGGAAAAGTGCCCGGGATATCGATTGGCCTGACTGTTGTAATGCCGCGGGTTGGAATAGTAATCGAACCCCATGTAGTTCAAGGCGTCGGACAGAGCAAACGTCGCGCTGAACGCGCGTTTGCTGGTGGACTCCGAAGGGTTGCCGCGAAGTTTGACGAGCCGTTTGTCGCGGGCCAGTTCAAAAGGTGTGCGTAGGTCGGCGCGAAACATGGCGGGGATGTCCGTGCGGTAAAGATAGTCATGCCTGTTGCGTTTATAACCGGCATGCGCCAGATAACCTTGCAGAAAATCGTCTTCATAACGCTGATTGACTGGCGGTAAGTCGCCCTCATGGCCCTCGCCGTGATTGCGCAGTTTCAGCGTGAAAGGGCCGAGCTCCTCGGCGATATGCTCGAACCGTTTGGTGTCCAGTGCATTTCGGGAGAGTTCTTTGTGCGTTTCAGCCCATTCCGGGAAGCCGTTTTCCATCTCCGGGCGCAAGCGTTTCTGCTGAGCGATGCTCAGGTTGTAAGTACGTAACAGTTCGGCGCATTCGCTGCGGGATTTCTGCGGGTGAGACCACTTCATGGAGTCCAGAAGAAACTTGTGGTCGTCCTCGGTATTTCTGCGCCTTGCCCAGGCCGGCGGACCACCTCGGACCTCGGCCTCGGCACGAAAGGTGAGGATCTCTGCATCGCGCAGGTGGTAAACATCCCAGATTTCGGCATCGGTCCAGTGCGCCAGCTTTAACGGCACTGAAGTGTCCCCGCGAGCTTCGCTCGGGTCGACTTTGATCATGCGACCGTATTTGCCCTGAAATGCGAAACCGACATTTGGCCGGGCGATCATTGGTTCCCGATTTGTCGTTTCCTTCCATTCATGTACCGCGTAATAGCCTTGCTCATCTGGTACGGGGGCGGAACGCGCCTTGGCCCACCCCAAGTCGTGCAGGGTGTAGCGATCCGGTGGGTACATCTCGATGGGCTTGTTCAAGCTCCACAAATCAGTGTCGGCGACTCGATAAAGCGGTGGGCCCGATGGCACTCGCTCGCTGGACAGTCTGGCCCGGTAGGCCTTGGTCAGGTCGTGGTAGGCAACCATCACCGTCAGCCCGGCGGCAGAACCGTCATCGTTGGCCATATCGGCGAACTGTCGGCCCTTGTAAGTCCTGAGACCTTGCGCATCGTGCCTCAGGTCGGCACTGACGCTTTGTACATAAGGTTCAAGGGGCGATTTTGCTGGACCTCGCGGCGGCTTCTGCATATCAGGCATGCGGGTGACCGTGATGCCGGGCCGTAATGTCGAGTGGCTGGCGGCAGGAGCGATGGTTTCGATGCCCGCCAAGGCATTCGAGCCATCCTCTCGAATCCGACCGGGCAGGTGCAGATCCAGATCGATCGGACGATCAGGGAGGCCGGCCGCGTTGTCGAGCTGCCGGGCGTTTCGGTGGTTGGTGAAGGGCGCAAAGGCCCGGGTTTTTGGCGCATGAATAAACTCCTTCTTTATGAATCAGCCTGTCCATCGGCTGAGGTGATCGAGTGCCAGCGCGGTGTTTGTCCGCGCTGGCACCGGGTTGCAGGCGCGCTGAGCGCACTCAGCTATCTGCCGGGATGTGCAAATCCTCTGGATTGATTCGCACCTGCGGGTTGTCAGTCAGTCCCCAATGCTGGCGCATCGAGTGATAAACCACGGTACTGACGGTGTCCTTGTATCCAATGTGGGTCACGTAAATCCGTGCCGCCAGTTCATTGCGCTGTCTGTGTTGTTCGATGTCGCTGTGCAGCGCCGCGACGCTGGCGTAGCGGCGAGCGTCGATGACGTACAACTGCAACACTTCGAACAGCAGCGAAACCTCATAGATATGGCCGGCCGAAGTCACCACACTCACCGATTCCACCGGCGTGTCCTCGTCAATGTCCGGCAGTTCGACGGTGACGCTAGCGATGCGCAGGCGATTGCCATCAAGGTGGATATCTTCGCGCTTCACCGTTTCGCTCAAGGCGCGAGTGAACAGATTCCACGTCGAGGCGTTAGCTGTTTTTGCAGCCGCAGCGGGTGTCGACAGGCGCACGATGCAGTTGCTGACCAGATGGATATCGTAAGTCGAGCTTTTGCCTTCCAGCAGATAAATCCCTGTGTGGGATCTGGACTCGATCACCACTTTGCAGGGGCGGTCGGTCAGCTCCGGCTTTTCGCTGACCACGGGGCGCGTGAACGGATACGTTCCGTTGCGCTGCTTCAGCCAGCTTCGGTTGCTGACCAGTCGTGTGCCGGGGGCCTTGGCGTCGGCTGCGTAATCCAGCTGCGGCAGTTGCAGGCGGTAGGAGGCTTCGTCCCGCATGATCAGCACCAGATCTTGCGTCAGCAGCGGTGTGGTCACTTTCAGACTGTTGCGGCCGCCGTAACCGGTGGCGGCGGCGCTCGTCTTGATCACGCCTTTGAACGCAACCACTTTGGAGGGCAGTAGCAACGACAGGCAGATATCCTTGTAGGTCAGGTGCGTATTGCCCGATACACCCTGGCGAACTTCGACGTCATAAGTGATCACGACATCGACAATCTCGCTGGCCAGGTAATCGAGGTAGACACCCCCTTGCGTGGCAGTTTCGCTACGCTCGGCGGCAAACTCGACCCTGTGCGGCGTGCGTGCCACAAAGTGTCGCGACGCTGCTTGCGCTTGCAAGGCCACCGTGCCGCTATTGACGATGGCAGGGGCCTGAGCGGGCTGACCGTTAACGGTGATGGCGACCTCGATATCCTGAATCAGCGCCTGGCCTGGCTGATTGGGCAGCAGAGCCAGCAGTTCATAACCATCCTGCGTGCGAAACAGCCACTGTGCATTCTTCAGGTGGCGCTGGCCGTCGATCGTCTGGTAGACGTTTCTCAGAGTCAGCACGTGTTCGGGATCACTGCCATCCTTGCCGCGCAACGAGGTGATCACCAGTGAAGTGTCGATGATTTGCCAGCGTTGAATGAGGGCCCGCGGCCAGCCGAACTCGACCCGGCTCGAGTGCTCGTCATTTTCGATGATCGTTGTGCGGGCGTTGGTATTGGCGATGTAATAACGGTCTTCACCGCTGCCACCATCCACCTCGCATTCGGTGCCGAAAATGGCAATGGTGTCGTTGCCGCCACCGGCGCTGATGCGATCATAGCCATTGGCAGATATCTGGTTGGCCGCGTCGGTACCGGTAACGTGGCTGGTGCCCTTGCGCAGCGTCGAAGCGTTCTCGATCGAAGTCAGATGGGCGATTTCCAGCCCTTCAGCCGCCGGATCCAGACCGCGCAACCAGACCTTGCCGGTCTGCAGATTGATGTCATGGCCGACGTAGCGAGTGTCTCCGGTCGGGCGGCTGCCTTCGAACGCCACGGTGTCGGCGCCAGCGCCGCCGTCCAGAATGTTGATGTGCGCGGGTTTGGCGGAGCGGTCGAGCTCCTGGTCCGAAACTTCTTGATAGAACGCATCGGTCTGGTCGCCACCGGTCAGCGCTTTGTGCCCTTCTCGGTAAGTGAACAGATTGGACTGCGCCTTGACGCCAGCGACCCGGTCGTTGCCATCACCCAGGCGCCAGAACACCCCTTTGCCTTCTCCGGCGCTGCCGCTGACCTTGCCTTTGAGATCTGCCGGCAAGCCATCGGCAGCATCGATCACATCGTCTGCGCCGACGATCACAGCCTGGCTGTCGCGTTTGAACGGTTCCTGGCCGGCGCTTTCATCCCACTGATAGCGCCACAGTTCGACCGATTGCAGTTCGGTGCGGAAGGCGCCGTTGACTACGTGTCCAATGGAGTTTTTATAGGCGCCTTCAAGCAGGTCTCTGGCCGACAGTTCGAGGCGTTTTTCGTGATCGCTATAGCCTTTGGTCAGCTTGAAGCGATCCATCACTTGGTTATCCAGTTCCTGGCCGGTGAAGGCGAACCAGCCTGAGCGCAAGCGTTCCAGTGCGGTCAGTTCGATGTAGTCATCGATATCGTCCACGACCCGAGCGGCCTGGTAAATCATCGAGCCGGCGATCAGCACAGCCGCCGCGGCGAGGCCGACCGGCCCGGCGACGCTGCCGAAACCGGCCAGTGCCGCGACGCCGAGCACCAGGCTGATACCCGCTCCCGCCACGCTCAGGGCGCCGCTGACGTAATGATCCTGCGCGATTTTTCCCGACGAAGCGGCGGCAGCGTTGAACGATTTGACCGCATCGATGATGTCGAACGGCAGGGTGATCGCGCTGGCGAACATACCGGCGCCCCGGCTCATGTATTTGCCCACCGAGGTCAGCGGGAAATATTTGAAAAGATTGCCGCCGTTGGTGAGCATCGCCTCGCCTGTCCTGGTCAAGCCGCGTTCGATGATCAGAGAGCCGAACTCGGCGGCAATGGAGCCACCCTGGAAGACCGCTTCGAGTTTTTCCCTTTGCTGATCGCATCGATCATGGCCATGTAACCACTGTAGATGCCGAAGGCTTGCAGACCGACGCCGGCGCCGCTCATCAGGTAGCTTTTGCTTTTGTTGACCCAGCCGGGTGCGTTTTCAAAAGCGTCTACCTGATGAATGTCCAGCTTCTGCGCGGCTTTGCCCAACTGGTTGAGCCGGTCTACCGCACTGCCAGGGTCGATTGGTAGAGGGCTGACAAACATGGGGCCGGCGTCGACCGAGCGCTGGCAGGCAATTTCGTAGAACAGCATCGTGGCCCTGCCGTTGTCGGCAACCTCAGCGGATCTCAAGTGGTTTTCAACGGCCGTTGATTCGAAATGCAGACCATCGAGAAACATCTGATCCGGGACTTTCAGATCGGCATTCGCCGGACCGATCGGTTGACCGTTGACCGCAGCACCCAGTCTTTGCAGCTCGACCCGACTGACTTTGACTTCCCCGATGGACAAGGGCCCGAAATGCTTGTCGAGCGATGCCAGCGTTTGTCGATGCCTGGCTTCAGCGCCCTTGCCGGCCGAGGGTGCAGGCATATGAGAGAGATTGGCTGTAGAGGGCGCATGGTCATTGGCCGAGGCATCAAGCGGCGTGACCTGAAGCAGGCGCACATTGGAAACATGCGCGGAAGGTAAGATGAGTTTCGACACGTCTTAATCCCTTAACGTTGTGTATGAACACCGGTTTCCTTACCGGTTGTGCGGGCAATCCCGGGGTTTCACGGCCAGACAATGTCATGACCAAATTCGTTTCTATTGCCGGACAGTCTGAGAATGGGCAGACCTGCTGCCTCGACATGGTCGATCAACGTGTCGTACTCGAAGTGGTTGGCATGCCCGGCGTGGGTGGCAGCTTCGATGCGTTCGGCACTGGCACCTGCCATGTCCTTGATGTCCGTTACTTTGGCGCCTTTGGTCTGGTCGGCGTTGAGCAACCAGATGCGCTCGGCGTCCAGTCCGCTGCGGGTAACTGAAATCAGCCCTTCAAAATCGTCGGAGGGAAACCAGGTAGGCGGCGTGTCGCGGGCGGTCGAATTGAACATCATGTTTTCTTCATGGGGTACGACCTCCAGATGGCGGGTGTCCAGGGCGTACAGGAACATGACCTTCTGCCGAGTGCGCTCGGATCGATAGCCGCGCTCGTGATCCCAGGCAATCGGCCGGTCGCCATCCGACCAGTCGGAGGAGGCGCTGCTGCTGGAATCGCTGGCGTCACTCGCACCACTCTCCGAGCTGCTGTCACTGGCGTCGCGGCCGGGATATTTTTGGGTCTGGCTGTTGAATCGCAGGTATTCGGGATCAGGCGCGCTGGCATACGTCTGGCCTTCATTGAGGCTGAACGTTGCGCTGATGGGTTTGTGCGTGGTGGCGCCGGGATCATGGTGGTAGCGCGGCAGCATGGTGCCGTCGTTGGCCAATTCGAAAGGTGTGCGTTCGTCACCGCGAAACAGTGCCTGAATATCGGTGCGGTACAGGCAGTTGTTCTTGTTGCGCAGATAGCCGAGTTTTTTCAACAGTGCTTCACGCACCTCGAACGTCAGGCTGTTTTCAGGGTGATACCAATCGTGGCGGGCGTTGCGCTTGAGATTGAGTTGCTCGACGGCGTCCCTGGCAAATTGCTCGAGGCGTTGCGGGTTGTCGAGTTCGTCGAGCAGGCGCTTGTGCGCTTGCGCCCACGGCGGAATAGCCAATTGATTTTGCAGGTCCTGCTGTAATCGCGTCAGCTGGTTCGGCAGCAGGTTATAAGACTGTAGAAACGTTTCGCGCTCCTTCAAGGTCATGGCCGGGTGCAACCAGCGCAGGGTGTTGCGCAGCAAGTCGGTGACAGGGTTGCCGGTATTTGCCGCCTCGGCCCATTGCGGTGGGCGGCCGGTGGCCTGTGCTTCCGCCCGGAAGCGAGTGATGTCCTGGCCATGCAAGCCGTAGAGTTGCCAGATCTGTTGGTCAGTCCATTGTCGCAAGTGCGCAGGCTGCGCGCCGAACCCGCCCTGCGGTGCGTCGACTTGCATCAAATTGCCGAACTCATCGCGCAGCGCGAAACGGGTATCGGTGTCCTTCGTACCCGGCCGGGGTGTCATTTCGTGATACCCCTGAGAGTCCGGGGACCGCCACGAAGGGCGATAACGGCGTTGATCCAGCGGCACCGCTGCAGCAACCGGACGCGGGCGTTTGGCTGCAGATGCCTGGTCGGGTTGTTCGCTTGCGCTCACGGCCGGGCGTTTCGGCGCGACCTGTTCTGTCAGACGCCAGGTCGGGCTGTCGGCGTTTTTGTACAAGCGCGGGCCTGAGGGCAATCGCTCGGTCAGCAACTTGCTGCGCCAGGCTCCGGATTCATCCTGGCCGACGTGGGTCGTTTGCAATCGGCCGTCTACTTCTACGTCGGCAAATTTCCTGCCGACCACCCAGCGAAACCCGTCGGCATCGGCCAGCTTCATGCCGTGCAGAAAAGCCTCCGACAGCCAGTAGTTATTTACCCTGTCAGGTTGCAGCACAGCGGCGCCCGTTGTCGGCATGCGTGAGATTTCCACGGCCTGTATTGCCGACGACAGTCCGGGCACGTGAATATCCGCAGTACGGTTTGGCACTGCCAGATCGGTAAGAGTGGGAGGGCGAAAATAGTCGGAAACACCATCAAGCGGTAAGTTCTCGTTCCGGCGCGGTGCAGTATTGCTCGAATCAAATGGATGGGTAATCGTCGCAGTTGGCTTGCGAGGTATTTTGGGGCTCATTGAATGCTCTGAACTAGCGAAGTTTCATGAATTTAATTTCGATGTCAATTTGTAACTGGCTGAAGCAACATTGAAATTAATTGGCTAGTTCAATCTAACGCTTTTTAAATGATATGAAAGTCGATATTGGTGCGGTTTCAATTGTTTGTGTAACGTCAGTTTTATATTTGTTGCGGGCAGGGAATCATGCCGGTTTCAGTGTGGAAGTTTAACCGGGCAGGAGAAAGATCAAGTAGGCAACTAACGCCGCTCTTGTCGGAGTTTTCCGAAAGAGCGGCGCGAAACAAACAGTGCTTGCATGTCGATGTTCAGTAGGCGTAGCGCAACAGCGTATGAGGCAAATGACGCAGCACGAAGAAACCGAACAGCGCGATCATCGAAGGCAGGATCAGCCACCAGATCTTGAATGGCATCGGGTTGAGGGACGTCTGCCGTTGGCTCAACCACAGCATCCCGGCGCAGACGCAACTGGCGAGCATCGCGCCGGCGAGGATGTCGGTCGGCCAGTGCGCGCCGAGATAGACCCGCGACAAGGCAATCGCCAGTGCCGGGATGCAGGCAATCAACAGCCAGGTCAGGCGCATGCGCGGCGGCTGCCCACGGCCGGCGAGCACGCCCAGCGTCAGGAACAAGGCAAACGCGCCGGAGGCATGGCCGCTTGGCATGCTGTAAGTGGTCAAGGGATCACTGAGCACTTCCGGGCGCACTCGGGCGAAAAAGTATTTGGTTCCGGTGTTGGCCATGGCGGTGATCAGCATGGTGGCGCCGGCGAACACCGCCTGGCGCCACTGCTTGCACAGCAACAACAGCACGACGAGCAGGGCGCTGAACAGCAGCATGTTGCGGAATTCGCCGATCAGGGTCAGCGTCACGGCGATTTCATCCAGCGCTGGCTGGCGATGTTCCTGCACCAGAGTCATCACGCCATTGTCGAGCGCGGTCAGGTAGGGATAGCCGATGAACAGACTGATCAGGATCAACAGACTCATGCTGCCGATCCAGATCGTCGCGCGACGATGGCGACGCACGCTGCTGTTGACGCTCAGGCCGACCATCACCGCGAGGCTGGCGGCGACGATCCCGGCCTCCAGCCAGAACCCTTCAGGCAATGGCAGGCGGAACGCTGCGCCCGTGGCCCAGCCCGGCAACAGATAAGCCAGGCTCCAGCCAGCGGCGGCGAGCAAGCTGACGGCGAAGAAACGCGGGAAGGGCATGTCGCACATCCCGGCGACCATCGGCAGCATCGGTCGCAGCGGGCCGATGAAGCGCCCGACCAATAGGCTGGCGATGCCGTAGCGCTGGAAGTACGACTCGGCGCGGGCCATCCATTCCGGGTGATGGCGTAGCCCGGGCAGGCGGCGTATGTTCTGGTGAAAATGGCGGCCGAGGAAATACGAAATCAGATCACCGAGGATGCCACCGAGAAAGCCCAGCAGCAGCGTTTCGCTCAAGGACAGCGCGCCGCTGCCGGCCAGTACCGCCACGGCAAACAACAGCACCGTGCCCGGCACGATCAGCCCGGCAATCGCCAGACATTCCACGCAGGCAACGATGAACACCGCTGCGGCCAGCCACTGTGGATTGGCGCCGAGCCATCCGGTGATGCTATCGAGCCATGGGCCCATACAGAAAAACTCCAGACTATTGATAATCCCGGTAGGAGCTGCCGCAGGCTGCGATCTTTTGATCTTGTTTCTTTAAAGCAAAATCAAAAGATCGCAACCTGCGGCAGCTCATACAGGGGTAAGCGTTTACAGAAGAAAATAATCCCGGCCTTCGACCTGACCCCGTCGCAGCGGGTTCCGCGTGCACCATTGCGCATACGCGGCGTCAACGAAGCGATACATCAAGTGTTCATCGCGACCCAGTGGAATCCCCAGCCGGGTGGTTTGAATAACGTGAGAAGGCGCCGGCCCCGTATCTTCGACCAGCAGCAATTCATGATCGAAACGCTTGGCGTCCCACATCGGTACTTTCAAACCGAGTGCCTTGCACAGCAAGGTCTGCCCGGCGCACAACTTCTGCGTCGAACGCGGCCGTCCCTGGGCATCGGGATTGTTCAGCAGCATTTGCGCCAGACTCGCCGGACCGCTGACTTCATCGACCCACGGATAGGCGGATTTGATCAGCACCGCATTGCCCGGACCTTGCGCGCTGAAATTCAGCGAATCACCGCCGCGGGCGTAGTACATATAGATGTGCCCGCCGTCCAGAAACAAAGCCTTACGTTTTTCTGTATAGCCGAGCGAGGCATGACTGCCTTTTTCCGCGAAGTAATAGGCTTCAGTCTCGATGATTCGCGCACTCAGCCACAGATCACCGACGCGATGGCGGATGACTTTGCCGAGCAGCGCCTGCGCCAGAACCTGGGCGTCGCGGTCGAAAAACTGTCCGGCAGGCCCACGGGCAGGCGCGCGGACTCGGGGCAAAGGGGCACGTTGGTCATGATGGGCAGGGTTTATCCAGGCTCAAGAGGCCTTGATGATAACAACGCTCAGCTTAATTACGTCTGAACGATGGCCAAACGCAGTTCATTTCGACCATCCGCCCGTCACCGCTGTTAGTCCCGGGACGCGACAGCTATAATCTGCCGCTTTCCTCTTTGCCAAGATCCCAGCAGACCATGACTGAGTCCGTTCTTGACTACATGACCCGATTGGGTCGCGCCGCCCGCGCTGCCTCCAAGGTCATCGGTCGCGCCAGCACCGCGCAGAAAAACCGCGCCTTGCAGGCTGCCGCCAATGCTCTGGACGCCGCGCGCGCCGAGCTGGCCGCAGCCAATGAGCTGGATCTGGCTGCCGGTCGCGCCAGCGGTCTGGAGCCGGCGCTGCTGGAACGTCTGGAACTGACTCCGGCACGCATCGACGGCATGATCGTCGGCTTGCGTCAGGTCGCTGCACTGGCGGATCCGGTTGGCGCGATCCGCGACATGAGCTTCCGTCCGTCGGGCATTCAGGTCGGCAAGATGCGTGTACCGCTGGGCGTGATCGGGATCATCTACGAATCCCGGCCGAACGTGACCATCGATGCCGCCAGCCTGTGTCTGAAGTCGGGCAACGCGACCATTCTGCGCGGTGGCTCCGAGGCGATTCATTCCAACCGCGCGATTGCCGCGTGCATTCAGCGCGGTCTGGCCGAGGCCGAACTGCCCGCCGCCGTGGTGCAAGTGGTCGAAACCACCGACCGTGCCGCTGTCGGCGCGCTGATCAGCATGCCGGAATACGTTGACGTCATCGTGCCCCGTGGTGGCCGTGGCCTGATCGAGCGCATCAGCCGCGATGCCCGCGTGCCGGTGATCAAGCACCTGGACGGCATCTGCCACGTCTACGTCAGCGAACACGCCGACCTGGCCAAAGCCCAGCGCATTGCCTTCAACGCCAAGACTTACCGTTATGGTATCTGCGGCGCGATGGAAACCCTGCTGGTCGATCAGGCTGTTGCCAAGGATTTCCTGCCGTCGATGGCTACGCAGTTCCGCGAAAAAGGCGTCGAGCTGCGCGGTTGCGAACGCACCCGGGCGATCATCGAAGCGGTCGCGGCCAGCGAAGACGACTGGCACACCGAGTACCTGGCGCCGATTCTGTCGATCCGCGTGGTCGACGGTCTGGAGCAGGCGATCGAGCACATCAACCATTACGGCTCCCATCACACCGACTCGATCGTTAGCGAAAACCTCGCCGACACCCGCCGGTTCGTGGCGGAAGTCGACTCGGCCTCGGTGATGATCAACACCCCGACCTGCTTCGCCGATGGATTTGAATACGGACTGGGTGCCGAAATCGGCATTTCTACTGATAAGCTGCACGCCCGCGGCCCGGTAGGGCTTGAGGGGTTGACCTGCGAGAAGTACATCGTGGTCGGCGATGGCCAGTTGCGCGGCCAGGCGACGGTCTGACTTGACCGACCTCGACCTGACAGCGCCGCACACCGGCAGCGAGTCGCGCCCGCAACGCATTGGCGTGCTGGGCGGTACGTTCGACCCGGTGCACATCGGCCATTTGCGTGGCGCGCTGGAAGTTGTCGAAGCGCTGGCGCTGGATGAGTTGCGCCTGATGCCGAACGCGCGCCCGCCACATCGCGGGACGCCGCAGGTGTCGGCGCAGGATCGACTGGCGATGGTCGAGTGCGCGGTGGCCGGATTGCCGCCGCTGGTGGTGGACGCCCGCGAATTGCAGCGGGACAAACCGTCCTGGACCATCGATACCCTGGAGTCGCTGCGCGCAGAGATGCCCGCCGAGACCCAGGTTTTTCTGCTTTTGGGCTGGGACGCATTTTGCGGCCTGCCCACTTGGCACCGCTGGGAAGAGTTGCTCCAGCATTGCCACATCCTGGTGCTACAGCGCCCGGACGCCGACAGCGAACCGCCGGATGCCTTGCGCAACCTGCTGGCAGCGCGTTCGGTGAGCGACCCGCTGGCCCTGAAAGGGCCGAGCGGACAGATTGCATTCGTCTGGCAGACACCGCTCGCGGTTTCCGCCACCCAGATCCGTCAACTGCTGGCCAGCGGTAAGTCGGTACGTTTCCTGGTGCCCGACGCGGTCCTGGCCTACATCGATGCGCACGGTCTGTACCGTGCGTCGAACTGAACAAGGCGTGCTTCACCGATGCGAATCACCGTATCCCCAAGCCGCCGAATACGTGAGCAAAACGAGTTTCATATGACTGATAAAGATCTACCGAAAGTAAAGCGCAAAGGCACGTTCAAGAGCGCGCCACTGCCGGAAGCCGTCAACACCAACGAGCCGCTCAAGGGCGACGAACTGGTCAAGATTGCCGTCGCTGCGCTGGAAGACGTCAAGGCCCAGGACATCCAGATCATCGATGTGCGCGACAAGCAGAGCATCACTGACTACATGATCATCGCCACCGGTACCTCCAATCGCCAGATCAACGCGATGCTCGACAAGGTTCGCGAGGAAGTGAAAAAGCAGGGCGCCAAGCCGCTGGGCGAAGAAGGCAAGGGCGACAGCGACTGGGTGCTGCTCGACCTCGATCTGGTGATCGTGCACATGATGACCGCCTCGGCGCGTCAGTTCTACGACCTGGAACGCCTGTGGGCCGGTGCCGAGCAAAGCCGTGCTGCCGATGCCAAGCACCACAGCCCGGAAAACACCCACGAGCATTTCACCAAGCTCAACAAAGACCAGTTCTAAGGGATTGCTGTGCGACTGCGCCTGATCGCCGTCGGTTCACGCATGCCCAAGTGGGTGGAAGAAGGCTGGCATGAATATGCCAAGCGTCTTCCGTCCGAGCTGGCGCTGGAACTGGTGGAAATTCCGCTCAATACCCGTGGCAAGAATGCCGACGTGGCCCGTTTCATCCGCCAGGAAGGCGAAGCCATGCTGGCCAAGGTCGGGCACAACGAGCGGATCGTCACGCTGGAAGTTCACGGCAAGCCCTGGAGCACCGAGCAACTGGCGGTCGAACTCGATCGCTGGCGCCTGGATTCGCGCACGGTCAACTTCATGGTCGGCGGCCCGGAAGGGCTGGCACCGGAAGTCTGTGCCCGCGCTGACCAGCGCTGGTCGTTGTCGCCGCTGACCTTGCCGCACCCGCTGGTGCGAATCCTGATCGGCGAACAGTTGTACCGTGCCTGGACCGTGTTGTCCGGCCACCCTTACCACAAGTAAGCCTGCCCTCATGTCTCAGCCGATCCGCATCAAGGACCACGAAAAGGACGCCCGTCTGGTGCGTAGCCGTGTCGTGTTCGGCGCGATCGTGATCGTGACGCTGATCTGTGTGCTGATCGCGCGTTTGTATTACCTGCAGGTGATCCAGTACGAGTACCACTCGACCCTGTCGGAAAACAACCGCGTCCACGTGCAGCCGATTCCGCCGACGCGCGGGCTGATTTTCGACCGCAACGGCGTGGTTGTGGCCGACAACCGGCCGAGCTTCAGCCTGAGCATGACCCGCGAGCGCTCCGGCGACTGGCAGCAGGTGCTCGACGTTATCGTCGAGGTGCTGGAGCTGACGCCCGAGGACCGGGTGATCTTCGAGAAACGTATGCGGCAGGGGCGTCGGCCGTTCGAGCCGGTGCCGATCCTGTTCGAGCTGACCGAAGAGCAGATCGCCCGCATCGCGGTGAATCAGTTCCGCCTGCCCGGGGTGGAAGTGGTCGCGCAACTGGTCCGGCATTACCCGCAGGGCGCGCACTTTGCGCACTCGGTGGGCTACATGGGGCGGATCAACGAGAAAGAGCTGAAGTCGCTGGATCCGGTCAACTACAGCGGCACCCACCACATCGGCAAGACCGGCATCGAGCGGTTCTACGAGCCGGAATTGCACGGTCAGGTCGGTTACGAGGAAGTCGAGACCAACGCCCGTGGCCGCGTATTGCGCGTGCTCAAACGCACCGATCCGATTCCCGGCAAGGACATCGTCCTGAGCCTCGACATCAAGTTGCAGGAAGCCGCTGAGGCCGCGCTGGGCGGGCGACGTGGTGCGGTGGTGGCGCTCGATCCGAAAACCGGCGAAGTGCTGGCGATGGTCAGTCAGCCGAGTTTTGACCCCAACCTGTTCGTCACCGGCATCAGCTTCAAGGCCTACGCCGAGTTGCGCGACTCCATCGACCGGCCGCTGTTCAACCGCGTGCTGCGCGGTCTGTACCCGCCGGGCTCGACGATCAAACCGGCGGTGGCGATTGCCGGTCTTGACGCCGGGGTGGTCACGGCGTCGAGCCGGGTGTTCGACCCGGGCTACTACATGCTGCCCAACTACGACCACAAGTACCGCAACTGGAACCGTACCGGTGACGGCTTCGTCGACCTCGACACGGCGATCATGCGGTCCAACGACACCTACTTCTATGACCTGGCGCACAAGCTCGGCATCGATCGGCTGTCGACCTATATGAACAAGTTCGGCATCGGTCAGAAGGTCTCCCTGGACATGTTCGAAGAATCCCCGGCCTGATGCCATCGCGCGAATGGAAGCGAGCAACGCGCAAACAGGCGTGGTTCCCCGGCGAAACCCTGATTCTCGGGATCGGCCAGGGCTACATGCAATCGACACCACTGCAGCTGGCTCAGGCCACGGCGCTGGTGGCCAACAAAGGCATCTGGAACCGTCCGCACCTGGCCAAATCCCTCGACGGGGTGAAACCGGTGGATGAGAACCCGATGCCAAACATCGTCCTGCGCGACCCGTCCGACTGGAACAAGGTCAACCACGGCATGCAGCAGGTGATGCACGGTGCCCGTGGTACCGCGCGCAAAGCGGCGATCGGCGCGCAATACCGCATCGCCGGCAAGTCCGGTACCGCGCAGGTGGTGGCGATCAAGCAGGGCGAAAAATACGACCGCTCCAAGGTCCAGGAGCGCCATCGCGACCACGCGTTGTTCGTCGGTTTCGCCCCGGCCGATGATCCGAAAATCGTCGTGTCGGTGATGGTCGAGAACGGTGAGTCCGGCTCCGGCGTGGCCGCGCCGGTCGTGCGCCAGGTCATGGACGCGTGGTTGCTCGACCAGGACGGCCATCTCAAAGCCGAGTACGCCAGCCCAATCACTGCGGAGGCCACGGCCCGTGATGAATAACTTCGATCGCATGCTCTCCAGCGAGGATGTGATGCGTCGCCGCGCGACGTTGCTGCAAAGACTGCATATCGATGGCCCGCTGTTGATCCTGTTGCTGATTCTCGCCGCCGGCAGCCTGTTCGTGCTGTATTCGGCCAGCGGCAAGAGCTGGGATCTGCTGGGCAAGCAGGCCACATCGTTCGGTATCGGTCTGGTGGCGATGATTGTCATCGCCCAGTTCGAGCCGCGTTTCATGGCGCGTTGGGTACCGCTCGGTTACGTAATCGGCGTGGTCTTGCTGATCGTCGTCGACATCATGGGCCACAATGC
Source organism: Pseudomonas sp. B21_DOA (assembly GCA_030544685.1). NCBI lineage: Bacteria > Pseudomonadati > Pseudomonadota > Gammaproteobacteria > Pseudomonadales > Pseudomonadaceae > Pseudomonas > Pseudomonas sp. B21_DOA. The sequence goes on along the minus strand of CP086683.1, from coordinate 192,691 downwards.
CATGGGCGCCACGCGCTGGATCAACATTCCCGGGGTGATCCGCTTCCAGCCCTCGGAATTCATGAAGATCCTGATGCCGGCGACCATCGCCTGGTATCTGTCCAAACGCACCTTGCCGCCGCAGCTCAAGCACGTCGGCATCAGCCTGATGCTGATTGGTGTGCCGTTCATTCTGATCGTGCGCCAGCCGGATCTCGGCACCTCGCTGCTGATTCTCGCCGGTGGCGCCTTCGTGCTGTTCATGGGCGGCTTGCGCTGGCGCTGGATTCTCAGCGTGCTGGCGGCGGCGGTGCCGGTGTCGGTGGCGATGTGGTTCTTCGTCATGCACGACTACCAGAAGCAGCGGGTCCTGACCTTTCTCGACCCGGAAAGTGATCCGCTGGGCACCGGCTGGAACATCATTCAGTCGAAAGCCGCGATCGGTTCCGGTGGCGTGTTCGGCAAAGGCTGGTTGCTCGGTACCCAGTCGCACTTGGACTTTCTTCCGGAAAGCCACACCGACTTCATTATCGCCGTGCTTGGCGAAGAGTTCGGTCTGGTGGGAATTTGCGCACTGCTGCTGATCTATCTGTTGTTGATCGGTCGTGGGCTGGTGATCACTGCCCAGGCACAAACGCTGTTCGGCAAATTGCTCGCCGGTGCGTTGACCATGACTTTTTTGTTTACGTTTTCGTCAACATCGGTATGGTCAGTGGCCTGTTGCCGGTCGTGGGGGTGCCGTTGCCGTTCATTAGCTACGGAGGAACTTCGCTGGTGACGCTGCTGTCAGCGTTTGGGGTTTTGATGTCGATCCATACCCATCGCAAGTGGATCGCACAGGTTTGAATAAGGTGAAGAGTGCAATGCAAGTAATGCGTGGCTGGGCGACTCGATGCGCGCCGCTGGTTGGCCTGGTGGGCCTGCTGGGAAGCGTGCAGGAAGCGCTGGCCGGCGACTATGAAGGCTCGCCGCAGGTGGCCGAATTTGTCGGCGAAATGACCCGCGACTACGGTTTCGCCGGTGAACAACTGATGGGTGTGTTCCGCGAGGCGCAACGCAAGCAGTCGATTCTCGACGCCATCTCCAAACCCGCCGAACGGGTCAAGCAGTGGAACGAATATCGACCGATGTTCATCACCGACGCGCGCATCGCCCGGGGTGTCGACTTCTGGCGTCAGCACGAGGCGACCCTGGCCCGTGCCGAGCAAGAATACGGCGTGCCGGCACAAGTCATCGTGTCGATCATCGGCGTCGAGACCTTTTTCGGACGTAATACCGGCAATTTCCGCGTGATCGATGCTTTATCGACCCTGGGCTTCGACTATCCTCCCCGTGCCGAATTTTTCCGCAAGGAGCTACGTGAGTTCCTTCTGCTGGCCCGTGAAGAGCAGGTCGATCCACTGACCCTCAAAGGCTCTTACGCCGGGGCAATGGGGCTGCCGCAATTCATGCCGAGCAGCTTCCGCGCCTACGCGGTGGACTTCGACGGCGACGGTCACATCAATATCTGGAACAACCCGGACGATGCCATTGGCAGCGTCGCCAGCTATTTCAAGCGCCATGGCTGGGTCGCCGGTGAGCCGGTGGTCAGCCGCGCCGATGTACGCGGCGAGCAGGCTGATGAAGGCCTGACCAGCGGTATCGAACCGGTGAAAACGGTCGCAGAGTTGCGGGCGCTGGGCTGGTCGAGTCATGATGCGCTGCGCGATGATATGCCGGTTACCGCATTTCGCCTCGAAGGCGACAACGGCCCTGAATACTGGATGGGCCTGCAGAATTTCTACGCGATCACGCGTTATAACCGCAGCGTGATGTACGCCATGGCCGTACATCAACTGTCTGAACAGCTGGTACAAGCACGGGGCGTCAAGTAATGCAGGCATTGCCTAACAATAAACCCCTGAAGCTGGTGGCTTTCGCTGCGTTGGCAGTCCTGGTTGCCAGTTGCACGACCAGCCGCACGCCGACGCAGAAATCCCCGTCCACCGCTGTCCGCGCCCAACCGGGCCTGGACATCAATCGCGCGCACAAAGACGGCGCGCCTTGGTGGGATGTCGATGTTTCGCGCATCCCCGATGCGACACCGACCCTGCACACCGGCCCGTACAAGGCCAACCCTTACACCGTGCTGGGCAAGACCTATTTCCCGTTGCAGGAATCCAAGACCTACGTGGCCTCAGGTACGGCGTCCTGGTACGGCACCAAGTTCCATGGCCAGAACACCGCCAACGGCGAAGTGTATGACCTGTACGGCATGAGCGCTGCGCACAAGACCTTGCCGCTGCCAAGCTACGTCCGGGTGACCAACCTGGACAACAACAAGACGGTGATCCTGCGCGTCAACGACCGTGGGCCGTTCTACTCCGATCGCATCATCGATTTGTCCTACGCGGCGGCGAAGAAACTCGGCTATGCCGAAACCGGCACCGCGCGGGTCAAGGTCGAAGGCATCGATCCGCAACAGTGGTGGGCAGCCAAGGGCCGTCCGGCGCCGCTGATGCTCAACGAGCCGCAAGTAGCGCAGAATAGCGCGCCAGCGATTACAGCGTCGGCCGGCACCGTCGAGCAATGGACACCGCCACCGCAGCAACACGCGGCGGCCGTGGTGCCGGTGCAGATCGATGCAAAAAAACGCTTCTGCACCAGCGTCTGGCCAGTATCTGCAGGTGGGCGCGTTCGCCAACCCGGACGCTGCCGAACTGCTGAGGTCGAAGCTCAGCGGGATGGTGAGCGCGCCGGTGTTCATCAGTTCGATCGTGCGCAATCAGCAGACCCTGCACCGGGTACGCCTGGGGCCGATCGGCTCGCCGGGTGAGATCGCCCAGGTGCAGAACAGTGTGCGTCTGGCCAATCTGGGTTCGCCCAGCGTGGTCAGCGAGTAATACGTAGACCTTGATTGACGGTTCACTTGCGGTATTCGGGGGTGAACCAGGTTGTTGGCTCTTCGAAGAACAAAAGCCCGGCAAGGGTGACTGGAGTGAGCAACTGAACACGCGATGGCCCGTTAGAAGGCTGTCTGAATAAGTTTTGCCTTCGGGCAAGTTTCCATTAGCGATTTCGAGAGACGGATGAACATCACCACCTTTGCCAAACGCCTGTGTCTGCTAGTCCCGCTGCTCCTCTCGCCAGCCGCCTTCGCGGCCGAGATGATGCCGTCGCCACCACAACTGGCCGCCAAGGCCTATGTTCTGATGGACGCCAGCAGCGGCAACGTGCTGGTCGAAAACAACGGCGACCAGCGTCTGCCACCGGCCAGCCTGACCAAGCTGATGACCGCGTACATCGCGACCCTGGAAATCCGTCGCGGCCAGATCGGCGAGAACGACCCGGTGACCGTCAGCGAAAACGCCTGGCGCACCGGCGGTTCGCGGATGTTCATCAAGGTCGGCTCGCAGGTGACTGTCAGCGACCTGCTGCACGGCATCATCATCCAGTCCGGTAACGACGCCAGCGTCGCCCTGGCCGAGCACATCGCCGGCAGCGAAGACGCCTTCGCCGACCTGATGAACAAGACCGTCACCGAACTGGGCATGACCAATACCCATTTCATGAACCCGACCGGTCTGCCGAATCCTGAGCACTACTCGTCGGCGCACGACATGGCGATTCTGGCCCGTGCGATCATCCACGAAGACCCGGCTCACTATGCGATCTACTCGCAGAAAGAGTTCTTCTGGAATGGCATCAAGCAGCCTAACCGCAACCTGCTGCTGTGGCGCGACAAGACCGTTGACGGTCTGAAAACCGGCCACACCGACGAAGCCGGCTACTGCATGGTGTCCTCGGCGGTACGTGACGGCCAGCGCCTGATCGCCGTGGTGTTCGGCACCAACAGCGAAGTGGCCCGCGCCGCTGAAACCCAGAAGCTGCTGACCTACGGTTTCCGCTTCTTCGAAACCCAGACCTTCTATCAGAAGGGCACTGAGCTGGCGCAGGCGCCGGTATGGAAAGGCACCACCAGCCAGGTCAAGGCCGGCCTGGCGCAAGACCTGACCATGACTCTGCCAAAAGGTCAGTTGAAGAAGCTCGCTGCCAGCATGACCATGAACCCGCAACTGGTTGCGCCAATCGCCAAGGGCGACGTGATCGGTAAAGTCGAAGTCAAACTGGAAGACAAGGTGGTGCACAGCGCCGACCTGATCGCTCTGGATGGCGTCGAGGAGGGTGGTATCTTCCGCCGCATGTGGGATAGCATCCGTCTATTCTTCTACGGCTTGTTCAACTGATTCAGTGTTGACCTGCATGGCCCCGCCCCGATCCGGTGCGGGGCCATGTGCGTTACCACGGCTTGCACTCTAGAGGCCGTTACGCCATGACCGATACCGAAGTAAAGGCGCCAAAGATCGAATTCCCTGTCACGGACTATCCCGTCAAGGTGATCAGCGATACCGGTGTAGGCAACAAAGACAAGATCATCGACATCGTCAAGAAACACGCGACCATCAATGATGAGCGTATCGACGAACGTCAAAGCACCAACGGCAAATACACCACTATTCAGTTGCACATCGTCGCCACCGACCAGGATCAGCTGTACAACATCAACAGCGAACTGCGGGCGACCGGCTTCGTGCACATGGTGTTGTGATGCACGGCACGCTGGGCTTTCGCGAGCTGGGCCAGATGGCTTACGAGCCGGTCTGGCATGCCATGCAGCGCTTCACCAACGAACGCGGCAGCGATGCCGCCGACGAAATCTGGCTCGTCGAACACCCGCCGGTGTTCACCCAGGGCCAGGCCGGCAAGGCCGAACACTTGTTGTTGCCGGGAGATATTCCGGTGGTGCAGGTCGATCGTGGCGGCCAAGTGACTTATCATGGCCCCGGGCAACTGGTGGCCTATCTGTTACTGGATGTGCGCAAGCTGGGTTTCGGCGTGCGTGATCTGGTCAGCCGCATGGAAGCCTGCCTGATCGAACTGCTGGCCAGCTACGGCGTCACCGCCGCCGCCAAGCCAGATGCTCCCGGCGTGTATGTCGATGGAGCGAAAATCGCTTCTCTGGGTTTGCGCATTCGCCACGGTTGTTCCTTTCATGGCCTGGCCCTGAACGTGGATATGAACCTGGAACCGTTTCGACGGATTAATCCCTGCGGCTACGCCGGGCTGGCCATGACCCAGCTGAGCGATCACGCAGGATCGATTGAATTTGCCGAGGTAAGTGCCCGGCTGCGCGCGCAGCTCGTCAAACACCTCGACTATGCTGAGCAGACGACCCTCACGGGCGGAATCGACTGATATGACTACTGATGCAGTGCAAACCATGATCCCGACGCTCGACGTGACCGAGCGCCCGGCCCCGCGTCCCAAGGTTGAAGCCGGCGTCAAGCTGCGCGGCGCCGAGAAGGTTGCACGCATCCCGGTCAAGATCATCCCGACCACCGAACTGCCGAAAAACCCGACTGGATCCGTGTGCGCATTCCGGTTTCGCCGGAAGTCGACCGCATCAAGAGCCTGCTGCGCAAGCACAAGCTGCACAGTGTCTGCGAAGAAGCGTCCTGCCCGAACCTCGGCGAATGCTTCTCCGGCGGCACCGCGACCTTCATGATCATGGGCGATATCTGCACCCGTCGCTGCCCGTTCTGCGACGTTGGCCACGGTCGTCCGAAGCCACTGGACGTCAACGAGCCGGAAAGCCTGGCGATCGCTATCGCCGACCTCAAGCTCAAATACGTGGTGATCACCTCGGTTGACCGTGACGACCTGCGTGACGGCGGTGCCCAGCACTTTGCCGACTGCATCCGCGAAATCCGCAAACTGTCGCCGAACGTGCAGCTCGAGACCTTGGTCCCGGACTACCGTGGCCGCATGGACATCGCCCTGGAAATCACCGCCGCCGAGCCGCCGGATGTGTTCAACCACAACCTGGAAACCGTGCCGCGCCTGTACAAGGCTGCGCGTCCGGGCTCGGACTACCAGTGGTCGCTGACCCTGTTGCAACGCTTCAAGCAGATGATGCCGCACATTCCGACCAAGTCCGGCCTGATGCTGGGTCTGGGCGAGACCGACGAGGAAGTCATCGAAGTCATGAAGCGCATGCGCGAACACGACATCGACATGCTGACCCTCGGTCAATACCTGCAACCGTCGCGCAGCCACTTGCCGGTGCAGCGCTTCGTCCATCCGGACACCTTCGCCTGGTTCGCCGAGGAAGGTTACAAGATGGGCTTCAAGAACGTTGCGTCTGGCCCACTGGTACGTTCCTCGTACCACGCCGACGAGCAGGCGAAGCTGGTCAAGGCCGAGCTGCTGGGTTCCTGATTCAGCGCCGATGCAAAAATGCCCGCCGAGGACTGTCCTTCGGCGGGCATTTTTTTGCCTGAGACAAGGGGCTTTTGTTTGCCTCTTCAGCTGACTACTGTGTGTGCATGACTTTACCGCTGGAGCCCAAGGATGACCGTTCGACCGAGCCACACCCTGATTGCCCACCGAGCCGTACCGGCGCTGCCCTCTGAGGGGACGATCGGCGTCATCGCGCCTGCCGGCCCCGGCGCCCTAGACACTGAAAAAGCGCTGCAATGGATGCGCGCGCGCGGCTATGGGCTGAAGGTGTTTCCGGGTGTCTATGAGAAGGACGGCTACCTGGCCGGCAGTGACGACGTACGCCTGCGCGATCTGCACGCGGCGTTCGCTGACCCCGAAGTCGACGCGATAATTTGCCTGCGCGGCGGCTACGGCACGCCGCGTCTGCTGGACCGAATCGATTACGACCTGCTCAGCCGGCATGCCAAGCCGTTTGTCGGCTATAGCGACGTCACCGCGCTGCACTTGGCCATCAGTCGCTACGCCGGGTTTGTGACCTTTCACGGCCCGCTGCTCAATGCCGACCTGCTAGGCGATAAGGAGCCGCCGACCGTTACATCATTCTTCGCCATGCTGCGCGGGCAAATGAAGTCAGGGAGTGTACTGAGCCATCCGGCGGCTTATCCGTTATCCACCGTCGAACCGGGCATTGCCCACGGACGCCTGCTCGGCGGTAATCTGGCGATGATTGCGGCAACCCTCGGCACGCCCTACGAGATTGATGTCGAAGGCGCAGTTCTGTTCATCGAGGACATCAACGAGCCGCTGTATCGCATTGATCGCCTGCTGACCCAGATGCGTCTGGCCGGCAAGCTGGCCCGACTGAGCGGTGTGCTGGTCGGTGATATCGCCGGGGTGGAGGTCGACGCGCTGAATCGCCTGCTCAAGCAAACCTTTGAGCCGTTGCGGATTCCGGTGCTGTCGGGCTGGCGCAGTGGCCATTGCGACCCGAACCTGACACTGCCGTTGGGCGCGCTGGTGCGCCTGGATGCGGGGAAGCAGGCGTTGCTGCTGGAGCAGGATGTGGTGATCAAGGCTGAAACGGTTATTGCCTGACAGTCAGTCTTCGCGAGCAGGCTCGCTCCCACAGGTTTTGAGTCGAATTCACAATTGTGTTTCAACCAGAACCTCTGTGGGAGCGGGCTTGCCCGCGATGCTTTTATTGGGCGCGCAGGCTCTCGAGCAACTTGTGCGTCGGGTAACCATCCGCCGGCCAGCCCAGCGCCTGCTGGGCACTGCGAATGGCCTTGCGCGTATTGGCGCCGATAATCCCGTCCGCTGTGCCGGCGTCGTAATTACGCGCGCTCAATAGCGTCTGCAGTTCGATGCGCTCGGTGCGGCTCAGCGGCAGATCATCTTTCGGCCAGTCGCCATTGATCAGGCCCGCGCCTTCAAAGCGCTCGGACAACAGGCTCACCGCCAGCGCATACGACGACGAATTGTTGTACTTGAGAATCGTCCGGAAGTTGTCGAGGATCAGGAACGCCGGGCCGCGATAACCGGCCGGCAGCAGCAGGGCGGCGGACAGTTGTTCGGATCCGGCTGGCACCTGCGCGCCGTTTGGCAGGTTCACACCCAGTTGCCGCCATTCGGCGACGCTTTTGCGAATCGCGCCATCGGCCAGGGTGTAGTTGAAGACACTCGGCAATTGCACTTCGAAACCCCACGGCTGGCCGCGTTGCCAGCCCGAGCTTTGCAGATAATGCGCGGTGGAGGCCAGCGCATCGGCCGGGCTGCCCCAGATGTCGCGGCGACCGTCACCGTCAAAGTCCACGGCGTGGGTGTTGTAAGTGGTCGGAATGAACTGGGTCTGGCCCATCGCGCCGGCCCAGGAGCCGAGCATTTTCTCCGGGGTGATATCGCCCTGTTGCAGAATCTGCAGGGCGGCAATCAATTGCGCGTGAGCAAAGCCAGGACGACGGCCTTCGTAGGCAAGGGTGGCCAGCGAGTTGATCACCGACTTGCTGCCCTGAAACTGACCGAAATTGCTTTCCATGCCCCACACCGACACCAGCGCCTGGCGATCAACGCCATAACGCTGCTCGATGCTTTGCAGAATGTCGGCGTACTGATTGATCAGCGCTTGGCCTTTGCGGACGCGCAGTGGCGACAGCGCACCGTCGAGGTATTCCCACACCGGGCGGGAAAATTCCGGCTGACTGCGATCGGCACGGATCACGCTGGCGTCGAAGCTGATGTTGGCAAATGCCTGATCGAACAGCTCGGGGCGAATCCCGGCGGCGAGGGCGTCCTTGCGGAAGCCCGCCTGCCATTCGGCAAAGGTCTGGGTCGGTTGAATATCGAGCGGGTCGGCGGACGGCACTACCGGCGGAATAATCGCTGGGGCCGTGGTAACCGGGGCGGCTTGAAGCGGTTGTGCATCGGCGGCGGTGGGTTTTTCCGCGCAGGCGACAAGCAGGATGAAGCTGGAGGCAGCGATCAATTGGCGCACGGGCCAACGACGGGAAAGACTTGGGGGCATGCACAGTTCCAGGGAAACGAATCAGGTGCAGACCTTAACATGAGCGAGGGGTAGTGCGCTTCAGGCAGCCAGAAAGTAAAAAGCCTCCCGGTTGTCAGACCGGAAGGCTTCGCGGCGGTAGCTGCCTTTGCCCTTGGCTGGTCGTTCCTGGCGGCTGCGGAACAAGGGCTGGGCGACGATGGATTTGGCCTTGTTGGGGCCATGCTTTGCAGGCTTTTTGCTCATGAGGGTTCTCTGGATTGAGTGGGTTTGGCGCGGCAAATAATCTGCCGATGTTGGGCGTCTGTCCAGTGCCTGTTGTGTAGGAATGTTCTGGCGCTTTCGCGAGCAAGCTCGCTCCCACATTTGGAATGCATTTCAATGTGGGAGCGAGCTTGCTCGCGAATGGCCGTTATGCGGGAAACAGGTTATTCGGCAGGAAGTGTCAGGCGCTGGCCTGCCATCAACAACGCCAGACGACTCAAGCTCATCCACGGCGAACCCGCCGCCTGGCCCTTGATCTGCGCGTCGATACGCTGCGCTTCGAGCAGCAATTGCGCCCAGCGTCGCGCCGAGTAGCGTTGCAGGGCTTTGCTCATCAGCGGCTTGCGCTTGTCCCAGACCGGCGGTTTCGACTGGCTGAAACACTTGTCCAGTGGCGTGCCCTGGCTGTATTGCAGGGAGATATTGGCCAGCAGGCGCAACTCCCGCGCCAGTGCCCAGAGAATCACGGGCGGCTCGACGCCTTCACCGCGCAAACCCTCGAGCATGCGCAAGGCGTGGGCCGGTTCACCGTTGAGCACCGCGTCGGTCAGGCCGAACACGTCGAACCGCGCACTGTCGGCGACGGCGGCTTGCACGGTTTCGACGGTGATCTGCCCACCTTCGGCCATCAGTTTGAGCTTTTCGATTTCCTGCGCGGCGGCGAGCAGGTTGCCTTCGACACGCGCGGCAATCAATTCGACCGCGTCCTGGCTGGCCGACAGGCCTGTCTGTGACAGGCGCTGACGAATCCAGCTCGGCAGCTGATTGGCATCCACCGGCCAGATCTGCACGAACTGGGTTTGTTGGCCTTCGACCAGCGCCTTGCCCCACTTGGTTTTCTGCGCGCTGCCATCGAGCTTCGGCAAGCTGATCAGCAGCACGGTATCTTCAGCGGGGCGCGAGCAGTATTCGATCAGCGCGGCGGCGCCCTTGTCGCCAGGCTTACCGGACGGCAGGCGCAGTTCCAGCAGGCGTTTTTCGGCGAAGAGCGACATGCTCGCGCCGGCCTGCAACAACGTCCCCCAATCGAAATTGGCGTCGGCGGCGAAGACCTGACGTTCGTCGAAACCTTGCTGGCGGGCAGCGGTGCGGATGGCGTCGGCGGCTTCCTGACACAGCAACGGGTCATCGCCGCTGATGATGTAGACCGGCGCGAGTGCACCTTGCAGGTGTTTGCCTAGTTGTGCGGGAGCGAGCTTCATAAGGAAGGGCGAGCGGGGCGCCTGGGCGCCCCGACCGTCTTACTGCTGCGGGATTTCGAGCGGCGACTGACGCGGAGTTTCCGCCTCGGCCTTCTGCGCCGCTTCCAGCGCATCGGCTTCAGCCTTGGCGCGGTCATTAGCGGTTTGCTGCAGTTGCTGCAACTGGCCCGGAGTCAGCTGCGACAGGCGCAGCATCATGCGCTGCACCAGCTCGCGGCGGATTTCATGACGGGCGTCATTGGCTTCCTGATCGGAGCCGACGAGGTTGTTGCCGTCGTGAATGAAGACTTTCTGCACTTCGAGCTTGTCGCTGACCAACGACAGGTTTTTCTCGCCGCGGATGTCATAGCTCAGCACGGTGCTGACCTGATACTCGCCTGTGCGACCGGCACCGGCATAGCTGAGAATTCGCTGGCTTTCCTGCTCGTCAGCCAGATACAACTTGTACGGCGCGCCGCTGTAAACCTTGACGCCGCTGGACTCCAGCGTCTGACGCAGCTGTGTCACGGTTTCGCCGTAAGCGTTACGCGCGCTCAGGTCGATTTCCTTGATCGACAGTTCGTTGGTGCCAGTACCACGCAACTGGAAACCGCAGGCGCTCAGCAGAACGGCGAGGCCCATCACCAGCAGATTGCGTTTGATCATTGTGTTGCTCCCTTGAAACCAGGTGAGCCGACTCTGCGGCCCGAAAGGTTTTACTGGGTGCCAGGCGAGCCCGGCACCCGATCCAATTTAGCTGGCGACGATATTGACCAGTTTGCCCGGCACCACGATCACTTTGCGAATGGTCAGGCCGTCGACGAAACGCAGCACGTTTTCGTTGATGCGCGCGGCGGCTTCGATCTCTTCGCGAGTGGCGCTGGCCGGCATTTCGATCTGCCCGCGCAGCTTGCCGTTGACCTGAATCACCAGGGTCAGGTTGTCCTGCACCAGCGCACTTTCGTCCACAGCCGGCCAGCCTGCATCGATCACCGCATCGGCGTGCCCCAACTGCTTCCACAGTTCATGGCTGATGTGCGGGGTGATCGGCGCCAGCAGCAGGGTCACCGCTTCCAGACCTTCGTGCAGCAATGCGCGGTCCTGTTCGGTGGCTTGCGCGGCTTTTTCCAGCACGTTCATCAGCGTCATCACCTGAGCGATGGCGGTGTTGAATTTGTGGTTCTGGCCGACGTCATGGCTGGCCTGCTTGATCGCCAGGTGAATCGCACGACGCACGGTCTTCTGCTCGTCGCTCAGAGCGGCGATATCCAGTTTGCCCGGCAAGCCTTGGGTGACGTGAGCCTGCGCCAGACGCCAGACGCGCTTGAGGAAACGGTGCGAACCTTCAACGCCGGAGTCGGACCACTCCGCGCTCATGTCAGGCGGCGAAGCGAACATCATGAACAGGCGGCAGGTGTCGGCGCCGAACTGGTCGATCATCGACTGCGGGTCGACGCCGTTGTTCTTCGACTTGGCCATCTTCTCGGTACCGCCGATTTCCACCGGCAGGCCGTCGGATTTCAGCTTGGCGCTGATGACTTTGGCCTTGCTGTCACGTTCGAGTTCGACGTCGGCCGGGTTGAACCAGGTGTAGGCACCATTGGCTTCGCGACGATAGTAAGTCTCGGCGATCACCATGCCCTGGGTCAGCAGGTTCTTGAACGGCTCGTTGGAGCTGACCAGACCTTCGTCACGCATCAGTTTGTGGAAGAAGCGCGCATAGAGCAGGTGCAGGATGGCGTGTTCGATACCACCGATGTACTGATCCACCGGCAGCCAGTGATCGGCTGCGGTTTTCTCGACCAGGCCACCTTCAAAGTGCGGCGAGGCGTAACGCGCGTAGTACCACGACGATTCGACGAAGGTGTCCATGGTGTCGGTTTCACGCTTGGCCGGCGCGCCGCATTTCGGGCAGCTGCACTCGTAGAACTCGGGCATGCGCGCCAGCGGCGAACCGGCGCCGTCCGGCACCACGTCTTCCGGCAGGACGACAGGCAGTTGATCTTCCGGCACCGGCACGTCGCCGCACGTTGCGCAGTGGATGATCGGGATCGGGCAGCCCCAGTAGCGCTGGCGGCTGATGCCCCAGTCGCGCAGGCGGAACTGGGTGCGCGAGGCGCCGAGTTGTTTCTTGATCAGGGCCACTTCCATGGCGTCGAACGCGCCGGCGAAGTCGAGGCCGTCGAATTCACCGGAGTTGATCAGCGTGCCGTGCTCGCCATAGGCGTCCTGCCATGGCGCCGGGTTGGTATCACCGGAGCTGGTGCGCACCACCGATTTCACCGGCAGGTTGTACTTGTGAGCGAATTCGAAATCGCGCTCGTCGTGCGCCGGAACCGCCATGACCGCGCCGTCGCCGTAGTGCATCAGCACGTAGTTGGCGACCCACACCGGGAGCTTTTCGCCGGTCAGCGGGTGCTCGACGAACAGGCCGGTCGGCAGGCCTTTCTTTTCCTGGGTGGCGACATCGGCTTCAGCGACGCTGCCGCCCTTGCATTCAGCGATGAACGCTTGCAGCTCAGGGTTGTTCTGCGCGGCCAGGGTGGCCAGCGGGTGCTCGGCGGCGACGGCGACATAAGTCGCGCCCATCAGGGTGTCCGGACGAGTGGTGAAAACTTTCAGGGTGCCGGCTTCGCCGATCGAGTCGACGTTGTACGGGAACTGCACTTCCATGCCACGGGATTTGCCGATCCAGTTGCGCTGCATGGTCTTGACCTGTTCCGGCCAGCCAGTCAGTTCGTCGAGGCTTTCCAGCAGTTCATCCGCGTAAGCGGTGATCTTGAAGTAGTACATCGGGATTTCGCGCTTTTCGATCAGCGCGCCGGAGCGCCAGCCACGGCCATCAATGACTTGCTCGTTGGCCAGCACGGTCTGGTCGACCGGGTCCCAGTTCACGGTGCCGTTCTTGCGGTAGATGACGCCTTTTTCGAACAGGCGGGTGAACAGCCATTGTTCCCAGCGGTAGTAGTCCGGCTTGCAGGTGGTCACTTCGCGGGACCAGTCCACCGCGAGGCCGAGGCTGCGCAGTTGCGACTTCATGTAGGCGATGTTTTCGTAGGTCCACTTGGCGGGCGCTACGTTGTTTTTCATCGCGGCGTTTTCCGCGGGCATGCCGAACGCATCCCAGCCCATTGGCTGCAGAACGTTCTTGCCCTGCATGCGCTGGTAGCGCGAGATCACGTCGCCGATGGTGTAGTTGCGCACGTGGCCCATGTGCAGCTTGCCGCTGGGGTAAGGGAACATCGACAGGCAGTAGTAGGTTTCCTTGCCTGGTTGTTCACTGACTTCAAAGGACTTTTGCTCATCCCAGAACGACTGGGCGGCGGCTTCGATCTCACGGGGCTGATATTGTTCGTGCATGGCTACTTTTGTACTGGATAGGGGTGGCCTAATCCTCTTCGACGGCGGCATCCGGGATGGCCCGGGTGCGCTGGAAGTGGAATGACAGGAAGCGCCGTAGCATACATGACCGCGCTTGGCCGAGGGAAACCCTGATTACAGCTGATTGTCCGCGCGTTTGCGTGGCGAGGGCCGTTGGTCGCGGCGTGTAGCCGGTTCGTGCAGCGAAGCTAAGCTCTAACTGGGGAGTGAGTCTTATCTTCAATGAGGTGAGGGATGGTGGAGCAACGGAAAAAACGTAACGAAACCCGAGTTGTACGAAAGGTTGATCGATCGTCTGGGCATGGCGCTGGACGCCGTGAAAACCGCTGACCGGCTGCGCGACGAGCGCCCCTGGAACTGGAATTGCGTGGCTTGAGCCCCGCCGAGTTCAAACTGGTCAAGGCCTATCTGGATCGCAGTGAACGTGAAACGCAGGGATGCCTGTCTCAAGCAGTGAAGCAGCTCGATGCGGCACATTCGGCCAAGGTCATCTGGCTCAAGGACAAGGCGCCGCGCAGAGACACCGGCAAGGTGCGTTCTGTGCAGGCCAAGTAAGCGCATGGCAGGTCATGAAACGGATCTTTTGCAACAGGATCCCGCCTATTGGTTGTAACTCGTAATTAACACTCTTAGGCTTCGGGCATCTTTGGAGATGCCCGATGCCCTTTCGCTATTTCATCAAACAACTTTTACTGCCGCCCGGCATTCTTTTGCTGCTGTTGCTGGCCGCCTGGTGGCTGCGCCGCTCCCGGCCGCGCCTGGCGGGCGTGTGTTTTGCCCTCGGTTTTGGCGGCCTGTGGTTGATGAGCCTGCCGGTGGTGGTGCAGTGGGGCGCCAAGGCATTGGAGCGCGAGCCACCGCTGCCCCGTCAGGAGTGGGCAACCCTGGCGCAACGCGCCGATGCGATTGTGGTCTTGGGCTCGGGGCGTGAGCGCGGTGATCTGGCCTGGGGCGAAGATCAGCCGACCGGCGTCGGACTGGAGCGTCAGCGTTACGCCGCACGCCTGGCCAAGGCATCGGGCTTGCCGATCCTGGCCAGCGGCGGCCTGCATTACGGCACGCCCCCGACCGAGGCGAAGTTGATGGCGGATTCGTTGCGTGATGACTTCGACGTGAGCGTGCGCTGGCAAGAAGGCGCGAGCCGCACCACATGGGAAAACGCCAGGATGACAGCGGATATTCTTTTGCTGCAGGGGATCAAGCGGGTCGTCGTGGTGACGCAGGCGTGGCACATGCCGCGGGCGGTGTGGAGCTTTGAACAGGCGGGGTTTGAAGTGGTGGCGGCACCGGTGGGTTTCCTCGGTACCGATAACGCTCGCCCGTTTGGCGGCTGGTTGCCGGAATTCAAATCGATCTGGCAGAGCGGGCAGTTGCTCAATGAAGCGGTGGGGCAGGTGGGCTATTCGTTGTTTTACCGCTGAAGATCATTGTGGCGAGGGATTTATCCCCGATGGGGCGCGTAGCGGCCCCTCTCTTACCTTCAGAAGAGGGACTGCTGCGCACTCCAGCGGGGATAAATCCCTCGCCACATTTCTCAGAGGGTCTTCGACATGCGGCTGGCCATCAGCGCCCAGCCAGACAGCAGCAGGCACAATACGATCAGCGGCCACGAGCGCCACTGCAGATATGGCGTCAGGTCGTGCATCGGCACCACTTCGCCGTACAGCACGCCTTGTTCGAACTGCGGAATCTGCTCGGTGATCTGCCCGAACGGGTTGATCAGGCCGGTAACGCCGTTGTTGGTCGCGCGGATCATCCAGCGTCCGGCTTCCAGTGCGCGCATCTGGGCCATTTGCAAATGTTGCAGCGGGCCGATCGAGGTGCCGAACCAGGTGTCGTTGCTGATCGTCAGCAGCAGATCGCTGCGTGCCGACAGGCCAGCGGCGAATTCCGGATAGACCACTTCGTAGCAGATAAACGGTGCAATCTGGTAACCCTTGGCCTGTAGCAGTGCCTGATCGGAAGGGCCGCGCGCGAAGTCCGACATCGGCAGGTCGAAGAACGCGATCAAACCGCGCAACACATCCTGCAACGGCACGTATTCGCCGAACGGCACCAGTTTCTGCTTCAGGTAAGTACCGTCGCCTTCGCCGACCACGGTGATGCCGTTGAAGAAGCGCCGCTCGTGATGCACGGTCTGACGAATCGGCACACCGGTGATCAACGCCGATTTACGCTCGGCGGCGAAGTTGCCCATCATGGTCAGGTAGCCCTCGGCGGACTCCTTCAACACCGGCACGGCGGTTTCCGGCCAGATCAGCAGATCGACCGGTTTGGAGCGGAAGCTCAGATCACGGTACAGCGCCAGTTGCGCGTTGAGCTCGGCCGGGTCCCATTTCATGCTTTGCGCGACGTTGCCCTGAATTGCGGCGACCGTCAGTGGTGCGCCGGACGGGCTGGTCCACGCGTGGCCTTTGAGGGCGATACCCGCCACCCAAGGGCCCAGCAGAAGTACCAGACCGGCCGCGATAAAGCCTTTGCGACGCGTCTGCAACAAGCGCGGCGCGTTGTAGATCAGCGCCGCCGTCAGTGCCAGAACAAACGACACCAGCCACATGCCGCCCACCGGAGCGAGCCCGGCCAACGGGCCGTCGAGCTGGCTGTAACCGGAATACAGCCACGGGAAACCGGTAAGGAACCAGCCGCGAAACGCTTCCTGCCCGACCCATAAAGCCGCAAACGCCAAGGCATCCGCCAGCGGTGCTTCGTTACGCCGCAACCAGCGCGCCCACAGCCAAGCGGGCAAGGCGAAGAACCAGGCAATCGCCGCGGTGAACAGCAGCATCAGGAACCCGGCGAGCAACACCGAAGCGCCACCGAAATGATGAATGCTGTAATAGATCCAACTGGTGCCGGCACCGAACAGGCCGAAGCCGAAGCACCAGCCACGGCCGAGCGCCTGACGCGGGCTCAGCTCACGCAAACCGGCGTAGAACAAACCGACCGCGAGCAACGCCAGCGGCCAGATGTTGAAAGGTGCCAGAGCGAAGGTGGTAATTGCACCGGCCGCCACGGCCAGCAGGTTACCGGGCCAGCCGGGGCGGGTTGTCCAGCGCATTTCAGTCCTTAGATTTCTTACCGGGCGATTGGGGTCAGACGCAGCAAATGAATCCGACGGCTGTCGGCATTCAGGATGCGGAAACGATAGGCGCCGATTTCAGTGATTTCGTTGCGTTTTGGCAAGTGGCCGAACGCGCTCATCACCAGACCGCCGACAGTGTCGAATTCGTCGTCGGAAAATTCGCTGTCGAAAAACTCGTTGAAGTTCTCGATCGGCGTCAGTGCCTTGATCAGGAAATCACCGCTGGGCAGCGGCTTGATGTAGCTGTCTTCTTCGACGTCGTGCTCGTCTTCGATATCGCCGACGATCTGTTCGAGGACGTCTTCGATGGTCACCAGACCGGCCACGCCGCCGTATTCGTCGATGACGATGGCCATGTGGTTGTGGTTGGCGCGGAACTCACGCAGCAACACGTTCAGACGCTTGGACTCCGGCACGAAGGTGGCCGGGCGCAGCAGGTCCTTGATGTTGAAGCTGTCGCCGTTCTCCTTGAGGATCAGCGGCAGCAGGTCCTTGGCCAGCAGCACGCCCATCACGTCGTCATGGCTTTCGCCGATCACCGGATAGCGCGAGTGGGCCGAGTCGACCACGGCAGGGAGGAATTCGCGGGGTGTCTGGGTCGCCTTGATGCTGATCATCTGCGAGCGCGGCACCATGATGTCGCGGACTTGCAGGTCAGCCACCTGGATGGCGCCTTCGACGATGGCCAGCGCTTCGCTGTCCAGCAGTTTGTTCTGGTGTGCATCACGCAGCAGCTCGAGGAGCTCCTGACGGTTCTTCGGCTCGTGGGCAAAAGCCTGGGTCAGTTTACCCAGCCATGACTTCTGCCCGTTGCTCGATCGATCTTCGCTCATAGCGATTACTCTGAATCCTTTGTTGTAACGATGGGGGAATGTTCGGTTTCGTCGTCCGCGTACGGATCGGGATAGCCCAGTTCAGCAAGCAACTCGCGTTCCAGTGCTTCCATTTCCTCGGCTTCGTCGTCATCTATATGGTCGTAACCGAGCAGATGCAAGCAGCCGTGAATGACCAGGTGAGCCCAGTGGGCCTTTAGTTCCTTGCCCTGTTCGGCGGCTTCGCGTTCGACCACGGCCGCGCAAATCACCAGATCGCCGAGCAGCGGGATATCGAGAAACTCATCAGGCACTTCCGCCGGGAACGACAACACATTGGTCGCGTAGTCCTTGTGGCGCCAGGTGTGATTGAGCTCGCGGCCTTCTTCCTCGTCGACCAGACGAATGGTCATTTCCGAGTCGGCGCTGCGCTGACGCAGGGCCAGTTCGCACCACTGGCGGAACTCGGCTTCACTCGGCGCGCTGGCCTCGGTGGCGATTTGCAGATCCAGCTCAAGCATCGCGCGAGGCTTCCTTCGCGGCTTCGGCACGGGTCTCGAAGCGCTCGTAGGCCTCGACAATCCGCTGCACCAACGGGTGGCGCACGACGTCTTTGGGCTGGAAGTGGGTGAAGCTGATGCCCGGCACGTCTTTCAATACTTCGATGACGTGGTGCAGCCCGGACTTGGTGCCGCGCGGCAGGTCGACCTGAGTGATGTCGCCGGTGATCACGGCGGTAGAGCCGAAGCCGATCCGCGTGAGGAACATCTTCATCTGTTCGACGGTGGTGTTCTGGCTTTCGTCGAGAATGATGAAGCTGTTGTTCAGCGTGCGACCGCGCATGTAGGCCAGCGGCGCGACCTCGATCACTTGTTTCTCGATGAGTTTGGCGACGTATTCGAAACCGAGCATTTCGTACAGCGCGTCATACAGCGGGCGCAGGTACGGGTCGATCTTCTGCGACAGGTCGCCGGGCAGAAAGCCGAGTTTTTCACCCGCTTCGACCGCCGGACGCACCAGCAGGATGCGGCGGATCTGCTCACGTTCCAATGCATCAACCGCACAAGCTACCGCCAGATAGGTCTTGCCGGTACCGGCCGGGCCGATGCCGAAGTTGATGTCGTTGCCGAGGATTTCCTTCACGTAGCGCTGCTGATTCAAGCCGCGCGGGCGAATCATGCCTTTCTTGGTGCGCAGGGCGACGGTCGGTTCGGCAGGGGCTGGATTGTCGAGATCGTCGCCGGCCGATTCCTGGATGAACAGGTGCACCAGATCGGGCGACAGCTCGGTACCCTTGGTTTCCCGGTACAGGCGGCGCAGCAGGTTTTCCGCGGACGTGGTGAGTTTTGGGTCGCCAATCAGCTCGAACTGGTTTCCGCGATTGCGGATCTCGATGGCC
Organism: Pseudomonas sp. B21_DOA; assembly: GCA_030544685.1. NCBI lineage: Bacteria > Pseudomonadati > Pseudomonadota > Gammaproteobacteria > Pseudomonadales > Pseudomonadaceae > Pseudomonas > Pseudomonas sp. B21_DOA. The sequence goes on along the minus strand of CP086683.1, from coordinate 173,832 downwards.
AGGCGCTGTTCGATCAAGCGCAGATGCTCGTCGAATTGCCCGCACAGATTGGCGAAGCGGCGAGCCTCAAAAGGCTCGAGGAGAAAACGATGTGGTTCGATAGGTGCGTTCAAGGTCGTATTTAGCCGCCCTGGGGCAATTAGGATGAAATCAAGGATAACGCCAGTGGCGTGGGTGCGAAAGCTCTTAAATATCTCAGCCGATCAGCGCCGCTGCGCTTTACCTGTGGGAGCGAGCCTGCTCGCGAAGGCGCCGACACATTCAACATTGATGTGTCTGACAGACCGCCTTCGCGAGCAGGCTCGCTTCCACAGGAGAAATGCGGCGTTATTGAATTAAAGAACCACGCAGTGAGTGCGGTTGCGCGGCGTCGATGTGCACATCGGCGAACTGGCCGATCAGGGTGGGATTGTCGCAGCGGAAGTTGACGATACGGTTATTCTCGGTGCGGCCCTGCAGTTCGCCCGGGTCTTTCTTTGAATAATCGGTCACCAGAATGCGCTGGATCGAGCCGACCATTTGTCGGCTGATTTCGAAACCCTGCTGATTCAAACGGTGTTGCAGCGCGTTCAGGCGTTCTTTCTTCAATTCCTCCGGGGTGTTGTCGGCCAGATCGGCAGCGGGCGTGCCCGGACGCTGGCTGTAGACGAACGAATAGGAGAAATCAAAGCCGACATCGGCGATCAGCTTCATGGTCTGTTCGAAGTCTTTCTCGGTTTCGCCGGGGAAGCCGACGATGAAGTCCGAACTGATGCAGATCCCTGGTACGGCGGCGCGCAATTTGCGCAGCTTGGATTTGTACTCCAGCGCCGTGTGGTTGCGCTTCATCGCCGCGAGAATACGATCCGAGCCTGACTGCACCGGCAAGTGCAGGTGTTTGACCAGTTCCGGCACTTCGGCGTGGGCCTGGATCAGGCTGTCGGAGAACTCCAGCGGGTGCGACGTGGTATAGCGAATGCGGTCGATGCCTTCGACAGCGGCGACCACACGAATCAGCTCGGCCAGATCGGCCAGACGACCGTCGTGGGTCTGGCCGCGATAGCCGTTGACGTTCTGCCCCAGCAGGGTGACTTCACGCACGCCGTGTTCGGCGAGGTGAATGATTTCCGCGATCACGTCATCGAACGGTCGGCTGACTTCTTCACCGCGGGTGTACGGCACCACGCAGAACGTGCAGTACTTGCTGCAGCCCTCCATCACCGACACGTAAGCACTCGGGCCGTCGATACGCGGCTCGGGCAGATGGTCGAATTTTTCGATTTCCGGGAACGACACGTCGACCTGCGGCAGCTTGCTGCTGCGCGCTGCGTCGATCATCTCCGGCAGGCGGTGCAGGGTCTGCGGGCCGAACACCACGTCGACGTACGGTGCGCGATCGCGGATCGCCGCGCCTTCCTGGCTCGCCACGCAACCGCCGACAGCGATGACCATGTCCGGATTGGCCAGTTTCAGTTCGCGCCAGCGGCCGAGTTGCGAATACACGCGGTCTTGCGCGCGTTCGCGGATCGAGCAGGTGTTGAGCAGAATCACGTCGGCGTCTTCCGCGCGAGCGGTGACTTCCAGGGCCTGATGTTCGCCCAGCAGATCGACCATGCGCGAGCTGTCGTACTCGTTCATCTGGCAACCGTGGGTTTCGATGTAAAGCTTCTTGGCCATGGATTCGGGTCGTCACGTGATTCAAAGAACCGCGCATTATAGGGAACAAGCCGTCAGGTTCCTACCGCTGTGCGTCCGGTGGCTATGCTATAGTTCGCGCCCTCATTTTTACCCCGATGTTATCCGCCCGCCATGACCAAACGCGAAGCTCCAATCTACAAGGTGATTTTCCTCAACCAGGGCCAGGTGTTCGAAATGTACGCCAAGCAGATCTATCAGAGTGATCTGTGGGGTTTCCTGGAAGTTGAAGAATTCGTCTTTGGCGAGCGCACGCAAATGGTCGTAGATCCGAGCGAAGAAAAGCTCAAGGCGCAGTTCGAAGGCGTGGTGCGCAGCTTTGTGCCGATGCATTCGATCGTGCGCATCGACGAGGTGGAACGTCTGGGCACACCGAAAATCAGCGAAGCCCGTGGTGCGGTCGGCAATGTCATGCCGTTTCCGATGCCGATGCCTGAAAAGTAACAGCGGATTCTGGATTGGAATGAGTTTGTGGTGAGGGATTTATCCCCGCTGGGCTGCGAAGCAGTCGCAATCCATCCAGCAATATGTGTCAGATAGAATCGGGTTGCAGGTTTTGGGGCCGCTTCGCAGCCCAACGGGGATAAATCCCCTCGCCACAGGTCATCTCCACAGCGCTTATGGCAGTGGTGAGAACGGCGTACGCCCATCGGCGCTCTGCAGTTCCATCAGGTATTTGCGGAAAATCTGCCCCAGCACCTGGGTGGCGGTTTCGAGATCTTCGCGGGACATTTTTTCCGAGACTTCGTCGGCCGTGTCCAGCGCCTCTTCGGCCCCGTTGACCGCTGCCATCTTAAGCACGATGTAGGCCTGGATATTATTGGCCTGCACACCTTCACCGCGGAAGAACATGCTGCCGAGCTTGAATTGCGCCTGGGCGTGGCCTTGCAACGAGGCCTTTTCGAAATAGCTCAGGGCTTGATTGAGGTCGCGCGGCGCGTTCTTGCCGTCGTAGTAGAACTCACCCAACTCGTATTGCGCTTGCGCGTCCCCTTCATCCGCCGCTTTCTGGCAGGCGGCCAATGCCTGCGTGACGTCTTGCGGCTGAGTATTGAGGGTGCAACGACCCATCGCCGGGATCAACAACGAGTTGCCGCCTGCTTGCGCATGCGCGAGCAGGGGCTGAAGGAGCAACAGGCAGCCCAATGCAAGGGTGCGGCCGGTGCGGTTCATGGGAATCGACTTACCTCTGAAGGGCACGCGGACCCGTCGAGGGATCCAATAAGCGCGCATTATGAAATAAGCGAGGCCAACCTTACAAAGTCTTTACTCGTTTTTCTGCTGCGTGGGGAATATATCGGCCGATTCAGGCAGGTTTTGCGCAGACACGTCGGAAAAACCGTGGCTATGTAGGTGAAAGCTGACGCTGGCTATAGCCAACGTCAGCGGTACGGCGATTATTTTAATGCAGCGAAGGCACGCTCGGCAGCGTCCAGCGTCAGTTGCAGCTCGGCTTCGCCATGGGCGATCGAGGTGAAACCGGCTTCGAACGCACTCGGCGCCAGGTACACGCCACCTTCCAGCATCAAGTGGAAGAAGCGCCCGAACAGTGCCGCGTCGCTGGCCATCACGTCGTCGAAGGTGACGATGTCGTCGGCGCCGCTGAAATACAGGCCGAACATGCCGCCGGCCTGAGTGGTCACGAACGGAATGCCGGCGGCATCGGCGCGCTGTTGCAGGCCGTCGAGCATGCGCGCGGTGTAGTCGGTCAGTTCGGCGTGGAAGCCCGGGCGGCTGATCAGACGCAGAGTCGTCAGGCCGGCGGCCATCGCCAGTGGATTACCCGACAGCGTACCGGCCTGATATACCGGACCCAGCGGGGCGATGCGCTGCATGATCTCGCGCTTGCCACCGAAGCAACCCACCGGCATGCCGCCGCCGATGATCTTGCCGAATGTGGTCAGGTCTGGCGTCACGCCGTAATGCGCCTGGGCACCGCCGAGGGCGACACGGAAACCGGTCATCACTTCATCGAAGATCAGCACCACACCATGTTTGTCGCACAGCGAGCGCAGGCCTTCGAGGAAGCCCGGCGCTGGCGGCACGCAGTTCATGTTGCCGGCGACCGGCTCGACGATGATGCACGCCACCTCTTCGCCCACTTCGGCGAGCATCGCTTCAACTGCGTCGATGTCGTTGAACGGCAGGGTCAGGGTGTGTTTGGCGAACGCTGCCGGCACGCCGGCCGAGCTCGGTACGCCCTGGGTCAATGCGCCGGAACCGGCCTTGACCAGCAGGCTGTCGGAGTGGCCGTGGTAGCAGCCTTCGAACTTGATGATGCTGTCGCGGCCGGTGAAACCACGGGCCAGACGAATCGCGCTCATGGTCGCTTCGGTGCCGGAGCTGACCATACGCACCATGTCCATCGACGGCACCAGCGAGCAGACCAGATCGGCCATCTCGGTTTCCATCGAGGTCGGCGCGCCGTAGGACAGGCCGTGTTGCAGCTGATTGCGCACCGCGTCGAGCACGTCCGGATGGCTGTGGCCGAGGATCATCGGCCCCCACGAACCCACATAATCGACATAACGCTTGTCGTCTTCGTCGGTGACGTGAGCGCCTTCGGCGTGTTTGAAGAACAGCGGGGTGCCGCCGACGCTCTTGAACGCGCGCACCGGCGAGTTTACGCCGCCGGGGATGTGTTTCTGAGCATTGGCAAACAGGGTTTCGGAACGAGACATGATCGGGCTCTCAAATCAGATTTTCAGAAGTTCGTTGAAGGCGCGGGCGCGGCGGGTCACTTCGGCGCTGCTCTCGGCGCCAAACAAACCGTGGATCACGGCGAGCAGATCGACACCGTGCTCGACCAGCGGCGCGGCGTTATCGAGGGTGATGCCGCCAATCGCGCAGATCGGCAAGTGCAGCGTGCGTTTGGCTTCGTCGAGCAAGCCGAGGCTGCAACTCGGCGCACCGGGTTTGGTGGTGGAATTGAAGAAGCGGCCGAAGGCAACGTAACTCGCACCTTCTTTGGCGGCCTGTTCGGCCAGGGCGATCTGCCCGTGACAGGTGGAGCCGATGATCGCTTTCGAACCGAGCAGGGCGCGGGTCGGCGACAGCGGGCCGTCGGTCTGGCCCAAATGCACACCGACGTTGAGGCGCGCGGCCAGTTCGGCGTCATCGTTGATGATCAACTGCGTCTTGTAGCGCTCGCACAAGTTGCGCAGCGCTTCGGCCTCGCGCAGGCGGCGGGCCTCGTCGCTGCTCTTGTCGCGGTATTGCAGCAGGATGACGCCACCTTCCAGCGCCGCCTCCACGTAAGACAGAAACTTGCCGGCCAGCAACTGGCTGTCGGTGATGGCATACAGGCCACGTAGTTTCATCGGGCAGACCTCACGAGGTTACGAGCAGAAATCCAGCGGCAGGCGACGCGGCACGAACTGGCCTTTGCCCAGTTGTTCGGCATCGCGCAGCGTCCGCCAGGTGTAATCCAGCGCACTGCGCACGGCACTGGCCAAGTGTTCGCCCTGAGCGAGTCGCCCGGCCAAAGCGCTGGCCAGCGTACAGCCGGAGCCGTGATAGCTACCCGGCAGACGCTGGCAGATAAAGGTTTCGCGCAGGCCGTCGCGGCTGTACACGCGGTTGTGGATTTCAGTTTCGTCGCCATGGCCGCCGGTGATCAGCAGGTTTTTGATGAATGGCAGAAGTTTTTCCGCGCACTCGTCGGCCGTACCCTCGGGCAGTTCGGCAAGGATTCGCGCCTCGGGAAGATTCGGGGTAGCAATGATCGACAGCGGCAACAGACGCTCGCGCATCGCGTAGCCGACCTCGTCCTTGCCCAGGCGTCCGCCGCCGCCGGCACGCAGCACCGGGTCGCAGACCACCGGCAGATGCGGGTGCGCCGAGAGCAGTTCGACGACCGTGTCGACCATCTCCAGCGAGCCGAGCATGCCCAGTTTCACCGCCGCGACTTCGGAGTCGTTGAGCACGGCGTTGGCCTGGGCCAATACCCACTCACGGTCGAGGACGCGGAAGTCAGTGACGTTGACGGTGTCTTGCACGGTCAGGGCGGTGACGGCCGGAGCCGCATGGCAACCCTGCGCGAGCAAGGCTTCGATATCTGCCTGCAAGCCGGCGCCACCACTGGGGTCGTGGCCGGAGAGACAGAGGACAACGGGGCGGGAGCTGTAGATATTCATGGTGCGCGAGCTTACCACCAAAGCTGATTTTGGGGTTCAGTACTCACGGTGTTTGCGAGCAGATTGTCGGACAACCCCGCAGTCTTTATTTGGAGCACATTTGTGGCGAGGGATTTATCCCCGTTGGGCTGCGAAGCGGCCCCAAACCCTGCAATCCGGTTCTTTCTGACACATCTCGCTGGATGGACTTGCGACTGCTTCGCAGCCGAACGGGGATAAATCCCCTCGCCACAATTGGTCATCTATCAAGGAGGCTGTCGTCGCGAGTTGACCAACCCAACAGCTCTATCTCGGTGCTTTGCCCTGGAACGCCCGTTCTAGAGCCGTTGTAGGAAAAATTTCCATGGTGCTCAATGGCCATCAGCGGCTATGCTAGTCTGGATCCAAACAATCATAGGTAATACCGGTTTTACGTCTACTCAAAGGGAATGGGGGCTTCCTGACACAACCGGACGAGCCACGCTGGGGCTTCAATGCGCTATTTGCTGATGTTGCTGTTCTGCTTGCCCCTCATGGCGAGCGCTGTCGAATTCGACGAATTCACCCAGAGCCTGCCGCTGGGCCGATCGCTGCAAGTGTTCGAAGACCCGAGCGGTCAGGCGACGATTGCCGACGTCCGCGCACAGGATGCCGCCGGCCATTTCAAAGCCCACGACAAGGCCACGCTCAATGCCGGTTACTCGCGTTCGGCGTTCTGGCTGAAGATCGATCTGCATTACCGCCCGAGCAACCCGGTCGCCCAGCGCACCTGGCTGCTGGAACTGGCGTATCCGCCGCTTGATCACCTCGATCTGTACTTGCCCGACGCCAGCGGCGACTACCGACTGGTGCGCCAGACCGGCGATGCTTTGCCGTTCGCCAGCCGCGAGATCCGCCAGAACAATTACCTGTTCGATCTGCCGTTCAAACCGAATCAGCAACAGACGTTGTACCTGCGCCTGGCCAGCGAAGGCTCGATCCAGGCGCCGGTGACGTTGTGGTCGAGCACCGCGTACCTCGAAGACCAACCGGTGCGCCTGTATGTGCTCGGCATCATTTATGGCGTGCTGCTGGGGATGCTGGTCTACAACCTGTTCATCTACCTGAGCGTGCGCGACACCAGTTACCTCTATTACATCTTCTACATTGGCTCATTCGGCCTCTATCAATTGTCGGTGAACGGCGCGGCGGTCGAGTATTTCTGGCCGGACAACCCGTGGTGGGCCAACGCCGCGACGCCGTTTTTCATCGGTTGCGCCGGGCTGTTCGGCAGCCAGTTCGCTCGCAGTTTCCTGCAGACCAAGACTCACAGCCCTTGGCTGGACCGTTTGCTGATCGGTCTGGTTGCCTTCAGTGCGCTGGTGATCGGTCTGTCGCTGATGACCAGTTACGCCCTGGCCCTGCGCCTGGCGACCACACTGGCGCTGACCTTCACCGTGGTGATCTTTGCCGCCGGGATTCTCGCCTGGTGGCGCGGCTTGCGGGTGGCGCGTTACTTCATCATCGCCTGGTCGGCATTTTTGCTCGGCGGCATCGTCAATACGCTGATGGTGTTGGGCCTGCTGCCCAACGTGTTCCTGACCATGTACGCCAGCCAGATCGGCTCGGCCATCGAGGTGGCTCTGCTGTCGCTGGCGCTGGCCGATCGCATCAACGCCATGCGCGAGCAGCAGGCGCAGACGCTGTACGACGCCGGGCAGAAACTCGAAGTGCTCAACCAGCAACTGGCCCACAGCAACAAACTGAAAGATGAATTCCTCGCCACCCTGACCCACGAACTGCGCACGCCGATGAACGGCGTGATCGGTTCGCTGGAGCTGATGCAGACCGTCGACCTCGATCCCGAGCTTGAGCAATATCAACAGACCGCCGCCGGTTCTGCCCGCGACATGATGCGCATGGTCAATGGCATTCTCACACTCACCGAATTGCAGGCCGGCAAGCTCAAGGCGTCGCCGGGTACGTTCAGCCTGCGCGGCGTAGTCGAGGCATTGCGCGTGCAGTTCGAGGGGAATGCGACGAGCAAGTCGCTGGATTTCAAGGTCGAGGTCTTGCCGACCCTGCCGGATCGCCTGCATGGCGACAGCGCGAAACTGGCGCAGTGTCTGGAATGCCTGCTCGACAACGCCATCAAGTTCACCCGCGTCGGCGGCCTGGCGCTACGCGTTACCGGGCGGCCGTCGACGGATAACTGCATGGCGCTGTCGTTTGCGGTGATCGACACCGGTATCGGTTTCACTGATCTGGGCGAGGCCACGCTGTATCAGCGTTTTTTCCAGCTCGACGGTTCGATGACTCGCGAATACGGCGGCCTGGGGTGGGTCTGGCGATCTGTCGGCAACTGGTCGAATTGCTCGGCGGCAAACTCACCCACCGCTCCGAGCCCGGAAGCGGCAGCCGCTTCCAGCTCGATGTCGAATTCGAACTGCCGGTGATCGAAACACCTGCGGATCAGCCGACCCGCGATTGCACGCGTGCGCCGCAGGACTGCACGGTGCTGCTGGTGGACGACAACAGCGTCAACCAACTGGTGATGCGCGGCATGTTGCTCAAGCTCGGTTTCCGCGTGCGCAGCGCTGATAACGGCGCCGCTGCGCTGGACTGCCTGCAACGGGAAAGCTTCGATGCGGTGCTGATCGACTGCCAATTGCCCAGCCACGAAGGCGCATCGCTGTGCTGCCAGATCCACGCGCTGCCGGGCTGCGCGCACCTGCCGGTGTTCATGCTGGCGCTGGGCGCGGATCGCGAGCAATGCGCGCCGGGCGCGGCCATCGACTATCTGGCCAAACCGGTGAAATTCGAGGATCTGCAAGCTGCATTGCAGCGCCGCGTGCTCAGTTGCTGATGGGGTAAAAGCGCCGCAAAAACGGCGCGTATGACACTTTGTTCAAAAAGCACCAGTGCTTAACTGGTGCCATTGCTGAACACGGAGTGCCGTCATGAACCTGCATCAGTTCGCCGAAACCCACGAAGTCACCAATCAGCCGCCGTCGCTGGACGGCACCAACCTGTACCGCATCGACCTGCCGCTCCAGGAGTGGTCGCGGCGTTTTGGCGCCGGTTGGGCCGAGTCGCGTATCGATGCCTACGGCGCACTGGCGGGCGGGCCTTTGATGGAGGCGGGGTTTCTCGCCAACCAGAACAAACCGGTATTTGCCAGCCATGATCGCTACGGTCACCGCATCGATCTGGTCGAATTTCACCCGGCTTACCACGAGCTCATGCGCAGCGCGATCGAGCATGGCCTGACCTCGCTGCCCTGGGCGCACCCGCAGGACGGCGCACATGTCGCCCGCGCTTCGATGACCTATCTGCATAGCCAGGCCGAGGCCGGCAGTGGTTGCCCGTTGACCATGACCTTCGCCAGCGTGCCGGCCCTGCGCTTGCAGCCGAACCTGGCCGAGCAGTGGCTGCCAAAAGTCCTCGCCACCGAATACGATCCGCGCAACGTCGGCATGGCGCACAAGGCCGGCGTGACCATCGGCATGGCGATGACCGAGAAGCAGGGCGGCACCGACGTTCGCGCCAACACCACCAAGGCTTACCCGGTCGGCGCCAGCGGCCCGGGTCAGGCTTATGAGCTGGTCGGGCACAAGTGGTTCTGCTCGGCGCCGATGTGCGATGCCTTCCTCACATTGGCGCAAACCGACAAGGGCTTGAGTTGCTTCCTGCTGCCGCGCCATCGCCCGGACGACACGCGCAATCAGTTCTACATTCAGCGTCTGAAAAACAAACTCGGCAACCAGTCCAACGCCTCCAGCGAGGTGGAGTTTCGTGGCGCGCTGGCCTGGATGATCGGCGAAGAAGGGCGCGGCGTGCCGACCATTATCGAGATGGTGGCGATGACCCGTTTCGATTGCATGGTTGGTTCCAGCTCGCTGATGCGCCAGGCGCTGACCCAGGCCAGCCATCACTGCGCGCACCGCAAGGTTGGCGGCAAATTGCTCAGCGAGCAGCCGCTGATGCAAAACGTACTCGCCGATCTGGCGCTGGAGAGCGAAGCGGCGTTGGCGCTGAGTCTGCGCATGGGCAAGGCGCTGGACCATCTGAATGATCGCCACGAAGCGCAGTTCGCGCGGCTGGTGACGGCAGTGGGCAAATACTGGATCTGCAAGCGTGCGCCGGGGATGATCAACGAGGCCGCCGAATGCATGGGCGGTGCTGGATACGTCGAGGACAGCATCCTGCCGCGCCTGTACCGCGAAGCGCCGGTGAATTCGACGTGGGAAGGGTCGGGGAATGTGCAATGTCTGGATGTGCTGCGCGCATTGTCGAAGGAGCCGGGTGTGTTGGATGTGCTGTTCAGCGAATTGGGCGACGGTCATGGCGACAAGCGTCTGGCCGCGCACATTCAGCAGTTGCAGGCGCAGTTCAAGGACACCAGTGATATTCAGTATCGGGCGCGGCAGTTGACCGAAGACATTGCCCTTGGATTGCAGGCCAAACTCCTGTTGGAGGCGGGGAATTCAGCCGTCAGCGATGCTTTCATTGCCAGCCGTCTGAGCGGTGGAGGTCGCGTCTACGGCGCGTTGCCGCGTGGGCTGGACGTCGAACCCATCGTCGCACGCTCGACCCCACAGCTTTTCTAACCGCAATTTTCCCGACACCACAAAACCCTGTGGAGCTGGCTTGCCAGCGATGGCGGTCTGTCAGTCAACATCGATGTTGAATGTGACGGCCTCATCGCTGGCAAGCCAGCTCCCACAGGATTCGGGTTACCTGAAAGATTTCGGTACACCCACAACGCCACTGTTCCCGTGCGTCCACGATGCAGGCAAGATGAAGCCCTGCAAGTCAGAACACAGGAAGCTGATCGTGACCGAAGCGTTTATTGTCGTTCAAACCGCCGAACAAGCCGTGGATCGTCTGGCCGAGCTGCATGAGCGGGCCACCACTGCGCTGAATTCTGCCCTCAAGCGTTACCTCAAGGACCGCGTCGAGCCCGACGCCGAGCAGCGTGCCCTGTTTCGTTATCCCGAATTGCGTCTGACCTACCACTGCCAGGGTGAAGTGCCGCAGACCACCCGCGCTTACGCCAAGGTGCAGTTGCCGGGCACTTACAGCGTCACCGTCACCCACCCGGCGGCGTTTCGCAAATACCTGCTTGAACAGCTGACACCGTTGATGCATGACTTCACCGTGACCGTCGAAGTCGGCGTCAGCCAGCAGAACATTCCGTATCCGTACGTGGTTGAGCAGGGCGATGAACTGGCCGGCTCCGGTGTCACTGCGGCAGTGCTGGCGCGGGTGTTCCCGAGTACTGACCTGTCCGCCGCCACCGATGGCATCGCCGACGGCCTCTATGACTGGGAAAACACCGATCCGCTGCCACTGGCGCTGTTCGACGCCGCGCGCGTGGACTTCTCCCTGCGCCGTCTGGTGCATTACACCGGCAGCGACTGGCGCCATGTGCAGCCGTGGATTCTGCTGACCAACTATCACCGCTACGTCGACCAGTTCATCGTTCATGGTCTTGAGCAGTTGCGCAACGATCCGCGTTTCGTGCGCATGGTCCTGCCGGGCAATGTGATCATCGAGAAGAGCATGGACCACGGCGAAGCTTCGGCAATCGCCGCCGGTGTGGTCTGGCACCGTTACCAGATGCCGGCCTATCACCTGATCGCCAGCGATGGCCACGGTGTGACGCTGGTGAATATCGGCGTCGGCCCGTCCAACGCCAAAAACATCACCGATCACCTGGCCGTGCTGCGCCCGCATTGCTGGCTGATGATCGGCCACTGCGGCGGCCTGCGTCAGTCGCAGACTATCGGCGACTACGTGCTGGCTCACGCCTACATGCGTCGCGATGGCATTCTCGATCGCGTGGTGCCGCCGAATATTCCGATCCCGGCACTGGCCGAAGTGCAGCTTGCTCTGCAGCAGGCAGCGGCGAATGTCACCGGCGAGAAGGGCGACGATCTGAAGAAGCGCCTGCGCACCGGCACGGTTCTGACCTACGACGACCGTAACTGGGAATTGCGCTGGGCTCAGGAACGGCCACTCATCAACTTGTCCCGCGCAGTGGCGGTGGACATGGAAAGCGGCACGATCGCCGCGCAAGGTTATCGCCTGCGGGTGCCCTACGGCACGTTGCTCTGTGTTTCGGACAAGCCGCTGCACAGCGAAATCAAACTGCCGGGCTCGGCCAATGCCTTCTATGAACGCGCAGTCAGCCAGCATTTGAAAATCGGCATCGAAGCGGTGGATCTGCTGCGCACCGAACTCAATTCGCTGCACTCGCGCAAACTGCGCAGCTTCGACGAGCCGCCGTTCCGGTAACGGTTAGTCGTGGTCATTTGGCGGTCGGGGAACTAGCATTGTCAGCCCTGATCGCTAAATGTTCTGTCTCTTATGTCCCGTCCCCGCGTCCACCTTCCCGCCGCCCCGGCGCGAAGCCTCAGTCTTCTGCCCCGCGCCGTGTTGCCAAGGCACCACCGGCCGAGCCGAAACTGATCCTGTTCAACAAACCCTTCGATGTGCTGACGCAGTTCAGCGACGGTGAAGGGCGGGCGACGCTCAAGGATTACATCGATGTGCCGGGGATTTATCCGGCCGGACGTCTGGATCGCGACAGCGAAGGTTTGTTGCTGCTGACCAACGACGGCCAGTTGCAGGCGCGCATCGCCGATCCCAAACACAAGCTGGCGAAGACCTATTGGGTGCAGGTGGAAGGCGAGCCGACGGCCGAGCAGTTGCAGCGCCTGCGTGATGGTGTCGAGCTGAATGACGGCATGACCCTGCCCGCCGAAGCGCGACAACTGGCTGAGCCGCAATTGTGGCCGCGCAATCCACCGGTACGCTTTCGCGCGACCATACCCACTTCATGGCTGGAACTGGTGATTCGCGAAGGGCGTAACCGTCAGGTGCGGCGCATGACGGCGGCGGTCGGGTTGCCGACGTTGCGTCTGGTGCGGGTCAGGATTGGCGACTGGACCATCGAAGGGCTTGATCAGGGCCAGTGGCGGGAAGTACCGGCGCGCTTATAAGGCGCCGGATTCGATCAGGCCGATCACCACACTCTTGATGATGAACGCGGCCACGCCCAGGCCCAGCACGAAAAACAGAATGAACGAGCCGAACCGCTCGGCCTTGGATTTCTTCGCCAGATCCCAGACGATGAAACCCATGAAAATGATCAGGATGCTGACCAGACCGGTCATCATCCATTCTTCGAACAGTGCTGGATCCATTGGCGATCTCCGGCGCGGACAGGGCTGAAAGGGCGGCGGCGAGTATACGCCATGGTCGGTGGGGTGGCATTGATCTGCGTCGCCTGTGCTGGCCCCTTCGCGAGCAGGCTCGCTCCCACAGGTTGAAATGCATTCCCCTGTGGGAGCGAGCCTGCTCGCGAAAGCGATTTCAGCTACGCAAATGAGTCAGCGGCAGTTCGGTGCTGTTGAGCACCTGATTCAGCACAAAACTCGACCGCACACTCGTAACCCCTTCAATCCGGGTCAGATGCCCCAGCAGCAGTTTCTGATAGTGATCCATATCCGGCACCACCACTTTCAACTGGTAGTCGGCATCCACCCCGGTCACCAGGCTGCATTCCAGTACTTGCGGCAATGTGCGGATTGCCGCTTCGAAATTCTCGAAGCGTTCCGGGGTGTGCCGGTCCATGCCGATCAGCACATACGCGGTCAGGCTCAAGCCGAGCATCTTGCGATCGAGCAGGGCAACCTGGCGCGAGATATAACCATCGTCTTCCAGTTGCTTGACCCGGCGCGAGCAAGCGCGAGGGCGACAGACCGATGCGCTCGGCCAGTTCCTGGTTGGAGATACGGGCGTCGCGCTGCAATTCCGCCAAAATACTCAGGTCATACCGGTCGAGTTTGCTCATCAATCTGTCCTTGGTCGTAACTATTGCGGCGGATTATCTATCCAGGGTTAAAAATTGCGCAAGCAGTGTTTAATTGAGCAATTTTCGCAATCATCTGTCGCGCCCTCAGGCCTATTCTTATCACCAGAATCACTGCTCGGTAACACAGTCCACGCGGTTCGCCCAATCAGGCCCGCCGCGGCCGCCACCCCCACCGGGGATGTGCCGGCCCCGAGCTGCACACTGTCCAGAAGACGGCGTGAGGTGAGCCGACGTCAAAAGCGTCGAGCCAGGACGAAGTATCTCCAGAAGGGAGGCCGACGGGTCTCCCTTTTTCTTGCCTGCGATTTCATGTTGGCGCCTCAATAAATAAGTCGCGCGACTGATAACCTGTTGCAGAACCCGGTGGGGTAGTTCCGAGTCTCAGCAACAAGCCCTCCCAACGACAGGCTCCCGCAGTGAGGAAAAGCATGAATTCGCGCATCTGGCGTCTGGCCGGTGTTGGTTTGCTCTGTGTGGGTGTCAGTGCGCAAGCGCTGGCCGATGAGCCGCAGAATCGTGGGCCCGGCAACGGGCCGCAGAACGACGGGATCATTCGTGGCGACAATAGCCGTCAGTTCGAGCACAACGGCCAGCCGCATAACAATGACGGTCAATGGCAGAACCGGGATCAGAACCGCCCGGCCTACAACCCCAACCCGGTTCGCCAACCGCCACCACCGCCACAATTACCGGCCAACAGTCTGCCGATCCAGCCACGTCCCGACGCCGTGCGCCAGACCCAGGAGCCGCGTCAGGGTTACTACCGCGACGAGCGCCCGCAGAACGGTTACCACAATCAACAGTGGCAGACGCAGCCGCGTCCCGATGACAACCGCTGGCCGGGACGGCCGAACGGTCATGGCAATGGCTGGGGCCGGGCCCGCAGTATCGTCCGGGCCATGTGATCGATCGCTTCCCGGATCGTGATTACCGCGTGCCGTATCGCGGTCAGGATTACTTCTACTCCGGCGGCTACTGGTATCGCCCGCAAGGCCCGCGCTACATCGTCGTCCAGCCACCGCGCGGGATTCGCATCCAGTATTTGCCGGATTACGCCCGTGAGGTATGGATCGGCGGCTCGCTGCTGTTCCTCGCCGCCGGCTCATATTACGCCTATCAAGAGGCGACGCAGGACTACGTGGTGGTCGAGCCGCCGCTGCAGCAACCGCCGCAACCGCAAGCTCAGGGCTATGACGTCGAAGCCTACCCGGCCAACGGCCAGTCGCCGCAGCAAGTGCAGCAGGACGGTTACCAGTGCTCTCAGTACGCCGTGCAGCAAAGCGGTTTCGACCCGCGCACCGCGACCTACCAACCGGCGCCCGAAGTGGTTGAGGCGTATCGCCAGGCGCAGGGCAACTGCCTGAACAGTCGCGGTTATCAGGTCAGATAGGGGCAGCTACAAGCTACAAGCTACAAGCTACAAGCTACAGCTACAAGCTTGAAGCTAGAGGCTTTTCGCTTGTGGCTGTTTTTACAGGATCGGCGTGGACCAGTACCTCGGCTTTGGGATAAGCCTTGTGTATTGCCGCCGCTGCTTGATCGCTGATGCCATGGGCGACTGACAGGGTCAGTTCGCCCGGCAGCTCCAAGTGCAATTGCACAAACCAGTGGTTGCCGGAGATCCGCGTGCGCAGGTCATGTGCACCGAGCACGCCGGGGACGCTGCAGGCCAGTTCGAGCATGTGTTGGCTGACATCGGTCGGCAGTTCCTCGTCCATCAGCACCGAAAAACTCTCCCGGGCTATCTGGATTGCGCTCCAGAAAATGTACGCGGCGATCCCCAGGCCGAACCACGCGTCCAGTTGCGCAAAACCCATTCCCGCCAATACCAGCGCGATGAGGATGCTGCCGTTGAGCAGCAGGTCCGAACGGTAATGCAACGAGTCGGCGCGTACCGCGTTGGAGCCGGTCTGCTTGATCACTCGATGCTGCAACATCAGCAGCGCCGCCGTCAGCAACAGCGAAAATACGATCACGCCGATGCTCAGCCACGGCGCGCCAAGCGGCTCCGGCGTATGCAAGCGTTGGTAGGCCTGAAACGCGATCAACACCGCGCTGCCACCGATGAACAACGCCTGCGCCATGCCCGCCAGCGATTCGGCTTTGCCGTGGCCATAACGGTGATCGTCATCCGCCGGGCGCAAGGCGTAGTGCACTGCCAGCAGATTGAGCATCGAGGTCACGCCATCCAGCGCCGAGTCGGTGAGGCCGGCGAGCATGCTCACCGATCCACTGAGCCACCAGGCAATCGCCTTGGCGACGATCAGCGTGCAGGCGACCGCCACCGAGGCGCGGGTCGCCAGCCGCAGCAGGCGGGCGTGTTCGGGGCTGGATGTCATTGAACGTCCTTATTCAAGCGGCGGGTTGCAGGCCGAACATCACCAGTTGCTGAGTGCTGCCCTTGTGCTGGATCAAGCGTGGATCGTCGAGGGAAAGTCTCTTCCCAGCTCGCTCTCAAGAATCGCCTGCAACTTGTGATTGTCGACCTGTCCATCCGGGCCGATGGCTTGCTTGAGCTTGGCCGGATCGATCTGCGCGGTGTGGCCCGGTTCGAAATAGATCGCGCCGGTGGCGAAGTCGACAGCAAACGCGATCAGTCCGGGAATGATGTAGAACAGCAGGCCGACGGCATCGAGCACGGCAATCGCCGGGTCGATCTTGCCGTCGATCTGGCCACGGCGGTCCGGGTAGAAAATCGAACCGCATGCAGTGAGCTGCGTGAGCAGGGTGGCGACCAGAACACCGCCAATCAGGCGAGAGGGTAAGCGCATGGAAATGTCTCCTGAGTCATCAAATAACGAAGCTTCGTCTTGTGAAGTTAAGACCCTGACGAACGCCCGGCAGTTCGCCGTTATACTCGGCCCTCTGTTTTGGAGCCAGCATGATTTCTTTGCCGATCGACGATGTTTTACCCGCCCTGCGTGAAGCCCTCGCGTCACGCCACGAAGCCGTGCTCGAAGCACCGCCCGGCGCCGGTAAAACCACCCGCGTGCCCTTGGCCTTGCTCAACGAAGCCTGGCTGGCCGGGCAGACCATCGTCATGCTCGAACCCCGACGTCTGGCTGCGCGGGCGGCGGCGGAGCGTTTGGCCAGCGAGCTCGGCGAGCAGGTCGGTGAAACCGTCGGCTATCGCATCCGCCTCGACAGCAAGGTTGGCCCGAAGACGCGTATCGAAGTGGTCACCGAAGGCATTCTCACCCGGCGCTTGCAGGACGACCCGGCGCTGGACGGCGTGGGTCTGCTGATCTTCGACGAATTTCATGAACGCAGTCTCGACGCCGATCTGGCGCTGGCGCTCAGTCTGAACGGTCGCGAGCTGTTTCGCGCTGAACAGCCGCTGAAGATTCTGCTGATGTCGGCCACCCTCGAAGGCGAGCGGTTGGCGGGGTTGCTTGATGACGCGCCGATCCTGCGCAGCGAAGGGCGCATGTATCCGGTGACGATGCGCTGGGGCCGGCCATTTCAGCCGGGCGAATACATCGACCAGCGCGTCACGCACACCGTACTCGAAGCGCTGCACGACGAAACCGGCAGCCTGTTGGTGTTCCTCCCGGGACAAGCGGAAATCCGCCGCGTGCACCAGCAATTGGCCGACGCCATCGGTGAGCGCAAAGACGTTCTGCTGTGCCCGTTGCACGGCGAACTTGACCTCAATGCGCAACGTGCAGCGATCGATCCGGCGCCCCCGGTCAGCGCAAAGTGGTGCTGGCAACCAACATCGCCGAGACCAGCCTGACCATCAACGGCGTGCGCGTGGTCATCGATGCCGGATTGGCGCGGGTGCCGCGCTTCGACCCGGGCAGCGGCATGACCCGTCTCGACACCCAACGCATCTCCAAGGCCAGCGCCACCCAGCGTGCCGGCCGCGCCGGGCGATTGGAGCCGGGCGTGTGTTTTCGCCTGTGGTCGCAGGATCAGCACGAACAACTGGCGGCTTATGGCAGCGCCGAAATTCTCTCGGCGGATCTGGCCAGCCTCGCTTTGCAACTCGGGCGCTGGGGCGTGACCCCGGGCGAACTGGTCTGGCTCGATATACCGCCGGCCGCCGCGTATGCCCAGGCGCAGGATTTACTGCAACGGCTCGGCGCCTTGCACGGCGACACGCTGACGGCCCACGGCCAGGCCATGGCCGAACTGCCGGCGCATCCGCGTATCGCGCATTTGCTGTTGCGCGGTCAGGCATTGGGGTTGGCGGCGATGGCCTGCGATGTGGCGGCGCTGCTCGGCGAGCGCGATATCCTGCGCGGCGCTGGCGCGGATCTGCACAGCCGATTGGTCCTGCTTTCAGGGAAGAGCGCGCCGGTCGTGGCGCGCAGGGCGGGGTGCAACGCGCCCGGCAATTGGCCCGGCAGTATCGCGGCTACCTGCGCGGCAAGCCGAGTGAGCCGGTCAACGATCCCGAGCATCCGCGTTGGCTTGGCGCTCTGTTGGCGCTGGCCTACCCGGATCGCGTCGCCCAGCAACGGCGTGCCGGTGGTGCCGAATACCGTTTGGCCAACGGTCGCGCGGCGCTGTTCGCCGAGGCCGACAGCCTGATGAAGCACGAGTGGATCGTTATCGCCGACCTCGGCAGCCGTCAGGGCCAGCGCGAAGAACGCATTTATCTGGCGGCGGATTTCGATCCGGCGCTGTTCGATTCGGTGCTCGCTGAGCAAGTGCGCAGCGTCGATCAACTTGACTGGGACGAACGTGAAGGCGTGCTGCGCGCCGAGCGCCAGCGCAAGGTCGGCGAGCTGATTCTCAGCCGCGAACCGTTGACCGGTCTGGATGAAAACGCTCGCAGTCAGGCGCTGGTCAATCTGGTACGGCGCAAGGGCCTGGAGCTACTGCCGTGGACGCCGGAACTGCGCCAGTGGCAGGCGCGGGTGGGGCTGTTGCGTCAGCTCGATCTGGGCACTCAGGACGACAGCCAATGGCCGGATGTCAGCGATACAGCGCTGTTGAATACGCTGGAGGACTGGCTGATGCCGTATCTGGGCAAGGTCTCGCGGCTCAGCCATTTCGCCAATCTCGACCTGTCGAGCATCGTGCGTAATCAGCTGCCGTGGCCGCTGCCGCAGAAGCTCGACGAACTGGCGCCGCATCATTTGAGCGTGCCGTCGGGTTCATCGATTCGCCTGGATTACAGCGAACATCCACCGATTCTCGCGGTGCGTTTGCAGGAGCTGTTTGGTCTGGCCGATACGCCACGGATCGCCGGCGGCCGGCAAGTGGTCAAGCTGCATCTGCTGTCGCCGGCGCGGCGGCCGGTGCAGGTCACGCAGGACCTGGCCAACTTCTGGCGCAGCACCTATGCCGAGGTGAAGAAGGATCTGAAGGGGCGTTATCCAAAGCACTATTGGCCGGACGATCCCTTGGTGGCCGAAGCCACGGCGCGGGCAAAACCACGCGGCACCTGACCCGTAATGGCTGCGCGCCATTAGCCCATCCGTGCTAATTGCCCTTGGTTGTTCAGGCTCGCAGAATCGCCGCCTGAACAATAACCAGCCTTGTTGCCTGACAACTTGTGCCCAAGGAACGGAACTGCCCATGACTTCTTTCTTCAAGCTCAAGAAGTTGATCTTCTTGTCGGCTGCGCTATTGGCCGCCTCCAGTTCGGCCATGGCCGAAGAGCCCAATCCGATTGGCGACTGGTGGATTATCTACGGCAACGGCGTGCCCCAGAAAAACATCATGTACGTCGCCGATGCGACGTCGGTGGTGCCTTCGCAGAAAACCAAAGGCGCGACCATGGTCGCGGTGACCCTGGTGTATGAAGAACCCGGCAAACCTATGATCGACGTCTACAACCTCGAAGCCCAATGCTCTACGGGCAAGGTGCGTTTTATCAATGGCCAGTCCATCGAGCGTCTCGCCTACACCATGCGTCATCTGAAAGTTGCCAACCAATGGCAGACCCCGAAAGAGTTCTGGGTCCAGCAAGCGCTGAAGTTTGCCTGTGCGCCGGGCAGTCGCGCGAAAAACGACATGGCCGCCGTGGGCAAGATGGAATACCTGCAGATGATCGAGATGCTGCAGCAGATGTTCTTCAAGCTCGCGCCGATCCAGCAAAAGAGCCAGATGATGGACAACATCGACAGCCTGCTCGAACTGAAGAAATAAGCCGAGGCATCCAATGACTTACACACGTTTATGGCTGGCAACCCTGCTGGCAGGATGGCTGTTGAGCGGCTGCTCGACCATTGCGCAGAGCCGCTGGGAAGGCCGTGATATGCAGGAAGCACTGGACCTGTTCGGCACGCCCGATTCGATGAAAAAGAAATCGGCCCAAACGGCGAACCCTTGGCCGTGCTGACTTGGTACAAGTCCTCGAGCTGGACCACCACCAAAGCGGCTGGCACTTCGATGAACCATACCGGCAATGGCATGGTGTACACCGAGCATTACCAGCAGGTCGGGCACAGCTCAAAGTGCAAGTTGCAGGCGAAGGTCAATCAGCAGAAGAAAATCGCCCAGTTTCTGATCGAGGACGGGCGAATCCTGCATGGCAAATGCACCAACGTTCGCTATGTTCCCGGCTACGTTCCGCCCGGCCTGTGAGGGCTACAGCGATTACGGCGCAGCGGGCAACAGGAACCGCGCAATCACCGGCAAGTGATCGGAGATGCGCAAGGTATCGTCCTGCCGCACCTGCGCTTGCAGGCGTTTGAGCTTCGGGCTGTAGAACAGATAATCCACCGTGCGATCCGGGCCATTGAGGCCGGGGTCGTTGGGGTAATGGGTCAGCCATTTGGCTCGATCGATACCGCCGGCCTCGTTGTTGGTCGGGATCATCGGGTACTTGTCCCACAGCAGATGCAGTTCGCTGTCGGCAGAGTAGGGCGTGCGGCGCTCGACCGGCAGGCGTCGATACTGGCCCAGCGGCAGCAGATTGAAATCGCCACCGATCAGCCACGGCAGGCCCTGGCTTTCATATTTGTCGAGGACTTTGGCCACGGCAGCCACTTGCGCCTGCACGTTGCCGTCGGCTTGGCTGGCGCGCTGCAAGTGGGTGTTGAACACGGTCAGTTGTCCGCCATCGCTGAGCGGCAGTTTGACGGCGAGCAAAGCGTCTTTGGGCTGGAACTGGCGGCTGATGAAGTTGCTCGGTGCGACGGGCAGTTGCAGGCGCTCGGCGTGTTCGATGCGATAGCGGCTCAACGTGGCCAACTGGCGGCCGACGCTGCCGTAGATGTGTGGCTCAGGGACGAAATCGGCTTTCCAGTCGAACGCGCTGGTGCTGCATGGATACAGATCGGCGACGCGTTCCTGTAACAGTTTGAGCTGGTTCTGGTAATCGCTGGCCTTGGCGCCGTCATCGAGCTCCTGCAACAGCACCACATCGGGTTGTTCGTCACGAATCACCCGCGCCACTTCGTCGAGGCTGAACGCCATGTCTTCGGCGGTCGGCGCTTCATCGTCGCCTTCGGCCAGATCATTCCAGAATACGTAGCGCTTGCCGGCGAGGAACTGCACGTTCCAGGTCATGACTTTCAGCGCTTGCCCGGGCACCAGCGTTGGCGCGTTAGCGCCGCAACTGACCGGCAGGGTTTCGCGAGCGTCGGGGCGCCAGGTCAGGCTGAACAGCAGTACGCCGAACAGGACGACGGCGAGAATGACGAGGAGCAGGGTGTAGCGCAGCAGACGGGTCATGGCTCGGCTTATAGCGTTACAGAAAGTGGCCCCGAGCATACCTGACGGCAGCGGCGAAGCCCAAGCGCGGCGCGGTCAGACCGCTCCGTTACGTTTGTCAGGCAATTCGCTGATCAGCATGAACAGGCGGAACAGCACCACACTGGTGAACAGTTGCAGGAAGCTGTGAGCGCTGTCGATCAGCCCGGCGATCAGCGGATTCTGCGGCTCGGGATAGACCGCCAGCGTCGCGCCCTTGAGCAGCCACAGCGGCGTCATCACACAGAGAATGCACAGCAGAATGCGCCAGAAATGCCCACGGGTCAGACGCAGGCTTTCCTTCATCGCCTGCAACGGGCCGAGGCCGCGCAGGACCAGCAGGTATTCGGCGAAGGCGAGCATGACCATCAGCATCAGCCCCGGCAGGAAGTACAACGACAGACCAAGCAGAATCAGCAAGGTATTGAGCGCGGTCAGCACCGCGAAGCGCGGCCACAGGGTGGCGGCCATCGCCAGCAGGTCACGGTTGCGCGGCGACTCGCCACGGCTGCGCGCATCGAGAAACAGGATCAGCGCTGCGGTGTACAGCGGATACACCAGCAGGCCGACGATGATGCTGACGCCGGCGAAGGTGTCCGGCCCGGTGGCGTGATCGACCGCCTGCTGCAAGAAGGCTTCGACAATCACCAGCGGCAGGCACAACTGCACGATGCTGCCCAGATGGCGTTTGAAAAAATACAAAGAGTCGCGCAGTACTTCGAGGGCATTCATCAGTCGGTATCGCAGGTCGAAAACAGTGGCTCACTTTAACCGATGCAACGCGGGGCGACACAAACGTAAACATTCGGTAAAGGCCATTGAAACGTTTTGTCACTGTCTCCATTACAGGAGAGCACCGCGCTCAGAGTGGGCACGGGCACGTTATTACCGGCAATCTACGAGGTCGCCATGAACAGCGAAGAGCAAACCCTGATCGATGGACTGTTTTCCCGGCTGCAACAGGCCGAAACGGAGGCAGCCCCGCGCGACGCCCAGGCCGAGGCGCGGATCAAGGAACACCTGACGCGCCAACCGGCGGCAGGCTATTTCATGACCCAGGCGATTCTGGTGCAAGAGGCCGCGCTGAAAAGCCTCGACGAGCAGAACAAGCAGCTGACCCAGCAAGTCCAGCGTCTACAGGCCGAACTGCAATCGGCCAAGGCCCAAGGCGGCGCACCGGCATCCAGCGGTGGCGGCGGTTTCCTGTCGAGCATTTTTGGCGGCGGCAATTCGCGTCCGGCGCCGAGCCAAAGCGCAGCGCCATCGTCCACCGGCGGCTGGCGTGAACCGGCGCCGCAGCAGAGCTATCAGGCTCCGGGACCGCAACAGAGCTTCGGCGCCGCGCCGCCCAACTATGCGCAGCAGGCAGCCCCGGCGGCGGACCCCAGCTTCCTCGGCGGCGCGCTGAAAACCGCCGCAGGCGTGGCCGGTGGTGTGATGCTCGCGCAGGGCATCAGCAGCCTGTTCCATCACAACCAAGCACCTGAAGAAATCGTCGAGATCATCAAGGAAGAACCGGCACAGGTCGCCGACCAAAGCAACAATGGCTGGGGCGATGATCAGCGCGTGGCGGACAACGGTTTTTCTGGCAATGACCAGGGCGGTTTCAGCGACGCCGATTACAGCAGCGCCAATTCGTCGTTTTTTGATGACGACGACTCCTTTGTCTGACATCGCCTCTGAAGGCTGACATAAACACTGTGGCGAGGGATTCATCCCCGTTGGGCTGCGCAGCAGTCCTCGCATTAATCGGGAAAAGCGGGGCTGCTGCGCAGCCCAGCGGGGATAAATCCCCTCGCCACAACACCGTTTGTCAGGGACACCTCGGCGTCAGCGGGTGATTATTCGCTGAATCTTTCTCTTGGCTGGCATACTGAGCGCCTTTTTCGGGCCTGATCGCCTGACCCCGCTTCGTGCGCTCGCGCGCTCACAGGAACTCCGGTGAAAAAAATCGCAGTGTTCGCCGATGTGCAGAACCTCTACTACACCGTGCGTCAGGCCTATGGTTGCCACTTCAACTACGCCGCACTGTGGGCGGACATCAGCAAGAACGGGCAGATCGTCGAGGCCTACGCGTACGCAATCGACCGTGGCGACAGCAAGCAGCAGCAGTTTCAGCAGATCCTGCGCAACCTTGGTTTCACGGTGAAGCTCAAGCCCTACATCCAGCGCAGCGACGGCTCGGCCAAGGGCGACTGGGACGTGGGCATTACCCTGGACATCATGGACGCTGCCGACCATGTCGACGAAGTGGTGCTGGCCTCCGGTGACGGCGATTTCGACATGCTGCTCGAACGCATCATCAACAAGTACGGCGTGCAAGCAGTGGCCTACGGCGTCCCCGGCCTGACCGCCAACTCGCTGATCCGCGCAGCCAGCCGTTACGTGCCGATCGAAGGCGCGCTGTTGCTCAAGAGCTGAGCTGAACAATAGATTTGAACGGAGTACACCCCGGTTTGGAACGCATTGCAGTCATCGACTTTGAAACCACCGGCCTGTCGCCGAACAGCAGCTGCCGCGCCACGGAAATCGCCGTGGTCATGCTGGAAAACGGCCGCATCGTCGAGCGTTACCAGAGCCTGATGAACGCCGGGGTGCGCGTCCCGGCGTTCATCGAACAACTGACCGGAATCAGCAACGCCATGCTGCGCACCGCGCCGCCGGCCGAGCGGGTGATGGAAGAGGTCAACGAATTCGTCGGCTGCACGCCGTTGCTGGCGCACAACGCCTCGTTCGACCAGAAGTTCTGGGATTTCGAACTGGGCCGGATCAAACGCACACGCCTGCAGAATTTTGCCTGTTCACTGCTGCTGTCGCGGCGCCTGATGCCGGCTGCGCCGAATCACAAGCTCGGCACGCTCACCACTTTCGCGCAGCTACCGCATACCGGCCAGGCTCACCGGGCCATGGCCGATGCCGAGATGGCGGCCAATCTGATGGCGCATCTGGCGCAAGAGTTGCGGGGCAAGCATGGGGTGCGCGAGTTGAATCACGACCTGCTGTGCAAGTTGCAGAAAGTCCCCGCCGCCAAAGTGGGCGAGCATTTGCAGCGTTATCGCTGAGCCGAGGTACAACACAGCACTTCTGTGGGAGTGAGCTTGCTCACGAATGCTGTGTGTCATTCACCGCAACTGTGTTTGATACACCGCATTCGCGAGCAAGCTCGCTCCCACAGTGACCTCGCTGGTCTCGGGATTGCCGCTGCTTCATGCAAAAGTGTACCGGCGCGAAAAACAGGTTTTGTAACTTATTTTTGCGCGGCAGCCTTTCTAGAATAACCCGTCCACAGAAATCTGACTGTCGAGCTGCCCATGCCTGCCTTGCGCCGTTTTTCGCTGCCGTTGATCGCTGCGTTTTTTGCGTTGTATGTGATTTGGGGATCGACCTATCTGGTGATTCGCATCGGCGTCGAATACTGGCCGCCGCTGTTGCTGGCCGGGGTGCGCTTCGTCATTGCCGGCAGCTTGATGTACGCCTGGCTGCGCTGGCGTGGGGCTCCGGCGCCGACCTGGGCGCAATGGAAAGCGGCGGGGCTGGTCGGCATTCTGCTGCTCAGTTTTGGTAATGGCGCTGTGAGCGTGGCGGAGCACACCGGCGTGGCGTCAGGTGTCGCTGCGCTGGCGGTGGCGACGGTGCCACTGTTCACCTTGTTGTTCGGTTACTTCTGGGGCGCACGCAATACGCGGCTGGAATGGGCCGGTGTGGCGCTGGGGATCATCGGCATCGCCATGCTCAATATGGGTTCCAACCTGCAATCGAGCCCGCTCGGTGCGATGTTGCTGATCTTCGCGGCGGCGAGCTGGGCGTTCGGCTCGGTGTGGAGCAAATACCTGCCATTGCCGGCGGGAGCGATGGCCAGTGCGGTGGAAATGCTGGTTGGCGGCGTGGTTTTGTTGATCGGCAGTGCGCTGAGTGGCGAGCACCTGCAAGCCATGCCGCCGCTCGAAGGCTGGCTGGCGCTGGCCTATCTGATTTTCTTCGGCTCGATCGTCGCCTTCAATTCCTACATGTATCTGCTCAAACACGTGCGCCCAGCGGCAGCGACCAGTTATGCCTACGTCAACCCGGCAGTGGCGGTGTTGCTCGGCGTGGTGTTTGTCGGCGAGACCATCGGCATCGAAGAAGCGCTGGCGATGCTGGTGATCATCAGCGCCGTGCTACTGATCAGCCTGCCGCAGTGGCGTCGACCGCCGCAGCTTCCGGTCGAAGAGGCGAAAGCCGTTCCGACGGAAGCGCGTACGAATTAGGGTAAACTGCGCGGCATTGCATCCCCGCGTCATTTTTTCCTACGGTACTCCCATGACTTTCGCCTCCCTTGGCCTGATCGAACCCTTGCTGCGCTCCCTCGAGACGCTCGGCTACCAGACCCCGACGCCGGTGCAGGCGCAAGCCATTCCGGCGGTGCTGGCCGGTCGCGACCTGATGGCAGCGGCCCAGACCGGCACCGGTAAAACTGCCGGTTTCGCCTTGCCGCTGTTGCAGCTGCTGGCCATGGAAGGGCCGAAAGTCACCGCCAATTCGGCGCGTGCGCTGATTCTGGTACCGACCCGCGAGCTGGCCGAGCAGGTCCATGAAGCCGTGCGCCAGTACGCAGAAAACCTGCCATTGCGCACTTATGCGGTGTACGGCGGAGTCAGCATCAACCCGCAGATGATGAAGCTGCGCGGCGGCGTCGATGTGCTGGTCGCCACACCCGGTCGCTTGATCGACCTGTTCCGCCAGAACGCGCTGAAACTCAATCAGCTGCAAACGCTGGTGCTGGATGAAGCCGACCGTATGCTCGACCTGGGCTTCTCGGAAGAACTGGCGAACATTTACCGCATGCTGCCGAAAAAGCGCCAGACCCTGCTGTTCTCCGCGACTTTCTCCGATGACATCCGCCTGCTTGCCGGGCAGATGCTCAACGATCCTCTGAGCGTCGAAGTCAGCCCGCGCAACGTCGCTGCCAACACGGTCAAGCAGTGGATCGTCACCGTGGACAAAAAGCGCAAGGCCGAACTGTTCGTGCATTTGATGCGCAAGAACAAGTGGAAGCAGGTGCTGGTGTTCGCCAAGACCCGCAACGGCGTCGATGCGCTGGTGGAAAAACTTCAGGGCCTCGGTGTGAATGCTGACGGCATCCATGGCGACAAACCCCAGGCTACGCGCCAGCGCGCGCTGGACCGTTTCAAGCTCAGTGAAGTGCAGATTCTGGTGGCGACCGACGTCGCCGCCCGTGGTCTGGACATCGAGGACCTGCCGCTGGTGGTCAACTTCGACCTGCCGATCGTCGCCGAGGATTACATTCACCGCATCGGTCGCACTGGCCGCGCGGGTGCCACCGGTGAGGCGATTTCGCTGGTGTGTGCCGATGAAGTGAATATGCTCTCGGCGATCGAAATGCTCACGCGGCAGACCTTGAAGCGCCAGAACGAGCCGGATTTCGAACCCGAGCACCGCGTGCCGGACACCGATGCCAGCGGTCAGGTGATCAAGAAGCCGAAGAAACCGAAGAAGCCGAAAGCCTCGGGCGGTGGCGGTGGTAAACGCAATCTGGGCAAGTGGGTCGACAGCGGCGAGACCTCGGCACCGGAGCCATCGATCAAACCGGTGCGCAAAGTGCCGGTGTTCAATACTGGACCGCGTAAGCGCAAGCCCTGAAAGCAGCTTCGAGCGTCCAGCTGCAAGCTGCAAGTTAGAAGCGCTTTGCTTTGGCTTGCAGCTTGCGGCTCAGAACTGGCGGCTGCTTTTCAGCCACTGCACGATTCCCAGCCCTGCCGCGCGCCCGCTGGCGAAACACCCGGTCAGCAAGTAGCCGCCCGTCGGCGCTTCCCAGTCGAGCATCTCGCCGGCGCAAAACACCCCGGCAACGCCTTGAGCATCAAGTGCTCATCCATCGCTTCGAATCTCACGCCACCGGCACTGCTGATTGCCTCATCCAGCGGACGGGTTTTCACCAAGGTCAGCGGCAATGCCTTGATCGCTCGCGCCAAGCGAGCCGGATCAGCAAACGTTTCGGCATCGGTCAGCTCGCGCAACAACGCTGCTTTCACCCCGTCAATCCCCACCTGACTGTGCAGATGCTTGGCCATTGAGCGGGCGCCGCGTGGTTTGCTCAGCGCCGCCTGCAACTTATCCGCAGGCCGGCCGGGCAGCAGGTCAATGTGGATAACCGCTGCGCCATAGCGGCTGATCTCCTCACGAATCGGCGCCGACAGCGCATAGATCAGGCTGCCCTCGATCCCGGTGGCGGTGATCACGCATTCGCCCAGACGCGGGATATCGTCGTTCAAACCGATGGCAATGTTTTTCAGCGGTGCGCCGGCGAATTTGCTCACCATCAGCTCGCTCCAGGCTTGCACCTCGAAGCCGCAATTGCTTGGCTGCAACGGTGCCAGATCCACGCCGCGCTGCTCCAGCGGCAACATCCACGCGCCATCCGAGCCCAGGCGCGGCCAACTGCCGCCGCCGAGGGCGAGCAGGGTGGCGTCGGGGTTTACGCTGATTTCGCCTTCCGGGCTGGCGATGCGCAGTGCACCGCTTGCGTCCCAGCCGAGCCAGCGATGGCGGGTGTGGATAACTACGCCGCTGTCGCGCAGGCGCTTGAGCCAGGCGCGCAACAGTGGCGCGGCTTTCATGTCGGTGGGAAATACGCGGCCGGAGCTGCCGATGAAGGTTTCGATGCCCAGTTCGTGAATCCACTGGCACAAGGCATCAGCATCGAATCCGCGCAGCAGCGGGGCGATGTGCGATGCGCGCTCAGCGTAGCGGGAGAGGAACGCCGGGTAGGCTTCGGAGTGGGTGATGTTCATGCCGCCGACACCGGCCAGGAGGAATTTGCGCCCGACCGAGGGCATGCCGTCGTACACATCGACGCGGATTCCGGCCTGGCTCAGCACTTCGGCGGCCATCAGGCCGGCGGGGCCACCGCCGATGATGGCGACGTGGGTGTTGGCGGGGGCGGAATTCTGGGTCATGGGCGTGCGCTGCGGTATGGCGGGACAAGGCGCGCATTCTAACAGCGCTGAACCACTGTAGGAGTGCGCCTGCTCGCGATAGCGGTTGAACAGCCGACATGAATGTTGAATGTCAGTCCGCTATCGCGAGCAGGCTCACTCCTACAAGGAGATTGCGGCGTGGCTAATTATTAACCAGTCTTCTGAAAGCCATGCCCAGTATGGCCTGCAGTCCCTTTCGCTCAGGTTATCCACAGGCAGTTCCACAGCGATTGTGGGTAACGCAGCACGTTTCAGTGACAACCGTGTGAATCCCATACTCGTTGCGCGCTGTGATGGAGGATGCCGTGGCGGCGGGCGAGGGCGTGGCGGTCCTTGCTGTAGCCGCCGCCGATCACCCCGACCACCGGGATGTCGCGGCCCAGGCAATGGCGCATCACCCGTTCATCGCGCTCGGCTACGCCCTCGTCGGTCAGTTGCAGATAACCGAGGGCATCGTCCTTGTGCACATCAACGCCGGCGTCGTAGAGCACCAGATCCGGTTGATACAACGGCAACAGGTAGTTGAGCGTGTCATCCACCACCTGCAGATAGTCGGCATCGCCCATGCCTTTGGGCAGTGGAATGTCCCAGTCACTTTCGGCCTTGCGTGCGGGAAAATTCTTTTCGCAGTGCAGGGAAACGGTAATCGCCTCCGGCGTGTCGTGCAGAATCCGCGCGGTGCCGTCGCCCTGATGCACGTCGCAATCGAAAATCAGCACGCGATTGACCCGGCCGCTCTGCAACAGGTACTGGCTGATGATCGCCAGGTCATTGAAGATACAGAACCCTGCGGGGTAATCGTAGTGAGCGTGGTGGGTGCCACCGGCCAAATGACAGGCCAGGCCATGTTCCAGCGCTTGCTCTGCGGCGAGGATCGAACCGCCCACCGCGCGCACGGTGCGTCGCGCCAGCGCCTCGTTCCACGGCAGGCCGAGGCGCCGTTGGTCTTCGCGGGACAACTCGCCGCTCATGTAGCGTTCGATATAGCTGCGGTCATGGGCGAGGGCGAGGATGTCGTTAGGGCAGATCTGCGGGCGCAGCAGGTCGGCGTCGCGGGTCAGGCCGCTGTCGACCAGGTGATCGCGCAGCAGCCGGAACTTGTCCATGGGAAAGCGGTGATCCGCGGGAAACTCGGGGCTGTAGTCTTCGTGATAGATCAACGGCAAGGGCATGGCTTGTTTCGCGCAGAACCAGGAAAAGAATGAACGATCCTACCAGCGATGTAGACTCAACGGCATGGAAATGGAGGGGACGATGGAGCCGATACTGGAGCTGCAAAGTGCGCGGTTGTTGATGCGTCAGTGGCAGGACGAGGATTTGCCGGCATTCGCCGCGATGTGCGCCGACCCGCAGGTGATGCGCTACTTTCCGGCACCGTTGACCCGGCTCGAAAGCGCCGCGCTGATCGGCCGCGTGCGCGGGCATTTTGCCGAGCACGGCTTCGGCCTGTGGGCGCTGGAGCGCAAGGACACGGGCGAGTTCATCGGTTTCACCGGGTTGGGCGTGGTCGGCTTCGATGCGCCGTTTACCCCGGCGGTGGAGATCGGCTGGCGTCTGGCCAAGGAACATTGGGGCCTGGGTTACGCCAGTGAAGCGGCGTGGACCGCTCTGCGCGCGGGTTTCGACCAGTTGAAACTGGCGGAAATCGTCTCGTTTACCGCCGAGCAGAACGCGCAGTCGGAGAAGGTCATGCAGGCGATCGGCATGCATCACGACCCGCAGGATGATTTCGATCACCCCAGGCTTGCGCTCGATCACCCGTTGCGCCGCCATGTTCTGTATCGCATCAGCCGCGAACAATGGCTGCAAACCTTGCATGAATAAGCCGACACGGACGTTTACAATGGCCGCCATCGTATTTGGCCCGTGCCAGAACCTGAATCGTCCGCCGCAGTCAAGACTGCGCGGCCATTGCTTTGTGTGAGGAGAGTCTGAATGAGCCAAGTGCTGGAAGATCTGGTCGATCTGCTGACCCTGGAGCCGATCGAAGAAAACCTGTTCCGCGGCCGCAGCCAGGATCTGGGGTTCCGCCAGTTGTTCGGCGGTCAGGTGCTCGGCCAGTCGCTGTCGGCGGCCAGTCAGACGGTGGAAGAGGCGCGCCATGTGCATTCGCTGCACGGTTATTTCCTGCGCCCAGGCGATGCCAAGTTGCCGGTGGTCTATTCGGTTGATCGCGTGCGTGACGGCGGCAGTTTCAGCACTCGCCGCGTGACGGCGATCCAGAAGGGCCACCCGATCTTCACGTGCAGCGCTTCGTTCCAGTACGACGAGCAAGGTTTCGAACATCAGGGCCAGATGCCCGTGGTGGTCGGTCCGGAAAATCTGCCGTCCGAACTGGAACTGACCCAGCAGCGTGCGCACCTGATTCCCGAGCACATGCGGGAAAAACTGCTGTGCCCGAAACCGATCGAAGTACGCCCGGTCACCGAAAAGGACCCGTACAACCCGCAACCGGCCGATCCGGTGAAATATGTGTGGTTCCGTGCCGACGGCGCCCTGGCTGACATTCCGGCACTGCACAAATACCTGCTGGCGTACGCCTCGGACTTCGGTCTGCTGACCACGTCGATGCTGCCCCACGGCAAGTCGGTCTGGCAGAAAGACATGCAGGTCGCCAGCCTCGATCACGCGCTGTGGTTCCACAATGATCTGCGCGCCGATGACTGGTTGCTCTACGCGATGGACAGCCCGTGGGCCGGCAACTCCCGTGGTTTTTCCCGTGGCAGCGTGTTCAACCGTGCCGGGCAACTGGTCGCTTCGGTGACGCAGGAAGGCCTGATCCGCCATCGCAAGGACTGGGCATGAGCCTGACCGAGGTTCGTCATTGGGTGTTCGACATGGACGGCACGCTGACCGTCGCCGTGCATGACTTTGCGGCGATTCGCGTGGCCTTGGCGATTCCTCCGGAGGACGACATCCTCACCCATCTGGCGGCATTGCCAGCGGATGAAGCAGCGGCCAAGCATGCCTGGTTGCTGGAACATGAACGCGATCTGGCGTTGGGCTCGACCCCGGCCGCCGGTGCGGTGGAACTGGTGCGTGACCTGCATGCGCGCGGTTACCGCCTGGGCATTCTCACGCGCAATGCGCGGGAATTGGCGCACGTGACGCTGGAGGCGATCGGCCTGGCTGACTGCTTCGCGGTCAAGGATGTGCTGGGTCGCGACGAAGCACCGCCGAAGCCGCATCCCGGCGGTTTGCTGAAACTGGCCGAAGCCTGGCAAGTGCCGGCCAGTGACATGGTGATGGTTGGTGATTACCGCTTTGATCTGGATTGCGGCCGAGCGGCGGGGGCGCGGACGGTGTTGGTGAACCTGCCGGATAACCCTTGGCCGGAGTTGACGGATTGGCATGCAAGGGATTGTGTTGAGTTGCGGCGGATGCTGTTTGCCTGACATCTTCGTCGCCTGAGCCGGCGCCTTCGCGAGCAAGCTCGCTCCCACATTGGATCTTCAGTGCACACATATTTTGTGCATGTCATAGAGCTATGTGGGAGCGAGCTTGCTCGCGAAGGGGCAGTGGATTCAGAAAAAACCTACTGATCAAACAACGCCTTCTGCCCCTCCGCGGACGTCAGCATGCCATCCCCGTCATGCCCAACCCCGGGCACTTCAATCAGCCGCTGATTGACCCCTCAGGATGGCGACGCAGCAAATAACCGAAATACAGCTTCCCGCGCATCAAGCGGTAAGCCCCTTGCGCCTCGGCCGCGCAGCTCTTGTCCAGTGCCGGATGTTCCGGGTCGACGTCCTGCTGCCCCAACAGATAAATCACCTCGCGTTTGACGTAAGCGCTCTCGACCTGCAACGGCGTTTGCCCACCGGCATACACCGGCATGTCCGCCAGGCCGTACTTCCAGCGATTGAAGCCAGGGCATTGCGCGTGATCGAACGCCACTGGCCGCTGCTCGTTGAAGTACGCATAAGAAGAAGGATTGGCCACCACATAGCGCAAGCGTATACCGTTGGCCTTGAGCGCCGGCTGATCCTTGGCCAGCAGGGCGTAACGCTGCACCACCTGACCACCCCCGGAGTGGCCGAAGATCACGATCTGCTTCACGTCCGGAAACTGTTTGCGATCGCTGACCCGCGCGACGATTTCATCCAGCGCCGCGTAGGAGCTCAGCGGATTTGGCCCGGTGGACAAGCCGCCGCCCATCCACTCGTTGCCCTGCCAGCGCAGCACTGTCGACGGCAAGGAATACAGGGTGACGTCGCTTTCATTGAGAAACTGCGGAGCGATCACCAGCGTGTGCGCGGTCTGCCCGGCGAGTTCGGCGGCGCTTTCCGCGCTTTTGCGGTAGGTCTCGGCGTTGCGCAGGCGACCGTGAATGACGATCAGCACCCGCTCGATCTTCTCCGGTGCCGGGCCGATGCCCACTGCCATTTCCCCGGCCTTGAGTTGCAGGCGACCGGGGCTGATCGCATCGACGCCGGCCGCTTGCGCGGTGCCGGCGATGAACAGTAACGCCACAAGCCATTTATGCATTTACAGGGTTTTCGCCGCGAAGGTGTCGCACTGGCTTACCTGGCCTTGCGCGAATCCGGTTTTGAACCAGCGCACCCTTTGCGCTGACGTACCGTGGGTAAACGAGTCCGGGACCACACGGCCCTGACCCTGTTGCTGCAAGCGATCATCGCCGATGGCGTTGGCGGCGTTCAAGGCTTCCTCGATGTCGCCCGGTTCCAGCCAGTTCAGGCGTTTCTGCGCGTTATACGCCCAGACGCCGGCGAGACAGTCGGCCTGCAATTCCTGACGAACCAGCAAGCCGCCGTCGCCCTCCATCTGCCGGCCTTGCTGACGCGCCGCCTGCATCTTCGCCGAGACGCCCAGCAGCGTCTGCACATGGTGGCCGACTTCGTGCGCAATCACGTAAGCCTGAGCGAAATCGCCAGCGGCTTTGAAGCGCTGCGACATTTCCTGAAAGAAGGTCATGTCCAGATAGACCTTCTGGTCGGCCGGGCAGTAGAACGGGCCGGTGGCAGAAGTGGCCATGCCGCACGCGGAGTTCACCCGATTGCTGAACAGCACCAGTGTCGGGTCTTTGTATTGGCGTCCGGCCTGCTGGAAGATCGGACCCCAAGTGTCTTCGGTGTCGCCGAGAATCGAGCGGACGAATTCGGCCTGTTCATCATTGGCCGGTGGCGCCTGGCGGGTTTGCGAGGAGGGCGCCGGTTGCTCCATCTGCCCGGTCAACTGGCCGAGAATCTGCATCGGGTCCTGGCCGGTGAGCCAGCCGATGCCGACAATCAGCACAATAGCGGTCAGGCTCAGGCCCTTGCCGCCACCGAAGCGCATGCCGCCGCCACCGCCGGCATCATCACCCCGGGCGTCGACGACGTTGTCACTGCGTCGGCCTTTTTCCATAGCATGTGGGAATCCTCTTTTATTGCCGGTGATGAATCTGCTGGTGATGAGTGTTGCCGCTGTGTGAGTGTGGCGCCAGTCCGGTCGTCCGTCCATGCACACGCGCCCACATGGTGCGGGCCTGGTATTGACGGTCGAGCGGGCCGTGAATTCAATCCCGAGTGGAATTTCTTCCGTCGAATTCATGAACCCGCTGTTTCGACGGCAGTCTGTGATGTTGCACACTGGCCGGGCGCCGAAGTGGCGGGAATCTTGCCTCAAGGTTTTGCCTGGCGGCGGTTTCCCGGCGAAGAAGAGTGCAACCTGTGCGGTTGCTGAAAGCTCAGCCGACTATGATTGTCACAACGATTGCCGCCAGCGCGAACGCTCGCCCGGATTTTTTTCAGAGATTGCCAATGACCGTCAGCACCCCGCTCTCCGGTGTCAACCAGCCCTTCAAGGGGATCCTGCTGATTGTCGTGGCGACGTTCCTGTTTTCCAGCCACGACGCGTTGTCGAAATACCTCTCCGGTTTTTATCCGATCGTGATGGTGGTGTGGGCGCGCTATGTGGTGCACACCTTGTTGATGGCAGGGATTTTCCTGCCGCAGTCCGGATTGCGCGTTCTGCGCACCAAAAACCGTTATGGCAGCTCGCCCGAGCCCTATGCCTGCTCGGCACCAGCCTGTTTTTCACCACGGCGCTGTTGTACATCCCGCTGGCGGAAGCCACGGCGGTCAACTTTCTCGCGCCAGTGTTGGTCACCGCATTGTCGGTGCCGCTGCTCAAGGAACGGGTCACGCGCGGGCAGTGGATTGCGGTGATCTGCGGTTTCATCGGCGTGCTGATCATCGTCCACCCGGGTGGCGAGCTGTTCACCCCGGCGATCCTGCTGCCGTTCTGCTCGGCGCTGTTTTTCTGCTTCTACCAACTGCTGACGCGCAAGCTTGCCGAAGTGGACAGCCCGACCTCCAGCAACTTCTTTGCCGGCCTGTGCAATACCCTGGTGATGAGCGCGCTGGTGCCGTTCTTCTGGCAAGTGCCGACGTTGACTCACGCCGCGCTGATGCTGGCGCTGGGCAGTTGCGGGATGACGGCGCATCTGTTCCTGACCCAGGCCTTCCGTCACGCCGCACCGGCATTGCTGGCGCCGTTCGGCTATTGCCAGATCGTCTTTGCCGGGTTGTTGGGCTGGCTGCTGTTCAATCACACCCCGAGCGGGTTGACAGTGATTGGTATCGCGGTGATCTGTTGCAGCGGATTGGCGGCGGCTTGGCAACAGAGCCGGCGCTGATCAGCAAACGCCTTGGGCCTTTGGGAGAACCTGTGGGAGCGAGCTTGCTCGCGAAAGCGGTGTGCCCGTCAGCCTGTTAGTTGGCTGACTTGACGCCTTCGCGAGCGAGCTCGCTCCCACAGGGTTGATGTGTGTAGCGGGATTATTCGCTGACAGTCGGAATCTTGCGCGGTGCCATGAAGTACATCCACGTCAGCGCGAGGAAGTACATCGCCGGGATCAGCGTGAACAGCACCGTGTAGTTGTTGTTGGTGACGGTGAGGATGTGGCCAACGATCTGGGTCATGAACATCCCGCCGATCGCCGCGCACATGCCGCCGAAGCCGAACACCGTGCTCATCATGTGCTTGGGCGTGTAGTCCATCACCAGGCTCCAGATATTCGCGGTCCAGGCCTGATGCGCGCCGATTGCCAGCGAGATCGCCGCCACCGCCACCCACAGATTCGCCGAGCCGGCGGCCATGACCACGCCGATGATGCAGCAGGCAAACAGCAGCATCGACAGCAGTCGCGCCTTGATCGAGTTCATGCCGCGACCGATCAGGAACGAGGACAGAATCCCGCCGCCGACACTGCCGAAGTCAGCCGTCACGTAAATGATGATCAGCGGAATACCCATCTGCGTCACGTTGATGCCGAGGTTGTATTGCTGATTGAGAAACGGCGGCAGCCAGTACAGATAGAACCAGAACACCGGCGCGGTCAGCGAGTAGGCGAGGGCGAAGGCCCAGGTGCCGCGCATGCGCAGGATCTTGCTGAACGGCACGCGGGCCTGTTCCGGTTCGACTTGCTGCTGGATGTAATCGAGCTCCGACTGTTTCACCGTCGGGTGATCTTCCGGATTGAAATACTTCAAGCCCCAGAACAGCAGCCAGATGCCGCCGAGTGCCGCCATGCACAGGAACGCCGCTTGCCAGCCCCACACATGCAGGACCAGAGGCAGCAGCATCGGCGTGAACATCGCGCCGACGTTGGTGCCGGCGTTGAAAATGCCGGTAGCGACTGCACGTTCACCGGCCGGGAACCACAGGCGCGTGGTCTTCACGCAGGCCGGATAGTTGGCCGCTTCCGTCAGGCCGAGGATAAAGCGGCAGACCATGAAGCCGACCGCTGAGGTCGCCAGGCCATGGGCACCGGTGGCCAGGCTCCAGAGCAGCACCGCGCAGAAGAACACGCGCTTGACGCCGACCCGGTCGATCAAACGTCCCTGCAGGACAAACCCGATCGCGTAGCCGACCTGAAACCAGAAGTTGATGTTGGCGTAGTCCATCGCCGTCCAGCTCATTTCCTTGGCGAGGATTGGCTGCATGACGCCGAGGGCGGCGCGGTCGATGTAGTTGAGGGTGGTGGCAAAAACACCAGCGCCAGCATGCCCCAGCGGGTCTTGCCGACGGCCATGGCGCCGCGGATCTTGTCGCCAATGCCACCCGTGGCAGTGCTCATGGCCGGAGCCATGCGGGAAGTCTGTGAAGGAATCATGTGTTCCACCCGTTTTTGGATTTGTTATTTGGTGTTCTTTTCTGTCGAACACCTTGCCCGGTGGTTAGTGGCCGGACTCGATGTGCAACCGATGTTGGGCAGTGAACAAAAAATCGTCAATTCGCCAAATCGCCTTAGTGTTCGATAATCGCACGCAAAACTAACCGGGTAGTACACTTTAAATTTGCTGCGCGCAGGGATGCAGCCAATAATTTGCTCATCCTATAAAAGCGGCGCGGCTCACGCAGCCGCCGTCTCCAAACGGGAGTTGAAACATGCAGCGTTCCATTGCCACCGTTTCCTTGAGCGGCACCCTGCCGGAAAAACTCGAAGCCATTGCCGCCGCCGGGTTCGACGGCGTGGAGATTTTCGAAAACGACCTCCTGTACTACGACGGCAGTCCGCGTGAAATCAAACAGATGTGCGTCGATCTCGGCATCGCCATCACCCTGTTTCAGCCGTTCCGTGACTTCGAAGGCTGCCGCCGCGATCGCCTGGTGCGCAATCTCGAGCGCGCCGAGCGCAAATTCGATCTGATGCAGGAACTTGGCACCGACTTGGTGCTGGTCTGCAGCAACGCCTCGCCGGACAGTGTCGGCGATCAACAAATCCTCGTCGATGATTTGCGCCTGCTGGCCGAACGCGCCGGCGCCCGTGGCTTGCGCATCGGTTACGAAGCGCTGGCGTGGGGCCGTCACGTCAATACTTATCAACAGGTCTGGGACATCGTCCGTCAGGCTGATCACCCGAGCCTCGGTGTGTTGCTCGACAGCTTCCATACCCTGTCGCTGAAAGGCGATCCCAGCGCAATCGCCGATATTCCCGGCGACAAGATCTTCTTCGTGCAAATGGCCGACGCGCCGATCCTGGCCATGGATGTGCTGGAGTGGAGCCGGCATTTCCGTTGCTTCCCGGGGCAGGGCGAATTCGACCTGCCGGGCTTTCTCGCGCCGATCATCAAGAGTGGCTATACCGGGCCGCTGTCGCTGGAGATTTTCAACGACGGCTTCCGCGCCGCGCCGCCACGGGCCAATGCCGCCGACGGTTTGCGTTCGCTGCTGTATCTGGAAGAGAAGACCCGTCAGCGTCTCGAGCAGGAAGCGACGCCGGTGGCCAACCGTGAAATTCTTTTCGAAACGCCGCCGGCCAGCGAATACAACGGCGTTGAATTTCTCGAATTTGCCGTCGACGAAGCGCTGGGCGCGAAGCTCAGTCACTGGCTGCAACGTCTCGGCTTTGCCAAGGCCGGGCAGCATCGCTCCAAGAGCGTCAGCCTGCTGCGTCAGGGCGATATCAACCTGATCCTCAACTCCGAGCCGTATTCGTTCGCCCACAGCTTTTTCGAAGCCCACGGCCCGTCGCTGTGCGCCACGGCCGTGCGGGTCAAGGACAGCGCCAGTGCGCTGGCCCGCGCCGTCGCTTACAAGGGGCAGCCCTATCGCGGGCTGGTCGGGCCGAATGAACTGGAACTGGCGGCGGTGCGCGCACCGGACGGCAGCCTGATTTATCTGGTCGATGAAGACGCCGACGTTTACGGCACCGATTTCAATCTGTTGCCCGACGTGCAGGCCGGCGGCGGCCTCAAGCGTATCGATCACATGGCAATGGCGTTGCCGGCCGACAGCCTCGACAGTTGGGTGCTGTTCTATAAAAGCCTGCTGGACTTCGAGGCCGACGATGAAGTGGTCTTGCCCGATCCGTACGGCCTGGTGAAGAGCCGCGCACTGCGCAGCCGCGACAGTTCGATCCGTTTGCCGCTGAACATTTCCGAGAACCGCAATACCGCCATTTCTCATGCGCTATCGAGTTATCGCGGCTCCGGTGTGCACCACATTGCCTTCGATTGTGCCGACATCTTCGCCCAGGTCAGTCGCGCCAAAGAAGCCGGCGTGCCACTGCTCGACATCCCGCTGAACTATTACGACGACCTCGCGGCGCGCTTCGATTTCGACGATGAGTTTCTCAGCGAGCTGGCCTATTACAACGTCCTCTACGACCGTGATGCCCAGGGCGGCGAGTTGTTTCATGTTTACACCGAGCCGTTCGAGGGACGTTTCTTCTTCGAGATCATCCAGCGCAAGAACGGTTACGCTGGTTATGGCGCGGCCAACGTTGCCGTCAGGCTGGCGGCGATGGCTAAATCGCGCAGTGGCGCGGTGCGTCAGGCGAAGTTGTAGGGAATTCGTAAACGCGGGATCAAACACGGGCTGCGCGGCTTCCTTCACTGTCCCGCGCGGCCCATAATCGCCAGCTTGTGCAGTGATGGCCGTGAGCCCGCGATGACCATGAATTCAGAACTTTCCGCCGCTGCTGTCGAGTCCGACGCAGTGCCGCGCAAGAGTCGCAAGAACAACCCGGAAAAGACCCGCGAGAACATCCTGCAGGAGGCGATCGTCGAGTTCGTCCAGCAGGGCCTGTCCGGCGCCCGCGTCGACGCGATCGCCGAGCGCATTCACACCTCCAAGCGCATGATTTATTACTACTTCGGCAGCAAGGAGCAGTTGTATGTCGAGGTGCTGGAGAAACTTTACGGCGATATCCGCAGCACGGAAAACCGCCTGCATCTGGACGAATTGCCGCCCGAACTGGCGATCCGCCGACTGGTGGAATTCACCTTCGATCACCATGACCGCAACGTCGATTTCGTGCGCATCGTCAGCATCGAAAACATCCACAACGCCGAATACGTGAAGCGTTCCGATGCGATCAAGGCGCTGAACAACACGATCCTCGATACCTTGGGCGGGATTCTGCAACGGGGGCGGACGAGGGTGTGTTCCGGCGTGGCATCGATGCGCTGGACGTGCACCTGCTGATCAGTTCGTTCTGCTTCTATCGCGTGTCGAACCGCCACACGCTGGGGAAATCTTCCAGATCGACCTGCCGGATGAAACCATCAAACAGCGTCATCGCGAGATGATCTGCGAGTCGGTGTTGCGCTACCTGAAGGCCTGACTCGATGTCCCTGTGGGAGCGAGCCTGCTCGCGAAAGCGGTGTGTCAGTCGCCATGTTCGTTGACTGACCCAACGCCTTCGCGAGCAGGCTCGCTCCCACAAGAGTTACCCTATTGTTCAGGCATTCATGCTCTGAAAATGCTCAAGCATGCGCTGCGCATCCGCCGCCACGCCGCTGAACAGTTCAAAGGCCTTTACCGCCTGAAACACCGCCATGTTGCCGCCATCCAGCGTGTGGCAACCCAACGCGCGGGCGTCGCGCAGCAGTTCGGTTTCCAGCGGGAAATACACGATCTCCGCGACCCACATTGCCTGGCGCAATAACCCGGCCGGCACCGGTGAACCCGGCAGCTTGGCCATGCCCATCGGCGTGGTGTTGACCAGACCCTCGGCCTGCGCCAGTGCCCCGGGCAAATCCAGTCCGGCCTGCGCGCGACCGGGGCCGAAATGTTGATTCAGGTTGTTCGCCAGGCTCTCGGCACGCTCGCGGTCGACATCAAAAATCGTCAATTGCCGTACGCCTTCGCTGAGCAGTGCGTGGGCCACCGCCGCGCCAGCGCCACCGGCGCCCATCTGGACGACGCGTTCACGGGCAGCGTCTGTCAGACCCCGGCGAAAACCCTCGGCGAAACCGAGGCAATCGGTGTTGTGGCCGACACGCTTGCCGTCCTTCAGCACCACGGTGTTCACCGCGCCGATGCCGCGGGCTTCCGGCGACAACTCATCAAGCAGCGGGATGACCGCCTGTTTGCACGGGAAGGTAATGTTCAGTCCGGTGTAATTCATCCGCTCCGCCGCTTGCAGCAAGTTGGGTAGAGCCGTGCTGTCGAGGTGCAATTGATCGAGGTCGATGAGCTGGTACAGATAACGCAGGCCCTGCGCATCACCCTCGTGTTCGTGCAGTGCCGGCGTGCGCGAAGCCTGAATTCCCGCGCCGATCAGCCCGGCGAGTATCACTCTGGAACGTGACATGGCCTTCACCCCGCAACCGCTGACTGAAATGCTCCAGCGCCAGGCGATAGCCATGGCTGCCGAACCCGCACATCACCGCCGTGGCAATGCCGGAAACAAACGAGTGATGACGGAACGGCTCGCGGGCATGCACGTTGGACAGGTGCACCTCGATCACCGGTAATTCACTGGCGACCAAGGCATCGCGAATCGCCACCGACGTATGCGTCCACGCCGCCGGATTGATCACGATCCCGGCACAACGATCGCGCGCGGCGTGAATCCAGTCGAGCAGCTCGCCTTCATGATTGGTCTGGCGAAATTCCACAGACAGGCCGAACTCGTCAGCCGCGCGACCACACAACGCGGAAATATCCGCCAGGGTTTCATGACCATAAGTCGC
Organism: Pseudomonas sp. B21_DOA; assembly: GCA_030544685.1. Taxonomy (NCBI): domain Bacteria; kingdom Pseudomonadati; phylum Pseudomonadota; class Gammaproteobacteria; order Pseudomonadales; family Pseudomonadaceae; genus Pseudomonas; species Pseudomonas sp. B21_DOA. The sequence goes on along the minus strand of CP086683.1, from coordinate 133,127 downwards.
CGGCTCACGCGTGCCGAGCAGGTTCAGGTTCGGGCCGTTAAGCACCAGAACGATAGGGGCATGGGGGCAACTCCACTTATTATTTTTGGTATTGGCCGAGAGGGTTCAGCCTGTGGAGGTAAAATGTACTAGATGGTTACATCGGTCAATTGGCGGGAAATGACCAAGGCGTTTTGTGTTCGGTGATCGCACGGATCAAAGATTCCCACAAAAAAGCCGTCAATCACGACGGCTTTTCCGTATCAGCTACAGGCAATCAACGCCGGGTCAGCAACACACCGGATTCCATGTGATGGGTCCACGGGAACTGGTCGAACAATGCGCACTTGGTAATGCGGTGGGTGTCATGCAACTGGGCGATGTTGGCCGCCAGGGTGTCCGGGTTGCAGGAGATGTAGAGGATATTGTCGAAGCGCCGGGTCAGTTCGCAGGTGTCCGGGTCCATGCCGGCGCGCGGTGGGTCGACGAAGACGCTGCCGAATTCGTAGCTCTTCAGATCGATGCCGTGCAGGCGACGGAACGGGCGCACTTCGTTGAGCGCTTCGGTCAGTTCCTCGGCGGACAAACGCACCAGCGTGACGTTATCCACAGCGTTGTCGCTGAGATTGCTCAGGGCCGCGTTGACCGAAGTCTTGCTGATTTCGGTGGCGAGCACTTTGCGCACGCGAGTCGCCAGCGGCAGGGTGAAGTTACCGTTGCCGCAGTACAGCTCGAGCAGATCGTCGCTGCGATCGCCCAAGGCTTCGTATGCCCAATTGAGCATCTTCTGGTTCACCGTGCCGTTGGGCTGGGTGAACGCGCCTTCGGGCTGGCGATAGCTGAAGGTGCGGCCGCCGACTTCGAGTTTCTCGACGACATAGTCCTGACCGAGCACTTCGCGCTTGCCTTTGGAGCGGCCGATGATGCTCACGCCCAGATCCGCCGACAACTGAGTGGCTGCCGCGTGCCAGTGCTCGTCCAGCGGACGGTGATAGCACAGGGTGATCATCGCGTCGCCGGCCAGCGTGGTCAGGAATTCGACCTGGAACAGCTTGTGGCTCAGCGCCGAACTGGCCTGCCACGCAGCCTTCAACTGCGGCATCAACTGGTTGATGCGCAGGCTGGCAATCGGGAATTGCTCGATGAGGATCGGCGTGCGCTTGTCGTCCTGAGAGAACATCGCGTAATGCCGTTCGCCGCCCTCGCGCCACAGGCGGAATTCGGCGCGCAGGCGGAAGTTCTGCAACGGCGAATCAAACACCGTCGGCGCGGGTGCATCGAACGGCGCCAGCAGATCACGCAAGCGCGTGACCTTGGCTTCGAGTTGTTCGGCGTAGGCTTGGGAATCGAAACTCATGCGTTGAACCAACCCAACTTGATCACAAACAGAATCGACAGAATCACCAGTGCCGGGTTCAGCTCACGGGCACGGCCGGACAGCAGCTTGATGGCGGTCCAGGCGATGAAGCCGAAGGCGATGCCGTTGGCGATCGAATAGGTGAACGGCATGGCCAGTGCGGTGACCACAACCGGCGCAGCCACGGTGATGTCGTCCCAGTCTATTTCCGCCAGGCCGGAAGTCATCAGCACGGCGACGAACAGCAGCGCTGGCGCGGTGGCGAACGCCGGAACGCTGGCCGCCAGGGGCGAGAAGAACAGCGCCAGCAGGAACAGGATTGCCACGACGATGGCGGTCAGGCCCGTGCGGCCACCGGCACTGACGCCGGCTGCGGATTCGATGTAGCTGGTGGTGGTCGACGTGCCCAGCAGCGAGCCGGCCATGGCCGCCGTACTGTCGGCGATCAGCGCGCGACCCATTTTCGGCATGTGGCCGTCCTTGCCCATCAGGCCGGCGCGCTTGGCGACGCCGATGAGGGTCCCGGAGTTGTCGAACAGGTCGACGAACAGGAAAGCGAAAATCACGCTGACCAGACCGATGTCCAGTGCACCTTTGATGTCCAGTTGCAGGAAAGTCGGCGCCAGCGACGGCGGCATCGACAGGATGCCGCCGAACTTGGTGACATTCAGTACGATCGAGGCGATGGTCACAGCGAGAATGCCGATCAGCACCGCGCCGCGCACTTTCAGCGCTTCGAGGGCGACGATCACCGCGAAGCCGATTGTCGCAAGGATCGGTGCGGGTTTGGTCAGATCACCGAGGCCGACCATGGTCGCCGAATTGCCAACCACGATTTCCGCGTTGTGCAAGGCAATCAACGCCAGGAACAGACCGATACCGGCGGCGATTGCCGAGCGCAGTGGCAGCGGGATGGCGTTGATGATCCATTCACGGATGCGGAAGATCGACAGCAGGAAAAACAGCACGGCGGAAATGAACACCGCACCCAGCGCCACCTGCCAGGTGTGGCCCATGTGCAGAACCACGGTGTAGGTAAAGAAGGCGTTCAGGCCCATGCCCGGAGCGAGGGCGATCGGGTAGTTGGCGATCAGGCCCATCACGGTCGAGCCGATGGCAGCCGCCAGACAGGTGGCGACGAAGATCGCGCCCTTGTCCATGCCGGTCTCGCCGAGGATGCTCGGGTTGACGAACAGAATGTAAGCCATGGCCAGGAAAGTCGTGACGCCCGCAAGAATTTCGGTGCGCACGTTGGTGTTGTGTGCCTTGAGTTGAAACAGCCTTTCCAGCATGTCTGCTCCCCGTGGCGCGCGTGGCGCCGTGAATGTATCGACCTCAACAGCAAAGCACAGACCGTCGCAAGCGCCTGGAAAATTGTCGTGGGCCGGAAAAAGCCGCGCATCATACCAGCCGCGTGAGGAATTTGGCGGATGTTGGTGTCGATCGTCGGCGAAGTTTTGCGCAGCCGACAACTGCGCCATACTGCGCGCTGATTTTTGGAGTGGGCAGGCATGCGCAACGGTTGGATCAGGATTTTCGGATGGATTGCAGCGCTGCTGCTGACAGCTCCGGCGTTCGCGGCCTCGGCGCCTCCGCTCACCGAAGTGAAGGTGATCAAGGTTCAATCACCGTCCTGCGGCCTGGAAGATATTGCCGATAACCAACCGCAAACCCAGTGCGATCACAGCGGGCCGAATATCAAGGTCTACGTGCTGGAAGTCGGCTATGGCCAGAACCAGCCACACGTGACGCTGGATGGCTTCGAGGTCAACGGCACACGAGGCCCGGTGTGTGCCTTCGATAGTGGCAACCTCACCGAATGTACCCCAGGCAGCAAAACCGTCGGTTCTCTGTATACCTTCGATCTGGCCGGCAAACAGCAAGGCACCTTCAGCTTCAGCAACACCTCGATCAACGCTCCGCGCAACACGCTCTCGGCTCAGCTTTACATCAAGTAACGGCTGTCTGCGAACAGGCTGGGACAAAGCTGACTACGCTTTACAGACTACCCAGCGGAAAGCACCCATGACTTCCAGAGCCCTGATTGCCCTCGCCGAGGGCATCGATGATTTGCAAAGCGTGACCCTGATCGACGTACTGCGCCGCGCCGGCATCGAAGTGGTCGCCGCCAGCATCGAAGGCCGACGCATGCTGACCTGCGCTCGCGGCACCCGGTTGACTGCCGACGGCATGCTCGTCGATGTACTGGCACAGAGCTTCGACCTGATCGTCCTGCCGGGCGGCGACGTCGGTTCCCGGCATCTGGCGGTGCATCAGCCCTTGCAGCAGTTGCTCAAGGACCAAGCCAGCGCCGGCCGCCTGTTCGCTGCCATCGGCGAAGCCCCAGCCACCGCCCTCCAGGCATCAGGCGTGCTGCGCCAGCGACGCATGACCTGCCTGCCCGGCGCCAGCCATCAGTTGTCCGGCTGTACGTTTGTTGATCAACCGGTGGTGGTCGACGGCAACAGCATCACCGCGCAAGGCTCGGGCGCGGCGCTGGAATTTGCCCTGACCCTGGTTGAGCAGCTTGGCGGCAAGGCGTTGCGGGCGAGGGTGGCGGGGAGTTGGTGGCCTGACGGGTCAGCCGTGGGCTGCGAGGGGTTCTATCATTGGTTGCTCACGGTGCTCCGCTTGCCAAAGATCGTAGTCGGTTTGGACGCCTAGCCAAACGCGCGCCTTGCCGATCCCTGCACGCTCAAGTCGTACTGCCAGATCCGGGCTGATTGGCGCGTGTCCGTGCAGTACGCGCGAAAGATGCGGGCGTGCAAAGCCAAGGTGCCGGGCCAATTCGCTCACGCTGATACCAAGCTCGGGCAAGACATCCAGCAGCAGGGTTTCACCGGGGTGTGGCGGGTTGTGCATGGGCATGAGCCTGCCTCCTGTCAGTGGTAGTCCAGATAATCGACCAATTCGATATCCGAACCGACAAAACGAAAGATCACTCGCCAGTTGCCTGAAACGCTGAGCGACCAGTATTCACTCAGCTCGCCTTTCAACGGATGCAGGCGCCAGCCCGGCAAGTCCAGATCGCCGGGAAGTGTCGCTCGATCCATGAACTGCAACATGCGCGACAGCCGTTTTGCATGGTCGGCACGAATTCCACGAGTCGTACCTGTTTCATAGAAGCCACGAAGGCCTTTGTGCTGAAAGGATTTGATCATGGCGGCGAGTGTAAGGCGATACATTACACTCAGTGCGGTAACTATGTACCGCACGTTGTCGCTTGATATGTGCTGAGCAGGTGCGTTTTTTCCAAAAACCTCAGACCTTCTCTTCCACCGGCACATGCATCCGATCCCGATTCGCCAACGTCGGAAACAGTTTGATCCACGTCCCCGTCACCACCAGCGTGCCGATCCCGCCCATGACCACCGCCGGCACGGTGCCGAACCAGTGGGCGGTGAGGCCGGACTCGAATTCGCCCAACTGGTTCGATGCGCCGATGAATAGCCCGTTGACCGCGCTGACCCGGCCGCGCATTTCGTCGGGGGTTTCCAGCTGCACGAACGAGGCGCGGATGACCATGCTGATCATGTCCGCCGCGCCGAGCACCACCAGCACCGCCAGCGAGAACCAGAACGAGGTCGACAGACCGAAAGCGATGGTGGCGACGCCGAAGATGCCAACGGCGGTGAACATCACCCGGCCGACATTGCGTTCCACGGCAAACCGCGCCAGAAACAGCGACATCAGCAACGCACCCACCGCCGGCGCCGAGCGCAACAGGCCAAGACCCCACGGGCCGGTCAGCAGAATGTCCTTGGCGAACACCGGCAGCAGCGCCGTGGCGCCGCCCAGCAACACGGCAAACAGGTCCAGCGAGATCGCGCCGAGGATGTCCGGACGGCTGCGGATAAAGCGAATCCCCGCCAGCAGCGAGTCCAGCGTGGCTTTGCCTTTATTCAATGGCGTCTGGCGTGCTGGCAGGTTGAGCATCAGCGCGCAGGCGATCACATATAGCAGCACGGTCGGGCCGTAGACCCAGACGCTGCCGAACGCATAGAGCAAGCCGCCAAGTGCCGGGGCGACGATGGTCGCCGACTGTTGCGCTGATTGCGCGGCGGCAACTGCACGGGGAAAAGTGCACTCGGGACGATGCTGGGCAGCAGCGCCTGGGTCGTTGGCATCTCGAACGAACGCGCCGCACCCAGGAGAAAGGCGAGGATGAAAATCATCTCGCGAGTGACATTGTCGGTGGCACTGCCAATGGCCAGCGCCAGGGCAATCAGTGCCTGCAACGACTGACAGAGCGCGGCGACCTTGCGCCGATCGTAGCGATCAGCGACATGGCCGGTGTGCAGCATGAACAGCACGCGCGGAGCAAATTCCACCAGCCCGACCAGACCCAGATCCAGCACGTTGCCGGTCAGTTGATAGAGGTTCCAGCCAATCGCCACGGTGAGCATCTGAAACCCGCTGGCAGTGAATATCCGCGCCAGCCAGAAGGCCATGAACGGACGATGGTGACGTAACAGCAGGGGCTCTTGTATGGGCATCTGAAGGCAGGTCTTGGACGAGTGAACGGCGAGATTATCACCAGTCTGTAACAGGAAGTTGCTGCGAGAAACAATTCAGTTAGCCAGACATCGATCTTTCATGCTGACAATCAGCCCTGTGGTGAGGGGATTTATCCCCGTTCGGCTGCGCAGCAGTCGTCGCTTCGAGATTTTGAGGCCGCTGCGCGACCCAACGGGGATAAATCCCTCGCCACAGGAGTGAGACAACTTGCCACGCGGCAAACGACCACGCAGTTCATTGGCAAAAATGGGACTACTCTTTCAACGTTGCTTGATCCAGATCAAGACCGCATGCGGAACCGATCTGACGGCCAGTTGGCCAGACTCCCTGCGTTGCGATGGTTGTAAAAAGAACGAATCCGAATTCGCCGCACTCCATATCCGTGGGGGCAGTGGTTGCAGGCCTCCGGGTCCGCTACCCGTACTACCTGACAGAGGAAGCCATATGTTCGGTTTAGAGGCTCTAGATCTCGCCCGAATTCAGTTCGCGTTCACCATCTCGTTCCACATTCTGTTCCCGGCCATCACCATCGGCCTGGCGAGTTACCTGGCGGTGCTCGAAGGCCTGTGGCTGAAAACCCGCAACGATACCTACCGTGACCTCTACCATTTCTGGTCGAAGATTTTTGCCGTCAACTTCGGCATGGGTGTGGTCTCCGGACTGGTCATGGCCTATCAGTTCGGCACCAACTGGAGTCGTTTCTCCGACTTCGCCGGCGCCGTCACCGGGCCGTTGCTGACTTATGAAGTGCTCACGGCGTTCTTCCTCGAGGCCGGTTTCCTCGGCGTCATGCTGTTCGGGTGGAACAAGGTCGGGCGCGGCCTGCACTTTTTCTCGACGGTGATGGTGGCGATCGGCACGCTGATTTCGACCTTCTGGATTCTCGCCTCCAACAGCTGGATGCAGACCCCGCAAGGTTTTGAAATCGTTAACGGCCAGGTGATTCCGACCGACTGGCTGGCCATTGTCTTCAACCCGTCATTCCCCTACCGCCTGATGCACATGGCGACTGCCGCATTCGTCGCGACGGCGTTCTTCGTCGGCTCTTCAGCGGCCTGGCACCTGCTGCGCGGCAGGGACAACCCGGCGATCCGCACCATGCTGTCGATGGCCATGTGGATGGCGTTGATCGTCGCGCCGATTCAAGCGGTGATCGGCGACTTCCACGGCCTGAACACGCTCAAGCATCAGCCGGCAAAAATCGCGGCGATCGAAGGCCACTGGGAAAACCACGGCGACGAAGCCACGCCGCTGATCCTGTTCGGCTGGCCGGACATGAAAGAAGAACGCACCAAGTTTGCCGTGGAGATTCCCTATCTCGGCAGCCTGATTCTCACGCACTCGCTGGACAAACAAGTGCCGGCGCTGAAGGAGTTTCCACCCGAAGACCGGCCGAATTCGACCATTGTGTTCTGGTCGTTCCGGATCATGGTCGGCCTCGGTTTCCTGATGATCTTCACCGGTCTGTGGAGCCTGTGGCTGCGCAAGCGTGACTCGCTGTACACCTCACGTCCGTTCCTGCATCTGGCCTTGTGGATGGGGCCGTCCGGGCTGATCGCGATTCTCGCCGGCTGGTTCACCACGGAAATCGGCCGTCAGCCGTGGGTGGTCTACGGCCTGATGCGCACTGCGGATGCTTCGTCCAACCACAGCTTCATGCAGATGAGCATCACCCTGATCATGTTCGTCGTGGTCTATTTCGCGCTGTTCGGCGCAGGTCTTGGCTACATGATGCGTCTGGTGCGCAAAGGGCCGAAGATCAGCGAAGGCAGCGACACTCCGGACGGTGGTCCAGGCAAGAAACGTACTCCGGCGCGTCCATTGTCCGCAGCTGACGATCCGGCCGAGGGCGAGCACGAAGACAACACTCGCTTGACCAAGGAGATTTGACTCATGGGTATTGATCTTCCGCTGATCTGGGCCGTGATCATCATCTTCGGCATCATGATGTACGTGGTCATGGACGGCTTCGACCTGGGCATCGGCATTCTCTTCCCGTTCGTGCCAGGCAAGACCGATCGCGACGTGATGATGAACACGGTCGCCCCTGTGTGGGACGGCAACGAGACCTGGCTGGTGCTGGGCGGCGCGGCGTTGTTCGGCGCATTCCCGCTGGCCTATTCGGTAGTGCTGTCGGCGCTGTACCTGCCGCTGATCTTCATGTTGATGGGCCTGATCTTCCGTGGCGTGGCTTTCGAGTTCCGCTTCAAGGCCAAGGATGAAAAACGGCATCTGTGGGACAAGGCATTCATCGGTGGTTCGATCGCGGCGACGTTCTTTCAGGGCGTGGCGCTCGGTGCGTTCATCGATGGTCTGCCGGTGGTCAATCGCCAGTTCGCCGGTGGTTCACTGGATTGGCTGACCCCGTTCACGCTGTTCTGCGGTGCGGCGCTGGTGGTGGCCTATGCCTTGCTCGGCTGTACTTGGCTGATCATGAAAACCGAAGGCAAGTTGCAGGAGCAGATGCATGACCTGGCGCGGCCGCTTGCGTTTGTTCTGTTGGCAGTGATCGGTATCGTTAGCCTGTGGACGCCACTGTCGCATCCGGAAATCGCCTCGCGCTGGTTCAGTATGCCGAACCTGTTCTGGTTCATGCCGGTGCCGATTCTGGTGCTGGTCACCTTGTACGGCCTGATCCGCGCGGTGGCACGCAATGCCAACTACACGCCGTTCCTGCTGACCCTGGTGCTGATCTTCCTCGGCTACAGCGGCCTGGGCATCAGCCTGTGGCCGAATATCGTGCCGCCGTCGATCTCGATCTGGGACGCCGCTGCGCCGCCGCAAAGTCAGGGCTTCATGCTGGTGGGCACGCTGTTCATCATCCCGTTCATCCTGGGTTACACCTTCTGGAGCTATTACGTGTTCCGCGGCAAGGTCACCCACGAAGACGGTTACCACTAAGTGAAACCCTGTGGGAGCGGGCTTGCCCGCGATGGCGTCGCCAGCGGCGCCATCAATTTTGAAGAGGTTTGAAGAAAATGACCGGCAAACATTCCCTGCACGACATTGAAGAAGCCGAAAAAAGCCGCTGTGGCAGCGGCTCGGCTGGTTGGCCCTGATCTGGGTTGGCAGTGTCGGCGTGTTGTTCATCGCCGCCAGCCTGATGCGCATGTTCATGAATGCCGCAGGTTTGACCACTCACTGAGACATCCCGTCCCGGCGCCTTCGGGTATGGACTCGCAACCCTCCTCACGGAGGGTTTTTTATGCGCGAAATCTATTTGCGCGCCTTGAGGATGACGAATTTTGGCGTCGCCGCGACTTGCTCGACACCACGGAACAGGCGCGCCAGTTTGCTGTGATAGCCCAGATGCCGGTTGCCGACGATGTACAGCGCACCACCGACCACCAGCGCCTCACGCGCCTGCTGGAACATGCGCCAGGCGAGGAAATCGCCGACCACCTGCTGCTGATGGAACGGTGGGTTGCACAGCACCACGTCCAGCGACTGTGGCGCCTGCCCGGCCAGACCATCGCCAGCGCGCACGATGACTTCGCGATCGCCCAATGCCGCGCGCCAGTTCTCGGCAGCCGATTGCACCGCCATGAACGATTCGTCGACCAGCGTGTAATGCGCATCCGGGTTCTGCAGGGCGCTGGCAATCGCCAGCACACCGTTGCCGCAACCGAGATCGGCGACCCGCGCGTTGCCAAGGTTCTTTGGCAGATGCGGGAGAAATGCGCGAGTGCCGATGTCCAGGCCTTCGCGGCAGAACACGTTGGCGTGGTTAAGCAGTTCGATCGCTGGTTCGTCGAGGCGATAGCGAGTCGGGTAGGGCGATGTGGCGAGCACTTTGGTTTCAGGCGTGGCGATCAGCAGTCGCGCCTTTTTTACCGCCAGCGATGCCTGCACCGGACCGACGTAGCGCTCCAGCAGATCGCCTGCGGCACGGGGCAGATGCTTGACCATGGCCGCCGCGATCACTTGCGCGCCGGGAGCGAGTTGCCCTTGCAGGCGGATCAACTGCTCTTCCAATAGCGCCAGGGTTTTGGGGACTCGGATCAGCACCCGATCAAACGGCCCGACCAAAGGCTCACTGGCCGGTATCGGGCGGATCGCGTCGAATGCCTGGCCATTGCGCAGCAGGTTCTTTTCCAGCCCGATAAAACCCAGGAACGAATCGCCGCTGCTGCTCACCTCGACCTTGCCCAGCAGACTGATCGCCAACGCCCCAAAGCTGTCATTGAGCACCAGCACGCGAGTGCTGCTTGCCGGTTGTTCGCTGGCGAGATAATTGAGCAGGTATTCGTCCGCCGCATCGAAGGCTTGCAGCGGTTCATTCTGCTGTTCGGGCTGGCGGATCAGGTCGAGTTGAGCTAAAGGCGTTTCGAGCAAAGGCATGGGGCGGGGACTCAGGATATTCGGCGGGTGTCCCGTTGCTGGCTGTCGTGCGACGGGATCCTACCGAGTGGACAGCGATGCAAGCAGGTTGCGTCATCACTCGGAGAGGCCGCAATGGTACGTTTTTTGCGTGTAAATACATGCGGGATTGAGGCGCGTTACCCCTGGGTTATTCAGATGATTCCGGCACGGGCGGCCGCGATCACCGCAGAAATCTTGTTGCAGACGTTGAATTTCTCGATAACGTTTTGCACATGGTAGTTAACGGTGCGCTCGCTCAGGCTCAGGATCCGCGAGATATCGTGAGCTGTCTTGCCCACGGCGGACAATTTCATGATCTCCAGCTCCCGGGACGATAGCCTGGGCCTGCTGGGCTTGGCCTGAACAGGAACGGTGCGGGCATACAATTCGCTGAGGTGCCGGTTGGCGTAGAACAGATAACCATAATGCTCATACAGCTCGAGCGGGCTGATCGGGCAATGAGTACGCGCCAGGCTGATGATGCTGCACAAACCGCTGGCTTCGTCATGAAACGCTTGCGACCAGCCATGTTGCAGCCCGTTCTGTTTCAGCGCCTGCCACAGTTCGGGCGCGTCTGAAAACACGGTCTCCTCCCAAACGATCGGCAGTATTGAGTGATTGCAATGCGCTATTACCGGATCAATATTGCGGTAGTTCTGTTTTTTGTACTGGACGTTCCATTCTTTCGGATAGTTATTGATTTGCAAGGCGTTAAGATGCACTTCGCGATTCGGTGACGTGACTGCGATTGCGCAGAAATTAAAGCCCAGGTTTTCGGCGAATCTCAGCAATATTGCGTAAGCCGATTCTATGCCCTTGGCAAACGTCAGTTGTTTCAATTGTGATTCCTTCCACGTTTCCATGAACTATCGCCTCCATAGCCTGATATCGGGGCGCCGAATGGATCCAAAAGATCCGGCACGAATCGAAGTGTAGGATCTTTCCTGCGAATCGCCTTACATTATTTCGAGATTGAAACTTTGATGTTTTTTATAAAGCGTTCTTAGCAATACAGGCTGTTATATTTTAATTGGCATCTTAAAGTTATTGCTCTAGATCCAGGATTGACGAAAAGTCGAATGCGCGGTGCCGATCCTGTTAATACCATTACCAATGACAGGTGTTTGGCAGCGCGATTTTGCGGGACACTGGGGGTAATCGTTTCAAGGAGTGCCTCATGACTGCCAGCGCCGAGAAGTACACCAGCCAGACCTTGCTCGATGTGCAACCGTTGACCCCGAACCTGTTCACGCTGCGCACCAGCCGCGATCCCGGCTTTCGCTTTCGTGCCGGCCAGTTCGCCCGGCTGGGCGTGACCAAGGCCGATGGCAGCACGGTCTGGCGCGCCTATTCGATGGTGTCGTCGCCGTTCGACGAGTTTCTCGAGTTCTTTTCCATCGTTGTGCCGGGCGGTGAATTCACCAGTGAGTTGAGCCGACTCCAGGTCGGCGACACTTTGATGGTGGAGCGCCAGGCGTTCGGTTATCTGACGCTGGATCGCTTTGTCGACGGCCGGGACCTTTGGCTACTGTCCACCGGCACCGGGGTGGCGCCGTTTCTGTCGATCCTGCAGGACTTCGAAGTCTGGGAGAAATTCGAGCGGATCATTCTGGTTTACAGCGTGCGGGAGGCGCGGGAACTGGCCTATCAGGAGTTGATCGCCGGGTTGGCGCAACGTGACTATCTGAGCGAATACGCCCACAAGCTGCAATTCATCCCCACTGTGACCCGCCAAGTGCATCCCGGCGCGCTGCAGGGCCGGATCACCACGTTGATCGAAAATGGCGAACTGGAGCGAGCGGCGGGCGTTGAGCTATCGCCAGAGCATTCGCGGGTGATGCTGTGCGGCAATCCGCAGATGATCGACGACACCCGCGCCTTGCTCAAGCAGCGCGACATGCGCCTGAGCCTGACGCGCAAGCCGGGGCAGGTCGCGGTAGAGAATTACTGGTAACGAAAACGGCACCCGCGGGTGCCGTTTCAATGTGAAGCAAATGCCTCAGGGCCGCTCGTTCTGCGCCTTGAGCAGGTCGCGGATTTCGCCCAGCAGTTGCTCTTCCTTGCTCGGGATCGGCGGCGCAGTGGGTGCTACGGCTTCTTCGCGCTTGAGGCGGTTGATGGCTTTGACGCCCATGAAGATCGCGAAAGCGACAATCACGAAATCCAGCACCGTCTGCAGGAATTTGCCGTAAGCCAGCACCACGGCGGGCGCATCGCCCTGGGCGGCTTTGAGCGTGACGGCCAGATCACTGAAATCGACCCCACCGATCAACAGGCCGATCGGCGGCATGATCACGTCGCCGACAAACGACGAAACAATCTTGCCGAACGCTGCGCCAATGATGATACCGACGGCCATGTCGACCACATTGCCTTTGACCGCGAAGGCCTTGAACTCGCTAAGCACGCCCATAGTTATTTCCTTGTTACAGATGAGTTTGGTGTAGGCAGTGTAAATCAGCGAAACGCCTCCTGCGCGAAACACCTTCTTACAATGCCCGTTTTTATCGACACATCAATTGACGATTAGTTTGCAAAATGCCAGCAATCGCGCGCGAAATACGCGCTAAAGCGCTGATTGCACAGCCAATTTCTTCAATCATGGTGTTACGTTCTTTCTATTTATGTTCCGCTGCACAGGCCTCTAGCCTTGGCGTGGCGCACCTGGATGCGCCCAATAAAACCAGAGGAACCTGATATGACATCCATTCCTGGACTGGGGGCTTTTCCCCATCGCCGCACCTTCGGTGTACTGACCGCCAGCCTGCTGACCTTTTCAGTCAATGCCGCTCCGCTGACCCGCGATAACGGCGCTGCGGTCGGTGACAATCAGAACTCGCAAACCGCTGGGGCCAGCGGCCCGGTACTGCTGCAGGATGTGCAACTGATCCAGAAGCTGCAGCGCTTCGATCGCGAACGCATCCCCGAGCGCGTGGTGCATGCACGCGGCACCGGCGCTCATGGCACCTTCACCGTGACCGATGACCTCAGTGACCTGAGCAAGGCCAAGGTATTCGCCGCCGGCCAGAGCACCCCAGTGTTCGTACGCTTTTCGGCGGTGGTGCACGGCAACCACTCCCCGGAAACCCTGCGCGATCCGCGCGGTTTCGCCACCAAGTTCTACACCGCTGACGGCAATTGGGATCTGGTCGGCAACAACTTCCCGACCTTTTTCATCCGCGATGCGATCAAGTTCCCGGACATGGTGCACGCCTTCAAGCCCGATCCGCGCACCAACCTGGACGACGATTCTCGCCGGTTCGATTTCTTCTCCCATGTACCGGAAGCGACCCGCACACTGACCGAGTTGTATTCCAACTACGGTACCCCGGCCAGTTATCGCGAAATGGATGGTAATGGCGTTCATGCCTACAAGCTGATCAATGCAAAAAATGAAGTTCACTATGTGAAGTTTCACTGGAAGAGCTTGCAGGGGATTAATAATCTGCGGCCGAAACAGGTTGGCAAGGTTCAGGGTCAGGATTACAGCCATATGACCAATGACTTGGTCAGCAATATCAATAAAGGCAACTTTCCGAAGTGGGACTTGTACGTGCAAGTTCTGAAGCCACAGGATTTGTCCAAGTTTGATTTCGATCCATTGGATGCAACCAAGATCTGGCCGGGTATTCCGGAGCGCAAAGTTGGACAGATGGTCTTGAACCGTAACCCGGCCAATGTCTTCCAGGAAACCGAACAAGTGGCCATGGCACCCGCCAACGTAGTTCCGGGTATCGAGCCTTCGGAAGATCGTTTGTTGCAGGGCCGAGTGTTCTCTTATGCCGATACGCAGATGTATCGCCTCGGTGCCAACGCATTGCAATTGCCGATCAACGCACCGAAAACCGCAGTGAACAATGGCAATCAGGATGGTGCGATGAATTTCGGCGCCAGCCAGTCCGGCGTCAACTACCAGCCAAGCCGTCTGCAACCGCGTGAAGAGACGCCATCGGCGCGTTACAGCCAATCGGCGCTGGCGGGCACCACCCAGCAGGCGAAGATTCAGCGTGAGCAGAACTTCAAACAGGCCGGTGATCTGTATCGCTCGTACAGCAAGCAGGAACGTCGCGACCTGATCGACAGCTTCGGCGGCTCGCTGGCCACCACTGATGACGAGAGCAAGCACATCATTCTGTCGTTCCTGTACAAGGCCGACCCTGAGTACGGCAGCGGTGTGACCGAGGTGGCCAAGGGCGACCTCAGCCGTGTGAAAGCGCTGGCGGCCAAACTGACCGACTGATAGCCATGCGGCGCACGCGAGGGCCGGTCCGGCCTCGCGTGCGCTCAAGGAGAGTGCTCGATGCGTATTTTTCTTTTAGGCCTGGCCGCGTGCCTGTCGACCCTCACCTGGGCGGCACCGGTCGAGCAAAGTCCCGAGGCGCTCAAGGCGCAGTTGCAGGATTACTACTTCGACGCCGCCCGCCGTGGCGACGTGCCGATGCTCGACACCTTTATCGAGTCCGGTTATTCCCTCGATACCCGCGACAGCAAGGGTTACACCGCGCTGATTCTGGCGGCTTATCACGGTCAGGCGCCGGCGGTGGAACGCCTGCTCGCCGCTGGCGCCGATGCCTGTGCTCAAGACCAACGCGGCAACACCGCCCTGATGGGCGCGATATTCAAAGGCGAGTTGCAGATCGCCCGGCGCCTGATGGCCACCGATTGCAGCCCGGACCAACGTAACGGCGCCGGGCAGACCGCGGCGATGTACGCCGGGCTGTTCAAACGTCTGGAATTGCTTGATGCGTTGAAAGCCAAGGGCGCCGACCTGAATGCCGAGGATCCGCTGGGCAACAGTGCCGTGCGTCTGGCCAGCGGCGAAATCCGGACTGCCGCGCCGCGCTGATCGGCGATGGCTGCGTTATCATCGCGTCTTTTCTTTCGGGGGTTCTGATGGCCAAGGCCAAGCGCATGTACGGCTGCACCGAGTGCGGCGCAACCTTTCCCAAGTGGGCCGGGCAGTGCGGCGAGTGCGGTGCCTGGAACACCCTGACCGAAACCATGATCGAAAGCGGCGGCGCTACGGCACCCACCGGGCGCACCGGTTGGGCCGGGCAGCAGGCACAGATCAAGACGCTCGCCGAAGTCAGCATCGAAGAAATCCCGCGTTTTTCTACTGCCTCCGGTGAACTCGATCGCGTGCTCGGCGGCGGCCTGGTTGACGGTTCTGTGGTGCTGATTGGCGGTGATCCGGGGATCGGCAAGTCGACAATCCTGCTACAGACCCTGTGCAACCTGGCCAAGAGCATGCCGGCGCTGTACGTCACCGGTGAGGAATCCCAGCAGCAGGTGGCCATGCGTGCGCGTCGTCTCGGCCTGCCCCAGGATCAGCTGCGGGTGATGACCGAGACCTGCATCGAAACCATCATCGCCACCGCTCGTCAGGAAAAGCCCAAGGTGATGGTGATCGACTCGATCCAGACCATTTTCACCGAACAGCTGCAATCGGCGCCGGGCGGCGTATCCCAGGTGCGTGAGAGCGCGGCGCTGCTGGTGCGTTACGCCAAGCAGAGTGGCACGGCGATCTTCCTCGTCGGCCACGTTACCAAAGAGGGCGCTTTGGCCGGTCCTCGTGTTTTGGAACACATGGTCGACACCGTGTTGTATTTCGAAGGTGAATCCGATGGTCGTCTGCGTTTGCTGCGCGCGGTGAAGAACCGTTTCGGCGCGGTCAACGAGTTGGGCGTATTCGGCATGACCGATAAGGGCCTGAAAGAAGTCTCCAACCCATCGGCGATTTTTCTCACTCGCGCTCAGGAAGAAGTCCCGGGCAGTGTGGTCATGGCGACGTGGGAAGGCACCCGGCCGATGCTGGTGGAAGTGCAGGCGCTGGTCGATGACAGCCATCTGGCCAACCCGCGTCGGGTCACGCTGGGGCTGGATCAGAACCGTCTGGCAATGCTGCTCGCGGTGCTGCACCGTCATGGCGGCATTCCGACTCACGACCAGGACGTGTTCCTCAACGTGGTCGGTGGCGTGAAGGTGCTGGAAACCGCCTCGGATCTGGCGTTGATGGCGGCAGTGATGTCGAGTTTGCGTAACCGGCCGCTGCCCCATGATTTGCTGGTGTTCGGCGAAGTCGGCCTGTCCGGCGAGGTACGCCCGGTGCCGAGCGGGCAGGAGCGGTTGAAAGAAGCGGCCAAGCACGGCTTCAAACGCGCGATTGTGCCCAAGGGCAACGCACCGAAGGAAGCGCCGGCGGGGTTGCAGATCATTGCCGTGACCCGTCTCGAACAAGCCCTCGACGCACTGTTTGAGTGAACGCCGAACCTCTGTGGTGAGGGGGTTAGCCCTGTTGGGCTGCGCAGCAGACCCGCTTTTCAGGGCCGCTGCGCGCCCCAACGGGGATAAATCCCTCGCCACATAAATCCCTCGCCACATCAATCCCCTCACCACATAGATCCCCCTCACCACAGGGCATTCCAAATTGGGACTGGGGGCCCTAGATCTCGATCAGCGCACCCAGTTCGCGCTCCAGCTCGGCCTCATCCGCCAGATTCAACTCGATCAAGCGGCGCAGGCGCTGGATCGATTCCAGGCTGATGTGCCGGCAGATGAACCCCAAGTGGCCGTTTTCCTCATGGGCCAGATGCACGTCCATCTCGATATCGACGTCTTCGCTCAGATGAATGTCGACGAAGAAGTCCTGCTCTTTATCCCCCAGCCACGGCTCCGGTCGCTCGATCAGCAGGCCTTTGAGCGACAGGTCGATCAGTTTGACCGGCCAGATGTACTCGCCCTGTTTCAGCTCGGTTCGGGCATCGAACGCAATACGTTTGAAACGACGTCGATTGGCGGGGTGCTCGCTCATGGCGCAATCCTCATGAAGGTTCGCTGACTATAGACCGCGAATGCGGGCGCCAGCCAATCACTAAGGCGTCTAGACCTATGTCGGGGTATGGCCTTTGGCGCCGTAAGCGCTAAACTCGGGGTGGCTGTCTTTCTTGTCCACCCTGGCTGGAATAATAAAATGAAAAATAATAATAGCCTGCTGCGCCACTTACCCTGGCTCGTGCTGGCAATCGTAGGAGCGTGCGCCCTCGGCGTAGTGGCATTGCGCCGCGGCGAGGCGATCAATGCCTTGTGGATTGTGGTCGCTGCCGTGGCCATTTATCTGGTTGCGTACCGTTACTACAGTCTGTTCATCGCCAACAACGTGATGCAACTGGATCCGCGTCGGGCCACCCCCGCCGTGCTCAACAACGATGGTCTGGACTATGTGCCGACCAACAAACACATTCTTTTCGGTCACCACTTCGCGGCCATCGCTGGCGCGGGGCCGCTGGTCGGTCCGGTGCTGGCGGCGCAGATGGGGTATCTGCCCGGCACACTCTGGCTGATTGCCGGTGTGGTGCTGGCGGGCGCGGTGCAGGACTTCATGGTCCTGTTCATGTCGACCCGACGCAACGGCCGTTCCCTGGGCGACATGGTGCGTGAAGAGATGGGCCGGATTCCCGGGACCATCGCACTGTTCGGCTGCTTCCTGATCATGATCATCATCCTCGCGGTGCTGGCGCTGATCGTGGTCAAGGCCCTGGCCGAGAGCCCGTGGGGCATCTTCACCGTAATGGCGACCATCCCGATCGCGATGTTCATGGGCATCTACATGCGCTACATCCGCCCCGGCCGCATCGGCGAAATCTCCGTGGTCGGTGTGTTGCTGCTGCTCGGTTCGATCTGGCTGGGCGGGCAGATCGCTGCCGATCCGGTATGGGCCAAAGCCTTCACCTTCACTGGTGTGCAGATTACCTGGATGCTGGTCGGCTATGGTTTCGTCGCTGCATCGCTGCCGGTCTGGCTGATCCTCGCGCCACGTGACTACCTGTCGACCTTCCTCAAGATCGGCACTATCGTCGCCCTGGCGATCGGCATCCTGATCACCATGCCGGAGCTGAAAATGCCGGCGTTGACCCAGTTCGTCGACGGCACCGGCCCGGTGTGGAAGGGTGGTCTGTTCCCGTTCCTGTTCATCACCATCGCCTGCGGCGCGGTATCGGGTTTCCACGCACTGATCTCGTCGGGCACCACGCCGAAGCTTTTGGATAACGAAACCAACGCCCGCTACATCGGTTACGGCGGCATGCTGATGGAATCGTTCGTGGCGATCATGGCCATGGTTGCCGCTTCGGTGATCGAGCCGGGCGTGTACTTCGCCATGAACAGCCCGGCTGCAGTCGTCGGCAGTGACGTCGCTTCGGTGGCGCAAGTTGTCACCAGCTGGGGCTTTGCGATTACCCCGGAAGCGCTGCAAGCGGTTGCCCATGACATCGGCGAAACCACCATTCTGGCTCGCGCCGGTGGTGCGCCGACCCTGGCGGTGGGTATTGCGCAGATCCTGCACAGTGTTCTGCCGGGTGAAAACACCATGGCGTTCTGGTACCACTTCGCGATCCTGTTCGAAGCGCTGTTCATCCTCACCGCTGTGGACGCCGGCACGCGTGCCGGGCGCTTCATGCTGCAGGACCTGCTCGGCTCCTTCGTACCGGCGCTCAAACGCACCGAATCGTGGGGCGCCAACCTGATCGCCACTGCCGGTTGTGTGGCGATGTGGGGCTGGTTGCTGTATCAGGGCGTGATCGATCCACTGGGCGGCATCAACACCTTGTGGCCGCTGTTCGGCATCTCCAACCAGATGCTCGCCGGTATCGCGCTGATGCTCGGCACCGTGGTCCTGATCAAGATGAAGCGCCAGCGCTACATCTGGGTCACCCTGTTGCCGGCCACCTGGCTGTTGATCTGCACGACCACGGCTGGCTTCATCAAGCTGTTCGACGCCAACCCGGCGATCGGCTTCCTGTCCCTGGCCAAGAAGTACAGCGATGCGCTGGCCAACGGTCAGGTGCTGGCACCGGCGAAGAGCGTCGAGCAGATGCAGCACGTGATCTTCAACGCCTACACCAACGCCACACTCACCGCGCTGTTCCTGTTCGTGGTGTTCAGCATCCTGTTCTATGCGCTCAAGGTCGGCATCGCCGCCTGGGGCAAGAAAGAGCGTACGGATAAAGAATCGCCATTCCAGGCCCTGCCGGATGCGTAACCAGAGGATTGCAGCATGTTCAATGACCTGAGTCGCCTCGGTAAATACCTCGGTCAGGCCGCGCGCCTGATGGTCGGCATGCCCGACTACGACACCTACGTCGAGCATATGCAAACCAAACACCCGGACAAACCGGTGATGAGCTACGAGATGTTCTTTCGCGAACGTCAGGAAGCCCGTTACGGTGGCAAGGGTGGGCCGAAGTGCTGTTGAACTGACAGCATCAGGTTGAGGTGATCCCTGTGGGAGCGAGCCTGCTCGCGAATACGGAGTGTCAGTTGATGAATGATTTGACTGACACACCGCTTTCGCGAGCAGGCTCGCTCCCACATTTGTTTTTGTGTTCTTTTCAGGAGATCGGGTTTTGTCTTCTCCCATTCCGGTAACGGTTCTCAGCGGTTTCCTCGGCGCCGGCAAGACCACCTTGCTGCGCCATTTATTGAAAGCCGAGCACGGTCTGAAAATCGCCGTGATCGAAAACGAATTCAGCGACGCCGGCATCGACACCCAGCTGTTGGGTGACGAGCCGGTGCAAGTCATGACTCTGGCCAACGGCTGCGTCTGCTGCACCATTCACACCGACCTGACCAAGGCGCTGTACTTGCTGCTCGAACGCCTGGACAGCGGCGAAATTGCCTTTGACCGTCTGGTAATCGAATGCACCGGTCTGGCCGATCCGGCACCGGTGGCGCAGACCTTTTTCATCGATGAAGAGCTGCGCGAGCGTTACTTGCTCGACGGCATCATCACCCTGGTCGACGCTGCCCACGCCGATGTGCACCTGACCCAGACCATCGCCCAGGCGCAAATCGGTTTCGCTGATCGCTTGCTGGTGAGCAAGACTGATCTGGTCGATGAGCCGACGTTCACCGCGTTGAGCGAACGCCTTACGCGAATCAACCGCCGCGCGCCGATCCGTGTGGTCGAGCATGGCAATATCAATCTGGCTGAATTGCTGGATGTGCGTGGTTTCAACCTCAATGCTGACCTGGGCGGCGGTTTGAGCCTGCGTCCGGTGAGCAAGGCGCCGTCGATCGATCGCATCTCCAGCCTGGTGCTGCGCACCGATCAGGCGCTGGATATCGATCAGCTGAGCGAGTTCATGAAGGAACTGCTGGAAGAGCACGGCAAGCAATTGCTGCGTTACAAAGGCGTGCTGAACATTGCCGGCGAAGACCGGCGGTTGGTGTTTCAGGGCGTGCTGAAACTCTATGGTTTCGACTGGGACACCGAATGGGCCGAGGGCGAGGCGCGCGAGAGTGTGATCGTGTTTATTGCCGATGATTTGCCGGAAGAGAAGATTCGGGAGGGGTTTGCCAGGGTAGCTTCTGACTGATGATTTTTTCGGTGTCAGCACTGACGCCATCGCGGGCAAGCCCGCTCCCACAGGTTTATTGGTGTACCCACAATCTGTGAGCGACAAATAACCCTGTGGGAGCGGGCTTGCCCGCGATGGCGATTTAACTCACAACACAATGTTGAAAGGTTGTGCCCAGCAGTGTCAGCTCAAGATGATCCAGATGCCGATTCATCAACATGCCGGCCTTGGAAACATCGCCTCGCTCCACAACCTCAACCAACGCCAAATGCTCCTGCCATGCGCAACAGCTTCGCGTCGAACCGTGACTCCGCGCAATCGCCAGCGACGTCAACGGCACCAGACTGCGCAGAAAATGCGCCAGCGGCAGATTTCCCGCCATCCGCGCCAACCGTAGATGAAACTCTCCCGACAAGCGAATCGCCGCCCCGCGCCGATCCTGCTCGACGGCGCGCTTCTCGCGCTCTACCAACGTGCGCAAGCATTTCAAATCGTCTGGCTGCGGACGCTGACACGCCAACCGCACCAACGTGTTCTCGGCCAGCCGTCGCGCATGCAAGGTCTGCCGGATCAGTTCCCGATCAGGCGCGGCCACTCGCGGTCGATGATTGGCGCGCAGCACCACGATCTGCTCATGGGATAACTGCGTCAGCACGCGGCGCACTTCGGCACGGCTGGCGCTGAACATCGCCTTCAGGCTGTCCTCGGTGAACCGGCTGCCTTCATCGATTCGCCGCTCGAGGATCGCGTCGAACAGTCGCGGATACAGATCCTCCACCGGCGTGTGCAAGCGAGAAAAGGGCAGGGCGGTCGATTGCGCGTGGGACGCTGAAGCAAAACTGTTCATGGCCGTTCTCCTGGCTGATCAGGTGGGCAGGTTGTCATCCGGAATATTCAGCTCAACGCCCATGCGCTGGCCTTCGCGCAGAATGTGCCGGCGCATTTCGGCGCTGGCCTGGGCGCTGTTCTTGCTGCGGATCGCGCGGACCACGGCTTCGTTTTCTTCCAGGCGTTCGGCCAGATGCTCCGGGAATTGCGCAACACTTCGGCGCTTTGCTTGAGGGCATTGCTGGTCTGCTGCACCACGCTCTGGAAAATCGGGTTCGAGGTCAGGGTGAAGAGTTCTTCGTGGAACGCGATGTAGGCGCTGACCCCGGCTTCACTGTCACCGGCCTCGAGGGCTTCGCGCATGTCCATCAGGGTCAGGCGCAACTGTCCGACTTCCTTGCTGCTGATCGATTGCGCGACCAGGCCAACGATGAACGGCTCGAGGGTGTAGCGCAGTTGCAGCACATCTTCGAGACTGGCGCCGGCCACCGCGCTGTCGTGGCTCTGAGTGTCGCTGAGTTGCGCGTCGAGTACGACCACGCCTTTGCCCGGCATCGAACGCACCAGACCGAGGGTTTCGAGGACGATCACCGCTTCGCGCAGGCTCGGCCGGCTGATGCCCAGTTGCTCGGCCAGTTCGCGCTGGCCCGGCAGCATGTCGCCGGAGCGCCACTGCCCTCGGGCCAACGCGGCGCGGAGTTTTTCCACCACTGAGTTGACGACGGTTGAAGTTGTAATCACGTACTGGCTCCCTGCGCCGTGCCTGCGCATTGGCAGGCACGGCACTCATTCAAAATTCTTTGGCCGCCGCCTGAGCGACGGTTTTTCGCGGTTGAAAGTTATAGCCCTGCTCGCCGTTGAGCACCTTGTTCGCGCGCTGCACGTCGATGTCCTTTTCCCAGCGGGCGATGGCCACGGTGGCGACGCAGTTGCCGATCAGATTGGTCAGCGCGCGGCCGATGCCCATGAACCAGTCCACGGCCAGTACCAGCACCAGACCGACTACGGGAATCGCCGGGATCGCCGTCAGTGTCGCCGCGAGAATCACCAGCGCCGAACCGGGAATGCCGTGGGCGCCTTTGGAGGTAATCAGCGACACCAGCAGAATCGTCAGCAAGTCGGTCATCGCCAGTGGCGTGCCGGTGGCATTGGCGATGAACACGATGGCCAGGGTCAGGTAGATCGAGAAACCGTCGAGGTTGAACGAATACCCGGTCGGGATCACCAGGCCGACGGTCGAGCTGCCGATGCCGAGGTGTTCGAGCTTGCGCATGATCTGTGGCAGCACAGCGTCGGAGGAGGCGGTGCCCATGACAATCAGCAGTTCTTCACGCAGGTATTTGAGCAGCGGCCACATGCGCAGACCAGACGCGCGCATGACCAGGCCGAGAATCACACTGACAAAAGCAACGCAGGTCAGGTAGAACAAGCCGACCAGACTGCCCAAGTGCTGCAGCGAATCGAGGCCGTATTTGCTGGTAGTGAAGGCGATGGCGCCGAACACGCCGATCGGCGCCAGCCGCACGATCATGCCCATGATGCGGAAGATCACATGGCTGAGTTCATTGATCAGCCGCGAAATCCCGGAAGCGGCTTCGCCGACCAGATTCAGTGCACTGCCGAACAGCACCGAGAACAGCAGTACCTGCAGAATGTTGTTGTCGGCGAAGGCGCCGATCACCGAGGTCGGGATCAGATCCATCAGAAACTGCGTGGTGGTGTGCATGTGCTGGCCGCGCTCGGCGAGGTCGTCCATGTCGGCGCTGGAGAGCTGCTCCAGATGAATGTTCGCGCCGCTGCCAATGCCGGTGCTGAAGGCGAACACCAGACCGATCACCAGAGCGATGGTGGTCAGCACTTCAAAGTAGATCACCGACTTGAGGCCGATGCGCCCGACCTTCTTCAGATCGCCCGCGCCGCTGATACCGCTGACGACCACGCAGAACACGATCAGGCCGATCAGCATCTTGATCAATTTGATGAAGCCATCGCCAAGCGGTTTGAGCTGGGCCGAGTATTCCGGAAGGGTCAGCCCGCAGACGATGCCGAGCATCAGTCCGAGAACCACTTGGAGGAAAATTGAACGCGAGCACCATCTGAGCATGGGAGGAATCCTGGGTCGGTGTCCTGGCTGCCGTACGCGTGGCGCAGCGGATTCAGGACTTAATTATTGTGGTCTTACCGGTATGTCCAGTGCAGGCGCAGTCTAGGCGCAGGTTTTCCAGGTTCGCAAGGAGAAATTTAGACAATTGGCATGACCGGTCTTACCAGTTGCCGAAAGGCCCGGTCTTGAGCATTCGCGAAAAACGGTAAGGCTGTCTGTTGCCGGATGGGAAGTGGCTCATCTTTTGATGTCAGGTACATTTTTTTCGACAACGCTCAGGATGAAGGTGATTTTCGAGCGCTCTTCGGTTTTGCCCAGATAGACGTACGGCAAACTTCTGATTTTTATGCCGCCCAAGTAGTCGTGGCTTTCCAGTTTCAAACAAACGGGTGTGTGTTCGGCCTGTAAGTTGTCCCGGGTAATAGCGGTGCCATAACGGTCGAGGAGGACAAACTTGCTCGGGCTGTCAGTGTCTGGCTTAACGGCCTCGACAGTGTCCAGCCAGTGATTGCTGATCACCTGATTGAAATAGGGCCCCTGGTTTTTTACGGTAAGGATATAGCCGTCAGGGGTATGACCGAAGTGCAGCTTCAACGGCTTTATCCTGTCGCTCTGCTCGTTGATCCGGATGCCGAGCAGGTGGGATTGATCCCGTATTTGCGGACGTCCGGTATAAAAACCGCCGCTGAACAGACTGATGGTAGCCATCGCCGGTTTGCCGTACAGGTGTTCAAGAAAGCCGACTCTGTGGTCGAACATTCTCAATGTTGCAATGAAAGATTTTTCGATATTGCTCGTCATGACGAAACCCTTTTATCAAGTCGGGTTTCAGACTAAGCGGTTTTCATTTGTGGCGGTTTGCATGTGTGTTGCAAGAGTTTGGTTTGAAAAAAGGGATGAAAAGCCCCGCGGGACGGGATTAGCAGATTGCAGTTTTCTTCGGGTGGTATTGAGTTATCGGATGACTGGCCATAAAAAAACCGGCCAATGTTGGCCGGTTCTTTTATGCAGGTTAACGGGGCTTATCAAGCACCGTACACTGGCAGTTTCTTGCAGATGGCTTTGACTTTCTCACGAACGGCGTCGATCACCGCTTCGTTGTTCAGGTCAGCCAGGATGTCGCAGATCCAGCCGGCCAACTCTTTGCACTCGGCCTCTTTGAAGCCACGGGTGGTCACAGCCGGAGTACCGAAGCGCAGGCCGGAAGTCACGAACGGCGAGCGTGGATCATTAGGCACGGAGTTCTTGTTCACGGTGATGAACGCTTTGCCCAATGCGGCGTCGGCGTCTTTACCGGAGATGTCCTGCTTGATCAGCGACAGCAGGAACAGGTGGTTTTCAGTACCGCCCGAAACCACGTCAAAACCGCGCGCGATGAACACTTCGGCCATGGCCTTGGCGTTCTTCACCACTTGTTGCTGGTAAGCCTTGAATTCAGGCTGCAGCGCTTCCTTGAAGCAGATCGCCTTGGCCGCGATCACGTGTTCCAGCGGGCCACCCTGGGCGCCCGGGAATACTGCGGAATTGAGCTTCTTCTCGATCTCGGCGTTCGCTTTGGCCAGGATCAGACCGCCACGTGGACCGCGCAGGGTCTTGTGGGTGGTGGTGGTCACGACGTCGGCGAACGGCACCGGGTTCGGGTAGACGCCCGCGGCAACCAGACCGGCGACGTGAGCCATGTCGACGAACAGGTAAGCGCCGACCTTGTCAGCGATTTCGCGGAAGCGCGGGAAGTCGAGGATCTGCGAGTAGGCCGAGAAACCGGCAACGATCATTTTCGGCTTGTGCTCGACCGCCAGGCGCTCGACTTCGTCGTAGTCGATCAGGCCGTTGGCGTCGATGCCGTACTGGATGGCGTTGTACAGCTTGCCCGAGGAGGAAACACTGGCGCCGTGGGTCAGGTG
Source organism: Pseudomonas sp. B21_DOA (assembly GCA_030544685.1). NCBI lineage: Bacteria > Pseudomonadati > Pseudomonadota > Gammaproteobacteria > Pseudomonadales > Pseudomonadaceae > Pseudomonas > Pseudomonas sp. B21_DOA. The sequence goes on along the minus strand of CP086683.1, from coordinate 107,720 downwards.
ACCGCCGTGGGCCAGGCTCATGCCCAGAATGGTGTCGCCAGCCGACAGCAGCGCCAGGTACACCGCAGCGTTGGCTTGCGAACCGGCGTGCGGCTGAACGTTGGCGTAATCGGCGCCGAACAGTTCCTTGGCGCGGTCGATGGCCAGTTGTTCAACCACGTCAACGTACTCGCAACCACCGTAGTAGCGCTTGCCCGGATAGCCTTCGGCGTACTTGTTGGTCAGGACCGAGCCTTGAGCTTCCATCACCGCTGGGCTGGTGTAGTTTTCCGAAGCGATCAGCTCAATGTGTTCTTCCTGACGCTGAGCTTCTTGCTCCATGGCGGCAAAAAGGTCGGCGTCGTACTTGGCAATAGTCAAATCACGGCTGAACATGGCGGTCCTCAAGGATCGGGGGCAGAAAAGGGGGCATTCTAACCCAACCGCTTTTAGAAGGGCTATGAAACACAGTCAGGTTGTGGATAAGCGGGCTTCAAGCTGCAAGCTGCAAGTCAAAAGCGCTTCGGCTTCCACTTGCAGCTTGTAGCTAACCTCTTGCAGCTCCTCTTCATGTTCGACTGACCTGAGCCGCCCGAAGCGGCTCAGGTCAGTCGAACATGAAGAGCGCATCATTGCTGAACTGCGCCTCGAACCGTCCCGCCGGCATCGGCCGGCCGAACAGATATCCCTGCACTTCATCGCAACCGTGCTCACGCAGGAAGTCCAGTTGCTCGTGGGTTTCCACGCCCTCGGCGATCACCGCCAGATTCAGGCTGTGGGCCATGGCGATAATCGCGCGGGCGATCTGCGCGTCCTGTTCGCCGGACGGCAGGCCATCGACGAAGGTGCGGTCGATCTTCAGCACGTCGATCGGGAATTGTTTGAGGTAGTTCAGCGATGAATAACCGGTGCCGAAGTCGTCGACCGCGATACTCAGGCCGAGGTTTTTCAATCCGGCGAGAATCTGCATTGCCTCGCTGACTTCGCGCATCAGGATACTTTCGGTCAGCTCCAGTTCCAGACACGCCGGGGGCAGGCCGGTTTCGCGCAGGATCGTAGCGATTCGCGTGCCCAACTGGCCGTCGGAGAACTGCCGTGCGGAAATGTTCACCGACACCTTCGGCACCCGCACCCGTTGCTGGTGCCAGGTTTTCAGCTGTCGACAGGCCTCGCTGATGACCCAGTCGCCAACATCCACCACCAGGCCGAGCTCTTCCAGCACCGGAATGAAATCCCCGGCGGTACCAGTCCGCGACGGGGATGGCGCCAGCGCAGCAGTGCTTCGGCGCCGGTCAGACGTTTGCCGTCGCCGCTGAACTGCGGTTGGTAATACAGGACGAATTCGTTCTGCTCCAGCGCATGGCGCAAATCGCTTTCCAGCTCCAGACGCTCCAGCGCACTGGCGTTCATGTCGGCCTGATAGAACTGGAAGTTGTTCTTGCCGCGTTCCTTGGCGTGGTACATCGCCGTGTCGGCGTTCTTCATCAACTGGCTGAGTTCGTTGCCGTCCTGCGGGCTCAACGCGATGCCGATACTTGCGGTGACGAAGAACTCACGACCCTCGAGCACGAACGGCCGCACCAGGCTGGCGAGAATCTGCTCGGCGACATGAATCGCCCGGTTCAGCGCCAGTTCGCGGTTGGAGCGATGCTGCAGCAGCAAGGTGAATTCGTCGCCGCCCATGCGCGCCACGGTGTCGTCGTCATCGACGCAGGCCAGCAGGCGCGTGGCCATATCCTTGAGCATGCGGTCGCCGGCGGCGTGGCCCAAGGAGTCGTTGATCGGTTTGAAACGGTCGAGGTCGAGGAACATCAGCACCACCCACGACTTCTGCCGTTCGGCCGCTTGCAGCGCGGTATGCAGCCGATCCTGGAACAGCGTGCGGTTCGGCAGGTGGGTGAGAGCGTCGTAATAGGCGAGGCGGTGGATGCGCTGCTCGCTGGCCTTGCGCTCGCTGATGTCGCTGAAGAAGCACACGTAACTGGCCAGATCGCCCTCGTCGTCGAGTACGGCAGTGATGCCGACCCACGCCGGGTAATGCTCGCCGTTGCGGCGCTTCATCCACACCTCGCCTTCCCAGGTGCTGTGCTCGTGCAACTGCTTGAGCACATAGCGCAGGTGGGCATCCTGCTGCTCGTCGACGGTGAGCATGTTTGGCAACTGGTCGAGGACTTCGCCGACGCTGTAGCCGCTGACCCGACTGAAGGCTTCGTTGGCCTGGACGATGTAGCCGGCCGGGTCGGTGATCAGGATCGCCGAGGTCGAGTGCTCGAATACCGTGGCGGCCATGCGCAAATCTTTTCGGCACGGCGCTGTTGACTGATATCGCGGCCGACGCCGAGCACGCCTTCGAACGCGCCGTGTTCGTCCCACACCAGCACCAGGCGCAGCTCGATCGGAATCTTGCGGCCGTCGGCGCGCAGGCAATCGAAGAGGAACAACTGCGTTTGCACCTGATTGCGCAACAATGCCAGTTGCTCGGGCTTGTCCAGCGCTTTGCTGACGCGGTCCATCAGCGCGTAGATGCCGTTCAATTGCCCGGGGTTGGCGATGGTCGATTGCCAGCCGTTCTGGAAAATCCACTCGGCGTTGTAACCGAGCACGGCTTGCACCGAGGGGCTGACATAGTTCAGCGAGAGCTTGCTGTCAGTGGAGAAAATCACGTCGCTGATGCTTTCGGCGAGCATGCGGTAGCGCTGCTCGCTGTCACGCAGCGATTCGCTGGCCTCGATCTGTTCGGTGATGTCCTTGGCCACACCGATGATACGCGTGACCTGATCGTGCTTGTCCCGCGCCAGCGCCTGTTCACGGATGTCGAAGCGCCGCCACTTGCCGTCGCGATGGCGGAAGCGCAACTGGCATTGCAACAACTGGCTGTAACCGGCGTGGCGCTGCAACTGCCGCGAACGATGGTAATAGTCGGCGTCTTCCGGGTGCAGGAGGATTTCCCAGAAGTACTCGCCCATCTGATGCAGTTCGGTGCGGTTGTAGCCCAGGGTCTGGCCGAGGTGGTGGTTGCTGAAAATCATCCGCTGGCTGATCACGTCCTGCACATACAGATGATCCGGAACGGTGCGCACCACGTCCGACCAGAAACCTTCACGCTCCAGCAGCGACAGCTCGATCAGCTTGCGGCTGGTGATGTCATTGATGCTGAGGATTACGGCTTTATAGTCGTGCTGCTCGCTCGGCAGGCGCAGGACCATCCACAGGTGCTGGTCGCGACCGTTGCTGTTGGGCAGTTTGATTTCCAGTTCCAGCTGCTTCTGCTGCTGCAGGACGGCGTCGAGGATCTGCTGACCGATCGCGCATTGCGGATGACGCTGGCCATCGATCAGCAGTTGCCAGGCATCGTCGCAGGAATGCACGTCGAGCAGTTGCAGGGCGACCTGATTGACCTCGGTGACGCGCATTTCCGCAAGCAACTGCTGGCGCTGCTGCGGCTGGTCGAGCCAGGCCTTGAGCTGGTCGCTGGTCTGGATCTGCGCCTTGTCGAACATCTGCTTGAGGCCGGAAAGGTCGAGTACGCACAAGGCCACACCGGTGCCTTCGAAAATATCCTGATAGCGCCGCCGACCTTCATGCACTTGGCGCTGGCGCCGACGCATGTTCAGCAGCGCGATCACTGGCAACATCGAGAACGCCAGGCCGAGCAGGCATTTGCCGATGAACGCCGGCAGCAATTCTTCCAGTACGCGCTGGCGGTCGAACAGCCCGCGCAGTTGCCAGTCGCTACTGCTCAGCGGCACGGTCAGCACGGTGTTGGCGACATCGTCGGGCGTCAACCCGCCAGCCTTGTTTGACGGCAGCCCGGCCTCGCGGCTGATGATCTGGTGGTTGAGGCGGTTTTCCACCAGCCACAGCGGGCGCAGGGCGGTGGCGTCCTGTTTGGTCAGCGAATCGAAGAAGGTCGGCGTCAAGCGCAACGCCCAGTAACCACGACTGCTGCCGCTGGCCTGATGCAGCAGCAGATGCACCACCGAGCCGTCATCGGCATTGCTGAAGTAGTGCGCCTGGGCGCGGCTGCGGCGCACCAGTTCGGACAGGTAATCGGCGTCGGAGCTGTCAGTGGCGCTGTCGCTGATGATCCGGCCGGAGGGCGAGAGCAGGGCCATGCTGCGCAGGTCGGGCAGCGAGCGTTGCAACTTGCGCAGGAGCATCTGCTGTTCGTCGGCGGTTTGCGGTTGTTCGACGATCGGTAGCAGGTTGAGGGCGATTTGCGCGTTCAGCGCCATGTTCAGGCTGACCTGGGCGGCAAGGTCGGCGGTGTAATCGATGGTGTACTGACGCTGATTCTTCTGGGTTTCGCGCAATTGATCGAGCAGTTGCCAGAACAGCAACGCGAGCAATAACAGCACGAGGGTGGCCAGCGCACCCTTTAATGTTCCGCGCAGGGGCGAGCCGGGCGCCGGTGGGGTGCTGCTCACAGAGGCTGGCGGAGTGACATTGGTCAAGCTGTGATCCTGCGATTTGGCTGGACTGGCGCGACGTGCACTATAAGCCGGACGCCCGAAGGGCGGCTAGCATGCCTTGACTCGTGGCTAAGTGCCAGCCCTCTCGGCTGGACTGCCATCGGTCATTCAGGTAGCTTTGCCGGTTAGACGGGGCGTTCCAGCCCCTACAATCAGACTTTTTCCAGCGCGCACGCATTGATCGTGATCAAGTGAACGACGCGCACAGTCTGGCCAGGCGTCGCCTGCGCTCCAATCATTCATCTGTCACTGACCCAAGGTTTTCCATGGCTCAATACGTCTTCACCATGCATCGGCTGGGCAAAGTTGTTCCGCCGAAGCGGGAAATTCTCAAAAACATTTCGCTGTCCTTCTTCCCCGGCGCCAAGATCGGCGTGCTCGGCCTCAACGGTTCGGGTAAATCCACGCTGCTGAAAATCATGGCCGGCGTCGATACCGAGTTCGAAGGTGAAGCACGTCCGATGCCAGATTTGAACATCGGTTACCTGCCGCAAGAGCCGCAACTCGATCCTGCCAAGACCGTGCGTGAAGTGGTCGAGGAAGCGGTCAGCGTGATCAAGGATGCACAAGCGCGTCTGGACGAAGTCTACGCAGCCTACGCTGACCCGGACGCCGACTTCGATAAGCTCGCCGCTGAACAGGCCAAGCTCGAAGCGATCCTGCAGGCCAGCGACGGCCATAACCTCGAGCGCCAACTGGAAGTCGCCGCCGACGCGCTGCGTCTGCCGGCCTGGGACGCGAAAGTAGAACACCTGTCCGGTGGTGAAAAGCGCCGTGTCGCCCTGTGCCGTCTGCTGCTGTCCGCTCCGGACATGTTGCTGCTCGACGAACCGACCAACCACCTGGACGCCGATTCGGTGGCGTGGCTGGAGCATTTCCTCCACGATTTCCCGGGCACCGTGGTTGCGATCACGCACGACCGCTACTTCCTCGACAACGTCGCCGGCTGGATTCTGGAACTCGACCGCGGCGCGGGCATTCCTTACGAGGGCAACTATTCGGGCTGGCTCGAAGCCAAGTCCGATCGTCTGGCCCAGGAATCCAAGCAGCAGTCGGCTCATGAAAAAGCCATGAAAGAAGAACTGGAATGGGTGCGCAAAGGCGCCAAGGCCCGCCAGTCGAAATCCAAGGCACGTTTGCAACGCTTCGAAGAAATGCAATCGCAGGAATTCCAGAAGCGCAGCGAAACCAACGAGATCTACATCCCGGCCGGTCCACGCCTGGGCGACAAGGTCATCGAGTTCAAGAACGTCACCAAGGGCTACGGCGATCGCGTGCTGATCGACAACCTTTCGTTCTCCATGCCGAAGGGCGCCATCGTCGGCGTGATCGGCGGTAACGGTGCCGGTAAATCGACGCTGTTCCGCATGCTGATGGGCAAGGAAACCCCGGATTCGGGCAGCATCGAAATCGGTGAAACCGTGCAGCTGGCCTGCGTCGACCAGAGCCGCGAAGACCTCGACGGCAGCAAGACCGTGTTCCAGCAGATTTCCGACGGTTCCGACCAGATCCGCATCGGCAACTACGAGATCCCGTCGCGCACCTACGTCGGTCGCTTCAACTTCAAGGGCGGCGACCAGCAGAAGTTCGTCAAGGATCTGTCCGGCGGTGAGCGCGGTCGTCTGCACCTGGCGCTGACCCTGAAGGAGGGCGGCAACGTCCTGCTGCTCGACGAACCGTCCAACGACCTCGACGTGGAAACCCTGCGTTCGCTGGAAGAAGCCCTGCTGGACTTCCCGGGCGCCGCCATTGTGATCTCCCACGATCGGTGGTTCCTTGACCGTGTCGCCACGCACATCCTGGCGTACGAAGACGACTCGCAAGCGGTGTTCTTCGAAGGCAACTACACCGAGTACGAAGCTGACCGCAAAAAGCGCCTCGGCGAAGCAGCGGCCCAGCCTCACCGGGTACGTCACAAGAAACTGGCCTGATGTCGGGTTGGTTACAGAAAGAGCGGAGCCTTCGGGCTCCGTTTTTTTGCCCCGGTTTTTTTAGCGGGACCGAGGTGGATTCATCGCTGGCAAGCCAGCTCCCACAGGGATTTTGTGACGCCGCTAAAACTGTGGGAGCTGGCTTGCCAGCGATGGCGATATAACTGCTGGTGCGTGATCTGAATCCGATCTCACCATTCAGGTGCAAAACTGGTCAAAAAACAAGGCTGATTTATATCCTGTGCACCATTTAATTTCATAACTGCGACATTTTGCTCTGTTCCTGTGCGTAATTCGTTTGTTACAGTCCGGCCCAATCTCCTCCAACGACAATAAATTTGCCGAGACTTTGCCCATGATCGAAACCGTCGAATCCTTCCTTGCGCGCCTGAAAAAACGCGACCCCGACCAGCCCGAATTTCACCAGGCTGTCGAAGAAGTCCTGCGCAGTCTGTGGCCATTTCTTGAAGCCAATCCGCATTACCTGACTTCGGGGATTCTCGAGCGCATCTGCGAGCCGGAGCGTGCGTTGGTGTTTCGGGTGTCGTGGGTCGACGATCAGGGCAAGGTCCAGGTCAATCGCGGCTTCCGTATCCAGATGAACAGCGCCATCGGCCCGTACAAGGGCGGCTTGCGTTTTCATCCGTCGGTGAACCTCGGCGTGCTGAAATTCCTCGCCTTCGAGCAGACCTTCAAGAACTCGCTGACCTCGCTGCCCATGGGCGGCGGCAAGGGCGGTTCGGATTTCGATCCCAAGGGCAAGAGCGACGCCGAAGTCATGCGTTTCTGCCAGGCGTTCATGAGCGAGCTGTACCGCCACATTGGCGCCGACGTCGACGTGCCGGCCGGTGACATCGGCGTCGGTGCGCGGGAGATCGGTTTCCTCTTTGGCCAGTACAAGCGCCTGAGCAATCAGTTCACCAGCGTCCTCACCGGCAAGGGCATGACCTACGGCGGTAGCCTGATTCGCCCGGAAGCGACCGGTTTCGGCTGCGTGTACTTCGCCGAAGAAATGCTCAAGCGCCGTGGGCAGACCGTCGAAGGCAAGCGTGTGGCAATTTCCGGTTCTGGCAACGTTGCGCAATATGCGGCGCGCAAGGTCATGGATCTGGGCGGCAAAGTGATCTCGCTGTCCGACTCCGAAGGCACGCTGTATTGCGAAGCCGGTTTGAGCGAAGAACAGTGGCTGGCGCTGCTGGAGCTGAAGAACGTCAAACGCGGGCGCATCAGCGAACTGGCGAGCGCCCATGCTCTGGAATTCCGCGCCGGCCAACATCCGTGGTCGTTGGCGTGCGATATCGCATTGCCCTGCGCAACACAGAACGAACTCGACGCCGAAGCCGCACGCACGCTGCTGCGCAATGGCTGCGTCTGTGTGGCCGAAGGCGCGAACATGCCGACTACGCTGGAGGCTGTGGATATCTTTATCGAGGCCGGCATTCTCTTTGCGCCGGGCAAAGCGTCGAATGCCGGCGGCGTGGCCGTGAGTGGTCTGGAGATGTCGCAGAACGCCATGCGCCTGCTGTGGACGGCGGGCGAGGTCGACAGCAAGCTGCACGCGATCATGCAGTCGATCCACCACGCCTGCGTGCATTACGGCGAAGACAACGGTCAGGTCAATTACGTCAAGGGCGCGAACATTGCCGGCTTCGTCAAAGTCGCCGATGCGATGTTGGCGCAAGGCGTGGTTTAAGCCGGTTCGATGCGGATCACTTCGATCAGTTGATCGCCGGCAGGTCGCTGCCACAGCACCTCATCGTTGAGCCGGGCGCCGAGTAAGGCCCGGCCCAGCGGTGAGGCCCAGTTGATCAGGCCCTGACTGGCGTCGGCCTGATCTTCGCCAACCAGTTGCACGCGGTGTTCAGTGTCGTGTTCGTCGGCGAAGGTCACCCAGCTACCGATTTGGACCTTGTCGGTGGAGGTCGCAGCGACTGCAACTTGGGCGCTGCTCAGGCGTTGAGTGAAATAGCGCAGATCCCGTTGCAGATCGGCCAAGCGTTGCTTGTCGGCCTGCTCGCCCTTGGCCGTTTGCTCGGCGTGCAGGCTCTGCAACTCGGTGACCTTCGCCTGCAACTGCGCCAGACCTTGCGGGGTGACGTAGTTGGGCTGCGTGCTGACCTGACGTTCGACCGGCTGATCGGCCTGTGCGGCGGCGTTGTCTTCGTTGACGAATGCGCGACTCATGAAGTCCTCCTGTTAAAGGATTTGGGCCATCATTGCCGGCATTTGGTTTCAATGGATGTCTGCAGGCGACCTATTGCGAGCGATAAGCCCGCCCGGCGCCCTGGTCCTTCTGCTGCTGCCAGGCGCGCTCGCGTTCGTCCCAATGCTCGTTGCGATACTGTTCGCGATCCTTGTTTTCGAGCATCGCCTGACATTGGCGGAAGCCGTCGACCCAGCCGTCGGCGTATTGCTGGTCCTTGAGATAGCGCGGCACGTTCTTGCGAAACTCGCCGCTGATCGAGCCCGCCGCTTGCCGGCCGCTGACGCAACCGTCATCGAAACCGTCGGCGAAGGCCGGTGGATAACCCTTGGCGATCAAGTCTTCATGGGTGGTCTGGCAACCGCCCAGCGCCAATACAACGCCCAACAACCCCACGCACCGCCACATCGCACTCTCCCGCGCCGATACTCGGCTCATAAGGAAAGTCTAGAAGGGGATCCATGAGGCGGCTGTCGAAGGCCTGTGAAAAATCCATTGCACACCACAAAGCCCTGTGGAGCGAGCTTGCTCGCGAAGGCGTCCTGTCAGGCGATTCTAATATCGACTGACCCACCGCTTTCGCGAGCAAGCTCGCTCCCACATTGGTTCTGTGTTGTGTTCGAAGTCAGTAGTGATACCACTTCACTTCCAGCATGACTTCCGTTTCCGGGCTGGCGAGCTGGCTGAATTCACGCTGTGCAGTCAGGCGCAAACCGAGGTTGCGCGACAGCTCCCACTGCTGATTCAGGCTCAGGCTGCGGCGCACTTCACCGTTGAAGAAGTAGTCGCCCTTGGCTTCCAGGCTCAGATTGCCCAGCGGGTTTTTCCACAGCACACCGGTGTTGAAGCCACCGGCCGGGAAACAAACTCGGCGAAGTCATTGTTATGTTCCACGCGCACCGTGCCGAGGGCAAAGCCGAGCACGTCTTCGCCCAATTGCCAGGTACCACCACCGCCACCGTTGACATGGCTGACCAGTGTTTCGTCGTCATGCTTGCCCGGCACCCGCTCCAGGCCACCGGTGACTTGCCACGACAGCGGTTGCAGCAGCTCGTTGCGCGGGGTCAGCGAACGAATGGTCGCCAGATCCAGTTGCTGCAACTGCCAGTCATTGCCTTCGTATTGGCGCAGCTTCAGTTGCAGGATCTCGATCTGTGCGCCGAGGGAAAGCTCTCTGCGTTGTCGTTAAGGTCGTGATAGGCCATGCGCAAGCCGTATTCGCCAAATGCACGATCGCCGCGCGTACCGAGGCCGGCCTGCCAGGTGCGGGACTCGTGGCCATCTTCGGGCAGACCGGGTTGCGGTATTTCCAGCTCCGGCGCCGGGTTCTTGTTGATCGCCCGCAGCAGTTCGAAACTGCGCTGCGCCCGCTGTGGGTCGCGTTCCTGGCCATTGGCGCGGTAGCGCTCCAGACGATAGGCGGCATCGACGATCAACGCCTGACGCGCGCGAGGCAGCGCCTTGAACGTCGGCTCCTGCAACACCTTCTGATCGGCGCTGACCTTGAGCACCCATTGCTGTTCGTCATCGCTCAACGGCTCGGCGCGGCTGAGCAGTTCACGTTCGCGGGACGGGCGATATTCGATGTGCTCGACCAGCCCGGCCTCTTTCACCGCTTTGACGGTGTCGGTCGGGATCGCGGTGAGCGGGAATTGTTCGGTCAGGCGCAGGCTCGGCCGCGCCACTTGCAGCAGTTCCAGCAAACGATACGAGCAATTTTCGTCGAAGAAGAAGTAGTCGAACTGGATCTGCTTGAGCTCCCACACATGTTCGACCATGCGTGCGGTTTCTTCCTGAGTCAGATTGAGCCGGTATTCCCACAGATCGCGGTTTTCCAGGCTGCGGTATTCCGAGAGTTTTTCCTGATACGGCACCAGCGCGAACAGCCCCGGGTAGCCGCCCATCAAGCCTTTCCAGGCATACAGAATGCTGTTGTCCGAGCCTTCGATGTAGGCACCGAAATTGATCGCATAGCTGAGCAGCGAGGTCTTGTCGGCCTGCACATCCGCCTGATCGATGCGCAGCAAAGTGTGGCCGAACATCGACGAAGGACTGTTGAGATACGCCGCCGGGAAAATCATCACCGCGCTGTGCGGCGAGACATCCTTGAACCATTTCTTGTATTCGGCGCATTCCGGCGTTGGCAGGTCGGAGAGGGTGAGCTGCGCTTTCAGCCAGCGGGTACGCGCCGGGTATACGCATTGTGCGTGTTGCTCGCCGAGGCTGGCCGGGGCGTACAGCGCCTGCACGGTGGCGGCCAGTTCGCGGTCCGGATGCTCGTTGCCGTCGGGGGCGAGAAAGAACTTCTTGTCGCTGACATAGCTGCGCCAGCCGCCGAGTTTGGCGGTTTCGTAATGACCGAGGGAAATCCAGAAGCGGTCGTTGGCCAGTTGCTGCAAACGTTGAGGATCGATGTGAGGCGCGGCGGACAGCGGGGCGCAGACACAGAGCGCCAGCCAGGCAAGGCGTTTGAGCATAGGTGGCAACTTAAGTCGAAAGAAAACAAATCCCGGATCGGGGGTAATCACACACCCTGTGGCGAGGGATTTATCCCCGCTGGGCTGCGAAGCGGCCCCATAAGCTGTGTCACCAATGCATCGGATACATCGCATGCATAGGTTTTACGACTGCTTCGCAGCCGAACGGGGATAAATCCCCTCGCTACAGACTGTATTCAAAATAAAACCCGCTTCCCGAAGGAAGCGGGTGGGATCGAGCTTAAGCCTGAGTTGCGTACTTGGCCAGACGTGGGTCCGATTTCAGTACTGCCAGGGTGTTGGTATGCACGTCTTCAGCGGTCACGTCAGCTTTGCTGAAGATCTGCTGGAAGTGCTCGTGGGTCACTTGGGCGAAGTGTGCGCGGTCTTCCGGTGCTACGCCCAGTACCACGGCATAGGTGGTCAGCGCTTCGCCGTTGCCTTTGGCCATGTCTTCGGACAGCTCGTTCATCATGCCATTCATGGCGAACCAGGATTTGCCGCCATAAGTCAGGGACGCGTTGGTCGAGCAGCCGTTGGTGCCGGAGGTCATACCGAAGGTAGCGTTACCGGAAGTGCCGTTGGTGGTGGAAGCAAGGAAGTGCGCCGGGGTGCCACGCTGACCTTCGAACAGCATGTTGCCCCAACCGCAATCCGGGCCGCCCGGGGCTTGCGCCATTGCGTTGATGGATACAGCGGTGAAGAGAGTACCGAGAAGAATCCGTTTCATAGCTTTGTTCTCTTTATGTGCATACCAATGGACAGGGTTCTGGCCTTTCGTACTCTGCCCGAGGACAGCGCCGAAAGTGTCAGTGGGCCGGTATTAGTTCCAGCCGCGCAGTTTGGAGTTTAGGCACGTTCCAGCGGTTCCGTGACTTTTTGCAAAATATTTGGAATAAACCTCTGATTTATCGGGACGCGTCGGCCGGCCGCGCGCTTGTCTATGCTTTGTCATGTGGCGCGCCTTGCCAGTGGGGCACGGGCAGCGCCAGAATGCCGCTACCTGCCCCGCCTGATTGTTAAGGAAGCCCGATGCCTGATCCTGTTGCTGCCAGCCTGCGTCTTGCGCCCGAAGCGCTGACTCGTCCGTTTTCCGCTGAACAGTTCAGCTTCACTACCACCAATGATCTGGAGCCCTTTCGCGGTGTGCTCGGCCAGGAACGCGCGGTCGAAGCCTTGCAGTTCGGTGTGGCCATGCCACGCCCCGGTTACAACGTATTCGTCATGGGCGAGCCCGGCACCGGCCGTTTCTCGTTCGTCAAACGCTACCTGAAGGCCGAAGGCAAGCGCCTGCAGACCCCGGCGGACTGGGTCTACGTCAACAACTTCGATGAGCCGCGCGAACCGCGCGCACTGGAGCTGCCATCGGGCACGGCGGCCTCGTTCATCGGCGACATCAACGGCTTGATCGACAACCTGCTGGCGACCTTCCCGGCAGTCTTCGAGCACCCGTCCTACCAGCAGAAAAAGCGCCATCGACCGCGCGTTCAATCAGCGCTACGACAAGGCGCTGGACATCATCGAGCGCCTGGCCCTGGAAAAAGACGTCGCCCTGTACCGCGACAGCAGCAACATCGCCTTCACCCCGATGCTCGACGGCAAGGCCCTGGACGAAGCCGAATTCGCCCAGTTGCCGGAAGCCGAGCGCGAGCGTTTTCACAATGACATTTCCGGCCTCGAAGAGCGCCTGAACGAAGAGCTCGCCAGCCTGCCGCAGTGGAAACGCGAGTCGAACAATCAACTGCGCTCGCTCAACGAGGAAACCATCACGTTGGCGTTGCAGCCATTGCTCGCGCCACTGTCGGAAAAGTACGCAGAGAACGCTGCGGTCTGCGGTTACTTGCAGGCCATGCAGGTCTACCTGCTGAAAACCGTGGTCGAGCAACTGGTCGATGACAGCAAGACCGACGCCGTGGCGCGCAAACTGCTCGAAGAGCAATACGCACCGAGTCTGGTGGTCGGGCATCCGGCCAGCGGCGGTGCGCCAGTGGTGTTCGAGCCGCATCCGACCTACGAAAACCTGTTTGGCCGCATCGAGTACACCACCGATCAGGGCGCGCTCTATACGACCTATCGACAGTTGCGCCCGGGCGCGCTGCATCGCGCCAATGGCGGTTTCCTGATACTTGAAGCGGAAAAAATGCTCAGCGAGCCGTTCGTGTGGGACGCGCTGAAACGCGCCCTGCAATCGCGCAAGCTGAAAATGGAATCGCCGCTGGGCGAGATGGGCCGCTTCGCCACCGTGACCTTGAATCCGCAGCACATTCCGCTTCAGGTCAAAGTCATCATCATCGGCGCGCGGCAGCTGTATTACACGCTGCAGGACCTCGATCCGGACTTCCAGGAAATGTTCCGTGTACTTGTCGATTTCGACGAAGACATTCCGATGGTCGACGAAAGCCTCGAGCAATTCGCCCAGCTATTGAAAACCCGCACTTCGGAAGAAGGCATGGCGCCGTTGACCGCCGATGCGGTGGCGCGTCTGGCCACTTACAGTGCACGGCTGGCCGAACATCAGGGGCGCTTGTCGGCGCGCATTGGCGATCTGTTTCAACTGGTCAGCGAGGCGGATTTCATCCGTCATCTGGCCGGCGATGAAATGACCGATGCCGGGCACATCGAACGTGCGCTGAAAGCCAAGGCTACCCGCACCGGGCGGGTCTCGGCGCGGATTCTCGACGACATGCTCGCCGGGATCATCCTCATCGACACCGATGGCGCGGCAGTCGGCAAGTGCAACGGGCTGACGGTGCTGGAGGTCGGTGATTCGGCGTTCGGCGTGCCGGCGCGGATTTCCGCCACGGTGTACCCGGGTGGCAGCGGTATCGTCGACATCGAACGTGAGGTCAACCTTGGTCAGCCGATCCACTCCAAAGGCGTGATGATCCTCACCGGTTATCTGGGCAGCCGTTACGCGCAGGAATTCCCGCTGGCGATCTCGGCGAGCATTGCGCTGGAGCAGTCGTACGGTTACGTCGATGGCGACAGTGCGTCGCTGGGCGAGGCATGCACGCTGATTTCGGCGCTGTCGAAAACCCCGCTCAAGCAATGTTTCGCTATCACCGGTTCGATCAACCAGTTCGGCGAAGTGCAGGCGGTCGGTGGGGTCAACGAGAAGATCGAAGGTTTCTTCCGTCTCTGCGAAGCGCGTGGCCTGACCGGCGAACAGGGCGCGATCATTCCCCAGGCCAACGTCGCCACGCTGATGCTCGATGAGAAAGTCCTGGCCGCCGTGCGCGCCGGGCAGTTCCATGTGTATGCGGTGCGTCAGGCCGATGAAGCGTTGAGCCTGCTGGCGGGCGAACCTGCCGGTGAGCCGGATGCCGACGGCGAATTCCCCGAAGGCAGCATCAATGCGCGAGTGGTCGAACGCCTGCGCGACATCGCCGAGATGGTCAGCGAAGAGGACTTGAAAGAGGCCGAAAAGGAACTGGCGCAGGAGGCTCTCGCCGAAGCCAAACCGGCCTGATCAGTTCACGCCAGACCCTGTGGGAGCGAGCCTGCTCGCGAAAGCGCTGTATCAGTCGACGAATGAGCTGGCTGATCCATCGTCTTCGCGAGCAGGCTCGCTCCCACAATGCTTTTCCAGATTGATCTCTGCGGGGATCTTCGTGGAATGTGTCACGACTCTGACGCCAAACTTCACACAATGACCATTCGGCGCCTTCTGGTTCCATTTGGCTTGCGCAGGACGCTTTTCTTCTATTCTCAGGTCAAGGATATCGACAGTATCACTGGATCGAGCCAGTCCTCCCGTGGGGGCTGAATACCGGCTTTACCGAGGGTCGCCGCCATGTCGCGCAACCTCTGTCTCACCCGTCAATGCCTGGGTCTGGTGACCCGGATCGAATGCGCCGTCAAGCCGCTGGCCGGCGACAACGGCATGTGGACGCTGCTCTTCGCGGCCGGCATGGCCGGCGAACAACCTTCCGCGATCAAAGCCCAAGGCCCGTTCCACGGCCCGGTGGCGGCCGAGTCGATTCTCGACACGATTGTTGAAAGCCTGACCTTGCACGGCTACGAACTGGCCGATGATCCGCAGATCTGGAGCCTGCACCTGCAAGCTCAGTTGCGGCAGATCAACGGCGGCCGGGGTCGCAGTCTCAACGGTTAAGGCGCCGTCTGGTCCGCCGGCGCCTTGTCGAGCTTGACCTCAAAGCCGTATTGCACGGTCGCGAGGTCGGTGCGCTGATAGGTTTCCACGCGAGTCGGGCGACCATAAAAGTAGTGCACGCCAAGCAGCGCCGGGCCTTCGGTGCTGGCGTCGTGGCTGACCGAAAGAATCTGCTTGAGGTAGTGGCCACTGTCGTCCTTGACGAAGAAACGCCATTCGTTGGCCGGGAAGGTTTTCAGGTCGACCACCAGCGTGTTGTCCTTGATCGCCAGGCCTTTGGGCAATGCGTGCGCGTCGTAGGATTGCTTCGCCACTGTCGCCAGGAACAACGGCATCGAACCTACGGCAATCGCCGGGGTTTCCGGAAACAGAGTCAGATCATAAGTAATCGTCGCTTGCAGCGGATCGACCTGGTACGCCTCGGGCGGCAGTTCGATCGGCTCGTCGAGTTTGCCGCCGCGCTTTTCCGTGAAGAAAGTCACCGGGCTGACGCCGGGATTGAGTTCGTCGCCGAGCAGTTCGTCATTGAAGGTGCGGCGGTGGGAAAACTCGATCCGCGCCGCGCTCGGCTCTTCCACCGATTGATGAATGCGCACGCCGGCCTTCAATTGTTCCTCGGTCAGGTCCGCGCCTTTGAGCCAGTTGGCGGCGAGATCGTCATACACCACAACTGGCAGGTCCAGCGGCTGCACGGCTTTGGCCGTGGTGTGCGGATTGAAGGTGCGCACCGGCAGGTCCAGCGGTTTGCGCGTCACCGTTGCCGAGGAGAAATCCAGCACGCTGACTTCCAGCGTGTCGATCGGGCCGTGGAAATACACCTTGTTATAGCGACGCGGGTGTTCTTTCTCGAAGGCTTGCTGGTCGTCGCTGAGCTGTTTTTCCAAGGTGTCGCTCCAGCTCGTTTGCTTCTGTAGCTGAGCCAGTTGTTGCTGATAAAACTCCACCTGCTCCGGGCTTTCGTTGATCGAACCGGCGCGCACCAGGTATTGGCCGCTGGCATCGCGGGCCTGAACGATCAGCGGATTGATCCGGGTTTCGGCGACTTCTGCGGCCAGCGGCAGGCTGTTGCTGACTTCGACCTCGGCATAGTTCTTTTCCAGTTTGAGCAGTTTGACGCTGAGGTTATCGTTGGTGCGAGTCTGGCCGACGTCTTTCTGTGTCAGGTCGAAACTGTACAAGCGACGCGGCGCAATGACTTCGATCTGGCCTTGCAGGCTGACCGGTTGCGGCAGGCTTTTCTTCTCGACGTTGAGGCCATCGATAAACGGGTAGGTCACCGTCAGGTCATCGGGATTGGTCACGTTGGAACTGGACGGGCTGAGCTGAATGCCCGGATCGGTTTCCGACCACTCCGGCTGCCAGGCGATCACGCGTTTGTTGCTCAGCGTCACCGAGTGCCACTCGATGCCGTGCGGAAACAGGAAACCGCCGGGAATGTTCAGGTTGAACGGGAATACCGGCTGCAGATCGGTGAGGTAATCGGAGCTGGCGTCCTTGTGCAGCACGAACAGGCCATTGATAAAGGTATCGACCAGCGCTTGCGGGGTAGGGTAGTGCTTGAGCACGGCGAGGGCGTCGGCGCCGTATTCGGTGTGCGGGGTGATGTCGTCGAGCTTGAGTCGGGCCCTTTCGAGCAACAGCAGCGAACCGCCGAGTTCGGTGATGGCGTCCTTGAGCTTCGGGTCGCTGATCGCGTCCAGTGACTGTTCGAAGGTGGCGGTCTTTTCGTCGAGGTTGGCGACGTGCTTTTCATCGCTCGGCGAGCAACCGCCGATGAGTAAAGCAATGCAGAATCCGGCAGTCGTCAAGGCTGATCGCACATCCATTTCCACGCGTCCTGTCCACTGTCATTGGGCTGTCAATGCTTTGGACACTAGCAGAAAAAATTTGTCACACACACGCAGGTAGCGGATTTTCCGGCGGTTTCTGGCTGTCACAGCGGGCTGTTATACTCGCCGCCATTTCCAGCCCCTTGTGTGAGAGTCAATGGAACGCTTTATCGAAAATGCAATGTACGCCACCCGCTGGCTGCTGGCGCCGATCTACATCGGCCTGTCCCTCGGTCTGCTGGCGCTGGCATTGAAGTTCTTCCAGGAAATCATCCATATCCTGCCCAATGTCTTCGCCATGGCTGAATCGGATCTGATCTTGGTGCTGCTGTCGCTGATCGACATGGCGCTGGTGGGCGGTCTGCTGGTGATGGTGATGATTTCCGGCTACGAGAACTTCGTCTCGCAACTGGACATCGACGAAGGCAAAGAGAAGCTCAGCTGGCTGGGCACCATGGACTCGTCGTCGTTGAAGATGAAAGTCGCGGCGTCGATCGTGGCGATCTCCTCGATCCACCTGTTGCGTATCTTCATGGACGCCAAGAATGTCGATCCCGAGCACCTGATGTGGTACGTGATCATTCACATGACTTTTGTGGTGTCCGCGTTTGCCATGGGTTACCTGGACAAGGTCACCAAGCACTGATCAGCCGATCTCTGCAAAAGAGCCGCCCGTCTGTTGCGAAACGGACGGGCGGTTTTGTTTGTGGCTTGTGCTTTCAAGCGCACCGGCCTATCCCTGTAACGGTGCGATTCGCCACGGTGTGAGGTGCTCCCATGAACCTACAAGAGTTGAATGCGTTTGCCATCGCCGGCAAGGTCGATGAGTTGAATCTGATTTCCATGGAGGGCGGGATCTATTTGCTGGAAGCACGCATGCACGGCGCGGCTCATCCGCTGCATGATCCGCTGGGGAAAACCCTGACTCTGCGCTCGGTCGAGCACGCGCGGGACGTGCTACACGCGTTTCCGGTGCTGCCGTTCAATCTGGTCCACACCTCGGTGCACGATGAAATGTGCGGGCTGGGCGGTGGCATCAATGAAAGCCTGAAAGTGCCGCTGGCCTGGCGTTCGGCCCTGTAGGCCCGGCCCCAACCCCGGGTATCTGTGCTAGTCTGCTCGCCCTTTTGGTTCCGGGCGCGCCGGGACGCGCTGTGCACGCACGGCAAGTCCTGAGGCCGTCCGCACAGCGGAGCAGTGTCATGTCCGAAGTAAATCTGTCCACCGACGAAACCCGCGTCAGCTACGGTATCGGCCGTCAACTCGGCGACCAGCTGCGCGACAACCCGCCACCGGGTGTCAGCCTGGACGCGATCCTGGCCGGTCTGACCGACGCTTTCGCCGGCAAGCCAAGCCGTGTTGGCCAGGAAGAGATGTCCGCCAGCTTCAAGGTTATCCGCGAAATCATGCAAGCCGAAGCCGCTGCCAAGGCTGAAGCCGCGGCTGGCGAAGGCCTGGCCTTCCTCGCCGAAAACGCCAAGCGTGACGGCATCACCACCCTGGCTTCCGGCCTGCAATTCGAAGTACTGACTCAGGGCGACGGCGCCAAGCCGACCCGTGAAGACCAGGTGCGTACGCACTACCACGGCACCCTGATCGACGGCACGGTGTTCGACAGCTCCTACGAGCGCGGCCAGCCTGCAGAATTCCCGGTTGGCGGCGTGATCGCTGGCTGGACCGAAGCCCTGCAACTGATGAATGCCGGCAGCAAATGGCGCCTGTACGTGCCGAGCGAACTGGCTTACGGCGCCCAAGGCGTCGGCAGCATCCCGCCGCACAGCGTTCTGGTGTTCGACGTCGAGCTGCTCGACGTTCTGTAATACCGAGCCTGCCTTGGTGGCGGGCTGAAAAATGTGGAGCGAGCTCGCTCGCGAAGGCGGTTTTTCAGTCGACTCATTCGTTGACTGATTTACCGCTTTCGCGAGCAAGCTCGCTCCCACAGGTTTTTAATGCTGCTCATATTTCGATCTTGTTGTGCAGCTCACTGGTCGGGCGCAACGCCCGGGCATAGCAGAACAGGAACAGATTGCGCACCAGCTCCTTGAGCACTAGCGGCTCGCTGGAATTGAGGCTGCTGACGTCCAGATCACCTTGATCCTGCAACTCATGCAAGGCTTCTTCTTCAAGTACCGCACAGACTTCGCCGGTTTCCCGATGGAGGATCCTGAGGTAAGGGTGTGGGCGATCCAGCCAGGCGTCGATCAAATAAGTCATGGGTCTCATCTCCTTGAAAGGTTTCAATGAGAATAATTCTTATTCATCAAATAGCAAGTGCCTATTGGCGGATCGTGGATTTTTCCGGGTAAAGGTTGTGTCAGGTCAAAATGGCTGGCTGATGGCCATGCGCGGATTCATTGAGCTGAAGCGGGGAAGGCAAAGCTCCATCCCACGGCTGGCGCGGGATGGCTGACGCAAGGCTCAGACTTTTCTGACGAACTCGGATTTGAGCTTCATCGGGCCGATGCCGTCGATCTTGCAGTCGATGTCGTGATCGCCATCGCACAGACGGATGTTCTTGACCTTGGTGCCGACCTTGACCACCAGCGATGTGCCCTTGACCTTCAGATCCTTGATCACGGTGATGGTGTCGCCGTCCTGCAGGACGTTGCCGACCGAATCTTTCTTCACGGCATCATCGGCCGCCACTTCGGCTTCGCCGCTGGCAGACCACTCGTGGGCACACTCGGGGCAGACCAGTTGGGTACCGTCTTCGTAGGTGTATTCGGAATTGCATTTCGGGCAGGGTGGCAACGTGCTCACTAAGGTTCCTTGGGTATCAGGAGGGCTAAAGGGCGCACATTGTATAGGGTTTTATCTTTTCAGACAGTCAAAAGCAAAAGATCGCAGCCTTCGGCAGCTCCTACGGTGATGTGCAGGAGCTGCCGAAGGCTGCGATCTTTTGATCTTGTTTCAGCAATATCAGTGCGTGCGGGCTACCGCGAACTCGCTCAGTTCAACCAGTGCATCGCGATATTCGCTGGCCGGCAGCGCCTCGAGGCACTTGATCGCGCGGGCTACGTAATCGCGGGCCAGTTGCGCGGTGTACTCCAGCGAGCCGGACGCTTCGACGGCGATGCGGATGCTTTCCAGGTCTTCGATCCCGCCTTTCTGGATCGCCTGACGCACCAGTGCTGCCTGTTCGGCGGTGCCTTCGCGCATGGTGTAGATCAACGGCAGGGTCGGCTTGCCTTCGGCCAGATCGTCACCGACGTTCTTGCCCAGAGTTTCCGCGTCGCCTTTATAGTCGAGCAGGTCATCAACCAGCTGGAACGCCACACCCAGGTGATCGCCGAAGGTGCGCAGGGCTTCGCTCTGCTCGGCGGTCGCGCCAGCCAGGGCGGCGGCGCTGTGGGTCGAGGCTTCGAAGAGCATCGCGGTCTTGCCGCGGATGACTTCCATGTAGGTTTCTTCGCTGGTGCTGGCGTCACGCACCTTGGACAGCTGCAACACTTCGCCTTCAGCGATGATGCGTGTGGCCTGGGAGAGAATCTTCATCACCGGCATCGAGCCCAGTTCGACCATCATTTCGAACGAGCGCGAGTACAGGAAGTCGCCGACCAGCACGCTCGGGGCATTGCCCCACATGGCGTTGGCGGTCGAGCGGCCACGACGCATGCCGGACATGTCGACGACGTCGTCATGCAGCAGGGTGGCGGTGTGCAGGAATTCGATGGTGGCGGCCAGCAGGCGCATGTCGTCGCCTTCGCGACCCAGGGCCTTGCCACACAGCAACACTAATAAAGGACGCAGGCGTTTGCCGCCGGCCGACGTGATGTAATCGCCGATTTTCGATACCAGCGGCACTCGAGACGTCAGCTGCTTCTTGATGATGCCGTCGACGGCGCTAAAATCGTCCGCCACCGCGCGGTAGAAAGCTTAGGGTTGCATCAGCGAGAGTCGCTCCAGAAGGGTTGCGCGGCATGCTAGGACCCCCGTCCAGACCTGTCAAGGCGCGATGGACGGCCACTTGCGCGAGGCAGATTGCTTGCGTACAATCGCGCACCCTGAACTTCCTGGGCAGCACCTGCCTTACGCAATTGCACTTGGGCCGTTCCAGCCCCATGCAGCCATGCCAGCCAATACCTCTTCTTATAAAGAGCTGGGTGAGCAGGATTATCGGAGAAATACCATGTACGCAGTAATCGTTACCGGCGGTAAGCAATACAAGGTCGCTGAAGGTGAATACCTGAAGATCGAAAAACTGGAAATCGCTACCGGCGAATCCGTGACTTTTGATCGCGTTCTGCTGGTCGCCAATGGCGACGACGTGAACATCGGCGCACCAGTTGTTGCTGGCGCAACCGTCAAGGCTGAAGTGATCTCCCAAGGTCGTCACGATAAAGTCCGCATCATCAAGTTCCGTCGTCGTAAGCACCACATGAAGCGTATGGGCCACCGCCAGTGGTTCACCGAGATCAAAATCACCGGTATTCAGGCTTAATTACAGCCTAATTCCTCACTAGGAGAATTGAACTCATGGCACACAAAAAAGCTGGTGGTAGTACCCGTAACGGTCGCGACTCAGAAGCCAAACGCCTTGGCGTGAAGATGTATGGCGGCCAGGTCATCAAGGCCGGCAACATCATCGTGCGTCAGCGCGGCACCCAATTCCACGCTGGCTACGGCGTTGGCATGGGCAAGGATCACACTCTCTTCGCTAAAATCGAAGGCGTGATCAAGTTCGAAGTAAAGGGCGCCTTCGGTCGTCGTTACGTGAGCGTAATCGCGGCTTAATCGCGAGATCGCTGGAGAAGCCCTGTCTTGCGACGGGGCTTTTTCGTTTGTGGGGTGAGTCTCTTGCAAAGCTGTTTGTATGGGCTGTCGGCGTGCGATGCAGGTCGTGTCTTGGGGTCGCTGCGCTCATTTTTGCAAGAGTCTTATGTCTTGATTGTTTTTCGGCTCGTCCGTACGGCGAGAGGCGTTGGTTATGAAGTTTGTTGATGAAGTATCGATTCGCGTAAAGGCCGGTGACGGTGGCAACGGTGCCATGAGTTTCCGCCGGGAAAAATTCATTGAAAACGGCGGCCCGAACGGCGGTGATGGCGGTGACGGCGGTTCCATCTACATGATGGCCGACGAAAACCTCAACACCCTGGTCGACTACCGTTACACCCGTCACTTCGATGCCGAGCGTGGCTCCAACGGTGGCAGCACCGACTGCACCGGCAAGAAGGGCGAAGACCTGATCCTGCGCGTGCCGGTCGGCACCACCGTGATCGACTCTGCCACTCAGGAAGTCATCGGCGACCTGACCAAGGCTGGCCAGAAGCTGATGGTCGTGCAGGGCGGCTGGCACGGTCTGGGCAACACCCGTTTCAAATCCAGTACCAACCGTGCACCGCGTCAGACCACGCCAGGCAAGCCGGGCGAGCAGCGCGACCTGAAACTGGAAATGAAAGTGCTGGCCGACGTCGGTCTGCTGGGCTTGCCGAACGCCGGTAAAAGTACCTTTATCCGTTCGGTCTCGGCCGCCAAGCCGAAAGTCGCCGACTACCCGTTCACCACGCTGGTGCCGAACCTGGGTGTGGTCAGCGTCGATCGCTGGAAGAGCTTCGTCATTGCCGACATTCCGGGTCTGATCGAAGGCGCTTCCGACGGTGCCGGCCTGGGCATTCGCTTCCTCAAGCACCTGGCGCGTACGCGTCTGCTGCTGCATCTCGTCGACATGGCGCCACTGGATGATTCCAGTGCGCCGGACGCGGCTGAAGTGATCGTCAACGAGCTGATCAAGTTCAGCCCGTCGCTGGCCGAGCGTGATCGCTGGCTGGTGCTGAACAAGTGCGACCAGATTCTTGAGGAAGAGCACGATGCTCGCGTCAAGGAAATCGTCGATCGCCTGGAGTGGACTGGTCCGGTGTACGTGATCTCGGCCATCGCCAAGATCGGTACCGAGCGTCTGTGCCACGACATCATGCGCTACATGGAAGATCGTGCCGATCGCCTCGCCGCAGATCCTGCGTACAAGGAAGAGCTGGCCGATCTCGATCAGCGCATCGAAGACGAAGCCCGTGCGCAGTTGCAGGCGCTGGACGACAAGCGTGCCCTGCGTCGCAGTGGCGTGAAGTCGGTCCATGACATCGGCGACGATGACTGGGACGAAGAAGATGTGGATGACGAAGACGGTCCGGAAATCATTTACGTGCGTGACTGATCCGTTGCGATAAACTTGAACGCCGCTCAATCGAGCGGCGTTTTAGTATCCGGAAATCGATCGTTGGTCAGCAATCGCCACGATTAACGTCACGGGCAGTGCCAGGTCGCGCTGCCCTCAAGCTAAGGTTGAAGATGATGCGGAGCAAGGTGACAGGTGCGCAGCGTTGGGTCGTGAAGATCGGCAGCGCTTTGCTGACAGCTGACGGCAAAGGGCTGGATCGCGCGGCAATGAGTGTCTGGGTCGAGCAGATGGTGGCGCTGCATGAAGCGGGCGTCGAGCTGGTGCTGGTGTCCTCCGGGGCGGTGGCGGCCGGCATGAGTCGCTTGGGCTGGACCGCACGACCCAGTGCCATGCACGAGCTGCAGGCGGCCGCTGCGATCGGTCAGATGGGGCTGGTGCAGGCCTGGGAATCAAGCTTCGCCGAACATGGCCGGCACACCGCGCAGATTCTCCTCACCCACGACGACCTGTCCGACCGCAAGCGCTACCTCAACGCCCGCAGTACCTTGCGTGCGCTGGTCGAGCTGAAAGTCATTCCGGTGATCAACGAAAACGATACCGTGGTCACTGACGAAATCCGTTTCGGCGACAACGACACGCTGGCGGCGCTGGTGGCCAATCTGGTCGAGGCCGATCTGCTGGTGATTCTCACTGATCGCGACGGCATGTTCGACGCCGATCCGCGCAACAACCCCGATGCGCAGTTGATTTATGAAGCGCGCGCCGATGATCCGACGCTCGATGCGGTTGCAGGTGGTACCGGCGGTGCGCTGGGGCGCGGCGGCATGCAGACCAAGTTGCGTGCGGCGCGTCTTGCGGCGCGTTCCGGTGCGCACACGATCATCGTCGGCGGGCGGCTTGAGCGCGTGCTTGATCGTCTCAAGGCGGGCGAGCGCATCGGTACGCTGCTATCGCCGGAGCGCGGCATGCTCGCGGCGCGCAAGCAGTGGCTGGCCGGTCATCTGCAAACCCGTGGCACTCTGGTGCTGGATGAGGAGCGGTGTCGGCGTTGTCCAAGGGCAACAAAAGTCTGCTGCCGGTGGGGGTGAAACTGGTTCAAGGCAGCTTCCGTCGTGGTGAGATGGTCGTCTGCGTAGCGCCGGATGGTCGGGAGATCGCTCGGGGCTTGGCCAATTACAGCGCCCTGGAGGCGCAAAAAATCATCGGTCAGTCGTCGGATGCGATTGTCGGTTTGCTCGGTTACATGGCAGAGCCGGAACTGGTTCACCGTGACAATCTGATTCTGGTCTAAGGAAAATTCGATGCGTGTAGCGAAAGGATTATTGGGTCTGCTGATGGCCATGCCATTGCTGGCCTCGGCCGAGGAAATCGGTAAGGTGTCGACCGTATTCAAGTTTGTCGGGCCGAATGACCGGATCGTGGTCGAGGCCTTCGACGATCCGAAAGTCGAGGGCGTGACCTGCTACCTGTCACGCGCCAAGACTGGTGGAGTGAAGGGTGGTCTCGGTCTGGCCGAGGATCGCGCAGAAGCGTCGATCGCTTGTCGCCAGGTCGGGCCGATCAAATTCAAGGGTGAGCTGAAGGATGGCGATGAGGTGTTCAAGGAGCGCACTTCGCTGGTGTTCAAGACCATGCAAGTGGTGCGTTTCCTCGACAAGAAGCGCAACACGCTGGTGTACCTGGTCTACAGCGATCGCTTGATCGAGGGCAGTCCGCAGAATGCGGTCACGGCCATCCCGATCCTGCCGTGGGTGCCGGTCCAGCAATAAGCCCCACCAATCCGAACTGTGGGAGCGAGCCTGCTCGCGAATTCGATCTGTCAGTTGATATTTGTATCGACTGACATGACGTCTTCGCGAGCAGGCTCACTCCTACATTTTTTGCGCTGGATTCGTTAAATCACAGGCAATAAAAAACCGACCCTGAGGTCGGTTTTTTAATGACTACGTCGATTAAGCAGCTTCTTTCAGCGCTTTGACGTGGCCATTCAGACGGCTCTTATGACGAGCAGCCTTGTTCTTATGGATGATGCCTTTATCGGCCATACGGTCGATAACTGGCACAGCCATAACGTATGCAGCTTGAGCTTTTTCAGCGTCTTTTGCGTCGATGGCCTTAACTACATTCTTGATGTAGGTACGAACCATGGAACGCAGGCTGGCGTTGTGGCTGCGACGCTTCTCAGCCTGTTTTGCACGTTTTTGGCGGAAGGTGAGTTGGCCACCGTCGAGCTCCTCGAAAGACTTTTTAGGAAATAGCAAACAAAATAGGCCGCGAATCATGCCGATGAAGACTGGTCTTGTCAAGGGCACTTGAATCGTTCCGCTAAGTGGTAGGTATAAAGAGGCGGGATATTTATTTCCGGCGCTTGACCTGTAAACTCGCGAGCTTTGGCTCTGTGCTGTTGCGGCGCGGAGTATCGCACAAGTGGGCGCATTGTTCGCCTGCTGTTTATCGACAGGCACAAACTCTCTCAATGAATCTGCTCAAATCGTTGGCCGCCGTCAGCTCTATCACGATGCTTTCCCGGATTCTGGGTTTTGTTCGTGACACGCTGATCGCGCGGACATTCGGCGCCGGGATGGCCACGGATGCCTTCTTTATTGCGTTCAAACTGCCCAACCTGCTGCGGCGGATATTTGCCGAAGGGGCTTTCTCCCAGGCGTTCGTGCCGATTCTGGCCGAATATAAAAGCCAGCAGGGCGAGGAGGCGACGCGCACCTTTATTGCCTATGTATCGGGCCTGCTGACGCTGGTGCTGGCGGTAGTGACGGCGCTGGGCATGATCGCCGCGCCCTGGGTTATCTGGGCCACGGCGCCCGGTTTTACCGATACCCCGGAGAAATTCCAGCTCACCTCCGATCTGTTGCGGGTGACCTTTCCTTATATATTGCTGATCTCGCTGTCGTCGCTGGCCGGCGCGATTCTGAATACCTGGAACCGCTTCTCGGTGCCGGCCTTCGTACCGACTCTGCTCAACGTCAGCATGATCGTGTTTTCGCTGTTCCTCACGCCGTACTTCGATCCACCGGTCATGGCCCTTGGCTGGGCGGTGCTGGTCGGCGGTCTGGCGCAGTTGCTGTACCAGCTGCCGCATCTGAAAAAGATCGGCATGCTCGTGCTGCCACGCCTGAACCTGCGCGACAGCGGCGTGTGGCGGGTGATGAAGCAGATGCTGCCAGCGATTCTCGGCGTGTCGGTCAGTCAGATTTCGCTGATCATCAACACCATCTTCGCCTCGTTTCTGGTCGCAGGTTCGGTGTCGTGGATGTATTACGCCGACCGCTTGATGGAGTTGCCTTCGGGTGTACTGGGTGTGGCACTCGGGACGATTCTGCTACCCACGCTGGCCAAGACCTATGCCAGCAAGGATCGCCACGAATACTCGCGGATCCTCGATTGGGGCTGCGCCTGTGCTTTGTGCTGGTGCTGCCGTGCGCGCTGGCGTTGGGGATTCTTGCCGAGCCGCTGACCGTTTCGTTGTTTCAGTACGGCCAGTTCAGTGGCTTCGATGCCGAGATGACCCAGCGTGCGCTGATTGCCTATTCGGTCGGGCTGCTCGGAATCATCGTGATCAAAGTGCTGGCTCCGGGCTTTTATGCGCAACAGAACATCCGTACACCGGTGAAAATCGCAATTTTCACCCTGGTCTGCACGCAGCTGTTCAACCTGGCGCTGATCGGCCCGCTGGCGCACGCCGGTCTGGCATTGGCGATCAGTGCCGGTGCTTGCCTGAACGCCGGGCTGCTGTTCTATCAACTGCGCAAGCAAAGATGTATCAACCGCAGCCGGGCTGGGGCAAATTCGGCTTCAAGCTGGTCGTTGCAGTGACGGTGATGTCGGCGGTGTTATTGGCCGGCATGCATTTCATGCCCGCGTGGGATGAGGGCCATATGCTTGAGCGCTTCCTGCGCCTGGGCGCGCTGGTGATTGCTGGCGTGGTGGCGTATTTCGGTATGTTGTTGCTGTTGGGTTTCCGTCTGCGCGACTTCAATCGCAAGGCCTTGAGCTGAGGTTTCAGTCTTTATCGACAGGCATGGGCCGGCGGTTTTGTCGGCTCGTTCACTTTGCGTTACGGTGTTGCCTGTCGTCGGCCGCCGGGTGTGGTTATAATCGACCACTTTATGAGCAAGAAGCGCGTTATGCAGCTGGTTCGAGGCCTCCACAACTTGCGCCCCCAGCATCGGGGCTGCGTCGCCACTATTGGCAACTTTGACGGTGTTCACCGTGGTCACCAGGCTATCCTGGCCCGACTGCGTGAGCGTGCGCTCGAGTTGGGCGTACCCAGCTGCGTGGTGATTTTCGAGCCGCAGCCACGGGAGTTCTTTGCTCCCGACACCGCACCGGCACGTCTGGCGCGGTTGCGCGACAAGCTGCAATTGCTGGCCGCTGAAGGCGTTGACCGGGTCTTGTGCCTGGCCTTCAATCAGCGCTTGAGCAAGCTCAGTGCCAGCGAGTTCGTCGACACCATTCTGGTCGATGGTCTCGGTGTACAGCATCTGGAGGTCGGTGACGATTTCCGTTTCGGTTGTGACCGCCTCGGCGATTTCGATTTTCTGATGCAGGCCGGGCAGGTTCACGGATTCACCGTCGAAGCTGCGCAAACCGTCGAGCTGGACGGCATTCGCGTCAGCAGCACGCAAGTGCGCAACGCTTTGGCGGCGGCCGATTTTGCCTTGGCCGAACGCTTGCTCGGGCGTCCGTACCGCATCGCCGGTCGCGTGCTGCATGGCCAGAAACTGGCCCGGCAACTGGGCACGCCCACTGCCAATATTCAACTCAAACGCCGTCGCGTGCCGTTCACCGGGGTGTATCTGGTGAACGTCGACATCGACGGCAAGACCTGGCCCGGCGTCGCCAATATCGGCGTGCGCCCTACGGTGCAAGGGGATGGCAAAGCCCACCTCGAGGTCCATCTGTTAGATTTTGCCGGCGATCTGTATGACCGGCGTTTGACGGTGGTTTTCCACCAAAAGCTGCGTGAAGAGCAGCGCTTCGCCTCTCTGGAGGCATTGAAAACGGCGATCAATGCGGATGTCGCCACCGCCCGTGCACTAGCCGCACCTAGCGCCCATCGCTAATGAAGAGCCTTAAATGACCGACTATAAAGCCACGCTAAACCTTCCGGACACCGCCTTCCCAATGAAGGCCGGCCTGCCACAGCGCGAACCGCAGATCCTGCAGCGCTGGGACAGTATTGGCCTGTACGGAAAGTTGCGCGAGATTGGCAAGGATCGTCCGAAGTTCGTCCTGCACGACGGCCCTCCGTACGCCAACGGCACGATCCACATCGGTCACGCACTGAACAAGATTCTCAAGGACATGATCATCCGCTCGAAAACCCTGTCGGGTTTCGACGCGCCGTACGTCCCGGGCTGGGACTGCCACGGCCTGCCGATCGAGCACAAGGTTGAAGTGACCCACGGCAAGAATCTCGGCGCGGATAAAACCCGCGAGCTGTGCCGTGCCTACGCCACCGAGCAGATCGAAGGGCAGAAGTCCGAGTTCATCCGTCTCGGTGTGCTGGGCGACTTCGCCAACCCGTACAAGACCATGGATTTCAAGAACGAGGCCGGTGAAATCCGTGCCCTCGCCGAAATCGTCAAGGGCGGTTTCGTCTTCAAGGGCTTGAAGCCCGTGAACTGGTGCTTCGATTGCGGTTCGGCGCTGGCTGAAGCGGAAGTCGAATACGAGAACAAGAAGTCGTCGACCATCGACGTTGCGTTCCCGATCGCTGATGAAGCCAAACTGGCTGCCGCGTTCGGTCTGGCTTCGCTGAGCAAACCTGCTGCGATCGTGATCTGGACCACCACCCCGTGGACCATCCCGGCCAACCAGGCGCTGAACGTGCACCCGGAATTCAACTACGCCCTGGTCGATATCGGCGACAAGCTGCTGGTGCTGGCTGAAGAGCTGGTCGAAGCCTGCCTGGCGCGCTACGGCGTGGAAGGTTCGGTCATCGCCACCACCACCGGTAAAGAACTTGAGCTGATCAACTTCCGTCACCCGTTCTACGATCGTCTGTCGCCGGTGTACCTGGCTGACTACGTCGAACTGGGCGCTGGCACCGGCGTGGTTCACTCCGCCCCGGCCTACGGCGTGGACGACTTCGTGACCTGCAAGAAATACGGCATGGTCAACGACGACATCCTCAACCCGGTGCAGAGCAACGGCGTATACGTGCCTTCGCTGGAATTCTTCGGCGGCCAGTTCATCTGGAAGGCCAACCCGGCCATCGTCGAAAAACTGACCGAAGTCGGTGCGCTGATGCACACCACCGTCATCGAACACAGCTACATGCACTGCTGGCGCCACAAGACCCCGCTGATCTACCGCGCCACTGCGCAGTGGTTCATCGGCATGGACAAGGAGCCAACCAGCGGCGACACCTTGCGCGTGCGCTCGCTCAAAGCCATCGAAGACACCAAGTTCGTTCCGGCCTGGGGCCAGGCGCGTCTGCACTCGATGATCGCCAATCGTCCGGACTGGTGCATTTCGCGTCAGCGCAACTGGGGCGTGCCAATCCCGTTCTTCCTCAACAAGGAAAGCGGCGAGCTGCACCCGCGTACCGTCGAGCTGATGGAAGAAGTCGCCAAACGCGTTGAAGTCGAAGGCATCGAAGCCTGGTTCAAACTCGACGCAGTCGAACTGCTGGGCGATGAAGCGCCGCAGTACGACAAGATCAGCGACACCCTCGACGTCTGGTTCGACTCGGGCACCACGCACTGGCACGTCCTGCGCGGTTCGCACCCGATGGGCCACGAAAGCGGTCCGCGTGCCGACCTCTACCTGGAAGGTTCCGACCAGCACCGTGGCTGGTTCCACTCATCCTTGCTCACCGGTTGCGCCATCGACAACCACGCGCCGTACCGCGAACTGCTGACTCACGGCTTCACCGTCGACGAGTCCGGCCGCAAGATGTCCAAGTCGCTGGGCAACGTGATCGCGCCGCAGAAGGTCAACGACACCCTGGGCGCCGACATCATGCGTCTGTGGGTCGCTTCGACCGACTACTCCGGCGAAATGGCCGTGTCCGAGCAGATCCTGCAGCGCAGCGCCGATGCCTACCGTCGTATCCGTAACACCGCGCGCTTCCTGCTTTCCAACCTGACCGGTTTCAACCCGGCCACCGACCTGCTGCCGGCCGAAGACATGCTGGCGCTGGATCGCTGGGCCGTGGATCGTACGCTGCTGCTGCAACGCGAGTTGCAAGAGCACTACGGCGAATACCGTTTCTGGAACGTGTACTCGAAGATCCACAACTTCTGCGTGCAGGAGCTGGGTGGTTTCTACCTCGACATCATCAAGGACCGCCAGTACACCACCGGCGCCGACAGCAAGGCCCGTCGCTCGTGCCAGACCGCGCTGTTCCACATCTCCGAGGCGCTGGTGCGCTGGATCGCGCCGATCCTCGCCTTCACTGCCGACGAGCTGTGGCAATACCTGCCGGGCGAGCGTAATGAGTCGGTCATGCTCAACACCTGGTACGAAGGGCTGACCGAGCTGCCGGAAGGCTTCGAGCTGGGTCGCGCCTACTGGGATCGCATCATGGAAGTGAAAGTCGCGGTCAACAAAGAGATGGAAATCCAGCGTGCGGCGAAAGCCGTCGGTGGCAACCTGCAGGCCGAAGTGACGCTGTTTGCCGAAGAGGCGCTGAGCGCCGATCTGGCCAGGCTGAGCAACGAGCTGCGCTTTGTCCTGATCACCTCGACTGCCAGCGTTGCGCCGTTCGTGCAGGCTCCCGCCGATGCAGTGGCCACCGAAGTCAGCGGTCTGAAATTGAAGATCGTCAAATCGACGTTCCCGAAATGCGCGCGTTGCTGGCATTGCCGCGAAGACGTCGGCGTGAACCCGGAGCATCCGGAAATCTGCGGGCGTTGCGTCGACAACATCAGCGGCGCGGGCGAGGTTCGTCACTATGCCTGATGCCATTGGCCGTTTCGGACGGCTGAGCTGGCTGTGGTTGAGCCTGCTGGTCCTGGTCATTGACCAGGCCAGCAAGTTCTACTTCGAAGCCAAGCTTGAAATGTTTCAGCAGATCGTGATCATTCCCGATCTGTTCAGCTGGACCTTGGCCTACAACACTGGCGCTGCCTTCAGCTTCCTCGCCGACAGCTCCGGCTGGCAGCGCTGGCTGTTTGCCCTGATCGCGATTGTGGTCAGTGCCGTGCTGGTGGTCTGGCTCAAGCGCCTGGGCCGCAACGACACCTGGCTGGCCGTCGCCCTGGCACTGGTGCTGGGTGGCGCGCTGGGCAACCTGTATGACCGCGTTGCCCTGGGCCATGTGATCGACTTCATCCTGGTGCACTGGCAGAACCGCTGGTATTTCCCGGCGTTCAACATTGCCGACAGCGCGATCACCGTAGGCGCGATCATGCTGGCACTGGACATGTTCAAATCGAAGAAAACCGAAGAGGCCGCTCATGACTGAACAGCTATCGCCTGAGCAACGCATCGGCCAGAACACCGAAGTCACGCTGCACTTTGCCTTGCGCCTGGAAAACGGTGACACCGTCGACAGTACCTTCGACAAGGCCCCGGCGACCTTCAAGGTCGGCGACGGCAACCTGCTGCCGGGTTTCGAAGCCGCACTGTTCGGTTTCAAGGCCGGCGACAAGCGCACCCTGACCGTCGAGCCGGAAAACGCTTTCGGTCAGCCGAACCCGCAGAACGTGCAGACTATCCCGCGTTCGCAGTTCACCGACATGGAGTTGTCGCCGGGGCTGCTGGTGATCTTCAATGATGCGGCCAATACTGAATTGCCAGGCGTGGTGAAGGAATTCGATGACACGCAAGTGACCGTCGACTTCAACCACCCGCTGGCGGGCAAGACGCTGACCTTTGACGTGGAAATCATTTCCGTCAAAGCGATCTAAAAATGCAGGAGTGAGCCTCTGTGGCGAGGGGATTTATCCCCGCTGGGGAGCGAAGCGCTCCCAGACCAGTCAACGGATTCTGAGATAAGTCCGTTGACGGTCTAC
The DNA here is from genome assembly GCA_030544685.1 of Pseudomonas sp. B21_DOA. NCBI lineage: Bacteria > Pseudomonadati > Pseudomonadota > Gammaproteobacteria > Pseudomonadales > Pseudomonadaceae > Pseudomonas > Pseudomonas sp. B21_DOA. The sequence continues at coordinate 75,619 of CP086683.1, read as the reverse complement.
GACTGCTACGCAGCCGAGCGGGGATGAATCCCCTCGCCACAACAAGCAGGTCTCCACAGTCTGTTTTCCATTGTTTTCGCGCGCAAGACACGAGGCACAGCATGCAAATCAAACTCGCCAACCCCCGTGGCTTCTGCGCCGGTGTGGACCGGGCGATCGAAATCGTCAACCGCGCCCTGGAAGTCTTCGGGCCACCGATCTACGTGCGCCATGAAGTGGTGCACAACAAATTCGTCGTCGAAGACCTGCGCAGCCGTGGCGCGATATTCGTCGAAGAGCTCGATCAGGTGCCCGATGACGTCATCGTCATCTTCAGTGCCCACGGGGTTTCCCAAGCCGTACGCAACGAAGCCGCCGGTCGTGGCCTGAAAGTCTTCGATGCAACCTGCCCGCTGGTGACCAAGGTGCACATCGAAGTCGCCAAATACAGCCGCGACGGTCGCGAGTGCATCCTGATCGGCCACGCCGGTCACCCGGAAGTTGAAGGCACCATGGGCCAGTACGATGCCAGCAACGGCGGCGCGATCTACCTCGTCGAAGACGAAAAGGACGTGGCAGCATTGCAGGTCCGCGATCCGGAAAGACTCGCTTTCGTCACCCAGACAACCTTGTCGATGGACGACACCAGCCGCGTTATCGATGCCCTGCGCACGCGCTTCCCGGCCATCGGTGGCCCGCGCAAGGACGACATCTGCTACGCCACACAAAACCGCCAGGACGCCGTCAAGCAACTGGCCGACGAGTGCGACGTGGTGCTGGTGGTCGGCAGCCCGAACAGTTCCAACTCCAATCGTCTGCGTGAACTGGCTGAACGTATGGCGACTCCGGCGTACCTGATCGACGGTGCCGAGGACCTGCAACAGAGCTGGTTCGACGGCGTCGAGCACATTGGCATTACCGCTGGCGCCTCGGCACCGGAAGTGCTGGTCCGTGGTGTCATTCAGCAATTGCAGGCCTGGGGCGCGACCGGTGCCGACGAGCTGGCTGGCCGTGAGGAGAACATCACGTTCTCGATGCCGAAAGAGCTGCGCGTCCGCTCGATCTGACGTTTCTGCTTTTGTCGCACAGCGCCTGCTTGGTTTCCTGACTGCTCAGGCGCACGCGACCGGTCGCCGCCAGCACGATCTGGCGCTGGCTGACCGGTTCGCGTGGCGAACAGATATGTAATGTCCCCGCCTGAAACCGCCGTCCCGGCATCAGCGGTTGCCCCAAATGACTGAACCGCACGTAGCGGCTCACCCACCAATTGCCGACGATCGGCACCTTTGCCTCACTGGCGCGTTCAAGCAACAGTGGATTGCTGCTGTCCTCCGGCCCCTTGCCGCTCCGATCCAGAATGATCCGCCAACCCTGACTCCAGTCCCCATCGATGCCATGGATCACCACGCTCTGATTGTGCGTGATGGCCAGTGTGCGAGCGTGGCGGATGCCTTCGAGCAGCGACTGCGCCGCGTCGTCGCGTTGCGTCGCCTGTTTGAGTGCGGCGAACGCCGGACTGACCAGCAGCAGAACAATTGCGCCAATCGCCAGTCCCATAAGCAGTTCAATCAGGCTGAAACCGTGTTGCGGCATGAAAAATCCCTCCTTGGAATGGTATGAGCGGCGCGATCCGTGCGCCGCGCAGGGCAAATCAGTCGGCACGTGCCGAGCGAATGTTCTAGCGTGTAAAGGCAGGTATAGCCGACAGCAACGGAGGGCATCGATGGATCTTCGTACAAAAGGTTTCACGCTGGTCGAGTTGCTGGTCGCGATCGCGGTGTTCCTGGTACTGATCACGCTGGCGGTGCCGGCCTTTACCCGTACGATCCAGAGCAGCAAGGCGGATACCGAAGTCGGCGACTTGCAGCGGGCGATCAATTTCGCTCGCCTCGAGGCAATCAATCGCGGCGTGACCACGCGTCTGCGTCCGACCGCTGGCGGCAGTGTCTGGACCGGTGAGCTGGCGGTCTACGACAGTACTGGCAATCCGGCCAATGTGTTGCGGGTTGTTCCAGCGATGAGCAGTGGCGCAACTCTGACGCTACCCTCAGGAGTGACCGCACTGGATTTCAACAATCTTGGTGGTCTGGCGGCACCGTCGACGGCGGTGGCCATCGGTTACACGCTGGGCACGCAAAGCAGGACGCTGAACGTGTGTTTGAACGGACGCATTCAACTGGGTGGAAATTGCGGATGAGGGCAGGGAGCAAAAACGCACAGGAGGGCATGACGCTGATCGAAGTGCTGGTCGCGTTGCTGATTCTGACCGTCGGGCTGTTGGGCGCAGCGGCGGTGCAGCTCAATGCGCTGAAGTACACCGACAGTTCGCGGATGACCAGTCAGGCCAGTTTCATTGCCTATGACATGATGGATCGCATTCGCGCCAATTCTGGCGCCGACTACACCGTCACGCCGCCGACCTCGGGCAATCTCAATGTTGCTCGGGATCAGGATCTCTACGACTTCACCACCAATATCGCCAACTTTGGCGGCCCGACCGCGACGGGCAGCATCACCCTCAACCAGCGGGTCTACACCATCACGATCACCTGGAGCGATGCCCGCGCGGCCAACGCTGCCAGCGCTCAGCGCAGTTTCGTCCTGACCAGCCGTGCGGCGGTCGATCCGGTGGCGACGCCATGAGGCGCTCCAGCCGGGGTTTCGGCCTGATCGAATTGCTCATAGCTCTGGCTTTGGGGCTGATCGTCGTGCTCGGCGTGGTGCAGATTTTCATCGCCGCGAAAAACACCTACGTCAGTCAGAACAGCGCCGCAGCGATGCAGGAAGACGCGCGCTTCGTCCTCAGCAAAATGATTCAGGAAATCCGTATGGTCGGCATGTTCGGCTGCCTCGGCACCATCGTCGACTCCAGCTCAGCGGGGATTTCAACGCCGCGCAGATCGCCCCGATCAGTTGGGATAACGCCAACCTGAAACTGACCCTGGTCACTGCCGATGTCGGCAGCGGGGAGGGACGCCAACCTGGACGGTGGTTTCCGATTGCCGTAACAGCGCGATCGCTTACAGTGGATTGCGCAGCCCGACCACGGGCCAGATCGCTTTCCCGATCCGGCGCCTGATCTACAGCTTTAGCAATAACCAGATCCTCATGGGCACAGGTAGCGGCAATCCGGCGCAGCAAGTGCTGGTGAACAACGTCAGCGCCTTCAACGTCACCTTTGGTATCGCCAGCTCGGCCACCGACGTGGCGGCCTCCACTTACAGCAGCAACCCCGGCGATCCAGCACGCATCCGCAGCGTACGCCTGAGCCTGACCCTCACCGACCCGAACAATCGGGTACGCAATCAAACCTTCAACGTGGTTGCGGCATTGCGCAACCGCTTGCCATGAGGGCGCGTCGATGAGGATTTCCTTGCAGCAACGTCAGGCCCAGCGCGGCATGGTCTTGCTGGTCAGTCTGGTGTTTCTGCTGTTGCTCACGTTGATTGGCTTGTCGTCGATGCAGAGCGCCAACCTGCAAGAAAAAATGGCCGGCAGCGTAAGCCTGCGCAATCAATCCTTTCAGGCGGCCGAAGCGGCATTGCGTGTCGGTGAAAGCGCAGTACAACTGGACAGTTACTCTTTGGCGGTGTGCAGCGGCACGACCCAATGTCTGCCGCCGGCGGAATCGTCATCGGTCAGCTCGGCAGGTTTCAATTCGGCCTCTGGGGTGACCTGGATCGCTGCCGGTAATGGCTTTTATGGCGTGCAGAACATCGGCACGACCCTGACGGCGGTGAACGTGCCGAGCAACACTTCGGCGACGTTGTATCGAGTGACTGCGGTCGGCATCGCCGGCAATTCGCGTAGCGTGGTGGAGAGTGTCTATGCGAAGTATTGAGCGCGGCCTGTCGCTGCTGATCGGCATGCTCCTGAGTTTCTATCTGGCGGCGCCGGCCTGGGCGTTCACGCCGTCCGATTCGCCATTGTTGAGCGCGGCTGCGGTGGCGCCAAACGTGATGCTGCTGATCGACGATTCAGGAAGCATGAACAGCATCATTTACGCCGCCGGATTCGACCCGACCGTCAACCGTACACCGGCCCGGCAGTGCAATGCCTTCCTCGGCTTGTGCTCTGCACTCAATGCGCCGCAGATTACTGGCGACACGGTGTTTCTATCGAGCCTGCCAACCTCCGGCTGCTCGGGAGGCGCCTACGCGTTCTACAACAACAGCGTGGCGCCGTTGTGCCTCAAGCTCCCCGACCCCGTAGGCAACGAGAACACTCGGTATTCCGCCGATTACATTTCCTACATCGTCAGCCTCGCCAACAGCAACGGCACCCGTGATTTCACAACTGGGGCGATCCCCAACGATTACCGGATGAACGTGGCGCGCAACGTTTCCACTGCGTTGGTGAGCAGCAACCGCACCTTGCGCATGGGCCTGTCGACATTCAATCCGGCCACCAGCAGCAACCCCGGCAACGGCGGCTTCATCGCCCGCTCGATCACCGATCTGTCGCCGGTCTCCGGCAGCGTGACCCAGGCCCAGGCAGATACCAACTACAACGCGCTGATTTCATCGATCAACGGATTGAACGCCGTGGCCAACACGCCATTGGCCGAGAGCTATTACGAAGTCACGCGCTACATGCGTGGCTTGGCGCCTTACTACAACGGCACACCGGCGACCTATACCAGTCCGATTCAATACCGCTGCCAGAAAAACTACGGCGTGGTGATTACCGATGGCTTGCCGACCTATGACCGTACCTTCCCGACCAACGACCCGCTGGGGGCAGCCGCTTGCCGAACTGGGATGGCGTCAATAATGACGGTGACAATCTCAACGGTGATGGAGAAGGCGACACCCTTTATCTGGATGACATTGCCAAATTCGCCTTCGACATCGACATGCGCTCGACCGGCACCGATGCCGCCGGCAAGAGCTGGAACGCGGTGGATTTTCCCCGGCAGAACATGAACACCTACACCGTGGGTTTCGCGGCGGATAACGATATGTTGTCCGACGCTGCCAGTTACGGGCAGGGCAGGTATTACCAGGCGACCGACAGCTCCGGGCTTAATGCGGCGTTATCGTCGGCACTGAGCGATATCACTTCCAAGGCCGGCTCCGGTGGTGCCGGTGTTGCCAGCAGCAGTACGTTGACCAGCGGCAGCAGTTTCTACCAGACCACTTACGATCCCAAGGATTGGCGCGGCACGATCAGGTCGTTTGGCTTTACCTCGACCGGCACGGTAAATACCTCGGCGGCGCAATGGTCGACCGACACCACCATCGTGCCCGCCGCCACCGCGCCGACTTTCCAGTCATGGAACACCGTGAGCAATGCGCCGATAACCCTGGCATTCGGCAACTTTTCCCCGGCCCAGCAGACCACTCTGAATCAGGGCCTGCCTACCGGGATCAACGGTAATGATCTGGTGGAGTGGAGCAAAGGCACCAACAAGGCCGGGCTCAAAGTGCGCAGTGTGTTGCTCGGTGACATCATCAATTCGCCGCTGGTGCTTGCCTCGCCTGCAGACAAGACTGCGTCGGATCTGTCGGGCGATAGCAGTTACACCAACTACCTGACGACCAAGGCTGCGAACATGAATACCAGTCTGGTGGTGAACGCCAACGACGGCTTCGTCAATGTGATCAATTCGGCGAACGGCACGCGCCGTTATGCCTACATGCCTTCCAGCGTGCTGCCTTCCTTGCGGCTGATCGCGGATACGAACTACGTCAACGGCGTCAGCCACAAATTCCTGGTGGACGGTCAGGTCGGTGTGTTCGATGCGCAGGCCGGCACTGCCTGGAAAACTCTGGCCATTGGCGGGACGGGGGCCGGTGGCAAAACCTTCTATGGGCTGCAACTGTTCGATGCCTCGGCGGGTAACGTGATCAGAGCACTGTGGGAAATCAGTGCGCCGGTCACCGCCAACACGTCGAACGCGTTCAATGATCTGGGTTACGCCTACGCGCGTCCGGAAGTGGCACGCTTGGCCAATGGTCGCTGGGCGACATTCATCGCCAATGGTTACGGCAGCAATTCGGGGTTGCGGCTTTGTATGTACTGGATGCAATGGATGGTTCGCTGATCAGGAAAATCGTCATCGATAGCACGGAAACCAGCAACGGTCTGTCATCGGTCGAACTCAGGGTCAACTCTTCGAACGTGGTACAGGCGGCGTACGGGGAGACCTGAAAGGACGCATGTGGAAATTCGATTTGAGCGCGACGGCGCCGGAAAGCTGGGGCGTGGCGTTTGCCGGCAAGCCATTGTTCACCGCGCCGGGCGGGGCAACGCAGCCGATCACCGCGCAACCGCTGCTGGCGGATAACCCACAGGGCGGCAAACAGGTGTTTTTTGGCACCGGCAAGTTCAACGAGACCGCCGACAAGACCAACAAGGATCTGCAGGCGTTCTACTCGATCTGGGATGCAGAGGGTGGTGCCGGGCAAATCACCGTCAGCAGTTTGCAGTCGCAAACGATCACCGGTTCGTTCTCCGGCAGCTCCGGGCAGTTCCTGACCACTAGCCAGAATGAAACGACGTATCCGGGAGAAAAAGGCTGGTACCTGCCGCTCGTGTATAACAACGTGCTGACCGGCGAGCGCGTGATCAATCAGGCCAGTATCGTGTTGGGGCGAGTTGTTTTTACCACTGCCAGCGTCGATACCACCGACCCGTGTTCGAGCTTTGGTACGGGCCGACTGGTCGAACTCGATGCGTTCAACGGTAAGATGCTCAACTACGCCGTGATCGACACCAACGGTGACCGTTTGGTCGACAGCAACGATACGATATCCAGCGGCGTGATTTTTACCGGCGGCATTCCGACCCTGAACTTCATCTCCGCTAACGGCGAGCGCAAGGGCACGACTGACACCAGCGGCGCGGTCACGGTCATTGTGGAAAAAGGTGGCGGCGGCAGCCGTCGTATCATGTGGCGACAAATCCAGTAAGCGAGAATTTGAGGCATGCGCAGATCCAGCCGAGGTTTTACCCTGATCGAGATCATGATCGTCATCGCGATTATCGGGATCATCCTCACCATCAGCATCCCCAGCTACAACGAATACGTGAAGAAGGGCCGTCGCGCCGAAGTGGTCTCGCTACTCTCGGAGCAGGCGCAGACTCTTGAACGCTTCTACACCCGCAACAATGTCTACACCGGCGTCACCGGACTGAGCGCGGGCAATGATTTCTACACCATCACCCCAACGCTGACCGACCAGACCTTTGTGCTGACGGCGATTCGTAAAACCGGTACGGCCATGGCCACCGACAAGTGCGGGGATTTCACCCTGACCAACACCGGCGTGCGAAGCATGAACAACGCGACCACCGGAGTGACCGCCAAGGATTGCTGGGGCCGCTGACGCATTCTTTTCGGGCGCCTTTTGCGCCCACTGTCTTTTTACGGTTGGATCAAACATGACCAGGCAACAGCAAGTGGTGATTGTCGGTGGCGGAGTGATTGGCCTGCTCACCGCCTACAATCTCGCCTCCGAAGTGCGCAGCGTGGTGCTGCTGGATCGCTCGAATGTCGGCCAGGAGTCGTCCTGGGCTGGCGGCGGTATCGTGTCGCCGTTGTACCCGTGGCGCTACAGCCCGGCGGTCACCGCACTGGCGCATTGGTCGCAGGATTTTTATCCACAGCTCGGCGAGCGTTTGTTTGCCAGTACTGGCGTCGATCCTGAAGTGCACACCACCGGCCTGTACTGGCTGGACCTGGACGATGAAGCCGACGCACTGGCCTGGGCCGAGCGGGAAAACCGGCCGCTGCGGGCTGTGGATATCTCGGCGGCGCATGACGCGGTGCCGGTGCTCGGCAGCGGTTTCAGCCGGGCGATCTACATGGCCGATGTCGCCAATGTGCGCAATCCACGGCTGGTCAAATCGCTGAAAGCCGCGTTGCTGGCGCTGCCCAATGTCACGATTCATGAGCAATGCGAAGTTGGAGGCTTCGTGCGCGAGGGCGAGCGCGTGGTCGGCGTGCGGACTCCGACAGGCGTGATCAACGGCGACCAGATTGTCCTGACGGCGGGAGCGTGGAGTGGTGATCTACTGAAGACGCTGAACCTGACGCTGCCGGTCGAGCCGGTCAAAGGCCAGATGATTCTCTACAAGTGCGCGGCTGATTTCCTGCCGAGCATGGTGCTGGCCAAGGGGCGTTATGCGATCCCGCGTCGCGACGGTCACATTCTGATCGGCAGCACGCTGGAGCACGAAGGTTACGACAAGACCCCGACCGATGTAGCGCTGGAAAGCCTCAAGGCCTCGGCGATCGAATTGTTGCCGGCGCTGGCGGATGCTGAAGTGGTCGGGCACTGGGCCGGACTTCGGCCGGGGTCGCCGGAAGGCATTCCTCTATTGGCCGGGTGCCGGGGTTCGAGGGGTTGTGGCTGAACTGCGGGCATTACCGCAACGGGCTGGTGCTGGCGCCGGCGTCGTGTCAGTTGTTTGCTGACGTGATGCTGGGGCGGTCGCCGATTATTGATCCGGCGTCGTATGCGCCTGAGGGCCGGATTTAGTCAGAGGCTGGTAGACCGCCTTTGCGAGCAGGCTCGCTCCCACAGGAATACTCATTCCAAATGTGGAGCGAGCCTGCTCGCGAAGGGCCTTTAATCCAGGCCCAACTTCTTGAGCCGATAGCGCATCGACCGAAACGACAGACTCAACCGCTGCGCCGCCGCCGTGCGGTTCCAGCGGGTTTCCTCCAGCGCCTGCAAAATCAGTTTGCGCTCGACGCTCTCCAGATAATCCTCGAGATTGTCGATCTGCGTCAGATCGGCCAATGCGCCATCCGCCGAGCAATTGCCTTCGCTCAAGCGCAGATCCTGCGCTTCGATCGTGCGGTTTTCACACAAGGTGTGCGCGCGCTCGAGGACGTTCTCCAGTTCGCGCACGTTGCCGGGAAAGCGATAGTTCTTCAGCGCCTCCAGCGCCTGCGGATGCAGGCGCGCTTCGGGTTGTCCGGTGTCTTTGGCCAAGCGTTTGAGCACGTGCATGGCAAGCGCCTCGATGTCGTCGCGGCGTTCGCGCAGGGACGGCACGCGCAGTTCGATGACGTTGAGCCGGTAATACAGATCCTGGCGGAAGCGTTCGGCCGAAACTTCTGCTTCAAGGTCTTTGTGCGTGGCACAAAGGATACGTACGTCGACCACTGTTTCCTGCTGGCCGCCGACGCTACGCACGGCTTTTTCCTGAATCGCCCGCAGCAGCTTGACCTGCATCGACAGTGGCAGGTCGGCGACCTCATCGAGAAACAACGTGCCGCCGTGTGCCGCTTGAAACAGCCCGGGCTTGTCTTCGACGGCTCCAGTGAAACTGCCTTTGCGGTGGCCGAAAAACTCGCTTTCCATCAGCTCTGACGGAATCGCCCCGCAGTTCACCGGCACAAACGGCTGGCTGGCGCGCGGACCTTGTTCGTGGATCAAACGGGCGACCAGTTCTTTGCCGCTGCCGGATTCGCCGCTGATGTACACCGGCGCCTGGCTGCGTGCGAGCTTGTCGATCTGCTTGCGCAGATTGGCCATCGGCGGCGAGTCACCCAGCAGCCTTCGCTCGATCGCGGTGCTGAGCCCGCTCGCTGTCGGCATGCGCAGCGCCGAACTGACCAATTCACGCAATCGCGGCAGCTCCACCGGTTTGGTGAGGAAATCGAACGCGCCGGCTTTCAGCGCATTGATTGCGGTTTCGAGGCTGCCATACGCGGTGATCATCGCCACCGGAAGGTGCGGATCGCGTTGCTGGATGTGCTGCACCAGTTCCAGCCCGGTGCCGTCGGGCAGGCGCATGTCGGTCAGGCACAGATCAAAGTGCTCGCGCTGTAACAGCGCCCGCGCCTCGCCCATATTGCGTGCGCTGAAGGTCTCGAGTTTCATCCGTCCCAGGGTGATTTCCAGGAGCTCGCGGATATCCGGTTCGTCGTCGACGATAAGAATTTTTGCCGTGGGCTTGTATTCAACTTTGTTTCCGTCCGTGAGCAAAGGTGATGCGAAAGCAGCCGCCGCCTTGGCGTGTTTTGAAGTCTAGGCGTGCCTGGTTGCTTTCGCACAGCTCACGGGACAGATAAAGGCCAAGACCGGTGCCTTGGCTGCTGGTGGTGAAGAACGGCTCAAAGAGATGTGCCTGTTCGTCGGCCGACACGCCGGGGCCGTTGTCCTGGACTTCGAGGACTGACAACTGGCTGTCGGGGTCGACGAACAGTGCCAGCCAGACGTCGGCCTGCTCGTGCAATTGGGCACTGTGACGCCAGGCGTTGCGTATCAGATTGTCGAGAATCTGCCGCAGCTGGTTGGGGTCCATCAGCGTGGTGAAATCGCCGGAATTGATCCGCAGATGAATGTGCTGGCGCTCGTTGGCCTGCTCGCGGGTTTCGCCGACGAAGTTTTCCAGCCACGGCTTGAGGTCCAGGCGTTGCGGTGCGCTTTGCTGGCGCCGGGACAGTTGCAGGACGTTTTCGATGACTCGGTTCATGCGCTGGGAGTGGTCTTGAATAATCTGCGTCAGACGCCGATCGGCGCTATCGAGTTCCTCGGACTCGGCCAGCAACTGCGCGGCGTGACTGATGGCGCCCAGCGGATTGCGAATTTCATGGGAGATGCCGGCGGTCAAACGCCCGAGCGCAGCGAGCTTGAGTTGCTGCGCCTGTTGGGTGATTTGCGCCAGGTCTTCGAGAAACACCAGCGTCTGCTGGTTCGGACTCTGCTCAAGGGCGATGAAGCTGGGTTGCAGCTCAAGCCCATTGCCGGGGATTTTCAGGCTCTGCGGGCGCAAGGTCGGGTTGTTGCGCCACAGCTGCAGGCGATCGACTAGCGCGGGCGAATACTCGTCGATCAGATGTCCTTGCAGGTGGCTATGGGCGAGCAGGCTTTGTGCACTGTGATTGGCCAGTTGCACTCGGCGTTGTTCATCGAGCACCAGAATACCGGTGCGCATGCGTTGCAGGATCAACGCGTTGAGCGCCTCCAGGCTGACCACTTCGCTGGCGCGCCGTTCGGCCAGGGTCTCACTGACTTCCAGTCGGCGGATCAGCCCCTGCACCAGCAACGAGGCGGCAAAGCACAGTGCGCCGAGGGTGCCGGCTTGCAGGTAGGCGTTGGCGCTGAGGGGCTGGCTGAGACCCAGCAGAAAGCTCAGGCCGACAATGCCGATTGCCGCGATCGCGGCAATCACCAGGCCGATGCGCCTTCGCAGCAGTGTGTTGCTGATCGCCACCGAGACGACCAGCAAGTTGCCCAGCGCACTGGCCACGCCGCCGGCCGCGTAGAACAGGCCGCACAACAGCAGCACATCGACCAACGCTAAAGTGAACAGTTGCGCCGGGCGCCGGGTGTTTTCGAGGAACACCACCAGCAGCATGTTGATGATCAGGTACAGCCAGCTGCCGCCGCGCAGCAATTCGTCGTTGGCCGACGTCAGCAGGCGATTGTCCATGTTGCTGGAGATCAGCAGCACCAGGGTGATGCCAACACTCAAACGGTACAGATGATAAAGGCGCAGCAGACGCTGAGCCTGTTTTTGGTCGGTCTCAGCGACCACTGGCGCCCGGGCCTTGCTCAAGATGAGCCTGGCTGCAATACCACTGCTGTTGGTTGCCCAGCGCGCGGTCGCGTGGCAAATGCACGCCGCAGTGGGCGCAGCGCACCATCGGCGGCGCGTCCTGTTCGCGCGGCGAGCGGGTGGACGAGGCGGGGGCCTTGAATTTGCGCCAGAGCCAGATGGCGGCGAAGATCAGGGCAATCCAGAACAATAAACGAAGCATGATGAGCGGCTTTTCGACTGATGATCCGGCAGTTTAGCCAAGGACCCGAGCAGCGCACAGCCAATTAAAGCGCGGCAATAAAAAGGGAGATCCGCAGATCTCCTTTTTCGTACCGCCGGTGTGATCAGTCGAACACGCCGAAGGTCATGTAGCTGAACCACGAGCGGTCGGTGTCGCTGGACTCGGGCTCTGGCTCTTCGATCACGTCGCCGTTTTCGTCCTTAGGCTTGAGCTCGTTCGGGATCGCGTCTTTCGCGTCCTGGAACTGCTTCTGCACGTCCTGGTTGGCGCGGGTTTCGCCCGGCGGCAGCGGTGGACGCGATTCGATCAGGCCCAGAGTCGCCTTGCTCAGGAACGAACGGTTGTCGGCCTCGGCCACGCGTGGCACGAACTGGCCGTCCTGTAGGCTCGGGTGATCCGGGTAGTTGAGCTTGAGGGTTTCCAGGCTGGTGGCCGCCAGATCGTCGAGATGCAGACGCTGGTAAGCCTCGGTCATCACCGCCAGGCCGTCGCCGACCGATGGGGTTTCCTGAAAGTTCTCGACCACGTACTTGCCACGGTTGGCAGCGGCTACGTAAGCCTGACGGGTCAGGTAGTAGTCAGCGACGTGGATTTCGTAGGCCGCCAGCAGGTTGCGCAGGTAGATCATGCGCTGCTTGGCGTCCGGCGCGTAGCGGCTGTTCGGGTAGCGGCTGGTCAGCTGCGCGAACTCGTTGTACGAGTCACGGGCGGCGCCCGGGTCACGCTTGGTCATGTCCAGCGGCAGGAAGCGCGCCAGCAGGCCGACGTCCTGGTCGAACGAGGTCAGACCCTTGAGGTAGTACGCGTAATCCACGTTCGGATGCTGCGGATGCAAACGAATGAAACGCTCGGCGGCAGACTTGGCAGCTTCCGGCTCGGCGTTCTTGTAGTTGGCGTAGATCAACTCCAGCTGAGCCTGATCGGCGTAGCGACCGAACGGATAACGCGACTCCAGAGCCTTCAGCTTGGCTGTGGCGCTGGTGTAGCTGTTGTTGTCCAGATCAGTCTGAGCCTGCTGATACAGCTCGGCTTCGCTGAGGTTTTCGTCTACGACTTCCTTCGATGAGCAAGCAGCGGTCAATGCGAGGATGGCGATCAGCAGCAGGTGTTTCACTTGCATGGCGGCTTGCGTCCCTATGACGGCCGCTGTCTTGGGCGGGGCCGTCCTGTTATGATGAGCGCCCCGTTGAAAAGCCTCGGGGCAAAAGACGCCGTATTTAACCACAAGCGCGCAGCCGAAACCAAAGGCTGTGCCGACGCCCAGTCCGAGCATGTCCGATAAAATAGAACTTCGCGCAGAGGTGCCGTCCGAATTGGGCGGCCAACGCCTCGATCAAGTCGCCGCCCAACTCTTCGCTGAGCACTCACGCTCGCGCCTTTCCGCCTGGATCAAAGAAGGCCGCCTGACTGTGGACGGGGCGGTGATCCGTCCGCGCGACATTGTGCATGGCGGTGCCGTCCTTGAGCTGACTGCCGAGCAGGAAGCCCAGGGCGAGTGGATCGCCCAGGACATCGAGCTCGACATCGTCTATGAAGACGACGACATCCTGGTGATCAACAAGCCTGCGGGCCTGGTGGTGCACCCGGCTGCCGGTCACGCCGATGGCACTCTGCTCAACGCTTTGTTGCACCATGTGCCGGACATCATCAATGTCCCGCGCGCCGGTATCGTGCATCGTCTGGACAAGGACACCACTGGTTTGATGGTGGTGGCCAAGACCATTCAGGCGCAGACCAAACTGGTCGCGCAGTTGCAGAGCCGCAGCGTTAGCCGCATCTATGAGTGCATCGTGATCGGCGTGGTCACCGCCGGTGGCAAGATCAACGCACCGATCGGTCGTCACGGTCAGCAACGCCAGCGCATGGCGGTGATGGAAGGCGGCAAGCCTGCCGTCAGCCACTACCGCGTGCTCGAACGCTTCCGTTCGCACACCCACGTGCGGGTGAAATTGGAAACCGGTCGGACCCACCAGATCCGCGTGCACATGGCGCACATCAACTTCCCGTTGGTCGGCGATCCGGCGTATGGCGGGCGTTTCCGCATTCCGCCAGCGGCCAATCCGACCATGGTCGAGTCGCTCAAGCACTTCCCGCGTCAGGCCCTGCACGCGCGCTTCCTCGAACTCGATCACCCGACGAGCGGTGAGCGCATGAGCTGGGAATCGCCGCTGCCGGAAGATTTCGTCTGGCTGCTGACCCTGCTCAAGCAGGATCGCGAGGCCTTCGTCGGATGAACTGGCTGACGCCGGACTGGCCTGCGCCGGCCAGCGTCAGGGCCTGCGTCACCACCCGTGAGGGTGGTGTCAGCGAGGCGCCGTTCGACAGCCTGAATCTGGGCGATCACGTCGATGATTGCCCGCAAGCGGTGGCCGAAAACCGTCGTCGTTTGACCGATCACTTTTCCATACAGCCTGCCTGGTTGCAGCAAGTGCATGGGGTCACCGTTGCGCATGCTGATCCGGGCGTCGTTGCGACTGCAGATGCCAGTTGGACCGCAACGCCGGGTATCGCCTGCGCGGCGATGACGGCGGATTGCTTGCCGGCGTTGTTCTGCAATCGTGCGGGCACCCGTGTAGCGGCGGCCCATGCCGGTTGGCGTGGTCTGGCGGCGGGTGTGCTTGAAGCCACGCTCGACAGCCTCAATGCTGCACCTGCAGACGTGCTGGTCTGGCTCGGTCCGGCGATTGGCCCGCAAGCCTTTGAAGTCGGCGCGGAAGTACGCGAAGTCTTCGTCAAGCAGTTGCCGGAAGCGGCGACAGCCTTCGTGCCGAGCAGCAATGCCGGCAAGTTCATGGCCGACATCTATCAACTGGCGCGCCTGCGTCTGGCTGAATGCGGTGTTACCGCTGTTTATGGTGGCGGTTTCTGCACCGTGACCGATCCGCGCTTCTTCTCCTATCGCCGTGCGTCGCGCACTGGGCGCTTCGCCTCTCTCGTTTGGATCACCCGCTAGACTTGCCTGACCTGTATCAACTCTCCGACGCTTGAATCTTGCAGAATCGACCGCATCTATAGCGGTATCTGGCAGGTTTCTTTATTCAGGACGGTTTCTTAGGTCCGGCCTGCTCAAAAGGAAGGTGACCCATGCGTATAGACCGTTTAACCAGCAAATTACAGTTGGCCCTGTCCGACGCCCAGTCGTTGGCGGTTGGCCACGATCATCCGGCCATCGAGCCGGCGCACTTGATGCAGGCCATGCTTGAACAGCAGGGCGGCTCGATCAAGCCGCTGCTGATGCAAGTAGGCTTCGACGTCAACAGCTTGCGTAAAGAGCTGACCAAAGAGCTCGATCAACTACCGAAAATCCAGAACCCGACCGGCGACGTCAACATGTCGCAGGATCTGGCGCGCCTGCTCAATCAGGCCGACCGTCTGGCTCAGCAGAAGGGCGACCAGTTCATCTCCAGCGAACTGGTGCTGCTCGCCGCGATGGACGAGAACAGCAAGCTCGGCAAGTTGCTGCTCGGCCAAGGCGTGAGCAAAAAGCCCTGGAAAACGCGATCAACAACCTGCGTGGTGGCGAAGCGGTAAATGACGCCAACCACGAAGAGTCGCGGCAGGCGCTGGACAAGTACACCGTCGATCTGACCAAGCGCGCCGAAGACGGCAAGCTTGATCCGGTAATCGGCCGTGACGACGAAATCCGTCGCACCATTCAGGTTCTGCAGCGTCGCACCAAAAACAACCCGGTGCTGATCGGTGAGCCTGGCGTGGGTAAAACCGCGATCGCCGAAGGGCTGGCGCAGCGCATCATCAACGGCGAAGTGCCGGACGGCCTTAAAGGCAAGCGCCTGCTGTCGCTGGACATGGGTGCGTTGATTGCCGGCGCCAAGTATCGCGGCGAGTTCGAAGAGCGCCTCAAAGGCCTGCTCAACGAACTGTCGAAGCAGGAAGGGCAGATCATTCTGTTCATCGACGAACTGCACACCATGGTCGGCGCCGGCAAGGGCGAAGGCTCGATGGACGCCGGCAACATGCTCAAGCCTGCGCTGGCTCGCGGCGAGTTGCACTGCGTCGGCGCGACCACGCTTAACGAGTATCGCCAATATATAGAGAAGGACGCGGCGCTCGAGCGGCGTTTCCAGAAAGTCCTGGTGGACGAGCCGAGCGAGGAAGATACCATCGCAATCCTGCGTGGCCTTAAAGAGCGTTACGAGGTTCACCACAAGGTGGCGATCACCGACGGCGCGATCATTGCCGCGGCGAAACTCAGCCATCGCTACATCACGGATCGGCAGTTGCCGGACAAGGCCATCGACTTGATCGACGAGGCCGCCAGCCGTATCCGCATGGAAATCGACTCCAAGCCGGAAGTGCTCGATCGTCTGGAGCGGCGCCTGATTCAGTTGAAGGTGGAATCCCAGGCGCTGAAGAAAGAAAGCGACGACGCGGCGAAGAAACGCCTGGAAAAACTCCAGGAAGAAATCGAGCGTCACGAGCGTGAGTATTCCGATCTGGAAGAAATCTGGAACTCGGAAAAAGCCGAGGTGCAGGGTTCTGCGCAGATTCAGCAGAAGATCGAGCAATCGCGTCAGGAGCTGGAAGCTGCGCGCCGCAAAGGCGACCTGAATCGCATGGCCGAGTTGCAGTACGGGGTGATCCCGGATCTGGAGCGCAGCCTGCAGATGGTCGACCAGCACGGCAAGAGCGAAAACCAGTTGCTGCGCAGCAAGGTGACCGAGGAAGAGATTGCCGAAGTCGTGTCGAAGTGGACCGGTATCCCGGTGTCGAAAATGCTTGAAGGCGAGCGCGACAAGCTGATGAAGATGGAAAGCCTGTTGCACAAGCGGGTGATCGGTCAGGAAGAAGCGGTCGTGGCCGTGGCCAACGCCGTGCGGCGTTCTCGCGCCGGGTTGTCCGACCCGAATCGTCCGAGCGGCTCGTTCATGTTCCTCGGCCCGACCGGTGTCGGTAAAACCGAGCTGTGCAAGGCCTTGGCCGAGTTCCTCTTCGATACCGAAGAGGCGATGGTACGGATCGACATGTCCGAGTTCATGGAGAAACATTCCGTGGCTCGTCTGATCGGCGCGCCACCAGGCTACGTCGGTTATGAAGAGGGCGGTTATCTGACCGAAGCGGTGCGTCGCAAGCCGTACTCCGTGATCCTGATGGACGAAGTCGAGAAGGCGCACCCGGATGTGTTCAACATCCTGCTGCAAGTGCTTGAGGATGGCCGGCTGACCGACAGTCACGGGCGTACGGTGGACTTCCGCAACACGGTGATCGTGATGACGTCCAACCTGGGATCGATGCAGATCCAGGAACTGGTCGGTGATCGTGAGGCGCAGCGCGCTGCGGTGATGGACGCGCTGACGTCGCACTTCCGTCCGGAGTTCATCAACCGGGTCGACGAGGTGGTGATCTTCGAGCCGCTGGCGCGGGATCAGATCGCCGGGATTACCGAGATCCAGTTGGGTCGTCTGCGCAGTCGTCTGGCCGAGCGCGAGCTGAAGCTGGAGCTGAGCCCGGAAGCGATGGACAAGCTGATCGCGGTCGGTTACGACCCGGTGTATGGCGCACGTCCTCTGAAACGGGCGATCCAGCGCTGGATCGAAAACCCGCTGGCGCAGTTGATCCTGTCGGGTCATTTCATGCCTGGCGACACCGCCACCGGCAAGGTCGAGAACGACGAAATCGTTTTCGGCTAAGCCTTAGCGGCAATGAAACCGGGAAGGCCTCGCAATGCGAGGCCTTTTTTCGCCAGGCTGTTGAACTCAAAGGAAAAGGCTTGTAAAGTGCGCCCCGCAGTCAGTCACCGGCAGCGTTTCAATCCACTGGGTTGGAATCTGAAATAAGTTGCAAATCATTAACTTGAAAGCAATTTAGGGGTTGACAGAGGTGTTCTAGGTTGTAGAATAGCGCGCCTCAGACACACGAACGCAGCGATGCGAACGGGTGGCGAGATGCAACAAAGCTTCACCGTTGTAAATTGAAATATGTAGTTCCGTGATAGCTCAGTCGGTAGAGCAAATGACTGTTAATCATTGGGTCCCAGGTTCGAGTCCTGGTCACGGAGCCAATTTCAAACCGGGGTATAGCGCAGTCCGGTAGCGCGCCTGCTTTGGGAGCAGGATGTCAGGAGTTCGAATCCCCTTACCCCGACCATATTTGGGTCGTTAGCTCAGTTGGTAGAGCAGTTGGCTTTTAACCAATTGGTCGTAGGTTCGAATCCCACACGACCCACCATTTTTGAAACCAGTTTGCGCTGGGATCGAATCTTAAGATCAGAGGCCAAAAGCGCTGATCGAAGAAGGCGATCTTTGAAAGGTCGCCTTTTTTTACCGGGGTATAGCGCAGTCCGGTAGCGCGCCTGCTTTGGGAGCAGGATGTCAGGAGTTCGAATCCCCTTACCCCGACCATATTGAAAATCCTCGTATCGAAAGATACGGGGATTTTTTTGCCTGCCGAAAGGCGAATCCCTTCAAGTCGTCATACAACCTGCCGATAGCCCGCTAACACGAGGGGACTGCCAACGCTTCGCCCCTTGATCTGGCCATTACAAGAATAAGGGCGTTCGTCATGTTGCTTCGTCAGTTGAATATTGCTCCCCGGGCTGCCCTGGGATTTGCCCTGATCGCGGTGTTGGTGGCCTTGCTCGGCGTGTTTGCGCTAGGGCAGATGTCGAGCATCCGCGACAGTGAGGTGGCGGTGGAGAACCGCTGGTTGCCGAGCATCCGTGGCGGCGACGAGATCCGTGAACTGATGCTGCGCATCCGCACTATCTCCCTGCGCATGGCGCTCGATCAGGATCCGGCCAACATCGCCACCTATCGCGGCCAGATGGACACCCGCGACAAGGAGCTGAGCGAGAAGATCGCCGCCTACGACAAACTGGTCGACACTGCCGAAGGCCAGCGACTGTACGACCAGTTCAAGAAAACCTTCGCTGCGTACCGCACTGGCATTGCCCAGTCATTCACCCTCGCCGAGCAGGGCAAGCGTGACGAGCTGACCAAATTGCTGTTGGTCGATATGAAGACTGTGGTCGACGGCTCCGGCAAGCAACTCAACGATCTCGCCGATCTGTTCGCCCGCCAGGTCGCTGCCGAAAGCGAGAAGTCCGCCGCGCATTATGAAACCTCGCGCACCATCGTTACTCTTTTCATTGCCTTGGCAGCGCTGGCTACGGTGGCGCTGGCGATGTTGCTCACGCGCAGTATCGTGCGCCCCTGAGCAGCGCTGTGGAGGCCGCTGAAAGTGTCGCCAAGGGCGATCTGACCCGACCGATCGAAACCCATGGCAATGACGAAGTCAGCCGCTTGCTCAAGGCCTTGGCGACGATGCAACAGAACCTGCGCGAGACCCTGCAAGGTATCAGCGGCTCAGCCACACAACTGGCCACTGCCGCTGACGAACTGAGCGCCGTCACCGTCGACAGCACCCACGGCCTGCAAGAGCAGAACAACGAAATCGAGCAAGCCGCCACTGCGGTCAACCAGATGACCGCTGCGGTGGAGGAGGTCGCGCGCAACGCGGTGTCGACCTCCGATGCCACGCGCCAGTCCAGTCAGTCGGCGCAATTGGGCCAGGAGCGCGTCAGCGAAACCGCCAGCGCGATCAATGCGCTGGCCAGCGATGTGCAGAACACCGGTGAACTGGTGCAGTCGCTGGCCAATCAGTCGCAGGACATCGGCAAGGTTCTGGACGTGATTCGCGCCATCGCCGAGCAGACCAATCTGCTGGCGCTCAATGCTGCCATTGAAGCGGCACGTGCGGGTGAAAGCGGTCGCGGTTTTGCGGTAGTGGCCGATGAGGTACGCGCGCTGGCGTATCGCACCCAGCAATCGACGCAGGAAATCGAGCAGATGGTGCAAGGCATGCGCAGCGGTTCGAGCCAGGCGCTGGAGTCAATGCAGGCCAGCGCATCTCGTGCGGCGAGCACTTTGGTTCTGGCCGAGCGGGCGGGCGAGGCGCTGGTGACGATTACGGCGTCGGTGCACGAGATTCACGAGCGCAACCTGGTGATCGCCAGCGCTGCCGAGGAGCAGGCGCAAGTGGCGCGGGAAGTGGATCGCAATCTGGTGAACATTCGCGACCTGTCGGTGCGTTCCGCTGCCGGGGCCGATCAGACCAGCGCATCGAGCCATGAACTGTCGCAGCTGGCCAATGCCCTGCAGGGTATGGTGCGACGCTTCCAGCTGTGATCGACAGCCAATAAAAAGCCCCGCGCGATGCGGGGCTTGGAATAAGATCAGAGGTGGGAGCGAGCCTGCTCGCGAATGCGCCGGATCTTCGAGCAGCACGAAAACCTGTGGGAGCCGGGCTTGCCCGCGATAGCGGTGGGTCAGGCAACAGAAATATCAACTGACCCGGCGCCATCGCTGGCAAGCCAGCTCCCACAGATGTTGGCCTTAGTGCAGTTTCAGACGCGGTTCGGTGCCGCGGCCAATCTTGCTGCCCAACATCAGCATCGCCGTGCGAAACGGCCCATACAGCGCCATCTGGTGCATGCGGTACAGCGACACATAGAACATCCGCGCCAGCCAGCCTTCGAGCATCACGCTGCCGGTCAGGTTACCCATCAAGTTACCCACAGCCGAAAAGCGCGACAGCGAGATCAGCGAGCCGTAGTCGGTGTACTTGTACTCCGGCAGGGTCTTGCCTTCGATGCGCAGTTTCAGCGACTTGGCCAGCAACGAGGCTTGTTGATGTGCCGCTTGTGCCCGTGGCGGCACGTTGCGATCAGTGCCCGGTTGCGGACAGGCCGCGCAGTCACCGAAGGCAAAGATGTTTTCGTCGCGCGTGGTTTGCAGAGTCGGCAGCACTTGCAGCTGATTGATGCGGTTGGTTTCCAGACCGTCGATGTCCTTGAGGAAACCCGGTGCGCGAATGCCGGCAGCCCAGACCTTCAGGCTGGCCTTGATCTCGTTGCCATCGGCGGTGATCAGGCTGTCCGCAGTCACTTCGCTGACTGCTGCGTTGGTCATCACATTGACCCCGAGCTTCTCCAGGGTCTTGTGCACCGGCCCGCTGATGCGCTCCGGCAGGGCAGGCAGCACCCGTGGGCCGGCTTCGATCAGCGTGATGTGCATGTTTTCCGGTTTGATCCGGTCCAGGCCATAAGCCGCCAGTTCATGCGCCGCGTTGTGCAATTCTGCCGCCAACTCAACGCCTGTAGCGCCAGCGCCGACGATGGCCACGCTGATCTGCTCGACCACATCGGTCTGACCGGCGTGGGCGCGCAGATAATGATTGAGCAATTGCTGATGGAAGCGCTCGGCCTGTTTGCGCGTATCGAGGAACAGGCAATGCTGCGCCGCGCCCTGGGTGCCGAAATCGTTGGTGGTGCTGCCGACGCTGATCACCAGCGAGTCATAAGCCACTTCACGCGCCGGCACCAGCTCGACGCCGTTTTCGTCGTATGTTGCGGCCAACTGGATTTTCTTCTGCGCGCGATCAAGTCCGCTCATGCGCCCGAGCTGGAACTCGAAGTGGTTCCATTTCGCCTGGGCAACATAGTTGAGTTCGTCTTCAGAAGAGTTCAGGGAACCGGCGGCCACTTCGTGCAGCAGCGGTTTCCAGATGTGGGTCAGGTTCGCGTCGACCAGCATCACGCTGGCCGTGCCGCGCTTGCCCAGAGTCTTACCCAGACGGGTAGCCAACTCCAGACCGCCGGCGCCGCCGCCGACAATGACAATACGATGGGACATAGGGATAACTCGCAAGGTTTTTAAAGGAAATCTTTGTGGTCACCCAAGCGAGCGCGATGCAGCTCATAGCGTCAGGTAACTGATAAATCGGCTCAACAGGCCCAGACCAATGGTCACTGCCAGCACCAGCACCAGGAGCATCCACGGCCGGAAAGGCCGGCGCTCGACACGGTGTTGGGACAGTTGCAGGTACTCTTCGACATGCTTTTGGTCTTCGGGGTTCAGGCGGCTGGTCATATTTGCCTCGTCAGGTAGACGTTACTGAATGAGCACAGGCTACAGGGGTTTTCAGCCCGGGTTGAAGGCAGCGTAGCCGCTGTCCGGAACCGGTTCGACGCACACGCTATCGTCGAGGCGAATGATGCCGCTTTGTAACACCCGGGCGGTGATCCCGCCATGCCCGCGCACGGTCTGGAAAGTGCCCGGGCCAAGATTGTTCTGCAAGCGTGCGCAGGGCTGACACCAGCCAGTGGTTTCGAGTATCGCTTGCCCGATGCGAAAGCGCCGCCCCTTCAGGCTAAACAAATTGATTCCGCTTATAACGAGATTGCGCCGCAGATCTTCAGGCCGGATCGGCTGGTCATCGGGACGGCCCATCAATGCGTTGATTACCGCCAGGTGCTCCCACTGAATCAGCGTCACCTGTCGCGCATTGCGAATGCCCGGGCGGGCGTGGTCGCCGGTGAGCCCGGCTTCCAGCCGCGCCTCGACCGCGTCGAGCTCAAGCATCGGCCCACGGGATTCTGGACGCACGCCGATCCAGCGCACACGACCGGTTTGCGGAACCTCGGCGATCAGTTGCTGCAGCGGCGTCACAGGCTGATGCCCACGTCGAACACAATGCTGCGGCCGAGGTTGCTGCGCAGAAAGTCCGGTGCGTCGGGATGGGCGAACAGCACGCGGGCGAACGTCGGGCCGACCAGCGACAGCGAGCGCCAGCCCTGACGCAGATATTCGGTCGGTGGCGGGAAATGACTGTTGAGATCCAGCACTTCGCGCTTGAGGCTGGCGAAGGCGATGATATCCAGCTCACCCAGATCCATGCCGCGCTCCTTGTAGTTGTGCGCCTTCTTGCGCAGGGTCGGCGCCAGACGCAGGAGAAATTCATTGGCCGGGATGCGTTTGGGCTTGGCTTCGCGGCGCACCAATTGGCTCAGGAAAACGCGCTGCGCCGACGCTGCAATTCGTCGCGCCACTCGTCATTGAGACGGCGGCCTTCATCGAGGACGAAAAAACTTCGAAATTGGCATCGCGGAACAACACGTCCGGCGGTTCACCCGCAGGGGCGAACTCATCGGCGCGGTAGGGGATGTTCAAGCCTTGCAGCAGGCGCTGGCAGACCCAACGCTCACGCTCCCATTTGCGGGCATTGGACAGGAACGCATTGGCTTGCTCGGCCGCGATGGTCAGCAGGCGTAAATAATCTGAATCATCCATAAGCCCAAGCTTAGCGTCCAAATGCGACAAGCAGATAGCTTTGCATCGGCTGGTGCACATACATCGGCGGTGTAGACTGCGACAAAGCGGTAAGTCCATGGAGAAGGTGAGGGAATCATGATCGGTGCCGAACTGCTGTCCTCGGCAAGCCTGACGCTCGGCTGGCTGATTTATCTGCCGGTGCTGTTCTGGGCGATCATGCGTGCGCCATGGGTCGAGCTGTTCAGCGACAGTCGCCGGCAGCACTTGCTGTTCGGCACGGTGTTCGCGCTGTTTCTGCTGTGGCTGGTGCGCAGGGATTTCGACACCGGCGTGTCTTATCACTTCATCGGCATGACGGCCGTGACGCTGCTGCTCGATTGGCCGCTGGCGATCGTCGGCGGGCTGGTTGCGCAGATGGGGCTGGTGCTGCTGGGGCGTCAGGACCTGGCTGCGGTGGGCGTCAATGGCGCGTTGCTGATTCTGCTGCCAGTGCTGATCACCGAATGCGTGGCGATTCTGGTCGAGCGTGCGCAGCCACGAAATCCGTTCGTTTATATTTTCTGTTCCGGTTTCTTCGCCGCTGCGTTGTCCGGCCTGTTGTGCCTGATCCTCAGCCTGACGCTGCTGTGGTACGACGGCCTCTTCGCCATGCCGGAATGGCTGGAAGATTTCGTCGGCTACCTGTGGTTGCTGTTGTTTCCAGAGGCCTTTATCAACGGCATGGTTGTCAGTGCGTTGGTGGTGTTCTGCCCGGAATGGCTGGAGACCTTCAACCGCACCCGTTACCTTTCGGCGCCGTGGAAGGACGACGATCCGAAGTCTTGATCCACTCCGAACCGCCATCCTCTCGGGTTTTATGCAACCTGATCGGCGATCAATGACGCGGATCGAAATCGCCGGAAAACAATTCGTCTTCGGCATCCGGTGCGACCGGAATCTTGTGCTCCTCCGACGCCCAGGCGCCGAGGTCGATCAGTTTGCAGCGGTCGGAGCAGAACGGACGGAATTTGTTTGCCGGGGTGAATTCGACAGGGGCGCCGCAGGTCGGGCATTCAACGGTTGGAATCTGGCTCATGCTTGGCCTCCGGATAAAGTCAGATAAAAGTGATGCAGACGTTCGACCTCGCTGTGCAGCCAGGCAAGGTCGCGGTCGTTGACGATCACGTCGTCGGCGCGGCTCACGCGGTCTTCACGGCTCGATTGCGCCTTGAGGATCGCCTGCACTTGTTGTTCGCTGGTCTGGTCACGCTGCAAGGTGCGTTCGATCTGCAGTTGTTGCGGCGCATCGATGACCAGAATGCGCTGAGTCATCGCGTATTGCCCGGACTCGATCAGCAGCGGTGAAACCAGAATCGCGTAAGGCGATTTTGCCTGCGCCAGGTGATGAGCGATTTCCTCGCCGATCAACGGATGCAACAGCGCTTCGAGCCAACGTCGCTGTTCCGGGTCTTCAAAAATCAGTTTGCGCAGGGCGGCACGGTTCAGCGTGCCATCGGCCTGCAACACGCCAGAACCGAAGTGCTCGGCGATTTTCGCCAGCGCCGGACGCCCCGGTTCGACTACCCAGCGCGCCGCATGATCGGCATCCACCACATGCACACCGAGATCGATGAAGTGCTGCGCCGCTGCACTCTTGCCGCTGCCGATGCCGCCGGTCAGGCCGAGGATCCAGGGTTTTTCCACAGGGGTATTCATTTCAAACCGACAGACTGCCAATAGAAGTCGGTTATTTGACCACCCCAGAGCAAGGCAATCCAGCCGGCAATTGCCAGAAAGGGTCCGAAGGGGATCGGCGTCGAGGTTGCCTGGGCGCGCAGACGCAGCATGACGACGCCCAAAATCGCCCCAACCAACGATGACAACAGAATCGTCAACGGCAGAATCTGCCAGCCACCCCACGCGCCGAGCAAGGCCAGCAGTTTGAAATCGCCATGACCAATGCCGTCCTTGCCGGTGAGCAATTTGAACAGCCAGAACACCGACCACAGCGCCAAATAACCCGCCACCGCGCCCCACAACGCATCGGGCAACGCCACGAACACACCGAAGCTGTTGACGATCAGCCCCAGCCACAGCAGCGGCAGCACCAGTACATCGGGCAGCAGTTGATGTTCGCAGTCGATCAGACTCATCGCCAGCAAGCCCCACGTCAGCAAAATCAGCAAGCCCGCCGGCCAGCCGAAGCCTAGATGCCAGGCGATGAATGCCGAGAGCAGGCCGCAGGCCAGTTCGGTCAGCGGGTAACGTTTGCTGATCGGCACCGCACAGGCCGAGCAGCGCCCGCGCAGGTACAGATAACTGAGCAGCGGAATGTTTTCCCACGGGCGGATCCGATGTCCGCAATGCGGGCACGCGGAGTGCGGCAGCATCAGGTTGTAGGTCGGCACGGGCGTTTCAGTGGGCAGGCCGAGCACATCATGGGCCTGCTGGCGCCAGTCGCGCTCGAGCATTTTCGGCAAGCGCCAGACCACAACATTGAGGAAGCTGCCGACCACCAGCCCGAGCAGCAGCGCGCTGACCACAAAGGCCAACGGATACACGGCAAACAGTTCTTCTATAGGCATGTCAGATCGCTGAGCCGAGTTGGAAGATCGGCAGGTACATGGCCACCACCAGTCCACCGACGATGACCCCAGCACCACCATGATGAACGGCTCCATCAGGCTGGTGAGGTTGTCGACCATGTTATCGACTTCCGCTTCATAAAAACCGGCGACCTTGTCAAGCATGTCATCCAGCGCGCCCGATTCCTCGCCGATGGCGGTCATCTGCACCGCCATGTTCGGAAACACACCGGTGCTGCGCATCGAGAAATTGAGCTGCATGCCGGTCGAGACGTCTTGCCGCACGCGCAGCACCGCGCGCTTGAACACCACGTTGCCGGTGGCACCGGCGACCGAATCCAGCGCCTCCACCAACGGCACCCCCGCCGCGAAAGTGGTCGACAGGGTGCGGGCGAATCGCGCGACGGCGGACTTGTACATCAAGGTGCCCACCAGCGGCAGCTTCAGCAGCCAGGCATCGCGACGGTCGCGCAGCGCCTGTGAAGTTTTCAATGCGTGGCGAAGGCCGAAAAAGGCTGCCACCAGCGCAAAAAGAATCGCCCACCACCACTGCTGCATGAACTCCGACAGGCTGATGATCATCAGGGTGAAGCCCGGTAATTCGGCGCCGAAGCCGGAAAACACCGACTGGAACTGCGGCACCACTTTGACCAGCAGAATGCCGGTCACCACCGCCGCCACCAGCACCACGGCGGTGGGGTAAGTCATGGCTTTTTGATCTTGGCCTTGAGCGCTTCGCTTTTTCCTTATAAGTCGCGACCCGTTCGAGCAAGGTGTCGAGGGCGCCGGACTGTTCGCCGGCGTCGACCAGATTGCAGTACAACTCGTCGAAGTATTGCGGTTTCTTGCGCAGGGCGGTGGCGAAGCTGTTACCGGCGGCAACTTCCTGTTTGACCTCATCGACCAGTTTGCGCATGGCCGGGTTTTCGAAGCCTTCGCCGATGATGTCGAAGGACTGCAACAGCGGTACACCGGCCTTCATCATCGTTGCCATCTGCCGGGTGAACAGGGCGATGTCCTGCGGTTTGATGCGTTTGCCCAAGCTCAGCAGGGAAGCGGATTTCTTGCGCACCTTGCCCGGGTTGATCCCTTGTTTGCGCAGCTGCGCCTTGATCAGTGCGGGGTTCTGCCCGCTCAACTCGCCCGTGACCTTGCTGCCTTTGCGGTCCGTGCCTTCCCAGGCGTAAACGCTGACTTTCGCTGCCTTGACCGCCATGTTCAATCCTTGGTGACCCGGTTGATTTCCTCAAGGCTGGTGATGCCTTGCATGGCCTTGTGCAGCCCGGAAGTGCGCAGATCGGCGAAGCCGTCGCGACGCATCTGGATGTCGATTTCCAGCGAATTGCCTTCGGCCATGATCAGCCGTTGCAGGTCCGGTGTGTTCTTTACCACTTCATAAATCCCTACGCGTCCTTTGTAACCGCCGTTGCAGTGATCGCAACCGACCGGCTCGTAGATCGTGAAATGACCGATGCGTTCCTCGGGAAAGCCTTCCTTGAGCAAGGTTTCGTGCGGGATTTCCAGCGGCCGCTTGCAATGCGCGCACAACTTGCGCGCCAGGCGCTGGGCGATGATCAGGCTGACCGAGGTGGCGATGTTGAAACCGGGAATGCCCATGTTGTGCAGGCGCGTGAGGGTTTCCGCCGCGCTGTTGGTGTGCAGGGTCGACAGCACCAGGTGGCCGGTCTGCGCGGCCTTGATCGCAATCTCGGCGGTTTCCAGGTCGCGGATCTCGCCAACCATGATCACGTCCGGGTCCTGACGCAGAAACGAACGCAGCGCCTGGGCAAAGTCCAGCCCTTGTCGAGGATTGACGTTGACCTGGTTGATGCCTTCCATGTTGATCTCCACCGGGTCTTCGGCGGTGGAAATATTGATGTCGACGGTGTTGAGGATGTTCAGCCCGGTGTACAGCGACACGGTTTTACCGGAGCCGGTGGGCCCGGTGACCAGAATCATCCCTTGCGGCTGTTTCAGCGCGGCGAGGTACAAGGCCTTTTGTTCTGCCTCGTAACCCAAGGCGTCGATGCCCATTTGCGCACTGGACGGGTCGAGAATCCGGATCACCACTTTTTCGCCCCACAGGGTCGGCAGGGTGTTGACGCGGAAATCGATGGATTTGCTTTTCGACAGGCGCATCTTGATCCGCCCGTCCTGCGGTTTGCGCCGTTCGGAAATATCCAGACTAGCCATCACCTTCAGGCGAGCGGCAATGCGCCCGGCCAACTGGATCGGCGGCTTGGCCACCTCGCGCAGCATGCCGTCGGTGCGCATGCGCACCCGATAGTTTTTTCGTAGGGTTCGAAATGCAGGTCGGAGGAGCCGCTCTTGATCGCATCGAGCAGCATCTTGTGCACGAAACGCACGACCGGGGCGTCGTCGGCATCGAGGCCGCCGATCACGTCCTGTTTGCTGTCATCGATGGACTCGACGTCGAGGCCGTCGAGATCGACATCGGCCATGTCTTCCAGACCCGAGGCGTGGCTGTCGAAGAACTTGTCGATGGCGTCGCTGAGCTTGTCGTCCTCGACCAGAATCGCTTCGGTGCTCAGGCCGGTGCTGAACTGGATGTCGCTGATCGCCTGCTGATTGCTCGGGTCGGATAGGCCTACGAACAGTTTGTTGCCGCGCCGCCACAGGGGCAGGGCGCAATGCTGGCGAACCAGTTTTTCGCTGACCAGCCCCTTGGGCTGGGTCTCCTTGTCGAGGCAGTTGAGATCGAGCAGGGCCATGCCGAAGTGTTCCGAAGCGATCTCGGCGATCTGTCGACTGTTGACCAGTTTGTTGTGCACCAGATAATTCACCAGCGACACGCGATTGCGCTGGGCCTGCGCCCAGGATTGCCGGGCGCTTGTTTCCGTTAGCAACTCGGCCTGGACCAATTGCTTGGCCAGACCGCTCAGAGCGATGTCATTCATGGGGATTCCGCACGCTTGCCGTTCATGACTTATAGCCTAGTCAAGTGACAGCGCCAAACACGGCCGGTGCAGGTGACAAAAAGTGTCAGATAGTGCGGTTGCGGGTTGTAGGAAACGGCGCAGGAAATTGCGCGCGCCCAGCAGGCGGGGTCTGAAAGGCGTTGGCATGGGCTGTGCTGAGCCTTGTTCAGATCATGAGATTTCGACTCATGCATGGAGCGTGTCTATGAAAAAACAACAAGGTTTCACATTGATCGAGCTGCTGATCGTCGTGGCGATCATCGGCATTCTGGCGACTATCGCCTTGCCTCAGTATTCGAAGTATCAAGCGCGGTCGAAGGTGACGGCGGGGCTGGCGGAGATTAGTGCATTGAAAGTGCCGTTCGAGGACACGATCAATCAAGGCACAGCTCCAACTCTGGCCAACGTTGCTAATGGTGCGACTACTACTTCCAACTGTACGTTGGCAGTTACCGGTACAGCCGCGACTGGCGAAGGCACGCTTACCTGCACCCTGCTCAATGCACCAGGTCCGGTGTTAGGTAAAACCATTACGCTTTCTCGTTCCGGGGCGGCTACGGGGAATACCTCCGGTGTTTGGACGTGTGCGACGACGGTCAACGCTGATTATTCTCCGCGCGGTTGCACGGCCAGCGGTACGTAATCACAAAGGTGGAATAACCAGAATGCCCCGCATTGCGGGGTATTTTTGTATCTGCGATCGCTTCACAAAAGCTCCAATAATTTCAGCAGCTTATGAACTTTCCAAAAAACCGCAACTTGCATGCGAAATTGCGTTGAGTCATGCATTTTGCATGAAAATGAAAATTAGCGTTTTTCATAACATGTTGTTTTTAAACGGTTTTATGCGGACGAAAAAGTTGGCACAGCGTTCGCAATATCTCTGGTAACCCTGCTGACAAGCGTTACAGCAGACTTCCAGTAAAAACAGGAGTTACTCGTATGAAGAAGTTCGCTATCACTGCCGCTGCTACCGCTCTGACCCTGACCATGGCTGGTGGCGCTTTCGCCCAGTCCGCTCAGGCTACCCAAGCGCCAATGGTTCTGGCTGCTGGTGAAGTTACCAAGGCTAAAGAAGCTACTTCCGACACCTGGATCACCACCAAAGTGAAAAGCGATCTGGTTACCGAAAAAGGTATTCCAGGCACCGACATCAAAGTCGAAACCAACAAAGGTGTAGTTTCACTGTCTTCTGACGTAGCTGTTACCGAAGCTCAGAAAACCACCGCTGTGAACATCACCAAGAAAATCAAAGGCGTTAAAGCGGTATCCGCTGACGGCCTGAAAGCCGAGTAAGGCAAGACTTCTCGCCTGAACCGGGAGAAGACGCGACAGACGGGCCGAGTAATACGTCTGTCGCAACTTTAGAGTTCATGCGAACGGTCACACGGATGTGACCATTACAGGCCCCGGCACTTGTGTCGGGGCCTGTTCTATTTCAGGGATCACACAAAACAAGTGTAGGAGTGAGCCTGCTCGCGATGGCGGTGTGTCAGTTGATTCATTGTTGACTGACAGACCGCCATCGCGAGCAGGCTCACTCCTACAGAGGGACGATATGTTGATCAGTTACCGCGTTTGCTATTGATCTGCCGCAGGCGATTGCCTTCGAAGCGCAGATATTGGTACATGCCATTGTTCGGGCCGTAGGTCCATTCCTCGACCTGAAACTCCTCGCGGCGATTGGCACTGCGCTTGTAGCCAAGCACGTCACGGCTCACCGGCTCGCCACATTTTTGCAGCACCTCGCTTGCGCGGTCGCCAAGGCTGATTAACTGGCTGCCGCAGCGCAAGGTATCCGAGGCCGACGCGTGGCCAGCAGCGCACGTCAGCGCGAGCACGGCCAGCCAGTTACGCACGGTCATTCGGCATCCAGGTGCATTTGCGTGACCACGCGGCCATCGCTTTCGGCCTCGCCAAGGTTGGCATCGATGAAGTACACCCGGTCATCCTCAAGCTTGCCCTTGTCGACCAGATAATCCTTGATGGTGCTGGCGCGATCCTGGCCCAACTGGCGCAACAGCACATCGCTGCCGCTCCAGAACGCGATCACGCCCTGGCGCATTTTCGCCGTGCGTTCTTCCTTGCCCAGATCTTTCCATTCTGCCGGTGGCTGGGTCTTCAGGCGAGTGCGGTAGATGCCTTCGAGCAACGCGCCTTTCTCGCTCTCGGGCACTTGCAGCAGCGAGGCCTGGGCCGGGACTTTATCGCCACGGCGCTGGAGCATCTTGTAGTAGTTGTACTGATATTCGCGTTCCAGACGTTGCTCGGCCAGCAGTGGTCCATCGCTGCTCTTCGCGGCAGTGCCTTCGATTTCCAGGCGCAGCGCCGGACGTTCCTTGAGCGCTTGCGAGAGTTTTACCAGCGCCGCTTCGGCGTCTTTGTTCAAGTCGCTGGAACCCGGCGCGAAGGACACCGTGCCAAGGTCTTCGGAGCCACCGCCACTGACCAGCCCGCCGATCATTTTGAATGGCGCGGCGGCAGCTTTGACGATCAGGTTGCGCAGGGTTTGCCAAACGATCGGCATCACGCTGAACTGCGGATTGTTCAAGTCGCCGGTGACCGGCAATTCGATGGAGATCTTGCCGTCGACATCCTTGAGCAGGGCGATCGCCAGCTTTAGCGGCAGGCTGACTGCATCGGGGCTGTCGACTTTCTCGCCCAGTTGCAGTTGCTCGACGACGACTTTGTTCTCGGCTTTCAATTGTCCTTTGATGATCAGGTAGTGCAGGTCAAGGTTGAGCCGGCCCTTGCGGATGCGGTATCCGGCGAATTTGCCGGAGTAGGGCGTCAGGGTCGTCAGTTCGACGCGTTTGAAACTGGTGGCGATGTCGAGGCTGGCCATCGGGTCGAACGGATTGACCGCGCCTTTGATGGTCACCGGCGCATAACGGTCGACTTTGCCTTTGATATCGACGCTGGCCGGCTTCGCCTGACGACTGTCGATGGTGCCGATCTGGCCGTTGAGCTGTTGCACGGCGGTGGCGAAGTTGGGTGTCAGACTGAAGTCGGCGAAGTTCGCGGAACCATCGTTGATCGCAATCGCGCCGATGTGAATGCCCAGCGGTTTGTCCTTGCCCGCCGGTTTGGCTGCGGTGCTTTTTGCACCGCTGTCGGCCGGTTGCGGGATCAGCAGGTCGTCGACGTTGGTAGTGCGATCGTCGTTGATCATGAAGCGCACATACGGCTGCAACAGGTTGACCTTGTCGATCGACAGGCTGTCGCCGTGCTGATAGTTGATGCCGTCGATCACGACTTGCTGCCATTTGAGGAAGTCGCGGGTCTTCAGCGTATCGAGGGTGTGCAGTTGATCGATCTGCGCGCGGCCGGTGACGCTGAGCGCCAGTGGCTCAGTGCTCTTCAGGTTGACCTTGAGGTCGCTGCCGAGCATGCCGCTGCGCAGTTCCAGACGAATGAACGGGTTGATGTAGGACTGCGCGACACGCAGGTCGATGTCCTGGGTTTTGACGTTGAGCTGTGCGTTGACCGGGGCCAGGTTGACCGTACCGTCGGCGCTGATCTTGCCTTGCTTGCCCAGGCCGCTGTCGAGCTTGAGCTTGAAAGGCGAGCCGTTGAGGCTGTCGAAATCCTGCAGATCGACGTTCAGCGGAGTGATATCCAGCGCCACCGCCGGTTGCGCCGAGCGGTCGGCGAGATGGACCGTGTAGTTGCGCAGCTGCACATCTTTGACCAGCACCTGCCATGGCTTGCTCGGTGCGGTTGGCTCTGGTTTCGGCGAGTCGGCGGCAGCCGGTGCATCGACCGGTTCGGCAGCGGCTTTGGCCGCTGGTTTCGACGGTTGGCTGGCGAACAGTTTCTGCCAGTCCAACTGGCCGTCGGCTTCCAGCGCCGCCCAGGTTTCCAGCTTGTTGCTGCGGACCTTGCCGACCACCACTTGCTGCTTGGCCAGGTCCAGCGAGGTGTCGCTGACGTCGAGGCGTTCGAGCCTGGCCAGCGGACGTCCGTCTGGAGCCTTGATGGCGAACGGCGCAATGCTCACCGCGACGTTGTTGAGCAACAGTTCGGTCTGTTTCGACAGGTTGAGTTTGTAGTCGGTGCTGAGGCTGACAACGCCGTTTTCCAGCACCAGCGGCACTGCGTCGCGCACGTAAGGCCAGAAGGATTTCATCTGGCCATCGGTGACTTTCAGGGTGCCTTCGGAGGTAAAAGGAATCAGACTGAAATTGCCGGTCCAGTCGATCCGCCCGCCAGCGGGGCCGATCGCGACAAGGGTCATGTCGGCGCTGTCCTCGGGCAGGGTGCTGAGGTTTTTCAGCTCGAAACTGAGATCGTCGTAAAGAAATTCGATTGGCTCGCTAGGGCGTACATCCTCGAAATGCACCACGCCGCCAGCCAGTTTGATGTTGTCGATGCGCAGCGGGAATGGCTTGGCGTCGGGATCGGCGGGTGTCGGCTCGCTCGGCGGCACGTTGAACAGGCCAAGCAGGTTGAGCTTGCCGTCCTTGGCGAAGAGGATTTCGCTTTTGGGTTTGTCCAGTTCGATGTCGGACAGATGCAGCGCTTTGGTCCACAGGCTGTCGATTTGCAAGTTGGCATAGAGGCGATCGAAGCCGACCTGCTCCTTGCCCGGCTCGCCGATGACCAGGCCCCACAGGGTGACCTCAAGGCTGAAGGGGTTCAGTTCGATGCGCTGCAGATGCGCCGGCACCGTCGCGTAGTTGGCCAGTTGCTGGTTGGCCACGCGCAAGGCAATGCCCGGCAGGATCAGAAACCCCAGCAGGCTGTAGAGGGCCAGGGCTGTCAGCAGTGCGCCAATCGCGCGAATCAATCCTTTGGGCATGTGCGGCTTCATCTGTCTGAATCGGAGTGCCTTGGAGTATGGCACGCGATTCTGGTTCCGAAGTGCTTGATGTGGGACAGGATTGTTCAGTTTTATCTGTACGAACAAAATCCCATGTGGGAGCGAGCTTGCTCGCGAAGGGGTCGTATCGGGCAGCCTTTTTGGTGACTGATGCACCGCTTTCGCGAGCAAGCTCGCTCCCACAGTGGAGTGTGGCTATCCGAGAATTGGGAATTACAGCTGCAGAATGAGCGTCTTCAAGGGTGGCTGCTGGTCCAGCGAAGGAAGTCGGCGCCCGGGGGCATCACGCTCCATTCGCGTACCGGGCGGCCGGCTTTTTCGGCGCAGCGCAGCACTTGTTCGCGCCAGTCGTCCATGCTGACTTTCGCCAGGTTGTTGCAGCAGATCAGCACGCCGTCATCGGCGGTGGTCAGCAGCGCGGGTTTGAGCAGGCTCTGATAATCGCGCAGCAGATCGACGGTGCCGAATGCGCTTTTGGCCCAAGCCGGCGGATCGAGCAGGACCAGATCGTATTGGCGCTGTTCGAGGCGCTGATAGCTTGGCAGCTTCTGCCCGCGCCGCTGGCTGATGGGCAGGCCAGCGAGCTGACGGATCGCCGGAAAGTAATCGGACTGAATGAATTGCATCGGCGGCAGCTGCGGGTTGAGCAAACCATTCTCGCGACCGACCGCGAGATTGCCCTCGGCAAAATCGAGGTTGCACACCTCGCGCGCACCGCCCGCCGCTGCACTGAGGCCAACACCACAGGTGTAAGCGAACAGGTTGAGCACGCTTTTGCCTTGCGTGTGGTCCTTGACCCAGCCGCGCGTGTTGCGCAGGTCGAGGAACAGCAGCGGATCCTGCCCGGCATGGCGCCCGCGCACGCGATAGTTCAGGCCCCATTCATGCCCGACCAGATCCGCCAAAGCAGCGTCATTGGCCTTGTAGACGCTGTCCTCACGATCGATCCGCGAGTTGCCACGGGAGCGGTCGTTGTAGACCAGCAGGCTGTCGAAGCCCAGCGTCTGGTTGACCATGGCGTGCAGTTGCAGCAGGTCGTCACGTTCGAGTGTCTGGTGAAAACTCTGCACCAGCAATTGCGGGCCGTAGCGGTCGATGGTCAGGCCGCCGGCACCTTCCTGGCTGCCATGGAACAGCCGATAGCAATCGGTGCCCTGGCTGTGCAGCGCAGCGAGCAGGTCCTGGCGTTGATCGAGGGCGGCGCGCAGCGCCTGATTCAAGGAAGACATGCGGGCGCCTTGCTGAAAAAACGCGAAGCTTAGCAGTCGGGGAGCTACAAGCGGCAAGTTTCTAGCTGCAAGCTAAAAGCGAAAAGCCACGCGGACCGCTTTAGCTTGCAGCTTGTAGCTTGTAGCTAGAAACTTGCAGCTCTCAAGTATTGAGCCGTTTATCAACGAGGTCTTGTACGACGCTCGGATCAGCCAGCGTCGAAGTATCGCCCAGACTGTCGAGCTCATTGCAGGCAATCTTGCGCAATATCCGCCGCATGATCTTGCCCGAACGGGTCTTTGGCAACGCCGGCGCCCACTGGATCAGGTCCGGTTTGGCGAAGCTGCCGATCTCCTTGCTGACATGTGCCAGCAGGTCTTTCTTCAGCTCTTCGTTGGCCTCGGTGCCGTTCATTGGCGTGACGAATGCGTAGATGCCCTGGCCTTTGACGTCGTGCGGATAACCGACCACGGCGGCCTCGGCGATGCTGTCATGCAGCACCAGCGCGCTTTCCACTTCGGCGGTGCCGATGCGGTGGCCGGAGACGTTGATCACGTCGTCGATGCGTCCGGTGATCCAGTAATCGCCGTCCTCGTCGCGGCGGGCGCCGTCGCCGGTGAAGTAATAGCCGGGGTAGGGTTTGAAGTAGGTGTCGATCATCCGCTGCGGATCGCCGTAGACGCTGCGGATCTGCGCCGGCCAGCTTGATTTGATCGCCAGCACGCCGCTGCCGACGCCTTTGATTTCCTTGCCGACTTCGTCGAGCAACACCGGTTGCACGCCAAACATCGGTTGCGTCGCGCAGCCCGGTTTGATCCGTTGTGCGCTGACCAGCGGGCTGAGCATGATGCCGCCGGTTTCGGTCTGCCACCAGGTGTCGACGATCGGGCAGCGCTGTTCACCGACGGCATTGAAATACCATTCCCACGCTTCCGGGTTGATCGGCTCACCGACGCTGCCGAGCAATCTGAGGCTGGCGCGCGACGTTTCCTTCAATGGTTCGGCGCCTTCGCGCATCAACGCGCGCAGGGCGGTGGGGGCGGTGTAGAAAATGTTGACCTTGTGCTTGTCGATAACCTGCCAGAAGCGCGAACTGCTCGGGTAGCTCGGCACGCCTTCGAACATCAGTGTGGTCGCACCGTTGGCCAGCGGCCCGTAGACGATGTAACTGTGGCCGGTGACCCAGCCGACGTCGGCGGTGCACCAGAACACTTCGCCGTCGCGGTAGTCGAGCACGTACTTGAAGGTCATTGCTGCTTGCAGCAGGTAGCCGCCGGTGGTGTGCAGCACGCCTTTGGGTTTGCCGGTGCTGCCGGAGGTGTAGAGGATGAACAGCGGATCTTCGGCGTCCATCGGTTCCGGCGGGCAATCGTCGTCGACTTCGCGTACGGCCTGGTGATACCAGAGGTCGCGGCCTTCGACCCAGTCGACCTGGCCCTGCGTACGCTCGACCACCACCACGGTGCTGACGTTCGGGCAACTTTGCAGGGCTTTGTCGACGTTGTTTTTCAGTGACACGAAGCGGCCGCCGCGCACGCCTTCATCGGCGGTTATCACGGTACGGCAGTCGGCGTCGAGAATTCGATCACGCAGGGAATCCGGGGAAAATCCGCCGAACACTACCGAGTGAATCGCGCCGATTCGCGCGCAGGCGAGCATGGCGTAGGCGGCTTCGGGGATCATCGGCATGTAGATGCACACCCGGTCGCCTTTCTTCACGCCACGGCTTTTCAGCACGTTGGCCAGACGGCAGACGTGGTGATGGAGTTTGTTATAAGTGATCTGCGCCGATTCGGCTGGGTCGTCGCCCTCCCAGAGCAGGGCGGTCTGTTCGCCGCGTTGTTCAAGGTGGCGGTCGATGCAGTTGTAGCTGACGTTGAGCTTGCCGCCGGCAAACCAGACCGCTTCACCGGTTTTCAGGTCATAGCGCTGCACGGTCTGCCACGGCGTGCTCCAATCGAGGAAGCGCGTTGCCTGCTCGGCCCAGAAGGCGCTGGGGTGTTCAATCGATTCGCGGTACAGGCGCCGATACTCGTCCTGGCTCAACTGAGCGGCCTGGCGCACGGCATCGGCTTTGGGGAACGTGCTGATATCGAACATGACGGTTCCTTATTCTTGTGGTGCGACACGAATAAAGATGCGCCGAGCGCTGCACAGGTTCAAGTCATGTGCCAAAACAACTGTGGGAGCGAGCCTGCTCGCGAATACGGTGTCTCAGTCAACGAAGGTGTTGAATGAAGAACCGCTTTCGCGAGCAGGCTCGCTCCCACAGGAAACAGCGTTGTGCCCGGAGGCTTGGATCAGCCGCGATGACGCCCGCGGAAATAGTTGATCAGGCCCTGAGTCGAGGCATCGTCAGCCACGGTCTCGTCGCTGCCGACCAGGCGGTTGTAGACGCCTTTGCCCAATTCCTTGCCCAGTTCCACACCCCACTGGTCGAAGGCGTTGATGCCCCAGACCACGCTTTGCACGAACACTTTGTGCTCATACATGGCAACCAGCGCGCCGAGGCGACGCGGGCTGATGCGTTCGACTACCAGAGTGTTGCTCGGACGATTGCCCGGGATCACCTTGTGCGGCGCCAGTTTGCGCACGTCGTCTTCGCCCATGCCTTTGTCGCGCAGTTCGGCTTCGGCTTCCGGCAGGGTCTTGCCGAGCATCAGCGCCTGGCTCTGCGACAGGCAGTTGGCGTACAGCCACTGGTGGTGGTCGGAGACCGGGTTGAAGCTGACGATCGGCACGATGAAGTCAGCCGGAATCAGCTGGGTGCCCTGGTGCAGCAACTGGTGGTAAGCGTGCTGACCGTTGCAGCCGACGCCGCCCCAGATCACCGGGCCGGTATCGGTCGACACCGAGGTGCCGTCCTGACGCACGCTCTTGCCGTTGGATTCCATGTCCAGTTGTTGCAAGTGCTTGGTGATGTTGCGCAGGTAGTGGTCGTACGGCAGGATCGCGTGGCTTTGCGCGCCCCAGAAATTGCCGTACCACACGCCGAGCAGAGCCAGCAGCACTGGCATGTTCTGTTCGAACGGCGCGGTCTGGAAATGCTGGTCCATGGTGTAGGCACCAGACAGCAGTTCCTTGAAGTTGGACATGCCGATGGCCAGGGCGATCGGCAAACCGATCGCCGACCACAGCGAATAACGGCCGCCGACCCAATCCCACATCGGGAAGATGTTTTCTTCACGGATACCGAAGGCCACCGCAGCGGCGTTGTTGCTCGATACCGCGATGAAGTGGCGATACAGCTCGGCTTCCGAACCGCCCTGCGCCAGGTACCAGGCGCGTGCGGCCTGAGCATTCTTCAGGGTTTCGAGGGTGTTGAACGACTTCGACGAAACGATGAACAGCGTGGTCTCGGCGCGCAGTTTCTGCGTCAGCTCGTGGAATTCACTGCCGTCAATGTTCGCCAGGTAATGGCAACGCACGCCTTTTTGCGCATAGGACAGCAGCGCTTCGGACACCAGCTCCGGGCCGAGGAACGAACCACCGATGCCGATGTTGACCACGTCGGTGATCGGCTTCTCGGTGTAACCACGCCACAGTCCGTCGTGAATGCGGCCGACCAGATCGGTGATCTGGTTCAAGACCTTGTGCACTTCCGGCATCACGTTGACGCCGTTGACCGACAGCTTGTCGCCGACCGGGCGGCGCAGGGCGGTGTGCAGTGCCGGGCGGCCTTCGGAGGCGTTGACGATTTCGCCGTCGAACAGCGCTTTGATCGCGCCCTTCAGATCGACTTCATTGGCCAGACCCACCAGTAGATTGCGGGTCTCGGCGTTGATCAAATTCTTCGAATAATCGAGAAACAGGCCGCAGCTGCTGAGGGTGAACTGATTGAAACGCTGCGG
Organism: Pseudomonas sp. B21_DOA; assembly: GCA_030544685.1. Lineage (NCBI taxonomy): Bacteria > Pseudomonadati > Pseudomonadota > Gammaproteobacteria > Pseudomonadales > Pseudomonadaceae > Pseudomonas > Pseudomonas sp. B21_DOA. The sequence continues at coordinate 37,443 of CP086683.1, read as the reverse complement.
ATCGGCGTTGAAGGCTTCGCGCATGCTGAAATCCTGCATGGCTTGGCGGTGATCTTTCAACGCTTGCCAGGCGGGCAGAGCGGTAACGTCGTGAGGAGTGCGGTAGTACGCCATCGCTGCGGTTTTCCTTTTACTTGAACGGCCTTTTGAACACGGTGCAGATCAGCCATGCCCTTTTAGCGCATGGGATCAACTGCGTCGACACGATATCTGGACACAGGGCGAATACAGTAAACCTCGCGCTGCGTTCTGTCTTGACTTTGTCTGACCAGATCCCTGTACTTTTTTAACATCCGAACGGGGATTTGCCCGACAAACGGAGGTGCCCGGAAGAGTTTCGCCCAACCGGCATGCACCGAAAACACTTGTGGGAGCGAGCCTGCTCGCGAAGCCGTGGTGTCAGGCAACTTATAAGTCGCTGATACACCGTCTTCGCGAGCAGGCTCGCTCCCACAGGGACATTCGTTGCTGCTTAAATCGGGCTATCGAGATTCAGGTGCAGGTTGTCGATCAGCCGCGTAGTGCCGAGGAACGCCGCCGCCAGAATCACCAGGTCGCGGTCTTCCGCCGTCGCCGGACGCAAGGTCAGGCCATGACGGATTTCCAGATAATCCGGACGCAGACCCGCCGCTTCCAGCACCTGCAACTGTGCAGCGATCAGCGCCGGGTAATCACGCTCACCTTGCTTGATCGCTTCGGCAATGCTGCTCAGCACGCGATACACCACCGGCGCCACGGCGCGCTGGTCTTCATTGAGGAAACCGTTGCGCGACGACAGCGCCAGACCGTCCGCTGCACGCACGGTCGGCTCGCCGATGATCTGGATCGGCATGTTCAGGTCGTGCACCAGTGCGCGGATCACCGCCAGTTGCTGGTAATCCTTCTGGCCGAAGATCGCCAGATCCGGCTGGACCATGTTGAACAGCTTGCTGACCACCGTCGCCACACCTTCGAAGTGCCCCGGACGGCTGGCACCACACAGGCCTTCGGATAATTGCGGCACGCTGACCCGGGTTTGTCCGGCCATGCCGTCCGGGTACATCTCATCGACCGTCGGCGCGAACAGCAGGTCGCAACCGGCCTCGAGGAGCTTTTCCTGATCGGCGGCGAGGGTGCGCGGGTATTTGTCGAGGTCTTCGCCGACGCCGAATTGCAGCGGGTTGACGAAAATACTCGCGACGACGAAATCGACTCGCTGGGTAGCTTTGGTGATCAATGCGACGTGGCCGCTGTGCAGGTTGCCCATGGTCGGCACGAAGCCGATGCGCTTGCCTTCACTGCGCGCGCGGGCGACGGCGGCGCGTAGTTCGCGTACGGTTTTGACGGTGTTCATGCAGAGAATCCGTGTTCGATGCCGGGGAACGTGGTGGCTTTGACTTCGCTGACGTAAGCCTTCAGCGCGGACTGGATGCTGTCCTGACCCTGCATGAAGTTCTTGACGAATTTGGGGACGCGGCCGGTGATCGACAGGCCGAGCATGTCGTGCAATACCAACACCTGACCGTCGGTGGCGTTGCCGGCGCCGATGCCGATCACCGGAATGCCCACGGCCTGGCTGATTTCCGCCGCCAGTTCGCTCGGTACGCACTCGAGCAACAGCATGGCCGCACCGGCCTGCTCCAGCGCGATCGCATCGGCACGCATCTGCCGCGCCTGGTTCTCGTTGCGGCCCTGCACTTTATAGCCGCCGAGAATGTTCACTGCTTGCGGGGTCAGGCCCATGTGCGCACACACCGGCACACCGCGCTCGGCGAGCAAGCGGATCGACTCCGCCAGCCACAGTTGACCTTCGACCTTGACCATGTGCGCACCGGCCTGCATCAGCATGGCGCTGTTGGTCATGGTCTGTTCAAGGGTGGCATTGGCCATGAACGGCAGGTCGGCGAGGATCAGGGCATCACCATTGCCACGCTTGACGCTGGCGACGTGGTAGGCCATTTCCGCCGTGGTCACTGGCAGGGTGCTGTCATGACCCTGCAGAACCATACCGAGGGAGTCGCCGACCAGCAGCACTTCGACACCGGCCTCGTTGCAGGCGTGAGCGAAGGTCGCGTCATAGCAGGTCAGCATGGTGATCTTTTCACCTTTCTGCTTGAGGCTCTGGAGCGTGGTCAGGGTGATGGCTGGCATGTAAAAATCCTCGTTCAGGCGCTCTGGAAACTGCTGCGAGTCACGCGCGTGATTCTTCATCTACTCAGGCGCACGGTCTTGTGTCGTGCTTTGAAAAGCCTGGATTGCGCCCGTTCATGCCGGGTTGGCGGCAGCGGGACGCCTATAGTCGTGATGAGCCAACCGGAAGTCAATTGCGTGTGTTACCGCATTGTTACGCGGGCGGTGTTACCGGCGTTACTGATGCGATTCAGCGGCGCTGCGGGCCTGATTCGGGGGATTTTTGTCTGACAAAAACTGGAGATTGGCAGGTGACCTGTGGCGAGGGGATTTATCCCCGTTGGGTCGCGGAGCGGCCCCATGTTGTATACAGCTTGGTCAGATTTGGGCCTGCTTCGCAGTCCAACGGGGATAAATCCCTCGCCACACAACCACATTTCACAGAAGATTTTTGTCAGGGCTGGGAGAGGCGCTCAAGACCGACGAACGGGCAAGCGGCCAGAAGGTCGGAGAGGGCGCGGCCATCGGTCAGCCGCAGGTCTTGCGGCGCCAGTTCAGCGAGGGGTAGAGCACAAAGGCCCGCTCCTGAATCTGATAATGCGGGACTTTCAGCCGTGGCTCATCGATCAGGCGATCGCCGAACAGCAGAATATCCAGATCCAGCGTGCGTGGCCCCCAGCGCTCCAGACGCTCGCGGCCCTGCTCATTCTCGATTGCCTGCAAGGCGTCGAGCAGCTCTAACGGTGCGAGCGCGCTGTCGAGGGCGACGACGGCGTTGGTGTAACGCGGCTGGCCCGGCAACAGCGAATCGCTTTGATAAAAGGCTGAGACGCCGGAAAGGGTGGTCTGCGGCAATTGCCCCAGCGCCGCAACGGCGCTGCGCAATTGCCCGGCCGGGTCAGCGAGGTTGCTGCCCAGACCGATGTAGATGCGCTCCATGACTTACTCGCCCGTCGCGCTCGAAGCGCCGGCGCGCTTGCGCTTGGAGCCGCCGCTGCGGCGACGTTTGCGTGGCGCGCCGCTGGCATCGTCACCCTTGCCGCTGAGGTCGCGGATCATGTCGCGGCGCTCGCTGTCGTTGGCGTCCTGATAATCGGTCCACCATTCGCCGAGACCATCGGTCTCCTCACCGGCGCTTTCGCGCAGCAGCAGGAAATCGTAACCGGCACGGAAGCGCGGGTTGTCCAGCAACAGATCGGCGCGTTTGCCGCTGCGCCGTGGCAGGCGTTCCTGCATGTCCCAGATTTCGCGGATCGGCATGGTGAAGCGCTTCGGAATCGCGATGCGCTGGCACTGTTCGGCGATCAGCTCGTGAGCGGCTTCCTGCATCGCCGGAATCGGCGGCATGCCACGTTCCTGCAGACGCAACACTCGCGCCGGCAGCGCAGGCCAGAGCAGGGCGGCAAAGAGGAACGCCGGGGTCACCGGTTTGTTCTGCTTGATGCGCAGGTCGGTGTTGGTCAGTGCTTCGCTGATCAGCGTATGGGTGTATTCCGGGTTGTATTCCAGCGCCTCGGCACTGGCCGGGAACAGCGGGGCGAACAGTTGCAGATCAACCAGCATTTCAAAGGTGATCGCGCCGTGGCCGGAGAGGAACAGCTTGAGCACTTCTTCGAACAGCCGCGCCGACGGAATCTCGCGCAGCATCGGTGCCAGCTCACGGATCGGCTGCACGGTGTGCTTCTCGATGCCGAAGTTGAGCTTGGCGGCGAAACGCACGGCCCGCAGCATGCGCACCGGGTCTTCCTGGTAACGCTGCTTCGGGTCGCCGATCAGGCGGATCAGGTGATTGCGGATGTCGTGCACGCCGTTGGCGTAATCGAGAATGCGCTCACTGACCGGATCGTAATACAGGGCGTTGATGGTGAAGTCGCGACGTTGCGCGTCTTCTTCCAGAGTGCCGTAGACGTTGTCGCGCAGAATGCGCCCGCTCTCGTTGCGCGAAGACTGGTTGCTGTCTTCCTCGTCTTCGTTGACCGGGTGATTGGCGCGGAAGGTCGCGACTTCAATGATTTCGCGACCGAAATGGATGTGCACCAGCTTGAAGCGGCGGCCGATGATTCGCGCATTGCGGAATTCGGCACGCACCTGCTCGGGGTGGCACTGGTGGCGACGTCGAAGTCCTTGGGCGTGATGCCCAGCAGCATGTCACGCACGCAACCGCCGACCAGATAAGCCTGGTAACCGGCACCTTGCAGGCGTTCGACAATATTCACCGCATAGCGGCTGAACTGCGTTTTCTGCAGCGAATGTTGGCCGCTGTTGAGCACTTCAGGGGTGCTGCGGATGTGTTGCGTACGACGCACGGGAGTTCGGAATGACTGGAACAGCTTCTTCAGCATGGGATGCACTGTTTGAAGGAATGTTCGGCCATACCAAAAGAATGACCGCATGATGGGCGCAGATTCTAGCATTTAGTCGGGGGATGGTGTAGGACGCGGCAGATATGAGCTGCAAGCCCCAAGCTACAAGGGTCGAGCGAGGAAAACGGGGGATTTCACGGAAGGGAGAAACTACAAGGGAGCCGAAGCTCCCCAAGAAGTAGTTGCGTGCTCTTTTTATTATTGATTCGGGCTTCTTGTTTTTGTTGAGTGCCCTCGCCACGAAGTGTTTCCTTCGTGACCCTCCCAATCGGGAGCCAAGAGCAAACGGATTGCTTTGGTCGCTGAATTGCAGTGATCTCTCGATCCAACCAGTACAGGCTCTGTCTTAGGACAGTTTTTGTTGTTCTCGGCCTGGTCGTGGGGCAAGCCCCAAATACAACGCCTCTCCAAAAGAATCAGTTAGCTGCGCCTCTCGCCGTCTTGTTTTTATTGTGCGTGAGTCGATTCGTCTTATTTTTATTGTCTTGTGCATTGCTTGTTATTGTTCTTGTACCAAACATATAGCAGGGTGCGTGCCAACTTTTGCCAGGCCCAGCAAAACAAGGGGTTAGGTCGATATAGCCGTTTTGCAGGGGCGAAAAAAGCCGGGGTTTCGTTACCGATAACCCCGGCTTCTGTTACGTGAATCGACTGCGGTAACAGTTTTTTCACATTGTCATGCGTTACCCGCGCACGCGGTGGGTAACGCTCAGCTCTCGCTGGCAACCCCGGTCTTGCGCCGTGGAATGCCCAGACGCTGGCGGCGTTCCCACAGGCATTTGCGGCTGACGCCGAGTTTGCGTGCCAGTTCGGTCTCGGTCATGTGGTCCTGATGCTCGAGGACGAAATGCTGGAAATAGTCTTCCAGCGACAGATCCTCGGTCGGCTCATGGCTGCTGTTGCTGGCGTTACCGCCGGTTTGCGGCGGCAGACCGATGAACTCGTCGTCTTCCAGATCGCTCAGCTCGATGTCGATGCCCAGCAGGTCGGCCGAAATCTCCGGGCTTTCGCTGAGAATCACCGCGCGCTCAACCGCGTTCTCCAGTTCACGGACGTTACCAGGCCAGGAATAGTGCCGGATCGCCTGTTCGGCATCGGCGGCGAATTTCAGGTCGGTGCGATTGATCCGCGCGCTCTGGCGAGCGAGGAAGGCATTGGCGATTTCGTTGACGTCGGCGCCACGCTCGCGCAGCGGCGGCAGCTTCAGGGCAATCACGTGCAGACGGTAATAAAGGTCTTCACGGAACTGGCCAATTTTCGCCAGGCTCTTCAGATCGCGGTGAGTTGCAGCGATCAGGCGCACATCGACTTTCTGCGATTGCACAGAACCTACGCGGCGAATCTCGCCCTCCTGCAAGACCCGCAGCAAGCGAGCCTGGGCTTCGAGGGGCAGTTCGCCGATTTCATCGAGGAACAAGGTGCCGCCGTCCGCCGCTTCGACCAGACCGGCACGCCCGGCGCTGGCGCCGGTGAACGCGCCTTTCTCGTGGCCGAACAGTTCCGACTCAATGAGGCTTTCCGGAATCGCCGCGCAGTTCACCGAGATCATCGGCGCCTTGGCGCGTTTCGATAGATTGTGCAGGGCGCGGGCCACCAGTTCTTTACCGGTACCGGACTCACCCTGAATCAACACGTTGGAGTCGGTTGGCGCGACCTTGCGGATCTTGCTGTACAGGTCCTGCATCGGTGGGCACGAACCGATGATGCCAATTTCACCATTGCTGTTATCCACAGCGGCTTTGCCATTGCCAGCGGCAGGCTTGCTCGCCGTGGCTTCGCCGGCAGCCGGCGCCGACTGGCGATCGCGCAGGATCCGCGCAACCGCCTGGAGCATTTCATCGTGGTCGAACGGCTTGGCGATGTAATCGACCGCGCCCATTTTCATCGAGTCGACCGCCGAGCGCAGGCTGGCGTAACTGGTCATGATCAGCACCGGTGTGCCTTGCCCGAGCTTGATCAGCTCGGTGCCCGGAGCGCCTGGCAGGCGCAGGTCGCTGACGATCAGATCGAACGTAGGAATGGTGAAGCGTTCTTGTGCTTCCTGCACTGATCCGGCTTCGCTGACCTGGTACTGGTTGCGTTCCAGCAGGCGGCGCAAGGCGGAGCGGATAATGGTTTCGTCTTCGACGATCAAAATGTGCGGCATTGATTCGATACTCTCGACGGTCTCAGTTCACAGCGGACGTCGCTTCGACATGACGCGGTAAGGTCACCCGAATACGGGTGCCGCGTTGGCTTTGTACATCAGCCGGGCTGTCGATGGTGATTTGTCCATAATGCTCTTCAACGATGGAATAGACCAGTGCAAGGCCCAGACCGGTGCCTTCACCCGGGTCCTTGGTGGTGAAGAAAGGTTCGAACAATCGGTCCATGATGCTCGACGGAATCCCGCTGCCTTCGTCTTCGACGATCAGATCGACCGTGTGTTCGCCGGCTTCGCTCTTGACCCGTACCGCACTGTGCGGAGGCGAGGCGTCGCGGGCGTTGGAGAGCAGATTGATCAGCACCTGGGCAAGCCGTTGCGGATCGCCTTCGACCCAATGGTCGGGATCGCACAGGTTGTAGAACTGCACTTCGAAATTGCGCCGGTTCAGCGCCAGCAGGCCGATGGCGTCCTGCGCGACTTCGGCCAGACACACTGGTTCGTCGCTGTGCTGATGGCTGCCGGCATGGGCGAAGCTCATCAGCGACTGGACGATGCGCGAAACGCGTTTGGTCTGCTCGAGAATCTGCCCGCTGATTTCCGTCAGCTCGCCGTCGTCTTCACGCTCTTCGCGCAGGTTCTGCGCCAGGCAGGCGATGCCGGTGATCGGGTTGCCGATTTCGTGGGCCACACCTGCTGCGAGTCGGCCGATGCTGGCCAGCCGTTCGGAATGCACCAGTTTATCTTCGAGCATCTGCGTTTCGGTCAGATCCTCGACCAGTAACACCAGGCCACTGTTACCCGGGGCCAACGGCTCGTCGATTGCCGCTTTATGCAGGTTCAGCCAGCGAGTCTGACCATCCAGCGCCAGGTGCTGTTTGTGCAAATGCTCGTCGGGCAGATTGATAAAACCTTGCAGCAATTCTTTCCACGGATTGGCGATGGTGCTCAGGCGCGAACCGACCACCCGTTGCGCGGCGATGCCGGTCAGCTCTTCCATGGCCTTGTTCCACATCAGGATCTCCTGATCCTTGGCCAGCGAGCAGACGCCCATCGGCAGTTCCTGCAAGGTCTGGCGGTGGTAGCGGCGCAGGGCGTCGAGCTCGGCGGCCAGGCCGGTGAGGCGCGAGTGGTAATCCTCGAGACGGCTTTCAATGAAGTGAATGTCTTCGGTGACGTAGTTTTCGCCGCCAGCCTTATAGGGCAGGAAGGTTTCCACCATATCCTGCGCAACGCTCGGGCCCATCAGGCCGGACAGGTTGGCCTCAATGCGGTCGCGCAACCGGCGCAAGGCATACGGCCGACGTTCATCGAAGGGCAGATACAAGTCGCGCAGCGCTTGCTCGACTTCTTTCTGCGCAGCCTTGGCACCCAGCGGCTTGGCCAACTGCGTGGCGAACTCCTGCGGCGAGGCGGCGTGCAGTTCGCGGCGTTGCGGGCGGCGCACGTTATCCACCGCACAGGCTTCGGCGGCGCTGGCTTCTTCCGGGCTGGCGTTGGTAAACAGCGAAATCAAAGTGAACATCAGGACGTTGGCCGCCAGCGAGGCGATAGCTGCCATGTGCCAACTGGTGTCGTCGAGCACGTAGATCATGTTCAGCAGCGGGATATAGAAACCCTGCAGATTGCCGACCAGCGGCAGCAGCATGGTCACCACCCAGACCGTGATCCCCGCCAGCAGACCGGCAATAAAACCGCGCCGGTTGGCGGTCGGCCAGTACAGCACCGACAACACCCCGGGCAGAAATTGCAGGGTCGCAACGAACGCGACGATGCCGAGGTTGGCCAGATCCTGCTCGACGCCGAGCATCAGGTAGAAGCCGAAGCCGGCCATGATGATCGCTACGATCAGTGCCCGACGGGTCCATTTCAGCCAGCGGTAGATATTGCCCTCGGCCGGCGGCTGATAGAGCGGCAGCACCAGATGGTTCAGCGCCATGCCCGACAAGGCCAGGGTTGTAACGATGATCAGGCCACTGGCGGCCGACAGGCCACCGACGTAGGCGAGCAAGGCCAGCGGTTTGCTGTTGGCGGCAATGCCGATGCCAAGGGTGAAATATTCCGGGTCGGTGGTGGCGCCGAGTTTCAGACCGGCCCAGAGAATCAGCGGTACGGCGAGACTCATCAGCAGCAGAAACAGCGGCAGGCCCCAACTGGCGCTGACCAGCGAGCGCGGATTGAGGTTTTCGGTAAAGGTCATGTGATACATGTGCGGCATCACGATCGCCGAGGCAAAGAACACCAGCAGCAGCGTGCGCCACGGGCCTTCCTGTAGTGGCGTGTGCAGGGCGGCGAGGGCGGTCTGGTTTTGCAGCAACCACAGTTCGAGCTGTTGCGGGCCGTCGAATACGCCATACAGCGCGTACAGGCCAACGCCGCCGAGAGCGATCAGTTTGATGATCGATTCAAAGGCAATCGCGAACACCAGCCCTTCATGTTTCTCGCGCGTGGCGATGTGCCGGGAACCGAAGAAAATCGTGAACAGGATGATCAGCGCGCAGAACGCCAGCGCCACGCGACTCTGGACACGTTCGCCGGTGAGGATACCGATCGAGTCGGCCACGGCCTGAATCTGCAGGGCCAGCAACGGCAGCACGCCGATCAGCATGAAAATCGTGGTCAGCGCGCCGGCCCAGGTACTGCGAAAGCGGAAGGCAAACAGGTCGGCCAGCGACGACAGTTGATAGGTGCGGGTGATCTTCAGGATCGGATAAAGCAGCACCGGCGCCAGCAGAAACGCGCCGGATACGCCCAGATAACTCGACAGAAAGCCGTAACCGTACTGATAGGCCAGGCCCACCGTGCCGTAGAACGCCCAGGCACTGGCGTAAACCCCCAGCGACAGGGTGTAGGTCAACGGGTGGCGAATGATCGCGCGCGGGATCATGCCCCGTTCGCTGACCCAGGCAACGCCGAACAGCGCCGCCAGGTACGCGGCGCTGATCAGGATCATCTGGGTCAGGCTAAAGCTCATCGGCATCTTTTTGGCTCTGCAGGATGAAGGTCACGACAATCAGGATCAGCCAGAGCAGATAAGGGCGATACCAGGCGCCCGTCGCGTCGATCCACCAATCCATGATGGCGGGGGAGAACAGGTAGATCCCGACGACCAGAAGCAGGACCAAGCGATAGATGTACATCCCGGCCTCTCTTTTTATGCGCGTGCCCGAAAACGTGCGGCGATGGTAACGGATGGGTGCGCGACTGCAAGTGTCGTCATTGCAGTTGCGCTTCGGGCAAGGTCAGTGTGCGCGGGATCCTGTCGGCATCCCAGTTCGCACAGCCCCAGGCCAGCAGTTCACGCGGCGAAGCGTGAGCCAGTTCGGTGCCGGGGTTCTGCCCCAGTGCGCGCAAGGCCCGCAGCAGCAATGGCGTGGCCTGATCGGCTTCAAGCGGCGGCGAGCGGTAGGACTTGCCGAGTTTGTTGCCGTCCGGCTGGGTGATCAGCGGCAGGTGCAGATAGCGCGGCTGTTTCAGGCCGAGCAGTTCTTGCAGGTACAGCTGACGCGGCGTCGAATCGAGCAGATCGGCGCCACGCACAATGTCGGTGATGCCTTGCCAGGCGTCATCGAGCACCACCGCGAGTTGATAGGCGTAGAGACCATCGCGCCGACGGATGACGAAGTCGCCGACATCGCGGCCCAGGTGCTGGCGGTATTCGCCCTGCACGCGATCAATAAAGTGGTATTCCAGCTCCGGCACGCGCAGGCGGATCGCGGCGTCGTGCTGATCATGCCCGGCATTGCGGCAAAACCCCGGATAAATCCCGTGATAGGGCTCCAGTTGTTTGCGCGAGCAGGTGCAGGCGTAGGCCAGACCATGGTTGAACAGGCTATCGAGCACTTCGGCATAAGCCGCATGTCGATCGCTCTGGCGGACCATTTCGCCGTCCCATTCGAAGCCGTAGCTTTCCAGCGCCTTGAGAATCGCCGCTTGCGCACCGGGCTCCTCGCGCGGCGGGTCGAGATCTTCCATGCGCACCAGCCAGCGCCCACCGACGGAGCGGGCGTCGAGGTAAGACGCCAACGCAGCGACCAGCGAACCGAAGTGCAGGTGACCACTGGGCGTGGGGGCGAAGCGGCCGATGTAGGCGGGGATTTGGCAGTCATGGAGGCGATAAAGGCTATTCAGAATTTGAGCAGGTTACCTCTGTGGGAGCGAGCCTGCTCGCGAAAGCGCTGTGTCAGTCAATAATGAGCTGTCTGAAGGGACGCTTTCGCGAGCAGGCTCGCTCCCACAGGTTCCGTGGGCAAAACACAGAAACAAAAACGGAGCGTTCGCACGCTCCGTTTTTCGTTCAGGTCGAGATTACTTGCCGACCTGCTTTTCCTTGATTTCCGCCAGGGTCTTGCAGTCGATGCACAGATCCGCTGTCGGGCGGGCTTCGAGGCGCTTGACGCCGATCTCGATGCCGCAGGACTCGCACCAGCCGTACTCTTCGTCTTCGATCAGTTGCAGGGTCTTGTCGATTTTCTTGATCAGCTTGCGCTCGCGGTCGCGGGCGCGCAGTTCGAGGGCGAACTCTTCTTCCTGGCTGGCACGGTCGGCCGGGTCAGGGAAATTGGCCGCTTCGTCTTTCATGTGATCAACCGTGCGGTCGACTTCCTGCATCAAGTCCAGTTTCCACTTGTTCAGGATCTTGGTGAAGTGCGCGCGCATTGGAGCGCCCATGTACTCTTCACCCGCCTTCGAAACGTAAGGTTCGAAGCCGCTGATCGTGTCTTTCTGCTGTTGCTTTGCTTGGGTGGACATGAAATAGACCGCCTCTACTCTTGTAATCCATTGCGCAGGATTGCTCCATCACCGACACCTGCCGGCCCTGCGGCTGCAAGCGGGCGAACTTACCAGATCAAATCAGCCTGCGCTACTCCCGGATGTCGAGCCCCCGGCGGATGGCGCTTGCAGATGTCTGACAAGCCGTGTCTGTGGGAAGGAGACCTGTTCAATCACTGATTTTAGTCAATCCTGGAGCGTACGTTCAGATCGTTACAGTCCAGCGTTCTTGAGGCTGTGACCTCCACGGGTTCTCGCTCGTTCCGGCAGACAGGTAGAATCGTCTCTTTTTCCGTCGAAGGCATTCCAATGGGCCCCTACAGTGCGCGCAGTCGTGCGATCGAACCGTTCCATGTGATGGCGCTGCTGGCGCGGGCCAATGAATTGCAGGCCGAAGGCCACGACGTGATCCATCTGGAAATCGGCGAGCCGGACTTCACCACCGCCGAGCCGATCATTCGCGCCGGACAAGCTGCGTTGACTGCCGGCAAGACCCGTTACACCGCCGCCCGTGGCATTCCCGAGCTGCGCGAGGCGATCGCCGGTTTCTACCATTCGCGTTACGGCCTGAATATCGACCCACGGCGGATTCTGATCACGCCGGGGGCTCCGGCGCGCTGTTGCTGGCCAGTGCCCTGTTGGTCGATCCGGGTAAACACTGGCTGCTCGCCGACCCGGGCTACCCGTGCAATCGGCACTTTCTGCGCCTGGTCGAAGGCGCGGCGCAATTGGTGCCGGTCGGGCCGGAGGTGCGTTATCAACTGACCCCGGATCTGGTCGAGCGGCATTGGGATCACGACAGTGTCGGCGCCCTTGTCGCTTCGCCGGCCAACCCGACAGGCACTTTGCTGACGCGCGATGAACTGGCCGGGTTATCCACAGCGATCAAGGCCAGGCACGGACACTTGGTGGTGGATGAGATCTACCACGGCCTGACCTACGGCACTGATGCCGCCAGTGTGCTGGAAGTCGATGACAGCGCTTTTGTCCTCAACAGTTTCTCCAAGTATTTCGGCATGACCGGTTGGCGCCTGGGTTGGCTGGTGGCGCCAGACGCAGCGGTCAGCGAACTGGAAAAACTCGCGCAGAACCTCTACATCAGCGCGCCGAGCATGGCGCAGTACGCGGCGCTGGCCTGTTTCGAGCCGGCCACCATCGCGATTCTCGAAGGGCGCCGCGCCGAGTTCGCCCGCCGTCGTGACTTCCTCCTGCCAGCGCTGCGTGAACTCGGCTTCAACATCGCCGTTGAACCGGAGGGCGCATTTTATCTCTACGCCGATATCAGCCAATTCGGAGGGGATGCCTTCGCGTTCTGCCGGCATTTCCTCGAAACCGAGCACGTCGCCTTCACGCCGGGACTGGATTTCGGTCGTTATCAGGCCGGCCATCACGTGCGCTTCGCTTACACACAAAACCTCGCACGTTTGCAGGAAGCGGTGGAGCGTATTGCCCGCGGTTTGAAGAGCTGGCAAGGCTGATGCGCTTTTATCCTGCTCTGGAAGAAGCGCGGCTGATTCGCCGGTACAAGCGTTTTCTCGCCGATATCGAGACCGTTGGCGGCGAATTGCTGACCATTCACTGTCCGAACACCGGTTCTATGCTCAATTGCCAGGTCGAGGGCGGGCAGGTCTGGTTCAGTCGCTCCAATGACCCGAAACGCAAATTGCCCGGCACTTGGGAAATTGGCGAAACCCCGCAGGGCCGGCTGTTTTGCGTCAACACCGGGCGCGCCAATGGCTTGGTCGAAGAAGCGCTGCAGGCCGGCGTAATCACCGAGCTGGCTGGGTTTACCGCGTTAAAACGTGAAGTCGCGTACGGGCAGGAGAAAGCCGCATCGACTTCCGCCTCGAATACCCCAGTGGCCCGGCGTATGTCGAAGTGAAAAGCGTCACGTTGGGCTTCGACGGTACGGCGGTGGCGGCGTTTCCCGATGCGGTGACCCAGCGCGGCGCCAAGCACCTGCGTGAGCTTGCGCATCTGGCGCGCGACGGTATCAGGGCAGTGCAGTTGTACTGTGTGAACCTCACCGGCATCGATGCGGTGCGCCCGGCCGAGGAAATCGATTGGGCTTACGCCGAGGCGCTGCGTGAAGCGGTTGCTTGCGGTGTCGAGGTGTTGGCGTACGGCGTGCGCCTGGACCATGAAGAGATGGTCATCGACCGCCGACTCGACGTGCGGCTAAACGGTTAAACATTGACCCACACGCCTTGTGTGTCTTCCCGGCATTCAATCGCCGTCAGCGACTGCCCGGCGCAGGGGCCGGCAACGCATTCGCCGTTCTCGATCAGAAACAGTGCGCCATGGGTGGCGCACTGGATCAGGCTGTTGCTCGGGTCGAGAAACTGGTCAGGCTGCCATTCCAGCCCGACACCCCGGTGCGGGCAGCGATTGAAATAGACAAAGACTTGGCCACCCCGACGTACGGCAAACAGCTTTTTGCCTTCGATTTCGAAACCGCGACTGCCGGCTTCGGACAGATCGCCGCCGGCGCAGAGAAACTTCATGGCTATCCTCTAATGTCCGCTCGTGTCGGGATATGTCCGAGCTTGACGTTCAAATGCAAACAATTATCAAATGGCGACCTTCTCCCACAGGGAGTCTGGCCGTTTGCCGAGGATACTTGGCTCGCTGCGCCGATGCCCGGGAAACCTTGTTCAAGGAAGCTGTGTATGCGCCTGAAAACCCGCGTTGTCGTGCTGTGCGCCGGCCTTTTGCTCTGCCATCAGGCGGCCGCAGCGGATTTACCGCAACGCTGGGTCAGCGCCGGCGGCGCGCTGTCGGAATGGGTCAGCGCACTGGGCGGCGAGTCGAAGCTGGTGGGGGTCGATACCACCAGCCAGCATCCCGAATCGTTGCAGGCGCTGCCGAGTATTGGCTATCAGCGCAGCCTGTCGGCGGAAGGCATCTTGAGCCTGCGTCCGGACATTCTGATCGGCACCGAAGAAATGGGCCCGCCGCCGGTTCTGGCGCAAGTCAAAGCGGCCAAGGTCAAGGTCGAGTTGTTTTCAGCCCAGCCTGATCTGCCGACACTGGAAAAAAATGTCACTCATCTGGGCCAGTTGCTCGGCGCGCAAAGCCAGGCGGCGCAGTTGCTGCAGATTTATCAACAGCAACTCCAGGCGCAGAAAGCGCGCGTTGCCCAAGTGCAGACCACGCACAAAGCCCCCGGAGTGTTGCTGTTGCTCGGGCATGCGGGCGGCAAGCCGTTGATCGCCGGCAAGGACACTGCCGCCGATTGGCTGCTGCAACAGGCCGGCGGCCATAACCTCGCAACGCATACCGGCTACAAGCCGTTTTCCATGGAATCTCTCGCCAGCCTCGATCCCGAAGTGCTGGTGTTCGCTGACCGTGCGCTGACCGGCGAAGCGGCAAAAGCGGCATTGTTCAAGGAAAACCCCATCCTCAATTCCAGCCGCGCGGCCAAGAGCGGTCGGGTGATGGAGCTGGATCCAACGCTGCTGGTTGGCGGTCTCGGGCCGCGTCTGCCGGCTGCTTTGCAAACCCTGACTGACGGCTTCTACCCGGCCAAGGGTGGCCAATGACTGCATTGGTCAAACCCCGTGGCTTGTTTATCGGCCTGACATTGCTGTGTCTGCTGGCGATCTGGCTGTCGCTGGCGCTGGGGCCGGTGAGTCTGCCGCTGTTCGATACCTTGCGCGCGGCGCTGCGTCTGATCGGCGTGCCGTTGGCGCCGCAAGGGTTGGAGCAGGCTGAGCTGATTCTCGGCCAGATCCGCCTGCCGCGAACCTTGCTCGGCTTGGCGGTCGGCGGCGTACTGGCGCTGTCCGGGGTGGCGATGCAAGGACTGTTTCGTAATCCGCTGGCCGATCCGGGACTGGTCGGCGTGTCCAGTGGCGCGGCACTTGGCGCGGCGATTGCGATTGTCGGCGGTTCGTTCTTTGGCGGCCTGCCGGAGTGGTTTGGGCCGTATCTGTTGTCGGTGTGTGCGTTTCTTGGCGGGCTCGGGGTGACGGCGCTGGTCTATCGGCTGGGCCGGCGCAACGGTCAGACCCATGTGGCGACCATGTTGTTGGCCGGTATCGCGCTGACGGCGCTGGCCAGTTCGGCGGTCGGTCTGTTCACATATCTGGCCGATGACGCCACGCTGCGCACCCTGACATTCTGGAACCTGGGCAGCCTCAACGGCGCCAGTTACGCGCGACTGTGGCCCTTGCTGATCATCACCATCGGCGTGGCGCTGTGGCTGCCGCGTCGGGCCAAGGCATTGAATGCCTTGTTGCTCGGTGAATCCGAGGCCGGTCATCTGGGCATCGATGTCGAACGACTCAAGCGCGAACTGGTGTTCTGCACCGCGCTGGGTGTCGGCGCGGCGGTGGCGGCGGCGGGCATGATCGGTTTTGTCGGGCTGGTGGTGCCGCATCTGGTGCGCCTGCTGGCCGGCCCGGATCACAAAGTTCTGCTGCCAGCCTCGGTGCTGGCCGGTGCAAGCCTATTATTACTCGCCGATCTGGTGGCGCGCCTGGCGCTGGCGCCGGCGGAGTTGCCGATCGGCATTGTCACCGCGTTCATCGGTGCGCCGTTCTTCCTTTATCTGCTGCTGCGAGGGCGTGCCTGATGTTGTCTGCACGCGATCTGCATGTCCGCCGTGGCCGCAAGACTGTGCTCAGCGGGGTCACGCTCGGGCTCGAACCCGGTGAAGTGCTTGGCGTGCTGGGACCGAACGGCGCCGGCAAAAGCACCTTGCTCGGCGCCTTGTGTGGAGAGTTACTCGCCAGTGACGGCAATGTCTCGCTCGATGGTCAGGCGTTGAGTCATTGGAGCGGAACGCAGCGGGCACAACGACTGGCGGTGCTACCGCAGGTGTCGACGCTGGATTTTGCCTTCGCCGTGGAAGAGGTCGTCGGCATGGGCCGTTTGCCGTACCAGACCGGGCGCGTGCGCGACGACGAGATTGTCGCGGCGGCGCTGGCCGCCGCCGACGCCGGGCACCTGAGTGGGCGCAGCTATCTGGCGTTGTCCGGTGGCGAGCGTCAGCGCGTGCATCTGGCGCGGGTGCTGGCGCAACTCTGGCCGGGCCAGGCCGGGCAAACCTTGTTGCTCGACGAACCGACATCGATGCTCGATCCGCTGCATCAGCACACCACCTTGCAGGCGGTTCGCGAGTTCGCCAATCGTGGCGCGGCGGTGCTGGTGATCCTGCATGATCTGAATCTGGCGGCGCGCTATTGTGATCGCGTGCTGTTGCTGGAGCAGGGGCGCCCTGTCGCGCTGGATACTCCGCAGCAAGTGCTGCGTCCGGATACGCTCAAAGCGGTGTTCGGCCTGGAGGTTTTGGTGCAACCGCACCCGGAGCGTGGGCATCCGCTGATCATCGCCCGCTGATCAATCATCGAGGTGTCGCATGCGTGGATTGTGGTTGTTGGCGCTGGTGTTGCTCGCGGGGTGTCAGCACGTGGCGGTTCCGCCAGTGGGCGGTGAAATCCGCGATCTGCGCAGCGGCGAGACGCTCACCGCGCAGCAACTGCTGGCGCGTCTCGCTGATCCTGAGCGCCTGATCATGGGTGAGCAGCACGACAATCCCGACCATCACGCGACGCAATTGTGGCTGTTGCAGGCGCTCGGCGAGCAGCGAACGCAAGGCAGTCTGCTGCTGGAAATGCTCACGCCGAATCAACAAGCGAAAGTCGATGCGGCGCGCCAGGCGAAATACGCTCCGGCAGATCTGCCTGCGGCATTGGCCTGGCAAGAGGGCTGGGACTGGAATCTTTACGGGCCGATCGTGCGCTTCGCCCTGACGCAGCCCTATCCGCTGCTGGCGGCCAATCTTGATGACAGCGAAATCCGCGCGTTCTATCGCAATCCACCGGCTCTGAACGGTCCGCGCAGTAATGCGCTTTCGGTTAAAAAACCTTGCTTGGGCAAATCAGTGAATCCCACTGCGGCCTGCTGCCCGAATCACAGATGCCGGCGATGCTGGCGATTCAGCAACAGCGTGATCGACGCATGGCCGAACGCATGCTGGCGGCGCCGGTGCCTTCGATTCTGCTGGCCGGTGCCTGGCATGCGCGCAAGGATGTTGGCGTGCCGCTGCATCTGCTGGATCTCGGTGCAGCGGAGGCACCGACCGTTTTGATGCTGGCCGAGCAGGGCGATGCGGTCACGGCGGCGATGGCCGATTACGTCTGGTACACGCCGGCCACGCCGAAGCCGGATTACTGCGAACAGATGCGCCAGCAATTCGCCAAATGACTTTTCCACAGGCAAAAAAAGACCCGGTAAAAACCGGGTCAAATAACCGTGATTAGCCTGATGAGGAGATAATCTGAGAGTCCGAACCAAGGGCTTTTCAGAATATCGACTGATCTCGCGACCAGTTGTGATAATCATAGCGATTCTCATTACCGCGTCAACCGCTGATTTTGCAAATCTGTAATTTAGTTTTGCGAACGGTCGTGAGGCCCCGTGAATAAAGGGCTTTGCGCTAGCTGCGATGCGCCGTCAATTGCGTGATCTGTCGATTCAACTGGCCAATGCGGCGAGCCATGCCCTCAATCAGGCTGTGGGCGATCTTCGGATTGCTGCGGGTCATGCTCAAAAATTGATCACCGGGAATCAACATCACCGTGCTCGGCTCTGACGTCACTACCGTGGCGTTGCGCGGCTCGCCGGTAAACAACGCCATGGCGCCGAAAATCTCGTCCCTCGGCACGTCGCCGACCTTGTGCCCGTCGACGAATGCCTCGGCGTGCCCGTCGATAATCACGAACACATGATCCGCCGCATCGCCCTGTTGAATCAGCACGGCGCCGGCTTCAACGCGTTTGAAGCCGTTAGTGCTGCGAAACTCCCGGGGTTTCAACTCGGCCACGGCGTGGGCGAGCAGCGCCATTTGCCCAAGCAGATAGCTCAGCAACTGTTCCGCTCGATCAGGATCGGCGTACACGTGCTGCACAACCTCCGCGCGTCCGTAGGGCACTAGTCGCACAGTGCCCTCGCTGCGCAAGCGGCAGTCATTCCATTGCTCGCCACGTTGCAGGCCGAGCAGATCACCCGCCTGCCAGCAGAACAATGCACGGCCAGCGATGCAGCCATGCACCACGCCCTCGGCCAGTAAGAACAACTGGTCGCTCGGCACTTGCGCAAACAGATCATCGGACGCGTCCAGCTCGATGACCGGCGCGCATGGCGACAAATCCTCCAGCCACTGCCCGGGAAGATTCTGCAAGCGATTGATCAACGCGTCGGCGTGCGCCGATTGTTCCCCCAATAAATACATGGCGTCAGCGCCTGTTCAGTTCTTGTGGCGCGTGGAAATGGCTTCGAGCTGTTTGTTCAAGGCGTCCTTGCGTTCGGCGGGGATGTCGTTCCAGTGCACGTCCATCAACGCGCCCTCGATCGCATACAACAACACCTTCGATGCGCGAAACCCCGAGTACGCACGGCCCGGTAGGCATCCACCGCACCGAGGCGACGCAAGTCCGAGGCGCTGTGGATGCCCACGGCATGCAGCCACTGCGCCGACGTCTTGCCAAGATTTTTCAGGTGTTGCAGTTCATCATTCATCAAGCCTCCTTGCGACGGCCGAATGGTGCGTGGGCGAGCTTCTCAGCAGTGTAGCCATCAGTAGGAAAAGCGTGGTTGTTTGGTCGGATTCGACGCAAAAGCTTCTAAGAGAGGGAGTGAAAGACCTGCGAACGCAGAGAGGAGGGCGTAGCGCATACAATTGGAGTGAGCCTGCTCGCGATAGCGGTATAACAGCCGACATCCATTTTGAATGTCAGTCAGCTATCGCGAGCAGGCTCACTCCTACAAGGGAGGGTGGTGTCAGGGGCTGACGATGATTCTCAACGGGTGCGATAGCGCAACCGCGTGCCGAAATTCATCGACATCAGAATCTCGTCAGCACTCAGCTCCGGCGGAAAGTACGCCCCGGAAATCTGCGCATGGGCCAGGCTGGCGCCTTCGAGCGAGGCCTTGCGGAAGTCGATGCCACGCAGGTCGGCGGAGCGGAAGTACGCATCGCGGAAATCCACGCCGTCGGCGTTCAGTTCGCGCAGGTCGAGGCCACGGAAATCGCCGCCGACCATGTCGATCGGGCCATCCTGTGGGCGTTCCTTGTTGAAGCCTGCAACGTCGTCTTTGTGCAGCAGGGCGTAAAGCGGAGTGTCGAGCAGTTTTGGCTGGCTCATGTCAGATCACCTGTTGGTTTTATGACGCCAGTATAGTGCCACTATTTGACGGCCGTGAAGCGAGCGAGGGCTTCACGGCCGAAATAGTTTTTACAGACCCGGCAGGCGCTGACGGATCTGCGCGACCACGGTGTCCAGCGTGCCGGATTCATTGGTCTGCACGCGTTTGCTGCGCAGGATTTCTTCCGGCGTCAGCGCTTCGCGATTGGCGTGTTGCGCTTCGATCACCGCAAGGGTGGCGTCGGACGGATCCTTCTGATCGGCCTGACGGATCGCCAGCCAGCTCTCGATCACTGCTTGCGGGGCATTGCAGTCAAGGATCAGGAACGGCGTGCCGGTGGCTTCGGCGATCTTCGCCGCGTCGTCGCGCTGCTCACGCTTGAGGTAAGTCGCGTCGATCACCACCGGGAAGCCGGCGTGCAGGATCACCTCGGCGATTTCATGCAGACGCGCGTAGGTCGCGGTACTGGCGTCGGCGCTGTAAATGCCCGCTTGCACATCGTTGGCAACGGTCTGCTCACCGAACAGGCGCTTGCGTTCGACATCGGAACGCAGGCGAATCGCGCCCAGCGCCTCGACCAGACGCATGGCCACATGACTCTTGCCGACAGCGGAAACGCCGTGGGTGATGGCCATGAAACGCGAAGGAATGGTGCTGTAGCTTTCCGCCAGGTTGGCGTAGTTGCGATACTGACGCAGGGTGGTGGCGCGCTGCACCGCAGTCGCGTCCGCCGGCATGCTGAACAGCGCCACTTTGGCCCGTACCAGCGCGCGGTAGGCTTTATAGAAGTTCAGCACTTCCAGGCCCTGATAGTCGCCGGTCAGTTCCAGGTATTGGCTGATGAGGCGACGCGCCAGCGATTTCAGGCCACGATCTTCCAGGTCCATGGCGAGGAAACCGGTGTCGGCCCAGACGTCAGTGAAACGGAATGGCTCGTTGAACTCGATGCAGTCGAAGATCACCACGTTGCCATCGATCACAGTGGCGTTGCCCAAGTGGATGTCGCCGTGGCATTCACGGGTGAAACCTTGCGCCTTGCGCTGGGCGAACAGCGGCTTGAGACGTTCGAAGCTGCTTTCGGCCCAGGCTTTCAGGGCCTCGAGTTGCAGCCAATCGTTCTTGTCGCTGAGGAACGGCAGGATCTGCTCGAAATTCTGCGCGACCGGCGCCATCACGCTGTCCGGCGTGCCGGCGTCGTGTTCGGCCGGGACTTTCGGGGCGTTGAGGTGGAAATGGGCGATCTGCTCGGCCAACGCATCGATGTGCTGCGTGGTCAGTTCGCCATTGGCTTGCAGGGTGCTGAGCAAGCCGCTCTGCGGGAACTGGCGCATTTTCAGCACGTATTCGATAGCCGGGCCGTCGCCGCCCAATTGCGGTGCCTCGACGCTGCCGGTGATTGGCAACACGTCCAGATACAAATCAGCGGTCAGACGCTGGTTGAGGCGCAGCTCTTCGGCGCAGAAATGCGCACGTGCGTCGAGGCTGGTGAAGTCGAGAAAGCCGAAATTCACCGGCTTCTTCACTTTATAGGCAAAGGGCCCGGTGAGAATCACCCACGAGATGTGGGTTTCGATGACCTGAAACCCTTCGACGGGATGCGGGTAGAGGGCCGGGTTTTGCAGGGCAGCGATCAGGGACTGGCTCACGGGCGATCCTTCAGAGACGGGGGAATTCGAGGCGGCCATTATGGCTGCTTGCCCGCCTGACGCAAACCTCTGCGCGTGCCTGTTGAGGATCGATAAAGTGCGTATAATCCGCCGCCATGACTCGATCCCGATCCCCCGTACCAAGAAAAAACCACCAGCCAAGGGCCTTAGTCCGTGGTTGAGCTGGGCCATTAAACTCAGCCTGGTCGGCCTTGTAGTGCTGGCTGGCTTCGCCGTTTACCTCGATGCCGTGGTGCAGGAGAAATTCTCCGGCAAGCGTTGGACCATCCCGGCCAAGGTCTACGCGCGCCCGCTTGAGCTGTTCGTCGGGCAGAAGCTCAGCAAGGACGATTTCCTCACCGAACTCGATGCCCTCGGCTATCGCCGCGAAGCCGTGAGCAACGGCCCGGGCGCCGCAGCGGTTAGCGGCAACACGGTCGACCTGAACACTCGCGGCTTCCAGTTCTATGAAGGCCTGGAAAAACCGCAGCCAGTGCGTGTGCGTTTCTCCGGTGATTATGTTGCTGAGCTGTCCTCGACCAACGGTTCGAAACTGTCGGTTGTGCGCCTCGAGCCGCTGATGATCGGCGGCATTTACCCGAAAAATCTCGAAGACCGCATCCTGATCAAACTCGATCAGGTGCCGCCATACCTGCTCGAAACCCTGATCGCCGTTGAAGACCGCGACTTCTACAGCCACTGGGGCGTGTCGCCGAAATCGATCGCCCGCGCGGTGTGGATCAACACCTCCGGCGGCAAGATGACCCAGGGCGGCAGTACGCTGACCCAGCAGTTGGTGAAGAACTTCTACCTGACCAGCGAACGCAGCCTGACCCGCAAGCTCACCGAAGCGATGATGGCGTTGCTGCTCGAACTGCATTACGACAAGAAGGAAATCCTTGAGGCCTACCTCAACGAAGTCTTCGTCGGCCAGGACGGTCAGCGTGCTGTGCACGGTTTCGGTCTGGCAAGCCAGTTCTTCTTCGGCCAACCATTGTCCGAGTTGAAGCTGCATCAGGTCGCGTTGCTGGTCGGCATGGTCAAGGGGCCGTCCTACTACAACCCGCGTCGCAACCCGGAGCGCGCGCTGGAGCGGCGTAATCTGGTCCTCGACGTGCTGGCGCAGCAAGGCGTGGCCACCGCCGAACAGGTCGAAGCGGCGAAGAAAATGCCGCTCGGTGTGACGACTCGCGGCAAGCTCGCCGACAGCTCGTTCCCAGGCTTTATCGACCTGGTCAAACGCCAGTTGCGCGAAGACTATCGCGACGAAGACTTGACCGAAGAAGGCCTGCGCATCTTCACCAGTTTCGATCCGATCCTGCAGATGAAAGCCGAAGCTTCGGTCAACGACACGTTCAAGCGTCTGGCCGGGCGCAAGGGTTCCGACGATGTGGAAGCGGCGATGGTCGTGACCAACCCGGAAACCGGCGAAGTCCAGGCAATGATCGGCAGCCGTCAGGCCAGTTACGCCGGGTTCAACCGTGCACTGGATGCGGTGCGCCCGATCGGCTCACTGATCAAACCGGCGGTGTACCTGACCGCGCTGGAGAAACCGAGCCAATACACGTTGACCAGTTGGCTGTCGGACGATCCATTGTCGGTCAAGGGCGCCAACGGTCAGGTGTGGAAGCCGCAGAACTACGACCGCCGCTCCCACGGTACGGTGTTCCTCTATCAGGGCCTGGCGCATTCCTACAACCTGTCGACCTCGCGTCTGGGCCTGGAAGTCGGCGTGCCGAACGTGCTCAAGACTCTCGGTCGCCTGGGCGTTACCCGTGAATTCCCGGCGTTCCCGTCAATGCTGCTGGGCGCCGGTGGCATGACGCCGATCGAAGTGGCGACCATGTACCAGACGCTGGCCAACGGTGGTTTCAATACGCCGATGCGCGGTATTCGCAGCGTACTGACCGCCGAGGGCGAGCCGCTCAAGCGTTATCCGTTCCAGATCGAGCAGCGTTTCGACCCGGCCTCGATTTACCTGATCCAGAACGCCATGCAGCGGGTGATGCGTGAAGGTACCGGCAGTTCGGTTTATAACGTGCTGCCCAAGACCCTGACGCTGGCGGGCAAGACCGGTACCAGTAACGATTCGCGCGACAGTTGGTTTGCCGGCTTCAGCCAGGATCTGCTGGCAGTGGTCTGGCTCGGCCGCGACGACAATGGCAAGACGCCGTTCACCGGGGCCACCGGTGCGCTGCAGGTCTGGACCAGTTTCATGCGCAAGGCCGATCCGCTGCCGCTGGACATGCCGCAGCCGGACAACGTCGTGCAGGCCTGGGTCGATTCACGCACCGGACAGGGTTCCGATGCCAACTGCCCCGGCGCTGTGCAGATGCCGTATATTCGCGGCAGCGAACCGCCACCCGGCGCCGCGTGTGCAAGCGAAACACCTGCCTCGCCGGAGTCGGTGATGGACTGGGTCAAGGGCTGGATGAATTAAGCAAAGAGGGTTTCAAGTGAACAAGTGGTTGATTCCAGCGGTGACCGCCGTGGCTTTGCTCAGCGGCTGCTCCACCGTACAGCGTGGTTCGATTCCGGTAGTGGATTCGGGTACGGCCGTGTCCAACAGCGAACGCATCGGCGCCAATGGCGGTTTCCGCCAGACCACGGTCAAGCGCCCGGCGGCTGGCCAGACTCAGGCGATTCCGCAAGGCGATACCGGCGTAGTGGTGATGGTGCCGGGCGGCGGTGCTGCGGTGTCAACGCCGATCAGCTCTTCTCCGATCGTTCCGGGTCCGGCGTCCGGCGGCATCACATCGGGGCCGTACAACCCATCGGCGGTTGAGTCGGCGCCGGTCAACGCCGGCAGCTACAGCATGCCGTCGACACCCAGTGGCATCCCTTCGGCCAGCAGTGGCGGTGGCCTTTCGGCGGATGAGCAACTGGACGGTCCGGTACTCGCCTTGCTGACCACCGCGCAACAGCAACAGGCCGGTGGCGACCTCAACGGTGCTTCTTCCAGCCTGGAGCGGGCGCAACGTGTCGCACCGCGCGAGCCACAAGTGCTTTACCGTTTGGCCCAAGTGCGCATGGCCCAGGGCGATGCGCCGCAAGCCGAGCAATTTGCCCGTCGCGCGTTGACCATGGCCAACGGTCGTCCGGATCTGCAAGCCAGTTTGTGGGAAATCATCGCTCAGGCCCGCGAGAAACAAGGCGACTCCGCCGGCGCCGCTCAGGCCCGTCAGAAGGCCAAGGTTTCCCTGTGATGGATGCGCGCTTCCCGAAAATCGCCGATCAGCTGTTGCTGATCGAGCGAGAGCTGCGCACCCAGGGCTGGTGGGACGAGGTTGAGCCGTCGGCCGAAGCGCTGAGCAGTGTCGAGCCGTTTTCCGTCGACACGCTGGACTTCGAACAATGGCTGCAATGGATCTTCCTGCCGCGCATGAAGATGATCCTCGAACAGGATCTGCCGCTGCCGAACGCCTCGGGGATTCAGGAAATGGCGGAAATGGTCTTCGCCCAGCGTAATCTGGGCGGCAAGGATCGGCAGTTGCAGGTGCTGCTCAAAGAGTTTGACTTGCTGATCACTGCCTCGCGCTGAATACAGGGACTGTAGGAGCTGCCGAAGGCTGCGATCTTTTGATCTTGTTTTAAAAGCAAGATCAAAAGATCGCAGCCTCGTTACACTCGTCAGCTCCTACACCCAGAGTTCCTACGCTGCGATTACGAGCAATTCTCGGCAATCTGCTTCTTCGCTTCGACGATGCGTTCCTGACGCTGCGCATCATTGAGCCTGCGCAAATCCCCTCGACCTCCTCACGCAAACGCGGATTGTTCTGCAGTTGCGCCAGGTTCGTGCGAGCCTGCTCGCAAAATGCCTTGAGCTGCGCCTGCTGCTCGGCGACCTGTTTCTTCACCTTGGCATCAATGGCTTTCTGATCGCCCAGTACGCCGCCGCCCGGCATCGGCGCAGCTTTCGGCGCGGGTGAGGAGGGCGTCTGTACGGTCGTCGACGGTTGGCCCTGCGGAGGCTGCGCATCGAAATGCGTGACGCCTTGGGCATCGACCCATTTGTAGATTTGAGCGGCCGAGCACCATGGGCTGAGGCCGATCAGCAGAGTGAGGAGGAGCGTTCGCATGCTGATTCCTTGGCAAAAATGCGCAATTGACGCTAACAGAGTAGCGCTTTTCAGGTTTTTTCTTGCGTTCTCATGTGCTTACCCACAATTAACCTCACAGACGACTTGACTTGCAGAGGGCGAAACAGAAGAATCCAAAGTCCGCTGTAGAGGGACTGCCAGAAGCAGACCCACTCGGTAGATCATGAGGCGCACATCCGCGCCGACCTGTTACACCCGCAACGCGTTACCTCGCGCTGGGTGGGAAAGGCCCGCAACACTTGGGACGATCCCAATACTTGCTCAGTCAGTGCTGACGTAGTCGGCGACCACCGTCGCTCATGCTCTGCCGAGAAGTAAACCTATTAAGACCCGCCCCTTTTTTGTGGACGGTATTCTGGCGTTTTAGAGGTGAACAACGTGGAGCTTTTATCTGGCGGTGAGATGCTCGTCCGCTTTTTGCGTGACGAAGGCGTCAAATATATCTACGGGTACCCGGGTGGTGCTCTCCTGCATGTTTACGATGCCCTGTTCAAAGAGCCGGAAGTGACCCACATCCTGGTTCGTCACGAACAAGCGGCGACCCATATGGCTGACGGCTACGCCCGTGCAACCGGTAAAGCCGGCGTGGTATTGGTGACTTCCGGTCCAGGCGCCACAAACGCCATCACCGGTATCGCCACCGCCTATATGGACTCGATTCCGATGGTGATCATTTCCGGTCAGGTGCCAAGCACCATGGTCGGCACCGACGCGTTCCAGGAAACCGACATGATCGGTATCTCCCGGCCGATCGTGAAGCACAGCTTCATGATCAAGCACGCTTCGGAAATCCCGGAAGTCATGAAGAAGGCTTTCTACCTCGCGCAATCCGGTCGTCCGGGCCCGGTCGTGGTCGATATCCCGAAAGACATGACCAATCCGGCCGAGAAGTTCGAATACGTTTTCCCGAAAAAGCCAAGCTGCGCTCCTACAGCCCGGCCGTTCGCGGTCACTCCGGGCAGATCCGCAAAGCAGCGGAAATGCTGTTGGCAGCCAAGCGACCAGTGCTGTACTCCGGCGGCGGCGTCATCCTCGGCAACGGTTCTGCACAGCTGACCGAACTGGCGAAAATGCTCAACCTGCCGGTGACCAACACCTTGATGGGTCTGGGCGCTTTCCCAGGCACTGACCGTCAGTTCATCGGCATGCTCGGCATGCACGGTAGCTACACCGCGAACCTGGCGATGCACCATGCCGACGTGATCCTCGCAGTGGGCGCACGCTTCGACGATCGGGTGATCAATGGCCCGGCGAAGTTCTGCCCGAACGCCAAGATCATCCACATCGACATCGACCCGGCATCGATCTCCAAGACCATCAAGGCCGACGTGCCAATCGTGGGTCCGGTCGAGAGCGTGCTGACCGAAATGGTCGCGATTCTCAAGGAAATCGGCGAGACCCCAAACAAGGAGTCTGTGGCCAGTTGGTGGAAACAGGTCGATGAATGGCGTGGTGATCGCGGCCTGTTCCCTTATGAAAAGGGCGACGGCAGCAAGATCAAGCCGCAGACCGTGATCGAAACCCTCTGCGAAGTGACCAAGGGCGACGCCTTTGTGACCTCCGACGTTGGTCAGCACCAGATGTTCGCCGCGCAGTACTACACGTTCAACAAGCCGAACCGCTGGATCAACTCCGGTGGTCTGGGCACGATGGGCTTCGGTCTGCCAGCAGCGATGGGCATCAAACTGAGCTTCCCGGACGACGACGTTGCCTGCGTCACCGGCGAAGGCAGTATCCAGATGAACATCCAGGAGCTGTCGACCTGCCTGCAATACGGCTTGCCGGTGAAGATCGTCATCCTCAACAACGGTGTGCTGGGCATGGTTCGCCAGTGGCAGGACATGAGCTACGGCAGCCGTCACTCGCACTCCTACATGGAATCGCTGCCCGACTTCATCAAGCTGGCTGAAGCCTACGGCCACGTTGGCGTACGCATCACCGAATCGAAAGATTTGAAGTCGAAGATGGCAGAAGCGTTCGCCATGAAGGATCGCCTGGTGATCATCGACGTTGCGGTCGACACCAGCGAGCACGTCTACCCGATGCAGATCAAAGACGGCTCCATGCGCGATATGTGGCTGAGCAAGACGGAGCGTACTTAATCATGCGGCACATTATTTCCCTGCTTCTGGAAAACGAACCCGGCGCTCTGTCTCGCGTAGTCGGCCTGTTCTCGCAGCGCAACTACAACATCGAAAGCCTGACCGTGGCCCCGACCGAAGACCCGACCCTGTCGCGTCTGACGCTGACCACCGTGGGTCACGATGAAGTCATCGAGCAGATCACCAAAAACCTGAACAAGCTGATCGAAGTGGTCAAGCTGGTGGACCTGTCGGAAAGCGCTCACATCGAGCGTGAACTGATGCTGGTCAAGGTCAAGGCCACTGGCGCCCAGCGCGCCGAGATCAAACGCACCACCGATATCTACCGTGGACAGATCGTCGATGTCAGCGCCAGCGTGTATACCGTTCAATTGACCGGTACCAGCGACAAGCTCGACAGCTTCATTCAGTCCATCGGCACCGCATCGATTCTGGAGACCGTCCGCAGCGGCGTGACCGGCATTGCTCGCGGCGACAAAGTACTCAGCATCTAAACCAAATTAGCGCATGGCCTGAATGGCCGGATATAAGGGGAAATTCATGAAAGTTTTCTACGATAAAGACTGCGACCTGTCGATCATCCAGGGCAAGAAAGTTGCCATCATCGGTTACGGCTCCCAGGGCCACGCTCAAGCGTGCAACCTGAAAGATTCCGGTGTCGACGTAACTGTCGGTCTGCGTAAAGGTTCGGCCACCGTTGCCAAAGCCGAAGCTCACGGCCTGAAAGTGACCGACGTGGCCTCCGCCGTTGCCGCTGCCGATCTGGTCATGATCCTGACCCCGGACGAGTTCCAGTCCTCGCTGTACAAGAACGAAATCGAGCCGAACATCAAGAAAGGCGCCACCCTGGCCTTCTCCCACGGCTTCGCGATTCACTACAACCAGGTTGTTCCGCGTGCCGACCTCGACGTGATCATGATCGCGCCGAAAGCCCCGGGCCACACCGTACGTTCCGAATTCGTCAAAGGTGGCGGTATCCCTGACCTGATCGCGATCTACCAGGACGCCTCGGGCAACGCCAAAAACGTTGCACTGTCCTACGCCGCCGGCGTTGGTGGCGGTCGTACCGGCATCATCGAAACTACCTTCAAGGACGAGACCGAAACCGACCTGTTCGGCGAACAAGCCGTTCTGTGCGGCGGTACCGTTGAACTGGTGAAAGCCGGTTTCGAAACCCTGGTTGAAGCTGGCTACGCGCCGGAAATGGCCTACTTCGAGTGCCTGCACGAACTGAAACTGATCGTTGATCTCATGTACGAAGGCGGTATCGCCAACATGAACTACTCGATCTCCAACAACGCCGAATACGGCGAGTACGTGACCGGCCCGGAAGTCATCAACGCCGAGTCCCGTCAGGCCATGCGCAACGCCCTGAAACGTATTCAGGACGGCGAATACGCCAAAATGTTCATCAGCGAAGGCGCAACCGGCTACCCTTCGATGACCGCCAAGCGTCGTAACAACGCCGCTCACGGTATCGAAATCATCGGCGAGCAACTGCGCTCCATGATGCCGTGGATCGGTGCCAACAAGATCGTCGACAAAGCCAAGAACTGAGTCGTCGTCCCTTGTACGAAAAACGCGGCCTCGGCCGCGTTTTTTCGTTTGGGCCGGTGCTTCTGGTATAAAGCTGCATCGTTTGTGGCCGAACTGTCGTCCTCAAGCCTCTGTCGAATTTTTTCCAAACCGTTGCAAGGTAATGTCCATGAGCGAACGTCCCGAAGAGCCGAACAAGGCTTCCGACGCCGAAAGCCTGCTGCCCATCGATGAGCACATCGAAGAAGGGCACGACGCTGAAGGTCGTAAAGTCCGGCATCGTGGTATCTATCTGCTGCCGAACCTGTTCACCACTGCCAACCTGTTCGCAGGCTTCTATTCCATCATCAACTCGATGAGCGCGCAGGCCGCCTTGAGCGCCGGCGACTCGGTTAATGCGAGCAAGTATTTCGCGTTCGCTGCGATCGCGATCTTCGTCGCGATGGTCCTCGACGGCCTCGATGGCCGCGTGGCGCGCATGACCAATACGCAAAGTGCCTTCGGCGCCGAGTACGACTCTCTGTCGGACATGGTCGCTTTCGGCGTCGCGCCTGCATTGCTGGCCTTCGGCTGGGCGCTGGGCGACATGGGCAAGGTCGGCTGGATGGTCGCCTTCATTTATGTCGCGGGTGCGGCGTTGCGTCTGGCGCGCTTCAACACCCAGGTCGGTACGGCGGACAAACGCTACTTCATTGGTCTGGCCAGCCCGGCGGCGGCAGGTGTGGTGGCCGGTATTGTCTGGGCGTTCAGCGATTACGGCATTCAGGGTTCGAAGATGTCCTTCCTGGTGGCCTTGATGGTGGCGGCGGCTGGCATGCTGATGGTCAGCAACATCAAGTACAACAGCTTCAAGGAGCTGGATCTCAAAGGGCGCGTGCCGTTCGTGGCGATCCTCGCGGTGGTGTTGGTATTCGCTGTCGTGTTCAGTGATCCGCCGCGCATTCTGCTGCTGGTATTCCTCGCCTATGCCGCGTCCGGTCCGGTGCAGTATCTGTTGCGTCTTCGTCGTCACAAAAACGCCGAGTGATGTAATTTCGCGCATACTCCGCAGTCTATGGGTGCACCTGTCCTCCAAAGCTGCGGAGTTGTCATGTTGATCAAGATCCCCAAAGCATCCGACTGCCATGAGTCGGATGTCACGCCTGAAGCCATTTATCTCTCCCGCCGCCAATTGCTCGGTGCCACCGCTGCCGGTATTGCCATGAGCAGCTTGCCACGCTGGGCCAGTGCCGCCGATGCCCCGCGCTACTCTGATGTCGAATCCGGCAAGGCGCCGGCCTGGTTTGCCGAAAAGCTCCTTCTACTCAATGGGGGCGGTCAACGTCAAGGACGAGGCGATCACGCCTTATAAAGACGCCACGCACTACAACAACTTTTATGAGTTCGGTACCGGTAAGGGCGATCCGGCTTCGAATGCTGGCGACCTCAAAACCGAACCCTGGAGCGTAGTGATAGACGGGGAGGTGGGTAAACCGGGGCGTTATGCACTGGAGGACTTCATGAAGCCGTATCAACTGGAGGAACGTATCTATCGTCTGCGCTGCGTCGAGGCGTGGTCGATGGTCATTCCCTGGATCGGTTTCCCGATCTCGGCCTTGCTCAAACAGGTCGAGCCGACCTCCAAAGCCAAGTACATCCGCTTCGAAACCCTGCAGGATCCCAAGAGCATGCCCGGCCAGCGTTCCGGTTTTGCCTTGATCGACTGGCCGTATGTCGAAGGCTTGCGTCTCGATGAGGCGATGAATCCTTTGGCGATCCTGGCGGTGGGCATGTATGGCCGCGAACTGCCGAACCAGAACGGCGCGCCTTTGCGTCTGGTGGTGCCGTGGAAGTACGGCTTCAAAAGCGTGAAATCCATTGTGCGCATCAGTCTGGTGAGCGAGCAGCCGAAGACCACCTGGCAAAGCATTGCTGCCGATGAGTATGGCTTCTACGCGAATGTGAACCCGACGGTTGATCACCCGCGCTGGACGCAGGCGCGCGAGCGACGTCTGCCGAACAGTCTGTTCAAGCCGAATGTGCGCGATACGCAGATGTTCAACGGCTACTCGGATGAAGTCGCTTCTTTATATGCAGGGCTCGATCTGCGGAAGAACTACTGATGCGCTATCCGTTCTGGCGAGTGGGCGTGTTCATTGCGGCAGCGATCTGGCCATTGCTGTGGTTCTATCAGGCGTTCGCTGATTTGCTTGGGCCTGATCCGGGCAAGGTATTGGTTGATCGTCTCGGGCTGGGGACGCTGGTGTTGCTGTTGATCACGCTGAGCATGACGCCGCTGCAAAAGCTGAGCGGCTGGGCCGGGTGGATTGCGGTCCGTCGGCAGTTGGGGCTTTGGTGTTTTGCCTATGTGACGCTGCATCTGTTCAGCTACATGGCATTTATCCTCGGATTCGACTGGTCTCAGCTGGGCGTGGAGCTGCGTAAGCGGCCCTACATCATTGTCGGTGCGCTGGGCTTTCTCGGCTTGCTGATATTGGCGGTGACGTCCAATCGTTACAGTCAGCGTCGTTTGGGTGTTCGCTGGAAGAAGTTGCATCGTCTGGTTTACGTGATTCTCGGACTGGGTCTGCTGCATATGCTGTGGATCGTGCGGGCTGATTTGGAAGAGTGGACGATTTATGCCTTTATAAGCGCTGTGCTTTTGCTGCTTCGTCTGCCGCCAGTGACGAGGCGAATCCCGCGGTTACTGGGTAAAAAGCAGAATCTGCAAGAAAAGCGAAATTAACGGTTGACGGCAGATTCCAGAGGTCTATAATTCGCCCCACTTCCGGCGCAGTCGAAACGGAAAACTCCTTGAGATTCAAAGAGTTACGCAGTTTTCGACAGTGGCTTGCTTCAGATCATCGAAGCCTGGAAGGAGTTGATAGAGCAGTGATGTGTAGCTCTTTTAACGGTTCGATCTTCTCGGTCGAAAGCGGAGAAAAAGAGGTGTTGACAGCAGCGATTAACGCTGTAGAATTCGCCTCCCGCTAACGAGAGATCGGAAGCGCAAGTGGTTGAAGTTGTTGAAGAATTCTTCGAAAGCTTCTGAAAATAATCACTTGACAGCAAATGAGGCTGCTGTAGAATGCGCGCCTCGGTTGAGACGAAAGATCTTAACCAACCGCTCTTTAACAACTGAATCAAGCAATTCGTGTGGGTGCTTGTGCAGTCAGACTGATAGTCAACAAGATTATCAGCATCACAAGTTACTCTGCGAGAAATCAAAGATGTAACCAACGATTGCTGAGCCAAGTTTAGGGTTTCTTAAAAACCCAAAGATGTTTGAACTGAAGAGTTTGATCATGGCTCAGATTGAACGCTGGCGGCAGGCCTAACACATGCAAGTCGAGCGGATGAAAGGAGCTTGCTCCTGGATTCAGCGGCGGACGGGTGAGTAATGCCTAGGAATCTGCCTGGTAGTGGGGGACAACGTTTCGAAAGGAACGCTAATACCGCATACGTCCTACGGGAGAAAGCAGGGGACCTTCGGGCCTTGCGCTATCAGATGAGCCTAGGTCGGATTAGCTAGTTGGTGAGGTAATGGCTCACCAAGGCGACGATCCGTAACTGGTCTGAGAGGATGATCAGTCACACTGGAACTGAGACACGGTCCAGACTCCTACGGGAGGCAGCAGTGGGGAATATTGGACAATGGGCGAAAGCCTGATCCAGCCATGCCGCGTGTGTGAAGAAGGTCTTCGGATTGTAAAGCACTTTAAGTTGGGAGGAAGGGTTGTAGATTAATACTCTGCAATTTTGACGTTACCGACAGAATAAGCACCGGCTAACTCTGTGCCAGCAGCCGCGGTAATACAGAGGGTGCAAGCGTTAATCGGAATTACTGGGCGTAAAGCGCGCGTAGGTGGTTTGTTAAGTTGGATGTGAAATCCCCGGGCTCAACCTGGGAACTGCATCCAAAACTGGCAAGCTAGAGTATGGTAGAGGGTGGTGGAATTTCCTGTGTAGCGGTGAAATGCGTAGATATAGGAAGGAACACCAGTGGCGAAGGCGACCACCTGGACTGATACTGACACTGAGGTGCGAAAGCGTGGGGAGCAAACAGGATTAGATACCCTGGTAGTCCACGCCGTAAACGATGTCAACTAGCCGTTGGGAGCCTTGAGCTCTTAGTGGCGCAGCTAACGCATTAAGTTGACCGCCTGGGGAGTACGGCCGCAAGGTTAAAACTCAAATGAATTGACGGGGCCCGCACAAGCGGTGGAGCATGTGGTTTAATTCGAAGCAACGCGAAGAACCTTACCAGGCCTTGACATCCAATGAACTTTCCAGAGATGGATTGGTGCCTTCGGGAACATTGAGACAGGTGCTGCATGGCTGTCGTCAGCTCGTGTCGTGAGATGTTGGGTTAAGTCCCGTAACGAGCGCAACCCTTGTCCTTAGTTACCAGCACGTAATGGTGGGCACTCTAAGGAGACTGCCGGTGACAAACCGGAGGAAGGTGGGGATGACGTCAAGTCATCATGGCCCTTACGGCCTGGGCTACACACGTGCTACAATGGTCGGTACAAAGGGTTGCCAAGCCGCGAGGTGGAGCTAATCCCATAAAACCGATCGTAGTCCGGATCGCAGTCTGCAACTCGACTGCGTGAAGTCGGAATCGCTAGTAATCGCGAATCAGAATGTCGCGGTGAATACGTTCCCGGGCCTTGTACACACCGCCCGTCACACCATGGGAGTGGGTTGCACCAGAAGTAGCTAGTCTAACCTTCGGGAGGACGGTTACCACGGTGTGATTCATGACTGGGGTGAAGTCGTAACAAGGTAGCCGTAGGGGAACCTGCGGCTGGATCACCTCCTTAATCGACGACATCAGCTGCTGCATGAGCTCCCACACGAATTGCTTGATTCATTGAAGAAGACGATAGAAGCAGCCCGAAATTGGGTCTGTAGCTCAGTTGGTTAGAGCGCACCCCTGATAAGGGTGAGGTCGGCAGTTCGAATCTGCCCAGACCCACCAATTTTGTGTGGGAAACGCCTGTAGAAATACGGGGCCATAGCTCAGCTGGGAGAGCGCCTGCCTTGCACGCAGGAGGTCAGCGGTTCGATCCCGCTTGGCTCCACCACTACTGCTTCTGAAGTTTGAAAGCTTAGAAATGAGCATTCCACCGGTTCGGTGATGAATGTTGATTTCTAGTCTTTGACTAGATCGTTCTTTAAAAATTTGGGTATGTGATAGAAAGATAGACTGAACGTTACTTTCACTGGTAACGGATCAGGCTAAGGTAAAATTTGTGAGTTCTCTTAGTTGAGAAATTCGAATTTTCGGCGAATGTCGTCTTCACAGTATAACCAGATTGCTTGGGGTTATATGGTCAAGTGAAGAAGCGCATACGGTGGATGCCTTGGCAGTCAGAGGCGATGAAAGACGTGGTAGCCTGCGAAAAGCTTCGGGGAGTCGGCAAACAGACTTTGATCCGGAGATGTCTGAATGGGGGAACCCAGCCATCATAAGATGGTTATCTTGTACTGAATACATAGGTGCAAGAGGCGAACCAGGGGAACTGAAACATCTAAGTACCCTGAGGAAAAGAAATCAACCGAGATTCCCTTAGTAGTGGCGAGCGAACGGGGACTAGCCCTTAAGTGGCTTTGAGATTAGCGGAACGCTCTGGAAAGTGCGGCCATAGTGGGTGATAGCCCTGTACGCGAAAATCTCTTAGTCATGAAATCGAGTAGGACGGAGCACGAGAAACTTTGTCTGAATATGGGGGGACCATCCTCCAAGGCTAAATACTACTGACTGACCGATAGTGAACTAGTACCGTGAGGGAAAGGCGAAAAGAACCCCGGAGAGGGGAGTGAAATAGATCCTGAAACCGTATGCGTACAAGCAGTGGGAGCAGACTTTGTTCTGTGACTGCGTACCTTTTGTATAATGGGTCAGCGACTTATTTTCAGTGGCGAGCTTAACCGAATAGGGGAGGCGTAGCGAAAGCGAGTCTTAATAGGGCGTCTAGTCGCTGGGAATAGACCCGAAACCGGGCGATCTATCCATGGGCAGGTTGAAGGTTAGGTAACACTGACTGGAGGACCGAACCGACTACCGTTGAAAAGTTAGCGGATGACCTGTGGATCGGAGTGAAAGGCTAATCAAGCTCGGAGATAGCTGGTTCTCCTCGAAAGCTATTTAGGTAGCGCCTCATGTATCACTGTAGGGGTAGAGCACTGTTTCGGCTAGGGGTCATCCCGACTTACCAAACCGATGCAAACTCCGAATACCTACAAGTGCCGAGCATGGGAGACACACGGCGGGTGCTAACGTCCGTCGTGAAAAGGGAAACAACCCAGACCGTCAGCTAAGGTCCCAAAGTTATGGTTAAGTGGGAAACGATGTGGGAAGGCTTAGACAGCTAGGAGGTTGGCTTAGAAGCAGCCACCCTTTAAAGAAAGCGTAATAGCTCACTAGTCGAGTCGGCCTGCGCGGAAGATGTAACGGGGCTCAAACCATACACCGAAGCTACGGGTATCATCTTCGGATGATGCGGTAGAGGAGCGTTCTGTAAGCCTGTGAAGGTGAGTTGAGAAGCTTGCTGGAGGTATCAGAAGTGCGAATGCTGACATGAGTAACGACAATGGGTGTGAAAAACACCCACGCCGAAAGACCAAGGTTTCCTGCGCAACGTTAATCGACGCAGGGTTAGTCGGTCCCTAAGGCGAGGCTGAAAAGCGTAGTCGATGGAAAACAGGTTAATATTCCTGTACTTCTGGTTATTGCGATGGAGGGACGGAGAAGGCTAGGCCAGCTTGGCGTTGGTTGTCCAAGTTTAAGGTGGTAGGCTGAGATCTTAGGTAAATCCGGGATCTTAAGGCCGAGAGCTGATGACGAGTTACCCTTTGGGTGACGAAGTGGTTGATGCCATGCTTCCAAGAAAAGCTTCTAAGCTTCAGGTAACCAGGAACCGTACCCCAAACCGACACAGGTGGTTGGGTAGAGAATACCAAGGCGCTTGAGAGAACTCGGGTGAAGGAACTAGGCAAAATGGCACCGTAACTTCGGGAGAAGGTGCGCCGGTGAGGGTGAAGGACTTGCTCCGTAAGCTCATGCCGGTCGAAGATACCAGGCCGCTGCGACTGTTTATTAAAAACACAGCACTCTGCAAACACGAAAGTGGACGTATAGGGTGTGACGCCTGCCCGGTGCCGGAAGGTTAATTGATGGGGTTAGCTAACGCGAAGCTCTTGATCGAAGCCCCGGTAAACGGCGGCCGTAACTATAACGGTCCTAAGGTAGCGAAATTCCTTGTCGGGTAAGTTCCGACCTGCACGAATGGCGTAACGATGGCGGCGCTGTCTCCACCCGAGACTCAGTGAAATTGAAATCGCTGTGAAGATGCAGTGTATCCGCGGCTAGACGGAAAGACCCCGTGAACCTTTACTATAGCTTTGCACTGGACTTTGAATTTGCTTGTGTAGGATAGGTGGGAGGCTTTGAAGCGTGGACGCCAGTTCGCGTGGAGCCATCCTTGAAATACCACCCTGGCAACTTTGAGGTTCTAACTCAGGTCCGTTATCCGGATCGAGGACAGTGTATGGTGGGTAGTTTGACTGGGGCGGTCTCCTCCTAAAGAGTAACGGAGGAGTACGAAGGTGCGCTCAGACCGGTCGGAAATCGGTCGTAGAGTATAAAGGCAAAAGCGCGCTTGACTGCGAGACAGACACGTCGAGCAGGTACGAAAGTAGGTCTTAGTGATCCGGTGGTTCTGTATGGAAGGGCCATCGCTCAACGGATAAAAGGTACTCCGGGGATAACAGGCTGATACCGCCCAAGAGTTCATATCGACGGCGGTGTTTGGCACCTCGATGTCGGCTCATCACATCCTGGGGCTGAAGCCGGTCCCAAGGGTATGGCTGTTCGCCATTTAAAGTGGTACGCGAGCTGGGTTTAGAACGTCGTGAGACAGTTCGGTCCCTATCTGCCGTGGACGTTTGAGATTTGAGAGGGGCTGCTCCTAGTACGAGAGGACCGGAGTGGACGAACCTCTGGTGTTCCGGTTGTCACGCCAGTGGCATTGCCGGGTAGCTATGTTCGGGAAAGATAACCGCTGAAAGCATCTAAGCGGGAAACTTGCCTCAAGATGAGATCTCACTGGAACCTTGAGTTCCCTGAAGGGCCGTCGAAGACTACGACGTTGATAGGTTGGGTGTGTAAGCGCTGTGAGGCGTTGAGCTAACCAATACTAATTGCCCGTGAGGCTTGACCATATAACACCCAAGCAATTTGCTGACCTGAGAAGGCACCAGATTGCGGTGTGTGAAGACGAAACGAACCGAAAGTTCGAAGCGCACAAACACCTAGCTGTCACATACCCAATTTGCTGAAACGAGGCCATCTGGTCACGAGTCAGTACCCGAATTTCTTGACGACCATAGAGCGTTGGAACCACCTGATCCCATCCCGAACTCAGCAGTGAAACGATGCATCGCCGATGGTAGTGTGGGGTTTCCCCATGTGAGAGTAGGTCATCGTCAAGATTAAATTCCGAAACCCCAATTGCGAAAGCAGTTGGGGTTTTGTTT